>NZ_PGGM01000010.1 GCF_003010965.1 Phyllobacterium sophorae
TCTACGTCAATGGATGGTTCGTCGGTGGCGTAGAAACACCGTTCGGTGGCGTAAAGCAGTCCGGCTACGGCAGGGAAAAGGGTCAGGAAGCGCTGGACGGCTACGTTCAGACGAGAAATGTCGGTATTCGGATCTCGCAGCCATCATCTGGAAATTGAACGCTTGTTGCTCATCACCGACGGCGCGGCAGTGTGGGGCATGCAACATTCAATGAACTCGACCGTGCACGCGGTAAGCCCGGCGAGAGGAATCCGTTTCTTCATCGAGAACAACCCTGGTGGCAGGTTTTTGGCTGCGAACAGGCTTTAGCCATTACGAGACAAATCATGAGCATATTTTGTAGCCCGCCGCGTGAGTCGAATGAGTCAGGAGAACATCAAAGTGCTTCAAGAGACAATTGAGATTCGTAGAGCCACAGCCGAAGATTTCGACAAGTTGGCAATGTTGAACCGCGAGTTGATAGAGGACGAGAAGCATCGAAACCCGATGACGGTCCCGGAACTCAAGGAGCGGTTTCTCCGGTTTGTGAATTGTGAAAATTGGACGGTAGACCTCTTCATCCAGAACGGCGAGATTGTGGGCTTCGCCACTCACCGATTCGAGCCAGACAATGCGGAGCCGAGCGGGCAACGCATCTATTTACGGCAATTCTACATTAGCCGCCAACACCGACGTTCGGGGAATGGCCGCAGTGCTCTCGAACTGCTTATTCAGTCTCGTTTCAACGACAAAGAAAGGATCGTTCTCGAAGTGGTGGAGACGAATCCTGGTGGCAAGGCCTTCTGGTCTCGCACGGGTTTTGACCCCTACAGCACGATCATGGAGCGTGTCGTTGAAAAGGCGACCACCGAATAAGGTACAGTCCTCGGAATCAACGTTTAATTCGCAGGATCGGATCGGCCGGCATTGGCGTGCGGTGGAGCGCTTGCGATACACGAGCGATGTTTAGTCTGTCCTGGGGACATCTTTGGGCGAAATTGCGATTGGGTAAAGGCGCTCCTCGTTGTAGATCCTATGCAAGCTCACCGCGGAGCTTGATAGTTCGACCTCCGCTTTCGCTACGGAGGACGATCATGAGCGCGGATGCTATCAATGACTGTTGTATAGCACTGGAATTATGCCAGAGAACTTGGCTTGTCGGGTTTTTGTTGCCTGGTTCCAAGAAAGTATCTACGCCAATCCTCCATCTTTTCGGCCGCGTCGAAAAGCGTCAGGAACCAATGGGGCTTCAGACATTCCCCCTGAAGCAACCGTTGAACGCCACGGTGTTGGCATTGCCGGTCGGCTTGCCTAGCCGGCTGAAGTCAAGCCCACGCCCTTCGTGTAAGCCAATAGATCGAGGTTGTGGGAGACGAACTCCAAGCCCTGTCGACCCGGATCGCTTCGGGTAGACGATAGGAGGATTATCTACTTCAGCACCCTCGCTACGTCCTCGGCGCGATAGTTGATCTGCGGGTCAAGCATCGCCAGATAGCGCGAGAACGTGTTGATGACTTTCAGGACACGGATCTTCTTGCCCGAAGTTCATCGCCCATAAGTCGTCCGGTCCGACTGCCTTCGCACGATTCTCCTGGAGCTTCACATTCACCGGGCGCTTCGGTGGCGTGTTCTTGAGCTAAAGGCCCACGTCTTTGTAAATGCGATAGGTTCGTTTCATGTTATGTCCCTCCCGTGCTCCAGCGTGATGTGGACATGCCGGTAGCCATTGCGGATCCGCGTCGCGCAAAAGTCCTTGAACCGAGCTCCGATGCCAGCCTGGTCGCAGCGGCGGGACCCGTAGTTTTGGTCGAGATGTCGAACTCCAGAACCCGGCAGGCCGCCGGATCGACACGTCGCTCCACGCACACGTCCCCGTATGTGCCCAAGTTTACAGTTCTCAGCGGATCACGTCCTGCAGCATCTAAAATCGGTCACAAGCCCGCGCAGCCTGCCTCTCCGCAACGGGAACCCCGCCCGTTTCCTGCTTCAGGATGACGGCCATCTGCGCGTCGGAAAACTCGATGCCTCATCGTTCGCCGCTCGCTCCTTCCACCCACGGAATTTTACCGCGGAAACTCCGATTTTCAACGATCCAGTGTTCTGGGATCAGACCAACAGTACAAGTAAAATCGGTCGGGACAAATGGGCATGTCAGTTTGCCTGTGTGCACGCGTCTAAAACGCCGCTTTCATGCGTCCGCACCGAGCGGTTCGCAGAAAGGCGCTTCCGTTGGGGTGCTATTCATAAAGTCGCGTGCTAAGTGGCCTGGCTAGCTCGAACATCCCAGGGCTACCGAGGCGCGACTCTAAGGTCTGCACGATAACCCGAACCGTCGGATGTCTCACGATGCGTTGTGGGAGACGAGTAGCGAAACGAAAACGGGAGGACTAACCAATGTGGAAGCACGAGGACTACAGCTTTAGATCTGCAATCTTGGGGGGGATGGCGGCACTGGGCATGGCGGCGGTGGCAGTCGCCTCGTTTGCCGGTTCGGCGTCGGCGGAGTCGCTGCTTGAGAAGATCAAGAATGGAGAAACGATCCGCCTCGGCTTCACCAACGAGCCTCCCGGCGCCTATCCCGGTCCCAACGGCGAACCGCTCGGCGTGGAGAACGAGATAACGCTCGACATTCTGAAGAAGATGGGTGCGACCAAAATCGAGCCGGTCGTAACCGAATGGGGCTCACTTGTCCCCGGCCTGCAGGCGGGTCGCTTCGACATTGTCACAGCCGGCATGTGGATCAAGCCAGACCGCTGCCGTAACGTGCTGTTCAGCGAACCGGTCGCCGTGGAGAACGGTGCGCTGCTCGTGCCGAAGGGGAACCCCGAAGGACTACATTCTTTCCAGGATGTGCGCGACAAGGGGCTTACGCTCGTCACTGGCGCGGGCTACACCTCGGTCGAGGCGGCGCAAAAATTAGGCTTCGCCGGCGATAAGCTCATGCAGGTCGCCGGACCGCCGGAGATTTTGCAGGCTGTGAAGGCCGGCCGAGCCGCAGCAGGCTCTCTAGACTTCTTTAACGCGACTGGACTTATTAAGAAGGACCACAGCGTTGAGTTGGCCGATCCGTTCGCCTCACCCACCCCGCCCGGCTATGCCGCCATCGCCTTCTCGCTCAACGAGCAGGCTACGGTCGACGCGTTCAACGCCGTATTGAAGGATTATATTGGCTCCGACGAGATTATGGCTGTATTCGGCAAATACGACTACGGCAAAGCCAATCTGCCTGACGGCAGCAAGACCGCTGATCTCTGCAAGGGCTGAGGCAATGTGCCTGATCGCATCCCCGGCCATAGCCAGGGATGCGATCAGTGGGGCAGAGCATAGGAGTTCGATCACAGCTCCATCGGAGTGATGGTTGCCAAGTGCGCGGCTCGCTGCGTGAACGAACAGATCGCCACTTTAGCGGCTGTGCAGAATGTGCTCGTGGCGAGGTCCACCAAGGTCTCCGTTGTGGCCGTAAGTATGCGGGCTAAAGCAAATGCCAAACCAGACTGCTGCGTGAGAAGATCCTCGACGTACATCGCTCCGTCAAGCTCGGATTACCTGAAGACCAGTTACGACAAAGGGAGAATATCGTGAAAATCAGAGTTGTGCGCCCAAAAGATTTTTCTCAACTGCGCAAGCTTTGCGACGAACATGCAGCTTTGGAAGAGGTGACGATCGCGGACCGGGACCTGAGCGCCCAATGGAACTCGGCGTTCTTTGGATCACCTGCCCAGTTGTTCGGTTGGGTTTGTGACGAGGGAGGTAATGGTCCCGACCCCCTTAGAGGATACATGACCGCCTCGATCAGGCTTTGGACATGGTCAGCAAAAACCCACCTTTATCTCGATTGTATCTATCTTCAACCCGAGTTGCGGCGTTCGGGAATTGGGAGAGCAATGTTTAGGATATTGGTGCAATTTGCCCGCGAAAGCGGATGCCACGAGATTCAGTGGAGAACACTCTCATCAAACGAGACGGGAATTGCTTTTTACCGCTCGCTCGGTGCAGTCCCCATTACAGACACAATGCAATGGAGCCAATGGAGCCTCTCTGTCGACTAATTGCTAGTGAAGAAGTCGTCGTCTAGTTTGGAGAAGGCTTGATCGCCATTGTGTTATGCGTAAGTAGATCTGAGCCGTTGTCGAGCAATTTGGCCTGACCATCGCGGTTGAATTCATTCATCTCATCCCAGCCGCCCCTTGTTAGGAAAACGATCGAGGAACTATGGCTGAGATCGAAGCCCGGCTTGCAAGGCGCCAAAGGCGATCTCAACTATGATGCAAGCCGACGTAAAGAAGCAGTAACCGATTGGTGGTTATACATGCACACGCTTATTCTTTTGGCACATCCGGAAAAGAACTCTTTGAACGTTCAATTGGCTCGGAGCGCCCAGGAAAAACTTAAGTGGAATGGTAACAGTGTAGAACTGGTGGATCTCTATCGAGAAGCTTTTGATCCGCTGGAAGCCGAGCACCACTATGCCAAACGGTTAAACGAGGCTTTTTTTAGCCCCTATCGGAACAAGGCCACTTCCGACTTGGGCACTTTGCCTCCAGACGTCATGCGTGCCATCGATCAACTCGATAGGGCCGACCTGGTTGTTTTTCAGTTTCCTCTGTGGTGGTGGTTGATGCCAGCAATCCTGAAGGGTTGGATCGACCGGGTCTTCGTGTGGGGAAGCGTTTTTACCAGCAAAATGCGCTATTGGCGGCGAGCGAGGACAGCACCGCCGCGATTAGATATGGGCAACCGAGGCGGCGAAATTAGCGTGGCTGACGGCACCGGCTTGGGACGACGTGGCGCGGAGGTGTGCAACAGTAGCGCGATGTCGCCATCCTCGCCCAGACCGGGCGCACCAGACGGGTCGACCGTTCGCCCTCGATCGTGAAGCTGCCGGCTGGCGCATCGTTTTGCGCCATGAACCTCAGCACGTGGATGCCAAGGCGCTCGGCAACGGACGCCCGCGACAACGTCTGTCGAATCCGTCCAGAAGATGCTCGACCAGGCCGATCGCCGCACCGTCGTTGGCCGACGCGATTACGCCATGCTGTTGCTGATGATCACATATGGCTTGCGCGCCCGCGAGGTCGCGATGTTGACGCTCGACGACATCGATTAGAAGCGTCGCCGCAATGTTGAGCATGGCACTGCGGATTCCAGATTAACGGGACATCGATTCCGGTAAATCCCGGACATCGTGGAGTGCACCCCTCGACTGAGACAAATAAATAGCAGACAGTTTCTGGATTGCAGGGACTGGAAATGGTTGGAAGAAAGCCGAGATTTAGCGAAGAAGAGAAATTCTCCATGCTCCTACTGAGGCAAAGCGGGGAGAACGTCAGCCGGCCGGCTGATGAACTGGGCATTCACCGCCAACGCTTATGTGCCTGGCGTGAACAATTGCGGGTGTGTGGCAATCTAACGCCGAGTCGACCGGGGCGCCCAAAGAAACGGCCTCCCAAGGCACCACCAGATCGGCAAGCCTTGGCGGCAGGTTTTGCACGGTCGGTTGGACAGCGTCGTGCCGATGCGTTGACGAAAGCCCGTCGTCGCATTGTCCAACTTGAACGCAAGATTGGGCAGCAACAGGTTGAACTTGATTTTTTCAAGAAGTCTTGCGGCATGTCAGGGGCAGTCAACGGCAGAAAGACGCACCCGGCGGTGCAGCGTCTTCGAAGTCATTCAAAAAATGACAGCCCATGTGCCGCAAGCCTTGCAAATCCCGGCACCATGCGGAGGCCTAGTCGCTAAGCGTCGCAGGGCGGCGCTAGATTCAGCGCCTTGCCTTCGGTCGGACAGCGAGCACATTCCGGATCGAGAAGCTGGAATGAATGCGCAATACGCCAGGCAAAGTCGACAATATCTCCTTATGGATACGCTCGAATTGACCTGCATTGTCGGCTTCCACACGTACCAGATAATCAGAGCCGCCGGTCATCAGATAGCATTCACGGATTTCTGGATGTTTGCGGACCGCCGCTTCGAACCGATCGAGATAATCCTCCGTCTGCCGCTCTAGCGTGATGTTGATGATCACCGCGATCGTCGCGTCCGTATTTGCGGTGTCCACGAGTGTTGTATAGCCGCGAATAACCCCCGACTGCTCCATGAGTTTGATGCGCCTGAGGCAAGCGGACGGTGACAGCCCCACCTCCGCCGCGAGCTTCGCGTTGCTCATGCGCGCGTTAAGGCGCAGGAGCCTTAGGATATTGCGGTCAATCGTGTCCAGAGCGGTCATGATAGATCATTCCAAAATTTGATTGATTATGCGGAAAATAGTCCCGAAATCGCAACAATCAATCATCAAATAGCAGACAATTTCGTTCATTATTGCATAAGTTCCCTCTTAGTCGAGAGGGTCGAAAATGGATAGCAGTATTTTAGTTCCCCGCACGAGCACTGGCTCGGCGGTCCAAGGTGCCACTGGCTATCTGACAATTGATCTCTCGGCGCTCGGCCGCAATTATGAAAGACTATCCTCGATGCTGGCTCCCGGCCGTGCTGGGGCCGTGGTGAAGGCCGACGGTTACGGCATAGGTGCCGAATGTATCGCGACGGCCCTCTACGACAAGGGCTGCCGACATTTCTTCGTTGCCCAATTCGTTGAAGCCGTCAGACTGCGCCCCACCCTCGCGCGCGATGCCCAGATCTTCATGCTCAATGGCTTGCAGCCCGGTAACGAGGGACCCTGCGCGGGAAGCGGCATAATCCCGGTTCTGAATTCGCTGCAACAGTGGGAGCAATGGTCGGCGGCCGCTCGGCATCTGAAGCGCACCCTACCCGCCGTGCTGCAGTTCGATACGGGGATGTCGCGGCTCGGCTTTCCACTGGAAGAGCGCCAGGCCTTGGCGGAGGCACTGGGAGATGACAGTCATGTCGAGATATTGTTCATTATGAGCCATCTTGCCTCGGCTGACGAATTGGACAGCGAGCAGAACTGTGAGCAGCTTGCTGAGATGAGCCGCATTGCCGATGAATTCGCCGGCTTCGATATTTCCTTCGCCAACTCCAGCGGCGTATTTCTCGGCGAAACCTATCATGGCGTCCTCGCCCGCCCCGGCATCGCCCTTTATGGCGGCGCGCCGACGGCCGGGGAGCCGAACCCGATGGAGCCGGTGGTCAGCCTCGATGTCGCTGTTGTCCAAACGCGCATCGTGCCGGCGGGCACAAAGGTTGGCTATGGTGGCGCTCATGTCACGCAGCGAGAAGCGCGCCTCCTGACGATCGCCGCCGGATATGCCGACGGCCTGCCGCGCAGCCTGAGCGGACGTGGGGCCGTCTACTACAAGGGAACCCGCCTTCCGATCGTGGGTCGCGTGTCCATGGACAGCATAACGGTCGATGCATCTGCCCTGTCTGAGGGCGACCTAACGTTGGGAAGTCAGGTCGAAGTACTTGGTCCACACCAGACGCTGGAGGACCTTGCGCGCGACGCTGGCACCATACCTTATGAAATCCTGACCGGCCTCGGCGACCGCTATCACCGGCAGTATCGCTAACAGCCTGACAAACCCATCATTGGAGAAATCATGAAAGTCATCGTACTTGGGTCCGGCATCGTCGGCGTGACGACCGCCTATCAACTGGCAATGGCAGGTCATGAGGTCACTGTCATCGACCGCCAGCAGGGTCCCGCGCTGGAGACGAGTTTTGCCAACGCTGGCCAAGTGTCGTTCGGCTATTGCTCACCATGGGCAGCGCCCGGCATCCCCATGAAAGCGATGAAATGGCTGTTCATGCAGCATGCACCACTGATCCTTCGACCAAAATTTGACGCTGCCATGCTTTCCTGGCTGGTGAAGATGCTGTCGCACTGCACGTCCGAACGCTATGCGATTAACAAAAGCCGCATGCTTCGCCTCGCCGATTATAGTCGCATTGCTTTAGCTCAGGTGCGTGCGGAAACCGGAATCTCTTATAATGGAGGCATGCGGGGAACGCTGCAGCTGTTTCGCACACAGCAACAACTCGATGCGTCTGCAAAGGACGTTAAGGCTTTGGCGGCCGACGCAATCCCTTACGAAGTTTTGGACCGGGATGGCTGCGTCCGTTCTGAACCGGCGCTTGCCCATGTCCGCGAAAAGATCGTCGGCGGCCTGCTGACGCCGAAGGACGAAACCGGCGACTGTTTCAAGTTCACCAACGCGCTGGCCGCTATTGCAGATCGCCTCGGTGTCCGCTTTGTCTACAACACGGTCGTCAAACGGCTCGATGTCGAGGCAGGGCGGCGCGTGCGCGGGGTTGTGACCGATCGCGAACGAATAATCAGCGCAGATGCGGTCGTGGTGGCATTCGGCAGCTATTCGCCCCTTTTTTTGAAGCCCTACGACGTCAAACTGCCCGTCTACCCTGTCAAGGGATATTCATTGACGGTCCCGATCACCGATGCCTCGCGGGCACCACGATCAACGGTAATGGACGAATCCTACAAGATCGCGATCACACGGCTTGGCGATCGCATCCGCGTCGGCGGGATGGCGGAAATCTCCGGCTATACCAACGATCTCGGGCAGGCCCGTCGGCGCACGCTGGAACACTCGGTTACCGATCTTTTCCCCGCCGGCGACGTCGCCAAGGCGACCTTCTGGTCCGGGCTGCGACCAATGACCCCGGATGGCACGCCGGTCATCGGCCCGACGCAGATTGCTGGGCTCTTCCTCAATACCGGTCACGGCACGCTCGGCTGGACCATGAGCACCGGCTCGGCACGGGTGATCAGCGATCTCGTCAGCGGCCGCAAGCCGGAAATTGACGCCACCGATCTGGCGATCGCCCGTTATGCCTGACACCACCAAACCAACTAATTTTTAGGAGAACTCAATGATTACCGATATTTCCACGACCGATGCCCCTAAGGCTGTTGGCCCTTATTCGCAGGCCATCAAGGTCGGCGACCTGTTGTTCGTGTCCGGGCAGTTGCCAATCGATCCCGCCACTGGCGAGTTCAATTCTGCTAACGCTGTCGAGCAGGCCGAGCAGTGCCTCAAGAACCTTGCGGCGATCGCCAAGGCGGCCGGCACTGAACTTTCGAAGACAGTCAAAACCACTGTGCTCCTGACTGATCTTGGCGATTTCGCCGAAATCAACCGTGTCTATGCCGGGTTCTTTGTGACACCATTTCCCGCGCGCGCTTGCTATGAAGTGAAGGCCCTGCCGAAGGGCGCGAAAGTTGAGATTGAGGCTGTCATCGCGCTTGGCTAGTCAATCGGCAAGCAAATCCAGCGAAGACGCAAGGGCCGGAGCGATCTTTCTTGGGTGGCTCCGGCACTACCATTTTATGCGTTTACCTGATATTCGCTGCGGCGAACGTTGAAACTTAAAATCATGAGGGGGGACCGCGGTGACCGTGACACAGTCGCTGACCAGGCATCTGAAAAATCCCGAGCTATTTGTTGATCTGGCCTCTGTGCCTGATCGGAACGTGGCTGCGGCCACGAAGCGCTTTTCTGTCTTCAATCCCTCCACAGGCGAGCTGTTGGCGGAACTTCCAGACATGGATGCCGGGGATGTTTCCAAGGCAATAGACAAAGCTCGATCAGCGCAGGAACAGTGGGGGGCGCTGACTGCGCGCGAGCGTTCCGACACGTTATGGAGATGGCACGAGCTGATCCTCAACCACAGCGAGGATTTTGCCGCCATTTTGACGGCCGAAATGGGCAAGCCGCTCGCAGAGGCGAAGTCTGAAATAGCGCACGCGGCAGCCTATCTCCAATGGTATGCCGAGGAGGCTAATCGCATCTACGGCGAGACGATTTCAGCGCCATCCAACGACAGGCGTATGCTGGTGATCAAACAGCCGGTCGGTGTCGTCGGGGCAATTACCCCGTGGAATTTCCCCGCCTCGATGGTGGCGCGCAAGATCTCGCCGGCGCTCGCCGCCGGTTGCGTGGTCATCCTGAAACCCGCAGAGCAAACGCCACTCGTCGCTGGCGCCATGTTCGCTCTTGCCCGGATGGCAGGTTTTCCGGAGGGAGTCCTTAACCTGATCTATGCCTCCGAAGGCGATGCGGTTGGCCGGGAACTTTGCTCCAATCCCAACGTTCGCAAGATCAGTTTCACCGGGTCAACAGAGGTCGGGCGGCTCTTAATGCGGCAGTGCTCGGACCAAATCAAAAAGATAAGCTTCGAGCTCGGTGGCAACGCCCCATTCATCGTTTTCGATGATGCGGATGTCGATGCTGCCGTCGAGGGCGCTATCCAAGCCAAGTTTCGCAACGCGGGCCAGACCTGCGTTTCAGCCAACCGGCTTTACGTGCAGTCCAATGTGCATGATGAGTTCGCCGAAAAATTCACTCAGCGTGTGTGTGCATTACGTGTCGGTGACGGGTTCGATCCCAATGTTGCGATCGGTCCTCTTATCGATGATCGTTCTCTTGCCAAAATCGAAGCCCATGTGCGCGACGCCGTAATCAAGGGTGGTACAATCCGTTGCGGTGGCAACCGTATCGGGAAGTCCGGGACATTCTTCGAGCCCACGGTGATCACAGAAGTGGCAAGCACAATGCGAATTGCCCAGGAAGAAACCTTCGGACCGCTCGCGCCGATCATCCGCTTTGATGATGCCGACCAGGTGGTTCGCGAAGCAAACGATACCGTTTATGGTCTCGCAGCCTATTTCTATGCCTCCAATCTCAAGCGTGTCTGGCGCGTTGCTGAAGCCCTTGAATATGGCATGGTCGGAATCAATACGGGACGCATGTCCTCTGAGGCCGCGCCCTTTGGCGGCATGAAGCAATCAGGGATTGGTCGTGAGGGTTCGCGTCACGGTCTTGAGGCTTATCTCGAGATGAAGTACCTGTGCATGGGTGGTTTGTAGCTGCGCAGGAAGTCCATCGTTTAGTTGATTAGCCGGTAGCTTTTCGCTAGTGCCTGGAGATCAAAATGGATCCGATGTACAATCAACCTCTTGACGCGGCAAAGTGCCGAGGTTCGCAGGGCATTCGACATTTATGCGTTTGCCGGCGGCAATAACGGCGGAAGGCTTCGACATCGCGCTGATCGGTCTTCCTTGGGACGGTAATACAACGGGAAGTCCGCAACTACTCGATCATGATGCGGAGCACTCATCACGTCACAAAGATCGAGCGTTTCAAGATTGCTAACGTAGCTGATGTTGGGGATGTCGAAGTAAACCCCGATCGTAGATGATGCACTCAACTGATAAGGGCTGATATACAGAGAGTTACAGAGGAGGGCGCGCTACCTCTTTCGGTCGCCGGGGACCACCTTGTGACGCTCCTTGTTCTGCGCGCCGTGGCACGGGACCAGGCCGTGGGACTTATCCATTTCGATGCTCACTCGGACACCAACGACACTTATTTTGGGAACAACCCCTACACGCACGCCACGCCCTTCAGGCGAGCTATCGAAGAAAAACCGATCGACCCTCACAAGACTGTTCAGATCGGGATACGTGGTCCAACCTATGCGCTAGATGAGCAAGGTTGGGCGGTATCCCAAGGTGTTAGGATCGTCTACATGGAGGAGTTCATCGAGCGCGGTGTCTCTTCCGTTATGGCCAAGTTCGACAAATCGTTGGCGATGCACCTACCTACGTGACGATCGACATTGACTCAATTGATCGGTCCATGGCTTTGGGTATCGGTACTCCCGAGATCGGCGGCTTCCCAACCAGAGAAGCTCAGAAAATGATTCGTCTGCTGGATGGTCTGAATTTGGTAGGGGCAGACGTGGAGGTTGCTCCTCCATTAGATTCTAATGGACTCACCGCTATTACCGATGCAACGGTTATGTTCGAACTTCTTTGTGTTTTGGCGTAGCTCCCAGCAACCAGAAGAAACCAAGGAATGGATCGAATTTGAGTCGTGTGCGACGTGCGACTAAAAATCGCCGTCGAGATGGGAAATCACTTGGTTGTTAATGTTCCTTCTATGACGAAGTCTCTTGGCTGGGGTTTCTCTCCGCCGTTTGGAAGCGCAGGCACGCTTCGCGCACCCGGTGCTCGCGACTTGCGCAAGTATGTAAAGGTCGTCTGATAATGTTGCCGGTACGGCTGTCCTGATGCCAGGGTCAACGGCAATTAGTCGTTAGAGGCCAGAGCCGCCGCAGACCTATTAGACCGTATGTTCTCGGGGTGAAGGTGGCCCGCCCCCGCAGTAAGCTGAATTCGGGGGTTGCTCTGGATAGGCCGGAGCCGAGCCCCACGCTTAGCGAGGGCGAACCATGAAAGAGAATAGCGTAATTTTCATCGGCTTGGATACGTCGAAGCTGAAGATTTCAGTTGCGGTTGCGGACGGGGTGCGCAACGGCGAGGTGCGGTTTTTCGGCGACATCTCTTCGGAGCCGGCGTCGGTGGCGTCGATGGTCGACAAGCTTTCCCGACGCGGGGCCAAGCCTCACTTTTGCTACGAGGCCGGCCCGACCGGTTACGGTCTTTACCGGCAGATTGTTGAATTGGGGCACGATTGTGTGGTCGTGGCGCCGTCCCTGGTGCCCAAGCGTGCGGGCGACCGGGTGAAGACAAACCGCCGGGATGCCGTAAGTCTGGCGCGCCTGCACCGGGCGGGCGAACTGACCTCTGTCTGGGTTCCGGACGAAGGCCATGAGGCGATCCGCGACCTGGTGCGGGCTCGCGAGGCTGCCAACGATGCGCTGAAGCAGGCACGCCAACAACTCCAGTCCTTTTCTCCTGCGCCACGGCCGGATCTATACTGGCCGCACGCCTTGGACGCGCGCCCATACAAGATGGCTGGCATGCCAGGCCTTCGATCATCCCGCCCACCAAATTCTGTTGGCAGAATATTGCCAGGCCATCGAGGATGCCGGCGTGCGTCTGGATCGGCTGACCAAGCTGGTGGTGGAGACCGCAGCATCCTGGTCGATGGCACCGGTTGTGGCAGCCTATCAAGCGATGCGCGGCGTCGCGTTCATGACTGCGGTCACCTTTGTGGTCGAGATCGGCGATGTCAGGCGTTTCGATAATCCCCGTCAGTTGATGGCCTATCTGGGTCTTGTGCCGTCGGAACGCTCAACGGGCGAAAGGGTCAAGCGCGCTGGGATCACCAAGGCCGGCAACACAAGGGCTCGAAGGGTACTCGTTGAAGCGGCCTGGACATATCGCTTCCCGGCTCGCGTGAGCCCGAAGATCCAGGCGCGGCTGGATGACCTGCCAAGAACGGTTCGCGAGATTGCCTGGAAAGCCCAGGTGCGGCTTTGCGCGCGCTATCGAAAACTGATGGCGGCAGGCAAGCCGAAGGTCGTCGCTGTCACCGCCATTGCCCGAGAAATGGCAGCATTCCTATGGGCGATTGGACAGGAGGTCGCTCCCACAGCTAAAGGCTAAATGCCGATGGTCAGCTTGAAGAGAGACGCTTAACCCAAAATTTAAAATCATCTGCTGTTGGACAAAGATGGAGGCAGGGCTCCGGTGGGGAACCCTCGCAGGCTCTATGTGGCGGATAAATTCCAAGTCCGAGATTAGACAGAGGCAGCCCCAGACGAACACACGGAAATGCGGTACCCAACCCGCGCATAAGAGTATGCCAGCCGTCGTCTAAACGCCCTGCCTCCTCCTTTGTTCAACAGCTTCGCGCATGTGCTTTCGTCGTCAAAGCCGGAAAGGAAAGAATCGTGACTAAAGAGCTTGCAAACGAACATAAGAGAGCCCTAAAGGGTCCGTTGGCAATATTATGGATCAAGCGCTTTTTTTTGCTTTGTGTTATCTTTTCACAATCAATGTTGCATGCTCGTACTATTTGCCTGGGACAACCAAATAGTAAGGCTGGGACGCAGACGACTCCTGAACACAACCTGCCGACCATCGTTTACCGGCGTCGCTAAGATAGTTGTCAGAAAGTCGGCGGCGTGCAGGCGCTGACAACTTCGCATGGGTTCGGACCGATGCAGCGGAAGCGATGCGGACGGCGGCTTTCGAAATAATAGGCATCGCCCGGGCCAAGAATGCGCCGCTCATCATCGACCGTCACCTCGATCCTCCCGCTGATGACGACCCCGCCCTCCTCGCCCTCATGCACAAGTGGCACCTTGCCGGTATCCGCGCCTGGCTCATAGCGTTCCTTCAATATTTGCAGTGCCCGCCCGAATAGGTTTTCCCCGATCTGGCGGTAGGAAATATTGCCCTTGCCAATCTCGACCAGTTCGCGTGACTCGTAAAACACCTTCTGCCTGCGGTCGGGCCCCAGGGCAAAAAACTCGGCAAGCCCGATGGGTATCCCGTCGAGAATGCGTTTCAGCGCACCGACAGACGGGTTCGTCTGGTTGGATTCAATAAGCGAGATGGTGGAGTTGGTTACACCGGCGCGCTTGGCGAGTTCGCGCTGGGACAATCCGTGCCGTTCGCGCAAAAAGCGCAATCGTCCGCCAAGATCGATGCTCATGGTTTGCATCCTTCTGTTTCAGATGTTTTATATAGAACAACTTTCTCGCACTGATGCAATAATATCAACAGTTTGGGTGAGCATGGAAAAGGACTTGTTGGGCAATGCAAAGCATGGCTCTTTGGTGCCAGAAGAGGAGTTCAACCATGCTGATGTCCAACACGCCGTCACTCGAAAACTACTGGATGCCGTTTACGGCCAACCGACAGTTCAAAGCGGCCCCGCGCTTGCTCGCCGCCGCCAAAGGCATGTACTACACTGATGTCGATGGCGCTCAGGTGCTGGATGGCACCGCCGGTTTGTGGTGTGTCAATGCCGGTCACGGCCGCGAGAAGATCGCCGATGCGGTTGCACGCCAGCTGATGACCATGGACTATGCGCCATCTTTCCAGATGGGCCATCCGATTGTCTTCGATTTTGCCGAGAAGCTGGCAGCGCGCGCGCCTGGCGGCAAGGAAGCCGGCCTCACCAAGGTGTTCTTCACCGGTTCCGGATCGGAATCGGTCGACACAGCGCTGAAAATCGCTATCGCCTACCAACGCTCCATAGGACAAGGCACTCGCACCCGTGTCATCGGCCGTGAGCGTGGTTATCATGGTGTCGGCTTTGGCGGCATTTCGGTTGGTGGTCTTGTCAATAACCGACGCGTTTTCCCGCTGCTTCCAGGCGTCGATCATTTGCGTCATACCCATGATCCGGTGCGCAATTCTTTCGTCAAGGGATTGCCGGAGTACGGTGCGGACCTCGCCGATGATCTGGAGCGTCTGGTTGCGCTGCACGGCGCTGAGACAATAGCTGCGGTGATTGTCGAACCCGTCGCCGGTTCGACCGGCGTACTCCTGCCGCCAAAGGGCTATCTTGAGCGTTTGCGGGCCATCAGCAAGAAGCACGGCATTCTGCTGATTTTCGATGAGGTCATCACCGGTTTCGGCCGTCTCGGCACGCCGTTTGCCGTCGATTATTTCGGCGTCGTGCCGGACCTTGTCACCACGGCCAAGGGCCTGACCAATGGCGCTTTGCCCATGGGGGCGGTTTTCGCCAGCGAAGCCGTTTACGAAGCAATGATGAATGGTCCGGAAAGCCAGATCGAGCTGTTCCACGGCTATACCTATTCGGGGCATCCTGCAGCGTGTGCTGCGGGTCTGGCGACACTGGAAGTCTACGAAGAGGAGGGCCTTTTGACCCGCGCGGCAGACCTTGCTGATCATTGGCAGGATGCGATGCACGGCCTGAAGGGTCTTCCCAATATCGTCGATATCCGCACAATCGGCCTCGTCGCCGGTATCGAATTGTCATCGCGGCCCGAAGCTGCTGGCGCGCGGGGCTATGACATTTTCGTCGATTGCTTCAACAAGGGCCTGCTGGTGCGCGTTACTGGCGATACCATCGCCCTCTCCCCGCCCTTGATCGTGGAAAAGCAACAGATCGACACCATGGTCTCCATGCTCGGTGATGCGATCAAACGCGCTGCCTAGGACGTTTTGAGAATGGCTGAAAAGCACGGATCGAAAGTCCGGCGGTTTGTATCTTCGGGTTGCCGGTGACGGTCAGTTCAGTTAATGAAGCCGGGGACGGGCTTTGAACATTGGTTCGTACCCGGCATAAATTTGAGCGTGCTTGGTTTGGCTTCCTCACACGATTGCGACCGGCGAAGGCGGGAACAATCGGCATATCACCACGGCGCTGATGTTCGTTGACCGCATGACCGTATGAGAGGCGGTGACGTCATCCAGGCGCTGCGGAAGATTCCGGGGGTCGTTGCGTGTGTTGTGATGACAGGTGATTTTGACCTTCTGGTGAGGGTCGAATCCCTGGAAGCGGATCGCATTCGTCAAATCTGGCAACAGATAGCGGAACTGCCCGGTGTACGGGACACGCTCACCGCTTTCGCCCTCTCGTCTGTCATTCAGAAATAGCCGTTGTGCGTCGAATTTCGTCAATCCGGATCGGGTCCTCGCGATATCCTGTGAAATCGTGCTGCCCATTATGTCCGGGCGGTAATGTCAGATTTGAACGAGTACGAGCCGGCTGCGAACATGGAGAACCTCCGCAATCCATCCTTCCTCCTTCATGAGGGAGAGACACCTAACGATCATATTGTTGGCCGGATCGGGCTGAGCGGATCGGCAAATATCAACCCCTTGGGATGTCCTTGCGGGTTTCGGGTGGACACGCTGCCATCCCTTCTCGTCTTTGACATTCCGATCCGCGGGTTTAGACTGCTGGCTGCAATTGCTGCGGAACATCCCAGACTTGCGGACAAGCGAGGCTTACAGCCTTGCGACGGGCGCGGGCCCGCACTGCGACTGGCGCGATTGGGCTTACACGGCCCCCGCAAGGCGTCATCTGAACTGACCCACTATTGAGATTTGAGGAATCCTGCGATCCGCCGGTGCACATTGCAGGTTTCCGCTCCAATTGGCCGTGAAACGCCGTCAATTATCAAGCCCCTGAACGTATGACTGAGCTCGTCCAGTTCGTCAAAGTAGAACTAGGGCGTCGGTGTGAGCAACGCTTGCTTTCTCAGCCTCCCAAGGCAACTTGGCTGCCGTCGAACAAAATTGGCGGCAGCCACTTTTTACGACAGCAGGGTTCCACCACAGCATCTGAAAGGTAGCGAAGCATGACGCTCCGTTTTGTTGTAACGGGGACGAACACCAATATCGGCAAGACGGTATTTTCGGCAGCATTGGCCGATGCGCTTGGTGCTGCGTACTGGAAGCCCGTCCAATCGGGCCTTTCAGGAGAAACCGATAGCGAGACTGTCCAGCGTCTCGGACGGATACCGCCTGAACGAATCGTCCCTGGGGCGTGGCGGTTGAAGACGCCGGTCTCGCCGCATGTTGCTGCGAGCATTGCCCAGGTTCGGATCCGACCTGGGGCGATTTCACCTCCGCAAACCACGCTCATCATCGAAGGGGCGGGCAGCGTGCTGGTTCCCTTGACTGAAAGTCAAGTGTTCGCCGATGTTTTTGCCCGCTGGCAGATTCCGGTCATCCTTTGCGCCCGCACAGAACTTGGAACGATCAACCATACGTTGCTTTCACTCGAAGCCTTGCGCCGCCGTTCTATTCCGGTCTTCGGTGTTGCATTCATCGGTGACAAACAGACCGATACGCTGGAGATCATCCCCCAACTTGGCAACGTAAGCTATCTTGGCCGGTTGCCGCTGCTTGATCCCCTGACGCCCGACACCTTGCGGCAGGCCTTTCAGGATCATTTCGACATGTCCTGTTTTCAGAAAGCGGCGCTATGACCGGGCGCTTGCACAGTTTTATCCCGAAGTTTGGATTTAACCAAAGTAACAAGGTAATCGCGACAATCTCCCCGGACTGAATCTCGCCATCGCTTTTTCGTTGTTGTGCGGATCCATTCCAGTTTCATCCTTCGCTTCAGTGGAATCCCGCCATGCCGACTGCGCTTTCCGTCAATCTCAATGCCATCGCGATGCTGCGCAACCGCCGCGATCTGCCGTGGCCAAGTGTCGAGGGGTTCGGGCGGATTGCGTTGCAATCTGGGGCGAGCGGATTAACCGTGCATCCACGGCCCGACCAGCGGCACATTCGTTTCTCGGACCTGCCTGTCATCCGAAACCTGATCGACGATGAATTTCCCGATGCCGAGTTCAATATCGAGGGCTACCCCACTAAGGAGTTCCTGGACCTGTGCGTCGGCGCTGCGCCCGAGCAGGTAACGCTGGTTCCGGACGATCCCTCGCAGGCAACCTCCGATCATGGCTGGGATTTCCGCAAACACCGGGACGTTCTGGCAGAGAGTATTGCGCGGCTGAAAAAAATGGGCACACGCGTGTCACTGTTCGCCGATGGCGACGGGGACGCCGAGGCCGTCGTCATCGCCAAGGCCGTCGGCGCTGACCGAATCGAGCTTTACACAGGCCCCTATGGCGGATGCTACAACGCGCCAGAGCAGGCAGGGCCGATCCTGGAGGCGCTAGGCAAAACAGCAGACGCGGCACTGGCGATCGGCTTGGGTGTCAATGCGGGGCACGATCTGACGGTGGCGAACCTGCCGCCGCTTGTAAAGCGCATTCCGAAGCTCGCCGAGGTATCTATCGGGCATGGATTGTCGGCGGACGCGCTTGAATTCGGCATGGCGGAAACGGTTCGGCGGTTCTGCCGGGCGTGCGGCCAGAATATCTGAGCCCACGGACGGGCGAAAGCCAGCCTCGCGGGCAGGCGGCATGACGATTTCCACTCGCCGAAGACCCTTGACGCCATATCGAGGGAGGAGTTTCTGTCTAAGCTTAGGACGTCGCGACCCCTATTGCGTCTTCTCGGGCGGAGGCTAGCATCCATGCACTCGCCACGTCGGCATTCAAGCTATGCGGCGTGCATAATCCTGGTGTTTCCTTCCGAGCGCAATCAACTCGGTAGGAGATCTACATGCAAAAAGCGATCATCCTTCAGCCACAACCCCGCGCTTGATTGGAAGACAGTATTCTTCAGCCCTACGTTTCGCAGTACGGCGAGCACTTGCAGCGAAGGCGATATGCGCCGAACACGCAGCGCGCCTATATGTGCTGCGTCGCCCGCTTCGTCCATTGGCTGACTCAGGAAAGGTGCGGCCTGGGAGCGATCGGCGGCCAAAGCGCCGTTATGCGCTTTCTCTCGGAACACTTGCCGGCGTCCGCCTAGCCGACCCGGTCCGTCGTTTGCGCCATGAACTGCAGGCGTCGCTGGGCCATCTTCTGGAGGTGCTCGAAGCTGGCGGCGTGGTGCTGCAGTATCCGGCCTGCAATTCCGCCATCGAACAGGAGCTGATGCGCTTCGATGTCCACATACGCGACGTCTGGGGATTGGCGGACAAACACGCGTCGGAAGCGTTGCCGAGTGGTAGGAGGATTTCTTGTCGAGCATTTCGGCGAGCAGTCGATCTCCATGGCGACCGTCAGCGCCACATCCATCCGCCGCTTTGTCCTTGGCAAACAGGGGCGAAGACCCGCCACCGTCGCCGCGAACGGCGTCATCATTGGTTGCTATCTGCGCTTCCGCAGCATGTCCGGCGACCGGGTGAACGAACTGAAAGCCGCCATTACCCGGGTCGCACACTGGCGGCTGGCATCATTGCCAGAGGTGCTCACCGACGCCGAGATCGACGACCTGCTGAGTTCCTTTGATCAGTCGTTTCCGTCGCGCCTGCGGGCTTATGCGATGGTGCGCTGTCTGATCGATCTCGGTCTGCGATCCAGCGAAGTCGTCAAGGTTCAGCTTGACGACATCAACTGGGCCGATGGCCGATCAACCTTGTCGGCCAAGAGCCGACGTGCTGATGCTCTGCCTCTGCCTCTGCCTCCGCAACGGGAGCGGCGATTGCGGCCTATCTACACAAGGAGCGGCCCGCGACATCGAACCGGGCCATATTGGTTCGCCATGTTGCCCCCTACGACGAACCGATCACGACCAAGAGCGTCAAACGCGCGGTGTTGGCCGGCTACCGAAGATGTGGATGGACGCGGACCGGTGCCCACATTCTCCGGCACGGCATGGCCAGTCGACTTCTGCGCGCCGGCGCGCCGATGAAGGAGATAGCGGACATACGAACAACGAATTCGTTGACATAGATCAGCTCAACAGGCGGTCGAAATATATCAAAGGATCATGCTTAGTTATTTAGATGGCTTTGAAGCCACCGCATGTCCCTTCTCAATTGCTGAAATTCAATTTGTTTGTACGCAGAAGCATCTCGCAATCAATCGGGCAAGGTAAGGACCGGCGGCGTCTCTCGAATGGGTTTGGATCGGCGGTAGGTTTCGCTACAGCCCATCGCCGGTCCGAAATCTTCGCATTTGGCGCGCGAGCGCTGATCGGACACGAGGTTCCGCTCGTGCCACAGGCCTACGTCAAGCCGTATGTGAGGCGCGGCAACAGATGCTGCCGACGCCGAAGCAATCTACGAGGCTTTCCAACCGCGAGGGTCCTTCATTGACACCACAGACAGCGAACACGACTGTCCGATCCGGTTTTGGCCCGACGGTCCACGAGGTACGCGGCTGATCGCGTTTGGGTGATTTCCGCCCTTTCATGAAAGCGAACGGCGAACGGAGAACCTTAGGCTCTCTGAGCTTAGCCCAATACTGCGGTCGTGACCGGCAATGGCCGGTTCGGCCTCAAGTACAAGGGATGGAACGCCTGGCGCAAAACTGACGGCGCTCAACGTGGTTTCCGTCGGGAAGAGCCAGATATACCCGCCAGCTTCTGTAAATGGCGAAAGCACCATGGCTGAGCTGCTTGACCAATGATCGAGCGTGTAATGCTGACTCGCCTTATTTGGGTGTTCTCAGGCTTGGTGCGATCCGAGCGGGCACGAGTCGTTCTTCTATCCGGCAGCGGCTTGACGTGCGCTACTTACTCAATGGTTATTTTGCGCGCTCAATTCCGAAAGAGTTAGCTATTGTTTGCAGGAATGCAGCCCAAAGAGCCGCAACTGCGCTGCCGATCGGCGCTGACGCAGCAATAGACTGTATGCAAACATCCACTTGGAGTCTTAGATGAGAGGCACCTCAATCACGGCACTACGCGGGCTCAAACGGCCAGACCTTTTGCGAGGAAGTGCGTATGTGAAGGGCGCATGGTTCTCGAAGCCAGATACTCTCAGCGTGTTTGATCCCGCAAACGGCGACGAGTTGGCTGAAGTGGCGGCCTGCGGAGATTCCGACGTTGATGACGCTGTCAATTTCGCCAGAGCAGCGTTTCTCCAGTGGCGCGAGATGCTTCCTTCGCAACATGGTGCATTGCCCTTCGGAAGCTCGAACGGCGAGCTCAAGATCGTTCCGCGCGGGTGGACACCTCAGGTGCTCGAACGCATCACCCGGCGTTTCACTGGGGGATCATGGGGAGCGCTGGGAGCATGGGGGTGAAAGCCAACTGTCACAGGCCGTAGTCAACAAAGCCGTCCGTCTTGCGTGGTGAACGAAACGGCTAACCAATACAAGGAGAGAATGAGAATGAAGAATATCCTACCGTTTACTCGAGAGGAATACCTTGAGAGGTTAAACAAAGTAAAGCAGTCCATGAGAGAGCAAGGAATTGATGTTTTATTGATTACAGATCCGGCCAATATGTATTATGTGTCAGGATACAATGCTCTGTCATATTATGTTGAGCAAACTATCTTAGTTGCGCTGGACGACGATATGCCGCGGTACATTGGACGCTACAACGATGCGTTCGTCGGGGCACACGTAACAACGTGGCTGTCAAAAGATCATGTCCATTGGTACAGCGATGAATACACTAACAGCAGAACTAAGCATCCAATGGACTGGATATCGGGACTGATTAAAGAACTCGGATACGGCAAAAAGACGATTGCCATCGAAATGGAGCATGACTTTATCGCGCCGCTCGCATACGAAAAATACAAGCAAGGATTGCCTGAAGCGAAGCTTGTGAACGGCAGCTTTATCGTAAACTGGGTAAGGATTATTAAGTCGGACAACGAGATTGAGATGATGAGGCGCGCCGGCAAGATTACCAGAAAAGCCTGGGAGGCCTGCGTCGAAGCATTCAAACCCGGCGCCAGAAAGTGTGACGTGGCTGCTGCGGTACTTGAGGCTAGCATCCGAGGAACAGAGGAATTCGGGGGCGATTGGCAGATAGCGCCGCCTGTATTTCCTGGTGGCGAATATGCCGGAGCTCCTCACCTTACGTGGGATGACAGCAGGTACCCGGACAGATACGATATGTATATGGAAACAGCGGGTGTATATAAACGCTATCATTGTCCCGTATCACGCACAATGTGCCTCGGGCAGCCGTCCGAAAAATTTCTCTACCATGCAAATGCTGCCATCGAGGGCTTGCAAGAGGCGCTTGCTGTCGTCAAGGAGGGCGTGACCTGTGAGGAAGTTGAAGCCGCTTGGAGAAAAACGATAGCCAAATATGGCGTTAAAAAAGATTCACGCATTGGTTATTCCGTGGGTATTGGCTTTCCTGCAACTTGGGTAGAAAAGACTGTCAGCCTGCGCCCGGGAGACAAGACGGTCCTTAAGCACAATATGACGTTACACTGCATTCCCGGTTTGTACTACGATGATTTCGGCATTTCGATCAGTCAATGTATAAGGGTGACGAAAACAGGGCACGAAAAGCTTCATGATATCCCGTATGACGTGGTAATTAAGAAGTAACTGTAACTTGCTGTTCGGAGCGTCTGATATTCGAGAGCCTAGTGCACCGCGAAACGGACAGGGGACGGGAAGAGCCCCTGGCCAATCGCCGCCAAGAAAAGCCCGAACGAACGAACCGCTGGGCTAGACAGAATCAAGCCGGCGTCACGTCGAGCTGCTCGGAGACGGTCCTGACCGGCAGTCGCCGCAGCCAAGCGGAAAGCTGTCGCGCATCTGATGAACCAGCATGGGATGAGCGAACGGCGGGCGTGTAAAACCATGGGCTGCTGCCGCATGACGATCCGTTACGAAACAGCGCGAAGCGATGATCGCGACCTTCGCGAGCGAATGAAAGCGTTGGCGCATGAGCGCCGACGCTTCGGATATCGCCGCCTTCATGTGCTGCTCAGACGCGAGGGACACACCTTGTGAACCACAAGAAACTCTTCCGGCTCTACCGGGAGGAGAAGCTGACCGTGCGCAAGCGTGGTGGCCGCAAGCGAGCGATCGGCACACGAGCACCGATGTTGATCCCAATGGCTGCCAATGATCGCTGGTCGCTGGACTTCATGTCGGATCAGCTCACCGATGGCCGCAGGTTCCGGATTTTGACGGTCGTCGACGACTGCACCCGAGAATGCCTGGGTCTCGTCGCCGATACCTCGCTTTCCGGCCTGCGGGTTGCCCGCGAACTTGACGGTATTATCCAGGAAAGAGGAACGCCCAGAATGATTGTGAGCGACAATGGCAGCGAGTTCACCAGCAATGCGATCCTGCACTGGACGGATCATACCAAGGTGGATTGGCATTACATCGCGCCAGGCAAACCGATCCAGAATGCCTTCATCGAGAGTTTCAATGGGCGACTGCGCGACGAGCTATTGAACGAAACCCTGTTCTCGTCATTGGCTCACGCTCGATCAGCTCTTTCAAACTGGCGCAGCGATTATAACGATCACCGACCGCACTCAGGCCTCGGCTGGTTGACACCTGCCGAATTCGCTCAGACCATCAACCCGCGACGGGATGCGGTGCTGCGCAGCCGAAATGGCTCCGCATCGCAGCCCGCCGCTACAGTCCCAAACACCGCAACCAAAAACCGCTGGAGCGAACTCAGAATTGGATAAAACCTGGGGGCAAGGTCACCAGGCAGGCTGCTCGATGAACGCTTAACCCGGAGATTTCGCTCCAGCTTCTCCCGCAACTGGCAAATCTCGAAGTCTGATTGACCAGACGCTTGCGGGATGCCTACATCATCAAGAAGATCGGCGGCGTTCAGCATGCACTGGGTCTATCAAGTCCGGCCTCCGTCTCTCTTTGGAATTGCCGCCGGAGTCATCGTGCTGCAGCTATTCGGCGATCCCCGGGGCTTTGGTCTCGATAGTGAATGACGCCAATCCCGGTCCGCAAGTAGAGCCTCGAACCGGCAGGCCTCAGCCTTATCAAGCGGCGCCGCCTCTCACACATTGGCCAGCGTCTTGTTCTCGCGCGTGTAATGTGGGCCAACAGTCAGCCCACTGGCCTCAAGCTTCGGATCGAGCATTGATGTCGTGAAAATAATCTGGTGGGGGAATTTCGCTTTCACGGACTCCTGTATAATCAGATGCTGGTAATTATGGCTCCTCTTCTCTTCCATCCCCTTATCTTCGATGTTGTCCATCAGAAGAAACTTTGGATGCCAGAAATCGGCATCATAGCTCGCAGCCAGTAGAAGCGAGAGTATCGCGGTATTCTTCAGCACGACGTTACTACTTTCGGCGAAATTCATCTTGCCGTCGACGAGCATAGCGTCATCCGCGAAATTGATCGAGAAGGTCCTGGGATCTTCGAATGTGTCTTCGCGCTTAAGATCCCCTTTCAATATTCGCTTTCCTATGACATCCACCAAGTTCATAGCCTTATTGACCCTGGCATAGGATGACGCTTCAAGGCGCTTAATTTTTGCATCAAGTAGCTCGATCTGGTCATTGAGTTGGGCGCGTTCGGCGGATAAGTCATCGATACGCTGCAGCGTGACTCGTAGCTCCTCCAAATATCCTCCCTCGCGTTCTAGGCCGCCTAGCAGTTTGTATCGTTCGGCTAGAAAGCTCTCTCGAGGCGAGTTACTGATATCGTATCGGGAAGAGAAGTCGGATATCGCAGAGGAATATTCTCGGCGAAGCGCTCGAATTTCCGCTTGAAGCTTCTCCGCCTGCGCAGATTTTGTAGTCAACAGTTGCCGCGACTCGCGGATTTGCAACTCGTTGTCAACCTTCAGCTCAAAATACCTTGATCGCGTTTTATCCTCGTCCACGACCTCATGACAAACGATGCAATGCTGCGTGTCACCATCGGTTAGAGGTTTCAGACAGGCCGGGCAGTATTGGAATTCGATGTTGCCGAGCTTTTCTGAGAGGTCTTCAGCTGCATTAAGGGCAGCCAACTGCTCCTCGAGATAGGTAACGAACTGGCCGATTTCCTCTTGTTCATCCCCGAGATCAACGAGCCTTTGCTCTCGATCTTGCAAGTCGGCAGCGAGTTTACGAAGCCGACGCTGCATTTCCTGGCGCTGCGCGATGAATTGCTTCGATTGATCCGCTGCAACGAGATTATCAACGTCGCCGATCTCGGTAGTGACACTATCCCTACGCGCTGACAACTCTGCCATTCTAACTTCGAGCGCTGCAATCGAAGTTAGTCCTTCAGAATGTGGGAGCGACATCACCGTCGCCTTATAAAGCCTGTCCCTATCCTGATATTCCGCCTTTAGCTCGCGCACGCGGAGCAGACTCTCGTAGAGCTCGTATCCGTTCACGCCGACGATAAGTTGGCCGACGGTTTCTCTAATCTCTCGAGTATCAAATGTTTCAAACCTAAAAAGCTTTCCGGGAGGCGTCTGTTGGTCCGCGTAAAGGAGGCGAAGTACCTGGTGCATCGTGATGTTCGAGTTGCCGACGTTCGGCGCCTCCGGAATGCCCGCGGCACGAAACAGCACTTGCGTGAACGAAAGTTCGGAACTTCCCTGGGTACGTCGGATTGACACTCGCTGCCAGTCGTCAATTCCTTTGGATAGTGATTCTTCGAGATCGCCATAGTAAACCAAAATCGGTTCCTGCTTGGTGCCAACAACGCGCTGGACAGTAATGATCGTCTGTTCTGTCTCGATTTCCATCCGCACCGCGGTGCAGTTTCTTGCGGCGTCTTTCCAGCGATCAAACTCGCCGCCTAGCCCGTAAAAGATAAAATCCGATATCGTCGATTTACCAGAGCTGTTTTCGCCGCGAATGATATTGACGCCACGATGGAATACCTCGTCGTAAGCGACGTCTTTGCCACGGGTAATACGAACTCGTTTGAGAGCAAAAAAGGCTACCAATTTACGTACCAATCCTTCTGAGACCTGTCATTTCGCGCAATCCGCCCTTGCCTCGCCCAATCGTTGCGAAATCAGCGATGAGGAATTTGAGGATCGGCTTCTCATTCGGAAGAATGAGCTGAGGTCCAAGCCATTCAGCCAGAGTACGACCTTCATCACTGAGCTTATATCGATCATTAATCACCAGCTCGACATTGAGCAGACCCTTTCCGACGAGATTATGGAGAGCCTGAGACTGAATGCCTCCCATTTTGTTGTAAAGAATTGGTGGGGAAGGGTATTGAATGAACGTTTCCTCGGGCTTTGGAACCCGCAGAGTTGTAAATGCCCGGCGCACATCGAGGGTCATATGGGTTAGATGAAGAAGGCTCGGATTTACGAAGTAGAAATCTGAGACGAAGAGCCGGTCACGGGTTGGCGCCTCGCTCTTCCAATTGGATAGTAGTGCAAGATACCGACGCGCCGTATCTACAACGTCAAGCTGCGCATACCAAAGCCGATATGTCATGGCCTGTCCCACCGAATGTGGCAGCGCTCGGTAAGAAAATAGAGCGCATTCATTATCGTCTTGGCCGTGGCTCTGTCCGCCGCATATTTTGCACTTAGCGGCTCAACGATTTCGCTCTGAATCGCCTTTGATATCGTCAGTTCGTCAGCGCCATTGCAGATCAGCGGATGAAAAACCAAGGTCTGAAAGCGCTGCTCGATATCAGCAAGCAAGTTCTTGTACACGGTCGAAATTGAAGTCTTCAGACCTGTTCTCACAAAAGGTCGTGCAAATTTACTCTGAGAATCGTTCGCGAACGGATACTCATGGTCCCGCCCCGCCGCAACCATCTTCGACATCAAATCTCGCCGGTCGGTCGGACTCGTGTCTTCGAGACCGTCGTCCGCGAACTTTTCCAATCCTGTTGGCTCGTCTGGGGGGATAACCGGCGCCAGTTTTCGGATCCGGTGCCTGATACTTGTATATATCAAGCTGTTTCGGTCACGGGGTTTACAAATGCCAATGTGATCTGCATCGATCGGAACAGGCGTCGTTCCCGTCACTCCGGGATCGGCGCTTTTAGCGTCAACCACCAGCAAGGTTTTCCTGGTGAGGTGTTGCTCATGATAAACCAGAACCGTAATGGGCTTTGCATGACAATGGGATCGGAAGCTCTCATTGAGCTCTTGCAATTCGGCATTGTCATTTAAAAGCTTGTTCACATGAACCGAAGTGAATCCTTGCACAAAGAACTTCAGAAGGTTTGCGACGCTGGAACCGCTGTGCGGTGTAGCGAGGAAAAAAATGCCCACACAACGCTCGCCGACTCTTCGCCAATCTTCGTCTGTTGATTCCTTTGCAGTCCTGAGTATTTGCTTCACCAACAAGCCACCGAGACTGTGACAGATGAATATGATGGGCCGCTTGCCAAATTCGTAGCTCGCCAGCGTCTCAAGAAAGTTCTTTGCGCGGTCATACAAGTTCATCTCTTTTTTGGCCCATTGAGCAAAAACGCTCGCGGGAAAACCCAGGGTATAGAGATTCAGATGCGGGACATCCGCAGCTAGCCATTGTGGCCAGTAGCCTCCCTCGGACTCTTTGGAACCATCAGCCGTCCATGTCTCGACAGGGTCCCCGGAAAGACCGTGCACGAATATCACATCGACCGTACCGCCATTAGCGGAAATTGTGGCAAAGTAATTCGGAGACGACACGGTGACCACGGTAGCAAATCATTCCTACAACCTTAAATAAACACCGCCGACCTACAAGGCTGGCATCTGAAGCTTTATCCAAAACATGCTTATCCACGATCTTGGGTGCCCTTGCGCTTGGATACCCGTCTCGAAGTAGCGGCCGATAAAATCCATAAGACCCGAATTAAGCGCTTGGCAAATAACGATCAGTGTCGAGACCGCTATTCGATTCTTGCCATTTTCGTACTTTTGAATCTGCACGTATGAAACGCCAATTGCGGCTCCAAGCTCTTGCTGGGTCATTCCAGCGAGTAACCGGAGCTCCCGAAGTCTTTGGCCGATTTCCCGATTGAGGTCTTCGGAGTTTGGTCTGCAAGCCAACTCGGCTGCCCTCCTTGCATGCACTCAGCCGAAGCTGTTCGACACACCACATCTGTCCGCTCCTTCTTCGAGGACGTCGCAGGCTCAACATAACGAAACGATAGCGGGCAGTGATCAAGCCCGCTTGGGCTACAACGCACGTCGACTTGGGTGGTGAAGAACTAACGCATTGACGGGGCTCGCGTGTTGCCGATTAGCAACAACAGGATGATCCATTGAGTTTGGGTCGCTACGCTCGCGCGTTTGGGAATTCGCGAGATTAATCCGACGTTACGAAAAGCAGAGAAGAAGCTTGGCGTAATGCAGACGGCGGAAGGCGGGTCTCTTCCAGAAAATACCCAGGCCGAGTTCCGCCGTGACATGGCGCGTCTGGGTCTGATGCGAAATCGGCACTCAGGTTGATAACTAGAACGACCGTCCTTGCCGCAGACGTCGGCTGAGGTTCGGTCTTCTTTTGCAATTGCGACGCAACTGAGCTAAAGCGCTGGCTATCCATCGTTGCTTCTCTCACTATTGCAGACCATCAGCAGTGAGAGCAACAGTTCAAGCGTCGGTTCATACAATGATGCAGTCCAAGAAAGATATAGCCACGCTTTGCAAGGAAAACGGTTTGCGGCTGACCGGTCCGCGCCGGGTCATCATGAAAGTCCTGTCAGAAGCAACCGACCACCCTGACGTCGTGGAGTTGCATCGGCGCGTGAACGCGATTGATCGCGGCATTGCGATCGCCACTGTCTACCGGACGGTCAGCTTGCTGCAGGAGAAGGGCGTCCTGGAATGCCATACATTCGCGGATGGCCGGGCACGTTATGAGCCGGCCCACCAGGAGCATCACGACCACCTGATCGATGTCGAAACCGGTGACGTGATCGAGTTCCGCTCGGACGAAATCGAACGCCTCCAGGAAGAGATCGCCCGCAAGCACGGATTTTCGATCGTCAGCCACAAGCTCGAAATCTACGTGAAGCCGCTCAAGGCCAAAGTGCAACGTCGCGGGAATAGACCGCCGGCGAAGTAGTAAATCAGTGCCCTCCCTGCGGCGGACGAATGTTCTTCATTTCCGTGAAACGCCATTTTCAGCGTATCGGGGGCCGGTTCGACACCAGCCGCATTGGATAGGCAGATCTCAGCTCGCCTCACGCCGCTCGATTCGCGCGGCCCTGCGGGTAGAGAATATGACAGCGGCGATGAAGACGATGCTCATCAGGAGCACGATGGTCGGGGCCGGTGCACTGTCAAGGAAGAACGCGAGATAGACGCCGAGGAATGAGGCGATCCCTGCGACAACGACCGAGAGGATCAGCGTGGTGCCAAACTTGCGGGTCAGCAGAAAGGCGATTGCCCCCGGCGCGATCAGCATGCCGATGGCGAGGATGATGCCGACCGCTTTCAAAGCGCCGACGACGGTCAGCGAAATCAGGCACAGGAGCCCATAATGCAGAAGCCTGACCCGCAGGCCGACCGCCCTGGCCTGTGCGGGATCGAAGGCGTGCAGCAAGAAATCCCGCCACTTAACGATGATGATGCCGGCGGTTATCGCCGCGATGATTGCAGTCTCGGCAATGTCCCGGAGGCTGACGCCCAGCATGTCACCAAACAGTATGTGGTCGAGATGCACGTCCGGCTGGATCTTGACATAGAGCACCAGCCCGAAACCGAACATGCCGGAGAAGACGATGCCCATCACCGTATCCTGCTTGATGCGGCTGTTGTCCTTGAGAAAACCGGTCGCCAGCGCGCAGATCATACCGGCGGTAAAGGCGCCAACGGCAAATGGGAAGCCCACGACGTAGGCGATGACGATACCGGGGAAGACAGCGTGACTGATCGCATCTCCCATCAGCGACCAGCCCTTCAGCACGAGGAAGCACGACAGCAGGGCGGTGGGGATCGCGACCAGCACCGAGATGATGAGCGCGTTGACCATAAACTCGAACTGGAACGGCGTGAGTAATGTGTCGAGAATGCTCATAGGCCGGCCTCCAACGTCTGACTTGCCCGCCGGCGCGCGGCGAGCATGCCGTGCTTGGGCGCAAAGACAAACGCAAGAAGGAAAATCAATGTCTGTAGGACGACAATGATGCCGCCGGTGGCGCCGTCGAGGAAATAGCTGGCATAAGCGCCTGCGAAGCTGGTCCAAGCTCCCATGGCGACAGCGATGCCGAGCAGGCGCGGAAATCGGTCGGTGAGCAGATAGGCAGTCGCGCCTGGTGTCACCACCATGCAGATGACGAGGAAGGCGCCAACGGTCTGGAGCGCCGCCACCGTGGACGCGGAAAGCAGCGTGAAAAACATGATCTTGAGCGCTGTCGGATTGAGCCCGATCGAACGGGCATGGCTTTCATCGAAAAAGACAACCATCAGGTCCTTCCACTTCACCAGCAGGATCGCCAGCGAGACAAAGCCGATGATGGCAAGTTGAAGCGTATCCTCTGGGGTGATGGCGAGGATATTGCCGAGCACAATGGTCTGGATGTTCACCGAGGTCGGCGACAGCGACACCATGAAGAGGCCAAGACCGAAGAAGGACGAGAAAATCAAGCCGATGATGGCGTCCTCCTTCAGCTTGGTACGCTGATTGAGCAACAGCATGGCGGCGGCAGCCAGTCCGCCAGAGAAAAAGGCACCGATCGAAAACGGAAGCCCCAGCATGTAGGCGCCGGCGACGCCAGGGACGATGGCATGCGAAAGCGCATCGCCGATCAGCGACCAGCCCTTGAGCATCAAATAGCAGGACAGAAAGGCGCAGACCCCGCCGACCAGGGCGGAAACCCACATGGCATTGACCATATAGTTATAGGTAAAGGGTTCGAGGATGAGGTTCATCAAGTCCGCTCCCCATTGCCCGTTGCAGCATCACGCGCGGTGGGTTTGTCGTTATAAAGGACGAGCGGACGTTCATCATCGGTGATGAGATCGAGCGCATGTGGCTTGCTGCCTTTGGCCTCGTGCAGTACGAAGTGGCGAAGCACACCGCCAAAGGTCTTTTCGAGGTTCGCCTGTGTGAAGGTCTCTGTCGTCGCGCCGTAAGCGAGCACGGTGCCGTTGATCAGCACTGTCCGGTCGCAGAACTCCGGTACACTGCCGAGGTTATGGGTGGAGACCAGGATTACCCTGCCCTCGTCGCGCAACCCGCGCAGGAGCTTGACAATACTATCCTCGGTCTTGACATCGACGCCGGTGAAAGGCTCATCGAGCAGGATGACACGACCATTCTGCGCCAGCGCGCGGGCCAGGAAGACCCGCTTTTTCTGCCCGCCCGAAAGCTCGCCGATCTGGCGCTTGCGGAAATCGCTCATGCCCACACGGGCGAGTGCGGACGACACCGCCTCATGATCGGCGGCTCTAGCAATGCGCATCATGCCCATATGGCCGTAGCGGCCCATCATGACAACATCTTCGACCAGAACCGGGAAGTTCCAGTCAACGTCCTCGCTTTGCGGCACATAGGCCACGAGGTTCTTCTTGAGCGCGAGGTCGACTGGCTGGCCAAGAATGGAGATATCGCCCCTTGCGAGGCGGACGAAGCCCATGATCGCCTTGAACAGCGTCGACTTTCCCGAACCATTGACCCCGACAAGCGCGGTGATCGTGCCCGTCGGGATCTGGAAGCTCGCATCACGCAGCGCGGTATGGCCGTTGCGATAGGTGACGGTGGCGCCCCGCACGGCAAGCCCAGAGCCCGCACCCGAAGACCGCGCGGGGGAAATAGGTGAAACGAAGGCGTTCATTGCGACAGTCCCTGCGTCAGGCCCTTTTCGACCGTGTCGGAGGTTACGCGAAGAAGGTCGATATAGGTCGGAACCGGACCGTCGGCATCGCTCAGCGAGTCGACATAAAGGACGCCGCCATAAAGGGTTGCTGTCTCGCGGGCCACCTGCCTGGCAGGTTTGTCGGAAATCGTGCTTTCGCTGAAGACGGCAACGATCTTATTGGCCTTGACCGCATCGATGACCTTGCGAACCTGTTGCGGCGTGCCCTGCTGGTCGGCGTTGATCGGCCAGAGATAAAGTTCCTTCAGGCCAAAGTCGCGTGTGAGATAGCTGAACGCTCCCTCGCTCGACACTAGCCAGCGTTTGTCCGCCGGGATTGCGTCGAGCTTCGCCCGGATCGGCGCTATCGCTGCTGTGATCTTCTTTTTGTAGGCCTCGGCATTGGCCTTGTAGGTCTCGGCATTCTTCGGATCGTGCTTCACGAAAGCGTCGCGGATGTTGTCGACATAGATCAGCGCATTCTTCGGTGACATCCAGGCATGGGGGTTGGGCTTGCCAGCGTAAGGTCCTTCGGCGATGCCCATCGGTTCGACCCCATCGGAGACGACTGCGCCCGGCACGTCTTCCAGGTTCTGGAAGAATTTCTCGAACCACAGCTCGAGATTGAGCCCGTTCCAGAGGATGAGCTGCGCGCCTTGCGCTTTCTGGATATCGCCCGGTGTCGGCTGATAATTGTGAATCTCGGCCCCCGGCTTGGTGATCGATTCCACGATCGCGGCGTCCCCCGCCACGTTCTTCGCCATATCCGCGATCACGGTGAAGGTGGTTACGGCCTTGAACTTCTCCTGGGCAAGCGCGGATCCTGTTATGACGCCAAGCGCCATTGCTCCTGTAACCCCCACGAGAAACCTGCGTCTGACGCGATCAAACATGTTCATCATTTCCTTATTGCGAATGCGTTGCAAATGCACCTGTATTGGGCCCGCGCCGAGTTTGCAAGTGCGAACTAATTGCAGAATGGTTTGACTTTGCGTTATTTTTCACGGCTCTCCAGATCGAAGCCGCACTGCGCAAGGTGATTCAGGATGCGGTGGTCACAATACACGTAGAGCCGGAAGAAAAAGCGAACACATAAATTGACTAAACAAGATGTCGGGTGCTCGAATAAGCACCTATGTCCTCTACGGGGAAGCCGGCTCGCGCTGCTGCATGCTCAATGGGGCCGCGGCGCGAACGTCCAGCTTGGGGATGAAATCATCATAGCATCCAGCGTCTACTGCCAGATCGATGAAGCGATCGAGATGAAGCCCAAGGTACTGGTGTTCGACCAAGACAACGAGATCATCAACCGGATTACCTACGACCTCTTCCGGCGACCGGACGGCTCACTGGATATGACGATAAAGAGTTCGGCCGATGGCATCGAATCCGATTGGTGACGAACGGAGTCGATCGAACTTCAGCCGAACCGGGGGCGATCAATCCTGTTGCAACCTGAACGGCGCCATCCTATGAGCACTTGACGACCGGTGGCTGCACAACGCCAACCGCCCTGATCGATGCTCCCAGAAGAAGCAATCGTGAACTCAATACATGCGTTCGAAGAGCAGGCTGTGGCCGTCTGTTCCTGAAGCCGCACCTAATCTTGCCTTTGCGATTCATCGAACGTGTGCGATGCGATCCAGGCTCCTGTCCAAAAAGGCTTCTGCAATTAACAACAGTCAAGCATTTTGGCTAAGTCAGCCTTCCATGGGGCTGGCGGAAGCTCGTGCGCTTCTTTTCACACGCCAGACCTCTAAGGGGGTGCGATTTAACCAAATATGCTCAATTGGCGGGTTATTGCCGAAAGAGCATTTGCTCGAGCAGAATGTTCAAACACCCCCATGGAGTTGGCTATGATGCCGGATGATCCGCTGCATACGAGAGATATGGTTATCATTGCCGCTATGATCGTGGTGGGCGTCTTCGTGTTCAGCGCCGTTGCCTCGGCCGTTGGCAAAACCAAGCATAACTTCGCTGCACCGCCGGCCGTTGCGCGAGATTAGAGCTAAGACAGCCCGGACCAAGGGGGCGATTGCCTATTTGTGCAGGGTCAGCCATTCGAACGAATTGGCCAGGCAAACACCAAGCTCAGCTCCGCGGAACCCGACAACGCCGTCCACACCGATAGCCGAAGCAGGTTTCGCTATTATAATGGCTAGCACGACTACCCAGGATATGAAGATGGCTCAAAGTCAGGATGAGATGGTGCCTAGTTTTATCGAATACGCTTCAATCCTTAACAATAGCGATGCCATCCCGGCAAAACGAAAGAGACACGTGCACAGGCAAGCAAGACCTCTGGAACTGCGGTTACCCGGCAACGAGCGCGCGAATTGGCGGATACAGGTTGAGTTGAATTGATCGGGGCAAAGACAGTGTGGAAAAAGACGTGCGATCGTTGCACGAGGTACGACAAGACCTGATAGAAAGGCAACTCTCTTACTCGTTTTGAAAGGCATGAGATGAGCGACGACGATTTGACTGAAGAGGAGGAGCGCCGCATGGCTGCTAACCTGATGATAGGCAGGAAAAAGTCGGCCCCAATCGTCGAGCTACGCAAAAGCCGATCGAAAGTGAAGATCGAGCTCGTAACTCTACGGTTTGTCCAGCATGTAGACCGCCTGACCAAAGAGTGGTTGTGGTGCGTCGTTGAGCAAAAAGGCGATAAGTGCTGGTTTGAGATCGAAAAATACGAGGATCGCAAGAAAGCCCAGATCGCCGCCGATAATTATCAAGGTGCCGGCGACAAGGTGGAATGGTGCGAAAAGAAGGTGTGGTAGACCTCGTCCAATCCATCTGCGATGAGTACTCCGCGGACATCATCGAGGGCCGCGCCTATCCGGGCGTTCGCAAACGCGAGCGATAGTCACAATGAGCCGCATTTTGAGGAAGTACGGCGAGGAAAATTTTCGCATGGATAGCCCGCTCAGAAATGTCATCTCATTCTCCGGACTTTCGTTTTTGATCGCCGCCATTCTATCATCCATGCGGCTTAAGCGGTTAGCGTCGGGCGGGTTGAAGCCCCTGTAACTTACACTCACGTCCCACCATGTCGGGTATTCACCGCACCTTCTAGAATTTATCCTACGCACGCACTTAGCATATCAAAATATAATGGCTAAGCGTTGCAATTGGTGGCAGATTTCAATCGGCGATCCAATGTAGCGGGCATAGCATGAAGCGCGCACGATGTTCGAATTTCCTCCGGCAGCGACGGTTAATCCGAAAATTCGCCCGCCAATCGGCCCGTCGAAGTGGAACCGTGGCTTGGATGTATCGCGACTATGTTTGCACCATCGCCATGGACGCAAACAATGGTCAATTTGTTGGAGCCATTGCAGGCATCGATCATGGCTCGACCCTTTCCGGCAAAAATGCGGACGAACTACGGACAGCGATGCATCATGCCGTCGATGCCCATTTAAATGTTGATGTTGCGTTTGAAGAGGATGGCGAGACCGATAGAGCGAATTGACCATCAATTGGTCTGTGCCAAAATGTGTTCCGTTTCGCGATCCTAACAGACCATCGTTCGTATTCTGAAAAATTAGCTGGTGGTGGTTTTGATGCTAGCCCTTCGTGGATTTTCCCCCTCGGCCCGGTATTTCCGAGATCTTCCAGGCGAAGCCGTATTTGGAGTGACGGCTTGCCGTCGCCGCATTTGTCGGGGTTAGTGTTTCAAACCATTGACCAAACGCTTTGCCGTCTCCCTCTCGTGTGAAGCGAGCAGTGGGAGCCATAGATATGGTCGGTTGATGGACGGATGAGGTGTCGCGCCTGGAACGCAGGCAGAATGTGACAATTGCGTAACAAAAGCCGCGTCGATCTAGCCATTTTATTTATTGCTTGCCTCAAATTTACATAAAATTATGCCCTTATTTCATGGTCAAGATTCGCTTCTGATAAAGTGCACTGCCGTCAGAGCACTGGCAGGGGTAGTCAAGGTGGCCGAGATGACCAAATTCAGCAAGGCAGCGGTACCGGCGCAGGTCCGTGACATTGCTTGGCTTAAGCACATCAAACCGATCCGCAGGACGATGTCCTTTTCACAAGGCAAGGCGCTTGTTCACCAGATTTTCGACGATGCCGAGGTTGCCCGCCCCTTCGTAAAATGCTTGCCGACACACCATCGCACGCATGGATTTGCCACTCAGGAACACGAGATCTTCCTGCAGGATAGGACGTGGGACGACACCGTCATCCAATGCGCTTCAGAGCTGTTGCTCGGGCCGGTCGACAATCTGGCGATCAGCAACAAGGACAGTGTCGGGCAGGAGGCACTGGAGAACTATCTGCATCTCGCGACATGCTACACCGGAATGGATCGGCGAGCGCTTGAGGCCTATGCGGCGGAACTCTCCGCAATTGCCGGCCTCAACATTCGGCCTCGCCTGCGGGTTGGTCCCTCGCATTCCACTTGGGCGGAGATCAAGCCCGGCGACAGCCTTTACGAAACAGCCGTCGGCACCGGATGCCGGCTTTACAAACGCTATGGCGAACCACAGCCGTTGCGCGACGCTGAATAGGAGATCGCATTCCGGGCGAGCCCCTCAGCAGGGCCAGAACGGTGCTGTGCGCTTGAACTTGCGCCACCGGTTGTTCAACCGGTCGGCGCCCGCAAGCTCGCGATGTCCTTGCCAGCCGGCTACCGCGCCGATGGCGCAATGTACATCGGGACTATGCACACCTTCCCGGATACCGGACAATAATGTTCGCGAGGTTTTGATGTCATTGGCTTCGCCCAAGGCATCCTGTAGCCGCGACAGTTGCCTGAGATATTCCTTGGACGAGGCCTCACTGGAACAAAGCGGCAGAAAGAACTCTGTGGCGTAGCGCAATTTTTTCAAGGTAAGTCGCAGCTTGTGGCGTGCTTCCGGTCGCATCTGGCGGAAGTGATGCCCGCGCTTGAGGGCCTTGCGCTCGAGGCGGGTAAGGACGCGGGCGGCAAACTTCGTCAACGGTTCGGTGAATATACCCAAATCCTCACCTGAAACTTCATTGCGCCAGCTTTTCTGCTCGATGGCGAGCCCCAGCGACAACAGAAAGCGGTTAGTTTGCGGGTCGGCAATGCTTTCGCGCATTTCCTGATAGGCTTGATCCCGGAAGGGAGCGCTGGCGTCGCGCAGTGCGGAGAATTCAATTTCCGGGAGATTCGCCTTCTCGAGATCAGCGAGTGTTGAATCGATAAAGACATCCCAATTCCGAGCCGGTCCCAATGTCCGTGCGAAGCGCTTTGCTTCGGCATCAAGCGCCTGCAGCGAGGGCGCGTCGAGCTCACGCCGCAGAAAATACAAAGCCGTGTGCAAACGCCGCAAGGCTACGCGCAGCTGGTGCACACCTTCGGGTTCACGGTCACTTGTCGCGGGGCAAAGATTGGACAGTATCTGTTGGTGACAGCCCGACAACAGTTTGGCAATCCCCTCATCGACGCTGTCTTCGCGGCGAAGATTTGACGAACCAGCCTTCATCGCCACCGGATGAATACCCAGCGCCAGCGCATAGCCGCGTGCGGATTTGCTCTGCGTTTCAAGGCAGAGCGGCGCAACATCCAACAAGCCGAGACCCAACTGGTAAAGCGCCGCGGTCCTGCCCTGTTTCAGTTCAAGCTCGATTTCCGATACCGGCTCCTGCTCGGCTCCGGCTTCGATCACACCGTCGTCGAACGCAACTTCGATCTGCCCATCCGGCACATCGACGGCAATCGCATGACGCCGTATCCTGGTGACAAGGATCGGCACAAGCTGATCGACGGGAATCGTGTTGAAAATCCCGTCAATTTCGGCCGTTGGCAACACGCTAAGATCAGGGGCGCGCGTCCCGACCGATGCTTCCCATTCCTCGCGCGCCAACGGACCATTGGCCGCCAAACGTTTGACCGTTTGCGTAAAGTGTTTGCCGCTGCGCCGAACCCGCAAGGAAAGGCCGGCGTCAAACAGCCGGTGATCCGTCGTGTCGTAATACGTCGCTTCCAACCGGCGGATTGTTCCCTTGTTGCGCGCGCATTGTAGTATACCGGGTGAGGTTCGAACCTGATTGAGGGCGCTCGGTAAGGCACGCAGCTTCAACTCAGTTTCAATGGGCGCAAAGCTGGGGGCAGCTCCATTATTGCCGTTGCCTGCCTGGTTTCCGGTGCCGCGGACCGCCATTGTCGTTGCTCCCTTTCCTAATTGCTCCCTCAAGCGAGAATCCAGCCAAGTCGTTTGACCGCCACGTCTAGCCGCTCCTCTTCGAGGACGTGGCAGGATAACATCACGAAACGATAGCGGGCAGCGATCGAGCCCGCTTGGGCTACAACGCACATCAACTTGGGCGGTGAAGAACTAACGCCTTGCCAAGCGCGGTGCCGATTAGGAACGATTATCCAATTGACCTTGGTGCCGCCATCGCGGTCGACGACCTATTTGATTTGGTAACCAAAGGAGCAGGAGCGGTGTGGCTGGCTATCGCCCTCAAGATTGGGGCGGGTGCATTCCATTCTTTGCCTGGATGACGTGGCCTATTTTGGGTGGACCCAGCAGTTCGGACATGATCAAGGTACCTGTAGACTTGCCCGATATTTGAAGAGCAGCTGAAGCATGCCCATTTCGGCCGGCATGCGTTGTGGACATCGATTTCGGCAGTGGCAACGCGCAGGAAGCCAAATCCGATCGAGGTGGAGCGTTCGCTTCCTGCCGTGATCAAGATTTGTCGTTCGCCCTTGCCCGAATGAAATTGCTGACACAATGTTATGGCAATCTGACTGCGCACACCAGAAAAATCCTTTTCATGACCCAACCCCCTCAGCTCATTGTTGTCATGGCATTCTTCAGGTCGGATGACGGTAAGCTCGTGCCGGCGTTTGACGCTGCAAAGTTTGACAGCGAAGAGCAGGCGCTTCGCACGGCACGCCACCTGGCCGGCAAGCACGCCGGCGTGATCGCCTGGAGCCGGGAGGCAGAACCGGGTATGGATGGGTACGGACCGCCGACGGTTCTGTTTTAATCTGGCGACGTACCCGATCTGGAGTGATGACGAGAGTACGGAATACGATCAATCGCGATCTGATCAGGTACGCTAACGATTCTCTATTTCTCATAACCCAGGAAAAACAAGCGCTTCTCCGCGAGGCATCTGCCGCCATCCGTTGTTACCAGACCCTGGCTGCGATCTCGGGACACTCGGCAAACGATGACGATGCGGATCTCGCAGTTCGGTTGAGCCGGTTCGGCGATGATATCGATTTCCGCTACGCCGACGAAACCAAGGCGATTATGCTTGAGGCTGCAGACGCATCAGATTTCTGCGGCTGATGCTGGGTATCAAGCAAGAGATCCTTGATGGAACCCTTTGAGCCCGAAATGCGGATCGCTCGCTTGCCTGGAAAACCCGAAGTCCCGGCAGCCTGTCAGGATAGACCAATCGCAGGGAGCCTCAACACTGAAGCCGGCTGTCTGAAAAATGATACATGCCGCTGATACGATTTGGTGTTGAATTTAGGATTTCATATGGATCATATCCGCTTTTCCGAATGCCTCGCCTACCTGTTCTGGTCGCAGGAAACGCTTGCCGGCATACTCGAATGCGACCGCTATCTCGTGCGGGCATGGGCGGAGGGCCGGCAGCCGGTTCCAGCATGCATCGCCGCCTGGATTGAAACGCTCGCTCTCGTGCACGAGGTGACGGGGATCCCGGATGGTTACAAGGGAAAGCAACTCCGCGAGTGTACGCATTAAGCTAATGTGGGACATCATCGTCCTGGCATCGCAAATGGCGGCTCCGGAGAATTCACGGCTTGTTGAGCTTCTGATTTATATTGGGGCGCCGGGGCTGTAACGAGTAAGGCTCAGTAGTTTGCAAGGGAGCCACACTACTGAGCCTCATGCCGGGATAACGGCCCGGCGAAACACTTTACGCCAAGATGATCATCCTGGAAATTATCATCAAAATAGCTAATTGGGTTCAGGGCTTAGCAATTGACCAACCGTTGGCAGAGGAAGGCAAGCTCAGATCCGTTGCGCTGGCTTCCGCTTGCTTGGTCCCAGCGGCCCCGTTGGCGCCAGCCTGCCCGCGGCTTGCATAACCCGCCTGGCCAGGCAGAATGGCCTGAATCCCATTTCCGGCTTGATCGGCGTCCCAGATTTGGTGGTAGATATCCAAACTGTCGCTCTCCATGGTTCCTCGGCGCCAATACTCATCCTTGCGCGAAATACCGCATCAAGGCTCCCTTTGAATGATCGGCATATCCATCGAGCCAGGCATCATCGGTGGCGAGAAAGCCAGACCAGCCCTTCTTGCCCTGGCGTTTAAGCTCCGCCTCAACGGCCCGAAAGCGATAATGATCGTACACATCGAGAATATGAACGGCGTAAGCCTCAGCCAAAGCCTTGTCGCCGCGTACGATCACGAAGTTCTCGTCGTTAGAATAGGACGCCTTGAAGCCGAGATTGTGGCTGCCAAGGATGACTACACAGTCATTGGATAGCGGATCGATGACAACGAGCTTGTCGTGAATGATCGCGCCAATGCCCCCCTTGGCGGTCAATTCTTCAGCGCCGAAGTCGGCGAGCAGTGCGCGATCATCGATGCGCGAGGCGCGCACGATCGAGACATTGGCCTCCTGGAATGTGTGCGGCGACACTCCCTCCTCGTCGTCGTCCGGATCATCGGGATCGTGCTTCCTGCCCGGCACGTAATTGGGCATGGCTTGCGCACTGGAAACCGCCCCGGTGACGATGAGCTTTTGGTCCTTAAGGCCAATATCGATTGCTTCCCCTACGATGCAGTCCTTGCCGCGCTGTGCTGGGTAGAATGCGAGGAACAGGACCGTATCTTCAGCCCGGCGCATCAGCCGATAAACCTCACGCAGATCCGGCGGAGTAGCGGAACCCTTCTTTCTGCTTTGCATATTTGGCGAGAACCATGCTTCGATCGTGGCGCCGCTAGCAAGCGTTATGCGGGACGGCGTTTCGTTCTTCCTCCGAAAGTCCTTGCCTTGCTGATTGTCGGGCATGCCATCGTCGAATTCGGCAGGGACTTCGATCTCGTCCTCAAGCATCCGCTGCCAATAATCGACAAAGGCACCAGCAACCTGATCGTTCTCAATCAGGAGTGCGTTGTTGGTCTGTCCCGCGAGACCTGTCGCAGTCCAATTTGTACTGCCCGTGAACACTGCCCGTGCACTACCGTCGTCCGGGATATGTACAACAAATTTGTTGTGGCCGATGTGGGTGGAGTTGTTGAACATACGATGCTGGATGTCGACACCGGCCGCGATCAGCGCTTCTCGTGCTTTTGCATTCCGGGCGTCCCAGCCCCCATCAACCAGACCGGTATTTGCCAGGATGATGCGGATACGATCCTTATTGGCAAGAAGGAGTTCAAGGAGTTCTTCATCTTCCAGTTCGTAGAGGGCTATCAGAAACTTGCCCGGCCGAAGGAACAATTCGTGGAGCAAAGGCAGAACATCGCCCGCGAGATATTTTCGGATTCCGTTTTTCGGATCCGAGATCATATTAATCAATTCATTCGGCTCTTTCACACCATCTGCCAACAACACATTGCGAAGCCACTGCGCCGCAAGGATACCGTTGGTGAAGGTCGACTGAAATGAACCAATCTTTCGCGTCACGACAACCGGATTCGTCGACACAACTGGACCGAGATAGCCGAGAGGACGCGGAGTCCCCTCATAAGCCTTGACTTCGATTTTCTCGAAGCCACCCGTGGCAGCCTCGATTGGCTTACCCTTATCGTCGAGCTTGTTGATCTTCACCAGTTGGGGGGTGGGATCTGGGGCCGCTTCAAGGCCAGGCTTCAGATCGCCCAATGGCCGAATATCGTACCGGACTTTAACGTTATCGGGACGACGCTCTGCCCTGTTCCGGCGCTTGCGCAATGTAAGGTCACGCCACGCAAGTTTCTGCACGGGCCACACGGACGTTGTTTGCGGCAGCCAATGCGGGTTCCGTTGTCCCTTGAAGGCCACCCAGGCGGCGCAGGTTACCCGATCATCTTGGCCATCCGGGCGCTTCGCAACACTTTCGTCCTCGTTCAGGTAAACGCGGACCACTTCGAAACCAAGGCATTCATCGATTTTTTCGTCAATATCCCACGCGACATAAGCAACTTCATTGTTCACGTAAGCGCGTGCTGAAACAATCTTCCCCATGCTCGCCTCCCCATACTGGACGATCAAACAATGCACAATTGATATGTCATTCTCACGACAAATAATACGACGGTATTCATGTCCAATTGCCAGAATTATTCTCTCATTAACTCCAACTTTGAATTCAGAAAGCCTGCATTTTCGACGTAGATTCAAGTATTTATCGTCATCGAGTTATCAATGCTGGAATACCTTTTGGCCAAGCTTACCCATTTTGGAGTACTTGCTCGATTTTGAAGGAAGGTCCACTCTAACGACATTATAGACAAGCGTGATCGGGGGATCGGCAATGCGGTGTTGGGCATATACTGAAAGATATTTGTCACCGGAGAGCCGCTTAGTATCTTCTCTATGATCCAGAGAGGATCAGGATGGCTAAACCCCCGCCAATTCTCGCCGATTTACTAAAGGTAGCGTTAATTCATACTTCGCAAAGATGTTGGTTGGGGGATTCAATGCATCGTTTCTTTCGGGTAACTCTCCGCCTTTTGATAGTTTCCGCGTCCTTCGCAGCTGCGACCTTGGCTGCAAATGCGCAAGAATCGGTAGCTCGGAACAGTAGCGCAGGTTTCGGGCTCAATGACTTTGTGTTCATGGCAGGCGGTGTAGTCATCGCCGCCCTGGCTCTTTCGCTTATCTTCAGGAAAATCGATGTCTCCGTGGGGCAAGCGGTGATCGCTGGCGCGGGTGTCGCGCTGTTCTGTCTTCCCTTCGTCACGACGTTTGAATGGTCAGACAAGGGTTTTAAATTTACAACAAGGACAGAAACTTCGGAACTCGCCACACAAGTGACGAGTCTTGCGAACGAGGGAATTAAGACGAGGGAAGATCTCACGAAAGTTACAGAAGCCTTGCGGGTCGCCAACGAAAAGATCGCGCTACTCCAGAACTCGGGCGGCAATACTCCGAGCGCCACGCCCTCGCCTACTGTGGTGCCGAATTGGACGAAGTTTAGTAGTCCAGCGTTCTTCGATGATCTGATGAAAAGAAACGAAGACGGTCTGAAAACGAGCACTCAAAACCTCGGAAAAATTCAAACGTTACAAGAATCTTTGGGGAGAGCTCAAACGCAGTAGCACGATCCAAATCGCACAGTGGACTTCAAGTCACACTCACGCGCGCTTCGCTCCCAGGAATCGGCATTTGCACACGGCGGCCGCAAGTCGGCCGCCTTGGAGGCATTCGAACAGTCGGGCTTGCAAAACTGGTGACCGATTTACACGGGATCAGTGGCGCTAAATGGCGATGGATCAAGTTCCCCCACTGGTAAATCTCTGCCAACGGAAGTTGCGGCACCGTCTCAGACAAACCCGTGTTTCCCCAACATTTCTTCAACGGGTTGATCCGAAGCGAGGCACCGAAGTTCATCAACTGCAACTCAACAAGCGGCGCAGGTCGGACTGTCCCAATTGTAATGTCGGGGCAAAAATGTCAGGTTTTTCACAGGTTAGATGCAGGAATGGATTGAATGAGTGCTTTAAAAGCAAAAAGTGAGTTGCTCATTGAACTGACGGCAGGATTGGTCGCCGCCTATGTCGGCAAGAATGCGCAGCGGCCGGCCGATCTCCCGGACTTGATCGCCAACGTGTACGCAGTGCTGGCCAATCTCGACACGACCAAAGAAGAATCTGCCATTGCGCCGGTCAGGTCCGAGCCCGCCGTGAATCCGAAGAAGTCGATTACTCCCGATTACCTCATCTGTCTGGAGGACGGGAAAAAATTCAAATCGCTGAAGCGCCATTTATCGATCAGTTTCGGCCTGACGCCGCAGCAGTATCGCCAACGGTGGGATCTCGATCCAACCTATCCGATGGTCGCGCCCAATTACCAGGCACTTCGCTCGGCCATTGCAAAACGAACGGGCTTGGGGCGCAAGCCGAAGTCTGTTCCTGCGTAAATCAGCGGCTACAGAATGCCACATTCTATCCAGTGCGCTGCGATGGCACGGGCGCGTGCGCCGCGCAATCCGTGATCGCGCACTCAGTTGCAGCTTTAGTGCGAAGACCATTCTGATCGGCGCCTGCAAAACCTGGGCGCGCAGCTTCTCACGTAACGTCGAGCTGGAACCGCAGGTGCCCTCGCCGACCTTTACTCCAAGTCAAGCCGCACAAGCTCAAGGAAATTACTCGGTTATTCCTACGCCGTGGTATCCTTTCGTTCGCTTCGTTAGGCAAAGTCATCACGACCGGACCTTTCGACCGTCAATTGCAGGATTGCACAGTGTTGGAGGCAAAGCCTGGGCTAAACACAATTATTAATTGAGCCCCGGCTGGCAGTTGGTATGGTGCCGGCGCTGGCGGGCCTGCCGGTGGTCGTTGCCCCGATTTGCAATTATACCCTTTGCGGGGAAACGGCCCTTTTAATCCTCCCAAGGAGCCCGCGTGAGCGGGTGAGGTCTGGCGGAAGCTCGAGCGCTTCTTTTCACACGCCAGACCTCATATATGGGCGACAGCGCAAGGAAGCCCCCTCAATCGACGCCGCATACATCTTCCCAGGCGTGGCCGCCTTAAGATGCGAATATACGAGCAGTTGGGTCGATGTGATCTTGCCGCGGCCATCGCGGCCGCGCAGCGGAAAAATCCGATCAGTTGGCAACGATCAGTTTTTCGCCGATTGTTCACAATTGTTCCTCAGGATCGACAGCCTTGTCGTCGTTTGCACATTTCTGAAGCCTGCAATACGGGCTGTGGCCAAACAACATAAGGCAATCTCCGCCGGCCCTCCTCAGGATCCACTGGCGCCAGGCGGCTCAATCAACGCTGCTCTACTCAGCAAGATCCTGCCGAAAAAGGGAAAGGCAGTCAGCAACCTTGCGCTTGGCCGGCTCCGGAAGCGAAAGAATCGGCCGGGGCGGTTCGGCCTGGCAGACGCCGAGCAAGTCGGCAAATGCATAGACCGACCGAAGGCTGGAGAACTGCTTGAAGAGGTCCCAGATAGGGGTCAGCGCGGCATCGAATCGGCGTGCATCTGCAACATCGCCAGCTCGAGCAGCCTTCACGATGCGCAGACATCTTCGGTGAGGGGGGGTGTAGGAGACGGCAGCAAGCAGGCCTGCGGATGCGCCCAGGGCCTTGGCATCCTGGGCCAACCTGACGGCCTCGTCGGTTCGCAAAGCACCGACTCCCACGACAACCGGCGTGCGCCCACCGGTTTCCGCGAGAGCCAGCGCAAGAGCCCGGCGGCGTTCCTCCCGCGACAAGTACATATAGGTGCCGGTACTGCCGAGGAGTCCGATGGAATCGACCTCAGCCACGCAGAGTCGGGCAATAAGCTTGCGCAGCGCTTCCGCATCGATCTGGCCGTCGCGATCCATGGGCGTGATAGGGAACGCGGATAGCCAGCTTAGAAATTTCATTTTCATTCTCCGGTCGCCGTCTCATTAGCTGAAACGTTGGTTGTCGATTAAGTCTTGCCTCGTCACAAATCTTGCAGAGCCTGACGCAGATCAGCATGAGGTCGCTGACATTTTCAAGGCCGACCGAGAGACGGATGAGGCCCTCCCCGACCCTTCAATCAGATGAGCATCTTCCGGATCGCTTGGCGCGCCCGGATTATGCTGATGCTACATGAGACTGTCCGTATCTCCCAAGCTCACAGCACGCGTCAGCAACCGAAGTCGGTCCATCATTCTTCGCAACCCTTCGAATCCCCTATGAGGGCGAAGGCAAGCATGCCAGACCCTTAGGCCATCTGCTTGCGAGCAATCGCGTGGTCGGGATGAGATTCCAGGACGATCCAGCAACGGATGGTTGCGCCTCGAGCATGCGCGCAATCGTTAGCGCCGGGGGCGCTGTGGCGCTTCATCCGCAGAACAGCGTCTTGGCCGCGCAGGATCAGGAATGCCGGGTGCGGCGACAATGTCGCCCCCCTGCAACGAATGAAGCGTAATGGTCCTCGCGAGATCCACATCCAATACGTCCTCGGCCGTCATCTGCGCTGTAGGGCGTCCATCTATTTTGGCACTCCCTTACCCAGGTTTCTTGTTCAAAGGGCAATCACTAAGGCCAAGATGACTGATCCTTCGGCAATCGTTCGTCCGGATCGTGAACTTCTACGCTGTCGCTCGAGGTTGGCGCTGAAGACGACGAGGTTCGTTCCTCCGGCATGCCGGAGCGATGGAAAGAGAATTCCCTGTATCCCGCCGTGATGACGATATCTGATAACATCCAGGATACTGGGGTTTTGAGATCGATCCGGGCGATTTTTCGCCATGGGCAGTCCCAATCAGCCCATTTCGAAGTCCCAGACCAGCGGATCGAACTCTTCTGACAGGTCAACGATCGGATCAAGTTGTGCCGTATACGCGGCAAGCGTTGCCGGTGGCGTGATAGAGGCGCGTTGCCGATACTCCTCAAGAGCCGTTTGGGGCGCCCTGGAGAGATATAGTGCCTCAATTCCGGGGTCGATTGAATCGGCCACTATCCGTCGCGGCACCCGCCCCACTCGTTTGGAAGATGAGCCCACTTTGGGGTAGGAAGCGTGTTTAGAGAATTCATCACCGAGATGGTAGTGAGACCGCTGTTCCGTTGCGCCGCGTAAATTTAGAAAATTATCTCTATAGAATAAGTAGATTATTCTGTTCGATAGAACTGTCGATTTAGCGATGAGACTTTCAACGCCCAGCGGACGTCGCGCTGGCCGCATGCGACTTGCTGTCTTCTTTTAAGATCAACCAGGAGATTTCCATGAGCAATCCAGTGCTTGTCAACCAAACCATCCCTGCGTCCGACGTTGTGCCGCTAACCGGCCGTGTCGGAGCCGAAATCAAGGGCATTCGCCTTGGCGGAGACCTGCCGGACGCAACCGTGGCGGCCATCAACCAGCTTCTATTGAAGCACAAGGTGGTCTTCTTCCGTGGCCAGCAGCATCTCGACGATGCGGAACAGGAACTGTTCGCGCGGCGTCTGGGCGATCTTGTGCCCCATCCCACACAAGGGCCTGTGACCGGCACGGCCTCAATACTCAATCTCGATTCCAGTCGCGGCGGCGGCAGGGCAGACCAGTGGCATACCGACGTGACGTTCGTGGATGCCTATCCGAAATTCTCCGTGCTTCGCGGCGTCGTCATTCCGGCAGCTGGAGGCGATACGATTTGGTCCAATACGCACGCCGCATACGAAAGCCTGCCGGCGCCGCTCAAGCTACTGGCTGACAATCTATGGGCCATTCACAGCAATGCCTACGACTATGCAGCTGTTCGCCCTCGCGCCACCGCTGAAGAGAAGAAGCATTTCGAGGAAGTCTTCACATCGACAATCTACGAAACCGAGCATCCCGTTGTGCGCGTCCATCCGGAAACCGGAGAACGGTCGCTGTTGCTCGGCAATTTCGTTCAGCGCCTGGTGGGCCTGTCGAAGAGCGATTCAGCAAGACTCTACGAGGTGTTCCAGTCTTACGTCACCGCCCCGGAGAACACCGTGCGGTGGCGGTGGCAGGCTGGCGACGTCGCCATCTGGGACAACCGCGCCACACAGCACTACGCGGTCAACGACTATGGCGATCAGCACCGGGTCGTGCGTCGTGCCACGGTTGATGGTGACGTTCCGGTCAGTGTCGACGGCCGCCGCAGCATTACCCATGTCAAGGCAGCCAAGCCGGCGGCGAAGGCAGCCTGACCGCAACCCGATAGGGGGAAATCATGAAACTTCGTATCGCTGCGGCGCTTGCCGCACTTATCGCCTCGCTTGGCTCAGTCTCAGCCGAGGAATTGACCATCCGCTTTGGCTACCCCGGCATCGGCCTTGATAACAGGCAATATTCGCAAGGGGATGCGACTTCCTATGCGCGGGCAAGGGAGCTCATCGAGAAGGAGTTCGCCTCCGACAAGGATATCAAGGTCGAGTGGACCTTCTTTCGCGGCGCCGGCCCGGCCCTCAACGAATCCGTTGCGGCAAAACAGCTCGATTTCTTCCTGCTCGGCGACCTGCCGGCGATCGTCGGCCGGTCACGCGGGCTTGATCACAAGTTCCTTTTCGCCACCGGCCGGCATCAGCCGATCTATCTCGCGGTCCCATCCAACAGCGATGTCAAATCCATCGATGACGTGAAGGGCAAGAAGGTCGCACTTTTCAAGGGAACCAATCTGCAGCTTGCCACAGACCGCGTATTGTCCACGCACGGCCTCACGGAGAAGGACGTCCGCTTCATCAATCTCGACACCAACGCTGCGGTACCGGCACTCACGTCCGGCAATGTTGATGCGGTGTTTGGCGGTCCGGAATATCTGGCGCTGGCGAAGAAAGGGATCGTGAAGATCGTCTATACGACTAAAGGGGACGATCCGACACTTGGACGGAATTCGTCCTATCTGGTCACCACCGCCTTCGAACAGGCCCATCCTGATTTGACGCAGCGCGTGGTCAACACCTTCGTGAAGGCCGCGGCCTTCGCCTCCGATCCGGCCAACAAGGACGAGGTATTCGATGGCTGGGCCCTTTCGGGCTTCCCAAAGTATGCCTTCGAAGCGGATATTGAAGGCGATACGCTCGCAAACCGGCTCAATCCCCTGATCGATGATTTCGTCATCGCTCGCTACAAGGATCAGGTCACGCGAGCAAAAGCCTACGGCTTGATCAAGGGCGATGTCGATGTCGACGCCTGGCTGGAGCCGAAATATCTGCAGCATGCGCTCAAGGAGCTGAAGCTGGAGAATTACTGGTCAAGCTACACCGCCAACGGCGAAATCGCCAAGCCGGGTGACCTCGACAAGAAGCAGACGAACTGAGTGCCGGTGGGCATGCCCGCGCAATGGCGCGGGTGGCCCCTTTTCCAACGAGGACAAAGATGACCTTGACCGTTTCGGCCGATCCGCCTGCAGAGCGACGACTGACCAAGGGGTTGCCGGTTTGGACCGACATCGCCTACGGGATTTCACTACCGTTAGCCCTGTTGCTGGCTTGGGGACTTTCATCGCGTTTCGGCTGGCCGCCGGAACAGATCCTGCCGGCTCCACAGGTGGTCTGGGCAACGATCGTGGAATTGTGGAGCGACGGATCGCTCGCCGAACACACCCTTCAAAGCCTGCGGCGCGTCGCCATCGGTTTCGCAATTGGCGTGCCGCCGGGTCTCATCATTGGGGCGGCTCTCGGCCTTTTGCCCCGGGTCAGAGCGTTCATCTGGCCGGTCTTCACCGCTGTTGCGCAGGTGAACATGTTGGCTTGGCTGCCGCTTCTCGTCCTGTTCGTTGGCATCGATGAGGAGCTCAAATATGTCAGCATTGCCTGGTCGACGGCGATACCGGTGATACTGGCGACCACACGCAGCATTGCCGATGTCTCCCCTAAACTCGTGGAACTCGGACGCGTGCTCGATTTCACCCCGCTGCAGCGTGTGTCGACCATTGTCCTGCCGGCCGCACTGCCATCTCTTTTCACCGGCCTTCGCGAGGGATTGGCGGCCGCCTGGCAGAGCCTCGTCATTGTCGAATTGTTCGCGTCGTTCGAAGGACTTGGCTATCTGATGACCTGGGGCCGCCAGCTCTTCCAGCTGGAACTGGTTATCGTCGCCATGCTGGTTATCGCGGCGATCGGTCTGTTGCTGAACGCGTCACTCCAATATCTGGAACGCTTCGTCCAGCCGTGGAAGACGGAGGACCCCCATGGAAGCTGACGCCTCGCCTCCCCATCTGCTTCGCGGCGCGGCGCGGCACTGGCGCCCCTTTGTGGCTTTCGGAGTTATCTTCCTTCTTTGGCTGGCGGCAGCACAGTTTGCATGGGTGGATCCTCGATTTCTTCCTTCGCCGGCAGCAGTGGCTGCTCGTGCCAAAACGGAATTCACCACCGGCACGCTGGCCTTCGATATCAGTGAGAGCCTCAGGCGAAATATCACCGGCTTTGCGATTGGCGCATTGGCCGGCCTGTTGCTCGGCCTGGTGCTTGGCTTCTCGCGCACAGCGGAGCGGATTGTCGGCCCGACGCTCCTGGCCTTTCGCCAGATCGCGCTTTTCGCCTGGGTACCGCTCTTGTCTGTCTGGTTTGGCGGCGCGGATGCAGGCAAGATCGCCTTCATCGCCGTCGCCGGGTTTCAACCGGTTGTCATCAACACGTGGCAAGGTGTGAAGGGGTTGTCTCCAGCCTACCGGGAGCTGTCGGAGGTGCTGATCTTCAGCCGGCTCGACTTTGCGCGTCTCGTTGCTCTGCCTGGTGCCCTCCCCTCCATATTCACCGGCCTTCATGCCGGTCTGATCTACGCCTGGCTCGCGACACTTGGCTCTGAGCTTTTTCTGAATGTGACGCCAGGCATCGGCGGCCGGCTTAACGAGGGGAGCCAACTGTTCGAGATGGACCTGCTCTTTCTCGGCATCATCATCCTGGCCGTGATCGGCCTCTTCTACAATAGCTCGGCCCACTCGCTGGAAACATGGCTTCTCAGGAGAAGAAAGAGATGAACCAGATATACCCATCGCCCACTTTTCAGGTGGAGAGCATACCCGCGCTTGAAATCCATCATCTCGACAAGAGCTTCACCGTCGCCGGGCGGGAGCTGAAGGTGCTTGCCGGCGTCGATCTTTCCGTCAAGATCGGAGAGTTCGTCACGATTGTGGGCGCGTCAGGCTGCGGGAAGTCTACTTTGTTGCGGCTTATTCTGGGCCTCGATCTCGACTACAGTGGAGATATCCTGGTCGACGGCGAGCACGTCCGTCGGCCAGGTCTCGACCGATCGATCGTCTTTCAGGATCACAGACTGTTGCCTTGGCTCACGGTCGAGGGAAATGTCGCGGCGGCGCTCCGGCGCAGCTCTTTATCACGGGCCGCGAAGAAGGAGACGGTGCGCGAGCATCTCGAACTTGTCGGCCTCACATCGTTCTCCAAGGCCTATCCCGCGCATCTGTCAGGTGGAATGGCCCAGCGCGTAGCCATCGCCCGGGCTCTCGTCAACAGGCCGCGTTTTCTCCTTCTTGACGAGCCGCTTGGTGCGTTGGACGCCCTGACGCGCCTCAAGCTGCAGGACGAACTCAAGCGCATCGTTCAACGTGAGGGCACGACAGCGCTGCTGGTCACCCATGACGTCGATGAGGCTGTTCACCTTGGACATCGGATCGTGGTCATGCAACCCCACCCGGGTCGCATCGCCACCATTCTTTCTATTCCCGAGCAGGCGCGTCAAGACCGGTCCAGCCACGAGTTCATCCGGCTGCGGGACAAGGTTCTTGGACTTCTGGCCGTTGGTGCCGGGGCATGCCAGACAAAGGAACGGACTGTTGCCTAAACAAGCGGCGAGCAAACGAGATAAGGCAAATGGCAAACGGTTCGCAATTGAAACTTGGCGTATTTCTCATGTCTCCCGGTCACCACATCGCCGCCTAGTGGCACAAGAGAGCCAAGCCCCTGTATAGCGCCGGCCTTCATGAACGCCAGCACCAAGGCTGTTGAGCGAGCGGCATCGGGCTCTTCTTGCCAAGGCCAGCACCCGTGGTGCTACCCTTCTGCCGTTTACCTCGCCGGGATGACGTGGCGCTGTGCCCGCGCGACAGTCGGTGACACCCGGACATATTGAGCAGCGCCGAGATCGTGATCGTAGTCACCCAGGTGGAACTGCAGTCCGTTCAAAATTCGTTCGCAGGCTTCGAAAATCTTCTTGCGTTCCTTGATCGGATTGCTGTGGAACAGCTCGTTGCGCGTTTCTTTGATGACGCGCATCGTATGGTTGAACATGGTTTTCGTGAACGTGAAACCAAGGGCCGCGTCCGAAGCAAACATATCACGGATCAGCGGCCAGTCTGCCTGCATGATCGTCCAGAGCTCTCCCAGCGTCAGGCAGTAGTAAAACTCATCGGTCTTATTGGGCCCCGTCACATCGTTGATATGCTGTGCGACCGTCATGTTGTCGAAGACGCGCCAAACCGCTTTGACGAAGGCCGGGTTAACCGGTGTGCCTAGGATGTTCGGGAAAGCGGCATAGGTCTGTCCGTTCAGCCGGGCGTTGCGGATCAGGGTCCACCAGTCCATGCGCCCAAAGCACTCCTCGAGGTAGTCGGCAAGCACGGACCGCAAGGCATTCTCGACCGCAAACACGAACGGTATATCGAGGAGAACTCCTTGACCTTGCGGGTATAGATTCTGTGGATCACCTGCCTCTGTTCCTGTATGGGTATCTGCTGCAACGCTTGGACCTGCACCCCTTCGCGGATGGTGTCGCGCAGGAGGGTGGGGTTTAGGGTGCGCATGTCCGCTCTGAAGTGATCCACCTGTTGTGGGGTGGGAACGAAGGTCAGGTATTCGCCCAGAAGCTGCGATGTCGGCACATGCCGCTTGGTGATACTGGACACTTGGTCCCCCTTGCAATGCGAGTCTCTTCGCCCTATAACATAGTCACTCGCTGAGTGGTGGCACAACGGTGTTGCGAGCCCATGGCCTTACCATGGCACTTGGAGAGTCTAAACGGAATTATGGCTGGGCGTGGTCTTTACCGACCGCGCCTTTAGTCGTTTTGGGAGTGTGCATGTTTCGGTTAGCCCCTCCCACGTTCCATGACCACCATGGGATTTTGCGATGGTATTTCAGCGACAATTTTTTCAAAAGACCGCCCATTTGCCCGTCGACGCCGCCCATTTGCGCGGCGGGCTTCCATGACAAGGATCACGGTTCGAGTTGGTCGCTCAATGACGTGTGACAAAAGATCGAGAGACCTTCACGTTTGCTTCTTGCCTCGCGGGCGATCTTCACTAATCGCCTGGAACGGCTTCACCGATGATGCATTCGGGACGAGATCAACTATATCTTCCGCTGCGGAACCTACCCGCGCGTCGCCGGCGTAAAGCTCGCCGCCGACCGCATGACACCAACAGCGGATATTATCGATTTAGATTACATCATCGAGGCTCAAGCTGTGCTCCTATTTTGCACCCAACGCTTTTTTGGTCCTTGTTCCAAACTGTTCTTTCCACCTCGATTTCTATGGGTCATTGAAGGTGAAACTCCGGACTTCAGTCGTCGCCAAAAAATACTTGCCTTCCGAAAATATTCCAATACTGTTCGCATATAGCACTTATGTGTTCGATAAATGATACATGCGGCGGTAGTGCAGTGTGGGGTGCTGAAATCTGCAATTGTCCGGTGGATCAATGAGGGTTTCGGCCAGCTTTAGCTTGAGCGCCTTTTTTGGGGATGCAATCAGATTTCGGTCCTGTCTTTTGAAGGAGAAATGCGATGTCAGAAGAAATCTTTCAGCGCGGACTCAGTATTCGCAAAGCCGTCCTCGGAACAGAATATGTCGAAAAATCCCTGGATGCGGCCGACGACTTCAACCGGGAATTCCAAAACCTTGTGACGGAGTTCTGCTGGGGCGCGGGTTGGGGCCGGACAGCTCTCACCCTTCGCGATAAGAGCCTGCTCAACCTTGTGATGCTTGGTGCATTGAACCGCGGCACCGAATTCAAGCTTCATCTCAAGGGTGCGCTTACTAACGGCTGCACGCGAGACGAGATCAAGGATACGCTGATCCAGCTTGCCATCTATGCGGGCATTCCCGCTGGTGTCGAAGCATTTCGACTGGCCCGGGAAGTATTTGCTGAGGTGGACAAATCACCAGTCAGTACGGTTAAGGCGTGAGAGCCGAATGGAGGCTCGACAGATGAGTGTCAGCGACCATCCGTGGCCGATGCACTACCCTCGCAGCTGCTGACTTCTCCAGATTAACTATCCAAGAAAATGGACGCGCAGAGGATACGCCCATGCCACTGAACGACGCATCGCTTCTTCGTCAGGCCGCACTGGTCGGTGGCAAATGGATTGCAGTCGATCCGACCAGCAGCGCTATCACGGTAACGGATCCGGCAACCGGTAAAGTGGTCGGGCAGGTTCCGAGCCTGGGCGCAGTGGAGACAAAGGTTGCAATTGAATCCGCGCAAGTCGCACAAAAACAATGGGCAGCACGGACGGCCAAGGATCGTTCAGATATCCTTCGCTGTTGGTTCGATCTGATTATCAGGAACAAAGAGGATCTTGGCTGGATCCTCACCAAGGAACAAGGAAAACCGTTACCCGAAGCTGTGAACGAAATCATATACGGGCGCAAGTTTCATTGAGTGGTTTGCGGAGGAAGGGCGCCGTCTCTGCGGCGATCTGGTTCCGGCTCACCGCCCGGACAGCCGTATCATGGTTATGAAACAGCCGGTCGGCGTTGTAGCTGCCATTACCCCGTGGAACTTTCCGAACGCCATGATTACGCGCAAGGTCGGTCCGGCGCTGGCGGCAGGCTGTGCGGTCGTACTGAAGCCGGCATCCCAGACACCGTTTTCAGCTATAGCTCTCGCCATCCTTGGAGAGCGCGCAGGGTTACCAGAGGGAATATTCAGCGTCATTACCGGTTCCGCGAGAGTCATTGGGGCTGAGATGACCTCCAATCGAATTGTTCGCAAACTGACCTTTGCCGGATCGACCGAAATCGGCGCGGAGCTATACAGGCAGAGTGCCCCGACTATCAAGAAACTCGGCCTTGAACTCGGAGGCAATGCGCCGTTCATCGTGTTCGAAGACGCAGATATCGATGCAGCGGTCGAAGGCGCTTTAGTGGCCAAATTTCGCAACAACGGCCAGACCTGTGTCTGCGCCAACCGGTTCTATGTGCAGGAGACTGTCTATGAGTCCTTCACCGAAAAACTGGTGGCGGCTGTGGCCGAGTTAAAGACGGGTAATGGTTTCGACGACGGCGTCGTGCTGGGCCCGCTGATTGATCAAGCGGCACTGCAGAAGGTTGAGGAGCACGTCTTCGATGCCAAAACAAAGGGAGCACGAATAGTACAGGGCGGCAACCGTCATTTTCTCGGCGGTTCATTTTTTGAGGCAACAGTTCTCGCGGATGTCACGCCGCAGATGGCCATTGCAAAGGAAGAGACTTTCGGGCCCGTCGCGGCTCTCTTCCGGTTCAAGGACGAGACAGACGTTATCGAGCAGGCCAACGATACCGAGTTTGGCCTCGCTTCCTATTTTTACGCCAAGGATCTTACGCGCGTTTTTCGTGTTGCCGAGGCCCTGGAGTACGGCATGGTCGGCGTGAATACCGGTCTCATTTCAACTGCCCAGGCCCCGTTTGGCGGCACCAAGTTGTCGGGTCTCGGCCGCGAGGGCTCAAAATACGGCATCGAGGAATTCACCGAAATCAAATATGTCTGTCTCGGACTTAGCTAGGGAGGGGTAGCGCCCGCAAGCTGTCGTCGGACGAAGGCTCATTACCAACACGATAGCGGCTACATGTCATCGCGCACAATGAACTATGAGGGATTCCTATGTTATCAAGACGCACCCTGACCAAACTCGCCTTGGCCACACCGTTGGCTGCGCTTACAATACGATACGCTGCTGCCCAAGTTGGCACATCGTCGGGAACCGCGCCCGTCGCTCCTGAAACACGATCTCTCGACGAACTGCACAAGGTTGCGCTCGCTGAGGGAGGAAATCTGATTGTGTATGGCGGGGGTGATCTGCCCAACGGCGCCGCAGGGATGGAAGCAGCGTTCATGAAACGCTTTCATGGAATGAAAATCCGCATTCTGATTGACCGCAGCAAATATCAGGGCGTTCGGATCGACAATCAGCTCTCCCTCGATCGCCTTCAATGCGACGCTGTCCATATACTGGCCGGTCATTACTATGACCGCTGGAAGGCCGGAAATCATCTGCTCCCGTATAAGCCGGCCGGTTGGGAGGAAGTCTATCCCGACTTCAGGGATCCGGATGCCACCAGCGTCGCAGTCGCGGTTTATGCTTTCAGTACCCTGATCAACACGAACCAGTTGAGCAGAGCCGACGCTCCGCGCGATGCAATTGATTTTCTCAATCCGAAGTTGAGAGGAAAAATCGCACTGACCTATCCTCAGGATGACGACTCGATCCTTTATCAGTTCGATCGCATCGTCACACAGCACGGCTGGGAGTTTGTGGACAAATTGATGTCGCAGGATGTCCTTTGGAACCGCGGTTCCGGCGTCACCCGTCAACGCATCGAGAAGGGCGAGCGGTCGGCATCGTTTACCACATCGGGTCCGCTGGTACCCAATCCAAACCAGCCGACCGCGTTCCTGCTTCCGACGACCGACAGTTTTCTGTCGTGGGCACATCCTGCTGCGATCTTCCGTAGAGCCCGCAATCCGGAAGCCGCGAAGCTCTATCTGTCCTGGCTGCTGTCGCCAGAAATTCAGGGAGCTCGCCGTCAGTGGTCCGTACGCCGTGACATGCCTGCCCCTGAAGGTTTGGAGCCGATCATCGCCTACAACAGTTATCCAGTGCATTTCCGCGACTTTCTTCGGGATCGCGGACGGCTTGAGCAATTCCGCGATCAGCTGGAGCAGTATATCGGCCCCATGCAAGGCACCAATCCTACCAACGTTGTGGGGATTTTTCCCGAAGGCTGATCTCGCCCTCTCCGTCGGCCTTCATCCAGGAAAGTCTACTGGGCGAAGCGCACAGCGTCGGACAGACCGCAGCTTTTTGCTCCGATGGCGTCTCACACTGCCGGTCAATCGGTATCGCTGAGCATGGCCTTTCCTTGGGCTACGGCCTTTGAAAATTAACCGTTGAAGATCAGACCAATTTCCAATATATTCCGCTATTAGAACATATAGGTTCGTTTATCGGAATATTGTGAGGAGAATAGCATGCAAGTCCGCATTTCACGACTGGGCCACATTGGTCTGACGGTACGCGACATCGACAGAACGATCGAATTTTATACGCGCTATCTAGGCATGCGCCTGACGGAAAAATTCGAATATCCCGAGGAGAAGGTCGGTCACGGCGTTGCCGTCGCGGCTGGCGCGTTTATCCGATGCGATGTGACCCATCACGAATTGTCGATCTTCAAGATGCGTAAGGATATCTTGCCGGATGACGCGCCCGACGCGCCGCGCTTTGGCTTCGGCCTTCACCACATCGCATTTGAGCTCAGTGCACCTGATGACCTGCTGAGCCTCTACAAGCAGATGCGAGCCGCCGGCGTGGAAATTGTGAATTGCCGAAAGGGTGGCCCTGGCAACCAGCCCCGCTTCTACGCCCGCGATCCGGACGGAAATCTTCTGGAATTCTATTGGGGAATTGACAAGATCGGCTGGCATGGAACCCCCCGCCCCTATGACCCGATCGAGGAAATCGATCTTCTCTCCTTCGACTTCGACGCATATCTGGAGAAGCGCGAGCAAGACACCCTTGCCGTTCAAGGGAAAATCGAAGCCGGCAGTCAAGCGTCCTGACACCAGCCTGCGCGTCCTTCGCCGCATTCGGCCGCCATTTGTTCGCAGCGAACGGGTGGCGGTCCGGATGTGCCCGTCAGGCTGGACGAACGCCATCTCCAATAAGTTCCGGTCGTAAAAAAGGAATACGGGCCTTCAGCTCAGCTACGAGAGCATGCGTGCGATAGCCGCGCTACAGCTGGCGCACACCGCACCAGTTCACTCGGGAAAACGAGCAGTGTGCGAGCGCGGCACAGACGATGCTTCAGCCAATGCGTTTGAGACTTTGCGATCCTTGGCGCGCCTCCGTGCCAAAGACCGCAAAATCTCGTTGCCGCCATGGTGCCTAGTTCTTTCCTTCATCGATGACCGGGTTAGACAGGACGCCAACGCCGGGAATCTCAACAGTGATCCTATCACCATGCTTAAGGTAGATTGGAGGTTTGCGCTTGAAGCCGACACCGGCAGGTGTGCCGGTCGGGATGACATCACCCGCTTCAAGATCGATGAACTCGGCGATGTTTTCCAGAATGGTTGGAATATCGTAAATCATGGTTGCGGTATTGGCGAATTGCATAACCTCACCGTTGAGGGTCGTCTTGATATCAAGCTTGTGGGGATCGATAATCTCGTCAGCAGTAACGATCATTGGTCCAAAGGGCCCCGATCCTCTGAAATTCTTGCCGGCAGTATACTGTGTCACGCGGAACTGGTAGTCGCGGACAGTCACGTCGTTGAAAATGGAATAGCCGAAGACATAGTCCATCGCCTCATCCTTGGAAATGCGCTGGCCATTGCTGTTTTTGCCGATAATCACCGCAAGCTCGCCTTCCCAATCCAGATCCTTCGACACCGTCGGGACGACCACAGGGGCACCAGCTGCAACGAATGTCTTGGAAAAGCGCGCGAACAAAATCGGGATCGGTGAAATCTCTAGACCGGCTTCTTTCGCGTGTTCAGCATAGTTTCTCGCGACGCAGATGGTTTTGGGCGGCCGGGAAATCGGCGGCAGCAATTTTACCCCGGCAAGGGGCTGGCAAAATTCCGGGTTGGGAGCGTCAGCCGATGTCTCGAAACGGGCCACCACCGCCTTCAATGAACCCGACAGATCCTCAATACGGTCAAAGAAATCTTCGATTCGGCGTGGAAGGACAGCAATCTTCGGGTCGTCGTTATGGCAGGCTTCGCTCGCACGGGCCAAGTCTACCACCATTCCTGCGACAACGGCACCGAACCGCGGTTTACCATTTTCCTCATAGCTCACAAGTTTCATAAGATTATTCCGTTTATCGTGCATAAGTGTTCGTATATAGATCATATTTTGGCAATTGCGTCAATGATTGAAACCCGTTGGACAGGCATGTGCCGCGGAACAAAGACTGGCATTTACCCGTGTGGTTCCGCTAGAACCAGAATGTTGAAAACATGACAGCTGCAGGAGAAGACTTTGGTGGAAATTTCGCTGACGGGAGACCAGATGCTCAAGGTACTGGAGACAGTGGCAAAAGACGGGCCTGTCAGCGCTGCAGATATCGCGCGGTCTTGTGACATCAACCGTACGGTCGCGCACCGGTTGCTGATGACCTTGGCCCAGCGCGCTTACATCCGGCGCGGGGAAGAAGGCTATACCATCGGCCCTGCAGTCCTTCAGCTCGCCCAGGCCTCAGACAAGGATTTGCGGTCCGTAGCGAAGCCCGTCATGCTGAAACTGGCCGCCGATGTCGGTGAAACCGTTGTCCTTCATAGCATTGACAACGGCGAGGCGATTGTTGTCGATCAGGCCCTCGGTCAACGGCATCTTGTCCGTGTCGAACATAAACCGGGGTCGCGGCACCCGCTGTATCAGGGAGCCAGCGGGTGGTCTCTGCTTGCATTTCAGAACGCCAAGACGATCGACCGCGTGCTAAGAAAGCTTCAGGATTCGGACGCCGCACGGGCGCGCATCGAACAGACCCGGGCAGACGGTTACGCGATCTCGCACGACGAACTGCAGCTTGGCGTGCACGGCCTCGCTGCCCCGCTGCTGGAGCGTAGCGGACGGTGCCAGGCAAGCCTCGGCATTCTGGTGCCGAGTATCAGGAGCGATGGCCTGCCCTCGCTTGTGGGGCCGCTGCTGGCGGCCTCAAGGGAAATCTCGCGATTGCTGAATTGAGTCGTTCCGCCGAAAAATGCATTGCACTCCGGCGGAATCTCAAGGGCGTGGCACTCACGATGCTGCCGCCAGGGGATCAATCGTCGACAAAAACTTTCGCGCGTTTCCTGTACAGCGACGGAAGTGTAACGGCCATCAACACGATAGCCGCAACCAACAGCAAAACCGCGCTGATTGGTTCCGTGACGAAGATTTTCAGGTTTCCGCCCGACAGGATCATCGCCCGGCGAAAATGCTCTTCAAGCAGCGGACCGAGCACGAAACCCAAGAGCAGCGGCGCGGGCTCGAAGTCTAGCTTGATCAGAAAATAGCCGGTGGCGCCGAAGATCGCCACGAGCCAGAGATCCAGCGGTGCGCTGGCAATGCTGTAGACGCCCACTGAGCAGAACACGATGATCACCGGAATCAGCGCGTTGTACGGAACCTTAAGCAGTTTCACCCAGATTCCGACGAGCGGCAGATTCAGGATGACGAGCAGTGCGTTGCCGATCCACATGGAGGCGACGATCCCCCAAAACAGATCCGGCCTTTGAGTGATGACGTTCGGGCCGGGCACGACACCTTGCATAATCATCGCCCCGATCATCAACGCCATCACGGGATTGGACGGGATTCCAAGCGTCAGCATGGGAATGAAGGAGGTTTGGGCACTCGCATTGTTGGCGCTTTCGGGCGCAGCCACGCCTTCGATTGCACCTTTGCCGAATTCATCCTTGTTTTTCGAAATGCTCTTTTCCATTGCATAAGCGGCAAAGGCGGAGAGCACGGCCATACCACCCGGCAGCGTCCCAAGGATCGAACCGACGGCCGTGCCGCGAAGGACTGGACCAGTCATCCGGCGGAAATCCTCACGCGACGGCCAGAGTCTGCCGATCGGAAACACTTCCACCTCGTTCTTTCCCTCACTCTGCAGGTTGCGGAAGATTTCCGAGATCCCGAAAAAGCCGACGGCAACGGCCGTGAAATTCACCCCGTCCGAGAGTTCGGTGATCCCCAGCGTGAAACGCGCAACACCCGTATAGAGATCGCTACCAACAAGCCCGAGGAGCAGTCCCACCAGGATCATGGCAATCGCCTTAGGTAGCGAACCGGACGCGAGAACCACAGAGGAAACAAGCCCAAGCAACACCAGCGAGAAATATTCCGCCGGCCCGAACGCCAGTGCGACCCGGGTAAGCGGTATAGCGACCAGGGCCACCACCACGGTGGCCGCGCAGCCGGCGAAAAACGAGCCGAGTGCTGCGGTCGCGAGGGCCGGTCCGGCTCTGCCACGCCGCGCCATCTGGTAACCGTCAATCGTCGTCACCGCCGCGGATGACTCACCCGGCATGTTGATGAGGATAGCGGTGGTTGAGCCGCCGTACTGCGCACCATAGTAGATGCCAGCCAACATTATGAGCGATGCCGTGGGATCGAGGTTAAAGGTGATCGGCAAAAGCATCGCCATAGTTGCCACTGGCCCCAGGCCCGGCAAGACGCCGATCGCGGTGCCGATAATCACACCGATGAAACAGTACAAAAGGTTTTGCGATGACAGCGCGACGGAAAAGCCCAGCGCGAGATGCGAAAAAAGTTCCATGAGACTTACCTCAAATGTTCAGCCAAGGCCCGATGACCGGAATTGGCAACTTCAAAAAATAACTGAAAATCAGCGCGCAGAAGACGGCCAGCAAAGCACTCACGAAAAACGCAAGCCGAAAGGTCTGGGTACGGCTCGCATACCCCGAAATCATCGAGGTCACGAACACTGAAGGCAGGAGGCCAAGTCCGCGGATCGTCAACCCTAAGAAAACGGGGGCAAAGCAGACAAGAATGAGGCCACGCCAGGGAACCGCGTTAACATCGAAACGAAAGTCGCCACGACTCTCGGTCAGCGCCTTGACAGCAATGTAAATCCCGGTCCCCATCAAGATTATGGCGAGTGAAAATGGAAAATAGCCGGGACCCATATTGGTGCTTGTTCCGATTTTTAGCGATGTGGCCGCTGAAATCGCAAAACAACCGCCAATAAAAACGCAGACCCCGCCAGAAATCAGCGACTTTGTGTTCATCAGATTGTTTCCTCCCAAAATACGGCCACTCAATCCCATCGACAGCCATAATGCGTAAAATCAGCTGCTGCCTGCTCCTGTTCCCAGTCGGCAGCTGACCCATCCCAGTCAGGCCGGACGTGCCGGCCTCACCTCCGGCAGATCCAGCGACAATAACGCGTCGAAAAGTGTATGGCTCTCCTCCAGAGAAACCGGCAGACGCGGCGAGCGCAGCTCACCCCCTGGAAGTTCCAGAAGATTGAGAAGCGGCTTCAAGCCTCGTGCGCTTGCTCCCCCGTGCCGCATCAACAGCTGATGGAGCGCCGCCAGCCGGGTGAAAGCCTGCCGCATCTCCGAAAAATTGCCTTGTTCAAAATGGGCCGCCACCGACGAAGCGAGTTTCGGCGCGATATTGCCTTCAACAGTGAGAAAGCCGTCGGCCCCAAGAAACAATGTGGTCAATATGCTCCGGATGCCGACAGAATACAGTTCCACGCGGCCCCCAAGCCTCAAAACCAGCTCGGAGAAATAGCGGAGATCACCGCTTGAATCACGGATTGCTATGATTTGGGGAAAGCGATGAACCAGCCGGTCGAAGACGTCAATCGGAACGGTGTACCCGAGACTCGGGTAGTTGGAGACAACCACTGGCAGTGCGCACTTCTCCAAGACCGCCGTATAAAACCGTTCGAGTTCGAAAACGTCCGGTTTCAAGCTGCCATGGCCAGTGTCAAGTTGAAACAAGTGCACGGCGTCGACCTTTGCTGCTTCCGCGATCCGCACCATCCGCACTGCCTCATCAATGCTTCTTGCCTCACGTCCGCCAGCCCGCACCCCGGTCTTTCCTTGCAGCACATCCACCGAAGTTGTGAGGACTTGCACAAGTTCATCCGGGTCGAGCGAGAAGCCTTCGCCGATATTGGTGCTGCCCGCATAGACGGACTGCCCCCCTTCACATAGGCGGGCGAGGTGTTTCCGCAGCGCTGGCTCATCCAGAGCACCCCTATCATCAAAGGGTGTCAGACTGACCACCCACGCAGTTTTTTCTGGCTTAGACATGTGTTAGCCAACCTGGCCGAGGATGCTCGTAACGACGCCCGAACCCGTTCGCATATAGACACATCGGTCCGGGGTCCGCGAACATTGTTTTCTCCCTCATAGCTGCGTATCCTCCGATACGGGGCGGCCGTTCCCGGTCAGGGCCGGCGGACCGTCACAGAAATGTATGTGACCGGTTCATCAGTTTCGTTCGCGATTGAATGAGTGACACCATCAGTCATGCTGATCACCTCGCCAGGGCCATAGTTCGTTTCCGTTCCGCCTCGCCGATCCGTAAAGATTCCCTCGAGCACATAAATGACCTCAGGCCGTCCCGCATGGGAATGCGGAGCATATGATCCTCCGGCCTCTATGGTCGTTTTGCTCATGCGCAGGACGTGACCCTCCAAAGCGCCGATCTCCCCAGCAAGCTCTACCACCGCAAGTCTGCTGGTCATAAATCCGACCGGTTGAGGTTCCTTGCGCGAATCCGGCAATTCAGTGTTATTCATTTTTGGTCCACCATTTTGGTATCCAAGTTAATATACCAAATACATGGCCCTGTGACGACTGTCAATTTGCAATATGACAACCAATTTTAGGCTTAGAAACGTAATTTGGCCGGGCCATCCCCGCAAACGTTGTACAAGCGGCCGCCGAGAGCTTATATTGCGGGATGTGCGCGTGAAACGCGCGGTTTCCGCCTTACACCCAAACTGGCAGCCCGGTCTGCTTGGAGCCTTCACGGCAGCATATGATCCGCGCGCGTTGCCCAGGCATCGGGCAACGCGCGAAGCCTTCGCAGGGACGATCAGTGCGCGGGTCCTTGATTATCAGGCGCTGACTTTGAGACCGCGCATGCGCAGGCCTTGTGCCTGCGCCTTGATGGCCGACAATAACCGGTCACGCGAGTGCGCCACGTGGCGTTCCATCATGGCAGCGGCCTCATCCCCTTTGCCTGCTTCCACCAAGTCGATCAACGCCTCATGCTCGCGCGCGCCAACGTCATCTTTATCGGTCTTGAGATCCAGCCAACGTGCGCGGTAAACCACACGCATGATATCCTCCAAAGCCCGGAGCGTGAAAGCGTTGTTCGCGATACGGGCGAATTCAAGGTGGAATTCTTCCGCCTTCGGTGCGCGCTCCTCTACCTCATGCGACGCGGCAGACGACTCTTTAGCCAACGCTCTCAAGCGCGCGATGTCCTCCGACGTTGCGACCTGCGCGGCCTGCCGGACAGCCGCACATTCAAGAAGAGCACGAAACGCAAACGCCTGCTCCAGCTCCCCTAATTCAATCGGCGCAACGGTGTAACTCCGCTCTCCCTTGCGAACGAGGCCATCGCTTTCCAATTTGACCAGGGCTGCCCGAATTGGCGTGCGGGAGGACTCCAGAAAGGTTTCGAGAGCCCGTTCAGCCAAAGCTTGTCCGGGCAAGAGTTCAAGTGACAGTATGGCCTTCTTCAACCGGTCATAGGTGGCGGCAGTTGCAGATCGGTTTTCCGTCGATTCATAGCGCATAGTTTCACCTCTTGGTATCCATTACAGAATACCAAACCAGCCCGTCTGGTCAATGCAACACGACCTATAAAGTCAAAAGGTGCGCGAAGCGATTGCAAACCACGAACGCTTGAGATACCAATTTGGTATCCAAATAGGAGCGTGGATGTGACTGACCGGAGAGAGATAAACGCTATTGGCCTTTGCGGCAGCCTCAGGAGAGGCTCATACAATATGCTGGCGCTTCGCGCTGCCCAGAAACTTGCCCCGCATGGGATGACTGTCAGCATTGAAAGTATTGCTGAAATTCCGCTTTACAATGAGGATCTGCGAACCACGGATACACCCGACGCCGTTGTCATTCTCAAAAACAAGATTGCTGCGGCGGACGCGATACTTCTGGTATCCCCGGAATACAACTATTCAATTCCAGGGGTCCTGAAGAACGCTCTGGATTGGCTGTCACGCCCCCCGGAACCACCCTTCAACGGAAAACCCGTTGCAATCATGGGTGCAAGCATCGGCCATCTCGGGACGGCTCGTGGTCAATATCACTTACGTCAGGTGCTCGTTTATATGAACACGTTCACACTGAACAAGCCCGAAGTCTTCATCGGCCAGGCAGACAGAAAGTTCGACGCAAACGGACACCTGATTGATGAAACAACAATCAGACACATCGCGGAACAGTTGAAGAGCCTGGACCAGCTTGTGAGGCGATTGAACCCTGAGCGTTTCGCCCTGAGTTTAAATCATTGAATGCGGCTGCCGGACATGAACGCCTGTCCGGCACGGGGACAGGGGTCTCAGGCCAGCGTGTCGCGCGACTGACTGACGTTCAAATGTTCATTGGCTGATACGCTGCAGACCAGCTGCAAAATGCCGGGCGCGGATGGCGTAATCTTCTGCCGATCTGCGCAGCATTGCTTCACCGTTACCGTCAATCTGGCGGATGACTTTCGCAGGCGCTCCCACGACCAGCGAATTGTCCGGTATTTTCTCACCCTCTCGAACCAGCGCGCAGGCACCGATCAGGCAGTTGTTGCCGATCATGGCACCGTTCAGGACGGTGGCACCCATACCGACAAGTGTGTTGTCGCCGATCGTGCAACCGTGAACGATCGCCTGGTGTCCGATGGTGCAGCCCTGCCCTATCGTGACGGGAAAGCCCGGATCGGTGTGGATTATGCAGTTCTCCTGGATGTTGGTCATCGCACCGATGGTTATGTTTTCGTTGTCACCACGCAGAACCGCCCCAAACCATATACCGACACCTTCATTAACCTCCACCTTGCCGATCAGCACCGCAGTTTCGGCAATCCACGAAAACGAGCCTTCAAATCTCGGCCCGGTACCATCCAGCGAATAAATTGCCACAGCATTTTCCTCTACAACTTGGAAATGGAACCAGCATTCGCGGTATGCTGGCACAGTCACAACCGACCGGCGACGCTTTCCGTCGGACGGGACACTTACGCAATTCATGCGGCGTGGGAGTTCTCCCGGTAGGTGAGCGGCAACCCGGCGTGGGCCATTTTGCTGAAGAATGTTTGGCCCGGCAGTATCTCCGTCAGCATCCGCTGTGTTTCGATCAATTGATCAAGATTGATTCCCGTGTCCAGTCCCATTGATTCCAGCATGTAGACGAGGTCTTCCGTTGCGATGTTGCCGCTTGCGCCGGGAGCAAATGGACATCCGCCGAGCCCGCCGAGTGAAGAATCGAACGAACGAATACCGGTATCAAGCGCGGCAACAACATTAGCGAGACCTGTCCCTCGCGTATCATGAAAATGTGCAGAGTTGACTCTGTCGCCGACGGCGTCCCGCACCTTCCCAAACAGTCGGCGCACCTGTCCCGGCGTTGCATAACCGACTGTGTCGGCAAGGCCGATCTCGTCCGCGCCCGCCTCGACCGCCGCAACAGACAAACGCACAACTTCATCCTCGGACACCGCGCCCTGCAAAGTGCAGCCGAAAGCCGTAGCAATCCCGGCTTCCAGACGAAACCCCAATCCTGTCTCCCTACGCATCATGGCGACACGTCCCACTTCGGCCACCATCTCGTCGGGCGTCTTGCGGACATTGGCAGAAGAGTGCGCTTCGCTTGCCGATACGGGCATAACGATAATGTCTGCACCGGCTTCCGATGCGGCAATTGCCCCCTTCATATTGGGTGCCAGGGCCGCCACGTGAATCTTGCTTATTCCGAGCGAGGCTTTGACGACGGCAGCGGCATCTGCCATCTGCGGCAGATTCTTCACCGGAACAAACGAAGCGACCTCAAAACGTTTAACTCCACATGCTTGCTCAGCGGATAACCACCTCAGTTTCTCCGCCGTTGGCACGACAATGGGCAGCATCTGCAAGCCATCCCGAAGACCGACCTCGACAACCTCAACTCTTTCTCTGTTCATGCGGCTCTCCCTATGCTGATTGCGCGGCTCGGGCGCCGTTGCCTGCTGCTGGCACGGCCGGAAGCGGCACATCAGAAACGACGCCAGCTTGAAGCAATTTGCTGACGCTCGCTTCGTCTAGTCCGCAGGCGAGCAGAACCTCTCTCGTGTCGGCACCAACGGCGGGTAGTCCTCCTGGGGGGTTCAGCCGAGATCCGCCAAAAGTAATCGGAAGCGCCGGGGTGCGCGCCGCGGTACCATCCGGCAGCTTGATATCGATCAGGCCGCCTGACGCCAGAAGATGCGGATCGTTCAGCAGTTCTCCGGGCCGCCGCACGGGTGCAAACGGCAGGCCAATCGCTTCAAGACGTGCAATAAGATCATTGACTGGTAGAGTTCTCAGCATTTCGCGGACCTCCGGCAGCAGCCAGTAGCGTTGTTTCGCCCGCTCGTTGTTGCTTTGAAGCCGGGCATCCTTCAACCACTCCTCGCGTCCGAATTCGACGCAGAAGTCGTGCCATTGCCCATCGCCAATGATGCCGACAAAGAGTTGCGTGCCATCAGGCATGTCAAAGAGATCGTAAACAGGCCAGGGTCGCTCTTTCACCGACCATGGTTCGGATGGCTCCCCGGTAACCGCTTCGGCCAGCATCGCCTGCGCCATTAAAAATACGTTGTTCTCGAACAGCGATGCTTGCACTTCCTGCCCCTTACCGGTGGACTCGCGTTGACGAACAGCTGCCTGGATCGCAATAACACCAAACATGGCTCCCATAACATCGTTTACCGAGGCTCCGGCCCGCATGGGCTTACCTGGAAGGCCTGTCATGTATGCGAGCCCGCCCATCATTTGCACCACTTCATCAAGCGCTGAACGGTGTTCATAGGGCCCCGGGAGAAATCCTTTCAACGAACAATAGATCAGTTTCTCATTGAGCCCTGACAAAGTGTCATAGGCTAGTCCCAGACTCTCCATACGGCCCGGGCGGAAATTCTCAATAACGACATCCGAATCGGCCATAAGCCTTTTCACGACTTCCAATCCTTCAGGACTTTTCATATCCACCGCGATGCTTTTTTTATTCCGGTTGAAAGCCGCGAAAAAACCCGCCGCAAGGCCGCTGAGGTATCTGGTGCGGTCGCCCCGCGGCAACGGTTCAATTTTGATCACTTCGGCACCGAGATCAGCGAGAATCAGGCCGCAGCAAGGGCCCATAACCATCTGGGTGAACTCGAGCACACGCAGGCCCTTGAGGGGGAGGTTTTTCATCTATGTCTCCGTTTTTCTTAGCCTGGCATCCGAAACTATTGGTAGCGGATCATGACTGTTTTTGTTTCGAGATAATGCTCCAGGCCTTCCCGGCCATGTTCCCGGCCAAGACCAGACTGCTTCATCCCGCCAAATGGAAGATTTGCATCAAGCACATTGTGAGTATTGACCCAGACAGTGCCCGCCCGAAGAGCCTTGGTCACACGCATCGCGCGGTCAAGATTGGATGTCCAGACCGAAGCCGCCAGCCCGAACGACGTGTCATTCGCGAGTGCCACGGCTTCCTCTTCATCATCAAACGGCATGGCCACGATTACCGGTCCGAATACCTCGTCGCGGACTACTTCCATGTCGGGGGTGACGTGGCTCAGCAACGTCGGAGCCACAAAGAATCCGTGCTCGGGCACCGTGCGCTGACCACTCGCGAGATGGGCGCCAGCCTGTGCTGCACGTTGAATAAAGCCCGAGACGCGATCACGCTGTTTTGCAGATACTACGGGGTTGAGTTCGGACTCCGGATCCAGTCCGGAGCCGAAAGTCAGGCTATCAGCGACCTTGCCAAGCCTCTCAACCATCTCATCGTGAATGCGGCGGTCGATCAGAACGCGCGTTGCTGCGGTACAGACCTGTCCCTGGTTAAAAAAGAGACCAAGCCGGGCAACAAGCTGGTCCTGGTTGGATCCCATGTCGGGGAACAGCAGCATCGGGGATTTGCCCCCGAGTTCCAGGGTGAAACGCTTCATACCATCAATGGCCGCGTGACCGATCAATTTTCCGACCTCTGTCGAACCCGTGAACGCGAGTTTGTCGACTCCTGTATTCCTTGCGAGGGCCGCACCGGCAACATCGCCCCGGCCCGTGACGATATTGACGACGCCGGACGGCAGCCCGGCATCCTGGCAAAGCCGTCCGAAAAGAAGCGCAGTCAGCGGCGTTTCCTCGGAAGGTTTGACGACAATCGTGCATCCGGCCGCCAGGGCACTCGCCACCTTCCACACCAGCATAGAGAGGGGGAAATTCCACGGGATGATCGCACCCACGACGCCGACAGGCTCCCGCAGCGTGTATGTCATGTAGCGACTTCCCGCGGGTGGCGCCTGGATCGAGCTTTGGAGTGTATGTCCCTCAATCTTCGTCGCCCATCCGGCCATGTAGCGCAGATAGTCGACGGAGGCGCCGACCTCGATTGCCCGCGACAGCCCGATATTCTTGCCGTTATTCAATGATTCCAGTTGTGCGAATGTTTCACCCTGAGCTTCCAGACAATCAGCGAGCTTCAGAATCAACCGTTCTCGGTCGGCGGGCCTCAGCCGTGACCACTCGCCGGTCAGAGCCGCGCGTGCTGCCCTCACCGCCTGGTCGATTTCCGCCTCGCCGCAAGCTGGAACACTCGCAATAACCTGCCCGGTCGCCGGATCGAATACCTCAAGGCGATCGGTCCCGGGGGTAGGCTGGAACACTCCGTCGATGAAGATTTCATGCGGCCCCTTGAGAAAGGTCCGCACCTCCGCACTCACATGCGCGAGGGTTTGGTCTGTCGCCATAATCGTCTGTTCCTTTCGCGGGTTTCCGTCAACGCACTTTCGGCATCAAGATGAGCGGCCACGGACTGGGCATCTCTCCGCACGGGACATGCACCAAGGTGGGCCTTCCGCTTGCAAAGCCGGCCTTTACAGCCTCCTCCAGCTCTTCGGCCGTACGGGCGCGCAGGCCCATTGCGCCGAAGGATTCCGCCAGTTTGACAAAATCGGGGCTCGCGAGATCTGCGGCAATTACGCGGTTGCCGTAACGCTCCTGTTGAATGCGCTTGACGTTGCCGTACATGGCATTGTCGAAAACCACGAAGACAACGTTCAGATTGTGTTTAACCGCCGTCGCAAGTTCGCCAACCTGGTACAGAAAGCCGCCGTCTCCCGAGATGGCGAGCACGGGGCGGTCCGGCATGGCGGCCTTGACCCCCAACGCGGTCCCGATGCCCCAGCCGAGATTGTCCTGGTAACCGGGGGACAAAAACGAGCGTGGGGCGAATACGGGAAAGGCAAGTCTGCTGACAAATCCGACTTGCGTCACCTCGTCCACGAAGATGCCTTCCTTTGGCAACGCTGCCCGAAGGGCCTTGAGAAAGCTCATCTGAGGCTCGAGGGCACGCAGCTTGTCCGCCAGCCAATTATTATGCATCGAGAGTTCACCATCTCGATGCAACCGTTGCCTGTTGAATGCGGGCAGCATTTCGAGAAGGGCCCTTGCGTATGCCGACGCGTCCCCGACCAGGGCCACGGTCGCCTTCCGGAACCGGTCCGGCTCCTCGGGATTGATATCGACCCGGATGATCTTCAGGTCATCTGAAACTCCCCACATGCTTTGTTGCGTGTGCAGCCGTGTGCCGATTGCCAGCACGACATCCGCCTCCGCCCAAAGGCGGTGTGCAACCGGCAACCGGACATTCAGACGGTGATCCGATGGAATAACGCCCGTGCCGCGGCGATAACCGGAAACCGGTGCTTCGAGCATCTCCGCCAGTGCCGCCACTTGCGCGCCCGCATCCTGGGCACCGCCTCCGACTATGATGAGAGGCCGTTCAGCTTCGGCCAGAATTCTGGCCGCTCGGTCGACAGCCTCGACATCTATCGAGACGGCACGCTCAACATATGGCGGAATGTCGAGATCAATTCTCGCTTGCTGGGCAAGGACATCCATCGAGCACTCCAGCACGACGGGACCCTGGCGTCCGGAACTGGCCGACCTGATCGCTTCATCCACAATTCCCGGAGCCTCCTGTGGCGTGCGGATGCGCGTGGCCTGTTTGGAGAAATGACGAGCTATCCCCAGTTGATCGTGCAATTCATGCAGATGGCCATGGCCGCGGTCGATGTCTGCCTGCGGGATCTGGCCAACGAGTGCGATCACCGGCGCGTTCATACTGTAGGCCGTGAGCAATGCCGCCGACGCATTGAGGAACCCGGGGCCCGGAACCACCGCGCAGACTTGCGGCCTTCCCGTCACGAGGGCCGCGCCGAGCGCCATATAGGCGGCTGCTTGCTCGTGGCGCGGGTGAATAACCCGCAAGCGATCCCCTGCCCGGTAGAATGCGTCGAACAAGGGATCACTCTGGAGGCCCGGCAGCGCGTAAACAGTGTCGACGCCCTGCCGGATCAACGTTTCGACGATGGCGTCGGCGGTGGTCACCGGAGCCGGATACTGGTCACCGGCCTCAAGGCCCGCTATCGCTTTCGAAGCCGGTTGTATCATTGCAAATTATCCAGGTTTGAGTACCGCCGGTCAGATCTGTTCGATCTTCGCGACCTTGACGAGATCAGTCCACTTGGCGACATCAGCCGCGACGCGCGCCCGGAACTCCTCCGGCGTTGCCGACATCGCCGTAGAGCCCAGGCCCCTGATCCGGTCGATGCTTGCTGGCTCAGCAACCGTTGCTTTGATTCCGTCGTGGAGCTTGGCCACAACGTCAGCTGGCAGATCCTTCGGCGCTGCAACGCCGTAATAGGATGTCACGTCGTAGCCCGGCAAAACTTCCGCTATTGCCGGCACATCAGGCAGATCGGCGTAGCGCGTCGGACTTGTCACCGCAATTGCCTTGATTTCCTTGGATTGTATCTGAGGAAACACAGACGCTGGTCCATTGATCACGAAATCGATCCGTTTGCCCAGGAGATCCACCATTGACTGCGAATTCTGCTTGTAGGGCACATGCTGCAGCTTGATCCCGGCCTTCGAGGCCAAGAGTTCCATTGCGAGATGCAGCGTCGTACCGATCCCGGAGGAGGCATATGTAAACAGCCGGTCGCTCTTCTTAGCCTGCTCGATCAGTTCAGCTGGATTGTTGACCGGATGGTCCGGATACGTCGCAATTGTAAATGGCGTGCCGCCCGCGACGAGGCTGATGAAGGTAAAGTCATCAACTGTTTTATATGGCAGTTGTTTGTAAATCGCAGCTGCCACCGCGTGGGCGCCCGTCAGCATGATCAGCGAATACCCGTCGGCGCTGGCGCGTGCAATTTGGTCCGCAGCTGTGGTCCCGCCTGCGCCAGGGCGCGGGTCAACAACCACGCTCCCAGCCAGTTGCTTGGTTAATCCTTCCGCCGCGACTCGTGCAATTCCGTCACTGTTTCCGCCTGGCCCGAATCCGTGCACCAGAGTTATCGGTCGCTCGGGCCATCCTGCTGCCCGGGCGATAGCTGGCATAAGTACCGCTGCGGCGCCGCCCGCAAGGATGCTACGGCGCGTTAATTTAAAGGTCATGGTATCCTCCCTGATACAATGTTCGAAACGTCGTCACTTCCCGAATCTAAGTGCACCATAACGGATGTGCCGGTCAGCAATGGCGAAGCTCCCGCTCTCATTTTCGGTATCTTAACTGTACAACCAATTTGGTATCCATTTCAAGATACCAAATGAAAATGATGGGGTTCCCAAAATATTGCCGCTCCCGCGTCACTTGGGAACCCCAAGTGGTCAGCAATCTGCTCTGTGTTCAGTGGTTGCGGACAGCCAACTGGCGTGGTTCGCGATCACGGCAATGGCGAGGTCGTGCAGGTCCGCCGGCCCGCGGAGAGGAGATGACCAGCTTGCCTATTTGATCCGCTCATCAGGTGAAGAATATTTCAATGCGACAGCCAGATACCCAAATCAGTCGTTCCAAAAGGGCTGTTGAACTGGATTAGGTTTTCGCAGCAAGTTTGATGCTATCAACAACTACTCGACAGTATGCTCGTTTAGACACCTGACCCTAACAGCGAACCGCCAGAGTCATTCGAATGCACCACACTCTGCACTGTTCAACTTCGCCCTCGAATTGCGGCTGCCAACGAAGGCAGTAGGCCCGAATCCGTCGGACCACCACCGCCAAGAGAATTCCCACGACCATAAGTACGAAAATCGCAACCATCATTCCAACAGAATGGGCGCGAGCTTCGGATTCGACGATCAGCTTTCCGACGCCGCGCTCCGCTCCAACGAATTCGCCAACGAGGGCAAAGGAAACTGGGATCAAGGACGCGAACACCAATGCCAGCGCCGACGGCACTACGACGCTGCGAAGTATCTTAGCTTTGGTTGCACCGAGCAGCCGGGTAGCTGCAATCTGGTCGCGGTCGACAGCCCTCGTCAGCAAGCTCATATCCCGACTGGAGATGCGGCTCGGCGTACGGCCGCTGGCTCGTACGGCCAGAGCGCTCACGCCGAGGCTTATTACGACCGCAGTCTGCAGATTCTCGCTGATGCCGATGAGGCTGAGCGCGCCGCGTTTCAGGGAGCAATTCCAATCGGCCGTCTGCGAGTGAATGCCTCACTCCTGTTCGGAAATCACCGATGATGTGATCGATATTGTCGGGGAGGCTGCCGATGTGGCTATCCGGTTAGGGCCTCTCACCAGTTCCAGTCCCAAAACGAGGAACTGGGAGAGAGCCGCCGTTATGTTGTCGCTGCGCCCTCCTATCTGTCGCGGCACGCTACACCCGTCAAGCCGCAGGATCTGGCCGATTGCCTTGCGATCAACTTCCCCCGGACGCTCGGTCCGTGGCGCTTCGCTGAAGACGTCGTCCAGCGTCCGTTGAAAGGCGCTGCGCTTCAAGCTCCGGCCGGGTCGTGACATGCCGTCCGTAAGCAGCTGCCCGATATCGCTTTTCCGCCCCGGTCCGAAGCGTGTGCGATGCGCAAGATCGCCATCGTTGCTCTTCCGCGGCGGCCGTAAGGATCATGCGCCGAAATATGAGGAATCTGCGCCCAAGGCCACGCCCCACTTCACTCAGGATGTTCGGTCGGCGCAAGGACAAAGTTAAAGAGGGAACGCCATTGCGTCGGGCCTTGCGCAACGCGCTGGAAGGGTGCAACCAGTGTTTTTTTTACGCCGAACACCGTGTCCGAGTCCAGATAGGCGTCGTCGCCGACGAAGGTGTGTGTCACGAGCTTTTGATAGCCATCTGCAGTCACAAGGTAATGCATGTGCGCCGGGCGATATGGGTGACGGCCGAGACTGGCTAGCATCTGACCCACTGGACCGTCATCGGGGATCGGATAGGACACCGGCTTGACGCCTATGAAGCGGTACGTGCCGTCTGAACCGGTGACGAAGATGCCACGATTGTTCCATTTGGGCTGGATCTCGGGCTGCTGAACATCATAGTAGCCTTCCGCGTTGTCCGACCAGACATCGACTTTTGCGCCCTCAATCGAGTTGCCGTCAAGATCGATCACCCTGCCCTCGTAAAGGCAGCTTTCACCCTTTCCGTCCAGGCTGATGTTTTCGCCCATCTGCCGGACGGGCGCGCCCTTGACGTGGAACGGTCCGAATACCGTATTTTCCGTCGCGCCTGGCGGGCGGCGGTTGTTGATGGCATCCACCAGCATGGAAAAGCCCAAGGTGTCCGAAAGCAGGATGAATTCCTGTCGCTCGTCGCTGCAAATGCGGCCCGTTCGAGTCAGAAAGTCGATACCAAGCTCCCATTCCTCCTGCGTAAGTTTTGTTTCCTTTGCAAAAGCGTGAATGTGTTTGATCAAGCAAGCCATGACTTCGGCAAGACGCGGATCGACCTGCTTGCCCATGCGTGCATTGACTGCCTCGACAGAACCTTCTTCGGTGAAGTAGCCTTTCATATCGTCTCCCATGTCATCGTGTTGCGCCAAGCCGGGTGGATCGCCGCTTACTGCGGGCGTTCGCCCCTCCAGGCGCGCTGCAACAGCGAAAGGATGTCATCACGAGTGATAGGGCGTGGATTCCAATAGGAGTTTTCCAACGCCAGTTCGGCAACGGTCTTGATGCCGTCTTGCGGCATGCCGAGTTGAGAGAGCGCCTGCGGTGCATCCAGCGTTTTGATCAGGTCAAACAGGCCATGTCCCGCATCCGATGTCCCCATGGCGCGAGTAATCGCGGCCATCGCCTCTGGCGCGGCAGTTGCATTATAGGCGACCGCATGGGGAAGGACGACGGTATGGGTTTCGGCATGCGGGAGGTTGAAGCTTCCGCCCAGCGTGTGGCAGAGCTTGTGATGCAGCGACATCCCGACTGCCCCAAGGCAACAGCCGCACAGCCAGGCGCCATAGAGCGCTTTCGTGCGGGCTTCCATGTCAGACGGTTCGCTAACCAGAACAGGCAGCGCTGCAGAAAGCATGCGGATACCATCTTCCGCCATCAGCGAAATCACCGGGTTGCGATCTTCTGCATAAAGGGCCTCGACCGCGTGGGCGATAGCATTGATACCCGAGGTAGCGGACAACGCCGGTGGCAGGCCTAGCGTCAGGTCTACATCGTAGATCACCGTTTCGGGCAATACATCCAACGAACGGATTGTCGTCTTTCGCGCACCTTCGGTTTCGCCTAATATCGGCGTCATCTCCGAACCAGCGTAAGTGGTCGGGATGACAAGCTGCGCGACCCCCGTTCGCCGTGCCAAAGCTTTGGCGAGCCCCGTCGTGGACCCGCCGCCTATAGCCACGACGCAATCGGCTTTAGCCTCGCGCAAAGCGATAAGAGCCTGCTCAGTGGTCGCAACGGGCGTATGCATGACGGCACCGGCGAACAGCCCCACAAAGGCCTGCCCAAGCAGCACGCCGACCATCTCCCCTTGTTCCAACTGTTGAGGCGTCGTTAGCACCAGGGCGCGACTGGTGCCGAGCCGGGACAGCTCATCCCCAGCCTCAGCAATTGTGCCACGTCCAAAACGAACGCGGATCGGCAAAGCCTCATAGGTGAAAGTCTGAATCATGCGGATCGTCCCTTATCGAGGTCTCTTAGCTTCTGATCGCGGTGAACGATGGACGAAGGGCGCGTCCGAAGCTGAGAGCACAGCCAGAACCTTACAGGCTTGCCCCGGCCAGCCAATTTTCGCCACGGCGATAAAGTGCCTCGACCTGGGGGCCGACAAGTCCAGGCATGTCTTTTTTTACCACGTAGCCGATGCGCGACTGCATGTAGGCAAGATGTCGATATCCAACCGGAAACTGTTCAAGCAGATCCGTGTCCAGAAGCAACTGCTCCGACGGATCTACAGGATTAACCGTGTCCTTTTCGTAAATCGGCTGACGCAATATCATTCTCCATTGGCCGTTCCTTTTTTCGATGAAATCATAGAAACGTCCGGTGCAGACCACGTCGCAAAGAACATCTTCTACCAGCCCACGCTGAGATATCGTCATCTTGGTCTGCGAAATGGCCCTATCATCTTTTAGGTCGATCGAGGTGCCGCCAAGGAAGTGCAATATGTTGACTCCTTTTTCAAAACCTTCCCGGCTGACACGGATGAATTCATCAGCGATTCCCTGAAACCAGGTCGCCTGCATGACGCCGTCATCGGACCAGACGGTACGAAACCGATCCCAGTCGCCGGCATCGCGCCATACCGCCCAGTTTTCAATCAAGTCACGAATGGCCAGACGGTCCATAATTTCCTGAGGTATCGACATTTATCTACTCCTTTTACGAAACGGCATCCCGTTCCCGATTTAATAGTTTGCCGGTGTCGGACTGTTTCGCGGACCCGCCCTTGCGACCGACGGAGCATGATTGCTGACAACAGTAACGGCCATCAGCGCGATCATCAGGGAAACCGCGATCACGCTGAAAAACACGCTGCTGCCGAAGCCTAAACTGAGGGAACCTACATACGCGCTGGCGATTGCGCCCAGCCGCCCAAAACTTGCGGCACTTCCCACGCCGGTCGATCGAACGGTCGTTGGGTAGATATGTGTGGCCAAGGCATACAAGGATCCTTGCGCGCCGAGTAGAAAGAACCCTTGCACGCAGAGTGTTACCAAAATCATCGGCTTCAAGGTGGGTGAGATCGGCATGAGTGCCAGGATTGCCGTACTGATAACCGCCCCTCCCGCGATGGTCACAATGCCAATCTGCGAGCCAAAGCGACCGATTCCCAAGCCGCGGCAAAGCAGCCGACGGTTCCGCCCAGATTGAAAAGCGCAAGTCCGAAACTGGCAAACTGCACATCGAACCCTTGGCTGGTCAGCAGCGTCGGCGCCCATCCATAGAGAATAAAGACCGGCATCTGGCAGAAAAAGAACGCCGCCCACATCGCGAGTGTGTTGCGCCGCAGCAGAGGGGCTAGCAGGGCGCCGAATGAAGGACGGCTGACACTCACCTCACGTTGATCGACGAATGTGGTGTTGGTGGCGAAATCCGCACCCAGCTTTCGGATAGACGCCGTCAGTCCGGCGACGTTGCTCCCGCGTCGCAGGAGATACTGCGGAGATTCCGGCAGCACGAACATCAGGACGGCTGCAAGCACCAGGGGCGCGCTGCCGCTGATGATGAACAGCGTCCGCCAGCCCTGACTTGGCAGGATCTGGGCGGCGATGACTCCGGCAATCATGCCGCCGATCGGGATACATGCGATGCCTAAGATAACCGACAGGCTGCGTCGATTCTGTGGGGTGAATTCTGCGGTTAAAGCCATGGCTGCAGGCACAGCTCCGCCAAGGCCAAGACCGGCGATGAAGCGGAACAGGATGATCTGGTTTACGCTATGGGTAAAGCCGATCATAACGGTGGCAGTTCCGAACACCGCAACCGCTACGATCCGCGCGATCTTGCGGCCGATTCGGTCTGCAAACATGCCGCCGATCGGGCTGCCGATTGCCATACCCGCGAAACCAAGGGCAAGGGCCGGTGCGAAATCAATGCGGGATACCTGCCATTCGGCGATCAGCGACGGAATAACAAATCCCAGAAGTTGGTTATCCAGCCCATCGAACACCAGCGCGAGCGCGCAATAAAGCAGGACCAGCTTCCGCGATGTAACCCAAGGCCCGTCATCGACGAGCCTACCGATATCAACAACGGGTTGTTGTCCCGCCTCCGTTTCAAGATGTCTCATGGTATTAGTTCTCCTCCCTAAACCTATTCGTTACCCTTAGAATATTTGGGGGTGCGACCCGCCTCCACTTCTGCCTGGTTGCATCGCTCGGCTGCATCTGCCCGGCTAATGGCATTCCACTGCACCGGCGTAGATTGCGTATCGCCTCGTGCACGGCGGCACTGCGCAGCGTGCAAAGTATTCGCAAGCAGATATGCGATGGTCATTGGGCCCACACCTCCCGGCACAGGGGTGATGGCGCCAGCGACCTGACGCGCTTCATCGAAGTTGACGTCACCCGATAGGCGTTCCTTCCCAGTTTCCTGCTGGACCCTGGTAATGCCGACATCGATCACCGTCGCACCAAGTTTGATGTAATCGCCACGGATCAAGCCGGGCACCCCCGTCGCGGTCACCAGAATGTCCGCCGTCCGACACAGCCGCGCCAGATCAGCCGTGCGGATATGAGCGATCGAAACCGTGCATTGCGCCTGCAAAAGTAGCCGTGCCATAGGTCGCCCAACCACATTTGATGCACCGACCACTAAAGCGTCCATCCCCGCAATGTCCTCATGAACGCTATGGATAAGCCGCATGGCGCCAAGGGGAGTACAAGGTGTCAGCGCATCTCGCGCGCCGTTCGCGACATGTCCGACATTGAGCGGATGGAAGCCGTCCACATCCTTTTCAGCGGCGATGACGTTTACGACATGGGCAGGATCAATATGCGCGGGCAATGGGAACTGGATCAGAATTCCATCAATTGCGTCATCCATGTTCAGCCGCTGAATCAGACTGATCAGCTCTTGCACGCTTGTCTCGGACGAAAGCCTAAAGCATTCTGACCGCATACCGACCGACTGTGTCTGCCGAATCTTGTTGGCGACATAGATCTGGCTGGCAGGGTTCTCGCCAACCAACACGACAGCCAGGCCCGGCGGTTCAAAACCTTCAACAATGAGGTCGGCGACGCCCGACGCGACCTCTGCACGCACTTCCGCCGCCATTGCTCTCCCATCGATGATCCGCGCTGCCATGTCTGATCCACCCGACTACAGCTTCGCCAGATCGGCGCGACGATTGTCATTTTTGTAAGGGGCCCGAGCGACCTTTGCCCGAATCTTCTTCTGGCGTTGGCCAGGTTCTCCCCACACCACGACGACGTCGGTCCCAACCTCGGCATGGGCGATGTCGATCACGCATAGCGACAGCATCTCGCGAAAGAAATAGCTATAGCCACGCGACGTCGCGACTCCGACATCCTGACCATCGACAAGCACGCGATCTGCATACATGAAGCCGCGCTGATCGCGGGGCATTTCCATGAATTGATAGGGAACTTCGTCGTTGCGGTATAGGGAGGCATAAACATCAGCGATATCTTCGCTATTCCAGACCAGCGTCCGGATCGCCCGTCGGGGATTTGCGACTTCCTCTTCCAGCGCGGCGCGACCGATAAAGTCGTGATCAAATTTGATATTCTTGCCCCACCCCAATTCTACCGGACTACGATACCAATCCCTGATCTCGTCAGAAGCGAAGCTCCCGGCGATATTGAAGGTGGCTGCAACACTGGGCATCGCCGCCTGGAATTCGTCCCGGTACTCCTTCAAGTCCTCATCAAAGATCGCCGGCATATAGTCAGTGATGATCGTCGGGAAGCAGGCTTCAAGATGGTTGATAAATACAGCCCGCCCGCCAAGACGGCGCAGCCCGAATTCAGGCCCTGCCGCGACGATAGCATCGTAGACCTGGGACGCCTGTTCCCTTGGTCCTTGCAGCTCAAACCCGACTTCGCCCGACATACCCTGGCGCAGGGCAAGCATCGTGCAGCCGGCGATTTCGATTTCGATCGAGCGCATGAACTTGACATCACGAAGCGAGCGGTTGGCGACCTTTTCCAGCAAGGCCAGTGCCGTTGGGCCTGCTACCTGAAAGTTGAACCAGTCATCCGCAACAGATTCGACATCGTAATTCCCCTTGCGACGAATATAATCAACCCAGAAGGTTCCACGGCCGAACAGCATGTATTCGGAATCGGAAAGGCGCGTCAGAATCCCCTCGGCGATGACTTTTCCGGCCTTATTGGTGTGCGTCACATGCTTTGATTGCAGGACGTCAAACTTCTGGAAACTGTTGATTGAGGTGTCGGAAAACAGCTTCAGCGCATCAGGGCCTTTGAAGCGACGTTCCCACAGAAAGCTCCAATCCCCGATCGAGCAGGTCTGTTTCCATGACATGCTCTCGTCGATCCAGTCGGTATATTCCGGTAGCCCCCAGCGGGTCGTGAAATACCCCTCGGGGGTTTTGCGAATTTCATTGGGGTGCATAAGAGTTTCCTTTTTCATCATCGGGCAAAGACGACAGTGCGCGCCCCGTTTGGGATTACTCGATCTTCCAGAAAGAGCAGAACCGCCCGGGACAGCACGCGACGTTCTATATCGCGGCCCTTGCGCACAAGATCGGCCGGGGAATCGCGATGACTGACCCGCTCAATGTCCTGTTCGATGATCGGCCCTTCGTCCAGATCGGCTGTCACGAAATGGGCGGTGGCACCGATCAGCTTGACGCCACGGTTGTGCGCCTGGTGATAGGGCTTTGCACCTTTAAAGCCAGGCAGGAAACTGTGGTGGATGTTGATGCAGCGCCCTGAAAGACAGGTGCTAAGATCGTCCGACAGAATTTGCATATAACGGGCCAGAACGATCAGGTCCGGATCCGTTTGCCGGATAATTTCCTTGATCTTCGCTTCCTGTGCGGTCTTGGATTGCGCTGTTACGGGCAAGTGGTGGAATGGGATATCGCCAATCAAGCTGACCGAAAGCGCCGTGCGGGGATGGTTCGAAACGATCCCCATGATATCCATGGGCAATTCACCAAGGCGGTGTCTGTAGAGCAGATCGCCAAGGCAATGGTCGAATTTGGAGACTAGCAGCAGGACCTTCTTGCGTTCTATGTTAAGCCGCAATGTCCATTCCATGCCGAATCGATCTGCAATCCGCCCAAGGGCTTCGTGCAATCGTTCCTTGCGGTCTGACACAAGGTTAAACCCGACCCGCATGAAGAAGAGGCCAGTTTCGGCATCGTCGAACTGTTCGGCCTCGACGATGTCGCCTCCCATCCGGAAAATGCAGCCGGACACTTCGGATACTATCCCCGGTACATTGCGGCAGAAGAATTTCAAGACAAAATTTTCAACTGAAGGGGTCAAGGCTAACTTCTTCTCTCCCAAAGAAAGGAACTGGCGACGCGGCGCGGCAGAGCGTTGGCGCACAAGGGCCGGAGCGACGATTAAGACGAGGAGCGGAAACAAGAAGGTGTCAGACAAAGCAGCAAACCGCGTCGCACCTGCCGTTAAATCACCCTCCCAGCGTTTCTGGCGGACGCCGCTCCCTTATTGCAAAACTACGGGCAGAAATCGATATTGACAATACGGATGTTTTTAATAATAGGTATTTGAATTATGGATATCAGGCGTCTCGATCTCAATCTTCTTCTGCTGCTGAACGGACTCCATCGTCAGCAAAACCTCTCGGCAGTGGCACGCACGCTCGGCCTGAGCCAACCTGCCGCAAGCGCTGGGTTACGGAAGTTGCGGGCGTTTTTCGAAGATCCCCTTTTTCTGCCTACGGGCCGGGGAATGAAGCCGACTCCGTTTGCCGAATCGATCGCGGCGTCAGTCGCGTCGGTGCTCACCATCGTCGAACGTGATCTGCTGCATAAGCCCGTGTTCTTACCGCTAGAGAGCGACCGCGTGTTCACGATCACGACTCCTGATATCGGCGTCCCGATCTTCGTTCCGCCGATCCTTGAGAGAATTCGGGCAGAGGCGCCCAAGGTAAACCTGAAATGCGTGGCCTGCCCGCATGCCGAACTTGAGGATCGGATGGAACAGGGTGAAATCGACTTGGCGATCGGATATTTTCCCGATCTGGCGGGTCCGAATATCGTAATCGAGGCTCTGTTCGATCACCCCTTCACATGCATAGTCAGCAAAAGACATCCTACAATCGGCGACACTCTTTCCATTGAACAGTTCCTCGCGGCGGACCATCTGGTCGTTACCCAGCAGGGCCGCAGCCAGGAAATCTTTGAACGCCGAGTTCAAGAACTGAAGCTACAACGTCGGATTTTACTACAGCTTCCCCATTTTATGAACGTGCCGCAAATGATCGCCCAAAGCGACATGATAGCGACTGTTCCGTTATCACTTGGCGCTTGGTATGCACATATCGGCCTGAAACTGCTTCCACCGCCAATAACCATACCGGTCATCGAGGTCAAACAGTTCTGGCATAGGCGGATGACAAACGATCCGGCTGTGCACTGGCTGCGAACTATCGTGTCCAAGGAGTTGCGTGGTCGCGACCCAGTGCAGGCGGCCTCGGATGGATATGCGAATACCAGGACAAATTTTTCGGAGTAGATGTGCCGGGACCGTTGGCTGTTGGATGAGATGTCGCTTGGCAGATAATTGTGAGAATGCTTGCCAACGATTTCACCGGGCCGCGTGGCATTTTGATTGACAATCAGCTCAGCCATTGGAGCTTAATATCGGAGGCAGGTAAGCGAAGTGGTGGCATTGCACTTGCTAGGTGCTAGCCCATGAACTCCAACCCGCAGCAGCGCGCCGTTTCTCGCAGTTGAGACGGCCAGGTACGAATGGGCACTGGCGCCAAAGGCATTTGCTGCACGCTTTTTCGTCGTCGACCATCGCAGCGTCCGGTGGATATTGGATGCATTGACAACCGGCATTCCCACGACCGCGTCGAACGTCTGCAAGCGATTGCTTGCAAAGGCGGCTTCCCATTCATCTCACAATGGCAATTGCTCAATGGGGAAACAAATGCCTATCTCCAGACCACGTACCAACTGGACGCTAAGTATGCCGGCCATAATTCCGTGCCGATTAGTAGCCCCTCGCCCCAAAACGATGCGCGCCGGATTCGCTGTCATAGTGAAGACTTCAATCATTTAGACACTCCCTTGGGCGGGCCCATCACCGTGAACAGACACAAAGCACACGATCGCGCATGCCTTGCTTGGCAGGTGCGCTGGTATGAAAGCAAGGCAGCGAGCATGAGGCGCTCAACTGGCGATTTTCTCCAAACGCGGCATCTGATGCCCGAGCACCGTTTCAATTACACGGCGAGCATCTGCGTCGTTCGAACCTCGCCATGCAACGATCTGGTCCGGGCGGATGAGTGCTAAGGGCGCTTCGTAGAGTTGCTGCACCTCAGGGAGTGTACAATTGACAATGGTTAGCTCCATTCCGAGCTGCGCCGCTGCTAAGATGAAGTGATCGACACTTGGAGGCGTTTTGCCGAGGCGAAGGAGTGTCCATTCAAAGCCGAACAGATCGTAAAGCGACGTTGACGAGTCGATCCAGAAATGTGGAGCGCGCCCACCCGGAGCGGCTGTTGGAGCGTACGCGTTCGGTAGATCTTCCACCTGGACCGTCTGCTCGGAGAAAATCACGGGAGAGCCGTCGTAACGAGCGCCAAACGTAGTACCCGGGATGTTGAACTCCGCCTTTCCGTGAGACGCGAGATATGCGCCAGCTTCCTTCCGAATCGCTTGCCCTTCGGCGGTGTCGTCTTCCAGGCAAGGCTGCGGCTTGTATAAGCCAATCGATTCTGCGAATTGCCTAGCGAAGCCTGTGTTGCGAACGGCAATCGGCCTTCGCTCATGTTCATAGGTCTCCAAAATGGCAGGTGCCGCAACGCCCTTAAGAGCGGCAGCGAGCTTCCATCCCAGATTGACTGCGTCATCCACGGCCGTGTTATAGCCGAGCCCGCCGGCGGGAGTGAAAAGATGAACTGCGTCACCGCCCAAAAGGATCCTCCCGCGCCCGTAACTCTCTGCGACAAGCGCATAGCCAGCCGTCCATGTCCCACGAGAGATAATCTCCGCCTCAACGGACAAGCCGACTGCGTGTTGGAACATTGCCAGAGCCTGGTCGTCGGTGATTTCGTCCTGTTTCTCGTCATCCCTCCGAAGAAGTCCCTCTCGGCTCCAGCATCCCCCTTATAGGATATGCCGAGTTGCCGCCGGGCGAAACTTCGAGCGCCATCACCTCCGATGAAGTACTTTACGCGCACCTTTCGGCGCGTTGCTTGCGCGACTTCGCTTGCGGTCACGACCACCGCGTCCTGCGCCTCAATAAATTCCACAACACGCCAACCGTAATTGATTGACACACCTGGCAACGCCTCAGCATGTCTTCGAAGTACTTGCTCGACATATTTCTGCGATACACGGTGCGGCAGCTCGGCGGCACTCCACGATCCTGACATCGAGCAAACCGCCTCACGGGCTTCGCGGGCGGACGGCAGGCGGAAACGCCCCAGCTCATGCTTGGCGTAGCGGGTGAAATAGGCAATATCTGTTGGGAAAGCCTCAGGAAGACCCAACGCTCTGATTTCGTCAGCGAATCCAAGCCGCCGATAGTGTTCCATCGTCCTCGCCTGGGTCGCATTTACCTGTGGATTGAAAGCCGTTGGGGACTTCTCGTCGAACAGGACGACCGAGATACCCCGTCGCCCAAGCTCATTGGCAAGCATCAGGCCAAATGGCCCACCCCCGGCAATCCCAACATCGAATACAGCACCTTCCACGGCATATCCTCCCGACATTAGCTCTCAGTGGGGTGTGATTGGTACGGAAACCAGACGATATACATCCGACGGTATTCGGCGAAGCTGATCGAACTCCTTTGCGCGCTCCGCGAGCTCGGGGCCAAGCGCCTTTATATTTGCCAAGATTTGCTCTGTGCCCGGATCATCCATCACTGTATCGCCGTTCAGGCTTGTATGCGCGTTCATGTTCAAATCCTCCCTCACTGTCATGAAGTGCGTGGCGCTGAAGCTAAAGGATCCAGTGCACGATTGGCTGACTGATTTGGCGGATTCCTATGACTGCGGTGTATCTGAGAGCTGAATCTACTAACTTGAGCCAAATTTTGAGGCCGTAGAACCAGCTGGGCTTTCATGGCCGATAAGCTGAAGCGCCAGTCGAAGGTTGATTTCAGGGGCCGTCATTTCAAAGATTTTGAGGCATGCTTAATCGTCCAGGCGGTGCATGGTACTTGCGATGTCCGCTCAGCTATTATGGGCAAACGAACGCGGGTTTCGAGGTAATGCTTGGATGAGGAGAGGTTTCGGCTTTTCCGTGGCTGGTCTCTCAAGAAAGCTGTGACGCTCAATCGAGTGCCGAACAATTATAGGTCCAGAGTTGCGAAGCGAGGTCGGGAAGGTCCACTTACCCCCTCTGAAGCTGACTACAGAATGCGGCCTCTCGCGACTTATATGCGCCCCTAGTATGCAATTTGCCCGTTGACCGTTTGGGAAAACGAAGTGCCAACCTGCTGGAACTGCCGGGAGAGCCGGCTGCGGGCGGCTGGACTGACGATGGCGACAGGCGCTGTCACCGCCGCACCCGCAGTCGAACCCACAGCCCGCACCGTCCCAAGCGCTGTTACCCCGAGCCGGTCGGCAAGCGAGACGTCGCCTGTATCGAGCGATTGCCCGGACAATCTCTGGCCGAGAAGCTGCACCATTTCCGGATTGTCGGCAAAGGTGTTGTGGGCGAGCGGATCGCCTGCCTTGATGCCTGTCGTGTCGATAATTGTGATCCCAAGCTGCTTCAGTTCGGATGTGTAGGGGCGTAAATCCGCGGCACCGACGCGGTCCACATCTCCCGAAACCCATTTTGATACGGCGAGTGCCCGATCGCCCCGGGAGGCAAAGATTGTGAATCGCGGCCGCTTGGGTCCCATTTCGATGAGCTGCCGCCGGAACACATCGACATCGATATCCGGTGAAGCAAGTACAACGTTCTTGATTTTTGGTGATATGCCATTGCCCCGCATGGCAACACCCCGCAGTGCCTCCACGGCGAGCCAGCTGCCCATTGAATGGGCAAGTATCGTCACATCAGCGACGTCGGGACTACGTATCGCCTGACGAAGCAGCTCTTCCAGTGCGAAACGGGAAAAGTTTGTGCTCTCCTTGTCGTAGACATAGTCGAACATGCTGGCCCGCGACGGCCAGGTGAACAGAACCGGCGCGGCATTCGTCCGGGCGTCGTGCGCGATCTGCGCAAAACGATAGACCGCATCGGAATAGGTGTTGTTGAAGCCGTGCACATATATGAGCACGCGCTTCTTTGGACCCCGGTTGCGTTTCAGCCAGGTTAGAACCCGACTTTCGGAGGCAAGCTCTTCAGTTTTGAGCGTGACAAAATCCTTGGCGGGATCACCCGGCAATCGAGATGGCCACTGAATCTCGCCAATTTTGCGGTTCCTGTCCGGCGGTACAGAGACCACAATGTTGGTCATTGAGATCGCCGTTGCTCGTTCGCCGGAAAAGAGCGTGCCCGGATCGCTCACCGGTTCACGAGTGGTCGCGACCAGCATGTCCACCTTGTTTGCGCCTGGCGCGGTCTCCGCGACCGGCGCAAGCACGTTTCCGGGATGCGTCGCACAGGCCGAGAGCATGAGAGACAACGCGATTGCTAAGCATTTGGAACCTGTCGCCAGTTTGCTCGCCTTCATGGGCTCTCGCTCGCGATCGCGCTGTCAACTGCCATCTCCGAATGGCCGGCATTCGTATCCATTCCAGGCGCCTTGATCCGGAACCAGGCGATGTAAAGCGCGGGCAGGAAGAGAAGCGTCAAAACCGTTCCAACAATAATGCCGCCCATCATCGCATATGCCATTGGCCCCCAGAAGATCTCACGGGCGATCGGAATGAGCGCAAGGCTGGCCGCGGCGGCCGTCAGCATGATGGGACGCATGCGGTGTTCAGTTGCCTCGACGACGGCGTTCCAGGGGTCCTTGCCCTCCTGTCGCAAATCTTCGATCTGAACAACGAGAATGACCGAATTTCGGATCAGGATGCCGATCAGCGCAAGGATGCCAAGCAGGGCGACGAACCCGAGCGGTGCACCGCTTGGTAGCAATGCAGCCACCACACCGATAACTGCAAGTGGGGCAACCGCGAATACGAGGAAGAGCCGCTGGAAACTTTGCAACTGGATCATCAGAAGGGTGATCATGGCAAACAACATCAGGGGGGCGACTGCGGCAATCGGTGCCTGAGCCTTGCTGCTCTCTTCGACAGCACCGCCGACAGCGACACCATAGCCAGCCGGAAGCTTGTCGGCGAATTCCTTCACCCTGGGGGCTAATTGCGAAACAACCGTTGCGGGCTGGAGCGCTCCAAGGACATTTGCCTTCAGGGTTATGGTTGGCTGCCGGTCTCGACGCCAGACGACGGGCTGTTCCAGCTCATAATGGAAGTTGGCGACAGCCGCAGCCGGCACAGATTGCCCATTGCTTGCCTGCAATTCGATATTACGGAGTTGATCAATCGATCCGCGTTCATCGGCACGGGCCCGCGCTACGACGTCCACCAGATAGATGGAATCCCTGACCTGGGTGACCGTGGTGCCTCCAACGACCGCATTCAATGCTGACGCAATGGTTTCAGACGAAATGCCAAGCTGTCTTGCCTTGTCTTGCATCACATCAACTTTGATGACCCGTGCAGGTTCGTTCCAGTCGAATGCAATCGCTCCGACCGAGGGATTTTCGGCAACGAGGTTCGCCATCTGTTGAGAAAAATCGCGCACTTGTTGAAAATCGGGACCACTGACACGATACTGGACGGGCCGTCCGACCGGCGGACCGATGTCGAGAAGATGCACAAACGCATCGGTCCCGGGAAACTGATCCTTCAGCCATTGCTGGAATTGTTCCCGCAACTGGTCACGCGCCTCCAAACTCTTCGTCACGATGATCGTTTGACCAAAGAACGGATTGGCGGGTTGAACGTCAAAGGACAGTAGGAAACGGATAGCGCCCTGCCCGACATAAGAGCTCCAGTGCTCGATGTCAGGATTTCCCGCTAACTGTTCCGCCTCGAACTTGTCCATCTGCGCCTTGGTTTCAACGATCGAGGCGTTCTGCGGCAGGTTCCAGTCAACGATCAGTTCGTGACGATCGGAGTTGGGAAAAAACTGCTGCTGGACATGGCCCATGCCATAGAGTGAAAGGGCAAAAATGGCGACTGTCACGGCAATTGTCGCCCAACGAAAGCGCATGCAAAGCAAGAGAATGCGTTGAAACAACCGGGCAAACCAACTCGGATTGGCGTGCTTATTCTTCATGGTCTTCGGCAGCAGCGTCACGCCGATCAATGGCGTAAAGACCACCGCCACGATCCAGGATACGACAAGGGAAACGGCGATAACCACGAACAGTGTGTAGGTAAATTCACCGGCGGAACTGCTGTTGAGGCCGACAGGAATAAAGCCCGAGACCGTCACCAGCGTTCCCGTCAGCATGGGAAAGGCGGTGGACGTATAGACGTAGGTGGCCGCTTTTCGCAAAGAGTCTCCCGCCTCTAGGCGAGCGACCATCATTTCGACGGCAATCATGGCGTCATCGACAAGCAAACCAAGGGCGATGATCAGCGCTCCGAGCGATATCCGCTGGAGAGAGATGCCCATATATTCCATCACCATGAAAGTAATGGCGAGAACAAGCGGGATAGCCAGCGCGACGACAAGGCCCGCGCGCATGCCGAGACTGACGAAACTGACGGCCAGTACGATAGCCACGGCTTCAAAGAGGGCCCGTGTGAAACCGGACACCGCCTCTTCCACGATCTGCGGCTGATCAGAGACCAGATGGACCCCGACGCCGACTGGAAGGTCAGCGGTAATCTGCTCCATCTGTGCTTTGAGATGTTCGCCGAATTCAAGCAGATTGCCGTTCTGCTTCATGCCAATTGCAAGGCCGATAGCCTCCTTACCATTGACGCGAAATAGGCTTGTCGGCGGATCAACGTAGCCGCGGGTTACCTTGGCGACATCGCTCAACCGAAAGAAACGATCGTTGACCCGCAGATTGATCGCCTCAAGGCTTTTTTCCGAGGTAAACTGGCCGTTGACACGTATCATTACCCGCTCTGGGCCGGTCTCGACGACGCCAGACGGGGTGATTGCATTTTGTGCCTGCAGCGTGCTGATGATGGCCTGCTGGTCGAGGCCGAGAGCGGCGATCTGCTTGGTCGAAAACTCGAGATAAATGACCTCGTCCTGTGCCCCAACGAGTTCAACCTTCCCGACATCCGGTACAGTCAGGATTTTCCGGCGCACGTCTTCGACATAATCGCGCAGTTGCCGCCGGCTCAAACCATCGGCAGTGAACCCATAGACATTTCCGAAAACATCACCGAACTCATCATTGAAGAAGGGGCCGACAACGCCCTGCGGGAAATCCGACGAAATATCCCTGATCATGTTGCGGACGCGAACCCAGGTCTGCGTTACGGCTTCCCCGCGCACTGTATCCTTCAGGTTGACGAAAATCGTTGTCGTGCCGGACGAACTGACGCTTTTGGTATAGTCAAGCGAATCCAGTTCCTCAAGCTTCTTCTCGATACGTTCGGTAACCTGGGTGGTCGTGTCTTCGATCGACGCACCCGGCCACTGCGCCGAGATCACCATGGTTTTGATGGTGAAGTTGGGGTCTTCCTCACGCCCGAGATTGATGTACGAAAAAATCCCGGCAATCGTGAAGATAATCATGAAATACCAGACGAGAGAGCGGTGTTCGAGCGCCCACTCGGAAAGATTGAACTTCTTCATAGTGATTTCCCGTCGGTTATCTTGATTTTCTGACCTTCGTTCAGGCTGTTTGCGCCGGCGGTCGCGATCCGGTCGCTGTCGACAAGTCCATCGACCACCAGCGCCTCCGCGTCGGTACGGCCGCCCAGCTTGACCTCTCTGGTCGAGACCGTCCCAAGCGTGCGATCGATGAGCCAGACAAAGGTTTTGCCGTCCTTGTCCAGAATTGCAGTGGCCGGAACATGCATCCTCTGATCTGCCGCGGTTGCAAGATAGGCGGTGATCGTTGTGCCCAACCTGAACCCTTCCGGCGGTTGTTCGAGGGTGATGCGGGTGCGGCGCGTACGCGTTGCCTCGTCGGCTTGCGGTGCGATCTGCCGCACACTGCCCGTCGCACGGATTGTCGGATCGATTTGCAAAGTGACCTGGAACTTGCTGCCTACCTTGATAGTCCCGGCAATGGCTTCGGGGATATCAACGACCGCTTCACGAATATCCGGCCGCGCGACAACGGCGACCAACTGGCCCGCGGTGACTGTCTGTCCAACTTCCGCCTGGAGGGACGTGACGACGCCATCAAAATCGGAGCGCAAGTTGGCGTAGCCAAGATCTTCCTTCGCCTTCGTCAGGTTTGCTTCGGCCTGGACAACCGCCGCGAGGGCAGCTTCGTGGGCCTGCTGTGCCTGATCGAAAGTCGCCTCGGTTGCCGAACTCTGGCTGAGAAGCGCCCGTTGGCGCTCTTCCGTCGTGGCCGCATTGGCAAGTTGTGCCCGCGCTGACGACAGGCTCGCCTCTGACGCCTGCACCGCCAGCTCAAGTGCAAGCGGATCGATCGCCGCCAATTCTTGGCCATTGGTAACCTGATCGCCAACCGAGACATCGCGGCGGACGATACGACCCAGCGTCCGAAAGCCGAGCTGGGTTTCGTAACGCGGTTCAACCTTGCCAGCAAACCCCCGAATCTGCAGCGGCTGAATCTTCACGACCGTGGACAGTACCGGTCGCACGATCTCCGGCTCCACAGCATCCTGTTCTTGCTGGCATGAGGCAAGGACACAAGCCACAAGACCAATACTCCCACCATAGACGAGAAAACGCTTCATGATTGAACCTCGCTCTTGACCGCAACAACCTGTGATGGCCGCAGGCGAGTTCCGCCGGAGGTCACAACTTGCTCACCGGCCTTTAGGCCACCCCTGAACACGACGTGCATCGACTCGTATGCCGCCACATTGACCTCACGCAGGCTGACGGCGTGGGTTTGCGGATCGATTACCCAGACCGCAGGCCTGCCGTTGTCGGAAGTCAATACCGAGGAAGGAAGGATCGCCGCGTTGACCGCAGGGAGCTTGGCCGTCCCCACGACAACGGAACCCAGCGTCATTTCCGGACGCGGATTTTGGACAGTTACTTTGACCCGCACGGTTCCGGATGCGCCGTCTACGGTAGGCGAAACCTCCCTGATTGTCCCCTCACTGGTAATCGATGGGGCGTCAAGCAAAGCAATCTGGACCTGGGGGGCACCCAGGTTGTTCGTTACCAAACCCTCATAAACATTGAAAACTGCGTCCCGCGGCCCGTCCACGGCAACGGTAAAGGCGGTCGAAGCGACCTGCACTACCTGGCCAACCTCGATATTGCGGGCGGTGACAATGCCTGGGGCGTCGGCTTTGAGCTCGGCATAGGAAACCGTATCGCGGGCGGTATCAAGCTGAGCTCTTGCCGCATCGAGCGACCCTTGCGCGGTTCGCTGCGCCTCCTCAGCGCCGTCGTACGCGCTACGCGTTGTAAAGCCCTGCGCAAGCAACGCTTTTTGCCGGTTGAACGCGGCCGTCGTTTGGCGAAGCTGCGCTTCGGCAGAGCGTACAGACGCTTCGGCCGCGGCAAGGTCGGCCTGCTGCTGCTTGGGATCGATCCGCGCCAGAACATCACCGGCCGCGACATGGTCACCCACATCCACCAGCCGCTCGACCACCTTGCCGCTCACTCGAAATGACAGGTCACTGTCGACCCTGGCACGGATCTCCCCTGACACGGATACGGTCTGCAGATAGTCCGAGAAGACAACTTTGACCGCCTCCACCGGCGTCGGTGGTCGAGGAGCGGCGGCCTTATCGGGCTGGCAACCGGAGACCAGCAGAAGCGCAAGAAGGCTGAGCCGCGTCAGGAGTCCGCGGTATCCTTCATTGCATCCACGAAACCGCTCGACGGTTGCATGGAAGATATTTGGATCAGATCGCATGATTTAACATCCCGTGAAAACTTTCGGTCGATATAATATTGACTGTGCATTCAGTCAATGTTTAAATTACGAAGAATTGAACTGAAGACAAGGACAAGAAAATGGCCGGAATCCAGGATGCGCGGAGGTCCGCGTTGGAAAACGAACTCGGGCCGCGAGCCCGCCGCAAGGCGCAGCGCCCGCAGGAAATTCTTCAAGCTGCCTTCGAAGAATTTGTCGAACGCGGCTATACAGCGACGCGCATTGAAGATGTTGCCACCCGTGCGGGCGTCACCAAAGGGACGATCTATCTCTACTTTCAGAACAAGGAGGAGCTGTTCCAGGAGGTCGTTGGCAAGCTCTCGCAGCCGATCTTCGATGAGAAACAGTTCATGGAGCAGCATCAACACCGGTCGTGCGATGAGCTCGTTCGACTGTTTCTCGACACCCTTTACCAGCACATGACCGTCAATCCGCATTCGCGCGAAATTCTTCGCTTCCTCATCGCCGATGGCCGAAGTTTTCCAACACTCGTATCGACTTATTTTGATCAGTTCGTCCAACCGCTGATGACGATGTTCGATCGGATTCTACAGAAGGGCGTGCGTGAGGGCGTATTTGAAATCTGGGCCGAGGGCCATATCAGCCAAATATTGGTCAGTCCGGCATTAACCTACACGATCGACACACTCCTGAGCCCTGATACAAAACTCCCCGAACTTAAGATCTATGTGAACACACACTACGAGATGGTGATGCGCACCATTGGCAAAGCACCGGCTTGATGTGTCGGACACAACGCAGCTTCGCGGCTATTCGGAGGCACTTCCTTGCTGACCAATTCGACCAGACGCAGTGCAGCGACAGTGGATCAGATTCTTGATGCTGCCGAAGACGTTCTGCTGGCGCACGGAATCGCCGGTTTGACCTTGAATGCTGTCGCAAAGCAGGCGGGGATCACCAAGGGCGGCTTGCTTTACCATTTTCGCACTAAAAACGATCTGGAGCGAGGTATTGAAAGACGTTTCATTGCCCGTATCGAGCATAGACTCTCGAAATTGCGACCCGCCACCGATTGCTTCTCTTCCGCTATGATCGCCGAAATCTGGGACGATTGGCAAAAGGGAAACAATCGCTTTGCTTCTTTGATTCTAAGCGCTGCCAATGGTCACGCCTCAAAGGAATTCCAGGCATTCGGAGCTTCGTTGCTCGAGCGGTTCGATGCGCGGTCCCCCAGGATCCAGTACGAACACGTCGCCTTCCTCGCCATTATCGGACTCATTCTTGCCGATCTGCTCAAGCTTATCGAATTGCCTGATGATGAGGCAGCAAGAATTCACCTTGCTATCCAGATGCTGGTGAACAATGGCTAGGCGTCTGGCTTCATATGCACATTGTCCGTCGCCTCACGACAAGGACTGGACGCGTTGTCAGCGGTGCAAAAGGCGCAAACACGCGATTGCGTGGCAGTCTACCTGGTAAGGCTCGCCCGTACACCCTTCCCCACCGTATCGTCATTATGATCGAGTCAACAGGCATATGAAGAATTGGTCGCACGATCACCCGAAGGCAAAGGCTATGACGCGCAAGCGCGAAGCGATCCTGGATGCTGCACGGAACGCCTGATCTACCCGACGGCAACCCGTTTTCCGCTTGAGGAATCCTCTGTTCTCTTAGAAAATGAGTCTATGCGCCGGGGCCTCGGCGCTTGAATGGATCCAATCGTAGCGCCACTACTTTCGTGGCCGACCTTGACTGCAGGGCGGGCTTTTAGAACGGACTCCAATCGGTAGAAATCGGTCAATTCGCCGCGCAGAATTGGGACGCAATCTCGCGTCCAGCAATGTACCCGAACGTGAGCGCGGGACCGAGATTGATGCCGCCCGACGGGTAGTAGCCGCCCATGACGCTGGACATGTCCGCCCCGACCGCAAACAGATTAGCGATGGCGGTACCCTCCTTACTCAACACTGCGGCTGTGGCATCGGTTTTCAAGCCCATGAACGTGCCAAAACTCCCGGGCAAAACCTTGATTGCGTAGTACGGGCCTTTTCCGATGGGCGCGACGCAAGGGTTTGGCTTTACGTCCGCATCCCCGCCCTTGCGATTAAAGGCCGTGCTTCCGCGCTCGAACAGGGGATCTTCGCCCCTTGCTGCATGCCGATTGTAAAACTCGATCGTCGCCTCTAGCCCTGAGGATGAAATTCCACAAGCATTCGCGAGCTCTGCTATCGATCTCCCTGTCTTGATATACCCCGAGTTGATGAACGGTTTGACGGGCAAAGGCGATGGCCGGGATGCGCCGAGGCCATAGCGACGTTGAAAGGCGTGATCACAGATGAGCCAGGAGGTTACTTCCGCGCCCGGCGGTGTCGCTTTGATCATTGCGGTGACATAGTCATAGTATCCATGCGCTTCGTTGACGAAGCGACGACCGTCGGCGAGCACAGCGATGATGCCGGGCTTGGCGCGCTCAATGATGTGCGGAAACCGTCCTGTTGTGCCGTCAGGATAAGGGACGAGTGAAACGGGACACCAAGCGGCCGGCGACGCGATCGAAGGGTCGACAAATCCACCAACGGCTTCCGCCAAACGCAGACCGTCACCACATGCCGACTCGGGCGTGACCGACCAGTGTCGCGTCGGCGTAGAAAACTGGTTCGCAACCTCTGACCAACGCTCTTCATCGTGCGGAAAACCGCCTGTTGCCAGGACAGTCCCGTAGCGAGCCAGGATGCGCAATGGACCGTTCCCCGTTTCAACGGCCGCTCCGCATACCGCGTACCCGTCATAGATGAGTTCCTTGGCGCTGCTCGATACCCTGATTTCAACGCCGAGGCGTTCGGCGGACAGCGCAAGGCGGGCAATCAACGCATTGCCGTTCACGAGCTGCGTTGCCCGGCGGTATAGGCCAAGATCGAAGAGATGTCGCCCGACGCGTTTGGCGACGTGAGCGAATGACTTCAACGAGCGGGTCATCGCAAGGAAGGCTTTCAGATCGTTTCCCGCCATGATCGGCATTCCCAGGAAAGAAGTCTCCCGCATCGGCCGCCGCAACTTGTCAAACAGGGGACCGAGAGCAAGGCCATTGATCGGAGCCGCGCACACCTGGTGCCCGCCGGTTGCCGCGCCTTCCGTCCAGCCATGCATATCGGCTATGGCGTTGCCTTCGACGAACTTAAGGTCTGTTTTCGTATGAAAGAACTCCACCATCTCCGGCGCCGCGTGGAGGAAGGCTTTCACCCTTGCCGGATCGAAATAGGGGCCGGTCTCATGACGCAGATAGGTGAACGGGCCATCCGGAGCATCATCGTACCCGGCTTCCCGAGCCAACGGGTTTCCCGGCACCCACATCCATCCGCCTGACCAGGCGGCCGCGCCCCCAAAGACCGGCTCCTTTTCGACGACGATGACCTTCAACCCGTGCCATGCGGCAGTGACGGCCGCCGACAGGCCGCCGGCGCCTGAGCCAACGACAAGCATATCGCAGTGAACAGTTTGGGAGCTGTTGATCTGACCGTCGTGACGTGCAGTGTCATCTGGAATGGAGGTTTCCATCATTCTGCGCCCCGCATTTGATGCCTGGTGAAAGTCTGAATTGCTTCGATGGCAAGCTCGTATCCCAGCGCCCCAAGACCGGCGATGACGCCATTCGCTGCCTTTGACACCAACGAGCGATGGTAGATCTCTGCCCGCTGGTGGATGTTTGAAAGGTGCACCTCGATCTTGGGACCGTCGAACATCTTGAGCGCGTCGAGGAGGGCGATTGACGTAAAGCTCAATCCCGCCGGATTGATGATGATCCCGCAGGCCTGTTCTCGTCCTTCATGGACGTAATCTACCAACGTCCCTTCGTAATTGGACTGCCGGAAGTCGACCGTCATGCCGTGATGCTTTGAACGTTCGACGCAACGGTGCGATATTTCCGCCAGCGTCTCAGTTCCATAGATCTCCGGCTCTCGCTCGCCCAAGAGGTTGAGGTTTGGTCCATTCAATATGAAGATCGGCTTGTGCATGGTGGTCACGACAATTTAGCGAATGCCGAAGCTCGCTTCTCAAAGAACTCTCGTGACCTGTCAGCGGCGGACTGCATTCGATCGCTGAGAGGCCAGGCAAGCTGGTTTGCAATGGGCGTCTCGATGACCAACTGCGTATCGTCAGGTAAAGCATCAAGATAGTCGGAAAGCGGGATCGCCCCGTCCCCGAGAGCCAGTCTGTCGCCGCGAGCTTCTGCCGGAAGGTCGCCAATACCAGGCGAAACCTTGGTTGCATCGGAAAGTTGAGCATAGGCAATCCGGCTCGACGGAATGGATGCAAGATCATCGGCTGTCCCGGCGCCGCGGTAGTGATGAAGAACGTCTACGATCAAGCCGGCATTAGGTCGGCCGGCGCTTTCCACCAGATCAAGAGCATCTCGCCACGTCGCAACATCCCGATAAAGCATGTACTCGACGCCCACGTGCAGGCCGTAGTCGGCGGCTTGGTCGCAGAGACGACCGAACAAGTCTTCTCGTTCGCTCTTGGTTAGAAACACGCCCTCCTTCGACAACTGCGTTCCGATCGCCGAGATATGCGTCGCGCCAAGTTCTGCGCCTGTCTCGAGGGCCCTTCTGAACCTTGCCAAATCCGCTGATGGCGAAAGAACGAAAGCTTCGACGTCAAACACGCGCATGGCATTGCTTTTGAGTGCCGCCTTTAGATCGAGTACTACCTCCGGCCTTCCCAGAATCTCGAACTCGAGCGGTTGAGGCGTAGCGGTCATCAACAACAGTCCGACGGCACCAAAACCGGCGGACGCTGCTGTCTCCACGAAGCGGACAGGGTCCGTTCTGCCGATGGTCAAGTTGGCAACCGAAACCTGTCTCAGATCGATGTGTTGATGCATTTCATTGTCTTTCCGGTCGTTTCGGTTGCTCAGGCGGTCAGCGATACTTGAAGCCGGTGTTATCAGACCACCAGTTCAAAATCTCATCCCGCTGCTTGAGTGCGGCGGCCAAATCCAGTTCGATCAGCTTCGTGGAGTTGATATCCGGAAGACCTTTCGGGGATGCAATGCCGACCCTCATGGGGTAGACGCCTGCTTCGGCGAAGGCTGTTTGCATCTCTTGACTGAGCGCGAACTCAGCAAGTAGGCGAGCCGCATTCGGATGGGGCGCGTTCTTGTTGATGCCGATAGCGTTGAACTGGGCAACGGCCCCGCTTGCGGGAACCAGGAGATCCACCGGTGCTCCCTTGGCCAGCACGCCGGAGACGGCGGTGGTGATATTGAAGAAATCGAGCGGGCGTTCGCCGGTCTGCAACTTCGTCGCCATGACACCCATGGATGGGTTCAGCTCTGCCTTGGTCTTGCGTAGTCCTTGGAGGATTGCGCCGCCCTTTTCTGGTCCGAACTTCTGGTAGATGCTGGCGATCGTGGCGAAGGTGGCGGACGACGAACCTGGATTGGTTGTCGCGATCAGCCCTTCCCAGTCCGCCGGAGGATTGGCAAAGTCGGTCCAGTCAGCCGGCTTGGCAACCGTTCCGAGAGCCTCCCGATTGAACGCAAACAGGATGAGATTTCCATTGCCGCGGACGTAGGACCCGCCGGCAGGTATCGCCAGTTTGGATAGATTAGCGCTCTCCGTTGGCTTGAAGTCTGCGAGAAAACCCGCCTGCTGAGCCGTGATGACGGTATCCTCTGCCTGATACATGACATCCATCAGGGGCCTGCCGGAGCTATTCTCCGAAACGAAACGATTGTAGATTTGCCAGCCGTCGCCCGTAGCGGACGTCACCCGAATTTTGGGGTATTTCGCGCTGAAGTTCTTGAGAAGGATCGGAACGACAAAGGGGTCGCCATAGACGGCCAGTTCAGCTTCCTTCTCTGCGGCTGCAATCAGGGCATCCTCAGCCGCATGGGCCGTTCCGACACCTGCCAGTCCTATTGATAGCGTGAGTGCTGCCGCTGCCAGCGACATGAGTCTGCGTCTGCTCTTATTATGATCCATCACGGTTCCTCCCTTGGATGATTCTACGGTTCATGGTCAGCCATGCACCGCTCGACTTCGAGTGGTTGCTTGGCAATCGCTTTGATTGCTACAAACGATCTGGCAGCAGATGAATCTGCTGCGAGGCGATCGTTAAAGAGATACGAGCGCCGGCAGAGAAGCGCTGGTGGCCGGGCGTCACGACAATCTGTCGCCCGATGGGTGTATCGACGTGCAGTTCGCGGCGGTCACCAACGAACACAGCCTCCAGCACGGTCGCAGGGAGACCAACGCGGTCGCCTTCAGCGAGGCCGATCTGCCAGGATTCGGGGCGTATCATGCAAAGCGCTTCATCGCCCCTCGGGCGAACGATGTCACCCTTGGTGATCAGGTGGTCTGATCCCGCGGCATAAATAGCTGTCTGACCGGCCTCGCCTCTCAGCGTCACTGGAAAGAGGTTTGCCTTTCCGAGAAATTCAGCAACGTAGCGTACCGCTGGACGGAAGTAGAGATCTTCAGGAGATCCCTGTTGTTCGACCTTGCCCTTGTTGAACAGGAAGATTTCGTCCGCAAGGGACATGGCCTCCTCCTGGTCGTGTGTGACAAACAGGATCGTAGCGCCAATTCGCTGCTGCAACTGACGAATCTCGTTGCGCATTTCGACCCGCAGCCGCGCGTCGAGGTTGCTCAAGGGTTCATCCATCAAGATGAGGCGCGGGTTTCCTACGAGGCATCGCGCTATCGAGACGCGCTGCTGCTGGCCGCCGGAAAGCTTCATTGCGCTTTTGTCAGCCTGCTCTGAAAGCCCAACGACTGCGAGAGTCTCCTGGACGCGCCTCTCGATTTGCTCCTTTGGCACTTTTTGTGCCCGCAGAGGCATTCCGACATTGCCCTTGACGGTCAGATGCGGCCAGACCGCATAGGATTGAAAGACCATGCCGAGCCGGCGCTTCTCCGGCGGCAGATCTATCCCGCGCGCTGACGAGAAAACAGGTTCATCCTCGATTCTGATCTCGCCGCCATTCGGGTTCTCCAGACCAGCGATGCAGCGCAACGTCGTCGTCTTGCCACAACCGCTGGCGCCGAGCAGCACCGAAATCTTACCAGACTGAAACGTGACGCTGAGGTCATCAATTGCCCGAAACGTTCCAAAGCTTTTTACCATTTGCCGGACTTGCACGCTCATGGCTTCCTCCAATGTAAGGTTTAGACGGCAGCTGCATGGCGCTGGCGTGTGAAGGTGGTGACCAACCACATCACTCCGGCGCCCAGGACCAGCTGTAGTAGCGAAAGGGACGCGACCTGCGAGAACTCTCCGACAGCCCAAGTATCGAAACTGAGGATCGAAAGCGTTCTCGTGTTCGCCGTGTAGAGCGGCAGCACCATCGACAGCTCAGAGATGTAGATGCTGTAGACCATAACCCAGCTTGAAATGATCGCGGGCAAGACAAGTGGCAAGGTGATCCGTCCGACCGTGCTCAACCAGCCAAAACCCGAGACTCGCGCGCTTTCCTCCAGTTCGGGATGGATCTGCATCAAGCTGCTGGTGACGGCCCGCACAGCGTAGCTGACATACCGGCCAATCAGACCTATGATAATGATCCAGATCGTGCCGTAGACACTCCAGGGCATCCAAAGCCAGAAGAAGCTGACACCCAGGGCAAACGCCAGGCTCGGGATAGACATCGGCAACAGGACGACGAACTGAAGGATTTCCCTGCCGGCCATGCGTGTGCGCACGGTAATCCAGGACACCACGAACCCCAGTACCGTCGTCGCCGTAGCAGCAATGATCGTGATTACAACGCTGTTCCAAAGCGTGGACCGAACATCCTCGGAAGTCCAGAGAAAGGTGACATTAGCCCAGGTGAAGGTACCCGACCACGTGAAGGTCGAAAATGCGGCGGCAGTGATGATGATAACCGGGCCGATAACCGTAAGGACCAGATAAAGCCAGATCACGGCTGCGACGAGGTAGCGGCTACTGGCAAGAGTGATGATGCGCGGCCTAAAACCCTTGCCGGTAACCGTGACGAATGAACGTCCTTTCAGCGCCCAGCCTTGGAGGAAGTTGGCGATGACAGAAAGGACCATCAGATAGATTGCCAGCACTGCGACAATGCCGAAGTTCGGGGGAAAATGCTGCAGTTCCGTGTAGATCCGGGTCGTGACCATATAAATCTCTTTGGTCATCCCAAGAAGTACCGGTGTTCCGAACAACCCGATACAGATAACAAAGGAGAGCACAGCTCCCGACAGAATGGACGGCGCGACGACGGGCAGCGTGATCAACAGCATGGTGCGGACGCGGTTGAGACCTGAAATCTGCGCGGCCTCTTCCAGGCTTGGATCCATATTTCGGAGCGCTGCCGCCACAATCATCATCACGTAAGGCGCGATGTAGATGGCTGTCGTCCAGATAATGCCCAGATAGGTGTAAATGTCGACGAGTTCGCCAGCACCCAAGCCGCGGAACGTGAGGTTGAGAAGCCCCACGCGAGGAGCCCCGATGAGAACCCAGGCAAATGCTCCAATGAAAGGCGGGATAAATATCGGTAATGTCGCAAGCTGCTCAAGGAGGCGCGCCCAAGGAACATTCGTTCTCACAAGACACCAGGCGAGAATGACGCCGATAACGGTTGCCAACAGCATCGCGCCAATTGATATGACCACCGTATTCCACATTGCCGCCCAGTAGCTTGGCTCCGCCAGTACCGCAGAGACTGCGTTCAAGGTTAGTACAACGCGGCTGTCTTCGGTGTCGACAAAGCCCCGAATAACCAGCGACGCGATGGGCATCACCGCGAAGATGACCAGCACCAGGTAGAAGACCGTCAGCCACAGGCGACCTGTCAGCGCTCTGCGTGAGAGGAAGCGGCGAACGTTCGACCGTTCGGGCACGCCGATCTCATCAGGTATGTTTACATTGGCTTTCGACAATTGCTCCTCCCACGGTATTCGTCGACATGGCAGCGATAGTGACCATCACCACCTTAGGATCGACGTCTCGGCTTCAGTAGGTCGCGCGTCCTCCTGTCAGGTCGAAGGTGAAACCTGTGGTAAAACTGCAGTCCGAACCTGCGGCAAACGCGACCATCGCCGCGACTTCCTCTACAGTCACCAAGCGGCCCATCGGTATTTTTCCCTTAATTGTTGCGATGAACTCGGGCGTCATCTCTTGAAGCAGCTCGGTCTCAGCCATTGTGGGAGCGATGCAATTGACGAGCACTCCCGTCCTGGCGAGTTCCTTGGCAATCGACTTGGTGTAGGCGATGACGCCTCCTTTTGCGGCTGCATAAGCACTTCCGCCCGGGTTGCCTTCTTTGCCAGCAATCGACGCAATATTGACGATTCTGCCGTAACCGCGCTCGACCATGTGAGGGATCGCGCTGCGGCAGCAATGAAAGACCCCGTCCAGGTCAATCGCCAAAACGCGCTTCCAGTCCTTCACGGGATATTCCCACGTGTTCGCGATGGGGCCGTTGACACCCGCGTTGTTGACCAAAATGTCGACATGCCCCAGCGCCTCGACGGTGCCGCGAAACGCTTTGTCGACCGCATCCATATCAGCGACGTCCACGACTTGCGTCGTCGCCGGTATGAAGCCGGCCTGCGCTTCATCAAACCTGGAAAAGTCGATATCCCACACTGCGACGCGGTACCCGTCGTCGGCCAGACGTTTGGCGATCGCTAGTCCTAGACCTTTTGCTGCACCAGTGACGATCGCAACCTGATTATTCGCAGATGCGCCGGCCAAATGATCCATAGAGCTCCTCCAAAGCTAACCATTTCAGCTCCCATTGGAAGCGCTTCCACGGCACATTATTCATTTTCGTTCCTTGGTCAAGAAAATAATGGAAGCGCTTCCAAAAATTGGCTATTGGTATGGTCTACGGACGAGGTGTGGCCGGACGGTTCCGCCACTTGATATTTTGGGGGCCAAATTGAACAGCACGGTTCGGTTGTCAGACGTCGCTAAATTGGCACAGGTCGGCGTTGGCACGGTTTCGCGTGTTTTGAACAACTCGGCGAATGTTTCGGCCGCAACACGACAAAAGGTTTTGGACGCGATCGCGGAACTTGGCTACGTTCCCAATCTGGTAGCCCGGAGTTTGGCAGCCAATCGAACGGGTTTGATCGCCGCCATCATCCCGGTGATTGGCTACACGCAGCATTCTGAAGTCATCCAGGGCATGACCGATGTCCTGCATGCGCATGGCATGAATTTGATGATCGGCGCATCGGGGTATTCGGACCAGGTCGAACTGCAGGTCATCGAAGCCTTTCTGGCTCGCAGGCCCGATGCCATCTATGTCACAGGGGTCCGTCATACGGATGCCGTACGCTCTACCTTGCAGCGATCAGGAATCCCCGTGGTAGAGGGGAGCAACCTGACCGATCGTCCGATCGACACTGTCGTCGGATACTCCAATTTTAATGCCAGTGTGGACCTGACGAGACTGCTCGTTGATCGTGGCTATCGCCGTATCTGGCACGTGACTGTTACGAGGGATTTTAACGACCGTATCGATGACCGCTTGGAGGGTTTCCGTTGGGTGGCCTCTACGGAAACCGAACTCAAAACCGATGTCATCCGCTGTGAAAATAGTTTTGATGGCGGAGCGGAGGCAGTTCGGCTGGCAATGGCATCCAACATCAGGGTTGAAGCCATGACTTTCGCCACTGATGTCATGGCCGTTGGAGGTTTGTTGGAGTGCCAGCGGCGAGGCATCAATGTTCCGGCACAGCTTGCGATTGCCGGCTTTGACGACCTCACGATCGCAGCGTCGATAAATCCCTCACTGACAACCGTAAAAGTCGACCGGGTAGACCTTGGTCGAAAGGCTGCCGAAATTATTATCAACCGGCTTCAAGGCAACGACCACTCCTCCCGGATTGTCGACGTCGGATTCCAAGTGGTGGAGCGGGATAGTACACGGCGCCCCTGATCGAGTCGCTGCAGGGTGAACCAATTGATTGTCGAACTCGCCACGTGGCCAAGGGCGCAAAGCGGCGAAGGGCACGTACCGGGCGGCGTAGCGCTCAGCGCCGAGTTTGCCGCTTTCAATTTAACGCTGCCAGCAATTTACGCCGCGCGGCAGTTGGACCCTGCCGAAGTGACCTTCGGTGACTTCAGCGCGGCAGTCGTTCAATACCTCAGTACTTGATACGTCTCGTCGCCACAATGCCATCGGACTCTATGATTTGATGGCGCGCGAAGAGGTCGACTTGCCGGGCCGGCCCTACACCGGCAGCAACTTTTGACCGCCTTGAACGGACTCCAACCGCCGGCACATGAAAAGGGTAGAAATCCGTTAATTTGCCGCGCAGAATTGGGACGCGATCTCGCGGCCAGCAATGTACCCGAACGTGAGTGCTGGACCGAGATTGATGCCGCCTGAGGGGTAGTAGCCGCCCATGACGCTGGACATGTCCGCCCCGACCGCAAACAGATTAGCGATGGCGGTACCCTCCTTACTCAACACTGCAGCTGTGGCATTGGTTTTCAAGCCCATGAACGTGCCAAAACTCCCCGGCAAAACCTTGACCGCGTAATACGGGCCCTTTCCGATGGGCGCGACACAAGGGTTTGGCTTTACATCCGCATCCCCGCCCTTGCGATTAAAGGCCGTGCTTCCGCGCTCGAACAGGGGATCTTCGCCCCTTGCTGCATGCCGATTGTAAAACGCGATCGTGGCCTCTAGCCCTGAGGGTGAAATTCCACAAGCATTCGCGAGCTCTGCTATCGATCTCCCCGTCTTGATATACCCCGAGTTGATGAACGGTTTGACGGGCAAAGGAGATGGCCGGGATGCGCCGAGGCCATAGCGACGCTGAAAGGCGTGATCACAGATAAGCCAGGAGGCCACTTCCGCGCCGGGCGGTGTCGCTTTGATCATTGCGGTGACATAGTCATAGTATCCGTGCGCTTCGTTGACGAAGCGACGACCGTCGGCGAGCACCGCGATGATCCCGGGCTTGGCGCGCTCGATGATGTGCGGAAACCGTCCTGTCGTGCCGTCAGGATAAGGGACGAGCGAAACGGGGCACCAGGCGGCCGGCGAGGCGATCGATGGGTCGACAAATCCACCAACGGCTTCCGCCAAACGTAGACCGTCACCACATGCTGACGGGGGCGTGACCGACCAGTGTTGTACCGGCGTAGAAAACTTGTTCGCGACGTCTGACCAACGCTCTTCATCATGCGGAAACCCGCCCGTTGCCAGGACAGTCCCGAAGCGTGCCAGGATGCGCAAGGGACCGTTCCCTGTTTCCACGGCTGCTCCGCCTACCGCGTACCCGTCATAGATGAGTTCTTTGGCGCTGCTCGATACCCTGATTTCAACGCCGAGGCGTTCGGCGGACAACGCAAGGCGGGCAATCAACGCATTGCCGTTCACGAGTTGCGTTGCCCGGCGGTATAGGCCGAGATCGAAGAGATGTCGCCCAACACGTTTGGCCACGTGAGCGAATGACTTCAACGAGCGGGTCATCGTGAGGAAGGCTTTAAGATCATCCCCCGCCATGATCGGCATCCCCAAAAACGAAGTCTCTCGCATCGGCCGCCGCAACTTGTCAAAGAGGGGACCGAGAGCAAGGCCATTGATCGGAGCCGCGCATACCTGATGCCCGCCTGTCGCCGCACCTTCCGTCCAGCCATGCATATCGGCTATGGCGTTGCCGTCGACGAACTTAAGGTCTGTCTCCGTTTGAAAGAATTCCACCATCTCCGGCGCCGCGTCCAGGAAGGCTTTCACCCTTGCGGGATCGAAATAAGGGCCAGTCTCATGACGCAGATAGGTAAACGGGCCATCCGGAGCATCATCGTAGCCGGCTTCCCGAGCCAACGGGTTGCCAGGCACCCACATCCATCCGCCTGACCAGGCGGCCGCGCCCCCAAAGACGGGCTCCTTTTCGACGACGATGACCTTCAACCCGTGCCATGCGGCAGTTACAGCCGCCGACAGGCCGCCGGCGCCTGAGCCAATAACAAGAACATCGCAATGAACGGTTTGGAAGCTGTCGCTCTCTCCGTCGCGAGGTGACCTGTCGTGCAGCCCATATCTATCCATATCTTCTGACCCTCGTCTCGACGCCGCCACCGAGCCTCTAGAGCTGCGTGCCATCTTTGATGGTCCGCGGCCGGCAGAACCTCTGCCTGCTTGGTGGCGCCGTCGGCAGCAAGCGGAACCTTCTCACAAAGCCTATTCTTGAAAGGGTAATCTGAGCCCAATCCAACCAAATGAGCTTGAGTGCATGTCCGCCTCAACTCGCGATCCGCGACGCGAAGCGGATCATTTTTGCGAAGTATGCTTGGCGAGCCGCACCATCCCATCATATGCTCGTTGTATTACAGCCTCGGGGCCAGCTGCTTCGGCATAGGAATTCATAGGAACCTCCAGTGCCAGGGGCGTTCCAGCCGGCAGATGTTGCAAAAACCCTTTGAGTTCGAGGCCGCCCTCTCCGGGAGGAAGACGTTCTTCGCGCGCCTGAATCAGCAAATCCTCTCGGCTTTGAGGGTGGGCGGCCGGCGCGTCGCAGATATGAACGAAAGGAATCCTCTCTGGAGCGACACTTGATAGTTCTTCGAACGAACTTCCGGATCGAGCGAAATGAAGACTGTCTATAAGGATTGCGCCGTTGGGTCGGTCCACTGCCTCTACGAAGGCATCGGCTTCGGAGAGGGTCTTAATCTCCGCCCACGGAAAAAACTCCATCACCACTTTCATTGAGTAACCTGCGGCCAGCTCACACAACTGCGCAAAACGATCCGCCAGCCGGTTCCGGTCGGGGTCATAAGGTGCAACGATCACGTTCGAGGCGCCCAGCGACGCACCTGCCTCGAGAAAGGGGCGGAGCGACTGTGTATCAAGCGCAGGCGTGATCATCACAAACTCTATATCGGAGAGCTTGATGCCGTTGTTCTTGAGCGCCGCCCTTGTCTCGCGAAACATCGCCGGGTCATCCATGAGAGGATATGCGGGACTGGTGGGGGTAACCTGGATTAATCGTAGGCCGACGGATCGAAAGCCCACCCGGGCTGCTACTGTGACCAAGTCGGGCGGGGCGAGCGATAGGGCGGTGAGGTGCGCGAGCGATAAATTCAATTCAAACCTCTGTTCAATGGCGACTGCAAGCTCGGGCAGTAATCGCGGTATCCGTTGCACGATCAGTAGGTCGCGCGCCCACCTGTTAAGTCGAATGTAAATCCCGTTGTAAAAGTCATTTCATCGCTGGCCATCCAGGAAACCATTGCCGCAATTTCCGAAATCGTCAGAAACCGGGCCATGGGAATCTTCCCTTTTGCCGCGGCGATATGCTCCGCAGTCATTTCCTTGAAGAGATCCGTTTCCGTGATCGCGGGCGCGACACAGTTTGCCAGCACGCCGGTTCCGGCTAGCTCTCGTGCAAGCGATTTCGTGAAGCCGATGACGCCGGCCTTGGAGGCTGCGTAGGCGCTGATACCAGATCCGCCTTCTTTTCCTGCAATGGATGAGATATTTATCAACCGGCCATAGCCCCGTTCCTTCATCGAGGGCACGACAGCTCGGCAGCAATGAAAGACGCCATCCAGGTTTACCGCCATGACACGCTTCCAGTCGTCTTCCGGGTATGACCAGGCCTCGACGACCGGTCCATTTATTCCAGCATTGTTGACCAGGATGTCGATGTGTCCAAAGGCGCCCAGGGTTTTCGAAGTTGCAGCCTCCACGCTTGTGGGATCGCACACATCGACTTCGACATGCATATCCGCGTTGATCGGCGCCATATCTCCCGGGAACGCCAGGTCCCAAACTGCAATTCTTGCCCCATCGTCTGAAAGCCGCTTTGCAATGCCGCGACCGATGCCGCGCGCACCACCCGTGACCACAGCAGTTTTACCTCTTAATGTACCCGGCATAGAGCCTTACCTTTCGTCCAAAAATGTTTGCTATCTATCCCGTTGAGACGTCAGCATATCGAGGGCCGGAAAACGCCCTCGATTGTCGCTCTCACCGCATCATCGATGGAAGCAACCTTGACGTTTGGAAGGGCAACCGTGCTCATCGTCCGCTCACCTGGGAGAGGGGCCGATACCTCAGAGGCCCTAGAAACGGAGACCCGCTTATGCGGAAATGCCCCCGCGCCAGCCAAACGTAGCTGGTATTCATTCCAATGATCGTCGGCGACGACGACGTGATTGATGGAAAAGTCTGGGCGATCCCAACGCATGATTGTTTTGGCAGTCCGACCTAGAAGCCACTGCTTCTCGCTGTCGTCAAAGAGCTCGGCCGACCTTACAGAGAAGAGCGCCTCGGCCCATGTCTGATAACCTGCGCTGAGCGTTGCGTCGCTTTCCCACATAACCCGCTCGGGGCCGAAGGCATCAACGACGCGTCGCAATTGCGCCAGCACGTCCGGATAGGGGAAGGCATCCGCGGACAATTTCGTCACGTGTCCCCATTTCACGGAAACGTTGGAATAAACGGCCAGGGCAAGCAAGTCCTGCAGCGGTTCAAAGCGCGTAGGGCTGAAATGATCCCATTCCAGCGGCATTCCAGCGTGATCAATTACGAATGGCAAGGTTTGAAACCGGCGGACGTAAGGTTCGATCTCCTTTAGCCGGTTGGGAAGGATCACCCAGGTGGGAACATTGTATTTTTCAGCAGCGGCAAAAAGCTTGTCGTGACCACCATCGCGCAGTGTGTCGGCGGAGGGTTGATCGATGCGAATTCCCAGCCGGCCCGGCACGCTGCGGACCGACCCCACCATATCGTCGAGGTCTGGATCTCGGTGATCGATCCGCGCGACGTAAGCGAAGCGATCAGGAAACCGCCTCGCCGCTTCTTCGGCGAGCAGGTAAGAACATCTAAAGGCGCCATTCGGCAAGGTCGACTTGCTTAAAGGCCAGAGATCGACAATGGCTCCATCAATACCAACGGCATCCATGGCAGCGAGACCTGGCTCGATTCCGAGATAGTTCAGGTGTAATTGGGCATCAATTACCTCGACAGTCATCGGAGATCTCCCCGCCGGAGCAACGCATCAACGAGCAGCGCGCCGACGACGACGCTCCCCTCGACCACATAGACCATGTCGCTGGACAGGTTGAGCAGGTTTAGGCCATTTTGGACTGCACCCAGCAGCAAGGCGCCGGCCAGCCCGCCCCAGACGGATCCTCTTCCGCCAGATAAGCTGATACCACCCACAACAGCCGCGCCGATGGCTGCCAGCAGAAGGGTCCCAGTTCCGGTCGTGTTGTCCGCACCGCCGGTATAGGCCAACAATGAAATACCGGCCAATCCCGCGAGCAGACTTGTTGCGCCGAATCCGAACCAGCGGATCATGCTCACGCGAATGCCACATTCCTGAGCCGCCCGTACATTGGCGCCGATCGCATAGAGGTGGCGTCCACCCGCCGTCTTTTTGAGTAGATACCAGACCAGACCAGTTATCAGGAGAACAATTCCAGTCAGGACAGGAATACCACCGCCGTCACTGAGATAAAGTACCGCCAACGTTGCCATCGTCATCGGCAGAACCACCCGAACCACACCCACCGGAACGCGTCGATTGTCCAGGTTGCTCTTGAACGGGTCCCTTAGCAGTAACGCTGCGGCAAGACTGGAAACACCAATCGCGATCACGACGCCGAGCGATAGCCACATAGGTATGCGCATGATCGCCAGATCGGTGACCATCGGGCTGGCCGCCGAAATATAGCCGGACGGCTGAAGAACTCGCTGTTGTAGCCCATAGCAAACCAGGAAGCCCGCGAGGGTTACCACAAACGAGCGGATGCCAGCAATAACAACGAGCCCACCGTGAACCAAGCCAATCGCCGCGGCGGCGATCAACGTAATAAGAATGGCAGGCAACCAGGGCATGCCGTGGCTCATCAAGCTGGCGGCGATGGCGGCGCTAAGCCCGGCAACCGATCCCAACGAAAGGTCGATCTCGCCCATGATGATCATGATGCACGATGCGACCGCGACCAGAGCAAGCGGCGATGACTCCGTGAGAAGATTCACCAAGTTTCCCGGCGTAAGGAAAACACTCGACAATACCTGAAAAGACGTAGCCGTAATCAACAACGCGGCGGTCAGTGGCAACACTTGGCGCACGGCTCGTGATCCAAGGACCGCGGTATTGGAGCCGGGCCGCTGGGCCTGCCGCATGCTTTTAGCGGTGGACATGCTGGTATCGTTCATCTCGACGCCTCGCGCTGCACGGAGTTTATCGGGTCGTTCCTATCTAGGCCAACGATGGCCGATACGACTTCTTCCTCTGTGGTCTCCCGACGATCGAATGTCCGGACGACCCTTCCATGCAACATGACTGCGACGTAATCAGACACGGCAAAGACTTCTCGAAGATTGTGTGAGATGATCAAGATGGCGGTGCCGCCATCCCGAAGCTGTTCGACGGCTTTCAAGACCTGCGTCGCCTGCTTGACTCCAAGCGCGGCGGTCGGCTCGTCAAGGATCAGGAGTCGCGCTTCCTGTCGCACCGCCCGTGCAATCGCGACCGTCTGACGCTGCCCTCCAGAGAGTACTTCTACTGGTTGGGACAGATCCTGAACGGTCGTTGCGTCAAGCCGGTCGAGCGCTTGTCTGGTAACTTGCGCCATATGGAACCGGTTCAGGAAGGGAAGCTTCACCGGTCCCATGCGCCAATAAACCTCGTCTCCCAAGAAGCAGTTCTCGACCACGTCCAACGGCCCCACGAGAGCCAAGTCTTGGAAAACTGTGTGAATGCCGCAGCCACGCGCCATTCGCGGATTTGCGATTTCCACTTTCTCGCCGCCAACGCGCAACGTGCCGCTATCTGGACGGACCACTCCTGAAATGACCTTAACCAGGGAACTCTTGCCCGCACCGTTGTCCCCAACCAGAGCCGTCACCTTCCCCTTAGGAAGTGCTAGGCTAGCTCCATCAAGCGCTGTGATCGCACCATAACGCTTGACGATCGAATTTGCCTCAACGGCCAAAACACCATGCATCATTTGCAATTTGCCCTCCCGCTCTAACGCGCTGCCCGTCATCAATTGCACGGCGCTCCGACAGTGGCTGGCATCCCCTCGCAGAGCTGCTCGCGAGTCGCCATGCCATCCTTGAGAACGAGATCAATATTGCTTCGATCGATGACAGTGACGGGCGTGGGGCGAAATGGAACCTCTTCAGTTCCGATCTTTTGCTGCTTCACATAAAAGTCATTCGGCACCGGCTTGTTCGCAAGCTTATAGGCAGTCGCGGTCGCCAACGACTTCGCTTCGAAATAGAGATTGCGATACGCCGTTGCAGTTTGTTTCCCCTCCAGGATATTGCGCAGTCCCGCAATCGATCCGTCCTGACCGAGGACCATAACTTTCTTCTCAAGACTGGCCATTCGCAAAGCTGAAAGAGCGCCTTGAGACATGTCATCGTTACCCATGATCAGGACATCAATTCCATCTTGGTTGGCTGTCAGAATCGAAGACACCTGAGCCTGAGCCTTGGCGGTAAGCCAGCCATCAGCCGAACGATCGGCAACCAGCTTGAAATGACCGCTGTTGAAGGCTGGCTGAAGAACACTCAGCATTCCCTCATGCTGCAAGCGAGCGTAGGTCGTCGACAGGTCGCCGTTGACGATTGCCACGCGCGCACCTTTGGAGGCATGGTCGAGTACATACTGGCCCTGTGATTTGCCGATTTCGAAGGGGTCGGTCCCCACGAGTCCTGAAACGGATCCTGGCAGGATCTTGTCCGGGATAAAGATGTAAAGCAGAACCGGGACCTTGGCCTGCTTGGCCGCGGTTAGAATAGTGGTTGGCGCCTCCTGGAAGGAGGCGATGTTTAGAACGTCGACTCTAGCAACAAGGGCAGATTTTGCCATCGATACTTGATTGGCGGCATTTCCCTGCGGGTCATAGGTTTTGACTTCCACATTGGGAGCGTAAATTTTCATCCACTTTTTGAACACGGGAAAGTCGATCGCGTTCCAGCGACTGACAGTTCCGCTATAGCCCACAAAAGCGACCGTCGCTTTTCCTTCAAACAAAACCTCATCGTCAGCCGCTCGCGACGCGCTCGCCCCAATGGCGGCAAAGAACGTCATCATCGCGTAAACAGCGCATTTTTTTGCCTTGTGCATCATATCCTCCCGTTGAAGTGTGGCTGGCATGCAGATTGAGTGCCTCAATCCTCCATCGAGGCACATTCGCTACCGACCACGTTTATGAGAATGAGTTGCTAATTTGCTTTTGTCGACAAAGGCGGGACAATGTTGAATATTGCGTTTTCCAATAATGGGGTGTGAACCTCTACGAGTAGCTGATCTGAGGGAGAATGAAGTCCCATGCTCAAAAATGACGTCGATCTCCTCGACTTGAAGATGCTGCTTCTCTTTGAGGCGCTTTACGAAACCCGGAGTGTGACGCGAAGTGCCGTTCGGCTCGGCTGGAGCCAACCGACCGTCAGCATTTGGCTTAGCCGACTTCGTGATGCGCTCCAGGATCCATTATTCGTTCGGACTGCAAGCGGGATGCAGCCAACGTCACGGGCCGACGCCCTGATAAGTGTCTGCCGAGCGGCACTCGTGTCCCTGCGTCAGTTTAGCAATGCGGAACTCACATTTGACCCTGCATCTGCACGCCGAACCTTCAACATTTGCATGGCGGATGCGAGCCACGTTACATTGCTTCCTTCCTTGCTGAAGCGTGTCCAGGCCGTGGCACCAAACGTTCAGATTTCTGTGGGCTGGATTGGCAAGGACGTTGTCGAAATGCTGCTCGCTGGTGATGCGGACTTAGCCATCGGACTGCTGCCCAAGCTCGACTCAGGATTTTATCAACAGACACTTTACGTTGAGAATTGGATTTGTCTGGTGAAACAGGGGCACCCAAGGATTGACGAGAAATTGACACTCGACACATATAGGTCGGAAGAGCATGTAAGCGTCGCATCCGGCCCCAGCCGCATGTTGCTCGAAGAAGCCCTGACGGCTGCAGACCTGGACCGTCGCAACACCGTTGAGCTTCCTGGTTTTTTGGGAGTTCCTGCAGTGCTCGCAGTTAGTAATATGATTGCAACTTTACCCCGTTTGATAGGTGAGACGTTGGCTAACACGGCCAATCTCAGGACGTTTCCATGTCCGGTCAACGTGCCCTCTTACGAAATCAGGCAATATTGGCACGAACGCTACCATCATGATCCTGCGAGCCAATGGTTGCGCAGCCTTTGCGCCGGGCTGTTTCAGCGAGACTTCCAAATCCAGCATTCGCAAACGCAATTTTATCAGTCGTAAACCGCAGGAGGCATTCATCGGGCATGACATCGAGGTTGTCCGCTGGGCCGATGATATCATCGTCATGAAAAGCATGAAAATTTGAATTCCGCCCAAGCAACGAGATTAGCAAATCATTTCTTCTTAGCCACCGGCTGCCAATTTATCCTTTCGTTTTCCGACACGATCGGATGTGCGGTTAATTTACAAGGATAATCTCTATGGTCTCGTTCCGCTCGCTCAACTCCACGCTCACCTCACACAAGATTGCTTCCTGAACCCATAGGATTGACGATGACCATCGCTGTTTCAGACAAAATCAAGGTTCTGTGGTTTTTGCCCACGCACGGCGACAGCCGATATCTCGGCACCTCGGAGGGTGGCAGGGCCGTTGACCTTCCCTATCTCAAACAGGTGGCGCAGGCGGCCGATACACTCGGCTACTATGGTGTGCTGTTGCCGACCGGCCGCAGCTGCGAGGACAGCTGGGTTGTCGCCTCGGCTCTAGCACCACTGACCGAGCGGTTACGCTTCCTGGTTGCCGTGCGTCCCGGCCTGCAATCCCCGACGCTGGCAGCGCGCATGACCGCAACGCTCGATCGCATTTCCGAAGGGCGATTGCTGATCAATGTCGTCACCGGCGGTGATCCGGTCGAGAACAAGGGTGACGGCATCTTCCTCTCGCATGATGAACGCTATGAGGTAACGCGCGAATTCCTCGATATCTACAAAGCTGTGCTGCGCGGCGAGACCGTGGAATTCACCGGAAAGCATTTCAGAATCGAGGATGGGCGGCTGCTCTTTCCGCCGCATCAGAGGCCGCACCCGCCGCTCTATTTTGGCGGCTCATCCGAAGCGGCCAACGCTGTTGCTGCCGAACAGATCGACAAGTATCTGACCTGGGGCGAACCGCCCGCGGCGGTGGCTGAAAAGATCAACAGTGTCAGCATTCTGGCTGAAAAAGCTGGACGTAGGGTCAGTTTCGGTATCCGTCTGCATGTCATCGTGCGTGAGACCAACGAAGAGGCTTGGGCCGCGGCGGATAAGCTCATCAGCAAGCTCGACGACGACACCATCGCCGCGGCGCAGAAAGTCTTTGCCCGCATGGATTCGGTCGGCCAGTCACGCATGAGCCAGCTGCATGGCGGGCGCCGTGACCAGCTCGAAGTCAGCCCCAATCTGTGGGCCGGTGTCGGGCTGGTGCGCGGCGGCGCGGGAACTGCTCTGGTTGGCGATGCGGCAACAGTGGCAGAACGCTTGGACGAGTATCGGCGGATTGGCATCGACACCTTTATCCTGTCCGGTTACCCTCATCTGGAAGAGGCCTATCGTTTTGGCGAGCTGGTGCTTCCAAATTTGCCGCTCGACCATGAAATTCAATCGCGCCCGACGTCAGTCAATATGGGACCCTTTGGCGAAACTGTCGCCGGGGACCATCGCCCGGCAAGCTTGAGGGCAAGCCAATCGTGACAGCAGTCGTCGTTGCGATCATCGGCGGCGGTTTTTCCGGAACCGCCATTGCCTATCATCTGGCGGCACAGACACGGCGCAGTGATGTCGAGATCGTCGTGATTGAACCGAGGCAGCGGCTTGGCGGTGGTTTGGCCTATTCAAGTCAGGATCCGGCCCACCGGATTAATGTGCCAGCCGCCAAAATGACGATGATCTCTGCGGAGCCGGAGCATTTTACCCGGTGGCTGGCAGACGACGCCACCAGCGCCGAAGACGTCCTGGCGCGGACGACCAAGGGCGATGAATTCCCGCAGCGTTCGGTATTCGGTCGCTATGTTCGCAACCATGTCGAACCTTTCCTTGAGACGGGCCGTATTCGGCACGAGCGTGCAACGGCATTGAGCATCACACCTGTCGGCGCGCGATATTCGATTGCCCTGACCGACGAAAAGAACGTCGACGCCGACATTGTCGTCGTCGCCACCACCCACCCGCTCCCCTCCATCCCCAATGCCTTGCGACCCTTGATTGGCTCGCCTCGCTTCATAGCCGACCCCTATGCGGAGAATGCGCACCAAGAAATCGAACAGGACCATGCGGTTCTTGTCGTTGGCACTGGCCTGACCGCCGCCGACGTGATCGCCTCGCTTGACAAAAACGGGCATCGCGGCGCCATCGTCGCGCTCTCGCGTCACGGTTATCGCTCTCGTGGACACGCCACACAGGCAAATGAGCCATTCGGCAGTTTTGGGTATGATGAAACCGCGTTCAGTTTATTGAAGACAGTGCGTCAGGTATTAAAGGAAGCGCAGAACAAGAGCTTGACCTGGCACCCCGTCCTTGATGCCCTGCGCGATCAAGCACCGGCCATCTGGACTGCATTGCCTTCCCACGAGCGACGCCGACTGGTTCGGCATCTGCGGGCGCTCTGGGATGTCCACCGCTTTCGCGTTGCGCCACAAGTGGAGGATGTGCTCGATCGCCGTTTGAGCGAAGGCACGCTTCAAATTCTCGCAGCTTCACTGCATTCAGCGCACGAAACGAGCAGGCGCTTTACGGTCTCGTATCGACGCCGTTTCACCCAGAACATTGAAAACATCGGCTTCGACGCCATCATTATCACCACAGGCCCTGCCCATGCCGCAATTGCCCAAAGCAATCCCGCAGTTCAGTCGCTGTTCAATCAAGGACTGCTTGCGTCTGACCCTGTCGGGCTTGGCCTTCATGCGGCAAAAACCGGCCAGGCAATTGGCAAGAAGGAAGAGATTATCGACAATCTCTTCATTGGTGGGCCGCTGGCGCGTGGTACCTTCGGCGAGTTGATGGGCGTGCCGGAAGTCACCCGTTACGCCGAATTCATTGCCGAACGTGTCCGAGAAAGAGCCCTTGAAGCCCTTCAGGACAAACAGACTGCCGCTCGGAGAAAGGGTTGAGGGCCATTCCGGCCCTCAAAATTTAGCTTTCGCAAAGTGTGTCGAATTGAGTCGTTCAGCTCCAGGCGTGAAGCGGGGGGGTCTCGCCGTTCAGGAAATAATTTCCAAGGATTGCATATTTCCAACGAACGGGATCATGCAGGGTATGGGTCCTGGCATTGCGCCAATGCCGATCCAGATTGTGCTCGGCCAGCGTTGAGCGGGTTCCCGCCAGTTCGAAAAGCTTGTTTGTGGCGGCAATGGCTATCTCGGTCGACAATATCTTGGCCTCTGCCGTGACAATCTGGGCCTCGGCAACTGTTTCTGCATTCGGGTTCAATACGGCACGGTCGATCGCGTAGCCCGCCTTTTCCAGAAGCGCCTGCGCCGCATGCAGACGCAGAGTGAGATCACCAACCGCCTGGATCGTATAGGGATCTTCCCAAGCATGATCGACACCGCTGTCGACCCAGGCACGGCTCTTCGTCCGCACGAAATTCACTGTTTCATCGATCGCCGCCTGGGCAATACCCGTATCGACAGCCACCTGAATAATCTGGAAAATAGCACCATCCGCGGTTGGCTTGTCGTAGCCCTTGTAGCCGGGCACCAAATGTGATTTCGGCACTTTGACATTGTCCAGGATCACTGTTCCGGACAGTGTGGTGCGTTGACCGAAGCTTGACCAATCATCGATGACAGTCAGACCTGGCGCATCGCGTTCGGCTATCGCATACCAGGCTCGACCTTCGTCATCGAGGGCGACGATCGGAACCAGATGGGCCAACAACGCTCCGGAAGAATAAAATTTCTGGCCGTTGACGATGACATGGTCGCCTTTATCGGTGAACCGCGTCTCGAAATCGGCCGCGCGCTTTGACCCGAATTCAGAAAAGGCATTGCCGAACCGCGTCCCCTTGAGGACTTCGGCAAATAGGAGCTTCTGCTGATCCGGATCCGAAACGGTACGGATCGCTGCCACAACGCCAAGATGGTTCTGGGCGATCTGACCAATGGAGGAATCCGCGGCGGAAATGATTTCAATCACCTTTGCAAGTGTCGCGTAGGAAACCTCGGGACCCCCGAATTCTTTCGGAACGTTGATTGACCAGAGCCCGCTCTGCGAGAACGCATCAAGTTCGGCAACAGGCCAAATCCGTTCGCGATCACGCTGCGCGGACTCTTTTACAAATGTCTCTGCCAATGTCCGCGCGATGACTAGTGCCTCGGCATCACTGGTGACAATGTGAGCGGGCTCAGCAAGCCGGGGAACCGGCGGGACCGCTTTAGCAGCATTGTCGACGTTGACTTTGGAAATGGTCATGGATTTTCTCCTTTTCGATATGGGTTCAGATGGCAACTGCAGGCGCAGGGTGCACGGGTGCAGAAGCGGCGAATGGCGCGGTCTTCTGGCCAAGGTAAAAGTTCTTTAGGTCGTCGTTATCGCGAAGCTCGTCTGCCGCGCCGCTCAAGACGGCCATACCGTTTTCAAGGATCGTCGCGCGGTCGGCATATTTGAGCGCAATCGTGGAATTCTGTTCGGCGACCAGGATGGCGAGACCGGTTTCCCGGTTAAGCCGGCGGAGCGTCTTGAAAATCTCCTGCACGATCAGTGGTGCAAGGCCCATCGATGGCTCATCGAGCACCAGCAGCCTTGGACGTGACATCAGCGCCCTGCCGATTGCTGTCATCTGTTGCTCGCCGCCTGATGTCAGGCCAGTCGGTGTCCGGCGCTTTTCTTTAAGACGCGGAAAATGCGCATAGATCTTTTCCAGATCATCGGCAATTTCTGCCCGCCTGGCGCTCCGGCCGATCCCACCGGTGATGAGATTTTCCTCCACCGTCAGGCTGCGGAAACAATGACGGCCTTCCAGCACCTGTACGAGGCCGGACCGGACGAGATCTGCCGGGCTGATGGCAGACACGTCACGTCCGTCGAAGGTGATGGAGCCGGCTGTGATCTGCCCCCGCTCGGCCGGAAGCAGGTTCGAGATCCCCTTGAGCGTTGTGGTCTTCCCCGCACCGTTTGCTCCGAGGAGTGCAACGATTTCGCCGTGCCCGACGGTCAGGCTCACCCCGTGTAATGCCGTGATGGCATGGTTGTAAGTGGCTCTGACACCATCGACAGCAAGCAGAGAGCTATTGTGCGCCATAGGATCATCTCCTGAGGTTGGGTTGAAGCAACGGTAGTCGAACCGGGGAGCGGCGCTGCCCGGTTCGACTTGGCTTCAGTTGGTTGCAGCTTCGGCCTGTTCGGAGGTGCGCAGTTTGATACCTTTTTCTGCTGCGTAGGCTTCGGCAGACTTCTCGATGATCGGGCGAAGGAGGGTCCAGTCCGGAGCTATCCAATCCGAGACGACATTCCATTTCTTGCCGTCCCACTGTTGGAAGGTGACGTAGCCATTGCCCTCGTGGTTGTCCCAGGTGACATTGATCGAATGGAACAGGCCTTTGGCACCCAGTGCCTCGACGCGTGCCGGATCGAGTTGGAGATGCTCGAAACCCCAACGCACCTCGTCGCCCGTCAGCGTCCGCTTGCCGAATTTTTCCTGAGCGATGCGGATAGCCTCTACATTCAGGATCCCGTTGACAATGCCAAGATTATGATAGACCGAGCCGATGCGGCTTTTGTCCTCAAGGTTGCCCTTGCCGTTGTCATAGAGTGTCTTGATGATCTCTTTGACCACAGGATATTCGGCGCCGGATGCCTGTGTGGTGATGGCGGTATAGCCTTTCGCGGCCTCCCCTGCCGGAATGGCATCTTCTTCGGAGTTCGACCAGACGTTGCCGACAATATGATCAACCGGGAAGCCAACCTTGGCTGCGCTTTTCAAGGCAACGGGGTTCATCACTCCCCATCCGCGCAGCACCACGTAGTCGGGTTTCGCACGGCGGATCGTCAGCCATTGCGCCTGCTGTTCATTTCCGGGATGCGGCACTTCGATCTGCTGCAGTTCGAAGCCATATTTCTTCGCCAGAAGTTCGTAGATCGGAATGGTTTCCTTGCCATAGGGTGAGCCGTGATAGAGCACGACAAGCTTCTTGCCCTTGAGGTTTTCCAGCCCGCCTTCCTTGGAGGCGATATAATTGACGATGCCTGACGTCTCGCTATAGGGATTGAGCAACAGCGGGAAGACGTAAGGGAAGACGCGCCCATCCGTTGAATCGGTACGGCCGTGATTGATGGTGATCAAGGGCACCTTGTCTTGGGTGATGCGGTCGATCATCGCGTAGGCGATGCCGACGGATAGCGGATTCCAGGCAGCGACGCCGGGATTGTTTTTAAGACGCTCGTAGACCTCGACGCCGCGTTCCACTTCGTACTGCGTTTCGCCTTCCGACCAGGTGAGCTTGACGCCATTCACGCCGCCGTCGCGCGTGTTGATGAGATTGAGGTAGTCAATGAACCCGCCAAAGAAGCCGGTGCCGCCGGCCGCATAGGGCCCGACACGGTAGCTTTGCAGCGGAAAATACTGCTCGTCCGCATGGGCTGCCGGCAGCGCGATGGCAAGGCTCAGTCCTGCTGCAATCGCAGCGACTTTGAGTTTGTTGAAAATCGTCATTTCTGGATACACTCCTCTCGTTGACCGGAGAAATTTGCCGGTCGGATGTCGATGGCTAGGCAGTTTTTATTGCAGGGAACCGTCAGGCTCCGGTATCGATCACATCCGTCCAAAGACGGCGGCAGATCGTTTTCGAATTCTGTCCCAAAGCGACACCAAACCGTCGGGCTCCAGAATAAGAAACAGAATGATCAAGGCACCCAGAACGATCCGCTGACTCATGTCGAGCACGCCCGAATTAAAAACGTCTCCGAGCAAAAACGAACCGAGCCTCGAAAGAGCCAATGGCAGGATCACCAGGAGGGCAGCGCCGAAAAACGCGCCGCGAATGGATGCGAGCCCGCCAATGATAATGATGAACAAGATCTGGAATGATCGGTCGAGATTGAACCCTGCAGGCTCCACTGTTCTCAAGTAAGCGAAAGCCCAGAGCACCCCCGCGACGCCGATAATGAAAGACGATATGGCAAAGGCCAGGAGTTTCGTCTTCAGGACGGGAACGCCGATGATCCGCGCTGCCGTTTCATTGTCGCGCACGGCAATGAAATTGCGCCCTGATTGGGAGGACACCAGCCGATAAGCAAGGAAGGTAAGCAGGGTTACGACCGTCAACGAGAACAGGTAGCGCCCGACGGCTCCGTTGAATGCAATGCCTGCGATCGACAGTGCGGGCGCATCGATCACACCCGAGGCGGAATCGTTGGAAAACCAACTGAATTTCGTCAGAGCCCATTGCACGAAGAATTGTGCTGCAAGGGTCGATACAGCGAGATAGAAGCCTTTGAGACGAAGGCTCGGCAGGCCAAAAACAATGCCGATTGCAGCAGCAGCAAGCCCCGCCAGAATGATACTGCCGATGAGCGGCAACCCCTCGACGCGAAGGTTGAAATTATACGCGGCGAAGGCACCCACCGCCAAGAATGCTGCGCTGCCGAGCGATACCTGGCCGGCATAACCGGTCAGAATGTTGAGCCCCACTCCAGCTAGGCTCAAAGCCAGGAATGGCAACAGGATGGCTTCGAACAGATAGCTTGTGCCGATGAAGGGAACAATGAGATAGGCCACGCCAAGCAGCAGAACTGGGGGGAGCCATCCCGGAATCCGATGGGATGAGGAAAATTCGGAAGCGATTGCGGTCATTGCCTACACCCTTTCCACCAGCTTTTGTCCGAAAAGACCGGAGGGGTGCACCAGCAAGAAGGCAAGTGCGACGACATAGGCAAACCAGCTTTCAATGCCGCCGCCGACATATTCCCCGATATAGACTTCGGCAAGCTTCTCCGCGGCTCCAATCAAGAGCCCGCCAACAATAGCTCCCGGAATGGAATCGAAACCGCCCAGAACCAAAACCGGCAGGGCCTTCAGCACGACAAGAGACAGCGAAAATTGCACGCCCAGCCTTGCGCCCCAGAGCAAACCGGCAACCAGCGCGACGAGCCCCGCGGCGGCCCAGACGGTTGCCCAAATCCATGGCAAGCGCAATCCGATTGCGAGAGCAGCAAACTGATCATCCGCGACTGCGCGAAAGGCGAGCCCGACACGGGTGTACCGGAAGAAAATCGACAGCAGAACTACCATGCTGGCTGCGACAGCGGCAGCAAAGAGATCAAACTGGCTGATGAAAATGCCGCCAAAGTCGAAGGGGATATCTTCTATGCCGAGATCGAGGCCGTGAACCTGCGTTCCCCATATCAGCTGCGCCGCACCCTCGATGATATAGGAGAGTCCAAGAGTGGCCATAAAGAGTGTCATCGGCGATCTGTTGGTTAGAGGCCGAAGAACAACGCGCTCGATTGCAATCCCGATGGCGACCATCAATACAAATGTAATCGCCAGCGCCAACGCAAATGGGACAGCTCTTTCCACCAGGCTGACGAAGGTGAGTGCCGCAAAAAGCAGCATCGCCCCTTGAGCAAAATTCAAGACGCCCGAAGTCTTGTAGATCAGCACAAAACCGATCGCAACGAGGGAGTACATCACCCCTGAGAGCAGGCCGCCAATCAGTACCTCGAAGAAGAAAAGCCAATCGAACTCAACCATCAGATCCCCCCGCCATCGATATTTTCGGGAGCGACGCCGAGATAGGCATCAATCACGCCCTGATCCGCTCGGATTTCTTCAGGCGTGCCATCGGCGATCTTGCGACCATAGTCGAGAACGGCAATATGGTCGGACAGGCCCATGACCACGCCGATATCATGTTCAACGAGGATAATTGTCGTGCCGTATTGCCGGTTGGCGGCGCGAATGAATTCGCTCATCTCGGCTTTCTCTGGAGCGGTCATTCCAGCCATCGGCTCATCAAGCAGCAGGATCGCCGGTTCCGCGACCATCGCGCGTGCGAGTTCGACGCGCTTTTGCAATCCATAGGGCAAAGTGCCTGCCAGACGATCGCTGACGTGGGTAAGATCGAGGAAATCCAGTATTTGGCCCGCACGTTCGCGGGCATCTAACTCTTCGCGGCGCGAGAGACCAAGTCCCAGTACCTGCGCGAGAAAGGTCGAACGGACCTTATATGCTCGACCGGAGATGACGTTGTCGATGACGCTCAATCCCTTGAACAGCGCAAGATTCTGGAACGTCCGCGCAATTCCAAGGTGAGCAAGTTTTTGGGTCGGCACCCGCGCGAAGCGATTGGCCCCGATCCGGACCTGGCCGCGATCGGGCCTATAAACGCCACTGATGATATTGATCAAGGAGCTTTTGCCGGCACCATTGGGACCAATAATCGCGCGTATTTCGCCCGATCGCACAGTGAGGTCGATATCGTGGAGTGCAACGACGCCGCCAAAGGAGAGGCTGATCCCCTCCAGACCAAGAATAGTATCCGCTTGCTGCTGGGGCTGGACCTGCCTTAACAACTCGATTTCCGGAGCGGCCACCGGCTCCCGAAAGGCAACGGTGGCGGGACCTTCGTGAAGGTAGTTTATCGAATGCATTTTCTGCGTCTCTCCAGGCCCATTTCCCGTTTGATCAAATCGATACGACAGAGCGCAAAATCCCCTTCGCAGACCGGATGATACGGACGACGATACAGCGCTTAGTTTGGCTGACATATCAGGTCTGCCGGCCTTGGTCGTTTGTGGATTATTCGGCTGCCACTGCCGTAACCGTTTCCGCCTCTTCAAGTTTCCGGACCAACGGGATCACATGCTTGCCAAAAAACTCGACCTCTTCCTGGAAATGCAGGAAGCCGAGAAGGATGAGGTCCGCACCAGCATTCTTGAGATCGATCACGCGTTCGGCAATCTGTTCTGGCGTGCCGATGAGATTGCTGCGGAAGCCGTCATTGTATTGTACCAAATCCTCGAAAGACGACTTGGCCCAGTTCCCCTCGCCTTCCGGGGAGGCTTTGCCGGCATTCTTCACCTGATCGGCAAAACCCTGCACAGCCTCCGGGTTGGCCTTGGCAATGATCTCGTCCAGCACTGTGCGGGCTTCCGCTTCCGTGTCGCGGGCAATCGCAAAGGCATTCACGCCAATTTTGACCGAATGACCGTTGGCAACAGCCTTGGCACGGATGTCATCCACCTGCTTCCTGATTTCCGCTGGCGTATTGCCGTTCGTGAAATACCAATCGGAAACACGCGCCGCCATGTCGCGTGCAGCCCGAGAGGAGCCGCCCTGGAAAATTTCCGGTAGTGGATCAATCGGCTTCGGCTTCATCGAGTATTCGTTAAACCGGTAAAAATCGCCCTTGAACGTGAAACTGTCCTCTGTCCAGATTCCACGCAGCGCCCGGATGAACTCCTCCGAGCGCCGATAGCGCTCGTCGTGATCAAGCCAATGCTCGCCAATTGCTGCGAATTCACCCCGGAACCAGCCGCTGACTATATTGACTGCAACACGTCCGTTGGTGAGATGGTTGATGGTTGCTATCTGCTTCGCCGCCAGCGCCGGATTCCAGGGTCCCGGCAAGAGGGCAGCAATCACTTTCAATTTCGTCGTCGCTGCCAGCAGCGCGTGGCTGAAGGACACGGATTCATGCTGATTGTCAGCACCATAACCGGCTGTGAATCTGATCTGGCTCAGCGCATAGTCAAAACCGTTGGCTTCGGCGATCTGGGCCAGTTTGCGATTGTAATCAATATCCCAGCTCGTGCGCTGTTCGATATTGGAAATGACCAGACCACCCGATACGTTCGGCACCCAATAGGCAAATTTAACCGGCTCTCTTTTTATCTGTGACATGTAATTCCCCTTCAAAATGAAATCAGGTTTGCGCCAAAACAACTTCCCGCTGCGCACTTGTGCGGCTGTTGCCGGAATTGGCATCGGCACGACGAAACAGCTGAGCGAGCTCCGTCACCGAACGATCGATGCGTTTCGCGACGTCGGGATTTGTCAGATCGTACCCGGTGAAGTCGGCCTCAGTCGCATAGACCGCTGTTGGAATTGTCAGGGCGTTGAAAAAGCCGAAGAGCGGACGGAGCTGGTGTTCGGTAACTAATCCATGCAGCTGCGTGCCGCCGGTGGCAGCAAGGATGACGTGTTTTCCCGTCAATGCGCGGAAGTGTACAAGATCGAACAGATGCTTGAAAGCACCCGTATAGGAGGCTCTGTACACAGGCGAGCCGACGACGAGGATATCTGCCGCTTCAAGGGCATCGATAATATCGCGGCCAGCCTTGTCCAGTTGATCTGTTCTTAAAGCACGGAAAAGGACCGGCGCCGCATCGGCGAGTTCAATAACCCGGCCATCAACATCGAATTGCTTTCCAATCGCCGCGGTAATTGCCCGGACAAGGGATGCCGTGCGCGATGGCCGGCGGACATTGCCTGACAAACCCAGAATTTTTAAGCGCTGCATACCACATTGCCTTATTATACCGATTTACTGGAGATTAAGGATTTGGCGGCCTCCGTAAAAGAAAGACATTCCAAAATGAACGCCTGACGTGAAACGGCTGATGCGTTTATTTGGCAGCGACGATTTAAATGTATGGCTAAGGCTAACTTGAATGCCGTCCAATTTCCGTTGGCCCATCAGCGTGGATGCAATGTGTGACCGAGCGAACCGACGTATGAACCACGCGAAGGTGCAGGCGCCCAAATCCGGCCCAATGGATCGTGACATCTCTGTCAACATGGCGGACACGGCACTGGCCTTAGCCCGTGACCGCAGTCATCCGAATGCTCTCCAGCACGCTGCAAACCACGGTCGCTCTGGGAAATCGGCTGCAATGAACCGGCTCAGACGAGACCACGGAAATGCTGATTAAGCGCTCTTTTTCAGATAGTCGTGGAAGATGTTGGCTTCTTTCGCGGCACCAATGAATGCCGAACGCGCATCCGCAGCGCTCACTTTCCCTTCGAGGGCGTCAAAGCACAACTGGCGGGCAATCTTTAATTTGGGTCCGTCATGTATCGGCCATTTCATAAGCAGAAACTCGGCTGCTTGTGTGACGGAACAGATATTTATTGGCTTGCCCAGGCGGGCGGCTTCGATAGTAACTGGCGGGAATGCATTGATCATGCGCTAAAAACTTTCCTATGACATTCCGGTTCCACGCCGCTTCGCAAGATAATGCTCCAGTTTCTTCACACACATATGACGCGAAGAGATTGATCCCATTACTCCGCAGCGCTCGCGACGATGGACCTCTCTGCTGTCACAAAAGGCCGAACTTCAGTTACGGCCTGGGTGATCCGGGCGTTGATGTGGGCGGTTGCAATTTCATAGTCCAGAAAGTCGCGATCGACAGCAAAAACACCCGTCGGCAATGTGTGTGCCGTGAAGAAGCCGAAGAGCGGTCGCAGCTGGTGCTCGATAATCAACGCATGCCGGTCACTGCCTCCTGTGGCGGTCAGGAGAATGGGTTTGCCCTGCAGGGCCAGCGGATCGAGTAGATCGATGAAGTGCTTGAAAAGTCCCGTGTAGCTGCCCTTGTATGTCGGGGTTCCGACCACAAGGACGTCAGCCGCCAGAATCTTCTCGACAATGTGTGTTGAGGGAGCGTCAAGATCTTTGGCGTAGCGGGCCGCGCCAAGGCTGTCACCGAAATCAACCAGATCGAAAACTTCAGAAGCAAGCCCATATTGATGACTGATCCGGCTGACCACGTTGGCGACAAGTGATCGTGTTTTTGATGGGCGCTGGAAGTTGCCGGAAAGGCCGACGACGGTCGGATTGGACATGGGAGGATCCTTTGAAACAAAACAGCGCACACGCTGCCGCGCAGGAACACTAACAAGAGCCGTGAGATAAAGAAGAAATCCAAGCCCGAACTTCGCTACTATCCAGACAAAATATTCTCAAACAAGGCGCTCTTGTGGGACGACGCATGACGAGCATCAGGGAACAGACAGCGCATACGATTGAACGAGAGACCGGTTAGCGGAGGGGGGAAACCGTTTGTTCGATGCGATTGCGGCAGCAGGCCGCCAGCCATCCGATCCTTCCTCCGGGTACGCGCGCTACCTGCCTTGCAGAAGCTGCCATGCTCGGCCGCCCGCCAGGAAATAGCGCAGATGGCAGAGCCCGAATGGGGGACGCGTCCCCACCATGACTCGCCTCATTTCGCTCTGCCATCTCGTGCAATAAGCACCGCCAGAAGGCGCTCGCCGGCAACCTCCGGCGCACCCGAATTATCGATCTGCAGCACATCGTCACCTTCGATGCTTTGCTGCTTGCTCCGCAGCAGACGCTGCCTGATGCTCTCCAGATTTTCACGTCCCCGTTCGACCAGGCGCTTTGCCAATACCTCCATCGGTGCGGTGACGTTGACGACGAGCAGTTGCGGGTAGCGCTCTTGCGCTTCGGATAGAATGGCCCGGGAGCCGTTGGCGATGACGACATCGCCACGCTTCAGCCACGCGTCGATATCCGAGGGTATCCCATAAGATAGGCCGTGCGCCTGCCAATGCAGCGCAAAGGCACCTTTGATAACCCGCCGCCGGAATTCGTCATCGTCGACAGGTTCATGGTCCTCTCCGACCGCAGTCGGCCGGCTGATAACACGGCGCACGAAATGAACGCGCCGATCATTTTCAAGCCGGCCGCGCGCGTAGTCGATCAGCGTGTCCTTGCCCGCACCACTGGGGCCAACGACAAGCACAAGGCAGCCTCGGACTTCCATAGGCATCATACCGCCGACTTGAGGGGTGTGCGGGTCTTCAGCGCGAACTGCGATCGGACCACGAAATCGGCGTCACGGTGTTCCTGCACGAAAAGCGACAGGGTATCGATACGGTAGTCTTCAGAGAGATGCGGTTCGAACATTTCCTCCAGGCGCGCCCGCGTTGCCGCGCGCCGGTCTTCCGGCACACGATCGGTCAACGTCATATGAAACCGGAAGCGATTAAGCACATAAGGATAGCCCCATTGCACGAGATGGGCAGTCTCTGTCTCATCAAGCGGACTTTGCAGCCGCCGTTGCAGTTCCGGCGCGTTCATCGGCGCGCGGAATTGGTCGAACTCTTCAACGATGTGCGTTGCAAAACCGCGCAAAGTTGGAATGGGACTGGCGGGAACGAGCGCGAAGAAGCCGCCGAGAAGATCGATACGCAAAGGCCCGATCGGACAAGGGGACCGTGAGGCGGCAAACCTGCCGAGCGCCTGTTCCAGGTCCTCGACCAAGGCGCCTTCTCTCATCCGGAACGGTGCCTTGAGGGTGGCATGAAAACCATAGCGGCGCGGCTCTGCGGTTAAACGGACCTCCGCTTCCGGACGAGCGTCCCCGACAGGATCAGCGCTGAAGGCATTGCGGCCAAGCCAGGAACTCGCTGCTACGGTCAGTGGATGTTCCCGAGCCGGTGTGTAGTAGATGGCGTAGCGAGGACCGCATTGTTCGGACATCAACTCAACACCTCCGCCAGGGCAACAGCCGGCACAGTCCTTGTGGCCGTTTGGTTGCCTATCTCGAAGAGCCTGTCGGCAACGGCTTCTCGAACTTCCTCGTCATGGAAGATACCGACGATGGCGATGCCGCGCGATTTCGCCTCGTTGATCAGATCAACGACGGTCGCACGGTTGGCGGCGTCGAGGGATGCGGTCGGTTCGTCGAGCAGCAAGACCGGGTAATCCACGATGAAGCCGCGGGCGATGTTGACGCGCTGCTGCTCGCCACCGGAAAAGGTGGCGGGCGCCAGCGACCACAGGCGCTGCGGAATATGGAGCCGCATGAGCAATTCTTGTGCTTTCGCTGTCGCTTCGGCGGCGGGCATGCCGTTGGCGATGGCCGGTTCAGTGACGACGTTAAGGGCCCCGACGCGTGGAATGACGCGCAGGAACTGGCTGACATAGCCGATGGTGCTGCGGCGGATCTCGACGACCTCCCAGGGCTCGGCCGCCAAAAGATCAACGGTCTGGCCAAGGTGTTTGACCAGGATCTGCCCGGCATCCGGCTTGTAGTTGGCATAGAGCGAACGCAACAGCGTCGACTTGCCGGCGCCGGACGGCCCGTGCAAGCAGACGCATTCGCCGGCCTTTACCGTCAGTTCGACGTCGTCGAAGACCGGCAGGACGATGCCGCCCTGTGTGTGGAGCGTGAAGGTCTTGGTCAAGCCCTTGGCGTGCAAACGAATGGTCATGAGTTGTCCTTAAGTCTCAAACCTGCAGGACGGAGGAGACGAGCAGTTGGGTATAGGGATGATGAGGATCGTCGAGCACCTGGTCGGTCAGACCCTCCTCGATGACACGGCCACGCTGCATGACCATCAGCCGATCGGCGAGCAGGCGCACGACGGCGAGATCATGGGTGACGATGATCGCGGCGACGCCGAGCTCGCGCACGAGCCCGCGCAACAGGTCGAGCAGGCGTGCCTGGACCGAGACGTCGAGCCCGCCGGTCGGTTCGTCCATGAAGACGAGCCGGGGACGGGTGACGAGATTGCGGGCGATCTGCAGGCGCTGCTGCATGCCGCCGGAAAAGGTGCGGGGCCTATCGTCGGTGCGCGCAAGATCGATCTCGACCTTCTGCAGCCAATCCTGAGCTTCAGTGCGGATGTTGCCGTAGTGGCGGGCGCCGAGCGCCATCGGGCGTTCACCGATATTGCCGCCGGCCGAGACGTCGAGCCGCAGCCCGTCGCGCGGGTTCTGGTGGACGATGCCCCAGTCGGTGCGGGCAAGCCGCCGCCGCTCGGGTTCGCAGAGCGTCAGAATGTCGACCGGCCCGCGATCCTTCATGTCATAGCTGATCGAGCCGGTATCGGGCTGCAAGCGTCCGGACAGGCAGGCAAGCAGGGTGGATTTGCCGGAGCCGCTCTCGCCAACGATACCGAGCACCTCTCCGGGCCGTACCGCGAAGGAGATGTCTCTGCAACCAACCTGAGTGCCATAGGATTTAGAGAGGCCCGAGACTTCAAGAAGCGGTGGCTTAGGGGCGGGTTTGCGGAGCGCACTCGCTGTCATGCGTCTTCTCCTGCCGCCTTGTCGTCCGGTGCGCTAGCCGCCTCGGCCTGGCGGGTGTTGCAAAAGTCGGTGTCCGAGCACACGAACATGCGGGAACCGCGGTCGTCGGTGATCATCTCGTCGAGATAGCTGGTCGTCGAACCACAGAGCGCACATGAGCCTTTCCACGTCTGCACCTCGAAGGGATGATCGTCGAAGTCGAGGCTTCTGACGGAGGTGTAGGGAGGAACGGCGTAGATGCGCTTTTCGCGGCCGGCGCCAAACAGCTGGATTGCGGGATTGTTTTCCATTTTCGGGTTGTCGAACTTCGGGATCGGTGATGGAGACATCAGGTGCCTTCCGTTGACTATGGCCGGATAGTCGTAGGTCTTGGCGATGCGGCCAAAGTGGGCGACGTCTTCATAGAGCGTCACCTGCATGGCGCCATATTCGGCATAGGCATGCATCTTGCGGGTCTCGGTCTCGCGCGGCTCGATCTTTTGCAGGGGTTCGGGCTGAGGCACTTGATAGACGAGTACCTGACCCTCCTTGAGCGGTGTCTCCGGAATACGGTGGCGTGTCTGGATGATCGTCGCGACTTCGGTGGATTCGGTGACGGCGACGTCGGCGACCGTCTGGAAGAAACGGCGAATGGAGACGGCATTGGTAGTGTCGTCGGCACCCTGGTCGATCACCTTCAGCCAGTCGTCGGGCCCGATGACGGCCGCCGTCACCTGAATGCCGCCGGTGCCCCAGCCATAGGCGAGCGGCATTTCGCGACCGCCGAAAGGCACCTGATAGCCCGGAATGGACAGGGCCTTCAGCAGCGAACGGCGGATCATCCGCTTCGTCTGCTCGTCGAGATAGGCGAAGTTGTAACCGTTGTCGCTGTGGTTCATCGTCGTGCCGGCGCTCATTCGGCGACCTCCTTCATTTGTGCTTCAGCCCGGGTGACCGCGTGTTCGGCCCGCAATTGCCGGACGAGCGCCAGCTCGGCCTGGAAATCGACATAGTGCGGCAGCTTGAAATGCGAGACCATGCCGCTCGCCTCGACATTGTCCGTATGGGAGAGCACGAATTCCTCGTCCTGGGCCGGGTAACGCACGTCCTCGCCGAGTTCGCGGGCGCGCATCGCCCGGTCGACGAGCGACATGGCCATGGCCTTGCGTTCGTTATGGCCGAAGGCCAGACCATAACCGCGTGTGAACTGCGGCGGCGTGGCAGCCGTCCCGCGGAACTGGTTGATCATCTGGCATTCGGTGACGGTGACCTCGGCGACGACGATCGGGAACCCGAGCTCCTCAGGAACAATCTCGACCTCAATTTCGCCGACCCGCAGTTCGCCGACAAAGGGATGCGCGCCGCCATAACCGCGGACAGTCGAATAGGCGAGCCCAAGCATGAAGCCTTCGTCGCCGCGTGCAAGGTTCTGCAAACGCTGGTCGCGCCCGGCCGGAAAGCGCATCGGTTCGCGGGTAAGATCGAAACACTCGCCCGCACGATCGTCGCTTTCCGCCTCGATTAGGCCCTCGCTATCGAGGAGGTCGATCACACGCGGCGTGGCGCCGTCGAGCGGTTCGCGCGCAAGCTCCGCATTCGGCCGTTCGAGACCTTCGGCCGCCAACGCGAAGTCGAGAAGCCGATGCGTATAGTCGTAGGTCGGTCCCAGCACCTGGCCGCCAGGGATGTCCTTGAACGTCGCCGAGATGCGGCGGCGGATCGTCATCTTCGCGGTGTCGATCGGCTCCGACAGCGCGATCCGCGGTAATGTAGTGCGATAGGCGCGGAGCAGAAAGATCGCTTCGACCGCATCGCCCTGTGCCTGCTTGAGCGCCAGCGCGGCAAGCTCGCGATCGTAGACGGACCCTTCCGTCATCACCCGATCGACGGCAAGGGCGAACTGCTCGCTGATCTGGGCGAGCGTGAGTTCGGCAAGATCCGGATTGCCCCGGCGGGATTCCGAGATCAGTTTATGGGTGTTGAGGATGGCCTGTTCCCCACCCTTGACGGCGACATAGGCCATTTACGCCTCCACTTTGATGGTGCGCGGCAGGCCCATCAGGGCATTGCCGCAGGTGAAAATCACGTCGACGCCACGCGGATAGAGTTCGCTGTTCAGATCCCAGTCGGACCAGAACCACGAGGGCAACCCGTCGATGGCAACCCCGGCGCTCTCCTTGATGCCGGGACCGGTCCAGGTCGTATCGGGTCCGTCTGTGAAAGACTGGACCTGGATCACCAGGGTGGTCGAGCGGTCGGGATATTCGATTTCGCCGGAGGCGAATTCATGGAGGCGCGGCAGGTTGAGAGGATCGGTGACAATCGCGAACCGGGCCGTTGCGGTCTCGTCGATCAGCGGCAGGCCGCAATGGAAGCGTAGCCAGCTTGCCGCCTCGCCGGATTGCGCCTGCCGGTCGAGCCAGGCTGGCGTCTCGAAATCGAGGAGCGTCAGGCAGAGCGCCGCGGTTGCCGGTGAGAAGGGCCGCGGCGCCGCAAAGGTGCGGTCGAGCGGTACGATGCGGCCGGGATAGGCCGTCGCAACGAGGCTCGCGCGAAACACTCCTTGCGCGTCGAAGACCGGATCGGCAAAGCCGGGCTTCAGCGAAGTGCCGCCGGAGGAGACGGGACGCATGGATGGTGCTGAAGATATGACCGTCATGCCGGGTCCTCCCCGCGAACCATGGTGAAGAACTCGACCTTGGTGGCCGCGGCCTTGCGGCTTTTTGCGAGGCGCCGTGCTTCGGCTCGTTGCCGCAGGGGCTCGATCACCTTTGCCATGATCTCTTGATAGTGGTCCGGATGCTGCAACAGCGCATCGATGATTGCCGCAAGTTCCGCCTGGCGCTTGTCGCGCCCCTGGACGTAACCGTGTCCGACAGTGCCGTCTGCAAGCCGGATCGAAGCGCGGGCGACCGTCATCTCGCCGAGATTGAACACGTTGCCCGTGCCGCCGGCGCGACCACGCACCATGACCAGGCCGACATCAGGCACTCTCAGCCATTCAAACGCCAGTCCGGCTGCAAATGGCACGGCCAATTCCTCAAGCTCACTGCCGATACTGCGCGACAGAATGCCGAGCCAGTCGGAGCGCTGTGCGATGGCGGCCTGCTCCGCTTCGATCCTCGTTTTTGAGTTCATTGGTTTGTTTCCTTTGGCGCCTCTGCACCGTTAAAGATATTGCCGACCGGCGACCCAGATGTTGCGGATCACCGGCACGCCCTCAATGAGACGCACACGGATCAAGTCGGCGCGCATGCGCGGCGCGATGCGGCCGCGATCGGTAAAACCGATGAGGTCGGCGGGGTTCTTCGTCACCATGGCAATCGCCTCCGGGAGATCGAAGCCTTCCGCCGAGAGCGCAAACGCGGCATGCAGCAGGCTGCCGGGCACGTAGTCGGAGGTGAGCACGTCGAGGAGCCCTTGGTCGGCAAGCTCCATTGCGCTGACATTGCCGGAATGCGAGCCGCCGAGAATGATGTTCGGCGAGCCCATGACGATCTTCATGCCGCGTTCGCGCGCGCGCCGCGCCGCCTCGACCGTCGTCGGAAACTCGCTGATCGTGATGCCATCAGTGAACGATTCGTCGACGTCCGCGGCTGTCGTGTCGTCATGGCTGGCGATGCGGATATCGCGCTCGCGGCAGAGGTGTCCGATGGTCGAACGGCCCGGCGGGACATATTGCTGCTGGTGCTCGCGGCGCTCAGTGATGTAGTGCGCGAATTCTTCCTCTGTCCACACCCGGGCATTCTTCTTGCGGCGGAACTCCCGGTAGAGCGTCAGATTGTGCCACTGCCGCTGGCCGGGCGTGTGATCCATCATACTGACCAATCTCAGGCCGGGATTATCAATGTGCCGCTCGACGATCGACAGGAGGGCCGGATCGGAGAGCTCGCAACGGAAGTGGAAATAGTGATCGGTTCTCAGAAGACCGGCCGCACGGGCCCGGCTGAGCCCGTCGATTGCCTCATTCAGCATGGCGGTGCGGGCGCCGCCGCTGTCGTAGTCGCCGAGCGCGAGCGCATCGAGCACCGTCGTGATACCGCTGCCGAGCAGCTGCCAATCGTGTGCAAGCACGGCAGCAAGGGACGATGGCCACTGGACACTGGGCCGCGGTTGCATGAAGTGTTCGACGTTGTCGGTATGCAGGTCGATCAGGCCGGGCAGCAGGAAGTCGCCCTCTAAGTCGATGGCTTCCGCTTTCGGGGACCCGTCCCGTTCAAAAGAGTGAATGAGACCGTCGCGGATTGTGAGGCCAGCGTCTGCGACATGATGTTCGCACACGATTCGCGCATTGGAGATTTGTAAGCACATTGGATATCTTCTTCGATTTATTTCAGGTGCAGTTCACGATTGCGGGCGCCGCACTATGGGTGGCTCTCTTCTGTGATCAGGGACGGTCCGGCGTAAGGCTGCAACGGCAAGCCGAGCACGCGCGCGAGAGTCGGTGTGAACTGATCGGCATCCGCCTCCTCGATGATTTGCGGGGCAATGCCGGCGCCCGAAAGGATGAACATGCGATCGTCCTCAGGGCTGCCCGGTCGGAAACCGTGGGTCGAGATGAGCTGCGGACGACCCGTCGCCAGGAGCGGCCCGGATGCATCACTTCCGGACGCATCACTGGGCCGCTCTTCGAACGAATGCCGGGGTGGAGCGACGAACATCGCCACCCTACCGCGCAGGCTTTCCGGCACGTGATGGTCTTGCCAGAGCTCGACACCGTATGGCAAAAGCCGCTCGGCCACTCTCTCGAGATCGCCGGGTGTCTTGAGCGAAACGTAGAGGCTCGCGCCTTCCGTCATCCAGTTCATGTCGGGTATGATGGCTTCCGGAAAGATGGCGGTATCGACCGGGCCATGACCATGATCGCTGGCGACCGCGATGACGTAATCGTCGCTGCGCCCGGTGCGCTCCAGGACGGCGAGCAGGTTGCCGATCAGCATGTCGGCGAACTCCACCGACCAGATCCCCGCCGGGCTGTCGTAGCCGAGATAATGCTGGAACGCATCCGGCATCTCGATCTCCGTCAGCAACAGATCCGGCGCCCGGTCGGAGCCGAGCAAGGCAACGACTGCGCGGTTGAGAAACTGGTCGAGCGCCAGGCCCGAGATCAGATGCGGAGCCCCGCCGTCGGCCGCATCCTTAAACGCATCCATCTCCGTCAGCCCGGCCCGGGCGAGCCTGTCTTCAGGATCGTGGATCGCGCGTGACGCCGCCAACGCTTCCGGCGTGACCATCTTGCTGAAGCGACTACCTGTCATGTAGCCGCGGAGCCACCAGGGCGAGACATAGACCGATGCGTCCTTGGGATGGATCAATGCATGACCGATGCAGGCAACATCAAGGCCGGCGCGGCTGGCATGGGTTGCGATCGTCGGCGCCAGCAGGTCTTCGGCCAGCGGCGTCACGAAGGCGTCGCCACTGAAGATGTGGTTGCCATAAATACCATGGACCTGCGGACCAACACCGGTCAACATCGTGGCCCGTCCGGGAACCGAGGTGGCGGGAACTGTTGATTTCAGGCGGCGAACGCGCAAGCCCCGTTCCGCCAGCCGGCGCATGTTGGGCAGCCGATGCGCATGCTTTTCAAAAGTATCGGCGCTGACGCCGTCAACCAGAATGGAAATCAGTTTCTTCTGCATGGTAAACGTCCGTTACGTTAGGGTGGGATCGAGTTTGTCGCGCAGATAGTCGCCCAAAACGCTGACCGCGACGGCTGTCAGCACGATGACAATGCTCGGGGCCAGCAACATCCAGGGCGCGCGCGTGATGTATTCGCGGCCAGTGCCGACCATGACGCCGAGGCTGGTCATCGGCGGCTGGACGCCGAGCCCAAGAAACGACAAGCCGCTTTCGACGAGAATGATCTCCGGGAACGTCACCGTTGCCGCAACGAGAAGCGTTGCTGCGCTGTTGGGAAGAATGTGACGGAGATAGATGCGCAAGGGATGAGCGCCGAGCTGACGGGTCGCCCCCGCATACCCTTGAGAGCCGGCTGCAAGTGCAAGCCCGCGCGCGAGCCGCGCATTCCTTTCCCATCCGTAAAGGCCCATCAACGCCACGAACAGCGGCAGCGAGTTGCCGAAGAACGCCAGCATCGCCAGCGCGACGATGAGGAAGGGCAGCGACGCCTGAACGTCGATGAGCAGCAGCAGGAAATGCTCGACGATCCCTTTGAAGTAGGCGGCGATGAAGCCGATCGCGGTTCCGACGAGGACGCTGATGACGGTCGCGCCGAAGGCAATGAGCAGGCTGGTGCGGATCGAGTAATAGAGGCGCGACGCGACATCGCGGCCAAGATCGTCGGAGCCGAACAGGTGAACGACCGTGCCGCCGAACCCGAAAGGCGGCGACAGGCGGTGGCGCAGGTCCATGGCGGTGATGTCATGCGGAGCGATCAGCGGCGCGGTCACTGCTGTCAGCAGCATGAGGCAAAGCCAAAGCGATGCAAGCAGCGTCGAAAGGTCAATCTGTAACTTCTTTTGCATGTGGCGTCCTCAGTGTGATCCCTGGCGCGCATTTCTCAGCCGGGGATCGACGACGCCGTACAAGAGATCCATCGTCAGATTTGCCGACGTCATGGTGAGCGCCACGAGGAGGAGGATGACCTGCACGACCGCGAGATCGCGGTTGCCGACGGAAATGACGAGCAGTTGGCCAATTCCCGGCCAGCCAAAGACGTTTTCGACCAGCACCGCGCCGGCGACCTGCCCGCCCAGCATCAGGCCCAACAAGGTGAGGATCGGAATGATGGCGTTCGGAAAAGCGTGGTGGTAAATGACCTGGCGCCAGGTGACGCCCTTGGCGCTGGCGGCAACAATGTAGAGCTGTGAGAGAACCTCGATCATGGCGCTGCGCGTAAAACGCGCAATGACTGCCGCGCCGCCTGTGCCAAGCGTCAGCACCGGCAGGACAAAGCTTTGCCATTTATCGGCCCCGCCCGACGGGAACAGGCCGAACGTCACCGAAAAGATCAGGATGAACAGCAAGCCAAGCACGAAGCTTGGAACCGTGAAACAGAGCACGGTCAGCATCATCACCGACCGGTCGATCCAGCTGTCTCGATGCATGGCCGCATAGGCGCCGACCGGAATACCGATCAGGACGTTGAGCGCGAGCGCCGGCAGCATCAAGGCCAATGTCAACGGCATTCGCTCGAGCACAAGCTCCGCGGCGGGCTTGCCGGCCAGCATCGAGTTGCCGAAATCGCCCTGCAGCGCGCCCCAGAGATAACGAAGATATTGAACGTAGAGGGGCTGATCCAGTCCCCATTGCTGGCGAAAGGCTGCAAGATCGGGGGCGCGCGCGCCGGGCCCGAGAATCTGCAGGGCCGGATCTCCTGAAGCGCGCAGCACGAAGAATGTGAGCGTCACGACCACGATGATCGAGAGCGCGGCACGCAGGAGTTTCGGGCCGATGTAAGGGAGCAAGCTTGTCATGGATTTGACACCAAGTGGCAGGCGACCCGCCGTTCTGGTCCGAGGGTGAGGAGTTCAGGCGGCGTCTGCCGGCAGATATCCTTCGCCCGATCACAGCGTGGATGGAATGGACATCCCGATGGCCGCTCAGTGGGGCTTGGCGGCTCGCCCGGCAAGGGCAGATAATGATCGAAGCCGCCCGGCAGTCTCGGCATTGCCGACACGAGCGCCTGCGTATAGGGATGCAAGGGTTGATCGATGACGGCGTCGGCGCGCCCGTCCTCGACCACCTGGCCGAGATACATGACGACGATGCGGTCGCTGACATGGCGAACGACCCTCAAGTCATGGCTGATGAACAGGATACCGAGCCCAAGGTCCTGTTGAAGATCGACGAGCAGATTGACGATCTGCGCCTGGACGGAGACGTCGAGTGCGGAGACCGGCTCGTCGCAAACAAGAAGTGAGGGGCTTGGCGCAAGCGCACGCGCCAGCACCACGCGTTGGCGCTGCCCGCCGGAAAGCTGATGCGGATAAAGTGCGCGGTGATGCTCGCCAAGGCCAACGGCCTGCAAGAGATCGAGCACGCGCTGTCGACGGCTTGGCCGGTCGCCGATTTCATGGATGACCAAAGGCTCCGCAATCAGATCACCGACCGTCATCCGCCGGTCAAGCGCGGCGAGCGTATCCTGGTAGACAAGCTGCATGCGCTGGCGCCTTAAACGCCATTCGCGTGTGCCCGACGCTGCAAGCTCTTTGCCTTCGAAGAGGACGTGGCCGCTGTCGGCCTGTTCGAGGCCGAGCGCCAGACGTCCCGTGGTGGATTTTCCGCAGCCTGACTCGCCGACGACACCGGTCGTCTGGCCCTTTTTGACCTCGAGCGACACCTGGTCGACAGCGGTCAGAGATTTCCGCGATCCAAAAACTGTGTTGCCGATCGGATATCGACGACTGACCTTTTCGAGCTGCAGAAGCGTCATTGACATGCACCATCAGCGACGCGGATACAGCGGACGACGTGCTTCGCCGATATCGCCCGCATGTCCGGCCTCGTCATGGCGCATGCGCCATCAGCACTTCGGCAGCGTGGCGCATAGGCGCAGCCTGACGGCAAGACGCGATGCGGCGGGGCGCCCGGGATGGCGGTCAAACGGACACGCGGGCCGTCCGAGGGAGGGATCGCGCCAATGAGATCGCGCGTGTATGGATGTTGCGGCGTGTTCAGAAGCGTAGGCGTGGGCGCCTCCTCGACGAGGCGGCCGGCATACATGACGCAGACACGGTCACACACGGCGGCCACGGCAGCAAGATCATGGCTGATCATGACGAGCCCCATACCGGTGTCGCGCTGGATGTCCTTGAGGAGCAGCAGGATTTGCGCCTGCACGGTCGCGTCGAGCGCCGTCGTCGGCTCGTCGGCGACCAGGAGCTCGGGTTCACCAGCCAGCGCGATGGCGATCATCACCCGCTGGTTCTGTCCGCCTGAGAGTTCGTGCGGATAGGCATTGAGCCGGCTCTGCGCATCCGGAATGCCAACCTGGTCCAACAACCGTCGCGCCGCTGCGCGCGCTGCCGCGCCCGTGAGGCCGCGATGCAGGAAAAGTGCCTCGCTAATCTGGGCGCCGATGCGATGGACAGGATTGAGCGCACTTGCGGGATCCTGGAAGATCATCGCAATGCGGCCGCCGCGCACCCGATCGAGGACGGAGCTTTTGGCCCCAACCAGGTTGAAACCATCCAGACGCGCTTCGCCCATGACCTTGGCCGACTTTGGCAGGAGGCCAAGCACCGCACGCCACGTCACGGACTTGCCGCAACCGGACTCTCCAACGATACCGATCGCCTCGCCCTTATCAACGGCAAGGTCCACACCCTGGAGCACGGCGACACCGTTGAAGGATACGATGAGGCCGTTGACCGTGAGAACAGGTCGTTTGCGGCGACCGGCGACGTCCTGGCTGGCGAACAGCGCGGCTCCCGCGCTGTTCGCGTTAGGTGTATTCAGCATCGGGTTCACACCACAGGCTCGGACGGCAAGTTCGGGCCGAGCCACATCTGCGGCAATGGATTGGGCGTGAAGGCCAGGTCCGTCTTTTGCCCGTAGATGAACGGCATGGAGTGTAGCGGCGTGATGCAGGGGTCGTCGATTTCGACGATGTCCTGCATGCGCTTGAATGCGGCCTTGCGCTTGGCGAGGTCCAGCGTTGTCTCAAGCTGGTTGCCGAGCGCGTTGAACTCGGCATTGGTCCAGCCGCCCGAGGCCTGCAGGTCGTTGGTCGGACCGATGATCTGCCAGAGCATGGAGACAGGATCGGCGTAGAAGGCGCCGCCGGACGTGTCGTTGATGCCGCCGATATTGCCGACCTGATCCCAGTTCTCGCACATGATCAGCTTGACGTTGATGCCCGCGGCTTTCCACATCTCGACCAGAGCCTGGTTGTCCGGAAGCTGCATCGGGTAGTAGGTCCCGACGGTCGGATAGGGAATTTCCTCGCCCTTGTAGGACGACTTGGCCAGCAGCTCCTTGACGAGAGCCGGGTCGTAGGACACGCCCTTGCGCTCGGGATCATTGATGTCGCCGAAGATCGGCAACTGCCAGCTGGTCAGCGCCTTTGCGCGGCCGTTCCAGAGACCGTCAGCCAGGCCTTCCCGATCGATCGCGAAGGCGAGTGCGCGGCGCAGGTTCACATCCTTCAGGACAGGCGTCTTGAGCGGGGCGAAGGTGAGAAAGCGGAACCACATGGCCTCGCCCCCGGTGACGGTGAGTCCACTGACGCCCTCAATCTCCGAGATATGGTCCGGCGTAATGTCGGTGACGATATCGTAGTCTCCGGCTTTGAGGCCGGCGATGCGCGCGGCGATCTCGGGCAGCCGCTTGAAGCGGATGGAGGCGAACGGCGGCTGGCCGCCCCAATATTCGTCATGGGCGACCAGGGTGATTTCGTCGCCGCTGCGCACATCACCGATCTTGTAGGGTCCGGTGCCAATCGGCTTTGCCGCCCATGCGTCGTAGCTCGCGGCGGCTTTCCATGCCTTCGCACTGATGATCTGGGTGCCCCATGCCCCGAGCCGGTTTGCGAAGACAGGATCTTCCGTCTTGGTGAACAGGCGGATCGTGCGATCGTCGACCTTCTGCACGTTGGCCAGTGAAGAGAGGAAGTTGGCAACCACCGCTGCACCCGGCGCCTTGTCGCCGCGCAACCGCTCCACGCCAAGCGAGAACACCACGTCATCAGCCGTCATCGTGGATCCGTCGTGGAACTTCACATTGTCTCGCAGGACGATCTCGTGGGTCTTCGCGTCGATTTGCTTCAACGATGTCGCCAGAGCGAAGTTGAGGCGGAAATTGTCGTTGTAGTCGGTCCGTAGCAGCTGATCAAAAATACTGTACTGCACCCGCCAGGAGACGTTGGCGATGGAAGAACTGGCCACAGGCTCCAGGATCGTGCGCAGGTCCTGGACTGCGATGTTGAGGCTTGGCCGCTGGCCGCCGGCGGCCAAAAGCGAGCGCGGCAGTGCAAGAGCGCCAGCCGCCATGGCGGTCATGCTGAGAAATGTGCGACGTGATGTTTCCATGTCAAAAACCCTCTCTCTCTGGCGGACGAACAGGCAATCCGCTTCCAACCCGGGATATAGAGCAGTTATATGACAGTTTTATGTGGGACTATGACGGATTATGATGGAAACAAGCGTGGGTAGCGGTTAAATGGTGTTAACTAAACAAGACTGCCTGGCATTTCTTCCTCCGAAAAGGGTTCCGATGCTGGGTTATGACGGATTTTGCGGCAGGGATAGCGCGATGCCGACGGGGCGCCCGGTATGGCGGTGAACCGGACAGCGGGCCGTCTGACGGAGGGATCGCGCCCATGGGCTCGCGCGTCTATGGATGTTTCGGCGCATTCAGAAGCGGCTGGCGACGTCTGAACGGGCGAACAGCGCGGCATCCGCGCTGTTCGTGTTGAATGCGTCCAGCATCGGGTTCAAGCCACAGGCTCGGACGGCAACTGCGGGCCCAGCCACATCTGCGGCAACGGATTGGGCTTCCAGGAGATGTCCTCCTTTTGCCCATAAATGAACGGCATGGAGTGCAGTGGCGTGACGCAGGGATCTTCGATCTCGACAATGTCCTGCATGCGCTTGAATGCGGCCTTGCGCTTGGCGGGATCCGTCGTCGTCTCAAGCTGATTGCCGAGCGCATTGAACTCGGCATTGGTCCAGCCGCCCGAGGCCTGCAGGTCGTTGGTGGGCCCGATGATCTGCCAGAGCATGGAGACGGGATCGGCGTAGAGGCCGCCCCCGGACATATCATTGATGCCGCCGATGTTGCCAACCTGATCCCAGTTCTCGCACATGATCAGCTTGACGTTGATGCCCGCGGCCTTCCACATTTCGACCAGAGCCTGGTTGTCGGCAAGCTGCATCGGGTAGTACGTCCCGACGGTCGGATAGGGAATTTCCTCGCCCCTGTAGGACGACTTGGCCAGGAGCTTCTTGACCAGGGCCGGATCATAGGACACGCCCTTGCGCTCGGGATCGTTGATCTCGCCGAAGATCGGCAGCTGAAAGCCGTTGAGCGCCTTTGCGCGGCCGTTCCAGAGGCCGTCTGCGAGCGCATCCCGATCGATGGCGGAGGCAAGGGCACGTCGGAGATTGGCATCCTTCAGGACGGGAGTCCTGAGCGGAGCAAAGGTGAGAAAGCGGAACCATGTGGTTTCGCCACCAGTAACTGAAAGGCCGTTGACGCCGTCGATCTCCGCAATGTGATCCGGGGTAATATCTGTGACGATATCGTAGTCTCCCGCCTTAAGCCCGGCGATGCGCGCGGCGATCTCGGGCAGCCGCTTGAAACGAATGGAGGCGAACGGCGGCTGGCCGCCCCAATATTCGTCGTGCGATCAGCGTTATCTCATCGCCTGTTCGCACTTCGCCGATTTTGTAAGGACCGGTGCCGATCGGCCGCGCTGCCCACGCGTTGTAATTCCTCGCGGCCTTCCATGCCTTGGCGCTGATGATCTGGGCGCCCCAGGCGCCGAGACGGTCGATCAAGACCGGATCCTCCGTTCTGGTAACCAGACGGACGGTTCGATCATCGATCTTCTGCACATCGGCAAGCGAGGCAAGAAAGTTTCCAAACACTGCTGCGCCAGGCGCCTTCTCGCCCCGCAACCGCTCCAGGCCAAGCGAGAACACGACGTCGTCAGCCGTCATTGTAGAACCGTCATGGAACTTCACATTGTCGCGCAGGCCAATCTCATAGGTCTTCGTATCAATCTGTTTCAGCGACTTCGCGAGCGCGAAGTGCAGGTGATAGTTATCATTATAGTCGGTCCGCAGAATTTGATCATAAATACTGTACTGCACTCGCCAGGAAACATTGGCGTTGGAGGAACTGTCTACCGGTTCCAGAATGGTGCGCAGGTCCTGGACTGCGATGTTGAGGCTTGGCCGCTGGCCGGCTGCGGCCATGATGGACCGCGGCAATGCCATCGTGCTGGCGGCCAGGGCCGTCATGCCAAGAAATGTGCGACGTGATGCTTGCATGTCAGAAACCCTCTCTCTGGCGGATGAACAGACAATCCGCTTCCAATCCGAGATATAGAGCAGCTACATGACAGTTTTACGCGGGAGTGTGACGGATAGTGATGGATATGGGCCTCAATAGAATGCTGGTTATGACGGATTTTGCGGCGGGTATAGGACTTCGGCGCCAGCGCCTTCGATGGCGGTCAGTATGTCCGGTGCCGGTTTCTGATCGGTGATGATTGTGGCGATGGCAGAATGAGGCAGGGTTCGGTAGCGCGCCGACCGATCGAACTTGCTATGGTCGGCGAGCACAGTGATCCTCCGTGCCTGTTCTGCAAGCGTCGCTGCGAGTTCCTGCCCACCCTGCTCATGGTCAAAAACGCCGAGCGTCGGGTGCACCGCATTGACCCCGATGAAAGCGATATCGATCTGCTGTTCGCGAAGCGTGCGCAGGGCCGCAAATCCGGTCACGACGCGATAATCGCCGTTGAAATCACCGCCCAGCAGGACGACGTGGTGCCGGCCGCCTTCGGAGGCTGCGATGGCGGTGTCGACCATATTGGTGACGATACGCATTTCCGGCAACAGGGATATCCGACGCGCCAGCGCCAGCACCGTGCTCCCCCCACCAAAGAAAAGATTCTGCCCCGGCTTCAAAAGGCCGAGCGCGATTTCGGCGATGGCGTTCTTTTCTGCCAGCTGAGAAACGGCACGCGACGAGATGGCCAGGAGCTTCGGTTGCTGTGTGGCGACTGCACCGCCATGTACGCGCACGACCAACCCATCTTGCTCTAGTTGCTTGATATCCCGTCGGGCAGTCTCTTCGGATACATTGAAATGCGACATCAGATCGCGGATCCGAACTTCGCCGTGCGTTTGGACCATCTCGATGAGCTTCTTATGACGATTGTGACTGAGTGACATTCTTCTCTCTTCTCGCTCGCGCGCGGCAGAACTCATACTGGTTTAACGGTGGATGCGACTGACTTTTCTGCCTTGAGCGCTTCATAGAGCGCAGTTTTCCCTATCTTGACGCGCGCGGCAGCTTCGCGCACGTTGAGACCGGTTGCGAGCAACTGGCGAGCCTCTTCCAGCTTCTCAGGCGTCACGACAGCCCGCCGCCCGCCGCGCCTGCCTCTTTCCCCAGCGGCTTGCAGGCCAGCGCGGGTTCTTTCCCTGATCAGATCGCGCTCGAATTGAGCCAGAGCGCCGAAAAAATGGAATACCAAGCGCCCGCCAGATGTCGTCGTATCGATATTTTCAGTGATGGATCGGAAGCCGACGCCTTTAGCCTCCAATTCGGTGATGATGTCGATCAGATGCTTCATCGAGCGGCCGAGGCGGTCCAGCTTCCAGACGGTGAGTGTGTCGCCCTCCCGGACATATCGAATGGCTTCGCCAAGACCAGGCCGATCACCCTTCACGCCCGATGCTCTGTCTTCGAATACCCTATCACACCCTGCTTTGCGCAATGCGTCGAGCTGCAGGGCAGTTTCCTGGTCGCCGGCGGAGACTCTTGCATAGCCGATGGCGGTCATGAGGCATGACGTGTCCGTTTTCCCGTTGAATTCGGACCATGTCCGATTTGCCGACGAATAGCAAGGTTTTCGGACAAATTCTGTGTTTGCCGCTGTTTCAAAAAAGGGACAATCAGGTCGCTTTCGTATCGTGACGCTGGAATCGCTAGTTTAAGGATGGTTGCAGGAAACAATAGCGAAACCCGCTCGTTCACATTTCGTTCAAGTTACCGTTGTCCGGTGAAAAAACCTTGCAGTGCCCCTCTTTGATCGTCCTGGTGTATTCGACAAAAATATCCGTCTCACACCATGGCCGAAGTAGTACTTAACCGCATCGGCCATCCGCACTTTCGGGGCCTTTAGCGCCAGCGTTGATGCGGCTGACGACGACCCCGGAAACGAGCTGACGCTCCTGCTTTTGGCCGAATTGCACTTCGGCAGGAACAGCACGTGAAATATCTTGTCACTCACAGCTCGTCTCCATGGTCGGGTGATGGACGGATGAGGTGTCGCGCCTGGAACGCAGGGCAGAATGTGACAATTGCGTAAGCAAAGCCGCGTTGATCTAGCCATTTTATTTATTGCTTGCGTCAAATTTACATAAAATTATGCCCTTATTTCATGGTCAAAAGTCGCTTCTGATAAAGTGCACTGCCGTCAAAGCACTGGCATGGATAGTCAAGGTGGCCGAGATGACCAAATTCAGCAAGGCAGCGGTACCGGCGCAGGTCCGTCACATTGCGTGGCTTGCGCACATCAAACCGATCCGCAGGACGATGTCCTTTTCACAAGGCAAGGCGCTTGTTCACCAGATTTTCGACGATGCCGAGGTTGCCCGCCCCTTCGTAAAATGCTTGCCAACACACCATCGCACGCATGGATTTGCCACTCAGGAACACGAGATCTTCCTGCAGGATACGACGTGGGACGACACCGTCATTCAATGCGCTTCGGAGCTGTTGCTCGGGCCGGTCGACAATCCGGCGATCAGCAACAAGGACAGTGTCGGGCAGGAGGCACTGGAGAACTATCTGTATCTCGCGACATGCTTCACCGGAATGGATCGGCGAGCGCTTGAAGCCTATGCGGCGGAACTCTCCGCAATTGTTGGCCTCACCATTCAGCCTCGCCTGCGGGTTGGTCCTTCGCATTCCACTTGGGCACAGATCAAGCCAGGCGACAGCCTATATGAAACCGCCGTCGGTACCGGCTGCCGGCTCTACAGGCGCTATGGCGAACCGCGACCTCTGCGTGATGCCGAATAGGAAATTGCATTCCAGGCGAGCCGCCTCAGCAGGGCCAGAATGGTGCCGTGCGCTTGAACTTGCGCCACCGGTTGTTCAACCGGTCTGCGCCCGCAAGCTCGCGATGGCCTTGCCAGCCGGTTACCGCGCCGATGGCGCGATGCACATCGGGACTGGGCACACTTTCCCGGATATCCGACAGCAATGTTCGCGAGGTTTTGATGTCATTGGCTTCGCCCAAGGCATCCTGTAGCCGCGACAGTTGCCTGAGATATTTCTTGGACGAGGCCTCACTGGAACAGATCGCCGACGCGATGCAGGAGTGGTTCGAGAATGGCGCTGCCGACGCCTTCAACGTCATGCCGGCAATCCTGCCCACCGGGTTGACTGATTTTGGGACCAGGTCGTCCCGATCCTTCGCAAGCGTGGCCTTTCCGGTATGAATATGAAGGCATGACCCTGCGAGAGAACCTTGGTCTCAGGCGTCCGTCGAATGGCTTTGTGCAGCAAGCAACGCGCGAGCCGGAGGCAATGACCTCGCAGCGATCCTTGTAAGGATCAATACCCGCCTACTGTGGCGGATGCAGCCTGCGCCCACCCATCCTGTGGGAGTTCGGGCTCATGGCGCAACGTGGCGAGGACGTCCGCGAAGTTATCATTCTTACGTTTAAGATAGCATCGTTGCGTGATCAAGCGGTCGCTCCAAGTCGCCCTCAACGCTTCCTAGATCGCCCAAGAGAGCCGTTCTGTATACGAGTCGCCAGCTTTTTCGGCATCTGCGACATCATTTAGTCGCGTGCAGCGGTATGCGCTCCAAAATAGATTGCCAAACCACCTTTCAGCGGCGCCAGCTCGGTCAATTCCTTCAAGCACCTCCGATATTGACGTTGGAAGACGGTGAGCCCCAACCGCGAGCCGCTCTGCTTCGCTCATCGCTGCAGGGTCTCGATCAACGTTCGTCGGTTCTTCGAGAGAATCACGCAATCCATCAAGACCGGCGCGGATTAGTGCCGCCAAGGCTAGGTAGGGATTTGCAGTTGCATCTGCGACACGAAACTCTAGCGTAGCGTTTTGATGCCAGCCATCTTCGTCAGAGCTTCGTGGGCAAAAACGTATGGCTGCTTCGCGATTTCGTTCGCCGATGCAAGAGTAGACCCCAACCCAACTTGAGGGTTTATGACGAGCAAACGAATTGACCGACGGCGTAGTAAAGCCAATTAACGAAGCCAAATTATTAAGAATCCCGGCGCAAAACGATCCAGCTTCGGTTGTAAGCTTACCTTTGAACGCAGTCGCGGGTTGCTTACTCGACCGCCAGAGACTGAAATGAATGTGAACACCGCTTCCAGCTTGGTTCGGTTGTGGCTTTGGAATGAAAGTCGCCCGGAAACCTTGGGTCTGAGTAACATCACGGATTACCTCACGAGATAGCACTGCTTGATCGGCCGCTGTCAGCGTGTCAGCTGGAGGGCTTGCGATCTCGAACTGGTGCTCTCCGTACTCAGCTGAAAATTGCTCTAATGTAATGCCGCCGGTAGCCAATGCATTGCAGACGGCATCCGCCAACGCTGCACCATTTCGGTTGCTGCTTACGGAAAAAGCAGGACCTGGCACATTATCAGAGCCGTATATATAGAACTCATGCTCAAAGCCAACCAATAGCCTAAGGCCAAATTCACGCTCAAGGTCTGCGATAGCTCGTTTTAACTGGGCGCGTGGACATACTGCCCATGGTGAGCCATCTGTATCATGAATGTCTGATAAATGGAGGAGCATTGCGGACCGATTGCCTACAGACGGCAACGTGACATGCGCATTTAAATCAGCGATGAGACGGGTCTCGCCGACTGGACCAAACGGGTTGTCGCCGGGAATAGTGTTCAATGGTGAAATCAGCAAATTTATGGGCACCCAAGGCAGACCGGCCTGAACCAAGTTGGGAAGGCGGCCTACTGGAAACGATCGACCGCGCAGAACGGACGACAGATCCGAGTTCACAAACATTGCCGTGCCCGTGTCAACACCAGCGCTCAGAGTTGTGCTCATATGTGGCTCCCTTCGGGTAGTTTTCTCAAACATGCGGTGCTGTGATCTGGGCAAATTCTTCAACCATTGCATCCGTCGATAGCATTCGGCAGTAATGCCCATCCATCGCCTCAATTGAGCGGATATGGCGATGCTCCTCCTCGGCCGCGCAGCAATCCTCGATTTGCGTTACTAAGAAGCCCTTGTCCGCAGCATCACGTACGGCCGTCTCAACACATTGATCCGTGCTGACGCCGTAGATAACCAGATATTCGATGCCCAGATTCCGCAAGACGTATTCGATGTTTGTGGAATTGAAGATCCCAGACGCAGTTTTAGGGATGACGATTTCGTCCCCGACTGGACCGACTGCATCTATTACTTTCGCGTCCCAAGACCCTTTCGGAAAGAAGAGGCCCGAAATTTTGTGGTCAAGGCTGATGTCACGACCATTCTGGGTGTACGCTTCGATCGTCGTGAAGATCACTTCAATTCCGATAGCTCTGGCAGCATCTTGCAGACGCTTTTGGTTGGGCATAACGATGCTGTCGAGCCTTTCCAGAAAGGCATTTTTCTTGGACTCAGCCGAGCCGACGACTCGTGATCTGGCGAGAAGATCATCGCTCCATTCTGCGTTTTGCATATCTATCGACAGCAGAGCAGTCTTCCTGGGCTCAACTGGCCTGTTTCGGTCTAGAGGCGTTGTGTCTTTTAGGCTAGAGTTGGGCATGGATTGTTCCTCATATTTGGTGGCGAACTGGACTGCGGCCATCAAGTCGAAGCGCGCTGGGACATCTGGCTGAGAAATGTTGCTCTGGCGCAATCCATGGCGTTTGCGACTCGGATCGCCCATTCCTTCTGCCCAGATTCGTCGGCGATAAGGTCTTGGCGGATCTCAAATTGTACGTAGGGGAGAGAGCGCCCTTCGGCATGAACGGGGATGGTATACTCGCGGGCCATGTCGACAGTATATGGCTCGTTGAACCCAACCACTATATCGCCATCCACTCGCAACGCAGCGGCCACGTGGTTAGTAAATCGGTCGTCGACACCTATGCACAGCCCCACATGCCAAGGTCGCTCGCTCGGCCGCGAGCGAAGCGATGGTGTAAAGCTATGCATCGACACGAATAACGTCTGATGGTCGCTCATCTGCTGTTCGTCCAGGCGGCACGTGATCTCGTTTTGGTACGGCATTATGATTTCTTCGATGCGGCGTCGCCCATCTACTTCGCTGATATCCTCGTTGCCGGGGATAACTGTACCGTCTGAGACGACGGCGAACAGTTCTGTGTCAGTTAGTACTCTGTTACATTCGGCGACCAGCCGGGAATATCGTTGGTAAACGAGCGGCGCGCGAATAAGATCGGAAACCCGCTCGGAGACAGCGAGAATTCCTATATCGACAGCTATGTGCCTGTTGAGTTCTGCCGAACCCAAGCCAAGTCCGTTCAGGGACTTAGGCACGGCATTGCCCGCGTGCTCGCAGGTGATGATAAATTCCGACACAAGTTCGCCGTTGCGAATACCTACAGGATGCGGATCATCGCGGCCGAGTAACGTCTCTGATATCACCGTCACCTCCATGTTAATATGCCTCGGTGTAGCTTAGCTGATCAGCGGGAAACGCCTTCCGCCGGACCTTGCCAGCGACATCGCTACAAGTGATTGTGACAATGCCATCACGCTCGACAACTCCGAGTTTTCTGCCTTCCTGACTCAATAGTTTACTCCTCCAGACAATCCATCCATACGTTGCCAATTGGCCCAGACTCTCGCATGGTCCGGTGGCTCGGGTCCGAGGGTGGTTTCGCCGCGCCCCTCATCTCTACCCGACTACCTTGGCGAATAATCGGGCTCTTTGATCCATGTAGGTGGACGTAGGTGACTCCACGGTGCAGCTCGTTCGAATTCCGCGGCAAGCTGCAGGACCGTTACGTCATCGCCCCATTTCCCCACGATCTGCAGGCCGACCGGCAGTCCGTTTTGGTCAATTCCGATCGGAATAGAGCAGGCGGGCTGCCCGCCGACATTAAATGGAACCGAAAAAACCATTCCGTAATCCCGCAGCGTGTCGTGATACTGGTTGAGTTCCGTGTGGTGCATGTGGTTGTGCCCAATCGCTGGGGGAGCGATGATAGACATAGGCGTCAAAACGATATCGAATGGAAGGCAAGCCAACTCCATCTGTCGCGCTCCTTGCCTAATGCCCTCGACGTGCTGAGCATATTCGAACCCCGTCATTCGCGCGCTGTCGCGAGCCGACTCGAACATGAACCGTGTGAAATCGTCACCGCTTGGCTCGCACCCCTTCAGAACGGCTGCCCGACACAAGGTGGCGTAATGCCCCATTCCGAAGATGCCCCTGATATGCGAATAGGCCTTAATGTAGTCAAAGCCCCCCAAGGATGCTTCTTCGACAAGATGGCCCATTTCCGTACATAGTTTTGCGGCCCGCTGAACGCCGCTAATACCTGCTTCATAAGTAGCAACGTGACTAAAGCTCTCGGTCGTAAAACCGATCCGCAACTTTCTGAGTGGACTGTTCAAAGACCGCTGGAAGGTTTCGTCGACGGGTGGCGGTAGATCGCGGTCGCCCGGCAACTGACCGTGCATAATGTCGAGGTAGGCTGCCTGGTCTCGCACAGTTCGCGAAACCACACCTTCCGTTGCCACGCCAGAACACACTTCTGCAACGTCTGGCCCCCAGGTTATACGTCCGCGCGAGGGTTTGTGGCCTACTAGGCCGCAATATGCCGCCGGAATACGGATTGACCCACCACCGTCGCTTGCGTTGGCGAACGGGACCCCCCCTGCCGCCACAGCGGCGGCTCCTCCCCCCGTCGAGCCACCCGGTGTCTTGGTTTTATCCCAAGGATTGAGTGTATCCCCGTGCAGCAGGGTTTCAGTCGCCAGAGCCCAGCCGAATTCAGGCGTTGTCGATTTGGCGAACATCAAGAGGCCGGCGACCTTGGCCTTGCGCACCGTCTCGGTATCGCTCGGCGATACAAAGTTGCGGTATAGATTGCACCCGTTTGTGGTGATCGTCCCAGCCCACGATGTGAAGGTGTCTTTCAAAAGATAAGGAACACCGGCAAGCGGGCCGGTTGGAAGAGCTTGGGCCGCTGCCTTGCGGCCCAGATCGAAGCATTCGACCGCAAGAAAATTAAGCTCCTTGTCCATGGCAGTAGTATGGACGATCGCCGTCTCCATAAGCTCGAGGGGAGACACTTCCCGTTTCGCAATCAGTTGTGCCAAGCCCACGCCATCGTAGTCGCCGTATCCCTGGATCATTTCGCTGTCCTCGCCACTTCATGTTGAGTGGAATAATCGGAACTGGAGACAATTCTGTCCACTAGGAACAATGCTAGGATTCTTCCTGAACCGCCGATATCGAGGCACCCGGTGAATCGTTCTGCTGCCGATTTTGCTGGACTTGTCACCCTTAGGGGATAGATTTTATATCAAACAAAAAGTCGACGCCGACAAGTGTGGACAGCAAGGGAACTAAGAAAATGGGAGTTCATCATGGCAAAAGGTGGCGAATCTTTTGAGGCATATCGTGCCAGCTTAGCTGGTCAACCCTTCATGTTTCCGGACGCAGAGACATTCACTCATTGTGTCGATCTGGTCCGTGATGGGAGCGATTTGATACCGTGTTTAGGACAATTATGCCGTCGAATTGGCTTCGAATTCTTTTCGCTGCTGATTGGCGACGTAGGGGCCTGTGATCAAACATCAGATGAGAAAGTCGTAGAAAGCAACTACCCGGAGCAATGGAGAAGCTACTATCGTGAGAAGCAATACATATTGATCGACCCAGTCGCCTTTTATGCGCAGCGTAGCACTGAACCATTTTTCTGGGGCCGCGATGAGGACATCAGGAACCTGAACCCCGATCGAAGACAGTTGATGAATGAAAGCCGAGAAATCGGTATCGCTCATGGCATCAGTGTTCCTACCCATGGCCCCGGTGGAGAGTTGACCGTCTTATCGATGATTTCGGGTGAGGGCTTGAACTCTTCGATCCAACTGGCGAAGCGCAATCGGAACCTTCTTTGGATGATTGCGCCGATGGTCCATGCGTCTGCCGTTAACCAGTACCGGCCGCGGCGGCCAGAAGCGGAGCTGATGTTGACAGACACGCAACGAAAGTGCTTGCGCTGGACGCTCCACGGAAAGACCTCATGGGAGATCTCTCGTATCCTGTCACTGAGTAAGGCCACAGTCGACTATCACCTTCAGCGCGCGATGCGGAAACTTGAGGCTGTTTCAAAGGTTCAAGCCGCTAATGAAGCGTTTCGCAAAGGTCTCCTTTAAACCTAACTAGGCTGGCATGAGCTGCTTGATCCCTTAGCGGTTTCAAGGATCTGTTCGCACTGATCAGCTGCCCAGTAGCGACCCTGCTGTATCGATTTCACAAGGCCGAACGTCGCATTGACTTGCAGCGGGCTCATCCGCCCATCACGTAAACTTCGCAACGCGTTCATCTGCGTCTCCTCCCCGGACATCCCTCGCTTTGCAAAATCATCGTATGGGATGCGGTCGTGCTTCGCGTAGTCGAACACGGAACAAATTAGCTTCTCTGGATCAATGATGGGATATCGCGTCCCCGTCGTGTGCAGCCGTTCACCGATAGTCCGTTCGCCGTCCACCAAGATGTCGCGAAAAAACCGGCGCTGTTTCACCCAGCATCGACGATTGCATGTAATTGTTAGGAGAACTCCAAGCTGGATAGCCAGCTCGGTTCACCATCCACTTTCTCGTCACGATGAATATGTCATCGCGAGGGGCTGGCCCAAGCGTGAAAAGTAGTGACTGCTCCTGGCTCAACGAACAATCGTCAGGACCGACACGTGAGCCCACGAGATGAGGCGGGCTGCCGTAGCCCTTGATCCTAAGGGGCAATTCCTGGTTTGGTCAGGTTTGTCGTTTGACCCATGTGCGACAAACCCTCGACGGGGATACACCTCAAGAACGCACGGAGCGGCACTGACTAGCAGGGTTACTAGTGGACACCATCCGCAGACTGTTGGATGCTTTACAAGCATTGGAGTGACCAGGCAGAAATGCAATTTGTTAGCTTGCGGGCTGCTGTCGGAGAGCCTGGATGTGCCGAGACAATAATTTTCAACTGGTCAACCCCGATGCTGGCATAAAAGGAAACGTAGACATGGTCCGAGAACTATTCACCTCTAACGATGCCACGGGCCTGGCGAAGTTGGTTCGTCAGCGGGAAGTCTCCGCCCTCGATCTCGTAGACGAGGCCATTCGGCGCATCGAGGCGCTGAACCCTCGGCTCAATGCCGTCGTGCACAGGCTTTATGATTATGCCCGCGAGGTGGCGACGCGTCCGCTTCCGGATGGCCCGCTCGCGGGAGTGCCTATCCTCCTGAAAGACCTGTCCGTGGAGTGGAAGGGCTTTCCGGTCACAAATGGCAGCCGCTACTTTAAAAATTATGTAGCCAGCACCGACTGGGAGATCTCAGCACGAATGCGGAATGCCGGGCTCATCCCAGTCGGCAAGACCAACGTTCCTGAAAACGGCTGGTGCGCCGCGACCGAGCCCGTGCTCTTCGGGTCCACGGTTAACCCTTGGAACGCAGGAGTGGTCGCCGGCGGCTCAAGTGGCGGGTCTGCAGTCGCGGTAGCCTCTGGGATGGTACCGCTCGCCGATGCAAGCGACGGGGGAGGCTCCATCCGGATACCCGCTGCCAATAATGGCATCGTCGGGCTCAAGCCGTCACGAGGCAGGGTAACGTTCGGCCCTGGTGTTGTCGATTACTGGTATGGTGCCGTGGCATTCCTGTGCGTTTCGCGCAGTGTCCGTGACACGGCTTCCTATCTCGACGTCGTTGCCGGGGCGCATCCGGGCGACCCATACGCCCTGCCCAAGCCGCAGGCGTCCTATCTGTCCGCAGTGGGACAGAGACCGAAGCGCCTGCGCATCGGCGTAGCCCACAGCGAACCTGACGGCGAACCGCTCAATTTCGACGTAAAGGCTGCGGTTGAGAAAGCGTCCGACCTGTGCCGGCAACTCGGCCACGAAGTCATCGAGCATGATTTCCGCTATGACGTCGAGGTGTTCAAGAGCACTTTCGGTCGCATCACGGCAGTCCTGTCATCGTCCTTTTTCCAGGGCTGCGCCGAAAGGTTCGGCCGGGTAACGCCGGATGATGTAGAACCGGCGACGTGGGGCATCATCGAACTTGGCAAAACAGTTTCGGGTGTTCAGCACGCCACAGATATCGAAATCATGCGTAAGATGTCGCGCGACCTGGTTGAAAGCCTCAGGCCCTACGATGTATTTCTTGCGCCCGTGCAGCCGGTGCCGCCGCGACCAGCGGGCTGGTACGACATGTCGGAGCCTGATATCCAGGTCTATAATGAGCGGCTGATGCGTGACATCGTTTTTACTGCGCCCTTCAATATCACGGGCCAGCCGGCGATCACCCTGCCGCTTCACCGCAATGCCAACGACATCCCTGTCGGCATCCAGTTCGTGGCTCCAGTGGGCGACGAGGCAACGCTGCTGAACCTCTCGGCTCAAATCGAAGAGGCGCAGCCCTGGAAGGACATTCGGCCGCCCGCATTCTATGCAGTTTGAACCAACGGGGAGATGCACTCCCCGGGTAGAAGCAGAGAAGGCCACTTTTGTGTGAAAACAGCGAACTTAATGTCAGCGTGATTACCGCCGCGTCAGACAGCATACCTACCACTGTAAAACGGGGAACATTGTCATGAGTCTTTCAAAACTTTGCACAAGTCTGGCTCTTGCTGCTCTTGTCGCTGCTACGCCTGCCAACTCCCAAGATAAGATCGCAAAGATCGGCGTGCTCGCACCGTTGACCGGCGGCTCGGCGGCCGACGGCAATGAAATGGTCAACGGTGCCAAGCTCGCCGTCGATGAGATCAACGCGGCCGGCGGCGTGGCCGGCTACCAGCTCGAAGTCGTCGTCGGCGACACTCAGAACCAGTCGGCCGACGCCGTTACCAGCGCCTTCGAGCGCCTCGCCGGCGACCGCGACCTCAATGCCATGTTCACCGGCTATGCCAGCGGAAGCAATTTCGAGATCGAGATGATTGCCGAGCAGGACATGCCCTATCTGATTGCGGCGAATTCGGCGCAGACCCGCGACATCATTGCCGCACATCCGGACAAGTTCCCGACCGTCTGGTCGCTGACGCCATCCTACGATGCCTACAATACGGCGATGGTGCCTGTGCTGCAGGGGCTGGAGACGAGTGGCAAGCTCAAGCTTACCAACAGGAGGGCCGCCTTGATCTCATCGGACAATCCCTATTCGAAGTCGATTATGGAAGGCCTGAAGAAGAGCTTCGAGGACGCCGGCTGGAGCGTGACCTCCGCCGACCTTCTGCCGTTCGGCGAAATCAACGACTGGCGTACATTCCTGGCCAAAGTCCGTCAGGACAATCCGGCCGTAATCATCAACACCGACTATCAGCCGGGTAATGCGGCCAAGTTCTTGACGCAGTTCCTCGAACAGCCGACGGATAGCCTCGTCTTCATCCAGTATGCACCGTCAGTGCCGGAATTCCTTAACCTAACGGGCAAGCAGGCGACGGGAATCGTCTATAATCTCCTCGGCGGCACCTTGAACACGCCGAAGAATCCTCGGGCTGCTGAGGTCATGAAGAAATATAACGACAACTACGGTAACGAGCCGGGAACCTACGGAGCATTGCTCTATGAGGAAGTCATGTTCTATGCGAACGCGCTGAAGAAAGTCGGCGATCCGACCAAGCGGCTCGAAATCAGCAAGGTGATCGGCGAGTCCCACATGCAGATTGCCAGCGGCATGCTCTCCTTTGACCCGAACACGCATCTTGCCGTGCAGGGCGATAACGCCATTCCGATCCAGTTCTTCCAGATATGGGACGGCAAGCGCGTCCTGTTTTATCCGCACGAATATGCCGAAGGCGAATTCCGCATGCCGCCCTGGATGAAGCAGTAGCATCACACCATTGGGCCACGCGGAATCCCGGTGTGGCCGACTTTTTCAACGCGAGCTGAGAACAACATACAATGCTAGAAACGAATGATAACCAGCCGCTGCTCGAGGTCCGCCAGGTCAGTCGACGCTTCGGTGCACTGGTTGCCGTCGACAGAGTTTCGTTCTCGATCCAAAAGGGCGAAATCTTCGGCATCGCCGGCCCGAACGGCAGCGGCAAGAGCACGCTTTTTAACATCATAACCGGCATTCCATTTCCGCCCAGCGCGGGCGAGGTGTTTCTTGCGGGTCAGCCGATCCACAAGTTGCGGCCCCACCAGATCAGCCGTGCAGGGGTCCTTCGCACTTTCCAGAAGGACGCAGAGTTCGCCACGCTCAGCGCCCTCGAGAATGTCTATGCAAGCGCCGTCTATTGCGGGCAGATGGGGTCAAATGAGGCACGGGTAGCAGCCCAGCAGGCGCTCGACGATGTGTCACTGGCGGCTGAACGCCGGACCAAAGCCGCATCTGACCTCTCGGTCTTCGAACGCAAACAGTTGATGATCGCTTCTGCGATCGCCGCGCGGCCGAAGGTGCTTCTCCTCGACGAGCCTGCTGCCGGCCTCACAAGGCCTGAGACATCCGATCTTGCCGATCTCATATACACCGTGCACGGTCGTGGCATCACGATTGTCCTCATCGAACATGTCCTGCCGCTTCTCCTGAAGGTGTCCGAACACCTGATGGTCCTTAACCATGGCGCCGTCATCGCTTCAGGCAAGCCGGAAGAGGTGGTGCGTAACCCAGTGGTTGTCGCAGCCTATCTCGGGAAGCGGGAGGCAGGTCTTTGAGCAACAACCAGAACGCCCTCCAAATCGTAGACCTGCGGGCCGGCTATGATGCATCAGATGTGCTGCACGGAATGAATCTGTATGTCGGCGCGAACGAGCGAGTAGGTCTGTTTGGGCCCAACGGTCACGGCAAGACCACGCTTCTCAACACCATCTCGCATGTGATTAAACCGCGGGCTGGACGCGTGTGCTTCATGGGCGAGGCAATCGACGGGCTCGCGCCGCAGAAGATCGTGGCGCGCGGACTCGTCCACGTACCGCAGGCAAACCGGCTCTTTCCAGACATGCAGATCATGGAGACGCTGGAACTGTCCGCCTTCACGCCGCGGGCGCGGGCAGAGATGAAGGCCAACCTTGACTATGTGCTCGAGCTTTTCCCCCGGCTTGCCGAGCGCCGTCGACAGCAGTGCAAGACGCTGTCGGGTGGCGAGAGGCAGATGCTGTCGATCGGCGTCGGGCTCATGTGCGCGCCGCGCATGCTCATGCTAGATGAGCCGACGCTGGGACTTTCGCCCAAGCTCAAGGATGAGTTGGCGGAGGCGATCGCGGAGATATCGTCGCGCGGCATCCCCCTGCTTCTCGTCGAACAGGACATCGCCTTCATCCTCTCACTGGTCGACCGCATGTACCTTGTCGACCACGGAGAGATCAGCAGAGAAATTAACCGCAGCGCAGAAGTCGATCACCAGGAGATTATGGACATGTATTTTGGATCGGGGGCGCATGATCATGGTTGACATGCTTAGCGCCATTCTCGTCAGTGGCATCGTGCTCGGTTCGGGCTATGCATTGATGGCGAGCGGACTGTCCCTTGTGTGGACGACACTTGGTATATTCAACTTTGCTCACGGGGTGCTGATGACGCTCGGCGCGTATGTCGCCTGGACCATCTCTAGCGGGGGTGGGCTTGGCCTCGGGCTCGCCGCGGGCGTCGCTGTTACCGTAGCGGCCTTGATCGGCGCCGGCATCTTGATCGAACGGGTGGTCGTTCGGCCGTTCTATGATCATCGTGATATTCTGCTGATCACCGTAATGACGACGCTTGCCGCGATGATCTTCTTGCAGAACGGGATCCAACTCATCTGGGGCGCGAGGCTGAAGCAGCTCGCTCCGATTGTGCCTGGCACGGTGCAGCTCTGGCGCACGACAATCTCGGCCCAGGAAACGCTGATGATAGTGCTCGCTCCAATCGTACTTGCCGCACTATGGCTCTTCCTTAGTCGTTCCCGGATTGGACGCGGCATAAAGGCGGTAGGGCAGAACGCGGACGCGGCTCGGCTCATCGGGATTGACGTCTCTCGTCTTTTCATCATTACGTTCGCTCTGTCGGCCCTCCTTGCGGGGCTAACAGGGGTACTGCTTGGCTCGGTCCGTCTGCTGACCCCGGAGTTCGGCTCTGAACCACTGGTCAAGGCATTGATCATAGTGATCTTCGGCGGCCTCGGTTCGCTAGGAGGAACAATCGCGGCCGCCTACCTCCTGGGCATCATCGAAGCAACGCTCACCTTCTTCATCGGCATTTACTGGACACCTTCCATGATCTTCCTCTTGTTGATCGTCGTACTCCTTTTTCGCCCGCAGGGACTCCTCGGAAAGGTGGTACGTTGATGGACGCTCTACACAACGGGAAGACATGGCTAATCGCTCTCCTGGTTATCACTGGACTCCTCGTGCCAATCTTCGTCGAAGACACCTATCTGCGGCATCTGTTTATTATAGCATTCGTCTACGGGATGGTCGCGGCAAGCTGGGATCTCACTCTCGGCTATGCGGGTATCTTCAATTTTGCCCATATCGCCTTCTTCGGTGTCGGTATATATGCGACAGGGCTAACAGCGAAGGTTCTCGGTGTTGATCCATGGATGGCGATGCTGATAGGTGGGCTTGCCGCATCAGCCGCAGCCGCTATCGTCGCCCTGCCGATTGTTCGCCTTAAGGGCGTCTATGTGATCCTCGTCACCTTCGCATTTAGCCAACTGGTGCTGCAAGTCGTGATCAGCCAGTCGTCCATAACGGGTGGAACGCAGGGACTGGTGCGCGTGCCGACAATATGGTTGCCTGGCTACAATTTCCTACGTGACTACAAGCTTGGCTACTATTATGTCGCCTTTGGCCTGCTCGTCGCCACGACCGTTTGTCTGCGCTGCCTGGTGCGCTCCGATTTTGGCCTCTCCATCAAGGCCCTGCGCGACAGTGAGGATTATGGTGTCTCGCGCGGCATCCCGATCGCGCGGCAGCGCCTGAAGGCGCTTGTTGCCAGTGCCTTCTTCACCGGGATGGCCGGCGGCTTCTACGTCCTCTACCTGCGCGTGGCCTCGCCAGAGATCTTCGACTTCTCGACCGCGTCGCTAGTGTTGAGCATGGTGCTCGTCGGAGGCACATCGAGCATCTACGGTCCGGTATTCGCGGCACTCGTGCTGACTTTCATGTCGGAAGGGCTCGCCAATATCGATAACTTCGCTGAAGGCCGCTTCATGATAGTTGCCGTGACGATGGTCGTCGTTCTCTTGTTCTTCCCAAAAGGTCTCGCCTCAATGCTGCCAAATGGATTTGGAGAGAAGACACCTGAAATCCTGCTGCACCGAAAACGGAGAATTGCAGGGAGCACTGATCATGCCGAATAACAAAAAGGGAGTGAGCTACTTCACACTGCATCGGGCAGCTTGATAGTAACCAAACTTTCCTCCGCGTCGCGGACTCTGCATGCCATTCCGTGACCGCCAAATCGCCGAGCTGCAGCATCAACGGTGGAGATGCCGTCTTTGCACATCCGACGACGACTGCATGTAGCCTGCTAGAATGACAAGCCTATCTGAGATAGTCAGATACGCCCTTGATGAGTGGAGTGATGATCTTCCTCGAAGTGCCGCAAGGCTTTTTGAAAAAATCGAGATCAAGCTGCTGTTGCCCGACTTTCTGCTCCAATTCCCTTATCCGGCGCCTGGCCTTTGTCAGCGCCTTTTCCTGAGGCGCCGGCACGTCAACTGCGCTCTGCAACTGCGCGACCCCGTCAAGTACTGCTATCGATCTGGCCGGCCGGCCGCGCCGACATGACTTCAGATCACCAAGAAGGCTGAGGTGATCGGCAAGGGTGGTTGCGACATGCAAGCCAGCGCGATTGTTGGCCTTGTAATTGATGATGGTACCCGCGGTTCGAGCGGGCATGGATCAGCAGCTGCTAACCGAGGTTGTAGGCATCTCAGTCAGATTACGTATTCGGGTCCCGTAATTGACTGCTCCATACTGATGCCCGGTAGATCGGATTTTGGCCTCCCTACCAACCGCGCCGGCACGCCAGCGACTGAAGTGTGCGCCGCCACCGGCGAGACGACAACGCTCCCTGCACCTACTTTGGCTCCCACTCCGACTTCGATATTTCCGAGTATTTTCGCTCCGGCGCCGATAAGGGCGCCACGGCGAATTTTCGGGTGGCGATCTCCAGTTTCCTTCCCCGTCCCACCCAATGTCACGTCCTGAAGGATTGAAACATCATCTTCCACGACAGCAGTTTCGCCGATCACAAGACCATTCCCATGATCGAGCATAATTCCCTTGCCCATCCGGGCTGCCGGATGAATGTCGATCGCCAAAACTTCCGATATACGGCTTTGAAAATGGCGAGCCAAGTAAACGTCGCTATGGCTCCAGAGCCAATGCGCGACCCTGTGCCCCTGTAAAGCCAGAAACCCTTTAAAGTACAGGAATGGTGTGAGCACGTCTGTTGTGGCCGGGTCGCGATCGCGGATCGCCTCCAGATCGACCCTTGCGGACGACACGATATTTGGATCCTCTTGAAAGACCCCGCAGGTCAAAGGAAACAAAACTTCCGCGTCAACATCATCGTTTGCGAGTTTCACCGCTATCCGATAAGCAAGTGAACGGGAAAAACTCTGATGACCGAGAATATTCGAATTCATCGTGCGACCAAGACGCTTGTCATTGTCAACGGCGGCGTGCGCTTCCCGGCACAATGTGCTCCAGACTAGCTCGTCTTGAGAAACGTCGAGGCCAGCACGAGCCTCGTCTAACGCAGACTTCTGCTGCATCTGATTCAACTGGTGGAACTTCATTAAGGTTCGCTCCTGCTTTTCTACGATCGCCACTGATCCTTCAGAAAGTCCGTCGACAAAATCTCATCTTTAGGGTTTGACGGCACTTGGTGCGCTCGGTTGCAAACTCGGCAGGCCAACTGGCGAAGCCCACAGCAGATGCGCCATTTGCAGCGACAAGGTAGGTTGCCACTTCAGGAATGGTTTGGGTGGATGCCAGCGCCGCTATATAGCCATCGCGAAGGTCCAGGTCGATGCCGTTAACAAAGACCTGTCCATCTGGTTGGTGAAAAAGAACCTTGAATCGGCAGCCATAGCCATCAAGAACCGATAGAGAACGAAAATCAAAAGAAAGCCCGGCACCCAGGACCTTCGCCGTTGCCTCTTTCCGGGTCCATGCCCGAAGGAGAAAAGCGGCGTCCCCCGTACGATCGGAAAAATAGGCCAATTCAGACTTCGTCAACGTATCGAGCACGGCGGGAGCGAACACAGCGCTGTCCTTGATTGCTTCAATATCCACCCCAATGCTCAATGCGCTCGACAGCGCGATCACCGCCAGCTCGCCGGAATGAGAAATGCTGATGCTTGGCCCGTCCGGAACCAACGGTTTGCCGTGAACCGTCCGGGCAATTTCGACTAGTTCCGGCTGCGTTTCAAAAAGCACACCGAGGAGAACCCGCAGCGCACTCCACGCTACCAGAGAGCGATTGCGGTCCATTACATGCTTGTAGCGCTGGGCCCTGCCCCACTCCTCCGCCGTAATCGGCAAACCGCTGCACACTGGCGTTTGACGTGGAACATCAAGGGCGAGGATTGCGTAAAATCGGGGCCGCAACCACTTCACCCTCAGTTCCAAGCCTATGGCCACAACGCTTTCCAGCCAAGGTGCGATAGGATGGTTGAGCATTGCTCGTTAAACCTCCAGCCAAATATGAATGAGACCGCCGCGACTCCCTTTAAGTCTAAGGACCGTTTGCTCTACTGGAAACGGCCGCAGCGCGTTTCTGAAGCCAGGCTCGCTGACGGCGCATAATCATCCCACGCGAAGAGTGTCATATCCCTTGGCGCGATATACGACCGTCGACACGATCCAACTCAAGATGAAAATGCCGACAACCGCGTAACCGACACCGGCCAGGTTGTCGTTAATTCCACCGATATAGGTCCAAAAGGCGCCATCAAGACCGAGCTTTTCAATGATGAGCCCGGCGGCTGCAAGACCGCCGATGAACACGGCGACGACGACGGAAGCTGCGGTGATCGTCAAATTGTACCAGAGCTTGCGGACCGGATTGACGAATGCCCAGCCATAGGCCCCGGTCATTAGAACGCTGTCCGTCGTGTCCATCAACGACATGCCTGCCGTGAACAGCGCAGGAAAAACAAGGATCGTCCAGAAAGACATGCCTTGGGCGGCCTGCATCGCCGAGATTCCCAGCAGTCCGATTTCCGTTGCCGTGTCGAAGCCAAGGCCAAACAGGAAGCCGATAGGATACATGTGCCAGGAACGGGAGACCACCCGGAAGACTGGTCGAAAGACCCTGGCGATCAAACCACGCCCCGCAAGAAGAGCATCGAGGTCTTCTTCGACGATCTTCTCGCCTCTGCGGACGCGCTTGAACACGGACCATACCCCCTTCAGCACAACGAGATTGGCAATACCGATGATCAGAAGGAATACCGCCGAAACGGTTGTGCCGATAACGCCGCCGATATCGCCGATCTCTTCAAGTTGCAGCGTGGCGGCCGTTGCCGCAATGGCAATGGAAGCGAGGACGACGATGCTTGAGTGTCCGAGCGAAAAGAAAAAACCGACGGAATAAGGCGCTTTGCCCTCCTGCATCAGCTTTCTCACCACATTGTCAATCGCAGCGATGTGATCAGGATCGAAGGCGTGACGCAGCCCCAACATATAGGCAAGAAACGCAGTGCCCATGAGGGCAGGCCGATCTGCAAACGCGACCCATGCCCAAATCCACGCGGCGATATTCGCGGAAATCAGGAACGCAAAGGTGACTGCGGCTTTGGTCCCGATTTGAAAGGGCTTGTCGTCAAACGGATTTGGTAACATTTGCTGTCCTTGTAACATCATGGTGAGGCGGATCGGCAGGGGAACTGCCACCCGTTGCAGGATGATAGTCCAGTTTCAAGGCTGTTAATGGCGGCCCCACCCCGGGACGTCACCGGTATACTCGACCTCAAACTGATCGAAGTCGGCCATAAGGTCGATGAGCTCCTGCTCGGATGCCCGGCGGCCATTGGCATAGAGCGCCGCCAGCCTGCGGAAATATTCCTCGCGATTCTTTCCGGGGCTGAAAAAGATCAGCATCGCCGCTTCCTTGTCGTAGGGATTGTGAAAGCCGTGAGGCACATCCTCCGGAACCTGTATGTAGGTGCCTGCAGGGGCGGCAATATGTTCGCCATCGACAAAGATCTCTACCGTTCCTTCGAGGACGTAGAAAGCCTCGAGCTGATGACGGTGAACATGCGGCGATGCGCCGGGCGCACCGGGTTTCATCCGGTGCTCGAACAAGCCGATACGGTCGCCCGTTTCCTTGCCGACCGCCTTGAACGTCGTGTGCGTGGTGGTTCCGATCTGAACGGATTCGCCTTCGCCGGGAAACAGGGTCTTCGAAAATTGCGTCATGACTTCTTCCTTCCTTGAGATACGATCAGAATATTCATTTCGATGGAGCCGCCAGGACTATGCGCTGAGAAGGGACACGTACCGCTCTCCGGAGTCCGGAAAGATGGTAGCGATGCGTCCCTCGCCTGAGGTCGACCTTTGCCGAATTGCCCTGCAGACATGGGCGACAGCGCCAGATGAAATCCCGACGAAAATCCCTGCGGACGCAAGCTTCTTTGCCATTGCCCAGGCATCCTCATCGGCCACCGTGATGATCTCGTCAATCAAGGTACGGTCAGTCGTCTCCGCGACAAAGCCGCCGTTCAGTCCCGGGATGCGGTGGATCCCGCCGGGATTGCCGCTCAGAACCGCCGAGCGCTCCGGCTCTACGGCGACGATTTTGATATCCGGGTTCTGTTCCTTGAGATATTTCCCGGTGCCGCTGATCGTTCCGCCAGTGCCAACACCGCAAACAAGGGTATCGATCTTTCCGGCAAGATCGCGCCACAGTTCCGGCCCGGTCGTTTCGTAATGAGCCAGAACATTGTCGGCATTTTCGTGCTGGCAAGCAAACCATGCCCCCGGGGTCGCGTCGCGCAGTTGTTCGGCTTTCTCGATCGCTGCGGTGTATCCCGCCTCGCTCGGTGTTAGCTCCAGCTCCGCGCCAAAAAACTTCAGCAACTCTATCCGTTCCTTCGACGCACTATCCGGAAGAACGATGATGCAGCGATAGCCGCGCGCCCTTGCAAAACCCGCGAACGCAATTCCCGTGTTGCCGGAAGTGGCCTCGATGACCGTGCCACCCGAGACCAGTTGCCCACGGGTTTCGGCCCCTGCAAGCATGTACCAGGCGATGCGATCCTTGATGCTGGAATAGGGGTTGTATTTTTCCAGCTTGGCATACACCGCTCGTCCGCCGACCACGTCCGCCGGCAGTTCAAGAACAGGTGTTGCGCCGATACCGGAGCCGAAGAAGCGGGCCTCTCTGGCGGTTTTGGAGGGCGTCACGTCTTGCCGGAGGCCAGGCCGGGGCGTGTGCGTCGATTCCCTATCGACATGCGGCAGGATCGCACGCGAAGCACTGTTTGATGGAAAAGATTCTGCGCCACTCATGAGTTGTTGACCTTTCCAGACGAGGCTTGCGAGAAGGCGGACGAGGAGATGCGCCCCTCGGCGATCGCCATCCCGATCAGGATGACAGCACCGCCCACGATCACGTTCCACGACAACGGTTCGAGCAGCAAAACCGCACCGAACAGAACGGCAAACACCGGGACGACGTAGTCGACGGCGGATGCGGTTGACGCCCCGACATCCTGGATCAGTCTGAAATACAGGATGTTGGCAAAACCGCTGGCAAGCACGCCAAGATAGAGCAGAGACAGCAGCGGTATTGCAGAGACCGATTCAATTGGAGGCCAGGTGAAGAAGGGCACGGCCAGAGCCAGAAGGATGGCCGCCGCAACAAGTTGATTGGCACCGAGCGTGATCGGGTCCACCTTCAAAGGCGACAGGAAACGGCCGACATAGGCGTAACCCACCGCATAGCTCGTCGCCGCTCCAAAGCACGCCAAGGCGCCGAGCAGCGAACTCCCCTCCACCTTCCACGGACTGACCACGAGCGACACACCAAGGAAACCCAGAACGAAGCCGGTCACCTTGCGCCCGGTTGCCGGCTCGTCCCGCAACGCCAGAGTCGAGATGAAGAGCGTCACCAATGGCGTGCCGCCGATCAGCACGCCCGCCAAACCGGCACTGGCATGCAGTTCGCCATAGCTGAGCAGCAGATAGGGCACGACGTTTGCGAAAATCGAAGAGACCGCGACGTGGAACCATGCCTTTGAGGTCAGTTTGAAGGACCTTCCCGTGAATACGATAATCACAGCGAGCGTGGCCGCTCCGAGGATCAGCCGAAAGAGCACGAGCTGGTTGGGGCTGAACTCCTCCAGCGCGAACTTGATGAAGGTGAAACTTGCCCCCCATATCGCCGCCTGCCCGAAAAACCGCGCCGCAGTTGCCTTTTCCATCTTTTCTCTCCCTATTTTGCGTTTTGGCGTAGGGCGTAGTTTGGCTCTCTGACCAGAAATTTCTGTCGTCCGATGATCTCGGGCTGGTAGACGAGCGCATCCCAGTTGTCCTTCTCCACCGGTTCGAGCGCCACCGAGACCACATTCGGCGCGCAGCCGAAGGCTTTGATGACGGCGGATGCGAGCTCGTCGGCCAAAATCTTTCGGCGACCCTCGTCGATGTGGGCGGGGAAATGCTTGACGCTGATATGAGGCATGGAAATCTCCCGATCGGTTGAAAGCACGTCGCTGAGAACCTGGGCGAGCGCCGTCTGGCCATCGCCACGCAGGATCGAATAATGGTCATGGGGAAGTTCGATGACCTGGCTAAAGCCTTGGCTGACACGGCTGCCCGCCGCCTCCAGGAACGAATAGTCGTCCCCTTGCGCCTTGATGAGGGCGATCGGCGCGCGAACCGTGCGCTGATTGAGCTCATCGAAGGTGTATTCGAAGGAGAACGTGGCTTTGACGACGGTGACGATGCGCGCCACCAGCTCGCTGGAAAGATCCGAGAATTTGCCCGAGATGAAGTCGATGAAGGCGCGTTCGTCACGGACGCTGGCAAGCAATTGCGCCTCCAGCGGAGAGTTCAGCGTCCCGGCAAACACCGAAAGAAGAATACGCAGGAACCGCTCGTCCTCGAAGCGATCAGCCTCGGCTGCCGCCGCGGTTGCCTTTTGCAATGGAGATCCAGGGGCAATGAGAACGATCTTGTCCACCGTTCGACCCAGCTGTTCCAACTGATAAGCAGTTTCGAAGGCCACCCGGGCACCGAACGAATAACCCATGCATGTTATGGGGCCGATGGGATGGTCGCGCTGAATGAGCTCCACATCCGCCGCCGCCATGTCCTCGATTGTCGTAAACGGGACTTCATCCGGATTGATGCCGTGCGCCTGAACGCCAAGGAACCGATAGGAACCTTCACCTGCCGCCTGCGCCAATGAGCGAAGGCTCATGGGATAGCCTCCCAGTCCCGGCCAGCAATAGATCGGGCTTCCCTCTGGTGCCTCATTGAGGCTGACCAGACGGCTGTCGTGGCTTACCGCGCCAGAGCCGATTGCGCTTGCAAGGGCTTCGACAGTCGGCACAGCGAAGAGAGCCTGTATCGGTAGCCTTGTACCGAATCTGGCGTTCAGCCGATTGATAAGCGCCATGGCCGAAAGGGAATTGCCGCCCACGTCGAAAAACGAATCCCGGATCGACAGTTCCTCGTGCTGCAGCCCGAGAATGTCCTTCCAAATACCCGCGACCTCAAGCTCGATTCGCGTGGCCGGCGGGACGATCGGGCGCGCGCTTTCTTCCGCTTCGACCAGATTGCGCAGGGACTGCAGATCGATCTTGCCGCTCGGCATGGTCGGTGTCGTCTCGATCACCTTCACGCGCGAAGGAACCATATATTCGGGCAGAAGTTCGCGCAGATCATCCTTCAGAATTTCCGTCGGCCCGCGCATGTGCACGAGGTCTTCTTCCATGCCGCGGCTTGATCGCTGGGCGGGAGAAATCCCGCCTCCGAGGGCAAAATAGGAAATGGTGCCGCTACCGGGGAAAAAGTCCTTTCCGATGAGTGCATCGAGCCGGCTCGACGTCGCCATCTCGTAGCCCGAAAGCGAACTGTAGCCCGACGACATCAACCCGATCGCGGGATCGCTCGTTTGCAGGCGGTGGAGAAAGCGGCCGAGTTCGACAAAACCTTCCCATCCGGATTGCTTCGCAACGATCAAGGCTATGCCAAAGGTCGACCGGTCGAAGACCGCCTGATTGATGGCAATGACGTCCTTGCGGCGGATGATGGGATCACCGATGGGCGCCAGCTTGTCGTTATCCAGTCGATACGTACCGGGTGTAACGCCATCCGGGGTCTCTTCGTGGATCTGAACGAGGGCGAGGGACTTGACGAGCGGCTCTGGCACAACCCGGCGCACCAGTTTGACGCTGAGAGTGTGGACGTAGTCTTCGGCGCTGAAAAGCCCCGCCGGGACGGAATGCGGCGGCGCAGCCTTGGCCGGGTATAGACCGTGCTCGACTGCGACTTCCTCCAGAAGCCCCAGCATGTGCCCCGCTTCGAGGTAAAGAACCTCGTCCACATTTGTCGAATAGACTTCCCGGATACGGCTGCGCTTGCCATAAATGTGGAGACGTATACCAGCGTTCGATGGCGTCAATGGCGAAACGAGGGTCAATGTGTGGTCTGCCGGGTGGAAGTAATATAGGCCCGGCCAGAGCCCCATTACGCCATTGGCTTCGACGAAGATTTGCGACGCGTTCAATGCACCTGGAGAAGCGTAGGCGTATTTGGGTAAAAGGCGTGTATCGCTGGAGAACGGGCCAAACCAGCGCAAGATTCGCCCTATCAAAGTTTTATCAAGCGTCGCGTCATGAGTGCTGCCTGGCAGCGGAGGACGTTGCGCAGTGCGTATCGCCTCCACGATCTGATCGCCGCGGACCCGCGTCCTGAAATTGCGATAGGTTTTGCGCGCAAATGCCCGTGTCGCGATATCCTCTGGCGCCGCACGGGATGGCAGGCTTACGATATTTCCGTCAAGCTCGTCCGCCAAACGGAACGCGCCGTTCGAAAGCTGCGCATTGACCTGGCGGCGGCTTGCCTTGGATTTGTGATGGCTGCCGGAGATGTTCTGGTCCATCAGAGCCGCTTCGGTTTCATCCAGCTCGACGAAAGCTGCCAATTGCGGGGTGCCGCGACGGGTTTGCCAGGGAACGACCGTCGCCCTTCGGATCCAGCGATGGTTCTCGATCGCCAGCCGGATCTCGTCGAGTTCGATGCGATGGCCGCTGATCTTGACTTGATTGTCGACGCGGCCGACGAAACCAACGAGCCCATCGGCGCCCTTGATCGCAAGATCCCCGGTTCGATACACGCGGCGCTCGCGTCCCTGCGCATCGACCAACATCGTGAATTTTGCCGCCGTCAACTCGGGGTTGCCGATGTAACCACGGGCCAGCTGCGGCCCGGCAATGCAAAGTTCGCCAACTTCGCCATCCGCAAGTTCCCTCGCGCCATCGCAAACAATGAGGTCTGTGTGGTAGACCGGGAATCCGATCGGCAGGACGCGGTCGGTATCATCCAGTTCGTCGGCTCTGACAATGTAGGCGGAGACATTGATGGTGGTCTCTGTCGGCCCGTACAAGTTAATCAGGCTTGCCGCGGGGTGAACGCGGATGAGATTGCGCGCGAGACGCGACGTCAGGGCCTCCCCGCCGCTAAATATCTGGGCGAGGCTTAAATCCTGAAATCCGTCCGTTTCCACAAGAGCCGTCCAAAGCGTCGGCACACACTGCAGCGTTGTGACCGCATGGCGTTTGGCGGTTTCGACGAGTCTGGAAGGATCGCGGTATGTGCCGATGCCGGCCATGACGACGGTCGCGCCAAGAGCGGCGCTAAGGATTTCCCATTGGGCCGCATCGAAGCTGAAGGGGGTCTTTTGCAAAATCCTGACGTCTTCGTTGATGCCCATAGCGTCACGCAACCAATCGAGTTGGTGCGCAATGCTCCCATGCTCGATCGCCACGCCTTTGGGCTTGCCCGTGCTTCCCGATGTATAGATGATGTAGGCAAGGTTGTTCGAGCCGGCGTTGACGTCCTGTTCGGCATCGTCGCTTTCCCCTTCCAGACATTCCTCAATACGGAGAATGGCACCTTGGGCGGACTGGATTGTCCGTGCATCGCTCTCCAGGAGTGCCGTCGTCAAGATGATCCTGGCGCCGGAATCCTCAAGAGCATATCGCAGCCGGCCGCTCGGATACTCTGGGGACAAGGGCAGGTAGGCTCCACCCGAGCGAAGGACCGCCCAGATCGCAATTTCGAGTTCGAGAGAGGAATCGACAAAGACGCCGACGACGGCATCGGCTTTGACGCCATGTTTGCGCAAATGGGCCGCGACCTGTCCGCTGCGACGCCAAAGCTCGGCAAAAGTCAACGAACCGGAATCCGAGGAGACGGCAACTCGATCCGGATGTCGCAGAACCTGCTCTTTCAGTTGCTGTATGAGTGTGGATTTTGTCATCTCAATACCGCCCGTTTCGAATGGGGATATCCAAGCAGATTGATATCAATCTTGATAACAATCGAATGCCCATTCTTGCGGCGAGATGGGAATAAATTGCTCTTTTCGCTCTGGCGAACGCACAGTTTTTGAGCGCACCGCCTAAAGCGTAATCACCGAACGTCGCCTTCGAAGGCCTCGAAAGACTGGACCTGCGGAGCGACAACTTCACGACAAGGCAGGGAGATTCTAGTCTCGCGAGAAGGGCAACAGCAGCTTGCGGTAACTTTGCTCTTTTGCTTTGCCGCGCAATTCATCGCGCGTGGTGCGTCCGACGATCTTTCCGGCGGCCATCACCATGATCCGCTCGCACAACTGCGCGACAACCGCGAGATCATGACTTATGAGGAGGTAGGAAATCTGCCGCTCGGCGCGCAATTCGGCAAGCAGGTTGAGGATTTCTGCTTGCACCGACACATCGAGCGATGATGTCGGCTCATCAAGCAGAATGATCCTTGGCTCGACCAGAAGAGCGCGCGCAATGCAAAGACGCTGCCGCTGCCCTCCCGAAATCTGACCGGGGAACCTGAACCGGATGGAATGCGGCAGACTGACTGCTTCGAGCACGTCGGCGATGCGCTTGTCCTGCCGATCGAAGCGATGGATAATCAACGGTTCACGCAGGATTGTGTCCACGGTGTGCGCCGGGTTCAGCGCTGCCGCTGGATCCTGAAAAACGATCTGCAGGAGACGGCGATCGGCATAGGTTCGCCGGGCATTGAGTTTGCGATCGAAAACTTCGATGTTTCCCAGCCAGGTATCGTAGATGCCCGCAATGCATTTCAGCAATGTGCTCTTGCCGCAGCCGGATTCGCCGACGATGCCGAGACTTTCCCCGTGGTCGAGCGTCAACGAGACATTGTCGACGACCAGCGACGCCCGCAAACGGATCGACAGCCCGTCAAGGGAAAGCGCATGCGGCGTCATCGGGCCCACTCCGGATCGCGCGTAAGAACCGGCAAACACTGGCCGGGGCGATCAAGAGATGGCACGCACGCGATCAGGCCACGCGTGTAGGGATGTCGCACGCTCCCGTACCCCTGCCCTGCGGCGAACGTTTCCACGGTCCGGCCTGCGTACATGACCATGATCCGGTCGGCGAAGTCGGAGACAAGTTCCAGGTCGTGGCTGATGAGGATAAGACCCATACCCCGCAACCGGACCTGCTCGTCGATCAGTTCGAGGATGTGCCTTTGAACGACGGCATCGAGGGCGGATGTGGCCTCATCGGCAATCAGGATGTCTGGCCCGCCGGCGAGCATCATCGCAACCATCACCCGTTGCGCCATCCCGCCCGAGAGTTCGTGGGGATAGAGATCAAACACCCGCCGCGGATCGCGGATGTGCACTTCGTCGAGAAGCATCTCTACCGCATTGCGCATGTCGTGCCGCCGGGTCCGTCGATGCATGCGGAGCATCTCGCCGACCTGCCGCCCAGCGGTCTGCACCGGATTGAGGCCTTGCCTTGGGTCCTGAACCACCATCGCGATGCGATGGCCGCGAACTGCGCTGAGCTCTCGATCGGAAAGCGACAGCAGATCCGTCTCGCCGAAGCGGGCATGCCGCGCCGAAACGATTGCATTGTGTCCGGCAAGGCCGATCAGCGAGCGGACCGTCATCGATTTTCCCGATCCCGACTCGCCCACAATCGCCAGACGCTCGCGACCGAGCGTGAGGCTGACGCCCTTCACGGCCTCGACATAGCCGTCAGAGGTGCGAAAGCCGACCTTGAGATCACAAACGTCGAGCAGGGAATCGTGCAATTTCATTCCTCTCAAGACCGCGGATCGACAAGATTGCGCAACGCATCGCCGAGAAGATTGAAGCCAAGGGCAAAAACCAGGATGGCAATTCCGGGCATCGTCGAGACCCACCACGCCTCGAATACGACATCCCTGCCCTCGGCGACCATTGCTCCCCATTCTGGTTGCGGAGGCGGCACGCTGGCCCCCAGAAACCCCAGTCCTGAGGTTATGAGAATGATGCTCGAAGCATCGAGTGTGGCACGGACAATTGCCGAAGGCAGGCAAAGCGGCAGAACGTGTGTGAGCATGATGCGGATGCGCGAGGCGCCGAGGACCTGTGCGGCCTGCACGAATTCGGAGCGCCGCATTGCCACGGACTCGGCCCGGGCGATGCGGGCATAGGAAGGCCACCCTGTCACTGCGATCGCGACGATCGCCGCCCCGATGCCGGGGCCAAGCGTGACCGCTACGGCAATCGCGAGAATAAGGCGCGGAAACGCCATGAACACATCACAAAGTCGCATAATCGGCGTGTCAAGCCGTGCGAACAGCCCCGAAGCGATGCCGATCAGGACGCCCACCGGCGTCACGATCGCCAGAACCGAGGCAACAATGGCGAGCGTCGGCCCCGCGCCTGATACGACGCGCGAAAAGATATCGCGCCCGAGCGTGTCGGTCCCGAACCAGTGGACAGCAGACGGCGGTTGCAAACGGTCGTTGAGGATCTGGAAACCGGGATCCTGGAGCGGCAGCACGGGTGCCAACACCGCCACGCCCACCATCAACAAAACAACGAGCAGACCGATGACCGCGATCGGATCGCGCAGCACCGCCCTGATATCGCGTGCGATCCTTCCCAGTTGCGCCTGGAGCGGGGTATTGGGACTATTGTCGAAAAGCCATTCCTTGACTGCGCCCATTCGTCAGGCCCGCGTACGCGGATCGACGCGCGTTTGCGCGATTTCCGCCACCATGTTCAGCACCATGAACATGGTGCCGATGATCAACGTTGCCGCCAGCACAGCACGCATATCGGACGCCATCAGGGACTGGGTGATGTAGAGTCCGAGCCCGGGCCAGGCGAACACTGTCTCCGTCAACACCGCTCCTTCGAGGAGATAGGCATAGCTCCAGGCGATAACGGCAAAGAGAGGGCCCGCCGCGTTGGGCAAGGCATGGCGCCACAATACCTTCGTTTCAGACAGTCCCTTCAGCCGTGCAACGTTGATATAGTCCTGGCGATACTGCCACAGCAGGAACCCGCGAGTGGTGCGAGCTATATCGCTCAAGGCAACCAATCCCAACAGCGAGGCAGGAAGGGCTATATGCGACACCGCATTGCCGAACGCCGCCGGGTTGCCACTGATTGCTGTATCTACCAGAACAAGGCCGGTCACTCTGGGGACCGTATACTGATAGACGATGTCAAGCCTTCCTGGACCCCCTACCCAGCCGAGATGCGCATAAAACAGCAGCAGCCCCACCAATCCCATCCAGAAAATCGGTAGGGAATTTCCGAGGATCATGACCAGCCGCACGAGATTGTCCGGCCACCGCCCGGAGAATCGCACCGCAAGCAATCCAATTGGCACACCCAGCCCTACGCCGAGCGTGATTGCCACGCTCGCCAACTCGATCGTGGCGGGTAGAAAGCGGCCTATGTCCTCTACGACGGGATTTCCGGTTGTCGTGGCAACACCGAAATCTCCGCGCGCCATGTCCAGGCCGAACAGGACAAACTGCTCGGCTATCGGTTTGTCCAGATGCATCTCACGACGCACTTTTTCGTATAGTTCCTGCGGCGCATGATCCCCGATCACCGTCAGAACAGGGTCGGTCGGCAGCAATCGGCCAATGGCGAAGACGACAAAAAGGAGGCCGAGCAGAACCACGCCCGGAACCACTGCGGCCGATGCCAGCCTCCCGGCAAATGCGGCGCAATATCGTAACGGTCCGGTTAAAGCGCGCAAAGCGAATGGCGAACTGCCGTAGTCTCGAAAGACAGCACGGCGCGGCGCAGAAACTGCCGGGATCTCTTCCGCCATCAAGTTGCTCCCTGCGATCTCTGACCAGACGGCAACCAGCGAGGTTGCCAAAGCTTAAGCAACAATTCCACACCAGGAGCTACATTGCTAACAATATTGATTTCACTATTTGCAGATTTTTGAGATATATTTCCCGCGACAGCCCAGGAATCGAAACTTTTGCAGCATGCGGCGAGGTCCACAGACTTGCACACCGATCATCGTCATCCAACGCCTTCGCAGCAGGCAAGCGCTCCAGGAAAGCAGAAAACTTCAGGCGTTCACGCGAGCCAGGTTCTGCTCCAAGGCCTTTGCAACATTGTTGAGGTGCTCGAGCATTGCCTTTCCGGCACGCACACCATTTGCGGCGCAGATCGCATCGACAATTTCCTCCAGCTCCTGGATGGATTGTTTGATACGGCCCGGGAACAAAACCGTTTGAAACCGGAAGCGTGCGATCTGAGCATTCAGCGTTGCGACGATGCGGCTTGCGGTCGAAAGAGCGGCGATGCGCCGAATCTCGGTGTGAAGTTTGTTTATCTCATGCAAGTATTCAACATAGGCTTCCTCGGCACGGGCCTGCTTGATTGCCGTCAAAATCTTCTTGAGGCGCTCGCCATCATCTGCGGTCGCCTTGGCGGCAGCGTTGCGTGCAATGAGCGTCTCAAGTGACGCAACCGTCTGAAGGATTTCAACCGCCTCCTGCTGGCTGATCACACGTACGCGCGCACCCTTGTTGCGCTCGACTTCGACAAGGCCTTCCTGATCCAGCTTCCCTAGCGCCAGCTTCACATTGACCCGATTGACGCCCAACCACTCTGCCAATTCTATCTCAGGAAGCCGCTGACCCGGGAGAAAATGCCCTGTCTCGATCGCCTTGCGCAGCTTTGCCACCGGATCGTTCTGTCGTTTGGAAACCCTCACCACCTTTAATCTCTTTCCTTTCAATCGCATGAATAACGGTCGACACCCCGCCGACCTGTCACTGTTTGTGACAAAACGGTGAATGCGCCACCGTTCTCCCCGAACCGAATATTTGGCATACAATATTGCCATCAATCGCGCGAGCAAGAGGATAATTTTGCGCAAGGCGCTATTTGCGAAAAAATAATGCAGCACGTTGCACGGGAGTGCGGAACCTCCACCCCAACTGCCCGGTCATAAAGGGCGTGCACGCCGGGAGAAGGCCCGGCGCTATGACTTCAAATTCGGTGATCGCCCCTCTTAAGGAAGAGGACAACCTTCGACTGACAGGAGAGCAATATGGGGCACCCACCGGCGTTCCGATCCTGTGTGAAAAGGCAGCAATCTGCTCGTCAGGCTTCCAGGATGGCCCTGAGGAAAGCTTTCGTACGATTGTTCGCAGGGGATTCGAATATCTGCGCCGGACTGCCCTGTTCGATGATGCGGCCGCCTTCGAGGAAGCATACTCGATCCGAAATTTCCCTGGCCAGCCCCATATGGTGTGTGACCATTAACGTCGTGAACTGATGCTCTCGGGCCAACGCACGTATAACCGACAGGACCTCGCCGACCGTTTCAGGGTCCAGCGCCGATGTGACCTCGTCAAACAGCAAGATCTTGGGACGCATTGCGAGCGCGCGGGCAATCGCCACACGCTGCTGCTGACCGCCAGACAACTGGATGGGAAAGCTGTTCTGCTTGTCGGCAAGCCCAACAAGATTCAATAGTTCGATCGCGCGGTCGTAAGCTTCATCCTTGGAGAGCCGCAGCACACGAATGGGCGCTTCCGCGATGTTTCGCAGTGCGCTCATGTGCGGAAACAGATTGAAACTCTGGAAAACCATGCCGACTTTACGACGAATCGCGCGAGTTTGCGCCGCCGCAGCCTGCTCGCTGAGTTTATCGGGGCCATGATCGACCCAGAGGGCCTCGCCATCGACGGTGACTGCGCCAGCCTGCACGTTCTCCAGCGTCATGAGGATGCGCAGAATCGTTGATTTTCCTGAGCCGCTCGGACCGATAAGCGTCAGATTTTCATTTGGCGCAACCTCGAGATTCAGCCGTTCGAGAACCGTGACGTCCCCGAATTTCTTCGTGACCTCGCGGAAGGTGATGATCGGAGAATGAGGTTGATCAACCATGTATGGTCCTCCGGCCAAGCCACGCCTGCGAGGCAGCATTTTCGAGAACTCGGATAACGAATGAGGTAGCCAGACTGATAGCCAGGAAGATGAGGCCGCAGAGGGTGATTGGCTCGATATACTGGAAATGGTCCGCCCCATGCTGCATGGCGACGAACATGATGTCCGTAACGGCGATTGATGCAAGCAATGGCGTTTCCTTGAAGATTGACACCAACAGGTTGCCAAGCGCCGGGATCAAGAAAGGAATGAGTTGCGGCACAATGATGTAGCGATAGGTATCGACGCGTGAAAAACCAAGAGCGGCGACAGCATCACGCTGCCCGTGCGGCAAGGCTTCAAGACCCGAACGATACGCTTCCGACACATAGCAACCATAGTGGATCGACAAGGCGAGGATACCGGTCGCAATCGCCGGCAACATCACGCCGACCTGGGGCAGAACGAAAAAATAGAAATATATCTGCAAGAGCAGCGGCGTGGAGCGGATGAAATCGGACAGAAGAATTGCCGGCTGCGCGATCAGCCTGATACTCGAGCGGCGGGCCGACAACACGGGTATCCCAATCACCAGTGCGCCCGCAAATGCGAAAAGTGCAACGTAAATCGTCACTCCCGCAGCGGCAATCAGCTTCGGCAGTATGACGACCGCAACGTTCAGCCGGAACCAGTCCGGTCCGATAATGTCAGGGCCGAATATACTCATTTGAAGAAAGCCCGGTGCGTGGAAATGAATTCCTGCCACCATGGAATGTGACGGACTTGTCCGCCGCCGCGCATCCGACCAGGATCGTCAGGTGCGACAATCGGTTTTCGTAACCGGGCGCATATTTCTCGTCGCATTTTCCGGGCTGCAACGACGATCACAGCCCGCATTTCGGAAGATGGTCTCCGCGGTTGCGACCCGGCCTCAATACCGTATTCAAGACGCACGTTTGCCGATCCGGCTCGGCGGTGGCTTCTCCCGGCGATACCTTCGTAACCTGCCCACTCCGTTCCAGCAGTCCTCATCTTACGGGACTCGCAACGGTACGCCGTTTCCACCTGCCGAAACGGATCTCCATCAATCCCATGACACGAATGATCAACTGGGCGCCCGCGAAATAGATGCACAAAACAACCACCAGCACAGGGACGGGCTGGTAGGTGCTGACAATAATCGAGTGGGCCTGCTCGGTGAGCTCCGCGAGGCCGATCAGGGAGACAATGGAAGTACCCTTGAGAAGCATGACGAACTCGTTGCCCATCAATGGCAGCAAGGCCACCAGCGCCTGAGGGAGCACGACATACCGGATGCGCTGAAAGGTATTCATTCCCAGCGCCACAGCCGCTTCATGTTGGCTTCCAGGAATGGAAAGGACCGCCGACCTTATATACTCTGAAGAATAGGCAGCGTGCGTTAACGCGCACCCTATGACGGAGGCCTCCCAAACTGTCAGTCGCATGCCTATAAATGGAAAAGCAAAATAGAGCCAAAACAACGTGACATAGAGGGAAATACCCCGAAAAAACTCGACATAGACTGAAGCCAGATAACGGGCCGAACGAAATCGGGATAAGCGCGCGAGGCCGATGACGATCGCCAAACTCGAGCCCAATATCAACACGGTCGCAAACAGCAACACTGTTTGCACAAGTCCCCCAAGCAACAGCGGGACCCACTCAAGCAGATCTTGCATGTGCCGGTCCCTCCGTAATTTGCAGATCGACAGAAATCATGATCGCTTGGCCCATATCGACAAGGGGAGCTACAGGCCCATCACTGCTTGCAAATGTCGGCGATCTTCACCTCTGGTGAGGGAATATCCGTGGCAGAAACCGCATATTTTGCAAGAATGGCTTCGTATTCCGGTGTCCCTTTGAGGCTGCGTAGGGCATCGTTGAATTTGGTAACGAGCTCCTGGTCGTCCTTGCGGAAACCAAAACCAAGATAATTTATGGATGGCTTTCCATCGAACACCGGAAGCGTGAACGGCAAAGCACGCTCAATTGTCTTGCCGCCATCGGCTGCAACAGCCTCGTTGGCTGCAAAGATGGTCGACGTCGTCAAGTCGACACGCCCAGACTTCAATGCGAAAGAGACTTCTGGAAAATCCTGAAAAACGACAAGCTGGCTCTCTGGAATACCCAGCCGCTCGAAATCCTTGCGGGAAGCCGAGCCCTGCTGCGTACCGATCTTGATATCCGGGTTTTTGAGAACATCGTCGTAACTATGGATGTTCTTGGGATTTCCCTTCCGGACGGTAATAGCATCGGCAATCTGGATGTGCGGTTCGGCAAAAGCAATTTCCGCGCATCGTGAGGGACGGATGAAAAGACCTGCCGCGATTACATCGAAATACCCTGCCTTGAGGCCGGGTATCAACGCACTGAATTGAACAGCCACCCCTTCGACCTTTGGCACACCGAGCTTGGCGAAAGCAGCACGCGCCAGCTCGTAATCCACTCCGGCGAGACTGCCATCGGGTTGCTTGAAGCTATATGGTTTCTCATTGGCAAAGCCAATCTGCACGATGCCGTCACGCTTTATGCGCTCCAACGTCGTTTCAGCCGCCGCAGAAGAAACAGCAAGGCCCGACAAAAAAGCAGCAGTGACCGATGCCCACAGAATTCGTTTAAACATGCCTTATCCAACCCCAAATTAATGTTAATTTTGCAGCCTCAATATAGGGAGGAAAGCATTATTGTTAACAATGTTGTTTTCAATTATTCGCCTCCACGGCGAATGTTTTGCCAGTGATGATCCTACGGCTAGAAGACATTCCTGTTTCATTGGATCCGTCTGCCAGCAGGATTCTGGCTCCGCTGGGCAACGATCGAACTTCCGTCAGCGAGCGAGACGCGACGCGTTCTCGGCGTGAGAACGTCCTTGCCCGAACAGTGTTTCGCGAAAGGTGGACCGGCGCTCTGCAATACGGCCCCGGTTACGCAACTCGGGCATGACCTGATCGACGAATTCGAAAATCGTAGTGGGTGTGACGATGGAGTTTAGATTGAACCCGTCCAGACCGGTTTCATCTACGATCGATTCCAGCCGATCCGCGATATCGACTGGTGTGCCGACAAGTATACCGGCGCCAAAACGTCCCACATCATCGATCACTTCCTGCACCCGGAAAGACCGGTCGGACTGTGTCGTGTATTGGGCCGCGCGCGACTGGTTCGCTTCCGTCGCGGTGTAGGTCAGGACAGAATCCGGATCGAGGGCGGCCAGGTCGTAGCCGGACGATCCGCAGTATTGCGCGAGCGCCGATTCAGCGGAACGATAACGTGCATATTCCTCGAACTGCTCGCGAGCTTCGGCGCGCGTTGGGGCAACGATTGCCGTCTGTTGATGGAACATCAGAATGTCGCCGGGATCGCGGCCGAAGTCGACCGCACGCTTGCGTATGCTTGCAATGTTCTCCTTGACTGCGGCCAATGTCCGCCCCTGCACAAACACGCACTCCGCGTGCCGGGCGGCAAAATCGCGTCCGGCTTTCGAACTTCCGGCCTGAAAGATCACAGGCGTACGCTGCGGTGATGGCTCACACACATGCGGACCGGCAACTTTAAAGACGTCGCCCTGATGGCTGATGTCGTGAACCCGCGCGGGGTCGATATGGATGTTGTTTGCCACGTCGAACTTGACCGCGCCATCCTCCCAGCTCGCCTCCCACAGTTTGTAGCAAACCGACAGAAACTCATCGGCGATGGCGTATCTGCGGTCGTGCGCGATCGGCTCACTCAGCCCGAAATAGCGGGCGGTACTGGCAATATAAGACGTAACGACGTTGAGGCCGATGCGGCCGTTTGTCAGGTGGTCGAGGGTGGAGAGGCGCCGGGCCACATGGAAGGGATGTTCGTATGTTGTCGAAATCGTGGTCGCAAAACCGAGGCTTGTCGTGGCCTGAGCCATGCTTGGAATGAGCAGTGATGGATCATTGGAGGGAAATTGCATGGCATAGCGGATTGCGGTCTCCGGCGAGCCTTTGTAAACGTCAGACGCACCAAAAAAATCGCCGAGAAAAAGTGCGGTGAACCCTCCCTCTTCGATCTTGCGCGCGATTGTCACCCAGAAATTGATGTCATTATACTCATGGTGCCGGCTGTCTGGGTGTCTCCACAGACCGTGAGAATCGCCTGTGCGATTGTTCATCTCAAACAGATTGAAGAAAATTGGTTTCTTGAGCATCTGGTCTTCAGCTATCTCTACATTCGAGTTCCGGGTCTCTTGTTCAATCGCGGCGGTAACGGCTGTGGGGACGCGGTATTTGGAGATTGTCGCGCAGCGTCACCCCCTCATACGCGTCGTGATAAAGACCCCTGCGCTGGAGTTCCGGAACGACCAGATCGACAAAATCGTCAAGATCGCCCGGCAGATAAGAAAACCGCACATTGAAGCCATCGGCAGCTCCGCTGTTGAACCAATGTTCGAAATGGTCCGCGATATCTGTTGGCGTCCCGACGACCGTGTTGTAACCGGAAGCAAGCCAGCGGTAGAGATCGCGGATGCTCTTTCCGGTCTCTCTTGCATGAGCCACCAGCAGTTCCTGCCGTGTCTTGTCACCCTCCGTCGGCGGCACTTCTGGCAAAGGACCGTCGATCGAGTATTTCGACAGGTCCGCTCCCGCCGCGCCAGAAAGCATTGCGACACCGGCTACAGGATGAATAAGATCCTGCAACTGTGCGTACTTGTCCTCCGCTTCGCTCCGCGTCGCGGCAACGACCGGCGTAACCCCCGGTAGGATCGCGATATGGTCGGGGTCGCGACCGGCGGCCGACGTTCGTGCCCGGACATCGTCATAAAATGCAATCGCGCCCGCCAGGTCCGATTGTGCGGTAAAGATAACGTCGGCGAAACTGGCTGCTGCGGTTCGTCCCGCATCGGAGGACCCGGCTTGCACGATCACCGGATGTCCCTGGGGCGGGCGGGCGACGCCGAGCGGACCCCGGATATTGAACTGCGGGCTTTGATGGTTGAGGACATGCATTTTTTCGGGAATAAAAAACTTGCCGCTTGCCTTGTCGAACAGAAAGGCGTCGTCATCCCAGCTATCCCACAGGCCCTTGACGATATCGACGAATTCCCTCGCCCGGACATAACGAAGCGAATGCAATGGATGTTCGCGTTTGCCGTAATTGAAAGCCTCTGCAGAATTGGAAGAAGTCACTACATTCCATCCCGCTCGGCCCTTGCTTAGGTAATCGAGCGACGCCAACTGACGCGCAACGGTGTATGGTTCATAGTAGGTGGTGGTTACCGTGCCGACCAGGCCGATGCGGTTCGTCGCAACGGCCAAGGCCGAAAGCAGGGTTATCGGCTCGAAATCGACGACCCTTGCACTGTAGCTGAGCGTCTCATCATTGAGATTGACCGGAAAAGGAAGCGTATCGGCGATGAAGATCGCGTGAAACAGTCCTCGTTCAGCCGTCCTGGCAAAGGCAATCTGCGCGTCGATATCAAGACTGGCTTCGGCGTTCGCCCGTGGATATCGCCAGCCCGCCGTGTGCTGGCCCGGGGTCTGCAGAAATGCACCGAGTATGAGCTTGTTTCGCCGTGCCATGCTGTTCTCGCGGATTGCGGAAATGTCGAAGGAAAGCGATGCCGGGACCACCCCGGCATGCCTGTGCGATCAGTTCTTGCTGGTGCGCCAGTAGGCTGGCGTATCCCAGCTCGGCCCGGGGACGAAACCTTTCACATTTGCCCGCACCGGCACTTGTCCAAGCTGCTGATAGATGATGATGAACGGCGAATTGTCGCGCACCTCTTTCTGAAGATCGAGGTAAGTGGCGGAACGCTTTGCGGAATTGGCCTCGGTCAGGCCCGATAGCGTTTTTTTGGTCAGCTCCGGGACAAGCCAGTGATCGCGCCAGGCTGCGTTCTTGTTTTTGGAGTTTTCGCTGTCGTCATCGTTGATCGTAAAGAATGACGCGCTGGCGTGGACGTCAAGGTAATCAGGCGACCATCCAAAGAACACGGCATCGTGCTGACGTCCACGAAACCTCGTCTGCAGCTGCGCGCGGTCGAGCGTGTTCAGCTCAACGGTGACACCTGCTTCACCGAAGGTGGACTGCAATGACTGGCTGACTTCTCTGTCCGGCGAACGACTGGATACGTCGAGCCTGAGCTTGAAGCCGTCCTTATAGCCTGCTGCCTTGAGCAGCGCCTTTGCTTTCGCGATGTCAAGCGTGTAGGGCGTTTCGTCCAGGGAGCCGCCCGAGCCGCTGCCCCAAAAACTCTGATGAACAGTTGCCTGCCCCTTCAGGATGTTCTTTGTTATACCGTCATAGTCGATCGCCCACCGCAAGGCTTGCTGTACTTTGGCATCGCCGAGCGGCTTTACCGCCTGATTGAGCGCGATATAGTTCACGTCAGTCTTGGGTGTCGAAATGATCGTTATATCCGCGTTCGTCGACAGCGCCTGTATTTGGTCGGCAGTCAGATTGCGTGCGATATCCACATCGCCCTTCTCGAGCAAAAGACGCTGGGTCGCCGCTTCCGGAATATGGCGCAGAACGACATTCTTCAGCGGCACGCTTTCGCGCTTGTAGTGCGGGTTAGCCGCAAGGACAACGGCCTCATTCGGGGTCCACCCAGCAAGCTGATACGGCCCGGAACCTGCTGTATTTTTCTTTAGCCAGCCGTAACCCAGATCACCATCGCTCTGATGCTTCAGGACTTCCTGCTTGTCTACGACTGACGAAACCGTAGATGAAAGAACCTTCAGAAACAGGTCCGGGGCGTAAGGCTTGTCGAGCTTGAGGACGAGCGTTTTCTCATTAAGCTGGCTAACGTGGTCATCGATGTTGTCCTTCGACCATCCGAACTGCGTCAGGTAAAAAACCGGAGTCTTGTCGAGACGCAAGACACGTTGCAGCGAAAAGGCGGCATCTTCAGCGGTCAGGCTGCGTCCGGAGGAAAAATATAAACCGTCGCGTATCTTGAACGTGAATGTAAGACCGTCATCGGAAATCGTCCATGACTCAACTGCTCCGCCTATTGGCTTTGTAAAGTCCGATGGATCGAACGTTATCAAACGCTCATAAACGTTGTTGACCACCTCCCCCCCGGTTGCTTCATAGACTTCCGCAGGATCCAGCGTGATCAGATCACTGATATATTTTGCCACGACGAGAGTACCGGAAGGGGTCTGGGCAACTGCCTGGGGCGCGCTCAAAGCGAAAGGCGCACCAACTATGAACAGAAATCCAAATGCTGTGGATCTCAGGAAGTAACCCCCGCGGGCCGTTCGTGACGATATGGCGCGAAATGGACGTGCTCGAAAAAATGGATGCATTTTGGTCTCCTGAGTTGCACTCGACGTAGCCTCGGGAGTCAAAACAAGCATCATTTGTCCCGCCTATCCCCCGTTCCGCGCTTCAGTGTGAAGCATGGCAGGCGAAGCGTAGATTTTTGAGAGCAAGATTGATAACATTTTTGATCTCATTTTCGAGCTGACTGAGAAAGTTCATGCCAATTTCGGCAGCATTGCTACATCATTTTACAAGATCCCCTCTTTCCCACGCGCCGAAGCCGCGGCATGCGATTGACGGGATTGGTAACGATCATGCCGGTGTGCTCGCTTAAGCTGGAACGTAGCTAATCTTGCGTTCCGACGAGCGATGATTGGGCCGGCTGATCAAGCCGACCTCGAGAGCACACGCGGCCGAGCGGATGCGTTCTGAACCAATGCGGACCCCGCCTGCGTTGCTGCTGTGCATCACAGATGCAGCATACCGCGAAACACCACGACACCTGAGCCAGAAAGTTCGGGGTCAGGGTCAAGTCGCACCTGCAGAAAGCTTTTCCGCCCCATGCGGGTGCCCTGTTCGATCAGCAGCTTGCTTCCGTTTGTCAGCAAACCGATCGAGCCCAAATATGCGCACAACGGCCCCGCCGCCGTTCCGGTTGCCGAGTCTTCCCAAAGTCCCATCGCGGGGTTGAAGAAGCGAGCGTAAGCGGTCGTCGGATCGGCGGCGTCAAATGCATAGAGATAGCACCCCTGCGCGCCTGCAGGACCGAGCACCTGGATCAGCTTTCCTGCCGAGGGTTCGGCGCGATCGACGGATTGCCGATCGCGCGCCCGGACCATGAGATGGGCCGCGCCGGTATCAGCGGCGCGTGGCGCTGGATCCGAGCAAAGGTCAGCAGTGTTCAACCCAAGGGCCTCCCCCAGAGTATCCAATGAGCTCAGCGGAGGTGACAACTTCAGGGGTGCTTGCTTCATCCGGCCATGGATGCGGCCATCGCGCGCTTCGATCGCAATGGGCAATATTTCGTCGCCGATCTCCTGCCGGAATGTTTTCGGTGTCGTCAGCTCACCGAGCTGACCGTCATATCCAAGCCATAACCAGGCTCCCAGAGCGTTGTGGCGGGTTCCGAAAACCTCTGCTCCGCTGGCGGTGAAGGACCGAAGCTTCCAGTCAGCACGATCACTTTTCAAGACAAAGGTTGTTTCCGACTGGTTGAATTCGCGCGCGATGCGGCGAAGAACGTCATCCTCGATGTGGTCGGCTCCTTCGACCACGGCGAGAGGATTGCCGTTCAGCGGCGCGTCGGCAAAAACGTCGACCAGACCTGCGATGAGATTGACCATAATTTGTCCTTGTGAGATGAGTGGAAATCACTTGTGTCGCAGAGGATATGCTGGTGGCAGCGAGACTGCAAAATCGCATTTCTCATGTCTAAGGTGAAACGGATTCATCATGACAGGATCAGATATGCCGCCCCTGACGGCTCTTCGCGCTTTCGAAGCGACCGCTCGCCTCAGCAGCTTCAAAGCGGCGGCGGCGGAGCTGTTCGTCACGCCCACAGCCATCAGCCATCAGATCCGGCAGCTTGAAGAATATCTGGGATTGCGCGTGCTCGATCGAACACCGCGCAGTGTAAAGCTTACGTCCAAGGGCAAGGAACTCTATGAGGCGACAGTGTCCGGTTTCGGCGAGATCCGTCGATCGGTCACCCGTCTTCGCGAATTCGAAAACCCCAAGGCCTTGACGCTGTCTGCGACCACGGCATTCCTGAGCCATTGGCTGGTCCCGCGTCTGGCCGAAATCCGCCGTGTTCTACCGGAACTGGATCTGCGCTTGCATGCCTCCGAAACGATGGTGAAATTACAACCGGGCGAAATCGATGTGGCAATCCGCTATGGCAAGGGGCCGTTCGCAGGTGTCGAGGCAACTCCGCTGAAGATCGATGTTTTCGCCCCGGTGTGCAGTCCCGGATTGAATATGATGAACCCTGAAGACATTCATCGTGTGGCGCTCATTCATGTCGATGGCCGCACCTCACCGCTGCCGCTACCGGACTGGCCACGCTGGTGCGCAGAAGCTGGTATCAGCGGCGTGAACACCACGGCCGGTCTGGGTTTTCCAACGGCTTGCACGCCATGCAGGCGGCCATCGCCGGACAGGGCGTGGCGATTGTCAGTCTGGTACTGGCGGCAGACGCCCTCGCCTCGGGCCTGCTGGTCCAGCCTTTCCGTCACATCCTGCCCGGCGACATCTACCATTTCGTCAGCGCGCCTGCCGTCAGCAGCTGCTCCGACGTCGAAGCGCTACGCCAATGGATCCGGATCGAACTGGACGCCCCGCGTTCTTAGACCTCAACATGCACGTCAGTCTTGCAAACGTCGCCACCGGACTACTTTGTGAATGGCAGTAAACTCGACCGCAAAGAAGTTTTAGGCAACGGTCGAACATTGAAAGCATATTTCTGGTCACAATCCTGTTGGTCACGAATGATAGGCATCAAGCTTAATGGTGGTGATCGCAACAGGGACAGACCGGTGCATATGAACGATCTCTCCAAATACGACGATCTGGATGAAGACGACGAGGCAGCGTGGTCTTGTCACTCGTGTCCCATCAAATATCTGAGCGTATTGGCCATCGGAGTTGCGTTCGCGGTTTTGGTGGCCAAGATAATTTAAGAGCGGCGCTCCAAGCCACTTAAAGGTTACGAGCACCGATGCTTGACCCGGTCTGAAGACGGCTTACAGCCACAAGGTTTTGGGCGCTGATATGCTCGCGACGAGATTCTGTCCCACAGCTTTGCTATCGAAAAGCGGTTGCGTGCTATGCTGCTCTCACCGGCTCTCCAGACGAGAGCGGGGCACGCCGCCACGGAGCCTTGCTCGCGATGCGCATTACTGCATCATGGCTTGGTCAAAGAACCTGCCGCATACAAGTACGCGAGAACATTGTCTCGAGACACGCAGGCTCTCCTCAGCATAGACGTCAGCGATCATCGCGTCACCTCCCGGATGATTGGCCACCGGCCGCTTGGAATAGTTGTCACAAACGCAAACGAGGCGATGACAGTAACGGGAGAGTTTGCAATCAATGGTCAACAGGTAGAATATTCTAGTTTTTCCCTATAAAAGGAATTCTTTCTAACGCCCTTATTGTGAGGGGCTCTGCTACGCTTCAGTTCTATTCAAATGGAGCCATGCATGAAACATTCCCGACTTTCTCTATCACTGGCGGCGGCGTTGCTTACAGCGACGATTGCGTTGCAGCCAATGTCTGCTGCCATTGCGGACACCACCCTTTTGAATGTGTCGTACGACCCGACACGCGAATTCTACAAAGATTTCAACACGGCGTTCGCAGCTAAATGGAAGGCCGACACGGGTGAAACAGTGACAATCCAGGCGTCGCACGGCGGTTCGGGTAAACAAGCCCGCGCTGTTATTGACGGGCTTGACGCCGATGTGGTGACGCTGGCGCTTGAAAGCGATATTTCAGCCATCGCCAAGACCAACAAGATCAATCCTGACTGGCGCACCAAGTATCCGCACAATTCGGCTCCCTACACGTCGACAATTGTCTTTCTTGTGCGCAAGGGCAATCCGAAGGACATCAAGGATTGGGGCGACCTCGTCAAGGATGGTGTAGAAGTCATCACGCCGAATCCCAAGACCTCCGGCGGTGCACGCTGGAACTATCTGGCGGCGTGGGCCTGGGCCTACGGCCAATATGGCGGTGATGAAGCCAAGATCAAGGACTATATCGGCGCGCTGTTCCAGCACGTTCCGGTCCTTGACACCGGTGCCCGCGGTTCAACGACCACCTTCGCTCAGCGTGAACTTGGCGACGTGCTGCTGGCCTGGGAAAACGAAGCCTATCTTTCGCTGGCCGAGTTCGGCGCCGGCAAGTTTGATATCGTGGTTCCGCCACAGTCGATTCTGGCCGAGCCACCGGTTGCCATCGTTGACGCAAATGTCGACGCGAAAGGCACGCGCAAAACGGCAGAAGCCTATCTTCAGTATCTTTATTCGGAAGAGGGTCAGACACTGGCGGCCAAGCACTTCTATCGTCCGGCAGAACCGGAATTGGTCCCGGCCGACCTCGTGAAGAAATTACCGGAGTTGAAACTGGTGACGATCGATGATCCAATCTTCGGTGGATGGGCGAAAGCACAGCCCTACCACTTCGGAGATGGCGGAACGTTTGACCAGATTTATAAGCCGAAACAGTAACAGCATGATATCCAACCTCGCGAAAGCGGGTTGGCGGTTTAAGAGGCCGAGTGTCATTCCAGGATTTGGATTGACGCTCGGCTTCACTCTTGAAACCAACAAGGTAGGGACGGTTCTGAACATACCAACCTGACCAACGTGCCGCGAAATCCAGGCATAATGGGAAATCCTCCGACTACGCTTGGGCGACGAATGTGGGGTCGATCCGCGGATGAGAGATGGAATGTTCGGCTTTGAGCCCCATCTTCTCTTCACATTGTGGCCTGTGGTGCTGCCGTTCAGGCTGATGGTAAACGCAGTCAGCATTGAAACCGCCACAAACATCAAGGAAGGAACCGCAGTATGAAACATTAGACGAGACTCGACATATCGGTGGAGAGACCTCGTTTGTATCCTTGACGAAACAAGCAAGGTTTGTCGCGAGGTGAAAGTTACCAGTCACCCAGTTGTCTGATGGAAGTCTTGAAGGACCGGGCCTGGAAGATCGAACGGATCGGTCTTGAAGCCGGACCATGGTCGCAATGGCCGTTCGAGGCCTTGCCAAAGCCGGCCTGGCGGTAATCTGCATCGAGACGCGTTACACAATGCATTCCTGAAAGCCCAGCCGAACAAGACCGATCGCAATGATGCCCGCGGCATTGCGCAGATGATGCGGGTCAACCTGTTTTGCCGCTGATCTTCAGGCAGGTTTCGGTCCCCGGAATGTAGAAGAAGCCAGCGCCGTAAGCGTCGCAAACGCGAACGTATTCGACGGGTTCTGGTTCAGCGACAACGACTGCGTCTGCAGCACGTGCGCCGGTTACTGCAACGAGGGCTGCAGCGGAGCCGAGTAGAAGGCCCTTAATATTCATAATTTCTCTCCATGAAAGTCGTAGTGACACGCATCGATTAACCCGACTGCTACAGTAGAGTCAAAGAACATCTTATGATGTTTTGGAGCAATCTGCGTCACAATTTCGGTATGTTGCAATTATGCCACATGATGATAAATACAGATATGACTCCAGTAAATATACTATTAGACGAAAGTTTTATAATGCATGAAAAAATAAGTATATCTCACTCAGAGGTAGCAAGTCGTTGGTAATTGTTCATTGACGCATGCATTTTATGTTTCTTGGCTTTGGGTCGGGAAGATCGTATCCCGCGCGCGCAAAAAAACCTTCTCCATTTGCCAATGTTCGTTGGTGTAACGGGAATCGATGGCCCACTCGTCCCAGCCGTGATGGCGACGCAATTCACCGAGCAAACCAGACGCGAGAATCGCCTGCTTTTCGACAGGAACAGGCCGGTCGCAGTCTGGCCCGACATAGATCGCATCGTCAGCGCAATAGAGTTCACACATGAAGCACGTCTGGCAGTCGTTCTGTCGCGCTATAAACGGAGAGTTGCCGGTGCCGATTTCAAGAACGTTGGTCGGGCATATTTCGACACAAGAATTGCAGCCGGAACAACGCTCATCGATGACGAGCTCGATCATGATGCGAGCTCCAGTCTTGGCTCGTGATCCCTGCCAGTCCAGACTTTCCCCAGTCCCCCGACAATGATGCGTCGATTGAAGTGCGGATCTATCTCGGGCCTGTCCTCACGCTGATGCATGCCGCGACTTTCATCCCGTGCAAGTGCCGATGCCACACACCAACGCGCTGTTGCCAACATTGCTGCCGTTTCGCGTGTTCGCAAGCATGTGCCGGAGCTTCCGGCGGCATGTGAACGAAACTCTGTCCAGACCCCTTCAAGTATTGTCCGTGACTGCTCAAGTCGTTCGCCGCTGCGAAAAATATTTTTGTCATACGGCAAAACCTCGTTCTGTATGGCGGAGAGCGTTGCAGCCAAATCGACATTGTTGGCCGCTGCACTGGGGCGAAGTCCTGCCTGCCCGATAGGCTGGCCGCCGCTAATGGCCTTGTGTTCCTTGGCGTAGCGGGCGGCTCCTTGTCCTGCCCACTGCCCGGATGAAACCGCCCAGGCCGAGTTGATGTTTCCGCCGCCGGAAATCGCGCCCGCAACCAGTTCACGCGTGGCGGCATCACCGGAAGCGAAAAGTCCCGGTACCGAGGTGCGGCAATCACCGCCCACAATCCTCAATCCGCCAATTCCGCGGATTGTCCCTTCCCCGTGAAGCGTGACCTCGAAGCGATCGTTGTAGGGATCAATACCCCAGCGCCTGAATGGCAGCATGAAATTTGGCGATATCACCGGCACTTTCGCTCGAATGTCTTCAGGCGTCCGATGCAGGTCACAGAAAACCCGCCCCTTGAGCATGGCGCGCGCCAGAGGCCGCATTGTATCCGGGCCGGAGGGCATCGGGATGACGGCACCATCCTCGTCGTAGTAGGTTGCAAAGGCATAAGACATCGACCGCGTCATCGTCGAATGCACTGGAGCGACAGTGTAGTAACTCGTAAACTCCATACCGGAGAGTTCTGCCCCCGCCTCTGCCGCCATGATGTAGCCGTCACCGGTGTTGGTGTGCGAGCCGAGCGGGCGGGAAAGAAACGATGTCCCCCCGGTCGCAAGCACCACAGCGCCTGCATGGACTTGCCAATCACCACCCTTCTGGCGACGGATACCACGAGCGCCCGACACCAAACCATCGGAATTCTGCAGCAGTTCCAATGCCGGGCTGTGGTCGAGGACCGTGACGCCAAGACTGTCGACCAGTTTGCGGAGCGCGCGCATGTATTCAGGACCCCGGAGTGCCCGGTACTGCGTAATGCCCTTTCGTCCTTCGAGAAATTGTAGAACCCCGCAAGTGTAGGCAGACTTTCCCAAGTCAATGCCAGTACCCGGCTCATCCATTCCGGGTCGTTCAGTCCGAACCCCGTCTTGAGACGGCTGCGGATTGTGTTCTCGCGCAATTCGGCAGGATCTGCGGTACCCACCAGTGACCGGGTCCAGCCGTCGCGGTGACACCACTGGTGCCACAATAGCCCTTGTCCACGAGTATGACTGAGGCTCCGGTCCGACGAGCTGCGGCCGCTGCCCAAGTTCCGGCCAATCCACCGCCGATGATAAGAACATCGGCGGTCAATTCCAGTGTATCATGCCTATGACCGCTCACCGTGCAAATGGCCGCAGCGTTGGTTCGAAGGCCTTAATCATTATGGTGCTTTCCGTGACGCACGCCCAACCAGTCCAGAAGATCGCCGCGTATGCGTGCAAAGGCCGGATCCGCAACGTCGCGCGGACGACGCATGGCTATGCGTTCCTCGTGAGCAATGACACCATCTTTCATCACCAGAACGCGATCCGCGAGGAGAACGGCCTCTTCCACGTCATGGGTGACCAGAAGAATTGCACAGCCATGCCGCTGCCATAGTTCCCCAACCAGTTCCTGTGCCTTGATACGCGTAAGCGCGTCGAGAGCAGCGAACGGCTCGTCAAGCAAAAGCAGATCGGGCTCGCGCACCAAGGCGCGGGCAAGCGACGTGCGCTGCGCCTCCCCTCCCGACAGGACCTTCGGCCACTCATCAGCGCGGTGGCCAATGCCGACTTCTTGCAGAGCGGCAAGCGCCCGCTTGCCGTCGGGCCGCCCCGGCAGACCGAGAACGACGTTTCGCCAGACCTTCTTCCATGGCATCAGGCGAGGAGCCTGGAAGGCAACCGCACGCCGGACAGGAACTTCGACCTCACCGATCATTTCGCGATCAAGGTCGGCGAGAATCCGTAGCAGCGTGCTCTTGCCGCAACCACTCGCGCCGAGGAGCGCGACGAACTCACCTGGCGCGATGTCGAGATCCAGATCCTTTAATACCTCGCGCTCGCCAAAACGGCGCGTGAGCCCGCGCACTCTGACTGCCAAATCGTTCGCTTTTGCCCGACCCAAAACGTCCGCTGGCGTTTCGGTTTCGACAATTTTCAAGTTCCGTTGAACGCTGGCCGCCATGCAAGGAACACCTTCTCTAGAGTTCGGACCGTGAAATCGACGGCAAGGCCAAGCAGCGCATAGACCGCAAGGCAGACGACGATGACATCTGTTTGGAAAAACTCGCGCGCGTTGGCCATCAGATAACCGATGCCCGCTGTTGCATTAATCTGCTCCCCGAAGACAAGCGCAAGCCAGGCGATGCCGAGTGCATAACGCAGACCCACAAGTGCATTCGGGAGCGCTCCGGGCAGGATCACGTGGCGGATCATCGCCAGACGCGAAAGTCCAAGAGTCCGCCCCGCTTCGATCAGCGTTGAATCGACATTGCGGATACCCGCATAAACATTCAGGTAGAGGGGAAAAGCGGTACCGAGCGCAATCAGCGCGACCTTCGGCGTTTCCCCGATACCGAACCAGATAATAAGCAGTGGGATCAGGGCGACGTTGGGCACAGTCCGCAACATTTGCATTGGCGCGTCGATCAAGTCCTCCCCGAGCCGGAACAGTCCTGCCACAACCGCGAGTGTCACCCCGATCGTACCTCCGATCGCAAGACCGCTGAGTGCGCGTCTGAGTGATATCCACATTGCCTGTTGGAGCTCACCGGTTGCAAACAGCTTGGCGGCGCTTGAAATGACAGTTGCCGGCCCCGCCAGAACTTCGCCCGGTAACACTCCGGAGACCGAGGCGACATGCCAGATCAGCACGAGCAGTACCGGGCCGCAAAAGCGTCTCACCCAACGTGGAATGCTCCCACGTGTCGCAGATGCAGGCGTGATTTTTTGCAACGGCAGTGCACTCACGCCCTTTGGATTGGCGGCGTCCATCCGGTCAATATTCAGCACAGGATCTCTGTGAAGAGAACTCATCATCCAGACCATCAATTGGTCGGAAGATCGCGATAGACATAGTCGCTCAGATTGAGCGAGCCGGTGAGAACCCCTGCCTCTTTCCAGGTTTCAAAGACGTTCTGCAGCGAAGCAGCAAAGGCATCGTCTAGCGCCCCGCGCTTGTAGGCCGCCTCATCGGCATAGATGCTTTCGATTGTTGACCGATCCTGCTTGGTGAAAGCGCTGTAGAAGTCGATGAACGCCTCCTTGTTCTCCGTCGACCACTTGTAGCCGCGCTCGACGCGATCGGAAAAATCGGCAATGGCAGCAACCTTACCAGGATCGCTCAATGCTTTGTCTGTCGCGCTGAGAACATTGTTTCCCGTATTGATACCGGGCCCATCGATCAAGACCGTGGCTTTCAAAGTACCGATGCTGCGAGCCTTGTAGACGCCCCAGGTTCCCCAGGCATCGATGCTTCCGGCTTGAAATGCGGCGCTCGCATCGGCTGGCGTAAGGAAGGCGAGCTTCACGTCGTTGACAGTGAGCCCGGCTTTTTTCAGGACGCCAAGCGTCAGATAGTGGGCGACACTGCCGCGTGTTGTTGGCGAGATCGTCTTACCTTTGAGGTCCTGGATCGATTTGATCGGACTTCCGGCAGGTATGATAATCGAGCTCCCAAGGCCACCGTTCGAGAAGTAAGCCGCTACCTTGATTTTCGATCCTCCGGCAATTGCGCTGACGGTCGGGGAATCCGCAGCCCCTCCAATATCAATGGCATCTGCCTTCAGCGCCTCATGAAGATTGACGGCTGCCGGAAAGACCGACCACTCAATCTGATAGGGCACGTCTTTCAACAAGCCCGCGGCCTCCAGTTTTGCCCGCGTAGCCCCTGTCTGATCGCCAATTCGAAGTGTGACTTTGCTCAGGTCCTGAGCTGCGAATGTTGAGGGAGCTGCCCCCAGGACAAGCCCCGAAACGAGACCTGCGATGGCAAAATTGATAAATCGGCGGGAAATCATTTTCATGAGGGGATCAACTTTCGTTAGGGTCAATATCCAGAGGGGAAATTCACTCGGCGGCGGCCGAAATCTCTGCGGCATACCTGTTGACTGGGACCGGGATGCCAAGATTGCCGCGGAACGTTTCGGACTCGTATTCGGTGCGGTAGATGCCGCGCTCCTGAAGGATTGGAACAACCGTCTCTACAAAGACTTCCAGTTCATTCGGCAGCGAAACGTTGATGACAAATCCGTCCGATCCGCGTTCGTTCAGCCAGCGCTGCAAAGCGTCAGCAACCTGGGTTGGCGTACCGACGAATTCCGTTCGCGGCGTTGCAAAGCGCAATGCCACCTGTCGAAGGGTAAGGTTTTCTCTTCGCGCCGTATCGAGAATCCTGTTGGACGCACTTTGGTTGCTGTTGGCTCCGTGCGCCCCAATATCGGGGAATGCGCCATCAAGATCGTGCTGCAGAAAATTATAATCATTGAAAGGACGGCCCAGCATGGAAAGGGCATTCTCGATAGAAGTCAGATTGGCGAATTCCTGGTATTTGCGCTCCGCTTCCTCTTCAGTGGATCCGATGACAGGGCGAATCCCGGGCAGGATGAACAAGTCGTTTGGATCACGGCCAAAGCCGGCGGCCCTATTCTTGGTGTCCCGGTAGTAGGCTTTACCTTCCTCAAGATTCTCGTGATGGACGAATATCGCGTCGGCCCGGGCGGCGGCAAAGTTCTTGCCGTCTTCAGAAGCTCTGGCCTGAAAAATTACTGGCTGACCCTGCGCCGAACGGGCGATGTTGAGAGGCCCTTTAACCTGGAAGAATTCACCGTGATGATCAAGCGTATGAAGCTTCGCCCTGTTAAAGAACACGCCTGAGGCTTTGTCATGCACAAGCGCGTCGTCTTCCCATGAGTCCCAGAGACCCTGCACGACATCGAGATACTCTCCCGCAAGGCCATAACGTGTGTCATGGGCAAGATGGGAAGACTTGCTGAAATTGGCGGCACTGCCTTCAAGCCAGGAGGTCACGACGTTCCAGCCAGCCCGTCCGCCGCTGATGTGATCCAAAGAAGCGAACTGGCGCGCCGCCACGTTGAACGGCTCGCTGTAACTGACGGTCAGCGTGGCGACGAGCCCAATGTTTGACGTCGCCCCGGCAAGTGCGGAAAGGATAGTGAGCGGCTCGAAGCGGTTGAGATAATGCGGGCTGGATTTTTCCGTAATGAAGACGCTGTCCGCCACAAAGAGAAAATCAAACTTGGCGCTTTCGGCAAGTTGTGCCTGTCTCTTATAATACGCAAAGCTGGTGCTTGCGTCGGGTTGGGAATCCGGGTGACGCCAATCTCCCCATCCCATTCCGACACCATGGAGCATGAAACCTAGCTTCAGTTTACGCTTGTCCGCCATTGCAAATTCCCTGATCTGCTTCGATCGGGCGCGATGCACCGCCGCTCAGAACAACGAGAAGCTTAAGACGATTAAGTTGGTCGAGTTAGATATGGATTTGCAATTTCAGTATGCATACGGGAGATAATTGCTACCGATCGCGCCAACCGTAAACATTTGATCACACGAGCTCCAGATGTGCGCCAATGCGGTCCACTGACGCCCAAGGAATACCTTGCTAACAAAGTGAAGTCGTCTGGAGGATATATTCGCGGCGCTCAGGCAAAGCAAAAAATCCTATCTGTGGCTGCTGCTGTAAAGAACGTACTTTTGATGCGTGACCAAGCAACCGGAGCAACAGTGATGTCCGAGACAAAGAGCCTCAACCAGACACTTGCAGAATTCCAGGCTAATCGGGCCAAAACAATGGACCCAAGCGCGCTGAAAATTAATGTTCAGCAGCGCCAACTTCTCATCGACACCGCCGACCGGTCCGGTTTCGTCAAAGCTGGAGACAAGGTTGACGCCTTTACACTGAAGGAAGTCGGCGGCGCGGAGCTTTCGCTGCGTCAACTCCTTGCGACGGGTCCATTGGTTCTGGTGTTCTTCCGGTTTGAGGGGTGCCCGGCCTGCAACATCGCCCTATCCTACTACAACACGCACCTTGCTGCCGCGGTCAAAGAGCTTGGCGCAACGCTGGTGGCTGTCAGCCCACAGGTGCCTGAGCGTCTTGTCGGCATCAAGGAACGCCACGACCTTGATTTTCTGGTCGCGACGGATTTCGGCAACGATCTCGCACGCAAATTCGGCATCCTCTACAGCTATGACGAGCCGTCCCGGCAGGCAGCCCTCGCCAAGGGAACACCGATCGGCGATGTCACGGGAACGGGCACATGGGAATTGCCGATGCCGGCAACCATTGTCATCGATCAGACAAGCACCGCCCGTTTTGCCGATGTGAGCCCCGACTGGCTTGTCCGGACCGAACCTGACAACGTTATTGAAGCCCTGCGCCTGATCGGCGAACGTGCCGCCGCCTGAACCAGCAGTATCGAGAGAATCCAGTGTCAAAAGACCACCATCATCATGACCATGCGCACGATCACGAACACTCACCTGAGGAGATCGACTGGCGCGACAACGGGGTAAAGGTCATTCCCGGCAACCAGCTCGACCCGAACACGGCCCAGACGCCCGGCATGAACCGGGCGACGGCAATTAACAACGCGCGGGCTGGCGCGGAGAAAATCTGGGCAGGCACAGTGACAATCCACGCCAACGCAAAGACCGGCGTGCATCACCACGGGGATCTCGAAAGCATTATCTACGTCGTGAAAGGCAAAGCGCGCATGCGCTGGGGCAATCATCTCGAGTTCACCGCCGAGGCGGGACCCGGTGATTTCATCTATGTCCCACCTTACGTGCCGCATCAGGAGATCAATGCAAGCGAAGACGAGACGCTCGAATGCGTGCTCGTGCGTTCAGGCCAGGACCCGGTCGTCGTCAATCTTGATATTGAACCGGTGGAAAAGCCGGAAGGCGTCCTCTGGAAAGATCCCATCCATAAATAGCCGCGCCAACCCGTCGGGACGTCTTTGAACGGCCGAGCCGCCGTTCAGACAATCTCAAGCACGTTCGTTGCCTCGAGGTTGGATCCGACAGCGTCAACGGCAGTGACTTTCACCGCCCAATAGCCGTTCATTGCAACGGTGATTGAGGGCACGGTAAACGAGCCGTCAGTGCTGCGACCGATAGTGTGGCGGAACGGTCCGAGACCGAACGAAGGCTTGGAAAGCTCGAAGATGATCTCGGCGGTATCGACTGCGGGCAGCCCATCCTTCTCAAGATCAATTACTCTTATGGAGACATCGCCCACGTGCGGCGGATCGACAACGATTGTCGCCCTGAGCCTCGGCGGCGGAAGGGGTCCGGGATCACTACCCTCCGCAATCAACCGGAACAGGCGTGCCGCGGCTCGCGGGTCACCGTCTTTGGCGGCGCTCACACAGGTGGCAGCCAGATCGCTCGAAACCAATGGTACCCGCACCGAGCGATCTCTCAAACCGGGCAAGCCGAACGTCTTGTCAATGCCGTAACCAATCAGCAGCCCAACACCGCCGCCAACGATGATCGGCAATCTTCGGTTGAGGACTGGTGTCAAAAACATCCGGCTACCAGTTGGCCGCCAGGCCAAGATGCTGGAGCGCCACACGGCGTAATTCGCCAAGTTTCGGGTCACCCCGATGACGCGGATAAGGCAAATCCACCGGAATATCGGCCACAATCCGTGCAGGTCGCGGACCAAAGACCAGAACCCGCTGCGTCAGGAACAGGGCTTCTTCGACATCATGGGTGACAAGGATGGCGGTCATTTGGGCCTTCTGCCACAAGGCCACCAGTTCTGCCTGCATGGTGAGCCGCGTCAATGAGTCGAGCTTACCCAATGGCTCATCGAGGAGTAGCAGACGCGGGTCGTTCACAAGGGCACGCGCAAGCGCGACACGCTGCGCCATACCTCCCGATAGCTGGTGCGGATGGGCTTTTGCAAATCCATCGAGACCGACGAGCCGCAATACAGCGTCGACACGCCCCCCGCTGGTCTTGATGATGCCCTGGGCTTCAAGGCCAAGCGCTACATTGTCCCAGACGGTTCGCCAGGGAAAGAGCGTCGGGTCCTGGAATACCAGGATGCGCGAGGGACCCGGATCGCCGATCTCCTCGCCATCAACCCGCAACGAACCGCTGGTCGGATGGTCAAGACCCGCGAGGAGCCGCAGCAAAGTGGACTTGCCGCAACCGGACGGTCCGAGCAGTGCCACAAATTGTCCCGGCTCGACAGAAAAGCTCACCTGGTCGAGAACGGGCAGGGGGGCGCCTTCGAGTTCGAATTGATGGGAGACGGCGCTGATATTCACCTGAACACCTGTCCGGTGTGATGGCGTCTGAAAATCGGACTTTGCAACCGCTACCATCTGACTAACCCCTTTTGCCACGAGAGCACCCTGTCACGGATGCGGAACAGGATAGTAATGAGGCTGGAACACATCAGCGCCATCACGATGAGCGCGGCGTACATGTTTGCGTAAGCGGCCCAGCCTTGCGCCCATTGCAGATACCAGCCTAACCCTGCCTTTACGCCAAGCATTTCGGCAACGACCAGGACAGCAAAGGATGTCCCGAGACCCATGAACAGGCCGACGAAGACATGCGGCAAGGCGGCTGGTATGGCGACCTTGAAGATCAGGAACCAGCGACTGGCCCCAAGCGTACGGGCGATGTCGTAATAATCACGGTTGACGCTGGCAATGCCGGACCAGGTGAGGATTGTCACCGGAAATGCCGTGGCCAGCGCAATGAGAAAGACGCTCGCCGAGCCGCTCGAGGGGAATATGAAGAAGGAAAGCGGCAGCCATGCCGTCGCCGGTAGCGGTCCGATCAGCCGCAGGATGGGATGAACCCAATAGCCGGCCGCCCGTGACCAGCCGATTGTGACACCGGTTGTGAAGCCGACGACCGCACCGAAGAAATACCCTTTGGCGAGAAGCAAGACGGAATGGAGGACACTCTCGCTGAGGCGTGCCCAATCATCGATGTAAACCTCCAGAATACCTTGCGGTGACGAGAAGAATGGGACCGGAAGCACCGCGAGCTTGGCTGTCACCACCTCCCAGATCCCAAGCCCCACCGCCGCAACAGCAAACCAGGGACCATAATAGCGAATCCAGACCGCGGTCTTGCCGAGGAGTGATCCTGTGGTCAGAACCAGCACGAGCAGCGCTGCAACAAGAACCGACAAGATCGCAAGCTCCCTGCCGTAGGGCGCGGGAATGATCTCGGGCCAGAACTCTATGACAGCCGCGGAACCGACCCAGAGAACAGCGGCAATCGCGCCCGTCCGCCAAAATCGGCCAGGTTTCCTCGCTGACTGAGCCGAGGTTCCCCGGGCGGCCGAGAACGCCGTGTCGTTCGCTTCGATGGCGGTCATGCCTCTTCCTTTCCTCAGGCTGTCAGGACATTCGCGTAGACCTTTTCGGCAAACGCATCCGGATCGGTCGACTGTTTGAAAACCTGCACATCGCGCAACTCACCTGCGTAAAGCGCGATCTCCTTCTTGAGGTCAGTCCCCGTCGGGTTGTGGTTGTGGGTCTGGGCGAGCAGTACTGCGATCAGGTCGTCGGTCGACTTGTCCTTTGGCGCGTTCGGCAGGAATGCCCTCGCCGCGTCTTCCGGCTTTGCGACGGTCCAGTCTTGTGCTTCCAGGAGTGCGCGCGTCAGAGCTGTCGCAGTCGGCAGATCGTCACGGATCAGACTGCCGCGCAGACCGACGATGCAGCAAACCCGGTTCTCGAAACCATGGTCAAGATTCGAGGCGATCTGCACATAGTTGTTGTCGCGGAGCCAGAAGAACGCCTTCGGATCGCCGTCGGCAATGGCATGAATCTCTCCCTTTTCGGCAGCGACCTGCAACAGTTCTCCAGGATACTGCCGCCATTCCACATCAGAGACGGGATTGATCCCTTCCTTGTTAAGAAGGATCGAGAAGAAATTCTTGCCGGGGCTGGCAAGATCCGAAACGCCGATGGACTTGCCTTTCAGATCCGAGAGTGTTTTCAGTCCGGTGCTCGCAGGTGTTACCAGACGCGAACAGCCGCCATGGGTACCAGCGGTAATTTTGACGTCGAAACCCTGCTCGAGTGCTTTCAGCCAGCGCAGCGCCATACCCACCCCGCCATCGGCCTTGCCCGTTGCAATCGCCTCGAGAAGCGCTTCGGTTGATGCGCCGAAGTTCACCAGTTCAACGTCGAGGCCGTATTTGGCGAAGATCCCCTGCTCTTTGGCAACAAAGACCGGTGCAAGACAGATCGCCGAAGCATTCGTGGCGAACTTGATCTTCTTCAGTTCCTTTGCGGGTGCTGCTGCGTTCTGCGCGCCAGCCAGCCCGGTCAGAGCCATGGAACCGAACGGCGCTGCCAGCCCCAATGCACCGGCACCGCGCAGCAATGTGCGGCGGTCAAGCGTGAAATTCCCCATTTCCCATCTCCTTGAAATTGTGTTGATTGAACTGCGACGGTTTCGGCCTGCACCTACTCCGCCGCCTGCGCGCTTTTTGCCTCCGCATCCCGCTGCGCCACGAGCTCGCGCACGCGCGGCAGAAGATCCCGACCGTAGTGGAAGGCATCCTCGATCGGATCGAAGCCGCGGATAAGGAAAGTTGTGATGCCAAGGTCGTAGTAGTCGAGGAACGCTTCAGCGACTTGATCCGGGGTGCCGACCAATGAGGTTGTATTGCCCTGCGCACCCGTCAGCCCGGCAATCCCCGTCCACAGCCGCTTGTCGAGGACCGCCCCCTGCGCCGCCGCGGCCAAAAGGCGCTTTGAGCCTTCATTGGCCGGGTTCTGCCCGCCGATCTGATTGAAGCGCTGGTTGTTGGGGTCGCGGACCCTGCCCGCCTCGATCAAAGCCTTGGCCTTTTCCAGAATCGCGTCGGCCTTGGCCCATGCCGCTTCTTCGGTCTGCGCCAGGATCGGGCGCAGCGACAGGCTGAAACGCGGTGAACGGCCATAGGGGGCTGCAGCCGCACGCACACGTTGAACCAGTTCCTTCACCTGCGCGTGGGTCTCACCCCAGAGGGCATAGATGTCCGCATGTTTGCCTGCCACTTGAAGAGCCGCATCCGACGCTCCGCCGAAGTAGATCGGTATTCCTTCGGGCTGCACCGGTTTTATGCTGCCGAAAGCCTTATCGACCTTGTAGTATTTGCCGTCATAATCGAATGGTTCCTTGCTGGTCCATTCCTGACGGACGATGTCGAGATATTCCGTCGTCCGTGCGTAGCGCTCGTCCTTCGTCAGGTGATCGCCATCCTGAGCCAATTCGACATCATTGCCGCCGGTGATGATATGAACGCCGACACGCCCCCCGCTAATGTGATCGAGTGTCGCAAGCTGACGCGCTGCTATGGTTGGCGCTGTGAAACCGGGACGGTGGGCGATCATGACATTGAGCGTCTTGGTCACACTGGTCACATGCTGGCTTACGAGAATGCTTTCGGGAGACGTCGAATTGAACGCCAGAAGCACACGGTCGAAACCGCCGTTTTCCTGCACTTTCGCGAGTGCCTCGATATAGTTCAGGTCAAGCACCTGGCCCGTCGACCGGATCGTTTCCGACCCATTGGCATTTCCGACATAACCGATGAATTCGACTGGCATAGTGGCCTCCTTTAACGAGCAATTGATTTCAGATTCCCAGTGCGGCTCGCCCCGCGGCGATCCGCACCGTGTCTTCCTGGGGTGAATGAATGCGGCCGCACAGGACGTTGCGGTAGTGACGCTCCAGCGGGTTGTTGCGGCTGATTCCGTGATTGCCCGTAAGTTTAAGGGCCTTTTCCACGGCAGAAATGGCATTCTCGGTCACGGTCAGCTTGAGAAGATTGCTCTCTATGGATGAGGGAGCTTCGCCGGCATCTGCACTGCGTGCGGCAGCGCGGAGCAGCCGTGCATTGGTGGCGAGTAGTTCCTCTATTTCACCAACAGCCTGCTGGATACGAGGTACCGTCGCCAGTGCAGCACCAAGATTGGCCGGTTTGCGGTCATGGAGGAACTGGACGAGCCAGTCACGCGCTGCCCGCGCTACGCCGTCATAAAGTGCACCGAGCAGCACCGCCATCCAGACAGATTGGCCGGCTTCACGGTCTTTCCATTCCTCCAGGGGACGAATATCGACCGCATGGTCGAAGGGTATGTGGACATCCTTCAATATCGCGTCATGGCTTGCCGTCGCGCGCATGCCAAGCGGGTTCCATGTTTCCTCAATGCGCAAACCGTCGGCGTTCGCAGGAACCAGAAAGGCACCCACGCGCGGGTTTTCTTCGTCCGTACGCCCCCAGACGATGCACCAAGTGAGCCCGGCAATGCCTGTCGAATAGATCTTGCGGCCACTCAGTGACCAGCCCTCATCAGTACGACGAGCTGTCGTGGCGGGAAGACCGCCACGAATTGGTGTTCCAAGCTCCGGTTCAACCCTCAAGGCATTGATAAGTGCACCATGCTGCGCCGCATGAGCCAGAACACGCCGTACGAGATGTTCCGGCCAGCGCCCGCCCGGCAGCGTTGCAAGGTTTATGTATTGCATGATGAGGATAAGTGCGGTTGATGGTTCGCCCTTGGCAATTTCGCCGATCACAGTCGCAGCATCGGCAAGCCCTGCGCCCCGTCCGCCGTAGGTGACGGGCGAGGTCAGCGCCAGCAATCCGTACTCCTGCAGTTTCCGGAAGTTTTCGTGCGGAAACACACCGCTTTCATCATAGCGTGCTGCAGTTTCAGCAAATTCCGCTGCAACCGTTCTGGCCGTCTCCCCAAGCGTCAATGCCCGCGTCATTGCCCCTACTCCGCTGCACTGACAGCTTGAGCCGCCGACTGCCCGACAAAGGGGCGGGCTTCTTCAACCGCCTGAGCGATCCGCGTGTCGATATGTTCGGCAACAATTTCGTGATCAACGAAGTCGCGGTCGACGGCAAAGATGCCCGTCGGGAGCGTGTGCGCCATGAAGAAACCGAACAAAGGCCTCAACTGGTGTTCGACAATCAGCGCATGCCTATCGCTACCGCCTGTGGCGGTCAGCAAGATTGGCTTGCCGTGCAGGGCGAGTGGCTCAAGCAAATCAATGAAATGCTTGAAGAGCCCGGTATAGCTGCCCTTGTAGGTGGGTGTGCCGACCACGAGAATATCAGCCGCCACGATTCTAACAAGAATGCTGCTTGCCGCGGGACTAAGCTCACTTGCATGGCGGGCGGAGCAGAGCGAGTCTCCCACATCGATCAGGTCAAAGATTTCAGACGTCAGACCATATCGATTGGCGATCCGACCGACGATGTTGGTGACGAGCGATCTTGTCTTGGAAGGACGATAGAAATTGCCGGAGAGACCGACGACGGTCGGATTGGGCATGAGCGATATCCCTGATAGCAGATGCTGCCGTTGGCACGGCGTCTGTTAACACTACCAAACTAATCTAGATTAAAAAGAAAGCAGACGCCGAACTGCGCGTCGATGCAGGTTTATTTTTCTCAATTGACGCCAGAACATGTGATGACTGTTTGCTTCACGCACCTGTCAGCAAGGCTGGCAAATCGAATGCGGTCACATCCGGAGCAAGACATCCGGCTAAATGCAGTCACGGTCACGCATCTGGAATGCGCCCAAATGCCGACGTTAGGGAGAGGTCACACCGAGCGCTTCAATTTGACATATACGATTGACCCGGAGCGGAGCGTGCTTCCTGAGCCTCAAAGAGCCAGGTATCAAGAATGAGTAATCGAGACTTTCGTTCCCGGATTGCCTGCGACGGTCGTGAACATGGCATCGAGCTGTTTTGCCATCGCATCGACAATGCCCGTGCCCAAGCCGGGTTTTGAAAACTTAGGGTCGGAAGAAACCCCGACGCCGTCGTCACTTACCGACATCGACCATTTCGTGTCATCGGAACGATAGTCGACGACGATCTTACCGCTGCGATCGCGGGGAAACGCATGTTTCAGAGCATTGATCACCAGTTCGGTGACGATGAGACCGAGACTGACCGACACATTCGCCTTGGCGGCACTGTCATCGACCGTCACCTCAATAGAGAGTTTTTCGGGATCGTGGATCATTGATGCCCCGAGGCTTTGGCAGAGCTGCATGAAGTATGACCGGAGGTGACCGTCACCAAGTCTGGAGACCGCAAGCTGCTGTTGGACGGAGGCGATAGACAGCACCCGGCCGTGGGCTGATTGCAGGTGCGCTCGGGTTGCGCGGCGAGGTCCTCGACGACAATCTCTATACCGCGCCGGGCAAGTTCGGCGGCGGCGGTGCCGGCACCACCTGGCTGGTCGGTTCAGGGGCGGACGTCGCCCGTTCGCTGCGCAAGTACCAGGATCTGGGCATCACGCATTTCGTGCTGTCGGACACGCCATACCTGTCCGAGATCAAGCGGCAGGGCGATCAACTGCTTCCGCTGCTGCACAGCTGATATCCGAGGAGAGTTTGCTCGGCTATTGTTGAACGGCCGGGTCATGAACGATTCGCTCGCCTTGAAAGGATTTAAGCTCCGACCGCTGTCAAAGCCCGTGTCCTCTGACAACGATGTTTGCAAACCGTCGATCCATATTAGCAAACCTTCCTTTGAAAATGCCGATAAGAGCGGTTTTCGGCCTTGGGCCTAGGTGTTCGTATTATTTGATCATACGAATGAGCCTTGACCCGGTATGACGGGGCAAAAATTAACACGATACTGAGCGCGCGGTGCGTTTACAGATTGCCCGTTGCCCCATAAAAGGACCGTCTGCGGCCACGTGGGCACGACCGCACATAAAGGGGCACATTATCAATGTTGAAATGGAAACGGGTCGCCGTTACCAGTGTAGCACTTAGTCTTACCCCGATTGCAGGGACTGCCCATCCAGTCACCGGCGCAACGGACCGCCTACAGCAGACTCTATGGATCAGGCCGATTGCCGCCAGTTGCAAACAGGTCAGTTCATGTGAAGAAGCCGTCGAGTTATGGTGTGGCGGTTATCGTCGTGCTGATGGCGATGGAGACGGTGTCCCATGCGAAAATGTCTGCAGTTCTGTGGAAGAGGTCGACCAAATCAGGGTTAAAATTGGTTGTTAGTTAAACCTGTTATCTGGCACGCGGTCATTACTAGTTGCTAATCGGGGTGCAGCAACGCGATACTGGCCTGTCTACGGAACACAGTGGAGGTATCTGAAGGTAGCCCTTGGCGGCACACGCAACACCATGACGCTGAAAGGACCGAACCCGATTAAAATCTACCTCCGCACAAGTGGACCAAGTGTCATCATGTGCACTGTATAAAACCAGCGGAATAGAACTCGTGGATTGGGACCGCCAAATGGTAGCGATCCAGAAATAAGGCGATATCTGCAGTCCCTACTTTGAACTTCGTCTTGCCAATGGGATGGCGGCGGGCGGCATTATGTTTGAACGGAATGGCTCGGATCAGACTGGTTGCAATTCAACAGGCCTACCTCCAAACCATTGAAAAAGGTCGATGCATCAAAGCCCTCGACGATCCTTCATGCCGAAGTTCTAGCGCTTTGAAGGTCGCACGAGGCCATCGATAATGCTGCCGATCAGTTCCTCGGCTGTGTACTCGTCAACATCCAGGACTCTGCAGCCATGGTCCCTGACAAGCTGAGCAGTCCTTTGGTCGAACAACAGTCTGCGTTCCAGAAACCTGGAGATCAGTGCACGGCCTTTTTCATCCGCAGTCAGGAACCCGCTTCCTTCATAAATTCGCGAGCGCAAGGTCTCAGAGCTGGCAGTCAGCCAGACAGCTCCCACTTCCTTCAAGCCGTGTCCGGTCGTGATGAAAGGCCAAAGTGCCGATCCTTCAAGCACCAGTCTTCCCGAGCCCGTATCCTTCACCGTTGTCCGGATCAGTTCCGCAACAAGTGGCGACATCTTACGGTGATGCAGAATGACGGATTCCAGCAGTTCATTGGCTCTTGAGTTCAGATAATGGTGCGCGACATGCTCGGCAACTCCTGCGGTTGTCTGCCGCCACGGCCGCCCCGGGTACCTGGCTAGCCTATCGGTCGACATACAGCGCCAGCCGACCTTTCCTGCGAGCGCGGACGCCAACGCTGATTTTCCGACATTGGACGAACCTCCAATCAGAAAAACCCTAAGATTGGGGTCAATCCGTTTGTTCAATGGCCTGTCCCTTGTCGAAAGCCCCAAAAGAGTACCAGTTCTGCTTGCAGCCGATTATGCGCTGTGAGCAACGTCGTGCCCCCGCGGAGACCAAGCCTATATCGTTGATTTCGTATTGTCTTCAATGCAAAACAGGGGTTCACGATAGTGCCGGGCATGAACCCTGCCGGGACTGGGAAACGCCCATGAACTCACAGATATAGAAGTAGTACGCACAGGGTCAGGATTTAGATGCTGGTTCACAGCAAATCATGATGAACCAACCGATACATGGGCGGCCAATGACGAAGCACAAAATCAGGCGACCTTGACGTCCTTGATTGCCTTCTCGACCGCCGACTTGACCGGTGCGGAGATTTCTTCGACTGCCTTGGAAGCAACAGCCTGGAATTCCTTGGCCTGACCAGAGATGGCTTCAGCCTGCTTGCGAACGAATGCGCTCTGCAGTTCGATCACTTCGCCGAAAGACTTCACACCGATCAGTGCTTCGATATGAGCGAAGCTGGCTTCGGTGTTGGCGCGGAGCGCAGCCAAAGCCTTCAGCGAAAGAGCGGCGCCATTCGACTGAGCAGTTTCAAAAGTTGTTTCGAGGGTCTTCTGGGCAGCTTCGGCCTGATCCTTGATCTTGGCATAGGCTTCCTTGGACTGAGCAACGCCCTTTTCGGTGAATTCGCGAACCTGGTCGGTTACAGCAGTTGCATCGAAAGCGGGGATCGAGAACGCATCGCTAGTCTGTTTGACAGTCTTGCTCACTACAGAATCCTCCTGTGCGCAGCCAGTATTTACTGGTGCCTTGGTTGACTTCAATTTTGAATACACAGATATGTATCTTGGTTTGTTGTGCATGGCAATAATTCTTTTGCATCGCACAATAAATAACGGATGTCTAATATGGAGATCTACTCGATGATTAGCCGCCTAACTTAGCAAAACATTCCGTGTCGGGGCCTCACGAGCTCGTCCTGGGCTGGCAAATAACAAGCTTTTGTCGCGCCGAAGACCTTCACCTAATGGGCGGACGTCGTGCTATGTCTTCGGCCAAAGCAACCACAGAATTGAATTGGATAACTTGATGTCTTCACCAACGAAACTGGTTGTGGTCATGGCCTTTGACCTTGATGACAACGGAGAACTTGCTCCTGCCTTCGATGCTGTGCAATTCGACAGCGAGGAGCGTGCACTGCGCAGCGCACGCGACCTTTCCAGAAAACACCACGGGGTGATTGCATGGTCCCGTGAAGCCGAGCCAAATATTGGTGAGTACGGCCCGCCAACGACCATCTTTCAGTCAGGGGAAGTTCCGGATATGGACTGACCTTGTCGCAGGAGCCCGGAATTGTGCGTCGGTTGTTAACCAGTGCGCGGACGCTGGCAGCAACCTCGCGGCAAGAGCAGCAGACGCTGCTTCGTGAGGCTGCAAAACAAATCGAGGCATATCAAAGCCTGTTAGCTCTTTATGGATCCGCTGCCTACGAAATCGATGAGGATATTTGTGGCAGGCTGACGGACTACGCAGACCGGATCGATTTCAGCTATCTCGATGAAACGAGATTAGTCATGCTGGAGGCCGCTGCAGTGATCAGACGTCTCCGTTTGCTACTCGGCATCACGCCCGAAAGTTCAAAACCTTGAGTTACAGCAATGATCTCCGAGGGTTTGCCCTTGACAGTGCGTAGAACTCAGATCGACGCGGTTGGACGGCCAAGCCCAAGGCGGGATCGAAGACTGCAACAAGTCCAACTTGGATCCGCAGTCGCGGCTTTTGGTGAAAAACCGTGAGGACCGGACTAGATGTGAAGCAAAGTTGGCGGCCTTTGACCATTGGTGGGTTCAAGCGGTCCTTTAGAAGTCTTCAACCGTGCTTTTTCGGTTTCGGCCGATTCGGCACGCAAATTTCCCACCGCGCCTAGCCTCGATTTCTCCTGGATATATGGGACGTCACGTACCACAAAACGTCTGCAGCACGCGCTCGTGAACTTCTGGTGGCTCCGCATAATGTACCAAGTTGACTGGTCCTCGAAAGGTTTGCCGAGCACCGCCAGCAGTTCTTCAAACGGGCGAAAATCATTATTCTCGACCGCTGCAGCTATCACCGCTTCGACGCGGTGATTGCGGGGGATAAAAAGCGGATTGACGTGGAGCATTGCAGTCCGGCGCTCAAAACCTGTTGGCGGTTCGCGAGAGATCCGCGACCGCCAGCGTGCCAGCCATTCCCTGAATGCGCCAGGCTCTGTAAACAGGTTGAGGACTTTCTCATCGTCGTTCATAGTCCCGGCAGAGTGGCTCAGATATCGGAACGTCAGAGTAAAGTCCGCTTGGCTCTTCGTCATAGTGTCGAGCAGTTCTTTGATAAGCGTCAGGTCGTTTTCTTCTTCGGTGAACAGACTAAGCTTCTTTCTCATCCCGGTGATAAACACCGTCTCGAATTGGGCGTCGAAAGTGGCTAGCGCGTTTTGAGCCAAGGACACTGCCGTGTCCTGATCGTCCGCAAGCAACGGGAGCAATGTCTCTGCCAGACGCACCAGGTTCCACAGAGCGACCGGTCCCTGGTTGCCATACGCATAGCGGCCCGCATGATCGATAGAACTGAAAACCGTCGCTGGATCGTAATTGTCCAGGAATGCACATGGACCATAGTCGATAGTCTCGCCGGCGATCGACATGTTATCCGTATTCATCACACCATGGATAAATCCGGCCAACATCCACTGCGCAACCAGCGAGGCCTGGGCTTCGATCACTGCCGCCAGGAGCGACAGGTAGGGCATCTCACCTGCTGCCGCGTGGGGATAATGCCGGGCAATGACATGGTCTGCGAGAGCACGGATGCCCTCAATGTCACCCCGTGCGGCAAAAAATTGAAACGTGCCAATTCTTATGTGACTGGAGGCGACGCGGGTGAGAACGGCACCGGGCAGAGACGTCTCACGCGCAACAGTTTCTCCGGTCAGTACCGCAGCGAGCGCGCGGGTCGTTGGAATCCGCAGGGCATTCATTGCTTCACTTAAGATATATTCGCGCAGCACGGGACCCAGCGCCGCACGTCCATCTCCGCCACGCGAAAAAGGCGTCTGTCCCGAACCCTTCAACTGTATATCACGTCGGACACCGTTTCGATCAATGACTTCGCCGAGCAGGATCGCCCTGCCATCGCCCAGTTGCGGGACGAAATGACCAAACTGATGTCCTGCATATGCGGTGGCAATAGGGTAAGCGCCCCGCGGGATATTATTTCCCGCCAGCATGTCGATACCCTCTGCGCTGCTCAACCACCGATCATCGAGCCCTAGCTCCAATGCGAGATTAAGGTTCAGTTTAATTAATCTCGGAGACGCGACGGGTGTGGGCAACGTGTGGATGAAGAATTTGTCCGGCAGTCGGCTATAACTATGGTCGAATGCGATTTCGGTCATTCCAAACCTGCTTTCTGGCTGTTTCACCGTAGCCAAGCGTTTGCCGGAGCACAAGTTGGCAGCGATCGTGACAAGAGCGCTCGTTTGCTCAATTGGCAGCGATCGCAAAATTAATTTGTCGAAAGTTTATTTCATCACTTGATCGCAACCGAGAACGCCGCTAGCCGATCCGCGGGTCGTCCGTTGCCGATGCATTTTTTCTCGCTCCCCCTGCAGAATTGAACATCAGCCTGTCTCGTGAATTGCTTCTTTGACCATGTCCACGACAATGACGGGGTGGTGATACTTGACGTGTGATGGCCTCGAGCACCCGGAGGTTCGCCAAGCCATTGAGAGCGCGGACTGGCGTTGCTCCACCTGCCGCCCTACTGGCCCGGGATTTCAATCCCGTCGAGAATGCTTTCTCGAAATTCAGGGCGCTGCAGCGGAGAAGTCGAACTCTCCGTCGATGCCTTGCGGAACATCGTCGGAGAATATCTTTAAACTCTTTGAACGAAAAAAGAATGCACCACATCACTCAGCCGGGGCTCGGTCTACGTTAATTGCGTGCCGGTGGATCGGGCCTCGTCTTTTGATCAGATCGCTCATGCGATAGCGGGGAAAATTAGCTCGATGTATTTATTTACTCGAGCCAGCCGCCACCGTAGCTTCGCTGCGGAACCTAGGCCGAAGGACCTCACTCCGATCTTCAATAGTTGATAGGAGTAAGGCCGTGGCATTCTGCAATCGAAGAGAAACATTCGAGAGTCGGTTCCACGCCAGAGCCCCCGATTGGCGATGAAGCGCTGACGAAGAGCAGACTGCTTCTTTTTCACGCGTCAGCAACTTTGAGGCCCGGTCTATCGGTCATTGCGTTCCGGTTGATTGGGCCTCAGCTTTTGTTAACCATACAGGCGCGCGCTCTAATGGCTGACTGTCGCCAACACGTCGGCACCCGACCTGCCTTTAACATTGTCTATTGCGGCAGGTCGGACTTGCGCATCCTGCCTCATTGGAGTTTTATGTTCGCCTGACAAGGGCATGTCAGAGGCTCGAGGGGCGATCGTCGCAAATGCCAAACCGTCGAGCCTCTTTTTTTACAACTTCGCGGCCCGATGCGCTGCACCTCACCTAGAATTCGCCAGGCTTTCTTAGTCCGTCCGTTGTCAGACACATGGTTATCCGGCAGTAGGAAAAAGACTACCCTTCTAAACTCAGCGTAGGAAGGTTTTTGTGCCATATACCCTAAGTGGCACGGGCTCGGCTTCGAGGTATACGACGACCACCAAGATATGCTCCGCCGAGCCTCTTTTTATGACCGGTAGTCTCATGCAATCCCCATGTTTGTCGGGTCGATCAGAAGCACGCTCGTTTTGTAGTCCATGCAATGGAGCTATACTGAAGGCGCTGTAGTCCTCCCCGGGTGCAGCAGAGACTTGGTTGAAGGGTACCCTGTTCCGCATGTGTCTCCGAGCGGCGCGACCCTTTACTCTTTGCCGGCATGATCGTTAAAGCTCACGACGTTTATCGGAGTTTTGCACGTGTTGGTCGTACCCAACATCCCTTGCGCCTCGCCGCCTTCGTGTTGGTAGACTCCGCCTTGCCTTGCCTTATGGTTCAGGCATTCCGCAATTCACTGAAAACTATCTGATCATAGAACCTCCCGTTGTCGTAGGTACCGCCTGGCGCTGCATTGCCGATGAAGCCAAGGTAGACGCCATGGAACTTCTCCACTCCTTTGGCGAGTTGATCGACAGACATGGATGCATAGCCAAAAATATATCCGGCTCGCTCATCAGTCGGGGATGAGAACAGGCGCGAAACTGGATAGATTCCGATGTCGTGGTTTCGAGCGGTTTCGGCAAAACGCTCCTCTTGCCCGGAGCGCATCGTGTTGAACCACACGACGACGTGAAGTCCCGCGGTCGTGCCGACGATCTCGATGTCGTCGGCAAAAGCGCGGGTCATTGACGCGAGAAACACAGCGCGTCTTTCGGAGTTAAGTCTCCTCATCCTGCGGACATGCCGCTCATAGGCGCCGGTCTCGATCAGCATCGCGAGAGCCTCCTGCTCGAACGTGGAGGTGTGCCGATCGGCAATTCGCTTGCAGTCGATGAAGGCATCGACAAGTGGATGCGGGAGCACGACGTATCCAAGCCTGAGGGTTGGTGCCAGGGTCTTCGAAACCGTCCCAACGTAGATGACGCGGCCTTGTCCAGACAGATAGAGAGGCGGTATCGGGCCAACGTCGTAGCGATACTCGCTGTCGTAGTCGTCCTCGATGACATAGGCATTTGCTGAGGCAGCCCACTCCATCAATGCCTGGCGATGCGCCGCAGGCAACACCCCTCCTAAAGGAAACTGGTGGCTCGGCGTCACGTAGGCCACTGCGATGTCGCTAGCGTCAGGAAGCTTCGTGGTGTCCAGGCCATCAGCGCCACAGGGCACAGCAACGGTGTTTGCTCCGATTGCGAGCATGACGTTCCTTGCCATGGCGTAGCACGGGTCTTCGACCACGACTTTGTCGCCGGGATTGACAAGGACGCGGGCACAGAGGTCGAGCGCCTGTTGAGATCCGTTTACGACAATGATCTGGTCGAGATGGCAACTGATGCCCCTTGAGCGCCAGACGTAACCCTGCAAAGCCTCTCGCAAGGATCGGCTTCCTGCCGGATCATCGTATCCAAATCTGTCGCGATGCCTGAGGAAGACGGTGTTCAGCGCTTTTCGCCAAGGGGCCTTTGGAAAGTCCGTCGCTGCGATATCCCCGTAGCGGAAATCGAACTTGAGCGGCGGCCTCCCGGCGGTGCTGTTCGACGGCAGAGCCATCGCACGAGTTGCATAGGCGGAAAGTTGGCGCACGGCAATCGCCGAACGGTCGTGCTGGTTGACCTGGTTCGGCCGCCCTGCGGACGCAACCGTTGCTTTCCGACCCTGCTGTACCCGGACATAACCCTCGGAAATCAGCTGGTCGAATGCGGCGGTCACCGTTGTCCTCGAAACACCCAGTTCTTCCGCAAGCGAGCGGCTCGAAGGCAAAGTGTCGCCGACACCGTATACTCCGGCTTCGATCTGCGTGAGCAAGGAATGATAGATCCGACGCGTTGCTCCCGTTCTGCGGGACCCGTCGTTGTACTGGACCAATGAACATCTCCATAACTGGCAGTTTCATTTGTGCCAGTGAATTGCAATAGTGGTTTCCAGTCAAGGAGAGGTATTCGTCACTCGTCGCGCCGCTCATGGGGTCTCTTTTGCTGGAATTTGGAGTTGCCTGGATGTTTGAAAATCCCGTCATCGACGGTCGAATACAGAATATTGCACCCGGATTCAGAGCGATGAGCGTCCAAGTCGATGCCAAGTCAGCCGGAGAAGGACATATCGATCCCCGATTGCTGGCAGCAACCTGCGATTGCGTGTTGGCCGGTGGCCCGGCTTGGGCGGAAGCGCATCTGGCGAGTTGGTCCGACGCCTACGTCCGCTTTGGCGCGAAGCCGAACCGCACGCCGTCCTCGGCCCAAGCGCTGAGAAAGCGGGTCCTCAAGGACGCCACCATTCCGGCCATCAACCCAATCGTCGATCTCTACAACGCCGTCAGCCTCAAATACGCAATCCCGGTGGGTGGAGAGAACTACGATGCTTATGTCGGAAGACCCCGTCTGACGATCGCAGACGGGACTGAGAGTTTGACACCGTGATGAACGGGGCAGCTGTCAACGATCCTCCCTCGCCGCGTGAAGTGATTTGGCGCGACGATATTGGCGTCACCTGCCGACGCTGGAACTTGCGACAAGGCACGCGAACCAGCTTGACGGCCGCAAGAGGCCGGATGTGGTTGATATTGGAGGCGTTGGCAACCATGCCCGACGAAGCACTGGCGGAGGCGACGGATGCCCTGGTCGAAGGGCTGAACGCGTTGATGCCGGGCTGCACGATCGTCAGCCAAAAGATCGCCATCGCCAAGTGACGTCTCCGGTCGGGTGATCGCATCCATCGATTTGAATGAGATTTTCAAGGGTCCAGAGAATGAATGTCGATTTCCATCAGTTGATTATTGTCTTTGCTGCATATGTCATCGCCGCTGCAAGCCCCGGCCCGAGCAACATGCGCATCATGGGCGTGGCGATGGCGCGCGGCAGAGGCGCTGCGCTCATGCTCGCCTCGGGCGTTGTCAGCGGCTCGATCTTCTGGGGTCTGATGGCCTCGACGGGCATCTCCGCCTTGTTGGCCAGGTACGCCCAGGCACTGATCGTTCTCCAGATTTCCGGGGCCTCTATCTGCTATTCCTCGCCTTCAAGGCAGGACGGTCGGCGTTGACGTCGAACGAACAGCTGGCGGCGCGCGCCTCGGCTGACGAAGTCGATCTTTCACGGGGTGCGCTCTATCGCAGGGGGCTCTTGATGCACTTGGCGAACCCAAAATCCGTGCTGGCATGGATCGCGCTGGTCACGCTGGGCATCGGCCCGAATTCGTCATGGCAGAGCATTGCGGCGATATTGGGTGGCTGCGCCGTCCTGAGTGTCACGATCTTCTGCGGCTACGCCGTCGTCTTCTCCACACCGCCGATGGTGGCTCTGTACCGTCGCTGTCGCCGCTGGATCGAAAGTCTTCTAGCGATGTTCTTCGCGTTCGCAGGGCTGCGCATGCTGCTCTCCCGCATATAGTTTCGAAAGGATAGAGGATGACTTTGTTTCGTGGTCTGTCGGCGTTCCCCCTTACGCCAACCGATGCTGAAGGGATTGTTGACACCGAGGCGCTGGCTCGTTTTCTCGAGCGCATTCATCACGCGGGAGCAGACTCCATCGGACTTCTCGGCAGCACGGGCGGTTATGCTTACCTCACCAGAGAGCAACGGAAGCGTGCCGTCCAGGCTGCCGTTGAATGCATCGGCGGCAAAACGCCTCTTGTCGTGGGTGTGGGAGCATTGCGTACCGACGAAGCGCAAGCTTTGGCGCGCGATGCCAAATCCGCTGGTGCTGACGGCCTGCTCCTGGCGCCCATGTCCTATGTTCCCCTGAAAGAGGACGAAGTCTTTGAGCACTTCGGGGCCGTGGCAAAGGTGGACCTGCCTTTGTGCATATACAACAATCCAGGCACCACGCGCTTCACATTCAGCGATGCATTGATCGCCCGCCTGGCAGCGGTGTCCAACATCGTCGCCGTAAAAATGCCCCTGGCGGCAAATGACGATTATGCAGGGGAACTGGCACGCCTGCGGCAGATGACCCCTGACACGTTCACGATCGGATACAGCGGCGACTGGGGTGCGGCCGATGCCTTGCTTGCCGGATGTGACACTTGGTACAGCGTTGCCGCAGGTCTGCTGGCGGCCCCGGCGCTTGCGCTGACGCGTGCGGCCCAGTCAGGCGACGCTGTGGAAGCCGCGCGGTTGAACCACGCTTTCGAACCGCTCTGGACCCTGTTCAAGCGGTACGGCAGCTTCCGCGTCATGTTCGTCATCGCCGACCTCCTCGGTCTGGCGCACGTGCAGCCACCGCGCCCGGTTCTGCCGTTGCCGGAGGACGCCCGAGATGACGTCAGGCAGGCATTGGGGACGCTCGAGATCGGCTGAGCACAGGACTGATCGTTCGCATCGAAAGCAGCAAATGCGACCCAAGATGTCAGGCGTCAGCAGCGCACCGACGACTTCTATTCCGGCGAACCCATGCCGTGCGGTACGACGGGACTGGTGGGTGGGGATGATTTTGCGAGCCATCATCCGTCCTCAGATCCGAGGCACCAAAAACATAGAGGCCGATGATGTCGACTGGGGCCACCGCCTCGACCCGGACACTCGCTCTTGAGCCCAGCGCCTGCCGAACGCGACCATGGACCTACAGAGCATTTTCTCTTTCTTTAGACCAAGGCCCGCCCGGCAACCAGCTCTGCTCATCATTTTCAGCATCAACAAGCGGCAGTAGAAACAGATGGAGATCGACGATAACGGTAGCGAATATCTCCGGCGCGGCGGCCATGCGCTCGCGCCGGAGAAAAGCTTGCCATTGAGGGCTCCGGGCTGCCGTGAATTCATCACTCAGCCCAATCGGAATACCGGCGGGAAGTGCCGTCTCCCTCCGTTCGAACGTGCGCCTTACAGCTTCAATCAGGGTCGATCGCCGAAACTCGAAAGTCTGCGCGATAAGCCAGAGGTCGTAGAAGTCCTTGAGTCGACTATTGGCGATACCAAGCGTGACCATCGCCTCGAATTTTTCGGCCACAACGGTTTCGACGGGGTAGGCGCGAAGATGTGGCGCCGGCGCGTCAAGCAACGCGGGATAGTCGATTTCGACGGCCCCTGGTGTCACTGCGTCACCAAAGCCGATGTCGACCTGAATCGGAATTCGTGCCCCGGCAATGGTTGCCGTCGTAAGAACCCGCACGCCGCCGTAGTCCGTCTCCTCCCGGATCGGTGCCGCTGTCAGCGCGGCGATTTCAAACGTCACTCCGTCATCTGCCACAGGCTGCGCACAGATCGCTCGGAAGGTTTCGGCTATACTCACAGCATCACTATCACCATGACCAAGCAAGTCTAGGTCGCGAGTGGGCCGGAATGGGTCGGCGACCCAGGTCACGAAGAGCATCGCCCCTTTGAGGATGAAGCGGTCCCGATGCGGTGACACACTGAGCCGGTAAAGCAGGCGTTCGAGCGCATAGCGGGTCAGTAGAATCTGGAAATCTGATCGTTCAGCACGTGCCCGATCGAGGAGCCGCGTCCGCACTGACGCGCCGATGTTGCGGGGCTCACGCGGCATCGGAGACCATTGCCTCTACGTAGGGACGCATGACCGACCAGACCCTCGTCCTGCGCGCGTATTGCCAGAGCTGGTCAGGCGTGCACCGACGGCGGCGGAGGCCCTCACGCAGTCCCTCCATCGCCACATCGAGACCAACCTTGGTCCGGTAGCGGAAACAGTCAACAATCGTCCTCGCCGGATCCGTGATGGGGACGTCCACATTCTCGATGCGGTGGCGTTCAACCCCTTCGGTCAGCGCCCACCCCGTAAAGCGTACGAAATGGATGGGAGGATAATCGATTTTCGGACGCCAGGCGGCACGGTCGATCGCCATCCACACTGCCGAGGGCATCTGCAGCGTCAGTTCGTGGTATTGGAGCGCTGAGGTCAGGCAGACCACACCCTTTGGGACCAGGATAGCCGCCTCGGCCAGTGCATGGGCAGCTTCAATGTTAATGTTAGGAAGTTGATACAGGCCACGTGCCGCGCGGATGACCGCTGCCTCCCGGACAAGACGGGCGAGCGTTTCCGGGCCAATGCCTTCGCTGACGAAATCCTTCAGCCGGAGCATTCCCCGGGTTTTCAGGAGGTCGAGCGCGCGAAGTCTCTGGGTGGTGGTTGATGCCATCGAAGGTGACGTTTCCTCTATTCCCAAGGGATGTAGCAGAGGTTTTATCACATCGTGAACGATAGGGAAATCCTGAAGGCGGGTCGATTCCAACTCGACGCTACCAAAGTGAAGGCGCGGGATTTCAGGTAGCAATTCCTAGAGTATATTGAAGAGCAACACCTTTCTCTTCCAACCGCCAAGCCCAATAACCCGCCATCAGAGCAATATGCGCCTCTATCATTTTACGACACAGGGATACCCTTCACGCGAACGCGGGACATCATCAGTATAGTCACCAATTTGCGACTTGAACCCCAGCATGGAACAGATGCGTCTTTTGATACTGCGGTGATCCTGCTCAATGCAGTTGTTCAGGTATTGCTCGAGCGGATGGTAATGCGTCTGCCGCGCTCTAAGGCCTGGTCCTTTAATTGGCTCTCAGTATCACATTGAACGATCGCCATCCGATTGGTCTGGCTGCCATCAATCGTGATACAATCCGGTCGTCCATGACGCGCCACAGCCTTGCAAATGAAGCGTTTCACTGCCTTCAGATCACGATCTTTGCTGAAGTAGAACTCGACGGTATCCCCGTTGCCGTCAATGGCGTGGTAGAGGTACATCCATTCTCCCTTTACCCGGATATAGGTCTCGTCGAAATTCCATTTACGGGTAACGGTGCGCTTTCTGCGATTGAAGCGCTCAAGTAGTCGAGGGCTGAAATAAATGGCCCAGCGATGGATCGTCGAATGATCGAGCTCGATGCCACGTTCAGCCATCATCTCTTTCAAGTCTCGAAGGCTAAGATTGTAGGCAAGATACCATTGCACACAAAGCAGGATTACAGATCGATCAAAATGGCGGCCCTTGAACATCGCGATTTCCCGGTTCGACGCTGAACCTTTTCAATCGCACAGATATCATCGACGGAAAGTTTGCAACGGAACCAGCCATCGCGCCTTTGTCACCGCGCCCACCCGTTGAACGAGCGCCGAACGGCCGCTTTCGGTCTCGTTGGATATGGCGCTGATCTCATTTATGTCGATTTTTTGTTAGGAGAGGACCGCCGGGGCGGTGCCAAAAGTGTTTCGCAACTGGCGATTAGTTGAACCCCATACGATCTCGATGCTTCGCGTACCGCCTGCTTCCCTACCGCAAAAATCATGTACGCGGAGTGCAGGACAACGGCTACGATGACAACAGTTAACCTTTCGATGGACTGATGGATCGGCAATTCCACCGGTGACACAATTGCAGCAAGACAAAGGATCGCCACTATTGCGTTCAAGCACAGTGCGACGGGTTTCAATCCGAGGAGATTGCGGCGGAAACCATAGGTCAGGAGCTCTTCATAGAGGAGTTTGAATTTCTTTGTATCGCGCGTGTGGTCGCGCAGCCAAAATCCGGCGCTCAAGTAAAACTGGTCCGCCTGCGCCGGATTTGAGATTTCGTCCTGCTCAGTTGGAGGTGAAACTTGAAGTTTTGTTCCCATGAACGCCCGGTAGCGCTCTTTCGATATGGAATCGATTGCGTTGTCCGTCCGGTACCAGAGTTCCGGTGTAGCGCGAGTGCCCAGTATGGTTTCGACGTTTCGGCCCGCGCGCCTTGCGACATCTGCGAATGCCACCAAGAGCACAATGGCCATAGTGCTGGCAATAAGATGCGAAATGCCGAGCCTGTCCCAAGGGATGACAAAGAACAACATCGCCAAGGTCGGAAGACCGGCAATGAGCGCCGGAAACACCCTTGCTCGCAGCGTGTAGCTATCAAACTGCTTGAAAACACCTGACATAGTTTCTCTCCGTCAGCTATCATCGCGTTGCGTCGTCATCCCGCCCGCTCCGATATAGTTGAAACGGTGACCTTGGCCGTCTCAGCCTCGTCACCAATCGCCTCGGTCACCAGTCCATGAAATCGATCCGGCGTTCTGATGATAAGGACTGCGGGGAACGTCTGCCCGAACGCGAGTTGTACGCCCGTGGCCAGATCGGTCCGCGACGCAGCGCTGTCGGCAAGATGATTGTGCCACGTCCCAACCGGATAGAGCGTTCCGTGACTTCGAGCTATGTAGCCTTGAAGGACATCGGTCAGCCCTTTTATACCCAGCAAGAAGAGATCGACCTTAAATTGGCTGTCCGGAGGGGCGGGTATAACATCGACGACCTGAAAACTGTTCGTCGTTTCGTTGAAGCGCCCTACGAGTACTCCTCCGGTTTCGACGTCCTGATAAGACGATATTGTCTGGTCGATAATTTGAACGACCCGTCGGGACATCCGGACGAACGGGGTCGCGTTATTCTCACCTGCGAGGATAACCAAAGGATCCACCTTATGATGTTGCCACGCCTGGCCAAGCAAATCCTCTGCTATCTCTCCGATCACGATCTCGCCATAAGCGTTGCAACTCTCCTCGCGGAGCAGATACGACAACTTCATGGCCATGGCGCAAACGGGGGCGGAAAGCGTCGCGTCGGACATGCGCGCTGTTAGTGTCGAACATCCTTGGCCGATCGAAATGAGATCGCCATCACTAGGAAATACTGTCTGTTCAAGCGCCTTGGTTCCGGAAAAAAGGCGATAAGCCTCGGCAGCCAAATCCTGCAAATTCGGGTTCGCCATGTCACCTTCTACAGCGAGATAAGCGACGCGCCCCTTTCCGAACAAGCTTGTCTCTACGGCTCTGGGCCTGGTCTTGATGACTTCGGGCAGGCAGAGGACATCTGTGACAGCAGGCGAGCCGGTGGCATCCACGAGGAAGCGGGTGCCCCGCGGCCACACCTTGTTGCGCTGGTCTTCATCGGCCGCCGCGCCCAACCAGAGCATATCGGTGAAATAGCTGGTCGTGGTCTGACCCATCAGGGCGATCGCGTCGCGTAGAGCGTGCGCCTTCGCGTCGTTCAGTGTCTCGAACCTCGATCGAGGCAGCAGTCCGTGTCTCGCGAAGTTGTGTGGGCTGAGGAACCCGTTATCTACTATTGCGCTGGGTGCCTTTCCTTCTCTTGCCAGATGCAGTGCCAGCTTCGAGCCAACACTGCCCGCACCGAGAAGTGTCCATCTGGCTATATCTTCCATGGCTGCACCCGATATTTTCGACAGCAGTTTTGGGCTCAGAGTATCTCGATGTGCCGCCAGCCGGACCGGATGAAGGCTGCTCGGGCTCAACTCGTCTGCGCCGTGTATCTCAATCACATATGGAAGGATTTCGATCGGGGAGGTCTGGCCAATCAGATCGAGCGGACGACGAACCAGGAGAACGACCGAGATAACGACCGGTGTCTTGACCGGTGCGGCCTGGAGACGCCGCTGTAGAAGACCGAGATTCGTCCGTAGAGAATCAAATAAGCCCAGCGTTTTCGCCCGTTCGAAGAGCTCGCTGACGTTGGTGACAGTTTCGGGTTGGTACCTGTCGGCAATGAAATTACGCCGGGGCCATACCGCGACACCGATTCCAATTTGGCCGTAGCGGTCGCTCAGGGTCGGAGCGATGTCGGGTCGAAGGGGTATTCTTTCGATCAGATGGCAACAATAGCACCGCAGTTCGCGGTCACTGATGACCGTAAAAGGTGCGAAAAAGAATGCGCCGCCGCCGTCTGCGTCAATAAGCTCGCGGAGCGCTTGGGCGTCCGCTTCGACGAAATCATCGAAACGATCACGGCGGACGGGCTCCCAGCCTTGTGTGGGGTTTATCAGTTCAGTCGCTGCCGCTTTTTCCAACCAGTCGGCAAGCTGGGTCACGAGGCCTTGCGGCCCTCGAAGCCGGATAAGATCAAGCGGGGAGCCATCTATGTAGCAAGGTCTTGGCGGTTCCGTCAGCGGACCTGGTACAAGATGTGGATGAGAGCGATCAAAGTCAGCTCTCAGCGCGACATCGGGCATGTCCGCCGGATAGTGGCGGGAAAAACGAAACGTGACGGGCTCGATTGCCCGCACACCATTGGGACTCGCGCCGACGGCCCGCCAACGATTGTTCAGGCCGGCATCAATATGCACGACAATCGACAGATCGGTTGCCAGGTTGTCTTCCAGCGTGACCACACGCGAGTGCGCCCGGATCAGGCGCACGGCACGCAGAATGGCAGACGTTGGCTCGTCCAAGTCGGTCACCCGTGCTTGAAAGGCTGTGCGCCCAAGGCGCTCTGGCTGCCCGCCGCCGCCCCCGCAAGTCCGAAGATGGTCGGAGCTGCGAGTTTGGCTTTCGCCAAGCGCTCTTTCCGCTTCGGTCCCCCAGTCGACGTGATTTCAAATTCGAGGGGTGCGTCACCGCCAAGCTCGCCGAGGCATGTGAACGTGCCATTCACAGGGTTCAAAATCGATTTGTATTCGCGCTTGGCTCGGATGCATGGCGGATCGATCTCGTCGTCCATGATTTCTTTGCTGCTCGCGATGACAGTAGCGCCCGACATCGGCTGCCCCAGTGCATTCCGTGCGTCCACTGAAACCTCGGCCTCTTCTCCCATGTCAGACCAGCTGTCCCACGAAAGGCTGTGCCAGGAGCAATGATGGGGCGCTATCAAGACGTCAAACTGGAAGATAGAAGGATCGTTGCCGTATTTCGCCCACATCCGCTCCCAGATACCAACCTCGGCGTCACCGCCGAGGAGGTAGAAGCTTGGATGAAGAAGATCAGATTTTCCAAGTGAGATATTGATGACGACGCTCGAATTGTTCTTGCTGAGAAATTCAACCTCTTCTTCGTCGTCAGCCAACAGCGGTGCCAGCAGATGTCCAGCGAATGTGTTGTCGGTAACCCCGCAGATCGTATGGAAAACGTCACCGCCAGCGACAAGGATCTCAGTCAGATCATCGGTCTTGCCATCGATATCTTCGCCCAGAATTTTGATCTTATCGCCCTCATAGGCATAACCATTCGCGCGGAAATGGCGGACACGGCGGCGGGCTTCCGCCGCCCATGCGTTGGCATCATCGCAGAGCGTATGGTTACGAGACGCGCGCCGGAAGATGATCGGGGACGACCACATCTCGCGGATGACGATCTTGTCTTCGGTCTTATTCCATCCGCTCAGTGGACCAAGGTGGAAGTGCTTCTGCAGCCCCCTGCAATGATCATTATCGGGGTGGGTGAGCAGGAAGGCATCTAAATAGAGACGTCCATCGCTGTCGAGTGGCAGGCGGTCCCTGAGTTGTCCGGCAACGTCTGGGGTATCATCATTCAAATCATCTGCTGCCGTGCGAATGTTGCAGTCGACGAGGACGAAATGCCCGTCGCCAGTTTCAATTAACGTCATGTCGCCGTTGCTAACCTTGAAGTGCGTCGTCTGGGCTGTCATTGCTCGAACCTTTCGCGTTATTCATCAAAAATTCGCGCGTAACAGACGAGCCTCCCATCTCAGCCGTCAACGTGTTGGAAGCTCCAATACGTTGACGGCACCTTGCTATGCGTCCATAAAAGGTAATCACTTCTGTCAGATCAATCAAGTAATACGATGCGTTTTTTACACGTTAGAATAGAAAGGAGAGGCATTTATGACGGGCACCGTGGATCATAATCTGAAATGGGGTGTCGCTAAGCGATTGGAATTCATTGATTTTCGTCTTTTCTGGGATGGCTTTTTCAATCGGAAAGATATTGTGGATTTCTTTGGGATATCTGAGCAGCAGGCGTCGTCAGATATCTCGGCCTACCAATTGCGGGCACAAAGGAACCTCAGGTATGACCCGAGCAAAAAGAGTTTTGTGCGGACCGCTGATTATAAGCCGGAATTTATCGGACCGTTTTCAGACCGGTTCCTGCTGCAGCTGATGGCAGTCAATCGTGGTTTGATGAGCGAAGAGGACACGTGGTTTTCGCAGATGCCGCCAATCGAAGTCGTCGGCCAGCTTCGAAGACGGCCGACAAACCCAACCTATTTGCTCCGTATCCTGGATGCAATCAAGCAGAGAGGTGAGCTGGAGTTGGGCTATGAATCGCTCACCGGATCGCCGGGGGGCATCCGCGTTGTCGCCCCGCACTCATTCTTGTATTCAGCCGACCGCTGGTATGTTCGCGCTTGGTCGGAACAACATAACGATTTCAGGGATTACAACCTGAATCGTATCACAAGTGCGGGGCTGCCGCGCGAATGTGATATCGATCCAAGCATGGATTTGGAATGGCACCACACTATCGAACTGGCGCTAATACCCAATCCACGCCTTGACAAGGCAAAGCAAGTAGCCGTCGCGGCAGAGTATGATATGACAGATGATGAACTGCGTCTGCCGTGCCGCCTGAGCGCCGCATTCTATCTCATCAATGAACATAATCTCGATCTTGCGGGCGATAAAATAAAGCCGGAAAAACAGCAACTGGTCCTGCGAAACCTTGATGAAGTGATTCAAGCCCGCGAGGTCGTGCGGAAGTTGTCCGTGGAGGCACTTCGGAACAAGAAATCGAGATGAGCATAGCGAGCGCTCGTCGAATTTATCCTCAGCATTGGAATTGAAATGACCGTCTTTGCGATGCTTCTTTTCGGCAGCCACGCGCGCGGCGACCAGGATTTGCGGTCTGACACGGACCTTCTTCTCATCACCGAAGACGACGGTCCCAGGCATGTACTGCAGGGGCACCTTTCAACGTCGATTTATCCGCTCGGCGATCTTCAATTGCGCGCGCAGAACGGCGACCTCTTTGTTTGCCATATAATACGTGAAGCGAAGCCCATTTATGATCCGCTTGAACAGCTCGCGTTGCTCCGATCGCAGTTTCGGATCCGGTCATCCTATGAGTCAGAGGTCCAAAAGGCGACCGATCTTGGATGGTTCCTTATCGATCACGGGCAAAATCAACGCATTGCTCCTCTGATCAACCGCAGAGTCGCGTGGTGCGTACGAACCATTCTGATATCCCGATCGGCGGAAGCGGGTGAACCGGTTTTTTCCGCCAGCGAACTCGCCGCATTCGCCCGCTCAAATGCTGTGATGACCATGATCAAGCACAAGGATGCGGAACATTTGGATGAGGAAGTGGTTGAGCTTCTTCGCGGTTTCCTCGTCAAATTTGGGGGACTCAGATTGGGGGACGGCCGGAGCAGTTACGGCGCGTATTTGAAGCAGTTTATGGTGACATCAAACAATATAGCTCTGGCGTTCGTCAAGGCTGATGCAGTGGTCGGTATCCCATATTAAATGAGAGTACCGCCTATAACAGCACTGAAATTGTTGGCCTCACGAATCTGGCGCTGCTGAGACGCACTTAATTGCGGTTGAACCAGGATTTATTCCCAAGAATAACCGCTATGACGTGCGTTCTCGGTTGTCTCGGAAGGTCGCAAAGTACGCAAAACCTTCGATACCCCCCAGCAAGACTTCAGATCCGGCGTCTGACGGAGTATGCTGTCGCCGTACGCGACTAACGGCAGCGTTCTCAATCATCTGCTGGTGAAATTTGTGATTCTTTGCGATTGCGCAGAGGGACTTACTCAGTCATGCAGGTGCGCGCAGCCTTTGGAAATATTCAGACATTCGTAACGCCTCCCCGGCTCCAGCTTCAGCGTTTTCGGCTAATTGGACGGGACGGCATTAATCGGGATCTGGTCAGGTGCGCGAACGATGTCCTGTTTCTTTCGAACAGCGAGAAGCAAGCGCTGTTGCGGGATATTATACGAGCGTTCCGTACGATATGTTCGCTTTTATCCCTGAGGCTGGGTTGCGTCTATGATAACCGCCCGGTAACCCACGCCTTGCGGGTGTAAAGCACAACCAGAATCAGATCGTCGCAACTCTCATGCTCCGCTGAACTGAGTATCCCGCAATCGAATATCAAGCGCCCTGTCGAGTGATTGTTCAAATATCGGCCTGCTGTTCTTATGTTGAATCCGATTGGTGCCGAGCATATCGGGACAGGTGAATTTCCAATGAGCGCCTTGAAGGGATACGAACCCAAGCCCTGGAACGATACCTTTAAACTCTTGCTTACATTGATATTTCCCCTTGATCTCGGATATCTCTTGTTGCACCGTCTAACTTAGCCAAGGCTTTGTATTTGCGAGAATAACGCTGGACGATGACCTACGATTTTAGAACGCTCTCGCATCCAGATTTCGAGGATCTTGTCCGATGGGGTGGACACCTCCTAACGGCATCGCAATGTGCCAATGTAGCGGTGTCAAACCATGCTACGAGGAGATGTCCATGAACGATACTATCATTATTGGAGTTGATCTGGCGAAGAATGTATTTGTGCTGCATGGCATGCGGACCGATGGATCCATAGCGTTCCGCCGAAAGCTGTCGCGGGCAAAATTCCTGTCATTCTTCTCCGCCCATCCACCATGTGTCGTGGCTATGGAAGCTTGCGCCAGTGCTCATTATTGGGGACGAGAGATCGGCAAACTTGGCTTTGAAGTACGTCTGATCGCTCCTCAGTATGTGAAGCCCTTTGTGAAGCGGCAAAAGAATGATGCTGCTGACGCGGAGGCGATCGCCGAGGCAGCGTCCCGCCCGACCATGCGCTTTGTCGCAGTCAAAAGCGCGGAAAAGCAGAGCCAGGCGATGGCTTTCAAAACACGTGACCTGCTGATGGCTCAAAGAACTCAGACGATCAATGCACTGCGCGGTCACCTTGCGGAATACGGTGTGGTTGCACCGAAAGGGCCACAGAACATTGGCCATCTGATCAGAGCACTTGAAGATCCGGATGCCGCCCTGCCAATTGCTGTAATTGACCTTGGCAAAGAGCTTATCAATCATCTTGAAGTGCTGGATGAACGCATTGCCGCGTTGGATGAGCGTGTCAAGGAAAGTGCGAGAACGGATGAGACTGCCCGACGGCTTATGACGATCCCTGGCATTGGTCCGATTACCGCTGCTGCGATGGTGGCGGTTGCTCCAGAGCCCTCAACCTTCATCAAAGGACGTGATTTTGCCGCTTGGCTTGGGCTCACCCCAAAGCAGAATTCGACTGGCGGCAAAACGCGGCTGGGCAAGACGTCGAAAATGGGACAACGAGATCTACGACGTCTCTTGATCATTGGCGCCATGGCTGTCGTGCGGCACGCGGCTCAGCGTACTACCAACACCTGGCTCGGGCACATGCTTGTGCGAAAGCCGAAGATGCTGGTCGCGGTCGCGCTGGCAAACAAGATCGCTCGCGTCGCTTGGGCCTTGATGGCCCGCGGTGGAGTATACCAATCTCCAGCCGCCGCCTGAGAACGTTCGGCTGGAGCGTTGGGATGCGGTGGTTCTAAGCGGAGGTTTATGGGCGAAAGTCGAGAATGACGGGATCGGAAAAACCAGTTAAATCGCGGGTGCCTCGAGCACGCCTGTCCGATTTGGATCAGATCCCCGAACATCCATAAGGGCCCGCGGCGTTGAACGCCGCATCAGAGGCCGGACACACGACGGAACTCGACCGCATGCTCATTGCCGAAGCGAAAGAATTTGCTTGCATTCCCGGAGGTGTCCACACACGACTTAATAGGGAAACACTACGGCGTAAGGTTCGAGGCGTTTTCTGCTGGCCCAGACCAGGGAATTGATGGCCGCCATTCGAAGGCCGGCGAAACGACCATATTGCAAGCGAAGCATTATGCCGGCTCACCATTTGCTACCCTCAAGTCTGCGATGAAGAAAGAGCGAGCCTCGATCGATGCGCTGCAACCAGACAGATATCTGCTTGCCACCTCCGTGGGCCTTACACCAGCCCGCAAGAAGAGCCTCGCCGCAACAATCGGCCCCGCGTTGAAGGATGAGAAGCGTATTTTTGGCCAGTCCGACCTTAATGGACTGCTGCGCTCATATCCTGAAATCGAGAAGAGCCACATCAAGCTTTGGCTATCCAGCACAGGTGTCCTTGACCGTGTCCTGCACGCTGCGGCGCATGCTTTTGCTGCAATCACCCGTGCGGAGATCGAAGCGAAGGTCAAGGTCTACGCACAAAACCCCAGCTTTTCCCAGTCGGCCGCTAAACTGGAGGAGCAGCACGTCCTGATCATCTCAGGCCCTCCAGGTGTCGGAAAGACAACGCTCGCCGAGATGCTGGCCTACGCCTACCTTGCGGAAGGCTGGGAACTTATTCCGATCATGAGCCTGACGGACGGCTTTGCGGCAATCAACGACACTAAGAAGCAAGTTTTTATTTTCGACGACTTCCTGGGGCGTATCGCACTCGATCGACATGCCCTTTCGATGAAAGATTCAGAACTCGCGCGTTTTCTTCGACGGATCAAAGCCTCACCCAACGCCCGGTTCATTCTCACCACCCGTGCCTACATTTTTGAAGAAGCACGACGGGTATCGGAGCATCTCGCTGATCAGCGGCTGGACGTCACGAAGTACGTTCTCGATGTTGGAATCTACACACGTCGGATACGCGCCCGCATTCTCTATAACCACCTCTCTGTTGCTGGCACCAATAGCAGTCACATCCGCGCCCTCATCGAAACAGGCACTATCGAAAAAATCGTCGACCACAAAAATTATAATCCACGCATTATCGAATGGATGACCGACAAGCTGCATGCCAACGGTATCGATGCATCCGAGTATCCGACCGAATTTCTCGCGACCCTCAACAACCCGTCCCGGCTTTGGGACATCGCGTTTCGAAACCACATTGATGCGCGTTCAAGACACCTACTCTACACGCTGTTCTTCTGCGCCGAGTTCGGCGAAGACCTCGCCGCGGTCCGCGTCTCCTTCGAGGCTCTCCACGCCTACCTGTGCAAAAAGTACGGACAAACGCGCGATCCGAAGGATTTCGAAGAGTCCGTAAAAATCCTCGAGGGTGGATTCATCAATATCCGCGGCACGAAGATTTCCTACATCAATCCGTCGTTTCGCGATTACATGGCTGACTATCTCCGGGATGGCGCGATGTTACGGGATTTTGTCACGGCGGCCGCTCTCTTCGAATGGGCCCAAGCGATCTGGCGGTTTGCGACGAGAGGTCGTGAGGTGGGAACGACAAACCCGCAACTTGCCAACGCATTCATCCCGATCGCGCCCATGCTGATCGGCAGGTCTGTCTCAGGGGACCAATGGTTCCGAAACAGCGGATCTGGCAGCGAACGACTCCATCTTGTCCTTCAGCTTTGGACCCATAGTCAGTCAGATGTATTCGCAGAGGCTGCTTACGCCATCGCGGAAGATACGGCTGTGAGCTGGAAGCCCTGGAGAGACGGAACACATTTGATTGAGCTCACCGCCAATTTGAGGGAGGGTGGGTATTATGACAATTTCCCCGACCGTGAACGCCTCGCACATATGCTGGAGTGCCATGTGGTGGAAATGCTGCGGTCTGGCGTCGATACCGATGATCTGGAACAGATGTCGGATGCCATTGAGGAAGCCGAACGGCTACTGAGCCCTGATCTCATTTCCGCCACCCAGTCAGCGATCCAAAAAGAGATCGAGCTTGCCGGCAAGCGTGCCGCCGAAACCGATTCCGAATCCACTCTCGAAGAACGTATCAGCAGTCTTTCGAAGCTGGCGCCTCGCGCAAGCGTTCCCTCAGGCAGGCTCGATCAAGCAATTGCTGCGATCAACGACAGAATTCGCGCTATCGAGGAAGAGGCTGAGAGAGAGGATGGTCCGGATTTTACACCCGCCAAGCCGGAGGTCGACGTCTTTAATGACGCGCAGCTGCGCGACCTCTTCGCATCATTGCTGACCGATTAAAACGCTGTGGCGCAACCTTGCTTGTCGTCGCTGTCAAGCGGCAATGGCACGATCCTCCGAATAGGCGAAAACGCGAGGCGTTGCGACTGCCGTGCCCTCAAAATTGCGACTGATTTCCACGGAGATCAGTGTATCGCCGGGAAATGCCGGGCTGAGTTCGAGGGTGAGATAGTCGAATAGCGCCCGCTCATGCACGGCAACGACAAGTTGTTTGCCTAAGCCCTTCGAGAGAGTTCTCAGCAACGCTGCGAATTGCGCAGTGTGAACGTCGTCCATCGACTGGACAGGATCATCAAGGATAAGCCACGGCATGCGTGCTGGAACCGAAAGGTGCAAAGCCAGGAAAAGCGTCAGCGCTGCAGTATTGAGATTGCCCTGACTGAGCATCGCACCGGGCGAACCTGACACCTTGCCCGACCGATGGATCGTTTCAAGCACGGCCTCGACACTACCTTTGTCCGACTGTGGAAGTCTGAAGCTGGGGACAAACTGTTCGGATGGCGCCAGGCGGACGAATAGATCACGCCAGACCTTGTTCAAGGTGTTGTTGAACACCGACTTGACAATCTTCGAGCGCGCTCTGTCTGCGGCCTCGGCCAAATCCTTGGCGTGTTCGCGAACAAGGTCCACGCCGGCAACAGCATCCTCCAATTCCTTGGACCGCGTTAGCAGCTCCTGCCTTGCGGATTGAATTTCCCGAACAACCCGGATGTCATTTTCAAGCAGGCCCAACTCCGAATTGGCGCGAACACGTGTCGATATCAATGCCTCTGCGGTCTGGATCTGCCTTTCGATGTTTTCGATCGTTTGCCCTAGTGCTTCCTCCGGGGTCGCAAATGCGCTGACCCTCTGTCCGGTTGCCTCAAAAATCACGACATCGATCCCCGGGAGGATTGATGTCGATGTATCGTCCTGCCGTCGGGACAATGCGGCAACGCCTTGCGCAGCCGAAGCCTCACGCGTAAGACGCGATCCCTCTCTCGCCGAGCCTGAAAGCACTTGAAGACGTTGTGCATAGGCTTCCATCTTTCCGGCGCCATTGGTGAGGTCCGCCTGCTCTTCAGGCGAGAGCACCAGGCGCTCCACTCCGAGCTTCTCGCGTTTGGCTTGATCCAGCCTGGTTGTCTCTTCCGCGCGTTCGGTTGCCAGCGATTGCAGGCGGCCAGCCTCGCCGGTCAAGGTTCCTATTTTAGTCGCGATATGTGCCGACAGCGGACCGCTTTGGTGTTCACTGTAGTCACGATCGCAGACCGGGCAGATTTCGCCGGCAACATGTGGCGCTATTCCAGCCAAAGCGTTGGCAAGCGTGCGCACGTCCTGCGCGCTTGCCTGAAGAAGACGATCAAGCTCGCCTATGCGGTCAGTCGATCGCTGAATCGTTGCTTCAGCCTTTCTGAGTGTTAAAGACGCTTCATCGCTTGCCGCCAGCAACGATCGGCACCGCTTTCCCTCGTCTGTAGTCCGTTGCAGGGTCGCCTTGTGCAGGGCCTCCGGATCCGAGTCGAAGGAGGGCAGGTCCGGAAAGGATGGACGAATTTCGTCGAGGAGCACTTGCAGTTCCCCACCGACAGCATTTCGCCAACTATTTAGAGCGCTCATCGCCGCGGCCTCGAGGCGTTCCCGCTCAGCCCGGTCGCGCGTTGCCGCGTCCGCCGGAACCGACTGCCAGCTTGCCGACAATCCCATCAGCTCAGACCGCATTCTGGTCAGGCGGGACAATGTCTCATCTTCGGTCCGTTCGGCCTCAAGAAAGACCCGAACCGCCGAAGGATCCAGTTCGGCAGCCAGGATCGACGGCTCGTCGGGGCGTAATGTCTTCAAGAGGTCGCGAACGGTCTCTTGCCGCGTGCTCTTTGCGGTGGTTGCGACCAATATTCGGTTCGTGTTCGAGGCGAGATCCGTCGCAACCCCTTTGCGGCGTGCTTCAAGGTCTTTGTAGCCAGGCACGAGACTGCGAATGCGCGTCACGTGACCGGCGGCATGAAGGCCGTCAACAATGGCATCGAGAGGATCAAGACCCAGAATTTGCTTCACGAACTTAGTCAGCGGTGAGGCCGAGTCTGTTTTTTGATCGTCGTAGAGTTCAAGTAGTCGTCCCAGCGTGGCCTGCGGGAGATAGCACCGCTCGGCGAAAAAGCCGATGTCATCGCCTGCGAGCAACGGATTGGCTGTAAAGAGGCTGTTCTGACCAAAGATCAATGCACCGGCGGTCTTACCGTCAGCGCGAAGTGGTGCGGTCGTCGTCAGATCTATACGGCCACCGTCGGCCTCAAGATGTGTGAGAAACCGCTGGTAGCCATTGTCGTCCTCGGCGAGATGGCGGATTTTGCCCGTCAAGCCCAGCTCGATCGCCGATAGCACGCTGGTCTTGCCCATTCCATTGGTGCCGTGAACGAGAATGACCTGGGCATCGAGCGGAATGACGACCTTGCCGCGCAAGCTTCTGAAGTTTTCAATGACGAGAGTGCTGAGCCGCGGACTGGTCATGGATCATTCCCTTCCTCGGCTATCGCGGACGAAATCGACGCCGTCAACTGGTCACGCAGCACTGCCTCAACGGCATTTTTATCGGTCAACGCGCTGGCAAAGATATTTTGTGTGAGATCGGCCGGGGTATTCTCGGACAGGAGCTTGCGCACGTCCTCTTCCCAATGGACCATGCTCTCGACGCTCTCAGGTGTTTTTAACGGAAGCAGCACCGATACCCAGTCGCGCACGAGGTCGGAGGCATTCTGCCCGACCGGCGTGCCGATCGGCAACACGCGGCAGACACGACTCATCGCATGTACCGTCTCAGACGATGCCTGTCCTTGAGTGAGCACCGCAGTGACCGACCTGCGCGATTGGACAACGTCAAGCGCACGTGTCAAAGCATGGACTTTGCGCACAGCCCCCTCATCGGGAACATCACTTTTGAGATCGATTACGATCACCAGATCGTTTGCCTTCTCCGTAGCAATTAGCGCGGAGGTAAACTCGAAACTGAGCGTCCCTATCTTGAAGGGTTTGGGCAGCTCGCGGTAATGCCCTTCCCTTTTGAGAATATCGACGACCTGCTCTGCTGTGTTCATATGGCGACCTCCGCGCGGAGATCAGATAGCAAGCTGTCTAGATCCGCCGTCTGCTGGAGCATCGGCCCGAACGCGATATATCTCGGCCCCGACACGCCGGTCCTATAGTTGGCGCTCGGATTTCTCTGTTGACGTGCCGTTACTCGTTTCGAGCAAAATATCACGACATCTGCGTCGTCTTCAGCAAAAGCGCCGCACTCTATCAGACTTGCAATATTGTCATCGTTTGCGGCAAAGAACACGCGTGCGTGCGCCACAGACGAGGTGATGCGCAGCGCTCCCGATGCGGGATCTGTCGGGTCATCAAGACCGAGCGCCCAGTCGCCGGACTGTGCGATCAGACCCATCAAACCCAAAGCATTGGCGGCTTCGCGCTGCCCGGTCACTGCCAGCGCGACGTCACCTTTCATCTGATGAGTGGGGCGGTGATCGAGTGGGAAATACTGAACCGCGCCGACCGGATTTTCACCGTTCTGGAGTTGATATTTCGCCCGTGTCAGCGCCTGAGCGAACCGCTTGATAGCGGTCAGTCGATCATTATTGGCAGCCTCGGCGGCGCCGTCACGTAAATAGCGGAGGCCGGCGGCAATCCCATCGCGGTCAGCCTGACGTAAATTGGGCGCGCTGGCGTCACTTGCCAACATCTCCAGCTTCTGGGTGATGACCGACAAAACCAGCGCCAATAGAAGCTGCTTTCCAAAAGCTTGTATCAAGGCGGAAGCACCAATTTGGTGGCGGTTATCTTCGTAGTCGTCACCATAGGCGACCGAAAGGACCGTCTTTTGCCCGGTAGTCAATTGATCGGCGGCGAACATGATCGGCGGTGGCGACGCATCCCACTTCCATCCCTTGATTGCACCTGCTTTACCAAAAAGGTGCTGAATGTTGGCGTCTTGCGCCGACAGACCAATCATTAGGGTTCGAGAGCGCTGAATCAGCGCCGTCAGCTGATCTCGAACAATCGTGAATGTCGCGTTGCCCATCCAACCGATGATCTGATCGTTTCGGGCAATTAAGAGCTTGCGGTATTCGTCTTCTTTTTCGATCGCACGCAGCGCGCAACCGTGAAACTTGTAGAGTTTTGTCGCCGCCGGCGGACCACGGAGATCTGCCCCTTCGACGGTAATCTGGAAGGAGGTGAGCGGATGACCTAGTTCGACAAGCGCCCCTTCCAGCAGCCCGTCCCAGTTTGGCGTTGCAATCTCGGACACCGCGCCCTCCAGCGCGAGAATTCCGATTGCGAGATGTTCGGCGTCTGCTTGCTGATGGGCGAATGTGTTTGGAAAGTCGAGGGCATCCCAAAGGAGATAATCCTGCTTTTCGTTCTCCACATCTTGAGAGAGGACCTCCGAGTATTTTCCCCAGAGCCTTGAGACGATATTGTCGAGACATGGCCAGTCGATCGCCGGCTTCGTTACATCGATCGTGGCGCGTTCGCCCGGCGTTGGCTCGGCGAGATCGATGATCCGATTCAACGTTGTTGTGAAACGGCAGTTCTGATTTGTAGTCGCGTGGCTGCGCAAAAATTCGATCAATTTGGCAAGGACACCGTCAAGACCAATGACGCGGTCGCGTGAAATGCCAGAGCCGAGCCAGAACGCATAGCTGCCTTGCGCCACTGCCTTTGCGACCTCGGCAAATTGTCCGTCGAGAAGATCGATCGTCTCCTTGACGGTAATAGTTCGTGCAGTTGGCAAATCAGATCCCCTCGCCCCGGCATGCAACCTATCCTATATTGGGGGCGCGTTAAAGAGAGCTTGGGAAGTAGCATACGCATCCTGATTGAGGGCGCGGAGTTTCCGCTTCAGTTTGAGTTGGGCTACGGAAACCTCGGCGCCGGCCCAAGGGCGGATCTCGGAAATCACGTTCTGTTCGGTGGTTCCGAGATAAAGCACCGGCATTCCAGCTGGGATTGCACGGCCTTCTGTCGACCTGTTTGGCCGAGGTTTCATCCTTGCAGCATCGTAACCGGATGGGTCCTCTGCTCGGTTCTTACCGGGCGCATAGTACTCGATTCCGGCTGCGCTCGAAAGAGAACCATCCTTTGCGCAAGGCGACATCTCGTTTTTTCTTTGTCGCCAAGACCGTGTCCACGAAAGCCCGCACGGGCGCGTCCCAAACATAGCGCCGTTCATGTCTCACCGGGACGCGAAATGTCGATAGCTATCGAAAGACGCGAACTCAGGTTTTGAAGGTTCATCCAAGCCAGCCGTCATCATTATGATGCCTCGTTCAACATAAGGGCGTCAGCAAGATACATTGTCGATGGAGTCGCCTATATCAGTTGCGTTTGGCGCTGCTTGTCCAGTTCTCAAATCCCCCTGCAACGAAAGCCGGGCCGTTACTATTTCTGCGTCTGCGTGACTTCTCGACCGCAAAATCTATAAAGTCGGAGATGTCTGAACCATGGGCGCGCACAACGTCATCCACGATAGTCGGTTGCCCTCCGATCAATCTGATTTCGTTATCGGCCCTCGACATAGAAACAATCGGAACCTCCACAAGGGCCGAGTACAAAATTCCGGCGATATCGACGGACATCGGCGCCAGGATCACCTCTTGGCTATCGACAATGGCATCGTCTGCCCATCGGGGGAAGAACATGTTCACCCCTGGTGTCGAGCCGAGAGCCAAAAGCTCAGCGTTATCTTCCACCCATTCGTAGAATGAGGATAATTTTATTGGGCCTCCGGCACGACGCTGAGATCTCTCGATAGCGTCACTGATCCGACGCAAGACCGGCGCGACCGGAATCCAATGCGAAAAAGGTCCTTGATCCGACGACATCTCCAGCGGCAGTTGCGCTTCCCCGAAATGAATAGTGACTGACTTGGACTCGCGAGCAAGGATTGCACCGAGCTCGACGATCGATACTGCCTCTGCCAGATCGACATCACGCTCCCCTTCATAATTAAAGACCATGCCGGCCCAGCGTTTCTCGAAATCCATGTTGAGTTCGAAGAACTGATTTGCGAAACGTATCGTAGCGCCTTCGGCAAAGGGCGGAGGAATGAAGACGTCTACGCTAAACGCAATCCACTCACCCGACGAAGATTCTATTTCGATAGAGGCGGACGAAATTGGCGGAGCATTCATCGCCAAGATGGCATCACGAATGTAAAGCTGGTCATTCTTCAAGGGCACGCCAAATCGGCGCCGCTCGATAATTAGGTCACTGACTTCGATTTCTCGATGGCTACCAAGAAAAAGCTCGCCGAGCTTTTGACGAGCATTCTCACCCGGGATAAAAAAGCGGCCGACGGTCGGCTCGTCGTCGAAGCCGCAGCTTTCTCGGAAATTAATCTTACGGCTGACATAACGACTCGGGTCTCCTCCAAGCATTTGGTGAAGATGTGTCGAGAGCCCCTCCCCGTCCGGTCCGATCTCGACGCCGCGCGCCACCGGAACTGGGACCTTGACATTATGTATCGCGCGATTGCCGGCCGCTTCCTGTTCACGAACAGCACGCAAAGTGTCGGCGATCACACCGTCATCGATAGGCACTATCAGCCGTCTGACTGAACGCCTAGAGGCCTTCGTATAGTAGAGCACAGCGATCGCCGCCGGCAGATCAGCGTCAACGAGGTGCTTCAAGGCCGAAAGTTTTATTCGTGGGACTCTCGATTGTTGCTCGGTCGACTTGACCTGCAAAAGGAATTTCGGAAGTGAATTTTGCTGATCGAGCGGGCGATCTGGGGAATGATCTGGGGTCGCCTCAAGGAGAAAATCCCATCCTAGACGGTCCGGATCTGGCTTGTGCGCTATGAAGTGCTCTGGCTCACACCACCCCACCAATTCATTCTGTCCACGCGTCCCAGGGTCTGACTTCATTTTTCTGCCTTGCATAATGACGTGTTCGCCGCACCCTATCGCTCAAAGCGAACCCTTAGACGGCGAGCACGCTCTCGAACGCCGCTTCACCTCACTTTAGGAGGTCGCAAACGCCCTTTAGCATAGCAGCATCGTCCAGGCCACCGAAGCGGTGGGTTGCCGCTCTGGCGCAGAATGGTGTTGCCAACTGTCGATCGAGCCAAAGCGCTAGGAGTTAGGACTCAGCGAAGGCGACTTCGCATTGTTTGAAGATACTGTTCCCGAATCTCGGCGTTAGTGGGAAGTGGATACATGTCATTGTATCCTAATAAAGTGCCGCGTTTCCAAGACTCCATGTCATAGCCGGTTGCAATCAGCTTCTTTATTTGAAGGTTTGTTAGGTGGAGGTGTTGAGGGCCCATAGCTGAGAAAAAATGGCGTGGCCTATCTAGCATATGTTTAAAGCCAAACCGGTGTTTTACTTGCTTAAGCACATTCTTCTTATATCTCTGCGAATGCGAATAAAGGTTAATTACGCTGTCGTAGCTCAAGACGCTTATGCCGTCGTTTTCTAGAAGGTCCAGCATATAGGCCCTGGTCCCACCGCTCCGGTTCTTGTCATTCGATCGGCCGTATATCAGCTGATAGTTGAGCCGAATTGGATTATCCTTGAGTGCCCCCTCCATTAGCGGCTTGATCGCGTCAATGATCATTGACTGCTTTCCCCTTAGTTGCGCTCGCCATTCCTTGACTTGAGCGAGAGCGGCCGTGAAGTCAGCGGTTGGCGTTGGACGATTCTGATTGGCCGTAAAAAACTGTTTGTCAGGGCTCTCAAGTTCAACAAGTGTTATGTCCCAAACAGCAGAATTTTTATTCAAGTACACATAGTCTGAAGTTAGGGCAGTGGAGAGCTTGAATTTCGAAATAATCGAATCAAGGTGGAGAGCCGGAGTCGCTCCTGCCGGTGTAGGTATCAGCTCGGTGTTCTGCTCTAAAAAATCTTGCACGACTTGCTCTTTTTGTCGCCCAGGCGGCGGCGCCGTGACAAGCACCTTTTGAAATTTCTCAATTAGGTGTTGATCTATCTCCAGATACATGCGCAAAGCCTCGTTGACACAGCCTGTTGGCCAGAATTACCTGCTCCACGCCGGACATCAAGCACTTATGGCGCTAAGATCGCAGGCTCGCGGATCCTCATTGACGAGTTTCTTACATCACCCCCCATGCCCGAGCCCAGCAATCTGAGAATTGAAATGCGAAGGCAAAAATCCAGCACCGATTTCGGGCTTACCACTTCAAATTGAAATCGTTAGTCAGAAGCCACATCTGCCCCGCGTACAGCCGATAGAAGTAACCGGGGCAGATTTGGCGGCAGTTGCTCGTTGGAGCAGAATTTTTTCGGGATTGCGCAGCCGGGAATTGAAGTAGTTGTGCATAAGCTCCCGCGTCGAATCTAAAGAGCGTTGGCCCCGATTCC
>NZ_PGGM01000011.1 GCF_003010965.1 Phyllobacterium sophorae
TCGCCCAAAGCCGCGATGAGGGCGGATACGCGGCGGCGCGTGCGAGGATGCAGCCGCATCACCCCTTCAATCAGCCGGCGCCCCTCACTGCTTGCCAGGAATGTGATCCGCTCGTCGACGGGGAGAGCCGCCAGCTCGCCCTTCTGCGTCGCATTTCCCGGCAGACCTTGGAAAAAGCGGCCGACGGGCACGCCGAGGAATGTCGCGATTTCAAAGAGCATGGATGCACTGATGCGGTTTTTGCCGTTCTCATATTTTTGCAATTGCTGGGGGCTTACCCCGACAGCGCGGGCCAGCTCGGCCTGGGTTACATCGGATTGAAGGCGGACGGCGGTAACCTGACGCCCGACATAAAGGTCAGCAGCATGGGGCCACTCGCCCGCGCCCGCTTGCAGGTGTAGCGGGCGGGGTTGCCATTCGGTCCGCGGGACTTTTCGGAAATTAGACATTATAATACGCATTTTATATTCTATCGTATATATTTCAAGCTCTTTAGGGCGTGGAAACTCGGGAAAACTCATGCTTTTTCAGGGCATGGCGACCGACCCTCACGCTTTGCGCAAGCTCGTGGCTCTCAACATTCGTATACGGCGAGTGGAGTTAGATATTACGCAAGAGGAGCTGGCACATCGTGCGGAACTGTCTCAAGCGTATCTGAGCGGAATTGAACGAAATAAACGCAGCCTATCTATCGATACAATTCAAAGGATAGCTGATGCGCTCGGTATTCCAGCGCATGACCTACTCAGGCCCCGTTCAAACCAGGCTTTGTAAATTGCGATCTGTGATTGCACCTTCAACGACGACTTCTCCCAGGATGGCGTCGCCTGAAGCAGGTGCTTGGTTCAACAAGCAATCTTAACACCGTTAGTAAAACGCCTCATTCGTCCAAAGTAGGCAAGAAAACGCTGCGCGCCAGGTACGAAGAGAGCCTGTTGGCCCTTCAGCTTTTTGTTCCAAATCGAAGAGGAAATGGTCAGGGCGAATGTGCCCGCAACAAGGACCCCTGCAAATATCAGAAACATTGGAGTGGGGCTTACCTCGATTGAAGCGTGACCTCAACGGCAACCCTGCCCAGCATCCATAGCTCGGCTTTGTTCGTGTCTCCGATGCGCCGTTGCGCGGGGCCGTTGAGAATCTCGGGCGAAACTGAACTTGGCACGCACAGCGCGGTGTTCAGTCTTGTTCGATTTGAAGACTTCTCATGTTCCTCGACCTGGGATTTGGGCCCATCACCTGTGAAAGAGGTGATTGCGGCAGTATCGAGCGCAGCTTTGATATCTTTCAGCAGGGTCAATTCGAGATCGAGGACACATTGAAGTCCCTACTTTTGGGAACAAATAGCGCTGCTAACCCTTTCCCTTCCTAGGAGGTTCGCTCATGAAGAATAAAGCTAGCCAATCGGGTCCGAAGAACGACGCAAAAGGGCAGTTTGTTAAAACGCGCCACGGCGCCGAGAATGATGGCGTCTTAAGCGCAAACCCTCGCGTGTTGTCCGGCAAAAAAGACGGTGACGCCACCTTTAAGGCGGACGCAAAGGAGAACGAAAAAGATCGACAGGCGCCAAAGCGCTAGTCATCAGCAAACGCCGCATACGACGTGGGAATTGGCTGTTACTCGCGAGTCCATTCGAGCACTTCTTGCCAGAATAGGGCGTGACGAGCGATGGTCATTGTGCGGCTGTTGTAGCCAGAACTGCCGGTGCAAATGGGACTTGCGGATCCTGCAATCGCCAGATTCGAACGACCGCGTCAAAATTGCGAGATGTGCCGACCCAAACGGACAAGGCCGTCAAGCTAAGAACGATGCCAGACAGAGTCTCGATCGGGCTGCAAAACTACTTGCTCACGCCAGCGGATCTACACTTTAAGGTCATTGTGCTCTTCCAGATAGGAAATAACCTTATCCAGCGCCGCAACTATATGGAGTTCATTGCTGCCGAACTTGTATCGACCCGTGATTTGAACTTCGGCAGGTAAATCGTCGTATGAGCCACTCCGTTTTATCGGGCCGTCGTCTTTGCAGCTAAAAGTAATTGGGTACCTGAATTCTCTGCCAGAACCATAAAATATGCCGTTTGGCCCCCAGTTCTGAATGTTCCCATTGTAGCACTCGTTGCCAATGATCGATTCCAATTTTCGCAACAGTGCCAAGCGTTTCTTCGATATTTTCATCTCGTCCCCTTATTCAAGGCAGTCAAATGCTCCTCAACAGAAGAAGAGCAACTGATCATGTCTTGCATTGCCAAGCGCAAGCAGCGCGACTCTTGATGCAATTTTGCAGCCCGATCAAAGTCGGCAACAACGCAAGCGATCGATTGGTACAATAACGTGGCCGCGATCAAAATCGATGCCGAAGCCATGCAAATCGATGAGTTGCGCGCTCGTACCTGCTGTCGAGGGATCCGGCAGCATCAGTGACAAAGAACGACGCAACCCAAGCATTTCAATCGCTGCTGCTTTCCGGAATAGGCATGTGCTGGCCGCTCTCAGGCCAGTACAGTCACGTTTCGGCAGCCGCGCCACCGAGCTCACCGGCGTTGTTAGCGTTACCCCCAATGCGGTTCCGATGTGCAACTACAAAGTGCTTTCATGCTGCTCATAATATGCTGGATTTGGCAGGGCGGCGAGACCGTCTTACGTGCTCGGCGACCTTCCTACCGCCGCCTACTTGTTGCGATTTGAGGCGTCGTCCATTACAGTCAGCTTATTTGGTTGGCTAATATTTGGATGGTGCGGTGAGTAGAATTGAATTCACGCCAAAATTTGCGTTGTTCCTCTTCTTTGCCCTAGCGATAAATGCTGCGTATTTTTGGCTGGCGATTGACCCTGTCGATGTGTCTGTATCGCTCGATGAGTCCGGAGCGATCGAGACGGTTCAGCTTGTTTACCTTGCAAGTGGCGCTGCGCTGTTCTTCGCAGCAGCCGCGATGCTGTCGAAGGCCGACCGCATGCTTTGCATCGGGGTATCCGTGCTTGGTCTCGTTTTTTTTCTGCGGGAACTGGAGATCGATAAGACGGGGCCAATTTCGACTTATCTGCAGAGCAAGTCATTCCGGGCTCATGAGGCACTTCTGGTCGCTGGTGTGGCCGTGGTTTATCTGGTTTTGCGCTGGAGATTGGTTAGCGACGTTGTGCGGTATGTCTTCAGCAAAACTGCTTGGCCGTTCTACATCGCTGGCGTTCTTCTGCTGGCCGGAGCGCTTTTCGACATGCTGCACGGGTCAGTCTCGAATCAAATCAAAGAGGAAATCTTTGAGTGCAGCAGCTATTTGTCGCTGGTGCTGGTTGCCGGGATGGTCTGCTATCAACAACCGGGTGCCATCCTGCGTAGGAAGTCCGCAGACTTTTTGATGGTGGTCGTGACGGTCTGTCTCTTCGCCGGTGCCTGCTGGCTGACCGAGCTGGTTAATCGATAATCGATGTTACCGGAGCGGGAGGTTACCTCCACATCGATGTGCCACCCGCAAGGGGTGTTTCCGCGCCCTTTCGGCAGAAGGGCAATTCGGCGCCGGCTATTGGCGTCCGAAAATTGAGACGTCTGCAACCGGCTCAGGCAATATCATTCTCGATTCGGTGTTGTGGAGGCGACGTCCTGCAAAATCTTCTCCTCCGCCCGATGGGCGTTGTGAAGTTTGACCACCAACTGTTCGCTCACCCAATTCATGACAGAGAGGCTGTTCGTCGCCATTGCCTCTATCTTGACTGGTCGGCACTGAGAGTCAGCGACGAAGACAGCGTATGAGAGGGTTCTCCCCGAAACGCCCCTGGCGTCTATCACCGTGGTTGACGCGTCCGCCCAGCATTTTCGATACTCATCCAGATTCTGGTCGGCGCGTGCCGTGCAGATCAGCGAACCAGCGGCGGCAATGGTGGCAATGTAAAGTTTCATCGCGTTCTCACAAAAGCGAGCTCAGTTTGCCCATTGAAAGTATGCCTGGAAAAGTATTTCAAATCAGTTGATATAGCCAAGCCGCATAATGTTAGGGACGGGGTCGCCGGTCAAATTGATTCCTATTTCAACAAAACAGCCCGTTTGTGTGGCTAATTTGTAAGCCCATGATCGGTACAATAGGCCATGAACTCTTCCGGTAACATCGTGCCTTCGCCTTCGATTTCCACCTGCAGCACGGGGTATTTGCGGACAGCGCGCATTGCATCCTTTGCACATGGAAACTTGACGGCGGTGATTGTCAATCTGCCCTCCACAATGAAAACACGAACGGCAGTGTCTGGGTGAGACATTGCGGCGCCCTCCGCTGGAATTATCTTGGTTTCAGCGAATACATAATCACGTCGTTCGCGTAAAAAAGAGGCGGCTTAAAAAAGCATCATGAAAAATGTTATCAGCGTCCCCCATGGGGACCTATCACCAAACGTCAGTTTCAATACGCAGAGGAGTAGTGCTCATCTCGTATGGTTCATACCCAGCAGATATTCGGTGGAACTCGACTTACCGCAATCAGATCGTCAATCGCGCGAAGCAAGGCATGGATCTAGAACGATATGCGTCTCGTCCAGAATTCGCATGCCACCACGAACCAGCACACGCTCGCCAAGCTTCATTGCGTTGTCTGAGTATGTGACACACATCACCCGAATTCCTGGATCAGAACAGATGGCGAGATACCAAAGCGCCTCGTCGGAATGAATGAGGGTAAGTGGCCCGGAAGCCCAAAGATCGATGCGGTCACCTGAAGGCACTTCAAGCCCCGCAAGCATTGCTGCAAGACCGTCACAGGTTACATTTTCTAATGGCATCTGCTCTGGTCCAGCCAAACCTCGCCGGCCAGCAAATAAATCGTCTTGTGCGCGTACCTGACTGTTCAGACCGCCGATGAATAGGCTGACTATGAAAAGTATGCGAACCAGACTGAAAATCATTACGCCTATTATCCGCCATTGCTGCGACTTACCTCCACAATCGATGACACAACCGAGCAACCTCGCAAAGCGACATCTTCTATGGTCAGTCATAAGTATAACTAGGCTCAGAAGACTGGTTGCCGGCTGAAAGCTTGCCGGCTACCAATCAAATTCGCGGAGTTATTGAATTTCGAAATTCAATAAAGATAAACTGTGTAATGCAAATTGTTGAAGTAAGAAATTGAAATTTCCTTGTCGTTTTAGTGGCGTCGCTAACAGCATTTTTCATTTGCAAATGCATTGTTCTTTAGTATTAGTGTCATGTCTCCTTCTTTGGGAAATGAGCGTATATAAATGAAGCACCTAGCAAGGGGCTGGCGAAGGTATTGGATGGCGATTGTCCTTGTATCCCCTACATTGGCAGTAACCCCGACGGCAGCAACGTCTCCCCCAAATCCGCAGCGTCCAATGAACGCTGCGACATGTCAGGAGGCGCTCGCGCGTGTGCAGGAAGCTGCAGAAGGCAGTCCGCTGATTTCATCTGAGGAAAATCAAAAGATTCTAGGTCAGGCGATTGAGAGGGCGAGGCAGGTGTGTCTCGCACGACCCTGCAAGTAAATTCAGACCAATCATTGTTCTGCACTCCTGTTTCATCACCATGGGCCTGGGAAGCCATAACAATAAACACCGAAATTTTCAGAAAGGTTGCGCATGCCAAGTGTTACGGAAACAGCCGATGCAGCTGCCAACACCGCCACGTCCTATTCGCTCTCTGTCGGACAGACCGCGGCAGGGCAGCTCGGCGTTCAAGGCGACGCCGACTGGTACCGGATCAATCTTGTAGCGGGGCAGACTTATACATTTGCAATGGTGGGAACGGGCGTTTCATCCGACCGCGTCGGCGATACATTTCTTGGGTTGCACAATAGTGCAGGTACTCAGATCGCTTTTGACGATTGGGGTGGGCCTGGCAGCAATTCGACCATAACCTTCACCGCAACTGCATCCGGAGTCTATTATATCAATGCCGGGTCCAATGGCGGCTTCTATACGGGCCAATACGGATTGTCGGCCGTCGCGGGGACCCGCGCAACTTATAACGAATTCATGGGTGCGGGCGCATTGCTCCGGGAGGATCTGTCTTGGAGCACGCCGGGTACGCCGGCGACAGTCACATGGGGCGTTCGGGCGACATCTGATTACACCACCGATGCCCAGGGTACTCCTGTCGCTTTTAACCAGCTTACGTCGGCTCAGATCTCAGCTGTACAGGCAAGTCTTGCGGCCTATTCGGGTGTCGCCAACATCACCTTCTCCCAGGTTAACCCCGGCGGTATGACCAACAATGCAACAATGTTGTTTGGGGGCTATACGTCATATTGGGATGGCGCTGGCGCTTTCGCATATATGCCGGGTTCGACCGCCAGTGCAAATGCCGCCGGGGATGTTTGGCTGAACAGTACCAGCGTATCGACCACTTCGTTGCCAAGCGGGAGCTACGATGCCTTTGCTATCTTGCACGAGATTGGTCATGCGCTTGGTTTGGCGCATCCCGGAGAGTACGACGCGGCATCCGGCGTGCCGATAACCTATGGCAATGATGCGCAATTCATTCAGGATAGTCATCAATATACGGTGATGAGCTATTTTGATGAATCAAACACCACGAGGTCCTACAATAGCTATCCCGACACGTTGATGCTGTACGACATATTTGCCCTGCAACAGCTATACGGGGCCAATATGACTGTTCGCGCCGGCAATACGACCTATGGATTCAATTCGAACGCCGGAGCGGTGTTTAATTTTGCAATCAATAGTGATCCGGTTATGAGTATATGGGACGCTGGCGGTACGGACACCCTCAACGTGTCTGGTTTCAGTCAACAGCAGGTAATAGACTTACGCGCCGGCGCGTTTTCCAGCATTGGCGGTCTGACCAGGAACGTTTCGATAGCTTTCGGGGCGGTCATCGAAAATGCTACAGGCGGAAGTGGTGCGGACTGGCTGATCGGCAATTCCGAAATTAATGTGCTCAATGGCAATGCCGGACCCGATACAATGCTCGGCGGCAATGGCGATGACACCTACATTGTCGACAATGCCGGTGACATGATCGATGAAACGGGTTCGAACGGTGTCGATCGAATCAATTCCCTGATCAGTTATAGCCTGGCGAGTACAAGGGGTGCCGTCGAATACCTGGTTCTGGCGGGTAGCGCCAACCTCACCGCCACCGGAAATGCGCTCGACAATCTGCTGATCGGCAATTCCGGGATCAATGTGCTCAATGGTAACGCCGGCGCCGATACAATGCGTGGCGGCAATGGCGATGACACCTATATTGTCGACAATGGCGGTGACATAGTCGACGAAACCGGTTCAACCGGTGTCGATCGGATCAATTCCCTCGTCAGTTTCAGCTTGGCAGACACGGTCCATGTAAAGGGCCCCGTCGAATACCTGGTTCTCGGCGGCGGTGCGAATATCAATGCCACCGGAAATGGGCTCAATAATCTCCTGGTCGGCAATCTAGGCGATAATGTGCTCGATGGCGGCATTGGAGCCGATACCATGCGCGGCGCAAATGGTCACGATACCTATATTGTCGACAATGCGGGTGACGTCGTCGACGAAACCGGTTCGTATGGCTTCGATCGTATCCATTCCGTATTCAGCTTCAGCCTGGCAGATACGGCCCATGTAAGAGGGGCTTTCGAATACCTGGCAGTGCAGGGCAGTGCAAATATCAATGCTTCGGGAAATGCGCTCAACAATGTACTGGTCGGCAACCTTGGAATTAACGTGCTGAATGGCAATACCGGAGCCGATCGAATGTTTGGTGGCAATGGCGATGATACTTATATTGTCGATAATGCCGGTGACACAGTCGACGAAACCGGTTCGGATGGTATTGATCGGATCAATTCACTGGTCAGCTTTAGCCTAGCCGATACGGCCCATGTAAAGGGCGACGTCGAATATCTGGTTCTGGCGGGTAGCGCCAACATCAACGCCACCGGAAATGCGCTCGACAATCTGCTCGTCGGCAATGCGGGCAGAAACATATTGACCGGCGGCGTCGGAGCCGACACCTTTTTCTTCAAGCAGCCACTGAACAGTGTCAGCAATCTCGACAGAATTACCGATTTCTCGGTGCTGGATGATACCATACGTCTGGACCATTTGGTTTTTAACGCGTTCATGGCAACGGGAGCTCTCGAGGCTGACGCCTTCCATATCGGAGCGACTGCCGCCGATGCTAATGACCACATACTCTACAATGATCTGACTGGCACAGTCTCATACGACGCCGATGGCGTGGGAGGGCGGGCTGCCGTCAACTTCGCCTCGGTCGCGAGCGGACTTTCGATGACCCACGATGACTTCTGGATCGTGTGACGAAACAGGTCCGCAGGATCACCAACAAAGAAGCCCGGTGCCGGATCGCCGGTAACTGCGCTCGGTTTTATTCCCTGAACGCCCTTGAGAATTGGTCCGACAGCGGCTTCATCACATAGGACCACACACTGCGTTCGCCCGTCTGGATGTGTACCTCTGCGGGCATACCCGGGACCAATCGTTTTGCGCCAAGCAAACAGGCCTTTTCGTCATCGATGGCGATCCGCGCGACGAAGTAGGCCAACTGTGCCTGAGCATCCTTGATGAGATCGGCCGACACCCTGTTGACGGTGCCTTTGCACTCCGGGGTCGTATTGGCGTCGAACGCCGAGAACCTGATCAATACCGGTTGGCCAGGTTCGACGTCATCTATGCTGGCAGGTGCTATCCGCGCGTCGACCACAAGTCCGTCAGCGGCGGGCACGATCAGCATGACAGTTTCGCCCGCACCTATGACACCTCCCACGGTGTGGACTGCGAGCTCCTGGACGATGCCCGATTGCGGTGCCCGGACATCGATCCGGGCAAGCTGGTTCTCGGCCATGATCTTGCGCTCGATTAACTCGGCCTCTTCGCCTTCGGCTTCACGCAAGCCAGTAGCCGCTTCCTTGCGCATCTCCTCTTCGAGCGCGAGGATTTGAAGCTCGGTCTCACTTATCTTGCCTCTGATTTCAGCGATGGAGGCAACCAATTTCCCCGCTTCACCACCAAACCGGGAAACTTCAAGCCGCAGATTGGTCAGGCGCTCCATTGAGACAATCTTCTTTTTGTGCAATCCCTCAATCGCTACCATATCCTCACTGACCAACAACAGCGACTCCGCGACTGACTGCTGCTGAGCTTTCAATCCTTCTATCTGCTGTTCAAATTGTTCGGCACGCGTCTTAAGTTGCGCCTTTGCGCCTGCCAGCGCCCTCACTCTGCTTTCGAACAGCGTGCGCTCTCCTGCCGCCAATACAGCGATTTCCGGTTCGCTGGTACGTCGTTCAAGGCTCTCAGGTAATTTCATGTCTGAAAGCCCCCGCCGCTCGGCATCAAGACGAGCCTGTCGTACGACGGTTCGGTCGAGTTGCTTGCTTACGATTTGCAGATTGGCCCGCGTCATGGTCTCGTCGAGACGAAGGAGCACGTCGCCTGCGTTGACGCGGTCACCCTCGCGTACCAGTAGTTCGCCGACGATACCACCTTCCTGGTGCTGCACCTTCTTGACATTACTTTCCACGACAACAGTCCCCCCAGCGATCACGGCTCCTGCGAGCGTGGCCCTGGCGGCCCAAAAGCCAACGCCTCCGACCAAAAACATTGTGACCGCCAGCCCAAACAGGAGGTTGGCGCCAATTCCGTCGCTCTCCCTAGGCGGCTTGCCGCGGAACGGTCGAGAGGGCGCAGAAAACTCAGCCATGATGAAGCCTCAGAGACGACAGACTGGAAGGTTGTTGCTGGACCACAGACATCGGGCTCACCGCCTGTCATGAAGTGGCACGATCGTCGACGTACCATGTTCTTGCTTGTCCGGCTTTTGGCGGGCCTGGGCACTCGCTTCGGCCGCCTGCCTGGTCACATGGGCGAGCACTTCATCCTTGGAGCCGAAGGCCTGTACGGTGCCTCCAGCCATTACAAGAAGCTGGTCGAGGTTGACAAGCGCCGAGGGACGGTGAGCAACGACCACAACGATCCCGCCACGCTGCCTGACCGCGTGGATCGCAGTTGCCAAGGAGCCATCTCCATCGGAATCGAGGTTCGAATTCGGCTCGTCGAGTACCACGAGAAACGGATCGCCATAGAGCGCGCGTGCGAGGCCGACCAGCTGCCGTTGCCCTGCCGAAAGAGCCGTGCCGTAGTCGCCCACTTTTGTCTGGAACCCGTCCGGCAACCGCAGGATCATGCTGTTCACACCTGCCGTTTCAGCAGCAGCAATTATCATCTTGGGATCGGCTCCTTCCTCGAAACGGCTGATGTTCTCCGCAACAGTACCTTCGAACAATTCGATGTCCTGCGGAAGGTAGCCGATGTCCCGCCCGAGCGCTTCCATATCCCATTGGTCGAGAGCGGCCTGATCGAGCCGGACCGTTCCGCGCAGCGGGATCCACGCACCGACGAGTGCGCGCACGAGCGTAGACTTGCCAGAGGCGCTCGGACCGACCACGCCGAGACCGGCTCCAGCCTCGAGTTGAAACGCGATGTTGTTGATGATGGGTGTGTGATTGCCCGGAGCGGCAACAGTCAGTCCTTCGACCTGGAGGCTGCGCCGCGGACGCGGCAGCGACATGGGCTCCCGTCCGGCATCGAACGTATGAAAGAGCTTGCTGAGCTGGACATAGCTTTGGCGGGCAGAAATGAAGCCTTTCCAATTGGCGATTGCGATGTCGACCGGGGCAAGTGAGCGGGCAAGCATGATAGAGGAAGCAATGATAACGCCCGCGGAGGTCTCACCGAGGATTGCAAGATAGGCTCCAAGGCCGAGCATCAGGGATTGCAGCATCATCCTGAGTGACCGCGACAGTGCCCCCGTGAAGCCGACGACGTCGGAAACCCTCAGCTGCTGTTTCAGGAAATGCCCACTCTGTTCGCCCCACAGGCTGGAAAACCTGCCAGAGAGGCCCATGGCCCGGATGACTTCGGCATTGCGGCGCCCCGCATCGGCAAAGTTCGAGCGCGCGATCACCGATTCCGACGCACGGCGCGTGGGACCGCGGCCGAAGAACTCGGCAAGCAAGGTCAGGAGTACGATGGCAGCCGCTCCAGCCGTCGCCAGCATGCCGAGCCAGGGATGAAGCATGTAGATGATCACCAAATAAGCCGGAATCCAGGGGAGATCGAAAAAAGCCGTCGGCCCGGTGCCGGAGATGAAGCTTCGGATATGATCGAGATCGCGGATCGGCTGGATGCGGTTACCCTCGTGCCCTGTTTTCAAAGGCAGCAGGAGCGATACGGCAAAGACTTGCTGGTGGAGGTTTCGGTCGAGTTTGTTGCCAATGCGGACGAGGAGCCGCAAGCGCACGAAATCGAGCAGGCCGTAGGTGGCATAGAGGCCGACCATGACGATCGTCAGCCCGATGAGCGTGGGTACGCTCTGGGACGGGAGGACACGATCGTAAACCTGCAACATGTAAAGCGAGCCAGTCAGCCCGAGGACGTTGATCACGCCCGAAAAGGCACCGACAGCCAGCAGGGCCCCGGCACACTGCCGGAACGCGGCCTTGAGATCGCCTGCCGCCGGATTCTTCGCCCCCGAACCAATCATGATACTCACCTGTTCCCCCCGCACTACACCACCACAAAGTCAGCGTTGGTGAGGGCCAATCCCGCATCCAGCGTTGCAAACCGAACCGAGCCGCCCGAGGTGCTTCCGTTCGAATCGTAAATCAGCGCACCCGTTACCGAGTTGTAGATGATACGATCGCTCGTATCGGCCGCTGCCGCACCAATGTGGAATGCGGCGGCCGCAAGCGTTCCGGTCGTGCCGAGAGCCGCAAAGATCGCATTTTCCAGCCGGATCGTGTCGGCAGGCACCGAGAAATCTGTGATCCGATCGACATTCGTCACTGCACTCAGTGCGGTATTGAATAAAAAGGTGTCACTCCCAGCCCCCCCCGTGAGCGTATCGTTGCCACCAAGACCGAGAAGGACATTTGCGCCCGAATTGCCAACAATCACGTTGGCAATGGAGTTGCCGATACCGCTAAGATTCGCGCCATCGCGAAGGGCAAGGTTCTCCAGGTGCTGGCCGCCCAGGCTGAAACTGATTGAGCTATGGACGGTGTCCGTCCCGGCCGCCCCATTGGCCTCGATGACACGGTCACCGGCGTTATCAACAAAATAGTGTTCTGAACCGGCGCCGCCTTCCATACGGTCGGCGCCTTGCATGCCGTCCAGTCGGTCGTTGCCGCCAAGTCCGAGAAGGATGTTTGCGCCGGAATTGCCAGCAATCACGTTGGCAATGGAGTTTCCGATGCCATTGACGTTGGCGGCACCGCTAAGGGCAAGGTTCTCCAGGTGCTGGCCGCCCAGGTTGAAGCTGATCGAGCTATGGACAGTGTCCGTCCCGGCAACCCCATTGGCCTCGATGACCCGGTCACCCGAGTTGTCAACAAAATAGTGGTCTGACCCGACGCCGCCGCGCATCGCGTCGGCACCCGTGCCGCCGATCAGAATGTCGTTGCCCTGGCCCCCGAAGAGGTTGTCATCGCCCGTGCCGCCGTCGATCGTATCGGGACCGTCACCCGCAGCAATGCCAGGATTGAGCCGATAGATCGCTCCCGGCAGGGTCACCACGTAGAGATTGCCGGCATTGTCCATACCGAAGGACGAGATTTGGCTCAAATTTGCGCCAACAATTTGAGCCGTGCGCAAGGCCGCATCCTCAGCTACCCCGTTCACCATGCGCAGCGTCACAACCCGCCCGGTGACGAAGTCAGCAAAGAAATAGGCACCCTGCAGACCTGCGGCCGGTCCACGATAAACATATCCGCCCGTAATGCTGTGGCCGATGTCGCGAGGGTAGTCGAAAACCGGTCCAGTGAAAGCGATCGGCGGATTTGGCGGCGCACTCGGGCCCTGGAGCGCGCCTTCACGATAGTCCCAGCCATAGTTGAGACCACCTGGCCCGCCAGCCGCTTCGAAATTCACCTCCTCGCGCGCGCTCTGACCAACATCGCCAATATAGAGATCGCCAGTCAGAGGGTCGAAGCTGATGCGCCAGGGATTGCGCAAGCCATAGGCCCAAATTTCGTCGGCGCCCGCCACGGCACCCGCAAACGGATTGTCGTCCGGAATTGCATAGTTGCGCAAGGAATCGGCCGGAAAATCATCGCCGTCCACGTCGACCCTGAGAATTTTGCCCAACAGGACATTGATGTTCTGGGCGTTGCCGTTGGGGTCGTTAGCACCGCCGCCGTCACCGGTCGAGATATAGAGATAGCCGTCCGGGCCGAACGCAAGAGAGCCGCCATTGTGATTGGCGAAGGTCGGATGCGGAATGGTGATGACCGTTTCAACGGGTGCTGGATTGGCTTGGGCGGGGTTGGCGGACCGGGCATACTCCCGCACTTCGATGTTGCCGGCCGGATTGGTAAGAAGGACGAAAAAGCGGCCGTTCGTCTCGTACTCGGGATGAAAAGCGAGGCCAAGAACACCGCGCTCGCCACCAATCGAGAATTGCGAACTGGGTATATCGAGGAAGGTCGACTGAGCGCCGGTAGTGGTATTGATCCGGACAATGTCGCCGACATCCTTCCTGAGCGCATAGACAATGCCGTCGTCGCCGGGCGCCCCGGTCACGAACACCGCGCCCGAGCCGACATTGGCCAGCAGCGTTGCAGTGATGTTCCCCGAATTCGGACTCAGATCGGCGACACTGTGACCGTAGATGGTGTCATTGCCGTCTCCTCCCTGTAACGTGTCCGCCCCGTCGCCGCCAGAGATCGTGTCAGCGCCACCTAGACCGTTGATTTGATCGCTTCCGCCCAAGCCCTGGATAGTGTCGAGAACGCCGGTTCCGTTCAGAGTCTCAGTCGCATTCGTACCGATGATGTCTGCCATGGCCGACCCTTTCAATGCCATATGCCCTTCACGCCGCCCACTGCAACATTAGCACAAAATGACAATCGCCTGCAGTCGGAGGTTCACTGTGCTATTTATAAGATTTCGTGCTGCTTGATCCGGGATTTTCAGGCAAGCGGACCTCCGAAAAGACATTTCAGCAGGTCTATACATGAATACTGGCTCGTCTATCCCTTGTACGCTCCAATGGCCTTCATCGTCGACCGTTTCATCTGTTCGGACCGACATGCAGCACCGTGTGCCACGAATCAGAGGCTCGAAGTCGTGACTGAATGATGTGGAGATGATCATGCTAGCTCTTCGTGCTGATGCAGCAGATATCGGCCGCCAATCCTATTTTCTCCGTAGCCATAGACCGCCACCGGGCCAACCTATCATTCTTGGACAACGCTCCTCAATCAAATGCATCTTGCGGCAGTAAAAGGCATGATTGAAGTAAACGATTTCGAATTCATGATTGTACATAAGGAATGAGCGGAGAAGATATATTTCGTTCCAAGACCGGTTCTGTTCGTAAACCCAATCATCGGGATATTCAAACCCCTCAAAAACATCATGAAAATGGACAAGAACTCCCGGCTTCAGTTTGGGCAGTACGTCAAACAGTTCGAAGTTGACATCACTTCCCGTTTTGGAAACATGGGTTGTGTCGAGGAACAATATATCGTCTCGGTCAAGATCCAAGAAAATCGATGGAGATACCTCCTGAACGCCACTGCGAATGACTCTGATTCGATCCCGGTCTTCGTCCCACAATAGATCGTCGAGTCGCTCGGGATAAGGTTCGATAAATGTAAGAGAAGCGTCGATGCCAACCGAGCGATCGAGTGTGTCCAGCATGACCGCACTGGAGAAACCGGAACCAACTTCGATAATTTTGCGAGGCTTGGCGAGACGTATCATGCCGGCCAGTATGATTGCGTCACCTGACGCATACATATCGTTCTCCGAATAGTAGCGGAAGCTGACATTTCGGGACCGAGGAAAGTCTAAGTCTGAAGTCTCATCCATCAGTATGTTGAACGTCTTCTCCATGACATCAAAATCAATTGAGATGCCGTCCAGGCTATCCGACTTACGGCGTTCTTCAAAAGAAGAGGACCTCAAGGCAACGGGATCAACGATTGGCGAATAGTAATGACCGGGTGGCACAAACACCCGAACGTCTGATTGAAGGTAAGGAGAAAGTTCCTGACGGCGCGTGATTGCCTCGGACGAATCATATGTCTCGAAAAAGAATTCTATTGGATTGCGCCCTTCTTCAAGCGCTCGGACCAGATGTGCCAACGCATTTTCGTCGGGGCGTCTCCCTAAAAGCGCATGCCAAACATCAACAACATATTTTTCCAAAGTTTCTACCGAGTGGGTGGGTGTTGTGCGTTTAGACCTGAAGAACATTTTTCGGTACTCAAGTGAGGGGCGATTTGGTTGTGTACCAAGGAATTGATCTCGCGCATAGATTGGCGGCAAAGAGTCTTTTTGCCGAAATCGCTTGGCAGATTGGGGTTTTTGGGGGCGGTCCACGCAGCTAAACCATTCTCTAGGTTTCTTTGTGTGGGTCGTGATACGAAACTTTCATTGGTATTCGCAACCAAGTCGAGTATTCCCCCCCACGGTATATATCTAACCAAGCCGAGGATGACGCTACAAATGATAATTCGAAAACTTGCTTCAGTATTGCCAACGCGTCTGCGCAAACTACTGACACGTCAGCTTGGTAGAAAGGATGCACATAGACGGGCTTTAGACGCTGAGATGGCAATCATTAGATCGTCCGGATATTTCGATGCTGCATTTTATCTCCGCCAGAATCTCGATGTAGCAGAAGCTGACGTCGACCCATTAGATCACTATCTCAGGCACGGCTGGCGCGAGAAACGGCATCCGTCCAGATTTGCCGGGGTGTTAGAAGAATTTCATTCGAATCCGGATTTAAGAACCGTACTGGACAAGTTTGGAGTTTGCGACGATTGGCTCCAGCCCGCTGACAGAAGAGCGCTGCCTAACGAGAATGCAGTCCGTGAACTCGTGCGGGGTACACAGTTCTCCAATAAATTTGACTTCAGTCTTGAACCCGATGGATCGACTCGGCGTCTCGGTGAAGCCATTATGCATATTGCAGCTAAGAAGCCGTCTATTACCGGCTCAAAAGGCGAGTCCCCGGATGTATCAATCATCATACCGGTTTACGGCCAAACTCACTTTGTTTTAAACTGCCTGGACTCTCTGGCTGAACATAGTAGTCGATACAACGCTGAGGTTATCGTCATCGATGACGCTTCGCCCAAGCAAACCGAGAGCCAGAGGCTCGGTGAGATTCCTTGGATAAGATACATCCGTCGCGCTCAAAACTCTGGATTCTTGGACACATGCAATGAAGCTGCCCAGCACGCAGTAGGAAAAACGTTGGTGCTGCTGAATAGCGATACTCGTGTGGTCGACAGCTGGCTTGATGAACTGATGGATTCGTTTGCCGTTTTTCCAGATGCCGGCTTGATCGGGTCGATGCTAATCAACGAAGACGGCACATTGCAGGAGGCCGGCGGGATTTATTGGGACGATGGCAGTGCTTGGAACTACGGCCGTAACGATGATCCGAACGATCCAAAATACTGTTTTGCTCGACGAGTGGATTACTGTTCGGCCGCTGCAATAGCTGTCCCAACGACTGTATGGCGGAGAGTTGGCGGGTTTGACCCTGAATTTCGCCCCGCCTATGCAGAAGACGCAGACCTTGCTTTTAGAATCCGGCAGGAGGGATTGGAAACTTGGTATCAGCCTTTGTCGAAAGTGATTCACTATGAGGGAATGACTCATGGCCGTGATCTATCCAAGGGCGGCAAAGCCTATCAAGTCGCTAACATGGCCAAATTCAAAAACCGGTGGGCGGCCATTCTTAAGACTCATGGAACTTCTGGCGTAAACGTAATCAACGCGGCCAACCGCTGCGCGAAAAAAAGATTGCTTGTTATTGATTCAATCACGCCAACACCGGATCAGGATTCGGGTTCGTTTATCACCGAGAAAATGATCAGAGCCTACCAGGAATTGGGCTACGCAATAACGTTCGTTCCCCAGAATGCTTATCGATGGGTCGAACGCTATTCGGCTGACCTACAAAGACTTGGTGTTGAGTGTCTCTATGATCCATTTTGCACCTCCATCGAGCAGGTGGTAACACTACACCCCGACTTTGATGCAATTCTGGCATACAGATTTGGGGTTTTATCTCAGGTCTACGATCTGCTCCGCCAACAGCTACCTCTGGCGAGATTGATTTTTCACAATGTGGATTTGCACTATCTCCGCGAACAACGCGAAGCGGAGCTTCACCAGGATCAAGCCCAGCTCTCTGCTGCCAAAATTACTCAATCCATGGAACTAGAAGTTATCGCGAAGTCCGACTGCAACATCGTGCATACAGCTGTCGAAGCAGCAATTATCAGAGAACAGGTGCCAATCGATAATATTATAGAGTTTCCCTACATTTCAGAGGTGCATCGAACTGGACGCCTGTTTGATGATCGTCGCGACATAATGTTTCTAGGCGGTTTTGCTCATGTGCCAAACATCGACGGCATCCTGGATTTCCACGAAAACGTTTGGCCAAAAATCATCTCAAAATTGCCTGATGATGCGCAGCTGTTGATCGTGGGCGCCGACCCGACAAAAGAAGTTTTGGCGCTTGCTGGCGCGCGAACAACTGTGACAGGATATGTCGAAGAACTAGAACCCTGGTTTGATCGCGCCAGGGTATTTGTTGCGCCCCTTCGATATGGCGCGGGCATTAAGGGCAAACTCATTCAGAGTTTGAGTTTTGGTGTGCCGTCAGTAGCCACTTCTGTGGCGGCGGAGGGTATAGGATTGACTTCGGATAGAGAGGCAATCATTGCAGATAATGCGGATGATTTTGCAAATGCTGTGGTCGAACTTTACGGTGATCGAGAAAAGTGGGGAGAACTTCGAAAGGCGGGCTTTGATCTTGTCGAGAAAAACTATTCTTGGAATCGATGCTTGGAGCTTTGTCAGCGAGCGCTTGACGTCGCTGACGCAACGTGGGTTAAGCGTATTGATCACCAGAGGAAGCGGAGATTGGAGACGATTCTGGCCGACGACGGTAGAATCTAGCACCAAGAGTCGGATGCGTACGAGAGAAAGGAAATCTTCATCTTGTCGATTACCTCCGGCTCGATTTTGAAACAATTTGATACACGCCAATTGCGCATGGTCGTTCCCGTGATCGGGCTGATGGTCATGGTCGCGATATTGGGTCCATTGTATGGTGTCATTCCTCTTGGGGGAGTGCAGTCGTTAGGAATCCTATACTGGGCGCTCGGCTTCATTGATTGCTTTACAAACAATGGGACTTGGCTCGTATGTCCCGACGCGTCCCTACCCGGCGGTCTCAACCTGGTTTTTGGACTGCCGATGGCAATGCTGGCCTCCGCTGTGCAGCGTCTTACAGGCGCGGAGCCACTGATTGCTTACAGTGTGGCTGGCCTGGTTTTCCTAGGTATCGGTATCGCGTCGTGCTTTAAACTGCTGTTGCATTTTGGTGTGGAGAGAATCTGGGCGGTTATAGGAACGCTTCTGTTCTATTCGTTGCCCATCGTTCACGGCAAAGCAAGTTATGTTTTCTTGATGTGGGGCTTTGTCATGTTCCCCGCGACGATATTTTCCATTGTGTTTTATTGGCGTTCAGAATCCCGATTGATCGCATTCACCGTTCTGGTTCTTTCCCTGTTGCTGGCGTTGTTTCAAGAGCCATACAGCTTCGTCATGGCGGTCGTGTTCGGATTTGTCTGGACAATGGTTCACGCACTTCATGCCCCCGCTGACCAGCGACTTACTGTCCTGATCCGAATCGGTGGCTGGCTGGTAGCATGCGCAATCGCAGTTGCCGCGTACAAGGTCTACGTCCCCAGTTCCGATGATTTTGCGGTAATGCCAGTCGATTTCTTCCGCGGCCAAGGTATCGACCTGATCGCTTTCAATGCTAGGTCGTCTGGGAACTACCTTTTTGACATGCCTTGGGCCGTTTCGGATCTGGTTCCACAGCATTATTTTTCGGATGGTGAATCTGTCGCGCATACATACTTGGGAATTGGTATTTCGATCTGTGTCATCGCGTTTCTGGCTGCGATACGATTCTGGAAAAAACCAACATATCTTGCGGTAACCGTAGTTGCTTTTGCTGCTCTGCTCCTATCGCTGGGGCCTTCCCTTAAGATCGACGACCATCGCGACATTAAGCCAAATTCTCAGTATACATTTCAGGACTATCTGATGCCGGAAGGGGCTGCGACGCTGGCCCTGCCTCATCGTTTTGTCTATGGCATCAACCCCATCAACAAGATGCGAGCAGTGAGCCGGTGGTATCTGTTGTTTTCGATGATGGCTGTCATCGTCGTTGCGATCATCCTGTCTCGCGCGGCGAGCCGGCCCACAACAAGAATTTTAGGAATTGGCCTGGTGGTATGGCTGGGTGTCGAATATGCCCCGAACTATGAATCCAAACTTCAAAGCAACGCCAATTTTGCGGCTCAATTCAATAAGTTTAACGAGGAGGCTGTAGTCGATCTTTCAAAGGGTGTGACTAAAGGAGAAACCGTCCTGTTCATGGGGGCCGGCGGCGCTGATAACGAATATCTGTCATTATATCTATGCGAGCAAGTCGGGTGCAAAACCTACAACGCCCCCGGTGACAAGGCTCTTGCTGACAGCTGGCGGAAATGGCCAGCTGTTGTCGGAAAAGCCGCAGCGACAAATACGCCAACGGAAGACCGACCTGATTTGATCCATGCTCTGCTGCAACAGGACCTTGCCGACGTCGTGGTCATACCAAATTTCGATCTACGCTGGGACAGCTATCAATGGCCACCTGCTTCGGAAAAACTCAAAGCAACGCACGACCAGGTGGTATCGCTTTACAGCAGCAGCGAACAGGTATGTGTCGAGAGCAACGAACTTTTCACATTCATCCGACGTTGCAAACCGTGAACAAGGATCTGCAACGGTTGTGAATGACTGTGTTCCGGAAGTTAGAGGAGAGCTTTAATGGATTATTCGGATAGGGTAGCGTCGCAAATCGCGCAGTACGCAGAGACGGTCAATATGCACGACCTTCCCGCAATCTTTCATTTCTGGTCTCACCGCTATCTTCTCCCCGCCATGCAGGCGGTCTTTGAATCGCCGAGGGTGATCGATGTTTACCTGAGCGCCTGTCTTTCTGCTTCCAGCAATGGGCCTCGGTCCGTTCTCAGCATTGGCTGCGGCGACGGCTCGATTGAAATCGAACTTGCGCAGGAGCTGATCAAAGCCGGTGTTACAGATTTCAAGATCGTGGGCGCTGACCTGTCTCCGATCTTGTTGGGACACTTTCGTACAAAGATTGCCGAACTGCAGCTTGATCAGTATTTTTCAATCGTAGAAGCCGACCTGAACGAGGGGCAGGTGAGAGGGCCGTTCGACGTCATCATGGCCAATCACTCGTTGCATCATATATTCGAGTTGGAAAAGCTGTTTGATTTCTCCTATCGCGAATTGAAAGATCACGGGGTATTCGCGACTTGCGACATGATCGGCCGGAACGGTCATATGCGCTGGCCGGAAACCAAGGCCGTGATCGACATGTTCTGGCCGCTTCTCAAACCGAAACAGCGCTATAACGTCCCGCTCAGCCGAATGGAAGAGACCTATATCAACCACGACTGCTCCACGGAGGGCTTTGAGGGCATCAGGGCGCAGGATATTCTCCCGCTCATGTTGGAGAGATTTCATCCATTAAGATTCGTTGGGGCGGGCGGGTTTGTTGATTTGATGATTGACCGGGGCTATGGCCACGGTTTTGACGTCAACGATCCCGATGACACGCGCCTCATCACCTGCATGGCTGACCTCAATGAAATAATGCTGGACGCTGGCACAGTGAAGCCAACGATCATGCTTGGGCACTTCGTGAAATATCCTTGCGAGGAACGCACATATCGAGGACGGACAGCGGCCAAGGCAGTAAGGGTTGTCGAATCAGAAGCAGTCGAACCTGAGATTCAGGTCGAGCTGCAGGTACCCCCGCAAGTTGGTTTGCTGGGGCGAATTGTGTCAAAGCTTAGGGCCTAGTCACAGGACATGCTAGCCGCGTGACATCCACCCGCATACGATTGCAGTTATCGCTGGCTTTACGAGACTCATTTCTGGCAACAGAGGACAAATATACCGGTTATGTCCGTTGATAAGCATCCGTACCGCGCTGAGACGATAAATCTCATCAATGCCTTGGAAAAACCGATTGAGCGTAATCGCTGAAGAATATTCCATCCCGGGATCTCGAACACCAGTGAGCCGTTCTCGCTCATCGGATTGCCATGATATTCGGGCTCCATCAAATGTTTTATCTGTCCGTTTGACATCTTTGCTCTTACGATGGACTCTTCTGACATAAATGCAAATGGACAGGTGCCGATGTGCCAGGCACCGGGTTTGAGGACCCGAAAAATTTCTGACATGGCGACATCGATCGAGGGCACATGCTCGAGCACCTCATTTGTCGAAACGAGATCGAAGATGTTTTCAGGGTATGAAAGGTTCTGCAGATCTTCAAATGGGATCGGAAACAACCACTCCCGCTTAGGCGCCTCTTCTGTATATTCGGAACCGATGAATCTCGGGAAGATGCCACGCATACGCAACGCGAAGGCCGTTAGACCTTCTGCCGCATATATTCTTGGATTGTACCGGTCTGTCGCATCGATCGCATCGGCGATCTCAAGCATGACGGCGCGCGTTCTGGAGTTTATGCCATGAAAAACGAGACCTTCGCGCCAGTTGCCATTGAGATCAATCAGATCGCTCGCGCCGGCCGCAAACCCTGTTAAAGGCTCTTCTGCGCCATTGGCAATTATTTGCTTTCCAAGGGCCTCTATGCTTTCTTGCGAGTAGAGGATCGAGTTTTTATCGAGGTAGTCGATCCATTCATTGCGGTTGGTAAATGTTTCTCGTATTTCCACAGCGTCCTCCCACATTCAGCCATGCAATATCGGACACATTGTGAGGCAGGCAGGCTTTCAACGAAAGTCTAATAACGACTGCAAATTTGTGGGCAATGGAGATTCTGGATATCCAGTTTCTTCAAGAGAATGCAACACTGTCTCAGGTTTGGCGGTGCCATACGAGAAACCCAAAAACGGATGTAAAATGAGCCAGATGTCGTGTGCTGTATGTGGTGGCAAATCCTTTACCCATAACAAAGTACTGTGGGATGGTCTGGTCGCTGAGTGGGACATAAGCGATAGCGAGAGAGAATACATAGACCGCCAACAGGGATCCATCTGCAATGGATGCGGATGCAATATCAGAAGCATCGCTTTGGCCAAAGCGATCATGAACCACTGGTCTTACCACGGTCGTTTCCAGGACTTCACCCGGAAGTTTGACAATCTCGCGGTGCTTGAAATCAATGAAGCCTCGGGTCTGACGAAACAGTTGGCGAGCATGTCAAACCGCCGTCTGGCAGAGTATCCGGAAATTGACATGCAGCGCATGCCTTACCCGGATGCATCCTTTGATCTGGTGGTGCACTCAGACACCCTGGAACATATCCAAAATCCCGTACGTGCCTTGTCCGAATGCAAACGGGTATTACGCCCGGGCGGGGTCCTTGCCTACACCATTCCCGTAATCGTGGGACGAATGACGCGCTCGAGGGAAGGTCTGGCGAAAAGCTATCATGGATTTCCCGGTAACGGATCCGATGATTATGTTGTGCACACGGAATATGGCGCTGACATGTGGCAGCAAGTCATTGCGGCGGGATTTAAGAGTGTGAAAATAGAAACATTCGACTATCCGGCAGGAATAGCCATCAGTGCATCAACGACAGGGCCGATAGCAGCCGGACTTGTGTCCAGGCTCGTCAGGGCAATCAGGAATTAGCCAGCTATTTCTTTCGCGCAAATATCATTTTCGGAACAAACGTACAATTCTGCGCAGAGGACCCGTTATCCGCCAGGAAGTGCTGGATAATAATGCGTCGACCTTCATCCGGTTTGACTCCAGCCTTTCTTGCTGGTTGTCGACGATCTTGCGCTGATCTTCAATTATCTTGCGCTGATTTTCAATTTCATGCTGACGCGTCGTTATTTCCTGCTGGAGCGCTGCAATTTCTGACGCTTGCAGTCGAACCGAAACCCGCAGACGGGAGATATCGTCATCTCGCTCTCGAATGCCGCCGAGTAGTGCGGACATAGGCTTCGGACCATAATCACCCGCATAGATGGAGGCCGTCAATGGAGCAATTACATCGTCACTGGCAATTGCCACAATGAACTCGCCCAAATCAGTGAACGCTGACTGATCAGACAAATCATTGTTTTTAGCACTCAGCCTTTGAATTCGTAAATCGTTTGCTCCGACGTTGTTCGCAACTGGAGCGGGGACCATGAGCGAACCAAAAACGATTTCCTGCTTGAAATAGCTTACGTTCCTGAAAAATCTCCGCAACAATGTGTCGAACTCTGTAAAGTTCAACTCCTTCTTATGGAATTCATTCTCTTCTTCTCCGTTCGCCCTGTAAACATCGCGGTCAGGGGTCGAGATCACCAACAAACCATCGGGACGAAGTACACGCTTAAACTCGCGAAGAGTTTTATCGTGGTCTTCAACATGTTCTATCGTTTCAAAGCTGACAATAGCATCGAATTGTTCTGGATTAGATGGAATAGAATAGACGTCTCCATTAGTAAACGTCAGATTTGATCGGTTATAGCCCGCCCTTGCTCGCTCGATCGAGCCAGAATCAATGTCAACCCCAAGTACAGATTTTGCCCGCTGTGCGAGCAAACAGGACCCGTAGCCCTCTCCGCACGCTATATCCAGGACCGTTCGTCCTTCAACCAACGGTAAAACAGCAAAGTACCTATGAATATGCTCCAATTCAATTGATCCGTCCTTGTATCCAGGAACGAACCTTTCTCCGGTGAAATCGGGGAGAACGCTACTTATTTCGAGTTTAACCGGCGAACGAATTGATTTATCAGGGGCGTTTTCTTCGACCATTTATTTGTTCCATTTGAATTCATATTGACGATGTGCAACTGGAAATGCTAACCGCTGAAGAATATTACCAATATTACATTAGAATTTTACATATTGGCAGCGTAGTTTAGTATGTATACTTTTATGTACTCGGTTTCGGGACTACAGGGAAATGTTGCATTCACTTATTAGTTCTGTGTGGAATAAGCAAGGTGATAACGGCTACCAAGCCATCCCCAAGGATAGACATGAGGCGATGACCAAGAGCGATCGCTGTGGCGGACGATGGAGGAACGCCGACGCTCGTGAGCCCCGCTATGAGAACGGCCTCTCGAACACCCAGGCCGCCTGGGGCGCCAGGAATTATAAAACCAAGAAGCCATCCTGCAGCGCCAATGCCGATTAAAATTCTCGGATCGGGTAGGTTAGTCGTTCCCGACAGGCTCGCAGCAAGTGCGACAACTATGAGGCCGTTCCCGATGAAAAACAGGAGATAACAAAAAAAGGCGATGAGAGCGTTCCGGATGGCCCTGATGCCGATTTTTTCCAGCCTTCGGCGCACGAACAAGATGATGCCAATCGCAAAAACCAGGATCGTGGTGATGAGGCCGATAAGAAGGAATGCTGGATCGATGCCGTGTTGAACCAGAGCCGCAGCAAAAAAATCAAAGGAAAGTACTGCGGCTACAGCAGCAGCGCTTAATACAAGCATGCCAATTTCGGCAACTTGAGCAAATGCAAGCGCCGCGTGGGATGCGCCAAACTTGCGTGCCAACGTGTACCGCCCGACCATGTGCAGTACATTGCTCGGCAGGTACTTATAAATCTGGGTTCGCCCGAATATAATGAGAGCAGACGAGAGTTCCATCGCCGTTCTATCCACCGCAAGAAGAAGGCGGTACCAGGAAAACCCGATAAGCTGCAGGATTAGAGCGTAAACGATACAACTCCCCGCAACTGCTATCACAAAGCTCGGCGACAACAATTCCAAGCGCAAAGTGACAAACGTGCGGTTCACTGACATTGCAACGAATCCGATCGCTGCAATGCTAATGATCAACCCTACGAAGCGCGCCAGTCGATTGAGCATTGATCTGTTTTACTTATTTGTCATTTCGACACAGGATCATTGTCCACGGAAGCGGCTTGCGGACCTCAACGATTGTGAAGGATGATTTTAGCATCGATACGAAAGATGCCGAAGACCAATGCTGAATATGGCCCGGAGTATTGCCCAGATCCTTTAAATATTTCCCGCGTGCAACGTTTAGAATGCGCCAGATAGGTTCTCTCGGAACGCTAACGAGCAGATAGGGCGATGCAAGGCTTTTCAGGACTGAAATGGCCTTTGCAGTATCGGGAACGTGCTCCAGCACTTCGCAGCAAATTACCAACTCCTCTGCAGCGTCTTGCGTGGTGAGATCAAACAGCGAGACGGTCTGAAACCTTGGGTCGATGTTACGCTGAACGCATTGCTCGTTCGCTTCGGCGACACTTACATCCTCAAGATCGCTACCTCGAACTTGCCAACCGCGATCGTGCAATCGCATCGACAGATGTCCTTCACCGCAACCGACTTCGTAGGACCTCTTGGCGCCGGTTCTCGCCGTCAATTCATCAAACGCCGTTAAGAAACCCTGCATGAGATACCGGGAAATTGGATTCTTGGTATTGTATTTATCGTAATAGTTTCCGGGAACATTTTCGTAGAGATTTGATTGATTTTGCAAGGTGCTTTTTCTCGCGACTTGTTACAATATTTCATGTGTATCGACGGCCTCAGGAGTATTCTGGCGCGGTCTATCGAGGTCATGCCTCTCAAGGCTATCTTTAAGCTGATTCAATTTGATATCCTCAAGGATTTGTCGATTTGTGGCTATCAGGTCGGCAAGAATCCCGCCGATTGCGAGGATTCCAGCGATGGCAAACAATGCGCCGGAAAGAATTAGCGATTGTATATTCCCTTCTCCACTTCCTCTGGAGAAGTGATAAAGGAACCGCAGGGTCATTAAAATTCCCGGAAGCGCGACAATGACAGCTATGCTCAAGAAAAAGCGCAATGGGCTATAGACAATGAATATCCTCACGACTGTGATGAGCGAACGGCGCACATAACTTGGGATGCTTTTCACAAGTCTCGATGGCCGAAGATCTCCGTTCACCTCGATGGGAACCGACGCAATCGGAATATTTTTTCGGCCAGCCTGGATAATGGTTTCAAGCGTATAAGTGTAGGGATTGAAGACGTTCAGCCGCATCGCTGCGTCGCGATGAATAGCTCTAAAACCGCTCGGCGCATCGGCCACTTGAGTACCGCTTGCAAATTTTACAACCCAACTACCGAACTTCTGCAGGAACTTTTTAATTGGCGAAAAGTGCTCGATTGTATCGATTGGGCGCGCGCCGATGACGATTAAAGCTTGCCGGTCAAGGATTGGTTGCACCAAGTCGGGAATCCCAGAGGCTCGGTATTGATTGTCCGCATCGGTGTTAACAATCACGTCAGCGCCAAGTCTTAGACTTGCTTCTATTCCAGCCATGAAGGCTTTCGCGAGCCCCTGATTATGTGGCAGAGATACGATGTGATCAACACCGTTCTCCTTGGCAACCTCGACGGTTCTATCGGTCGAACCATCGTCAATGACCATCCATTCAACTACGTCAAAACCCAAAACTTTTCGTGGAAGGTCTGCCAACGTGATCGGAAGCGTTACCTCTTCATTCAAGCAAGGAATCTGTATTATGAGCTTGCGCAATGCTCCTCCGCCTTCTTTCTGCTGTTTGATTGGCTTGTGACGTTTGTTTTTAGTTTGGATAATGGGACCGGTGGTTACAGGATAAACGCTTGCAACACAACCAATGGCGGGAGGGGCAACAAGGCGATCCGGATCAGATTCTTTGTGTGGCGGCAGAGGGATGATCGGTAGTTGCCCGCGAAGATAGTCAACTCGCGGATCCAAATCTGGCAATAAGATTTCGCTTTAAATCGACGTACGCATTAATCGACAAACTCCGGATAGTGGCCATGCACTTCTCCATCCAAGTGGGCCAACCGCGCAACCCACCACTTTGTCCTTTCTCCACAATTACAAGAAATTCAAAACCATCCTTGGATAGAAGGCCATTTACGAATTTCAGGCCAATTGAAGAAACGTCGCCGACCAACGAAAGGACATCCTTTACCGTTTGTTCGTCGTAAACGTGATAGTGGTGCCGGTCATCTGCACGTGTCCATTCCAGTGCTTGTTCTCTGACCCGCGGGTCTTCTTCTTCCCATTCATACAGGGTCTGAGCAAAATCCTCGTAATGTTTCAAATTTCGTTCTGCCCGCCCTAGGGGGTCGCGGTAGTCGACCGCCAAATGATCCCGACGCGCCGGAAATCGCCGAAAGTCGTAGCAATTGCTTCGGAAATTCGGCAGCGTTATGAACAGTCTGCCTCCGTCCCTCAAGACGCGAAGCCATTCAATGGTCCCACCAACCGGATCGTCGAAATGTTCAAGTACATGATTTGCAATCAGGAAATCCAGCTCGCCGTCCTTGTATACGCCGAGGTCGTTTCCATCGATAACATGCGTGAGTGGCACCAGGTCTGGGCCTGGCAATCCGTATCTAGTTACCAGTTGTTCATTGGATATTACATCAACGTATTCGACTTTGCAGTGATTCGAGACTTCTGTCGGCACTTGTTGCGCGCCAATCTCAATACCTCGACCCTTGAGATACTTCCTGGCATACCAATTTCGCGTCCTTAGTCTGTTTTTGATTGAACGATGGAGAATAATTTGGCTCAACTTGGATCGCGCCAAAACGTCTTGTATGAACCTGGAAACCCAAGCAGGCATGGACTCGTCGCTCGCGGGCCAAAATGCCTGTCTAATAAAATTCATTACGATCCCCTCCCAGAAATCAATCTTGCGAATCATATAATAATGCAAATACAAAGTGAATCACGCCTGTTGGAACCGGACTGAAATCTCGGGGCGGAAATTAGTTTCAATATTTGCCATTATCGCTTTGAATCCAGCACGCAGCCTAGTGTCAAATGGATTGGGTTCAAAGCCGATGCAGTCCGGCGCGTGTTAGCGTGGACTTGTGCAGCGCTTGACGTGCCGCACCGCTTGCACTACGAGCGGTTCCGGTAGTGCAAGTACCGTTTACTCGACGAGCGCAAAAATTGCACTCAGTTTCCAGCTATCGACGAACTGATTTCTCGGCATGTTGGGTTGATGTTACTAGATTGGCGCTCATGGAAGCGCAAATCACGGTGCGTGTCATTGGAGCCTGGGCGATGAAAAATTCGGTACATTCGGTCCCACTGGTCTCTATTATCATCCCGGTGAAGAACGGCCTACCAGCGTTCCGATCAGTCATTGAAATGGTTTCTCGCCAGGAGCTTGACGCTGACTTCGAAGTTATTGTGATCGATTCCGGGTCAAAGGACGGCTCGAAAGAAGTTGTTCCGCTTGACGATCCGCGATTCCGGCTGATCGAGATTTCGCCTTCCGAATTTGGCCACGGGAAGACGCGAAATCTTGGAGCGGCTGAAGCGCAAGGCGAGTTCTGCGCATTTCTTACGCATGACGCCACCCCTGTCGACGAGCGTTGGCTCGCTGAACTTGTTCGCCCATTGCGCGAGGATCCAGAAATTGCCGGCGTGTTCGGTCGTCATATTGCCTATAGTGGTGCATCGCCTTTTACCCGCTGGGAGCTTGAGACGCATTTCGAGGGACTGCGCCTATGGCCCAAGGTAAAGATCGAAGACGCACGCGAATACGCTCGCAATTTAGGCTTGAGGCAAATCTATCATTTTTACTCCGATAACTCATCCTGCTTGCGCAAGTCGGTGTGGCAACAAATTCCCTACCCGGATGTCGATTTTGCTGAAGACCAATTGTGGGCCAAGCAAATCGTCGAAGCAGGGTACGCCAAAGCATTTGCCTGGGACGCAGTTGTCGCTCACTCACATGACTATTCAATCTGGGAGCGACTCCAGCGCAGTTATGACGAATCAAGAGCCTTTCAAAGACTCTTTGGCTACAGATTGTGCGAGACCAAAAAGTTAGCCCTCGCGAGGGCATTGAAAACCACAATGCGTGATGCCCGCCTTGCGATTCGGCATCGTTGGGTTCTCAGCCATCCATTGGCGACGCTCAAAATGCCTTTTGACAATTTGGCTCGTCAGATTGGCCATTATTTGGGATCTACCAAACTGGACCTCGCGCCGGGTCACGTAAAGCTGCTTTCGCGCGACAAGCAAATCCAGGCGAAGTAGCCAATAGTGAGGATATGATGATTGCTGATAATGTTAGACATTTGAAAAGAATTATTAAGCGAGACGGATTTCGTGTTGCGGCGAAGAAAGTTGTTGCGCGCCTAGCTGCACAAGCGCCGGCCCGCATGACCTACAAGCACGATACGATCAAGCATTACGAATTTCTCCTCGGCGAAGAACAGGGGTTTGGACTGAAACTCACGTCAAGGAACCTGCCGGAGGGTTCAATGACCTGGTTGATCCCTGATTTTGAAGCGCAATCTGGCGGCCACATAAACATTTTCCGCATGATGCAACTGCTGAGAACACGCGGGTTTCGGCATCAACACGTGGTCATCATGGAGCCGCATCGCTGGTCCTCAGCCGCGGAGGCTCAAGAAGCAATAAGCCGGTCCTTCGGTGAACATGGTATTACAGTTTCACTGGGAGTGCGCTCGATCGAGCCTTGCTCCTTTCTCGTCGCTACCGGATGGCAAACCGCCTATTGGGTGTCCAAATATAAGGACACCTTGAATCGCCTTTATTTTGTGCAGGACTTCGAACCTAACTTCTATGCCCATGGCAGCGACTACTCGTTTGCAGAAAATACCTATCGCCTCGGCCTAACCGGCATCACAGCTGGGACTTGGCTCGCCGATAAGCTCGCGAGTGAGTATGGAATGAAGACATTTCCGTATTCTTTCGCCTGCGATACTGATCTCTACAAGCCGACAGTTAGACGTAACCAGACCACGAAACAGATATTCTTCTATGCTCGCCCGGTAACGCCGCGGCGTTGTTTCGAGATGGGATTGCTGGCCTTGAAGCAGGTCTGTGAGGCCATCCCTGAGGCATCCGTTGTCTTTGCGGGGTGGGACGTCAACGGTTATGACATTCCCTTCCCACATTTCAGTCGCGGTAGTGTCTCCGTGCAGGAATTGCCCGATCTTTACTCTCAATGTGATGTCGCGCTGATCTTGTCGTCAACCAATCTTTCGTTACTGCCGCTTGAAGTAGCGGCATGCGAATGTCCGGTGGTTCTCAATGACAGTCCGCAGTCGAACTGGCTGCTTTCCAAGAGTCAGGCGACCTATTGCGATATGAGCGTGGATTCCATTTCTGCTGCTGTCATTGACAATCTTCGTAATCCGGAAAAAGCAAAGAAATTGGCCAGGGCCGCGCTCGAACATGCACAACAAAATAGCTGGGAAGAAGAAGCAGATAAGGTGGCTGCTTTCTTGAAGTCGATAGAATAGCAGCGTTCGCAACATATGGACGAGTCGGTGTCGCATTAAAGGTGATGATCAATCGTCAAAAGATCATTCGTTTTTCAAATCACGCAGATGATAAACTGGCGTAGACAGTTCAGTGTCTGCGCCGTTCGCAATTCTATCGCATGCTGCGACGTTCGGTATATCTAGGATAAGTCAATGATTGGCATTTACGGAGCAAACGGATTTATCGGTCGCCACCTTGTCCGACGGCTAGCAGAAAGCGGCGTCGTGATTCGAGCGGTGTCGCGTAAATTTGACCAAAATTTCGCCAAATCCTTTGCGCAGCTAGTGGAGTTCGTGGAGGCTGATCTCAGACAGCCTCTGGACATGGCTTCAACACTCCAGGACGTAGATACGGTCGTACAACTGGTATCTACATCCAGTCCTGGAATGAAGAATGATCACGCAATTGCTGACATTGCCGAGAACGTGGTTCCACACGTGCAATTCCTGCAAAGTTGCATTCGCGCCGGCGTCAGGCGCTATATCTTCATTTCTTCAGGGGGTACCGTGTATGGTCCGGGCGCACCGGTGCCAACACCTGAGACCAGTCAGACCAATCCGATAAATTCACATGGCCTGACCAAGTTGGTTGTTGAAAAATATATTCAGATGCATGGTCATGTAGATGGCCTTGAGTACATTATACTTCGCGTTGCCAATCCTTTTGGGCCAGGTCAGGAATTCCGCAAAGGTCAAGGACTGATTCCTGCCATCCTCGATCATTGGCGCAAAGACCTTCCAGTGAAGATATTTGGCAACGGGATGGCGCTGCGCGACTATCTTTATATTGATGATCTGATCGACGCCATTGAGGCGGCGGTGATGCTATCTGGGCAGCCCCGATTGATTGTCAATGTCGGTAGCGGCGAGGTGCGTTCGGTGATCGAAGTCATCGAAGCGATCGAAACAGCCACACATCATAAATTCAAGCGCGAGTATATTGAGGCGCGAACAACCGATGTTGATGTAGCCAACCTTGATATTGCCTTTGCAAAGAAAATACTCAAATGGGCACCGAAGACGAAATTCGAAGACGGCGTTCGAATGACCGTAGATTTACGGTCTTGACCAATCGCACGCGATTCGCTCAACACCGACAGCATAACCAGTTTCGACCTATGCCGTTGCTCGTTCTTTGTTTGCAAATTCAGTTGACGGAAGTTTAGCTACTAGGCTCGACACACAGGCAGCAATCCTATGACTTTGGGCCGTTGGTCGCGCGAATGTGGCTGTCAACGGCTGCTCTCTCAAATTCCTATCTTCCTTCGATATCATCTGGCACCCCTCTGCTCACTGATGGTGACCAAAATAGGCATTGGCTACAGTCTCTGCATCGGCATCCATCCGGATTTTCCCGTGCTCAAGCCAAACGATCCGGGTGCAGTTCTTGAGCAGCAGCTCTCTGGAATGGCTCGCAATGATGAGGATTTTCGTCTTGTTGACGAGATCATGCAGACGCTCGTTCGCTTTGTGATGAAAGCCTTCATCTCCCGTTGCCAGCCACTCGTCCATGATGAGAATCTCAGGCTGGATCACAGTCGATATTGAGAATGCCAATCGCAGTTGCATACCTGTGGAATAGGTTCGCACCGGCATATCCAGAAAGCTTCCCAGCTCAGAAAAGTCCTCGATCTCCGCCTGCCGCTCTGCGAGTTCACGTTTTTTGAAGCCCAAGAGTGCGCCACGGATGCCTATATTCTCTCGCCCAGTGGCTTCGGGATCGATACCCAGGGAAATGTTGATCAGCGACGTGCATTTTCCATCGATGGAAATGTTACCCCCCGAGGGATAATAGACGCCACTCATGACCCGCAGGAGTGTTGTCTTGCCGGAACCATTGTGACCAATCAAGCCCAGCCGCTCCCCCTCCTTGAGACTCAAGTTGATGTTCTCAAGACCACGAATGATGACGTGACCCTCGGAATTGGCACCGATCGTGCCGCCTGTGGCCAGGCTGATGACCTGATTTTTAAGCGATCTGCTTTTTGCATTGTAGATCGGGAAATCTACGGTGACATTCTCGAGAAGCATTGACGTCATGTTTGCCTGCGCAAAAGTGCCTTGGGAAGGAATATTCATAGCCAATAGGTGATCCGTGAGCGGTACCGGTTTAAAAACAGCAGTGCGACGCTCCAGCCGACAATTGCCATGCCAATGACAACACACCAGTTAAGTGCTGTCCCGGTGCTACCGAGCAGAGGATCGCGGATCACACTGATCAGATGATAGAAGGGATTAAGATAAAGCATTAGGCTGGACTTTGTCCCACCAGGCAAACGATGGGGCTCCCACATGATCGGCGTAACATACATGCCAACTTGCATGATGTTTTGCACAATCTGCGTCAGATCGCGATAGCGCGTGCACAGCACAGCCAGAATGACCATCACCCAGAGAAAATTGATCGATACGAGAAAGAACCCCGGGATAACAAGCAATGCATTGAAGTTAACAAATTTGCCGAACATCAACAGAACAATCGGGAAAATAATTATATTGTGGCCTAGGATGATGGTATTTCTCCACCACGTCCTCAAAATGTAAGTGAAAAATGGGATCGGCAATTGCAGCATTGTGTCACTGTTGGACATAAAGCTTGTGCAGCCGTCATTGACGAGGTTTGAAAAGTATCCCCACATGATCAGGCCAACGCAAATGAACGGCAGAAACTCGGACATCGGCGAATTGAAGATCGTTCCGAAGACGAGTCCCAACGCGGCAATGAGCACGCCCATGTTGATGGTTAGCCAGAATGCACCGACGCTAGAACGCCGGTATCGCTGCGCCACATCTTGCCATCCGAGGAGTGCGGCCAGCCGGAAGTTGACGACTGAAGCGAAAATGTCCTCCCAGGCAGTGATCTTTTGCGAAGTCGCTCTGGACATGTAGATGCAGTCTCTCTTATTGGCCGTTTTCTGGATCGCGGTTAACACATTAGAATTGGACTTAATAGTGACTGGCTGTCGCATTTCATGTACCAGCGTGGGAAACCCCGACATTGGTCGTCACAGGAACTTGGGAACAAAGACTGACCCCCGCCGAGCCTGTCATCTGAACCAACGCCGGAGCGTCGAAGTCCATGATGTTGACCGGAACGTCCCGCATTTTCTGCGCCTACTATAGAATATCGCGTACGAAATCTCTGCGGCAGAATCCCGCCACCGCATTGCCGTCTTCAGCGTGTTCGAGAATGAAGCCGCTCAACGCTTCTGCTAGGTACGGGCGCTTCGCTTTAGCACATTCCCGGTTGGGTGGTTGTTCAAAGCATGCGGATAGGCTAACGGTTGCACGATATTCCATAGATTAGGATTTTCGTTGATATGAAGGGTATTATTCTTGCTGGTGGTAGCGGAACGCGGCTCTACCCCCTAACGATTGCAGTATCGAAACAGATATTGCCGATCTACGATAAGCCAATGATCTTCTATCCGCTCAGTGTCCTGATGCTGGCCGGTATCAGGGACATTTTGATTATTTCGACGCCGCGCGACTTGCCGGTGTTCCGGGACCTGTTTGGTGATGGCAGTGATTTTGGCCTCAATCTGTCCTTTGCGGAACAGCCGCAACCCAACGGACTGGCAGAAGCCTTCATTATCGGACGCGAGTTTATTGGCAACGACCATGTAGCCATGGTGCTCGGTGACAATATCTATTATGGCGATGGCTTGTCACGCCTGTGTAAAGAAGCCGCTGAGCGTAAGAATGGCGCATCGGTTTTTGCCTACCATGTCGAGGACCCCGAGCGCTATGGCGTTGTTGAGTTCGATCGGGCTACCAAGCGTGCGATTTCGATTGAGGAAAAACCGCAGAAACCTAAATCTAACTGGGCGGTCACCGGTCTGTACTTTTACGACAATGACGTGGTTGATATAGCCTCCAGGATCAAGCCGTCCGATCGGGGTGAACTCGAGATAACAGCGGTTAACAATATTTATCTTGAACGCGGGGATCTTCACGTCCAGAGGCTTGGCCGGGGCTATGCCTGGCTCGACACAGGCACGCATGACAGCCTGCACGAGGCATCGTCTTTCGTGCGAACCATTGAGCACCGGCAAGGTGTCATGATCGCCTGTCCCGAGGAAATCGCTTACCAAAACCATTGGATAACGGACGAACAGGTCCTGGATCGTGCTTCGCGGCTCGGAAAGACCGCATATGCCGCCTACCTGCGGCGCCGCATTGTGGAGCTGGCGATAGATGCTTGAAATACGCAAACTTGGCCTTCATGGGGTGTTGGAGATCGTACCCCAGCGATTTGGGGATGATCGGGGTTTCTTTTCCGAAACCTATAACGCTTCGAGCTTTTCCCAAGCGGGGCTGGACCTCGTTTTTGTTCAGGACAACCACTCCTTATCCGCGGCAAAGGGCGTCGTACGCGGCCTGCATTATCAGCTGGCGCCCAAGGCGCAGGACAAGCTTGTGCGCGTTATCCGCGGATCGATTATCGATGTTGCTGTCGATATTCGCAAAGGATCGCCGACATTCGGGAAATGGGTTTCATTGGAGCTGTCTGCTCAAAAGTGGAATCAGATTCTTGTGCCCAAGGGTTTTGCGCACGGGTTCATGACGCTTGAGGAAAATACAGAGGTTATCTACAAGGTAACCGACTACTATTCGCCTGAACACGACCGTGCCATTCGGTTTGATGATCCACAGATAGGGATCGAGTGGCCTTTGCCCTCTGACGAGATTCAGCTTTCGGACAAGGATCGGGCGGCGCCGAGTCTGGCTGATGCAGAAACATTCACTAATTAAAGACGGAGTTTGTTGATGAGAATTCTTGTCACCGGCGGCGCTGGTTTCATTGGTTCGGCTGTTTGCCGCTTGCTTGCAGCAAATCCGCAAAATCACGTGATCAACGTTGATAAACTGACCTATGCCGGCAATCTAACATCACTCCGGCAGATTGAGAATTATCCCAATTATCGCTTTGTTGAGGGTGATATCTGCGATGATATTGCGGTTCTCGGCCTTCTGCGAAGCGAGAAGATAGAAGCGATCATGCATCTTGCGGCAGAAAGCCATGTCGACCGCTCGATCGATGGGCCCGCCGCTTTCATCGAAACCAATATTGTCGGGACGTTTCGTTTGTTAAACGCTGCGCTCACATATTGGCGAGAGCTACCGTCGGACGCAAAAAATGCATTTCGCTTCCACCATATTTCTACCGACGAGGTTTTCGGTGATCTGCCGTTTGACAGCGGCATTTTTACCGAAGAGACACCTTACGCGCCCTCCTCGCCCTATTCTGCGTCCAAGGCGGCATCCGACCATCTTGTCCGCGCGTGGCATGAGACCTATGGGCTTCCGGTCGTGCTGTCGAACTGCTCCAATAATTACGGTCCCTTCCATTTCCCGGAAAAATTGATCCCATTGGTCATCCTGAACGCTTTGGATGGCAAGCCGCTTCCAGTATATGGCGCGGGAGCAAATGTACGCGATTGGCTCTATGTCGAGGATCATGCACGGGCGCTCGAAGTCGTCGTGACCAAAGGGGCTGTTGGTCAGAACTACAATATCGGTGGCCACAACGAAAAGACCAATCTCAATGTCGTCGAGACGATCTGCGATATTCTGGATCAGAAGCGCCCGCGCAAAGGTGGCCGTCGCTATCGTGATCTGATCACCTTCGTATCTGATCGCCCGGGCCACGACCGCCGGTATGCCATCGATGCGTCCAAGATCGAGCGGGATCTTGGGTGGAAACCGCTAGAAACGTTTGAGACCGGCCTTGCCAAGACCATTGACTGGTATCTTGCCAATGAATGGTGGTGGGAACCGATCCGCAGCGGTCGCTATGCGGGCGAACGTCTGGGCGCAGACGTTAAAGGAAACGCATGAAGATCGTCGTTACAGGCAAGGAGGGCCAGGTTGTTCGCAGCTTGATAGAAAGGGCTGCACATAATCCCCAGATCGATGTAATCGCACTGGGACGACCAGAGCTGGATTTGTCCGACACGTCCACAATTGCGCGTGCCATCTTGGCAGCCGCGCCGGATATCGTTGTTTCTGCGGCGGCCTATACGGCAGTTGATCAGGCCGAGGACGAGCCGGAGCTGGCCCATGCAATCAATGTGGTCGGTGCGGGCGCTGTCGCCAGGGCAGCTTCAGAACTCGGGATTCCGGTTATCCATCTTTCCACAGACTACGTTTTCGCTGGTGACGGGGTAAAGCCCTACGTGGAGACAGATGAAACCCGTCCGCAAGGGATATACGGCCAGACGAAACTTGACGGTGAGTTTGCTGTGATAAAGGCCAATCCACGGCACATTATTTTGCGTACAGCGTGGGTCTATAGCCCTTTTGGCAAGAATTTTGTCAAGACGATGCTACGGCTGGCCGAAAGCCGGGACTCCGTTTCCGTGGTGGACGACCAGTGGGGAAATCCGACCTCGGCCGTCGATATCGCAGATGCAATCATTGAAGTTGCCAAGCATCTCGGTGCCAATGGTTCATTTGCAGGTTATGGGATCTACCACGTTGTAGGAACGGGCAGCATAAACTGGAGTGGGTTTGCTCGCGCGATTTTTGCGTCAAGCCGGCAATATGGCGGACCGTTCGCCGATGTCGTCGACATCGCCAGCGCCGACTACCCGACCAAGGCCAGGCGCCCACTCAATTCGCGCCTCTCAACAGATGCGTTCTTCAATGCATTTGGTTGGCGCGCCCCCGATTGGCGCATTTCCACGGATACAACAGTCGCGCGACTGCTGTCGAAGGCCAAGGGATAATCCCGGCAGCGTCCAGCGATGCGGATGGTTTGATTTCGATAACTTCTTCGAAGTAATGTGTTTCGCCCGGAAAGGCGGACCCTCGCCCAAGCGCGCCCGACCGTCATGGAACAACAAATGGAGTCCACCGCGCGATTGGACAAATCATTCATATCAAGAACATTGGCAACACAAGGCTTTTGCATGATGATAAACCCCATAAGGGGCAACAAAAATGAATCTCCGTTTCATTGAAACGTTTCTTTGGATCGTTCGCCTGGGCAGTTTTAGCGCTGCTGCAGAGAAGCTCAACACGACGCAGGCGTCGATCTCCAATCGCATCGCCACGCTGGAACGTGAACTGGGCGTACAACTGTTCGACCGGGATATGCGCAGCGTAACACTGACACCGGTCGGTCAGCAGGCTGTCTCCAAGGCCGAGGAAATCGTCAGGGCAGTAAGCGAATTCCGTGAGGCCATTGCAGACCCCACCAGCCTGAAAGGTTCGGTCAGTATTGGAACAATCGATTCCATTGTGCATTCGTTTTTGCCGCGTCTCGTCGAGCGTGTGCAGGAGCGTTATCCGGGGATCGCCATTGATCTTAACGTGGATACCAGCCTCAACATGGCGCGGGAAATCATCGAGCGGAAGATCGATCTTGCCTTGATCATGGGACCGGCACTTGATCATGGATTGGTGAATATCGATCTTGGCACTTATCGTTGCGTATGGGTGGCAAGTCCAAAATATGGTTTGGCTGGCAAGCGATTGACGCTGGCTGACCTGGCAAGCTATCCGCTGTTGGCCTTTTCAAAAGGAAGCGTTCCCCACCATGGGCTGTTGCAGCAGTTTCGTGAAGCTGGGCTCGAAGCGCCGACGATCTCCAACTCCAATTCACTTGCCACGATCATGCGCCTTGCCAAGGATGGGCTTGGTGTGGCGCCCTTGCCGCGCGTTATCCTCGGAGAATATGTCGATGCGGGTTCTCTGGAGATTCTCGATGTGACGCCCGCTTTCCATCCGCTGACATTTCATGCTGTCTATGCAGATCATCCGGACAGTCTTCTCCCGTCGATCATTGCCCAGATGGCAGCGGAAGTGTCACTCTGTATGGCCGACGCCTGAGCCCCTTCAACGGCCCATAAGAAAATTCTATGGGACTCCTCAAGTATTTCGAGTTTGTCTGGGGCCGATATTTTACGCACGATCTATCCATTGAACATGGAGGAATGAGCGTGAAAGTCAGTCTGGTCCAAATGAATTCGCAGGATAGCAAGGCGGCCAATCTTGAAACGGCCGCACGCCTGATCAACGAAGCGGTTGAGAACGAGTCGCCCGATCTCATCGTATTGCCCGAATATTACGCCTTCCTCGGTGAGGGCCGCGACAATATCTATGCCAATGGCGAAACCTTTCCCGACGGTCACGGCTACCGGCTGATGTCGGGCCTTGCCGCACAACACAATGTCACCATCCATGCAGGCAGCGTTGTCGAGCAGGAGGGCAACAAATACTACAACACCACCATCGTTTTCGGTCCGGACGGCGCGGAACTGGCAAAATACCGCAAGATCCACCTGTTCGATGTGGATACGCCAGGCGGCACGATCTACCGGGAATCCGATACGATCAGTCGCGGCGAGGATGTCGTGACCTATCAGGTCGGCGAGACGAAAGTCGGCTGCGCTATCTGCTATGACGTGCGCTTCCCCGAGCTCTTCCGCAAACTGCGCGATGAAGGCGCTGAAGTCATCGTCCTTCCTGCCGCTTTTACTTTGATGACCGGCAAGGATCATTGGGAAGTGCTGGCCCGTGCGCGTGCAATTGAAACGCAGACCTATTTCCTCGCGGTTGGTCAGACGATGTCCCACGCGGAAGGGCGCAAATGGTGCTGGGGACACTCCATGGTCATCGATCCATGGGGCCATATCGTTGCACAATGTTCCGATGGTGTCGGCACTACCAGCTCCAAGCTTGACCTTGGTTACGTCACAAAAGTGCGCGGTGATGTCCCCGTCGCCCGCCACCACGTTCTTTGAGAGGCCGGATCATGTTCGAAGTCAATGAAATGCCGCGCCAGATTGATGCGGAGCTGATCAGGCTCATGGAACGGGTGGAGACTGCCACGATCGGACACTTCCTGCATTCAGGTTTTGTCGATCGCGAAATTCGCGCCGTCCTTGCCGAAAAGCGTGTTGCCGGAACCGCTGTCACAGTTCGCATTCCGCATGCGGACTCGACCATATTGCATTATCTCACCAAGATTGTCCGTCCGGGGGATTTCGTTGCCATCGAACGGTGCGGCGATGATCGCCACGCCTGCTGGGGCGGTGTGGTCACCCATGCCATGAAGCTCGCCGGCATTGTCGGCGCGGTCATCGATGGGCCTGCGACGGATTTCTCCGAAATCCGCAAGGTGGAAATGCCGATGTGGTGCCGCGGTCCTTCGCCGATCACGACGAAAATTCTTGGATTGGAAGGCGCGATTAACGTCCCGGTTACGGTCGGCGGTCAAGTTATCAACCCGGGTGACGCAATCATTGCGGACGAAAGTGGCGTTGTCGTCCTCGCACCGTCCCATGCACGAGCCGCTGCCGAGAAAGCTCTCGGCATGCAGGAAAACGAAATCGTCTTGCTTGAACGCTTGCGCAACGGCGAATTCCTTCCCGACATTTCGGGAGCAACAAAAATTGTGGAGGGTCAAAAGCGCCAGGTCGCTTGATCGAAACCAATCAACTCATAAAAACAGGGAACGAGATGATGTTTGCAAGACTTTCCATTGCTGTTTCAGCGCTCACAATCGCTGCGGTCTCCGGCGCCTCGGCGGAGACCGTCACACTGACTGCCTATAGCGGGATCTTTCAGGACCACTACACGAAGGCCGTGATCGAGCCTTTCATGAAGAAATATCCCGACATTACCGTGCAGTTCTACGGCATGCCGAATTCGGCACAGATGCTCGGCACTTTGCGTGCGCAAAAGAGCAGCCCGCAGATCGATGTTGCCATTCTTGATGTCAGTGTGGCCAAGGCAGGCACGGATGAAGGCCTGTTCGATAAGGTCGATGAAAGTGTTTCGCCAAACGTCAAGGACCTTTATCCCAACGCGCGTCCCGAGGGTGTGGCCGGGGTCGGCGTTACCTTCGACAATCTGGTGGTAATCTACAATACCGATCAGGTGAAGAACGCGCCGAAGTCCTGGAATGCGCTTTGGGACAAGCAGTATGAGGGTAAACTGATCATCCCCGCCGTGCCAGATATTCAGGGGACGACATTTACCATCATTTCCAACAAGCTTGCCGGCGGTACTGATTACAAGTCCGACGTTTCGGCAGGGATTGCCAAGATCGGCGAGCTCGCCCCCGGTGTGCAGACCTGGGAGCCGAAGCCCGACGTCTATGCGCCCATCGCCAATGGGCAGGCGGCAATGGCGATTGGCTGGAATGCCCGCGCGCAGATCTATTCCGGAACGTCAGGCGGAAAGCTCGGCGTAGCGTTGCCCGAAGAGGGACGCGGATTTCAGATCAACACGATCAACCTGGTAAAAAATGCTCCTGCGGGCGATGCCGCGAAAAAGTTCATCGACTACGCGCTCAGCCCCGAAGCGCAGGCGGCATTTACCAGCGAGATGTTCTATGCGCCGACAAATTCAAAGACGGTCGTTGCAGAGGACGCTTTGAAACGCACGGCCGCAGACGATATGGACAAGATGATTGATATCGACTGGCTGGCCGTGGCGAAAATCCGCGACAGCATCACCGATCAATGGCGCCGCCGTATCATCCCGCTCAGCCGCTAAACTTCGAACAGCGAAAATTTGGAGGCTATGATGATGCATCAGACCATCAAACGCGATGGCGTTGAAACCGTCGGCGACCCGTATCTCTGCCTGGAAGGGGTCAATAAGAAATATGGTCTTGTCGAGGTCATTTCCAACCTGAACCTGGAGGTGCGGAAGGGCGAACTCATTGCCCTGCTCGGCCCGTCCGGATGCGGCAAGACAACGACATTGCGGATGATCGCCGGTCTGATCGCACCCACGGCCGGCAGGATCGCTGTCGGTGGCCGCGATGTGACCCATATCGCGCCTCATGGGCGGGATATGGGTCTGGTCTTTCAAAGTTACGCCCTGTTTCCGCATATGACAGTAGCGAAGAACGTGGCGTTCGGTCTCGAGATGCGCGACCTGTCGCGTGCCGAGATTGCGCAGAAAGTTGCAAAGGCGCTCGCCATGGTCCAGCTCGAGCATCTTGCCGGGCGAAAGCCGCGGGAACTCTCTGGCGGCCAGCAGCAACGCGTCGCCCTGGCCCGTGCGCTGGTTATCGAGCCCTCGATACTCCTGCTTGATGAGCCGCTTTCAAATCTCGACGCAAAACTGCGCGACGAGATGCGGGCGCAGATCCGCGACATCCAGCAGCAGCTAGGGATCACAACGGTCTTCGTCACCCATGATCAGGTGGAAGCCCTGAGTATGTGCGATCGCATCGTCGTCATGAAGGGCGGGCTCATCGAACAGGTCGGAACGCCGCACGAAATCTACGAGCGACCCGCGACACCCTTCGTAGCGTCTTTTGTGGGACGCACGAACCGCGTCAAGGGCAAGTGCATGGTGGATGGCGGCATACAAATAGGGTCTTCGATCATCCGTGCGGCGAGTGTGGAAACGCCAGGCGATGTCACAGTGATGGTGCGCCCCCACCGGATCTTAATCGATTGGGATGCTACCTCAACTGGTCAGGGCGAAACAGCAAACCGGATTGCCGCATCGCTTTCACGCATCACTTTCGTTGGCGATGTCATCCAGTTTCATTTCGATGTCGATGGTTGCGAGTTCATCGTCGAAGAGTCGACGAAAAAGGCGCAGGCCACCCATCGTCCTGGTGAAAAGGCCATGCTGTCCTGGAACGTCGGAGACACGCTGGTATTCGGAGCGGATCAATGACGACCGCAACGTTCGATCTGCCTGTCGGGTCACAGAAATCGACCAGCGCTGCCGGCATTGCCATTGCCCTGTTGTTGCCGATCGCCCTGGTCAACGCCATCGGCTTTATTCTTCCCGTGCTCAATCTGGCAAGAATGTCGTTCAATGAAGCCCTGCCGGGCGGCGGAATCGCAGACGCGTTCACCGTCGCCAACTGGACCGGCTTGCTTCAGGATGGTTTCTACATCGAGCTCATCACCAATTCGATTGTGGTCAGCCTGGGAATTACCCTGGCAACCCTGCTGGTGAGCTATCCCATTGCCCTGTACCTTCATCGTGCATCCGGTGCCTGGCGGACATTCCTGACGGTCTTGGTTATTTCGCCGCTTTTGACTTCTGCCGTGGTGCGGACCTATGGCTGGATCGCGCTTCTTGCCGATCAAGGCCCGGTTGCCAATGCGATTGCCGCGATGGGATTTCAGCCGCCGCGGATGATGTTCAACACCACCGGCGTTGTCATCGGACTGACCGAGATTCTCATGCCCTATATGATCCTGTCGCTGATGGCCGGTTTTGGCCGCCTCGACCCCAAGGTGGAGGAGGCGGCTCGAACGCTTGGCGCCACGCCCTTCAGGACGTTCCGGCGCGTCATTCTACCCCTGACCGTCCCGGGTATCGCGCTTGGCTGCCTGCTTTGCTTCGTCCTTGCCATCTCCTCTTTCATTACGCCAAAGCTCATGGGCGGCGGACGGGTGTTCCTGCTGGCGACGGAAATCTACGATCAGGCAATCGTAACGCTGAATTGGCCACTGGCCGCCACGCTGTCGATGCTCGTCCTGATCATCTTCGGAGCCGCATTGGCTGTTTATTCGCGCATCCTGCGCATGATCGAAGGGTAAAGGTCATGGAAGAAACCCCTACCTCCTGGTTCATGCGGGTAACCGTGACCGTCCTGTTCCTGTTTCTTCTGGCTCCGGTCCTGCTCGTATTCCCGATATCCTTCAGCGGCGACCAGGTTCTGGCCTTTCCGCCAAGCTCATGGTCACTGCGCTGGTATGATTCCCTCCTTGAGAACAAGGTCATGATGTCGGCGTTCCTGACCAGTCTTGGCCTTGCAACCGTCGTCACGATCCTGTCGCTGATCATCGCGATCCCCGCATCCTATGCGATCGTCAGGCTGAAGGTCACGGGATCGGAATTCCTGTTCAACCTGTTCACGGCGCCATTGCTGTTGCCGACGATCGTTCTTGGCCTCGCCATCCTCATCATTTTCGCTTCGATCGGTTTCCTGGCAACATTTACAGGACTTGTTATTGGCCATCTCGTAATCACGCTTCCCTATGCATTGCGGGTACTGTCCGTTTCGCTCGGCAATCTCAATCTTGCCTGCGAAGAGGCGGCTTCATCGCTCGGCGCCAAGCCATTGGTGATCTTCCGGAGGGTCACCCTGCCAATGATGGCGCCAGGCATCGTTGCGGCGACGGCACTCTGTTTCCTCGTTTCCTTTGACGAAGTGGTGATCACGCTGTTCCTGACAGGTCCGAGAATGACCACGCTGCCCGTTGAACTATTCCATCATGTCGAGAGCCAGGCTGATCCGCTGGTAGCAAGTGTTTCGGTTCTCCTGATCTTGATGACGCTCGGTGTGGTCATGATTGTTGACCGCACGATGGGTCTGACAAAAGCATTTGTGAAATAAAAGCGCTTGCTGCCTTGAAGGGGTTGGACACATGCTCAGTTGGACTGCTGCAGTCCCGACCTTTTTCGGTTGAAGGAACTAGGCGGCTGTAGATTCATAAGCGCCAAGCCAAAGCCGCATTGAGGCGAGCTGAACCATAGCGAGGAAGTTGGCGGCAAGCTTGTCGTATCGTGTGGCGACGCGACGGAAGTGCTTCAGTTTGGAGAAGAAGCGTTCGACCTGGTTGCGCTCGCGGTAGAGGCGTTTGCTGAAGCGAGGCTTCCGGCATCGGTTACTCTTCGGTGGAATGTTGGGTGTGGCACCGTGCTGCGTGATCGGTTTATGGATGCGGTCGGCGTCGTAGGCTTTGTCAGCCAGCACGCGGTCCAAGATGGTCTAGCAACCGGTCGGCGATCTGCCTGTCATGTGTCTGGCCAGCGGTTAGACAGAGCAGGATCGGGAGTCCTTGCGCGTCAACGACGACGTGAGCACGCCGCGCGATCGACCGAGGCAATGATCTGCCCCCCTTTTTTACCGTCGCAGCCTGCTGGTGGGCGCGAACGGAGGTGCTGTCGATCATCTGAATCTCACCGTCGTGCGCAGCCGAGACAGCCGGCCCCCACACGCCGGCCGTCCGCCAGCGCACGAAGCGGTTGTAAGGTGGTTCGCGGGCCATAGCGCTCGGGAAGGTCGCGCCGGGCGCACCAGATCGCAGCACCCAGAAGATGCCGTTCAGCACGCGTCGATCATCGACACGGGGCACACCTCTTGGCTTGTTGGGTAGCAGCGGCTCGATCAGGCGCCATTCAAAGTCTGTCAGGTCATATCGGCTCATGGTGGCCCTGAATCAGAATCCTATGCGATGTGAAAGCAGTCAGTCAACAAATGACCCCCTTCTTTGCCATTAGAGGTACTCGGGACACGTTTTTGAAGGCTGCCGGTCAATTCATCGCGCTGAAACGACTATCTTGGCTGTTAGGAAGGCAATCTGCGGCAATCGAGCTAATGGCATTACGGCTCACCCCTGCGGCTGCTATCCATGACAGCGATCGAGGTCACATAAGTTTCGTAGACAGGAATTCTATGAAGCGCTGGGTCTTGGCCGGAATAAGTCGCGTTTCGGTGACGGCATAGATGCTGACCGCCGATCCCTGCCAGTCGGATAGGATGCGTCGGAGGCGGCCTGAGGCCAAGTCTTCGGCGACGATCTTCTCGGGAAGCAGGCCGATGCCCTGGTGGTTGACTGCGAGCGCGCTGATCATCCCGACGCTGTTGAGCGTGAAGCGGCCATTAATGCCGACGTCGACGGTCTCGGTGCCCCGGTGCAGGGTCCAGCTCACGCTTCGCGGCATGCAGATGCATTCATGCCTCGCCAGGTCCGCCGGTGTGGCGGGCTCGCCTGACGCTTCGATATAACCAGGGGACGCATAGAGGTAGCGCGAATGCCTCCCGATCTGGCGGGCAATCAGACCGGAATCTTCCAGTTTGCCGATGCGGATCGCCACATCGAACGGCTCCGTCACCAGATCGACGCGGCGCGGGGTCAGGTCGAACTCGAACGTGATACCGGGATAGTGCCGCGCGAAATCGGCGATGATCGGCGTGAGGTAAAGAGTGGCGAGATCGACCGGCAGCGAAACGCGGAGGACACCGCTCGGCTGCTCCAGCATCGCGCCGAGCTGTTCGTGCGCGAGCCGCGCCTCGTCAACGATACGCTTGCTTCGCGCATAGTACAGCTGGCCAGCCTCGGTGAGTTCGATCTTGCGCGTCGTGCGATGCAAGAGCCTCAAACCGATCGCCTTTTCTAACTCACTGATCCGGCGTGACAGCGTGGAGTTGGGAATGCCCGCAGCCTCCGCCGCCTTACGGAAACTTTTGGCTCTCGCTACCTCGACGAAGAGCGCCATGTCATTCAGATTGCTCATCCGATTGTCCCATTAATGGAATACTGATTTCAAATACACCTAATTTATCCTGAAATCGGAATAGTGGATAGTGGTTCAATCGAATGGAGAACCAAAATGAACCCACTATTCACACCGGTGCATGTCGGCCGCTACACGCTTTCCAGCCGTCTCGTCATGGCGCCGATGACCCGCAGCCGTGCCGCATTCGACGGCACGCCCGGCGAACTGGCCACCGAATATTATGAACGGCGCGCCAGCCTTGGCCTGATCGTCACCGAAGGGACCCAGCCCTCCGATGATGGGCAGGGCTACCTGATGACGCCGGGCATTTACGCGCCCGCCCATATCGGCGGCTGGCGGAAGATCACATCAGCTGTCCACGATAAAGGCGGCAGAATCTTCATCCAGCTTATGCATGCCGGGCGCATGTCCCACCCCGACAACACGCCGCATCATCGCCAGGGCGTAGCACCGTCCGCGATTGCGCCCGGGGCGGGCATGTTCACAACGACGGGGATGAAGGACATCCCCACGCCGCGCGCGTTGACGACTGATGAGGTGCGGCAGACCGTCAGCGATTTCCGCAATGCGGCGCGCTCAGCGATCGAGGCGGATGCTGACGGCATCGAGATTCACGGCGCAAACGCATATCTCGTCCAGCAGTTTTTCGCACCGAGCGCCAACACGCGCACGGACGAATATGGCGGCTCCATCGAGAACCGCGCCCGCTTTGCCATCGAGGTAGCTTCAGCGATTGCTGAGGAAATCGGTGCGGATCGCACCGCGATCCGCCTGTCCCCCGGCACGAAGATATGGGGCATCGATGAAGGAGCAGAAGCGCCGGATCTCTATCGCTACCTCGTTGCCGAACTCGACAAGCTCGGGCTTGCGTATTTGCACATCATGCACGAGGGCAATGAGACGCTGCTCGCTGACATCCGCCAGCTCTGGCACCAATCATTGATCCTCAACCGTCCAGGTCGTCCGCGTGACCAGATCGGCACCGACGTGACGTCAGGGCTGGCCGATCTGGAAGCCTATGGTCAGATGGTACTGGCAAATCCTGACTTCGTCGCGCGATTGAAGACCAGTGCTGCGATGAACGAGGCAGACCCCAAAACCTACTATGGTGGCGGAGCAGAGGGCTACACCGACTACCCTGTCCTGAACCTGTGAGAGGAGATTAGATATGGCTCAATCACAGCAACCACCGACCTCAGCAATTAACATAGTTTCTGGAGAGGCCGCAAAATCAGACAGTCCGTCTAGAAAGAAAGTCTTGGTCGTCGGCGCGACAGGCTTCCTCGGAGCGAAGATCCTGCGCAACCTGGCGCTCGACGAGAGCGCGGCCGTCGTCGCCATGTCGCGTAAAGCTGCCTCCCCAGCCGGAGTCGCTGGCGTCGAATGGGTACGCGGCGACATGATGGACCCTGCGTCGCTCGATCGTGCCTTGCAAGGCGTCGACGTCGTCGTCAGCTCGGCAAACAGCTACATGAAGGGAAGCCCCGACACCGACTTCCAAGGCAACAAGAACCTCATCGAGGCTGCGGCTAGGGCCAAAGTGAGCAGATTTGTCTTTCTCAGCATCGTGAGCTGTGAAGCGGCCTTCGCAGTGCCTCACTTCCATGCCAAGAAGGTAGCTGAGGATTTGATCAAGAAGTCCGGTGTACCCTATGTCTTTGTCCGCGCACCCTCATTTCTCGACCAGAGCACGGACTATATCGCAAAGGGCGCGAAAGCTGGAAAATTCCAGGGCATCGGCGACAAGACCACCAGGTGGTCCTATGTGCTGACGGATGACCTTGCCTTCTATCTTGCGAAGGCGGCGACGTATCCAGGCACTGAAATCACCAATCAAACGATCGATGTCGGCTGGCGTGACGGTCCGAAGAATCAGCAGGAGATCGCGGACATCGTCTCCGACGTCATCAAGCGACGCCTGAAGATCCAGATCATTCCGTGGTGGATCGTCAGGTTGCTCGTACGGCCCGTCAGGGTGTTTTCCGAGCTGGGGTACGATCTGATGCAGATGTTCCTGTTTTTCAGGAAGGGGCTCTATGTTTCGAACATCTCGAAACAAGAGCAATTCTTCGGACCCGCCCCGACATCCCGAGACGCGATCACGCAATGGGCGAAACGTCAGCAGCTCATTTCGTAAAGCATTGGGCCCGCGTTTCAATAGTAGCGAGATGGAGCGCTCGTTCTTCAGAACGCTGGCGTTAGATACCTTGTTCGCCCCACGCGAACGTCTCGTCAGAAGGAGAGGGATATGAACGATTCTGCAACCCCTGAGGGGGACAATACCTCCAAACCGCTGGCGCAGGGCCGGGCTTTGCGTCTGCACGCCTATGGCGGCACTGACAGCTTGAAAGTCGATATGGTTCATGCCCTTGAGCCGGGGCCGGATCAAGTCTTGGTCCAGGTCAAAGCCGCCGGCATCAACGGAATCGATTGGAAAGTTCGTGAAGGCTATCTGCGCGAAAGGTTCAATTTGGTGTTGCCCGCCACTCTTGGCATCGAAATGTCGGGTGTCGTGCTCAGGGTCGGCTCGAACGTCAAGGACGTGAGCGTGGGAGAAAGGGTCATGGCCGCGCTCGGTGGTCTCGGCGCCTATGCCGACCATTTGGTGATAAACGCCGAAAAGCTCATCAAGACACCTGCAGGCCTGTCGGACATTCACGCGGCAGCAGTGCCGGTGGCGGCGATGACGGCATGGCAAGTCCTTCAGGTCGCCGAATTCGACCTTCGGGGAAGACAGGTGCTCATCCACGGCGCGGCTGGTGGCGTAGGCAGCTTCGCTGTTCAATTCGCCAAGGCGGCAGGCGCGACCGCTTATGCCACAGCCTCGACAAAGAGCGTGGCCCATGTCCATGCCCTCGGTGCTGACGAGGTGATCGATTATCAAAAGCAGAAGTTTAAGTTTGTTGCGAGCAACATCGACCTCGTTGTCGATCTCGTCGGCGGTCCGGTCGTGGACAAGTCGTGGGCCATCCTGTCGCACAATGGTATCTTGGTGAGCATCGCTGCAACCGACGTGGTCGCTCGGGCACCGGAAGGCCGCCGGGGCGTTTGGTTCTCGGTCAAGCCTGACACGGCCCAGTTGGCCACCATCGCCCAACAAGTCGCCGATGGCTCCCTACGATCAGTGATCGCTGAAGTCGTTGCCTTCGAGGATCTGGCCAAGGCCATCGAGCGCAACCGTACCGGTCACGCGCCCGGAAAGACCGTTGCAGACTTCACCCGCTGATTTTTTGCCACACGGTATTTCCTGCGCCAAGACAGGCATCCTGGCCGCCGTGTTACCGTTCCTACATCTCGGCCTCCCGGGTTTATGGGTTCACAGCCCAGAATCACCGCCCGATCCAACCGGGTGCGCAGGGTCCAGATGAGTGAGGCGTTGTCGGCGGCTCGGAACGGTGGGGCACGGTTATCGAGGCCGCCATACCGGCGGCGCGGGCGCTCAACGTGGTGTCAGTCTTGGATCTGGGCGTGGTGTCGTTGACCGTTGAGCCGGGAAAAGGCTGGTCGGCGGCGATCAAGCGGAACAGTTTCTTTGCTGGACCTTGGCGCCATTCGACCCGGCCGGAATAGGCGGCGGAGTAGCGCCAGGGTGTGGTGACGAAGTGGATCTGGCCAGCCGACAGGCCACGGGCGGTGAGCGCCAGCTCTCTCATCACGCCGGGGGTTAGGCCGGAGTCAACGGTGACGGACTTGGTGGCGGCGTCCAGGAAGCGGAAGAGCCGGAAAGGGTTGGAGAGGGTCTCGGCGCTGATCGCCTTCTTCGCCATGGCTGCGATGAAGATCTGCTGGCGTTGGATGCGCCCGATGTCGGAGCCGTCGCCGAGACTGTAGCGTGCCCGAACGTATCCCAGCGCCTCTTCGCCCTGCAGCGTCTGCCACCCTGCGGGCAGATCAAGCTGGACGTACTTGTCGCGGATTGCCACGGGGATGCAAAGGTCCACCCCGCCGATTGCGTCGACCATTTCCGTGAAGCCGGTGAAGTCAACCTTGACAAAGTGGTCAATGTGGATGCCGGTGAGCGTTTCAATCGTCTTCCAGGTGCAGCCAATGCCGCCGAAGCTGAAAGACGCGTTGATCATGCCACGATGCCTTCGCTGGCCCGGCAGCCCTTCTTGCGAACGACAGGCGGGAAGCTGCACCAGCGAGTCGCGCGGAAAGCTGATGACCGCTGTATCGTTTCGCTTGGCGGAGAGGTGCACGAGCATGATCGTGTCCGTACGCCCCCCTGCACTGCCGTCTCGCTGATCCGACCCCACCACCAGGATGTTCAGCGCGGCGGTTGGTGCCTTGGATGGGCGAGCGTTGCCCAAATCCTCGCGGGTGACCTCGATGTGCCTGACATTTCCGGTCAATTTCGCGTAGACCCCGTACGCGGTGGCGGCCTCGGCCAGGAATATGATGGTGAGCGACCAGAACAGCCAACGGCGCCCCCGGAATCTGCTCTCGGTTGCCCGCAGCTTGTTGAACCATCCACTGCTCACGTGACGCTCCTGGTAGAGCCAAGATATGGCAGGATCTTGCCCAATCGCAATCAAACTACCAAAATAGGATTCTAATCATACGCATATAGAACGCAAGGGACAACGCTCCCAGTGGCGCACATCAGGGACGCTACTGCGCACGAGCAAAGCAGCGCCAGTCACCTGCTATTGCCCGCGGGGCAGCGACCAGCGGCACAGGACGGACATCTTAAGTGGCGATATCTTTGTCGTGGATGCGGGCCGCCGAAGTGGACGGGTTTGGTATTTCGCATGTTGCGGCAGTGTTGAAACTGCGCCCGGATCCAATGCGAGTTTGGACCATCGATGCGGGAGTGGCGCCGCCACAGAAAGTAATTCGCGCGCAAGTGCTTTAAATATTGACCATGTCGCTCATGTTTAATACCCGTTAACAGGATGCTCTCTACCAGATGGTTTTCATGACAGGATTTGCGAACTCGTCCCCAGCCTTGATTGGCAACACAACGTTCCACGATGTCACATCGGACAGGGATGGACAGGTCTACCGGGTTTTCATCTACCGCCCCGATGATGAGGCGCCGGAACAGGGATGGCCGGTGCTGTACATGACCGATGGTAATGCTGTCATTGGCACGGCCGTTGATGTTATGCGGGCGCAAGCTAACTACCCAAGCGGCACGAATATAGCCCCGGGCGTCATCGTAACCATAGGCTATCCCTTGAATGCTGCGTATGACCCTTTGCGCCGGTCCTGGGATTTGGGCCCGCCGCCCGGGAAAACCTATCCGCCCTTTTTTGAAAATAGCCCAGTTGTGAAGACCGGGGGAGCCGAAGAGTTTCTTTCGTTCCTGGAAGAACAGGTCAAACCCATGGTTGAGGCCGTGCTTCCGATTGACCCGGACCGCCAATCGCTGTTTGGACACTCCTTTGGCGGTCTTTTTGCACTCTACAGCCTGTTCACCCGGCCGTCTGCTTTCACGACCTGGATCGCGGCCAGCCCGTCAATCTATTGGGAAAATCGCACAATCGATCAGTATTATTTGCAGTTTGCCGCTGCGCCCAAGACAAGAGAAAACGCAAAGCTATTCCTCTCCTGCGGGGAATATGAGACCGATAAGCTCGCACCGTTTCAAATTGGTGCGGCCGACGAGGCAGAGCGGCTCGCGCAAAAGAAAGTCACATTAAATGATGCATATGCCATCGAGCTGATGGAACGGCTAAACAACCTGCCGGGCCGGCCGATCCATGCGCAATTTGAAATCCATCCGGGTGAAAACCACATGTCGCTGCTACCGGTTGCCGTCAATCGCGCGATTCAAAATGCCTTTGCAATCCGCAAATCTGTGTAAGTGCACAAGGCGAACGGGAGGTTTTTATGCTGCCATGCGAACCTCTAGCAGGCCTTCCCGACATTCCTGCTGCAAAATTCGATCCTCAAGTCTTGTATGTCGATATCTGGTGGTGGCCCTATAGTGCGAAGGTCGACTGGGAGAAAGTGCACTCGAAACTGACGCTCAACGAGCAAAGGCGAGCCACGGCCTTCCATTTCGACAAGGATGCAACTGCCTTCATGGCGGGCCGCTATCTGCAGCGTTTCGTCCTGTCGAAATATACATCCGTCCCACGGATGGATTTGGACATTGTCGCGGGCGTACACGGCAAACCACATCTCGCCAATGCAGGGATGGCCTTCAATTTGACCAACACCGAAGGGTTGGCTGCTATCGCAATTAGTTCCACCGCCAAGACGCTGGGTATTGATGCTGAGCCGATCGGGACAGCAATTGAGACGCAAGCGGCATTGTTGTTCTGCGCGCCGGCCGAATTGGAGATTATATCGGCGCTTCAGGGGAGCGAACGCCAGTTGCTGCTTCTAAGCTATTGGACCTTGAAGGAAAGCCATCTAAAAGCGATGGGCACCGGCCTAATAGGAGCACCAGACCAGCTGAACGTTCAGCTGGACCGGATGACCAATTCCATCCGTATCGATAACGCTTTGCCGAGCGATGACAGCCATTGGCATCACCGGCTGCTTCACGCGCCGTGCGGCCACCTCATCGCTCTATCAGTGCAGTCGGACCAGACAGAGTTGGTTGTGCGGCAGCAAAAACTGCCTGATCCGGTATGAGCCTTAGTAATCGACCGCCATGGACTGGCTCATAGCGTCGTGGCCGGTTGACAGCCAGTTGACCTGGGAGTCGTGCGGCTCCAGGTCAAAGTGATCCCCTCCCAGCAGCGCGTTGATGATGTGAGCACTGCGCCACGCCATGAGACTCAGCTGCGAGTCCGCAATTCCGTGGCTATGCCGCCCGGCGTTTTGAGCGAAAATACGGTTTTGCTTCGGGCCGCTCCAGCTGAGGCAATAGTCGTTGTTCAAGACCGCCCGGTTGTTGCGGTCGAACTGAATGCGCTCCTGCAGGCCGGCAAAAGCGTCGGGGAGCCTGAACTGATAGCCCGTTGCCAGTACAATTGCATCGGCATGGGCAACCTCTACCCCGCCATCGAAACGATTGCGCACGATCAGACGGTAGCCGTCCTTGTCCGCTTCCACCTGAATGACGTCGCGGTTGGGCGAAAGCTTCGCCTCGATGTTGCGATTTTCCAGATAGCGCAGGCTGTAGAGTCGGCGGTAGATGGCGTTGATCGTGGAGATGGATAGGCCATCGCTCGTCAGGATCGACGCTTTCAGCGCTTCCAACTTCTGATCGTTGTTGAGGTTGAGATAGGCGTAGACATACTCCGGTGAGAAGACCTGGTTGGAAAAGGCCGTGTCATTGATCGGTTCGAAATTGTGCCGGCGGCTGAACCAATTGAGTTCCTTCAGCGTCGATTTGGAATTGAGCAGCGCCTCGACCACCTCGCCGCCGCTTTGACCCCCGCCAATGACCGCAATGCGCGAGGCCTTGAGCCCCGGCAAGCGGTGTTTGGCTTGCGAGTTATGAAAGCATTTTTCACCAAGGAAAGGCGTTGCCCATGACGGGACGAACGGTGTCGTTCCAGTGCCGAGCACAAGGTTTCTGGCGGACACCGTCCCGCTATCCAGCCGCAGGAGAAACTGGTCCTTATCGAACGTGACCTCACGGACGGGCCGTTCAAAGGTCAAATTTTTGAGCTGGCCGGCAACCCATGCAAGGTACTGGGCAAATTCGCGTCGGGGAACAGCCTCGTAATGGGCATTGAGGAAGGCATAGAGGCGTTTGTGGGCGACGAGATAGGAAATAAAGGACCATGGGCTCGTCGGCATGACCGGGGTGACGAGATCTTTCAAATATGACGATTGCAGTTCAACATCCGGCAGCATCATGCCCGGGTGCCAATCGAAACTCGCCCGGCTTTCGTAGAAATGCGCCCTGACATTTCCAACGCCGTCGAGGAGCGACGCCAGACTCAGATTGGATGGCCCGATACCGATACCGGCGAGATCGAGAGCCTCGCTTGCAGGACTGGTTCGATCATTGTTTGCAACCATGGCAGTCATCAGAATTCCTTTCTGTGAACACATCTTTCCAGTCTCAAGCTTCAAAGTGCCTCTGTGAGCCTGTGCGCGAGCCGGCTGTGGAAGGCTTGTGAGCCGATGACGTGCAGATGGTTGGTGCCGGAGATGATTTCGGCCGGATTGGCGCGCGGTGAATAACGGCGCCAATCGATGAGATTGAGCCCGCGGTTGAGACTATCGTCAGCTGCCCACGAGTGAATAGCTACATCGTGTGGCTGCAGCTGATGACGCCGAAAGATGAGGGCGTTATCAATGAGGATCCAGAATGTATGTTCGCGGCTGCTGATATCCGGACCGTCGGTTGGCAGGTCGTCCTTCTCGTCACCGACAAAGCGCAGGAACTGATCATAGGTGTCCGCATCCATGACGCCGAGCAACCGATCCCACTCAGCGCGCATCGCGGTCCGTGACAGCCACTCCTGCACCATCTCATGCAATTGCTGGCGCTCACCGGGCTTGAAACGCGGTGTTGAGCCAATAGCGAATTCCGTGCCGAGATCACACACATCCGCCATCGTGATCAAACGCAGATCAATCTCGTTGCCGAGCCGGCGCGCCGCCTCATAGGCGAGCAATCCCCCCCACGACCAGCCGAGGAAGTAGCACGGCTGTCCCTTACTGTGGCTTCGGATGTAGTCGACATAACCCTCGATGATTTCGTCGACCGAAGCGCCGACCTGCTTTTGCTCGGAAAGCGAATAGCAGATAAAGCCGGTCGCTGGCTGGTCAACGCCCAGGTAGTCGACCAGTTTGACATATTCGCGTGTGCTGACCAGCAGGCCCGGGAAACAGTAAAGCATCGGTTTGGTGCCTGAAGCGCGCAACACGATGACCTCGCTTCCCGCCTGACCATCACCGGCCTCGATGATCTTGGCGAAAGAGCGGACCGTCGGATTGTTAAAGAGATCGGCGATTGTCGTGCGGTTTTGCGGTTTGCGCTGGCGCAGTGCCGAGAGAATACGGATGGCACCCAGCGAATTGCCGCCAATGGCAAAGAAATTGTCTTCAACGCTGATGGGGCCAATATTCAGGATCTGTTGCCAAAGTTCGAGAACGTCTTCCTCAGTGGCATTTTCCGGCTCGATGATGGTGCGTTTCACTGGCGTTGGCGCGGGAAGTGCGAACCGGTCGAGTTTGCTATTGGGATTGATGGGCATGCTCTTCAGCAGAACGATGGCGGAGGGGACCATGTAACCTGGCAAAGACCGTTCGAGGGCCGAATGAATTTCAGTAATATCCAGCGCGTAGCCTTGTTTCGGTACCACGTAGGCAACAAGTATCTTCTGCTTTGTCGCCTCGTCGTCGCGTAGGACGACGAGTGCTTCACCGACGCCATCGTGCTGCAGGAGGGCCGCTTCAATTTCCCCAAGCTCAATGCGATAGCCGCGCAGTTTCACTTGGTGATCGACGCGGCCGACAAATTCCACCGTACCATCCTCGCGCCAGCGCGTCAGATCTCCGGAACGGTAGAGGCGGCCCCCTTCTTTCGAGAACGGATCGGGAATAAAGCGATCGGCGGTTGTGTCTGGCTTGCCGATATAGCCGCGGGCCATGCCTTCCCCACCAATATAAAGCTCACCCGTTACGCCGATAGGGCAGGGGTTAAGATCAGGGTCAAGGACATAAACGCGGCGGTTGCCGACCGCCCGGCCGATGGGTGCATAGGTGCCCTCGAACTTTTGTCCGGCACGCACCTTCCAGACCATCGGCGTCATGATGGTTTCCGTCGGGCCATATCCATTGATGAGCCATCCCGACTTCAGTGCTTTCGACAGAAGGTCAAAAGTTGGTTGGGCGAGACCTTCGCCACCAAATGAGTAGAGCCGCATTGGCGGGGCGCTATCGGTCAGGTCAGCCCATTCAGCGAGCTGCTGCAGATAGGTTGTGGGAATGCTGGCATTGTTGGCACCGTGCTTGCGCATGGCTGTCAGCGTTTCTTCGGGTGTCCAAAGTGGCTGGTCGGGAAGAATGATGCTGCCGCCTTCCATGAGTGGATTCATCCAGCGTTCGTGTCCGCCATCCGAGCTGAACGGCAGGAAGGGCAATTCCCGGGAAGCGGCGCTCATGCCATAGACACGGGAGGTGTTTTGCATGTGGTGGGTCAACGGACCATGTTCGACCGCGACACCCTTCGGCAGTCCGGTTGAGCCCGACGTATACATGATATAGGCGAGCTGGTCCTTGTGCACGCGAACGTTAGGCGCGCTATCCGGCTCCTTGCTGAGGTCGAGTTTGTCCAACTGCAAAATGGTCGCGTCGAGCCCTTCCGGGATACGATCGAGGAGCCAGCTGTTGGTCATGATCACCTTCACGGCACCGTCGCGCAGGATATGGTGATTGCGTGTCGTTGGATGATCAGGTTCTACCGGAATATAAGCGCCGCCCGCTTTGAGCGTCGCGAGAATGCCGACAATGGCCTCCGGCGAGCGTTTCACGGCAATGGCAACACTTACGTCTGCCCCAACGCCGAGCTCGATCAGGCGATGCGCAAGTCTGTTGGCATTTTGGTCGAGCCGCGCATGGCTCCAGATTTCGTCGGCATAAATGATGGCGGTCTTATCCGGGGTCCGGGCGGCGTGGGCGGCGATATGTTCGTGCACGGGACGATCATCATTGACGCCCTCATCCTCATAGGGGGCTGAGAGGATATCGAGCTCGTCGCCAGCAATGAGCTCAATATCCTTGATGCGAACACCCGGTCCACTCACGGCCTGCGCCAGAATACGACCGAAATGGGTCGCGGCCCGCTCGATCAGCGCCGGTTCATAAAGGTCCTCGGCATAGTCAAATAGCCCATCAAGTCCACCATTCGCGTTGGGAGCGACCACCAGCGCAAGCTCAACGTCGGAGCGCGGAGCGAGGGGGGACAACGCGTCGGACACAAGGGCGGACTGAACGTGAGGTTCGCGATATTCGAACAGCGATTTGACGATCGCGTCCTGCTCACGTTCCTCATGCGTCTGGATTTCCTGTACCAGACGCTCGAAAGGAACGATATGGCGCGAGCCGGCGGCAATGTCGGCGGTGAGCACATGGCAGATATCGAGCACGCGGGCGCTGGATGTCAGCTGGAGTTTCAGCGGCAGGATCTGCTCGGCGCGGCAGATGGTCTGCCGGCTTTTATGCGTTTGGCGATTTGACAGAAGAATGCCCTGCAGCAGGTCATAAGTACCACTATAGCGGGCAAGCAAAACTGCATAGGCTGCAGACAGAACCATATCTGCGCTCAAATGATGCTGCTTGGCGTAAAGCTGGATGCGGTCCCATAGCGCCGCATCGATGTTGAATGAAGCATGGCGGCGCCTGGCACCCGCGTAACCACTGGCATTGAAACGCGTTGGCAGGGTTGTCGCGTTATACTCTTCGCCGATCAGATCGCGCCAATATGCAAGAGCCGTGCTGAAATCCTTTGTTTCCAGCCATTCCTCTTCGCAGAAACCGCGCTGCAGGCTGTCATCAACACTCGCGGTCAACGCTTCATCATGAATGAGGGCTATCAGATCGCGCTGCAAGATAGCCAAAGCGGCTTCATCGCAAACGATTGGATGCAAGACGATTGTCGTTATGAACTGGTCTTTTGACCTGATCAGCTGGCAGCGGGACGAAACGCCGTTGAGCAGATCGAAGGGTCGGGAAACAAACGCGCTGCGCTGTTGCTCCGCTTCAATCAGGCTGAGGGGGTTGCCGTCGCTTCCGAGCGTTTCAATGGGAGGAAGGTCGCCCGCATTCGAAAATTGCTCGATACGTCCGCCTGCAAAACGGCAAAAACGCGTCCGCAAAGCGCTGTGATGTTCGGTGAGCTTAACAAGAGCATTTTGCACCTGATCGAGTGCAACAGTTGGCTTCCAGTGGACGGACAGCACCTGCAAGGGGAAGACCGTATTATTGCCGATCTGTTCGAGCGACCAGATGCGCTTTTGCGCCAGCGTCAGCGGAAAGCTCTTAGAGGTGCCACGGTCGCGATCCTCAACGGCAACGGGATTATTCGCCTGGTCTGGCGCAAAAAACTTGTTCATGTCTTCACCGGTCTGCTCTGAATTATAGGGTGGGGCTCAGGCCATGGCTCGCCGCAAGCCAAGCGGCCGGGGGTCAATCCAGATCATCTTGATTTTCTGCAGGCACGCATCGCGCGTGCCGCTGTTCGGCTCTTTGCTCCAGCCAACGGGCAGGGCCTTGTCATCGGGCCAGACGGAATAACGATCTTCCCCGTCCTTAACAACGCTCCAGCTTTCTGGCGATATCTCTGCTGCGCACATGATGCAGGCTCCAACTTGGACAAACATGACCAAGAGACGGATGGGCAGGGACGCAATTTAAGCGAAATAGGAGAATATTTTTTCAAACATTGGCCAGTGACGTTCAGCACTATGGGCCGCAGATGACAAGCGTGCTGGTTTCCGATTACAGATCTAAACGGGTCCGTATCTGCAAATGGTCGCTCTCTCTAATCTGCCGTATGGGGCTCGCGAAAGAGGTCGAGCATGGGGCGATATAGGCGGTCGAACAGTCTAGGCGAGGGGTTTTGCCAAGCGAGGCGTAAGCGTCATCCAAATTGGTGTTGCTCTTCTGCAACGAAATTCTGGGACACATTTACAATGCGAATTGCATACTTGCTTATAAGCTTGCGGTGTGTAACTTGACGCTACTCGCAATCAAAGTAAGAGGAGGCGTGCAATGCAATCTATTCTCGTGTTTACGCGCCTCTCTGGTGGAACGGCTGTGTTGGCTTCGATGCGATGCACATCTCGCCCAAGCCGACGTCAACGCCAGGGCGTCTAAGCCGCGAGTTTGTGCCGTTGGCATTTTCCATTTACCTGACGTGACTGGCTGACGAAGCGACTATTTCGCATTTCCGCGTCCGCACTTGCGCGTCTATTTGACCTTCCAGAGGGCCGGCTGCGTCGTTGCACCGGGATAGATAATCATGCGCGAAGTACAAGCTTTAGTAGTTGATACCCTAGCGGCCACGGTTGATGAACTGTGCCAAAAATTCGGCGTCCGGAAGACCGCATGTGCGTTGATTCTGGCCATGTGGAGGCGCCATCAAATGAAAAACCAACTCTCCCACCTGTCAAATCGCATGCGCCGTGATATCGGCCTCGCGGATAGCAGAGAAGCGCCCATATTTCGCATTTGGAATATCCGGGCTTTGTAAGCGGCCGTGGGCTGGGAAAGAAATGCGTGAGAGGGGCGACAGTGGCGTCTCTCTCTTCGTTCTTGGGATTGCCCATTCAATATTAGTGGGCAAAACGAACGGCTGTACCTCGCGACAATATTCAGCGATGGTTTTACTCTATTCTGGATTCTTCGACCCCAGAAATTTTCGACCCATCACAATCCCCTGCGGGCCGGCGCAGACTGTCGAAGGCATCAAATCATCGATATCGGCGGCGTTTCTCACCCGCGTCATCAACCCCATCTGTGAAATCTGATCGTTGCCGACAGGGTAGCATAAGTCGACGCGCCTCTTCATCCTTTTGGCGCGCTGGCAGTTTCTAGCCTCCTTAACGTTTGGACAAGAAGATCGAATTCGCGCGTGCGGCTTCAGTTGGGTAGCTGCTGAGCCTTGAAAGCGAGCCCCACAACGAATGTGTACGGCAGGCGCGAATAACCTTCGCGGATGTGTAGATCGACGGTGTTGAACACCTTGCCCAGCACGTTCCGATAGCCAGCTTCGTCACGTACGAACTGGCCCCGGTCGTTGTCCAGCATCCACTTCCGGAACGTCGATTGTCCCTCGCGGTAACAGCCGTCGAGTGAGAACAGCAGCCCGCCTGGCCGCAGCACGGTGTGCACATTCGCAAGCGTATGGGCGAGTTCCGCGTCGGAGATGTGGTGCAGCACGCCGTTCATCATCACGATGTCTATCGGGGCGAATTGCTGTGCCGCGGCCGCGTCGAAAAACTGGCAGAAGAAGCGCCCGCGCTGGCCGAACTGAGAGCTGGCATGGTCAATATAGGACTGGTCAATGTCGAAGCCGACATAGTCCACGCCCTGCGGGAGATATTTGACGATGTAGCCGGGGCCACACCCGATATCGAGGATTCGCATCCCGGGCCGGATATCCAGGAACTCCGATATGGCCTTGACCCGAGCGCCGAAGAAGCCTCCCGCTTCCTGAAAGGACTGGTAGAGGAAAGGGGACTCTAGAAGTTTCTTCAGCATTTATGGTGGCCTTTCAGATTTTGCGCTTGAGTGCATCCTGCTGCGCGCCGTGCCTGGAGATGGGCTTATGGAAAACCCACCAGTTCATAACACCGAAATTCACGCACGGAACCAACAAGACGGCGGCCACGATGCCGAAAATGTAATGCAGGCCGAGAAGATCAACCGCGGCACCCATTACGAACGTGGTCACGAGGATGTTGCACGTGTGCAGCAGAATGAACCGCAACAAGTCGCCGAGAAGCGCATTCTTCGATCTGAAGGAAAAACGCCTGTTACCGATGAAGTTCAGCGGCATGGACGCCACATAACCAGCGACAGACGCGAGCTTCGGACCGAAGCCGAGGGAACTCGCGAACAACATGGTCACGCCCGCGAAAACAGCACCGCTCATAGCGCCCACCATTCCAAAGCGTATGGCTTTCAGGATAAGCGAGTCGGAAGCCGCGAACGCCTTAAACCGATTCCAGAGTAGCAAGGCTGTCGAGGTCACGCCGTTGCCGCAACATAATATTGCCCGCCGAACGGCACGCCCGCGAACAGGCGGTCGATGCGCCGCAGGAAAGCATTTGCCGGCGGAATCGAGAGGATAAACCGGGAGGAAACGCTATTGAATCCGGCATTGCGGAATAGGCCCTCCGTCTCTTCGCTCCTGAGCAGCACTGCGTCCTCGTCGAAGGGGCAGGAGCTGACTGCCCGCATGGTTAGCGGATTGCGCGGGTTGTGCTCGAAGACTAAAGCGAGGCCGCCGGGTTTTAGGATTCGACGCATTTCCCTTGCGAAATTTTCCCATTGGGATGGTGGCACGTGGTGCATGACGCAGATAGTGAAAGCTACGTCGAAGGAAGCGTTCTCATAGGGAAGCGTTCTTCCATCATAGACCTTATAATTGACGGAGCTGTTGCGTTGACGGGCCATTTCGACGCAAGCATTCGATACGTCGACCCCGGCCAGCGCGTTAAACATCGGGGTGAGCAGCGCGTGGTAGTTGCCCACACCGCAGCCGATATCCAGCGCTGACAGCGCGGCTCCGTCGCTGAAATGGGCATTTACGATGTCGGAAATATAGCTAGCCTTAACCTTTGTGAAAAAGTCCGCAGACAGGCCAGTGAACGAAACGGCCGCGTCGACTGCCTCCGAATACGTGTCTTTGTAAGAGTCAAACGTCTTGGCAGTCTGCGCCTGTTGCGGATCCATGCGCCTCAAACCTCCATAACCGCGGTCCACCGCTGGTCATATCAATACTTCTGTCACCGGCCACGAACTAGAGCTTGCGCACCACAGACGTTTGATAGGTGAAGTGGCTGGCACCTCTAACATGGGATAAAGCGGCCGTCCAATGACTTTGATGGCAGTTGGGAGCGTTGCGTTTGGATCATTCGGGTTGTGATGCGAAGTAATCGGCTATGGCTGCATCGATCGAGCGGTCGACGGTGAAGAAGATCGGCTTGCCATGAGCGGCTTGGACGAGGGTGGAAAGATATTCCAGAGCCAAGGCGACCATGAAGGTAACGAGACCTCCGAAGAAGAGGATCGCCAGCATGAGCGACGTCCAACCGGTGACGATCGTCGCCGGAAACAGCACCTTTTGGAGGAACAGAGCAACGGCAGCAAGCATGCTTACCGCCACGATGGCCATGCCGAGAAGGCCAAACAGCCGCATGATTTTGACCTGGCTCGTCATGAGCAATCGGCGCGCATGGGTGAGAAGCCGGCGGAAGTTGTAGCCACTGCGTCCACTATTGATGAATCGCTGATCCTTGAGTTCGAGCCGTCGAAACTCCACGCGCTTGGTGAACCACAGCAGGGCAACGTCAAAGTAGGTGTCATAACCGCAAACGTTCGACGCAGCACGGGCAAGCGAGCCTCTCAGGAGACGATAGCTGTTGAAGTCGGCTATGTTCGCATTGCCAGTCAGTAACACCATCAGCTTCTTGAATCCACGGGAGCCCCAGTCTCGCGAACGCGCTTCATGCACTGTGCTTACCGGCTTGCCATACACAATGTCCGCGCCCGTGCGAACGACGTGTTTCAAAAGCGTTTCGATCTCCCCGGGTGAGTGCTGAAGATCTTCGTCCATGGTGACGACCCAGTCGCCAGAGCTATGGAGTACGCCGGCGATCGTCGCCGCGTGCTGGCCGAAATTCCGCATGAGGTGGAGCGCCGTCACCCATCCATGCGTGGCGGCCAGACGATCGATCATCGCCGCGGAGCCGTCGATGGCGGAATCGTCGACGAGAATGACCTCGGATAGTTCCATCGGCGCCTGCCGCTCACGCCAGTCCTGCCTTACCCGCTCCAGTTGCCCAACGAGCTCGGTTAGAAATTCCTCGCCGGAATAAACCGGGACGACGACAGAAATGGAGACGGGAGAATCCAATGCCATACAGGTCCTTCCCGCATTCTTCGTGTGTCCTGACGCTCATTGGTCAGGTGCCATCCAGTAGGGGGCGGGCTGTCCACTATCTGCGTCACTCTGGAACCGGCATCGATCAGGATTGAAATATCCTGAAATGAAGGTGCCCCTTGGACTGCTTAACTATAGATAAGTGCATGTGTCAACGTAGAGGAAGTTCGCACGCACAATCGGCAGACCGTCAAACCCAGCTGCCATTCAGTTTAGGAGTGGGGGGGCTTGGATTGGAACGCAGACGCGGCCACACCAGCACCCCCACAATGGTCAGCATCACTACCACCCACCCGAGTTCGCTAATTCTGACGCGCCATTCATAGGTGTTAGGGCGATAGCGCAGCATCGCACGACCCGAGACATTCGCGGGAACAAAGGCGACTACCTGCTGCTCTCGCAGGTTGTAAAGTGGCAACCTGCGCCCGCCCACCCACAATTGCCACGACGAATAGGGCGGCATGCTGATAACGAGAATCCGCTCTGGCCCTGGAGGAATTGAAAAGTCGAGGGCGTTAGCTTCCCGGTCAATCCGGGAGGGAGGGACGGCTAGGTCCGCCGGGCAATCGTCCCGTCCGTCCTGAAAGCCAATGACGGCCTGGACAAGAGCCCCCTCAAGCAGGGGTAGCTGACCCGGCGGGGTCTTGAGGTTACTTGCGTCCGGTGCCTTTAGCTCATCCGGCTTCGGGCAAATGGTCGCCACCAGCGGTCGCTGACGGTTCAGCAGAAAGACCCCGATAGCGCCGGTCCGGAAAACCTCCTTGCCCAATGTGTCGGGCAGAGGAACCATGGACAGAAGATACTTACCGCCGTAAGGGCCGAAATTGCTCTTGCCCACGAGGCCGATCTCGTGCCTGAACTTCCAGTATATACGGGGCGATGTGTAGTGGCTGAATGTGGTAAAGCCCATATAGGTGGCGGCGGTGCCCGCCTTTAAATAGTTCAGGTCGCGGCCTTTTGATTTGACGTCGGTGGGGTCGCCGCTCTCGATCGATGTGTGCATTGCGATCCTGCCTGGATCGGGGTCCGATTTGCGTATGTGGTCAAGCGCCGCCTCGATGGATCGCCAAAGCTCGGTCCTGACAACGGCCGGCGTGCCGTCAAAGCGTGGCATCGATCCGACAACAAAGGCAAACTGTAATACCAGAAGGAAGGCGGCGCCCAAGCGGCGCATCATGCCCGATCTAATCCACGTCAAGACGGCGAACAGGATTGCCGATAGGGCAGTAATGACCCCAAGGAACCAGATCGGATAGACGCTTCTTAGCGTCGCAGTGGACATCACGGCAATAACGCTTGCGACTAAAATTGCCAGGCAGCCAATGCGCAACACCATAGATCGCTGCTGTTGTTTGGGGATGTCGTACAGCAGACTGGCCAAGCCGTGCGCCGTCAACACCGAGATCCCCACCGCGAGCGGCGTCGCCACCAGGCTGAGATGCCGAGTGTGGCTCAGACCCGGTATCAACGCCCAAAGCAGCACGACCTTACTCGGCGAGAGAAAGACCAGGACGATAGACAGGATAACAAGGATAGCGAAGACGCGGACGACAGGCTTTGACCAGCCCCGGACAGCGCCTAGAAATGCGAGAAGAGCGGCCGCGGGACCGAGCAGATAGTAGCCTGCAGCGAAATGCAAGTTGATCGGCACGAGAAGTTGTGGCAGGTCGCGCCAGCTTTGTTGCTCTGTCAGGATCTCCGTAATGTTCGTGGTGCCGGCTTGCCCCACCACTGCTCCGCTGCGGGTCCAGCGTATGATCTCGCTGATATGGCTGAACAGGTTGATCGTCGAGGCGAGACAGAGAATGGCCGTGATGCCCGCTGCCGCGATCAGTGCGGCTGCCAGCCGGTGACCGATTGCGCCCTCTTTACTTGCTGCAAGCCGCACCAGTGTATCGACTGTCAGCACAAGTCCGATCAGGACGAGTGCCGAGAGCAGGTTCGTGCCTGGGCCTGCGGTCAGCATGGCGCTCGTTCCCGCTGCTAGCAGCAGGGCGCCGAGTGCAAACTGCCGATGATAGTACAGGCGGACGATACCCTCGGTGGCCAGGGGAAGCCAAGCCGCAGCCGCGATAAAAGTCGGGAAGTTAGAAATCGTATAGGTATTCGGGAGGGTGGCGGCGATGGCTGCGCCGCCAATTGAGGCGACAAGGCCTGCTCCGGTCGCTCTAATGAGGCTTGTCATTGTGATCGAGAAGATCGCGACATGAACGATCACGATGATGTCAGTAGCCTGTGCGGCGGCCGTGGCCGAGCAGAAGTCGAGCCAGCCGAAAAGATAGAACGGATAGTAAGGAGCTACGTGCGGATTGTAGTTAAGTGCTTCGAAGGTCGACCAGTTCATCAACGGCGACACGCCCGCCATCACACTGCGTGAGATATCGCAGAACAGCGGCCCGGTCAGATAGATCGTGTCACCGAACGGTGAGATGGACCAATGCGCTGAAAGGTACGGTGCATAGAGCGCGATGGCACCGCCAAGGGCGACGGCAACCAGAAGGATTTGAGTAAGTTCAGGCCGTTTCATCTTGCACCGGTAAGGTGGCATGAACGATAGGCGGCGCGCGACGCTTTGCTGAGCCGTGAACGATGAACTCCTACGGGACTATTGGGAATTCCGTGTAAATATGTGCAGTTGAACATGAAATTCGATGCCCTGGTTGATTGGAAACGGTCCGCGAAGAGAATGTCGAACCGGGATTTTGCCATAGTCCATTTTTGGCAATATCTTCTTTCTTTCTAAGTTATGAGTTTGCTGCTTGGTTAGTGTTCGCGCAAAATATTTGATTAAGGGTATGTGCCGGATGCGTCGGAGTTACGAATTCGAGACGTTCGCCAGGTGCCGGACGGTATTTAGAAAGTAACTTCAGCATTATCAAACATCACTTGGCGTCTAATAAGCTGGTTATCACTGGATATCCTGATGATGAAATTATCCAGCGAAATCGATAGGTGTTTCCTGAGAAACATTCGAAAACATCGTTGTCGGTTTGTGCAGCTATTTCTCACTTGCCAATAGACGATTGCACGCTTGAGGATCTATTCCCAATAAACCACCGAAGGCAGCGACAAGCTCCACAAAAAGTCAACGCCGAACTGGTTCTCCCGCAACAGCAAAACGGCAATGGCCAAAAATGGCATGATGCATTCCGTTAAAGCTAAAACAAGTGCATCGGGCCTGGAAACCGAAGGAACTATATCCGGTGGCTCACCAGCAATTATTACCCTGATCTCGATAAGCAAGCCGCGAAGGTGATTCCGAACACGCGATTTTGCCCGTTAAACGGACGTTTTGATGGCCTTGATCCTCCGCATAAGTGAATTTGTAAACTTCTTGCGTGTATTTAGCCGCTCCCCAATACCGATATCAGAAAAGTCTACATTATGATAAAACCCTGCCATTTTTTGTATCTGTTCGACGCAATCTGACGGCAGGCTTCTGCCACGGCCAGGAGTGACAGCGTTCTTTCTGTCAGACGTGCCAATAACAGAAGATATGACGTTCCGAATGGCTTCATCAGTTACTTCCAGATTTAAATAGCGACAGATTCTCAAAAGCTCGATCTCAGGCTGGAAAACCCACTCCTCGTACTTGACGACAAGTTTGTTGGGGACCCCATACCAAGACATGTAAAAATTGAAATACCACGGGATGATCATCCTCGTGACGAAGTGTGCGGATTCTTCAAAGGACCATTCCTGGATCCCCTCAGGTGCAAACGCCATCGGGTGGAGCAGGCTCTCCTTACGATGATGATCAATAAAACTTGGGATGACATCGAAAATGTTTCTCACCAAAATGATTGGTAGGAGTCGATGTTTTTCGATCATCGTCTTGGTGGCGTTTGAATAGCGTACGTGCAACTGCAATACATAATTGAGATCCTCGATCCTGCTTAAACAGCAGTCATCCAACTCCTGTTCACGACGTCCCCAGTCGGGGACGCCGACGCCAGTAGTAAAGGTTGGTAGGGCACCAATAGCGTTGGAGAGAAACGTACTGCCAGATTTCGGCATGCACGCCAGCAAGACATGTTTTTGCATGGAATGCCCCCTATGTTGCGTCTGCGACAGCGATACACAACTAACGATTGCTGCACAATTGCTTACAACACACAATGACACATTCGAATCGATCTTTTCGGTGCAGGCTGCCTATGTTGCGCTTAACGGCTTCGCAATAGTGGCGGTCCTTGACGCAGTTCAAACTGGGGTCGACGTGCTTCCCACGCGTCGATACATTTCTGAATCGCACGCGAAGGGCAGTTCGCGCCGCCCGAGATCCCCAACTGGTGCCTGCCGATGATGTTCGCTTTATGTAAGCGCCGGGTCAGCGGCGGTGTTCCTTTGATCCTAAACTACGAACCGTGCGTATGCCGGCATTGCGATCTGCAGGGTCTACCCGGCGGCGCAGGGAAGAACCGCAAAGAGGGTCTTCTTCGAAAAGCGCATGGATTGGCGCCCTGCCATCGCCAGTTGGCGCTGAAGATTTGAGGGCATTTATCCATAAAGTCACACATTGGACTAAATCGGCGCTGGCTCATTGCGTCCTTGTAGCAAAGCCCACGCGAAACGTTGCCGCGGGGATGCTGCGGAGTGTGCCATGACCCTTATATCCAGGCTTGCGAAGGAAACAGGTGTTGAACCGTTTCCGGTCTCATCTCAATTCTTAAAAGCAGGTGCGCTGCCAACCCCGGATATATTGCAGGTTTCAACGGCCAGCGGCGCTTACACCATATCGGTGCAGCCAAGCCCGGGCGGGATGAACCTGGTTTTGCCGCGTGTAGCAGAGACTGATGCACTCGCCGTTCTGTGTTCCGCCGTCGAATTCATGTCAGCGCAGTCTCGCGAGCCGGGCGTAATCAAGATCGGCAATCTACCGGCATCCGACTTTCTGCTTGGCACTTTTGAAGGCGATTATCTGACGATCGATCCGCGCGCTTATTGGCAATGGCCAAACCCCTGGATTGCGAAGCCGGCCTATCCGCATCCGCAGGTGCACGTTATGAGCAATGGCCAATATCATCCAAAACGGCCGCAAACGCCGGCCGGTGTCGTCTATGAGCGCTATATTCCCTGGCTCGGCCAGGTGCTGTCATTTCGGGTTGCCGATCCTCGGGCCGATCTTGAGCATTTCCATCGCTGGATGAATGACGAGCAGGTCAATGTCATCTGGGAAGATGGCGGCGATCGCGACAAGCATCGGTCAATTCTTGAGGAACGCCTGCATGATCCGCACATGCTGGCGCTGATTGGCAGCTTCAATGGCGTCCCCTTCGGTTATTTCGAGGTCTACTGGGCCAAGGAAAACCGGCTCGGGCCATATTACGATGCACAGGACTATGATCGCGGCTGGCATGTCGCCATCGGCGAACCGGCCTATCGCGGCAAAAAGTGGATCACCGCCTGGCTGCCATCGCTGATGCATTTCATCTTTCTTGACGATCCGCGGACGCAGCGCATCGTTGGCGAACCGCGCGCCAGTCACGAACAGCAGATCCGCAATCTCGACCGCTCGGGATTTGCCAAGGTCAAGCACTTCGATTTTCCGCACAAACGCGCCATGCTGGTGATGCTGACACGCGAGCGGTTCTTCGGTGATCGTCTTTGGGTTCCCGCATCATGAGGGGCAAGCCGAAACGCCCCTTTTTTGCACCTGATGACCTCAACGACCCGGCGCTGACCCGCCTGATCTTCCGCCTTGGCATGCCTGCGGTGGCGGGCCTGTCGATCAATGCCGTGCACCATACGATCAACATGGTTTTCGTTGGCATGATAGGCAGTCATGAGATTGCGGCGATTACCGTGGTTCTGCCGATCCTGATGATGATTGGTGCAATCGGCGAGGGGTTGGGGGTTGGCGTTGCCACGGCCGTCGGCCGCGCGCTTGGAGCCGCTGATCCGCAGCGCGCCAATGTCACCGCCTCGACATTTGTCGTGCTGGCGATACCGCTCGGGCTTGTGCTCACGGTGGGCATCTTGGCGTTCAAACGTGAACTGCTTTTCCTTTTTGGCGCCAGCGAAGCCATTCTGCCGCTGGCGGAGCACTATCTTTCGATCGTTGCCTTTTCGGTGACGCTGACCATGCTGCAGATCCTTTCTGATTTCATAGCGATTTCAGAAGGCAATACCCGCTTTAGCATGTGGACGCTGATGGGCTGTTTTGCCCTCAACATCATCCTCGATCCGATCCTGATTTTCGGGTTTGGTTTCGGGCTCGCCGGTGCGGCAATGGCCACAATCCTTTCCCAGGTAGCAGCGCTTGGTGCCTATGCGCTCTATTTCCGCAAGCAGGTCGGGACGCTGCATCTTGCCGCGCGCTTTGCCGCGTGGCGCGCCGATGTCCTCAAACCGGCCCTGTTCATCGGCCTGCCGACGACGCTCACCAGCATGTTGAGCAGCATCAGTTTCGCCGTGCTGTTCTCCTTTGCCGGTTTTTATCGCGGCGATAGCGGCATTGCCGGGGTTGGCATCGCCATGCGTGTTCTCACGCTCGGTATGCTGCCAATCATCGGCCTTTCGCTTGGCGGTCAGGCAGTCTTAAGTTTCGCCTGGGGCGCGAGAAATCCAGCGCGATTGCTTGGTGCGTCGAGCACGCTTTTAAAACTCACCTCGGGCTTTGCCGTTCTTTACGGTTCTGCGGCCGTGCTCTTGCGCTATCCCATTGCCACGATCTTCACCGATGACGCGGAGATTGCCAAGATTGCTGCACTGACCATTATCGTCACGCACATTCCGTTCATTTTCTTTGGCGCCCGGCAAATCCTCGTTGTTCTCCTGCAGGCACAGGGCAGGGCGCGCCTGGCCGGTGCGATCAGTGTGGCCCAGAACGGGTATTTCCTGCTGCCGTTGCTGTTCATCCTGCCGCATTGGTTTGGCTTCGACGGCGTTCTTGCCAGCCTGTTTTTGGCACCAGCCCTGACAGCACTCATGTCCTTGGCCATTCTCGCTTTGACCTTGCGCCAGCTGCGCGGCCATTCGCCATCCATCCCGATTACCAGTTTCAACAAGAACGTGTCTGAGAGGGCATCATGAACAAAGCCATGCCACCCCAAGAGTTTGATCGCGAAATGCCGGACGATCTGTTTTCTCCGATCGATACGGCAGCCTTCAATGCGGTCTCGCCGCCCATCTTCCAAACGTCGCTGTTCACCTATGACAGCTATGAGGCGATGGAAGATGTGTTTTCGGGACGCTCGCGCAATTACATCTATTCGCGCGGCGACAATCCGACGGTGCGTGAATTCGAACTTTTGACCGCGCGCCTTGAAGGCGCCGAAGATGGCCGCGGCTTTTCCAGTGGCACGGCGGCAATTACCGCAACGATCCTCAGCCTCGTAGAAGCCGGTGACCGCGTCGTCGCCGTCCAGCATCTCTACAATGATATCTACCGCCTGTTCGTCAAACTGCTTGCCCGCTTCGGCGTCACGGTGGATTTTGTCGACCCGTCCAACCATGATGAGGTACGCGCTGCACTGCCGGACGCAAAACTGCTCTATCTTGAAAACCCCACATCAATGGTTTTCGAATTGCAGGACATTGAGGCCCTGACCACAATGGCCAAGGAATATGGCGTGACCACCGTTATCGACAATTCCTGGGCAACGCCGCTGTTCCAAAAGCCAATCCAGCACGGCGTCGACATCGTCATCCATGCGGCTTCAAAATATCTCGGCGGGCACAGCGACACGGTTGCCGGCGTGGTCGTCGGTCCGCGCGACCTGATCGCCAAGATCAACAGCTCGACCTACCCCTATATTGGCGCGAAATTGTCGCCCTTTGAAGCCTGGCTGCTTTTGCGCGGCATGCGGACCTTGAAGGTGCGATTGAAGGCGCACATGCATAACGGACTCATCCTTGCCAAGCACCTGCAGCAGCATCGCGATATTGCGCTTGTTCGCCATCCCGCATTTTCCGATCACCCGGGCAAGAAGACACTGACGGGCTTTTCCGGTCTGTTTGCCTTTGATCTGAGCCCGGATCTCGATGTGGCGCGTTTTGTCAATGCGCTGCGTCATATCAGGCTTGGCGTCAGCTGGGGAGGACCTGAAACGCTCGTTGTTCCGGCCAAAGCCGCCTTGCAGATCCCTGATCGCATGACGTCGTTTGTCCGCTTCGGTGTGAACCCGCAAACGATCCGCTTTGCCGTCGGTTTGGAGGAACCGGAAATGATCTGGAACGACATCCAGCAGGCACTGCTGAGCGCCCGCCTGTAGCATTGAGGCCACAGCCGCAGCGTGATTTGGCAAGGCGCGTGAAAAAAGGCGGCATATAAGCGATCGCGCCTTGACTCTTATAATATGACAAATGTAGTCATCTTTAAACATGAGTACGATGCTCATATAAATTCTCAAGCAGAGTCAAAGTTTTACAAGGGGTGTGGTCATGCGGGGATGCACGATGGTTATGGCAAATGACGCCAGTTTTGCGGTTTACAGGCGTCGTGCACGATTGCTCATCACCACCTCCATTGCCGGTCTAATGCTGGCAAATGTGGCATCGGCCCAGGAAGCGCCCAGCATCCAGTTGAACACCATTGTCATTGACGGTGATACCAGCCCGATTGGCCCCGACAAGGGCTATATTGCCAGGAACACGACCATGGGCACAAAGACCGACACGCCGCTGCGCGAAATACCGCAGTCGATTTCCGTCATCACCCGCGAGCAGATGGATGACCGGTTTTCCGAGCGCGTCGAGGATACGATTGCCTATACATCCGGGGTGACGGCTTCGCCCTGGGGCGTTGACGAGCGCTTTGACCAATTCTTGATCCGAGGCTTCGATGTTGGCCCTTACGCGCTCTTCCGCGATGGGCTGCCGCAAAAGGCCATCGACTTTTCAGGTTTCAAAGTCGAGCCATACGCCCTGGAGCGGGTTGAAGTCCTCAAGGGCCCGGCATCGGTGCTTTACGGCGCAAACGAAGTGGGCGGTCTCGTCAATCTGGTGACAAAGCGGCCAACCAGGGACCCGCTTTACAGCGCCTATGCGAGCTATGGATCCTTCAATACGTATGAAGTGGGTATCGATGCAGGCGGTCCGCTCGACAAGGAAGGCGTTTGGACCTACCGCCTGACGGGGCTTTTCCGTGACGGAGAGCTGGAAAAGGACTTCTCCAAGAACAATCGGGTCTTCATTGCGCCCGCCATTACATGGTCGCCGAGTGCCGATACCTCGCTGACAATTCTCGCCAACTACCAGTGGGACGAGTTGACGCCAAACACATTCCTGCCAATTGCCAGCCCGCTCAATCCCACCCTGCCGAAATTCTCGCGCAGCTTCACCACATCCGATCCGAATTTCGACCGTTTTGACGCAAATCATGGCTCGATCGGCTACCAGTTCGAGCACAGCTTCAACGAGGCTTGGACGGTCCGGCAGAACCTTCGATACTCGCAGCAGGACACGGATTACCGGCATCTCTACTATTCGAGCATGATCGACGATCACACAATGAACCGCACGGCGTTCACTGTTGACGAGACGGCAACGATCTTCAGTGTCGATAGTGGCGTGCAGTATGATTATGAAGGCACGCGGATAAAGAACACGTTGCTTATGGGGCTGGACTATACCCGCCAGACCGTTGACGGACAAAATGGCTTTGATACCGGGCCAACGCTGGATATCAATGACCCCGTCTATGGACTGGACGTTGCAGCGCCGGCGATCTATCTCGACCGCAGACAGACAATCGATCAGCTTGGCCTCTACGCTCAAACCCAGACGAAATTCGACGATCACTGGTTGCTGACCCTCGGCGGGCGCCAGTCATGGGTTGAAGACAAGAATCAGGACCGGCTGAGCGATACGACCTCGGAACAATCAGACAGCGCCTTTAGCGGCAAGGCCGGCCTTGGTTATCTGTTTGACAATGGCTTGACGCCCTATATCAGCTATTCGGAATCCTTCAGCCCAACCATCGGCCAAGGCTCCACGGGCGAGACATTTTCCCCGTCAGAAGGCCAGCAGTATGAAGCCGGCGTGAAGTACGAACCGGACTTTTTCCCGGGAACAGTAACCGGGTCCGTTTTCGAAATCACCAAGTCCAATGTGCTGACCCCTGATCCCGATGATCCGAATTTCCAGGTCCAGACCGGTGAAGTTCGCCACCGCGGCTTCGAACTTGAGACAGTGATGGATCTCTTCCACGGTATTAGCCTGACCGGCAGTTACACCTATCTTGATGCTGAAATTACATCGAGCAATACCGAGGGAGAACTGGGCAATCGCCCGGCACTGGTGCCCGAGCATCAAGCGGCACTTTGGGCGAAATACACCTTCGAAACCGGTGTGCTCGAGGGTCTGAATGTTGGATCCGGCGTGCGCTATGTCGGCAGTTCCTTTGGCGACAACGCCAACCAGATCAAGGTGGACAGCTATACGCTTGTCGATGCCGCGATCAGCTATGAGAAGAATGGCTGGAAGGGATCGCTCAAGGCGAGCAATGTCTTCGACAAGGAGTATTACGCAACCTGTGCGGGCGACAACGATGGCAGTCCCATGTGCATCTATGGCGAGGGACGCGCTGTCAAGGCAACGCTCTCGGCCAAATTCTAGGCGGCAGGTGATGAGGGGAACGTCCTTTTCCTTGAATGGAATCAGCTTCAAAGTCGATGGCAAGACCTTGCTCCATCCGCTGACCCTGGACGTTCCGCGTGGCCAGGTCGTCGGCATTCTCGGCCACAATGGTTCCGGCAAGTCGACATTGCTGAAGATACTGGCGCGCTTTCAATCGCCAACCAGCGGAAGTGCGAAATGCCTGGAACAGGAGCTGGCATCATTCCGCTCGAAGGACTATGCGCGCAAGGTCGCCTATCTGCCGCAGCAAACACCGGACACGGATGGTATGACGGTGAAGGAAGTCGTTGCCTTGGGGCGCTACCCCTGGCACGGTGCGCTTGGGCGGTTTTCAGCTGCGGACAAGGCGAAGGTAGAAAACGCGCTGGAGCTGACGTCGCTGACGGCAATGGCCGATCGCATCGTCGATACATTGTCGGGGGGCGAGCGGCAGCGCGCGTTTCTCGCCATGCTGATTGCGCAGGACACCGAGTGTCTCTTGCTGGATGAGCCGATCTCAGCGCTTGATATCAATCATCAGATCGAAGTCATGCGGCTGATCCGCATGCTGGCACACGAGCACAGCCGGTCGGTTCTCATCGTATTGCACGATATCAACATGGCTGCGCGCTATTGCGACCGGCTGATTGCCTTATCCGGCGGCAGGCTTGTGGCCAACGGCGAGACCGACGCGCTCATTACGGCAGACAGGCTTGACGCCATCTATGGCGTGCGCATGGGGATCTTCAGGCATCCGCAAACACACACGCCCATCAGCTACGTCCTTTGAAATGACCAAAATGCGCAGACGCAACTTTCTGTTTGGCTCGGCGGCATTTGCTGCCACCCTGAGGCCAGTGCCGGGCAGGGCGGCTGCACCAAGGGTGGTTGCGCTGGATTATGGTCTGGCACAGACGTTGATTGAGCTTGGTGTCCCGCCAGTTGGTCTGATTGATACGCAAGGGTGGGCCGAATGGCCCATTGAACCGCCACTGCCGGCAAGTGTCGTTAACATTGGCTCCTCCTTTGAAGTCAATATGGAGCTGCTGCAGCTGCTAAAGCCGGACCTGATCATCTCCACACCCTATCTCGAATGGGTCAGGCCGCAGCTGGAACAAATCGCACCGGTCAAATCGTTCCCAATTCATGCGCTCGGTTCATCGCCCTATCCGCACATCATTGCCGCAACGCGCGAACTTGGGCGCATGCTTGGACGCCAGGGCGAAGCCGAAGCATTGATCGATCGCACCGACAATGAATTGCAAGTGGCAAAGGCATCAACGCGACATTTGGGCAAGCTTGCAGTCATCACATTCATTGATGCCCGCAATATCCGCGTTTACGGCCCGGGCGGTATTTTTCAGGATGTCTTTGATCGTCTCGAGCTGGAGAATGCGTGGCCACACCCCACCAATGAATGGGGCTTTGGTGATACCAGCATGGCCGGTCTCGTTGATATCGGCGACAGCCGGCTGTTCTACATGGATCCTGTTCCGCCAGATCTCCTGGCAACCCTGGCTGATAGCCCACTGTGGCAAAGCATGCCGTTCGTCAAGAACGGACATGCGCAGCGCATGGCGAGTGTTTTGATGTTCGGCACGCTCCCTGCCGCCTCTCGCTTTGCCCGACTGCTCACTGAAGCTGCCGCATGAAGTCGCTGCATCCCCATCCTTTGTTTTGGGCCGGTCTGTTGTCGTGTGTTGCCCTTGCTATCACCGCGCTCAATCTTGGGCCCATGATCAGCATCATTGGATGGCGTGCAGCTTTTTCAGCGCCATCGCCCAGCGACAGTTTGGCAGTCCTTGTCCATTATAGTCTGCTTCCGCGCCTGGCCATGGCGTGCGTTTGTGGCTTTGCGCTCGGGCTATCCGGCATGCTGTTCCAGCATGTGCTGCGCAATCCGCTGGCTTCACCGTCAACCTTGGGCGTAGAGGCAGGCGCACAGCTTGCTCTCGCATTGGCCATGTTGTGGTTCCCGGCGCTTCTTGGTTGGAGCCGCGATGCCACGACGGCTCTCGGAGGCTTTGCCGCCATGGCGCTTGTCTTTGCGGCAGCCTGGCGGCTCAAATTCCAGCCGGTCGCCATCATTCTTAGCGGATTGGTCGTTGGCCTTTATTGCACTGCGATCGTTACCTTGCTGACCCTGATGAACGATCATTATCTATCGGGTCTGTTCATCTGGGGTGGCGGTTCGCTGAACCAGAATGATTGGCGCCAGGTTCAAGGATTGTTTCCAAAAGTCGTTGCCTGCAGCCTTGTTGCATTTATGCTGGCGCGGCAGTTGAGCGTCCTTACGTTGGGCGATACTGCGCAAAGCCTTGGAATCAAATTGCAATTCACCCGCGCTGGCGTGCTGTTTGTTGCGGTGGCACTGACTGCATTCACCGTCAGTGCCGTTGGAGTCATTGGCTTTCTCGGGCTTGCAGCGCCGGCCATTGCGCGTGCAACTGGTGCAAGGCGTATCAAGTCCCGCATGATTGTTTCACCGCTCATTGGCTCGCTATTGCTGGTCATCATCGATCAGGTTTTGCAAATTTATGCTGCAAAAACCTCTGTGCATCTTCCAACCGGTGCCATCACCGCGCTGATCGGTGTGCCTGTCCTCTTGATTGTTATCTTGCGGCGCGGACGTTCGATGCTGGCCGCGGCCGACGGCAAAGCGGCACTCCCAGCAAGCAGGCTCCCCCTGCGCGTGATAGCAAGCATCGCGCTCTTGTTATTGGTGGTTGCATCGATTGCGGTATTTGTCGGCCGGGATGTCGATGGGGCGTGGATAAGTCAAGGCGGTGCAACGCTCGAATCTCTCCTGCCATGGCGCGGGCCCCGGCTCGTTGCTGCAATGTCCGCAGGGTTGATGCTGGCACTGGCCGGCAGCTTGCTGCAGCGGCTTACCGGCAATTCGATGGCAAGCCCGGAAGTTCTTGGCGTCAGCGCCGGTACGGCATTCGGGCAGCTTTGCATATTGTTTATTATTGCCGAGCCAACCTATGGCCACAGGATGTTCGGTGGTTTTTCGGGCGCTGCGATCGTGCTCACCGTGCTTTTTGCCATGAGCCGCAAGGTGCGTTCCGGCAACCAGTTTCTCATTATTGGCGTGTCGCTGGGCGCATTGCTGAGCGCATTGATCTCAGTCATTCTTGCCTCTGGAGACCCGCGTGCTGTTTCGCTGATCAGCTGGATGGCAGGTTCGACGTATGGGATAAGCCGTCAAATCGCATGGATATCATTGGCGTTTGCGGTAAGTGGTTTGGCTGCGGTAACGCTTTTTCTGCGGCCATTGCAGCAATTTGCACTGGGGGATATCTCGGCGCATTCCCACGGTGTCGACGTTGCGAAATTCCGCGTTATGATTCTTGGCTTTGCGGCCTTGTTGACAGCCATCGCCACATTGGTCGTGGGTCCGCTAAGCTTCGTTGGACTGATGGCACCGCATATGGCGCAGCGCCTTGGACTGACACGTGGTCTGGCGCATCTGTTGGGGTCGGCGCTGCTCGGGGCGCTGCTGATGGCGATCGCGGATTTCATCGGACGCACAATCTATTTCCCGTGGCAATTGCCCACGGGCCTTGTCGCGACACTGCTTGGAGGTCCGGTGTTCGCGCTCCTGCTGATCCGCACCGGGCGTCGATCTATGCAGCATTGAGGATGTGCTGGCAAGCGCGGTGCGCGTCCTTGATCATGAAGTTAACGAGGGTTCTGGATACGCCGAGTTCTTCGGCAATATCTTTTTGCGGAACGCCATCTATACGGTGACGCACGAAGGCGTCGTGGGTGCGTTGCGGCAGATTTTTCAATGAGTTCAGCACCTCGCGCAATGTTTCTGTACTGACGAGGCAATCGAGCGCGCTGACACATGGGGCAGGGATGGACTCTATCCCGTCGATCGGCCTCATGCTGAGCCTTTCGTGGGTCTTTTTGCGGGCCGCGTCGACGGCGAGATTATAGACCATCCGGCACGCGTACCCAACCGGGCAATGAATGCAATCAGGTCGCATGCTACAGGCCTTGACGACAGCATCATGGAAGATATCTTCAGATTGTGCGTGAGAATGCAGTATTCCGTCAGCGATTTTTAGAAGTTTTGGCTTGTATTGAATAAGCGCATCGACAAGAACATTGCTATTATACGAGTCTTGTTCTTTTTCCATTTTTGCAAATCTTTGCCAAGTGATTACAGTGAGGAGATAATAGCTTCAGAGCGCGCAGTTTTATTCAAAATGCGTGTGTAAAGCCGACCGTCAATGTTACGGCGTCAGCTATAATTTAACATGATAAAAAGAGTCAAGTTATTAAATCAAAATAGTTAGTCAAAGCCGCCGTCAGCAGTCTTCCTCACCACAACCCGGTTAAGGGTCGCGACTCTGAGAGCGCCTAAGGCGATGCTCGCAATGTTGTTCGGGTTCGCCGAGAAGGTAGGCGTTCGATCAATACCCATGTGACCATCAGTTTTGACAACAGGGTGCCTGACGATGAGGCCGTGAAAATCATCGCACAGACCCTGCGCAATTGGCGCCAATGGCTGCGACGTAGGGGATTAAGCGGCGCCAGAACGACACATATTTGGGCACGCGAGCGAGCAGGGGACAGACCTACGCACGTACATATTTTACCACATGTCCCGGTAGAAGTTCGTCGGGACGCCGATAGCAGAAAGTTCGCGTCTTTCATCCCCGCGATTGCCGGGATTGATCCCAAGGCGCTACCGCTACGTCCGCAGCCTTATAGTGAAACGCCTGTCCTCTTACAGTTCAATGACCGGGCTGCCAACAATTTGGGGCAAGTACATCATCAAAGGCATTGCCGCCAGGTATGCCGAAGAGTTCGTCGTGAAGCCCAAGCGACAGGGCAGGATCATTGGTAAGCGAGTAGGGATTGTCGAGAACGTCATGCATGAAGAGCAGAGGCGCTGGGCTTTCGAAACGCGCAACTTCGGGAACAAATTCGCCTTGCCTAAGTGGACGGAACGCGCGTCTTCACCGAAGCAGCCGGCGAGACCGATCTCTGCCGTTGGGTAAGGGGGGTGCATTTTGGCATTAATCCGGACATTCGGCACCGGTCTTCACCCAAGCGGCGACCAGCGCGGCGAAAGTCTCCTGCGAGCCGGGAGGGGCGCTACGCCCTTCGCCCGGGTGCCAAGCCCATCCGACCAGGTGGTCTTCGCCCATGTGAGTTATGAGATCGGCGTGCGAACGGTTGCCGTTGCGGCTCGTGTCCTTGACCTGCTGGCATATCTCGCTAACCTTCAGCCCTTGCCAGGCCATACTTGCCGGAGCCAATGACCAGTGTGCGTTACCCGGGATAGATTTCATGCGGCTTCCGACGATCGGACGATTTTCGGGGCCATGACAGGTGCTGCATGCAAGACCCAACGGACCCAATGAGCTATTGCTTGCGATCACCAACGGCACGTGCGGATGCTTGTCTTCACCCTGCGTCGGACTGCGTGTCGCGGGATGGCAATTGATGCACCGCGGATGCGTCAAGACGCGGCTGGCCTCTTCGAAAATGGCCTTCGAGCGTGCCCTAGTGTCAACTATCGTATCGAAGTCCGAGACGGCCTTGAGGGCCCCGGCACCCGATGTCTCGGCGTAGCCCCGCAGCGGTCCAACGAGAACAAATGTTCCGGCTGTAGCGAGAACGGATACGATCGCAATGGCTGCAAAACGCATGGCCATGATCACACCCTCCGGAATTCGTGCTGGTCGATCGGCAGCGACCGGAGCCGCTTGCCGGTTGCCGCGAAGATCGCATTGAACAGTGACGGGGCGACACCCGGCGTGCCGACCTCGCCTATGCCGCCTGGCGCTTCCGAACTCGGAACGATGTATACCTCGATCTTTGGCGTTTCGTGGATTCGCAAGACGGGAGAGTCGTCGAAGTTGCTCTCGACGACGGCACCGTTCTGGACAGTTAAGCGCCCGTAGAGTGCCGCGCTGAGACCATAGACGATGCCGCTCAATATCTGCGCGTCCACCGTGTCCGGATTGACAACCTGGCCACAGTCGACTGCAAAGACGATGCGATCGATCTTGAGTTTTCCGTCGTCCCCGACGCTTACCTCAGAGATCATCGCAGCGAAGCTGCCAAAATCCTCCGACAGGGCGATCCCCCTTCCCTTGCCCCGAGGCAAGGTATTCGTCCAGCCGGCTTTCTCTGCGGCCAGATCAAGTGCACCGATGAGACGCGGCTTATGCTGAAGCAGCCGCCTGCGGTACTCGAGCGGATCGATCTTTGCGGCATGAGCCAGTTCGTCGATGCCGCCTTCGATCGGGGGGATGTTGCGCGTGGCACCGACGCCGCGCCAATTACCAGTCAACATTCCGTCCGGAGCCTCGTGGCGCACGAACTCGGTATATTTGTTCGGGATCGCGTATGACGACTCTGCACCGCCCATGATGTCAAGGTCAATGCCATCGCGGGTAAAGGCCGGCAGCCAGCGCGCCATGACGGCGGGACCAATCACGCGATGCCGCCATGACATGGGCAGTCCGTCTGGACCGAGCGTTGCCGTGATCTTGCTGTAATTAAGATATCGATAGCAGTCGTGGCGGATGTCCTCCTCGCGGCTCCAGGTGACCTTTACTGGACCATCCACCTGTGTTGCGATCTTCGCCGCCAGAATTACGCCGTCGACATCGAGCCTTCGGCCGAAACCGCCACCCAGAAGGTGATTATGAACAACAACCTTATCCACAGGAAGGCCCGTGACGTCGGCCACGGCCTGCCGCGCCCGGCCCGCCACTTGGGTGCCGACCCACACGTCGCAACTGTCCTTGCGAACGTGAAGGGTGCAGTTCATAGGCTCCATCGCCGAATGCGCAAGGATCGGGAGGCGGTAGACGAATTCGTGAACCGGCCCGTTTTCAGCTTCGGCCTTCGTGACATCGCCTTCATTAATGTGAGGCAAGGCTTTGCCGCTGGTCGTCGCATCCTCCGCGCGCTTCTCGAGTTCGGCCAATGAAAGATCGCCGCTCGGACCAGCGTCCCACTCGATGGCAATCGCGGCAAGCCCCTTGCGCGCAGCGCCGGTATTGTCAGCCACCACCGCAACCGCGTCCTCGATGCGGACGACCTGTTTGACACCCTTGACCGCCATTGCTGGCTTGTCATCAACGGATCGCAGCTTGCCACCGAAATGGGGACAAATCGCGATAGCCGCGTAGGACACGCCTTCCGGACGGGCGTCGATACCGAATTTTGCGGTTCCGTTGACCTTCTCAGGGCTGTCAAGACGCCGGATGGGCTTGCCGATAAGCTTAAAGCTCGATGCAGCCTTGAGCGGCACTTCCTGCGGAACCGCCTGGGATGCTGCAGCCTGGATCAGGCTGCCATAGGCAGCGCGGCGACCGCTTGCGGCATGAATGACTTGCCCAGCCTCAGCCGTGCATGTTTCAGGCGAGACGCCCCAACCACGCGCCGCAGCGTTCACCAGCATCACACGGGCGCTGGCACCTGCCTTGCGCATCTGCTCGTAAACACCGCGAATGGCAAGGGAACCGCCTGTGATCTGGTCGCCCAGCAAGGGATTTGCGTAACGGGTAGGATCAGCAGGCGCATGCTCCAGCACCACCTGTTCGAGGGTGACTTCGAGTTCTTCGGCGAGCAGCATCGCCACTGAAGTGTAGATACCCTGCCCCATCTCCACGGAAGGCATGATGAGCGCAATTTTGCCATCGGCGGGAATGCGAATGAAGGGGTTTGGTTCAAGGTCGCCCGTAGCAGCCGATGAAAGCGATGGCTGCAATCCAATGATCAGGCCCGCTCCTGTGAGCGATGCGCCGATCAGAAAGTGGCGGCGCGAGACGGAAACGTTGACTTTGTCATGAATCGACATCGCATCACCCCGCCTTTGCCGCTAGCTTGATGGCCGCCCGGATGCGTGGGTAGGTCCCGCATCGGCAGATATTTCCGGCCATGACAGCATCGATATCGTCATCTGTCGGCGACGGATTGGCAGCAAGGAGCGCAGTGGCGGACATGATTTGTCCGGACTGACAATAGCCACACTGCACGACATCGATTTCCAGCCAGGCCCTTTGTACCCGCGCCCCTTCGGCAGTATCACCAATCGCTTCGATCGTGGTGACAGGCTTGCCCACCGCGTCACCGACCGGCATTACGCACGACCGCACGGGTATGCCATCGACATGCACGGTGCAGGCACCGCACATTGCAATGCCACAGCCGAATTTCGTACCGGTAAGACCTATGGTGTCACGAAGGACCCAAAGTAGTGGAATGTCATCATCAACATCGACGGCATAATTAGTGCCGTTAACCAAAAGATTTTGAGACATGTGATCCCCGGCTGAACGCCGTCCCCAACGAACAACAGCAACAACCAAAAGTAGCGAAAACCGCGTGGCGGCGCAATCTTAAACCACTTAGCGCCACATGCCCGGACAGGAACGATACCGAATGCATGGGGCATGAGGAAGCCGTCTTACCATCCGATCCGTCCATAATGGACCGTGAGCTGCCATCGGTAAGGTCTCCGGCGCGTCAAAACTGCCATCGGGCATCGCCTGAATTTGAAACGGGTTGCAAATTTTAGGCAGATTCTAACGAGCCGTGGCCGCAGATCGGCCGCTTCAATCGCCGGTACACAAACAAGAACTCCATGAAATCTTTGTTTTTATTATATAAAATTCAATCTAGTTAGTCCCCGTGTCGATCCACAATTCGTCAGCATAAAAGTGATCACCACCATCGACAACCTCGATACCAAATGTTGCCAACACTGCTTGGTAGAACCTCTTGCTTTCAGCGAGATTGGCAGAATGAAGGTGGTCGATCAGCCGTCGCTTGAGTTCCATAATGATATCCTCTCTCCATGTTTGCGTATTGCGATCAGGTCAATTCCCATAGGGCTGGTGGTCGATCAGAACGAACTCTATAACTTCCTCGGCGATGGTGAGATGGCGCTGAAATATCAGCTACGGGCAAAACAGCTGGATCCCTTCCTTCCCGCCGATTGCCGTGAACTGGAGGCTGTCGCTATTATATCCTCGGACAATACGCAGACACGGTTGCGGTCGCGGCACAGTTGTCGAGGGCGACGCGCATTGCGGCCGCTTACCGCGTCGCAGCATACCGGTACCCAGGCGAGACCCTGATCGCGCCAGGCGCTCCGGTCCGATCCCTCGCTAGGATCGACTGCGTGCCGGTGGGAAACAGCAACAAGCTTCTTCACATCTTCCTGCTTCATGGCTGAGATGATCATTTCCAATACCAGCGTAATTTGGCGGATCGTTCGCGTGCGATAACGATGTCGGCCCAGCGCAGACAGCACTGCATCAGATCCGCGAACGCTTCCCGGTTTTCCGGTTGCTCCAAAGAGAGTTACGTTCAAATTGCATCTGTCATGCAAATGCCTCTCGCGAGGATTTTGTGTAGAGGCAGGCTCTTTATGTTACCGCGCGGCGTCTATAATTGAGCCGCCGTCGGGGGTGAGGCTGGAGCCGGTGACGAACTGCGAATCCTTGCTGGCGAGGAACAGGACGACCGGAGCGATGTCATCTTCTGGAGAGCCAAAACGACCGAGTGCACTGGCTGGCGCGGGTACATTCTTGGCCGCCGCTCCCCAAGTGTCCGCTATCGGCAGAATATTGTTCACCGTGATTTTATCAGCGCCCCATTCATGCGCCGCCGTGCGGGTAAGCGCGCGCACGGCCTCTTTGGCCATGTTGTATGGACCGTACCCCACCAGTCCTATGATACCAGCCATGGAGCCGAAGTTGATGACCCGGCCTTCTCCACTTTTTTTGAGGTGGGGATAGCAGGCTTGCATGAATCGCAGATACGCGATGGGTCCTGTGTCGAAGTTGCGTTGCAATTGCTCGACCGGAAGTTCGATGACCGGAGACAGGACAGCGGAACCATCGAATGCGTTGTTCACGAGAATGTCGATCCGGCCGTAGGCGGTCACGACTTTGTCGACCGCAGCCTTGATCTGATCTGTGTCGCCGACGTCGCAGACAATACCGAGCGCCGTGCCGCCATCTTCGACGATATCTGCAACAACGCGTTCGACGCCCTCGGTCGTTCGCGAAAGAACTGCAACCTTGGCACCTTCAGCGGCTAACAGCTTTGCGGTGGCGCGACCTATGCCACGGCTTGCGCCAGTGACGACCGCCACTTTTCCGTTGAGTCGATTCATGTTTGTCTCCACTTGATAAGGGTAGGGGATTGCTGCGGTGTCAGCGCACCGCTGCTTGAACGTAAGGGGATGGCACATCTCGGGTATCGTTTTGCGTAACGAACGAGGTGATCATGAGAACAAGGCCAATGACTGCAGGCAGAGCTGCCAATGGCTTGCGAACACCGATATGCGCCAAGCCAGATAGAAGCAGGTGAAAAAAGATGCCGGCATAGGCGAGGTCGCTAAGCGGCACGCTGACGCGCGAAAGGATCGCGACGGGGCCGAAGATCTTAATGACGATCAAAAACCACACGAGGTAAGGAGCCTTATACCCAAGCTCCGCCAGAACCCCGCGAACCCAGTCTGCTTTCGTGACATACATAAAGGCCGATGTCAGATAGAGAAGGGACAAAAGCGCCGTGCTGATCCAGTATGCATAGTATCCAGTCATAGTCTCATCCTTGTCGCTAGCTGCCCAGCAACATGTTGTTTATCGAGTCTATCAGTTTGTATTTGGAGCACTTTTTACTGCGCCCCTGGTGGGTGAATTGAAAATGTCGTTTAAGATCGAATATTGCAAGTAGGATGAATTACTGGTGGCTAGTATGGAAATGAAGACTATGGTCGATGAAGAAATCAATATGCATGAGGAAATGCGACGCGCCTTCGCACTGCTTTCGGGCAAGTGGAAGCTCGAAATCATGTGGCTGCTTAATCAGCGGGTCTACAGATTTGGGGAACTGAGGAAGGCCATACCCGGCATCACCCAACACATGCTGACGGTACAACTGCGCGAGCTCGAAGCAGACGGTCTTTTGTCCCGAACCATCTTTGCGGAGGTTCCTCCACGTGTCGAATATGAGATTACGCAAAAGGCGCGCGGGCTCGGCCCGACGATGGAAGCGCTGACTGCGTGGTGGAGGGAGTATGGAAAGAGCGTTCCGATTAAACCCAGCGCGCGAGGCAGGAAGTCTAAAATTGCCTAACAGCTAGGACGAAATACCGACGCGCGTAAACAGCCAGAAGAGCAAAGCAGCCAAGCTGAACGTTGCGCCGAGGATTGAAACGCCAGTCCAGCCGAAATTTGCATAGAGTGTGGTTGAGAAGATGGCTCCGAGCGCGCTGCCTGCCGAATAGAATACCATGTAACCGCCAACCAGGCGGCTACGTGCTTCAGGGTGACCAGCAAAGATCAGGCTCTGGTTGGTGACGTGGACCGCCTGAACTGCAAAATCGAGCAGGATCACGCCAGTAGTGAAGGCGAATAACGATTGCGGCAAAAAGCCGATGGGAAGCCATGACAGGGTGAGCAAAGCAAGGGATAGACCCGTTGTCCAGTGCGCTAACCCGCAATCTGCAAGACGCCCGGCGCTGCTCGCCGCTAACGCGCCAGCCAGTCCGGCTAATCCGAACAGGCCGATTTCGGTGTGCGACAGCCCAAAGGGCGCGGCCCTCAGTGGCAAGACCATCGCGGTCCACAGTGTGCTGAAACTTGCAAATATGAGAAAAGCGAGGACCGCCCGCTCACGCAAGTGCCGTTCCCGAATGAACAGAACGAGGACGGATTTCAGGATCGTGCCGTAGCTCTCCGTGCCGACCATCGGAACATGTCGTGGCAGGACGCGTGAAATCAACGCCCCCAAAACGATCATCAGCAATGCGGATGTAACATAGACGGCTCGCCAGCCTCCCAGATCGGCCAGCATCCCTGACACGAAGCGGGCGGAAAGAATTCCAATGACCACGCCGCTTGTCACAAGGCCTACGGCGCGGCCCCGTTCTTGGGGAGGTGCGAGAGTCGCGGTGAAGGCCACAAGTACCTGCACTACAACTGCGAGAAGGCCCACGGCTAACATGCCAGCGAAGAGGATAGCCGCACTTGGTGCAATGGCGACCACAGCCAGCGCGGCTGCCGACAGAAGAATTTGAGCGATAATGAGCTTGCGGCGGTCAACAAGATCGCCCAAGGGAACGATGAACAAAAGCCCTGTAGCGTAACCGATCTGCGTCAAAGTAATGACGAATCCAATGGCGGGTAAGCTGATGGAAAAATCCGCCGCCATAGTGTCGAGCAGCGGTTGCGCGTAGTAGATGTTGGCAACGCTGATGCCGCATGTCACGGCAAAGATCAAAACCAACCATTTGGGCAAGCAGGGAGCTAGCTGGAGTTGGGATTGCGCGTCGTCTGCTTGGTTCTGGAAGCGTTCATTGACTGTCGTGGTCGTGCCCATGTTCGTGGTCCTCGTTTCTAGTCTTATAACAAGACCACTTGCGGTGCGGCGAATCTAGTTCTATTTTAGAACCAGAATCATGTTGGAAATGAGCGCTATGAAACGGAAGAGTTTTCGAGAGGCTGAATGCCCTGTGGCGCGGAGCCTGGATGCGATAGGCGACTGGTGGTCGCTTCTGATCGTCCGCGATGCGTTCGACGGGATCAAACGCTTCAGTGAGTTCCAGCAAAATCTCGGCATCGCCAAAGGTATGCTAACGACTCGCCTACGCGATCTTGTAGAGGCTGGCGTTCTTAACCTAGCGCCCGCCTCCGATGGAAGCGCCTATCGTGAATACGTCCTGACGGACAAAGGGCGCAATCTGTTCCTTGTTATCGTCGCTCTACGGCAATGGGGGGAAGATCATCTTTATCGCGAGGATGAAAAGCATTCCGTTCTGGTGGATGCCGATGAAAGAAATCCGGTTTCGCGGCTCACAGTATATTCAGCTGACGGTCGCCAACTCGCATGGGACGAAACTCGCATCGTCGCAGCCAATGGAGCGCAATAGGATGCAGTCCGATGGGCTGCAATCTCAGAACAGCTATCAAAACTGCCAATACAACCTGTCCCCAATCCCATTAGATACCAGACTGGATACGACTGGCAAGACCATCATCGTCGTCGTACAAATCATCATATGCCGAGAAATCTTCATCTGGGACTGGAAAATTCTTGGCTGGTGGGCGAAACAAGCCCGATAAGGCCCGTCACAGCGATGGCACCGATCTCCTGTCACTCACTACGCGGCACGTCGTCCGATGGATAAACATCGGACGCCCTTTCAGCCGGACGAGCGAATTAAAATCGGGCGACATTGCGCAAACACAGGCCTTTTATTCAAGAGAACTGCGGAAGTCGATCGTACAGGTAGATTGATGTTCGTCGTAACCATCCGATTCAAAATTGCTGGAGTTTGCCATGGCCGCTAAAGCCCACCTCATTGATCCATCGGAGTGTTGTCTGCTGCTCATCGACCAGCAGGCGGGGCTTGCGTTTGGTGTTGGCTCCGTTGACCGCCAAATGCTGCTGAACAACGTTGTGGCGTTGGTCAAAACGGCAAAAACATTTGATATCCCGATCATTGTTTCAACCTCGGCAACCAAAGTCTACAGCGGTCCGTTGATGCCCGCGATCAGCCAGCATATACCGGACGTGAAAGTGATTGACCGACGCAATATGAATGTTTGGGAAGACGAAGCTGCGGGAAATGCTGTGATCGATACAGGGCGGCGGCACTTGATAGTTTCCGGACTTCTAACGGAAGCTTGCGTGTCATTTCCCGTATTGTCTGCACTTGGGGATGGATATGATGTTTCAGTGGTGGGTGATGCCTGCGGCGGTTTGACGGTTGCCAGCCACGAACTTGCGCTGCGCCGCATGGCATCGGCTGGGGCAACCATGACATCCTGGATACAGGTCCTGCTCGAATTGCAGAGGGATTGGACAAGACACGAAACCTATGAAGGGGCTCGCTCGATTGTCGAGACCCATGGCGGTGGTTATGGCATAGGCCTGTCCTATGCCCGCGATATGATCCATCCCGTATAATCGCAGCTACGGTTGATATCCCGCACGGCAAGTCTTGCTGGCGGACACGTTGACTGGGGCTTCAAGACCGACAGGTTCCAGTGCATCTAACTGATTTCCGGGAGTCCCACGAAAGTTGTCGGAGGACCCCGAGATCAAGTAAAGTCATCGATCATGGGTCTCAATCGGGATTGACCATCGCACTGTTGCCCACCTGCCATCGCTGGCTGGTCATCTGATATTCGGACTTCACACACTCGTTCTGGAGAGATTTAACCGTCGTCCTCCACGCCAACCTCGGGGCGGTCTCCTCCACTTACGCTTTCCCGTCGCCAGATCCCGTCTTCGGTCTCGTAGCTGATCTGGGCATCCTGACCGCCAACTTGTTGTCGGCGAGCTGCTTGCTTGGCCGCTCCCAATGCCTTGTCGTGGGTCGGAAACGTTTCAGACCAGACGTCATCGAGGCGATAAGCCCAACCACCGTCGTGGGCGTGAACATGGTAAGTTAGCTGCATAACGTCTCCAATATTTTAGATTCTAAACACATTCGCCCCGATGTCAGGGTCTAATTTGCGCTCTGGTTTTAGCAAATGCGCGGTAATGGTGATTTAAGCGACCGGACTTCCGAGGTACATCTAAGCTCCTTGCGCTAGTAAGCTGGAATCGATTGGCAATTTACGCAATCTCTTGCCTGTTGCCGCAAATATCGCGTTTACAACCGCTGGCGCTATCCCGGAAGTGCCGGGCTCTCCCATGCCACCGGGAGATTCGTTGCTCTGGATTATGTTCACGTCAATCAACGGTGCTTCATTGATGCGAAGCATTCGGTAGGTGTCGAAATTTGACTGTTCTACCTTTCCGTTTTTGATGGTTATCTCGCCGTATAGTGCTGCCGTTAGTCCGAATATAACACCGCCTTGAACCTGGGCATTCACGGTATCAGGATTGATGATGGTTCCTGCATCCAGCGCACAAGTCACGCGCTTCACCTTTACGGCACCATTGGTGCTTACGCTCACCTCGGCGACTTGTGCCATGTACATCCCGAAGCCGTTAAAGATGGAAATTCCTCTGCCGCTTCCGGAGGGCAGGGGAGTTCCCCATCCCGATTTCTCCGCAACAAGGTCAAGCACAGCCAACGCTCGGGTGTCTTTCTTGAGAAGGTTTCTCCTATAGGAAACGGGATCTTGGCCGGCCGTTGTCGCCAGCTCATCGATGAAGCACTCCACAATAAAAGCATTGTGCGTGAATCCCACGCCGCGCCACCATCCGGTGGTTAGTCCGGCAGGAGGTTCGTGCCGGACATAATCGACAAGTACGTTGGCAAAATCATAAGGGCCGGAGCCGCCTTCAACCGCGTCATTGTCGATGCCGTTCTTGAATTTGAAAGGTTCCCATCGAGCTATGATGGATGAACCCGTCACCTTGTGATGGAATGCAAGCGGAACACCTGACTGATCGAGACCTGCAGACAAGCGGTCATAATAATATGGCCTGAAAATATCGTGCTGAATGTCTTCTTCTCGCGTCCATATGAATTTCACCGGACCCGCAACCTGTTTCGCAAATTGCACTGCTTGATGGATGCTGTCGACGTCCAGGCGACGACCGAAACCACCTCCGACGAGATGATTGTGAACAGTAACTTTTTCAAGCGGCAGCCCAGACGCCTCTGCTGCAGCCGCCTGCGCTCGCGAAACCACCTGTGTACCCACCCAGACTTCGCAGGAATCCTCCTGAACATGTACTGTACAGTTGATAGGCTCCATAGGCGCGTGTGACAGGAACGGCATTTGGTAGACGGCGTCCACGCGGGTAGCTGCTGAGTCCAACGCCGCGGCCACATCGCCGCGCTGCACAGCGACGGCTCCGGGTGTCTCCGACGCAACTGCGAGCTGTGCAACGATGTCCGCAATACCGGTCGCTTCATTGGGGCCTGCTTCCCAAATGATGGAAAGAGCGGCAAGGCCTTTCTTTGCGGCCGCCATGTGGTCAGCCACGACCGCTACGGCATTATCGAGCTGTACGATCTGACGAACGCCCCGTACAGCGAGGGCGTTCTTGGGATCGACGCTTGCCAATCTGCCGCCCAGAACCGGGCAGGCCGAAACAGTAGCTACTTTTAGGCCGGAGAGCTTGACGTCGATCCCGTAGACGGCCGACCCATTGAGCTTTTCGGGCGTGTCGAGGCGCTTTGCAGCCTTTCCAATAAGTTTGAATTCGGAGGGCATCTTCAATTTTACGTCGGCTGGCGGCGGAATTGATGCAGCGATCTGTATCAATTCGCCGTATCCGACTTTTCGCATTGTAGGTGAATGAACTACCGTCCCATTTTCCGCGTGGCAGCTGGCCGCATCCACGTTCCATCCCTTGGCGGCAGCTGCAATCAGCATTTCGCGCACCGTGGCACCAACCTTGCGCAAGGGATCGTAGAATGCTCTCACCGAAGTTGAGCCGCCGGTCACCTGTTCACCAATCAGGGCATTGCCGAACAGCGTGTCACCAGGAGGCGCATGTTTGACAGTGATCGTGCTTAGTTCAATCTCGAGTTCCTCTGCAATGAGCATCGGCATCGACGTATACGTTCCTTGCCCCATCTCCACCTGCGATATCGTCAGGCTCACATGTCCGTCGCGATCAATCTGGACAACGGCGTTGGGGATGAACGGCGGTATGTCAACTTCAGTGGAGGCGGCATCCTGCGTATGCCGCTGAGCGTACCGAGCAATTTGAGGCAGTCCAAAGACAACAGTAAATGCTCCCCCCACGCCCAATCCGGCTTGAATAAAGGAGCGCCGGGTAGGCATGGCTGCATCACTACTTTTTCCAGGGCGTTGACCGTCGTGTTTCATGTTATTTGCCTTCTGCGGCATTCGCCCTAATGGTCTGGGCGGCCATCTTGATTGCTGCCCGTATGCGGGGATAAGTCCCGCAACGGCATATGTTGCCGGACATCGCGTCATCAATGTCGGTATCGCTAGGGTTACTGTTGTCGGTCAGGAGCGCTGTCGCAGACATGATCTGTCCGGATTGGCAGTAACCGCACTGTGGTACTTCCAACTCATGCCAAGCGGCCTGGACCTTACGACCGACGCTGCTGTCGCTCATCGTTTCGATCGTGCTGATTGCAGATGTACCTATGCTGTCTACCGTCGTAACGCATGAACGGGTCGCAACGCCGTCAACATGAACGGTACAAGCCCCGCAAAGCGCCATACCACATCCAAATTTCGTGCCTGTGAGCCCAAGAATGTCGCGCAGAATCCACAACAGAGGAGTGTCATCGTCCACATCCACGTCGTGGTCGACACCGTTTACTTGAAGTTTGAAAGCCATAAATCGATCTCTTCAAAATTGAATCCTGCAGCAAAGTAGCGGGTGACCGCCGACAGGGCTTGTCGGAAATTGCAGCCTTTGAACAAAGCGACTGTACTGATTGATCAGAGAGATGAGTTGACCTGTTCGCCCGACGCTTCCCGAAGAAGGAGGGCGACGAGAGCAAGCAAGGGGGGCACAATGAAACAATCGATTTGGACAATCAGATAGAGTGCAGCGGCCAACCCGCAACCGCAGGCGAAGGCGAAGACGCTCAACACCATTTTCTTGACCCTTTCCCTGACGCCCTCAATTTTGTCGGCTTCTGTCCCATGCAGCAAATCCGCGAAATCGATCATAATCTGAGTGGTCGTGCCAGTCATCAGCGTTGTCGGTGGCGCAGTAGCCAGGTGAATACGGTGAACAGCGTTCTGGATCGCCATGGCCGACACCAATACCATCCCAGTCACCAAAGCTGTCCAACTGTCGCCGTCCGGGAATGGGCCATAAGAAATTGCCAGGACAGCGGCGACAGACAAAAGCAACAACTTGATCGACAGCATGGTGCGGAGAACGGGCAACTTGTATCTGGTGAGGCAGTAGCCAAGCAGTCTGGTTAAAACGACGATGCAGCAAAACACCGGCAATGCCATCAATTTTGCAAGAGCTCCGGATGTTCCGTAAACCAAGGATGCGCCAAGGGTTACAAAGTTTCCGGTGACGTGGGCGGTGAACAGTCCCTGAAGTGCCAGAAATCCTGCTGTGTCCACATAACCGCCATTGAAACTGAGAAGTGCCGGGAGTTTGGGTTTCATTATATCCGCCTTTTCTGCATGCTGATCAGCAAATCGCGATGGTGATTGAAGCAGCTGATGCAGGTTGAATTAAAAGAGCCATTGCGCCGAAGCCGAGACAAAATCACCGGACCGCCCGCCCGCGTCCTTGATCCGCTGGCCCGGAGAAAAATGCACATATGTTCCGTTCAAGTTGAGATGATCGGATACCTGCCAGCCGACCGTCGCAGTGATCTGCTGGCCAATAAAACGCCCGGTTCCGCCCGATGTACCCTTGGCCGGATTCAGCGGCGGGACATAAAAACTGTCAGCTTCGGCCTCTTTCCAGAGCGGGTTCCAACCGATGTTCAGTTCGAGTTTGGGCGACAGCTGCAATGTGACGTTCGGCTGGATATCGATGAGGTTGGCGGGGGCCGCCAAGTTCGCCTCGGAGAAGTACGGGAGCTTGGGGAACAAGGGGTTAAACGTGCCCAACCTTTGGTCATGCAAGTCGTGATCGCCGCTTATGACATCAGCGTTAAGCCCCAGGCGGGGAGAAAAAAGGACATCTTCAAACGTGTAACCGATGTCTGAGGACACCGTCCACGCGCTGATGTTGTCTGTTCCGAAGGTTCCGAACTGATAAGCGGCCTCAATATTCCAGTCAAATGCATCATGTTTGCCAAAGAACCGTGTGCCAATAGTCTGACGTTGTTCGTCGGCGGTCCCTTGTGCGAACCGCGCATTTTTCCTTTCCAGTCCGAAATAATAAAGATCCGCCTTCAGGTCGGCGATCCCGGGCACGTTCGCGGTTGCGTAAAGTCCCCAAAAGGCCTGGTTTGGGTCATTGCTGTCATTGAATATTCCGGTCTGCGGGGCGACCGGCCTAGTCACGAACGCATCGATGCGCTCACTGTCTGGTCCGCTCCATGACACCCGCACGCCGTCGAAAGAACGACGGATATTCGGGCTCTCCCTGACAGACACCAGCCTCGAGGATCCGAAACTCATTTCCTGCCGTCCCGCCCGGACGGAGAATTTTCCTTGCGACAACGGTAGGGTAACCTCACCAAAGCCCTGCAGAATATCAAGCTCGTCTTTTTGCGTTGGCGACGGCTCCGCGGCTTCGCCGGCAATGAGGCCACTTGCCAGTTCGGTAAACGTACGAAGGTAAGGGCCGTAATGAACATCGGCAAACAGATACGCCCGCTGCAGCAGGTAGTCATTCCGTGCAGGCGCACCTAAGCCAAAAACGGGATTGCGCGAATATTCATAGCGTTCCCGAAGCTCACCGCCGATGGTCACGTACCACGATCCGTCGCCGTTCAAGGGAATCCATTTCAGCGCGTCGAGCGGATCGGCACGTTTCGAAGGATCACGGAGGGCGGTCCAGTCTTCGTCGGAACGGGAGCTTTTATAGGCGGGTCGTTCCTCGGACCTTGCCGCCGGGATCAGAGTCACGGAGGCGCATATGCCCCAAAGAAGCGCCACAGAGGAGGCCCTTAGCGAATACTGCCTCGTCCGGACTGATGCACTCGAGTCGGTCATGTCGTCACGGTCTTCCGCTTGGACTTGCGGTTCACCCGGCGTGCATCCAGTGTCAGGAAATGCCGCACGATGGGCCTGTCCGGACCGATATGGAATTTTATTGTTTCCTGCTGAAGATCAGCATCAGCTTTTGAGACCCTCTTATGTTGCCGGAGATGCTCGGCCCAAGATTCCACCATGAACCACTCCACGATCTTTTCGGGATCAGCAGAGTCTTCGGTCACTCCCCAACTATACGCGCCATCCCGCCTCCGCTCTTCGGAAAGCTCAGCCAAGGCCTGCAGGAATGCGGTCCGGTCATTTTTACGCACGGCATATTCGATGAGGATAAGGACGGGTCCGCGATCATGTTCAATGGGATCGGCAATAAGCGGTTCAGGCCAATGGTTGGACGCCACAAGGTCGGCTTCACCTACCGGCAATTTAATCCGATGGAGAACAAGCGCGACAACGGCCAATCCCAACGCGCCGATAACAAGCGTGTTGGGGACGCCTACCGCCTCCGCTACCGCACCCCAGCCCAAACTCCCGAGCGCCATCGCTCCGTTGAATACGGTCAAATAAACGGCCAGTGCTCTGCCGCGGACCCAATTGGGAAGAATGGCCTGAGCCGCACCATTTAATGTCGTCAGCGCGATTATCCAGGCCGCGCCGAGGACCAGCAAGACCATGATGGCCAGCCCGCGCGGTGGCGCAATCGACAACACGCCCATGACGATCGCTGTCGCTAGTGCGGACGCTAAAAGCAGACCGTCGGCATCGAGTCGTGAGCGGAGCCGCGGCAGCAAGAGCGCCCCTGCGATTGCGCCGGCTCCTACAGCGCCAAGCAGGATTCCGTAAAAGCCCGCATCGCCTGCGAGCAGGTTTCGTGCCACCAACGGTAGCAAGGCCCACACGGCACTGGAGAATGCGAAGAAAATTGCGGCGCGCAGAAGCACAATATGCAGTTCGCGGCTTGCCCGAGCGTACCTCAATCCTGCCCGAAACGCGCCGAAGAAATGTTCCGAAAGTGCATCGTCTGCGTCGGGGGCCCTGCGCCACCAGATCAGCGCAGCTATGACGAAGGCATAACTGATCACGTCGGCGCTATAGGTGACGGCTGCTCCAAGCGCGGCAAGGATGAGTCCGCCCGCGGCCGGCCCGATGGATCGCGCGATGTTGATGCCGAGCGAATTCAGTGCGACTGCACTCTTCAGGTCCTGACGGGGAACAAGTTCAGGCACGATAGCTTGCCACGTCGGGCCCATGAGTGCGGCCCCAATGCCTCCGACGAAAGTCAGGGCAACGAGGGAACTCACGGTCAGCAAGCCGCTGTAGGACAATATCATCAGCGACGCGCTTACCGAAGCGAGCAGAAGCTGTATGACGATAAGGAACTTGCGGCGATCGAGAATGTCGGACATCACTCCCGCAGGAATTGCCAGCAAGAAAATCGGCAGTGTCCCTGCTGCCTGAACCATTGCAACTGCTGCTGGGGCGTTTGACAGATCTGTCACCAACCAGGAGCTTGCCACATCACGCATGAAGCTTCCGGTGTTTCCGAGGACAGTCGCTGCCCAGAGGACTGCGAAAACGGGCTGACGAAAAGGCGCAAAGCCGCTCGTCTCGGATGTCTTATGATCCGATCCTGATACATTGGTCATGTTGGTTTTCCGTTACTCTCACCGCCTTGGGAGCGAAGGTCATGCCAGGCAATCAGAATGAAACCTCCGACCAGGCCGAGATGCTCGAAGAACGAATTCGTCATCATGAACCGTTCCGGAGGCAAGGCTTCCCAGAAACGGTTTGCGACAAATGTTGCCAGCAGCGTAAATCCTGCGAGGCTGAGCGCTCCTAACCAGCGGTAAATCCCGCTCAGTATCATGATCGACGCAATCAACTCGAGCGCAATGGTCAAGACTGCAAAAGGGACTGCGGGCGCAAGCCCGAAGTGATTCATTTCCGCAATGGCGCTACTGAAATCAAAGAGCTTTGTGAGGCCGCCCTGTATATAAGCAGCGCAGAGGCCAAGCAAAGCAAGCCATCTCAATGGCGGCGTGGCGCACCGCGCAGCTACGCGGGTCACCATCGGTAAGCGTCTCTCAGACATTCTTGTCTCCCATCTTCGCGACCGGGTATTGCAGCGCGCGGTGCGCCACCAGCGACAGGCGAACCACTAGGACAGTCAGATCCGACATCAGACTGCCCAACACGCACAGCCGAGCGCACCCCAAAATCCCTTGAGGTCCGAGATCGGAAGTTGTTTTGACCAGGCGTTGGCGTGATCGTGTCCATGTACGTTGCAGGTATTGCTGCAGCCGCACATCGATGCCGCCTTGATGCGTAACGAGTTCTTGCCTGCGCCTTGGGGTTCGCCCCAAGCCGCGTAACCTCCAAAAGTCCGCACCGGAGACCAGTCGGGCATGGCAGGCGGCACGGGATTTTCATCCAGAACTTCAAAATCACCGCTGCCGTAGACAACCTTGCCACCAACAATAGTCAGCTCAGACGTGATGTGGCTGATCTCATCTTCCCTGCAGGAGAAAAAGTCGCGGTCAGGAACGATGAGGTCGGCCAGTTGACCTTTTTCTATCCGTCCCTTCTTGCCTTCCTCGTTCGAAAACCAAGTCACGTTCTCCGTCCACATCCGGAGTGCCGTTTCGCGGTCCAAGCAGTTTCGCTCGGGATAGATGCGCATACCGCCGACCGTGCGTCCGGTTATCAGCCATGAGAGCGAAACCCATGGATTATAGGAGGCGACGCGGGTGGCATCGGTACCTGCCGACACCTTGACACCTCTTTCAAGAATCTTCGCTACGGGCGGTGTCGCCTCGGCCGCACCCTTTCCATAGCGCTCGACAAAGTATTCGCCCTGATAGGCCATGCGGTGCTGAACAGCTATGCCGCCGCCAAGCGCCGCGATCCGGTCTATCGACTGATCTGAAATTGTTTCGGCGTGGTCGAAAAACCAGTTGAGTCCTTCCAGGGGGATTTCCTTGTTCACTTTCTCGAACACATCGAGGGAACGGGAGATCGTTTCGTCGTAGGTCGCATGCATCCGCCAGGGCCAGTGGTTCTGGGCCAGAATCCGAACGACGCCCTCAAGATCATCTTCCATCTCCGTCGGCATGTCCGGCCGGGGCTGGCGAAAATCCTCAAAATCGGCGGCGGAGAAAACCAGCATTTCGCCGGCTCCGTTGTGACGGAAATAGTCGTCACCTTGCTTGTATTGCGATGTGCGTGTCCAGTTGAGGAAGTCTTCCTTCTCTTCGTCGGGTTTTTGAGTGAAGAGATTGTACGCAAGGCGGATGGTCAGTTGCCCTTCGTCAGAAAGCTTCTGGATCACCGCGTAGTCTTCAGGATAATTCTGAAATCCGCCGCCCGCGTCGATTGCTCCCGTAACGCCAAGGCGGTTCAGCTCGCGCATGAAATGACGCGTCGAATTCACCTGGTAATCGAACGGCAGCTTTGGACCCTTGGCGAGCGTCGCATAGAGGATAGCGGCATTCGGCTTGGCCAAGAGCAGGCCGGTGGGATTCCCCTTGGCGTCCCGCGTGATCTCGCCGCCATGGGGTGCCGGAGTGTCACGATCGTAGCCTACGGCCCGCAACGCCGCTCCATTAAGGAGCGCGCGGTCATAGAGGTGCAGCAGAAAAACGGGAGTGTCGGGAGCTGCCGCGTTAATCTCATCAATGGTGGGCAGACGTTTCTCCGCGAACTGGTGTTCGGTGAAACCGCCTACAACGCGCACCCATTGCGGGGGAGGCGTGATTGCGACCTGACGCTTCAGCATGTCCATAGCGTCGGCCAGCGACCGCACCCCGTCCCATCTAAGCTCCATATTGAAGTTCAATCCTCCCCGGATAATGTGGAGATGATTGTCAATCAGCCCGGGCAATGCCCGACGTCCCTTGAGATCGATAACCGTGGTTTCCGAGTTTCGAAGCGCCAAAATCTCGTCGTCCTGCCCTACCGCCAAAAACTTCCCGTCCTTGATCGCTACTGCGGTGGGGTTTGGGTTGCCGCGGTCCAAAGTCGTAATCTTGCCATGATAGAGGATGAGTTCGGCAGCCATGTTGGTTTCTCCGGGATTGGTGTTTTTGTCGCTTGCGAACACAGGCGAGATAAGCTTCGACAACGCGATGCCTGAGGCAGCAGCCTCCAAGAAATTGCGGCGTGTCGGCATCAGCCTTGGCTCCGCTTAGTGACGACGTCAGCACGCTTCGAGACTGTTGCGGCTTTGGGTAAATCACCGAACATGTGGGGCTTGATCTGGTTGAGCCAGGAAACCGCAGCTGGCTCTTTGCTCCAGAGGTGCTTTACAAGCGGCGGAATTTGTTCCCCCACCAGGATGCCAAGCAAGCCGATCAGGGCAATAACCGGCGGGGCGGGAGACCGGACATTGAGTAGCGCATAGATCACGCCAACCAAGAGACCCGCTGCGAGTGATATCAGATACATTCTCATGAACCCATTGGCTCCTTGACTAACATTACATCAGAAGGGGAGGCGCGCCGGGGCAGTGCCGGCGCACCTGTACAGACATCAGCCCTCGTGGGCACCAAACATGGTCTTTGCGTAAATGATGCCAAGCCCGTATGCCCCGCCAAACTTCTTGGCGATTCCGGTGGTCATGTCGTACGTTTCCGTGCGTGCCCAATCCCGCTGCAGTTCAAGCATGTATTGAAGGGAGGTCATGGGCCGAGCCCCGGCCTGAATCATCCGGTCTGACGCGCGTTCGTGCGCCTCGGTGGACACGTCTCCGCAAGCGTCGCTGATGAAATAGACCTCGAAACCCTGATCAAGTGCCGAAAGCGCCGGACCCACAATGCACACCGACGTCCAAAGTCCCGCGAGAACAACTCTGTTCTTGCCGATACGGTTGACTTCTTCGATAACGGCGGCATCTTCCCACGTGTTCATCGAGGTTCGATCGAAAAGTTTTTTGCCTTCGAATGCATCGGTAATCTCTGTGAACATGGGGCCAGAGAAGCTCTTTTCTGCCACAGTGGTCAGGATGGTGGAAACTCCGAAACCGGCAGCTGCGTTGGATACAAGCGCGGCATTGTTCCGCAGATTTACTGCGTCGATTGATTTTGTGGCAAAAGACATCTGCGACTGGAAATCGATCAGAATCAGCGTGTGGTCTTTCGGGGATACCAGTTGGGATCCTGGCGTTGGGGTGGCTTTGGTCGACATAACAGCTCCTCTCGACTGAAAAACATTTTCAGTTTCGGTGGCGAGTATGGTCGAGGCAGCTGATGCGCGTCTTGTCTGATTGATTGCCGTTTTGAAGATTTGCACGGTCGCCTGAGAGCGGCGGAGAAATGCCTGTAGATGATAAGCGTGTGCTCAGGCTTTTCGTCGAGAGGTCGACCAATGTTCCCAACACCTGCAGTGCGAGGCACGATCTGGTTGGGGAGACACTGCCGCCGTGACACTAGGGGCCGAGTTACTCAGCTATGCCGTCATCTCAAATGTATCTGCCGCGTGCGGAGAGAGGGTATTGGGCAGACATATCTCAACGAGTGCGCCCTCCGCGTCGTCCCGGTTGACGATCGAAATAGAACCGCTGTGAGCCGTTACAATGGAGCGGCATATAGCCAGCCCCAGCCCCATTCCGGTGTCTTTTGTCGTTGAAAATGCCCGAAATGTTCTTTCCGCCATTTCGGGCGCGAGGCCCGGGCCGGAATCAGCAATGCGAATCCAGACGGCGTTGTCACCAGCTTCAGTCACGATCGACAAGCTCCTGCGGTCCCTTGGTACCGACTCCATGGCCTGGATGGCGTTCGTGACGATGTTGCTGACCACTTGTTGCAGTAGAATGCGATCGCCCTCGATCACCATGCTCACCGCGCGCAGGTTCAGAGACAGGTCGATGTCCTGAGCCTCAAGTTCCGCCCGCTTCAAGTGGACGGTGTCTGCGATGACTTCGTCAAGCAACAGTTCTCCCAAGTCCGTCTTGCTCTTGCTTAGGAGCATGCGGACGCGTTTGACGACACCATCGGCGTGTTGTGCGGCGATCACGACATCCGCCAGGGCCGTATGAGCTTCACCTATATCGGGTGGACTTTTGGCCAGCCAGCGTTGGGCCGCTTGCGCCGACGTCGTGATCGCCGATAGCGGTTGGTTGACCTCGTGAGCGATGGATGCGGAGATCTCGCCAATCATGGCGGCGCGGGATGCCTGTTCAAGCTCCCGTCTGGTTTGCTCGAGCGTATTCTGAATGGCAAGGCGCTCTGTAATATCTACTATGCTGCCTTGAATGCGGTCGAGGCCAGCGCCATTTGGCGGAAAACTGAGCACGACGATGACATTTATCAGCTTGCCGTGCCGTCCCCTGACCGTCGCTTCCGATTGAAATGTTGAATGACCCTCGTCGATCGCGATCAGGCATTGCGCGAAGCTTTCATCGGTATCGGGAAGAAACTCGTCAAGATGAGTGAAAAATTCTTCCTTGCTCGGGACGCCCATCAGCTTCAGCGCCGTCTGGTTTACGTCTGTTATTCGGACCAGCCGACGGGCCTTTTGTACAAACTCCGGATGCTGGGCCAGGTATTGACGGATGTCCTGGACGCCTGTCCTGTGCAGAGCGTCGAGCTCGTGTTTTACATCCCTGAAGTCATGTTCCCAGATCGCCACCGCAAGTGTTTCAAAAATTGTTCGAAATCGATGCTCGCTGACTTTCAGCGCTCGGTCCGCAACCTTTTGCTCGGAAATGTCCGTATTGGTTTCAAGAATGGTAGAGGCCGTGCCATGCCGATCTTTTTGCAGACGCCAGCGGCCCAAAACGTCGATTTCCCGCCCGTCTTTAATCCGAACCCTAAGTTCTCCTTGCCAGTGCCCGCTTGCAATAAGTGCTGCCTCGGCATCATCGCGTGAGCCGGGGAAACGCGTCTGCAACAGCTCGTGAGCGTCGCGGCCAAATACCTCGCTGCTGGACCAACCGTAAAGCTGCTGGGCTCCACGGTTCCAAAAGACGATTTTTCCTGAACGGTCTCGCAGGAAGATCGCGTCGTTCGTTAAATCCAATAGACGGGCCTGCGCCTCCAAGATGACGCGGTCAGCGTGGCGTCGTAAGACCAGGACGGTGGTCACGATGTTAGTCGAAAGGCTGAACAGGAGCCGCAACACCGCCTGCGGGTCCCCTTGATATCCGTGCACATAGGCAAAACTGGCAACGGTAAGCGCAGCGCAGACCAAGGACCAAAACAGTGTCCACAATCGGTTCCCGAAGTCGCCGGCCAGAACAAGGACGAGGACGTAGAGAACGGCAATCGCACTGCCAAGGGAAGTGAAAGTGTCGATCAGAAAGATAATGCAGACGAGGCAAGCTGCTCCGATCAGTCGTATCCGACGCTGCAATCCACCGTTGCCAAGGTGAACATTCTCAGCATGCCATCGCTCGATAAGCCGCCGGTTCACCATCGCGCCACACCGATGGTCAGTTTCCCAAGGGCAAGGAAGGACGCGCTTCCAACATGGGGTGGGGTCCGCTTACGTTGTGCCACTATTTCCGTTGCCTCATTGCCGAGGTGCCACTGTAATCGGGTGTCGTGTCAATCATCTTGAATGATGAGCTCTTATTTTGGACGTTATCGCTCGCTGCTCGTCAAGCCGTTGACCCGTCGGGCCACGATCGGAACATATTCGTCAAATTGCAAGCTTCTCATACAAGAAGTTGCCCCAAGAAAGGCGCAAAATCCCACAGACTGTAATGCCACGAGTGTCGATTGAACGTTTGTTCCCGTCAGTTGCTCTTGACTGGGGGCTAATCTAAGCTAGGGCAAATTGAGGAGGCTCAGCTTTGATTGCGACTATCGTGGCGCATTTGAAGCGCCGGCTGGGAGGGTGCATTGGATTCCATTGCTTCTAAGGAAGGAAGTGTCGGCCCGTATTTTGGATTGCCGCATGCCCCTTGCTTGAGTTTGAAACCGATGAAAGCGGCGTCCTTTTCAGTCACTCGACTTCGGCGGGCCGTCGCGGACGGCACCAGTTTCATTGTGGAGCTGCCTCCGCAGGACGCCTACTTCATGATGGTTTATCTGAGAAATGTGCGCCATTGCGACATTATCGCGGATGGGTCGCGCACGGATGTGACCGACTATCGGAAGGGATCCGTGTGTTTGGTGGATCTCACCGATGGCGCATCAATCTGTCTGCACAGTGATCTGGACGCGCTCGCGTTCCGGTTGCCTCAGTCGCTTTTTGACGAGCTTATCGAGAGATCAACCGAAGCCCAGTTTCGAAAACTTCGTTGCAAGCGTGGCGAGATCGATTCTGTAATGCGTAACCTCGGTGTCGCCTTGCTTCCGCTATTCGAGGCATCGCCCTCCAAACCCCCAGCCGCGCTGCAACACATAGCCATCGCAACCTGCGCGCACCTTCTTCATAACTATAGCGATGTGCCGCTGGGCAATTCGTATAAGAATGGCTCCCTGTCACCCTGGCAGGAAAAGACGGCGAAGGAGTTTATGATCGATCATTTCCGCAGTGACATCTCAGTGACGGCCATCGCGGCCTCGGCTGGTTTGTCGAGCGGACATTTTTCGCAAGGGTTCAAGAACGCAACCGGCCAAACCCCACATCAATGGCTGATTAGATTACGAGTTGAACGCGCTAAGGATTTGCTCGCAAACCGCTCGATGAACCTGTCGATTATTGCAGAGGAATGCGGCTTCACCGACCAAAGTCATTTTACCAAGGTATTTTCGCGAGAAACCGGCATGACGCCGGCGGTGTGGCGAAATCGGGGGCTTCAATAGTCGCCCACGCCTGATCAGGCGATAATTAAAATCGCACTTTTTTGACAATTGCCGGTGTTTTTTACCAAGCGGATGTATAGTATCCACTCGCGCTCCCTGGCGGGCCCACATTCACAATTGGAAAGACTCGCTTTTGGACGAAGAGCTGCGAAATGTTTTCTCCGAGGGACTAAGGAAGCCCAAGAGGTCGTCAATCACGGCTTCGAATATTGTCGTGACGAGGATGAGCTACGACAAGTTCGATCTGCCCCCGAGCCCGGTGATTCCTTGTGGCGATGCCTTTAGCGTGATCACCCAGCTCACGGATTTTCAATCCCACAGACTTTGGAGGGGGGGCACGCTTGTCTATGATGGGGGGCATCCCAGAGGGACTCTTGCGATCACCGATCTTCGCGATCAGTGGCAATGCCATCATCTGTCGCCTTTCGACAACGTCCGCTTTCACATTCCATTTTCAAATGTCCGGGCCTTCACCGAAGAAGTCGGCAGGCCGGAGTTTGCTGGCTTTGTTTGTCCGCCTGGCACGAAGGATGATGTCGTCCTGGGCTTAGCGCAGGCACTCCTTCCCGCACTTGCCAATCCGGAGCGTGCAAGTCAGCTGTTCCTTGAACAGATCAATCTTGCAATGCTCACACATCTCACACAGACCTATGGCGGGATTCATTTTCCCTCGAGAAGGAAGGGTGTGCTTGCTGCATGGCAGGAGAGGCGGGCGACAGACTTTCTGGCTGCGCACCTCAATGCGCAATTTTCAATTGCTGATTTGGCGACGGAGTGCGGTTTGTCGCGCAGCTACTTTATCAAGGCATTTAAAGAAACCTTTGGACGCACACCATACCGTTGGCTGATCGAGTATCGTGTGGCGCGCGCCAAGCAGATGCTTCTACTTGACACAACAATCGCAGAAATCGCCATCTCTTGCGGCTTTGCCGACCAGAGTCACCTGACGCGCGTATTCTCCGAGATCGTCGGTGAAGCTCCTGGAACGTGGCGGCGGAAAAATCGTCCGCAATAAACGGCGGCCGCAAACCGTTCCGATTTCACCGGGCGACAGTTTGGCTGTCTATCTCGCGTTGCAGAGCGCTTGGTTTGTCCAAACACGGGATAAACCGACAAGATTGGATCCCGACAGAGCACTATTAAGGCGTCCGGAACCCCACGCCCCGGGAAGTAGCCGGAGCGGCGCTTTCCGCCGCGATGGTGGTGCCAGCTTTCGCGCGAACCAATCCGAACCCAGACAAAAGGAATATCGGCCATGCATAATTTCATCGAAACGAAAGACAAGACCAAGATTTTTTACAAGGATTGGGGAACCGGCCAGCCTATCCTTTTCTCGCACGGTTGGCCGTTGTCCGGAGATGCGTGGGAAGCGCAGATGTTGTTCTTCGGTCAGCAGGGATACCGCGTCATCGCTCATGACCGGCGCGGTCACGGTCGATCGGACCAACCATGGGATGGCAACAACATGGACCAGTACGCGGACGACTTGGCTGAGCTGATTGAGAAGCTCGACCTCAGCAACCTGGTTCTTGTCGGCCATTCCACAGGTGGGGGCGAAATTGCTCATTACATCGGTCGTCATGGAAACGCTCGGGTCGCGAAGGTCGTCCTGGTGGGCGCAGTTCCGCCACTGATGTTGAAGACGGCTTCGAACCCGGAGGGCACTCCCATCGAAGTTTTCGATAACATCCGAAAGGGCACCGCGACGGACCGCTCGCAGACTTTCAAGGACCTCACGATGCCGTTCTACGGTTTCAACCGGGACGGCGCGAAGACAAACGAGGGCCTGCGCGAATCCTTCTGGTTGGAAGGCATGATCGGCAGCATCAAGGGTCACTACGACTGCATCCGTGAATTCTCCGAGATCGACTACACTGATGACCTGAAGAAGATCGAAAAGCCGACGCTCGTGATTCACGGGGACGACGATCAGATTGTGCCGATCGCGGCATCCGCGGAAAAAACGGTCAAAATCGTAAAGAATGCAACATTAAAGGTCTATCCGGGAGCCGCACACGGACTCGCCCAGACCGAAGCAGAGAAGTTCAACAAAGACGTGCTCGCTTTCATCAAATCGTAATCAGAGCGACACCAGGTAAACGCGCCTCGGTATCATCTTTGGTTGCTCGGCGGGCGATCCTCCCCATTGCCCGCCGCTGGTTTCTTCAACGGCTTGCTGATCCTCATCTGCCAAGTCGCCTCCTGCGACATTGCTAGTCGTGCTCGAAGTCCTCCTCATTCCCCGGTTCTTGTGGTGAGCGTCGGCCTTGTCCGATCGTGTTTGTATGGCCAACAGTTTCCGGGCTGACGGCGAAAAGCGTTGATTTCAACAAATCGCAAAAGCCCTGTGCAAGAATGGTCTGGCCTCCGCGTTAAGGTGCCGGTCACCACGCAAGGAGATCAATAATGAAATTCAACCCTACGCGACCGCGCTTGGCCCGTTCCAAGCTTTTCGTCCGACTGGCCTCTGCAGCGATCAAGCTGGCAGTCCCGGCGGTGCTTGTCGCTTATTTCTTCGCTCCCGCTGAGGCTGAAGCGCCCGTTGTTGGGACTCAGGCACCCGGCTTTTATCGTATGCCGCTCGGGAAATTTGAGATCACGGCGCTTTCCGACGGGACGCACCCGTTTCCCGTGCACAAGGTGTTGACCAAAGCCGCGCCCACAGCCAGCGGAGTTGCCGGAAAAGTCGCTCCTCTCAATGAGGTGTCGCCCGGTGAGGCGGACGCCTTGCTGGCGCAAAACGAGCTAACAGCCCCCATCGAAGGCTCAATCAACGCCTTTCTCGTCAACACTGGCACTAAACTTGTTTTGATCGATAGTGGGGCGGGGTCGCTTTACGGTGAGTGTTGCGGGCATCTTGTCGAGAACCTTCGCGCGGCCGGCTACAAGCCCGAGCAAGTCGATGAAATCTTCCTGACCCATCTCCATGCGGACCATGTCGGGGGCATTGCTCCAAAGGGGAAAATGGCCTTTCCCAATGCGACCGTCCGCGTGAGCAAGGCGGATGCGGACTACTGGTTGTCGGAAGCCGACGAGGCGGCTGCTCCGGCCCTGCTGAGGCCGATGTTTGATGGCGACAAGGTGTCACTTAAACCCTACATCGATGCTGGACGGTTCAAGCCGTTTGAAAGTGATCAGGAACTTACGCCGGGTATACGTCCAATTGCCGCTGCGGGTCATACCCTTGGGCACAGCTTCTATCAGGTTGAGAGCGACGGGCAGAAGCTTCTACTTTGGGGCGATGTGGTGCATGTCGCGCCCGTTCAATTCCCCGATCCGAGCGTGACCGTCGCATACGACAGCGATGCGAACGAGGCTGTGGCCGAGCGGGACGCAATCTACTCGGATGCAGCTCGAAAGGGCTATTGGATCGGAGCAGCCCATATCTCCTTCCCGGGCTTGGGTCATGTCGGCGTCAAGGGGAGCGAGTTCTATTGGATCCCCGCCAATTATTCGGCCGCGTCCGTTGCGGGCAAGTGAAATCAACATTCACGCGAAACGCAGGAGTGCGACAATGACCGACATTCGGCACCACACCGTCATCGCAAACGGAATTCGCCAACATTACCTCGAGGCTGGAACGGGGCCAACCGTAGTTCTTTTACACGGGTTTCCTGAAACCAGCTTCGCTTGGCGATTCCAGATACCGGTTCTGGCAGAAAAGTACCATGTGATTGCACCAGACTTGCGGGGTTATGGCGAGACGGACAAGCCGGCGGCGGGGTACGACAAGCGGAACATGGCTCTCGACGTACTGGAACTGCTGAAGTCCAGGAATATCGGGAAAATTGCATTGGTCGGCCATGACCGCGGTGCCCGCGTGGCTACGCGCTTCGCAAAGGACCATCCGCATGTCGTCGATCGGTTGGTCGTGATGGATAATGTCCCGACGCGCCTTGTAGCGCGGAACATGAACGCGCAGACCGCAAGGGCATACTGGTTCTTCTTCTTTCACCTGGTGCCCGAACTCCCCGAAACATTGATCGCAGGAAAGGAGGACCTTTGGCTCCGTCACTTCTTTTCCGACTGGTGTTACAACCCGCATACAATCAGCGGAGCGGACTTTGATACCTACGTCCAATCATACCGAAGCCCGGGCGCGGTCCGCGGAGCAATGTCCGATTATCGAGCGAACCGCGAAGATGTCGCCCAGGATCAGATAGATGCCGACGTGAAAATCAAGTGCCCGGTCTTGTCGCTTTGGGGGGCTGACTTCGAGGCGGTCGGCAAGATGTTTGACATGCCGGAGGTATGGCGGGAAATGGCGCACAACGTGAGAGCCGAAGCCATCGAGCAGTGCGGGCACCTTCCACACGAGGAGCAGCCAGAAAGAGTGAATGGCCTTCTGCTTGAGTTCCTCGAGGGATGGGCCGGCCATTAAGCGTGCCCAGTTGGGAATCAAGTGAATTATTCAAATTGTGTCTGAATGTGCAAGAATAACTCAAGTATAAAAGTATTATAGCCATATTATAACACAGAGGGTCCTAAAATGTTCAAGAAATACTCTATCGCACTTGCCATCTTGTTTGGCCCCACGATGATGTACGCGGAATCTTCTTATGCTGCCGAAAAGAAAACCGACGTCACCGTTGTCCTTGTTCATGGCGCATGGGCAGATGCGTCCAGCTGGAACAAAGTCATTCCTCTCCTGCAAAGGAAGGGATTGAATGTCATGACGGTTCAAAATCCACTGACCTCACTTAGCGACGATGTCGCGGCCACAAAGCGGATTATTGACGACGCCAAAGGCAAGGTTGTCCTGGTCGGTCACAGTTGGGCCGGAACAGTGATCACAGAGGCCGGCAATGATCCCAAGGTATCGGCGCTCGTTTACGTCGCCGCTTTCGCCCCCGACGTCGGTGAAACTGGCGACTCGCTGATCAAGTCCTATCCCACGCCTCCGGCGCTTTCGACCGTTTCAGCCGACAAAGCAGGTTTCGTTGTGCAGACGGAAGAGGGGGTTCTCAAGAACTTCGCTCCCGATATCCCTGTCGCTGAGGCGAAAACGCTGGCGGTCACCCAAGGCCCCCTTGCTGCCAAGACATTTGGCGAAAAGGTTTCCCAGGCCGCATGGAAGACGAAACCCTCGTGGTACATCGTCTCCGCGAATGACAGGGTCATCAGCCCGGAGCTTGAAGCAGCTGCAGCCAAGCGCATGAATGCAAAGACCACGGTGCTGCAGTCGAGCCATGTTTCGCTTCTTTCGCATCCAAAACAAGTTGCCGCAGTCATCGAACAAGCAGCCGCTTCGCTTGCTACGAACTGAGGGTAGCCTGTTAAGCCAGGAGGCGAAGCGGTGATCAAGTGCAGATACCATTCCGATGATGTCGTGCGCGACGGCATCGCCTCTCTGGCCGAGCCTTTGGATCTCTCGAACGCCTGGATGCCTCAAACCGAACAAAGTCCGAATTTCGGGCTTGACGGGGCGCGCATCGAGACCGTCCCCGTCACTGATCCAATCGCCTCTGGTCATATGCGGTAACCGTCGAACCAATCCTGCGCGGGCGATATGCTCTGCGTTCAAACCGATCATGGAAGCAACATGGAACAGACTCTCAAATCACGCCGGACAGCTCCGCTGAAAACGCCGACAGGCTTATCCGAGGACGCAGTCAAGGATATATCCGCCGCGGCCACGACGCTTCTGGCCGACATTTTCGCTCTCTATCTGAAGACAAAAAACTTTCATTGGCACATGTCCGGTTCGCACTTTCGTGACTATCACCGAATGCTTGATGATCAGGGCGAGCAACTGTTTGGCATCACAGATCCCCTCGCCGAAAGGGTGCGGAAGCTGGGCGGCGTAACGCTGAAGTCGATCGGCGACATCGCTCGTCACCAGCGTATCAGGGACAATGATGCGGATTTTGTGCACGCACATGGAATGCTCGCCGAGCTCAGGGAAGACAACGGCGAACTGGTCGCGAGCATGCGATCGCTGCATGCTCTTTGCGACGAACATGGCGACGTTGCGACCGCGAGCCTGCTCGAGAACTGGATCGATGAAGCGGAGCAGCGGATCTGGTTTCTGTTCGAGACGCTCCGGGGAACAAACGCTTAATTGGCGTGTAGAGCCATTTGGCGCTCGAACAAAGCAGCCCATTCCTGATGCCCAAAGGATGAGCCAGCGGCAAGTGGCCTATGCGATCCATAAGATCAACGTGTTCCAATTTTGGCGATCACGCGCGGCCGCCGGCCTGCGCGTGGTCGTCCTGCCTTCGGGAGAGGGTGGTTGATCTCGGTCTTCTGAAGCGCATGGGCGAAATCCCATACGAATGTACAAATTCGATTTCCTACGACAATTCGCCCGTCACGTTACTGGCTACTGTCACCTTGGCGCTTCGCCTGTGGAGCTCCCGCCATTTCGCATGAAGGAATCGGTCATGGACGAACACTTTCCGTCACGCCTTGGCTGGCACTACGAGCACTGCACTCGCGCTGACGTTTTCCGGTGTCTTGCCATGGGCCGCAAATGTTTCGGAGCCGCCCGTGCCGGTCCTACCCGGCAGCTGGCAGTTCTTCACGCCGGATGAAGCGATGACGGTCGAGGCGACCGTTGACTGTTCATTCCCGCCGACGACCTCAGCATTGGCGGCAAGGAGGCGGGATGCGCTGTTTACATCGACCGGCAGCTAGCCGGTTCCTACGGCAACTCAAGCCGCCTTTATACCAAGGGACCGTTCATCAAGGGATTGCCGACCCAAGGTTATCAGGGCGAAGCCACACCTCTACCGCCGCGGCATCAAACGGCGCGAGAGGAACCTGAACACCGACCTGCCATTGTATGACGACAGACCTCCCAATCCTATTTATTTAAATGCTTCGACTGCGCTTGCGGTAGCGTTCCACAATCTCCGCTGCGCTCCGACATCGCCACCTGATGCTGCCGGAACAAGGGGCGCAGCGTCCTTGACTGAGAAATATCCTCCGGAAACACTGGCAAATCTTGGCTGCGTGGCGAGCGCGACAATGATCCCTGCACCACGGTTGGGATCGCCGATGCGCAGGAAATTGAGGAGACGCTCAAGCGGCGCGGCAAAAGAGAGTTCGCGTCCAAGTCCCGTGACATTAAAACCAGGATCGAGACAGTTAGCCGTCACCCCGGAAGATGCAAGCCGGCGCGACAACTCGATTGAAAACATGATGTCCATCAATTTAGTTCGCCCATAAATCACCGAAGACCCCAAGCGGGTGAAGGGGCTGGTGTCGTACAGGTCAATATCAGGATTGAGACCGCGGGAGCGGCGAGACGCCTCGGAGGCAACCGTCACGATCCTGGATGGGACCGACGCCACAAGACGCTGACTCAACAATGCTGTCAGGAGCCAAGGAGCCAGATAGTTCACGGAAACCATTTCGGAAAAGCCGTCTGCCGTTACACGCTGCTCAAACGCGTGGATCCCGGCATTGTTGATCAGGACATCAATGCGCTCGTACTTTTCGGCAATAGCACTGGCCGCTTCAGCAACTGTGGCCAGTCGGGTGAAGTCGGTATAGAAAAAATCGATTGGGGCGTCAGCCACGACCTGAAGAATCTCGCGGCGGGTTGCCTCAGCTTTGATTTCACTGCGTGCGATAAGCACAAGACGGTAACCCAGAGCTGCAAGAGAGGCAGCAGCTATTCGGCCGATGCCGTTGGTGCCTCCGGTCATCACGATTGTCTTGGGAGAGAACATGATTGTTTAAAGCCTATATGATGGACTATTATCAATCAAAAAATATCGATGTAATTGATATTTGTCCATCATATAGGCGACGAAAATGACAAACAATGGCAAGGGCACTCTGACCGGGAAGCCACCAGAAAAAGCGAAACGCCGTGAAATTATTGTCCGCGAACTAGGTGCGGAACTAGGTGCCCTGATTGCGGCGTCGCGCGCCGTAACGTCCGAAGCCGCGGAAAGTCTCGGCCCGGGGGTATCGGCGTCCGCATTCCAGATGCTGCAGTGGCTGCATTCGTTCGGGCCGACGAAAGCGAGTGGGATCGCCGAAGCGTTGTCCATGGACAGAAGCGTCATCAGCCGACTGGCAAAAGAACTCCGCAAACTTGGCTTGGTCGAGGCCGGGCCAGATAGCGAGGATGCGCGGAGCATCGTGTACAGAATTGCCGAGCCAGCTCGCGGCAAGGTCGCCGAAGCCATTGCACGAAAGGGCAGTCATTTTGAGATGCGTATAAGCGGATGGCCAGACGCAGACCTGATGCACCTGACCAGGCTGCTTAGAAGGTTGAACGGGCGAATCTTGTAGGTTGCCCGCGGCCGGCGGCCAAGAGCGCCAATGGGCCTTCGCCGGTCTGCAGCAGTCATGCGCGCTTCCAACGCGACTAGGCGGTCGTTGATGCGGTTCGCGTTCGGAACAGTGTCAGGCAAATCTGCTGCGAAATCTGCTTGTCGCTCTAGTAAAATCTCGGGATCGGGCCGACTTGTTCTGTCTGATCGGGCAATTCAACGAAGATTTCGTCGACGTAACACCACCCCCAGCCTTCAGGCGGGTCGTAGCCCTCAATAATCGGGTGTTTCGTCGCATGAAAGTGCGCGGTGGCATGTCTACCGGGGGACTGATCGCAACAACCTACATGGCCGCATTCACGGCACAAGCGCAGATGGACCCAGGCCTGTCCCTCTGCCAGACATTCCTCACACCCAAGTGTCCCGGGCCGAACTGTCCGCACTGATGTCACGTGGCTGCAAGAATGTACCATTAGCGATTCCTTTCCGATCAAATCAGCTTGAGAGCGCCTGCTCAATGCAGGACGCCAAAACTTCAGCTTCAAAGGGTTTCTGTAAGACGCAAACGTCTTGCCCAACGCGCTGCCGTACGACTTCTTCGGCAAAAGCAGTTATGAAAATGAACGGAATCTTGCTCTCGCAAGACTGAAGGCGCATAAAGAGATCAATTCCGCTCATTCCCTGCATGTGGACATCTGAGACAATGCACGATGTTCTCATTGCAAACTCTGAATCGAGAAACTCCTCCGCCGAGACAAAAGTCTGAACCGAGAAACCCAGCGACCTCAACAGGCTGCTCGTCGCACGTCGAACCGTCGCTTCATCGTCAATGATAGATACGAATTCCACCCTGGGTAGACCAATCTCCGGCAAGCCGGCGTGTTTGAAGTTTGTTGTATTATGCCTTCTGACGGAGCGATTTGAAATTATACGGTAGTTTACTCAGCGTAGATTTTCGGAAGAGCTGATATCCAAGGACTCTGCCATTTTGACCAGGTCCGCGAATGTTTTCGCCATCATTTTCCTGGTGATCTTGCCCCGATGAATCTTGACCGTAATCTCGCTCAGCCCGAGTTCACCTGCGATCTGCTTGTTCATAAGCCCGGAGGTGGCCATGATCATGATTTGCTTTTCACGGGTTGAAAGGCGTTGATAACGCTCCTTCAATTCATGCAATGACCGACCCGATGTTCGAGCGCGACGGTTTTTCTCCGCCGCGGCCGCAACGGCATCCAGGATGTCCTGGTCTCGAAATGGCTTGGCAAGAAAGTCAGCAGCGCCAGCTTTCATGGCGCGGACGGTCATTGGGATGTCGCCATGGCCGGTTATAAATATCACCGGAAGTTTCACATCCATATCCGCCAATTTTTGTTGGAAGTCCAATCCACTGAGGAATGGCAAGCGAACATCCAGAATGAGGCAATTTGCCTCCTGCAAGGCGGGATCGTCATAGAGTTCCTGGGCAGTGGCGAAGGCCTTCACGCGATATCCGACTGAGCGGAGCAGGGTGCTCAAAGCTTTACGGACGAGTTCTTCGTCATCCACGACGAAAACCAACGGACTCTCTGACATATGCACGCTTTTCAATGGATAGCTTCAGCTGTCGGCTTGTAGTTTGATCACGCGTTCGGCGCGCAATTGCAATCTAAGTTTGTCAATCAATCAGGATAATCAGCTGCGGCCCTGTGAGCAAGTATACCCGGGTATGTTTTCGCAAAACCCAAGTGTGCGAAAAGCCAATTACAGTACGATTTTCCAAATGCGACGGCGTCTTCAAAATCAACCTTGCAATCACGAATCCCGTGGGTTCCATAAGGAGATCGAAGATGTCAGTCACTGCGCTAGCAATTCGCGGAAATAGTCAGCCCCGCCTCGATATAATCAAATTGAACCACGCAGCCTCAAGCGAAGTTTCCGAACTACTGCTCAGCGCTATGACTTGTATTGAAAACGATGAGGCAATCGCTCTCGATTTCGTAAAAAAAGCCTCCAGGCTTCTTCGTCCTCACTATGTCATCTCTGATGCCGGGGTAACGCGAGATCCTACGATCGCTATCGGCGGGCTCGCTCCCTGGCAGATCAATCGCCTAAAAACATACATTGCTGAGCGAATATCCTCGCAGATTTCTCTTCATGAGCTTGCGCGTCTCGTGAAGCTCAGCACCAGCTATTTTTCATCCGCTTTCAAGGCCAGTATCGGATTGTCGCCCCATAACTATATTGTCGCCCAGCGTGTAGAGTTTGCCAAACACCTGATGCTGAACACCGACGCGCCTCTATGTGAAATCGCGTTGGACTGCGGGCTGGCAGATCAGGCGCATCTCTCCCGAGTATTTCGACGTTTGACCGGCGCGACCCCGAGCGCCTGGAGGCGTTTCGTAAAACAACCGGCAGCCATCATCCCAACCAATAATGTTGAACATCGTGACGTTACTGTTCACTCTATCGATACAATGCGTGTTCAGTAACGAGCCTTTTGCGAAGCGAACAATCGGCCCATCTACCTCCCATGGAAAACCTTGGCAACAATATAGGAGCTTTCGATGCTTAATCAGATCCAGGGCCTGCACCACGTAACGTCAATGGCAGCCGATGCTCGCACGAACAACCGCTTCTTTACCGATGCGTTGGGGCTGCGACGCGTCAAGAAAACGGTGAACTTCGATTCACCTGACGTCTACCATCTCTACTACGGCGACGAGACCGGATCGCCCGGATCGATAATGACATATTTTCCTTTTCCGCATATAGGCCCGGGCCGCCATGGCACCGGGGAAGTCGGGACAACGGTTTTCTCGGTCCCTGAAGGTGCACTTGGGTTCTGGAGTGACCGCCTAGCCAATCTCAAAGTTGACGGATTGAAGCCGAGCGAGACATTCGGCGAGAAGCGTCTTGAATTTGCCGGACCCGATGGTGACGGATTCGCACTGGTTGAGGTTAAGGACGATGCTCGGCCAGCATGGACGCACGGTGGTGTAAGCCAGGACCATGCCATTCGCGGTTTTCACTCGGTCACGATGCGTCTTCGCGATGAAGGTTCGACATGCGAGCTTCTGAAGTTCATGGGCTATGAGATCCAGGACGAAAAAGACGGCGTCAAGCGCTTTACAAAGCCGAACGGCAACGGAGCCCATCTAATCGATGTCGAAACAATGCCGAATATCTCAAGCGCGCTCCAAGGTGCGGGTTCCGTCCACCATGTCGCCTTTGCGGTCGACGATCGCGCAAAACAACTTGAGGTACGAAAGGCGTTACTGGACACAGGATATCAGGTCACGCCCGTGATCGACCGTGACTATTTCTGGGCGATCTATTTCCGCACGCCGGGCGGGATTCTCTTTGAAATCGCAACAAATGAGCCAGGCTTCAATCGAGATGAAGATACGGCGCATTTGGGAGAAGCGCTGAAGCTACCGCGTCAGCACGAACATCTTAGAGCCGCCATCGAGGAACATCTCGAGCCGCTCGAAGCATAGGCACGGAGCAATTTCATGACCGAGAGTGAGTATGTGCGTCGGATACGTTCCGGCGCATCGGGAAAGCCCGTGTTTTTTGTTTTTCACGGAACAGGCGGAAACGAAAACCAGTTCTTTGAATTCGGCAGTCAACTGCTTCCGGACGCCACCGTTGTCGCACCCCGTGGCGATGTCTCCGAAAACGGTGCCCCGCGTTTTTTCAAAAGAACTGCCGAGGGGATATACGACATGGAGGACCTCCAGCGCGCGACTTCCAAGATGGTCGCGTTCGTAAATGACATCGCGCAGGCACATCAGGCATCTGCCATTATTGGGTTGGGGTTTTCTAACGGCGCAAACATTCTCGCCAATGTGCTCATTCAAGAAGGGGTGTTTGATGCGGCGGTGCTTATGCATCCGCTCATTCCATTCCGGCCGGCTCCAAACGCCGCACTTGCCGGGCGACGAATACTCATTACCGCTGGTAAACGGGATCCGATAAGCCCTGTCGCATTGACGCTTGCTCTGGAGACCTATTTTTCCAAACAGAATGCTTCTGTCTCAACCGAGTGGCATTCAGGGGGGCATGAAATTCAATCAAATGAGGTCGATGCCATCAGGGCATTCCTTCTTCCGTACTTGTAGGTGAATTCCTTTAGCGGCCACCGGGCAGACCCTCTGTCAGAAGAGGGCAGGGGTTCTGTGTTGAGAAGATGAATTTCGGTGGCTCCTCTGTCATCGACCAAACGAGTTGAGAAATGACAAAATCTGAAGATTTCTACAGTTTCCGTCACGGCCAGTTCGGAATTACCGTGCTAACAGATGGTTACATCAAGCTGGGCGGAGAAATCTTCGCACCGGAAGCTAATCCCGAAGAGCGCGAGGCGATCTTGCTTAGCCTGGGCGGCGGCAACGGCAGCGCACATGCTCAATCAAACATACCCCTGATCGATACCGGCACCGAATTCATTCTGGTTGATGTCGGGGCGGGCGATCGCTTTCAGCCTTCCGAAGGAAAGTTGGAAGAGAACCTGTCTGATGTCGGAGTTGAACCCCAAGAAATCACGATGGTTGTGATATCGCACGCGCATCCGGATCATCTGTGGGGCATGGTCAAGCACGACGGATCGCTGCGCTTTCCAAATGCAAGGTATTTCATCAGCAGGGAAGAATGGGACTTCTGGATGGGTGATCGAGGTGAGAACTTGCCGGAGTCGTTGCAGCCATTTGTCGCTGGAGCAAGGCGGGACCTGCAGGCCATTTCAGATCGCGTAACACTGGTTGACGACGGGGACGAAATTGTGCCCGGCTTACGGGTTCTTGCTACGCCGGGGCACACTGCGGGACATATTTCTCTTGAACTTGAAGGGGACAATCCGCTGATCATAACTGTGGACGCTTCCGCAAGTGAAGTTGTGTCCATGCAGCATCCCGAGTGGAGCTTTGGTTTCGATATGGATCCAAAAACAGCCGTCAAAACCAGGCGTATTCTTCTCGATCAGGCGGTGTCCAAGGACGCCAAACTACTTGGGTTTCATTGGACCTACCCGGGAGTTGGCCGTATTGAGAGAAACGGAAATGCCTATCGCTTCCTTGCTGTTGCAACTCCGCGTGTCGAAACATGAGCGGCCCGCAAGTGGTGACATCTCTCGCATCAAACTGCAACAAAAGCATAGGAGCTCTTCAACATGACCGATACAAAGTTGATGACCGATCACAAAGAAATAAGGGAGTGGGCCGCTGGTCTCTCGGGCGTGCCCGTGATAATCGATCCGGCGGAATTGATCGGAAGTAACGTTTCGGTACTTCTATCCAATTTGGTCGGAAGGCCTACGAGGATGACGATGATCAAGGAGCGGATCGCCCCTCGGATTTTGGAAGGCCGCGTATTGTTGAGTGGGAAGAATGGTTTGCCATTTTCGATGCCGAAGGGTTGGCCTTGATCGTGGCCGAGGACCTGCCTGGTCAGCATGACGAATTCCATGAAATCGTGCGCAGATAAGCGCGTCGTTGTCTAGCCGATCAGCCTACCATGGTTCGTCGCCATGGCAGGCCGAGTAAATCGCGGCAATCTAGTGAACCACTTGGCAATTGGCACGTCACCAGACAGGTCGCAATGGTCTGTGCTTAGAAGGTGACGCCGGAAAAGGTGAGAGCCGCGATCGTCACACTGTAGGTTCGTCGAGCCTGGTGCTGGTCAGCGCCGTTCGGAGCGAAGCTATGAAAACGCGTACCTTCGGGAGCACAAGCTTCGTTGTCGGATAAACAGCCCAAATTGCTGTCGTCTCCGGTTCAACATCTGGAATTTCAATGCGAACCAGACGTCCAGCTTTGAGATCGTCATTGACGTTCCAATCGGAGAGCAGAGCAATCCCGCCGCCTGCCAGACAGGTAGCGTGGCATCCCTCGATGCTGCTCGACGAAAACCGGGAGTTGAGCCGCACATGGGTCTCGACGCCCGCGGTCAAGAACGTCCAATGCGTAACGCCACTCATCGGAAGGCATTCATGTTGCATCAGATCTTCAATTCTAATCGGCACGCCCTGCCGTCCGAGGTAGCTCGGAGCCGCGACGAGCGTCCTTGGATTGGTGGCCAACTTCTGGGCGACCAAACTGCTGTCTTTGAGCCGCGCGATCCGGATTGCCAGATCAATGCCTGCCGAGACCAGGTCGGGAAGGCCGTCATTCAGTTCGAGGGAGATGCGAAGATCCTGATTTTCCGCCAGAAGCGTGGGGATGAGAGGAGCCACAAGCTTGAGCCCGAAGGCGACCGGCACGGATACGCGCAACAAACCCGCGGCCCCCTTACCCTCAGTCCGCAGACGGGCCATGGCTTCCTCCTCATTCTCGACGAGAGCCAAGGCAAAAGGAAGAAAAGTCTGCCCCTCCGCCGTCAGCGAGAGTGACCGCGTGGTGCGATGCATGAGCCTGACCCCGAGCGCTGTCTCAAGAGATGCCAACCTCCTCGTAGCGACCATGGGTGCGAGACCAAGTCGGCGCGCCGCCTCGGAAAGGCTGCCCGCACTCGCTGCGGTTGTGAACACCAAGACGTCGTCCGTATTCATTATATCCAGATCCGATATGGTGGTTGATCAATTTAGGCCACTACACCTCTTATCGATAAAATTCTAGTTAGTTGCATACCTCTTGAGCCAGAAAGGCAAGAATTATGGATACCGTAAACGTACACTCTGCAGTCCGTTCGGGCGTGGGAAAGCTTGGCCTTCTCGCAATGGCCGCCGCCAGCGGAATTGCCGTTGCCAACATTTACTACAATCAACCTATGCTTGGGATCATCGAGTCGGAATTTCAGCATCAGCCCATAACCGGCTTGATACCTACGGCTACGCAACTGGGATATGCGCTTGGCTTGTTCCTGCTGCTTCCTCTGGGCGACCTGGTGCATCGACGCCGCCTTATTGTCGGGCAATTCATCATCCTTGCGGCTGCGCTGGCGTTTGCTGCGATTGCGCCATCTGCGTGGATGCTGATTGCCGCGTCGCTGATTGTTGGCGCGAGTTCGACCGTCGCCCAACAGATCGTTCCGTTCGCGGCATCGCTCGCCTCTCCGGAAAAGCGCGGAGCCACGATTGGCACCGTTATGGCTGGCGTCCTTTCAGGCATTCTCTTCAGCCGTACCCTGTCAGGGTTTGTCGGCGAGCATGCTGGTTGGCGAGAAATGTTCTGGATTGGCGTGCCGCTTGCCCTGATCGCAGCCGCTATGATGTTCGTTACACTGCCGGACCATAGATCAACCTCGCGCATGCAATATCACACCGCAATCAGGTCGCTTGCGCATTTGTGGAAAAGTCAGCCGGCACTCCGGGTAGCAACGTTCGTTCAGGCTGCGCTGTTTGCCTCTTTTACTACTTTTTGGACAATCCTCGCCCTTTACCTTCAGAGTCCGCACTTTGACCTTGGAGCCGACGTGGCAGGGCTCTTCGGTATCGTCGGTGCGGTCGGTGTCTTCGCAGCACCGCTTGCTGGGCGTATCGCCGACAAACGGGGCCCTCACTTCGTCGTCTGGCTGGGTGCGTTGATGACACTCATTGCTTGGATCGTTTTCGGAGTTTGGAGTTCCATGGCTGCCTTGATCATTGGCGTGATCATCCTTGATTTCGGCATTCAAAGCGCACTCGTGTCCAACCAGCACATCATTTACGCGCTCGATCCCGAAGCACGCAGCAGACTGAATACGATCTTCATGACAGGCATGTTCCTGGGCGGTGCAACTGGTTCGGCCGTAGCAACAGTAGCTTGGGGCTATGGCGCATGGTCGGCGGTTAGCTTGCTCGGAGCCTTGCTCGCGGTTGTAGCGCTTGGCGTAAGGGTACTGGACCAACGTTCGCGTTCCACCGCATTGAAAAATCACTAAAGGAACTTGGATCATGAAACCGTTACGCGTCAGAATAATTGGGGGCTCCCTAGCCGGACTCTTCGCTGGAATTTTGCTCCAAAGTGACGGACATGATGTCAAAATCTTTGAGCGTTCCGCCAGTGGATTGGCCGGGCGGGGCGCTGGTCTCGTAGGCCAACAGGACTTGTTTCGGATACTGCGTCAGATTGGGTGCGAACATGTTGCCCGCGTCGGCATTGTGGCGCAGGAGCGGATCTACTTAGACCGGGACGGCAACGTGGCCGAGACGATGCAAACAGCCCAAATGCAGATTTCGTGGGACTACCTCTATCAAACGGTCGCTTCCCGCATCGAGGGCGATCGATATGTTCTCGGGCGGCAGGCGGTAGACATTAGGGATGCCGCCGCGGGAGCTGAAATTGTCTTTGCCGACGGAACCTCCGAAACTGCGGATCTTGTGATCGGCGCAGACGGGATTGGTTCCGTCGTGCGGAAGAGTTTAAATCCGGAGCAATACGAAAACGAGTTTGCCGGCTACGTGGCGTGGCGCGGGCTCATGCCCGAGCAACTTTTGCCTAGAGAAGCATCCCTACTACTTGAACGTTTTGCGTTCTTCGTGACACGCGGGTCCCATACGCTGGGGTATCTCGTACCGGGTTCAAACGGAGAGATGACAAGGGGCTCGCGCCGCTACAATTGGGTCTGGTATCGGAAGATTGAGCGCGACGAGCTGGCGAAGTTCTTTACCGACAGCGACGGTAAGCCCCACAGTTTTTCCTTGCCTCGCGGTGGTCTGTCCATGGCGCGTCGCGAAAGGTTGCGAGTTGAGGCTGCCGCGACACTTCCGCCACAATTTGCGCTGGCGGTCGCAGCCGAAGAAAGTCCGTCGATACAAGGCATTTTTGACTACGAAGCTCCCAAAATGGTCGGGGGATCACTTGCATTGATTGGCGACGCAGCATTTGTTGTGAGGCCCCACACTGCAATGGGCGTTTCGAAGGCAGCGGGAGATGTCATGGCTCTCCGCGACGCGCTTGCGACCGAACACGATATTTCGACAGCCCTGCGGCGTTTCGAGCACGAGCGAAACTCTATCGGTCGTAAAATAGCCACGTACGGTCGTCGGCTCGGAGAGTCGGCTCTCTAGCCATGCCGGATCATGCCCCATGGTCCACGCGTTCTTGCTCCGGCACACTCCAAGCATAGGAGCTGATGATGGACATCGTGCCGGTAAGCTCCCCCAAAAATCGGGACTGTTTAGCAAAAACCACCAGAGCTAGAACCCTGCGACGTAGCGATTTCTGGCCACCACAGGCGCAGCTTTTCGACGATGGCGGTGCCTACACGCCCAAGCTCAGCTCGAACCTTTTTAGTCCTATGACGACATGCTGAGCACTCAGGGCACGGCATGTAAGGTGGGTCCGGAACACTTAGTTCAACTTAACAGCTGCAAAAGAATTGACGGCGAACTGGCGAAAACACCGACGACGAAACCGACAATTCCCAACGCAATGGCACCGATGAGGCCATGGTTCTCCCATCCGAACATGGCTCCCAACACTGTTGCGATGGCAATCACGGAAACTGTCCACACAACCTTTGTTGTCCTGACTAACCCACTGGGTATTTTTCGTTCTTTATTGGTCATGGCGGGTCCAGAACCTAATTACTTTCAACCATATAGAGGCGCTCTGGTAGTATTTTGCTACCCAATACTTCAAAAAATGCACCGCCCAGGTTGCGGTTGGGCGGTCAGGCGGATCGAAATCCGCCGCATAGCAGCCCTAGTTTCGGCCGACATGCCACCACACCAACACGTCAAATATTCTGGACATCGCCGTCTCAACTCTGAATTCGTTGCCAGGCCTCGCATCGGACAAAGTATGCTATCGTGAAGCGCGTACCGAGATCGGCAGGCCCATGCACAACTTGAACATCTCCGACGAGGAGCTTTCGTGCCTGACCCAATAGGCCATGGCGCTGGCACTGAACTATTGGGCATCCGTTGACAAGCTCCCGGCTTATCCCGTTACAAGCGGTGAACTGACCGCCCGCCTGTTCGCGCGGCCCTGGTCAGAAAAAGGACTGGGAAGAGCGGTCTTGGATGATTTCAAGACGATCGCGGAACATGTACGTCCCTCGGGCGGCCGCTTCTTCGGCTATGTGGTCGGCTCTGCCGAGCCCGTCGGTGCGCTTGGAGATCTGCTTGCTGCGGTGCTCAACCAGAACGTCACGTCCTGGCGATCCGCCCCTGCAGCGACAACTATCGAGCAGGCGGTCGTGGGTTGGCTGGCGGATGCAGTCGGTTGTCCGACTTCAAGGGCAGCCTCTGCGGTGGCGGGTCGGCGGCAAATCTGATGGCGCTCGCCATGGCGCGCGAAGCCAAACTCCCGGCCAATGAGGCGGGCGCGCGACCGTGCGTGGTTTACGCTTCGGAGCAAGTGCACATGTCGATCCCCAAGGCGGCAGCGCTGCTGGGTATCGGCCGCGACAATCTTCGCTTGATATCTGTCGATGAGGATTTGCGGATGCGTACCGACGCGCTCGAGGCGGCCATCGCCACCGACCGCGAAGCGGGAAAAACGCCGATCGCGATCGTGGCAACGGTCGGCACCGTCAATATCGGCGCAATCGATCCGCTTCAGCAAGTAGCCGAGATAGCAAGGCGGGAAGCTCTCTGGCTCCACGTCGACGGTGCTCACGGAGCGCTTGCGGCGCTTGCAGTCCCTGAGAAGGTCCGCGGACTCGACCAGGCAGACTCCGTGTCGCTCGACGCGCGATAAAAAGTTATTTCCTGTGATATAAACATCATGTATACATGTTGTTTATGACAAGACTTCAAACAATTGGAAAGCTGTCTGCGATTGAGCCATCTGCAGAGGCAGCACAGGATGTTGTTTACAGATGGTTGAAGCAGCATGTCCTGACGTTGCCGCGGCAAGAAGCAACATTTGTCACGGAGGCGGAGGTTTGCCGTGCGACAGGATCGTCACGCACCCCCGTGCGGGAGGCGTTGTTGAGGTTAGAATCGGACGGGTTTCTGCGGATTGTACCCAAGAAGGGCGCATACGTGGCAGCGATAACTGAAGCCGATGTCGAGTTTGTGATGCAGGCCAGAGAGTTGGTGGAAGACTGGTGCGTGCGACGTGCCGCCCTGTTAGGCGAGCCGCTGGCAGCGGAATTGGACCAGTACGTGGTCCAACAAGCTGAGTTGCAGCAAAACCCGGTGACGTTCATCGAACGCGATCGAGAGTTTCACCGGACGATTGTACGCTCTGCCGGCAATCCAATACTGGCGGATTTTTATGAAACCCTGCGGGATCGACAGTTGCGAATGGGGGTGCAGGCAATCGCTGCTTCTGAGGAGCGCACCACTGTTGTGTTGGCCGAGCATGCAGCCATCGTCGAAGCAATAAGGTCGGGTGATCCCGAACGCGCTGCTGGTTCCATAGCCGTGCACTTGACCAATACCTTGCTCGCCATGCGATTGCCGGCAACGCCAGGCTGGGTGCGCAGCGCAACAGACTCGCGCGGAAGTCGGTTTTGATGACAATGCGAGTGCGAGGGTTTGAGTGGTGGCCTGAAGTCTGGAAGTAGGCGCAGCCAAAGCGGGTTTCCTTCCTGACCATTGTGACGGAGAGGAGGGAGGAGATGGATCTCAAGTCGGAAATTTCTTTCGATCGGCAAGCTTTTCGGCAGGCTTTAGGCCAGTTTCCCACGGGCGTCTGCGTCGTGACATGCACAGCGGAGTTTGAACAGCTTGGCATGACCATGAGTTCATTCAACTGCTTATCTCTCGATCCACCCCTCATTCTCTTCAGCATCGATCGCAAGGCTGTGAGTCTCCCCTTGTGGGAAAAGGCCGCGGGCTACGCAGTCAATGTATTGGCCGAGAACCAGAAAGATATTTCCAATCGGTTCGCAAAGTCTCGTTCGAACAAGTGGGAAGGAATGAGATTTGCGCATGGACAATGCGGTGCACCTTTGTTGCCCGGGGTTGCTGCGGTCTTCGAGTGCATTCCCTGGGCAAAATATGACGGCGGCGACCATACACTTTTCATCGCGGAAGTGCGGCGTTTCGCGTCGTCAGTCGACCGGATGCCGCTTGTGTTCAGCAAGGGGCGCTATGCAGCGCTCCAGACAACCGAATTCGTTGCGTCACTTTGGCCGCTGGACATTCATTACTAACGAGGGAGTGGGAGATGATCAAGACAGGAGCAATGCATATCGCAATGCTGAAGGACGGAAGGCAGGTTTACATCAACGGTCAGTTGGCCGGAGATATCACGGTCCATGCCGCCTTTCGGCAGACGGTTCAGTCGGTGGGAAAACTATACGATTTTCAGTCCAGTGTCGACAATCTGGAACTGATGACGTTCGAAGTGCCGGAGGCAGGTGGCGAACGTGCCAACCGGATTTGGCAGCTGCCGCATAGCTATCAGGAACTCTTGGAACGCCGCAGGGCACTTGAGGCTTGGGCCGAACTCCATGGCGGCTTTCTGGGCCGTGCGCCGGATCATGTCGCCTCATGCATCTCAGGCATGTATATGGGGATCGAGCTATTCAGGGCATATGACGCCGGCCGCTCCGCGGCCCTTGCCGACTACTACCGATATGCGCGCGACAACGAGCTTTATCTCACCTATGTCATCATCAATCCTCAAGCGGATCGATCCAAGGCCGCGAGCGAGCAGCAGGACATCTTCCTCACCGCGGGCGTCGTCGATCAGGACAGCGAAGGACTGACCATACGCGGTGCCAAGATGCTGGCAACGGGCGGGGTGATGGCAAATGAAGTGCTTGTGACCTGTATTCAGCCTCTTCGCGAGGGAGATGAGCGCTATGCCGTTTCCTTCGCTGTCCCCATGAATACCAAAGGGCTGAAGATCCTGTCGCGCAAGTCCTACGAAGAAAATGCAACGAGTGTTTTCGACAATCCGCTCGCCAGCCGCTTCGATGAAAACGACGCGGTCCTTTACTTCGATGATGTGAAAGTGCCGTGGGACCGCGTGTTCGTTAATCAGGATATCGCCATGACCCTGAAACAGTTTCACGCCACACCAGCCCACGTTTATCAGAACTATCAGGCCCAGATACGACTGATGGTGAAAATGCGATTCCTTGTCGGCATCGCCAAGCGTATCGCGGAAACAAACGGTGTCATCAGCTTCCCCCAAGTGAAGGAAACACTTGGTACTCTGGCCGCGCATAACACTTTGGTGGACGCGCTCGTTCATTCGATGGAAGTGAAGGGCCGAATGCACGGTGCATATTTCATTCCAGACGCGCACACCTTGTACTCCGCACAGGTCTTGACCCAGCAACTTTATGCGCAGGTTATGGTGACCCTGCGCGAGCTGGCGGGCGGCGGATTGATCATGCTGCCGTCGTCGGTTTTGGACTTCGCGAATGGTGAACTGCGTGACCTGATTGGGAAAACCCAGCAATCGCCCGTCGCATCCGCCGAGGGCCGCGTGAAGTTTTTCAAGCTTGCGTGGGATGCAGTTGGTTCGGAATTCGCGTCGCGCCACACGCAATACGAAATGTTTTATGGGGGAGCTGCTTTCGTGACCAAGGGCCACAGCTTCCGAACGTTTGATTGGGATCGCTGCACGCAGCTTGTCGATCAAATGCTCGATAGCTATGCGCTCGAGGACGAAACCAAAGAAAACCCTGTAGCCGCCTGAGGTGTCCCATGCCAAGCGAGAAAGAGCATAAGGAATTTCACTCCGTGGCTATGGATGGCGAAGGCTGGCATTCGCCTCCTGGCTATCCGCCAGATATCGAGCAAAAGATTCTTGCGGGCGGTTTCGACGCAGATCACATGATGGGAAGTCGCACGCGACTGCTTCGCTTCAAGCCGGGTGCACATACAACAGTAGCGTTTGTGCATGATTATTGGGAAGAGGTATATCTGATCTCGGGGGATCTCATAGTTGATGGCGGAGATGGCCAGCATCCGGCGACCTTCCTTTCTCACACCTATGCTTGCCGTCCGCCCGGCATCTATCACGGTCCCTTCAGGTCAGAGACAGGATGCCTGTTACTGGAGTTTCACTACTACGCCAGCCCAGTTGCACCGTGGTGAATTCCAAATGCGCTTGGAGCCCTCTTTACAGTAGGCCGGTTTGTCCGTCGGACGGAGACAGGTAGCTCTAGCGTTGTCAGAACATGCTACCGAACGTCCGCTTGTGGGCCAACTGCAGCCATCCAGCATCATCCACGTTCGTCAGAAACAGACGACCTTCCACGGCTGACACCTCTCGCTATCTTCTGATGGACGGACCAACGTCCCCTACGCGCCATAGGCGATTATTGTCTCAGCGCGGACGCCGACGATGAAGTCGGTTGTTAAAAAGACTGAGGACTTAGGCGGCGTGGCTGGGCCGCCTTCCGAGTTGTCAGACCCAGCCTGACCTCTAATGTCGTGAAACTGCTCAAATCAAGAGTATTTTGTTACCAAGCTGGTGCTATTATCCTTTGAGCACTGACTGGGGAATCGTTCATGGAACGCAAGCTTGCCGCCATTCTCGCTGCCGATGTCGCGGGCTATTCCGCGCTTATGGAAGTCGATGAGGCTGGCACGTTCGAACGATTGAGGGCCCGCCACAAAGACCTTTTCGAGCCCGAGGTCGACAGATATCACGGGCGCATTTTCAAGGTAATGGGTGACGGGCTGCTAGCGGAGTTCGGCAGTGTAGTCGATGCTGTCGAATGTGCCGCCGCGCTTCAGCGTGGCATGATGGAGCGCAACGACAATTTCCCTGAAAGCAATCGCATCGAAATTCGCATCGGCATTAACCTGGGTGAAGTGATCATTGAAGGTGAGGATCGTTATGGGGAGGGTGTGAATATTGCTGCCCGACTGCAAAGCCTTGCCGACCCCGGCGGCATTTGCGTTTCGGCTAAGGTATCGAGGGAGGTCGAGAAGAAACTCACCTATGCCTTCGAGCCGATGGGCGAGCAGTGGGTGAAGAACATCACCGAACCAATTGCTTGTTATCGCGTGAACTTGAATGCAACCTCACCAGGTGTTTCCAAAGTGCTGATGCAAAACGGATCTGCAGCGCCTAAAAGGATATCGATCGCGGTTCTGCCGTTCAGCAACATGAGCGGTGACCCTGAACAGGAGTATTTTTCCGACGGGATCACCGAGGACATCATTACAGATCTATCCAAAATCTCCCACCTGCACGTAATCGCCCGTAACACGACATTCACGTACAAGGGCAGGCCAGCGAAGATACAGCAGGTCGCTCAGGACCTCGGTGTCAGGTTCGTGCTGGAGGGCAGTGTTCGCAAAGCGGGATCACGCGTTCGTGTCACTGGACAGCTGGTCGGCAGTCACCTCTGGGCCGAGCGCTATGACCGTGAACTTACCGACATCTTTGCGATTCAAGACGAAATCACCCACGCCATCGTCGATCAGCTGAAAATCAAGCTGCTCCCCGACGAGAAAGAGGCGATCAACGCGACCCCTACTGAGGATGTCGAAGCCTATACCTATTATCTTCGAGGTCGGCAGTTCCTACACATGTGTTCGAAATCCTACATGCTGCTGGCGCGGCGCATGTTCGCCAGGGCAGCGGAGATCGATCGGAGCTATGCGCGCGCCTACGCAGGCATCGCCAACTGCGATTCGGTGCTTTATTCCTGGCAATATGCCGATGTATCGATCGACGCCATCCTCGCGACGAGTGCGAAGGCACTCGAACTTGATCCGGACCTGGCCGATGCCCACGCATCGCGCGGCCTTGCGCTCCAATATGGCGGACTGCGTGCGGAGGCCGCCGCCGAATTCGACCGGGCACTTGCTCTTGACCCTAACCTGCACGAGGCAAACTATTTCTATGCCCGCTTTTTTTTCGAACAGAGCGATTTCGAACGCGCAGCCGAGCTATTCGAGCGCGCTATGCGTGTGCGGTCGGACGATTACCGTTCTGCCGTGCTGTTGGCGTGTGTCTATCGTTCGCTCGGCCGGCATGCGGATATGACGAGAGTGGCTCGGTTGGGGCTGGAACGGGCCGAACTTGAACTCAATCTGCATCCAGAGAATTCAAGTCCCGCCCAACTGGGTGCGCTCGCACTAGCGCAGCTCGGCGAGCGAGACCGCGCTAAGGAATGGGCGGCACGGACTCTGGCAATCGATCCGGATGACCTCAACGCATTGTACAATATTGCATGTACATATTTGATCATGGACGAGACCGAGGCGGCACTTGATCTGCTGGAGAAGATTATTCCAAGAACCAAACAAATCATGTGGTGGCAGAGTGACCCTGACCTCGATCCGATCCGCGATCATCCACGCTACAAAAGACTGGTAGAGAGAACTATACCCGGTTGATTTTATTGTTGTCATCCCTAGTGAGCTCCAGCCTGATCGTCCGGGTTACCCTCTCCGTTCAGACGCTCGATCTAGTACTATCGAAGACTACAAGCGTTCGCGCGACCGAGCTTGCCCACAGCGAAGCCGACCGCAAACCCCGCGGTGTGCGAAAGCATACTGTGTGTCGTCATTTCGATGTTCCTCATGTGTTAGCCCGCAGACGTGACAATCGATGGTAGCCCGGACGGCGCGACGAGCCGAGTGAGTTGAAGCCGGGTAGCGTTAGTTCTGGCCAGGGCGTTTGGACGCCGTGACATGTGCCACATCTGGAGAGAGCTGTTTTTGTGCAGGGCTATCCTGGATAGCCCATCTAGGAATCTCCCGCAGCAATATTAGGTCGAAACTAATACGGACATTATATTTCCGAACGTTCGCTGAAAGCCTATTCGTTGAAGAATTTTAGCAATGTCCTATCGCAAAACTGTTTGTTGGATTGTTCATATGACTAGACTGAGCGCGATCACCGGGAGTCCGCAACACGCTTCAACTCAGGCACTGTAGGGGGCCCATTCTATCGTGCTCTAAGGCGGCAGAACTGTATATTGCTATTATGGCTACGAGATTGTCGTTGGAAGGGGACGATCATGCGGATCGCGATTATGGGTTCTGGCGCTATCGGCGGCTATTTTGGTGCGCGACTCGCCCAGACTGGCCAAGATGTCACTTTTATGGCGCGTGGTGCCCACCTCGAAGCAATTCGAAGCCATGGATTGCAGCACGTCAAAATCTTGCGGCACTTGCTCCATATGCCGGAAAGTGGCCTCAACTTTTGTCAAAATCACAATTTTTTGTCCGGGTCAGGTGGTTTCTATGCAAGAATGGAGCGAATCTTTGTCAAACTCTTCTCTGATGGCTTCTGGACTGTTTTCGTTTTCTTAAGGTGACACTCCAGCGGTCGACCACCGATGGGCAGCATGTTAAGCCCACCTCGCATATCGAAATAATGGAAACCGAAATCTCATGAGCCGGCTCGACAGCTTCATCTTCCGCATGACCGCGCAGCGCGAAATTCTCAATCACCTTACCGGTAAGTTGGATGGGCTCGATGGGCCGATACTCGAACTTGGTCTTGGCAACGGCCGCACCTTTGATCATTTGCGCGAATGTTTTCCGGATCGAAGGATCATCGTCTTTGACCGGGCAGTTGGCGCGCACAAGACCTCAACGCCCGAGCCGGAAAACATGGTGGTTGGCGAGATCAGGGAGACCGCGCAGCAATATATCGGGGTCAATGCTGCTCTTGCGCATGTCGATATCGGCACGGGCTATGACGAGAAGGATGCGATCACGCTGACCTGGTTACCGCAACTCATGGCTGGGCTTGTTGCACCGGACGGTTTTGCGGTGAGCGGCCTTGAACTGCAGCATGCGCACCTTGAGCCTTTGCCGATGCCGCCGGGGGTCGAGAAAGGCCGCTACTTCCTATACCGCCGCGTTTGAGGCCTCAAATAACAGCAGGTCAAACTGTTGCTCGGCAACGGGAATGTCCTTGACCTTCGCTGGAGCGATGGCATCCTCGCGAACGATCAGGCAGTCCTCGTAGAAACCGGCGAGGTAGTCCACGAAGGCGGTGCTTTGCTGCGGGCCGTAAAAAACCGGCGAAAACTCCATGTAGAGCGGAACTCTGCGAGCCAGCAACGCTTCCATCGAGCGGCAGGCAAACGGCTCATAGCCCTCGATGTCCATCCAGATCAGCCCGACCTCATGAAGGGGGGTCGCGGCCTCCGCAAGGATCGTGCTGACAGGTTTGACCGGAACGACAATCTTGCGGTCACCCGCGCTTTGCGCAAATGCGCTGCTCTTGCCGTAATTGTCCTGGTGCTGGAAGAAATCGATCGTCCCTTCGCTCTCGCCGGCGGCTGAATTGACGAGCGTCACCAGATCGGCGAGCTTGTTTTGGGTGATATTGATGCGCAGAAGTTCAAAATTTCGCGGATCCGCCTCAACGCTGACAATGCGGGCAAAGGCCTTGCTCAAAGCGAAATAAATGGTCTGGGTACCGATATTGCCCCCAAGCTCAAGCAACGTGCTGCCTTGCCGCAACAGCTGCCTTTCCTGAAGGATGGCAAGCAGCCGGTTGACGCTGTCGCGTTCGAAGTTGCCCTTACGGAAGATTTTTTTGCCGATATAGTCGTTGGGAGCGAAGGTCATGACGTGATCGCCGCAATCGACAGTCATCGTCAGAACGCGCGGGCCGATGGCGTTGATCATCAGCTCACGCCCGTAGCGTGTGTCGAAAAACCGTCCGGCGAGGCGGTTGCGCAGTTTTCGGCGTTGGCGCTTCCAGCTTGTACTCATGCGAACCGGCTGCTTGTTTCCTGGGAAACAATAAAGACGCGCAGCGGTTCAGCCCTGCCGCGGATAGCAATTTCCCGGCTTTCCAGGTTGTCGGTATCCGAGCCGGCCAAAAGGATTGTCGGCTCCGAGACAACAACGGTTGCATCAAGTTCCTTGGCGACGCTTTCCAGTCGGCTGGCAACGTTGACCGTGTCACCAATGGCCGTCAAGTTTTTGACCGATCCATAGCCCATGGCGCCGACGATCGCAGGGCCGCTGTGAATGCCGATGGCAACGCGAATTGGCATGGGCAGGTCGCCTGCCAGCTCCTCATTGAGACGTTTGATTTCCTGCGCGATGGTGGCCGCTGCTTTGAGCGCATTGCGGCAGGCATCTTCGGGCGACCCCCTCAGTCCGAACAGAGCCATGGCACCGTCGCCGATGAATTTGTCCACGCGCCCGCCCGACTTCTCCACGGCCTGACCGACTAGAGCGAAATAGCGGTTGAGAAGGAAGACGACATCATAGGGAAGCTGCGCTTGGGTCAGCATGGTGAAGCTGCGAATATCACAAAAGAGGATGGCGATCTCCTGTTCGCGGCCAGGATTGGTCTGCTGGCTGCCGACCGGCACGATACCTTCGACGGAGGGTACCAGCAGCGGCACAACACTGATATCGGTGACCGGATGAAGCTGACAGGCGAGGCGCACGCCAGGATCGGCACCAATGCGGTTCAGCGTTGTCTGTTCGATCGATTCGGGAGCCGGCAGTGTTGTCACGCCTTCGACGACCTGGACGCGGCAGGTCGAACAACGTCCCTTGCCGCCACAGACCGCATAATGGGCAATACCACCCATGCGGCTTGCCTCCAGCACGCTGAATCCGCGTGGAACGTTAACGGTTTCCCCGCCTGGATAGCGAATTTGGATCTGGTCGGCCCGTTCGCGCCAACTGCGGCGTGTGCGCAGGGCAAAGACAAGGATCAAAGCGCCGGCAAATCCACCATAGAGCGAGTATTTTGCCATTTGCACGCGCCGCATTTGCGTTTCGAGCGTTGCCGATGCCTGGCCGTATCCGCTTGCGCCACGAGCCCTTGCATAGCCACTGCCGTAGCTCGACTGAACCGGTTCGCTTTCGAGTATCCGCCCGGTGTCGGCAAAGCCAAGCAGCGCAAGGACGGGAAGGAGAATCGCGAATGTGAGGAGAAACGGAGCAGCCCGATAGTACCAGTCGCGATAGCGTAGCCAAAAATGCACCCCGATACATCCATGGGTCCAGATGACGAGCAGCGCGATCGACTGGCGCAGACCGCTGGTCGGCGATTCGATCCACAAGGTGCGAATCACCGCCTCGTAACTGTCCTGCAGGCCCATCAGTTCGAAACGCACGCGCGTTGCAATCACGTGGTCGATAATGAGGAGCGGGATCAACAATCCAAGAATGACCTGCATCGCCTCGCGCATGGGCATGACGAGGGTCCGGTGCAGATAAAGTGAACGCATGACAAGCGTGACATGGACGAGAACTGCGCCATAAAGAATGAGCGTGCCAACGGGATTGCGCCAGATGGCTGTAAACCATAACCGTCCCTCTTCGGCGGCGGTCAAGGAAATCAGGTTGAGTGCGTGATTGCTCAGATGCAATGTCACAAAGACCAGCATGATCAGCCCTGAAACCAGCCGCGCCCTGCGCAGGGATCGTTCGGAGAAGCGAGGCGCTTGTGCAATGACTGTCATGAATACCGAACTGATTTCTGTCGAACTAACTTAAGCGACGAATAATGATTTGGCGAGATAGTCACACTTGCGCAATTGCTCCTGAATAATGGCAAGACAAGGCCCGGCGCGGATGACAATTATGTGTAGTGCACACGCGCCGGCACAGCGTTTTATCAGGCATATCCTGCTTGCAATTGCCGGCAAATGGGTGTGCAAGATTCCAGCAAGCTGCACACGTACTGATTGAATCATAAAGCAATATGCATATCGCCTTTTACGCTCCCCTCAAATCGCCCAATCATCCGGTTCCATCCGGCGACCGGCAGATGGCAAGGCTCTTGATGGCTGCCATGCAACAGGCCGGGCACACTGTCGAGATTGCGTCGCAGCTGCGCAGCTTTACGAGCACGCCGGAAGCCGGTGCGCGCCAACAGGTGGCGTTGCAGGCGGAAAATGAGGCCAAGCGCCTGGCAACAAAGTGGCGGCAAGGCGCAAAGCCTGATCTTTGGTTCTGCTATCATCCCTATTACAAGGCGCCGGACCTGATCGGGCCGAAGCTCGCGTCGTTGTTCAATCTTCCCTATGTGACGGCGGAGGCTTCCTACTCCAGGCGGCGGGATGAAACCGGCTGGGCAGAGCTGCAATTGCTGGTCAGCGATGCGGTGCGCCAGGCAGTCGTGAATATATGCTTTACAAAACGCGATGAGGCGGGGCTTGCCGCCGCTGTTCCAGCCGTGCATCTGGCGCGGCTTGCGCCTTTCATCGACGTTTTGCCCTTTGCCAGGGAACCATCAGTCCAAGGGGCGCATCGTCTGGTCACGGTGGCCATGATGCGACCGGGCGACAAGCTGGAGAGCTACAGCATGCTTGCCGCAGCGCTGGCTCTCATCGAGGACCTGCCCTGGACATTGACGGTGATCGGGGATGGCCCGGCGCGCGACGCGGTGAGGGCGTTGTTTGCAAAATTTAGTGCCGGGCGCATTGGATGGCTCGGCGAAAAACCGGCAACAGAAGTCGTCCATCTTCTCTATGAAGGCGGAACCTATGTCTGGCCCGGCACGGGCGAAGCCTACGGGATCGCTTATATGGAAGCACAGGCGGCAGGATTGCCGGTGGTGGCGCAAAAGACCGCCGGAGTGCCGGAAGTGGTCAAGGATGGCGTCACCGGCACGTTGACGCCAGCGGGCGATACCCTGGCTTTTGCGCATGCCATCGCGCATATGCTGGGTGACGGCGGCCGGCGCAATAAAATGGGCTGGGCGGCGCGCCGCTTCATCTTGCAGGACCGGTCACTGGATGTTGCATCAAGGCGGCTGGATGAATTGCTGCGCGACTTTACGGGGGCTGGCCTATGACAAACGATCAAGTATGGCAGCCCTTGCGCGCAGAACTTGCGCGCTGGATCAACGCCAACCGCAGCGTGCGTTTCTGGCTGCGGGATGATGATGCCGTCAAGCCAACGCCTGCGCTCGAGCGTTTGTTGACGCTTGGCCAGGAACAAAAAGTGCCGCTGACGCTTGCTGTGGTTCCACTGTATGCCGGGGACGCGCTTGCCGGGCGATTGGCGGGCGAAGAAGGCATAAGCGTTGCCGTGCACGGCTGGTCGCATGAAAACCATGCATCAAGTTCAGACAAGAAACAGGAGCTTGGAGCGCACCGGCCGCAAAGTGTCGTTCTTGGCGAGCTTCGCGATGGCTATAGCCAGCTGAAGGCACGGTTCAAGGGGCAGTTTGTGCCGGTGCTGGTCCCGCCCTGGAACCGCATCGATTCGCTGCTCTTGCCCGAGTTGCCGGGGCTCGGCTTTGAGGCTTTGTCGGTATTTGGCGCCGCCGAGGCGAAACATTCAGCTTTCCTGCCGGTCATCAACACGCATGTCGACCTGATCGACTGGCACGGGACGCGTGGCTGCCGGGATCATGGCGAGCTGGTCAGGGCAATCGTTGAGGAACTGCAGCAGCGCTTTGATGGCAGCAACGGGCCGGTCGGGCTCCTCACCCATCATCTCGTCCATGATGCATCGGCCTGGGACTTTCTTAAAACCCTGTTTGCCGTGGTGGCCGAAGCGCCGGGCGGACGCTGGGTATCCATCCGCGAATTGCTCGGCCGCCAAACCCTCTAAAGATCGATGACCTGAAAATCGCGGGCAGCAAAGGCGCCGGCAAACCGCTGCCTGGCCAAGTGTTCGAACGCGTCAAGCTCGTCATCGGTACGCGATGGCGCGTGGTGAAACAGCGCCAGCTTGCCGATTTTTGCTGCCTGCGCCAGAAGGACGCCATGCTGCCAGGTCGAATGGCCATATCCGAAGCGCCGTGGCATCTCGTCTTCGGTATAGGTGCAGTCATAGATAACGAGGTCGGCGTCCTTGATGAGTTTCATGACCACAGGGTCGAGCTTTCCGGCTTCATGCTCGGTATCATAAATCAGCGCCAGCACGCGCCCCGCCCATTCGATGCGATAGCCGATGCAACCGCCTGGATGATTGAGGCTATCGGTGCGGATGGTAAGGCCTTCAAATGGCTCCAGCACGTCACCGGAGCGGAAATCGCGAAAGCCAAGACAGGCCTTGCAGATTTCCGGCTCAACGGGAAACCATGGCGGTCGCATGAACTGCTTGACCATTTCGCGCGTGGTCATGATCCCGGCCAGATGCCCGGACCACAGCCGCACATTCATCATCGGATTGTAGAGCGGCGCAAAATACGGCAGACCGATGATATGGTCATAATGGCAATGCGTGAAGAGGATCTCGACCTGATCAACGCCTTCCCTGGTCAGGGCTTCGCCTGCCTGGCGTACACCTGTGCCGGTGTCAAAGATCAGCCTGTTTTTGCCACACTGGACTTCAATACATGCGGTGTTGCCGCCATAGCGTTTGAACTCGGGGCCCGATACAGAGACGCTGCCACGCGTTCCCCAGAATTTCACCCGAAACACTTCGTCGTTCATGCTGATCTTTACACCCAATTCCCCGCTTTTTCCGGGTACCGTAACCAAACTGCATTCGTTATGCGAGACTTGGATTTCGATTTATTTGTCAATAACGCAATAAAAACCTGCGTGTGACCATATGTAGGCGATGGTCATCTGATTTTTAAGCTTTATGACAATTGTCACTACAAAATGTATAAGTTCGTGAACTTAGCCAGCCGGAACGCCTGATTCATGACTTCTTCGAAGTTCCCACCGATCGCGGTCATTGCCGACGCACATTTCCATGATCTTTATGGCGATTATGACTTTGCCGGCATAAAGACCGGGGCCGGGCGGATGACCGCGCGCCGGCTGACCGATACGGTGCGTTCCACCCGGGTGTTCAACGAGAGCTATGATGCGCTCAAAGCGGCGCTGGAGGCGGTCGTGGCGCGCGGTATTCGCTTCGTCATCCTGCTTGGCGACTATTCCGACGACGGCCAGGTGGCGACCCTTGGCGCCTTGCGACTATTGCTTGACGGCTATGCGCGCGATCATGGGCTTGTCTTTATCGCAACCGTTGGCAATCACGATATTTTTGGCCCGGACGGTCGCCATCACGCCAAGCGCCTGCTCAACCCCGACGGCACCTATACGATCGTTGCCAGCGACGGCGGCTTCGTCGATGACGATGCGGATGGAATGGTGGTGAGCGACAAGATGTATTGCCCGGGTTATCCCGCCGCATTGCAGGCACTGCCGGATATCGGCTTCTTTCGCCGGCCGGCGGACTTGCATTGGGAAACGCCATTTGGGGCGGACGATGATCCTGAAAAGCGGCTCTATTGGGTTTGTTCCAACGACGGGAAAAACCAATACAAGTTGATGGATGCGTCTTATCTCGTTGAACCGGTGGAGGGTCTTTGGCTGCTGATGATTGATGCCAATGTGTTTGAGCCGCGCAGTGGGGAATTTGCGACAGGCGATGCGGGGGCGTTCATCGACAGCACCAATGCCGGCTGGAATGCCATGCTGAAACACAAGCGTTTCGTGCTCGATTGGGCAAAAGATGTTGCCGCAAGAGCAAAACGCCACGGCAAGCAGTTGCTGGCGTTTTCACATTATCCGATGCTGGATATGCTCGATGCAACAACGCACGATGAACTTGGGCTTATCGGCAGGACCAGCTCAAGCGAGCGCATGCCTTTGCCCGGTGTGGCGGGCGCGGCCATGGATGCAGGGCTTTGCATCCATTTCAGCGGGCATCTCCACATCAATGATACCGCACGGGTAGTGAAGGACGGGGGCTTCCTCGTCAATATTGGGGTACCATCGCTGGTTGCCTTTCCCCCGGCACTTAAGATCGTGACGCTGGATGGTGCCACCCTTGATATCGAAACATTAAGCCTGGATCACCTGCCGATTAATCCTGCCATCCAGGAACAGTATCGCATCGAGATCAATCTAACGGGCAAGAAGGTTGGCAGGATGCTTGATGCCGACGATTACGGTCAATTCCTGTCGGCGCATGTCGATCAACTGGTCGTATACCGCTATTTGCGGCGCGAGTGGCCGAAGGATCTGGCGCGGATCATCCCGCAGCTCAATCTCGGCGACCTGCTTGTGCTGAGCCAATGCGCGCAGCCCTTTCCTGTTGAGGATGCAGTTACGCTGATCCATGCGCAGCGCGCCCGCAACGGTGCAATTGTGAGGTTGCAGGCGCTATCTGAAGCGGGCGGTGTAACCATCGAACAGCTGGATGCAATCCCGGTTCTCGCTTTGCTTGGCGATTGGTATCGCTTGCGCATGGGCAGTGAAATGGCGCTCGATCGTATTTCACCAGAGCAGCTTCGTGCCTATCGTTTTTTGATCCTGGTCTATGCCAGCGCTGCGGCAATCAAAGCCGGCGGCGCCCAGGAACGTTTCGGGCGGATGCTGCGCATGATGGACCGCTACCTTTCAGGCCTGCCTTCGCGCAATTTCAAGGTGGATCTTTTACGCGGAGAGATCGTCGCCAGCCCCGATTGATCAAGGGTTGGTCTTTGCCACAAAAAGCCTGAAGGCTTCCAAGGTTTCAGGGCTCACATGATGTTCGATACCTTCGGCATCAATCCTTGCCGTTTCGACAGAGATGCCGATAGCGCAGAGGAACGATTCAACGATGTGGTGGCGCTCGCGGCTTTGTTCTGCCAGCTGCTTGCCCGTATCGGTGAGGAAGATGCCGCGATAGCGCCGCTGTTGAATATAGCCGTCGGATGCCAGCCGCTTGAGCATCTTTGCCACCGTCGGCTGCGCCACGCCAAGGCGCAGAGCGATATCGACCTGCCTGGCCTCGCCCCCGTCTTCGATCAGATCGGCAATCAGTTCGACATAGTCTTCAACCAGTTCAGTGCGGCGATTGTGACGGGTGCGGCGAAAACTCTCCATATGGGTGCTGGGATCAACAAGCAGACTGTCGCCATCGCCGCGCGCGCTATCGTCGGGAATCATCTGATCTTCACTTCCGTAAACTTTTTTGACGCCGGTTTGCCTAAGTTAGCCCTGGCTATTCTTTCACCATATCCGCCAAATTTCTACACCTGGAAAAAAATTTGGCTTTTCAAGCGGGCAGACGACGGTCTCAAAATATAGCACTTGCTATAATTTGAGTACGATGCTTTAATTCATCCAGGTTGCTAATCGGAGCGGGACGTATGCTGAAATGGGCACAGACAAATCTGAGCAGACGACGTCTGTTGGGCGGAAGTATCGCAACAATCGGCGCATCAGCGATTTGTTCCAGCACTGGGAGCGCGCAGGAAGCCCATGGCAATCATGGGGGTCCGGCACCGAACGCTGACGCTGCGGCTTCGGCCCACAGGTCGGCGCACGGCGCGATGATGACGGTCGGGACCGTCGATAGTGCGCGCAACGGTTTCGATCCAACGGCAATGCTGACTGATTGGTATACCGGTGTCGTGAGCGAGCTTCCCGACGGGCGCAAACAGCGCAGCTTCGAAATCACCGTCGAAGAAAAGGAAATTGAGATCGCGCCAGGTGTGATGTTCCCGGCCTGGACCTATAACGGCCGGGTCCCTGGGCCTGCGCTGCGGGCAACGGAGGGAGACCGTCTCAAGATCACTTTGAAGAATAATGGCTCGCACCCGCATTCGCTGCATTTCCATGGGATCCATTCGGCGCGGATGGACGGTGTGCCAGGGGCCGGTGTCATCGATCCGGGCGAAGAGTTCGTTTATGAATTCGATGCAAAGCCGTTTGGCTGCCATCTTTACCATTGCCATGCATTGCCGCTGACCCGGCATCTCCACAAAGGCATGTACGGCCTGTTTGTCATTGATCCTGATCCGGCCCGTCACCCGGAGCATGCCGACGTTGCACAATCACGCCTTCTTGGTTCGCCTGAAAACGCAAACTGGCAGGAACTGGCCATGGTCATGAATGCGTTCGACACGAATTTCGACGGCGAAAATGAGTTCTACGCATGCAACACGATCGCACATTGTTATGCCAAGGAACCGATCAGGATCGCGCGTGAGCGGCCGGTTCGGATTTACCTGGTCAATATTACCGAGTTTGATCCAATCAATTCGTTCCATTTGCATGCCAATTTCTTCGACTATTACGATCAGGGAACGACATTGACGCCGACACTGAAGACGGTCGATCTGATCATGCAGTGTCAGGCCCAGCGCGGCATTCTTGAATTTACATTCAAGGAACACGAGCCGGGGCTCTACATGTTCCATGCGCATCAATCGGAATTTACCGAACTTGGCTGGATGGGCATGTTCGATGTCAGGGAGACGGTGTCATGATGCACAAACCCGTCAACGTTACCCAGCCGCGCGCGCCGGCCTCGCTGCGATTGTCGCATTGGCTTTGGCTGCTTGTCCCCATCGCTGTCCTGGCAATGGCAATCGTGTGGCTGTTCCAGGCAAACCCGCTGCAAAGTTTCAACAACGGCGCCCCGCCGGTTGAGAACCTGACCATCGAACGAACGATCCTTGACCACAACGGATTGCAGCTCCTGGTGCGTGCCGGAGGCTCCGATCCGATGATGATTGCTCAGGTCCAGGTCGACGATGCCTATTGGGAATTCCAGCAAAACCCGCAAGGCCGCATTGCAAGGGGCGAAACAGCCTGGATCAGCTTGCCCTTCCCGTGGGTGCTTGGAGAAACGCACAAGGTCAATTTTGTCACAAATACCGGAGCGACATTCGAGCACGAGATCGCCGTAGCCGTGCCAACGCCGGTCGCCACCTCTTCAAGCCTGTGGTCGCAAGCAGTTCTGGGTGCTTTCGTTGGGATTCTTCCTGTCGCCATCGGCCTCATGTGCTATCCGGCACTGCGCGGTGCGGGCCCGGGAACGATGACGTTCCTTCTGGCGATGACGGTTGGTCTGCTGGCATTCCTTTTGATCGACACCCTGGTTGAGGCGCTGGAATTTGCAGCAAAGTCAGCGGCAATTTTCCAGGGCAGCGCCATGGTCGTGCTGGTGACCATGGCCAGCTTCCTCGTGTTAATGGGTATCGGGCGAAGACACGGAACACCAACGGGCCTGGCTTTGGCGACCTATATTGCGCTTGGTATCGGTCTGCACAATTTCGGCGAGGGACTGGCTATCGGCGCGGCATTTACTGCCGGTGCTGCCGGATTGGGAACATTCCTCGTCCTCGGCTTCACCTTGCACAATATCACCGAAGGTATTGGAATTGCCGCGCCGATATTGAGAAAAACGCCAACGCTCGCCGCTTTTGCAGGTTTGACACTCCTGGCCGGAGGGCCCGCCGTTATCGGAATATGGCTTGGCAGCCTTGCCTATGCCCCCCAGTGGACGGCAATTGCTCTGGCAATCGGGGCAGGCGCGATCGCCCAGGTCATCATCGAGGTCAGCGCTCTCATCGTGCGCTCGCGCAGCGCCGGCATTTCCGCCTTGCTTGCCCCTTCAACATTTGGCGGTCTGGCAGCGGGCGCCAGCTTCATGTACATCACTGCCATGCTCGTCAAAATCTGAAAACCGGCATGGGGTTAGCGCCATATGCCGCCGAAGCGTCGACAGGCAGCTACTTTGCTGCCTGTTTCTGTTTGCTGCGCGCCTCGCTAAGCTCCGTGGTCGTATGGCTGAGGCGGTCGGCAAGCACCCGCATGATTTCGATCGTCATTTCCGGGTAATCGCTCAAAAGTTTGAGGAAATGGTCCTTGCTGATGCGCAGCGCTTCCAGGGCCGAATTTGCTCTGACGGTCGCGGTCCGTGATACATCGCATAAAATGGCAATTTCACCGACGATGGAATCGTGCTCGATCTCGGCGACCTTGATTTCGCCGCTTGGTGTGTCCGACAAAATATCGGCAGCACCGGTAAGGATGACATAGGCCGCATCGGCCGGATCGCCCTGGCGGAACAATGTCTGGCCTGCCTTGTAGCTGACGCGATCGGATGTAAAGGCCAGAAGCTTCAGCTTGGCTGGCGCAACCCCAGAAAACAGCGGCACGCGCCGCAACATCTCGACTTCATCTTTCAGCAACATAGACGTCCACTATCCCCTTTTGCGCCATCCAGGTTCCCCGCCTTTGTGACAGCTTGTTATGACACCAGTTCTTTAAATATACCGTTTTTCTTCAAAAGAGTCGCGTGCGTTCCATCTTCGACCAAAGTCCCCTTGTCGAAGACAATCACCCGGTCGAACAGATTGGCTAGGGCCGTATTGGAAAGCACCCAGATGATTGCCGGGGCATGGCCCTCTTCATGCAAATTCTCCATGATATTGTGGGTGATCTGATCCTGCACGCGCTGGTCGAGGGCCGGCATAGGGCGGTTGAAGATCACATAATCGGCCCGCTTGAGCAATGCGCGTGCGACGTTGAGTTTTTGCCGCTGCACATTGGTCAGCCGTTTGCCGCCCGAGCCAACGTCGAAATCCATGCCGATGGAGAGCACACTTTCAAACAGGTCGAGGCGGTCGAAGATATCGCGCAGGATCGTGTTGACGCGTTCCGAACTGTCGGCCTGCGTGAAGCCGATCCGGCCGAAAAGAACATTGTCCATCAAGCTTGCAGAAGCGATGAACTGCTCTGGATCATAGCGTTCAATGACAGCTTTAAGGTCATCGGGCAGGTCGTTGTGGAACCTTTCACGGGCATCGACGATCTTTGCCATGAGTTTATCATTGAGAAGACCAAAGCGGTGTCTGGGTTCAATGTAGGAAAAGCTCAGGCGAATGATGCTTGTGCGTTCATCCGACGAGGCGGCCTCGATGCCGTGGCCCTTAAGCTTTTGCAGCAGCTGCTGATAGAGCGGGATATCATCTGCGGTCATGAAGGTCAGCTGCTGGAAAAACGGATGGTCCGGCGGCAGGTCCTGGAACAGTTCCACCGCATTCTCGGCGATCTCAAGGCCCATCGTGTAAAGATCGATCAACAGATCGTTTTCGCGCAGGACCGCGCGAAAGTAGGGATGGGCGGCCAGTTTGCGATTGGTCATCATCGGCCGCTTCATCGATCCGAACAGAAGGTTTTCGCCAACGGTGGCCTGCGCATTGTAGGCGTTGAGCTTGAATGGCACGACGAGGTCGTCAAGGTCCTCTTTCTTCAGGCGCTTGCGCAAAGCCTGCCGCAACTCGACGATCCGGTCGGTCAGATCGGCATGGGCGGCGGTATTGACCGTAGAGCGCAGCGCCATATCGAGAATGTCCTGCGAGATCAGGACGGCATCGAGCACGGGACGCACGACCTTGAAAAGATCGTCGGGTCCGGTCACACCAGCGGAGGCGTAGTCCACCCAGTCACTGTTAAGATCCAGCTCCGGATTGCCGGCGCGGCGTGCCTCATTGATGTTCCACTTGTACTGTGCGGCGCTCTTTCCTTCATACTCGACCTTGGTCAGCGGGGCGTGCTTGAGGCCGTAAAGGAGATTGTCCCTCAGCGTTCCATGGAAGAAGTAAGTATCGGAGGCGGCATAGCCAATACGCCTCCCGGTGACCGATTCCGGCAGTTCAAGGATGTCCTTGCCATCAATGGTGATGCGGCCCTGCTCGGGCCAGATGAGCCGGGCAAAGGCCTCGGCAAGATATTCCGCACCGCTGCCACCACTGCCAACGATAGCAACGGTCTCGCTGGGGTTTATCTCCAAAGAAACATGCCGCAGCAGCGGCGCTCCACTGTCGTCGGAAAGTGTGAGGTTGACCGCCTGCAAGGAATGTTCAAGACGGCTGACCGCTTCGGGCATCAGAGCCTGAATTCGCGGATCGACGAGACGCTCGACATTGAACTGTTCGACGACCTGCGCATATTTCACCTGCACATCCTGGCGTGCCTGGTCCCAGTCAATCAATTCCTTCAGCGGGCCAGGCAGATCCTTGTAGGCGTTGATGACGGCCACAAGCTGACCGATATCCAGACGGCCCTGCAATGCGAGAAAACCGCCAATCGAATAGAACAGGAAGGGCGTAACCTGCGCCAGGAAATTGTTGATGAATTTGACCAGAAATTTCCACTGGTAAAGATCGTAGCGGATGGAGAAAATCAGGCCCAACCTCGCGGCGATGTCGGCGCGTTCGAAATTCGACGTGTCATTGCCGTGAATGGTGCCGATGCCGTCGACGATTTCGCCAACGCGGCCCGACAATTCGCGTGCCGTCAGCTGGCGCTGGCGGCCAAGTTCAAGCAATCGCTTGCGCATGCGCGGGATCACAACGCCCTGGATGGCGACAATGGCCGCAGCAATCATGCCAAGCCAGAAATTTTGCATGATGATGAAGACAAGCGCAGTCAACGCCTGGCCGCCAAGGAGTGCTGGCTGGACAAAGGCATCGCCGGTAAAGCCGCCCATCGGCTCGACCTCATCTTTGATCATCGTGGCGATTTCGGCTGACTTTACCCGCTTGAACTGGCCGGGCGGGAAACGCAAAACCCGGTCGATCAGTTCAAAGCGAATGCGCCGCAACATGCGCTCACCAAGGCGGCCCTTGTATGTGTTGATATAAAGCTTGAACAGACCGTTGATGATGACCAGTAACAGGAACACCAGGCTGAGCGCCATCAGCATCTGAAAGCGGGTGAGCTCGAGCCCGTTGAAGAACACCACATTGCCGATATAGGGAATATCGTACTGGATGCGCATGAAGGTCTGCGTGGCGCCGGGCGCGTCGAACCCCATACCCTGAATGGGACCGTTTACGATCTGTTTCGGCAGATCGAAGGACAGGAAGTATGGAATCATCGACACCGCCACGACACACAGAATCCAAATCTGCTGAAGTCGTGTGTTCGACCAGATATAACGTCCTAGACTTTTTTCCATGGATAACCGCGCGCTGTGAAACAGCCTAGAATTTCAATCATTAAAACGTTTGAAGACCCCATGGACGAACTCCATGATTCATTGGCCCAAGCCTACAGCATCCAAGCCATGAACGCTATATGATGTGGGCGTGGTCAGAGAAGCGCGCGCAGGACCGCCGCTGTGCGCTGTGCACCGTTCAAATCCAGCTTGTGCACATGCGGTTTGACCCGGGACAAGGCTGCCGCAACCGCTTCACGCAGAATGTCCGCGTCAAGGCCGTTTTCCGGCAAAGCGATTGCCAGGCCAAGCGCCTCCAGGCGCGTGGCGCGCACGCTTTGTTCAGTCTCGCCGCCGGCGGTGAACGGGATAAGAATCGAGCGGCATTGTGCCTGCAGAATATCGCAGACCGTATTGTAACCTGCCTGTGAAATCGACAGCTTCGCGCCCTTGAGCAAAGACGGAAAATCGTTTCGAAAGCGCACGAGAGTGACATTGTCCGGCGCTTGCCGAAAAAGAGCGGTAAAATCGCTCTCCGGTAGATTTGGACCGGTTATCAGACACCACGATCCGCTAAACGCGGAGCGTTTGGCTGTCTCCAGAGCCGAGCGGACAAGATCCAACCCGACGGCGCCGCCCCCGGCCGAAACGACGATGTCATACGGGTCGGCAGGCGGGGCGGGGGCCGCTCCCGCAACAAGGCCGGTATAGATGATCTTGGCGGCAATTTCGCCCGCCAGCGGAAACGTATCGGGCAGCGTGATGAAGGACGGATCCCCATGGACGAGAACATGGTTGAAATGTGCCTTGATGAGACGCACGGTCTCTTCATCGCGGCCCGCCTTTGTGCGCTCCTGCAGGATGTCGCGGACCGACGTCAGAAGCATTGGCCGTGGTGACGCGGCTGAAATGGCGTCAAGCAAAGGCAAGAGTTCGAACCGCATTTGCCGGCGTCCAAAGGGAAAAGCTTCCAGGATGACGATGTCCGGGCGGGCCGCATGGAATGCCTGAAGCAGAAGATCGCGGCGGCGGTGCAAAAACGCTTCATCGACCGGGCTGCCGAACTGGTCGGCAAGGCCTGAAAAACTTGCGTTGCCGGCAAGAACCGCAGGCAGCGCAACGGAGCGGACGCCGGGACCTGGAAAACCGGCAACCTGCGATCCACCGGTGACAACCGTCACGTCGAAATTGTCCTCGGCAAGAGCCGTGGCAATGCGGCTGGCACGCGCGAGATGGCCAATCCCCAAAAGGTGCTGGACATAGAAGAAAATCCGCGGTGCGGTCATGCTTTTTGCCACTCGCTTTCGAACAGGCGCGTGAGCTGGCGGATGCTGGAATTATGGTCGAAATGCGCCCGCACGCGTGCCTCGGCAGCTTGTCCAAGCCGGTGGCGCAGATCAGGCTGGCGAATGGCGTGTTCAAGTGCGACAGCGAGAAGCCGCGGGTCTTCGGGCGGAACGACAAAGCCGTTTTCGCCGCCGGTCAACAGTTCCGGAATTCCAGAAATATTGGTCGAGACGCAGACAAGGTTTTGGCTCGAGGCTTCAACCAGCACATTGGGAAGCCCATCACGATCGCCATCGGCGGCAACACGGCAGGCAAGGGCAAACAGATCCGCACTGCGGTAATGCTCGAGCACCTCTTGTTGGGCAAGGGCGCCCTTCCAGGTAATTTTGTCGGCAATGGCGAGCTTGTCCGCCAATGGCTTGAGCTTTGCCAACTCGTCGCCGCCGCCAATATGGGTGAAGCGCCAGTTGAGATTGGCCGGCAAAAGCGCAAGAGCGTGAAGAAGGATGTCATAGCCCTTCTTGGGAACCGCACGGCCAACGCTTAAAATCTGCACCGGATCCGACCTGCTGGAGCCGTCGCGCCTGGAGCGAAGAGTATCAAATTGCCCAAAGCGAGCCAGGTCAAGACCATGATAGCTCAGATGAACCCGATCCTTGCGATTGGTGAGCTGGCGCATGTGCTCGAACCCCGACCGCGTACAGGTGACGCTCCAGCGGGCCGACTCGAGCTTGTCCGTCAGCTCCCAATCCGGCGACGTCCAGATGTCCTTGGCATGGGCCGAGCAGGTCCATGGCACGCCGGTCATGATGCTGGTATAGGCGGTGACTGAAGCGGGGGTGTGGATGAAATGCGCATGCAGCCATTCAGCGCAATCCGGCCATTCGTGCGCCAGCACCAGCGCCTGGCCAAGGCGGCGAAAGCGATTGCGCGAAACATCACGGCGCAGATCCGCCCAAAATCGCTTGATGAGGGGCTTGAAGTTCGGCTTTTTCCAGCAAGCAACAAGGGCGCGCAACACCCGCAGTGGTTCGTCGTGCAGATATTCCGGCAAATAGACGACGCGGGCCTTGATCTCGTCGTGAATGGGATGACGCTTCTTGTCGGTCGGCTTGCGCATGGAGATGAGCGTCAGGTCAAAACCGGCGCGCTCCAGCCCCAGCAACTCCTGGGCAATGAACGTTTCGGACAGACGCGGATAACCCTTCAGAACGATGAGGGTTTTGCGGCGTTTGAGTGGAGCGTGCATGCTTGAGCCAGATACTATTCCGCCACGGCAGGAAGCGGCTGCTCGCGTTCGTCAAGCCAATCGCCGACGATTTCGGAAATATGGACCAGGCCCTCCAGCCGCATGCCTTCACCCTTGCCGGTTTGGGATGGTGGTGCGCGCTCCGGCAGGCGTTTGAGCACTTGCGCCAGGCGCAAAGGATCCTCTGCCTCTTCGGGCAGCAGCATCTCGATCAGACCAAGTTCTGAAGCGCGTTGCGCGCGGATCAATTGTTCCTCGCGCGGTGCAATACGCGGCACGATGAGCGCTGGCTTGTCGAAGGACAAAATCTCGCAATAGGTGTTGTAACCACCCATGGCGACAACGGCCTTGGCGCCGGCGATGAGTTCTTCCATGCGGTTATCGAATTCGATGACCTGGATATAGGGAATTTTACTGCCCTTCCGCACCAGCTTGGCCCGTTGCTTGGCCGGCATATAGGGGCCAAGCACGATGAACGCCTTGTGTTGAAGCGTCGGATCCTGCTGGTAAGCATGGATGACATTGTGGACGAGATCTGCCCCGTCGCCGCCGCCACCGGTTGTCACCAGAATGTAATCACCCTCTGGAACATGGCTGGAAGCATGGTCCTGTGACAGGCTGCGCTGCAGGAAACCGACAAACTTCATCTTGTCGCGTACGCTCGCCGGCACGTCCAGATCGACGAAGGGATCGTAGAAATCCGGCGGTCCATAAACCCACACATTGTCATAGAGCTGATCGATCTTGTGCATCACATTGTTATTCTTCCACTCGGCTTCGAGCAGATGCGGTGCATCCATGACTTCGCGCAAACCAAGCACAAGTGTCGTGCCGCGCGATTTCAGGTAGGCAAGCGTTTCCTCGACCTCGCCCTTGAGGCCCATCGGTTCCTTGTCGACGATAAAGATGTCGGGCTGAAATGTCTCGGCGGTGTGGCGGATAATCGATTGGCGCATCTTTAGGGTTTCATGCAGGTCGATATGGCGGGCAAGCGAAGTATACTCGCCATTTCGCAGCTTGATCACGCTTGGCACCTTCACGAAATCAACACGCGCACGATAGTCGAATGCTCCGGCGATGGTGGCGCCGGAGATAATCAGAATATTGAGCCCGCGATAGTCCTCCACGAGCGAATGAGCGATTGTCCTGCACCGCCGCAAATGGCCAAGGCCAAAGGTGTCGTGGCTGTACATCAAGATCCGTGCATCTTCAAAACGCCGCATCATGGTCAAAACCCTCTGTTTTGCGGGTTGACCCGCGCAGTGCACTTGAAACAGCCGTGAGTATGTTAATTTAACGGACTCTATCTGTATGGATCGGCGGCATCGCGCAACCCATCTCCCAAGAAATTGAACGCCAGGATAACAAGAATTACCGGAATCATCGGGAACAGCAGCCAGGGATAAAAGGCAATGACACTGACGCTGCGCGCTTCGGTGAGCAAAATACCCCAACTGGTAATGGGCGGCCTCAGCCCAAGACCAAGGAAGCTCAAAGCCGTTTCGCCCAGTATCATGCCGGGAATGGAAATGGTCGCGGTGGCGATCAGGTGCGACATAAATCCAGGGACGAGGTGGCGTCCGATGATGCGTCCGCTTTTTGCTCCCATCAGCTGCGCCGCCAAAACATAGTCTTCCTCACGCAATGCCAGAAGCTTGGAGCGCACGGAACGGGCAAGCCCGGTCCAGTCGAGCATCCCCAAAATGATGGTGATGCCAAAATAGATCAGGATCGGGCTCCAGGTTACCGGCATAACCGCCGCCAGCGCCATCCATAGCGGCAAACTAGGCAAGGATTGCAACACCTCGATGACGCGTTGCACCAGAAGGTCGAACAGACCGCCGTGATAGCCGGCAAGCCCGCCAATGATGATGCCAAGAACGAAACTGATGGTGATGCCGATCAGCCCGATTGTCAGCGAAATGCGGGCGCCATAAATGATGCGGGACAAGACATCGCGTCCCAGCCGGTCAGTGCCCAGCAGGAACATCTGGCCGTCCTTTGCCGGGCACACGAGATGGATATTGCTTTCCACAAGCCCCCAGAAGCGATAGCTGTCCCCCCGGCATAAAAAGCGGAGCGGTTGCACATCGTTTTTATTGTCCGTGTAGTTGCGCTTTAAAGAGTCGATGTCGAGCTGCATGGTCCGGCCATAGACAAATGGCCCGACAAGCCTGCCTTCATGGAAAAAATGCACCCGCTGCGGCGGCGAATGGATGAAATCCACATTGCGCGTGTGCAGATTGTAGGGCGCCAGAAACTCGGCAATGATGATCATGCCGTAGAGCAGCAGCAGAAAAATGCCGGATGCCAGGGCCACCTTGTGTCGTTTGAATTTCCACCACATCAGCCGCGTTTGCGATGCAAGATGGATTTTCGCCTGCTCGTCGGTCATGACCTCGACCGACATCGGGTCGAACGGCGCCGTCGAGACATAGTGCTGCAAGGGCGCGCCGGGGGAAGGAAGCGGCGCCGTCACTTGGTGCTCCTGCCAGCAAGACGTATGCGCGGGTCAAGAAAGGCAAGCGCGATATCCGATATCAGCACGCCGATGACCGTTAGGAATGCAAGGAACATCAAGAAGGAGCCTGCAAGATACATATCCTGGCTTTGCAACGCTTTGATCAGCATCGGTCCGGTGGTTTCCAGCGAAAGGACGATCGCGGTGATTTCGGCGCCCGATATGATCGACGGCAAAATGGAGCCGATATCGGAGACGAAGAAATTCAACGCCATGCGCAGCGGATATTTGACCAGCGTGCGGAACGGATGCAGCCCCTTGGCGCGCGCAGTCATGACATATTGCTTCTGCAGCTCATCCAAGAGATTGGCGCGCAGCCGCCGGATCATGCCCGCTGTCCCGGCTGTGCCAACGATGATGACCGGAATCCACAGATGGGAAAGGATTGATCGCGCCTTTTCCCAGCTCATGGGCTCATTGAGAAATTTCTGGTCCATCAAATGGCCGATGGATGTGCCGAACCAGATATTGGCGAAATACATCAAGATCAACGCCAGCATGAAATTTGGAATGGCGATCCCAAGCAGACCCAAGAAGGTAAGGCCGTAATCGCTCCAGCTATACTGGTGGGTCGCCGAATACATGCCGATGGGAAATGCGATCAGCCATGTGAACAAAATGGTGACAAAGGAGACAAGGATCGTCAGCCACATCCGGTCCCCGACCACTTCACTGACCGGTAGCTGATACTCGAAGGAATAGCCAAAATCGCCGTGCAGCATGCCGCCAAGCCAATGAAAATAGCGCAGAACAGGTGGCTGATCGAACCCGTATTGATGGCGCAGTTCTTCCAGATCCTGCATGTTCACGGTTTCGCCCTGAGCCTGCATTTCAGCGATCTGGCTGTCCAGAAAATTTCCGGGCGGCAGTTCGATGATGACGAAGACAAGAGCGGAGATGATCAGCAGTGTGGGGATCATGGCGGCGATGCGCCACAGAATGTATTTCAGCATTCTAGGCCTGCTCCTCGCTCAACCAGAACGTGTCAGGCATGTAAATCCCAAAATAGGAGGTTGGATCGAAACCATAGAGACCGTTTTTGGGAACGTTCTGCAAGCGGTCCGACCGAAGGATTGGCTGCAAGGTCCCATTGACGAGGCCGATAGAATAAACCTGGCTCGTGAAGATTGCCAGCATTTTATGCCAGATAGCGGTGCGCTCGGCCATGTGGGCAGTTTCCCGCCAGCTGTTTTGCAACTTGATCAGCTCTGCCGCCTCAGGCAGATCCGGTGCCTGGCCATGTTGGCCGAGCGAGAGATAGTGCATGCCCCACAGCGGCCATTGCAGCTGATCGTCCGATGTCGGGGCCAGTTGCTGCGGGTTCATGTCGGCGGTTGCAACGCCATTTTCGATCCCGTACCAGATGGACATCATGATGTGGCCGGCCTGGGCGCGGCTGCGGAAAATATCGCGTTGCGAGGTGCGGATGAACAGCGCAATACCGATCTTGCGCCAATGGTCGGTGACCAGCTCAAGAACATCCGTATCAACGGTGCTTTCGCCCGGTGTTTCAATGGTGATTTCCGCCGGGCGGCCATCGGGAAGCAGCCGCAGACCGTCATCATTGCGATTGTTAAGACCGGCCTCGTCGAGCAGGGCGTTTGCCTTATGCGGGTCATGATCAATCCATGCCTTGGCATATTCCGGCTTGAACAGGGGGCTTTCGGGCAAAACGGTGTCGGCGCTGGGTTTTCCCAGGCCGTAAAACACCGCCATATTGATTTCGTGCCTGTCGATGGCAAGCGAAAGCGCGCGCCTTACGCGCACATCACGCAACAGCGCGCGCCAGACATCATCCCCGCAATTGAGATTGGGCAGGATTGCCACGCGCGAGCCGCGTGTCATTTTCCATAAATCGACCTTGACCGGATACCGGTCCTCGGCATCTTTTAGAAAAGTATAGTCGGCAAAATCAATACCTGTCGCCTGCAGATCACTTTCGCCGGCACCGGTCTTGGCCGGGATGATGGATGAGGAACTGACATTGAGCACAAACCGGTCGATATAGGGCAATTGCCGGCCGTTTTCATCGACGCGATGAAAGAACGGGTTGCGCTCAAAGACAAATTGTTCTGCCGGGGGCGCTGTCGTATTTCGCCATGGGTAGAGCGTTGGAAGTTCAGGGTTTTCCGGCCGATATTCGCGCGACATCTTGATGTGGAGGTCGGCCCACTTCTTCACCCGGTTTTCCTTCATCAGCGCGGAAAGCCTGAATTCGTCCTGATAGTTCTTATGAAATTTCTTCAAATAGGCGGAAGGTCCGACGACGATCAGTGGTTGCGGTCCGGCAAGGCCCGGCAGGAAATTCGGATTTGGCCTTTCCCAGCTGTAGCGGACCGTCAATGCATCGAGAACCTCGAAGCGTGGCAGCTTGCCATCGACGCGCAGATCAAGTGAGCCGCCGCCTGGCGTCAGATCCTTGTTGAGCAGAACGTCATCCCACCAGTAACGGAAATCATCTGCGGTCAAAGGCGAACCGTCCGACCATTTATGGCCGTCGCGGATCGTGAAGGTAAAGACCGTATCGTTCTCAGACTGGAAGGCTTCAAGGATGTCCGGTTGCATGACAAGATGCTCGTCATAACCCACGAGCCTCGCGTAGCCGTAGATCGTCATCAGGCGGACATCTTTCCCGCTGCCAATGATCGTGCGGACCGTGCCGCCATATCGGCCTGGCGTCCGCCCCATCGTTTTCAGACCGACAATACGCGGGCGCTTCGGCAGGCGTTCGTTAAGCGGGGGAAGACTGCGCGCCTTGAGCCGGTCATCCAGATATTCCGGCTCAAGTTCGCGATCGGCGGCGCGCGTCAGACCCGGTAGTGCACAGCCAAGGGCACTAAGGCCAACAGTACCAAGAACAGTACGGCGCGTTATCACGAGCGTAACTCCCGAGGATCGACATTACGCCTTGCAAGGACCAGATGTCCATCGCCAAGGTCTGCTGGTGCAAGCGGCCGGTCACTGCCATCGGTGGAGAATTGCGGACCCCAAGCTCTTTGATCGGATGCGCCGCTGGCCTGCAGGGTCTCGAAATCAAGGGGCCGGTCAAGATCGGGGAAAGGCACGGCTGCAAGAAGTGCCTTTGTATAGGGATGGACTGGGTTGCGCAGGATAATCTCTCTTGGTGCGATTTCCACGATACGCCCACCGCACATGACGGCAATACGGTCGGCCATATAGTCGACGACCGCAAGGTTGTGGGAAATAAACAGATAGGTCAGTCCGAGCTGCTTTTGCAAATCCTTGAGAAGATTGAGGATTTGCGCCTGCACCGACACATCCAGTGCCGAGACCGGTTCATCGCAGATCAACAGTTGTGGCCCCAATGCCAAAGCGCGAGCGATGCCGATCCGTTGACGCTGGCCACCAGAAAAGCTGTGCGGATAGCGGTTGAGGTAGCGCTGATCGAGCCCGATCGCCGACATCAGCGCGCGCACCTTCTCAAGACGGTAGTCGCTGTCGCCACGCCCATGAATTTCCAACGGCTCGCTGAGGATATTCTGCACGGTCATGCGCGGGGACAAAGAGGAGACTGGATCCTGGAAAACCATCTGGATTTTGGTGCGAAGCTCCATGAGCGCATCGCCCTGTGCGGCCAGGACGTCGATCTTGCCGCTGCCATCATCGAAGCTAACTGCGCCGGTGTCGGGTGTAACCGCCCGCATCAATATTTTGCTGACCGTCGTTTTCCCCGAACCGCTTTCACCGACCAGGCCCAGGCATTCACCCCGATAAATGTCGAAGCTGACCCCATCGACTGCCCGAACGAGCGTCTTGTCCTTGCCGCCGAACAGGCCGGACTTGCGTGTGGTGAATGTTTTGGTCAGACCGCGAACGGATACAAGTACCTCCGGAGCATTCTCGACCCGTTTCTTCTTGGCCCAAAGCGTCTCTGAATTGACCGGCACTTCACGAAGGGCCTTCAGTCTTTCGCCGGGCTTCATGTCAAAGTGTGGAACGGCCGCCATGAGGCCCTTCAGATAGGCGTGTTGCGGCCTGCGGAAGATCGCATCGACGGGCCCCGCCTCCATGATCTCGCCGTGATAGATCACAACCACCTCGTCTGCCACATTGGCGACGACACCAAGATCATGCGTGATCAGCAGCATAGCCATATTGAGTTTGTGCTGAAGGTCGCGCAGCAGCTCGAGAATTTGTGCCTGGATGGTCACGTCGAGGGCAGTTGTCGGTTCATCGGCAATCAAAAGGGCCGGCCGGCAGATGAGCGCCATGGCGATCATGGCGCGTTGGCGCATGCCGCCAGACAACTCGAATGGATACATGTCGTAGGTGCGGCTTGGCTTGGCAAAACCCACAAGGCCGAGCATGTCTTCGGTTTGCGCGCGCCGTTCGTCTTTCGTTGCGCTGGTATGGATCGCCAGCACTTCGCTGATCTGGTTACCGACGGTATGCAGTGGCGACAGTGACGTCATCGGTTCTTGAAAGATCTTGGCCATTCGGCTGCCGCGCAGGGCCCTGATCTCCTCGCCATCGCGCGACAGTTGCAAAATATCCGTGGTCTTGCCGTCCAGAGGGTCGGTGAAGAGAATTTTTCCGGTGACTTTTCCCGTGTTGGGCAAAATCCCCATGACGGATTGACTGATGACCGACTTGCCCGAACCGGATTCACCGACAAGTGCGGTCACTTTTCCTGGCAGAACGCGCAGATTAACGCCCTTGACGACATCCATACGTCCACCGAGCATTGAAAATGAAATGCCCAGATTTTCGATACGCAACAGATCAGATCCTGACTTCATGCCAGCCAATTGTTTCCCCATAGCGTATCGTTGTCGCCCATTGAAATTGAGACTATCGCACCGCATACGGGGAGTCTAGCGGGGTGCGCTTGCGCCTTTGGTATGATCTGCTCTGGGCCTGGAAAAACGCCAGAGGCGAACCATGCTACTAATGTCTTACGTGAGGCGTTTCTTGATGAGCAAGCCGGAGAAACTGACGAGTGTTGATCAACCAAGGTGGCGTTTGTTCTGCCGGCTGCTATTACAAGCGGCGGCATTGGGACACCAGCGTCAAAAAGTGTTCTGCTGAGAAGAGGGATCGTCGAAGATTGCCTGCGCTCGATGGCACGTTGTCGGCCAGTTGAATTCCGGCGCTCAAAACAATTCGATTGCCGCAGGAACATTCCGATGCCGAATGTTCCGGATCAGCGTGATGTTCGCGATCGGATACTTTCGTGGACGATCGAGACCGTTCAGGGCCTACCACCTGGCTCACCGTTTTAAACAATGGAGACGCGCGGCGGGGCGTAATGGGTGTCAGATTGAACGCTGCCCGCCTGAAACTTTGTGTCCAAGAGGATCAGGTTTGACAAACTTTGCCAAACTCAGTTAATCTGGACGCAATGGAGGCTTGAATGGCTACTATGAACGTGTCTCTACCGGACCCGATGAAAGATTGGGTCGAAGCCCAGGCAAGGACCGGGCGATACTCCAATGCGAGTGACTATGTGCGCGATCTGATTCGAAGGGACCAAACGCGTAGTGATAGGATTGCTGCCATGCATGGCTTCGTCGATGACGGTCTCAAAAGTGGTGTTGGCAGCCGGTCGAAGGACGAGCTCTTCGCTGCGGCTGCCGCGCGTACGGAAACGGCGCGCGGCAGCAGATAATGCGTTTTAGCCTTTCGGTCGAAGCGGAAGAGGACATCATTGCGTTCACCGAGCAAGGTATCCGCATGTTCGGATCCGTACAGGCCAGGCGGTACCATGACGACTTGTTCGCGGTACTTGAACTGATCGCCGCCAATCCCCGGATGGCTCGTGAGCGAGAAGAGATTTCGCGCCCGGTTAGGATTCCATCCGTTCAAAGCCGATCTGATTGTCTACCGTATCGAAGAGAATGGAACCATTTTCGTGATCCGAATACGCCATGGACATGAAGATTGGGCCAGCGAACCTGCTTAGGGTCCGCCGATTGAAGCGCAGTTTCTTTTAGAGTTATCACCGCTAGGAATGTAACGCGTCTCAAATGGCCTGACATAAGCTGCTGTTATACCGCTGGATCATCTCCGCAGGTTGTTTCAGGATCGATGGTTCAATTCCCATCATGGCGAATTGACAGCGTTTTCCCGAAGCCGATGAGGAAAATTGTAGACCTTAGAGCAACAATCGGTGTCGCTGAAAATTTGCTGTTATCGGCATTTTCAAACGAACGTCTATCAGCAACTTCAGCTTGGTTGCTTGACTTTCGAATGCCAGTAATCGAGCCTCATTGGCACCACGTCATCCGGATGAATCTCTACGGATCTTCTTGGTCTGGGAACTCGGCAGATAAAGTTCCAGATTGTATGTGCGTGCAATTGTATATTGAATCTCTAGAAGTTGCGCTGCAGTCGCAGTCTGCCCTCTATGGGATCGCCACGGTCATCGTCATAGCTGGTATAGGTGATCTCCGGAGTAATATCGAAACCGGGAATGGCCTTGTATCTCACATTTAATGAGGCGGAGATATTGCCGTATTCCTCATAAGCGACCTGGCCATTCAATGTGGCCTTGTCCGACACCTTTGCCGACAGACCGGCCCAAAGTGCATAGTCGCCCTCCCAATTGGCATAGTAGCTGTTCACGCCAATGGCGCTGTCCCAATCGGATTGATAGCCACCCATCAGAAATCCGGAAATTTTTTCGGTGAATTCCACGTCAACGCGAACCTTGCCGGCCCAGGTCTCGTCCAACGCGTCATACCCGGCCACCGCGGAAATCGAACCCCACCCCTGTTCCAGCTTCAGGCCGCCAACAATGTCGGGTAGGTAGTCGTCGATGACGTAGTTCTTCTCGAGCTCTTCATCGGAATAGCCGAAGTCGCCGACGCTGCCCTGCTCCAGACCGATCATTGCGGAAAAGCCATTGCCACCCTTGAATGTGTAGTTGACCTGGTTGGTGGGGGCGTCAGAATACGGACCATACCCAATGACATCGTCATTGATCAAATCGCCGGCATAGTTTGTCCACGAGGAGAACTGGGAATCCGTGGCACCTATGCGAAAACCGCCAAGTTCAATGTATGCATGGGGGAGGTACGAGACCGTGTCACCATTGGTATACTGGATTTGCGTTTCGATGTAGGAACGGAGCGTCCCCAACTCGGTGTCAGAGCGTGCATCAAAGCGAAGCGTTGCGCGTGAGCGTTTGGACCAGGTATCGCGTTCCGCACCCGTATAGGAATTGTCGCCCGCTCTGATATCGTAGCGGACATACCCCATGATCTTCAGGCATGTTTCCGTTCCGGGGATATAGAAGAAACCTGCGCCATAGGCGTCACAGACGCGAACATATTCGACTGGTTCTGGTTCGGCGACAACAGTGGCATCAGCTGCGGCTGCGGCAGAGGCCGAAATGATGGCCGCACACGAGCCAAAGAGTACACTTCTGAAACTCATTTTCCCATCCCTCCAATCGTCCACGCGTGCGCCATCTAGACACGACAACCTTGCGTGAGCAAGCTACACACGAGAATTGCATTCATGGAAGCCCCGTGACGAGCGCGATCGGATCAACCCTCAGTCTCTGATAGAATTATTTGTACGCAAATGTATTCGGAGCGACGAATGCTACGCCAAGATGCAAATTCGATGGGTTGGGACACATGGGGGAGACATGAGGAATATCGTTTCGCTTGTGCCATCTCCAATGGGAAATCGGAAGGAGTCTCGTTATGCAGTTTGCCATCAAATGCCTGATCGGCATCGCACTGCTGGTATCGCCCTGTGCCTATGACAGTGACCCGCGCGAACCGGGGGCGATCACCGCAATAGTCGCCAAAGTGTCGAACACGCCCCTCAAGGTGGCGGTTTCGGAGTCCTTTGCTCCGGCAAACTTCTTGCAACGGTGACCGTATGAAAACCTCAAACTTAGGAGCAAGAAAGTGTCGAGATATCGAAAGACTGCCGAGGCAGTTTCTAGCCTGTCACCCGAACAATACCGTGTGACGCAGCAAAGCAATACCCGAAGGCGCCCAGGATCCCGATTCGGAGAATTGTACCGTGCGCTGTGGGCAGTGACCGCCAGTTATGACAGGAAAGCATCGCGTCGTTATCACGCAAATAATAATCAGCATGACCGAAGTCAATGAATTATACCACTGGGAAAAACCATTAAATTATGGAGAGATTGACAGTAATTCTGGGGGATTTACTTAATGGTGATGCCCCTTGCGCAAGCTTGAAAGCCGCGCCTAGGGCATGGGGCAGATATCTGCATCCAGAACATCGGCGCAGCGGGGAGAGCGGCGGAAATTGTCGTAATAGAGGGTCCAGTCGGTCTTGTCCGCGGCGCGATAAGGACCGAACTTGAAGTATTGATTGGCACCAAGACCCTTGTCAGCGTGCCCGACATGGCCCTTGACCGTCACGATCCATTTTTTGTTGGCAAAAATCTCGACGTGGCCGGAGCCATCAGGACCGGGCTTGGTATAGATGGCAAAGTCGATCCAGCCGGAATCCGGCGTTGGTAGTTTGTTGCCGTGATCGGTCACGACGATCGCATCGGTGCAGCTGTTGAACTGGCTGCCATCTTGCGGCGTCCAGCTTGTGTCTGTCGCAACAAGCGCGCGCATTTGGTTGGTGTCCGGCCGGAACCATACCGGCGTCTGCTTATCGCCGCACGCCTTAACGGTGCTTGATCCTTGCGCCTTTGAAGGCGCTACATAATTGGTCTCGATGGTGGCAAACAATTTGCCCTGGTTGAGACGAAGCGCGAGGAAAGGACTGAAGTCGCCGACCGCCTCGGGTCCTATTTCACGTTTCCACTGTGCGATCAGATAACGATGGTCGCCGCGTGGGAGGGGATCGGCAAATTTGACCGAAAAACCATACCAGACGCCCTGGTTATAGGGCACGCGCCGTTCGGTTTTCTCCCAGATCTCGGCCCGTTCGCTGCAATTCTCATTTGTATTTGGACAAAGTGGCTTGATACTGAGCTTCAAAGCGCCTGTGCCGCTCTGCTTCACTTCAGATTGAAACTCCACCGTTCCAGCGCTCTGCTCGAAATTTTCGCGATAATAAAGTCCGCCGCCCGGCGAAAAGTCATTGCCATCGAAATTATCGATAAGCACGTCGCCCGCCGGCTCCGCTGCCGCACTGGCTAAATTGAAAGTGGCGGCCAGAAGAGCCATGGCGAGGATCTTTCCTATCATTGCATGAATTTCTCGAGCAAGGGGCGTTGCGTTTTGGCATCGCGGTGCAGAAGCATGACCTGCTCGGCTTCCGACAAGCCGTCATAGGCGACATCGTCATAGGCGTCATCCAGCTGAACTGTCTCGCCGGTCGACTTGGGCAAGAGAACCGTGACCTTCTGGCCAACGCCGCGCAATTTTTCCTCTCCCAAAGTGGTCCAATCCCCGCCGCAATAGGTGGCGAATGCCTGGCTGGCGATCACTTCGCGTGAATATTTCTTGGTAAGGCCCTGCAGGCGCTGAACCTCGTTTACTGCTGAACCGAAGGCAGAAAAGGTCAGGCGGTCCTTCAGACCGACATTGCCGAACATCACATTGCCGACATGCAGGCCGATGCCGTAGCGGACATCACTTAAACCATCCTTGCGCCGCTCTTTATTGAGTTCGGCGACGCGCGCTTGCGCCTTGAACACAGCCGACAGGGCGGCTTCGCACGCCATCTTCGAGGGATCCTTGTGACGCCCGCAAGGGTACACTGCCAGAAAGCCGTCGCCCATGAAGCTGAGGATTTCTCCGCCGCCGCGGTTGAATGGCGCAGCGATCGCATCGAAGAAATGGTTGAGCGTATCGATGTAGGCCTGGCGGCCTTCCTTTTCGGCCAGCACCGTCGACTGGCGCATATCGCCCATCACCAGTGCCGCCCGGATGGTCTCGCCGTCGCCGCGGCGGATCTGGCCATTGAGGACGCGTTTGCCGGCATTGCCGCCAAGATAGGTCGTAAGCATATTGTCGGCGAGCTTGCCAAGAACCGCCATCTTTGCAGCCACAGCCAAATGATGCTGCAGACGCAAAAGCGCGCCGATCATGGCATCGCTGAACCCTCCGCCACTGTCGGTGGCCCAGGAACCCATCATCCCCTGCGTTGACTGGCCGCCAAAAGGCTGCAGGAAAGCAAGATAGTCAGTAACGCCTTCCTGGCGCAATTCGTCGAGAACCGGAAATTCCATCGGTCCGTCAACATCAAGGCGCCGGCGCACATGTTCAAGATTATTGGTGAGCAGGTAAAAATACGGGCTCAGCAAGAAGCGTTCGGGTTTTCCGCCTGGATCGTGCCGATAGCCCTCGACAGTCATGCCGCTCGACCGCTTCCAGGTGAATCCGAGGGCGTCATAGAGCGGATGGAGCATGGAAAACGAAAGATTGACGCGGGCAATTGGCAGGCCGGCCGCTGCAATACGTTCGCAAAAGCCGCGTACGATTGTTTCGAGATTTTCACCCGCAAGCGAAGATTGTGTCAGCCAGTCAGCTACCTTGTCGAGAAGTATGACGGATACGTCAGATTGGGTCGTGCTCATCCTTGATCCTTGCAAATGTGAGCCACGTCCGTTCCCCGGTTCTTCACTACTGCCGGCCCAGCGTGTTCAGAACACACTCAAGACATGCCGGGCCAAGATGAAAATGAGTGAATCGGGCGACGGTGTCAACGCTGGCACAGGTAAGCCGGCGCCGCAATCTCACCGGTCCGATACGACTTGAGCGGGTAGCTCGACGGGCGGTCCTTTATCAGTCGTTGTTTTCCAAGTCATTCACATGGGGATGTCATCAAACCTAAACAATAGGGACTAGTCACTTGATCGTGAGGAGACCTGTCTGCGACCGCTCGCTTGACAGGCAATTTGATAGAAGCCATCTAAACGTCACTTGATTGCATTTGCGCTCGCACAAAAGAGATCGTCTTGACCTCCTCTCCACTTGAAAACCTTTCAGGCAAAATCGCAACACGCAAGGCCCGTGCCGGTGTCATCGGCCTTGGCTATGTGGGACTTCCCTTGGCAATCACGCTCGCGCGCAGCGGCTTTGCCGTTACGGGCTTCGACATCGATCCAGACAAGATCGTCGCGCTCGATGCCGGGCGCTCCTACATAGAAGCGGTAACCGATGCGGCGCTGGCAAGCGAGGCAAAGACCGGCAGATTCCACTCGACGAGTGATTTTGCCCAACTTGCAACATGCGATGTTATTGTCATTTGCGTGCCGACACCTTTGACCAAACACCGCGATCCGGATCTTTCGTTCGTGGAGGCGACAAGCCGCTCGATTGCCGCAACCTTGCGTCCCGGGCAATTGATCGTCCTGGAATCGACGACATATCCCGGCACGACCGACGATGTCGTTAAGACAATCCTCGAAGAAACGGGTCTCAAGTCCGGTATTGATTTTTATCTCGGCTTTTCGCCGGAACGGGAGGATCCGGGCAATCGCGATTTCCACACGGCCACGATCCCGAAAATTGTCGCCGGTGATGGTGAAGCGGCGCGCAACTTGATGCAGGCATTTTATGGCGCGGCGGTGAAAACGGTTGTACCGGTTTCCTCCAACGCGACGGCCGAGGCAGTCAAGCTAACGGAGAACATTTTCCGCTCTGTCAACATCGCGCTGGTTAACGAACTGAAGGTTGTCTACGCGGCCATGGGCATCGACATCTGGGAGGTCATCGAGGCTGCAAAAACCAAGCCGTTTGGCTATATGCCGTTTTATCCTGGTCCAGGTCTGGGCGGCCATTGTATCCCCATTGATCCATTCTATCTGACGTGGAAATCGCGTGAATATGAGCTGCCGACGCGGTTTATTGAACTGGCCGGCGAGATCAATTCTGCCATGCCGCGCTATGTCGTCAGCAGCCTGGCCGAAGCCCTTGACGTGCGGGCAGGCAAGGCGCTCAGCCGCTCACGCGTGCTGGTTATTGGCCTGGCCTATAAGAAGAACGTGCCGGATATCCGCGAAAGCCCCTCACTGCGGCTGATTGAGATTATCGAGGAACGTGGGGGACGTGCCGACTACCACGACCCCTTCGTCGCCGAAATCCCGACCACACGCGAACACATGACGCTCAAGGGCCGCAAATCCGAAGATCTGACCGAGGCAAATGTGAGATCTTACGACGCTGTGCTGATTTCGACCGATCATGATGGAATCGACTATGCGGCATTGGCCAAATGGGCGCCCCTCATTATCGACACCCGCAACATCTTCGCGAAGCTTGGACTGGTGGGCAAGCATATTGTGAAGTCGTAGCTGCCGCCAGATTTATGACAGCTTCGACTTCAGATTGCTCGCGGCCATCGCATAACCGCCTGCGGCGCCATCGATGAAATGGATGTGGTCATGTGCAAGTGGTGTCGGCACGAAGCAGGTGATGAGAGCGGAATCCTGGCGGTGCAATCCATAGCGGCTGATACCGGCAGCTGAAGCGTCTTCCAGAAGCATCTCGATCCGGCGAAGGCGTTCGGCATCGATGTCGATCGTCATTTTGAGGCCATCGTCGAATTTGCGGAAATCGGAATTTTGTGCCACCTCAACCTTATACCGCTTCGGATCGAACCCTCCGGCGGTTAGTCCCAGCCTGTCGAGCGCAAAGAGCAAGATGATCTGACCGATAATTGCAAGCTTGCGATGAAATCGCTTGCCAACAGGGGCGGTGGCGCGAGCTTCCGTTTCAACGCCCTTGGTGTTGAAGATAATGGGAGGGCCTTCGGCCGGAAGCGGGTGGGCGCCGCGGTTCTGTTCAGCGGCAACGGCAATGATGTCGGTAACCAGCTTCTGAAACTTTGCGCTCGCGCCGGGCGTGCCAGGCACGGCAATGATTGACACGATTTCGCCGTTACGCGCCTGGATTGGGTTCCAGCGGCATGACAGGCCGGCAAGATCGGGCCGCGTTCCGGATGGCGCTGCCTCGATCGTGTATTCGCCTGCCTTCATGCGCGCTTCCGCCCAACTCGCTCCGCCTCCAGCAAACATGGCGTAGGAGAGGTCGGGGCTGACGCTGAACCGGGCGACGCGCACATCAAGCCCCTGTGCCCTTACATCGCGCATCGGCACAAGCGCTGCACGCAGGCTCAACTGCAGTTCATCCGCAACCCAGGCCTGGACTGCGGCAAGCGCTTCGCGCGCGCGATCCGCAGCCGAAGCTGGAAGCGCTACCAATGCACCGTCGCCGCCGAAAACGAAGGGATAGCTGCGCTTGCCAAGTGCATTGAGGATGGCGGAGATGACGCTCGCACCGGCCATGTTGACCGCCTTGTAGCGGCCCGCCTTGATCGCCTTGGTCGAGCCGACAATGTCAGCCGTTGCCAGCACCCAATCATCGGGCAGGGGTTTGTAGTTGCCGGTGTCGGCGACCCCCTCGAAATGCACGAAAACCGGAAGCGTATCGAAGAAATCATCGTTCATTGCTTTGACCATGCGGAAATACAACCAAGGATAGTAGAAAATATCGCGGTACGGTTAACAGTCGATTGGGTGATAAAGACGTGGACTAACGCACCAATCTGGGATCACCCGCGGCCTGATGCGCCCCAACAAGTTGCGGGCAAGACTTATGGGATTGTCAATCTTAAATTGCCATACCGTTGCAATTAAGTGAAATACGGTGTTCACGGCTTGTATGCTGCACCAAGCTGGTGCAACCATACACACGTTGTTGATTCTTTAGCATTTAAAGCAATCTCGATTTTTAAAGATACTAATGACGATGTCGGCATATTACGCCTGCTAAGAGGAATGGTTCGAGTCCCCGATGTATTTTGATCTGGCCCATTTCCCGGATTTCCAGCAAGGTTTGTTCAGCGGTAATGGCACTGGCGACACCCTTCAAATGCTTGTGCAAATCAGACAGCAACTGAGCTGCAAGCATATCACGCATATTGGCCACTCGGCTCCGGCCGGCCCTCATCAAGGTTCAGCGCCGGAAATATCGGTGCTGACGACCTTGCCCATGAACTGGGTGCTTCGTTATTCGGCTAAGAACTACTACAAGGTTGATCCTCTCGTGCAGGGGATCACGGTTTCCCCGCGTCCGGCCGATGCTCCCGGCACAATCCGCAATCTGTCTGCGGAAAGCGGGCTGGAGGCCCAGTCAAAACAATTTCTGCGCGACTGTGAGTTGCGCGGTCTGGGCAATCTTTTTCTTACTGTCGATGCTTGCAATTCCTACGGCTTTCGAGGGATCACCGAGTTCACATTCGACGTCGAAACCTCCGAGCAGACCGCTTTCATCGATCGCACGCGCAAGCGACTGGCTGCCGTGGCGACCCGGCTTCACAACACACTGCACGGCAACCGCAATCCGGTGTTGGCCGCCGTCGTTGAAAACCTTCTGACCAAGCGCGAGATTGATTGCCTCTATTGGGCGGCCAATGGCAAGACCGATGGCGAAATTGGCGAAATTCTAAACATCGCCCGCTGGACCGTGGTCACTTATCTGCAAAACGCCAAGAACAAGCTTGGCTGCTCCAACCGCACGTCGACCGTTGCCACGGCACTGGCGCTGGGCGTTATCCAGATGCCGGTCATAACCAACAGGTTCAAGTAGTCGACGAGAAGATCGGTCGCTCAGCCATTCGCTGGTGTCGTAAATTGTGGAAGGCGCGCGTCTTCAAATGCGGCTGCAAGCAGGGCCGTGTTGTCGGCGGGGCTGCGTCCGGTGTCGGCAAAACGCAGATGGTGCAGATCGATTTCTGTGGAGTCTGCCGCCAGCGTCAGGCGAAAATAGGCGTTCACGCCCATATTGCTGAATTCCAGATCAAGCATCACCTTGGGTGAAGAGTTCCAGTCGAGCGTGTATTCGCCGCCAAGACCAAAGGTGAGCATATCTGGATAGAAAGTCAGTTCCGTGGCCGAGTTGACGATGTCTGCAATATTACCGAAAAGCTCGCAGCGGATGAAAGCAATATAATCCGCCACATCGACAAGGCGGAGATCTTTAATGACCTCCACCAGGTGTTCGGAGATGATCTCGACGCGGGCGACGGAATATTGGGTTCTTTTCATACATTCATCCGATTGCAGCCACCGCAACTATCGGCGGCGCGCATTAACAAATTGAATAAGTTCGGCCACAGCCTTGTAGAATTCCGGGGCAATTACGTTATTGACTTGAACCTGCTTATAAAGTGAGCGTGCCAGTTGAGTATTCTCGAACACCGGTATGTCATGAGCCTCCGCGATCTCCCTGATCTTGAGGGCAATAATATCCTGTCCTTTGGCCACGACCACCGGTGCTGAATCCTTGGCCGCAACATAGCGCAGAGCAACCGAGAAGTGTGTCGGATTTGCGACGATCAGCGTGGCTGTGGGAACCGAGGCAATCATGCGTTGCCGTGCCCGGTCACGGCCAAGTGAGCGAAGCCGGGATTTGAGCAGCGGATCGCCTTCTGCTTGCTTGTGTTCGTCCTTGATTTCCTGCCGGGTCATTCTCAATTCGCTGCGCCAGTGGATGCGGGTCCAGGCCAGATCGAAAGCGGCAAGCACGGTAACGGCAATCGCAATGGAAGAAAGCAAACGCACCAGGTGACTGCGGATAAGTTCCGGCAGGGCGTTTGGCTCGGTGATAATCGCGTCGACGAAAAAATGAGTGTCCTCGAAAAAGATCATAAAGACGATAGCGCTGGCTGCAGCGAATTTGAATGTCGACTTTAGGAACTCGACACGCCCTGCAGCGCCGAAAATGCGTGACCAGCCTTTAGCGATCGAGATGCGCGAAAACTGCGGCTCGATCCGGTTGGCGACGATACGCGGCGCGTTCTGCAACACCGAGGCGAGGATGCCCGCCCCCGGGATGATGATCAATACTGGCAACAGGGCGATCCCGACCGCAGCGCCGATAATAGAGAACAACTGACGTGCATCGTCAGCACTGGTGAGGCGCCAGTCGTCGGATTTATCGAGCAGCTCTGACAGCAAGGCCGTCAGTTTCAATCCGCCTGGTACGGCGACGAAGACCATGATGATCAAAAACGCAATGATAGAGGCGAGGATGGGTGCTTCGCGAGAGAAGGGGAGGTTGCCCTTCTCGATCGCGTCGCTGATTTTTTTCTCAGTCGCTTCTTCCGTTTTGCTCTCTTTGTCAGCGCCCTCTGACATTGATTAACTGCGTTTCACGATGCGGGTACTTCCGCGTCGAGCTTGAGATCGCCGCGATCTGCAAGTCCAATCGCCGTGCGGGCAATGACGCGCCGCGCCTCTGTGACCGCATTGGCATTGATATTGGTCTGGCTGGAGAGCTCTGTTTCGACCATACGGCGACCACGGGTCGATAGGGATTGCAGGATGAGCTCTTGCAACTGCGGTTCGCAGCCGTGAAGCGCCGTTGTGACAACATCGGTCTGGATTTCGTCGAAGAGCACCAGCCGGGCACGCTGTGATATGCGCGCAATGTCCTCGAAGGTGAAGAGCTTGGCCTTGATCTTGGCCAGGTCATCAACGCCAAGGTCCGTAAGGCCGGCGAGCAATTCGTCGATCTCGGATTTTTCGAGCTGATTGATGATATTGGCAATCGTACCGTGATGGCTCTTTTGCGCGCTTGTGTTGTCCTTTCCGGTCACTTCGCGCTGCAGGAGCGTTTCCAGCATCGCGGATATGGATGGTGCAACCTTGCGGATATGCAGCGTGCGCTGAATGATGGCGCTGCGCTCTGGAGCGCTGAAGCGGATGAGCAATTTTGCCGCAATATCCGACGGCAGCCGGGAAATCACATAGGCGGTGACCTGCGGATGCTGGGCGACCAGATAGGTGTGGAGCACGTCGGCTGGAATACGCGGAAGCTGATCCCACACAGATTCCTGTGTCAGCAATTCCGGTCGCCGGTTCTCGATGACAGCGCTGGCATCTTCCGCCGAGAGCGTTTCGCGCAGCAGCCCCTCAAAGCGCATGCCGGCCTCCGAAACCGGCGCGCCATCGGCAAAGGCATTTTCGAACTGTTTCACCAGTTCTTCGAAATCCCCCGGCGTGATGGGTTCGAGCTTGCGGGCATGGCCGGCGAGCGAGCGCAAATCATCGGCGGTGAAATGCTTCAAAAGCCTGGATGCGGATGGACGTCCGATCGCAACCAGCAGTGCAGCCACTTTTTCGGGGCCCGACAAATCCTGAATGGCGCTTGCACTTTGGGGTGTTTCTTGATCGCTCATGCGGACCGGCTTCTAAGGTTACAAATGATATGCGCGGCTAGACGCCGCTGCCAATAACTTCGGTCAGGCTGACACCGAAGCGCGAACTGTCGTCTTCGAGAACAATCACCTCACCCCTGGCGATGACGCGGCCGTTGACGACGATGTCCACCGGGTCGCCGATCTGCTTGTCGAGCGTAACGACTGCACCGCGCCCGAGTTTCATCAAATTGGCGACGGGCATCGAGGTTGAGCCCAGCACCACCTGAACGTCAACCGGGATGCCCATGATGAGGTCGATGTTGGGCTTGGAGCCCGCTGGCTTGCGGCCCGGCTGCGGGTCGTCGCGCTTGAGGTCTTCGATTGCCTCGTTTAGCTCGTCTTCGATCGAGTTCTTGTCGGTTGTGGTCATATCTTAAGGGTCCTGAACGAAAAGAGGTTTAAAGGACTGCGCTTGCCACATCGGCACTGCGCACGATGCGGTTGACGAAAACGGGGAGCGCCCTTGCCGGGGCGCCGGGCTGCTGTGCTGGCACAACGGGTGCGGCCCTGGCGACAAAGGGAGGGAGGGCAGCCGACGGCTGGACTGGCAGCGGTGAGGGGCGAACGCCGTCCTTAAGGTCGCTTTTGGCACGTTCGACGAGGTCGATGGCGCGGGTGATCTCTGAGCGGACCCGATCGGAATCGCGCAATCTAGCTTCAAGCCGAACGCTTTCGTCGCGGCAGGTTTCCCGCTCTGCCTGCAGGATCGCCAGCGCCTGCTGGAGATTGGCGGCTGAACTTGCAACCTGATGCGCCATCACCCGGCTCATTGCTGTCAGGCGATTGGCTTTTCGCAGCGCCGCAAAGAAGATGACCAGCGACAGCGCACTCAGGGTGATCGAAATGAGATTAACCAGCGGCAAGCTCATCAAGGAGATCCTCTTCTTCATTGACGGGATCGGTGATCCGCACGGTGAATGCACTGCCAGCCTTGCCAAGGCGGCATTTGTAAAGCGCCTGATTGCCACTGCGCAGTCGCACTTGGTCGATTGCATCTTTAGGTAAATGCAAGACCTGTCCTGGTTTGAGGAAGGCAATCTGTTCGAGGGTCATGGACCCCTGCTGCAAATAGGCCTCGACCTCGATTCGAGCACGGCTGACTTCCAGACGCAGCTTCTTCGCCCATGTCGGGTCGGAATGATGTGCAGGCTGACGCAGCATGCGCGCCATAGCATCCTGCATTGGCTTGAAGCTGGAGCGTGGCAGCAGGATCAGGATCTGACCCGACCGGCCGGCCGCCTTAAGTGCAATCGCACAGCAAATCATGCGCGTTTCGCTGACTGTCCCGGGGGCCAGATGAGCAGCCTCGACGAGATCACCAATTTGAAACAGTGACTCTGCCCCACCGGAGAACATGTGATCGAGCGACGCCGTGACATCGCCAAAAACCTGGCGGGCAATGCCAAGATCCACGGTCGTCAGCGGCCTTGCCGCGCTCCCGGTCTCAAGACTTGCGCCCGAACCGAAAAGCGCTTCAATGCCGCAATCGACGAAGCTGCGGTCGGCGGCAAGCAGCAGCCGCGATCCCCACTTTGCCACGGGCACCATACCCACAAGCCCAGAGCGCGATAAAGTGTCGGCGATATCGTCCTTTTCCAGCGACTCGATGCGGACAAATTCGGCGCCGACGGCGACCTCCGTCTGTGCGGCCATCCTTGTAGCGAACGAAGCGGCAAGTTCGCGGAAGACCGTTTCGAAAGATTTAAGGTCGTCGACTGACATGCCGGCGGCGCGCAGAATGCTCTCTGCCAACACATCGGGTCGTTTCTGTTCAGCCTCGACGTCCATGATTAATCCTAGGCGGCCTGTTGTACTGGCGCAGGGGTCAACGTTTCCTGCTCGACCACATCAATCGACGGGCGGTCATAGGCGGAAATAGTCTTGCGGCCATATTCGAGTGCGATCTGGGGAAGAGCGCCGTTCATATAGGCCAGCAATGTCTGCTTGACCACCGTATACAGACGGTTCTGCTTCTCGCGTGTCGTCTTGATCTTGGTCGCAATTGGACCCACGACGCCGTATGACAGGAAAATACCGGCAAACGTACCCACGAGGGCTGCGCCGATAAGGTGCCCGAGGATCTCCGGGGATTCATTGAGCGCTCCCATGGCCTTGATGACGCCAAGGACCGCTGCGACGATACCAAGTGCCGGCAGGCCCTCCGAAACGCTTACCATAGCGTAGTAGGGTTTCAGCTTGTCGCGGGAGATCGTGTGGATTTCTTCATCCATCAGCGCTTCGATCTCGTGCGAACGAGCATTGCCGATAATGATGAGCCGGCAATAGTCGCAAATGAAGTGCGTCAAATCGTGGTTCTTGAGTACACTCGGAAATGTCTGGAAGATCGGCGATTCCGTCGGATTGTCGATATGAACCTCAACCTCGTTGCGCGATTTTGCGCGCAGTTCGCGCATCAATGCATAAAGAACGCCGAGCACATCGAGATAGTCACGCTGCTTGGGGATCTTGTTTGTAAAGGCTTCCATGCAGGCGCGGCCCGTATCCTTGACCGCCGAAAACGGATTGGCCACGAGAAAGGTGCCCAGCGCCGAACCGCCGATGATGACGAATTCCCATGGCTGCATGAGAACGGCGACATGCCCACCCATGGCGATAAACCCGCCAAGCAGACATCCCATCGTCACAACCAGTCCAATAAGGATTCCCAAGACTCTCTCCTGCGCGTTTACCCAGCATTGCAGGGCTAGCAGCGTCGGCTTGTGTGAACCTTGCAGGAGTTGCGGCCCGATCGAACCAGGCGCATTTATGAACTACGTTCACATTTACCACTGGCTCGCCACCTTCTAGGCCGCTGTTGGCTCGTGGGTTCAGGCGCTGGCCCGGTAACCGAATCGCCGGTCGAAGACCAGTCAATCACGAACAGCCAACGCGTCGTTAATGTTCGACATTTGGGGACTTGAGCACTCGCGGCTCACGCCCAATACCAATCACCTTGGCAGTGCCAGGGCTCACCAATTGGGTCATCATATGCAAAACGCCTGAATATCTGTTTGTTTTTGCGTATGACTGCGCAGGTAACTCCAGCTGCGATGGCGCGTTGCGGGAATAGCTACAACGAGATTTCCGGAATTAAGTAACAAAAGCCACCAAACGACCGCTAAACCGTGGAACCCAAACGTATTTAGCTTTCGCCTCTGTTGCTTAACAACGCTAAGCACGAACCAGTTCGGATTCGGCCCATGTGGCGTACTCTTCTAGTTGGCTCAGCAGTGACTGGGCCTCAGCGAGCAGCATGAAACGTCCACCATATTGGGCCAGGTCTTTATTCCCGAGTATTCGAGACAATCGAGTTTCTTGTGCCTTCGGCAGGCGATTACCCATAACCTGACGCAAGGTCTTCACCACAGCCGAATGGTCCTGCTGATTTATCTTGTTTCCGAATGCTGCTGTCAAAGCATCCGTGTAAGCGATTGCGGCGTTGACAATCGTCGCGGCGATCGGGTTTCCCAAGGTACCGGATTGCGCTATCGTCACTTGGTTCTGCGCGGATTCCAAAAATGCCCTAGCGATAGTCAGGCGATTGAAGCCATGGCTGACATCGACTGCTTTCGTGGAGCCACTTCTTGTCATGTTGGAACTTTCTTGTCGAGGGTTGCCTGGAAGATGGACGTGGGACGTAGACCATTCAATACCAACGCGTCGTTGACAATTGCTTGCCACATCGGATCGTTATTTTGCATTAGTCTTCTAATATCGGCTAATGAAAGGGTATTGACGGACGGTGAGAACAATAGAGCTTCACCCTTGGCCAATAGAAAATCGACGCTCCAGCTTTGCACGGAAGCGACTTCTTCTTCGTGAGCGATAAGGAGAACGTCTAAATCGCTTTGTGCACGATCTTCTCCTCTGGCGACACTGCCATAAATCCACGCCGCTATCACTTTGTTGCCAAGTGAGGCCGCGCACTCTTTCACAGCCTCGATGACACCTTTGAAGCGTGACTCTTCTGCGTCGAAGAGAGACAGAATGGAAATGTTGAACGGGGATATTCGGTTCATGCTGAAAAGCCGACTGCGTCCGCTGCCCGCTTCGTCAAGGATGCCGAACTCGACAAGAGTGGAAATTGCACTGAGCACAGACGGCAGCGTAAGCTTTGTTCTTTTGACGAGAGTGGATGCATCTAGTTGACCGCGGTGGCGTGACAGTTCACGCAGTACCCTGACGTTAGCTTCGGTTCCGAAAACTGACGAGAGAGGAAAGCGAATAGCGCTCTGGGGTTTTGGACGGGCCACGACAGGCTCCTTTAAAGATATCTGCTTTTATATATGGATATCTTTAGAAAACAATATATATTTTTAGAATGAAAATCATCTTCCATTTACTAAAGGTTATCCATGCCGTGCCGCATCTCATCGAGGAATAAGTGTTTGTCGATCGGCTTGGCGAACTGTGTCGGCATAACCCCCCTGTTCAGGATGGCTCGAACACAGCGTTGCATGCTTAGGTGTGACCCAATGGCGTCGCTGGCAGCTGCAGTATGTCGGTACCAAAGGAGCCCGGTGCGCAATCACATCCACTTCGTGCAAATACCGCTTGCAAGCCGTATCTTCATACGTCCGCTCCCAGATCCGCTCGAGCTACATCACGAGATTTCTTTAGCCGGCTGCTCCGCTTTCGTCGCGCGGTCTTGCTAGGCACTTGTGCTCGCTACAATACCAATATATCGCTTCTCAAAACCGGATGCTCCCCAGGCCTTGCAGCCGGGATGCATGCAGTAGCGCTCGAATAGGCGGGCTCGCGCCATCTCCATATGTTCGGGAGTTTCAGTCATCTTGCTACCAGCAAAGTTTGTGAACAAGTCCATAAGGTTTGGCGAGACGCGCTTCTACTCCACGATTTTCCAGTACGAGTCTTTGCGGAGGACCTTGCCGTTGCGAAACGTGTAGAAATCACAACCTTGGACCTCCTTTTTCGTTCCGTCGAGGGTGGTGCCTGTGAGCATCCATTTTGAGATGCCGGTTTCGGCAGCCGCATCTACAAAATGCTGCTCGTTGCCGTAGTGAACATCTGGCAAGCCTTCAAAGCGTGTTGCCAGCGCCTCTCGTACGTTCCGTTTGCCCTCGAAACGAGAACCCCAAGGCTCGTTGCCCCGCGGCATCTCCAAGACACAATCATCAGAAAAGAATGTCATGATGCGATCCAGATCATGCGCATTGAAGGCCTCGCATAACTCGATCAGTGTCAGTCGAATATCCATCGCGGCGTCTCCGTTCATCCGGCATGGCCGGCTACAGAACCACAGTGGCCCGTAGGTTCCATTCGCACATGTTCATTATGGGGAGCTACGCCTCTCGGATGACCTGCTCATCCTCCATCCCGGGTGTGCCTTTTGGACCACCTTGCGCAACAAAGGACGTCTCAAGCTGGTACCACATCCCGAGCGGGGTATTGCATGAACTGCAATGGATGACGGTAGAATTGGTCACTCCGGTTGGAATGTAGAGATATGTTACCCCGCACATCGGGCAATCTGATTTGAAATTGAGTCGTTGCGGCATGGCGCCCCTCCACGTATTGCGAACCCAATGGGACTTCCAAAGCATCTGCCCTGGTTATTCCGGCGGGCACTATACGCTCATCTTTTGGAACCGCAAATCAACAACCTGCGTTTCTGGATATGCGCAAATATCCGTTTAGAGCGGTCACCGTTGCAACCAAAGAGGCCGGCCGCTATCGGACCATAACATCGGTGGAAGAGGCCGGTGATTTCCTTGCCCATGATTGGCCGACACAGAAGGGCGCGAGGCACTTGAAGGCCCGCATCGCCTGTCTGGATGCGATGGAGAGGGCAGTTGGGATCAACACTGCACGCGAAGCTTTCATCGAGGCAGCCAAAGAATCGGAAATCTATATCGGGGAGGGGGAATTGGCGTCAATTGCCAGTTCGCACAGCATTGCGATCCCGCGTTTATCGCGTCTGCGCGACTTGCCATTTCCCTATGTGACAATCATGACCGAACATGTCGGCAAGGAGAGGAATATTTCGTCAGTACAAGAGGCAAGCGAGTTCCTGCTTCACGATTGGCCGATAAAGAACAGCCGAAAACTCACAGCGGCCCGTCAGGCCTGTCTTGATGCGCTGCACGGCAAAATCACCCGCACTAAGGCTCGCCAGGCGTTTATCGAAGCTGCGCGGGAGGCCGAGATCTACATTGGTCAGAAGCCATTGACGGTCTAGCTAGCCCGTTTGTGCTCGCTGCAATACCAATCCCGGCCGCATCGCGCTTCTCAAATCAACGACCCCACGCCTTGTAGCTCGGATGCATGCCGCAATGCTCAAACGGCCTCTGGGCGTGCAGGGTCTTCGTTCATCGTCTGCCGCTATGCTGGATACCGCAACGTGATCTCGTATCCGCTGCGGATTGCCATTCAGGGCTAGCGACGTCACGCCGACAGCTTCAGGCAAGCTTGATTTGAGACAAATGCGCCAAACGCTTCGGGAAAGGCGCATCATGATCAATACTATGACGAGCTATCGCTTGATCGCTGCGGACTTGCCGCGCTCGCTTGCCCGCGTCTCCAAAGAGCCCTTGGTGCAGCGCGAGACAGACTATTACCTGAAGAACATCAAGAATGTGAAATCAGTTGATGATTTCATGAAGGATACCAAGCTCTACAACTATGTCCTAAAAGCATTCGGCCTCGATAGCATGGCCTTTGCCAAGGCCTTCATTCGCAAGGTGCTGACAGAAGGTGTCGACGACAAGGAGAGTTTTGCCAACAAGCTGACCGATACGCGCTACAAGGACTTGGCCACGGCATTCAACTTCGCCAAATACGCTGACAAAGCCACCAGCCAGCCCGGAGCACTACAGCCGATCGCCGATAAATACGTGCGTCAGACCCTCGAGATCGAGACAGGTCAGCAAAACGAAGGCGTTCGCCTCGCCCTGTATTTTGCCCGCAAGGCACCCGCAATAACCAATGCCTATGAAATTCTCGGCGACAAGGCACTCCTGCAGGTGTTTCAGACCACGTTTTCCATTCCGGCCGCGATGTCCAATATGGATATCGACCGCCAGGCGAAGATGGTCGAAGACAAGCTTGACCTTGCGGATCTGAAAGACCCCAAGAAGCTCGACAAGCTCATCACACGCTTCACCGCCATGTACGAAATGAACAATCCCTCGACCGCCAGCAGCATTCCCTCGATGTTGTTCGGGGGAACGTCTTCGATCGGTATCGCGGACAGTATTTTGACGACCTTGCAATCCTTCAAGCTGGGTGGACGCTGATGGAAAACTCAATCTATGTGGGACTTTCCTCGCAAATCTCGCTGGAGCGCCGTCTCGATGCGCTGGCGCAGAATGTGGCCAACATGTCCACGCCGGGCTTTCGCGCCACAGGCATGAAGTTTGACGCCATGGTGTCAAAGGCCGCCGAGAATTCGAGCTTCGTTTCGGCGGGTGAAAGCTTCATCAAGACCGAGGCCGGACCCATCACCCAGACCGGCAATCCGCTTGACGTGGCGGCAAAGGGAGATGTCTGGTTTTCGCTGCAGTCACCTGCGGGCCAGGTCTATACGCGTGACGGTCGCATGCAGATGTCGACGACCGGCGAACTGCTCTCGGTCAAGGGTTACCCCATGCTCGACGCGGGTGGGCAGCCGCTGACGATCGATCCCAATGGCGGACCGCCGAAGATTTCATCGGATGGCGCAGTTTATCAAAATGGCCGGCAACTTGGAGCAATCGGGCTCTTCACCATCGATCCCAATGCCAAGCTGACCTATTTCGACAATTCGGCGGTCATTCCCAGCGTTGCCGCCCAGCCGGCGCTGGATAATCCCAATGCCGGTGTCATTCAGGGCGCAATCGAAGGATCGAATGTCGATGCGATCAGTGAAATGACACGGCTGATGAGTGTGACCCGCGCATTTGAGCGCGTCGATGCGCTGCTTCGCGGCAATGAGAACACCTTCAGGGACGGCGTCAAGACGCTCGGATCGACCTCGTGATTTGGCAATTTATTCACGCGGCACGCGAGTAGATCATGCTGGCCGTTGAAAACGCCTTGCAGACCATGAGCGAGCGGAGGGGCAGTCTCGACGCTCTTGCCCGCCTCGTATCGCACGCATCACAGCAGCGTGCCGCAGTCGCGCTGGGCGGCTATGTCAATGAGGTATCGCGTTCCGCCATCGGTGTTCGCGGTATTTCGGACAAAGCACAGCTTGGCGATCTGGTCATGATCCGCTGCGACGACGCGTTGCATCCTGCAGAAGTGGTCCGTCTCGAGCAGGCGCGGGTTCTGGTCAAGCCGTTCGATGACCGGGTCATGCCGCCGCTTGGTACTTCTGTTTTTCCCGAAGGACCGTTTCGCATTGCGCCGACGCCACACTGGAAGGGCAGGGTCATCAATGCTCTTGGTTCGCCACTTGATGCCAGGGGGCTTTTGCCGGCAGGAACAGAACACGTTGCGGTCGATCGCTGCGCGCCATCTGCAATGAACCGAAGCCGGGTCGAAAAGGGTCTGCGCAGCGGCGTCAATGTTGTGGACGTGTTCGTGCCGATGTGTTTCGGCCAGCGCATGGGCATTTTTGCCGGCTCGGGTGTCGGCAAATCCACGCTTCTTGCCATGATGACCAAGGCCGGTGATTTCGACACCGTGGTGCTGGCGCTGACGGGCGAGCGGGGCCGGGAAGTGCGTGACATGCTCGAAGACACGATGGCGGGCAAGCTGGAGAAGACCATCGCCGTCATTGCGACGGGCGATGAAAGCCCGATGATGCGGCGCCTGGCGCCGAACACGGCGACAGCCATTGCCGAATACTTCCGTGATCGCGGCGAGAACGTCTTGCTGATCGTCGATTCGATTACACGGTTTGCCCATGCTGCACGTGAAATCGCCATCGCTGCAGGTGAACCGCCGGTTTCGCGCGGATATCCGCCGAGCGTCTTCAGCCAGCTGCCGCGCCTTCTCGAACGGGCGGGTCCCGGACTTATCGGCGAGGGTACGATCACCGGCATTTACGCCGTGCTGGTCGATGGCGACGATCATAATGATCCGGTGTCCGACGCAATCCGCGGCACGCTCGACGGGCATATTGTGCTTGATCGCGGCATCGCTGCGCAGGGCCGGTTTCCAGCCGTTGATATTCTTGGCTCGATTTCCCGCCTCGCCCAGCATAACTGGACAGCCGAGCAAGCAAAGCTCGCAACGAGCCTGCGCGGACTGATTTCCCGTTTTGAAGAAACCCGGGATTTGCGGATGATCGGCGCGTATCAGGCCGGAAGCGATCCTCTCATTGACCAGGCGGTCAATCTTGTCCCTCTCATCTACGATGCCATGCAGCAAACGCCGGCGTCGCCGCTGTCGCTTGATCCTTATAGCGATCTTGCCAGTGCATTGCGGCCAAAGGACCCATCATGACCGAACGACACGCAAGCGGCAAACCAATGGCTGAGACTTCGCCGGTGCCTGCCGGCCCGCCGCGCGACAAGCGCTTTGATGGCTACCTGAAGGGAGCCGGCCTAATTCTTGCGATCAACTGCGCGGTTCTGCCTTTCGCCATGTATTACGACATTCTCGATGCGCGCCCAAATCCACCCACTTCAGGCATTGAGGTTCGCGATCCTCTCAACCGAACGAACCAGAAAGTGGTGCGGGAGACGCACAACAAGCAAGCGGCTGCCCAATCGAAAGCCGGCGAGAATCTCGATCTTACGACGACGGCGACAACATCGGAGCTGACAAGTGATCGCCTTGCGGGCATCGAAGAGGCGAGCAAGCAGCCGTTCCCCGGCAAGGCGGTCTTTTTGGTGCGCGAGGTGGTGGGCGGACTGGTGATGATCGAAGACGAAAGCGGTTACTGGTTCGTCGAAAAGGGTTCGCCTCTACCGGATGGAAGTACCCTTGTCGCAATCGAGCGCGGCAATGATCCGGGCAGCTGGTCGATCAAGACATCCGACGGTAATGTCATCAACCGCACCAACTAGGGATGCGTGCCGGTGGCGGAAGTGCGCCAGTGATCACGCCGTAAGTCTCACGCAAGTTTGACGCGTTAGGTTAATGCCAGATTAACCGGTTAGACGTGCGAGGAAGACATGCAGGCAATCCATCTGTTCGATCTGGCGTCGCGTCAGGCCGAGTGGCTTTCGGTGAGACAGGCAGCTGTTTCCGGTAACGTGGCCAATGCGAATACGCCGGCTTTCAAGGCGCGCGACGTGGAACCCTTCAAGGATGTCCTGGAACAGGCGCAGTTGACCATGGCTGCGACCAACCCCAAACATCTTGAAATCGATGCGTCCGCAATTGCGGCGACTGCCTTGCACAAGGACGCGGTGACCGAGCAAAATCATTCGAAAAATACAGTCAGTCTCGAAGCCGAAATGGTCAAATCCGGCGAGATTAATCGCCAGTTCGCGCTCAACACCAGCATCGTAAAGGCGTTTCACCGCATGATGTTGTCAGCGGTAAAGGGCTAAGCATGTCCGATCCACTCCAAGCTGCTCTCAAAGTTGCCGCATCTGGACTTTCCGCCCAATCGACGCGTTTGCGCATTGTTTCGGAAAATCTCGCCAATGCGCAATCGACCGGCAAGACGGCCGGCAGTGAACCTTACCGGCGCAAGACCGTTTCCTTTGCAACCGAACTCGACCGCACTACTGGCGTCGAAACAGTGCGCATCGCCGAAGTGGGCAAGGACACCTCTGCCTTTACCGAAGAATATGACCCGAGCCATCCGGCAGCCGATTCCAAGGGCTATGTGAAATATCCCAATGTCAACATGGTCGTCGAAATGGCGGACATGCGTGAAGCAAACCGTTCCTATGAAGCCAATCTCCAGGTGGTCAAGCAAGCGCGCGAGCTTATTGCCATGACCGTCGACCTCTTGAGGAATTCCTGATGCTCGATCAACTTCTCAGTGTTTCTACCCGCAACGCCCTTTCGAAGTTGTCGGAGACAGTCAACCAGGGGGCAATTGCAGCAGGTGCGCCGGCGCCGGCGGCTGCGGTGGGCCAGCCTTCCTTTGACAACGTCCTGTCGCAGCTCGCCGGGTCGGTCAGCGGAAAGCTCGAAAATGCCGAGGCGATTTCGATGCAAAGCATGACCGGCGACGTGCCGACCCGTGATGTGGTCAATGCGGTCATGGATGCGGAGCAGTCGTTGCAGACGGCGATCGCCATTCGCGACAAGATCGTCCAGGCCTACCTCGAAATCAGCCGCATGCCCATTTAAGGACAAGTCATGAAAGCGCTCACCATCGCTGCCACGGGTATGAATGCCCAGCAGCTCAATCTGGAAGTGATTGCCAACAACATCGCCAATATCAACACGACCGGTTACAAGCGTGCCAAGGCCGAGTTTTCGGACCTGTTGTATCAGGCTGAGCGCAGCGCGGGCGTTCCGAACGCGGCCAACCAGAGCGTCATTCCAGAAGGGGCAATGGTCGGGCTTGGCGTGCAGACCGCTGCGGTGCGCAACCTGCACATTCAGGGCGCGCTCAATCAGACCGGCAATCCATTCGATGTCGCCATGGTCGGTCGCGGCTGGTTCCAGATCCAGAACGCGGCTGGAGAAACGCTTTATAGCCGTGCCGGCGCATTCAACACCAATGACACGGGTCAGTTGGTGACACTGGACGGTAATCTCGTCGAGCCCAATATCATCGTTCCGACCGAGGCGATCGAAGTGAAGATCACCGAGACGGGTCAGGTGTTCGCAAAGCTGGCGGACCAGACCGATCTGATGAACCTTGGCCAGTTGCAGATTGCAAACTTTGCCAACGAGGCGGGCCTGGAACCACTCGGCGACAATCTCTTTCGCCAGACCGACGCCTCTGGTGATCCTGTGACCGGTGTGCCGGGCGATCCTGGTTTCGGCACTTTGAAGCAGGGTTACCTTGAAAGTTCCAACGTTGATCCGGTTAAGGAAATCACCGACCTGATCACGGCGCAGCGCGCCTATGAAATGAACTCCAAAGTCATTCAGGCCGCCGATGAAATGGCATCGGTCGTTTCGAAGAATTTGGGTGGTTGAGGATTGCTATGACGGCACGCGGTAGGATTGAAAGACTGGTTCGCACGGTAAAGCTCGCCCTGTGTGCAATGCCTTTTGCATGTGCTGCCCATGCCGACCGCATCGCCTTCATCGTGCCGTCCCGGATCATTTATCCCGGGCAGACCATCGGCAACGCCGGACTTCAGGAAAAGATGTTCACAATCAAGGCGAGCGCGGCGGCAAGTTACGCCATGTCGGCCGAGCAGCTTGTCGGCAAGGTCGCGCGCAAGACCTTGCTGCCCGGTCAGCCCATTCTTGTGACAGCGGTCAATGAGCCGAACTTGGTCCAACGCGGTGTGCCTGTGGCGCTGGTCTATGATACCGGGGCGCTGGTCATCACCGCCAAGGGGATAGCGATGGAACCTGGACACTCCGGCGATTTCATCAAGGTAAGGAATATCGACAGCGGTATCATCGTTTCGGGCACACTGCTGGCCGATGGCACGATCCAGGTCGGGATGCAATAATGCGTCTGGCCATTGCCCTTTTCCTGATGGTTTTTGCTGGTTCGGCAGTTACCCATGCAGCTGAATCGTCAAAAAATGCCAAGGATTTTCAAACGCCTGGTGAAGCACAGGCTGCATGGCGCAAGGCCCAGCGGGATGCCGATGACGGCAAGTGGGGCGGCGCCGCGTCGCCCCTGGGGCAAGGCGGTGCGATCGCTCGGCTGAAAGACATCGCCAATATCCAGGGCGTGCGCGAAAACCAGCTGGTTGGATATGGTCTTGTCATCGGTCTTAACGGGACAGGCGACAGCCTGCGCAGCGCACCCTTCACCGAACAGTCCCTGCGCGCCATGCTGGACAATCTCGGCATCAGTCCGCCGCCGGGCGCTTCGCGCGTGAAGAATGTTGCGGCTGTGATCGTCACCGCCAATTTGCCGCCCTTTGCCGGGCGCGGTTCGCGCATCGACATTACCGTTTCATCGCTGGGCGATGCGACGTCGCTTGCGGGCGGAACACTGGTGATGACCCCGCTGGCTGCAGCAGATGGGCAGACCTATGCGGTGGCGCAGGGCAACATGGTCGTTTCGGGTTTTACCGCATCTGGCGAGGCTTCAACGCTCACACAAGGCGTGCCAACAAGCGGGCGCATTCCAAATGGCGCGCTGGTCGAAAAGGAAGTTACCGGCAATTTCGGTCATGATGAACTCGTTGTTGAACTGCGCGAACCGGACTTTACCACGGCGGTGCGCATCACCGACACCATCAATGCCTTTGCCAAACGGCGCTACAACCAGCCTGTCGCCAAGGAGCGTGATTCCAAGTCGATCCGTCTGCGCAAGCCAAAGAATATTTCTGCAACACGCTTTCTTGCAGAAATCGAGGGGCTCCCGGTGGTGACGGATGAAGTCGCCCGGGTCGTTGTTGATGAGCGCACCGGAACGGTGGTCATCGGTGACAAGGTGCGCATTTCACGTGTCGCCATCAGCCACGGCAGTCTGTCGGTCCGCGTGACGGAAACACCGACAGTTGTCCAGCCCGAGCCATTCACGGACGGTGAAACGGCCATCGAGCCCAACACGAATATTGAAGCGACACAAACATCAAATATCGGCATCCTCGGTGGAACGGATCTTGAGAACCTAGTCAAGGGACTGAACCAGATTGGCGTGAAACCGCAAGGTATCATCGCCATATTGCAAAGCATCAAGACGGCGGGAGCATTGCACGCCGAACTGGTGGTCCAATGAGCTTGGCAACGGATACCAGGAAGGCCATTGGCCTGGGTTGTGCGGTCCTTGCCTTCAGCGCAGCACTGCTGTTTCCAGCTGCTTACGGGCTTTCTCAGGAGGCCGCGCCGAAGGATGAAGTCGACCGCTATTGCACCAACATCACCGACACGGCAGCAGACGCACGCTACGCCATGCAAACGCGTGAACTGGCCCAGCTTCGCGCTGATATCGACAGCCGTATTGAGCAGCTCGATGCAAAGCGCAAGGAATATGAAATCTGGCTGAAACGGCGTGATGAATTTATTGACAAGGCCGAAGATTCGCTCGTCGGCATCATTTCGAAAATGCGTCCCGACGCGGCTGCGGCACAAATGGCTCTGCTTGGCGATGAGGCTGCAGCTGCACTGCTGCTGAAGCTCAATCCGCGCGTGTCCAGCGTCATCCTGAACGAGATGCCCGCCGAGAAATCATCAAGGCTTGCCCGGGTTATTGTCGGATCACGTGTCGTTCCATCAGCAGAAAGAACCGCCCAATGAAAAAAGCGGCACCCGCGTTCATCCTTGCCAGTGTTCTTGTCCTTTCGGGATGCGCAGACAATTTTCGCGATTTGAACCGCGCTCCGGCCATGTCGCCGGTCGGTGCAGGAGTGGGGCAATCCTTTCGTGTTTCCGATCCCGCCTATTATCCCACGCAGCCCCGGCCACAGAAATATTCGCTGTGGCAGGACCGGCAGGCCAGCTTTTTCCGCGACCCGCGTGCCGCCAATCCAGGCGATGTGCTGACCGTTGTCATCAGGATCGATGAAGAAGCAAAATTTGACAACAAGTCGGACCGGTCGCGGGTTTCCTCGCAAGTTTATGGCGCCGACGCTGATATTAGCGGCAGCGGGTTTCCCGGCGGCACGATTACCGGAAACCTGGACCTGAACTCGGACAGCAGCTCCAAGGGTGCAGGCAAGATCGAGCGATCCGAGAAGGTTGATCTGCGCGTAGCAGCGATCGTCACCAGCCTGCTTCCCAACGGCAACATGGTCATCCAGGGATCACAGGAAATCCGTGTCAACAACGAATTGCGCATATTGAACGTTGCCGGTGTCGTGCGACCGCGCGATATCGCCGGCAACAATACGATCTCCTACGAAAAGATTGCAGAGGCGCGCATTTCCTATGGCGGCCGCGGGCGGCAAAGCGAAGTACAACAGCCACCTTGGGGACAGCAAGTCCTCGACACTGTCGCACCGTTCTAGGAGAGGCGAGGAAAATGAGCAGCCTTGCTGAAGACTCCCCTTTGCCATCCAAAGGCCCCTCGATCCTCGCCCTGATAGCGGTTGTCGCGGTGTTGACCTTGATTGCAGCTGCAGGCGGCTGGTTCCTTGGCACACAGCTTGGATTGGCAGTCCCGGGAGCTGATGCGATGACGCCAGACAGCAACAAGAGGCCGCCTGGAGTGGAGATTCCCACCGGCAGTGTCGTGCCGCTCAAGCCGATCCTTACCAATGTGAAAATTCCGCAGGACGTTTGGATCAGGCTTGAAGCAGGGGTTGTCGCGCGTCCTGGGGAAAAGATATCCGATGAACTTGCGGCAACGGTTGCCGGTGATTTCATGGCGTTCCTGCGCACGGTCAATCTGATGCAGTTGCGTGGTCCGGCCGGGCTCGAATACCTACGAATGGATCTGCAGGAAAGGGCGCGTATGCGCTCTGAAGGCAAGATCGAGCAAGTGTACATCTGGGCGCTGGTGATGGAATGAAACGACGTTTTCTGACCCCTTTGCTGCTGTTGATTTTCAGCGGCACGGCAATGGCCCAGACATCGATACTCGAGGGCCTGATTCCGCCCGGGAGCGCCTCGACCAGCGGCCAGATCATCCAGATGCTGGCCGTACTGACGGTCCTGTCGATTGCGCCGGGACTGTTGATTATGGTCACCAGTTTTACCCGTTTCGCCATTGCTTTTTCGATGTTGCGCGCCGGTCTTGGCCTGCAGACCACTCCCGCCAATCTGGTGATGATCAGTCTTGCGCTGTTCATGACATTCTATGTCATGGCTCCCGTTTTCGACCGGGCCTGGCAAAATGGCGTGCAGCCGCTGGTCAACAATCAGATTACGCAGGAAGTGGCGATGAACGAAATCACGACGCCATTTCGCGAATTCATGCTGCGGCAGGTGCGTGACAAGGATTTGCGGCTGTTCGAGGATCTGGCGGATGAATCGTTCCGCACCAAGGCCAATGAAGTGGTCGATTTGCGCATCCTTATCCCGGCATTCATGATTTCGGAACTGCGCCGTGGCTTCGAGATCGGCTTTCTGATCGTTCTGCCGTTTCTGGTGATCGATCTGATCGTGGCAACGTTGACCATGTCGATGGGCATGATGATGCTGCCGCCAACGGTCCTCTCACTCCCGTTCAAGATCCTGTTTTTTGTGCTGATCGATGGCTGGAATATCCTGGTTGGAAGCCTGATCCGCTCGTATACCTAGGATCGACTAGGATTGGGTGCGATATTTTTATAGAACGCCCTTCGGGCCGCTGCGTGAAACCGGCCCGCCTTATTGTCCAGCCAGGGAATTTTGCATCGTATAAAAAGCAAGACCCCTTGTTATTAAAACGGTAATACATTAGTCGTACTCATCACACCATGACGGGTTGTCGTTGCGACAACAGGCATCATGCCGCTCCGTCATGCCGGTGAGAACCCGGTATGTCCCCATCAAAAATATCTCATTAGGGGCTTCATCCCATGGCTAGCATTCTTACAAACGCGTCAGCAATGACAGCGCTGCAGACACTCAACTCCACCAACAAGAACCTCGCTACCACGCAGGACCGCATTGCGACCGGACAGCGCGTTGCTCAGGCCTCTGACAATGCCGCTTACTGGTCAATCGCGACCGGCATGCGCACCCAGAATTCGGCCCTGTCTGCAGTCAAGGACGGCCTTGGTCTTGGTGCTTCCATCGTTGACACTGCTTATACTGCATTGAATGACGCGATCAAAATCGCCCAGGACATTCAGGCTAAGTATGTCGCCCGTGAAACACCAGGCACCGACACGGCCGTTATCGATGCAGACATCGCACAGTCGAAGGCGCAGATCGACGAAATGGCAAAGGGTGCGACCTTCCAGGGTGTCAACCTGCTTGCAACCGGTGCGACAGCTCAGAACGTCGTTACAGGTTATACAGCTGGTACCGGCGTCACCACGATGGCCGTTTCGGCCTATGTGCTTGAAGGGACTTTGACTGCCGCAACAACCTCTGTGGCTGTCGGAACCGCCATTGATGCCATGAAAGCCGCCGCTGCTTCTCTCGGCTCGGCAAAGACACGCATCAACACGCAGCAGTCCTTCACCGGGAACCTGATGGACGCGATCGATCGCGGCGTTGGCCAGCTCGTTGATGCCGACATGAACGCAGAATCGGCTCGTCTGTCGGCTCTCCAGGTTCAGCAGCAGCTCGGTATCCAGGCTCTGTCGATTGCCAATTCGAGCAATCAGAGCATCCTGTCGCTGTTCCGCGGCTAATACGTTCGTTCTTTTGGAATGCAAATTCGGGCCACGCTTCGCGCGTGGCCCCTTTTCGTTCTTGCGGCGCTCTAACTTCGCGCAAGCTTCGCCGTTTATGGTTCCGCCACGCGATTGTGGTGGGTGTTGATGGAAAAGAATATTAGGCAGACGTTTGAGCAGCTGTTCGCAGGCATGAAGAAGCTTGGCGCGCGGCGCCTCATCGCTCTTGGAATTGTCGGGATTACGCTGTTCAGCGCTATTCTCGTATCGAGTATCTATCTCAACCGCCCGCAATACGAGACCCTTTACGTTGGGCTCAGCCGCGACGATGTCAACCGTATGGGCATGGCCCTTGGTGAAGCGGGCATCCTCTTCGATGTGAAGTCGGACGGCACATCCATCCTTGTTCCCTTTGGCAAGGCCGATCAGGCACGCATGTATCTGGCGGAGAAAGGTCTGCCCACCAGCAACAATGCCGGTTACGAACTTTTCGATAATATGGGCTCACTGGGCCTGACTTCCTTCATGCAGGAAATTACCCGGGTTCGCGCGCTTGAGGGCGAGATTTCCCGAACCATCCAGGCCCTGCGCGGCATAAAGGCGGCGCGCGTTCACATCGTTCTGCCCGAAAAGGGCAGTTTTCGCCGTGGCGATCAGGCGCCATCGGCTTCGGTCGTCATTCGTACCGAAGGTGATTTTGCAACCGAATCCGCTCAGTCGATCCGTCAGCTGGTCGCGGCCGCGGTGCCGCAGCTCACCGCTGCCGAGGTAACAATCCTCGACACCAACGGTCGTCTGCTGGCATCGAAGGACGACGGCACCAATGCAGGGGCAGTCATGTCGGCGACACTCGAGCAGAATGTCTCAGCGTCGGTGGATGAAAATATTCGCAAGGCACTCGCGCCTTATCTCGGCGTTGGCCATTTCCAGACCAGTGTTCAGGTCGCGCTTGATACCGACCGGCGCCAGACCAACGAAACCGTGTTCGATCCAGAATCGCGCGTCGAGCGCTCGGTACGGGTGGTGCGGGAAAGCGGTGATTCGAAGAACTCGACCAGTGACAATGCAACGGGTGTCGAACAGAACATTCCGCAGGAAGAAATTGCCAGCAAGAATGGGGACAGTTCGACAGAAAAGACCGACAAGCGCGAGGAACTGACCAACTATGAACTCAATTCAAAGACGGTCTCCACAGTAAGCGACAGTTACCAGATCAAACGGCTTTCGATCGCGGTCGTCATCGATCAGGCGCGGCTGATGGCAACGGCCGGCGTCACACCTGTTCCAGACAAATTCGTCGAGCAACAGATTGCCAAGATTACCGAACTCGTGGCCACCGCGGCCGGGCTCGACCAGAAACGAGGCGACGTCATCAATGTGACGGCGGTCAACTTCATGGAAGCAACGAACGAACAGCTGGAGCCGGCCTCCACCCCGGTATCAGAGATGATCTTGCGCCAGGCCGGCAGTTTCGTAAATGCCGCCGCACTCATTGCCGCTGTTGCGCTCGTCATCTGGTTCGGTGTTCGTCCGTTGATGCGAGAAATGGGCAAGTCTGAGGATGTCCCGCAATTGGCATTGGGATCGGACGTTACGATCCCCAATCTTGCCAACGCGACAAATCTGCCGGCTGTGGCACCTGTGCGCACCGAACACAGTCAACCCTATGATGATCTCAGTGAGCTTAGGCGGCGCATGCGCGTGCCGGCGCAAAACCGGCTCGAGCAGATGATTGATATGGACGAGGAGCGTGTGGCGGCGATCCTGAAGCAATGGGTTCACGAGGCAGCGTGATGGCCGCTCGATCGATCGCCAGCGTGCTGACCGACTTCACGCCAAGACATGTGCCGGCTGACCGCGTCACGGTTTTTACCGGGACGGGCAAAGAACGACCGCCGGAAGAGATGGCAGAGCCGCGCGAAGACATTGTCGACATCATCGACTACGAACTGAAGGTCAAAGAAGCCTTCGCAGCGGGGCTTCAATCGGGTCAATCGGAGGCGGCAGTTCTGTTCGAGGCCGAAAAGATACGGCTCGAGCGCGAGTTTCAGGAGCAACTGGCCGCAGCCGATGCGCATTTCCTCGAACAGACCGGTGAGCGCATAGCCACGCAGATCAGCCAGGGCCTTGCCGCGATTGCAGCGGATCTGTCGGGATTGTTTGCGGCCGTGCTTACCCCATTGGTCGAAGAAAACCTGCGCGAGCGGACGATTGCGGGTTTTGTCGGCGAAGTGGAGCGGCTGACCACAGGGCTTGAAGGTCTGGCTGTCCATGTCACCGGACCCCGCCATCTTCTGGATGCGTTGCGCAGGCGACCGGAGATCGACCCGATGCGCTTTACCTTTGCCGAAGCCCAGCAGCCGGAATTGTCGTTGAAGCTGGATGATGCGGTCATCGAGACGCGGCTTGGCCGCCTGATTGACGCGTTGAAGGATCCGAACCGATGAACATTGACCCCGAAACGCATCGTGAAATCGTCATTGTTCGCCGTGGTCGTGGTGACGGTGAGGAAGGCCATCACGGCGGCGTGTGGAAAATCGCGTATGCCGACTTCATGACTGCCATGATGGCGTTCTTTCTGGTCATGTGGCTCATCAATGCTGCCAATGAAGAAACGAAGGCGGCGGTTGCCAGCTACTTCAATCCAGTCAAGCTCATGGACCGCCAAGCACGACCAAAAGGCATCGAGGAGACGGAAAACGAGGAAGGCAAGGTTCGCTTCGAGCGCCCGGACTCCAACGATCCCGAAACCAAAAGCGCCCGCAATGAGAAACAGGTCGAGCCGGTGCCGGACAAGGAAGAGCGGCAAATCTTCAAAGATCCCTACGCGGTTCTTGCTGAAATTGCGACAGATTCCGGGGTTCTGCAAAACCTCTCGCCGAAAGGCGAGGGCGGTTCCAATCAGGCTGGACCCTCGACCGGCGCTGAGGGCGGCGATGCCTATCGCGATCCATTCAACCCCAATTATTGGTCTACCCATGTGGAGGATGAGATATTTCCGCTGACGGACAGTCCCCCTGTTCCCCCGCCCTCGCACGACAATAAATTCGAGGAAGCGGAAAAGAAGGTGGATACCCAGACGCAAGAGGCCGCCCTGGAGAAGCGCATCAAGGGCGGCGAACCAATGGCTGCAACCAAGACCTCTGCTCCCAAAGAGATTAAGCCTTTGGATCCGGGCAAAGAGGTGTCCGCACAAAAGGACGAGGAAAAACCTGACGCAGCGCAAGTGGCGTCAGCGCGTGAGCTTGCTGCGGAGATAGCAAAAAAGACGAGCGCCGCGAGTGATGAAAAAGCGCCCGATATTACCGTTGTACCCACGCATGACGGCGTCATGATCCAGCTTACCGACAAGGTTGACTATGGCATGTTTGCCATCGGCTCAGCAAAACCCGACAAGCGGGTTGTTCAGGTTCTTGATGAAATCGCCAAGCTCATCGCCACCCGCAAGGGTGACGTTATTATCAGCGGGCATACCGATGCACGGCCCTTCAAAAGTGAGACCTATGACAATTGGCGACTGTCGTCCGCACGGGCCCACATGGCTTACTACATGCTCACGCGAGGCGGGTTGGACGCCAAGCGCATTTTGCGCGTGGAAGGATATGCTGACCGGGATCCGAAGATTGCAGCCGATCCCTACGCCGCGCAAAACAGGCGCATCGACATCTTCCTGAAAACGGCCACCAGATGATGGTCCGGCGCACCATGCAATGGCTGTTTTTCGGCTTCGTCAGCCTGCCATTGGCCACGGCGAGCGCACAGGTCAATTCGCCGGCACCCGAACCCTACCTCTTGGTAAGGTCGATGCGCATGTTGCAGGATCAGGTGGCTTCGGGAAGGCCCGAGGCACTGCCGATGCTCAACCGTGTTCTTGGCCATATTGCCGAGCAACTGCGGTCGGCCAAGCCGGAAGTCTGGCAAAAGCCCGCCAATGCCTATGCCATCTTCGTGTACCTTCTCAACGGCGGCAATCCGGAGGTCGTGCGCACGATTTTGACGTCGGCGAAACTCGAGCAGATTGCCCCCAAACTCATAGCAGGATCACTCGCCTATGCCGATGGCGATTCCCTTCGCGTCATCGAGAATTTCCAGGAATTGCCGGCCGATGTTCCAAGCGAGCTTGCCGCTTCGATTTATCTGGTGACCGCAACCCAGCTTTCGGCAATCGATGCAGGAACAGCGCTCAAGCGGCTGGACTATATCCGTCTCAATGCGCCCGGCACCCTGCTTGAGGAGGCGGCGCTGCGGCGGGGGCTGATTATCGCCGCCCGGCTCGGTGACAAGGACAAGGTCCGCCTGCTGGCTCGCAACTATTTACAGCGCTTCACCTTCTCGCCCTATTCGGAAGACTTCTTTCGCCAGCTGGTCGATGCTTTGATGGAGCTGAAAGACAAAATCGGCAATGACGAAATCGAGGAGATTGCTTCACTTGCATGGCCGGGCGCGCGCTTGCCGTTTTATCTGCGACTGGCACGCGGTGCCATCGTGAGCGGCAATCTCTCCCGTGCCCGCTATATTTCCGAGCGTGCCGATGTGCTGGCCGTTGCCCTTAAGACCGACGACACGCAGGCAAAGCTTTATTTGGCGATAAGCAATGTCGGCTCGGACAAGACTGGTGAGGCCAAATACGTGCTCTCGAAATTGCCAAGGGAACGGCTCCACGATCGCGATGTCAAGCTTTTGGACGCAGCGACGGCCATGGCAGGCAAAATCCTCGCACAGCCGGTTCCGCAGATGGAGACGCCGCAACAGGCGGCCGTCAAAATGGCTCCTTCGCCCGCCAGCGCCCCGGCCAGGGCCGAGGCCATTGCGCTTGAACCAGCAGATCCCATTATTGATGAGACACGAAAGAAACTCGACGCCATCGACGCGCTTCTCGGGAAGGCCAGGAAATGACCATTGGAGCTGACATGCCCCTTAAATCGCAGTTCGAAGCGCTTGTCCGTGATACCGGCAAGGGAAGCCGTGCAAACGATGAAAAAATGCCCAAGCAAGAGCGCGCGCTGGATTTCAAGACGATGGTGAAGGTTGCGCTACCAAAGCTGAAGCTTGATAGGGATGGTGCGTCGGACGAAGAAATACCTGCCAAGGTCGACGAAACCGGCGAACCAGACCAGATCAAATCATCCACGGTTTCTGTTCAAGGCGTGTTTGGTCAGACAATTCTGGCTTTAGAGCAATTGCTTGAAAGGCAGCGTGACGATCAAGGCGATCAAGCGGCGGCTCCGATCAAGATACCGGAATCGGAAGACGCTGAATCAATCATATCTGCGGCCAAAACCGTGCCGGCAACGGTCGACAAGGTCAAGGGACAAGAAGCGCCGTTTCCCGATGACAAGACGGCATCGCCGGCACAGGCGGGGACAAAACCGATGGCGGATCTGCCTGATGTGGAACCTGTGCCGCAAGCGGTCAAATCACGGCCCGCACCCGCGCCGGTCTCAGTCGGTGACGCAGTGGCGCAAGTGCCAGAAGCCAGGAATGGCAAGGGAACGACGCTGGAGCAGTGGGCAGCGCCAGTCATGCATACATCGGCTACAACGCCGCCGGTTTCGGCCCAGGCAGAAACAAGACTGGCCACAGTACCTGTGGCCGTCACACCGCAACCGGCAAGCCGCCCGCAGGTCACCGCGGTTCAGATCCTCTCCGATCGCACCACCGGAGCCGCCAGAACGCTGGTGGTTCAATTGCAACCGATCGAACTTGGAACGGTCACGGCGCGGTTACGGCTAACGCCCGAAGGCATGCATATCCAGCTGACAGCGGAGACCAAGGCGATGGCAGAGCATCTTGCCAAGGACCACGACGCCCTCGGCAAGGCCTTGCAGCGGGCGGGTGTAGCTGATGATGCTTCCCTGGTCACCATCTCGGTGGTTGATCGCTCCAGCGCCATCTCGAACACAGCGGCAGGACAGCAGAATTTGGCCGGACAGGAGCAACAGAGCAGCGCGCGTGGCAACGGTCAAAGCCATTCCGGATTTCAGGAAACGTCTGACGACCGCTCAACGCCTCAACAGCCTTTTGGAGACAGTCTAGCGGATGAACGCGAGGAAAAATTGGCGAGAGCGGATATGGAATACAATCTTTCACGCTCTTTGGTTGTCTAGTGTCCTTCTCTCTTGCCACCCCGTTTTCGCCGAGAATGCCTGTGAGCGCGAAATGCAGCGCGCAGCGACAAAATACGACATTCCCATCGGCATTCTCTATGCGGTCGGACTGACTGAGACCGGGCATAAGGACTCGCTGCAACCCTATGCCATGAACATCGACGGCAAGGCTTTCTTCATGGCATCCGCAGCGGCTGCGCTGACAAAATTCAACCAGGCACAGTTGCAGGGTGCAAGGCTCATCGATCTTGGATGCATGCAAATAAACCATCTTTATCACGCCGATGCCTTTGCCTCGGTAACGGCAATGCTCGACCCTGCAGCCAATGTAGACTATGCCGCGCGCTTCCTGAAACAACTGCGTTTTCGCGAGGGAAGCTGGACCTTGGCTGTTGCCCGTTATCATGCGGGACCCAACAACGACCCTGCGCAGAAATATTATGTTTGCCGCGTCATGGACAATATGGTCGCTTCGGGCTTTGGAAACTGGACGGCAAATGCCCGCATGTTTTGCGGTAAGTGGCGGCGTTAATACTCGGTAATAAAACGTGAATTTGTTTCAAGAGGCATGTTTTGTTAAGGTTTCAGCCATAGACGTTTTGCTCGCCGGACGAGCTTCTCGCTAACGCAAAAATCTCCTTCAAAAAGTTATTTCGGACTCCCAATAAATTAGGTGCAATTAATTGGGAATTGTCGCCGAGTCATCAGCCCCGCTAGGTGTGTACTGCTTGGGGCAACTTATTGATTCGGAAGGTGGGATTGTGATCGTAGTCGTCGACGAACGAAGTCTGGTGACGAGTGGGTATTCGGCGTGGTTCGCCCGTGAGGGCATAACAACAACAGGGTTCGCTCCCGATGATTTTGGCGATTGGGTCGCCACTGTCCAGGAGAGCGACATTATGGCAGTTGAGGCGTTTCTCATAGGGGAATGTGCCAATCGCAGCCAGTTTCCACATAAAATTCGTGAACGCTGTTCGGCGCCGGTCATCGCCGTCAACGAGACGCAGTCACTGGAAAATACGCTGGAGCTCTTCCAGGCTGGCGTGGACGATGTCGTTCGCAAGCCAATGCACGTGCGCGAAATCCTGGCACGGATCAATGCGATCCGCCGCCGGTATGGCAATGGCGGCACTGGCACCCAGATCGGTCCCATCCGCGTCTTTTCCGATGGCCGCGATCCGCAGATCAACGGCGTCGATTTTTCGCTGCCCCGCCGTGAGCGCCGCATCCTTGAGTATCTGATCGCCAACCGCGGACGCCGGCTCAACAAAGCGCAGATATTCAGTGCGATCTACGGCATTTTCGACAGCGATGTCGAGGAAAGCGTCGTTGAAAGTCACATCAGCAAGCTGCGCAAAAAATTGCGTGAGCAGCTTGGGCATGACCCGATCGATTCCAAACGCTTTCTCGGCTACTGCATCAATCTCGACTGAATGATTTTTCGCCACTGGCGGATAGTCGAATCCAACGATCCCGTAAGGAATGCAGAGCGTCAGCTTCGCGCAAGTATCGCACGATAACGATCTTGTACGCAGTTGTGGCGCAAGGAGACGGATATGAGCCTTTACGGAATGATGCGAACCGGTATATCGGGCATGAATGGCCAGGCCAACCGCCTGTCGACCGTGTCAGATAACATCGCCAATTCCAGCACGACCGGATACAAGCGGGCCAGCACCGAGTTCTCTTCGCTTGTCCTTCCAAGTTCCGGCGGCGAATACAATTCCGGCGGTGTCGAAACGACAGTGCGCCATCATATCTCCGATGACGGATCGCTGCGTTACACGACCTCATCGACGGATCTGGCCCTGCAGGGCAATGGCTTTTTCATTGTCAACAATGCGAACGGCACGCCCTACCTTACCCGCGCCGGCTCCTTCGTGCCCGATGCCCAGGGCAATCTGGTCAATACTGGTGGCTACTATTTGATGGGCTATCCCATCACGAACGGCAACGTGAACCCCGTGGCCAACGGTTACCAGGGGCTCGAGAAGGTCAACATCGCGCAAAACGACCTGATCGCCGATCCGAGCCGTCTTGGCACATTCACAGCCAATCTGCCGGCAGGCGCTTCTGTCATTGCGGCAGCCGACCGGCCTCCGACAAACACCACAGCGTCGGCTCAGTACACCGCCAAGACCTCTGTTCAGACTTTTGACAATCTCGGCAATGTCGTCGTGCTTGATCTCTATTTTACCAAGACCGCGTATGACGCTGCGACCAATACATATACCTGGGAAGCTGCGGCCTATAATCATGCCAATGCCGCCGCTACCGGCGGCTTTCCCTATACTCCCGCGGCGCCAATAACGACGGAAACCTACACATTCGACGGTATTACTGGCAAACTTACCTCGACCGACAAATCCATTTCGGTGCAAATTCCCAACGGCCAGCTGCTGGAAATCGACTTCTCTGCCACCAAGCAACTGGCCGGCGACTATACGCCGATCGAGGTAAAGATTGACGGTAACTCGCCAAGTCCGATCGACAATGTCGACATCGGCGATGATGGCACCGTCATGGCCATCTACAAGAACGGCGCAAAGCGCGCGATCTACAAGATCGCTTTGGCGGACGTGCCAAGCCCTGACAATCTTCTCGTCCTGTCAGGCAACGTGTTTTCGACAAGCGCGGATTCCGGTGATGTGCAGATCGGCTTTGCCGGCAGCGGCAGTTTCGGCAGCTTGAGTTCAGGTGCACTCGAACAATCGACTGCCGATATCGCGCAGGATCTGACGGACATGATCGAAGCTCAGAGAAACTACACGGCAAATTCCAAGGTCTTCCAGACCGGGGCGGATTTGATGGACGTGCTCGTCAATCTGAAAAGGTAGCTGAATTTCTAATGGCGATTGGACCAAGGGCATGTCACTAACTTCGGCGCTCCTCACTGCTCAGAGTGCTCTTACGACCGTATCGAAACAGACCGCGTTGGTATCGCGCAATATTGCGGGTGCCAACGATCCGAATTTTTCGCGGCGTATTGGCTCGGTGGTCAGTGGGCCCGGTGGTTTGACCTATCTTTCGGTGACCCGTTCGGCCGATGCTGCGCTCATGTCCAAATACATCGAGACCAACAGCCAGCTTGGTGCGTCCGACACGCTTCAGGGCGGCCTTGACCGGCTTTCGGGTATCTATTCTGCCAATGACGCTTCGGGCGCGCCGAGTGCACTGCTTGGGGATTTACGCGATTCATTGCAGCTCTATGCTTCCCAGCCGGGCAATACCACGGTTGGACAAGCGGCGGTGGCAAAAGCCGTCGATCTGGCCGCTGCGCTGAACACAGGTTCTGCAGAGGTCCAGAAACTCCGCCAGGATGCCGATACCGACATCAGTGACTCGGTCAAGAACCTCAACACGCTTCTGGCGAAATTCGAAGCCGTCAATACGCGTGTCGTCAATGGGACGCGGTCCGGTGCCGACGTGGCGGACGCTCTCGACGAGCGTGATGGATTGCTCAAGCAAATTTCTGGCGAAATCGGCATTACCACGCTGACGCGCGGCGATAACGACATGGTGGTCTTTGCGCAGTCCGGCGTGACCCTGTTCGAGGGATCCGCTCGCACCGTGAGTTTTACACCGACAAGTGCCTTTAGCGCGGGCACGTCGGGTAACCAGGTCTATGTCGACGGCGTGCCGCTGACGCATGATACGTTCCAGCAGCCCTATGGCACGGGCCGCCTCAGCGGCCTGTTGCAGTTGCGCGACCAGATCGCCCCAGACTATCAAAATCAGCTCGACGAAATCGCGCGCAGCCTGGTCAGCATGTTTGCTGAAAAGGACCAGATCCCGCCGCTGACACTGCCGACAGTGCCGGGCCTGTTCACCTATGCTGGTGCTCCGGCAATGCCGGCCGATGGAACAATTGCTCCCGGCATAGCTGGAACGATCAAGGTTTCGTCAGCATACATATTGAGCGAAGGGGGAAATCCGGCGCTGCTTCGTGATGGCGGTACGGTGCCGGCCAACCCTGACTATGTGCAAAATCCGGATGGTTCGGCGGGTTACTCCGCGCGCCTGCAGGAGCTGATCGGCGCGATCAGCGCGCCGCGCGGCTATGATCCCGCCGCAGGCGCTGGCAACAACAAGAGCCTGCTCGATTTTTCGGCAGCCTCAATCAGTTTACTCGAAGCCAAGCGCCAGTCAGTGACCCAGACGAACGAATATAATGGCATTCTGGCATCACGGGCGAGCGATGCGATTTCCAACGTGAGCGGTGTGAATATTGATACGGAGATGGCTGCGATGCTTGATCTTGAACACTCCTATCAAGCGTCGGCGAAGATCCTTTCCACGATCGACAACATGTTCAAAGAACTCCTTCAGGCGGCGTCATAGCTATGAAAACCCAATCCGTTTCGTCTTATGTCCTGGCAAACTCGACGCGCAACATCCTGGCAAGGGCGCAGGCCGACCTCGTCAAGGCGCAAACCGAGGCCACGACCGGCTTTGTATACGATAAGGGGCTGTCCCTGGGCAGCCGGACTGGCCAGTCGGTATCATTGCGCAAGGAGCATGATCGTCTGACGGTCCTGACCGATACCAATGCCACTATTAGCGAGCGCATGACGACGTCACAGGACGCGCTCAGCAATCTCATCAAGGGCTCCCAGGACTTCCTCGCCATGGTGACAGCGATGAAAGGCGGGGCCGCGGGCGGGGTCGTTGCGGTCGACAAGGCAAAGGTCTTGATGCAAACCGCCACGGATCTTGTCAATACCAGCTTCAATGGAGAGTATGTGTTCGCCGGGGTCAATACGGACGTGAAACCGCTTGGCGACTACGATGCTGCAGGAAATCCCGCACGTGCTGCGGTTTTGCAATCATTCCAGGACTATTTTGGCTTTCCCACCACCGATCCGCAGGTGGCCAGCATCAGTGCTGCCGACATGAAGAATTATCTTGATACTTCGTTTTCGCTTGAGTTCGATGCGACGTCCTGGTCGGCCAATTGGTCGTCAGCATCCGATACCCTGGTCAAGAGCCGCATTGCCCCAAGTGAACTGGCCGAAACCTCCGCCAGTGCCAATGGTGCCGGTTTCCGCAACATAGCCATGAGCTATACGATGATTGCTGAACTTGGTGATATCGGACTGGGCGAATCCGCGCTGGACGAAGTGGTTAGCAAGGCCATGCAGACCACCACGGGCGCGATTTCGGCCCTCGCCGACACACAGTCCTTCCTAGGCAACGCTCAGGCTCGAACGAAGGATGCGACTGATCGGCTGACTGTACAGATCAAGGTACTCAACAGCTCCGTTCTGGATCTTGAAGCCGTCGATCCCTATGAGGCGGCAACGAGGGTCAATGCCCTGACGACGCAGATTGAGGCGTCGTATGCGCTCACGGTCAAGCTCCAGAGCCTGAGTTTGCTCAACTATCTGAAGTAAATTGCGCCGGGCGCCATGATCGCGTCCGGAGAAAACTGGAAAGATAAATGTACCAGGCCCGATACGACGACATCATGAGCGATGGCGCAGACAGCGCCAAGGAGCAGGAACGCTCTTTGTTCGATCAGTCCATCTTGATGCTTGAACAAGCGCGGGACGAAGGTGGCTATTCCTATAAGGGCATTGAAGCCGTTCAATTCACGTCCCGGTTGTGGATGCTGGTGATCGAGGACCTTGGCAATGCGGCCAATGGATTGCCAGCTGAATTGCGGGCCTCGCTGATTTCGATCGGCATTTTCATCATCAAGGAGCTGGAAGCCATCCGCCAGGAGACGTCCACGGACTACGACAGCATTATCGAAATCACCAAATCCATCCGCGATGGGCTCTGATCATGAAAATCTCGCTGCGCGCCGGTGAAAAAATTTACGTCAACGGTGCTGTTTTGCGCGCTGACCGGAAAGTGTCACTTGAGTTCATGAATGACGTGAGTTTTCTTCTCGAGAGCCACGTCATTCAAGCGGATCAGACCACGACACCCCTTCGGCAACTCTATTTTGCCGCGCAGATCATGCTGATCAATCCCTCAATCAAGGATGAGGCCAATCGCACCTTCAAGCGGATGCTGAACGCGCTCCTGGCAACGTTCGAAAATCAACACATGCTCAAGGAATTGAAGTTGATCGACGAAATGATCTGCAACGGCCGCGTATTCGAGGCTCTTAAAGCCATTCGCCTGCTCTACACCCTGGAGGAACAGATTCTCCGCGGTGCGGACACTTCCTTAACCATTTCTTCTCAAACAGACCAGGCCACCACGCCGGAGGCAATCGTATGACCACCATTCCCGCCGTAGGAACCCAACAGACCAACAAGACTGCCGATACGAAGGCGAGCGGTCCCGGTGTGGACTACCAGACGTTTTTGAAGCTTCTGGTTGCCCAGATGAAGAACCAGGATCCGACACAACCGATGGACGCTACACAGCAGGTCACGCAGCTGGCGCAGTTTTCGAGTGTCGAGCAGGCCGTGCAGACCAACGCGAAGCTTGACCAATTGCTGGCAAGTTCCTCCTTGCAGCAAGCTGACGGCATCATCGGCAGAACAGTTACCAGTGCCGATGGCAAGATAAGCGGTATCGTTGAATCGGTCCGCATCTACAATGACGGGATGATCGCGACCCTGAAGGGCGGCGCCACGCTTCCCATTACGGCTGGCATTGTCGTCAGCTGATCATGAATGAGGCCGATGCGCTCGATATCATCAACCAGGCCATCTGGACGGTGATTGTTGCCTCCGGCCCAGCGGTCGCAGCGGCGATGCTTGCCGGTGTGTGTATTGCCCTGTTTCAGGCATTGACGCAAATCCAGGAAATCACCCTTACGTTTGTTCCGAAAATCCTGGTCATTCTTGCCGTTCTCGCTCTGACTGCCCCCTTTGTCGGTTCGCAGATCAATACGCTGACCTTGCTCGTCTATTCACGCATTGAGAATGGATTCTAGCAGCGATTCATCCGTTGCTGCGCGTGGACATACATCAAGCACCGAAAACATCCACGATCACTGGCAACTGCACTGCTTTGGCCTCGCGCAAGCTTCGCTGCTTAGTGTTGCGGCGACAACAGGAGAATACCCGTGCAGCAGGCCGCAGTAAAACGATTGGGCGACAAGGGCTATCTGACCGGCAGCGATGTCGGACTGGCGCTCGGCATCGTCATCATTCTCACGGTCCTATTTCTGCCCGTTTCGCCAATGGTTCTCGATATCGGGCTTGCCTTCTCGATCGCCCTTTCTGTGCTGATCCTGATGGTGGCGTTGTGGATCCAGCGGCCCCTCGATTTCTCCGCTTTTCCCACGGTGCTTTTGATTGCCACAATGATGCGCCTATCGCTCAACATTGCGACCACGCGTGTCATTCTCACCCATGGTGACGAGGGCTATGCCGCGGCTGGACAGGTCATCCACGGCTTCTCGCAGTTCGTCATGGGTGGCGATTTCGTTATCGGTCTGGTGGTCTTTGCCATCCTGGTCATTGTCAATTTTCTCGTCATCACCAAGGGCGCAACGCGTATCGCGGAAGTCGGCGCACGCTTTACGCTGGATGCCATTCCCGGCAAGCAGATGGCCATTGATGCGGATCTTTCCTCAGGATTGATCGACGAGAAGCAGGCGCAGCACCGGCGCCGGGAACTTGAAGAAGAAAGTGCGTTCTTCGGTTCCATGGATGGTGCATCAAAATTCGTGCGCGGTGATGCGATCGCTGGCCTTATCATTACGGCTGTTAATATTTTTGGCGGCATCATCATTGGTGTCACCCGTCATGGCATGGAAGTTGGTCAGGCGGCTGACGTTTTCACCAAGCTCTCCGTCGGCGACGGCCTCGTCACCCAGATTCCCGCGCTGATCGTATCGCTGGCAGCGGGCCTTTTGGTCTCCAAGGGTGGCACACGCGGTTCTACCGACAAGGCTGTGTTCGGCCAGCTCGGCGCTTATCCGAAAGCCCTCTTCGTTGCAGCACTGCTGCTGTTCGTGCTTGGTATCCTGCCGGGTTTGCCGGCGTTGCCGTTTTTCGTGCTGGCGATCGGTCTGACCGCCATCGGCATTTCAGTGCCGCGCAAACTGGCACGGGTCGCGGCGGCAGCACAGGCTGAAGCCGCGTTAAAGCAGAAGGCGGCAGAAGAAGAAGATCGCAACTCCGTTCGGGCATCGCTTGAGACCGCACAAATTGAACTGTGCATGGGCAAACAGCTTTCGGCCCGGTTACTCGCTTCCCAGCTGGAGTTGGCGCACCGGGTCAACAAGATGCGCAAGAAGTTTGCGGTCGAATATGGGTTCGTCGTGCCGGAAATCAAAGTCACGGACGATTTCCTACTGCCGCCAAAGACTTACCGCATCAAGATCCACGGAACGGTCGTTGCCTCGCACGAAGTCAGGGTCGGCGAAATCCTGGTCATCCCCGGCGACCGTCCGCCACCGCATGTTCCGGGCGAAGAGGTGAGGGAACCCGCCTTCGGCATGAAGGCCTATTCCGTACCGGAAACCTTCGCCGCAGAGCTCAAGCGCGATAACTACATGACCGTCGACAATCTTTCGGTGATCCTCACGCACTTGAGCGAGATTGTCCGCAACAACCTGGCTCAGCTGCTTTCCTACAAGGATATGCGCGGATTGCTGGATCGGCTCGGACCCGAATACCGCAAATTGCTCGATGACATCTGCCCGGCGCATCTATCCTATTCGGGCCTGCAGGCAGTGCTCAAGCTTCTGCTTTCAGAACGGGTATCGATCCGCAACCTCAACCTCATTCTCGAAGCGATTGCCGAGGTTGCCCCGCATGTTCGCCGCTCTGAGATGATCGTGGAACATGTGCGCATGCGCATGGCGCAACAGATTTGCGGCGATCTTGCCGACAATGGCGTGCTGTCGGTCTTGCGGCTTGGCAATCGCTGGGATCTTGTTTTCCATCAAAGTCTCAAGCGCGACGCCAAGGGCGAAATCACTGAATTTGATATAGATCCGCGTCTTCTGGAGCAGTTTGGTACTGAGGCGAGTGTCGCGATCCGCAAATATCTTGATGCCGGTGAGCGTTTCGTTCTCGTCGCATCACCTGAGGCACGGCCCTATATCAGAATGATCATCGAGCGCTTGTTTACCACCTTGTCAGTGCTATCGCATGTCGAGATAGCACGCGGGGTTGAAGTGCGCTCACTCGGGACGATTTCGTGAGGCCTGGCTCATGCCGCCGTTAAGCGACACCATCGTTGCGGCCTTTCTGGTTTTTGCGCGCGTTGGCGCCTGTCTTCTCGTTATGCCCGGCATTTCCAGTCCGCGTATTCCCATGCAGATTCGGCTGTTCCTGGCGCTGGCCTGCTCTTTGATGGTGGTGCCACTGGTGCTGCCGCAGGTCGCACCTGCCGTCAAATCGGCGCCCTTGTTGCTGATGCGCATTGTCGTTGTGGAAATCATCATCGGGGGCATGATCGGCGTCCTCGCGCGTCTCTATTTCTGGGCATTGCAATTCATGGCCAATGCGATCGCAATGGCAACCGGCTATTCCGGCGCGCCCGCAGGTTCCATTGAAGCGGAAGAACCGCAGGCGGCAATCGCCAGCTTCATTACGCTGTCAGCACTGTGCCTTTTTTTCATTTCCGATCTGCATCTGGAAGTGTTTCGCGCCCTGCTTTCCTCTTATTCGGTCATCCCCGTCGACGGTATCTTTCAGCCAGGAACGGCTATGGTGAACGTGACCGATACCCTGTCGAAGGCATTTCTAAGCACGATCCGCATCGCAGCCCCGTTTATTGTCTTCGCTGTCGTCGTCAACATTGCCGTGGGTTTGATCAACAAGCTGACACCATCCATTCCAGTCTATTTCATTTCGATGCCCTTCGTTCTCGCCGGAGGGCTGATGCTGCTCTATTTCGCGATGCCTGATCTGTTGCGGTTTTTCAGCAATGAGGCTGGCTCCTATCTGAGGAATTTCTGACGTGACGATCAATGTGAGATCCAGAACGTCTTATCTTGCAATGATCAGGCTGCAGAAGTTGGCCAAGGCCAGCGCGGAGATGGAACTATCCCGCCTGGGCGCGCAGGCCGGCGCGATCGAGGAAGAAAATACCGCATTATTCAGGATGCATAGTGACCGCTTTGATGGAAGTGCCGCGATCGTTCCTGCCAACATCATCATGCGGCGGCTGGAGACGAACAAGATGCGCCAGGCGCAACTCGGTGAACGCATGATTGCGCAAAGACAAGAATTGGTAAGGGTGTCGAGAACCCTTCAAATACTGGATCGTCGGCTTCACGCACTCGGACAAGTGATGGAGCGTTTCGAGGCGGCTGCCGAGATGGATGAATATATTGGCCATTTGTTGGCGAAGGGTTCTATTTGAACATGCGAGGCTCAAGCCTCCCGTAAGTTTGGGTGGGTAAAGTGCACATCGTGAAACAGGATGGAACAGCAGTCGATGGCCATTAGCCCGCCTTCCGATTTGGTACTGGATGTCGCAATGGCGGCTGATCCGCAAACCATGCGGGCGTCGGTTGAGAAACTGCGCACCATGGTATCTGACCGGGTGGCGGCGCAGGTGCAATTGTCTCGCGACAGTTTTGCATCAATGCAGCAAACGGGTATTGCCCCCGATGGCGCAACACCCAAGGCACCCGATGCGCCCAATCCAGCATACAAGAAGTTCGAAGCTTTCATGCTGCAGTCGTTTGTCGAGTCCATGTTCACAAGTGACAACCAGGCAGTCTTTGGTCAGGGCATTGCCGGTGACTACTGGAAATCGATGATGGCGGAAGCCGTCGCGAACAAAATGACCGATGCCGGCGGTATCGGCATCGCGCGCATGCTGGAACAGCAAAGTGCCAAAAAGGCCAATAATGAACCGGCTTCGGCCACGGATGTGAAACCGGAATTAGCCAATGACGAACGCCATTTCAGGAAACAGGATTCAAATGTCATTTTGTACCAGATCGAACGGCAACTCATTCACAAGCAACTGAAATCGACGCAAAACGTTGAAGAAACCCGACAGGGCTGAGGCCGAAAAGATTGGAGGGAATGGATATGGAAACAGTGAACGATAATGAGAACCGCAGCGATATGATTGAAACAACATTATTTGCCCCGAGGAATGAACCGGCCCTCGACCCCGTCCTTTTTGCTATCCGCCGCTTGGAAGAAGTCGTCGAGCACGAAACACGCTTGCTGCTGGATGGCGTGACAGTCGACCTTGCAAACATCAATGCCAACAAGAGCCGGGGTCTGCGCGATTTCAACAAGGCAATGGGCAAGGCGGCGAAAACGGTCGATATATCAGCACTCAAATCGCTTCAGCCGTTTCTTGATAATTTGCGCCAGAAACTTGACCGCAATTGTGACGCGCTCAAACTTCACTTGCGTGCCGTCACGGAACTGACGGGTCTCATCCGCGACGCGCTTGAAACACAGGAAGCCGATGGCACCTATACGGTGCATCAGTTGAGAGACGGGCAGGGAGCATGATCCGTACTGCAATAATCGGCCTGTGGATCTGCGGCGTAGCACTCGGCTCATTGTATTTCGCCGTTTGGCAGAATTCGGCGACAGCTGCGGTTGCACCTCAAATCGGTGACGCAGCGCTGGATGACGGCAAGACCGACGTCTTTAGTGTTCCCGTTATCATTGATAACACAGTCCACGGCTACGTCGTGACGCAGCTTGCCTATACGCTCGACAAGTCGGTTAAAGCCTCCGTCAACGTGCCGGTATCCTATTTCATCAATGACGAGATTTTCAACCAATTCTACGGACATTATTCGGATGTCATAGACGTGCAAAAGGTCAAGTTCGACGATGTCAGGAAGTCGATTATCGACCGGGTCAATCAGCGGTTTGCGCAGCCGCTGATAAAGGACCTTCTTGTCGAGCAGTTCAATTATATTACCACCAGTGAAATCCGTAACCAGAATACGAAGGGTCTCGAACGCCCGTAATTATGGAACGCATGGACTGGCGGAACCGGTCCAACGGATGACTGATGTAAAGTGCCGGTTTTGAAGCTGGCGCTTTTTTCTTGTCGGCAACGGCCACCAATCCTGCCTGGTCCTCGTCGTTTGGACCTATGTCTGTTGCAGTTCGGATTAGCCTGAACCTTGGAGCGGCAGCTCGAACGACGGAAGCAGCGCTTTGTCGTCAAGTTGCGCTTTTCACCTCTCGAAGGCCCGCGTGGAACCATTGAACCCCCCGCTTCGTTGTTTTGTACTACCAGGATTGGATTTGGTTGCAAAAAAGGAGGCCTGTCATGGATCTCACGACCCTGCTCATCATAGTTCTTATCATTCTATTGCTCGGCGGCGGCGGTTGGTACGGCCGAGGCAGGTGGTACTGACTTCGGCATTCGCTCGCAGATCAGCTTGTTGGCCCGATATCGCTCAACGGCGACTGTTTGGGTTCACGGTTTGCGCGCGGCGTGAGCGAGCGAGGACCTTTTCCTCGCTCGTTCTAGCAGCAATTGTTAGGAATTAGCGTTGGTTATCTCACTCAACCTCAGACAAAGTGACGTTAGTTCGTGGATCTCGCGACGCGGTGACCCGCTGATTGCGTTGCATTCACGGTATTGGCTGTATCGGCACCCATACCGCGAATAGTATTCGCGCAACCAGAAATCGCCAGAATTGCCAAAATAGCTGCGATAGGAAAAACAAGTGAAATTTTCATAGCTCTCTCCGGGGTTAATCAACGTGGGGACAACGCGACGCAGAACCATTCGTTCCAATTGGAACAACCCATGTCAGGGACGGAGATCATGGAGACCAAAATGTTTGCCGGCACATTCACCTTCCTCGCGACGATAGAGTGCAGGTTTTGGGGTCACTGAAATGCCTCTCGACTGTCTTTAAGGCATATGAGGCAAGAGACGAAATCGACCATGTCACAGTTAAATGACAGGTCCGCTTGACTTGGGCTAGCTTTCACTATGGAACGGCACGGGTCGCCCGGGCTATTCCAGAAAAACGCCGACCGATCCGGCGCGGCCCAGTACCTGCAGAGTCCACACGCGATGCGGGCCGGGTCATTTTCTTTCTCTTTGCCGGTGGCGGCGCATGCCCGAACTTTAAAGTGTGAAGACAAGTGAATTCCGGGCCAGATCGCCAAATCGCGCCACCGATTGGAAGTTGCAAGTGAAAATGCGGCGCGCGCATAAACAGCAAGGGAGCTGGTTGATAGCGGCTTCACTGACGACGTTGTTGGAAGCTCCTGCCGCGATTTCCAGGTTGCTGCGAGGCGCGCCGTCAAGCCGGAGTTTGAAAATCCTGCAGGCTGTTAAACCAGGACACTGCTTGGTTCCTCATTTTCAAGCTCCTGGGGGAAGCAAATGCGACACTTATTTGTTGCGTTAAAGACATCAAATCCCAGGGAACCAAGAATGTCCTCTGGAAGACATTCTGTTTGACGCCACGGGTGAAAGAGAGCATTTTTAAGCTGTCGCCAGCTATATTTTGGCCGCTGGCGTTTGAGAGATGGAACGCTCCCGCCAAACATGAGTGGGAGGAGCACTCAGTGTTGGTTTCCAGATTTGATCGTATGTATTCCCCTGCAGACTGGCGTATTTTGGAGCTCGCTCATCGCAAGGCCTGCGCCATGCTAGATCGCGATCCGGAATATCATCCCCATGCCGAACGCGTCGCCTACGCCGTCATGATCTTCTTTGAGCGTGGCGAACGAGACTTTGGCAGGCTCTCCCGTATGGCAGTAAAACACGAACTGACCTTGCTGAAAACGAAGAGGTTAACCAGACACCAAAGTTGCCTGTCGCAACCGATCGCCTCCGATGCAAGAGACCACAATGTCGATCGTCCGCGCCAGACCAGCAGGCGCTTGGCTCCTTCTCCGGCGCGCATACTGCGACGGAAGGGGTCGACCTTCATCTTGGTAATGGATCCAAGGTCAGGCAGCGTTGGTTCTGGACCCGTACAGCAAGATTGAGGTTTTGCGCCTGCATGGGGAGCACCGCGGTTTATTGCATTTCCGCCGCTCCAATTGCATCTGGAACCTGCCACCTCGATCAGCGTTTCTGAGCCATGCGCAAACTGCCATTCCCGTACGTGACCATCATGACGCACCAAGTCGGGAAGATGCACAACATTACATCAGTGGAAGAGGCCGCAGAAAATCTGGCAATGAATTGGCCGATCAAGAACGGCCCGATGCTGTCGGCGGCCAGACAGGCGTGTCTGGACGCCCTGGAAGGCAGGATCACTTGCACTGAGGCTAGAACTGCCTTTATCGCAGCGGCCCGCGAAGCCAATATCTATATCGGCCGGCAGGAGGTCTAACCCTATACTCGAAGGTGCGCCAGGTGCTCTTTTCAGAACCGGTCTAGGTCCTCCCGGCGGATCGAGAGGCTATACACCGCATTGTCGCGGGTCCTACAGCAAAATTCACGCCGGTTTCCTCGATATTGCGGAAAGTCTGTGCGCCTTGATGCATTTCTTTTCCAATGCAGCTGTGCAGGCGGCAATCGAGCGTGGCTTGTCCGAGGTAGCTTGCGAGCCGGTGCAGCGCAAGATAATGCACAAGAGCGCCACGAGCCTTGCCGCATGGCGCGCGCTGCCGCATCGGGCGTGTGCGCAATCGTCTCCCGGACGGGCTTTGACAATTGTCAATAATCAAGGAAGGGTAGCGAGCCACGATCGATGAGAATTTATCACCCAAACAACCTAGTATGGCCTGATGAGTTACATTTGACATTATCCCGCGCTATGGCGAGGCAATTGAGTCAACAATCCCACGGGGAGAAGCACCATTAATCTACACCTGCCCGACGTTACCCTTACGAGTTATACGAATGGCGAAATCGTCACGGGGCCTAATCGATTGGACTTTGAGGCCATGACGGAACTGATCAAGCCCGTTGTCGGTTCCGATACTGAATTCGACAAGTTTGTCGAAGAACTCATGGACGAAGGCCGATCGACGATCAAACCCAAGGACCGCCCGAATAGCGAGATTATCGTTGCCATGTTCCAATCGTCGTAGTGGACCCACAACAGCCGATTTTGCGTTGCTTGCGGTATCAGACAAGAAGTGTGCAGTTCGGCGCCGGCAGGAAGATTGGAATGGAGGTTGCGCTGGAATCTTCAATCTACGTCACCGGGGCATCGTGTTCCGGAGTGACAACGCTCGGTCGCGGCCTGGCGTCAGCGCTAGGATTGCGTCATATAGACTGCGATGACTTCTATTGGTTCCCAACCAATCCCCCGTTCACGACCAAGCGTCCGCCTGCCGATCGTGTCCGCCTGATCCGCGAGGCGTTGGGAGAGGAGGGCTGGGTATTATCCGGATCATTTGACGGTTGGGGGGATGCCCTCATTGAACGCGTCGATCTGATCGTATTTATCTACACGCCGACGCCCGTTCGGATGGAACGTCTTCTGACTCGCGAACGGGAACGCTATGGCAACCGGATATTGCCGTCGGGCGACATGTACGAAATCCATAGCAATTTCGCGGCCTGGGCCGCTCAATACGACAAACCGGGCTTTCCCGGACGAAGTCTGGCCCGCCATGAGGAATGGCTGGAGAAGCAAACTGCCCCCGTCTTGCGTCTTGATGGCACCCAAGATCCCCCGGCTTTGGTCTCGCGGGTACTCGCTAATCTACGCGGAATCGGTTGAGCTACAGAGGCGAGGGACGAGGGATTCGTGTGCATAGGCCTGCTTCAGCTTGTTGCGCCGGAACCGGAAGTCTGCGTTCCGGCGGGATGTTTCCCAACTGCTAAAACCGTCAGCTTGTGCTGCCGATCATCCCGTGCAGTCCAGTCTATCGTCTGTCCCGCGGCCAGGCCGAGGAGGGCAGTTCCGATTGGGGTGAGGACGGAAATCTTTCCTTCAGAAATGTCGGCGTCCCCCGGGAACACAAGCGCCACGGTACGCGCATCTCCGGTGTCAGTCTCATACTCGACCGTCGATCCCATTCGCACGACGTTTGCCGGCACCAAGATGTTGGCGACGACACGTGCACGTTCGAGCTCGAGCAAAAGACCATCGGAAATCTCGGGAAAGCGATCAGCCGCGGCGAGCGCGACATTGTTCAATCGCTCGTGATCTGTCTTGCCGATCACGATTGACGGCTTTCGTGGGGTTTTGACGTGTTTGTTCATTTTCTTGCTTTCACCCAGGCCACAACGCAGACGTGCATTACCGCCCAAGCGTCTTCCAGGGATCGTTATCGGAGAAATATGGTGTGCTCAATGCACTGTTACGACTGTTCTACCCCGCGACCCGGGGCGCATTTTGCGGCCGGGTCGGGGGGCAATCTCCCGCGATGGAACAAACCCTGAAAATTGTTCTTGCGTGATGGTTGAACACCATAAACATTTGCAGGCGATATCCACTTCGGTCGACAGCTACGTAAATTTGTACTTCACTCCAATACTTGATGGCTGCCACCAGAAAGTCAAGGTATCGGATTAACTCAGCCGCCCTAGCGTTCAGGTGTTCGTGGCTTTGCACTGCCGGACAGAAGGTCGCATGAGCTTGTTTTATTTATTGAAAATGCCATATTGGGGTTATGATTGTTCCGCTTGAAATCATTGAAAGCTGTTCCCCCCGAGCGCATGATTACGCCCGGGGCGTGAAGGGTGCAGACTGATTGATCACCAGATTACACAATCCCGGGTTTCGAATTCAAAATAAAAACCACTCGAAACGGCCTTTGAATACTTCAAAGGTTAAGGGAAATTGTGATGTACATACCAAAACCACCAAAAATTTGCAGAAATTGCAGAAATACTATTCCGGGAGCTGCACGCCGCTGTGTCTGGTGCGCCGCTGGCACAGCAAGCCGCAAGCAGCGAGCGTTTGATCAGTCGGATAGGTTTCAGACGTCCTCAAACTACCCCCCGTTTCGAGGAAAGGACCGTGAATATCTCGGGTGGCAGCAAACGGGTGACGTGACAGCTCCATTCGTCCAGCTAGCTGCAATATCTCCAATCTGCACGTGCAGATTGGTAGTTCGGAAATCCGTTTAGCGCTTGGACCCCAACAGAAGGTCGGCGAGGCTTGGCAGAGCCACTTCTGTGCCAGGGACTTGTGCGCCTGGCAGGATTTTCGTGGCACGGGCGCTGAAATCAGAATCGTAGCCGAGGTGAATTCTCGCGCCAGACCTGGATCGCCAAGAAGCTCGAGTGGCCGGACAACGAGTTGGTGACGACTTTAGTTGCAATGATCGCTGAGTCGTTGAGAACTTTCGGAACACTGGCATCGAATGAGCGTTTTAGTCCGTTCACATAAGGTGGTTTGTCATGGATTGGAACCGCGCGGAGCGGGTTAAAGCAGAATTGATGGATTGAGGATTAAACGTTCTGCGATGACCCCAGCTTCCAGGAAAACAATGGCCGACAAGACGCAGATGCGGCGCGCACGGCAGCAGGGGCGAGGGCGCCGGGCGCGCGCGCCTGCTGAAATTCCAGCAAAGGGCTGGAAGGACGTCCTTTACAGAATCTATAACGCATTGTGGGAAGACCGGATCATGTTGATTGCGGCAGGCGCAACATTTTACCTGCTGCTTGCCTTGTTTCCCGCGCTGACCGCTTTTGTCTCCTTGTATGGATTTCTGGCCGATCGTTCCACCATCGCCGGCAACACGTCACTACTCATTGGCATTCTTCCGCTGGACTCGGTAAATCTGATCCGGGCCCAACTTGAGGCACTTGCAACGCAAGATACCAAGGTTCTCAGTCTCGGCTTCTTCATCGGACTTTCCGTAGCGCTTTGGAGTGCCAACAACGGCATCAAGGCGATTTTCGAAGCCTTGAATGTTGCCTACAGTGAAAATGAGGGCCGCAGTTTCCTGAAACTCAACCTTGTGTCGTTTATTTTCACGCTCAGCGGCATGTTTTTTGGAATTCTCCTGATCATTGCGCTCGGTGCTATCCCCGGACTTCTGACGCTGGCTGGTCTTAACGGTTGGAATACTGCGCTGGTGAGCTTGGCGCGCTGGCCGTTGATTGCGGCCGTCGGTGCTGGCGCCATTTCTGTCACTTATCGTTTCGGACCAGACCGCGAGCGAGCCAAATGGCGCTGGCTGTCCTGGGGAGCGGTCCTTTCAACCTTGGTATGGATGATTACGTCGGCGGGATTCACATTCTATCTTGCCAATTTTGCCGACTACAATGCCACATATGGGGCTTTGGGCGCGGTCGCCGGCCTGATGGTTTGGATATGGATCTCACTCATGGTCCTCATTCTCGGCGCTGAACTGAACGCGGAACTGGAACATCAAACGGCAATCGATACCACCACGGGAGATCCGCTGCCGATGGGAAAACGCGGAGCCGTGGTTGCTGATACCCTTGGGGAATCTGCCAACGAGACCAGAACTAAGAATTGAGTTGCTGAAGTCGTTCGGCCGCCTCTCCTTCCTTTAAGCTCCGCTTCAGGCAAAACGCCGCCCGAAGCATGTTGCACAGTTGACAGCCACAGCGGCCATTTCGCCAACGTCCCATTCATCGCCAAGACGATCGGGCGCGATGTGCGCAATGGCTGCGCGCATCAGGGCGAGAAGGGACCTTGCTTTTGCGCCCGCGACATTACCGAGCGCAGGCGAGCGGAGGAACAACAGCATCTCCTCATCAGGGAGATGGATCACCGGGTGAAAAACCTATTCACGCTCACTTCCAGCATCGTGACGTTGAGCGCACGCTCGGCGACGACGTCTGAAGAATTGGCAGCAGCTGTTTCGGCGCGCCTGATCGCATTGGCGCAGGCGCACGCCCTTACCATCCCGCGTACGTCCGAAGCTGCCGGACGCAATGAGCAGGCAACGACGCTGCGCACCTTGATTCAGACAATTGTTGCCCCTTACGGGGGCGTCGATCGCAGCCAGTCGCGGGTTGTTGTTACGGGCCCGGATATCGCGATCGCAGGTGGCGCAGTGACGAGTTTCGCGCTGCTGCGTGAGTTTGCAACGAACGCTGCGAAGTATGGAGCCCTGTCTGTCCAGGAGGGGCGCGTCGATATTTCCTGTGTCGATGATGGCGATCATTTTGTCCTGACCTGGAACGAAAGCGGCGGGCCACCAGTCGATCGCCAAACCGATGGCGAGGGTTTCGGAACCCTTCTTGCCAAGGCGACCGTGCGTGGACAACTCGCCGGCGCCATCTCCCGCGACTGGAAGCCCGAGGGATTGTCCATACGGCTCATGGTCGCGCGCGACAACCTGAGCGTCCAGCGATCCGAGGATTAGAATTGGCTGCCCAGTAATGCAACATGTGCAGACAATGTATTGCCATTTGCCGCGTTGAGGCATGGCAGCTTGCTGCGGCAAGCAAAGCGTTATTTGGACGCATGCCAACGGCTGCCCGGCCGCGGACTGCATCAAACACAGGCACGAAGTCCATTGGTCCTGACCCACTTCGGACCCTGCTTCGCACAGCCGCGTTTGACCAGGCAATGATCACTTCATCAAGCCCGCTGCCCGCAACGCATCCTCGATCACGCCACGCACTGGTCGATTGACTTGCCTGGTACTCTCGTCCCTCGCGCCAGGAGGACACGATGTCACGGCCACTTCGACAGGGGGTATTTCACTTTCCCCAATCAAATTCCACGAGTTGGCGATGTGCCACGTCGATGAGATGCCGACGTCAAGCATGAAGACTGAGGGGGTGCCCAAGCCGCTCGCACCCGGCTTGATCGGGGTGCCGTGGCCCATCCCGCTTATGGTGTGAGCCTCAACCCGGGTAATACCCGCGTTATCGCTCCAGGTGCGACACTGGTGACGCTGCGATTGCGATGTGATGCGTGGAGCGTCCTTCAGGTCGTGCTGGTGCCACCACTGACCGATGATCGCTTCCATATTAATGGGATCGACTGTCCTATCTGCAGTTCCATGCCACACCGAAACCGCGGGCCATGGACCTTGGTGATTGGATGCCTGGCGGACCTTTTCAGCAAGAATACGGCCCTCCTGGATGCCGTGGCCGCGCATGCGGTCGAATGCCTCGGGAACGTTCGACGCAGTGCCGAACGGCAAACCCGCGATGATTGCCCCGGCCTTGAACATTTCAGGATAGGTTGCAAGCATCGCTGCAGCCATCGCGCCGCCGGCCGACAGGCCAGTGACGCAAATGTTCGTCCGATCGAGGCAATACCTGTGCGTCAGGGAGACCACCATCTGACTGATTGAATGCACTTCGCCTTGGCCGCGGGTGGTATCGGCGGCGGCAAACCAGTTGAAACAGAGATTGGGATTATTGCTTCGCTGTTGTTCGGGAAAGAGCAAGGCAAATCCATACCTGTCGGCAAGATCGGACCACCCGGAGCCGTGGTCGTAGGCGGCTGCCGTTTGCGTGCACCCATGCAAGACCACCACAAGTGGCGATCCGGGCTTGAAATTTGTCGGAATATAGATCCACGCGAGCAGGCTGCCGGGGTTTTGGCCGAACTCGGCCATTGGCTGCAAACGCGTGTTGGCGTTTCGTGGCAAAGGCGAGGATTTTAGCGTTCGGCTGGCATTAAGGCGTTTGATAGTGTCGGCGATATTTCTCATGGCGACGTCCTTTCCAGTCAACGACCGGGACGGCGCTGATCACCGTTAACGCAGGTGCGAGATAAAGGTTGCTGCACTGCACAAATTGTTAGCATTGCTGGATCAAGCCGGCCCTTGAGGATGGACCAGAAGTTTTTGAGGACACAAGCGTGGTCGCGCAAGCGCGGACGCGATTGGCTGTCCTACTGCGGATGCGACGCCGAGGGTAGCCTTCGAAATGCTGAGCGCAGATAAACTGCGTGCTCTTAAGCACCGGTAACCCTGGCCTTCGCCGCAAATGGTGAGAATAGAAAAGCTATTTCTTTGAAATGGTTCCTGTTAACCTCGCGCCACCATTGGGCGCGAGTGCATTTGTGCAAATTCGGTCCTAGCGTCGCTGCTAATCGACGGAAATAACCTCGCCCGAGCGGCGATCAACGCTAACGCGCATATCATTTCCGCGGCGATCAGATCCCTCAACAAGGTATCGGGACCGCGTACGTCTCACGTCGTCCACGCTCCTTATCCCTTCACGTTTTGCTATTCGCACGGCCTGGCGTTCATCAATCTCCATCGTACGGCGGACCATCCGCTCACGGCTCGGCTGCTGGAGCCGCACGCCTCCGGGGCCAATCTCAATGGACTGTGCATAGCTTTGCGGCGCTGCGGTGAGGGTAAGAAGCACAGCTGTGCCGATAAGCATAAATTTCTTGAACATGATTTTCTCCAATTGTGTAAAAATTCTCATGGATCGACCGTTCGAGCACCACGCTTGGGAAACGCGGCACTCGAACGGTCGGCTTAAAATTTACAACGGACGATGTTCTCGCACGCGATCCCGCTCACGTGCGAGTTCCTCTTCGGTCAGATCGGGGCTGTTTGGATCAAACCCCTGCCAGCCTTCCTCGCGGTACATGGCACGGCGCGCCGTAACATCAACCGGCGCATTGTCGTTGAGAATTGATCGAGCAACATCGCCCTGATCCTCTTCAACCCTGACCGACACCAATGTGCTTCCCCGGCGTACGCCTTCCGCATAGACATGGGCATCATCTTCATCAACGCCGGCGTTCGTCATTGAACCGATAATGCCGCCAGCAGCTCCCCCGGCGACTGCCCCGGCCGCAGCCCCAGCTGCGGTGGCCGCGAGCCAGCCAGCCGCTACCACGGGCCCAACTCCTGGGATGGCCAGCATACCAAGGCCGGCAAGGAGGCCACCCGTACCACCGACAACCGCTCCAACGCTGGCGCCGGTCGCGGCCCCTTCTCCGGCATAGGATTCGTTTGTTTCACCCTCGCGGCCGACGATGCTGATGTTGGACGAGGAAATCCCCGCATCTTCCAATGCGTTGACCGCGGTGCGAGCGTTTGCGTAATTATCGTAAAGTCCTGTGACTGTTTGCATGAAAATCTTCCTAAATTGGTTTCAAACGTTATTTGGCGGCTTCGGTGATATTGCCCTGAAAGTCGAGTTGGACTTTAAGAGGCTTGCCATCTTTCATGGCCGAAGCGGTCCAAATCCCATCCTCACCCTTTGTAAGGTCGGCAACCTCAGAGTACCCTTTTTCTTCAATCCGTTCCTTGGCCTGGCCTTCAGTAAAGCTGTTCGCGCCAGGAACTGGAGCTGCAGGATTTTTCGAATCGGGCGTTGATACGGCAGGCGTTTGCGCATCCGTCGCAGGCTTTGTTGCGTCTTGCGCATAAGCTGCCGAAACAATGGAAAGTGCGCCAAGCATAAGTGCGATACGTCTCATGGTTTCTCCTATTTTCTGATTGGCTGATCCGATCAGCTGAGGAAACAACTCGGCCTTGCGCTCAAAGTTCCGGCCTCTTGGGAAAGTCGATGGGATATATTTTTTCCTTTAGAGGGAACCTTTATGGATCCTCGCGCGGTGACGCTGTGGTGCGCTCCTTCCTCGTCAAAATAGAAATGGTGGCCAAGGGCCGACGCGGTGGTGAAATTGCGAAAGGGCCAAAACAGTTTGCGCAATTGGTTCTTCAGCATACGATGTGGATATGTCCAGCCGGTCATCGTCTATACAGCGCATCGCGGCTTCGAGGCATCAGGACTTCGTCCTTTTGTGAAGACACTATCGCCATCTGGGCAAGGGATTTCAAAAAAGATTTCGGTTGGACGATGTCGCTAGCGAACAAACCTCATCCGTCTCCACTGGCTTTCCGAGGTTTGGTATCTGGCGTCAATCAATCCCCGCCCGGACGGTCTCCACAGTCAGCGACCCTCCCCAAAGAGGCTGCAGCAGTTCTGCCTCGGACTTCGTCAGGTAAATCCATGCGGCCCAGTTCTCAGGGCGAAGCACAACGACTTGGCGATTGTGATACGGTTCTACATCCGGTCCCGGCATCGTCGTCAACATGGCGAAGGATGCCGGATGGTTGCCCTGGCCCTCTCGCCAGATGCCGGCAATTGCCAGGAATGGCGCGTCGATCAGGGCGAAGCGATGCTTGGTTTTCGGATATTTCTTGCCAGTGAATTCAAAGAATGCAGTTGCAGGGATGAGGCAGCGTTTGCTGTCAGCAAAGTGCCGTCCCTCTGATCGGAAATTGAACACGGGTCCGCCGCGTCCTGACGGCTGGAAGCTGAAATTCATCGGAGAAAGTTCGATTTGGTTTCCAGCGGCACGCATCACGGGAGCCATGTCGTTGACCCTGATGTCATCGGCCTGCGGGAGGTCAAGCTCATTTTGATGCGTGGGAATGCCAAGCTTTAGGGCTTGCATCATGTCGCAATATTCGGCCCAGCGGATGTGTTGCTCATAGTCGTTGCACATGATTGATCACCCACTCAGTATCGCTCCCGGGGTAGGCTTGATCAAGGCCAAGTCTGGCCGAATATCCTTGCTGTCTAATGTCAAAAAATACGGCGCTCAACTCGTTGCCGAGGAGCGCCGTATTACCCCGGAGACAGCGAGCGTCATTGCTGGCAGCTCAGTATCTCATTTACGGGTGGATCGGATAAATGGGGGCCGGCAAGAGCAATTGCAAGGGGTGCGTGTTTCGGCACGACGTACGATTCGGTTACTGCAGTTGATCGAGTATCTCGCTGGCATCGACGAGGTCGCGCGTATCAAAGCCCTCGGTGAACCAGGCGTAGACGGGCGCGAGCAGGTCGTAGGCTTTCCGCCGGTCTCCGCGGTGGGCCCACAGGCGGGCAAGCGAGGTCGATGCGCGCAGGTCGAGGGATGCGGCGTGCTGTTCCCGAGCGACCTGAATGGCGCGGAGATAATGTGCTTCGCTTGGCTCGAGGTCGAGTGTTGCGGAGCCGAGCAGGAGATCTCCAGCGATCCGGTGAAGTTCCGACTCCCAGAGGCGCGCCCCGGTCGTCGCCACCTCTTCTATTGCTGGCTTCAAAGCATTCAAGCCGGCCTCGGCTTCGCCGGCAAGTCCGCAGACGCTGGCGAAAAGGCACACGTAAAAGCCCTTTGCCTCCACGTCTTCGTCGGCTGCCAGCGCCTCCTGGATTGTGGTCATGCCCGCCCGAGCTTGTTGTTCGCTCCCGAGCGCCGAGATGTAGGCCATTTGCAGCTTGGCATCGGGTATCCAGCGGGGCATCCCGTCATGCGCGATCTGCGACATCGCCTCGATCTTTTCCCGAGCCGCGGCGGCATCGTGGCGAAAGCAGTGAAGAACGAACGCAAGCGAAAGGGCCTGCATTACGCTCGGGGGGTGGGACAGTTTGCGGGCCAGGGTCACGGCTTCTTCCGCCCGGGCCAGCGCCCGGTCCGGAAAGCCGAGCATCCACAGGCTCACCCCCTCGTGGGCAGTGGCGCATACCGCAGAGTCGTGACCGGTGTATATGAAGGCGTGAGAGAAATGCTCAGGTCGGTAGAGAGCGAAACCCTGTGCGGTGTGCTTGCATACTGACCGCCACTCGCCGAGGCAGTAATGTGTCGTCCATTGCGCGTGATGGGCCTCCAGCAGCAGGGAGTGGTCCCCCGAGCGCCGGGCGATCGTGACGAGCTGGTCGGCGAGGTCACGCGCCGTGCGCATCTGTCCCCGGGCGCGATAGCCGGTCCACAGGCCACGCAGGGCGGGGAACAGTCGGGATGTCTCGCCGCCATGTCTGTTGCACAGCTCCCGTGCCCGTGTGTAGGCCGCCATGACCTCGGCTGACCTATGGCCCTTGGCGGCGAGCTGTGGAATACCAAGGGCAAGCTGGAGGTCGATCTCGCGGTTGTCGCGGGCCGGAGTCTCGGGAAGTGTCGCGAGAAGATCCAGACCCCTGGAGAGGTGAGCGATGGCTTCTGCGTTGGCCGATCGATAATTGGCGCGCAGGCCCGCCTTGTGCCAGTACGATACGGCATCATCGAGCAGACCGCCTTCGGTTGCATGATGGGCAAGCACCTCTGGCTCCGCCTCCGCTCGGTCGGGAAAGCGCTCGCGGAGGACCGTGGCGATGCGGCAGTGGAGCTGCTGGCGTCGGCTCTTCAGCAGCGACTCGTAGGCGGCATCGCGCACCAGCGCATGCTTGAAAGTGTAGATTGCATCCGTGGGCGTGTCCCGGCAAAACGCGAGTTCGGCGCGGACGAGTTCATCCAGAGCGCTCCTGAGCTTCGGCTCATCCATCTGCGCGGTCGCGGCGAGCAACTCATAGCTGAACTCGCGGCCGATGACAGCGCCGATCTGCGCTATCTCCTTAACCGGCATCAACCGATCGAGGCGAGCCAGGAGCGAGTCCTGCAGCGTCGAGGGGATGGCGAGCGGCGGCAGCGAACCGCTTAGCTCGTAGCGCTTGCCAGTCTCGCGCAGCAATCCAGATTCGAGAACCGCCTTTGTCAGCTCTTCGACAAAGAGTGGTACGCCTTCCGTCTTGGCCAGAATCTGTGCTTGCACTTCGACAGGAAGCGGCCGCCCCCTGGAGAGATGGTCAATCAGCACAGTGCTTTCGTTCTGCCCTAGACGATTGAGGGTCAGCAGTGTCACGTGGGGCCGGCTGGTCCAGCGCGGCGCGAACTCAGGCCGAAAGGTAACAACGAGCAGCACCGGCAGCCGTTCGATCCGATCGACGACGCGATCGAACAGTTCGAGGCTGGAGGGATCGAACCAGTGAGCATCCTCGGCCGTCATGAGCACAGGCTGCCTAGCCGCAAGGCCTTCGAGTTGGGCGATCAGCGCCTGAAACGTCTTCGCCTTTTTCTGTTCCGGTCCATCCTCGGGGGCTGGGTATTGACCTGACGTCGGGATCGCCAAATGCTCGGCGATCAAGGGGATCGCCGATTTCGGTTCAGGCACAGCCAAGGCAAGCAGTGCTTCCAACTTGGTCAGTTTCACCTCTGGCGTATCCTCATGCTCGAAACCAGCGGCCCGCCGCAACTGCTCCATCACCGGGAACAGTGCGCTGTTGGTGTGATAGGGCGAGCCGTGATAGCGCAGGGAGACGCATTCCTCGCTGCGAAGTCGCTCGCGCAGGGCGAGGGCGATGCGCGATTTGCCGATGCCCGGCTCACCCGAGATCAGCGCTACCTGACCTTTGCCAGCCTTGGCCCGCCGCCAGCATTCGAGCAGGACGGCCACTTCCTGATCGCGGCCGACGAGCGACATGAGCCGCATCCCGTGCAGCGCCTCGAAGCGGCCCTCGGCTTGGCTCTCGCTGATGACCAGCCACGCTTGCACCGGCGTGGCGAAACCCTTGAGGTCGTGAGTGCCGAGATCCACCAGCTCGAAAAGCTCGCCAAGCAGCAGCCGCGTCGAGGCGGCGATGACCACACAGCCGACCTCGGCCAGGGATTGCAGTCGTGCCGCCAGGTTCGGCGTCTCGCCGACCACCGCCGCCTCCTGCGCCGCGCCCTCGCCGACAAGATCGCCCACCACCACCAATCCCGTTGCGATGCCGATCCGGGCACCCAACGCCTCGTTCGCCGGCGTTACCAGCTTGGCAACCGCCGCCGTAATGGCGAGCCCGGCCCGCACCGCCCGCTCGGCCTCGTCCTCGTGCGCCCGCGGCCAGCCGAAATAGGCGAGTACGCCATCACCCATGAACTTCGCGACATGGCCATCCACACGCGTGATTTCCCCGGCCACCGCGTTCTGGTACTTGCCGATCACTTCGGCCATCTCTTCGGGGTCCAAGTGACTTGACAATGCGGTGGATCCGACGAGATCGACAAACATCACCGTCAACTGGCGACGTTCGGCTTCGACGCGCAGCGTTGAACCGGCCACCGGCTTGGGATCGTGCATATCGGCGTTGCCAAGCCCCGCAATGGCGGCCAACACGAGCTTCCTCGGGCCCATCGGGAGGCCCAAGGCTTCAAGGTCCGCATCCGACAGATGCGGGAGCACTTCGGGAGTGATCTCGTTTTTAGCAAAGATCGTGGCATACTTGGCAAGCCCAAGGCCCGAGAGCCACGCGGCAATGTCCATGACATCCTCCGTGCAGTCCGAGGCAGTTTAGCACCCATGGGCACAGTGAAAAACCCTCGCCGCCGCGTTGGAAGGAGCAATCCAGCGTAGCTGCACGGGGGGCACAGATGTTAAACCGATTTCAGGGCGGCGCATCAAACGAGTGCTGAATGAAACTTCACATTTGCACCTGGTCGGCCCAATATGCGGGGTGGGCCGAAGATGCCGAGACCACGGCGAGAACAGCCCGAGAGGAGGATCTCATGGGTGAGGATCATGTTTACAAGAAGATCGAACTCGTTGGCAGTTCAACCGACTCGGTTGATTCAGCGATCAAGAATGCCATCGCGCGCGCATCCCAGAGCGTGAGACAACTTGACTGGTTCGAGGTCGATCAGATCAGGGGGCATATCCAGGATGGCAAGGTGGCCCGATTCCAGGTCGTCCTGAAAGCAGGTTTTCGCTTGGATTGAAGAGCGGGGTGTCTTGTTGCCTCGATCGCACTGTCGGCCTGAGGGCCATATGCCGATCGAAGGCAAGCTAAACTTCTGTTCATGGCACATCCGGCCGCTTGCGGTTTCAATCTACCGTTTCGCCCAAATTGTTCACGAATCCGGCGTACACCGCGCGCCCGTGCTCGTGTGGTCGCCGCGTGGGCGACTGCTTACCTATCGATAGGGGCGCGAAAGCACGAATTGTCGCACCCGAGGCTTCGAGCAGATTTACCTCGATAAGAGACGGCAAGTCGAAGGCAATCGCAACTCGTCACCCACCTTGCAACCCGTTGCGCGGCCACCAACACTGCGAACAATTGATTGGAAATTGCCCGCTTCCACCTTGGGCAATGGCTGCATCCTAACAAACGCAGTTTCATCCCAAGTTGGTCCAAAATTAACGATCTGTTAACCATCCGCCGCCTATATCGTTGATACGAAAAATTAACTTAGATGACCAAAGTGCTAACAGATTCTCAACCCATACGCCTTAAAGGCCGCTCCTTTCTTGCCCTTGTGCTTGCGCCTGAAGCACCCATTGACCGTTGGTTGGCGCGACTAGACGACCTTGCATCGCGTTCCGCCGGCTTTTTCTTGGGTAAGCCGATCGTTCTCGACGTTGAGAATCTACAAACTGACCGTGCCGAGCTTACGCTCCTGATCGACGAGCTTGCCAAGCGTGGGGTATCGCTCATGGGGATAGAAGGAGCTCGCCCTTCGCTGCTTGCTCCTGGTATGCCCCCAGCCATGAAGGGTGGGAAATCTGCAGCGGATTTCCAGGCTCCCGCACCAAATGCAGCAAAGGAACCGTCCTCCGGAAATAACCAACCTTCCGGAACGTTAGCGAATTCTTCCGGCGGAGCGCAGATCCGTGTGATGCCGTCGATCATCATAAAAGAGCCAGTGCGATCAGGGCAATCGGTGATCTTTCCGGAAGGCGACGTAACGATCATCGGGTCGGTCGCCTCAGGCGCTGAAATAGTCGCCGGTGGATCCATCCACGTCTACGGAACGTTACGGGGCCGGGCTTTCGCGGGGTCGGCCGGGAACGCATCGGCCCGCATTTTTTGCCGCAAGCTTGAGGCGGAACTGTTGGCCATCGATGGCCTTTACAAGACAGCGGAAGATATGGAACCGCGACTTCGAGGGAAAGCCGTACAGCTATGGCTCGAAGGAGACACCATATTGGCAGAAACATTTGGATAGGTTCGTGCTTCGGGGAAGATAGGAAACTGAATATGGGAAAAGTGATAGTCGTTACCTCTGGCAAAGGGGGAGTTGGTAAAACAACGTCAACCGCGGCACTTGGCGCTGCGCTCGCCCTGCGCAATGAGAAGACAGTTGTCATCGATTTCGATGTGGGCTTGCGAAATCTCGATCTCGTCATGGGCGCAGAACGTCGTGTCGTCTTTGATCTGGTTAACGTCATCCAGGGTGACGCTAAATTGCCGCAGGCTCTAATTCGCGACAAACGGCTCGATACGCTTTTCTTGTTGCCCGCATCTCAAACCCGCGACAAAGACAATCTCACAGCTGAGGGTGTCGAAAAGGTCATCGAAGATTTGAAGAAATCGTTTGATTGGATCATTTGCGACAGCCCGGCAGGAATTGAACGTGGGGCGACACTAGCAATGCGGCATGCCGACGTGGCAGTCGTCGTAACCAATCCGGAAGTCTCATCGGTTCGTGACTCAGATCGCATTATTGGCCTTCTGGACTCCAAGACGGTTAAAGCTGAACAGGGGGAGAGAATTGAAAAACATCTTCTCTTAACACGCTACGATGCTGGTCGGGCCGAACGAGGCGACATGCTGAAGGTCGATGATATTCTCGAAATTCTATCCATTCCGTTGCTCGGCATTATTCCGGAGAGTCAAGATGTCCTGCGCGCGTCCAACATTGGCTATCCTGTGACCTTGGCTGACAAGGACAGTGCCCCAGCCTTGGCATATTTGGATGCCGCGCGACGCCTCGCGGGCGAAAATGTCCCAGTTACGATTCCCAGCGAAAAGCGCAGCTTGATAGGTAAGATATTCCGGCGGAGGGCAGCATGAGCATTTTCCGTTTCTTCAATAAGCAGGCTTCAGCGCCAAAAGCGCGCGAGCGTCTCCAGATTCTCCTTGCCCATGAACGTGCCTCACAAGGGCATTCTGAGTTAGTCCTAAAGTTGCGGGAAGAAATTCTGGCTGTCGTTGCCAAGCACATACAAATCGACAGAGAAAAAGTTCGCGTGAAAATGGGTAGCGATGATCAGGTCTCGACGCTGGAAGTAGACATTGAGCTTCCTTTGGAGGCGGGCGTCCGCGCTGCCTGACGCAAACAAGCCGGGGGGCTTGAAGGGCAAAAACCAAGCCATTGAAACGAAGGGAGAAAAGTATGACCCGGGTTGCACTTCTTGAGCGGCTGAAAGAACTTCAGGGAATGCCAAAGTTTCAAAAGCGCGATATTTGCACTGTTAGTGCATTCCTGCCAATGGACGCATTGGCCAAGCATGTGGCTCTTTGTGAAGAGGCTGTTGGGGTCAAACCCGACGCAACACAAAGGCAGCCAAACAGTTACCCGTCCGCCTGTTGAAGGCAACTGGCGGTCACCCTTTCCGATCGCGTCCGCCGCAAGGGCGGTCAGTTTAAGGTAGGCACCGTGAGTTGCAGCCTGCCGTCTGCCTGTTTCCTAAAGGCTTGGGTTGCCACCTCGGCCCACGGCTGGTCGGAGTTTTTCCTTTGGCCGACCATTTCGCTGTGACGTCCAGCAGGTTGCCGTCGCCTTGCACCTCGATGATGACGGTGACGTTGCCTTCTCGCCAGCGATGATGCGATAGCAAACATCGTCGGGGCGCTGCCGCCGGTCCGGAGTGGCGACGATGGGATTCACAACAATTCCAGAACTAGCTTTGGAATATGAGGTGCCGTAGTCTTTTTGTCATGCAAGTGCGCTCTTTCGATCATATCGTTCTTGGTGTGCGGGATGTTGCAGCAACGTGCGAGTTTTACGAGCGCGTGCTGGGCATGTCGCCGCGTGAAGAGCGACCAGGCAAGTGGTCGCTGCACTTTGGAGCGAACAAGATAAGCCTGCAGGACGTGCGCACCGCGCCGCGCATTGCGCGCGCCACTTTGCCCGGAAGCGGTAACTTCTGCATTCTGACGGAGACGCCAATGGATGGCGTTGTCTCGCACCTTAAGCGCGAAGGCGTGGAGATCGTCGACGGACCGGCTGAGCGCGATGGAGCGGCTGGGAGGATCCTGTCGGTCTACTTCAAAGATCCTGATGGTAATCTTGTTGAGGTGAGCAACCAACTGTAGCCGAGCTTGGTGGCCCCATTGTACACGCGTACCCCTGTCAGGCCGATATTTTATCGTCGGCGCCGAAACGACCCGTCGCCGCCAAACAGCAAGGAGCCATCAGGATCATAGACATCACGCAACGGCGTGCGGTCGATCCAGTTGCTACGCCTTCAAGATCCGTGACAATGCCGGATATCTTGCCGGCTGCGCCTGACGGACAATGGCGTGACCCCGCGACAGGAATGTCGGCGCATGGCATTTCAATGAGCTTTGCTGACGTCGCAACAGCAGGACCACGCAAATCAAAACACCAGCGCTTCGCGCACGATGATCGATGACTGCCGAACGTTTGTTAGAGTCACCGTTCGATATGAACCGATTTGAAACGGAACAATCCCCTATGCTCGGGGTTACAAAACAAAGACGCACGAAAGCAAACTGATTGATGGGGAAGTGCACCAAGCCGCGTCGATACCAAAGGAGATCCCAATGACCCTGACGTTGATGAGCCCTGCGTTTGCAGATGGCGAGCCAATCCCCAGGAAATATACTCGAAACGGTGGAAACCTTTTCACCCTTGAAGTGGACCGGTACCCCGGACGGGACGCGCAGTTTTGCTCTGGTGGTCGAAGATCCAGATGCGCCGAGCGGGCTCTTCCGGCATTGCGGGATGTATAACATCCGCCAACGCAAATTAGTCTGCCAGAAAGCATCGATACCTCTGCGGAGCAAGGGCCGCGCGATTGAGAAAACGAGTTCGGCAATGCACGCTCTGATGGGCCGCAGCCACCCAAGGGGGCATGGGGTTCACCGCTACCACTTCCGGCTGGTCGCGCGCGATGTTCCAAACTTAACGATTCCCGGGGCGGCCGGTGTCAAAAGGATGTGGGATGAACGAACAAACACATTCTCGCAGAGGCAACTTTGACCGGAACTTTCGAGGCACAGAAATCCAGTAGGCACGCTGAGCCGCTGCTTGAATGGCGGCCTTGGAATAGGGTCGCTCATCAGCTTGATCGCAGTGGGACGTGGAGACAAATCGATCGTCTGACGTTGATATCAGCGCTTCGAGTATTTGTGTCTTGGTACACAACTACCCTGTGCGATGGAGGATTCAACCATGTTTGAAGATCGAATCGATGCCGGCAAGCAATGGGCCAAGGCAATGCAGTACAGATGGGCTCCGCAGCTTGATTTTTTATCTGACCGTGTGGGAGCAGGTTCACGGCTTCCCACCCTTGGAAATCTATGCCGTCACTCTCCATAAAGGAGCAGCGCTGCGCCAATAACCAAAAGGAATGCCGTCCGCAAATTTGCTGCAATCCGAGAAACCGCGAGCCTTGCCATCGTCGGTTCGAATCCGACCTGCCGGAAATATTTCGAGCCAACAATATGTGCCTGCGACAAAGCTCCGAATTGCGACGAGTCAATGCCGGATCGTGCTTGCCAGCAACCGAGAGCCTTCAGCGCCGCTTATAGCCGGCGGTGACCTCGTTCTTGTGGGCGGCGAAGGCTGCCAGGACTTCGGCCTTCTCGCGCTTCGGTATCTTGAAGACGTCCAGGGTCCTTCCAAGCTCTGCTGCGACCTCATCGAATTCTGACGGGGAGATCCCGAGATCCCGATGCGCCTCCTCAAGGCCGAGTGGCGTCGTGCCGGGCTTGGTGGCAGAGAACTTGAAGGGTCCCCCCGAAATGTCGCACACCCATAGCGTTCGCATGAATTTAAGCCCGGGCAGCCGTTCCAAGTTCTTAGTGTGCCATTTCCTCAACTGCGGATTCTTGGATTTCCGGCCGACGATGGGGTTTTTCACGACCGCGTCGCTGAAGTGATCAACCACCGCCGCGATGGAAAAGACGCCACCTAGCCGTTCGTACAGGCTTTTCTCAGTCACCGCCTGCTTGGTCTGCGCATCCGCATTGTCCGCAGCTACCATTGCGGCCGCCGAGCCGGCGATCAGCGCCAGCCCTGCGACCACGTTTCTTCTTGTAAGAGAAAACGAAACTCCCTGTACCACGACCGACTCCATCGCCTTTGTTTGCGTATACATGATATCCTCCTTGCCCTGCTGAATGGCAGGCAATGATTTTGACGACCATTAGATGCGTGAGAGGAGAAAGCGTTCCCGAAAATTGTTCTAGAAAAGAAGGGCCACGTTCCCGTACAAGGTCGTCGGTTCGAATCCGAGCAGCCGCAACCGGTTGAGCACATGATGTTGACTGTGAGATCTATTGGCTTGGGTTGAAAGACCCACAACACGCGGTCATCAGGAATGATGGCCGTACACACCAGATTTCTTCTCTTAAAGTTTTTTCCCAGTTTTCCCCGCGGCCACGCAACTAACGAACCCGACTTCTGCAACTCGGCGAAACGACGTAGCGACGGAAAACAAGGCTGCAGAGTGATGAAGATTCATTGTTGTTCTTCGCAATGTTTGGCGAGTGGGCTGCGTGGCTTATGGAAGTGGGCCAGACACTGGCCCACTCCGAATCCTGGCGTAAGCGATCGTCAACCGTATATTAGCGGCCTGTAGTATTTAGGCAGCACGATCATCTTTAACCCGTTTGGCACTTTCGCCAACCGCGGCATTCCCCATACTGCTGATCGCAATCCGGCGTGGTTTCATCTCCTCCGGTATTTCTTTCTTCAGCTCGACGATGAGTAAGCCATTGTCGAAACGAGCATCGGTAACGCTTACATGATCCGCAAGCTCGAACCGATGCAGAAAGGGCCGAAGCGCCAGGCCATGATGGAGATATTGAAAGTCTTCATCGCCCGATTTGTCGCCTTTGACCACTAACATATTCGGTTCGTGCGTGATGGTTAGATCGTCTTGTGTAAAACCCGGCACCGCGATGACTATGCGGTATTTGTCCTCGCCAAGTTTGACAATGTCGTAAGGCGGCCATTTGTCGACCCCCTGAGGCTGGGCTGAGTTTTCGAGTAAGTTGAATATGCGGTCGAACCCTACGCTCGACCGGTAGAACGGGGAAAAATCGACGTTGCTTCTCATGGCTAAGTCCCTCCTGTGAGCAACATAGAAATGAGGCGCGCCAAGAAGCTTGGCGCTCCCTGACTGTTGGTCCACTTCCGCGCGACCAACGGCGAAAATTTGGTAATCCAGCTGCGCGCCGTCAAGAATTTCGGGCAGGTTGAGAACAAAAAAATGACGATCCACCATGGCGAGGAAATCGTTGGAGTCGTTAACCGATCGGCAGACGAGTGAGATAATGCCGGTCTTAAAGAATGCACGGCACGAAAAGTTCGCCCAGGCTCGTTTTGAAGGCAACAGCAGATGAGACATACGCTGCTGCAGGTACAAACTCATAGAGGCAATGCATCACGTTTGCGTGCAAATGAGAACGTAGTAGCGCGTTATGGAGCTGCAATCTCAGGGCGCGGACGTGCCGCTGTCTCAGACGCGAGGCAGCCCGTCTATTAGCGATGCCCGATGAGAAGGGCGCCGGTTCATGCGCACGTGCATTCCTGGCTTATTGGCAGTATGAACTAAGGGACATCGTCGTGTGCAACGATACCGCCTTCGCTTTCGAGCGTTGCGATACGTTTGGTGTCTGACCTATTAAACTTTAAGCGAACTCCAATCCCGCCGCTGTCATTGTCTGGAATGAAAACGGCTCCAGCTTCTTCCAAAGCGGCCTGTAGCGCTTCGATGGCCTCGTGAGTTGCGTTCTCGAGCTTGCGCTCGAACATCTCAATTATTTCTTGGCTTACGCCAGACGAAATTGCCAGGCGCTGTCTGCTGTATTCAACCAGAGCTCGAGCCGCGCGACATTGAGAACTAGTGATCATAGCGGATCTCCATTTGCAGATAGGATCGTTCAATGCCTACGCAGGGTCAATCATTCGATTATCTTCGAGCTCAAGCAAGTGCGCTGCGTCTCATTGACAAATTCGGTCAGGCCGGCGCGATCGTTCGCGACGGTCCAGGCGCCGGTCCTGAATGGGATCCGGGCGAGCCGATACCAACGGCTCATATTTGCAGGATGGCGGTGCTCAAGTTCGACAACAAGGATATTGACGGTACCCTGATCAAAGCCAAGGACAAAAAAGGTTAATTGCTGCCAAAGGGTTATCGTTCCTACAACCACGGATAAACTGATGATTGGCGGGTGCCGCATACCGTCGTCCGTGTCATGCCGCTCAATCCGGCGGGTACCAGCGTCTATCGAAGTCCAGGCAAGAGCGTGAGGTTCAACGAATACGCTTCACATCGACCCAGGCATTCATATCGTTGATCTTCAATTTTCCAACATTGTCTGCTGTCTCCAGCAGCACTTCAGGCATGAACTGGTGAAGGTATTCATCTTCATCGTTCGTCTGTACCCACACTTGACCATTGGTCAGCACAAACGTTGCTCCGCGTCCATAGCCGTCGGTCGAGCCGTTAATAGTCTCCTTGTCGAATTCCATCGGTTCTGCCCTCGCGTGGATGGATAGAGTCTATCCAAGACGAGATTTTCGTCAACCGAACGCAGGGGTTTACGGCGCGGCTACCTTGGCGCTGACGCCAATGACACACTGGTATTCGGATACACCGCTGCATGCGCCGGACATCGCGAAGATGGATCCAATGGTCAGACACCGGATGCGTTTGTCCGGTCGGCTGCTCAACGATGGTGTCGAGGCGAAGGCAAGGGAACTCAAATCTCGTTTGGTCGAGGCGGACAAGGTCATAGATGGCGTGTTAGTCACTGGCCGGCAGGAAGACGCCAGAAATCTGCAAGCGCGTCTCACTGTGGCCCAGATCCGCATTGCCAGTGGGGACACTAGCGCAACTACCGTGTTTCGCGACAAGAACAATGTCGACCATGAGTTGACGCCGCCACAGATCGTGAACCTGTTCCTGCAATCTTCTGCATATGTGACTGAAGTTTACGCCGCGTCGTGGCCTGCTAACGCCCCTATCCCCAAATAGTAGGCAACTTTTACCATTGGGCCGCCCGTGAGGCCCGACGCGGGGTTCATTGGGCGGTGACACGCCGGGCCTCTTGCCGAAGAGATCGGTGCTCTCCGACACGGCCCCGAACCGGGAAAAATTAGAAATGTTCCGATGCCAGGGAAAAATGACGGCGAGAACCTCACCGCCAATTGTCCCCTTATCACGGAAGCAGTGACCCAACGAGCTGGTCTCAGTGATGTGTAATATCTTCGAAAATGGTTCCCGTAAACTGAGGCTTGGCCCGCCTTAGAGCAGCGGGCCAAGCCTCCTGAAGTTTCGCCGAACCTACTCGCCAGTAATCACGGTGAGACTTCACTGATGACGGATACCAGATTCGGACATGGCGTGTCGTTGAATAACGTTCCCCCAATCAAAAAAGTCCGATTTACCAATCTTGGAAATCATCATGAAACCAGTCGCGAATTGGCGGGTTGTTCTACGCCGTGCGTGGAGCCGCCGCCTGATGCTGCTTGCAGTCTGTTGTCCAGCCTTGAAGTCGTGTTGCCGTGCTCAACGGCGTCCTCCCAATGCCTCCCGGCATATTTGCAGCCCTGTCATTCGTGACTGTGGTGGCGGCTTTCATTGCCCAGGATACGCACAGAAGGATCTAGACAATAACTAAAACCAAAAGCCGATACCTTAGCGCCGTTGGTGCTGCACTCCTGGCTTTCGCCGGCCGGCGCCATGTCGCTTATCAGGATGTTGGCGGTCTGTGGACGATCCGCGACGGGATCATCAAGGGCGTCAAGAAAGGCGACAGGGCACAGACGCGCAATGCGATGCGATGCTGCTTGAGGGTATACTGGCGCATGAGCACCGGATGCTTGCCTGTGCTCCCGAGCTTCTGATTGATCCCGACAAGACCTATGTCGCCATCAACGATTGGGCTTTCAAGCTCGATCAGACCCTTCGTGATGACACTTGCTGAGATCGTGGGTGAGGCGAGGGCGCGGTCATATCCTCCCCAACTCCCACTTGAGTGCCGCGAACACATGCGCCGTGTGGTTCCGAAGATTGGCGACAAATTTCGTGGCACGCAGCTGCGCTGGGAGACCAGTGCTGATCAGGTAGACGCCCAGATTGATCGTTGCGCGCAGTTTCACGATGATTGGGCAGAGAAGGCAAGCAAATGAGTGAAGCCAGTCAAGAACGTGCGCTCGGCAGACTTGAAAGCAAGGTCGATCTTATCCTTGCCGACAACGAACGCGCCGCACATTCCCGCAAAGAGCAATATGAGAAGCTTGAGCCGATCACGCGGAAAGCCGATGCGACAGACCGCAAGATCGATGGGATCGACGGCCGGCTGAAAACGGTCGAGAAGCCGGTTGCGGAGTTTGAGAAATGGCGGGAGAGGGCGATCGGCGCGTTAATGCTGGTTTCTCTCGTTTCCGCCTGCATCGGGGCTGTCGCTCTCTGGATATGGCGGAAGCTGGTCGCGCTCCTGTCCTAAATGATCGCCCTCGAACTGAAGGAGCGTTGTTCAATCAAGGTCCAGGGACAGGCTTGCCGTCCACGGTTTTGTGTTACATCCTGAGGGTCATGGCCAAATTCGAGGGTGTCGTAACATGACGATTCACAGAAAGATTGCTGCTGCTTGCGACGAGCTAAGGACTAGTTTTCCTGATTCTCATTTTCTGATCGTAGCCGTTACCAAGGCGGCTTCGGACGGCAGCAATCATTGGAATCTTCACTCTGACCTACCATCCACCGAAATTCCGGTATTGGTAAAAGCATTGTCGAACCAACTGCAAAAGACTGTAGATGTCGACATGCCGGTTAAAGGATCGGCTTAAATCACCCACCGCCTCAGCGCCACTTCAACCGGCTCGTACTTCACCGGTGCCAGGCGCCCTCAAGCGTGACAACACGTAAGAGTTGCAAAATGGCCACTTTCGGGGGATTGTAATCGCGACAGCGGGCTTTCTGTGTGTTTGTGGTCAGGGGGAAGCCCCCTCCTTTAATCCTCCGGACGAGCTCGCCGTCGTCTATCTTGGGAGGACATCTCGCTTTGGTGAGCGGGCAAAGAGCCAATGGCGGATCAAGGATGGGGTGGTCCGCCTTTTGCTTTGTTCCCGGGCGTGGCCTAGTCTTGCTGTGCCATCTTATTATCGCTGTCTATCCAGTGCGGGACCGTGGATGCTCCACATCTAAATCATCCTCAAAATCACTTCTCAATTCAGCAGGTGCGTCATTAAGCGGCATCAATTGACTAGGCCAGCGCGGTGAGTTGTCGACACGGCTCGCTACGACAGTTCCTGGATCAGTTTCTTCCTGATAGCGGCCCAAATGTCGGTAAATTTCGTTATAACCATGACGAAAGCATTGTCTCCGGTGATGACTTTTTTGGCGTAGTACGCGGCCAGGCCATCTTCATCGCCCGATATCACCAGCGCGTTGATCGTTACGTGCATTTGTTCGGCACGCTGACGTGCGTGATAGAGCGAAACCAGGTTCGGCCGGACTGCCCCCAAAGCCTCCCTGCCGTCTCCCGAAATGTCGATGACCGATCTGAGCGGACACAATCCAGGATCGTCAAGTAGGTCCAAAGGATCGGCTGGTTCTTCATTGCCGATATCGGTGTTGCCGGCGACGGCACGCTGGTTGCGCTCGATCTCGCGAGCGAAAGTTTCCGCACCCCGACCTTCGTCAATGAAGAACCAGCCGATCCTTTGGACCGGAAATACGCTGTCACCCCAAATCACGGCTGAAACAGCCACCATGCCCGCGCTTTTCAGGACCGCCAAGACAGATTCATCTCGCAATGCGCTGACGATTGCTCGTGTCTCAAATGCATATTCTGCGTCCGTGATGCTGTCAGAGCCGTCTATGGCAAAGACGATCGCAACGTCGGCACAAGCTTCCGCTTGAGAGGGCGCAGCCGCGATTGTCATCAATACTAGAGCCACGCAAAGCAACGTCTTGCGCATCTTCGCTGCCCCCCGAGTCATGAAAATGACCCTCGAAGATGATACCACGCCAGAAGCGCAAATTTCTCACCCAAGAGGGGAATGATCGATGTTTAGTTTCAGAAGGACGAGGCCTAGCCTCATTACTAGAACCAAATTACGACGGCCGCCAAAAAGCTAAAAAAGGAGGCCTGGCAACAGTGTGAAGCAAAGTTGGATCCCCAGGCCTCTTGCTGAAATTTGGGGTTCAGCCCAACCATTAAATACCCAGATTAGAGTCCTATCAAGCGCGTTGCGGCGCCGGGTGTGGGGCGCGACGCACGCACCAGTGAAAATGCAGAACGCCGAGCCCCGTGCCAGTACCAGCGTTGGCATCTTGGGTTATAGGCTGGCGAGTATCAATCAATCGTGGGTTCACTAGAATTCATTATATGATGCTAGGCTCGGCGGAGCATAATATTTGTCTGCGAGTAGACGCGTGGTAAATCATGGATGCGGCAAGCTTTAAATAAGGTGAGGCCCAGTACACCCTTGAGGGTTAGTGAACCGGGCCTCTTTGCTGGGGGTGTTCCAGCGACGAAATCTTGCTTGAGAGAGCGACGGGCAACAATAGATCGATCACTCGCTAAAAAGGTCTAAGTCATTCGCGAACGAGCTGGCTTCCGCTTGCCCCAACTCGGTCCCAGCTTCCCGGTTGGCGGCGGGCGTGGCGTGGTTTCTATATAGATACCAGCCTCCCTCGCAGCCTCGACAAACGCCACTCGAGCAACAGCCGCCGAACATTCACCAGCAAGGCACTTGAGAAGGATGGCCTTGGCTGTTGTTGTCTTAGGCCCAGTCCCCTCCGGCCAATTCTCCAGAATATACACAGCAGCGTCACAAGCGGATGTGATGCCCTATCGACTTGGCGCCTTGCAGCACTGACACGATTTTGAACGGCTTGTAGTCTTCCATGTTCCTATAGCAGCATCCCGGTGCCTGGTTTCCATCCCATCAAATTTCCTAGTGGCAAATCAAAAAAGGCCAATACAACTTACGGTGGCTATTTTCGGAGTTTCGGGACGCGCTCGATGGCGGGCGACGAAAAGAGACAAAATCATGTACAGCGGAGGCATAACTTACGGCTGAAAAGCGTACCCAATACACGCCCTATGGCCAAGCTGACTTAATCCATCTCATAGGTGTATTTTTGCGCCCGGCTGATTGTGGACGGGCCTGCCTGAGTGTCCTGTCATCTGTCGGCCCACTTGGGAGGGGTAGAGGCAGGGGGTATCGAATCGGGGATAAATATTCGACTCTCTCCTCCCTCCTTTCGTTTTGGCCGCTTTCAGAATGGGCAAGCGTTTTCACGTAGTTACCAACGAAGGGTATTCGGGGGCACGTCAGGACGACATGGAGGCATTTCGCAGCCACTTCAATTCAGCGCGCCGACGATCGATTCAAGAAATTCCTCGAGGAATTTTACAGGCGGAGAAAGCCCAAGCACAGTGCTACCATCATTCTTACGCTCGCCGCCCGCACGCTCTTCAGCCAGGCTAGGTATGATCGCTTCAACAATACTGAAAAAAAGGTAACCAACAGTATGGTGACCACAGCTATTATGACCGGGATCATCGGCAATGATCCCACATGGACGCGGCTTGGAGTGGTATCTATTTATCTTGAGTGGCTTGCCACCTTGGCTGCTCGGCGGGGCGGTTGTTTGCGGAGGATACGGACATGTTGGCCTGCTGCCGGTTTTTCGGACACGAGGTTAAGCTAATCCCACCTTGGTTTCAAAATCGTTCGGGCTGAGATAGCCCAGTGTTGAGTGGCGACGCCTTGGGTTGTAGAAGCGCTCGATGTAATCG
>NZ_PGGM01000012.1 GCF_003010965.1 Phyllobacterium sophorae
CACGCTCCTTCACCAGCTTCACCGCTTCAAGCTTGTATTCGCGGCTGAACTTTCGTCTTTGCATTCATACTCTCCGGTTTCACGCAGAACACCTTAACTCAGTGTCTATGAAACCGGCAGCAGGCCATCCTTCAGCAGCGGGATTAAACCAGAAGGACCACGCTATCGCCGTCAAGTTGCTTGGAGACACTTTGGGAAAGCGCTTCCTGACGCCCAAGGCGCGCCTTAGCAAGCTGCTTGCACGCAAGGACGAGGTGCAACAAAGCTCGCGCGCAGGCCGCAGTCAGGAAGCGGAACTCATGTTGAAAATCTTGGACGAATTCGGCGTCTGGGCAAAGCAAATGCTCGCGGACGGATCCGTGACGCTGCGATGCGCTGCGACGTACTGGGGCAGCCACCGACCCAGCTTGCTGAACGACCGTTGCGGGGCGGTTCAACGTTAATGGGCGCCGGCCCCTCCCGTCGCTTTCGGCTTTTCGGCGAACAAAAGGGCGATAGCCGCAAGGGCGAGAAGGACACCAATGACGGCAAAGGTATCGCTGAAGCCCATGATCAGCGCCTGGCGCTTGACAACTCGACCAAGGGCGACCACGGCTTGCTGGGCGGCGAGGGCCTGATCGGAAACGCCATGGGCCACGAAATAGCCGGTCAGCCGGTCGAGGCGCTGGTGAACTTCATCCCGCGCCAAGGTGACGGATTGCCCGATAATGTTGGAGTGGAACTGTTCACGCTTGGTCAGCACTGTTCCGAGTGTTGCCGTTCCGACGGCACCGCCAAGATTGCGCAGCATGTTCGTCAAACCCGATGCGGCGGCAGCGTCGGCCGCGGCAATGCCTGCCGTGGTAATGGCCGTGATCGGTGTCAGAACCAGCGCCTGGCCGATTGCACGAACGATGTTCGGAATCCAGAATTGATCGCCGGCATTGTCCGGTGAGAGCATGGCGTTCATGAAACAACTGGCGGCAAAGATGCTGATTCCGAGGAAGCCTATGTAACGGGCGTCGAAACGCCTCATCAGCATCGGGACAAGCGGGATCAGAAGCAATTGCGGCAGGCCGGTCCAGGCGAGCACATTGCCAATCTGCTCCGCATTGTAACGCTGCACCTGCCCAAGGTATTGCGGCAGGATATAGACCGTACCGAACAGCGCGACACCGACGAGGACGTTGACCACCACACCAATGGCGAAATTGCGCTGCTTCAACAGGCTGAGTTTGACCAGGGGCTTTTCGACTGTCAGCTCTATCCAGATGAAGGTTGCGAGGAACACGACGGCTACGGCGCTGAGCTTCAGGATGAAAGGCGACGAGAACCAGTCGTCCTTATTGCCCTCTTCGAGCACCGTCTGAAGCGCCGAGAGTCCGACTGCCATGGTAAAGATTCCGGCCCAATCGCCTTCTTTCAGCAGATGGAGTTGCATCGGCGTCTTGTCCAGCGTTGCGGCCAGCGCGATGGCCATGACAGCGCTTGGTATCGCATTGATAAAGAAGATGGTCTGCCATCCGTAATTCTCGGTCAGATAGCCGCCGATCGTCGGGCCAATCGCCGGAGCGAAGGTGACCGAGAGGGCGAAGAGGGCGAGGCCGACCGGCTGTTGCGATTTTGGCAGCTTCGTCAACACCATGGTGAAGGCCATCGGAATCAGCACGCCGCCGGCAAAGCCCTGCAGGCCGCGCATGACAATCATTGAACCAAGATCATGCGCGAAGGCACAGGCTATGGAGAACAGCGGGAACAGGATCGTGTTCACAAGGATGTAGCGGCGAAACGAAAACACGTTGCTGAAATAGGCGGTGAGCGGGATGACGACGATCTCACCGATCAGATAGGACGTGGAAATCCAGGCGCCGTTGTCGACGCCTGTGCCAATACCGCCCTCGATGTCGAGCAGCGACGCATTGGTGATCTGGATGTTGAGGATCGCCATGAACGCGCCGATCATGCCGGCGAGAACAGCAACCCATTCCTTTGTGCTGGCGCGCGGTTGTGGTACGGCCGCGGCGTCGAATGTGATGGCAGACATGACACGATCCTCCTGCCAGCGATCAATGGCTCTGACGCTGGGTAGCGTCCGCCTTGGTGTCGATGCTTGGTTGAACGGACATGCCTGGCCGCAGGTCGCCGCCAGCAGCGCTGTCGGCATCAAGGACGATCTTCACGGGAATGCGTTGAACGACTTTGGTGAAGTTGCCGGTGGCATTGTCGGGCGGCAGCAGTGCGAACTCTTGACCGCTCGCCGGAGCGACGCTGTCTACATGGCCGTGGTAGGCGCGGCCTGGAAACATATCCACCTCGATATCGACCGCCTGGCCGGCATGAACATCGGTAAGCTGCGTTTCCTTGTAGTTGGCAATGACGTAGACCGAAGCAGTTGGCACGACGGACATGAGCTGAGTGCCAGCCTGCACATACTGGCCAACACGCAACGTGCGATTGCCGATGACACCATCGACGGGGGCGATAATTGTTGCATAGGACAGGTTCAGTTCGGCCTGGTGTAGAACGGCGAGATCATGCTCCAGAGCCGCTTTTGCCTGTGCGAGCTCTGCTTTTAGAAGATCGACCTGCTTCATCGCAGCGTCTAGCGCAGCGCTATCGCGAACGACGGTGGCCTTCGCGGCGGCGATTTGCGAAGCGGCCTGCTGGGCATTCTGGATGTTGCCATAGCCGCTCGTGGCAAGCGTTGCATAACGCTTGTTATTCTGTTCGGCAAATGTCGCGTTGGCTTGATCGACGTCAACCGTGGCGCGCGCCGCCGCGATAATGGATTGCTGTATCGCGAGCGACGCCTGCTTGGCTTCGATCGTTGCCTCGGCGGCCGCGACATCGCCCTTCGCCTGCTCGAGCGCCGCCTTGAAATCCCGATCGTCGATGCGGGCGAGGGGCTGGCCTTCCTTTACGGCTTCATTATCCTTGACGAGGACGTCAGCGATATATCCCGAGATTTTCGGGGCGACAGCGCTATTGTCCGCCTTCACGTAGGCATCGTCGGTCTCGACTTCAAAACGTCCGACCGTCCAGTAATTGTGTCCGTAATAGGCGCCTGCAGCGATCAGAATAATCGCGGCCGTGCCAAGTAGTAATTTGCGGCCGCGCTTGCGGACCGGTTTTTCGCTCACAGCGGGCGAATGGATCGCTTCTGGAACACGAACGGGTTTGCCCGCATCGGCAGTTGGGACACCTTCGACAGGTTGAGCTACGTTGTTGTTGAAGGCTTGCAGCTTGCTCATTGTGGTCTCCGAATTTCCGGTCGCCGTCACATGGGCTGCGGCCTTTGGTTGATGAAAACTCCATTTAAGAAACTTGATGTTTTCCAAAATACGCTCTATAAACGGGTTGTCAATAATATTTTGGAAAATCGCTATGGTCGTAAATCACAAAATTGAGAAACGCCCGCGGGGCCGACCGCAAGTTCGTTGCGACGATGATACGAAAAGTCTCATCATCGAAGCTGCCAACGCGCAGTTTCATGAGAGCGGGTACGCCGCCGCGAGCATTAGCGCCATTGCGCAGAACGCCGGTGTGTCAACCAAAACCTTGTATCGGCTGTTTCCCACCAAGGCAGATTTGTTTGCCTGCATGATATCCGATCGGATTGACCGCTTCTTCTTGGCGATCAATCCCCATGCCCATGCGAACGAAGATTTGCGAACAGGTCTCGAGCGCATGCTGACCGCCTATGGCATGCTGACACTCTCGGACGACACGATTAATATCATCCGGCTTGTCATCGGCGAATCCGACCGGTTCCCGGAACTTGCTGCATCTTTCTACGAACGGGCCATCGTCAAAACGAACACAGTGATGGAGGCTTGGCTCCACGAGCAAGTCGAGCGGGGGCGCATTGCGCTCGACGATCCGCACGCTGCCAGCGGCATGCTGCGCGGAATGATGGTCATGGAGCCGCAACGTGCGGCCATGTTGCGCCAGAAACCCGCGCCACAAAGTGAGGAAATCCGCGCTCGCGCGAAAAAGTGTGCGGATCTTTTCCTGAAGGGATGTGCAGTCTAGGCGCTTATCTTTGATCAAAGCACTGTTCTGCCTTGGAAATACGATGAAAACGGATTGTCCTGACAAAATATAGCCGCCACCTCTTGACAAAGTGCGTACACACACATACACTCACGAAATGATCAAGTCGTCATTCATGGTCGCGTGCAACAGCTTCGCTACGAGGCAGGCGGCTCGCTACATCACCAGGCTCTATGAGCGACACCTCGGGACAGCTCACGTTACGAGCACGCAGTTCTCGATATTGGTGTTGCTCAGCGAGACGCCGGGTATGACGATGAGCGAGCTTGCCGAGGCATTGGTCATGGAGCGGACTTCACTTGTGCGCGCCATCAAGCCGATGGAAAGAGATGGCTGGCTGAAGGCGGAGCGGGCATCGCAGGATACGCGAAAACTTGTATTGTCGCTGACCTTACAAGGGCAGAACAAAGTCCGGGAAGCCTTGCCCTTGTGGCAGAAGGCGCAGCAGGCATTTGAGGCCCAGGTCGGATCTGAACGAGCCGCTCAATGGCGGCATGATTTTCTGGAATTGACGCGCGGGACGTAAGCTTTTGGCTAAGCAAAACCGAGCGCCGATTAATGTGTATATACACATTAAGTTGTCAATCACAAACAGAACGTAAGGAACATAGCCATGATTAGAGTTCTGAAAACTGCAGGTAGTGTCATCTTCTATGGCATGATTGCTACTGCGTCACCGGTTCACGCCAGTGAACAGCTCCCCAATGTGAAAGAAGGGCAGGGCGTTGTGACCTCGCTCGGACCCAATGCGTCGGCCATAACCTATTGGGTCAGCCAGGCAGATGGTTGGCACGTCGTGACGACTGTCGATACAAAAAGTCCGGAAAGCTCGGAGTCAGGCAATCACGCCGTTGTAAGATTTTCTGCGGTGCTGCAGCCGGGCCAGTCCCAGTCGATATCGATTCCGGTGACGATAGGCGAGCGGCAGCCGAAGTTGCTCATCCGCCGCGTTGCGGACCGGATCGAAGTGGAGCAGAACTCGAACTTGTTGAACTAGCTCAACAAATCCGATCCTCGGCGCTGTCCCCCAATTCGCGCCGAGGATCTGCGCCTTGTCCAGGCGCAAGACCGATGCATGTTGGGTAGCGGTTGTTGTCTCGGCCGCCGTGATTTATCAGGCGACTTTATGCATATCGATCGTATGACCGCTCTTTGAATAGCGCTCAGCCCGTTTTTAAGTCATCGAACGAATTAAAGCGGCGGAGCTCGTTTGTTGATTGCATCAATCATTTCCGATTAAATTTCCATAACATCTGACTAGGATGATGCATCAACAAACTATGGATGCAACGTGCAGCTTAATGTTAGCACTCGAAATGCTGGGAAGGGTCCACACGGTCGCGCCATTTGCAAATGCAGACAAGGCGAACCAGCGCAAGAGAGTCAGCCCGGATGCACGATTCTCTCCTACGCGCTCATCCCCAGGAAATTTACGAGGCCCTAGCTTCGACTGACTCGAGAACTCGAACGTGCGGTGCATCCCAATGCGGCATCGGTCCGAAATCCCTAGCGGAAAGTTTTCGACCTTTTTATGCAACTTGTCAGATCCTGTTTGGCGGTCATCGACGCTTTGCTTATTCCGTTGAATCGAAGTCGTCCTCCCGGCCGTGCAGCAGGGCAACGAGTGTACGGAGCCCGCTGTCGAGCTGATCGATTGTCGGCGCAGCCAACGCCAACCGAACGGCGTTCGGTGCATGGCCGGGCGTGATGGCGAATGTCGTCGACGGCGTCAACGCAATATCGCGTCTCGCGGCGGCAGCGACGAATGCCTGCGAGCGCCAGTGTGCTGGCAGCGTCAGCCACAGATGATAGCATTTTCCATTGGTCTGTATTTCGAAGCCTGAAAGACGGTCAATTGCCAGTTTCTGACGCGCGCGTGCGTCTAGACGTTTCAGCCGAGCCAGCTCGGCAATCGTCCCGTCGCTCATCATCCGTTCCGCGGCCGCAAACGCAAATCCTGATGCGGTCCACCCGCCGGAACGGACCGAAGTGATCACGCTTTCCCGCAATCGATGCGGAGGCACGATAAAGCCGAGCGTCAGACCCGGGGCGACCTTCTTGGAGAGACTGTCGATGAAAATGCAAGCGTCCGGCGCGAGTGCGGCAAGCGGCGGCTCATCATCGAGGAAACCGTAGACATTGTCCTCGATGATCGGAAGGCTAAGCCTTTCGGCAACGCCCAGCAGATCGGCCCTACGCGCCGCAGGCATCGTCATGCCCAACGGATTCTGGATCGCCGGCTGAATGTAGATGGCCGAGAGATGGGCCTCACGGTGCGCCTTCTCTACCGAGTCTGGTCGTACTCCGTCTTCGTCCATCGCCATTGGCACCAGCGCAATACCCAACCTGGCGGCGATACCCTTGATGAAGGGGTATGTCAGAGCCTCCACACCGCAACGGCCCCCTGTAGGAACGACTGCAGCGAGAGCTGCAGCAATGCTCTGTCGCCCGTTGCCGGTGAATACCAGTTGTTCAGGGGTGGGGGACCATGCGCCCTGCGACAGGTATGCGGCCGCAATGCTTCGGCTCGCCGGTGTTCCGACACTGGTCGCCTGTCTCAACGCAATTTCAAGCGCGGCAGGTTTCTCGAGGCCATTCAGGCTCTTTGCGATAATCGCGGTCTGGTTGGGAAGCAACGGGTAGTTGAACTCAAGGTCGATCCGGATGGCGCGTGGCTCAGATAGTGCCGCCGCGCCGCGCCTGGCATCGCCGGAGATGAAGGTACCCCTCCCGACTTCACCGACGGCAAGGCCACGGCGCAACAGCTCGGCGTAGACGCGGCTCGCCGTCGAGACGGCGATCTTGCGCTCATAGGCAAAGCTGCGCTGTGGAGGCAGGCGGTCGCCCGGCCTGAGAGTGCCGTCAGCAATTTCTTCGGCAATAGTGTCAGCAAGCTTTAAATATTCAGACTTCGACATTTATTGCTCCGAGTACAATGTTTTAATTGCACCGAGTACACTATCGGAACATAATGGCTACGTCAAACCGGATTGCACCGGGAATTGCCAAGGTCTGCGGTCAATGAGCACGCGGCGGCGCTCAACAAGCGCCGGAGCCGGCGGAGTCGCATTTCCGCAGAGCAACATCTGGAGGTCGAAATGTCTGCAACTCTTTCAACGATCGAGAAGCCGGCGGGAACAAAGACCCACGGCGTATTTCTTCGGACATTCAACGCTTGTTGGCAGCGGATCGCTCGCTATTGCATCCGTCGCGCTGCCATTACAAGCCTGCGCGAACTCGACGACGAAGCACTTCGGGATATGGGTATCACGCGCGCTCAAATCGAAGCGGCGGCTTACGGCTTCGTGACCAACCGCAACCGGGCGAGGCGGTGATGATGGCCATCCCGGTAGTACCGGAGCTGACCGCTGCCACGATCCTGGTCGCGTTTGCCGGTGTATTCCTGATCAGCTTCATGAGAGGAGCGTTCGGTGGCGGATTCGCTATTGTCGGAATTCCCCTGTTGTCGATTGTAATGGATCCGGTCACCGCGGGCGGTCTGCTCGCACCCCTGTTCATCGCGATGGATCTGTTCGCGCTGCGCTACTGGAAGCCCTCGACGTGGTCGAGGGCTGACCTTATGCTGCTCCTGCCGGGACTCGTGGTCGGCATCGGGTTCGGCTATGGGCTTTTCCGCTTCCTCGACCACCGGGCCATCGCGATCGTGATGGCCGTGATCACCCTGATCTTTGTCGGCCTCTGGTTTCTGAGGGGCGGGGAGGTGATGACCCGTCCGCGTTCGACCCCGAAGGCGATTGCTGCGGGTCTTACCTCAGGAGTGACCACGATGGTGGCGCATTCGGGCGGGCCGCCGCTTGCGATGTATCTGTTGCCCCTCGGCCTCAGCAAGGAAATCTACGCGGGAACGACGAGTATGTTTTTCACCGTAGGCAACGCCACCAAGGCGGTGCCGTGGCTGTTGCTGGTGAAGCCGACTGCCGGTGTGTGGGCATTGATGGCGATTTGTTTCTTTGCCATCCCCAGCGGCGTCTGGCTGGGGTGGCGGCTTAACGGGAGGCTGGACCAGCGTCAGATCTATCGCGCCTGCTACGGATTGTTGGTTTTGACTGCGTTGAAACTGTTGTGGGATGGCGTTTCCGGCTTTCTTGTTTGAGCACAGTGCACGATCCGGGCAGGAGTTGGTCAGACAAATGCCAAGAGCACATTCCATGAGCACGTGATACATTTGCCGTGATTATTATGGCCCTTGGCTCGGGGCAATAGCCCCGCTCCCCACTAAGGAGGCGGATCTTGCCGGCAGCGGTGTCGACACTCATTAAATACACGGAGGAGATGAACCATGAGTGATCAAATCCCGGCAGATCGTCTCCATTTGGACGATCTCCATGTGGGGCAGCGCTTTGTCAGCGCCACTCACACAATCGATAAAACACAGATCAGGGCGTTCGCCGCGCAATTCGATCCACAATTGTTTCATACTGATGAGGAGGCAGCCAAGAGTACGCTCTTCAAAGGTTTGGCAGCAAGCGGATGGCACACGGCCGCTATCACCATGCGGCTGAATGTGGAGGGCGGCCTGCCGCTGGCCGGCGGGATCATTGGGGCAGGAGGAGAAATAAACTGGCCGGCACCGACACGCCCAGGCGATACTTTGCACGTGGAAAGCGAGGTCATCGAAGTCACACCATCCCGATCGAAGCCGGATCGCGGTATTGCAGTCATCGTTAGCCGGACCATCAACCAGCGTGGCGAAGTCGTCCAGACGCTCACAGCCAAACTTGTTGTTCCACGTAGAGCCACAGGCTGATCGGTGCGGGTATGCCGACTTTCCGCCAAGCCAAAGACGGGACATAGCAATAAAGGTGGAATTTATTACGAGCGTGCGGTGCTCGTGGCTGCCTTTGATCGCACTGGAACTCCGAACGCAACCGGCTGCCTGCCTTCCGCCCATGCCCGCCCGAGATAGCGGTCGCATTCGAGTATGTCGGCAAGAGTTTCCTGCGACCAGAACAGGTAGGCGAGACATTCGGAAAAGCGGATATGGTCCATGCGAGGCCCTAAATTAAAGTCCAAATCATATCATCGGCATGTGGCTTGTCACTGGAGGCATTTGTGCGGCGGACGGGGATACCAACAGCGACACTCTATTGACGCAGCGAATGGCAGAGCAGGCCCTGAAATTCTCAGAGCACGGATGATGCCGATCAAAATGGCCGATCTCCACACAAATCGAGGAAGCCCCGATTTTCTGTATGCCTCCCCTGCGACCGCTCAACGGTTGGCACATTGCTTCACAGTACTTCTATAAGGCCGAGGAGGGCCGACTCGTCTCACCCAATACGGCAGACACACCCGAGCCGTAAATGCGACTCAGGATGAGACCGAGGAAGCCTTCCGTCCGCGTATCGCTAATTGCACAATTGCCAATTGTGCGCCGTTATAGAATAACGATGGTCGTCAGCCGTGGTGATTGTGGCCGCTGACTGCCAGTCAGGATTGCGAGAATGCGGGCGCCAGTCTAGGAGTGGCGCCCGAGCAAGCGAGCTTGTTGGATCCAACGCAAAATCAGAGCACTGCGTGTTCCAAAATGCAGGGGTCGACGGATCGGATCCCATCAAGGATGGGCGAACCACCGATAAAGTTCTGCGACGCTTGCGGTCAGCACGAGCAGTTCACGTGTCTTCGAGCCAGACTCCCCGTTAGGTGCTACGCTTCCCGGGCCAGGCCGTGAGTGCGAGATCGATCAGCCGCTTCAGCCGCGCATTGCAGGCGCCATCGCACGCCTGTGCGGACATGCCCTGGATAATCGCACCATAGAAGCGCGCGAGCGTGTCGGTATCGGTTTGCGCCGGCAATTCGCCTTCCTCGACGGCACGGTCAAAGCGGGCTTTTAGAGTCTGCATCGACGTCTCGCGCAATGCCGCCGTCATCCGCGCGATGGACGCATTCTCTTCCGCATGCTGCAGGACGGCCGTCGAGACCATGCAACCTCGCGGCTTGTTCGGCTGGGTGTTACCGTCTGCGATATCGTATAGGTAGAGGCTCAGGGCTTCGTAAACCGGGAGGTTGGATTGCAGGATTTCCAACCGGCGACTGTTTTCACGGGCAATGCTGAAGTCGAGAGCCTGACGGTACAATTCCTCCTTTGAGCCGAACATCGAATAGAGAGTTGGCGGATTGATCCCCATAGCTTTCGTGAGGTCGGCGGTCGAGGTTCCTTCGTAGCCACGCTCCCAGAACAAGCGTGCCGCTATCTCGAGGCCGATGTCGCGATCGAGCACGCGCGGTCTGCCTCGTTTGCGAACTGGATCTGTCATTAAAATAGTGATCCCTATTAAACAGTTGACAGAAGGTCTCCTGCTCTTATCATAGGGGTCACTATTTAATTTAGCAACGGAGTGATCGATGTCCCAAAGACTAGCAAACAAGATAGCTCTCATCACCGGAAGTTCACGCGGCATCGGCCGCGCGGCTGCCCTAGCGTTTGCGCAGGAGGGTGCGGCGCTGATTGGCGTGCACTACACCGCCAATGCAGATGCTGCCAATGCCACCGTACGCGACATCGAGGCGCTTGGTGTCAAGGCCGTCGGTGTGAAGGCCGATCTCAGACACGGCAAGGACGCGGCCGACAGCCTCTGGGCGCAGTTCAGCGAAGCTGCGCGAACCGCGACGGGCTCGTCCGCTCTCGATATCCTGGTGAACAATGCCGGCATTGCGCCCGCACTGGCGTTGAAGCAGACGAGCGAAGCTGCTTTCGACGAGGTGATGACGATCAACTACAAGGCGCCGTTCTTCCTGATTCAGGCAGTGGCCGACCACATTCGTGACAACGGCCGCATCATCAATGTCTCCACCGGGTTTACGCGGATCGCGGCGCCGACCCATCCCGCCTATGCGGCCTCCAAGGGGGCGCTTGAGACATTAACACTGGCGCTGGCACCTGAATTTGCAGCTCGCGGGATTACGGTCAATGCCGTCCTGCCGGGTGTGACGGAGACGGATATGAATGCCGAGTGGCTGGCATCGCCGGATGCGCGCGCCGGCGCTGAAGCCCTTTCGGTCTTCTCACGTGTCGGAAAGGCGGAGGACGTCGCCGACGTCATCGCCTTCCTCGCATCGAACGATGCGCGTTGGACGACGGGCCAGATGATTGATGCGACGGGTGGCGCCCGGATCTGATCGATCCCAACACTCCGCTATGTTTGCAGCTATTCAAACCACGGCAGAGGCTGCATCCTTGACGTGGTGCCGATTGAGGTCCGGTTCCCCATCAGTCCACGCGCTTTCTGAGCGCGATCTCGCCTTCACTCGGGCGCCTGTCCAAGCTGGCGGGATGATTCCTCGCATCCCGAACGGTTCGCCGCCCCGACATCAACTCCCCGACCAGACGCTGCCTGGTCTCGTCCTCTAGTGTTGGATCGCTCTTGCCTCAAACGTGCCGCCCACTGCTAAAGTGTTTCGCTTGAGATTGCATGACATGCCTTTGGTTCAGATCCTTTCGAGACCTTAGAGCCGAATCTTGAGCGTCTCGTTTGAGCGGCATTCGCATAGGGCGTCAGTCGATGTGCAGGCTACTTGCATTCGTTTCATCACGCTGTTGCATAGCTCGCGTCAGGACCTCGAAAATAACCGCGGTTGACCAGCCGAAAAGCAACACTCCGTTCATTGAAGTTATTGGCCCAGGAGGCGCCAGCTCTCGACCGGCACCACGTCGCCATAGCCGAGCGTCGCGTAGTTGACGAACGCGAAGTAGAGGATATCGGCTCCGGGTGGAGCGACGCCCAGAAGGGCATAGATTGCAGCCCATAGCGTCACTTCCACGGCATGCGCGATCATGAGAACAGAGACGGTAGCAATCATGACGACGGTGAGCCACACCTGAGGATGCCTGTGCTCCCATCTGAACGCCCGGTTCACAGTGGCCACCAAGGGCGTCATTAAGATTGCATGGACGGCGATGTTGCCAAGGCTAACAATGCCGCCAAAAAGGAGTTGTGTAAGTGCCATCCATTTTCCTCTAGGAGCCGACTTATTTCGACGTGCTCGTCAATCCCAGTACTGCTTTGCGAACGCCCCCGAATAGAAGTGGTCAACAGGGCTCGTTCTTCCGGCTCGTAGACGGTCGCTTTGCCGCCAACTCCATTCGGCAAGCCTCGCTGAAATCGAAAAGAAAGTTCATCGCGCCGGAACGCGCGAGGTCAGCGATCTCGTGCAGCGAGCGGTTGGGTGCAAGGTAGGCTTCGATGATATGATCCATAGTCAGTTCGGCTGCATTCACAACCGGACGAGATGAAATCAGACGCATCTGGGCGACCAGTGCGTACAGGAGTACGAGGTCGGACACGTCGTCCTTCTGATGGCTCAGTGCATCTCCAAAAAGCCGAGTCGCTTCGGCGATGAAATCTGAAAAGAGCTTCTCTCGCTTGGCAACCTCGGCGTCGCGATGCTTTTCGTTCAACTCGGATCTGTGTGTCAGCCAGGTGGCGGCGAAGGAGGTCAAGCTGCCTATGGCCACGCCGACGAGACCTGTCAGAGCCGAGATGTAGGGGTCCATAGAGTCTCTCCTGCCAAAACGAGTTGATCCCCGCACGCGGCGGCGCAATCGATAATTATGTAAGCGCTCGGCGAGCGGCGTTATCGCCCCGGACCACGCCCTAAGGCCGAGCGACAGAGGCTAACCTGTAGTCGGACTGACGATGAGGGAGCTTCGGCCCACGGCTGACACTTCTATTGCAATTTGCACGTTTAAGTCAGATCGACCATATAGTCAATATGAAACTTATGAATTGTGTAATGTGTGGCCGGTAACGAAAGTTGATCCCGGATGCGCGCGTGCGGCTCGAATACTGGATTTCCTTTTGCCGCGATGCCGATGATACTGATGCGCTTCCAGCCAATCGGCATTTGGCACGCCAAGATCAACGAAGCTTTGCATTCGCTCGATGAGTCAGGCGACGTCGGCGACCGGATGATGATATTGATCATGGCCTCTCATCGACTGATTGCCAGAATTCAGAGTGCTGACGCAACGATGGCGAGCGCAATGCGAACGTTGTGAACCATAAGCCAAGTGTCGAGCCGTGCGGGCACCTGATCCAAAGGAATCGACTTGGTGGCGAATTTCGCGTTGGCTGGAAGGAACCAAGCAACGGTGAGAACCAGAACGGCCGCAACACAGGCCGTCGCTCCCATCCAGAGTGGACGCGCTCGTCCGTCGCTGCAACTGAGCCAAAGAGAGCCGATCAGGCCGATGAGGGTCGGAACTACGACAAGAGGGATTACCTGTACGATAAACTGGTCATTCTGGCCGAACCAGTTGAGGAATTCGGCGGCCGGAAGGCTCTTCCAGTAGCCACCCAGCGTCACGCCGATCGCAAGCATGACGCCCGCGAACATCGCAGATGCCGAGAATATAAAATAGGAGCCGCATCGGAATTTTTCCCTTTTTCGTTGATTTCGCTTTTGATGAATACGATTTCTTGCGGGGATCATGCCTATGCTACACAAATGCCCGGTACCGCGACCTTTTGGAAAAGGTGCGGAGAAGCAACCGCCGAGGTTGGATAGGCTGAGAGTTTCGCCCTGAACTCCGGATGCGAGAATGCAGCGCGGAAATCGGCCATTGTGTCCCACACGGCGTAGTTGAGATAGGTGGGGCTTTCGCCAACCGCACGGTGGAGCTGGGTGGAGATGAAGCCGGGTTGCTGCTTCATAAAGTGGGCATCGTCCTGCCAGGCTTTGAGGAAGTTCTCCTCGTCCATACTTGGATAACCGTCGTTTCCCGGACTGTTCTTCACAGCAAGACGGATGACGTCAAAGTATGTTGGGTGCGTATCTTCAATGTCGAGAAGACGTTGATTTATGCACCGGGCGAATATCCATTCGCAAAATCGCGGGCAGCCCCAATGAACGCGCTGAAAGCAGCCGGAGGATTCTTTCTGCCCGGGTAGTACAACGCTAGTGGGGCCAAAGAGGGTGTCCAATCCTCGAGAACGCGCACTAGTCGACCGGCCGCAATTTCATCGCGCACATCCGCTTCCATGACATATCCAATTCCAACGCCATTCTGAGCCGCTATACTGACGAGGCTTGGCTCGTCCAGCGTGATAGAGCCTTGGACATCGATCTGCACGGCGTTCCCGTCCTTCTCGAACCGCCAACGAAACAAGGCGTTGTTGGGCAGACGCGCACGGATGCAGCGAAATCGGTACAGGTCGGCCGGGACGGTTGGCCTGCCGTGAGTGCGCAGGAAATTCGGCGACGCGACGACGGCATTGCTGCGATCGAGACCGAGTGGCAGGGCAATCATGTCGTTCGGGACCAGATCAACCGTCCTCAGGCCCAGATCAAAGCCGGCCGCGACGATGTCGACGAGTTTACCCTCCGTGACCAGATCAACATGAACCTGGGGGTAACGCCGCATGAACGACAGGATGAGCGGCTCCATCACCTCTCGAGCCGCTGACGCAAATGCATTGATACGCAATGTGCCGGTCGGAGTATCCTGAAGCGATTGAGCCGCGAGCATGGCATCGTGGATGTCGGTCATTGCCGGTCCAATTCGCTCGACAAAGGTCGTTCCCCCATCGGTGAGCGAAACGCTGCGCGTTGTACGGTTGAACAAGCGAATGCCCAGGCGCTGCTCTAGCTTCGCAATGGCGTTGCTCAGTGCGGTCGTGGACATGCCGAGCTCTAGCGCTGCGGCCCGGAACGAGCCCAGCCGGGCAATGCTCAGAACGGCATCCAGGTCGGTAAGAACAGATCGCGCCATTGTCCCTCTTTTCGAAATTCCTCATCCTGCTTTGTCCCAGTTATCATGTCAATCATCCGGCCTTAGATTGACCTTGTCGGCCGGAAGAGAGTCGAGGTTACAGCCGGTAAAGGCTGGAAATATGATTGGAGGATACGAATGACGATCAAACTACCCAAAGGCATCGAAGACTATTTCGAGGCCGACCGGACAGGCAGCCCGGATGTGATCGCTTCCACATTCACCCAGAACGGCATCGTGAAAGATAAAGGCCTCACGCACCGGGGCCGGGATGCCATCCGCGCATGGATGGCTGATGAAGCTCAGCAATACAGCTACATGGTGGAACCCTTCTTCATTGCCACCGAAAACGGGAAAACCCAGGTAATGGCCCATGCCGTCGGCGACTTTCCGGGCAGCCCGATCGATCTGCGCTTCTTCTTCGTCCTCGCGAACGACAAGGTCGCCGAACTGGAGATCACCGTATGACACAGTTTCTAACCTTGCAGGGCCGTCGCGCCCTGATCACCGGCGGGACCTCGGGCGCCGGCGCTGCAACCGTGGCGCTGTTCAAGGAGCTCGGCGCCAGCGTACTGACCACAGCTCGTAAGAAGCCCGCGGATTTCTCCGGTGCGGCATTCGTTGAAGCCGATCTGACCAGCCCGACGGGGGTTCAAACCGTCGTCGATGCGGTGCATCGGGAACTCGGCGGCCTCGATATTCTTGTGAACGTGCTGGGCGGTTCTTCGGCACCTTCTGGCGGCTTTGCTGCGCTCACAGACGAGGAGTGGGACAAGGAGTTCAACCTCAACTTCTTTCCGGCGGTCAGGCTGGATCGTGCACTGATCCCTGGCATGGTCGCTCAGGGAAGCGGTGTCGTCATCCACGTCACCTCGATCCAGCGAAACCTTCCGCTCCCAGAAGCGACGACCGCCTATGCTTCGGCCAAGGGGGCGCTCAACACCTACAGCAAAAGCCTTTCCAAGGAAGTTTCTCCGAAGGGTGTACGGGTGGTGCGGGTTTCTCCCGGCTGGATCGCAAGCCCGGGATCCAATGGCCTGGCCCTGCGCATAGCCGAGCAAGCCGGTATCAGCTACGACGACGCGGTGCAGGTCATCATGAATTCGCTCGGCGGCATACCGCTCGGACGACCAGCCGCGCCGGAAGAGGTCGCAGACCTGATCGCATTCCTTGCCTCGGATCGGGCATCGTCTATCACCGGCACGGAGCATGTGATCGACGGCGGGACTGTTCCGACCGCTTGAGCATTTAGGCCATCTACCGCCGTCCAGGTCAGGCGGGTGCGTCCCACCCGCCGATCTGGGAGTAGATCGCGTCACGAAGATGCCGCACGTCGCGGTTCAAGGCAGCGAGTTCCGCTGGTGTCTGGGTCGAGGCTGCAAGCAAGGTGTCGCTGAGACAGCCTGCCCGGTGCTGCAACGCACGACCCTGGTCTGTCAGTCCAACCAGTACCTGCCGTTCGTTGCTGGGGTTGCGTGTTCGACGTAAGTGTCCAGCAGCTTCAAGGCGTTTCAGAAGCGGTGTCAACGTGCTGGACTCGAGAGCCAGTCGGTCGGCGATAGAAACCACGGTTTGTTCGTCTTCCGCCCAGAGAACGTTCAGGACGAGATACTGCGGATATGTCAGCCCAAGGTCGTCTAGAAGGGGCTTGTAAGCCCGCTGAACGGCGATGCCGGCGGTGTAGATCGCATAGCACAGTTGGTCGCGCAGGGGTGGGGGATCGTTATGGCGTTGGGTCATTCTGTACTCCTGTACTCACACATATAACTTGCCTTATCACGAAAACCAATATCGCGATAAGAATTAAGTTGACGTGCAGATCAAGATGTGAAATCTAATAGATATCGCGATAACAATTATCGCAATTAAAAAGAGGAGAAGGCCATGACACGCAAGTCCATCACCACCATTTCGGCAATCGCAGCTGCAGCCTCACTGTCGGTTGCGCTACCGGCGGCGGATGCCGCCGACATTATTCTTAAAGATCAATCCGTAAGAAACGTCGTTCTGGTTCACGGCGCGTTTGCTGACGGTTCCGGCTGGAAGGGTGTTTACGACAACCTGACGAAACGCGGTTATCGCGTCACCATCGTCCAGAACCCGTTGACGTCGCTTGCAGACGATGTCGCCGCCACCAAGCGTGCGCTTGAGCATCAGGATGGTCCGGTCATTCTCGTCGGTCATTCCTGGGGTGGCACGGTCATCACGGAGGCTGGCATTGATGAGAAGGTTGCGGGCCTCGTCTACGTCTCCGCTCTCTCCCCCGATGCCGGCGAGACGACGGCTCAGCAATACGAAGGCTTTGCGCCTGCTTCTGAATTCGTAATTGAGACCACAAAGGATGGTTTTGGCTATGTCAGCCCGGAAAAGTTCAAGGCGGGGTTCGCACATGACGTCAGCGACGCCGATGTTGCCTTCATGAGGGACGCGCAGGTTCCGATCAACATGTCGGCGTTCGGCACCAAGCTCGAAAATGCCGCTTGGCGTACCAAGCCCAGCTGGGCCGTCATTGCTACTGAAGACAAGGCCTTCGACCAGGCCATGTTGATCCACATGGCTGAGCGCATCAAGGCCAAGATCACCAAGGTGTCGGCAAGCCACGCCCTGTTCATGACGCAGCCGGCGGTCATCGCCGAGACCATTGATAAGGCTGCCAAGGCCGCGTCGGCGAAAAAGCAATGATCGACTTCGCGCCATCGGGACGGTCGAGACCCTCCCGATGGCGTCGAGACGAACCCGTTAAACAGATCGGCAGGCCCGATGCGAAATAACGGTAGGACGTCGGATCTCTGACCGAGATCCGTAAACATTTCCTTGTCTTAGCGTCCAGGACTCCACCAAATTTACCTGAAACAATTCACGGAGGATCTCACGTGAAACGGCATAGCCATGATAAAAATGCACCCGATACCACGTTTCACCCACATGACGCGGTCGGTGACGTCTACGACTTCATCGTCTGCGGCGCCGGCTCTAGCGGCTCGGTTGTCGCAGCGCGGCTGGCGGAGGATGGAAACGCGACCGTTCTGCTGATTGAAGCGGGCGGAGATGATGAATCCGAGACCGTATCGAACCCTGCTCAATGGCCACTCAATCTTGGATCGAACCGGGACTGGAGCTTTGTCGGACAGCCAGCGGCTGGCCTGGATGGCCGCCGACTTCCTCTGAGCATGGGCAAAGGGCTTGGGGGCGGTTCGAGCATCAACGTCATGGTATGGGCCAGGGGACATAAGGAAGACTGGAACCACTTTGCGGCCGAGGCCCGGGATGACGCCTGGGGCTATCAAGCGATCCTTGGCTACTATCGCCGGATAGAAAATTGGCAAGGCGTCCCGGACCCATCTCGTCGCGGTACCGGCGGGCCCGCCCATGTATCGCAGCCTGCGTCGCCGCAGCCAGTGGCGCAAGCGCTTTTGAGCGCTGCGTCAGCGATGGGCATTCCGGTCTTCGGTTCAACAAACGGCGAAATGATGGAGGCCGCTGGCGGCGCATCGATTGCTGAACTGCGTATCAGGGAGGGCAAGCGGGAAACGGTGTTTGAATCATACGTTCGTCCGCTGCTGTCGCGTCCAAATTTGACGGTGATAACGGAGGCGCTGGTTACGCGTCTCATCTTCGATGGTAAGCGGGTGAGAGGAGTCGAAGCTCTGATCGATGGTCGGCGACGCCAGTTCATGGCGCATTGCGAAACGGTGTTGTCGCTTGGAGCGATCAACACGCCAAAAGTCCTTATGCAGTCCGGTATCGGCCCGGAAGACGAACTGCATTCCCACGGCATTCCAGTCGTGCAACACCTGCCGGGCGTTGGTCGCAATCATCAGGATCATCTGGCCTTCGGCTGCACCTGGGCCTACCGAAAACCGGAAGCCATCGGCGGGAGCGGCTGCGAGGCAAATCTCTACTGGAAGAGTGACGCACGTCTGTCCCAGCCTGATATCCTCCAGTGCCAGTTGGAGTTCGCCGTTCCGTCGCCGCTTGAGTCCGGTCTCGAAACACCGGAGCACGGCTGGACAATGTTCAATGGTCTCGCCCAGCCGAAAAGCCGCGGCCGTTTGAGGCTCTCTGGCCCCAATATAAATGATCCCATCCTGATCGAACCGAATTCACTGGGTGAGCCGGAAGACACGGCCGCCGCGTTGGCCGCAGTCGAGTTGTGCCGCGAACTCGGAAACAGTGATAGCTTCAGACCTTTGGTAACGGGCGAAACCGCGCCTGGTCCGCGCGACAGATCAGGCATGATCGATTTCATCCGACGCTCGGCCGTCACCTATTGGCATCAATCCTGTACCGCCAAGATGGGACGCGACGCCATGTCGGTAGTTGACAACGAGCTCAAGGTCTACGGCGTCGAAGGCCTTCGCATCGCGGACTCCTCGATCATGCCGCGGATTACCACCGGCAACACGATGGCGCCGTGCGTGGTTATTGGAGAGAGGGCATCCGATTTGATCCGAAAGATGCATTTCCTAGGAAATTACTAAGGTTTGCTCAATCCATCTCGCATCACCGATCGAAAACTCGGCGGCCTGACTGCGTCGGCCGCCGAGTGCTTGCCGATGGGCAAAGCGATCGTTCAAATTGGAATGAGAGCTCAAAGCCAATGATATAAGGGTGATCCCAGCAGCTACGCTGCTCTCACGTCGTGCATCGCCTTTGCCAGATCCCTTGATGGCGGCAATCCGAACAGTCGTGCATATTCGCGACTGAACTGGTTTGGGCTTTCGTATCCCACACCATAAGCGATCGAAGTCGCGGAACCCTGACCGGCGATCAGCAGCGATCGAGCATGTAGAAGTCGGACCCGTTTCTGATATTGCAAAGGGCTGAGTGCCGTGACCGCCTTGAAGTGACGGTGAAACGCCGAAACGCTGAGCGCTGCCATCTCGGCAAGCGCCTCGACCCTGATCGTCTCCGCAAAGTTTTGACGGATCCAGTTGATCGCGATGCTGATGCGCGAGAGTGCGGTATCGGGCGAGGCGATGTCGCGCAGCATCCACCCGAGCGGTCCCTGTAGGACCCGAAACAGGATTTCCCGCTCATAGGCGGGTGAGAGTGCGGCGATTTCGTTCGGCCGCTCCATCAGCCGCAGCATGCGGACCCAGGCGTCGAGAAAATCTTCGTTGACCGGAGCGACGGAAAACCCAGACCCGAACAGCTCGCTGGACATATTGACCGGCAAATCTCGGATCAGTCCTGCAACGATCACAGGGTCAAGCGTCAGGCTCACTGCGAGATAGGGTTCGCCCGTCGCTGAAGGATGGACCGATCCAACGGCGGGAAGATCCACCGACATGACGAAATAGGTGGCCGGGTCATAATGGAACGTGCGCTCACCCACCGTCATCGTCTTCGAGCCAGTCAGGATCAGGTTGATCATCGGATCATAGACGGCGGCAAGCTTGTGTTCTGGGATTTCACCCTGAACCATCGCCACACGCGGAATACCCGTCTCGGTGCGCCGGTTATCGGCGACCGAGGCCAGCGCCCGTAGTTCCTGCAATTGCTTTTCCATGCTTCGATCCTGTCAGAGGCCATACTTTCGTGCAAGCCAAAAGCAGAAATAGGCAAGCTTCAGAGAGGAATGGGTGAGCAGCCGATGCGGCGCCGACGTAGCTTCAGGTCAACACGGACATGGAGCAAGAGAATGAAGATCGTCATCGTTACCGGCGGTATCAAGGTCAACGCAGTCGAGCCCGGCAGCGTGGCCACCGACCTCAACGGCAATAATGGCGCCCAGACCCCGGATGAGGGTGCCGCCAGTGCGATCCGGCTGGCAACGACCGGCCCCGACGGCCCGACGGGCGGCTTCTTCGGACACCATGGCACCCAGCCCTGGTGACCGCACACGCCTACTTCCCATCAAAGAAAGGAAATTCAAATGTCCCACAACCCATCAAGGGTCGACGTTATTGAGCGCCTTGTGGCCAAGAGCGACATCGGCCGTCTGGACGAGGAAGAGATTGATATGGTCGAGGCGAAGCTTGCCGAGGCTCGTGTCGAAGGACCGGCGCAGGGCATCGGGGGAAAGCTTGTCGTGCCAGACCTTGGTGCTGACGAAGAGGTCCGCGCGATTTATGCCGGAGGCCGCAAGCGCCGCGCCGACGGCGGCTTCATTGTCGTACATGGCGGCAGTATCGATGTGGTGAGAGCCGAGTTCAAGCCCGCTTTCGACCACCGGTCGGGCGGCATCGCCCGGCATCCGGAAAGTCCCCCAGTCCTGGCCGGGGGATCGCGACACCGTGAGTTTCAATCGTTCCATGATCGTTCCTATCAAGTTGCGGGGGACGCGGCGGCGGAGGCAGAAGCCGTCCGCCGCCCGTTTTCTCGCGGGCTTAAGCGGTCCTGCTCGCGGCCGCCTGCCGGACCAGCGCTTCGATTACCCGCTCAAGTGGCGTCTTCCCCCTGGCACGGTTTCCGCCCTCGGCCTTGAAGTCGATCCAGCCTTCGTTGAAGCCGTCGAGCATACGCATGCGCGGCTGCGGGTTACGCGAACCCTGAGCACGGAACAGGCCCTCCCAGTTGGCCCGCGGGACGATCTCCACCCGCACTGGATGCCCGAGCACCGACGCGAAGGCATTGGCGAGATCATTGGGCGAGACCCGTGCAGGACCTTCCAGTTCCACCACGCGCTTGCCGATCCATTGCTCGCGGATCAGATCTGCGGCGAGCCGGCCGATATCCTGCGTCGCCACCATGGCGAAGGTCTTGTCGGCAGGCTGGAGGAAGCTGTGCAGCACGCCTTCGTCGCGGGCTGAGGCCACGTCCCAGACCGCATTCTCCATGAACCAGCCGGGCCGCAGGAAGGTGACGGGAAGATCAAGCTCGCCGAGGGCTTCTTCCAGCTTCGTCCGCTGGCTCAACAGATTGTCCACTTCCGCATCGGCGCCGATGGTGGAGAGGCAGACAACCCTTTCCGGGCGGGCAGCAAGGAGAGCGGTCGTCAGCACTTCATTCTGCTTCGCCGCCTCCGGATAGCCAGGCGCCGGATCGAACTCCGACGGCGGCAGGATGAAGACGCCGGTGGCGCCCTTGAACGCGGCGGCAAGCTGCGTCGCGTCGCCCATGTCGGCAAAGGCGATCTCGCAACCGCGCTTGCGCCAGATTTCCGCCTTGGCGGGATCGCGCAGCACCGCACGGACCGGTTCTCCGGCTTCGATCAGGGCTTTCGCCAGCGCGCCGCCGACCTTGCCGGTAATTCCTGTAATCGCATACATGATATGTCTCCTGTTGTTGGGGGTCGGGAATGGATCAGGCGAGGCCGTCATAAAGGCGGCGCTCAAATGTGCCGTAGAGCTCTGCAAGGCCGGAGACTTCCGCGGTTCCGGCATGCCGCTGGCGCCATCCGGGCGCTGAGGAAGTATCTACGGGACGCAGAAAGATGATTCACGCGCATTAAAATCAAAGATAAGATGACTTCAAATCATCATGATAAGACGGTCGGCAAAGACCGACCTTGCGACGGAGAGAAGGCATGAGTTTCGACACGCGGCTGCTGACCGGGGTCGGCGTTTTCGGGGCGGTGATGGAAGCGGGCAATTTCGTGCGGGCCGCGGATGTTCTCGGCCTCACGCCATCGGGAGTCAGTCGTGCGGTAGCGCGGCTCGAACAACGCGTCGGCGTTAGATTGTTCGACCGCAATCCGCGCGAAGTTACGCTGACGGAAGAAGGCGCCCGCTTCCACGCAAAGATAATGCCGTTGCTTGCCGGGCTGGAGGAGGCGGCCTCCGAAGCCGCCGGTTCGGCGGCATTCGTCGGCGGGCGGCTAAGGGTTTCGATCGATCCCTGGTTCGCGCGCATGGTGCTGGCGCCGAGGATCGGTGAATTTCTGGCGCGCTATCCCGCTCTGACGCTCGATCTGACCTCCAGCAACTATCGCGAAGAGATGATGAGCGGCGCGGATGTCGCTGTGCGTTTTGGTCCGCCGGACGAATCGTCGCTGATCGCGCGCAAACTGCTGGACGTACCGGTGCTGACCTGTGCCGCCCCAGGCTATCTTGCCCGCCACGGAGTTCCAGCGACGCCCCACGACCTGATGCACCACGATTGCATCCTGTTTCGCGACCCGCAGACCGGGCGACCGTTCACCTGGGAATTCCAGGGGGACAACGGTGCCATCGAGATCAAGGCAGCGGGGCGGTTGGTCATGGACGATCCCTCCGCTGCCGTCGCGGCGTGTCTCGCGGGGCAAGGCATATTCCAGAGCTTTGCCATCGGTCTCGACGAGTGGCTTGAGAGCGGGACGCTCACGACGATCTTGACGGAATGGTCCGGCGAGCAGTTTCCGCTTTACGCCTATCATCCGTCACGCCACATGCCACCTGCCAAGGTGCGGGCTTTTCTGGACTTTGTTCAACGAATTGCGGCGACGTAGCGTAGGGCATTGATCGACTTTATCCGGCGCTCGGCCGTGACCTTTGGCATCGATCCTGCACAGGCAAAATGGGACGCGACAGCATGTCGGTGGTCGACAACGAGCTTAAGGTATACGGCATCGACGGTCTTCGCATTGCAGACTCTTCGATCATGCCGCGTATTACCACGGGCAATACAATGGCACCCTTGTCATCGGCGAACGGGCTGCAGATATGATCCGGGCTCAACAGGGCTTGTCGCCTTTTTAGGTCTTCGCTTCATACGGAATTTGACTGGTACCAAGGACATTGGTGTATGAAATCAGACTAATCGTAACTTTGAACGTTTCTGATGCAGCGTTTCTCGTGGCAAGTTATCGTCGCAACAAGTTTGTACAAGAATGCTCGGATATGATGTCAATCACTGCGAGTGTACTGGCTAGGCGCTCCACTAATCCTTCAGGACAGCCACGGCGAAATGGCCCAGCGCACGACAGTAGCGGCTCCATTGATTAACAATCGCCGCAAATTCCGTTGCCCCATTTTCGAGGTTTTCCCAAGCCGGGCCTTGCCACCAGTGGAATGCTGCCGCGGCGTCAGCCCCATCCATGCCGAGAAATCCCTGCCACGGACAAAGGTTTCCACAGGCGGTGCCAATGCTTCAAGGGCCGTTGCGACGATCGGTCCAACGCCGGGGATTGTCATCAGCCGTTTGGCGACATCATCTTCTCGTGCTCTCCCGGCGATCTCCTGATCCAGTTCCCGGATACTGTCGATCAGCGAGCGCAGCGTGGAAACCACGGTCAGGCACGGAAGGCGTGCTGGCTCTGGTAGCGCGGAGTGGGGATCCTCAACATCGGCGATCAGTGTGCCGACATGCGCCGATCCTTGTGGTACTACTCAACCGAACTCAGCCATATGGCCACGCAGGGCATTGATGATCTGCGTCTTTTGCCGCACCAGCAGATCGCGTACCCTGAAGACAGCGGCGGACGCCTGCCGGGTTTCGCTTTTAACCGCCACAAAGCGCATGGTCGGTCGCATTGCAGCTTCGCAAATCGCCTCCGCATCCGCCGCATCGTTCTTTTGCCGCTTGACGAAGGGCTTTACATATATCGGCGCGATCAGCCGAACCGTGTGTCCGAGTTTCGCAATCTCCCGTCCCCAGTGGTGGCTGCCGGCACAGGCCTCCATGGCCACCGTGCATCGATCGACCGTCGATAGGAATTGCAGCAGCTTGCTACGCGATATCCTTCAGCGAAGACCCACCGAGCCGTCCGCGCAAGCTGCATGCAGCTGGATGGTATTCTTGGCCAGGTCCAGGCCGACTATGCTAATCTTTTCCATGGACGCTTCCTCTCTTGATGGTTCCAACACAACCATTCTGGCACATGATGCCGTCGAGTGGGGGCGTCCACCCCATCGGTGTTGACTTAATATTAACTTGTACAGGTGGCCGCTTCTTGTGGCGGCCACCGCTTCAAGCTGCATCGTCTATTCCAGCTAAGCCGCCCGTTCCTCCGAGGCATTGGGCCGCCACTTAATCAGGCGATTTTCCACCACATCCAGTATTCGGTCGATCACGAGGACGAACACTGCCAGGATGATGATACCGGCGAAGACGCCGACTGCATCGAAATTGCCTTCTGCCTGGGCGATCAGGTAGCCAAGCCCCGCCGATGCACCAAGGTACTCGCCGATAATGGCGCCGACGACTGCGAATCCGACCGAAGTTCTCAAGGAAGACAGGATCCAACTTGCCGCTGCAGGGAAATAGACGTGGCGCAGAAGCTCGGACCGCTTGGCGCCAAGAATACGGGCGTTTGCCAGCACCACCGGGTTGACTTCGCGCACACCCTGCATCGCGTTGAAGAATGTAATGAAGAAAACGAGCGTCACAGCGAGCGCAACTTTCGACCATAGGCCCAGACCGAGCCAAAGCACGAAGATCGGGGCAAGCACGACGCGCGGGATGGCGTTCAAGCCCTTGATAAAGGGGTCAAGAATGCGAGCGGCACTACGGCTAAGACCAAGCCAGACGCCAGCAGCGACACCCAGACCGGTTCCGATAACATAGCCCAGAACGGTTTCCGTCAGCGTGATCGTCACATGGCGATAGAAATTGGGATCAATGACCCAACTGACGATCTGGTTGAAGATGTCCATAGGCGCAGGGAAAAAGAAAACATCGATGATGCCAACGGATACCCCCAGCTGCCAGCCCCCAAGAATGGCAAAAAGCAAGCCTAGTTGGATAAATCGTTCAGTCGCGACGTTCATAGCTCTTCTCCACTTCGCCGCGCAGCGACGCCCAAATATTGCGGTACAGATCCATGAAGCGCGGATCCAGTTTGATTTCGGCGACGTCGCGGGGACGCTCAAGATCGACGGGAAAGCTGTTGATAACCCGGCTGCGCGGTCCGGCAGCCAACACAGCCACCCGGTCGCCGAGAGCAATCGCTTCCTCCAGATCATGCGTAATCATGACCACGGCCCTGCGTTCCTCTTGCCACAGGCGCAAAAGCTCGTTCTGCATCAGATGGCGAGTATGGATATCGAGCGCCGAAAACGGTTCATCCATCAAAATGACCTTTGGACCGCTGATCAATGCCTGGGCCATCTGGACACGCTTTCGCTGACCGCCGGAAAGCTGATGGGGATATCGCTGTTCGAATCCCTTGAGACCTACCTTGGTGAGCCACGCGGTCGATCGCTCGCGACGTTCCAACGTGCCTACGCCCCGAAACAGGAGGCCGAGCTCGACGTTCTCGATGGCCGTTTTCCACGGCAACAGCGCATCCTGTTGGAACAGGTAGCCGATATCATTCTGAATACCCGAGACGCGATTGCCATCGATCGAGACGCTGCCGCTCGTCGGTTTGAGCAGCCCAGCAATTGCGTTCAGTATCGTACTCTTGCCGCATCCGGTCGGCCCGACGATGGCAAGGAATTCTCCGTCCGCTACCGTCAGATTGACGTCCTCCACCGCAACAAAAGTTCCGAAGGACATTGTCACGGAGTCGATGGCAACCATCGCCTTCTTTTGTTGCGGGGTGGGTTCCTCCACCACCGGTTTTACCACTGCCAAGGCCATCGCCTCCTCCTCAGTTCGTGCTGTTGCGCGGCGCTTTGTCGACGAAAGCGTTGGTGTATGTTTTCTTCAGATCGATTTCCGTTGCGGCAACCTTGTCGTTGAAACTCCTCAGAACAGCGAGCGGGGTTTCTACCTCAGCTTCGTTGAAGCGCCCATCCACGGAGAAGATCGGCTTGGCATTCGCGACAGCCTTCACGTAAGTCTCGCGGTCACCGGAAATGAAGGCTTCGGGAAGCTTCTGAACAATCTCCTCTGGGGAACTGTTGTTCATCCATTCCAAAGCTTTGACTGTTGCGTTGACGACTTTCTGAATCGTTTCGGGGTTCTCATCGATATAGGTTTGTGTGGCATAAAGAACGGAGGTCGGATAAATGCCCCCGTAGATCTCCTTAGCACCTTCATCGCTGCGCGCATCAATCAGGATCTTGCCAACGCCCTTGGCCTCGATGAATGTGGCAGCGGGATCATAATTGACCAGCAGATCAACTTTTCCCTGTTCGAGGGCGGCGACCGCAGCCGAGCCGGAGCCGACGCCGATCAGCGAAACATCGTCCGCCGAGAGCTTGTGGCGCTGCAAATAATAGCGAACGAAGAAATCCGATGAGGAGCCCGGGGCCGTAATGCCGATTTTCGCGCCCTTGATGGTTTCAGGCTTTGCCGGATCAAATGTCGAGTTCTTGCCGCCTGCAAGGACAAGACCGGAATTGCGCGCCAGCAACACAATACCAACCACGTCCTTCCTTTGTGCCTGCATCTGGATCGTATGATCGTAGAAGCCGACGGCTATGTCTGTGGAGCCTGCCACAAGCGCCTGCAAGGTCTTGGATCCGCCCGAGGCGAAATTCTCGACGGTGACTTCGAGCCCTTCCTTTTCATAGAGACCAAGGCCCGACGCTACGGGGAACGGCAAATTGTTCAGATTGTAAGAGCCGACGCTGATTCTGACGGGATCCGCAAATGCCGATCCGGCGAATACAACAGTAGCCGCGAGCGAGAGCATAAGTTTACGCATGGTATTTCCTCCCTGATGTGCGGCGCCCTCCCGGCCACCGCATTCAATTATGCCGCGCAAACCATTTGCGCGATAGGTTTTGCAAAGACCTGGCCCTCGAACAGACGGCGGGCTGTACGCAAAATGCCTGCGACTGTCTTGCCGTCCCGGGAGTCCAACTTTACCTCCAGGCGTCCGCTTGGATGTTCGAGAACGAGAACGACCGGGGGCTTGCGTCCGCCAATCAGTCTGGACGCAACGGTGTTGTCGCTGATGCAGGCCGTAGCAATACCGACGGCCCCTGTCGTGGCGAGCGAGGGATGGCACTGATGCGGCATGAAATAGCGCACATTCAGATCACCGCCGGCTTTTGGCTTCGAGATCAGTACCGGTTTCGGGGCAACCTGTGCCCTTACGTCGCCCATACCCATACGCTGGCCTGCCTGCAGCCTCAATTTTTCCAGCCGCTCGAGGAGAGCACTGTTTGCATTGAGCTCCGTCGCCGTTTCATAACCGTTTGCCCCGACGGCCGTGGCCTCAAGGATCATCATTGGCATGGCGCAATCGATACAGGTCACCTCTATGCCGTCGATGGTCTCGCGAGGCTGTCCAGTGGGGAAGAGCCTGCCAGTACGTGCACCAGCGGCATCCATGAATGTCAAGGCGATCGGCGCGGCGTGGCCGGGTACGCCGTCAATCGAAGCATCGCCAAGATAGGCGACCTGGCCCTCCGGCGTCGGAACCTCCGCCTCGATGAGCTTTCCTGTATTCACATTGTGTATTCGCACCCGCGTCGCCGGTCCGGTTACCTTGACGAGGCCGGCTTCGATGGCGAAGGGACCGACGGCGGCGAGCATATTGCCGCAATTGGGCGATGTGTCGACCATTTGCTGATCGGTGCGCACCTGGGCAAAGAGATAATCGACATCTGCTCCCGATACAGTCGCCGGTCCAACAATGGCAACTTTGCTCGTGACGGGATTGCCACCGCCGATGCCGTCGATTTGTAGCGGATCACCGGAACCCATTACGGATAACAGAATCTGGTCGCGCTGGCGCGGTTCTGAAGGGAGGTCCGACGCCAGGAAAAACGGGCCTTTGGACGTACCACCTCTCATCAAGACACAGGGTATACGAATGAGGTCATTCATGACTTGCCGCTCTTTTATTCATGCGCCTGACAGATCAATCTGTCGATTTCTTGCACTTTGCGGTAAAGTGATTGATATGTGAAATGCGAAGATTCGGAGGATTGATGTGTTATGAACATCAATTGTGAGATACTTGACCTGCGCGCGTTCTTAAGCGTCGTGGAACTGGTGAGTTTTCATCGGGCTGCCGAGGCGCTCAATCTCTCTCAGCCCGCGCTCAGTCGGCGCATCCAGAAACTGGAAATGGCGATCGGCGCTCCGTTGCTGGAGCGGACGACACGGCACGTCTCTTTGACAGCTTTGGGGACGGAATTACTTCCACTCGTTCGCCGCTTGTTGGAAGAATTCGACGGTTCGCTATTTGCCGTCCGCGATGTCGGCGTCAATCGGGGCGGTCTGGTCACGATTGCCTGCCTTCCAACCGCTGCGTTTTACTTCCTGCCGACTGTCATTCGGTTGTTCAATGAAGAACATCCCAATATCCGTTTCCGTATCCTTGATTTGCCTGCGACCGACGGCCTGCAGGCCGTTGCGCGGGGTGAGGTGGAGTTCGGCATCAACATCATGGGTACGTCCGATCCGGATCTGACGTTCGACCGTCTTGTTGAAGATCCGTTCGTTCTCGCGGCGCGGAACGATCATCCGCTTGCGGAAAAAGCGGAAGTGGGGTGGGCCGACCTGGAACCTTACCCTCTGATCACGGTTCACCGGTCAAGCGCGAACCGCACACTTCTCGATGCGGCCTTGGCGAAGTCGAATATCAAGCTTCGATGGTTCTATGAAGTAACGCACCTTTCGACGTCACTTGGTCTTGTCGAAGCCGGGCTTGGCATATCAGTGCTGCCGCAGATGGCAACGCCCCAAGGGGAACATGCTTTTCTCATTAGCCGCCCGATACGCAATCCGGCAATTTCAAGAACAATAGGCGTGGTGAGGCGTCGCGGAGGGACCTTGTCGCCGGCTGCAGAGCGATTCCTCAATATGCTAATTGGCACCTGGTCCGAAAGGTGAGTTCGAGTCTGGCAAGGTATGTGTAAATCAGCATCGAATGCTGACCCTCGAGCTGACTGCCGTTTTGGTATGTCGGAAGCAAATGTAGACATTCTACAATTGGTTCAGTACCGCCATCGGGTAGAGGTCGTCCCCGTATTGCTTGGCACTTCCTTTTTTCGTGGACCGCTCGGACGGGACAGTTCGAGGCCTGCAGTGCCCTGGCGGGGCCAATGTGCGTAAAGCCAGTGCTACATTGGACTTCCGCAGTATGTGACGGCTGGCAAGCCGTTACAAACTGCGGAAGCGGTGTGCCTCCAAGATCTACCTTCTTGCATGATCCATTCCTGTTATTTGCTTCGAAAATCGCATAATGCCTCAAGTGGAACCGCTTTTCTCTCGTGCTGAATATTGGAGAGTCTGATTCAAGGCGAAGGACTTCGGATCTCCAAACCAGGATCGGCCTGCACGCGGCCGATCCATCAACGGAACGATCACAATCAAAGAACGCGAACGTCTTCAGCTTCCGATTTCCCGGTCTTGCGATCCTGACCGATGTCGTAGCGCACTTTCTCTCCTTCACTCAGTGAGCCGCCGCCCTCCAAAGCAGACAAGTGTACAAACACGTCAGCTCCTCCATTTTCGGGTGTAATGAAGCCAAAACCTTTGTCTCCATTTAAAAACTTATCCGTGCCAGTGGGCATAAACAAATCCTCGACGCTTTCACGGCTGATCGCCGCTTTCAAACCTTTAAGACGGCGAAGTGTCATCCGCAATCTATTTACGGTGGCCAAACGTGCGCGGCGGAAGCTCAGGCCGAGAAACTGGAAACAGCGAACGCCGTACCACGCCGTGATCTTATTCCCGCCTTAGAGGTCGAGCGAGAATGGTCCGCCGTCCTGAGGGATGTCCCCGAAGCCGAGCTGTTACCGGCTGCGCATGTCCGGGTAGGGAACGGCTGATGGAACAGCCGGTCTCTTCAGGCAATATCTCCTCCTGTGAAACAGAAACTCACGCGACTTGCAGGTCGCACGAAAACATTCTTTGCCAGATCCACTCCGATCATCGTATCCTTCATCCGCCGTCCTCTCTGTTCTGTGGCCTACACCACGTAACCTTGGCACATTGCGATGCCGTTGGGGGAGACGGCAACCACCCCATCTGCCAAGGACAGGGCCGATGACAGGCGCGAACAGAGCGGGCCGGCTATGGATGGAGTTCTCATGAAGAAGACTGTCGTTAGAGTTGTCTGTGCCATCGGCCAAGCGGGGCAGCTCGGCCTCAAAGGCGGTCTTCCATGGGAAGGCGACCGGTCGCCTGAGTTCGTCGCTGACGTTGCACGGTTTTTCGACGTCACGAGAGGACACGTCTTGCTCGCCGGCCCCAAGACGATCGCGAGCGTTCCGGATTTTGCTCGCGCGGATCGGGAACTTGTCGTCGTTCGCTCCAGCATGGATCCCGAGCACACACTCAGGCGCTTTGCTGGCCGTGTCGTCTTCATCGGCGGCGGCCCACCGGTCTGGGAGGCTTACGCACGCTTCGTAAGCCACTGGGATGTCACGCGGCTGCCCTATGACGGGCCGGCGGACCGATGGTTCGATGCAAGATGGCTTACGGGTGGGGTCAGAACAAGGGTTGCTCGAAATCGTACGCTAAGGTCGAACGGACCATGACCAGTTGTCTCAGTTGCGCATGATAGTCAGTCGGCTACCTTGATTTCCGTAGTCTGACCAGTCGGAGACTGGGGAGGCGCGCTAGCCGCAAGTCCGCACGATCGATCGGACGAATTGGTTCTTCGGTGCGAGCATCACGACTAGTCGGGTTGAATGGAACCGCTTTCGTAACGGTGCGTTTCTGGAAGCTTAGATCGGACCCTACTGGCATTCCGCCCGCACTCCCGAACCGGAAAGAAAATCATGAGAACGATGCTAATCGCAATCGGCGTCCTGGCCGCCGCAATGGTGGCGGCTTTCGCTGCCGAGCCCGTCAAGATGATGGACACGAAAATGGGTAAGGTGATGGCCACTGAGAAAGGCATGGCGCTCTATACATTCGACAAGGATGCAAAGGGCAAATCGAACTGCAACGCTGATTGCCTGAAGAAGTGGCCAGCGTTTCATGCCGATGCCAAAGCCAAGGCGGAAGGCGAGTGGTCGCTGGTCAAGGCGGCGGACGGCAAGGAAATGTGGGCCTATGAGGGCAAGCCGCTTTACACCTATGCCGAAGATAAAAAAGCCGGTGAAATGAGCGGCGATGGTGTTGGCGGCGTTTGGCATATAGCCAAATAAAACCGCGCTGCATAAAGCTGGGGCGGTCTTGGATCGCCCCTTCTCCCAAAGAGGCAGTTAAGCGGGCACATGACGCTTAATGCTATCTGCGGCAATCTGCTTTGTTCCTGTACAAATAGTCAAATTCTAACTGGGACGCCTCGCTAATGGAAAACGTATATTTCAAATCGGTGACCGTTGAGTCGGCATATCCCGGCAAACTACAGAACATCAGTTCGGTCGGTACGGCGGTCAAATTTCTCTTGAATGAATGGCCAGGGAAACCGGGAAAGCTTCACGGTTTGGCGCGACAAGCGTGTCTGGAGGCGCTGGATGGCACTGTGACCGGCGACATGGCAAGGTCGGCTTTTCTCGAGGCTGCCACGGAAGCAAATATCTATGTCGAGAACACCAGTTGGGTGCATTATTAGCCGGACGATGACAAGGTGATACGGGTCAGCGCTGCTTCTCGGCACAGCCTGGCGCCATCGGATCCAGTGCTCGCCAGCGATGTTCAGCTCGGCCGCCGCAATCTGGAGAAGAAGGCGACGTAGGATTTGCGCTGACCTCAGAAGCCGGGCTGAATGACGGATTGCGCTTTCCGTTTGTACATCTTTCCGTGGCGATCTCGCTTGCTTCCGCCGCAGGAGAACCATGGTGTCGCAAATGCTCATTGATGTCTTCTGAGGGCTTGCCGCGGTTTGTTGGTTTGGGGTGGCTGGCACGCACCGGCGACGGGTTGGTCGCGCTGGAACCACCTGTGTGATTATGGATTGATCCAATGGCCAACGGATATGGTTTGTCGGCGTGTTTGTCACAGCCCTCACCCTGAGAGCGGCGGAAAGGGAAAGCCGGTATCATGAAAACGGCAGCGTATTTGTGTGAGATTTGCAGGGGTTGCGTTGCTACGACAAACTTAAGTCCATGCGGGCCCTTTTTGTTTCATCGCCGCCTCGCGCCGTGCTTATCTGCTTCGTTTGGGTCTTCCCGGCGTGGCCCCGGCGCGTTAGATTGGCGACTTGTGCGCCACGCAATGCGCCAAGCTTCCTTGCTCGATAGTCTCGGCTTGCGGTCGATAAATGCAACGACGATGCCGGCTAACGCGCAGAAAACTGGTACCGCAACGGACATACAAAGAAGCAAGACAATTTCGTCCATGATCCCATCCCCGCGACACAAACGATGTTATGCGGACAAGAATAGGCATTCCTCGGTCTCAGTCCCTCCGTTGCGAAATGTACAGGCCTGCCATCGCCAAGACCACGGCGAAGGCGATCAGCGCGGTCGCTTGCAAATCTGTCATGTTGGCCTCCTATCATGCTCAAGAGAGACGCCGAAACGAGCTCTTTCGCCTGCATCACCTTGCGAGGCACCCTCATCGTGCCCAGGCGCCAAAAGGTCGTGCTTATGGGCAAAGGCGACGAACAAGCCCCGTGCCGTCTGCGCTTCGATCTCTCCAGACAGCGCTGCCCTGCACGCGTTAATCGCCAACGTACGCGCAGGGTCGGTTTTCGATGAATGCCATTCGCCGAGCAGCGCATAGGCTTCTGCTACGGTTCTGACCTGAGTTGGGAAACCGAGCCCGACAATCAGGGTGACGGGCTCTTCGAAGACGTTGTATTCCATAAGCTCCTCCAATGTTGCAGGTTGGCGTTCGACCGGGCGAGCCAATTCAAGTCCGTTTCGAACGTGCGCTGCGCCGTTCCGAGACGTGGCGTCATAAGCCGAAACTCGTTCAACTCCGCGCCCTCGCCAGCTGGTGCTTAAGCGCCGCCGCCAAGACTGATGTCGCCCGGCATGTCTCCATCGAACAGATCTCCTCATTTTCTTCTCCCAAATGATGAACAGTATTCTCCAAGCCCGGTAAGCAAGCCTCCTAGCGAATAATCAGGAACAGCTTCGTTCCACCGCGCACAAGATCGAACGCGAGCGTGCCTTTTGCGTCACGCAATGCCTCTGTCAGTTCTGCGACCGAGGAGATTGGCCGGCGGTTGACGGCGACAATCACGTCGCCAGATTTCAAGCCTGATTGAGCCGCGGCGCTGCCTTCCTCAATGTGTTCGACGACAACGGTTCCTCCCGCGTCCCGAAACTCAGCGCCCTCAAGGCGATTGGGAAGGACTTCGGCCTCCTCAACTGCGCCGCCCGCTTCGATGCGCAGGGTCACGGATTTATGCACGCCATCGCGCATATAGTCGATGTCGATGTCCGAGCCGACCGGGGCGAGTCCGACGCGGTTGCGCAGGTCGGCCGAACTGGAAATGCGATGCTTATCGACGCTCATGATGACATCACCCGCCTGAAGGCCAGCGCTCGCGGCGGGGGAGCCTTGTTCAACGCGGCTGACCACCACGCCGGAACTCTCGGTAAGACCGAGCGCCTGCGCCAAATCCGGGGTGACGTCTTGAATGGCAACGCCGATGCGCCCGCGACGTACCTCGCCGTGGTCGACGAGCTGCTGCATTACAGTGGAGGCCATGGCGATCGGCACCGCAAACCCGATGCCGACATTGCCCCCGGCCGGGGCGATAATCGCCGTATTGATTCCGATCAATTTACCGTCGGCCGTAACCAGGGCGCCGCCGGAATTGCCGGGATTGATCGAGGCATCGGTTTGGATAAAGTCTTCGTAACCTTCGATATTGATGCCGCTGCGGCCAAGCGCGCTGACGATGCCGGAGGTCACTGTCTGGCCGAGACCAAAGGGATTGCCGATCGCCACCACAGTGTCACCGACCCGAAGCGTGTCGGAATTGCCAAATGGAAGAGCCTTCAATTGTGGAGCTTTGATCTTGATCAGCGCGATGTCAGTTGCCTTGTCGCTGCCGACGAGCGTGGCGACAAAGCGACGCCTATCCTTCAGGGTTACCGAGATTTCGCCAGCGGCAGCCACGACATGATGATTGGTAAGGATGTAGCCCTTTTCGGCATCAACGATCACGCCGGATCCGGCGCTCAAACGCTGTTGCATTTCAGGCAGGTTGAAATAACGGCGGAAAAACGGATCGTTGTAGAGAGGATTCGTCTCAGCGGATGAGCCGGACTTCACCGCGATGTTGACAACGGCGGGCGTCACCCCCTCCAGCACATCGGCAAGCGGGCGCTGCTCACTCTCACCAATGGCAGGTTGTGACTGCGCCGCTGCCACCGGAAGGGGTGCCGGTGAGAGGAGGGGAACAAGTGCGGCGAACACGTAAAGATATTCGGACGAACGCATGACCATTTTAGCCCTCCAAGTCCTTTGATCCTCCTTTCGACGTCAATCGGCGGTCGGGTCTGCCCTGAGGTTCAGGTTTCTTCTCCGTCAATGTGTGCCAGGCGAAACGGCACGCTGCCAATCCGTCAATCCCGAATTATCCATTTTGACGTCCTGTTGCAAAAACTTCTGTGCGGCGAGAACCATGATTGCATAGGCGGCCTTGCGACGATCCCAGCCTGCCGCCTTTGTCTGATCGAGCAGATCGGTCAGAATCGGGTCGAGCACAGCCTTGAGGTCCGTCTCGTAGCAAAGATCCGAGGCTTGACGCTGCGGCGGCGAAAACTCGGCGATGTTCAGCATATTCATGGCACCACACACCTCTTCATGGCACACACCTCACGCTTGGCGGCTGCGCCCGCCTGGCGGGCGCAGCCTTCCTCGTCAGAAGTCCATGCCACCTGCCGGCATGGCAGGGACTGGCGCTTCCTTCCTCGGCTTCTCGGCAACCATCGCCTCGGTGGTCACCAGCAGGCCGGCGACCGAGGCCGCATCCTGCAGGGCGGTGCGTACCACCTTGGCCGGGTCGATCACACCCTGGCTGTAGAGATCACCGAACTCATCGGTCTGGGCATTCCAGCCAAAGCCGAACTCCGCGGCCTCGCGCAGCTTGCCGACAATGATTGAGCCTTCGGCACCGGCATTCTCGGCGATCTGGCGAACCGGAGCTTCGATCGCGCGGCGCACGATCTCGATGCCGGTTTTCTGGTCAGCATTGTCGAACCGGACGTCGTCAAGCGCTTTGGCGGCACGAAGCAATGCTACACCGCCCCCGGGCAGCACACCTTCCTCGACTGCCGCTCGAGTTGCGTGCATGGCATCGTCAACGCGGTCCTTGCGCTCCTTGACCTCGACCTCCGTCGAGCCGCCGACACGGATGACGGCCACGCCGCCGGCGAGCTTTGCCAGACGCTCCTGCAGCTTTTCACGGTCGTAGTCCGAGGTGGTTTCCTCGATCTGTGCCCTGATCTGAACAATGCGGCCCTGGATCTCGTTCTTCGAGCCGGCGCCATCGACAATCGTGGTGTTTTCCTTCTCGATCACCACCTTCTTGGCCCTGCCCAGCATTTCCAGGGTGACGGTTTCAAGCTTGATGCCAAGATCCTCCGAGACAGCAGTGCCGCCAGTGAGGATAGCGATGTCTTCCAGCATCGCCTTGCGCCGGTCACCAAACCCCGGCGCCTTGACGGCTGCGACCTTCAGACCGCCACGCAGCTTGTTGACGACGAGCGTGGCAAGGGCCTCGCCCTCGACGTCCTCGGCGATGATCAGCAGCGGCTTTGCTGACTGGACCACGGCCTCCAGCACGGGAAGGAGTGCCTGCAGGTTGGAGAGTTTTTTCTCGTGAATGAGGATATAGGGTTCGTCGAACTCGACGCGCATTTTCTCCTGGTTGGTTACAAAATAGGGAGAAAGATAGCCGCGATCGAACTGCATGCCTTCGACGACCTCGAGCTCCGTCTCGGCGGTCTTGGCCTCTTCAACGGTGATGACGCCTTCGTTGCCGACTTTTTGCATTGCTTCGGCAAGGAAGCGCCCGATCTCGGCATCACCATTGGCGGAGATGGTGCCAACCTGGGCGATCTCGCCGTTCTGGGTCACCTTGCGGGCATTCTTCTTTAGGTCCTCGACCACAGCATCGACGGCCTTGTCGATGCCGCGCTTCAGGTCCATCGGGTTCATACCCGATGCCACCGCCTTCGCACCCTCCTTGACAATCGCCTGGGCAAGGACGGTCGCCGTCGTCGTACCGTCGCCAGCGATGTCGCTGGTCTTGGACGCCACCTCGCGCACCATCTGTGCGCCCATGTTCTCGAACTTGTCCTCAAGCTCGATCTCTTTGGCCACGGTTACGCCGTCCTTGGTGATGCGCGGAGCGCCGTACGACTTGTCGATAACGACATTGCGTCCCTTGGGTCCGAGCGTGACCTTCACGGCGTTGGCCAGAATATCAACCCCACGCAACATTTTTTCGCGGGCCTCGGAATGGAATTTCACTTCTTTGGCAGCCATTGTTCTACTCCTTTCTAGACAGCACGTTTGCCCGAATCCTCAGGCACATCAGGCCGCCTCTTTAGCCGCGGTTTCGACTTCAATCACACCCATGACGTCGGACTCCTTCATGATCAGGAGATCCTCACCCTTGAGCTTGATCTCGGTGCCGGACCATTTGCCGAACAGGATGCGGTCGCCGATCTTGACGTCGAGCGGCTGCAATTGGCCGCTTTCGTCGCGGGCGCCGGGACCCGTGGCGATAACCTCGCCTTCCTGCGGCTTTTCCTTGGCAGTTTCGGGAATGATGATGCCGCCGGCCGTCTTTTCTTCGGCCTCGATGCGGCGGACCAGAATACGGTCATGCAATGGACGGAACGTCATGTCGTTCTCCTCTTTAGACAAACAGATTTTGAGGTTCCTCCGCGCCGCAACCGAAGCGGGTCCGGCGCGGGTCGCGCAATCCTTTCCGGCATCGCGCGCATAACGAGTTGGTTTCACATATTTAGCATTTCAAGAGGGCAATGAAAAAAATTTAGCACTCGACATGGGAGAGTGCTAATGACATGGATTCACACAACGAATCCTTCCTGAACCGATCGCCTGGCCGTTGAAGTTTTGCCAGATTTTCACAGAACCTTCATCCGCGTAGGAGCAGCTGGAATAATCCCCTCGCTTGACGTCAGGTCATGCTCGAAGCGGTCAATGCTTTTCAGATCTCCTGGCCGGTTTTTGCGTACGGGACACCACGCCGTTCAGCTTCCTTGACCATCATCGCAACAATGTCGTTAAACGGAATGCGGACAAACCGCCCGGCGTAAAACCTGGCGATCGCCTCGATATCGATCCGTCCAAAGCCTTCCGGCAACGCCTCCATATCTGTGGCGATCTGTTGCTCTAGTTTGATCCTGTCATTCATTGCTGCGCCTCCATAGGAGATGGTGCCCCGCCGGCTCGCCAGCAACCTGCAGCGCCCACCTCCACATCGACTGCTGTCTTCGGTTAGCTTCGATGCGGTTATGCAATGGGCCCTAACGTCATTGCGTCCTCCTCACCACATACAAATATATAAGATACCCTCCCGCGCCCGAGGTACATCCTCGCAGCGCTCGAGCCCTTCGGCATCGGGCCTTCGATCTGGTTTTGCAACAATGCGGCTTCAAGAAGACTTGGGAAAATTTCCCTCAATCAGCACGCTCAAGCACGAGCGCCATGAAATTCACGAAGCTGTTTCGTATGTCCGTCAGTGGGGAGATTGAAATTTCTCGGAAAAATTCCAAAATATTTCGCTATGAAAAGAGGCCTGATTTCGGGCCGCTTCTAGGACACCACCACAAGGAGATTTTGCGAACGGAGGAGCGCCATGGAACCTACCCTTTCGATGATTATCCCCTCGATCGCCCCCGAATGCCCTGATCCGTCCATCGGCCGCCTGCTTCATCCGGCACGGCATTTCAGCCATCCTGAAGACGTGCTCCGGGATGATACGCTCGATGTCCAGGAAAAACGCGCCATCCTCGCCTCGTGGGCTTCAGACGCCTGCGCGGTCGAATCGATGCCGGCGTTGCGCAAGCTGCCGAACGCTGAGGAACCGGTTGCCTTCGACGCCGTCATGGATGCGCTGCGCCAGCTCGACGACATCCGGAGCGAAGTTGACGGCAATTGCGATCGCGCACCACACCGTCAACGCCCGAAGAAACTTGATGCCTGACGGACATTGACAAGAAAAAATAACATGTCAGCAGGGCTTTCCTTGATGCGGGTGGGAGCGATGGACGACTGCGGAAGTGCATCGTCGTCGTCCGAGGATGCGAACGCGTTCTGGCCTTGCATCGGGCAGCAGAGGTTTGAGTGCGCGAACCATCACTATTCATTGAGGCGGGAGAGGCGTAACAGGCTCGTCCCTTAGTGCCTCAGCCTCAAGAAGGTCAATCAGGGCTGCGACGCGACTTGCGGGCAGAGGGCGACTCTCTCCCATCAACACTTCGTCGTTGTTCAGCCATATCAAGGCCTCCCTCAGTTCTTCAAGCGATGCCCCTGTCGAAGCAATTTCTGCAATTGTCATCTCGTCTACCGGACCAAGCACCGAAGTCACGTCCTTACGAGTCAAAACCATCTTTCGTTCCTCCCGGGCTATCTGCCAATCCGCGGTTTGGCGGCAATCCCGTTTCCACGCAAAAGAAACGCTGAGGAGCCGCGCTCGTTGCATCAAACGTCGGAGGCCAACAAAAAAATCGCAGCGTCGGCCACCAGCCTCTTGACGCAGCAGAACGCGATATCCAACTCTTTGTTGCCTGCTGCCGCAAGGGCGGGCCACGGTCAGGGAGCGCCAGCTTCTTGGCGTTCCTCGTACCTATATTGCTCTTGAGAGGAGGATGTAGCTATGAGAAACAACACCGACTTTTCCCCCTTCTACAGGTCGAGCATTGGCTTCGACCGCATTTTCAACCTGCTTGAAAACGCCAGTCCGCCCCCAACCGCCGGCGACTGGCCGCCCTACGATATCTTGAAGTTCGGCGAGGACAGCTATCGCATCATGCTCGCCGTGGCCGGCTTTACCGACGACGAGCTGACGATCACGCATGAGCCCAATCTCCTCGTGATCAATGGCGCGAAGTCGCAAGGCGAGGAAATGCAATACCTTCATCACGGCCTGGCTCTGCGCCAGTTTGTGCGCCGCTTTGAACTTGCCGACTATGTCAGTGTTACAAGCGCGAAGCTGGAAAACGGCTTGCTTGTCATCGATCTGAAGAAGGAAATCCCCGAGGAGATGAAACCACGCCGCATCGCCATCAACGCCCAGGCGGGCAAGAAGTCGGCGTCAAAGCGGATCGAAGGCGACGTGGCCGCCTGATTAAAAACTGGCCAGCAAGCGGGCACCGTCCCCAATGGGCCGGTGCGCTCTCGCATTGCAGAAGGAGAAAGATGAAAGGAGACAAGACCATGAGCGTACGTGATCTTATTCCATGGAACCGCGGCAACAACCAGGTTCCGAGCGTCTATCGCGGTGATGACATTGATCCATTCCTGTCACTGCACCGCGACGTCAACAAACTGTTCGATGAGGTTTTTCGCGGCTTTGGTGCCCCCTCGTTGTTTGGCCAAATGACAGCGCGAAGCGGAACTTGGCCGCGCGTCGAATTCTCGGAGAATGACAAGGAAATCCGGGTCATGGCCGAGGTGCCAGGCCTCGAAGACAAAGATGTCGAGGTTCTCCTGGAAGACGGCGTACTGACGCTTCGCGGCGAGAAGAAATCGGAAGCCGAGGACAAGGACCGGCAGTTCAGTGAGCGTTACTATGGGCGCTTCGAACGGCGCATCGGCCTTGGCCGGGAGATCGACGAGGACAAGGTCGCGGCGACCTTCAAGAACGGCCTCCTGACCATAACTTTGCCGAAGACAGAAAAAGCGCAGGCCAATGCCAAGCGCATCGCCATCAGCAGCGAAAAGTGATCCTTGAACCAAAAGCATGATCGCCGGGTGCATCCATGCGGATGCACCCGGGTCAGTATCCCTGATTAAAAGGGAGATGAGAGGCGGGTCTTGGCTGCCTGACCTTCGAGGGCCGCACACCGCCATTCATCGAAGCTTGGGCTGCCGGCGGCTGGGACGCCAGTTGAGCTGCGCTGTCCCACAAGAGAAGCGGCGGCTGCTTTGCTTGTGAGACACAATATCTGCTTCCTGGTGCAGAACGACCAAGCCGACCACTCGCCGAACGTGAGCCCGAACCGCAGACTGTGGTCGGTCAATTACCCGCCGCGGGATTGAGGTTGAAATTCCAGGGAACATCAAGGTCAACAGTTGAGCCCGCCGCAGCCGCGCCGGGCTCGCTTTCAGAAAACTGCGTCATGCATGTGCATGTGGACCTCGTCGATAGGCCCAAAGCGCCCACGCCGACAGGACCGCGACAAGAATGCCGATCACGACATGCGTCCGCATCGCATTCACATTCGCGCTAAAGGCCAGCACCCACGGCGAGATCACCAGCCAGAAGCCAAGTGCCATGTTGGCCCGTTCCTCCCACTCCGCAAACTCCGAGAGCGTCGCGGCTGCCAGAACAGCAAGAGCGGCACCAACAACCCAGGCGTTCCATGCGGGCGCCGTTTCCGTTGCGAAACCAATCACCCATGGTGAGACCAACAGACACACGGCAAGGACCAGATTGGCCATATCCTGGCCGCGTTTTCCTTCCATTAGATTGTAAGCCATGACAACCTCCATCCTTGAAGCTTGACCACAGTTCGCGTGCAAGCACGCTGTGCCCAAAGAGGTAGTTTTCTCATAGACAAGTTTCAAGCAACTCAAAGAATGGCATATTCTGGCATTCACTGCGACGTGGCCACCGCGTTGCTTGCCGGCTAAACGGCCGACGGACGTGTTGCTTTCCGGATTAAGACCCGGGGTGCCCATTTACGAATGCTGATCAGGGGTTTTGATCACCAAGCGCCCACGGACTTTTCGCGGCTGTCTCGGCTCCCTTTCGCCCCTCAGTTTCCTTTTTGTCGGTGCTCATAGCGACGGTGGGTCGCCAACGCCATGGGCTGATCCTCCAAGTCTTCGCGCCAGGCTGATATGGAGCTAGGGATGTCGCTCTCCGTAACGCCAGCTCCATGTCCATGCCGGCGCCCCAGGGGCTACATTTCTGTCGTGGGTCCTGATGATCCATGGCGATCTATCCTAACCTTACGTGTTCGTTGTCTCCTGTTTCGGCCTCATATAGCGATCTTGGCTCATGGCAGCTCAGACCGACTGCCCGTGGGTATTCCGGGTTGCAGGCCCCGTGAAACTCCGGACAGGAAGGCGCGCATCGCATCAGACTGGTGATACCGCGGCACAGATCTGAACACCGACCCTCCGATGTATTCGGCTGCTCGCTCAGTTAATGATACGCTTTTGATGACCGGTAACGATGGAGCATGCATCCGCCTTTGGCGCGCCGTAAAATCTCGGACAGCGACTGGGGTTCAGATCGCCTCGTGGGCATTTGTGCCTTTATGTGCCGCAACAGTTCCGGCGAAGCGGCTTTCTTGTTCTGGGTCTGCAGCGTCGGTTCTCCCATGATCGTCACTCCCTTAAAGAACAACAGATCTGCCCCGACCGAAGTCGTGGGCTGGCAGTCAAGATTGTCTGGATGGCGAAAATTTAGGACAAATGGCTCGAATTTTCAATATCTGCGACTGCCGCTTTGCTCTTAGAGGCGATATGAGGAAAATGAGCTTACGACTGCTGCTTGATACCGCAACAATGTTCAACGGAATGAACGGATTTTGCAACGGATGCAGCGACTGTAGCCATTTCGGCACCAATCGGATTCGACGGAAATTCGCCTATTATCGGCATTTTCAAAGCAACGTTTATCAGCAACTTCCAGCTGGGTTGCTTGCGAAGGTCAGCAACAGAGGCTCAGGCACCAAGTCATCCGGATGAATCTCTGCGTTCGGCCAGAATCTTGCCTGATACTGTCGATATTTGATTAATGTGATAATACTGAAGAACGGCTTGAGATCCGGGATAGTCAGAAAGAAGGGTTCGATGGAGAGAATTTTGCCCCACGGAGAGAGACTTCAGGCTCAAACAACCCCAATACGCTTACGGATTCTTGATGTGCTGTCGCAATTGCCGTGGGACGGCATCAGTTTCAAGCACGAAATACCGGGTCTTTCGCTTTATCGCGTCGTCGAGCCCGCCGGGCCCTTTTTCACTTTGTATGAGCCCAGTCTCTCGTTAATCATCAAGGGGAGCAAGCGTGTCAGTGCCGGTGACGAAACGCATGTCTACGATGAATCATGCTTCTTCCTCACCACGATTGGTCTGCCCATGACGGGCCAGATCTGTGAGGCGAGTGAGGCGGAGCCGTATGTGGCTGCCATGTTGCGCCTAAACCTTGAGGCGCTTCGGCGTCTAATTGCCAGCCACGACTTGCACCCGACGGATACATCCGACCGCGACCGCGGCGTAGCAGTGGGTAGGGCCACGCCGGAACTGTTCGATGCCTTCTGGCGATTGATCTCGCTCGTAAATTCGCCAAACGATATTCCCTACATGGCAAACCATATTCAAAATGAAATTTTCTACCGGCTCCTCACTGGCGAACAGGGCGCCCGGCTGCGCCGCTTTGCGCTAGCAGGAACGAACAGTAACCGCGTGGCAAAGGCGGTTGCCTGGCTGAAGGAGAACTACACCATGCCCCTTCGTGTCGATGCGTTGGCGGAGATCGCAAACATGGGGGTTTCCACGTTGCACCATCATTTCCGTGCAATGACGGCCATGAGCCCATTACAATTCCAGAAGCATCTGCGGTTGCATCATGCGCGGGAACTGATGCTTTCCGGATCGCTCGATGCAGCGACGGCCGCGCTCAGGGTCGGCTATGAGAGTCCGACGCAGTTCAGCCGGGAATATCGCCGCATGTTCGGTCATCCTCCACTGCGTGACGTCAAGGCCATACTGAATTCGGACGACTCAACCAGACGCGGCTCCGTCGGTTAGCACAATCGCCGATTGGCTGAGACCAATGCCATTCCTTTCAAAATTTAATCACGCAAAATAAACACAAAGTGACGGGCGCGACAGGATCGAGCAATAATCAGGCAGGATTGAACCTATCAGCCCAAAGCATGGTCTTATAAGTTTGCCTGCACATGACGAACGTCAAAGGGAGCCCGGACCGGCTGAAGCTCCACAGGCGCGCATCACAACGCAGGGAGAATACTATGGTGACTTTGACGATCAACGGCAACGAACATAAAGTCGAGGCCGAGGCGGATATGCCACTCCTCTGGGCCCTCCGCGACCTCGTCGGATTGACGGGAACGAAATTCGGTTGCGGCATGGCACAATGCGGCGCCTGCACCGTCCTTCTGGACGGAGCGCCAGTGCGTTCCTGCCAGACACTCGTCGGCGATATAGGCAATGCGAAAGTGACAACCATCGAGGGGCTCACGGGCAAGGTGGCGGAGACCGTGCAGACGGTCTGGGCCGATCTCGATGTGCCGCAATGCGGTTACTGTCAGTCCGGCCAGATCATGTCCGCGACCGATCTCCTCGCGAATAATCCAAAGCCCACCGATGATGATATCGACGCCGCGATGACGGGCAATCTCTGTCGTTGCGCCACCTATCACCGAATCCGTGCCGGGATTCACGAAGCTGCCAAGCGTTTGGAGGCCTGAATGATGATCCCGAAACTGATGCAATCCCTTGTCCTTCCCGTGGCAAAGACGCAGGCTTCCCGCCGGCAGTTCATGCTTGGCGCGCTCGCGGCGGGCGGCGGTGTCGCCCTCGGCTACCATATTCTGGCTTCATCACCCGCGGCCGCGAGCGACTCTGCGGCGGATGGGAACAAAGCGGCTGTCTTTACCCCCTATTTGACGATCGACAGTGACGGCAAGGTCATGGTTCTTTCGTCCCAGTTCGAAATGGGACAGGGCTCATACAACGGCATTGCGACGCTTGTTGCGGAAGAACTCGACGCTGATTGGTCGTCCATCGATGTCCGGGGTGTCGCCGGCAATGTGAAGGCCTACGGTAATGTCGCTTTCGGCGGCACGATTCAAGGAACGGGCGGGTCCACGTCCATGGTCACCTCATGGGAGCGTTATCGAAAGGCGGGCGCGGCGGCGCGCGCCATGCTGGTGGCCGCCGCAGCATCCGAGTGGGGTGTCCAACCGGCCGAGATCATTGTCGAAAACGGTGTGCTAACGCATCCCTCCGGCAAAACCGGCGGCTTTGGTGTATTTGCTGCCAAAGCGGCAGCCATGCCGGTGCCGACCGATGTGAAACTCAAGCAGCCTGGTGATTGGAAGCTGATCGGCAACGCCAAGCTGAAGCGGTTCGATAGCGCCCGCAAAACGAATGGGACCGAACAGTACACGATCGACGTCAAACTGCCCGGCATGCTGACGGCAGTAATGATCCACCCACCGATGTTCGGTGCCAAGGTTAAATCCTTCGATGCCGCCGCAGCGCGTTCCGTGAAGGGGGTCGTCGATGTCGTTGAGACGCCGCGGGGCATCGCGGTCGTCGGTGAGCATATGTGGGCCGCGATCAAGGGCCGCGAAGCCGTCAAGGTCGTCTGGGACGAGACAGCTGCTGAAAAACGCAGCACGCCGGAACTAATGTCGATATATAAGGATCTCGCAGCAAAAGCCCCGGCAGCCATTGCGCGCAAGGACGGCGACATCGATGCCGGCTTCGCAGCAGCGGCAAAGGTCATCGAAGCGAGCTTCGAGTTTCCATATCTGGCGCATTCCGCGATGGAGCCGCTCAATGCCGTCGCGCGCAAGAATGATGACGGCACGCTGGAAATCTGGGGCGGCCATCAGTTCCCCGATGTGTATCAGACGCTTGCCAGCCAGATCGTAGGCACTACTCCGGACAAGGTGCGGTTGCATGTCATGAAAACCGGTGGCAGCTTCGGCCGGCGCGCCGTGTTCGACGGCGATGTGGTCGTCGAGGCGGTGCATATCGCCAAGGCCATCGGCTTCCGGGCGCCCGTGAAGGTGCAGTGGACCCGCGAGGACGATATGCGCGCCGGCCGATATCGCCCCTCCTATGTGCACAAGCTGAAGGCTGGGATCGATGGTGACGGAAAGCTCGTGGCTTGGAGCGATCATGTCGTCGGTCAATCCATCATGTCGAAGACGGCCTTTGAAGGGATGGTTCAGAATGGCGTCGACCCGACTTCGGTCGAAGGGGCGAGCAATCTGCCTTATGCGATTCCAAACCAAACGGTCGGCCTGACGACCACTGAAGTGGGGGTTCCGGTTCTGTGGTGGCGCTCCGTGGGTTCGACGCATACCGCATTTGCTGCGGAAGCCTTCATTGACGAAGTAGCCGAAGCTGCAGGGCGTGACCCGATCGAATACCGCCTTTCGATGCTCGAGCCGCAATCGCGCCACGCCGTCGTCCTCAAGCTCGCAGCGGAAAAGGCCGAATGGACAAAGCCGCTACCGGAGAACCGTTTCCGCGGTGTTGCCGTGGCGGAAAGTTTTGGGTCGGTCGTTGCGCAGATTGCGGAAGTTTCGACCGATGGCAGTGGCAGCATCAAGGTCGAACGCGTCATTGCCGCGGTCGACTGCGGCTTGGCGGTCAACCCGGATCAGGTCCGCGCCCAGGTCGAGGGCGGCATAGGTTTTGGTTTGGGCGCCATTCTGGGCGAGGAAATCACCCTGACGGCAGGCAAGGTCGATCAGGGCAACTTCGATGTGTACTCGCCTCTACGGATCGATGCGATGCCGGTGGTGGAGGTTCATATCCTTGCCTCCACCAATCCGCCGTCGGGTATAGGCGAGCCGGGCGTTCCACCGATTGGCCCTGCGGTTGCCAATGCTGTCTACAAGGCGCTGGGCAAACGGATCCGTGTCATGCCATTCACCAAGACACTTAATGCATGATTCGATCCCCGGCCGCCTCGCGCGGTCGGGGATGTCACCCCGACGTTGAACGTTGGAATTGGCGCTCAGAAGCTCCACCAGGTCTGCGGTTCTGCTCCCACACGGCCGTAAGGGCCGGTCATCGGCGGGCATTTCGGAGGTGGCCACAAGAGTTCCGTCGGCGAGTGGGACGCGTGCATAGGGAGCCCGCGCCGCTGACATAAACTGACGGTTCTCGCGTTTCCCCCCATGTCTTCAGGTTCTGGAGGGCAGTTGGGCGCAAACTGTTCCACCGCGGGTGTCTGTGCGGCCTGTGTTAGGTTGCGCGAGGCGGTTGCGCAGAAGCTTGGCTTCAATTCGGAGGACATCATGTTCGAGAACGGACAAGTCCGTTCCGGCAACAGATCGGTGCCGCTATCCGAGGCGGCAGGTCCCGAGGAGCTTGCAGGTGAGGACAAGATCGAATGGGGAAAGCTGTCGGAGACCCATCAGCAGTCCACCTTCGGCGCGCATTTCGTCGAGGTCGGCGTGGATGTCGCCACAGGCGAGACCCGATCCGCCGCATGCTGGCAGTCTGTGCCGCAGGACGCATCCTTGATCCGATCACGGCCCGCAGCCAAGTGATCGGCGCGATGACGTGACGATGGGGGCGGGTGGGGCGCTCTCCGAAGAGCTGGTGGTGGACAGCCATCGCGGCTTCTTCGTGAACCATGACCTGGCGGGCTATGAAGTTCCCGTCCATGCCGATATCCCCCATCAGGAGGTGATCTTCATGAACGAGACCGATCCGATGTCGTCGCCCATGAAGGCGAAGGGGATCGGCGAACCTGGGCTGTGCGGCGTTTCGGCCGCCATCGCCAACGCCATCTGTAACGCGACGGGTGTCAGGGTCCGGCACGACCCGACCACGCTTGACAAGCTGATTGCAGGTCTCCCAGACGTCGCATGACGCAAATGACGGCGTTCGATCTCTATCGTCCGCCGTCAACTTTCGAAAGGATCCGCATTGAACGAATTCGTCGCTCCCGTTTCCCTGCCGACACCTTTTCGAGAGCGGTGGTGACTGGCGACTCTGCCGAAAGCTTGAACCCGCGGCTGTTAGCGCCGGACCGGATCCCAAAGATTGATGGCGAAGTTCTGAAAGTCCAGCAAATCCCCGCCACGGTTGTTCGGACGGTCTAGCCGCTCGTAGGCTTGCCCGCGCGCGCTCGGCTTTGTCGGCACGCTTTTTCCGTATTCGTTCCATCAAGCCGTCAAAGCCTCCATCGTGGGGCCGAGTCCGCGTGCTTTTCAATGATTTCGTACTCGACCCGAGGCGGCACTTCCGGGAACACGGTCCCACCCGTCTTCTCGTTTAAAATTACGCACCACCCGACTTTCTGGCCGGCGATGCGGCCAGTGCTTGTTCGCAACCTAAGCAGGTTTGTTCAGACGTACGGAGAGCACTATCCGCCCGCACATTCGGGCGGGGTGTCGTTTGTCGAGCCCATGACCTGGCCAGGTAAACGAACCTTGCAGTGGCCATTGGCCGACAGCGGTCGCTTCAGGGGACACCTTCACCACTTGCAATACGCCTGACTTGGACAGCGGCTGCGCCGAGGATGCTTTGCGACAAATTCTCGTCTTCCAGAATCCGCGAGAGCGTGACGGCACCCACCATAAGGGAGAGTATCGCCATTGCCTTGCCGCTGGGACTGGAGCTCGACCTCTTGGCGTCGTCCATCAGCTCATCCAGGATCTCAAAGTGAACTCGGATCCCATCCTCAAATGGCCGCCTCACCTCTTCACTTTGCCGCGCAGCGTCCGATCCCAACGCCGCCAAAGGGCACCCGTCGGCCCTTTCTCCGAGATGTCCCGGTGAGAGGTAGAACTCCATGACGGCTTCGAGAGGATTGGAGCTGTTCGCGGCCGCTGCTGACCATCTGCGTGTGGCGCTTTCCATCGCGCGCCTGGATGCTTGGGCAGCAAGGTCGTCCTTGGACGAGAACTGCTTATAGAACCCCCCTTGCGTCAGGCCAGCACCCTTCATCAGATCCTTCAGGCCAATACCATCGAAGCCGTGCTCTCGAAAGAGACGGCTCGCGACGTTGATAACCGTTTCCCGATTTTCCTCGGCCTGTGCGCGGCTCACTCTCATATCGACCTCCGATTAGATTTCATTTGACATCTATAGTGTAATTAGATTTAGATCGCAATCTAATTTGTGCAGATCGCTCGTCAAGTAGAGAATGTAAAATGAAACGCAAGCACGTCCTGACATTTGTGGGTCTCCTGGCAGTGGCGATGGCCGCCACCTTTTTCCTCGTTTCCGAAACCACTGAACGGAAAGCCGAAGCCGCAGATCCGAGGACGGTTGCACCGCTCGTAAGTGTGGCCGAGGCGAAAAAGACTGGAACGGCGGAGCGGTCGTTTACCGGGAATGTCGCCTCGCGCGTACAGAGCAATCTCGGATTTCGGGTTCCGGGTAAGATTGTCCAGCGGATGGTCGATGTGGGTCAGCAGGTGAGACAAGGCCAGGCCCTGATGCGCATCGACGAAACCGATCTCCAACTCGCACTGACAGCGAAGCGCAATACGGTCCTCGCAGCACGGGCTGTCCTGATCCAGGTGCAAGCAGATGAGAAACGCTATGCGGCGCTGGTGAAGAATGGATTGGCTGCCACCCCACAGCGATATGAACAGGCGAAAGCCGCCCTCGACACGGCCTCGGCCCAGCTTGCCGCGGCTGAAGCTGACGCCAAGGTGGCAGAAAACGCAGCCACCTATACGGTTCTTCTTGCAGATTCGGATGGAACAGTCGTCGAGACGCTTGGAGACCCCGGGCAGGTCGTGGCAGCGGGCCAGACGGTCGTTCAACTCGCGCAGGCTGGTCCGCGTGAAGCCGTTGTCTGGCTACCTGAGACTTTGCGCCCCGATATAGGATCAAAAGCGCAGGCAAGTGTCTACGGAGGCGACGGTCTCAGCGGAAAGGCCCTCCTGCGACAGATTTCCGATGCCGCCGATCCGCAAACCCGTACTTACGAGGCGCGCTACGTTCTCGATGGCGCCGCCGCCTCTGCCCCGCTCGGTTCGACGGTGACGATTAAAATCCTGGACGCGAAAAGGCAGTCGGAGGTCGCTGTTCCGGTAGGCGCCATCCTGGACAACGGTAGTCAGACAGGTGTTTGGGTTGTCAACGGTGCCAAAGTGAAGTTCACGCCAGTCGAAATTAAACGGATCAGCGAGGAGACGGCATTTATCACCGGTATTGGCATTGGTGAGAAGGTTGTCGCTCTGGGGCCACATCTTCTGGAAAATGGCGCAGCCGTCAGAATTGCCTCGCAGCAAGAGGTGACAAGATAATGAGCTTCAATCTCTCAGCTCTCGCCGTTCGCGAACGCGCCGTTACCCTATTCTTTATTGTTCTGTTGGCGGCTGCAGGCGTCTACGCCTTCGTCAAACTGGGACGCGCCGAGGATCCCTCCTTTACCATCAAGACCCTGACGGTCACGTCCGTCTGGCCAGGTGCCACTGCGCGTGAAATGCAGGATCTTGTCGCTGAACCACTTGAAAAGCGCATCCAGGAACTCACCTGGTATGATCGTGTCGAAACGACAACACGCCCCGGCTACGCCTTCCTCACCGTGACTTTGAAAGATAGCATGCCGCCGGCCGCCGTCGAAGAGGAGTTCTATCAGGCGCGCAAGAAGCTTAGCGACGAAGCCCGAAATCTCCCTCCAGGCGTCATGGGTCCCTTTGTCAACGATGAGTATTCCGATGTGAGCTTCGGCCTTTATGCCCTGAAGGCGAAGGGCATGCCGATGCGCGACCTCGTGCGACAGGCGGAGGTCATCCGTCAGGATCTCCTGCACGTTCCGGGTGTCAAGAAAATCAACATTATCGGGGAGCGCCCCGAACAGATATTCGTCGAATTTTCCTATGCCAAGCTCGCAACACTTGGAATATCGGCCACCGATATCGCCGCGGCTTTGCAAAGACAGAATACGGTCACGCCAGCTGGCTCCATCGATACCCGTGGGCCGCAGGTCTTTATCCGCTTCGACGGAGCCTATAACAGCGTGCAGGCGATTGCTGATACGCCGATCGTAGCGGCTGGACACACGCTAAAGCTCTCCGATTTAGCGGATGTGCGGCGCGGTTATGAGGATCCGGCGACCTACATCATCCGCCATGAGGGCGAGCCCACAATCATGCTGGGTGCCGTAATGCAACAGGGCTGGAATGGTCTTGATCTCGGCCAGGCGCTTGAAGCGCGATCCGCCGCGATCGCGCAGACACTGCCGCTGGGCATGACGCTTACCAAGGTCAGCGATCAGGCCGTCAATATCGAAGAGGCGGTTGGCGAATTCATGCTCAAGTTCGCAATGGCGCTTGGCGTCGTGCTGTTTGTGAGCCTGGTAGCCCTCGGCTGGCGCGTCGGCATTGTAGTCGCGCTTGCCGTGCCGTTGACGCTTGCCGTTGTCTTTCTCATTATGCTGGAAACCGGCCGGTTCTTTGATCGCATCACGCTCGGTGCGTTGATCCTTGCGCTGGGCCTTCTCGTGGACGACGCCATCATCGCCATTGAGGTGATGGTGGTGAAGATGGAGGAGGGCATGGACCGCATCAAGGCGGCCGCTTATGCATGGAGCCATACGGCGGCGCCAATGCTTTCCGGTACCCTCGTCACAATCATCGGGCTGATGCCCGTAGGCTTTGCAAGATCAACTGCAGGTGAATACGCCGGCAACATTTTCTGGGTCGTGGGCTTCGCGCTGATCGTTTCGTGGTTTGTTGCCGTGATCTTCACGCCGTACCTCGGGGTAAAAATGTTGCCCGACATCAAACCGGTCGAGGGCGGACATCACGCCATCTATGATACGCCGAATTATCGTCGCCTGCGCTCCCTCATCGAGTTTGCGGTTCGCCATAAATTCATGACCTGCGCCGTGGTCAGCATCACCATGGCCGTCTCGGTCGTCGGGATGGGAGGCGTAAAACAGCAGTTCTTCCCGACATCGGATCGGCCCGAGGTGCTGGTCGAAGTTCGCATGCCCGAAGGCACAAGCATCGAAACCACGACAGCCGCAGTGGAGAAAGTCGAAGGCTGGCTGCAAGCGCAGCCGGAAGCAAAAATCGTCACCAGCTATGTAGGGCAGGGCGCGCCCCGCTTCTTCTTTGCCATGGCACCTGAATTGCCCGACCCTGCCTTCGCCAAGGTCGTTGTGCTGACCCCCGATGCGCACGCACGCGAGGCTTTGAAGCATCGTCTGCGAGCCGCCGTTTCGGACGGACTTGTTCCTGAGGCATCCGTGCGCGTAACGCAGCTTGTCTTTGGGCCCTACACACCGTTTCCGGTCGAGTTTCGGATCATGGGACCGGATCCGGATGAACTTTACAAAATCTCCGAGCAGGCTTTGGCAATTATGAAAGGTGTGCCCGATGTTCGGCAGGCCAACCGGGATTGGGGCAACCGAACTCCGGTGCTACGGTTCGTCCCCGACCAGGATCGGCTCAATCTGATCGGTCTCTCACCCTCTGAGGCAGCCCAGCAGATGCAGTTGCTGCTCAGCGGCATCCCGGTTACCCAAGTGCGCGACAACATCCGCAATGTTCCCGTTGTCGCACGTAGCGCCGGCGAGAACCGCCTCGATCCATCAAGGCTTGCCGACTTTTCACTGATGAGCAGGAATGGCCGCCAGGTTCCACTCGATCAGATCGGCCATTCCGAGATCCGGTTTGAGGAGCCGATCCTGAAACGCCGCGACCGCACGCCGGTGATTACGATAAGATCCGATATCAACGAGGCGACACAACCCCCGGAGGTCTCACAGCAGGTCATGAAGGCACTACAGCCACTGATCGCATCGCTTCCCGTCGGGTACCGCATCGAAATGGGCGGCAACATCGAGGAATCCCTCAAGGCCAATGTCGCACTCGTCAAGATATTTCCGGCCATGATTGCAGCCATGTTGATCGTCATCATCCTCCAGGTTCGCAGCCTGTCAACGATGACGATGGTCATGTTGACTGCGCCACTCGGACTTGCCGGGGTGGTCCCGACGTTGCTTCTCTTCAATCAGCCTTTCGGCTTCAACGCCATTCTCGGATTGATCGGACTGGCAGGTATCCTCATGCGCAACACGTTGATCCTGACAGAACAAATCAAGGAAAATCAAGCTGCCGGTCTCGATGACTATCACGCCGTGATTGAAGCGACGGTGCAGCGGACGCGCCCTGTCATCCTGACTGCACTGGCTGCCATTCTCGCCTTCATACCCTTAACTCATTCGGTGTTCTGGGGATCGATGGCCTATACGTTGATTGGCGGTACGGCTGCGGGCACCGTGATGATCCTGCTCTTCCTTCCAGCTCTGTACGCGGTATGGTTCCGGATCAAGCCAACGAAAGAAGACAGCCACGGGGAAACGATTGAAGAACTGGCACCACGGAGGGCAATGGCCGCGGAGTAGGGCACGTTGTATGCAAGAGATTCTCCAGTGGCTTTCGCATGCCTACCGATGTTTGCGGAGCTTTCACCGGCCATCGTATCCGCTGCACCTGATTGCCTTGTGACGAGGCTTCATCTCGGGAATCTGCTGTGTTAGCTCGACGATTGGTAAGCCATTTCTCACTTGCCTAAAACTGGGATAGGCGAAGGCGCCAGGGCCGACGTGCCTCCCACATTTCGCACCAAGAAAGAATGGATCTGCGCGATGACGGCCGCGCCCTCACCGACCGCGGCCGCAACCCGCTTGGTGGAGCCGGCCCGTGCGTCTCCGACGGCAAAGATGCCAGGGCAACTCGTTTCCAGCGGCAGTCGTTCGCCACGGCCCAGGCGGTCCCCCGTGAGAACGAAACCCTTTTCATCGAGTGCGACACAGCCGTCAAGCCAGTTGGTATTGGGGTCAGCGCCAATGAACAGGAAGAGATGGCGCGACGCACACTCCTCCGTTTCGCCGGTTCGGGCGTTACGGAAGGTGGCCCCGGTCAAACCTCGATCTCGGTCGCCATGCAAGCCCACAATCTCGCTGCCCACGTGGAGTTCGACATTGGGCAATGCCGCGATCCGGTCGATCAGATACTGGGACATGGTCTGCTCGAGCGGTCGTCGGACCACGTGGTGCAGGTGCCTGACCTGCGGTGCGAGGTAGGCGACGGCTTGGCCGGCCGAGTTTCCACCGCCCACGAGAGTGATTTCCTCTCCGGAGCACAGGCGGGCCTCGATCGGCGATGCCCAGTAGGAGACGCCAGCCCCTTCCAGCTCTTCGACATTGATGATATCAGGCCGGCGGTAGCGCGCTCCCGACGCGATCACGATGGAACGCGCTCGTGCGGTATATCCATTGCTGAGCTCGAGTGAGAATGGAGCTTCCGACTCAGATCCATGACAGCACAGCTTTCCGACGGTCAGCGGGATCGCGAGCTCGGCACCGAATTTGGTCGCCTGATTGAAGGCACGGCCCGCAAGAGCCTGCCCGGAGATACCAGTGGGGAAGCCGAGATAATTTTCGATCCGGGCGGATGCTCCCGCCTGTCCGCCGAAAGCCCGCGAATCGAGAACCAGCACAGACAGTCCCTCGGATGCCCCATAGACAGCGGTGGCCAGTCCGGCCGGTCCCGCGCCGACGACTGCCACGTCATAGACATTCTTTGGATCGAGATCCGGCATGATGCCTAGACATGACGCAGCATCCGCGTCGCTCGGATTTCTGAGCAATGTGCCGTTTGGACAAATCATCAACGGCAAATCTTCAGATGCGATGCCGAGGCGTTCGACCAGCTCGCGCCCCTCTACCTCGCATGCGGCGATGAGGGCGTGGGGATAGCCGTTGCGGGTGAGAAATCCAGACAACCTCACGATGTCGGGAGCATCCCGGCGTCCAACCAGAATCGACCCTGCGCCGCCGGCCCGACCTTCTTCGATCAGCGAGACGCGACGGAGGATGTAGGCGCGCATGATCGCTTCACCAATATCCGCCGACCCGATGACTAGCGCGCGGAGATGTGGCGCATCGAAGGGTAGCGCAAGTACGCCCTTCTCGCCGGCGACCACCGATGCCAGGGTTGCATGACCAGACAACTGATTGGTCTCACCGGTGAACTGGCCGGGACCATAGGTGGCGATCAGGGACGACTTGCCAGCGGCGCCGCGCTGAATTGCATCGGCCGAGCCCTCTAGAATAAGCCAGGCAGGGACGCTGCGGGTACCGATCTCATAGAGGATGTCGCCTGGGCCAAAGCGGCTCGGCTCACCGCTCGTGAAGCGTCGAGCCATCCCAATTTGGAAAGCCGAGAGTGTTGGATATGCTTGCTCCCGCCGAGCATCGCTGATCGCCATCGTGTGAACTCCATATCGGCCTATGCTCGTGTGTGACGGCATCCGATGATCTGGTCAGTTTATCCCGTGCACTAAAAAAGCCAACTCTTTCCGCGAGCCTCTCTACCTGACGAAGTTTTCTACGCATCCCATGGCCGAGCGCCAAGGCGAAGACCAGGCTTTCACCAGTCTGCTTCGTTCGTGCAACGCACCAGGGCTGCGCATTGACCGCGATAGGTATTCTCCAACATTCCTCCCTCCATTCGTGGTGTCTGTGCGGATGGCGCCGATCCCAGCATCCTAGCGCACCTTCGTTGTTCAGGCGGATAGTCAAGTTCGGCGACCAGTCCCGAAACCCCGGGTCCTGTGGGGTAGCGGCAACTTTGCCCCTGAATACGCCGCCCGGCGTGCCTCGCTGACAGATTGGTTTCAGAGCGGCGAGATGCACGCGGTTGGGCTTGAACTCTCCATCCCGGTCTTGGAATTAGAAGATTGAGCCCAGCGGCGTGGATCTCGATCAGAACATCATCATCCCGCAACGTCGGCTCCGGCATGTCGGCGAAACGCAGGGCGCTGTTCTTTTGTATTATCGAGGATGAATGCCTTCAGATGATCTGTTCTCCAGTTTCCAGGCAAACCCGCCTCCGGTTGGAGAGCCGCTATCGCAGAATGTGTCGATGAGAAGCGGGGCCGCGCCTAGCGCGGCACCCGATGGGAGCAGCGGCGACTTGCGGCTGCGATGGCGGGATAGGAAGCCATCGTTGACGAACGTCTTGGTTTCAGCCCGGATCGCCGAAGGCGCAACCGGCGCAGCGCCGTTTTCCTGAAGGTCGATGTGGCTGACACATGCCAGAGCTGCAGGAAATCCGCCCGCCCTTGGCGTGCACGCGGTCGCGACCTTGCTCCAACCCTCGATCTAGGCCCGGGAGTAGATGCCGGGCGTGTCCTGGTAGCCTGATCGAATGTTTCGTTGGTGCTCAGGCGACGGTGCTGTACCACTCGGCGGGATGCTGATTCCCATAGTTTGGAAGCATGGCCTGGCGCGCGGCCACAAGCACGTCCCACTGACCGGCATCGGGAAGCGGGGGAACGGTTACCGGTTCGCGGCGGTCGAACCCAACCAGCGCCGCATCCACCAGATCGTCTACCTCCATCACGTTGGAAAGCGGGTTGACGTCGGCGCCGACGTGCTCCCAAATCTCGGTTCGCGTCGTGGCGGGAAGCACGGCCCGAACGTAAACTCCATTCGGCGCGAGCTCGAGGCTGAGGCCCTGCGACAGTACGAGCGCCGGTCGAACGAAAGAGCGGAATAGGATTCGCGGCTCGTATAGGAGGACCCCCCGAAAAACCCTATTCCACTATACTGTAAGCGATGTATTGATGGCGCGATGAACGGGAAAATATCGTCGAGTGACGCTCGGCAACTCTTGCGAACGGACATTCCACGCCAAGGTTCTCGCCGTAATCCAAGGACAATAAACTTTCTTCGATGAAACTCGCCCTCTGCCCACTCTGGCATCAATGGCAGTGATGCATTCCGTCGGCATTGGACGAGACATGATCATCAGTCAAAGCGCCCCTTGCTTTCCCGTTGGGTTAGTAATTGGATACACGGGGGGAGGGAAAAGGAGTCCGCTATGCTCGAACTTACCTATCCTAATGGCTTTCCGGTGCATGTGAACCCGTATGCAGTCATCACGATTACCCAAGCCGGCGAGACCACGAATATCGTCACGACCAATGGTGAATTCTCCGTGAAAGAGGACCTGACCATCGTCTCTCAGAGATGGGTGAACCTCATGTCTCAATACGCGGGCCGTGGCTAATCATTCTGCCGCCAGCCAATCCGGTTTCGAGAACCCACTATCTCCGGTACGTCGGAGGATGGTTCCCAATGTAGTCTCTTGGGCATTCGCCCTTTGATTGCAGCCATCTGCATTGACCGGTAATGGCTTCTACCTCACACATCGGCACTTTGTTGAACTACTGGATGTAGTGGGCGAGTTCGTGAACGAGCACGCCCGGGTTCAGCCAGTCCGCAAACGCCAGCAACGTACTCACAGCGCGAATGCAGCGTCGCCTCCGTCACGTCGACAAAAGCTCCGCCACAGAGGTGGCGCCATAGGACAGCAGGTCGCCTTGCCAATTGCTGCGTTTCACAAATTGCTCCCAAGTCAACGCATGCGGATCGATTTTCCGACTCCACGTCAGGTCGCGATCGGGGGCGTAATAGCCATACTCGACAGCGTATTCCACCATGCCCACCAATTCGCGCACGAGATGCTCGTCGGCGGCAAAATTCGGAAAGTGGCGCAACAAGTCTTCGCGCGAGTAAGCGGAGGCATAGTGCGCCCGCTGACCGGTAACCCGCACAAAAGTGTCCACCATTTCTTGCGCCGAGAGAAACTCGCCGATCACTGGTAGGGTTTTGCCGGTGTATTGCGTCGGGTGATCGAAAATCTCGCGCACCGCCGGTCCGGCGGCAGTGAGCGGATCACAGAACGGCATGGGTATATGCGGGGGCAAGTATATGGCGAACGTTATGCCGTCCGCCCCGCGCTGCGGCACATAGTATTCTAGGAAGTTGGTGTAGTAAAATGCCAGGTACACGAACGAACTGCGAACGGGCAAGGTGCGAATGTAGTCCTCCACCTTCGCCTTGTCGGTGAAGTGCGGCGCCCACTTCGTGCCGCCGGTACGCGCTTCGACATTTTCGAGCCCGCTGAAAACCACATGTTCGACCCCAGCGGCCACCGCCGCGTCAGCCAATTCCATTCCGAGGGTAAGCTCGAGTTCCTCCGGCGGCACCTTGACGATGGGCGGCGTCATCAAGAACGCTCCGTACGAGCCGCTCATGGCCGCGGTTAGCTCGGCTTCCATGCCGAGTTCAAGGGGTGCCACCACGACCTCGGCGCCCTTTTGCGCCAAGATTTGCGCGGGCTGGCTATCGCGGCGACGCGTCAGGGCACGCACCCGGTAGCGCCCGCTGTCGAGCAGCGCCTCGGCGACACTGCGGCCTTGCTTGCTCGAGGCACCGACAACAGTGATCAGAGGTTTGGAGGTATCGGCTTGGATCATGCAACTTCTCCTAGTCTTGAGATTCCTGATCTTGAGGTCGTGAAGTAGTCGCCCGGTTGCTGTCCACCAGGTGCTAGTGAACGGCGACCGCGGAAAAGGTTGGACCTCAGGCCCGGAAGTCTCGCCTGTTTCGAGCTATATTTGAAATCATAGGAATGTTCGGCTACTATCCATTCAATGGATACCAAGCGCCTGGATCTCAATCTGCTGGTCACTCTTGAGACGTTGCTCGTGGAGCAGAACGTGACGAAGGCGGCCGCTCGCCTGAATCTGAGCCAACCGGCGGTAAGTGCCCAGCTAAACCGCCTCAGGCATGAGTTCGACGACCCACTGCTGATTCCTGCACAGCGAGGAATGACGCCGACCGCTAAAGCAATGGAGTTGCTCGACCCTTTGCGCCAGGCCCTTGACCAAGTTCGAGCCACGGTTGTTTCCCATAGGAACTTCGACCCGGCTCAAGCCAAGCTAACCGTCTCTATCGCCTGTACAGATTATCTGCAGGCGGTGGTGGTCAAGCCGCTCGTCGTGGAACTCAGGATGCGGGCACCCGGAGTTCGTGTCGCGCTGCGCAATCTCGACGTGCCGCAGTTGGACGCGCAGATGGCGCGGGGTGATGTGGATCTGGCGCTCATGACGCCGCAGGCCGCTTCGCCGAGTCTTCGTACTCGACACCTGTTTAACGAGCGCTATGTGCTCATCGGCCGACGGAAGCATCCGAGACTACGAGAGGGAATCACGGTCGAGGAGTTTGTTGAGATGGACCAGGTAATTGTTTCCTTGGACGGCGGTGGCTTTGTGACGCCAGTGGACAGGGTTTTGGCTGACCTCGGACACAGACGCAATGCGGTGTTATCTGCAGCCTCATTCTTGTTCGTTCCTGAGATCGTGTCTTACTCGGACCTCGTTGCCCTTGTTCCAGAACGTCTCGTACGCGACCGTGCCGACAAGCTCATGGTAATAGACTGCCCATTTCCCGTCGAAGGTTTCGCAGTGGGAATGGTGTGGCACGAGCGTTGTCACGGACACGGCGGCCAACGCTGGATCCGGGAGGCTATTGTGTCGCTAATGGCGCACACATAAATGGCTGCCCTGGCCGTGACGAAAGCGACACGACTTGGCGGACTAGGGCGTCCTCGAACGTGCGACTGAGGAGCGGGCATCCCAACGCATCGACTTGGAACTGAGGTTCGGTGGTTACGATCTGGCTTTGGCTTCTCGAAACTATCTTCAGTTACAATGCGCAGATCCGAGGGCGGCGGTTCACGTAGACGAGGAAATCGTCCGCGCCCGCAGGGCTCCAGCCACAGAAAGCGGAAGAATACTATCACGAACCCGCCGAGTGAACCCGCCCATGGTGGTCTCGCCCCCTTATTTAAGAGCGCTTACCTTATCTCATTTCCTATTTAAGCCAAGTGGCTATTGCTTAAATAAGGCCTCAGCATCATATTTGGGTCATGTCTGAACCCGCCTCCATCTCCGGCTAGGCCACTTTGTCGAGACCCCCGTTGCGGGTGAGATGGTGCGCGCCTTCGTGCCGCCGCCCTTGCCGCCGGAGCCGTCGATCGACGTGCTTGCCTTGTTGGAGCGGCTGAGTCTGGCGGAGCGAGCCTTGGGGCGTCTGGACGGCATCACAATGCTGCTCCCGCGTCAGGAGCTGTTCCTTTATATGTATGTGAAAAAGGAAGCTGTCCTCTCGTCCCAGATTGAGGGCACACAATCGACCCTTTCGGACTTGCTCCGCTTCGAGACCGAGGCGCAAACCGGCCAGCCGATCGGCGACATCCGCGAAGTCTCGAACTACGTCGATGCCATGATGTACGGGCTGGAGCGGCTGGAAGATTTACCGCTGTCGTTGCGCCTGATCCGTGAGATGCACGCCCGACTGCTACAAAGCGGACGCGGCGGCACGAAGAGTCCTGGCGAGTTCCGACGCTCGCAGAACTGGATCGGCGGCACGCGCCCGGGCAATGCGCTGTTCGTGCCGCCACCTGTCACCGAACTGGACGGCTGCCTCGATGCGCTTGAGCGTTTCATGCATGAGGAAGGGTCGCTACTGCCCGCCCTCATCAAGGCCGGTCTGCTGCACGTTCAGTTCGAGACCATCCATCCGTTCCTGGACGGCAACGGCAGGATCGGCCGCTTGCTGGTCACGCTGTTTCTTTGCGTCAACGGCGTGCTGCGCAAGCCGCTGCTCTATCTGAGCCTTTATCTCAAAACCCACCGTGGCGACTATTACCGCCTACTTCAGGAAGCGCGCGAGCATGGCGCATGGGAAGCCTGGCTCGACTTCTTTCTCACCGGTGTCGCGGACACCGCCAATCAGGCTTTCGATGCCGTTACCCGGATCGTCGAATTGTTCAAGGAAGACCGCGAACGCATTACGGCAGAGAGTGACCGGGCTGGCTCGGCGCTGCATATCCACGATCTCTTTCAGCAGAATCCCTATCTGACGGCCAACCAGCTCGTTCAGCAGACGGGCCTTTCTGCCCCGACGGTCAATGCGGCGCTCGCCGATCTGGAGCGGTTTGGCATAGTCGAGGAGGTTACTGGCCGCAAACGGGGCCGCGTTTTCAGTTACCGGCGCTATCTCGCAATTCTGAGCGAGGGCACCGACCCGCTCCCCACTGCCGCCTGACGGAAGGAAGCCTGTGCGTATCGAATCCGTAACCTTGTCCAGCGTCCGCTGTTTCTGCCCTGATCCGATCACGGTGCCTATCTCATCGCAGATTGCGGCCGTCGTCGGTCCGAACGCGGCGGGAGAGACCGCACTTCTCCATGCACTGTCGAAACTTTCTGGCGTGTCGCGTGCGCAGCGTACCGGTGCAGCGTTCGGATTTCCACTTCTTGGGCGCGGACGACGATCCGGATGATCGTGAACCCAGGGATCTGTTCATCGACGTGGTGATCGGATTGCCCGAACTGGCCGATGGCATTCGCGCCAACGCGGCCACCACAGGTTCAACTCCCTAGAGCCCTTGGCGCGACGCGACCGCTCCTGTTGGCCCAAGCCCATGCGGTCACCGCTATGCCGATCAACGCTGGCAGTGAGACCGCCGGGAAATCTCGAGGAATGACAGATGGCGCGCAGATACCCACGGCTACTTCCCATAAATGAAGATCGCGTGTGCGGAGAGCCACAATGTTGGCGCTGCCCAAAGGCCCAGCCGCAAGTCCGGTTTGCCTATACCCGCCACATACGCCGCACCAATGAATAGTTCGATGAGGCCGATGTCGCGGATGAAGTGCTGGTTGAACAAACCGGCGGCGGCAACACCTGGAACCGCAAAATACCACGCTTCGGGGTTCACCAGCATGAAGACACCGTTAGCAAACATTGCCGCACCCAGGAAGCCGGCAAATCCGAACACAAGTTTAGACATGTTCGTCGCTCCCGTTGGCCTGTTGCATAGCAACGTCCTTGCTCAGCTTCTGTCTCTTTTCGGCGTCAATGACCAGATGGGGATCGAAATAGAAGACGCGCAAAGTTGCAAGACGACCGTCTCGAACGGTCCAGTGTTCTGCGAGTCTCGTGATGTCATTTTGGCCTTTGATACCGGCATAAACAAATGCGGCCACCGTGGTGTCGTCCGCAGTGAAAGAATCATAGCCGAACCTGTCAAAGTCAAACATTGCCGCAACGCGCGGAAGGACTTGCGTTACAAATTGTTCGGCCCCGAGACCCTTGCCGCCCCATGGCAAGATTGCCGGCACATCCCATAGGAAATCTTCGGCAAGATATCGGGAAAAAGTCTTCGTGCTGCCAGCGAGAGCTGTTCCGTTAAAATCACTTACCAGTTGCTTGTTTTGCTCGCTCATTGCGGCTCTCCTTGAAGCAAAAATTGGTTGAGATAGGGCGAGCCGCATCATTGCGGCCCGCCAGATTACGCCTTGATCGGGCAGAGCGTGCTGCTCGGCCCCAGAGTGAATGGCCCGATCAATTTGCAGAAAGTTGTGATCGATACGCGCACCTACAGGCTGAGTGCTTGCTGAGGATCGGCCGCGGCGAATGCAGCGTCACGGTCGGCTGGTGGATAAATCAGAGTACCATTGATCATCATCTTCATTGTTTTACCCTCGGCTCCTGTCAGCCAGATCTTTCGATCCCTGCCCCGGGTGACGACCGCTCCAGCCGATCCCAGATCGAGGCAAGTCACATAGTGGGGTTGGCTGTAGGGGGTTGGACGCTGGCCCAGCAGATCTGCGGCAGCATTGTCACCCGCGGATTTTCCAGCGGGTATCGCATGCTGGCACGACATCAATGTATGATTGCCTTGATCATCGGTGGGCGCCACAGCGGCATCCCCTGCGGCAAATATTTTGGGCGCAGACGGCACACGTAGATCATGGTCCACGCGAAGTCGTCCGAGTTCGTCTCGCTCCGCCGAAATCTGCGCCGTAAGTGCGTTGGCGCGTACACCAGCAGTCCAGATGATCGTGCCGGCTTCAATATATTCGCCGTCGGCAGTTTTCAGACCGTCAGCGCTGATCACGGCCACCGCTGATCCGAGACGGTATTCGATGCCGAGTTCTGACAGAGCCTTGTCGATCACCGGCCGCGGTCCGCTGCCAAGGCCCGGGCCGATCGCGTCGGCCCGCTCGACGATCATGATCCTTATATTGGCGTCTGACCCCAGAACCTTCTTCAATCGGCCCGGAAGCTCCGTTGCGATCTCCAGTCCTGTGAAACCACCACCGGCAACAATGACCGTATCGCGCTTCAGCGATGCCGGTTGCTGTGCCAGATTTTTAAGATGGACATCGAGAGCGGCAGCTTCGTCGCGTTGATCGACACTGAAGGCGTACTGACGAAGACCGGGAATGTCAGGACGAAACAATTTGCTTCCTGCCGCCATGACGAGCCGATGATAAGAGAGGGTCAGGCGTTCACCGGATGCATTAATATAGTCAACCTCGTCCGTATTGGCGCGGATCGTCTCGACGCTACCTTGGATATATCGAACGCCGGTCTCTTCGAAGAGGTTCTCCAGCGAAGCAGTCATATCGTCGGGCGCAGCTTCGTACAGCCTTGGCCGGATCGTGAGTATCGGCTCTGGCGCAATCAAGGCCACTTCGATTGCACCGTCTTTGCTGCCCTCAATCTCAAGGCGACGGGCCGCAGCGAGCGCGCTCCACAGGCCGGCAAAACCGGCACCTATAATGAGTATGCGTTGCATGATGGTTATCCTTTCAATCGGCGCACGAATGCCTTCGGCTCCGGCGGAGCCGATTTAGGTGTCCATAGGGTATGGAAAAACGACGGCTTAGTTTTCGTCGCTTCGGTGTCGGGCCTTTGGTTTTTTCAGGGCCACGACGCGCGTTTGTTCACGGGTATCGACCCGATCGGCAAACCACGTTTGGAGTTGTTCGGCGAAGCCGTCCGGGGCCTTGCGCGCGACCCCTTTCGTCAGATCGCGTATCGTGGTGCGGGCAAGTTCGTCACGCAGGGTCTTTTCTGCGCGCAGCATGACGGCGTGAATACTGCAGACACCGCTCGTCATCCAGGCTGGCGGCTTGTCTTTGAAGAGGGCGCAGCGCCCGCGGATGTCCTGACAGTCAAACAGTGGTTTTCTGCCCTCAACGGCGTCAATAACTTCGAGTACCGTGATTTCCTTGGAATCTCGCGCCAGCTTGTAGCCGCCGCGAATGCCTTCCGAAGCGGCGACGATCCCGGCCTTTTCCAGTTTCGGGAATATCTTGGCAAGAAAGGATGGCGATACCCCCTGTAGTTCGGCAAGGTCACGGCTGCTTGCGGGTTGGGCAAGCGGCTGATCGAGCAACAATAAGCAGTGAAGAGCGTACTCAACGCCGGTTCCGAGATGTGCCATAACGCAGACTATATTAGTCTGTGTTATAATTCGCAAGGACTTTTATCGCAATCACGCGGCCATAATATCCCGCTTGAAAATGGAGGTGGAAAAATAGGAGCAAGGCGAGTTTCCGTTCCTCCTGGCGCAATCAATCCTGGCGAGTGACTGCTCTTCCCGCGTACACTGCGGCACCGCCGGATTGTTGGGATGTGGGGCGACTTTGGAAAGACGACGTCGCGGGGCACCTTTTTGCATAGTCTATTGCACGTTTGTTGGACAGCGAGATTTCATACGTTTCTTTCGCCTCCCCGGGCGACATAGGAGCTAGGGCAACGCTTTATCCTGGATCGCCGCCCCGGTTGGAATCGTCATGTCGGGAAGCAAAATTGCGGCGTAGTCGCTGTCCCCGATCCGTGCTCCGAATGTCGCATAAAGCCTCCTCTGGACCCGCACCTGGGAAATCTGCATTGAATGGGACTGCGGCTCGGTTCCTTTCAAGGCGAGGAATATTAACCCCGGGCGTTGTGAGGCATCATTGCATTTCTGTGTAGATGTTCGAGATCTTGTTCTGAAAAATCGCAATGTCTCAAGAACGGGTGCCGCACTGAAGTCATCCGGATTTGCATCCACTCAGTGCTCTGCTAATTGCAGCAGATCATTTGAACGGGAGGATACTCGAATGTACAAAATCTTGATCGCAATTGCTTTCACACTCATGGCGTTCCCCGCACAAGCGTTGGACAGTACAGTCACGGTCACCCCGGTTTTCAAAACGACACGGACGATAGCTGATCAACCTGTTCAACTCCCGCAAAAAAACGTCGAGGTCATTGTGTCGATGTACGATATCCCGCCTGGCGCAGAGTTGCCCGTACATCAGCACCATTATCAACGTTATGCGTACGTTCTCTCCGGAACGCTTAGCGTCAACAATCTCGAGTCTGGAAAGAACAGTACGTTTAAGCAAGGCGAATTCGTGGTCGAATCGCTGTCTCAATGGCACAAGGGAGCAAACAATGGCACTGAGCCGGTTAAACTGCTTGTCATAGATCAGATCGAGCAAGGCGCCGAAAGTGTCACCTTAAGAAAGTAACGGCGAGCCCACCGTGACCTGCAACATCGACAGATTTGGGACGCTGTATTGGCCATACATTCTGATACTCGCTGCGGCTCGGGGGTGGAGACCAGAGAGCCTCTATTCCCCAACGCCCATCGCTCTGTTGAATCGCGAAGTGCGTATTGACCCTAATTCTTGCCTTTACCTCCCGAGGCCGGGAGCATCCGACTCGGGCCGGGGCTGATTATCGCGCGCCGAAAGATAAAAATTCATACCGCCCGCGAATTCCGAATTGATTCCCCGATCTTGAGCTCGACAACGATGAAGCAGCGCTACCGGAAATCATCAGAAGATCCAGATCGTAGGTCCTGGCCACCAACTTCAATGCGATGCTGGCTACCCACGAATGCAAAGCCCTTACAGAGCTCAGGAATCAAGAGCGCAAGAATGCTCAAATAGGCCTTTCTCGATTTCGCGCTCGGACATTGCTGGGCCAAGCGCGAGAAAATCGAAGTTAGGGATCTTTGATTGCTTCTTGGGCCAAGTCAGACTGTGGCGCAGGCAGGCAGTGTCCGCGCGAAGTTGGTCCGTGCTTTGCGTTGTCGTCGATCAAGACCACTTTCGATCTGATGCGCGAGAACGTTGCGGCTCCCCCATGTTCCAGTGCGTTGCGGGCAGACCAAAGCCGCTCTCCAGGACTCTTCAAAGCCTCAATGGCGCGATATGCCCGGTCCATATCGATGCGCTATCATGGCGCATGGGCTGATCAAAAACGTGAAGCTGTCCGGCGCGGCGATGAGGCCGTGTCCATAAGCGGTGTCGGGTGCGTAGCCATTGGCGCCGGTCCGTCGCTCCGGCCGAATTGTCCCAGGATATTTTCGGAAATCTCCTGACAATATCGGCAAAACCGGGACGTTTGGCAGGTCATAATCGGCTTGTGCAGGCGGGCATCGGTGGGCTGACAGCCCGTTTCTTGTGACTGCACTGTCCAGTTTTTTCGCTGTGCAGTGCAGCAACGATTCACACTTGAAATGTTGAGTAAAATAGATATTACTTAACACAATTACTCAACATGATGGAGAGAGATCATGGGGAGTATCGAGGGAACAAGCGAGATTTTTGAGAGCGGCGCGGTGTCGCTTATGTATCTGGGAGGAATGCATGCAGACGATAAAGCAAGCCCTGCTTGGGGCGACATCGGCACTTGTGCTGTTCACGGCTGCGCCGAGTTTGGCAAAAGCCGACGAACTCACTTTATGCTGGGCGGCGTGGGATCCGGCCAATGCTCTCGTTGAGCTTTCAAAAGATTTCACGACCCACAGCGGTACGGCGATGAAGTTCGAGTTCGTGCCGTGGCCAAATTTCGCCGATCGCATCCTCAACGAACTCAACTCCGGGGGAAAGCTCTGCGACCTTCTCATTGGCGACAGCCAATGGCTCGGTGGGTCAGCCGAAAACGGCTATTATGTAAAGCTCAATGATTTCTTCGACAAGGAAGGGATCAAGATGAGCGATTTTGCGGACGCCGCGGTCAACGCCTATGCGACCTGGCCGAAGGGCACGCCCAACTATTGGGCGCTTCCGGCAATGGGCGATGCCAACGCCTGGTTCTACCGCAAGGACTGGTTTGCCAAGCCCGAAATACAAAGCGAATTCAAGCAGAAGTACGCCCGCGACCTGGCAGCACCAGCGACCTGGGATGAACTGAAACAGGTCGCGGAATTCTTCAATGGGCGCGAAATAGACGGCAAGAAGGTCTATGGTGCCGCGATCTTTACCGAACGTGCTTCGGAAGGCATTACCATGGGCGCAACAGGGGCGCTCTACCCCTATGGCTTCAAGTATGAAAATACGCCGGGTAAATACGACATGGAAGGCGCGGTCAACTCACCTGACGCGGTCGCCGGCCTTGAGGCGTACAAAGCCCTTTATAAATGCTGCACGCCGCCCGGATATACGGATGCCTATATGGGCGAAAGCCTCGATGCATTCAAATCGGGACAAGTGGCGATGGCGATGAACTGGTTTGCGTTCTTCCCGGGCCTTTACAAGGACGAGAAGGTCGGCGGCGACAAGATCGGGTTCTTCGTCAATCCCAAGGAAAAGGTCGCAGCGTCGACACTGGGCGGACAGGGAATTTCCGTCGTTGCCAATACGGACAACATGCAAGGCGCGCTTGCCTATATCAAATGGTTCGCCCAGCCGGACGTTCAGAAAAAGTGGTGGTCGCTCGGCGGTTATGCCGTACACAAGGCCGTCTTGACCGATCCGACCTTCACCGAGAGCCAGCCATTTGCAGCCGACTTCCTGGTTGCCATGAATCAGGTTCAGGATTTCTGGCAAGAACCGTCCTATGCTATTCTTCTGCAGGCCATGCAAAAGCGCCTCCACGATTACGTCGTTGCAGACAAGGGCACGGCCAAAGAGGCGCTTGACGGGCTGGTCAAGGACTGGACGGAGGTCTTCAAGGACGATGGGAAGCTCTAGAGCTTCGGTGCTTTAGGTGACCCGTGCTGAAATGACTGCCCGGATCCGAAAAACGTACCGGGCAGTACTTTCGAATGCTACGCTCTAAAACCCAGGTGAAGTCTGTGACCGATACAAGTTCCTCCATTTTGGGTGAGGGGGTTGCCCGTGCTACGCCGGCACCCATCGCTACCAGAATTCGCGGCATATCTGATCGGGCCATGGCGTGGCTGTTTATTGCGCCGACGATTGTCTTGCTGTTGGCCGTCAATATCTTCCCGCTAATTTGGGCCGTCTATCTCTCATTCACGAACTTCAGGGCAAATCGGCCCAACGCACCTATCGAAGGCGTTGGCCTGAGCAACTACAGCCGGGTGCTGAATGATCCGAATATCTGGCAGGCCATGCAGACAACGGCTCATTTCGTCTTCTGGACAATCCTGCTGCAGACGCTGATCGGGTTTTCTCTTGCCTACCTGATCGACCGGAAATTCCGGGGTCATGCCTTGTGGACCACCATCATCCTGGTGCCGATGATGTTGTCGCCGGCCGTGGTCGGCAATTTCTGGCGGTTCTTGTATCAGCCGCAGATTGGCCTCTTCAATTACATCGTCTCTTTTGTCACGGGTATCCCGCCGTCTTCGTTCGAAATGCTCGGTTCGGTGCCGTTGTCGCCCTGGGCCATCATCATCGTCGATACATGGATGTGGACGCCCTATGTCATGCTGATCTGCCTTGCAGGTCTGCGGTCCATCCCCGATTACATCTACGAGGCTGCCGAAGTAGACCGAGCATCGCTCTGGCGCCAGTTCTGGTCTATCACTCTGCCAATGGCGCTTCCTTTCATCATGCTGGCGGTGCTCTTCCGCGGCATTGAAAACTTCAAGATGTTCGACATGGTCACCCTCCTCACCGGGGGCGGTCCGGGTTCGACAACCGAAGTCGCTTCCATCACGTTGAAGCGGGAGGCGTTCGAAAGCTGGCGCACCGGCAGGGCATCTGCCTTTGCCATCATTCTGTTTGTCGCGGTGTTTGGTCTCGCCAACATCTATGTGAAAGCCCTCAACAAGGTGAAACAGCGATGAGTTCCGTCAATTCTGCCCATTCGGTCGTTGCGCCGGGCGCTACGTCAAAGCGTATCGCCGCTACAATCGTCATCGCCTATGCCCTCATCACCATGGTTCCCCTTGTCTGGATTGTGATGACGAGCTTCAAATCACCGCCTGATTCAATCAGCTACCCGCCGAAAGTTGTTTTTCAGCCAACACTTGAAGGCTATTGCAACCTTTTCACCACCCGCACGCGTCAGACTTCCGATTACATCGCTTCGCTTGGTGCACCAACAAGCACCTGTGATGAGATCACGCGAAGCCGCAATATGGTCATCGCGGGGCCCTCGAACTACTGGCCGCGTTTTCAGAACTCACTGGTGATTGCTTTCGGCTCGACATTTCTTGCCGTTTCTCTCGGTACCTTCGCCGCTTACGGATTTTCGCGTTTCAAGGTTCCGCTAGCCGAGGATCTGCTGTTCTTCATTCTCTCGACACGCATGATGCCGCCCATAGCCGTCGCGATCCCGATCTATCTGATGTATCGCGAGCTCGGTTTATCAGACACTGCGCTGGGCATGATACTTCTCTATACGGCGGTCAATGTTTCACTTGCCGTTTGGCTCCTGAAAGGCTTCATCGACGAAATTCCGCGGGAGTATGAAGAGGCGGCCATGATCGATGGCTATACGCGCATGCAGGCCTTTTTCAAGGTTGTCCTGCCGCAGGCGACCACCGGCATTGCCGCTACGGCCATCTTCTGTCTGATCTTTGCCTGGAATGAATATGCCTTCGCGGTGCTTTTGACCTCGGGTGCGGCCCAGACTGCTCCACCCTTTATCCCAACAATCATTGGGGAGGGCGGGCAGGACTGGCCGGCGGTTGCCGCTGGAACCACGATCTTCGTCGTACCCATCCTGGTGTTCACGGTTCTTCTGCGCAAGCAGCTGTTGCGCGGTATCACCTTTGGAGCTGTACGCAAATGACGCCACAATCACCGCTCCACTTGAAGCCGAAACGGGCGTTCTTTCTCAGACGCGGTCCGATGGAAAATGTTGCAACCGGCCTCATCGGCCTCGGATTCGTGATGTTGTTCCAGCCTTTCCTGCTGATCCTTTACACCTGGTCGCTGGTCACGCTCCTGATTGGTACCGTTCTTTTCATCATTGTGTCGAAGTTCCCGGAGTAGGCGATGGCAGAGATCAGAATAGAAAATCTGCGCAAGGAATTTGGTAGTTTCAGCGCGGTTGAGGATTCGAGTTTCGTCGTTCGCGACGGAGAATTCCTGGCCCTTCTTGGCCCGTCCGGTTGCGGCAAGACAACAACGTTGCGCATGATTGCGGGTCTCGAGCTGCCGACCAGCGGCAAGATCTTCCTTGCAGGCGAAGACGTCACATTCAACCGTGCCAGAGAGCGGGACATCGCCTTTGTCTTTCAGCTCTTCGCGCTCTATCCGCACATGAGCGTGCGCAGGAATATCGGCTTTCCGCTCCTTGCCCAAGGCGTGGCGAAAACCGAGATTCGCTCCCGCGTCGAAGAGACGGCAAGGCTGCTGCAGATCGATCATATACTTGACAGGTCTGTATCCGGTCTGGCTGGCGGAGACCGCCAGCGTGTGGCGCTGGGAAGAGCGATCGTGCGCCGGCCGAAGTGCTTTTTGATGGACGAACCCCTTGGCACGCTGGATGCGGAGTTTCGCGATCTGATGGTGCGGGAACTGCGCGAACTGCATAACCGGATCCATGCTACCACCGTCTATGTCACCCATGACCAGATGGAGGCGATGGCCATGGCCGACAAGATCGCGGTGATGAATCATGGCGTTATCGAACAATTCGGCACGCCACAGGAAATCTACAATCGGCCCGCGACCATGTATGTCGCCGATTTCATCGGTTCACCGCCAATGAACTTTTTACGGTTTACTTCTGGTTTGCGAAAGGGAACGCGCTCGGTTTCCCTCGACGGCGTGGATATCCCCGTACCGGAAATCCAGCAGGATCTGGCGCAGGGCGAGCTTGCGCTTGGCGTGCGTCCCGAGGATATCCGCTTCAGCGACGCCTCCTCCTTGCGTGGTTGCGTCTATGCCAGCGAATATCACGGCACAAACCAGATTGTTGCCGTGGAAATGGCAAAAGGACTGGTCAAGGCGCGGGTTCCAGCCGATCAGAACTTCCGCATCGGCGAAACCGTCGGACTTGAACTCAACTACGAAAAACTATCCGTCTTTGACTGCGAGTCGGGCAGGGCCGTTGCGTCATCCCGCTATGCGGAGCATCATCATGGCTGAAGTCGTCCTGAAAGGCATCAACAAGAATTTTGGTGAATCGCGTGCCGTTTGCGATCTGGACCTGGCCATCGCCGATGGTGAATGCGTCGTCCTGCTTGGTCCCACCGGTGCCGGCAAAACCACCACGCTGCGTCTGATTGCCGGGCTGGAACGGCCCGATAGCGGGCGCATCATAATTGGCGGATACGATGTGGCAAGAGAAGCGCCGGCCGGGCGCGACGTGGCCTTTGTTTTCCAGCAATATTCACTCTATCCGCATTTGTCCGTGTATGAAAACCTCGCCTTTCCGCTCCGCTCGCCGGCACGCCGTCTCGGCAAGGATGAGATCGACCGGCGCGTCCGGGAGGTGGCGCGTATGGTGCGCATCGAGCACAAGCTCGATAATCGTTCGACCCGTCTTTCGGGTGGCGAGATGCAGCGCGTGGCCATCGGCAGGGCACTGGTGCGGCGGCCGGCGATCTATCTCATGGACGAGCCGCTTTCCTCGCTCGATGCCAAGCTCCGTGCCGAACTGCGGCTGGAACTGAAACGCATTCAAAAGGAGCTCGGCTCAACGATCCTCTACGTGACGCACGATCAGATCGAAGCCATGACCATGGCTGATCGCATCGGCATTCTTGCCGATGGACGGCTGGTACAGATTGGAACGCCGCGCGAGATCTATAGCAACCCGGCCAATGTTCACGTTGCTTCGCGCCTTGGACAGCCGCACATCAATCTTTTTCCGGCCAATTTGCTGCCCGACAGCAGGACGCCGGCTGCTACCCGGACGGTTGGAGCGCGCACTGAACACCTGGAGATCTCCATCGGTGGTGATGCAAACGCGCAAGTCGATTGGGTCGAACATTTGGGAGACCAGAATCATCTGCACATCCGCGTTGGTGACTGCAAACTCGTCACCCTCGCCAATCCCTACCTTCCCGTCAGGCAGGGCGACAAGATTGGCCTGGCACTCAGAAATCCTCTTTATTTTGGAACTGATGGAAACCGGGTGTACTGACTGGGTCGTCCCCGATCGATCGCATTTTGTTGAACCACGCAAAACAAGGCAAAGACTGGAAGATGCAGATGAAACACTTCTTCAATCGCAGGGAAAATATCGTCACCGAGGCGCTTGATGGTCTCTTGCTGACAAGCCGTCCAGGAATGCTTGCGCGGCTCGACAGCTATCCCGACATCAAGGTCATCCTGCGTGCCGACTGGGACAAGTCCAGCGTTGCCCTCATATCGGGCGGCGGAGCGGGGCATGAACCTTCCCATGCCGGCTTTGTCGGAAAGGGTATGCTCACGGCCGCTGTGTCGGGTGAGATTTTTGCCTCACCGAGTGTTGATGCTGTCCTGACGGCAATCCGTGCGGTCACAGGGCCAAAAGGGTGCCTGCTGATCGTCAAGAACTACACCGGGGATCGGCTGAATTTCGGGCTGGCCGCCGAACGCGCGCGCGCCGAAGGCTTCAAGGTGGAAATGGTCATCGTCGCGGACGACATCGCCCTTCCAGACCTTGCCCAGCCGCGCGGCGTCGCGGGTACATTGTTCATTCACAAAATCGCAGGTTTTCGCGCCGAACGAGGCGATAGTCTTGGAGATGTTGCAGCCTTTGCCGCGTCGGCGGCCGCTGACATTGTGTCGCTGGGGGTTTCGCTGTCCACCTGCTCGATACCAGGACAGGAGCATGAGCAACGTCTCGGCCTCGATGAGGGGGAACTTGGGCTTGGTATTCACGGCGAACCGGGCGTGGAACGTGTCCAGATACAGGAGGCCGGCAAGATTGTCGCGATCATGGCCGAACGGCTTGCGGCGTCGCTGCCGGTTACTGGCGAATATGCGCTGTTGATCAACAACCTGGGGGCCGTACCGCCGCTGGAAATGAGCCTCATTGCCCGGGATGTTCTTTCCTCGTCACTTGCCGATCGGGTGAAGCTCATCATCGGCCCTTCGCCGATGATGACAGCGCTCAACATGAATGGCTTTTCGCTGTCGCTTATTCGCCTCGATATGGAACGTGAGGCAGCACTTGCCTCCTCCGTGGAACCCCACGCCTGGGTTTCCCCGGTGCCGTGCCACAGCATAAACATTCTTCCGCTACCACGGGCGCCGGTGGGAGAGGCCGTTGCCGCGGCCAGTCAAAATCCGCTCACTGAAAAGATGGTGGCCGCCATTTGCGAGCATCTGGTTTCGCTGGAAGTGGAACTCAATCGTCTCGACGCGCGCGCTGGTGATGGCGATACAGGATCGACCGTTGCTGCAGGGGCACGTGGTATTCTTGCGCAGATCCGATCATTGCCTCTGGCTGACACACCGGCGACGCTTGCGGCGGTCGGCAGAATTCTTGCAACCAGCATGGGCGGTTCAAGCGGTGTTCTGCTCTCCATATTTTTCACGGCCGCAGCAAAATCGATGGCTGGGACGGGAATTCTATCAAGCGCGCTGCTTGCAGGTCTTGAGCGTATGACGTTTTACGGCGGGGCAAAGCCGGGTGACAGAACCATGGTGGACGCCCTTGAACCAGCATTGCGATCCCTGGCAGCAAGCGGGCTTTCGCAAGCAGCCCGAGCTGCCCGCGCTGGTGCCGACGCCACGAGCGCAATGACCACAGCAAAAGCAGGTCGCGCGTCCTATGTCGGTGCAAGGGACCTCGTTGGGGTTCCTGATCCGGGCGCTGTGGCCGTGGCAGCAGCTTTCGAGATTGCGGCAAACGTGATTTCAAGCCAGGTTGCACGCGGGGAGGCGACAGTCGTTGCAGATTAATCGTGCGCTCATCCTTGGGTTGATCGAGACATGCCACGAGGTGATTGCGTCTCATGCCGATGATCTTTGTGAACTCGATCGTGCGATCGGCGACGGTGATCACGGCACCAATATGCGGCGCGGTTGCGATGCAGTCTATCTTGATAGGGAAAGATTGGGCGCACTGCCGTTGCCGCAGGCGCTCGAGACGATCGGCACGATGCTCGTCATGAGCGTTGGCGGTGCGTCCGGGCCGCTTTATGGAACACTGCTGATCGAGATAGGACGGCGGCTCGGCGCCCGGCAAAACGGCGCAGATTTCGCCAATATTGTTGGAGAGGCAATCGAAGCAGTGGCAAAGCGCGGCCGCGCTCAGGCAGGGGACAAAACATTGCTCGACGTGCTTTACCCTGTCCACAGCGAAATGGTAAGGCAGTCTGCTCTCGTCCATATCGCTGAAAGGGCGCAGCAGTCCGCGCAACTGACCGCTGGTATGAAGGCGATGCGCGGGCGCGCTTCCTTTCTAGGGGATCGTTCCATTGGCCATATCGATCCGGGGGCCTCGAGCTGCGCCCTCCTGACCACGGCCATTTGCCGCTACCTGAAGGAGTACCATCCGGCATGAAAGGCAAGATTGCAAATGTGGGAATTGTGATTGTCTCGCATTCACCGCTTGTCGCCAAAGGCACTGCCGATATGGTGCGCCAGATGGTCGGTGACGGCGTGCCGCTTTCATGGTGCGGAGGCAATGCTGAAGGCGGTCTCGGCACCAATGCCGCGGGCATTCTTGCGGCCATCGAGGCGGCATGGTCCGATCATGGTGTTGCCGTGTTCGTCGATCTTGGCGGTGCGGAGACAAATAGCGAAATGGCAATCGAAATGCTGGGCGAACCGCGCTCCAGTCTCGTTGCCATTTGCAATGCGCCTCTCGTGGAGGGAGCGGTCATTGCTGCTGCCGAAGCCTCCGGCGGGGCTCCACTTGCAAAGGTGGTCGCTACGGCAGAGGAACTCTCGCCCTTATGAGCAACAAGCAGGACGCGAGGCCGCAGGAGAAGGATCACGTGACGAAGCAGTGGCAGACGGAAATCGAAGTCATCCATGGGATCGGGCTGCATGCCCGGCCTTCCGTAATTTTCACCCGTTTAGCCAAGACCTTTCCCTGCACGATTGAAATTGAGGTGAACGGAAGCAGCGTCTGGTTGAATGGCAAAAGCATCGTCAAGGTCATGGGTGCCAAAATTCGAAAAGGTTCCGTCCTGAAAATTCGCGCTGACGGAATCCGTGCAGCAGAAGCAATTGCAGCATTGAAAGAACTGGTCGAGCACAATTTCGACGAGGGCAAACTCCATGGCCGAAATGTTTAGACTGCAAGGGCAGGGAACGTCGCCGGGTACGGCTTTTGGGCAGATTCACCTGGCGGTTGAGACCGAAGCAATGTTCTCGTCTCAAACCAATCCTTCCGCTGAACGTGCCATCCTTTTGGACGCGGTCCAGGTTTCCATCGCCGCCCTGCGTGCGCTTGCTGCACGATCCCCGGCGGAAAGTGCTGCGTTCCTCGAGTTCCAGATCGAAATGCTCCTTGATCCCGAGATCACCGAAATGGCTGCCGGGCGTATTGGTAGCGGAGATGGCGCAGCTCTTGCCTGGGTGACGGCTCTTGATGATTACATCGCCGGCTTTGAACAATCGGACAACGATGACGTCCGCGCACGGGCAGCCGACGTCATCGACATCAAGAACCGTGTGCTCGCGGCCATGACAGGAAAATCGGTCGCGGATTTCCCGGCAGGGACGGTGTTCGTGGGCAAAGACATCTCGCCGAGCCTTTTCCTTGCCCATGACTGGTCGGCCGGCGGTGGAGTCGTCCTGTTCAAGGGGAGCGCCGCAAGCCACGTCTCCATGCTTGCCCGCGCCAAATCGGTTCCCATGGTCATTGGGACCGGCACCTTCAACATCGCCGGGAAAACGCAGCTTTTGCTCGATGGAGGCTCGGGTTGCGTCGTTTTACATCCTTCCGATGAAGAGCTACGGCAGGCGCTATTGACGCCGTTGTCCATGCGCCAAAGCGCAGACGAGGGAGAACGACCTTGCCCGACCGCAGTGCGAACCGCCGATGGTGCAAAGATCAGTCTCTCGATCAACGTCAATGATCTTTCTGATCTGATCGGTGTTGATCATGCGGGAATTGCAGGGATCGGGTTGCTGCGCACCGAGTTCTTGATGTCATCAGCTGCCGATATCGCTAACGAAGACAGGCAATACGGCATCTACCGCCAAGTCCTGGAGTGGGCCGGACAAAAGCCTGTCACCATTCGCTTGCTCGATCTAGGTGGTGACAAGCCGGTTCCCAGCGCTGACAAAGGCGATTGGACATCGTTTCTCGGCTTGCGTGGTATCCGTCTTTTGCTTGCCCGGCCAGAGATCCTGCGCATCCAGGCGCGCGCGTTGCTGCGGTCCGCCATTCACGGTAAGCTGAAGGTAATGCTGCCGATGGTGACGTTGCCTTCGGAACTCGAAAGAACGGTCACGATATTCAGGGAGGAATCCACCCTCTTGGAACGGTGCCGGGTTAACCATCGTATCCCGCCGATAGGGATCATGGTCGAGGTTCCCGCGACCGCCCTCATGCTGGATACATTCGGCGCGGCGGATTTCTTCTCCTTCGGAACCAATGATCTCGCGCAGTATCTGACCGCTGCCGCGCGCGACAATGCCGCCGTCGCCGATATTTACACCCATGCCGCTCCTGCAATCTTCAGACTGCTCGCACACAGCTTGCAGATCGCGGCAAACTTAGAAACGCCCGTCAGTGTCTGCGGTGATATGGCGGGCGACCCGGAGTGCATTCCTGGCCTATTGGGCTGCGGATTGCGGCATTTCTCGCTGGCGCCGGTGCAACTGGTCGCAGTGAGATCACAGATTGCGCAATTCAACGCGGATGGAACGATGGCAGTGGACAAATAGGATGGCACGGGAACCCATGGAAGACGCCATTATTTCCTACAAGGCTATCCTGGCTCAGATCATTGACAATCGTCCTTCCGGAACACGTCAACGCCTGGCGGCGGCACTCGGCAAGCACCGGAGTTTCGTTACCCAGATTACAAGTCCGGCCTATGCCACGCCCCTACCGGCGCGGCATCTCGCGACGATTTTCAGGGTTTGCCACTTTAGTCCGGTTGAACAGGATCGTTTTGTCGAGGCCTACCATGCTGCGCATCCGGGAAAATTGCCGGAATTTGGCAGTTCCGAAGGATTGAGGTCACTATCACTGATGGTTCCGGATCTCGGAGACGACAAGAAAAATCGCCTGTTAGACGAGGCAATTACAGATTTTGTCCAGAAAATCGCAACGCTGTTGGGAAATACAGATTAGCACATGATCCTCGCGATGGTGGTAAGATCATGCACCAGACAGAGGGGTAAGGAACTCGACCAGATGGAAAGGCAATCATCTTGCCTCGACTCGCGCCGCAGCAAGACGTTGCGGTTGGATAAGGACGCTGGCGCGGGAGGGGCGGGATGAAAAAGTTCATGAACGGGGCCGCGTCAATGGTTGCCGAAAGTCTCGAAGGTTTCGTTTCGGCCCATGACTCGATGGTCATGTTCGGTGCAGGCCGGAAATTTGTTCGGCGCCGTCATCTTGCTCCCGGAAAGGTTGCAATCATATCGGGCGGAGGGGCGGGGCATGAGCCAATGCATGTCGGCTTCGTCGGACACGGCATGCTTGACGCTGCCTGCACCGGTCACATCTTTACCTCGCCAAATCCTGATCAGGTCATTGCCGCCATAGCAGAAACCGACACCGGAGCAGGGTGTCTGTTGATCGTCAAGAACTATGACGGTGATGTCATGAATTTCGAAATGGCCGCTGAAACGGTGTCGGGGCGCCACCGGATTGAGACGGTCATCGTGAGCGACGATGTTGCTGCGCAGGGCGCGGCGCGCAGAACCGGTCGTCGAGGCGTTGCTGGAACGCTCATCGTCGAGAAGATGCTTGGAGCAGCCGCCGAGGCCGGATCGGATCTCGCCGGGCTAAAGGCGCTGGGTGACCGGCTGAGTACGCAAATTCGTACCATGGGCGTAGCACTCAGTGGCGTTACCGTTCCCGACACGGCGCGTGCCACCTTTACCCTGGAACCGGATGAGATGGAGGTCGGGGTGGGGATCCATGGCGAACCTGGACTTTACCGCCAGAAGATCGCTGATGCGGACACAATCGCCAGCATGATCTGCAACGCCATACTTGCAGATATGGGGCAACACAACAGCGACCAGGCATTGCTTTTGGTCAATGGCTTTGGGGGAACCCCGACTCCAGAGCTCTACCTCATCTACAATGTCGCCCGCCGCTTGTTTGAAGCCAGCGGCATCCGGATCGCAAGATCTCTCGTTGGAACCTACGTGACCTCGCTGGATATGGCCGGTCTCTCCGTCACCTTGTCGCTCCTTGATGAGGAGACATTGCACCTTTGGGATGCACCTGTTTTGACGGCTGCATTGCGGTGGCTCCGTCATGACCCAACGAACTTTGGAACAGAGGACGTTCATTTGAGCTAAGATGGATGGATGTGGGCCGAATACCTTTTGAGTGGCCCTCGTGCGAAGAATTCACGCTTTGGATGCAAGAGTGAAACGGGTGTCCGCACGAGCAGCAGACATCGGCTGAAATGCGGCCGTCGCCTATTGTAAAGAAGAGGGCTGATAAAGACTGGCAAGCATACAAATCAGAACCGAACAGAAAAACCCGGCACGCGAAAAGTGCCTGCCGGGCAAGATCATAGAAAATAACTATTTGGTGGCGTGAATGATTATCGTCCCCGAAGATACCTTTGGCGCATCCACACCAATGTGTGCTGCATTTTTTGAAATCCACTCCTTGGCAATTCGGACACTCTCTTCCGTACCGGCCTTGTCCTGACATACGGTCATCGACAGGCCACCATCGCTCTCATTACTGCGTGCCAGGGTGTAACTCACAAAGCCTTTGACTGAGCGCATGGCCTTTTCAACGTCTGACTTTTTCTCTTCCAGCAGCGAAAACAGCTCTTTCGAGCCCTTACCTGAATAAGTTCTTACAACGACATCCATGATAGATACCCCCTCTGCATAGCCGTGCATTGTGTGAACGTGCATTCTGGAGAGCATCGATCCGAACCAAAGGTTCCGGTCCTGCTGACCGACTTTGCAGTATAGTCCTTTCATCCACTGAAGACGATGCAACTATGAGCTTGGACGTCTTCCGCGTTGTGGCTCCTACTCACACAGCGGGCTCCATCGCTCCAACGGTGATGCTTCAGGATAGATGGATCAAAGCCGCGCGAGGGTCACTGCCGGGATTTTGCCCAAGGATCGATGTTTGGACACTGTCAAAGCCTAACCTGCAGGCCCGGTGTAGCCGATCGCATTTGGCCCGCCATTCATCTCTCGAAGCTTGGTTACATATTGTTGGGGACGGAGCCAGATGCCGGGCGTCTTATACCCCATGGAGCGCGCAATGTTCCCAACGAAGGCATTGCAGTTGTTGACTGTGGCTTGCCAAAAATGGGAGCGGGCCTTTAGGTCGCGGATGTAGGCAACGACTTTGTTGTATTCGGGTTCGCTCAGCATAACGCGCCAGCTCGCCGACCTGAACCTGTCATCCAGATCACCGTCGCTCTCCCCAGTTTCCGCCGGCACGGGTATGTAGTGGCCCAGAACATAAGGTACGGCACTATTCGAAGCCGGGGCAAGGCCGGCCACTTCGCGATCGATCATCTGGCCCGCCTGGTCCACGCGCCCAAAAATCACGTAGGTGTGGCCGTAGGTGAGGGCATAGCGGGAGCGGAACTCAATGAAGTAACGGCCTTTCGTCTGTTGCGGTGTTGCCGTGGTCGAGGGAGCGCCGGCCGCCATGGAGCCTTGATTGTTGTAGGACACGACGTTCGGCTTGATTGCCGCATCCGGCGCACATCCCGCTACCGCGAGGGCAAGCAAGGCTACAAACAATAAACGACCACTTGCAATCATCATCACACTCCCAAACTCCAAAAAGGCGCGGCAACTCGCCCATACCCACGCCCGACGATCAGACAGTCGTGGGTTTGAAACAGGCCAAGTCCGGATCACATATTCATGGGGGAGGGGTATAGCCACCGTCTCCATACTGAGCGAATGTCTTGTTTTTGAATCCTGCTCATCTGACGATACTTCCCCAAGACGATTCGGCTGTCGACTGTAACGTACCACAAATACTAGCGAAGGCCAGGGTTTGGCTTAGGGAAGGCACAGTCTCTCAGCGGTCTGCAAAAGCTCAGACAGCGGTAAACCCCTCCAATTCGGAAATCTAGACGAGGGCTTCCTTGAGCCGCAATTCGATGAGCTAGGGATCAAAAATGGGTAATTGAGACTTTCGTTCCCGGATTGCCTGCGACGGTCGTAAACGTAGCATCAAGCTGTTTTGCCATCGCATCAACAATGCCCGTGCCCAAGCCGGGCTTGGAAAACTTGGGATCTGCAGAGACCCCGACACCGTCGTCACTTACCGACATCGACCATTTCGAGTTTTCGGAACGATAGTCGACGACGATCTTACCACTGCGATCGCGGGGAAACGCATGTTTGAGCGCATTGATCACCAGTTCGGTGACAATGAGACCGAGACTGACAGACACATTCGCCTTGGCGGTACTGTCATCGACCGTCACCTCAATCGAGAGCTTTTCGGGATCGTGGATCATTGATGCCCCGAGGCTTTGGCAAAGCTGCGTGAAGTACGGCCGGAGGTGAACATCACCAAGTCTGGAGACCGCTAGCTGCTGTTGGACAGAGGCGATAGACAGCACCCGGCCGTGTGCTGATTGCAGGTGCGCGCGGGTCTCCTCGGACTGAACTGCTCGTGCGCTTTGCATGAGGATGCTGGCGATGATTTGCAGGCTGTTGGCAACCCTATGCTGGATTTCCTGCAGGAGAATGGCTTTTTCCCGTAAGAGGTCATCCTTGAGTTTTTCGGCGAGGCGGGCGTCGGTGACATCTGACACCGATAGAAGAAGTCGAACGCCGTCGGTGTCCCCGTATTGGAGTTTCTGCGCGTTCAATACCAGGCGTCGCGGTTCTTGACCTTCACGGGTCAAGTCCATCTCGTAGGCGCGGATATCGGCGCTGCCTGTAGCAGTAGCCTGTAACAGTGACGATAACCGCCGCGAATTCCATTCTCCGCTCCCGAGATCCGTCAGTTTCCCGTTCGAAACCTGGGCCGGATCAATCTGAAACTCGCGGCAAAAGGATTCACTCGCTGCAATCACCACGAGGTCACCGTCAAGGAGAAGTAGCGGCGCATTGGATGATGCAACCACCGCCAAGGCAAGGTTCATACCACCTTCCGGCTCAATTGGGATAGTCATTAGAATTTGTCCTTGTGGGGACCGGAGGCTCGCGGTGCGAAAGCCTTCCCCGGGCATGGACGTTGCTCGCTCCATAGTCCGAGTGTACGCAAAGACACAATAGCACAGATAAAACCTGCGCGTTGATCTCAATTTGATCCGACGAGGGGGCGAGGAGCCATATCGACAAATCGGAGTGATTGCGGAGCACGTCACGTCATTATGCTGAGTTGCAATGCTACGGGCACTTGGCCGCTGTGGACGAACTTAATCGTCCTTGGCTGGTCCCATATTTTTATTGGCGTTTTGACGATCCATTAGAAAAGCCAGTATGTCGCCATTACAAGCATCCCTAAGCTCTTCCAACGTGAATCCTTCGGCTAATGCGTGGGTCTTCAAGTCATCGGCTTCTTGGACCATCTGAACCTTATCTTCTTCGTGCGCTTGCGATGTGATGTTTACATCGACCCACGCTTGAATACACTTGCTAATTTCTGGCATTTTTTCTCCTTGGAGACCGAGTGCTACATCGTGGATCTGTGGATGTCGTCCATACCTTGAGCGAACACGATCCGGTTGCCATCCGGGTCCTTGATGATCGCAGTTTTGACGGCATCCCCATCTGAACCGCTGCTGGAGACTATTTCGATGACTTTGGCTCTCAAGTCTTCGATGCGGCCATCAACACTGTTCTCCACAAGCGTGACAAAAGACCTTGCGGCTCCGCTCTTGACCTCAAAGACCTGAAGCCATCCGCCCTTTTCGAATTCCCATTCGAGCAAGCCCTCCATGGGTCGCGTATCGGGCGGGCGCCCAAACAACTTCTCATACCATGGACCGGTCTTGTCCAGATCTTTGACGGCAACGCCAGCCAAGACATTGATGACTTCCATAACCAGTTCTCCGGAGCACCGCGATCAAATAAGGGCAGGTGGCAATCACACAACTCCAGGCCACCGTCATTGTTCCCTGTGACCAAGCAAGCGCACCATTTGAAGATGTGGTCTTACAGGCACCAATGGAACCTAAATCGGTTTAGTCCGTTGTGCAGTACCGTCAGAAATGTTTTGGGCGGCTTAAAGATCACAAGAGGATGAAATGGATATCACCACAATTCTCATAGTCGTTTTGATCGTACTTTTATTGGGTGGAGGCGGCTTCTACGGTCGCGGCCGTTGGTATTAAGATAAACCGGGAGCTTTAGAAAAGCTAAGTATCCAATCCAGTGAGGACGCACGCCCTCGAAATCTTCCGGCGTAAGTCCGCAAGAATGGTTCCCAAGGGCGAAGCAATCTGGGTGACCGACAGCAGGAACCCATTTGCGATGTTCGGTAGAACTGTCCAGCAAGTGACTAGGCTCGGGACAGAGAGCTTATCGATATCTCCGGACGCTTGACGCCAGTTGAATTCGAGCCGAAACGGCTCACTCCCGCGGCGTAAGACCTCCATAAATGTCTGCGCCCCAATTCCAGTCGTTGACAGCAGGTGCAACAAATGCCCGGATTCGACCCGTTGCGGACATTCAGCGGTTCATGCACGTTGCCACATTGCCAAAATGTAATGAGCTTGCCAGAATAGCGTTGACAACAGAGCGGGGACACATGAGCGGAATTCTGGACGCCGCTGTCATAGGGGCAGGTTACGCCGGACTTGGCGTTAGCTACTTCCTGCAACGGCACGGCGTAACGCATGAGGTGCTCGAACGCTCCAGGATCGGTGAGACGTGGCGCACGCAGCGATGGGATTCGTTTCGGCTGAATTCACCACATGTGCGCTCCATGCTGCCCGGGGACTCCTACGAAGGACCAGACCCCTGGGGTGCCATGACCCAGCATGAATTCGTCGCCTATCTGGAAGAATACGCCAAGCGCAATCGCTTGCCGGTAAGTACCGACACTCCGGTGAAGGAACTGACGAAAGAGAACGGTGCCTATCAGTTGGCGACAACCCGCGGCACGCTCAGGGCACGCAATTTATTGATCGCGACCGGCAATCTGAATTGCCCGGTGCGCCCGCCATGGTCCGCCAACCTGCCGTCAGCTCTTGGGCAGATTGATTGCTCGGCATATCGCAATGCGGCCGAACTCGCAGATGGGGCCGTCTTGGTCGTCGGCAGCGGCCAATCAGGCGGGCAGATCGCCGAGGACCTGGCCCGGGCGGGGCGCTCCGTGTTTTTAGCGACCAGCCGCACCGGCCGCTTGGTGCGGCGATACCGTGGTGGCGATACCTTCAATTGGCTCACAATATCCGGCTTTCTTGACGTGCACCGGAAGGAAGTCATGCTGCCGTCTGGCAAAGTGCCGCCGCGCGCCTTGCTCGGCGCAACCCATACAATCAGCCTGCAATCGCTTAGTGCTCAAGGAGTCGTATTGCTCGGCCGCTTCCAAGGTGTCGAGAACGGCCATCTCATGTTTGGCGATGAATTGGACGAGCATCTTCGCTTCGCCGACGAAGCCTCCGCGAACGTCAAACGCTTTCTTGATCAATACATCGAACGAACTGGACTCGATGCGCCAGCGGCAGAGGATGATCCGGCCGAGACGGTTGAGCCGCAGCTGCCAAGGCCGCCAATCCGTTCTATCGATTGGGCGGCGAGCAACATCACGTCAGTGATTTGGTGCACCGGCTTCGTAGGCGACTTCCGGTGGATCCAGCTCCCCGGCGTCCTCGATGAGGCAGGCCAGCCCATTCACGAGGACGGCTTGGGGGTCCTTCCAGGCCTCTATTTTGCCGGCCTCGATTTCGGATCGACGCGGAAATCGGGGACAATACCGGCAATTGCTGACGAGGCCGCCCGCCTCGTCAGCCATATTGTCACAAGGCGAGTCGACTTGTTGTAGAGACGCCCGCAGTATCGAAGCGACATACTGGCACCGGTCAACGAAAATATGGATTGCGTAAAATCCTAAAATTGAATCATTCACGGTAGACCCTGCCTGGGCTATCGCGCAGATTGCCACATCGGAAAAGACGACAACGCATACCACGGCCATCAGAAGATAGAACAGCCTTGCGGATATGCGATCGAGCCGATCCCGGGGTGGAGCCGGCGGGCCAAAATCTTCGACTAGCAGACGACCACCGAGGCTCTCAAATCGTTTGGCGCTTCGTAGTGGCAAGAAAGCATAGCAATCCACAACGAATTGTCCGCCCGGCGACGGATCTAACAAATCACAATTGGCAGACAAGGGCAGTGGGGCCCAACGTAAGCACCAAAGCAGTGAAACGTGCAACGCCGAGCCCCGTGCCGGCACCAGCTCTGGGATTGTGGCCCATTGGCTGAAAGGTATCAATCAATCGCGGGTTCGCTAGAATTCATTACTGTCGAGCAAGTTGACGCGGTCTCTGAGCTCCGCTGCTCTGAGCGATGCGGTGAAACGAGTGCCAGATTGGCGCGCTTTGCAACAGAGAGACAAAGGGGAAGATAACCGAGGAAGGAAAATCGAGCCGTCAATCCTATGTCCTCAATGATGGCCCGATTGGGCCCAACTGGTGACCTCGTAGACAACGACAAACCGCTACGGCGCTGTGAGGTCCTTTGCTGGCGCAATACCGTCGTCCCCTCCTGCCTTGATAAGCCCCGCGCGCAGGTGATCGACGTCGGATTGTTGCGCGTAGTGCAACGTGGCGAGGAAGGATTCGACAGCATACGCGGGCTGGAGCTTTTTAACCTTCTGCATATGAGCCGCAGCAGCGGTCCCATCGCCAAGCCAGCCGTAACATGCTGCAACGAATGCGTGCTGAATCTCATCCATGACAGACAGGTGCATGAATGCTTCGATCGCTTCGCCATACTGATGCGCAGCAAAGTGTGCTTTTCCAAGATGACTCCAAAATCTTTCAGGGTGATGTGGATTCAGCCGCATTGCCTTGCGGATCCATTCGATACCCTCTTCAGGCCGCCCCAGCCAGGTCAGCAGTTCCCCTTGCTGGACCACCACAAGGTCGTAGTTGGGATTGAGGGAAAGGGCGCGCTCCTGGTGATAACGGGCCGTGGTCAGAGCGTTATTGTTCACACTCACCGCGGCCAGAATGCGGTGCACGTCGGCATCATTGTCATCCAGCGCCAAAGCCCGATCCAGCGCAGCAACAATTTCGCTCCACACAAAATCCTTGTCTTCGCACCAGCCGTGGACCCAGGCCTGGCCAAGAATGCACGCCCGCCAGGCATGGGCATGGGCATAACCCGGGTCGAGCGCGACTGCTCGGTCAATCAGGGACTGCGCTTCCCGATTGTCTGCAACTGTGCCTCTGTGATGCAGCACCTTGGCGGCTAGCGCGCATTCGTATGCCACCATGTTTGCAGGTTTTGTCCGTGCAAGCTGGTCGCGCTGGGCCGCTTCGACGCGTCCGGGTAGGGTTGCTGCTATAGCTGCTGTTATTTCATCCTGGATCGCAAAGATGTCGTCCAACTTGCGGTCGAATTTATCCGCCCAAATATGAGCCGCGTTGGCTGCGTCGATGAGCTGGACCGTTACACGCACCCTATCGTCGATCTTGCGCACGCTTCCCTCGACCAGGTACTGAGCCCCGAGTTTCTCGGCGACTTCGCGCACATTTACGGCCCGGTTCTTGTATACGAAACTGGAGTTGCGTGAGATAACGAACAGCTCGTGGCGGCGAGACAATTCCGTGAGGATGTCTTCGGTAAGGCCATCTGCGAAAAACTCCTGATCAGGGTCGCCGCTCATGTTGTTGAAGGGCAGAACCACGATCGATGGTTTGGAGACAGAACGCTTTGCATCGAAATCCGCCGCCCGAGCGGGCAAAGCAGAGTGCTCAAGTCCGATACGAAACAGACGAACAGGGCGGCTTATATTTTTTAGCGTCTTCTCACCCAGGTCCTCGAGGGAAACTTCGAGACGATCGGCGATTTGTGTTGCCACCGCAGCGGTGACACAGATACCGCCCACGTCGGCAAGTTGTTCAATACGCGAAGCAATATTCACACCGTCGCCGAAAATGTCCTCGTCTTCGAAAATAATGTCGCCGAGATTGATGCCGATCCTGAATTCGATCCGCCGATCCTGAGGCACATCCGAATTTCGCCGCTGCATGCGCTGCTGGATCTCCACGGCGCACTTTACTGCGTCAGTCACGCTCTGGAATTCCACGAGCATGCCATCGCCCGTCGTCTTAATGATCCGTCCCTTGTTCTTTGCGACGGCGGGATCGATCAATTCTATCCGGTGCGTTTTGAGGCGGGCGATCGTGCCTACTTCATCGGCCTCCATTAGCCGGCTATAGCCTGCCATATCGGCTGCTAGGATTGCGGCTAGTCTCTGCTCCATTGATTTGCCAACATAACGAGAACCGATGCGCGCTTTCGGTCCGGCGATAACAGCGCGTCCGGCGTGATTTTATAGCACCCCAATGAAATCGCCTATCTTTTTTAGCGTTGCCTTCTGAAAGTAGCGCGGTGCCGCACGGTCGAGTGACGTGGACGCGCGGTTTGCGGTCGAGCCCCGACAGTTTGGCACTAAACAGCATCACCTTCGGTGAATAGATCGCTTTGACAATCGAAGTATGAGCGTTCGTTTGAAGCTGACCGCGAAACGGCCCCGGATCTGCGAAGCTCGATGCTTGACCGCATTGACAGTCGAAATCTGCAAGGAAGCGTCGCCGCCCGCTGTCTCGCTGGCGGGCCAAGGCCATGCCAATGCCAGTTACAAACCCGCCGCTGCAATCCCGAGCATCGAGGAGAAGACAGACAGTCCTCTGATTTGCCGCCGCCGGATGTACATTGGTGTTGAACATCGTTATGCAACCCAATATTCGTACAGACGGTGGTGTATGAGGAGAACGAGTTCACGCCGATCGAAGGCCTTGGCCAGCCCGGTAATTTACGTCCCATGCAGGCCGCTTTCGTTAAACACGATGGTCTTCAATGTGGATACTGCACGCTTGGACAGATCTGTTCCGCTATCGCGGCGCTGGAGGAAATCAAGTCGACACCTAAAGTCACGTCACCGTTGATCTGACGGCGCGGGCCCAGCTTGTGCTCGATTGTACAGACACCGCCAAGACTACCTGGCGGAATGACGGTCGGCTGCCGGGACAAGCGGAATTTTTCAGGCCAGTCGCTCTGCCACTTGCCCGGCGGCACGCAGCCCGCTTTCCCAGGCCCCATGCGCGGTGGAAAAGTCTGAATTGTGGGTCGCCTCTCCGGCGAAGAACAGTCGATCGCGAATCGGCCGTGCCAAAATCTGGCGGGCGCCCGCGTGTCCCGGCAGCGCATGGCTGTAGGAGCCGCGTATCCAGTCGGTGCGACACCAGGAAGTGGCGGCGAGCGGCCGCAGATGGCGACGGATATTACTGCCCAACAGCGCGGCCAACTCATCCAGGGCAAAGGCGAACGCATCCAGCAGTCCGGCGCGCTCAATCATGTCGGCGCCGGTCCCGCCGAAGAATCCCTCCACCACCGGTCGGCCGAGCGGGCGAATGTAGTAGCTGCCGGTATCGCTCTTGCGGGGATTGCCGAGAAGGTGCGTTTCGGCCTCCAACCCGTGATTGCCATGCAGTTCGAAGAAGAGCTTGTCAGCAAGGCCAAGTGGCAACTGGCTCGATGCATGGATGTGGTCGTCGGCTTCCGTGTCAAACGCGATCGCGCCGGCAGCAAGCACATTTGTCGATGCTGTGATGACTGCTGCGCGGGCGGCGACCGGACCGCGGTCGGTGTCCAACCGGACGCCGCGACTGGTCAGCGCGATGCGGCGCACAGGACAAGACAGCCTCAGCGTCACATCGGGAACGCTCGCCGCGATAAGATTGCCGTAGCCTTCGCACACCCGCCAGTTGCCGTCGCTTGCCGCAGCGTCGTAAGCAAGGAAATCGGTGATCGACAGCCGATCAAGTGGCGCGCCGTTCATGTATCCGCTTAGCGACTGGCAATAGGCGTTCCATTCGCCGTTCGGCGGCAATGCGTCGGCTGCCCGGTCACTCGCAGGGGGATTGTTTCTCATCCGACTTGCAAGCGCATTCCACGCCGCCGCTGCTGCGGTCTGATCTTCGGATGCGAAGCCGAGATCATGCCATTGCATTTGCCATGCCGTCGGTCCGCGCGCAATCGTAAACCCACTCGCGCGGCCCACGGCTATGAGGGGATTGCGCTCTGCCGAATGCAGCCAGCCACAGCCCATATCGAGGGGGATTCCGCCCAGTTCGATGGTCCAAGCGCGACCGCCTACCCGGTCGCTGGCTTCAAGCACAATAACGGCCCGGCCGGCGGCAGCCAGTGCGCGTGCCGCAGCAATTCCAGCAGCCCCTGCGCCGACAATCGCAATCTCGTAATTCATCGTCGCCCCTGCGCCGTGAAGCGCTTCATCACCCGTCACGCCATAATTTTTATAGGGGAATCGCTCCCGCTTCAACGCGCGCGAAAGGCTGCTACTATGTGACGATGACTTTCTTCGAAACACTCGTTGCGTTGCTTGCCGTCGCCATCTTGCTATTGCAGGTGACGCGTCGCATGCACCTGCCTTACCCCGGCATCCTTGCCGCCGCAGGCGTGGCGGTGGCGATGCTGCCCGGCGCGCCCAGCATTCCGATTGATCCGCCCACCGCACTGGCGCTGTTCATCGCGCCGGTCCTCGTCGACTCGGCCTACGATTTCCCGTTAGCCGCGGCACGACGCATGCTACTGCCGCTGTTCTTTTACGCTGTGATGGCTGTGCTGGTCACGACCGGCGTGGTGGTCTCGATCAGCACGCTGACCGTCGGGCTACCGATCGCGGCGGCGATCACGTTGGGCGCAATCGTTGCGCCGCCCGATGCCGCCGCGGCCACGGCGGTCCTGTCCAATTTGCCCGTCGCCCGTCGTGTGGATGCATTGCTCAAGGGTGAAAGCCTGTTCAACGACGCGACCGCGCTGCTGCTGTTTAGTGCCGCGCTGACCGTTCAGGCGCGGGGCGGGTTCGATACCGGGACGGTGCTTCAACTGGCGTCCGCGGCACCCGGAGGGATTGTGTTCGGTATCGCCTTCGGATTTCTGGTCTCGCGGCTGCGGCCGGTAACCGAAAACACAGTCGGCGGCACCCTGCTTCAGTTCGTCTATGCGTTCGCGACATGGCTGATTGCGGAGCGATTGCATCTTTCGGCCGTTCTGGCGACAGTGGCGAGTGCGATGACGATCGCCACGCTTGCCTCGGTCGGTGATTCACCGCGCATGCGGGTGCATTCGTTTGCTGTGTGGACGACGGTCGTATTTTTGTTGAACGTCGTGGCGTTCCTGTTGATGGGATTGCAGGCTCGCCGCATCGTCGAGGCGATGTCGGCCGCCGAACTGCAGCGAGCGATTGGCTTTGCCGCGATTGTCGTTGCCGGCGTTATTGCGGCCCGTCTGGTGATCGCATTCCTGTTTCACGCTATCGTGGTCCATCGCCATCGACGCGGCCATGACCTGGCACCCTTCGCACCGGGCGAAACCTTGCTTGTCGGATGGGCCGGAATGCGCGGGCTTCTCACGCTCGCCACAGCGTTCGCTTTACCGGCAAACTTTCCCGAACGGGACCTGGTTGTCTTGACGGCCTTCGCGGTTGTGCTGGCGACATTGGTTATCCAGGGTGCCACTCTGGCGCCCATGATCCGATACTTCAAACTTGGCCGAGGGGCCGAGGCGCGCCACGAGCTTGAGGCGGCGCGAAGGTCGCTGGCTGAGGCCGCGCTATGTCGGCTTGATACGGAGGAGGGCGCCGAGGCTGAAGCCATCCGCCAGGCTTACCGGGCGCTTCGCGACGGGAGTGATCCTGTGCAGCTATCGCCGCTTGACCGCCGCCGCGGCCTTTCAGTCGCCGCAGTGCTGGCGCAACGCCAGCGCCTTGAAGAGCTGCGCGATGCCGACCAGATCGGTCCTGGCCAATATCTCGAACTCCAGGAGGACCTGGACTGGAAGCAGCTTGCGGCCGCTTCCGAAGAAGATCGGCGTATGACTGAAAGTTAGGGTGCGGCGTGATGGGGGTCGGAACGGACCTGTCCGGCCACAATGTCGAGGTGGTCCTGGTCGGCCACCGCCTCGATAATCTGCTGTTCCCGCGCAACAGATCACTGCCAATCCGGGTAACTCCATATCCGTGCCGAATGCCTGGCGAAGCAAAAAGCGGAACGTTCGCGAGGTCCTGGTTGCGTGCCCCCGAACGACAGATGCGCGGTCGCAGCTGGCGCATTTTCCGGGCTTGGCTGCGACCAGGAGGCCCCATCGAAACGCTATGCTCGTGGTTCAAGCCACATCGCGGTACCAGCGGAGCAGGTGTCCACAGTATCAACCGCGATTCTCCTCTTTCCCATCAAGGATGGAAGCCGACTGAGCAAAATGCTTGATCGAGAGTCCACGATCTGCGAAGTAACATCGGAGCGCCTCCGAATCCTGCTGGCTGGCCGCCAGCGCGACATAGGTGTCGGGCCGCAGCAAATACATGGCGTTGCGGGCAAGTCCCGTTCCCCGATATTCCTTCTGCCAAGGGAAAGTATGGAGCGGAAGTCCATGACGTTTGCACCAGTCGCGCAGCCCCCGGCTGGATTGACCATAAACATGCACTTGCCAGCCGATCGGGCGCAATGTCGCGAAATTGTCGGCGCTCGGTGCCCATGGAAGGCGATCGCCGCCGCTGACGTCTCCAGCCTTGCCTTGGCTGAGGGCGCTGTCGTGGTAGGCGATGACGAGCTGCGACACAGCACTGAACATATAGTGGCGCGCTGCTGCGAATTTGAAGAGCGTGGGAACGACCAGGGGGACAATGCGCGTGCGAATGAAGTCGGCCGCCCGTCCTTGCGCAGTCGCGAGTGTGAAAGCTTTGTCAGTGGTCGCCACAAGCTTTTGGGCAAAGGCCCGGCGCTCCGTTTCGTAAGTATCCAAAAGGGCCGTTGACGCTTGCCCCGCCAAAACGGCCTTCAACTTCCACGCCAGATTGATGGCGTCGCCAATGCCCGTGTTCATGCCCTGGCCGCCGGCTGGACTGTGAATGTGCGCGGCGTCGCCCAGGAGGAAGATGCGGCCCTTGCGGAAATGCGCGGTGACACGGTGGTGGACGTGATAGGTCGAGAACCAGTTGACCTTGCGGATCTGCACTTTCATGTGCTCGATAGCGCGGTCACGGACGTCTTCGAACTTGAGGTTTTCGGCGTGCGCCGCCCGCTCGTCGCGGACAGTCCCGATCAGCCGCGCGCGGCCTTGGCCCTTCAACGGGAAGACCGCGAGAAAATCTGCCTCATCGAGGTCAACATGCAATTCGCCGTCCAAAGCCGGACCCGCGGCATCGACGTCGGCGACGTAAAACACTTGTTGGTAGGTGCCGCCAGGAAAGCCAGTCCCCAGTGTCTGCCTGACGATAGAGCGGGCGCCATCGCAGCCGGCGAGATAACCCGCTTCGCACGCCTCGTTACCATCCGGTCGACATAACGTTGCCATGACGTGATCCCCCGCGTCGGTGAAGCTTTTAAGCTCAGTCCGTCGCTCGACCCGCACCCCGAGCGCCTCCAAACGGGTGATGAGCAGGCGCTCGTGCTGATCCTGCGGGTAGATGAAGGGACCATAAGGGGTCAGTCCTTCGGCGAGGGTTTCGAGAGGAACGCGCGTTGCCTTTTTGCCTTGGACCCACAGATTAATGCCAGCCACATTGTGACCTCTTGCCAAAATCTCCTCGGTCAGGCCGACTTGGCGATAAAGCTCGAGCGTTCGCGCCTGGACGGCGAGCGCACGTGACGTCGTTCCCGGTTCATCGGCCTTGTCGATGATGCGAACCTTCACACCTTGTTTGCTCAGCCACAGGGCAAGCACCAGGCCTGTCGGACCAGCGCCGGCAATCAGGACATCGCTGCGCTCCATCTCATCCTCCATCAAGGCGATGGTGATCCAAGCTGCGATTGAATGACAAACGGCTTGGGACATGCAATTTGATCAATACCTGCGCTTCTTTGGTGTTGGGACGGGCCGCGGTGGCTAAGGCCACGGCGCCTTTGGCGTGTGCTACGGTGCCAGATTTCAGGCGGACGGCAAGATCAGACTGATTCGCTTCGGCCCGCCGGTTTTTTCGCCGAGCTTCTGCTCTTGTCTGGTCCGTTTGCGCTGGAGCCAATTAATTTCACCAACCGCACAAAAATGCGCCAAAAGGATCGCTTGAGTCACGCTGACGTAACGCAACGGGTACTAGTCTATCCCTGTAGCCGCAAGTTAACGCGTTTAAAAACAAGAACAAAAGCTGATAAAAATGCGTTGGTGAGCGAAAGGGCAGAAGGGGAACTAAGCTCGTAATTCGATGTTAGATGAGTTCGAATGGGCTTAGGACTGCACTTAAGGGAGGCCGATAAGAAGAATACAGAAGACGACTGGCCGAAGCCTATCTCGAACGCGCTCTCAAAAAGGGGCGCGTTTTGTTTTAGTGCGCGGAAGATCACGGGCGGCGCCTGCTGCACCCCTGTGCAGGGTTATAAATAGCATTTGATCTCAATACGATAGCACCAAGAGTTAAATGATATGATCACGTTATGAGGTCGCGTCCGCTATCGCTGATTGCACAAAAATCCCGGAAATTCACTGTTTATTAACCACGCATTGTTGCAATGCGTTATATTGTGTTACTAAATGGGCAATGACTATGATCGGGGGCTTACCAGTCAAGCAGAGACGTCAGCGGGGAAAAAACCGCCCGCGGGGCATATCGGGCGCCATCTCCATTTCCTCGATGAAGTCCTTCTGGGGACTGATGCGGGCCTACTGGTTCTCGGACCGATGGGTTGAAGCATGGGCTCTTACAGCTGCAATCGCCTTGCTCACCGCGGCCTCAAGCAAAGCCAGTGTCTGGATGGCGGAAGCTTCCGGCGAATTGCTTAACTCTCTCGTCAACATCCACGATCCCTTCAACCAGAACCCTCTTGGCATTATTCTGGCCAATGCCGGAATCCTGGTCCTGTTACTGGTGATGAAGGAGGCCGGGTTCGTCGGATTCCGCCATCTGCTTTCGACCACGCTTCATCGTAAGTGGAGGGGGTGGTTAAATGCCAGGTTCAATGATGCGCTCCTCGACGCAAACCATGCGCACTATCATTTGCAGCAGGGTGATCGTGCGGCAATGCCCGACAATATCGACCAGCGCGTACAGGAATCGATCAAGGGCATGACCGGCGGTGCCATCGGTCTCGCCATGGGGGTACTCGGGGTGGTGATGTCCGTCATCTTCGTCGGGCAGAAACTGGTCGAGATGTCTACGCAGGTCACCGGCCTTGAGTTTTTGGGGGCATACGCCAGCGCGGTGCTGGCTTTCGTCGCCATCGCGTTTTATGTGCCGCTGAGCACCTGGGGGGCCATGCGTATTGGCAAAGTGCTGGAGAAACTCACACTCCAGATGCAGCAGACCGAGGGAACATACCGCAGTGAACTGACCACATTTCTTCGCCGCAGCTTTCAGGTTGCGGCCTCAGAAGGCGAAGGTGTGCAGAAAAGGGTCAATGCCCGTCTTTACGCGGGTGTCGACGGAACGTGGGCAAGGCTGAACCTCTTTGACGCCGCCTACATGTCGTTCACGGCAGTGTACAACTTTTTTGCCGCACGGATCGTGGCCTATCTTCCGGGCCTCCTGCCGTACATGGGCAACACCATCAGCCTCAAAAGTTACATTACCGGGGCTGAACTTGTCGGTTCGATGATCAACGAATGCTCATGGTTCATTCAGGTGATGCCTGCCATCGCCAACCTGAAGGCCAACGCGCGGCGCGTCACTGAGCTTGCTGCAGCCGTGGATGCGGTCTCTGTTCCTGCTGATTACTACGCAACGAGCGGCATCAGCGCGTTCACATTCAGCACCCAGCATGAACTTTTCGGGCTCACGCTGAAGAATGTTGAGCTCATGCACAGGTCGGACGATGCGCAGAGCTTTCTCTTGGCCGACCATCTGCATTTTCATGAGGGGGACTGGATCTATCTCAGAGGAGAATCCGGTTGCGGCAAGACAAGTCTGCTCAAGGCAATGAACGGTCTTTGGCCTTACGGCAGGGGCGAGATCATCTTTCCGCAGAACGCCCGCACGATGTATGCGGCCCAGGAGGTGAAGCTTCCGGGTGTCACGCTCAAGCAGCTCGTTTGCCTGCCTTTGAACGATTGCGCCTTCAGCGATGCAGCGGCTGCGGCCGCACTGCACCGTGCCGGCATGGGCGAGTTTATTGAACACCTCACGCAGGAGGAACGCGACGGAACATCATGGGACCTTCTCCTGTCAGGCGGCCAGAAACAGAAACTCGTGCTTGCCAGGATCCTCCTTCACAAGCCCAGCATCCTCTTTCTGGACGAGGCAACCGGTGCGCTGGATCCCGAGTCCAAGATCGCTTTCCATCAAGCGATCAAAGACCACTGCCGTGGCGTGACCGTGATCAGTGTCATGCATGAGCTGGATCCGCCGAAGTCAGCCGATGGACAGGATTTTTATTCCCGTGTTCTCGATATCAAAGGCGGCCGGACAGAGTTGAACAGGCTGCGGCGCGCCACCGTTCACAGGGTTCATCCGCAGGTGATCCATCCGCTTGTCGCAGCTGAATAATTCGATGCCCCTTCCGTCGGACTGACCCTCGCCGAGGGCCGCACAAGAGAAGGGTTCTTGGAATTTACAAGCCAATTTCGATTGCTGAGAAAAAATGAGTAACTTGGTTCGACGATCTCTGGCATCGGATCGAATGAGAATGTCGTTGACGAAACTCGTTTTCAGAAACGGCTTTATTTCTCTCCCGCGCAGCCCCCTTACGCTTTTTACGCACCAGAATAATCCAGCAGATCCCTGTCGATCCTTTTCTCTTGCAGGCCTGCGGCCAAGATTGTGTTCTCAACCAGATCCAAACCGTATATTGCTGAAAAATAACGTGTTATACCACAAGTAACTCGTGGAGTATAACTCGACCGGTTCGAGGTGAGGTGGTATCGCGATGAAGCAAATCGATTTCGTTTTCCGCACCATATTGGCCGAACTTGCTCAACGGGTCACTGCGGCACCCAGCAGCGCGTTTGACGTGGAAGGAAGGTTTGTGCCAGTCGCAGTGAAGGGCAGGCAATACTGGTATTTTGACCACCGGTGCGCCGGCGGGGGCAAAGTTCGGAAATATGTCGGGCCTGATGATGATGAGACGACCCAGACCGTCGCCCAATTCAGGGCGCTGAAGGACGACGCGAGGGCGCGGCGCAAGATGGTAAGGATGCTGACGCGGGAGGCCGATCTGCCAGCCCCCGACCCGCTTGCGGGCAAAATTATCCGAAGCCTGGCGGAGGCCGGTCTTTTCAGGAGGGATTGCGTCCTGATTGAACGGCACGCTTACGCGTGTTTTACTGCCTGTCTTGGCATGCAACTGCCCCAGGCCCTGTGGGAAAGAACGCAAACCGGCATCTGCCTATGCCTTCATGCAGCCGCGGACATCGCCACGGTCCGTGACGTCTTGAGATCGACCGACCGCAGCTTTGCCGCCACGTCCTTTTCTGCCGCGCGGCAAGGCGACGTTCGTTTTGCAAATGACGATGGATTTTGGATTGAACTGGCAGCGCCGACGCTGCTGGGAGCATACCTTGTCGAAGAGCCCGCGAAAGCGGTGATGCTGTACAATTGCGGCATAGAGGTCACGGTTCCCAGACCAGAGCGCTACGCCATTCATGAACTGATGATGTCAGCGCGAGCGGACGCGGACGATGGAATTCTTGTCCGCGAATATTTCCGGAAGCGCGCCCTTGTCATGATGCAGGCACTGTTGTGCGTAGGACGGCAGGCAGATCTAGCAGAAGCGTTTGAAGCTGCCTGGAGCCGAAATGATTCATGGAAAGAGCTCATCGAACGCGGGATGACTTTGATCGATGATATGCATCTGCGAAGCCGAATTCTTGAAGGTCTGACACAAGGCATGCAAGATATCGGTCACGACCCGGCCCACGTTCACTAGATTGCTTGGCAGGATTTGGTTGCCAGGATCAAGTTACCATGATCCCGGCAGTTTGCGCCTGTGCACGAAACAAGGTTTCATTACGAGCGAAACGCCCGGGACCGTAGCCGTTAATGCTTCGCCGCGCGAACGGGCGCATCGTGCGCCTTGAAGGTTTGGCACGAAGGTAATCGCAGTTCTTCCAGATACCGGTTGCGACACAGCGGCGTTTGCGCAGATGGGCGGCCGGAACGTTTCTTGCCGATGCGCTAACGGTCGATCAGAGGCTGCGGCCCGCGTGGGAAGTGCCTGGCCCCGGACCGGGTACCAGCGCTGCAAACGCATGCTGGCAAGCGGGATAATGAAGCTGCAGCGGTCAAAGACCGTCGCTCCTTCTTATCCAAAGCCGTCAGCCGGGATGTTGGCGGGGTTCCAGACAATTTCCCATAGATATCCGTTTGGGTCACGGAAGTATCCCGCATACCCGCCATAGAAGGTATCCTGGGCAGGTTTGATGATCTCGCCTCCGGCGCGAGCGGCCTCATCCAGCACCTCATCAACTTCTTGGCGGCGCACGACGTTGTGTCCGATGGTGAACGCGGTCGAGCTGACGGGCGTCTTGGGCAGGCCGGTATCATGGGCGATATCGTTCTGAGCCCATATCGCGAGCTTCAACCCACCCGATAGCGTGAAGAACGCGACGGCGCCATGCTCGAACTCGCGGCCGATAATCCCTTCGGTCGGCAGCCCGAGGCCGTCGCGATAAAATGCGAGAGAATGCTCAAGGTCGGCGACACCAATCGTCAGGACGGAAATGCGTGGTTTCATGGCAGTCTCCTCGGTTTGCCCAACGGCCACAATACTGTCCTCAGCCGTAAAGTCTTGAACAAAACGGCCAACCGAGAGCACCAATCCTGAAATGCTATCACTGCATGATGGACATGGCGGGGGGAGTTCTTTATCGCCAATGCGTGCGTGGAAGTTCTTGCGCGCACGACCAGCGCCTTCCATGGTGCAACGCTGATCAAGGATCTCGGGCCCTGAGCCATTCCTTACGCATATTGTGCCGCAACTGTTGTGTCGCTCGGGTGTTTGAATTCGACCCAAGGTGACAATGACAGAATTTGGCTCTCCCAGCATCAAAGCGAGTAATATTTGCCGGCAAGCGTGTTTAAAACAGTATCGCTCAATGGGACGACGCCGGAATCTTGTACGAAGCGTACTCCGAATTCCGCATCCTTGCGCCAGATGATTTCGGTGATCAGTGCACCGGCATATTGATCGTCAAACAGCCAGAAGCGATTGGGAATGGTACAGTGGCCGATAATCCTGATCCGAGCACCACCTCCGGCAAGATCTTGAAAATGGCATTCGGTTAAAAACTGACCGCCCAGCGTTACCAGCTTACCTGAGCGCAGCCTTGTTCTCTTGCGCTCCTCAAGACGTTTTTCGGTTTTGTTATCCGTTGCGGATGATGACATGGACAGCTGGACCAACAATGGTGGGTGACTGGTCAGAGGCGAGTGGGCATCTGTTGAGATCAAATTGATCTGATGTCTGTACCAGAAAAAAATTGCAAATCTGTTATCGCAAGGGAGGGCGGCGGAAGTTAATCCGTCACATCAGCCCGGGGGCGCGGAACTGCAACAGCTTTCAACATCGATGGAAGATCGCGCGGTCACGTCGATGTCAACGTTGGCCTTCCTCGAAAGTCGGCTTGCTGCAGACAGTCGAATTGTGACGTTGCCGCGCGCCATCGCGAGACGTCCTGAGGAGAAGCGCCCCGGGAAGTTTGATGCCAATGCGTGCAAAGCTGTTTAAACGTTTGTTCACCAGAAGGCCGACCAGTCGGTACTGCGGTGGCTGCGAACATGATGGCGCTGTGGATCATCGATCTCTGGTCAAAGCCGCAAGCCGGTGGAGCTTTGCGCTGACGTCAGCGGCTTGTCGTCCAACCCATGGCTCACCATGGGCGGGAGGCCGCCGAGGCTGACTGACCGAAAGTGATGCCCATCGGTTCCATGCGGATGTTTACCTCGACGGTGCATACGATGCATTGAGCAGTTTCAGGCAACTGAATCTGTCTGCAAGGTGGTTCCCTGACGGTGGTACCAATTGATTTTGATCCGAACCGGTTTTGCCCGCCGAAACATTCATGCATGAAACGAGTTGATAGCGCAGCCAGGAACTGTATCATTGCGCCATTGAATTTTGGATCGTTGAATTTTGTTTTTCGCGTGCAGACGCTTCAACGAAGGTCATCTTCAAAACTCGATAGAAGCCGTCATCGTCCACAAGCACGATGACGAATTGGTGTCGCTATAAGAAAGGTTCAAAATGGCCACTGGTACAGTTAAATGGTTTAATTCCACAAAAGGGTTTGGTTTTATCCAGCCCGATGATGGGGGCACCGATGCGTTCGTTCATATCTCTGCCGTGGAGCGCGCAGGTATGCGCGAAATCGTTGAAGGTCAGAAAATCAACTACGAGCTGGTTCGCGACAAAAAGTCGGGCAAGTTGTCAGCGGATCAGTTGAGCGCTGCTTAACGGCGGCCTTGGGCCGCAGCGATGGCAGCATTGCTGTAAGATATAAAACAGGCTGGGCTCGTGCCTGGCCTTTTTATCGGCAAGGGGTCGAACGGCCGTTGGTGCTTGGTTCCAAGCAGTCACGACCGATGCCACGATCGAAACATTGGTTCGATGGGATCGAATCCGCCCACTTTTGCGCAGCCGCTTATCTGCAGCGTTTCAGACTGAAGCTGTCGCCGCTTTCGGGCGAATAAAAAGTCAGCGTGGTCCTCGTCACGTTGCGCAGCTGGAAGGCATAGCCGTCCCTCAGCTCCACCCGGTAATTATTGCCGTTGCGCTCGATATTCCTGATCGGTGTCCCATCATAGATTTTCGTGTTCAGATCCCAAAGCCTGCCAGTGCACTTGCCGTCGAGCTGATCCCATTTGCCGACAAAGGCCGGCCCCGCAGCAGGCTTGACCGCTGGTTTAACGGCAGGCTTTGCCATGTTCGCCGCGACGTCGGCCGCCCGTTTGGCATCAGCGGCAGCCCGCGCCGCTTTCGCCTCAGCAGCTTGCTTTTGCTTTGCCTCATCGGCGGCCTTTTGGTCGGCGCGTAGCTTCGCGATCCGTGTATCGACCTTGGCGATGTTGTCAACGCCAAGCACGTCGGCGCAGTCAAGGAGCGGCAGCCGGTAGGAAAGCAAACCATCAAGGTCGGCGGCGTCGGCGCGCGATTGCAGATCGCGGCAGGTTGCGGACCTCCGTTCGGCGCTCGCAGCCTTTTCTTGTGCCGCCTTTGCTTGTGCGAGGTTCTGCTCGATAGCTGCCACGTGCTGCTTTGCATCCTCGATCGTCGCTGCGATACTGCCGACGAAACTTACCGCTGGCGCACAGGCCGATTGATCCACTTTCAAATGTTCTGCTGCGGATCGATTGGCATCCGCAACAATGTCCGTAGCTTTCTCGCCCTGGCCGATTTCCTCCCGGAACGCGGCCTCTTGCGAGGCGGCATCGGCAAGGGGCTGACTGGCAAATGGATGGTCGGCAAAGCAATAGGCGTCGATGGCCTTTGCATAGGCGTTGGCCTTGACGAAGCTCAGCGCTTCAATAGCGGCGCGGGTTTTGTCGTCAACGGCATAGGACGCGCCGCAAAGAACCGCCCATGTTGCGGCGGCAATTATGAGCCTCTTCATTGGCGCAGATCCTCAGTTAACCAACACGAATTGAAACGCGCGCCACCAGGAAATGTTCATCTGTATTATAATGAATTCTTGCAGAAACAGGTGTTGTTGATTTTGTTCGTGTCTAAATGTAGACAAATAGGCGCCAATCAAAATGTCCCCTTACCGGCATTTCCAAAAAATGGATGGGGAATCGAATTGTACAAAACCTCTGATTCCACAGTCTTCTCAGCCAGCGGCGCCTCTTCCCAGCGGTTCTGAGTGTGCATGGCCGCGACCCGTTCGCCAGTTTGATTCCGATCATCATGGCGATCAGCAGCCAATAGGATGTCTGATTCAGTCGGCCCCCCAGCGAATACGAATTGTGAATTCTGGCCAATGTGTCACCGGATAAGTGATTGAAATCATACGGCTATTTGACCAGTTTTGGACCTGCGTCAATAGGGATCTGCGTCTGCGGTGATCGTTAGACAAATGGTGCGGCGTGCGATGAGGTGGGTGATGACGGCCATTTTCTGATCGTTCAGCTGCGGCTGCGCCGTTTCCGCCAGCGAAGTGTCGGTGATCCATTCATTGCTGGACGTAGCTGTATGAGCCATCTGCCGCCTTTTCCCATTTGTACATGACATAGCCCGGGAGAGTGGGGTCGCCCTTCTTGTCGTAGGAGATATCACCGAGAACCGTTTTGAACGGCCCTTTTTCCTTCATTGCCTTGGCCACTTGTTTCGGGTCGGTCGATTTTGCTTCGGTGGCGGCCGCCGCGATACTTTGGACGGCGGCGTATGCGTTGAACGCGTATTCGACCGGTTCGATTCCGGCGGCACGAAACTTCTCGACGAGATGTTTGTTCGCTGTATTGTTGACCGGTTGAGGCGCAAACGTGTTCAAGGTTCCGGCAGCAGCGCCGCCGGCAATCGAGGCAAGTCTGTTTGTCATTATCCCGTCGCCGGAGACGAACTGGACCTTAAGGCCGTCATCGGCGAGTTCGCGCATAATCTTTCCCGCCTGTTTGTCGAGACCACCCCAATACAGCAATGTAACGCCGGTCTTTCGGACCCTCGCAACCAATGGCGAAAACTCTTCGCTTCGATAATCCACGCTTTGGCGGAATGCTATTTTGACGCCTTTGGCTTTGAGGGTTTTCGCTGTCCATTGGCGAGGCCGCGGCCATACGGCGTTTCATCATCAATGATTGCAATTTTCGCATCTTTGAATTTTTCGGCAATGTAGGCTGCTGCGACATCCCCCTGCCGGTCATCCCGCCCACAGGTGCGGAAGGTGTTCCAGAGCGGTTTGGGTCTGTCGGTGAAGTACGGATTCGTCGAAGCGGGAGACACCATTAAAATGCTGTTTCGGGCATAGACTTCCGACGTGGGGATTGACACCCCAGAGTTGAAGTGACCGATAACGAACTTCACGCCGTTAGCGACAAACTTGTTGGCGACGGCCATGCCCTGCGCAGGATTGAAGGCGTCGTCACCCACTGTAAGCAAGATTTTCTCGCCGTTGATACCGCCGGCAGCATTGATTTCAGCGGCTGCGGCCTCGGCGCCCTTCTGAATCTGTACCCCGTAGGCACCATAATCGCCACTGAAGGGCGCTCCTAGTCCAATCAAAATGTCTGCGTTGGCAAAACTGCACAAGTTAAGCATTGCCGCAAAGGCAACGCCGAAAAAGCGTATCACTCTCATTGCTGTTATGTCTCCCGGCGCGAACAAGCCCTGGATCGACAATGATGTGAACAGCGATAACTGCAAGGGCCGCCGATTGTTTTTCAATAGCTATTTTAATGAATGCCCGGTGCAAGTTGCGTAAGGGCTTGAACGCCATCGGAACACGGCGGCCGATATCTTTAGTTGACGAAGCGGACGACAACGCCCGGCTTGACCATTCCAGCCAGCTCCTCGGCGTCCCAGTTCGTCAAACGAACGCAGCCATGCGACCCGACTTTGTTGATAAGCTCGGGATCAGGCGTTCCATGAATGCCGTAGGTTGGCTCGGTTAGATCGATCCAGACACTTCCGACCGGCCCATTGGGGCCCTTGGGGATGGTGAGGACCTTGTCGTTCTTCCCTTGCTTAAAGTTGACCTTTGGGTTGTACCTGAAGACGGGCATCCGCGCGACGCCCTTCACCTTGTGCCTGCCCCCTGGAGAAGGATTGTCCTGGCTGCCAACTGTCGCGGGATACGCCGCGAGAATGACATCGCGGTTATCGTAGGCCGTGACCTGCCCAGCCGTCTTGTCGGCTTCGATGCGGGCCACCTTTCCTTGGCGCGGGGGACCCGGCATGGCTACCTGGACTGTCTCTCCAGGGACGAAATCCGAGCCTGGATTAAGCGCCGTCAGCAGGTCGACATGCATGTGGAATCGCTCTGAAAGTTTTTCGGCGACGCTGGTGTAACCCAAGCTGGGCATCTTCGCCTTTTCGCCGTAGTCTGCGGGAATATCGTCGACGAGGCCCTTTGCGTCGTCAGCCGTGACCGTGTAGGTGCCGATGATCGGGCCACCCGTCTCCAGCCTGCTGATTACGTCGGAGTCGATGGTGCCGTCCGGGGGCATCCCCGTCATCTTCTCGAAACTGGCCAGTGCCTTGGTAACGTTCGTTCCATAAATGCCGTCGATCACCCCCGGCGATATCCCCGCGCGGTCGAGGAGAACCTGAAGGCGGACGATCGCAGGGTCGGGATCCGCAGATGGTTTGGAAGCGCGCTCCGCCGGGATTGTGGACAGGGATGCGGAATTGATCGCGTCGGGTTTGACCTCTGCGGCCCCAGCGGCGATGACGGAAACGGCAAGTAAGAACGTGGACAGTCCAACAAATGTTTTCATGTCCGCTCAATGGAGTTGCGATGAAGATGTTCCGAAAATAATTCTTCTTCTGTTAGAATTCAGGAACCAATCGAAATCGGTAAAAACGGCATTTCAAAGAAAGGGTGCATCCATAGCCTTCGAAATTGACAGGCACCCCTGTTTGAGTTTGGCAAACACAGCCACCGAAACTGAACTCACAACGTGAAAGCAATATCGTCGGCAGATAAGTCCGCAAGCGAAACATCTTCGATGAGGATACCTTCGATTTCACCATGAAAGGCGACATAGACACCCTGCTGTGTGTCACGCGAGGCAGCGACAAAGGAAGCAAAATTATAGATGTTGGTGTCGCCCGGATAAAAGCCCCCCAACTCGATCATGTCGCCACTTTGGGTGTCAAAGTCGACGATATGGTCGATGCCTGTGCTGCTGCCGTCTACCTCATATCCAGTCCAGCGGAATGTGTCAGCGCCCGCACCGCCGATCAGACGATCCGCTCCCTCTTGGCCGGCGAGGGTGTCATTGCCGCCGCGCCCCTCGAGAAGATCATCGCCACTTCCTCCCCGGATAATGTCGTTACCGTCAGCGCCGCGTAGAGTGTCATCATGCTCACCATAAACGTTTATCTGAAAATCTTCGACATTGACAAAGGTCAAGCCCGTCGAGCTTGATCCGCTCGCGGCGTCAACATTGATCGCAACCGACAGATTGGAGACGGTGATCTGAAGCGTATCGTGGCCATCGCCGCCATCAATGTCGGTCAGCCGCGCGGCAAAGATCGAGTCGTCACCGGCACCGGCCCTGACAGTGGTGATCTCCGTCGTATTGGAGTTGACGACCGTGAAATGGTCATCACCATTGCCGCCGTCGAGCATGTCGGCGCCACCGTGGCGGTTGTCGAGCCAATCATTGCCTTCGCCGCCGAATAACGTGTCATTGCCTTCATCGCCATCGAGGAAGTCAATACCGTCGCCTCCAGAGAGGTGGTCATCGCCTTTACCCCCACTTAGTGAGTCGACTCCGTCACCGCCTTCAAGGCGGTCATCATCGCCTTCGCCATAGAGGTGGTCATTGTTTTCTCCGCCAAACAGGTAGTCGGTCCCGTTGCCGCCGAAGAGGTTGTCGCGACTGCTGCCGCCGAGCAAAGTATCACTGCCGCTACCGGTCAGTGCGTAGACCCGCTCGAAATTGTGAAAGGTCGTACCGGTCGATGCAACGCCATTGACTACATCGAGCGTGACATCATCGCTCCGATCCGTATCTTCGAGCCGCAGCATGTCGTCACCGTCGCCGCCGTCGAGCTGGGCAGACGAAAGTGTTGTTGTGATGCTGTCGTCGCCACTGCCGCCGGAAAGATGATTGGCGCCGAGCCGATCGATGATCGTGTCATTGCCCGCGCCGGCGTCGATAACATCAGCACCCAGGAAACTTTTTTCATTGTAGGTGTTCGGCAATGACTGGCCGCCGATTTTGTCCGCGCCGTCTCCGGTCGAGATCACGTCGTCACCCGTGCCACCCTCAACGGTGTCGTTGCCGCTACCGGTCGTCAGCTCCAGCCGCTCAATGCCGCGGTAGAAGAGGTGATTGGCGGTCTCTGCCGGGTCACCGAAGGTTGCGTGGCGGTTCATGCCGTTAAACGTAACTCGGCTGCCGGTCCCTGAAAGATTGATGACCAGCGTGTCGATGCCGTCACCTCCCCGCGCCGCGCCACCCGTTGCGTTGAGTTCCAGCCGGTCATCGCCATCGCCGCCATCGAGCTCGTCATAGCCGCTGAAACTCATCAGGACGTCGTTACCGGCCCCGCCATAGAGAAAATCGTTCCCAGGTCCGCCGTCCAGGGTGTCATTGGCGCCGAGGCCCCAGATATTGTCATTTTCGTCTGTCCCGAACAGCGTGTCGCTCGCATCAGTGCCGACTATCTTTACCATCGCCTTCATCCTTTCCGAGATCTGAAAGGAAGTTATAGGCAAACAACCATTCCATACAAGTATTACATTTATTGCACATTATTAATTTTATGTAGTTCAATTATACTTCAAATCTCAAATCAATATGCGGCATTATCTTTCAAATAGTGAAAACCAAGTCTGCATGTTTTTGCGTTATTTACTCTGGCCGGCGAGCACTTCGCACCGCGTCTGCGAAACATCAGGAACCGGACGTTCCCCACCTTCGAGAAGGCCGATGCCTATCCGGCGCTGGCAAAGCATATCGCTCTGCGCGCTGATCGATTCCGCTTGCGCCTGAAGTGCGAAGAATGCGGCAATTCGCGCCCTCGACGAGGCAGCGTATCACAGCTCCGGCAAGACCGGGTCCCGGTTCCAGGCCGCGCGTTCGTTGAGTTCGGCTTCGAAGCGGCCGAAGACCACACGGCCGTGCGCCAACGTTCCGCCTTGCGGCAGCCGTGAGAAGAAATGGACGTCGACCAAGCCCGACTCCGGCTCTGGCAGGCGGGCAATCAGCGTGTAAGGCTTGAGCGGTTCGGCGAGTTCGATCCATCCGCTCGAGGCGAGCACGCCCACGTCCTGCTCCGCGTCATCGGGGCCATGGCCGGAGCGGGTAACCACGAGTTGCACCAGTAGCCGCGTCTTACAAAGACCGTCATCGATCTTCGCTTCGCAGGACACCGCAGCAAGTCCCGATACCGCCGGCAAGCTGATGCAGGCTGCCGATGCCGGCGTTACCCGCAAGGGGCGCAGCAACACCCGGCCACGATCGAGGTAGCCGAAATAGGGATAGGCCCAGGTGAGCTCCCTTGTCGATCGCACCGCGGCAGTTACGTGCTCGGGAATCGCGACCACGGGATTGGCCGGCAAAGGCGCGGCGTCGGAACTGGCAACCGTTCCTACGCCCGGAAGACCGCCCCAGAGCCTGAGTGCCAGCATCGTACCGTTCGCAGTGCCGCTGTCGGGCCTCGAAAAGGCGTATTCCTTGAGAAGACCGGTCGGGGCGCTCGAAAGCCGGGGCGCCGTCGCTCCGCCAGAGGCATGGATCCGAAGTTCGAGAGCGCGCCAGGTAAGGGTCGAAGCCGCCGGCAAACGCAAGGGCAGCCAACCCGCATTGATTTCGCGATAGGACATCCGCCAACGTGCCAATTCCGCGTCTGCCTCCCGGGCGACCAGCTGCACTTCGACAACACCGTCTCCCGTGCCCGGAGCGGTCAAGTGGAGATCTATGCCAAGGAGCCCACGGGCCCCTATCGGCAGGCGCTGGCGCAGACCGGCCGTCGAAATGCTGTCTGCTGGCCCTGTCACCGGAACAGCCGTATCGCCGTAGGCAGCCGGAGTCTCGAAGACGAGACGAGGCGGTGCGACACGAAGGTTTGCCAGCAGTTCTTCGAGTTCTGGCGGCAGCCGGACGTTGTGGGCCCAGCTTTCGCGCAGGCTTGCCAGGTCCTCGATCAGCAGTTGGTTCGCCCGCGTCAGGCGATCGACCTCGGCCAGCGAACGTTCAATCAGCACCGCGCTCAACGTCGCCGCATCGCCGTGAACGAAGATCGGCTCGGCCCCGCCGACACGTGACCACCAATCGGCCAGGCCGGCCAGCGGAACCGCGCCTTCAGGACTCCAGACGGCCCAGACATTGGTGGGCGGCAGCTCGATCGTGTGCCAATCGATTTCGGCTGCGCCGTCGTCCTGGTTCAAGAGGACAAAATCGGTGCCGTTTGACGTTTCCGCAACAAGCCAGCACAGGGCATCGGTTGGCGGGACGAAGCTCCAGGACAGGGTCCGTGGTTTCACCACCAGAATTTTGGGGCGCCCGCTATAAAGGACAGGCAGCAATTCAGCAGAGGCTCGCAGCATCAGGCAGAGAAACTCCGATTCTGTTCGACCGCGGAGGCCGTCGTGTCCGGGCCTTTCAGGGTCGCGATGGATTCCCGCGCGGCACCCGGCCCGAACCTCAGCTTTCCCGGGGGAATTCCAAGGCCGCGGCAAAGTTGCAGCATTTGCCGTGTTTCCGGAAAGATCGCGTCGTAGGCCTGCTCAAAGGCGGCGCAGGCCGTAACCAGATCGCCGGCAGAGCGGGCCTGGTGTTCGGCAAGAAAGGCCCAGGTCCTGACCTTCAGCTGCCGCAGGGCGCCTGCGACCAGATGCACCACCGCACTCTCAACGGAAACGACGAGGGAATATGCGGCAAGTGTCGCCAGCGCGGCCTGTCTGTCGCGCCAGTCGAGGAGCGGGAGGCTCGCCCCGAGATAGTCCTGGCGTGCCGGCTCGACGCGACCGCAAAGGGAAGCAAGCGGCAGCGACACGAGCTCGGCAAAGGCGTCGAGATCCTTGTACTGGCCTGAAAACCGTTCCCCGAACGTCACAAGATGCAGAACATCTCCCTCCTTTCGCAAGGCGTCGCCGAGCTGCGCGGCGCGGGCGACAGACGCGGATGAAGCCTCGTCGATGACGAGCGCTACACACTGTCCGGTCGCGGCGGGAAAAACCGATGGGGTGTTGAACAGCTCACCATAGAAATCGCGCGGCACAGCGGCCTGCGCCCGATACCGGTCACGTTTTGCAGCACGCCAAAGCGCGCGGCTCTCGCGCGTCGCCACATCGTCCAGAGCCCGCCGCAAGCAAGCAAGGCCCTCGGCTGCTGGCCGTGGCGTTTCGATCTCCTGCGCACAGCCGAGCGCGAGGTTGAAGAAACGACCGCTGAGCGGCTTGACGGTGTGCCAGTGATTGCCGTGGGCGAAGCCGCCATCCGGAAAATGATGCGCGAGCAGCGCGCCGGCCTCGATGGCCACGATCTGAGCAGTTTCTGGCGGGGAAGGGATGTGCTGCGCCGTCAGGCGGCTGGCCGCAACCGAGGTCCAGCTCAGCGTCAAAGCGGTTGAGGAGCGGACCACGATCGAGCAAGCAGCAATCGTGGCACTTGTTACCGCATATTCCAGCTTCCAGAGCAGGCCGGCGAGCAGGTGCCATCGTTCCAGAATATCGTAGAGTGTTTGATCCATGAAGAAAAGGTGGCCCGGGCAAAGACCATAGCCGGGTCGCTCGACGGCCCGCAACAGGCGGACAAGATAGTGGTCGAGCGTCATGAGCTGGTCTTGTCCGACCGCAGTCATGCATCGGACAAGACCAGTATCGGGGTGATAGATGGCGTAACGCGACCGCGCCTCGATTTCCATGCTCAGCACGGCATTCACGTTGTAGAGCCGGGAATGCTTGCCGCGGATATAGGCGAGGATCGGCGCGAAATCCCGTTCCGCCTCGACCAGCATACTCTCGCCGCGACGACGATAGCGAAAGCCGGCGTCCGGTACATGGACGCCGCGAAATCCCTCGCCGAGCCCTTGCAGCCAGAAGTCCCAATCCTCCACACCCTTGCGCATCGCCGCGTCAAAGCGGATGCCAGCGTCGAGCATGCGCCGCGAAACCGCGCTACCGGCCTCGCAGAAACTCCGGAACAGATGCTCCAAGGGCGAGTAGTCGCCGGACGTATCGTGAAAACTTGCAAATCCAAACTTGTCGACATCGGCATAGGCCCAGCCAACTGTCTCATCCGACGCGCGCAGCGCATCGACCATGCGCTGCAGGAGGAGAGGGCCGATGTGATTGTCGCAATCCAGGAAATAGACTGCTTCCAGCGCGGGAAACGCACGAAGGGCGAACTCGATGCCCGAATTCCGCGCCGCGCTAAGGCCCCCATTGGACTTCTTCAGGTAAAACACCTTGCCCGGGTAGGCGGCCGAAAAGTTGAGGCAGATGTCGTGTGTTTCCGGCGAGGAACAACCGTCGTTGACGACCACCACCGCGAAGGCGAACTCTGTCCGTTGCGTGACGGCGGTATGAAGCGCCTCGGCGGTCAGCGAAGGCTGGCCATAAGCTGGTACAAGAATGACCGCGCGCACTTCCGTTTCCACCCTCGTGCTCACGCCCCCTCCCGTTTCCTTCAAATCGCGCTGTGGTAAAGGAGCGACGCCCGCCGTCTCCCGGCCATCAATTAAGAGGTGCGCTGCACGCCGTCAAGCCAGAGGCGTGGTGGCCAAGCGGCCCTGGCCCCCGCAAGGCGTTGCCAGGGGTTCGTGAATAAGGTCGATGTCCGCGACACACGCCAGCGCCGACGTTCCGCATGGAGCTCCTCTCGTTGGCGCGTCAGAATCTCAATTTCCTCAGATTGCGCCCGAATCGTGGCGGCTGCGATGAAACGTAGGCTCATGACATGCGTGTGTGCCCAGACTGAACGACCGTCCAAGTCCATTCGCCTCCCTGCTCACACGTTAATTTCGCGTCATACATACTCTCACCTGTGCTGATTGTGCCGCTGTTGAGATAGGTGATCGAGTACTCGCAAAGCATTTGAAGGATCTTGTGGAATTCCTCGGTCCCGAGTGTGGTGTCGATACGATCAAGGAAGACGAACCGGGGCGCTGAGAGGAGTATGCCGATCAGGGCTAACAGCTGTTGCTCACGCAGTGAGAGGAGCACCTCCCAGTCGCTTTCCTTGTCCAGGCCCTCTGCCTGGCCGACATCGAGATCGAATTCACGCAAAAGGTAGAGAATCCGTTCATCCGAGATCTCGGCCGCCTTGTCCGGGGATAGGAGGGTCTGACGCAACGTACCCGGCATCAGATAAGGCTGCTGGGGGAGAAACAGAATGGGGCGTTCGGGGCCGGGGCGAATGATGCGACCGCTACCTGCAGTGGGAATACCGGCAGCCGCCTTGAACAAGGCAGCACCTGCTGGCTGATTGGGTCCCGTGATCAACACGCGGGTTCCCACGGCGACAGATGCTGAAAAATTCTTCAGCACAGTCCTGCCGTCCGAAGACAACAACGTCAAGTGCTCGAAAGCCAGGCGCCCTTCGCCGTCGACAATCTCGATACCTGGCGGCATCGCCGGGGCATGCGATTGTTCGATTGCCTCAAGGAGCGAGCTGAGCCGGGCAACCACTGCGGCGAAGTTTGAAATCGACTGGAATTGCGTGATAATCAAGGAAAACGCACCCACAAGCATCGCGAAGGCGGCGGCCGATTGGGTGATAACGCCAAATTCGACATCGCCCCGGATGAAGGCGGGCGCGACGATCAGGGCGGGAATAATCTGGATCAGCCAGTTGTAGCCCGTGGTGAAGAAGCCAACGTTCCTGTTGACGGCTGTGATCCGGCGAAAATTGCCGATCGCCTCGTCCAAGCGCTGCAGGAGACGTGCATTCTGCTGCTCCTCAGCGCGTGCCACCATGATCGCTTCAGCGCTTTCTCGAACGTGAATGAGACCCGAGCGGAAGCTGGCCTCCTTGTCGAGTTGATCGTAGTTCAGCGTGATGAGAGGGCGGCCAAGGGTAATTGTCAGAAAAGAGCCGCAAGCGGCGTAGAAGACAGCCACAACAAACAGCAACGGGCTGATCGACCACAGCACTCCCGAAAAGGCCAGGATGGTGAGACCGCTGTTGAATATCATAATGACAAATGAAAGCGTGGTGACCGTGAAACCACGAACGTCATCGGCGATCCGCTGATCCGGATGAGTGAGTTGTCCAGAAGCACCCATGTGGAAATAGGTGGCATCGGCCAGATAGAGTCTGACTGCCCGCCGGGTGAGGAACTCCCTCCAGAGCAGCGCCAAACGCTCTTCAGCGAATCGCGCAATGACGGCAACAACGGTGGAGGCAGCGAAGACTCCTATGTAGAAGATCGCTTGCTGGGTAAATTCCGCCGTCTTTCGGTCCGCGATGGCAGTCATGAAGTTCCTGCCAACGTAGCTGTTGACGACGTTCAGTGCATTTATACCGCACAAGAGAAGGACCAAGCCGGCAAGCATCCATCTCGCTTTCATTCCGGCCTCGGAGCTCATAAAGATCTTGACCGCGCGTACAAAACGAACTGCTGTTATCTTGAGGGGAGGTTTCTGCTTATCCATGGCATCCCTCGGCATGTTAGAACTAAGTTGCACACGTAGATCCGGCATTAAGGACACGGCGGGAAGAACAAGAAAACCGAGAGGCTCTTCCCAAGCCGGCCAAAGTCTGTGTACCAGGGTGCCCGTTATCGATCCGGTGGAATGCTTGCCGCGTGACGAGGTCGCCTCAGTATGCTCGCGGTAAGACTGTAACCGGCAATTTGCCCGACTTCTGCAAGCTCCCCCCAGTCCCAAGGCGGCGGCCAATCCGCGCGGACTTACCCTCCAAGCGGGTTGGGCCTGCGACCCGCAACAACGATTTCAATCCTCAAGGTCGCCGCACTACAGGTCCGACGTTCTTGAATGGATTGAGCTCCCGAGCTGCAGAGGGCTCCAGATCGAGTCCCTTGCGCATTTTGGCAGCAGCTACGGCAACGCCTCGACGGGATCGAGTGAGATTTACCCGACGGTCGGGTTGTACCACCCAGCCAGATATTGTCGGGCAGCGCCAGCGACTGGCGAATTCTTCGATACGACGTATCTCTTTGTCGATTGGGACAGTCGCACCAACCAACTAGTCGAACCGAACGTCGGCAATGACCGCATCGTGGTTTTCGGTAACTGGTGCATGGCGATCGCTGATATTCTGCCGGTTGCCGCGCGTTCGCGGCGCAGGGCCGGGGGGCTGTTTGCCTCGCACCCGCCAAAAGCACCGCATGGCTGCCCTCCCGCGAAAGACCCAACCCAGTGCAGTCATTCTTCAACGGCCTTCCAGGTCTTGTCCGGATTGAACACGTTGATTTCCTTCGCCAGCCTGGACGTTTCGGGACCAAGATCTTTTTCATAAACCGTACCATGGTGACTGACAACAAAGGTCATAACGCCGGTCTCGCCATATATCGCCGGCCAAGCGATCAAGGCGTTCCCGGCGATCATGTTGCCATTGATCACAAAGCCATATTTGCCGCCGGCAATATTGCTGCCCTGCGATTTGAGGATGCGATAGCGATAGCCGAAATAGCCCTGGTCTGAGGCGGGAGCGCCTTCAATCCTGGCGGGATCGGCAAAACTGCCCGCAGGACTTTCCTCGCCGCCTTCAGACTTCCAATAGAGGCCGTCCTGCATGCCTTCGTCGCTGATGATCTTTTGCGCAAACTCGAGAACGCCGTCACCATCACGGTCTTCCTGCGCATAGGCAACCTGGGCGAGGACTTCATTGCGGCAAGTCTGGATTGCCTGAAGCTCATTTTCTCCTATACGGCGCGCGAGGATTTCCTCCAGACCTGCAACGGTGTCGAACTGCCAGGCGTCATTTTGCTTGACGAGTGGAAACGGGAATGGCCAAACGCGACTACCCAGGATCACTTCCTTGGCACCGTCGGCGCGATCCTTCAATTCGGTCCGTTCCTTGGATGCCTGCTGCAGTTCCGAGAGCCGCTCGTCCAGGTCTTCAGACTTTTTAGCCTGTTCGGCATTCAGTCCGAGCAATTTCGCCAGAGCATCGACGTCCTTGGTCTCCAGCCCTTTCTTCAGCGCGTCCACCGCCTCAGCGGGCTCCTTGAACGATGATGGAGACTCGGAACCAACAAAACGTTGGAGAGACGGTTCTGCTGCCAATGACGCCGTGATTGGCAGAAGTGCAAGGACAGCAGCGACCCCAATCATTTTCAGAATTGTGCGATACATTTTGCAATCCCCTTCAAAACGAATGTCCATTGGTCTTGTTCACTTCAACGGCGTCCACCTCTGCCACCGCCTCTGCCACCGCCGCCACCCTGCCGCCTTCCTCCCCCGCCGTGTGACATCCGCGGACCGCCCCCACCGTGCCCTACTCTTGGGCCACGGCCGACGTCGCGGCTGTAGTTACCGCGTTGGGATGCGATGCGCGTGTCACGGCCAGGACCATAATTGCCAAGCGCACTCGGCTGCCGCGGACGGTTGTCAATGCGTCCTGCCGCCTTCTTGCTGGGGCGATCAATATTCTTGAGCTGGCCACCGGCCTTGCCTGGACGGTTGAGATTGGCAGCCTGTCCCTTGTTAAGGTTTGGACGGTTGGCTGCTGCCTTTTGTCCGATATTGCGGTTTGCAGCTTGCCCCTGGGCTTTGCTGGCGATGCCACCGGCTTTTTGTTTGAGGCCTTGCTGCACGTCGCGCCGGATATCGCTGCTCTGGATTTTCGATCCGGCGCCAGCAAGCCCGCCGGACGTCCTGGCGGACTGCCGATTGTTTTTCAGATCGAGGCGGTTTGCGTTGTTCTGGCGAAGGTTGTTGGTGATGGAATCTCGATCGAATTTGAGCTGGCTCCTGTCGAAGTTAAGATTTTGCAGGTTGTCCCTGTCAAATTTGAAGTCGTCGCGGTTGATGTTATTGATGTCGATGTCGATATCGTCCCCGCCCCAGGAATGCCAGTTATCCCAGTCCACTGCCGCGCCCCAAACTGCTCCGGTCAGGAAACCGGTCCAATAGGGTGCATAAGGGTAGTAATAGGAAGGATATGGATCGCCGTAGATGATCGGCTCGGTAGCGACGTAAGTGGGGCTGGTCAAGATCATCGGGTCATATGTCGGAACGTACGTTACTTCCTTTTGTGCCGGCCGGATAATGACATTGTCGTTCTTTGTTTCGACGATCACTTTGCTGTCCGACTTGATTGTCCCGTCGGCCACCGCTTTGTCGCGCAGCTGCTGGATGGCGACGAGAACGTCCTTCTGCTGGTCGACAACCGCTTCGCCAAGTTGTTGCGTCCATGCAAGATCATCATTCATCATCGTCAGCACGGTGGGATAGTTGAGCAGTGAAATGATGCTTCCATCCCAGGCCGGATCGGGCTTCAAGTCCGGTTTATTTTTGGCTTGATCTATAAAGCGTGCAGCTTGCACGATCTGAAGCGGGTTGACCGTCGCAGATAACACCAGCGCGACCAGATCATCAGGATAAAGCGCGATGCGTGCAACAAGCGTTTCCAACTCGTCCGCCGTCAGCAAGGTCGGTGCGTCAGTTGCGGTGGCCGCAGCTTCTGGCGCGGATTGGGTTTGAGCTGAGGCGCCGTGCAGCCAAGGTTCCGAAAGCAGCATCAGTGCTGCCGATATAATGAGAGCGATCGCATTGTTGTGAAACGACATCACGGTTCTCCTCAGTAAATTTCCCCAGCGTGTTACGACTTGGCTCTGCGACTTCTTGCGCGTAACTTCCGCATTATTAAGATGGCCTAATCTTTGGTTCAGACCCATTTCACAAGATACTACGCCGACTTTCAAAAAATTCTATCAGCTAATCAATAAACTGAGGACCCCCGCAGCCGATATGGTGCGGTCCTTGAATATGACGGGCAAGACATGTGGACCTGGTCAGGTAATGAGCTTGAAACGCATATCCTGCGCAGCACGTGGCCGAGCAGCACCTTGCGTGCGATCACGTTTTGATCAGGTCCCGCATCGAAGTGACGCCGTCCAACGCCCGCGTAATATGATCCCGCGTATTGTAAATGTGTGGACACAGCCGCAGTCCGCCGCTGGAGGACGCCGCGATGCCGAATTTACTATACATGGTGTCGGCAACAGTTTTCTGGTTCTGTTTTGGAACCTCTATCACCACCACCCCCCCGCTCATGGCCGGATCCTCCGGGGTGACCAAGGTTGCTCCGCCTTCCTTTAGGCCCTGCTTCAATAGGCCGGCGAGTTCTTTGATACGGGTCTGTATCCGCTCAGGGCCAATTTGCGTGTGAATATCCGCAGTATCCCCAAGCGCGGCGACTGCCGCATCGTCCCGTTGGCCAAGAGTCTCGAACTTAAGTGCGCTCTCAAGGTCAAGCTCGACCTTTATTTCCCCGGTGTAGCCGATAATATTGGGCCAGATTTCACGCGCACGGCCATTGCGGACGTAGAGAATGCCCACCTCCTTCGGACCCATGAACCATTTGTGGGAACTTGCAGAAAACGAATCGCACCCAATGTCATGGAGATTGAGGACGGATGCTCCCCAGCTTTGAGCCCCATCGACGTGGCAATAGAGCCCCTTGGCCCGGGCCATCGCGGCGAGCTTTTTTGCCGGCAACTTGAGACCACTCACGTTAGAGCATTCCGTGAAGCTCACTACCTTGGTGCGGCCAGTGCAGGCCTTGGCGAAAAGGTCGACGATCTGTTCGTCACTTTCGGGAAAGCGAGGCAGCGAAACCCGCACAACCTTCAAGCCGAAGCGCCTGGCCCTTATGTCCCAAGCTTCGTTGTTCGTCACATGGTTCTGTTCCCAGATGACGATTTCGTCACCCTCCTTGAAATCGAGGCCGTTGGTGATGGCGCTATTGGCCTCCGACGTGTTCCGCACCAGCGCTATCTCCTCGGGCGCTGCACCAATCTGCTGCGCCACCTTTGAGCGGGTGTCTCTCAGATGGTCGTTAAATTGCGCACGGTTGTTGAGAGACACGTCATAGTCCACAACGCGAGACAGCTCGGTCACCTTGTCGGCCACCGCGCGAAATGCAGGGCACAAATTGGCACTGTTCATCGGGACCGCAGTCTCGGGAAAAATGAACTGGTGGCGGACAATGTCCCAGTACATGTCATCGCTGACGGCTTCGCCACGCGCAACTTTCGGAAGGACGCAGGCAGTGGTGGCGGTAAGGGCGGCGGCGCCCGCATAGTGGAAAAGCGACCTTCTTGTGATGGAAGTTTGCATCGCATCTCTCCTCATGGTCATGCGAAAGCGCGACCAAATATGCTCCCATGGCGCCTGCATTGCAAGAATAAGCACGTCAACAGCGATGACTTCGTTAGCAATCGTTGTTTAAGTGTTATTGCAGGAAGACCTTCCCTCCTCACATAACCCACGATACCCCGCCGTCGCAGGTTGGTTGTCGAATAATCACAACAGGTTTAATGTGTTCCAGGGCAGAGATCGGTGCTGAAATTCAGGTCGGAGTTGGAGCCGCGATGCGCGTCAAAGATGTAATGACGACGAGGGTCGTCAAAGTATCACCTGACAACAGTGTAAGGCAGGCAGCCAAAGTCATGCTGGATAATCACGTCAGCGGTATCCCGGTGGTTGACGATGAGGGTCATCTCGTTGGCATCATCAGCGAAGGCGACTTGATCCGTAGAACGGAACTGGGAGGCAGAGAGATCGCCTCGCTTGCCGAGATGGCCAGGCCTGCCGAACAGAGAGCCGGCGCATATGTGAAGCGCTGCTCGTGGAGGGTCGGCGACGCGATGACGCATGATCCCGTCACAATTGAGGAGGATGCCTTCCTCAAGCGCGCAGCAAAGTTAATGCAGGAGCGCGGCATAAAGCGTATTCCCGTAACAAGAGCCGGCGAGCTGATCGGCATCATTAGCCGAGCGGACCTGCTCCAGGCCATTCTAACGGCCAAGCACGATGAAACGGCATCAGGAGATGAGGCCATTCAGCGCAGCATCGCGACACGTCTGGGGGAAAATACTGGTCTGGAAGGGCTCGACGTGAAAGTGACCGTAGCCGAGGGAATTGTGCATCTTTGGGGTAATGTCGAGACGGCAGAGTTCAGAAGAGCCGCACGGGTCGTCGCAGAAGGTGTTCGCGGCGTCAGAGGAGTCGTCGAACACTTTTCGTAGTCTGTCCACAACAACGAATATGTAAGCGCCCAACACCAATGGCATGTCCGGCGCATGGCAAACCACTACGCTTTTAACGACAGCGCGATTCTTCTGTGCATGGGGCAGCTTTTATGCGACATTAGCGCACCGCCCTGATCCCAAGCAGTCTTGAACCTGGGACAGCACGGCACCTGCGAGTTAGCATCATTTACGCGATAATAATCCCGACTTCATAAGGAGGCTTCAATGGCTTCGCATGAGACGGTAAAGCGCAAGGAACCAGCAACAGACGGGACTCTAACGGCACCCCCCCTGTCAGCAGACGAGCTTCGCCTGATGGACGCCTATTGGCGGGCCTCGAACTATCTTTCGGTCGGTCAGATTTATCTTCTCGACAATCCGCTCCTGAAGGAGCCATTAAAGCGAGAGCACATAAAGCCGCGTCTGCTTGGGCACTGGGGAACATCGCCAGGCCTCAACATGCTCTATGTGCACCTCAACCGGATCATCAAGCGTCACGATCTCAATATGATTTACGTGATCGGTCCGGGCCATGGCGGACCATCGTTGGTCGCTCACGCCTACCTGGAAGGGACGTACAGCGAGGTTTACCCAAATGTCGGCCAGGACACGGAAGGCCTAAAAAGGCTTTTCAAACAGTTCAGCTTCCCTGGCGGCATCCCGAGCCATGTCGCGCCCGAGACGCCGGGCAGCATTCATGAAGGCGGTGAGCTCGGATACGCCCTTAGTCACGCCTATGGAGCGGCTTTTGACAATCCGGATATGATTGTTGCTTGCATCGTCGGTGACGGGGAGGCAGAGACCGGGCCACTCGCGACCGGATGGCACGGAAACAAATTCCTCAATCCGGCCCGCGATGGCTGCGTGCTGCCGATTCTGCACCTCAACGGCTTCAAGATCGCCAACCCATGCTTCCTGGCCCGCATTCCCGAGGACGAACTGCGGAAATTCTTCGAGGGCATGGGCTATAGGGCTCACTTCGTCGTTGGGAACGATCCGGAGGATGTCCATCAGAAACTGGCTGGCGCGCTTGACACCGCCGTGGGCGAAATCCGGGAAATCTGGGCGGATGCACGCACGAAAGGCAACGTGAAACGTCCCGCGTGGCCAATGATCGTCTTTCGGACGCCAAAGGGCTGGACCGGCCCGAAGGAGATCGACGGCAAGAAATGCGAGGACTATTGGCGATCGCATCAGGTGCCCATGGGCGAGATGGACAGGCCCGAACATGTCCGCATTCTCGAGCAGTGGATGAAAAGCTACCGGCCCGAGGAGCTCTTTGAAGAGGGGGGCCGCTTCAACCCCACCTTGGCAGCGTTGGCTCCGGCAGGCCATCGCCGCATGAGCGACAATCCCCACGCAAACGGCGGACTGCTGTTGCGTGAACTGAAGCTGCCGGATTTCGGGGACTATGCGGTTTCGGTCCCGAGCCCAGGAGCCACAACGGCCGAGTCGGCACGCGCGATGGGCAAATTCCTGCGTGATGTGATGAAGTCGAACCTGGAAAGCAAGAACTTCCGCCTATTCAGTCCGGACGAGAACAACTCCAATCGCTGGCAGGATGTGCTGGAGGTGACCAATCGCTGCTACATGGCGGAAATCTATCCGGACGACGATCATCTCTCGCCAGACGGACGTATCATGGAGGTTCTCAGCGAACACCAATGCCAGGGTTGGCTGGAAGGCTACCTCCTGACCGGCCGCCATGGCTTCTTCTCCAGCTACGAGGCCTTCATTCACATCGTCGACTCAATGTTCAACCAGCACGCCAAGTGGTTGAAAATATGCAACGAGATCCCGTGGCGGAGACCCATCGCCTCGCTGAATTACTTCCTCAGCTCACATGTCTGGCGGCAGGATCACAATGGCTTCAGCCATCAGGACCCCGGCTTTATTGATCATGTCGTCAACAAGAAGGCGGACGTGATCCGTGTCTACTTGCCGCCCGATGCCAACACCCTTTTGTCGGTGACTGACCACTGCTTGCGCAGCCGCAACTACGTCAACGTGGTCGTCGCCGGCAAGCAGCCCGCGCCGCAATGGCTCACCATGGACGAGGCCGTCAAGCACTGCAGCGAAGGACTTGGCATTTGGGAATGGGCCAGCAACGACCGGGGCAGTGAACCCGATGTCGTCATGGCCTGTTGCGGTGATGTTCCGACCCTGGAGACGCTTGCTGCGGTTCAGTTGATCCGCGAACACCTGCCCGAGTTGAAGGTGCGCGTCGTGAATGTCGTGAACCTGATGAAGCTGCAGCCTGCGGAAGAGCATCCACACGGACTGTCAGACCGCGATTTCGATGCCCTGTTCACCAAGGACAAGCCGATTATCTTTGCCTTCCATGGCTATCCATGGCTGATCCATCGGCTGACATATCGGCGAACAAACCACGATAACCTTCACGTTCGCGGCTACAAAGAGGAGGGCACAACAAGCACGCCCTTCGACATGGTGGTCATGAACGAGCTTGACCGGTTCCACCTCGTTGAAGACGTCATTGACCGGCTGCCGCAGCTGGGTGCCCGCGCAGCCTACTTCAAGCAGGCAATTCACGCGAAGCTGATCGAGCATCGGCAGTACATCGAGAAATATGGCGATGACATGCCTGAGATAACTGGGTGGAAGTGGGGCCTGAAGGGCACTGCAGAAGCACCCCGGAAAACTTCGACGGAAGGAGACAACGTTTGAGCAGGAACGCTGTCGAGCTTCATGTCGATGATTGAGGCCAGGCTGGTCTGCAAGCAATCGCTCATGCTTGGTTGCCAGCGCGTCGAAAGAAAAGCACTCGATGGTGGTCGGCTGTCGCATTACACCTTCTTGTAAGACCGCGGTCGCGCACTCGGTGCTGCATTTAATGTGACCCACCAGGTTGCGATCGAATGCCTGTTACTATCGCAATGATGCGGGTGCTTAGCTTAAATCGACATTGAGGAGAATGGCGATGGCGAAGATGATGAAGGCGGCCATGGTGCGACAGTTCAAGGAGCCGCTATCGATCGAGGAGGTTGCGGTGCCGGAGGTCGGGCGGGGCCAGATCCTGGTCAAAATCGAAGCCTCGGGTGTGTGCCACACGGATCTGCATGCCGCGGACGGCGACTGGCCGGTCAAGCCGCATCCGCCCTTCATCCCCGGGCATGAAGGCGTCGGGACCGTTGCCGCCGTGGGAGCTGACGTATCGGCTGTGAAGGAAGGAGACCGGGTTGGCGTGCCTTGGCTGCATACTGCTTGCGGGCATTGCCGGCACTGTCTGGCGGGCTGGGAAACGTTGTGTGACTTGCAAAAGAATACCGGATACTCCGTTAATGGCGGCTTTGCAGAATATGTTCTCGCGGATCCGAATTATGTCGGTCACCTGCCCGATGGTCTCGATTGGGAACCCGCCGCCCCCATCCTTTGCGCCGGCGTCACAGTCTACAAGGGGTTGAAGGAGACCGAAACGAAGCCGGGCGATACGGTGGTGATTTCGGGGATTGGCGGGCTCGGTCACGTTGCCGTGCAGTATGCGAAGGCAATGGGGCTGGACGTGATCGCCGTTGACATCTCCGACGAAAAGCTGGCGCTCGCCCGCGACATGGGAGCGAACGCGGTTATCAACGCGAAGACGACCGATCCAGTCGCCGAGGTGAAGAGGCTATGCGGCGGGGCGCAGGGCGTCCTTGTTACCGCCGTCTCGCCCAAAGCCTTCAGCCAGGCCCTCGGCATGCTCGCCAAGCGCGGGACCATGTCTCTCGTGGGCTTGCCACCGGGCTCGTTCGAACTGGACATCTTCAACACGGTTCTGATGCGCAAGACTATTCGCGGATCAATCGTCGGAACCCGTCTGGATCTGGCCGAATGCTTGCAGTTCGCCGCAGACGGCAAGGTGAAGGTTCACTATTCGGTAGAGAGACTGGAAGATATCAACAGTATATTTAGCCGAATGCGTGACAATAAGATAGACGGCCGTGTCGTATTGAAAATATAATCGCGGCTTTGCCTCGAGTTCTTTTACATGATTTTGACACCCCGCCCAGTGTCACCTGGACTTGAGGCCCTTAGTCTTTGTCGCGGCAAATACCAATCGCCTTGCCACAGGACAGGCAGTGACTCCAAGCGAGGTCGTGGCGCCGGGCCAGGCAATGCCAAAATCGTTTGCGTGCCGACGGGCTGCTGATGGCAAGACGGGTTCTGTGCAAAAAGGAAATAGCCATGGATGAGGGCTTGTCGTCGAAGGTACGTGAAGGGCTCTCCAGACGCGAGCTCCTGGCAATGGTGGGGGCGGCCGCTGGCACCCTTGCCAGCCATAGCGATGCGACCGGGGCGGCGCCCGGCCGCATCATTGCGGTCGAGGAGGTCGGACCGGGCGAGGACGTCTTTGCGTATATCAGCAGAGTCAAAGGGAATTTTGATCACACAGTCTACCAGCAGGTGATCGGCGCTGCGAATGACTTTAAGGAGGGAGATCTGGCCGTCGGAGTGGGGGCTGTGGATGAGGCAACACGGAAAAATGCCCGCGCCCTTTTGACAAACACGACGATCAAAGATCTCTACCAGCACCCGCTGCTTGAGGACAGTCTGCAACAGTTGATCTGGCGGACCACGGACCAGGCCCAGTATGCAAAGGTCAAGGACTGGACCCTGGGCCAGTTGAAGGAGTTCCTTTTGGCTGAGCCAGAGGTCAAGATCAAGGCCGTCATGAATGGCTTGACCAGCGACACGATCGGCTGTGTCCCGAAACTGATGAGCAACAAAGAGCTTATCGCCCTGGGTCAGAAAATCTTCAACGTGCTGCCGGGCACCCAGATGGGGGCGAAGGGATATATGGGTGCTCGAATCCAGCCCAATTCTCCTACCGATCATCCCGACGACGTGGTTTGGCAGGTCTTCGATGCGTTTTCCTATGCAACGGGTGACATCGTTATCGGGACCAATCCCGTGGACAGCACGGTCAAAAGCGTCGTCGCGGTTGAACGAGCCCTCAAGGACATCGTCGATACCTTCAAGTTGAACGAGGTCATTCCCTGGTGTGTGCTTGCCCATATCGATGTCCAGGCAGAGGTGAGCGAAAGTTACCCCGGAACGGTTGCCACGATGTTCCAGAGCCTTGCTGGAACAGATGACTGCAACAAGATCTTTGATATTACGATTGAGAAGATCCTGAAGTATGCCAGCGCCACGAAGGGACAAAGATATGGACTCTACTTCGAAACCGGGCAGGGATCCGAATTCACGAATGGCGCAGAAAACGGCGTCGACATGATGGTACTCGAGTCGCGAAAGTATGGCTTCAGCAGGGCGGTGGGAACAGAACTCGCAAAGGTGCAGCCCAGGGGTGCGTGGCTTCATGTCAACGATGTCGCCGGATTCATCGGGCCGGAGGTCTTCAAGAGCCGCGAACAACTGGTGAGGTGCTGCCTTGAAGATATTGTTATGGGCAAACTCCATGGGCTGACCATCGGTCTGGATATCTGCACGACCCTGCACATGACGGTCAGCCTGGAAGACCTGGATTGGTGCCAGGACCAGATCTTGCCGGCCAATCCTGTTTACCTGATTGCGCTGCCCACCAAAAACGATCCGATGTTGAGCTATCTCACGACCTCGTTCCAGGATCATGTCCGGCTCAGGGATAAATTCGGCTTCAAGGTCAATGATGCGATGTGGGCGTTCTACAAGCGGATCGGGATCGTTGATGAGAACAACAAGTACACCATGAACTATGGCGATCCTCTTTGGGTGTACTACCAGTACCGACTTGCCAAGGCTGAAACGCGCTCAAAGGACGCCGTCTACGCCGAAGGCCGGCAAAAGATGAAGGAAGTTGAAGAGAGAGGCATCGACCTGGCGACCGGGTACGGCGAGAATATCTGGGATCTCAATCCAAAGCTCGCGGCCAAGGTTAAGGGGTTATATGATGATGCCAAGCAGTCGCTTTGGGCCGAGCTCACGCCCGAGTTCATCGCCGCTATTCCCGATGTCGTGCCGGTCCGCACCCTGTCGAGGGACCGCAATGACTATATCGCCCATCCCAGTACAGGTGAAACACTGAGCTCGGAAGCTATTGCAGAAATTAAAAAAATAAAGGATGCGTGGGGCGCCGACCCGCCCAGGGGTCAGATCGTCATCTCCGATGGCTTGAACGCCAAAGCCATCATGGATGACGGCCATCTTGCACCCTACCTGGAAGAAATACGCAGGTTGCTCGCCGAGGCCGGCGTAACGATGAGCGACAAGAACATCCTGGTTACCAGCGGAAGGGTCCGGGTCGGCTATCGGATCGGCGAGATGCTCTTCGAGACGGCAAATCCCAACAGTTTCAGAGGCATTCTTCACGTTATAGGTGAACGGCCCGGAACAATGCACCATGCCTACTCGGTCTACATCACTGTTGCCAAGGGCAAGCGCTGGTCTGAGAAGAAGATCGATCACGACATGACGAAACTTGTCAGCAATGTTGCAGATACCGCCTTGCCGCCCAAGGAAGCGGCCAGGGAAACCTTGACCATTATCAGGGAAATCGTCGGGAAAGATGTCAATGGCAGCCGGCGGTATGGGACATAGGGACGAATGGCAAGATCAAGCCCAGAAGGACCCCTGGATGGCTGCAAGCCGCCATTGTGGCCAGTGCAGGCAGCGTGGTCCCATTCGTTGCATTGAATGACCGTGACGGAGATTTGTTTTTAGGCGCCAAGGCTCCCAATCTGGGCGACATTCCTGATAATCGTACAGAATTTCAGGCCTGCCTGCGCGGCGACGAAGGTCTGCGAGCGGTGGACTTGTCTGGTGGCCGGTATTCGGGACGCGGCGATCGCCAGAGAATAGTGAAGAACGAGACGCGGACCTTGCCGCAGGCCTCATCAGGTCGAACAGGGCAGGCGCTTGACGGCCTTCATGCTCGTGTCAGCTGCATGCCTAAACATCAGCGTTGCAAGTAATACGCCTGGCCCGTCGATCGCAGCTGCTCAAGGGTTTTCCCTGCGCAGTTTCCCGACCCTTCTCCGCCAATCAGTTGGGCCTTGCCCGTTATCGTTAACGTGCCAGCCAGCCTGTCGGGCGAGATATAGACGGCAACTCCGTCGGGGTCAATTTTGGATAAATAGAATGCATGATCAACCCCAGCAGCCTCACAATGGACCAAGAAGGGAAAGTCAGTAAATGATGCGTCCTCAGCTTGTGCGTGCAAGGCATCGGCGGCCGCAAATTGCGATAACGCAATGGCGGCGAAAGCTGTTCTTATAGCCACCCCGCGCACTTTCACACGAAGATGAGACGCGACAACTACCATTGGGAACCCCACTTGCTCGCCGTTATTCGACTGCTCTGGTTGTCATGGTGGCCCGACAATTACGCTATTCCCTGATCTGCTCGAAGAGCGGGTCTTACGAAGGATCAGTTTCGCACAGATGGTATTGTCAGGCAAGTTCCGGCCCGTTTTCGCCTTCCATTGAGCCTCGGTTGTAGCGGATTCATTTGCGCGGTATCGTCGTCCGATCAGCCGTCTGCGGTTAGCGTCACGCTACCCTCCCGATGCCGGTGAAAGTCCCGGAATCGGGCATCAACGCGCCGCTCTCGTTTCCCGGCAAACCACCCGTCAAATAATTGACGCGTGTCTGCCTCGCATCAGCGCAGGATGATGCGATCGCGAACTTTGAGACTGGAACTTTGAAGTTCCCCTCGATTTTACTGTGCCTTGGAGGCTTTTTGTGCGACTATTCATGCTATACGAGCGTTCTGTCGAGGACGTTATTGACCGCTTGCCGCAATCGGGTGCTCGCGATGCCTATTTCAAGCAGACTATTCACCAGACGCTGATCGAACATTTGCCGTATATTGAAAGATACGGGGACGATATGCCTGCGATACGCGGCGCGAAGTGCGGGGCAGGTACGTCTTGGAGAATGTCCAATGAAGGTGACAAAACTTGAGCGGCGACGCAGCTCATATCGAACGGAGGTGTACCTGTGCCAACGAGCGCACCCGAGGCGGCGCGACGCACTAGCGTCCCGGAGTCGATAGCTCCGAACTCCGCCGTGGCCCTGCTTTCCAACGGTCGCTACAGTGTGTTGGTCACTGCTGCGGGTGCCGGATACGGAACATGGCAGGGCTATGACGTTACGCGGTGGCGAGAAGATATCACACGCGATTGCTGGGGACAGTTTTGCTATGTTAGGGATCTGACGGACAATAAAATATGGTCCATCGGAACGCAGCCACTTATTCGGCTCAGCAATATCCACGAGCATGCTTTTCATAATGACAGGGCCGAATTCCGATGCCGTGCCGATGCCATCGAAATTGTTTGGAAAGTCTGCGTCGCACCGGATGTAGACGCAGAATTGCGCGCCCTTACAATCGTCAACCATGGCGAGAGGGAACGAACCCTCGAATTGACCAGCTATGCCGAAGTCTGCCTAAACAACCGCCGCGCGGACCACGCGCATCCGGCGTTTGCCAAACTCTTCGTGGAGACGCAGTACGACGACGCCACGGGCGCCTTGTTTGCACGTCGCAGACCGCGCGATGCGAAAGAGAAACCGATCTGGGCCGTTCATGTTTCTTCATCGGATCAACCGGCCAGCCATCCGGTCGAGTATGAGACTGATCGGCTCAAATTCCTCGGACGGGGCCGCACGACCGCCAACCCCGCCATATCTGACCCTGGCGCGGTACTTTCCGGGACGACCGGACCCGTTCTCGATCCAATTTTTAGCTTGCGACGGACTGTCCATTTGCAACCTGGTGCCCAGGCGCGCGTGGCCTTTGTCTCGGGAGCCGCCGACAACCAACCGGCGGTCCAGGCAATCGCCGAACAATACGCGGACATCGATGCGGTCGACCGCGCATTTTTTGAAGCCCTGAAAGCTTACCAGGACCAGCTTCATGGCTCAAAACTGACGCCTGGCGAGGTTTCACTGTTCAACCGGCTGGCAGGGAGTATCGCATTTGCCAATCCGGTTGTGCGGCAGGCGACTGCGGTCAAGAAGAACCGTTCGGGTAGGGCGGCCCTGTGGTCTCATGGAATTTCCGGTGCCCTTCCGATTGTGCTGGTCCGCATCCAGGGCGTCGGGGATAACGCTCTCATTCGCGACGTGACCATGGGGCACGATTTCAGTTGTCGCCGGGGTTTGGGATTTGACCTCGTCATGTTCGACGAACGTGGCGCTGCTAGCGCCAGGCGATTGGCCAAAAAACTGCAGGCGGGTTCGGACGCTGAAATGCAAGGCAAATCAGGAGACATCTTTGTCCTGTCCGCGGCCACCGCTTCAGACGATCACATGGCCAGCATCGCCGCCGCCGCACGCATTGTCTTGCTGGGCGGCGGCGGCTCACTCGCCGATCAGCTTGTCCCGCAATCCCCGATCGCGTCACCTCTTTCACAAATGCCGTCCCGTCAAATGAGCGAGGAACTCGCTGAACCTGCTTCCATCGCGGGCGTCGCGGTCAAAGATTTGTTGTATTGGAACGAATTCGGTGGCTTTACCCCTGACGGACGCGACTATGTTGTCGTGGTAGACGGCGTCAATTCCAGGGTGCCGGCCTTGCCGCCGGCACCCTGGACCAACGTCATAGCAAACCCGGACTTTGGCTGCCTGACGACTGAAGCTGGCCTTGGTTACACCTGGTCGGGCAACTGCCAAATGAACCGGCTAACACCGTGGTCGAACGACCCGGTTTCGGATACGCCAGGCGAGGTCGTTTATCTGCGGGACGAAGAAAGTGCAGAGGTGTGGACACCAACGCCTCTGCCCCTTGGACATGGCGCGGTGGTGACCGTTCATCACGGCCAGGGTTACAGCCGCTATACAAGCCACAGCCGACACCTGCAGCAGGAGTTGATGGTGTTTGTTCCGCCCAAGGACGCAGTCAAAATCATGCGCCTTAAGCTGAGGAACGACCACACCCGAACTCGTCATTTAACAGCAACGTATTTTGCCGAGTGGGTCCTGGGAACCCATCGCGAGGACGCTGCGATGCAGGTCGTTTGCGAGCGGGATGCAAAATCGGGAGCCATCATAGCGCGGAACGCATGGGCAGGCGATTTCGCCGGAAGACTGGCTTTCGCGGCCGCCAGTCAGCCGGTGAGATCAACGACCTCCGACCGTACGGAGTTTCTTGGCAAATACGGGTCCGTATCTCGGCCAGCTGCTCTTGCCCGAAGCAATCTGGCAGAACGCTTCGGTCCACTGCAGGACCCCTGTGCGGGGCTGATGGTTGATATCTCCCTGGCACCAGGCGAAAGCAAGGAGGTCACCTTTGTTCTTGGACAGGTTGCGGGCCTCAAGCAGGTCCGCAGACTTGTTCACGATTATACCGACGTGACACACGCGCGTGCCAGCTTCTTGGCTGTATCGCGCCAATGGGATGACATCCTCGATACGATCCAAGTTTCAACGCCGGACGTCGGCTTGAACTTGATGGTGAATCGTTGGCTATTGTACCAGGTCTTGGCGTGCCGCGTTTGGGCGCGCACTTCCAACTATCAGTCTGGCGGTGCATACGGGTTCAGGGACCAGCTTCAGGACGTGATGGCGTTGGTCTGCAGCGCGCCGAGTGAAACCCGCTCGCACATCCTGCGGGCGGCAGCACACCAATTTGAGGAGGGAGACGTCCAGCACTGGTGGCACCCTCCATCCGGCATCGGCGTGCGCACCCGCATCACTGACGACTTGTATTTCCTGCCTCTTGTTGTTCACTACTACGTTTCCACCACGGGCGACGTTCGAATACTTGATAACACAGTACCCTTCATCAAGGCACCGGTATTGCGAGACGATCAGGACGAGGAGTTCAATCAACCCAAGACCAGCGAACAGACGGGCACCGTTTACGACCATTGTATCCGTGCGCTGGAACGTGGTTATCGACTGGGCAGTCATGGCCTCCCACTCATGGGAACGGGCGACTGGAACGATGGCATGAACAAGGTCGGAGCGGAAGGAAAGGGAGAAAGCGTCTGGAACGGCTGGTTCTTCCTTACAGTGCTGAAGTCATTTGCCACGATCTCGGCCTCTCGTGGAGATGCCAGCCGCGCCGCGTGGTGCCGCGAACGCGCCGAGGCATTGCGCGTGGCCCTTGAAGCCGAATCCTGGGACGGCGCTTGGTATCGTCGGGCGTATTTTGACGATGGCACTCCGCTCGGGTCGAGCCTCAACGACGAATGCCAGATCGACGCCATCCCGCAGGCCTGGGCCGTCATTTCGGGTGCGGCTGATGCGCAGCGGGCCTCAAGGGCGATGAAGTCGGTTCAGGACAGGCTTGTCCGGCATCAGGACATGCTGATCCAGCTGTTCGACCCGCCATTTGATAAAGGCTCTTTGTACCCCGGCTACGTCAGGGGCTACGTACCCGGCATCCGCGAAAATGGCGGCCAGTATACGCATGCTGCGACCTGGGTCGTCTGGGCGACTGCATTGCAAGGCAACGGCGATCTTGCTCTGAAGCTTTGGAACTTGATCAACCCGATTTGCCACGGTGCGACAAAAGATCAAGTCGAACGTTACAAGGTGGAGCCGTATGTGGTCAGCGCTGATGTGTATGGCGCGCCTCCCCACGCGGGCCGAGGTGGATGGACGTGGTACACCGGATCGGCCGGCTGGCTGTATCGCATAGCGCTGGAGGCCATTCTTGGTTTCCGCCGACAAGGCCAATTTTTGCGGTTTGAGCCATGCGTTCCGGCCAGTTGGCCGGGCTATGAGCTTGTCTACAGGTATGGGTTGGCGACTTACCGTATCAGTTTCGACAACTCAAAGGGCGTCGGCCGCGGCGTGCACTCGGTCATGCTGGACGGGAGACCGATGACTGATGGAAACGTACCTCTTAGAAAAGGCGGACACACGCATGATGTTCGCGTCGTAATTGGATAGCGATCATGCCCCAAATGCCCTCGACCGATGCCGATCTCGACCGTTTGCCGACCGACCAGGACCTGGGGCGGCTGCAATTCACCACTTTGCTGTACTATCTCCACTGCACCAACCCCGACAACGGGCTGGTGCGCGATAAGACCGAACCGAATGCCCCAGCAAGCATCGCGGCAATCGGCATGGCTCTGGCCACGATCCCCGTTGTTGTCGAGCGGGGGCTCATTATCCGCGAATTCGCCGCCAAGATCACCCGCAAGCGACTGCGAAATTTGATGGCAAGCCCGCAGGGGCCCGAAGCGGATTCATCAGGATACAAAGGCTTTTTCTATCATTTTCTGGACATCGAAACAGGGCGCCGGGTCTGGCAATGCGAGTTGTCGACCATCGATTCGGCGTTCCTGTTTGCCGGCGCCTTAACCGCTGCGACCTACTTTGATCGCGACACATCCGATGAGGCACAGATCCGTCAACTTGCTACGGCGCTCTATGAGCGTGCAGACTGGAAATGGGCCTGCGATGGTGGTCCTACTCTGACCCACGGCTGGCGCCCGGAAAGCGGATTCATTCCTTATCGATGGCGCGGGTATGATGAAGGTTTGCTGCTCTACATTTTAGGCTTGGGGTCGCCAACCCATCCATTACCGCCCGAGTGTTTTGCCGCTTACACCGAAACCTATGAATGGAAAAGCATCTACGGCCGCGAGTTTCTGTATTCGGGGCCGCTCTTTACGCACCAGCTATCGCACATGTGGATCGACTTTCGGGGCATCCGCGACGAGTTCATGCGGCTGCACGACAGCGACTACTTCGAAAACAGCCGGCAGGCAACGTTTGTGCAGCAGGAATATGCAATTCGCAATCCAATGGGCTTTGCGGGGTACGGGGAGCACTGTTGGGGCTTTACCGCGAGTGACGGACCCGGTTGGTTCAAACGAACAGTCAATGGTGTGGAGCGGGAGTTCTTCGACTACGTCGCGCGCGGGGCTCCGTTCGGGCCTGACGATGGGACGGTCGCGCCATGGGTTGTCGTTGCCTCATTGCCCTTCGCGCCGGAAATCGTCGTGCCGACAGTGCGAAACTTTGCACGGATGAATCTCGGCATGACACGACTCTACGGTTTCAAACCGTCGTTCAATGCGACATATGCAGTGGAAACCAGTCCGAGCGGATGGTGGGTAAGCCCCTATCATTTTGGTATCGACCAAGGGCCAGTCGTGCTGATGATCGAAAATTATCGGACGGGCCTGATCTGGAACATCATGAGTAAATGTCAGCCGGTCGTGACTGGATTGCGCAAAGCCGGATTTTCCGGTGGCTGGCTGTAGATTGCATGGAGGCGTTGCGCCCCGGGCATCGCGCCCAGCCCGACTGACCGCCCCCTGGTTGTACGCATTCTACCGTTGGCCGGCGGTATTGTGCTTTTTGTCTCCCTTGACCAGTTCTAGCGTGTGCAGCGCGATCATCAGTTCTTCGTCAGTTGGAACGACCAGTAAAGCAAGCCGGCTTTCCTTGCTCGATATCAGAAGTTTCCGCGCCATGTTGGCGGCTGGGTCGAGCGTGGCACCGAGCCACGCAAGCTTCTCGGCGATGCGTGCCCGAACCAGGGCCGAGTTCTCTCCAATCCCGGCGGTAAATACGAAGGCGTCAAGCCCGCCCAGGGCCGCCGCCAACGTCCCTGCGTACAGACCGACGCGGTAGACGAAATAATCGATGGCGAACCTGGCACGAGGATCCGTGTTCTCCTGCAGTTCGCGAACGTCGTTGCTGATTCCGGAGAGGCCCTTTAAACCGCTCTGGCGGTAAAGCAGGTCCTGCACGGTCTCAACCGTCATGCGCTTTTCCGCGATGAGATAGAGGACCACGCCCGGGTCGATCTGCCCGCACCGCGTTCCCATGGGCAGGCCGTCGAGCGCCGTGAATCCGAGCGTGCTTTCGATGCTACGGCCATCCGACAGGGCGCACATCGAAGCGCCGCTGCCCAAATGCGCGACGATCACCCGTCCGCCGGCGAGGTCTGGCGCGACCGTCCGCAGGCGCTCTGCAACGTACTCGTAGGACAGGCCGTGAAAGCCGTATCGCCGCACGCCCTGCGCATAGAAGCGTTCCGGGATCGCGTAGTGATCCGCAACCGCGCTTTGACCGCGATGAAATGCCGTGTCGAAGCAGGCTACCTGCGGTAGTTCCGGACGCCGTTCGAGCAGCGTGCGAATTGGCGCCAGATTGTTTGGCTGGTGGAGTGGCGCGAGGGGGACGTAGCGTTCGAGACGTTTCAAGACGGCCTTGTCCACGCGAACGGGCCGGGCGTAATCAGGCCCGCCATGAACGACACGGTGACCAACGGCCACAAGATTGACATCCGTCGTCTCACGCAGCCAATCTCCCGCAACCCGCGTGGCAGCCTTGAGATCCGAAACATCGTCCGGCAGATAGTTCCGATCCAACAGCGGCTTTTCATCCGGCCCTGTGGCCCGCAGCCGCGGTGACGTGCCGACGCCATCGATCTGGCCCTTGACCAATCTTTGCAAATCCCCGGTCCCGCTGATCCCGAATACCTGAAACTTCAGGCTCGAGGAGCCAGCATTGAGAACCAGGATCGCGTCCATCGCGGCTACTCAGCCGGCAGTGCTGCTGCGCGACGCCGCGCGTCGGCAAGCAGCACTGCAACGGCGCAGGAAGCCAGGCGTGTGCGAACAGAATCGGCACGCGACGTGAGGATGATCGGGACGCGCGCGCCCAGCACAATGCCGGCAGCGTCTGCCTTGGAAAGGAAGGTGAGGTTCTTGGCCAGCATGTTACCTGCTTCCAGATCGGGAACGACCAGAATCTGCGCGCGTCCAGCGACGGGGGAGTGGATACCCTTGATCCTCGCTGCCTCCGGGTCAATTGCGTTGTCGAAGGCGAGCGGACCGTCGAGCACTGCGCCTGTGATCTGGCCGCGCTCGGCCATTTTGCACAAAGCCGCAGCCTCAATGGTCGATGGAATCTTCGACGTAACGGTTTCGACGGCAGAAAGGATCGCGACCCGAGGCTCGCCGAGTCCGACCTGGGTGAAGAGGTCGATCGCATTTTGGATAATGTCGCGCTTGGCATCGAGATCGGGAAAGATGTTGATGGCTGCATCGGTGATGAACAACGTCTGGGCATAGGTTGGTACGTCCATCACAAAGACGTGGCTAACCCGCCGCGCCGTACGCAGCCCCGTCGCGGACGCGGTGACGGCCCGCATGAGCTCATCAGTGTGCAGGCTGCCCTTCATCAGCAGTTCGCCCTTCGCCTCGTGTATGAGCTGGACCGCCCGTGTGGCCGCTGCCTCGCTGTGCGGCACGTCGACGATTTCGAACCGACCCACGTCAAGCGTGTGCTCTTGCGCAACGGCACGGATTTTGCGGCTCGGCCCCACCAGGATTGGTACGATAATGCCGGCCTCGGCCGCATCAATTGCGCCTCGCAACGATGTCTCGTCGCAGGGATGCACAACCACCGTTGTCGCTGCAGGCGTCTCTTTCGCCCGCGCAATTAAGCCCTCGTATTTCGCATGCATCTTTGGCGCCTGAGCGACCTGGCGAACTGACATCGTAAAAGCTCCCCATTCGTGCCGGTTCGATAGCGAACTCTACCGGGTGTGAGGTCATGGCAAGCTTGCTTCATCCCTAAACGTTCTGGCGGTAAGGGATAGTTGGCAGGCCAGCTGCAACGACCTCGGCGGTCAGGATCCGCACCTCATATCCGTGTTCGTCTGACTGCCCTCCACCCAGCGCTTTGCACCGATCTGCGGATGAGAGCGATGACCCGATCGAGGAACAACGTCTTTGCCCGCGCGGGCAGCCGAGGGTCTGTACTGTTGAACGGCTGCTTCGTGCCAGCGGTCATTTTATGTCTCCTGCGCAAAGCACCGGCAGCCTATCAAATGTCCATAACGGGACGACAGGACCCTTCGAGCTTAAGCGCGATTCAAACTTGCCTGGCTGGCATTGCACGCAATCAAGTCCAACAAACCATGCGCTGATAATGTCGCAGGTATGGCACACGTAGTCAATCGGCGTGGAGCTTTCGACCCTCCATCTGACCCAGTGTTAATGCATCGCGCAGTTGGATGGCCCATTGGTCTGGCTTGGAGCAAATCGAGCTCTCCGCGACCGCTGGTTTGGCGGCTTGAGTTTAGCGATCTGCCCTTCGGCCAGGCGTTCGGCCGAGGTGGGCGATTGCCGCGTTGACGGCTGACGCTGTCAGCGAAAGGCGACCCAGACTTGTACTAGCCTGGCCATTGCATGGAGTAAGTTCCCGTCGCCAAGCCGGGATTGGCACGGCAGCGAAAAATCTTAGCCGAACAATGAATTAACGCGGATGCGGGCACAGGCCACCAGGCGTAGGGCTTGCCCGCACGGTCGCGAAACGTCCCGCGCTGCAGCACTGGTATCATTGTGCATTACAATCCGAGGCGGAAGCGATAATATGCGGCGGTTTCGGGGAGTTGATGGGAACAGGGGTCCTCCATTGTGACAGAGCAGGATCGCACTGCGGGCAAGCCATCGCGCATCAATGGTGCTGCTGCGTTGCTGCGGCCCCTGTTGAGACCGAGCTAAAGCTCCTTGCCCCTTCAGGTGCTCTGGATCAGCTTCGAACCTCGCCCGCCATTTTGCAATCCGCCCGCAACAAGGGGACAGTCCGTCGGCTGGAAACGACGTATTACGATACGAACGACCATCATTTGTTTGATGCCGGCCTGTCCCTGCGGGTTCGGCGCAGCGGCAGACATCTTACGCAAACAATCAAAAGCTTTTCGGTCAATGGTGCGTTGACACGTGCGGAATGGGAAGCGCCAGTCAAGACGTTGGCTCCTGACCTCAGTGTTGCCAACCGCCGAGATTTCCGAGGTTTTCAATCAGATTGCTGTCCACGAACTCGTGCCGACCTTGTCACCAGGGTCCGCAGGCACGCAATTGTCGTCGATGTGCCGGATGGCCGGATCGAAGTCGCCTTCGACGAGGGTGTGATAGAAGCCGGAGTCCAGCGAGAGCCGGTGCCGGAAATCGAACTTGAACTGAAACAGGGCAAGGCTGCTGCGCTTTACCAGTTCGGCCTCGGCTTGATGGATGTCTCGCAACTGAGGCTGGGAGCCCAGAGCAAATCCGATCCGGCGGCGGTGAAGGCTGGTCCGTCGAATCTTCGCGGCGACGACAGCGTCGTTGAGGAGATTGCCAAACTGTTGTCGGCCTGTCAGCAACAGATACTGTCCAATCTTTACCCCGCCGCAAGCGGCCGTGAACCCGAAGGCGTCCACCAGTTGCGTGTGGCCCTGCGGCGGCTGCACACGGCTTTCTATTGTTTGCGGCGGGAGATGGACGCGCCTTCTTTGCAGGCGCTCGATGCCGAAGCAAAGCGCTTCGCGCGAACACTGGGACCGGCACGCCTGCCAACCTCGAGAAGGCCAATCTCCCGGATATCGAGTTCTCCGCCTTGCGCAACGCCAGCGCTCCCTTGCGGGATAGAGCCTATCAGGAAGTGCGTGAAAGCATTGCCGATGGGCGAACCAACCGCTTTTTGTTGTCTCTGGGACTCGCGATCGAGCAGAGGAGCTGGCGCAACGACGGCGCCATCGGTGCGGTAACCGGCTGGCAGGGACATCTCGAGCTTGCCGGGGCCTGCCGGCTCCAGGGCAGGTGGCACAAATTCAAGCGTATGGCTGCCAAATAAACATAATTGAGCAAACGTTCCAAAAATATCAATATAATCAATAGTTTATTTTGCAGTAGGCCTTGGCTCGCGGAACGGCTGCCGACATATTCGAATTGACGCCGGGGACACGCGACGAGGTCAAACGCATGGAGAGAATGCAAGTGGCCGCTGAACCTTTACGGACGGGAGGTACAAATTCGCTTCGCCCTGCCAGCTACATCCTTACCAATCATCATGTCGTGGCCAACATGACCGAAGACGAAAGCGGCTTAAAACTGTGTGCTTTGGTGTGCAAACTTCGCGATACACTATGATCCAAGCCCTCGACCATGAGCTTGTCGATGCCAATGGACGGTAAGCCCGCAATGCCTCGCCGATGTGTACTGGCGAAGCAAAAACGTGGATGCTCGTGGCGACGGAAGCGGCTGCCTGCCCGCTTAGGGCCAATGCGATCGATCGCCATCAATCCAAATCAATCAGAATTTTTTGTCGAGCCGGGCCTACAGGCCAATGATCTACCCACATGCTTATCCTGGTGGAATAGCGTGGGGTGTGGCCATACGGCGACAGTATTGACGCTGCCGTGGTGCTATACCTTGCTCAGGTTGCTTGAGGGTTGCTGCGACTCACTTGATTGAGTGCAACCGATGGGGGATGCCATGGATTTTCGAGCTCTTCTTCTCGCCGTTGCAGGAACAGTCGTTGTCGCATCAGTGGCACGCTCAGCTGACGCTGTGGTCGTCGCTGAACCTGATTCCATGGAATATGTTCGTGTATGCGATGCCTATGGCGCCGGCTTCTTCTACATACCCGGCACCGAGACGTGCCTAAAGGTCAGCGGGTATCTGCGTTTTGACCTGGCAGGAGGTGATGACGTGTTCACCGGCGGCCCCGTCGGCGCAGACGAAAACGACACCTGGTATGCTCGCTCGCGCGCCGAACTTCGATTCGATGCTCGCTCCGAGACCGAGTTGGGCACTCTGCGATCCTTTGCAGACACCCGTGTTCAGAATACGAACGGCGATAATGCGGAGTCCCTGCATCAAGCATTCATCGAACTCGGCGGTTTCCAGATCGGCCTCAACGATGTGCTGTTCGGCTCCTGGTTGGGCTATGCCGGAAGCAGCATCATTCAGGACGACGTGATCCAGTACGGTTCCGACAGCATTTCCAGCAACCAGATCAGCTATACTTTCAAGGGCGGCAACGGATTTTCGGCCATTATCGCCGCCGAACAGGGCGAAATATTCAACGGATACGACTACATCATTGATGACTATATGCCACACGTTCTTGCGGGCGTGAAACTGCAGCAGCAGTGGGGACAAATCGGTGCGGTCGTCGGCTACGATTCGGTGCAGGAGGATGTGGGAATCAAGGCACGCCTGGATGTGAGTTTGAGCGACGCGATATCGGTTTGGGTGATGGGTGGATATCAGTCAAACTACGACGCTGACTCCTTCGTCACCAACCAGAACCGCAACTGGTACGGCCTCTGGGAAGGCGACTGGGCTGCCTGGGGCGGTTTTGCCTTCAAGGTCACCGAAAAGGCGACGATTAACGGGCAGGCCGCCTACGAAGAACAGGGCACCTTGGCTCTCGCCCTCAATGTGAACTATGAAATTGTACCTGGGCTCATCATCAGGCCCGAACTCAACTATACCAAATTCGGGGGCGCGCGGGAGGATGAGGCTGTCAGCGAGTTCGGCGATGATGACGCCATCGGGAGCATCGTCCGCGTCCAGCGCAACTTTTAGGCGCACCTGCTGCCACTCGTTTCGCGCAAAGGGGAAGGCCGATTTCCGATCGATATATGCCGTGTTGTGTAAGACCAGAACTTGGTAATGTTGTGCGAATGGTCCGAAAGGCCAATGGGATGACTGACGCGGCCGGCCGATGGGCTGCCATCATGCTTTCTCCAGGTCTTGACAGCGCCTGCCCGATCAAGAATTTTACGCCTCAATGAACGCCGCCATCAACACGTTCGCTTTGGTGCTTGCATCGATCTTTCCAGTCGTCAATCCACCTGGCTCTGCGCTCGTCTTTCTTGGATTTACAAGGGGCGCTACGCCCGAACTTCGCGCTTTCCTCGCCCGGCGCATCGCCCTGAACTCGTTCATCCTCCTGGTGTGCTCGTTTTTGCTCGGCGCGCTCATCCTGCAGTTTTACGGCATTTCCATCCCGATCCTTCGCGTTGGTGGGGGATTTATTGTCGCCGTATCGGGATGGAAGCTTCTCAATGAAGGAAGCCACAAGGAACTGGAGACGCCGGCAGACGCAGCTCCTCGCACCCGTCTGCTTGATCAGGTCTTCTATCCGCTGACTCTCCCGCTCACCACGGGCCCAGGCTCGATGGCAGTGGTGATCAGCATCGGACTTTCGGAGGCAACGATCAACAGCCCGGCTGACAGGCTCATATTCGTCGTGGCGAGCGTCGTCGCCATTGCTGTTCTGGCGCTGACCATCCTGCTTTGCTTCACTTACGCGGATCGCATTCAAAGGATCCTCGGCAAAGGCGGCACCGATATCGCAGTGAGGCTTTCGGCATTCATTCTGTTTTGCCTTGGCTTGCAAATCCTCTGGTCGGGCGGCAGCGAGCTGTTGAAATCCATTTTGGTCGCAGGTTCTGCGCCATCGGTACCAACGCCGTAACCGGCGATGGCGTCGGTCGGGGTCTAACCGGCCATGATGCCCACGATCACGGTTCCCCAAGTCGTCAGCAGGATGTGGCCGATGGGGACTGCCGGGGTGTAGCCAAGGACGGCAACCGGGCTGCCCGAGCGTTCCTGTACTGCGGCCATGGCGGCGGTCATTGTCTGCGATCCTGCCAGACCACCCAGGAGCAGTATCGGGTTCATGCCGAGCAGATAGCGTCCGACGTAGAGGCCGACGATCATGGGCATCATCGTAACCACCATACCGCCGAACAGCAGGCCGATACCCGCCTCTGCGATGGCCGACAGGAAGATGGGTCCGGCATGGAGGCCGGTCATGGCAACGAAGGCGGCGAGACCGAGTGCCGTCATCAGCGAGACGGCTCCATCCGGTATGCGGCCGAACAGCGGGAAGCGCGTGCGCAGATGCCCGACGACCAGCCCCGCCAGCAAGGTTCCCACGCTGGTGCTCAAAGAGATCCGCATGTCCCCCACTGGAATGGTGACAAGCACGCCGACAAGCCCGCCAAGGAAGATAGCGAGGCCAAGGACGAAGAAATCGGTGGCGGTCGTCGGTGCGACAATGACGCCTACCCGCTTGGCGGCGCGCGAGACGACGGCTTCCGGCCCCACCAGCCGGAGGAGATCGCCACGCTGCACCGCGACCCCCGGGGCAAGGGGAAGCTCCTGGCCCCCGCGCGTAATGGCTCGCAGATAGAGGTTGCGAGTCCAGTCCTCCTTGGCCGCGTCAGCGATACTGCGACCGTCCAGGTCCCGGCTTGTTACCAGCACCTCTGCAACTGACACCGGAATATCGAGGAGTTCGCGATCTTCTACTTCGGTGGCGCGCTGACCGAGCAACTCCACCAGGGCCTCTCTCCTGCCAGACACTGCGACGACGTCCCTCGGGCTCAATACGAGGTCCGGGGTCGCCTCGAAAATTCGCTCCCCGCGCCGCACACGCTGGATGAACAGCCGGTGCTCGGGAAATTTTGCCTCAGCAGCGGCAACAGACAGTCCTGCGCTTGGCGCGTCTTCCGCGATCCTGTAGGAGCGCAACTCGAACCTGTGCCAGGCAGACGTGACTCCCGACGCTGTCCGCTTGATGCCTAGCTCCTGCTCCAGCTTTAGTGCCTCGGCGGCCAGGTCGATACCAAGCAGTTTCGGCGCTACCAGACTGCAGAACAAAATGACGCCAACGGCACCGAACACATAGCACACGGCATCGGCCACCGCGACGTGTGCCACCAGCCGCGCGCGTTCATCCTCCAGGAGCGGCAGGGCATTGATGGCTTCTGTCGCCGTGCCCATCGCCGGACTCTCCGTGAGCGCGCCAGAAACAAGTCCCGCAGCAAAGCCGGCATCAAGCTCAAGAGCCTTGGCAATGACAATAGCAGTGAGCAGTCCTGTCACGCATACGACCACGGCGAGCAGTACCGGCTTTAACCCGTCGCGCTTCAGCGCCTGCAGGAATTGCGGTCCGACCGAATAACCAATGCCGAACAAGAACAGAAGGAAGAGAAAAGACTTTGCCATGCCGGCAATCGGAACGTGGGCGAATTGACCAATCAGAATACCGGCGAAGAGTGAGCCGGTAACGGGCCCAAGGCCAAAGCCCCTGACCTTCACGCCGCCGATCACATAGCCGATACTGATGGCAAGAAACACGGCGAGCTCCGGATATTTGACCAGGAACTGCTCCAACCAAATCATTGGCACCCCCCACCAGGACCTTCGCTTTTGAGCGCGATCAGCTCATTGTCACAGGGCGCCGTGGCGGTCCCGCTCAACGCCTTGCTCTTGCAGCGATGGCATCAGGTAGCAGCAACTTTAGGCCCTTGGCTTTCTCGTAGCCGTGAATTTCCTTCACATCCAGCTTTCGCATGAAATCGATCGTTTCCTGGGTCAGCACCTGACCCGGCACCATGATCGGGAATCCCGGTGGATAGGGTATGACGAAATTGGCCGAGACCATTTCCGGTCCCTTGCTCAGCCGGCGGTCGCATTCTGCGCCGAACAGCGGCACGTATTCGCATATCGAAGGATCGTAGGCGCCAAAAAAGGCTTCACGGATATTGCCCTCCGGCGTCGTTTTCCCCGCGTCGCGGCGAAACACATCGTGGAAGCGGCTGAAATTGGGCAGGTCGGGCACGTCGGTCATCAGCGATTTTACCCGCGCCTTGAATGCGGTCCGCTCGGCCTCTCCCCCGTCGGCCAGCCGTTTCTCGATGACATGGCAGATCTCCACCAGAACGCGGACCAGATGGGCGACATCGCTGCGCGTGTTGTTGATGTTCGATTGCAGCAGCACACTGTTGCGCGACGTCTTGTTGAGCTGGATACCGTATGCGCTCGCCAGAAGGCCCTTGAATTGCGTTCCGTCAAAACCGGCCCTGCCGCAGACCAGGGTCATGCGTGTTGGATCGAGATAGAACTCGTCTTCCCGCATCGCCTTTACGACCGTTGCCCAGGTAGCCTCTGTTGCCAGATAGTCCGTAAATCCCGATTGGCGAAATGGTGCCGGGATCATCTCATCTGCTCCAAGTACCCGAAAGTACTTCGAAATCAGCGGATGCTCGTTGATGGCCCGCCGGATCTTGAGCGCAATCTCTATGGCGTTCATGACCAGGCCATAGCCTTCGAGCTCCATTTGCCGGCGCGCCGTGTCCAGGCTTGCGATCAACTGCTGGTTGGGACTGGTCGAGGCGTGAGTGAACACCGCTTCATGGAACTGCGCCTCGACCGTGGGGAAATCGACATCCTTGACGAGCAGCATGGAACCCTGGCGGATCGCTGACATCGATTTGTGCGTGGAGTTTGTCTGATAGACGCGCAGCCGGACCTGGCGCGGATCCGGGATCAGCCGCGTTGACAGCAGTTTGTTGTCGGATGGTTTCTTGCCCAATGCTTCCTGCTGATTCTCATATGCCTTCATCGACGCCGGATCGCGCAGCCATTCCTCAATTTCCGTCGCCGCGCCCATGGCAGTTCGCGGACGCAGGAATGGCGAAAACCGGGCAAAGCCAGACCACGCCTCGTCCCAAAGGAAGATCAGGTCCGGTTTAATGGCCAGACATTCCTCCATGACCCGTCTGACGTTGTACATATGACCGTCAAAAGTGCAGTTCGTCAGGTCGAGAAGTTTAACGCGCTCCAGACGGCCCTCTGCCCGCAGCGCCAGCAGCGCGCGCTTTATGGTGTCGAGCGGAACTGCCCCATACATAGAATATTCCGTCATGGGGAAGGCTTCGACATAATATGGCTGAGCGCCGGTCAGAACCATGCCGTAATGGTGCGATTTGTGACAGTTGCGATCCACAACTGCGATGTCGCCGGGAGCCAGCAGCGCCTGCACTGCCATCTTGTTTGAGGTCGAGGTGCCGTTCGTGACAAAGAAAACATGATCGGCGCCAAAAGCACGAGCGGCCATCTCCTGTGAGCGCTTGATATTGCCCGTCGGCTCCAAAAGGCTGTCGAGGCCACCCGTGGTCGCACTGCTTTCCGCCAGGAAAAGATTGATTCCGTAAAATTCGCCCATGTCACGAATCCAGTCGGAATGAAACACGGATTTGCCGCGAGCGATGGGCAATGCGTGGAACGTGCCAATCGGCCGGCGGGCATAGTTCTTCAGATTGTCGAAGAACGGCGTTTCGTAGCGTGCCTGCACGCCCTCCAGGATGGCAAGGTGCAGTTCAAGCGGTTCCTCGACGGCATAAAAGATACGCCGCACAGCATCGGCTGCCGAGTCGCCAGCAAGCTTTTCCACCTCGCGATCGGAAAGCAGATATATGTCAAGTTCCGGCCGGATCCTCTTTAGAGTGCGTGCAAGCCGAAGCGCTGATTTGTCGGCTGTTTCCGATTCGGCAAGGGGATCGAGCACGGAGCGCAGGACCGGCACATCATAACGCGACCGGTAGGGGAAGCCTTCAGCGAGGACGACCGAAACAATGTCGGGGTTCACAATTGCCGCGCATAAGGCATCCTCGAAAGAACCAACGAAGATGGGTTCATAGATGAAAGTATCCTCCGGCCGGCGCAGGCGTCGAATTTCGCCGGCAAGCGCGGGCCAACGCGCCGCCGGCTGGCTGTTGACGAACAGCACTTCGAAATAGGGCCGGCGAGCGCCCGTCTCACCCGTGGCAGTCGGCATGACATCCGCCACTTCGCTGGGCGACATCTCGTCATGAACATCCCACTCCGCCGGACGGCCACGGTAGACACGGGTCAGCAGACCATTGGAGATGCGCCGCGCGAGTTTTGCAGCACCCCCCGCGTCGTTGCTGGCTATGCGTTCGCTCAGCGCCCCGAGCAGCCGTGCGCCCGGGTAGGCGTGATATTCCTCGCTGGCCGATAAGGCAGCGAGCGCGCCTTCCAACGCAGCCCGTTCGCCTTGCTTGGCCGCCCAGGCATCGGCTAGCGTCGTGATCTCGCGCCAGTTGTCAGCCCGAGCAGAATGGATGAGCAGAAATTGATCATTGTGTTTGGTTTCGCGGGGCACGGGGTTGTCCTCCCTTCGCGTCTGTGTTCGAGTAAATCCGAGCCGTCGTTGTCACGTCGATCTCGTCGCATCCAATGCTCTTGGTAATCCCCAGCCAACCTGGAGAGCCGGCACACTCACGCCATCAGCAGGACAAGGACCATACCCCAGACGGTCAGCAGGGTATTGCCCACCGCATAGGTCACTGTGTAGCCAAGCCCGGGAATCTGGCTCTTTGCCCGGTCATTGATCATGCCGAGTGAGGCGGTCGTCGTGCGGGCGCCCGAGCAGCATCCCAATAGGATCGCGGGGTGGAAGCGAAACACATATTTTCCCACATACATTGCCAATATCAGCGGGACTGTTGTGGCGAAAATGCCCCAAAGAAACAGGCTGAAGCCCAATTGCTGCAAGCCGGCAATGAAGCCCGGTCCTGACGAAATTCCGACCACGGCAATGAAGATGTTCAAGCCGACGGAATTCATAAACCATACTGTCGATGACGGAATTCGTCCGAATGTCGGATGGACGGACCGCAACCAGCCGAAGACAAGTCCGGAAATGAGCGCGCCCCCGGACGTGGATAGCGTCAACGGTATATCGCCGACCTTGTAGACAAATGCTCCGACCAATGCGCCGATCGCTATCGCGGCACCGATGAAGGCAACGTCAGCGATATCGCTCGGGCGATCGGCAACGCCTAGTGCCTTGGCCGCGGCGCTGGTATCCTGAGTGCGGCCGACCAATGTCAATATATCGCCGCGATGGATCTTGGTGTTGGGCAGGATGGGGATTTCCGTCGCTGTTGCACCGCGAACAATCCTGCGCAGGAACACACCGCGGGCGGACGGTAACTGCGCAAGGTCGGCAAGTGTCTTGCCGTCGGCGTGCTTGCTGGTAACCAGCACGTCCACACCTTCGACCGGCACCGCCAGAAGCTCGCGATCGTCCACCTCTTCGGCGGCTGCGCCGATCAGACTGACCAGGACTTCGCGGCGTCCGGCGACTGCCACGATGTCACCAGCCTGGATAACAGTGTCTTCGGTCGCGTCGAGGATCTTTCCGCTCCGTCTTACACGCTCGACAAAAACCCGCTGCCCCGGGATCAGCGCCTCGGCCTGCCGCGCCGTGAGGCCGACAACCCTCCCGTCTTCCTTGACGCGAAAGGCGCGCAATTCGTAATTGTGCCAAGCTGTTCCGGCACCGCCTATTTCCTTCTTGCCCCCGTGCTCTTCCTCATAGCGCTTGCATTCCGCTTCGAGGTCGATGCCCAGCAATGCCGGACCTAGCAACGCCAGTACGATAGCCGAGCCCACAGTGCCGAAAATATAGGTCACGGCATAGGCAACCGGCATGGCGTCGAGTAGCCGCTTGGTTTCCTCGGGTGCAAGGCCAAGGCGATTGATGGCGTCCGTCGCGAGGCCCATAGAAGCCGAAATGGTCTGCGAACCGGCGTAGAGGCCCGCCGCCGATCCGACATCGTAGCCAGCCACCTTGGCGGCAATGAAAGGTGCACCGAGACAGAACACGCACACGATTGCGGCAAACAATGCTTGCGGCACGCCGTCCTTGGCGATGCCCCGGACGAATTGCGGACCGACGCCGTAACCGACTGCGAACAGGAACATCAGGAAGACGGTCGCCTTGAGCGGCGGGGAAATGGTTATGCCAAGCTGGCCAATGATAACGGCGGCAATTAGGGTCGCCGTTACGGCGCCGAGACCGAGGCCCTTATACGTAAAGGAACCGAAGTAATAGCCCAAGGCTAGGGAAAGAAAGATAGCGATTTCAGGATAGGTGCGGAGTGTGTTTGCGAACCAGTCGAACATGATGCCCCCCATCAGCCAAACGGCACGCTGCCCAAGCAGCATACGCCGTTCACCCCGAATACCCAACTGTATTGACAAGCTTACACTGTTGTGTGCACGATTCCAAGCAGAAGTATTTTGGAAAAAAATGTAAATATTGCCTCTTCTATTTTACTGTTTGAATTTGACTTTATGCCGCGTTGGGACTTTCTGCATGCATTTGGGACGGATCGACTCTAGTCTTTCCGTTTGCGGATCTTTGATGTTCTTGGAACGAGGTGGCGATGCCAGTATTTCCTGGGCGCGATGAGGCTGACGCAGTCGCTGCTTGCGAGCAGGAGCCCGTCCCACACCGGAAAGAGATCCGTACCGTGTTGGCTTGGTGACAATTGTGGGAGGAATATCATGACGACGATTGACTACCGCGACTATGAGAAAATGAGCCCGTTCGAAATCAAGGACGCGTTGATCAAGTTGGCCAAGCGCAGTTCGCAGAAGTCGACCCAGGTCCTGCTCAATGCGGGGCGCGGCAATCCAAACTGGATCGCGACCAAGCCGCGCGAAGGTTTCTTCCTGTTCGGCCAGTACGCTCTGTCCGAATCGCGCCGTACGATGGATAATCCTACGGCCGGTGTTGCCGGGATGCCGCAACAAAAAGACATCGCCGAGCGTCTCAAAACCTGGCTGGAGAAGCACGCAGAAATGGAAGGGGCAGATTTTCTGTCGCGAATGGTCGACCATGCGGTCAGGGGGTTCGGTTTTGATGCGGACGCGTTCGTGTTCGAACTTACCGATTCCATTATCGGCGATAATTACCCTGTTCCCGACCGCATGCTGGTGCATGCCGAACAGGTGGCGCACCGTTATCTGATGTGGGCGATGTGCGGAGACAAGGTTCCGCCAGGCAAATTCGACCTTTATGCGGTGGAAGGCGGCACTGCCGCCATGTGCTATATCTTCAAGTCGCTGATTGCTAACCGTATCCTGAAGAAAGGCGACACCATTGCCCTCGGAACACCAATATTCACGCCTTATATCGAGATTGCCGAACTTGAGGACTATGCATTCAAGGCGGTGCACATAAAGGCGAAGCAGGAGAACCGATTCCAATATTCCGACGAGGAGATCAAGAAGCTTGAGGATCCGAAGATCAAGGCCTTCTTCGTGGTGAACCCGGGCAATCCGACATCGATGGCGATCGACGCCCCGACAATGAAGAAGATCGTGGACCTTGTGAAGAAAAAGCGGCCGGATCTGCTGCTGCTCACTGACGATGTCTATGGCACCTTCGTGCCAGGCTTCCGCTCGCTGATGGCAGAACTGCCGGAAAACACCATCGGGGTCTATTCCTATTCGAAATACTTCGGTTGCACCGGCTGGCGACTGGGCGTCATCGCCATTCATGAGAAGAACATTCTCGACAGCATGATTTCCCAACTGCCCGCCAGGGATCTCGAAGCGCTCGACAAGCGCTATATTTCGATCACGCTTGAGCCGCGCAAGCTCAAGATGATCGACCGCATCGTCGCCGATAGCCGTGACGTCGCGCTCAACCACACCGCGGGTCTGTCATTGCCGCAACAGGTGATGATGACCATGTTCTCCATCAGCGAGTTGATGGACACCGAAAAGCTTTACCAGAAGGCTTGCATGGATATCTGTCACAGCCGCGTGGACAGCCTGCTCGAAGGGTTGCCACTTGATGTCCAGCCGAACCCCAACTTCGCGTACTACTACGGCACGATCGATTTCGAGTTCTGGCTGCGCCGATATGTCGGCGAAGATATGGTAAAGTGGCTGAAAAAGAACGTCCATCCGCTCGATCTCGTTTTCAAACTCGCCGAAGACCATGCAATCGTGCTCCTCAACGGTGGTGGATTCGATGCGCCGAACTGGAGCGTGCGCGTTTCCTTCGCCAACTTGACCGACGATGTCTACGACGATATCGGCAGGGCGGTTCGCGCTGTCGGCCGCAGTTATGTCGATGCATTCAACGCTTCGACGAAGAAGGGAAAATAGGCCGAAAAGCTGCCAGAATGGCTGACGCCTACGGTCGAACATGCGCGTGGGTAGCTCCAACAGACCGTGTGCAAGCCGAGGTCACGGCCGTTGGCGTTCGCCAGCGCGGTCTCGTCGCGTTGAGGAGGTCTTCGCAATTGTTGATGGAAATTTGACGCTCTTGGTTTGCTTAAGCGCAGTGAGACGAAACTTGAGGGTTCCGGTCGCTTCTTCCAATCTGGTTGCGTGAAGTTCTCTTGCCGATGACAGCTTCCAATCGGGTGGATACATCGTCAGCGCGCGTCGCATGATCTAGGCGCACATCTTGGAGCGATGCCGTTTCACCTTGCAGCTGTGGGGTTAGCTGGCTTGCGCCGAGAAGGCCCTGACCGCGTCCTCCAGATCATCGAAAATCATGTCGGCACCGACTCTGGCCACCACGCCTGAACGCTTCAATATTTCAAGCGGCTCGCTGTGCAACTCTACAATTCCAAACTTTAGCCCACGCTCCTGTGCGAGCAGGCGCATGTCGTCGAGCATGACGGCTGCCGTGGTGTCCATCTGGGCGGCCGCTCCGGCATCAAATATAAACCATTTGGTGTCCGGTGAGAGTTTTGCGATAACGTCTTCGATACGGCCTCTGACATAGTCGACATTGAAGAACAGCAAGCTGCCTTGGGGAAGGTAGATCGCCAGCCCCGGAATAGGCTGCGCTTGTGCGTACCGGTGGAGCTTGTAGAATCCTTCCCGCCCGGGAATACGACCGAGCATTGCGTCGCGTGGCCTTAACCCTTTCATGAGGAGATAAAGCAATGTGGCGCCCACTGCGATCACGACGCCCTTCAGGACGCCGAGGCCAATGACGCCCACGATGCTGATCAGCGCAAATGAGAACTCGACCCGGCTGATCCGCCACAATTCCCGCAGGGTATGCAGGTCGATCAGACTGACAGCAGCCGAGGCGAGTACGGCGCCGAGTGCCGGTGTCGGGAGGATAGCCAACACATCGGTAAGGAACACAACCGTGAATGCCAGGGCAGCTGCAGAAACAATGCCAGCCAGCTGCGTTTTTCCGCCCATCAAATCATTGATTGCAGTACGGGAATCCGATGCGGTCACAGCGAAACCGCCGAACAATCCGGAGGCGACGTTTGCTGCTCCAAAGCCCAAGAGTTCGCGATTGGCATCAACGGGATATCCATTTTTCGCGCCGAAGCTTCGGGCGGTCACAATACCAGAGCCGAAACTTACAATCAGCACAGCCACCGCACCGAGAACGAGATCGCCGATAGGGATGCCCTGGGGGATCAGCATTACCGGAGATGGCAGTTGCGAGGGGACCTCACCAACGACAGATATTCCTAATCCCGGAAAGTCAAACAAAAAGGACAGAGCGGCGGCCAGTCCCATGGCCACCAGTGGTCCGGGAACAGCTGGAAGCCATGCCCCTAAAAACCGAAGCAGGATGAACAGCCCGGTGCCGAGTGCCAGGGAGGGCCAGTGAATCAGTTCGACTTTCGCCGCGAGTTCGACAATGGGCCTCAACAGACCGTCGCTGTCGATCTTGACGCCGGTGAAGCGGCCCAATTGGCCGACAAGGATCGACAACGAAATACCCGTCATGAACCCGGTCAAGATCGGACGTGACAGGAAGTTGGCGATGAAGCCAAGCCGAAGGATGTTGGCGAGAAAGCAAAGCAGGCCGACCATAGCCGCAATCGCAGCGGATGCTACGATTCGCTCATCGGTCGATGACAGGCCGAATGACAAGAGAACGGCGGCCAAAACCGTTACCGTGCCCGCGTCCGGCCCCACAATGAGCTGCCGCGACGAGCCTAACAGGGCATAGCCAAGGAGCGACATGATGCTGGCATAGAGACCGACCTCAGGGGGCAATCCGGCCAGGGCAGGGTAGGCAATTGCACTTGGTAATCCGACTGCAGCAATGGCTAATCCGGACGTGACATCGTAGCGGAGCCATTCGGGCCGATATTCTCTTAAGCTGGATATCAGGGGCAGCGTTGGCATGGGTCGAGTATCCATCTTCCAGGTAGCGCTATCACGCGAGAGAAGACCATGCTCAGTCCACGGGGCAATTGCAGTTGCCACCTTCAGCGCCCGTCGAAATCATGACTTTAACACCCGCCCGAGCCCGAAAACAGCCTTGTTCGGGGCATTTCAATAATGTTGGCGGGCCGCATATTCTTTCAATGACGCAGCAATCTTGTACAGCCGACAAATCAAAATCCATGCTTGCGCAGGCTTAATGACGACGGATTTCGCCCCAGCCCACAAAAAGACCAACATCGCCGGGCATTCCATTTGGCCATTCTACGATCATCGCTGACATGCGATAACCGTCCGGCTTCATACGCTCGCGCCACAATTCGAATAATTGCCTTGGGACACCCGTTAGAGTTTCGGGCCAATCGGGCTCATTGTTGTTGATCGCACGACCCGTGTCGGTGCAAAGCTCGACGGGGAACTGAAGGACCATCAGTTCGTTTTTTCCATCCTCGGCGGCTTGCCTTACCTGGGTTCTGAAGTTGACCCGCATGTCCTCGGTAATCGTTAAGGGTCTTGACAGTTTGTCCAGCAGTTTTTTTCGCGCATCCTCTGCGACCTTCATGCTGCCGTACGCCTTGGACGCACGCGCCATGTCAATTTTGTCCGCGTATGCACGCAGTTCCTCGGCCGACATGAACAGATTGGCCTTCGAATCCGCCGCACTTGATCCGCTTTGCTTCATCACGACTCCTCCCGATACTTCCCAGTACTCAGTGTCAAAGGCCCATTGCGGTCACCCCAGCCCCGATGTCAGGCCTGAATACTATCTTGGATCATAGGACTTTCCCTCTTGAGTATGATAGCATGTTTGGGCTTGTTGGCCAACGTTTGGTATACCGCGCGAGGGGCAGATGAAACTTGATGTGGACTTTGACAAGAAGCGTGAAATTGAAGTTGGATCGAGTGGCAAAGTAAAGTTCAGATTCCGCGATATTGCGGTGGAACCCGGAAAATCTGTGTCGCTCAAAAAGGACTTTGCCCCGGATTTCACCGGCGGCTATGACGACAAGGCCGGGGCCCTTGAACAGGTGGCGGCAAACGTTCAGTCCCTTGCTGCCATGCAGGAGCTCCTTTATGCGCAGGACACCTACGCTCTGCTCATGATCTTTCAAGCCATGGACGCGGCCGGAAAGGACGGGGCGATACGCCACGTCATGTCAGGCGTCAACCCGCAGGGCTGCCATGTCACAAGCTTCAAGTCGCCGTCGGCCGAAGACCTGGATCACGGTTACCTTTGGCGGGCTTCCAAGGCGCTGCCGGGGCGTGGCATGATCGGCATCTTCAATCGATCCTATTACGAGGAAGTTCTGGTCGTGAGGGTTCACCCGGAATTTCTCGCAAAGCAAAAGCTTCCGCCGCTCGATGGAGGGGGAGACATCTGGCGGCGACGGTTCAAAGAAATAAACAACTTCGAAAAATATCTGCGCCAGAACGGCACGATCATTCTGAAATTCTTTCTCAATCTTTCCAAGGACGAGCAAAAGCGCCGCTTCCTTTCTCGGATCGACGAGCCGAAAAAACATTGGAAGTTTTCGGCTGCGGACTGTGAGGAGCGAAAATATTGGGATGACTACCAAAAAGCGTTCGAGGAGATGCTTGAGCATACCAGTACGGAATGGGCTCCGTGGTTCGTCATTCCCGCCGACAACAAATGGTTTGCGCGGCTTGCTATCTCGCAAGTGGCATCGGCCGCCCTCGACAGGCTTGATTTGAGTATGCCCAAGAGCAGCGAGAAACGCATAGAGGAGCTGAAGGAAATACGTCGTCAACTTCTCGCTGAACTAGCCTGATCGTGCGTGATTGTTGGTGATCGATGCCGGAAATCCTTGGGGGACCTAGGCTTTGAAGTTGCGCCTTTTATTGTTCTTTTTGCTCTTGTCCTCGCCCGCCGGTGCCATGACCGCGGCAGAGCTCTTGGACGCAGAAAAGCGGTTTGCGACGGGGTACATATTCGGAGCTGTTGAATATCAGACTGGTGTAGCATTTAATGACGATTTTGCCGCACGTCGTCAGGAAATCCGCCAGTGCTTGCTCAGCGGCCAATTCACGTCCGACGCCCTCTATGTTACGGTAACGGCCTTTATTCGAAATCACCCGGGAACACGTCAAAACAGTGCGGTCAGAGCGATAGTACAGGCAGTAAACGAAATTTGCCCGCAAGGCGGGAAATAAGGCGAACGGCGTCCTCCATCCAATGCAGAAAGAACCAGAAAAAACATCCATTCGAAACTAAATCGGCTTCGATTTCTTCAAGTCCAGGAAGGTGGTGCGGATGAAAACTCCGGTGCTTTCAGCGACCAGTTCACTAGCCGCAGTCCTGTTGCTGTCGTGCTTCGGCAATCTCGCGCTTGCCGAAGAGCCGACATTCGCCAAACTTCAAGGGATGTGCCGGAATGAAGCAGATCCGTTGCAATATGGATACTGCATCGGTTTTGTCGAGGCGATCGCCTTGCGGATTGCTCACGAGAACAAGAACTGCACATTCCTCCAGGACTTCATCGACAGCACAAATGGAAATCTTGCGTTTCCCGATTTGATCGGCGATCTCGATCCTAAAGAATATTCCAAAGACGCGTTCGGGGCGGTGGAGAAATTCTTCTACAGCAAAGGGTGCTCCTAGGGGCGCTCCTGAGCGGGCTTGCTGGCGCTGTTGATTGGCGATTTTTGCCCTGCCATGGGTATCGATATGAACTGCCGATTTAAACGTTTCGCCAGCCGCATGCGGCCGAAAAAGCACAGAGGCCCGGCAGTGCGACTGCGGCGGCGGCCGTGCTACGCCGCATGCAACCGGCCGCGTGGGGTCTGCCAAGACGTGTCGTGAATGAACGCATGGGAATCCTATCAGTGACATCTGTTTGCATCGAATCTGCATCTGAATTAGAGGCGAAGAAAATGGTTCAACCGCGTCAGGATATTACTCGGGTGACGCTCGCGGTGCTTTTCATAGGCGGCTTGCTTGTTAGCAGTGCCTGGGTGTTGCTTCCATTCCTGCCTGCCATTGTCTGGGCTTTGACTTTGGTTATTGCCACCTGGCCGTTGATGATTTGGGTGGAACGTCATGTCGGCAATCGCCGCGGCACGGCCGTCCTGGTAATGACGCTTATTCTCTTGTTGGTGCTCATTGTACCGTTCTGGCTTGCCATCAATATGATCATCGACAACGTGGATAATATCAAAGGCTTCATACGAAGCGCCTTCGCGCTGAAACTCCCACCGGCTCCCGAATGGTTGGCTCGTGTCCCAATTGTCGGGGCACGCGCGAGCGACGTCTGGGGTAGACTGACCGCTGCCGGAATTCCCGAATTGGCACCGAAGCTTGATCCCTATGCCGGCGAAGTGGCTCAATGGTTCGTATCCGCAGCAGGTAGTCTGGGCGGCATGTTCTTACACTTCCTGCTAACGACCGCGATAGCCGCGGTGATGTACGCTCGGGGCGAACAAGGAGCTGCCACAGCTATCCGGTTCGGCCGCCGTTTGGCTGGCGATCGCGGCGAAATGGCAATACGCCTGGCAGGACAAGCCATTCGCGGCGTGGCGCTCGGCGTCGTGGTTACCGCCGTTGCGCAGAGCGCTTTGGGCGGCATCGGGCTGCTCGTTGTCGGTATGCCCTTTGCTGCGGTATTGACAGCTTTGATATTTATCTTGTGCTTGATGCAGATTGGCCCCGCACTGGTGTTAGTCCCGGCCGTTTTTTGGATGTACTATTCTGGTGATACGATATGGGCAACGGTTCTTCTGGCGTTCACCCTTGTCGCCGCAACGATGGACGGCTTTCTACGCCCTTTTTTGATTCGCAAGGGTGCGGACTTGCCGTTACTGCTTATTTTTGCCGGGGTCATAGGCGGGTTGGTGGCATTCGGGATCCTGGGGATCTTCGTTGGACCAACACTCCTGGCGACCGCCTACACCCTGTTGCAAGCATGGATGGCGGAGGCCGACGAGGAACAGTCCGCGCCCGCGGACGACTAATGAATGGCAATCCCTAGACCCATTGATGCGCACCCTGGTGCGTTGAATATTGTTGGGCAGCACCACGTGGTTATGCCAGGGGGTGCGCTTACAGGATTTTTGGCGGCAACAAATAAAGTGTCATGGCGAAAATCAGATACACCATCAACAGCAGCACTCCAACGAACCACGCGGAACGGCCACTGTTGGTGACTATCGTGGCCGTCATTGTGGCAATGAGCACCATGATGACTGCGCCTGGCCAAAACTGCAAGTCCATCGGCGCGGGGCCAATGACGTAACTAAGCAGCACCAGGATCGGAGCAACGAAGAGGGCGATCTGTGCTGCGCTACCCAGCGCGATGCCGACACTCAGGTCCAGACGATTCTTGCGGGCGCCGGAAAACGCCGAAGCCATTTCCGCGGCCCCCCCTACCAGCGCCACAACGATAAAACCCACAAATGCCGGTGTCATTCCGAATGTCACCGCCGCCTGCTGCACCGACTCGACGAACACTTCGCTGACGAGCGCTACCAGAACCGTCACGGCGGCCAACGCAGCAAGGGCCACATTTAGCGGCCATGGGGCCTCTTGCGAAGCGACCTGGTCTGCACCGCCGAACAATTCGCGATGGCTCCTGAGAGTGAAGACCAGGCCCAAGCCATAGGTGAGGATAAGAACAACAGACAGACCGAGACTGAGCTTTTGCATGAAGTCTGGCGCGGCTGCCACATCGACTTCGGCCAGTGCCGAGGGGACAATCATTGCGATTGTGGCCAGAAAGAGCAGACTTGCCTGCAGACGAGCGTTCACGTGATTGTAATCCTGCACATGGTATTTCAGGCCGCCAAGCAGGAACGATGCACCCAACATGAAGAGCGTGTTGGCGACGATAGCTCCCGCCACGGAGGCCTTCACCAAGGTGTATTGGCCCAGTCTTAGCGCGGCCAGCGCAATAATCAGTTCAGTCAGATTGCCCAGCGTGGCGTTGAGAAGGCCGCCAACCGCGTCGCCGGTCTTGGCAGCGACAGATTCGGTCGCATGGCTCAACAAGGTAGCCAACGGAATGATAGCCAACAGCGAAAGCAGAAAAAGCAGGGTGTGTGCCTCGGGTAGGGCCCTTTGTGCCACAAGGACCACCGGTACCAGGGCCAATAGCCAAAGGACGGGGTTGTGCCGGATTTCCTTCCATAAATGCCCCATGATAAACCTCATGCTCCTCCAGGCGCGTTGACTGGCTGGCGGGTGGAACCGGCCAGGCCGGTCGTCGTCCAACTGGAATTTTGCGCCGCGTTGAGCGCGAGTCCTTGGTGGCGCTTGCCATGTGAACGGGCGTGCATTGGGTGGACGCTCACTCGGTGCGATCAATGGCTGTCGCCCGCAGCGCCTGGACGCTGACTGCCGCAACGAGTCCGGTCAAGACAATACCTGCAAAGCCAATCACGATGGCCAGAATGCGCGATGAACTATGGCCCGGGGCCAGATCACCGTAGCCAATGGTGAGCCCGGTAACAAAAGTGAAATACAGCGTGTCGATCACCCGCCAACCTTCTATTTGTCCAATCAAGAGCCCGCATCCAACCATCACCACAAGAACGCCGGACAGGATTGGCCAGATAACCCCAAGCTGGTGATAAAGCTCTCGAAAAAAGATGCGTCTTGTTTGCCTCGATCCCATCGGACCCTACCTGAGAAACGAAAGCCGTTCGGCTCATCAGCAGCACAATGACCACGCCGAACATGGTTAGCGGAAACATTCGCATGCCCTGGCAGACACATTTGCCCACTATACCCGCACTGTGCTGACCTGTCTCAAGAATTTCGTCAGCGTGGGAGCCGCCAAAACCGGGGCGAACGGTGGCTGCAACGAAGTGCGTAGGCGCTGGAAATCAAAATGGCATTCGGTCAGAAACTGCCCCCCAACGTTACGCGATTGCCTTGCGCCCCTCGCGACGCTTTTCGGTTCTGTTGTCCGTTCCGGATCGTGACATGGACGAGTGGGCCAACAATGGTGGGTGACCGGTCAAGGTGAGTGGGCATGCAGATCAAATTGATCGGATGTGTGTCACATCAAAAAAACTGCAAATACGTTATCCCAAAGGAGGGGCGGCGAACGTTCATCCGTCACGTCGGCCCGTCAGGCGCGAAGCGGCAACAGTTTTCTGGCAACATCGATGAAAGCGCGAAGCTTGGGCTGGGACTGGGCACGTTGCGGAAAATAAAGGAAAAGCCCCGGTGTGGTGGGCAAGAAGGGCTCCAGAACACGCTCGAGCAGTCCAGCAGCCAGCTCGGGCTCGACCGCGATGTCTGCGACGTAGGAAAGGCCAAGTCCCGCCTTGGCAAAAGAGACCAGCAGTGCGCCATCGTTGACAATAATGGCTCCTGGCGGATCGACCGAGACAGAACGCCCGTTGCGTTCAAATTCCCATCGATAGAGCGCACCCGAGGCCGGGAAGCGGTAGCGTATGCTCTCATGACGGGTCAGGTCTTCAGGCGTCAGCGGGCGGCCATGGGCGGCCAGGTAGGAGGGGGCGGCGACCAAAGACCAGACGATATCGCGCGTCAGTCTTATTCCCACCATGTCGCGTTCGACATATTCGCCAATGCGGATGCCGGCATCGAAACCGCGTCCGAGCAAGTCGACCGTTGCGTCTTCGACCGCCACTTCGACCGCAATCCTCGGGTGAGCGCGTCGAAGCGCCGGCACCACGGGGTCAATAACAAGGGGCACTGCCATGCGCGGCACCGTGAGGCGCAACAGACCCGATGGCTCATCTCCCATCGCGCCGGCAGCTTCGATGGCTCCCGCAATGTCGGCTGCCGCGGGACGCACGCGCGACAACAAGGCGGCCCCTGCTTCGGTGAGGCCAACGCGGCGTGTGGTGCGAACAAACAAAGGTGTCCCTAGCCGCCCCTCCAGGGCCTTGACTGCCTGGCTCACGGCCGCTGGCGAAACGCCCAGTCGCGCGGAGGCAGGTGTGAACCCGCCCGCATCCGCGACGGCCAGAAAGGCAGCCAGACCGGAAAATGGGTCACGTGTGATGCTCATGATTATAAAGCTACACTAAATAGTTTTCAAAGATACCTGGGATTTATCCCCTCAATAAAATGAGACTATTGTTCCGGGAGTTTCCTGTTGGAGGATAAGCGATGACGAACAGATCTGGAGAAACGTTTGGGCGGCGTCAGGTTCTTGCGGGCATGCTGGCGACCGGCACGCTGGCGGGGCAGGATCTCATAACATCGGCAGCAGCCCAAACACCGGGTGCCTTTGTGGACAAAGTGGTTCTCGTCACCGGCGCCACGTCCGGCATCGGGGCCGCAACCGTTGCAGCTTTCGCCAGTGCCGGCGCTAGAGTCGCCTTCAATGGAAGACGTGACGCACTTGGTAAAAAGGTGGAGGCAGACGTTCGCGCTGCCGGTGGTGACGCCATGTATCTTAAATCGGACGTGCGTGACGCTGGCCAGATGGAACAGTTTGTATCCGATGTGGTTGCGCGTTACGGAGGCATTGATGTCGCCTTCAACAATGCGGGCATTGACTTGCCGCCGGCGCCCATTGCCGATACCGATCTTGTGGGTTTCGATGACCAGATCGCAACGAACCTGCGCGGTGTGTTTGTCTCGATGAAATATGAGATGCCGCATCTTGTGCGTTCCAAAGGCGCCATGATCAACATGGCATCCATTGGCGGTCGCCATGCCTTCCCCAATATCGTTGCTTATGGTGCCTCGAAGGCCGCGGTCATTCATATGACGCGCGCAGCGGCGCAGGAATATGGCCGCAACGTGCGCATCAATGCGATCGCGCCGGGCGCGATTGAGACCCCGATGCTTGAGCGCGTGCGCCGGGACTGGAGCGTTACCAACGAACAACTCGTCGCCCCTTATCCGATGCGCCGGGTCGGTACGCCCGACGAAGTCGCAGCTTTGGTGCTGTTTCTCGCGGGTGACCAAAGTTCATATCTCAGTGGACATGTTATCGGAATTGACGGAGGTGATCTTCCTTGAAACGGCGCATGATAGCTTTTGAATGGTTGTGTCTGCAGGCAGCGCTGCATCTTGTTGGAGAGTTGCTGGCGCCGCACGCCAGCACCGCATTCCGGCCTAGTTGACCTGCGAATCCGCCAACGGCACTTTGTCTAATCGCAAAACGCCATCATCATCTTTGTCAGCCAAATATCTCCGCTGCAGATTTCCCCATTCCCCGAAGACGTTCTGGCAGTTCGGGCAGCGAATTATGCTGTGATCCGTCAGCAGCCGCGGGGATACAACAATCACCCGGCAACAAACGCCGCATTCAAACTCCGGATACAGCTTCGCGTTCATCCTGGATGCTCCAGCTAAAGGATGGGACAATCTATCGACTCTTGGCTGGATTGGGAGTCGCCAATTGTAAGTATGGCTAACCAATTCATGTTAGGCGACCGGAGCTCTACATCATGAATGGACGATAAGCCGATTGTGCATCGGAGACTTGCCCAGTTGCGCGCAGCAACTGTGTGGTGTCGGCAGCTGAGCAGGGTTTTCCGAAATAGTATCCCTGGCCGAGATGGCAGCCAAGTTCGCACAGCTGTCTGACCTGTTCGGCCGTTTCTATTCCCTCGGCAACAACGCGAATATTCAAACGTGTGGCGATATCCATTATTGCCGCAACAATGATCGAACTTGGACTTTCCCGGGAAAGGCTTGCCACAAAAGATTGGTCTATCTTGATAATGTCTACCGGAAAGCACATCAGATGCGTCAGAGAAGCAAACCCGGTGCCAAAATCATCCAGCGCCACCAGAAGCCCTTTCTCTCGCAGGGCCCGGACAGCTTTTGCGACAAATTGATCCGTGCCACCCATGAAAACCGACTCATTCACCTCGAGCAGGATATGTTCAAGCGGCACATTCTTCTTGGCAAAGCACCCTTCAATCTTGTCTTGCAAACTGCCGTAACGAAAATCGCCGGTCGTTACATTGATACCGACATGCTGAACGGGAATTCCAAGATCAAGCCAGCCCCTGATATCTTCGGCCACCTGGTTCAGCATGGTTTCGGTGACCAGAGAGGCGATCTTGGCATCGGTGAATGCCGTTGCGAACGAGCCGGCGGAGGCGATTTCGCCGTTTGAATCCTGCATTCTAACGAGCGCTTCCAACCCAACGATTTCTGCCGAATCCAGGCGTGCGATGGGTTGATAATATGCAACAATGCGCTGCTCAGCGAGGGCAGAATCGACGCTGCGCACGACGTTGATGCGCTCAATGATTGTCGTTCTCAATTCCGGCCGGAAATGCACGTATCCGCCCCGGTCCGTCTCTTTCGCATGATACAGGGCAAAATCGGCATTCTGCCGCAGCATTTCGGCATCGGCCCCATCAGCGCCGAACAGCGCGCCTCCTATGGTGACACTCGAAACCAGCGTTTCGACGCCCAAGGCAATTTGTCTCTTTGTCCTGTGAAGAATTTCCAAGGCGGCCGCGTCCAAGTCATCGGCCGTCTTGCAATTGTCGAGAATGACCGCGAACTCATCGCCGCCCAGCCTGTAAGCAAAAGTCTGCGTTTCATCGGACCCGATCATGGTCGCCACACGCTTGATCAGGCGGTCACCTGCAAGGTGCCCCATGGTATCATTCACTGCCTTCAGGTGATCAATATCGACGAGCAGCAGGCCAAAGGGAGTTTTGGCAGCAATGCGTTCGCGCAGCATCGCGTCAAATCGGCTGCGGTTGGACAAGCCGGTTAACACATCGAAATATGCAAGCTTGTAGTTGCGAGCCTGTACTTCCTCATGCTCCATCGCGATTGCGCACAGATGAACACAGGTTTGTACAATGCGCTTTTCGAGCTCGTCCGGCCCTCTGGCGGACCGGTAATAGATGGCAAATGTACCCACCACACGCTCATCGCGAGACTTGATCGGCGTCGACCAACAGGCGCGCAGGCCAAGGGGCAGTGCAAGCGCCTTGAAATCCTTCCATAAGGGATCCGTTTCAATGTCTGACACAATGACGGCTTGGCCACGCCAGGCAGCCGTTCCGCATGACCCTACAGACGGCCCAATTTCCAATCCGTCCAGCGCCCTTGAATAGGTGTCTGGCAAACTGGGACTGGCGAGAGGGTGAAGACGGTTTTTGTCGTCGACAGTGAGGATCGAGCAGATGATCCCCGGCACCAGGTTTTCTATCCGCCGGCATAGAATATTGGCGATCTCCTCCAGCTTGTCACTGTAAGCAACAGCTTCCAGTATTTCATTTTGAATATGGAGCAGGAGATCGCTGACGCCAGGCTTCATATGTGCTTTCCGTTTTTAACAAACTCCGTGACAGTATTGCCTTTTTTGCCAAGGCCATAAGAACTAGCACTTTTCTATGAAAAAATCATGGACAAGAAACCATCGTCGCGTGGCGATTTCATTATCGGCGACCCGGAATTGTTGCAAACAGGTCAACCGGGGCGTTCGCCATTGCTTGCCTGCCTGAGTTGCTCAATATATCTGGCATGGAAACGGACATACCCGGCTTCCGTTTCCTTCAGGTGTGTTCTTATCAGCGCATGAAATTCCGGCAGCCGGTAAAAGGGCACGCCCGGATAAGCATGATGCTCAGCATGATAGGGCATGTTCCACGCCAGTTTGCGGATCAACCAGTTCGTGGTGGTGGTCCTGCTGTTTTCCAGCATGTTGGCGACAAAGGGGCAGCGGCCATGCTCGGCGAGGAGATAAAGGCGCAGGAAGGGCTGTCCCAGTACTGCAGGCAAAATCCAAACATAGACGAGGACGGCGGTCTGAAGGAAAACGGAAATCCCGATTATGAGGGCATATAAGATGAGCATCGTCTGAGCTTCGATGCGAACTTTTGCATGGCCCTTTGCCGGCACAAATGCATCGCGGCAACGGCCCGCAGCATTGATCGCAAGCGTCTTGATCTGCCCCCACCAGACCGTAAGCCCCGACAGATACACGAGATATTCGCGCAGCGTTTCCGGCTTGGGAAAGGCCAGCTCCGGATCGTTCTGCGGATCCTGCGTAAAGCGGTGATGAGCAAAATGGAAATAGCGAAACCAGTCGGATGGCAGCACAATCATGAAGCTGCACGCGCGCGCGACAATGTCGTTCAGCATCTGCGTTGCAAAGGCGGTGCGATGAATTGATTCGTGCAAAAGGGTGAACAGGAACACGATCAAAATGCCTTGTGGCAGCATGAGCAGCGGCCAAAAGGGCACCTGTACAGTGATGAGCCAGCCGAGCAAAACAATAGCGCCCCAGTGAACGGCGAGCTGAACAAGACCCACACTGTCTGATTTGGCCGTCAGACGGTCACGTTCCGCCGATGTCAGTGAAGCGATAATCGTCCGATGGTCCATAGTGCCGAGCCTGCCTGTGTTGAGACTGCCAATCAAGCATACACTATGCCAGTATTCGTCTTCGTTAAACGGTGTTTTCGGTAATCGGGGAAGATGCGCCTTTGGTATGAGCGCGTCTTCCCTCTGCCCCGGAAGCCTTCAAGGCTGCTCCGGCACGGCGCAAGGACCAGCGTTGATCTCTGCGGCAGCAACGCCACCCATTGGTATGCGATTTACGCCAGTGAGCGCACCTTTGGTTCGCGATCCCAATAGCGCCGGGCTGCCGCCTCAACGAAGTTGTCGTCAATCAAGACAACGCCCTGGTCCGGTTCTATCCCTGCCTTGTCGAGGAGTTGCTTGGCTTCCGGCCCATATCCGATGGCTTTAAGGTGCCCGAAGGCATCCATCACCCATTGGACGGCAGCCCCTTCGTTGATCAGCGTCCTTGTGGCGCCTTGAGAAAGAAGGATGGCAATGGCATCGAACAATTGCGATGGTGAGCCCATCAGCTGGCCGTCAGCTTTTACGATTGTGCCGTCCGCCAATTTCGCACCGCCAATTTTTGGAGCGACCAGAAACACCCTGGCACCGGCCGTTTGAATCGCTTTGGTCAGCTTGGCCAAAGCGGAAGCATCCGTGCCATCGGCAACCAGAATGCCAATGGTCCGTCCCTCGATCGTCGCTTTCATGTTGGTGTGAATACTCAGCGCAGGCGACGGTTCCATGTCGAAGGGTGCACGGGCAGCGGGCGCCTTTTGGGGAAGCGCAAGACCCAATCCAGCAGCAACACGTTTCGCCAGGTCTTCGTCGACATTTCGCAGATTGCCGACCATTCGTGGCGGCACTTGCGCCAAACCTACCTTTGAAAGTTCGAACACGAATGATGACGCAATGTGGGCTTGCTCTGATGGCTGTTGCGAGCGCCAGAACAGCCTTGCCTGGCTGTAGTGATCGGCAAATAGTTCGGCACGAACACGCAGCTTGTCGCCCTGTTCTTGCTGCTGTGAGCGTCCCTGGAATGTGCTGAACCCGCTCACAGGGCATTCGCGTGGGCCACCTTCTTCATCGTGCCCAGCGAGACTGTTCGGCTCGTAATTGGCGCGCCCCATGGGCACGTTCATCTGCATTTGCCCATCCCGTTGAAAATTCATGACGGGACATTTGGGTGCGTTGATTGGCAATTGATGAAAGTTTGCAGTGCCAAGGCGGGATTTTTGCGTATCGAGATAACTGAACAAGCGACCCTGGAGCAGGGGATCGTTGGAAAAATCGATGCCAGGGATGATGTTTGCCGGGCAATAGGCGGCTTGCTCGGTTTCTGCAAAGAAATTGTCCGGGTTACGGTCAAGGACCATGCGACCGACAATGCGCACCGGAATGATCTCCTCGGGAATGATCTTGGTTGCGTCGAGAACATCATAGGGTTGTGCATCGGCGAAATCCTGGTCGAACAGCTGAAGACCGAGTTCCCACTCCGGGAAATTGCCGGATCGAATGGACTCCCAAAGATCACGCCTGTGATAGTCATTGTCGGCGGCCTGGAGTTTGAGCGCCTCGTCCCACACGGTCGATTGCAATCCGAGTTTGGGCTTCCAGTGGAATTTGACGAAGGTCGACTTTCCCTTCGCATTCACAAGTATGAACGTATGAACGCCAAATCCTTCCATCGTACGGAACGAACGGGGAATGGTGCGATCCGACATGGCCCACATGAGCATGTGGGTGGTCTCCGGCATTAAAGATGCCCAATCCCAGAACGTATCATGGGCGCTGCCGGCCTGCGGGAAGGCTCTGTCGGCTTCCATCTTCACCGCATGGACGAGATCTGGAAACTTGATTGCGTCCTGGATGAAGAAAACTGGAATGTTATTGCCAACCAGGTCCCAGTTGCCTTCCTTGGTGTAAAACTTGACGGCGAACCCGCGCACATCTCTGGGGGTATCGACCGATCCCGCACCACCGGCGACCGTTGAAAATCGCGTGAATACCGGGGTTTTTTCTCCCGGGCGCTGGAAGAGGTCGGCTTTTGTAATATCGGAAAGGGATTCGAAGAGTTCAAAGAAACCATGGGCCGCCGAGCCGCGCGCATGGACGATGCGTTCGGGAATGCGTTCATGGTCGAAATGAAAGATCTTCTCCCGAAGGACGAAGTCCTCAAGCAGTGTCGGGCCACGCTCGCCCGATCGTAGACTGTTCTGGTTGTCGCTGACGTGGAACCCCTGATTGGTTGTCAGGTGATTGGTCCCCGTGTGCGTTCCCTTTTCAGGGACATGCTGGTGCGTTTCGCCGCCGGTTCCCCGATCGGTGTCGAAAGTATTATCGGTAGCCATAGTACCGCCCTCGCTGTTGGTGGAATGCAGTTTAACGAGGCGGGTGGGAGAAGGTTCCGGTTCTCTGCCAACACATGCCCGGCCAGGCAATTATTTTGACGTGGACAGGTTCAGTTCGTCTGGCCGTGTCTTCGAGCCCCCGTAAGGGACAACGTTCACCAGCTCATTTTGACGTAGACAGGTTCAGTTTATTTGGTCGGTAAGTCGAGGCGGCTCAGTGAGAGAATGAAACGATTGTCAGCGTCCCCCAACCCCTTGGTTCTTCAGGTTGCGCTGCCATGCCGGCAGGGGTCGAGAATACTTGAGCGTACCGTATCTGGGATTGCGCATTTCGACGGTGCCATTAGCAAGAACCCGATAGGTAATTCCCGACCTGGTTGTGGCAACATCTCCCGGTTTGCCTTCTCCATTCAAGAATTTGGCGAGAACGCCAGATGTGGCATCTGGGGCAACGTATTGAGCTTGGGCAGATGCTGACATCGACATGGCCGCCCATGCGCCTACTGTTGCAGATATCCAATTCCGTTTCATCGAAATGGCCTTCCAGTCTGATTGGTGGGTACACGGCATTGCCGGAACCTAATGTAGTCAGCGCGTTGAGCTTTTCTATATTTGCAGGGCAAATAGGTTGCATGCATTGACACGTCGCTTGTCAGCTCCGGCGCAACGGCGGCGGTCGCCACCGTTACCCATAAATTGGCATCCAGGATCAGCTCTTACCTGCTCTGGGCTGCGGCGACTACCAAGCCTCTGGATATTCCTGTTCCAGCGAGGCTCATCAGTCCTGTCCTTGCGATCGGGCGGCTTGTCTTAATCAGCATTTGACCGATGCGGCTGAGGCGGCTTGCGCCGGGACATGGAAGCATCCGAGCGCCGAGCTGCGCATGGGCGCGCTGGCGTCGGTATCGGCGGCACTGCGCTATGTGTCAGTATCGCCAACTCGTTCGAATGGTTTGCCAAGCTCTTCCACTGGTGAGGCTTGGCCTCATTGCGTCATGGAGGAATACATGCGGCCAAGCCTCTGCTGTGAGCGTCAACCCAGTCCGAGTCCCAGAGAGGATAAAAGTCGGGCCATTTCTGAACCCGTAAAATGTCCTCGAGGTCTTGCCAACAGTCAAATCACATTCCTGCCCGCTCGCGCTTTTTGCATTCCCAACGCACCAACTTGAGGCTGCTGATCAACGGCTCGCAATCACATCGTTGTCACAACCATCCTCGGGCTTTTGCGCTATAGTGTGGCTGCAACAGGATCGGACTTTCGGCTCGCCATTCCGTGCAGGCTGGGCTGGGTGCCGAAAGTTGCCTTGTTGGAGGAAACCACGTTTGTCCAGTTCATTGAAATTCCTTGGGATATCGGCCGCGATTGTGACGGGGCTGGCCCTCGCATCACCGATCGCTGCTGCCGAGGACAATCAGTCCCCCGGATCAAACATGGGATCTGGGATGATGGAGCACGGCGGCATGATGAACATGATGCAGCAGATGAGCCAGATGATGGATAGCTGCAATACGATGATGCAACGCACTCCCGACCCCGGAAAGTCGATTGAGCAGCCTCCCAGGAACATGCCGATGCATCCCGAGAAGAAGGGGTGATGAAAATGATGAAAAGGCGTGAATTTATATGCACGGGCATGGCGGCGATCGCCGTGACGCTGATCGCCAAAAAGGCAGGCGCGGAGCAGCGTTGGTCGATGACCGTTTATAAGGATCCCAACTGCGGATGCTGTAACCTCTGGTCCAAGGCCATGGAAAATGCTGGGTTCAGGGTCGAGCGGGTGGATACTGACGATTTGCCAGCCATCAAAAAACGCTTTGGCGTGCCCGCTGCAGTCGAGGGCTGCCACACGGCGATAATAGGCGGCTATTTCCTTGATGGCCATGTGCCGCTCGAAATGGTTAAAAAGCTATTGTCCGAAAGACCTGACATTGCCGGACTGGCGGTGCCTGGCATGCCCGTAGGTTCGCTGGGAATGGATTTCGATCCGAATGCCAGCTACGATGTCTACGCCGTAGCCAAAGGGGCAGAGCAAAAGACATCAGTTTATTTCAAGGTCAGACCCAAGAATTGATCGGCGGTGTCATTCAGAACGTCAATCTAATCCCCCGAAAATAGCTGCGTAGTGGTACGGCGGCAGTTCCTGTACTCGAATGGTTTGAAACCCGGTAGGCTCAACGACAGCTTGGAGCGCTTCTGGCGACATTCGCAGGTCCGATTTGGATCCTCGCGGTTGGTTGAGCACTATTGTCAGTTCCCGCGGAAGGGCGTGCCAATTGACAACCCCAAACAAGCCATTCGGTCGGATCATGGCCCGAATGGCTTCCATTAACCCGGATTGGTCCGGCACACCGTGAAACGTGTTCGCCATAAGAACATAATCAACGGATTCGGTGATATGCTGTGGGGCATCTCGCGCATCGGCACAGATCCATTTTAGGACGGAGGTGTGCAGTCGTGCCACTTCCGCCTTGGCCAGTTCGATCATTAACGGATCGAGATCGAGCGCATACACGTTTCCGACGAGTTTCGCGAGGGGAGCGGTGAAATAGCCGTCGCCACAGCATAGATCGAGCACGCTCATCTCGGGGATTACGCCAGGGCTTTGCACCACGTCACGTGGATCGGGCCACCTTAGTCCAAGGACTCGTCCAGTCGAAACAGGCTGGGTTCGCATTTCACGAGCCCAGCCGGAGAAACGCTAACTCGCTCAAGCAGGGATCAGAATGCCTATCGTATGAATCCCAACCCCGTTGCCTGTGTTTGTGGCCCCGTCCGTCTTGCCTTTGGCGCAAGCGTACATCTCGCCTTCTTTTACTTTGAATTCCCGATCTGGCTTCTTGATCGTGAACTCGCCCGCAGTGATGTAGCACAGCATGTCATTGTCCATCATGGTTTCCGGGGCCACCGCGCCGGGCTGAAACACGATATCGACCATGTCGATGCTCTTGTAGGCGGGGATGTCTGATTTAAATGTGCCCAACTTCACCAGTCTGACACCCGGGGCAATCTCCTCGCCATCGTTTTTGCCGTATTCTTTGGTCTTGGACAACGCTGGACTTGCGAATGTGAGCAGGGGTGTTGCGGCGGTCGCCGCCAGACCGAGTGCCAATGCCGATCGACGGTTCATGTCTATCATGGCTTCCTCCCATATCTATGATGCAGGATGCACCGAAGAGAGGAGTCCATACCCCGCGAAGCGATGTGTCAAAACAATTTAGCAGCCCGCAAGCATGGGCCGGTCCGTCGGAGCAACGAGATTCCGATGCGTGAGGCTTGGACTTCTAAACAGCTCGTGGTCAAAAAGAGGTCTGGCAACTGTGTGAAGCAAAGTCGGATCCCCAGCCTGTTGCTGAGCTCGCGCCTCGTCCGACTGTCGGTGCAGGCAACGGTTGCAATCGGAGACGATCGACCGATCGCTGAAGGAGGCCCAAAAAGTCTGCGCTTTTTTCCTCTGGGGAGGATCGGCGCGAGACTCCCGGGACCAGCGCGGGGCGGAGGAGAGTCAAGCATCGGATCCTGCTGGAATAGTGTTCCTTGACTATGGATTCCACAATTAGTTTTTTGGCCCAGCGCTAGGTGGCCCGGGCTTTTTGTGTTGACGGCTCTAAACGAGTGCAGTGATCGCCGGTTGCGGAGCGCCCCGCAACCGCTTCGATGGTATAGCCGATTGGTTATCTTTCGATGATGTGCACGACCTTGCGGGTCTGGGGGTCGATCAGCACGGTGCGACCGTCCATTTCGACGTACTGATACCTGGTCGGGACTGTATTTTCGGCAAGTTCGCCCGGTTTAAATATATCCGGTATGATCGCCCCGAGTACCAGTTCAAAGTTGGACGGACGTTGGACGACGACGGGCTTGGTTTTCACATATTCGCGGATTACAGTTTCCTGCTCGGGCGTGACCACAACAGTCTGGGCAACCGCGACAGCGGTTCCAGCAAAAAGGATGGTAGCGGCAATCGTGCTTCGGAAAGTCATATCGGCCTCCTATTGTTTATCGTCATTGTACAACCGCTGTCGGGCGAAAGGGTTCCGAAATCGCAAGCAGTTCCTATTGATGTGGTGACATTACTTCGCCTAAGCCTTGGATATAAAACTGAAATTCATGGCTCTCGATAGAGAAAGGCTTGTCTTTGTATACAGCCGTATCGTTGATGAGATAATTTCGCCCGGCGCCGTTCAATCGGTCACCGGGCTTTTTTGTGATTTCGTGGAAGAGTTTTCGCGACCTTCGATCCCTGGCCAAGGGATAGCACTTGCCCACCTCTGCAGCTTTCCGGGTCGGCGGCGAGCATGGCGTGGTGTCGACATGGTATACCAGCCTCCCTCGCAGACTCGATAGGGTAACGCGAGCAACCGCAATCTGCGACCGCGCAAAAAAACGGCGTGCTTGTGGCACACCGTCTAATTTTCGAGTCCTGAATTTACGGGGGCGGAAATCAGGAGCTCAGCTGACCTGGAATTCAGCAGTGAATCAACCAACCAAGACCGATTTCGTTCCGTCTTTGTACGCTTCCGCACATAAGTGAGAGCTTCAGGGAGAGGGAACAGCGGCCAGGCCTCATGTCAGGGGATGATTGTCTGACTTGATAAGTCTCGAACCGTGCCCGCCCACAGTCAAATCACATTCCGACCGGTTTAAGATCGACGTCCCGGCTTGCTCTTGTGCCAGCGCTCCAGCTTTCCGATCGCGGGAGGCCGTGGCGTGGTATCGACATGGATACCGGCTTCCTCGCAGCCTCCACAAATGCCACCCGAGCAACAGCAGCCGGACATTCGCCAGCCAGGCACATCACGAAAATTCCTTGGAGTTTGTCAGCTTCGGCCCGCGTCATCTGGCCAGTGATCCAATATGTATTTGGCTGCGTCATAAGCGCAATCAATAGCAACGGCCTTACTGCCCTGCAGCACTGAGACCATCTTAACGGTTTATAATCTTCCATCGCCAAGAAACGGTAGCAGAATGCGTCAGTTCGGGCATTAGACCCTTAGAACTGGTCAACCATCGCACAAAATTGAAGGTCGCTAAGATTTCGCTTCGGAGGCCAAGGAATCCTGGCGCAGCAAAGTGATTCCCAACAATACCGTTTCCTCGTTGACCGCCCTCGACGCCATGATGTTTTCATCACGCACACCCTGATCGAACAGCCTCATAACTGTTCGGGCAAGACGGTCAGCGTTTTCATGGGTCTTTGGACAGCGATGAAGCATCTCAGATGCCGTGGTATGGGCACGCTGCATGAGGTCCCAATCTTCAGTCGAATAAGCATTTTCGGGTGATCTACGGAGCATAACGATCCTCCCATCGCATAAGGCGGGAGCACGTTCCATCTCTCAAACGCCAGCGGCCGTTACATGCCTGGCGACTTTGGCATTGTCTGCCAGTGGACGATATAAGTCAATTGAACGGCAATAGCGCAATGGATTCCGGGGTTTGCAAGCAGTCGCTCCCTAGCGGTGGAACCGATATTGTGTGCTGACGTTTCAAAGGATGGAGTTCATTTATTTTCCCCGGTCAAATTGGTGACCGGAGACCGAAACAAGTTGCGAATCGTAAGTTCTGTCCAGGACGCGTGGAAGTTACTTGCAGAGGAATGGCCGCCGGGTGAAACAACCCTACGTCATAAAGCCCTGACTATTTGCGCCCTTGCCCTTCGAGGGAAGGCTGGCGCGGACGTTGCCCGGGAGGTTTTGATTGTAGCGGCAAAGAAGCGGGCATATTCGCATCGGCCATGTAATGCCAATTGCTAGTTTGCCAACAGGGAACCAACGCCATTGGACCCGGTTGCGAAACAGCGCAGCGAGAGTGACTATTTTATAGAGGCAGCCGGGATGCATCAGTCGCCCACATTACGTGAATTCAGCCTCCAACTCGCTCCATCTGGCAAGAACCCGTGCGCATGATTTACACTGTATGAGGGTGTGGTTCTGCACGTTATAAGGCCTACGCAGATAGAACGTTCCGCACGTTGGGCACTCCAGTTTGCGCATCAGATTGTCTGGCATCTCAATGACGCGTTGATAGATGGTTTCGCGATGCGCTGCGAGCGATGCAATTATCTGGTAATCGCGTGTGCCTTTATTGAAGAGGCTCATTATTGTTCGCGCCAGACGATCCTTATGTTCATAATAAGCCGGATGCAGACCGAGGATTTCGCACGCCTTGATGTGAGCGTCCTCCATGACATGCCAGTCGTCTTCGCTGTAGGTGAGTTTGTCGGAAAGATTCTGGATCATCTTGGCTCCTCCTCCACCAATGGCGGGAGCCCGTACCATCTCTCAAGCGCCGGTTCGCCATTAGCAGGCCCAGCGACCGAGATATTAAGAACCTCATCTTAGATTTCGTCAATGGACGGTCGGATCCGCAGATGGAACCAAGTGGATCTGGCAGGGTTTGAGGTGTCTAGGGACGCGCTCGATGATGGACGATGAAAAGAAACAAAATCACGTACAGCAGGTTGTTCGAAGGCAATTAAGTCAGGACGACATGAGAGAGGCGTTTCGCAGCCAGTACAATGTTCGCGCGCCTAACGATCGATTCAAGAAATTGCTGGAGCGACTGGAGCAGGCGGAGATCGACCAAGCGCAGCGCTAGCACTCAGCATCCCGCAACTAAGTTTGCTCCGGCTCAACGCTACGGCGACTGAGGCGAAAATGCGGTCTTGAAGGCTTGGGCTGCAAAGACAAGGCCAGCTTTGGAACACCCTCTGCACATAGCGGACGAACTGGATAACTAGTCGGCAACGCTGGAAAGCAGCTTCCACGGCGAAGATGCGCACCCGAGCGCGGCACCTCTGAGTGCTGCGTGGTGCCCCCTAACTTCACAATGGATCGACCGAATAGTCAAAGGCGACCGTCCGTTCACATTCTTGAGGATCGCCGTGCGATGAACAATTGCGGAACTAAAGCCGTGCACGAAGGTTGATTTACAAATAGTGGAGGGCGGCCTCTCATGAGGATCATTGAAAGACGTAATAGTGCACGAGAAGACGGTGGCGGACACATCGTTGAGTTTGTCTACGAGGATGGAAAATTGTTCTCTCTGGTGCGGATTCTGTCGGCCTTGGCCAAGACGAGCTTATTCGGAAGGCAGAGCGCTTGCTTGACCAAATAGACGCTAGCGAGGCGCGAGGGGATATGCCTCCGTATGGCATCGGGGACGGACCGAATTCGCTGGGTGAGCAAACGGCCAGGGCGAAATCCTTGGGGACAGATTCCTCGAATACTCCGGATCAGCCGGAGGGGCCGGTTCCCCCGAAAAACCCGCTCCTGGACGAGCAAGATGAGAACGCCGACATTGTCGGGCTCAAGGGCGAAGGCCTTATTGAGCCTTAGGGGCAAGTTTGGCGGGGAGCAGTGTCATACGTTGGTGCAAATTAGGCAATGGATGCGCGTAAGTCGGCGCTTCCAAAAGCCTTCAGTGTCTCAAAACGCGATAATATGCTCCTTCATCGAAACCCCCATCCATTTGGGCTTGGATTAATCTGGCTCGGAGGCGCATACACGCCTATTAAGCACTTGCATCACTGCCTCCTTGTGGAGAGAGACGTGCCCACCCTGTAGGATGAGCACGAACAATGTTAAGCTGCCATTTCCTGGGCTTTTCTATTGATACCCCCTTCGGCCAGTTTGGTAAGTGCCCGATCCGTGGCAATCTCTTCTTCGAGGGTTTGAAGAAGAAGCGCCATCGCGTCTTTCAGTCCAAGCTCCGCTGCCCAGCGAGCCAACGTGCCATAGCGGGCGATTTCATAGTGCTCCACAGCCTGCGCCGATGAAACCAAACCGGCGTCTAAAGCCGGCTCGCCTTTGAATTCATCCAGAACTTCCTCGCCCTCGGCAATAATTCCTTCAATCGCATCGCATGTTTTTCCCTGGGCGCGCTTGCCGAAGATTTCAAAGACCTGTTGCAGGCGCTCGACATGCATTTCGGTTTCATCGCGGTGTTTTTCGAAGGCTGCCCTCAACTCGGAAGAAGCTGCCCCTTTAGCCATCTTCGGCAATGATTTCAGAATCTTGCGCTCGGCGTAGTAAACATCCTTCAGCGTCTCGTGGAACAATTTTTCCAATGTCTTTTCGACCATAATACGTTCCTCCATAAATCCCGGCCACTTGTGTGACGAGTGCGAAAAGAACGAACCTTCATGGCGAATGTTCCCCGACCCTAGAGAAAAAGAACTTTGCGCTTGGGCGGTCAGCGGGATGCGAAACGTGAAGCAAGTAGACGAGACTGACCAGTCCACGGATGCCGAATGGCGAGTAATGTCCCGATCCTCGCAAGCCGCGTGGATGGCAGACACCTCAGCACAAAAAACATTTCCGGCGGGGAACAAGAGGGGTTGGTCGTGGTTCGCCACCCAATAGACCTCGTCCTTCAACGCAGAGCGTTGGCGAGAAATTGGGAGACCACACATGCAGGACCATTCGAAAAATCCGTCTAAATCCAGCCCCACGGCAGATCACCCCGCCGCGCTGTCTGGGACCATTGAAACGAAGACGAGCTTTGAGGAGCTCAAGCGCAAAGCGGCTGACGACGTTGGAACGGTAAAAGAAAAGCAAAGGCACAGGTGCGTGATGCAGCTGGCAAGGCCGAAGAAATTGCATCGAAGCAAAAGAATATCGCCGCCCGTTATGCGGGCTCGATAGGCTCTGCCTTGGAAAAGGTGGGTTCCGAAATGCAGGGAGCCGATGATGCGGCCATAGGGAAGTACGCGAAGGAGCTGGGTTCCACAATCCAATCGTTCGCCAAAGATGTCGAGGACCGTAAGCTCAGCGATGTCGCAGGTATGGCCGAAGACTTTGGCCGCAAACAGCCGCTGGCATTTCTTGGCCTCGCCGCATTGGCCGGATTGGTGGCCAGTCGGGTCCTTACAGCGTCCGCTGATAGGCGCGCTCCTGCCGCGTCGAGTCCGGGCTCGACGCAAGACGGCTCCAACACGCAAAGGGAAGGACAACGCTGATGTCCGATTTTAATCAAAACAAACCACTCCCCGAGTTGATCGGGGGTCTGCTTACCGATGTGACGGGATTGGTCCGGAAGGAACTTGAACTTGCCAAGACCGAAGCTTCAGAAAGTTTATCGCGGGCTCTTGGTGGCATTGAGTTTTTAGCCATCGGCCTGGTTTTCGCGATAGGTGCGCTCGGAGTGCTGTTGAGTGCCCTGGTAGCCGGGCTGGCTGCGTTCTTGATATCGCAGGGATTCACTCAATCTGCAGGAAATGGCCTATCGGCCCTTATAGTCGCTCTCTTGGTGGGTATTACCGCTTGGGTCATGATTTCCAAGGGGATAACTGCGCTTCGGGCAAACAATTGGACATTCGAGCGCACCGCAGCCTCCATCGGCCGCGACGCCGAAGTGGTAAAGGAGAAAACGTCATGACATCATCTTCTGAAAGACAAAGCGCGGCCGAAATTCAACGCGATATTGAGGATGACCGCCGAAGGATTGAAGAGAGTATAGACGTCATTCAGGAACGGATGTCCCCAGGCCAGTTAATCGACGAAGTTCTCGGGTACCTGAAGAGCAGTGGGGGAGGCGCGTACGTCGCCAACCTTGGTAACGCGGTTAAGAACGATCCAATACCTGTCGCACTGATGGGAGTAAGTTTGGCTTGGCTCATGGCGGGGACGGGTACTGGCCGAGTTGACGACGGCAAATCGATCAGTTCATTCGACAAACGGCCTGAGCATCCTCTGGCGACAGTCGATGGAGACATCCGTTGGATGGGTCCCGCACTGGATGAGGGGGACGCACAATACATGCACTTTGCCGACAGTGCCGGCAATCGTTTCAGAGCCTTGACCAACAATGCGGGCAAACGTGCAGGCCCGTTCCTGGACGACAGCGGCAAATCCTATCGGGGATTTGCAGATGCCGCTGGCAACCGCATTGAAGCCATCAAAGACCAAGCGGGTGCCATATGGGATGATGCATCGGACTGGCTCTCTGACACGTATCAGCAGGTCAGCGATGCGGCGGCCGGAGTGGCGGACCGTGTAAGCAGCCAGGCCCGGTCTGTTGGAGACACCTCCGCTTCTGCGGGAGCCGCGATACGGGACCAGACAAAAAGGCTTAACGAAACGATCCTCACGCACTTTCGCGACCAACCCCTGGTTGGGGGTGCACTTGCCTTTGCAGTCGGTGCTGCGATTGGGGCGGCCCTGCCTCACACGGCGGCCGAGGATGCCGCCGTCGGAGAAGCAGCGCAAAACCTAAGGGATCGTGTTTCCGAAAAGGCGGAAGAAATTATCGACAAGGGCAAAGCCGCAGCATCTGACATTTATGAGCAGACCGTCGATGTTGCAGATGATGTTTACGATGCGGCCCTCGATCGGATCAAGGATTCCGGCAACGCTGGTCAGTCGTAGGATAGGTTTGCAATTTGGAGGGGGCGGTACTGCGCGTAGGATGGTTCGAGGCGTCCAGGGACGCGCTCGATGATGGACGATGAAATGAAACGAAATCACCTACAGCAGGTTGTTCGAAGGCAATTAAGTCAGGACGACATGACAGAGGCATTTCGCAGGCAGTACAATGTTTTCGCGCCTGACGATCGCTTCAAGAAATTGCTCGAGCAACTGGAGCAGGCGGAGAAAGCCCGAAAGGCCTAAAGCCGTTTGTGTGTGATGTAGATGCCTGCCTCTCTGGCAGCTGCAATAAAGGCATTCCGACAGGCCGTGCATGTAGCTTTACCCGCAACCGAATCAATACAGATGCTTTGCTTGCTGGTGTTGATCGCCGTTGCGCATCGGCGAATGACGTGCCGCCAATGCGAGAAGGTTGGGTTCTTCGTCGCCAGCGATCTGGCCAATGTAAATGGCCACGGTCGATCGTTCGACAGTTTGGGCTTCCGGTGTAAGGAATGCGATGCAGTCAATTGCGAAGTCGTGCTCTTCGAAGATGACCGCGACAGGGTCAACAAGAAGCGAATTTTGTGGCGTCCGGTGCAGATGTGAGCGGCCTATTGAGTCTCACTACCATCGGCGGATTGATCGACAATGGATACGTTCTACGGGCGTCTTGCAGCGCTTCGAAATGCCGCCATTGCGCGCGACTGGATCTTGAGGCGTCCGCTGCTAAGCTGGGCCGAGATCATGGCAGCATGCACAAAGACCTCGTTCCTTTGCTCTTCTGCTCGAAATGCGGATCGAAGAATATCGCTTTGATCCTGTCGAGCAAGGAGACCAAGGGGCGTGGGCACGCGTGATTGTGGTTGAATTGAAATGCCGATTTATCGGCCTGTCTCGGAATCTGCTGCGCCGCATCGCGCGCGTTCAGGGCTGATGGCCGAAATTCGTACTTTTTCGGCTTCTTCGAGTGCCTCGGCGATCAGAGCAGCCCATTGCCTTCCTTGCTTGTCCTTGTGCGAAGATCAGAGAGCCTATCGCAAATCACCTCAATCTGCTGTCGGTTCGTTTGATCCATTGCGCTACTCCAAACTGACGACCCGACCTCTTTACTCAACACAATTACAGATCGGGCCGCCACTGAGCATTGGGGCGTCAGCAATGTTACAATGCTCGCCGATGGTTAACGAATAGTTCGGTCGGCTCACCAAACTCCGGCATAGATCACTGAGCCGTGAGTGAGGATACTGCGCTGGCCTTCGAGACCGGTGGCGGGTTCCACTTCCCTGTCAGAGCCTCAGCCTTGGGTGCGTAGAGTCGCATTGTCAAATTGTACGGCCCTTCGGGAGCCGGCAGCCAGTTCCATTCCTTATCCTTGCCAGGGCTCTCGTGCTGGAAGTAGAGATCGAGCGAACCGTCAGCGTTATACACGAACGGCATCCAGCTGCTGACCGCAAATCGGTTGATTGAGTTGCCGACCTGGAATCCCTTGTCGTCATACAGCGTCACCGACCAGAAGGCGTGGGCGGGGGGAATTTCGGCCTTGTCGAAGTGAATTGTGTAACTGTTCTTGCCATCGAGCGGCTGGCCGGTTTCGTCGGCAAGATTGAGGGGATAGATGGCGTCTTCGGGCAGGTTGGCACCGAGACCCTGCTGCGCAATGATGGCGCGTTTCAGGTAGTAGTTTCCATACACTCCCATGGTGTCGGTGTTCATCGACCAACCGTTGGCGACCCGGGCAAGCGTTTTAAGCTTCCAGAGCATGAGCGCTTGTGCCTCCTGCGGAACGGTCGCGAGTGCCTTCTGGACAGCCGGATCCGCCTTGGACAGGTCAAAGCTCTTGCCCGGTTCGATGCCGATCCGCTTCATCCGTGCCAGGATCGGCTCGTCGGTGCTATGCGGCGGGATCACCTTCAACAGCTCGGCGGCATAGGTGAAATAGCGGTCTGCGGGCATGGTATCAACCTGAACCTTCGGTGGCGTTTTCATGTCAATCGACGTGTCGATCTTCACTTCGGCCGGCTTAGGATCCTTGCCCCATTCCGAGAGCAGCGTGATCTTGTAGCCGTCCTGAACCTTGTGAACGGCTTCATAGTCCGGCGGTCCGTCCGTTTTTGTTCGCCCGATGATCCAGACATAGGGTGTCGGTGCGTCGATCCTCTGGGTCCCTTCCGGCAGCTTGAACTCATCAAACTTCACCCGCAGGTCAGGCCGCCAGTTGGGCGGTGCGATGAGGAAGTGGCCCGTCCCGGTCCCAGTGGTTCGCCAGCCCGGGGAGGCAAACACGTCCGTCCACATGTCGAGCATGGGCAGAAGATAATAGCGTGCGCCGGTGTCAGGAGCCGAAACGACCACCGGCTCTTTCGTCAGATCGAGCCAGCCGCTCGAGTACAGCGTGTCGAAATTCGGACGTACCACCGCCTTCATATCCGCCGGCGGGAACTCGCGGATGTTGTTGAACTGATTGGCCGGACCACCAATGGCCCCCGACTTGGCCTCGACACTTGTCAGTTGCCTTCGGGTGATGTCCATCGACAGCAAGGGATAAAAATACACGTAGGCGTCCACACCTATCGCATGGGCCTCCTCCTCCGTGATCGCAGGCGGTGAGTTCTGGGCTATCGCCCCTTGCGTTAATATTGGGCCAAAAAGAACACTCAAGAAGAGTGCAGTCGCCGTCCTGTTCATGTCGTTCTCCCGTTGCTGTTCTAAGCTGTGCCTATCCTCCAATTCGCAATCAGCTTGTTGCAATCAGCTTGCCTTGAAAGCCACAATGCTAATGAAAAATTGCCAGGACTAGCGAATACAAGACTAGAAATTTGTGAAAGGGCGGGAAGTACGTTACGGTTACAAGGGCGCTATGAAACGCCAAGTGGCAAAGAAATACATCGAAGGTGCTACCGGTGTTCCCACACCTTTATTGCAGACAATACTTTAACAAGCGCCAAAGCCGGAAGCAGAAAGCTGCTCGGTATCAAGCCGAGCAACAGTCCTCCTCAAAGGAGCTGGGCCTCAGCGCGACGCCTATTGAGTGGTGGGTCAAGCGGAACATTCTTCCGCGCTGATTTGTTCCGATCATAAGGAGAAACTGATATGGGTGATCCGATACCTGCTCCGGAACAGAGCCAATACCGTTGCCTCATGAACCGCCCACACAGTTCCGGGCCCGAACCAATACCTCCGTAAAGGAGCCACCGCCGGATCATGTGGCGGATGAGTCACCTCTACCAAACCCTGACGAGATACCGGAACCGAAACATGTTTGATCGATCTGGGTGGAACAATTAAAATTTGGAAGAGACCCCGTCTGATGACTAAAGCCGATGATACGATAAAGGCTGAGCGTAAGGCCAAGGCGGCTGAAAGGATGCGTAAGTGGCGGGCCGCTAATCCGCAGAGCCCCGACCAAAAGACCAAGGCAGCAGAGAAATCTCGCAAGTGGCGGCAAGTGAATAAGCAGCGCCACAACGCTTACATGCAGGCCTGGCGTGATGCTAATCGCGATAAAGTCAATTTCTACCAAAGGGCCCGCCGACAAAAGGCCCGGGCCGCGAAAAACGCGGCAAGCTCGAGCGAGTCGTGACCAGTCGTTGACTCCGTGTGGATCAGAGCAGGGGCGTCGACGTTCCCTACTTATTGTGGATCCTCGCCCGCAACATCATTATGACTCTGCCGGGGGGAGTCCACTTGATCCAATTCCAGTCGGTCACATTTGCCGCCGGCCAGCCGAAGGTCGCGCTTCCGGCCGTTCCATGAACGTTTGTCCGGGTATGGCGGCCTGCGCGGGTCACTGATCAGCTCTATTTCCGACATGCGCAGTTGAAAACAATTTGCCTTTCGAGGTCTCCACGCGAAGGCTTTCCACGGAACGCTTCCTACGGTCATATCTGAAGCAGAGAAGCAATTGGGCGCTATCCGTTAAAGGGCGAGAGATCAAGGTCAAAGTGGGTGAAGGCGTGAGAATGTGGTTCGGATATGAGCTCTCGGAGGATGGCGTATGGGAGGCCGTCTGCTACCGCACAAACTTCGGTCGCCGTCCACCTTTGGAAGATAGCCTACGCACTGAAATGGTCAAGCGCACTGGCCCAATGAGGGCCGGTGCGCTTTTAGCGCGTCGAGTTGCTTCCCGCTTGCTTATGGCCAGCGTGATTGAGTGCCAGAGCGACCAAACGCTCGCCAGCGGTCAAATACGAGAACTTTTTATCTCAGCCAAAGATTGATACGACATTGATATAGTTTGATATTCTGTATGATTAGTTTGTAGGATGGCCTGTGTTGGAGGTCTGTAGGAATGATTGAGTACCGGCTGTTTAACACCAAGGTTGACGGCGACGTGGGGAAAATCGTGTCGAAGAAAATCCGTTGGCTGGTCACAATTTGTGTAATAGTAGCGGCCTTTTTGGGGTATGGTTTCTACAATTCTTCTGTTTTCAGATTCCGTTATCAAGTGACTGTTGAGGTCGGAACTCCTGACGGTATTAAATCTGGCGTATCAGTAGTTGAGGCCGTTTATTGGAGAAACCGTTTTGGTCATCTGTTTCTCGGCCCCGGGTTCCCTTCGACTATTTTAGGGGAGGCTTTGTTCGTCGATCTCGGCCGCGGGCAGAATTTGTTGCCAACATTGACAACGATCGAATCAAATTCACGAAAGTTGACAAGGCCAGAGTATCTTCCGTTGCGCTTGTATAATTTGCCTTGGGGGCGAACAAACGCGGTTGACGCTATGAAAGATGCCATCCAAAGGGCGAATAATAGCGGAAGCAGAATGTTAAGCTTCGATATGCTGCCTCTGTTGATTAGGTTTCGTGACATTAGGGATCCGACTTCTTTCGAAGAGCTCGATCCTAATGACTTAGCGTCGAAATATGGACCCGGATACTCACTCAAGTCTGCCACTTTAAAACCCAGCACTGATGAAATTACAGATCAGCTTGATAGGATACTGGTTTGGCTTCCCGCGTTGAAAAACAGGCGCTCGATGGGGGAACTACAGAACGTATGAACCCACTGATGATCGGATCTAATGATTTAAAGAAAGAGGAATAATAGCAATGACAGACCCGCCGTTCTTCGTGCAACGCCGTGCAAAAGGTCTGTCAAAGACTCAAGTAGCCAAAACTCTCGGAAGGCATCAGCCTTTTATTGCCAATATTGAAAGCGGCCAGACATGCGTAGTTGAAACTAATTTACCTTTCGAGGTGTCCCGGCGAAACCTTCTCGCAAGCGCGGGTTCGCCATTAAGGTCCAGCGACAAAATGATTAAAAAACTGATGTTGTGTAGCGTCAATAGTTTGTCTGCCAGCGGACATTTCAGGCTGATGGCCGCCCTGACCGCTTGACCCTGATGACGTGCGAGAACCGCCGAAACAAGTTGAGGGTGAGGCCCAACGCTGGGGGTTTGGAGAGAGGCGCTGGGCCTCGGCTGAATCCCGGGGTGAGATAATCAGCTGCCGAATATTATTCCTTTTCAGATCTCCTTGATAGTAGCCACTTAGGTTGAAGAAATAGTTCTAAACTTGCTGTTTTTCGGAAAAAAACGATCGGCTAGTGGTCAGGGCGGCGGTGGTTTTCCTTCGCTGTCTGCAGGCCGGTTTCCGCCGGGACTGCAGTTGGTCCTTGCGCGTTTCTGAACATGCAAAAATAAGGCCGATGGGGTATTGCTCACATTATGCCCATTGACCTTCGCTACCGAACAAAGCGCTCAAGCTGGTCTTGTGCGCTTTTCCTTGTGGGATTCAATGATCATGCTGGTGATGTGCGTCGGGAAAGTGGGCGTGCGAATGAGTGATTGGCTCATGCTTGTGTTTATGGCGATGCTTCACACCCGGCATCACAGGGAAATCATGGCTGTGCTGATGGTGTACGTCGTGGACGTGTTCGTGGTCATGCTCAATGGGCATATGCGCGTGCGAATGATCGTGCTGCTCGGTAAGATGCAGCCATATCCCCACCGCCATCAAAACGCCTGCGCATAGCAGGGGCAAGGTCACCGGCTCCCCCATGGCAACAGCAAGAATTGCACCGATGAACGGGGCAATCGAGAAGTACGCGCCCGTGCGCGCAGTCCCAAGATGCCTCAGTCCGATCACGAACAGCGCAAGACTTACGCCATAGGCCAAAAGCCCAACCACCATTGCTCCGGCTGTGTTCAATACCGCGGGCAATACTGCACCAACAAGCATTGCAAGTGCGAGATTAACGCAACCTGCCACAAGCCCCTTAACGGATGCGATCCACGTAGCATCTGATAACGAGACTTTACGCGTGAGATTGTTATCAATGCCCCAAGCCAGGCACGCACCGAGGACCGCCAAAGCAGGCCACAATCCGGCGAACTTCGCTTCGCCGGGCCAACTGAGGATCATTGCTCCCGCAACAATTGCTACCATCCCGAAAGCGATCCGACGGTCAAAATTTTCTTTGAAAACGAACCACGCGAGAAGTGCGGTAAATACGCCTTCGGCATTCAACAGTAGCGAAGCGCCCGAAGCAGGCATGCCGGTTAGCCCAAACATCAGAAGAACCGGGCCTATCACTCCCCCGGATATCACAGCGCCGACAAACCATGGCAATTCGGCGCGAGAGAGCGCGGCGGCGGGAGATTGATTGACAAAACGATAGATCGTAAGGCCAACGCCCGAACCCAAATATAAAAGGGCGGCAAGCATCCACGGATTAACAGATGTAAGCAGTAGTTTTGCTAGCACCAAACAGTGCTGCCGCGCCTAGCGCTGCAAACAATCCCGTTTGTGACAAGCTTTGTGGAAATCTCATTGATCAATCTCGTATTGCAGTGGCGGTTCAGGGTAGCAGTTAGGAATTATGCTGCAAACTTACTGATACTAAAGGCATCTAGTTTGGAGGGGGATCGAACCGGCTTCTTTGGAGGGACCGTCCGAAACGTACCTTCGCAACCGATCAAGCGCACTGGTCCGTTTGGGCCGGTGCGTTTCTAGCGCGCTGAGTTGCGACCGCGTCCTGCTTGATTATTTGCCCTGCGCCCTGAAGATGTCGGGACGATGGATCTCCTTGCTGCCAGCGTGCCTTCAAGGTCGGATAATGAAAATCACTGCTGTCCTCTGGGTCGCCGCATGGATCATGCTGGCGGCGACTTCGCTCACGCATGCGGAGCAAAATTGCCCGGAACTGCCCCGCTTAAATCAGCGTTTCTAAGCATGCGTGATTTACCATTCCATATGTGACGATATTGACCGGAGTACCCGGAAACAAACGAAACATATGCTCGGTGGCGGAAGCGGCCGAATGGCTCGTCATGTATTGGCCAAAAAGCTGATTGAGGCGCGCCAGGCGTGCCGTGACGCCCTGGCGGGACGAATTACCTGCACGAAGGCGCGAAGCGCCTTTATTGAAGCTGCGCGAGAAGCCGACATCTATATCGACCACAAACGCCTTTAGTTCTCGCCATCCGTCTTGTGCTCGCTGCAGTACCATTCCTGGCCGTACCGCTTTTCAAAGCCGAACGCGCCCCACGCCCTGCAGTAGGGATGCATGCAGTAATGCTCAAACAGCCCGGCTGGAGCTTTCTCCATATGTTCAGGATAGGTGGGCTTGGGCGCTTCAGATATCAGAATGGCTTCGACAAGATGGGATCTAAGTGGAAGGCAAGTGCCAACATGATCAGGATAGCGATGGCGACGCAAATCTTGCCGATGCCAAAAAGACGCGTGCCATAGACGACCCGAGGTCGGGGCGAAAGATCGGCCCATTTCGCCTTCACCTTAAACTGCTCGTTGTCGTCCTTTGAGCTCATATGAGAAGGGGCTCCTCTTCCTCGGCCTTCGGTTGTGGCAAAATGATCAGGTCGTCGTCGGGCAGGGGCCTTTGCAACTCCAGCGCCTCTTCGGCCGGCGCATTCATCCAAACGTCGATTTCTCCCGCCGTCCGTAGAATGACAGGCATGGCCTGATGGTGGATCGGCTTGACCACGGCATTCGCAAAGGTCGTCAGGAACGCGAAGATATCCGCCTGGACGGGTCCCTCCTTCTTTTTGCGAGTCCCGTACCAGGGTGTCCAGATGCCGGCGAACCAGAACAGGGGCTTTTCCTCGTTGAGGGCAAACCAGTAGAGCGGTTTTTTCTTGGTCACAAGATCTGGATCGCGCCCATACTCGGCAAAACTGGTCGCCGGCACAACGCATCGGTTGGCAGGTCCAATCCATGGCGACCAGTGCGCAGACTTTGGATTTCGAATATTGGTAATGCCGCCATCGACCGTGCCTTTGAGATATTGTGGCGGTGTCGGCATGCCCCATCGTGCTAACGCAAGCTCACGTTCGCCATCGGCGTTCTTCCTCCCGATCGGAGCATGATAATCCGGAAAGACATCCATCTGTGGCGTCAGGCGGTTGGTGAGGTCATTGATAGGCAGGAAGAGCTGCCGCATCGCTTCAAAAGTCGTGGTGGCGTTATAGAGGTTACACATTTCTGTCCTCTAACTTGTAAAAGTTTGGCTTAGCAGCGAGAAAATGATCGCCAATACGAAACACAATGATCCAAAAAACGAACGCAGAAACGCCTCCTGCTGCTACGAGGGAGGCAAAACTCGTCGGGGCCCACAGTTCGCTACCAATGAGCAACGTAGATGCTCCGGCAGCGCCCACCAGTGCCCCCACAATCATGAACGCCGTTGGTGTCTTTTTCTTTTGCTTGGAACAGACTGCGGTGACGAACGCGGCAGGCAAAAATGAAATCGCTGCGATGAACTCCGCAAATAGAGTCAAAATGAAACCAGCGGCGGGCATTTCGCCAATATTGTACCCGGAGATAGCTGCAAGCAGCGCCATGCTTGCAATCATTGATGCTGCGGCAAGACCGATCAGGAAGAACGCTACACGACCTATGAACATGAGGGTCAAGTTTTTGGATTGGTTCATATTGAAGGCCGATGATCTATTGTAAAGGTTGCACTTGAAATAACAGTAATTCAATCCTCGTCTTAAAGGCGAGACCTATCTGAGTGGAGGGCGGATATGCTTGAGCAGGAGACGATGAAATGTTGGAAAAAGATGCTCATCGTCTCTGCGGTCTATCTTATAGTCGGAGTCATTTTAACGCGCAGTTTCATTTGTCCGGTGGCTTTCTTGCCGGCGCCCTGAGTGGCTTTTTTATCAACTACTCTCATCCCGGGTGGCATTTCATCTCCCTTCTTCTGTTTTCGGTGATCGTGGATTGGAGGCGCATTGTCTAATATCTGGAGTAATGAGGATTGGTTCGAAAAATACGAAAATGACCTTGATATGAAAATGCGGCTGATGACCATCGCACATATCATGCTTCAAGCGACCTTGGTAATTGGCGGTGTGTTCTTGCTTGCAGTTCTCGATATATCCGTTGCCTGGTTCAGCAAATAGGACAGACCTCTTTTCGTCATTCACCAAAAGGAGCCTGAGGCATCGTTGCCCTTGACGTTATGGGAATATTGGAGCTGCCCCCCCGCTCGATAACGGCCAATTTAGCTAGCCACTGCTTCATTCCACCCAATGCAAAGGGTTTGATGGATCGAACTCCTCGATCTCGTAAGTACCTATCGGGCCGAGTATCGCGGCGACCCGGGTTACGACGTCCCGATGTATGTGGAAGAAAGCGTAATAGTACGGATCGGCGACGCGTTTGATGTATTCTTCCGGCAGGTTTCTTGCATAGTCGTGATAAAACTCAAGCGATTTAGCAGTGGAATTGACCTCGCGAATATTTTGGGACGTTCGCTCGTCGTTGTTTCGATACGGATGCCGCATAACAAAATGCATCCGCTCAATTGCGTCGGGATATCGTTCGAGGTGAATTCTCAGAAACTCGTTCACCTGATCATCGGTAAAGTATTTTCCCACGTTTGAAGCTCCGGTCACCGGTACACTGTAGCGCCAAGAAGGTAGATTAACGCTAGCAAGACGATCCCCACGATTACAGCGATGACCTTCAACAACCCTTTGAGTAATGCCCAATCTTGTTTGTCCATTGGAGCGCAATAACCGCCATCAGCTAAGACGCTGTTCATAGGTTTGCACATCGACCACTGAGTATGGCGCTATATGTGGACTACCGACAAATCCATATTTTCCACTTGGGCTGGTAGGTTCCCCAAAAATGGCACCAAGAAAGGCGAAGATTGCCAGCACTATTATCCCGACGATAATAATCGGGATTGCTATCAATATTTTTTTCAAAAGTTTCCAATCGCCTGAGTCCATTGGAGCAGAATAGCCGCCGCCAGCTAAGAAGCTGTTCACAGGTTTTCTAAAATCTTAAACGACTGTTTCAACAGCGCATCGTTCATAGCGCGTTTACTCGTCTCTGCTATCTGAGAGTCACAACCTGAAGGTGATGGATGGACAGGCTTAATCTTATTTGGAATGAGTTAACACTCGGACCGGTAAGCGTGTTTTCGGTCCTGTCGCTTTTAGGTGTCGCTGTTCTCGTCATATCGGGCCTGTCGCAACGTCAGTTTTAAATGGGCCGTCCTGATGGCCCTGGTGATCGCCTTGATACGAATACCGCTCACTCGATACAAACAAGAGTTGCTTGGCATTCACGATGACGGGTTAGTCGCGTTTAATGCATTCATGACATTCTTCGTTATGGCCGCTGGCTTTGCCATTTTCCGATGGTTTCACAAGCGGACCGTGGCTTAAATCTTCCCGGCGTTCTTGGTGCGAAAAAGGTCCGTTCCGAAAATAGCCACTTCGCTGGCGGAGGATCATCGTCCGCAAGCGTGTCCGAGGTGAATTTATTCTTGACGCTCTGGGAATATGTTCTCATTCTGTTCGCATGACAAGAACTATGCAGACACTAGGGCAGGCGGCTCGCCAAGGCATGCTGGTGCGGGTGACGTGCCGGAGATGCGAGAAGGTTGGCTTCTTCGTCGCCAGCGATCTGGCCAATGTAAATGGCCACGGCCGAACCTTTGAGAGTTTGAGGTTTCGCTGCAAAGAATGCGATGTGGTCGATTGCGAAGCCGTCGCCTTTGAAGATGACCGTGACCGGGTCAACAAGAAGCGGATTGTCTGGCGTCCGGCACAGATGTAGCCATGTCCATTTCCCTCAATACAGTTGGTGCGTTGATCGACAACGCACACAATCTGCGCGCCTATTGCTGCTCATGCCATCATTGCGTGAAACTGGATCTGGAAGCCCTTGCCCTCCAACTTGGCCGGGGTCACGGCACCATGCATGACGATTTGGTGCCTAAGCTTAAATGCTCGCTTTGCGGCTCAAGGGATGTCGGCCTGATTCTATCTACTAAGGAGACGGAAGGGGTGGGGCAAGTGTAAAAACGTTCCAATTTCTCATTGTTAGTTGGAACACGTTGATGTCACGCGGGAACGCTAACCGGGACGAGCACGTTGCAAAAAGGTGGTCGCGTTGGTTCGCCCCTTGATTTCCGTTGGTCGCCTAGCTCGGGCAGTTTTGGAAACCTCGTGCGCTCAGCACCACTATTGGCTTTTCCTCTATTCCCCTGCGATGTTGCGCTGATTGTTCACAAGACCGCTTAGTGCCCACCCAACACCAGAGTCTGGACGGGCAGCATCAGCGCCTGAATTCGAAGAATCATCGCATGCACGATCGCTACCGCATCCACGACGTGCAGGAAGAGCCAACGTGACGTGCTGATGTCTTTCGCCGCGAGCGCATCGTGGTTGTTGGTATACGCGTTTGCAATGCAACTACTGCCCGGCGGTAGGCCTGCCTGCTGCCCCGAATAGAGCGGCTCGAGGAACACGGTGAGCGTTCCCCCCTGCGCAATCTGTCTTACATCGACAAGCTGGTCTGTCGGCCGCAATTGTCCAGCGGCGATAACATCCTGTACTTCAGTGACGACCATGGGAATGATCGTAAATGGCTTGCCGATGCACGTGGCCTCGGCAATCATCCCCTTTTTCATCACCTGCGCCCCGACCTGACCAAAACCGGCAATTAGGGCTACCCGTCCGGCTTCTTCGGGAACGAGGATCCCTGCGGGCCGGATCATCGTGTTGACCACGTCGCCGGGCCGAAGCGTGAACTGCTGGACGGTTCCAGCGACGCCGGCCCGAACCAGGGTCTTATCCAGCTCGACTTGTGCCTGCGCGAGCGCTGCCTCTGCACTCGCCTTCTGAGCAGGCAGGAGCGATTCCAGCTTTGTCTCGATCGTCCGCTTGTTTGCAACAGAGGCATCAAGCGCACCTTTCCGGCCGTCCGCGACGACTTGCAAGCGCTCAACCTCGCGGACCGAAACGTCCGCCTTGCGCCGCAGAAGCTCTTGCCTCGTCGCCAACTCGTCCAAAGCTTGCTGGTATGCGCCCTGCGCCTGCTGAATGAGACCGTCCGCCGCGGCCAGTTCTGTCTGCGCCACCGTCGTCTCGGCGACGATCTCAGCTATGCGGCGTTGCGCCGTCTCCCGCGCTGCCTCCTGTTCGGAGCTGTCGAGTCGGAATAGAGGGTCTCCGGCTTGAACCTTCGCATTGACGCCAACGCCAACAAACACTTCGGCAACGCGGCCGGTGGTTTCCGGAAGGATCGTCACGGTACGGAATACCGCGGTGACATTCTTCGTCGACGGATGATAGTAGAAAATCAGGGTGATCAACGCAACGGTCAGCAGCAAGCATGCGGTGATACCCCAGCGTAGCTCGTACCACACGGTGTAAAGCGTGATCTCCCGACCGAGACGCTTGCCTTGCGCGTAGCGGCGGAAGAGATAATCGGGAAAGATCGTGAGCATTGAACAGAGAAGCAGCTCCAACATAATCTAGACACTCTCACGCACAATCTTGATTTTCGGCTCAGGCTCGGGCTCGGGTGCGACTGTTGCCTCTTCGGCGGTATCGCGCCCCGACAGTTTCTCCAGCGACTGTGCAATTGAACCCATTGGCGTCGAAAAATCCGGCAGATCAATCAGCGCCAACAACAGGCCGGCGATCCAAAAGATATGGTTGTGGGTAAACAGGGAGATCAGCGCCAGGACGGCCACAATCTCCATTTGCACTTTTTTGCCGCGATGCGCCATTCGTTCGGGAAGAGCATGGATTTGAAAGTAGAGATTACCAATCATAAGAACGGCGGCCAAAAGGACCACGGCGACCACGGTGAACAGCCAATCGCTTTGGCCGGGAGCAGTGATGAAGACCGGTAAGTGCTCAATCGCTGCCGGATGTAAAGTGTCAGCCATGTCGCGTATTCTCCCGGAATGCATGCCGCGACTAAGTTTCAGGATCACTCCTTGCACACGAATATGCATCTCGTCGGCATTAGAGGAAAGTACGTAACAGTAACTAACACGGCATCCCTTCGTCGAGAGGTCGAGATTGAAATGAGTAAAGGCGTGAGAATGTGGTTCGGATATACGCTCTCGGAGGATGGTGTTTGGGAGGCCGTCTGCTACCGCACAAACTTCGGCAATCCACCTTTGGAAAATAGCCTACGCACTGAAATGGTCGAGGTGCCGGCCGATTGCATAGGCGCCGACGGCGAGCCCATTTTCGCAAAGCTACGTGATCGGTTTCCTCTGGAGGTTGAGGAGTAACGACGACGGGAGCCCGCGTCATATCGATCTGTGCAGAGTATGGCATATCGTTGGCGGCCGGCTTATCAAGGCATCCGTCAGACGCTGGCAGTTGTGACCATGGAACGGATAGTAAGAAAAGGGATGGCGCGGACTATCGGCCTGCCACGCCGGAACTTAACCCGGGGACGTCATCTTTTTTAGCCACTTCCAATTCGCGTACTTGTCGCCTGTCTGCCGCAGGTGGGTGTAACGCTTCAAGCTGGTCCACGAACGATGTCCGGACACTGCAGCTGCATGCGGAATGTTCAATCCCATTTCGAACAGCCGGGAAACGCCCTCGTGCCGCAAATCATGGAAGTGCAGATCCTCAATTCCTAACAATGGCCCTGCGCGCGTGAACGATGCGCTGATCGCATCGGGGCTATATGGGAATATCTCCGTACTGCCGCGATCCATGGTCTGGATCACTTGCAGTGCCTCCGCAGGAAGGTCGCACCAGACATGGTTGCCGATCTTTTCGCCTGGGTTCTTCATATCGCGCACGAGAATGCGTTTTCCTTCCTCATCCAAATCCGACCAGGCAATCCGCGTGATCTCTTCGAGCCGGCGGGTCGAGAAGATTGCGAAGGCTATGATCTTCGTCATCGGAGCAGAATCCGGCCTGCGCTTTGTCCGGAGGTCGAAATGTTCCATGAACTTGTCGAGTTCTCCAAGGGTAGGGCGGCGGGACCGTGCCTGGCTCTTGCTCGTGACACCCAGTCGGTTCGTGACCGCTTGCGCGTCCTTCATTGCCTGTTGGCTGAGCGGGTAATTCCATGCCGGGCGTGCGATGGCAAAAACCGACGCCAGATGCGAAATGTAGTTTCCGACTGTCTGGGGAAGACAATACTTCAAGAGCAGCTGTGCGAACTCGACAATGGCGGCACTGTCGATCTGTTCGCACGTTAACTTTGCTATGTCGTAAGTTCTGACAGAGGCGAGAACCTGCTTTTTGGTCTTGCCGAAATCTTTGGTCGATTCCCTGATATAGCGGTCAATGACATCGTCGAGAGTGACACCAGATGTTTTTGCTCTTTCGACCGCGCCCGGCACCGCAAGAATGCTCAATTGTGAGGTGAATATTGTGCAGACCACCATGCACAATTGCCTTGTGGGAAATCCCTTAAGAAGAGCGTCGCTGTCAAGATTGCCACGGCAACGCCGATTGCCAGTCCTGTTAATGCAATCTCTTGGGGAACGACCCGCTCGTGGGCCCCAGCCATGGGGCAGGGCCTAAATCGCGACGCGCCCAATGCGGTATCGGCTGAAAAAAACTCGTTCGAGTCATGTCGGATTGTGGAAACGCCGTTCGTCTTTTAATCGGCGCCGGCATGGCCGCGCAAGATTACGAGGAGGTGTATCGATGTTGCGAACCGTTCTGATTGCCGCGGCGATGCTTGTGGCCGGCGCTGCGGTCGCCGAACCCGAACCCGCGGGCAACCGGGTTGAGGTCAATGGGATGCAGATGTATTACGAGGTCTCAGGCGAGGGCGATCCGCTCGTCGTGCTACACGGCGCCTACATGAACATTCCCTCCATGGGTGCGATCATCCCCAGGCTTGCCAGGACCCACAAGGTCTACGCGCTTGAGCTGCAGGGCCACGGCCGCACCACCGACATAGACCGGCCGATCACCTATCCCAACCTGGCCGATGACGTTGCCGCTTTCATGAACGCCGTTGATCTGAAAAAAGCCGACGTCTTCGGTTACTCCATGGGGGCGGCGGCCGGCCTGCAACTGGCCATTCGCCACCCGGAAAAAGTAAACAGGTTGATTGCTGCTTCCGTCGCTTACGATGCTGAAGGCTGGCAGCCGGAGTTCAAGGCCTTTATCCCGCAGATGTCGGTCGAGATGTTTGTCGGCATGCCCTTTGCACAGGCGTATCGCAAGCTCGCCGCCGACCCCAACGGGTTTCCCGCCCTCGTCAAGAAGCTGATCGCGCTTGAACACGAGCCCATGGCGTGGGAAGCCGATGTCAGGGCGCTCAAGGCCCCAGTGCTGATCATCAGCGGGGACGCGGATGTGGCGACACTCCAACATTCAGTGGCCATGTTCCGGTTGCTTGGCGGCGGCGTCATGGGTGATATGGGCAAGCCGCTGCCGGCCTCACGCTTTGCCGTCCTGCCGGCGACGTCGCACACCGCAGTGATCAACCAACCCGATCTACTGTATTCGTTCATCGAACCTTTTTTGAAAAACGAGACGCCGAAAGGGATGTTTGAATGAGGGCTTTTGCGGGGCGAAACGTGTTGTGAACGGTGTCGGCTCGCTCCGCCTTGTCAAGTCTTCTGCCCTGAGGGGGCCCCAACCGAGCCGCGCTCGATGATTGACGTGGGAATAACAACTCTTTGCGAAGGTCGAATTTCTCCCTTCAGCCGCCGGATCAGGAGTTCAGTCACGGCCTTGCCTAACAGATAGGCCGGTTGGTCAACCACGGTAATCGGTGGGCTTGTCACACTTGTCCAGTCCGCATCGTGGAAAGTTATCAGCGATATATCTTCCGGGACGCGCAGTCCTCGTTGGCGAATGAGCTTGAAGATCTCAATTGCTATCAAACTGTCGGACGCGAGAATTGCCGTTGGCCGGTCAGGTGCCGACAAGAGTGTGTCGGTGATCGCTCGCGTCGCCTCCGGTCTCGTGGCGCCGAAGCGGACAAACCGTTCAGGCGTTACTATGCCCGCCTCCCGGCACACAGCAAGAAAGCCTTCGATACGCTCGCGCACGGATGACGTATAAATCTGTTCAAGGCCGCGATATGCGTGCCCGGCGAAATCCACCGCCGTAACGTAAGCAATAGTGCGGTGCCCGATATCCGTCAAAATCTTCGTTGCCCGCATGGCGGCATTGCGATCATCGACCGTCACCGTATCGACATCGAGATCGGGCAATGCCCGGTCCAGCAGAGCCAGTGGTCTGCCCGAACGGTGAATGTCACGCAGGTGCGAAACGTCGCGCGACTCCGATGGCGTCACGATCAACCCGTCCACGCGCTTGCCAATCAACACCCGCACAGCTGCTTTTTCCGCTTCGATCTGCTCACCGGAGTTGGTGAGAATGACATTGAAGCCGGCAGCACGCGCTGTGTCGCTGATGCCGCGCACGGCAAAGCTGAAGAATGAGTTCTCTATGTCACCGACAACCACCCCGATAATACCCGATTTGCCGGTGGTCATGCTTCTTGCAAGTTCGTTCGGACGGTAATCGAGCGCTTTGGCGGCTGCCAGAACATCTTGGCGCACCTTGTCACTGACCACGCCGTAGCCGCCCAAAACGCGTGCGGCCGTCGCCTTCGAGACCCTTGCCTCGCGGGCGACATCGGCCACGGTCACTGAGCGGATCATTGGTGTTGAATTGTTCATGTGTTGAACGACTACAAGAGTTGTTGACTGAACGTCAATGTGAATATACAAATCGCTATTGAGACCGGTCTCATTATAAAAGAGACCGGTCTCTTAAACAAGTATCAAGGCGAACACTTCTTTGACGGCGTCATCCCCGCCGCCCAGGGACAAGTTTGCCACAGCCTTCATGGAACAGATTGTCAGAGGAGAAAGAGCAATGCGTGCGAGTGGCGTTTTCAAGTCATCAGTGTCGTCGATCCGGGCGGGGGCCATCACGCTCCTATTTGTTATTGCCGGATTTTATATGGTCTCTGGTGCTTCGGCTGCTGGAGACAATCCTTATGGCCTTATCGATCCCAAGGTGATCAGCGTTGGCACGATGGGTGATGCAAAGCCTTATACCTTCACGACGGCGGAGGGTGAATTTACCGGATTTGATATCGAATTCTTCCTCAATGTTGCAAGCCGTCTCGGATTTAAGAAGGATCAGGTCATTTTCACGGGGCAAGAGTTCTCAGCGCTCATGCCGTCGGTTGCAAATCAGCGTTTCGACGCAGCGGTCGCTGCAATAGGTACAACGGAAGCGCGCAAAAAGACGGTCGACTTTTCCGATGGCTATCTTGCCGGCTATCTCTCGGTTCTGACAGCCGACAAGACAATGACTTCGGCAGATGGTCTGAAAGGCAAGCGCCTGGGTGTAGTGCAAGGTACACTGCAGGAAATCTATGCCGACAAGAACTTCAAAGAGACAGATCTGGTCAGGTTCCCCGACAACAACTCTGCCGTTTCGGCGCTCAACAACGGAACTGTTGATGCACATTTCCTCGATTACGAGGCTGCCAAGCAATATGGCGAACGCTATCCGGATTTGAAGATTGCCGTCAACATTCCCTCTTTCGACGCCCCGGCAGGGTTTGTCATCCGCAAGGGCAATGATGCCTTCCGTGAGGCGCTGAACTCCGCTTTGCATGCAGCAATGGAAGACGGTACCTGGAAAACCTTGTACGAAAAATGGTTTCCCGGCTCGCCCATGCCGGATCAGTATCTTCCCAAGAAGTAGTCATTGCCTCGGCCGCCGGTCATCGGGCGGGCGGCCAGGACGAACGCCCATGACTGACTGCGGCACAAAGCGTCCCGTGCGCGTGAAACACCAAGGGGAATGCAATGAACTGGCTTGAAAACCTGCGTCGCAGCTTCCTGGACTGGGACGCGATGGCGGCGGTGCTGCCAAATATGATCACCGTCGGATTGAAGAATACCTTGATCCTTGCGGCCGCGTCGACTGTCCTTGGGGTCGTCATCGGCATGATATTGGCGGTCATGGGCATTTCGCAATCGCTCTGGCTGCGAATTCCGGCCCGCGTCTACACCGATATCTTTCGAGGCCTGCCGGCCATTGTCACGATTCTTCTCATTGGTCAGGGTTTCGCCCGCATCGGCCGGGATTTCTTTGGCCCTTCACCTTTTCCGCTCGGCATTCTCGCCCTTAGCCTGATCGCGGGCGCCTATATCGGAGAGATTTTTCGCGCCGGCATACAAAGTGTCGAACGTGGGCAGATGGAGGCCTGCCGCGCGCTGAGTATGAGCTATGGGCAGGGCATGCGGCTGATCGTGATACCACAGGGCATACGGCGGGTGTTGCCAGCGCTCGTCAACCAGTTCATCGGCAACGTCAAGGACTCCAGCCTGGTCTATTTCCTCGGATTGCTCGCCTCAGAACGTGAGATCTTCCGCGTCGGGCAAGACCAGGCCGTTGTGACGGGCAATTTGTCACCACTGCTTCTGGCGGGGGTCTTCTATCTGATCATTACCGTCCCCCTGACCCATCTGGTCAATTACATCGACAATAGTCTGAGAACCGGCAAGCACAAGGGCGCCACCGTCACCAGCGGCCTTGTCGAAGTGAGTGAACTGGAAAGTGCAGTCCATCGTGTCCCAGCCATCGACGCCAAACCGTCGCTGCAAAAGGGGATTGCCGCCGGCAGCTTGCGTTTCAAGGGCGGCAGTCTCGCTATCAGTGATCTCGACATGGCCTACGGCGACCTTGATGTGCTCAAGGGTGTCAGTCTGAATGTCAATGCCGGCACGGTGACATGTGTCATCGGGCCGTCTGGCTCGGGAAAGTCAACCTTGCTCAAGTGCCTCAATCGGCTTGTCGAGCCAAAAGCAGGTGATGTCCTGCTTGACGGCGAGAGCATTCTAACGATGAAGCCGGAAAAACTGCGCAGACGTGTCGGCATGGTGTTTCAGCATTTCAACTTGTTTCCAGACCATACAGCGCTTGAAAACGTCATGCTGGCTCTCACCAAGATCAAGGGCATGGCCAAACGCGAAGCAGAACGTGTCGCCGAGGATCGCCTTGCCGATGTCGGGCTGGCTGCCCGAATGCATCATCGACCAGCACGCCTCTCCGGTGGCCAGCAGCAGCGCGTGGCAATAGCCCGCGCACTTGCGATGGATCCTGAGGTCATTTTGTTCGATGAGGTCACGAGCGCGCTCGATCCCGAACTCGTGAAGGGCGTTCTCGATCTCATGGCAGATCTTGGCCAGCGTGGTATGACCATGGTCATTGTCACCCATGAAATGGGTTTCGCCCGAAAAGTCGCTGATCAGGTCGTCTTCATGGATGAGGGACGCGTTGTTGAGGTCGGCACACCGACGGCGATCTTCGACGCGCCGCAGAGCCCACGGTTAAAACGCTTTCTCGCCGAGGTGCTTTGACAAACCTTGCAGGCGCTTTGTTGTCTTCACGCGAACGGCGCCTGCCCGCAATCAACATCCCACCGCCAAAATGAGAGAAAAACACGCATGACATCATCTTCTGTGGCTAGCAAAGTCATCGTCGTGGGCGCCGGCATCTTCGGGGTATCCGCCGCTGCTCACCTTCAACGCCTCGGCGTCCCAACCATCCTCATTAACGATGGACCTGTTGGAAATGGCGCATCCGGACGCTCGCTTGCATGGCTTAATTCTTCACGCAAACGGTCAGCTGACTATCACCGCCTGCGCATGGTCGGCATAGATCGCTATCGCACGCTGGCGGCCAGGTATCCCAACGCTTCGTGGCTGCGCTTTGACGGCGGGCTCACATGGGATGCAAATGACGATCACAATGAGATTGCTGAGGTTTTCGCCTACGAACAGAGCATTGGCTACGATGCGCAATTTCTGTCGGCCGCTGATGTTGCAGCCGTCACCCCGGGGGTCGACCCGCGATCAGTGACAGCTCAAGGAGCTATCTTTAACCCAGGCGAAGGCTGGGTTGATCTTCCGTCCTTGATCAACGTTTTGCTCGGTGAATTCCTGGAGCGCGGTGGTCAGCTTGTCACCGACGCCGGACGCGCTGCGGTCACGACCGTCGGCGCGCGCGCCACCGGTGTTGTCACGACGAGCGGCGGTAAGTTCGATGCTGACGCTGTCCTGGTGGCCACGGGAGCAGATGTCCCGGCAATGACTGCCGCAAAAGGACAGCACATTCCAGATGCCACACCCATCGCGCTGCTTGTTCGCACCCGCCCCGTCGACGTTACCCTGCGGGCTGTGCTCAATACCCCGCGTGTTGCGATCAGGCCAACGCCCACAGGCGCACTCGCACTCGATTCTGCCTGGTCAGAAGAGGAAGTGATCGCGCGTCCGGACGGCAGTTACGAGGTGAAGGACACAACGGTGCAAGGCCTTCTCGATGAAGCGTCGCGTGTGCTTGAGGGTCATCCCAAACTGGAGCTTGAAAGCTATGGCACCGGACCCAAGCCGATACCAGGAGATGGCGAGCCTGTCTTTGGCCAGCTCAGGGATATTGCAGGTTATTACATCGCATTCAGTCATAGCGGTGCGACGCTGGGCCTGATCGCTGGTGAGCTGCTGGCAGGTGAAATTGCGACCAAGCGGCCACATCCGCTCCTGGCGGCGTTTCGTCCCGAGCGTTTTGGCTAGGGCGGCGCGATCATCAATCAGAAGGTGTTGGCGAACGTGTGCTCGGGGCGCATTCCCGGTTCAAGCGGGATATTGCGCGAGGGCTGAACGCGCCTGTGCGCACACAGCGGTGTTCCGCGCTCTAGCCTTTGCTGGCGGTTACGATGTACGCGTCAAGCGGCATGATAATTTCGCCTGACGGCTCGACAAACTCTGCAAGTGCACGTTCGCATTGTCTGGCAAGACTTTCCATATCATCGTCGCTGAGCATGTCAGCCAGAGGCGAGCCTTTTACTTCTATGCGAATGAATTCCTTGACCGACGCGAACCGCACCGAACCTTCATGAAGTGTAACGCTGGCCGCCGAAATGCCGCTGTCGGCAAATAGTTTGGCAAGCCCGGCTTGATCGCCAAGGACGAAGGGCGCTGCCAGCACATCTGCTGCCTCATGTCCGTTTCGCCCGGCTGTGATATTCACCAGTATCCGATAACCGCGGGCGCGATCGAGAGATGCCCAAACAGCGACCGCAAGGCGCCCGCCTGGCGCAAGAGTGCGCCACATCTGGCTCAGCGATGCCACGCGGTCCGGAAAATACATGAGCGCGAATTGGCTGACCACGACGTCAAAACTCGCATCGTCAAAGGGAAGAGATGCCGCATCGCCCTGTCGCCATTGTATCTTGGGCTCAGCGCGCGCCGCGACCGCGAGCATTCCCTCATTGAGATCAAGGCCAACGACCTGACCTTTTTGTCCAACCCGCCTGAGAGCCTCGCGCGCGAGCACGCCTGTCCCGCAGCCAACATCGAGAACTTTGTTGCCCGTGGTGATTGCGGCGGCGTCAGCAACCGGGCCTGCCCAAGCACCAAAGATCGCCGGTACGAAGCAGGACTCGTAGACTTCGGCGGCGTCCGTTGAGACCTGCCAGCGTTCTGGTTCAGCCATCAGGATTCCTCCAACTATGGCTGAAAGCATAGCACGCCAGGCTCAATCAGGACACGCCAGAGTGATTGCGATATTTACCGCCCCCACGAGACGTGACGGACACGATCGATTCCGGCAGATCCACCGCGTGGCCGTTCGCGGCTGTCCTGGCCATGCTGGTTCGCAGTCGATAAATGCCAGCGACGGCCGAAATGGAACGCAATCAAACCGATGCTCGCGCATGATGTTTGACGACCGGCCCCTCCTCAGCAGCATGTTTTGGGGGTGCCGAGGGACCTCGGGGGAATTTTATTGCACAAGCGATCGGCATCGCTTGATCCAGTCTACTGTTTCATGCTGCGGCATCGGCCTTGCAAAATAATACCCCTGCATGCTCACACAGCCGAGTTCTCGCAACGTTTGCAGATCCGCTTTTGTCTCGACACCCTCTGCGACGACCTCTATTCCCAGGGACATCCCGAGGCTCAGGATTGATTGCACCACGTTGCGATCGTCCGCCGAACCGGCAATGCCATAAACGAAAGATCGATCGATTTTGATCCGATCGACATGCAACTGCCGAAGCGACGACATGGATGAATAGCCAACACCAAAATCGTCAAGTGCAATGCGCACCCCCTCATGGGTCAAGGCTGTCAGTTTGCTTTGCACCGATCGGATATCCTTGGCCGTTTCCTCGGTGATCTCAATCTCGAGCATGGGAGCTGGTAACTGAAGTCGACGCAGGTTTGCGATGATCAAATCATCCACGGCAATTTGCGCCATTTCGCGCGGAGACATGTTCATCGCTACTCTCAAATGACTGAGGTTCATTGCCTGTAACGTTTGCATCATGGCGCATACATCCTTCAGAATGTATCGGAATAGCGGCTCTGCAAGCCCGCATAACGATGAAACCGCCATCAAATCGGTTGAGGGGATCCAGCCATGTCTGGGGTGGTTCCAGCGTACAAGCGCCTCCAAGTCGGTAAGCTTGCGTCCTGCGTCACCCAAAATAGGCTGAAACCAGACCTCCACGGAATTATTGCTCAGCGCTTTGACGAGATCCCGCTCAATGTCGCGCCTCATCTCGAGGTGACTGCACAAGTCGGCGTCAAAGACGTAGAACTGATTGCGACCCTGTGATTTGGCCCGATAAAGAGCAGCGTCCGCGCGCACCAATAACTCGTCGATGTCGCGTTCTTCGGACGCACAAACGCCGATGCTGACACCAATACGGCCGGCATCGAAGGTGGCAAACGGGATAGACATCACAGCAATCAACGTCGTCGCCGCAGTTGAAATTGCTTCCCCGCCAAGGGCGCAGTCGAACACAACAGCAAACTCATCTCCGCCCCAACGCGCCACGAGGACATCGCCTGGAAGGTTTTGACGCAGGCGTCTGCCGACTTCAACAAGGACCTTATCGCCGGCCTTGTGACCGAAAGCATCGTTGATCAATTTGAAACCGTCCAGATCAAGCAGCATGAGCGTCAGCCCCGTGCCGGGCGCTGGCAAAGAAGCAACCGCGTGCATCAAGCCACCCCGATTGAAAAGTCCTGTCAGCGCGTCATGAGCAGCGCGATGCCCCATTTCGGCCGCCGCTTGTGTGGCCTGATCCTTGGCAGTCTTCAGGGATTCTGCCATAGCAGTGGCCTCATTCTTGAGCCTGCTGGATTGCCGGAATAGAATCTCACTTTCTCTTGCTCCCCGGATCAGGGCAACAAGGTAAAGCACGATGGTTGCGGCCAGGCAGTAGCGTTCAAACCCTCCCGCGTAGACAAGGCATCCTGCAACTGACGAAAGCACGGGGACAATATAAAGAATCGGCATGAGCGCATAAGCAAACCCCGCCGTGATTGCGCCGGCTGTAATCCCGCACAGGACCGTGAGGTAGAAAACCGTCTGCGGAGCAGTGTAGCCCTCGCACAAAACTGCGATGAAGGACCAAACGACACCCGATATTGCTGCCATCGCCGATTGCAAAAAGAGATGGTGTCTGACAGATGCCGGATCCAAATTCTTTGGTTCAACGCCGTCATCGGGATTGATCAGCCTGATGGGAGCCCGACAAAGAACCATTCGGGCTGCGTTGACGAGGCTTGATGTGAAAAACCACAACAGCCCCGCAAGTCCCAACCCGTAATGAATGGCAACAAGCAAACTGATGAGGCCAAGAATAATGCTCACGGGAATGGAAATGAACATGCTCCGGCGCACGGCCATGAGCTGGTCGGCAAGGATCAGATGTTGCAGGGCCATTGTCGTCGTCGGTGGTGGATCGTGGCTCATCATTCATTGGACCGCATTATTTGCCGAAACGAGCTTAGCCTCCTTAAGGGAAATTATTGGTAACTTTTGTGGTCTGCTCAAAATGTCCCTTGGTGTTTTGGACGGCAAGGTTAACGAGGACGGATGGGCCGTAAGATGGTCCGGCTTCTTTGCTGAGGAACGGGAGCGGTCGGCAATGACACCGGGGTGTGCCAGCGAGAGCACGTGCATTGCATTGGTATGCGCAAGCAAAGGTCACAGCCGGTAATAAATGACTTAATCGCGCCTCTTCATGAGCTTTTTCAAATATGGGGCGATCGAAGGCCCAACGACGTGATCGTGTGCCAATTGTGTGTTCTCGGCCACCGCAATCATCGCCGCGATAATCTCGGAATTTCGCCAGCCCGCATCGCTCGCTGTGCCGAGCAATTCCAACAAACCATCCTCGATCGCCTTCTGACACTCTTCAAATCGGCCCTGATCGTCTTCACTGAGGGTGGGCGCCGGGATGAATGTCATGGCGTTTCCAGTGGGGTTATGCGCACGGTAAACCGGCCAAGCTTTGGTGAGGTGCCCGTGATTTGCAATTCCTGATTGTCGAATTTCACCGCATTGTTCCCGGGTCGAAATTCCGTGTGAACATAGACTGGATTGAGTTCGCCGTGCTCGGCAAAACGCAAAGGCGAAACGGCATTATGATCAAGGCTGATATAGACCCTCGTACGTTGGTCCACGTCCCTTAAGCTGCGAAACGATATATCGGCATCAAAGTGGTATAGGCCGCGCTCATCCGGTCCAATGTGATAGTGGCGGACAAAAGTGTTGAGGGCCTCCCAATACGCCGCGGTGTCTGGTGAATCGGACATGTGGAACTCCAAGTGTGCCATTTGAGTGTCCTCTGTTTCCATGCTCCGGGCAAGACCCTTCTTGCCAAACTGGTCATCGCTTCAACACCAGCCACAATGGATGACCTTCGGCGATGGGTGTTGGGTTACTTTGCTCGCAAGCCAAATCCATTGCCGCAAGCGTCAATCAGCGCTTTGACAGATTGGTGTTTGCAGCAAGGACGCCTCGCCGCGGTGTGCCACCACAGGGCACCGCAGTGCGGACGCTTCAACACATGCTCTTGCGGCGGGATGCTGGCTGGCAAAAACCTGGTGACCTTCCAGCGTTGGTCAGGACATATCAAACGCTGCATCAGCGCGATCAGATTTGCGCATACACCATGGTAGCGATGAAAAAATGTGCCCGGCACGATGGCCGGGCACACGGTCTTTTGAATTAATGGACGGTAAAGTAATTGTCCGGGTGGGCCTGGACATCGTCCGAGCTTGTGTTCACAAGCGTCACGGAATCGCCGTGACCAAGGTCGACGACCGTATCATTGCCGACCTGGGTAACGCGGCCGGCAAGGTCGTCAGGCGACTGGATATCCTGCCCATTGATACCACTGGAGATTTGGAGGATGTCCTCACCAGGAGTAAAATCAAGCACGACATCGCTGCCGCCACCGCCATTGAACACAAACACATCATCACCCGCGCCGCCGGAGAGGGTATCGTTACCGGCGCCGCCAAGAAGCGTGTCCTCACCGGCACCACCCGAAAGGGTGTCCTTGCCGGCACCACCAAGAAGCACATCATCGCCGGCGTCGCCGGCAAGTTGATCCGCCCCCTGTTCGCCATAGAGAATGTCGGCCCCATTGCCGCCGAAAAGCGCATCACTGCCTTTTTCGCCCGACAACAGGTCGTTGCCGTCATCTCCAAATATTGAGTCGGCTCCTTTGCCGCCAAACACGACATCGTCGCCGCCCTGGGCGTGGATGAAATCGTCAAAACGCGAGCCAAACAAAACGTCGTCGTAGGCGCCGCCTTCTAGAGTAGCCATGTGCTGCTCCTTCTTGTGTGTGTGAGTTTACAAACTGCCGGAACATTCCGACGAGCGATGCTTTAACGTTTGCGCGTGCAGCAAATCGCAAGCACCGTGAGTTAATAATATAAATGTGGCATCCTATAATAACAATATATTAAACCGTGTATTATGGTGGCTAATATTTAATATATAATTGTAATACTAGACGGCTTTATTTGGCAACTTAAAGCAATTGTTCTAGCAATTTGTTTCATAATTTGAAGTAATATTTATGCTACTGCAATCTCTGGTGATGGCAGTGCCATAATATATCCACGATTACCGGAAAGTCAGCGATTTCAGAGGGATGGAAGGTGGCAATTCTGCACGCGCGTATATCCCGCCCTCGTGCAGGCGCAGATGCCGTTGCCAACCAAGCCACGGCATGCGACGGGGAAAAGCAGTCATACAACGAAATCGAAGCGAGCGAATTTTCCATCAGTGGTGTCGCTCATGCGAAGCAGGAGATGCTCATCAAATATGCGATCGCGTTGGTTCATGGGCTCACCGGGAAAATACAGCTGCGTTGTCAAAACGTCTCCGCCAGGCTTTTGAACCTTGACGTGATAATGGCGCGTGCGTCCCGGATAGAGCGATGGAATGATCGTCGAAAACCACCAACGGCCGCGCGCATCGGTGAATTGATGACCGCGCAACCTGTAGCCATCACGGTCGTACGAGCCATGCTCATCCGCGTGCCAAAGCTCGACAAGTGCCTTGTTGACGGGTGTGCAATTTGTCTCCAGGACAAACCCGGCCAGGGTTATCCTCTGTGCGCCAGGTGCGTCGGCAGCAAAGTCCTGTTTGAGTGGGGAACTCGGCTTGTAGTATGGCCCTTCTGTTTGCGAGAGGGTCAGTTCATCCGCATCCTGGCATGCAGGCGTCAAAACGAGATCGGATTGCGCGCCAAGGGCATTGGCTTCGAAGATACTTGCAGCCTTGATCGATGGCACGGCCAGAAATGCTGCAAGGACCGATCGGCGTGTTGGTTTCATCTTCCTGATCCCGGACTTATCATCGGCATTGGCTCTTTGGCGCGGCGGTGGGTCAAAACAGGTCCGACAATACACCACTGTGGCAAGTTCCACACGCCGCATTTGCCACACAAAGGCAATGAGGATGGCCTTTGCCGGAAGATCACACAGCGATACGAATCGCAAGCAAACCGACGCGCTCGCGAATGTTTGCCGTTATCGATGGTTGAAAACGCTCTGGGCCGACTTCCGACGGTGCGTACGCGGCGACTGTTTTTGCCAGTTCATCGGATACGATCAGGTCAGTTGAATACGCTCTCGTCATCTGCTCGAGACGGCTCGCAACATTGACCGTGTCACCAAAAACGCTCATTGGGCTGTCGCGCGTTGCAGCAATACGGCCCAGCGCGACCGGGCCGGCGTGAATGCCGATGCCAATATCCAGACTGTGCCTTGCGCTATTGTCGCTGTTCCACAGTTTCATCGATTCCAGCATTGCAAATCCGCATCGAAGTGCTTTCAACGCGACGGATGATGGTTCTCCACACCAGGCCGCCATGACTTCGTCGCCAACATTTGCGGTGATGCTTCCTGGATGTCTTGAGATGATCCGGGCCATCCTTTGGTGAAATGCAGACAGGGTGTGAAATGCCGTGTGCAGGTCGACGGACTGGCAAAACCGCGTAAAGCCCTTGATATCTGCAAAAAGCACGGCGGCGAAAACCTCCTTCACGTCGCCATGATAATCCAGCTGAAAAACCGCCCGGTAGTTGCCCCTGTCTGCAAAGCCGTTGTGGTTCATTGAACTGTCGATTTGCATCATCTCAACATCCTCATTTGGGAATCAGCGGACGCGCTGCCGCTTCCCGTGATCAGCTGGATGTTGCGCTTGTTGTGTCGCACAGCTTTGTCTGAAGTGGCGGTTTTTACGTACAAAGGTAACGCTTCGGTGGTTTGACACATTTCGATACACATTTTCTGCCCTTAAGCTCGGGCACAAACACGGCGACTTTGGTCAGAAGCGCGAATTTGACGGTGCGTTTTGTGCTCGCATCACCTGGATCAGCGCGCCCGCTTCCGGCAATTCAGCCGGCGGCGGGAAGGGCAACCTCCACCCGCAGTCCGTTGCTGCGGTTAACAAGCTTAATCTCTCCGCCGTGGTGATGGATGATCGCCCTGGCTATCGACAACCCAAGGCCAACGCCGCCGGTTTCCCTGTTGCGAGATTGTTCAAGCCGGAAAAACGGTGCGAACACCTCTTCGAATGCGGCCTCCGGTATGCCCGGCCCGTCATCTTCGATGATGACGTCGATGCCGCCTTGTCTTTTTCTAACGCTAACGCGTGCCCTGTCGCCGTAGCGGACCGCGTTCTCGATCAGATTGCGAAAAGCACGCCTGAGTGCATCGGGCCGGCACCGGTAGACTATTTTTTCCCCTTCGAGGAACGTCACATCCTGGCCGAGCTCCGCCAAATCGTCGCAGATGCTTTCGACCAGCGCAGAAATGTTCATCGCACGGGTGTTCTCGACGGTGGCTTCCTCGCGAGCAAATGCCAGGGCCGCTTCGGTCATCGTCTGCATCTCGTCAATGGTGGCAAGCATTCTTTGTTGCACGTCGGGATCAGTGACGAATTCTGCCCTCAGTCGCAGCGACGTAAGGGGTGTTCGCAGGTCATGCCCCATAGCGGCAAGCATTCGTGTCCGGTCATCGACAAAACGATGAAGCCGGGACTGCATGCGATTAAACGCCTCTGCTGTCTGCCGGATGTCGTCAGGCCCCGATTCTGGCAGCGGCGAAACATTTTCCCCGCGGCCCAGCGCTTCAGCAGCAACGGCAAGCCGTCGCATTGGACTTGCTATCTGCCTGGCAACGATGACACCAATGAGCGAGAGAATGATCGCGGTGATCCCAACGGAAAACAACGACTGGACGTTCCAAATGGAATTGGGAACGGCTTTCGCATAGGCCGTGTTGAGCCAGGTCCCGTCGCTCAGCTGTACGGCCAGCCCCATTCCATTTGAATGCCCAAGATAAAGAAATTTTGCCGGTTGAGATATCGACCAGACACGGGGCGTCAGTTTCGTCCACGAATCTGACTGTGCAGCCACCGCTTGCAAGGGAGACGGTTCCTGCTGAGGCGGTAGCGGAATGTCAGGTGTTGTCGTTCCTGCAGGGGGCTTTATTTTCAGCGCCTTGGTGTTTGGCAGCGGTTTTGACAACTGCCCCCACGCTTCCCGGCGCCAGGCGTTTGCGTCGAGCGGATCTTGTGAAGAGACCCAGAACCGGCTGTAGGCCGTGCCACTTGCGTCAAGGACATCGTTGCGAAACGTTGTTGGAATGGTTTCAAGCAGTGTCGCAAGAGATGCGGTCCGGCTGAAAAACTCTCCCTTGGCAGCTGCCTGCAACGCTTTGCCCCGCTCGTCCCATGAAACCAGGAACCCGAGTGCCTGTGAGACAGCAAGAGCCAGCAGCATGAAGCAAATGAATTGCGCGGCCAGACTTCGCTTCCACCAGCGTGTCATACCTGCCCAACCTCTGTACAAAGACTGTAGCCACCGCCCCAGTGCGTTTTGATGATCGCAGGATTTTTGGGATCGCTCTCAATCTTCTTGCGCAAGCGGCTGACCTGATTGTCGATGCTTCGATCAAATGCATCGGCACTGCGACCCGCGGTCAAATCCAACAGCTGATCGCGGCTGAGGACCATTCCGGGGTGTTCGAGAAAAGCCTTGAGAAGGCGAAATTCCGCCGTACTGAGCGGCACGCCAACACCGTCGCTTCCCAGGATTTCCCGGCGGCCGACATCCAGACTCCAGCGATCGAAACTGATGGTCTTTGCCTTGAGCGTCTCGCGCTGTGGCGGCAGGCTGTTAACACGTCGTAAAACGGCTCGAATGCGCGCGAGCAGCTCGCGTGGATTAAACGGCTTGATAAGGTAGTCGTCGGCGCCAAGCTCCAAGCCAAGAATGCGATCGGTATCATCGGCCATGGCGGTCAGGAAAATAACCGGCAACTCGCTGGAACGGCGCAGCTGGCGACAGACCGACAGGCCATCTTCTCCGGGCATCATTATATCCAGAATGATAAGGTCCGGCGCGCCGCGTTCCAGCAGGCGTCTCAACGCCGCTCCGCTTTCCGCGACGCTGATGCGGTATCCTTGTTGGGCAAGGTACTTGCCAACAAGATCGCGGATATCCCGGTGATCGTCGACAACTGCAATATGGGGTACGGATTGCATCGGAACCATCCCACTCGATTTCGTGTATACGCGTGCAATACCATTGACTGGACTTTTCCGGTATCCGCAAAAGTGTATCAAAGTTTGTCACCCCGGCGCAAAAGCTGCAGGGATCGTCATGACGGCAAACGGCCGTTTTAAATGCAAAAATGGTCATGACGACAAGCCGATTGGTGCGCTCACTGCCATCGCTGCGGGACGTCTTTACCGCGTGACCGACACTGCAGCTGCGGCCGATGTGTAGCAAAATGTCCCGTCCCGGGCGCCTGCGATATTTTGCGACAACTCTCCACGCCGGCCGGCACAACTGTGCGACAAACCCCACTTAGGCTGTCCGTGTCGTTGTTTGAAACCTTCAACCAGCAAAGCGAGGCCGTCATGAACCGATATCTGATCGCAGCCATTGCCACAATCAGCATTGCCCTGTCAGCGGGAGGTGCATTTGCCTGTCAGAAGCTTAACTCTGCCGGGACCCAGACCAAGCCCATTCCCGACACGCAGCAATCATCGCCATCCGACACGAGCCAGAACTCGGGCTAGCGGGCTCGTTCCAGACGCTCTCACTATGAGCCTTGTACTGGCGGGGTTGCCCCGGCAGTACCCCCTCGATCATTGGAAGCTCCAAGGAGACAAGCAATGGAAAAACAGTCGCGCAAACAGGGCCCGACACGCCGAACAATATTGGAATCCGGTGCAGCGATGGGTTTCGTCCTCACCGCGGGATTTCCTGCGATGGGTCGTCACATGGCTGTCGCCGCAAACGCGCCCATAGATACCGGGATGACAGCCGCTAACGCTATCGAGATCACTTTGAACATCAATTCGCGCAACTATTCCCTTGGCCTCGATCCGCGAACGACACTGCTGGATGCGCTGCGCAATCATCTCGGTTTAACGGGCGCCAAGAAAGGCTGTGATCATGGACAGTGCGGAGCATGCACCGTTTTGGTGAACGGCCGGCGGATCAACGCCTGCCTGTCGCTCGCGGCGATGCACGAAGGCGACACCATCATGACGATCGAAGGATTGGCCGCCGGCGAAAAGCTTCATCCGGTACAGGCTGCCTTTGTCGCGCATGACGGCTTTCAATGCGGATACTGTACCCCGGGTCAAATCTGCTCCGCCGTCGGGATGCTGCAGGAAGCCAAAGACGGCTGGCCGAGCCACGCCAGCCAAAACCTTAACGCCACGACCATCGCTTTAACCGATGCTGAAATTCGCGAACGCATGAGCGGCAATATCTGCCGTTGTTCAGCATACCCCAACATCGTCGCCGCGATCCGCGATGCGGCCACTGAGGTTTGAGACATGAAGCCTTTTACCTATCAAAGGGCATTGGATGCGGGCGATGCCCTTGCAGGTGTCGCTGCCGGCCGGAACGCCAAATTTATCAGTGGCGGCACAAATTTGCTCGACCTCATGAAGCTGGAAATCGAGCAACCGGCGCATCTGGTGGATATCAACAGGCTACCTTTGGACCGCATTGAGGACACGGGGCAGGGCGGACTGCGTATCGGTGCACAGGTGCGTAACAGTACACTCGCCGCCGACCCGCGGATAAGGTCGGGCTACCAGGTTCTGGCACAAGCCCTGCTCTCGGGGGCTTCTGGGCAAATCCGCAACAAGGCGTCCACAGGTGGCAACCTGCTGCAACGGACACGCTGCTATTACTTTTATGATCGAAACATGCCTTGCAACAAGCGCGAGCCGGGTTCTGGCTGCGCCGCCCTTGGGGGTTTCAATCGCATGCATGCCATACTCGGATCCAGCAATGCCTGTATTGCTGTCCATCCTTCCGACATGGCGGTCGCCATGTCGGTTTTGGATGCGACCGTCGAGACGACGGACATCGATGGCACGGCAAGACAAATTCATATCGGCGATCTGCATCGATTGCCGGGCTCCACTCCCCATATTGAAACCGACCTCAGATACGGCGAGATGATTACGGCGGTCGTTCTGCCGCCGGCCAAGCAAGGCAGACAGCTCTATCGCAAGGTTCGCGACCGCGCATCCTACGCTTTCGCACTGGTCTCTGTTGCGGCGGTTGTCGATATGGCGGGGGATACAATCGCAGCGGCGCGGTTTGCTCTTGGCGGCGTTGCAGCCAAGCCTTGGCGCTCCCCCGAGGCGGAAGCATTTTTGCAAGGCAAGAAACCTTCCGCACAGGTGTTCGAAAAAGCCGCAGATGCTGCCCTGGCCAATGCATTGGGTCGCGGCGGAAACGACTTTAAAATCCCCTTGGCAAAGCGGACGATACAACAGGTGCTCGCTGCTGTGTCGCAACGCGGATGAGGAAAATCATGACCAATTCAACACCAGCGTTTGCGGACGGCGGAAAAACCCATATTGGCCAGCCGATGGATCGTGTTGATGGCGCAAGCAAGGTCACGGGCCGCGCCATTTACGCTTATGAGCATCAAGCTGAAGGTCATATTGCCTATGGTTATATTCTCGGGGCCGGCATCGCGCGTGGCCGTATCGCTGCGATAGACACGGCATATGCCGAAAAAGTGCCGGGCGTCTTGCACATCATGACCCACAAGAATGCCCCGACACAGCCGGCGTTTGGTCCGGCCGTCACACCAACGGTGCGTGACGTCTTTACACGTGCGCGTCCCATGCTCTCAACCGACGAAATTCGCTACTTTGACGAACCTGTCGCGTTGGTCGTTGCCGAAACGTTTGAGACGGCACGGGGGGCGGCGGGATTGATCTCAGTTGAGTATGCAAGCGAGCAGGGCGCATATGATCTGCGCGGGCACCTTGCCAGCGCCTATGCGCCGCAGCGCACCAATGCCGGGTTTGAAACAGACTCGCTTGTCGGGGACTTTGAAGCGGCATTCGCTGCCAGCCCCGTCAAAGTCGATGCAATCTATACGACACCGTACGCACATCACAATCCAATGGAACCGCACGCCACGCTGGCGGTCTGGTCCGGCGATGCGGTGACGATTTATACCAGTGCGCAGACGCTGGCGAATTTCCGCGCAGGCATGGCAAGCACTTTGCAAATTCCGGCCGAAAAGGTGCGTATTGTAAGTCCGTTTGTCGGGGGCGGCTTCGGTTCCAAATTAATCGTGCATCCTGACACTGTGCTGGCAGCGCTGGCGGCGAGGGAATTGCAGCGCCCGGTCAAGATTGCCCTGACGCGACAACAGATGTTTGCCAATGCGGGCCACCGGGCAAAGATGATCCAATCAGTGCGCCTAAGCGCCGACCGTGAAGGCCGATTGACAGGTATTGCGCACGATGTGTGTTCGGCCACATCACGTTTTGAGGAATTCTGCGAACAGACGGCTGTATTCGGACGATCCCTCTATGCTGCCCCCAATCGGATGACGCGTCATCGTCTGGTGAAGGTGGACACAAACCGCGGTGAGTGGATGCGCTCGCCGGGTGAAGCGCCGGGCATGCTGGCATTTGAATGCGCGATGGACGAATTGGCGGCTCAGATCGGCATGGATCCAATTGAACTGCGCATACGCAATGAACCCGCCATCGACCCTGAGCGCAACATTCCTTTCTCCACGCGCAATCTCGTCGAGTGCATGCAGGAGGGCGCACGGCGATTTGGCTGGGAGAAAAGACAAGCCAGGCCGGGGAGCGTTCGGGAGGGGCGCACGCTTGTCGGTCTTGGCATGGCGGCAGCCATCCGGCCCAATTATATTGGCGCATCTGAGGCCAGAGTAAGAATAGACGGGAGGGGAAAGGTCACGGTCCAGCTTGATATGACCGATATAGGCACGGGGACCTATACGATCCTCGCGCAGATCGCGGCCAGCAGTCTTGGCCTTCCGGTAGCGGCAATCGACGTTCAACTGGGTGACAGCAATTTCCCGCGCACCGCCGGATCTGGCGGGTCTTGGGGGGCGGCCAGTGCCGGGTCTGCAGTCCATAATGCCTGCGAGTCATTGAAGCAGAAAATAGTGGCATCTGCACGCGAGGCAGTCGCATCACCATTTTATGGCCTGAGCAACAATCGCATCGACTTCGTGAATGCTGCTATCAGGGCAGGCGGTCGGTCGGTGCGCCTTGCGGATCTCATGGCCCTTGTAGCGCCGCACGGATTGGATGCGCAAGGCGCGGTCGAGGCGGCGGGTGATAACTATCGCAACTATTCCCAGCATTCCTACGGCGCGCATTTCGTCGAGGTCGCTGTGGATATGGATACCGCAGAAACGCGAATACGCCGCATGTTGAGCGTTATAGGTGCAGGGCGAATTCTCAATCCCAAGACGGCACGCTCCCAAATCATCGGAGGCATGATTTGGGGCATAGGTGCCGCGCTCATGGAAGAAAGTGTTCTCGATGCCCGGCACGGTCACTTCCTCAATCACGACCTTGCCGAGTATCATGTCCCCGTGAGTGCCGATGTGCCGGACTTGAACGTCATATTCCTGGGGGAAGCTGATCCCAACGCCAATGTGCTTGGCAGCAAGGGCATCGGAGAATTGGGTGTTTGCGGCGCCGGTGCAGCCATTGCCAACGCGATTTTCAACGCCACAGGCGCGCGTATCCGCGCGTTTCCGGTCACATTGGACAAAATTTTGCCCGCTCTGCCGGTGCACGCGTCGTTAGCAGACGGGAGCTGATCCATGCGTCGCAATATTGAGTGTGAGCCTGAATACCTCCGCGATCGGATCGAAGAGACAAACAATCTTGGGAGACGGTATCTGGTCAGCATCGCGCTCCTTGCCGTTTTGATTGCGACGATCGAAGGAGGGTTTCGCGTGTCTGATCTATCGGCAGAACCCCAATCAGTTTTACCCCTTGCGGTAAGACAGGCCTCGTTGGAGCAGCCGGCCCACGCGCTTTGCGCCATTCTATACCCCGCAATGCATGCATCCGAACGACGTCCACAGATATGAATCAATGCCAAGCCGGGGTGACTTTGGTTTCGGCATGAACTTGATGTGACTTCCTGTATAATACAGGGCCTGTGCGAGCAGATGACCTTGATCCTCATCGGTCTGATCAGCCTGTCTTGGGCTGGAGCCTCATACTGATTTGTGACGCGAGGGATTGCGGAGATTATTGCCGTAAGGAGGACGCATGCGAATTGGGCGGCGGATGTTTCTCGAAGGTGCGTTGATCGCGGGTGCAGGCGTTATATCCCCGTCGCTGACAACGGCACAGCCAAGTAAGCCGCTAGCACGGCAAATTCCCTCGTCCCGTGAGGCAATTGCAGCTGTCGGCCTCGGGAGCTGGATCACTTTCAATGTCGGCGATGATACCGCCTTGATGGACGAATGCGCGCAGGTGATGGCGGCTTTCTTTGCAGCAGGCGGACACATGATCGATTGCTCACCGATGTATGGCTCATCGCAACCGGTGATCGGATACGGCCTTGAAAAGCTGGGCCATCCCAAATCGCTGTTTTCGGCAGACAAGGTGTGGACCTCGTCCGGCGCGAGCGGCCCTGAACAGATCGAACGGTCACGTCGCTACTGGGGTGTACCGCGATTTGACCTTGTCCAGGTCCATAATCTTCTTAGCTGGGAGGCGCATCTGAAAACCCTGATTGACATGAGGACGGCTGGGCAAGTGCGCTATATCGGGGTCACGACGTCTGATGGGCGACGCCATGATCTTTTGGAACAAATCATGCGCACACAGCCGCTCGATTTTGTGCAGCTCAGCTACAATGTTGTTGACCGCGAGCCGGAGCAGCGGCTGCTTCCGCTCGCTGCGGAACGCGGCATAGCCGTGATCGTCAATCGGCCGTTCCAGCAGGGAAGGCTCATCCGCCGATTGGCGCGTGACGACGTGCCCGAATGGGCAGCGGAAATTGGCGCTTCCACCTGGGCGCAGTTCATTTTGAAGTACATTGTCTCGCACCCGGCTGTCACTGTCGCCATTCCGGCAACAACCAGCGTCGATCATGTGCGCGAGAATGTTGATGCTGCCAGGGGCGTTATGCCGGACCCAGCCATGCGCACAAGGATGGTGTCCTACGTGCAGGATCTTTGATGGCGCAATGGTGGAGTTACCGGCCAGCTGACCTGCTTCTCTTTTCGCCGCGCGTCTATTGGCGCATGTTCGAACTGCAAAATGCTCAGATGTGGCCCTTGGCGCTTCTGACGTTAAGCGCCGGTTTCGCGATGGTCTTTTTGGTCATCTGGCGGCCAAAGGACCATGGTCGATGGATTGCAATCATCCTTGCTCTTCTGTGGGCCATTGTTGGATATTCGTTTGTCTGGAATCGCTATGCGACCATCAATTGGGCAATGGCCTACGTCGCTCCGATGTTTGCACTTCAGTCCATCTTGCTGCTGATCGTCGGCATTGCCTCCGATGGACTTGTCTTTACGCAACGCGGCTTTGCAGGCTGGAGCGGTTTGGTGCTCATAGCCAGCGCGCTCCTGCTCTATCCCGTGCTCCCCGTCTTTTCGGGAACGCCGTGGAGGCAGATGCAGCTTTTCGGTATGGCCCCCGATCCAACGGCGATAGGAACGCTGGGATTGTTGGTTCTCGCACGCGGTCGGTATCTTGCGCTCCTTTTTCCCATTCCAGTTCTTTGGTGTTTCATAACCGGCTTGACACTATCGGCTATGGGATCAGGACAGGCATGGCTGGCTCTAGCAGCGGTTGCCGTCGTCCTGACCACCGGTGTTCGGCTTGCATTATTGCGACGCAGTCCACCCAATACAGGATAACTGCAAGGCGCCTGCGCGGGATGTCTGCGCCGTCAGGATCGCCGTGATCGCGCCGGGAAAAACCTGTTGACCTTTGCCGGCCATTTCTTGAAGTTTGAATCGCTAGTCCAACGGAGATCAATCCATGAAAGCTCTTGCCTCGCGGTTTGTCGCCGCGCTCGCCGCCGCCCTGACTGTGGCACTGTTGGCCGCTCCGGCGACGGCGCAGAACGCTGACGCCGAAAACCAGCTTGATGCGGTCGTCAAGACCGGCAAGCTGCGCGTGTGTACCACCGGCGACTACAAGCCCTTCACCTTTCACGACAAGACTGCAAACAACTACCAGGGTATCGATATCGATCTGGCGCAATCTCTGGCAAGGTCACTCGGGGTAGAGGCACAATTCGTGGAGACGACCTGGAAGACGCTGCTGCCCGATTTTACCGCCGGCAAATGTGACATTGCGATGGGCGGCATTTCGGTGACTTTGGAACGCCAGAAACAGGTGTTCTTTAGCGAGCCTTACCTGATTAACGGCAAGGCGCCCATCGCGCGCTGCGCGGACAAGACGAAGTTCCAGACGATCGCTGACATCGACAAGCCGGATGTGACCGTGATCGTTAATCCCGGCGGGACCAACGAGAAATTCGTGCGTGAAAAACTCAGCGACGCGAAAATCGAAATCTACCCGGACAACGTCACGATCTTCCAGCAAATCCTCGATGGCAAGGCCGACATTATGATCGCAGAATCGGTAGAAACCGAACTCCAGCAGAAGCTTCATCCCGGCCTTTGCGCGATCAATCCCGACAAGCCGCTCCAATATGGCGAAATGGGTTATATGCTGCCTAAGGGGGCCGTGGTCTTCAAGGCATATGTCGATCAATGGGTGCATCTTGCCAAGGCGACGGGTGAGTTCGACCGCATCTACGACGCGCACGTCAAGTAGCGCCGTTTTATCAAACGATCCAATGGCAGTGCCGCAGTGGCCGCCGATAGTCCCTCATACTGCAACGTGAAGGCCTGATAAAGGCAGCGATGAGAGAAACCGCGGTGCGACAGGGGGGTGCCCGCATCTGCTCAACTGAGGGGCAAAGACGTGTGCGCAGAGCTTTACAAAGAAACACCAGCCCGCAGGGAGAATGAGCTGGTGTTAGCTGGCCGATGTGCAAAAAGCAGGTCGGCTGGGAAGCAGGAGGATGACAAAGTATTTCAGAAAGCCAGCATCCCTGTAAACCCATGCGGCGTGATATACTTGGTTATTGCACAGATATTACCCCCAGGCGCGCTTCGGCTGTGCCAAGTGACGGTGTTTTTTTCAATCCAGTTTAAAGTTGTCCCGTTCGTTGAACGACGTTCATTGATTGACCACGCAGGGAATGTTTCGCTGACCCGATCGCCTGACGGGGTGAAAGGTTCATATCATGCCGGAGCCGTGCATGCGCCGCCTGCTGACAGAGCGTCGCGTTGCGGCCGAGCGCGGACGCCTCATGCGGCCGTGACGCCGGTTGGATCCAGCGGGGCCGGCATTATTCATGGCTTCGTGCCCGGGGATTGGTTCCGGAAGGCCGCCTCTCCGGCATCCGACACCTCGACCCACTTCTTGTCGGGCGCTGCGTCTGCGACGTAACTGTCGTGCCAGTTCCACCACTTGTAGGTCGGAGTCTGAGGATAGCCCTCGGGCGAGTCCTCCCAGACCTCCTGCCGGCCCAACGGCGTGATATCGAGATAGTTCCAGGTACTGCCCATCTGCTCATCGCCGCGGTTGTTAATGAAGTAGGTGCGGAACACGCGTTCCCCATCACGGTAGAACACGTTCGTGCCGTGCCACTCGTCCACGCCGAAGTCGGCGTCGAAACGGTCGGTGAGGGTGAACCACGGCATCTTCCAACCCATCCGCGCCTTCAGCCGCGCGATGTCCGCCTGGGGGGCACGCGAAACGAAGACGAGAGTGGTGTCGCGGGCGTTCAGGTGGGCGACATGGGCGACCTGATCGGCCACCATGGAGCAGCCCCGGCAAGCCTGGTCGGGCCAGCCGAACACTCCCGGTTCGAAGAAAGCGCGGTAGACGATCAACTGCCGCCGCCCATCGAACAAATCGCGCAGGCTGGCTTTGCCCGCGGGCCCCTCGAACGCATATGCCGTCTCCACGGCCATCCACGGCATTCGCCGCCGCTCGGCAGCCAGCGCGTCACGGGCGCGGGTCTGGGCCTTTTCCTTCACGAGCAGCTGCTCGCGCGCCCTCTCCCACACTTGCGATGAAACGACCGGTGGTGTGTGCATGGCAGGCTGTGCGCCTTTTTTTCCGTTCTCGGCTGATGTCGTCATGGCTTTTTACACCTCCTGATTTGAGCAGGTTCTGCGTCCTCGTGGCGATTGCCGCCGCTACGCATCGCTGGCTGTTGATCGTGCGATAGTTTGGCACTGGAAATCGAATGGTGGGAGTAACAAGTGTGGCGGTATTTAAATGGCGTAGCTGGCGAGCTCCGCCTCGCGCACGCTCAAAGCAGGTGGTCCCTCGGCGCCTTGACAGCTGGCGCTGCACGGCAGAACCCCACGCTCGCGCTTTGAGGCGCCGGGGTCCCGGCAACGCGTGTTTCCGCAACGCGATTTGATGCGGTCAACGTCCAAGTTGGGCACAAACGAGTCCGGCCTGAGGACGAGCGAACTGCCGCTTAAGGTCGAGCAACGCACCTCATCTCATGTCTCGCTGCCAGCAGGCCCTTGTTGTGCCGCTGTCTGCGTCGTCGATGTCGTCTGCATCCGTGCGAAAACCTGGATCCGTCCGCGTGTCAGAGTGCGTCATGACACGTCTGCAGCGGGCGATCCGCGTATCGCGGCAGCTTGACCTTTGACCGCGATCACGATCGCCCCAACCATCAGAAATGCCGCCACTGCAAACGTGATCCGCATTCCTTTGGCAACCGCCTCGGCATGCGCTGTTGTGATGTCGATCGTCGCCGACCCGAGCGCAAACACAGCGCCCATGACAGATGCACCGGTGATGAGCCCGAGATTGCGCGACAGGTTGAGCATACCGGAAATGACGCCCTTCTGGTCCGGATTGATATCCGTCATGATGGCGGTGTTGTTGGCTGTCTGGAACAGCGCATAACCACAGGTGATGACGACAATGGGCGCGATATAGCCGGCGACGACGCCGGGCATCGCCGGCAACAAGGATAGCGCCAAGCAACCGACGGCAATGGCGGTAAGCCCAACGATGGTCATCCGCTCGGTGCCAAAGCGGTCTGCAATGCGACCGGCCGGCATGCCGGCCAGCGCGGCGACAAGCGGACCGACCGACAGCACGATGCCAACCAGGACCCCGTTGAGGCCGAGACCACGGGAGAGATAGAACGGGCCGACCACCAGCGTCGCCATCATGACCGTCGAGACGAGCGTGCTCATGGCAAGGCCCGCACTTAGGCGTGGATCGAAAAACATCGTCAACCGGATCAAAGGCGATGCTGCTCTCATCTCGATGCGCACAAAAAGGCCGACGCCGAACACGGCGGCCAGCAACAGAGCTGTATTCAGGGGACCAAAACGACCGCGCCCGATTGTCATGGCAAGGGCGTAGGCGGCGAGGGTCAAAGCAAGCAGGAGCGTGCCAGCAATGTCAAAACCGGCCCGACCGGTCTTTGGCGCTTGGGTGTCAATTGGCAAAGTGCGGTAAGCGAGAAGCAACGTAACGATACTCAGCGGCACATTAATGAGGAAGATTGCCCGCCAGCCGGATCCGGCGATCAGAATGCCGCCGAGCGACGGACCGAGCGCCGTGCCAATCGCGGACATCGTTCCAAGCAGCCCCATGGCACTTCCGGTTTTTTCCTTCGCAACCGTCTCACCAACCAAGGCCATGGCGAGCGCCATCATGATGGCCGCGCCGATGCCCTGCACCGCCCGGGCGCCAATCAGCAGCCAGAGCGTCGGGGCAAGGCCGCCGAAGGCGGAAGCCAGAGTGAACAGGAAGATTCCCGCAAGGAGCAGCCGTCTGCGGCCGGCAATGTCCCCGAGCCGCCCGACGCCAACAATCAGGGTGGTGATGGCGAGGAGATAAGCAAGGACGATCCACTGGACTTCCTGGAAGGACGCGTTGAAGGCCTGTGCCAACGTCGGCAAGCCAACATTGGCGATGCTGGTGCCGAGCGAGGACAGCAACATGGAGAGCGAAAGGCTGGCGAGCGCCCACCGGGCCGGAACCCTGGCGCCTGAGGTAACGGCATCCTGCCTTGCGAAAATCATCATGCCTTTCCCGCGCCTTTGATCAGACCGCCGACAATCCGGCACGCATAGGGAATAATGACCAGGATGACTGGCAACGCGATGATCCATGGCGTTCGCCATGCACCGGCCCTGATGCTGAAACAATCGTCAACGGACCGGGCATTGCGCAAAGTGGCGATTGCCGTGATGAGCAAGGACATGAAGCAGGAGGAAACGAAACCGAAAACTGCAGGCGCAAAGCGGGCGGACATGGGCACATGATTCCTTGGTTGCAACTCCCATCTACATAGTCCGTTGCCTCACATGGCGGAATACGCACCATTTGCACTTTATTCGTGCATTTGACGCCACATCGTGAAGCGACTGTGCTAAGGTCGATGGATGTCGACACCCGATCTCAATTTGCTGGTAACCCTTGATGTGCTGCTCGCAGAAGGGAGTGTGGCGCGCGCGGCCAGGCGGTTGCGGCTTAGCCCATCGGCGATGAGCCGATCATTGGCACGGTTGCGTGAGACGACGGGCGATCCGCTATTGGTCAGGGCCGGTCGCGGTCTCGTTCCCACCCCACGAGCCCTCGAACTTTGCGAGCGGGTCAGTCAGCTCGTGCAGGACGCGCAAGCGGTTCTACGCCCTGCCGAGAACCTCAACCTTCGCCAACTCAATCGAACCTTCACGCTGCGGACCAGCGAAGGCTTTGTGGAGAATTTCGGACCGGACCTCATTGCCCGCGTTGGCAAGGAAGCTCCAGGCGTGCGGCTGCGCTTTGTCCAAAAATCCAACAAAGACAGCGCGTCCCTTCGCGACGGGACGGTCGATCTGGAAACTGGTGTTGCGGGAAAGACGACGAGTCCCGAGGTGCGTGCGCAGCCTTTGTTCCGAGACCGCTTCATCGGCGTCGTGCGAAAGGGGCACCCGCTGAGCCAGGGCGAAATCACGCCTTCCCGTTATGCTGCTGGCAGGCACATCAGCGTTTCGCGGCGCGGGCTCGACAATGGGCCCATTGATGAAGCCTTGATTCCTTTCAGACTGGAACGGGAGATCGTCACGATTGTCGGCGGCTTTTCCGCCGCGCTGGCTCTCGCTCGGGCCTGCGACCTGATCGCCAGTGTTCCCGAGCGTCATACTGGAAACCTGCGCTCCGGAATGCATAGTTTTCCCCTTCCGGTCTCAACGCCGCAGGTCATGGTTTCATTGCTCTGGCACCCGCGGCTGGATGCCGATCCTGCCCATCGCTGGCTGCGGGGGTGTGTAAGGGATGCTTGCGCGAACCACCCACCATTCATCCACGCGTAAGAGCTGCCGAAGGCTGCGGTGATTTCGCGAGGATGACCGCGCCATTTCAAGTCGGTCCCAGGCATCTGAAGACTTCGTTATGATACGAGCTTATGTGGTCGACTTGACCCCTGGGCCCCGGACGTGTTGTGGCCACAGGTGCATTCCCTTCTCGATGGTGCTCAGCCGAGCGTTACCGGTGAAGGATCAACTCGATCTCCAACTGCAAGTCAGCTTCAGCCAAAGCAGCACCCCAACGTTTGCGGCCCGACAAAGGATCCAGCTGTCCTTACCGACAGGCTCGTCCGGCGCGTCGGATTGTTCCTGGCCGTTGCACTCCCTGACACCCTTGAGGGCGCGTCGTCCTCGCAGGCTGGGCTGTTTGCTCCGTTGAAGCCGCGCCCATCCAATCTTCACGCTTCCCCTACTCGCATGCGGCTCATCCTGCGCCAAGGCGGTTCGTGGCGTCCAAGAAATGCCGCTTGCGCCCTCAATAGCGCAAGGGAGGCTACGCCGCGGCCGGCTTGTCACGAGCGTCCCTCGTCCAATCGCGCCCTTGCACCATTTGGTCTTCGCGGCGCGGGATCGGATGGCTCCCGAAAAGGGGGAGGCAAGGACAAAAAAGGAGACGAAATGGAAAAGCAAGAGATTGACCGGCTGCGCCAGCAGGTTCTCTGCACAGCCGTATTGGAGGATGCAGCCTTCGCGATCGATCGGCGGGAAAGTACGAGGCGTGCGGTGAAGTATCGCCGCGGCGACAGCGTCATCATTGTCATTCATCAGGGCCGGGGGTGGTTTGACCCTTTGTCAGACAAAAAAGGCGACGTGTTCGCTCTGGCCTCCCACCTTCACGGCTGCGGATTTCCCGAAGCCCTGGAAAAGATCGGCAGGCTTGTGAACGTCCGCAGTGCACAGAATATATGGTGGCCGCCGAGCCCCGCTCCGCGGCGGTTCACTGCGATCGCGGATCGTTGGGAAAGGCGGCGCAAAATCTGCTTATCCTCGCCAAGCTGGCACTATCTCAGTCAGGTTCGCAGCATTCCTGTCAGTGTCCTGGGGGCCGCCATTGATCAGGACGTCGTTCGCGAGGGTCCGCTAGGCAGCATGTGGGCAAGACACGTCGATCGGCAATGGCGCATGACCGGCTGGGAGGAGCGCGGCCCGGATTGGCGGGGGTTTTCGGCCGGAGGGTCCAAGGCTCTGTTTCGCATTGGCAACCAGGGCGCAGGGCGTATATGCGTGACCGAGGCCGCGATCGACGCCATGAGCCTGGCTGCCCTGGAGCGCATGCGACCCGATTCCTTGTACGTCAGCACGGGAGGTGGATGGTCGCCGCGCACCGTCGGCGAGATTGAACATGCCGCGAGCGCAGCTGACATGCATCTTGTCGCCGCCACGGATGCCAATCCGCAAGGAGAAGCGTTCGCCGATCGCATCCGTCAGATCGCGACATCGATGGGTTGCGGGTTCTCGCGGCTGAGACCGCAGGCTGACGATTGGAATGACGTCCTGCGAGAAAGGGCAGGGGGATAAGAACGATTGCTGCTCGCGGGGCCGGCGCGGCAAGGAGGTGATCAAACGCATCAAGAAGGTCGGACGTGGCGGCTATTGCGTCCCGGCAGCGGGAAACCCGGTCGCTCCGCGCCATGAACGCTGCCTGAAAGAAGCTTGCGAGTTCTGGCGAGCCCCGACCTGCGGCCCACGAGAAGCTAACCCGTCCGTGCCTGCAGTTTCTGGCGGATCAACGCAGCCGCCGCCACCGATCGCGTCCGTAGCGCCCGTGAGTTTCTGACGCTTTGTCCCAATGCCTCCGTGGCCGATGAAATCAATTTGGTTGAGAAAAGCGCCACCGCTTCCTGTCGCACACGGCGGCCGGAGGGGGGCACCTTGCTCAAAATATCGTCAGGTCTTGCTTCGCATCGCGATCCGCAATGTATCGTTGACGCGATCTTGCCAGCCGGGACCGTCTTGCTGGAAATACGCGAGGACGTCGCTGTCGATCTTGAGCGAAACGAGTTCCTTGGTGTTGGGTAACGCCGGCCGTTCGAGCGCCGGCGCAGCTACCTTTTTCCCCGGTTTGAACAATGCTTCGGCGGCATCCATTGGATTGAGGGGTCAGCGGCGGGTTTGCCATAAGTTTAACTTTCCATTCGCAAGAACAGCGATGAGGTGTCGGGATCGAAAGGACGCTCCCGCAAGAGTCGGGCGCCCTCTTGGGCCGGTGACACCGATTACTCCGATTCAGCATCGTTCTAATCCCGGAATTGTCCTGGACTTCCCGCAGCCCTTTGTCAGAGGGTTGGAGAAGCTTTCGATTTCCGGTCCGGGCACCATACCCGATTTCGGCGATCCGACAAACAAAGGGGCGTGGGCAGTCTGTTACGGCTCCATTGAGGCGAGCGAGACTGCCCTTGAGCAACCTGCTGCCGACACGCCGCAGGATGACACGCCGAGCACTTCCACAAGGCGGCAGAGCAACGCCAGGCCAACGCCGCGGCCAGTGCTGGCAGCGTCGAACGGCGGCAAGCTTTCTGGAAGTCAGTCATCACCCTGTCCTGCACCAGTAGATGCCTCCTCAGCGAACCTCAAATGTACTCAGCGACGTTTCTTGTGATCGAAAGTCTGTCCTGAGCAAGCTGACGTTCTGAAGCGCATCTCGCGGACATCGTCGTTGAGAGATGGAAGGATAGCGGCCGCTGCTTCGCCCAGGCCTTCGCTGCCGGCCATTGAGTGGCGTGTCGGCAGGCGTATCTGGCGACGGCGCAGGCAGAAAAGACGACGGGACTGCTGTGAATGTCAAGGTCGGTACGGTGCCAGGCCGTCGTGGGGTCCTTGCGCGTGATCGCCGAAAATCCTGCTTGGGCACAGTCATCCGCCCGGCCCGGTTCCTTTGTGTTTGCTGCGGTCTGACATGGGCACGTCCCGGTCAAAGGCCGCTGTCGCGCCGCGTTGCGGCAGGATCACTGCAACCGCGCAAGGCAGGGCCGCGTCTGTCGCAAACCGCTCGGAGAGCGGCTAGCCCGATCCGCAACCCTGCCTCGCCCGATCTTGCAGTGCCCTGACCTTGGGCCGGGCCGCAAGCGCCATGTCGTTGCGACCGCACCCGCGGAACCGGGCCGGACGAACGACCGGTAGCCGCGGGCTTGGCTGAAACATCGCAGATAAGGATCCCATCATGACCGACACTTCCCGCCCTGCCCAAAAGGCTCAACCCGCAAAGTCCCGGCGCGCCACCACCCTCGAAATGGTCAGGCACGCCTGCCCGGACACGGCCCAGGCGCTACGCATCTGCGAAAGCTTCGGTCTTGCTGTCATCGATAGCGACGGCATCCGCGATTTGCATCGTTCGCAACTGATCGACAGTGCCGAAGCGCTGAAGGATGGGCTCGGCGAAAAGGCCATGCAGATCCACATGCAGCGCATCGCCGGGTCTTTCGTCAGTTCCGCCTATGGCGCCGGGCAATTCTACAGCCGCTCGGTGACAGTAGCGCGCGACCTCACCAGCAAACTCTCCAACGACTATCGTGACGAAGATCTGGCAGGCCCGGTCGGTTTTGACAGCCGCGCCCAACGCAAGCGGGAGTTTGCCGCCGGCATGGGGCTGCAGGCCCATTGTCTCAGAATGGCAGCCGAAGGGGTCGTTACCGCCTATGAAAGCATCACCGGCGAAGCCTGGAAACCCTACGAGCGCACGGTTGAACAGCCCGGCTCATCCGTTGACAAAAGGGCCGTCAGCGCCCAGATGGCAGCCTTTGAATAGATCTCATGCAGGGCTTCGGCCCCACTTCTCTTTTCCAGTTGAAACGGTCGGCGCTGCGAGGCGCCGGCTCTTTTGGGTGCTCGCTTGTCGCGTCACGCGGCGCGTCCCGGATTGCGGTCTAGCTTCGGCCGGCGTTATGCCGGCGCAACGGCAAGCCGTCCTCCACTGCGTTTCGGCCCGGATCTCTTCTGCTGGAATCTCGAATGTCGCCACCGGGTGCGCCGTCCGCGGCCTTTGCTCCTTAACCGCCCGTGACGGACCGCGATGGGCGCGGTCGTTAAATCGAGGTGAGGAAAATGAGCCAGGAAAACGGCAAAAGCGGTCAGGAAACGCGCGTTGATATCTACATCCGCATCACCGATCGCATCGTGGCATCGCTGGAGGAAGGCGTTCGTCCCTGGGTCCAGCCATGGGGCGCCGGCCATCTGAATGGACGGATCACCCGGCCCCTTCGGCACAATGGCGAGCCTTATTGCGGCATCAATGTTCTGTTGTTGTGGTCAGAGGCGGTCGTTCGCGGGTACCGATCGCCAACGTGGATGACGTTCCGTCAGGCAGCCGAACTCGATGCGCATGTCCGCAAGGGCGAGACCGGATCGACGGTCGTCTATGCCAGCCGTGTCAAGAAGACCAAGACTATGCAAAACGGTGAGGAAGTGGAGCGCGACATCCCATTCCTCAAGGCCTACACCGTGTTCAATATTGAACAGATCGATGGTTTGCCCGATGAATACCGGCTCATTCCTGCGGAAGATATCAAACCTGGCTTGAATCGTATCGCCAAGGCCGATGCCTTCTTCTCTGCAACGCAATCCCTCATCCGTCACGGCGGTGACAAGGCCTTCTATGCGCCCGAGCCGGATTTCATCCAGATGCCGCCGATCGAAACCTTCCGTGACGTCGAATCCTACTATGCAACCCTGGCCCATGAGAGTGTGCATTGGACCGGCGCAAAACACCGGATCGACCGCGATTTATCGCGTTACGCCAAGGACCAGACGGAGCGCGCCCGCGAAGAGCTCGTGGCCGAACTTGGCGCGGTTTTTCTGTGCGCCGATCTCGGGATCGCGCCCGAGATGGAACCGCGAGAGGATCATGCAAGCTACATTGCGTCCTGGCTCGAGGTATTGAAGAATGATAAACGGTTCATCTTTTCGGCCGCCGCGCATGCCCAGAAAGCGGTCGCATATCTCCACGATCTGCAGCCACAGAAGTTGGTAGCCTTTCGCGCGGTTGTCTAATGGCGGTTGTTCCGTTCGTGCATATTGTGAACTGCACGGCAACCTCAATTTCGGCAGCTCATCGTTCCTTGTGGTTGCGGCATGTTTGGGGCAGGGCATGTGCCGCAATTGCAATTGCCCGCATGCCATACGTATGGGTGCTTTGAATCGGGAGGTCGGCGAATGAATCCCTTCACCTTCTCGGACATGAATCGGGGTTGGGCACGTCCATTGGCCGTTGCCACACCGCTCCTTGAGGCTCATGGGATCGCCTTCTGGGGCAGAAACCCTACGAGACGCAGCCTTGCAGGGTTCCTGAGGTGCGGGCCCGCGCTACGCCCCGATCACTCACCGGATCATCGGCCATGACCCAGCCCGCGCAGTTGCTCCAAGCACCAGTGTTGCTGTCATTCGGGTTCAACCGATTGGTGCGGTGCCGGAGGCCAAGCCTGCCGGGCGAGGGGCAGGATGGCGTATAGCGAATGCCGGCCGAGGCGGCTGCGCGCCGATGGCGGCAATCGTCTATTTCCTTTGGCGTCAGCATAAGGCTCGCCCCCAGCGGCCGCGATGGGGCATGTCTGACCGGAGACCGCCTCGCGGTGCTCGGCTCGATCGTCCTCCCGCAACGGCCGGCCCGTTTTCTTCCCCTGCCGGCTGCGCCGTCATTCCTCGCCAAGCAAGAAAGCCTCGGCCCATGGCCGTCCTTCACGTCGTTGCGGCCTTGTCAGGTGCGGTGCCGATCGTCCCCGGTCTGATCGACTGCCATCGAGGCCACGATGGGCGCGGCCCCGACCAACAGACAAAGGAATACGACAATGGCAACCATCGGTTCTTTCATCCCGTCCGACAACGGCTTTTCCGGCACCATCAAGACCCTCAACCTCAACGTCAAGGCGAAGATCGTCCGGGTCGACCGCACCTCCGACGACGCTCCCGACTTCCGGGTTCTGGCAGGCACTGTCGAGTTCGGCGCCGGCTGGCAGAAACAGGCGCGCGAAAGCGAACGCGACTATATCTCGGTCAAGCTCGACGACCCGAGCTTCCCCGCTCCGATCTACGCGACACTCACCGAAGTGCAGGGCCAGGAAGGCTTGCAGCTTATCTGGTCACGCAACACGCGCCGATAGCCCCAAAGGAAAGGCCCCGCTGCGCAGGCGGGGCTTATCTCCTGTCACTTGTTCAACGTGTCCTTGAGTGCTTTCGCAGGCGCGAAGGTCAGTTTTTTCGCGGCGGCCACTTTGATGCTCGCCCCGGTCGCCGGATTGCGCGCCTCGCGCTCCGGAGTGTCCTTGACCTTGAATTTTCCGAAGCCCGGTATGGACGTCTCATTGCCCGCCGTTGAGGCGGCGGTGATGGCTGCGAAGACGGCTTCAACCACAGCCTTGCCTTGCACCTTGGTCAGTCCATGCTCGCCCGCGATCTTGTCGGCGATTTCGTTCGTTGTTGTCATTTTTGTCCTCCTTGATTTACGGAGAAATCTTTCCAGTCGCGGCAGGTTTTGTCATTGCGAACCTGACGTCACGTTCGTCAATTATTAAGATTTCCACAGCTTCTCACTGTTTTGTAACGCTTGACCGCTTCAGGCGCGCGACCCGAAGAAACAGGCCAATGGGTTTTCGCTCACCTGCGAAAACGTCAATCTTCTCCTGTCCGCGCGCGCCAATACGCCCCCAGCATCGCACCAGCGATGTCTCGCCGAACAGCGTTTGCTGAAGGTACAGCGTATAATAGCGTGCCATGTTCTTGCTAGGGTCAATGCGCTGACAGTAGAGTTGGGGCACAAGCTGGGTCATGGCCAACAGCATCGTCAGCCAATCCATCGATGTCCAACGAGAGTTTTGAATCGATTGGACACGACCGGTTCATATCATTGATGATTGCTCGACACATCACTCCTGCGGCAGGTCCGGCATGTCTCCGTCGTCGATTCGCCAGACCCAGGCGTGTAGGTCGGGTCGGGCGTCGATCATTTCACCCAACACAGATTCGAAGTCGGCACCGGCACTGGGCGGGACGGCATAAAGTGCAACGGGCACGGGCCTGGCCTCGGGTAGCATCGCAATCGCGACAGGCTGGGACAACGATAAATTGAAACGCAGGCCCTTGACGCTCTTGCGCCGCATCTTGGTCAACTTCTCCAGTACGCGTTCTTCATAGACGCTCTCCACCGGAAGCCACTCCCCAGTCACTGTCATTAAGGCGATTTCACTAATCATTGTCAGCCCGGACCCCGTCGAGCCGATCGTCATGATGGCAATCAGATGGGCGGCTTCATTGGCCTGCCACAGCTCCAGCTGAGCGCTGAAGCGCGTTTGCAACGCTTTCCATGATCTTTCGTCAATGAAAAGCCGAAAGCCCGGCATGTGCTTGATGACGACCATGCGACCGCTTCGCGCCTGGCTGAATTCCTTGATCTCGCCAATCAGCAGCATCAGCCTTCTTGGGCCGGGCGCGGGCTGGCGAATATCGGCCAGGGCCACTGCGCGACGTTGCTCGATTGCCGTCTTGTCTTCTGCTCGGAACGGTTCGGGGACGAACAATCGATCAACCAGTGGTTTTCCCCGCACCGTCATGGTCCTTGCGGCTTCGACAAGGTGGCTGCGAACATGCCACCAATGCCGCTTACCGGTCCAAAGCGATGTCCATTCGGTCAGTCCACTCTCATGCCAAAGGTAATGCAAGAGCGCGCGAAGCGAGAGCTCGTGTGCTTCTTTCTTGACCGTTGCCGGACTTAGCGCCCCACTGGTCTCGGCCGAAGTCCGCGACCCGCGCTTCGTCATGGAGAAATCGAGCTTCAAGGCAGCGACCCCGGTCGCACCATCGATCCGGATGGCGCTCCCTATTAGAGGGCCCAACCCTGTCAGTTGATAAGGGGATTCGTAGGACTCGCATTGGGGATCATGTGTGCCGCCGCTGAGTGGCATGCGCTTGACCACAAATTGATCGCCTATGCGGGCGACATACATGGGCACACCAGGGCTCCGGCAAAGGCACAAAGGGCGGAGTTTCGTTTCGTACGCTGCGGTTAGCCGTTCGAGAAGATCGTCCGTCCCTTCTTCATAAATTCCATTTCCAATATGAAACCGTCTCACCACACCTTGCCTCCTTCGACTGGATGAACGGCTTCGACGTTCATGGTGGCACACGAAATCAAATCCCTCTGCTCCGTGCCGGTGGATTTGGTTTCGAGGGGAAAGGCCGTGTAACGTCGTGCGGCGAGCATCGGCACATCTAGACGGAACTCACCGCCTCAAATTGGAGCGCGCGCCGAAAAGGACCTGCCTGACCAAGGTAGAGTCCGGATCGTCGCAAGCAACACCACCCCGATACCGTCAGTAGCCGTTTCCCGACAGGTAGCAATCGAGAGCCGCTTTCACCACTGCGGTCATCTTCACATCGTTTTCCAGCGCCGCGCGCTGCAAGCGGGCCTTCATCTCATAGTCCAGCGCGATATTGATGAAGAATTTGACGTTGCGCTGTTTTGCGCGCTGCAGGTTTTTCAGACTATAACGCACGTCCTCCTGTGCGATCGCGCGTGATTCGGCCGTCTCTCGTCGTTGCACCTCACTCGGCCTCGGCAGCATCGGCATAACATGTGTGTCGGTAGCGGGACGAGACCCAATCGCCCCCGGCATCACTTGCGGTTTCGACTCCGCCCTGCGTGACGCGATGGAGAAATCCTTCAGATCAAGCCGTGCCTTGCTCATGCGGCATCCCCAAAAGTCCTGGATGATCGCCGCTGCTCTATCTCTTCGACAAGGCCCTGAACCTCGGCCCGAGCTTTCCGGACCGGATCCGTCAGGTCCTGCATCTGCAGGGTTCCAAGCCCATTCTGGATCTCACGATAGATGTTGCGCTCGAACAGCTCCGTATCGAGAAGGAGCGTGCGATATTGTGCTGCGACAAGACCGGCGACGAAGGGCCTGATGTAGCGGTAAGCTTCGAGGTTTCGCCCAGGCACCGAGATGCGGGTCCGCACATTGAAGTGAGCGATATTCAAACCAAATTGGTCGTTGATCTCGTTGACCGCAGCGACGGCCTGACCTGCCGCCTCAAGTTCCTTAATCGCCGGCTGGATGGGCGAAATCACCAGGTCGGTGCAATGGATGATCGTCGTCAGCAAGGAGCTGTCAACGCCCGGCGCATCAATAATGACGAGATCGAAAGCGCGGCCGAGGTTGTCGATTGCTTGCTCGATCGACCGCTGCGTTGAAGCGACCGTGACTTCAATATGGTCGGGAACGCTGTTTTTCTCCGCGCACAACCTCCACCAGCCAGACAGATTTTGTCGATTGTCGGCATCGATGAGGAGAACGCGTTCACCGCGCAGCGCATATTCTCCCGCCAGCAGCGTCACCAGCGTGGTCTTTCCCGCTCCGCCCTTGTTGCTTACCGCCGCATAGGTTCGTGTCATGATCGCGTCCGTATGGTGGTGATGACAGGCGCATCATGCCTCGAATTGGCGCAACAATGCAAGCCAAAAATGAATACAACATATTCACATCTGTAACAGGTGGGTTTTTGATGTATGGGCGCGAGCTACAGTGTGGAATATATTCCACACGCCATAAACCCACACTCGAAACACATGCA
>NZ_PGGM01000013.1 GCF_003010965.1 Phyllobacterium sophorae
TTGTCATCCAGGGCGAGACCCTGGGTATCCGTTCAGGACGATTGGAAAAGATGGGGGCGATCACACTCTAGCTCGGCCCTTCAGACGGCCTGCACATCCACGATCCATCCCCCATCGCCGGACGAGGTGGCAGCCCTCTCCGGCGCTTCTTTCTCTCACAAGAAGCGCGGACAGTCATAAGACAAGCAATTACCCGCCTGTTTCCGGCAACTGCAGCTGCCGATCAGCGCTCAAACTGTCTGAAATGAAAAATAGGAAAGCCGGGGCTCCATGCTCCGGCTTTCTTTTACTGCCGCAGCCATGTATGCGACACTCAAAGAAAAACAAAGGAATGCACATGCGACTTGGTGGACGCCTGCAGGCGGCAATCGAAGTTCTGGACGATATTGAAAACCGCAAGCGGCCGGCCTCCGACGCTTTGAAGGACTGGGGGTTGTCACACCGCTTTGCCGGTGCCGGGGACCGCGCTGTCATTGGCAATATCGTCTATGATGCCCTCAGGCGGAAACTATCGCTGGGCTGGCGCATGGACAGTGACGCCGCGCGGCATATCGCCTTTGGCGTTTTGCTTTCCGATGCGGAACTCAACATTGACGAGGTCGGCACCGCGCTCGATGGCGACAAGTTTGCCCCCGAACCGCTGGAGGCCGGGCGTATGGCCGCATGGCAATCCCGCGACCTCGCTTCTGCACCCGACCATGTCCGCGCCGATGTGCCGGAATGGTGCGTACCGCATTTCCAGGCCATCTTTAACGACAACTGGGTGGAGGAAGCCGCTGCGCTTAGCGACCGGCCGCCCGTCGACCTTCGCGTCAACACGCTGAAGGCTGATCGCGAGAAAGTGCTGAAGGAGCTCGCCCGTGCGGGTGCCAATCCCGCGCCTTTATTGGAAACCGCAGTGCGCGTGCCGCCGCTGCGCGCCATGGGCCGTCATCCCAACGTCCAGGCAGAGCCGGCCTTCCAGCGTGGGCTGTTCGAAGTCCAGGATCTGGGTTCACAACTCGCTGCAAAACTCAGCAACGCCAAGGCTGGCGAACAGGTGCTCGACTATTGCGCCGGGGCTGGAGGCAAAACTCTGGCTCTCGCTGCGGAGATGGGCAACAAGGGCCAGATCCATGCCTATGATGCCGAACGCGCCCGGCTGGCGCCGATCTTCGATCGGCTGAAGCGCGCAGGGGTGCGCAACGCCCAGGCCCACGCCAATGTTGGCGATCTTGCCCCTTTGGAGGGCCAGATGGATCTGGTTCTCGTCGATGCACCTTGCACGGGTTCCGGTACATGGCGGCGCAGGCCCGATGCCAAGTGGCGCCTGAGCGACCAGCAGCTGGAACGCCGCGAGGTGGAACAGCGCGAGGTGCTGGATGCGGCCAAGACCTATGTGAAGGCCGGCGGACGCCTGGTCTATATTACTTGCTCGCTGTTCGCGCCGGAGAATGGCAACCAGGTTGCGGCTTTCCTTGAAGGCAACCCCGAATACAGCGTCCTCGATACGCAACCGCTCTGGGATCAGGCTGTACCTGCAAAGACCGGATTGCAACCCCTGTTCAAGGATGGAACAGCCATTCTTTCACCCTTGTCCACATCCACTGATGGCTTCTTCATTTCAGTTCTCAGACGGGAAAAATAAAGCTACAAATGTGACCGTATCCTTCGCGTGAGAGAGGTCACATGTCCCGTTCCCAGGCGCTTCTATTGTTTCTTGTATTGGTTGTGGGCGGCGGACTTACCATAGGATATCTCACCCTCCCGGGCGAATGGTACGCCGGTCTCGTCAAGCCTTCGTTCAATCCGCCGAACTGGATTTTCGCCCCCGTCTGGACCGTGCTCTATATCCTCATCGCCATTGCCGGTTGGCGAGTCTGGGACCGGGAATTGACAGCACCCCAACAATTCTGGTGGGCGCAGCTTGTACTGAATTTCCTCTGGTCACCCGCCTTCTTCGGGTTCCAGAAGATGGGCCTCGCGCTGGCCGTCATCGTCCTATTGCTTGTCGCGATCGTTGGCTTCATCAGCGTGACCTGGAATTCCGAGCGGGTATCGGCACTGCTGTTTGTGCCCTATCTTCTCTGGGTGGCCTTCGCGACACTACTCAATGCGTCACTCTGGACCCTCAATGCAGGTTGATATGCTCGCTTATTTGACGCCGGTTGCCGGCAAAAAAGTTCTTTTTGCCATGGCTGTCGATGCGGAATATGGTCCGCATCTGCAGCGTCTGTTCACGCCGCTGATCACCGGCGTTGGCCCGGTGGAGGCTGCTGTCAGTGTCTCGGCGACGTTGGCCAGTCTGGCCGCCAACCAATCTCTGCCAGATCTTGTCGTGTCGCTGGGCTCTGCCGGGTCGCGCACTCTGGAACAGGCGGAAATCTATCAGGCGACCTGTGTCTCCTACCGCGACATGGACGCATCGCCGCTTGGCTTCAAGAAAGGGGCAACGCCCTTCCTCGACCTGCCAGTAACAGTCCCGCTACGCCACCGCATTCCGGGCGTAAAGGAAGCGTCGCTGTCAACCGGCGCCAATATCGTTTCCGGCGGGGCCTATGACACGATCGAAGCCGATATGGTCGAGATGGAAACCTTCGCTGTGTTGCGCGCCTGCCAGCGTTTCGAAATTCCGCTCATTGGTCTGCGCGGCATTTCTGACGGATCGGAGGAATTGCGCCATGTCAGCGACTGGACGGAGTATCTGCACGTGATCGATGAAAAGCTGGCACTGGCCGTTGAGGCTATGGGCTCGGCAATTGCGGACAGGGTGTTGATTCTGTGATCCCTACCGCCGTCTTCTGAATCAAATTCGCAATGGCTTCACCCGCCTTGTGAACAAACGGAATCAGTTTTTCAGTCACTTGCGGTAACCCATTGCGCCGACTCGACAATTGCTTTAAAGGCCCGCCATGAACACACCCACTCATCCCGATACAGTCCTCATTGTCGATTTCGGCAGCCAGGTAACGCAGCTGATTGCGCGACGCGTGCGCGAAGCCGGTGTCTATTCCGAGATCGTTCCCTTTCAATCCGCAGATGAAGCTTTCCGCCGCATCAATCCGAAGGCGGTCATCCTTTCCGGCAGTCCACATTCCACGGTCGATATCGGCAGTCCGCGCGCGCCGCAGCAAATCTTCGAAGCCAATATCCCGGTTCTCGGCATCTGCTACGGCGAACAGACGATGTGCGCCCAGCTCGGAGGCAAGGTGGAGGGCGGGCATCACCGCGAATTCGGTCGCGCTTTCCTCGACATTCAGGAAGAATGCGCGCTGTTTGAAGGCGTCTGGGCCAAGGGAACACGCCACCAGGTGTGGATGAGCCACGGCGACCGCGTTGTCGAAATACCCGATGGCTTCAAGGTTGTTGGCACATCGACAGGCGCGCCCTTTGCGGCGATCGCCAACGAAGCCAGGAAATACTACGCCGTGCAATTCCACCCGGAAGTTGTGCATACGCCAGACGGCGCGAAACTCCTTGAGAATTTCGTCCACCGCATCGCCGGCATCAAGGGCGACTGGACCATGCATGCGTACCGCGAACACGCGGTCGATGCTATCCGCAAGCAGGTCGGCGACAAGAAGGTGATCTGTGCGCTGTCCGGCGGCGTCGATTCGTCCGTCGCGGCATTGCTCATCCACGAGGCGGTCGGCGACCAGCTGACCTGCATCCTTGTCGACCATGGCCTGATGCGCAAGAACGAGGCGGCAGACGTCGTCGCCATGTTCCGCGAACATTACAATCTGCCGCTCATTCTTGTGGACGCATCGGAGCGCTTTATCAGCGCGCTCGAAGGCGAATCCGACCCGGAAAAGAAGCGTAAGACGATTGGCAGGCTCTTCATCGAAGTCTTTGAAGAAGAAGCCAAAAAACTTGGCGGCGCTGACTTCCTTGCGCAAGGGACCCTCTATCCCGACGTCATCGAAAGCGTGTCCTTCACAGGCGGTCCTTCGGTGACGATCAAGTCGCACCACAATGTCGGCGGCCTGCCGGATCGCATGAACATGAAGCTGGTCGAGCCGCTGCGCGAACTCTTCAAGGATGAGGTTCGTGTGCTCGGCAAGGAGCTTGGCCTGCCGGATCATTTCATCGGCCGCCATCCCTTCCCTGGTCCCGGTCTTGCCATTCGCTGCCCTGGCGGTATCACCCGCGCAAAACTGGAGATCCTGCGCGAGGCTGATGCGGTCTATCTCGACGAGATTCGCAAGGCTGGCCTTTACGATGTCATTTGGCAGGCCTTCGCCGTGCTGCTGCCGGTGCAGACCGTTGGCGTCATGGGCGATGGCCGCACCTACGAATTCGTTTGCGCCCTGCGCGCCGTTACGTCGGTCGACGGCATGACTGCCGATTTCTACCACTACGACATGAGTTTCCTCGGTCAGGCGGCCACGCGTATCATCAATGAGGTCAAGGGCATAAATCGCGTTGTCTATGATGTCACGTCAAAGCCGCCCGGCACGATCGAGTGGGAATGAGGCTATTGGGCGATGCCGGTCGGGTCCATTCGGCATTCCTCCGCATTGACCAAGTGGAAATGGCATAATCGCACAAGACTTTCAAAATTTTCGAGGGGAATGAATTCGCCATTCTTTGATTATTGAGTAAGGCGCGGTGACAAAAAACTCTCTGCCAGTTGGCAGAGAATATCACTTTGCCGAGGCGAGAATATCACCCCTCTAAAGGAACTGGAAATGGCTGGACGAACATACTTTGCACCTCGCGGCGGTGCACCCGCACAGACGCAACTCTTGACCGATCGCGCGGTGTTCACCGAAGCCTATGCCATCATCCCAAGGGGGGTGATGATGGACATCGTCACCAGCTACCTGCCATTCTGGGACAATACCAGGCTTTGGGTACTCTCCCGTCCGCTGTCTGGTTTCGCAGAGACTTTCTCGCAATACATCATGGAAGTCGCACCGGGGGGCGGCAGCGACAAACCGGAGCCCGACGCTGGCGCGGAAGGCGTCTTGTTTGTGCTTGAAGGTCAGTTGAGCGTTGTTGTTGACGACCAGAAACATGTCATGCAACCCGGCGGCTTCGCTTTCATTCCTCCATCGAGCAAGTGGACGGTCCGCAATGAGGGTGACAGGCCGGTGCGTTTCCATTGGATACGCAAGGCGTACGAATTCGTGGACGGTATTGGCGTACCCGAAGCCTTCTTCGCCGATGAAGCCAATATCACGCCGACAGCAATGCCTGGCACCGACGGGAAGTGGGCGACAACGCGATTTGTCGATCCCGCTGACTTACGCCATGACATGCATGTGACAATCGTTACGTTCGAACCGGGCGCAGTGATCCCGTTTGCGGAAACGCACGTAATGGAGCACGGGCTGTATGTGCTCGAAGGTAAGGCAGTTTACCGCCTCAATCAGGACTGGGTTGAAGTGGAGGCCGGCGATTTCATGTGGCTGCGGGCGTTCTGTCCGCAAGCTTGCTACGCTGGCGGTCCAGGCAAATTCCGTTATCTCCTTTACAAGGATGTTAACCGCCACATGAAATTGAGCCTGTCCGCAGGCGGGCGCTCTGGCCGCTGATTGAAGGCGCTCCGGGTCAGCGGTGACCTATGGAATTCGGCGTGTCGAATCGTTCAAGCCGGCCGAGGCCGCCGGATATTTCGCGCCAGTGTTTGACATCGAAGTCGATTACAACGAGCCCTGCGGTCGGGTATTTTCGCTGCAGCCGCGAAAGATCGGGTTCGCGTCCCTTTCCAATGAGTTGGAGGGCGAGGTCCTGAAGTCCCGGATTGTGTCCGACGAGCAGCAATGCGTGAATACGATCTGGCGTTTGCTTGACAGTATCGAGGATCGCCTGCGCCCGGGCCTCGTAAATGCGCGGCTCGTCCTTATGCACGATATCCTGCCCAAGAGCGGCATGCACCAGTTTCCAGGTCTCCATGGCACGTCGCGCCGTCGAGACCATGGCAAGATCAGGCAATAGCCCTTTTTCCACCATGAATCTCCCCATCAGCGGGCTCATCCTGCGGCCCCGCTCCGCCAGCGGGCGCTCATGATCCTCGACGCCGTCGGGCCAGTCGGATTTGGCATGCCTGAGAAGCATTAATCTGCGCATGGGGACGTTCCTCTGCCTGGACCTAGCTAGTGGTGATCCTGAACGTGCCGGTGCCCTCGGAAACGTCAACGTTTTCAAACGTGACGTTGGCAACCGAGGCTCCAGGAGGTCCCTGCCAGAATCTCTCCAGCATCTTTGAGATAGCTGGCTCGGGTCCTGCGATGAGGGCGCGTACGGTCCCGTCATCCTCATTGCGAACCCAGCCGCCAAGCCCAAGCTTTTCGGCTTCCATGCGGGTCCAGACGCGAAAACTGACACCCTGTACCCTGCCATGGATACGAACCAGCATAGCCTGCTCTTTAGCTTCCATCGCAGCCTCCATTGAGCGCGACCAACCCTAGTGGAGGATACTATCACCGCGTGCGGCGTGCTGGAATGACGGGGTGCATATCACAATTGGCCGCATGTTTCGCGCTGGTCATTTTACGGATGCGCGGCTCGCAAAATCGTCATAGTCTGCCGCGGGTTGAGCAATGCCGAGTTTCCCGAAGGAGTGTTCCATGTCTTCCAATTTCCATTTGCACCCGATTTCGCGCCGCTCCTTGCTCAGTGGCATGGCGGCCGCATCGGCGCTTGTGCTGTTGCATCCGTTTTCCGCGCGCGCGGCGGCCAACCAGGCCCATTTACGGTTGATGGAAACGACGGACATTCACGTCAATGTTTTCCCCTATGACTATTATGCCGACAAGCCGAACGATACGATGGGTCTCGCCCGCACGGCTGCGATCATTGATTCCATCCGCGCCGAGGCCACGAACTCACTGCTCATCGATAATGGCGACTTCCTGCAGGGCAATCCGATGGGCGATTACATGGCCTATCAGCACGGCATGAAGGAGGGCGACGTCCACCCCGTCATCAAGGCGATGAATGTGCTCGGTTACGATGTCGGCACGCTCGGCAATCACGAGTTCAATTATGGCCTCGACTACATGTTCAAAGTGGTCGGTGGATCGAATTTTCCGTATGTCTGCGCCAATCTGACGAAGGGCCAGCTCGCTTCGGATCCGAAGCAGGACGCTCTCTTTTTCAAACCCTATGTCATCATCGAAACACTGATCAAGGACGGCGCAGGCGCGGAAAGCCCGGTCAAGGTCGGCTTTATCGGTTTTGTTCCGCCGCAGATCATGCTGTGGGATATCAAGAACCTTGAGGGCAAGGCTCAGACCCGCGATATCGTCGAAGCTGCCAAAGCGTGGGTCCCGGCCATGAAGGAGGAGGGCGCCGATATTGTCATAGCGCTGTCTCATTCCGGCATCGACGGAGCCGCCCCGTTGGAGCGCATGGAAAATGCCTCGCTCTATCTCGCAGGTGTCGAAGGTATCGATGCGATCTTCACCGGTCACCAGCATCTGGTCTTCCCCGGTCCGAAGAGCTGGGACGGCATCGCCAATACCGATCCGGTGAAGGGCACTCTCGCCGGCAAGCCCGCGGTCATGGCCGGATTCTGGGGATCGCATCTCGGCCTTATCGACCTGTTGCTGGAGAAGGACGGCAATAGCTGGAAGATCGCCGATTTCACGGCGGAAGCCCGTCCGATCTATCACCGCGATGACAAGAAGAAGGTCGTCGCCGATGTTGCCGACAAGCCGGAAGTGATCGAAGCCGCCAAAGCCGAGCATGAGGCAACATTGACCTATGTCCGCACGCCGGTCGGCAAAACATCCGCGCCGCTATATTCCTATTTCGCACTCGTTGCCGATGATCCTTCCGTGCAAATCGTATCCCAGGCGCAAACCTGGTACATCAAGGACATGCTGAAGGATACCGAGCACAAGGACCTCCCGGTGCTTTCCGCGGCGGCGCCCTTCAAAGCCGGCGGCCGGGGCGGGGCGGATTACTATACTGACGTTCCTGCAGGCGATATCGCCATCAAGAATGTCGCTGATCTCTACCTCTATCCCAACACGGTACAGGCGGTCGTCATCACCGGTGAGCAGGTAAGAAACTGGCTGGAAATGTCGGCGGGCATGTTCAATCACATGGAAGCAGGCGCCAAGGATGCTGCTCTCCTGAATAAAGATTTTCCGTCTTACAATTTTGATATCATCGACGGCGTCACTTACCAGATCGATCTCTCGCAGCCGCGCAGGTTTGATAATGACGGACAGGTCATCAATCACGAGGCAAATCGTATCCAGAATCTGCAATTTGAGGGCAAGCCAATTGATTCGGCACAGAAATTCGTGGTTGTCACTAACAATTACCGCGCCGGCGGTGGCGGCAAGTTCCCGGAGATAGCGTCCGACAAGGTGGTCTTCGTAGCGCCGGATACGAACCGCGATGTTATCGTGCGCTATATCGTCGAGGCAGGTACCGTCAATCCATCCGCCGACAGCAACTGGACCTTCAAGCCTTTGCCGGGCACGACGGCGATTTTTGAGAGCGGCCCGAAGGCAAGGCAGTTTCTTGCCGATGTGAAGAGCGTCAGGATCGAGGATGCCGGCGAAGGCTCGGAGGGCTTCGCCTTGTTCAGGCTCGTTCTCTGAAGGCTGCAGTCAGGCTGAATGGCGGCGCAGCACTAAGTGGCCGGGGCCATTTCCGAATTTTCGAACCAGTCGCAGCGTGAGCCCGCTTCGACACCGTTTCTGTTCTCCAGCCTTGGGATTGTCCATCGTGCATATCGAGACCATAAAAGCCTACCGCCTCATGCAGCCATTCGTTGAGGGTCGCTACAACATGTCGAAGGGGCGTGGCGCCGATGGGTTCGACGCGGTCATCGTGTCAGTCACCTCCAACACCGGGCTGACCGGGTGGGGCGAGATGGCACCGCTCGGCAATTTCTATTCCGCCGCCTTTGCGGCAGGAGCTCAGGCCGGTGTCGCCGAAATCGCACCTCACCTTCTCGGGCAAGATCCGCGCGCGCTGACCCGGCTCAACAGGCTGATGGACACCGTGTTCAAGGGGCACCCCTATATCAAGTCGGCACTCGACATGGCTTGCTCGGATCTGACCGCGCGTGCGGCAGGCGTTCCGCTTGTGACAATGTTCGGCGGCCGGGAAAGCGATATGGCAGATCTTTACAGGGTCGTTACACATGGTCCGGTCGAGACGATGGCGGCCAATGCAAAACAAATAGTCTCGGAGGGCTTTCATCGCCTGCAGGTCAAGGTGGGTGGCATCGTTCACGACGATATTGAACGGGTTGCGGCGGTTGCGGCGTCGGTTCCCAAAGGCACGGTGATCTTCTGCGATGCCAACGCCGGATGGTCCGCCTATCAGGCGCGGCAGTTCGTCGATGCCACGCGTGAAATCGATTACACGATGGAGCAGCCCTGCGTATCCATAGATGATTGTCTTTCGGTCCGGCGTTCCCTCGACAAACCGATGGTGCTGGACGAGTCCGTCACATCGCTCGAGGAGATGCTGGACATTCACCGCAGAGGAGCTGCAGACGGGCTGACCCTGAAGATCTCCCGTCTGGGCGGCGTGACGAAGACCCGCCAGATCCGCGATCTTGCGGTCGATCTTGGTTTCATGGTCACCGTTGAGGATACGGGCGGGGCGGAGGTGGACACGGCCGCCATGGCACATCTCTCGCTATCGACGCCCGAGGAACGGCGGCTGCACGCCATTGCCTTCCATGAATGGGTCACGGTCCGCACCGCCAGAAATGCGCCGCCTGTTATTGGCAGCCGAATGGGCATTCCCGATGGTCCGGGTCTTGGTATCGACGTCGATCTGGAGTTGCTCGGCAAGCCCTTTCTTGACGCGAGCTACTGACCAGATACTGGAGCCTAGACAAGCGAGCCGTCGACGATGACGACTGGCCGCCCTTGGGAGCAGTTTTCGATCCGGGCATCAACGCGATAAATGTCACGCAGCAGATCCTGCGTGATCACTTCGCCGGTCGGCCCGCTGGCAATCATTTTCCCATTGGCAATGACGATCGTATTGTCGCAGTAGCGCAACGCATGGTTGAGATCATGCAGTGCAATCATCACCGCCATGTTCGACCGCGACGAGAGGCTCTTCATGAAGCTGAGAACCTCAATCTGGCGGAAAAGGTCCAGAGCGGATGTCGGCTCGTCCATTAGCAGAATTTCAGGCTTCCGGACCAGTGCCTGGGCGATGGATACAAGCTGCCGCTGGCCCCCGGAGAGTTCGCCGAGACTGCGGAAGGCCAGGTCATCGATCCTGAGCGCCCCGAGGATCCGGTCGATATCCTGCAGCTCGCTATCATGGACCTTCCAGCCCGAACCCTGCTTGGATGCGAGCAGAATGGATTCATAAACGGTAAGCACCGCGTTAGCGCCCGTATCCTGCGGCATGTAGCAGATGGTTTCCGCACCTTTGACCGTGTCGGACAGATGGACGATGCCCGGTCCTGCGGCCAGACCCGCAATGCGCTTGAACAGGGTGGATTTTCCTGCAGCGTTGGGCCCGATGACAGCGGTCATGCCACCGCCGGCCAGCAATCCCGTGTTCACATCGGACAGCACCGTATGCTTGCCATATTTGGCTCCGATATTTTCCAGCGCCAAGCTTACCATGAGCGCCTCCGGTGTGTGAAAATGAGGGCGAAGAAGAATGGTACGCCGACCAGCGCCGTTATGACGCCAATGGGAAGGACCGCGCCCGGAATAAGCGTCTTGCTGACGACAGAGGTGGTCGACAGGAGCAGTGCGCCGCAGATAACCGACGCGGGCAGGAAGAAGCGTTGATCCTCGCCGACCAGCATGCGTGCAATATGCGGACCGACGAGACCGACGAAGCCGATCGTGCCAACGAATGAAACGGGAATGGCGGCAAGAAGGCTCACGGTCAGCATGGTCTCAAGCCGCAGGCGGCGGACATTGATGCCAAAACTGGCCGCCTTGTCTTCGCCGAGCCGCAGGGCCGTCAAAGCCCAGGCGCGGCGGGCAAACAACGGAACGGTGACAATCAAGACGGCAGCAGTGACCCAGACCTTCGGCCAAGTCGCTTTGGTGAGGCTCCCCATGGTCCAGAAGACGACGGCGGCAAGTGCCTGTTCGGAGGCAAGATATTCAAGCAGTGACAGCAGTGCGTTGAACGTAAAGACCAGGGCGATGCCGAGCAGGACGATTGTCTCAACTGTCACCCCGCGCATGGTGGAGGCAAAATGGATGAAGAGCGCCGCCAGCATCGCCATGAGGAAGGCGTTGATGGGCACCATGAACTGCGTTGCGACAGGAAAAACCGCGATCCCGCCAACAAGTGCAAGCGCCGCGCCGAAGCCTGCCGCTGCGGAAATGCCCAGGGTAAATGGACTGGCCAGCGGGTTGGCGAGAATGGTCTGCATCTGCGCGCCCGCCACCGAAAGAGAAGCGCCGACCGTCACCGCCATCAGTGCAATCGGCATGCGGATATCCCAGATCACCACGCGGAGCTGATCGCTGACGGTACCCGGTTGAAACAGGGCTTTCAGCACATCGGCAAGGGCATAATTCGCCGGACCAAGCGCCATGTCGATAGCCACCGAAAGGAACAGCGCAATGCACAACCCGGCGATGAGGAGTATCCGGCGCAAGACAAGGGCACGGTAGCGGCCGTGCCCTTCGATACCTGCCATTTTGTCCACGTCAGCGACCATCATTCGCTGCCTTCCGGAAGAGAAACAAAATATCCCGGGCGGTAGGCTATTGGCAAAAAGCGCTCGTGAAATTCCCGGAACGTCTTATCCGGATCGAGATCAGCAAACAGATCGGGGTGGAACCACTTGGCAAATTGCTGGATAGGTATGAACTCATAGGGAACGCCGTAAAACTGGTGCCAGGCGGCGTGCACGTTGCCATTCTTGACCACGGTGAGGCTGGAAAACGCCGGACGTTCCATCAAGTCGTGGAGCTTGCTGCGGGCATTTGCCGGGTCAGCGCCGCGGCCCACATGGACAAACTGGTCGATGTCGGATTCCGCCGCCCAGTTGGCGCCCGTAACAATGACATGGTCCGGATTGCTTACGATGATCTGCTCGGGATTGAGATCGCCAAAGGTGGTGCTGATCACATCGGTGGCAATGTTGTGGCCACCCGCAAGCTCCACCATTTCACCGAAATTGGCCGGCCCGAAGGTTCTGCAGCAGACATTGTCGCCGGAGATTCCAGGGGAGCGTTCGATGAAGACCTTGGGGCGCACAACATTACCCGCTTTGGCGAGACGTTCGGTGACAAGTGCAATCTGGGCGCGGCGATAGGCGATGAATTCCTCTGCCTTCGCCTTCTCTCCGAAGATGCTGCCAAGCAGTTCGATACTCTTTTCGCTGTTCTTCGCCGGATCAACCCGGAAATCGAGGTAAACGATTGCAATGCCTGCTGCTGCGGCCTTTTCCTCGATGCCGGATTCCTGTGCCGATTTTTGCGCTTCGAGATTGAGCGTGAGAACATCCGGGTTGAGGGCGATGGCGGCCTCAAGGCTGAAGGTCCCGCTGGGTATGTAGCCTGTCTGCGGCAGGCTCTCGAGTGCGGGAAAGCGCTCGCGGTAAGCCTCGTAGGAATCAGGATCCTTCTTGATCATGTCATCGCGCCAGCCAACGATCGTATCGAACAGGTGCTCGCCCTTCAGCGCGGCGATCACGTGAATCTGCCGCGCCTCGCCAATAAGGACGCGCTTGGCTGGAAGTTCAAGTTCCACCTGGCGCCCCGTGACGTCGGTAATGGTTGCCTTTTCAGCGACGGCCGGCGTTGCCGCCAGGAGCAAAGCCACGGTAAGCATCAAAATGGCTTTGTTCAAAATCATCATTTGAAAACCCCGTTAGAGAAAAATTTGAAGGTCAACTAGCCGTCGGCGCGCAGCGATACGAAATAGCCACTCTTATAGGGAAGCGGCAGGAAGCGCTCGTGCAACTCCTTGAATGTTGCTTCGGGATCGAGATCCTTGAACAGATCCGGATGCAGCCACTTGGCAATTTCCTGAATGGCGACAAACTGATAGGGATTGTTGTAGAACTGGTGCCAGATTGCGTGGACATTGCCGTCCCGGACGGCTTTGACGCCGGTAAAGGCCGGGCGCTTCGTCAGATTTTCCAGCTTGCGCAGCGCTTCCGTCTCATCGGCGCCGTAGCCGACACCGACCCAATTGCCGCCGGGCACATAGCCCTGCCAGTTGCCGCCGGTAATGATGATCTGATCTGGATTGGACGCGATGATCTGTTCCGGATTCACCGTGCCGAATGTACCGGGAATGATATCCTTCGCCATATTGGTGCCGCCGGCGAATTCGACCATCTTGCCGAAATTCTCATTGCCGAACGACATGCAGCAATCATCGGAATAACCACCTGCCCGCTCAATGAAGACGAGCGGCTTTGCCGGATTCTTCCTGGCAAGAACGTCAGTGACCTTGGCGATGCTGTCGGCGCGGAACTTGATGAACTCCTCGGCCTTGTCTTCCTTGCCGAAAAGTTTGCCAATGATGCGCATGCTCGGCTCGGTGTTTTCCATCGGCTTCTCGCGGAAGTCGACGTAGACCAGCGGAATACCAACCTTGCCGAGTTTTTCGATGTAACCAGCTTCTTCCGTCGCGGTCTTTGCATCGACATTCATGATGATGACGTCCGGCTTCAGCGCCACCGCCTGTTCCACGTCGAACGTTCCATCCTTCATGCCGCCAAAGGTCGGCAGCTTGGCGATGCCGGGATATTTCGCCAGATAGGCCGCGTAACTCTCCGGATCTGCCTTCGGCAAATCGTCGCGCCAGCCGACGATACGCTTGAACGGTTCATCCCGGTCGAGCACGGCGGCGAAATAAATCTGGCGGCCCTCGCCAAGAATCACATGCTCGACAGGTGCATTTATTTCGACATCGCGCCCGGTCACATCCTTGATGGTAATCTTTTCGGCGAACGCGTTGGCGGAAAAGAAAACGCATAGACCCATGGCGGCTAAAGCTGCCTTGTCAAACAACCGCATTCTTCGTAACTCCAGTGGAAAAGCTGGTGCGTTCTATTATTTGATGACTTTATCAGTCAACATTTATCTTTTAGAACGCTTCCAAGTCAATTCATGGGATAGCCACGATGGACAGCCTAGCTGACGGATCGAACTTTAATCTTCGCGACGAAATCAAAGCCTATTGGTCCGAGCGCGCGGCGGCTTTTGATCAGTCGCCAGGACATGAGATTTTCTCCGAGGCGGAGCGCGACGCATGGCATAAACTCATCCTCAGGCATTTGGGGGAGGGCAAGGGGCGTCCCGCGCTTGATCTCGCCAGCGGCACGGGCGTCGTATCGCACCTGATGGATGATCTCGGCTTCAGCGTGACGGGGATTGATTGGGCCGAGCCAATGCTTGAGCTTGCCCGTGCCAAGGCGAAGGCGCGGGGACGAAAGATTACCTTTCGCCTCGGTGACGCCGAGAACACCATGGAACCATCCAACCATTACGATGTCATCATCAACCGGCATCTGGTCTGGACGCTGGTAGACCCGGAGGCGGCTTTCAGCGAATGGCTGCGTGTGCTCAATCCCGGGGGCACATTACTTATCGTTGATGGCGATTTCGTCAATTCAAACCGGCTGGAGCAGCTGATTGTCCGGTTGTCGGGATTTTGCCAGCGCTTCGGACTTGCGAGCGGCGAACCGGCCAGATCCTCCTATGAACTTTTGGAGACGCACCGCAGCATCCTTTCGCGCGTATATTTCTCGCAAGGCGCGCGTGCCGAAGCAGTGGCGGATCTGCTACGCCGCACCGGTTTTGTCGATATCACGATCGATACGAACATGCGTGCGATCCACCGTGCTCAGGCCAGCAATTTCAGCTTGTTCAAGGGATGGGCAAGGGCGGTTCAACATCGCTACGTGATCAGGGCGCGTAAAGCCGCGCATTGACCGCCAGATGCCGTATCGATGGCTCCGGCCGTGCATCACATCCCTGCAGCGCCATAACCGATCACTCAAAGTAATCAGACGATCAAATTAATTGGTTTGTCACAGCACGGCGCGGCGATAATGTCCCGCGCATGAATCCACCCGCATCCTCTCCGGTCCGCTTCGCCCTCGGCGGTCTCGTGGCAATGGCCATCGGCATGGGCATAGGCCGGTTTATCTTCACCCCGATTCTGCCTGGCATGATGAGTGAACTTGGCCTTACGCCAGCTGATGCGGGCATTATCGCCTCGGCCAATTATGTCGGTTATCTTCTCGGCGCCATCGTTGCCGGCTTTGGCTGGGCCTCGGGAATCGAGCGGCCGTTGGTCTATCTTTCACTCGCGCTGAGCGCTGCCCTGTGCTTTGCCATGAGCATCAGTGACGGCGTCGTCATGTTCTCGATTGTCAGGTTTTTTGCCGGCATGGCCAGTGCCTTCATGCTGGTGTTCACCGCGACGATTGTTTTCAGCCACCTGGCCGCGGCCAACCGTCAGGACTTGCAGGCCCTGCATTTCGGCGGCGTCGGCACCGGCATAGCCATTTCCTCGCTGCTCGTCGCCTTCAGTTCCGCCAATGGCTTCGGCTGGCGCGAAGACTGGATCGGCGCGGCAATTCTTTCGCTGTTGGGCCTGCTGGCTGTATTGATGCTGATCCGCCAGGGCCCGGCCCGCAATGGCTCCGCTGTATCGGAGCCGCCCATCGTCTGGACGCCCGCCTTCGTCAAAATCAACATCGCCTATGGCATCTTCGGCTTTGGCTACATAATTACCGCCACATTCATTATCGCCATTGTCCGTTCCAGTCATGGCGGCGCGTGGATGGAAGCGCTGGTGTGGCTGCTGACCGGTGTTTCCGGCGCCATCTCCGTCTGGTTGTGGACGCCATTGCTCCGCCGGGTCGGTCCCTTCGTCGCCCTGGCACTCGGTTGCGCGGTCCAGGCCGTCGGCGTTGCGGCAAGTGTGGTTCTGCCGTCGCCCGTTGGCCCCTTGCTTGGCGGCGTTCTCCTCGGGCTGACCTTCATCGTCATCACGGCCTTCGGGTTTCAGGCCGGGCGTGTCCTTCTGCCGCATTCGCAGCGCCGGGTCATGGCGGTGATGACAGCGGCATTTGGGATCGGCCAGATCATTGGGCCGCTGATCGCCGGCTACCTCGCCAATATTACCGGCAACTTCACTTCCGCCACGCTGGTTGCCGCGGCGGGTCTCGTCGTGGCGGCGCTTTTCGCGTTTGCGGCAAGACGCCAGGGAGAGCGTGAGACAGTTTGAGAATTCAACCTGATGAGGTCAGCTGGTGCGGTTTTTCGAGGGGTCTCTGAAGATTACAGCAATTTAATTGCTGCGGTTCATGCTTTGCCCTATTCGTGCGTTAAGTTCAATTCCGTGCAAGTTTGCATTGCTGGACTTTTCACTCGAGGAACCTACCACCGTGTTTGTCTCATTTTTCCCCAAGCCAAAGCTCTTCTTTATTTCAGCGGTGCTTTGGTCGCTAGCTGCTGTCCTATTCTGGCTTTACGCCGGTGAACAGTTAGGAGCTTATATTGGCCTGCCGCCAGCAGATCCGAATGCTCCACCAATTGTCGGTGTTTCGGTTTTTGCGACAAAAGCGTTTATCTGGCTCTACATATATTTCGGTGTATGTGTCGGGATATTTGCCGCCTTCTGGATGTGGTATGCGCCGCATCGATGGCAGATGTGGTCCATCTGGGGTTCTGCGCTGATCATTTTCACTACCTATTTCGACGTGCAGCTGAATATTGCGTTGAATACCTGGCGTGGTCCATTCTTCGATCTGTTTCAAAAAGCCATAACGACACCCAATTCTGTCGCGGCATCAGAATTGTATTGGATGCAGTGGCTGTTCGCCGGAATCGGCTTCCTCAGTATAATGTTGTTCGTCTTCTCCAACTATTTTATCAGCCACTACGTCTTCCGATGGCGCTCCGCCATGAACGAATACTACATGGATCACTGGAGCCGCTTGCGCCATATCGAGGGAGCGTCTCAGCGCGTTCAAGAAGATACGATGCGATTTTCCACAACCGTTGAAAGTCTTGGCGTCAATCTGATTCAGGCGGCGATGACTCTGATCGCCTTCTTGCCATTGTTGGCCCAACTCTCTCTTCACATAACGTCGTTGCCGATAATTGGACAAATACCTTATTCGCTGGTTGTTCTTGCAATCGGCTGGTCGCTGCTGGGCACCATTCTTCTCGCTGTGGTCGGTATCAAATTGCCCGGTCTGGAGTTCAAGAACCAGCGCGTCGAGGCCGCCTATCGCAAGGAACTCGTATTTGGTGAGGACGACGAGAAGAGGGCGCAGCCACTCACTGTTACCGAATTGTTCCGGAATGTCCGCCGCAACTATTTTCGACTGTATTTTCACTACACTTATTTCAACGTCGCCAGAGGATTATACGGACAGGCTGACGCGATCTTCCTCAACGTCATGCTCATTCCCACGATTGTCACCGGCAAGATTACACTGGGTCTCTGGCAGCAGATTGCGACGGCGTTTGGTCAGGTCAGCAATTCGTTCCAGTATCTTGTCACCTCGTGGTCAACGATCGTCGAGCTGTTGTCCATCTACAAGCGCCTTCGGGCATTCGAGGCAGTGATCTACGACGAACCCTTGCCGGAGATCGACCAGCGTTATCTGCGGACGCAATCTGAAGAGGTTTGATATTCGAGAAAACGAGTGGCGGTTACATGCCGCCGCTCGTTACCGGTTGCTTGAAGTCCGCGCCGGCGACAGGAATCGCGGCGCCCGTTTCCTTCAAATACGCGCTATAGGTCGTGCAGCGCACATCCGGCTTGGTACAGACTTCGGTGGTAAAGCGTTCCAGCGCCCGCCAATAGGCATCGCCATTCATCAGGGTGAAATGCAGGCCGATCTGGAATGGAATGCGCTTGCCCTGGTATTGCCGGTCAAACGCACCCTTGAATGCATCGTAGGCGCGATTCTCGAATTCATTCAGATGATCGGTACGCTCGAAGCCGCCGGAATGGCGAACGAACAGATTGTAGTCCATGGCGATGACCGGCCGGTTTTGCGGACCTTCATTGATGGTCGGCAATCCGAATTGATAGACGCCATTGGCGTAGACGGGCAGGGCAGGGCCTTTTGAAACGCCGCTCCCGTCAAAGACGTAGCCCATGTCCCTGAGAGCGGCGATCAGCGCGGGACTCTCTGAAAGGTAGGGTGCGCGGAAGCCGCGTATTTCCCTGTCCACGAAACTCTTCCAGCCTTCGGGCTCGGGATCGCTGCCATATCTGCTCCAGGCGTCCCGCAATACGTCCTTGTAGGTGGTCAGTTCGCGCTTCCAGTCCGCCTTGGTCCAGGTCTTGCCATCGAAATGGCCGCAGGCATGGCTGGCGATCTCGTTGCCCTCGTTGCGGGCGCGCCAGATGTTGTCCAGCCGCTTGGCGATATCCTCTTTCGATACGGCAAAGCCGATATTCGAGCGGCCCGGCGCCTCCCCCGGTGCCTGATAGCTCTTGCGGTCGCCATGGTCGATCAGGAACACACACGAGAGAAAATAGGTGAACTTCGCATTGGAACGCTCGGCCAGCGACCGGCTTCGATCCCAAAGCGCGTTGCTGCCGGAATTATCGAACGAGATCAGCACATATTGCGGCTTGGCGTCGATAGAGCCACGCAGCTCCGCGCCGCTGTTTGCCAAGGCGGGAACGGACAGGGAGAAAGCGAGGGATGTAGCGAGAACGGTGCATATCGAACGCATGATGATTGAGACGCGGCTCCGGGAGGGAAGCGATGTCGCTACAGGGCAATTGTGGCGATGATCGGACGCGGCGATCCACCGCAAGCGATCAGCTTGGAACTATTCCAGTCTCGCTATAGTCTGCGCCATCATTCGAGGAGAGCGGTCATGCTGGTACTGATTCTTGGGATCATCGTTTTTCTTGGAGTACACTCGGTGCGCATCGTCGCGCCGGAGTGGCGCCTCGCCAAGATAGCTGAATGGGGCGAGGGCAGATGGAAAGGCTTCTATTCGCTGATATCGCTGATCGGTTTTGTGCTCCTCGTCTGGGGTTACGGCATGGCCCGCGTTGACGCGCCGATCATTTACGAGCCACCGGCGTGGATGAAACACATCACCGAACTGCTGATGCTGTTCGCCTTCATCTTCCTCGGCGTCTTCATTGCCAAGCCCGGCAAGATGAAACCGGCGCTCAAGCATCCAATGCTGATCGCCATCAAGACCTGGGCATTGGCGCATCTCCTTGCCAATGGCGACCTTGCCTCGCTCATCCTGTTTCTATCCTTCCTGGCATGGGCCGTCGTCGACCGCATCGCCATCAAGCGGCAGGAGCGGGCGGGCCTCGCGGCGCCCTATATCGTTGCTGGCCCGGTCTCCAACGACATCATCGCGATTGTCGTCGGCCTGGTGCTCTACGCACTCTTCGTGTGGAAATTGCACGTTCTTTTGATCGGCGTCTCGCCGATGTAAGCGAGAAATCAAACGGTATCCGGGTGCTAATTTTCACTTAGGGCTACCATCCTGTAAGTTTTCCGACTAAAAGCGCCTGAACTCCATTGCGCGGGGCGGCTCCAGCTGCGCCGCGTTTTATCAATTGATCCGATGGCGCAAGCCATCCCAAGAGGCATCATGACTGACGACGGCTTTTTCCGTGAGGTAAATGAGGAACTGCGTTCCGACAAGGTGAAGGCGATCTGGACCCGTTACAGCTCGCTGCTCATCGGCGCCGTGGTCGCCATCGTTGTCGGCACCGCCGTCTTCGCCTTCTACGAATATTGGACGGAAAAGCAGGCGTCGCAGTCGGGTGACCAGTTTCTCGCCGCGCTCAATCTCGTCCGCGACGGTAAGAATGACGAAGCGCTGAAGACACTCGACCAGCTTGAAAAGGATGGCTACGGCGCCTATCCGGTGCTGGCCCGCATGCGGGCGGCAGGTGTCATCGCTCAGAAGGGTGATCTGGCCGGCGCAGTCGCCGCTTTCGACAAAGTGTCCGCGGATACTTCGATTCCGCAAGCCATCCGCGATCTTGCCAAGCTTCGTGCTGCCCTTATCCTTGTCGACACCGGCTCCTACGATGATGTGGCCAGCCGGGTTGAGGCGTTGTCCTCCGATAGCAATCCGATGCGGCATTCCGCTCGCGAAGCGCTTGGCCTTGCCGCATGGAAGGCAGGCCGCGGTGCAGACGCAGCCAAGCTGTTCCAGCAGATTTCCGACGATCAGACGGCGCCGGCCAATATTCGCCAGTTTGCCGACACCATGCTCGATATGCTGAAGAGCACCGGCGCCGCCCCCGCTGCGGCTGCTGGCTGAACAGAATAGGAATTTTGAGCCGATGAGCTTTACTCTCGCGATTATCGGCCGTCCGAATGTCGGTAAGTCCACGCTGTTCAACCGGCTCGTCGGTCGCAAGATTGCCCTTGTGGATGACCTTCCGGGCGTGACCCGCGATCGCCGCGTCAATGCCGCCAAACTTTATGACCTCAAGTTCGATGTCATCGATACTGCGGGTCTGGAGGAGGTTGACAGCGAATCTCTTGAAGGCCGTATGCGCGCCCAGACGGAACTGGCAATCGGCGAGGCCGATCTCATCCTCTTCCTCGTCGATGCCAAGGCGGGTATCACCCCGACCGACGTGACCTTCGCCGACCTGGTTCGCCGCTCGGGCAAGCCGGTCATTCTCGTGGCCAACAAGGCCGAAGCACGCGGCGCCGAATCCGGCATGTATGATTCCTATGCGCTTGGTCTCGGCGAACCATGTCCGATCTCTGCGGAGCATGGGCAGGGGTTTCCCGATCTGCGCGATGCGATCGTGGAAATCATGGGCGAGGAACGCGTCTTTCCCGATGAACACGTAAAGCCTGATGCGGACGATACCGTCGCCGTCACCATTCCGGCAACGCCCCGTTCCATGGATGATCTCATCGGCGACGATATCGATGATCCGGATGCCGAGGAAGTCCCGGCCTATGATTCGTCAAAGCCGCTGCGCATCGCCATTGTCGGCCGCCCGAACGCCGGCAAATCGACGCTGGTCAATACGATGGTGGGGGAGGACCGTCTGCTGACGGGGCCGGAAGCCGGCATCACCCGCGATTCCATCTCTGTCGATTGGGAATGGAATGGCCGCAAGATCAAGCTCTTCGACACGGCCGGTCTGCGCCGAAAGTCGCGCGTTCAGGGCAAGCTGGAAAAGCTGTCCGTCGGCGACGCCTTGCGTGCCATCCGCTTTGCCGAAGTGGTCATCATCGTGCTCGATGCCACGATCCCCTTCGAGAAGCAGGATCTGCAGATTGCCGATCTGATCATTCGCGAAGGCCGTGCTCCGATCATCGCCTTCAACAAATGGGACCTCGTCGAAAATCGGCAGATGGTGCTGGCCGATCTGCGCGAAAAGACCGAGCGGCTGCTGCCGCAGATACGCGGCATCCGGGCCGTGCCGATTTCTGGCGAAAGAAACCAGGGCATCGACAAGCTCATGGCCGCTGTCGCTACTACTGACGAGATCTGGAACCGCCGCATTTCCACTGGCCGGTTGAATCGCTGGATGGAAGGCGTGACGACGCACCATCCGCCACCCGCTGTTGCCGGCCGCCGCCTCAAGATCAAATACATCACGCAGGTCAAGACCCGCCCGCCGGGCTTCGTCATCTCCTGCTCGCGTCCCGAAGCTTTTCCGACGTCCTATGTGCGCTATCTTTCCAATGGTCTGCGCGAGACGTTCGACATGCCCGGCGTGCCGATCCGCCTCGTGCTGCGCACCTCCGACAATCCCTTTGCGGGACGTGCCAAGAAGAAGCGCTAGGAGAATTGGTCAGGCGGTGCGGCCACCCCGCAAGGGGAGGTAAGTTGGCATCGCTCCGTTAAACTTCTCCGGACGCCGTTAACTCTCCATCAAGGTTAATGCTTCATTTTTACGACCAGAATTGTTCGGTTGTGAGTGGGGTATCGGCGTGCGTTTCTCTGAGTTTTTGCGGGCATCGGGCTCCCGGCTGAAGAATCGGACAATTCGGCAGTATATGGGGCCGCTAAGGCAATTCCAGGAAAAGTGCCAGGCGGTTTTCCGTCGGGAATTGCGTCGAGAGCAAGTCCGTGGTTCGAAGAAAAGCGCGATTGCTCTCACGGGTGCGGCAATCTTTCTGTTTTCGCCCACTGTCACCGCCTACCAGGATATGGCCAGCCTTTTGTCGGGTTCCGAATCGGGCCAGGGCCGCTGGACCTCCTATCTCGAAAAATCCCCCGCCGGATCGATCCAGAAAGCCAATATGTCGTTCGTCGACGAGAAGGCGATCACCTCGGGCGTGCCTGCCAGCGGCATTGCGGCCCCCGGCATCGGCTCTATCGCCATCAACGGTTCGCAGAAATCGCCGGATGCGACGCCAGATGAAGACCGCATCAACCGCGCGGAAAAACAGGGCCGCATTGTCTCGATAAGCAAGAAGGCTCCGCCCAAGGCCTTCAGCGCCGGCTCGATCCTGCAGCGTTCCAGCATGCTGATCCGGCCGACCCATGGCGTCGAGGTCGAGATGGCATTTGCCAAGCCGAAGATTGCCGGTAAGGAAATCCAGATTGCACTCGCCTTCCACAATCGCGCGCCCGTGAAAACGACCGACGACGTCCCGCCAATGTTGGCGAGTTTGATCAATAACGACCAGCCCGACGTTCTGGCGCTGGGTTATGCGCCGGCCGCCCCGGATTACTCCAAGACGTCGCCGTTCGACACTATCCTGAACGAACCAAAACAGCCGGGCCGGTTCATTCCACAGCTGGGCAAAGGTGATCATGACTGGCTGGCAACGCCATTGCCCGCGATTGTCTTTACCAGGGAAGAACAGAAATGCCTGGCAACAGGCATTTATTTCGAGGCGCGGAGCGAGAGCATCAAGGGACAGGCTGCGGTCGCGCAGGTCATTCTCAATCGTGTCCGCAATCCGGCATATCCGAAGACCATTTGCAAGGTCGTCTATCAGAACAACGACTGGATCAACCGCTGCCAGTTTTCCTTTGCCTGCGAAGGCCGGAAGCTGAATGTAACCGAACCCAAGCAATGGAAAGTCGCGCAGGAAGTTGCCATGGCTGTCACATCAGGGCGCATTTTCCTGCCCGAAATCGGTTCGGCCACGCATTACCATGCGGTTTATGTCCGGGCCAACTGGGCGCATACGATGAAGCGCATCGACAAGATCGGCCAGCACATCTTCTACCGCACCTATGGCGGCGGCTGGATTTAAGTTAGGGCAGGTTGGAGTGTCGCTCTTCCAGCGCTTTGCGTATTGCCAGGTATTTCGTGCGATCGGCCTGCTGAGTCCGGCCAGGGGTATTGGGGTTCTCGATTGCGATCTTGTCGTCAGGCATCAATTTTCCCCGCGACTTCGATTTTCGGATTGCGGAATCCCATGGCGATCCACGCCCCCAGAAGCTTTGCGTAGAATAACACCGTATGGCTCCTCAGATTGGGGATGTCTTCCGGCAGGTTGGGAGCATCGGGCAGGTCGCCTGCCATCGTTCGCATTTCGGCTCTCGGGCGTGCCTCGTCCGGCCAGAGGTGCAGATAGATACTGAGCCAGTGCGCGCCCTTCAGTTCCAGAAAGACCGGCGTATTGCAGCAGGTCGCGACGACGCGCCGTGAACCCGCATCGGCGGACAGCCGGAATTCACGCAAATGATCCGCGCCGGACAGGATCCGAACCCGATCCTTGCGGTATTCTGCGCAAGGCGTCGAGCCATACGCTGTAAGGATGTTCCTTGCGCCGGGGAGCGTCGCGAGACGATCCGCAGCAGCCCTGCAGCTGTTGCACAGGCATTCGGAAACGAGGATTGGTTCTCCCAGCACCTCCAGACGTGTCCGTCCGCAGACGCATCCGATATTCGTGGTTCCGCTCATTTTGCGCCATCCTCCGTGACGTGAAACAATTGCCGGATGTACCGGTCCAGATGATCGAGACTTTCCCGCGCAAGCTCGGGATTGTCCCCTGCCTTAGCCAGGACGAACCCGCCCTGGATGATCGTTTGCGTGTGGCGTGCAAGACTTTCGGCCGTCCAGCCGCCCGTGATGCCGCGTTCCCGTCGCGCAGTTTCAATGTCCTCCTCCAGCGTGGCCGCATGGCCGAAGATGCTGCGGCCACAGGCATCGCGAATGTCAGGGGAGCTTGCGTAGATCTCCTGCGCCATGGTTCCGGCCAGACAGGTGAACTCGGCGATGTCGCCCGTGATGATCGCCTTGCGGAAAGCGACATAGGCGAGAACGCGTTCCAGGGAATCGGCCGGATCGTGATATGGCGCGGCTTCGAAAAAGCCAGTGGTGGTCTCGGCCCAGAACTCGGCCACGGCGACGCCCAGAGCGTCCTTGCTCGGGAAGTGGTGAAAAAAGGCCCCTTTGGTGACGTCGGCTGCATTGCAGATGTCATCGATTGTCGTGGCGGCGAAGCCTTTCGCGCGAATGATATCCCGCGCCGCCTCGAGAAGCCGGATCCTTGCGCTGCCGCGTTCGGGCGATTGTTTGGTAGGTCTCGACATACACAAACATACCATACGGTCGGTATGTGTCAATGGATTGACTCGACTGAGGGGTCAGGGTCCCGTTGAGGGGGCTCGGCGAATGGAATTCGAACCAGCGGGCCCGCAATCTGCCACCAGAGTTTTCGTCTTTTTGCCGGTATCTCGCTTGGCCAATCAACCGATGTAACGTGAGCAATTTTGCCGGGCGCACGTTGGGTCTTTCATAGGAATCAAGACTTAATCCTAATTGGGTACATGGACAGATTGCGAGAACGGGCGCCTAATATGCCAACAAGTGCCGAAAAGGCATGGGGGGTAGGGGGCAAATAACAATGGGTCGAATTTCAGTCGCGCTGGTCGATGATCATCCGCTAATGCTGGCGGGCGTCGTCAATTTATTCGAGACAAATGATGATTTTGTCGTCGTTGGCAAAGGAGCCACGTCTGAGGATGCACTTCACTTAAATAGGAAGCTTCGCCCGGACGTCATGGTCCTGGACCTGTTCATGCCCGGAAATGTTTTTGATGTGATTTCCGAGATCGTGACGAAATCGTCGGGCACGAAGGTCGTAGCTTTTACCGCCATGACCGGAAGCGACCACGCGGTTCGGGCGCTCAATGCCGGCGCAAGCGGCTACATCCTGAAGGGCAGCAGCGCCGAGGAACTTCTTCAAGGCGTACGCGCCGCCCATTGCGGCGAAACCTATATTACGCCAGGCTTTGCATACAAGGTGATCGAGGCGTTGAGAACAGCATCAATGCGGAAGGTTGCGGCAGGGCCGATCAAGCTCAGCATCCGCGAGGAGCAAATCGTCCGTCTGCTGTTGCGGGGGCGAACCAACCGCGAAATAGCGATCGGTCTGGGAATAGGCGAAAAGACAGTCAAGAATTACATGACGATCCTGATGCAGAAACTGCATGCGCGCAATCGCCTGGAAGTGCTCATTGCCGCCCAGAAACTGGAAGTCGACAATCGCGGGGAGCCAATCTCGCGCCATTAGGTCAGACCTCGCCCTCAGACGCTGTTGCTCTCTAACGGCACTGTGACGATAAGTTGCGTTCCGGCACCTGGTTCCTGCTGGACTTGCATCAAGCCGCCGAATGCTTCAATACGATTGCGGATACCCTGAAGCCCCAGCGGGTGCCTGCGCCCCGTCGCTCCCGTGGTTTGCTCCGAGCCCGCACCCGCATCACTGACAATAACCGTAATCGCACTGTCATCGGCCGAAGCAATTACCCGCTGTTCGCGCGCAGCTGCGTGGCGGAAGGCATTGTTCAGTCCCTCCTGAATCACCCGGTAGAGGCAAATTTTCAAAGGGTGAGCGGCGCGTTCGGGAAGGCCGCTGTAGTTCGCTTCGACAGCTGATCCGGTCGCGTACTCGTGACGTTCGACGGCAACGCGCAGTGCCGCTTCCAGTGACAGGTTTTCGATCTCCGGGAGCACGAGACCGGTTGAGAGTTCGCGCAGTTCCGTAAGCACCTGACCGGCCAGACGCGCGGGTTCAAGTTCAGCCGCTTGCGGGGCTGTGTGATGGGGCTCTTGTTCCTTGCCGACAGACCCGCTACCCAGCCGCAAAATCAACAGGCTCAGCAATTGCACCGGCCCGTCGTGTAAATCCGAGCCGATGCGATTCAGCAGCGTCTCGTTGGACTTGCTCGCATCCATTCGGGCTTTGTCGGCAGTTTTGCGAAGTATCCGGTTTTGATCGGCCAGTGCCTGCGCATTCTTCAGCTGGGTTTTCAATGTCATGCGTTGCGTGCTGATTATGCTGCTTGCCCTTCGGACGATCAGAAAAAGCAGACCCATGATCGTTAAAGTTGTGGCACCGACGATTGCCCACGTCTGGCGTTGAGCCTGGCTGCGTTGTGCAACGAATTCTTCCGCGGCCTCGTAGAGTTCGCCGACGGCAATCACATCATACGTCCCGGGCCGGTAGATGGGGGCGTAAATCTCTATGAGCGGCCGGTCGGAGTGGTGCTCGGCGCCGGCTTCATCGTCGTCATGCCCGATTTCCAACTGGGCGACGACCGTTCCGGAAAATGCCTGTTCGATGTCTTTCGAAGGAAGGCGTTTCCCGATCAAGGATTTGTCCGTGCTGTAGAGCACTGTGCCGTCATGGTCCCAGATCCTGAACCCCTCCACGCGCCGCGCGAGATCCGTCCCGATCAGCAGCTCGTCAAGCTCCTGCTGGCGTTTGGCCGAAACGCTGGGCTTGCCATCGACCTCCTCGATATGGCGGGCCAGAAAGCCTTCCATATAGAGTGCTCCGGATTCCGCCCGGCTTCGCAGCTGGTTGGCGGCGATTTGTGAGCTCAGCCATTCACCGAGCACGGCCATTGATCCGCAGACGATAAGCGCTGCCACGATCAGGAATTGAGCAGTCAGGCTGAGGCTTTGCCAGTGTTGAAAGAAACCCGCCCGGTTTGGAGAATTCCTCACTTCGCTAGGGCCATAGGTCGCATCATCGTCCGGGCCCAAAGTCCCACCCTTCTATCGACAAAAGTCTTTGCATTTGACTGGACCTTCCGAACTATCAAGTTCGCCTTTCCCCCTACACCATCCGACCATCGAAACTCGTGTCGAAGTTCTTTTGTTCCAGTTTGTTCCTTTGTTTTGGGAGCGGTCAAGAGAAACCGGATCACGGGACAACGCATGATGCGTCTGCATGGGCAGGCGCAGGCCGGAATCATCGCCTTAAGCCGGCGATTTCTAGTGTGAGCCCAAAGGGAGAATAAAATGGTCACCTATATTCGTTCTGATCTCGATTTCATCCTTGAACAGATCAAGATTGCCGAGGCCCACGCCGCTGGCCAGCCTCTCTATGGGCCGGGTGGCCTTGTGCCCGCATATAATCTTGCCATGGGTCTGCGCACCGTCGATGGCACCTATAATCACCTGCTTCCCGGCCAGGAGGAGTGGGGCGCGGCCGACAACCAGTTTCCGGGGCTCCTCGATCCGAATTACCGGCCGGCGGAAAATGTTCCGCCTGCATTCTTGCCGCCTGGTTCTCCAGCCGTACCCACATCCTATAACCCATCGAACAATCCCGGTTCGATGGTGTTCGATTCAAGCCTGCGCACGATCTCCAATCTTCTGGTCGACCAGACGCTGGGAAATCCGGCCGCGATCCTGACCGCCCTGCAGCGTGCCGGCGCGGTTAACCAGATGGCGGATCTGGCTTCCGTCACGGCCGTCTATGAAACTTTCAAGCCATTCTCCGACGCTGAGTATCAAGCGCGCGTGGTTATGCAGAATGCCAAGAAGGCAGCCGACGAACTCGGCGATGGCGATCCTCTCACGCCTCCAACGGCGGAAGAGCAGGCCGCCCTTGACATCCTGGCCGATGCCACCGCGGCTCATGCAGTTACGGTGACCGCCTTGGAAGGAGCCCGGGCGGTGCGCGATGCGGCCGTCCTGCCGTTCGGCATTGAAATGGACGGCGATAACGTTCACCTCCCCAACATCGCACCCGACGAAGGCCTGTCGGCCTCATTCAACTCCTGGTTCACGTTGTTCGGCCAGTTCTTCGATCACGGGCTCGATCTCGTCAACAAGGGAGGCAGCGGCACGGTGTTCATTCCGTTGCAGCCGGACGACCCCCTCTATGTCGAGGGCAGCCAGACCAACTTCATGGTTTTGACGCGCGCCACTGTTTCCCCCGGCACAGACGGTGTGTTCGGAACGGATGACGACGTGCGTCCTGTCAACACGACAACATCGTTCGTCGACCAGAACCAGACCTACACGTCCCATTCATCTCATCAGGTGTTCCTGCGCCAGTATGTTCTCAACGCCGCTGGGGATCCGGTCGCGACCGGCAAACTCATCGAAGGCGGTGGAGCGGCGGCCGGGGGCATGGCCACTTGGGGCGAGGTCAAGGCGCAGGCCAGGACTCTGCTCGGGATAGACCTGACCGATAGCGACGTGGGCAGCGTGCCCCTGTTGCGGACTGATCAATACGGCAATTTCATTCCCGGTCCCAACGGCTTCCCGCAGTTGATCACCGGGATCGGCGCCGATGGGATTCCCAACACGGCTGACGATATCGTGGTCGAGGGCAATCCCGCCGCCCCGATTTCGACGGTCGGTGCCCTGCGCACCGGGCACGCCTTCCTCGCCGACATCGCCCACGAAGCCGTCCCGATCGGAAAGATCGCCGATGGCGACATCACGATCGGCCTGGCAAATCCGGGCAATGGCGATACCGAATACGACAACGAGCTGCTCGACGCGCATTTCATCGCCGGCGACGGCCGCGTCAATGAAAATATCGGCCTGACCGCCGTCCACCATGTGTTCCACGCCGAGCACAACCGGCTCGTCGACCACGCCAAGGAAGCGGTCCTGGCGACCGGCGATCTGGCCTTCATCAACGAATGGCTGGCCGACGACCTCGCGGCTCTTCCGACTGCGGCGCAAATCCCCAGCCTGGTCTGGGACGGCGAGCGCCTGTTCCAGGCCGCGAAGTTTGGCACAGAGATGCAATACCAGCACCTGGTATTTGAGGAATTCGCCCGCAAGATCCAACCCAATATCAACGTCTTCCTGGTTCCGGACGGCTTTGACACCACGATCGATCCGTCGATCGTCGCCGAGTTTGCCCATGTGGTCTACCGCTTCGGCCACTCCATGCTGACTGAGTCGATTGATCGCTTCGACCCGAGCTTTGCCGAGAACGACATTGGCCTGATCGAAGGCTTTCTCAATCCGGTCCAGTTCGACTCCAATCATACCATCGAGGACGGTATTGCAGCCGGCGCTATCATTCGCGGCATGACCCGGCAGGTCGGCAATGAAATCGACGAATTCGTGACGAGTGCCCTGCGCAACAACCTGCTCGGATTGCCTCTCGACCTTGCGACAATCAACCTTGCCCGTGGCCGCGACACCGGCGTTCCCTCGCTGAATGCTGCCCGCCGTGATTTTTACGAGGCAACCAATCAGGATGTCTTGCTCAAGCCATACGAAAGCTGGGTCGATTTTGCCGGGCACCTCAAACATGAGGCGTCCATCATCAACTTCATCGCTGCCTACGGTACCCACACGCTGATCACCAGCCAGACCACACTCGAGGGCAAGCGCGACGCAGCACTCACCATCATCACCGGCGTCTCGGCGGACGGCGTGATGGCGGTCCCTGCCGACAGGCTCGATTTCCTCAACGCGACCGGCGCCTATGCGGGCGGTGTACTCGGCGGTCTCGAAAACGTCGATCTTTGGATCGGTGGTCTTGCCGAGGAAATCATGCCCTTCGGCGGCATGCTCGGCTCCACGTTCAACTTCGTCTTCGAAGTGCAGATGGAAAAACTGCAGAACGGCGACCGGTTCTACTATCTGCAGCGGCTGGATGGCCTGCACCTGTTCGGCGAAATGGAAAACAATTCCTTCGCTGCCATGATCATGCGCAACACCGATGCAACACATTTGCCGTCGGATGTCTTCTCGACACCCGGCCTCATTCTCGAAGTCGATCAAACCAAGCAGTACAACCCCGAGCTCGGCACGGCGGATCCGCTCGGCACCAGCCTTCTCACACCGCTTGTCCTGCGCGACAACCCGGCAACCGCGGGCGTAGAAGCAAACTACCTGCGCTATACGGGTGACGAGCATGTCCTCCTCGGCGGTACCGAACAGGCGGATACCCTCATTGCAGGCATCGGTGACGACACGTTGTTCGGCGATGGCGGCAATGACAGGCTCGAGGGCGGCTTCGGCAACGACATCATCAATGGTGGTGATGGAGACGACATCATCAAGGACAGCGGCGGCGACGACAACATCAAGGCCGGCGCCGGCAATGACGTGGTCCATGCAGGACCTGGTCTCGATCTGGTGATGGGCAATTCCGGGCAGGATTTCATCTTCCTCGGTACCGACATGGGCTCGGAAGTCTTCGCGGGTGAGGGCAACGACTTCATCTACGGCAACAAGAACGCCGAGCGCATTCTTGGCAACGAAGGCAATGACTGGATCGAGACCGGCACTTTCGACGGTGCCCCGGGCGACAATTTCGACGAAATCTTTGCCCGTGATGCGATCGACGGACACGATGTGTTCCTGGGCGATGGCGGCTTTGACGAGTTCATCGCCGAGGGCGGCGACGACATCATGGTCGGCAGCGCGGGCCGCGGCAAGATGGCCGGCATGTCCGGCTGGGACTGGGCGACCTACAAGGACAACGCTGCAGGCGTCAATGCCGACTTCACGCGCGGAATCGTGTTCGACGAGAATCCGACACCTCCGGCCAATGCTACGCTTGATGCGTACGAATCGGTGGAAGGCCTGTCAGGATCGGCTTTCAATGATCTTTTGACCGGGTCTGATGTCACAGCGGCGGAGCGCCTTCCATTCGATCCTGATCCTGAGATCAGCGGGACGGAAGGATATACCGGCAGCGCACTCGATGCCGAGGGCATTGCTCTTATCGCCGGATTGCAGGCAGTCCTGGGTGCGGGGGTCACCTCTTTCAGTGCCGGTGAGATCATTCTTGGCGGCGATGGCAGCGACACGATCATGGGCCGCGGCGGCGATGATATCATCGACGGCGACAAGTGGCTGAACGTGCGCATCGGCGTGTATGCGGAGAATGATCTCCTGCACACCGGACCGGTCCTCGAATACCACAACAGCATGACGACCCTGGCTGCGAGAATGTTCTCCGGCGAGATCAATCCTGGCCGGCTCGGAATCGTGCGTGAAATCATGACTGCCGACGGCACTGGCGATATCGATATTGCCAGGTACCAGGGCAACCGCACGGAATACACGTTCGGAAGCGATGCAAACGGCAACGTCACTGTCACGCATGCGATCGAGGACTCCCTGGATGGTTCGGATAAATTGCGGAACATCGAACGAGTGCAATTCCTCGACGGCACGGTTGGATTGATTGTCGGCACAGCCGGCAACGATACGCTCAACGGCACCACGGGTGATGACCTCATTCTGGGGCTCGCAGGCAACGATACGTTGAACGGCAATAACGGCAACGATATCCTCGTTGGCGGCACTGGAAACGACAATCTCAATGGTGGTGCCGGGGATGACACCTACTCTTTCGGTCTCTCCGACGGGGCTGACCGGATTGTCGAGACGAGTGGGAATGACCGGATATCGATTGCCGCAGCTGCTTACACTGACCTCAATTTTAACGAGAATATCGTCGGCACAGGAAACGACGATCTGATAATCGCGTTCAACGGTCAGTCTGTCACGGTCGTCGATCATTTCGATACGGCCGGGGAAGCAGTCGAGTTCGTCAACTTCAATGGCGGCTCCTTTAACGGCTACCTGCTTGATGGCGACTATGCCATCAGCACCGACGACAACGGCGACCGTACGGCGGCGGCACTCGTCAATACCGTACTTTCCGGTACGACGGGCGGCGACGATCTGATCGGCAACACCGGCAATGATCTCCTGTTTGGTCATTCCGGCGGCGATGACCTTGACGGCGGTGCCGGCGACGATCTGCTGGTTGGCGGCTTAGGCAACGATCTGCTTGATGGCGGACTGGATGCCGACACAATGGTCGGTGGCGCTGACTCCGACACATACATTGTCGATGACCTCGCCGACGTGGTGGTGGAGGCCCTGAACGCCGGTACGGACACGGTCGAGACCGAGATGGCAGCACTCTCGATCGAACTCATGGCAAACGTTGAGAACCTTGAATATACCGGCCTTGATGCCGATCCGTTCGTCGGCACCGGCAATGCTCTCAACAATACGATTTCGGGCGGTGACCTGGCCGACACACTGAACGGACTTGCCGGCAACGACACATTGAATGGCGGCCTCGGCGAGGACACCCTCAACGGCGGCGATGGCAACGATACGCTCAACGGCGGCGATGACGACGATACGCTTGTCGGTGGTATTGGCACCGATACGCTCAACGGCGGTGCCGGGGCGGACAACATGGCGGGCGGCGCCGACAATGACATCTACGTTGTCGACAATGCGGGTGACGTTGTGAACGAAACCGGCGGAACGGGCGTGGATCGCGTCGAGGCCTCGATCAGCTACACATTGGCTGCTGGTATCGAAAATCTTACCCTGACCGGCGGCAATGCAATCAACGGTACCGGCAATGCCGGCGCCAACGTCATCACCGGCAATACTGGCAACAACCAGCTTTTCGGCGGCGGCGACAACGACACCGTTGACGGCGGCAATGGCAGCGATCTGATCGATGGCGGTGCCGGCAATGATACGCTGAGCGGCGGCATCGGCAACGATACCGACAACATCATCGGTGGCGCGGGGAACGATACGATCAACCTGCTTGCTGTTGATGGCGGCAATGACATCGTCGTCTATAACGCGAGCGGGTTCGGTGACGATATTCTTACTAACTTCGACGCGACGGGCGGCACGGCGACCACACAGGACCGCATCGATCTGAGTGCACTGGGCATCACGGCGGCGAACCTGGCGACGCGGGTGATCGAATCGACAGTCGGTGGAAACACTCTGCTGACCGTCAGGGATGCAAGTCTTGCGACGATCGGTACAATCCAGATCAACGGTATCGCCAATACCGCTATCGACGTTACGGACTATATCCTCGCTAGCGGCGCTGGCCCCGTCGGCGGGGCAACCAATGGGAACAACACGCTGAACGGCACAGCCGGCAACGATACGATCATCGGCCTCCAGGGGAACGATACGATCAGCGGGGCGGCCGGCGATGACACGATCATCTGGAACGCCAACGCAAGTGGACCGACCGATGGCCGCGACGTTGTTGATGGCGGTACCGAAGGCGGTCCCGGCGATACCTTTGTGGTCAACGGAAATGCGAGCGGTGAAACCTATCGCATCTACACGCGGGCGGCTTTTGATGCGGTCCCCGGCAACACTCTCTTCGGTATCAATGGCGCGACGGAGATCATTATCACGCGCAATGGCACCAATGCCGCCTCGATCATCGCAGAGCTGCGGGAAATTGAGGAAATCCGCATCAACAGCGTCGATCCGACAGGACCGAGCGGTGGTGCGGGGGCAGGCGACAGCTTCCTGGCTATCGGCGACTTCTCAGGCACGAGCCTTCGCCTCAATACCATCACCATCGATGGCAATGCGGGCGACGATACGATCGATATCTCGGCTCTGAGTTCGGCTCACCGCATTGTCTTCAAATCCAATGGCGGCAATGACACCATCCTTGGAACTCTTCGTCCTGAGGACGTGATTGAACTGCCAGACGGCAAGACTGCTGCGGACTATACGACTACGACTGAAAATGGTGTGACGACCATGACCAGTGGTGATCATAGCATCACGTTCACCGCGCCCGACGGCTTGCCGGGTATCGGAGAGAACGAAGATCCTCCGGTCGAAGAAGAAGACGACGACGACACACCGCCGCCAGCGCCTGGTACTGGTTCGTCAACAGGGGCACCGGTTGTCGGTACGGCCAACGCCGATGTGCTTCTTGGCACAGCGAACGGTGAGACAATCGTCGCACTTGGCGGCAATGATGTCGCCATGGGCGGAGGCGGAGCAGACGTCATGCGCGGCGATGATGGCGACGACTTCCTCAGTGCGGACAGCGGCAATGACATGGTCTTCGGCGGTGCCGGCAATGACGATGTTCTCGGCGGCGATGGAAACGACATGCTCTATGGTGATGCAGGAGCAGATCGCATCTTTGGCGACGGTGGAAATGACCTGATCAATTCCGGCGCGGGCAATGACACCGCGCAGGGTGGCGAGGGCAACGACACGTTTGTGACGGACGCCGGCGACGGTGACGACACATACTACGGTGACGCAGGCGGCGACACGCTCGACATGGCGGCAATCACTGCCAACCTGACCGTTGATCTTGGTAATGGCTTCTCTGGCCGGGGTAGTGCTTCGAGCAGTCAATCCGGCCACGATACCCTCTGGAACGTCGAAAATGTCGTGACGGGGTCGGGCAATGACACGATTACCGCAAGTGCGGCCGTGAATGTGATGGACGGCGGTGCCGGCAACGACATCTTCCGCTTTGGATCGGCATCAAATGCTGACGGTGACACCATCGTAAGCTTCCAGCCGGGCGACAAGATCGATCTCAGCGGCATCGACGCCAACAATGGTACGGGTGGAAATGAGGCCTTCACGCTCGTCACTGCGTCGGCACTGAGTGGCGCCGCCCAGCTGATCGTGACCCATGAGACGCGTGCCGATGGCGAGTACACAGTCGTTCAAGGCAGCGTTGACGGGGACAGCTCAACAGAACTGCGGCTCAGCATCAAGGGGACGCACAATCTGACCACCTCGGACTTCAATCTGTAGCCCGAGGCGCGGCGAGCCGGGACTTCCGGCTCGCCGCACACCAACAAGAACAAGAGTGGTGATGACAATGCGTTCCCAAATTTTTGTGAGTAGAACTGGCAAGAAACCCGGCCTTCAACCGCGGGACATTTTCAGAACTTGTCGGATGCGGGTTTTGGCCGCCCTTGGTGAACATTTGAACAGCAGGATTGTACCGGCGGCCACGATCGATATGCCGCGACCCGGATTTGCGACCGCCAGGTCGCTGCAGCGGACGCGTGCGGTCGATGCAGCACGTGAGGTGCCGGCTGTTGGAGGATTGAGTGCTCCTTTCGAGCTGCAGTGCCTGCCTCTTTACCTCCTCGCTGTCTATATTTTCTATCCCTATCCAGGCTTGCTCGCTTTCGCCGTTGCGATGGCGGTCCTGACCATCGGAGCGGAACTGATGACGCGACGCCTGGCAAATGCGGCCTATGAAGCGGTTCTTGTCCGTACGGCGATTGCCGATTCCAACGCCCAAAATCAGCAGATGTTGAAAGCAATGGGATTTGCCGGCGCTACCGCTCACTGGTTCGTAACCTACGAGACACGGCAAGACGGAGCCTACACGGTCATTCGCGGGCGCGTCGAAGGCGACAGCAATGCCGAGATGCGCCTCAGCATCAAGGGGACACACAGCCTCAAGGATCTGAATTTGAAATTGTGAACATCGACCACTTCGAGGCGGCGGTGGATGTCCGTGCGCCAAGTAGCTCAACAACAAAAACGGTAGCGAAAAATGCGTTCCAAGACCCCTTTAACCGGCACCAAGCGGAAAAACGCAGAAAAGCTGACACAAGGCTTTCGCGGGATTTTCATTTTTCTCTTCACCACCTCCGGCGTCATCAACATTCTGGCGCTGACCGGTTCTTTTTATATGCTGCAGATCTATGATCGCGCCTTGACCAGCGGCAGTGTTCCGACATTGCTGGCGCTTTCGGCCCTGGCCATCGGGCTTTATCTGTTCCAGGGGCTTTTCGACATTATCCGCTCACAGGTACTGGTGCGCGTAGGAGCGCGTCTTGACAGCAAGATCGCGCCGATGGCGCATCAGGTTGCGATCGATATGCCGCGTTTCGGCTTTTCGACGGCGGAAGCCTTGGAGCGCGGCCGCGATGTGGATACGGTGCGCGGCTTTCTGGGCAGCCAGGGACCGGTTGCCTTGTTTGATCTGCCCTGGATGCCGCTTTATCTCATTTTTGTTTACATGCTGCACCCCTATCTGGGTGCGCTCACCTTTGGCGGCGCGTTCATTCTGTCCATGCTGACAATCGCAACGGAACTGATGACCCGCCGCTTGGCGAGCGCGACCCATCAGGCCGCGATTGCGCGCAATGCCATAGCGGATTCCAATGCCCGCAACGCCGATATCCTGAAGGCGATGGGTTTCGCCGGAAGGGCGGTCGATCGTTTCAATCGCGCCAACCAGGAGCATCTCGAACTTCAGACCCGCACAAACGACATCAGCGGAACATTCGGCGCACTGTCGCGCGTGCTGCGTATGGTTCTGCAATCGGCCGTTCTGGGCCTTGGTGCATGGCTGACGATTCAGGGTGAACTGTCCGCCGGCGCCATCATAGCAGCGTCGGTGGCTTCGGCCCGCGCGCTCGCGCCCGTTGATTTGGCGATTGGCAACTGGAAGAGCGTCGTCGCGGCGCGTACCGCTTTTCAGCGGTTGAAAGAAACCGTCATCGCGCTATCGGGAAGCGAACCGCCAATGGAATTGCCCGCGCCTGCCGGTTCGCTGAAAGTCGAGAAGATTACAGTTGCGGCGCCAGGCTCGGGCCGTGTTCTCTTGAGCGATGTGAGCTTCGAGATCAAGGCTGGCCAGGCTCTCGGAATCATTGGCCCGAGTGGCGGCGGCAAAACGACGCTCGCGCGCGCCCTGACGGGTATCTGGCCGACGCTGCGCGGCAGCGTCAGGCTGGACGATGCGGAACTGACGCAGTGGTCGGACAGCAATCTCGGTCAATATGTCGGCTATCTTCCACAGGATGTGGCCTTGCTTGACGCAACAGTCGAAGAAAATATCTCGCGGCTTGAACCGCAGGTGGACGCGCGCGCGATCGTGGACGCCGCGCAAACGACGGGCATTCATGAAATGATCGTGCGCATGCCGGATGGCTATCGCACGGCTTTGGGGCCGCAGGGCGCGTCGCTTTCGGCCGGTCAGCGTCAGCGCATCGGACTGGCGCGAGCGCTCTACCGCAACCCGTTCATTGTCATCATGGACGAGCCCAACTCGAATCTCGATGGAGAGGGCGAACTGGCGCTCACCGAGACGATCAAATCAATTCGTGCACGCGGTGGCATCGCCATCGTCATCGCGCACCGGCCAAGCGCACTGGCCGCCGTCGATCTGGTTGCCGTTATCCAGAGCGGCAAGATGGTGGCTTTTGGACCAAAGGACGAGATCCTCAAATCGTCCGTCCCCGCAGAACCGGCCAACAGGCCAGCGCCCGCAGCACAACATGCGCCGCGCGTCACATCGAGAGTTTCAGCATGATGATCGAGGTCAAGGGAACCAAATCGGCCAAACCGGATACCGAGGAATCCTTCGAGCGGTATGTCTTCAAGAATCAGGACAAACGGTCGGCAGCGCCGCTTTTCTTCACGGTCTTTCTGACCGGGCTTGCACTCTATCTGAAGAGTGCTTTCCCGCGTTTGGGCAATGCTGTGCCCGAGGAGGACGCCAAACAAAAGCCGTCAGACGATCAAACCGGCTCGCCCGAGGTATTTCAGGTGTTGGCGCGGGACCCGTCCGCCGAAGTCGGTGAAGAAACGAGGCAGGAAAAAGCAGCAACGGGCTCCGGCGAGCAACTGCTCGTTTCCCGGAAGCCGGATGGCTATGCGCTCACTGATTCGCCAGCATTCAACTTTCAAGACCTCAATCTTCCAGCGTCGGCCCTGCTGCGAAATTTCGGCGGCATGTCTTTTACGTTCCACGCGGCAAATGACAATGCCTGGGCTGGCGGCAAGGTCGCAAATTTTGGCGCGGCAAGGGGCGGCGGTGCCAACGCACCAGCGCTTCCGGACAGTAGTAGCGCACCGAACGAAAATGTCGAAGATGACGATACCGGCGAAGACACCGGCAACGTCAAGACCGTCAATCGCGCACCGCGGACCAGCGGCCCGGTCTATTTGCATGATGTCTATGGCTGCGCCATCGCATTGATCGGACTTTCCGATCTGCTGCGCGGCGCCACCGATCCCGATGGCGATCCTCTTCTTGTCCAGAACATCACTGTTTCATCGGGAACGCTGGTGCAGACCGCCGGCGGGTGGAACTTCGATGCGCAAGCACTTGGACCTGTAACGATCACCTATCGGATCACCGACGGCGAATTCTCCGTGGTCCAGACCGCGCAGTTCTCTGTGCTCAGAAATCCGCCGCTCATTGGCACCGCCGGTGACGATCTGCTGGTTGGCACCGAATGCGCCGACGATATCGATGGACGTGAGGGGAATGACAATATCGACAGCCGCAGCGGCAGCGACACGGTAAATGGCGGTGACGGAGACGACCACATCGTCGCCGGTAGCGGCAATGACATCATCATGGCCGGAGCAGGTGATGACATCGTTCTTGGCGGCTTGGGTGACGACCAGATTTGGGGCGGAAGTGGCAATGACCGCCTGTTTGGCGATGAAGGCCGTGATACGATTTCAGGGGAAAGCGGTAACGACGCCATCAGTGGCGGCGCTGGTGATGACCTGCTGTTTGGCGGCGAAGGCGACGATACCGTGGCTGGCGATCTGGGCAATGACCGGATCCACGGCAATGAAGGAAATGACAAGCTCGACGGCGGCGGCGGTGACGACATCGTGCTTGGACAGGCGGGGATCGACATTGTCGACGGCGGTTCGGGGAACGATTTCCTCGCCGGGGGGGACGGCGAAGATGTGGTGAATGGCGGTGAGGGAACGGACATTGTTGCGGGCGACGCGGATCAGGCGGCTGACCGTTATGATGGCGGCAGCCAAACCGACACGCTCGATTATTCGGCAGTATTGCACGGCACGACCATAGATCTCGAGGCCGGTACCGCGAACGGCACGGAAATCGGACACGATACGATTTCGAGCTTTGAAATTCTTATGGCCGGGGCGGGCAATGACGAGGTTCAGGGTAGTGCCGAGGATGAGGAGATCCACGGCAACAGCGGCGATGATCTGATCGCGGGTGCTGGCGGCGATGACAGCCTGTTCGGTGGCGAGGGCAGTGATCATCTGTCGGGCGGCGATGATGCAGACACGGTTGAGGGCGGCGCCGGAAGCGACACCGTCGTCGGGGACCTTGATCAGGCCACCGACAGTTATGATGGCGGCGCAGGCATCGATACACTTGACTATTCAGCAGCCCTCATGGCGGTCGTCATCGACCTTGTTGCCGCAAACGCAAGCGGTGACGAGATCGGCAGCGACAGCATTACCAATTTCGAGGTGATCAAGACCGGCGCGGGGGCCGATGAAATTATCGGCAGTGGCGGCAACGACACGCTGGTCGGCAGCGGGGGAGACGACATTATCACCGGTGGAGGCGGCGCGGATACCCTGTTGGGCGATGCCGGCAACGACGTGATGAGTGATGGCCTCGGCGCGGATGCGGTGCTTGCCGGGGCTGGTGACGATGTCGTTCATGCCGCGGCCGACATGGCCGATGATTGTTATGAGGGTGATACAGGCTTCGATACGCTCGACTATTCGCAATCGGCGCATGGCGTTCTCATCGACCTCAATACCGGTGCAGCGACGGGATTCGATATCGGCCAGGACATCGTTGACGGCTTCGAAAAAGTCGTCTGCGGAGATGGTGCCGACAAGATCACGGCCGGAGCGGAGGCGGTGGTCGTGCAGGGTGGAGGCGGGGCTGACACCTTCGAATTCCAGATTCCGGCCGGAAGCTCCGGCGCCGAGGTCATTCACCAGATCCTTGATTTCATGGTCGGCGACCGGATCGAGATGTCGAAATACCGGATATTCGAAGAAGTGATCGACACCCTGGAAGACCGGTTCGAAGATGTCTACGGCGATCAGGAGAGCGCCGAAGCGCTCCCTATCCGGGTACGCCATGAGGGAACGGACGAGCTGAAGAAAACACTGATCGAGGTCGATATGGATCAGGATCAACACTACGAAATGACCATCAACCTGACCGGGCATCACGTGCTGATGATCGTCGAGAACGCTTGAGTAAGAATGGGAGTGAGAAATGTTCGGCCGAAATCAAAAAAATGAACGCTCGCCGTTATCCGTAGAGACGGATAGTTCCTTCCCGGTTGCTACCCGCGTTTTCGCTGGCGTTACGCTTGGTGTGTTCCTGTTCGTTGGTGCCGGCGGGTGGGCGGCAACTGCACAGCTCACGGGGGCGGTGATCGCACCGGGCATGGTCAAGGTCGATCAGAACATGAAGTCGATCCAGCATCGCGATGGCGGCATCGTCAGCGAGATTGCCGTGAAGGAGGGGGATTTCGTCGAGAAAGGCCAGATCATGTTGCGGCTCGATGATGCGCAGACACGGGCAGAGCTTTCGATTGTCCGCACACAGCTTGTGGAGTTGATGGCAAGGCAGGCCCGCTTGATGGCCGAACGTGACAACCTTGATGCGATTATTCTCTCGCCGGAACTCGCGCCACGGCTTGACGATTTTCAGCATGTGTTCTTTGGCGAAAACCGCCTCTTTGAAGGCAACCGCCAGAATCGCCAGAGCCAGAAGGGACAGCTGGAACTCGGCATCGATCAGCTCGGCGAAGAGATCAGGGGACTTGAGTCGCAGCGCAATTCGAAGGTCGATGAGATCGCCCTCGTCAAGGTCGAGCATGACAAGATCAAGGGTCTGACCGACAAACGATTGATCGAGACTTCACGCAAATACATTATCGATCGTGAGATGGCGAAACTTGTCGGTGAGAAGGGCGAGGTCGAGGCAAGTATTGCCCGCGCAAAAGCCAAGATGAGTGAAATTCGCATCCAGATCATTGCGATCGATGAAACCGCGCGTACGGAAGCGCAGCGCGAACTGAGTTCCATTGAACCGAAGCTCTCCGAGCTGAGGGAGCGCCGCGTGGCGATCGAAGACCGTCTGGCTCGCACGGACATCCGCGCCCCCCTGTCGGGGACCGTCAACGAACTTGCGATCCACACGATCGGCGGGGTCATTTCACCGGCGGAAAAACTGGTGACGCTCGTGCCTGCCGATGCGGCTTTGAAGATCGAGGCCAAATTATCGCCGACGGACATAGACCAGGTTTTCGTCGGACAGCCGGCCAAGCTGCGCTTCTCGGCATTTAACCAGCGCACCACTCCCGAGTTGCATGGCAGCGTCGCTTATGTGTCTGCGGCGACCAGCAGCGATCCTTCCAGCGGTCAGGTCTATTATCTCGCTGACGTTGTTGTGCCTGCCGATGAACTCGAAAAGCTTGGTGACGCCAAGCTGCTTCCGGGGATGCCGGTCGAGGTGTTCGTATCCACCGAGGAACGTACAGCGATGTCATTCCTCTCCAAGCCGCTTGCCGATCAGTTCAATCGGGCATTCCGGGAACAATGATCCGTTCTTGCCGGCACTTCAGCTTGGCTGTACATGCCAACCGGCATGACGACTCCATTCAGATGAAACTCGCTCGCATCTGAAAAGGATTTGCGGGGTGACGCCAAGTGCAATTGCGGTGCCGGCGCCCCGGAATAGTGGAGATTCGAACACGAATCTCCGCAAAAGAGGTGAGACATAAAGTCATATTTGCCTAACTTATTGAATTTTACCATGAAAATTACCTCGGAGAGTCTAAGGTCTGCGCCTTGACTAGCGGGGATCGTAACAATATGTTGCGCGCGACTTCGAAGCGGGGGTGAAGCCTCGCATTCAGCGTGTAAAGGACATGCCATTGGCCACGGGGAAAGATCCCGACAAGTCAGGTTCTGTCGACAAGGCGCAGGGTGCTGGGAAGATACTGACTTCGGACGAGCTGGAAAGCCGCCGCCGTTCTCTGGAAGCAAAGCTTGCTTCCAAGGGCGCTGGCACGAAAGCCAGCTCGGAAGGCAAGGGGACGGAAACCGCCTCCGGTGTCGCGCAGGCCATGAAGCTGTCGAGCGAGTTTATCGCGGGCGTTCTGGTTGGTGCGGGGTTGGGCTGGTTAGCTGACCGATTTTTGGGTACTTCACCTTGGGGGCTTATCATTCTGCTCCTCCTTGGTTTTTGTGCTGGAACGCTCAATATCCTGCGCTCTGCGGGACGTGTGGCGGAAAACCGTGGTCTGACGTCTGTTAAAGATGCAGATCGCGACAAACCGGAATAAGTCTTGGCGGCAAATGCCGTCACGAATGGAACGAGATAGACGAGGTTAGAGTGTCCAACGATCCGATTCATCAATTCCACATCGCGCAATGGGTTCCCCTGCATGTGGGCGGTGTTGATCTGTCCTTTACCAACTCGTCAGCCTTCATGGTTGCAACGGTTGGCGTAGCTTCGGCATTTCTCTATCTGACCTCGTCCAATCGCGGCCTTATCCCGACTCGCCTGCAGTCGGTTTCCGAGATGGCCTATGAGTTCGTCGCATCAACCTTGCGCGAATCGGCCGGCAGTGCCGGGATGAAGTTCTTTCCTTTCGTGTTCTCGCTGTTCATGTTCGTGCTTGTCGCCAACATGCTCGGCATGTTCCCCTACTTCTTTACGGTTACCAGCCAGATCATCGTCACCTTTGCCCTAGCGGTTTTGGTCATAGGAACGGTGCTTGCTTATGGCTTCGCCAAGCACGGCTTCAAATTTCTCGGTGTTTTCGTGCCGTCTGGCGTTCCCGCGCCGCTGCTGCTGCTTGTGGTGCCGATTGAAATCATCTCGTTCCTTTCTCGTCCGATCAGCCTTTCAGTTCGTCTCTTCGCCAACATGCTGGCTGGTCACATCACGCTGAAAGTCTTTGCAGGTTTCGTTGCTTCACTGAGCGCGCTGGGCGCTATCGGTGTCGGCGGCGCGATCCTGCCGCTCGCCATGACGGTCGCGCTGACCGGCCTCGAGTTCCTGGTGGCTTTCCTTCAGGCCTACGTCTTCACGGTACTGACCTGCATGTACCTGAATGACGCGGTGCATCCCGGCGGTCACTAACCAAGAATTGGGTCGTGACCGGGCTTCGGTGAAGACGGTCACGGTTCAGCAAACGTCACCGGCGGGTTTCCGCCAAATGCAAATCTATCAATAACGATTCTATCCAAAGGAGTTTAATATGGATCCGGTAGCAGCAAAGTACATCGGTGCGGGCCTCGCTTGTTTTGGTATGGCCGGTACGGCCCTCGGCCTTGGCAATATTTTCGGAAGCTATCTCTCCGGTGCGTTGCGCAACCCTTCAGCAGCTGACGGCCAGTTCGGCCGCCTGGTATTCGGCTTCGCCGTTACCGAAGCTTTGGGCATCTTCTCGCTGCTCATCGCTCTTCTGCTTCTCTTCGCTGTTTAATTCAAAGAACAGCTAATACTGGCTGCGCCTTGCGCGGCCGGTATATCGTTTAAAGACTACTCAAGGGGACAACGCATGTTTGTGTCATCGGCCCATGCCGCATCCACAACGGAAACAATCGTCGCTCAGAGCGAAACGCCCGCGCATACCGAAACGGTAGCTCCGGGGACGACGCCTGACGCTCACGCCGCCGAGACTCATACCGAAACCGGTGTGGCTCACGAAAAGGCCGTTTTCCCGCCCTTTGACTCCAGCCATTTTGCATCGCAGATCCTTTGGCTGGCCCTGACATTCGCCGTCTTTTACCTGTTTCTGTCGCGTGTGGTTCTGCCGCGCATCGGCGGTATCATCGAGACACGCCGTGATCGTATCGCCACCGATATTGACCAGGCTGCCCGCATGAAGCAGGAGTCGGACGATGCGCTTGCTGCTTACGAGCAGGATCTCGCTGACGCCAAGAAAAAGGCTGGGAGTATTGCCCAGACGGCCCACGACGAAGCCAAGGCCAAGTCCGATGCCGAACAGGCAAAAATTTCGGCGGAGCTGGAAAAGAAGCTGAGCGACGCGGAAGCCAGCATTTCCGCCATCAAGGACAAGGCAATGAAGGAAGTCGGCACGATTGCCGAGGACACCGCTGCCGAGATCGTCAAGAAAATCGTTGGCGGAACTGTCGACAAGGCAAGCATTTCCGCTGCCGTCAAAGCCGTGCGTAGCCGCGCCTAATTGCTGAAAACCGAAATCCGGTCTTTGAAGAAATTATGCGCAAACTATTAGATTCTACTGCAACCTCGATGCGTCCTTTTGGGCGCATGGCGCAGTAAGGGAGAACTACTATGGAATTGGACGCAACATTCTACGCCCTGGTCGGTCTCGTCATCTTCCTCGCACTGGTTGTCTATCTGAAAGTTCCGGGCGTCGTCGGCAAATCGCTCGATGCCCGTGCTGACCGTATCCGCGACGAGCTTGAAGAGGCACGCCGCCTGCGTGAGGAAGCACAATCCCTGCTTGCAGAATACCAGCGCAAGCGCAAGGAAGCCGAGAAAGAGGCCACCGAGATCGTTGCCATAGCGCAGCGTGAAGCCCATGGCATGCTCGAGGAAGCCAAGAAGAAGACCGAGGAATATGTTGCCCGCCGCAACAGGCTCGCCGAGCAGAAGATCGCTCAGGCCGAGGTCGAGGCAGTCAACGAAGTTCGCGCGTCGGCAGTCGATATCGCTGTCGCCGCTGCCAGCCGTATCCTCGCAGACAAAGTCGATGCCAAGACATCGGCTGATCTCTTCAAGTCATCGCTGACTGAAGTGAAATCCCGCCTCAACTAAGAACGGGAATAATCAAGTTGCATGAAGCCGCCGCAAGGCGGCTTTCTTTTTTGGCGTGTCCCAGGCTCGAACTGGATAGGCACTGCGTTTTGCTCGCAATTGTTTGATTCTTGCCCGGGAGCCCGCAAATCCTGCTCCAACAACAGCGATTTTGGCCCACAATTTTCAACCAATGAGTGAAATTTGAAGGTGATGGGTTGAGATGAGCGCTTTGACTATATCTGGCGGTCTTTGAGCGGCGAAAAGCTGAAGCGATGCAGGCCTGCGACCGGGCCATGCAGCTCCATCGCATTGCGGTGGAACTCGGTTCCATAGCCGGCATGCGATTCCAAACCATAAAGAGGAAAGTATTGCCCGGTTTGAGCCATCATCCGGTCGCGAGTGACCTTGGCAAGGATCGACGCCGCAGCGATCGACACCGAACGCTGGTCGCCCTTGATAAGCGCGGTAGCGGGGCAGGGCAGGCCGGGTGCCACATCGCGCCCGTCAATGAGAGCGTGGCCGGGCAAGATAGCCAAACCGCACACAGCCCGGCGCATAGCCTCAAGTGCAGCTTTCAAAATATCAGTTGCATCGATGGCGGGGGCAGAAACGCTGGCGACAGCGCAGGCAAGCGCTGTATCCGTAATGATATCAAAGAGTTCTTCGCGGCGTTGCGCGGTCAGGCGCTTTGAATCGTCAAGCCCCTCCGGGATTTTCTTCGGGTTCAAAATCACCGCCGCGGCCACCACCGGACCCGCAAGCGGCCCGCGGCCGGCCTCGTCGATACCGACGATAAACTCGACGCCGCTGCGCATGAGTTTCCGCTCGCTGGCATAGTCAGGCTTGCCAGGTTCGATGGGAAGAAGCAGAGAATCAGAACGCGATCGAGTCATGTTGCGACGAAACTCGCATTCGTTCTGATTCTCTGCAAGCCCTTAGGTAGCTGATGGGGCGGGGCTACCCAGGGTCACGTCAGGCGGGATGGGCATTCGGCCTGACGGAATTGTGCTGGCTGGAGCGGCGCATGTTCGCCGCTCTAGAACAAGGACAGCTGTTCGTTTCCGGGCGCCGGCGAGAAAAGGTCGGTTCGCAGCCGCCGCTTGCTCAGGTTGAGGCCTAGGCGTTTGGCCGCTATTTCGAACCGCCGTCCGATCTGCCAGGCATAGGGGCCTTCGCCGCGCATGCGTTTGCCCCATTCCGCGTCATAATCCTTGCCGCCGCGCATGGACCGTACGAGCGACAGGACATGGCGATAGCGGTCCGGATAGTTGCGCAACAGCCATTCCTTGAAGATCGGGCTGACTTCCAGCGGGAGTCGCAAGAGCACATATCCTGCTTCCAGCGCTCCCATTGCACGGGCACTGTCGAGCACGCGCTCGATCTCGTGATCGTTGAGCCCTGGAATGACCGGCGCCACCATCACGCTGACTGGAATACCCGCGTCGGACAGGCTGCGAAGTGCCTGCAAACGCCGCGTTGGCGTCGAAGCACGAGGCTCCATCGTACGCGCCAGCTTTCCATCCAGCGTCGTAACTGACAGGGCGACCTTGGCGAGACCTTTTTCTGCCATGCGCCCCAGAATGTCCTGATCGCGCATCACAAGGGCGGATTTGGTAACAATCCCAACGGGATGCTGGTGCGCCTCCAGAACCTGCAAGATATCACGCATGATGCGCCATTTCTTTTCGATTGGCTGATAGGGGTCGGTATTGGTGCCAATTGCAATGGTTTTTGCCGTATAGCCCGGTCGCGACAGTTCCTTGTCCAGCATCTTGGCAGCGTCTGGCTTGGCGAAAAGCTTCGACTCGAAATCCAATCCTGCTGACAAGCCCATATAGCTGTGGGTGGGGCGAGCAAAACAGTAGATGCAGCCGTGCTCACAGCCGCGATAGGGATTGATCGAGCGGTCGAAACCAATATCGGGCGAGTCATTTCTGGTAATGATGGTGCGCGGCTTCTCGATCTGAACTTCGGTTTTGAACGGCGGCAAATCCTCGATCGTTTCCCAGCCATCGTCGTAGACATGACGGCTTTCCGCTTCGAAACGTCCGGACGGATTCATCCCCGCGCCGCGGCCACGCCGGCGTTCCTGGTCGATCCGCAGACCGGCTTCTTCGATCAGGGCATTGGCATGCTGTGCGCGGCCTTGCCCGAAAGCGGCCCTGTCGGCTTGCACCACAATGTTCATTTGCATTCTCCTTGGCAAGAAGCGAAACGAGTCGCTTGTCACGGCCGCAACATGAATACATTCCTATCAAATTTGGAGAACAAAGCAAGAACAATCTGCGCCAAAAGGAGTGATGGAAATTCATTTAATAATACTATATTGGCTCCTGATGATCTCCGTCCTGATTGAAACGCATAATTCGGATGAACTCCTGGCCAGGACGCTTGGCGCTCTTGTCGGCGGCGCCGTCGAAGGCCTCTTGAGCGACGTCGTTATTATCGACCACGGCTCTACTGACCAAACCCACCGTGTTGCGGATCAGGCGGGTTGTATCTTCCTGCAGGATCAGACTCTGATCGACGGGTTCCGGCGGGCTCGGAGTGACTGGTTGCTTTTTATCGAACCCGGAGCAAGGCTGCTCGACGGATGGATGGAACCGGTGGCTGTCCATGTGGAGCGCATGCAGGGCCCTGCGTGCTTCACGCGGTCTCACACGCACCGCCGGCCATTTCTCAACCGGGTGTTCTCACCCAGCAATCCGCTGGCCGAAGGGCTGCTGATTTCAAAGCGCCAGTCGATGGCTTTGTTCAATCCCGGGAAGACGGCGGTTGATCTCGCGCGTGGGCTCGCCATGAAGCGGCTCAGAGCAGAAATTATTCCAGCAGCGCTGAAATAGTAGCTCTAACTCTTGCCGCCACTGCGCTTCAGATGCTCGTCGAGCCGCGGCATGATCTCGACGAAATTGCACGGCATGTGCCGGTAATCCAGCTGGAATTGCAGAATATTATCCCAGGCATCCTTGCAAGCGCCGGGCGAGCCGGGAATCACAAACACAAAAGTCGCGTTCACCACCCCGCCAGTCGCGCGGGACTGAATCGTCGACGTGCCGATCTTGTCATAGGAAATGCGGTGGAACACTTCGGAAAAGCCGTCCATGCGCTTCTCGAAGATCGGTTCCAGTGCTTCAGGCGTGACATCGCGTCCGGTAAAGCCGGTACCGCCGGTGGTGATTACCACGTCGATCTGCGGATCCTTCGACCAGGAAAGCACGCGGTCGCGAATTTTCTCGCGGTCGTCGGTGACGATGGCGCGCTGCGCCAATGTATGGCCAGCGGCGAGGAGACGCTCGGCCAGTATACTGCCCGATTTGTCGTCCTCCAGCGTGCGCGTATCGGATACCGTCAGGAGGGCGATCTTGACCGGCACAAACGGGCGCGTTTCATCGATGCGGGCCAAGTTCAGTCTCCTTCCATGACGCTATTTGTGGCGACGACGAACCAGTCGGGGTTGCTCTGTTTGAGCTTTGCGGCCGCCGCTTCAGCGTCGGCGTCGCTATCATAAATCGCAAAGCACGTGCCACCGGAACCGGACATGCGCACCAGCCGCGGGGTGGTATTTTGCAGCGCGTTCATCGTATCGCCGATTGCCGGTGTCAGCTTTTCAGCCGCTGAAAACAGGTGATTGCCGGTCTCGGCCAGGTAGGTGCAGACATCGCCAACGGTGAAAAGGTCAGGCATTTCGGGCAGGGGAGGATTGTCGCGTCTTTCCAGCACAGCAAATACCTGCGGCGTTGAAATTGATACGCCGCTGTTGGCGAGAACCATGGGCAAGTGCGGAAAAGCAGCCAGGCGCTCGATATCTTCGCCGATTCCCTTGGCGACGAGCGGCCGGCCCTGCAGGCACATTGGGACATCTGCTCCCAGCGGCAACCCGATTTCGGCCAGTTGCGCCACGTCTGCTTCGACGCGCCAAAGCGCCGCCAGAGCACGCAGCGTCGCGGCAGCGTCACTCGACCCGCCGCCAATGCCAGAGGCGATCGGGAGATATTTCTCAAGGTGTATGGCGACCGGTATGGCCTGCTCGGGAAAGCGTCTGCGCAGCGCATTCCTGGCTTGAAGCACCAGGTTGTCTTCATCGTCCGGCAACCTGCTTCCAAACGTCCCGGACATTTCAAATGTATCGGCCGCGGACCGCTTGACGCTCACCCTGTCGCCAAAGCGAGCAAACACCACGAGACTGTCGAGAAGATGATATCCATCGCTCCGCCGTCCGGTCACATGCAGTGCCAGATTGATCTTCGCCGGAGCAATCAGGCTGATCGTGCCATCGAGACTGTCAAGCATTGCAGTCAGTCTTTGCGCAGATGGTATTCACCCGTCTCGGGATCCTGCACCAGTGTGCCCTGTGCACGGTTCTGCACTTCTTTTTCTGCCTCGCGCACGCGCTGCGATACCCGTTGTGCTTCTCGCTTGAAAGAACGATAACCGTAGTACGCCGCGGCACCGACAAGCGCAAAAAAGATTAACTGTGCCATCGTCTATCCCTCGACTACCGGTATTGTTTCCCTAGGCCTACCATATCACGGACCCGGCCTTAGGCCCAAATACTCTATTGCCCGCTCAAAGTCCGAAACGCGACCAGAGCGCGCGTTCTTCTGCGGCTTCGATGAGCCCGTTGGCAAAACCCGAACCAAGCCCGCCTCCATTGATATCCACTGACGAAACCTTGCGCCCGAACAAACCGCGTGGGGCCGAAATCAGCCTCAACCTGGTTTTCGGACCGTATTGCGATTGGAGATAGGAGCGCATGTCGCCAAGACCATCGACAAGCCCGAGTTCCATCCCACGCGTTCCTGTCCAGAACAGGCCGGTAAACAAATCAGGATTGTCGCTGAGCTTCTCACCGCGCCTTTCCTTGACCAGGTTGATGAAGGTCTCGTGAATTTCGAGCTGCAACGCCTTCAGATGCTCGACGTCTTCCTTGTTTTCGGGCCGGAACGGGTCAAGGGTGGCCTTGTTCCTGCCGGCCGTATGCACCCTTCGTTCAACCCCGATTTTCTTGATGAGATCGGTAAAGCCAAAACTGGCCGAAACGACGCCAATGGAACCGACAATGGACGAGGGGTCCGCGATAATCTCATCGCCGGCGACAGCAATCATGTAACCGCCCGATGCCGCGACATCCTCGACGAACATATAGACTTTCTTGTTCTTTTCCGTCGCCAGATCACGAATACGCCGGTAAATCAGCCGCGATTGTACGGGCGATCCACCGGGAGAATTGATGGAAATGGCCACTGCCGGTGCATCCTTCTCTGCGAATGCCTTCTCCAGAACAGCAGCTGTCGACGCGAGTGACAGGTTTTGCCGGAAGGGACCACCGCCCGTCATGATTACGCCCTGCAGACGAACAACAGGTATCTCCTGATAATCGGGACGCCAGCGGCGAGGTAGTAATTTCCGGATGAATCGGACCAAGCGTCTCTCCTTTTGAAGTGGTGCCGTCAGGACCATGTAGGTGGCGTGCGGAAAATCACAATGCTACTACAGTCTAAAAAAGCGAGGTCAATCCATTGTTGATGGCGATTGCCCGCTCGGTAAATCCATTACCCGCCTCATGATGCATGATCAAAGCCGGGTATAGCGACAGGCCCGCACGGCTCCCGCTAACGCCTTTGATAACAATGCGTATGGCAGCGTCTTGCGGCCTTGGCTGTACGGGAACGATGATCAAACCGCCAAAGCGGCCCCGTAGGGCATCAAGCAGATCGGTGATCGACGCAGGTCGGGCAATGATACCGATTGAGCCGCCGGGCTTGACGATGGCAGCCGCAGTCCTGATCCACCGTTCCATCATGCCGTGCGTCATGACATGGGCTTCCGCCTTGACCGGGTCGGGCGTGGAGCGGTCGGTCGGGAGGTTGAATGGCGGATTCATGATGGCAAAATCAAAACTGTTGTCGCTGAGGCCGGTTGCCGTGCGCGACTTGCCGGTCAGCGTGACATCAGCCTCGATGACCTCGGCCCGGCCGCGAAACGCTTTGTTTTCCTCCAATGCCAGCGAACGCCGGGCGAAATCAGCCATGAATTCCGAGCGTTCTATCAATGTTGCCTGTGCGTCCGGACAGCGGGAAAGCACGGCAAGACCTGCGGCGCCGGCGCCGGCGCCAAGATCGGCGACACGGCCTGAAAATTCATTCGGCACGACACTTGCGAGGACCATGGCATCGACGCCCGAGCGATGTCCTTTCGCCGCTGGCTGCAGCAGATGAAACCTGCCGCGATGAAATGCGTCGATCGTAACGTCGGTAGCAAGCATCGGTCAGTCGCGCAGCTCCTGTGCAATGCCCGCATCCTTGAGAAGTTGCCGTGCTTCCTTTTCAAGGTCGCCGTCCACCATGACCCGGCGTGCGAGAACTCCGAGTGAACCTTCAAGAATGCTCATGTTCGAATCCGCAATGAAATGCCCGATCCCGGCTTCCTTCAACAATGATTCCACAAATGAAATCAGTACCGGATCGTTGGTGCGCATTATTTCAATCATGTCATTCCCGTTATGGCATGGTGCAAAACGCCGTGCCTCATTAGATGAAATTCTGATCAGGCCCTTATCACGAATTTGTAACTCGTGCCATTTTTGCGCGCCAATTCGCCGCTTGCGGGTTATAGGCTGTCTAAATAAGGTGTCGCCGCATCATGCCAGAACCGTAGGAGTTTCGTTTTGGGCGTCGTTGTCAGTCTGGAAGATAAGAAAAACAACACAGGATCAGTGCCACCGCTGATCGACCTGACCAAGGCGGATATGGGCCGCGTCAATGAACTTATCCTGTCGAAGGCCGGTTCTGACGTCGAGATGATTCCGGAAGTTGCCAACCATCTGATCTCATCCGGCGGCAAGCGGCTGCGCCCGATGATCACGCTCGCTGCGGCCCGCATGTTCGGTTACCAGGGCGACGGTCACATCAAGCTGGCGACCAGCGTCGAGTTCATGCACACAGCAACGCTTCTGCACGACGACGTGGTCGATGAGAGCGATCTGCGCCGCGGCAAGCGCACGGCGCGCATGATCTGGGGCAATCAGGCCAGCGTTCTCGTTGGGGATTTCCTGCTTGGCCAGGCCTTCAAGATGATGGTCGATGTCGGTTCTCTGGAAGCACTCGATGTGCTTGCGACATCGGCGTCGGTGATTGCCGAGGGCGAGGTGATGCAGCTGGCGGCGGCCAAGAACCTCGAAACAACCGAAGATGAGTACCTTGCGGTGATCAAGGCCAAGACGGCCGCGCTTTTCTCTGCTGCCGCCGAGGTAGGTCCGATTGTCGCATCCGCATCGCGGACCGATCGGCAGGCGCTACGCTCTTATGGCCTCAATCTCGGGCTGGCATTCCAGCTCGTTGATGACGCTCTGGATTACGGTGGCAATGCCAAGGATCTCGGCAAGAATACGGGCGATGATTTCAGGGAAGGCAAGATCACCCTTCCGGTCGTCTTGACCTATCGTCGCGGCACTTCCGAAGAACGGCTTTTCTGGAAGGATGCGCTGGAAAACGGTGCAAATGACGACAAGGGATTGGAAAAAGCCAAAGGATTGATGACGCGTTACGGCGCACTTGGTGATACAATACAGCGCGCGCGGCATTTCGGCGGCATCGCACGGGACGCGTTGGCTCCGCTCGATAAGTCACCGCAAAAAGATGCACTTCTCGAAGTCATCGATTTTTGCATCAGCCGGGTCAATTGATGGTTCGCGAAGACACGCCCTGTATGGTGCGTGGCCCGGTTTCGATCCAATCTTTCAATGAACCTTGAGAGAAAACCGTAAAAAGGCCATGGTTTCCTTGAGGATTCGGGTAATCATGTCAAATTTGGGCAATGAAGAGGGTTTTTGTTATGCAGCGCAGTAAATTGCTTGGCTCGATCATGGGCGCAACACTTGCTGCGTTTACCGTGGGAGCCGCCGCCGCCGAAGCAGCGACAACCAAAGCGCCGGCCTTGAATGCCGGCACTCTCTCTGGCGCTTTTCTTTCTGCGCGAACTGCGGAGCGCGGCAACGATTTTGCCAGCGCGATTTCCTTCTATCGTCAGGCCCTGGCCTATGACCCGAAGAACACGGAGTTGCGACAGAGCCTGTTGCTGGTGCTTTTGACTGACGGTCAGTTCAAGCAGGCATTGCCAATCGCGGAAGAACTTAAGTCGGTTCCGGAAATCGAACGGTTTTCGCGGTTGGCTCTCGGTATCGATGCCCTCAACAGGAAGCAGTACCAGAAGGTTAACACCCTGATGATGCTGTCGCTCCAGTCGGACCTGGATCGCATGATCACGGGACTTATTTCTGCCTGGGCCAAGGCCGGATCCGGCAAGCCGAATGAAGCCTTGTCCATGATTGACAAGTTGCAGGGGCCGGAAGGCTTTACGCTGTTCAAGACCTATAGTTCCGCACTGATTGCCGATATGGCCGGACAGAAAGACAAGGCGGCCGCCTTCTATCAAAGCGCTCTCAATGACAAGGCCAATGTTTCTGCCGCGCCCGACACCTATGAGCGTCTCGTTGAAGCCTATGCTTCCTTCAAGATACGCACCGGTGATCGGACAGGTGCGGAAGCTTTGGTGAAGGAAGCCTCTGATATGCTTTCGGGGCGCATGGTTCTCGTCGAATTCAACAAGCAGATCGCCGGTGCCAAGACCGTCAAACCCTTGATCCAGACACCGCAGCAGGGCGCCGCGGAAGTACTTTATACACTTGCTACCGCAATCAATCGCAATGGTGGAGAAGCCTTCTCGAAGCTTTATCTGCAGATGTCGCTACCCCTGCGTCCCGACCATGATGCAACGCTGTTTCAGCTCGGTGACATCAGCGCGAAATTGGATCAGTCGGACAAGGCAATCGACTATTTTGGCCAGATCTCAGCCGATTCAGCCTATAGCCGCGATGCGCAAATGCAACTCGCGATAAACTTGGCGATCCTGAAGCGCAACGACGAAGCGATCCAGCACCTGAACGGACTACTGGAGAGCAATCCGCAGGACATGCGCACCTATCTGGCGATCGGCAGCATCTACTCGCAGGACAAGGACTACCGCAAAGCGGCTGATACCTATGACAAGGCCGTGGCAGTCCTCAAGCAGCCGGTGCGCAACGACTGGACGATCTTCTATCAGCGTGGCATTGCCTATGAGCGGCTGAAGGAATGGGACAAGGCGGAGCCGAACTTCCTGAAGGCACTGGAACTTTATCCGGACCAGCCCCAGGTGCTCAATTATCTTGGCTATTCCTGGATCGACATGAACACGAAGCTCGAACAGGGGCTGGATCTCATCAAGAAAGCCGTCGATGCCCGCCCTCAGGACGGTTACATCGTCGATTCGCTCGGCTGGGCCTATTATCGCCTGGGCCGTTACGACGATGCCGTCACCCAGCTTGAACAGGCCGTAAAACTGCGGGCGGAAGATGCGACGATCAACGACCATCTCGGCGATGCCTACTGGCGGGCGGGACGCAAGCTGGAGGCGACGTTCCAGTGGGCGCACGCGCGTGACTCCAAGCCTGAGCCTGAAGATCTCGTGAAGATCGAGGAAAAGCTGAAGAACGGCCTGCCCGATGAAAAGGACCCGGGCGTTGCGAAGAACGGCGTCGACGCGCCGAAGCCACCTGTCGAACCGGCGCCGGTGCCAGCTCCCGACAAGAAGGGTTGAGTTCTCCTTTTGCTTGACCGGCTGGAGTGCAGGTCTTAGAGCATGATCCCGAAAAGTTGCATGACTTTTCGGATCAGATCGTGTCCCGAACAAGATATGCACTCCATTCCTTCTCGTCAAAAAGGCCGTCCGGTGTCCGTTCCACTTCCCGATCATATGCAGCCGACCCGCTCGTTTCAGGGGCTCATTCTGACGCTTCATAATTATTGGGCGCAGCATGGCTGCGTGATCCTGCAGCCCTATGACATGGAAGTGGGCGCCGGTACGTTCCATCCCGCAACCACATTGCGTTCGCTCGGTCCCAAACCGTGGAAGGCAGCCTACGTACAGCCCTCACGCCGCCCGAAGGATGGGCGCTACGGCGAAAACCCCAACCGGCTGCAGCATTACTACCAGTACCAGGTCATCATGAAGCCGTCTCCAGCCAATCTTCAGGAGCTTTACCTCGGCTCGCTGCGGACGATCGGTCTCGACCCGTTGATGCACGATATCCGCTTTGTCGAGGACGACTGGGAAAGCCCGACGCTGGGCGCCTGGGGGCTCGGCTGGGAATGCTGGTGCGACGGCATGGAGGTTTCGCAGTTCACCTATTTCCAGCAGGTCTGCGGCATCGAATGCGCCCCTGTTTCCGGCGAACTGACCTATGGTCTGGAACGCCTCGCCATGTATGTTCAGGGCGTCGACAACGTCTATGATCTCAACTTCAATGGCCTTGAAGGCGATGAGAAGGTCACCTATGGCGAGGTATTTCTGCAGGCCGAGCAGGAATATTCGCGGCACAATTTCGAGCACGCCAATACAACGGCATTGCTCCGCCATTTCGAGGATGCGGAAGCCGAATGTGAAGCACTGTTGAAAGCCGGCGCGCCCAAGGAGGGCGACAACAGCCCGATGCACAAGATGGTGCTCCCGGCCTATGATCAATGCATCAAGGCCTCGCACGCCTTCAACCTCCTCGACGCGCGCGGCGTCATCTCGGTGACCGAGCGGCAGAGCTATATCTTGCGGGTACGCAACCTCGCTCGTCAATGTGGCGAGGCCTTCCTTCTGACGGAAGCCGGCGGAGCCAATTTCAGAAGCGAGTCCGTATAATGCCTGATCTTTTGCTTGAACTCCGCTCGGAAGAAATTCCCGCACGCATGCAGCGCAAGGCCGCGGGAGACCTGAAGAGGCTCGTGACCGACGGTCTGGTGGAGGCCGGCCTGACCTACGAGGCTGCAGGCGATTACTGGACGCCGCGCCGCCTCACTCTCGATATTCGTGGCCTTACCGCACGCTCCAAGGATGTGCATGAGGATCGCAAGGGCCCAAGCGTCAACGCGCCAGAACAGGCGATCGCCGGCTTTCTGCGTTCCGCAGGGCTCTCAGATATCTCCGAGGCCCATATTCATACCGATCCGAAGAAGGGCGATTTCTACGTCGCCCATCTGACCAGGCCCGGCCGCGGCGCCGAAGAGATCATCGCCGAGCTGATGCCGAAGATCATTCGCGAGTTTCCCTGGCCGAAGTCCATGCGCTGGGGTGCTGCGTCATCGAAGCCGGGCAGCCTCCGCTGGGTGCGTCCGCTGCAATCCATCGTCTGCACTTTCGGTCCCGAAACTGAAGAGCCGGTTGTCGTCGACTTCGAAATCGACGGCCTCCGCGCCGGCAATGTAACCTATGGCCATCGCTTCCTGAGCGACGGCCAGCCGATCACGGTTCGCCGTTTCGACGATTATGTGGCGAAGCTCGAAAAGGCCAAGGTTGTTCTCGATGCTGATCGCCGCAAGGAAATGATCCTTTCCGATGCCCAAAATATTGCGTTCGCATCCGGACTTGAGCTGGTCGAGGACGAGGGGCTCCTCGAAGAGGTGTCGGGATTGGTCGAGTGGCCTGTGGTGCTGATGGGCGAGTTCGAGGAAGAATTCCTCGCCATCCCTCCGGAAGTCATTCGCTTGACGATCAAGACCAACCAGAAATGTTTTGTCACGCGCAAGCAGGGCGAGAGCGAAAGCCTGTCGAACAGGTTCATTCTCATTTCCAACATCGAAGCAACCGATGGCGGCCGCGAAATCTCCTATGGCAATGGCAAGGTGGTTCGCGCACGCCTGTCCGATGCGCTGTATTTCTGGAATACCGATCAGCACGACCTGCCTGACATGCACACGCTTGCCGCTGCAGGGATCAAGTTTGACCTCGATCTGAAGAAACCGCTGGATCAGCGCATGGCCCGGCTCGATGCCCTGAACGTCACATTCCACGCCAAGCTTGGAACACAAGGTGAGCGCGTCACCCGCATCAGGGCGCTTGCTCGCGACATTGCCCCATTGGTGGGTGCCGATCCTGCTTTGGCCATGCGAGCGGCTGTGCTGGCCAAGGCCGACCTCACGACGGAAATCGTCGGCGAGTTCCCTGAATTGCAGGGTGGCATGGGCCGCAAATATGCGCTGCTGCAGAAAGAACATCCTTCGGTTGCCGCCGCGATAGAGGAACATTACAAGCCGCAGGGTCCGTCCGATTTCGTGCCAACCGATTCGGTCTCGGTCACGGTCGCGCTTGCGGACAAGCTCGATACGCTTGTCGGTTTCTGGGCGATCGACGAAAAGCCCACCGGTTCGAAGGACCCCTTCGCCCTCCGGCGTGCCGCTCTAGGCGTTATTCGTCTGCTGCTTTCGAGCGATTGGAAAATCGAACTTCTGCCTGTTTTCCTTTCGGCCTTCGCACAGTTGCGCGAAGACAATATCGAACAGCGTGTCGAACAGTTCGAAGATCGCCAGGCCGCGCAGCAGTCCGGCGATGTCGATGGTGAGGAAGACGTCATCAACGCGATCTCCAGCTTCGAAAAGCATGTGCGCGACGAGGTGGCACAACGGGCTCGGCCGGTTCTCTTCGACCTGCTGTCCTTCTTCCATGAGCGTCTGAAAGTGCACCTGCGTGATCTTGGTGCCCGTCACGACCTTATCGATGCGGTCCTCACCGACGGCGCGGACAACCTGTTGCTGATCGCACGCCGCGTCGAAGCGCTGGTGGTCTTCCTCAACACCGAAGACGGCAAGAACCTTCTGGCCGGCACCAAGCGTGCCGCCAATATCTTGAGCGCCGAAGAGAAGAAGGGCACGGTCGTATCCGACGCCGTCGCTCCAGCTCTTTTCAGTCTCGATGAGGAAAAGCAACTCTATGCCGCGGTGAATCAAGCTGAGAGCCAGGCAGCGCAAGCGATTCAAAAAGAAGACTTTTCCGGCGCAATGATCGCGCTTAGCGTTTTGCGCGAACCAGTTGATTCATTCTTTGAGAAAGTACTGGTTAATGACGAGAATCCGGACGTTCGCGCCAACCGTTTGGCACTGCTTTCGCGTATTCGTACCGCGACAAATACGGTAGCGGACTTCTCGAAAATCGTTGGATAATAAGAAGATAGGCGCGAAACTTCGCGCCTTGCTATTGTACCCCCGCGCGAAGCGGCGTTGCCGCCACGTCAACAATTACCTTTTCCTGCGGTGGCTGGCCGGCCGGAACCAGTGGCGCGGCATTGGCGGCGATCAGCGAGTCGGAACTGGCGGGAACTTCCTTGCCCTGCAGGCGCGCCATATATTGCCGGGAGCGTTCTCGCCTTGCCGCATAGGCCTTGAGGCGCGCGGCCTCTTCGGCACGCTTGGCCTGACAGGGTGTGCAAATCGGATTGCCCTCCGCATCGAAACTGTCATAGCCGACATAAGAAACGGAATTCGGCCTTGCCGCAGGTCCCATCACCTCGATGGAATCCCCCGCATGGACGGATACCGTAAACAGCGCAATGGCAGTTGCGGCAATGATCTGGCGAAGCATGGCAATCAGTCCCCGTTCGTTTCTTGACCACTCCTAACAGCCATTCATTGCCAAGCCTTATGCCGGATCGATTCAATTTTAAGCATGACCTCATTCAGTGCGTTCATCAGCTGATACTTGCAGCAGGTTACCACCATCGTGTAGGCAGTGCTCACGATCGGAGATTTCCTTGGCCCGGATCATGGGAACAGATGAGCAGGCAGTACGGACGGCAGCCATTGTGCTCGCCGAGGGCAAACTTGTCGCCATTCCAACTGAAACTGTCTACGGCCTTGCTGCGGATGCCACCAATGGCGAAGCAGTCGCCAGCATTTTCGAGGCGAAGGGCAGGCCGCATTTCAATCCGCTGATCTGCCATGTTTCGGATGTCTCCATGGCGGAACGCTATGCGGTCATCGACCCGCAGTCGCGGCGGCTCATCGACGCGTTCTGGCCGGGGCCACTGACGCTCGTGCTGCCTTTGAAGGCAGACACGGCAATCCATCCACTGGTCGCGGCGGGACTTGATACCATAGCGCTGCGCATGCCGCGCGGCGTTGCCGGAAAGATCATCGCTGCCCTCGACCGCCCCTTGGCGGCCCCCAGCGCCAACACATCCGGCAAGATCAGCGGAACGAGTGCGCCTGCCGTCGAGGATGACCTTGGCGCCAGGATTGCCCTGATCCTCGATGCCGGTCCATCCGAGGTGGGGCTGGAGTCCACGATCGTCAAAGTCGATGGCGATGCGGTTCAGCTGCTCCGTCCCGGCGGCCTGGCGGCGGAAGACATAGAAGCCTTCATCGGCAAAAAGCTTGAACGCATAGATCAGCGTTCTGCCATTGAAGCCCCGGGAATGTTGGCCTCGCATTATGCGCCAGCAGCGGGCGTTCGGCTCAATGTGCATGAGGTGCGGGAAGGCGAGGCCTTGCTTGCCTTCGGGCCGGTGCGCGCGAGTGGCGCTGCCCTTGCCGCGGCAAGCCTCAATCTCAGCGAGGCCGGAAATCTGCGCGAAGCTGCCGCCAACCTCTTTGACTACATGAAACGCCTTGATCGCCTCGGCAGTGCTGTGATCGCCGTAGAGCCGATCCCTTTTAACGGACTTGGCGAGGCCATCAATGACCGGCTTGTCCGTGCTGCCGCGCCGCGGATACCCTCGATGACTGTGGAACAGATAAAATGACCCTGACGCCTGACCTTGTTCAACGCTTCATTGCGATTGTCGGTGAAAAGAATGCGCTGCGCGATCCGCGCGATATCGAGCCTTATCTGATCGAGCCGCGCGAGAAATTCGGTGGCAAGACGTCGATGGTTCTGCGGCCGTCCGAAGTTGAAGAGGTCTCGGCAATTCTCAAGCTGGCGACCGCAACCGGAACGGCTATTATTCCCCAAGGCGGCAATACGGGCCTCGTCGGCGGTCAAATGCCGGATGAAAGCGGTCAGCAGGTTATCCTGTCCCTGTCGCGGTTGAACAGGATCCGCTCGATCGATCCGGCCGGTAATCTCGCCATTGTCGAGGCAGGCGTTGTGTTGAAGACGCTGCAGGACGCTGCCGAGAACGAGGGCAGGCTGTTTCCGCTCTCGCTCGGTTCTGAAGGCTCCTGTCAGATTGGCGGCAATCTCTCTTCCAATGCGGGTGGGACTGCGGTTCTCGCCTACGGCAATACGCGTGAGCTTTGCCTCGGCGTCGAGGTTGTTCTGCCGACGGGCGAGATCCTCAACGATCTGCGTTATGTCAAGAAAGACAATACGGGCTATGATCTGAAGGATTTGTTTGTCGGCGCAGAAGGTACGCTTGGGGTAATCACAGCGGCAGTGGTGAAGCTGTTTCCGCTACCGAGAGGAAAAGGCGTCGCCTATGCTGGCCTCGCCAGTCCGGAAGATGCTTTGAAACTCCTTGGACTGGCGCAGGGTCATGCAGGCCCATCGCTTACCGGTTTCGAACTCATGCCGCGTATTGGCGTGGAGTTCTCCGTCGCTCATACGGACGGCGTGCGTGATCCGCTTGATGCCCCGCATCAATGGTATGTTCTCATCGACATTTCCTCGTCACGATCCGCGGAAGATGCACGCGAAACCATTGAAGCAATTCTGATGGAAGCCTACGAGGCGGGACTTGTAGAAGACGCAGCAATCGCTGACAGCACGGCCCAGGAAAAATCGTTCTGGCATATGCGCGAGGCCATGTCGCTTGCGCAAAGACCGGAAGGCGGATCGATCAAGCACGATATTTCCGTGCCGGTCGCAAAGATCCCGGATTTCATCGCAGAAGCCGATGCGGCTGTGCTCGATCTGATCCCCAGTGCGCGCATCGTTTGCTTCGGGCACATGGGCGATGGCAACTTGCACTACAACATCTCCCAGCCGGTCGGCGCCGACAAGGAGGCTTTTCTTGCCCGCTGGGTAGAAATCAACAAGCGGGTACATGACATTGTCCGTTCCTATAAAGGCTCGATCTCGGCCGAGCACGGCATAGGTCAGTTGAAGCGCAAGGAGCTTTCGGAAACCAAATCGCCCGTGGCATTGGATCTGATGCGCCGGATCAAGAAATCCTTCGATCCTGCGGGCATAATGAATCCGGGCAAAGTGCTCTGAAGTTCTCAGAGCACATTTGGAAAATCACTGCGGAGACTGAGATGGAGTGAGTTCCGGGAACCGGAACGCAGCGGTTGCTGTGAGTACCTGGCGCAGAAAATCACGTCAGATGAATGGCGCAGGAGAGTTCCAGGCTCTCAATCTTTTGTTCATGCCTATTACCAAAATCTTGGGGCTGGTTGGGTTTCGATAACCATCCTTTTTGATCAGAAACAGTTAACCCAGTTCGTTAAGCGGGATTGGGAAAGTTGGCGCCTATTGTTTCCCCATACGAGACCAGAAAATGGTCCGCTCTACAGGGAAATACAAAGAGAAGACCGGAAAACCGGCTCTCAGGATCGACAGAAGGCGTCACATGAAGAAAACCGGAGCCAAGCCGGTTTGGGCAGGTCGGGAGTTCCGGCTTGACCCATTCCATCTACCACAGACGGTCACCTATGCCACGCGCGACGATCGCGGCGACATCACCTTCACGCTGCACGAACGGGGTGCTGTGGTGAAGCGGTTGTTGCCGGCGAGCCATCTGCCAGTCTCGCTCGCCTTGCCGGCCTGCGCTTTTTTAGGCGTGACAGCACGGGCCACTGAAGATGACATCGGGGACATCACCGTAACTCTGGAGCTGATGCACACAGACCCGCATCTTTCGGTGCCGCTGCTGGTCGCGCATGACCTCAATGACATTGCGGCCGATTGGCGCGCCTGGTCGTCACTTTTCAAACTGCCGATGATGCTCGTCGAAGAAGACGGTGTTGCGCGGCAGCTCGATCAGAGCATCGGCCCGGTTGCAGTTTCAGCGCCAAAGGAGCGTCGTCAGGGTCGCGAACCGCGCCGCCGCCGTCCTCGCTTTCTTGCCCGCCGCAAGGTTGGCGATCTTGGCCTGCGTCTTGTGATTGGCGGCGAGGAGATTATTGCTCAGGGCGCGAAGTAGCGGTTCTTAACCCGGCAGCGATGTCGCGCTGGCCAAGTGCCAGAAATCGCAAGAGAGGGATCGTTTCGCGATGATCTCGCCGTGGTTGAAAAGCACCTTCCTCTCCGTCATCCTCGGGTCAAGCCCGAGGATGACGGAGAGGGAGACACCCTGCGATTATTGGAGAAGAAGGTGCCTGTCGACCCTTGCACGATCTCACCGCACGCAAAATAATGCTGCTAACTTATCCAACACCTGCAAACCTCGTTTATCCTAACCCCGTCCTTTCCATGGGGAGCTGCTTCCGGAGCCGTTCGAAAGTGGGGGAGGACGGCGTGTCGATGTGCGGGCAACGGACCCGGGCAGCGGCCGACCTGTTCGTCTTCGGAGGTCAATCTGCCTGACACACAGATATTGCCTGCGTTGTTGATGCCGACGCCAATTGTGCGGACACTGCACCGACGGCGACGATGGGCCCGGACTCCAGGCGCTCATCCACTCGCCCCGCGGAACAGGCAGAAGCCGGCCGGCAGGGGGAAAACGTCAGCGGGCGGTCTTCGGATCGCATATACCTTCTACCAAGACGCGCTTCGACGACCGCCCGTCTTCCCTAACCACTCAATGGCCAGACTCAGAGAATGAGGGCGTGGCGGGGGAAAGCCACACCCGGTTCTTTGACATCGCGATGGTCTAGAAGAGTGGCTTGACGACGGTCCACAGCCCGCCAAATACCAGGCCGAGGAAGATCAGCCAGCCGACGATGGTATTCGACTTGAACAGCCGCAGGCATTCGGTCGGGTTGTCAATGTCGAGGGTCATGATCTGCCGGTACATATGCGCGCCGGCAGCCAGCAGCCCGGCAACGGCGGGCATTTGCACTTCGGCAACGGCAAAAGCCCCTAGGAACAGGCCCAGCGCGCCGCCATAGAGAACCACCAGGGCTTCGCGCGTCCGGCTGCCAAATAGTCTGGCTGTCGAATGTACCCCCACCAGTGCGTCGTCCTCCTTGTCCTGATGGGCATAGATCGTGTCATAGCCGATCACCCACAGGATCGATCCCGCATAGAGCAGGACGGCTGGCCAGTCGAGCGAGCCGAAATGTGCGGACCACCCGACAAGCGAACCCCAGGAAAAGGCAAGGCCAAGAACGAGTTGCGGCCAGTTGGTGATTCGCTTCATGAAGGGATAGATGGCGACAATCACCAGCGATCCGATCGCAAGGACAATTGTGAAGAAGTTGAACTGAAGGACAACCGCCAGTCCTGCCAGTGCTTGCAGGACCAGGAAGATCTTGGCTTGCTTGCGGGTCACCTGACCGGAGGGAAGCGGCCGCGAGCGGGTACGCGCGACCTTGTTATCGATATCCTCGTCGGCAAGATCATTATAGGTGCAACCAGCGCCGCGCATGGCTATGGCGCCAATCAGAAACAGGGCCAGATGATAGGGTGAAGGCAGTACCGACCAGAAAGGGTCGCCGACTTTTGCACCTGCGCTCGCCGAAAGCGCAGTCGCCCACCAGCACGGCCACAACAGGAGCCACCAGCCGATGGGCCGGTCCCAGCGTGCCAGCTGCGCATAGGGCCAGAGCCAGTTCGGCAAGGTGCGATAGACCCAATGGCCCGACGGCGCATCGAAAACACGGCCACGGGTTTCCGTTGACTGGATAATGTCTTTTTCTGGTGTCATGGTTTGACCTTGGCCAGCGGCCAACTCCGCAGTCAAGCACTATACGCGGTTTTTCAGGGCAAATTTGCGATTGTAAGCTTGACCCCTTGGCCTCAAGGCCATACCGACACGGCAAATCTTCTCAATGCGGAGCAATCTCGATGAATGTCTTGCTGATAGGTTCCGGTGGCCGTGAACACGCGCTGGCATGGAAGATCGCAGCTTCGCCAGTTCTGACCAAACTCTACTGCGCGCCGGGCAATCCGGGGATTGCGAGCGTTGCCGACTGTGTCGCTCTCGATCCAGCCAAGCACGCGGAGATCGTTGCGTTCTGCAAGCAGAACTCCATCGACTTCGTGGTCGTTGGCCCCGAGGCTCCGCTGGTTGCCGGGATCGCCGATGATCTGCGGGCGGCGGGCATCTCGGTGTTTGGACCATCCAAGGCGGCGGCACGTCTGGAAGGTTCCAAAGGCTTCACCAAGGATCTCTGCGCCCGCTTCAACATACCGACAGGTGCCTACCAGCGCTTCACTCAAGCGGAAGCGGCCAAAGCCTATGTCCGCCAGCAGGGCGCACCGATTGTCGTCAAGGCCGATGGCCTTGCTGCTGGCAAGGGCGTCGTCGTTGCTTTCGAAATTCAGGAAGCACTCGACGCGGTGGACGCATGCTTCGACGGAGCGTTCGGCGGTGCCGGTGCAGAGGTTGTGGTGGAAGAGTATCTGGATGGTGAAGAAGCCAGCTTCTTCTGCCTGTGCGACGGCAAGACGGCACTGCCCTTCGGGACGGCGCAGGATCACAAGCGCGTTGGTGATGGCGATACGGGAGCGAACACCGGGGGCATGGGCGCCTATTCGCCTGCCCCGGTGATGACGCAGGACATTATCGACCGCACCATGCGCGAACTGATCGAGCCGACCGTGCGCGGCATGGCGGAAATCGGCTCGCGCTTCAGTGGTGTGCTGTTTGCCGGTCTGATGATCACCAAGGATGGTCCGAAGCTCATCGAATACAACACGCGCTTCGGCGATCCGGAAACGCAAGTGCTGATGCTGCGCTTGAAGGACGACGTCCTGTTGTTGTTGAAGGCCGCAGCCGACGGTGCGCTGGACCAGATGTCGGTGCGCTGGAACGACAACCCTGCGCTGACCGTGGTCATGGCGGCGAGAGGCTATCCTGCAGCGCCGGAAAAAGGCAGCGTGATCAGGGGCGTCGATGCAGCCGCTGAGAGCGAAGCGGTCGAGATATTCCATGCGGGAACCGCGGAAAACAATGGCGAACTTGTCGCCAATGGCGGCCGCGTGCTGAACGTAACAGCGAGCGGCAAGACTGTGCAGGAAGCCCAAGACGCAGCCTATGCCGCAATTGCCAGGATCGATTGGCCGCAAGGCTTCTACCGGCACGATATTGGCTGGCGAGCGATCGCGCGTGAGAAGGGCGATAGCCTATAGGAATGGCGTCAGGGCAGGGTGGCGGATGAGGTCTGTCACTTCTAAAGTAGAGCCAACTTTCTTCAGACATGCCGGAGACACCGCAAAAATCGGATAGCGGTTGATATGGTCCATCTGGTGGGCGACGGATCGGCTTAACGAAGCAGACAACGCATCCACAGTCAGTGTCTTGGCGCGAAACCGGCTTATTGGCTGCAGCAGCACGGACGCCGTCATCGTCCCATCAACCGCAGCCTTGCCGCCGGAATTGACAGTGAGCAAAGGTCGCGCAGAGGCCACCAATACATTGGGCTGGCTGACCGGTTTTGTATCGGGCTTTGGCAGATCATTGGGCGGTATGGCTTTGACAAGCTCACCGAAGGGCCAGGCTCTCTTCAGTTCCGGCACCGTCATGTCGGCGATATTGACGTCGATGTCGCGGTTTGTCCCGGGCGGGCGGTAGGGACAGCGCTGCTTGTTGCAATTGCTCTGGGATGTGAATTGCCAGAGCGCATAGTCTTGCCAATTGCCCTTGGGGAAATGCGGAGCAATGTCCGATTCATAACGCGCATACCAGAGCGGCAAGCGCGAGAGGATCGGGAATTCGAGTCTGTGATCGGCAATGTACTTCGCCGTAATGCCATTTGTATAAAGAATTGGGTAACGCCCGGCGCGGAATTTGACGTGTTCGGCGAAAATCTCCGCATCGCGGAGGGACATGAATTTCTCGGGGTCGTTGTTCTCGATGTCAATCGCGATCAATTCATCGGCGGTTGGCTCGGTGTAGTCGATAAAGTGATTGGCTTGCTCGATCGGATTCCCGGGACGCCCAAGGTGATAGGCACCCCATTTCAAACCGAGCGCTTTAGCGAGGGCCCGGCGCGTCTGGTACAATTCGCGCGACACCGAATAGTTGCGCCATATGCGCTTGCACAACTCCTGCTGCATCGGATCCCTGATGCGCGTGCAATGGTAATTGGCGGGCATACCATCAGAGCCCTTGTGGATGAAGCCGGCGACCCGTTCGTCCCTGACGATTTCAGCCAGGTTGAAGGAGTTTTGCTCGTATCCGTCGAGAACGATTGCCCGTTCCTTGTTTGACCAGGGCGACTGGAATTCGGACTCCGCAAACGTCGGCCCGCCCGAAAAAAGGGCGGCAACCACCAAAGCAAAAGCACGCACGCCGATCGTCAAATACGGTTTCCCTCACCCTTCGCGGTCAAGTCTCCAGCCCCATAGTACCGGACGATGGTCACTGCATCGCGGTTAATATACCGTTACTCACCGTTAAATGCGGTTTTGAAATGGCAATCGGATACCCATTCTCCACCCCGAAGAATGAATATCTTACGTTTACGTAAAAATACGCTTGCCTTGAGCACCTTCGCAGTTGCAATGTGCGGCCCGCAACAAGCATCACCGCATGAGGAGACTGTGATCCATGTACCGCGCGCCTGTCGAGGAAATCGCCCACACCCTGAAAGTTGCCGGACTGGAAAGGGCCATTGCGCAAGGCCGTTTTGGCGACCTGTCGGACGATCTGGTTGACGCCATCCTTGAAGAAGCCGGAAAGTTTGCCTCGACGCGCGTCGCGCCGTTGCTCGAAATTGGCGACAAACACGGCACGCCGCTCAAGGATGCCGCGGTCACGATGCCGCCGGGCTGGAAAGACGTCTATCACGAATGGAGTTCCAGCGGCTGGAATGCATTGACCGGAAAGGAAGAGTTTGGCGGGCAGGGCCTGCCAATGATGCTGGCCATTGCAACTTTCGAGATGTGGAACTCGGGTTCGATGGCGTTCGGTATCGGTCCGACTCTTACACTCGGTGCCATTGAGGCGCTGGATGCCCACGCGACCGACGAGCTGAAGCGAACCTATCTGCCAAAGCTTGTTTCGGGTGAGTGGATGGGAACGATGAACCTGACAGAGCCGCAGGCGGGTTCCGACGTCGGCGCATTGCGGACCAGAGCAGAGCGGGCCGAGGACGGCACTTACCGGATTTTCGGCAGCAAGATATTTATCACTTACGGCGAGCATGATCTGACGGAGAATATCATTCACATGGTCCTCGCGCGGCTGCCCGACGCTCCTGCCGGTACCAAGGGCATCTCGCTGTTTCTGGTGCCAAAGTTCCTCGTTAATGCAGATGGTTCGCCCGGAGCGCGCAACGACGTCTTTTGCGGCGGCATTGAGCACAAGTTGGGCATTCACGGTTCACCCACCTGCACGATGATCTACGGCGATGGATTTGCGAAGGATCGGGAGCCTGGCGCCGTAGGCTGGCTGATCGGCGAGGAAAACCGTGGTCTTGCCTGCATGTTCACCATGATGAACAACGCGCGTCTCGCCGTTGGCATTCAGGGGGTAGCGGTGGCCGAAGCTGCCTATCAGAAGTCCCTTGCCTTTGCCCAAGAGCGCCGTCAAATGCGCGCGCCAGGCTGGACAGGTGCGGGGATAAGCCCGATCATCGAACATCCAGACGTCCAGCGTAACCTGCTGACGATGAAGGGGCTAACCGGTGCCGCGCGCTCCATAGCCTATGCTTGCGCACACGCACTCGACATGGCGAAGACAGGTAGCGGTGACGATGCCCGTTATTGGACCGATCGTGCCAATCTGCTGACACCCGTTGCCAAGGCGTTCTCGACTGACATCGGCGTGGACGTTGCCTCGATCGGTATCCAGATCCATGGAGGCATGGGGTTCATCGAAGAAACCGGCGCGGCACAGTTTCTCCGCGATGCGCGCATCGCGCCAATCTATGAAGGCACCAACGGCATCCAGGCGATCGACCTCGTCCAGCGCAAATTGCCGCTTGGCGGCGGCGACCATATCAAGGGCTATATCGCCGAACTGCGCATTGTGGCGGATGCTGTTACTGCGTTGAACAGCGCCGACTTCGGAGACACGGGAAAACGCCTTCAGGCGGCTCTCGACGCTCTTGAGTCAACCAGCGCCTGGCTGCAACAGGCAATTGGCAAGGGTGAAATCCGCGAGGCATATGCTGGTGCCACGCCCTATCTGCGCCTCTTTGGCCTGGCGGCCGGCGCCACCTATCTCACGAAAGGGGCACTAGGTGGTGAAAACGCCGGACGCATAGCGCTGGCGCGATTCTTTGCCGAAAATCTCCTGTCCGAAACGAATGGGCTGAAAGATCGCATCATTCACGGCGGGGCCAGCTTGCTTGGCGCTCGTTCCGCTCTCGCGTCATAAAGGGAATTCCATGCCAGACCATATCCAAATCGAGCGCCACGGCGCCGTCCAGACCATTCGCATGAACCGGCCGGACAAGAAGAACGCTCTGACCCGCGCCATGTATGCTGCGATGACCAAGGCGATTGTCGATGGTGATGCCGACGCGGCTGTTCGCGCTCATGTGTTCTTCGGGGTACCCGGGGCATTTTCATCTGGCAACGACCTGCAGGATTTCATGGCCTTTGCCACAACCGGGACTATGGGCAGCGAAGTCATTGACTTCCTCATCGCTCTGGTCAATGCGAAAAAGCCGCTTCTCGCTGGGGTTGACGGCCTTGCAATCGGCGTTGGAACGACGATCCATTTCCACTGCGACCTGACGTTCGCTACGCCGCAATCGTTCTTCAAGGCACCTTTCGTTGATCTCGGATTGGTGCCGGAAGCCGGCTCAAGCTTGCTTGCCCCTGCCTTGATGGGACACCAGCGGGCCTTTGCATTTCTGGCGATGGGCGACGGCTTGAATGCAGTGGAAGCCAGGGAAGCCGGCTTGGTCTACAAGCTGGTCGAAACAGACGAGCTTGAAACCACGGTTTTGAAAGTGGCGACAGAGATTGCAGCCAAACCACCGCAAGCGATGCAGATTTCGCGCGATCTCTTACGCATGCCTCGCGAAGAGGTAGTAGAGCGTATAAATCTGGAAGCAAAGCATTTCGCCGAACGCCTCCAGTCCGAGGAGGCGCGCAACGCCTTGATGGCGTTTCTCACTCGCAAGAGAGATTGATTGGACTCAAGGATAGAGCCGCGTCTTGTCCCAATCGCCTTCGGGCGCGTCGCGACTGAAAACCATCCGGTCATGCAGGCGGAATGGCCGGTCGTGCCAGAATTCGATCGACGTGGGCCGGATCCTGAAACCCGACCAATGCGCCGGCCGCGGAATTTCACCGATCGCATAGCGGGCAGTGTATTCGGCCACGGCTTTTTCCAGCGCAAAGCGGCTTTCAAGTGGACGCGACTGTTTTGAGGCCCAGGCGCCAATTCGGCTCCCCCGGGGCCGGGTGGCGTAATATGCGTCAGCCTCCTCGTCACTGACAACCTCAACCGGACCACGGATGCGGACCTGGCGGCGAAGTGACTTCCAGTGAAAGCACATGGCGGCCTTCATCGACCCAAGGATCTCCTGGCCCTTCTGGCTCTCAAAATTCGTATAGAAAACAAAGCCATTGCTGTCGAATCCTTTAAGGAGAACCATGCGCACGTCTGGCAGCCCATCTTGGTCAACAGTTGCCAGCGCAACGGCGTTGGGATCATTGGGCTCGGTTTTGGTCGCATCGGCGAGCCATTCGTCGAACAGCGCGAATGGCTCGGATTTCTCTGTGAAGTCATCGCTTGTTAACTTCATTTAATCCATAGTCCCATAGTCATTTCGGATTGACCTTGTTAAAGAGAGGTATGTGTTTGGCGTTTTTACGATCTGATAGCAAGAAATTCGGTGCAACAAAACGGCGTTGGTGCAGGCCTTGTTCGGGCTTCGTTGCCGGTGTTGCACTATGCTTGTTGTCTGGTTGCGCCATGAAGGGCTTCAGCATCGACAAAGCGGTTCCGGACCAGGCCACAGTTACGGGATCGGTCGCGCCGGCACAACCTGTTGACAGCAAGGGTTCATCCGACCAAACCACCATACGGAACATCGTTTCGGCGCTCAATTTCACACAATGGGGCAGCAAACCCGTGCCGTGGTCCAATCCTGAAACGGGCAGCCAGGGGACAATCACCGCCATTGCAGAGAAAAAAGACGAGACAGGTCTTTGCCGGGAGTTCCAGACTTCGCGCGAATCATTCGATGGTGTCATGCTCTATAAGGGCGAGACCTGCATGCAGAACGGCGGGCAATGGACCTTGAAATCCTTCGCGCCTATGTAGGCGATTGTAAATCTTGTGCCATTTTTCCGCTTTTTTGCTTCAAATCTCTGGAATTTCTTCCTATTCATGAACATATAGCAGCGGAATAATCCCAAGGTATCTCGCTCAGGCGAGGAAAGGCAGACACATGCGCGATCCCTATACCGTGCTGGGCGTCGCCAAGACGGCGAAGCCCGAAGAAATAAAATCGGCGTTTCGCAAGCTCGCGAAGAAATACCATCCTGACCAGAACCAGGATGATCCAAAGGCGCAGACAAAATTCTCCGAGATAAACCAGGCCTACGAGATCGTCGGCGACAAGGAACGTCGCGGCCAGTTTGACCGGGGGGAGATTGACGCTGAAGGCAAACAGCGCGTCCCGCACGGATTTGAAGGTTTTTCCGGGGCAGGAGGCGATCCATTTGCCGGATTCGGCGGCGCCCGGCAGCGTTCAGGCGGGTTTGATTTCCGCAGCAGTGGAATGGGCGGTAATTCCGGGTTCGGCGCCGAAGATATTTTGAGCAGCCTGTTTGGCGAGACTGCCGGGATGGGCGGCTTAGGTGGTGGCGCGCGCCGCGCCGGACCGCGCAAGGGTGCCGACCTGCAGGCAACGATCGATATTAGTCTCGAACAGGCGGCAGGCGCCGAGAAGGTCGAAGCGGTTTTCCCAAATGGCAAACGCTTGGCAATAAAGCTGCCGGCCCACGTGGAAAATGGTCAAACGATTCGCCTGAAAGGCCAGGGAGAAGAGATTCCAGGTGGCACGCCGGGTGACGCTTTGGTCACAGTCCGCTTCAAACCGCATTCGAAATTCCGCATCGAAGGCAGGGATCTTCACGTTGAACTTCCGGTTTCCCTGCGGGATGCCGCTCTCGGATCACGACAGGAAGTAGAGACGCTAAACGGCCGCGTCGCTGTAAAAGTAGCCCCGTGGACCAGTTCCGACCGTGTTTTACGGCTTCGAGGCAAGGGTTTATCGAAGAAACCAGAGGGCCACGGCGATCTGTTCGTGCACGTCCGCATCATGCTGCCGGAAAACGGCGATCCTGCCCTTGAAGCATTCTTGCGCGACACCAGTCACTGAAAATCCAAAACGACGTTGACAGTGCGCTTGAAGCCCGGCGCGGGCTGTGCGATACCGCACATCAATCATAAGTCTCATGAAGGGTTGGTATATGACCGCCAAAACTGGTTTGATGCAGGGTAAACGCGGCCTCATTATGGGTGTCGCCAATAATCGGTCGATTGCCTGGGGCATTGCCAAGGCAGCTCACGATGCCGGTGCCGAACTTGCATTCACCTATCAGGGCGATGCTTTGAAGAAGCGCGTCGAGCCCCTTGCGCAGGAACTCGGCGCTTATCTTTGTGGCCATTGCGACGTTTCGGATGCGTCAACCATCGATGCCTGCTTCGCCGCGCTTGAAAAGGAATGGGGCAAGCTTGATTTTGTCGTCCACGCCATCGGCTTTTCCGACAAGGATGAGTTGACAGGGCGCTACGTCGATACGTCGGAAGCAAATTTCAGCAAGACCATGCTGATTTCGGTCTACTCCCTTACAGCTGTGGCCAAGCGGGCTGAAAAGCTCATGACGGATGGCGGCTCCATTCTGACGCTGACTTACTACGGCGCGGAAAAAGTCATGCCGAATTACAACGTTATGGGTGTTGCCAAGGCAGCGCTCGAGGCAAGCGTTAAATACCTTGCGGTGGATCTTGGCCCGGACAATATTCGCGTCAACGCGATCTCAGCCGGTCCGATCAAGACGCTTGCCGCCTCGGGCATTGGTGATTTCCGCTACATCCTCAAATGGAACGAATACAATGCGCCGCTGCGCCGTACCGTGACGATCGAGGAAGTTGGAGATGCGGGTCTTTATTTCCTCTCCGACCTGTCCCGCTCTGTCACGGGCGAGATACATCACGCTGATAGTGGTTATCATGTCGTTGGAATGAAAGCGGTCGACGCACCGGATATCTCTGTCGTCAAGGATTAAACCACAAGTGATTTTGCCTGACTCGTTGATCTACTTCTCGCGTCACGGCGAGACGGACTGGAACGTGACAGAGCGAATCCAGGGCCAGGAAGATATCGACATCAATGCGCGCGGCCGTGCGCAAGCGGATCGCAACGGCGATCTGATGAAATCATTGATCGGCGATGGTGCGGGGTTCGATTTCGTTGCCAGCCCATTGCGGCGCACACGCGAAACCATGGAACGGATAAGGACGCGCATGGGAGTCGATCCCATGGCATACCACACAGATCCACGGATTATGGAGGTGAATTTCGGCGACTGGCAGGGCTTCATGATTGAAGACATCGCCGCCAAGACGCCGGAGCTGGTCGAAGAACGGGCGCGGGACAAGTGGAACTTCGTTCCGCCCGGGCCCACGGGAGAGAGTTACGCAATGCTGGGAGTCCGGGTGGCAAGCTGGTTGGCAGAGGTCCGCGGCCCCACTGTGTGTGTAACGCATGGCGGTTGTCTGAGAACTATTTTCCAGCTGGTCAACGGGCTGGATGGCCATGACGCCGCGAACCTCGCTATTACGCAGGATCACATACTCCGTCTTGAAAACGGTCGACTTACCTGGTTGTAACGGACCGGACGTGACTATTCCTGTGTCTCTTCGATGTCAGTGATGAAACGCTCTTTGTTGACGACGTCGAACATCAGCGTCACCTTCATACCCTCTTCGATGACGCTCAGATCAAACTCGCCCGGCAATTTGTAGACCTTGCCATCATCGAGCGTGATCGTCGAATTGTCCGCGTCGATGCTGGTAATCTTTCCTTGCGCATCGTCCGCAAGTGCACCAACCGGAAAAAGCGAAGCGACGAACATGAATGTTGCTACAATGAAGCGCATTTGATTTCCTCTTTAGATCAAATCAGTGTTCCGGTCAGTGCTGCAGTTAGATCGTTCATTTGTGGCAAAACAATTGCTTTTTTCGTCAGGGATGAAGGAATTTCAGCGGCGGGTTTGACCACAGGAGTAAACGCCCATAAAACCCCCTGACAAATGTCGGATAGGTAAATGTCGCACAATACTTTCGGTCATCTTTTTCGCGTCACCACCTGGGGTGAAAGCCACGGAATTGCGCTTGGATGCGTGGTGGACGGTTGCCCGCCGGGCATCGCCTTTTCAGAAGCTGAAATCCAAGCCTATCTCGATAAACGCAAGCCCGGCCAGTCGAAATACACGACGCAGCGGCGCGAGCCCGATCAGGTGCGTGTGCTCTCCGGGGTGATGCTGCAGGATGACGGCGTCACCATGATCTCGACGGGAACACCGATCTCGATGATGATCGAGAATACCGATCAGCGCTCGAAGGATTATGGCGACATTGCCCGCCAGTATCGGCCAGGCCATGCCGATTACACCTATGACGTCAAATATGGTATCCGCGACTATCGCGGTGGCGGCCGTTCGTCTGCACGCGAAACCGCGGCCCGCGTTGCGGCTGGAGCTATCGCACGCAAGATCGTGCCTGGCCTCATTGTGCGCGGCGCGCTGGTGGGGATGGGTATTCACGCCATCGACCGCAGCCGCTGGGATTGGGACGAGGTTGACAACAATCCATTCTTTACGCCGGATGCGGGCTCGGTCGAAACATTTGCATCCTATCTGGACGGCATCCGCAAGGCGGGCTCGTCTATCGGCGCCGTCATCGAAGTTGTTGCGGAAAATGTCCCCGCAGGCCTGGGTGCGCCGGTCTACGGAAAGCTCGACCAGGATATCGCCAGCTATCTCATGTCGATCAACGCCGTGAAGGGCGTGGAGATCGGCGACGGTTTTGATTCGGCCAAACTCACGGGTGAGGAAAATGCCGACGAGATGCGCATGGGTAATGACGGAAAACCGATTTTCCTGTCGAACCACGCTGGTGGTATACTGGGTGGGATTTCCAGTGGTGCACCCGTGGTTGCCCGCTTTGCAGTGAAGCCGACATCGTCGATCCTGACCCCTCGCCGTAGCATCGACGCCGATGGCAACCAGGTGGATGTGATGACCAAGGGCAGGCACGATCCCTGTGTGGGCATTCGCGCGGTACCGATCGGCGAAGCGATGGTTGCTTGCGCCATTGCCGATCATTATCTCAGACATCGCGGCCAGACGGGCCGTATCTAACCAAGGGGCGCTTCCATGGCTTACAATCAAAAACGGGTCGTCGATGCGCTTCGCGCCTTCGAACGTGGCGAGATCGTCGTCGTCATGGATGATGACGGCCGCGAGAACGAAGGCGACCTGATCGTCGCCGCAGTGCACTGCACGCCAGAAAAGATGGCCTTCATTGTGCGCCATACGTCGGGCATCGTTTGTACGCCAATGCCGCGCGATCACGCGCGCCGTCTCAACCTTGCGCCAATGGTGGCGGACAATGATGCCCCGCATTCGACGGCTTTCACCGTGACCGTCGATTACAAGCATGGCACTACGACTGGCATTTCCGCGGATGACCGCACACTGACGGTTCGCAATCTCGCTAATCCCAACGCCGGGGCGACGGATTTCGTTCGTCCCGGCCATATTTTCCCGCTGGTCGCTCGCGAGGGCGGTGTGCTGATGCGTTCCGGCCATACGGAAGCGGCGGTTGACCTGTGCAAGCTCGCAGGGCTCCCTCCGGTGGGCGTGATATGCGAACTGGTCAATGATGACGGTTCGGTAATGCGCGGCCCGCAGGTGGCGAGCTTCGCAGAAAACCACAACCTGCAGCAGGTCACGGTCGCCGATCTCATTGCATACCGCCAGCGCAAGGAAACACTTATCGAGCGTATCGGTGAATATGAAATCGACACCTGTGCCGGCAAGGCCAAGGCGATTACCTATGCTCTTCCCTGGGAGCCAATGCACCACGCCGCTATTGTCTATGGCGACATCCGCGATGGCGAAGATGTTCCGGTGCGCCTGCAGCGCGAGGACATCTTGAGCGACGTTTTCGGTGCCCGGAACACGCTCGACAGCATCATGAAGCGCATTGCCGAGGAAAAGCGCGGCGTGATCGTTTACCTGCGTGAAGGATCAGTGGGCGTTGGCCGCGATGATGACCGCAACCGCACAAACTTGCTGGATCGGGAAGCCCATGCGGAAGCGCGGGTGCGGGAAGAAGAGTGGCGGCAGATTGGTCTGGGCGCGCAGATACTGAAGGACCTTGGCATCACGTCGATCCGGCTGCTTTCGTCACGCGAGCGGCATTATGTCGGCCTGGAGGGCTTCGGTATCCAGATCACCAAGACGGACATTATCTAGACTGCTCTCGTGCGCTGTTTGAACACTCTGAGTCTTGCGAATATCGCTTCGAATTAGCAAGGATTGGTCGCTGCATTTGCTATAATCTCGCTGGTTGAAGCTCATACCAGCGAGGAGACTGCCATGACCGCTCCCCATCCCTCCAAGACACATATCGGCAATCACGAACTGCATCCCGAAACGTTGATGCTCAATTACGGGTTTGATCCGGAATTGTCGGAGGGCGCGGTTAAGCCGCCGGTGTTCCTGACTTCGACGTTTGTGTTCAAATCAGCGGAAGAGGGACGGGACTTCTTCGACTTTGTCTCCGGCCGTCGTGAACCGCCGGCCGGCACAGGAGCGGGGCTGGTCTATTCGCGTTTCAACCACCCCAACAGCGAGATCGTCGAGGATCGGCTTGCGGTCTATGAACGAACGGAAAGTTGTGCGGTGTTTTCCTCGGGCATGTCCGCAATCGCCACGACCTTGTTCGCTTTCGTGCGTCCGGGCGATTCAATCCTGCATTCACAGCCGCTTTATGGCGGTACAGAAACACTTCTCGCCCGGACGTTCCTCAATATGGGCGTCGCCGCGGTGGGCTTCGCCGATGGAGTGAACGAAGAGTCCGTGCAGGCTGCAGCCGAAGAGGCGATGCAAAAGGGTCGTGTCTCGGTGATTCTCATCGAGACGCCTGCCAATCCGACAAACAGTCTCGTCGATGTCGCCATGATCCGGCGGATTGCCGAAGCAATCGCCGAGAAACAGGGGCATCGCCCGGTGATTGCCTGCGACAACACTTTGCTTGGACCAGTATTCCAGCGACCAATCGAGCACGGCGCTGACATATCGCTCTATTCGCTCACCAAGTATGTCGGTGGCCATTCCGATCTTATCGCCGGCGCTGCGCTCGGGTCGAAGGCAGTGATGAAACAGGTCAAGGCGCTGCGTGGCGCAATCGGGACGCAGCTTGATCCGCACTCTTGCTGGATGCTCGGACGATCCCTGGAAACACTTAGCATTCGCATGGAGAAGGCTAACAACAATGCCTTGGTGATCGCCAATTTTCTGCGCGAACACCCGAAATGCGAGAAGATTCACTATCTGCCGTATCACGACGAGTCATCGCCGCTTGGACGCACTTTTGCGGCTCAGTGCACCGGAGCCGGTTCGACCTTCTCCTTCGACATTCGCGGTGGCCAGCCGGCGGCATTCAAATTCCTTAACGCGCTGCAGATATTGAAACTGGCCGTCAGCCTTGGCGGTACGGAATCGCTGGCCAGTCATCCGGCGACGATGACCCATTCCGGCGTGCCTGTGGATGTTCGTCAACGCATCGGCGTACTCGATTCGACGATACGGCTGTCGATCGGTATCGAGCATCCGGACGATCTGATCGCCGATCTGACGCAGGCGCTAAGCGTGGCCTGAGCGGATGATTCTGCAGAGTTGATAAACGCTTCTCACTTCGCTCTTGTATAACAGCAAGGCGCTGGTGCAAATTTGGGCATGGCCGGTGCCGGCCATGCTGATGCCAATTTGCCGCTGCAGAAAGCTCCCATGGTTACCCGACTCTATTCGCATCCGATCTACCTCGAACATCTGACGCCTGTTGGCCATCCGGAGCGCCCGGATCGGTTGCGTGCGCTAAACAAGGTGCTGGAAGATAGCGCTTTCGATGCACTGGATCGGGTTCAGTCACCGATCGGTGACGAGACGGCGATACTTTATGTGCACCCTGAATCGTTCCTTGAGCGGGTGCGTAGTGCGATCCCCGAGGAGGGACTGACTCGCGTTGATTCAGATACGACGGTAAGCCCCAAGAGCTGGGAGGCTGCTTTGACGGCAATAGGTGCAGCCAACGCTGCCGTCGATGACGTACTTACTGGCAAGGCGGACAATGTCTTCGTGGCGTCGCGCCCGCCAGGTCATCACGCGGAACGCAACAAGGCGATGGGTTTTTGCCTATTTAACAATGCTGCCATTGCCGCCCGCCATGCCCAGAAGAACCATGGCATCGAGCGCGTTGCGATCGTTGACTGGGATGTGCATCACGGCAATGGCACGCAGGATATCTTCTGGGACGATCCCTCGGTGCTGTATTGTTCGACACACCAGATGCCGCTTTATCCGGGTACGGGAGCCAAAAGTGAGACCGGTGTCGGTAATATCGTCAATGCACCGCTTAGCCCACAGACGGGCAGCGATCATTTCCGAGAGGCTTTCAACACGCGTATTCTCCCGGCCATTGATGAATTTCGGCCGGAATTGATCATTATTTCAGCGGGCTTCGATGCGCACCACCGCGACCCGTTAGCGGAAATCAATCTGAACGAGGACGATTTCGACTGGGCAACCGGCGCTCTCATGGAAAGAGCTGGGAGCTATGCGTCAAACCGCCTTGTCAGCCTTCTGGAAGGCGGGTACGACCTCAAGGGGATGTCGCTCTCGGCGGGCGCACATATCAAACGCCTGATGGGAGGATGACACATGGCCGACGTACAGAACAATTCCGATATCGCCGCCATGAGCTTCGAACAGGCGCTCGATCAGCTGGAAAAGATCGTCGACGATCTGGAGCGTGGCGATGTGCCACTGGAACAGTCGATTCGCATTTACGAGCGGGGCGAAGCGCTGAAGAAGCATTGCGATACGCTGCTGCGCGCCGCCGAAGACAAGGTGGAAAAGATTCGGCTTGGCCGCAACGGCGAACCTGTCGGTACTGAACCACTCGATCCCGAGTGACACTGCAGCGCGCTATTCAGGACCTTTCTGAAACGCTATGGTGGGAACTCCGACAAACCCGGAGTAGCGTCCATGAGTTTTTACCCCTGCCCAGATCCGAAGCCAGGCGATGCAACAGCCGTCGATGCAATCGAGACGCTGATTATTCCACGTACCAGTGACATTGGCGGACTAGAAGTGCGTCGCGCCTTGCCGAGTGCCAAGCGCCGCCTCGTCGGACCTTTCATTTTCTTCGACCGCATGGGCCCGGCCATCCTTCGCCCGACCGATGCGTTGGATGTACGCCCGCATCCGCATATCGGCCTTTCGACCGTAACCTACCTTTTTGACGGAAACATCCGCCATCGCGACAGCCTCGGGACCGAAATGGTCATCAGGCCCGGCGACGTCAATCTGATGACCGCCGGTCGCGGCATTGTCCATTCGGAACGTTCGCCGGAAGAATTGCGGACGGAACCCTTGCCGATCTCGGGCTTGCAGACCTGGCTGGCCCTGCCGGATCATCTGGAGGAAATCGACCCCGCCTTTGCCAATACAGCAGCCGGTGAACTGCCCATGTTGCGCGAAAACGGTGTGGAAGCGCGCGTCGTCATGGGTAAGTTTCATGGAGCCGGTTCCGTGGTTAAGCAACACGCGGAAACACTTTACGTCGATATCCGGCTGCAACCCGGAAGCCACATACAGATACCGGCCGATGCTGCCGAAGAACGGGCCATCTATACGCTGGATGGATCGGTGCAAATTGCGGGTGAAACGTTCCCGGCAGACCGTCTTTTGGTGTTCCGCGCGCGTGACGAAATCGTCATCCACGCCCCGGAAGGGGCACATTTCATGCTGTTTGGCGGTGCTGCTCTACCTTCCAAACGCTATATCTGGTGGAATTTCGTCTCCTCATCCAAAGAACGGATCGAACAGGCGAAAGAGGAATGGCGTTCCGGCAGATTTGATATCGTACCCGGCGACGAGGAAGAATTCATTCCCTTGCCCGAAAATTGACTTGAGATCCGATGATTCTCTGCTTCTTGCTGGTTTGACGGTTTTCCTTTAGGGACGGCTGGCTAGAATTGAGCTTGGAACTGGAACCTGCGCTTTGGCCAAGAATTTTGAAACACCGCTGCTTGATCGCGTGCAAATCCCTTCGGATCTGCGCCAATTGCCGGAATCCGATCTACCGCAGCTCACGCACGAGTTACGAACGGAATTGATCGATGCGGTGTCGACGACTGGCGGTCATCTTGGCGCCGGACTTGGTGTTGTCGAGCTGACCGTTGCGCTGCACCATGTTTTCGATACGCCACATGACCGCATCATTTGGGATGTCGGCCACCAGGCCTATCCGCACAAGATACTGACCGGGCGGCGTGATCGCATCCGCACGCTGCGGCAGGAAGGCGGGTTGTCCGGTTTCACAAAGCGCAGCGAGAGCGAATACGATCCGTTCGGCGCCGCCCATTCGTCCACATCGATTTCTGCGGGTCTCGGCATGGCTGTCGCCAGCGACCTTTCCGGCACGAAGCGCAATGTCATTTCGGTGATCGGCGATGGCGCGATGTCTGCGGGCATGGCCTATGAGGCGATGAACAATGCCGGCGCACTCGATGCACGCTTAATCGTCATCCTCAATGACAACGACATGTCGATAGCGCCGCCGACCGGCGCGATGAGCGCCTATCTGGCCCGTCTTGTTTCCGGACGCGCCTATCGTTCCTTCCGCGAGACTGCCAAGCAGCTTGCGAAGAAACTTCCGAAATTCCTTCAGGAGAAGGCTCGGCTCTCGGAAGAATATGCGCGCGGCTTCTGGACCGGCGGCACAATGTTCGAGGAGCTCGGTTTCTATTACGTCGGACCGATCGACGGGCATAATCTCGATCACTTGCTGCCCGTGCTGAAGAATGTCCGGGATACGATGGACGGTCCGGTTCTGATCCATGTCGTGACGCAGAAGGGTAAGGGCTACGCCCCTGCCGAAGCGGCGGCGGACAAATATCACGGCGTCAACAAATTCGATGTGATCACAGGCGCCCAGGCGAAGCCGCCCGCCAATGCGCCGAGCTATACGAAGGTCTTCGCCACCAGCCTGATCGAGGAAGCCCGTCACGACGACAGGATCGTTGCGGTCACCGCGGCTATGCCGGGAGGCACTGGCCTGGATCTTTTCGGCGAGGTTTTTCCTGAACGGACTTTCGATGTCGGCATCGCCGAGCAGCATGCCGTGACTTTTGCGGCGGGTCTGGCGAGCGAGGGCTTCAAGCCGTTCGCCGCCATCTATTCGACATTCCTGCAACGCGGCTATGACCAGGTGGTGCACGACGTGTCGCTGCAGAACCTGCCGGTGCGCTTTCCGATAGACCGCGCAGGATTGGTGGGCGCCGATGGCGCGACCCACGCGGGATCGTTCGATACGGGTTTCCTTGCCGCTTTGCCGGGGTTCGTCGTCATGGCAGCATCCGACGAAGCGGAACTGCGCCACATGGTGCGCACCGCGGCGGAATATGATGATGGCCCCATTTCCTTCCGCTATCCTCGGGGGGATGGGGTTGGCGTGGATCTACCGGAACGCGGTCAGATTCTGCTGATCGGCCGGGGACGGATTATCCGCGAGGGTTCGAAAGTGGCGCTGTTATCGTTTGGCACGCGCCTGCAGGAATGCATTGCAGCCGCGGATGAACTTGATGCTGCAGGCCTCTCCACGACGATTGCCGATGCGCGGTTTGCCAAGCCTCTGGATGAAGATCTGATCCGCCGGTTGGCGCGAGAGCACGAGGTGCTTGTCACTGTTGAGGAGGGCGCGATTGGTGGATTTGCCTCGCACGTGCTGCATTTCCTCAGCCGCGATGGACTTCTCGACAATGGTCTTCGTGTTCGCGCCCTGACATTGCCCGATCTCTATCTGGACCATGCCAAGCCGGAAACCATGTATGCGCGTTCTGGCCTGGACAGTGCAGGTATCGTGCAAACGGTATTTAGCGCGCTCGGCCGCGACCACATGATTGCACCCGCCCGTGCGTAAGACGGTTTGATGCGCCTCGATCAGCTTCTTGTTGAAAGAGGTATGTTTGCCAGCCGGTCAAGAGCGCGCGATGCCATTGTGCGTGGCACGGTTCAAGTGGATGGAGCTGTTGTCACCAAACCGGGGATAACAATTCCCCAAACGGTGATAATCAGCGTCGATGATCCAGCAAGCGCCTACGTCTCCCGCGCTGCGCTAAAGCTCATTGCGGGCCTCGAGCATTTTGCGATCAATGCAAAAGGATGCACCGCGCTGGATGTTGGCGCATCGACTGGCGGGTTCACGCAGGTTTTGCTCGAACGCGGAGCGGATCATGTCATCGCCGTCGATGTCGGGCATGATCAGTTGCACGACAGTCTGCGGACTGATGCTCGTGTCAGCAATCTTGAAGCATTGAATGCGCGTGAACTGAAACGCGAACATCTGGGCGGGCGGATAGTTGATCTGGTCGTTTCTGATGTTAGCTTCATTTCGCTCAAGCTTGCCCTGCCGCCTGCACTGGATCTGGCGGAACCGGGGAGTCATTGCGTGCTTCTGGTCAAGCCGCAATTCGAGGCTGGCCGTGGAGCAATCGGCAAGGGTGGCATTTTGCGTGATCCCAAGGATGGTGAACGCGTTGCAAATGATTTAAGGAACTGGCTGGATGGATTGCCGGGCTGGAAAGCCCTCGGACTTTGCCCTTCGCCCATCGAGGGTGGTGATGGCAATCGCGAATTTCTTCTGGCCGGCCTGAAAAGCGAAGCTTGAAAAATAAAAGATTGAAAAGAAAAGATTGATGAGTACGCGCGTGACGATTGAACGAATGGGCGCCGGTGGCGATGGTATTGCCGCGACCTCAGCTGGCAGCGCCTATGTGCCGTTTTCGTTGCCAGGTGAAGTCGCCAATGTCGCGCTGGAACATGGGCGGGCTACACTCATGGCCCTGCTTGAGCCGTCGCCGGAGCGCATTGCCCCCGCTTGCCGGCATTTTGAGGAATGCGGCGGCTGCGCTCTGCAACATTGGCAGGACGGCGCCTATCAGAACTGGAAGCGATCGCTTGTTCAAGATGCGCTGGCGGGCAGGGGACTTGCGTTCACGCTCGATCCTCTCGTCCCGTGCGCACCTCATACGCGCCGCCGCGCGGTGTTTGCCGTACGGACGAGTGAGCATGGCGCGGTTCTCGGTTTCAACCGGCATTTGAGCCACGAACTGATCGATATCTCGGAATGTCCCGTGACAGTTCCCGAAATCGTTTCGCGCCTTGATGATCTTCGCGATCTCGTCGCCGTGTTGGGCGGGGGCATGAAGCCCTTCAAACTGACTGTAACATCGACGGCGTCTGGTCTCGATATTACGGCATCCGGATGCGCTGCGCCCGACGCTGCCAAGCGTCAGGCACTGACCGCGCTGGTAATCAAGAAGGATTTTGCCCGTCTGAGTTTCGAAGGTGAAATTATTGTCGAGCCGAGAAAACCTATAATTCACTTCGGCAAAGTGCCGGTGTTTTTGCCTGCGGGCGGATTTCTTCAGGCAACAGTCGATGCCGAAGAAGCCATGTCTGCTCTGGTGACAGGGCATCTTGCCAAGGCCAGGAAGACGATCGATCTCTTTTGCGGTTCAGGTACATTCGCCTTGAGGATAGCGGAAAAATCCGCTGTCCATGCCGTCGAAAGTGATCAGGCGGCAGTCGCTGCGATTGATCGCAGCGTCCGTTACGTTCAGGGCCTGAAGCCCGTCACTATCGAGCGGCGCGATCTGTTCCGGCGGCCGTTTCTGGCAAGAGAGCTGACGCCGTTCACCGGTCTTGTGTTCGACCCGCCCCGTGCGGGTGCGGAAGCGCAGGCCATTGAAATTGCAAAATCATCGGTATCGAAGGTAGTGGCAGTCTCGTGCAACCCGGTCACCCTGGGGCGCGATCTGAGCATTCTCGTCAAGGGCGGCTACAAGGTCGACCGCGTGGTACCGATCGACCAGTTTCTGTGGTCGTCGCATGTCGAAGCAGTGGCCTTGTTGTCGAAGAAATAGGCGATCAGACCGCGGTGCCCCCAACGGTCATTTGATCCATGCGCAAATGCGGCTGGCCGACGCCGACCGGTACCCATTGGCCACCCTTGCCGCAATTACCGATGCCTGTATCAAGCTGCAGATCATTGCCAATCATGGAAATGCGTTGCATGGCATCGGGGCCGTTGCCGATCAGCATCGCGCCTTTTACCGGAGCGCCAACCTTGCCGTTCTCGATCATATAGGCCTCGGTGCATCCGAAGACGAACTTTCCGGAGGTAATGTCCACTTGGCCACCGCCGAAAGACACAGCGTATATGCCCTTCTTGATCGACGCGATGATCTCCTCGGGGGTCTTGTCCCCGCCGAGCATATAGGTGTTGGTCATGCGTGGCATCGGAGCATGCGCGTAGGATTCGCGCCGTCCGTTGCCGGTAGGCTCCATTCCCATCAGGCGTGCATTCTGACGATCCTGCATATACCCGACCAGAACGCCGTCATCGATCAGCACTGTCTTGTTGGTCGGCATGCCCTCGTCATCGACGGTAAGCGATCCGCGCCGTTCCGAGATTGTGCCATCGTCAACGACGGTAACGCCCTTTGAGGCCACCTTCTGGCCGAGCAGTCCGGCAAAGGCAGACGTCTTCTTGCGGTTGAAATCGCCTTCAAGTCCGTGGCCAACGGCTTCGTGCAACATTACACCCGGCCAGCCGCTCGAGAGCACGATGTCAAATGTTCCGGCGGGTGCAGGAATGGCTTCCAGATTGACCAGAGCCTGCCTCAGTGCTTCGTCGGCAGCATATTGCCATTTATCGGAAGCAATGAATTCGCCAAAGCCCTTGCGACCACCTGCACCGTACGTGCCGCTTTCCTGCCTGTCGCCGTCACCAACAACGACAGATACGTTCAGTCGAACCATCGGGCGAACGTCGCGAACGAAATGGCCGTCGGCACGCAGGATTTCTACCTGCTGCCAGGATGCCGCGAGCGACACGGAAACCTGCCGGACTTTCGGATCCTTGGCACGCAAATAGGCGTCGATTTCCTGCAGAAGCTTCACTTTTGCCTCGAAGCTTGGCGAGCCGAGGGGATTTTCGTCGCTGTACAGGCTGCGATTCGTTCCGGGCGGCGCAGCTGTATATGTTCCGGCATGTCCGGTCCTGACTGCCGAAGCCGCGTCAGAGGCGCGCTTTAGGGCACCAAGGGACAACTCACCGGCGTGGGCATAGCCAACGGCTTCGCCAGCGACAGCGCGGAGACCAAAGCCCTGGTCCTGATTGAAAGAGCCGTTCTTCAGCCGGCCGTTGTCAAACGCAAGACCTTCCGATTCTCTGTATTCGATGAAAAGCTCGCCATCATCGGCACCCTCAAGACTTTGCTTGACGGTATCGAGGATTTTTTCGCGAGGCGCGTCAAAACTGTCGATCAGGCTTTTCATGATAAACGTTCCGGTTCAATTTGCATAAACCGGATGTAGGCCTTCGATCGGCTCACGACAACAGCAATCTTGGTAAAAGCTCAGGGGAGGGCGTCGAAGCCTTCACCAAAGCCATTGAGCTCGACGGGGATACCGATGCCTTCCTCCGGTGTCTGGAACACGATGAATGTTGCAGCCTTGCCAGTTTTGAGTGTCTGGACAAGCTGTTCTTCCAGGATAACCTCGGCATAGCAACCGTCTTCGAAGCAGCGCACAAAATAGGCGCGTCCGATATCCTTGCCATCAACGTTCAAACCCAGGCCGTTCGGAAGAAGAACGCCAAGTGGGGCGAGGACGCGCAGGATCTTGGCTTTATTGTCCGCCGTTTTCAAAACGACGACGGAAAGTCCCATTTCCGGGCGATCGGCTGCAACCACATTCTGAATTAGCGCGCATTGCTCAGATTTGGCGCCCGCTGGCGTGTCGCAAAGGATAGACCATGCCCCGTGCGTGGATTTGACCGTGCCGCTTTGCTGAGCTGCCATCGCAGTGCCTGCAAAGGCATTCATGGACAGGGTGAGCAAACCAACGGCGATGCTACGTAGCGCGAAAGAGAACATGTAGGCTCCAAAACGAATCATCCAGACGTTAAACCGCCACGCCGCGGATGAAAAGAATGCCGCTCAAACACTCCCCAGCATACAGCGGCCCAGCAATCTGTGGTGTAGTGCAAAAATGGCCGGATTGTGAGCCAACCCGCGCCTTACGCAGCAAAATCACCGCGAACGAGAAAAAACACGCTTCATTGTATATACCCATCGTCGAGAAGAGAGAAGCTGCGCGCAAAAATGCCGCATGAGATCACGTTCGCCTTCCTTGCGATGTAAGCTAATGTGTGGTTTGAACGCGGCATATACCCGGGCCTTGTCTACGCCCGGCCTTAACGTATGGAATCAAAGCTTCATTCGGGAGATTTCTAGGTGAAGAAGAATATTGTCACGCTGATGGGTGTCCTGAGTGGCCTGCTCGGTGCCGGATCTGCCTATGCTGCACAGCCGGAACCTTGGCAGATGACCTTCCAGCCCGCTGCCTCCGCTATTATGGAGCAGATCGTTTGGTTCGAACGCTACACGTTGTGGTTCATCATCCCGATTACGCTTTTCGTGATGGTCCTACTGGCCTGGGTCATGATTCGCTATCGCGCCAGTGCCAATCCGGTTCCCTCAAAGACCAGCCACAATACGGCAGTGGAAATCGTCTGGACGGTTGGTCCCGTTGTTATCCTCCTCTTCCTTGCAATCCCATCCTTCCAGCTTCTGACGGCACAATATTCTCCCGAAGAACCCAAGCTGACTGTCAAGGCAACCGGCTATCAGTGGTATTGGGGATATGAGTACCAGGCTGGGGACGCACCCGTTTCGTTCGATTCCGTTTTGCTGAAAGATGCAGACCGTGCTGCCGCTGGCAAAGAAGATCGCAAGGCTTATCCGCGATTGCTGGCTGTCGATAATGAAATGGTCGTACCCGTGAACACGACGGTTCGTCTTCTGGTTACCGGCGCCGACGTGATTCATTCATTCTCGATGCCGGCGTTCGGCGTGAAGATGGATGCCGTCACTGGCCGGAGCAACGAAACCTGGTTCAAGGCAGACAAGGAAGGCATGTACTACGGTCAGTGTTCGCAGATTTGCGGCAAGGACCATGCTTACATGCCGATCGCAATCCACGTCGTTTCTCAGGCTCAGTACGACACTTGGTTCGCTGCAGCCGGCAAAGATCTTCCGGGTGCGTACAAGGCACTGACCGCTAAAATCGACACAGACAAGAACGTAAACGTGGCCGGCAACTAAGCTGGTCGACGCGAATTATTGAGGAACGGGAGCACTTTGATGGCAGGTTCTGCAGCTCACGAAGCCCATGACGCTCATAAGCCAACTGGCTGGACGCGCTGGGTCTATTCGACCAATCACAAGGACATCGGCACACTATATCTGATCTTCGCGATCATTGCCGGTATCATCGGTGGTTGTCTTTCGATCGCCATGCGCGCCGAGCTGCAGCAGCCCGGCATTCAGATTTTCCATGGTCTGGCGTCCATGGTTTACGGCTACGAAGGCGATGCAGCCATCGACGCCGGCAAGCAAATGTACAATGTGTTCTCGACCGCGCATGGCCTCATCATGATCTTCTTCATGGTCATGCCCGCGTTGATTGGTGGTTTTGCCAACTGGATGGTGCCGATCATGATCGGTGCGCCAGACATGGCATTTCCGCGCATGAACAACATTTCGTTCTGGCTGCTTCCTCCGGCTCTTCTCCTGTTGATTCTGTCGATGTTTGTTCCGGGCCCGGCCGGTGGTTTCGGGACAGGCGGCGGCTGGACGATCTATCCACCTTACTCGACGTCGGGTCAGCCAGGTCCGGCGATGGATTTTGCCATCCTCTCGCTGCACATCGCGGGTGCATCTTCGATCCTCGGGGCCATCAACTTTATCACCACGATCTTCAATATGCGTGCGCCGGGCATGACACTGCACAAGATGCCGCTATTTGCCTGGTCGGTACTGATCACTGCCTTCCTTCTGCTTCTGGCTCTGCCGGTTCTGGCTGGCGGCATCACGATGCTTTTGACGGACCGCAACTTCGGGACAACGTTCTTCTCGCCGGAAGGCGGCGGTGATCCGCTGCTGTTCCAGCATTTGTTCTGGTTCTTCGGTCACCCTGAAGTGTACATCATGATCCTGCCCGCATTCGGCATTATCAGCCACATCGTCTCGACCTTCTCGAAAAAGCCGATTTTCGGCTACCTTGGAATGGCCTACGCCATGGTCGCCATCGGTGTCGTCGGGTTCATCGTCTGGGCTCACCACATGTATACGGTTGGTTTGTCACTCGACACGCAGCGTTACTTCGTCTTCGCAACGATGGTCATCGCCGTGCCAACTGGCGTGAAGATCTTTTCGTGGATCGCTACGATGTGGGGCGGTTCCATCGAGTTCAAACCGCCTATGGTTTGGGCGATCGGCTTCATCTTCCTGTTTACCGTGGGTGGTGTGACGGGTGTCCAGCTTGCCAATGCAGGTCTCGACCGGGCCATGCACGACACTTACTATGTTATCGCGCACTTCCATTACGTGCTGTCACTGGGAGCTGTCTTCGGTATTTTCGCGGGCTGGTACTATTGGTTCCCGAAAATGACTGGCTACATGTACAATCACACAATTGCCCATACGCACTTCTGGGTGATGTTCATCGGCGTCAATCTGGTGTTCTTCCCGCAGCATTTCCTTGGACTGGCGGGCATGCCGCGCCGTTACATCGACTATCCGGATGCATTCGCGGGCTGGAACGAGGTTTCGTCCATCGGTTCCTATATTTCCGGTGTAGCGGTCCTTATCTTCCTGTTCGGTGTCTTCGAGGCGTTTGCCAAGAAGCGTGAAGCTGGTGCCAATCCCTGGGGTGCAGGCGCAACCACGCTCGAATGGCAGCTGTCTTCACCGCCGCCGTTCCATCAGTGGGAACAGCTCCCGCGCATCAAGTAGGAAATGTGATGTCCGGACCGTTGAAACCAGTGGCCCGGATATCCGCCAAGACGCAATTGCCGCCTGTAAACGACAAGATTGAACGAATGCCTTTGGTTGAGAAAAACGCGAGCCTGGATACGAGCATTGGCCTCTCCGAAGCCAATGCGTCGGATTATATTGCGTTGCTCAAGCCACGGGTGATGTCGCTTGTCGTGTTCACCGGTTTTGTTGGTTTGATGGCGGCGCCAGGGCAGATCCATCCGGTCCTGGCTGCCATTGCTATCCTCTGCATTGCCGTTGGTGCAGGAGCGTCCGGCGCGCTCAATATGTGGTACGATGCTGACATCGACGCCATTATGAAGCGCACCGCCAAGCGTCCGATTCCTGCAGGACGGATATCGCGCGAAGAAGTTCTGACTTTTGGTCTGTTGCTTTCCGCCTTTTCGGTCGTGACGCTTGGTCTCTTCGTCAACCTTTTGTCCGCCTTTCTGCTGGCCTTCACCATATTCTTCTATGCTGTTGTTTACACGATGTGGTTGAAGCGCTCGACCCCGCAGAACATCGTGATCGGTGGGGCTGCAGGTGCATTCCCTCCTATGATCGGCTGGGCCGCGGTGACCAATTCGGTGAGCATGGAAAGCATCGTGCTTTTCCTGATCATCTTTCTATGGACCCCGCCGCATTTCTGGGCCCTGTCGCTTTTCATGTCGGACGATTATGAAAAGGCGAAAATCCCGATGATGCCGAATGTCATGGGTGAGGCATCGACGAAGTTCCAGATTTTCCTTTATACGCTTCTCGTTGCGCCCGTTGCGGTCCTGCCGTGGATGATGGGCTTTGCCGGTCCCGTATATGGCGTGTTTTCGATAGCAATGGGTGCGGCCTTCCTGGGATACGCCTGGACTGTGTGGCGTGCCCCTGTCGGCGAGGCGATGATGAAGCCGGCGAAGAAGATGTTCGCATTCTCGATCTTCTATCTCTTCAGCCTCTATGCGGTGCTTCTTGGTGAAATTCTCGTGCGTAAAGCACTCTTGGTAGCAGGTGCTTGATATGAGCAATGATCGTGTAACTCTCACCGACAAACAACGGAAGGCGCAGCGCAGCCGTTCGATAGCACTCGCGCTTGCTTTGGCTGCCTTCGTTATTCTCGTCTATGTCGGTACCTGGGCAAAACTCGGTGCCAATATTCTCATCAGGCCGATGTGAGCGGAGAAATGACTGACGATACGCATCAGATCACCGAGAACGCCGTGGTGCCGAAGCGCAAGGTTTCGGATCGCACCATAGCCATCTCGTGCCTCGCATTTTTCTTCGGCATGGTGGGAATGGCGTTCGCCGCCGTCCCCCTCTATGCGATGTTCTGTCAGGTGACCGGTTATGGCGGAACAACCCAGCGTGTCGAACAGATGTCAGACACGATCCTCGACAAGAAGATCACGGTCCGTTTTGATGCCAATACATCCGGGGGCTTACCTTGGCAGTTCGAGCCAGTCCAGCGCGATGTGACGATGAATATCGGCGAGACCAAGCTGATCAAGTACGAAGCCAGGAATATTGCCGAGAAGCCCACGGCCGGTCGTGCGGCCTTCAATGTGACGCCGCAGGCGGCAGGGGCGTATTTCAACAAGGTCGAGTGCTTCTGTTTTACCGATACGGTCCTGAAGCCCGGTGAGGACCTCGAAATGCCGGTGGTATTCTTCGTTGATCCGGATATCGTCAATGCGCCAGAATTGAAGGGCGTCAACACAATCACCCTGTCGTACACGTTCTTCCCAATCGCGATGCCAGCACCGCTTGCTGCCAGTACCGACGTGAAGAAGAACGGCACATCGGGACAGCTTTAAACTGCGCCGGCTGGAAAGCCGGTGTCTAAACCAATAACAGACCTTGCGGGGGTTAGAATGGCCGAAACGCACCAGAAGAACCACGATTATCACATCATTGATCCAAGCCCTTGGCCTTTCCTCGGGTCGGTTGGCGCATTTGTGCTTGCAATCGGCGGCATTGCCTTCATGCGCTATAACAGCGGTGGCGAGCTCGTGCTGTTCAATGCCAACCTCACCAGCCCCTGGATATTCGCGATCGGCTTGGTCATCATTCTCTACACGATGTATGGCTGGTGGTCGGACACGATCAAGGAAAGCAAGGAAGGCCATCACACTCGGGTCGTTTCGCTGCATCTGCGCTATGGCATGATCATGTTCATCGCCTCTGAGGTGATGTTCTTCGTTGCCTGGTTCTGGGCCTTTTTCGACGCCAGTTTGTTCCCGGGAGAAGTCGAGCAGGTTGCTCGTGCGGCATTTACCGGTGGAGTGTGGCCGCCAAAGGGGCTTGAGGTACTCGACCCGCTGCACCTGCCACTCTACAACACGATCATTCTGCTGCTCTCGGGCACAACCGTAACGTGGGCGCATCATGCGCTGCTGCACAACGATCGCAAGGGTCTCATCACGGGCCTCACGCTGACCGTTCTGCTCGGCATACTCTTCTCCTTCGTGCAGGGCTACGAGTATGTGCATGCGCCATTCGCGTTCAAGGATTCGATCTACGGCGCCACGTTCTTCATGGCGACGGGCTTCCACGGTTTCCACGTCATTATCGGCACGATCTTCCTGGCGGTATGCCTGCTACGCTCGATTCGTGGTGACTTTACACCGCAGAAGCATTTTGGCTTTGAAGCCGCGGCCTGGTACTGGCACTTTGTTGACGTTGTCTGGCTGTTCCTGTTCTTCTCGGTCTACGTATGGGCCTCATGGGGCGCCCCAATCGCCGTTGAGTAGCTGAACAGCGCAGAATTCCAAGAGGGCGGCCGCGGAATCACGGCCGCCCTCTTTTTTTGAGCACAATCCTGCGTAATCCATTGGCGATGAGCAAGTTGCCCGCTTTCCGTCCGTTTTTCCCTATTCTCATCACATCGTTTTTTGCGACAACTGTTCAGGCGGGAGAGCGTAAGGTCGATCTCGTACGGGTAGAGAAATCCGAGCGCCGGATGCAGCTTCTTTCCGGCGAAATGTTGATCAAGGAGTACAAAATTGCACTCGGTGCGCGGCCAATTGGCCATAAGCGCTGGGAGGGCGACGAGCGCACGCCAGAGGGACGCTATGTCCTCGATTGGCGCAATCCGAAAAGCATAGCGTACAAGTCGATCCATATTTCCTACCCGAACACCAAGGACACGGCTGCGGCAAAGCTCATGGGTGTTCCACCCGGCGGTGAAATCATGATCCACGGGGCAGCAAATGGTTACGGATGGTGGGGCTGGGTGCTTCAACTTATCGACTGGACAGATGGTTGCATTGCCGTCACTAATTACGAGATGGATGAAATCTGGACCCTCGTTCAAGATGGAACGCCAATCGAGATCAACCCCTGAGTGCATAAATAAATGAATGAAGATAATGCCCTGTATCCCCCGGTGGACCCATTCGCTGCGGGTGTGAAGGCGCGCTGTCCGCGTTGCGGACAGGGGAAATTATTTGACGGTTTCCTGAAACCTGCCGAACGATGCGCGAGCTGTGGGCTCGATTACTCCTTCATCGATACCGGCGAAGGTCCCGCGGTTCTGGTTATGCTATTGATCGGCTTCATTGTTGTCGGTCTTGCCCTCTGGATGGAAGTCACACTCGATCCACCACTATGGCTGCATTTCATCCTTTGGATTCCATTGGCGCTCGTACTTTGCCTGGCGGCCTTGCGCTGGATGAAGGGCTTGCTGATCGCGCTCCAATACAAACACAAGGCTGCTGAAGGACGGCTGGATCGAGCGACCGCACATGAATAATATCGTTACGCCGGCAAGGCACCAAGGGTTCCCATGGATTACGCTCATCCTTGGCGCGATTGTTTTTGCTATCCTGATCGTTCTCGGGACATGGCAGGTGGAGCGCCTGCACTGGAAGGAAGGCCTCCTGGCGGAGATCGAAGCCCGAACCCATGCGACGCCGGCTTCGCTGGCCGAGACGGAAAAAGTGTGGTCCGCCCAAAACGACGTTGATTACAGGCCCGTGACGGTCGCTGGACGTTTGCTCAATGACAGGGAACGGCATTACTTCGCCACCTATGAAGGCTTTTCCGGATTCTACATCTATACGCCGCTGTTGCTCGATGATGGACGCTCGGTTTTCATCAATCGCGGCTTCGTCCCCTATGACAAGAAAAATTCGGTAACACGGCCGGAGGGTGAAATCGAAAGACCCGTGACCATTACTGGCCTTGCCCGCAATCCGCTGGCCTCCAAACCGTCATCGATCGTGCCAGACAATGATCTCGTGACCAATACTTATTACTGGAAGGACTTGCCGGCGATGGCGCGGCAATCGGGCATCGCAGAAGACAAGCTCGTGCCGTTCTTTATAGATGCGGACAAAACAGCCAATCCCGGTGGCTTGCCGATTGGCGGCGTGACGATCATCGATCTGCCGAACAGCCACCTGCAATACGCAGTCACATGGTATGGTCTGGCCGCAACGCTGGTCGCAATTATGGGTATCTCGTTCTGGCGGCGATATAAGCTGACCGCGTCAAACGAACCGGAAGTCGTCGAATCCGACCGTACGGACTTGACTTCCCGCTGATTGCCGCCCAATTCCAAGAAACATTTCAATGCTGCGAGATACGATACGATGGCCGACAAGAAACCACTGACAATCCGCTTGTGCGGGCCGCGCGGATTTTGCGCCGGTGTGGATCGCGCCATTCAGATCGTTGTTCTGGCGCTGAAGAAATATGGAGCACCGGTCTATGTGCGCCATGAGATCGTTCACAATCGTTATGTGGTTGAGGGACTTCAGGCCCGAGGTGCAGTCTTCGTTGAAGAACTCGACGAAATTCCGGCAGAACATCGCAACCAGCCGGTGGTATTTTCCGCTCATGGGGTTCCGAAATCGGTTCCTGCCGATGCAGAGAACAAGAACCTTTTCTATCTCGACGCCACATGCCCTCTCGTGTCCAAAGTCCACAAGCAGGCGATGCGCCACCAGAGGCTTGGCCGCCACGTTATTCTCGTGGGTCATTCAGGCCATCCGGAAGTGATCGGCACCATGGGACAGTTGCCGGAGGGCGCGGTCACGCTCGTTGAAACCATCGAAGATGCCGAGGCTTATGTGCCGCAGGATCCGGATAATCTCGGCTTCGTCACGCAGACGACGCTCTCGGTGGATGACACTGCGGGGATCATCGCTACCCTGCAACGCCGCTTTCCTGCCCTCACGGCGCCCGCCGCCGAGTCCATCTGCTACGCCACCACAAACCGGCAAGATGCCGTGAAAGCAGCAGCACCGGGCTGTGATCTGTTCCTCGTTGTGGGGGCGCCGAATTCATCCAATTCCAAGCGATTGGTGGAAGTCGCGGAGCGTTCGGGTGCAGCGCAGTCGCTGCTGGTTCAGCGCGCTTCTGATATCGATTGGGACTTCATTGGTGACATTGCTGTGGTGGGACTGTCTGCGGGCGCGTCGGCTCCAGAGATCATTGTTGACGAAATCATCCAGTTCTTTTCGGAGCGCTATTCCGTGACCATCGACCTTGCCGAGACTACTATTGAGACAGAGAATTTCCACGTCATGCGTGATCTTCGTGATGTTGAATTGACAAGTGGCGACATGGCCTTCGTCAATGGAAGCCGATAAGGGCCTTTCTGGCCCATCGGCCTATTCTGACGGAGGGATGTTGTGACAGGATCAAGCAAAGATGCGAAGACCCGCACTCTTCGTGCGGGCGAGTGGCTTCGTCCGATGAACGACATCGGCCTCACCTCCTTCCTGGTGGATTGTTTCGCCATCCGGGAAACAGAATACGGCCGATATGGCCGGGAAGGGCTCTGAATGGCTGTTTATACGGACATTAACGAGATCGATCTCGCGCATTTCCTCAAGGATTACGATATTGGCGAATTGCTATCGTATAAGGGCATCGCCGAGGGAGTAGAGAACTCCAACTATTTGCTTCACACAAGCACCGGATCATTCATCCTGACGCTCTATGAGAAGCGGGTAAACAGCAATGATCTGCCGTTCTTTCTTGGTCTTATGCGTCATTTAGCCGGGAAGGGGATCAGCTGCCCTCTGCCTGTCAGTCAGAAATCCGGTTCAAGCATTGGCGAACTTGCCGGACGTCCAGCTGCGATCGTGACCTTTCTTGAGGGCATGTGGATGCGCCGGCCGACAGTCCAGCATTGCTATGCTCTGGGCGAGGCTCTGGCGCGGATGCATGTCGCTGGGGAAGATTTCCCCATGCGGCGCCGAAACGCGCTCTCGGTCGAAGGCTGGCGGCCACTGTGGGAAAATTCGAAGGCTGGTGCAGATAGGGTCGAACCGGGTTTGGCAAGGGAAACCGAAGCGGATCTGGCTTTCTTTGAATCGCATTGGCCATCGCACCTGCCACACGGTGTCATCCATGCAGATCTGTTTCCGGATAATGTCTTCTTTCTCGGAAGCAGGCTTTCAGGGCTGATTGATTTCTATTTTGCTTGCACTGACCTGCTTGCCTACGACGTGGCGGTTTGTCTGAATGCCTGGTGCTTCGAGAAAGACCACTCCTTCAACCTCACCAAGGGTACAGCTTTGCTTCGCGGCTACATTTCCGTTCGCCCGCTATCGGCAGAGGAAGCGGACAATTTGCCTATTCTTGCACGCGGCTCGGCTTTGCGTTTCATGCTGACGCGGCTGTATGACTGGCTGCATACTCCCGAGGGTAGTCTTGTCGTTAAGAAGGACCCGATGGAATATGTCCGCCGGATGCGGTTTCACCGGCAGATCAAGTCGGCAGAAGAATATGGACTGATCCTGGAAAGTCAGCACTCGTGAAGGAAATTCAGGTTTTCACAGACGGCGCTTGTTCCGGCAATCCGGGTCCTGGCGGTTGGGGTGCAGTTCTGCGCTGGAACGGCAATGAAAAAGAACTTTCAGGCGGTGAGGCGGACACGACCAATAATCGCATGGAGTTGATGGCGGCGATTGCGGCTCTCAACGCTCTCAAGGAACCGTGCCAGGTCGATCTCTATACGGATTCCGTCTACGTCCGTGATGGCATTTCCGGCTGGATCGAAGGTTGGAAGCGCAACGGTTGGAAGACGGCCGCCAAGAAGCCGGTGAAGAATGCGGAACTTTGGCAGGCACTCGACGAGGCGCGAAAACGCCACAAGGTCATATGGCACTGGGTCAAGGGCCACGCCGGGCATCCTGAAAATGAACGTGCTGACGAACTGGCTCGGACCGGCATGGCGCCGTTCAAGCGAAAATCATTCTCGCAAGGTTGAAAAAGGGCCGGGATTCCCGCCCTCTTTCTATGGAGATTTTTGTTTCAGAGTTGTTCAAGAATGGTCGCCGCGCTCGAGGTCACTGCCTGACCAGGCGACTCTTCGACGTTAAGCTGTTTTACGACACCGTCTTCAACCAGCATGGAATAGCGCTTGGAACGCACCCCCATGTTTCCGGCACCGAGGTCAATATCGAGACCAACAGCCTTGGTGAATGTAGCATTGCCATCGGAGAGATACTGAATCTTGCCCTCTCCGTTAGTTGCCTTTGCCCAAGCGCCCATGACATGCGGGTCATTGACAGCAACGACAACGATGGAATCGACGCCCTTTGCGAGAATGGCATCGCGGTTTTCAAGATAGCCGGGCAAATGGTTCATGCTGCAGGTTGGTGTGAACGCACCAGGAACGGCAAAGAGAACGACCTTCTTGCCTTTGAACAATGTGTCTGAGCGGACTTCACTGACGCCCTCATCGGATTTCGTCTTGAATGTGGCGTCTGGCAAACGCTCGCCTACCTTGATTGTCATGTATTGGCTCCTTGAGGGGAATTGAAGATTTGCAACCTATCGCAGATAAGATGACCTCTCTGAAAAGTCGAGGATTTTGATACTCATTCCTGCACGTCGATAGTTCCGGATACGGCCTTTTCGCCTTGCACCAGCGTGTAGTGCAATGGAACCAGTTTCTTGTCCTTGCCGGCGACGATCGGGATCGCGAACACGGCGCTGTTTGCTTCGCGGCTTTTTAGTTTTGACATGCCGAAAGTGATGCCCTCATCGCCCGCAACGAAAATGTCGGGTTCCGGATCACCAGAAGGAAGATCGACGGTTATGCGCACGCGATCATCCTTGCGAGCTGCGTTACGTGCTCCGAAGGAGGCGGAGGCTTCTCCCGGCAATTGCTCGAAGGCCTTGGCGACCTGTGTCTTTGTAAGTGGGTCGGAAGGTGTGTTGTCGATGGAGATGTCGAACTCTGCCGTGACAGGGATACAGATCGTCTCACAGATTCCAAGAAAAGCATGACCTTTCAGACGGGCAGGCTTGGCTGAATCGGCAAGGGTAATTGTCACGGGCAGTGCTATCGGCTTCTTGTAGCCAGCCCAATGAGTGTTGCCGTCGTCGAAACGGTGCGGCGCTGGAAACGAAAGCTTGTAGCCCTTGATGTTGCTGCTTTCGGTAAGTTCCAGCTCCGGAGGCACACCCGCATCGCCCGGCTCCCTCCAATAGGTTTTCCAGCCAGGGTCCAGATTGATTTGAATGGCGCCGCGAATTTCGGGCGTTCTCTGGACGGGATTGTCGATGATCAATCGGACGCTGCCACCCGGGGTTTTTGTCCAATTGGAATTCTCCGCATTCGCCGGAGCGGCAAAAACGATCGTCGCAATAAGGAAAAGAAATTCTGTTCTCATCTTTTGACCATTGCAGGCCTTTTGGGCTCTATCAAGGATGACCCTGATTTGGCTCATCATTTCTGTGTGAGGCCGCTTGATGGACAAAAATTTTGGCCAGGATCCGATCGTCGTTTACAATTCGTTACCAGAAACCGTTGTCATTTGCGCAATCCTTGATACCTTTATTCTCATGGAAATTTTCAGAGACGCCAACAAAGAGACTGGTTTTCTGAATGGGCAGTTCCTTCTCGCCATGCCGGGAATGGAAGACAGCCGTTTTGCGCGTTCCGTTATTTATGTTTGCGCGCATTCTGAAAAAGGCGCGATGGGTCTCATCATCAACCGCGCACAGGAAATGGAATTTGCGGACATTCTTGTGCAGCTTGGCGTTCTCGATGAACAGCAGGCAATCATGATGCCCGATCGCACTCGCGATTTTCTGGTCCGCAATGGCGGGCCAGTCGAGATGCGGCGCGGCTTTGTCCTGCACTCCGATGACTATCTGACGGATTCGACGATGCCGGTGGCCGAGGAAATTTGTTTGACAGGAACGGTTGATATTCTACGCGCCATATCCGGCGGACGCGGTCCGCGCAAGGCGCTGATGACCTTGGGCTATTCCGGTTGGGCCTCAGGTCAACTCGAAACCGAGATTGCCAATAACGGCTGGCTTACCTGCCACGCGCCCCATGAAATGCTGTTCGATACGGATATCGAAAGCAAATATGATCGTATCCTCGCCTATATGGGTGTCGATCCATCGCGGCTGGCTACTGTCGCTGGTCACGCCTGATATCCTGATAACCGCTACGATGCTTTCGATTGCTGGAATTGCTCACGCAGCAGTTTCGTCGCAACGTCCAGTGTAAGGGGCGGGCTGAACATGAAGCTCTGTGCAAATTCGCAACCCATTTGGCGAAGTTGCAGTGCATCGCTCTCGTTTTCGATACCTTCCGTGACGACCGACAGGCCAAGATCATGCGCCATACTGATCATGGAACGGAGCAGCGTGACCTTTTGCGGTTGGTCCGCTTTCAGGAACGACCGATCAATCTTGATCATGTCGAACGGGAAGCTGGTCAGGTATGACAGCGAAGAGTAACCGGTACCAAAATCATCCAGGGAAACACCCACACCCATCGCCTTGATGCTGGACAGCACGTAAGCGGACCGCTCCGGATTTTCCATCATCAGCGATTCGGTGAGCTCGAGTTTCAGGCTGCCCGGTAAGATCTGCGTTTGCAGAAGCACAGATCGAACGTCGTCGATCAAGTCCTGCCGGATCAATTGGCTGCTTGAAATATTGACCGAGACGAAAAGTGGTGAGGCACCAAGATTGCGCTGCCAATTCACCATATCTTCCGCCGCCCTCTGCATGGCGAACAGACCGAGCTGGACGATGAGGCCCGAACTCTCCGCTATCGGAATAAACTCGGACGGCGGAATTGAGCCACGGCGCGGATGATCCCAACGCATCAGGGCCTCAAAACCGGCGATACTGTTGTCGTCGAGGCGAACGATCGGCTGATAAGCCATATGAATTTCGCGGCGTTCGAGCGCACGACGCAAATCGGACTCAAGCTGCAGTCTGTCGCTTCCAACCGCTCGGAACGCTGGGCGGAATGGTTCGATGCGGTCGCCGCCGAACCGCTTGGCCTGAAACATTGCTAGTTCGGCGTCTTTCACAAGATCTTCCGGCGAAGCGGCGCTACCACTTGTCCAGGTGATCAGACCGAGTGAAGCGGTCAGGACGATTTCCCGTTTGGCGAAAGCGATTGGTGCACGGATGGCCTGTTTGACCGCATCCGCAAAGGCGGCGATCTTGGCCGGTTCGCTTTCGGAAACGAGTATCAGCCCGAACTGGTCGGCAGAAAGCCGGCTGAGCGTATCTTGCGGCCGCAAAAGGCGGTGCAGACGCCGCGAGATCGTGAGAAGAAACGTGTCGCCTGCAGACATTCCCAAGCCGTCGTTGACCTGCTTGAACCGGTCGATGTCGATAATGAATACGGTAGGCCGGATCTTGCTCTCGGTCTGCGCCATAGTGATGACAGAGCCCAGCCGGTCGAGGAAAAGCTCGCGATTGGGCAGGCCGGTCAAATTATCATGAACCGCATCATGCAGCAGGCGCTCTTCCGCTTTTTTCTGCTCGGTTACATCGATGAGCGTGCCGACACAACGGACGATTTCACCATCCGACCCAATGACCGGACGAGCCTTCAGTGAATACCAATAGTAATGGCCATCATTGGCGCGCAGGCGGAACGTTTGAGAAATGCGGCCGCGCCGGTTCTCAAGAATGACGTCCAGCGTCGTGCGAAAACGGTCGCGGTCGTCGGCATGCAGTGTCGGCAGCCAGTTGCGAACAGCGCCGTGCAGAGAGTTCGCAGACGCGCCAAGGTAATTGGTGAGGTCAGGCGTGGTAACGACCCGATCACGCGGGACATCCCAATCCCAGACAATGTCGCCAGAGCCGATAATGGCCAGCGCTTGGCGTTCGACATCCGAGAATAATCCCTGCTGCAACGCGCCACCGGAAAATGCGTGTTGCATGACCGTGAAACCGATCAAGAGGACGATAAGAACGAGGCCGCCGGCGAGAGCAGGCTGAATGATATCGTTGGCCAGGAGGCCAGAAACTGTCAGCCAGCTACCCATGAGCCATACAAGTAAAAGGATCCAGGTGGGTATCAGCATGATAGCCCGGTCGTAGCTCCGGAACGAAAAGAAGCCGATCAGCACCGTGCCGGAAATGATGGTAAGTGCAAAAGAAAAACGGGCGATCCCGGCCGCAATCGGGGGATCAAAAATGGCAACCCCGGAGACAATGCCAAGACCGAGAATCCATGTCAGTGCGCCGTAGCTGAAATTGTCATGCCAACGGTTGAGATTGAGATAGGTGAAGAGAAAGATCACGAGTGTCGCAGCAAGTGCAACTTCAGTACCCGCTCGCCACATCTGCTCGTTGCCAGGCGTGATCTCGATGAGCTGGTTCCAAAAGCCAAAATCAACGCAGATATAAGCGAGAACAGCCCATGCCAGGGCTGCCGTTGCCGGGAAAAGCGACGTTCCCTTGACGACGAAAAGGATCGTCAGGAACAGGGCAAGCAGGCCCGCAATGCCCAGAAGGATGCCCCGATAAAGCGTATAGGAGTTGACCGTGTCCTTGTAGGCGTTCGGCTCCCACACATAGACTTGCGGAAGATTGGGCGAGGCGAGCTCGGCAACAAGTGTGATTACCGAGCCAGGATTGAGTGTGATCAGGAAGATATCCGCGTCTTCACTTGCCTGGCGGTCCAGCGCAAAACCCTCACTGGGCGTAATTGAGGTTATGCGGGTCGAACCCAGGTCCGGCCAGATGAAGCCCGATCCGACAAGGCGAAAATGTGGTGCGACGATCAGCCGGTCAATTTGCTCATCGGTTGGATTGGCGAGTGCGAACGCCGCCCAATCACCCGTCGCTCGCTTGTCATTGGCCGGGACCTCGATGCGGCGGACAATGCCATCCGTGCCAGGTGCGGTTGAAACCTGGAAGGTTTCACCCTGGTTTCTGTAGACTTCCACGGCTTTTGACAGGTCGAGTGCGGTACTTTCCTTGGTAATTTTGATCGTCTCGAAGGCGTTTGCCGTCGATTGCAGGGAAATCAGCAACAAGACGAGGACAAAAATCCGCGATAAGCCTCTCAGCATATGTCCAGTCAATGGTGCCACCGATACAACCTTTGCTTGATTAGCGCCGCACATCGTCTTCAATGAGGGAGAAGAGCAGATGATCTTGCCACATACCGTTTATCTTGAGGTAAGAGCGTAGCAGTCCTTCCCTCTGAAATCCGGCTTTTTCGAGAAGGCGGATCGATCTTTCATTGCTTGGAATACAGGCCGCTTCCAATCGGTGCAACCGTACCTTAGTGAAAGCATAGGGTATTAGCAGTCCGAGTGCCTCGTTCATATAACCCTGTCCCGCAAAGGGTTCTCCAATCCAGTAGCCGATCATGCCATTCTGGCCAACACCGCGCCTGATGTTCCCCAACGTTATTCCGCCGAGAAGGCGCGAATCCGAATTGCGAAAGAGAAAGAACGGATGGGCCGTACCGGACGCCATTTCTTCATCATAATGGCGAATTCTATGACGGAATGCACCACGTTCGAGATCGTCGGCCGCCCAAAGCGGCTCCCACGGTGTCAAGAATTCGCGGCTTTGAGCGCGAAGACCCGCCCAAGCCCGATAATCCGAAAATTGAGGAGGGCGCAGGTAGAGCCGCTCGCCCTGCAGGGGCGGCGACGCGCTTCTCAGGAATGGCAGGGCGATCATGGCTTTGTGTTGCCGCCGTCAGACCGCGATTTTTCGTGGACTGGACGTTGAAGCCGTCAGCCCATGACGGACATCGGCAAATTTCATTAACGAATCGACCGGACCAACCGCTGCAATTGTCGGCATGGTGTCAAGAAAAAGCCGCCCGGACAGATCGGTCAAACGCTCTATGGTGATCTTCGATAACCGCTCGACAAGCTCCTCGGTCGATACAGCGTGACCGTAGAGAAGCATCTGGCGGGCAATCTGCCCCGCTCTGCTGGCTGCGCTTTCATGCGACATCAACAGGCTGGCGCGATATTGCGCCCGTGCGCGATTCAACTCTTCCTGGCTGATTTTTCGAGCGGCTTCGTGCAACTCGTTGATGATGACCGGAACAAGTTTCTTAAGATGGTTGCGTCCGGTTGCGGCATGGATGCCGAAAATGCCGGTGTCCGAAAAACCCCAATGAAATGCGTAGACGGAATAGCAAAGGCCGCGTTTTTCGCGCACTTCTTGGAAAAGCCGGGAAGACATGCCGCCGCCAAGGATCATTGCCAGCAGCTGCGAGGCATAGAAGTCGCGCACGTGATAGGCGCGCCCTTCAAATCCGATGACGACTTGGGCATCCATCAGTTCGCGTTGTTCGCGGAAATCACCGCCGACATAGTGCGATATATCTGGCTCGGGTGCCGTTGATTTCGAGCGAAATGAGCCGAGACGTTTCTCCACTTCCCTTACGAAGTCATCGTGCTTCACACCGCCGGCCGCAACGACAACCATCCGCTCGGCGCTATACTGCTCGTCCATATAACGGCGTAGGTCTGCAGATGAGAAAGACTGGACAGTTTCGGGCGTTCCAAGAATGGTCCGGCCGATCGTCTGTTGCTGGAAGGCTGCTTCCGTAAACCGGTCAAAGACCACGTCGTCGGGCGTGTCGTGTGCTGCGCCGATCTCCTGCATGATGACGTTTTTTTCACGCTCAAGCTCTTCGGCATCAAACTTTGAACTTGTCATGATATCGGCGAGAATATCAATCGCCAGAGGCATGTCGTCGCGCAACACGCGGGCAAAATAAGACGTGGTTTCGACACTGGTGGCTGCATTGATCTCGCCGCCGACATCTTCGATGTCTGCTGCAATTTGCCAAGCAGACCGATTCTCGGTCCCCTTGAAAGCCATATGTTCGAGAAGATGGGCTATACCGTGCTGGTTGCTCGCCTCATTCCGTGACCCCGCCTTGACCCAGATGCCAAGGGCTACACTCTCCACATGCGGCATTGTCTCTGTCGCAATCGTCAGACCGTTGGAGAGGCGACTGATTTCAACGCCCATTCAATGCTCCTTACCTCGCCGCTCTTGAATGTCGGCTGATATACTCTTCCACATTTTTAAGGTCGTTGGGAAGTACCGTGTACTGTTCTTTTCTTTCCAGGAGGTCGCCAAGCCAAAGCGGGAGGTCCGGATGAATGCCGCTTGCCGCCTTTACTGCATCGGGAAATTTGGCCGGATGAGCCGTCGCAAGCACGACGCTTGCCGCTCCCGGGGAAATCTTTTCCCGGGCAACCTTCAGCCCGATGGCTGAATGCGGATCAAGCAAATAGCCCGACTGTTTCAGGACATCATTAATTGTGTCGGCCGTTTCCACTCTTGTTGAGCGTCCGGCGTCGAATTCAGCGCGGATTTTGGCAAGTGGCACGTCGGCGATCGTAAAACTGCCGGATTGCTTCAGACCGTCCATAAGACGGCGCACCGAGGCGGCGTCGCGTCCGTGCGCCTCAAACAGCAGGCGCTCGAAATTGGATGACACTTGAATATCCATGGACGGCGATGTCGTGTGCAATACACCGCGAGTCTCGTAGTTACCTGTCTCGATGGTGCGGGTCAAAATATCATTGTCATTGGTTGCAATGACCAGGCGGTCGATCGGAAGACCCATGCGTTTTGCAACATGGCCTGCAAAAATATCGCCAAAATTACCGGTGGGAACGGTGAACGATACGGGCCGATCGGGGCTGCCAAGCGCTACCGCTGAAGTGAAATAATAAACGATCTGCGGCATGATCCGTGCCCAATTGATCGAATTGACGCCGGAAAGCGAAAGTGAATCGCGAAATGCGAAATCGTTGAACATGCCTTTGACCAATGACTGGCAGTCGTCAAAGTTGCCTTCGATTGCCAGCGCTTGAACATTCCGGGCTGCCGAGGTGGTCATCTGCCGCTGTTGCACGGGCGATACACGATTGTGCGGAAACAGGATGAAAATATCGGTGCGGTCGCGATTTGCGAATGCTTCGATGGCAGCGCCACCAGTGTCGCCGGATGTGGCACCGACAATCGTCGCGCGCTCATTTCGCTTTGTCAGGATGTAGTCCATCAATCGCGCCAGAAGCTGCATCGCCACGTCCTTGAACGCGAGCGTCGGGCCATGGAAGAGCTCCAGGACGAACTCATTGTGCCCGGTCTGAACAAGAGGACAGACAGCCTCATGGCGGAATGTGCTGTAGGCATCGTGCACCATCCGCTCGAAATCCGCCTGGTCGATGTCGCCGGCAATGAATGGTGTCAGCACACGAATGGCGACCTCAGGGTAGGTCTTGCCGCGCAAGGAGCGGATATCACTGGCGGAAAACTGTGGAAATTCCTGCGGAAGATACAAGCCGCCGTCACGCGCAAGGCCAGCCAGAAGCGCATCCGAAAAGCCCAAAACAGGGGCTTCACCGCGGGTACTAACATATTTCATTTCATTTGCCCTTCTGTACCTTGCCTTCGAACGCAATCACTGCCTCGGCAAAAAGCTGCAAAGCCCGTCGCATTATCTCCGTACCGTTGATATAGAACACGTTCGTTCGTCAAGGTTCGTTCTTCGAGGAAAGTTCAGTTCATGAAGTCAGAAACACAAAAAACTCTGCCCTTCTATCAACTTTGCGCCCCAATTTGTGCATTGATTTTTGCGGCCGGGCTTAGCGGATGCTCTACCAGCGGCAATACCACGGTTGATCCGAACAGTCCAAAAGCTCAAGCCACGGCAGAGGCGCAGAAGCGTATCACTGCGTCGGAATTGCTGGCATTTTGTCCCACGGTCACCATTCGAGAAGGCACGTCGGTCCTGACGAATTACGGAAAGTCTGCCGACAAGACACCCGAAAATCTGATTTATCAGGCATCCATCGCAGATGAAACGCGCTCCTGCCAGCCAGGCGACGGTACTTTGACGATGAATGTAGCCATCGCAGGCAAAATCGTGCCAGGTGCAAAATTCTCTCCCGGAACCATAACAGTTCCGATACGTGTCGCTGTCATCCAAGGAAAGGATGTCCTTTATTCAAAACTGCACAAGCACGCAGTTTCTGCTACCGACAGCAGTGCGGCAACCCAGTTTGTCTTCAACGATCCTAATGTAACCTTCCCAAAGCCGACCACGCAAAACATTCAGGTTTTCATCGGATTCGACGAAGGTCCGGACGTCGCCGGTACAAAGGCAAAGCAAAAGAAACAGTAGAAGAGGGCTGGCGCAATGCCAGCCTTCCTCGTTGCAAGCTCCGTTAGACAGCTTCCGACCATACCGCCATGGCTTCAAGCACTGCTGGCAGGTCGCGATGCCGGCTGATGACGGTTTCCGCGCCCGCATCAGTCAGCTTGTCGGCATGGCCGGGATACGTATGGGCACCACCGGTAAAACCGATGACTCGCATGCCAGCGGTCTTTGCCGCATGAACACCGTGGCTTGAATCCTCGATGACGATGGCGCGCGCGGGATCGACATTGAACTGCTTCGCCGCAAACAGGAAAACATTGGGATCCGGCTTGGGCTTCTGGTTCCCTACTTCGCGGGCAGAGAAAATATGCGGTGCGAAGAGATCGTAGAGGGTGCTCTGCTCAAGCATCATCTTGAGCGACGAGCTAATCGAGTTCGACGCGATGCATTTGGGATACTTCAACGCTGCGATGACCTGTTCCGCGCCCTCGATGACGTTGAGTTCATTGCGCAGCTTGTGATCCATCTGCCGCGCCGATTCTTCGATCAGGGACGCTGAAATCGGAATACCCGATTCTTTTTCCACCTGAAGAAGGATATCGGTCCAGGTCAGGCCGGCAAAGCGTTCCGCAATGGCTTCTGGCTCAATCGGATAGCCGGATTGCGTCAACAGCTGTGACTCAACTTCGGCCGCCAGAATTTCTGAGTCGACGAGCACCCCGTCGCAGTCGAAAATAATGAGCTGTGGTTCCATTGCACTTATACCTGTTCGTGAAAAATTGCCGCAAACGCTGCAGCTATGGGTCAATTGGGGGGATTACCGGCATCGACTACACTCTAATTGCCGTTGCGTCAAAGAAAAGCGGGCGGGCATCAGGATCGATTCATCCGCTCTTAACGCGATATTTACCCTGCGCAGTAACCATAAGGATCAGTAACGCGTCTCCAGTAATCGAGTATCATATGTCTGTTGTCCGTCTCGTGAATGAACTGCCCCAGGCAGCCCCCCAATCTTCCTGGCTCGACACCATTCTCAAAGGCGACTGTGTTGCCGCCCTCAATCGCCTGCCGGATCATTCGATCGATATTATCTTCGCTGACCCGCCTTACAATCTTCAACTCGATGGTGATTTGCATCGGCCGGACCAATCGAAGGTAGATGCTGTCGACGATCATTGGGATCAGTTCGAAAGCTTCCAGGCGTACGATGCCTTCACGCGGGCATGGCTCCTGGCTTGCCGCCGCGTCTTGAAGCCGAATGGCACGATTTGGGTCATCGGCTCCTATCACAATATTTTTCGCGTTGGTGCCACTATGCAGGATCTGGGCTTCTGGATGCTCAACGACATCATCTGGCGCAAGAACAACCCGATGCCGAATTTCCGGGGCCGCCGGTTCCAGAATGCCCATGAGACAATGATATGGGCATCACGCGATCAAAAATCAAAGGGCTACACCTTCAACTATGAGGCGATGAAGGCCGCCAATGACGACCTGCAAATGCGGTCGGACTGGCTCTTTCCCATTTGCACCGGTGCGGAGCGTCTGAAAGATGAGAATGGCGACAAGATCCACCCAACCCAAAAGCCAGAGGCCCTGTTGGCGCGTATTCTCATGGCGTCATCGAAACCAGGCGATATCATTCTCGATCCCTTCTTCGGATCTGGAACCACGGGCGCAGTCGCAAAGAGGCTCGGACGCCATTTTGTCGGGATCGAGCGGGAACAGAAGTACATCGATGCTGCAACGGCTCGCATCGCTTCGGTGGAACCATTAGCTGGAGCCGAGCTTACGGTCATGACTGGCAAGCGCGCCGAGCCGCGTGTTGCCTTCGGCAGTATCGTTGAGTCCGGCATGTTGAAACCTGGCGCTATTCTGAGTGACCTGCGCCAACGTCACGCCGCCATAGTCCGGGCCGACGGAACAGTGACGACAGGTGGCGATGCCGGATCAATTCATCGCATGGGCGCAAAAGTACAAGGTCTGGACGCCTGCAATGGCTGGACCTTCTGGCACTTTGAAGATGCCGGGGTGCTCAAGCCGATTGACGAACTGCGCAAGCAAGTGCGTACCGGCATGGTTTCGGCGGGCGGCTAAGCGATCCGATCGGACGAGGACCTCCAGTGCCGTTCTGATCCCGAAACGCCCAAGGTCAGCCTTGGGCGTTTCGCCGTTAAATGCGGATCAAACCGCAATTCCAAGATTGTTCAGATCGGCTCTCAGCATTTCAGGATTGACGAATTGCACCGACTGCCAGCCGGCGGCCTTGGCGCCAGCGACGTTCTTTGCACTGTCGTCGATAAATAGCGTGGCCGATGGCTCCAGATCGAAAGCGGCGACGTGGTGGTCATAGATAGCTTTGTCTGGCTTGATCAGTCCAATGTCACCCGAAACTGTGACACCACGGCTTTCTGTCAGAAAGGGAAACCGCTCCCAGGCCTCGCGCAACGTGTCAGACGCGAAATTGGTCAGCATCGTCACATCGTGGCGATCGGCGATCAGCTTGCGCATAATCGCTACGCTGCCATCGATTGAATGCGTTATCATCAGATGCCAGTTCTTGCGGAAGGCGCGGATATGATGTTCGCGGTCGGGGAAATCAGCAATCAGAAGTGCTTCGGCTTCCGGCCATTTGCGTCCGCGGTCCTGTTCGATATTCCAGTCATGGGTGCAGATGTTGTCGAAAAACCATTTGCGTTCTGCGTCATCGGGAATGACATTCCGGAATGCTGCGTCCGGGTCGTAATGGATAAGAACCTGCCCGATGTCGAAAACGATATGTTTGACCGATGTCATTCCTCTTTCCTTCTCTTTGCGAACGCGTCCGGAATCGCCGTAGCAATGGCTTTTTTCATAACCGTGGGCAACGCCTCACCGGCTAAATTTTCAACCTTGACCCACCAGCCGTCCGGGGAGGTTGGTTTGTATAGCCCACGCGCCGTGTAGATTTTGAGACGCAGTTCGAAATGCGTGAAAACATGAGTTATGCTACCCGAGGGAGTCCAGCTCGCCGGAAAGGGAGCCGCGCCAATGTCGGTGTCTCCATCAAGCCGAGCAGTCCAGTCCGTCGTGGGTACCTCGGCCATCCCACCGAGCAGGCCACTTTCGGTGCGACTGCGCAGAAGCACCTCGCCGTTATTTGAGATGGCGACAAAGGCAGCGCCCACGCGGACAGGTTTTTCCTTTTTCGGGGCCTTTACCGGGAAGAACTCTGGATCCGTTGTTCGCAGCGCCTCGCAATTATCGTTTAGCGGGCAGACGATGCAGGCTGGTCGCTTAGGAGTGCAGATTGTTGCCCCTAGATCCATCATCGCCTGCGCGAAGTCACCGGAGCGCCTGCCGGGTGTGATCGCCTGCATCCGCACGCGAATTTCGGGTTTGGCGAAGGGCAGGGGTGTTGCCAGCCCGTAAAGCCGGGTAATCACGCGCTCCACGTTACCGTCGACCACCGCGATCGGCAGGTCAAAGGCAATTGACGCAATCGCGGCCGCGGTATAGTCGCCGATACCAGGCAGCGATTTCAGGCTGGCCACATCAGCGGGGAAACGTCCCCCAAATTTCGCGCAAACGATGTCCGCACATTTTTTTAGATTTCGAGCGCGTGAATAATAGCCAAGGCCTGCCCACGCGCGCAGTACATCATCCTGGCTGGCGGCAGCGAGATCAATGACTGTCGGCCACTTCTCTGTAAAAGCCCGGAAATACGGCTTCACCGCTTCGACAGTCGTCTGCTGCAACATTATTTCGGAAAGCCAGATCCGGTAGGGATCCGCTTTGACCCCTGCGAGGTGCTCGCGCGGCGAAATGCGCCATGGTAGAATTCTGTGATGAGAATCATACCAATGGAGTAGTTTGACGGTTATCTGTTGCATCAATTCCAAACTGCGCTACACGAGGGCTATTACGGTTTTTACACAACGGTTGCGAGCGTGACATTCAGAAGTATTCGGAATCATAGATGTTTCCAGATCAATTGACCAAGGCGCTGATGCTGCCGAGTAGAGGGCATTTTATCGGAATCGATCGCAACAACCGCCTATTTACGTTCGTGTTTGCGCTTTTTCCTGGTTTATTGGCAAGTGGAACTTCGGTGACGCTGGTCCTCGCCTTTATCTGGGCGCTCATTTCGCTGGTGACAAAGAGATTCTCCTTCAATTTGACGAGGTCGGACAAAATTGTCGCGTGGTGTATAACGTTCTATGTTTTGGTGACGATTTTCTCGGTCGTGATTCATCCCAATCCGGAAAAAGGTGGGCCATTCCTTATCAAGATGATCCCGTTTCTTGCCGTTTGGGCGATCCTGCCGCGCCTTCGTGCAGGCATTTCGGGGCGATTGATACCGTTCTTGGTTGCGGGCGCCGGTATAGGCATGGTTGGCTCGCTTATATTCAGCATTGTACAAGTCGCATTCTTGTCCTCCAGAGCCGAAGGAGGCGCCGGTAATGCCGCGGTGTTCGGGCTGTTTGCTGTACTATTTGGCAGCATCTCGCTGCTGAACGCACATTCGGACAGCAAAACTGAACGCGTCATTGCAATTACCGGTTTCGCGTGCGGAATGGTCTGCGCTTTCCTCTCGGGTACGCGGTCGGCCTGGCTTGTAATGCCATTTCACTTCATCGTCCTCTATTGGTATTTGCGCGGACAATCGCTGCCGACACTTACAAACGCGGCGAAAGTGGTCGGAACGGTTCTGGTTGTCGCCGTTGTTGCGATAGGCGCAATGAAGATAGCCGAGCGATACCATGCGTTGGAGAGCGATATTGTCCAACTTGATCAGCAGCCTGACAATATTAGCTCGCTGAAAGCACGGCTCTTGCTTTGGTCAGCAGCCAAGAATGCATTTCTGGAATCGCCCTTGATCGGCCAGGGTCCGCAGAACCGTATGTCCCTTGTTTTTAAGACGTTGAATCTGCCAGCCGACAAGCAAATGACGTTCACCCATGTCCATAACGGGTTCTTGAATGCAGCCGTTGATGGCGGCATTCTCGGAATTCTTGGAGTGCTCTCACTTTTGGCTGCCCCGCTAATCGCCGCTCGCAGCAAAGAACCGGGACCGGGACGCGATCTCGCCACGGCAATTTCGCTTCTGCTTGTCACCAGCTATGTAATCACGGGCATGTTCGGGATCATGTTTGGCCACGATGCGACAGACGCTGTTTTTACTTACCTCACGATCATGATTTGCTGGATCGCGGGTAGCTCGCCCTATCTGTCGGTGCGTAAAGTGGCGTATCTGGCGGATGACGACGCGATTGCCCTGAGGGCGTGAAGATAGAAGACCGCCGCGAGCAAAAACAGAGATCAGGTGTCATATGAAGGCCATCGTTACAGGAGCCGCAGGCTTTGTCGGGTTTCACGTCGCTAAGCGGCTTGCCAGCGAAGGTTTTGACATCGTCGCTATCGATAATCTCAACGAATATTATCCCGTAGCACTGAAGGAGACGCGGCTTTCCGCCTTGGATGGCAAGTCGAATATTCGTTTTGTTCGCGCCAATATTGCCAACCCGAATGAACTCGCCGCGGCGATTGCCGGCGACGTGGGTGCCGATATCATCGTGCACCTTGCCGCCCAGGCGGGTGTGCGTTATTCGGTTGAGAACCCGGCAGCCTACGTTGATGCCAATGTCCAGGGTCAGGTCACCGTTTTCGAGCAAGCCCGAAAAATGCCAAAGAGGCCGCCTGTCGTCTATGCCAGTTCATCATCCGTTTATGGCGCGAATACAAAGGTGCCATTTTCGGAAAGCGACCCTGTCGATTGTCCTGTTTCTGTTTATGCTGCGACCAAGCGCTCGGCTGAACTCTTGGCACATTCCTATCGGCACGTTCACAAGGTTGCGTCGACTGGCCTCCGGTTCTTCACGGTCTATGGCCCTTACGGCCGTCCGGACATGGCTCCCTGGTTGTTTACCGATGCCATACTGAAAGGTGAGCCGATCAAGGTCTACAATCATGGCCGCATGGAGCGGGACTTCACGTTCATCGATGACATAGTCAATGGCGTATTTGGCGCGATAAACCGCATACTGACGAATCCCGAGGGGACCGCGCCGGTTTACAACCTTGGCAACAACAAGCCTGTTGCACTGATGCGATTCATAGAAATCATCGAGAAAGCGTGCGGGCGCGAAGCCATCAAACAACTCGCACCAATGCCGCCCGCCGACGTCGAGCGCACCTATGCGGATATTGAATTAGCCGCACGTGATCTTGGTTTTTCACCTGCCACGACCTTGGAAGAGGGGATTCCTTTGTTCGTTAAGTGGTTTCGCGGCTATAATGGGCGCTGACACTTTCTCTGGAACAGGCGCGACAGATCATGAATGATGACCGCAGCAAGAAGGGATTCCGGCCACTTGCGGATCCTGCCGCCGGCATCCTGGATCCCGTGCTGCGCAAGCGGGCTGGTATTACCATCGAACTCGTTCAGGCTTGGGAAGAAGTCGTTGGATCCGCGTTGGGCGGACAGTCGCGGCCTCTCAAATTGCTCTGGCCGCGCCGGGCGCATGAGGACGACCCATTTCAACCAGCCACGCTGGTGATTGCCTGCCAGGGCTTTACAGCCATGCGTATCCAGCACGAAACTGGTGAGATCATAAGCCGCGTCAATTCCTTCCTTGGGTTTGCCGCCGTCGGGCGGATCAAGATCGAGCAGAAGCCTGTAGCACTCCCTGTTGCCAAGAAGCGCGCGTTGCCCCCTGTTGACGCCGAGACAGCGAGCATGATCAGCCGGTCGGTGGAGCAGATCGAAGATGATAGTCTTCGCGAAGCGCTTCAGCGGCTTGGCCAAAGCATCCATGCTGAAAAGATCAAACGCTGATCCTATGGTATGAATTGACGGATGTAAGATCACGAAAAATTCAAAGACAGAATGCAGTCTCTGCCTTAAAGAGACTGGCTTGAGGCTCTAACGAGTCAATAACTTGTAGTTGCATAATCAACACCGGAGACAGGTGATCCTTATGACTGAATTGCTGACCCGCAGAAAAATTCTGACACTTGCCGCCGTTTCGACGGCTGCCCTCGCCATGGCTGCGGGCGATCAGGCCTGGTCGCAGGAAGCCGCGAAGCCGGCGGCACCTCAACCGGCCGGCAAAGTCGATGAGGCGAAGTTGATGGCCGCGGGCTCGCTGAAGGACATGATCCTGGGCAAACCCGAAGCGCCTGTGACAATCGTCGAGTATGCATCGATGACTTGTCCACATTGCGCGCATTTCGCCACGACGACGCTGCCAGTCATCAAGGAAAAATATATCGATACCGGTAAAGCGAAGCTCATTCTGCGCGAATTTCCGTTCGATCCGCGCGCTGCCGCGGCCTTCATGCTGGCACGCTGCGCACCGGAAGAGCGCTACTATCCGTTGGTTGAAGTTCTGTTCAAACAGCAGGAACAGTGGGCCGGAGCGGCAAATGCCGAAGAACCTTTGCTGCAAATCTCCAAATTGGCAGGTTTTACACAGGAGTCCTTCAAGGCTTGCTTGACGAACCAAAAACTTCTGGATGATGTGAATGCAGTACGTGAGCGCGGTGCCAGCGAATTCGGAGTAAACGCAACCCCGACATTCTTTATCAACGGCACTAAATACTCGGGAGCCTTATCGGTTGACGAAATGTCAGCAGTTATCGACGGTCTGCTCTAGTGCCTGCTCAAGTTTCGGCGGGCGCCTAACCGCGCCTGCCATCGAACGACTGGCCCCTACGGCGTTTGGCAGAAAGGGCATCTGATGCGCTTCACCAAACTCCGGCTCCTCGGGTTCAAATCTTTCGTAGAACCGGCGGAATTCGTCATCGAAGGCGGCCTGACCGGTGTGGTCGGCCCCAATGGCTGCGGCAAGTCCAATCTTGTTGAGGCATTGCGCTGGGTCATGGGCGAAAGCTCCTACAAGAACATGCGCGCCTCCGGCATGGATGACGTCATCTTCTCCGGTTCAGGCACGAGACCGTCACGCAACACTGCAGAAGTGACGCTTTTTCTCGACAATCAGGATCGTAGCGCGCCCTCTGCCTTCAACAATGCGGACGAACTTCAGGTTTCGCGGCGTATCGAACGCGAGGCAGGCTCAGTCTATCGCATCAACGGCAAGGATGCCCGGGCGAAGGACGTTCAATTGCTGTTTGCGGACCAATCCACTGGTGCGCGATCACCGTCGATGGTCGGACAGGGCCGTATCGGCGAGCTGATTCAGGCCAAGCCCCAGGCACGTCGTGCACTATTGGAGGAAGCTGCGGGCATATCGGGCCTGCACACGCGCCGCCACGAAGCGGAACTGCGACTGCGGGCGGCTGAACAAAATCTTGAACGTCTTGAGGACGTCGTCGGCGAGCTTGAGACTCAGATAGAGAGTCTGAAGCGCCAATCCCGTCAAGCAAACCGTTTCAAGAGCCTGTCCGCCGATATCCGCCGTTCTGAAGCGATTTTACTGCATTTGAGATGGTCCGTCGCCAAATCGCACGAAGGCGAAGCTCAATCTGCGCTGTCGATTGCAACTTCCGGCGTCGGAGATCGGGCGCAGCTTCAGATGAACGCCGCCAAAGAGCAGGCTATTGGCGCGCATAAATTACCCGATCTGCGTGACGCCGAAGCCAAGGCTGCTGCCGTATTGCAACGGCTGACGATTGCTCGCTCGCAACTCAATGAAGAAGCTGAACGTATTCGTAGCCGTCAAACCGAAATTGAGAAGCGGCTGATTCAGTTTACTGCGGATATTGCGCGCGAAGAGCAGATGGTGCGCGACAACGCAGATGTGCTCGCGCGTCTCGACTCCGAGGAGCGATCGCTCAACGAAGAAAATGCCAATGCCGGTGAGCGCGAAATTAAGACGCGAGCTGAATTCGAACGTGCTGATGCCGAACTGAAGGAAAGTGAAGCCGCACTTGCCAAGGTTACCGCCGAGCGTGCTGAAGCCTCAGCCGAGCGCGCGCAGATAGAGCGAAATTTACGCGAGAGCGCCGAACGACGCGATCGGCTTGTCCGCCAGGTGGGCGATGTCGAGCGTGATCTGTCTGCGGTCGCCGCACAAATCGCCACTTTGGCCGATCCCGTTGAAAAGCAGAGCCTTGTTGACATCGCAGAGGCTGCTCTCGATCAGGCCGAAGAGTCGGCACTTACCGCTGAGGCAGCGGTCGAGGCAGCGCGCCGGATGGAGTTGGAGCTTCGTCAGCCCTTACAGGACGCACGAAGCAATCTGGGACGGGTCGAGACGGAAGCCCGTACACTCGCCAAGATGATCAATATTGGCGGCTCCGACCTTTTCCCGGCGGTCGTTGAGTCCGTGAAAGTCGAAAAAGGCTATGAAATTGCTCTCGGCGCCGCTCTCGGTGAAGATCTCGATGCTCCGATCGACAGAAGTGCTCCAGTTTTCTGGGGTGAAATCAATGGGTCCAGCCAGGACGCGGCTCTCCCTGCGGGCGTTCGATCCCTGGCCGATGTCATGCGCGCGCCGCGTCAGCTGGAGAGGCGTCTTGCCCAGATAGGTATTGTCGATGAGGCCGAGGGGCAACGCCTGCAGTCTGCTCTGATGCCCGGCCAGCGGCTTGTCAGCCGTTCCGGCGCGCTCTGGCGCTGGGATGGGTATACTGCCAGCGCTGATGCTCCTACACCAGCCGCACAGCGCCTTGCCCAGAAAAACCGGCTGGCCGAACTTGATCTCGAGGTGGTCGAGGCAACGAAACGGTTGCGCGAGGCGGAAGCCGGGATTGCTGGTGCCGAAGCGGCGGTACGCCAATCTGTGGAAACGGAGCGGACTGCGCGCGATCACTGGCGCGGTATGCAACGAGCAGTAAGCGATGCCCGCGAGGCTTTGGCCGCAGCCGAACGCGCAGCCGGGCAATTGTCGAGCCGCCGCGCCGCTCTTGATGAGGGCAAGGCTCGACTGGCCGAAACCCTGGAGGACACGCAAGAGCAGTTCGTGGAAGCGGAAACGCGGCTTGCAAATGCCGTCGATCTGCGTGACCTCGATATCCGGCTCGCCAGCCTGACAAGTGAAGTGACGCTGGATCGCGCCGCACTGGCTGAAGCGCGAGCTATCTACGACGGCCTTCGACGTGAGGCGGACAATCGAATGCGGCGGCTGGAAGCGATCGGCCATGAGCGCAAGAGCTGGACTGGCCGCGCTGACAACGCCGATCGTCAGATCAAGTCACTTATAGAGCGGCGTCTGGAGGCGGAACGGGAGGCAGAGCACCTTGCCGATGCTCCGGAAGAGATCGCTGACCGCAATCGGACGTTGCTGTCGCAGTTGTCGGAGGCGGAATCGCTGCGCAAGGATGCCGCTGACAAGCTTGCTGTTGCGGAAGCCAGGCAACAGGAGCTGGACCGGGCTGCAACAGATGCCATTCAGGCTCTTGCGACAGCGCGCGAGGGCCGGGCTCGCGCTGAAGAACGCCTGGCTGCCGCCCAGGAACGTCGCATGGATGCCGAAGCCCGCATTGCGGAGGCCCTGAATTGCCCGCCACATGAGGCCATGAAATTAACCGGACTGGGTCCTGAAGATCCGCTACCGGATGTGGAAGCCACCGAACGCAATCTGGAACGTCTGAAGATCGAGCGCGAGCGTCTTGGCGCTGTGAACCTGCGCGCGGAAGAAGAACAGGAAGAGCTCTCAGATCGGCTCGAAGCGATTGTCAGCGAGCGTGAAGATATCATCGAGGCTGTGAAGAAGCTGCGTCAGGCGATCCAGAGTCTCAACCGCGAGGGCCGTGAACGCCTGCTGGCTGCCTTTGAAGTCGTCAATGTCCAGTTCCAGCGTCTGTTCACCCATCTCTTCGGTGGCGGCACGGCGGAGCTGCAACTGATTGAATCGGATGATCCGCTGGAAGCGGGTTTGGAAATCCTGGCGCGGCCACCGGGCAAGAAACCGCAGACGATGACACTTCTGTCCGGCGGCGAGCAGGCATTGACAGCCATGGCCTTGATCTTTGCAGTGTTCCTGACCAATCCCGCACCGATCTGCGTGCTCGACGAAGTGGATGCGCCACTTGATGATCACAATGTCGAGCGATTCTGCAATCTGATGGACGAGATGGCTTCGTCTACCGATACCCGGTTTGTGGTCATTACCCACAATCCAATCACCATGGCACGAATGAACCGCCTCTTCGGTGTAACCATGGCCGAGCAGGGCGTCAGTCAGCTGGTTTCCGTTGATCTTCAGACCGCTGAACAGCTTCGCGAAGCAAGCTAACCTTCCGAATGACGAAGGATTTCAAAGATTAACGCGGATTTACTCTGCTAATCGATTTGAATGCTGCGTTGCAGCATTTTTCTATGGTGCTTGACGGAATGATCGCGTAGACCTCTCATATGCTCTGGCGGCATGGGAGGCTGCAATGGTGAAATGGGTCTACACATTCGGTGATGGCAAGGCAGAAGGTTCTGCTGGCGATCGCAATCTTTTGGGAGGAAAAGGAGCAAATCTCGCCGAGATGTGCTCCCTCGGGTTGCCCGTTCCGCCTGGCTTTACCATAACGACGGAAGTTTGCAGCAGGTTTTACGAAAACAACCGCCAATATCCCGATACGCTGGAAGGTGATGTAAAAGCGGCACTGACCCACATAGCCAGCGTCACCGGCCGCAACTTCGGGGATAAAAACAAGCCGCTTCTCGTTTCCGTACGCTCCGGTTCTCGTGCCTCCATGCCAGGCATGATGGACACAGTTCTCAACCTCGGCCTCAATGATGAGACGGTTGAGGCAATCGCTCACGAAACGGGTGATGCCAGATTCGCCTATGACAGCTACCGCCGCTTCATCCAGATGTATTCTGATGTTGTGATGGGGCTGGATCATGCGGTGTTTGAAGAAATCCTCGAAGATGCAAAAGCCAATCTGGGCCATGAGGTCGACACAGCTCTAACTGCCGAGGACTGGAAGGGTATCATCGACCTCTATAAGGCCAAGGTCGAAGAGGAACTGGAAGAGCCGTTTCCCCAAGATCCGGAGAGGCAGCTTTGGGGTGCTATTGGCGCAGTCTTTTCCAGCTGGATGAACGCGCGCGCGATCACCTATCGCCGCTTGCACAATATTCCTGAAAGCTGGGGAACAGCCGTCAGCGTTCAGGCGATGGTGTTCGGTAATATGGGCAATCGTTCGGCGACCGGAGTCGCGTTCACGCGCAACCCCTCGACAGGCGAAAAGAAACTCTACGGCGAGTTTCTGGTTAATGCACAGGGTGAGGACGTGGTGGCCGGCATCAGGACACCGCAAAATATTACTGAAGAAGCCCGCATTGCCGCCGGGTCGGACAAACCGTCTCTGGAAAAGGTGATGCCTGACGCATTCGCCGAGTTCTGCGCCGTTTCGGAGCGGCTTGAGAGGCACTATGCCGACATGCAGGATCTCGAATTCACTATCGAGAACGGCAAGCTGTGGATGCTGCAGACGCGCTCAGGCAAGCGGACCGCGAAGGCTGCGTTGCGGATCGCCGTCGAGATGGCAGAAGAAGGGCTGATTTCACGCGAGGAAGCAGTATTGCGCATCGATCCCGCTTCGCTGGATCAACTGCTCCATCCAACCATCGATCCGAGTGCAAAGCGCAATGTCATCGGCAGCGGCCTTCCCGCGTCCCCAGGTGCCGCTACGGGTGAAATTGTTTTCTCCTCGGAGGATGCCGAACAGCTGAAATCGGAAGGGCGCAAGGCCATTCTTGTCCGGATCGAAACCAGTCCCGAAGACATTCATGGCATGCACGCCGCTGAAGCCATCCTGACCACGCGCGGCGGCATGACCAGCCACGCCGCTGTGGTGGCACGGGGCATGGGCAAGCCCTGTGTTTCAGGCGCGGGCTCGCTGCGTGTCGACTATCGCAACGAAACCTTGCTCGCTATGGGCGTTGTCTTGAAAAAGGGTGACATCATCACCATCGATGGCGGTATTGGCCAGGTTTTGAAGGGCGCTGTCCCTATGCTGCAGCCGGAACTTTCCGGCGATTTCGGTAAGATCATGGAATGGGCTGATGGGGCACGGCGCATGAAAGTGCGCGCCAATGCTGAGACGCCCAACGATGCCCGCATGGCTCGCTCATTCGGAGCTGAAGGCATTGGACTTTGCCGCACCGAGCATATGTTCTTCGAGGGCGAGCGCGTCGTTGTCATGCGCGAGATGATCCTGGCCGATAATGAGAAAGGTCGCCGCGCTGCTCTCGACAAGCTCTTGCCGATGCAACGGTCTGACTTCGTTGAATTATTCGAAATCATGAATGGCCTGCCGGTTACGATCCGCCTGCTTGATCCTCCGTTGCACGAATTCCTGCCGAAGACGGAGGAGGAGATCGCTGAAGTTGCCAATGCCATGAATGTGAGTGTGGACAAGCTGCGTGAGCGAACCGAAAGTCTGCATGAAATCAACCCGATGCTTGGACATCGCGGCTGCCGGCTCGCCATTTCCTATCCGGAAATTGCCGAAATGCAGGCGCGGGCGATTTTCGAAGCGGCGGTTGAGGCAGCCAAATCGACCGGTGCGCCGGTCGAACCCGAGATCATGGTACCGCTCGTCGGGCTTCGTGCCGAGCTGGATTTCGTCAAGGCGCGGATCGACGCTGTTGCTGCCGATGTGATGAAAGAGGCGGATATCAAGATCAACTATCTGGTGGGGACTATGATCGAGCTGCCGCGCGCCGCAGTGCGGGCCCATTCGATCGCCGAGGTTGCCGAGTTTTTCTCTTTTGGTACCAATGATTTGACCCAAACCACATTTGGTATATCGCGCGATGATGCCTCGTCGTTCTTGATGACCTATCAAACCAAGGGAATCATCGAACAGGATCCTTTCGTCTCGATCGACGTCGATGGTGTGGGCGAACTGGTGCGCCTCGCGGTGGAAAAGGGCAGGGCGACGCGCCCTGGCATCAAGCTCGGAATTTGCGGCGAACATGGCGGCGATCCGGCGTCAATCCACTTCTGCGAGGAAACGGGGCTGGACTACGTCTCCTGCTCGCCATTCCGGGTTCCGATTGCCCGTCTTGCGGCCGCCCAGGCGTCGGCTAAATCAAAATGAGTTGAAAGGGAAGCGAAAGTCCATCCTGCCACAAATCCGCTTGGTTGCACGTGCCTAGCTCGGCGCGTTCCTCAAGTGATGGCTATGATCTTGCGCAAAATCTCCCTCAGTCTGATCGCTCTCCTTTTTGTTGCGCCGACCGGCGTGTCTGCCAAAGAACACCCGCATTTCGTCGAGCCAAAGCTCTACGTGACCAAGGGTGGCAAGGCCACGCCTCAGGTTGCCTTGACGCTCGATGCCTGCTCGGGCCAGACCGATCTGCGCATCCTCAACGCATTGGTGGATAATCATATTCCGGCGACAATTTTTGTCACCGGTCGCTGGCTCAAGCGCAATGTCGCGGCGCTTGGCGTGATGAAAGCCCATGCCGACCTGTTCGAGCTGGAAAATCATGGACTAAACCATGTCCCTGCTATTGACGACCAGCCGACAATGTTCGGACTGAAAACAGCTGGATCGCAAGCCGCTATCCAATCCGAAATACAGGGCGGCGTAGATGCCCTGCAAACGGCAGCGATAACGAAGCCGGCCTGGTATCGCGATGCGACCGCCCGCTATAGCGACGATGCGATCACGCTGATCCACCAGTTGGGTTATCGCGTGGCAGGCTATTCGCTGAATGCCGATATGGGTGCCTCACTCATGGCCGGCCAGGTGGAAAAGCGCATCACAGCCGCCAAGGACGGCGACGTCATCATTGCCCATGTCAATCAGCCGGGTCGCGTCGCGGGAGAAGGCGTGGTCAAGGGCATTCTGGCACTAAAGCAAAAGGGCTTCCGTTTCGTTCGTCTGGAGGACACTCAGGAGACTGAACGTTCTCCACAACCTGGGGCTTGAGTTCCTCTAAAAGCTGCTTCCTAAGTTTTTATGCGACTATCGAATAATTGACGGAATTTCGAATTCGTGTTTTTTCCCTGCTGCGCTTGGTTGCGCGGCACCTTGGGAGGGGGCTACCAGTATGAAATTCGATAGTTTAGACGACGGTGCGGGCTACAACCTCGCGCAATCGATTTTTTGACGAACAATTTTTTAAGCAAGAACCAACTACCGGCACTATAGGACTGGCGTACGTACAGTGATGGCAAGAGGCCAGCTGTACAGTGGTTGTGCTTGCCTGATGGCATGCAGATATTCCCAGCTGTTTGCCGATTTTATTTTCTTATGACCTGATTTTGAGGAGGAATTATTTTGAACCGCGTTCAACTTTCTATTCTAAGTCTATTGCTATTGCCAGGATTGACCGGTTGCAATGACAGCAATTCTTCGCAGGGCACAGACGGTGGAACCTTTATTGCTGGGCCACCCGGGGAAAAAGGCGAAATTGGAGAAAAAGGCCCAGCCGGAGAGAAGGGCGAGGGAAGGATAGAACCGGCCAATTTGCCAACGGGCGTTACGCTACAATCGGGCGGCTTTGATGTTCAGTTGGAAAAGGATGTGCTTGAAGTTCGCGCTTTCGCGGCAAATATATTGCGCGTCCGTTTCCGGCCGGATGGCATGGCAGCAACGGACGCAACCCGCGTTCTTCCGCAACCGGGGGACGTCGCGCCGGTTGAGCCCGTTGCCGAAATCGATCCAGAGGTTAGAGGAGACGCGGATTCGGTTGAGATCACGACGGGTCAGTTTACCGCCAAGTGGGAAAAACGGACGGAAACGATCCTTCTCAGGGATGCCGCAGGCAAGATTTTGGCGCGTTCCCCCGCCGCCGATCTGCAACTCGGACAAGTGAGCGTAGAACACAATGCTTCCGATGCTCTCTATGGTATTGCAGACGAGGCAAGCATTGGTAATACAGGAATATTGCGCACGGGCCTGCAGGATTTGAAGACGTCCGACCAAGGTCATGCGGGTGCCCCGCTTGTCTGGAGCACAAGCGGCTATGGTGTTCTGGTCGACACGATAGGGTCAGAAACGAGCAATGTCGATCTCTCGGACTCCCGCCGCATTGTTTTTGGGTCCATTTCGAAACCGGACGTTGACTACTATCTGCTGGTTGGCCGTCCTGCTGAAATATTTGGTTCGGTGGCCAGGATCAGCGGCCGCTCACCGCTGTTTCCAAAATGGGCGATGGGCTTCACCAATGGGGCGCAGACAACGCATGGAATGGAGACGACAACAGCGTTGGGCTTAACGAAACGAAGCTTCGTGTCATCATTTCACGATACCGCAGCGAAAACATTCCGATCGACGCCTTCACATTTGATCTGGACTGGATGAACTGGGCTCGAGCCGGCATACCAAACAGCCAGTTTACTTGGAATAGCGAAAAATTTCCTAATGGGGCGAACGGTGGGCTGAAGCGGTGGCTCGATGAGCAGGGAGTTAAGATGACCGCCATCCTGAAGCCCCGCATCCCTGTTGACTCCCAGGAAGGCAGCGAAGCCACAAAGAAGGGCTGGTGGATGCCGAATACAAAGGCAGTGGCGGATTATTTCCTGCCGACCACGGACATGCGGCACGTTGATTTCAGCAAACCGGAGGTGATCAAATGGTATACGGACCATCTTGGCAGCCTGTTCGATTCAGGCATCGCCGGCTGGTGGAATGATGAGTTCGGTTCGAGCGGCGCCACCGATGACGGCAATGAAACCGAAGGTCTGGATGCGCAGCGCGGCATCTATAACTGGCAGCGTACCAACAGGCCGGATACGCGCGTATGGTCGATCAACCGCAACTTCTATCTGGGGTCGCAGCGTTACGCCTATGGCCTCTGGTCAGGTGATATCAGAAACGGCTTTTCCAGCATGGCTGAACAGCGCAATCGAATGCTGGGGGCAGTCAATGCCGGCGCCATGCAATGGACCATGGATACGGGTGGGTTCCAGAACGGAAGCGGGACTTTTGCGGGAGGCGGTACCGGTTATGAGGACTATGCGCGCTGGATGCAGTTTGCCATATGCACGCCGATCTTTCGCGTGTATGGCGAGAACGGGGTGCAACGTCAGCTCTGGTGGTATGGGACTGGCTATGACGCAGCCGTTGAGGCAATCAGGCTGCGCTACAAACTGATCCCCTATATTTACAGCTATGAACACCAGCGCAACAGGACCGGTGTCGGCATTGTTCGCCCGCTTATTTTCGACTGGCCAAACGACCGCAATGTTCGCAACGATTCTCAGTCGTGGCTCTTCGGCGAATGGCTGCTGGCCTCTCCCGTCGTTGAGCAGGGGCAACGCAGCAAGGATATCTATTTGCCGCAAGGGACCTGGACTGAGTGGAATTCCGGCAAATCGCAGACCGGGGGGCAATCCATCGCCTTCAACACCGTGAAATGGGAAAGCAATTTTCCGCTATTCTTCCGTCCGGGGGCGATCGTTCCCATGCTGCGTGAGGATGTCCAATATGTGGGTGAAAAGCCTCTGACGGAGCTGAATATAGAGGTGTTTCCCGATACGAAGCGCACTTCATTCGATTATTACGATGATGATGGCAAGAGCTACGACTACGAGAAAGGGATCTATTTCCTCCAGACATTGTCGGTGCAAAGCAAAGACAAAGAGGTGACATTCGAAACCGCTGCTCCTGATCCCGCCGGCAGTTTCAAGCCGGAATTGGAATACTACACGGTGAAGATTCACGTTCCCAACACCGCAGCCGTCAGTATCAACGATGCGAAACTGGATCCCGCGGCAAACCTGACCTCGCTAACCGGTGCAGCCGAAGGCTGGATCGCCGGTATCGATCCGGATCATGGTAATATTCCGGTGACCTATGTCCGCATCAAAGCCGGAGAGAAACAAAAGATCGTTCTCACCACACAGTGACAAGACCAAAAAAGGGGCGGCTGCGCCGCCCCATTTTCCTTTAACATATTGATACTACTGCGCGCGCAGTCCGTTCTTCGACACATAGGCCTCAGTGTCGGCCAGTGCTTTCTCGAACCGGTTGAACAACTCGTCGAGCTCGTCTTCCGTGATGATCATTGGCGGGCAGAATGCGATCGTATCGCCTAGAGCGCGGAGCACAGCGCCATGTCCTTCGAGGAACTTTGCAAGATTTGCTCCAACGCCATGCGCCGGATCGAAAGGCCGCTTCGTCGATTTGTCAGCAACCATCTCAACCGCGCCAACAAGTCCGCAAGAACGGACCTCGCCCACGAGCGGGTGATCTTTGACTTTGTTCAAGCGGGCCTCGAATAGTGGGGTAAGCCCTCGCACATACTCAACAATATTGCGGCGCTGGTAGATCTCGATTGCCTTCACGCCGAGGGCGCAGCCGACCGGATGACCGCCATAGGTGAAGCCATGGCCGAACGTGCCGAGCTGGGCGCTGTGGTCGACATAGGCCTGATAGACATCCTCCGGAACAAGCACTGCACCGAGTGGCGCATAGGCCGCGGTCAGCTGCTTGGCGGCGGAAATGGTCGTTGGCGTCATGCCGACGGTCTGGCTGCCCCACCAGTTGCCGGTGCGGCCAAAGCCATTGATCACCTCGTCGGAGACGATCAGAATATCATGCTCGCGCAGGATGGGTTCTATCGCCGCAAAATAGCCGGAAGGGGGAACTATGACGCCGCCCGCACCCATCACCGGCTCGGCGATGAAGGCGGCGATCGTCTCCGGTCCCTCGCGTTCGATCATATCTTTCAATGACTTGGCGAGGCGTGTGACGAATTCGGCTTCGCTTTCGCCTTCGAGGCCGAAGCGGTAATGGTGTGGGCAATCCGTATGCAGGATGCCTTCGACCGGCAGGTCCCAACCCTTGTGATTACCGGCGAGGCCGGTCAGCGAGGCTGCCATGACGGTCACGCCGTGATAGGCCTTGATACGGGAGATGATCTTCTTCTTTTTCGGCCGGCCAAGCGCATTGTTATAATACCAGGCGAGCTTGACCTGGGTGTCATTAGCCTCGGAGCCGGACGAGGTATAGAACACTTTCGAAATCGGCACCGGCGCGATTTCCTTAAGCTTTTCAGCGAGTTCGATGGCCGGCTCCATACCCTTGCCCCCGAAGAGATGGTAATAGGGCAGGGTGCGCATCTGCTCGTTGGCCGCCTCGATCATTTCTTCATCGCCGAAGCCGAGGCCCGCACACCACAGCCCCGACATGCCTTCGATATATTCCTTGCCTTGCGTGTCATAGAGATAGACACCTTTGCCGTGTCCCATCACGACGGGCCCGTTTTCCTGAAGCTTGTGGATCGGCGTGTAGGGATGCAGGATTGCGTTGATATCGCGCTGCTGGACATTGGTGAGGGGGTGGCCGTTCGCCATTTTGGAACTCCGGATGTGAAGGGTATGCAACCTTAGCCAGACTTGCCGGCAAGAGCAAAGCTTAGCTGCTGGAAAACACGCCTTGCAACCGAACTAACCCAAAAATCAACTCAAGGTGCAGATTCTTTAGCCAGAATCGACGGTTGTTGGGTAAGAATTGCCCGGTCTTCGGCCATTTCCAGGTATTCTTGGGCAGGAAGTGCCTTGGAACGCATTCAGCCTTTGCGCTAGACCAGCAGTCCTTTCATGACCGCGACAAAATCCGCGCCGAGTTTTTCAAGAAGCGTGGCTTCGTCCTGTTCGGAGGTCACGGTCAAAGTGGTTCCATCATTGCCAAGCAAGACGAACACCACCTGATTCGTCATTCCGTCTGAAACGGAAATGGCGGCGATCCGCTGCTGGTCGCCATCTTCCGGCCCCCTGATATTGAAGATCACTTCGCCATTGACGAGATCGGCGGCTTTCTGCAGCGCACCTTCAAATCCGTCGGCAACGATATCCTGTGCGCCAAGCGCCAGTTCGATCTCTACAACTTCAAGCGAAACCGCTTTGCCAGCATCAGGCATCATCTTCGGCCCCGTCATTCTTCTTTTGCGAAAAGCGGTTTGCGGTCCGCTCCCTGTTTCCTGCCCCTTGGGGTTCATACCCAAATCACGTCTGCGATGATGTCAGCTATGTGACAGCCGATCCACTCATAAAGTGTAAACGGAATAAATCTGCAACCGGATCCCGGCCGCTCACCCGTCAGCGAGCATGTCATCCAGATTTCACACGCGGCGGGTATGCCGAACGCGTGACGATCCGCGATACTGCTGCCGTCCGGGAACAAAGGCCGGAATCTGGCTCGGCCGTCCCACCAGAGCAGATCGAATAGTATATTTGAAATTTCAAGCTGCAGATATTTTTTTATTTATTCCGTTGGAGCAAGGTTTTGAAACATCGTTTTTGCCTGTTACTTCCCCTGATTTTGATTTCTGCCTGTAATGGATCGGACTCCAAGCCGGATGACAGTGTTGCCAGGTCGACTTTCGATGCGGTGACCGCAGAGCTGAAGGAAACCAAAAGTGCGTTGGCCAAAGCGCAGCAGGATAATGCTGATCTTGCCGGTCAGCAGGGGCAAATTCAGACCGCCCTCGACGCAAAATTGGCTGAACAGGAAGAGCTCCTCCAGAGGTTACAGCGGGCCGACCTTACTGAAGCTGAGCGGGATGAGCTTAAACGGCAGTTGGGTAATGTCACAAAAGAGCGCGATCAGCTCATTGCAAATAAAGCCAAGCTTACCGCATTGCTCAAGAGTGCTGTTTGTCAATGATGCAATATTGTTCCGCTGCGTATTGCTGCAAAGAATGAATGCAGCGTTCTCTGAATCAAAATAAGCATCAAACAACATTTCAATAACCGACTTATTTCAGGAAGTTTATTATGGATAGACGCGATTTCATCAAGATGCTGGGTCTTGCGGGCACGAGCGCCGCAGCCTACACCGCCTGCTCAAACTATATGAGCGAAGCGCTTGCTCAATCGACGGTGGTCGACGATCTGTTGGCAGCAGGCGTGGAATGCGAGAAGGGATCGCTTGCTGATATCGAACATGTGGTGATCCTGATGCAGGAAAACCGTTCCTTCGACCATTATTTCGGAACCTTGCGCGGCGTGCGCGGCTTTGGGGATCCGAGGCCGATGAAGAAGCAGGACCGAAAAAGTGTCTTTGACCAGCTGGGTTGGGCGCGGCCTGTGAAGAATGCGGCTGGCAAGTGGGTCATGGAGCTTGACGCACTGAAGGACGGCAAGCCGGATTTCGAGTTTGCAGAGCTGAATGCTGATGGAACTCCAGCATACAACTTTACCGGACAGACGAAATCCGGCAAAGCCAGAAAGCAACAGTGGGTCAAGCCCTATCATTTGCCCAAAATGACCGTCAATGAGCCTGAAGGCGATATCGATCCGAACAGTTCCGGAACGGTCTTCCTGCAGGATCCATGGCACGGGTATCAGGACGGTATTGCTGCGTGGAATGCAGGCAAGAACGACCAGTGGATGCCATTCAGGGACATCGTCTCCATGGCGCACTATACGCAGAATGATATTCCGCTCTATTTCAAGCTGGCGAAGACATTCACGCTTTGCGATGCCTATTTCTGCTCGGTCAATGGTCCGACAGACCCCAATCGCAGTTACTTCTGGACCGGCACCTGCAAGGGCCGGACCTCCAACGGTTTTTTCAGTTCAAAGGACGACGATGTTTCTGACAATGATCCGTCCCGGGCCGACTGGAAGTCTTATCCGGAGAAACTTGAGGACCTTGGCGTCGACTGGAAATTTTACCAGGACGGCTTGACGTGGACGAGCGATCCGTTCGCTGGAAACTACGGCGACAATACGCTTGAGTTCTTCAGACAATACCGCGACCGGACGACATCGATCTACAAGAAGAACCAGTCTGTAAACTCGGTTCTGCGGACCGATGCGAGCAAGCCATCGCAGTTTGAACAGGATATCATCGACAACAAGCTTCCGGCCGTATCCTGGATTGTTCCAGCAGAAGCCTTCACCGAACATCCGAAATATCCGCCGCATTTCGGTGAGTTCTATCTGAACGAGATTTTGCGCGCCTTTCTTGGCAACAGGGAAGTCTGGCACAAGACCGTGTTTATTATTACCTATGATGAGAATGGCGGTTTCTTCGATCATGTGCTCCCGCCTGTGCCACCGTTGACATCGGACAACGGACAGACTTCGCCCGGCATCACCCTGGCGGCCGCGGGTGAGATCAATTCCGAAACGTCAATCGAACAGGCAACCCCCATCGGCATGGGGCCGCGTGTTCCGACGCTGGTTATTTCACCCTGGAGTGCCGGCGGGCGGGTCTGTTCGGAAGTTTTCGATCATACCTCCGTCATCCGCTTTCTCGATAGCTGGCTCACGGCAAAAGAAAAACAGAAAGCGTATACGCCTGCGTCTTCCAGTATCTCGTCCTGGAGGCAGGCCATCGCCGGTGATCTGACCAGTGCATTCGATTTTGACCGCACCAAAATGGGCGCAATGGACGAACTGATCGACGCGATCAAATCCGAAAGAACTTTTGCGGCGAAAGTAAAAGGCAATTCGACAGGTGTCGGTGCTTTCCAGCCGGAATATTCTCATGTCCTGGCCGACCCGGAGGCGAAAAAGCCGGTGCTGGTCAAACAGGACAAGGCGCAATGTGCGCTATTGCCGGTCGGCTATGATTTCCAGGTGTTCTTCAAATATGGAACTCACACCGACGGCAAGACAAGGGTGGAGTGGGTCATCAGAAATTCCGGCCCGCTTGGCGCATCGTTCTATGTCATACCCTATTCGAGGAGCGATGGCCCCTGGTTCTTTAGTGTCGAAGGCACGAAGGTCGGCGGGACGCCGGTCACACTATCAGAGAATAGCTATGCCCAGGTCGCCAATGGCGATTATGCCCATGCCATCCACGGCCCGAATGGTTATCTATTCGAGTTCGCAGGCAATACCCTGGATACGGTCCAGATGCAGCTTCCAAATATTGTCGATGTAAAATCTTTGAATGACGGAGCCACGATCCAGATCGTCTTCGACGAATGGCCGACAGCCAATGGCAAGTTGAAGCTGGTCAGCGCCTATACCGGCGATAAGGCTGTCATCGAAAACGGGACGGCAAGCATCGATGTCGCGACAAAGGACGGCTGGTACGATGTTTCCGTCGCCGATGCGGTTAATAGCAACAGCTTCCTGCGCCGCTATGCGGGTCATCTCGAAAATGGCAAGATCAGCAAGAGCGACCCGGCCATCGGCCTGCAGTATAATGAAACGACGCGGGTTTATGATCCGGTAACGGCGTAGCGATTTCACGCTGGGCTTTGAGAAAGTGTCGAGGCGTGCTATTTTCTTACCGGATTGTTATCGATCGGAGAAGAGTACGACATGCCTGACACTGCAACACTTTCGACGAAGTTCCAGATTTCGATTCCGAAAGCTGTTCGTACTGCACGCAAATGGAAGGCCGGGCAGGAGTTTGTCTTCATACCGAAGGAAACTGGGGTATTGCTCATCCCCGTTCCCGAACAGGCCGACCTCGCGGGGATTGCCAAGGGCGCCACTTCGAAGAACTATCGCGACCGCAAAGACCGGTTCTGATGCGTCTCGTCGATACGTCAGCCTGGATCGAATGGCTGATTGCCTCACCCACCGGAAAAATAATAGCACCTCTCATGCCGGCGCGGGAAGATTGGCTGGTTCCGGCGATTGTAGAGCTCGAACTTGCGAAATGGCTTACCCGGGAGCTAAGTGAGGACAAGACGGATCAGGTTATTGCTTTCACCCAAATGTGCCTTATCGCCCCCCTCGATACGAAGATCGCTCTGGCGGCTGCAGCGATTTGCGTCCAGCAAAAACTTGCGACTGCCGACGCAATTGTTTACGCGACTGCATTGGAATATGACGCAGAACTTTTGACATGCGACGCTCATTTCGACGGCCTGCCCGGCGTCACGTTCATTGCGAAGATCAGCGGCTGAAAGGAACCCATGCGAACGCATTATCGACGCCGCCAATCGATTTCAGCCAAATGGTCGGTACGCTTTGCCTTTCTTTCGGCGATCCTCTTTGTGCTCTCGAGCCTGGGGCATCGATTCGAGCGCATCGAAACACCTGAGTTTCTCTGGCTGCTTGCCATCGTTGCCGGTCTGGCGCTGTTCGCGGTCCTGCTCAGCATCAAGGGCTTCACCAGTGTATGGCGCCGCGGCGATCGCGGTTTTGCGAGCGCGTTCTGGGGTGCAGTGATTGCGCTGCTGGTGCTCGCACCCTTCGTCACCACGCTCTATCAGGCACTGGCGCTTCCAACGATATACGATGTCTCGACCGATGTTACTGACCCGCCTGAACTGTTCGCCGCGGGACAGCGGACAGAGCGGATGAATCCGCTTGTCAATGATGAGGATAGCCGTGGGCTTCAATCCAGTGCCTATCCTCAAGTGACGGGCCGCCGCTATGAGGGTTCGCCCGACCGGATTTTAACCGCGGTGAATACCGTCATCGCCAATAACGGCTGGACGATCATAAGCCAGAGAGGCGAGCCGGGCGAGGACGAGGAAATCCTGCTGGAAGTGGTGGCGCGGACCTGGCTCATGGGCTTCACCAGCGATGTGGTCATCCGCCTCGCCGACGAGGGCGAGACCACCTACGTCGATATGCGCTCGGTTTCCCGCTACGGCATTCACGACCTCGGCGAGAATGCCGACCGCATCACCGCCTTCATGACGGCACTCGATGCGGAAGTGCAGGGCGCCCAGCCGGAGGAAGAAACGACCCAGCCGGCGCAGTGATGCTACCATTGTAAGAAACTACCAATAAACCCCATCAATCGCCGGGTTTCCTTCGGTCTGCACAATTCCGCGGCCGACAAGGTCCTCAAGATGCGCGAGAACCGAGAGAGCGGCAGCGCCATGCAACCGCGGATCGGTTTCCCGGTAGATCACCCTGACCATGGCTGGAATGTTGCGGTCGCCGGCCCGCACACGCTCCAGTATCGCGCGCTCACGCATCTTCCTGTGGGCTTTCAAGCCGCGAACGAAGGTCCTGGGCTTGGTCACCGGGCCGCCATGGCCGGGAAAATAGACGCGGTCGTGCCGCTGCAGCAGGCGGTCGAGCGACGCCATGTAGTCCGACATGGCACCATCGGGCGGGGCGACGATGGATGTGGCCCAGGCCATGACATGATCGGCCGAAAACAGAATTCCGGTGCTCTCCAGTGCGAAAACCACATGGTTTGCGGTGTGGCCGGGTGTGTGAATGACGCGTAGCGCCCAGCCATCGCCCTCGATGAGAGCGTTGTCCGGCACTGCGATATCCGGAACGAATTCCATATCTCCGCTGGCATCCAGCAGGTTGACCTCGCCTATGTGCAGGGCGCGGGCCGGCCGATGCGGGCCCTCCGCGACGATCGTGGCGCCGAGCTCATCCTTCATCACGGTCGCCAGCGGCGAGTGATCGCGGTGGGTGTGACTGACGAAGATGTGGCTGACCGGGCGGCCGGCTATGGCGCGCAGAAGCGTTGCGTGATGCGCCTCGTCGAGGGGCCCGGGATCGATCAGTGCCAGCGTGTCCCGCCCAACCAGATAGGAGTTGGTGCCGTGAAAAGTGAAAGGACTGGGATTGTTGACCGTGATTCGTTGGACATTTGGCGCAATATCAACGAATTCGCCATAGCGCGGCGCAAAACTGCTGTCGAAAACGAGAGACATTAATGGATACTACCTTTGTAGGGCTTTCGACGTATTGCGGTGCGACATAAACCCCAATATACCGTTTTCATGACGTGGCGAAAGCCGCCTTTGGGCGAAGGCCGATCTGGAGGTTAAAGAAATGATTGCAGTTCAAACCCGTTCTCTTGCCGAAGAATTCCAGCCGGAAGGCCAGCTTGCCAAGGCGATCTGGTATGTTTCGCTCGCTCTCGCGGGGACGGCATTGATGACCCTGGCCGCCAAGACCAAGGTCGACATGGTGTTCGTGAACGTGACGATGCAGACTTTCGCCGTCTTCGCCATCTCTGCGGCCTATGGCTCGCGGCTCGCAGTTGCAACCATGGCGCTTTATTTGCTTGAAGGCGCACTCGGCATGCCGGTATTCACCGGAACGCCGGAAAAGGGCATTGGCCTTGCCTATATGGTTGGACCCACGGGCGGCTATCTTCTTTCCTATCTCGCAGCCGCCTGGATTGTTGGCCGTGCGGCCGACAAGGGCTTCGCCCGCAATCCGGTCTTGCTCGGCCTGGCCATGCTTGCCGCTGAAGTGGTCATCCTGGGCATGGGCTTCCTGTGGATGGCCTACCTCCTTGGTTTTGAGAAAGCCTTTACCTTCGGCGTGGGCCCTTTCATCGTTGCCGACATCCTCAAGCTGGCTCTCGCAGCTGCCATTGTTCCGGCGGTGGGATCGGTGTTCAAGCGCCGGTGACACCGGCGCTTCATTTTTGACCGCGCGATTTTATTGAAGTTTTTCCGTAATTTATTGCTTCTACCCGGTGTAATATTGGATATTTTTACCACGGTTCACAATGAGCGGACGAAGCTGACAGCAGCTTGGTTTAATGGGGCCTCTGTTGCGCTCTATGCCGTGGGCGGCTTGGCTCCCATGGCATCAAGTATCTACAATTCAGGCGGGCCGAACCTATTGATTGCAGGCGGCACGGTGATTTGTATTTTGGCTGCGACTGCATTACATTTATTTGCGAGACGGATCTTGAAGGGATTGAAGCCATGAGCTTGGAACAGTTTTTGCTTTTCATGATCATGCCAGTCGGTGGATTGGCGATGGCAGGCTTCATGATGTACATTACACGCAAAGATCGCAGAGACGATAAGCCGAAACACTCGCATTAGTTATTCCAGCCTTGTCCGACTATCCCCGCAATCTCATTGGCTATGGCCGCAATACGCCCGACCCGAAATGGCCGGGCGGCGCCAAGATCGCCGTGCAGTTCGTGGTCAATTATGAAGAGGGCGGCGAGAGCTCGATCCTCGACAATGATCCGGCATCGGAGTGCCTGCTTTCTGAGATCGTCGGGGCCCAGCCCTGGCCCGGCCAGCGCAATCTCAACATGGAATCGATCTACGAATATGGCTCGCGCGCCGGTTTCTGGCGGCTATGGCGCATGTTCACCGCTCGCAAGATGCCTGTCACCGTCTATGGCGTGACGCTCGCCATGGCGCGCAATCCCGAGGCGGTCGCGGCGATGAAAGAGGCGGATTGGGAGATTGCCAGTCATGGGCTGCGCTGGCTGGAATACAAGGATTGCCCGGAAGAACTTGAGCGTCAGCATATCCATCAAGCAGTGCGCCTGCATACGGAGATCACTGGTACGCGGCCGCTGGGCATATATCAAGGCAAGCCTTCGGACAACACGCTGAAGATCGTCATGGAGGAGGGCGGGTTTGTCTATTCCGCCGACAGCTATGCCGACGAACTGCCCTATTGGGTCGAGGGTCCGAAGGGGCCGCATCTGATCGTGCCCTATACGCTCGACGCCAATGACATGCGCTTCGCGACGCCGCAGGGTTTCAACTCCGGCGAACAGTTCTTCACCTATCTGAAAGATACGTTCGACGTGCTCTATCGCGAGGGCAAGCAGGGCGCGCCGAAGATGATGTCGATCGGGCTGCATTGCCGCCTCGCCGGGCGCCCGGGCCGTGCCGCCGCGCTGGAGCGGTTCCTCGATTATGTTCAACACCATGAAGAAGCCTGGATCACGCGCCGCATCGATATTGCAAGGCACTGGCACGACCTGCATCGGCCGGAGACCCCTGCCAATTCACCCTGATGGCCATCTGATGCGACTTTCTGCGCTTCCGGTGCTCACCCATATGTCCGCTGCGCTCCGGTTCTCGAAACCCACACCAGCTGCCTCACCAGGCCGAATTCTCAGAGGTCTCCGATATGAGGATTGCAAGCATTGATGTCCGGCCGCTGACGAAGGCGTTGTTCGCGCCCTACGGCGATGTGATCGAAACCGAAGGTGCCGAACTGCGCCTCATCAACAATGGCACGACGGAACGGTATCACGATCTCGCCAATCTCGATGTTACGGGCGCAGCTGCGCGGGTGCTGGTCAACATCTTCCGGGGCAAGGCTTTTGGGACGCCAATTGATATAACGATGCTGGAACGCCATCCGCTTGGCAGCCAAGCCTTCATGCCGCTGCAGAACCGGCCGTTTCTGGCCGTCGTGGCGGAAGATGAGGAAGGACGGCCCAGACACCCCGTCGCCTTTCTGTGCAAGGGAAATCAGGGCGTCAATTATGGCCGCAATGTCTGGCATCACCCGCTGATTTCACTGGAAGAAACGTCGGATTTTCTCGTGATCGATCGCGGCGGCGAGGGGAATAATCTCGAAGAGTTTTTCTTTGACGATGTGGTCTACAGGATTGACAATCCCCAACCCTCTTGACGCCCGCGCGCAGCCGGTCGAAGCTGCCAGCCATGTCACAAACAATACGTTTTTTTCTCAATGGTCAAAAGCAGGAAGCCTCGGTCCGGCCGGATATGACAGTGCTGGACTGGCTGCGCAGTACGCCGCGTCTGACCGGTACCAAGGAAGGTTGCGCCGAGGGCGATTGCGGGGCTTGCTCGGTGCTGATCGGCGATCCGTGGTTCGCCCCTCGACAAACTCAGGGTGAGGAAACGCACCATGAGGGCGAGGTTCATTACCACGCCGCCAATAGCTGCATTCTCGCCATGGGCCAGATCGACGGCCGTGCGCTGGTGACTGTCGAGGGTCTGAAGGGCGAGCAACTGCACCCGGTGCAGGAGGCGATGGCGGAAAACGGTTCCTCGCAATGCGGCTTCTGCACGCCGGGTATCGTGATTTCGCTGGCTGGTCTTGCGGCGGGCAAAGCCGGGGCCAATGACGACGATATTCACGATGCGCTGGCGGGCAATCTCTGCCGCTGCACCGGCTACCGGCCCATCGTCGAAGCCGGACGCAAGGTGATTCGCGCCGGCGGCGCGAAGATCGCCGGGCCGCAGGTGGCCGCCTTCGCAAAGATCGAACCGCACGCAACGATCTCGGCTTCCGGCGCGACATTCCACCAGCCGGCTTCGCTCAATGTTCTCCTGCAGCTGCGCAAGGAGAGGCCGGAGGCGATCCTGCTCGGCGGCGGCACGGATCTCGGCGTTGCGCTGGCGGATTATCATTCCGGCTGGGACGAGGTGGTCTCGCTTGCCCATGTGAGTGAACTGCGTGCGGTCCGCGAAACGGAAAATCATCTGAGTTTCGGCGCTGCGGTGACGTGGGAAGAAGTGCTGGAACGGGTCGCGGGCTTCTACCCGTCCTTCGCCACGCTCATCCGCCGCTTCGGCTCGACACAGATACGCTCCATGGGAACGATCGGCGGCAATATCGGCACGGCGAGCCCGATTGGCGATGGTCCGCCCGCGCTGATTGCGCTTGGCGCCGAGGTGGAACTTGCATCGTTGAGCGGCCATCGCTTCCTGCCGCTCGAAGACTTCTTCCTCTACTATCGCAAGACAGAATTGCGCCCCGACGAGGTGATCGCATCGGTGTCGATCCCCAAGCCAGGCGAGGGACAGGAGTTCCGCGTCTACAAGATCTCCAAGCGTTACGATCAGGATATCTCGACAGTCTGCGCGGCATTTTCGATTGTCCGCGAGGAGGGGCAGGTGCGCAGCGCCCGCATCGCCTATGGCGGCATGGCAGCGACGCCGCAGCGCGCCGGCCAGGCGGAACAGGCACTGGTCGGCAGCAGCTTTGACCGCAAAGCAATCGACGCCTGCGCTGCTGCGATTACGGCGCAATTCAAGCCGCTCACCGACTGGCGCGGCAGCGCCGATTACCGGCTGAAGGTGGCGGCAAATCTCGCCGAGCGGTTCTGGCGCGATGTGGCTGGCGAGACCGTGGAGGTGATGGCGCTATGAATATCGACGCCAAGGTCGTCCACCGCAGTATCGTCGGCAAAGGCATTGCCCATGACAGCGCCGCGCGCCATGTCTCGGGTGAGGCGAATTACATCGACGACATGCCGGAACTGCCGGGCACACTGCATGCGGCCTTTGTATTGTCGCCGGTCGCCCATGGCACGCTGAAGGGCTTTGACGCATCCGCAGCGCTGGCAGTGCAAGGCGTTGCAGGCGTCTGGTCGGCGAAAGACGTGCCCGGACACAATGAAGTCGGGCCGATTCTTCATGGCGAGACACTCTTCGCCGAAGACATCGTCGATCATGAGGGCCGGGTGATCGCTGTCGTCGCGGCACACGATTTCGAGACGGCCTATCGCGCCGCAAAGCTGGTCAAACTGGATATCGAACCCCTGGAGCCGGTGCTCGATGTGGAAGAAGCGCATCGGCGCAGGAGCTATGTCCTGCCGCCGCAGGAGGTTATCGACGGTGACGTCGATACCGCCCTGGCCAGGGCGCCGCACGTGTTTTCCGGCAAGCTGCGCATGGGCGGGCAGGATCATTTCTACCTGGAAACCCACATCGCCTATGCCATTCCCGGCGAGAACGGCGAAATGCTCGTGCATTCCTCGACGCAGCACCCAACCGAGGTGCAGCACCACGTAGCGGGTATTCTTGGCATCCACGCCAATGCAGTGGAATGCCAGGTGCGCCGCATGGGCGGGGGGTTCGGCGGCAAGGAAAGCCAGCCGACGATCATCGCCGGTGCCGCGGCGCTGATCGCGGCCAAGACCGGCAAGCCTTGCAAGATGAGGCTGAAGCGCCGCGATGATATGGCGGGGACGGGCAAGCGCCACGACTACGTCGCCAATTGGAAGGTCGGGGTGGACAACCGGGGCCGCATTCTCGGCCTCGATGTTGAGTATCTGGCGCGGGCCGGCAATCTGCCGGATCTGACCGGGCCCGTTATCACCCGTACACTCACCCATACCGATAATTCTTACCACATTCCCCATGCGCGCTTCATCGGCCATGCCTGCAAGACCAACACTGTCTCCAACACGGCGTTTCGCGGCTTTGGCGGGCCGCAGGGCATTATCACCATCGAATGCGTTATCGATACGATCGCCCGTGAGTTGAAGCTCGACCCCAACAATGTCCGCGCCATCAACTACTATGGCGAAGATACGGGGGACATGACCCCCTACGGCCAGAAGGTCGAGGACAATCGTCTTGTCGAGGTGACGCAGGCGGTTATGGCTTCGGCTGACTGGCAGCGCCGCCGCGCGACAATCGATGCGCACAATTCAGAAAATCCGGTGATCCGGCGCGGACTGGCGATGATGCCGGTCAAGTTCGGTATCTCGTTCAATCTGACATCGCTCAATCAGGCCGGTGCGCTGGTGCACGTCTATCTGGACGGGTCGATCTTCCTCAATCATGGCGGCACGGAAATGGGGCAGGGCCTTTTCGTCAAGGTTGCGCAGGTCGTTGCCGAGGTGTTTCAGGTAGACCTCGATATGGTGCGTATCTCTTCGACCGCTACCGGCAAGGTACCGAACACCAGTGCGACGGCTGCCTCTACCGGCTCGGACCTGAATGGCATGGCCGCCTTCAAGGCGGCGACGGCCATCAAGGCGCGCATGACGAGGGTAGCGGCCGAGCATTTCGATGTGGAAGAGGACGTGATCGTTTATCGCGAAAGCCGGGTCCACGCCGGTAACGAATCGATTTCGTTCGGTGAACTGGCGAAAATGGCCTGGGCCAAGAGGGTTCAGCTTTCAGAAGCCGGACACTATGCGACGCCGAAAATACACTGGGATGGCAAGACGATGAAGGGCCGGCCCTTCTTCTATTTCAGTTACGGCGCGGCGGTGGCGGAAGTCGCGATCGATACGCTGACCGGCGAAACGCGCTGCCTGCGCGCCGACATTCTGCAGGATGTCGGCTCGCCGCTGAACCCAGCCATCGATCTTGGCCAGATCGAAGGTGCTTTCGTGCAAGGCATGGGGTGGGTGACGTGCGAGGAACTGTGGTGGGACAAGTCCGGGCGCCTGCGGACCGTCGGGCCATCGACTTACAAGATACCGGGATCGCGCGACGTGCCGCCGGAATTCAATGTCCGTATTCTCGACAATATGCCGAACCGGGAGGAGACTGTGTTCCGTTCCAAGGCGATCGGCGAGCCGCCGCTGATGCTGGGCATTTCGGTCTGGCTCGCCATTCGTGACGCCATCGCTTCGATGAGAGGCGGGGTGCCGCAGCTGGACTCCCCGGCAACGCCGGAAAATGTCCTGCGTTCAATAAGGGCAAGCATGAAGAGTTGAGAGGGAGGGACTATGACGCTTGAAAAATTGAACAATTCAAGCACAGAGGAATTTATCGCGGCGCTCGGCAGGATATTCGAACATTCGCCATGGGTGCCAGAAGCAGTGGTGCAGATGCGCCCGTTTTCCAGTGTTGATCGCCTGCATGGAGCAATGGTGGCCGCCGTTGAGAAAGCGGGTCAGGTCGCCCAGCTCCAGCTCATTCGCGCGCATCCGGATCTGGCCGGCAAGGCCGCGCGGCAGGGCAGCCTGACGGCAGAATCCACCAGCGAGCAAAAGGGAGCCGGCCTTGACCGCCTGACGGACAATGAATTCGAGGAATTCCATCGGCTCAACAATGCCTATCAGAGTCGTTTTGGGTTCCCGTTCATTCTGAGCGTGCGCGGCCATGACAAACACTCGATCATGGCAGCATTCCGCCAGCGCCTGAGCCACAATGCCGGGGAAGAGGTGGCAGAGGCACTACGGCAGATTGCTTTGATCGCGCGTTTTCGCCTTCACGATTTAATTGCCTAAGGGGGCTCTTATGGGAAAGTTATCCACGCACGTGCTCGATACCGCGGCGGGCTGCCCCGCTGAGGGCATTGCAATCACCTTGCACCGCATCGAAGAAGGTGGCCGGGTGCTGCTCAAGACACTCGCAACCAATGCGGACGGGCGAACGGACGAGCCTTTGCTTTCGGCCGACGAAATGAAGGTTGGCCGTTATGAACTGATTTTCTTCGTCGAGGATTATTTCAAGCACAGGATGGTTGCTCTTGATACGCCAGCCTTTCTCGACGAGGTTCCCGTCCGCTTTGCCATTTCCGATGTCGAGGCGAACTACCATGTGCCCTTGCTGGTGACGCCGTGGTCTTATTCGACTTACAGGGGGAGTTAGCTTTGAAGGATGCAGAATTGAGCACCGATTATCTCCCCCCTTGCGGGGAGAGAGGGGGAAACGCACCATCAAAATCCCTTCTCTTGGATTTTCTAAGGATTTAGCAAAGCGGCTAAATCCAAGAAAATCCTTTCTCTCCCACAAGGGGGAGAGATAATCGGCACCGTCTATTTCTTTATCCATACACCCCGATCACGCTGAAGCTGCGTTGTTCATCCCCTCTGAAATAGGCGAGGTTGGACGATGATACTGGCGAAGCGTCCTTGCATGCGATGGTCATGTTTGTTGCGTCCTTGGTGCCAAGCAGGAGGCCGTCCTGCATAAAGACGCCGCCCAGAAGTTTCTGCATCATCGGAGAAATATCGACGGCGATATTCTTTTTGACTGGATCGACGATCTGGATCGTATCGCCGGCCGACCACTGCCTGACGTGATCGGCGCTACTGACCTGCAATCCATTCAACGTTGTATCCCATTCGGCCCAGGCCGATTGTGCGGGCGATCTGGTTACATTCCATATCCGGATCATCGCCATGCCCCGCATGGGCGAACCGAAGAACGCCGATACGGCGTCAGTCGTAAAGGTCAGGATATCCGAGGCAACCGATGCGAGCTTGGCGGTTGTGGGATTCTGGCTGCCCGCCGTTTGATAAATGGTGGCTTCCATCTCTGTGGCGGGCACGAAAATCAGGCCGGATTGCTTCTTGCCGGTGGCGGCGTTGGCAATGCCGCCGGGAAACCGCACCGACCCGCTGGCGTTGTCGGCGACCAAGGCATCGTGCCATTGGTCGCCGTCGGCGCTGGTCTTGATTCGAAAGTCGCGGCCCCACATCGTGCCCATTTCCGCGCAACCCTGATAGTTGGACTGAAACAATAGCGATGCGGCCTGATTGTCATCCGCCTTGTTTATCTTCAGCTGATGACTTTGGCCGGCATGATCGAACAGTGAGGCAGGGCTTTTCAGCGCTAGCCGGTTGGTTTCATCGGCTATCGTGTTGATGCCAACGGCTGGAACAGGATTGGTACCCGCCTTTGCTCCACTCCATGCCGCCTGACTGAAGACCGCGAAAGTCCGCTCCTCCATCACCCAGGCATACCAGCCCTCCTGCGGCTCGAAGAACGCCCAGGCTCCATCCTGCCAGGCGGCAACCTGGTTGTCCTTGCCGGACCATTGGCCTGACGCGGCGGATGCAACGATGTAGCGGGCGCCTTCCTGAGGCTCCGCTGGCGGTTCGGCAGCGTTACGGCCGGCCACCGACAGCTGAACCAGAGCATCGAGCGCACGAATGGCTTCGTTATGGGTGACGTGTTTCTGCGCCTGGGACGGCGCTATATAGGGCAGTTTGAGATTTGATGTCTGTTCCATGTGGCTGTCCTTTCAGCTTTGCGCCAAGACAACCAAGATTAATGCCTTTCCATATGTGTTGGATAAACCGCCTGCCGCGGAACCGTCAGGACAACAACCTTGCAAGGCATTTCAGCCAGCTTGATGCAACCCAGCATTCGCTGCCCTGGCAGAAATCAAACCATGACTGGCAGGTATACAGGATCGGCCGCTCCGGCTGAGGCGAGGGCTCGCCCGTAAGCTCGGAGGTGAGGGCCGTGTTCCGGGTCCAATTCACACGTTAAGGAAAGGAGGGCGGGCGTGATCTCGTCCTCTCTCCAATCCGTAACACAACGAGTTTCCTGTTGATTTCCAAGCACGTGGGGGTTGATCACCAGACGAGCATTGCATTTTGATTACCCTATGCTACTGGTCTGGCGTTTGTTTCAAGCACCGAGGATCAATGAAATTGGAAAATTTTCGGCAAAGCATCTCGATGATGCCGCGTCGTTACAAGCAACTGATCCTTGTCGCTTTCGACGTGGTCACGCTGACATTCGCCGTTTGGCTCAGCTATCTGTTGAGATTCAGTGCGTTTTTCATACCGAACAGCGAGCAGGCCCTGTTGATGGTTGCTGCGCCGATGATCGGCCTGCCGGTATTCGTCCGTTTCGGCCTCTATCGTTCGGTAATCCGCTATCTGCCTGACAAGGCAATCTGGACGATGATCCAGGCGGTAACAATATCCGTGATTCTGTGGGTCTGCCTCGCGTTCCTGACGCTGATGACCGGCGCCGAAGGTGTGCCCCGTGCGATTCCATTCCTCTATTGGGTCTTGAGCATCGGCCTTATCTGCGGCAGCAGGTTCGCTGCCAAATGGATATTGTGGAGCTCGCTTCGCCAGCAGCTCATGGAGAGACAATGTCTCATTTTCGGGGCGGGTGATGCGGGCCGCCAATTGGCCAATGCGCTCAGGAGCCAGAACGAGGTTTTTGTGGCCGGCTTTGTCGATGATGACAAAAGCCTTCACGGCATGGATATCCTCGGTATCCGCGTCTACCCGACGTCGCAGCTCGAGACGCTGATCGATAATTTCGGCATAAACGAGATGATCGTGACCACATCTGCCTTAAGCGGCATTCAGCGCCGCAGATTGATTGGCAAGCTGAAGGCTCTCGACGTCAAGGTGCGGATCTTGCCGGCGATTTCCGACCTGACGGCCGGTAAATATCTTGTCAGCCATCTGCGCGATATCGATATTGACGATCTGCTTGGCCGTTCGCCGGTGCCCGCAGACCCAAGCCTGCTCGACAAGACCGTGGAGGACCGGGTCATCCTCGTCACCGGCGCCGGCGGATCGATCGGTTCGGAGCTTTGCCGCACCATCGTCAAGCTTGCTCCGGCCAAGCTGGTGATTTTCGACGTCAACGAGCACGGTATTTACCAGCTTCAACGGGAACTGACGGCAATCAGTGATTGCGTGATCGTGCCCGTCCTCGGTTCGATCAGCGACGCGGCATTGATCAAGTCCGTCCTTGCCGAGCACAAGGTGGAGAACGTCTATCATTGCGCCGCATACAAGCACGTTCCCCTGGTCGAAGAGAATGTTGTTGAGGGCGCTCGCAACAATGTGCTCGGCACGGATGTATTGGCCGGTATGTCCCGCGAAGCTGGCGTTCGCAATTTTGTTCTCATCTCGTCCGACAAGGCAGTCCGGCCGTCGAATGTCATGGGGGCGACGAAGCGGTGGGCTGAGCTGATCGTGCGCTATCATGGCAATATAGCGAGCGAACAAGGCACCGGGCAGATCTTTGCTTCGGTCCGTTTCGGCAATGTGATCGGGTCGAGCGGTTCAGTCGTGCCGTTGTTTCGCGAACAGATCGCGCATGGGGGTCCGTTGACCGTAACGCATGACGACATGACGCGGTATTTCATGTCCGTGCGCGAAGCCGCAGAACTGATCATCCAGGCCGGGGCGCTTTCCGAGGGCGGCGATATTCTGCTGCTTGAGATGGGCGAGGCGGTTCGCATACGCGACCTGGCCGAAAACATGATCCTGTTGGCCGGGCTATCGGTCAAGGATGCCGCACACCCAGAAGGCGACATCGAAATCGTTACCGTGGGAATACGTGATGGCGAAAAGCTGCACGAGGAGCTGTTCTACGATCCCGTTGGCGTTGCACCGACGATCCATTCGAAAATTCTCCGTGCCAGGCGCAGTGTCAATTCCGTCGGTCACTTGCCCGAAGCGGTCGCTGAATTGCGCCGGCTGATCGATGAGCGGGACACGGAAGCGGTTCGCAAGCTGCTGTTCGAGGGCGCGAGCGCTTAGGGGTCAGGACCTCATTCTTGGCCATTTTGACTGTCAAACAATGGCGGCGCCGAGTCGAAGACAAACCAGGGTTGAGCATTGTTGAAACGCACACCATCATCGGGAACGGTTGCCGTCCTCATGGCAACCCGCAATGGCGCGGCGTTTCTGGATGGACAGTTGGCCTCCATTGCAGCCCAGACCTATCCCGACATTGACCTGTGGGTGTCGGACGACGGGTCGAGCGACGAGACAGTCGCCATCCTGAATGATTGGGCGGGGCGCTGGCCCAAGGGGCGGATGCGTATCGTTCAGCAACCGGGTGAAGGCCGGGCGGAGAACTTCAGCTCCCTGATCGTCAGCGCCGAAAACCAGGCTGATTATTACGCCTTTGCGGACCAGGACGGCCTGTGGGAGGCGGAGAAGATCGCCGTTTCCGTTCGCTGGATCGAACAAAACGCTTTTGCCGTGCCTTCGGTGTTCTGCACATCGCCGCAGTGCGGTTGCGAGCCCGATTTCCGCAATGCACTCGTGCAGAACATCGCGGCCGGAAACACGATGCTTTACAACAGGATGGCGCATGATCTTCTGGCGGAATCCTGCCGGAGGACCGGGTTTCATAGCCATGACTGGTGGCTATACCTGATCGTTTCCGGTGCGGGTGGCGTTGTTCATTGCGACCCCCGCCCAATGCAGCGCGAGCGTCAACTGGAGCCTGAAACGGGTTGGCGCACCTGGATTGCCCGGGCGCTGCGACGTCGAGCCGGCCGCTTTGCCGAACAGGCGGATGTCAACCTCCAGGCGCTGGTCCGCAATCGTGATCTGTTGAGCGGCGAAGCCAGAGCGATCTGTGACCTCTACTGGAAGGTGCGATCAGATAATTTCATCAAACGGCTTTACTATTTGCGCAAGTCCGGTGTGTACCGGCAGACGGTGCAGGGCCAAGCAGGGCTTTACCTTGCTGCACTGTTGCGCCGGCTCTGACTCATGCCGGCAACTGCTTCTTGCCGCGAAAACGGTACAGGAGCAGCGCAACGCCAACGAGCGCCATGAGAATGCCGGCAAGACGCACCGGGCCATGCTGCGCCGAGGCAAGCGCACAGGCGCCGAGAACAAGATTGAGCGCTCCAACGCTCAGGATGACTTGCCACACCGTCCAGCCCGAACGTTTGGCCACCTGGTAGGCGTGCCGGGAATGGGCGGCAAGGATGTTCTCGCCTGCAGCAAGCCGCATCAGCAGTGTCGATGTTGCATCGGCGATGAAGAAGAGCGGCAGGATCAGCCCTGCCCAGACCGACATGTCTCGAGCTACGAGGAAGAATGCGAGGCCGCTCAGAAGGCCAACGGGCAGGCTGCCGGAATCGCCCATAAAAACCTTTGCTTTCGGCCGGTTGAAGACGGCGAAACCAGCAAGGCTGCCAGCAATCGACGCAGCGAGATTGCCCGTGCCAAGTGCGGTAAGCCCAAACGCAGAAAAGCCAGCCAGCAGCGCCAGAGGTATGCCGAGACCGGAGACGACCATCAGGTCGAGGCCATCCATGAAGTTGGTCAGATTGATGAAATAGACAAGTGCCAGCACAAGGAGGCCACGCTCCAGAAAAAGCGGCAAAAGGTCGGGCAGCAGGCGGAAATCCGGGCCAAGGCCATAGACGGCAATGGCGGAAGCAAGGAGCTGCGATACGAGCCGGATGCTCTCCGGCAGATGATGGCGGTCGTCGAGGAAACCGGTAATCCACAGCAGAAGGGCGGCAATGGTTGCGGTGACCACAAATTGGCGGTCGAGCCCGTTCTCCGGTGCATAAATCCAGAGAGATATGAGAATCGCTGGGACAATGGCCAGACCACCAAGCTGCCTCGCGGCCTGGGTGTGATTGGAGCGTTCTGTAACCGCCGCGCCAAGGAAATCAGCCGGGAGGAGGCGCATGACGATCGCCAGCAGCACCGCGCTTGCAATGGCGGTGACGAGAAAAGAAGAAATGATTGTAGCCAATGCTGGATCCACGTCCTTATTCCCAGGGCTTGCTCAGAGATGGCACTTAGCACTGTTGGAAAATATCTGAAAAGCGTTATTGTGGACTTGGTCAGGAGGCAGGCTGAAGCCCACCTCCAAACCTAAGACAATGCAAATGAGACCCGTACCTTGAGTGTCCAGCTCGTACGGGTCTTTTGCAATTCCAGGGTGATGCTTAGTGGTAGATACCACATTCGCTTCACTCCAAGTTTTGACAGCATATTGGCCGTATGCCTCAGCCAGGGAGACCCATCCCCCTGATTGCACCGGCTGGCACAGTGCTGCTGCTTCGCCGCCAAAACTCAACTTTGCCCCCAGCCTATCTCTATGCATCTCTGAATAGAATCCCGACTTAAGTCCAATGTCCGGTCCCGGCATTCATGAAAATTATGCGGAAACAATTGTGAAGAGCGACAAACTGGCCGATCATTCGCATTGCGCAAGCTGGAACCAGAGGTTATAAGGCCGCGCTATCACGCGGAAAATTCAAATCGGCGATGATATTTTGGGGCGTAGCCAAGTGGTAAGGCAGCGGTTTTTGGTACCGCCATTCGGAGGTTCGAACCCTCCCGCCCCAGCCAAATCTTTCTCTTCCACGATTTCCGGACTATTGCGCTCAAACGCATTCCACAGCGATGTGACGTGTCAGGCGTTTCTTTCGCGGAAATCATTGATATAGAACATTGCCCAACAGCTTCGAGGAGGAAGACCATCATGGCACATCGTATCGCCGTCGTCGGCAGCAACATGACCGATCTCGTCACATCGATCATCCGCATGCCTGCACCGGGCGAAACGCTGGAAGCACCGTCATTCTTCATGGGGTTCGGCGGAAAGGGCGCCAATCAGGCGGTGGCCGCGGCAAGACTTGGCGCCGACGTGATGATGCTCACCAAGGTCGGTGACGATGTCTTCGGTCAAAGCACGATCAAGAACCTCAAAGACAATGGCGTCGACATCTCCCATGTCGGCATTGTTGCCGGCAAGTCGAGCGGTGTTGCGCCGATCTTTGTCGACGAGAGCGGCGAGAATTCCATCCTCATCATCAAGGGCGCGAACAATGAACTCAAGCCCGCCGATATCGACGCGGCGGCGGAAGATCTGAAGGGCTGCGATCTTATCCTGATGCAATTGGAAGTGCCGCTGGAGACGGTCTACCACACGATTGCCTTTGCCGATCGCCATGGCATCGAGACGATCCTCAATCCGGCGCCAGCCGCGCCCGATCTCGATCCGAAGCAGGTCGTCAAGGCAACGTTCCTCGTTCCCAACGAAACAGAGCTTGCCCTTCTGACCGGCATGCCGACCGGTACCGATGCCGAGATCGAAACGGCGGCTCGCTCGCTGATCGACAAGGGCATACGGACCGTCATCGTCACGCTGGGCTCGCGTGGCGCCCGGCTTATCACTGCAGATATCTCGACGCTCATCGAACCGCTCAGGGTCAAGCCGAAGGACACGACAGGGGCAGGCGATGCATTCATCGGCAGCTTCGCGCGGTATTATGTGGAAAGCCGTGAACTCGAGGCTTCCCTCCGAAAAGCGGCGCTCTATGCGGGCGATTCCATTACACGCGAAGGCACGCAGAAGTCCTATGCGACGGCCAAGGAGTTTGACGGATTCGTTGCGCGCCTTCAGCCATAGAACAGCGCTAAGCTTGTTCTATGGCGTCTTCGGCGACTTGTCCTGGTCCGCACTGCATTCTTCCAGCCGCACAGGCTTGGTGAGTTTCGCCAGCGCTTCCGGCGTGGCGCAGGGCGGGAAACCAGCGAGCCGCATGGTCTCGATATGTCGCTGGTGCTCGGCAGCACTGAAGGCCTGGTCATTGGAAATCGCTTCGATGGTAAGGTCCGGGTAACGCTGGAGGGCTTCCTTGACGGTTGCCTCCGCCTCTGCCTTCCGGCCGAGAACCGCAAGGATGCCGGCGCGTTCGGCCCAAGCGTATTTGCTGTAATTGTCGGGAGTCTGGCGCTCCATCACCTTCAGCGCGTCTTCGTAGCGGCCGGCCATAAAATAGGCATAGCGCAGGCCGCCGCTTGCCCACGGCTTATAGTTGGGGTTGAGCCGAACCGCGCGATCAGCCAGTTCCGCCCCAAGCGCCGGCTCACCGAAAGCGCTCGCCCAGCTAAGATAGTTGGTGAGAACCGTAAAAGAACCAGGATTGAGCCGCAGCGCGATGTCGAGTTCAGTCTTGGCTCGGCCGAACTCCCCGTTATGGGCGAGTATCTCACCGAGCGCGGCACGCGTGGCGTCATCGTTCGGGTCCAGCGCCACGGCGCGTTCAGCCGCTTCCATTGCCGCCCGGTTCGAACCTTCCCAGTCGGCACCATAATTTGCAGCCATACTATACGACTCAGCGAGACTGGACCAAGCCCGGGCGTAGCCCGGGTCGATGGCGACCGCCTTTTTGAGAATTTCGGTCGACTCCGCAACGCTCTCAGCGGTCGGGCTAAGCTGCTTCTCGACTCCCAGAAGGGTGAGTTCGTAGGCTGTCAAACTCTGCGGCTGTTTTCGCCTCGCGACACCGAGGTCAGCGTTCTTGATCGGACCCGTGGTCATTTCGAGCTGACTGGAAATATGATTCGCGATTTCGGTTTGAACAGCGAAAAAGTCTTGCTCGGGTCTGTCCCAACTCTGCGACCAAACGTGCGCGCCAGTCGTCGTGTCGATGAGCTGTGCTGTGGCGCGGATGCGCTCGTCCTGGCGCTGGATCGAGCCTTCCAGCACATAGCGGACTTTCAGATCGCGTCCGATCTGCCGCACGTCCGCCGACTTGCCCTTGTAGAGTTCAGTCGAATTGCGGGCAATCACATCGAACTCGCGCATGCGGGAAAGATCGGTAATGACGTCTTCGGTCAAACCGTCGGCGAGCCGCGCGCTCGCAGCATCGCCGCCGTAGTTGTCAAAAGGCAGGACCGCAATCGACGGCTTGGCGCTGACGATTGCAGCCGGCCAGAATTGCCAAGTGCCTGCCGCGAGAAGGAAGGCAAGAATTGCGGCCAGTATCCCCATCATCGCCGGGCGCGGGAGCATCTTGGCGCGCAGGCGCGGCGCTTTCTTGCCATCGAGCCGCACGCGATAGACGCGCACGGGCCTCGCGATATTTTTCACATGCTGCTCGCCGACGAAATCGAGGGGGAAATCGAGTTTGCCCTGGAGATGGTCGAAGGCTGTGCCCGATATCAGCACGCCCCCTGGCGCGCACAACTGCTCAAGCCGCGCTGCCACATTAACGCCGTCGCCATACACATCGCCTTCCAGCAGCACCACATCGCCCAGGTTCACCCCGATGCGCAGCACCAACCGATCAGGTTCAGCCAATCTGGCATTGCGCGAGCCCATGCCCTTCTGGATCTCAGCGGCGCAGGCGACCGCGTCAACAACGCTGTCGAAGGCGACAAGCGTGCCATCGCCCATCAGCTTAACGGTGCGGCCGTGGTGCCGAGCGATGGCGGGATCGATCAAATCGGCGCGCATGGTTCTTAATCGCGCGATGGTGCCGGCCTCGTCGGCCTCCATCGCTCTCGAATAGCCAACGATATCTGCTGCCAGGATCGCCAGCAGCTTCCGATCAAGCGGGGGAACCTCCATGTCGCACCCCTTCAGAACAAGAGCGTGAGTCTATACCTGTCGAAGTGTCGTGGCCAGCAGAGGCAAACATCACGGAGGAAGCGTTCTTGCTCTTGCCAGACAGCGTCCATTGACAAGACGGTCGATCCTGCTAATCTCTACTAATCGAGTAGTGATAAAGCGCTGGATGAATTTTCCACGGACGGCGGGTTTTAAAAAAGCCCGACGCCGACTTCGTCGTTCAGTGGAATAGCGTTCTGATATTTTGTCTTTCGCGGCAATAAATTGGCGCGGATTTCGCTCGCCTTGTGAAACCATCCTTTTCTTAATGTTTCCCCTTCCACTATGTTGGCCGCACGTACCGGCACGTCGTTTGATGCCGAAAATTTGGATCGATGTTTGTTGCCTGGCTGATACCCTGCAACACAGTGGATAGTGATTTTCATGACCAAGAACCTGACGCATCTGCAGCGTCTTGAAGCCGAAGCAATTCATATTTTCCGTGAGGTCGCGGCGACATTTTCCAATCCGGTGATGCTCTATTCCATCGGCAAGGATTCGTCCGTCATGTTGCATCTGGCGATGAAGGCGTTTTATCCGGCCAAGCCGCCATTTCCGTTCCTGCACGTCGATAGTAAGTGGAAATTCAAGGAGATGATCGCGTTTCGTGATTCAGAAGCTCAGCGTCTCGGCTTCGATCTGCTCGTCCACAGCAACCAGGAAGGCATCGAGCAGGGCATCAGCCCGTTCGAGCATGGTTCCAACACGCACACTCACATCATGAAGACGGTAGCGCTCAGGCAGGCGCTCGACAAATACGGTTTCGATGCGGCATTCGGCGGCGCGCGGCGCGACGAGGAGAAGTCCCGGGCCAAGGAGCGCATTTTCTCGTTCCGCAACGCCCAGCACTCCTGGGATCCGAAAAACCAGCGGCCGGAAATGTGGAAGATCTACAACACGCGCGTCGCCAAAGGCGAATCGATCCGGGTATTTCCGATCTCCAACTGGACCGAACTGGACATCTGGCAGTACATCATGCAGGAGGAAATCCCGATCGTACCCCTGTATTTTTCCGCGTCACGTCCGGTGGTGGAACGGGACGGGATGCTGATCATGCGCGACGATGAGCGGATGAAAATGCTGCCGGGCGAAGTGCTGCAGGAGAAGATGGTACGCTTCCGTACGCTTGGCTGTTATCCGCTGACCGGTGCTGTTGAGTCGGATGCGGCGACATTGCCCGAGATCGTCAGCGAAATGCTGGTTTCCCGCACCTCCGAACGGCAGGGCCGCATGATCGACAAGGACGAGGCCGGTTCGATGGAAAAGAAGAAGCGTGAGGGCTATTTCTGATGTCTAAATTGGCCCAAGTCGAGATTTCACCTGCAATGTCAGCCGCCGAAGAGATCAGCGCCTATATGGCCGAACAGGAGAAGAAATCGCTGCTGCGCTTTCTCACTTGCGGTTCCGTCGATGACGGCAAGTCCACGCTGATCGGCCGGCTGCTCTACGACACCAAGCTGATCTTCGAGGATCAACTGGCGGCGCTCACCAATGACAGCCGCAAGCACGGCACCAATGGCGAGGATATCGATTTCGCCTTGCTCGTCGACGGTCTCGAAGCCGAGCGCGAACAGGGCATCACCATCGATGTCGCCTATCGCTTCTTCTCGACGCCGAAGCGCAAATTCATCGTTGCCGACACGCCGGGGCACGAGCAATATACCCGCAACATGGCCACCGGTGCGTCGACTGCCGATCTCGCGATTGTTCTCGTCGATGCGCGGCAGGGTATCTTGCGCCAGACGCGGCGGCACAGTTTCATCGCGTCGCTGCTCGGCATTCGCAACATTGTGCTTGCCGTCAACAAGATCGATCTGGTCGATTATTCGCAAGACATCTTCGACGCGATTGTCGCGGATTATCAAGCGTTTGCGAGCAAGCTTGGATTCAACACAATACAGGCAATCCCGCTGTCGGCGCGCTTTGGCGACAATGTGATCGGCCCATCTGCCAACCTTCCCTGGTACAAGGGACCGGCACTGCTGCAGCATCTGGAGAACGTGCCGCTGGACAGCGCCGATGCCGCGCGTCCCTTCCGCTTCCCCGTTCAGTTCGTCAACCGGCCCAATCTTGATTTCCGTGGGTTTGCCGGCACGATCGCCTCAGGCACGGTCTCGCCGGGAGACGAGGTTGTCGTCGCAAAATCCGGCAAGTCTTCCCGGGTCAAGCGCATCGTTACATGGGACGGCGATCTCGAAAAGGCCAGCGAAGGTCAGGCGGTCACGATTGTGCTCGATGACGAGATCGAGGTATCGCGCGGCAATATGCTGGTGGCTCCCGAAGCGCGGCCGGAAGTAGCGGACCAGTTTGCCGCCCATCTGGTATGGTTTGCCGAACACGCGCTGATTCCGGGCCGGTCCTATATCCTGCGGACCGAGACCGACCAGGTGACTGCGACCGTCACCGACCTCAAACATCGAATCGATATCAATACGTTTGCCGAGGTTGCGGCCAAATCGCTTGACCTGAATGAAGTGGGCGTCTGCAATATCTCGACGCAGGAGCCCATCGCGTTTGATTCCTACAAGTCGAACCGCTCGACTGGCTCGTTCATCCTGATCGATCGCCTGACCAATGCAACAGTTGGCGCCGGGATGATCGATTTCGCCCTGCGCCGTGCGTCCAATGTGCATTGGCAGGCGCTGGACGTCGACAAGGCATCGCGCGCAGCGCAGAAGGACCAGAAGCCGGCCGTGCTGTGGTTCACCGGGCTTTCCGGATCGGGCAAGTCGACCATCGCTAATCTCGTCGAGAAGCGGCTGTCCTCGCTGGGCAAGCACACTTATATCCTCGATGGCGATAATGTGCGCCACGGCCTTAACCGCGATCTCGGCTTCACCGAAGAAGACCGGGTGGAAAATATTCGCCGCGTCGGCGAAGTGGCGAAGCTGATGGTGGATGCGGGCCTGATCGTGCTGGTCTCGTTCATTTCGCCCTTTGTCACCGAGCGCCGGATGGTGCGCGAATTGCTGAGCGATGGCGAGTTCATGGAAATCTTCGTCGACACGCCGTTCGAGGAATGCGCCCGGCGCGATCCGAAGGGGCTCTATGCCAAGGCACTGCGCGGCGAGATCAAGAATTTCACTGGCGTGGATTCGCCCTACGAGCCCCCGGAAAATCCGGAGCTGCACCTGAAGACTGTGGGCCGGACGACGGAAGAGCTTGCTTCGGAGGTCGAAAAGCTGCTCACTGAACACGGCATCATCTTCAATTACGATCAAAGTTCGTGGTCGATTTAAACGCTGGCTATCTCTCCACTTGCGGGAGAGAAAGGATTTTCCTGGATTTAGCTTCTTTGCTAGATCCTTGGAAAATCCAAGTGAGGGGGTAGTCAGTGAGGCAAATCCCCTCTCTTGCGATTTCTGGCACCTGAGCGAAGGGCTCAAGGTGCTGAAATCGCTTTCTCCCCCACAAGGGGGAGATAAACAGCGCTATAACTGGAAATCCCGTGACGATGCTTTCGCAATTCAATCACTCCGCTCTGCTTCAGATCTTTGAAACCACGGCGATCGCCGCCGGGCTTGAAATCCTGCGCATCTATGAGGAAGGCTGCGACGTTGCGTTGAAGGACGACAAGTCGCCAGTGACGGCAGCAGATCATGCGGCCGAAGCCATGATTGTCGATGCGCTGCGCCGGTTGACGCCGGATATTCCGATCGTCGCGGAAGAGGAGATCTCAGGCGGCCATGTGCCCGGCGATCTCGGCGAGCGCTTTTATCTTGTGGATCCGCTCGACGGCACGCGCGAATTCGTCAATCGCAATGGCGATTTCACCGTCAATATCGCCCTGATCGAAAACGGCGCGCCTGTACTTGGCATCGTCTATGCGCCGGTACGAGGCTGGCTGTTCACTGGCGGTCCCGAGGGCGCCGGGGAAGTGACGGTCGATCACAACGGAACGATCGTATCGCGCAAGGCCATCTCCTGCCGGGTTGCGCCGGTACAGATGATTGCCGTTGCCAGCCGCTCGCACCGCACACCGGAGACGGACGACTATCTGAAGGATTTCAATATAGCCGACTGCGTGTCGGTCGGCTCGTCGATCAAGTTCGGTCTGCTGGCGCGGGGAGAAGCGGATATCTATCCGCGGCTCAGCCGGACGATGGAATGGGATACGGCGGCTGGCGACGCGGTGCTGCGTGCCGCGGGCGGGATAACGCTGACGCTCGACGGCAAGCCGCTCACCTATGGCCGCCGCAACCAGGCAGAGGATGCAGATTTCGCCAACCCCAGCTTCGTGGCACGCGGGAAGCTCTAGAGCTATCCCGTCCGCCTGCGCAGCAATGTCGTCACCACGAAGAAGGCCCCGACGGAGCTAGTGACGATGCCGATCGGCAGTTCCTGCGGTGCAAGCAGAAGCCGTGCAGCAAGATCGCTGAGGAGGATCAGCATTGCACCCAGCAGCGCGCAGGTAACGACGAGTCCCGCATGCAGCTGGCCAGTGAAGCGGCGGGCGATATGCGGGATCATCAGGCCGACAAAGCCGATCACGCCCGCCACCGAAACGAAAATCGCAGTGGAGAACGCGCAGACGATGAACACCGTGTTGCGGGTGCGGGTGACGCGCACGCCGAGACTTTCCGCCGTGTTCTCGCCGGCGAGAAACGCATCGAGATTGCGGTGGTTGGCGAGGGCGTAGACGAGGATGGCGAAGAGGCCGATCATCGCCAGCGGCAGATTATCCCAGCGTGCGAGACCTAATCCGCCAAGTGTCCAGAACAGCACGGAATGGGCGGCGCGCTGATCGCCGGAAAACACCATGTAGTTGGTGAGCGCAGCAAACAGGAACGAGACCGCGAGACCGGCAAGGATCAGACGTTCCGGTCCCTGGCCGTGCACGCGGCGCACCAGCAACAGCACGATGATGGCCGCGAGCATGCCGCCGCTGAAAGCAGCGATCGGCAGGGTCCAGATGCCGAAGCGGTCACCGAATATGCTGATCACCGAGACCGCGCCTGCGGCCGCCCCGGAGGAAAGCCCGAACAGGAAGGGATCGGCGAGATCGTTACGCGTTACCGTCTGCAGCATCGCGCCGATAATGCCGAGCCCCGCACCGGCGCAAATCCCCAGCACCACGCGCGGCAGGCGAAGGTCGACGACGATGCGCTCGATGGGTCCGCTGGTTGTCAGGTCGCTGAATCCGGCCGCATGGGCAAGCGCATTCAATACCGCCGGCAGTGGAATGACCGTCGAACCATAGGCAATGGAGGAGAGGGCGAGGGCGATGACAAGCATCAGCCCTGCAGCAAGCATTATGCGTTGATTGATTCGAGCGGGAAACATTGGAAGGGTTCTCTTAATTCATGGCGTCAGATACCGATTATCTCCCTTGTGGGAAGCACGCTGCCCTTATCTCCCCCCTTGTGGGGGAGAAAGCGATTTCAACATCTTAGCGTCAGATAAGTGTTAGAAATCGCAAGAGAGGGGATTTCGATGGTACGCTTCAAATCCCCTCTCTTGAGTTTTCCAAGGATTTAGCGAAGAGGCTAAATCCAGGAAAACTCTTTCTCTCCCGCAAGGGGAGAGATAAGGCGCCCGGGCCCGCCTTCGGCCACCAGGGGGAGATAATCACTCAGAAGGCTTCCGGATGCATTGCTTTGGCGATTTTCTCGATCGCTTCGATGTTGGCGGGTCCGGGGGTCAGCTCGGCATAGCGCAGGGCAACGAAGCGCTCATTCTTCACCGCGTCGGTCTCCTTCATGGCGGGGTGCGCCTTGAGGAAGTCGAGCAGTTTCCGGTATCCGGCATTATCCTGATAATCGAGCAGGATGAGGAACTGCGGATTGCGGGCGGCGACTGTTTCCCACGAGGTGGTGCCCCAGCTCGTCTCCATGTCGGCCATGATGTTGGTGCCGCCGGCCTCGCTGATCAGCGCCGTGGGCATGGCAAACTTGCCTGCCGTGAACGGCTTGTCCTCACCGGAATCGTAAAGGAAAACACGGGTATCGCCGGTGTTGTTGATTCTCTTTTTGATGTCCGCAAGCTGCGCCTTCCAGCCGGACACCAGTTTCTCGGCTTCCGCATCCTTACCGAAAATCTGGCCGAGTTTCGTTATGTCGCCGTAGAGCAGGTCCATCGAGGCGGCAGGGCGGTTCTTGTCGAGATGCACGCAACTTTCGGTCAGGACCAGCGTCTTGATCCCATGGGGCGCCAGCGTATCGGGCGTGACATCGCCGCCTGGCTTCATGCCGTAATACCAGCCGGCGAAGAAGAAATCCGGGTTGGCTGCGACAAGGTTTTCGAGGGTCGCATATTTGGGGGCGAGCTCCGGAATGGAGCCCTGCTGCTGCTTGAAGGCATCGTCCAGCTTGTACCAGCCGGTAATCCCGGTAACGCCGGCGATCGACGGCTGGAGGCCGAGGGCAAATGCCATCTCGCTCATGTTGATGTCGTGGATGACGGCGCGTTTCGGTGCTGCTTCGAAGGTCAGCGGTTTGCCGCAGCTGTCGACGGTAACGGGAAAGGCCCAGGAAGGTGCGGACAGAAGCGCGAAGGCGAGGGCGAGGACGGCTCTTTTCATCAGATACTCCGTGAGTGGGTAAGTGCGGATTTTTCGGGTGTTTCGAACACCATCAGCTCGCGATCCTGTGATGGATGACGCAGGCGAAGGACATCAAGGTCGAAGACGTCGCTGACGATGCGCGGCGTCAGGGTTTCGTCGGGGGTGCCCGCCGCCACCAGCTGGGCGCTGTGCATGACCGCGACATGGGTGGCGAATGGCGCAACCAGCGGCAGGTCGTGCAGGACAGCGATTGTCGTCACGTCCAGCCCCGCCACCAGCGACAGGAGTTCGCTGCGCGCCTTTGGATCGAGATGATTGGTCGGCTCATCAAGGAACAACACCGCGGGAGCTTGCGCAATCGCCCGCGCCAGTTGCACACGCTGGCGCTCGCCGCCGGAAAGCGATCCAATGGAACGGCGCGAAAACGGTAAAATCCCGGCGCGATGCAGCGCTTCCGCGACGATTTCGCGGTCCCTTGCCCTGGTGAAGGTGCCGATATGGGGAATACGGCCGAGCGAGACGTAGTCTTCGACAAGCAGCTGCAGGTCCGGCGTGTCGGTCTGGCCGACAAAGGCGAACTGCTGCGCGCGTGCAAGCGGCGTCAACCGGCTGATGCTGCTGCCGTTCACATAGACATCGCCTGATGTGGGTTGCAGAAGACCGGCGAGCATACGCAGAAAAGTCGACTTGCCGGCACCATTCGGACCGATGATCGCCAGCCGGGAGCCGCATTCCACTGTCAGGGATGCCGCGTCGACGAGAGTCTGGCCGGAGGTGCGATATGTCACCGCGTCGGCATTGAGGACAAGATGGCTCATGGGCAAAGTTTCCCGCAGATTGTAACGCAACAGGATTCCACTGGCGTAACGGATGCGTACAGTAATGTTATAACGTATGTAAAGGGATTCTGTTTGCCGGTGATCAAGAAATCACTGGATGGAATTGGCAGATGAGGGAGGGTTCGGGTGTTCATGCCTGCCCACTTGTCAGGACAGGAATCAGGAACGCACGCGAGATATAGCCGCTATCCGGCAGCCCCGTACGTCCGGGCCCTCGTCAGCGGTAAACATCGCATCGCTCCCGGCACACCCCGTCCGGTTCGAATTTCAGGTTCGATGGCAGGTCTCCTGGCTCGCGGGTCTCGGCTTCGCCTTGCCTTCCCGGCTCATCACCAGTGGCATAGTTCAGGCGTCGCTCACCGCTTACAGTTGCGGGGGCAGCCACGGTTTCGGTCCCTATTGGGTACGCCTCACCGTGTTCCCTTTTCATCTCCGGCGTTGTCTTGCCGAAGAAACCATCAGTACCGATCAATAGAGGAAAAAATGCTCAAAGCAATCAGTTTCATTTGCCTCGATGGCGCTTATCTCCCCCCTTGCGGGGGAGAAAGCGATTTCAGCATCTTAGCCCTTGCCAAGTGCTAGAAATCGCCCGAGAGGGGAATGTGAACTCCGCTTCGTCGCTTGTTGGCTTCGTGTAGAATCTGCGAACATACCCCGTCCAGATTGCGAATGATCTCATCGTTCCAGAAGCGCAGCGTTTTGAAACTTGATGCGTTCAAACATTTATCGCGTTCCACATCTGAGTTGGACCCTGAATGTTGACTCCCATCCAGTTCTATAATCAGCCTTGATCTGAAGCAGGCGAAATCCACTATGTAGCCGAGAAGCGGCGCTTGCCGTTTGAATTTCAAACCGCCCAATTGATTGTTTCGGATTGCTTGCCACAGGATGTTCTCCGCCAAAGTTGCATCCCTGCGCATTTTCCGCGCGTATGTTCGAATGATTGGAGGTGTGTCTTGACGGATCTCTCAATCCCCTCTCTTGGATTTTCCAAGGATTTAGCAAAGAGGCTAAATCCAGGAAAATCCTTTCTCCCCCACAAAGGGGGAGATAAGCGGTGCCCTTAAGTTATGCGCTAACTGTCGCTCGGTTTAATGCGAGCGGCAACGAATGCAAGGTTGCATTGTTGTGAACAGCATGACGTTGCGGGTTGTGGGTCGACTGGCCGCTGCACGCTTGTAAATGCGGCAAATTCTAATTGTGCTAAAATATTTGGCAGAGCCGCATTTAAAGACGTGAACTGCGCAATAGAGTACGCTAGGTTTCTCGGGAACGCGCATTTAGAAGAACAATTTGAGGCGACATGGCAATTCACGCTGCAGTCTATCATTTGACGCACTACAAATATGACCGTCCCATCATGCTGGGGCCGCAGATCATCCGCCTTCAGCCCGCGCCGCATTCCCGCACGAAAGTGTTGAGCCATTCGCTGAAGGTCAGTCCGGCCAATCATTTCGTCAATCTGCAACAGGATCCCTACGGCAATTTCCTGGCCCGCTTCGTCTTTCCGGAGCCCGTGACGGAGCTGAAGATCGAGGTCGATCTCGTCGCCGATATGACTGTCTACAATCCGTTCGACTTCTTCGTCGAGCCGGTCGCGGAGACCTGGCCCTTTACCTATCCGCAAGACATCAGCGAAGACCTTTCGATTTATCTGAAGCCGGAACCGGCCGGACCGCTGCTGCAAGCGTTTCTCGATACGATCGATCGCACACCAACCAACACCGTGAACTTTGTGGTGGATCTCAATGCGCGCATCCAGCGCGAGGTCGGCTATGTCATCCGCATGGAAACGGGCGTGCAGGAACCCGAGACGACGCTGAACGTGCGTACCGGTTCCTGCCGCGATTCGAGCTGGCTGCTGGTGCAGGCCTTGCGTCATCTCGGGCTCGCCGCGCGATTTGTTTCGGGTTACCTGATCCAGCTGAAGCCTGATCTGGTTTCGCTCGACGGACCTGCCGGTACCGACAAGGATTTCACCGATCTTCACGCCTGGTGCGAGGTCTATCTGCCGGGCGCCGGCTGGATCGGTCTCGATCCGACGTCGGGCCTTTTGACAGGCGAAAGTCATGTGCCGCTTGCCGCTACGCCGCATTATCGTAACGCCGCACCGATTTCCGGCATGGCGGAACCCGCCAATGTCGAATTCGGCTTTGACATGCGTGTCACCCGCGTTTCGGAGCACCCCCGCATCACCAAGCCGTTCTCCGATGAATCCTGGTCCGCGCTGGATGCGCTCGGAGAAAAGGTGGACAGTATTCTGAAGGAGCGGGATGTACGCCTTACCATGGGCGGCGAGCCAACCTTCGTCTCCATCGATGATTTCGAATCCGGCGAATGGAACACGGACGCTGTCGGCCCGACCAAGCGCGACAAGGCCGACAAGCTCATCCGCCGTCTGCGCGAACGTTTCGCACCGGGTGGATTTCTGCATTATGGACAAGGAAAATGGTATCCCGGCGAAAGCCTGCCGCGTTGGACCTTTTCGCTCTATTGGCGCAAGGACGGCAAGCCGATCTGGGTCAATCCGGATCTGATTGCGCCGGAAAACAGCAAGGCGAATGTCAAGCCGGACGATGCCGGAAAGCTTCTCACCGGGATTGCCAGCGTGCTCGGCGTCGAAGACGAGATGGTCACGCCTGCCTATGAGGATCCGGCCGAATGGATCGTCAAGGAAGGCAACCTTCCGGCAAATGTCGATCCGTCCAATTCAAAGCTTAAAGACCCCGAAGAGCGCAGTCGAATTGCCCGCGTCTTCGAGCGCGGTCTGACCGAGCCAACTGGCTTTGTCCTGCCCGTGCAGCGCTGGAACAGCCAGGCAGCCGCCGGCCCGCGCTGGCGCAGTGAAAAGTGGAAGACACGTCGTGGCAAGCTTTTCCTGGTGCCGGGGGATTCGCCTGTTGGCTATCGTCTGCCGCTTGGCTCTCTTCCGCATGTTCCTCCATCGGAATATCCTTTTATCGTCCCGCTCGATCCATCGGTCGACCGCGATGCTCTGCCGGATTCAGTAGCGCAACCGGGAGCTCCGGCCGCGCGGGATGCGCCGCAGGCGGTGGCTTCGTTCACCGCGGCCGAAGGCACTCAACAGGAGCGCGTCGAACAGGAACTCGGTGAAATCGGCGGCGCGGTGCGCACGGCCATCTCGGTCGAGCCGCGTGACGGCCGCCTGAGCGTCTTCATGCCGCCGGTGGAGGCGCTGGAGGATTATCTGGAACTGGTTGGCGCCGCGGAAGCTGCCGCAGCAAAGCTCGGTCTTCCGGTCCATATCGAGGGCTATGGGCCGCCGCAGGATCATCGCATCAATGTCATCCGCGTTGCGCCCGATCCGGGTGTCATCGAGGTGAATATCCATCCAGCCTCCAACTGGCGCGAATGCGTCGAGACGACGACGGCGATCTATGAGGAAGCCCGGCAGACCCGGCTTGGCGCCGACAAGTTCATGATCGACGGCCGCCACACCGGCACCGGCGGCGGCAATCATGTGGTCGTCGGCGGTGAAACGCCGAACAACAGCCCTTTCCTGCGGCGCCCTGATCTTCTGAAGAGCCTCGTGCTGCACTGGCAGCGCCACCCCTCGCTGTCCTACCTGTTTTCGGGCATGTTCATCGGCCCGACCAGCCAGGCGCCGCGTTTTGACGAGGCGCGGCACGACAGTCTTTACGAACTCGAGATCGCCATGGCACAGGTTCCGTTACCAGGCAGGGGTACGCCGCCGCTTCCCTGGCTGGTGGACCGGCTTTTCCGCAATCTGCTGGTCGATGTCACCGGTAATACCCATCGCTCGGAGATTTGCATCGACAAGCTGTTTTCGCCCGACGGTCCGACAGGCCGGCTGGGGCTCGTCGAGTTCCGTGGTTTCGAGATGCCGCCCAATGCACGCATGAGCCTTGCACAGCAGCTGCTCGTTCGCGCATTGATCGCCCGGTTCTGGAACAGCCCGATCGAGGGTAGCTTTGTCCGCTGGGGCACGTCCTTGCACGACCGTTTCATGCTGCCGGCCTTTGTCTGGCAGGACTTTCTCGATGTTTTGGCGGACCTGCGCCAGCACGGTTTCGATTTCCGTCCCGAATGGTTCGAGGCACAGCTGGAATTCCGCTTTCCGTTCTGCGGCGAAATCGAGAATGAGGGCGTCAAACTCGAACTGCGGCAGGCGCTGGAGCCGTGGCATGTCATGGGTGAACAGGGGGCCATCGGCGGCACGGTCCGCTTTGTCGACAGTTCGGTTGAGCGGCTTCAGGTCAAGGTCGAAGGCTTCAATGCCGCGCGCTACAGCGTTGCCTGCAACGGCCGGGAAGTGCCGCTGAAAATGACCGACGTCAATGGAACCGCCGTTGCCGGCGTGCGCTACAAAGCCTGGCAGCCGCGCTCGGGCTTGCATCCGATGATCCCGGTCAACACGCCGCTGGTCTTCGATATTTACGACCAGTGGTCGGGCCGGGCGATTGGCGGTTGCGTCTATCATGTCGCACATCCCGGCGGCCGCAGCTATGATACGTTTCCTGTCAATTCGAACGAGGCCGAGGCGCGCCGCCTGACCCGGTTTGAGCCACGCGGGCATACGGCCGGAGGATATGAGCTCAGGAAAGAAACGCCATCGGCTGAATTTCCGATGACTCTCGATCTGAGAAGGCCGCGCCAGAATTGAGACCGAAAGGAAGCATGACTGCAAGCAAACCAGCACAATCGCTGCCCGGAGCCGGATCAGAAACCCGGCCCGGCCTGCTTGCGAGCTACAGGCCCCTGCCCAATGTCGCCGACGAGATGATCGATCCGTCAGGCGCGGTCCGCCCCGGCTGGGAAACCCTGCTTCACACACTCGACGAGATCGGCCCGGAAAAGCTTGCGACGCGCTTTGCCCGCGCCAATCAGTATTTGCATGATGCTGGCGTGTTTTACCGTGTCTATAACGAGAACGGTACGCAGGAGCGCGAATGGCCGCTCGCCCACATTCCGATTTTGATCAATGAGGATGAATGGCGGTCGATCACCCTTGGCCTGACGCAGCGGGCCGACCTGCTCGAAGACATCGTTGCCGACGTTTACGGCGAGAACAAGCTGATACGGGACGGTTTGCTTCCCCCTGACCTGGTTGCCTCGAATCCGGAATTCCTGCATCCCGTGGCGGGGGTAAAGCCCGCGAGCGGTCATTTCCTGCATTTCTGTGCCTTTGAACTCGGGCGCGGGCCGAATGGTCAATGGTGGGTGCTTGGCGACCGGACGCAGGCGCCGTCCGGTGCAGGTTTCGCGCTGGAGAACCGCGTCGCGACGACCCGCGCGCTGTCGGACATTTCGGGCGCCATGAATGTTCACCGGCTGGCGGGCTTCTTCAAGGATTTCCGCGACAGTTTGCAAGGGCTGATCAATAGTCCGCAAGGGCGCGCCGCGATCCTGACGCCCGGACCGAACAATGAAACCTATTTCGAACACGCCTACATCGCCCGCTACCTCGGCATCATGTTGCTGGAAGGCGATGACCTGACGGTCAGCAAGGGCAAGGTGATGGTGCGGACCGTTTCCGGTCTCAAGCCCGTCGATGTCCTTTGGCGGCGCATGGATGCTGCCTATGTGGACCCGCTGGAACTGAAGACCGATTCATGGATCGGCACGCCGGGCATGGTCGGCGCATTGCGCCGGCGCTCAGTCTCGCTGGTCAATGCGCTCGGATCGGGGATACTCGAAACCCGTGCACTGCTGGCTTTCCTGCCGGCCATTTCGCAGGCGCTGCACAATCGCGAACTCGCATTGCCGAGCATCGCGACCTGGTGGTGCGGGCAAGAGAAGGAGTGCAAGCATGTGATCGACCGGCTCGACCAGATGATGGTCGGTCCAGCAATGTCGACGCGGCTGCCCTTCGAGGATGGCAATGTAACGGTACTTGGTTCCAGCCTCGACGACGTAGCGCGCCAGGGGCTGCTTGCCAGATTGCAGAAGGACGGGCGCGGGCTGGTCGGCCAGGAGGCCATCAAACTCTCGACTACGCCGGTCTATGTCGACGGCAGGCTCGAGCCGCGGCCATTCGTGCTGCGCGTCTTTGCGGCACGGCACAAGGATGGCTGGAGCTTCATGCCGGGAGGATTTGCCCGGGTCGGTTTCACGCTCGATACCGCTGCGATCGCCATGCAGAGGGGCGGACAGGCCGCCGACGTCTGGATCACCTCGAGCGGTCCGGTCGCCAAGGATACGCTTCTGCCACGTGAGGACGATACGTTCCGGCGCAATGTGCCGGGGACGCTGCCAAGCCGCGCTGCCGAAAACCTGATGTGGATGGGCCGCTACATTGAGCGCGCGGAAGGGACGGCGCGTATCCTGCGTGCCTGTCATGCGCGCTATGCCGAGGCGGCCAATATGGAACTGCCGCTGCTGGCGGAAATGCGCGATTACCTGAAGCCGCTGGGCGTCAATCTCGATACCGCCATTCCCAAGGGGCTGCAGCGCTCCATCGATGGCGCGATGCTCAGCGCCGGACGCATTCGCGACAGATTTTCGCCCGATGGCTGGCTGGCCCTGCGCGATCTGTCGAAGACGATCCATCGTTTTCAGGACGTCGTATCACCTGGCGACGACACTACGCGTGCCATGACGATCATCCTGCGCAAGCTCGCCGGTTTCTCCGGTCTCGTGCATGAAAACATGTATCGCTTTACCGGCTGGCGTTTTCTCGAAATCGGCCGCCGGCTCGAGCGCGGCATTCAGATGGCGCGGATCCTGGCGACGTTGTCGCGCCATGATGCGGCGGATGGCGCGCTGGAAATGCTGCTGGAGATCGGCGACAGCGTCATGACTCACCGGCGGCAGTACAGCGTTTATTCCGGCCGGATCAGTGTCCTTGATCTGCTGGCGCTCGATCCGCTCAACCCGCGTTCGATCATCTTCCAGCTCGATGCGCTGAAGACGGAGTTCAGCCTGCTGCCGTCGCGAGAGGCGGGTGCCAACATGCCGGCGTTTTCCAAGAAGGTGTTGCGCCTCCACACGGATCTCGCGATCATGGAGGCAACCGACCTGACGCCGGAAAAACTCGGCACGCTCGCCTTCGAAATCGGCACGCTGTCCGATACGATTTCCGATACCTATTTCGCGTGAGGGTTGCGACGCATGCTTTATAACATCCGTCTTCACCTCCATTACGACTACGAGCGGTCGGCAGCGGGCGGGCGGCATCATATCCGCGTCATGCCCCAGACAATGACGGGTGTCCAGCGCGTGATAGCTTCCAGCCTCTCCTTCGATCCGGTCTCGACAGAGCGGTCGGAATTCACGGACTTCTTTTCGAACACTGTCACCTCGATTGTCTATCGCAATCCGCATGAGACGCTGGACGTGACAATGACCGCCCGTGTCAATGTAACCCGTCCGCCAAACATGCTTGATGTTTCGCCCGATCTCGCCGGCCTGCAACGGGAGATCCGTAGCGTCTGGTCGATTGCAGCCGATGCGCCGCATCACTTCCTGACCAGCAGCGCCCATGCAACGATCGATCCGGAAATCACGGCCTATGCGGCGAAGAGCCTTGCAGGTACACGCACGGTAATGGAAGCGGTCAAACATCTGAACAATCGTATCCATGCTGACTTCACCTATGAATCCGACGTCACCGATGTGAGAACGAATGCGCGCCAGGCGTTCGATCTCCGGGCAGGGGTGTGTCAGGATTTCAGCCATGTCATGATCGCCGGCCTGCGCGGCATCGGCATCCCGGCCGGGTATGTCAGCGGCTTCCTGCGCACCATTCCGCCACCCGGCGAGGAACGGCTCGAGGGCGCTGATGCAATGCATGCCTGGGTTCGCGTGTGGTGCGGACGCGAGGCTGGCTGGCAGGAGTTCGACCCGACCAACGCCATGATTGCCGGCAACGACCATATTACTATCGGCTACGGCCGCGACTATGCGGATGTGTCGCCGATTGTCGGCGTCCTCAAGACCAGCGGCTCGCAGGAGGGCAAGCAGTCGGTCGACGTCATTCCGCTGGAGTGAGGGGTGGAAGAGCGAGGCCGAGCCTCGACGCTTGCCATCTCTCCCGCAAGGGGAGGGATAATCGGCATCAACGTTTCCTGAATTATTGGAATGGTTTTTCTTGGTTTCCGGCAATACGGAGAATAAGGTCTGCATCCTGAGCAGATTATCAAGAATGGGATGAAATTCCGAAGTGCGATCAATGCTTCCCATCCCGCCGCTCATGCTCACCACCGGACCAGTGCCGGCCTATCCCGAAGTGCTCGCCGCGCTTGGCAAGCCGGTGCTCTATGATTATCACCCGGCGTTCCAGACCTACTATGCCGGCGTCGTCGAGAAGCTGCGGCAGGCGTTGAGGACCGACAATGATCCGGTGATCATGCAGGGCGAGGCCATCCTTGGCATCGAGGCTGCGGCCGCGGCACTCATTGCCAGAAACGACGTGGTTCTCAACCTGGTTTCGGGTGTCTATGGCAAGGGTTTCGCTACCTGGGCGGCGCGATATGGGAAGGAAGTCGTTGAACTTGCCGTGCCCTATGACGAGATCATTGACGCTCAAGCGGTGCGCGAGGTCTTGCGCAGGCGTCCTGACATTTCAGTCGTGTCGCTATGTCATCACGATACACCGTCCGGCACGCTCAATCCCTTGCATGAAATCGGGGCGGTTGTCGCCGAGCACGGCGCTTATCTGATCGTCGATGCCGTATCGTCATTCGCCGGCATGGATACGCATCCACAAGATGCACATGCGGACATTTTCATCACCTCGCCTTCGAAATGTCTCGGCAGCACACCCGGTCTCAGTCTCATCGCTGTCACCGAACGCGCCTGGGCGAAGGTCGAGGCCAATCCCGATGCGCCGCGCGGCTCGTTCCTCAGCCTTCTTGCATGGAAGGGGGCGTCGGAGGCCGGCAAGCCTTTCCCGGTAACGCCATCCATCGCCGAAATATACGCACTGGACGCAGCGCTCGATCGCTACACGAGGGAAGGTCCGGCCAATGTATGGATACGCCATGCACAAACGGCCCTGGTCGCACGCCAAGGATTACTCGGGCTTGGCCTCGCACTGTGGCCGAAGCAAGAGGCCTGGTGCGCCCCGACGGCGACTGCCTTTAAAGTACCTGAGGGCATCAGCGACGTAACGCTTCGGGACAGCCTGTTGCAGGACCACGGCATACTGGTCTCGCTTGGGCGCGGCGAGACCGCAGGCAAGATCCTGCGCATCGGCCATATGGGAGCTTCCGCCGAGCCGGCTTTTGCCCGCACCATCATTTCCGCACTGAGCGGTATTCTATCCCGAACCCCTGCCGAATAAGAGGATTGCAACAATGTCCCGTATCCTGTTGAACCGACGCGCTTTTCTCGCCACGACCGCCAGCATCGGGGCGATGACGATCCTGTCTGACCTGAGCTGGGCACAATCGGCAACACCTGCGAAGGGTGGGCGTCTGGTTGTCGCTGGCGATAGTGAGCCCGCCAACCTCAATCCGGCCATCGTTGCCTCGAACGGTGTGTTCTTCGTCGCCAGCAAGGTCATCGAGCCGTTGGCCGAACAATCCTATGACGGCAAGGACGGGCTGTCGCCGCGCCTCGCCACATCCTGGGAAGGGTCCGCTGACGGTTTGACGGTGACGTTCAAGCTGCGCGAGGGTGTGACCTGGCATGATGGCAAGCCGTTCACCTCGGCCGACGTTGCGTTTTCGGCCCTTGAGGTCTGGAAGAAACTGCAAAATCTTGGCCGCGTGGTTTTCAAGAACCTCGAAAGCGTCGAGACGCCGGACGAGCACACCGCGATCTTCAGATTCTCGCAACCGACACCATTCCAGCTCATCCGCAACGCTCTGCCGGTGGTAACCTCGGTCGTGCCGAAGCATGTCTATGAGGGGACGGACATCGCCAAGAATCCGGCCAATCAGCAGCTCGTTGGAACAGGTCCATTCAAGTTCGGCGAGCACAAGCCCGGCGAATATTATCTGCTCAAGCGCAATGACGCCTATTGGCAAAAGGACGAGCCGCTGCTGGATGAGATCGTCTACCAGTTCCTGCCTGACCGCGCTGCAGCGGGCAATGCGCTGGAAGCCGAGCAGATACAGCTTGCGGGTTTCTCCGCCGTCCCGCTTGCCGATCTGGACCGTATATCCAAGGTGCCGGGCCTGAAGGTCTATTCCAATGGCTATGAAGGGCTGACCTATCAGCTGATCGTCGAGATCAATCATCGCCGCAAGGAGCTTGCCGACGTCAAGGTACGGCAGGCGCTTGCCCATGCAATCGATCATGATTTCGTCGTCAAGACCATTTTCCTCGGCTATGCCAAGTCATCGACGGGACCGGTCCCCGCCTACGACAAGACTTTCTATGAGCCGGATGTGACCAAATATGCCTTCGACCCGGCCAAGGCGGAAGCGCTGCTCGATGAAGCCGGCTACAAGCGTGGAGCAGACGGCAAACGCTTCAAGCTGAAGCTTTTGCCCGCGCCATTCTTCAACGAAACCAAGCAGTTAGGCGATTATCTTCGTCAGGCTTTGGCCAAGGTCGGGATCGATGCGCAGGTGGTCAGCAATGATACCCCCGCGCATCTGAAGGCGGTCTATACCGACCATGATTTCGACATCACGGTCGCGACGCCGGTCTATCGCTCCGACCCGGCGATTTCCACCACGATCCTGTTCGAAAGCGGCCTGCCTGCGGGTGTGCCGTTCTCCAACCAGTATGGCTATGCCAATCCGGAAGTGGACAAGCTGATCAAGGAGGCTGCATCAACTGTCGATGCGGAAAAGCGCGCCGGACTCTACAAGGAACTGCAGAAGAAAGCCGCCGACGACCTGCCGCTGATCAATGTCGCCGAGTTTTCCTTCATCACCGTGGCGCGCGACACTGTGCAGAACGTCTCCGACAACCCGCGCTGGGCCGTGTCGAACTGGGCGAATGTGTGGGTGAAGGGGTAGGGGGATATTGTTAGATAGCTAGATGGTCCAGTCTTCGACCTTCAGGCCCTCCACCCTTTGAAACTCGCGAACATTGTTGGTTATGAGAATCAGGTCGCGGGCTTTTGCCTGGCCCGCGATGAGCACATCGTAAGGCCCTATGGGCTGGCCGGCCTGTGCCAGCGTGCTGCGCAGCTCTCCCGATACCCGCGCATCTTCCTGATCAAACTCCAAAATGGGAAAATCGAGAAGAAGCAGACGGAGAGCTTCCAGGTTGAAGGAAATCTTTTGGCTCTTGTAGACACCGAAATAGAGCTCATGCGCGACGACCGAAGGGATACCAATCTCCCCCTCGCGCTTTTCAAGGATGAGGCGGACCAAGCCGTCCGATTTCCGCGAGACCAACTGAATTACAGCATTGGTATCAAGCACATAGCGCATCATTTGAACAACGTGTCCAATTCCGGCCGCTCCTGCGCCGCGGGTTGCTCGCGACCGCCGTCCAGAAAGTCTGGGCTGAAGCCATGATCGAGGGCCGCTTTGAGCGAACTCCATGCCTGCTTGTCGGCCTTGTGGGGACGCAGGATAAGAGCATCGCCCTCGCGCGAAATTTCAACTTCCTCGACATTCAAGCGGAATTCCTTCGGCAGGCGTACAGCCTGCGAATTCCCGGAGTTAAATACTTTTGCAATCTGCGGCATGTTCGTATTCCTCGACAAAAAGTATATACGAGTGTGTATATACCTTTTGGCCGTATAGTACAAACCCGTTTGTTTTCCAGAGCCAATCCCTCTAGACTCCAAACCTGTTCGCCTGACAGCCGGAGCAATTCTTGCCGCCTTTCGTTTCCTTTTTCCTGAGACGCCTTCTTGGTGCGCTTCCGGTTCTTATCGTGGTGCTGGTTGGCAGCTTCCTGCTGCTTGAGGCCGCTTCCGGCGATGCGGTCGATTCCTATGTGGCGCGGTCCGGCGCCATGGATGCCGAGCAAATGGCGCAGTTGCGGCAGGAATGGGGGCTTGATCAGGGGCCGCTCCACCGTTTCAGGGCCTATGCATCGGCGCTGGCGCAAGGCGATCTCGGCTGGTCCACCGCCTTCGAGCGGCCCGTTGGCTCGGTGATTGCCGAGCGCCTGCCGGTCACGCTGCTGCTCATGGGTATTGCCACGGCGCTGGCTTTCTTCCTTGGTTCCCTGCTCGGCGTTCTCGCTGGCGCAAGACCTGGATCGTTTCGCGACCGTTTCCTCTCCATTACATCGCTGGCGCTTTATGCGGTGCCGGGTTTCTGGCTTGGCCTGGTCCTGATCGTGATCTTTGCCGTGGACCTGCGCTGGCTTCCCATCGGCGGTATCGAGACCGTCGCTTCCGGCAAATCCGGCCTGGCGCGTATCGGCGATATCGCCGCCCATCTGGTCTTGCCCGTCGCGTCACTCGCCATGGTCTATATGGCGCTCTACCTGCGGCTGATGCGTGACCGCATGGGCGAAATCTGGCGCGATCCCTTCGTCAGGGCTTTGGAAGCGCGAGGCCTCAGCCGCCGGCGCATCGTCTGGCGCCACGTCGCCCGAAACGCCGTGCTGCCGGTTGTGACCATGCTGGGATTGCAGGCGGCAGCGATGCTGGGCGGCAGTGTCGTGGTGGAAAGCGTCTTCGCCATTCCGGGCTTCGGCCGCCTCGCCGCGGAAGCCGTGGCGCGCCGGGATACGCCGCTGCTGCTCGGTGTGATCCTGTGCAGTGCCGTCACCGTAATCATCGCCAATCTCCTCGTCGATCTTGCCTATGGCAAGCTCGATCCTCGTGTGAGGGCCGGGCGATGATCTTCTGGAGACAGATGAACTTCGAGGGGCGCGCCGGTTTGATTTTGCTCGCGATCCTTGTCCTGATGGCGCTGCTGGCACCCTTGCTTGCGCCCGGCGATCCGCTGGCCATTACCGGCGAGCCGATGCTGCGGCCATTCACATCCGGGACGCACATGCTTGGGACTGACCGGCTCGGCCGCGACGTGCTTGCGGGTCTGTTGCATGGAACGCGCACCACACTGCTTGTTGCTTTCTCTTCGGCGGCAGTCGCGCTGATCGCCGGCAGCATCGTTGGCACGCTCGCGGGTTTCCTCGGAGGCATTGCCGATACGGTGCTGATGCGCATTACCGAGGCTTTTCAGACCGTTCCCGGGTTCCTTCTGGCGCTTGCATCGATCAGCGTGACTGGACCGAGCGTCGCGACACTGATTTTCGCCATCAGCCTTGGCAACTGGACCCAGGCCGCCCGTGTGACCCGCGCCGAGGTCTTGTCCCTGCGCGAGCGTGATTTTGTCGCCGCCGCGCGAACACTCGGCATGCGGCCGCTGGAGATCGCCTTTCGCGAGATATTGCCCAATGCCTTCGGCCCGACAGCTTCGCTTGCCGCCATATCCGTCGCAGCTGCCATTCTGATCGAGGCGGCACTGTCGTTCCTCGGTTTTGGCGACCCGAACCGCGTGACCTGGGGCAGCATGATCGCGGAAGGGCGTGCCGTGTTGCGCGCCGCGCCCTATCTGTCGATCGTTCCGGGATTGGCACTGGTCATTACCGTCCTCGGTATTCACCTGATCGGCCGGGGGCTCTCACGCACCGAGAGGCTGCAGCCATGAGCGAACCTTACCTGCGCATCCGGAACCTCACCGTGGATTATGGCGGGACCGCTGCCCTGCAGGACGTATCGCTGCAGCTTGCCAAGGGCGGAAGGCTGGCGCTCATTGGCGAGAGCGGGTCCGGTAAATCGACGCTTGCCATGGCAATCGCCGGCCTCTTGCCACGGCGGGCACGTTCCGGCGGGACAATCGAGTTTCCCGCCTTGCCGCGCCAGCCAAGCCTTGGCAAGGACATCGGCGTGTTGTTTCAGGACCCTAGCGGCAGTCTTGACCCGGTGATGACGATAGGAGACCAGATTGCCGAAGTGGTGATGACGCATCGGGGCCTGAGCTGGATATCGGCGCGTTTGATGGCCGCCGAATTGCTTGATCGTGTTCATATTCCAAAGCCGCTTTCCCGGCTCAACAGCTATCCGCATGAATTTTCGGGCGGGCAGAAACAGCGCATCGCTCTCGCCGCCGCCCTGGCAGGCAATCCGTCGCTGCTCATTGCTGACGAGCCAACCAGCGCGCTCGATACGGTGGTGCAGAGGCATATCGTCAATCTTCTCGATGAACTGGTGCGGGACAATGGCCTGACCCTGCTGTTCGTCACCCATGATATAGCCCTGGCTTCCGAGCGCGCCGATACGATCGGGGTGCTTTACAAGGGAAAGCTGGTTGAATGCGGGCCCACCGCCGGGGTCCTGGGTGAACCGGAGCATGCCTACACGAAAGCGCTGATCGCCACGCATATTTCACTGGATATGCCGCGCCGGAAGCGGCTCGCCGAAATCAATGCGGATGGCCTGCAATGATGCAGCGCGCGTCCCCCATACTCGAGGTCAGGAACCTTGCCAAACGCTTCGGGGATCACGGTGCGGCCGGGCTCAGGAACGTGGATTTCTCGGTCTCAAACGGGGAAACACTGGCGGTGGTCGGTGCCTCGGGCTCCGGAAAAACGACGCTGGCGCGTCTCGTCATGCGGCTATTACCGCCTGAGGCTGGTTCGATTCATTTCCGCGGGCAGGATATTACTGCGTTACGCGGCGAAGGTTTGCGGCGCCTGCGTCCGCATTTCCAAATGGTGTTCCAGGACCCGCTGGCAGCGTTCAATCCGCGCGCCAGTGTCAGGCGCGTTCTGGAGGATCCGCTGCGGCTGCACGGGCTTGCGGCGAAGGCCGAATACGATACCGTCATCGGCGCGACGCTGGAGCGCGTCGGTCTGAGCGCAGATCTGATAACGCGGCTTCCGCTGGAATTGTCCGGCGGACAACGGCAGCGTGTCGCGATTGCGCGCGCAATTCTGACCAAGCCCGACCTTATCGTGCTCGACGAACCGGTATCGGCCCTTGATGTCTCGGTGCGTGCGCAAATCCTCAATCTGCTGCTCGATCTGCAGGAGGAGACAGGGGTCGCCTACCTCTTCATCTCGCACGATCTTGCCGTCGTCCGCGCCTTTGCGGACAGAATGATCGTGATGGAGGAGGGGCGCATCACCGAAACTGGAATGACCGAACAGGTGCTTGCAAATCCGCAGTCGAATGCGACGCGTATTCTGATCGCCGCCGTTCCGCGGCTATAGGATGGAGCCCGCCGCTTTCCGCGGCGGGCCTTGCAGCAATGGTCCAGAACTCAGGCGTGTGCGTGGGGGTGATGAACGTCCCAGACCGCCCAGGCCGATACGGCGGCGACGAGCAGCCCCAAAACGACGCTAGTCCACATCGCGTTCACATTGGCCGTAAAACCGAGCACCCAAGGGGACGCGACCAGCCAGAGACCAAGGACCAGGTTTGCCCATTCCTCCCATTCGGCGAATGCTGAAATCGCTGCGACCGCCAGAGCACCGAGCGCGATGCCGACGATCCATGCGTTCCAGGTCGGCGTGGTTTCAGCCATAAAGCCGAAGAACCAAGGGGAGATGAACAAGCATACCGCCAGGACCAGATTGGCCCAATCCTGAGGCTTCCTGCCTTCCATCAGAGTGTTTGCCATGACAACCTCCAATTATGAAGCGTAAGCAAAGCACCAATGTTCGCGTGCACTGCACGCTTCAAGATAAAAATAATTGCTGCCGAGGGTCCATTCAAGAGGTTCTGCGTTAGATATTGCGGTGTTTACAATGTCTGACGGCCCAAGGCTTCAACAAATACTGTAGAGGGTGTCAAGGGCGGGCGGCGTTACGCCAACCCGCCCCATCCGGTCATTGGATAAACTGGATTTCGGGTTCTTTCTTCAAATTTGATGGTGGATTGCTGGCGACGAGTGTATGTGCGGCAACGGGCTTGTCTGAATTGTCGATATCCAGCGACCAGACGGTCACATTGCTCCAGGACATGTTATCCAGAATCTCCGGAATGACCCCAATGACTGGCGAAGCGACCGGAACGGCTGTTTTGCCTTTGACAAAGACAGGGACCTCACCCTCGAGAGGTTTTAGATCGGTATCGGCTTTGAATTTGCCCTTCTCGTCAAGGCAGTTGATGACGCCGTTCTTGTCATAGCTTAGTTTCCTGATTTGCGGATTCGTGCTACCCGCAACCAACCTGCCATCATTGCGGATCGCATATTGTATGGTCGGCGTGGTTTTGAAATTGCTCTCCATCAGCGCCTGACTACACGCAATAAGGAAGTCCAGTTTGAACTTGCTCTTGTCGAGTTCATCCCTGCGGGCGCTCGTCTCTACACTGGCATCCATATGATCCAGACAAATATCAATACCAAAGGGCAGACCGTCTATTATGTCGTTTTCGAATTTTCCCGGGAGCACATTACCCTGCGAGTCAAATGACTGCCCTTTGAATGAACTGGTTTTCTTGATGTATAGTTTCAGGCCTCCTTTGGTCGTGTCACACCATGTTACTTCCATATCGACAGCCGGAACTGTCTTGATTTTTCCAGATGTGCAAGCCGGCCCAACCGCAGGAGGACCCGCCATACCACCAATAGTGGTCAGAGATCGATAGTAATCGAGATCCGATACGACTCGCTTGGGCCAGATCATATAAGCCGGCCGCGGATAGTTTTTGTCGTCCGTTGGCAGGTTGTGGATGCAGACAACGCGATTGGTCGGCTCGTATATGGTGCTGCTGAGGCCTGCTGGCGGATTGCCTGCGAGCTTGGTCTCAGGCATTGCCCTGAGCACCGCGATCGTGCCTGGCAACAGGACAATATGGCCGTATTCTTCGATGGGAAAGAGGGATATCAGTGTTCTGACGTTGCGTGTTACCGTATCGAGGATTAAATCCGCAATCGTTTTCGATCCGTCGTTTTCTAGCGTTTTCACCAGTTCGGTTTCATCCAGGAAATCGCCCCACGGCACGTTCCAGAAGAATTCCGGCGCGGTGAAAAAGCTGACATCGAATTTTCTATCGAGCGGAGGATGCGCTTTAAAGGCCTCCGCCATGGCCCGGTACAAAAGCGCGAACTTGTTGTCCAGCGCACGCTTCAGACAGGTCTCGATCCCTTCAAAGGTTTTGGTTTTGGTTATTTTCTTGTTCTTGTCAGCCGGATCTGTAACCGCATAGGTATACAGAACCGAACCTTGCGTGCCCTCCGACACTTCCTTGCGGCCAAGACCCTGCGAGAACGTATTATACTGAAGACTGTATATCCCGACTTTCCCCGGCCAGGAAGACTGCGGCCGGAAAGACGCAATGACAGGTGCTGGTGCATCGGCCGACGATGCATCAGCAATCGAAGTGGCAGGCGTCGATGTGGCAGGCGTTGATACACCGGGCGACGCAGCGTCGCCGGTGTCCGGTTGTCCGCGCTGTGTCTGCTGGGATGCAAGTACGCCTGTATCCCCGGGCGCGCTGAACGGCGGCAGTGGTATTCGCAACCCGTCTGGCGCGGGGATGGGCGGCGAAATCTCGGCCGTCGATGCCGGAGGCTCGAATGTCGATGGAGCATCGGCGTCCGAAATTGCATTGTCGCTGTCATTGCAGCCACCCAGCATCGCGAGAAGCGGCGCGGCCGGCAACCAGGCGCATCCCATCAGCAGCTTGCGGCGCGATTGCGAGATCTGATCGGTGTCCGAAGTGGGCGTGCGGCCCGTTCCAAAGTTTTTCTTCATTAAAATACCCCAGAGAAAATTGTTGCAGACGGTTAAAAACAACCCGTCACAACCATGAAAGCAGGTTTCATGCCAAGTGATCTGCCAAGGGCAACCTGACGTCCGCATTGACATGATTGGGGGAAAGTATCGCCAGTGCAGTGCGCATAGGCGGCTGAACCTACTTATATGCAAGCGATTACTGGGAGTTGAATTGGGTTGCACTATGGTCGCGCGGATGGAGGGTGATTAAATCTTGTGCGTAAAACAGTAATTGCACATTTAACAGGCGTACAACATGGCCCCGCTGTTAGCTTTAATGCACGGTCAGGCGACTCAAGGGGTATCGGCCCGATCCTTTCGGCCGAGAAGACGGAAAGCCTGCATTTGAGCGGGTAGAGCACAATCTGTGGGGTAATAGCGGGCTGGCGCACAAAACCCATGAAAACACTGGTCGGAGTGAGAGGATTCGAACCTCCGACCCCGTCGTCCCGAACGACGTGCGCTACCAGGCTGCGCTACACTCCGAAACCAGTGACGGCCGGTATATAACGTCCGGTTTCCACGCCTGCAAGTCGTTTTCTATGCACTATTTGATTATGCGCGAGAAACACCTTTTGAATCAACCTACTCCCTATTTCCCTCTGTGATCGGCATCCAAATTCCTGTATCGGTTGGCGACACGGGTTACAGTGCGTTGCAAGGGCAGGACCGCAATCAATGACGGCAAAAAAGCAAAAGATCATCAGCTTTGTCATGAGCGGTGGCGTCGGTTCACGGCTTTGGCCCTTGTCCCGTGAGGATTTCCCCAAGCAGTTCCATAATCTTTCCGGACAAGGCTCGATGCTGCTGCGTACCGTCAAGCGCATGGGCGCGCGGGAGGGGGACGTGGCCGTTCCAGTCTATTTGCTGGCATCCGAGCGCCATTCAAACCGCATCAATCAGGATCTCGCCGGCATAGACCTTGCCGGCGGCAGGCCGGTTCTTGAGCCGATGGGCCGTAATACTGCGGCGGCCGTGGTGCTGGCAACGGAGGTAACCTTACGCGAGCACGGCGACGAGCTGGTGCTTGTCGTGCCTTCCGACCATGAGATCACCACCGATCGCGATTTCTGGAACACGGTCGAGGCGGGCGTGGAAGCCGCGCAAGCCGGCCGCATTGTCGTTTTTGGTATTCAGCCCGACCGCCCGGAAACCGGATTTGGCTATATTGAAGTCGGTCCGCAAACCGCGGGCACGCGCGACGTGGTGCGCTTTGTCGAAAAGCCAAACGAAGAGACTGCCAAAGGATATCTCGAATCCGGGCATTTCCTCTGGAATGCCGGGATTTTCCTCTTCCGCGCCAGCGTGATGCGCGATGCCTTCAAGGCGCATGCGGCGGATATCTGGGATAAGGCCGTTGCAGCGCTTGATCAGGCGAATTCCAATATTTCAGGTACCTACCTGCCACATGACCTTTACGCCGCCGTTCCATCAATTTCGGTTGACTATGCGATTATGGAACATGCTTCGGACATCGCGCTCGTACCCGCGACGTTCCGCTGGAATGATCTCGGTTCCTGGCAATCCCTGCTGGAAGTGGGGTCGGTCGACGGCAATGGGAATGTGATCGTGGGCGACGTCGTTGCGATCGATTGCGAGCACAGCTATCTGCGCAGCGACGGACGGTTGCTTTCGGCGGTCGGTTTGCGCGACACGGCCGTAGTGGCGACATCAGACGCAACATTCGTTGCGCCGGTAAGCGAGAGCCAGAATGTTCGCAAGATCGTCGAACAACTGGAAAAGACCGGCCGGCTTGAAACCAAGTTCACTCCTGCTCAGGATCGCCTGCCGCAGGTGGGCGCCTATGGTAACCGTGTCCGTCATTGGCTGTTCGATGAAACGCTGCCGCTCTGGTCCACCGTCGGCGTGGATGACAAACATGGCGGGTTTCATGAAGCAATGTCCTTCGAGGCAACCCCAATCATCCGCCCCAAACGGATGCGGACCATGGCGCGGCAGATTTATGCTTTTGCCGTCGCTTGTGAAATGGGCTGGCAGGGACCAGGGCACGCGCTGATCGACCATGGCATCGATTTCATCACCGCCAATGGGCGCACGGATCGAGGCGGCTGGGTCAGGACCTTCAATCCGGATGGCAGTGTTCTCGACGCCACGGAAGATGCCTATGACCAGTCCTTCGTGCTGCTTGCCCTGGCGCATGCGCACAAGGCGGGGCACAGCAAGGCGCTGGCGCTGGGCACCGAAACCTTTGCGTTTATCGACGAGTATCTGGCGGATGCACGGTTGACGGGGTTCCTGGAGACTCCCGATGACAAGGGGCTGCGCCGGTCAAACCCGCATATGCACCTCCTGGAAGCCTTCCTCGCCTGGTACTCCGCGACCGGCAATCGCGACTATCTGCAGCGGGCGGCACGCATTGTCGACCTGTTCCGCCATCACATGTTCGATCCGGAAACCTGGACCCTCGGCGAATATTTCAGCAGCGACTGGGAACGCGCACCGGGCGAACAGGGCGAGTGGACCGAGCCCGGCCACCACTTCGAATGGGCTTCCCTGCTGGTGAACTTCGCAGCGGCATCCGGTCAGAAAGACGTCACGCGCTTTGCCCGCAAGCTTTATTCATCGGCTATTGCCAACGGTCTGAACCGGGCCACCGGTCTTGCCTACGGCGCCGTCTCGCGCCACGGCCTGCCGCTTGACACGAATTCCCGCAGCTGGCCGCAGACCGAAGCGGTCAAGGCCGCCATGGCGCTTGACGGGAATGGCGGGCCGGACCTCAAGCCGGAAGTGGAGGCCCGCGTCGGCCGGCTCTTCCGCTGGCATATCGAACCGGCGCCGAAGGGGCTTTGGATCGACCTGATCGATGAGACTGGAAGAGCCAAGGCCGAAGATGTTCCGGCCTCGATCTTCTATCACCTTGTCTGCGCGCTGACGCAGTACGTGGATTATGTAGGTAAAGGGAGATAATCAAAGCTCACCTTGCTTTTACGAGAATATACGCTTATGTATATTCGCATATGCATAAAATGAATATGCGAGGCGCGAAATGTCCCTTTATATCAGAGACGATGAAGTCGATGCTCTCGCCAAGCAGGTGCAGCAGGCGATAGCAGCGCCCACCAAGACAGAAGCTGTGCGGATTGCCTTGCAGCATGAACTTGAAAATGCTCGAAAAAGCATACCGTTGTGGGAACGCATAAAGGCCATTCAGGAGGCGGCGCGGCAAATTGGCCCAGACGATCCCAATTTCGATATGAAGGCGTTTACGGATGAAGGGTGGGATGGTCTGTAATGTTTCTGGATGCATCGGCAATTGTTGCTATCGTTGGGGGTGAACCTGAAGCCAGGCATCTGGCCAACAAGATTGAAATGGCCGTCACCCCCATCTGCTATTCGTCGCTTTCGGTATATGAAGCCATAATGAGTTTTGCACGAAAAAAACGTGGTGAAACGCTTGGGGGTCAATTGCCGATTCCTGCACATCTCATTGATCAATCGCAAGAGCTCATCGAAAGGTTTCTCATCGAAGTTGATGCACAAGAAGTGCCGATTGACATGGCCATGCATCGCGTGGCGATCAAGGCCAGCCGGGATTACGGACGTGCGGTGGCACACCCGGCGCGATTGAATTTCGGCGATTGCTTCGCCTATGCATGCGCCAAGGTCCACAATATCCCGCTGCTATATAAGGGAGATGACTTCCCATTGACGGATATTGAATCCGCTTGAAGCCATCAAACCTCAATACGGGCTGTCGACCTTGCCCGTTTCCACATAGACCGACTTGATCTGGCTGTAGTGATAGAGCGCAGCTAAACCGTTCTCGCGGCCGACGCCGGATTGCTTGAAGCCGCCGAACGGCATCTCGACCGGCGCGAGGTTGTAGGTGTTGATCCAGCAGGTGCCGGCCTTGAGCTGGCTGATCACGCGGTGCGCGCGCGACAGGTCCTTCGTGAAAACACCGGCCGACAGGCCGAACTCCGTATCATTGGCGCGGGCGACGACCTCGTCCTCGTCATTGAAATCGAGAACGGCCATGACCGGCCCGAAGATCTCCTCGCGGGCGATGACCATGTTATCGGTCACATTGGTGAAGATCGTCGGCTCGACAAAACAGCCGCCCTCAAACCCCTGCATCTGCGGCACGCCGCCACCGAAATGCAGCGTTGCTCCTTCGGCCTTGCCCTTTTCGATATAGGACACGACCTTGTCGCGCTGGGATGCATTGACCAGCGGTCCGAGATGGATTTCCGGATCAAGCGGATCGCCGAGGCGAATGGCCTTGGTGCGCGTGGTCAGGCGGTCGAGGAACTGGTCCTTGATGCCGCTCTGCACGAAAACGCGCGTGCCATTCGAGCAGACCTGGCCGGTCGAATAGAAATTGCCGAGCAGCGCGCCGCCGACCGCATTTTCCACATCGGCATCGTCGAAGATGATCAAGGGCGACTTGCCGCCCAGCTCCATGGTGGCGTGCTTCATATGCGAGCCGGCCTGTGCCAGCACGCGCTTGCCGGTTGGGACCGATCCGGTCAGCGATACCTTGGCGACCAGCGGGTGATCGACGAGTTGCGAGCCGACATCGCCAAAGCCCTGCAGCACATTGAAAAGGCCGTCTGGCAAGCCCGCTTCCTTGTAGACTTCGGCGAGGGCGAGGGCGGAGAGCGGGGTGTTTTCCGAAGGCTTGAAGATCATGGCATTGCCGGCAGCAAGCGCCGGAGCGGATTTCCAGCCCGCGCCCTGTATAGGGTAGTTCCATGCGCCGATGCCGACGCAGACGCCCAGCGCCTCGCGCCTCGTATAGGCGTAGGAGCCGCCAAGCTCGATCATCTCGCCGTTGAACCCGGCGATGATACCGCCATAAAATTCCAGGGCATCGGCGGCGGAGGCGGGGTCTGCGACCAGCGTTTCCTGAATGGCCTTGCCGGTATCGAGCGTTTCCAGCTCGGCGATTTCGGCATTGCGTGCGCGAAGGATATCGGCGGCACGGCGCAGGATGCGGCCGCGCTCGACTGGCTTGAGCGCTGCCCACGCCGGTTGCGCGGCTGCCGCTGCGTGCACTGCCTGCTCGATCAGAGCGGGCGTGGCACCGAAGAGCCGGGCGATGATCTCGCCGGTCGCCGGGTAGATCACATCAAGCGGCTTGCCTGCCTTGTCCTCGACGAAGCGGCCATTGATGAAATGCGAGGCTGATGGCTGTGCGCGCATGGTGTTCTCCTGAAGTTTGTTCATTTGTATCGTATTTGGCCGCCGCTTATCTCCCCCTTTGTGGGGGAGAAAGGATTTTCTTGAATTTAGCCCTTCGCTAAATTCTTAGAAAATCCCAGAGAGGGGGTAGTCTGTTTGGCAAATCCCCTCTCTTGCGATTTCTAGCACTTAGCAAGGGCTAAGGTGCTGAAATCGCTTTCTCTCCCACAAGGGGAGAGATAACCAGCACCGTTTCACTTATCGATCACTTACCTGCCAGCGCGGATTGATCCAGGGTTCCTGGTTGGAGCGTGGCAGGGGATCGCGGCCAAGGATATGGTCGGAAGCCTTTTCACCGGTCATGATCGACGGCGCGTTGAGATTGCCATTCGTCACCCGCGGGAAGATCGAGCTGTCGGCAACGCGGAGTCCTTCGACACCGATGACGCGGCATTGGGGATCGACCACCGCGGTCCGATCATTCGCCGCACCCATCCTGCAGGTCCCGCAGGGGTGGAAAGCGCTTTCCGCATGTTCGCGCAGGAAGTCATCGATCTCCTCGTCAGTCTGCACATGGCTACCCGGCGAAATCTCGCGGCCGCGATAGGGATCGAGCGCCGCCTGGGCGAAAATCTCGCGCGTCAATCGCACGGCATGGCGGAAATCCACCCAGTCATCGGGATGCGACATGTAATTGAAGAGGATCTTCGGCTTCTCGAAAGGATCGGAAGAGCGGAGCGTGACGCTGCCACGCGATTTCGAACGCATCGGCCCGACATGCGCCTGGAAGCCATGACCCTTCGCCGCCGCCTTGCCATCGTAGCGGATGGCGGCCGGCAGGAAGTGGTACTGGATATCCGGGTAATCGATGCCGGGCTTCGAACGCACGAAAGCGGCGGATTCGAAATGGTTGGTCGCGCCATGGCCGCTCTTGAAGAACAGCCATTCGGCACCGATCAATGCCTTGGAGAAAAGTCCAAGCTTGGAATTCAGCGTGATCGGCTTCAGGCTCTCCTGCTGGATGTAGACCTCCATGTGGTCCTGCAGGTTCTGGCCGACCCCGGGCCGGTCGGCAACGACCGGAATGCCAAGTTCCTTCAGATGCGCGGCGGGGCCAATACCCGACAGCATGAGCAGCTTGGGTGAATTGATGGAGGAGGCAGCGACGATCACTTCACGGCGAGCGCGGATCACTTCCGTCTTGCCGCGCCGGGCAATCTCCACCCCCACGGCGCGTTGATTCTCGATGATCACACGCCGGGCGAAGCCGTTGACGAGATTCACATTTTTACGTTTCAGGGCAGGGCGCAGATAGGCGTTGGCGGTTGACCAGCGGCGCCCCTGATAGATCGTCTGCTCCATGGCGCCGAAGCCCTCCTGCTTCGAGCCGTTGTAATCGTCGGTAACCTCAAATCCGGCTTGCTTTCCCGCGTCGACGAAGGCGTGGAAAAGCGGATTGTCGCGCCGGCCGCGCTGGACATTCAACGGACCGCTCGTTCCGCGCCAGCCGGCTTCGCCGCCGTGCGAATTCTCCATGCGCTTGAAATAGGGCAGCACGTCCGCATAGGACCAGCCCGCCGCGCCGCTTTCCGCCCAATGGTCGAAATCATGCGCGTGACCGCGCACATAGACCATGCCGTTGATCGAGGACGATCCGCCGATTACCTTGCCGCGTGGCGTCACCAGTGTGCGCCCGCCAAGATGCGGTTCCGGCTCAGAGTTGAAGCCCCAGTCATAGGCGCTCATGTTCATCGGGAACGACAAGGCCGCCGGCATCTGGATGAAGGGGCCAATATCTGTGCCGCCAAATTCAATGACGATCACGGAGTACTTGCCGTCCTCCGACAGGCGGTAAGCCATGGCGGAACCGGCCGACCCTGAACCAATGATGACGAAATCTGCTTCCATGGCCGGGCCCTTACTCACTCGCCGCGCGGATAGCGGGCATTCTCTTCCAGGACATTCAAATCCATATGATTGCGCATGTAGCGCTCCGAGGCCTTCTGCAGCGGCTGATAGTCCCAGGGATAGTAGGAGCCGTTGCGCAGCGCCTCATACACAACCCAGCGCCGTGCCTGGCTTTCGCGCACGGCCGCGTCAAACGCCGCCATGTCCCAGCGCTTGCCCGCCCTTGCCTTGAAATCGGCAAGCAGTTTCTCATGCGCGGGATCGCTGGCGAGGTTGGTCAGCTCCCGCGGATCCGATTCAAGATCAAAGAGTTGCGGCGGGTCGATCTCGCAATGCACGAACTTGTATTTGCCGTCCCGCATGCAGACCAGCGGCGCATTCGAGCCTTCCGCTGCATATTCCATCAGGACTGGTCCGGCGCGGTCCTGGCCTTGCATGACGGGCGTGAGGTCTTCACCATCGGTCCACTGCAGGACTTCGGCAATATCGATGCCGCCCAGGGCAGCGAGGGTTGGATTGATGTCGAGCGTCGAAACCGGCTGGCTGATCAATTGTGGCGCGATGCCCTTGCCCGCAATCATCAGCGGTACGCGGACCGAGCCTTCGAAGAAGTTCATCTTGAACCACAGACCGCGCTCACCCAGCATGTCGCCATGGTCTGAGGTGAAGACGATGATCGTGTCTTCCAGCATGCGCGTCGTACGCAACACCTCGAGGATTTCGCCGACCTTGTCGTCGATATATGAGATGTTGGCGAGATAACCCTGCCGTGCTCGCCGCACCTGTTCCGGGGTGATATCGAACTCCCGGTGTTCGCAGGCCTCCATCAGCCGCTGTGAATGCGGGTCCTGTTCCTCGAAGGAAATGCCGCCCACGACCGGATCGAGCGCGGGTGACCCTTCATAGAGGTCCCAGTATTGGCGCCGCGCCACGTAAGGGTCGTGCGGGTGGGTGAAGGACACGGTCAGGCACCAGGGTCGCCGCGACGCATCATCGGACTCCCGCGACAGCTGGTAGAGTTTCTGCCGCGCGTGGAACGCCACTTCGTCATCATATTCCATCTGGTTGGTAATTTCGGCAACGCCAGCGCCGGTGACGGAACCGAGATTGTGGTACCACCAGTCGATGCGCTCGCCCGGCTTGCGATAGTCCGGTGTCCAGCCGAAGTCAGCCGGATAGATGTCGGTCGTCAGGCGCTCTTCGAGACCGTGCAACTGGTCCGGGCCGACGAAATGCATCTTGCCGGAAAGCCCCGTATAGTAGCCAGCCCGGCGCAGATGATGCGCGTAGGTCGGGATGTCGGAAACGAACTCGGCGGCATTGTCATAGACCCGGGTGCGCGACGGCAATTGGCCGGACATGAGGGACGCGCGGGCAGGGGCACAGAGAGGCGAGGCCGTATAGGTGTTGGCAAAGCGGGCCGAACGCTTGGCCAGCGCCTTCAGATGCGGTGCATGGATGAATTCCGCCGGGCCATCCGGGAACAGCGTTCCATTCAGCTGATCAACCATCAGTATGAGGATATTCGGCCTTGTCATTGCGATGCTCCGGCGGCGGCTAGTTTCGTCGTTACATAATCTTCTACGAGCGCTATGGCATTCGCTGCTTCAGGCGCGCCATTGCGCAGCGCATGGCGGATATAGAGCCCGTCAATCATTGCGCCCGCTCCCTCGGCGATCTGCATCGCCGTATCCCGCCTCGTCAGCTGCTGCAGCGCATGCACGAGATTGGAATGCATGCGCCGCGCGTACACGCGTAGCAGGCGGCGCGTATCTTCCGACTTTTGCGCGTGGACGTAGAAAGTCAGCCAGGCGGCAACGGTTTGCGGCGCAAACTGCGAGGCCGAGAAATTGACGGCAATGATCGCCGCGATGCGTGCGGCGGGCGTTGCGGCGGTTTGCAAGGCTGACAGCAGGTCGCGGCCGAGTTCCTTCAAAAGATGTCGCATAGTGGCGAGGATCAGCTGTTCCTTGCCGCCAAAGTAATGATGCGCGAGGGCAGGCGAAACGCCGGCCTCATGGGCAATCTCGGCGACCGTCACATCAAGCGAGCCGCGCTGGCCGATGGTGCGGATAGCAGCATCGATCAACTCCCGCTTGCGCAGTGGTTCCATTCCGACTTTGGGCATGTTGAGAAACCTCGTTTGATCGGCATATTATTATTGATTGACTGATCAATCAATAAAAATCGAAGAGCTATTTCGTCGCGATATTGCGGGCTTTACCTTGAATGGCTGGCGGTTCATGGTTAGGTCAAAGACAAGACATTTGTGGAGGAAAGAGATGACAGCCTGTATCGTTGGATGGTCGCATCTGCCGTTCGGAAAACTCGAAGGCGAAACTGTCGAAAGCCTGATCGTCAAGGCCGCCCTTGGAGCGCTGGACCATGCTGGCATTGGCCCTGAAGACGTTGACGAGATCGTGCTTGGTCATTTCAATGCCGGGTTCTCGCCGCAGGATTTCACTGCCAGCCTTGTGCTTCAGGCAAGTGATGCGTTCCGCTTCAAGCCGGCGACGCGTGTTGAAAACGCGTGCGCGACCGGCTCGGCAGCCGTGCATCAGGGCATCAAGACCATTCGCGCCGGTGCTGCGAAAGTTGTGCTTGTCGTCGGCGTCGAGAAAATGACATCGACGCCCGGTCCGGAAATCGGCAAGAATCTCTTGAAGGCGTCCTACCTGCCGGAAGAGGGCGACATCCCTGCCGGATTTGCCGGAGTGTTCGGCCAGATCGCCGCCGCCTATTTCCAGAAGTATGGCGATCAGTCGGATGCGCTGGCAATGATTGCCGCCAAGAACCACAAGAATGGCGTGGGCAATCCCTATGCGCAGATGCGCAAGGATCTGGGTTACGAATTCTGCCGCCAGGAAAGCGAGAAGAACCCCTTCGTCGCCGGACCATTGAAACGCACGGACTGCTCGCTGGTATCCGATGGCGCCGCCGCGCTGGTGCTGACCGACACGCAGACGGCGCTGAAGATGAAGCGAGCAGTGGCATTTCGCGCCGCGCAGCACGTTCAGGATTTCCTGCCAATCTCCAAGCGCGATATCCTGGCTTTCGAAGGTTGCGCCGAGGGCTGGAAGCGCGCGCTGAATCAGGCGGGCGTGACTATCGACGACCTTTCATTCGTCGAGACCCATGACTGCTTCACCATTGCCGAACTGATCGAGTATGAGGCGATGGGGCTGGCGAAACCGGGTGAGGGCGCCAAGATTGCAATGGAAGGCCAGACCGCCATGGGCGGCCGCCTGCCGGTCAACCCTTCCGGTGGCCTCAAGGCCAAGGGGCATCCGATCGGCGCCAGCGGCGTATCCATGCACGTGCTGTCGTCGATGCAACTGACAGGCGAAGCCGGCGGCATTCAAGTCCCCGATGCAAGACTTGCGGGCATCTTCAACATGGGCGGCGCAGCGGTTGCGAACTACGTGTCGGTGCTTGAGCGGATCAAGTAGGCGCTACCGCCAAATGCCGATCCTGCCGAATCCGGGCACTTTAAGTCCCGGATTCAGAATATCAAACCCGGCAACCAAGCCCATGAAATTAATTTCGAATCCGCTGCGTGCGCCAGCGGCAAAGCCGATATAGCCGAAGAGCGTCGCACGGAAATTCCGCCAGTCATCATCGATGGCAAACAGCCTGCCATCGGTCGGGAAATCACGGCCAACCGCGTTGGATGGCAATACGACGCCGATTTCCGGAACCGAGCGCAGGACGTGTGCGACGAAACTGTTTGAGTTCGGGCCCGGCCATAGCACGTAGCTACCGGGCCTCGCATAGGGGTATTGCCTGATGGCAGCTTCGATCTTCGGGATCAGCCCTCGCGCCCCGGTGCCATGGATCTCATGCACGATGGAAGGTGTATTGGAGTACCATCGCCCATCGGCATCGTAAGCGTTCTTGCGCACCGGCGTACCCCAGCCGACGACGTCATAACGGTCGTAGCTGATTGTTCCGGGACGTTTTACCACCAGCCAGGAATGCAACGAAAGTGCCCCCTTCAAGCCGCCTGTACGGGCGGCCAGAATATAGATTGACGCGTCGCTGGCCTCCAGCCTGGAAGGTAACACGCCGCTGGAGCTCCAATCGGCTGCACGCCAGTTGTCAGCATGATGCTGGGTCATCCACCATCCGGCCGCAGCCAGCGAAGGGACAATGAAGAGCACGAGGATTGCCAGCGCCAGCCGGGTCAACAAACTGATCAAGAAGTTTCTCCATTGGAAAGGCAGGCAGACCATCCTATAAGAGCAGCAATTCCGGCTGATTTCAGCCAAATTCGTGGGAAAAGTTGGGTATCATGAGCAATCCGGTTCTGGTTGAAGTTTTTAGAGGCGAGACGGTCGAAAGCCGTCATCGCGGTTCGGTGATTGTAACGGACGGCGACGGCAAGATCGTCTTCTCGCTCGGCGATATTGAACGCCCGACCTTTCCGCGTTCGGCGATCAAGGCCATCCAGGCGCTGCCGCTGGTCGAAAGCGGCGCGGCGGATGCCTATGGCTTCGGCAATGAGGAACTGGCCATGGCCTGCGCTTCGCACTCAGGCGAGCCCGAGCATGTGCGCAAGGCCGCCGACATGCTGGGCCGTGCCGGCCTCGATGTTTCAGCGCTCGAATGCGGGGCGCACTGGCCATACCAGCAGCCGGTTCTCATAGCGCTTGCACAAAGCGGCGAGACACCGACAGCGCTGCACAATAACTGCTCCGGCAAGCATGCGGGCTTTCTGTGCACGTGCCGGCATCTCGGCATTGAAACGCGGGGCTATTCGGCACTCGGTTCGCCCGAGCAGGATATGGTACGCGATGCGATGGAAGCGGTGACGGGTGCCGCCCATACGCTGGATCATTGTGGCACCGACGGCTGTTCCATTCCGACATATGCCATTCCGCTGAGAAACCTGGCACACGGCTTTGCTCGCATGGCGACTGGTTCCGGGCTCGAGCCCATACGCGCCGCGGCGGCGCGGCGGTTGCTGGATGCCACGATGGCGGCGCCGTTCTATGTGGCAGGCACGCACCGGGCCTGCACGGAACTGATGGAGATGGCGCCGGGGCGGATATTCGTGAAGACGGGGGCGGAAGGCGTTTTTGTCGGGGCGCTGCCGGAACTCGGGCTGGGCATCGCCGTCAAATGCGATGATGGCACGGCACGTGCGTCCGAGGCGATCATTGCGACAGTTCTGGCGCGTATTTTCCGCAACGAGCCGGAGCTGGAATCGAAACTTGACCGGTTTGCCGATCGTGAGATGCGCAACTGGAATGGCATTACCTACGGTGTGATCAGTCCGGCAGAGACGCTGACCGACGCGGACATCAACTGACAACATTCCGCTCAAGGATCAAATTGGGGTAGTCGGACGCGCCTTTCCGGGTCAGATCCTTGACGGTGATATCGGCCCAACTGTGACCGACAATGCCGCCATTCTTGGCGTCTTGGATGATGTTGTCGCTTATGATGGCAGAGCCAGCGCCTTTGACGACGCTGACATATATCCCTTCGCCCGATGCGCGAACAATATTACCGGTGGCGATGACATTGCGCATATAGGTGCCCCAGCCAAGCTGAATGCCATAAAGCGGTGCGCTTTCAATAACGTTGCCTGTGACCGATATATCTGCCTCGACGGCGATGCCGATACCGAAGGTACCCGGATAGGGTCCCCTGGTTGAGAGATTTCTGACGACATTGCCGCTGCACGTACCCATGCGGCCGCCGCTGTCGAAATTGACCATGGATATGCCATTGCTGGCGCCATCGACCAAATTGTTCGCGATCACCGCGCCTTCAAACGCAAATTCGGAATAGATGGCGGTTTCGCCGCTTGCTGTGCAATTGTTGCCGGTGATCTGCAGATTGCTTGCACTGTTGCCGCGGATCGCCGTGAAGGCGCTATCGTTGATGACATTGTTGGACACGATGACATTGTCGGCCCGGAAGACATTGATCGCATTGCCGTTCTGACCCGTACCACCAGCATCCGCCCGGATCTTTTCAACACGGTTTCCCACTATGATCGTACTGTCGCGGCCTTGCTCATAGCGCTGAACGAGAATGCCGCCATTGCCGCAATCACTGATTTCATTTTGCGTGATCCGCAGCCCCGTCGAATCCGCCGCAAAGATAGCGGCGTCGGTGGCGCCGGAAATACGCGTCCGCTCTATCCTTCCACCGCATTTGAAAAGGTCCACGGCATTTTTTCGTGCCCCGATGATCTGGCAGTCGTCAAGCACGAGATAGCCGACATTGCTGAGCTCAACGAGTCCGCGCACGCTCTCACTCAACCACCTGTCGTCACCATCGATAAGCAAACCGCTGAGTTGAACATGATCGGCGCCATTCGCGCTTATCAAGCCATTCCTGCCGCCGAAAACGATACGTGATTTTCCTGACATACCAGCGAGATTGACATAGGCCGGAAACTGGAGGCCGGATGCGATATAAGTCCCCGGCGGAAGGAAAATCTGCTCGCCCGCAGCACTTGCCTTGGTCAGCAGTGCATTGAACTTGGCGGTCTGATCGTCCGGCGATCCGGGCTGCAGGCCGAACTCAACAGCATTTATCATCCCCGTTGCCGCTGCCATTTGCGCCTGCGCGAAACGAGGTAGGGTGCTTCCGCTGGCGAGCCCGGCCAGACCTGCAAGGACAAGACGTCGGTTTATCATTTGATTTATCCGGGATTGCACGAGGGGCAGGCTGGCTGGGTCGGGACCTCTAGTATGCATATTAATACGTACTAGTCCCTAGACCGAAGGATTACACTTGCTGTTGGGGCTAGCAAGACCTACCTTGGACTCATGAGCGGCGCATTTACCAAGCAAGATGACAGCAATTCCTCGATTGACCTCGGGGAACGACCGGTCAGTCCGCATCGTAATCTGGTCACCGAGCATGGACTTGCACTGATCGACGCCGAGATAGCCGCACTGCATGAGGCTTTGGCCAAGGGCAATGCCGAGGCCGATCGCGAGCTGATTGCCCGCGCCTCGCGCGATTTACGCTACTGGACCGCACGGCGGGAAACAGCGGAAATCTCACACCCGGATCCGCACAGCGACGTGGTGCGGTTTGGCATGAGCGTGACGATCACCGACGGCAATGGCAAGACGCAGACCTGGGCAATCGTCGGCGAGGATGAAGTGGATGCCAGTCATGGCAAGATTTCACATGTTTCACCCATGGCGAAGATGATGTTCGGCAAGGCCGTTGGCGATACGTTCGAGCTCAACGATCACGAGTGGGAAATTACTGCGATCAACGCTGCACCTTGAGGTTGAATCCCTCTGGGAGCGCCTGCGCGTAACCGATTCAAATCACAGAATTTTTCAGATCAGTTCGATGTGATCGCGGAAAAATGCCGCCGCACCTGTCTCGTCGATTTCGCCCGAAGCAACGCTCATGACAAACGAGTAGAGTGTGCCATGGTCAGCAGTTGGCATGTAACCGTTGACAACGAGGAAGGCGAGTGCTGAAGCAAGCGCCGCACGCTTGTTTCCATCAACAAAGGGGTGATTTCGTGCAAGCCCGAACATGTAGGCTCCGGCCAGTTCGGCTATATCCGGGTCGCCATAATGAGATTTGTTTTCGGCACGCGCCAATGCCGATTCGAGGGCATTTTCATCCCTCAAGCCGTGAGCACCACCATGGCGATGCAATTGTTCCGCGTGCATTGCTTCTACGGATAAGCGGGAAAGAAATTCCCAACTCATTCAGCGAGCTTTTGAAAAACGGTTTTGTACTTGTCCATCATACTGCGTGCCGCTTTCATCTGACGTTCGAAAGAATCGTCAGTCGGCTTCAGCGTGAACCCGTCGGCGGTGTCGATCACTTCAAGCTGATCGCCTGCTTTCAGATTGTGCCGGTCAAGCACATCCTTGGGCAGGATGACACCTTCCGAATTGCCGATCTTGCGTAGTGTTACCTTCATGGCCGTAACTCCAAAGTTATAACGAGGCTTATAACATTAGCGTCAGGCGCTAATCAAGCAAAGAATTAGCGGGAGTATTTACGATAGGGCCGCTTCTTACAACCAGCCCTTTCTGCGGAAGATCAGCAGCGGGATAACTGCCGAAGCGATCATCAGGCCGATTGCCATCGGGTAGCCCCAGACCTCGTCGAGTTCGGGCATGAAATGGAAGTTCATGCCGTAGATCGATGCAACCAGCGTTGGCGGCATGAAGGCAACGGCCGCAACCGAGAAGATCTTGATGATCGCGTTCTGCTCGATCGAGATCAGGCCGACCACCGTGTCCAGCAGGAACGTGACCTTGTTGGACAGGAAGTCGACATAGGTGCTGAGCGACTGCGTATCGCGCTCCAGCGACTTGATCCAGGCCCGTGCGTCTTTCTTGACGTTCTCGTCGGGAATAGCTGCCGTATAGACGAGCAGGCGACTGACTCCGGCGATACTTTCACGAATCTTGGACAGAAAAGCCCCCTGGATACCGATGTTGTTGAGGCTGTCCCTGAAATTCTTCGTGGTCATCGGCTTGTCGTTCTCGGACCGCCGGAAGATCGCATGGGAATTCACATCGATGTCACCGGCAACGCCCTCAAGAATATCGGCGATGCGATCGGTCACGGCTTCGACAAGGCCAAGCAGGATGGTGATCCCGCTGCACTTGGGTGAAATCAGCCCGTTTCCCGGCTTGGTCGCGCGGCCGATGAACAGGCTGAACGCCTTTGGTTCAGTATAGCGGACGGTTACAAGCCGCTTTCCTATAAGAATGAACGATACCGGCGCGATGCCGTGATGTTTCATTTCAGTGGAATGCAGGATCGAAGCTGTCAGGTATTGCGCGCCGTTCTCCGCATAAAAGCGGCTCGATTCCTCGATCTCGATCATGTCCTCGTGGGTTGGTATGGCGGCGTTGGTCCACGCTTCGGTCTGGACGTCTTCCTCATGCGTCGGATTGATCAGATCGATCCAGACCGCATTCGGCGGCAGCTCCGCGCCGGCCAAGGCGGCGCTTGGCATCAGGAAATCGTCTTCCAGGGTGTAGACATAAATCATTTCAAAGCGAATCCAGCAAAGTATCGATCAGTTTCTCGGCTGCCTCGCCAATGACTGTGCCAGGCGGGAAGATCGCAGTGGCGCCTGCCTTGAGAACTGCGTCGAAATCCTGGGGCGGGATCACACCGCCAACGATGGTGAGAATATCGTCGCGCTCCCGCCGCTTCAGCGCTTCCTTCAGTTCCGGCACGAGCGTCAGATGACCCGCCGCCAGCGAAGAGACACCGACTATGCGCACATTACTGTCGGCAGCAAGTTCCGCGACTTCGTCGGGCGTCTGGAACATGGCACCGACTATGACTTCAAAACCGAGGTCGCCAAAGGCGGTGGCGATGACCTTCTGACCGCGATCATGTCCGTCCTGGCCCATCTTGGCGACGAGTATGCGTGGTTTTTCTCCGGTGCGCTTTTCAAAAGCCGCCGCCTTGGCCTGCACGCGGTCGATAACCTCGCTCTTTCCAACCTCCTTGCGATAGACTCCCGAAATCGTGTGGATCTCGGCAACGTGACGCCCATAGGCCTTTTCCAGCGCCAGCGAGATTTCGCCGACCGTTGCCCGTGCCCGCGCCGCGCGAATAGCGAAGTCGAGCAGGTTGCCGGTTCCTGTCTTCGCTGCCGTGGTCAGTGCTGAAAGCGCCGTATCGACGGCGGCGACATCGCGCGTGCCTTTCAGCTGCTGCAGCTTGGAAAGCTGGCGGGCTCGCACCTCGGCATTGTCGACCTTCAGCACATCGACTTCCATGTCCTCAGCCGGGCGGAAGGAATTGACGCCGATGACCGGTTGCTGGCCGCTGTCGATGCGGGCTTGCGTGCGGGCTGCCGCCGCCTCGATGCGCATCTTCGGGATGCCCTGTTCGATGGCCTTGGCCATGCCTCCCAGCGCTTCTATCTCCTCGATATGGGAGAGGGCGCGTGCCGCAAGATCGTGGGTCAGGCGCTCGACATAGGCCGAACCGCCCCACGGGTCGATGATGCGCGTCGTGCCGGATTCCTTTTGCAGGACCAGCTGCGTGTTGCGGGCGATGCGCGCCGAATGATCGGTCGGCAGCGCCAGCGCCTCGTCGAAGGAGTTGGTGTGCAGTGACTGGGTATGGCCCTGCGTCGACGCCATGGCCTCGATCATGGTGCGCATGACGTTGTTGTATGGGTCTTGTGCTGTGAGCGACCAGCCCGACGTTTGCGAATGGGTGCGCAGCGAAAGCGAACGCTCATCCTTCGGATTGAAGTTCTTTTTCATCAGGGCCGCCCAGAGCAGACGCGCCGCGCGCAGCTTGGCGACTTCCATGAAGAAATTCATGCCGATTGCCCAGAAGAAGGAGAGGCGCGGCGCAAATGTGTCGATGTCCTGACCGGCAGCCACACCGGCCCGCGCATATTCAATGCCGTCGGCGATGGTGTAGGCAAGCTCGAGATCAGCCGTCGCACCTGCCTCCTGCATATGGTAACCGGAAATCGAAATCGAATTGAATTTCGGCATGTTTTCTGACGTGTAGGAAAAGATGTCCGAGACGATGCGCATAGAGGGCTGCGGCGGGTAGATATAGGTGTTGCGCACCATGAACTCTTTCAGAATATCATTCTGAATGGTGCCTGCGAGGTGCTTTTGGGCAACGCCCTGTTCTTCCGCTGCAACGATATAGAGCGCGAGAATAGGCAGCACGGCGCCATTCATGGTCATTGATACGGTCATCTCCCCGAGAGGGATACCGTCGAACAATTGCTGCATATCCAGAATGGAATCGATGGCGACACCCGCCATGCCGACGTCGCCGGCTACGCGCGGATGGTCGCTGTCATATCCGCGATGCGTGGCAAGATCGAACGCCACCGACAGGCCTTTCTGGCCCCCGCCAAGATTGCGGCGATAGAAGGCGTTGGATTCCTCGGCCGTCGAAAATCCGGCATATTGCCGGACCGTCCACGGCTGCTGCACATACATGGTGGGGTAGGGCCCGCGGATGAAAGGCGCGGCGCCTGGAAATGTGTCGAGGTGCTGCAGGCCCCGAAGCGCTGCCTCGCCATAGGCGCGCTTGACCTTGATGCCTTCTGGCGTCTTCCAAATGGCGGCCACGGGCTTGGGAGCCAGCGTCTTTGGCTCTTGCCAATCGAGCTTGGTGAAATCCGGAATTCTCATTTTATTCAGAGGCCTGCAATGTTTCGTCGATGCGCGGAAAGGTTAGCGGTTCGCAATGAACCACGCCGTCGGTCGGCAAGGGCATGTGCGGTGCATCGAGCACGGTGACCGGCCGCTCCTGTTTTGCCGGAAAGAGTGTGGTGCCGATCACCGCCCGTTTACCGGAATTGTATTCTTTCGTGCGCGCATGCCGGGCTTCGACGATGCGCCCTTGAAACTTGCCATCGACCAGGCTCTGCAAAATGCCGCCATCGCGCTCAAGCGCCTGAAACTCTTTCCATGCAGCCTCGCAAAGCTTTTCCGTCAGGCTTTCGACCGCCCCCGAGCCACAGGCCGGATCTGCCACGAACGCCAGATTGCTTTCGTCGGCCAGGACGAGCTGGGTGTTGCGGGCGAGGCGCCGCGCAAACGCGTCCGGCAACCCATGAGCAACCGTATGCGGCAGGATCGCAATCGAATCCGCCCCGCCGACGGCCGCGGCAAAGGCCGCAATCGTCGTGCGCAATATATTTGTCTCTGGATCCAGCTTCGTCATCATCCGGTAGGAAGTTTCCGCATGGATGGTCGCACGCGAAGGGCGGGCGCCGCATGCCTCCTGTAATCTGGCCCATAGCCGCCGCAATGCCCGGACTTTGGCGATGGAAAGGAACTGATCCTGATCGACTGCAAGTGCGAACCCGATGTGCGGGGCAGCATAGACGATAGGCTGGCGCGCCTCTTCAAAAAGGCGGAAGTGACCGGCGGCGATGGACAGCACTGCGCCAAGTTCTTGCGCCTCGGTCGCGCCGGCATTGTGATAGACACGGCCATCCGCCTCGAGCACGATGCCCGGCAGATCGGATGAGAAAAAGCCCGAAAGCGATTGCGGCAGCGAGGCTTTGAGCGCCGCAAGGGTCATGCGCAGGCGTCCGGTTCCCGCGAGAGTGGCGGCGGGATCGATGCCCAACGAGAAGCTGAGCGTCTTTGGATTGACATCGCGTGGCCGCATGTAGTCGACGAACCAGTCGGCACAAGCGCGGCTCTTCGGATGCACATCCATTCGCAAATGGATCATGTCGAGGTGCACGCCATAAAGCACCTTGTCGACAGCCTCGCGTGTCGAGGGCAAGCCGTAGCCGAAGGCGTTGGGCGCCCCTTCAAACACCAGCGCGATGCCGGTGGCGCCGTTTTCGAGGTCTTCCAGCAGCTGCCTGTTGGCTCGAACCGGATCCGGATCGTCGATTCGCTGGACGATATGCCAAGGCTGCGACGGATTCTTTCGCGGTGTCAGTTGCGGTTTGCGGCAGCGCTCATAGAGCGGCTCTATGGCGATATCGTCATCAGATCTGGAAATCAGGGTTTTGTCGAAATCCGCGCCTTTAAGGGCTTTTTGCGCAAGTTTGACCCAAGCCTCCCGGTCAATCGCCGCAAATTCAGTTTCCTTGAGCAGTGACGCGTCCATGCTTTCTCCCCGTCGCCGTATTTTTGCGCCCGACTTTAGGGGGAGTCATGCTGCTTCGCAACAAAGCAAAGTGCCGCTGGCGCAACATATTGAAAACGTGGGCGTTTCTGCGAGGTCTATCGTCAGCGATTCGAGAGTGCAGGTTTCGGGTGGCCGGGCCCAATGAGGTGTGAAATTTCTGTTGTCGAACGGGAACCTGAAAGGCTAAGAAAATGGACATCCTCAAGGAAAAGACCGCGATCGTCACTGGAGCGAGTTCGGGCATTGGCTACGAAACGGCACGGCTTTTTGCCAGCGAAGGCGCAAATGTGATTGTCGGCGCACGGCGTCAAAGCGAGCTCGAAAAACTGGTGACGCTGATTGAGTCAGATGGCGGGAAAGCAGCGGCACTGGCTGGCGATGTCAGGGACGAGGCCTATGCCAAATCGCTGGTGGAACTGGCGGAGAGCCGGTTTGGCGGCCTTGATATCGCCTTCAACAATGCCGGTGCCAATGGCGAAATGGGACCAACATCGGGGGTCTCGATCGAAGGCTGGCGCGAGGCTCTGGACGTCAATCTGACCGGCGCTTTCCTTGGTGCGAAGTATCAGATACCGGCGATGCAAAGGCGAGGTGGCGGATCGCTGATCTTTACCTCGACTTTTGTTGGCCATACGGTGGGAATGCCGGGCACAGCCGCCTATGCCGCGAGCAAGGCGGGAGTGATCGGACTGATGAAGACACTTGCCGCCGAGCTCGGCCCGCAAGGCATCAGAGTCAATGCCATCTTGCCCGGCGGCACAGCGACGGCCATGGCGGAAGCCTGGGTCGATACGCCCGAAAAGCTCGCCTTTGTCGAGGGATTGCATGCACTTAAGCGGCGTGCGGCCCCTGAGGAGATCGCACGCTCGGTGCTCTATCTTGCTTCCGATGCAGCAAGCTTCACGACCGGATCTGCCATGCTGGTCGATGGCGGCGTCTCGATCAACCGGACTTGAAATGCAAAACGCGCGCCGTGAGGCGCGCGCTTTCAATCATGGGGATGTGGTTCGATCAGACGAACTGGCTGAGGCCAGGAATGGAATTCACCACCTCGTCGACCGGACCGGAACCGGCCTTTTCACGAGCAAAAGCAATGGTTTCCTTGGAAATCCCGGTGATTTCGCCCATGCCGAGGCCAATGCCCATCAGCTTGGAACCGAGACCCATGACGCCAGGCATCAGGCCGGAAAGGAGGCCTCCACTGCCTTTTGCTTCGGCGATGGCAGCTTCCGCGCCGGGGAAAGCGGCAATGAGCTGGTCAACCTTGTCTGCAGGAGCTTCTTTCTGCAGGAATGCCAGAATCAGCCCAACGGCCTTGGCGGCAGTAGCCGGATCGGTGCCGACGTTGGCGGAAATGCGCGCGATGAGTTCGTCCATGGATGTAATCTCCCGTCAATCATGAATTACGTTTACGTAATATGCGGGAATATTCTTCCGCACAAGCTCTTGAGTCAATCTCATTTTGTACCTCTCAACCGTGGGCAACCAGAATGCAACGAATGAGTGAAATTCATCGGCCAGATTCGGTGTTTTTTGCGCGGGAACCGCTTCGCTGGCGCCAAAGTCCTGCATTTCGGTTCGAGTTGATCTCAGAATTCCGCCGACCATCCGCAATTTTCCGGACACGTAAAAATCCTAGGCCATTGTCGCCTGAGGATTGGCTGTTTATACCGTGGATAGAGTGACACCGACGGGACGAGGACAAGACGACATGGCCGATGACAGTATTTTCCTTGGTGCAAGCCGAAAGCCCGATGACACTTACCAACAGGCCGAACAGCTGCTGCTGAAATTCGGCAATCGGCACGGTCTGGTGACCGGCGCAACTGGCACGGGCAAGACAGTGACGCTGCAGGTTCTGGCGGAAGGCTTCTCGAAAGCCGGCGTTCCGGTGTTTTGCGCCGACATCAAAGGCGATCTTTCCGGCATCGGCGCCAAGGGCGAGGAGAAGGATTTCCTCACCAAGCGCGCTGCCGACATCAAGCTCGACCCCTATGAGCTCAGCGCCTCGCCGGTGATCTTCTGGGACATTTTCGGCGAGCAGGGCCATCCGATCCGCGCGACCATTTCCGAAATGGGGCCGCTGCTGCTGTCGCGGCTGATGAACCTGACGGAAGCGCAGGAAGGCGTTCTCAACATCGCCTTCAAGATCGCCGATGAGGAGGGGTTGCTGCTTCTTGACATGAAGGACTTGCAATCGCTGCTCGTCAACATTGCAGAGCGCGCCGAAGAAATCTCCGCGCGCTATGGCAATGTCACAAAGCCATCAGTCGGCGCAATCCAGCGTTCATTGCTGGTACTGGAACAGCAGGGCGGTACCAAGTTTTTCGGTGAGCCAGCGCTCAAAATAGCCGACATCATGCGCACGGATACGAATGGCCGCGGCCTGGTCAGCGTACTTGCTGCCGACAAGCTGATGATGAACCCGCGGCTTTATTCGACCTTCCTGCTGTGGCTGCTGTCGGAACTCTTCGAGGAACTGCCGGAAATTGGCGATCCGGAAAAGCCGCGCCTGGTCTTCTTCTTCGATGAGGCGCATCTGCTTTTCAACGAAGCGCCGAAGGCACTGCTTACCCGCGTCGAACAGGTGGTGCGCCTGATCCGCTCCAAAGGCGTTGGCGTATTTTTCATCTCGCAGAATCCGCTGGACGTGCCGGAGACAGTGCTGGCGCAGCTCGGCAACCGGCTGCAGCATGCATTGCGTGCCTATACCCCACGCGAGCAGAATGCAGTGAAGACCGCTGCCGACACCTTCCGCGCCAATCCGGACTTCAACACGTTCGAGGCCATCACCAATCTCGCCACCGGCGAGGCGCTGGTGTCGACGCTGGCTGACAAGGGCGTACCATCGATGGTGCAGCGCACATTGATGCGCCCGCCGGCAGGGCGCATCGGCCCGCTGACCAGCGACGAACGCCAGGGCTTGATCAATGCCAGCCCCGTCGCTGGCCTCTATGACGAGATGATCGATCGCGAATCCGCCTATGAGCTTTTGCAGAAAAAGGCGGCGCAAACCAAAGTCGATACCGCTGCCGAGCAGGCTCAGGAAGCGGACAGCACCAGCGGCTGGAGCCTTCCCGATATACTTGGCGGCGGCAAGCCAGGTCCGCGAGGCGGCCAGCCAAGGGGCCGCCAGACAGTGGCCGAAGCGGCCATGAAGTCGGTTGTGCGTTCAGTGGGAAGTTCGCTGGGGCGGGCGCTGGTGCGCGGGATTTTGGGGAGCCTGTCGCGGCGGTAGTACAAACGCTAGCCCCGGTAGCCGCCCTCATCCAGATATTGCTGCTCTTCGGCAGTCATGGTCCGTCCCAATATCGGGTTGCGATGCGGAAAGCGCCCAAACCGCTTGACGATGTCGCAGTGCCGCCTTGCATGCGAAAGGTTCGGCTCGCCCAGCCGTTTGCAAAGTTCGACCGAAAGCAACTGATCGGCGAGATTTTCTGAGTGACCGAAGGGCAGGTACAGGAAAAGCCGCATGCTGGGATCGACGCCCGTATCGTGACCAGCTGCAATCGCGGCGCTGGCGACCTCTCGCACCAATGGGTCAGTCGCATACATGCGCGGCGTTCCCCGAAAGGCGTTGCGCGGAAACTGGTCAAGGAGAATTGCCAACGCCAGCGCTCCGGCCGGCGTTGAAATCCAATGGGAGAATTCGCCGCGGGCTGCTGCTTTGTGCAGATGGAGGCATCGATCGGTGAACCGGCGGTCAAAATCATCGTCTTTGGCGAACCAAAGGCCGGGACCTGCCGCACGCCAGAATTCGACGACGGATTCACTCTCCGCCAGCGCAACTCTTGCCGGCCCGGCACTGTCTGTGCTGTCGCCGGTCCGTTCATGATCTGGTGCGACAAACGGCAATCCGCCGGCGAGCGAAACGATCTCGAGATAGGTTTCCAAACTGGCGGGCATTTTCAGGCGCGGGGCCCATTCATGCTTCCAGGACATTTCAACCTCCTATGTGCTGGGCATAAATTCGTATCCGCAACATTTCAGATGCGCCGTATTGAATCCAATGATATGATTTCAGCAATATGCTGAATGAAATTAATCTGAACCGCGTAGATCTCAATTTGCTGGTCCTCTTTGCAATCGTCCTGGAGGAGCAGCATGTCGGGCGGGCTGCCGAGAAACTTAATCTTTCGCCCTCAGCTGTCAGTCATGGATTGAAACGGCTCAGGCGACTTCTGAACGATCCGCTCTTTCTCAGGACACCAAAAGGCATGGTGCCCACGGCGCGCGCGATGGAGTTGCGGGAGCCGGTCTCTGACGTTCTCGCACGCATTGGAAATATTGTATCGACAGCCGAGACCTTTGATGCGCGCACATCTCGACGGCGCTTTACGATTGGCGCACCAGATGGTGTTTCTGCGGTACTCCTGCCCCCGTTGCTCAGTGAGCTGCAGAGATCCGCACCGGGTATTGACCTCGGCGCAAGACAACTCTTGCCGCCCAACAGGGCAAGAGGACCCCAACGTGCGTGGGAGCCCGTGCTTGACGAACTGGAAGCTGGAACTCTCGATATTGCAATTGTGCCGTTGGCGACTGTGCCCGCCCGCTTCACCAAGATGCCGCTGTACGAAGAGACCTTCGTGATCGCAACGCGGGCCGGGCATCCCTATTCGCGCGACCCCACTTTGGATCGCTATTGCCACATGCAGCACATCGTTGTGTCGCTCACCGGCGACAGTCACGGGATGTTCGACGACTATCTCGTTGCGCTCGGCCGCTCGCGCAGAGTTGCTTTGACGGTGCCAAACTTCATGCAGGCCATGTCAATGCTGAGCGAAACAGATTTCGTGACGGCCTTGCCGAAACGGCTCGCGGAAACCTATGCCAAACGCTTCGACCTTGAGATTACCCAGTCGCCCGTATCGCGCCCGCCGGACCAGATACTCGCAGTGGCGACCAACGCCGCCCTGATGGACCGGGGAGTGGCCTGGCTATTTGGACTTGTGCAGCAGACATCGCAGATTGCCTGAGCAATGGTTTCGATACTGTTTTCGTGTGATCAGACCAAATCACGCGCAATGCCGAGACCGGTATGCACGGTCTCGCGGCTTCCCGCCCACCACTGGCCTTTCCATGTATGGATCAGGTGTGACTACGTCACCAGCACCGGGGTCTTGTTTGGTACGCGGTCGTAGAGATCGATGATGTCCTGGTTGATCAGGCGGACGCAGCCGGACGAAACCGCCTTGCCGATCGACCACCATTCCGGCGAGCCATGCAGGCGGTAGAGCGTATCGACGCCATCCTTGAAGAGATAAAGCGCGCGGGCGCCGAGCGGATTCTTGAGACCTGGCTGCATCCCGCCATTCCTGGCGCTGAACTTGACCAGCTCCGGCTGGCGGGCGACCATCTCGTCCGGCGGGGTCCAGGTTGGCCAATGGCGCTTCCACTGGACAACAGCCCGTCCGGACCAGGCAAAGCCTTCCTTGCCGATGCCGACGCCGTAGCGGACGGCCTGTCCGCCTTCGCGCACCAGATAGAGAAATTTGTCGTTGGTATCGACGACGATGGTGCCCGGCTGTTCGCCGGTCGGGTCCTGGACGATCTGGCGCAGGTAGCGCTTGTCCATCTTCTCGATAGGGATCGCCGGCAGCTGAAAGCCGTCATCTTCGCGTGCCGAATACATCGCCGCATAGGAGGCGAATGCCGGATCGACATCCATTTGCGGCTGCATCAGCGGATTGCCGTAATCATCGACCTGGATGACGGGCATGTCCTCGCGGATTTGGGCGCAGCCTGCGAGGCCTGCGGCCGCAGTTGCTGTCAACGCAGCAAGAAAGCCGCGGCGGGAAATTGTATTTTGCATTATTGAACCAAATTCGTGGGAAGGACGGGTTGAACAAGCACCGGTGTGGTCGCTGTACTCTAAACGCACAATGAATATGGCGGCTAACCGTTGACAATAGGGCGCAAACAAGGCGACGCGGGGACTGTTGCGCCGCAGCAACAAAAAGCTCTCGCGCAAGCCATTCGCGCGTTCAACTGCGGATAAACACTTCGTGAGAACGCCGGTTATCTCTCCCCTTGTGGGAGAGAAAGGATTTTCCCGGATTTAGCCTCTTCGCTAAATCCTTGGAAAATCCAAGTGAGGGGGTAGTTCAGTGAAGCAAATCCCCTCTCTTGCGATTTCTAGCACTTAGCAAAGAGGCTAAGATGCTGAAATCGCTTTCTCCCCCGCAAGGGGGGAGATAAGGTGGCAAAAATTACCAGCAGGAACGGAATCAACATCATGGCGGTCAATACTCAGGCTCAGACAGTGACTTGGACCTATGTCGATGGCGACTGGTATGAGGGCAACGTGCCCTTGGTGGGTCCGCGCAGCCACGTTATGTGGCTGGGGTCGTCGGTGTTCGACGGCGCCCGCTGGTTCGAGGGTGTTGCGCCCGATCTCGACCGGCATTGCGCCCGCGTCAACGCATCGGCGATTGCGCTCGGCCTCAACCCGACCATGAGCGCCGAGGAAATCGTCGGCCTGACCCATGACGGATTGAAGAAATTCGACGGCGAGACCGCGGTCTATATAAGGCCCATGTATTGGGCCGAACATGGCGGGTACATGGGCGTGCCGGCTGATCCGGACTCGACGCGGTTCTGCCTGTGCCTCTACGAAGCGCCGATGATCGCGCCGACCGGGTTTTCAGTTACCGTCTCGCCGTTTCGCCGCCCGACGTTCGAGACCATGCCGACCAACGCCAAGGCGGGCTGTCTCTATCCCAACAATGGCCGGGCGATCCTGGAGGCAAAGTCGCGCGGCTTCGACAATGCGCTGGTGCTCGACATGCTCGGCAATGTCGCCGAGACCGGAACATCCAATATTTTCCTGGTCAAGGACGGGCATATTTTCACGCCCGCTCCGAACGGGACATTCCTTTCGGGCATCACGCGCAAGCGCACCATCGACGTGCTTGCCGACTATGGTTTCCGCACCACGCAAACGACCTTGAGCGTGCAGGATTTTCTTGGTGCCGACGAGATTTTCTCGACAGGGAACCATTCGAAGGTCGTTCCCGTTACCCGTATTGAAGATCGCGATCTTCAGCCGGGTCCGATCGCCAAAAAGGCGAGGGAGCTTTATTGGGAGTTTGCACACTCGACGCCGAAAATTTAACCCTCAAACCGGATGAGACGGAAATATTGATCCGTTCCGCATTGCTCCCGAAGAAATACGGACCTATGTAACGAACGCAGGTTTTGTCAGGATGACGTCTACGCCATGGCGGCCTGCAAAAGGCGATTTTCTGCGGCCCGGTGCTCATGAACCCAAAAGTTCACTGTGCTCCGGTCCTCGAAAACCACTATTTTCGGCTGCCCTGACCTAAACGCGTTTTCGGCACAGATTATATCGAAGAGGAGACTTCCATGGCTTTCGAACTGCCCGCACTGCCGTATGATTACGATGCGCTCGCCCCCTTTATGTCGCGCGAAACGCTTGAATATCATCATGACAAGCACCACAAGGCTTACGTTGACAACGGCAACAAACTGGCTGCCGAAGCCGGTCTCGAGAACCTTTCGCTCGAAGAGATCGTCAAGCAGTCCTACGGCAAGAATGCCGGCCTCTTCAACAATGCGGGCCAGCATTACAACCATTTGCATTTCTGGCATTGGCTGAAGAAGGGCGGCGGCGGCAAGAAGCTTCCGGGCGCGCTCGAAAAGGCCGTTGACTCGGATCTCGGCGGCTACGACAAGTTCCGCACCGATTTCATCGCTGCCGGCACCACGCAGTTCGGCTCCGGCTGGGCCTGGCTCTCGGTCAAGAACGGCAAGCTCGAAATCTCCAAGACACCGAACGGCGAGAACCCGCTCGTCCATGGCGCAACGCCGATCCTCGGTGTCGATGTCTGGGAACATTCCTATTACATCGATTACCGCAACGCCCGCCCGAAATACCTGGAAGCGTTCGTCGATAACCTGATCAACTGGGACTACGTTCTCGAACTCTACGAAAAAGCCAAATAATCGGCTTCTGGATCAGGAAAGCGGCCCCGTCACAAGCGGGGCCGTTTTTGTATGCCCTACTGCCTCCAGACTGGAGAGCCCTATGGCAGTTGTCTAAATCGTGTAGGTGATGCGGACGCTGGTGCCTATTCCCGCCGCGGACGTTATGTCCAGCTTTCCCGACATGCTCTTCACCAATTCAGCGCAGTTGGTGAGGCCGAGGCCGACATGAACACCGGCTTTGGTGGAGAAAAATGGGTCTCTCGCCTTGGCCAGCAGGTCCGGGCTCATGCCAGTTCCGTTGTCGACGACGGTCAGGATCAGCTGCGAGGGCCGCAGCGACCGTTTTTTGACGGTAGCTCTAATGGAAATCGCCGGATCCTCCCGCGCGGCAACGGCATTGATCGCATTGCCGACGAGTTCGTCGATCAACAGATGAAATTGTGAAGCTGGTACGCAAACCGCACGCGCCTCGGCATCGGCTTCGACGCGGGTATCGTATTTGCAGTTTCTGACGATCTCCTCGATGAGTTTGCCGAGCGGCGCGGGTTTTGATTCGGCGCGCGCATGTCCGATTGTCGTCAGGGCCTCGGTGATCGAATCCAGCTCCAGAATTGTTCGCAAGGCGGCCTCGGTCATTTCCGGCGGCGGAAGTGTTCTCGCATCGAGATAACCAAGAAATAACCGCAACGCGGCGATCCGGGTACGTGTCATGTGAGCAAAGAGCATTGAAAACGATCGGATGTGATGGTCCCTGTCCCTACCCACCTTGTTGTAGTGATAGATGGCAATCGCAGAGAGGATCAGGGCCGAGACTGCGCCGAAGAGCCTCAGTCTGTTATGGGCGGCGTCAGTCTGGATTTGTGCCGCAACCCTCAACCCCTGGCTATTGCCGACGGTCCTGCTTGCCACCTCAACAAGATAGTTGTCGATGGCCGCCATTGAAACTAGGGCGGACCCATAGCCACGTTGCGTTTTTCCGACCGGAATGAGATCGCTGTCGAGCCTGTTGATTGCTGTCTGCAGGCCGAGAATGTTTTGGTTATCCAGGAACACATGCGCATATTCCAAATGCGCCAGAGATTTCAGATTGAACCGCAGCAGCTTGACGTACTGAGACAAATGGAAATTCTGCTCCCCAGTCTTGGCTGCCAGTTCAAGATAGCCCGTTATGCGGGCAACTTGCTCCTTGGATTGGGAAATTCGGGATCTGATTTCCAGCGCCTGGCCATATATAGCCTCCGTTTGCTGCCTGTAGGATTCGGAACGGGATATCGACCAGATGCTGAGACCCAGCGAGACGAAGAGGCCCACGCAGAGCGCAGCCGGAACAAACTGACGAAAAGGGTACCGCATCAGATGGGCCGCACCTTCACCACAAACCATACCCATATGGCATTTCGGCCGGGTACATAATTCCTCGGAAGGTTCTTCAATGGCCAGACCAGATAGAACGGACCACCATCGTCGACCGAGAGGGGGCGATAGGTCTGATTGGCCTCACAAAGACTTCGGCTCCGATCCTCATCCGTACAGCGTTGTTCGATCGCCAGGATTGGAGAATAGGCGTCAATCTCAACCGCACTTATCCTCGAAATGAAATCGTTATACGCAAGAACTTCGAACTCCCTGGCGCCGGCAATGCCGTTCTTTGCCAGGATGTCCTTGAGCAGGGGGCCACGAAATTCTATCGTACCTAAGCCGCTCCACGGCGTAGCAGTCGTCCGCTCCTGCAGAACATATTCTTTGCGCAAGGATTCGATCGTGTACGTTGCGGTCGCTTTGCCGGCAGTGTCTTCTATGGTCAAGGTGTCGGGGTCGGGTGCCTGCGCCTGTGCTTGAACGATCGAGATTGCAGAAGCGAATAATAATAATCTTGGAATAATTAAGAATTTTAATCTAGACAACGTAATCTCCATAGTATATATTAAAAAATATTAAATTAAATCAAAATATTACAAAGTATATTAAAAATTATGTTGTTAAATATATGGTGCACTCCAAGATCGTTGTCGACGGCATTTGAAAAAATGGTGGCAAACAGGGGAGATTTCCTAGTTTTTGGCGAGCCGTATTGCCAAATATACTTAAAATATAGAGAAGCGAATTATTCCAAAATTGCGGCTGTTTCGGAGTTTGAGGTCCTTACCAAAGGTATATTAGCTGCAAGCAAAACAAAAAATGTCTTCGTGAAGGAGATGGCCCATCACGTTATCGATTATATTGATGGCGACCTAATCGAGAATAGCGTTAATACGTTTCTTATCAGGCATCCACAGTTTTCAGTCCCATCTCTATACAAAATCCTCGACAATTATACCGACGAAGAGGCGGGGTTTGAAAAGCAATTGCAGCTTTTCGAATGGGTTAGGGCAAAATCTGGCCGTGTTCCCATTGTCATCGATGGCGAAATCCTAAGACAAAGTCCCGCAACCGTCGTCAAAGGCTATTTCGATGCACTTGGCCTCGATCCGATGCTTGAAGCGCTGAACTGGAATGAGGGGAGCCGTCAGGATTGGGTCAGTAGGGAGGCCTGGCACCGACAGGCGATCAACAGCACAAAGTTTCTGCCTAACTCGACTGCTATCGATCTTGATATGTATCCGGCGCGGGTTCGCGAAACGGTCGAGCGCTTTGCGCCAATCTACGAACACATGCGGAGTTTCTCGATCCATGAAGTTCGTAAAAGAGCCGGAACCCCTTGACATCAAAGCGAATCTGGCAACTGCCCTGATTTCAAAAGTTTGGCCTTTGCGCGTTTATAATAGCGTTCGGCCGATGCTGCATCGATGCTCATATGCTCACCGAGCTGGTCATAGATTTCCTTCCGGCTGACGCCGGCAGGGCGTTGCATCATCCAGGCGAGGACTTCCTGCTCTCTGGGTGACAGGGCGGTATGATAGATTTCCGGGGCGACGCTTGTCTCATGCATGATGCCCACGCAATAGCCATGATCTGAGATGCGCTCCAGGATGGTGGACATTGTTCCAGGTTTCAGGCTGTTCTTGGCGATATAGCCAGCCACTCCCATGGTGCGGCAAGCCTCCCATTCCTTCTCGCTGTCCGAACCGGTTATGACAATGTGGATTGCCGTCGGGGATCGTTCGACGATCGTCTTGATCACTGTCATGCGATCGTTTTCCGACCTTGGATCATAATCAGGCAGACCCGGATCAATCACAACAAGTGCGAAAGGGACTCTACGCAATTGCTCCAATGCCGACGTCATCGTGGCAGTCGCGTGGACTATGGAAAGGGGCAGGGCCGCCTGCATCTCCTGCACGAGCGCCAGCCGCATGAGGTGCTGGTCTTCGACGATCAATATCTCCTGAATCGAATTCGACTTCGTCATATAAAACAGCTGCTTTCAAAATGTGCGATCACCAATGCGGGCACCGTAGTCGAATCGCTCGAAATCAAATAGGGACAAGGTTGTCACTTTTGCGAAGTGTGGAATCCACTTAAATCGATCGTACGAGATGACAACTGCTTTTCAGGCGCCGCAATTTTGAAGCCCAGACCATTTACTATGAACGACAATTTCATGGAGGCCAGAATAGAAACAATTCTATTGATGTTGGCTATAAATTTTCATAAGGAAGCCCGGTGCGAGGTCGAACGGCTTGAACAGGCCCGGGCGAAATTCAAAGCCGCTGGGGTTGAATACCGGCTAATCGATCGGCGTTTGCGCTTTGCAAGGGTTATTGAACGGCAGTCCAGGGATGAATTGCTCCGTTGCCCCGCGAATACTATTCAAGATGTTGCCGCCAAGGCTGTGCATTTACGCCAAGCCTTATTTCATGACCAAACGATTAGCGAAGCGAGTGAGCGCTCTTTATAAATAACTATAGCTATTTTCATACCTATCAAGAATATCTGAAGTTATTCTCATACCTATCCAGGCGGCATTGTCGCTAGTCGTGCACACGGCCCCGTCATACTGGCGGGGCCGTTTTGCATTGATTGCGCCACAGAATTGGCAAGGAAGTATCCCAGCAACAAGCCGAATACCGATTGTCAAATAAGCAATTGCTTGAGTATCAGCGGACGCGCCGGCATTCGCCGTGGAGCGCCAGACCTGCGTGTCGGACGAGCGGCGCATCGCAATCGTTGGGGCGCTAACCCATTAAAATATATATAAAATTTTAGCTGCATCATTAACGCTAATGCCCGGATTGATTCGACAGCGGGCAAAGAAGATGGTGATCTTGGTGCAGGGCAATTCAATGCCCGTGGTCAGCTATGGGCCAAGGGCGATGTTGAATCCGATGCCCTGGATAATCATCAGACTTTAGTATAACGTGTCGGCGTTAACCTATTGAAAGCCTTGCAAAAATGCGAGGCGATCACTGGAGGTGCTATGCGAAAATTTGCCTCGATCCTTTGCGTCTCGATCCTAACCTCAACATCTTTTTGCCCGATTGGTGCGGCTGGCGCTCAGACTTTAAACGTTGGGTTGACGATTATGCCGGCACATAGCCTGGCCCGGCCAGATTCCCTGGCCCGAAAGGCCAATAGCAACACCAACGGCCATACGCGCATCATAGAGTATTTCTCTCCCGATTATGAGGGCAGCCGCCAGAAACTCCGGCAGCAGAACGCTCGTCGAAGTGTTGCTGCTTCAGTGGTTGCACAATCCACGGCGGGCCTGTCATACCGATGATGAAAGGGACCATTTCCACAGCCGTTTTCACGAATGTGAATTGTTTGATTCGATAAGTGATCAGGCAGAGGTCATCCTTTACTCTGCCACATTCGTTGTTCATCCAAGGTTCATGGGATTGGACTTAAGTCTAATCCTCTAGGGACGTTAACGTTGAAAGCCCTTCCCAAGCGGGCATTTCACTGGAGGAACAATGAGAAAGTTGATTTCTGCAATATGCGCCGTCTTGATATCGGTTGGAACCTTCGGTGCGGCCGAAGTTGCAAACGCAGCGCCGCTTACCGTTCAGAAGCCGATTGAAGCGGCCACGAACAATCCAAATGTCGAAAATGTGCGTCATCGCGACCGCTGGGACCGCCGCTGGGACCGGAGACATTACCGCCGGCATCATGGCTGGGATCGGCGGCACTACGGATGGGACCGCCGTTACCATAATCGCAGGTGGGACCGCCGCTGGGATCGCCGCTATTACCGCCGGTGGGATCGTCCACGCTACTATCGCAGCTGGGACGATGGTCCCTACTACAACCGTTATTACCGCAGAAGCGGTGTCAACGTGATACTGGATTTCTGACAATATGAAGAGCCCCGGTCAAATTGACCGGGGCTTTTTTTATGAAACCCGAACACAGCGAACATACGAAAATGTGATCGCCAGGTGCGGGTGCTTTTCGCGATCTTTAATCTAGAGTGCCAGCCGGAAACCCTTGAAGCCAAACCATTTTAGCCACAAGAGTTGGGAGAGACTCCATGAACAGACTGATTTCTTTTGCTGCGGCGCCGTTGCTTGCCATCGCAGTCTTTTCGGCGTCGGCGAATGCCGATCCGATCAAGGACCGGCAGGCGATCATGAAGGATCAGGGAAAGACCGTCGGCAGCATCACACCCATCATCAAAGGTGAAAAGCCCTTCGACGCTGCTGCCGTGATCGCTGCGCTCAAGCACCTCAATGAGGACGCGCAGAAGATCGATCCGGCCACACTGTTTCCAGCTGGCTCGGACAAGGGCGGCGAGACGACCGCTTCGCCAAAGATCTGGGAAGACAATGCCGGCTTCACGGCCGCATTGGCCAAGTACAAGAAGGACGCGGCCGAGGTAGCTGCGGCCGAGCCGAAAGATCTCGAGAGCTTCAAGGTGGCCTTCAACCAGGTGACGGAGAATTGCGCCGCCTGTCACAAGGCCTTCCGCATCAAGAAAGAGTAGCGACCTTTGATAACCTCACCCCGGGGGTCATCTGACGTGATTTTCTGCGCTTCCGGGCTCATGGACTTGATGTCCACTGCGCTCCGGTTCGCGAAAATCACGCCAGCCACCTCATCGGGCTGGCTTCTCAAGAGATCGCTTTCTAACATGATGCGCAAGCTTGGATTGCTCATTATCCTGCTGGCGCTTATTGGCGGGGCCGGGTTCTGGTTCCTGACGGCTCCGTCCCATGTCGATCCGGCGCGCCTCGCGGCGGTGGCCCCGGGTGACCCGCAGCGAGGCATGAGCGTTTTCTGGCAGGGAGGCTGTGCTGCCTGCCATGCCGCACCGGGCGCCAAGGGCGATGCCCGGCTCGTGCTGGCCGGCGGTCTCAATCTCGTCACGCCGTTCGGCACGTTCGTGACGCCGAATATTTCTCCGTCCAAACAGGGCATTGGCGACTGGTCATTCGATGATCTCGCCAATGCCATGCTGGAAGGCGTCTCGCCCGGCGGCAGGCATTATTATCCGGCCTTTCCCTACACGTCCTACGCGCGGATGCAGGTGCAGGATATTGCCGACCTCCATGCTTTCCTGAAAACCCTGCCGCCGTCGGACAATGTCGCCGGGCCGCACAAGCTCGGTTTCCCGTTCAATATCAGGCGCGGGCTGGGATTGTGGAAACGCCTCTATCTGTCTCCAGAACCCGTACTGACGATTGCCGATGCGAGCGACGCGATCAAGCGCGGGCAATATCTGGTGGAAGGCCCCGGCCATTGCGGCGAGTGCCATACGCCGCGCAATGCCATTGGTGGAATGGACAAGACCCAGTGGCTGGCGGGCGCCACGGCAGCGGAAGGCAAGGGCGTGGTTCCGAATATTACCGGCGGCGAGGGCGGCATCGACTCGTGGTCGCAGAAGGACATCGCCTATGCGTTGGAGAGCGGCTTCACGCCGGAGTTCGATTCGCTCGGCAGCTCGATGGCTGACGTTGTCCTCAACACGGCGCACCTCGAATCCGCCGACCGTGATGCAATCGCCGCCTACCTGAAAGCGGTGCCTGCACATCCCAATGGCTATCCCGCACCCGCCAAGTGATTTCGCACACTTCGCCAAAGCAGGCATGATTTTTCCTTTACCGGCAATTGTTCGGCAATTCTGACGTCGATGGTACCGGTCGTTTGCGCCATGCTTTCCGGCAAGGTGCCCCCGGGGTGGCGCCAGGGTCATGGAAAGGGAAGCTCCAATGTTGAACCGCAGACAGACACTCGCTCTCTTGGGCGGCGTTGCCGCCGCCACAGCACTGCCATTCGCCGCCCGCGCGACTTCGCAGCCCCTGAAAACATTGCGCATCGGCTGGCAGAAGAATGGTGTGCTGGCGCTGGCAAAGGGGCAGGGTGCACTGGAGAAGCGCTTCGAACAGCGCGGTATCAGCGTGAGCTGGGCGGAGTTTTCCTCTGGCCCGCCACTCCTGGAAGCGCTCGGTGCCGGTGCCATCGACTTCGGGCCGACCGGCGATGTGCCGCCGCTTTTTGCGCAGGCCGCGGGCGGGAATCTGCTCTATGCCGGAACATACAGGGGCTCACCGGCAGGATCGGCCATACTGGTCCGCAAGGATTCGCCCATCCAGTCGATCGCCGACCTCAAGGGCAAGCGCATCGCCTTCAAGCGAGGATCGAGCGCCCACAATTTCACGGTGAAAGCACTACGTTCGGCCGGGCTTACGGTTGCGGACGTCACCGCGTCCGACCTTTCGCCTTCCGATGCGGCTGCGGCCTTCACCGCCGGCCAGATCGATGCCTGGGCGATCTGGGACCCCTATTTTGCCGTTGCCGAGAAGAGGCCGGAAACGCGGGTCCTGGCAACTGCCGAGGGTATCGTTGAATCATGGTCGTTTTTTCTCAGCAACGGTGACTTCACCGCGGCGCATGGCGATGTGCTGACGGAAGTCTTCGATGAACTGACCATCGTTGGCAGAAGCGCGCAGGAGAATCTCGACGAGACGATCAAGACGCTTTCGAAGATCACTGGCGTGCCGGAGGACATCCAGCGCGTTGCCCTGACGCGCAAGGGTTCAGATCTTGGCAGCGTCGCCGCGATCTCTGACGGCGCCGTCGCCTATCAACAGGCTCTGGCAGACGAGTTCTTCGATCTCAAGATCCTGCCGAAGAAGCTCAATGTCAGCGAAGTTGTCTGGAAGGGCAGGCCCGCTTAAGCAGCCGTCCATCAGGCTGGTCTCTCGAACAGGTCTGTGGCCATCCTACCGCCGTTCGCAGGCGATCGTATTGGATGTCGAGGCGATGTATTTGCTCTGCATCGTGTAAAGCCAGCCCCGGCATTCGTCGAACGAACGGAAGCAGCGATAGGCCGAGACCGGCCAGCGTGAATCGCCGTTGGAAATGATCGGTGAGTCCATGTACCCTTGGAATCGCCCGATGATAACCCCGCTGCCACGTGGCGGCGGGCTGCAGCGCTGACCGGCATATTCGCTGACATTCTTGCGAACTGCGGCCTGCACGTCGCCCGCATCCACGAGCGACAGTACAGGTTGCGCCAGGAAGCCAAGACCAAGCATCAGGACAAATGCGCTTCGTTTCATCTTAAAATCCTCCGTCGGGATCGATTATACTGAAATTGCCGCGCGATTGCGCCTTAATTCCAGCGTTCAGATGCCAGGAACGGAGCCAGACCCGCGCAAGTTTCGGCGCGGTGGATCACATTTGCGTTTTTCCCACCAGTTTCAGCGCATAGGCATAGACGTAGGCGATTTCTTCCAGCCTCGAGAAACGGCCGGAGGCGCCGGCGTGGCCCGCATCCATATTGATGCGGAAGAGCACGGGATTATCATCCGTCTTGAGCTCGCGCAGTTTTGCCACCCATTTTGCCGGTTCCCAATAGGTCACGCGCGGGTCGGTGAGGCCAGCGACGGCAAGGATCGGCGGATAATTTTGTGCGACGACATTGTCGTAGGGCGAATAGGAGGTCATGTAGGCATAATCGGTCGCCGATGTGATCGGATTGCCCCATTCGGTCCATTCCGGAGGCGTGAGCGGCAGCGTGTCGTCGAGCATCGTATTGATGACATCGACGAAGGGCACTTCCGCGATAATGCCGCCAAAATTTTCAGGCGCCATATTGGCGATTGCACCCATCAGCATGCCGCCGGCCGAACCGCCCTGCGCAACGATGCGATCAGGGCTGCTGAAGCCCTGTTCGACGAGATGGCGCGACGCGGCGATGAAATCCGTGAACGTGTTCATCTTTTTCAGGCGCTTGCCGTTCTCATACCAGTCATAGCCCTTGTCCTTGCCGCCGCGAATGTGCGCGATGGCGTAGATGAAACCGCGATCGGCCAGCGACAGGCAATTGGTGTTGAAGCTTGCCGGGATGGTAATGCCATAGGAGCCGTAGCCATAGAGCAGGCAGGGCGCCGAACCATCGATCTTCGTATCGCGGTGATAGACGATGGAAATGGGCACGATCTCGCCGTCAGGAGCGGGTGCGAGCAGGCGGCGCGTTACATAATCGTCGGGATTGTGGCCGGATGGAACTTCCTGGGTTTTCAGGAGCGTGCGTTCACGCGTGCGCATGTTGTAGTCGTAGAGCTGCGTCGGGGTGGTCATCGACGAATAGGAGAAGCGGATGACTTCCGTATCATATTCCGCGCTGCCCTGCAGACCGAGCGCATAGGCCTCCTCATCGAAAGCAATGGAATGCTCTTCGCCGGTCTGACGGTCGCGAATGAAAATGCGCGGCAGGCCGTTCTCGCGCTCGAGCCAGACCAGATGATTCATATAAGCCGAATGTCCGAGCAGCAACCGCCCGGGCTTGTGGGCGACGACCTCGGTCCAGTTAGCCTTTTCTGGCGCTGTGACCGGCGCACTCATGATCTTGAAATCCTTGGCGCCGTCGGCATTGGTGAGGATGTAGAAGACGTCACCGCCTTCGGTCAGGCTGTATTCGATGCCCGTCTGCCGTTCCGCCACAAGTTTCGGCTCGGCGGTGGCATCGTTTGCGGGGAGAAGCCAGATCTCGGACGTTTCGTGGTCGTGCATATCGATGAAGATGAAATCGTTCAGCGTGCTGCCGCCGACGCCGAGGAAGAAGCCCGGGTCCTTTTCCTCGCGGATCAGCCGGTCCTCGCTCTCGGGCCGGCCGAGCTGGTGGTAGAACAGGCGGGACGGCCGGTGGTTGGCATCGACGCGCGTATAGTAAAAGCCGTCCGACTGGGCATTCCAGACGCCGCCGCCGGACGTGTCGCTAACTGTTTCAGCAGTGTCCTGCAATGTTTCGAGATCACGGACCTTGAGCGTGAAGAACTCCGAACCCTTGTCATCGAAACCCCAGATCATCTTGCTGTGATCGGGGGAATGATCGGCGGAGGCAAGGCGGAAATAAGCCTTGCCGTCACCTTCAAGATCGCCATCGAGCAGCATGGTCTCCGGCCCGCCGTCACGCGGCGTACGGAAGAAGCGCGGCTGCTGGCCGCCGGTCTTGTAGGATGTACCGTAGGCAAACGGGCCATCCTTGGCAGGCACGGATGAATCATCCTCCTTGATGCGTCCCTTCATCTCGCTGAAAAGCTTTTCCTGGAGAGGTTTCGTGTCGGCCATGAGCTCCGACTGATAGGTATTTTCCGCTTCGAGGTGCGTGCGGATCGCCGGATCGAGCGTGGAGGGATCGCGAAAAACGTCCTGCCAGTTTTCTGCACGCATCCAGCCATAATTATCAACACGGGTTATGCCGTGGCGGGTATCGGAAACAGGTCTCTTCTCGGACTGCGGAGCAGGGATGCTGGAAAAACGCGACGTGCTGGTCATGGAAAGTCTTTCAATAATTGCGCCGGTGGGTACGAAATATCCGCCCGGCAATCAATCTGATGTGTGTGCAAAGAGAGGTGTAGGGAAAGTTATCGCCCCGTCAATCCCGATCAAAGACCAAGGCGTTGCCATTCATGCAATAACGCAAGCCGGTCGGAGGGGGGCCATCCGGGAAAACATGACCAAGATGCGCATCGCAATCGGCGCATTTGATTTCTGTGCGGAGCATGCCATAGGAGCGATCTTCAACTGCGTTCACTGCATCCGGTTCGACTGGAGCGTAGAAGCTTGGCCAGCCCGTGCCCGACTCGTACTTGGTTTCAGACCGATAGAGCGGACGGTCGCAGCAGACACATTTATAAAGACCTTGCAGCTTGCTATCGAAGTTCGGGCTTGAGAAAGCGCGCTCGGTTCCATGGTTCCGGGTGATTTGATACTGCTCCGGCGTTAGCAGTTCCCGCCACTCGGCATCTGATTTCACGACCTTGAATGTTTTTGTGCTCATTGCAGGCTCCTTTTTTACACTGATGTAGGTTTCAACACTACTTGCCGCAATATCTGTTATTATAGAATGCTTGTGCGCCGAGGGATTGTTCCTCATTTTTGCCATTTTTTGTCTTAGTGGTATGGCGCAAATCGGTATCTGCGCACTCACAAGTTTTCGCACGTGCAGTCGGGCTCTGGCTTTCTTGCGTCTACCCCCGGTCGTCCATGGTTAAACTCTGCTTGCCGGACTATTTGAAATATTTCTTTCGTGAACGAAGTATTGATTTGACAAATTCAATATGTTCCGGAATAGAATGTTACCAAAGGCGTTGGAGACTCCGTGTGTTCTCGACTTTATATTGGTGATTTTAATCTACCTACCCAAATTTCAAATTAGACGAAGGAATTGGACTTAGATGACCATGTTCGACAATTCAAACACAACTGCCAGCGATGTCCTGTTGGAACTCACGGCGGAATTGGTTGCTGCCTATGTGAGCAACAATTCGGTACCGGCCGGTGATCTGCCAGGATTGATTGCTGATGTTCATGCTGCCTTGGGCCGTGTCGGCGCCGGCGGTGAAGCAGTGGTTGCGGTACAGGAAAAACCCAAGCCAGCTATCAATCCGAAGAAGTCTGTTGCGGACGATTACATTGTTTGCCTAGAAGATGGCAAAAAGTTCAAGTCATTGAAGCGCCATCTGATGACACACTATAGCCTGACTCCGGAACAGTATCGTGAAAAGTGGGATCTTGATCCTTCTTATCCGATGGTTGCTCCGAACTATGCCGCTGCCCGCTCGCGCCTGGCAAAGAATATGGGCCTTGGCCGCAAGCGCAAAAAGGCCGCTTAAGTCTCGTAAGGGCTTCTCTGTATTCGACGAAGCGGCGCCGGGAGGCGCCGTTTTGCGTTTGCGGCGGGGGGATCGAAGGGATCATCGCTATGGCGCCGCGACGCCTGGTTCGATGATCCCGGCCGGCTTGTTTCAGCAGTCTGCTTCCCCTTATGTCCAGCTGGTCGAGGTCTCAGTCAGGACGATATCGAGGCTTTGAGGCTCTCAAGTGCCTGCTTCAATCCGATGTGGCGATTGAGATCGTAGCTCCAGTGTCCCTTGAAACCCTTGAGCCGTTCGCGTTCGATCAGGCGTTTGAGGCGCCTGCATATGCGTGATTTGCTCTCATCATCATGCGCAAGGACGGCATCGAGATCTTCGCCGCAAAGGAATTGAAGCGCGATCCGCTGCCTTGCCTGGTTCTGTGCCTCATCCTTCGCCGCAAGAAATGCGCTTTTCTGTTTATTCCATTCAATCGCCGACATGGTTCCATTTCCTTCCTCGTGGATCGAGGCAGTATGGTTGAAGGCGACGCATGTAGGATAAAAGTCCTATATATCTTTTCCGAAGGACAAATTACAATGAAATAACAGCGCCTTAAATGGTGAGTGGCGGAAAACTTATCCACGACCTTGATAGAGAATTTATAAGAAGATATTCCTATCACGGAAGTGGAGCAAGAATGTCCTTGAATTTCCCCCGCCTTATCCGGTCTGCAACCGAAGCCCAGGCAATGATCGACGCGCTTCGGCCGCGGCGGGGCAGGTTCAAGGCGCCTGCACCGGTCCTCGTAGACGAGGACGCGCCGATGGATGAGCGGCTTTTTCAGATCTGCGATGGTGTCGTTGATATACTTTCCACGTTCTTCAATGTCAGCGGACGTGACCTGCGTTCAAATTCACGCTGCGGACGTCCCGTTGCGCGCGTTCGGCAGATTGGCATGTATATCGCCCATGTCACCCTGGCCCTGACCATGAGCGAGGTAGGACGAGCGTTCGGCCGCGACCGGAGCACGGTCAATCATGCCTGCCATCTGATCGAGGATATGCGCGAAGAACTGGAGTTCGACCGGATTATCCAGACGATTGAAAATATTGTCAGGACTGCCTTCGTACGTGATGGGACGGCCCGCCGATGACGGCTTCCCAAAGGAATGGAGCCAATCCGGCCATGACGCGCCTGCTGCGGTTTCTCGCCAAGGGGCCAGTCAGGATTGCGGAACAGGCGAACCGCGAAAAACTGATGCTCGAAAGTGGGGCTTACGGCAGTATTTCCATTGAACGCGTTGCGGTGAAATCCGTAATAAGCGATGGCCTTGGCGTCCTCCGCAATCAAAGCCTGGTGATCAGTGATGCCGGCCGGGCCCATTTGCGCCGCCTTGAATGCGCGGACGATGCGTACGCCGCCCAGCATCGGCATATTTCCACGACCGCGATTGCCCATGAGAATGGTTTAACGCCGGTATGCATCAACAATGCGGAATCGCCATTGGCGATGCTGCGTCGACGCAAGGATGCATCCGGGAGACAGTTGATCAGTGATGATGCTTTCACGGCCGGAGAGCGGCTGCGCTCGGATTATACGCTCGGCAACCTGATGCCGTCGATCGGTGTCGACTGGGACGTGACAGGATCCGGCACGCGCGCCAATGGTGTGCTCGAGATCACCAATGCCGCGCTGGCTGCACGTCAGCGGGTTGAACGGGCGCTGGAGGCGGTTGGACCGGAACTCTCCGGCGTTCTCGTTGATGTCTGCTGCTTCCTGAAAGGGTTGGAGGCGATCGAGCGCGAACGGCAATGGCCGGTACGCTCGGCCAAACTTATCCTCAAAACGGCCCTGGCGGCGCTTGACCGGCACTATAATCCGGCCCCGCCGGCGCGGCGAAAGGCCCGCATCATTCATTGGGGAACGGAGGATTACCGGCCGCAGATTGGAAGCTAGAGTATCCGTTTTGATCAAGTGGCTTTTTGGTTCCATTTTCGGTTGTCGCGCAGGAGCGCGTTGGCGAGGACGATAAGTTTTCGCATGATTGCAGTTATAGCGACCTTTGGCGGTTTTCCAGTCCCG
>NZ_PGGM01000014.1 GCF_003010965.1 Phyllobacterium sophorae
CGCTTTCAATGCAGGGCGGCCTTTTGCTTTTGCAGACCAAACAAAGTAAGATCAAACTTACGCAAAACACGCAAAAGCCACAGACAATTCCGGTCAACAGCCGGATGGTGGCGCGGGGTGGAGCAGCCCGGTAGCTCGTCAGGCTCATAACCTGAAGGTCACAGGTTCAAATCCTGTCCCCGCAACCACATCAATGCCATCAAAACCAGCTTCTCCAAGCAAAACCCCGCTCAAGCGGGGTTTTTGGCGTTTAGAGGCCAAGGTGACATGTCTCGAGTTTAATCGAACTTCACAGCGGTCGTATTTGCGCCGCAGACGAGGACGGCGACGCGCTCATCCGGCCCCGGCGAGTATCTTCCCGACAGCAGAGCGGCGAACGCTGCAGCGCCACCCGGCTCGGCGACGATACGAACCTTGTCCCACAGCGCCAGTTGCGCTGTGCGGATATCATCGTCGGTGACGAGCACCGAGCGTTCCACGAAAGCCGCAGCGATTGGAAACATCAATTTGCCGACACGTTTGGGCGCAAGCGAATCGGCGGCAATGCCTTCGGCCGGCGCGTCCACGGGTTCTCCGGCTGCCAAAGCGCGGTGCAGGGTCGGCGCCCGTTCCGGTTCGACGGCCACGATCTTCACCTTGCCACGAAACCAGGCGGCAATGCCGCCGATCAAGCCACCGCCACCCACCGCCACCAGGAGCGTGGTGATTCCCGGCAGATCGGCCTCGATCTCCGCGCCGAGTGTTCCCTGGCCGAGCAGCGTTTCCGGCTGATCGAAGGCGTGGATCGTCAGGGCGCCGCTTTCTTCAGCGAATCGTTCACTGGCGGCCAGAGCGTCGGCATAGCGGTCGCCGCCGATAACCAGCCTGGCGCCATAGCTGCGAATGCGTTCTGCCTTGGCCGGGGAGGTGACGCCAGGGACAAAGATGGAGGCGGGGACGCCGAGCCGCATGGCGGCATAGGCAACCGCAGCACCGTGATTGCCGCCGGAGGCAGCGACGACCCCGGCTTCCGGCACGGTCCGGGTCAAGAGGTTGGTGAAAGCGCCACGCGCCTTGAACGATCCCGAATGCTGCAGACATTCAAGCTTGAGATCGACGGGGCGGGAGACAAGATTGAAATCGGTCATGTCGACGCGCAGGACCGGCGTGTGGCGGATGTGCGGGCGGATCAGATGCTCGACTCCAGCGATGCTTTCAGGCGTTATCTGGACGGGCATGGGAAGACTCGGGGCTTTGAGGGGACTGAGCGAACATATTTCCTGCGCGATGCAAAAGGCAAGCACCATCGCCGTACTTTCCGCCGTGCGCGGTTTCGGCAATGGCCAGCCACTTTCTTTGCAGCTTGGGGTTGTTGGTAATATAGTCAATCCGGATTGGGCCGCTTCTACAGATTGCTGGCACCGGTATTGTCATCGTTGCCGCCACCCCGCTCAATCGCTTGATCGATCACAGGAAGGGTCGGGGATGAACACGCAACATGCAGTGGTTTCAAATGGAACAGAAATCCAGCTGGCACATTCCCATGCGCGCAACACCGGCACCAAACTAAAGCCGGAATGGTTCGAGGACATCGCCGTCAACCGTTCGGCGACGGAACGCCGTGCCGCGACGCTGACGACGCGCCGGACCGTAAAGAAGGAGTATCAGGCCGCTTGGCTCGTCAAGGCGATCACCTGCATCGATCTCACCACGCTTGCCGGTGACGATACGCCCGGCCGTGTCCGCCGTCTGTGCGCCAAGGCGAAACGCCCCGTTCGCGACGATATTCTCGAGGCGCTGGGCCTCGCCGATGAGAACATTCGGGTAGGAGCCGTCTGCGTTTACCCGACAATGGTACCGCACGCAGTAAAGGCTTTGCACGGCTCGGGTATTCCCGTCGCTTCGGTGGCAACCGGTTTTCCAGCCGGCCTGACGCCGCTGCCACAGCGCCTTGCCGAAATCCATTATGCGGTGGGCGAAGGCGCCGCTGAAATCGACATCGTCATCACGCGCGAACATGTGCTGACGCAGAACTGGCCGGCGCTCCACGACGAGATCGCACAGATGCGCGAAGCATCCGGCGAAGCCCACATGAAAGCCATTCTGGCCACCGGCGATCTCAACACGCTGCGCAATGTCTACCGCGCCTCCATGGTGGCGATGCAGGCCGGTGCCGATTTCATCAAGACGTCGACCGGCAAGGAAGAGGTGAATGCCACGCTTCCCGTCAGCCTGATCATGCTGCGCGCCTTGCGCGACTATGGCGAACTTTCAGGCCAGACGGTCGGCTTCAAGCCGGCCGGCGGCATGAAAACCGCCAAGGACGCCCTGAACTGGCTGATCCTGATGAAGGAAGAGCTTGGGCTGCCCTGGCTGCAGCCGGATCTGTTCCGTCTCGGAGCGAGTTCGATGCTCGGCGATATCGAGCGTCAGTTGGAACATTATGTGACGGGCCGCTACGCCGCGTCTTCGCGCCACGCGCTCGCCTGAGGAACAGAATGCGGCCAATATGGCCGGGAAAGGCTCTGACATGGGACAGATCAAGGACATTCTTCGCACCATGGATTATGGCCCCGCACCGGAGAGCGATACCGACGTTCGCAATTGGCTCGAGACGCACGCAACAGGCTTTGGCCATTTCATCAACGGCAAGTTCACCGGCGTCGGCGGACACAAGACCTTCGCTGTGATCAATCCGGCCAATGACGCGGTCCTGGCAAAAGTAGCGCATGGCGCGGCCGAGGATGTCGATGCCGCCGTGAAAGCCGCACGCAATGCTTTCGCCAAGTGGTCGAAGCTGCCTGGACATGAGCGTGCGAAATATCTCTATGCCATAGCCCGCCATATTCAGAAACGCGAGCGGTTCTTTGCCGTGTTGGAGACCATGGACAATGGCAAGCCGATTCGCGAGACCCGCGACATCGATATTCCGCTTGTTGCACGGCATTTCTACCATCATGCCGGCTGGGCCGAGATGATCGAGACGGAGTTCGAGGGATTCTCGCCCGTCGGTGTCTGCGGGCAGGTCATTCCGTGGAATTTCCCGCTGCTGATGCTGGCATGGAAGATCGCCCCAGCTCTTGCCGCCGGCAATACGGTCGTGCTGAAGCCAGCGGAACTGACGCCGCTGACTGCGATCGCCTTTGCCGAAGTCTGCCACGAGATCGGGCTGCCTGCCGGCGTCGTCAACATTGTTCACGGCGATGGCGCAACGGGCGCGCTGATCTGCGGCCATGACGACATCGACAAGGTTGCCTTCACCGGCTCGACCGAAGTCGGCCGCATCATCCGTGAACAGATCGCCGGTTCGGAGAAGAAACTGTCGCTGGAGCTTGGCGGCAAGTCACCCTTCATCGTGTTCGAAGACGCAGACATGGATGGTGCGGTGGAGGGCGTTGTCGATGCGATCTGGTTCAACCAGGGCGAAGTCTGCTGTGCCGGATCGCGCATCCTTGTCCAGGAAGGCATCGCGCCGCGCTTCTACAACAAGCTGCGCAAGCGCATGGAAACCTTGCGTGTCGGCGATCCGCTCGACAAGGCCATGGATATTGGCGCGCTTGTCTCGGCCGGTCAGCTGAAGCGCGTCACCGCGCTGGTCGAACAGGGCAAGATTGACGGCGGTAAGTTGTGGCAGGCGCCCGTCAGGCTCCCGGCCAAGGGCAGCTATTTCGCACCTGGTTTCTTCACCGATGTGGAACCTACTTCGACGGTGTGCGAAGTGGAAATCTTCGGGCCCGTTGCGACCGCGAGCACCTTCCGCACGCCGGATGAAGCGATTGCGCTTGCCAACAATACGAAATATGGCCTCGCCGCATCGATCTGGTCGGAAAACATCAATCTCGCGCTCGACATGGCGGCGCGCGTCAAGGCAGGTGTCATCTGGATCAACTCGACTAACCTGCTTGATGCAGGCGCCGGTTTCGGCGGCTATCGCGAAAGTGGCTTCGGCCGCGAAGGCGGCCGTGAAGGTCTTTACGAATATCTGACCGCGGATTGGGAAAAGCGCCTGCCGCTGGTCAAGGCGGAAACCGCTTTCAAACCTGCCGCTGCGCCGGATGGTGACGCGAAAATCGCAGCCGCCGGCACGATCGACCGTACGGCGAAAAACTACATCGGCGGCAAGCAATCGCGGCCAGACAGTGGTTACTCTTATTCAGTTATCGGCAAGGGCGGTCAGGTCATCGGTCAGGCTGGTCTCGGTAACCGCAAGGATATTCGCAACGCCGTGGAAGCCGCCGCCAAGGCCGGTTCGTGGGGCGGCGCAACGGCACACAACCGCGCGCAGGTGCTGTACTATCTCGGCGAAAACCTCAGCACCCGCCAGGCCGAGTTCGAAGCGCTGCTCGCGACAAGTACCGGGGTTTCCGCCAGGGCCGCATCGGAAGAATTCGCGGTCAGTTTGCGCCGGATATTCTATTATGCCGCGCAGGCCGACAAATATGATGGCGCCGTGCATTCCACCAAGTCGCGTCACGTAACGCTGGCGATGAACGAACCCTGGGGCGTCATGGGCATCGTCTGCCCGGACGAACTGCCGCTCCTGTCCTTCGTCTCGCTGGTGCTTCCCGCGATTGCCATGGGCAACCGGGTAATCGCAGTGCCTTCGGCCCGTCATCCACTCCTTGCCACCAATTTCTATCAGGTGCTCGACACCTCCGATGTGCTTGGCGGCGTGGTGAATATCGTCACCGGCGAGCGTGACGTCCTGGCAAAAACACTGGCGGAGCACGATGAGGTCGATGCGATCTGGTATGCCGGCTCGAAAGAGGGCAGCACGATGGTCGAGATAGCCTCATGCGGCAATCTGAAGGCGACCTGGATCAACAATGGCCGCCAGCGCGACTGGCTCAGCAACAGCCAAGGCCTGGGCAAGGACTTTCTGCGCCGGGCCGTTCAGGTGAAGAACATCTGGGTCCCTTACGGCGAATGAGGGTTCACATTGATGGCCAGGGATGCGCCTTCCCGATCCCCGGTGCTTATGGACGAACGGTCCACTGCACTGGGGACTCGAAACCAACCCGCTGGCTCATCGGCCTGAATTCCAGCATGTGAATGATCAACGCCTAATTGCGGCGGCGATAAAGCCAAAGGGTCAGCGGGGCGAGCACGGCAGTCAGAAGGGCAGGGGTCAGCAGGGCCAGCCCCAACTGCGTCAGGGTGACATTTCCCGCCAGAAGCCCGCGCATGGCAGTCGTCATGAGCGATACCGGATTGACCTCGACGAAAACGCGTAACCAACCGGGCATTGTCGCGGGGTCCACCATGATGTTTGACGCGAAAACCAGCGGCATGATCCCGGTAAAGGCCATCGTCATGACAGTATTGGGTGTGCGCATGATCAGGCCGAGCACCAGAAAGATCCAGCCGAACCCGAAGCCGATAAGCGGGAGCAGGAGCAGCGCAGCAACGACACCGGGAATTCCCGCTTCCGGCCGGTAGCCAAGCAGGATGCCGATGAAGAGAATGATCAGCGACGCGATGAGATGGCGCAGGATATCCCCGACCATCAGTCCGGCGAATGGCGAGAGCGACCAGATTGGCAAGGAACGGAAGCGGTCGAATAACCCCTCGCCAAGGTCGGTGCTCAATCCCATGCCGGAATACAGCGAATTGAATACGACAGTCTGCACGAGAATGCCGGGCAGGAAATATTGCAGATATGTATCGGTCGATCCCGGCAGCGCCCCGCCGAACACGAAGGTGAACAGCAGCGTGAACATGACCGGGCTCATAACAAGATCGAAGAGCTGCTCCGGGATGTGCTTGAATTTGAGCACCGCCCGCCAGCCGAAGACGAGCGCATTCGACAGCGCCGAGGGTTGGCCGGACGCTTCGCAAGGATCAGCGCGGCAGCCGATTTCTGCTCCATCCATCAGACCTCTCCGGTGACAGGCGGGGTTCGGTGCTCTGACCGGTCAGCGCGAAGAACACCTCATCAAGGCTCGGTGCGCCCATTGAGAAATCAGCAAGCTCGATGTCCGCATCGATCAGCGCAGCCAATGCCCGATTGGCCTTTTGCGGGGTATCGACCATGATCGACAATGTTGTCCCTTCCGCACTGCGTTGAACGTTACCGCCGACCTTCTCCTCGAGCAGGCGCTTCGCCTCGCCAAGCCGGCCGGTCTCGACGAGGTTCAAATGCAGAAATCCTGATCCCGTCGCCGCCTTCAATTCGCGGCTGGTGCCTTCGGCGATTTTCTTGCCGTGGTCGATCACCGCGATGCGTGCGGCGAGCTGATCGGCCTCTTCCAGATATTGCGTGGTGAGAAGGATGGTGACGCCAGCCTCGGCGAGGGAACGGATCATGCGCCACACGCTCTTGCGCGCCTTGGGGTCGAGCCCTGTCGTCGGTTCATCAAGAAAAAGTACGCCTGGCGTCACCACCAGAGAGGCGGCGATATCAAGCCTGCGACGCATGCCGCCGGAATAATCCTTGACCTGCTTGGCCGATGCGTCGGCGAGATCGAAGGCGTTCAGGAGGTCGCCAGCGCGGGATTTCGCCGCCTGGCCGCGAAAGCCCCACAACCGTGCCAGCAGGATCAGGTTTTCCCGTCCGGTCAGATCCTCGTCGAGCGAAGCGAATTGCCCGGTCATGGCGATCGATCCGCGTACTTCATGCGGCGAGGCCGCGAGGTCGTATCCAAGCACTTTGGCGGAGCCGGCATCCGGCGGCAGCAAGGTTGCGAGCATCCGCAGCAATGTGGTCTTGCCTGCGCCGTTTGGGCCAAGAATGCCGAAAATCATACCGCGCGGAACGTCCAGATCGATACCATCCACGGCGCGCACGTTGCCGAAATGTTTGGTCAGGCCGCGTGCTTCGATCGCAGCTGATTCCGCATCTTTCGTCGCCAGCCTACTGTGGCGCATCATCACGATCTTTTCTATTTGCAACTTCGTCAAATTGGAAATGGCGGCGGCGTGAGCGCGACACTGATATCAATGCTGGCGTTTCATGTCAAAGTGACGCGACCTGCGCTGGGGTTTGTACTGTCAGGTTGTTGACGTTCCTCGTGCTCAAATCGTACTGATCGAACCATGAGAAAATACTCGTTCGGTTTCTGGATATTTGCGGTCTGTGCCATCGCCGCCAGCGGCGTGCTCTACGGCATCCTGTTCTATGGGCGATCGTCGGCGATCGGGGCGATATTCGCCCTGTTCGTGTGTGTGCCCATTATTGCATTCGAGCGTGGTGCCATCTTTCCACGCCTCTATGCGTGGATCAGTGCCAGATCCACACCGGTCTATATCGTCCTCACCTTCCTTGTCTATTATGCCCTGATAAATATCGGCTTCACGGTCTGCGGCAGCTTGCTGTGGTGGCTGGGGTTCCTGCAGGAAACCACCTGGGCTGAAGCGACAATGCTGCCGGAAAATGTCGTGTTCTATGCATTGGGCGTTTCGGCTATTCTAAGCTTCGTAACGCGCATCCGCGAATTGCTCGGCCGCGGTATTTTCGTCAGCCTGCTCTTCGGACGCTACCGCAGGCCCATTGAGGAGGAACGTATCTTCCTTTTCATCGATCTCGTCGGTTCGACATCCTTCGCCGAAGAATTTGGCGACCTGCGGGCGCAACAATTCCTCAGTGCGCTGTTCGCTGCCTTCGCCGAACCTGTGCGCCGCCGCAAGGGAACGATCGATGATTATGTCGGCGATGCTGCAATCATCACCTGGCCGATGCGCCGCGGCATCAGAAAGGGCAGATGCATTCATTGTGTATTCGATATTCTCGATTCGATCGAAGCCAACAGGGAAAAATGGTTGAGGGACTTTGGTCGTATCCCGCAATTGCGCGCCGCATTGCACGGCGGTTCGGTCATCACTGCGGAGATTGGCGTGGATCACCACAAGATCACCTATTTCGGCGATACCGTGAATACCGCCGCTCGTCTCGAAAGCCTGTGCCGCACGCTTGAATCGCCGGTGCTGATCTCGAACGAACTCGCAAGCCGCATGAAACTCTCCGGTGATATCAAGTCAGAAAATCTGGGCGCACATGCTGTGCGGGGCAGGGGGCAATCGCTGGGTGTGATCGCCCTGACCCGCGATAAACAGCTTTCAAGGGGCTCCGTTCAGCCGGCCTAGCACGTCGATGGCCCCAGCTCGCGCCAGCGTTAACGCCGGGCTTCCTCTATCCAGGCTCGAATCTCTTCCGGCGTGGTCTTTTGTTTTTGCTCTTGCTGCGCAGCCAGAATTGCCTCAATCGCAGCGTTGACGTCTGACCGATATGAAATCCCCGGAATATGCGTGAGCTTGGCGACAGGCTTGTCACCTCGTGAAATGACACCCTCTTCTCCGGCTTCGACCTTGGCCAGAAGGTCGGCACAATATCCCCGCTTCGACAATTTCTGTCCACAAAGCGGCAAATCCGCGGTTTGGACGATGACAGCTTGATGCGGGTGCGCTATGTTTCCTTCTGTCGAGGGTCTGCGATTTGCAAAATCAAAGACCCTGTCAGTTTGCGGGAGAGTGTCCTTTGCAGCGATGTAAAGGTCCACCGAAGGGGAAATCGCCCGAAATCTCTCAGGTACCAGGAACCGCAAGCAGATAAGGCAACTCTGGAAAGTCGAGGGAAACCTCGCGCCGAAGGTGTAAGTTCAGGCAGAACGGGGACGTTCTGGTTTGAGCGAGTCTCTCAGGCTTCCGACAGAGGGGTAAAGATACGATCCGTCGTCGTGACGGAGGTCTTTGCATGTCTCTGGAGTAAAAATGGGCGCCGACGAAAACCATCAATCACAAGATCTGAAATCACTGCCTCTCGAGGATATGCACAAAGCTGCCAATGCGCGCTTTGGCGGGTTCGCGGGATGGTCCATGCCGATCACCTATCCGCTGGGGGTGATGAAGGAGCATCTGCACACCCGGGAGAAGGCAGGGCTGTTCGACATCTCGCACATGCAGTTGTTTGATCTGGCCGGACCCGATGCCGTGGCACTGCTTTCCCGCGCTTGTCCGCTCGATGCGGGTTCCCTCGAGACCGGACAGTCCAAATACACGTTCTTCCTCAACGAGCAGGCCGGGATTCTCGATGACCTGATCGTCACGAGGCTGGGCGGAGACCACTTCATGGTCGTCGCGAATGCCGGGAATGCGGCGGCAGACGAGGCGCACTTGCGCGAGGTTGCGAAGGGCTTTGACTGCAGGATCAATGCGCTTGATCGCGCATTCCTGGCGATCCAGGGGCCCCAGGCGGCGGATGTGCTGCGCGTGGCCGGAATTCCCGGTACAGAGCTTTCCTTCCTGCACGGCTTCGAGCCGAAGCCTGGCTGGTTCATGAGCCGCTCGGGCTATACCGGCGAGGATGGTTTCGAAATCGGCTTGCCAGCGGATGCGGCGCGGGAACTCGTCGCCACGCTTTTTGCCGACGAAAGGGTGGAGTGGGTTGGGCTTGCGGCGCGCGACAGTCTGCGGCTGGAAGCCGGGCTGTGCCTGCATGGACATGATATCACTCCGGAGATCGATCCGGTCGATGCCGGTCTGACCTGGGCGATTGCCAAGCCTGTCCGCGAAAAGGCCGGTTTCATTGGCGCCACGGCGCTTCTCGACAAGATCGCCAAGGGCCCCAGGCGCAAGCGCGTGGGCCTCAAGCCCGATAGCCGTCAGCCGGTGCGCTCCGATTCGATCCTGGTCGATACCGCCGGCAACACGGTTGGTGTCGTGACATCGGGCGGCTTTGGACCTTCGGCTGGTTATCCCGTTGCGATGGGCTATGTCGGCAAGGATTTCGCCCCGATAGGGACCCAGGTTTTTGCAGACGTGCGAGGCAATCGCATTGCCCTGCACGTTCATCCACTTCCCTTCACTCCACATCGCTATCACAAAGGATAATACAGATGGCAGCCACATATTTTACCGAAGATCACGAATGGGTCCGCGTCGAGAACGGGATTGCCACCGTCGGCATTACCGACCATGCGCAAGACCAGCTGGGCGATCTTGTTTTTGTGCAATTGCCGGATGTCGGTCAGGTTCTCGCGAAGGGCGACGCCGCTGTCGTGGTTGAATCCGTCAAGGCAGCGTCCGATGTCTATGCGCCGGTCGATGGTGAAGTCACTGAAGTAAACGAAGCCGCCGCCAGCGATCCGGCGCTGGTCAATTCCTCGGCGACCGGCGATGGCTGGCTGTGGAAAATGAAACTGTCCGACACCGGCCAGTTGGCCGGCCTGCTGGATGAGGCCGGTTACACGGCGATTATCGGATAGGAATGGAAGGAGCCCCTTCGTGCGGCTGCGAAGCGGCAGGGGGCTTTGAATTGCAGGCAAGAAGGCGCACCATGAACAATACAATATTCCCTTTCACAGACCGTCATATCGGCCCCAGTATTCAGGGCTCTCGAGCAATGCTCGCAGCGCTGGGTATTCCTTCGCTCGAAACCCTGATTTCGCAGGCCGTGCCGAAATCCATCCGGCTGGAACGGCCGCTGAATATTCCCGAGGCAGTCAACGAGGCCGAAGCATTGTCGGAACTCGCCGCCAAGATGGGACAGAACAAGACGCACAAGAGCTTCATTGGCCAAGGCTATCACGGCACCCATGTGCCTGCGGTGATCCAGCGCAATCTCTTCGAGAACCCCGCCTGGTATACGGCCTATACGCCTTACCAATCCGAAATCAGCCAGGGACGGCTCGAGCTGCTGTTCCATTTCCAGACGCTCGTGACCGAACTGACGGGTTTGCCGGTTGCATCCGCCTCGTTGCTTGATGAGGCGACTGCCGTCGCCGAAGCGGTCGGCATCGCTTATCGCCACCATCGCGAAAAGCGTGCGCGCATCGTGCTTGCTGGCGACGTGCATCCGCAGATTCTCGATGTCGTCAGGACCCGTGCGGAACCGCTCGGGATGAGCGTGAATGGCGGTGAGATCGACGCGCAGGTTGCTGCGATCATCGTCCCGTGGCCGGACACCTATGGCGTCTATGGCGACCATTCCGCCGCCATCAAGGCCGCAAAGGCAGCAGGTGCGCTGGTTATTGCCGTCGCTGATCCACTTGCACTGACGATCAGTGCTTCGCCGGCTTCGCTTGGCGCGGATATTGCCGCTGGTTCCATGCAACGCTTCGGTGTGCCGGTCGGCTACGGCGGACCACACGCGGCCTATCTTGCCGTTAGTGATACCCTGACGCGGCTTATTCCGGGTCGTTTGGTTGGCCAATCGGTCGACAGCAAGGGAAGGGCAGGGTACCGTCTCGCCCTGCAAACCCGCGAACAGCATATTCGCCGCGACAAGGCGACATCCAACATCTGCACCGCGCAAGCATTGCTTGCCAATATGGCCGTGTCCTTCGCCATCTGGCATGGTCCGCAGGGGCTGCGGGCGATAGCGGCGCGCGTGCACTCCCAGGCCGCACGCCTGGCGGCTGGTTTGGAAGCCGCTGGTTTGAGGCTTGGCGGCACGCGCTTCTTCGACACGATAACGGTCAATGTTCCCGGCAAGGCGGCTTCCATTGCTGCCGCTGCCGAGAAGAACGGGCGCCTGCTCCGCATCGTCGATCAGGACCATCTCGGCATAACGGTGGACGAGACCACGAGCGAAGATGACCTTGTCGCTCTGGCTACATTGTTCGGCGCGAACCTCCCGAACGATCCGGGGTCAAATTTGCCCGGTACCCGGCCGGCTGAAGGTTTCATGACGCAGGCGGTTTTTCATCAGCAGCGTTCCGAAACGGAGATGATGCGCTTCCTGCGGCGGCTGGCCGACAAGGATCTTGCCTTGGACCGTGCCATGATCCCGCTCGGTTCCTGCACGATGAAGCTGAACGCCGCGGCCGAAATGCTGCCTGTCAGCTGGCAGAGCGTTGCCAATGTGCATCCCTTTGCACCGGCCGGTCACGCGCTTGGCTACAAGTCCCTGACCGACGATCTGGAAGCATGGCTTGCAGAAATCACCGGCTTCGATGCGGTCTCGCTCCAGCCCAATGCCGGCAGCCAGGGTGAATATGCGGGCTTGCTGGCAATCCGCCGCTATCATCTGGATCGTGGCGATGCTCACCGCGATATCTGCCTCATTCCGGAATCGGCGCATGGCACCAATCCGGCCAGCGCGCATATGGCTGGCATGCGGGTCGTCGTCGTTGCCTGCGAGGAGGCGGGCGATATCGATCTGGAGGACCTGAAGGCCAAGGCAGAACTGCACAGCGCCAACCTTGCGGCGCTGATGATCACCTATCCGTCGACGCATGGCGTGTTCGAAGAAGGTGTGAAGGATATCTGCGCAATTATCCATGGCCATGGCGGGCAGGTCTATTTCGACGGCGCGAATTTGAATGCGCTGGTTGGGCTCGCCCGCCCCGGCGATATCGGCGCCGATGTCTGCCATATGAACCTGCACAAGACCTTCTGCATTCCCCATGGCGGCGGCGGACCGGGCGTCGGTCCGATCGGCGTCAAGAAACACCTGGCGCCCTTCCTGCCTGGCCATGTCGCCAAGGGTTCTGGTCATGCGGTTTCGGCGGCACCCTTCGGCAGTGCGTCTATCCTGCCGATCACCTGGATGTATATCCGCATGATGGGCGGGGCTGGATTAAAACGCGCGACGGAAATGGCCATCCTCAATGCCAACTACATTGCCGATCGGCTGAAGGATACGTACCCGGTGTTGTTCAAGGGCCGCAACGGCCGTGTGGCGCACGAGTGCATCCTGGACACACGAGTACTGAAGGACAGCGCGGGGATCAGCGTCGAGGATATTGCCAAGCGCCTCATCGACTACGGCTTTCATGCGCCGACCATGTCCTGGCCGATTGCGGGAACGCTGATGGTTGAGCCGACCGAGTCGGAATCGAAGCGCGAGATCGACCGGTTCTGCGACGCGATGATCGCCATCGCCGCCGAGGCGGCAAAGGTGGCGAGCGGTGCCTGGCCAAAGGACGATAATCCGCTGGTCAATGCCCCGCATCCGGCGGGGGATGTTCTTGCCGATCACTGGACACATCCCTATAGCCGCAGCGAGGCAAGTCTGCCGGTTGGCGAGAGTGAGGAAAACCCGAAATACTGGCCTCCGGTTTCGCGCATCGACAATGTTGCCGGCGACCGCAATCTGGTCTGCTCATGTCCGCCCATGCACGCTTATAACTGACCCTTGGCAATAAAGGGGCGCCGAATTGATCAGCGGCGCCCCATCGCGCGATCTGGGACTGCTTTTGACCACGATTCTTCTCATTTGTGCCGAAGAATGTCGAAATATCGCTCAAGAATCCTTCAATGTGGCCGCTGATTCTCAACCTGGAGGGGAACTTTGGTTGTAGCGAGGCGAATATCACCAGTTGGGTGTGAGACTTGGCTCTTCCTCGTTTTCGACAGGCAAAAGCTCGGATGCAAGTTGCCGCAAGGCAAGTGGCAAGGCCTGCAAGTCATTGGATTCAAAGGAAAGATGCGGCAGCCGTGTGCGGATGAGTTCCGCGACGACCCTTGCCTGCATGCCGTCACGTACCCTTTTGGCGGCATCGCGGTCAGCCCGCCGCGAAAGCCACAATTTGTGAAGTGCAAACGCCCGCGGATCGGGAGTGGAATAGCTCAGCGGATAGCCCCGCTGATCAATGGCCACAGCCGATGTTTTCGGACTATTAACAAGCCATGAAAGCCCTTCAATTTCAATGGCTTGCAGATCTTCCGCGTCAGCGCTGAAACGCGATTTCCCGCCCGTGGACATGAGGTTTTTTGGCGTCGGTTTGATAAGATCGACAAGAAAACCATCGCGGTTCGCCGCCCGGTAGCTGTTCTTGGCCAGGGGCGCGAAGGAATGGTCGATCTTCTGCAGCAGACCGATCAGGCCCTTGTTCGAGAAATCCTTGGCTATCAACCGCAGGCTGAAACGTGAATCCATCAGCAGGTCGACATCCTGCGTCGAAAGTAATCCACTGCTGATATGAACGCCGGCCAGCCGTTCATAGACAAAAAGTGCATTGGTTCCAACGACATCAATCGCCGTACCGATTAGTCCGAGCTTGTCCAGCGCGCGGACAATGCGCGCCGTCAGAAGCGGCACGCGGCCCAGCGCCATCGCCCGGTTGACCGGCGCAAGTTCATCCAGGCGTTGTGCCAGACGCGTTACACGCTCCTTTGAATTTGCGCGGCCCGAATGGAATTGGCTGTAGATCGTCTCGGTTTCCGGTGATCTTGGTCCCAGCGATTTCCAGATGCCGCTGGTCTTTTTGTAGAGGTATTCCTTGTCGTTCGTGCTTGTCTTCCACGACATCGACCCGGAAAAGCGCTGCTCGTATTCTCTCAGGCTTTTGTGATAAACTTCGTAAGTCTGTTCGCAATCAACGTGCTGACGGATTTGTTCTGAGGATAGTTCTTTGAATCTATTCATGTTATCCCCAATGAGACATTATTTTAACGAAAAAGGGATAATATCGTATTTTCATTCAACTAGAAAGCTGATTTTCCAAATATTATCCCCGGAACGCCTGATAAACGGTGATCAGGGGATATTCAGCAATTTCAATGCGCTATCAGCCAGTTCCATAATTTCCATTATGCCGCAAAGTTAAAATGTCCGGTGGGTGCTAATTCGAAGCGCGACTTTGTTATAACAGTGGCTCATCGCAGCAAAGGAATTGCCCATGAACCGACCGTTTCGCCCCTATTCCCAGATCACCCTCGACGAACGTCGCTAGATCGAGCGCTGGCATGCTGTGAAGCTCAGCGTCGATAGTATGGCCGAGAAACTCGGACGGCATCGTTCAACGATCTTTCGCGAGCTGAAGCGCAATCGCTTCGAGGATCCCGAGATGCGTGAACTTTCGGGCTATTACGGTCTGACCGCCGACGCCAGATCAAAGGAACGGCGGCGCAGTCTGCGCAAGCTCGTGCGGCTGCCACAACTGCGCGAAGCGATCATGCGCATCCGCCACGGCTGGTCACCAGAACAGGTCGCCGGCCGCCTGAAACTGGAAGGCGGCCAGCATGGCATGACGGTCTGCCATGAAACGATCTACCGGTTTGCCTATTCGAAGGACGGCCAGGCGATCAGGTTGTGGCATCACCTGCCGGAGCGACGCGCCCGGCGCCGGCCACGGCATGTCCGACGCCGCCATGGCCGCCGGTTCAGTCCAGAGCTCAACATTCTGCATCGGCGCGCCGCTAGCGTGCCGATGCTCCACCTTGGTAATTCTCGTAGACTATGGCTGGGTCGATCGTAAAAAGCTCCTGCGCCCTCCCCACACCTCTCAGCGCAAACCTGCCAACGCATACAAGTTTGGCGCGCAATTCGGCAGGCAGCGCCGCCGCAAAACTTTCTGAAATGAGAATGTCCTGGTCGACGGACCGGCACATCGATGCGATCCGACTGACTTCATTGACCGCCGGCCCAACAACTGTAAAGTCGAGACGGGTGTCGCTGCCTATGTTGCCGTAGAACACCTCGCCGATATGCAAACCGAGATAGACCTTTGTTGTCGGCTGGCCGGCAGCTTCCCTTGTCTGGTTCAAACCGATGAGCCGCTTCCGCAATGCCTTCTGTGCCTTCAGAGCCGCAGTACATGCCGTCGCGGATTCGCCGTGTGTGAAAATTGCCAGCGTTCCGTCGCCGATGAGCTTGAGGACATCGCCCCCGGCTTCCTGTATCGACGAAATGACGGCCTCGGCATAGTCATTAAGCATCGGAATGATCGCATCGGGCGCTGCCGCATCGGAAATCCGGGTGTAATCCCTAAGATCGGAATACCAGAGTACTGCTTCGATGCGCTCGGCGGCGCCGCGATTAATCCGTCCAGCCAGCACACGCTGTGCGGCATCACGGCCAAGATATACGTCGGCCAATGTTCGGACGATACGCGTTAATGAGGCGCATTTAATCGCCAGTGCCAAACCGCGCGTTAATCGCCTCAGCGCCGTGATATCACTATCCTCGAAACCGTGCGGGTCGTCCGTTGTCCACGACGAATAGAAGCAATCCATTTCGCCGATGCTGCCTTCCCTTGAAAAGTGGTGGATTAGTGCCAGGTAGTCGGTACACCCCTCGTCTCTCAAGGTGACGAGATGCCGAAAAGCTGGCGTCTCGATTATTTCGAGGCGCTGACGCAGTTCATCCTCACCAATCTGCAAAAGATGGAAGAATGTTGAATTCTGCCAGTTTTCGGCACTCTCGCCCGATTGGGACGAACCGTACTCTATAATTGGTTTTTCAATCTCCCCGTCTCTACGCCAGAGGAAAACCCGCCCTTCGTAGATTGGATGAAGTGTGTCAACAAACGCATTGGCACGTTCGAGTTTGATGCCCGCTGCGATACAGCGCTCGCAAAAGCCGTTCACCAATGCGGTTTCAGACGTACCACACAGGCCTTGGGTATCGAGCCAGGTTTCGATTTCAACAATATCGGCTTCGGTCATGCTTTCGCACCCATACTCGGTTTGACGAAGGGGTAACACGTTCCGCCTGTTTGACAAAGGTTTCTGGTCACCCGGTAAATGTTGGAATTTGCTGTTTGCCAAACCCGCCGTGATCATGAGTGCGCGATTCAACATGTTGTAAATGCGAACAAAATTTCAGAACAAGGGTATCGAACAGTGTGCTAAAGTTTGACGATAGCGCCACCCTCCACGATCGCAGCGAAGCTGTTGCGTGAGAGAACGATGTCATCCGTTTAGTTAAACAGTCCGTGCTTAAGGGCCGCGGAGATGCCGCATATCAGAAATCGTATCGATCTGCGATACGTGGGTTATTCCGCGGCGGCGGCCCGCTGTTCTTCAGGTTGATTTGTGGGATTCTCAAACTTTTCGATGGCGCAGACCTTCAGGTTTCCGGTGAAAAGAAGACCGCCGATCGGAAGAGCAGGTTCTGGGGGGATCTCTTCGTGCCGGATACTGTCCTTCGGCACATGCAACTTATGCTCAACGCCGGCAGTGCCTCCCGCGAGCGTTAGTGACAATGCAGGTTGCGCTTCCAGGAGTGCAGCGCCGTAGAGGAATTCGAAACTCAGCATCGACACAAGGAACTTGTAGGTCCCGTCCCGCACACCACCCTTAAGGAGCGCAGCTCGATGAATATCGTCGCCCAGACGAATGTCAAGTGGAGGTATCCGCGGTTCGCAAACGTAGGCGAGAGCGAGAAGTTGCCCCTTCTCAACTTCAAAGCGCAAACGGTCCCGGCCAAGATCAACCGCGGCGACGGAGAAACGGCGATTGCTGTACTCCACCGGTGGTCTGCCCATCCTCTTGCCGAGCTGAGTGCCGTCAAGTGCACGCGCCCCAGCAAAGTGTTCCGGATCGATGGCTGTCGGCAGTGCAGCGCCATGACGCGGCGTTTGCAGCGCTGGTTCCAATTGGTCGGCTATCAGGTTGGCAACGATGGTCGTCGCCACCGGGCGCGCATAATGCCCTTGATCGGAATAAAAGCTCGGATGGCCGACAACTTCCCGCCCGTAGCGCTGCATCAGTAGCTGCGAGACGTTGACACAGATCGTATCGTACCATTGCGAGATGTAGTTAATGCCGGCATCGATTGACGGGACAGCATTTAAAAATGAGCCATTGCGTGCGCCAAAAACGAGTGTTGCAATCCGAAGGTTGGGATTGCGATCAAGAGCGAAGCGGACAATCCCTTCATAGAACCGGGCCCAGTGTCGGAATGGACGACGCTCGTCGCCATACACGAAAGCGTCGTTGAGCGCGTACTCGATCAGCAGCAGATCACAATCGGCGAGTTGGTCGTGTATCTTGAGCTGGTAGAGTCCGAATGCACTCGTTGTGCCGCCGACCGCGAGATCTGCCGTGACGTCAAGTTCTACGCCGCGCCGTGCCATCGCAGACAGAAGCGACGGCAGGTAGCCGGGCAGCATGACGGTGTTCGAACCGCCAATGATGACAGTCTTGAGTTTCATGGCGTCACCGCCATTCTGCCGGCGGGGGAAAGCGTGCCGCAGCGCCAAACGCTATAAGGTGTTGCATCCCAATTGAAATAGTAGGCTGCTTCGACGCGTCCAGCTTGCATCAGTTCCTCAAAACGGCTCTTGGTTGCCCGAACAAGGCGCTCGCGGGAATGATCATCTTCGGAACATGACGTTGATTTGTTGCTAAAGCCCCATTCGGTGATCCAGCACGGCTTGCCGCCGGGTTTTGTGCCACAGATCGAGAGCGCTTGGTTCATGTGTTGATCGCGGGCACTGGATGAACCGCCACTGCCCGGATAAATGTGGATTCCGTAGCCATCGACTACTTTGTCAAGTCCATGCTTTTGCAGGAGCGACGTAAAGGCCGGCGGGTCGATGCTGTCAATGCCACGACGGTCGGCGTCGGCAACAGGAATATCGGACAGTCCGGCCGAAATGACCTTGGCCCCGGCACTGTATTTCGTCATCGCGAGCTGTTCGCGCACCGCTTTCAGCAGCAGAACGTAGTTCGCCGCGCCACGCTCGACAGTTTGCAGATCGTTGAGCTCCTTTAGCGAACGGGCCGTCCTTGTCTTCGCCTTGGATTTGACTTCGAGATCGCCATTGTAGGCACCCCAATTGATTTCGTTGCCGGTTTCAACGGCAACGAGAGGGACGCCAAGCTGATCGATCTTCTTCAGGGCATCGCCGACTGCCGACCGGAATAGATCCGGAGAAATATCAGAGAGCCGATACATGTCCCATATACGTCCATGGCCAGATCGTGGCTTCGTTCCAGCGGGGAAATACGCGGGATTGCTGAGCGGTATCTCGAGCAGGATAGCGAGGCCCTTCTCATGGGCGATCCGGATCGCATCGATGCTGGCATCGATTGGTTTGGTTAAAGACAACCGCACTGACTTGATTCCGTTGTTTGCTATCGAAGCCAATATGTTCTCTCTTTCAGGGGATGGAAGCCATGCGATGTTGACCCGATTAACGCCAAACCGGGCATCGCCTGATGCGCTGGAGGGCGTAACAAAAGTCGCTGCGGCAAGAACCGCGGCAACAGCGAGGCAAATGCCCCTGCTGATGCCGCGCCGAAACCATCTCATGGCCTCATACTCCCGGAGACCCTGTGTCATTGAAGACAACCGTCATCGAATCCCGATATCCTTGAGTGCTGCATTGAAATTCGCCTCACAGGCAGAATAGCGGTGTATCGCTGCGGGTACGTCGATCTTGGAGAGGAAGTCCTGCAGGTAGGCCTTCTTTTGCGGTTCACGATTCCAGACCGATGCCTCGATGTGCGGGAAACCGACAAAGTCGAGCATCTCACGCATGCGATCATCAACCGCGATCATCAGAGCCGGGATACCCGATTGCATGCCGATGATGGAACCATGGAACCGGCGACCAAAGCAGAAGTCTTGCCCCGAAACCCAACTACGCCATTTGTGCGTATCAAAGAAAACGAGATAGTCGCGCTTGCGCTGCCATTTCTCGGCATGCTTGTACTCGGTCGGTGCCGTAATGCGGCTTGCCGCCTGATCATAGACTTCCGTGGTCTCGTCCCCCACCATGTTCATGTTGTAGACGATTACCTCATCCTGGATGACATAGCTCGCGGTGCTGTCCTTGTGCAGTAGCGCATGGGCATCGACGATCGTGTCGGGAACACTGCCAAGATAGCCGCCGAAGGCGATTTTTTGCGATTCAGCAAGCTCCGGATCAGCAAGGCGGCTAAGCGATCGCTTCATCGCATCGGGCGCGTAATACAGCGATGGACAGCCCGTCGGGCGAACGTACTTCATGCCTTCCGCTTTCAGGAACTCAGCGGTGAAATGTCCTCGGGTCAGGAAAAAAGCTTCCTTTTTCTTGAGAACGTTGAGGAAGCGATGGGTACCCTCGGGCAACTCGTTCTTGAGGTTCTCCTTCTTCTGAATGCCGATGCCCATGACAACGATAGGCATGTTGAGGCGCTCGAAGACATAAGACTCGGTCATTGCCGCATAGCCTGGCCGGAGCAGATTGGCCGACGCAAACAGGCAAAGATCAAAACTCTCGTTCAGCCGTTCATACGTCTCGGGGGAATTGAGGCTGTTTGCAAGATGCCAGAACGGAACGTAGGTTACGTCATGACCGCGCACACTATTGGCGGCACCTTCCCCGATGAGGTAGTTGCCCGTGTTGGCGATTTTCTTGACCTGGTCAATGACATCTTTTTTCGTACGAACGTTCTCGAAATAAGGGCGGTGCTTCACGGCCGCTCCGGAAACGCTGTCGACGGTCCGCATCAAATATGATGGGATGCCTGTGATCATAATTCTCATGTTTGTCCATCTTACGTTTGGAGGGTCAAGGCACGGGGTTGGGATATCACCCGATGCCAATCTCAGTTAGAACCGAGCGGAAATTGCGCTCGCGATCAGAATATTTCTCGATTACCTGTGGGATATTCATATTTGCCAAATGATCGGCAACAAATGCCGAGCGATCATTAGCTGCATTGAGGTCATTGGCCTCGACTTTTGGCAACCCGGAGAAGTTCAGCATCTCACGCATGCGATCATCGACTGCAACGATCAGGCTCGGGACACCTGCCTGAAGCGCGATAACGTTGCCATGGAAACGCCGTCCGAAGGCAAAGTCCATCGAAGACGTCCAGGCCCGCCACTGGTTGGTATCGAAGAAGGTATGAACCTTGATTTTCTTTTTGAGCTCGTCCGAACCCTTGAAGGAAAGGTCGCCGATCATCTCGCCCGAAGCAGAATCGTAGACACGGCCATCTTCGTTCGGCTCCACCTGCATATCGAAATGCAGAAGCTCATCCTGAATAACGTATGATGACCGCCCGTCATCCGATGAAAGCGAATTCATATCGCCGATCGTATCAAGTGCTGCGCCCATATATCCGGTGAAAACTGTACGGCCCTCCCCCACCTTCACATCCGGCAGGCGGCGGATTGCCCGGCGGACATTCGCCGGCATGAAATACATGGAGGGACAGCCCACCGGCCTGACGAAGGAAAACCCCTGGCTCTTGAGAAACGAAGCCGTCTCTTCTCCCCGCGTCAGGAAGTAATGCTCTTTCTCCTTCAGGACCTGCAACAGCCGCTGCGTGCCCTCTGGCAGCGATTCTTCTAGATCAGGCCGGCTCTGAATGCCGATACCAAGCATGACGACCGGCATATCCAGTTTGGAAAGGACCAGTGCCTCGGCGTCAGCGGAGAGGCTTTTTCGCAGAAGGTTGGCGCAGGTAAAGACGCAGATATCGTACTGCTTGTTAATGTTATCGAGGCCGGTTCCGTTGTTTACAGCGTTGTAAAGGTGCCAGAACGGAATGTGAGTGGCATCCGGGGACAAGGCGCGCAGCGCCCCCTCTCCGATCAGATAATTGCCAGTGTTGCTGATATTCTTGAGTTCTCGGAGATACGCTTCCTTGCTTTCGGGCTGAGGTTGTTTTTCCGAGTAAAAGACGTGAGTGTCATCCGCCCTCTGCACGAGACGCGTGAGATGACCTGGAATGCCGGTTAGAAGAATTCTGGGGCTCATAGGGTTCACTAAAACCTTTCTAGTGGTGGTCACGCAACAGCACGGCTCGAAAGCGCGGCGGTGGCATTAAACTCCGGTGTGGGTTCGGCCGTGGCCGTAATACGCTGGTGCGGGTTCGCGGGCTCGATCGTATTGCTCCACGCGATGAAACTGGCGAACGACGAGGTCCAGGACCGCTGGGCCGCCGTGGCGAGCGAACCTGCCGCTGTTCGGGCAAGAGCGCTCCGGTCTTGCGCCAGGATCGTAAGAAGCCGAACAATGTCTGTTACGATTTGAGCGTCATTGCCATTCTTTATTAGAATGCCGTCCTGGCCGTGCGTGATCAACTCATCGACCGCGCCGACCGCGGTCGCTACAGGAACGCAGCCAAGTTGCTGCGCCTCGGCAATCATCAGCGGTGCCCCTTCCCAGCGCGATGGCATCAGCAGAACATCAGCCCACGCGAGATGTGAGGCGATATCCTTACCGCCGAAGACAGGAGGCGAAACCTTGACACCGACATCTTTCAGACGCGTCATCCAGGATGAACTGGGGTCGTCGGCAAGAATCTCACCACCGATTGCCTGGGCTTCGAAAGCAATTCCCCGCTCGCGCAGCTTGATGATGGCGTCATACAGGCGATCGATGCCCTTTTGCCGGTCGAGCCGCCCCATGTAAAGGATCCGAATCGGCTCATCCGGGCGGCCCGTCACCCGGGCATCGGTCACGTGCGCCCGGAGCTTTTCATCGATGGAAAAACTGGCGGCGTTCGGCACGGCAAAGATTTTTTCGAATGGCACGCCGAAACTATGCAGATAAGTCTTCAGCTGCTCCGAACAGGTCAAAAATGCATCATAAGCATGCTCGAACGCGATTGCTGCGTAAGGTTGCCCTGCCCGACGGCGAAAGACCGTCTCATCCACGACGTGAAGATAGCATGCAGTGCGGGTTCCCTCGGAACGAAGCTTGGCCATCAGCGGATGGGCAGCCATGACGTGGTTATTGACAATGAGGTCAAAACCGGAGAGCTGGCCTCTCAGACCCGCCCAGTCAAGCTCGTGATCCTCGGTGATAAGGTCCTGGCCGAGGAATCGGTTCGTATCGCCCCATGCCGGAATTCCGTCCTTCCAGAAATGCACATAGTCAAAAGCCTGATCGAACTCATCAAGCACGTCCATTCGAGCCGAACCGAGCACGAAAAGGTGGGTTTCAAAACCTTCCTGCTTGAGCTCTCGTCCGGCCGCATAGGCTACTTTTTCTGCCCCTCCGAAGGAGGCGTTTGGTACCAATACCGCCGCGGTCTTTCGCTGGGCGCTGTTGTGCGCCAAGGGCAGTACCGGTGATCCGCCAAGTTCGGTCCTCAGGACCTGGTACATTTCGGACAGGCCGTGGAGACGTCGCGGCCGCCATGTCCAGCGCGTGTGGGCCGTCTGTTTGAGCGGGCTGGTAGCGATCGCAGTGACCAGATTAAGCATCGCCTGCTCGGGCCTCGCCAGCGACCGCCGCTGCCGGGCCTTCGGGAACGGGAAGCGGACTTTAAGGCGCGCAGATGTCGGCCAGACCTGTTGACTTCCGATCGACGAAAACCAGTCGAGGGCGTTGTTCTCGATGACGTTCTGAATGAGCTTGGTCGAAACGAAGAGCAGGTCAGCCGCACCTTGCCGTGCGCCAGAGGGTAATATTTCCGTGTCGATACGCCGCTCCGAATCCACGTTGCCGAGCTCGACGAATACGATGTTGGCTTTTTCTGAGAGCTTTTCGAGATGGCACAGGATATTTGGCAGGAGCCGCGAGCGTGTCAGCAGTTTCAGTGTCTCGGCACTGCATGCTGCGAGGAACGGCGGGAAGTGGAAATTGTCAGGTTCTCCGACGCTGCCCCAGAAGGCGCGAATGGCATCGTCAAACCCTATCTCTCCGGCCGCGTGCGTCGGATCCGTGAACGTATCGAGCGTTCCCTCGCCGGTGCGAATAACGGCGTAGCGCGGGCATTCCTTGTGCTCAAATCCTACCAGCGTTGGCCGGCGAAATAGTGCTTTGTGCCGGTTTCTTAAGAAACTGACCGACGCTGAGCGGTCGCGATTTGCTTCCTTAAAGCGGCTTTCCGCGCGGAGGCGGTACTCGAAGCCGGTATCGTGGCAGGGCTCTCCGACGAAACCCGCTTCGATGGCCGAGAGCCAGAACTCCCAGTCCTCGAAGCCGTTCTGACGATTGTCGTCGAAGCGAACCCCACTTTTGAAAACATTGACCGAGATCATCGAGCCCGTGTCGCAGATATTGTCGGTAATGCAATGAACGAGGCGCGAATAACTGTCGCCATAATGAGCACGCCAGTTCACAGAGAATGTGTCGATATTTGTATACACCCAGCCGGCACCACTCTCCACGAGGCGGCGATAAAGTGTGTCCACCGTATGAGGGAAGACCCGATTGTCGGCGTCAAGAAAGTAGATCGCCTTGGTCTCGGGCAATTCTTCGAGAATGTAGTCGATCGCACGGTTGCGTGCACCGCCGGGGCCCGCATTCGCACCAAAAATCACGTGGATCTCGGGGTGTGATGCCGCGTAAAGAGCTAGTTCATCAAACACTTCGTGGCGCGGGTCGCCGTCGACTGACACCACAATGGCGAGGCGAAGGGCAGTCGCAGACGCCAGCGCCGATTCCAGCGCTTCAAGAACGAGTGCTGCATGGCCGTACAGCGGCATTGCAATGGCAATCAGATCCTGAGGCTTATCTTGCATTGGCCATCTCCTGCACCGGACGGGCCTCGAGGTGCTTGACCAGCCTGAAATTGAACACCTTGAGCCAGGAGAAATCGACCGAGTCCGTGGTTGCCTTGCTGAGAACCACAAGGTCCATTGTACGGGCAGCCGGTGTATCGAGCATGAAGTTGATGTCGATTGGCTGCTGCGCCGTGATCTCGGTCCAGCCGCTGAAGAGTGCGTTGGGGCGCGTATCGCCCGGACGATCGAGTGCCGCGATCTCTCCCTTGATGTCCGCCGACAGGCTTACGAGCAAAAATCCGACTGCGCCAGGCTGACCTTCTGGATGGTCGATCATTGCACGTGCCGACACACGAACTGTACCAGGCGCCACGACCCTTCGGACGGCGCCAGCGGTTATGCCTTCGCTGAGCGGGTGACAGACGATTGCGTCCTCATGCTCCAGGAAGCGTACGGTGGGGAAATCCGGCTCAATGGAACTAACGGAGACATTGCTGATCCCTCGAAGAAGTTCGACCGGCAAACGATAGTCTTCAACCTTGCGCCCCGTGATCAGCGCGGTAGGAACAAAGACATTGGGAAGCGTTGTCGGGCGAACGCCCGGCAGACCGGTGAAGACGCGGAAGGCGAGCGGCCGCATGTCCAGATCGGCGTGAGGAATTCGTGACTTGGCGGCGTAGCGTTCACTGGTGATGACATTGCCCAAGGAAAGTTCTGGGGGAACACTTCCCGTTGCGGAAATCCTCAGCCGCAAAGTGCGATGACCGCCATCGCAGGCTTTGGGCAACGAGAAGAAATTCCAGTCTGCGACGATGCTGCCATAGGGAATTATCCACTCCGCAATACCTTCGCCGGTTTCGACATAATCCAAAGTGACAATGAGCTGGCCGGACCGGCCCGACGGCAAACTGCGGAAATGCAAGGCGAACCCGGATACAGCGTAGCTCGATACGGGAAAGAGCTGCTCGATTTCCGATTCACGAAGGAGGCTGGCAAAGCCTTCATCCTTGGGATCGACGCAAGGATCATGATTAAAGATTTCGGTTACCGAGTCCCAATTGCGCGCGTGAAAGGCGTTCTCGAGGGCACGGTAGTTTTCGAACAACGTCTCTCTTTCGCGCCGCAGCATGGCGAGCTCGGTATGAATCCGCGTCACGTGGCTGGTTAAACGATCCAATCCGCTTTCCAGCACTTGCGCCACGAGCGCTGCTTCAGCGTTGATGGTCGCGGTGTCAAACCGGATAATGGGGACGTCCGGCAATGATTTGAATCGGTAAAGCCGCTTGAGAGAGGCCTGCAACTCGGTAGCGCCGGCGTCTGAAACGGCCACACCGATCAACGGAAAGGCGTTGAAAAGCTGCGTTTGATCCGCTTCCGTTTCAACGAAAACAATGAGATCGCCGAGCGGCGAGGACTCAAGGGCGGCCCGATCGCGGCTGGAAGCGATCGCGTAGCGATTCCGGCGGGGGTGTCGCTGAACGATCGAAGGCAAGGGTTTGTTCAAAATGGACATCCAATGTGTAACGAGAAATTGCGCAAGCGATGCCTGCACCTTTCCATTATGAAAAAATATTGCTTCAGTAATGTCAACACAATAACTGTTTCCATTGTAGCAAAATGTAATACATCGATAGAATTGAATTGTTTCAAAATTCAAAATAATTTAGATGTACTTTTGTGTGCGCCGCACCATTAAGGAATAACGGCCCTATATCCGCCGAAGCGAATCTCATAAGAGGCGGGAAGTTTTTCATCAAGACTGCTGATTACGCGGCTCGCAGCATCGCAGCGATCAACGATCTCTGCCTTGAAAGGCAGTCGATCAGTCGGAAGCGACTCTCTACTGTTCTGCGCGCCGCGATCCTCATCGGCAAAAACGCCTTAGGATTGTCGAGCACCCGCAAGAGTGTGTCGGCAAGAGCGTCCGTATCATAGAAGGGTACGAGCAGACCGTTCTTTTCAGACCGGATGACCTCTCGCACAGGCGGTGTGTCGGATCCGACAATGAGCGCACCGCACGCCATCGCTTCGATCACTGACCACGACAGAACAAAAGGATAGGTCAGATAAATGTGGGCGGAGGAAATCTGGTAGAGCTTGCGCAGAAGATCGTGTGAAATCGCGCCCGGAAACAGGATCCTGTCAGCAGGGATGTCATGCTCGGCAAGGAGTGCGTCCTTCCAGGAGCCCCCGCCGGGAGGTGGCGTGCCATAACTCACACCATCGCCGCCGACAAAGACAAACAGCGCATCCGCGTTCTTGCGAATGACTTTTGCGGCCGCTTCAAGTGCCTGCGGAAATCCGCGATACGGTTCGAGGTCCCGGGCAACGAAAGTGATGATCGGTGGATCACCCGCTTTCAGGACGCGCCCGTCAGGCAACTTCAAAGATGCATGCAAGTCTGGACGGAACCGGATCGTATCCACACCTTCATGACACACTGCGATCCGGTTCTGGACTGCCGCAGGATAAAGGCTTTTCTGCCAATGGGTCGGACTAATACCGCCATCGATGGCTTCTAGCGAGAGGAGCTGCGCGATGTTGCGCAGCCTCAATCTTTTTCGGGTTTCCGTGTCTGGATTGTCGTCCGGGGCGAAACCGACATCGGCACCTTCGGCCCTGTAGAAGAATTCACAATATCCCAAAGCCGGGACACTCGGCAGGACATCCTTGACGAACATCATGCTGCCCCACCCTATGTGTCCTACGACGATGTCCGGCCGTTCGCCATGACGTGCCATTGAATCGAGCGTTTCCGCAACGCGGTGACCGATGCGCACATGATGGTCGGGAATTCCCATATGTCTTGCCATCTGTCCGTCGGTTCGAGGACCTGGCTCAACCCTGTGCCTGATGACGCGGACCGATGGGAGCCGTCGGTCCACTGTTTCACAAATTAGGCTGACGTCGTGCCCGCTTGTCGCGAGATGTTCCGCCAGCGCTGCGAATTGACCAAAGCCACGCCTGTGAACAAAAGTCACATGCATGCACTAGGCCCTTTCAAGTGACACCGGGCAGTTGAGCGCGCCATTAGATACCGTAGCGTGCCGCATTGCCCCAAACCAGTTCGAGTCTGTGCAAAGTCTGGAATGCGATTTCCAGATTGCGCAGATCATCAGCATCCCTGGCGAGAATGCGGTTGTACGCACCGCCTGCGTCGCGCAAATTTGCACAGAGTTGCTCTCCTTTTTCCGTTACTCGAATCCTTGCAGACCGCTTGTCACGCTGAGATGCAACCCTGTCGATGTATCCCCCGTCAGCGAGCTGCTTGAGATAGTAAGAAATGTTCGAGCCGACATAGTGCCCCCGGTCCAACAGTTCGCCCACGGAAAGTTCGACGTCGCCAATGGCCAGGAGAACCATCGCTTGCGCCGGGCCAACATCGTCGATTCCCAACTTGGCCATTTCGGTTCTCAGCAAGCTGGCGAAGCGGCGATTCACTCTTTCTATCATTCTAGCCAATTCGAAGTGTGTGACCACAACGGTATGAGCCGGATGTCTATGTGCCTGTTTTTTTGCGGTAATTTCGGGAAAATCAGCGACCTCAACATCGCCAATAGATGTTTCGACTTCCACTTCACTGGGTAGAAGCGTTTGTATCATCTCAGTCTCCATAATCAAGGTTACTTCAAAATTTGAAGTAAGTTGCAAATATTTTCTCGACCCTCCTCCACGCTTATTTCCCCACTATGAACTTTTTTCTGTCACATTCTGCACAGTAATACTTTACTAGTCTGTAGCCCTAGACGAAGGTCCTATGGCTAACCGGCAGCTGTGTCATTTCCAAGGCAGATAACGTATGAACGATACTCCTCAAATCAATGCAATTGGCAAGAGCGGGGTCGGAAAAAAAGCGATGGCGTCACCGATACCGACGCCTGAAACGCTGATTTTCCGGGCGCGCCGGGTCTTTCTGGCTGGCCTGCTCTATGCTGTGTTGCTGAGTGCGTGCATCAATCTTCTGCAGCTTACCGTACCGCTGTATATGTTGCAGGTCCATGACAGGGTTCTCAACAGTCAGAGCCAGGACACGCTGGTCATGCTGACCGTTTTGGCCGTGGGAGCTCTGATCGTCTTCGGCGTTCTCGAGTTCATACGTTCCTTGTCGTTTCAGGCGATGGGTAGCGCGCTTGTTCGCCGGCTCAATCTCCCGGTCCTCACAGCAGCTGTTCAAGCGTCCGTCGACCAAGGGTTGCCAAAAGCCACGCAATCCTTGCGCGATCTTACGGAATTGCGCGCCTTTTTAAGCTCATCGGCCGTAAGCGCGCCCCTCGATGCGGCATGGTCGCCAATATTCCTTGGTGCGCTATTCCTGATACATCCCGTTTTTGGGATAATGGGTGTTGTCTCTATCGTAATCCTCGTTTGCTGCGGTGTGGTCACCGACCTTCTGACCCGCAGCATGATGAAGGACGCAAATCAGGCGAACGTCGAGGCCATCTCAAAAATCGGCGGTACATTGCGTCACGCTGAAGCCATTGAAGCAATGGGCATGCTGCCCGCTTTGGCAAGGCGGTGGCGATCGGCACAAATGAATTCGTTGGATTTACTTGATCTTGCCGGCACCCGCAGCCGTGCCATGGCCTCTATCGCACGTACACTTCGCTTTATAATCCAAATTGTGACGCTTGGGGCCGGAACCTTGCTGGCAATGCAACAGGAAATCACACCCGGTGCGATGATCGCCGTCAGCATTATTGTCGGCCGGCTCCTGATGCCATTCGATCGGATCGTCGAGACATGGCGGCAATGGGTGCTGGCGATCGGTAACTGGCAGCGCATCCAGTCCCTGCTCGCGCAGAACCTGGCCGTACGCCAGACGATGCCAACCCCCAGACCCCATGGCGACCTGATTGTTGACAAACTCATCTATGCCGCCCCGGGTGTTGAAATGCCAATTATCAAAGGCATTTCCTTTAGCCTTTCGCCGGGCGAAGTTCTGGGTATCGTAGGCCCCTCCGCTGCCGGCAAATCGACGCTGGCACGTTTGATGATCGGGATTGTCAAACCCACCTCCGGCGGTGTTTTCCTTGATGGGAACAATGTCTATCTCTGGGAGCGAGGGTCATTCGGAGAGATTGCCGGTTATCTGCCCCAGTCGGTGGCACTTCTTGACGGCACCATAAAAGACAATATTGCCCGCATGGGCGAAAGTGATCCCCACCGCGTTCTCGAAGCGGCGAGACTTGCCGATGTGCATGAAATGATCGGGAGATTGCCGCTTGGTTATGACACACCGGTCGGGGATGGGCGGCTCACCCTTTCGGGTGGCCAACGGCAACGTATCGGCCTTGCGCGATGCCTTTACAATCGCCCGCGCCTGATCGTTCTGGACGAACCGAACGCCAATCTCGACGCGGTTGGGGAAAGAGCGTTGATGCGCGCGATAGAACAGGCGCGTGACGATGGAGCGATCGTCGTGATGATCGCCCACCGACCTACCATCATGCAGGTGGCCGACAAACTGCTTGTCCTTGAAGAAGGGCGCATTACCCAGTTTGGGCCGCGTACAGATGTCGTTGCGTCCATTACTCCGACAAACCCGAAAATGGGAGCAGCAGGATCATGACCGGCAACACCAACCTGCCCAAACGCGTTGCCCAACTGCTAGCGCCGCGCGCTGCATCAATGGGCACACATCTGCCAACCAAATTCGGAACGGTGAAGCCGGAATGGGTTACCGATCTTGAGGAGGAGGATGCGCGCTCTCCTCTGCGGCGGCTCGTTATTGCCGGAATGACGACGATCCTGATCGCATTTGGCGGATTCTTTGGCTGGGCCTACTCAGCAGAACTGGGCAGCGCTGCCGTTGCTATGGGAACGGTGATCGTCGATTCAAAGCGCAAGACCGTCAGTCATCTCGAGGGCGGTATCCTCGATCGTCTTCTGGTGCAGGAAGGCGATGAAGTAACTGTTGGTCAGCCGTTGATCAGGCTCGATGACACGAAGGCACGCTCCGAATTGCAATCCCTGCAAAGCCGCCGCGTCGGCCTGATCGCCAAACTGGCGCGTCTGCGGGCGGAACAAGCCGGTGAAAGGGAAATCACATTCCCGAAGAATTTTGGCGAGGTGGGCGACGTTTCCGCCGATGATGCCAAGAAGGCCGAACAGATTTTCTTCCAAAAGCGCTATGCCCAAAAGCTGAGCCGCATCGATATCCAGCAAAAGACCATTGAACAATACACTGAGCAGGCGAAGTCGTCGGACGCACAGATTGCGGCGACTGACCGGCAGATCGAATTGATCACCGAACAGCGCAACGCGATCGCGAGCCTCGTTGCCAAGGGTTTCGCGCAAAAATCGAAGCTGACCGAGATCGATACGAAACTTAGTGAACTTGCCGGAGACCGCGGTGAATACGCTGGTGAGAAGGCAAAGGCCGGGCAAGCGAAAGCTGGCGCTGAGTTTGCGCTGGCAGGCATTGAAAGCGATCTGCAATCGGAAATCGCCGGAGAAATTACAACAAGCCAAGTTGAGCTTGCGGATGCAGAAGAGCGGATTGTGGCAGCAAAGGACGTGATGCGGCGCGTGGAGGTACGATCACCGCAAGGCGGCATTATAGCCAATATCCGCTTAAGAACGCCAGGCGGCGTCGTGGCCCCAGGTGAAGCAATACTTGATATTGTGCCAGAGAAGGAGCCCATGGTTGTTGAGATGAAGGTGAGCCCGCGAGACATTGACAGCGTGGCGCCCGGTTCTGCTGCCCGCGTTCGCCTGACGGCTTATAATCAACGCTCACAGGCTCCGCTTGAGGGCAAGATCACCTATGTCGCTGCCGATCAGGTTCTGGATGAAAAAACCGATACGGCTTATTTCATTGCACGCGCCGAAATCTCGCCGCGAGCGCTGGCCGATAATCCCTCAATCAAACTTTATCCAGGTATGCCGGCCGAGGTGCTCATCGTGCACAAGGCCCGCAAAGCGATCGACTACATCGTATCGCCGATTTCCGAAAGCTTCGACCGTGCGTTTAGAGAAGAATAATCGAAAAAATCTGGTGCAAAATGTCGCACTTTTTGCAGTGCTTCAAATTTTGAAGTAATTTATCTTTAATACAACTGCATAAACAAATTATTGTTATATTAAAGACAAATTATATGTTGGAAATAGTTCAATGTAATACATCGCTGTAATAATTTGTTACTATGGAATGCCACATTTATATTCTTATCTTGGGTTGCATTTCGATTTGTTGCAACGCACAATCGTCAAAGCATCAATGGCCGGAATATCTCCGGCGATTTGTAAACTCAAAGCAGGACAGAAGGAGAAGCAGATGGCCACTTTAGAAGGCGGCGCCTACGACGACGTTTTGTTTGGCTCGCGTTTTGACGATTTCATCCGCGCCCATGGCGGTGATGATGTCGTTTTTGGCGGACAAGGCAATGATTCGATATTCGGGGATGATGGAGATGATTTGTTGTTTGGCGGAAAGGGCGATGATGCCCTCTTTGGCGGCAATGGCTCCGATATTCTCTTTGGGGACAACGGCGATGACGTCCTGAGTGGCGGCGCCGGAGACGATGTCCTTTTCGGTGGCAAGGGAGACGATGTGTTCCTTGGTGGTGCCGGCAATGACGTCCTGTCTGGCGATGCCGGGAGCGATGTGCTTCTCGGTGGTGCCGGCAACGACCTCCTCTCAGGCGGTGCAGGCGACGATGTTCTCGTCGGTGGTGCCGGCAATGACGTATTCCTGTTTACGGGCGGCGGCGGCAACGACGTCGTGCTTGATTTTACCCCTGGTGAAGACATCCTCCAAATCTCCAGCGGTATCAACGGTCAAGACATTCACTCGGCTGATGACCTGGCTTCCCGTGTTACGCAGGTTGGCAACAATGTTGTCGTTGATCTTGGCCATGGCGACTCCGTCACTTTGGTCAACACCAGTTCCGAAGATGTCCAGGCTCACCCGGACAGCTACTTCACCGTACATTAATCCAAAAAACGGCGTGCCCTGCCATCTGGCCGGGCACGCTTTTTTCTTTTTTGATTTAAATGAAAGGGCTACGTGTTGAACCTCGACCTTTCGGCCGATATTGCAAACGATACGGAGAGCATTTCCATCTCGCGTCTGTGTGCAGATGTGGCCGTCGTGATATGGGATCTTCCTGGTGCTCGGACCTCGACAAAATGCACGCTGGAGACTTCCGAACAACTGGTTCCGCTTGTCAGTTTGAACATTCCGCTTGAAACTGGCGGTCAGCGTATTCTTTGGGCAATGCGCACCAAGGACAAGCCTATCAGTCTTACGCTTTCGGCCGGTGCGCTTGGGCCTACCGAGCAGGCAATCCTTTATCCCGCCGTGGAGCTTGCCTCTTTCGATGTGGACCGTGCCGTCAGCGATCTGGCGGCTGCCGGGCATATCAAACTGCTCAACAATGTCATGGGTACGTGGCGCAGCACCTTTCGCCTTTCACAAAACCAGATTTTTGCCAGTGTAGCGCGGGAACTCACCTTGGCGCTGACACCCGAGCCGCGACAGGTTCGCTTCTGCGGTCAGCCCATCGATGGGCAGCATCTCCTCGAGACAGCGCTCGATCCCGTTCTCGGCGACATCACGACCATATACGCAATCAGCACCAATGCCGTAACGACATTGTCGACCAATTTCGTGATGGGCCAACAACCAAAAAAAGGATGGCAATCATGCCATCTGCTCGTTGAATCAGCGCGCGCCCTGCCGCAATCTTTCCATCTGGTATTCTCGGGCAAGAATGGTATTGCCGTTCGCAAATTATCCGACAACAACGGCCAGCCTGTTGATTTCCAGAAATGGTGGGCGAAGCGCCAGGGTGACATGGAACTGCGGGAGTTTCTTGTTCGCCAGTTGGCGCAAATACCCGGTGCTGGTGTTGCCACGGCTATCGACATGCAGATGCGTACACCTCTGGCAGCGCGCCAGATCGCGAAATCGGCCACACATCCTGCGGCGGAAATCGATTTGGCGCTTGCCCTGGATGGCGGTCTCCTCGTGGGTGGCTGGAGCCACGATCCGGCAGCAATGCTCCCCAAGATCGAGTACCTTTCTGAAGATGGAAGCGCTCTGCCACTCCAGCCAAATTTCTACAAGTTTCCAGGCAAAACGGGCGAGCGTGAGGATGCCCTGGGTGCAGATGTCACGGGTTTTGCTGCATGGCTCCCCCAAAGCAAATGCCTTGGCCCGCTGCTGCAGCCGCGTTTCCAAATGCGGCTCGCCTCAGGCGGAACGGCGATGCTGGTGCCGCCATTGCAACCATTTGAGCCGGCGGCCCAGCGCAACCGCATCTTGCGCGCCGTCCCGCCCCAACACGCGCGCGATGAGGTTTTCGAAAACATACTTGCGCCTGCTTTGAGGGAAGTGGAGCACAAACTTGGCCAAACCGTCAGGATTGCGGATGTCAAAGAATATGGGGTGATGCCGGAATCGCCCCTCGCCTCTATCGTCATTCCGCTCTACCGCAATCTGGACTTTCTGCGTTTCCAGCTGTCGGCCATGGCAACCGATCCGTGGCTTGCAGACAATGCCGAAGTCATTTTCGTGCTCGATTCGCCCGAAATTCAGGACGATACGGACCACCTGCTGGGCGGCCTGCATATCCTGCACGACATGCCGATGAAGCTTGTGGTTATGAACCGCAACAGTGGTTACGCTCGCGCCTGCAACGCCGGTGCGAGCCTTGCGAATGGCACGATTCTGGTGATGCTGAACTCGGACGTTGTGCCGTGTGGGCCTGGTTGGCTGGGTGAGCTCGTCCACCCTTTGCTCGAGCAGAAGAAACTAGGCGCGATCGGACCGAAACTTCTTTTTGAAGATGGTTCATTGCAACATGCCGGGCTCTACTTTGCGAGGGACCGGCATGGGATCTGGCTCAACCATCATTTCTACAAAGGAATGCCTGGAAATTATTCACCAGCCCAGATTGGGCGCACGGTGCCAGGCGTGACCGGCGCCTGCCTCGTTACCCGTAAAGACATTTATGATCTCGTAGGCGGCTTTACCGAGGACTATGTCATCGGAGACTATGAAGATAGCGATCTTTGTCTGAAAATCCGCCAGATTGGGTTTCAAGTCGCCTACAAGCCCGACGTGGCCCTTTATCATTTTGAGCGGCGCTCGATCCGACGCAGTTCCGATTACATGCGCGGATTGGCGAGCCAGTACAACGCGTGGCTCCATACGAAGCGGTGGAACGACGACATTACAGAACTGATGACGACATATCTCGATGAAATCGCGGACGACACCATCGCTCCCTTCGTCGGTGAAAAATCTGAAAGGAGCGCCGCTTGACTGAGGTGATTGCACTCAAGAAAGCCCTACCCGATCCTTCCCCAGCCGAAGACGACCGTATCGACTGGCTGATGGAAGCTGTGTTGCGGAACAGGTTTCTGCCTTGTCCTGATCCAGACAGCATTTTTGTTGGTGACGGCAATTTTCAGGCCGTAGGCGCGGAATTTCTCGGTCATTTCGTTCGCAAAGGCGGATTGCTGCCTGCAAGCCGCGTGCTCGATATAGGCTGCGGCATTGGGCGCATGGCTGTTCCGCTGACCCAGTATCTTGACACTGCGACTGGCAGTTATCGCGGTATCGATCCCGTCGCCGGTGGCATCAACTGGTGCCAGCAGAACATCACCGCCGTTTATCCGAACTTCGAATTCCGTCATCTGGATATCGCCCACTCTCTCTATAATCCCAAGGGCGAGATCAACGGACTTGAGCTCGTACTGCCATTTGAAAATCAACAGTTCGATTTCATCATCATGACGTCCGTCGTTACCCATCTGCCGGACGAAGAAGTGAGCGCCTATCTGCGCGAAGTGAAACGTGTTCTTGCACCGGGCGGACGCTTGTTCATGACCGCCTTTGTGGCCGATAAAGTGGCCCAGGAGAATCCTTTCAACAAACGCGATGCGCGCCTCGGTTTTCAGCGCTATGACGAGGGTCCATGCTGGTTCGTTCCAGAATTGCCGCCCCTTGCGGCCGTCGCTTTTGATGATGGATTTCTGGATACCGCGCTGATGCGTGCCGGACTGTCGATCGTAACAAAATCATTTGGACACTGGCGCGGTGTTGCGGCGGATCACTATCAGGATCTGTACGTTGCCGAATGCAGGGGTGACGGGTAATGGCTCGCGTTCTTGTTGCGGCACACAATCACCCGGCCCTGCATCCAGGTGGCACCGAGATCTTTGCCCATGATCTCTTTCGCGCTTATCAGCGTGGAGGATGCGAAGCGCTGTTCCTGGGTGCAACCAACCACATCCATCGTGAAGCTCGCCCTGGAACGAGTTTTCAAAGTATCGGTACCAACGGAGATGAAATCCTGCTGTGGTCCGGTCATTTTGATCGCTTCTTCATGAGCCAGGTCGATCTTTACGGGATTGTGCCGGATATTGTCGAGTTGCTGCGCGATTTCCGCCCGGATGTCGTCCATCTGCATCACTTGCTGCTCTTGGGTGCCGAGTTTCCCCATATTGTCCGGCGGACGCTACCCGATTGCCGCATTGTCATGACGCTGCACGACTACTATCCGATCTGCCATCATGACGGGCTGATGGTGCGCACCACCGGCAAGGAACTTTGCTACGGTGCAAGCCCAGATCGTTGTCATGCCTGTTTCAAGGATATTGCGCTCGACAAGTTTGTCCTGCGCGAGCGCCATCTCAAATCGTTGCTAAGCGTTGTCGATGCCTATGTTTCGCCAAGCGAGTTTCTCAAGCAACGTTACGTCGACTGGGGCATTGACGAAGGACTGATCAGTGTGATCCCCAATGGGCAACCCGAACGTCCCGTCATAGAAAAAGTTGCTCCCGTGCGCGGCAAGCCGGTCTTCGGCTATTTCGGCAACCTCAATCCCTGGAAAGGGACGACGGTACTGCTCGATGCGGCCAAGCAACTGATCACCGAAGGTTTCGATTTCGAGTTGCGCGTGCATGGCGCTGCGCCGTTCCAGAGTGAAGCTTTTGTCGCCGATATCGAGCGGCTCTTTGCCGAGACGACGCCTTTCGTGCAGCGGCGCGGCGCTTACCGGCGCGAAGATATCACCGGTCTCATCTCCGCGGTTGATTGCGCGATCATGCCGTCAATCTGGTGGGAAAATGCGCCGCTGGTCATTCAGGAAGCCCAGGGCCAGAATTGCCCGGTGATCACCAGTAATATTGGCGGAATGGCCGAGATGATCGAAGACGGTGTCAATGGCCTGACTGTTGCGCCAAACGATCCGCTGGCGCTGGCAAGCGCCATGCGGCGTATCGCCGAAGATGCTGATTTGCGTCAGAATCTTTCCCTTGGGGCACGCCACCCCGACACAATCGACACGACTGCGAAGCGCTATCTTGATCTGATCGAGACACTGCGCTCCGAACGTGTCGAGGCAGCCTGAGAGGTACATGATGTCCGTAGTGACAAAAGTGTCGGCGCAGGCTTCTGCGAAGCCCAATGCCACACCAGAACAGGATAACGCACAATCCGCCAAGGTCGAGCCGATGAAGGGCCGCGTTGACGCGGTCGATGATGGCCGGTTGTTCGGCTGGGCGTTCGATCCATCGGCCCCGGGTAAACGACTGACTATTCGCGTTCTTCTGGATGGCAAGCCCATTGCCGAAGCGATCGCCGACAAGGAACGCCCGGATCTGCGGCGCAACAATATCGGCGATGGCGCGCATGCATTTGACGTGATGCTACCGCAATTTGCAGCCATCCGGGCTGGTGAGCTGGTCGTCGTGGCAATCAGTGGCTCAGGCGTTGAGCAGGCGCTGCGCGTTCCCAAGCCGGACGAACAGGCCGCCGAAGCGCTGATCGCTGCGCCGATGACGCGCATTCTCGACAAGCTCGACATGCTGATGGCGGCGCAGCGGCAGCTGCAGGTAAATCAGCGTTCGTTGCAACGGGCGGCTCCCGTCATTGACGGGACGGGAAACGCTTCTGCCGTCGATCTTGTAGATATCAGCGGCTCGATTGAAGGTTTGCGTGCAGACTTCAACCAGCGATTGACGGAACTCGATGTCCATCTCATGCGAATGGATGGCGTCGTGGCTGGGTTGGAGAAACGAATAGAGGCTCTGCAAAAGCAATCGAGTGGCGAGATCAAGCCATTGTTTATGTTGTTGTTTGTTTTGGTCGGCTTCGCTGCTGGAGCTATCGTGTCAATATCGGTCCTCCCTTGAGCTTACGGAGTAGACCCAGATGATTCGAGACGAAAAAAGCGTAGTGCCGGTCGCGAGGCCCAACAAGGCCCCTGAACGCCATCCAATGGTCATGGAAGGTGAGATGGTCGTCGGTTGTCCTATTGACGACACGCTTGTCCTTGTCCTGGGCATCGGGAGTATCGCTTCGGAACAGGTCACGGTATTCCTCAATGGCGATCCCGCCATGAGCATAAAGGCGACCCTTGTCAGCTGGCCGCTAAAGGAACCGTCCCCTGCCGGCACCCACGGCTTCGTCGCCATCGTACCAACGAACATTTTGCGCCGCGGCTCGCTGAAAACGATGATGTTTCAGCACAAGGCGAAGGTGACGCGCTATGCCTTCGCTGCACGTGCCGCCTCGATCGATGATCTGGTCGCCATGATCACTGATCTCGCAGGTTCCAATTTGCCGAGTGTCATCGACGGACTCGTGGAGGGCCTGATATCAGGACCGATTGGCCGCAAGAAACTGTCAGCGATCACTGTTCTGCTGCAAGCGGGTGCTCGGTCCGACGGTTGTATCGAGCTGATTGGGGGCAGCGACGAAGGCGAGATCTTTGTGCAAGGGTGGGCGCAAGACCTGACGCCTTCGGTGACACGCCTTCTGATCAGCGGTCGTACGCCTTCGCTTGCCGAGTGCGCCATCAGTGTCTTTGCTCGTCCCGATCTGAATGAACAGGCTTCAGGCTTTGCTGGTCTGCTGCTGGCGAATGAAACAATCGAGCCGAACGACATTGAACGGCTGCTGTTTCGCGGACGTCGCGGTTGGCGTTTTACGGAAGTCTACGATCGGCGCTTGCTGGTGGGTTCCCGTGAGACGCCTAGTCATGTGAGAGCCATATTGCCTCGCGTGCGCAGTTCTGCCGACATTCTTCTGCGCCTGCGTTCGGCGGCCAATCGTTTCGATGGCACGGAAACCGTGTCCAGCCTGCCATTTCCGGTTCGCATGGGTATCGACAATGTATTCCGCGTCGAAGGTAGCGGGCTGCTTGTTTCCGGTTGGTTGCTCGATCCTGATAGTCACGTGGAGACTGTGAAACTGCGGCGGCATCGGGGAGAAACGCGCCTGGACGGGAGCTGGACCCGCGTGGATCGGCCAGATGTTACGCGAGAATTTGACAACAAGCCGCCTTTCAATGCTGGACTTGACCCCAGCCGGCATGCGCACGGTTTTGTTGCCTTCGCGCCAGAGCTTGAAGGCGACAGCACAGCCCCCTTCTATGTGGAACTTTGCTTGAGCGATGCCCGGCGTGCCTTTATGCCGCTAACACCGACCCGGATTACATCGCGTGATGCGATCGTCCGGCAAATTCGCGCGATTGACCCAAACGCTTGGGCCCTCCGGCATATTGTTGACCAGCAACTCGTGCCGTTGTTGCGGGCCGTCAGCCGACCTGCGCCTGAAATCTTCGGTGTCGTTGATCTGGGTGCCTTTGACGAAGCCAGGGGGCCCGCGCTGATCATCGGCGTCGATGAACGCGTGGAAGAAATTGGTCCGCTCCTTGCGTTACTTGCACTGGATTCGGAGACCCGACGGGCACCAATCGTCATTGCCGGTGCAACGGAGATTATCGATCGCATCGGCGTGCAAGTGCGCAGATTGGCTGATTTCTACGGCCTGCGATTGCGCCTCGTTTCGGCAAGTGGCTCGGAAGATCTCTATGATGCGTTGGAAGTGGGAGCGAGGGCCGTTTCCACGGAATGTGTCGTTTTTCTTGCGGCATCGCTCCTGCCCCGAAGCGCCGGCTGGTTCAACAAACTGCTTGCAGCCTATGATGCCCACAAGAAATCTGTCCTGTCGCCCACGCTCGCATACGAGGACGATTCGATCCGGTGGGCCGGAACATGGGTTGCCGGAGCACAGTCAGATCGTGCCTTGATAAGCCGCTATGCCGGTTATCCGATCGATGCGGTCGCAGGCATGGGAACGACGGAGGTTGCAACCGCGACATTTGAATGCTGTGTCCTGCCCAGGGAGGCGCTCTTTTCAGTCAACGGGTTTACACGCGGCTATCTTGGTACACATGAAAAAGGCCTGGACCTAGGGTTGAAGCTCAAACAATCCGGTCTCAAATCCTATTGGTTGCCCTCAGCTCAGATGCTGGGCTCTGACGACATTTCGGTATCGGACAAAGCCTCGACGATTGCGCTTATCGAACGGATCGACCGCCAGGTGTTCGATGCTCGCTGGGCGAACATTCTTACAGGCGATCGTAGCCCATCAAGGGGGGAAACCGCATGACGGAACAACTGCGCGTTCTGGTGATTTCACACGCCCACCCAAGCATTTCACTCGGTGGCGGCGAGATCGCGTCATACAACCTGCACAAGGGACTAAACGCTTTACCAGATGTTCAGTCCGTGTATCTTGCCCGCGCCGGAAATCCAATCCCGCGTCACGGCACGACAGCCCTTATGAGCCTGCGCCGCAGCAGCGATGAAATCCTCTTTCACGCCGATGAATACGACCATTTTTACCTGTCGAACAAGAACACCGATGAAATCCGGCGCGATCTTTTGCGATTTGTCAGAGATCTCAATCCGCACGTCGTGCACTTCCACCATGTGCTTGGCCTTGGTTTGGAGACGCTCTATGCCATTCGTGAGGCGTTGCCGGACACAGCCATTCTTGTGACTTTCCACGAGTATCTGTCCATCTGTAACAATGATGGCCAGATGGTGAAAGCCGGATCGGCGAAACTCTGCAATGAGGCATCGCCTATCGATTGTCATGCCTGTTTTCCCGACATTCCGCCGGCGCGTTTCCTAAAGCGGGAGCGGTTTATTCGCGGGATGCTGGAACTCGCCGATGCCTTTGTCGCTCCAAGTGTCTTTCTCGCCGGAAAGTATGCCGAATGGGGTTTGAATGCTGACAAACTGAGTGTGATCGAGAACGGGATCTCCATTGATAGCGTCACACCGCCGCGTGACTTGGCAGGCCCAAGGCCACGTCGCAACCGCTTTGCCTATTTTGGACAGGTCACACCCTTCAAGGGCATCGACGTTTTGATTGACGCGGTTTCACGCGTGCCAGAGGAAACCTGGGGCGAGGATTCGCGCCTGATGATCTTTGGCGGCAATCTGGAAAAGCAGCCGCGTGAGTTCCAGGAACGCATGCAGAAACTGATCGAGGAAGCGGGTCCGCGCGTACGCTTTTACGGCGCCTACCAGAATGCGGAAATGCCCCGCCTCATGCAATCGGTCGATTGGGTGGTGATGCCTTCGATCTGGTGGGAAAACTCACCAATTGTGATTCAAGAGGCCTTACATCATCGCCGGCCAATCATCTGCTCCAACATTGGCGGGATGGCGGAGAAAGTGCGCGATGGTCAAGATGGCCTGCACTTTCGCGTGCGCAGCGCCGAAGATCTCGCCGACCGTTTCACCGAAGTGTTGAGCGACCCACACATATGGGACCGCCTGTATCACACCATCCGAACCCCTATGAATTATATTAACTGTGCTGAAGAACATCTTGCTCTCTATGGCGAATTGCTCAAATCCCGGCATCAACCGCTCAACATTGCTGCAAGAACTGATGTTGTTCTTTCCCAAGCAAGCTGAATTAAATCAGCCTTAATCGCCAAAAGAAGGAAGACCTCATGGCACGTGTTCTCGTAATGATCCCAGCAGGCGAAGTTTACGATCACGACAATGTTCGTTGGTACCAGCACAGCGATATTCAGCGCAGTATCAATCACTATCACAATATCGGCGATGCCTTCGTTTACGAATCGTCGTTGAAGCTGATGAATTACGATACGGTTGCCGAGCTGCCTATCGCAGGTCCGTCGATGGAAAAGATCGATCGCCTGCGCGAGGAGTACGACTATGTGATCCTTCGCGGTTCGAACTATATCAATCAGGATATGAACTGGCGCGATACCATTCCAGTTCTCAAGCGGCTGGGTTTGCCGGTAATCGCCTTCGGCGTCGGCGCCCAGGCGCCGGTAAAGGGTCAGCTGGACCTTTCGGAAGAAACGAAGACAGTGCTGAAAATAATGGCCGATTCGACGACATCGATTGGCGTTCGCGGCGCATATACAGCCCAGGTTCTCAATGACATCGGCATCCAGAACGTACGCATTGTCGGCTGTCCGACAGCATTTCGCCGCAACAATCAGCATTTGAGAATTAAACTTCCGGCACTCGATACCGTGCAGAAAGTCGGTGTAACGATCCGGCGCGAAGTTTCACCCACTTACGCCCAGGATATTGGACGCTACCTGACGGTTCACCGCAGTTTGGTGAAGGAGATGGCCAACCGCTTCGACGTTACGCTGATGGCGCAAGGGGAAGTGGAAGAAAAGAAAATGGTCTTCGGGACCGATGATCAGAAGGAAGAAGCGATTGCAGCGCTGAGGGCCAACCGGTGGTCGTCCGACTGGTATTTCGATGAAACGATGGAAAAGCTTTACCGTGAGCGCATGTTCTACTCGGACGTCGTTGCCGATTATGAAAAGCTGGTGCGGTCGCAAAATCTGGTTCTCGGCTACCGGCTGCATGGAAACCTTATGGCGTTGGCTAATGGTGTGCCCTCTATCTATTTCACCTATGACAGCCGCACGGTTGAATTCGCTGAGACCTACAAGATTCCAAGCCACGATGTCTTCGGCGACCAGCCGTTCAGACTGGAGGATTATTGGGACCAGTCGTTGTTCGACAAATACAACCGGGCCTGGTTTGAGACCTACGGCGAAATGTATCGTTTCCTGACCGAAAACGGCGTTGACCACAAAATGGAAGAAACCGGAAAGCGCGTGTCGGAAGCCGTTCGCAAGGTTGCGTAGAACGGAGTGTGGACCACTGACGATTTCCCGGGAGGAAAAGCACGATCAAGGGGACGAGACGTAAACAAGATCAGGCGTCGTCACCTCATCAGATAGTTCTCTCAAACCTAGTTGCAGGAGTTCCTCCCATGACTGTTCTTGTTACCGGTGGCGCTGGCTATATCGGCAGCCACATGACGCTGGCACTCAAAGATGCTGGCCGTTCCGTTGTCGTTCTCGATGATCTAAGCTGCGGCTTTCCGTGGCTGGTTCCCGATGATGTGCCCTTCGTGCAGGGGGACGTTGGTGATCAGGTACTGGTTAGGGACATAATTCGCAGGTACGGGATTACGGCAATCCTGCACTTTGCCGGCTCCATTGTCGTCCCGGATTCTGTCCGCGATCCGCTCTACTACTACCGCAACAATACCGTTCAGTCACGAGCGCTGATCGAGACCGCCATTGCTGAAGGCATCAAACACTTCATCTTTTCGTCGACGGCCGCCGTCTATGGCGAGCCGGAGCATACACCGATTTCGGAACAAATGCCGCATCAGCCGATCTCCCCTTATGGCACATCGAAACTGATGACCGAATGGATGTTGCGCGATGCCGCCCTCGCCCACCCTGGTTTCAACTATGTGGCACTGCGTTATTTCAATGTGGCCGGTGCTGATCCTCAACGGCGATCTGGCCAGTCCTATCCACGGGCAACGCATCTTATCAAGATAGCCAGCCAGGCCGCGACTGGCGAGCGGCCTCATATTGAAGTTTATGGCACTGACTATCCAACGCCGGATGGAACCTGCATCCGCGACTATATTCACGTGAGTGATCTGGCGCAGGCACATCTTTGTGCATTGAATTATCTGGAAGCGGATGGCTCGAGCACCGCCGCCAATTGCGGCTATGGCTACGGCTATTCCGTGCTTGAAATCATCGATGCCGTAAAGCGAGTGTCCGGTGTGGATTTTGCGGTGCGGGTTGCACCGCGCCGCGCTGGCGATCCCGCCATTCTGGTCGCGGGCAACGAACGAGTCCGCACACTCTTCGGGTTTGTGCCGAAGCGCGATGATCTCGACCTGATCGTCGGTGACGCGCTGGCATGGGAGCGGCAATTGCAGGGTGTGAGAGAAAAGAACGGCGGTCAAACACTCCTCGCGGTCTGACGCTAGTCGTGATCCCGCAGGGACCAGGGCTCCAAACCGGGTCTCTGCGATCTATGAATTGTTAGCTGCTGCAGCGATCCAAGCTTTTTTAATTGAACCACGGTCATCGAAACGGGTAAGCATGGGTGGTCCGCACCCAGAAGCAATTACCAGGCAACTACTGAGTTAATTTTGGGAACTTGGACCAAATGTAAAGGGTGCAGGTCTCCATGATTGAACCACGCAAGAGCAATGGCCAACCGACGATTGCTGATGTTGCCGCGCTTGCTGGTGTGTCACGCGCCATCGCGTCGCGGGCGCTGTCGAGTGAACCTAGACCCGTTTCGGCCGACAAACGTGAACGCGTGCTGCAGGCGGCCGAGAAGCTCGGATACAAGCCCAATCTCCTGGCGCGCAGCCTGACAACGAAGACCGTCAATCTTGTCGCGGTCGTCGTAAACCACATCCATGATCTTTCCGATCTCGACCTGTTTGATCTTTTGATCAGTGAAATTCAGTCCATTGGCAAACAGGTGATCTTTGTTCGTGTCGGCTCTTCTGAGCGTATCGAAGAATTTCTGCGCAACGGCATTGCCTATCATGTCGATGCCGCGCTCGTTTTTTCGGATTTCGCCAATGCCGCCACAGTACGCAAAATGTTCCGCAATGACAGCGTACTGATGCTCAATGGCATGCGGGATGGGGGAGCGCCCGCAATTATTCCCAATGAACTGACCGGTATTGCTGAAGCGGTCGCAGACGCATCCAGGAAAGGTGTGCGAACGGCAGCACTCATCACGGGCCGGTCCGCTTCCCCCGTCGAACAGGCAAGGATCGGATATTACAAGTCCGAGATGCAACGCAACGGCATTTCTCTGATCGCGGAAATGCGCGGAGATTATTCTTATCAAAGTGGCCGCGCTATTGCGGCATCTTCTGAATGGGCAAAGGTGGATGCCGTCTTTTGCACGTCGGACGCGATGGCGATGGGGGTGCTCGACGTCCACAGGGCCGCGTTCCCGCAAAACAAGCCGACGGAGTTTCGACTCTATGGCTTCGACGACGTCACGCTGGCAGAGTACGAAGCTTATCCGATATCCTCGATCGGTTATGACAAGACACTTTATATCGGCGAGATTTTGCGCTTCCTCACCAAGCCGGAACTTTTCCAATCCGGGAGCGCACTGGTTCAGGTCCCGACATATTTCGTTTCGCGCTCCAGCTCTTGAAAGAGAAAGGCCGGAGGTAACCCCCGGCCTAGAATGATTACCAAAGCGGCGTGAGTGCCGGTGGATTGGCCTTCTCGCCCCACCACTTCTTGTAATTGGCCTCGTAGGCACCGGACTGGATATAGTCCGAGACGAACATGTCGAGCCAGCGCACGAATTCAGGATCACCCTTGGCGACAGCAATGCCGATTGGATCGTTGGAGTAGAGGCCCTGGAGCGTCACAAGGTTATCGTTCTTGGTCGCTAGATAGTCCAGCAACGAAGAATCCTCGATCGCCGCATCCGCGCGCTTCTGCTGAAGGAGCAGCACACCATCGGGCGAGAAAGTGTCGGTATAGACGAGTTCTGCATCAGGGACGCTCTTCTTAAGGAAGCCTTCGCCGGTCGTACCACGGCCGACGACCACCTTTTTGCCCGCGAGATCTTTGAGTGACGCAATACCTGCGTCCTTCTGGACGATCACGCGCAAGCCGGCGCGATTATACGGTATGGAAAAATCCACGGTCTTGGCGCGCTCCAGCGTTGCGGATGTGTTGGCAACGACAATATCGAGCTGTCCGGAAACGAGCATGGAAATGCGGGCGTCACCGGAGACGTCGGTAAACTCGACCGGAACGCCCAGCTTTTCTGCCAGCCGCGTTGCCACATCGACATCATATCCGACGGGATTATTCTTGTCGTCGCGGAAGCCGATCGGTTCACCGCCGAGCGAGACGCCAATACGAACAGTTCCCCGCTCGCGAATTTCTTCAATCTTTCCCGCTTGTGCCGTGCCGGCAAATGCCAGGGCGGCGGTCAACGCAATGGCCGCCAATTTTGCAATCTTGGTTTTCATTAACTTCCCCTTTGTGTTGCGCGCTGCGGATCGTATTGCCTTGCGATCCGCAGCTCAGGTTTGGACATTGTCGGCTCCCAGAACCAGTATTTGATCTCGCCAGGGCACTGGAAACTTGCAACTTCGTGATTTCCCGCCGCGTCGATCGCATGAATGACGACACCGGCAAGGAAACCAGTTTTCAACTGGCCGAGATCCTCCATGGCCATGTCTACGGCCGCGCGAAGAGAATGACCAAAGCGCAGGGCAAGAACGATGCTGCGCGCGGTACCGCAGCGCATCGTCATTTCGCCTGTGTGTGTGCAAGCAGCGGCGCCGTAGCGGCTGTCAGCGTAAAACCCGGCACCGGCAATGGGGGAATCGCCAACTCTGCCCGGATATTTCCATGCCCAGCCCGACGTGGAGGTAACTGCGTGGATGCCCATGGCGGAATCTTGCGCCAAGAAAACGGTGGTATCGCGGACGCGCTCTGGATCGGTAATGGTCCGGCTCAGCGGTGCGAGCGGAATGTCGGGAAATGCCTTGAGCTCGTCCGGCAAAAGCTCTTTTTGCAGCCGGTCCCACCAGACGCGTTTGCTGTCTTCATAAAGGACGTCATCAACAGGAAAACCGATTTCAGTTGCAAACCGCCGTGCGCCTTCGCCGGTCAGCATGACGTGAGGCAAGCGTTTCATGACTTCATGCGCCAAAGCGGCAACGGGTAGCGTATCCGGTACAGCGCCGACCGAGCCGACCTCGCGGGTTGTGCCGTCCATAACTCCAGCATCACATTCCATTTTGCCGAGCATGTTGGGCCAGCCGCCATAGCCGACGCTGCGCACTTTGACATTGCGCTCGACCGCGCTGATGCCGGCAACCATGGCATCCACACCATAGGCATTGTTCTTGAGGAGTTCGACGGTTTGGTCAAAACCTGGCCAGGCTTCGGAATTTGCCAGCAGAATCATGATCAGTCTTTGCGCATTTTGGAGAGGAACTGGGCAATGCGCGGCTTTGACATGCCGCCATCGGGTGCAAAAAATTGGCCGGTCGGCAAATCAACGACCAGTTGACCTTTGTCTAGAAACACAATGCGCGACGATATCGTCCTTGCAAATTCGATTTCATGGGTCACGAAAACCATCGTGGTTCCGGTCTTGGCCAGCCGTGCAAGAATGCTGAGAACTTCAGCGGTCATTTCCGGATCGAGTGCACTGGTGATTTCATCCAGAAGCAGATAGCTCGGCTTCATCGCGAGCGCGCGGCAGATGCCTACCCGTTGCCTTTGTCCACCCGAAAGCTGTGCCGGATAAGCATCGGCGCGGGCGCCGAGCCCGACGGAGTCCAGCAATGCACGCGCCGCCGATTCTGCCTGGGTACGGGACTGCTTGAGAACCTGTATCGGCGCCAATGTTACGTTCTGCACCGCGGTCATGTGCGGATACAGATTGAAGAGCTGAAATACGGTTGCCGAACGTTTACGCGCTTCCGCCAGTTGTTTCGGATGCGAAACGTCAAAATCATCGACCGTGATGCGCCCGCCATCGAGTTTTTCCAAACCATTGATGCAGCGCACGAGTGTTGATTTTCCCGAACCGCTGGAACCAAGGATCGACACAACTTCGCCCCTATGGACCTCGAGGTCGATACCATCAAGCACCGTTGCTGAACCGAAGGATTTGCGCACACCCCGGACGCTGATCATGTCACAAACCTTTCCATGCAGTGTGGGCACGCAGCCGCTGTTCAAGCCTTGCGCCTCCGTAGGCGATGAGCTTGGCCGTCACGTAATAAAGTCCGCCGACGACAGTCCAGACGATGAAGGGCTTGAGCGTCCTCAGGTTCAAAATATTGCCGATCTTGGTCAGATCGACGACCCCGATAACCGAGATGAGCGAGGTGACCTGAAGCTGATTGACCAGAAGACCCGTCAATGGTCCGATGGCAAAAGCCACGGCCTGCGGCGCAATCACATGACGCAACACCTGCCAGCGCGATAAACCAAAGACTCGGGCCGACTCAATTTGGTCACGGCCGATCGATTCGATCGCCGAGACTGCAATGACATAGATGAAAGCAGCGGTATTGCCTGACAGCGTGATCACGGCCGCTTCGACGGGAGTGATATTGATTTTCGCCAGTGCGGGAAGTCCGAAGAAAACCAGGAAAAGCTGCACGAGAACGGGTGAATTCTTCAGCAATTCGGCGAAAAAAGTTATGAACTGGGTCAACACCGGCACCCGATAGAAGCGGATAATCGCCCACATCGTACCAACGAAGAGCCCGATCAGGGTTGTGGCGAGAAAGAGCGCGAGAGAAACACCAAGGCCCTGTGCGAGCAATATGAAATCGTATGAGGTGAAGCTGGTGTACCGCATCATGCCACTTCCGGCATACGGTCGCGGTTGAGGTGGCGATGCAATGCACCAATCGCAAGCGAAACCAGATAGGTCAGGCTGGCATAGACAATCAGCAGCACCGCATAAACTTCAAATGGCCGGAAGGTATCGGATGCAACGATCTTCGCGGAGCCTGTCAGTTCGTTAAGCGTGATTGTCGAGAGGATTGATGAGGTCAGGACAAGGTTGATGAAAACCGATCCGAGCGGCCTAATGGATGTCCGCAGCGCGATCGGCATGACGATCTTGCGGAAAATCACCGATCTCGACAAGCCGCTCACCTCTGCCGCTTCAAGGATCCCGGTATCGATCGCGAGAATGCCTGAACGGATAACATCCGAGCTGAACGCTCCGCCGGCAATTGACAGGGCAATAACGCCCGTTGTGAAAGCGTCGATATAAATCCCTATCTCCGGTAAGCCGTAGAAAAAGAAAAAGAGTTGAACGATAAAAGGAATATTGCGGAAGAGATCGACGTAGATGAATGCCGCACGCGAGAGGATCACGGAGGAAGATGTTCTGAGTGCCGCAACGATCAATCCAATGACCAGGCTGCCGGCTAACGCTAGCGCACACGCTTCTGCCGTCAGCAGCGCGCCTTTCAGAAGGAATGGCACGTGCGGCGCCAATATCGTCACATCAAACGTCAAACGGCAATCCAAGCTCAAGTGAAACCGGTTTCACTTTTGCCGAATGCGATCACACTGTCAAGACGCTGTCACAGCCTTTCAAGCCCAATCGCTATGCCCTGCCCTACACCAATGCACATGGTCGCAAGGGCTCGTTTGGTACCGCGCAGATTGAGTTCGAGCGCGGCGGTACCGGTAATACGCGCGCCGGTCATGCCAAGCGGGTGGCCAAGCGCAATGGCCCCGCCATTCGGATTGACGAATTCGGCATCATCGGCAATGCCGAGTGCTCGCAGCGTTGCCAGGCCTTGGGACGCGAATGCTTCATTGAGTTCGACCACGTCGAAATCATGGGGGGTAAGCCCGAGGCGGGCGCAGAGTTTTTCAGTTGCTGCGACGGGACCGATCCCCATGATGCGCGGCGGGACACCTGCCGTTGCACCACCGAGAATGCGAGCGATGGGTGTCAGCCCATGTTGCTTTGCCGCCGCTTCGGACGCGATGATCAGGGCTGCGGCGCCGTCATTGACACCCGATGCATTGCCCGCCGTTACTGAACCACCCTTGCGGAAAGGAGCCGGCAGCTTGGCCAGTTGCTCGGTCGTCGTGTGCGGACGCGGGTGCTCGTCGCGTTCTATAGTGACTGCGTCGCCCTTGCGTTGCGCAATGCTGACAGGGGTAATCTCGCGGGCAAGGCGGCCATTTTCCATTGCTGCGCCGGCCTTTTGTTGGGAACGCACCGCAAAAGCATCCTGATCCGCCCGCGATACGCTGTGTTCCTCGGCAACGTTCTCGCCCGTCTCTGGCATTGAATCGATACCATATTGTTGCTGCATGAGGGGGTTGACGAAACGCCAGCCGATCGTCGTATCATGGATTTCCGCATGCCGGGAAAACGCAGTTTGCGCCTTTGGCATGACAAAGGGGGCGCGCGACATGGATTCGACGCCGCCGGCGATGGCGAACCCTATTTCTCCTGCCTTGACAGCCCGGGCAGCAGTGATGACAGCGTCCATACCTGAGCCGCATAAGCGATTAATGGTCGTGCCGGGAACGGTAACAGGCAGGCCGGCCAGTAACAGCGCCATGCGCGCAACATTACGATTGTCCTCGCCCGCCTGATTAGCGCAACCATAGACCACTTCGTCGAGAGCTTCCCAGTCGGCACCCCGGTTGCGTTCCATCAATGCCTTGAGCGGAATTGCTCCGAGATCGTCGGCTCGAACAGTAGCTAGCGCTCCGCCAAAGCGGCCGATCGGCGTGCGGATATAGTCGCAAATGTAAACGTCGCACATCAGGCGGCCTCATGCGCTTTCCTGGTGCGCGCGTTGATATCACGCAGCACCGAGATTTCTGTTTCAGTTGGGGCGGGTGTTTCCACCTGCTGTGTAGCAAACCGAACGGGCCAGCCGCAATTGTCTTCAATCATCGCCCGCGTCACTCCGTTATGGATCGAGACAACCGTCAGCTCTTTTGTGGAAGGGTCAGGTTCGAATATGCACATGTCAGTTATGACACGGGTCGGCCCCTTGGTCTTCATGCCAAGTCTTGCCCGGTGATCACCGCCCTCGCCGTGGCCCATGGACGTGATGAAGTCCAGATGGTCGACGAAACCACGCTTGTTGAGCGCCATGGTGATATAGATTTGGCCGCAATTGCTGGCGATCTCCGGCGCGCCGCCGCCGCCCGGCAAACGAACCTTCGGCTTATCGTAATCCCCGACGACAGTCGTGTTCAAATTGGCAAAGCGGTCGATCTGGGCGCCACCTAAAAATCCCGTGGTGATACGCCCGCCCTGCAGCCAATAGCGGAACATCTCTGGCACGGAAACGGTGCACAAGGCAGTGTCGCACAATTCGCCATCGCCGATTGAAAGCGGCAGGACATCCGGCTTGGTTCCGATGGTCCCGCTTTCGTAGATCAATGTGATGTCCGGCGCATGGGTGAGCCGCGCCACATTGCAGGCAGCCGAAGGCGCACCTATGCCAACGAAACAGACGTCGTCATTGGTCAGAGCGCGCGCGGCCGCGATTGTCATCATCTCGGTTGGTGTAAATTCGATCGACATGATGGCGCTCCCTATACTGCATTCACTGCGCGTGTGTTGACGTGGCGCGCGAAATCTTCGGGCTTGCCTGCCAGAACATTCTCCTTGATCCAGGCGGTGAAACTATCCCGGTCGCGGGCAATTTTATCCCAGGCAATGTAGAAGGCATTGGATCGTGGGTAGTAGCCATGAGCATAGGATGGAAAGGCGCCGCCCGGGATGTGGACAACAGACGTGATCGTCCATGCTGGCAGGACCACAGCGTTAGGTGACGAAGGATTGAGCTCGTCGACGATCTCTTCCACCGTGACGATCGAGCGCTTCGCCGCGAGCACAGCTTCCTTTTGCACGCCTGCAATGCCCTCGATCAGCACATTGCCTTTGCTGTCGGCCCGCTGCGCATGGATGACAGAGACATCCGGACGGATTGAGGGCACGGCCGCCAAAACTTCGCCGGTGAACGGACAGGTGATGGACTTTATGTTCGGATTCACCTTTGCAAGATCCGCACCAATATAGCCACGCAGCATGGCAAAAGGCAGGTTTGCCGCGCCGGCCTCATAAGCGTTGGCCATGGCTGCGTGCGAATGTTCCTCGATATAAAGCGGGCGGGGCCACTGGTTTTCAACTGCATCGCGGAACCGGTGCAGCGAACCGACACCCGGATTGCCACCCCAGGAGAATTTCATGCCCCGGGCCGCACCGACACCGATCAACTGGTCGTAAATAAGATCTGGCGTCATCCGGATAAGAAAAAGCTCCTTGCGGCCCTGCCTGATGATTTCGTGACCCGCTGCATAGGGTATCAAATGGGTGAATCCCTCCATTGCAAGCATATCGCCATCCCTGACATTTTCTTCGATGGCTTCGGAAAGCGTACAGACGCGTGCCAAGGTTCCCTCCTTTAATGCTCTGCTTGGCATATGCCGTAGTCCCGCAACGGCTATGGCGTCAATTAATTTTGTGCGTTATTTGACTTTTGTTTGTATATCGCACAAACTGTGCGGAAATGAGGACAGGAATAATTATATGCGCGAGACGGATTTCATGAATGGCTTTGCCAAGGGTCTGGCGGTCATCGAGGCATTCGACGCTACCAATTCGCGCCTTTCGATAACCGATATTTCCAAAATTACCGGATTGGAACGAGCCACGGCCCGGCGATGTCTTCTGACGCTGGCGGAGCTTGGCTATGCCGATTATGACGGCAAATTCTTCACGCTTTCGCCACGTATTCTACGCCTTGGCCATTCTTACCTGACCTCGACGCCCCTGCCCCGCCTCATGCAGCCCTTCCTGGATCAGCTCTCTGAAAAAACCGGCGAAAGCGCTTCGGCTTCTGTGCTGGACGGTAATGAAATCGTCTACATTGCCCGCGCCTCGCACAAGCGTGTCATGTCGATCAACCTCAATCCGGGAAGCCGGCTTCCAGCCTATTGTTCTTCCATGGGCCGGGTTTTGCTTGCTGCCATGGCGCAAGATGAAGCGCGACGTATTCTCGAAAACAGCAATCGTAAGGCCAATACGCTAAAGACGAAAACCACGCTTGCCGCATTGATGGATGAACTGCAGCGGGTTCGCGAACAGGGGTACGCGGTTATCGATCAGGAGCTGGAAATCGGGCTTTGTTCCATCGCCATTCCCGTGCGCAATATGCGCGGAGCGACCATTGCGGCAATCAATATTGGTGCGCAGGCCGCAAGAGTCTCGATCGATGAGATGATCGAACGCTATCTGCCAGTCATGCAATCGACACGCGATACGATCACCAGCCTTTTGGTCTAGGATCAGGATCTATTAATTTGGCACTCAGAAGTCGGTAGCAACGGCCACCAGCCATCGCAGAGGACAACGGCAACTCTGCGATACCACGAGGCTGGGACCACCGGTATCGATGACGCGTCGACGCAACCAGCCCACGCCTAACGGGACTTCTTGGGTCTGTTCCGTCGTTGTCGCGAAACCATCGACCGAGATATTGAGAACAACTCACACAGCCAATGCGTGCTCCTTAGTGTAATTGCACATTGCAACCAGGTCCGGTTGCATAACCACTCCAATCTTAAGCGGACAAGATACTAAGGCAAGTGCCTTATTATCCTTGACAAGATCTCCAACTCGCTTTAATAAGGCACATGCCTTACCATTCGACTCCCCTCGACCTCGCCTTTCACGCTCTCAGCGACCCGACCCGTCGCGCTGTGATATCGCGGCTGGCTGAGGGCGAGGTGCCGGTCAGCGTCCTGGCCGGGCCTTTCGACATGGCGCTGCCCTCCTTCGCCCAGCATCTCAAGGTGCTGGAAGATTGCGGTCTGATCGCCAGTGAGAAGCGCGGACGCAGTCGCTGGTGCCGGCTGGTGCAGGCACGCTTTGACGAGGCGGCGGACTGGATGGAAGCGGAGCGCCGGCGCTGGGCCGATCGGTTGGATCGGCTGGAAGTCTACTTGGACAAGAAGCAAGAGGATGATGAAGGACATGGCAAACCTGTTTGAAACCTGGTCGCTCGATCGCGAAATCGTGCTGGTCAAGCTGCTGAACCACCCACGCGATAAGGTCTTTGCCGCCTGGATGGACCCCAAGGCCCTGGCCCAATGGTACGGCCCGGCCGGCCTCAGCATCGAGAACCACGAGGCCGATATCCGCGAGGGCGGAGTCTGGCGCTTCGACATGGTGGGTGTGTTCGAGGGTCGGGAGCAGCGCTTCCCCAACCTCATGCGCTTTCTGGAGATCGTGCCGAACGAGCGGATCGTGATGGACTATGGCACACCCGACCCTGACGACCCTGACCGTTTCCGTGCCACGGTGACCTTCGATGAGCAGGCTGACGGCAAGACTGTGCTGACAATGCGCCAGCTCCATCCCAGCCGCGAACGGCGTCAGGTGGTCATTGGCTTCGGTGCGGTGGAATACGGGCTGCAGACGCTGGACGGCCTCGCCGCCTGGCTGGATGGTTGAGCCATTGGGCCGCTCCATGCCGCGCGGCGCATGGCGCGCACCCTTGCCAACTTGCCACGACCATCAGTTTGCAAGGCACTCGGGAAGACGCATTGGTTTGTCGATCTTCGCGAGTAGTTCGGGCCTGGCGCAGGGCGGGAAACCGGCAATGCGCATGGTTTCTATGAGACGCTTGCGGTCCGCATCCGTGTAGGCAGGTTCGTTCACCCTTCCCTCGATGGTCAGGTCGGGGAACGATTTGAGGGCCTCGCTGATCAGGGTTTTCGCCTCCGGGGTACGGCCAACTGCCGCCAGCGCCGCGGGGCGATATGTCCATTCCCAGATCCCGTAATTCTCCGGAGCCAACCGGCCCATCATTCGCAGTGCGTCATCGTAGCGGCCAACCATAAAATAGGCGTGGGCAAAAAACCTGGTGCTCCACAACGGGTAGTTCGGATTGAGGTGGATCGCCCGATCGGCCATATCGGCGCCTTGCTCGGGTTCGCCAAACGTCGAGGCCCAAGGCGCATAAAAGGTCACGGTCTCGAACTGGTTTGGAGCCATTCGCAGGGCCGTGTCAAATTCCGCCTTGGCGCGCGCTAGATCGCCCTTTAAGATCAGGCTCTGGCCGAGAACGGCGTGTGCTTCGGCATCGGCTGGATCGAGCGCGACAGCCCGTTTAGCGCCTTCGGCGGCGACGCGTCGATTCTTTTCGGGTTCCATGTCGAACGTGGCCAGCACAGAATGCGAATGGTGCAGTTCCACCCAGGCGCGGGCCAGCGTAGGGTCCAACTCGATAGCGCGGCTGAGAAGTCTGATGGCTTCCTCGATGTCGGCCCGATTGATTTGCTCCAGCTTCTCGGTACCGAGGAGGTAGAGTTCGTAGGCGTTGAGGTTGCCAGGAGGTTTGCGGTGGGCTGTTATCCGGCCTGCTTCTTGGATCAGGCCGGCGCCGCCACCAAGCCGATTGGAGACCTGCTCAGCAATCTCCGTCTGGATCGCAAACAGATCCCGGTCCGGCCGGTCCCACCGGTTCGACCATAGATGCTTGCCGGTCTTCGCGTCGATGAACTGAGCCGTAACCCGCACCCGATCGGTTTGGCGTTGAATCGAGCCATCCACCACAAAGCCTGCGCCGAGTGCGGCACCGACCTCAGTCGGGCTGGCCGGCTTGCCTTCGTAGACTTCCGTCGAGTTGTGGCCAATGACCCGGAATTCCGGAAACCGTGCGAGATCGGTAATGATATCCTCGGTAAAGCCCCGCGGCCAGGCGCTGCGCATTTGCTTCACCACCGATTGCTTGAAACGGTAGCACCGCGACGGCTGGCAGGACCGTATCAGAACGCTTCTCGATGGCGGAACCCATGAAGAGCCACACTGCGCCTGCCACCAACAAGACCAGCAGGCCCAGCGCCACAGCCGCCACGTTCAATTTCCGCCTTGCCGGCGCTGAAGGCGGGTCCGCGGCCGCAATCACCAGCCTGTATCCACGTTTCGGCACCGCCTTAAGGACTGACTGGCTTTCGTCGTGAAGCGCGCGGCGAATGTCACGCACGCATTGCACCAGGCTGTCATCGGTGACGAATACGTCTGGCCACACCGCCTGCATTAGCTCGTCTTTGGTGACCAGTCGGCCGGCGTTTTCCAGAAGATATATCAGGAGATCGAAGGCCTGCGGTCTGAGGGCGATCTCGCTCCCTTCGCCGTCGCGCACAAGCCCTCCGGCAACATCGACGATGACGCCGTTGATGGCGAATGTCCTGGCAGCCCGGGAATCCATCCTCCGCCTCCCACCGCGGGGATACATAATCTATTGTAGCAGACGCCGGTAAAAGCTTGAACGCTGAGAGAACATTTTTTGTTTTCGGCAAATTTTCACCGGATTATCACCAGTCGTTCGTTACATTGGTGCGGCGACGATCCAATGTTTCCGTCGTTCCGAAGATTTGGAATGGGTTCAATGCTGAGACGCCGTCCGCTGCGGACCGTTGCCGTCATTTCGTGGGCGGGAGTCTTTGTTCGCTGGGCGTCAACGCGCACCATCCATTGATAGGAGGACCTGCATGAAACTACGGTCCCTCAGCGCGCGCCGAATTGGCGTGCTCATGTTCTCACTGAGTGCTTTCGGGTCGATGACGTCAGCCTCGATGCCCGCTGAAAGCAAAATGGTCGTCGAGCTGGTGGTGGAAAAAAAGGTGAAGGAACTGCCGCCCGCACCATCGTATTGGCGGCTGGAGAATTTCCCGACGCTGACGCAGGCCCAGGGCGCTGCGGGCCCGACGTCGCTTGCGGCTGATGTCGCCGGCAAGATCTGGCTGTTCACGCTAGGACCTAAGGATGGCACTACGCCCGGTGGAACCAAGATCGTCGAGATCGGACCTCTTCCGCCGATAAGCGCGAGCGAGTATTTACTGCGCATCAACCGCGCCGCTGGAGCGCCCGGTGCAAAAACGCCGATCCATACACATCCGGGACCGGAGGCCTTCTATGTAATGGCCGGCAAGCTCGGCCAGAGAACGCCCCACGGCGTGGCCTATGCTGAAGCCGGCACGACCATGGCCGGACACGGCGCCGACACGCCGATGGGAGTGTTCAGCGCCGGCACAACCGATCTCAATCAGCTGGCCATCTTCGTGGTGGACGCCCATCGGCCGTTCTCGTCACCGGCCACCCTCGACTGAGGCGAAGGTGCGCGGGGTGGCGCGAATATCTGGTACGATCTAAGGCGGCATCCCAGCGAAGATCCGAACTGTTCCAATGTTTGGATATTCGCTTACACGCATCGTCGAATGTCAGTTTTGATCCTTAACCTGCCACAGATAACATTCCTGGGATTTCCTCTCGCCGCCACCTATTGCTGGCGTTGGATGCGGGCGAACGGCAGCAGTGGGCCAATAGGGGCCAGTGGCGTTTGCTACTTGCGGCCCCAGTTGCGCGAGTGACGACTGTCGGATGAAAAGCGGTGATATCTTCGTCATTCGCAACGGATTGCGGTGGCGCGACGCCCCCGACGAATACGGTCCTCACAAAACGATGCACAATCGCTTGCCGGCGTATCGGCGGACGAAAGGTGGATTGACTTCGACTGCATGCGGTTTTGCGATGGCCAAGGCCGACCGTTGGTCCTGTTGTTAGCGAAGGGCAGATGAGCGATTGCTGACCTTAAAGCTATTGAGCCAGTTTCTCGTGCTGTTCAGCGCGATATTGGCGCGGCGTCAGCCCGATTTCCTTTGTGAAGAAGCGCGAGAAATAGGCCGGATCATTGAAACCAAGATCATAGGCGATCTGCTTGATTTTGGCTGAGGTGAATACCAGGTCGCGCTTGGCTTGCTCAATGAGTCGCCCAGCAATCAGATTATTGGTGCTTTGTCCCGTTGTTGCTTTGGCAATCCGGTTGAGATGCGTTGGAGATATTCCAAGATGATCGGCATAAAATTGCGCCGGATGGTGATCGCGGAAGTGACGGTTCACGAGGGTTTGCAGTGCTTTCATTCGCGGACTTTCTTGAACGCTGGCAGGTGTCGCCGATTGATCGGGGGTTGTAAGACGGGCTGCAATCAGGATCGCCATCCTCAATTGGGTCTCTACCAGATCGCCGTGAAAGGCACCGCCGTGCATCAGCTCCTGCCACAGCCTCTCCAGGGTTAGCGCGAGAAAGCCTCTATCGTCCTTGTTCCCACCAAGTGCAATCCGATGGGGTCGCAAGAACCAATTGCTTATCTCCGTATCGATAAAGGTGCGGCCGAGCGCACCCAAACGCGAAGCGACCATGGTGATGACCATGCCGTCAACATCTTTTGAGAACCGGAATCCATGCTCATACCTTGGTGGCACTGCGATCATGACCGGTGGCAGAATCGGATGAACTTCGCCGTTGAAAACCGCGTCCCCTGTTCCATCACGAAGGTACAAAATCTGAAAGAATGCATCATGCTTATGGGTTTTAATTTCCCAGTTGTGCAGCTGGCTGCGTGAGGCAATTGTTTCCCAATGCAGCCAGAAATCGGGCCGTTGAGTATGGCTTTCCCCATAAAGGTCGTAGGTTGGAGCGTTGCCGCGCATCTATCTCTCCTGACGCATATGTTCGAAATGTCCTATTTATTGACCAGAAAGTCCATTGCGGCCGCCACGCTCACGCATAGGCTTAAGGAAAATCTGTGTTGGGAGCTACCATGCGAACTCAGGTTGCAATTATCGGGTCAGGACCTGCTGGACTACTCCTTGGTCAGTTGTTGAGCAAGGCCGGTATCGATCACGTCATCCTCGATCGCGTCAGTAAGGACTATATTCTTGGTCGTGTCCGGGCTGGCGTGCTTGAAGAGGGAACGGTTCGTCTGCTCGACGAAGCCGGTGCGAGTGAACGGTTGCACGCGCAAGGGCTGCCGCATGGCGGATTTTCGCTCGCCTTCGACGGCCGCAATCACCGTATTGATCTGTCCGGTCTGACCGGCGGCAAACAAGTCACCGTCTACGGGCAAACGGAGGTGACGCGCGATCTTATGCAGAAGCGCGAGAGCGGCGGCGAACGGACGATCTACAGCGCGGATAACGTGACCATCCATGACTTCGGGGCATCAAACCCGTTTGTGACCTATGAAAGCGGCGGCAAGACCCACCGCATCAATTGTGACTTTATTGCTGGGTGCGACGGGTTTCATGGCGTCAGCCGGCACTCAGTGCCTGAAGACGCCATTCGCACCTACGAACGCGCATATCCCTTCGGTTGGCTCGGAGTTCTGGCCGAAGTTCCGCCCGTTTCCCATGAACTGATCTATGCCAACCACCCGCGCGGGTTTGCACTTTGCTCCATGCGGTCCATGACGCGGAGCCGTTACTATGTACAGTGTCCGCTGGACGACAAAGTGGAAGCATGGACCGATGAGCGTTTCTGGGACGAATTGCGTCGCAGACTGCCGAAGGAAAATGCTGAAGCGGTCACGACGGGACCTTCATTCGAAAAGTCGATTGCGCCGCTCCGCTCCTTCGTTGCCGAGCCGATGCGCTTTGGCCGCTTGTTCCTGGCGGGAGACGCTGCCCATATCGTCCCGCCAACCGGCGCCAAGGGGCTTAATCTGGCGGCCAGCGATGTGCATTATCTGTTTGAAGGTTTGCGTGACTATTATGTGGACCACTCGACGGCGGGCCTTGATGCCTATTCGCAGCGCGCGCTCTTACGGGTGTGGAGAGCCGTCCGTTTCTCCTGGTCGATGACGATGATGATGCACCGTTTTCCCGACACCGGGGCGTTTGGACAGAAGATACAGGAAGCGGAACTGGATTACCTCGTCCATTCCCGCGCCGCCTCCACAGCACTCGCTGAGAACTACGTTGGCCTGCCTTTTTGAATTGGGGTCAGGTTATCCTGACGGTGTTCGCTGCTTCTCGGATCGTCTGCATCAGGATCATCAACGGCAGCGAGGCGGTCACATCGGCACGCATTGTCAGACCCACCGGACCTTTGGTTTCCGTCGTGTCAATAGGCAGCAAAGCGAGTGTGCCGTCCTCGATGTCATTTGCAACGACGCCCGCCGAGATGATCCATACTGCATTTTTCGAACGTACAAAGGCGCGGCCAAAAGCGTCAGAGACGGTTTCAATCTGCTGCGGCAGCTTGGCGACGCCATTGGCAATAAGGAACCTGTCGACAAAGGGCCGGATGATCGATGCACGCGTCGGCATCAATACGGGAAATTCGGCTAGACGCGTAAAAATATCCCCATGGGCGTGCAGGAGAGGATGGCGGGCGCTCACTGCAAATACAACTTGTTCGGAATAAAGGTGCTCAAATGAGAACCCGGTCATCTTTTCCGGCGCGGCAAGCCGGCCGACCACGAGATCAAGGTCACCGAGGCGCAGCTGTTCGAGAAGAACGGCATTTTCACCGGTGACGATTTTCAATCGGCTCTGGGTTTTTTCCTGAAGGAACAGGCTGATCGCTTGGGGCATGATGCGCGTCGAAACCGTGGGCAGGGCGCCAATGCGGATTGGTATGCCCTCCCCCGACTGCTCATTGGTGACAGAATCGATACCTTGCCGCAAAGCCGTAATCGCCGCGCCCGCATAGCGCAGGAACACCTCGCCATAGCGCGTGATCCGTATGCCACGTCCCTCCCTCTCGAAAACGGCCACACCAAGCGCTTCCTCCAATTCACGAATGGTTTTCGTCACGGCCGGTTGGCTGATATGAAGGATGGAGGCGGCTTTCATCACGCTTTTCTGGCGGGCGACTTCCAGGAAGGTTTGAAGGTGACGAAACTTGATACGGCTGTCGATCATCGCTTTTCATAACCCACAGGTTAAGGGAATGTGGCAAGATATCATTTTACTGAACCAAATGCATAATCCATTGTGACCACGAGCAGCTTGGGAGAATTTCTGTGCAATTCGCTTCTATCAATGGCGTTACGCTGCACTATCAGCTGATCGGTGCGCCGGAAGGCAAACCCATCTTGGTCTTTGCCAACTCGCTGGGGACAGATTTGCGCATCTGGCGCGACGTGATCCTTCGTCTTGTGGGCGATTTTGCTGTCGTCACTTATGATATGCGCGGGCACGGTCTTTCCGATCTGGGAACGCCGCCTTATTCCATCAACGATCACGTGGACGACCTTGCCGGCCTGTTGGATTATCTCGAGGTCAAGAGCGCAGTTATTTGCGGCTTGTCTGTCGGTGGCTTGGTGGCGCAGGGCCTTTATGCGGCACGACCCGATTTGGTCCGCGCCCTGATTCTTTGCGATACCGCACACAAGATCGGGACCGCCGAGACCTGGGCCGCGCGCATTGCTGCGGTGAAAAAGGACGGGATAGCATCCATCGCCGACAATATTTTCAAGCTCTGGTTCACGCCCGCCTTCCACGCACAGCGCGGCGAGGAGCTCGCCGGATACCGCAATATGCTCGTTCGCCAGCCGACCGACGGCTACACCGGTACCTGCGCTGCATTGAGTGGCGCCGATTTCACGGCAGCTGCCGGGCGCATCGCCGTTCCGACGATCTGCATTGTCGGCGACCAGGATGGCTCGACCCCGCCGGACCTTGTGCTTCAACTCGCCAAGCTCATCCCGCGCTCGCGCTACGAGGTGATCAAGGATGCGGCGCACATTCCGTGCGTCGAGCAGCCGGAGGCGCTCTCGGCCGTAATGCGGGCTTTCATCGATGAATTCCAGCTTGGAGAAAAATCATGAGGGGTGCGGCTGTTCCATCTCGTCGCTACGTGCAAGGCATGGAAACGCGCAGGATCGTATTGGGAGATACCCATGTCGATACTGCCGAATCCAACAAGACGGACTTCGACAAGCCGTTTCAGGAATTGATTACGGAAGCGGCGTGGGGTCATGTCTGGTCCCGGCCGGGCTGGACCAAGCGGGAACGATCGATCGTGACGATCGCACTGTTGGCCGCATTGGGGCAGGAAGAAGAGCTGGTCATGCATATCCGGGCAACTGCCAATACGGGTGCAACGAAGGACGACATTTGCGAGGCTCTGCTACATGTAGCGATTTATGCCGGTGTTCCGGCGGCAAATCACGCGATCAAGCTGGCAAAACGGGTCTATAAAGAGCTGGAAGCCGAAAAGGCAGCGTAACGGGAGGCGGTGATGTCTAACAAGAAACTGGAAACCGGTGCATTCTTCCAGCGCGACAGGCAATGGCATCCTCCGGCCTATACGCCCGACTATAAGACGAGTGTCGTACGCTCACCGCAGCGAGCCTTGTTGTCATTCGACAATACGTTATCGGAGATAACGGGCCCTGTCTTCGGACACTCGATTCTTGGAGAGCTCGACAATGACCTCATCCACAATTTCGCCAAGCCCGGTCAGAGCGCCATCGGTCAGCGGATCATCGTGCATGGCCGCGTGATTGACGAGCGCGGCAAAGGTGTCGCTGGCGCGTTGCTGGAATTCTGGCAGGCCAACGCCGGCGGGCGCTACCGCCACAAACGCGAAGGATATATTGCGGCGCTCGATCCGAATTTCGGCGGATGCGGGCGGACGATCACCGACGAGGAGGGTTATTACCGTTTTCGCACCGTCAAGCCCGGAGCCTATCCGTGGCCAAATGGCGTGAATGACTGGCGTCCGGCGCATATTCATTTTTCCGTGTTTGGGCACGGTTTTGTCCAGCGCCTGATCACGCAGATGTATTTCGAAGGTGACCCGATGATCTGGAATTGCCCCATTGTCAGGTCGATCCCGGGCAAGGCAGCTATCGAACAGCTCGTCGCGGCGCTGGATATGAACAACACCATCCCTATGGATGCCCGCGCTTATAAGTTCGACATCGTATTGCGCGGCCGCCGTTCGACACTGTTCGAGAACCGTGTGGAGGGCAACTGATGGTCCAGAAGTTGGAGTGTTTGAAGGAAACACCGTCGCAGACCGCCGGCCCTTACGTCCATATCGGGTGTACGCCGAATTTCTGCGGCATCGCCGGGGTCTACGAGGCTGATCTTGGCGTTGCCATGGTCAATGAGAAGACCCTTGGCGAGCGCATTACCATTCGCGGGCGTGTCTTTGATGGCACCGGAACGCCCTTGCGTGATGCGTTACTCGAGATATGGCAAGCCGACAGCAACGGCCTTTACAACAGCCCGTCGGAGCTGCGTGGCGCGGCCGATCCAAATTTCACTGGTTGGGGACGCTGCCCAACCAATATGGAAACCGGAGAGTTCATTTTCGAAACCGTCAAACCGGGACAGGTCCCCTTCAACGATGGGCGATTGATGGCGCCGCACGTCAGCGTTTGGATTGTTGCGCGTGGCATCAATATCGGGCTGCAAACACGGATCTATTTCGACGATGAAGAAGCAGCCAATGCCCAGGATCCAATCCTGATGCGGATCGAGCACAAAAACCGTGTTCCCACGCTGGTCGCCAAGCGCGAAGGATCAGCCTTTGTCTTTGATATCCATCTGCAAGGCGACAACGAAACCATCTTCTTCGATGTGTAAGTGATGAGTATTTCTCCGTTTGATCATCCGTTCCTATCTGGCCTGATCGGCGACGACGAAGCTGCAAGATGGTTCTCAGCTGAGAACGATGTTATTGCTATGCTATCATTCGAATCTGCCTTGGCAGAGGCACAAGCTTCTGAAAAAATTATAGAAAATTCGGCAGCTGAAGCCATAAAACTGGCCTGCAGCACGTTTTCGCCGGATGTCGCAGCCTTGCGGGCGGCCGTCGCGCTGGATGGTGTTGTCGTGCCTGAACTTATCCGCCAGTTGCATGAAACTGTCCCTCACGAACATCGCGCAGCGTTGCACTTCGGTGCCACCAGTCAGGACGTGATCGATACCAGCCTGATGATACGCCTCAAGCCGGTTCTTAGACATATTGATGCCGGGATGTCCGATATCCTGGTTGAACTCGACCGTCTGGATAACGCATTCGGGGATAGCGGTTTAACGGGATATACCCGCATGCAGGCGGCGATTGAGATCACGGTGCACGACCGTATCGAAGCCTGGCGCGGGCCGCTTCTTCGCAATTGCCAAAAACTCAATGTCTTGAAGCAAGATTTCCCGGTCGTTCAGTTTGGTGGTGCGGCAGGAACGCTGGATAAATTGAGGGATAAAGGGCCTGCTGTGCGCAAGAGAATGGCGGATATCCTTGGTCTTAAAGATGTGCCGCAATGGCAAAATCAGCGCGATATCGTGGCCCAGTTTACGGATTTCCTGTCACAAATTTCGGGCTCTTTGGGCAAAATTGGTCAGGATATTGCGCTTCTTGCGCAGGCTGGCAACGAAATTTCACTCAGTGGCGGTGGAAAATCATCGGCCATGCCGCACAAGCACAATCCGGTTTTGGCCGAGCTTCTTGTCGCGCTGGCGCGCTTCAACGCTACCCAGGTTTCCGCCATGCATCACGCGCTGATTCATGAACAGGAACGTTCAGGCGCCGCCTGGACTCTGGAGTGGATGATATTGCCAGGCATGGTGACCGCCACAGTTGCGTCTGTGCGTACAGCGGCAAGCTTGCTCGGTTCGGTCATGAAAATTGGTCTTGATATCACTACGAAAACATAACCTTTTGATTATGAAATAGCGCATGATTTTCATTTTACATTACCAACCGGTATGAGAAACTGAGCACAATGCCCGTTGTGGCCAGACGAGGAGATGAGCTGGCCAAGCCAGAAGGGATCGAGGAGGAACGATGAAAAAACTTATTTTGGCCGCAGCCGCAGCCGTGCTGATAAGCGGTGCCGCTTATGCTGACGTGATCAAGATTGGTGTGGTAGGTCCGATCTCGGGCCCATTCGCCATCCAGGGCAAAAATTTCAAAGCGGGAATTGACGCCTATATTGCCACCCATGGCGACAAGATTGGCGAAGACACCATCGAAATACTCTACCGTGATGTGCCGCAGGCCGATCCCGCCCAGGCGAAAGCGCTGGCGCAGGAACTGGTGGTCAAGGAAGGCGTGCAATATCTCGCCGGTTTCTATTTCACCCCTGACGCCATGGCGGTTACGCCTCTGCTGCAGCAGGCCAATGTGCCGCTCGTCGTGATGAATGCTGCCACCTCGGCGATCGTTACCAAGAGCCCTTATGTCGTGCGCACGTCTTTCACCACTTGGCAGACTTCGGCGCCCATGGCGAAAATCGCCCGGGAACGCGGTATCGAAAAGGCCATAACTGTCGTCAGCGACTATGGTCCGGGTGTCGATGCGGAAAACGCTTTCAAATCCACGTTCGAGAAGGAGGGCGGCTCGGTCGTGGAATCCATACGCATGCCACTTTCAACCAATGATTTCAGCCCTGTCATGCAGCGCGTGCGCAATTCCGGCGCGCAGGCGGTGTTTGCCTTTCTGCCATCGGGACCGACGACGCTGGGCTTTGTCAAAGCCTACAACGAGAATGGCCTGAAGGATGCCGGGATACAGTTTCTGGCGCCAGGTGACCTTACGCAAGAATCCGACCTTCCAGCAATCGGTGATTCAGCGGTCGGAATTCTGACGACATTCCATTATTCGCTCGCGCACGATTCGCCAGAGAACAGAGCCTTTGTCGAAGCCGCTCAGAAGGCAATCGGAAACCCTGCCGAACTCTCGTTCCCGTCGGTGGGTGCCTATGATGGTATGCATGTCATCTACAAGATGATCGAGGCGACTGGCGGTGAACAGGACGCTCAGAAGGCCGTCGATGCGGTGAAGGGGCTTTCTTGGGAAAGTCCGCGGGGGCCCGTGTCGATCGACCCCGAAACCCGCCATATCACGCAGAATATCTATCTGCGCGAGGTCGCCAAGCGTGACGATGGCACCTACTACAACAAGGAAATCAAGACTTTTGAAAAGCAGCCGGATCCGGGACTGGCAGCGGCAAAATAACAGCGCATAACTTTGTGCGTCCCATTGGACGCACGTGCAGTAAGGTCTGCTGCAAGTAGTTGCATTGGAGCGCGATGCCCGCCCCAATGCACCAAGCGGGATATTTCAGATGCAAGTTTTCTTTAGCATAGCGGTCGACGCGCTCGCCTATGGGATGGTCTTGTTCGTCATCTCCATTGGACTCTCCGTGACCATGGGCCTGATGCGGGTTGTCAACCTTGCCCATGGTGCCTTTGCCATGATCGGGGGCTATATCGCCTCCTATGCGGCTCGCGATCTCGGGCTTGCCTATGGTTTTGCGGTCATCCTCGCCGTCGTCGGGACCATTATCATCGCAATCCCATTGGAGCGGTTTCTCTACCGGCGTATTTATGGTGCACCCGAATTGACACAGGTGCTCATGACGATCGGCATCACCTTCTGCGTCATCGGCATTGCCAACTATGTCTTCGGGCCAACCCTCAAAACGATTCCCCTCCCCGCCGAGCTCCAGGGGCCCGTCAATCTCGGGTTCCGATCCATCGCCGCTCACAAGATCTTCGCGATCGGTTGCGGTATCGCGGTGGCGCTTGGTCTCTGGTACCTCATCGAGCGCACTTCCTTTGGCGTCAAGCTGCGCGCCTCGGTCGACAATACCGCCATGGCAGCGGCGCTGGGTGTGCGAACGAAGATTGTTTACGCTGCAAGCTTTGCCTTGGCCGTAGGCCTTGCGGCTTTTGGCGGGGTGATCGGTGCCGAATTGTTACCTGTCGAACCCTACTATGCCCTGCGCTATATGGTAACCTTTCTCGTCGTCGTTTCCGTTGGTGGTGCCGGTTCCATTCCTGGCGCGCTGATCGCCTGCCTGCTACTCGGGGCGATCGACACGACCGGCCGTTATCTCGTGCCGGAATATGGCGAGTTCTTCTTTTATCTTGCGGTGATTGCAATTGTCTGGATCTTCCCGCGCGGGCTGCTGGGAAGGGCAAAATGATATGAGCGTGACCGAAGTCTCGAACGATATCACTGACGCATTTCCGCTTCGTCGTGGATGGCAACGCGACCTGATTGGCGTGGGGATCATCATCATTGCTGCCATTGCGGGATATTTCCTGTTCCCGAACAATCTGGCGTTGTTGACGCGCATCATTGCGATCCTGCTTCTGGTGTTGTCGCTGGACCTGGTGACCGGCTATTGCGGCGTCGCGACACTTGGGCATGCCGCGCTCTTTGGTGCCGGTGCCTACGCTGCCGGGATTGCGGCAGTGACCTTCGGTATGACCGAACCGCTCAGCATGGTCGCCATCGGTGCCCTGGCCGGTGCAGTCGCGGGTCTCGTCTCCGGCGTTGTTATCCTGCGGGGGCATGGCCTTGCCCAACTCGTGCTGTCGATCGCGGTTATCCACCTTTTCCATGAAGCAGCCAACAAGGCCTCGGCATATACCGGCGGCAGCGATGGCCTTTCCGGCATTGCACCAGATCCGATCCTCGGACTCTTCGCCTTCGATCTGTGGGGGCGGACGGCATATGTGTTTGGCATCCTCTTACTGGTGATCATCTTTGCTGTGTTGCGTATTCTTGTGCGCTCACCCTTTGGCATGCTCTGCCGGGGCATACGGCAAGACCCTGTTCGCGTCAGCGCCATGGGTGCGTCCGTCAAAGCGAGCTTGATCAAAATGTACGTCATTTCCGGTGCTGTGGCCGGGGTCGGCGGCGCATTCAACGCTGTCTCGACGCAGGTCGTCGGTCTCGACAGCCTGAGCTTCACCAACTCTGCCGAAGCGCTGGTCATGCTGGTGCTTGGCGGCACGGGTTCGCTTTATGGGGCATTCGTGGGCACAATTGTTTTCGTGTGGTTCGAGGACATTGTGTCTGCTGCAAATCCCTTCCACTGGCTTACCATCGTCGGCGCATTGCTGATCGCCGTGGTACTTTTCGCCCCCAAGGGTCTTTACGGCACTGCCGTTACACTCGTTGAACGCTACGGGAGGGGCCGCAAATGAGTGCAATCTTTCAGGTTGACCGGCTAAAAAAGTCCTTTGGCGGGCTCGATGTCACACGCGATGTATCACTCTCGATGGAGAAGGGTGACCGGATCGCATTGATCGGACCAAATGGTGCCGGCAAGACAACGTTCGTCAATCTGGTGACGGGACATTTACGTCCAAATTCCGGGCGGGTGCTGATGGGCGGCGAGGACATTTCCAGGTTCAATCCGATGAAACGTGTGCGGGCCGGCCTTGTCCGCTCCTTCCAGGTGACGCGCGTGTTTGCAGAAATGACCCCGGAGGAACATGTGGCTCTTGCCATTTTGCAACGCGAAGGAAAGTCCGGCAGGATGGCAGGTTCCTATCATGCACTGCCGGAGGTGATGCGCGAAACACGGGCAATTCTGGAGACACTCAATCTTGTGGCCTTGGCGGGGATCCCGGTCAGCGAGATCGCCTATGGCCAGCAGCGCCTGCTCGAAATCGCGTTGGCAATGGCTTTGCGGCCAAAAGTATTGTTGCTCGATGAACCTGCGGCAGGCGTACCGCACAGTGATACTTATCTCATAGAAAATGCGCTGAAGCAGTTGCCGGACGATCTGGCCGTGCTGATGATTGAACATGACATGGATCTGGTCTTCCGCTTTGCCAAACGGGTCATCGTTCTTGCTGCGGGCGAGATCATATTCGACGGGTCGCCTCGCGACGTGACGCAAGATGCGCGGGTGCGCGAAGCCTATCTGGGGAGCTATGCACATGCCAGCAGCGCGGCTTGAGATCAAAGGCCTGAGCGCCGGCTACGGCCTGACGCGGGTTCTCGAAAATGTCTCCTTGATCGCTGAGACAGGATCGCGCGTTGCCATTCTTGGCCGCAATGGCGTCGGCAAGACGACGCTTTTCGCAACCCTTGCAGGACAGACGAGGCGCTATGAGGGCACTATCAGACTGGATGATGTGGATTTGACCCCTATGGAAAGCGCTCAGCGAGCCTGGGCCGGTCTTGGTTTCGTGCCGCAATCGCGCAGCATTTTTCCTTCGCTCACCGTCGAGGAAAATCTCTTCGTCGGTCTTAAAGGCAGGCCGCGCAGCGCGCTCCAGGAAGCCTATGATATGTTTCCCCGCCTTTATGAGCGCAAGGCCAATTCCGGGGCAAAACTTTCGGGCGGTGAACAGCAGATGCTGTCTACAGCGCGCACCATTCTTGGCAAGCCAAAAGTCTTGTTGCTTGACGAGCCGCTCGAGGGATTGGCCCCAGTTATTTGCGAGGAACTGATGGGCGCTTTTTCGCGTCTTGCATCCAGCGGCGAGATGACCATCCTTCTCGTTGAACAGCGAATCCAAAGCGCTCTCGATTTTGCCGAGCGTGTCATCATCCTTGAACGGGGTCGCATTGTTTGGGATGGCACCTCAGAGCAACTCGCTGCTGATCGCGATACGGTCGATCAACTGCTTGGCGTAGCGAGTGTCGCGCACTGAGTTGACGCGGTGCGCGTCAAAATGTGGAAAGAATGTGGCCATGACGACAAGCGCCTCGATGTCAGGCTGGATCCGATAGTGGATTAAAACACTCAACATACGGATATAATTGACAAATTTCCTCCGGTTATTCCTTAGAATTCTTCTAATATATTGTTATTGCTTCGTTTTTCGCGGCAGTCTATGACTCGCGCGATGCCGCACAGGTCCTGTAGGGATGCCAGGACGGCGCCGGGGATTTTGATTTATGCTTGTTCCATTCCTGATAATGCTTCGCGAGGGCATTGAGGCGGCTCTGATCGTTGGCATTATCGCGAGTTATCTCAAGCAGACCGGAAGAGATGCCTGGATGCCCGCTATCTGGGTTGGAATTCTGCTTGCGATCGCGCTTTCGCTTTTTACCGGCGCGGCGCTGCAATTGGCGAGCGCCCAATTTCCACAAAAGGCGCAGGAATTTTTCGAAGCGATTGTGGGTCTGATCGCGGTTGTGGTGCTCTCCTCTATGGTGTTCTGGATGCGCAAGGCAGCGCGGTCCATCAAATCCGAACTGCACACCTCCATCGACTCCGCTTTTGCCCATTCGACCGGCCAGGCACCGGCATTGATTGGCATGGTATTCTTTGCCGTGGCCCGCGAAGGCCTGGAATCAGTGTTTTTTCTTCTTGCGATATTCCAGCAGAGCACCAACGGCGACGCGCCGCTCGGCGCGGTGCTCGGCATTATGGTTTCGATCGTACTCGGCTACGGCATCTATGCGGGCGGCGTTCGCATGAATCTACGCCGATTCTTCTTCTGGACCGGACTTTTCATCCTGTTAGTTGCCGCCGGCATATTGGCGAGCACGCTGCGCCATTTCCATGAAGCCGGTGTCTGGAACAGCTTGCAAACTGTTGTCTTCGATCTCAGTCACATTCTGTCAGTCGGCAGCCCCTTAGGTACACTCTTGTCGGGCATGTTCGGGTATCAGGATATGCCGACACTGGGCGAACTGATCGTCTACGTCGCATTCCTTTGTGTCAGCGTCTTTATGTTTCTGCGTCCCGCTACGACGCGGTCAGCCGCTGCGCAGGCAGCGCGTCCCTCCAACTGATCGGAAAGACCTTCATGTCGCCATCTGCCGGCTCCGCTTCGCCCCATCCTTCATCCCAAAGACTGATGAAACTCGCCGTCGTTGGAGCCGCTTTTCTCGTCGTTGCTGGTGGTGCGGCCTTCTACTATGCATCAAAGGGCATGAAGTCCGGAACCTCGGGCGACGCTATCGTGGTCACTATCAAAGACGGCACGTGCGATCCGAATACAATCAGCGTTCCCGCTGGCCGCTCGACGTTCACCATCGTCAATAATTCGGACCGGGCCCTTGAATGGGAAATTCTTGATGGGGTGATGGTGCTCGAAGAACGAGAAAACATTATCCCGGGCTTCAGCCAGACGCTCCAGGCAAAACTCAAAGCAGGCGACTACGAGATCACTTGCGGTCTCCTCAATAGTCCGCGTGGAATCTTGCATGTCACTCCATCGGCCGAGTCCGATGCGGAAGCAGCTCGACCGGCTCTGGTTGCCTACCTTGGCCCCTTGGCTGAGTTTCAGGTGTTTCTTGTAACGCAGACCAATGCACTGGTGAAGGCCACGCAGGCTCTGGACGATGCCATCAAGGCGGGCGATCTCGAAAAGGCACGGGAATCGTATCAGAAGGCTCGGCTGCCCTATAAGCAGATCGAACCGATGGCGGATCGCTTTGCTGACCTTCACAACGCCATTGATCCAGTCGCCGATTATCTGGAAAAACGCGAGGAAGACCCGGGTTTCACCGGATTCCACCGCATCGAATATGGGTTATACGCTAAGAACAGCACGGATGGCCTTTCGCCCATCGCGGCGAAACTGGTTGCTGATGTGACAGCGCTCAAAGACCGTGTTCGCGGTTTGCGCATCCCTCCTGAACAGATCGCCAAGGGCGCAGGACGGCTTGTCGGGCAGATTGCCGAAACGAAAATCACGTCCGGCGAGGACCATTACGCAAAGACCGATCTGGCGGATTTTGAAGCCAACATTGCCGGCGTCGCTCGGATGATGGCGCTTTTGAAGCCTGTTGCCGTGCAGGCTGCTCCGGCGGTTGTTGCCGATATCGATGGCCGCATTGCCGATGCGAACAGCGCGTTGAAGGCGCTGCGTGGGCCGGATGGCTTTCCTCCTTATGACAGTGTGAATGCAGAAAACCGCAAAGCGCTTGCACAGACGATGCAGGCTTTGGCTGAGCGGATCGGCAAGCTCAACACGGCGGTAGGACTGGAGTAACGGGCAATGACAATGAGCGACAACAAACTGATCACAAATCGCCGCAACATGCTGCTCGGCGTCGGAGCCGCGGCCGGCAGCGCATTGGCGTCAGGGCTAACAACTGCACGGGCGGCGGAAAATCAGGGCGGACAGGTCACCGATGCGCCGGTCAGCGACAAGATGCAGGAGCGTCAGCCATTCTACGGCCCGCACCAGGCGGGTATTGTCACGCCCCGCCCGGCGGCAGGGATGATCGCATCCTTTCATGTTCTGGCGAACACCCCTGACGATGTGGAGCGGCTGTTCAGAACGCTTTCGAACCGGATTGCATTCCTCATGGCCGGTGGCACGCCGCCCGCGCTTGACGATAAGCTTCCGCCTTCCGATTCCGGGCTCCTTGGACCGGTGGTTCCACCGGACAACTTGACGATGACCGTGTCCCTGGGTGCATCATTCTTCGATCAGCGCGATTGGCTCGCGCCATATAAACCCGCCCGGCTCTCGCGCATGAAGGCATTTCCCAATGATGCGCTGGACGCGGATTTGTGTCATGGCGACCTGGGGTTGCAGATTTCGTCAAACACACCTGACACCAATATCCACGCCCTGCGTGATATCCTCAAGAATCTGCCCGATCTGATGGTTTTGCGTTGGAAGCAGGAAGGCTCAGTACCTGTCCTGCCGCCAAAGCCTGACGGAAGCCATGAAAGCGCCCGCAATTTCCTTGGCTTCCGGGATGGTTCGGCAAATCCCGATGCCACCGATGCCGCGCTGATGGATAAAATCGTCTGGGTGCCGGAAGGCGGCGACGAGCCGGCCTGGACCCATGGCGGCACCTATCAGGCGGTGCGCATCATCCGCAATTTCGTCGAGCGCTGGGACCGCACGCCGCTTGGCGAGCAGGAACGCATCATTGGGCGGAAAAAGCCAACCGGTGCGCCATTCGGCGGGAGTTCGGAGCACGACGTGCCGGATTATACAAAGGATCCCGAAGGCACGGTTACTCCGCTCGATGCGCATATTCGCATGGCCAACACGCGCACACTGGCCTCCAACGCCAACCTGATCCTGCGCCGCCCGTTCAACTATTCCAATGGTGTCAGTAAATCCGGCCAGCTTGAGCAGGGGCTTCTGTTTATCTGTTACCAGGCCGATCTGGAGAAAGGCTTCATCACAGTCCAGAACCAGCTGAACGGTGAGCCACTGGAGGAATACATCAAGCCGATCGGCGGCGGCTTTTTCTTCACACCACCCGGCCCATTGGATGAAACCGATTTTGTGGGCCGGACACTCTTGGAAGCAACCGGTCACGCCATGACCCGCACCAAATCCTGAAGGGGACCAATGATGAAATTGAAACTGACACTTTCTGTAAGCCTGCTTGCTGTAGCCGCGATCATGCCGCGCGTTGCCATGGCCGAGGTATCACCGCTCGATCTGGTCGGTCCGATTGCGGATTACAAGATCTACGTTTCCGAAAATGCCGAGAAGCTCGTAACCAACACGAAGGCATTTACGGATGCTGTCAAGGCGGGAGAGCTCGACAAGGCGAAGGCACTGTTTGGGTCTACGCGCATGAGCTATGAAGCAATCGAGCCGATTGCTGAACTGTTCAGTGATCTCGATGGTTCGATCGATTCTCGTGCTGACGACCATGAGAAGGCCGAGAAAGACCCGGAGTTCACTGGTTTTCATCGTATTGAATACGGTCTTTTTGCAGAAAATAGCACAAAGGATCTGGCGCCGTTTGCCGACAAGCTGATGGCCGATGTGACCGAACTCAACAAGCGCATCACCGATCTCACGCTCCCGCCGGAAAAGGTGGTCGGTGGAGCCGCCGTGCTCATGGAAGAAGTTGCTGCAACCAAAATCTCCGGAGAGGAAGATCGCTACAGCCACACCGACCTTTGGGACTTCAAAGCCAATTTCGATGGATCGCGCAAAATCTTCGACCTGGTGCGACCGCTCGTTGAAAAGGATGACAGTGCGTTTGTAACCAAGGTGTCGGGCAATTTTGATAAAGTCGATACCACATTGGCCAAGTACAAGACCGCTGAGGGTTATCAGCTTTACGACAAGCTCACCGAAGATGACCGTGCAGTGCTGGCCGCTGCCGTCAATACGCTTGCCGAAGATCTGTCGACATTGCGTGGCAAGCTCGGCCTCAACTAACCGCTCCTTTTCTGCGTTCTATAAACCGGCCCGATCATCCTGATCGGGCCTTTTTTGTTGCCCGCCGCTAAAAGGTGCCTTTGAGGTGCGGTTTCAACTGCGGCCCTTGCAAGTTTACGATTTATTAAATATCGTAATTTCAGTAATTACAGAAATGACAGTTGTAACGGGATGTACCAATGAACCTGCCCCCTCTCATTCAATCCTTCGTTCTGCACTTCGGTGAAATGGGCAGCCGGTGGGGCATCAACCGGACCGTTGGCCAAATCTACGCCCTGCTCTATGTCTCGCCCGAGCCGCTCAACGCTGAGCAGATCGTTGAAGCGCTGGGTATCTCCCGCTCCAATGTTTCGATGAGCTTGCGGGAGCTGCAGGCATGGAATCTTGTCCTGCTCAAACATCTCCCGGATGATCGCCGTGATTTTTTTACAACGCCAGACGACGTCTGGCAGATATTGCGTACGCTCGCCGAAGAGCGAAAAAAGCGCGAGGTTGATCCGACGCTGTCGGTCCTGCGCGAAATTCTCATGCAGCAACCGGCCAGCGAGGCTGAGCGGCACGCGCAAGCACGCATGAGCGAAATGCACGGGCTCATTGAACAACTGACGACCTGGTACGAGGATGTCAAGCAGCTGGATACGGATCGGTTGGCGACCCTGTTGACGTTGGGTGCGAAAGTCACAAGACTGTTGGAGGCGAAGGACAAGATCGTGTCCCTCGGCAGGTCGAAGCGTTCTACCGAAAAGGGTTGATGGCATGGGACCCGCAGCAGACGCATCCTCATTGGCGCTTCGCACCGATGCCGACTATGTGGGCGACAGGGGATCGCCGCGGGCAGCCTCAACAATATCATCGGAAGAGTCTGCAAAGTCGTCTTTAGCAGAAGATGGACGCGCTTGCGCGATGGCACCGATTGTTCAGGTATTTGCGTCGCTGTTGTGGTTGCCACAGGCTGGCCTGCTGGCAATCGGCGTTGGCGACATCGCCGCCGGCCGCGGGGTGACGGACATTTATTGGCTCGCCGCTGGTGTTGTTGCCATCGGCATGGTCAGGGCGATGCTCGATGCTGCCGGTAGCCGGCTGGCCTTCCGCACCGCTCGCGATGTTTTGTCGGAGAAACGCAAATATGCGATATCCGCCCTCGCCGCGCGTTCGCCGCTGGATATCGATCGGCCGGCCTCCGGGTTTGCAGCCAGCGTACTCGCCGAACAGGCCGAGGCAATTGTCCCTTATCTGGCGCGTTTCCGTCCGGCGCGCCTGAAGGCCACGATTGTGCCGGTTGCTATTGTGTTTTGTGTCCTACCGATTTCATGGACGGCAGCTATTATCTTGTTAGCTTCCGCTCCGCTGATTCCAGTTTTTATGGCACTGATAGGCTGGCGGGCCAAGACTGCCAGCGAGAAACAGCTGGTGGAAATGGGTGGCATGAATGCCTTCTTGCTCGACCGGCTGCGTGGATTGGCGACGATCCGGTCTCTCGATGCCGTCGACCTGACTGCACGGCGCCTGCTGGACAATGCACAATCACTTGCGACACGCACGATGGCCGTGCTGCGCATCGCGTTTTTGTCCTCTGCAGTGCTCGAGCTGTTTGCAGCGCTGGGCGTGGCGATGGTCGCCGTCTATGTTGGCTTTCACCTTCTTGGCCAATTGAATTTTGGGGCGTGGGGGCAGCGCATGAGCCTGACAGAAGGTTTGTTCGTTCTCCTCCTCGCGCCGGCGTTCTTCGAGCCTTTGCGTGAATTGTCTGCCGTCTGGCACGATCGCGCTTCGGGCGAAGCTGCCATTGGAGCGCTGGACAGACTTTCAAAACATGATGTCGCTGTGCCGGGCATTGGCAGAAATGAAACGTCAAACCGCCAGGCGGCGGTTCCCGGCGTTCATATCGAAGGGCTGACCTTCCGCCACGAGGGATCAAACCCGGTGGTCTTTGTTCAGTTCGATCTTGACATATTGCCGGCTGAGCATATTGCTCTGCTTGGGCCAAGCGGTTCGGGCAAATCCACGCTACTTGCATTGATCGCCGGACTGGCACCGTCTGATGCAGGCCAGATCACACTCGGCAACATCGTTCTTACGCCGGCAAGCGCTGCAGAGCTTCGCGCCGGCATCGCCTGGGTTGGCCAGAAGCCGCACATTTTTGCTGGCACAATAAAAGACAATATTGCCTTGGGCCGGCCAGGGGTTGGATTCGAGGAAACCGAGACCGCATTGCGCAAGGCTGCCCTGCAGGACGTGGTAAATGCCCGTGGCACCGCGCAGGTGGGTGAAGGCGGTTCGGGCCTGTCCGGGGGTGAGGTTTTGAGGCTCGCCCTGGCACGTGCCGCAGCCAATCCGCACGCCGGGCTTATTCTAGCGGACGAGCCGACTGCGCATCTCGACACAGTGACGGCCAATGAAATCACACAGAACCTACTGGCGATTTCTGCCGGAAAGACGCTGATCGTCGCCACGCATGATCCGGTTTTGGCAAGCCGCATGGATCGAACCATCGTGCTGCCATCCACAACCCTGCTGGAGCGAGCGTAATGCCCCTCTGGAGCATTTTTCGGCCCATCGTGGCGTTGTTCCTCGCCGAGCGCCGTAGCGCGCTTCTAGCGGGCGCTGTGCTGGCGGCTGCAACCGTCCTTGCCGGGATCGCGCTGCTCGGCTTGTCCGGCTGGTTCATCACCGCCACGGCGATCGCCGGGCTGTCGTCGGTGACAGCCCTCGTTTTCGATGTTTTTGCTCCTGCTGCAGCGATACGTTTTCTCGCCCTGGCGCGCACGGGTGCGCGTTATGGCGAGCGTTTGACGACACATGACGCGACGCTTGGTGTCCTTGCAAAGTTGCGCGAGCAGGTTTTCCGCAACTGGGCGCAGCCGCAGGCAGCAAGGATGCTGCTGAAGCGGCCTGCCAAGCTGCTGTTTCGTCTGAGTGCTGATATTGATGCACTCGACTCGCTTTACCTGCGTATTTTGGTCCCTGCGGCCGTTGCGCTTTGCACAGCGCTTGCCGTTGCCGTCGCCTTCGGCCTGATGCATCCGCTGCTGGGACTTGGCGCGGCATCGTGGCTGCTACTAACGGGGCTTGGCATCCCTTTGGCAGCCGCCCGTTTCGCGAAAACTCCTTCCCGGCGCCGCGGCCATGCTCTGGAAAGCCTTCGATCAAAGGCGATTGATCTGGTAGCCGGGCAAACCGATCTGATCATGGCCGGCCGCCTCGCTGCGCAGCAGGATGGCGTGATGAAATCGGATCGTCGCCTCCACGAAGCAGATGACGTGCTCAATCGTATCGAGATGTTCGTTACAGCCGCTTTCGGAGCCGCATCGGCGCTGTTGTTGGGGGCCACTCTCCTTGCCGTCGCCAAATTGGCCGGGGCCGGCACCATTGGAGCGCCGGTTGCAGCACTTGGCCTGCTGATTGCTTTGGCAGCACTCGAACCCTTCGCCGGATTGCGCCGGGGGGCGGTTGAACTTGGGCGCACGATGCTGGCCGCTCAACGCATTGGGCCAAACATGAGCGCGCTCCCCTCGCCCGAACGGCCGGGTTCACCGCAAAATGCGCTGGCAGTTCACCTCGATAATGTCTTTGTCTGCTATGATGGCTCTCCCCTCCCCTCGCTTCAGAACCTGTCACTCTCACTTGCCGTGGGTGAGCGTCTAGCGCTTGTGGGCGCCAGCGGTGCCGGAAAGTCAACATTGCTGGCGCTGCTTGCTCAGGAGATCGAGGCGGTTGCGGGCCGCGTCAAAACGCTTCCCTCCACTCTTTTAAACCAGCGGACCGAACTGTTTCAGGATAGCCTGCGTGATAATCTGCGCCTTGCGGACCAAAATGCGCACGATGCCAAGCTTATGGATATTCTTGCGGCAACTGGCCTTGGAGACTTCGTTGCGCAATTGCCCGAAGGTCTGGATACGGCGCTCGGCGAAAGCGGTCTGGGGCTGTCGGGTGGCCAGGCACGGCGTCTGGCCCTGGCGCGGCTTTTGTTGCGGGATACCCCACTTTGGCTGCTGGACGAACCGACAGAGGGCCTGGATGGAAACACAGCGCGCGATGTGCTGCGCCGTCTTGAAGGGCACATGCGCGGCCGCTCCGTGATCATCGCTACGCATATACGGCGCGAGGCCATGGTCGCCGACCGGCTGGTCATCCTGGAGCGTGGACGCATTGTTGGTGCACCCCGCCGTGGAGAAAACGAGTTTAACGCCGCTCTCTCCGTGCTTCGGCCGGATTGAGAACGGGCAATCTTCTTCCGGGATTCACAACTGTGAATGCCGGCTAACAGGGGGTCGGGTCAGCCCGACGAAAAGCAATGGAACTTGATATCGTGGCGCTTTCGCGCCTTCAATTCGCGATTACAGCTCTCTATCATTTTCTCTTTGTGCCGCTCACGCTTGGGCTTTCCATCCTCCTAGCGATCATGGAGACGGTCTATGTCATGACCGGGCGTGCAATCTGGCGCCAGATGACAAAATTCTGGGGCACTCTATTTGGTATCAATTTCGCAATCGGGGTAGCGACCGGCATTGTCATGGAATTCCAGTTCGGCATGAATTGGAGCTATTACAGCCATTATGTTGGCGACATCTTTGGCGCTCCGCTCGCGATTGAAGGGCTGATGGCGTTCTTCCTCGAAGCAACGTTCGTCGGTCTGTTTTTCTTCGGATGGGACAAACTTTCAAAGGTCGGACACCTTGCAGCGACCTGGGCGGTGGCGGCGGGATCGAATTTCTCGGCGTTGTGGATCCTCATCGCCAATGGCTGGATGCAAAATCCGGTTGGGTCCGCCTTCAATCCGCAGACGATGCGCATGGAAGTCGTTGATTTTTATGAGGTTTTGTTTAATCCTGTCGCACAGGCGAAGTTTGTCCACACTGTATCTGCGGGTTACGTCACCGCATCGATCTTTGTCCTCGGCGTATCGGCCTGGTATGCCCTCAAAGGCAGGCATATCGAGATCGCAAAGCGCTCGATGACCGTTGCAGCCTCGTTTGGTCTGGCCTCTGCACTCTCAGTGGTAGTTCTCGGTGATGAGAGCGGCTACCTCTCCGGCGAACACCAGAAGATGAAACTCGCGGCGATTGAAGCGATGTGGGAAACGGAGCCGGCGCCAGCGGCCTTCACCGTCTTCGGATTTCCCGATACCGCTGCGCGCGAAACCCACTATGCTGTCCGCGTGCCCTGGGTCATGGGTTTGATCGGTACGCGGTCGCTGACCACCGAAATTCCGGGCATCAAGGAATTGGTGGATCGCGCCAAGATCAATATTCGCAGCGGGTTGCTTGCCTACGGTGCCCTCCAGCAAATCCGCGACGCGGGCAGCAGCACCGCTGTCAGTCAGGAGGTGCGCGACGCCTTTGAAGCAAATGGCGCCGACCTGGGCTATGCACTGCTGCTGAAGCGTTATGTAGACGATCCACGCCAGGCAACAGAGGAACAGATCGAGAAGGCCGCCTGGGATACTGTGCCAAGCGTGCCAACATTGTTCTGGGCATTCCGCATCATGGTGGGGCTGGGGGTGTTCTTCATCCTGTTGACGGCCACGTTCTTCATTCTCTCGGTACGGCGGAAGATCGACGCCTATCCCTTCCTGCTGCGTGTTGCAGTGTTTGCCATCCCTCTCCCGTGGATCGCAGCCGAACTGGGATGGGTCGTCGCCGAAACAGGCCGCCAGCCGTGGACTATCGAAGGGATACTGCCCACGGCAGCGGCGGTTTCCAATCTCGGCGTGACTTCCCTGCTCATAACCATCGCCGGGTTTGTCGTTATCTACACCACGCTTTTCATCATCGAGATGGGGCTGATGTTCAAGGCAATCGCCAAGGGACCGGAACCTGATATCGAGCCGGAAGCAAAACTGATTTCCCCCCACATCGTTCCAGCGGAGTAACCGACCATGATCCTGCACCAATTCATTGATTATGAAACATTGCGTCTGATCTGGTGGCTACTGATCGGGATCCTCCTGATCGGCTTTGCTGTCACCGATGGCTTCGATCTGGGTATCGGAACGTTGCTGCCATTCGTGGCGAAAACCGATATGGAACGGCGGATCGCGATCAACACCATTGGCCCGATATGGGAAGGCAATCAGGTTTGGCTCATTGTCGGCGGCGGGGCAATATTCGCGGCCTGGCCACCGCTTTATGCTGTCTCGTTCTCGGGTTTTTATCTTGCAATGTTTGCGATCCTGGCGGCGTTGATCGTCAGGCCCGTCGCGTTCAAATATCGCTCCAAGCGCGACAGCCCCGCATGGCGCACTGCCTGGGACTGCGCGCTTTTCATCGGCGGCTTCGTGCCAACTTTGATATTCGGCGTCGCCGTCGGTAATGTTTTGCAAGGTGTTCCGTTTCGCTTCAATAGCGACTTGCGGGTTTTCTACGAGGGCACCTTTTTCGGTTTGCTGAATCCCTTTGCGCTTTTGTGTGGCCTGTTGTCCCTCGCCATGTTCATCATGCACGGCAGTGCGTGGTTGATGGTGAAGACGAGCGGACCTGTTGCAGAGCGGGCACGATACTTTGGCAGCCTGGCAGCGCCACTGACGATCGCCTTGTTCTGTGTCGCCGGCCTTTACCTTTGGGCGGGCGTGGCCGGTTACCTGATCACCAGCACGGTTGATCCCATGGGCCCATCCAATCCACTGTTAAAAACTGTGGTGGTGGACAGCGGTGCATGGTTCGCCAATTACAGGAGTGCCCCCTGGCTTCTGATCGCGCCGGCTTTCGGTGTGCTTGGCGCAGCAGGAGCCCTGCTGGGACTGCAAGCAAGACGGGAAATTGCGACGATCCTTTCAAGCGCACTGTCAATCTTCGGCATTATTTCGACCGTGGGCGTATCGATGTTTCCCTTCATCCTCCCCTCCTCGCTCGACCCGAATTCGAGCCTGACCGTATGGGACGCATCATCAAGCCATCTGACGCTTTTCATCATGCTGGTTGTTACGGCAATCTTCATTCCGCTGATCGTCGCATACACGAGTTGGGTCTACAGAGTCCTTTGGGGCAAAGTCGACGATGCTTCCATCAATGACGAGAGCGGTCACGCCTACTAAAGAGAAAGGACGAGACATGTGGTATTTTGCCTGGCTTCTCGGATTGCCCTTTGCCGCTGCTTTCGCAGTACTGAACGCGATGTGGTATGAATTGGTCGAGGACGACAAGACACGAAAGGAAGAGGCGGAGAAATAGGAATGGTTCCGCGTCCTCGCGTTTATACTGCATTAGAGCTGGAGAATTTACTGCAGTAAAATGGTGCGTTTTCATCAATGAAAACAAGCTCCTGACGCGGCCGGGATTAAGGGTGGAACGGTGGTATGTGGCCATGAGACCGAATCTGACATCCCGGCCCTTTCCACAGCAATGAATCCCGTTAACCCTTTGTTAATCTAAAAAATCTTGCTGCACCGAGCGAATCGGAGCTTAATAGCGCTTCGTAATAGATTTACTTTGAAAAAGCGCTATTAGAGGTTTCGGTTCCAATGAACATCGCAATACCTCTGCCCAAATTCGAGTTTGACGACAAGATCCTCGATCAAGGTGCGGAGATTTCACGCCGGCTCGACCAGCTTCGGATGGAAAAATTTCCGCCGAACGCGACGAAGACATTGCGTTCCTTTTCCATGGCGGAAGTGGCCCACTATCTTGGTGTCACGCAGAACAATCTAAAGCGCCTGCACCTGGAAGGCAAAGGTCCTGTACCGGCGCAGGCTTCGTCGGGCCGGCGCTCGTATACGGCCGAGCAGATGCTGGAGCTGCGGCATTATCTTGACCGCAACGGACGCACCGAGGTGAAGAAGTATGTTCCGCACCGCAAGCCGGGTGACAAGCTGCAGGTTATTGCAGTCGTTAATTTCAAGGGAGGATCGGGTAAGACGACAACTGCGGCCCACCTCGCCCAGTATCTCGCACTCACCGGTCACCGCGTTCTCGCCATCGATCTTGATCCGCAGGCATCCTTGTCGGCATTGCATGGTTTTCAGCCGGAACTTGATCGCAATCTGTCGCTCTACGAATCGATCCGGTATGACGAAGATCGCAAGCCGATTTCTGACGTCATACTCCCAACCAATTTCCCGGGTCTCGACATCATCCCTGCAAATCTCGAGTTGCAGGAGTATGAGTATGATACCCCCCTTGCGATGCAGGACCGCGCATCGCTCGAAGGCAGACAGTTCTTCACCCGTATCGGCAAGGCCCTTGAGGAAGTCGATAGCCGCTATGATGTCGTGGTTGTCGATTGCCCGCCGCAATTGGGGTACCTGACACTGACGGCCATGTCTGCCGCGACATCAGTGCTCATTACCGTCCATCCGCAGATGCTGGATCTCATGTCGATGTCGCAGTTCCTGTTGATGCTCGGCGGTATTCTCAAGACCGTAAAGCAGGCTGGCGCCAAAGTGCAACTCGACTGGTTCCGGTACTTGATCACACGCTATGAGCCGACGGATATCCCGCAGGCACAAATGGTGGGGTTCATGCAATCGATGCTTGCGGAAGAAATTCTGGCCAATCCGATGCTGAAATCCACTGCCGTGTCGGACGCCGGTTTGACCAAACAAACACTGTATGAGGTAGAGAAAAACAGCTTTACCCGCTCCACTTACGAACGCGCGATCGAATCGCTTGATGCGGTCAACTCGGAAATTGCCGCGCTTGTACACCGGGCATGGGGGCGCTGACATGGCAGATTGGTTTACTGCAGTAAAAACGGCGATTTTCGATCGAAAGATCAACTGCTTAACCCAAAACGGGAGCAGATAGATGGCCCGTAAGGATATTTTCAGCAGCGTAATGAACCAGGCTCCGTTGAAGGCGGAGCGGAATGATGCGTTGTCGTACGTTGTGAGCGGTGCTTCCCGCTCGATCAAGAGTTCGTTTGAGGAACTCGCCAAGGGAAGTGTCGTCGAACTCGATCCGGATCTCGTGGACGGTTCCTTTGTGTCTGATCGGCTTGATCAGGACGACGAAGCCTATCACGAGCTATTGGCCGCGATCAGGGAGAGGGGGCAGGATTCCCCCATTTTGGTGCGGCCACACCCGGCCGGTTCGGGCCGCTATCAGATCGTTTTCGGGCACCGCCGTGTTAAGGTTGCCAAACAACTTGGGCGCCAGGTTCGTGCAGTCGTCAAGCCACTGACGGATCAGGATCACGTTATCGCGCAGGGCCAGGAAAATGCTGCGCGCTCGAATCTTTCCTTTATCGAGCGAACACTGTTCGCCAAACGTTTGGCCGATCTTGGCTACGATCAGTCGGTCATCAGGTCTGCACTTGCGCTTGACGCGACGACCTATTCAAAAATGCAATCGGTATCGGCGAATGTTCCGGAAGCGATTATCGTTGCAATTGGATCGGCAAAGGCGATTGGCCGTGACCGGTGGTGGCAGCTGTCGAAGCTGCTGCAAGTGCCGGGCAATGGCCAGAAGGCCGTACAGTTGGTTGCCGCAGACGATTTTATGGCGCAAACAGGCGATGAACGGTTCAATTTGCTTTTCAATTTCTTGAGTAAATCGAAACGCCAGACCACGAAGCCCGCGGCATCCGCCAAAAAGGTTTGGTCGCCTAAAGACAAGTCCATAAGCGTCGATATCAAAGACACCGGCAAGTTATTTACATTGTCATTGCGGGAGAAAAACGCCTCCCGCTTTGGAGCGTATATCGCTGAAAACCTTGAAGACCTCTATCGGGTCTTTAGGGAATCGGAAACGTCAAGGAAAACAGGAGACTAATCCGCAAAAGAAAAAAGCCCACCTAAACATCGCTGTCTCGGAAGGCTTCTCTCATATCTCTAGCAGGATCGAGAATCGCATTTCCCCGAATCAGTGTCAAGACTTTTTGACGTCGTGTAGGCGAGCCGGTTTCTTTTGCCTTTAGAAAGGTGAAACGGAGATGCTTGGAAATCTCATAACGACGCCCTTTGGGCGGCGATCGATGTCGCTTGGCCAATTGAAAATCCAGGCTCAAGCCCAGGACATCGAAGCGGGCAAGACCGCCGACAAGTGGCAGGTGTATCGCTGGCTGTGCGAAGGCAAGGAAATCATCGGCGTTGGCGACCGCTCGCTGGCGGTGCTCAACGCTTTGCTGTCGTTCCTGCCCGATAATGAACTGTCGGCCGACAACGGCCTGGTGGTGTTTCCCTCCAACGTCCAGCTGTCGATGCGCGCCCATGGCATGGCCAATGCCACCTTGCGCCGGCATTTGGCGGCCCTGCTCGAATGCGGTCTGATCACGCGCAAGGACAGCCCCAACGGCAAGCGCTACTCCCGCAAGGGCAGGCGCGGGGAGATCACCGACGCGTTCGGCTTTTCCCTGGCACCCTTGCTGGCCCGTGCAGAAGAGCTGCAGCAGGCCGCCGAGAGCGTGCGGGCCGCCTCCCGGGCCCTGAAGCTGGTGCGCGAGCGCATCACGCTGCAGCGGCGGGATATCGCCAAGCTCATCGAGGTGGCCGTCGCCGAAGACGTTTGCGGCGACTGGGGGACGCTGTGGACGCGGTTTCGCGCCATTGTCGAGGCAATCCCGCGCCGGGCAGCGCTTGAGGCCCTGGAGCCGATCCTGAGCGATCTGGCGGCGTTGCATGACGAAGTGGCTATGCTGTTGGAAAAGCATGTAAATGCTGAGAATCCGAGCGCCAATGAGTCTCAGAATGATCCGCAACAACAGAATTCAAAACCCGACTCTAAATCTGATCTTGAACCTGGCTTAAGAAACAGCCAAGGGCCGAAATCCGCGCTGGCAAAAACCAAGGCTGAGGATGCGACAAAGGCCTATCCGCTCGGATTGGTGATGAAGGCCTGTCCAGAAATCGCCGACTATGCGGCAAACGGCATCAGCATCTGGCGCGATTTGATGACCACGGCGGCCCAAGTGCGGGGGTACCTCGGCATTTCGCCCTCGGCCTATGAGGAAGCGCTTGACGTCTTCGGCCAGGAGAACACCGCCGTCGTCATCGCCTGCATCCTGCAGCGGGCTCAGCGCATCAATTCTGCCGGCGGTTATCTGCGGGCCTTGACCGAAAAGGCGAGGGCAGGGGAGTTTTCGATCGGGCCAATGTTGATGGCGGCATTGAAGGCAAATGGCGTGCAACCGCAGCTGGTGTCGAAGTAACCCAGGAGTGAAAATATGCGCTGACGCCTTTGTTGCAGCGCGTTCAGGGATACAGCCTGGCGGTGGCCTTAAACTCATACAATACCGCGTGCTGCGCTGTTCTTGGCGGGAAAGGTCTTCACGAAATACCGTAAATCGGGAGGATCGCGCACCGGCGTTCTGCCCGACTTTTTCATTGGCGCTCAAGCAGCGGTTAGCCAACTAACCCTGCTCACCCGGGATATCGGTCGATATCGAACATATTTTCCGTCGCTAACGCTGATCACACCCGGTATTTGACGCAGGTCCCATGTCGCTGACACAAGTAGAGAGCACGGTTGGTCCGGTCTCTGCACCGGTGCAGGTTATAGGGTCGCGAGGGTTGCAACGGCTATTGTGATACCACCCCGAGCTTTCTGGCCCGGTCGAGCACGTGTTTAACCGAGGAGGCTGCCCATGTCGATGATCCACGCGGTGTGCGCTCATGCATCGCCTCAAGCTGGCTGGCGATATCACGGAACGTCAGGTTCGGGTTGGCATTGGCAATGCTGGTGACCAGTGACATCAGTCGATCTTGCGGTGCGCGGCGAGGGGAGGGGCGTAACAGCCCGGCATCGGCCAAGCCCTCACGGGTGATGGGTTGTGGTTTCATACTCAAATTCTAACCCGCGCGAAACCACGCTTGTACAATATCGGAAGTGATGAGAAAACGGTCGTTTGAAAATGCCGATAATAGGGTAAGCGAGCATCTCTACAGGCGACAGAACGTCCGAAACACAAGGGAAACAGGCCTTTGGATGACCAGAGATGCGCAACTACATGTCCATTGCCGTTCGGTCGGCAACACCATGCAGAGCCTAGCGCGGAGCATTGAAGTTCTAGTCCGGTATGAAGAAGCTATCTAGTAGTTAGCTTCTGTGACGGGAAAAACATTAACCTAAACAATGCATTAAATGGCGAGGACATAATTGGCCTCACGCTTAGCGTGGGTAACGGGACCAGATTCGGTGGTGTCGACATCGCATCATCTTGGGCAGGACCGCCGGGTTGGGATAGTTTCGAGCGCGATGGAGCAGGCCGGCAGCCAGCGTGCTAGGAGCTCTGTCGAAGCATGTCCGGAACGCTTGTGCCGCTCCAGATGACGGTTTACCTGCCAGACTTTCGGCGTCCGATATCCGATAATAGTACCAGACGAGATCGCCAATTGCTTCTCGCCTGCTTCAACGTTGGCGGTTAATAGCTTGTGAATGAGAAGCCGATAGACTCCGTGCTGGTTAGAGTGGCAGTTCGGCGTCAAGACTTTTCTCCAGTCGCCAGAAATTGCGATGATATATAAAGCCGTACGCCTAGATAATCTCAAGCCGCTATACTTAAAGCATAGATCGGGTTCATTAATATCGATGAGTGACACAATTCGCGCCATTACAAGGAGTGTTTTTCCAAATTTTCCGGATGAATTAGCCGAAGAATGGCTGGCTCCGTTCGTTACTGAATTGGGTGAGCCTAACTCTGACGGAAGGTGGCTAAACATCCTCGGCGGGCGGCCTCTTGATTTCTGGCGTGGCGTTGCTTGGTACAAGGAATGTGTTGACTTAATTACTTTGGTTGGTTCCGCGCTAACACAAGAGTCCAATCGTACGCTTGCGGAAATGGAGATGGGATACTTCAACGGGGTATCGAACCCGTATTCCCAATATATGCCAAATGGCAGAGAAACCACCCTACAGGCTCTTGAATATCTTCGAACACATCAGGTTTTTCATTCTCCACCAGTGCTCTTGTGCCATCCAAGCGGAACGATAGACATCATGGATGGAAATCACCGGATGCTGGCATATGTGCTCGCAGTGAGAGAGAACCCACCTTCTGCCAACTCGGCCCAATTTGTGTGGATCGGGCGGTATGACTCTTGATCGGCTAGGTGCCGTAACAGAGCGCAATCGAACAATTATCATTTAGAGCCGAAGCAGTTGCGGTCACGAGAGCCCCTCCGTCATCGTGCGGCCGCCCCGATCTTCGCGATGAACTCCACCGAGCTCGCAGAGTACATTCGCACGGCTTCCGCGCGCGCTTCGTCACCGGCTATCTGGGACAAGAAGGTTCAAGCCACTTGTCCACGTTCGACACCACGCTCTGAGATTTTAACCATCTCGAATGAAAATCGTAATAGACCATATCTGCTGGCACAGTGACCAGGTGTGAAATCTAGGCAACCTTCTGGAGTTATAAGTGTCGAAGCGGGATGTCGGGGCGATTGGAGAAAATCAATTTCTGGGTTGGTGTGAGCCCGAAGGCTTCCGCGCTCAGAAGTCTCAGATTGATCGCCTGGGTTGGGATTTTCTCCTCGAAAACGAGCCCGTGCTTGCCGATGATGTTCCGATTGACCGGCAGCACAGATTGCAGAAATTCCTCATCCAGGTGAAGTCTACCGATCGGCTGGGAGAACCTCCCCGAATTAAGCTCTCTGCTCTAAAGCACCTAGTCGACGCCGATATGGCCGCGGCGATCGCTGTGCTGGAATTTGGAAATTCCAGCAGAGCGCCCACCCGAAGCCTGATAGTTCCTGTTGACGAAGCGCTTATTGCCAAGACGTTGCGACGGGTAAGGCAGGAGGAGGCGAAGGGTAGCCGGAGGATACATAGGATAACCGTGCCCATTCCCCTTGACCGCGCAATCGAGCTGGGAAATCTGGGAGAGGGATTGGCTGACGCCCTGACGGGAATGCTCGGCGGTGATCCCTCGGAATATCTAAAGCTTAAAATTCATCAGCGAGCCACATGCGGCTATGACGAAGGATCAATCGTGGGCAGGTTTTTTGTCCCCGGTGAAGAAGCGAAAGAAAAAATCGACGAGCTATTTCTGGGAGGTCGCCGCGAACTCAACGTGACCGATATGGTCATTGAGCGCCGGCGCTTCGGCATCGCGCTGGAGACCGATACCGACTTCTTCCGTGACGCCATCATCGAGATGGAAGCTCCACCATTAATGACGGCATCGATCGAGCTGGAAGATTTGGATGATGGAGAATGGACAAGCGTTCCAGTTGGCCTTTTTGTGGTCCCCCCGTTCATCGATGCCGGCCGCGAAGCCCCCATCCGATTGGCCAACGAATATCTCGAAATCGTACTGGACTTCAAAAAAGAGTGGGCGGGCATCACCTTCGACTACGACGGCAAGAAAACACTTGATCTGAATGATGCAGTATCCCTTATCGAAGTGGGCGCGATTCTGGCCCGGCCAAACAAGAAGGTTGCCATACTGTTCAAGGACACGCGGCTGGACTTGCCTGCAGACGTCCAGGAAGGCCCCTTCAGGCACTGGATACACGCGACGAAACTATTGCGGCGCATGGCCGCCGCAATCTCAAGGAGGCATCATTCGGGAAGTCCCGGCCTCCTGCTTTCCGACTTTTATGTTTGGATTGACAGACACTCCGAACTCCTCGCGCTGGCGTCGATGCCAGGCGTCCAATTGTTTCTCCCGCGTTGGGACGATGACGAGATCATCGACCAGCAAGATACGTTGCTCGCGCCATTGTCTTTGGAACTGGCCGGTTCCCAGTACAGCGTTCTCGTCGAAGTGCCGATCGTCACGATGGAGAAGGATGACAAAGAAATCCGGGTAGTCGGAGGAGAGCCTCGGATCGTCGAGGATATCGCGCTGCCACTAGGGGCCGACAATGCTCATTTCGTCGATCGTGCGGTCGAGATCTCTAAACGGTATCGAAAGACACAAGCGCCCGCGCTGCTCTTGGGTTCCTTCGAAGGATGGGATACGTCATCCGGATCGGTGAGGTAATGTTGCGGCCCGATTTCGAAGGCGCCGGCAAAATATTCAGGATCGTCCGGCCGCAACCGTTTATAGTTGTTGATGACTTGTCTTGATCTTCTGTGACGTGTTGTAAGTTCTCACGTTTTCCACGAACTTCTTGATCCTGGAATTCGCCTGAAACACTTTGTTTCAGGCATATCCGCCCATCAGTTGGTTATTCGACGCGGTGTGGGGACATAGCCTTACACAGGGAGATGATGGCAAAGCCTTACGCGACCGAAATCCAAAGTCTTGGGGCCACATTCGAGTGGGCAAAGCAAGAAGAGATCAAGGAGCTTAAATCTGCGGTGCGGACTGCAGGCCTCTTTCCTCTTCAGGCTATCGGATCCGGAGGGTCCCTCACGGCCGCCCATGCCATCATTGGCCTCCACCAAAAATACACCGGGCGCATCGCCACCGTTTCAACACCGCTCGACGTTGCCACAGACCCTCTGAGCGGCGTGTCGCATTGGCTTCTCAGTGCGGGTGGTGGGAATGTCGATATCAACGCCGCCGCCAAGGCGCTTCTGTCGCGCGAGCCGCGACAACTTGCTGTGATGTGCGGCCGAAAAGACAGCCCGCTGTCAGATTTGTGCCGGCAACATCCATTTGCAGATCTTCTCATTTTTCCGCCGCCGGCCGGCAAGGACGGGTTTCTGGCGACGAACTCCTTGCTGGGCTTCGTTTCGCTTCTCGCAAGGGCCTACGCGCTCGAATTTGGCGCGGAGGAAGACTGGAACTCTGTGGTTGTTGTCGTCGAGCGCCTCTTATCAGATCAGGCTCCAGCTATTGCGTCCTGGCGAGCACAGACCGAGAATTTGTGGTCGCGGGGCACGACGCTGGTCATCCACGGACCCACGACCCGGGTCGGTGCAATCGATCTGGAATCGAAGTTCACCGAGGCCGCCTTGGGCAATCTGCAGCTGGCTGACTACCGGAACTTTGCGCATGGTCGACATCACTGGCTCGCCAAGCGGGGAGAGCTCAGTGGCGTTCTGGCGTTGGTGTCGGATCAAGATCGTGTTCTTGCGGAAAAGACGCTCAAGCTGATCCCGGCGGACGTGCCGACAGCAGTGATAGACCTCGGTGGGCCACCTGTCGCTGCAATGCTAACTTCTCTGATTGCTGCCCTAAGGATTACGGAGTGGGCGGGCGTTGCGCGTGGAATCGATCCGGGCAGGCCCGGCGTTCCCGATTTTGGTCGAAAGCTTTATAACCTTCCTCTTCCCCGCCCGAAAAAGAGCGGGTTCGCCGTTCGGTTGACTCCGCGGGACGAGGCTGCCATTGCCCGCAAGGCGGGGAACCCACCGTCGAATATGAACGTGCAGGAGCTCTCCCGCTGGATGGATGCATTGGGAGCCTACCGGCAGCGACTACTGCAAAGACGCTTTTCCGCTGTCGTCTTCGATTACGACGGTACACTCGTCGATACCCGCCATCGATTTGATCTGGCGCGAAAAGACATCGCGGAAGAACTGGTTCGGATTTTGCGAAGCGGCGGTCGAGTGGCCATTGCCACCGGCAGGGGCTCCTCTGTGAGAAAAGACCTTCGAGCGATTTTGCCCGAGGAGTACTGGAATAAGATTTGGATGGGCTACTACAACGGGGCTGAGATAGCGCCGCTGAGTGATCCGAACGTCCCTGATGCTTCGGCTGCCTGCTGCAGTCAACTGTCCACTTTGGCGAAAGCCCTGCGTGAGCATCCTGAACTTGCGGAATTCGCAGAGCAAACGGATCGGCAATTTCAAATTACGCTACAGTCCAAGCGCATGATGGCCGAAGATAGACTTTGGGATATCGCCCATCAGGTGATCTTGGCGACCGGGAGTGCGGCAGTGAAAGTGACCCGTTCAAGCCATTCCGTGGATATTGTTGCAGCCGGCGTCTCGAAGGCCAATGTCATCAACAGGATAAAGGAAGAGCTGGGTGCTGCGCCAATTCTGACGATCGGCGACCGAGGGCGATGGCCCGGCAACGACTATGAGCTTCTGCGCGGAGAGGATACGCTCAGTGTCGACGAGACGAGCGTGGATCCGGACAGTTGCTGGAACCTCGCTGACACAGGGCAACGCGGTGTCGAGGCAACCCTTGAATATCTGCGGTTTTTGGAGATTGAGGACGGCGCTCTCGCGTTCAGGAAGGGCGCGTTCAAGTGAACGAAGGTCTTGGTCTGCGAATACTCGGTGAGATCATGGCCTGGGATGATGATCAAGCGCGAAAAGAGTTCAGCTGGCTGCGGTTGATGGCACGGCTGAAATACGATGGATATCGCGACTTTCAGGCTGGCATGCGGTTCATTGAAAGCCTGGCGACATGGCTACAGCAATTCGGTACTGCTGAGCGCCCGACCGCTTATGATTTTGTTCGGCGATCACTCATCTATGTTGGACCCGGCGAGATGAACAGACTGGTGGAACAGTTCTTTCCGTCAGTCGTTCGTGAGCGCATAATCAGCATGGTCGCTAAGGAAAGATCGATCCCTCGCTACCGTGTTCTTGCCGACATCGAGGCAAGTGCAGCGATCGACCGTTTACGCCGGCAAACCTTGTTTATGGGACTTAGCGACGGAGCGAGAATTGATGGCATCAGACACAACAATGTCGGCGTGTTGAACAATGAGCAGTTTGTTTTGGCGACCCAACTTGACAAGGACAAATGGCAAGACTTGATCGACAAGCTGCGTAAAGAACTCAAAGATCCTGAGGCGCAATTTCGCCTGGTTTGTTTGATCGACGATTTCGTTGGCACCGGAACCTCCTTTCTCCGATACAATACGGAGAAAGGGAAATGGACCGGCAAACTCTGCAAATTCAAAGATTCGCTTGACGGCGCCGTGAAGCAGCTTGCTGGCAAGCACGTCTTTGCCCCAGACTGGCAGCTGTGCGTTCATCATTATATCGGGACCAGCGCGGGTTCTCAGGCAATGATCGCGCGCGCGGGTGAAGCTGTCGCATCCTTCAAGAGTGATGGTTGGACTGAGAACATCAATTTCTCATTTGGCACGGTCCTTCCGGACGACCTTCCCATCGACAAAGTCCCGGGCCGGTATGCGGATTTTATCGAGCTGACCCAGAGATATTACGACCCGATAATCCGCACGGAACATACAGATGTAGGTGGCGAAACCCACCTTGGACTGGGCTACGGCAAGTGCGCCTTGCCATTGGTCCTGGATCACAATACCCCAAACAATTCGGTCGCCCTTCTCTGGGCCGAGACGGAAGGTGGAGCGCGCGATGGCGTGAACGCCCCGCCGATGCGTCCTCTCTTCCGGCGTCGTCAGAGGCATTCATAGGCAAACCATGGTCAACCCGTTCGAAAAACGCGCAACTGAATATCTTCGAGACGATGAGGCGTTTCTTGCTGTCGTTACGCCCGAACCACTGGTGACATTCTTCCAGAAGCATGCCGAAGAGGGTAAGCTCTATGATCGCCTCACGACGATTATCGGCACGCCAGGGAGCGGAAAGACGACCCTTGCAAGGCTGTTTCAATATTCGACCCTCCGGACGCTTCTGAGAAACAGTGGTCAGGATATCTATGACGATCTCATCGACACACTGACCGTGTGCGGTGCAATCAAGGAAGGTTCGCCAGCTGTCATCGGTGGCCGGGTGCCACTTGAGGCGGAGTATCGGGAATTCTGGGAGTTTCCCTATCCGGATCACCTGAAAGGGGGCCTGATGATTGCTCTCTTGCAGGCGCGCACAGTCCTTGCCTGGATCAGAAACGTTCAGTCCGCCGGGGCAAACCTCGATGACATTGAGATCGTCGCGCGGCCTGACGCGGAGGCAGCGTTAACCTCAATCGGGGGTACAGGCGGGCCAGGTTTGCTTGCGCGGGCGAGAGAGATCGAACTCGCGATCTATAATATCTCTGCTGCTTTGGTGCCTCCCGACGTTAATGAGATTGATAAATACGCCGCTGCTGCTGCCTATCGCCCTTTCGACGTGATAGAAGCCTTTCAGTTGAAGGAGGCAGGCCAGTTCCTCGTGCTGAAACCGCTCGTCATTTTCGACGATGCGCACAGTCTCCACCCGGCTCAGTTTGTTGCGCTTCAACGCTGGCTCAGTCGCAGGGAAATGCGTGTATCGCGTTGGGTCCTGACGCGTCTCGACGCTTTGACGCCGGCAGATGTGCTTCTCGAAGACAGCGACGTCGGGCAGTCCAGTGAACCGGGTTTGAAGAAATCACGTGAGACGACCAGCATTCGTATGCAAAGCGGCGGGGACAGGGCACATCAACGGCGCGCGTTCCGGAAGATGGCCAAGGGAATGGCCAACCGATATCTCGCCCAAATGGACATTTTTCATCGTCGTCGATTGAATGATCTCGGTAGCCTCCTGTCCATTCGTGTAGTGCCCATTGCCCAGTCCAAACGCGAAAAGCTCATCGCTCATATTGATTCTCTGCAGCGGCGCTATTCCATAACGGATGATCGGCGAGGAGCTCTTGAGGTGGAAATCGCAAACTATCTGAAGGAGACAGGTGAGGACAGCGAAGAGATTCGTCTCTCGATGCTCGGTATACTGTTCCAGCGCTATGCGAAACGTGTTCCACAACAGGGACTTTTTGAGGATGCAGGACAGGACGTTGAGCCGTCGCGACCGCTAACGGCCGACGACAAAGTCTTTGAGGGAGCCAAGGTCCACCTACTTCACAAGTATGACCGGCCGTACTTTTATGGGATCGATCTCCTGTGCGATACCGGCTCTGAGAATGCCGAGCAGTTCTTGCAACTGGCGTCGCGGCTCGTCGCCCAGTCGGAAACCCAACTGATAAGGTCAAAACCTCCGACGCTCGTCGCAAGTGTCCAGAATAACCTTCTGCGAAACCGAGCGACCGAAATGATACGAGAATGGGATTTCCCGCGTCATCAGCAGGTTAAGAAACTGAGCGATGGCATCGCTTCGGCCTGCCTTAAGAAAAGCTTGGAAGGTAACGCCTCGCTCGGGGGTGGGGCAAATGCCTTTGGCATTCTTCAGGACGAATTCTACGACATACCCAAAACCAATCCGGAGCTGGCTCGAATCCTCCAGTTCGGAGTGGCTTATAACGCGTTCGTCCTCGTTCCCAATCACGGCACGAAGAAGCGTCTCTGGGTCCTAATTGAACTGGGTGGCGTACTCCTTCTTCATTACGGTCTGACCCCGAAGCGCGGCGGCTTCTTGGAACGACGTACAAACGATCTTGTTCGCATATTGGGGGAGGATTAACATGACACGTCCCTGGCGATGGGATCCCTGCATTGCGCATAGCGGCGCCGAGGTCGTTAATTTCATCAACGACTATTTTGCAGGAAAAGATCGCAATGTCTTGGTCATCGCCGGCGCCGGATTTGACCCCCGCGCAGGCGTGATATCAACGCAGCTGGCCGCGGCTGGAGCTCGTCTTCGGGGACTGTTCTTCCAGGAGATCCGCCCAAAGCCTAGCACCGGTCTCGTATCGAGAGCGAACAACAATGCCTCCGCCCTGACAACTGCCGTTCCGGATCATGAGATTGTCCCGGTCGAAATCTTTGGCACCGATCTGGCAGTCGTCGGCGGACGTAACGTTGCTTCGTTCGTCGGAAGTCAGACATTCGAGGATATCACTGACGTTGTTGTGGACGTGAGCGCTCTCTCGGTAGGCACGAGTTTTCCAACCATCAGGCTCTTGGTCGAGCGTATTCAGAAGGGGAAGGGCCCGCCCAACCTGCATCTTTTCGTTGCCCACGATCCAGCTCTTGATGGCGCAATCCAGACGGTAGCCAGCGACTCTCCGGGATACGTGCACGGATTCAAGGGCGGGCTCACTCTCGACAAGTTTGGCGGGGCAGCTAAATTGTGGTTGCCGCAGCTCGCCACCGGCAAGCGCGCGGCGCTGGGACGCCTGCACGAGTTTCTCACTCCGCACGATACTTGTCCTATACTACCGTTTCCCGCGCGGGACCCTCGGCTCGGCGACGCGCTCGCGGAGGAGTTCCTGAGCGAACTGGAAAGCGCATGGTCCGTCGACACGCGTGACATCGTCTACGCGGATGAGCAAGATCCACTTGATCTTTACCGGACCATCCTGCGGCTGGACGATCTCCGCAAACCCGTATTTTCCGAAGTTGGCGGATCGGTGCTGGTCCTGTCGCCCTTGGGAAGCAAGGTTATGGCACTTGGAGCCCTGATGGCGGCCCTCGAACGGGATTTACCAGTCGCTTACCTTGAGGCGTTAGGCTATGATCTCGACGCATCAGTTCCGACGGCCGCAGATTCAACGCATCTAGTCCATATATGGTTGGAGGGAGACGCATACCCGCAACCCAGACCACCGCTTTACAATGAAAGGACGAACGCTTCATGAAGTCGATCGTCGACAAACCAAAGATTTTCGGCACCGGGCTAGTAGCCCTTGATCTGGTTATGGGACTGAACCCGAACTCGCCGGTTCAGTCTTGGGCTGGTGGTACCTGCGGAAACGTAATGGCGATCATGTCTTATCTCGGATGGGATGCCTTCCCAATTGCCAGAATGAATGGCGATCCGGCTTCTGAGCGGGTGAGAGCGGACCTCGGGCACTGGAACGTTCACCTCGACTTTGCAAACTGTGCGCCAACCGGACACACCCCCATTATCATCCAGCAGATAAAGCGCGCGCGCGACGGCACTCCAACGCATCGCTTTTTATGGACGTGTCCGCATTGTGGCCAGCGGCTGCCGAGCTATAGACCAGTTACTCAAGTTGCCGTCGACGCTATTGTGCCGAACCTTAAGGGATCATCGGTTTTCTTCCTTGACCGTCTGTCTCGTGCTGCTCTCACTTTAGCTGCCGCCGCGTCAGCGGAAGGTGCTATCGTTCTTTTTGAGCCATCGGGAAAGTCAGATGAAAAGCTTTTTGCGGAAGCTCTTGGTTTGGCGCATGTGGTCAAATATTCGGATCAGCGTCTCGCGGCAGCTGGCGCAGCCATGACTGCGCACAGCGCCACTCTTGTCGAAATCCAAACCTTGGGATCGGATGGTCTTCGATATCGTCATCGCCTTGACGGCGTGGTCTCGGATTGGATGCAAGTCCCCGCGTTCCCCGCGCCACGTTTAGTCGACAGCTGTGGTTCGGGTGACTGGTGCACCGGCGGTTTCGTGGCGAAAGCCGCCGACGGCGGTCGGAGCGCGTTTTTGGCACGAGGCGGGGTGGGTCTCAAAGAAGCTCTTCGGTTCGGCCAGGCGCTTGCAGCCTGGAATTGTGGTTTTGAGGGAGCCCGCGGCGGAATGTACCTCGTAAATCGAACGGACTTCGATAGGCAGATCAAGTCCATCCTCGATGGGCGCCCGACGTTGGTTCCAATTGATTCGACAATAAAGGTGGGCGCTTCCGTGGCTTGCCCCGCGTGCCCGGATCAGCCAAGCAGGCGAGAAGCGCACGTCCAATCTGCTGCCTGATAGACGCGAGGGTTAAAGCATACCTTCGCTCAACACTATTTGAAGAGACCTGTTTTCGCATCGCGGCTGCGTACGACGGGACGCGGGTCAGAGTCGATGTTGGCTTCAAACTCACGAATTTTCTTTGCCAGTTCAGAAGCCTTGCGAGCATGGTCCGTCGGCGCTGCGGCCGAATACTCCGAATACTTCGTGCGGACGGCAGACCGAACTGCGGCGCTGGAATTGCTTTTTGCATTTGTCTTTGCTGTGCGCGAAAGCATTTTAACGGCCATTGAGCAACTCCCTTTCTACGGTTTTCAGGAACTGGAACTCCTTCAATATAAGGCCTTCCAGCGTATCCAGCAACTCCTGCTGAGCATCTTCGTCAGATTCAAGTTCCATATCGCTGTCCAGCGTAACAACGATTCTGGTCTTTTCGTCGATATCGATCGGAACACAGAGGACCCAGCTTAGATCCCTCCAGATCAACTTCCGCAACCAGCGATCCTGCGCAGCGGTCAGACTTGCGTTCCAAATCTCGGTATCGCTTTTCGAAACGTATAAGGGCTCATTTTTCGTCCATGCCTGCCCGACTAGAGATCGCTCAATCGGCAGGGAAATCCGCTCATCGGAAATATCCCTGTATCCCGAGCTGAACTCGAGCCTCATCAGGCGAAACCGTGGCCCGACAGGGATTCCTATGGCTATTCTGGTGCTAAACATCCGGTCTTGAAAGCCTGCCGCCTTGTACGTCGCGTCGATGAACTCGTGACATTGCGTGGAAGTGCTCTCACATTTGTCATTAATGATTTGCGGCAGCTCGATCATGCGTGCAATGAGGCTGTTATCGCAATAGCTCTCAGTTTCCCGCACAATCACGGTGGCGCGATCTCGACCCACATCGAAATCCAGAAGCCCCAGATCCACGACAATGCGTTCAGATGTAAGGCGATCAACTGCGCGCTTATTCAGGATGCTCGAGCCAAAGATCATTGTCTTGAAGGCAGATGCCAACGTCCAACGCTCACTAACAAGAGATTTGTCTGCACTGACGCTGATCTCGATCGCAGCCGTCAACGCATCGCGATCAATCGATCGCTCGTCATCGAAGGTCCAGGCCGGCAAATTGGATACTAATCCGCCGTCCATGTACCAGTTTCCATCAACGTGATGCGGCTTGAAAACGCCCGGAATGGCGATTGAGGCACACACGGCATCTGACACGGCGACATGCGGCGTCGTTTCCGCTGAGAAGACCGTGAGTTCCTGTTTTGATATGTTTGCAGCGACAATTTTCAGCGGGAGGCGACCAGCGTCCGCCAGATCTTGGAAGGTCACGGGATCTCCGTTGCGGATGCCATGATGTTTGACAGCGATCAGCTGGTCCAGCCCTGACTTCACGGGATCAAGAGATACAAGGCCCCGCACTATACGCCAGACGGCGGCGATCGATGCCAAGACCGCAACCACAAGGATAGCTAAAGCTGAGCGGGGGTAGAAGAAAAAGCCGAGCGCCACGACGGCAACAAGTAGACCAATCAGGGTTTCAAGGATCCACCTGTTGCAAAGCACATACCGGATTGACCGTATTTTCAGCCAGGCGGCATCGCCAAAAAGCTTCGCCGGCGTTCGCGCGGGCCGGTTGGTAACGGTGGCGTCCGTATTGGTCGTATCTAGGTCAAGGCGATCAAGAATATTCATTCCCGTGCCTTCAGAGTAAAGTTCTTCAGCCGAGTAACCAACGCAAGCAAGCGCTGCAAGGATCGCGCCTGCCGACGTTCCGGCAAAGCCTGAGAACTCAACGTCATGCTTGGATAACGAACGGAAGGGGCCTAAATGACCCAGCCCGCGCGCGCCAGCGCCCTCAAAGATGCAATATACCCTTTGTCTTTCCGCCTGAATCATCTAATCCATCCAAAGTATAAACATTTTTGGTTCAGCGCATAACTAACCCATCCCGTCGCGAATCTGAGCCCGCCATGACTTTGGAGCAGGTGACTCACGGCAGTGGTGAAAATCGCAAGCCGCCGTTCTGATGGCGACCGAACGTTAGCTCGCTGTTTCATCTGCCGCTTCGTCTACGGCGATGTCTTGAAGCTCCTGCAGCCATTCAGACACATCGACAATCGTGACTGCCTGCTGATGATCCTGAAAATAGTCGCGGGCCTTTAGGTAGTGATTCCCGAAGCGCTGGAGAAATAGTTTCTGAACCTTATCGCCACGGCTAAGCACGCTGGAAATCGCGCGACCGCCGTTTAGGAACCTCAGCGCATGCCGCGTGCCCAATAGGTACAGGTACTTGCGCTTTGGCGTCGGAGCTTCCGCTAACAGGAAGAAATCTTTGAAAATTGAATTCTGCCGGATCGACTCGGCGCCGCCGCGCCAGTTGATAAACTTGAACTCCGCCACCCGGATATTTGTCTCCAGATCAAATTGACGGCCGGTGTTGCCCGCGCCCAGAGACACATATTCGACCCACTCACCCTCCTCGAGAATATGTGGAAGGCACGAGAGGATCCCAAGCGCGTGAATGGTCACGTTGATCTGACTGGCGAGACGCTTCATCTCGCCGGCAGCCGCCAGTACAGTCCGCCCGGCGCCGGCCTCATCCATGAAAGCAGCGGCGCGTTCTGTAGTCACGCCTCGAACGTCCTTCTCGATGCGAGCGAGGGTTTTTGTAAGATTGGCGCCGGCAAAACGCGACAATAGTCTGATCGTTTCTGCAGGATCCGAGCTCATCGACTACCCTTCTGCCCGGAGCGACAGCAGTGGCCACAGCAACAACACCTATGGTTGATTCGCGTATATGGGACGCTATACCTCATACCGGACTTTCATGGAATCCGCCACGTGATCAAAGACTTATTCCCAACAACTGGCGATTGTAGAATTTCAGGCGACAATAAAAAAATGGGGAGAATCAGCGATTATCGGCATTTTCAAAAGAAGGGTTGCTGACAACTTCCCTATGTATACGCAACTGTAATCTGTAGGTCGAGGGTTCGACTCTAATCAAGACCGCGGGTCGGCGGGTGATTTGAACCCTAAACGCTAGAAGCGTAAGCCAAGTCAGTCGCGTTGACCTCGATCTTGACCTCCATTGTCTGAAAGGCGTGCGCTCTGCAGATCGATGATGTAATCCCAAGTCTGACGTCCTTACGAAGGGGCAGGGTGTCCGTCGGGGTGCTGGAGACGAAGTCTCGTGCCCAAGTTTGGGGCTGATTGTCGATATCGCTATATTGCTGCGTGGCGAGCGCTATGAGATCGGTCCAATCTTGGTCGGATAGAGGAACGGATAGTTGATGGCGACGTCAAACACAGGCCATGCCACCGCTCTCAATTGACTGTCGCCATACTATCGACAACGAGATTGTCGGTAGGGCCTGAAACGTCGCCGAAGCGATTGCGTTGCCAAATACATCGTTCGACCAGCTGAGTTGTGCTTGGGGAGAAGTTGCTATCTCATCGCTCGGTTCGCGCTGACCTACATCAGATCTCGCGTGATACGCTTCTCCTCGAATATCTTCTGGAAGATCTCCGTTTCGCCTTCATAGGCAATGACCGAGGCGCTGATGATCCAATCCTTTTCCGTGCAGGCTATGGATGAGGTTGCGACCGTCCGAACGAACCAACCGGGGCGCTGCATGTCGCAGGTCCAGGTCGAGATGCCGGACATCGACAGCGGGTCATCCGGCGCGATCGACCAGGTTTCCTCACGCAGCTGCCGCGTAGACAGGCCAGTGACAGGATGCTCGAAAAGGCCGGTATCCTCTTGGATTTCATAGCGGGTAATGCCGGCTGAGAGATCGCGTACCACCTGCCGCTTCGTTAACGACGGCGATTGCTCAATATATTTCGGTAGTGGATCGGGATTGTCAGGCTGTTTCACGTCGATGAGCTCATGCGCCCCAAGCAGGGGCAGGCCAAGACAGATCGAGGTAATGTCGATCGTCAGACCCGGATCTTGCGGAGGTGGCAGAACCATAGGCCAATAGGCAGTCGACAGTGACAGACGAAGGCGGTGCCCCTTGCGGAAACGGTAGCCGCAGGCATCAAGAACCAGGTTCACAGTCGTGCGTTCACCCTTGCTCATAGGTTCGGGGGTGACATTGCCGTTGCGATGGGCGAGGTTGAGCAGGCCGAAGGAGACGCGTGTAGCCGTACCATCAGGATGGATATCGACAAGTCTTGCGCAGAGATTGGTGGTTTCCGCATCGCATCTGAGCGCCAGCGTCACGAGCGGACGGCCGAGATAATCATGATCTTCGGTCAGCGGCGCGGTCTGAAAGGTCAGCGATCCAGCTTCGTCGACGCGCTGATCGATCGCCAGTTCTGCATCCGGCTTCAGTGTAAACCACTCGCCCGAGGCGGTGCCCGTGTCGAGCGGCGAGCGCAGATAGACTGGGTGCTCCGGCGCGTGCGGGATCGGCATGCCCTCCGTCAAGGTGCCGAACTGCTCGACATAGAAGCACTGCAAGTCAGGCTGCTGCCATTTTCGTTTTGCGATCCAGAAGCCAGGATCGAAATCCCGTCGTGTTGCAGGTTTGATGGCATCGAGAATATAGGCGCGCACCGACGGCAGGTTTTCCGCACCGTTTTCTTCGCCGCGTAGCCAACGGTTCCACCAGGCGATGGCCTCACCATGGAAATCGGCGCGTGGCTTTGGCCAGGCCAAATGCGGATATTTGTGAACCCATGGGCCGATGAGCGCTTTCGCCTTGTCGCCGAGACCTTCGATCGCCTTCAGCGGCGTGTTGCGATAGCCGTCCGCCCAGCCGGCGATGACCATGGCCGGCACGTCGAATTCGGCGAAATTCTCGCAAATCGAACCATGCCGCCAATAATCATCGCGGCGCTGATGCTCCAGCCATTCCTCCATGAAGAAGGGTTCCTGCTTCAGTCGCTGCAGCCACATATCTCGCCAGTCGTCACCGACGATAGCCGGATCTGGTGAACGCGATTGGTAGCCGAGCATGGTTGCCGCCCAGGAAAGCTGGGCGGAGAGGTGGCAGCCGTTCTTGTAGTGGATGTCGTCATTATAGCGGTCGACCGTAGAGGCGATCGATATCACTGCCTTCAGCGCCGGGGGCTTCAGAGCCGCGACCTGCAGGCAGTTGAAGCCGCCCCAGGAAATGCCCATCATGCCAACAGAACCGTTCGACCAAGGCTGTGCGGCGATCCAGCCGATCAGCTCGCGGGCATTGGCGAGCTCGAGCTCGGTATATTCTCCATCGATGACGCCGCTGGATTCGCCGGAGCCTCGTATATCAACGCGAACGCCAGCAATGCCAGCAGCGGCAAAGACCGGATAGGTGGATTCATCACGCGGGCTCGTTCCATCGCGCTTGCGGTAGGGCAGGAACTCGAAAACCGCAGGCACGGGGTCGCTCTCCGCACCGTGCGGCATCCAGATGCGTGCGGCAAGCCGCGTCCCGTCCTTCAGGGTGATCCACTGATTTTCGATGGTGGTGAAACTGGGCTCGGTCATAATCACATATCCCGAAGAGGTTTAGGCGTTGAACCACACACGGCTGCCGATATAGCCGTTGGACATATCATTGCCGATATCATCGACATATCCCTTTAGCGTTTTCGAAGAGGCCATGATGTAGTCGTTAAAAACGGGCAGGATCAGACCGCCATCGTCCCGCACCATCAGAGCCAGCTGTCGATAAAGCACCTTGCGCTTGGCTTCATCGAGCTCAGACCGGGCCTGCAGTACCAATTTGTCGAAGTCAGGGTGCTTGAAACGCGTATCGTTCCAATCGGCGGTCGACAGATAGGAGGTGGAGTAGCGCGAATCCTGGGTCGGGCGGCCACCCCAGAAGGATGCGCAGAAAGGCTGCTTGTTCCAGACACTTGACCAGTAGCCGTCTTCCGGTTCACGCTTGACGTCGATCGTAATGCCGGCCTTGCGCGCGCTTTGCTGGAAAAGGCTCGCCGCATCCACGGCGCCAGGAAAGGCTGCGTCGGAGGTGAGCAATTGAACCGGACGGTCGAGCCCCGATTTTTTGAAGTGGAAGGCGGCCTTGTCTGGATCATATGGGCGCTGCTCGATATCGGTAGGCGCGAGGGCGTAGTTGGAATTGACCGGATAGTCGTTACCGATTGATCCATAGCCGCCTAGAATTTTATCCAGGATCGACTGGCGATCGATGGCATATTTCAACGCAAGCCGCAGATCATTGTTGTCGAAAGGCGCCGTATCGCAATGCATCAAAAAGCAATAGAAGCCCTTGCCGGCATTTCGGACAATTTCGACATTGGGTGCGCGCTGCAGCATCGGAACCGTTTTCGGGTCAATAGTGTTGACGAAATGGACCTGGCCGGAGGCAAGCGCTGTAATACGGGCGGTGTTGTCGTTGATGACGAGTATTTCGACGCTGTCCACAAAGCCGCGCTCCGAGCGCCAATCCTTGGAGTTCTTCTCGAAGGTTGCGCGAACACCGGGTTGGAAAGTTTTCAGAATATAAGGGCCGGTGCCGATGGCGGCCGCAGGCTTGTCGATCCCGCCTTTCGGCTGGATAATAAGGTGGTAATCGGTGAGAAGGAGCGGGAGATCCGCATTGCCTTCTGAAAGCGTCAGCACAAGATCGCCCGCTTTTTCTTCAATACCGGCGATCGAAGTCAGCAGACCGAGAGCCCCCGACTGCGAATTTTTGTCCGCATGCCGTTTCAGTGTCGCGACGATATCGGCGACGGTCATCTTGCTGCCGTCGTGAAACTGCACATCGTTCCTGATCTTGAAGGTCCAGACAGATGCATCCGCTGACGGCGTCCAGGAAGAAGCCAGCGACGGTACAGGGGCGCCTGTCTTTGGATCGGATTCGACGAGCGTATCGCCCCACAGACGACCGATGACGAACAAAACGGAGGCGCTGTATGTCGCTGGGTCGAGCGCATCACTGCTAGCGCCACCCTTGAGGCCGAGCTTCAGATGGCCGCCATGTTTCTTTTCCTGAGCGCGGGCATCGCGCGGCAGCAGCAGGCCTGAAGCAAGGCCCGGCAATGCGCCCAACGCAACGGCACCGCCGAGGAAGTGCCGGCGGCCGATTTTCAGCTGTGAAGATTGATCCTTTTGATGCGTCATCGCAGTTCCCTCGTTTTCTATTTTGTAGCGGGGAATGTAGAGGTCGGGTCGGCTCACGCAATTTCGCGACTTGACGCATCTTTAAGCAAGTTTACGCTGGGCTTTCTAAAATGGAGTAGCTGATGCCTTATCTGGTCGAGAACCTCAAAATTGCCTGTGCGACACAGCGCTCCATTTCGCAACTGTGCCGTGCGATAAATATCAACCGGCAACAATTCAATCGATACATTAACGGCCAGACGAGACCGTCTGCCCATAATCTCGCGCGCATCGCCAACTATTTCGATCTCGACACAGCCGACTTTGGTCTCGCTCCCAAGCATTTTCGCGAGCGCCTTCGGAAACCGACCCTCGGCCTCGATGAAAGTTCAGAGCTATTAAAGGGGTTCCCCGGAAATCTGACGGCGCTGCGGCGCCATATCGGCTATTTTCAGACCTATCATCGCTCGCCGTCCTGGCCCGGAATGGTCGTCTGCTCGTGCAGCCGCCTTATCGAGCAGAGGGGGCTGGTACATGTCAAGTCAATGGAACGTCTGCGGGACCCTGGAAACGGCATCCAGCAGTTTTCGAAATATGTGGGCTTGGCGGCCTTCTATCGGAACCGGATCTTCATTACGGAACGTGTCGTCGGCCCGAACTCCATGTTGTCTCAGACGATCCTCCTGCCTTTCGATCAGTACCAGCGCGTCTATTTGCGCGGAACAACAATGGGAATTTCCTGGCGAAGGGAAAACCTCCCTTATGCCTCACGGATGATCTGGCGCTATGTGGGCGTCGAGCCAGACTTACGCGAACTTCTTGCGCGCTGTGGCCCTTTGCCATTAACGTCGCGCCACCTACCACCGACGGTGCGCTCATTCCTCGCGGATCCGGCTGCAGAAGTATATGCTATGCCAGCAGAGTATTAAGCATCTGATTGTCCGTTCAGCTGGTCGGCGTAACCGTTAGGTGGCATTTCTGAGTATCGATGATTATAGGAGACAAGCTTCGAAGGCCGATGGTTCGATTCCGTTGAAGGCGTGGTATTTGAAGTGAGATTTCCAATGAGCCATGGTTACCCATCATAAACCCGTCCGCGGCAACTGAACTAATGCCATCTATGACCGAGATGGGGCCGTCACCGGCCTGTCCGCTTCTGGCGCGAAATAGTTGGAAGCGGTCGTGCCACCGATGTGCCCACGTCTGGCGTCGTGCCATAGCGGCCGCATTCTAGCTCTTGCGTAACGACAAGCGCATAAGAAGATAAAGTTTAACTCGGAAGGTATTCTCCACTCCAGCTTTCACTGATCGTCCGACCAGTGATGAGTTCATCGACGGCAGCGTCGGTCAGGCCAAGAGCCTTGACGACTTCTCGGGTCGACGCGCCATACTTTTCGGCGGGCGGTCGCGCATAGATTACGCCATGGACGGGCCGGACCGCATAAGGGTCGAGATGTGTCACCGTGTGCCCACTGGGGTGATCGGCATAGACGGAGAAGGAATAGCTGCCGCGATCGGTACCGGGCGTGCCGTCGGCCGGACGAGCGGTCGCGGCGCGGATCGCCTCGATGTTGTCGCAGATCGCGGCTCCGATACCCGCCTTTTGAAAGCGCTCCATCCATATTTTCGCCGGGGCGGTCGCGATAATCGCGCTCAAGACCTCGACGCGTTCGCGCTCGGCGATCGCGGCTATCCCCTCCAGACTCTCGACGTTTTTGAAACGCGGCAGGTCCTTCTCGGAGGCGGCGATCACGATCCAACAATCCTCGGCCCTATAGAGGCGATGAAGCGCATGGTATCCGCGGGCAGCAGGCCCCGACGGCTCGTCGAAAGGTGCGCGGCCGTGGTAATCAAAGCAGAACGGCATCTGCGCCAGCCCGCTCAAGGCCGAAAGGGAAGTTCGTGCACGGCCCACCTTGCCAGTCATTTGCTTCTGGTAGAGCGCGGCGGCCACGCCGAGCGCTGCACCGAAGCCACACATCACGTCGATCGTGCCGACGTGGGCATGCTCCTCAGGCGTCTTCATGGAGCCTCCGAACCGGAGCATGATGCCGGTCGCCGCCTGGACGAGGTCGTCGTAGCCAAGGTAGTTGGTTCGCGGCCCTTTCCGCACACCGCCGAAGCAATCCAACTGGCAGAAGATGGCATCGGGATTGATTTTCTTCAGGCCTTCTGCGTCGAGACCCTTCGATTTCACTTGGCGGTCGGTCGCATTCCAGACGACGACGTCGACGGAACGAACGAGTTCCTCGAACAGCTTCCTTCCATCCGGGGAGCCAATGTCGAGCAGCACCGACTTCTTGCCGCGCATATGGGTCATGCCGAAGATGACGGTGTTCCAGCAGTCAAACAGTGGTGTCGCCGGATCGATCTTGATGACCTCGGCTCCGAAACGCGAGAGATACGAAACCGAATGCGGGCCGGCGATGACGTTACAGAGGTCGAGAACCCTGATCCCGTCCAGCCAGCCTGACTTCTTCTCGCTCGCCGCGGCACTCTTCGGAAGCGAGGAGCCCATCGCTCGCAAAGTCGACAGGGCCTCGCTGAAGTCGGCCTTCCGTCGGGGTGTCGGTGCCAGCATGGCTTCGCCGCTTTCCTCGAGCCAGGCCATCGGCCCAGGCTGGATCATTGGACTGGGATCGTCCACCTCGATCATCAGACCCGCCATGTCGGCATGGTCGTCGCTGATCCATTCCTGCAGCCAGCGATGCGGTGCACCGGGAAACTGCCCCTTGCCAAAAATGCGTTCCCATTCCTTTGCCGTCCGGGTGAGGAAGACGGCCTTCATCCGCTCGGAAATCTTGTCGGCCCAAAATTTTGGCAGCGGATAGACCCCCAGAGAGACATCGGACGACCATTCCGAGGTGGGGAGATAAGTGTCGGGTTCTTCCTGAAGGCCCTCGGCGACGAGCTCGTCGTAGATGCCAAGTGTCTGCAGACACCGCTTGGCATGGAATATGTGGCTCGGGCAGACGACATAAAAGCTGCGGCCATCCTTGCATGGATAGCTGCGGTAGAAGGGGTCGAGGAACGCCTGAAGATCGTCGTAGGTAACGTCCATCGGCAGCCCTTCGCTACGGCGTCTTTCGATTTCCTGTTCGCGCTGGGTCTTGTAACGGAGGGGGTAGTCTTCGATCTTGATCGAATTGTAGCAAAGGCCTTCCATGACGGCGCTGGCGAGCGGAACCTCGATCTGGTCGCCGCGCCCAGTCTTCACTCGAGCCTGGAGTGCCAGCGCAGCCGCGGACGCGGCCAGCATCGTGCCATAGGCGGAAGCCAGCGGCAGCGGCGAGAAGGAAGGGTTCACGCCCATCAGGACCCGGTTCAGTCCCATATCCGTAAACACGCCAGAAGACGCCGCGATAACGGATTCGAATGCCCGCCATTCGCGGCGAAGTTCGTCATTGGAGGCGAAGCCGGGAATGGACACAGTGATGAGCTCGGGTCGTGTCTGCCGCAGCGCGGCGAAGTCGATGCCGAGGCGCTTCATGACGCCGGGGCGGAAGTTCTCGATGACTATGTCGGCCTCGGCGATCAGCGTCAGCGCCTCGGTCCGGCCTCCGTCGGTTTTCAGGTCGAGTTCGACAAGCAGTTTGTTGCGATTCAGCGTCGCGTTAGCCGGGCTGTCCCAAAGAGGACCGTTGGGCGGGTCAATGTGAATGACGGTCGCGCCGAGATCGCCAAGGATCATGGCGACGGCCGGACCCGCGATGTACTGCCCGAAGTCGACGACCTTGACCCCATGGAAAGGAAGAGCTTCACGCATTGTTGTATTCTCCCAGAAAATTTGTTTTGGGGTTCAGGCCACGGCGACGTGGCGCGCGTCCTCGATGATCATCCCGGCTGCCTTCTCGGCGATCATCAGGGTCGGCGAGTTGGTGTTGCCACTGACGATGGTCGGCATGACGCTGGCATCGACGATGCGAAGGCCTTCGATGCCTCGTACCCGCAGGCGGCTGTCGACAACGGCCATGGGGTCGGCATTCGTTCCCATCTTGGCGGTGCCCGCCGGGTGGAAGATGGTGTTGGCTATGTCGCCTGCGAGCTTCACCAGTTCTTCGTCCGTTTGGAATTGCGGACCCGGCTTCCATTCCTCCGGCTCGTACTTGCGCAGAGCGGGCTGGCTGGCGATCTTGCGGACCTGCCTCAAGCTGTCCACCGCGACTTTCCGATCCTCTGCTGTCGCCAGACAGTTCGGGGAAATCATCGGTGCGTCCTCCATCCGGCCGGAGCGGATTTTGACACTGCCGCGGCTGGTCGGATTGAGATTGCACACGCTCGCGGTCAATGCCGGAAAGTCGTGCAGGGGTTCGCCGAAGGCATCGAGGCTCAGGGGTTGGACGTGGTATTCGAGATTGGCATGGGCCTGGCTTGGGTCGGATCGGGTGAAGGCCCCCAATTGCGACGGCGACATGCTCATCGGTCCGGTACGCTTCATCGCGTATTCGAGACCGATCATCGCCTTTCCGATCATTGAATTCGCGATCGTGTTGAGCGTGCGCGCGCCCTTGAGCTTGTAGACGGCCCGGATTTGCAGGTGATCCTGGAGGTTCTCACCGACACCGGGCAGGTCGACCGCGATGTCGATGCCATGCTTTTGCAGGAGAGCGGCCGGGCCGATGCCGGACAATTGAAGAACTTGAGGCGATCCGACGGCACCTGCGGACAAGATGACCTCGCGGCGAGCCGAAAATCCAACACGGCGGCCGGAGTGGTGCAGGATCACTCCCTTGCAGACCTTGCCGCCATTCGGATTGGTGTCGATCACCAGCTTTTCGACATGGGCCTCCGTCAGGATCGTCAGATTCTTGCGGCCTCTCGCCGGGCGTAGAAAAGCCTTCGACGCATTCCAGCGCCAACCGGAGCGTTGGTTCACCTCGAAATAGCCGACGCCTTCGTTGTCGCCGCTGTTGAAGTCGTCTGTTCGGGGGAATCCGGCTTCGCCGGCCGCCTCGGCAAAGGCCTCGAGCACGTCCCAGCGGAGCCTTTGCTTCTCGACGCGCCATTCACCGCCATGACCGTGCATGTCCGAGAAGCGGCTGTTGCCGCCCGTCTTTGGGTCGGCCCCGCCGTCCAACCTATAATGGTCTTCGTGCGCCTTGAATTTTGGCAACACCGCGTTCCAAGACCAACTGTCGTCTCCAGTCGCCGTCGCCCAGGCGTCGTAATCGCGGGCCTGTCCGCGCATGTAGATCATGCCGTTGATCGACGAACATCCTCCGAGGGTCTTGCCGCGCGGGTAGCGGAGCGACCTGCCGTTGAGGCCGGGGTCCGCTTCGGTTTTGTAAAGCCAGTCGGTCCTTGGGTTGCCGATGCAATACAGGTAACCCACGGGAATATGAATCCAGGGGTAGTTGTCCTTCTTGCCGGCCTCGAGCAGCAGGACACGTGTGGAGGGTTCGCGGCTCAGGCGGTTGGCCAGCAGGCAGCCTGCCGTTCCAGCACCGATGACGATGTAATCGAATGAATCCTCAGGCATACCAAGCAAATCCAGATTTCCACCGCAGAAGAAGCGGTCTCCTCGATGCCAAAATCTGCCACGAAACTGACCATTCAGATATGGCGTAAAATATCATGTCGCCATTACTTTTTTCGATGGTAAGGTTATGGCTTGAGTACTGTACTTTAGGGATGTCAATGCGTGATCTGCCGCCTTTAAAGGCTCTTCGTGTATTCGAAGCATGTATTCGGCTGGGAACGTTCACAGCGGCTGCTAGAGAGTTGAACGTCGGTCAGCCAGCGATCAGCCATCAGATACAAGCGCTCGAGAATGACCTTGGCCTCACGCTGTTCGAGAGGAATGGCGGGGTCACCACGCCTACCGCCGATGCTCTCGCTTACCATGCAAGGATTACAGCCGCCCTTGCCGATATCGCGACCGCTACCCGATCATTGCGGGAGCGGGCGAAAGGACCCAGCCTGACGCTCGGCACCTATCCGGGCTTGGCGATGTTCTGGCTGATGCCGAAACTTGCGAACCTGCGAAACAGAGATAGTGATCTCTCAGTCAGGGTCGTGACCTCCGAACGCGATCAGCATATTTCAATGGACAGCGTCGACTGCGCAATCCTCTTCGGTGACGGTCATTGGAACGGTATGGAGGCCAGGTTGCTGATCCCGGAAGCGGTGGTCCCGATTGCGGCCCCCTCCGTCGCGACCAAGCTCGTTTCTCTGTCGATAGGGGACATGTTCATGCAAGGGCCGCTGATCCATCTCGACGACCCGGAGAGACGATGGTTTAACTGGAATGATTGGAAATCGCGCCGCGCTCCCCACGCAATTCGCGCTGCACCAGGCATCGAGGTGTCCAATCACGGCATTGCCATCCATGAGGCTCTGTTAGGGCACGGCATCGCTCTGGGATGGCGGGGTGTCATCGACGACCTGGTGTCAAGCGGCCTGCTTGTCGAGCTTGACCACGAGCCGCTGACCTCTGAGCGGGGCTACTACCTCGTCGGGCCAGAAAAATTCATGAAGTCGCATCTCGGCAGTGAACTGCTGGCCGCACTCTCCGCCAAGGCTATTCCAATCGTGACATGACGGTGGTGGCAGCCTGCACCATATGCGAGTTTCGGTGCAACTCGGGCCAGAGGCCAGGGTCCGCCACCCGTTAACGCATGTCTCGTATTTGGCGCGCAAAAGACATGACGCTACCGCATCGCTATGCCCGCTTTCGGCGGAGCGCGATGAGGGCCGATACGACCGATATGAGGGCGCAAAGCAGCCATCGCATTAGCACGCGTGCTTAGATTCTTGAACCTTCAATATGCTTGGGCAGTTTGTACAAAAATGGTGAGATACCGCGCGAGTTGCGCCAGACGTTTTGGCACGCAGTCCACCATTCAGTATAATGCGTTCAGTGGATAATCATTTTAATACAATACTTTAATAAGTATTGTAGACATCTGCGCTACAATGGAAATCGATGAAAATTGGCCTATTATCGGCATTTTCAAACGAAGGTTTGTTATCGCATTTTGGATTGAACAGCTTTTCGAATCCGAGGGAGTTGGAAGAATGTCGTCCCTTAGACTTCAAGTCATGACTGTAAGGCCAAGCGCGCGTCGTTTCGAAAAATTCGTTTGCTGCGATTATTGCGTTTAGTTTATTATGGATTATATTCAAAGGAAACGGATAAGGAAAAATAGCCATGACGGCCGCACTTACCACAAATCCACCATCCAAAGATGACGTGGAGCTTGCACGCGCATCAGGCCAGCGATTGGCTCCGTATGCGCGTAAAGGACTTGCTTTGACATTTCGCGTTCGAGATGCAGAGAACGAAGAAGCTATTGAGCTGCCGGCGGGGGCTGTGAAGCTGCTTATGGCCGTGCTCGAGGATATGGCATCGGGAAGAGCTGTTACGATCGTCCCGCAGAACGCTGAACTGACAACACAGCAAGCCGCTGACGTCCTGAACGTATCGCGTCCGTTTCTAATTGGCCTGTTGGACGAGAGGAAGCTACCATTCCGTATGGTGGGAACCCATCGCCGTGTTCGTTTCGAAGATGTGCTGAACTACAAAGAGGCGATCGACACGGAACGGCGCAAGGTATTGGGCCAGCTTGCAGCGGAGGCTCAAGAGCTTGGGATGGGATACTAAGCTTTGGGGACTTTCACGGCTTTCTTGGACGCAGCGGTCCTCTATCCGGCTCCCTTACGCGACCTGCTTTTGGAGCTTGCTGTTTCTGACCTGTGTCGCGCCAAATGGTCAAACACTGTGCATGATGAATGGATCAACGCTTTGCTCAGAAGCAGAGACGATCTTACCAGAGATCGGCTCGAGCGGACTCGCCACCTGATGAACGCCCATGTGCGCGACGCGCTTGTTACAGATTTTGATCAACTCATTGGCATTCTCCAGTTGCCGGATCTTGATGATCGCCATGTTCTGGCGGCGGCCATCAAGGGGCGGGCTGATTTGATCGTCACAGCAAATCTCAAGGACTTTCCCCGCAGCAAGCCCGCACCGTGGGGCATTGAAGCCCAACATCCCGATGAAATTCCTAACGCACCAGTTCCACCTTTCGCAGCCGCAGTTTCTGGCCGCCGTAAAAGCGGTTCGTTTACGCCTAAAGAACCCGCCGAAGACGGTCGAGGACTACCTTGATACACTTCGCGCGCAGGTGCCTCTTGGCTACAGTCAACGAGATCCAAGCATTTGATCAGTTCATTTAGTAGAGGATATTGACCTCACAATCTTGAAGCTGGTGGCAGCACAGGTGATGTTCTCGGCACGTGCTCCGAAAATCGCATAATGGCTCAATGGAACCGCAAAATTTCCTAATAATCATCCCGGACGGGATTATTCAGGGGCTTATTTGCGAGTCTCCAATAAATCATCCCGAGCGGTTCTTTTTGTAGATTTTTGCTATCAGCTCTGTTATAATCGTCCCGATAGGGATTATCCATGCAGACGATCATAGATAGTAAGAGCTTTGGACTTCTGATCCGTGCGGAGCGAAAAGCGCAGAAACTGACACAGGAGCAGCTCGCAGCGCTGACCGGGGTTGGGGTGCGTTTCGTGCGCGAGCTCGAAGCCGGGAAGGACAGTTGCCAGATAGGGCGCGCCCTACAGGTGGCGGCGACCTTAGGGCTGCGTATTACCGTCGGCAGTCGTCGGGACAGCGCGTCATGACGCATCTGCTGGACGTTTATTACAGGGAAGAGAAGGCAGGCGTGCTCAGCCAGGAAGATGGTGGCGCGCTCAGCTTCGCTTACGATGCTGGTTATCTAGAAGGAAGCAGATCCAGCGCCATCTCCTTTTCCATGCCGTTGCAGGAAGCGGCTTATGGAGACAGGATCGTTCGCCCGTTCTTTTCCGGTCTTCTGCCAGATGAAGGCGCGCGACAGCGCCTTTCGGGCGCGCTCGGGATTTCCTCAGGCAATACCTTTGGCCTTCTGGAGGTCATAGGCGGGGAATGCGCGGGGGCATTATCGCTCTATCCCGCAGGTGAGGCGCCGTTATCATCGGATGACGATGGCGTTGAATTTCTGAGCACGGAGCGGCTAGAGGAAATCCTTGGCAAACTGCGTGAGCGCCCTCTGTTAGGAGGTGAGGAAGGGGTACGCCTGTCCCTTGCCGGTGCGCAGGACAAGCTTGCTGTCTGTGTCGAGGGAGAGAGTATCGGGCTTGCCAAGGGCGGCCGTCCCACCACCCATATCCTGAAGCCCTTCATTCAGGCTCTCGATGGTACGGTCGAGAACGAACTATTCTGCCTGCGCCTCGCTGCGCGGTTGAGGCTTCCCGTACCCAACGTCGAAATGCGGCGCGGCGGCGCGATTCCCTTCCTGCTGGTCGAGCGCTATGACCGCGCGCGGCATGAAGACGGGACGATCACACGCCTCCACCAGGAGGATTTCTGTCAGGCCTTGAGCGTGCCGCCGGAGCTGAAATATGAGGCAGAAGGCGGGCCGGGAACAGAAGCGTCGCTGGCGCTGATTGGCCGTGCCACCGCGCGTCCCGCAGCCGACCGTCTCGGGTTCATCCGCATGCTCATTCTGCATTATCTTGTCGGCAATGCGGATGCCCACGGTAAGAACTACGCGTTGCTTTATAGCGGCGGGATTCCTGACCTGGCGCCGCTCTATGATGTCCTTTGCACGGCCGCTTACCCAAGGCTGGACAAAAAGCTCGCCATGGCCATTGGCGGGCGCGCCGTCCCCGACACGATACATTTACAGCAATGGCTCGCCCTTGTGCCTGATACGCGCGGGGCGCAGCGGCTCCTGGTCAAGGCCATCGCCGAACTCGCAGGGCGCATCGGCGGTCAAGCCGACGAGCTTCTCGCGGAGTTTGCCGAGGGCGGTATTAGTCATGAAATCCTCAAAGTCATTCGCGGCGTCATAGGGACGCGCACGGCGCATTTGCTGCGCATTATCGAATTGGCGTGAAAATTGTCTTTGGTCTCGCCGGGCGGCTTGAGCCGTTGATACCGGGCGGGCGGCCGGGCAACTTCCTGCTGTGTGCATGTAAGCATAATGCAGCGCCTGGCACCTTAGAATCTGCTGCTGTAACGAATCGAGTGCAAGTTGCTGCGAAGGCGAACAGGTTCACGCCTTGTTTCGGGTTTGTGCTGAAAAGATCGCATAATGGCCAGTGTGGAACTAATACTCCGAGAAGCGACTAGTGGGTCAGCCGTTCGTGTCCATTCAAGGCCAAGGGAAGTCAAAGTTAACTTTCTCATGAGCCACCAACCATTAGTTCGAGCTGATCTCTGGCACCGTTAGCTGAGCCAAATACGCATTATGCACCTTCCAGCATTGCGGCCCTTGAACAATCACTGAGCAAGTACCCTTGAATGACCGCGATGAGGACGGAGGCGTTCCGCGCGAGCGGGGTAGTCGGTCACGGTTAGCTTCTTCGCCAGCACCGGATCGTCGGCGGCATCGATGATGCGCAGGTGACCAAAGATCTTCAGACGCTGCCGGTGCGCATAGTCCATGAGGAACAGTGAGATACGGTCATTCGCCCGCACATTGCCCGTAGTGATGTATTGCCGGTTCCCGCGAAAGTCCGCGGAGCCCAGCATCAATGCATCGACGGTGGTGAGAAAGCCCGCGGGCCCGCCACGGTACTGGACATAGGCCATCCGGTGTCCGACACTGCCCAGATAGAAACCGTCACGCGCCCGGACGAAGGCCGTTTCTGACGGACCGAGGCGCTGGCTCTGCGCAGTATCGTCTGCGTGGCTGCGCGCCTATCCGCGCCCACTGCGCCGCGCTGCCATAATGCTCCTGTGCGGCCGCGACGGAGGCCGTCGTGGCGATACTGAGATATCTGGTGCTCATCCCGTTTGTTCCCTCGCGACCCGCTGGAGCGGACCTCAGTTCTGTAAGGCCCAGTCCGCCATCTGCCAGCGCATCTGCCCACGGTCGGCGACGACACGGCCGAGCCCTGGGAAGGGCATGTGCGTGGCGGCGATGAGCGCGCCTTCCGAAGCGGCGCGAGGAAAAAAGCGGTCGCGCATCGCTTTGGCCGCTGCAGGATCCTGTTCGAACAGGAAGAACACATCGGTCGCCCCGGGATGCACGACCGGAAAGATCATATCCGAAACCATGATGAGGCTCTGCCCGCTATCTTCGACCCGCACGCCGATATGGCCGGGTGTATGCCCGGTAAGGTCGACAATGGAGACCCCCCGCACAATCTCACGCTCGCCGTCAATCGCCTGGAGTTTCGGGTAGAGGCGCACGACCTCCCCCGCCATATGGAAGCTGGTCTGCAGATAATCGGGCGCGCCGCTGCGCTTGGCCGGGTCGGTCCAATAGGTGACGTCTCGACGATCGATGTAGAGTTCCGCCTTGGGGTAGTTGTTCTTGCCCCCGACGATCAGACCGCCCATGTGGTCCTGATGCATGTGCGTCACGATCACCGCGTCGATCTGGTCGCGCTGCAGGCCGAGCGCGCCCAGCGCCTGCGGCAGTGCGCCGGTCTGCCCGATCGAGCCCGCTGGACCGGCATCGATCAGGATGCGGCGCTCGCCATCCTCGACGAGATACTGGTTGAAGAGGAACCGCACGCCGCTCGGCCGGGCGGTGAACTGCGCGATTGCCGCCTGTTCGACCTCGGCCGCGGCGCGTCCCGGAAAATAGTCGTAGGGCATGTCGGCATACCCGTCCGTCAGGGCCGTCACCGTGAAGCGGCCAATGCGGATCTGCGCTAGCGGAGTAACGTTGACCGGCGTCTTAGCGGTATCCTGCGTCGCGGCAAGGGCTGGCGCGGAAGCGCCACCGATCAGGCCTCCCCCGAGGAGGCTCCCTCCGCTGAGGGCTAGAGGAAGGGCGCTGACAAAGACGCGACGTGACAGTTGAGGCATGACTTCCTCCGGATCATGGGAAATGCGGGGAGCCCGCCGGCGTCCCCTGGACGACATGAAAGCTATGATATCCACAACCAATAGGGTATCCTGCCATTTCGGGAACTTTCCTCTCAATTTCCGGAAGGATTCGATGGATCGATTTGAAGCGATGTCGGTGCTGCTAGCGGTGATCGACGCCGGCAGCCTCTCGGCCGGGGCGCGGCGACTGCATGCACCGCTCGCCACGGTCAGCCGCAAGGTCGCCGATCTTGAAAAGCACCTTGGTGTGCGCTTGGTCCTGCGCACCCGCCGCGGCCTCGCCTTGACGGAGGAGGGGCGCGCTTTCGTCGCCGCGTCACGTCGTATTCTTGATGAACTGGACGCGGCGGAGCGGCAGGCCAGCGGCGATTATGGCGCGCTGCGTGGCGGGCTGCACGTGACCGCACCGATTGCCTTCGGCGAGCGCCATCTGTTGCCAATTGCGCTGGAATTCCTGAAGGAGCACCCCGATATCAACCTGCGCCTGACCCTGGTCGATCGGCAGCTAAGTCTGGCGGATGAGCACGTCGATGTGGCCCTACGGATCGGGCACTTGGCGGACAGCGCGCTTATCGCAACGCGGCTAGGCGCCGTCCGCCGGGTGATCTGCGCGAGCCCCGACTATCTCGCCCGCCGAGGAGTGCCGCGTCAGCCGAATGACCTCGCCCAGCACGACGGCATAAGTTTCCAGGGCTTCGCGACCGCGCCGGAATGGCGCTACCGCCGGGACGGTGCGGCCTTTGCCGTCGAGCCCCGTTCCAAACTCGCGGTCAACACGACGGAGGCTGCCATTCAGGCTGCACTGGCCGGTATCGGCATTATCCGCGTGCTGTCCTACCAGATCTCCGATCAGTTGCGCTCCGGCGCACTGCAGGAATTGCTGACGGAGTTCGCACCAGAACCGCTGCCGGTGAATGTTATCCATGGACCAGCCGATCCCCTGCCGCTGAAGGTGCGGTGCTTCCTCGACTGGATCAGGCCCCGCCTACGCGCGCAGATGGCCTACTAGCGTCCCCGCTATCCAGGCGCGCCTCCGTTGATGGCGGTCAGGCGTACCGGTGCGAATGCTGCAAGGTAGCTCGCCTTCCCTAAGCACCTAACATGGCGGCTTGCCGGGAAAAGCCAAAGCGTTCTCTAGGACTGAAATGAGGGCGCAAGCAGTCGTCGTTCGTTTGGCTTCTTCATTTAGATCGCATAATGGCTCCTCTCGAACCGCAGTCTAAGAATGACGTATTCAGGGCTTCGGTGGTTCGGATCTTTTCAAGGCGTGGCATTTGAAGTGAGATTTCCAATGAGCCATGGATACCCATCATATACCCGTCTGCGGCAACTGAACTAATGCCATCTATGACCGAGATGGGGCCGTGAACGGACGTTCCGCTGCTAGGGAAGCCAACTCGAAAAAGCAGACATCCGAAGCGTCGGTGCAGGAAATGCCACCCAACCGATTGGAAATTCGCGAAGCCGCCTTGCGTCAGTAGGAGACGGAGATCAGGCAGACACGACGACGGATCGGTTGCAACTCGCCTCAGCGCTCGTTTCGGAGCAAGAGCCTTCCTGACAGGTAGCGATGCGCTCGGCCGACAGCAGGTTTGGGCGGAGCAATACTCGCGTCCTGTTCGGCTTCGACAACAATCCAACCCTTGTAACCGCCTTTGCGGACAAACTGGAACACAGGATCGAAATCCACGTCACCGTCACCCGGGACGGTAAACATGCCGGCCCGGACGCCGTCATTAAAGCTCATGTTGCCATCCCGTACCCTCGCTAGGACTTGAACTCTCACGTCCTTGAGATGAATGTGAGCAATTCGGTCGGCGAAACGCTCGATGAGGCGGGTGAAATCGAACCCCGCGGCGCGAGCGTGGCCCGTGTCCAACAGCAGTCCCACCTCCGGGCCGGCGGCGTCGAAGATGGCGCTGATTTCCTCGAAAGTTTCCACCACCATCATCAGGTGATGATGGTAGGCGAGCGTCAGCCCATAGGCGTCTTTGAGCCTTCTGGAAAAGGCGGTAAGTTTGGCGGCGTAGGGAACGATCTCCGTCGGTGCCAAGGTCAAGCGTTTCGACATCGGCGCGTCGAGTGGCTCTTCGGGATACATGCGGCCGCATTCACCGTAGACCATGACCTTCGCTCCCATGTCTCTGAGCAGGGAAGCGTGCGCGTGGACTTGGCTGAGCTCGAGATCGACGTCTCGATCGGCAAGGAAGCCCGAATACCAACCCGACGCTAGACGTAGATCGTGACGTTCAAGGATTGGACCAAGCACAGTGGCATCGCGTGGAAACTTTCGACCGAGTTCCACACCCGCGTAGCCTGCCGAACGTGCCTCTTCGAGACAGGTCTCGAGCGGGATGTTGTCGCCCAGGTCTTCAAGAACGTCGTTCGTCCAGGATAGTGGGCTTACGCCCAGCGAAACGCCCGGCGGAAGCTTCGATTCGGTCGAATCTGTCACCTGTTCTCTCCTACTTAAAGTTTCAGCCGAAACGGCGGCAAAGCTCGGCGCGGAAAATGCAGCGCGCCTCCGCAACGTCGCGGAACCCGATATGCGTTACAAATCGCGCAACGGTCGCCGCGGATACGCCGCAATCTTCGGCAATCGAAGACGTGCTCTCGAACGCCATGAGCTCCGGTTTTTCGAGAACCCTCTTCGCGACATTTTCGACGCGAAGAGGAAAGATGACCTGCCGGGACGCGATCGCCAGCTTCAACGCCTCAAAACTCGAAGGCGGACAATTCAAGGCGCGCATGTGCTTGCGCATGTTTCGGCACTCCCTTGCGGCCAGGCAACTTAGTTGATCAGCTTGACGGTCTTGCGCTCCGAAACCGAGCCGACGCAGGCGAGCGCGATGGCGAGAGCGTTGCGGGCGTCCTCGCCAGTCGGACCGGTAACCTCGCCGGTCCTGATCGCCTCCACGAATGCGGCGAGCTGGGCGGTGTAGCCGTGGACGAAGTGATCTGTGTCGCGCCGCCAGGTGTCATTCGACACGCCGTTCTTGTCGAACAGGGTCATGCTGGAACGACGCACGTCTCCCATGGTCACCATGCCGCCGGAACCAAAGACCTCGCCACGGATGTCGTAGCCGTACATGGCGCAGAAATTGGCTTCCGCGACAGCGATCGATCCATTGTCAAATCGGACCGTGACTACCGCAGTGTCATGGAAACCCTTGTCGGCGAAGTCCGGCCGGACCAGCGCATCGGCGACGGCCGTCACCTCGACCGGCTTGGCGCCTGGGTTTAGCCAAAGCAGCGTGTCGAAATCGTGGATCAGCGTTTCGTAGAAGATCGTCCACTGCGGAATTTTGGCGGGGTCAGCATCAAACGGACCGGGGTCGCGGGTCAGTGACCGGATCAACTGAGGGCTCCCGATCTTTCCGTCATCGATCGCTGCGCGCCCCTCGGCGAAGGCCTGATCCCAGCGGCGGTTGAAACCGACCTGAAGCGGCACCTTGCCCGCCCTGGCAGCGGCAATCGCGCGATCGGCATCCTCCAGCGTCAAGGCCATCGGCTTTTCGCAGAACACCGCCTTTCCGGCTTCGGCGGCTTCGACGACGATATTGGTGTGGAACCGCGCCGGGGTCGCGATGACAACGCCCTCGATGTCGCGATTGGCGAGCAGCTCGGACAAGCTCGTGTAGGCGTTCGGCGCGCCGAGTTCGGCGGCGAGCTTTTCGGCTGCTCCGGGTGCCGGGTCGGCGATGGCGACGAGATTGGCATCCACCAACCGGCGGGCGACGCTTTGGGCGTGGAAAGAACCGATGCGGCCTGCGCCGATGAGGCCGATGTTGACGGGACGATTGATGGACATGGAATGCTCCTGAAGAATGTGGTGCGTCTGATCAAATGGAGAAGGCGTTGCGGAAGCGGGTGAGCGCGAGTTCATCGTCGCTCTCCGGCCATGCTTCCATGCCGATCGTTCCGCGGTAGCCCATCGCGTCGAGCGCGACGGCGATTGCCGGGTAGTTGATCTCGCCCGTGCCCGGTTCCCTGCGGCCGGGTACGTCGGCGACTTGGATTTCGCCGATGTGGGGAAGCGCCGTGCGGCAAAGCTCGATCAGGTTACCTTCGCCAATCTGCGCGTGGTACAGGTCGAGATTGAGCTTGAGGGAAGGCCGGTTGACGGCTGAAACCAGAGCGATCGTGTCTGCCGCCTTTGCAAACGGCGTCTTCGGGTGATCCACCGCCTCGTTGAGGTTTTCGAGAACGAAGGTGACGCCTTCCTCTTCTCCAAGGTCCGCGATGCGTTTCAAGGTATCGGCGGCTTTCAGCCACATGGCTCCCGTGACGACCTCGGACTTCACGACAGGCAGGCCTTGCCCGTCGAGGCCCGTACCGTGCAGATTGAGGCGCGGGCAATTGAGCTCCTTGGCGACGGGAATGGAGAGGCGCGCCGTGCGCAGAAGTTCGTCCGCGCCTGCGTCGTCCGCCAATGTGCCGGTCACATATCCGGTCATTGACGAGAACGTGGCACCGGACCTGGCAATTGCTGCGATGTCGTGCTTCGTCCAGTCCCAGATTTCGGCCTGGAAGCCGAGCTCTGTGAGCCGCTTCAGGCGATTGATTACGGGCAAGGAGCGGAACACCATTTCAGCGCAGACGGCGAGCGTGAACGGCGACGATTTGGTCATCGTTGTCATGATTTCTTCCTGATACGTTCGAATTTAAATCGTGCCGCCGAGTTCGTCGGAGAGCACTTGCAGTTCCTTGCCCCCGGCCATGAGGTTCTGCAGTTCGTCGATGGAGATCGCGCCTTTCTCGTAGGTACCGAGGGTCTTGCCGCGATTCAAAACGGTAAAGCGATTGCCGACGGCGAAGGCATGGCGGACGTTGTGGGTGATGAAGATGACGCCGAGGCCGCTATTGCGAACCTGGTTGACGTATTTGAGCACCATCGATGTCTGGGCCACGCCGAGGGCCGATGTCGGCTCGTCAAGAATGAGAACCTTGGCTCCGAAGTAGACCGCACGGGCGATGGCGACGCATTGGCGCTCTCCTCCTGACAGCGTGCCGACCGCCTGCTGCGGATCGCGGATATCGATGCCGATCTTGTGCATCTCGTCGCGTGTCACGTCGTCCGCGAACTTCATGTCCATGCGCTTGAACGGGCCAAATCCCACCATCGGCTCGCGACCCATGAAGAAATTTCGCGTGATCGACATAAGCGGGATCATGGCGAGGTCCTGGTAGACCGTGGCTATGCCGGCATCGAGCGCATCGCGGGGGCTGTAGAATGTCGTCGACTTGCCGCCGACGATAAAGTCACCCGATGTCGGCTGGTGAACGCCCGCAAGCGTGTTGATGAGAGTGCTCTTGCCCGCGCCGTTGTCACCAAGAAGGCAAAGCACCTCTCTCGGCTTGACCACCATGGAAATGCCATTCAGTGCGATGACTGATCCGAAGTGCTTGGTAAGGTTCCTGACTTCGACCAGGGGAGTATCAATCGAGGACATCAGCGTTCTCCCGTCACGCGTTTGCGGATCACATTGTTGAACATGACGGCGACCAGCAGCATTCCACCCAGGAAGACGAGATACCAATCCTGATCGATCGATGTGTAGGTCAGGCCGATCAGCACCATCCCGAAGACGATCGAGCCCAAGAATGCGCCGATCGCGGAGCCATACCCACCCGTCAGCAGGCACCCGCCGATGACGGCCGCAATGATGGCCTCAAATTCCTTCTGGAATCCCCGCCGCGCGTCGGTCGATCCGGCGTCGAGCACAGTCAAGACGGCGACAAGCGTTGCGCAAAGGGCGGTGATGATGAACAGGACGGTCTTAACCCGCACCACAGGCACACCGGACTTGCGCGCAGCGCGTTCGTCGCCGCCGACGGCGAAAATCCAGTTGCCGAATCGTGTTCTCAAAAGAACCCATGTGGCCAGCAGCGCGATCACGATGAACCAGAGGATTTCGACCGGAATGCCGGACACCTGGGGGGTACCATTCGGAAACTTCGCGATCAGATCGTTCGAGGCGAGCCACGCGAACAGTCCTTGAAACGCATCGCCGGAAAAGATCGATGTAAGCGGGCTACCGGCGGCGGCTTCCTTCATACCCCGAAGCTGGGTGGCACCCCCGCTTGCCCACTTGAGGCCGACAAGCGTGAGGCCGCGAAGGATGAAGAGAAACGCCAGTGTTACAATAAAAGAAGGCAGTCCGGTCTTGATAACGATCTGGGAATTCACAACCCCGATGACCACGGCCATGAGGATGGCGATAAGGATCGCCACGCTCAACGGAACCTGCCAGACAACGAGGGCAGCGCCGAACACCAGGCCCGCAAACGCAACCATGGAGCCGATCGAGAGATCGTATTCACCACCAATCATCAGAAGAGACGCGCCGACCGCGAGGATGCCAAGTTGGGCGGCCGGGGCCATGAAGTTCATGATGCCGGCGAGCGTGAACATTGAAGGATTGGCGGTCAAGAGAAAGAAGACCGTTACGAGTACCAGTCCTGCCACCGCTCCGAGTTCTGGCCGACGAAGCAGCGTCGTGGCGACCGACGCCTTTTTCAACCGTTCGTCTGCGGGGGTCTTCTTGATTTTGTCATCTGCCACAATGGACATGTCGATATCCTTTGAACTGATATCCCGGGCATTGCGAGTGCTACCTTCAGATGTCGGACGGTCCCGGACGAAAAGGGCACTCAACTGCAAGCCGTTATGGAACTGAAAGAGTGTACGCCCTCCGCATCCTGGTGCGGAGGGCGCCGCGGACCCGCGTTAGCGGATGCCCTGGGCGGATTTCTCGATGACCTGCGCGGCCGCCTCCTGCGTCACAAAGCTCGGGCCAGATGCAACATTTCCCGCCGGGATCGTGCCGTATCGGGAATTGAGCGCCATGAAGGTGACCGGCAGATAGCCCTGAAGGTAAGGCTGCTGATCGACTGCAAAGAGTGCCTTGCCGTCGGCAACAGCCTGCAGGAAGCTTGCCGACAGATCGTAGGATGCGACCTTTACCTTGTCGCCATTGCCCATCTTCTCAACGACGGCGACAGCGCGCTCGCCGACCAACGGGGCCGATAGCCCGAGGACAAGGTCTATCGACGTATCGGACGTCAAGGCCGCCTGGATTTTGGCTTCAATCTCGGCCGGATCGGCAGAGGTCGGCAGGACCGTAACCTTGCCGCCAGCAAAACCTTCGGTAACACCCTGGCAGCGCTGATCGAGCGCCGCGTTGCCGACTTCCTGGTTGATGCAGAGAACATGCTTCAAACCCAACCCGGCGAGGCGCTCCCCAACGGTCTTGCCGGCCGAAAGCTCTTCCTGACCGACATGAAGTTTGATCCCCAGCTTCGAAGCCGCAGCGATGCCGGAATTCATGGAAATTACCGGAATGCCAGCAGCCACGGCCTTTTCAATAGCCGGGCCGAGCGCATCCGGATCCGGATTGGAGATGACGATGCCGGCAGGGTTCTGGTTGACCGCGGCTTCGATCAACTGGGACATGGCGACCATGTCGAATGTTTCAGGGGCTCGATAGTCGACTTTGACGTTGCTGTCCTTGCCAGCCTGCATCATGCCGTTCTTGACGATCGACCAGAATGGATCGGAGGCCTGGCCGTGGGTCACGGCGATGATGGAAACCTCCTGAGCGAGTGCCGAACCTGCAGCAGCGCCGAGCGCTCCAACAACTGCGACACCGAGCACGATTCTGCGAAGAAATGACTTCATTACAAACTCCTCCAAAACTGTCCCACGCCCAAAGCGCGAGAACCAACGAGCGCCGAGACGGCGCTTCCTCCCTACTTGCTACCGGGTGCATAGTTTTTGCTACCGGTAGCAAACGACATGCGTTATAAGATTGCTGTGCAGAAAAATCAACGGATCATTTTCGTATTCCGCAGAAAATGGAATAAACGTTCTGAAGCAGGGAGGGAGTTTGTATGAAGCGCGCAACGGCTCAGCACGTGGCCATCGAGGCTGGAGTCTCGAAGTGGACGGTGATCCGTGCGTTCACGCCGGGCTCTTCCATTACCGAGGTGAGCAAGGCCAAGGTTCTGGCCGCTGCCGAGAAGCTCAATTACCGCCCCAATCTTCTGGCGCGAAGTCTGGCCACCAGCCTCACGCATCAGGTCGCGGTCCTCGTCGATGACTTCGCAAACCCGTATAAACTCCCGTTTCTGGAAAAACTGACCGCCGCGCTGCAAGCCAAAGGGCTGGTCGCAATCCTCGTCAACATTAATGACCACTACAATCATGTTCACGCCATCCTGAATGCGGAGCAGCGCCAGGTCGACGCGATCATTTTGCTCGGGACGGCGTTTCGCGACGAGACTCTCAACGATCGGAAGCTCGGCGAGGGTAGCGCGCCGATGTTCGTGCTCGCCCGCGACAGCCAAATCGAGGGCGTACCGGCGGTTTCATGCGACACCGACGTTGCCATCGCGGAAATTGGCAAGCACCTCCTGGAGCGTGGCTATCATCGACCGGGCTTCATGTGTGGGCCGCGAACCCTCTCGACGGCTCTCGGCCGCCGCCGGAACTTCAAAGAATTCTGGAGGCGTGAACGCGACACCGACTTGCTGGAAATCGCGGCGGATCGCTACAGCGTCGATGCCGGCGCCGAAGCTGCGCGCCGCTATCTCGAGAAGACGCCCGCGACAGACCGTGTTGATGTCCTCATGTGCGAGAATGACGCTCTGGCTTTCGGCGCGCTCGACGTCATCCGCAGCGAGTTCAAGTTGAGAGTTCCGGAAGATATAGCCGTCGTCGGGTTCGACAACGCCGCATTCGCGGCGTCGCCGTCCTATGGACTGACAACCTATGAGCAGCCCGTATCCGAGATGGTCGATGCGGTAATTGCGATGCTCCTCGGCCAGAGGGAAAAGATCACCGTCAATATTCGCGGTCGGCTTGTGGTGCGTGCCTCGACCTAGTCTCGAATGCCAAAGCTACTTCGTCTGTCCTTCGCGTGGCTTCCGTCAATCTTGCCCGCGGAATCACCACTCGACGCAGATCTTGCCGAAATGGAATTGCGCCTTCATCTCCGCGGAGGCCTCGACCGGCAGGAACAAGGCGGCCGGATCACCCGTCAACCGCGAGAGGAAGAAGACCATGACGATCAGTCCGACGAGCGAGATTAAACTAGCCACGGCGCGTTTTCGAATGAACTCGCGCTGCCACCACTACAGAGTGTCGTTACTAGTCCGTAGTTTCGGGCGATGATGAGTTTGACTGTCCCCTGTGGACCACGGCTCGCAATCACACCTCTCAGGAACATTGTGTTGCGCTCCGGTCGGGCGGGGCAAAGGTTAAGGCCGTAGAAGACAGACTTCTCTTTTTCATCTGCCCTGTGCCCCAGTTTGGAGGACTATCGTGTTGAGTAATCTGTTGGTCGCGGCAATCAGCGCCCTTATGCTTGCAAGCTTCGAGCATTCCCCGTCTGGCGCGTCGATCGGCGCGGGCAACCCCTACCCCGTCAGCAACTACACGTGCCAGGACGGCACGCATTTGGCAGTGCGTCTCCTCGGTGATCGCGCTTCGGTATCCGTCAACGGCGCGACCCCGGTCGACCTGCCCTCCACGGGGCCAGACGGAACGACCTTTTCGAACGGCCAGCAGACGCTGACGATCGTACAGGGGCGCCTATCGTGGGGCGTTGGCCGAGCCGTGCCGTCGGCATGCACCGGCGGTTGAGCGTCTCGTTTGGCTGCAAGGAAAATTGATATGCAAAGACTGTTCCGTTCGGCCGCGCTCTGCATCGCCGGTTGCGGGCGGACTCAAGCGCCGCCCGAGCACACTGGTCGATTGCGCGGGAGCATTGCCGCAGAGGCCACGGGTGACGGTTCTGTTGCAAAGTTTCGTATTCTGGTGCGAATGATGGACGTCATCACCGTGGCGCATTTGGCTGATAGCAACGCAACGATAACGGCGATGAGTTGGTCCGATGACGTATGTTCCGAAGCACTGCCAGACGATTCACTGTCAGAAATGCAAATGCTGGCGAGAATCCGTCTGCGACAAGTTGGAGCATGGGGAACTCCGATTTTTCCTCGGTGTCACCCGTGAAGCTTGCGTAGCAGCCACCCGAGCCGGTCTTCAGGTGCAGTAGTGGTTAGTTCGACTGCTGGTCTGCTCGACACACCGCTGTTGCGGCCAGCCCTTACTTCGCTTGGCGTGTAGCCAAACGCCCCCCTGAATGCCCGGCTGAACTCTGAACCATCGCTGAAACAACGCTGCTCAGCGATTTCAATGATACGGCGTTTGTCGTTCGGGTCCGCCAATGCCGCGTGTGCATCGAGGAGACGCTGGTGCTGCAAGTAATGCATCACGCCACCGAACGGCTCGAACATCCGATAAAGCACTGAGCGTGAAATCGCGAGATCACGATGCAGGGCCTTGGCATTGAAAGATGGATCGAACAATTTGGAATGCACGATGCGGCGGGCACTTTCGAGCAACACGCGGGCAATAGGTGCCTGAGCCTCCTCGATATTGCCGGAAGAGGGTAGCACGCACGCCCGGATCATCGCCTGCGTCGCGCCCACCAGTTCAGGAAGATTCTCTGCCTCGACAGCTGGCAGCCGGTTGGCCAATCCTATGAAGTAGTCTGACAATAACCGGCCCATTGCCGTGTCGATCGCGGAGAACTCGGCAGCACCGAGAACATGTGCCGCCCCTGCGCAGAAGTCACGGGGAACAAACAGCATCAGCATTTCGCTATCTCAGGAATAGAAGTTGAATCGAAAGACGGTCGCTTCAATTGCAACGCGGAATATTCCGCGGCTGATGCTGCTGCCGCGTGTGCGAAGTTGTGATCAAGCGATGCATCCGAGGGCATAATCTCATCATAGGCATTCATAATTCACCCTTATGTTGTATCGGAACGACGTCAAAACAGGGCCCGCAGTCTCGTCGTTTAAACGAGATGGTGATACTTCGATCTATATCGGCTGAGCATCGATACTCAAAAAGTCACTGGAGTGAGAAAAAACGCAGCTACAAAAATGTATTTAATACAATCACAGAAGTCGGTTCAGTACGTAACCGTTACAAAACTAATTGCACAACTGGCAGGACGTCTTCCTTTGGACATTGAATATTAGGTTGAAGCTTTGTCAGGATTGTCGAAAGACTTGGCCGAAAGCAATACGGCCCCCCGGTGCCTTTTCGCAGTAGGCAATGAACGCGATGGCAACTCCAATGCACGCGCCCGGCACGCCCCACATAAAGCTCCAGAAGAACACCGAGAAAATGACGACGAAACGCAAGATCGCCAACGATGTGCCGATCAACAAGGGTTCAAGATAGCTCCCAATCAGGAACTGGATCAGGTTCAGTCCGACGAAGATTGCCACGGCCAGGCGAGTCTCGTGCAGTGAAGGCGAAAGACGGCTTCGCAATCGCGGATTCAGGGACATCAGGCGCATCGATTTGCCGCGGCCCCTTCTTCGTTCATCGCGCGTGGCGGCAGCAACCGCTTCGAAATCGCGATCAGGCAAAGGGATGGCCGCATTGTCGACATGCGCCGCATCAGCAGCAGCCAGGGCGACACCGCTCAATTGACGAGAAAACCGATCGCGAAGGCATTCGCGATGTCGATGAAAAAAGCGGATACTAAGGGCAGGATGATGAAGGCCATCGGTGCCGCGCCGTGGAGTTTGGTGATGGCCGTCATGTTGGCAATGGCTGTCGGGGTCGCCCCAAGGCTTATGCCGCTGAAGCCCCCGGCAATCACCGCTGCGTCGTAGTTGCGGCCCATCAGCGGGAATACAACGAAGAGTATGTAGGCGATCGCAGCGACTGTCTGAATAGCCAAAACGAGCAGAAGAGAGGATCCAAGCCCACCGAGTGTCCAGAGTTGCATGCTCATCAGTGACATTGCAAGAAAGATGCTCAGCGAAAGGTCGGAGACAAGTGCCAGCGCGCGGGTGCGCGTTGGCCAAAACAGCGCTGGCACAATTCGCGGAATAACATTGGTCAGAACGATCGCCGACAGCAGGCAGGCAACGAAGAGGGGCAGACGAAATCCCAAGTCGGCCAACAGCTCATCGACCGTATAGCCGATGAGGACGGCAACGTTGAGGACGAGAATGGTGCGGAGCAGCGTGATGTGGTTGAGGTCGTCTTCGATTGCTTCGTCATCCGGCAATCCGATCGACGGAGCCGCGTCAGGTCCTTTGAGCCGATAGCGGGAAATCAAAAGGCCCGCGACAGGTCCACCGACAAGGCTCGCAATGACAAGACCGAGTGTTGCCGCCGCCACGCCAATTTCCATCGCATTGGTGAGGCTGAACCGTTCGGCGAGAATGGGTGCCCAGGCTATGGTCGTGCCGTGTCCGCCGAGCAGGGAAGCCGAACCGAGGAGCACGGCAATGCCTTCAGGCAAATCAAGGGCCGCGGCGCTGCCGGCGGCAATGAGATTCTGGATGACGAGATAGACGAGCGTCAGTCCAAGAAGGATCATCAACGGCTTGCCACCTGCGATCAGATCGGCAACGCGCGCATTCAGGCCAATGCCAGTGAAAAAGTAGAGAAGCAGCAAGTCCCGCGCCGCGAGATCAAACGAGATCGCAATTCCCAAAACGCGATAGGCGAGGAGCGTTGCAAGGGCCGCGAGCAGACCGCCTGTCACTGCTTCGGGAATGTTCCACTTCCGCAATGCCGCGATCCGGCCGTTCAGTCCGGCGCCAATGAAGTATACGACAATCGCTATCGTCAGACTGACAAAACCTGGAAACTCGATGTTTGTCACTGGCAATCAAACCTCGTTCTTTGCTGAGCTTGTGCAGGGTCCTGTTAAAACAGGCTGCATGGCAACGCTGCTCGTCTTCGGGTCCTTGACGCGGAATGAGGCCACATAGCGGGCCCGCAGGAAGATCAGGGTGAGAACTGTTGCCACTAGGATATGGCCGGCAAGTCTGACGCTCTCGCCAAGCTTGCAATGTTCGACCGTAACGGTTCTTACGGGGCGAATGACCGGGGCGGTTTCCTTGGTCTCCTCCCGGCGTCCAGCATGCGAGGGAACCGCGATCACAAGGCCAAACACGGCGCCTAGCGCCCGTACCCTTCGCATTAACCAATTCACTGAAACCAGCATTCTCATGCACTCCAGGAACTCTCATAACATGGGACAAAACGTGTGTCTGAGGGGCAATTCGACTATAACGTCTGTCTATGGTTTGTGATTGTTCGAAAATCCCAATTGGCTGCTTGGAATCCCAATTTCCGGCGGGGCAGGGAGTGGCTAAAAATGCCGATCTGAATTCAGACAAAACACGAGCGCCTCGCTGTTTCGTTTACCGATGCTCATCAATTAAAAGTACATGCCTTTCGCATTTGCCTGCCGTTCTGGTGATCCTACAGGATCATATGGACCTGCGACACTCAAGTTGACGCAAAGTTGAATTCTATCAGAAAAAACCGGCTTCCAACGGCAAAGACAGACATGTGCAGTCGGCCTCAGACACTAACGATGCTGGTCTGAAGCTCGACCACCCTTTGATCAGCTTGACCTTGAAGCCGACGGAACCATCTTGATCGGCATAGTTTCCTGCTCGGTATAAGTTCCGGATCTGCACATCGATACTCTGAAGGTGAAAAGCCGGAATTTATCGGGAAGGCGGTCCCAATGAAGGTTGCTTGAGGTTCGAACCCCGTCAAGGCGCACATTGGAAATCACTCATCCAGACATGCTTTAAAGAGTAATTGTAGAATTCTAGGAACCAATCGGATTCTGTGGAAAATCCGCTCTCAAACTGTACAACGGTAATGAACCTGCCTAGCAGCATATCACGGAGAGCATAAGTTCTTTGGGACGGTTCAATACGGAGGTCTTTAGACGAGTGCCGATGCAACGTAGCTTCCGGTATCAAGCGTTTGATTGCAGGGTTCACAATTTAATGATTTCGCCCGATCGTGCCGCGTGTTTCACTGCCGAAATCACCCTGAGCGTGTTCAATCCCTCCCTGCCACTCACCAACGGCGGTTCTTCGCCCCGAATGACTTTGCAGAACTGCTGGATTTGCAGAGCAAGGGGATCGGCTTCATCGAATACGATACGGCTTTTATCCAATGGTACCCACCAGCTGCGCTTGCCCGCATTTTTCCAGAGGTCCAACGTAGGGATTGTGATCGATCCGTGGGTGCCACCGATAGCGTAGCAAGCTTCATCGACTTTTGGATATACGGGATTTTCTCCTGTCGTCATCTCCCAGCTCCAGGGCGCGACAACTGAATCCGAGACGGAGAGTGTCGCCAGCAAGCCGCTTTCGAACTCGAGCAGAATGACGGACGTCTCCTCGACAGCATTGCCACGCACGGCATTCGACTCGCGTGCCTGCACCGAAACAACCTCACCGAACAGGTACCGGAGATTGTCGACGTCGTGGATAAGGTTGAGAAATACTGGACCTGCGCCTTTCTGCCGCCGCCATCCAATGTCGAAGTAATCATCGGGCTTGAACAGCCAGAACATGGCGTTGACCACAAGGACGCGCCCGAGTTGTCCCGATTCGATGATTTCCTTGGCCTTTTTCATCAAGGGATTGTGCCGCCGATGGTGACCTACCAGAAGCGGCACATTGGCGGCTTCCGCGGCCTCAACCAGCCGTTCAGCGGACGCGAGATCATCGGCGATCGGTTTCTCGATCAATGCCGGGACTCCCGCCGCGACGCTTTCCAGGCCATTTTGAACATGTATCTGGTTCGGCGTCGCCACGATTATTCCGTCTGGGCGATCGACCTTCATGAGCTCGGCAAAGCTCGACACCCACCGGACGCCGTGCTCGGCGGCCAGCTCCTTGGCAGCCGGCGTGGGATCGACGACGGCAATCAGTTCGGCTTCTGGCTCACGGAACACGTGCCCGATGTGGCGCTTGCCGATTAGTCCGGCACCAAGTACCGCCAGTTTTACCTTGTTCGCCATCGTGGTTTTCTCTCTTCCGAACACGAAGCCAGCTTAGGCTTTTACCTGATTGATCAAATGCGCCATTCGCTGGATTGCGAATTGGTAGCCTTGCGTGCCAAAGCCTGCGATCACGCCGGAAGCGACACTCGAGATGTAGGAATGGTGGCGGAACGCTTCCCGCTTGTGGACATTCGAGATGTGGACTTCGATAATTGGATTGTCGAAGGTGTTCAATGCATCGAGGATCGCAACGGAGGTGTGGGTAAACGCGGCCGGATTGATCACGATGCCTGCCGCGTCCTCCCGCGCCTCATGTATCCAATCGATAATCTGGAACTCGGCATTGCTTTGCAGGAACCGAATGGCGAGGCTATGCTCGATCGCAACGCGGGTGCAATCGCGCTCCACATCTGCCAGTGTTTCATGGCCGTAGATCGCTGGCTGTCTTTTTCCAAGAAGATTGAGGTTGGGGCCGTTAAGCACGTAGACGAGTTTGCTCATGGTCGTTTCCTGTTGTTGAATGGGAATGTGAGGGAAGCCGCGCTTCCAGGAGAAAAGGGAGTGGAGATGCCGCACATCACCATCGAATACAGCCAAGGAGCAAAGGCGCGCGTGGATATCAGTCGGCTCGCGCAAGGAGTGCATGTTGCAGCGCGCGCCAGCGGCATTTTTCCGGCGAATGCCGTCAGGACTTTTGCGCGTGAAGCGACAATATCGTTCGTTGCCGACGAGCACCCCGAGAACGTCTTCGTCCAGATCGTTGCACGGGTCGCGCCCGGTCGGCCTGCGGACCTTTTGAAGCGAATTGCAGATCTGCTGTTCGCAGCCGCAGCTGCGGAAGCGGCCGAAGCACTTGAAGCTGGCCGGTTCGCATTGCGTGTGGACCTGACGGAGTCGGATCCCGCGCTATCGGCATACCGGAATACGCTGCCCACATAGTTTCCCTGCAACGGCCGCCGGACGTCGGCTAGGTTGCTTTTCGCGTCAAACATTGTGCTGTCGCGCATCTTCTGATGCGATGATCTCTGCAAAATGCCGCCTCATTCGTTCGGCATCGGGTTCTATCCCTGAAAACAACCTGAGAGCGCCGATGGCCTGGAAGACCGTCATGCCGCCACCGTCGAGCGTACGGCAGCCGCGTTCGCGGGCCAGTTTCAGAAGTGGGGTGACAAGTGGCATATAGACGATGTCGGCCACCCAATGTCTCGCATCCAGGGCGTGCGGTTCAACGGGCAGGCCCGGGTGGCTGCGCATTCCTGTTGGTGTCGCATGGATGAGTCCATCGGCATCCTTCATGGCGGATGCGACGTCGGAAATTGCATGTGCCCGCGCAGATCCAAAACGATCATTCAACTGCGCGGCAAGTTCCTCGGCGCGATGCGTGTCTCGATCGGAAATGGCAAGGCGTTCGATGCCGAGTTTCAACGCCGCGTGGGCAACGGCAACACCTGCGCCGCCCGCACCCAGCAGAACTGCATGGCGCTTGGCAATATCTGGCAGGCCACGCGTAAAATTCTCATAGAAACCGGACCAGTCAGTGTTGTGACCAAAGCGCTTGCCGTCGCGCAAGACAATGGTGTTGACAGCACCGAGAGCGGCCGCATCCTCGGATAGTTCGTGCAGATAAGGGATGACGAGCTGTTTGCAGGGATGGGTGATGTTCACCCCGGCAAAGCTTCGTTGTTCCACTTCGAGTAATAGGTCTTCCAGGTGGTCGGGCGATACGCCGCGCCGGGTAAGGTCGAACAGTTCGTAGTGGTAATCGAGCCCGTGCAAACCTGCCTCTCGCTCATGCAGGGCAGGCGATTTGGACATCTGGATATCCGCGCCGATCAGTCCCACCTGAATTTTTGGGCGGGGCATGGGCTTTTCAGAATGGTGAGACATCAGATTTCCAATAATTGTCAGACCGGGGCCAACGCCGCAGCGGCTCGAGCATGTTGAATTTTTGCAAAGCCGAACTGGTTCTAGTGATGAGCTAGTATTTCGCCTAAGAAAGCCCGCGTTCTGGCATGCGCGGGATTGCGGAAGAATACTTCCGGCTCGCCTTCCTCGATGATCTCGCCGGACGCCATGAAGATCACGCGATCGGCAACCTGGCGCGCAAAGCCCATTTCGTGGGTGACGCAGATCATCGTCATGCCGTCGCGAGCAAGACCGATCATCGTATCGAGGACCTCCTTGACCATTTCAGGATCAAGTGCGCTGGTCGGTTCATCGAAGAGCATCGCCTTCGGTTCCATGCAGAGCGCCCGCGCGATGGCGACACGCTGCTGCTGTCCGCCACTGAGCTGTGCCGGATATTTGTCGGCCTGATCCTGAATTCGGACCCGTTCGAGATATTTTCTGGCGATAGATTCGGCTTCAGCCTTTTTCGTGCCACGCACCCGCATGGGTGCAAGGGCGCAATTTTCGAGGACCGTCATGTGCGGAAACAGGTTGAAGCTCTGGAACACCATTCCCACTTCGCGGCGCACGGCGTCGATTGTCCTGGAGCTATCATCGAGCGCGGTTCCGTCGACAACGATGCGCCCCTCCTCAAAAGGTTCGAGGTGGTTGATACAGCGGATCAGCGTGGATTTTCCTGATCCGGACGGTCCGCAAAGGACGATTTTCTCGCCTTTGCGGACCATCAGATTGATGGATTTCAATGCGTGGAATGTCCCGTACCATTTTTCGACGCCTTCCATGGCGATCAATGGTGTATCGATGTTCGGCGTCTGTGGCACGGTTTCAACCTCGTCTAACAGCTTACTTCACGGTGAAGGGGATGTTCGGAATGGATTCAGGAAATGCGGGCGGCTTCATGCCCATCCACTTTTCATAGACCTTGGCGTGTTCGCCGTCAGACATGATCTTGTCGAGGAACTTGTTGACGGTCTCGTTCCAGTCCTTTTCGCCCAGCCGCGTTCCGACGCCGTTGAATGTGGTTAGGAAGTCGATCTTACGTTCGTAAGTGTCGGCTTTCGCTTCATCGAGGCGCTGCATGTAGAACTGGTTGCCGCCGACAGCCTGGACCTGACCGGACAGCATTGCCTGGATTGCAGCAGCATCATCATCAAACCGGCGAACGGTGGCGGTCGTAGCCACCGCGTCGGTGACTGCCTTGTCTTGCGAACTGGAACGCGGCACGCCGATTTCCAATCCAGCGAGGTCGGCGACGGCAACGATCTTCTTTTCCTTTGGTCCATAGAGGGAGATGGTGTTGGCGGCATAAGGCTTGCTGTACTGGATCGACTTGGCGCGTTCCTCGGTCATCGCCATCGTCGCGAAGAGTATGTCGACCTTACCGCTGACCAGAGCCGGTATCCGATTGGCTACGGCGAGCGGAGCAAATTCGACCTCGACGCCAAGATCCTTGCCAAACAACTTGGCGATGTCGGCATCATAGCCGTCCTGTACCCCGCTGGAGTTGACGAAGCCCCATGGACGGTTGTCGCCCTGGATGCCGACAACGATCTTGCCGCGCGCCTTGACTTCATCAACGGTTGCCGCCTGAGCCAGCGTTGCGCCTAGGAAGGACAGCGCGAAAAGTGCCATGGCAGCGGCGAGAACGTTGCGGCGCTTGAACTGCCGTAGTGATATGCTGATCATAATGGTTCCTCCTTGGTAATTTTCCCGATTTTATTTTCGTTTGGACGCTAACGCGCTGCGGCAGCTGCCAACCGATTTTCCAGCCGTGCCCCATAGAGCGACAACGGCCAGCAAATGACGAAGTAAACGGCCCCGACGATGCCGAAGACGAGCAGGGGCTTGTAGGTCTGGTTCGAGACGATCTGCCCGGCGCGGGCAAGTTCGATGAAGCCCACGATGGCGGCAAGAGATGTGCCCTTGATCAGCTGGACAAGAAAGCCGACGGTCGCAGGCAGCGACAGACGCAGGGCCTGCGGCAGAATGATATCTTTCGTGCGCGAGACATAGTGCAGACCCAGCGCATTGGCGGCTTCGCTTTGACCTTTTGGCACGGCCTGAATGGCACCGCGCCAGATTTCTCCAAGGTAAGCGCTCGCATGCAGCGTTAAAGCAATCGTCACCGCGACCCAGGCGTCCACTTCCATGCCGATCAGCGTAATCCCGTAATAGACGACGAAAAGCTGCATCAGCAGGGGCGTTCCCTGGAATACGGAGATGTATCCAGCGGTAGTGCGCCGGAGTGATTTCCAGTTCGAAGTCCGTGCCAGGGCGACAAGCAAACCAAAGACACCGCCGCCGACAAAGCCGATCGCAGAGAGCAGGATGGTCCATTTCAGACCCTGGAGCAGGAAGAGGATTTCGTTGGGGCCGATGATGTTCATGATATTCCCCTCAACGAACCGGGTAACTGAAGTAGTGGCGGTTGATCAGGGCAAACATGCTCATCATCATCCACGAGATAATGAGGTACATGATGGTAATCGTGAAATAGACCTCGAAGCTGCGGAACGTGTCTGATTCGATGATCTGGGCCACCGACGTCAGCTCATAGGCGGCGATCGAAGTACACACCGAAGACGTCAGGGTCAGCATGATGAACTGGCTGGTGAGCGATGGATAGATCGAGCGCAAGGCGGGCTTCAGCACGATGAGACGGAATACCTGCGCCTTGTGAAGGCCAAGTGCAAGACCAGCTTCAATCTGGCCTTTTTGAATATTATCGACCCCGCCGCGAATGATCTCGATGGCATAGGCACCGCCGTTAACTGCAAGCGCAATGATTGCGGTTACCGTTGGATTGAAGCGCAGCCCAAGCATGGGCAAAGCAAAGAAAATAAAGAATATCTGGACGAGGAAAGGTGTGTTGCGGACGATTTCGACAAAGCCGATGACCAGACCTCGCAGAACGCAAAAACGCGATTTGCGTGCTGCTACACCCAATATGCCAATGATCAATGCGAGAGTCATGCCGGCAAGGGCGAGACCTAGCGTCGCCAAAGCCCCGAGCAAAAGATCGGGCATCTCGTCGAAGACGACGCTGAAATCCAGCTTGTAGTCCATTCCCGTTGCCTCTCTCCCAAACAATCAATGTGGAATTTGTAGTTCCTGCGTTTCAGCGGAACCGCTCGACGTTTCCGGCCAAATCCAGCAAATGCCCGCTCGCAGCAAACAGGTGACCAATGTGATCTTGCGGATCGACTGACGGACCGATCGGAACCTCCACCGATATTGCTGCATCTTCCGGAACCGCGCGTAGGATCGCAGTCAGTGTCAGCACACCTTCGCCAGGTGCAAGCCGTCCTGACCTGGCCTCGGCAATCATTTCTTCGTGTGACTGCGGGGCAGGTTGACCGGCGTCGCAAAGCTGAACGCTTCTTATCCTCGACTTGGCCGCGGTACGAAGATCAGACGGCTCTCCTCCATTTCGCGAGAAGTGCAAGGTATCGACCAGTGCGCCGCCGTTCGGCCTCCCGGCTTGTTCGACAACGGCAAGAGCATCGGAAAAAGTAGCAACCGTTCTCCAGCCCATGTTTTCAAGATCGACACCCATGTCGAATCTGGCCGCGAGATCGCAGAGTTCGGCAAAATTGGAGACGAGCCGGGAGCGATCAGGATCATCACCGCAAACGCTGAGGCGTTTGGCTCCAATCGCATTCGCCGCTTCAAGGATCGGGGCAATCGAGTCGGGAACAAAATCGGCCGACAGGGTCACGAATTCGATGTCGTAAACCTGCACGCCTTCCCCATTCAAGCGTTGTTGCAGATCGTACGACGCTGCGCTTCCGGCAGGGACTTCGTAGAAGGGTGCACCCGGAAAAGCCGGGTAAAGTCTGAGACCGACGGCCAAAAACCCGGCTTTCGCAGCCATTGGGACGAGTTCCTGCGGCGGTATTTGTATGGCCGAAAAATGGGCCAATCCCAAAGGCCGACATGCGTACGTGGAATTCATTTTCACCTCCGTACCGGCTTTTCAGCCGATGCCCTTTTCGGACAAATGTTTTTGAAGATTGGTCCCTGTACGGTGGATGTGTTCGCGCAGTCGATTGCAGGCGTAGTCCATGTCACGTGCGATCGCACCTTGCGCTATTTCGCTGTGCTCCGTGTTGACATTGCGATCGCCTGAAGTCGCCCGCAAAAACGTGCGACGATAGCGGTCATTGAGATTCAAGAGGATGCTGCAGAAGCTCAGGAGCTGTGGTTTGCCGCAACCGGAAATCAGTGTGAGATGAAATTCACGGTGAATATCTTCCCATTGTTGCAGGGTTTCAGGTCGGGCAGCATCGCGCTCTGTGCGATTGAGGCGATGAAGGATACGCATGACGTTACCTTCCCACTCCACCGTACCGACCGTCATGGCTTCGCGAAGCGCATAGGTTTCCATCTCCTCGCGAAGGCTGGTGACTTCTGCCAGATTGGCGAGGGAAAGCGGAGCGACGCGGTAACCGCGATTGTCCTCGAACTCGACCAGACCGTCTGAGATTAACCTTGCCAAAGCTTCACGCAAAGGACTGAGACTGACCTGAAAGCGCTTACGTGCATTGTCGAGATTGATTTTGCTGCCGGCCTCCAACTGGCCCGAAACGATTGCTTCGCGAAGCCGCGATACGAGCTGGCTTGCGATTGTGTTCTTCCCGTCATCGACGAATGAGTTTCCCCCGTCCGCTTCCCCGAGGGGAGTTGCCGCACCGGTAAGGTGCGTGTCTGTCCGATCGCTTTGCAATGGGTCCTCCCAAAGACCTGAGCATCTTTCAACTATCGATGATCAATAGAATAAACGATGATTTGTGTCAACAGTTTTGAGTCTCTTTGTCGGAATTGAATATTGACAAGCAGCGTGAACGACAAAAAACTACGAAAAATAAACATGTTAGCTCGTTATGGAGGCATCGTTTCATTTGAATAGGTGCTGAATCATCATTAATCGTGTTGACAAATAATCGATAATTTACGACACGTTTAGGAAAGCAGGGAGGCAAAGATGGCGATTGAGAGACAGGAAGACGTCACGGATGCTGTGCTGGAGGTCATGCAGCAGACGCGCGATCCGCGGCTTCGGGAGATCATGACGTCGCTTGTTACCCATGTCCATGCCTTCGTCAGGGAGGTCCGTCTCACCGAACAGGAGTTTCGCGAGACGACGGCGATTTTGAATGAAATTGGAAAGTTGCAGACCGACAGTCACAACGAGATGGTGCTAATGGCAGGGTCCCTCGGTGTGTCATCATTGGTATGCCTCCTCAACAACGGCGACAGCGGGCAGACCGAGACTTCACAATCCTTGCTGGGTCCTTTCTGGCGACTGAATTCTCCTCATGTCGACAACGGCGGGACAATCGTTCGCTCCGACACGCCGGGCCTGCCGCTTTTTGTTCATGCCAGTGTGCAGGACAGGGAAGGGAACCCGATTGCGGGAGCGGAAGTCGATGTCTGGCACGCGTCTCCGGTGGGTCTCTACGAAAACCAGGATCCTGAACAGGTGGAAATGAATTTGCGTGGCAAGTTCACGACGGATTCCGACGGACGTTTCTGGTTTCGCACTGTCAAGATGGTCGGATATCCCATTCCGACCGACGGCGTTGTCGGGCGCCTGTTGCAAGCACAAGATCGCCATCCTTACAGACCGGCGCATCTTCACGCCCTCATTTTCAAAGAGGGATTCAAGACGCTGATTTCCCAGGTGTTCGATCCTCACGATCCCCATATCGATACGGATGTCCAGTTCGGCGTCACGCGCGCCCTGACAGGAGACTTCGTGCAGCATGACGAGGACCATCCGACCGAGGCGGATATCAGCGCCCCCTGGTATAGCCTTGAATACGCGTACGTGATGGAGCCGGGTGAAGCCGTCCTTCCAAAACCCCCAATCAAGTAAATCTGCGGCGTTCGTTCGTGCCGAGTGGAGGAAAACATGCTGACTGATGAAGAGCGCCAGCGCGCCGCCAACGACCTTATGCGTGCCGAACAGGAGCGCAAGCCAATCCCGCAATTGAGCCGGACATTTCCGAATATTGAGATCGAGGATGCCTATCGGATTCAGGATCTATGGGCCGAGAAGCGTATCGCCAAGGGTGCCCGCGTTGTCGGTCACAAGATTGGCTTGACGTCACGGGCGATGCAGTTGGCTTCAAAAATGACCGAGCCGGACTATGGCCGCATTCTCGATGACGCGCTGTACAATGATGGAGCTCAGATCGACGCTAATTCCTTCCTCAAGCCGCGACTTGAGGTCGAACTGGCCTTCATCATGGGCGAGGACCTCGAGGGGCCGGGAACGCGGATTTATGACGTGATGCGTGCCACCGAATTTGTCGTTCCGGCCCTCGAAATCATCGATTACCGGACGGACGTTCCGCGCGCCATAACGGATACAATTGCCGACAATGCGGCCTTTGGCGCTATCGTGGTTGGCGGACGGACGATCCGGCCGATGGATGTCGACGTGCGCTGGATCGGTGCCACGCTGTCGAAGAACGGGACGATTGAGGAGTCGGGTGTCTCCGCTGCAATCATGGGCCATCCGGCCGCCGGAATCGCGTGGCTGGTCAACAAGCTTCACCGCGTCGGTGCCAAACTTCAAAAGGGACAGATTGTCCTCGGCGGCTCTTTTACACGTCCGGTAGACATCGCAGCAGGTGATGTCATTCATGCAGATTACGGTTCCCTTGGCGCAATCGGCGTCTCGTTCAAATAGGTGATGCCATGAAACTTCCAGAAAATCGCTTCAAGCGTGCCATTGCCGAACGGCGCCAACAGATTGGATTGTGGTGCAGTTTGCCGGGGAGCTACATCGCTGAAGCCGTGGCTGCTTCCGGGTTTGACTGGCTGCTTTTCGATACGGAACATTCACCCGGCGATGTTCTGAGCGTACTGCCGCAGTTGCAGGCGGTTGCGCCCTACGATGTGTCACCGATCATTCGTCCTGCCAGCAATGATACGGTTCTGATCAAGCGCTTTCTCGACATCGGTGCTCAGACGCTGTTGATTCCTTACGTGCAAAACCGGGAAGAAGCGCAAAGTGCAGTCGCGGCGATGCGCTATCCGCCTGACGGTGTACGCGGCGTGTCAGGTCTGACGAGGGCAACGCGGTTTGGCCGTGTCGGTGGTTACGCCAAACGTGCCCATGAAGAGCTTTGCCTTCTGGTTCAGGTGGAAACGGGCGAGGCGCTAGAGTCGTTGGAAAAAATTGCGACAGTCGATGGCGTCGATGGCATCTTTATCGGGCCTGCTGATCTGGCCGCGAGCCTCGGGTTCGCCGGAGAACCGGACCATCCAGTGGTGATCTCTGCCGTCGAGGATGCCGTCGAACGCATTGAAAAGGCTGGAAAGCCGTCAGGTATCCTGACGCCCAACATTGCCTTTGCGCATCGATGCATTTCGCTTGGTACCACATTTACTGCTGTGGGAATTGATGCCGGAATTCTGGCGCGCGGGACAGAGAGCCTTGCCCGCCAATTCCAGGAGCAGGGTTCATGATCACGCCAGCGGTCACCGCGGTTATCGGCGATCTTGCTCCAACGGGAACGCTGCGCGCCGCGATCAATCTTGCCAACGCCGCTCTGGTCCAGCGTGACCCGGCAACCGGCACGCTGACCGGGGTCAGCGTGCACCTTGCAACTGAGCTTGCAAATCGACTGGGTTGTCAGGTGAGCTTTGTAACTTACACCGCCGCCGGTCAGGTCTTCGATGCCCTGGATAAGAACGAGTGGGACATTGCCTTCCTGGCAGTAGATCCTCAACGCGCGACAAAACTTACCTTCTCGCCGCCCTACGTCATGATTGAGGGCACGTATGTCGTCGTCGCAACCTCTCCTTTCCATACAGTCGAAGATCTCGACAAGGAAGGAAACCGCATCTCGGTGACCGTGAATGCGGCCTACGATCTGTTTTTGACACGCAATCTCAAACACGCGCAAATTGTCCGCGCAGCAACGCCTGCTGCCGCGCTCGAACAGTTCCTGAATGGTGGCTGCGAGGCAGCGGCGGGCGTCCGGCAAGTGCTGGAGCGCTCTTCTGGATCGGATCCAGAGCTGCGCATTTTGCCCGACCACTTTACGGTCATCCAGCAGGCCTTGGCTGTGCGCAGCGAACTGCAAGTGGCGTCTGCCTTTTTGCGGAACTTTATCGAGGAAATGAAGGAGACAGGCTTTGTCCGCGAGGCGCTCGACAGGAGCGGGCAGACTGAGATTGCGGTTGCGCCAAGAGAACCCTGATCAGCACTGTTGCAGAAACGGATCTTCCGGATTCTTCAATAGGATCAGACGCTTGGTCTCGTCGATCAGTGATTGTAGACAATTTGGCACCAATCAAAATCCGCCCTATCGGCATTTTCAAACGCCGCATGGTCCCCTCCGCCTTTCTGAGTTGGAGAACAAATAGAGAACATCAATATCCATGCTCTAACAAGTCCTTACTCTAACCGTCCTGAGCTCTCATCGGTTAGTGTCTCAGATCGGATTTCTGCTATGGCTGGGAAGCAAAACGCCCCCGACGTCATTAAATGCCGAAAGTGTGACGGGCGTCACCGGCTGATGGGCCACTCGCCCGTCGTGGCCTTTTGTTTTGAGGGAGGAGCGCTACGATGAGCACCGACCGGGATACTGTGCGGTCCTATGACGCCGTCGCGGCGGAATACGCTGCCGAAGCCGCGGCGATGCCGAAATGGGTCGCGGCGGAGATCGATGTGTTCGTGACCGAGCTGGGCGGCTCGGGCAGGGTGCTGGAGATCGGAAGCGGTGGCGGGCGAGATGCGCTTGAGCTTGAGAAGCGGGGGATCAGCGTCCGGCGCACCGACATTTCGAAGGGTTTCGTGGAACTGCTTCGCGAGAGTGGCTTTAAGGCCGACCTGTTGGATCCGCTGACCCAAGACCTCGCCGATCCGCAGCGTCCCGGCACGCCGTATGACGGGGTCTGGGCCTGTGCCTGCCTGATTCACGTCGCGCGCGAGGATTTCGTCACAGTGCTTGGACGGCTCGCCGAGGCGACCCGGACCGGTGGCCGACTGCACGTTTCGGTGAGGGAGGGCGATGGCGCGGACGTGTCCACCCACGGAAGCGCCGCAGCGCCTCGGCGGTACGTCGAAACGTACTGGCGCGAGCCTGCCCTGCGATCCGCAGTCACAGACGCCGGCTGGATAGTCGGCGAAGTACATCAGTGCATCGGAAAGCCCGATGATCGATGGCTGACCGTTCGGGCGAGTCGGGCATGATACATACGGGCCTTGGATGGAGGTTGTGGCCACTGCCGAGATGGCCTACAGTCGAGCGGGTCGAAAGCTGATCAACATTGACCACACAGAAGTCCCTGCCGCGTTGCGTGGCCGAAAAGTTGGCGAGCGGTTGGTCCGCCAGGCGGTAGAGGATGCCCGGCGCGAAGGCATTACGATCATTCCGCTTTGCCCATTCGCGAAAACCCAGATCGAACGCCACGCTGAATGGCAGGATGTTTTGAGATAGTGAGTAAATTCTGCCGAACAACGAAATAGAGCCGGCAGAAAGGAATGGTATGCAGAAAACACCTTTCTGTTCCAAGAGGCGGATCAGGCCCTTCAAGCTGCTGCCGGTGAGGTGAACAATGGCCGAAAACACCCCTAATCTAACTTTGGCAGAGCGCCAGATCGTCGATGTCATCAGTCGCGCCGGCAGCAAGCTGGCTGCCGCGGTGTCGCGTGCTCTGGAGGAAGCGACCAAGAGGGCCGCCGTGGAAATGCAAGCGATCGGTCTGGAAGACGCTGCGCCAGCATTGCAATATTTCGCGGCAGTTGTGCATCAGCGAATGTATTGTCTCATGTATGGTGCAGACCCGGATACATTCGAAGGGGGAAACCCTGAAATTGCCTACCACGTCATCCGCAACTCCCAGAATATCGCCAATCACTACTGGTCCGCAGACGTTGAGCCTTACCCGGCGAAATAGCGGTGGATCATCGATCGACATCCAGCACCGCGCTATTCTTGCATCGGCGGCACCTTTAGTTGCCGATGCACTCAGCGTTAAGAAAGCCATTTCGCGACGTTGGGGAGCGGCCGGCCGCGTCCGCGATCGCCGATCCAGTTCCGATTTCTGTATAATCCGGAATCGCGGCGGCCTGTTATCCGCCGGGCAATTCTGCCAACGCATCCTATCCGTAACATATGCACGCTGCCCGACACCTTCCGGCAACCGCCTACCCAATACGCACCCGACCCGCCCGCTTGACCGCGAGGGTTCGATCGGGAACTTGATTGAGTTCAGGGCCAGTGATCTCTTGTGCCAAGCCACAGAGTTGGAGCGGTCGACCTTGCAATCTTGACGTTACCCACACGCTGATCGTTCGTCTTGCCTGCCCAAGGCCCGCCGCGCCGCCCTTGACGGACGCGGTTCCGAAACGTTCGATGAGCATTTCAGTGAGAATCCTCACCTTTCGCGAGGGATGCTGGCCGGGTGGCCTTACGACGAAGATGCCAGCCGGCGGAATCGGATGGCGCGTCATGATTGGCACCAATGCGCCCGAACAAATATGATCCGCGACAAGCGATTCCGGTAGGTAGCCGATCCCAATACCATCCAGAGCGGCAGATGCGAGCGATATTCCGCTATCAGCTACGAACCGTCCCTGCGGACGCACCGTAATAATCCTATCGCCGTCCATGAATTGCCACCGTCTCGCATGACGACTTGATGATTTACGATCTCGTCCGGTGGTAAGGGAGCGCCGTGAGCGGACTATGTATTCAGGACTCGCAACCAGGATGCCGAAGATCGATCCGACACGCCTTGCGACTAGGACAGAATCTGGAAGGTGGCCAACGCGAATGGCGCAGTCAAAACCCTTTCCGACGAGATCTACGAAACGATCGGTATAGGAAGAAAGGATGTGTAGTTGCGGATGTCCGCGGGCCATTTGAGAGAGGACGGGAGCAAAATGTGTCGGGCCAAAAGAAAGCGGCGCAGTGATGCGTAACCGGCCATGTCGTTTGGCAGCTAATGGTAAGAATGCGATGGTTTTGGCCAGCTACGACACTTAATCGGGTCTTCCTCAATTTGTGTGGAGATCAGCCGATTTGATTGGCATCATCCGCGTTCTGAGAAGCTCTGGGCCCGCTCGGCCATACATTGCGCGCTTGATCGTCTTCAGTCGGTTGATCTCCACACAAATTGAGGAAGACCCTTAAAAAGTGAGACTCCAGTGAACTCGAATCTCATGTGTGGAGCGGCCGTTGGGTGCAGAATTCTCAAAAAACTGCACGCTCTCAAATTAAGTGCAAAGCTAACTCGTTGAAACTCCTAACCGATGTCGTAGCTCACTTTCTGTCCTTCACTCAGCAGCTGCCGCGCTCCAAAGCAGACACGTGTACAAACACGTCAGCTCCTGGGTTTTGGGTGTAATGAAGCCAAAACCTTTGTCTCCATTGAAAAACTTAACCGTGCCAGTGGGCATAAACAAATCCTCGACGCTTTCACGGCTGATTGCCGCTTCCAAAACCTTTAAGGCGGCGAAGTGTCATCCGCAATCTATTCATTTGGTTTGGATCTGAGCTCTGCCGATAACGGCAGTATGGAACACCTGCTGCGGAATTGTCCGTGCGGGATTGGGCTTGTGAACTATATCACGCGCTTCTCATTAAGGCATCGGCCGCGGAGCGCGTCAGACTGTCAGTCCCGCCTTGCGGAGTCCTTCAACGCGGTGCTCAAAGTCCACAGGATTCCGGAAGGGAAGGACGCGGCGGCGGCGCTCGATAGAGAAGGTGGGATTCAACTGGAGCGCTTGCTCCCACGCCCGCCGGCTCTCCTCCGGTCGTCCGAGGTGGCCATAACAGGACGCGAGCAGAGCCTGGGCGGTCTCTGACTGAGGGTTTCGTTCGAGCCGCTGCTCGAGCGCGATCATCGCTTGCTCATAATCGCCGAGGGAAAAGCGCGCGTCGGCAAGAAATTGGAGCAGGACTTCCGGGTAGTGCGGGTCCAACAGCATCGAAGCATCAAGTGTCTCGAGCGCACTTGCTGGATCACCCGAGAATATCTGGATATGGGCCATCAACATGAGGAGGTCGATTGAGTTGGGCGAAAGCGCAAGGCCACGTTGCACCTCCGCCCGCGCGCGGTCCAGGTCCCGGCTCCACATGCAAGCCATGCCCAACGCGAAGTGACCGTCGGGCTGTTCTTCGTCCATCCCTACGGCTTGCTGTGCGAGTTCCAGCCCCGTCCGTAGTGAGTGCTCAGGATCGGTGCTCCAGGCGTTGATGTAGTCGAGTACATGGGTGAAGGCGATAAGTGCGTGGGCCGCCTCAAATCTTGGATCGAGGGCGATGGCCGCTCCTGCCAAGTTGCGCGCCGCGATGTTTCCGGTTCGGGTGCAAGTCAAACTCTGTTCCCGACTGCGCAAGAAGAACTCGTACGCCTCGACGTTCACCGCGCGCTCACGGGCTAGCTGAGCCTGTTCGCTAACCGTCAGCTTGAGCCTGAGCGCAGCCACGATCTCTTGCGTAATTTCGTCCTGAACCGCGAAAATATCGGTGAGGTCGCGATCGAATCGGTTAGCCCAGACATGTCCGCCGCTGCTCGAATCGATCAATTGGGCCGTGACTCGCACCCGGTTGCCAGCCTTGCGCACGCTGCCCTCGAGCACGTAGCGGACGCCAAGCGCCTTGGCCACGTCCGGGACGGAGACTGCTGCCTTCTTGTATACGAAAGACGAGTTGCGGGCGATCACGTGCAACTCGGACAGCCTCGAGAGGTCCGTAATAATGTCTTCGCTTATGCCGTCGGAGAAATACTCCTGTTCGGCATCGCCGCTCATGTTGTTGAACGCAAGTACGGCGATGGAGGGATTATCAGGAACGGGCGGCAACGCCGAAGGTCCTGCCGCCGCGCGCGTCTCCGCTGGTGTCGCGGATTTCGCCTGAGCGGCGATGCCTACTTGCAGCGAATAAACCCGGACCGGATCAGCGATGTTCTTGAGCTGCACCGCGCCGCGATCATCGATCGCGAGATCGAGCCTTGCCTTGACCTGCCAGTACGCTTGCTCGGACAGACAGATACAGCCAGGCTCGCAAATGCCTTCGAGGCGCGCGGCGATATTGACGCCGTCTCCCATGAGATCCCCATCGCTCTCCTCAACCACATCGCCCAGATGGATGCCGACGCGAAACTCGATCCGGCGATCGGGCGGCAGGCCGGCATTGCGCTCAACCATGCTGTTCTGCACTTCAATGGCGCAGCGCACGGCATCGACGACGCTGCGGAACTCGATGAGGCTTCCGTCTCCTGTGCGCTTGACTATGCGGCCATTGTGCACGGCGATCGTGGGATCGATCAGATCGCTGCGCAGGGCGCGCAGCCGCGCTAGGATGCGATCCTCGTCCGCGCCAGCGAGACGGCTGTAGCCGACCACATCCGCGACCAGGATCGCCGCGATTTTCCGCATCTCGCTCATAGCGCCAGTCTCCTTTGGTCCAGACTAGCACAAAGTCCCCGCTAAGGCTCCCACGCCCGACCTCACGAAACGATTGTAGTCACTGACGCACCAATCCTAAATCGGCAGAAATCGACTATTATCGGCATTTTCTAAGGAAGATTTATCCGCCACTTGTGCGCTTGTACAGGTGCAGACTCCATGCCGCGGTTAACCATAAAAGCAGGAAATTTGAAGTTGCGTTTCAATCGACACGTAATCGGCGATGATCACTTGTTAAGTGGACTGCTTGCGAACGGGGATCCCGTTAAAATTTCAATTGTCCGTCAATGTGAATACCTTGATGTGTCAGTTGAATAGCGTTTTTATTTTCATTTTTTGCCAAAACTGAATTCACCGAAAATGGATTGCTGATCGGCAAGCCAAACCTGATGGATTTTGTCATCTTAGTGTTAACCAAATGAAATACTCAAATGGTCAGAACGTCTTCAGTGTTCGAGGCGACTGCCTTGAATCGCGATTCTATAAATATGATTGGGTTCAACTGAGAACAGTGGCGAGGCATTGGTGATGGAACGAATCTCTCTCCGGACCCGCTCGGTTCGTGCGGCTGTTGTCGCGATTGCATGCGTCACTCTCCTCCCTTTCAGTTTCGGCACTGCCGGCCAAGCAGAACCCATTCGCGGTGCGGGTTCGACCTTTGCAGCGCCGGCGATCGCGGAATGGTCGCAGGCCTATCAGGATGCGCGGGCGGATGGCGGTGATTTCATCTCGCCGGACTGGACCGTCGACTATGAACTAGTAGGCTCACTTGCCGGCGTGATGCGGCTTGATCAGACTGAACTCGACTTTGCCGCGACCGATGTCCCCATAAACCCAGCCGAACTCGAAAAACATGGGCGTGAACAATTTCCGATCGTGTTCGGCAGTGTAGCCGTGGTCGCGAATATCGACGGCTTCGAAAATGGCGTCTTGCGCCTTTCTGGACCGGTTCTGGCCAATATCTATCTCGGCAAGATCCAGTCGTGGTCCGATCCGGCCATCAGGGCGCTGAACCCCGATGCAGTGCTGCCTGATCTCAAGATCAGCGTGCTTTACCGCAAGGATGGATCCGGAACCACTTTTGTCTTTACCAAGTATCTCTCTGCCGTCAGTGCCGATTGGAAAAAGGCCCATGGTGCCGACACGCTGATCGCATGGCCGCTCGGAACCGGTGCCGAAGGCACCCAGGAACTGATCCGCGCCGTCCGGACGTCAAAGGTGCGATCGCCTATGCGGAATATGGCCAGGTCGAGCGCGCAGGACTTCCTTCTGCATCGCTGCAGAACAAGGCGGATCGTTTCATCAGGCCGGGTCCTGACGGCGTGCGTGCCGCGATAAACGCGATCGCCTGGGAAAGGGCACCACACTTCAACGCCACGCTGACCGATCTGCCTGGCGAAGGCGCCTATCCGATGACCGCTGCGACGTTCGCCGTGGTTCCGGTGGAAGAACGCTCAGTTGAACGCTATGGCAGGGTCCATGATCTCTTCTCACGGCCAGATCGATCGCTTATGACGTATAAATAGGCAGATTATTTAAACACAATTACGTATTGCGCAGAATCAGCTTATTTGGGATCGTTTCTATTATAGAGGGGGAAATAAAAACAATACGGGAGGGGGAAAGAGGAAGGAAACATAGTTCGCAAATCTCTTTGACGGAGTGGAAACTATGATTTCTCGTCACCAGAATACCCCGATTGCAGGAAGACCAACTTCTGTAAAAATTGCTTCATATGGCGTGCTCGGCGTATTGGCGACGGTCTTCACGTCGTCTGTGCTGCCCCCAATATTTACTTCTACTTCCGCCAGGGCGGTTGTGAACGCTCCCGTGTCCGCGCTCACCTCACCGATCGCTGGAACAGTTACGAAAATGGCTAGCCATCTGGAAGATTCGTTCGAGGGGCCGATTGCAACGGTTCAGAATGAACGTGTCGACCGCACTACCTTGATCGGACTTCAGGTTGAGTCGACGTCACTTCAAAACGAGATGCTGCTCAAGGAAGCTAATCTTGAAGACTATTTCAAGCGGATCAAGGACCTCGAAGCCGAATTGTCGACGCAGCAGGGCGCACTGATCGCGCGTTCGAGCAACGAGCTGCGGGATGCTGAAGTTCGGCTAAGTCTTGCGACATATTCAGCGGCAAATGAGAGGACCGACTCCGAGCGGAAGCTCCGCCTGGTATCCAAGGGTGTCTTACCGGGCACGAAAGACGAGCTTCTTAATAAGATCAAGCTGGAGGATGCGAAGGTTGAGGCGGCAAGGCTGAAAGTTGTCATGTCAAGCGACGATCTTGGTTTTGCTCAACGGGGAATATATGTCGGAGACAACAACCAGTATCTGCAAAATCTGCAAAACGAGATTCGCGCAAGGAGGGCAGATGTCTCGCAAATCAGCATGCAAATTGCCTCGATAAAGACACGGCTTGCAGAACTGCAAAGCTTGACGGGGGCGGAAAAACGACGAATCGACAAGATGGTGAGAGCGGATGTCGCGATCACGAAATCCGAAAAAATCTATAAGACAGTCGCACAAGTAGGCAAACAAGTGAATGCAGGCGATACGCTTGCCCAATCAGTCGATTGCAGCGAAGCGTTTGTTGTTGCCATCTTTTCCGAACGCCAGGCACAAGCACTGTCGGTTGGCTCAAGAGTCGTTATTGAATCGTCCGCCTGGAAGGCACCTGTACTGGGGCTGGTAAGCCGCCTTCTACCTCGAACGACCGACCGTGTTGATCTCGATTTTGCCATCCCGTTTCCTCCGACAGAACGGCGCGAACTTTACGCCTTTATCGTCCCCGAAAAATCAGACAAGAATAACACCGGCAATTTCTGCTCAGTGGGGACTTGGGTCGAAGTGACGCGGCAGAATGATTGGGCGGAAAAGACTCTCAGCTATGTAGACGAGGCGACAACGGCGCTCACGCGGGAGGTAAAAGAGTTAAAGGTGACTCTTGTCGCTGCTGGTTCAAGGATCGCTGGTGGAAGGGCATATGCGTCTTCGCCGGCCAATGCGGCAGAGCCGAAGCGGACCTCTCATATTGCTGATCCTCAGATCGTAGACGGCAAGACAGCGACCCTGGGGGCGGTTAAGAATCGCAGGTGTCCACACGGCAAATGCCAGGCCTCGGACTATTTGTTCGAACCTCGGCTGGAAGGAAAACCACATCCATTCCGTGACGTCCGCATGATCGCAGAAAACGGCGCTCAGGTGGTTTTTGACACGAGATGGAATTAGCACGTGAGGCGACGGGCCATCTTTGTCGCAGGCATTGCATTTGCGTGCGCGCTTGCCGCTTCGCAGGGGCACGCAACTGATCGTGCAACTGGATTGGGCTTGTGCGCAGCAATGGCGCGATCGAAGACAGATGAACCAAAAGGCGATTCCATCGGCTCATTTCTTCCAAGCTATCTCTCCAAGGGGACGAAGTTGCCGAAGGCGTTGCAGAACACAGCCTTTGTCTATGACAATGCGCTGGCGGCAATGGCTTTCTTGGCCTGTGGCCAGGTTGAGCGCGCCAGATCAATCGGTGAGGCGCTGATTTCAGCAGGCAAGCGAGATCGATATTATACCGACGGCAGACTTCGTAACGCATATCGCTCAGGATATGTCGATGAAAAGATTGCACTCCCAGGATGGTGGGATGACGGCGCAAAAAGCTGGATCGAGGACGAGTATCAAATCAGTACTGCCTCGGGAAATGTCGCTTGGGCAGCGCTTGCGCTTCTTCAACTCCATCACATAACGAAAGACCCCAAATATCTTGAGGAAGCGGAGCGCCTCGGATCGTGGTTGGAACAGTTGGACGGAAGGGATGAGCATCATCCCGGCGTTGCCGGTGGCTACTACGGCTTCGAACCAAATGCATCCCGCATTGCGTGGAAATCAACAGAGCACAACATCGATATCGTCGCCGTCTCAAGATGGCTCTGGATGACAACCGAAAACCCGAGGTGGCATCGTCTTGCGCAAAATACGCTACGCTTCGTATCGGCAATGCACGATGACAAAGACGGTTTTCTGATTGGTACCGATGCGCAGGAGCAAGCGGTTCACAGCAAGGACCTGTGGCTTGACGTGCAAATCTGGCCACTCCTGGCCGTACCTGAAGCGCAGCGGCCCGCTCCATGGAATGATGCGGCGAACCTTATTGATCGTCGGCTTTCGGTTCCGGGCGGCTACGATTTCAATGGTGACCGCGACGGTCTGTGGATCGAGGGAACCGCGCAAGCCGCACTGATGTTCAGCCTGGAGGGTGAACCGAAACGTGCCTCAACTCTGATCGGCAGCATACTTCAACATGTCGATCCGGAATCGGGCTGGCTTTACGCAACGCCGAGCGAGCAACTCTCGACGGGATTGACCATCGACGCCATGGGGCAGGGCGGCGCATTCATGTATCACCATTGGCCGCACTTGGGCGCGACCGCCTGGGCCGTACTCGCCGCAATGGACTTCAATCCCTTTCAACCCAATTGAGGTTTTCGAATGTTTTTCAATGTGGATGACGATGTGGCGGGTGTCTTGCTGTTCGATGCCGGTGTTGCCCTCATGTTCATTGCCTTCTCCACGATCGCCGATCGGGAGCGTTTGGCCGACAGGATCTTGTTTGGCAGCGCTACTATCCTGTCACTGGTACTCTACATCTCGTGGCGATGGCTCGATACATTGCCTGATCTTGAAATGACCGGAAGCAGCCTCTGGGCCTATTTATACTTCACGTTCGAAACGGTGTCGGTTGTCTATGCGCTCGGTTCCATATTCATCCTGTTCAGGGTGTCCGACTGGACGCCGGAAGCTGACGACGCGCAGCAGCAATTGAAGGCGCAGAGCACATATCCGGCTGTCGACGTCTTCATCTGCACTTACAACGAACCCATAAACATTCTGGAGAAATCCGTCATCAGCGCGAAGTCGATGGATTACCCCAAGTTCACCGTCTATGTGTGCGATGATACGCGCCGTCCAGAGATCCAAGCTTACTGCTCGCAAGTTGGGGTCAACTACATTACCCGCCCTGACAACCGCCACGCAAAGGCCGGCAACCTTAACAATGCGCTGAAGCGAACTAATTTTGCTGACAATGCATCCGATCTGATCATGATTTTGGATGCAGATTTCGCACCGCAGGAGAATTTCCTAATGCGCGTTGTGGGACTGTTCCGCAACGATGAAATCGGGCTCGTGCAGACGCCGCAGTTCTATTTCAATTCCGATCCAATCCAGCACAATCTCGGTATCAAGTCATCATTCGTTGACGACCAGCGCGTCTTCTTTGATACCTTCCAGCCTGCCAAAGATGCCGTGGGGTGCGCGTTTTGTGTGGGCACAAGCTTCGTCGTGAGGCGGTCGCTGATCAACGACATGGGTGGGTTCCCGCACGAAGTGTTGTCGGAAGATATGCTGTTGACCTATCGCCTTATGGAACGCGGCTATGTGACACGATGGTTGAACGAGAAACTGAGTGTTGGACTGTCGGCCGAGGGTATCCCTGAATATATAACCCAGCGGACACGCTGGTGCCTTGGAACGATCCAGATCGGCCTTCTCAAAGATGGGCCGTTGTGGCGCGGACGATTTACGCTCACGCAGCGCCTGCACTATATACACGGACTACTCAGTTGGCTGTCGAAGCCGTTCATTCTGTGCATGCTGTTCGCACCGTCCATCTATTGGCTCTTCGATGTCACAGCCATTCAAGCCGATGAGATAGTCTTCATGAAATACGGAATTTCAGCCCTTTTCGTTTTCTGGAGCTATTCGTCGTGGATTTCCGGGCGAAGAACCTTACCGTTATTCACGGAAGTGACCCACGCGATAACTGCACTGCCTGTCACGATCACTCTCTGCCAAGCCATCCGCAAACCCTTCGGGCGGCCTTTCAAGGTAACCGAGAAGGGTGGCGACAGATCCACGATACGAATTCATACCCCCACCGCTGTTTTCTTCGGTCTGGTCACATTGCTCTCTGCATTTTCGGTGGTGTCGACGGTATTCATGTGGAGTTCGCCAGTCGAATTTTCTGCGCGCGACTGTATGAACCTTATCTGGTCGGCATTTTCCATGCTTATCGCATTTGTCAGTCTTCTGGTTTGCATCGAACTGCCAAGATTTGGACAGGAGGAGCTCATCAACGTTCAGATGCAATCATCACTTCGTTCCGCTGGAGCGATATGCGAGGTCCATATCGATGCGCTATCGACGGCGCATGTGCTGATCAAAAACGTGACGCTGTCCGGCGCGGGCGATGAGGCCGTGTCGATAGGCGGCGTCGGGTGGGTAGCCATTGGCGCCGATCCGTCGATGCCGCCGCATTGTTTCAGGATATTGCCGACGTCTCAACAGCATGACGACATCCTCCGTATGCTGTTCCAGAAATCTCCTGACAATGTCGCGAAGACCGGGACGCTTAGCAGGTCAATAATCGGCTTGTGCAGACGGGCATTCGTGGGCTGACTAAATCCTGGACTTCGGGGGAAATGACCGCTTTGAGGACTGGAAATGTCGGAGCTTAACGACCGGGCGCATTGCAGCCGTTCCACGTGACGGCTCAGGGCGACAGGTGTAAGCTGTATATCCTCGACTCGTGGGAAAGCGCCTCAGAGCAATCCGAATTCGACCATGTCAGAGGATGCTATGTCATGCCCGACATCGGAGACTGGCTCGCCAGCATCAGGCTTGAGCGGTATCGCCAAACCTTCTTGAAGAACGGCATCGATCTCGATGTCGTCGACGATCTCACCGATGCCGACCTCAAGGAGCTCGGACTGTCCCTTGGTGACCGCAAGCGTTTTCTCAGGGCGGCCGCGACTCTGGCTCAGAAGTCGCCGCCGCCCACGGCGGCACTACGTCCCTCCGTGTCACCGATTCACAGCGAGGCGGAACGGCGACAGCTTACAGTGATGTTCTGCGATCTCGTTGGATCGACAGCACTCTCCGCCCGCCTCGATCCAGAAGACCTACGGCAGTCGATCGTTGCGTACCGTGCTTGCGCCACCGAGATCGTCGGCCGGTACGACGGTTTTGTTGCCAAGTATATGGGCGACGGCGTCCTCGTATACTTCGGCTATCCCCAGGCTCACGAGGAAGATGCCGAGCGGGCCGTGAGGGCCGGCCTCGCGGTCGTTGAGGCCGTCGACCGGCTGGATGCGGCAGGCGAACACCTGGCTGTTCGGATCGGAATCGCCACTGGCCTGGTCGTGGTGGGTGACATCATCGGCACCGGCGAGGCCGAGGAATGCAGCGTCGTAGGTGAAACGCCGAACCTGGCGGCCCGCCTACAGGAGTTGGCCGGATCCGGCACAGTGGTCATTGCCGAAGCAACGCGCGCACTGCTGCGGGGCCAGTTCAAGCTCGAAAGCATCGGACTGCGGCCGATCAAAGGTTTTTCCGGGGCGGCTGAAGCGTTTCGGGTGCTCGGCGAAGTGCGTAGCGACGACCGCTTCGAGGCCGGTCACGCTACCGTGCTGCCGTTGGTCGGCCGTGACCCGGAACTCGCATTGTTGGTCGATCGCTGGACTCAGGCCAAGGCCAAGGACGGTCAGGTCGTCCTGCTCGAGGGTGAGGCCGGAATCGGCAAGTCGCGTCTCGCCCTGGCCCTTCGCGAGCGTCTCCTTCGAGAACCACACAGGTTGCGCCGGTACTTCGCCTCGCCATACCACATCAACAGCGCGCTTCGTCCGGTGATTGGCCAGCTTGAACAGGAAGCGGGATTTGAACGCGAGGATTCATCGGTCGTGAAGCTCGCCAAACTCCAGGCGCTGATCGCGGAACAGGTGGGTGAGGTGAGCGAAGCGCTCCCATTGTTGGCCGAGCTTCTCGGAATTCCAGGCACTGGCCGCTGTCCAATACTGGACCTCGCGCCCCAACAGCGTAAGAACCGAACCTTCGACGTGCTCATCGCCCAGCTTGGCAGACTGGCTGCGAAGCAGCCGGTGCTCCTGGTGCTTGAGGACGCTCACTGGCTGGACGCGAGTAGCCTTGAGCTGTTCGGCTTGTTCGTGAACCACATCCGGCAGCTCCCGGTGCTGCTGGTCATTACCTACAGGCCCGAATTCGTCCCGCCTTGGCGTAGTTACCGGCACGTGACAAAAGTGGTCCTGAATCGCCTCGACCGGGTGCACGCTCAATCGCTGGTCGAACGGCTGACCGGCGGAAAGGCACTGCCTGCCGGAGTGCTTGATTACATCCTGGCCAACACCGATGGCGTACCGCTGTACCTTGAGGAGTTGACCAAAACCATGCTCGAATCTGGTCTCCTGGGAGTGGCCGGCGATCAGTTTGGACTGGCTGCACATATGCCGCCGCTGGCGATCCCGGTAACGCTATACGACTCGCTGATGTCCCGCCTCGACCGCCTCGGCAGGGCCAAGGTGGTGGCCCAGATCGGCGCCTGCATTGGGCGCGAGTTCTCCTATGAGCTGATTGCGGCGTTAGCAGTGCTCGATGAGCATGAGCTGCAGAGGAGCCTTGATCAACTGGTTGCTACTGAGCTAGTTTTTCGGCGCGGAAGCCCCCCTAACGCGATCTACAGCTTCAAGCACGCGCTCGTCCGAGATACCGCATATCAGTCGCTCCTCAAGAGCCGCCGCCGGGAACTACATCGCCGTATTGCGCAGGTCTTCGAAGAACTCGCCCCACATGTCGTGTCCGCTCAGCCGGAGCTCCTGGCCCATCATCTGACGGAGGCAGGAGAGCTGCCGCAAGCCGTCGTGTTCTGGCACCGGGCCGCCGAGCACGCAAACGAGCGGGCGGCGAATACCGAGGCCGTCGGGCATTTGGCCAAGGCACTCGACCTGCTCGCCCAGATGCCCGAGAATCCGGAGCAACTCGAGCTTGAGCTGACGTTGTTGATCACCATGGGACGAGTGCTTACCGCCGCGAAGGGCTATGGCCACCCGGAGGTCGAGCGCGTCTACAACCGTGCTCTCAACCTGGCGGAGCGGATCCAGGAAACGCCTAGGCTGTTCCCGGTGCTCCTCGGTCTCACCATTCATCATGCGGTGCGGTCCGAGCTTTCCGCGGCGCGGGATCTTGGCGAACGGCTTCTGAGGTTGGCGCAGCAGATCTCGGATCCTGTGCTCGTGGTGGAAGCGTCCTATGCTTTGGGCATTACCTGCTCCTGGCGTGGCGAATTCGCCTCGGCATGGAAGCACTTCGAGCACGGGATCGGCCAATACGACATCGCCCAGCACCGGGCCCATCTAGCGCTCTATGGACAGGATGGAGGACCGATCTGCCTGTGCCGTGGCGGCATGGCGCTGTGGTATCTCGGCCGCGATGACCGGGCGCTGGAGCTGATGGACGAGGCGCTCGCCATGACCGCGAGCCTCAGGCATTTGTTCAGCCGTGCCTACGTACTGACATGGGCGGCGATTTTGCAGGTGCATCGACGCGACATCGCCAAGGCGCAAGAGGCGGCGGAGTTGGCGTTGGCGTTCGCGGCCGAACACGAATTTCCATTCTGGCACACCCAGGGAGTCTTCCTGCAGGGGTGGGTGCTGGCGGAGCGGGGCCTGATCGCGGAAGGCATCGAGCGGTTGCGAGACGGGTTGGCTGGCATGCAGGCGATCGGGTCAGGAATGACGGCGCCTTGGGCGATGGGCTTACTCGCTGAGGCGTATGGAAAGGCTGATCGTTTTGCCGAGGGTAGCACCTTGATTGACGAGGCGCTTACCATTGTCGCACGCACTGGCAACCGCTGGTGCGAGGCGGAGCTGCATCGGCTCAAGGGCGAACTCATATCATCGAGCTCAGAGTGCGATCCTGCCGAAATCGAGGCGTGCTTCCGCCGTGCGCTCGACGTCGCCCGCATGCAGGATGCGAAGATGTGGGAACTGCGCTCGGCGGTGAGTTTGGCCCGGCTTTGGCGAGCACAGGGTCTTAGAGCGCAGGCCTGCGAGCTGCTCATGCCGCTCCTCGGCTGTCCCTCTAGCGGCCACGGGACGCTCGATCTTCAGGATGCTCAAGCGGTCCTTGAGAGCTGCGGAGGTAGTATGAGCACCTGAACACTTGCTCCGCTGCAACGACTTTGATGGAGCGATGATTCTGACTCCGACATTTGTTATTGCGATGTCGCAGTGTAGCGAGTCACGCAACGACTGCAACCCGGTGGGAGCAGACCTCAGCCGAGGGGCGTCTGAACTTCGGCTTCCCACCCTATTGAAAAGTTCAGCGCCCGCGCCGCGGTCCCGAATTGTGGGAGGCGTTTTCCAGCCGCGCCGGCATGGCCGGCATAAGCGGCCGCAGCGAACCTCAGGAGAGCGGAGCAGCCGAGGCAACCCGCGCCCGCCAGGTAGCGCCGTAGGGTTTGGCGGAGGATTGTGGTAAACCGGGCGGGTGCTGCCATACCCACTGAGCAGCCACGGCCAATCGGCCGCTTGACCCAAAAGGAACCGCCTGCCGGGGGCAGTCGGTCCCGGTTTCCGCCCTTCGGGCGGCGCTTCTCTAATCGGCGTGTCGAGGTCAAGCTCTTCCGGATCGGGCTGGGCCGCGCCGTCCTACATGCCGCGCTCGACAGGGCGTGGAACGCCGATTGCTATAAGGTTCTGCTGGCGACCGGGTCTCAGAGGGAGTCCACTCTACACTTCTATGAAGGTGCAGGGTTCCAGCGAGGCGCAAAAACTTACTTCGAGATTCGTCGATCATAGAACCGCTTGCGGCCGCAATGTCTGGACTGAGGCGCATAGCGGCGCGGCAGCAATCTCCAAGAAGAGCACACCTAATGTTGACACACTTGCGGCCCCGCTGTGCGCGAGGCCGCAGGCTCTCAGATCTCAGTATGTTCCGCTAATTCCAACGCATCCTCAATGTCCACTCCTAGATACCTGACGGTATTTTCGATCTTAGTGTGGCCGAGGAGGATTTGGATCGCCCGAAGATTTCCTGTTGCCTTGTAAATCATTGCGGCTTTGGTGCGCCGAAGCGAGTGCGTGCCGTAGTCTTCGCGTCGTAGACCAATTGCGGTCACCCACTCATCCACCAATCGGGCATACTGGCGAGTACTCAGATGATCGGCATGGTCGATGCGACTGGGAAAGGCGTAGTCATCAACGGTTCCACCTCTCCTTTCAAGCCACGCAAGCAGACTTGCCCTCACGTCCGCCGTGATTTCGAACTGCACCGGACGGCCGGTCTTTTGCTGAATGACCATGGAACGGGTTCGAATTTCCGCTCCTGTCACGAGACTTCCGATTTTCATTTTCACGAGATCGCAACCACGGAGTTTGCTGTCGATTGCGAGGTCGAACAACGCGCGATCTCGCATGCGTCCCTCCCGGTCGAGGAAAAAGCGGATCGCTCAAATCTGGCGCTGTTTCAGCGGCTTCTAATACCGGAAGAAATGGGACCTTGATGCGTCTTATCCGATGGTTGCGCCAAATTATGCGGCAACTCGTTCACAGCTTGCAGTTAAAATGGGGCTTGGCAAAAAGTCGGGGAGGGCTCGTTAACTTAGCCATCGTGATTGGATGCCGCTCGAAAACAGCATGAGGTTACAAGCAAGTCGCCGGCAGGCTCTCAGGGGATCGATTGGGAGCTCTGTAAATGATTAACCCGCATGCGTCAGGGGACCTTCTTAGCGCCGATCCATCTCCCGCAAATCGGCGAGCGCTTGAATTGCCGCTTCCTCGCGCGTCATGCCCTCTATAATATACTTGATAATCAGACGCTCCTGAAACTGCAGCTCTTCCACAGTGTGTTGGTCTAAGGGGCTGTCTGGGGATTTGGACTTTCGCTTCATGGCCACTCCGCCTTTTTTTCAGCAGGAATGTTGTCAGGAAAAAGTGGCATTTTATTCATGATGCCATGAAGCGAAAATTATGCTCAGCGCGCTGATAATGGTTTTTCAAAATCTCAATCAGAGAGAATTTTGAATGTCAGCTTAGCGTTCAGCATGTTGCTGACAGTGGAAAAACAAAAATCGGAGCAGGGAGAAGCTGCTTTGGTAGAGAAGGCCTCCAATTCCTGATCTTTCAACTCTCGAAGCTGCAGAACGTCATGACCATTTTCACCTAATGACGCCCGCTTGGGCAGGCCACGAGCTGACAGAAGAATTGCAGTGCGGCGATCAGTACGAGCTTTGCAATAGCCTGAGACTTGTCCGCCTTCCCCCGAGGGAACAATAGGCTTCCTCCTCTGCCGAGGTCGCCTTTCGGGCCCGAAGCGGCCGCTCGTGCCAAACCAGCCAATGTCTCCAACGCGTGGAGAGCGGTCGTCGCCAAGCTGATCCCCGAATGACGTGTTTCGGGCCGCATTCCGGACGGGCAGATTCCTGCGATTAGGATCGCAGACGTTCAACTGCGGCCGGGTGGTGTACTGACCGAAGCGGGAACTGATTACCCCGCTACATTGTATATCTTGGCAAGGTCGCGTAGATCCCAGTTCCCGCCAGACAACACCGCACAGACTTTTTCATCGGGCTTGACGTCTATGCTGCCCGCCAACAGTGCTCCGACGCCAATCGAGGCGGCTGGTTCAGCGATCAATTTCGCATCCTTGGCAAGAGCGCGCATCCCGGCGATGATGTGTTCGTCTTCAACAAGAACAATCTCGTCCACATACTTTTCGATAATCGGATACGGGTTTTGACCGGGAACGCTTATCCTCAAGCCATCCGCAATAGTGTTCTTCAAGGGAAGCGTTGTGCGCTCCTTGTTTATCCGGCTGTGAAAATACTTCGGTGTCAAGGCGGGCTCTGCCCCGATAACGCGCACCGATGGTTTCGTTTCTTTTATAGCGGTAGCGATTCCCGAGATTAGGCCCCCGCCGCCTACGGGAACGATGAGGGTATCTACATCGTCCAGGTCCTGCAGTATTTCACACCCGATCGTTCCCTGACCGGCCATCACGATGGGGTCCTCAAAAGCGTGAACAGTCGCGTATTTGTTTTCTTCAGCAATTTCATACACCCTTTTCCATCTGGCGGCGGTGTCGCCATCGAAAAGAATGACTTCTGCCCCGAGGGCTTTTGTGTTTTCGATCTTGATTTTGGGCGTGGTGACCGGAAGGACCAGTATCGCTTTTACGCAAAGCATCCTGGCGGCATAAGCAAGCCCTTGGGCATGATTGCCCGACGACGTCGCAATAATGCCGTTTGCGATCTCTCCTCTCGAGAGCGAGAGAGCCTTGTTTAGGGCGCCGCGGATTTTGAATGCGCCAGTAATCTGCAGGGTTTCCGGTTTGAGATATAGCTGACAACCAGCGGCTTTCTCTATTTTGTCTGCACGCAATAGCGGCGTGTGCCTGACGTGCGGTTTCAGCCGTTCCTGAGCTTCACGGATGTCCTGAATGGTGGGGTAGTTGCGCATAGTCATTACTCAAAAAACTGAAAGAAAGTGCCGACGTTATTGGCTATTGCGTTCTGATAGATTTTGCCGGCTGTCGTATTGTCTTGTATGGCCATCCCCGTGGAATCGAAAATCGTGATTTCGTCATCACTTTCTCGTCCAGGCTTTCTTCCCAACAATACCTCGCCGATTTCGCCATGGATGTCGTCTTTGGCGATGATGTTTTTATTCAGCGGGTGCCAAGTCTCGCCCTTTTCTGTGCATTGCGAGATCGAGTCGACGATGATTTTCGCGTTCCTGAAGAGTTCCGGATCCAGCTCCTGCTTGCCGTGTTGATCTGTGCCGATTGCAACGATGTGTGTACCGGGCTTCACCCAATCCGCTTCCACAAGCGACCCTTTCCCGCGGGTCGTCGTAATCAAGATATCGGCCTGCTCAACGGCTTCTTTTTTGGAGTTTGCCATGATTACAGGAATGCCAAATTCGCTTTCGATATCCGTCTTGTATTTGGAAAGCGTATCCGGGTTTCTGTCCCATGCGTGGATCTCTCCAATTTTCATGATCTCGTTGATCGCCCGGATTTGCATTCTTGCCTGATTTCCTGTCCCGACCGATGCGATCGTCCTGGCGTTCTTCCTCGCCAGGGCTTTTACGGAAACTGCTCCAGCCGCTCCGGTTCTGAGGCCAGTGATCAAGCTTCCGTCCATAACGCAAATCAACGCACCGCTCCTGGCATCAAACAGGAGAATGGTCCCCATGCCATTAGGTACCCCGTGTGCTGCCGGGTTATCAATGAACCCACCAGAAGACGCCTTCATGGAGATCACTTCATTGGCTTTGTAGTAACCAAGCTTGAAGTCAATTTCCCCACGAGGCGATGGGAGATGCATCCCTATATAATCAGGTTGTTCCACCTGATCGCTGTTAAAGGCTTTGTATGCCTCTTCCACCGCGCCGATGACTTCTGTCATACCGATTAGCCGCCTTACTTCATCCTTCTTAAGCAGCATCGTTTTCATGCCTGACCTCTCTATTTTGGGTTCATGGGATGCATCGGCACAGTACGCCCCGTACCGCAATCACCATAGTGGGTGAGCGGCGAGACTAGTGGCCGCATTCGCCGCGACCGGAAGCAGATTGTTCTGTATCGGATAGGGGCTTTGGCAGAGAGTTGCGGCAGGCGTCTGGCCGCAGCCGGATGTGCAGGGCGCCAGTAGCCACGGCACTTGAGGGTTGGTTATTCATTCCGAATGTGCGTTTGAGAGAATCGCACATATCTATCGTCTGCCGCCGTTAGGCGTTTCGAAAGTCGCATAATGGCTCATCCGGAACCGCAGTTTAAGAATGCAGTATCCAGGACCTCGTTGGTTCGAATCTTTTCAAGGCGTAGAGAGCCAAATAACGCATACGCACCCTCCAATCATTATTGTGGTCGCATTAATGACTGAGATGGGGCCGCTTCCGGTCAGGCAGCTTTCAAGAACCGCCCAGCGAAAGCAGACGTTTAGGTCGGCTGCCGTGATGTCTGGGACTGGCCCAAAGCGGATCTTTGTTAGTCGTTGGATGCGGCGGTGAAAACTGCTGGCTGGGTGGCAGAAGCGCGGTTGTAATACGCTCCGGACAAGGTACAAGCTAGTTCCAACCGGCGCTAAATATTTACGGCGGGAACGCACGTCGTGTACAAGGCCGGTGCCTTGCATCAATGGAATGGGAAGGTGGACTCACCTTCCCTTAGCACAGAAGCAGCCTTTATTTATACACTGGCGCTGCAGTCGGTTCTGCCATTGGCGGAGGCGCTTTTCCTTTGCCGATTGATCCGCAGGCACTTAAACTCATAGCTGTTAGTACGGCAACGACGGTGATCAGAGCTCTATTCATTCGAAGATCCTTTTCATCAAGTTGAAGTAGGCCAACCACTCCAGGCTACTATGGAAAGTGTTAAGAACTGGTCGTCGGATCGGGAACGTATGGATATTTTTAGAGTGCGGGATCAACTCAGAGGGCGAAAGGCAAAGCAATTGCTCCTAGAGACTGACCTGAATTTCACCGAGGTTGCAGTCGGGGCTCTTGGGCACCAAAACACTGAGCAGAGCTTTCATAAGGGAAGGTGAGGCTTTGCCCAGGCAGCAGCGCGCTGCTCGGCGTTAGCTCGATCCGCGTCGGACCAATGATAAGTTTTGCCCCATCTTCTTGTCCGTTTATGGTCGACACTCACGTCCATCAATTCAAGATAGCGAATTGGTCATCATTCATTCGCGGAGTTTAACGTTGCTGAGCCACTGCTTGGGAGCGTGGTTGTTGGCCAGTCCATGGTGATCGCATTCAACACAGCGTTCAACGCCGTCGCGCTGCTCTTCGTATTTGCAGTGCCAGTGCTGTTGACGATCAAGATTGGACTTTCAAGACACGCGAAAGCTGCTCACTCGCATTGACCAACTGTTTGACAGGACTGTGTACCATGACCTCGAAAACCCGCCTGTCTAACCGGTCCGAGCGTTGTGCTCGCATCCCGCATTTGCCGCAAACAGCGTCTGCGAAACATGCGTGGGTGTGCAGCGAGACGACAACTTGGTTGCATATGTTTGAAGGCCGCCCCGCGATAGCCCGTAGACCCCCAGAATACCGACCCGAGTTGAGTGCCTTGGCCCAGGCCGTGAGCGTTGAAATCCACCCGGAGGGACTATCGAAGGTTACAGCTGCAGTGGCCGAGCAACGCATGCGTTCAATGGCCGATTTGCTCATTCAACTCTTGTTAAAGCCGATCAAGCCTTGATCAGCGGTTATGCGCCCAAAGAGCTGTCATAGTGCAACCAGCGGAGCTGAAGCGGATTTACGCACGCTGCTAAACACCGTAAAACACCGCGGAGGAGGAAAATTATGTGGCAAACAGCTATTGCGTTGCTGGTCTTGGTCCTGGTCGCCAATTCACCAGCCTGGGACAGGTGGTATCAATAAATTTTTGTCGGGCAATGGCGAGGCTTCTCTTGCTTGTCTTCCTCGCTGGCTGTGCCACGGAGCGCGCGGAGGTTGCAACGCTGCCCGTTACTGCGTCGCCGGCGTTGCAAAGCAGCCAGACGGCTCAGTACCGGCAGAGTTCCGGAGCCTTCGACCTCCTCTACGTTACCGACCGGGGACCTGTAACTGCTCCGGACAGCACGTTGTCCTACGGTGCCGAAAGAGCCATATTCTTGAGCTTCGGATCGGTGTCGACCATCCCGACACGCAACTCTCCCTCCAGCAAAAGTAAGTTTCGTGTCAGCGGCATTTCCGAGACCGGACGGTTTCCGGCGACACCTTACGGCGTCGTGGCGACCGCGAGCGGGCCACGCCGTCCGCCGACGGCAGTCGCGGCCCATGAACAGGCTGCCGCATTGCTGCAGGGCGAAGTCGCTCGCCGTCTCGCAACAGCCAAACGTAAGGAGGTCGTGGTCTTTATTCACGGATACGGCAACAGTTTCGACGACGCTGCGCTCGCCACAGGTGAGATTTGCAGGACCCTGCAGAACCAGTTTGTCTGCATTGTCCTGACATGGCCTGCGGGGGGCTCCCGCGGCTTCTTCTTTGGCTACAACGTCGACCGCGAGTCGAGCGAGTTTGCAGTCGCGGACCTCAAGAAAGCTATTCGCATCATCGCCGAAACCAAGGGTGTCGAGCGGCTTCACCTTCTGGCGCACAGCCGCGGAACCGACGTGCTCGCGAGTATAGTCCAGCAACTCGCCATTGAAGCTTATGTCAGCCGGTCCTCGCTTTGGCAGCGCTACAAGATCGCGAACGCGGTGTTTTTCGCTCCCGATATTGATCTCGATGTGGCTTCTTCCAAGCTGTTCGCGTGGGTATCTGACCCGGACCTTCCTTTCGGCAGCAAATCAAGTCCAAGCATGTTCCCGCCGCAGGGCCCTATGCATCTCACGGTCTATTCTTCACCTGGAGACAAGGCGTTGGGAGTATCAACATTGCTCTTCGGCAGTGCCTTGCGGCTGGGGCAGCTCGCGGTCGCAAGGATTCCCAAGGACAGGAGCGAGGCGGCGTCCCAATGGGCAGGGGCCAACATGGAAGGGCTGGTCGATTTCATCGAGTATTCAGGCGGCCGCGGCTTTATCGGCCATAGCTATTTCTTGTCCGATCCGGCGGTTAAGGCGGACTTGGTTGCGCTCATCCGCGACAGAGTCAAGGCCGGCGATCCCCGTCGCCAACTCGTCGAAATCAAACGACCTTTCTGGAGAATCTCGGATGTCCAGCAGGCCTCGCAATGACTGTGTCCCGAAATGACCTTATTGGCCCGGGAAGGGGCCACCAAGGATTCGTGAAAGGGTCGCCTTGTTCTCCGAACGCTAGTAGCTAATCGCCGACGAAAGTGACCGTCTCGGCGAGCGGGGCGCGGCCCGTACGGGGAAAACTTACCGCGGGGTCCTCGTACCCGATCGACATGCCGCAGAAGAGGATGAGCTCCTCCGGGGGTGACAGGGCCTCCGCGACCGTCTCGCGAACCTGCGACCACGCCATCTGCGTGACACTGTGCAGTCCTTCGGCGCGAAGTAGCAGCATGATGGTCTGCAGATACATGCCGACATCGGCCCATTGGGGCCGACCCAGGTCGCGGTCGATGTAGCAAAACAGGGCGGCGGGCGCGCCGAAACAGTTCCAGTTGGCGATGGCTGCCCGCTGGCGCGCCTCCCAGTCCTCGCGCGCAATGCCAAGCGCGCTGTAGCGCTCCTTGCCGAAAGCGGATCGGCGCTCCGCGTACGGAGACTTCAGCTCGGTCGGGTACATCTTGTACTGCCGCTTGTCCCAGGGGTCGCCGTGGGCGACGCGCTCGACGGCGTTCGTCTTGAGCTCGGCCAGCGGCGCGCCCGTCAGCACGTAGGTGTTCCACGGCTGGATGTTCGATCCGGACGGCGCCCAGGCTGCGGCGGACAGCACGCGCTCAAGCACCTCCCTCGACACAGGCTCGTCGGTGAATCCGCGCACCGCCCGGCGGCTTTTGACTGCTTCATATACGTCCATGATCGCCTCCTTACCGCCGGCCATTCATTTCGTTCAACGCCATGCGGTCGTCTAGTTCGGACCCTGATCCAACAAGCGGTCAATATTCCCAAGGCCCCGGCACCCAACGAAAGTGGTCGCCGGCGACCGCCACATGGCAGACTGACGGGAACGACAGGTGAGTGGCCACCAGCGATTCGCGATTCGCCGCAAGCTCCCGCAAAAGACGGACTCTAACACGGGCCGCCTCCTCGGGATCGTGTTCGAAGCCGTTGAACCAGTCGGGATGTTCGAACCCGACTTCGAACACGGCGTCGCCGGCGAAGGTCAGCCGGTTGCCGCCGGATGCGAGGCGGACCACGCTGTGCCCGGGGGTGTGGCCGCCCGTGCGTTGGACAACAACCCCCGGCGCAATTTCGTACTCGTCCTCGAACGTCCGCAGCCTACTGTGGTACTCGTTCAAGAACCGCTTGCCCGTCTGCCGGAGCGCGTCCGGGAACCCCGGCGGCATGGAGACGCGGGAGAAATCGGGCGATTCCCAGAACTCTGCCTCGGCGGCCGCCACGTGAACACGCAGGTCCGGACGCAACAGCTCTTTCACCTCGTCGACGAGCAGCCCACCACAGTGGTCCATGTGCATGTGAGTCAGCACCACGTCGGTCACAGATGAAAGATCGAGGCCCGCGGACTCCAGTCGCTGGGCCCACTGCCCGGCACGCGGCAAGTCCGCGAACTCTCCCCCTATCCCCGCATCAACGAGTATGGTTCTGCCGCCGCTTCGCACCACGACCGCATTCAGCGGCCACTCGAGCACATCCGGCGGAAGGAACTGGTCCTCCAGCCAGGCCGCCCGGACGGCCGGGTCGACGTTGTGGCCCAGCATCGCTTCTGGCAACGATAGCACCCCATCGCTGACCACCATTACGTCAATTTCGCCAACCTTGAGCGCGTAGCGCGACGGAACCAACTCGTGGTCCGGTCTACCATGGAAGTGCCTCGCGCTCACTGTGTCAGCGCAGTGCTTGATCGAGGGGTGTGGGGTTTTGTTCGAGCTCATGTTGGCCTCCTACTGACGTTCCCATTTTTGATGGTTACTTTACGCCTTTTGCAGTGGAGATTGAACCAGCCTGTGGTATAGGCTGCTTATATCCAACGCATAAGCGTCGTTACCTGCGCTAGACGCTCCCTTGAGTGTCTCTAAAGGGTTGTAGGCCGACACGTGTTATTCGGTAAAAGGAGCGTCCATCACAAGATCGACAGCTGAAACGGCCGCGTAACCTTTGACGAAACGGGTGCCGAAATCGCGGGCAAAGTTGTCATAGGTTGTCTCAGGTCTGACCTCCGCGATATGACAGAAGCATTTCGACATGCGGCGTTTCATCTGCAGGCGAGGAAATTCCTCCACAACCTTCGCGATTTCGTCGGGAGGCAGCAGATCGTATTGCCAGCCGATCACATCAAGGCAGATACCGGCTGTGCAGAGCGCAACCTCGGCCTCCTTGAAGAGGCCGATTGAGGCCGTCGAGTTCAATGCGACACTGTCCCAGATCAACTGTGCCCGGCGTTCGTCGAAACCGGACTTCCTCGCAAAGGTTCTGGCAATATCGGCGGCTTCAACCTCGAAGCGTCTCGGCCCGTTGAAGCGCTCGTTCAGCGTGATGTCGTGGAGCAGCGTCCCGACGGCAACGACCTCCGCGTCGTGTTCGATGGACTGAATTTGTCCCAACCGTGCCGCAAAGAGCCAGGAGCGGACAACGTGGTTGAACAGATACGGTTCACATCGCTCCCGGGCATACTCCATCACTTGGGTCACAATCTGCGTGTCGGGAACCGAAATTCCTGCAAGCATACGGCTGTCGGTTGCGTTCATGTCCGTTTCCAGTATTTGTTGGGGAAGGGCGGAAGCCGTCCTTACCTCGTAGTTTGTAGGGTCCTTCGCTGGTATCGATGGCGTTTCGGACGATGTCTAATCGGCCATGGAACGGTACAGCCAGTCGACATAGCTCAGCGAACCGGCACGCGCTCCCGCGAGCGGCAGCAATGTGTCATCGTTCAGTTCGACGCCGTAGTAGCGGGCGCTGTCATCGGTAATCACCTGGCGCGTGTCTTGGTTTGCCGTGAGGTGCATACGGGCAATTTCGTCGAGACCGAACTGGTCGTGCCCGCCGATCTCCATGGTCACGTTCCTTGGTTTTCCCATCGCCAATTCGGTCAGCATTTCAGCGACATTATCCGCAGCTATCGGACTTACCGATGCCGACGGGAGCCGAAAAGCGTCTCCCTCTGCTCCCATGTCAACCACGCCGCTGATGAACTCAAAAAATTGCGTGGAATGGAGAATTGTGTAGGGCCGTCTTGCCGCCCGGATGAGATTTTCCTGAACCATCTTCGCGCGGAAATAGTCACTCTCGATCAGGCGGGGTGTCCCCACCACAGAAAGCGCGATGTAATGTTTGACGCCTGCCGAGGCAGCCAGAAGATTCCGGGTGGAAGCCTTGAAAAAATCGAGCGCCGTATCGTCGCCGAACGACGCGGCGTTGGTGACGTCGATGAGAACGTCGGCTCCCGCTATCGCTGCTCGGAGGCCCTCCCCCGTTGCACTGTTGACTCCGAGCGAAGGGGACGCCGTGACTACTTCGACACCTGTCTCTTCAAGTTTTTCTACGAGGTGCATCCCAATACGTCCGGTCGCTCCCATGACCGTGATTTTCATCGACTTGCTCCCTCCACCGTGCCTCGAATAGAGGTATGGTTTCGCTCTGCCAAACCGCTGACAAACATCCGACCATCGCTTTCTTGAGAATCACTCCACCGGCAGGACGACCGGAGCGTCCTTGTTCTTGAGCAGCACAACAATAAATTTCGCTGGTTCGGTCGTGCTCGCATTGCGGCTGACGAGGTGAATGTCGGAAGGACCTTCGTAGAAGGTCTCTCCCGGCGATAAGGTGATTTCCTTTTCTCCCTTGACCTGCATCACGATCGAACCCTCGAGAACGTAGACGAACGCATTTGCGTCGTGCTTGTGGATGGGATCGGAACCCCCTGGCCCATACTCGACCGAAATCATCAGCCCCTCCTTGCCGGGATAATTTGGAAGGTCCTTTTTCATGAGGTCCGTGACCTTCGCTGTGTTATCTGCGGCGGCGGCAGGCAAAGCGCCAAGCAGACAAACTGAAGCTGATACAAACAGCGTTAACAAAGCTGACTTCATTGTCGTATTCCCTGTGGTTGTTGACGCATGTAAATTTTGGCTGAAGACAATCGCCAAGGTGTTGTCCGATGATTGGCTTATTTCGGCTGCTGGGATTGACGGTACCAATCCTCGAAGTTGATCTTTCCGAGCCGGGCCCCACCTAAGGGCACAAGCGACTGATCGTTGAGCTCAGCGCCGAAATAGCGCGCGTGGACGTCCGCCTCGACCGTCCGCGGATCGTTGGCCGCTTTCAGGTACCGGGCAATGATTTCGTTCATGGGAGCGCGCTCTGGCCCCGCAATCTCGATCGTGCCGTTGCTCGGTTTCGCGACGGCGACGTCCGCCATCGCATCGGCTACGTCGTCCGAGGCGATGGGCTGGAAAGCGGCGGGTGAAAGACGCGCGACGGTACCAACGGTTCCTCCATCGGCGATGCCTTTCAGGAATTCCATGAACTGGGTGGAATGAACAATCGTATAGGGGATCGGCGATTCCTTGATGAGCTTCTCCTGGGCAAGCTTGGCCCTCATATACCCGCTTTCCGGCAACCGCTCCGTCCCAACGATCGAGAGGGCGATGTGATGCTTGACGCCTGCCTTGGCTTCGGCGGCAAGCAGGTTGCGGCCGGATGTTTCGAAGAATTCAAGGACGGCCTTGTCTTCCCACGAAGGTGAGTTTGCAAGGTCAATGACGACCTCCGCACCGACCAGCGCTTCCGCCAGGCCTTCGCCGGTGATGGTGTTGACGCCAGTGTTGGGCGACACGGCAAGAACCTCGTGCCCCTTGTCGCGCAAACGCGCGGTGGTCTTGGACCCGATAAGCCCAGTCCCGCCAATAATGACTATTTTCATAACGGATCTCCCCTCGTTGCGACCCTCACGGGGCCAAATGACTCGATCGCATCGGAAAATGACTGGGGAGACAAAGTCATTCCATCGTGCAGAGGGTATAGCGCTCTAGCCGCCAGGTTTAGGTGACCTGTCCTTAGTTATAGAGTGATACACATGATGCACGGGCTGACGAAAACTGCCCGTCGGTTCAAACGCCGTACTTCACCCCGTCATTGCAGACAGAGTACCACCCGTGCACTTTTTCGACTATAAAAAAACTCTCATGCATTGTATGCGACGCAGCTTCACGAGATACCCCTACGCATAATACCGTTCGATGCGGAAGCGAGGTTACTCATTTACCCAGCAACAAGGTTCGACCACGTACTGGCGGAATCCCCAAACGACAATCTGCGCAACGACGGTAACCAGCAACGGGAAGTTTCAAGCTATCAGAACGGCAACAATGCGCTACTGCGGCCAGCAATAATCATATCTGCGCCATCGGCTATGGCCGAAAAGCAGTCCTTACTCGGTCAAAACCTGCAGCATGTGGTCTGAGTAAATCTATTTCAATAATGCTTGATCCGGTGTCGGATTGACAAAGCCTCGTTCGACCTAAGGACCATGCCAGATGGGAGTCTGCTAATGGGGCAAACATGTCGTCGCGTCAGACAAATGCGGTGGCTGCTTTCGGGAAGAGGAAACAACAGTTGGTATGACCGACAAGAGGGCGCAAAGCAGTCTGATCGGTTGCGAAAATGCGGACCTTCTTCGAAGCAAGCCCAAGCGCAAGTCATGAGCCCAAAGGGACAATCGACTGGCGGGATCACTCCATGTAGCCTGCTGGCGGTCGAAACTCGAAGTCCCCGATAGACTTTTGAAATAGTCGTCATACAATCCGATCTCTGCGTCTTAGGAAGGCAATGTGAAATGTCCGAAGAACGGGCCCAGCGCCGTCTTGCCGCCATATTGGCTGCCGACGTGGTGGGCTACAGTCGCCTTCTGGACCAGGACGAGCAAGGAACATTGGCCGCGTTAAGGGGGCGGCGAAAGGAGATCCTCGAACCCCTGGTCCGCGACCGCCAAGGCCGTGTCGTAAAAGTGATGGGTGATGGCGTTCTCGTGGAGTTCGGAAGTGCTGTGAACGCTGTGTTATGCGCCGTCGAACTCCAGAAGCGGATGGCGGCCGCCAACGAGGGTATGCCTGCCGACCGGCAAATCAACCTTCATATCGGCATTAATCTGGGCGACGTCGTTGTCGAGGCCGGCGATCTGTTCGGCGATGGCGTCGTTGTCGCCGTGCGACTTCAGGCGATGGCCGGGGCAGGAGATATCTGTGTCTCCGGCGGCATCTACGACCAGGTCAAGCGGAAGCTTGATTGCGGCTTCGACGAACTCGGTCCGCAATCGATCAAGAACGTCGCCGAACCTGTGTCGGTCTACCGGATTCGGTTGTCGACCGCATCGGAAGATGGCGTGCCGGCGGACAAAGCGCCGCTGCCGCTCCCCACCAAGCCCTCCATCGCCGTCCTCCCATTTACGAACATGAGCAACGATCCGGAGCAGGAGGCATTTGTCGATGGCCTCACCGAAGACCTGATCACGGATCTGTCGAGAACCAGTGAGTTGTTCGTCATTGCCAGCAACTCGGCATTTGCCTACAAGGGCAGGCACATGGATGTGCGTCGCATCGCGCGCGAGCTAGGAGTGCGCCATCTTCTTGAAGGGAGTGCACGGCGGGCAGCGGGACGGGTGCGTATAAATGCTCAACTGATCGACGCGATCGCGGGTGACCATCTTTGGGCCGAACGATTCGACCGGAGCCTTGAAGATATCTTCGCTGTTCAGGACGAGGTGACCGGCAAAATTGTCGAAGCTTTGGTGGGCCGCCTGATCGCCGCGCCGGCGCGCAACAGACCAAGCAACCTGGAAGCCTATGACCTCTGTGTGCGCGCGCGGGCCCTTGGCCTGCAAACGGCGCTCACCGCGAAAGAAGCCATTTTCCTGCTGAACCGGGCAATCGCGCTCGATCCGGAATACGCGGAGGCGCACCGTTGGCTGGCATTGAACCTCTGGCTGGGCTGGGAGTTCTGGGACGAACCGATGGATCCCAACCGCGCAAAAGCCCTTGCCGAAGCACAGCGCGCGGTCGAACTCGACCCGAACGATGCAGGGAATCGCTGGGTATTGGGCGTAATATTGGGCCACGAGAGCCGCTGGGCGGATTCGGATGCCGAATTCAACGCCGCCCACAAGCTGGACCCCAACCACGCCGACGCATGGGCGATGCAGGCTGAACTGACGACGGAAAACGGGCGGCCTGCGGAAGCCATTGAGCAGGTGCGGAAGGCGCTCCGGCTCAATCCTCACCCGCCCGGTTGGTATTACTGGATGTTGGGCCAGGCTCAATATTCCATCGGCGACTACAAATCATCGGTCCAAACGCTGCGCAGGCCCGAAACTTATCGCACGACTTCACGACGCCTGCTGGCAGCGAGTCTGGCGCAGCTTGGCCGCTTGGAGGAGGCGCGCTGGGAGGCGAAAATGTTCATGATAAGCAACCCGCACTTCACCATCCGGCACTGGTCGGCATCGCAGCCTTTCCCGGCGGAAGACGTGCGCCAGCATATCGTGGCTGGCTATCGCCTAGCGGGGCTTCCGGAATGAACCGCGTCTGGCAAGTCTCCCGAAGCCCGCCGCCGTTCGACTTCCGCTCCATGCTCGAGTCCCAATCTACCTTGGCGAGTGGCCGCTCTCCACCCCAGATCGGATGTTGAGACGGCCCGAGCCCAACGTGTGCTTTCGGGGATTCGGCATAGCCGCCGGAACGGCAGACTAGAGCGCGAAGCAGCCGTTGTTTGGCTCCCTTCATTCGCGTTTTGTCAGAAACGGCCGCATAGTAGCAAAGTGCAACCATGAGAAGTGAATGGGTCCGCAGCTCACCCGTCTTTTTGAGACTTTACCATAAGCGAATTGGTGAAAATGGGGGGCTGACATGGATTGTCGACATTCAAGCTACAATCCAAATTGTTCGAAATTCGCGTGTTATCGGCATATCAAAGGAAGGGTTTCTCGCAGCTCTTCAGTCTGAACAACCGGCGCCAAATCCATGTTCTCCGGCATACACCTGGTCAGGCCATGTCCTATTTCGCAATTGTGATGGACAATTGCCAATATGACCAACCGCGATCCTATCCACCATTCACTCTGCGCAATTCCTGCACAAAACTCCTGAAATTCTCCGCTTTCCCACCATACGCGCTCCTCGTCCCCTGCCTTGCCGCCTGCGCTCTGATGGCTGGTGGCTCGTGGATCAAGCAACGCCCTGCGCTGGCGCGGTGATGAGAGGTCCCTGGTTTATGGGCAAATGTTCCAACGGCCAATACAATCGCGATTCGGCCCGAAATGTGCGATGCTGCCAGCGCCGGTCCATGCGCGACCGATAACCGCGAGCTCGCTTCTTTCGTAGCAGACTGAGAAACAGTCGGACAGCGTCCTCTTCGCGGCTGAAGATTAGCACTTCATAGTTTTTCGCCCAAGCGGATCATTCCGCCGGGCTATTTCACGCAACACGGCATCAGCTGCGTATCGAGTCTTTGCAACGACGCGAGTTCTTAAATCCCTGAACCGTCGAGTTGCTCGGCGTCTTCGCCTTCCCAGGGTGAGGGCATAGAGGTGCGGTGGAGATTGGCCGAGGGCATCGGCATCCAGCACTTCAATTCCGGCTCGGCATATTCGACAACGCGGCCGGGTGAGGAATCGGAGGCGCGCCAGCCTTCGGCACCGAACTGGTCGCCATTAGACCAATACGCGAGATCAACTTCTGCCTGCCCCTGTTCGGACGGTCGGATCGTTACGAGGATTCGACTGCCGTCTTTCGGCGCGCTTGCCATGTGCCGCCAGCGCTCTGGCTCGTCCATCGTTTTTCCTCTTGCCTTGCTGCTGGTTCCAAGTGTCGCCTCGCCATCGAAAACGGTCAACCCAAACTTTTTGCAACCATCCTGCGAATTCACGCACACGGCCCGTATAAGGGTCGATAATTCGCGCGCCAGCTTTCTTCAAATAACAGGTGCGTGATTCCGATTCCGATCTGGGTGACATGGGACGCTTATAAAACAGCGCCGCTATAAGGATCGTATACCTTTACGCTACATTAGAAACTGACGGAAAGTGGGCGCTCATCGGCATTTTCGAAGGAACGTTTATCAACAAATCCCCAAGAATGCACGAGGCAAGGCGCAGACGATCTTACGTCCATCGGTTGAAAACAAGGCTTCTGGGGAGTCGCCAAAAATTGGTCAGCGTGGTGAAGAGGACGCTCATTTGCGCAACCTCACACCTGAGCCACCTTCCACCAACTCTCCATCGTTGAGGAGAGTGATACCCGCCTCTTCAAGCGTCCGCTTTACCAGCGCAACGTTCCCGGCGGAGCTCCGGTCAGGGCCAATTGCGTCATCTTCCATTCGTCGGATCGTTGTCAGCGACAGACCCGTTTTTTGCACGAGATCATTCTGTGACCAGTTTAGCAGCGCACGCGCTGCCCTGATTTGATTGGCGTCCACGTCAATCCTTGCTTTAAATTAGAGTAAACATTTTTTGTCCATCCATAAACAATTATTGTTGACATAGGCTGGTGGGCATGTTTGAATAGACAGAAAGTGTTCATATCAGAGGGGAAGCTCTTGTGCCAGACCGGGATGGTTTGGCGCACGTCGAAGGTTTGGCCAAGGTTACACTCCGAGCCGCTCTTGTAGTCAGTCCGGTTGCTGTTGCCGCCGCCTTTGCAAGCGGCTTGCGAGTTCATCTTGTCTTGCCAGCTCAATGGACGCCACTCCGACGTCTGGAACGTGAGCTGAGTATTTGCTGATAGTTCCGCGCTACAACGCGGAGAACCACAGGGGCCAGTCCCACCCTCTAGGACGGGGCAACTGGAAATTCGATAAGTTGAGGCTGTGCAAGGTGCTGGCGACACCGTGTCCAGCCTGATCACAAATCAGACTATCAGGGAGCTCGGATCGATGGCTGATTCTGAGAATAGCAGAACTTTGTTGCCAGTCACTCGCGGAGGGTTGCTCTCGGGTACGGAGATATGGCTCACGGAACAAATCGCTACTATGTCACCTGATTGTGACGTGACCGCTTCGAGAGGAGTGGATGAGCGGGTGCTTTACATGTGGCGAAAATGGATGGCGGCTCACAGAAAGGTTGAGCAGTTCTGCCGGGCGCAGCAGCGGCTTGAGCGTCGTCTGGTCAGAGCTATTGGCTTCCCTCGCGTTGAAATATTGGCAGCGGATATGGAGCGACCGGTCGTGGCATTTTCAGCGGATAAGATCGATACCCTACTTGGCGGGGCAACAGAGACGGCCGACGCGCGAAATGAGGCGAAGGCCGTTCTTCAGGCGCGACAGCACGCCTGGGACGCAATGGACGAGCGTCTGGGTTACAGTCGTGCCAGGCGTGTCGAGGCAGAGGCGGAGGTCCATCGGGACGAACTGGCGGAAGCCCTTTGGGCCGAGCGTGCCCAATCCGTCGCTGGAATTGTCGCGAAGCTCCATGCTGTTCTGCTGAGATTTGAGGACGACGGTCCCCACGTCGAACCGCCATGGCCGCAAATCCGGTCGATCCTGATGGATCTCACCCGCCTTGATGCCACCCGCTCTGGCCGTTCCGATGCGTGACCGCTCACGTTATCAACTGTTGGATAGCGCTTGAGCGGCTGCGCTTCGATATCTGCTGGGCAAGTCACCGTGCAAGAAGTTTTCCGGCGATCGCCTTCTCCAGGCTTTAAGTTTCTCACAGCCCTGTGAGCAGAGCTGCTTCAAGCGAACGACATTTTGTCTAACCTTCTCGATCCGGCGGGTTTCCACCCACAGTACGCCCCAGTCGAGCGCGCTTGTGCCCGAAGTCCTCGTGAGACCGGCCCTCGGACGGTCGTCATGGCGGTTACTAGCGTCGAATGTCTGCTTAATCGCATAGTGCATCGGCGTAGAGTAGGTGATCTGTAGTGCCATAGGCCATGATACTCTGATCGAAGCAGAACCTCTTGGAGAGTATCCGAACGAGGTATCGCCGATTGCACTTGGCAGGTAGGTCTATCCTGAAATCCCGCAGATCCGTCGACGGCATCGGTTCGGTGAACCTTGAATGTCCAAAATAGGAAATATTCTGGATCAGTTTGATGGCACCAGAATTTCCCACTTCGCCGCCCGTGACCGCGAAGTCTTGACCTTTTGTTTCATCCAAACCTGGATAGTCTCCTGCAGATGGAGGTTCCCCTGATAGCGGAATCGCTGTCGACTTGACCGCCACATTAAATCGGACATCGTCCCTCTGCGGAACGTTTCCATAACCGTTGAGATATCTCCAACGCACTCGAACCACGTGGGTTGCTTCGCTCTCACCCAACGGCAATGGAAATACAGCAATCGAGGTGTCCGTGGGTGCGGATCCGTCCCCTTGAGACTTTGATCCGGGGGCAGGACAAGGAGTATATAGAGGGCGATAACCGCATTCGGCCCCACCAGCGTCCCACAAGCAGTTACTCAACCGCCGCCAGTCCGCGGAACTTATAGCTGGTGGCAGTGCTGACAACTCGTTGCCGTTGCCGGGCACCATCCAGGGATGAATCTTGCCGGCCCCCGAACGAAGCGCCCAGTCCGTACGGCGAATGCCGACGCGTGCGTATTTTTTCTTCTCGTCCCGAAGCTCGAGTGCTTGCGCCCAGGTGGGTTTCGAAATCCATGGTTCCTGCGCAGCCGCATCTGCCGCGAAGCGGCGTCCCGTGATCTGCGTTGTCAACGTATGGCACGCTGTACAATTCCCTGTTGGATCCCGTATGGTCTTGGCGCGCCCGAGTTTGACATTGTGAGTGCTGGTGTAGCCCGAGCCGATGACACGAAATGGCGCGCGCTCGTTGCGGGGAGTTTCAGGCAGGTAGTCACCGAGACTGAAGGCAACTGCTCTCGGGTCATCCTTCCCGCCGAAGTAACCCACCCTGGCTTGTTGAGCATGCGGATTGATGACATACGGGTTCTTGTTATCGTGGCATGCGTAGCACTGAACCTGAAATGTCTGATCGTATAGTGCCTCAGCAGAAGCACGACCGACCCTGTCGGAATATGAATGGCCGCCTGGTGGCACAAATGGGCTTGACCAGTCAAACTCGCTCCGGTCTTTCCGTCCGTCGAAGAACACAATTTCACCAGTGAGGCTGTTGAAACCAATCGTTCCCAGAAGAGCGAATTTTGGATTCGACTGCTCCCAGTATGGAATCGAGCCCACCAGCAGGTTGGTGGTTGACTTGCGGCATAAAAATAGCCACTCCACACTGCCTTTGACAACGCGCTTCAAGCGCGAACTCGGACCACAGTAGGTGACATTTCCGGCTAGTGAGGGCTTGTCGCATTTCTGGATGCCTTTCGTCCATTTGACGACTTTGCCCGCGGCATCGCGATGTTCGAACTCCAGCGGGTGCCCCGTTTTTCCGGCGTTGGGCTTCAACTCCACGAGATTGCCTTCCACCTCCAAGGGGATCGTTTTCGCACCTTGTGCACAGTCTGCATCCGGAATCGGTCCAAACACGCTACGGGCCTCGTCGCCAAATCTGCTGATGACGTTGCTGCTTGCCGAGGCTGGCTCCCAAAAAAAATCGCCATTCAAACGTCGAACTGCTTCTTCGAATGACTCCGCCTCAAGCGTAGCGCGATCGGGCCCGAGGCCAACGAGCTGGACGTCACTTTTTTGCCGCTTCATCACGGAAAGCACCATCTCCCGGCAAGCCTGAAAGACCTGCAGGTCCCGCAGATACCTGTCATATATTCTACCCTGCGGGAGGACTTTGGCGGTTGACCCCGGTGGAGGAGAAGGAGCGATGCAGCCGGTCCATACATCGCATCTGCTGCCCTGTTGGCACACTTTTCCGCCGCCCCTGCCAAGCGCTGCATCAGCCATCCTCGAGCCGAGACGAAGGATTTCAACTGGTTGCGGCATGTACTGCGAAGGCCCGTTCGAACCGCCGGCGAAAGCAATCACCGCAACAATACCCAAGATAGATGCGAATTCTCTGACAGCCATTTCGCGCAGTCCTCCCGGGACTACTGCGCGGCCAAACTACCGTGTCAACGTGCTCGTGCCTGAGTCCCAGGCGTGTCCGTGATGAGCGTTAGCCTTGAGAACCGCCAAACGTTGTCGGTGCCTCTTGCGAACGTCGCCTTTAGAACTGCGGTGTAGTCCAAATTCGGAACTTCCATATCCGCCCACTGAATGGTTACGAGCAAGGTCGTTTTTCCTATTACCGTATCCTTATCCTGAGCGTGTAGGAGTGTGTTGCTCTCGAAGTGCCGGGCTTGCCGATCGTCACCGAGGTCATTGAGAATACCCGCCATGAATGTTCCCAGGTCCTCTGTGGAAACCGCGCCTCAGAAACCGCTTCGGGTGGGTCTGCGGTTCGATTTCTTTCAGGAGCACTGACTCATGGCCCAATTCAAGACTCAGTTTGACCAAGCAATTGTGTTGAACGTAGTCAAGGCGTTGATCCAGTGTGCCGGCTTTTTCAACGTTTGTCCTGAGGGGCAGCCGCAAGTGGGCGAAGCCTGCTTGTAGACGGTCCGCCCGATGAAAGGTTAGGCCTCAGGTTCGTGGCAAACCGCTTCAATGTTGTGCCCGTCCGGACCAATGACGAACGCTGCATAATAATTCGAGTGGTAGTGCGGGCGCAGACCAGGCGCACCATTATCTTTGCCACCGGCCTCCAGAGCCGCGCGATAGAAGGCTTCGACTTGCTGGCGTTTCTCGGCCGTGAACGCCAGGTGAAGATGCGCCGGCTTCTCCTCGGTTTGGTACAGGCACAAAGAAGCCTTCCCCTTTGGGCTAAGCTCGACGCCGTACGTGGGCGATCCCTCCGATACAACAGCTACGCCGAGTGGTTCGAGCGCCTTGAGGAAGAACGCTTTGCTCGCTGCATAATCGCTGACTCCGAATTTGACGTGGTCAAACATGCGTACTCCTGAAATGTGTAGGCCTGCCGGACGGTGCCTCTGCTACGCATCTTGCCAAGTCTGCTGCGCTGCAGAACGGTCCTTCGCGGCCGGTTTTGCGTCTCAGACTTTATTGCCATGTCTCAGCCGCCGATGGCAAGGAACAGGGTGGAAGTCGAGAGAGCAGCGCTCACTTTGTGTAAACCCGCAGGGTAGGTAGCTTGAGCTGACAAGAGTGCGCACTCGAGCCTTGCGTCGCTTCGGCGATGCTATCCATCAGGTGGAGGAAGCACTGCCGACGCGCTCGCCATGACCTCATGTCCCGCCTTGCAGATGCGCCGACGTCTCGCCGCATCTTCAACCCGCGCAACTTGGCGATGGCGTCCGGTTGTTCTGCCAAAGAATCAGCTGCGCGGCTGCAACAGCGCCAGGGCGACTGTCGATGCGGCAAGGACGGCGGTAAGGGTCAGGGGCCCGGTAGCGCCATAGTTGTCCACGACATAGCCGCCGACAACCGCGCCAATAGTGATGGCGACCTGGAAAGAGGTGACCATCAAGCTGCCCGCTGCTTCCAGCGCGTCGGGCGCCGCGCGGGACAGATTGGTCGGCAGCACCACCGGCGCCATGCCGAAGGCGAAGCCCCACAGTGTAGCGAAGCCGAAGGCAACGCCGATGTGCACGCCCCAAAGTACCAAAGCGAGCGCCGCAAACGCCATTAACGCAGCGGTGGCCGCTAGGGCCATGCGGATATTGGCGTCAGCCATGCGGCCACCGGCAATATTACCGATCACAGCCGCGATGCCAAACCCGAGCAGCGCCAGGGCAATCGGCCCGGTTGCAAGGAGCGTTACCTGTTCGAGGAAGGGGCGCACATAGACCGAGCCGGCAAAATGCCCCGTCATGAGCAAAAGAATAGCAAGCATGCCGAGTTGAATGCCACGCCGCCGCGTCAGCCGAAGGACATCGGCAAGACTGTTGCTTGTGCTTGCAGGCAGGGTCGGCAGGCTGAGCAACTGCAGCAGCATGGCAAGCGCAGCCAGCCCCGCTGTCATGGCCATGGCGCTGCGCCAGCCGAGCCAGTCGCTGATCAACGCGCCCATCGAGGGTGCGGCAATGGTGGCCAGCGAGACACCGAGGGTGACGATAGCCATGCCCCGGCCTGTCGCATTGGCGCCAACCAGCCTCGCTACCACGGCAACTGAAAGCGCCCAGAAAGCGCTGAGGGCGATGCCGAGCCCGGCCCGGCCTAACAATAATAGCCAGAAATCGGTCGCTACCGCCGCAAGAATATTGGAGGCGATCGCCAAGGCACTGAGACCAACCAGCACGGTCTTGCGGTTCAATCGGCCGATGAGAACATTGCTCAGCATGGCCGTCACGGCGCCGACGGAAGCGGTGGCGGTGACAACCTGTCCGGCGGTTCCCTCGCTGATGCCGAGATCGCGCGCCATTGGCGTCAACAGGCCTGCCGGCAGAAACTCGGCTGACACCAGCGCAAAACTGGTGGCCGCCATCGAAAGGACCGCGAACCAGGTTGCCGGGCTCCACGCGGCTGGCGCAGCGGCATCAAGGTCTATCGCGGCGCCATCAAGCTGTAATGTTGTGTCCGTCATTGAAGTATCTCCAAGGTTTAGAGATCTTCATAGACGAGTCTTTTCGGATGATATGTATCTTATAATCCGAATTCCATGTCCGTTCGTCCGGAAATTGTGCGACGCACAACGCCGGGCGAGACGCTGGTAATGCGCTTGAACGCGCGAGCGAAGGATGCCTCGGACTCATAGCCCAAGCGGGTAGCGACCTCGGCAACCGACATGCCGCTTTGCCCCAATAATTCGCGGGCAAGCTGCATACGCAGACGGGCGAGATAGCGTGCCGCGCCTTCCCCTAAAACAGCGCTGAAGCGCTCGGCGAAAATCGAGCGCGATTGGCCTGCCAGGCCGGCGAGGCTTTCGAGCGTCCAGTTGTGGCCGGGGTCTCGGTGCATGGCTGCCAGGGCTCGGCCGATATGGGGGTCGCGGATGGCGGCGAGCCAACCGGTGGTCGGGGCTCCGGTGCAATTGACCCAGCAGCGGATGAGCCGCGCTGTGAGCAGGTCCGCCATTCGTGACAAGATAGTGGCGCTGCCCATTTGCGGTTGTGTGGCCTCAGCCGTCATAGCCGCGAGCAAGGGACTAACGATCGGGTCATTGCCAGCCACGTCGCAGCCCTTGATGATTGGCGGCATCAATGTGATCAAGGGGTTAAGCGCACAGGCGCCCAAGGCCATGGAGCCGCAGAAAAGGGTGCTGGTCGCCCCCGTTCCTTCCCGCACCACTTCGCAGACGTTGCTCCCCAACTTGGTCACCTGACAACCCTTGAGCGAATCGCCTACAACATCCGGCGCGCTGGCCAGCCGATGGGCGATGCCTTGCGGCAGCAGCACCAGATCGCCATCGTGCAACTCCTGCCAGCCTTGCGCTTCGGTATGAATCCAGCATGGGCCTTGGCTGACAAAGTGAAAACGAAGCAGTGGTTGTTGCGGAAAGGCGATGCTCCATGGATGTCGCAGCTCGCAGCGGCCATAGTTGACGCCACTCAAGCGAAAGTCTTGGAGGACTTCGCTGAGCGCATCCATCGGGATCTGCGGCGGCGACGATGGTCGGGACGAATGGTCAAGCATTTGGCAAATATAAATGCCGATCGTCCGGCAGGCAAGTGGAGATGTGTTCGACACAATAGCGTTTCCGTGACTTTTCAACGCGAAACTTGGGGTTTGTCATGACATCGCTTAGGGATCTGTGCATGAGACCGTCATCGCAATGCAAACTGTTGCTTAAGATGGCGGCACTACCTTTTTAGGCGTTTCGAATTTCTTCCCGGTCTTCCTCGACAAGAAACAGCGGAAGATCCATCGGGCAGTTTTGCAACGTCACGCATTCGAGGGAATGCGGGCGATGACCTTTATCTCGAAGTCGAAGCCGGCTAGCCAGTTTACGCCTAGCGCAGTCCAGTTCGGGTAAGGTGCCTTGCTGAAAATCCGTTGCTTGACAGCCATGATTGTTGCGAACTGGTTCTCGGGGTCAGTGTGGAACGTCGTCACATCCACGATATCGTCGAACGTGCAGCCTGCGGCATCCAGTGTCGCCTTGAGGTTTTCGAAGGCCAGCTGGACCTGACGTTCAAAATCAGGTTCAGGCGTTCCATCGGAACGGCTGCCGACCTGCCCGGACACGAACAGGAGATCGCCGGATCGGATAGCGGCGGAATAGCCATGTTCCTCGTACAGAGCATGCCTGTTTGCAGGAAAGATTGCTTCGCGTTGGGCCATTGTCGATCTCTCTTGATTATCCGGGTTGATGACCGGTGAGTGCAGCGTGAACTGCAGCAGCTTCACATACGCCCGTATCATCTGATATACGGTGCGTATGTGAAATATTCTACATACGCACCGTATGTCAAGTTAATATACGCGTCGTATGTGAAATCAAGGCTAAGATGGCTAAACGACGCGTTGAGACGATGGAAGAGAACCGCGCCAAGCTAATCGCGGCTGCCCGAAAGGCTTTTGCGAAAAAGGGATACTCCGCCGCTTCAATGGATGAGTTGACCGCTGAAGTCAGTCTGACGCGGGGTGCGCTCTACCACAATTTCGGAGACAAGCGCGGGCTTTTGGCGGCAGTTGTCGATCAGATTGACTCGGAAATGGCATCGCGCGCCCAGAAGATCGGCGCCCGTGCTGGCAACGATTGGCAGGGCCTGCTTGCCGAGGGTGCCGCCTATATCGAGATGGCGCTTGATCCGGAAGTCCAACGCATCGTCCTGCTCGATGGACCTGCGGTGTTGGGTGATCCCTCGCGATGGCCCAGCCAGAGCAGTTGTCTCCAGGTCACCAAGCGAACAGTTGAACGCCTTATCGCACAAGGGCTCCTCAAGCCCATTGATGCAGAAGCGGCGGCGCGGCTTCTAAGTGGAGCTGCTCTCAATGCTGCTCTTTGGATCGCCGCCAGCGACGATCCAAAGGATGTACTGCCGAAGGCCATCCAGGCATTCCGTTCCTTGGCTGCGGGTCTGCTTGTGAACCCTGTGTGAACTTTTCGGGGCCCACCACTCCCGCCTGTTTGGAAATATGGCCTTGGCCGTTTGCTGCCGGCGGATATTCTTGCGGGCGGATGTCAGCGTCAGTGTCAATGTGGAAGTTCATTCAACAATCGAATTTTCGTCCTTATCTGCGTCCTTAGACGAACCGCTGTTGCTGTCTCTTCTAGGGCTTTTTCAGATAACTCTTAAAAACCTGTGGCGACAAAACCATGGGACTGGGAGCGACGTCCCCTGTCAGCATCTTGAAACGAATGCGCCTCGCCGGTCATCGCGCAAACAGCGCCCGATGTTCTCAACGTTGCTTCAAAAGGTGAAATGGCTCGACTGAACCTTTGATGCAGCTTCGTTGGGAGACGGACGTTCGGTTGTTCAAAGATAGCTGCCCCAACCCGGCCATGACGCAAGTTGTTGATCACAGCTACCGCTCGGAGAGGCGACGTTGATTGCTCGATGACAAATACTCCAAGAGGTCCCGCGCGGGCGACGATAATTCCTCCTCGGTGCGAAAGCAGATCGACAGCCGGCGTGTAGCCCAGTCATCGGCAAGGCGGACAAACGCGATCTTTGCAGATCGGCTGCAGCGGCGCGCCGCCGTCTCGGGCATGATGCCGAAACCGACGCCGGCGGCCGCCATGTGGCAGATGCCCTCAAAAGTGCGCATCCGCACCCGCACCTTCAGCTTGACGCCCGTCCTCGCGGCCTGGACAGCGAGGTGATCCTGCAGCGCGCCGCCCGCCAGACCGACAAAGTGTTGATCCAGAATATCGGCAAAGGCGACGCGCTTTTTCGCCGCCAGCACATGATCGCGCGAGATCACGACGACCAACCGGTCGATGGCGAAGGGACGCAACGGCAGGCCGGTGGTGGCGGCCGCATCCGAGAGAATGCCGAACTCCACTAATCCGCCCGAGACGGCTCTCGCGATTTCATCGCTCTGGCGCTCTCTCAGATCGACATCGATCTGCGGATGGACCGCCATCCATGTGCTGAGCCTTTCCGGCAAAAACTCGGTGAGGGTGGCCGTGTTTGCGGCAATCCGGACCGTCGCACGCAGGCCACTGGCGTGTTCGCCGAGTTCGCCGCGCATCTGCGCCATCTGGCGCTGGATCAGGCGGGCGTGATGCGCCAAGGTTTCGCCGGCCGCCGTCGGCCATACGCCGCGACGGCCGCGTTCGAGCAACTTGACTTCGCCGGCAGCTTCCATGTCGCGCAGCCGCTCGCTGGCCGCCGGCAACGAAAGTCCAACGTCCGCCGCCCCGTGCGTGATGCTGCCGGCATCTACCACGGCGAGGAACAGGCGAAGGTCGGTCAGATCAAAGCGCATACACAGAGCATATCCGATATCCAGCCTTCGGGCCAGCCGAAGCCTGGATATGGATCTTCCGCATTGTGTCTGCCGGGAGACCCCTTAAGCCAAGCTTATGATGGATTCCTCGATACCTCTCGTCGTCGCAGTAACCGCGACCTTTTTCGCCGCCGGCTTGGTGAAGGGCGTCACTGGCATGGGACTGCCAACGGTGGCCATGGGCGTGCTCGGCGCGCTGTTCTCGCCACTGTCCGCGGCCAGCCTGCTGATAGTCCCATCATTCGTGACCAATGTCTGGCAGCTTCTCGCAGGTCCGAATCTCGGCACGCTCGGGCGCAGATTCTGGCCAATGATGCTCGGGGTCGTCGTGGGGACAATTGCCGGCTCGTCGCTGCTCACCAGCGGCGACACCGTCCTCACAACGAGCGCGCTCGGGTGTGCTCTTGTCCTCTATGCCGTTTGGACGCTGGTTGCTCGTCAGATTCGCGTGCCAGCGATCCTGGAACCGTGGCTTTCTCCGGTCATCGGCGTTGCAACCGGCGCAATAACCGGGGGCACCGGCGTCTTCGTCATCCCGGCAGTGCCCTACCTTCAGGCGCTCGGCCTCGAAAAGGACGATCTGGTCCAGGCGCTCGGCCTGTCCTTCACCGTTTCCACGATTGCACTTGCGGCAGCCTTGCAATGGCGAAGCGCCCTTCAAATCGACAATCTCGCCGTTTCGGCGCTGGCGACCGCGCCGGCACTCGCCGGCATGTGGGCCGGGCAGATCATTCGCAACCGCGTCAGCTCGTCGACCTTCCGCCACTGGTTCCTGATCAGTCTGTGCGTTCTCGGCGCTGAAATGTTCACGAGGCCGTTTCTGTAGGTGGGGCTATGCGTTCTGTTTGAAAGTATCATTCTATTCAACCGTAACCCGGGCCTTCATATTCGGGTGAAAGCGGCAATAATATTCGAACAACCCCACCTCTTGCAGAACCAGACTTGCCGACTTGCCAGCCGGCATCAAGACTTCCCAGCCCCCCTTCACGGTGGCTGTGTGATCCAGAATATCCGTGTTGACCCATTCGATCGTATCGCCGATCTTTGCATTGATGGCCACAGGCGAGAATACGAGCTTGTCAATCGTAACCTGAATGGTTTCCGCCTGCGCCTGAACGGCGCCCAGGTTCATTACAACAAAAATGCCGATCCACAGATACCGTCGCGACAACATGTTCCTGCCCTTACTTGAGTTCAGACGCAACGTGCTCGGCGTGCTGTTGGTGTCCCTGGAATATTTTCAGACCAGTTTCCAGCAGGCTCTTGAGTTCAGAGTTACTCGCTGACGGGATCAGTACTGTTTCCAGCGCGCCATTTACCTGTTTGTGGTAGGCGACCTCGTTTTCGACATAGGCTTTGTCAAATGCACCACCGCTAAGTTTTGAGAGTTTGCCCTTTTCGGCCGCCGCTGCTTTGGCCAAGGCACGACTGGTATCATTATCCTCAGGGGTCACTTTGAGTTTCTTGACAAGGTCGAGTGCTTGTTTGTTCACCGCTTCATGGTCGCGAACCATGTCATTGGCGAAAGCCATGACATCCTTGTTTTTAGATTTTTCGATCGCTAGCTTCGCCGCCTCGATATCAATGGTGCCAGCAGTGTAGGCAATGTGCGCGATCTGGGGGTCGGTTGGCTTGTCGGCGGCTTGCGTCAGGGATGTGCCACCCAGCAAACAGAATATGGCCAATGCCGTGGTTGTTCGTGTAAACATGGGATCCTCCATCATCCGGACACAAACGGTCCGGGCATCGTTTCCAATTGACCACCATTGGATGCCGCGCGGGGAAAAGGTTCCCGGAAAAATTAGCCTGGAAAGCCGAGGCGTTTCATGACGGAGGCTGTGATCCGCTCGCAGCGCCGGCCAGCAAACGGGAAAGCGTCCAGTAGCATCGGTCCGATCTGCTGGTCAATTTGTTTGCGTACAAGATGCCGGGCACGGTGCAGCCTTGTCTTGACAGTCTCTGGCCGCAAACAAAGCAGTTCCGCCGTCTCATCGATACTCAGTCCTTCGATGATCCTGGCGATGAAAACTGTCCGGTAGGCGTCCGGGAGATTGTCGGTCGCCCTTTCGACCAGCTGGAGGATTTGCCGTTGCGCCATCGTCCGCTCCGGGTCTTCGCTTGTGTTAAGGGGAAACTGGATGATTTGCGCTGCTGAGTTCTGGGCGATCTTTGCAGCGGCGGCAGAGGCACGCCGATTCTTGCGCAGGCGTCCGAGCGCTTCGTTAATCACGATACGGGAAAGCCATGTGGAGAGTGAAGAAGCGCCACCAAAACTGTCGAGGGCGGTGAAAGCACTGACATAGGCCTCCTGGACTATATCCTCGGCTTCGCCGTCGTTACGGACGATGGCTCTGGCAAGCCGGTAGAGTCTGCGGTTGTGGGTCTGCATGATCGTACGAAATGCATCCGCGTCGCGGGTCAGCGCGCGGCGAACAAGATCGATATCGCCAGCGGGAGCTTCGGCAGCGTTTCTCTTATTGCGAACAACCGGCATGACAAATCTCCTCTACAACGCATTAGATGATGTTTGCGCGCAAAGGTTCCCAGATCATCGCCTCTTTTATGATGCAAGTTAAGCCTGTTGGAGCTGTCTATTGCATCCGGCAGTCGCCATTGGTGCTGTGACGTTGTTGGAAACGTTCAGCATTGAGCAGGGCTAAAGTGCTGATTCAGTCTCCTTGGTGGAAGGACATTGAGATTATGGATGACGAAGACCACAGCACAAGGGGCAGTCCTACCGCTCCAGCCCCGACTGGCATGTGCCTTGGGAAGCAGCCGCTCAGAATGATCGACCACTTCGTACACAGCGCGTCGTGGATGCGACAGTATATCGCGAAGTTGGAAAGCTAACCTTTACCCGGGAAAGAGTACGTCAATCGCAGCAGATTGTCCCACAGTCTCCTCACAGATTTCTGCACTGTCACAAAGTCCTCTCCGAGTCCGGTGGCAGCGGCCCAGCAGGTTCAGCGTCAAGTAGATCGCGTGCAACGGGCGTCAGGCTTACTCGAACCTGCCTTTCGTCAGCGGGAGCGCGCTGGCGCCGGCAGCCTCATTTCCTTTTCTGAGGGTAAAGCGTTTCCCCGCGCTTAAGCATCTCGACGAAGGTCTCGATCTTCTCCTTCCGCCCAGCCTCTGTCTTCATGTTGTGCGTGCGGAAGGCCAGTGCGAAACGGTTCTGCTCGGTTAGCTTCGCCAGCATCTCTTTAGCCCTAGGCTCGGCATCGATGGCAGCCTGAAGATCGCTCGGGATCTTCATTTCCTTGCCGCTCCCGTACGCGCGGTCCCACCGGCCATCTCCCCTTGCCGCATCAACTTCCTTCAACCCGTGCTCCGTCATCCGGCCTTCGCTTATGAGCCGAGCGACGTTGTTGACATTGATCTGGCTCCAAGTACTTTTCCTGCCGCGCCGCGTGTAGCGCTGTAGATAGCTTTTGCTGTCAAGGCCTTTGCGGATCGCGTCGATCCAGCCCCAGCAGAGCGCCACGTCGATTGCCTCCTTGGGAGTGATCGATTTGAGCCCGGAACCCATCTTGTGGATTTTGATCCAGACCTCATCCTCGCTGTCGTGGTGCTCGCCGAGCCATTCGTAGAAGCTCTCGCCACTCTCGAACGTATGAACCTTGGCGGGATCAACCCGCACCAGTGTCACTGGGTAAATCCCATGGCGACTGGAACATGGATGTTTGACAAGCCTTCAGCTCCACGAATCATTCCTTGCTTGTGGTTTCAAATTTGCAACGCCTAGTTCAAATTGGTTTGTCGCCTAGCGAATCGAAACAAAATTTAGCAGGAAGTTTCCACATCCCAAATCGGTTTCGTGGCCCGACTGAAACCGTGGAATTACATTATCAAAGTGAATCGCAAGTTATCGGCCTTTTCCAGGGAACCGTTTCTCCGGGGGGTGAACAACGCTCGCCGCAGCGCATGCAAGCGATTGCTTGGTCAGCGTCACAAAGACACTCTTGTCTCTGCTTTGATCGTGCTCATCTTTCAGCCCCGGTCTACGATCCGCGCTGGTCAGTGTTTGCAGATACAACCAGCGGCCCGGCCCGGATTTAGCTGGCCGCAACGTTCCGACCGGCTCATATGGCAAACCCTCCTGTAACAACCCGTGTCGAAGCAATTCGCAGTGATCCGGACGCTTGAGAACGGCCGCACATTTTAAAATCATCATCGGTTGAGAAACGGGAGCGATCCCTCAAAAGGAGGGCAAATTCGACCCGCGGGCCGAACGATACGAGGAGGGCTGCAGGATTTTGTCAGGTTGGCACACCATACATTTCATTGCGCACTGGACGGGCGAAAGGAATGACCAGGAGGGAAATGAGGGTGATCAATGCGATCATCGCCCAAGCGTCGTTGATCGACTCAACAAGCGCTGCCTTCGTTACCAAAGGACTGAATATGGCTTGGGCTCCCGCGCCAAACCCGGCGAGGCCTTCGCCATGGAGTTTGTCGAGTGGGATTCCGACAAACTGTGCCGTTTGCGGGTCCCCAGCCAGCAGCCGATTTGCTAGATCTACACCATGCGTGGATGCCCGCGAGTAGATAACGGTATCGATCAGGGCCAAGCCGAGCGCGCCTCCCAGATTGCGCATGAGGTTGAACAGGCCACTTGCGTCGGGTATCCGATGATGCGGTAGATTTCCGAGCGCCAGACGCGTGGGCGCCAAAATGCAGAACATCACCGCAACGCCTCGGATGATTTGAGGCCAAAACATCTCGTCGGCATCCGTTGCCGGTGTTTGGAACGCGCTGCATCCGAGACCCACGGCAAATACCGAGTAACCCAGCGCCGTGAGAAGCCTTGCATCCATGCGCTGCTCGAGAAAAACAGCGATCGGGGCAACGATGATTTGCGCTACTCCCGTTGCCAGCATCATCGTCCCAATCATGAATGCGCTGTGACCACGAACGTAAGCCAGGAATACGGGCATCAGGTAAACCGAGCCGAACAGGCCAAACCCAAGCAGAAAGCTCAAGGCGCACCCGATCGTAAAGTTGAGGTCGTTGAAGTTGCGCAGGTTCACCAAAGGGACCGGGTTGCTCCAGGTGCGATGGACAAATCCGGCAAAGCTGGCAGCGCCGAGAACGGCAAGGCCGAGGACTTGACCGTCCGTCCAACCGCGCTTGGGCGCTTCCTTCAGTGCGATTTCCATGGCGGCGAGTGCGATCGCCATCATAAAAAGGGAGATTAAATCCAACTTTCGTATCTCACCAAGTCGTGTTTGTTCGCGCGGCAATAGCGTGGCTGCAAGAACTGCCGCCGTGATCCCCGGCAGGACATTGATGAGAAACAACCAGTGCCAGGAATATGATTCGGTGATCCAGCCTCCCACCATGGGACCGACAGTGGGTGCCAATACTGCGACGACACCGGCAGCGGTCGTGGCGATGCCTTGGAGATTTTCCGGAAAAAGAATGAACACCGCGGAGAAGATGAGTGGTATGAGCGCGCCGCCGGCGAGCCCTTGGACAATACGCCATGCAAGCAATTCTGAGAAATTGCCGCTCAAAGCGCACCCGACAGATGCGAGTGTGAACAGGATTATCCCGCATACAAAGAGCCAACGCATCGTGAGCAGTCGGGTCAAGAAGCCATTCAGCGGTATGGCGACCACTTCTGCGATCAGATAGGCAGTTTGTATCCAGCTCATCTGATCGGGATCGATGTCGAGAGCGTGCTGAATGTTCGGCAATGACGTTGACACGATCTGTACGTCGAGGATTGCCATGAACATGCCAATGCACAGGGCGGCAAAACCGAACCAGGTGCTCACCGTCGGAGGTGTTATAACGATCGACTTAGCATCGGGAGGCATCGCGGAACTCCGATAGCGCCAATTCTAATTCTCACTGACGGATTGCCGCTATGCAAACTGTCCAGCATGGGCCTTACCCGATGTCCAGCGGACGGAGGGGTCAGCTATTCACTAGGAGCTACCGCACCATAGCACCAGTAACATACAGTATGAACTGTCAGGTGGGTGGCCGGCTTCGACCTCCCTGCCTCGTTCAATCCGCTGCGGTGGAGGACCTGAGTTTGAATCGCCTTCCACTTGGGTTGTTCCCGTGTGTGTGTCGGAAGCCGCCTGTTTCAGTGTAGGCTACATTCACCTGCTCCCCCAACGGCCCAAGGTTCGCTATGCGTTATGGGCATTAATAAGTTTATTGGTAGCAGCACACAGCGCTCTCCACAGAGGGTCGGTAACGGGCCCATATGACCCAGCATGTAAATTTTTACGAACAGACCTCCGCATTGCAGATAGCTCCATTGGAACGATTATATGACGCGGACGTTAGGCGGAGGCGGCTGGTCGGCCGTGGACGCTAGTCCTACAGGCATCGCTGCTAGGAAGCTGCAGACAAGGAGCATATCATGAACAACCTCATCTGGCTGGTCGGAGCCGTCGTCATTGTTCTGTTCATACTCGGATTTTTTGGACTTCGTTAGGGTCCCAAATTAGTCGCTTTTAAGAAAAGTTCGTCTCGGCTCTTCGGTTCATAGGAGGGCTCGAATAGCGATCGCCATAGTGGGCCATAAAGAACGCGGCGTCTTGGCTCGTCCGTGTCTTTGCGCGCTCGAGACAATCGTCGTGGTGCCGCAAGGCCAGCGCACGCCTCCTTCACGCAGAACGGCTTGAATGACAAATTTTTCCTGCGTTACAAAGCCTTCAAGTCGTTCTAGCCTATACACAGAATTATGGAGGCTACGATGACCGCAGAAAAGGCCGCCAGACGTGGGCGAAGCGCGCGACGCGATGGCGCGGCAAAACCTCACGGTGTGCCCTATATCGTTCGAAACATCCCGACATACGACATTCTGTCTGAAGAAAACCTCCAGAAGATCGAGCGCACGGCAGACCGCATCCTGGCCGAGGTCGGGATAGAGTTTCGCGACGATCCTGCTGCGGTCGATCACTGGAAGCGGGCCGGAGCCAAGGTGGACGGCGTCCTTGTCCGCTTCGAGCCGGGAATGCTTCGCGAAATCGTCTCTTCCGCGCCGAGTATGTTCACCCAGCACGCCCGCAATCCTGCAAACAACGTCCAAATCGGGGGCGATAATGTCGTCTTTTCGCCCGCCTACGGTTCGCCCTTCGTCATGGATCTCGATAAAGGCCGTCGCTACGGCACGATCGAGGACTTTCGCAACTTCATCAAGCTTGCCCAGAGTAGCCCTTGGCTGCACCATTCTGGTGGTACGATCTGCGAACCTGTTGACGTTCCAGTCAACAAACGTCACCTCGACATGGTTTACAGCCATATCAAGTATTCAGATCGCGCGTTCATGGGATCGGTGACGGCGGAGGCGCGCGCGGAGGACTCGGTCGAAATGGCACGCATCCTTTTCGGTGCGGAGTTCGTCGACCAGAGCTGTGTCATCCTGGGCAACGTCAATGTGAACTCCCCGCTGGTCTGGGACGGCACCATGACGACGTCTCTACGCGCCTACGCCCGCGCCAACCAAGCTGCCGTCGTCGTGCCCTTCATTCTTGGTGGTGCAATGGGACCGGTCACCAATGCGGGAGCCATTGCACAGTCCCTTGCCGAGACGCTCGCCGGTTGCGCCTTGACGCAGCTCGAAAGGAAGGGCGCCCCAGTCATCTTCGGAAACTTCCTGTCTTCCATGTCGCTACGATCCGGATCGCCGACATTCGGAACCCCCGAACCTGCCATCGGCTCCATGGTCGTCGGCCAGCTCGCACGGCGGCTGAAACTCCCTTTGCGCTGTGCCGGTAACTTCTCAAATTCGAAACTGCCCGATGGTCAGGCCATGCAAGAAGGATTGATGTCCATGCTGTCGGCCATCCAGTGCGGAGCGAACTTTATCCTCCATTCGGCAGGTTTCCTCGATGGGCTGCTGTCCATGTCCTACGAGAAGTTCGTGATGGACTCCGACCTTTGCGGCGCTCTTCATTCCTATTTAGCGGGCGTCGCAGTCGATGATAACACGCTGGCATTCGACGCATTCGAGGAGGTCGGCCCCGGCAATCACTTCCTCGGCTCAGCTCATACGATGCGAAACTATCAGAGCGCCTTTTGGGATTCGACACTGTCGGACAACGAACCCTTCGAGAAGTGGAGCGAGGAAGGCGGGTCAACGGACATTGCGACTCGCGCAAACCGCCAATGGAAGAAGACGCTGGAGGAATTTGAAGCGCCACCGCTCGACGTCTCCGTTGACGAAGCGCTTTGCGACTTCGTGGCAAGACGCAAGGCCTCCATGGCTGATAGCTGGTACTGAAACTGGAGATGGCCCGGCCGATAATCGTGCTTCGTAAATCCCATAATGTCTCAACCGCAACAACGGTGCTTATCGTGGTTTCCCGCTAAGGCGCTTAGCTTGAATCGTGGCGGGAATCATACTTGATGCAAGTCATACCAAGCTTGAAAGCAGCGTTCGCTATTTCGGGATCGAAGTTAATGACGGTCTCGCAACTTCCGAGCAGGTCGATCTCTGACTCAGGTGCGGACGGCGCTAACGCGTCCCTTCCTGACACGTACACGACACTCGGCAGCGAGCTGAAAGTGCCCGCAACATGCCAAGTCGGCCATTCGACCTAGGCGTGGTTGTTGGAACACTGCAATACCGAAAGGGGCCCTGGTACCTGTTGGCAGCCGGATCTTGAGCGGACATCATGAAACCTTTTGCTGTTTAAGTCGTTATCGCCGTTATGTCCGGGGCCAAATCCAAGTCGAAATCAATTGACAGCGCCAAACCACGCGGTGCTAAAAAGCCCCGCCAGGGGAAGGCATCGACTGTCAAAGTCGCGTCTGCGGCCGATGACCAAGGCGCGCCGCCGGATTTCATCGACCCTGATCCAAAACTGACGCCTGAGGAGGCCGAGCAGGCGCGCAAGAGGTACTTGCTGACGCGTTTCTGGATCAGCGCGCGCAAGTATTGGGGCCGCGGTGGCGATAGGCTCGCCTGGCCGCTATCAATCGGGCTTTTGATTCTGATATGTATCAATGTTGGCTTCCAGTACGGGATCAATGTCTGGAATCGGGCAATTTTCGACGCGATCGAGCAACGCAATGCCCGCACCGTTTATTTCCTAAGCGCCGTTTTCCTGCCGCTCGTGCTCGGAACCGGGAGCCTGGTTGTTGCACAAGTCTTCCTTCGTATGACGATTCAGCGCCGCTGGCGTTCCTGGCTCACGACCGCAGTCATCGCGCGTTGGCTCGCAAACGGCCGTTACTATCAGTTAAACCTCGTCGGCGGCGACCACACGAACCCCGAAGCCCGCATCGCGGATGATTTGCGGATTGCCACCGAATCGCCCGTCGATTTCATCGCGGGTGTCATCTCCGCATTTCTGTCGGCCTCGACCTTCATCGTCGTGCTCTGGACCATCGGCGGGGCCCTGACCCTGACGATCGCAGGTTCCACCGTCACTGTTCCCGGCTTCCTCGTCATCACTGCGATACTCTACGCCGCGATCACGTCCACCTCGATGGCGGTCATTGGCCGCCGTTTCATCCATCTCTCCGAGGAAAAAAATCAGGCGGAAGCCGAATTCCGCTATACGCTGACGCGCGTGCGGGAAAACGGCGAGAGTATCGCATTGCTCGGCGGCGAGGAGGAGGAGCGTAGCGGCATCGACAAGACGTTCGCCAATGTGCTCAGGCGATGGGCCCTTCTTACGGGCCAGCATATGCGCACAGCGCTGGTCTCGCAGGGGGCGAGCCTTTTTGCGCCGGTCGTGCCGGTTTTGCTTTGCGCTCCGAAATTTCTCGAAGGTAGCATGACACTTGGACAGGTAATGCAGGCTGCCTCTGCCTTTGCCATCGTGCAGGGCGCGTTTGGATGGCTGGTCGACAACTACCCTCGTCTCGCCGATTGGAACGCCTGTGCACGGCGCATCGCTTCGCTGATGATGTCGCTCGACGGCCTCGAGCGCGCGGAACAGAGCGACGCCTTCGGACGTATCAGGCGCGGCGAAACGGAAGGCGATGCGATGCTCAGCTTGAACAATCTCTCCGTGTCGCTTGACGACGGCACCGCCGTGGTCAAGGAAACCGAGGTCGTGGTCGAGCCAGGCGAACGGGTGCTTGTGGCCGGCGAGTCCGGTTCAGGCAAGAGCACACTGGTGCGGGCCGTCGCAGGTCTGTGGCCCTGGGGTGAGGGCAGTGTTAATTTCCACGCCGACAGACGACTGTTCATGTTACCGCAACGGCCGTATATCCCCTCCGGGACGCTTCGCCGTGCAGTTGCCTATCCCGGCGCCGCCGATAACTGGACGTTGGAGAAGATCAACGCGGCTCTCGATAAGGTGGGACTCGGTTATCTGAATGGCAAGATCGAGGAAGACGCGCCATGGGACCAGACCTTGTCGGGTGGCGAAAAACAGCGGCTCGCGTTCGCGCGCCTCCTGCTGCACACTCCCGACATCATCGTGTTGGATGAAGCGACCTCAGCACTCGATGAGAAAAGCCAGGACAAGATGATGGAGATGCTCATCCACGAATTGCCCAAGGTCACCATAATAAGCGTCGCGCATCGAGCCGAGCTGGAAGCTTTCCATAGCCGCAAGATCACATTGGAGCGCCGCGAGGGCGGCGCAAAGCTTGTCAGCGATATCGATCTTGGTCAGCGCAAGAGCAGACGGAACGTGCTGGAACGCCTTCTGAGGCACCCAAGAAGCATCTCTGGGCGACACAGGTCATCCGTCCGGAGTTGACAGTAGGACGGCTTCTGGACGCGAGGCCGGACATTCTTATGGCGCAGCGATTGTAGAAGAATTTTTGGTACAAATCAGGTTCAACAAAGAATCCGCTTATTACCGGCATTTTCGAGGAAGGTTTATTGCTCGCATTACACTTCGGACGCTTTGGACGTACAGTGTCAGGACCGCTCAATCTGTGGGCCTGTGCTATCTTTTCCGCTGTCTTCCCAGAGCGATCACTGAGGGGCGATTGTTTTGATCATCTTCAAATTCAGGTCACGGAGGTAGCGACAATGCACGAAAACGAAATCGATGCGGTCAGGGCGCTCTTGCAATCCCGTCCGCGACCCTCGAGCCTCGCCGAACGTCGCCAGCGCCTCGATCTCGTGGCAGCCGCAGATCCGATCGCGCCCGATATCCAGTTCAAACCTCAAATGGTCGGCATGCTTGACGCAGAATGGTCGCTGGCACCGGGAAGCGATACGACCAAGACGCTGCTGTTTTTCCATGGCGGCGGCTATTGTTCCGGATCGATCCAAAGCCATCGCAGGATGGTCGCCGAGACCGGTCGCGCGGCGCGCGTCCGCACGCTTGCACTCGGTTACCGGCTCGCGCCGGAGAACCCGTTTCCGGCTGCGCTAGACGATGGGCTTGCCGCGTTCGAGTTCCTGCTCGCTCAAGGGATCCCGGCGGCGTCAATCGCGGTCGGCGGCGACAGTGCTGGCGGCGGGCTGACGCTGGCGACCATGATACGTTTGCGTGAGGCCGGCAAACCGCTGCCCGGTTGTGCTTGGTTGGTATCGCCTTGGGTCGATCTCGAAATGACCGGTGCGAGTATGGACGAGAAGGATGCCGTCGATCCGCTGATTCACCGCGACTATCTCGAAGAGCTCGCGGACGCTTATCTCGGCGGGACCAGCGCTCGCGAGCCGCTCGCTTCGCCGCTCCATGCCGATCTCGCAGGGCTCCCGCCGATCCTCATCCAGGTTGGTTCGGCCGAGACGCTCCTCGACGATGCAATGCGGATCGCCCGCCGGCTCGGGGCGGTCAACGTGGCGACAAGTCTCGAGATCTGGCCACACATGATCCACGCTTGGCATCTGTGGGCGGCACGACTGATTTCGGGGCGAATGGCGATCGCCTCAGCTGGCGCGTTCATCAACGAACGACTGGCAACTTGAAGCGCCCCCTGCCGATACCGACGAGCCGGCAGGCGTCAGGGTGATATGCCCGATCTGTGCTCCGAATGTCGCATAGTGGATGTTGCTGAGCCGAACTTCTCAACACCGCATTGAATAGGCCTTTGGTTCGGTTCGACATCAAGGCGCATTGTGCGTGCTTCAAAGAGGACCTTCTCAGCCGGTCGATGCGGCTGTGAAAACTGCCAACTGAGCGTCGAAAGCGCGCTTGTATGCGGGCCGTGCTTCGCCGCGGGCGATGTAGGCGGAGAGGTTCGGATACTCGTCCAGTATACCCGATCGTTTCAATCTGAGCAGCACCGACACCATCTGAAGGTCGCCGACGCTGAAGTCGCCGTCGAGCCAGTCGGCATCGCCAATTCGACCGGAGAGTTCGCTCAGTCGCTTCCGGATGCGTTCCTCGACGGCAGACAGGCGCTGCTCGTACCAAGTCTCGTCGCCCTCGAGGTAACTGGCGACCTCGCGATCAACGATTGGCGGCTCCAGCGTGGTGAGCGCGGCAAACATCCATGAGATCGCGCGCGCCCGGGCATTCGCATCATCTGGCAGCAGACCCACATGGCGCTCCGCGATGTGGAACACGATTGCCCCCGACTCGAACAGAGCGAGATCGCCTTCTTCATAGGTCGGAATTTGCCCGAAAGGATGAAGCGCAAGATGCGCGGGTTCCTTCATCGCTTTGAACGAAAGAAGACGAACGTCGTAAGGCTGGCCCACTTCTTCAAGCGCCCAGCGAACGCGCATGTCACGCGCCAGACCCTTGCCGCCATCGGGCGACCGTTCGAAGGCGGTAATTGTGATAGTCATCGCTGTTCTCCATAGCTGTCTCTCTCGAAGACGATTGAATAAACAAAATTCCGACATTCCGTGTTCGAGCTAATCCTCGCGGTCCGATGACATGGCGACGTTATCAGGAATGCTACGCATGGCCAGTTTTGCAATCGCACTTTTTATTGGGAGACTCTCGAAACGGTCTCTGATGACGTTGTGGAAACTTGGCTCCAAGGGTCATCGCCAAAGCCGCACATCAATCGTCTCAGGACGCTCTCCTTCGACTGATTCAGTTCTTCATCTTCCGCCATGCCCGTGATCGCCCGGTTTTGCTGAGGGGAATGGAGTTCGGGGGCGAACGCGATGATCCCCCATGGACGCGGCTTGGAGTGGTATCTATTTATCTTGAGTGGCTTGCCACCTTGGCTGCCTGATTGCGGAGGATACGGACATGTGGTTGGAACTCACGCGAGGCGAAGACAGCGAGCGAGTTATCGTTAATATGTCGAATGTCATCAGGTTTTACCGCGACGCTGAGGACGAGCGTACAATAATTTGCGCAGGTACCGGCGCTGGCGACAATCCTAATTTTCGTGTTCTCGAACCAGTTAAATATATCCTGAACGCGATATCTGAAGAGCAAGAAAGACTTGCACGAATTGGCAAGTAAAGTGAACCATAGTGCAATGACTCGTGTTTCTTTTATCGAACCCGAGTCCTGTCTGATCACTCCATGCGGACGAGGGTTGATACTGTGACCACCCGCTGATCAGGTTTTGCGTGGCGAGAATAAGTTTGCCGCCGGGTAGCGTGTCAACTGCGACCCCTGACCCCCGTGCCTGAACCTACGCCCCTCGTCGAAATCGATCGAAAAAGGTTATTGAACTGATGATCAGCATGCGGCGGACGAAGATCCAGCATTAAGTCCGCCGGTTCGTTGCCCGTTTTTGATGGCAGCATGGCACATGCAAGAGCTTGACCGTCTCAAGCCACCGTCGACAGATCTTTAATGGGCATAGACCGTCCTTGCTATAATTCCCCACCGAAATGCCGTGGCCACGAATCTATCTCAGTCGAAAATCTGAACAGGAACTTCATGAGACCAATGACCTGCCGTATGTTTACATCAGCCCTTGCATCTCCGCCCCTCAGCCTCCTTCCAAAGGGCGTGCTGGCAAAAGATGTCGTCCAGGCAACGAACGTCGTGCTTGCCCAGGGCCCGTTCGCTGACGGTTCATGTTGTCTGACGTGATTGGCCATCTTCAGGAAAGGTGACCTCGGTGCAGAACCCGCTGACGTATAGGCGTCTGGATTTCCCCAAGACAAATCGTACAATCTTAGTGGAAGGTAGTCGGGCGTGGTCGCCTCCGCGAGGCCGATTGAAATCTCGCCAGGTCCCGGCGGAGAGCGGCTGAGAGCGGAGCGAACTCAAACTTGCCCTCCGCCGCCAACTGTCTTCGGCTTTTTTGAGGGAGAGAGTTCATGCGTCCACTGGCTCAGTGCCAAGCACTACTGGCCGCGGTTCTTGCGAGTGCTGCTGCCGTGATATCGACATCCGCGCCTGCTCAGGATCGCCTCGCCGAGCGTGCCGCGATGATCGAAGCGATCAAATTACACGCCCGCTCAGCGCCGTCGGCGGTCGAGGGCCAGGGCATCGACGCGGCGGTGCTGAAGACCATGGGGAAGGTGCCGCGACACTCTTTCGTGCCCGAGCAGCAGCGCAGCGCGGCCTATTTGGATCGGCCACTGCCGATCGGATACGGTCAGACGATCTCGCAGCCCTTCATCGTCGCGCTGATGACCGACCTGATCAATGTTGGCCCTGGTGACGTTGTCCTTGAGGTTGGCACTGGCTCGGGCTATCAGGCGGCCGTCTTGTCGCCGCTCGTAGCGAAGGTTTACTCGATTGAGATCATCCCAGAACTGGGTAAGAGGGCAGCGGCCCGACTTAAGGAGCTGCGCTTCGACAATGTCGAGGTGAAGGTAGACGACGGTTACTATGGTTGGCGTGCGCACGCGCCTTTCAACGGCATCGTGGTGACTGCCGCTGCCAGCCACATCCCGTCGCCCCTGGTCGAACAGCTCGCCAAGGGGGGCCGGATGGTAGTCCCCGTGGGAGGCCCGTTCGCGACCCAGTTTCTTATGCTGATCGAGAAGCGACGGGACGGAAGCATTACGACCCGGCAACTGCTGCCGGTGAGCTTTGTGCCGCTGAGGGGCGGTAGGGCCAGATGAGAGCGGGATGCCTGTTGCCGGTCGGTCTCATATCGGCGGCGACTCTTTCCTACGAAGTGTTGTTGATGCGGCTCTTTTCGATCGTTCAATGGCAATATTTTGCCTATATGATCATAAGCATCGCGCTCCTGGGCTTCGGCGCAAGCGGTTCATTCGTTGCATTGGCCCGTCGCCCCCTGGTGGAGCGATATCCGGCCGCTTTCGCAGCGTCGGCAGCGCTGTTCGGCATTACAGCGGTGGCCAGCTTCGCCGGTGCCGAACGCCTGCCGTTCAATCCGCTTGAGATCGTCTGGAATCCAGGCCAGCTCGGTTGGCTCGCGGCCAGCTATGCTCTCCTGTTCCTGCCGTTCTTTTTCGGTGCAACCTGTATCGGCCTTGCCTTCAGCCGCCATCCTGACCGGATCGGGCGCGTCTATGCCTTCGACCTGGTTGGCGCAGGCGCCGGTGCGTTAGGCACCGTCGGGCTCTTGTTCCTGGTCTTTCCCTCCGTGGCGCTGCGCTTGATCGCAGCCCTGGGCTTCGTGGCAGCTGCCCTCTCCGCGACGGGCATGGCTCGCCATCGGTGGCTCGCCGCGGGCAGCCTCGGGCTTGCAGCCGCGGCCATCGCGGTGTGGCTACCACCTTCCTGGACAGCCCCCGACCCGCATATGTCGCAGTACAAGGGCCTCCGCATGGCACTCGAAGTGCCGAACGCGCGAGTGGTCGAGGAGCGATCGAGCCCGCTCGGACTGCTGACTATCGTCGAGAGCCCGACCGTCCCTTTCCGACACGTGCCCGGCCTTAGCCTCGCCAACACGCAAGAGCCGCTCGCACAACTCGCGGTCTTCACCGATGGCGAAAGTATTACGACCATCACCGCCTATGACGGCGCTCCGGCGACGCTCGCTTATCTCGACCGGACAACAGCGGCGCTCCCGTACCGCATTCTTGAGCGGCCGCGAATGCTAATCCTCGGTGCCGGCGGCGGCGAGCAGGTGTTGCTGGCGCTGCGCGCCGGGGCCGATACCGTGGATGCGGTAGAGGTCAACCCGCAGATGATCGACCTGGTTCGGAATCGCTTCGCCGACTTCGCCGGTGGCATCTTCAGCCGACCGAACGTCCATGTACATCTAGCCGAGGCACGCGCCTTCGCTGCGACGACTGACGAGCGTTACGACCTGATCCAAATGCCGCTCCTTGACTCCTTCAGCGCGGCCGCGGCCGGCGTGCAGAGCATGCATGAGAACTACACCTACACCGTAGAAGCACTGCGAGACTACCTAACGGTGCTCAAACCGGAGGGAGTCATCGCCATCACGCGATGGCTGCGGGTGCCGCCGCGCGACATCCTCAAGCTGTTCGCCACTGCTACCGCAGCGCTTGAGGCGGATGGCGTGGCTGAGCCAGGCACGCACCTGGCTCTGATCAGGAGCTGGAACACTGCAACCCTGCTTGTCGCCAAGGCGCCGTTCATAGGCGAAGACGTCGCAGCAATTCGCCGCTTCGCAGCCGAGAATTTCTTTGACATCTCCTGGGCGCCGGGCATCTCCACGAGCGACGTGAACCGCTACAACCAACTCGACCAGGAATATCTCTACGAGGGAGCCCTCGCTCTCCTCGGCCCTGGGCGAGCCGGCTTCACCGAACGATACAAGTTTGATATTTCACCGGCCACTGACAATCGGCCGTATTTCTTCGACTTTTTCCGCTGGCGCGCCCTGCCCGAACTCCTGACACTGCGCACCCAAGGTGGAGCAGCGATGCTCGACTGGGGCTACCTGATCCTGGTGACAACGCTCGTCCAGGCCGCTGTCCTCAGCGCCGTCCTCATCCTTTTCCCGCTCTGGCTTCGTCGGCGTGCACCCCCGAGAGCCGAACGCCGGTTGCGCTTCGGTCTGTATTTTCTTGCTTTGGGCCTGGCCTTCCTCTTCATCGAGATAGCCTTCGTCCAGCGCTTCCTGCTGTTCCTTGGCCATCCGCTCTACGCTGTCGCTGTCGTGCTCGCGGGTTTTCTTGCCTTCGCAGGTTTGGGTAGCGCCATAGCGGCACGCTGGATGGCGGCGGTTGGACGCGGATCAGCGGTCCGCGGCATTACACTCGCCGTCGTGGTGATCGCATTGCTCGCTGCCACCTACCTACTCGCGCTGCCCCTGATATTCGAACGACTGCTGGCACTACCGGATGCCGCGAAGATCGCGATCACACTTCTCCTCATAGCCCCACTCGCCGTCTTCATGGGCATGCCGTTCCCCCTCGGCCTCGGCTACGTTGGCGCACGCTCAGAGGCGCTTATTCCCTGGGCGTGGGGGATCAATGGCTGTGCGTCGGTGCTGAGCGCAATCCTCGCCGCACTGCTTGCAATGCATGTCGGGTTCACTGGCGTCGTGACGATCGCCACGATCCTCTATCTAGTCGCCCCGGCCTTACTCGCCGGTCCGCTGGACGCAGCCTTGCTTGCGAAGAGGATATCCGATCCACAGGGTTCCTGAGGTGCGGGCCCGCGCTACGCCCCGATCACTCACCGGATCATCGGCCATGACCCAGCGATTGCTCCAAGCACCAGTGTTGCTGTCATTCGGGTTCAACCGATTGGTGCGGTGCCGGAGGCCAAGCCTGCCGGGCGAGGGGCAGGATGGCGTTTAGCGAATGCCGGCCGAGGCGGCTGCGCGCCGAGGGCGGCAATCGTCTATTTCCTTTGGCGTCAGCATAAGGCTCGCCCCCAGCGGCCGCGATGGGGCATGTCTGACCGGAGACCGCCTCGCGGTGCTCGGCTCGATCGTCCTCCCGCAACGGCCGGCCCG
>NZ_PGGM01000015.1 GCF_003010965.1 Phyllobacterium sophorae
AGGGGCCCGGCCCATACACCGCGAGGCCCCAAGACATCGTACAGGCGCGAGCCCTGTCGGAAAATGCTAAACCAGCGGCGAACCGCGCATAGTTTATTGTCGGCGGCCACCCCAAGCTTTCAGCACTGTTTCTGTCCACGCAGTAAGCGAAGCGAAAGGGTGTTTCGATGATCTGCTCCCTTCTAAAAACGATTTCACGTCAATCAAGGAAGGATATTTACCAATCCGTCTGGATCGCTTTCAATGAAAAGTGATGCCTACATCGATTTGTGCCAGTACGGGGTGGACGCAAGCGCCATTCGTGCCAAGAGTGTAGCATTTTTGGAAAAGTTCCAGCCAAACACGCCGTCCAAGGGAAACATGGTCGGAAATTAGTAATATGCCGAAGGCACAGGAATTCCTAATGCAACCCTGGTATCGAGGCCACAGCCACCGCGGCTAAAGTTGGAGTGCATTGCCCCATGTTTGTTTCGCCTGTCATGGTCATCGAGAAGGACTGGATAGACTACAACGGCCATCTCAACATGGCCTATTACAACGTCCTCTTCGACCGTGCTGGAGATGACGCGTTCGAGAAGATAGGGCTTGGTGCCGAGTACGCCCGGACGCGCGCCTTGACGAGCTATTCGGCCGAAGTGCACGTCTGTTATGTCCGGGAACTCCACTTCGGACACAGCGTCACCGCCACATTCCAGCTGCTGGACTACGACGAGAAGCGCATGCGTTTCTACCAGGAGCTTCGTCACCTCGACGGATGGCTGGCGGCAACCTCCGAACAGCTGTCCCTCCATGTCGACATGTCAGGTCCAAAGGTGGTGCCATTTCCTCCCGATATCCTCGCAAACCTGAAACGCTTGAAAGCCGAGCACGTGTCACTGGGTGTCCCTGTCCGCGCGGGCAGGGCGATTGCGATCAAGTGGAAGGCGCGCGAGTGACGCGCGTAGCTTCGGCGCAAGGACTCGTGACGGACGAATTTTGATTCCAGACGGGCGTTCAAGAATTCCCCTCCGCCCGCTGTGAGAGGTCCTTCACGCTGCGGCTCCGGCAGGTTGCGGTAGAGGTTGAATGCCCGGAATTGGCGAGCGCTGCCTTGTTCTTGAGCACAAGCCCGTGGACGATTTCGCGAACGGCAAGCTCCTGCCAGATTTCGTACGCGGGATACCGTCGAGCTGTACGATTTTCGCCGGTACGTGGCATGGAATTGCGCCGGTGCGAGTCTTGGTGTTGATCTTATTGATGATGTTCTCGTCAAGCGCGACACCTTGCACCAGCCTGACGAACAGCGCGACGCGGACGCCATCGTCGAAGTCCTGACCGATGAGAGCGATTCCGCACTGGCAAGCAGGTAAGTGCCGATGCACAGCGCTTCGATGTGGATCTTGCTCCGGCGGCATTCACGCCGGTAACGTTGCGGCCCACTCCGGCCCTCTCGGATTGCGGGTCTCGTGAGGCGACAAGCCTTCTGCTGTGCGGTAGGCTCTTGAGAAGTGCGACGCTGATACAAATCCGCATGCCACTGCCACCTCCACAACAGGCATACCCGTCTGTTTCAAGAGGGACTTCGCACGCTCGAGCCTCAGCCGGACGTAATAGCGAGCAGGACCGCAGGCGAACTCGCTACTGAACTGCCTTTCCATTTGTCGTCGCGATATGCGGACTTTTTTCGCGATAGCCTCCAGCGGCAAAGGTTCGGTCAGGTTCTCTTCCATCATGCGAATGATCGCTTTCAATGTTTCATTCTTCACGCGATCAGACAGCGAGAAGGGGAGTCTCTGACGTTCAAATCTGTCGCGGACACCTGCAACTATCGCTTGTTGGCAAACTTCAATAGCGACTTCGGAGCCGAGGTCCTGTCCGATGATGTGAAGCATCATCTCAAAAGACGTCGTGCCTCCGGCGCAGGTGTAAATTTCATCGTCCACTTCATAGATATGCGGGCTGATCAAGGTGTCGGTAAACTGTTCCGCAAAGGACGGATAGTTCTCCCAGTGGATAGTGCAACGCTTCTCCCGCAGGAGTCCGGCATGTGCCAAAAGATGAGAACCTGTGCAGAGCGCTCCCAGAGGGATACGTCGCTTACGGCACTCGCGAAGCCAGCTGTCGAGGCACTTGTCGACGTAGTGCTGGACATTTCGGCCCGAACACACGATCGCCATCCGGACGACCAGACCATCAGCGACTTGCCTTCTTGCTTCAGCTAATGAAAGGTCCGCGCTGATTGAGAGGCCGCAACTCGCTCTGACAGCTTCGCCGTCGGCCGAGACCAGTCGCCATGCGTAGGCATTATCACTCAAGATTTGATTGGCGAGCCGAAGTGCTTCCAGAGCCGACGAGAAAGCCAGCATTGTGAATTCAGGAGCCAGGTAGAACAGGAATAACTTATTTGTGTCCGATGTGTCCATGGATCATGTCCCAGTTAGCAAATCTGTCTGCGGTGACGCGGCGTCGCAACTACGTGGCAAATGCGGCGCAATTCTTCAACGCTTGCCAATCCGGCAGGCCCTGGGCACAGCGATGCGACGTGAGGCGGATAGACGAAGCCCTCACGAGCCACCAAACCAAGGCTACCGAGATGATCTTCGACCTTGCCTTCGGAGTTCAACGGCCTGTACTGCTCAGTGACATTCGAGCTCCAGACCTCGAGCGCGGCATCAAGTTGCCCTTCGGAAACCGCTCGCCACATATTCTGGTAACCGGCCGTAACCTTGTGACCCACCGTCTGGAGCAAGTTGCGGCGATGCAAGTGGTGATTGCTGCCCGTCCATTAGTCGATTGCGAGCTTGATGAGCTCGTTCACCGCACCCAATTCCGCCGCGTGCACCCAGCTGGCGGAGAGCGCCGCGATACCGCTTGCCAAAGCTATTTTCCAAGACATGGTGATCCTCCCGTTTTTCTTTTTTGTTTCCGCTAAAAACTGTTGCATAAAGCCGAGCCGTGTTTTAACTAATCACGTCATCAACTGCACATTTTTCGCCAATGTTTGATACACGACAGCTTGCCATACAGCTTCTGATACTCGTGACGCCCAGTTTCAACCTGGCGGCGACCACCGCATTTATCGATCCCTTTCGGGCCGCGAACTATTTGGAGGGTCTCACACGATTTCGTTGGGTCCTGGCATCCGCACCCGGCGGTCCATGTGTCGCAAGCAATGGGCTTGTGGTCGAGACGCAGAAGCTTGGCGACATCCAAAACGATCCATTCGATCTCGTGGTCATGTCGGCGAGTTGGACGCCGGAAACCGGGAGAACACCGCAACTGCTGGCCTCACTCCGGAAATGGGCGCGAGCGGGAAGCATCATTGGCGCCCTGGACACTGGCGCTTTCCTCCTGGCTGACGCCGGTCTTCTGAGCGGTCGCCGCGCCACCGTCCATTACGAGCACATTGACGCGTTCAAGGAACTTCACGGCGACATCGATGTCGCTGAGGACATCTTCGTCCGCGACGAGAAGCGCTTTACATGTTGTGGCGGGGTCGCCTCGGTGGACATGGCTTTGCACATTATCCGCGAGAGTTCGGGCGACGCCTTGGCCAACGCGGCGGCGCGATACATCTTCCATCCGTCCCTTCGCCCGGCCGGGACCTCGCAAAATCCGGCGAGCAGGGAACCTTTGGGCAGCCATGTGCCCGATGCAATCAGGCAAGCGATCGTCGCCATGGAACAGCATCTCGAGAACGCGTTGTCCATCCCGGAGATTTGCACCAAGGTTAGGATATCGCATCGGCAGCTGGACAGACTGTTCCTTCGCTATGTTGGTAAATCGCCAGCCATCTACTATAGGGATATACGGTTGGACAGAGCACGCGGCTTCGTTACACAAACGGACATGCTCATGTCCGAAATCGCGATTGCGTCAGGTTTTGCGAGCCAAGTCCATTTCAGCCGGGCATATCGCGAACGATTTGGCCTTTCACCGCGGACGGATCGGGTCGAGGGACGGATACCATTCGAGTTCCGTGCCTGGCCCATGCACAGAAAATCCTCGGGTGCAGAGTGACATATCAGAACCAATGGCCAAATATGTTAAATCGATGGCGTACCATGCGCAGAGGCCAAGCTGTTTTGGCGGGAAAGTTGCCGTGCAATGCCAACAGTGCCTTGCCTCAGTTATCCGGAGAGGAGCCGCCATGACTTTGCTACCTTCGAAAGATGAATTCTTAGCCATCCGGCAAGGATATTCGGCCAACCCATCACGCTCGCTGTCCCTGAGGGCTGATGCCTATACCGATGATAGATGGCATAACGTCGATCTGCAGCAGATCATCGCCAGGACCTGGCAGTGGGTCTGTCATGTCGAAAAGGTGCGTACGCCGGGTTCCTATGTCGCGGTCGAGATTGCCGGGCAGCCGATCGCCGTCGTACGCGACCGTGAAGGCGTGCTTCGCGCATTTTACAATGTTTGCAAGCATCGTGCTCACGCTCTCTTGCAGGGTGAAGGCAACTCGACCCGCATCATGTGCCCCTATCATGCATGGACTTACCGCCTCGATGGTCAGCTCGTTCGCGCTCCGCATACCGAAACGCTGGAGGAATTCGACACGAAGGAAATCTGCCTCGACCAGGTTCAGGTCGAGGAGTTCTGCGGATTCATCTATGTGAACCTGGATCCGAACGCGCCGTCGCTAAGCTCCCAGTCAGGTGATCTTGAAACGGAAATCCGCCACTGGGCACCCGAGATCGACAAACTCACGTTCGCGCGCCGACTGACCTACGACATCAAATCGAACTGGAAAAACGTCGTCGACAATTTCCTCGAATGCTACCACTGCCCGACGGCCCACAAGGACTTCTGCACGCTCGTCGACATGGACACCTACAAGGTAACCACCCATGGGATCTATTCAAGCCACATGGCTGATGCGGGCAAGTCCGGAAACAGCGCCTACGATGTATCGAACGCCACGGTCAGGACGCACGCCGTTTGGTGGCTGTGGCCGAACACCTGCATCATGCGGTACCCCGGCCGTTCTTCGATCATCATTCTCAACATCATTCCGGCGGGCCCAGACCGGACGCTCGAAACCTACGATTTCTTTCTTGAGGATACGGAGCCGAACGAAATGGAGCTCCAGACCATCAAGTACCTCGACGAGGTTCTCCAGGTCGAAGACATCAAGATCGTCGAAAGCGTTCAAAAGGGAATGAACACGCCGGCCTTTACGCAAGGCCGAATCGTCAATGATCCGGACGGCTCCGGGCAGTCCGAGCACGCCGTGCATCATTTCCACGGCCTCGTCCTGGATGCCTATGCGAGGTCTTCGGCGTAAGCGACGCCAGCGGCCGTAAGCGAGCTGTATTTCACGCCCTGCGAAATGTGGACCGGTCGTTCCCCGTATGGGGGCTAAGTTCGTCGAAGGTCTGTGGATGGACCACATGAAATCGATCCGAAAGGGAGATGTGTGATGAGCGGACGCCTCGAAGGCAAAGTCGCATTCGTCACGGGGGGACGCGGTGGCATCGGCCGGGCGATATGCGCGAGGTTTGTCAGGGAGGGTGCCGTCGTCTACGCGGCTGACCTTTCGGACGCCGGAAGCATGAGTTCGGCAGTTCAAGATGATGCGCGTTTCATCCGTCTCGATGTCACCTCGGAGGAGGAGACCATTGCAGCGATGGCCGAGGTGGGGAAGAATTCCGGCAAGCTCGATATCTTGGTGAACGCCGCCGGGATCGAGCTGGAGAAAACCATTGAACACACCACGCTGGACGAGTGGAATCGTAGCTTCGCCGTGAATGTGACGGGAACGTTCCTCGCTTCCAAGCACGCGCTGCCGCTACTTCGAATGGCAGCGACGGGCGGGTTGACGGCTTCGATTATCAACTTCGGGAGCTACGACGGCTTTATCGCCGATCCCGGGTTGGCGGCCTACTGCGCGACGAAGGGCGCGGTGCATGCACTGACCCGTGCGATGGCCGTAGATCACGGCCCCGAAAGCATCCGCGTCAACGCGATCTGCCCCGGCTATGTCGATACGCCGATGCTTCAAAGTTTTTTTTCCGGCGCGGGGTCGGGCGGCGAGGGCGGGACGATCGACTCGTTGAAGGAGGCCGTCCGGAACGTCCACCCCATTCGCAACTATGGCACCCCGGACGACATCGCGAATCTCGTGAACCGGCTGGCAAGCGACGAAGTCAGGTACGCGAGCGGACAACTATGGGTGCTGGACGGCGGCCTTTCCGCACAAGTCCAACAAATGAGGCTCTGACATGTCGAAATCGGTAATTATCACCTGTGCGCCAACCGGGGGCATCCACACCCCGACGATGTCGGAGCACCTCCCAATCACGCCGTCGCAGATTGCGGCGGCCAGTATCGAAGCGGCCGAAGCAGGCGCTGCGATCATTCATCTCCATGCGCGCAACCCTGAGAACGGCAAGCCGGATCCGCGCCCTGACCTGTTCATGGAGTTCCTCCCGCGCATCAAGCAGTCGTGCAACGCGGTTCTCAACGTCTCCACGGGCGGGGGGCTGGGCATGACCCGAGAGGAGCGTCTTCTCGCCGCCACGAAGGCCAGCCCGGAAATGGCCTCCCTGAACGTCGGATCGATGAATTTCGGCATTTTCCCGATGTTGGAGAAGTATTCCAACTGGAAGCACTCCTGGGAGCCGGAATTTTTGGAGATGACGCGGGACTTCATCTTCCGGAACACCTTCGCCGACATCGAGTACACGGTGAAAGAGCTCGGCGAAGGGCATGGCACCAAGTTCGAGTTCGAATGCTATGATCTGGGCCACCTCTACAACCTCGCCTGGATCGTGGACCAAGGTTGGGTGAAGCCGCCGTTTTTCGTGCAGATGGTGTTCGGGATCCTGGGCGGTGTCGGACCCGATCTCGACAACCTCATGCACATGCACACGATCGCCAACAAGCTGTTCGGTAACGACTACGAATGGTCGGTGCTGGCTGCCGGCCGTCATCAGATGCCGTTCACGACGCAGTCCGCGCTCCTGGGCGGAAACCTCCGGGTGGGCATGGAGGACAGTCTGTTCATCGGCCCCGGCGAAAAGGCGGTGTCGAGCGCCCAGCAGGTGCGCAAGATCAGATCGATCATAGAAAACCTTGGCCTAAAGGTCGCCACCGCTGACGAAGCGCGTGAGCGGCTCGGCCTCAAAGGCGGCGACAAGGTGACGTTCTGATGCAGACCAACCTCTTTATCAACGGCGAGTTCGTCTCGGGCGAAGGCGAACCTCTTCCAATTCTCGATCCAGCTACGAGAACCGAGATCGTGACGATCAACGAGGCGACCAACGACCAGGTTGACGCTGCCGTAAGGGCCGCGGCTGCCGCGTTCGATCGGTTCTCGCGGACCACACCTGCCGAACGCTCCTCGCTTCTTCTGAAGATGGCGGACGTGCTTGAAACGCATAGCCAGGAGCTCGCCGAACTCGAGAGCCTGGACGTGGGCAAGCCCTGGCCGTCCGCGCACGACGACGAGATGCCGCTCACGATCGACGCGTTTCGTTTCTTCGCAGGGGCCGCTCGTACGATGATGGGTCCCGTCGCCGGGGAATACGTATCCGGCTATACGAGTATGATCCGCCGCGAGGCCGTCGGCCCTGTGGCGGCCATCACACCGTGGAACTATCCTCTGATGATGGCGTCCTGGAAGATCGCCGCGGCCATCGCGGCCGGATGCACGATCGTCCTGAAGCCTTCGGAGATCACACCTCTGTCCACATTGAAGACGGCGGAGTTATTCGCGGACCTTCTTCCAAAGGGCGTCTTCAACGTGGTCCACGGAAGAGGCGCATCGATCGGCGACAGGCTCATGAACGCCCCTGAGATCGAGGCGATCGCCGTGACGGGCTCGCCCGCTACCGGCATGGCTGCGATGCGCGCAGCCTCGCAGCAGATCAGGCACGTCCACCTGGAGCTCGGCGGCAAGTCCCCGGTGATCGTGTTTGACGATGCCGACGTCGAGGCTGTTGCACAGACCATCCGCTATGGGAGCTTCTTCAATGCCGGTCAGGATTGCGCGCAGCCGTGCAGGATCATTGCGCAGGATGGCATTTATAACGCGCTCGTAGCCGAGATCGCGCGCCAGGTCGCAGAGATTAAGGTTGGAGCCCAGAAGGCTGAAGGAACCCAGATGGGACCGGTCGTCTCCGCGAACCAGTTGGAGCGGGTCGCGGGCTTCGTGGACCGTGCGCGCGAAACTTGCGAGGTCGTAGTCGGCGGCGAGCGCCCGGATGGGCCGGGCTTTTTCTACAAACCGACCGTGATCGCGAATGTGAACCACGACTGCGAGATCGCCGCGAACGAAGTCTTCGGGCCGGTGATTACGATCTCGCGTTTTTCCAAGGTCGACGAGGCGTTGTCTGTCGCGAATGCCGGGCGCTACGGTCTGGCTTCATCGGTCTGGACGCGGGACATTGGCCGGGCGATGGACGTGACGAGCCGCCTCCGCTACGGCTTCACCTGGGTAAACACACACGGCGTTGCGACCCCGGAAATGCCCTGGGCGGCAATGAAGGGCTCGGGCACGGGCTGCGACATGTCCATCCACGCGCTCGACGCATACACCTCGGTCCGCCACGTCATGGTTTCACACGGGTAATAGGAGGCGGAGTGATATGACCAATGCTAGGAATAAAGTTGCGATCGTGACGGGCGGGGGACGAGGGATCGGCCGCGCCATCGTCGACCGCCTGCGGCAGGACGGTGCCACCGTCGTCACCTGCGGGCGTGGCGAACGTCCTGCCGATCTCCACCCGGATGTCGTCTGGGTGACCGGGGACGTGTCCCGTTCCGAAGACGTGAAACACATCGTCGGGTCGGCGGCCGAGCGCGGGGACATCTGCGTCCTCGTGAACAACGCGGGGGTTCAGATCGAGAAAACCGTGCCGGACACGACCGATGGCGACTGGGACCAGCTTATCGGTGTGAATTGCAAAGGCGTGTTCAACATGTGCCGCGAGGTGCTTCCGGGGATGGCCGAACGCGGTGGCAACATCGTGAACCTCGGTTCCATCTCTGCAATGGTGGCGGACCCCGCGATGGCGATCTACAACGCTTCGAAAGGGTTCGTTCACAGTCTCACACGGTCGATCGCTGTCGACCATGGTCCCATGGTGCGATGCAACGCGGTCAGTCCGGGCTGGATCATGACAGAAATGGCGGAGAGTGGGTTCGCGCTCGCAAAGGATCCGCAGAAGGCCAGAGCCGATTCGCTGGCCCGCCACCCAGCCCGCCGGTTCGGAACGCCGCAGGATGTGGCGAAGGCAGTAGTCTGGCTGATCTCCGACGAAAGCTCCTTCGTGACCGGGCATTGCATAACCATCGATGGCGGACTTACCGCCGCATCGCCCCTTCAACCTGGATTATTCTGATGACCGAATTCATACAAACCGCAGTTCTGGGCGCTGGTGTAATTGGAGCGAGCTGGACATCCCTGTTTCTTGCTTCAGGGCGTGAGGTGGCCGTCCACGATCTCTCGCCTTCGGCCGAAAAAAGCGTTCGCGAATACGTCGACCGCGCCTGGCCGACACTTGAAACACTCGGTCTTGTCAAAGACGGCAGTCCGAACCGCGTCCGTTTCTGCAAGTCTGCCAGCGAGGCGGTTGAGGGCGCTTCCTTCATCCAGGAGAACGTTCCTGAGCGCATCGAGATCAAGCGCGCGCTCTACGCCGAGATCGCCCCCTCGCTCGGTGCGGATGCCGTCGTGGCGACGTCCGCCTCGGGCCTCACTCTGAGCGAGATGCAGCAAGGTTGGAAAGATCCCGGCAGGTTCGTGCTCGGTCACCCCTTCAATCCGCCGCACCTGATCCCGTTGGTCGAGGTAATGGGGAACGAACGCACCGGTGATGGCGTGGTCGAGGCCGCAGAGCGGTTCTACGCCCAGGTGGGCAAGGTTACCATCCGGGTCAACCGCGAGGTTCCCGGCCATGTTGCGAACCGACTTCAGGCAGCGGTCTGGCGCGAAGCCATCCATCTCGTGAAGTCCGGGGTCGCCAGTGTCGAGGACGTCGACAAGGCGATGTGGGCGGGTCCTGGTCTCCGGTGGGCAGCAATGGGCCCTACCATGCTTTTCCACCTTGGCGCTGGCGAGGGTGGTCTGGCGGCCTTCTGCGAACGTTACACGGACAGCTTCAATCGCTGGTGGGACGATCTCGGTGTCCTTCATCTTGATCAAGCGCTCGCCGAAACGCTCGTCGCCGGCGTGACCCAGGAAGCCAACGGCCAATCTCCGGCCGATCTCTCCGCGCAGCGGGATGTGCTGATCGCAAGCATCCAGAAGGCGATTGCTCCGCTTCGCGCGAACTAAGGAAAGAACGGTGATCTCCATGAGCAACAATCCGATCGATCAAGGCGCACGTATCGTGGTGATTGGAGCGGGGCAGGCAGGGTTCACTGCCTGCGCCAAGCTTCGCGAGCTTGGGCATCCCGGCCCCATAACTCTGATCGGAGAGGAGGCTCATCCTCCCTACCAGCGGCCGCCGCTGTCCAAGGGTTATCTGCTCGGCGAAATGACCGAAGACCGTCTCTATTTCCGCCCCATCAACTTCTATCAGGAAAGGTCGATCGACCTTCGGCTTTCCGAGAGGGTGGGGTTCATCGATCGCGTCAGTAAGGTGGTCGGGCTCTCGAACGGTTCCACCGTTCCCTACGATCGGCTGATCCTGACCACGGGCGCGCGTCCAAGGAGTCTGCCAGCCGAAATCGGAGGAGATCTTGAAGGCGTATTCTACGTCAGGAACCTAGCCGACATAAATTCGATGGCTCACCACTTCCGGCCCGGGCAACATGTCCTGATCGTGGGTGGAGGATACGTAGGGCTGGAGGCCGCGGCCGTGTCAGCCAAGCTTGGGCTCGAGGTTACCTTGATCGAGGCCTCGCAGCGCATTCTCCAGCGCGTTGCATGCCCGCAGACGTCCGCCTATTTCAGAAATCTTCACGGCAAGGAGGGCGTTGTCCTGTGCGAAGACACCGGGCTGAAGAGATTGAGCGGCGAGGATGGCCACGTTCGTTCAGCGGAACTCGCTGATAACAGCGTACTTCCGATAGACTTCGTAATCGTGGGCATCGGGGTCGTCCCCAACGTCGAGCTGGCCGAAGCCGCAGGCCTCACCATCGACAACGGTATCGCGGTGGACGAGGACTGCCGGACATCCGATCCGGATATCTACGCCGCAGGGGATTGTGCATCGTTCCCCTGGCGATCCCGGCGGATCCGCCTGGAAAGTGTCGGCAATGCCATAGAGCAGGCCGAATCTGTTGCAAAGGCACTGATGGGACAATCGTCCGGATACGAGGCGAAACCCTGGTTCTGGTCGGATCAGTTCGATGTCAAGTTACAGATCGCGGGCTACTCGCAGGGCTATGACAATGTGGCCACGCGCAAAAGTGTGGGAGACGGCGTTTCCTATTGGTACTATCGCGGCGGCGACCTGCTGGCCGTCGATGCGATGAACGACCCACGAGTATACATGGTGGCCAAACGACTGATCGAGGCCGGAACGTCGCCTGATCCCACCGTAGTCAGCGATCCGGCAACGGATGTCAAGTCGCTCCTTCCGTGACATACATGCTGCAGATGCCTTGCGGGGACACGCGCACACGACATCCAAGGGGAAAGCATTGATGCCAAAAATTTCCATAATCGCAAAGGACGGGACACCCTTTGAACTTCAGGTTGAGGCCGGTTCGACGGTCATGGAGAACGCAGTTCGCAACTCGATTCCAGGGATTGTTAGCGAGTGCGGCGGCGCTTGTGCCTGCGCTACATGCCATGTCTACGTCGATGAAGAGTGGATCGAACGGGTGGGGCCTCCAGGTTCCATCGAAGCGGACATGCTGGAATTCGCGTACGACGTCAGGTCCACGTCGCGGTTATCGTGCCAGATCAAAGTGTCAGAAGAACATGAGGGTTTGACCATGCACGTGCCCGAACGTCAGTCGTGACGCGATGAGCTTAACTCGTGTCACCACACATTCACAGATTAACCAAATACAGCATTGGCTGGATAAACGGATTGTGCTCCGCGCCTCGAGGGCCAGACAGTTCGGAATTTGGTGCTTATGCCTGTCCCAACATCTGGCCCGCATATTGGTATCCGCTCCGGCATCACTATTCAGATCAAGATGGCGCACGGCTCAACGTCGATGTTCATCCCGACAGCATGCATTTGCAAGACCAGACTGAACCAACAATTCCTACGTCGCCTTCGCCCCTTCGTCGAACGAAATGATGTCTCTCTCGATTCTTCGTGACAGATGATCATTACGAAAAGTTAATCGCCCATCCGAGACTTTTCTTCATTTCCTGTTAGGAGCAATTATGGCCGATGTCGTTATTCTCGGCGATCGCGAAAGGGTGCTGGCCGGCATCCTGTTCACTGCGGCCGCGTATTTTTTGTTTTCCGGTCAGGACGCCTCAATCAAGCTGCTCGTCGTGGGCATGACGGTATGGCAGATTATGGTTTGCCGTTCGATTATAATTCTTGCAGCCTGCGGAGCTATTGGCGGGCGGAAGCTCTTTATCGAGACAGCGAACTCGCCCATCGCACGGCCGATGCTGGTGTGTAGCGCATTCATATTCGCGGCTTGGCTCTGCTACTACAACGCCGCGCGCTCGCTCCAACTCGCGGAGCTCACCACTATCTATTTCGCCGCCCCGATCATGGTCACCGTGCTGTCGGTGGTGATGCTAGGTGAATCCGTACCGCTAGTGCGGTGGGCAGCGGTGTTCGTCGGCTTCGTCGGCGTGTTTATCGCCTGTGATCCAACGCACCTAGGCGTCTCTCCGCCGGTACTTCTAGTACTGGTTGCGGCACTCTTGTGGAGCATTGCCTTGGTATTGCTTCGCAAGATAGCGCTGGAGGAGCGCACAACGATCCAGTTGGTGCTCAACAATTCGTATTTCCTGCTGTTTTCAGCGGCGCCAGCTGTGATCTGGTGGCGAATGCCCGGGGGGATGGAATCTCTACTGCTCATCAGCGTTGCCGCCCTTGGCGGCGTGGCGCAGTTCCTGCTGTTCCTAGGCATGAAACGTGCACCAATCTCGATCGTGGCGCCATTCGAATATACCTCACTGGTCTGGGCCTTCGCTTTGGGCTTCGCCATCTGGGGTGACGTGCCGCGTGCCGAAGTGTTTGTGGGTGCTGTACTCATTATAGGCGCCGGTCTGCTAATCGTCGCCACAGAGCACTTCCGGAAACGGATTTAGGACTAATGACGGAAAGCAATCAAAAACGAAATAGTGCGGCGCAAGAGGGATACTCGTCTGCCCAGAGAAATCGGGAAGAGCACTGATCCCGCTGCTACCCGCACACCTGTCGGCCACCAAAAATGGAAGGGCAACCATATTCAGCGATGCGCGAGGCCGAAATAATTAAAAAGATGGCCAATGCGCCACGTAGTCGATAGGGAAGACGCTTACAATGCCCATCAGGAATGATTTCGCCGGGGTTTGCGGTTGGTCATCTGACTCGTTGCGAGATCTGGCTGGAGTTGCGCGACGAACAGGCGATGCGGCTCTCGCGAGACGGTCTCTAACAGGTTTGCCCTTGTTATTGCCTCCCAAGGCGCGTGGCTGCCGCCGAACCCGTTTCGGCGGCAGCCACATCTATCTCACGTACAGGAGCGGTTACGTTGGTGTCGGGTGTGCTCGGCTCATAGCCAATCGACTATGAGATAGCCGGAGATATGCAGCACTATCCGCAGCAGAGATGCTGCGAATTCCTGGAACGGGCGGACGCGACTGGCACGAGATTGCAAATGCGTTGGCGCGAGACCTATACCCAGACCTACAGAAGCGTCGCTGACGCTGGATCTCGCCTGCAGTGCTCGAACTCAGACTTCGCATTGACGCGAAATGACCGTTGAGTTCCATAATAGAACTTATGCGATATGTTAATAACATAAGGTGGGTTCAAGGATGAAGTGCGACTTGCAATAGATAACAATGGCTTATCACATGCAAGGACTTGCCCATGGAACGCACCTACTCCCAGATTGATATGGATGAACGCCGCAAGATTGCGCGGTGGCGAACGGCTGGTATCGGTGTTGATGTCATTGCCGAGAAGCTCGGTCGTCATCGCTCGACGATTTTCCGCGAGCTGCGACGCAATGCTTTCACAGATTCGCAAATGCCCGACCTCAACGGCTACTATTGTGTGACGGCCAACGACATGGCGCGGGACCGGCGTGCCAAGCTGCGCAAGCTGGCACGGTTCGCGCATCTGCGCCAATCCGTGATCGAGCGCATTATGCATGGCTGGTCGCCGCAACAGATAGCCGGCCGGCTGCAGCTGGAGCGGCATCCGGTTTGTGTGAGCCATGAGACGATCTACAAGTTCGCCTATTCGCCGGACGGGCATGCGATCAAGCTTTGGCGGCACCTGCCGGAGCACCGGGCCAGACGCCGGCCGAGGCATGCCCGGCGCCGCCATGGCCGTCGTTTCAGCCCGGAAGTCAACATTCTTTTCCGCCCCGACGTCGTTGCCGAGCGCAAACAGTTCGGGCATTGGGAATGTGACCTCATGCAGTTTCGCAAGAAGTTCGGAAAGGCCAACGTGACGTCGCTGGTTGAACGCGTCAGCCGGTTTGCTGTATTCCTGCGCAACAACGACCGGCAGTCAAAACCTGTTATGGATGGGCTGATCCAGGCGCTGCAATCCCTGCCCCATCTCGCCCGCCGTTCGATCACCTTCGATCGTGGCACCGAGTTCACCGATTGGCCTTACCTGCAGGCAGGCATCGGAACGCAAACCTGGTTCTGTGATCGGCAGTCGCCCTGGCAAAAAGGCACCGTCGAAAACACCAACAGACGGGCCAGGAAATGGCTGCCGCGAGAGGTTGATCCTCTGTCTCTCAGCGACCGTGATCTAACGGAAATCTGCAACAGACTGAATGCAACACCACGCAAATGCCTTGGCTATAAAACGCCAGCAGAAGTCTTCCGGCAAAAACTGCTCGCACAGACACGGCGGGCAGGCTAGCTTTCAGATATCGCAAGTCGCGCTTCAGCGAGAACTCACATAACCAAGCGAGACGAAGTTTGAGCCATGGCGGCGCCGTTTCGTGCGCTTTAGTAAATCCTGACTGCGGCAGCAAGCAACCGGGGCTCGCCTAACTGTACATCTGATTGATCTGTCATCCCGGTGTCACACAACTATGCGAATTGCAGAGGAATGTAGACATGTCTAAACATGTCACGAAGAAACGAGATGGCCAACTAGTGCTCCCCACTGTGGGCTCTAGCTAGGACTATCGAGCGTGAACAGGGTGAGTAGTTTTGGCTTTTGACAAGGCCGCCAGCGGGCAAGACGTCCAAACGCGACTGATTTGGGAGGACAAGAAGTGGACAGCTGCCTGCTGACAGGCCGGCCCCTGTTTCTTCGCGCCATATCCATCAGCTACGGCTCGCAGTAAAGAATAGGGTATCAATATGCATAATGACATGCTGAGACTGCTAGAGAGCCGCAAGCCGGGTTTCTCGCTGCAGCAACCGTTTTACACTGATTCCGATTTCTTTAAGCTCGATATGGAATTGATCTGGTATCGCGAGTGGCTGTTCATCGGCCACGATTGCGAACTTCCGAAGCCAGGCTACTTCATCACTGTGCAGGTCGGCGACTACCCGGTGGTGTTAATCCGCGATCGGCAGGGGAAGATCAACGCCTTCCACAATTCTTGCCGTCACCGTGGCAGCAGGATCTGCAATACCGACAAGGGTGCGGCCGCGAAGCTTGTCTGTCCTTATCACCAATGGACCTATGAGCTTGACGGTAGGCTGCTCTTTGCGCGCCAGATGGCGGATGGTTTCGACAAGACCCGGTTTGGACTGAAGCCAATCTGCTGCGAGAGCGTTGGCGGCTATATCTTCATTTGCCTGGCCAAGGAGCCTACCGACTTCGCACCCGTGCGGGCCCTGATCGAGCCCTATCTTCTGCCGCATCGCCTCGGCGAGTCGAAGATCGCCTTCGAGAGCACGATTGTTGAGAAGGGCAACTGGAAACTGGTCTGGGAAAATAATCGCGAGTGCTACCACTGCGCCAGCAACCATCCGGAGTTGTGCAGGACATTTCCGGAGGCGCCGACGACTGGTGGTATCCATCCGGGCGAGGAAGACCCGGAGACGCAGGCCCTCTGGTCGAAATGCGAGGCGCTCGGGATGCCGAGCAAATTTCGTGTCGATCCGGCCGGGCAGTATCGTGCCACCAGAGTACCGCTACTAGACGACGCCGTCAGCTTTACAATGACCGGCAAGCCGGCGGTGCGCCAAAACCTGTCGGCAACTGTTACCGCAGACCAGATCGGCTCGCTGGTATTCAATCACTACCCAACGACCTGGAACCATATTCTCGGGGACCATGCCGTGTCATTTCGCGTGCTGCCGATCAGTGCCACCGAAACCGCGGTGACCACCAAATGGCTGGTGAACAAGGACGCAGTCGAGGGGGTCGATTATGACCTTGCCGAGCTTACCCATGTTTGGACCGAGACCAACGATCAGGACCGCCGCATAGTGGAGGAAAACGCTTTCGGCATCCGTTCGCCCGCCTACGAGCCAGGGCCCTACTCGGAGTTGCACGAAGGCGGCGTGGTCCAGTTTGTGGAATGGTACGCATCCTTCATGGCGCCGCGGCTCCGTGAGCATGTCCGGCCGCAGCGTGCAGCCGTTGCTTGAGCGCAGAGCGGAAGTGCGCCATGAACCAGATTAGCCTCTTCCGTGATCTCGATGAGATGATGCCTTGGAACGACCGGCTGCAGGAACTGGAGGTCGTCGATGTCAGAGACGAGGCTCCAGACGTAAAGACCTTCACCTTTCGCTCCCGCGGCAAATGGTTTCGCTACAAGCCTGGTCAATTCATCACGCTGGAGCTGCCGACCACATCAGGCCCGTTGATGCGGACCTATACGCTGTCGTCCTCACCGTCGCGTCCCCTAACGATTGCGCTGACGGTAAAGGCTCAGGCCGACAGTGTTGGCTCGCGCTGGATGTTCGAGAATTTAAGACCAGGAGCATTTGTCAAGGCTTACGGGCCGAGCGGTGATTTTTCGTTACACCGCCACTCGACAGCCAAATATCTGTTCGTCTCTGCCGGCTCAGGCATCACGCCGATGATGTCGATGTTGCGCTGGCTATACGACTGTGCGCCCTTGACCGATGTCGGCTTCGTCAACTGCGCGCGGCGGCCGGAAGAGATTATCTTCCGCAAGGAACTCGAACTGTTGGCTACCCATATGCCCTGCCTTTCCCTCAGCTTCATCGTCGAGGAGCGGTCGAGCCGTGAAGGCTGGTTCGGCCATATCGGCCGCATCGACGGCGTGCGGTTGCCACTGCTCTCGCCCGATTTCCGCGAACGTGAGATATTCTGCTGCGGCCCCGATCCATTCATGCGGGTCGTGCGCCAGATGCTCGAAGCCTCCGGCTACGACATGAGGCGCTATCGACAGGAGGCTTTCGCCGCGCCCGTTGAAGAACAAGTCCCGGCGCCATTCTTGGCGACTGGCGACTTCAAAGCACCTGTCGAGGTCATCACGCCCATTCGCTTCGCGCTCTCGGGTGTAGAAGCCGAATGCGTCGCCGGCCAGACTGTGCTGCAAACGGCGCGCGGCTCAGGCGTCAGGATCCCGGCCGCGTGCGAAACTGGTCTTTGCGGCACCTGCAGGGTGAAGAAACTGTCCGGCGATGTCGAAATGAGCCACAATGGCGGCATTCTCGACGACGAGATTGCCGATGGCTTCATCCTCGCCTGCTGCTCACAGCCGTTGACAGCTCTGGACATTGAGGCTTGAGCTAAGCGCCCAGAGCTTTGCTTCGCTGTGCCTTGGCAGCCGCTTCCCGAATTGGGGCGGCCCCTCCCCACTGAACGCCTGCATCAGTCAGTCGTTAACTCGTCGGCGCAGCAGACCTTGCTGCGCCAAAACGAGAGGGCACGCGCCTCAATTATCGAAATACACGGAAACGCGGCCAGCAGAGTAGCGGGCGACACTGTAGTCGATTGGCGTCTGGTCGACTTTCTTTACACTTTGGACTTCAAGGATTGGTTCCGTCTTCGATTGCTCAAGTCGCCTTGCCTCTTCAGGCGAGGGTAATCGCGCTTCAATGTGACAATGAGCACGACGCGTATGTTCATATCCAAAGAGCAGATAGATTTCGGTGATGCAGGAGAAAGTGGATATCCTCTCAAGTGCGTTTGGAAACAATCGCAAAGGCAAGTGATGGCGTGCAACCGAGATCGTCAGGTCGCTTGCCTTACCGACTGTGTCGATAATCAGAACGGGCTCACCGACCGGAATCTGCAACCGATTTGCGATGTTCGGTGAGGCTGCCACTTCAAACTTGGCAAGGATCTCCACGGCTGGCTCCAGGCTTGCGTCCCGAAGGTTTGCCTTGAAAGACGAGCCGGCGCCCAGCCCATAATTGACACGGCGCTCCACGAAGGCGCCCCGTCCATGCTCGATGCGCAACACGCCTTTGTTTTGTAGCTCACTCAACGCCCTGCGAACGGTTGTTCTGGTCACGCCGAATTGGGGCGCAAGGATATTTTCACCGGGAAGCCTTTCTCCGATCCTATACGCGCCAGCATCAATCTCTTGCATGATCGTCAATTCGATCTGCCTCCATCGCGGCAGTTCGTTCGTCAATTCGTGGTTCGTCTCATTTAACATTTCTTCTTCTTCCGACTGTCATTCGACTGTCACAAAAATGTGCGAAGTGCACATCCATGTACACATGTCTAAACATGTTGCGCAGTTTACCTCGGGTGGACGAACTCGGCAACTATGGATTTCGTATCATGGCACACCAACCTGACCCATCTGTTTTTTTTGAAGATAAACTTCATCAGCTACAACTTAAAAATGCGCGGATCGTCCGCGAAAATGGCGTGACCGCAGGTAACCTGGAAGTCCAGGGACCAATCATATCGTCCTTCAGCGCGGCAAACACGGCCGGGATCAACGTGCTGGATTGCGAAGGTGACTTCCTGTTGCCCGGCCTCATCGACCTGCACACGGACAATGTGGAAAAGTTTATTCACCCGCGGCCGGGCGTTCAATGGCCCGTGCCACTTGCAGCCTTGCTCGCCCACGATTGGGAGCTCTTGGGCGCCGGCATTACGACGGTTCTCGATTCTCTCTCGCTCGGCGACTACGACAGCGGTCGCGCTCGAACCGCCATGCTGAACGAGGTGATCGACGGACTGACAAAGGCACGCGCCGACGGTCTCTTCAAAACCGACCATCATTTCCACTTTCGCTGCGAGCTTTCAGATTCGGCGATGCTGCCTTTGTTCGAACGGCACATCGACAATCCCGGCCTGAAGCTCATCAGCATGATGGATCACACCCCCGGCCAGCGGCAGTGGCACGATCTGGCTCACTATCGCGAGTGGCGCGCCAAGAAGAACGCCCGGGTCTGGACCGAGGACGAGTTCGCGCACTACATCGCCGAACGCAGAGACCATCAACAACAGTACGTCCCGCCGAGCCGGTCAACGATCGGGCGCCTTTGCCGCGAGCACAATATCCGCATCGCCAGTCACGATGACACGACGGTCGATAACGTCGAAGAGTCCCACCGCGATGGGATCACAATCAGTGAGTTCCCGACCACGGTCGAAGCTGCACGCCGCGCCCGCGAACTCGGCATGAAGATCGTGATGGGTTCGCCGAACATCATGCTCGGCGGCTCGCATTACGGCAATGTCAGCGCAATGGAGCTCGCCAATCTTGGCCTGCTCGACGTGCTGACCTCCGACTATGTGCCAGGCAGCCTGTTGCATTCCGTATTCGAGTTGGCCGCCAAAGGCTTCGATCTTGCCGAAGCGGTGGCGATGGTGACCAAGAACCCTGCCGAGTTGCTCGGATTCACAGATCGTGGACGCATCGCTCCCGGTCTCAGAGCTGACCTGATCCGCGTGCGCCTCATCGCCGGCGTCCCGGTTATCCGCAATATCTGGGTTGCCGGACGGCAATATCTCTAACGACGGTCAAGCACCAAAAGGAAATATATGATGAACTCTAGAACAGAGGTTCACGCCAAGCCGGCTGCTATCGCGCAGCGCTCTGACTGGCTCGGTGTTTTGTCCCGCAGTGTCCCAGGCGAGCTCAAGGCGTTGGCCGCCGACTTGGTGAGTGACGTCGCCTTTGAACGACTTCGCGCGCCTAGTGTTGGTCTGGTGATGGTTCGTGGTCGCGCTGGCGGGACGGGAAACGTCTTCAATCTGGGCGAAATGACGGTGACCCGGGCTTCGGTCCAGCTGACAGACGGCACGGTAGGCCACGGCTACGTCCAAGGACGTGACAAACAACAGGCCGAACTGACGGCGATTGTCGATGCGTTGTTGCAACAGCCGAAGCGTCACGACGAGATCAAGTCCAAGATCATCGAACCGCTGCGCCAAAACGCCGAGGCACGACGGATCGAGAACAGTCGCAAGGCCGCGTCCACCAAAGTCGATTTCTTCACCATGGTTCGCGGGGAGAATGTGGCATGACCGTTCGATCGGATACATCTTTCAGGAGCGCCGTTTCTACCGATGCACCTCTAAAGCCAGGCTTTGCAGATCCGGTCTTCGATTCCCAAGCCGTGTTTCGCGACCTGCTGGTTGCAACAGCCTATCCAGGTCGTATCGTGTCGCTGGACCGCAAGCTGACGGCGCCACGGCCCTTCTCATCGGCAACTGCAGCCCTCTGTTTGTCACTGATGGATTTCGAAACCCCAGCGTGGCTCGACACTGGGTTGGACAACAACGAGCTAACCGCATGGCTTCGCTTTCACTGCAGCCTGCCGCTGACGAAAACGGCCGCCAACGCCCGGTTTGCAATCGTCTCTGACCCCGCCAACCTGCCACCCCTGCAAGCGTTCCATCAAGGCGATGTCGAATACCCGGACCGTTCGACCACGCTCATCATTCAGGTTCCATCGCTCGCCGACGGGCCGGCGATGACCTGGATGGGTCCCGGCATCAACGGAAGCATCAAGGTCGGTATCGCGGGACTACCCCCGCAGTTCTGGACGGACTGGGATCTCAACAGGGAACTTTATCCAAGGGGTATCGACGTGTTCTTCACATCCGGCAACGACCTGATCGGTCTGCCACGTACCATTAAAGTGGAGGCTTAACGATGTATGTCGCGGTCAAGGGTGGCGAGCAGGCTATCCTCAACACCCACAAAATGATTTCCGAAGCACGTCGAGGCGATCCAGCAATTGCTGAACTGACGCTGACCCAGATAAGCGAGCAATTACGGCTTGCCGTCGACCGGGTGATGGCGGAAGGCTCGGTCTATGATCGCGAGCTTGCCGCACTCGCACTCAAGCAAGCGCAGGGTGATGCGATGGAGGCGATATTCCTGCTTCGTGCCTATCGCACCACATTGCCGCGCATTGCGATGTCGGAACCGGTTGATACGTCCAGAATGACCATTCGCCGGCGCATCTCGGCGACATTCAAGGACGTTCCCGGCGGCCAGGTGCTTGGACCAACCTATGATTACACCCATCGCCTCCTTGACTTCGAGCTTGCCGCGGAGGGTCTTGAGCGCGTACGGGCCACATCTGCCGCCGAACCTCTCGAGGAGAACGTCCCGCGTGTCGTTGATCTGCTCCACCATGAAGGCGTTCTTCAGGAAGACAATGACGACGGCAACGATGAGGTCTTCGATCTCACCCGCCAGCCCATGAGCTTTCCCGCCGGCCGCGACCAGCGCCTGCAAAGCCTGGCGCGTGCCGACGAGGGCTTCCTGCTCGGGCTAGCCTACTCGACCACGCGCGGATACGGTTTCAACCATCCCTTCGTTGGCGAACTGAGGCTCGGAGAGGTGACTGTGGAAATCGTTCCCGAAGAGCTCGGATTTCCGATTGCCATCGCGGACGTGACCGTCACCGAATGCCAGATGATCAACAGCTTTCAAGGAACCGCCGAGCAGCCTCCGCAATTCACACGCGGCTATGGCCTGACGTTCGGCCATAACGAGGGCAAGGCCATGTCAATGTCGCTCGTCGATCGATCGTTGCGAGCCCGAGAGCTCGGCGAAGACGTCCGGCATCCTGCGCAGAATGAAGAATTCGTTCTCTCTCACGCAGACAATGTCGAGGGGAACGGGCTCATAACCCACTACAAGCTGCCGCACTATGTCGACTTCCAGGCGGAGCTGCAACTCGTGCGGCAACTCAGGGCGGAATACGAAGCTGCCCGCGCTGTACAAACCAAGGAGGCTGCCGAATGAGCGGGACGATGAACACAGATCTTGGCGGCGACGGCTACAACTTTGCGTTTCTCGATGAACAAACGAAGCGGATGATCCGCAGAACGCTGTTGAAGGCACTCTCGATCCCCGGCTATCAGGTCCCATTCGGCGGCCGTGAAATGCCGCTTGCGTCTGGATGGGGCACCGGCGGGCTTCAGGTAACAGCAAGTGTCCTCGGCCCAAACGACCGCTTGAAGGTGATCGATCAGGGCGCCGACGACACCACCAACGCCGTTTCCATCCGCCGCTTTTTCCACACGGTCGCCAATGTCGCCGTCACCGAATCGACGGAGCAGGCGACGATCATTCAGACCCGCCACCGTGTGCCAGAGGCGCCACTCAAGGAAGGTCAGATCCTCGTCTACCAGGTTCCGGAACCGGAGCCCTTGCGCAGACTGATCCCGCGCGAGAGCGAAACGCGCAAGATGCATGCCTATGCCGAATACGGCACAATGCAGGTGACGCTATATGAGGATATCGCGCGTTTTGGCCGCATCGCCAGGACATATGACTACCCGGCGATCGTCAATGGTCGATTTCTGATGTCGCCTTCACCGATCCCGAAGTTCGACAATCCCAAGATAGCCAATAATCCGGCGATGCAGTTCTGGGGTGCCGGTCGAGAAAAGCGCATCTATGCCGTGCCGCCCTACACAACGGCACACAGCCTCGACTTCGATGATCACCCGTTTGAAGTCCAGAGCTGGAAGGGATGCTGCGCGCTTTGCGGGTCCACGATGAGCTACCTCGACGAGGTGATCACCGACGATAAAGGATCGCGCATGTTCGTTTGCTCGGACACCGATTTCTGCACCACCCATCAGGCCAAGGCAGCGGCACAGACGAAAGTCGTTGGAGAGCACTCGTGACCATGAACGCATTTCAAAAGCTGGCCCCGAGGCCACCACTTCTGACAGTCTCGGATCTGACCAAGTCGTATGGCGGGCAGATTGGTTGCCGGGATGTTTCGTTCACCATCCGCCCCGGCGAAGTGCTCGGCATTGTCGGCGAAAGTGGTTCGGGAAAATCGACGCTGCTCGCTTGCCTGTCCGGCCAGCTCGCGCCGGATAACGGCTCAATCACCTATGATATGCACGGTCGCGGTCCGGTCGACATCTTGACGCTCTCCGAGCCCGAGCGGCGCCGCCTTGCTCGTACCGATTGGGGCATCGTCCACCAGAATCCTCGCGACGGGCTGCGCATGGATGTGAGCGCTGGCGGGAATATTGGCGAGCGGCCAATGGCAATTGGCGCCCGCCACTACGGCAACATCCGCGCTGAGGCCCAGGACTGGCTTCAAAAGGTCGAAATTGACATTACACGCACCGATGACAAGCCCCGCACCTTCTCCGGCGGCATGCAGCAGCGCCTGCAGATCGCCCGCAACCTCGTCACCCGGCCCAGGCTCGTCTTCATGGACGAGCCGACTGGCGGCCTCGACGTTTCAGTGCAGGCGCGGCTCTTGGATCTCCTGCGCGGGCTTGTGCGCGAGCTCGGGATTGCCGCCATTATCGTCACCCACGATCTTGCCGTGGTCCGCCTTCTTGCTGATCGGCTGATGGTCATGCAGCGGGGCCGCGTCATCGAACACGGTTTGACGGACCAGGTTCTCGACGATCCTCATCACCCCTACACACAACTGCTCGTCTCTTCCGTCCTACAGGTTTGAGACGGAAAGGACACATCATGACCATCCGATTGCATGCCAGGGAACTGGCCAAGACCTTTACGCTCCACGCCCAGGGCGGCATTGTCCTTCCTGTCTTCGACAACATCGAGCTTGCGGTAAAATCAGGCGAGTGCGTCTGCTTGCACGGACCATCGGGCGCCGGCAAGTCCACGCTTCTTCGCTCGCTCTATGCCAACTACAAGCCTGACGCCGGCAAGATCCTCATCCAGCACATGGGGGACACAGTTGATCTCCTGGCGGTCGATCCCTGGGAGGTGGTTGAAATACGCCGCCGCACCATCGGGTACGTCAGCCAGTTTCTACGCGTCATTCCACGGGTAGGTGCTCTCGACGTCGTAGCGGAACCTGCAATTGCCAACGGCATGCGGCATGACCAGGCCATCGTCCTTGCAAAGACCCTGCTAACCCGGTTGCGGATACCCGAGCGTCTCTGGTCGCTGGCACCAGCCACCTTCTCCGGCGGCGAGCAGCAGCGAGTGAATATCGCTCGAGGGTTCATCGTCGACTATCCAGTCCTTCTGTTGGATGAGCCGACTGCCTCGCTTGATGCCGCCAACCGCACCACGGTCGTTGACCTGATCAACGAGGCGAAGTCGCGCGGCGCTGCCATCGTCGGCATCTTTCACGATGCTGAGGTGCGCGAAGCGGTTGCTGACAGGCTGTTCGAGATCGGTGCCCAATCGACCGTGGCAACTGCGTCGGCAGAGCTAGTCACTTAATTTTGGAAAACAAACGCGTTCACTACACTGCCTTTCCTTACGGGAAATCGCGCGGCTGAACAGCTTAGTCAAATTTCCTAGCTGCCAATTGGTTTGTCATCCGTCTGTCACCTGCCTGTGCAAGACAATATGTAGACATGTCTAAACAAGTTCAATCTCGTTAATCCTGATGTCAAGGAACACTCCATGAATATCACCCGCCGAAACTATCTGAAAGTGATGAGTGCTGTTCCGCTGCTTGGCACAATTACGCCCAGCATCGCTCAAGCTGAGACACGAACTGGCTTGATCATTGCGGTTCAGAATAACCCACCGCAACTTGATCCTCTCAGGCTTACGACCCTCGTCACCGTTCGTATTGCCGCGAACCTCTATGACACATTGATCCGTGTCGATCACCGTAACGGCGAGCGGCTGGTACCGGGCCTAGCGGAGTCCTGGCGTGAGGTCGACCCACGCACGTGGGATGTTGTTATCCGCAAGGGGGTTTACTTCCACGACGGTTCGGTCATGACCACCGACGACGTTGCTTTTACCTTCGGACCGGAACGGATGCTGACAGAGGGCCTTCCCGGTCAAAGCATATCCCGGCAGTTTTTCAGCGGCCTGGAAAAGGTTGTCGCCATCGACGAAAACACCGTTCGCTTCTCGACCAAACAGCCCGATCCTCTTTTCGAATTCAGGCTCTCCAATTGGGGAAGCCAGATCATCAGCAAGGCTGCGTTCAAGAAGGTTGGAAACTGGGATCAATGGGCGCTTTCTCCTGTCGGCACAGGGCCCTATCGCGTCGCGGAAATCAAGGCTGGCGACCAGATCAAACTGGTCGCACATGACAAGTATTGGGGCGGTCAGCCCCCACACTCTTCGCTCGTCTTCAAGGTGATGCCGGAAGCCGCGAGCCGCGTCAACGCGCTGGCCGCCGGCGATGTTCACCTCATCACCGAAGTAACGCCCGATCAGGTCGATACCATCAAGGGACGCAATCTCGAGGTTGTTGGTGGCCCGATCAACAACATCCGCTGCGTAAATTACGGCAAATTCGGCGGCCCACTCGAGAATGTTCGTATTCGCCAGGCACTCAATCTGTCTATCGACCGTCAACTCATTGCCGAACAATTGTTTGGCGGCACTGTTGAGGTCCCCAGAGGCTTTCAGTGGAAGGCCTATGGAGACATGTATATCGAGAATTTCCCGATGCCGGCATATGATCCCGATGCGGCAAAAAAGCTCCTCTCCGAGGCGGGCTATTCCGGTGCGCCGATCGAATATCGAACCGTGGCAAACTACTACACGGCTCAACTCGACGTCGCGCAGGCGCTTCAACAGATGTGGCAGGCTGTTGGACTGAATGTTCAGCTCAAGGTTTGCGAAAACTGGGAGCAGGTTTTTGCTCAGCCGAATTACGCGATCTTTGATGGCACGGCGGTTATGGTCTACCCCGATGTCATGGGGTCTCTGTGGACCAATTATGGACCAGACGGCTTTATCCGCAACGACGCCAAGGCCTGGAGCAACGAAGAGTTCGACAGGATCGGTGAACAACTGCAGACGCTGACCGACCGGAGCGAACGACGCAAGCTTCACCAGCGCGTCCTGGAGATCTTCGCCGAGATCGACCCTCCTGCGGCGGCGCTGATGTACACGTCCATGCTTTACGGGAAGCGACCGGATGTCGATTTTACCCCGTGTCGCACGCCGATTATGGATTTTGGCCCATTCAACCTGCCGTCATAAGTGCGGTTTAACAGGCATCATGCGACGCCCAAGTCGCGTGATGCCGATCCATTGTCCAATCTCTGCGCCGCGTTCCAAGATCGATTGAGACCACCGGCGGCTCTATTGCAAGGCAATTATTCGATGATCATCGCGCATCTTACTGATCTCCATGTCCGCGAAGTGGGCAAACCTCTGGCTTCCGGAAACCTCGATTACACTGCCATGGTGGGGCAGGCGTTCGAGCGCGTCGCCAATATGAATCCAAAGCCGGACATGATGGTCGTCACCGGCGATCTCACCGATACCGGGCAGGTCGGTGAATACCGCCTGTTCAAGGAGATGACGGAAAAGCTGCCGTTTCCCGTTCACATGGCGCTGGGAAACCACGACATTCGCGAGAATTTCCTGACAGTGTTCCCTGAAAAGGAAGGCGCAGGTGGCTTCGTCCAATTCTGCGTCGAACACGACGCGTTCCGCTTGATCGGCCTCGATACACTGGTCGAGGGCGAGGGTTTCGGCCGTCTTTGCTCTGAGCGCCTCTCATATCTTCAGGACCGCCTTCAGGAGCGGCCCGACATCCCCACTTTGCTCTTCTTTCATCATCCGCCGTTTGCCTATGGCGGCGGTATTTACGATGCAGTCCGGTTGACCGACGGAGCAAGAGAGCTCGGCGAGATCGTTTCAGCGAACAAGCAGATCGTTCGTATCCTCTGTGGCCATCATCACCGCGCTATCGATTGCCTGTGGAATGGCACCCTGACGTCAGTAGCGCCTTCTGTGATCAGTTCCTGCCATCTCCAGCTTGGTGATGTCCGCGTCTTCAAGAACATCAACGAGCCTCCGGCATTCAAGCTTCATGTGCTGATTCCGGATAGCGGCTTCGTATCGCATAATGTCTTTGTCGAGGATTTCGGTCCGGCCTACGAGAACATCTTGGACCCGAATTACCAGGCGCTGGCTTCAATCGAGAAGCATGCGACAGCCTTAGAAGCGGCCCGGTAAGCCCGTCATGCAACATGCCAGTGTCGCACCACTCCTGCAGATCAGAGATCTCCGCGTTCGGCTCCAGTCGATACACGGACCGATCGAGATTGTGCGTGGCATCGATCTGGATGTCGGCCGCGGCGAGATTCTCGGCCTGGTCGGCGAGTCGGGATGCGGAAAAAGTATTTCCTGGCTTGCGGTCCTTCGGGTGCTGGGACGGCAAGCAACGACCACTGGAACTGTTCTATTCGAAGGCCGAAACCTTCTGGACGTCACCGAAAAGGAAATGGCCGCTTACCGCGGCCGGCGTTTGGCAATGATCGTCCAGGATGCCACGTCGTCTCTTAACCCAATCCACACGATTGGATTCCAGCTCGCCGAGACTCTTGTTCACCATCGCCGGATCGGATGGAGCTCGGCGCGCACTGAGGCAAAGCGACTGCTTGATCGGGTAAAAATACCAGGAGCCGAGCGACGTCTCGGTCAATATCCGCACGAGCTTTCCGGGGGTACGAACCAACGCGTGGCGATCGCCATGGCCCTTTCGGGAAACCCCGACCTTCTCATAGCAGACGAACCGACGACCGCCCTCGACGTGACCGTGCAGGCTCAAATCTTGGAGTTGCTGCAAGAGATCAGACGCGATTCCGGCATGTCGATCGTTCTCATCTCGCATGATCTGGGCGTGGTGTGCGAAACCAGCGACCGCATTGCGGTCATGTATGCGGGAAGGCTTGCCGAGATGGCGCCATCTTCCGATTTCTGGCGATCGGCACGGCATCCCTACACGCGTGGTCTGCTTGACGCCGCTCCCGATATCGATGAGCCGATCGGCCGGCTACGAGCAATTCCTGGTCAAGTTCCCGCTCCGTCTGAAACCTCGCGCGGCTGCGCCTTTCAGGCGCGATGTGGTGTGGCCCTGCCGAGTTGTTCGGTGGAGACGCCGGCAATGACACCGGTTGCGAAACACCACTCCGTCGCCTGTCTGAGGTCGCCGTCATGCGGCAGGGAAATCGTCCAAGTACCTCGCGAGGTTACAGCATGCCATCCTTTCTAGAAGTGCAGGGGCTGACGAAGCATTTCAGTGTCCGATCTGGAGCAGGCCTGTTTTCTCCACGCATTCCCTTGAAGGCCGTGGACGACGTGTCCTTTTCGCTGAAAAAGGGAGAGACGCTCGGCGTCGTTGGCGAATCTGGTTGCGGCAAGTCGACAACCGGCCGCCTTGTTCTCGGGATGATGGCGCCAACACATGGGTCGATCCTGCTCGACGGAACGGCGGTGCATACGCGTCATGACGCAGTTTGGAGAGCGCAGAGACAAAGAATGCAAATGGTCTATCAGGACCCCGTATCGTTTCTTGATCGCCGACTTCCGGTCGGCCGCCAGGTCATGGAACCGCTTACGGTCCACAGTATCGGTTCCTCGGTGGCCGAACGAAGGGAGAAGGCCGAAGCTTTGTTCTCAGTCGTCGGGCTGCGGCCGGACCAGTTTGCCAGCTACCCCCACGAACTGTCCGGCGGTCAGCGGCAGCGGGTGATCCTGGCAAGGGCGCTGGTGCTCGATCCTGAGCTTCTGGTATGCGACGAGCCGGTGTCCGCCCTCGACGTCTCTGTCGGGGCGCAGGTGGTCAATCTCTTGAAGGATGTGCAGTTAAGCAGGGGTCTCACCTATCTGTTCATCAGCCACGACCTGAAGATCGTTCGTCAGGTCGCTGATCGGGTGATCGTCATGTACCTCGGCAGGATTGTGGAAGAAGCTGCGACCCAGGAGCTTTTCCAGCAGCCGGTTCATCCCTATACGCGGGCGTTGATGTCGGCGGTGCCTAGCTTGAAACCGCATCCGCAACGCCGCCTGAGCATCCAGGGCAGCCCGCCCAACCCGATGCAGGTCCCGAACGGATGCGTCTTCCATCCACGCTGCCCTCGGGCATCGAAACTATGCCAAACGGAGCGTCCAGAACTGCGCAACATCGCGGCAAATCGCTCGGTAGCGTGCCACCATCCCGAAGACACCACGGTTTCCTCGCCCCGGAAATTGGAGACCATATGATGTTGGAGTTTTTCTTTACTCGGGGCCTGCGCGCCCTAGCGACGCTTCTCCTGATCGTGACGATCACCTTCGTCGTCCTTCGGCTTTCAGGCGATCCGGCCATCAATATTCTTGGCCTCGATGCATCTGACGAGGCCATTCGTGAATTTCGCCGAAGCTGGGGTCTCGACCAATCCATATGGGTTCAATACGTCAGGTATCTGCAAGCGGTGATAGAGGGAAATCTCGGACGATCCATGCTCGACGGCCGCAGTGCTGTCGACGCCGTCATTGAGCGCCTTCCGGCGACGTTATCGATTATGGTTCCCGGCTTCGTCTTGCAGTTGGTGGTTGGCATACCCGCTGGGATCCTGAGCGCGCTCAGACGCAACACATGGCTGGACCGCCTTGTCATGACCAGCTCGGTCGTCTGCTTCACCATGCCCGGCTTCGTTTTCGCCCTTTTGCTGGTCATGGTGTTTGCGGTCACGCTGCACTGGCTGCCTTCGGGAGGCGCCGGCACACTTGCGCATCTCGTGCTCCCTGTGCTGACGATGGGCTTCTTTGGCGCCGCCACGCTTGCTCGGTTCACACGGTCGGCTGTTGTTGACGTGCTCGGCCAACCTCATATCCGGGCAGCGACTCTGCGCGGTATCCCGCGCCGGCGCATCGTGCTGCTTCATGTCGTGCCGAATGCCGCCCTGCCGGTCGTCACAATTATCGGCCTCATGCTCGGCGGGCTAGTCGCTGGAGCGGTCATCACCGAAAGCGTTTTCTCCTGGCCGGGGATTGGCCGGCTGCTGGTGACCTCTGTGGCAAGCAGAGATCTGGCGGTCGTGCAAACAATCCTGCTGATGGTCGGCACCGCCATGGTTCTTGCCAATTTCTGCGTCGACCTTGCCTACGGTTTTCTCGATCCCCGCCTGCGACATGGGCAGGGCAATAGTGCGAATAAAGGATGATGTGTATGGCTCTTGTCGCCTCAACTCGCTCTAGAAGCACCTGGCAACGCGTGACGCGGTCTCCTCCCTCGATCGTTCTGGCCTTTGTTTGGATTGCCATCATGGTGGTCATTGCCGTGACGGCAAATCATTTGGCTCCCTATGATACGGCAGCGACTGATTTGGGGGCACGCCTTCGCCCTCCCGTGTTCATGAGCGGAGGGGATTGGAACCACATTCTGGGCACCGACCAGCTTGGCCGCGATACGTTTTCGCGTCTGGTCCTCTCGGTCCGGGCCAGTATGACGATCGCGATAATTTCAACATTTATCGCCGCCGCCATTGGAATCGTTCTCGGGTTCGTGGCGGCTCATAGCCGGGGTCGTCTCGAGCAGATCATCCTGATGCTGATTGATGCTCAGGCCGCCATTCCCTTCATGATCGTCGCGCTCGCCGTACTCGCCTTTTTTGGCAACAGCCTCGTCCTGTTCACGGTGCTCCTGGGCTTCTATGGCTGGGAACGGATTGCTCGGCTTTGCCGCGGGCTTGCTTTGTCGGCATCCGAGCAGGGCTATACGATCGCGGTCCGGGATATCGGTGCTTCGCCGGTGAGAGTGTATGCGATGCACATCCTGCCGAACGTCGCCTCCAGCTTGATCGTCGCTATGACGCTCAATTTACCCGAAGTCATCTTGCTCGAAACCAGCCTGTCATTCCTTGGACTTGGCGTGCAGCCGCCGCTATCGAGCCTCGGCAACATGGTTGGAGCTGCTCGGGACTATATGGAACGGGCGCCTTGGCTCGTGCTCGCCCCCAGCGCCGTCATCATGTTCACTGCGCTTGCGATTTCGATCATCGGCGATTGGTTCCGAGATCTGACGGATCCTGCAGGTGAATCTGCACGATAAGCCAAGACGCAGTCTCCAAAGTGTCCATTGAAAATCAAAAATGTCGGTCAGCAGCGCTTTCGCCAAGCCGACGGAGAGAAAAGGTGGCTGTCTGATGCAAGACCTGTCCGCACCTCGATTCGCAATCTATTACACGCCGCCACAGGATCATCCGCTGACAGTAGCAGCAAGCAAATGGTTAGGCCGAGACGCCTTTGCGCGGGAAAACGTCGTTGTTGGAGCCGGAGTCGGTGAGCCCGGTATCACATCCGACCCCCGTCGCTATGGGTTTCATGCAACGTTAAAGGCGCCATTCCGGCTCAAGGAAGGAACCTCAGTCGAGGCGCTTGAGCGGGCATTGCGTGGCTTCGCGGCAACAATATCAGTCTGCCCTATCGGTCACTTGCGGATCGACCTCATTGGCGGCTTCTTCGCGCTCGTTCCGGTCCACCCATTGCCAACGCTACGGGGGTTCGCGTCGCGCGTCGTCGAGACATTCGATCGGTTCCGGGCGCCGATGGATGCAGACGATCTCAAGCGACGTATGAGCCATCAACTCGACGACGTCGAGACGACCAATCTGGTCACCTCGGGCTACCCTTATGTCCGCGACCGGTTCCGCTTCCACATGACCTTGACGGATCGTGTACCGGAAGAACAGCGTGCTGGAATGCGGGATCGGCTGGATGCGGTCTTCCAGCCGTATCTGTCAGAGGATTATCATATCGATACCCTGTCGCTCTTCGTGCAGGAACACCGTAGTGCGGATTTCGTCGTCCGCTCGCAGTTCGCGCTGAAGACCGGCTCTGCCCTCAAGTTGGCGGTCTGATGTCCATGGAATTATTTGGTCGTCTTGTCCTTGTCGTCGGCCCCAGCGGCGCCGGCAAGGATACCCTCATCGACTATGGGCGCGATCGGCTTCGGACCGATCCGCGTGTCCACTTCGTGCGCCGGATCATCAGCCGCCCGACAGGCCCGGGCGAGGATCACGAACCCGTCGATACGGACGAGTTCGACCGTCGTGCTCACGAGGGCGGCTTCTCGCTCCACTGGCAGGCGCACGGCCTTTCCTACGGCATCCCATCGGAGATCGATGAATGGCTGGAACGCGGCGATGTCGTGGTGGCCAATGGCTCCCGAGCCATTTTGCCGGACGCGCGGCGGAAATACCGGCAATTGCTTGTCGTCAATGTCACAGCGCCCATGGACGTTTTGGCGTTGCGTCTGGTCGAACGGGGGCGCGAAAATCTGGAGAGCATCAGGCAGCGTCTGCTTCGGAGCGAGCAGCAAAGCATCGAAGGTGACCATGTGCTGCATATCGACAATTCCGGCCCGCCGGAAATTGCTGGCGAGCGCTTTCTAGCTCTACTCCTCGAACACGCTGAAGTGGCGAATTGAGACGGATGACAAAGGCACGTTTACGGCAAACTCCTGCGTCATAGAAAAGCGCCGCGGCTACCTCATTGAAGCGCAGGGTTTCGATGGCAGTCGTCACCTCCGCGGTCGCGTTCGACAGCTCGGTCAGAATCCACCGGTTGATGGTGAGCTCCGGCCGGAATGTCGGATCGCGTTTAACGCCGTTCATCTCTGCGAAGCGAGTTCATTCCACAGCTTGGTGCCGAAGTTGCGGTACCCGTGCGGCTAACGCCCGCCTCCAATTCCCATCGACCCTCGTTCGGATCTCCGTTGTCGGAGACGGGGATATCAGTCATATGCTCAATTTAGTTCGTGATCTTCGATGAGGCAAAAATCCCGAGTTTTGAATCGGTACTACACCTTGACCTTCCCTTGGGATAGCAAAGAATGAGCCCTCAATCATCTTCCGCGATCGCGATCCTTGGATTGTGGCGGCCGCACTTTGATGGTTCGGACCTTTTCTCTCGACTTCTCGGTCTTGTCATTTGATCGCTGGTGCTCCCGTTCGGCTGTTCGGTTGAGCGAACTGTGTTCTCGTTCCTCGTCTCTGCTGGCATGGTCTCGCGCCTGTACTGTCTGGCCGATGCGGCCGATATCTACCGTCTTGCGCGTAGATGTTTTCGGTTGCGCTTCGCGATCGTCGACACGGTCCTTGCCGCCTGCACTCTTTGTGCTCATCGCAGCCGACTGCGTGTCACGATCTTTAATCCGGGCATCGATACGGGAGTCGAGCTGCAGGTCGACCAGTTTGGTGATGACCTTGGCCGCTTTGCTGAAAGTTTCCCCATCGATCGGGTTAAGGTTGGTTGCGACATCGATGACGGCCTTGGCCACGCGCTCTTTAGCGATGTCGGCCTGGGATTGGGAGATGGGCGTTGTCCTGAGCATGTGTACTTCACCTCTTTCTAGAGCGGGGTCGCGACCGTCTCGGATAGCCGTTTCAAGACGATCATATTCGCGTGTGAGCCCGGTAAGCAGATCCTGGCTCAACTCGCGGGCCGTGCTGGATGCTGACCGGTCTTTGCCCAAGCGATCGAGCATGCCAATGACGCGGTTCAGATTCTTCCTGGTGTCCTGGAACCGCGCGCGCGCGGCTTCGAGCTTTGGAGCCGTCGATTTGTCGTGGATCTTCGCGCGGACTTTGTCCGCCAGGGTTGCCGGGGAAGCGGCGCCCATGCGGTGGAACAGTTCCCATTCCCAGCGTTTGATCGGCGGTGGCCCGGCCCGATCGTTACGCTTTTGTGGCTCAAGTTGGATACCGCGCTCGCGGGCTTTTTCGGCGAAGCGCATCCGCCATTCGGTGAAGTCGCGGATGTTCGGGTGCAGACGATTGCCACGCGAATCCCGCAAGGCGACAATGACGTGAAGATGGGGGTGCTTGGATTTGTCGTCGCGATTGTGAACCGCATAAGCATAGCGGTGTGTGCCGAACTGCGAGCGCAGGAAAGCCGCACCGGCTTTGACGAATCGGTCGCGGTCAATGGCGGCGGGTCCGGAAATCAGCAGGTGCATGAAGTCGCGGCTCTGGTTGGTGTACATTAAGGATGCAATGGTTGCACTTTCCCGCGTAAGGTCCTTGCGGTCGCTCGTGGTAACGCTACGCCGGACAGGACCGCGCTCATACTGGCCGGCACTATCTTCCCGATCCTTGATGCGGGTTTTGGTCGAGATCGTCACTGCAGCACCACCGCGCATCATTGCGTGCAGCGTGGCGCTCAGGCCCTTCCGTCCGGATGCGGTTTTAGCCTGATACCGCGATACCGGCTCAATGCCTTCGTCGCGTAGAAAGCCGTCGATACGGCGATCGATCTTGTGGATCGAATCGAGTGTTGGATTTAGTCGGCTAACTTTGTTTTTGTCAGCACGGCTCTGCTTTTCATGGGCAATAATGAGGGCGAGCGTCAGCCGCGTCTGATCGTTAACGCCCGGACTGGTGCTAAAGGCGTATGAGCGTTCGGTATCGCCCTGATCGTGGAACCCCTCGCTGGCGGCGCGTTCAAGCGCGCGGTTGACCTTCTCACGGTCAGCATTGTTTAGCTCGTAGCTAAGAACAAGAATATCCTTCGAGCCTTCCCGCCCTTCGAACTCCCGGCTCCAGTCCTCAATGGCTCTCTCGATGTCGGCGACTTCGCGGCCATTATGGTCAATCGCCTTTTCTTCCTTGGCCTGATAGGTGAGGACATTGCGGGCGGAACTGGCGCCGGCACCGTAACTCAAGACCTTGAGTACGACGGCGTTGTTGCCTTGCGCACGGCTCACGGCAGTCGCGACGCCGAAGTTGTGCGCCGCGCGCTGTGACGGTATTGCAGGGGAGCCGAGAGGGCGCTTGCCGCCGCCGTTCGATCCACTTCCGCCGCCGCCGCCACGACTACGGCGTTTGTCCTCGATGTTCTCGAAATAGGTCGGCAATGCCCGGTTGGCCGCCTCAATACGCGAAAGAAGTTTGGACGGGCTCTTGGTCATGGCGCTCGATAAGCATGGCAATGAGAGGGGAGGGGCGAGGGGAGGCGGCGCTGCGGATGGCTTCGATCGTTTGCGACTGCTCATTTAATTCTGCGATGATTTGGTGAACACCCGAACGCTTTTCCGGATCGTCCATTTCCTCCAGATAGTCTTCCAGCGTCGCCACCAGGTCGCGGTGGAACTGCTGGATTTCCTGCAGCGCCTGGTCATGCGCGTCGAGCAGCGCAGGGATGTGTAAAACCTCGCGCACAACGATCAGTTTGGCGATGCTGCCGGGTGTGGTCCTGAAGCGTTTCGCCAGGGCTTGCAGATCGTTCGCGACCGAGTGACTGACACGGAAGAATATTCGGGGGTTTGGCATAGTCAGAGCAACTTTCTGGATTCCAGCGCTTCCCTGAGCAGGCGATACACCGTCTTAGTCGGGATCTCGCGGTACTGCTGCGATAATCCCCACACTTGGGATAGTAGCGGTTCGGTCAAGCGCAAGGTCAGTCGAGCATGTGCCGCATCGGTACGCTCAACACCTTCCGCATAATCTTTCACACGGCTTTGTGCCGCCGATCTTTTGGGTGGCCCGGCGTTTGCGCGATCAGGTGCGACTTGCTTATGTTCTTTCTTGGCGAAGTAGGCTGCAGCCTGTGAAGGTGGCGTGAAGGCAAGACCGGGATCGTCTCCAGCCGCAATCCTCACATCAGGCACCAACGGCGCACGACGTTTTCTGGCAAATTGCAGGATGCTGTTGTCCGGGATCGCTTCATCGCTCTCCTCATTCATGTCTGCGCCTCCCTCAGGAGTTGGACGATTTCATTGTTGAGGATTTTGACGCCTTCAATCGCGCCGTAAACGGGCTCAAGCGCCTTCCGCCTCAATGACGGAGTCAGCTTCGGGTTATTTTCGAATTGGGCGCGCCAGTCATAGAGGGTACCCCAACCGGCCGCGACACGGGCATAGTAGTCACGGGTCTTGATAATGGGCTTGGCCAAGGGAAATTTTGCGTTGACCAGGATCTTGGCCGTTTCAGCTACGGCCGGCGAATTGACATTGAAGGGATGAAGGTTATTGAAAATCGCCTTGTAGGGGATCACCGGCCGTTGCATCTCTTTGGCGTTGGTCTCAAGTATGCTCCGGATCGCCATAGCTTGTGTGGCGGAAGTCGCCTCGTTGATGACGGGAATGAGAACAGCGTCACATTGTTTGTAGACTTCGACTGCCCTGTCATGGAAAAAGCCGCCCACGTCAAAGAGACGTATATCGCTGGCCGGTAGCGCAGCCACAGCAGCGTGAAAGTCATTGGCAGCGGAAATGGCCGTAAGACCGATGCCCTTAAGCCTGTAACCACGCTGCCGCGAGACCGTATGCCATCTCGTTGTGGATTGTTGTTCATCACAATCGACGACATGGACAGTGGCGCCCTGCTGGGCAAATTCAGCCGCGATCAAGCTGGTCAAGACCGACTTGCCGACACCACCCTTGAGGTTGGTGATGGCGAGCGTCAACCCGGCTGCGTTGTCATGGTTGGTATCAGGTCTGGCGTTCACGTGATCAGCTTCCGTGCGATTGCAGATGGGCGGACTTGAACGAGCTTGGTGTATCGTTGATGACTTTAAAAACTAACACTAGAGTGTGATAATTCGATTTGCGCGAAGACGCAACCCTGTTTCGGTTTTCAGTTAATCAGAAATCAAGAGTTTGAGAGTCCGCGAATTTCGGAATCTGAAAAATTGAGCTTCTGTGAGTCCGAAAGTGTCAGAGTTACAGAATCCCTGACTTTGAAACTCTGAGACTCTGATAGATTGAGAGTTTGAGAATCTGAAAGTCAGAGACTCTGGGAGTTGCGGAGTCTGAGAGTTTCAGAGTCTGGGAGTCTGATAATTTCGCCTGCAAACAGTTCTTGCTTACATTTGGAAAATCGCAGTTCTCGCGAACTGTCGGCGGAGCACTTTTTATCGCCCCGCGGGCGAAACGCACATCTGGCACCAGAAGTGCTATCCTGCCATTTATAAGCCTATAGGCGCGAACTCTTTCCCAAGCGATCAGACCAAGGTGAATACCAAGCACGTTGGTGAGCCGTAGGTCGGCTTGGAATCAGATAGATGCGCGACGGTCATAGGCTTATAGGTCAGAAGTGAGCTGTTGTCCCGAGCGTCACGATGAAAACCAGACACCAGAGTGGGGTTGGTTTGAGATGGTGCGACGGGAAGAAACGGCGAACGCAACGCAGATGATCACCCAAATGAAACGAGCCGGAAGCATGACAGGCGATGCGAAATGACAGGCTTGATCATCGACCTGAGTTTGAAAGTCGCGGCAGCGTCCATCCAAGGAGCCCCGAAAGGCCGCCCGGCAAAGCCTCAAAAAGGAGAGGGGTGATTGATGGGAGAGGCGGCTAGTCTCGCCCCTCAAGGCGGCGGAATGCGTTCGATGCGCGTGAGCAGCCAAGAGGAGAAGATGCGAGGCAAGCGGACAATCGCCCTCTTGCCTCGCATAGTTTTACTAGCTGTGTGTTGTCAGCTATCGTCGAAACACCAGTCCGGCAGATCGCCCTCAGCATGCCCGCAATCGCTGCAGGCAAGCGCGCTATACTGGTTGATCGAGCCGCCTTCGCAGCACTCCCAATACCTTTGAACAGCACTGCCCTGGCAGGCGGGACACTTCACGGTTACCGTATCGTCCTCCAGCTCTATGCCACCGGGTTCGATGCAGCCGCCGTATACTATGGTCATGTCGATCTCCTGTCATGAAGAAAGGCTCCTGCGGTTAAGCAAAAGCCTTGGGACAAAGCGGCGAGGGAGCGGATCAGTCGTCCGCCGTGAAGCCGATGCGCGCAAGCACCTTTTCCGGTGCAGTGACACAATCATCGTGCCAATCCGGATGCGTGGCGCAAGCGCGGGCAAAATGCGCGATGGTCGAGGAAGAGGTGTTCGGCAAGCCCTTGTAACCGATGTGCATGTAGTCCTTCTCCAGGGCGGCAGCGCAACCGCGATTGCCAGCACCGCAATAATCGGAGATGGGCTTTGGAACGGGATTGTTGATGGTATGATTGGCGGACAAGCCAACTGACAAAAGTGCGATAGCAATGAGGATGATTTTCATGGTCGGATCCTTTGAATGAGAGGGATTAGGCATTGATGTAGCCAAGCCAGCGAGCCTCGGCGGCGTAACCATTCAAGCTCTTTTGGGCGATGAACGTGGTATCGCGGTCGGCCCTGATGCCGAGCGGTCCAATGGCCGTCAGTAGATCACTGACCGCCACGTAGCCGATTTCCGGACACCCGAGGCCAAGATCACAGAGGCCAAAGAGCAGGCCCTCCTTTTCGTCGAATTCGGTAATCAGCCAGACCGCAGCAGATGTTGGAAGGAACAATTTAACCACAGGCCGCAGATCAACCGATGGGTTGTCCACAAGCGCAGCGCGCTCATTCACCAGATGATTATCCTTCAACCGTGCCAAAGCCTCGGCCGGAATCAGGTTAGTGATTGTAAGTGTCATGATTTTCTCCTTCGTCTCGATGACGAAAGTCCCCAAACTTTTCACGACGAGAGGGTCAAGGACCGCGAAGCGGCGGCCACGCCGGGAACGGGGGAACCGATTTTTCAGGAACCGCGCGCAGCGCAGGGCATGGAAAAATTGGGGGCGACCGTTCCTCCTTGAGGCGCGAGGAGGGAAAAGTAGACTGGGAAGTCATAGAGAGAGGGAACCACGCCCGCGACAAGCGGGCGTGTCCGTACCCGGTCGGCAGGCCGGCAATGCCATTGCAAAGAAACACCAGCTCGCAGGAGGAGGAGCTGGTGCTAGCTGGCCGGGTGCAAACGAGCAGCTCGGCTGGGGGGAACAGGAGGATGGATAAAGTGTCTCAGAAAGCCAGCATCTGTGCAAACCCGTACGCGCTGCTATACATGGTGATTCCACAGATAATGCAGCCAATGAGCGCTTCGACCCGTTCGGCGAAGGTGACTTTCCGATCCGGGTTTGACTAGTGCTGCCTACGAATTTTCATGAGTGTTGCATTGTCCGTGAATAGCTCGCCGGTAACATGTCGCCGGATCGTGGCCGGGAATTGTAGGCGAATTGTTGGAACGGCCAAACCCTGCCCATCAGCGGCCGCGATCGTGGTTCTTTGACTTCGGCGGAGCCACTTTGACAGTGCGGGTCTTGTTCGACTTTTCCTGAGGCTTGTTGTCCTGCTCGATTGTCTTGACAGGCTCCTTGACGACAATGTTGATGCGGTCATTGTTTGCCGGCGCCTTGTCAAAATTGGCAAGCGCGACGGCCTTGACGTCGCGCCCCTGCGCAACAAGGACATTTTTGTAGCTGGTCGCCAGGACCTGGCCGCGCACATTTTCGCCGACAGAGGGAATGGCGATCGGTGGTTTTCCCATCAGCTTCAAGACCTGGCCTGCCTCTTCACCAAGATGGCCAATGGTCGGATGATTACGTTCGAGTGCAGTTTCACGCGCTTCGACAAGCATGTTTGTCAGTTCCCTCAGATCGCCGACAGTCGCCTTGGCAAAGATATCTCGCGTTTCAGAGGGATAGCGGGCAGTAACGGAACGGTCGAGGTCGAAACCGCGCTCGCTCGCGTACTGGTGCATGAAGACGGACGTCGTGCGGGTATTGCCCTCACGAAAGGCATGAGCCTGCCAGACCTTTGCCATGATCTGGCCGAAGACCTTGGCGGCAGCGGCTTTGTTGTTATCGTCCCATTTGAATGTCTTGAGCGGCTTGGTGTACTCGCCCAGCATCTCGTCCAGAAACTCCGCTTTCCCGTATTTGACGGATTTGCCGCCCAATACCGGCTCCACCTTGCTGAGATTGATGGTGCGGTTCTGGCCCGCGAACGGATAAATCTTTTCGAAGATGCGTTTGTGTATTTCCTTCAGATGCGACCCGTCAAACTCACCTTTGACGGGGTTCTTCCGAAGATCATCCAACGCAATAGCTGTTACAATCTGTTCCCTTGTATCAAGCTTGGACTTGTCCTGCTCGTTGAACAGGTTCTTCAGGACATTGGTGCCGGGATAGACGTAAGGATCGCCGTTGCTCATTAGGCGGCACGCGCCTTGCGTGCCGCCGCTTCAAGATCGACGAAGATCATTGATTCATCAACAGAGAGTATGTTGCGCGTGTTAACGAGATAGCAGGCCATCGTGAAGGGGCGCATGTCGTTGCCGGAACCGCGCATGATGGCAAACACGCCCTCGTCATCAGGCGTGGTCATACCCCGGATCATCGGCGCGAAGACGCCTTCGTCAAGCGTACGAAAATACTTTTCGAACAGTTCGACGGCTTCTTCTTTGGTGGCAATGACAGTTGAGAATTCAGCGTCCATGACAGGTCTCCGTGAGGCTGTTTTATAGCATACGAGACCAGAAAAGTCAAGGTTTTCCGTGGTTTGCGGGCGTTCAAGCTGCGCCATTGTCTTGTTCCTTTCCGTGGAACAATGCCTTTTTGTGCGGTGCAATCAAGAGGATGAGACCCCGCCGAGGCGGGGTCTCTCGTGCTGTCGTTAGTTCTCGCCGGGGTTCCAGATCATGACGTATTCGTCTTCCTTGCCGCCGGGCGCCTGTGCGATGTTGGCGAAGATCTTGCCGAATTCGGGGGCGGTGAGGGACACGGAAATGTAGTCCTTGCCGCTGGTCTTCGAAGTGCGGGTCCAGGCGGCGCCGACTTCAAAGCCGTTCTTCGTAGCGATGACGCGGAAGTCGGGTTCGTCGCTGCCATCCTTCTTGGTGCGGTTTTCGAGGACGGCGATCGGAGCCTTGATCGTCAGGGTGGAGAGGGTGCCGCGGAAGCCGTTTTCGGTGCGGGAGAGGGTTGCGAGTGTGGAAGCCATTTACAAATCTCCTGATTGGCCGGGATCATTCCCGTTGACGCCCCTAGGAAAAGCGCCAAGCAGTCGAGCTGGTCACACCAGAACAGATAGGCGGACGGCGGATTGCCCTCTTGGGGGCAAGGAGCCGGATGCATGGCTGGATTGGGGCTTGACCCCGGAATGACCTGAAGGGCGGAGGGGGATCACCCACCCCGCAGGGGCGGCGCAGCAGTGATCGCGCAGCGATTATGGGGATACCGCCCGAAAGGGAAATGAAGCGGGTTGATCGGCACGGCGGCGGCGCTTCGATCAGGGGCGTTATGGGAATGAATCCGCGTTCCATCGAAGAGAAATTATGGCTACTCCCGTGTTCCCGGCTGCTCGATAACGTTTTGACCACAAGGCCCTCATCCGCATGGTCAGTGATATCTCCAGCCTCCATCAGCTGCACAGCAGGACGGCGAGGTGAGCGCCATTCGCTGTGCCATACACTGTACGGTATTGATCGGGACGCTGCTCGGCTGCGCCGTTCATAGCAAATCGGCAGGCGCCATCTGAACGATCCCACATGGTCGCGGTCGGCACATGGTTTTGCCAGCGACAGGGGCGGCTGGTCGCTTAAACGGGCAAGCCATGATTTGGACTGCGGTGCGCTGTGACAGACAAGACGATCGTCACTGCGGGGTGTCGGGACACCGACCGTTCAAACCGATGTTTGCGCAAAGCAGGATGTGGAATGCCTCAGCGCCGGAGAATGGCCCGGATCAATCCTTTGCGGATGGCAATACGGCTGCGGCCGCAACGCGCGCCATAAATTTTCGACTGAACGCTCCAAGAGGGTCGGCGTCCTCAATGCGAAAAATGTTTCCAGATCGTCGCTGTTGAATTCATCCACGATGATCCAGGCGGGCGTGTACAGCTTGGCACGGCGCGCTTCAAACGAAGTGTGGGGTTGCGGGGAGGCTCGATGCCTCCCGCAAACCCAGAAAGGATCAGCGCGTGCGGTCAACACGCCCCTTCTTGCTGCGTATGGTCACAAGAGCGGCGGCCTGCACCTTTTTCAGAAAGGGGCGGCTGAACCGGCCTTGCGGTGGACTGTTGATGGGAAAATCCCATGACTGTTCAAGGATATCGTAATTGTATTCCGAAACAGTAATCCAGCCCCGCTTCGCATCGGTCAGTCCGGCCCGTTTCAATTCGAGTTGCGGGATTTCGATTGCCGTCTGGTCGGCTGTCGGCGGTGTGCCGGAAATAGCAAGCATGACGAGATGGGTAAGATTTTGCGCATCGTTCCTGAAGGTCAAGGCAACACAGGCCGGACGATCCTTTTCCCCTTCATCACGCCCAAGGTCGCGTTGCCATTTCCACAAATAGGCATACCGGACAATGTGGCCTTCCTTATACTGGTCAATCGTCATAGTCGGACGAACCGTCGTTAATGCGCTGTTCAAGTTCTGTCGCGAGCATGTCAGCCAGTTCCGACGGTGTTTCACCAACGCCATAAACGCGGCGGGGTCGGCCGCGTCCCTGCATCTTTTCGTAATCCTCAATACTCATCAGAACGAAGCGAGGCTTTCGGTGCTGCGTGATCGTGACCGGCTCCTTGCTGGCAACATGGGTTACAGTGCCGATTTGCTGCGTGAGTTCGACGGTGCTAAATGTCCGCATGGCAGAACCTTTCTGCTGATAATTCAGAATATCTATATATTCCATATATTCCAAATAAGCAAGAATGGTCGTGGTCTTGCACGCTGCAACTCGATCGCGTCAACGATAATGCGAAAAGCCCGATTGATCGGCACTGCCTGATTGTCTCCGCCGAACAGTGCGGCGAACAAATCGCCGTCAACCGGCATTTTGAAAGCCGTGCAAATTGCGACAATATAGTTGTCGAGCATTTCGCCGCTGATCAACAGGCCGCCATCTTCAGCCTGTTCATAAGATGCTGGATCGAAGTGGATGTAGGCCATTGCCCATAAAATCGCCTCCAGTTGGTCCAGATCGCTGCTGATCCAATCGGACCTTTCGATGAGAAGGTAATATTTGCCCCGCGGATCGTCAGGATTGTCTTCGATGTAGGTATCTCCTGCATAGACATAGCCGGTCTTGGCGACACAGTCAGCATCGATACCAAGACGTGCAGGAAACTCCGATTCTTGTGTGCGGGTCGCGTGAGCATCTGGCTAGTCCTCGCAGTCTGAATTGGGGCCGCGGTCGCCATCAATCATGGGAACATCCAGAAACCATTCCGGCAGGTCGAAGGCGGCGAGGGCGGATGCAAGCGCGTCCTGCACGTCATTCCATTAGACCCGTTCGGGGACCTTGGCATAGGCACGGATGAGCTTGCGGCATGCATGGGCGGCTTTGTCGGGATGAGGTGCATCGTCGATCCCAAGGTGCACATTTGCCGCCTCGAAACTCTATGGATCTATGATCTCGCGGATTTCCTGAATTTGTTCCGGCGGGAAGAGCCTATGGGTGTTGTTCATGGTTGTCGTCCTTGTTTTTAGCTGTGGGTTTGACCGTCCGGCTCGATGGCAAGCCACATGCCGCACCATGGAACGGCAATGACAAACTCCATGCCGATGGTGCCGTGTACGGTCTTGCGGAAAGACCGATAGGTCATCCCCTGATTGTGCCTGATCCAGATTTTGAAAAGGCTTTGGCGCTGTTCGCGGGTGTGCGGATCATCCGTTTTTTTCCTTGCATCAAAAGAGGGGAGGCGCATCAAAACCTGGTCAAATGGCGGGTGAGGTCGCGGCTGATGCGCCGCGCTTCCATGGTCCGGAATGTTTCTCCAATGGTGTTGCCGTCCCAATTGGTCTGATCTGAACTAATGGCGTCCTGTATAATCTGTGCGGCAGTGCGGGCATGGCTGAGATTGCGCGTGTGGCAGATGATGACGCCCTTGACGTTGGAAACGGTGTAGTCGGGCGTATCGAGCGGCAGTCGCGGGTGAATGTAGAGGTTGCCAACTTTTTCGGCGTTCTCGAACGTGTAGCTTTGTCCGGTGCGCGGGTCGGTGGTCGTGAAGGTGGTCTTTTCGGGGGTAAGCATGCTCATGGTATGATCCTTTCTCGGGGCAAGGGTTGAAGCCGCTATCAAGCGGCCTCAGTCAGGTCCTTGGCTTCCTCGGATTGGGGTTCGGCATTGGTTTCAAAGGCGAGCAGGTAATCGGCGGATTGGCTGGCAAGCCGCGCAGCCTGAAAGATTGCGCGCTTGTCAGCCTTCAAAACGGTGAGCCATGATTTGAGATAGGACGCATGGCGCACCGTGGGTTCAATTCCCATGGCGGCGGCAACGAAGCTTGCGCCAAGCTCGGCGCAAAGCTCTTCGCGCGCGCGCTCGCTGTTATCGGAGTGATAGCGGCTCAAGTCGCGGTCAAGGCGGCTGGTTGCACCAGCCCAATGAACCGCTTCATGGAAAAAAGTCCGATCGAAGTCGAGCCGGTCTGGAAACTGTGACGGGTGCGGCATGGCGATGAAATCGCCTTGCTGGGTGTAATAGGCAGTGTCACCACCTATGCGCAGATCAATCTTGGCGGCGGCAATGATGGCGGCGCTGCGTTCCGGCACGGTTGCGGATTCCGGTGCAACGGTGACAAAGGCTTCTTCCGGCAGTTCGTTGCATTGATCGAGGTTGAAAACGGTAAAGCCTTTGAGGAAGAAAACCGGATTTGCATCGCGATTTTCCTTTTTTGCTGCTTGCCGTTCCTCTTTCGGAATGAACCTGTCAGCGTAAACAACAAGGGTTCCGCGCTCGCCCTTCCTGACGCATCCGCCAAGCTGTTTGGCCTGATTGAAGGTCAGCCAACGGTTGCTTTTATAAGCGCCTTCATCCTTGGCAATCCACAGCAACAGGGTGTTAATGCCGGAATAGAGCCGCTGGCTCCTGGCGTTGCGCGGCATGGAGAAAGAGGCAAGCGATTGCGCTTCCGGTGTCTCGGCAACGCTTTTCCATGGCCGCGCCCATGGAAAGACGCCCTTTTCCAGTTCCACAATGAGTTTGTCGGTGATTTCCTGATAGAGGTCGCGGCGTGGTGTCTTGGCTGTTGCGGTCATCGGCTTTTCTCCAAAAGAAATGGACTGGCAGGGTTCAGGCCCCGTCCGGAACCCTTGCCCGTCGGCGAGACTGGGGTGAATTTTGCAACTTGACGGAGGGGGAGGGGGATCACCCGCCCGCAGGGCCGGCGGAAAATCCGCGCATGCGGATCCGCGCCGGTTCTGCACGACGCAGCGCGGCGTTGGGCAAAGCCCGCGACGGCAAGGCGGAAGAACGGGGACACCCCCGCAGGATGGTTGCAAAAGAGGGGGAGGCCCCTGATACGCGGTGGTGATCCGGCGAGCCGAAAGGCCAGGCCGGAGCCTCAGTGCATTATGGAGGAATGTCGCGCTTGCGCGTCAGTTCGGGAGAACCGGTTTGATGTCGCCGGCGAGGATCATTTCGGCAAATTCGTCGAAGTCCTCGATGTTCATCAGGAAGACGTTGTGGCCGGTCAGTTTCAGTGTTTCGGTAAGGCGCATGAGCACCGGGCCATCCGCCGCGGCGACAAGTGCCTTGCCGGCAGGCGGGTTTTGCTGATCCATGGAAGGAGCAAAGGCAATGGACTTGCCGTCAACGAGCGACATATGGAAGTAGCCAAAATCGTCTTGCTTGAGAAAATCGCGCAAATCGTCAGAGTGCTGTGCCATGGCCCGAGTTTTAAAATGATTTGGTCTGGTCGGGCAAGCGTTCACGGTAACGCCTTGTTTACCATAAACTCCTAGGGTTAGTCCGGAGCGCGATTGGTAAGGTGTACGCACGACTGTTTTTTCGAAAGAGCGATCGCCACCCGAATGGGCCGAGACTGCTTTGAGGCTCGGCGCGCAGCATAGAGCGCGGTCGCGAAGCGGCTTGCCCGGCATATCTATCGCCATCAATGTAGCGCAGCTCGCGTGCTGATTGGTGGACGATCGGAAAGCGAGACCTCCAATTCAGGCCGCGCCGCGATAGAAGGCGGATGTCGCCGGCATCGATCCGGACGGCTAGTCGTTAGCCATCGTGGTTGATTTCATGAAACCACCTGTCGCTGGTCGGCGCCAGGCCTACCAGCTTCGGCAAGCAAGGTTTAATGTAGGTCGGCATCGTCATATCGGCGTGATTTTAGCGGATTTTTCGAAGTTGCAGGCTGCAATTCCTTGACACAGCGAGGCGGACGCCTCGCGCTGAGCGGGAAAACGCGCTATATATACCTTATGGCAAAAACAACGACACAATCGACGGTGACGGTACGCAACTCGAAGACGGGGAAATTCGTCACCGTGCGCGGCGCTGGCTCGCTAAAAGGCAGCGATTTGCAGATCAAGAAGGGCGTCGACCTGACCAAGCCTATCGCTTCCCAGACCTTGAAGCGCAAGGGCTGAGCGGTCCTTGCCGGGAGTTCTGCTCGATACGCATGCGCTCTATTGGCTGGTGAGCGGGGAACAGGCGCTTTCCGAAGACGCCCTAATCGCCATTGGTGAAAACCAGGAAGCCGGAACCCTCTACGTGTCTCCGATCACTGCATGGGGATTGTCGCTTGCTGCACGTAAGCGGAACAACGCGCCTCAACTAGGTGATGGAACCGTGGGGAAGTGGTTTCGCGACGCGGTGCGGGCGACGACTGCGAAAGTCGCCCCGATCAACCAGACGGTTGCAATAGAGGCTGCTGAAGTGGTCACGGCGACGGGTCACAAGGACCCGGGAGATTGTTACCTGATCGCGACCGCGCGTGTCCGGAAGATTCCAATCATCTCTCGCGATACCGTCATGGTCGGTATGGCCGATCGACCGAATTACCTCGATCTCATCCGATGCTAGACTGGTTGGGCACGACCAATCGTCGCCGAATCAGGTTCTGACACGCGAACCAATGCCGCCGCCTTCGGATCATAGACATAGCTGGTGATGCTTCCGTCCCTGATTTTCTCTACTGCCTCAGCCCGGACAGCGATTCAAGTCTGCCGAGGTGCTGATGCCTACAAGGGCGACGTGCCGCTTATCGTTGCCGTTGCAGAACGGCGGATCGAGCAGCTTACCGAAACAGGCATCATCGACGCTGATTTCGACAATCTGAAGCTCAAACCGAGGACATCCCAACCAGCATCGTATTACGAACTGTGCGACGGCGTTGAGCACGCTCATGGTCATCGTGCCGGCCCGAGCTGGTGAGGTCGGCGCTGCAGGTATCCGCAGCAGAGATGCTGCGGATACCTGGAATGGGCGGACGGGACTGGCACAAGATTACAAAAGGGTTGGGGCGAGACCCATACCCTGACCTAAAGAAGCGTCGCTGACCTTGAATCCCGCCTGAAGTGCTGGAATTCGCGATAAGCGAACGACGAGCGTGAGAGCAGGATGCATTTAGGATAAGTAGAAGCGTCGAAGACCTCGCAATGATGATGCTTGGCAACGGCGCGGTTAGGCCGGTGCCAAATTCATGATGGCCTAAAGTGGATGCGTCGCAACTGTCAGATGTCCAGTGGCGGCTTGAACCCCCCGAACTCACGCTCAACAAGCGCAGCGAAACTAATATTCCATTTCTTTCCAGAGAAAGCCGAAAAGATCGGCGTGGCTGCAATCGAGGAACTGGCCGACGGCATTTCGGTTCCGTTGGTCCTGCACACCAACTATGGCTCCTCATTCGGCTCCACAAACAAGCAGCGCCACGACGGCTATCGCGAGGTGCTCGAGATCATGTCTCGCATCGTCGGAATCGACGGCATCAGCATGGAGTACGAGGAGCCTCGCTACACCGGAGATCTGCTGAAGGCATGCGGAGACAAGCATGTCATTGTGGGTCTGCTGAATCTCGGCACGTACGACGTCGAAACTCCTGAAAACATTGCTGCGCGCATTCGTGATGCCCTCAACTTTGTTCCCCTAGAACGACTTCATCCGAGCACGGATGGCGGCATGTGGCATTTCCCCAAGGACATCGCGTTCGCCAAACTAAAGGCGCTGGTCGAGGGCACAGCGATCGTCCGTTCCGAGCAACGGCCTCTCCTAAAGCCATAGCGCGATGCTGCTCTCACCTGACAACGCTCTGAGGATGGTCGGGACGGGTCCCAGAACGCTGGTCCTCGTTCACGGATTTGGGGACGACATGTCCGCATTTTCCGGACTTTTGACCACAGGCGTAGCCGACCAGTTTCGCCTTCTCCTCGTCGACTTGCCGGGTTTTGGCTCACGTCCTGCGCGGGACGGCGTGCTTTCAATCGCCAAGCACGGAAGGTTTCTGGCGGAGCTGATAATCCGCGCTTGTCCGGGTTCGTCAGTGGGCCTGGTCGGCCATTCGGTCGGGTCGATGATTGCCGTAGAAGCAATCCGTCATCTCGGAAGAGGTGCTGCCGGGCTCTTTTCCATTGAGGGAAACCTGACGCGGCACGACCTGTACTTCACAGGAAAGGCCGCCTCGCACAGCGATCCGGCGGCGCTCAAGAGTGCTTTCCTGAAAGAGCTCGATCAACTTGCACAAGGCGATCCGACACTCGCCAGATACCGTCAAGCAGTCGATGGAGCCGATCCGAGGAGTCTATGGGAATTGGCGCTCGATACTATTCGGACGAGCGAGGCGCTTGCGCCGGGAGAGCCGCTGCGGGCTCTCGGTGTATCATGTCTCTATTATTGGAATCCAGAGAACACGAACCCCGAAACGGCAATCTGGATAAGAGAAAGGGGCCTGGCGAACCGGACTATCGCCGGAGCCAGCCACTGGCCGATGATCGACGATGCGTCACGCGTCGCGGCCGAATTGACTGCATTCTTCAACGAAGTCTACGGCACGCCGGGTGGCCGACGGAGACCGAAGACGAGGAGTGACGATTTTTGACCTCGTCGGAGCACGGGCTACAGCTACAGGTATCCGATTCTAAACAAGAGTGGATTGCTCCTGGAAACGCAGCCGGTCGACGAGAAAGCCTAAACCAGACTCACCTCTGTGGACGTTAAGAAGCTTCCTCCCCCGAGAAGGTTGCGCCGTCCGACCTCAGTTTTTAGGGACCCGTACATGCCTATCCAACCTCTTACCACCCAAATCGTCGGAAGCTATACCAAGCCGCATTGGCTGGCGCGACACTTGAAAATGCGGGCGCTCGATGGAAGCTGGTGGCGTCCCGACCCTGACGTTTTGGCGGAGGCGAAGCACGACGCTGCGCTTCTAGCCCTCTACGAACAGGAGCGAGCTGGTCTCGATCTGGTAAACGACGGAGAGGCGCAACGCGCCTCCTATGATCGACACTTTCTTAAATGCCTGACCGGCATCGATTATACCCATCCAGACCACATTACCACGAGCTCCGAAGTGACGAGCTTTAAGACGGACTCGACAGGCCTAGATGAATATTTCAGTAATAGCGCGACGAAAGCCCGTGTTGTCTCGGAAATTTCCTGGGCCGGCCCTTTAACCGTCGACGAGCTCGAATTCACAAAGGCTCACGCAAGTCGCCCGGTAAAGGCAAACCTTGTGGGTCCGATAACGCTTGCCGGTCAAGTCAGCGATCATGCCTATGGCGATGAAAAAGCTCTGGTAATCGCAATTGCAAAAGCGCTCCATCAGGAGCTGCTCGCGCTTCAGAACGCTGGTGCCGACGTTCTTCAGATCGACGAGCCATACTTCCAAACGAGACTGAGTGCTGCTCGGAAATACGGACGTGAGGCGATCGAAACGCTGGTGAAGAGCATCGAAGTGCCGGTGATCGTCCACGTGTGTTATGGCTACGCCCTGGCTCACAAGATAAAGAAGGTCAGCCCGACCTACCCGGAAGTGCTGGAAATTCTGGCTGACTGCCCGATCCAGGGCATCAGCCTCGAATATGGCAACCGAAACACAATCCAAACATCCTGCGCTATTGCGGGTCTAAACACATCGTACTTGGACTGCTGGATCTGGCGAACCGGGAAATCGAGACCCCGGAACATGTTGACTACAGGATGCGCTTGCGATCGTTCCTCCCGAGCGCCTCCATCCATGTTCGGATTGCGGCATGTGGAACTTGCCGCGGCAGGTCGCTTTCGGAAAGGTCAGCGCCCTCGTCGCTGGGACAAATCTCGTGCGCCAACAAATTTAAAAACCCGGACGGCCTCCGTGAGATACAATCAGTGCCGTGCCGGTCTCACATCTCAGAAAGAAGAACCATGCAGACTCAACGTAAAGAACCGGTCTATTTCGATAGCGGCAAGTTTCTTCACCGGTCGGACGCGGTGGTCTATAACGGCGTCGTCTATTTGTCGGGTATCAAGTCGCCGAACAAGACCGCTTCCGGAGCCGAACAGACGAAAGACGTTTTGAGTGAAATCGACCGAAGGCTGGCCGAGGTCGGAACAGATAAATCCAGATTGCTTTCGGCGACGATCTGGATGCCCGAAGTCATCCGCGACGTCGGGGAACTAAACGCAGTATGGAATGAGTGGCTTACCCCAGGCCGACGGCCGGCACGCTCTTGCGTTCAATCGGTCCTACAGGGGCACTCCCTCGTCGAAATTGCGGTGATCGCAGCGGTTTAGTGCAAAGGCACCCGACGATCAGTGGGGTGCCTTGCCTGTCGGCGACGTTCTCTGTCGGGCGAAGCGCCGCGGTGAGAAGGCCGTATTTTCCTCTGCGGCAGGATCGATTATCAGTTGCGTCACGAGACGAGCCGTTTCGGGAGCAGAGGCAAACCCCATGTGCCCGTGACCGAATGCATGAACAACGTCCGCCGAACGTCTGCTTCGCCCAATAGCGGGCTTCCCATCGGGCAACGACGGACGGCGCCCCATCCATTTCGATACATGCCGCTCCGGTCCTTCGCCTAAGGCGGGAAACGCCTCGGTCACCAGCTCGTGAAGGATCTTAAAGCGCAAGGGGTCTGCTGGCGCATCCAGGCCGGAAAAATCCACTTGTCCGGTGCTCTTGGTGCCGGAAGCAACCTTCCTCACGGTGATCTTCCGATCCGTGAGTAGGAGCGGGTATCGAAGATCTGGGCCTTCACCGGAAATGATGATGTGATGTCCGCGCTCCGCTTCCAGCGGAATCCTGTCACCAACCAAGGCTGCGAGTTCGGCGGACCATGCACCCGCCGAGATCACGGCCTTATCGCATTCAACCTGACCATGATCCGTCTTCACGGCCGCAAGCCGGCCGCCATCGAAAACGAAATCGAGTGCATTGGCCTTCAGATAGCGAACGCCGTTGGCGAACAGGAATTTTGCAACTTCCGCAACGAATGGGCCAGGATCAAGTGCATGACCTCCGTCAACGAGCACGCCAAACCGATATCCGTCGGGCGCATTCGGTTCCCTGAGCCGCAGCTCCTGCTCGTCAAGCTCTGTCCATGTTGCTCCCATCTCTCGACGAAGCGCCCAAGGGAGTACCTCGCGCGAATATGCTTCTCGACTGCGGTAGAGGTACAGGAGCCCACTCGCCTCAACAAGATGCGGCGCGCCGATCTGCCGGGCAACCTCTTGATGGAGGTTCGGGCAGCTCCCAACCATGGAGCTGAGCGCAACAGCTGTAGACCGTACACGGCTCTCGGTCGCGCCATTCCATAGAAAGCTCAACAGCCATGGCGTAAGTTTCGGCAGCCGCCATTTGTCGATCGTCAAAGGGCTCTTTGGATCGAGAAGGAACTTCGGGACTTGCTTCCAAAGTCCCGGCATGGCGCCCGGCAAGACCAGGCTTGCACTGAGCCATCCGCCGTTCCCAAAGCTCGATGCTCTGGTACTTCCCGGTTCAGCAGGATCAATGAGGGTGACGGTGTACCCTGATTGAAGGAGTGAATACGCCGACATAACACCGATTACGCCGGCACCAATTATCGCTACACGAGGCATTTTCTAATCTCTACCTTTCGCGGCTGTCCCGCAGATGTCTTGGCTTCCCGACAAACCTGTTCGTCGAAAAGCCCGCCCCGCACTGGGGTGTTCCGCAATTGTTCGGTCGAACGCCCGCCTCTGCCAAATACAAGAAGAGACGGGTTACCTAAGCTTTCAGACTGAGATCTCGTCACGACGCACCGCAATGACGGAGATCTCCACCGCCGTCTGCTCGGCCAGGACAGCACCGACGCAGGCGCGCTGCGGCCAATGGCGTTGATCCTCGCCTATCCATTCGATCCAAATCTTGTCGAATTCGTTTTTCCGCGACATGTCGGCGAGATAGACCGTCGCGGAAAGAATACAGCTCTTGTCGCTCCCAAGCGCGTCAAGTTGTTCCTCGAGGCGAGACAGCAAATCCGGGCTTTGAAGGACCAGATCAGCCTTTCGATCATGAGCAACTGTTGCAATAAAGAGAAGAGATCCGAAAGCCGAGCCGGCAGATCGGCCGGGTGCCTTACCAGGAAGACGCTGTATTTCCATATGATTGCTCCGATTCTGGTTGACGGTCGACGAGCAGCCGACCAAAACGTGTGGGATGATGCGGCTCGGTCGCCACTGCCAGTTGACGGCCTTCGAAAGGCTGTTTGCCTTTATGACCGCGTGCCAACCGCACCACGAAGTAGGCGACAGGAAACTAACTCTCGGCCGTACCGTCATCGATGTAAGTGACATCTCCGACCTGCGCGCGTCGAAGGACCTGACGGTAGTGGCCGAGCTTGGCCCCGAATCTTTGATGCCGGATTGCCCAACCGCCGCCATGCAAGAACAGAATGACCGCATCTGACTTCACGTTGCGAGGCCGATAGATTCGGATCTCTCGCTCTCCGCCCAGAATGGGGATCCTCCGGTTCTCAATGTCCGCGATGGCCGGCGCTCCGTCGGACCAATACGATGCCAGGCGATCTTGCTGCCGGCGGTTCCCGATCAACGCATCGGGAACCCCACCGTCAGCCTCTTGAAGCTCCTTGTGCTTCTTGATCGCCGCCAACATGTCTGGGTCGATCGTCGTCATGTTCTTGCTTCCTTCGGTATTGCGTTGCTCGCTTGCGCCATCTGATCCCTGCAGACGCCGCGACATGTGGGCGTCGTCTGCAGCATTTGCGCGGTCAGTGGTCGTCAAGCGGCGTTCCAATCACAAGCCGTCCGCGAATCCTGTCTACCGAAAGGTTCTGCACAAGTTTCATGAGGAGGACCTGGCCTCGTATTCATCGCCGTGGTTACCGGCCATCAAGAGAACGCTTGGCCCCTCTCCATTCTTGAATACGACGACCGGCACGGGGATCCAGCCGTGGCCGGTGTCGTTTCCGGAATAGGGTACTCGGATATACCCTTGGGAGCGGCCTTCGCGCTCCAGATCGATGTCTGTCCAGACGCTGGTAGAACTCATTGTTGCTTCCTCTTCGTTTGCTAAGGAATGCCGACAGTCCGAGAGGATTGGTCCGTCGGCACGGGCGAGCTTTGTCTCTTGCTGTCGGCTTCATGGATGGCCCACTCTTCACCGGCTGGGCTGATCTCTGCCGGATCGCCGGTCATGCCAGCGATCCGGGAACTGAACACGTTGACGTAGAGCAACGTGGGAAAACTCACGAATTCCGCCGCGTCGGGCTATAGCAGCGGTGGTCTAAACCCGCCGAACTCTCGTTCGACAAGCGCAGCAAAACCCAGGGTCGTCCGGTCTTCTAGAAAGCCGCCCATGATCTGCATTCCGATCGGCAGTCCGTTGCTCTCCGCGATGGGCATGGTCGTCGAGGGTAACCCGATCATGTTGGCGATACCGGCCCAGGCGTGTAAATCACAGCGGTAGTGCCTCGACGTGCCGTTGATTTCAATTTTGCGAGAAAGCATCGACGAATGGTCATGCTTGAACGCTTGGACGGATGATGGCGGGCACAATACAACGTCGACATCTTCAAATAAGGCATGCCATCGGGCTCGCAAGTCATCTCGAAGCTGGCAAAGAGCCAACCACTCGGCGTGGCTCATCAAGTAGCCCTGCAACATACAAGCGACCAGGCTTTGATCCTGCGGGGCCAAGGCCAGCGCCCGTCGTTCGATTTCGCTACGTTCTTCAGGTAGCAGTTTTCCGCTCCTCTTAGCGAAACTGAGCTTCTCAAAGACCTGAGACGTGTGTGCTATATCGGGGAGCATTGAACTATGGCGCAGCACGGTGCAGCCGGCCTTGTGAAGGCGGTCGCCCAGGTCGTTCAAGGCAGTACGAATGCTATCGTCGGTAGGGCATAGCGGATGCTGGTCGATCACGAGCACGCGGAAATCAGCAAGCTTTGCATGACGTGCCGATGGCAGCGAAAGACTATAACCAACTCCATCCGACAACTCGTCAGGTCCTGCAATGACCGATAAAGCCAATTCCAAATCCATCGCGCTACGCGCCATCGGGCCGATCACGGCTCCTTCATCGCGCCTCGGCACGATGGGTGCCTCCGGAAGGCTCATACCTCGAAGAGGCACGAGATCGAGCGTTGCCTTATGCGAGAACACACCGCAAAAATGCGCTGGTGTTCGCAATGAGCCGCCGCCATCCCAGCCAAGCTCCAGTGGTACGTAGCCCGCAGCAATTGCCGCTGCTCCTCCGCCGGACGATCCGCCCGGGGTATGTGCGAGGTTCCAGGGGTTGTTGGTCGTCCCATAGATGTCATTATAACTTTGCCAGTCACCGTCTTGGTTCGGCACATTGGTTTTACCGAGAATGATCGCGCCGGCCTTTTTCAGCCGCTGAATTGAGAGCGCGTCGCTCTCCGACCGCCAATCGCGATATTTCGGAATTCCCCATGTTGTCTGCAGACCAGCCAGATTGAAATGCTCCTTGACGGTCATTGGAACGCCGAGCAACGCAGTACGCTCGCCGCGATCAAGTTTTGCATCCGCCTCGCGCGCCGCGTCGAGAGCCCGATCGAAATCCCGCACCACGACCGCATTTATCTTCCCATCGACCGCCTCGATGCGAGCGATAGCATGCTCGACCAATTCCAGGGACGAGATCTCGCGGGACGCCAGACCTGCGACAAGTTCCGTCGCGGTCCGATAGTCCGGGGTCTGGGCAGCGTCCGCTTTGCGGAATGTATTGGTCGATCGAGTCACTGTTGTCTCCTTAAGTCAGGTGCGTGTGGGGACTGCTTGTGTGGCCATCTTCGGGCCTTGCCCAATGGGGGCTCGGTTCAGAAATTAGAAGACCAGCCTCCATCAATATAGACGGTTTTATCAACACTCACTCGCTGAAGGGACTGGCGATAATGGTTGAGCCCGGTCTCGAAAACATGTGGCTTCGAGACATTCGGAACCGGCCTGTCCGCAGCGGTTGCAAGAACTTCCTTTAAAATGCGACCGTTCATGCTCTCCGGAACCTTCGCGCCGATCAGCGATAGGATCGTAGGTGCGATGTCGCAGATGCCGCTAGGCACGTGTGAGATCTGCCCGCCATTCAGGAAAGCCGATCCCGCGATGATGCCTACGGCCGCTAGTTCTTTCGGATGCAAGCCGCCGTGGACTCCCAATCCAGGTCGTCGATTGTTGTCGTAGAACGTTCCGCCGGCAAGACCGAATTCGTCGACGCCGTCGTCGGCCCGGAAGCAGAAGTAGACGTCGGGGGCTCGCGCATGATCGGCAAATACCAGATGGTCGGCGAAACTGCCGGGCGCCGTGCCCTCCACTTCGTTTTTGGCCCTCGCGAAGATCGGCCCGACCCAGGGTTGTTCGACTAAAGCCTCGACTAGCCGCGCGAGTTGCGCCGTCGAGCGGTCGGCGAGATAGAGAGAGCCCACCTGGCCTGGAACGACGACGACATCGACGCCCGAGCCGGGTGCTGCTGCCGTTTTGAAACCGGAGGCTCCAAGATGGTCGGCGATGGAAACCCGGGTGTGGGCTGTAATGTGGCCATGGTCGGAGATCACGAAGACTTGAACCCCTTTCGCCCTGCCCTCGGCCTCCCACCAGTCGAGGACCCGGCCAAACTCCGCGTCGCAATGGGCGATCGCTTGGCGCGTCTTCGCCCCGCCCGTGCCATTGAAATGCGAGGCGGTATCGGGCTCGCCATAGGAAAGCACCGTGACGTCCGGTGCGTGCTTGGGCCAAACATGTTCCAGAAAGATCGACGTGATAAGGGTTTGCGCCTCGATATCGGGCTCGCCTTGGGGCGGAAGCGGGGGCAACGGCCCGCAGCGGCCAACGATTTCCGACAACGTCGCTTCCGGCGTGCAGGCTTCAGGGAAATGGCCAGAAACGCGTATATGACCGAAGTCTTCCGCCTTATGGTGGAAGAAGCGCGTCGTCCCGGGGGTGTTCGTCGCGATCACTGCCATGCTCCGGCCGGCTCTGCCGAGGATCTCGCCCAGTGTTGGTGCGGTCATCAGCATCCCACCGCTTTCGCGGTTCAGGCGATCGAGGAGGACGGAATCCGCCGTGTCCACGTAGCGGTGCGACGCCCCGTTGCGCTCGACATACTTGTTCCCGACCATTCCGTGCTGGCTTGATGTCGCGCCGGTGACAAGACTTGGGAAGGCGACGCGCGTCTCGCTCGGATAGACCGTGCGGTGAGCGGCAAGCGTCGTTCCCATACGCTTCAGCCGGGCGAGGTTGGGAGTCTGGCTTTCGTTGATCAGGTCGGGGCGCAGACCGTCGAAGCTGACGATTAGAAACTTGTATTCCTCGGGAATCATTGAGTCCGCTCGCCGCTTCCGAAGCGTCTTGGGTCGAAAAGGATTGAGGCATCTGCGAGGTGGCCCGTCACCGAGTCGCGGAGCGTCGCCTCTTCCAGGGCTTTGTAATCGCGCTGCGTTGCGTCGATCTCGACCTTGATAGTGGGGTCCGTCTCCTCGAACTTGTCGGCGTCGGCAATAACTGACGCTGCCGCAGCGACACGCAGGGCGATTTTGTCCTGTGCGGCACCAGAAGGCGAAAAGGTGAGTGCCTGACCCAAAAGGGCGTTAGCGCAAAGTAACCGCCTGGTGAACATTAAAGGTGTGCTCCATAACCTTGAATGACGTAGAGGGCGGCAAGGAAGCCGACCGTCGCACTCTCGCTATGATTATCGCCTTTCTTTAACTAATCAATCGCGTTCATCGCAAAATGCGATCACTTACCTCGCAATTCCGATTGATCCCAGCTTCGTATTGAAGATGATCGCACAATTTGCCATTGCGTATTATCTCCTGGCCGGGCGTGTCGCAGTTAACGATGATCAACGGCGGCCATATCGTCAGAGGGTCGGCACCTTTCAAAGCGTGTTTAATTGGGTTGAAGCCGACGTGAGGATTTGGGGACGCTCTTCTTCTTTCAATTTCTTACGCGGGCAGCTTTTCACACGTTGAGGCCGGCCGCCAGATGCTGGCGAGCCCTGGCTGGCTTCTCGGGAGTCACGATCGGCTGCCGGCCGCCGTGTCTGCCCATAAGCCGTTCATCAGAGCCGTTGGTTGCTGACGTGGTCGGAGTGATCGGCTCCTGTCACGCGCGTCGGCAAATACAAGTCCCTCCATGGCGATGCAACTACCTGTGTCCGGTGTCGCGAGGCCCTACAGCGGGACAACGAAAAACTCGGAATGTCACGATCGCTCCTGGCATCCTCTCTCATAGCTGCGGCCAGCGTACTGCGTGTTTTTCTGTTTTTCGCGTGCTTCGTTTCATGCTCATGCCACTCGCAACCGGCTGGCTCCCGGAATCGAGGCGTCCAGCAGTTTGTCTGCATCACTTCTGGACTGCAACTGAGCCCAATAGTTCATCACGGGAGTAACCCAAACAGTCCAATCCAAACTCAGCAGTATTACATCGAATAATTCGATAATTGTCATCATACTGTTGTAAAGAATTCATACCGAGGCCGTGGGAAACGGGCTGGCGTCTTTCTCCAGGGAGCTCGCAGTCGCTCGCAATGGCCGATCGCCGGTGCCCAGCAACCGCCTGTGTGAGGCCTGGCTTCATTTGGAAGAAGGATAACAAACATGACGAAGATCATCGAAATGAGCCGCACCCATCCGCCGTTGGTGCCGGCGGTCTTCGATCCCGAGTATCGCGCGGCGATGCAGGCTGTCCTCTCCCGCTACACCCCGAGTGAAATGGTGGGTGCCCATCGATGGATGGGAACCGACGCAGACCGCAGCGCCGGGGCGGTCTTTACTGGCCGCAGGCTTGGAACCCAACCCGAACCTGGGCGGGTTATTGTCACTAACGGAACGCAGAGTGCGTTCAACATGCTGCTCGGCGGTCTCGTCGGGCAGGGCAATGTCCTGGCCGTCGAAAGCCTGACCTATCCGCCGATCCTCGTCCTGGCAAAGCGTTTCGGCTTCATTCCGAAGGGCGTCAAGATGGATGGAGAGGGCATCATTCCGGAAGCTCTCGTGGAACTGTGCCAGAAAGACCGGCCCAAGGCTCTCTACCTGCTCTCAACACTTCAAAATCCGACAACTGCAACGATGTCGCTTGCGCGCCGCCAGGCGATCGCCGATGTCGCCCGAAAATACGATCTGCAGATCATTGAGGACGACATTTACAGCCTGTTGCCAGACGATCTTCCGCCGCCGATCGCCGCGATCGCGCCGGAGCGTTCCTGGTATATGCTAGGCGTCGCCAAGACAATCGCCGCAGGCATGAAGATCGCTTACGTCGTTGCGCCGACCGCCGCGCTTGCCGAAGCGCAGTTCTGGCCGGGCGTCAGGGCAACGTTCTGGATGGCAGCACCGATCAGCGCCGCAGTGTCGACACAACTCATCGAGACGGGCGGCGCCGAGCGCGTGATCGATGCGGTCAGGCAGGAAATGGTCGTCCGCCACCGGATCGTCCGGCCGATGCTAGCGGGGACGGATTTCGACACGAAGGATGGTGCCCTACAGGTCTGGATCCGCCTGCCGGAAGCCATTTCGGCGGCTGATCTGGCCTCCAATATCCGAGTGCGCGGCGTCAATATCGGAACCGGCGATCCTTATGCTTTGCCGGGAGAAACGGCGCCGCAAGCGATCCGCATCGGCATCGGGCATGCGAAGTCCCATTCCGAACTTGACGAGGCTATCCGGATTATCGCCGACAGCCACGGCGAGCTCCTTCGCCGTCACCGGTGACGCGGAAGATCCATAAGACCGATCAATCCCCATCCCACTTCAGCCGACACGGAGTTGTCATGATTAAAGTTGCGTTTGTGATCGCTGGCGCATTTGCCACGAGCCTATCCTCGGCCGCTTGCGCCGATCCGGTAACCATCAGCGTTGCCTATTCGTCCGGCGCTTACACGAACGTCATGACGGAGAGCGCGCGTCAGTTCGAGGCGACGCATCCCGACATCAAGATCAAGTATGTCGCGCCCGTCGCGAACACCTATGACGAGCTGCTTCAATCCACCTTGCGTTCGTCGATGGTCGGCACGCTCCCGGACATCTCGCTGGAGGGCAGCCAGAATGTCGGCATCGTGGCGCAGACCGGGATCGCCGTGGCGCTCGACGACCGCATCGCATCCGAGAAGAACTGGAGCGATCTCGGCTACTCGCCCTCGATCGGCGAGGTGGGTGCTATCGGCGGCAAGACCTATGCGCTTGCCTATGCAACTTCGGTACCGACTATCTATTTCAATCTGGACCTTCTGAAGAAGGCCGGCGTCGACACCACGAGACTGCCGTCGGACTGGCAGGGGCTGACCGAGGCGGTCGCCAAGGTCAACGAACTGGGCGGTAATGCCGTGGGCGGCCTATTCGACTATAACTCGACCGGCAATTGGACCTTCCAGGCGATCATCACCAGCCTCGGCGGCAAGATCCTGACGGATGACGGCTCCGACATCGCCTTCAACAGCCCCGAGGGCATGAAGGCTTTACAGATCCTGCATGATTTCGGTGCGGCGGGCACCGTTGACATGTCCCAGGCGCAAATGCTGCAGGCCTTCGCCTCGGGAACCGCCGGCGTCTTCGCCTCCTACAGCGCCGCGCTTGGCCAGATTGAAAAGCAAGTCGCCGGCAAATTCGAAATCAAGACAGCACCGTGGCCAATCCCTGCAAAGGATGGCAAGGTCCCCGCCGGTGGCCGTGTGCTGATGATCTACGCGAAGGATCCAGCAAAGCAGAATGCGGCATGGGAATATGCGAAGTTCCTAACCGGCCCGGTTGGCCAGACCATCCTGGTGAAGGGCGTCGGCGCGGTGCCGGTCAACAGCAAGGCCGTCAGTGACCCGAACCTGCTTGCCGCGTTCTACGAAGACAAACCCAATCAAAAGTCTGCGCTTGAGGCAGCTTCGCGTCTGACCAAGTGGCTCTCCTATCCCGGCAAGAACTCGATCAAGGTCAGCGAAGCAATCCGTGAGCAGCTCCGCCGGGTCCTCATCGACCATGAAAAGCCCGAGGTCGTCATGACTGACATAATGGCTGCGGTCAAACCGCTGATCCAAGCGAAGTAATTTCTGCCAATGGCCGATAAACGCAGGGCCCGAGCGCGAAACTGCGGAACCAGGAGCATCCAATGTCGTTGACATCCAACAGCGCAATTAACGGCGTCAATCTCGAAATTCTATGGTCGCGACTGATCTCGATCGCCGACGAGGCGGCGACGGCGCTGCGTCGCACGGCATTCTCGACCATCGTCCGGGAGTCCAACGATTTTGCCGTGACGATCCTCGATGAGAACGCCGCTGCTGTCGCCGAGAACACAATCGGCGTGCCGGCCTTCCTCGGAGTGCTGCCGCGTGCCGTGAAAAGCCTGCTGCAGGAAATCCCGATCGAGGAATGGAACGAGGGCGACTGTATCGTCACCAACGATCCATGGCTGGGCGCTGGCCACCTGCCGGATTTGGTCATGGCATCGCCGATATTCCTTCAAGGCCGGCTTGTCGGCTTTTGCGCCACGGTCGCGCATCTTCCCGATATTGGAGGCGTGATCTTCTCCGCGGATTGCAAAGACTTCTTCGAGGAAGGAACGCGCATCCTGCCGACCAAATTCATGATCCGTGGCAAGGAGAATGCCGAGGTCGCGCGCTTCATCCGCGGAAATGTCCGCCTGCCGGACATGGTCATCAGGGACATATATGCCCAGGTGGCCGCTCACCGCGTCGTTGCGCAGGGTGTGCAGAAGTTTCTTTGCAGGTCGGGCTTCCCGAACCTTAGCAGCATTTCGCAAGCACTTCACGAGCGCGCCGACACGGCGATGCGCGCCGCCATCGCCAAGCTGCCGGATGGCGAATATCGCTCTGTCGTCACGGCGGATGGCTACGATGACAAACAGACCGAAATCCATTGCTGCATCCGCATCGAGGGGTCGAACCTCGATATCGACTATACCGGCACCTCGCCGCAGATCGATCGCGGCCTGAATTCGGTGTTCAACTATACTTATGCCTATACGGTCTATCCGCTGAAATGCGCGCTCGATCCAATAACACCCCACAACGACGGATCATATCGGTCGGTCACGATCAACTCTCCGCTTGGTTCGATCCTAAACCCGCGCTTCCCGGCGCCCTGCAACGCACGGCAGTTGACGGGCCAGTTGCTCGCCGGCGCAATCTATAAGTGCCTGGCGCTAATCGTGCCGGATAAGGTTATTGCCGAATCCGGGACCGCGCCGACATTGCGTGCAGTCTTCAGCGGCGCTGACGATACTGGCAAACGCTTTTCCCAGATGTTGATGTGCAGCGGTGGCATGGGCGCGAGCGCTCATCGCGACGGGCATTCCTGCACTCCTTTCCCAACCAATACGGGTTCCGGAAGCATCGAGGCTTTCGAAGGGCTGGCGCCACTGCTGGTGCGCCGAAAGGAGCTTGTGAGCGGGTCGGGCGGGGACGGAAAACGTAGAGGCGGCCTCGGTCAGGAAGTCGAGATCGAAGTGACCGGTTCAGCAGCCGTCAACATGTCATTGATGGCCGACCGTATCCTCAATCCGGCGCAAGGACTTCAAGGTGGCGGCACAGGGCGACCTGTCAGTGTTTCTCTTGCCAGCGGCAGGACATTGCATCCAAAGGCGCGAACGACCCTTTTGCCCGGCGATCGCCTGACCCTCCGCTACGGCGGCGGTGGCGGTTTCGGAAACCCCGCCGAACGAAGCAAAGCGGACATCCGCAACGACATCGAGAATGACTATATTACCGCGGCAGAGCACATGCTTGCAGAAATTTCGAGCGACAAAAAATGAACAAAAGAAATGAGATTCGTGTCGGAATCGATGTGGGCGGAACATTTACCGACCTGGTCCTTGTCGATGATCGCACCAAAACGACGATTTTCGGCAAGGAACTGACGTCCCAAGACGATCCCAGCCGCAGCATGCTTGAAGGTCTGCAAAAGCTGCTCGACGCCCATGGCGTAGCTTGGACCGATGTCGCAAATATCGTCCATGCCACGACGCTGGTGACAAATGCAATCATTGAGCGGAAGGGCACGAAGGTCGGCCTGATCACGACACGGGGTTTTCGGGACGTGCTGGAGATCGGGAACGAAACCCGCTACGAACTTTATGATCTGTCATTCGAGAAGCCCGCTCCTTTGGTCGCGCGGCAACTGCGTCTGGAAGTCAGCGAGCGGATAGGCGTCGATGGCGGAGTGATCACGCCTCTGGACGAAAGCGACGTTGCGGCAGCCGCCGGAGTGCTCCGCGGGCATAGCGTCGAAGCGGTTGCGGTGTGCCTGCTGCATGGGTATCGCAATCCCTCGCACGAACAGCAGATCGCAGCGCAGCTCCGCAATCTCCTTCCGGGCGTTCCGGTCACGCTGTCGAGCGAAATTGCTCCCGTCATCCGAGAATATGAACGATCGAACACCGCCAGCGCCAATGCTTATGTTCAACCTATTGTCGATCAATATCTGACGGAACTCGAGGCTGGGCTTTTCCGCCGTGGTTTCGATGGAGCTGTTCATCTGATGCTTTCCGCCGGCGGGCTGACGTCGCTTGACACGGCGAAGAAGCAGCCGATCCATCTGATCGAATCCGGGCCGGCAGCGGGAGCAATCGCCGCCGGATACTTCAGCCGGCTGGTCGACGCCCCGAACCTCATTTCCTTCGATATGGGAGGCACCACTGCGAAGATGTGCCTTCTGCGTAACGGCACACCCGAGCGCTCTACGGAGTTTGAAGCTGCGCGGGTGCAAAGATTCAAAAAGGGGTCCGGGTTGCCGCTCAAAGTTCCGGTGATCGACTTGATCGAGATCGGTGCGGGCGGCGGATCCATCGCCAGGGTCGATGCGATGGGGCTGCTCAAGGTCGGACCCGAAAGCGCAAGCTCCTCACCGGGGCCTGTCTGCTACAACCGGGGCGGCGGCGAGCCAACCGTAACCGACGCCGACTTGATGCTGGGCTATCTCTCGCCCGATTACTTCCTTGGCGGGGAACTGCAGCTCGACATAGCAGCCGTGCGCAACGCGGTAAAAGAGAAAATCGCTGAACCGCTCGGAATGGACATCACTGGCGCTGCCGCTGGCATTCATGAGATTGTCAATGAAACGATGGCGTCAGCAACACGCATGTATCTGACGGAGAAGGGCGAAGATCCGAGCGATTATACGCTGCTCGCTTTCGGCGGTGCCGGTCCGGTGCATGCCTACGGACTGGCGAAATCGCTGGGCATCTCGAAAATCATCGTCCCGCCGGGCGCCGGTGTCATGTCCGCATTGGGATTGCTGACCGCTGCACCAGCTTGCGATCTCGCACGTGGTTATATCGGTCAATTATCTGCTGTTGACTGGAAGACCGTCAACGACCTGTTCGCGGATATGGAGCGCGAGGCGCAGGTGCTGCTCAGCGAGTTGGGCGTTGCCTGGGAAGACGTGGTCCAGGTCCGCTCCGCCGATATGCGCTTCATCGGACAAGGTTTCGAGATATCGTCTCCGTTGCCTGCTGAGGAGTTGGGCGAGCACCAGATTGCTCGGATCCAAGACGACTTCATCGACGCCTACGAGGCGCGGTTCGGGCGACGTGTAGACGGCGTCGGCATAGAAGCGTTGACCTGGCGCCTGCATGTGTGCATCCCGCAGCGAGAAGAAAATCTGGCATTTGCAACGTCGGGCAAGGCCGGCGAGGCGCTTAAAGGACATCGCCAGGCCCTCTTCGAAGGGTCCGGCTTTGTCGATTGCGCCGTGTATGAGCGCTCAAGATTGACGGCAGGCAGCAAGATCGCTGGTCCGGCGATCATCGAAGAGCGTGAGTCGACGACAATCGTCGGCCCTGACGCCGTTGTCGACGTTGACACGCACTTCAATCTCTCAATGAACATTTCAAAAGCTGTATAAGTGGAGGCGAGCTTGAGTCAGATGAAGGTTGCGGTTCTCAGACTGGGAGCCATGGGCAGTGCCGCTGCGGCGGTTTTGGCGCGGCGCGGCTGCAAAATGATTGGCTTTGAGCAATACTTGCACGCACATAACCAGGGCTCGATCCACGGGGACACCCGTGCCAACCGCAAGGCGAATGTCCGCGACGAGCAATACGCTCCGCTCGTACTTGAGTCTTATGAGCTTTGGCGACGGCGGGAGCAGGACACGGGCGCCGAGCTTCTGCGTGAAATCGGCGGACTGGTTGTCGCCCCTTCCGGAGGACTCACGTTAACACGATCAGTTGCTACGCGACCCAACATGAAACTCTGCATGCGGTCTTTTCCGCAATCTTGAGGCTGGGTCAGCCATCTGGCGAGGTCTCCCACGGAGAGCGCCGCGGGAGAGGCCAACTCACCGCGGTCATTGGTCAGTATTGAGTGCCACCCAGCACGAAGCTGCGCTATTTGGGCAAGAGAGAGCAGTTGTGCTGTAGTACAGCTTTTGTCGGCCAAGTTCGACCTCACCACTCCACTGAAACATACTGTGTTTCAAGGAATTCCATCATTCCCACATGGGCGCCTTCACGCCCGATGCCACTTTGCTTCATACCGCCAAAAGGAGCAGCCGGATCCGATACTAGCCCGCGATTGAGACCGATCATACCAAAGTCAAGCTGCTCGGACAGAGCCAGCCCCCGGCGCATGTTTCTGGTGTAGATGTAAGCGATCAGGCCGTACTCAGTGTCATTACAACGACGTACCAGATCGTCCTCGCTCGAAAATCGAGTGAGAGCCGCGACGGGCCCAAAAATTTCCTCTCTGAAGCACTGCGCATCATCTGAGACATCGACGAGAACAGTCGGCGTATAAAAGAGGCCTTCCCCGTCAATAATTTTGCCCCCGCACAAGACTTTGGCACCCCGGGAGAGCGCATCGTCGACGAGCCCAACAACTTTGTTTCGCGTGTGAGCATTGACAAGCGCTCCGACCTCGACGCCTTCGTGCAGGCCGTTTCCAACCTTCAGTGCCGCCATTCGGGTTGCGAGTTTTCCTGCGAACTCATCGTAGAGGCTGTCATGGATGTAGAAGCGATTGGCGGCGGTGCACGCCTCTCCGAGATTGCGCATCTTGGCCACCAAAGCACCCTCTACAGCTGCATCGACATCGGCATCGGATAGAACCACGAACGGTGCATTTCCGCCGAGCTCCATTGCCGGAGTGATCACGTTATCTGCGGCAGAATGCAGGAGCTTGCGCCCAACCTCGGTCGAACCAGTGAAGGAGACGACGCGAACGCGAGGGTCATGGAGTAACGTATCAACAAGCGGTCCGGCCTGCCTGGACGGCAGGACGTTCACAACACCGGCCGGAACCCCTGCCGCCTCGAGAAGTGGCATCAACGCGAGCATGGTCAACGGCGTCTCGGATGCCGGCTTGATCACTACAGGACAACCCGCTGCCAGCGCCGGTGCAATCTTTCGCGTTCCCATGGCTGCCGGGTAGTTCCAAGGCGTGACCAGCACGGCAATACCCGCGGGTTTGTGGTGAACCAACATACGGGCACCGCTGGATGGGGCTTTGGATACCTCACCAATGTTGCGGACAGCTTCTTCAGCGTTCCATCTGAAGAATTCAGCAGCATAGGCGACTTCCGCCCGGGAGTCCGGCAGGGCCTTTCCATTTTCAATTGTAATCAGACGAGCCAGTTGCTCTTTGTACTGTATTATCAGCTCAAATGCTTTCCGCAGGATCTCAGCACGCTCTCTCGGTTGGCGCTGAGACCAGCCAGCGAATGCGGCCTGCGCCGCGTCCAAGGCAGCCAAACCGTCTTGCGGAGTTGCGCTGGCAACGCTCGCGATGACCTGAGATGTCGCCGGATTGGTGACTTCGAAGGTCAATCGATCTGATGAGTCTTTCCACTCGCCGCCAATATAAAGCCGTGTCTTGAGATCAAAATCAGGAAGGTCATTCGTCATTGGAGATTCGCTTTCGACTGGAACGTTCAAGAAACACGAAGGGGAAGCCGGTCGCCTGCAAATGCCGCTGAGGCAATTTGAAAGAGGCTGTCGACGTCCAGGGCACGGGGATTATTCTTTACAAGTCGTGTGGCCGTGGCGGCTTGTTCGGCCGTCCACTGCAGCTTTGAATTCGGCAGGCCCAACTCAGCCAATGACCGTGGTATGCCGATTGCGGTAAAAAGGGACTGAACCGCCTCGATAGCAAGGGACGCCAGTTCTGCGACGGGCATTCCTGCCTTGCCAGCACCAAGCGCCCTTGCAATCTGCGCCATCTCTTCCTCACATGCCGGCCGATTGAACTCCATCACGTAAGGCATCAAAGTAGCCACCCCGACGCCGTGAGGCGTGTGGGTTAATGCGCCGACCGGATATTGAAGTGCGTGAGCTGCCGCCGTTCCCGCAGTGCCGAATGCGAGGCCCGCCAACAACGAACCGAGCATCAGTTGCGATCGGGCCTCTTTGTCCTGACCATCGCGAACCGCGGTATCGAGATTGGGTCCGATACAGGAGATCGCTCGCAAGGCGAATTGATCGCTTAGCGTGTTTTTCCCGACGAAAACATGCGCATGGGCCAGGTCGGTGTCTGGCGATCGACGCCCTGCGGTAAAGGCCTCTATCGCATGTGTGAGCGCATCTGCACCAACCATTGCGGTCAGTTCTGAGGGGCAGCTGTAGGTCAGTTCAGGATCGCAAATCGCAGTGTGTGCAATCAAATGCGGACTCGAGATCCCGACTTTCAGCGTGCGCTCGGCGTCACTGATAACGGCCACGGGCGTGACCTCCGATCCGGTTCCGGCCGTCGTTGGTATAGCGATGAGCGGCAAGACGGGACCAGGGACCTGAAACTCCCCGTAGAAGGAACTAAGTTCCCGCCGATGGCTTAGCAACAGGGCGCAAACCTTAGCCAAATCAATACAACTTCCGCCGCCAAAGCCGATAACAAGATCGGGGTTGAACAGCTTGGCGTGTTCAACGCACCGATCGATGCACTCGCGCGGCACGTCCGGCTGGGTGTCATCAAAGGTTGCGCTGGTAACGCCAGCGGCTTCAAGGTTCTGTCGAAGTTCGTGGATCTCAGGTGAACCGCCAAGTCGTTTGTCGGTGCAGATAAATGCTCGGCGTCCCAGCGCGCGTGCGGCGCGCCCGACCACTTTGCGCTGACCGGCGCCAAAGATGATCTCCCTGGGCGCCCTGACTAGACCGAATGACATCATAAACCTCCCTGATGATTTTCCCAATTCGCAAGTGCCTGCAGTTCACGCCACACGTCATCCGGAAGGCAAATTCCGGACTTGAGCCGTTCGGCGCGACACATGCGCGAACGGTCACCCGGAATTGACACAGAAGAAAAACCCTCAATCGGCGCGCAGTTGCGAATTGCATCCAGATACCGGGACAGTTCATTGTTGCAGCCCGAGTCGGTACCGGGGGAAAGGACAATGAAAACATCGCCCTTGTTGCAGACGTTCGTGGAATCGAGGGTTCCTTGCACGCTCTTGCCGAGGGCGCTCCTCGCGAGCGCCGAGACCAACAGCTCGAACGCCAGGCCAAGCGCATAGCCTTTCGCTCCACCGAAAGGAGCTATTGCTCCGGATTTTGCTGCTTCTGGATCCGTCGTCGGTTCGCCGTTTCGATCGAGCGCCCATTGATCCGGAATTGCTTCGCCACGGTTTGCGTAATCATGGATCTTCCCCATCGCGACGAGGCTGGTCGCCATGTCCATTACAAATGGAAACGGTCTTGCTGGGATGCCGATGGCAATCGGATTCGTTCCGATCATCGCTTCGCGGCCACCCCAGGGATGGACGAGAGCTTCGCTCGTGGAAAAGCAGAGAGCGATCTGGTCTGCCTCCGCGACGCGTTCCGCGTACCATGCAAGCATCCCCAGGTGGTTGCTGTTGTGGATGGCCGCCACAGCAACACCGACCTGCCGCGCATGTTCGCAGATTTCATCCAAGGCCTTGAGAGCGATGACAGGGCCAAGACCCATTTGTCCGTCGATCCTTAAAAAGCCCGGCAGGATCCACTCCGGCGACCCGATGGCTGCTGGATCAGCGACACCATTACGAATCCGCTCCACTATTCTTGGAAGCCGCAGCAACCCGTGGGATGCGAATCCACGAAGTTCGGCCTCCAGCAGCAAGTCCACCTGCAATTGGGCGTGGGCCTCTGGTGCGCCGTGTAGACGGAGAACCCGCGTCGCCAGATTTCGAGCCTCCTCAGCGGGCACGATCATTTCCATTCTCCTTCCAGGTTTGCTGCAGCAGTTGGCCCCGTGGGACACATTCGTTAACTGTTGCTGCGCACCGCCTCGCCCTCTTCCGAACCGATCAAGCGGGACTCCCTCAAAGCGCCTCCGCTTTTCAGGATTGGATAGGCGATCGCTGCGATATGGGCGTTGATGCGTTTGAGGTCGCGCAGCATATCCAAATGCAGCGGACTGGTTTGGACGCTTTGGACCAAGCCGTTACGGAGCCGCGCAATGTGATTTGCCGCCGATTTTTCTTCCAAATGACGAATGCCAAGCTTGGCCTCCACCAACTGGCGCGCAAGTTGAGCGTCTCCCGATACGAGGATGCTCTGGGCAAGACGCAGATTGCTCAGTGTCGTTCCATAAAGCTCCTCGATCTCCGACGCGCCCTCTGCGGAGAAGCTCAATTGAGCACGGATTTTCTTCTGAACGAGGTCGCGCAGGTTGCGGTCGACGATGTCGCCGATATGTTCGAGATTAGTGGCGTAACTGATGATCTCGTCCGAGCGCTCCGCGTCCCTCTCGCTGAGAGCTGTTCGATCGAGTTTGGCAAGATAGAGCTTTACGGCACTGTTGAGCCGATCGACCTCATCTTCCAAGACAGCAATACCTGAGCAACGGGCCGTGTCGTTGTTCAGCAGCGCGTCGAGGTTTGCCTCGATCATGCCGGCAACCCGATCACCGATCCGCAACGTTTCGCGGGCGGCGCCCGCAAGAGCGAGGGCGGGTGAGCCCAAATTGTCTGGATCAAGGTATTGGGGACCGTCGTCCGCCGTGTCGGCTTCCGGGAGAAGCCGACTAACAAGGTTTGAGAATGGCTTGAGCAGTGGAAGCATGAGGATTGCGAGTGCCACATTGAACAAAACGTGGGCATCAACAACCAGCGGAACCCCTCGCAGTCCTGCGTTCGTAAGCATGTCTACGAATGTATCGAGTAACGGCAATACGGCGGCACACCCCACTAGCCTGACCAGAAGGTTGCCAAGCGGCACTCTCAGCGCCACTGCCCCGTGGTAAAACGTCGCCAGGACAGGCGGAACCGCGCCGCCGAGGTTAGCGCCGAGAACCATCGCAATCCCGAGTGTCGGCGTCACCGTCCCGCCTGCCGTAAGCGACATGGCCAAAAGCACGACCGCCAAGCTGGACGAAGCCGCCATCGCGAGTACCGCAGCCACGACCACCGCCAGGAGGGGCACCGCATCCAATGCCTGCATGAGCGCAATTAGCACCTTCGAATGCTGCATTGGCTCGGTTGCGTGCCCGAGGAGTTGAAGTGACAAAAGCATGAAGCCGAGCCCTAAGGGAACGCGGGCCAAACTCTTCGCAGGTTTCGAGTGGCTCAGGCTGAAAGCAAGGACGCCGCCGGCAATCAACAAGGGTGCCAGAAAATGCAGATCAAGTGCGAGAAGGCGCGTCACGATGCTGGTTCCGACATTGGCGCCCAGCATAACGGCCTGCGCCATCATCGACCCCATGTAGCCCATGCCGGCAAACGACGATGCCAAGAGCGCGGTGGCAGTGCTGCTTTGCAGTGCAATCGTTGCAAGCAGACCGATGCCGAACGCTAAAAAGCGGTTGCGGGTACCTGATCCGATCCACCGTCGCAGCCGTGCTCCGAATGCGCGAAGCATGCCGGTCTTCACCATCCGGAGGCCCCAAAGAAGCAGCGCCACAGCACCAATGAGATCAAGCATCTATGCCGTCCTCGCTGCAATCTGATTTAGCCTTGACTGCGCTCGCCCGCATTGAGATCATCTCAGGAACCGCTTTTCGTCGGCCTTGACCTGGTCCATCTTCTGAAGCCGGAAGATTTCTTCGACGGGCACGATGTCCTTATGGACGTTCTGGACGCCGCCATCGGCGATGATCCGCCGGAATACATCCTGCATCGCTGTCGTCGCGGCGCGGATACCATAATTGCCATAGATCGTCATCTTGATGTTGCCGAGCGCGCGGATGCGCGTGGCGTCGAGTTCCGGATAAGCGTTGGGGACGATGACCAGCGGAACGGGCCCTTTCCACGCGCGCGAGAAGCTCTCGATTTCGGCTGGATCCTTCTTCTTGGAGTGGATCAAGACCATGTCGGCCCCGGCCTCGGCATAGGCCAGGCCGCGCTTCAGCGCCTCGTCTTCGCCGAGGCCCGCAATCAGGGCTTCCGTGCGCGCAATGACGAGGAAATCCGGATCGCGGCGCGTGGAGACCGCAGCTTCGATCTTGCCCTGGAATTCCTCGATGCGCAGTAATTCCTGCCGGCCATCAGCGGCAAGACTGGTGACCTTCGGAAAGGTCTTGTCCTCGATGACGACAGCGGCCGTGCCGGCCTTCTCGTATTCCCGGATGGCGTGGATGACGTTCAAGGCATTGCCGTAGCCGGTATCAATATCGGCGACGATCGGCAGCGAGGACTGAGCGGCGATGGCCCGCAGCATGTCGAGATGCTGCGTCATCGAAATCAGGCTCATGTCGGCAAGACCGTAAAGCGCCGAAAGCTCGAAGCCGGAAGCCCAGAGACCGTCGAAACCGGCCTCTTCGGCGAGGATCGCCGACAGGGGACTGTGGGCGGCCATGATGTGGACGAGGCCGCGTTCGGCCATGCGGTCACGCAGTTGCTTTGCTTTGTTCATGCGGCCTTTCCTTTTACAAGTGTTTGGCAAGCCGCAATGATCCGATCGCACGCCTCTGTCAGTTCATCCTCGGAAGAGGCGTACGACACCCGGAAGTAGGGAGACATCAGGAAGCCTGAGCCGGGAACAACCGCTACGCCAGCTTCCTCCAGCAGGAACATCGCCACGTCCTCGTCGGATTTGACGACCTGTCCGGATGGCGTCGTCGTTCCGATCAGGCCCTCGCAGGATGCGAAAACGTAGAACGCACCATCAGGGGTGCTGCAACGCACTCCGGGCGCCTCGTTGAGCTTATTGACCACGAGATTCCGACGGGCCTCGTATTCTTTTAAAAACCGCTGCAGATACGACTGGTCGCCCTGGATTGCCTCCACCGCCGCGTACTGCGAAATTGAACTCGTATGGGAGGCGGTTTGACCTTGAATGGTGTTCATGGCCTTGATGAGGTCTGCCGGCCCGGCCCCATATCCGAGACGCCAGCCTGTCATGGCATTAGCCTTCGAGACGCCATTGACCGTCAATGTTCTGTCGTAGACCCAGGGGGCGACCGCGGCGATGGTCGAAAATTCGGCGCCCCCGTATACGAGCTTCTCGTAGATATCATCCGCAAGGATCATGACATGCGGATGGTCTCTCACGACTTCCGCCAGCCCCCGCAGTTCCTTGGCCGTGTAAACCGCACCGGTGGGATTGGAGGGAGAGTTCAACATCAACCACTTGGTTCGGGACGTAATATATTTTGCAAGGGCTTCAGGCCTGAGCTTGAAGCCATCTCGTTCGCTGCAGGAAATGACGATCGGAGAACCACCAGCAAGATGCACCATGTCGGGGTACGACACCCAGCAGGGCGCGGGAATGACAACCTCGTCACCGGGATCGAGCGTCGCAAACAGGGCATTGAAGAGGATCTGTTTGGCGCCGCAAGCGGTGGTTATCTGATTGATGTCGTATCGCAGATCGTTTTCGCGCTTAAACTTCTCCTGAATGGCTTTAAGAAGCGAAGGAATACCGGGAACGGGCGTGTATTTCGTTTTTCCCGAGCGGATCGCCTCGATCCCCGCGTTCTTGACGTTCTCGGGGGTGTCAAAATCCGGCTCTCCCGCACTAAGCGCGATAACGTTTTTTCCTCGTTCCTTCAGTTCGCGCGCTTTGGCAGTCATTGCCTTGGTCGCCGAGGGCTTCACGGAACCGAGCCGCTTCGAGATGGCAGTCAATTTGGCCTCCTTGTCGCGCCACTTCGGCGCACAGTCGAAGCACGTTTAGGCTGCGCGATCAGAATCAGCCAGCTGAGCCATCGCTTTTCTAGGGAGTTGAAATCGGATTTTTCGATAAAGATAACGTCTAGGGAAAAACGTCCTCAAGCGAGGCAATCTCGAAACGCTTTCAAACCCCGCTTCCGTTGGAACTGTCCAACGCTCCTGCTTTTCGGCACAACCTGGTGACCCAGCGGCAAAAGGCCCGAGCTAGATCGGGGTTGTGGCTCCGATCAAGGGCATATGCATGGTATTGTTTACCACTGTTGATCCGCGAGCCCGGCAAGACTTCCAGAAGACCTTGACCAATTAGTTCAGCAACCAGGATCTGAGGCGTTACTAGCAGGCTCTGACCGGTCGTGACCGCCGGCAACGCCAGATAGTGATGATCATATCGTGCTCCAGAAAGTATATCAGACGTCTTCAGGCCTAGAGCTCGCGTCCATATAGGTAGAATATCAGGCCTGGAGGTCACAGTAATCAGCGGCGTCGTACGCAAAGACGCAAGACTGAGCCCCGCGACAAACCTTGGTGCGCCGACACACACGAGTTGCTCGTCGTAGACGTCCCAGCGGTCGGATGCTTGAGTAAGTTCCAGATCGCGTGTCAAAAGCACATCGAAGTTGTCCGTCACGGTTGGGGCGGACAGCGAAGTGACGATATCCACCGTCACCCCGCCCAGTTCTTTGGAGAAGTGCTGAAGATTGGGAATCAACAGCGAATAAGAAAAGGTAGAAAGTGATGTGCGCACGATCAGCCGGTTTGCTTCCTTCCGGTCGCCACGTCGCATTCGGTTTGCCGTAAATAGTATTGTTTCCAAGGGCTCGGACACGGCATCCGCAAACAGACGTCCAAAATCGGTCAACTCACTGCGGCGGCCGCGACGCTCTACAAGGTTGGCTCCGAGATATTCTTCCAGTACGGCTAAGTGCCGGCTGGCAGAACTCTGTGTTATTCCCAGACTCTTGGCGGCGCGCGTCACGCTATTCTCGCGAGCAATTTGCACGAATGCGCGTACAGCGTTGAGTGATAAATCTTCCTTTTCCGACATCTTGATCATTCCATCCATTCAGACAAGCGAAGCGCCAATCGCAAAATAGCTGCGTTAATATCGAAATTTTCGATGACTGTCATTTACTTGTAGCAAAAAGCGCTGATTAGATTGCTATCAACGCCGAATAAAAACTTCTAGCCGTTGAACGGTTGATAATGAAGGGGAACGAAATGGCGGAAATTTCGATACGGAATGTCACAAAGTCATTCCAGGCGACGTCGGTTCTGCGCGAAGTGTCGCTCAATATTGCTGATGGTGAGTTCCTGACGCTGCTCGGTCCGTCAGGTTGCGGCAAGTCGACACTGTTGCGGATCCTCGCGGGCCTCGAGGTGCAGACCGGCGGTTCGGTTGCGATCGGCGAGCGCATCGTGGACGGCGTGCGACCGAAGCGGCGCGACGTCGCCATGGTGTTCCAGTCCTATGCGCTTTATCCGCATATGACAGTCGCCCAGAACATGGCGTTGCCTTTGCGCATGCGGCGGCTTTCTTCCTGGCAACGGCTGCCGCTGCTGGGTCGGTTTATGCCGGGAACGACGGCGACAACCGCGGAGATCGAGCGGGACGTCACCCGCACGGCCAAGGCGCTCGGTATCGGCCATCTGCTGGCCCGCAAGCCCGGCCAGCTCTCTGGCGGCCAGCGCCAGCGTGTCGCCGTCGGCCGTGCGATGGTGCGGGAACCCGCCGTCTTCCTGATGGATGAACCGCTCTCCAATCTCGACGCTAAGCTCAGAGTCCAGATGCGGGCCGAGATCAAGGAATTGCATAACCGGCTCGGCGTCACCTTCGTCTACGTCACCCATGACCAGGCCGAAGCCATGACCATGTCGGACCGGGTGGCGGTGATGCTCGACGGCGAGCTGCTGCAGGTCGCACCGCCGCAACAGATATACGCCGATCCTGACGACCGACGGGTGGCTGAGTTTATCGGCTCACCCAAGATCAACATGCTGGAGGGCAAGGTACTGGAAGCTGGGCTTGCCAACATGGCTGGCGCGGCGTTTTCGGTCCCGGTACAGGTAGCCTCGGGCACGACCATCACGATCGGAATTCGCCCCGAGGCTTTCCACGTCGTCGATAGCCATGGCCTGAACGTCCTGACTGGTTCCGTGCGGATGGTAGAGCACATGGGGTCTGACCTCTTCGTCCATCTCGACGTCCCGGGAACCGATCATCCGGTCATTGCCCGGCTCCTCGCCGAACGTGCACCGCAGATCGTCTCGGGCCAGACCCTGCATCTCGGCGTCAAGCCGGAGCGCCTGTTGCTCTTTTCCGCCGACGGACGGCGTCTGCGCCCTGAGGATCATGCAGGCGCGACCGTGCTGCGGATGAAGGAGCACGTGCAATGAGCAGCGCTTCTTCCACCGCAACCAAACCTGCCGCATCTTCGGCAGACCGGCCCGGCACCCGCAAGGCATTGCGCCATCACCGGCTTGCCGAAACATTCACCGCATGGTCGCTCGCCGGACCGGCGCTTGTCCTGCTTGTCGTCCTGTTCTTCCTGCCGGTCTTTGCCATCTTCGCCATCGCGCTGACCGACTGGCAGTTCGGCGCCAGTACGCTGTCCTTCGTCGGGTTCGGCAACTTCAAGGAAGTCTTCGCCGACGAGGGCTTCCGTGCTTCGCTGGTCAACACCATCCTTTATGTCACGATCGTCGTCCCCGGCACCATCATCCTCGGCTTGGTGATCGCGCTCCTGATCGAAAGCGGCAAGTCCTTTCGCGCCTTCTATCGTGCCATCCACTTCCTGCCCTTCATGGCCACGCTGACCGCCATGGCGATCGCCTGGGAGGCGCTGCTCCATCCCACCATCGGGCTCGTCAACCAGACGCTTACCGGCCTCGGATTGCCGACGGCCAACTGGCTGCGCGATGAGAACACCGTGCTGCCGGCGCTGGCCATGATCGGTATCTGGCAGAATCTCGGCTATGCAATGGTGCTGTTTCTCGCCGGGTTGAAGTCGATCCCGCAGGATCTCTACGATGCTGCCGACATCGATGGCGCCGACCTCTGGCTCGACCGCTTGCGTACCGTCACCCTGCCAATGCTTGGGCCGGTGACCATGTTCGTCTTCATCGTCGTGGCACTCAAGGCCTTCGAGACCTTCGACACCGTGCAGGTTCTGACGCAAGGCGGCCCCGGCCATGCCTCCGAGATGCTGCTCTTTACGCTCTACCGCGAAAGCTTCGAGTACCTGCGCACCGGTTACGGCGCCTCCGTTGCCGTCGTCTTTCTCAGTATCGTCGTCGCGCTGACGCTGATCCAGGCCCGCGTGATGGACAAAAAGGTACACTACCAATGAGCACGCCTCACTCCCAGGGTCTCTCCGCGCCCTCCGCGGTCATGCGCCATTGCGTGCTGCTGATCACCGGCGCGCTGATCCTCGTCCCCTTCGTGTGGATGGTCTCACTGTCGATCAAGCCGCCGGGCGAGATCTTCCGCGCCTCCTTCTCCTTCTGGCCCCAGCAGTTCTATGGCATAGAGAACTATACCCGCGCGCTAACCGAAGCGCCCCTGCCGCAATACATGCTGAACGGCGTCTTCGTCTGCACGATGATCGTCGTGCTGCAAATTGCCGTCTGCGCGCCGGCGGCCTATGCGCTGGCCAAGCTCGACTTCCCGGGCAAGAACCTGCTGTTCGCCATGGTGCTGATCGCGCTGATCCTGCCACATGAGGTGTTGTCGCTGCCGCTGTTCATCCTCGGCTACCAAATCGGCATTCTCAACACCTATGCGGCGTTGATCCTACCGTTTGTCGTCTCGCCCTTCGGCATCTTCCTGTTCCGGCAGTTCTTCAAGACCATCCCCGATGACGTCATCCATGCCGCGCGTCTCGATGGTCTCTCCGAACTCGCCATCGTCTGGAGGATCATGGTGCCCATGGCGCTGCCGGCCATCATCGCCTTCGCAATCTTTTCGGTCGTTTCCCACTGGAACAGCCTGTTCTGGCCGCTCATCGCGGTGCGTGATCAGTCCCTCATGCCGCCACCGCTCGGCATCATGGCCTTCAAGAACGAAGAAGCCGGCAACGACTACGGTCCGCTCATGGCCGCCTCGACCATCGTCGTCGCGCCCCTCATCATCGCATTCCTCTCCGCTCAAAGATGGTTCGTCGAAGGACTGACAGGCGGGGCGGTCAAGTAACACTGGCGTCGAATGAAACAGCTTCTAACAACCCCAAAACCTTAGGATAAGCCATGATCGAAATTAGCCGCCGCAGCCTGGTGAAGTCTCTTCTCGCAGCGCCTGTCGTCCTGTCGTCAACCTCTCTATTCGCTCAAACGCAAACGACCTTGACAGCCAACTATGCCACAACCGCGTTCGATGCGCTGATGGCTCAGGCCGCTGACCTGTACGCAAAGCATGCAGGAGTATCGGTAACTTTCCAGAAGCCAGCGCCGGCATCCGGTGGCGAGTTGATCAAGCAGACCTTGCTGAATGCGATTGCGGGTGGATTGCCAGACATCTCGTTCAGCGCGAACAACTATGTCCAGCGATTGGCAAGCCAGAACCTGGCTCAGCCGCTGGACAAGTTGGCAGCGACAGACAGCGCATGGTCGCAGATGCAAGGGCATTCGACGGTCGGCCGCATCGGCCAGGTCGACGGCCACCTCTACGGTGTTCCGTTTCAGGTTTCCGTTCCCGTATGCATGGTCAACCTTGCATTGGCCGAGAAGGCGGGTGCGGATCCAAGGGCGCTTCCGAGCGACTGGCCGGGGATAATCGCTCTCGCCAAGCGCATCTCCGCGCTTGGAAATGGTATAGTCGGAGGCTTCTTCGACCTGGGCGCCGCCTGGACATTCCAGGCTCTGATCACCGCGGACGGTGGGCAGATGGCGACACCGGACGGACGCGACGTCGCATTCGAGGGACCGACCGGCATGAAGGCCATGGAGGTTCTGAAAGGATTCGGCGAAGCTGGAATGATCAGCATGAGTGACAAGCAGGCATTTCAAGCATTCGGCGCCGGGACGATCGGTATCTACGCTACCTCCAACAACGTCCTGTCCAATCTGGAAAAACAAGCCGCTGGAAATTTTGAGATCGGCACCATTGCTTGGCCCTTGACATCGCCGAACGGTCTGTTGCCGGCCGGCGGCCGAACGGGCGTAGTCTTCACAAAGGACCCAGATCGTCAGGCGGCTGCCTGGCAGTTCCTTCAGTTCATGACGAGCCCGGAGATTCAGACTCTGGTGGTGAAGGCAACCGGCGCCATCCCGCTCGACCCTGATGCGGTTCAAGACGACAAGTATCTGGGTGGTTTTTATAAAGAACACAAGAACCATTCCGGCGGCCTGGCTCGAGCCAAGCATCTTACGGGATGGTACAGCTATCCTGGTGAAAACGCGGTGAAGATCAACGAGATCATGATCGACCGGCTTAGTCAGGTGGCGACCTTGAAAGCAGCTCCGGATGCCATGTTGAAATCGATGTCTCAAGAGATCAGGGCGCTTCTTCCAAAGGCGTAAATCCGCCGCCACTCACCAAGGGGGGCAGTGGCCTGAGCTTGCTTCGGCCGCCCCTCCACTGGCCATACCGCACGGCAGCGCACCGCGGGCTTCGTTTCATATCGCCTCCTGGCTCCTCCCGTCTCGGTTTAAGAGTAAGGCATGCTCCTCCAACAGACGACAAGTATCATGCCACTTTCGTCAAATACAACGTAGAAGCCGCGCCACAAACGCCGGCAGTATAGAGATTAGCAAATGCCTCATGTAGCTGTGATTGGAGCCGGCGTCGTTGGCGTGATGTCTGCGTACTCGCTTTTTCAGTCCGGATATCGCGTCACCTTGATTGATCCTGCTGAGCCGGGCAGCACGCGAGCATCGAGTTATGGGAACGGTGGATGGCTCAGCCCAAGCATGGTAGTGCCCGGCGCCCTGCCGGGGCTATGGAAAAAGGTGCCGAAGTTCCTCCTCGACCCGAAAGGACCTTTGACGATCGACATGCGACGCCTTCCGAAACTTACCCCATGGCTGCTGCGGTTTCTCTGGAATGGCGCGACGGAAAGGCGTGTTCGTCCCACTGCGGCGGCGCTGAGCTCCCTGGTCGGAAGCTGTCCCGGTCTTCATATCGAGATCGCCAAGACAATCGGAGCCCCGCATCTGGTGGAAGCGAGCGGATTGCTGTTCCTGTACCGTAATCGAGACGCCTACGAGGGGGAAGTTCTACCGTGGGCTCTTCGCCGCGAATTGGGCGCGACTTGGACTGAACTCGATGAACAAGAGTTGCGGATAACCGAACCCTGCACGCCGGAAGGATATCGGTTCGGGGTCCTGGTGGCGGGCGGACATACTTTTGATCCGGGCCTGTTCGTTGCCGAAGTTGCTAAATTCCTGTTTGCCAACGGGGTTCATTATCACCGGGCGACCGCACTCGATTTTATCTTCGGCCGCGATCGACTGAATGCGGTAACAACGGATCATGGTCAGATCGAATGCGACAAGGCAGTAATCTCAGCCGGGGCGTGGTCTTCGACGCTTGCAGCGTTGGTAGGCGACCGGATACCACTCGAAGCGGAGCGGGGACATCATATTGTCATCCCTGGAAACGGACCCGAACTTCAGCACCCGCTACTTTTAACGGATCGCAAGATAACGGTAAGAAAGGTCGCTGCAGGCACGAAAATCACGGGTCAGGTAGACTTCTCGGGCCTCGAGGCGCCAGCGAACCCCTTGCGCTTTGCAGTCTTGCGTGAGCTCGTCGTCGACGCTTTTCCAATGCTGGGAGAAGGGCCGGAGCGAAAGATATCGACCTGGATGGGACGGCGACCGTCATTGCCGGACAGCATGCCAGCTATTGGCCACAGTCGCCGTTCAACCGACATCGTTCACGCTTTTGGCCACGGCCACACGGGATTCGCTGCGGCTCCGGAAACAGCGCGGCTCGTTATGCGCCTGATCGAACAAAAGCAACCTTTGGGAAAGGCGTCGTCTTTCTCGCCGCAACGATTCTCCTAGCGCGAGGCCGCCGCCGCGAGACAAGTGGGTGTGTGAAAAAGAATGATGCAATGACGGCAACCTCGACAAGCAAATTGCCCTGAAGGAACGCGGGAGCGCGCCGGGGCGGCGACCGGACACGAGCCACTCGTTCCAAACCGAATTCATGTCGGCGACGTGACGGATGAGCGCGTGCATCCAGATCGTTGCCGAAAGCAGGCGCGAATTGTCAGTTCCTTCTTCGGCTAGGCGGCGGTCGATTATCCTCCAGGGACTTGATCTGATCTAACACAGATGCGCTTTGGGGACTTCACTCCCCGAAACGTAGACGACGCCGTTGTAGATTGCGGCGTCCGAGCGGTGGAGAAACTTGCCCCTATTGAATCTGCGCCGGCGCTTAGGTGTGACTGAGGCCAACCAAATCGCGCTGCGGAACCAGCGTTAGCCGTACAAAGCGAGACAGCCTATGATATTTCCCCGCAAAATTTCTCATCGTCAGCTTTGATGGCCTACGTCCCGACCTGATCGATCAGGCTCGCACACCCAGTCTGCTGCGCTTGAAAGAAATCGGAACGACGCTCGCCGCCCAGCGGACCGGCTGTGCAGCGAAGAAAGTTCCCCGCCGCACTTGATTGAATGAACGGCAATCCTTGCAGATACCTGCGAGCCAGAGATCGGCCTCCGAGACTCCAGGCGCTATAGTTATCTCGGCTTTGCCGCCTAGCGATCCATGGCTGCCGCGATCTTCCGGAAATCGGCAGCTGCGAGCTCGGGTGTATCAGTGATGACACTTCCGATACCGAGTTGTGCGATGTGCTCAAAAGCTTTTGTGTCACTTGCTGTCTTGAAGCTCGACAGAGGTGCAGCCACTGCTATGGTGCCGAATCCTTGGTCATGAATTCCTTGAATCGTTTCTGGTCGGTAGTCCTTTGGCAAAACACGTATCCAGGTTGCTCCCACTTGCTTCGCCTCCTCCAAACAATCACCGCCTTCGGGGAAAAACGTGCCGATCGTGGCATCGGCACAACGTTGTTTGATGAGGCGTGCGATGGCGGGAGTATAGGCCGAGAAAAGGGACCTTCCGATCGCGCCATGCGCTTTGACCTGCGGGACGAACACGTCTAGATCGGCGGTCGTTGCATTCTTGACATCGACAATAACCGGAAAGTTCTGCGTCAAGTCGAGAAAGTCAGAAAAGAGCAGTAACGCAGGAAAATGCGTCTGGGCTTCGGCAAGGGTAAGCTTTTCTATTTTCACGTCGACGCCTGCGACGCGAAGAAGGTCATCATCATGGAGGCAGACCGCTTTTCCATCCGCGGTGACATGAACATCCGTCTCGACCACGTCTGCGCCGCCGGACATCGCGCGCAGGAATGACTCTCGGGTATTTTCCAGCACAACGATCGGCGTCCCACGATGACCGATGACCAATGGCCTTCCGCGGCTATGGTAGCTGGATAGGTTCCAATGCGACATAGTTTTTCCTTCCTCTAAGCGGCTGCGGTTGCGGGCTGCTGGTTTTTGCTGGATAACGCCGCCACATCGACCAGGCGATTGGCAACCGCGTCGCGAACCTCCTGATCGTGGAAGATGCCGAGTATGCCGACGCCTCGTTGCTTTTTGTCGCGGATGAGATCGATCACAACCTGTCGGTTCTGAGCGTCCAGGGAGGCGCTAGGCTCATCGAGCAAAAGGATCGGGTGCTCGGTAATGAAACCACGGGCGATGTTGATGCGCTGCTGCTCACCTCCGGAAAATGTTGCAGGCGGGAGACTCCATAGAGCCTTCGGAATATTCAGCCGTTCCAGCAGGACCTCGGCGCGTTGTGTCGCGACGCTGGAATCCCATCCAGTCGCGATAAGAGGTTCCGCGACGAGGTCGCGGGCTGATACGCGTGGGACGACGCGAAGGAACTGACTGACATATCCAATCGTGTTTCGACGAATCTGCTTCATTGTCATGGGGTCCGCACTGGCAATGTCGACGATGTCGTTGCCGTGCTCGACATGGATCACACCATTTTCCGCCGCATAGGTGCCAAAGATCATTTTGAGCACGGAGCTTTTGCCGGCGCCGGAAGGCCCGTTCAGCGCGACGCATTCGCCGCGTTTCACGTTGAAGGACAGGTTGGCAATGACGGGGATGCGTATGCCGTCACGAAGGTGCATGACAAAATGCTTGCCGATGCCAGTTACGTCAAGAATAGCCATGGATCATACCTGCAGTACGGATGAGACAAGAAGTTGGGTATAGGCTTGGCGAGGGTCTTCAAGGACACGGTCGGTCAAGCCGGTTTCGATCACGCGGCCAGCCTGCATCACCATCAGGCGGTCTGACAGCAGGCGGGCTACGCCGAGATCATGCGTCACCAGGACGGCTGCCAAATTGAACTCGCGAACGAGCCGACGCAGCAAGTCAAGCAGCTTTGCTTGAACTGAGACATCAAGACCTCCGGTAGGTTCGTCCATCAGAACCAGCTGCGGATGGGTCACCAGGCTCCTGGCAATTTGCAAACGTTGTTGCATGCCCCCGGAAAACGTTTTGGGAAGATCATCGATGCGGCCGGGATCGATTTCCACATTCCTGAGCCAGTCGAGCGCCACACTGCGCAGTGAGCCATAGTGGCGCTCGCCGCTCGTCATCAGCGGTTCGGAGATATTCCCGCCCGCGCTGACATCTAGCCGCAGTCCATCGCGAGGGTTTTGGTGGATCAGGGAGAGCATGGACGGAAGCAACTGCTCGCGTTCCGCTTCGTCCATATTCCAAAGGCTTCGACGATCACCGGATACAGAGATTGTAACGCTACCCCTGTCCGGCGCGTGCATACCGGCAAGGCATTTGAGCAGCGTTGATTTGCCGGAGCCACTTTCACCGACGATACCCAGAACTTCGCCTCGGTGCAAAGAAAAGGAGATGTCCCGGCAGGCCGCAAGACGTCCGAATGATTTGTTCAAGTCTTCGACCTGGAGGATCTCTTCAGAAATAGGGGTCATCTGCGACGGCTCTCCACACGACGATCATTGCAATAAGATGTGTCGGAGCAAATGAACTGAATGCTGCCTTTATCGTCCAGAAGAACCTCGTCGAGGTAGCTGTTGTCAGATCCACAAAGCGCGCAGCATTGTTCCCACTTCTGAACTTCAAACGGATAGTCCTCGAAATCCAGGCTGCGAACTTCGGTGAAAGGCGGAATCGCGTGAATCCGTCGTTCTCTTCCCGCACCAAAAATAATCAACGCGCGGTTGCGATGCAATTTGGGATTATCGAACCGGGGAATAGGCGATGGTGAGGAGAGGTAACGTCTGTGGACGCGCACCGGGTAGTCGTGCGAAACAGCGACATGTCCGAAGCGCGCAATGTCTTCGTAAAGGCGCACCTGCATAAGTCCGTATCGTGCAAACGCGTGTAGCTTCCTGGCCTGTTCCTCGGAGTTGATCAGTCGCCTCATTGGCTCAGGCTGTGGCGTCTGCATTATCAGGATTTGAGCGTCTTCAAGAAGCCGCTCAGGTATCCTGTGGCGGCTTTGAATAATGGTTGCTTCGCCTGTGCTTTCCGTTGTGGATATGCCAGTGACGCGCTTGAAAAACCGCCGGATGGAGACCGCATTCGTCGTGTCGTCAGCGCCCTGGTCGATCACTTTGAGGCGGTCTGACCTTCCTATGATACTCGCCGTGACTTGAATGCCGCCTGTGCCCCAACCAGGAGGCAGTGGCACCTCTCGGTCGCCGAAAGGCACCTGATAGCCGGGAATGGCAACGGCTTTCAGGATGGCGCGGCGGACCATCCGCTTTGTTTGTTCATCGAGGAAGGCAAAGCTGTAATCTTCTTGCGCAGCGTCCAAACCGAGATCATCCAGCATTTTCGTTCTCCGCGCTGTCTGCTTGTCCCGCACGCTTTTCGTACTCGTCACGCAACTGTCTGAGTAACTGCAGTTCGCCTTGAAAATCGACATAGTGGGGAAGCTTGAGGTGCTGAACCAATCCCGACGCGGCGACACTGTCCGAGTGGGAAAGGACGAATTCTTCGTCTTGGGAAGGATGACGTCGTTCCTCGCCGAACTCTGGGCCGCGAAGCGCACGATCGACAATCGCGACCGACAAAGCCTTGCGCTCGCAATGGCCGAAAAGCAGTCCGTAGCCGCGAGTGTAATGGGCCGGCGTATCTGGTTTGTTCACAGTCATATGGATCGTCCGGCATTCCGTGACCCTAACCGTCCCGATACCGACCTCGAATTGGAGTTCAGGAATCTCCATTACGACTGAAACATCGCCATGCCGCATCTCGGCGACGTAGGGATGATTTCTGCCGTAACCGCGCATCGTGGAATAGCAAAGCGCCATCAGAAACCCTTCGTCGCCGCGCGTCAGATTTTGGAGACGTTGGTCGCGCTTTGACGGAAATTTCATAGGTTCGCGGGTGAGGTCGGCGACAGCGATCCCGTCGCTGGGAAGTTCTGCCTCAACGACGTCTGTCCTTGAGAGAAAGCCGGCGCCGTAACACAGGTTCATTTCTTCGAATGTATCGTCTGTCGACACCGGAAGACCATCTTCATCCTCGGCTTCTTCAAGAAGTGAAAAGTCGAGCAGTCGATGGGTGTAGTCATAGGTTGGGCCAAGAAACTGTCCACCAGGGATATCTTTATGGGTGGTGGAGATACGCCGCCGGACGATCATTTCCGATGTTTCAAGAGGTTTCGTGTAGCCGAAGCGCGGAATTGTGGTGCGATATGCTCGCAGCAGATAGATGGCCTCAATGAGGTCGCCTTCTGCCTGTTTGATGGCAAGTGCCGCGAGGGTCGGGTCATGGAGTGAGCCTTCGTTCATGACTCTGTCGACCGCCAGCGTCAGTTGCTCGCGGATCTGGTCGACCGAAAGCTCTGCGATTGCCGGGTTGCCGCGGCGGCGCTTGGCGAGAAGGCGATGCGAGGCGTCAATCGCCTTTTCCCCTCCTTTGATGGAAGTAATCATGAAATGCTCGCCTTTGTGGTTCGAGGAAGGCCCAGGACAGAGCGTTGATCCGCCAAAACGAGATCGATACCGACGGGATAACTCGCCGCATTTTCATTCCAGTGAGTCCAAAAACCTTCTGGCAAGCCTGCTGGTGCCACCGATGTTTCGGTCTCAATCCCAGGGCCGGACAGTGAAACCGGCCTTCCGCCAGTCAGTGAGGGCAACTGAACGACAAGGGTTGCCGAGCGATCTGGATAGAACGAGTCACCGCGATTGAAGCGGTCAAAATCGATAAGGGTGTCAGCGCACGAGAAGAAGCCAAACATGGCTTCCCTAGGATCCGAAACCGTACGTACTCCCGAATGAAAGCGGAGATAATTCGTGACGGAATCCGTATTGAGAGCGGCATCAAGCCAAAGCGGGGTTGTGTCGTCGAGAAGCGAAAGTGCAATCGCCGTCAACGCCGATCCGAGAGGGGCAGGAGACGTAGTTGGCGATGGAATATCGATAATAGTTCCGGGACGCGACGTCGCAGACAGCAAAGCGCGGAAAGTTGCTTGCGAGTCATGAACTGGTTCGCGAAACTGTGAAGCGATAATGCTGTCGTTCATTGATCATCTCCTCGCGTCAGCATAGTGAAATCGACTTTGGTGGTTTTCGTTTCGCGGGCGATGTTCTGCCGTCGACGGAGCTCTTGTTCGGCAATAGCGCGAACGCATTTGCCGACTACACCTTCGCTGGTAGCCTTTTCATGCTGAAGCATTGCGTCGAAGAGTGCAGCCAGCGCAGCATGGCGTTTGTCACGTCCCATCACGTAGGAAACCCCGATTTCCCCCGTGATAAGCTGCAGGGTACACCTTGTGATGGTTACATCACCCAGATTGAATTGCGCGCCCGTTCCGCTGGCGCGTCCGCGGACCATTGCCGAACCAAACTCCGGCCGGCGTATCCATTTGAAAGAAGGATGAGGGAGTGTCTGCCAGTGATGCTCGATGTCAGCCACCGGTGCTTCGGCGAGCAGTGTCATCCACCGCGCCCGGGAGGATGAATTTACGTCGTCGCTGGGGAAAGCTTTGATCTCGGCACTCATAGGATTTTACCCCCGGCGACCCAAACGCTGCGGACCACCGGTGAGCCCTTGACTTCAGCCACGCGAAGCATATCGGCCCGGCGGCCGACCGATAGCTCTCCACGGTCGAACAATCCGAAAAGTTCGGCAGGCTGCTTGCTGGCCATTGCGACGGCGTCGACCAGACCCGGACCTTTCGGACCGAATCCCAGGCGCCACACCGCGTGCAGTAGACTTGTCGGAATGTAGTCCGAAGATATAACGTCGATGAGGTCTTCCTCTGCGAGGAGCATGCCGGAGACGTTGCCTATGTGCGAGCGGCCTGCGACGATATTCGGAGCGCCAATGATCGTTTTCATCTTGGCCGCGCGTGCGGCTCTGGCCGATTCCAAGGTGATAGGAAATTCAGAAATTCTGAGGCCAAAAGCCTCGCCTTCCGCAATGTGCTCCGCAGTCGTATCATCATGGCTTGCGGGCGGGACGTTGCTGCACTTGCAGAGATCGACGAGACGCCTGCGGTTTTCAACCGTGCAGTCTGTTGTAGTCGGTACAGCTGCAATCGCAGCTTCGATCTCAGTGTGCGGCTTGCCCCTACTGCGCTCCAGACGTCGAAATCGGTCCGGGTCTCTGCGCGCACTGTCGTCCATAATCGTGACGAAGCGCAGTTGAGGATCGTCGATATATGGAGCGATCAGATCGATGAGGTCGTCTTCTCGCGCGTCACATCGCAAGTGCAGGAGATGTTCTACCTTAAGCAGCCCTGCCTGTCGTGCGTCATACAGACCCGACAACATCAATGGTAGCAGCTTGCGCCGATCGGGATTGCCGACGGCACCGACGATAAGAGAGTCGAAAACTGTTGTCGTCCCGGCGGAAGCGAGAACTGCGTCGTGGGTTACAGCGGCATTCACTGCATTCCAGAAGACCCCCACACGCGGCATGATCTGCCTTTCCAGGTGATCCGTGTGAACATCGACGAGACCTGGAAGTAGATACTCTCTCTCGAAATCGATTGTATTTCCAAGGTTCGAGTTCTTCGAATCCAGGTCAGCAATAATGCCGTCCTCTATTCGTGCTGTACCGACGAATTCATCGTTGCCTGTTACGATACGGGCATTGGTGATGATTGTTTCCACGTGTCCACACTGCTTGGGCGTCTGGGTAACGCCCGCTCCATCTGAATTTTATCGATCTGGCCGCGCTTTGTCCGGCTGAGCGAGAGGTAGGGAGGTCACGTGATGGTTCGGCTACATTTCCATGACGGTTCGGTGACAATACCGGTACGTTTCCCGAAGACATCCTCAAACATCATGCCCTCGCTTGGGCGAAACCCTTGACATTCCTGGCGTTGCTCAGGTCCATATTGATGAAAACTAGGGACCGGCCACGGGTCCACGATGGAGCGAGCAAATGTCATCCCCTGCATCTGGACACCTTAGTCTGCACGAAAGGCGCGGCGCCTCGGTCTTATGGCGTTTGGTGGCGGAACGGATCGAGAAGGATATTAAAACGGGCCGATACAAACCCGGAGATCGTTTGCCGACCGAGTTCGAGCTAGCTTCAGAACTCAATGTTCATCGGAACACCGTCAGACGCGCAATGGCCGTTCTGAAGGAGCGTGATCTTTTGCGGATCGAACAAGGGCGCGGGACGTTTGTGCGAGAGCGAAAGGTTCGCCATCAGCTCGGGCCGAAAACGCGACTGACGGCCGCGCTACAGGATATGGAAAGAGTGGGTGAGCGTCGCATCATCGGGTCGGAACGGGTTCGTGTCACCAGAGACTTGGCAAAAGATTTAAGATTGGCCCGCAGTCGCTTTGCTCGACGCGTAGATACACTCACGGTCATCGATGACATCGTGGTGTCTATTGCGTCGAACTACTTCCCATTACCGCGCCTTGATGGCATCGAAAAACTTATCGCTGAGACTGGGAGTTTCAGTCAGGCTTGGGCGCAGCTTGGTGTTCTGGAATATCATCGCAGCGAATCGCGTATCTCCGCTGTTGCGTTGTCCCAGAAGGACGCGACGCTGTTGGACCTCCCACGATATCATCCGGCGATTTTCGTCACCAACATCAACGTCGACGCTGACGATGTGCCGATTGTCGTCTCATACACACGCATCGCCCCCCAACAGATGGAACTCATTGTCCGCTTTGAATAACCAATGTGCGTTTGCCGAAAACGTCCAGCATCTGTCATTCTGCTGTTGCCGGTGTGTCACCGATCCTTTGCAAACCCCTGCACATCCTAGGGCAGTTCAAGGACTTCAGCCTCAGCTGTAAGTCGAAGCCATCGGAGACAACATCATGCGCACGTGGTCATACCTCGTGGCTGTAACGCTAGTTCCTTTCGGATTTGGCGTCGCCCACGCAGAAACAGTTTTGAATATCTCCTACGCTCTACCGAGTACCTACAAGGCGACGCAAGAAGATATCACCCGGCGATTTGAAGCATCCCATCCCGGAATAAAAATCGCATTGCGAACTCCGCTCACGACTTACGACGAAGTGGTGAGCGATCTCCTGCGGTCAAACGTGACGGGCGGAGGCCCTGACGTGGCTTTCGTGGGGGCCAATCACGTTGATCTCGTTGCGGAGCGCGGCCTTGCTGTTCCTCTTGACTCTTTGGTGAAGGATGACAAGGAGCTCGGCGCTCTGGGATACTATCCCGAAATTCTGTCACTGGGCCGGAAGGCGGACAAGCTTTATGGCGTGCCGTTCGCGGTCTCGTTACCGGTTTTGCATGTCAATGTCGACTTGGTCGAAAGGGCAGGCGGCTCTCTCGAAAATTTCCCGACGACTTGGGAAGGCATAAACCAGCTTGGCCAGAAAATCGCCAAGCTGGACGGCAAACCAATCGGTTTTACTTTTCAATATGATGCTTGGGGAAATTGGACCCTCAACGGTCTAATCGCAAGCGCCGGTGGCCGCATGGATGAGAAAAACGGCTGCGGGACCGGTTTCGACAAGCCTGAAGGTCGCTGGGCATTTGAGACGCTTCAGATGTTCCACGACAAGGGAATGCCGGCGATGTCCTGGCAACAGGTCCCACAAGCCTTCGCATCCGGCACAATCGGTATTTCAGCTGCATCGGGCTCCTCGATCGTCAAAATCGGAGCACAAGCAAACGGAAAGTTCCGCTACAAGACCTTGCCATTCCCGATGAAGAGTCCAAACGGCACCTTGCCAGCTGGAGGGTCAGTCGTGATCGCGACAACCAAGGATCCCGAAAAGCAGAAAGCCGCCTGGGAGTACATCAAGTTCGCGACCAGCCCGGAAGCCCAAACCATCATGGTGAAGAACAGCGGATATCTTCCCGTCAGCCGGACGGCCGTCGAAAAGTCGGAGTTCCTCGGAGATTACTTCAAGAATCATCCAAATCAGACAACTCAACTATCGCAAATGAACGCGCTGTCCAGATGGTATATGTGGCCCGGAGAAAACGGGATCAAGATCTTTGCTGTCGTTCAGAATCACATCGACAACATCATCGGCGGTAAAGCCACAGCCGAGCAGACGGTTCCGAAGCTGACCAAGGAAGTCGGAGCGATGCTGCCAGCCTGCAATGCCTCCAATTAATATACAGCGGCGGCCGAGATGAGGCACTCGGCCGCATCTCTGCACGAAGGATACTACCATGGTCAGGACCGCGCGGAATTGGACGCGGTTCCTCTGACCGAAAACTTGAGTTCGAGGCGCTCCTTCCACTCGCCAACAGGTCTCCTCTAATCGCCTATGATCAACGTGGTTTCGGCGAATCCGAAGAGGTGGAACTGCTCGGCTCGAGGTTACATAATGCCCTGGACTAATGCAATTGTGGCCTGCCTCCATAACGTTGAACCGGTCATGTGATGGGATCAACTGTGAGATTGTTACCTGTAATACTGACGATAAGTCCGTGATTGCTTCCGGACGAAATCAATCTTCGTAAAAGACGCTATTGAGGCAGCAATCGCGGGATCCGTCGCCTTGCAAGCAATCATACTGCAGCAATAACCGCGATCTCAAGCATTGAACCGCCTTGAAGGGTTGATTGGACGCAAGAGCGGGCAGGGCGCCGACCAGGTACCAGCCAAGCATTCCAAATCGAGTTGAGTTCCGCAACATCTCGTACAACGTCATGCATCCAAATTGTGGCGGATAGCAAGCGAGCTTTATCTGAACCTACTTCATTCAAACGTCTGTCAATTTCGGCCAAGATGTCCTTTGTTTGCTCCGCTACCGACGATGACTTATTGGGAGATTTGATGCCCGAAACGTAAACGACCCCATTAAAAACAACCGCATCTGAACGGTGGAGAAATTTCCCGCTATCGAAGTATTTCGCTTCTGTATTATTCTCGGTCATGTCTGGTTACCTTATTTGATTGATGCCCGCGCCTGCGGCAACGAAGAAAGCGGATGGTTTGGGACGATTGACTGTTGCCCAGCGGCGCTGGCAGTTTTCTATAAAGGATAATGGGCGTCCGCGGCGTTTCTAATCGGTGTGGTCCAGTCGCGATACATCAGCAATTGCGCAAATTCTCTAGTTGTAAGGAACAGACCGGTCAACATATAGCATCGAATAATCCGATGGAAACGATGCAATCGACGATGGCGTGCGTTGCCTCCAACAACATAGCGATTTAGCCTACTGTAGATTAGTCACGAGGAAGACTGGAAATGCGCTCCTATTCGAATTCTTTGGAAAGCCCGCCAAGCTGGCTGGAGTTACCTTTAGCCGATTCACCGCGTGACGACCAACAGTTGGTCGGACAAACAAGTGCCAGGGCGGGGCGCGTTTCTCCTCTAATGCAGGTGCTCTCTTTTCGCCCCGATCTCGCGGAGGCCATGGACTTTGCCGGCAAAGCGACAATCAGGAATCAAACTAGCAGCCTAACCCCACTAGAGCGCGAGTTCGTCGCAGTGGTGGTCACCAGCGAATGTCGGGCAACGAGTTCTCTTGTCAGCCATACTGGCAAATTGGCGGCTTTGAGCGGTGATCCGCTATTTGCCGCCCGCGTGGAAATTAATTTCCGTCGGGCAAATCTACCGTCTCGTTTGCTAGAAATGGGTGAGTTCGCGTCCAAATTAATTCGATCGTCGCATTTGGTGCAATTGCGCGATATTCAAGAACTGAGAGACGCGGGTCTTTCCGACATCGAGATCCTCGATCTTGTCGGAGTAGTTGCTTATTTCATGTTCAGCGTGTGCCTTATAGCCGGACTTGGAATTGAGCTGGACAGTCACACCCTTTCCGATCGGACACGCGTCACAGCCTGAAACGCCCCTCTATTCATGAGAGAGCAGTGCACTCGACTGCTTGGCTTGGCAGCTGATCGCATCAACCCGCAGCTTATGAACTTGAATCCGGCCCTACATTGACCTTGCAATTAGCCAGTTAGGAAAACTGACAGCATGGCAAGATGCCTAGCGTTTCTCCGGCGCGTCGGTAGCGATGAAAACAAGCGGGCCGACGGCGGGCGACCAATTGGTTCGCCAGAGAAGGCGTTCGACCTTTATGTTGTCTTGTCCTGACAGCCGAACCGATACAGTTCCTGCGGCGATGTCACGAAGATTTGCCGTCGGGTCGCATCAACGGTCACCGTCTTTAACAGCCATCGCAATGTTTGGGCGTAGGTGGTCTGCCGATCGAGCTTCGGTCCGACATGCGGCCAGTCCGAACCCCAGACGGTCCGTTCAGCGCCTATCCTTTCCAGAATACGCTGGCAGGCCCGATTCGCAAATATTTCACTGGATCGGTACGGCGCAGACAGTTTCATCCAGACCCGTCGGGATTGAGCAGCTTCCAGAACGGCATCGAAGGCCGGATCGCGATCAGGGCCAAGTTCAGCGTCGAACATGCCAAGATGTGCGATCACCACGTTCGCGCTGTGATCGAGAATCTTGTGCATGGCGTCAACGAGATATTGTCCAGTCAAGCCGAGTTCGACGTGGATGCCGTGCCTGGCTGCGGCCATAAAGATATCCTCATACGCTGACCAGTCGGGCAGGTTGCTGGCATATTTCAAAGGAAATCTCAGCCCAGCAACGCCTTTTGCGGCAAGCGCCTCGATTGCAGCTGGATCCTGAGCTGGGTCCAGCCATACGACGCCTCGAAGGTCCGATGGCCTCGCAAGGATCGTATCCAGGATCAAAGTGTTGTCGAATCCAAGGAAACTGGGCTGCGTTAACACGTAACGCTGGATACCGAGTGCATTGCCGAGTTCTTCCACATTCACCAAGGACGCCGGCTGTTCCGGGTGCGGAAACCTAGGCACCGCCATTTCGCGGCTTGAACCGAATATGTGGACATGGCAGTCCACCACGCCCACGTCCGAAAACTTGCGTCCATCCCATATTTTGCCGGAGTCGCTCATGGCAGAACCTCAGCGTTCTCTGCAATTCGACGTGACATCGCGGAAGAATACTGCTGTTTCTGAAAGCGCTCGTTGGGCAGCAGGCACTGCGCGGGCATACATTGCATAACCATGCGCGAGTCCTTCATAGTAACGTACAGTGAGTGGCGTCGACGTTGCAGCCATTTTTCCCGCAAGCAAAAAGGAGTCGTCTCGCAACACGTCAAATTCCGCGATTCCGATAAACGTGGCAGGCAAGCCGGAGAGATCTGCATAGAGCGGCGAAATCAAAGGATCCCTTGATACCGTCCCGGTCGGAACATACCATTTGAAGTACTGCTCCATTCTGGAGTGCGACAAACCATATTGCCCAGGTCCGTATTGCCTGTAGCTGTCAGTATCGAGGTTGTCGCCGAAGATTCCGAAGAGCAGACCGAGACCTATCGGCATGAACTCGCCATGCTGACGCCTGGCAAGCGCCGCTGTCAGCGACAGGTTTCCTCCTGCGGACGTTCCCGTCAGGAATATTCGGCGGCCGTCGAAACCAAGCGCCGAACCATTTTCCGCGCACCAATCCATCGCCGCCCGGATATCATTAATCGCTGCTGGGAACGGGGCCTCCGGTGCAAGGCTATAGGCAAGCGAAATAACGGTCAGATTTGTCTCGGCGGCAAAAGTATGGCACGCCCAATCGCCCGTTGATATCGTTCCCCGTGCCCATCCGCCACCGTGAAGGAAAAGAATGACGGCTGCAGGATCTACCGTAAGAGGCCGATAGATTCGGATATGGCGTTCCACGCCGTTGATTTGGATAGTCGTGTCGGAAACGCTCGCGACCTGCGGAGCGCCCGCGGACCAGTGCGGGGCAAGACGATCTTGCTGAAGACGGTTTTCCGAAAGTGTGCTCGGCACACCGCTGTCCGCATCCTGGAGTTCCTTATGCTTCTTGATTGCGGCGAGCATATCTGGGTCGATGCTTCTCATAATCAGTACCAATGGGATTCAAATGAGATGGGGTGCAGTTGAGAGAACGACATCGTCAGATGGCCTCCACGGCGGTTCCCGTCACGAACAGGCAATCGCCGATTTTCACGCGAGCCGGGCTTCGCTTGCAAAGAACGACCCCGCCGTGACGGAAGAAAACAGGATGAGGGTCACGCCATGGCGTTTCGGTGAAATGCACGACCCCCGCCTGTGTCCCGGCCTCCATCGTCTCACCGAGTCCGACATACGCTTCAAAGACGCCCGTCGCCTCGGCATAGACAAAATCCTGCGTCGACTGCCGCAAAAAAAAGCGCGTTGCGGGTGGTGAATCCTCTTGGCCATAGGCCAAGACCCCGACGTGGTGCAAAAGGCGTTGCAGCCCTTGTTCAGCAGCCCGATATGCCTGAATTGAGAATGCTCCGGCACCCCCTAACTCGGTCGACATATGACCGACGCCCAGACGCTGACATGATCCCAGGAGGCGGGTTCCTCCCCCAATCAAACCTTGGATCAAGATGGAATTGGGCATCCCAAAAGCTTTAAGAAAACCAATCGCCTCTTTCCGAAGATCAGGGTTATCCGGTGCGACCAAATGAGCCGCTGGCAAGTATTCCGAAGAGTATCCCCCGGAATGGAAATCAAAGCAGTATCGGACCTGCGGGAGCAAGACGCTGTCGATATAGTGGGCGATCATCTGAGTCGGCGTGCCGTCCGGCTCACCGGGAAACAGCCGATTGAGGTTACCATTGTCGATCGGAGAAATACGGGTTCCCGCCGCGACCGCTGGGGCGTTGACACCCGGCAGAATTATCAGTCGCCCACGTATGTTCTGTAGCGAGAGGTTCTGCACCAATTTCATAAGCAGTACCTGGCCTTCATATTCGTCTCCGTGGTTACCCGCCATCAAGAGAACGCTTGGACCATCGCCGTTCTTCAGGACGGCGATCGGTACGGGAATCCATCCATAGCCCGAGTCGTTCACGGAATGAGGAACCCTGAGATAGCCCGTCGATCGACCTTCCCGGTCCAGGTCGATGTCGGTCCAAACCTTGCTTTTGGTCATTTTTCTTGCCTTTATTTTGGAAGAGCTGCACCGGCAGCGTCGCAGATATTTCGCAAGCCTAGATGAGTGGCCGGCGATGAGTGCAGTCACTCGTCTCGTATGCCCCGCTCAGGGCAGAAGCGGCCTTACCTCCTTAACGATGCCCTGAAGAGCGAGCTCTGCCGTATAGCGCGCCTTTGAAAGGGACGAAGTGTTTCATTGTAGTTTCTGAGTTGGAGGGCAATTGACTTGGTTGATTACTGGGGAAGCAGGGCTGTGACCTCGCGAGTCATTGCAGCCAACGCCGCCTCCGGTTCGACCTTGAGCGTTATCACCGAACGCATGTGATTGATCAGCACATCGATGATTTTACTGCTGTTCTGCCCCGGAAATGCATACCAGCCATCCAGTATGGAGAGTTGATCAACGATGGGCTTCATGTTCGGTCGATCGGCGTAAAATTGACCGAGCATGGAAGCATCGGTGGCGACACGGCTGTTTGCGGGTATGTAAGTGCTGTTCTTCGCAATAATCATCTGACCCTCCGCGCCGGCGGCAAACTTCAGGAACTCCCACGCGGCTTTTTGGCGTTTTGCATCCTTTGCAAAGACGACGCCGAGCGCGCCGCCCGCTGGAAGGCGCGCTTCCGGAGAAAGAAGCGGAAATGCGCGGGTCGCCACACCGAAGCGGCCGGCCGACAGCTTTTCGAAATTGCCGAGATTGCTACTGGAGTCGACAAGAATGCCGAGCTTGCCGGAAGCGAACAACTGCCTCACCTGGTCACGTGGCATGTCCACCTTTGCCTGTCCCGCCAAACCAAAGGATTTCAGAAGCTGCATCGCCCTCAGGCCCTCCGGCCCGCTGAATCCAACCTTATTCTCATCCGCAGTCATCATGCTGGCTCCCTGGCTCTCGATCAGAGCAATCCAGAGCCAATCAGCATTATCGTAAGTAAAGTCGCCGCCAAGCGTGCTACTGTTCGGATCATCGATCTTACGCGCCAGATCGAGAATACCTTCCCATGTCGTCGGCAGATTAGCAGGATCGCCACCGGCTTTTTTCACCAGATCGAGATTGTAGAAGACGAGCGGGGTGGCAACAGAAAGCCCCAGACCGTAAACCTTTCCGCCGAAGCGGCCGATCGATGCGACCGACGGGGACAAAGTCGTCTCCGGCGATTTCATCTCAGCGGCAAGATAGTCGTCCAGGGGCACTGCCATGCCACGGTCAACAAGGAGCCGGATCTTGTTGTTTCCTTGAATGGAAACATCGGCCAATTGGCCAGTCAAGGCTTCGCGCAGCGTGGTGTCCAGCAGGGCGATGTAGTCGCGTTGGGTCGCATCGATCTTGACGGCGATGCCGGGATGCTTTGCCTCGAAAGCCTTTCCCATGATCTCGTACATGTCGGCAACCGTGGACGGCGCCGCCGTCACACGCAGCGTGACCTTTTCCTGCGACCAACCTGGCGTCGTCATCGAAAGGGCAAAGCTAGCCGCTGCCATGGCACAAAGAATGCGTCGTTTGAAGTTCATCAGGTGCTTCCTTGAAATAGAGAATATATGTACCGGTGATTTTGTCGCCTATGTAGACTGGGTCTTTACTTGACCGCCCCGCCTGTCAGTCCTTCGACGAACCATCTTTGAGCGGAGAGGAATGCGATGATGAGGGGTGCGACGACGAGGGTTGATGCCGCCATCAGCGGCCCGTAGTCGTTGCCGGCTTCTTCGTTCTTGAAAGCCATGATGCCGAGCGGCGGCGGCATGAGAGATTGGTCGCGCACCGCGATCAGCGGCCAGAACAGGCTGTTCCAGTGGCTGACGACCGAGAAGATGCCAAAGGCGATGATGGCCGGCAGGGCCATGGGCACCATGATCTTCCAGACGATCGAAAGTTCCGACAGGCCGTCAAGGCGGGCGGCATGGATGACGTCGTCGGGAATGGTCTTGAAGAACTGCCGGAACAGGAAGATGCCAAAGGGTGAGACGACATAGGGGAAGATCAGCGCGGCATAGGTGTTGAGAATGCCGATCTGGTAGCCGAGGATGAACAGCGGCAGGGACAGCACCTCGTGCGGCAGGATCAGCGCGATCAGCACCATGGCGAACAGCAGGTTCTTGCCGGGGAAGTCGAGCTTGGCCAGCGCATAGGCCGCCGGCGCGCAGACGGCAATTTGCAGCACGACGATCATCGTGCAGACGAAGACGCCGTTCAGCATGTATTGCGGCAGGGGCGCTTCGGTTAGCGCGCGGGTATAGTTCTCGATGCCATAGAACTGCTGCGGCCAGAAGGAGAAGGAGGCGCGGAAGATCTCGCCCGGCGGCTTGATCGACAGTGAGACCATCCAGACGAAGGGGATGAGGATCAGCGCGCCGGTGATCAGCAGCACGCAATGGCGTAGGACCGCGGAGAGACCCTGGGAGTGAGGGGTGCTCATTGGTAGTGAACTTTCCTGTCCATGACGCGGGCCTGGATGAGGGTCAGCGCGACGACGATACTGAGAAAGACGACGGCAACGGAGGCGCCGTAACCGGTGCGCAGGTACTCGAAGCTTTCGCGGTAGAGCGTGTAGAGCAGCATCTCGGAAGCGTGCCCCGGTCCGCCCTGGGTGAGCACCTGCACCGTATCGAAGGTCTCAAAGGCTTTCAGCGCCACAACGATGAAGACGAACATGGTCACCGGCCCAAGCATTGGCAGGGTGACGGTACGCAAGCGGTCGAGCCAGAGGTCGGCGCCATCGATGTCGGCAGCATCGTAGAGATCCTGCGGGATCGACTTCAACCCGGCGAGAAACAGCACCATTGCATAGCCGAGATTCTGCCAGATACCGATCATGGCCAGCGCCGGCAGCACGGTGTTCTCATCGCGCAGCCAGTTGGCCGTCGGCAATCCGAGGCCGGCGAGTGTCTGGTTGACGAGACCAATGGTGGGATGCAGCAACGCCTCCCATGCAATCGCCATGGCGGTCAAGGTTGCCATGAAGGGCAGGAAGTGGATCGCACGGTAGAAGGCTCTGCAAGACTTGCCGCTTTCGATCAGCAGCGCGATCGTAAGGCCAAGTACGATCGTGCCGGGGACGACGATCACGACATAGAGAATGGTGTTGACGAGCGAAGCGCGAAAGCCTTCGTCGGCGAAGACCTCCTTGAAGTTGCCGAGCCCGACGAAAGAGAGGTTGCTGGCGCCGAACTGCCAGTCGGTCAGGGCAATGGCGAAGATGGCAAAGACCGGCAGGAAGAACAGGACGACAAGCAGGACGAGCGCCGGTCCGGCCAATGACCAGGCCGCGAATGTTTCGGCAAGCCGGTGATGGCGTAGCGCCTTGCGGGTGCCGTGCCGGTCTGCCGAAGAGCCAGCAGGTTTGATTGCAGTGGAAGCGGCGCGGCTCATTGCACGCGCTCCTTGATCCGCAGCACGGTTGCGTTTCGATGATGATCGTGGCGCAAGCGCTTACCGTCGGCGGAAAACAGCAACAGGCGCTCCGGCTTGACGCCGAGATGCAGGGTCTGGCCCGTGGCGATCTGCGGCGCACGTTCGGCCAACAGCCGCGCAACAACTGGGTGGTCGGTACCCGGGACGTCGAGATGGACATAGAGATCGGACCCCATGTGCTCGACCAGCCGCACCGCGCCAGTCAGGACATTCCTGCCACCGGCATCGACGAGATGGAACGCCTCGGGGCGGATACCCAGGGTCAGGGCTGTACCCGGTCCGATATTGCCGGCAATGGAAAAGCTCGTGCCGGCCGTATCGGCCAGTCCGCCTTCGCGCAGCCTCGCATCCAGCATGTTGATCTTGGGTGAGCCGATGAACTCGGCCACACGCCGGTCGTCGGGATCGTCATAGATCTCCTGTGGCTGAGCGACCTGCAACAACTCGCCGTCGAGCATGACCGCCACCCGGTCCGACATGGTCATGGCCTCGGACTGGTCGTGGGTCACATAGACGAAGGTGACACCGAGCCGATGATGCAATTCCTTGATCTCGGCCCGCATCTGCACCCTGAGCTTGGCGTCGAGATTGGAGAGCGGTTCATCCATCAGGAAGACGGCGGGTTCCCGCACCATCGCACGGCCGACGGCGACACGCTGGCGCTGCCCTCCCGACAACTGGCCGGGCTTGCGGGCCAGTAGATGGCCGATGCCAAGCGCTTTCGCGGTACGCATGACGACCTTGTCAATCTCCTCGACCACCGCATTCGTGCCCGGCATAAACCGACCCAGCAGCGGCAGCCGCTGCCAGGAAGAAAGCCGCCGCATGCGCAAGGGCAACGCCATGTTCTGGGCAACCGTCATATGCGGGTAAAGTGCATAGGACTGGAACACCATCGCCACGTCGCGGCGCTTCGGCCGCACGCCGTCCACCACGCGATCGCCGATCGAAACCGAACCGCCGGTCTGCACCTCGAGGCCTGCGAGGATGCGCAATAGTGTCGACTTGCCGCAACCCGACGGGCCGAGCAGCGTCAGGAACTCACCATCAGCGATACTGAGCGACACTTCGCGCAGAACGGGCGTCGCGCAGAACGACTTTTCTATTTTTTCGATGGTTATCGCTGACATCGGTTCCCTCGTTTCGTCGGCAATGTGAAAAAGCATCGCCTTGATGGGTTTAACTTGAGGCTGACCATTGAATGGTTTTGTTACATGGTTGTGACAATTATCGAATATTACGATGTCAGATAAGCGATTCTGGATGTGTATCCATCCGGTTCATGGGAGACAAATTTGACCGAGGAAAAAGATCTTTCACTCAATGCGGTGCGGGCATTCGTGCAGGTCGCACGCGACAACAGTGTTACGCGGGCTTCCAAAACTCTCGCCATCACCCAGAGCTCGGTCAGCCGCCATCTTGCGGTGCTGGAGGAATATTTCGGGGCGACGCTGATCGAGCGGCGGGGCCGCCAAAGCCAATTGACGGACTTCGGGCGACTGTTCGCCGATGCCGTGGCCGAGCCGCTCGATACGATCCTCTTTACCGCAAAACGGATGCGCCGCAACGGCAGGAAGGACGCCAATCGTCTCGTCGTTCGGACGTCGCTTTCCACCTTCGCCTATACGGTGCTCATCCCCAACTTGCGCGAATTCTCGAAAGAAATGAGCGGCGTTACGGTCGACGTGATCAGCACCTTATCCGCCCCCGCTTCGACCGACAGCTTCGACGTACTGTTGACCCGAGACCTGATGCTGACCGAGCCTGCCGACCGCTGGGACGTCCATGACGAACAACTCGTCTGCGTCGGTGCCCCGGATTGTGTCGCTGGGCGCGGTCTGCAGGCCTTGCGGAGCACCCCGGTTATTGCCGTTACCTCGCGGCCTGACATTCTGCCGACCTGGCTGCGAGGAATGGACCTGAAGACATCCGATATCACCACAGGTGCCCGCTACGATCACCATTATCTCGCCCTGCCGGCGGTAACCACCGGGCAGAGCTTGCTTGTGACACCACATATCGTGGTTGCTGATCTGATCAGGCAGGGCCTCCTGGAAGTGCTTGCCGGGTCACGCGCGCCAAGCGGCATGCAGTACCGTGCCTATGCGATCGATCGCAGCGACAACCCGGATATCGCCCGCGCCTTCTGCCGTTGGCTCACGAGGCTTTGCCGCAAAATGACAGAGGAAGAAGTCCCGATCAAATAGGTGGCAGCCGGTTTCATCGGGAAATGCGATCATCAGACACGTTTTACGCGATGCTGCAATTGGCAGGTTGCGGCTACCTTGGCTAATTCTGGGTCAAACCCAGTGTTTCGAGGAGAGTTGCATTGTCACTCATCGCCAAAAGACTACAAGCCGTCCGTCCCTCTCAAACCAAGGCTATGACTGCAGCTGCCGCCGCCCTGAAGGAAAAGGGCATCAATGTCATCACGCTTAGCCAGGGCGAGCCGGATTTCGACACCCCGGAAGCGGTTCGCAATGCAGGTATCGCCGCCATTCGCAATGGCAGGACACGTTACACCCCTGTTGCCGGCGTCAAGCCACTGCGCGAAGCGATTAGGGAAAAACTGCTCCACGACAACAGCCTCGACTACGACATCGACGCGATCACCGTCGGCTGCGGCGCCAAGCAGGTCGTCTTCAATGCGCTCTTCGCAAGTCTCGATCCGGGCGACGAGGTCATCATTCCGACGCCTTGCTGGGTGTCCTATCCCGATATGGTGCGGCTTGCCGGCGGCGAGCCGGTTCTCGTTGCCTGCCACGAACGTTTCGGTTTCAAGCTGAAGCCGCAAGAGCTGGAGGCGGCGATTACGCCGCGCACAAAGTGGCTGATGCTGAATTCACCCAACAATCCGACCGGTGCGGTCTATTCGAAGGCTGAACTTGCCGCACTGGCCGGTGTCCTCCGTCGCTATGATCAGGTACACGTGCTTGCCGACGATATCTACGAGAAGCTCGTTTATGGTGTGACGTTTGCCACGATGGCCGAGGCCGCGCCGGACCTGATCGATCGGACGCTCACCGTCAACGGCGTTTCCAAGTCCAGCGCCATGACCGGATGGCGCCTCGGCTATGGCGCCGGGCCGAAGCATCTGATCAAGGCGATGAATACGATCCAGGGGCAGACCTCGTCCCACACCAGCTCGATCTCGCAATATGCGGCGATCGAGGCGATCGGCGGCAACCAGGACTACATCGGCGATTTCGTCTCGAGCTTCCGCAAGCGCCGGGACCTGGTGGTCGAGAAAATCAACGAGGCAGAAGGCCTCAAATGCCGCACCCCGGATGGCGCCTTCTATGTCTTCGTCAATTGCGCCGGCGTGCTCGGCAAGCTCACGCCGCAGGGCAAGGTGATCGAGACCGACATGGATTTCGCCATGTACCTGCTGGAGCAGTTCGGCGTTGCCGTGGTGCCGGGCAGCGGCTTCATGGCCTCACCCTATATCCGTATTTCCTATGCCGCGTCGATCGAGGACCTGCAGCACGCCTGCGGCCGTATCCTTGCCGCCTGCGAAGCCCTATCCGAAAGTGAGAAGATCTATGAGCAAAGCAAGAAAACTGCGTGACCGCATGGCCGAACGCGGCCTCGTCCACATCATGGCCGCCCACAGCCCACTGTCGGCGATCCTTGCCGAGGAGGCCGGCTTCGACGGTCTCTGGGCGTCCGGCTTCGAGCTTTCGGCGCTTTACGGTCTTGCCGATATGAGCCTGATCACGATGACCCAGCATCTCGATATGCTGCGGGCGATCGCCGGTCAGTCGTCGCTGCCCATCGTTGCGGATATCGATACCGGTTATGGCAATGCCTTGAACGTCATCCATGCCATCCGCGAATACGAAAAGGCGGGCACGGCCGCCGTCGTGATCGAGGACAAGACCTTCCCCAAAGTCACCAGCCTTGCCGCTGATGGGAGGCAAGAGCTACTGCGAATTGAGGAGTTCCAGGGCAAGATCGAAGCTGCGGTCTCCGCTCGCAGCGATCCGGATTTCCTCGTCATCGCCCGCACGGAAGCTTTGATCGCGGGCCTCGGCGAAGACGAGGCGCTGAAGCGCGGCCTGGCCTATGCCGAGGCCGGCGCGGACATGGTCCTGATCCACTCCAAGAAGAAGGACCCGGCCGAAATCGAGAGCTTCTCGCGCGCGTGGGACGGGCCTGTCCCGCTGGTCATCGTCCCCAATGCTTATCCGGAACTCGACGCTACTCGCGTCCGCTCGCTCGGCAACATCAAGATGACGATCTACGGCAATTATGGTATCCGTGCCGCCACGACAGCAATGCAGGATGCATTCCGGCGGATCATCGCCGATGGCGGCGTCCAGAACGTCCATAAGGACATCGTGCCCGTCGAAGAAATCTTCCGGCTTCAAAAGATGGACCAGGTCAAGAAACAGGAAAAGCGGTTTTTAAGATAGGTAGCCACTCATGCGGTTTACTCGCGCCAATTCAGACCGACCGGACTTCGGTATCTCCGTTGTCAAAGACGGAGATACCATCTCGATGCATTTCGACCTCGATCAGATCGCGGCGTTTCGCTCCAAGTTCGGAGATGAAGTCTTCGTTGAGGTCGCGACGCGATATGTAGAAGAGAGAGCCGACGCGCTCTCTGCGCATGGCGAGCTTTGGCTTTGGAAGGAAGCGGTTCGAGCTCATGTGATGGCGCCGCTATAAATGGCAAGAGCGACCGCGACAGAACCGGATAGTTCCATAATAAGGCTTATGCAATTAAGTGATTGATTTAATTGGATAAAATTTTGCCAAGGGCGGCGTTTTCCCAACAGGCACACAGGTCAAATGAACAATTGGGATGTCAGATATTATTGAACGGGCAGAAATAGCATTGCTCGCACCGCCAAACTGGCGGGATGCAGCGAAAGCCAGGTCAAACGTGTTTGGGCAGAACATCGTTGCAGCGTAAGTAATGAAACCCTAAACGCCCAATCGAGGTGCTAATAAAATGCAACCTAAGCCAGCGAAAGTGAGATAGCCACGTATTGAATGCCAAAGCATGAATCAGAATTAGAAGCGCGCAGGTGACACGCAGTACTCGTCGCGCGCTGCACGTGAGCCCACATGCGGCGGCAGAACAGGTTCAACCAAATTTCAACTCACTGAGAGGGAAGAAAGGGCTCTGCCCTCTCTCCCCCACAAGCAGAAAGCCGGCCTTCCCCATGCTTCGACCTTGCCTGCAGCACCGTCCTCGTTGCGGACACCAGTCGGCCCTACGGGTGGGTGTGATCCCCCTTCCGGTTCTCAGCTTGTCCCCCGTTCTCCCGGTCCTCGCCTGACGGGCAGGGGCAGGACGAGGCCTGCCCTGCTTCCACTGGAAGGGAAGAAAGGGGGGCTTGAAAAGGAGCTGAATGCGGTGCGAGAGTAGGATAATCGTCGCGCAGCCGGCGAAGTCAGTAGCGTATCGCACGGCAAGGTGGCCAGGTGCATGGCTAAGGTCGCGCTAGTCAATTGATCGTCTGGTTCATGACTGACCATCCTTGGAAGGGTCCTTGATCTGCAAAAACCACTCATCAAAGGCGGCCTGAGCCGCCTCGCGCTTCTTTCGCGCGATGCGTGCCAGTTGGCGCGACTTGACAGCCTGCAATCTCTCGGCCGCCTCCTGTACCGATGTCTCGTTGAGGTAGCGATAGAGATTTGCTGACAGTTTTGGATTGCGTCTTGCTCTACGAACCAAAGCCGTTACGACTTCATCACCGTCATGTTGTTCAAAGCAAGCGTCAAACGCACGTTGCGGTTTGCGGCCCTCGGCGATGATACGCGCGGCGTAGTTGACGCGGGCCGCAAAGCCGTCAGGATCGCGGGGTGGCATGGCGTCCTCCCTCGATCACAGTCAACTTTGCTCTGGTGTCGGCGCGCTGCCGCTGCTCTTCCACCATTCTTACAGCAGCGTGCACCAAGCCAAGGAAGCGGCGGATTGCAGCTTCATCGGCCTCGGGGAAATCGGCACAGTGGTAGGGAACAAAGTCCGCATCATAGCGGGCTTCGTCGGTGTGGATGCCGGACGCGCTGATCGTCGACAAATAGTCGGCGATTTCTGTTTCGGAAAACGCGGATCGCGGGGCGCCGCTGTTGTCACAGTATCTGGCGCTTCGCTCCTGATAATGTTTTCGGTGGGCCATATAGTTGTGGACGCTGATGCGGTGCAAAACGTAGGCCATGCTTTGAACAAGTGCGCGGTCGTTGAAGCCGGTACCTGATTGAGTAATGACGAGTGCGCCGAGCCGCGCGAGCTCGCCCAGCGAAAAAAGACGAACGGACATGATGATGAACCTTTAGCCAGGTGAACGGAGGAGGAGGGAACCGCGCCGAAGGGCGCGGTTCTTGGGCCGCTTGTCAGGCGGCTTCCTCGTTGGCGGCGGGGAGAGAAGCCGCCGTCGCAACCTGGCTTTCGAGCTTCGGTGTGCGCAGCGGCGCGGGAAGCCACCCGGACCCGCTCATGGCCTCTGCTGCCTTGTCGACCAGTTCTTTTTTCGGCAGCTTGGCGAGCGCTGCGAGCGCAATGTCACGCTTTTGCGGATTCTGGATGCCGGTGATTTCCGGTGCAGCTTCCGCCATGGCATTGACGAGAACGCCTTTCGAAACGCGCCCGAAAAACGCGGCGTCTGCCGTCCACCATTCGCGCATATCGAGGTTCAGGCGGTCTGCCAGATTGTCCGCCCACTTTTTGCGGCTGCGAGCAAAAGTGTCGATCTGCGGGGTGTGGGCGTCGATGGTTCCGGCAACACCAACGGCAATGATATCCATGATCTCGTCGGTTGATGCGTCCATGAGGGTGTCCCAAAGGGCTTGCTCGTCGCAGGGCAAGCCGCCACGCAGACGTTCGACATGCGCCTCGTAAGCCCGACCGGCCAGGCTTTCCGCCTGTTCCCCAAGATGGGACGTGCCGATGTGCATTTCCGTGATCGGGCAATGCTCGCGCATCGGCGCCGTGCGCATGTGCAAGGCAAACTCATAGGCACCAAACCGCAGGGCCACATCCTGATTGTCCGCAAGGGTTGCGCGCAGCGCCGCAGTACGCGCCAAGGACAAGCTGCCAAGAAGGGCTTGGCTGAGGTCGGCGGTCAACTCCCGCTGCTGTTCCTTTTCCGCTTCTTCCGTGGCCGCACGTTCGGCCTTGCGGCGCTCGATTTCGGCGGTTATCTCGCTTTCATCCGGCGCTTCGGCGCTGCCGCTGTCCGCTGCCTCCTCTTCGCCAGCCGTTTGCCGGTCCGCAATGATGTTGTTGCGGATACGCGCGCGTTCCTGCAATTCGGCCAGTCGTGGTTTGTCTTCCGGCTCAACCAATCCGCGCCGTACCTCGACCGAGCCGTCATGCCCGATTGTGCAGACAATCCCCGCAAGCGCTATTTCGTCGGGTTTGTAGCGCCGGATGGTGGCAGCCCGCCCGATCAGTTGGGCGATGGTGTCACGCTCATCATAGAGTTCCGACAATTTTTCGTCGTTCTCATACACCATGGAATAGGCTTCCTCGGCCTCATCGGAGAGAAATTCGCCGTCATCATTCGTATAGGGGGCTGCAAGTGCCCTTTCCTGTGCGTCGATCTGCGCGTTAAGTTCATCCTGCTTGCCTTTAAGCTCGAGCGCTTCCGGCGTTTCGACAGGAACCAGTTCGCCGTGAATGTTGCCGAAACGCTCCATCACCCGATAGTCGTAATCGAGACAGGCAAGGCCCCATTTCCAGCCTTCCTGCCGCGCAACTGCTTTTGCAGCACGGTCAAGTTTTTCCTCGGCCAGTCGGGTTAAAAGGGCGTTATCCTTGAAGAACACGTCCTCATTGAAAAGGTCGGTCACAATCTCTCCGCCAGCGCTTTCGTAATCCGCGCGGCCAACGAATTTCGCAATATTGCTGCCGTCAAGGCTCGCGGCGCTGTCCGTCAGTGCCTTGCGGATGAGATCGGGACGCAGGTTCCAGTCCTGACTTCGCTCGAAATAATCCACCTGCCGCTGATGATCATCGGTGATCGCAAAGGCTTCGGTTTGCATCAGCGTCAGTTCGCCGCCCTTGTAGGCCGCGATGATCTGCGGGGCGACCTTCGCCAGTTTCAAGCGGCGGTTGATGTGATGCAACGGAACGCCGAAGCGCTCGGCCAGTTGGTCGCGGCTCGCCTGTTCTTCCTCGATCAGGCGGCGGAAAATCTCGGCCTCCTCGGCGGGATGCATCTGCTTGCGCTCGACATTTTCGGCCAGCGAGATTTCAGCCGCGTCAATTCCTTGCCTGCGGAACATGACCTTGATGGGGAAATCTTTGGTGATGAGCTTGCGCTTGAGAAGGTCACGAAAGGCGCGATAGCGTCTGCCGCCAGCGACAACGCCATACCTTTTGCCGTCCGGCTCGACCACAAGCGCGCTGATCTGGCCGTGATTGAGCAGCGATGCGGCGAGGGTATCAACGGGGCTTTCATCATCGGCGCGAACGTTATTCTTGCTCATCACCAGTTTGTCGAGGGTGGTGAAAAAATCCTGTTCTTTGGTCATGAATTGTCTCTCCTCAATTGGGCGTGGGCAGGCTCCTGGCCTGCTCCCGCCTGTCGAAGGGACGCGGGGGATGGCTAAAAGCGCCCGAGGAGGGGGCGCGGTGCGCAACGCGGTTGCGCCTTCCGGGGTGCGACCGACTTGCTGCATCGCAAGCCCTGAGCAGGCGCTTTGCGACGGCAAGGGGGAAAGGCCCCCTTGGGTCGCTTTCGCTCACGATCAAAGAACCATGACGGTCGAACGCTGCGGGAAGGGGGCAATGAGGCGGTCAGGCGAGGCTGGTGTTGGCGAGGATCCAGTCGAGCAACAGCTTGCTTGTCGCCGCTGCGTTCTTCTCGCTGATCTGAGGCGGTCTGATCTCGAAGACAGGACCAATTCGTCGCATGCGCGGCACCGTGGCGGCCTTTGCCGCTTCATAGTCATCGGTGTCAAATCCCATGGCCTCTATGATCAACCGCGGTGCCGGCCGATCACGGATGCTGATATCGAGAATGAAATCCGGCCGGCAGGGACCATCTTCCGTCGAGACAGCAAAGAGTGGCTTGTGAATGGCAATCTTCATGAACGGGGCGGCTTTGGCGAGGGCGGCCTGCGCCCAGATCAGAAAATCGAGAACCGAGCGCTCGAAACCACTTTCGACGGGATAGAGTGTATCGCCGCTATAGACGGGCTGTGCATAGGCCTGGACCGCCCGCATTGGCCCTTCGTTGTCGTCGCCGTCGTCGAAATTGATGATCGTGAGGAACGGCCCGCGATTTTTTGGATCGCCGCGCAAGGGACGGCGAACCCGAGTCGCGACATCGATGTGGCCAGCAAGGGAAGCTGGATAGATCTTGCTTTCCGTGATGCCCGTCGCAGAAACTGTCATGAAAGCAGTGGGCCGCTGCGTTGACGGCCAATCGGGCTTGGACTTTTTAAAGTTCCGTTGCCAGAAGCTCGTTTCGTCAAAGTAATCGGTCGCCCAGGTCGAGAGCAGGCTGGAAAGCCGCCATGTCCGCAGCGCCTTCAGCGATTTTGCGTGCGCCTTGATGCGCTTGGCCTGATCGGTGAGTTTAGGGATTTGTTCCTGATCCTGAATTGGCGGTATCCTGTTGAGGCCCGCACCGTCGAGCAGCCGCCACAGCTGTATGCCAAGCGCTGACGGTCTGTCGCTGCGCGTCGGTGCAACCGGAGCGATTGAGGCATCGCGATCTGCAATTTTGTCGGCAACCGCAGGCAGTCCATCGAAATATGATGTGTTTTTCGGGATTACCGGCCGCAGAAAGAACCTTATATCGGCCTTCGTTGCTCCGTATTCCCTGTCGAACCGAAACGGACAACCTTCAGCGTGGTTGGGTCTGTCTGAACGAGCAAGCGGATCACCAACGGCGCGCGACAGCCGCTTAAGCGTGTAGGTGTGGGACTGGCGAACGGGAGCGAGGAGCGGTCTATGGTCTCCCTGCAGGCAGTCACAGGCGATCCAGCCGTCGTTGCTGTGCGCACTCTTGATCACACCGAGGGCCGCTTCATCGTCCTTGTCGCTGGAGGAATTGTCATACCATCGCCGCAAGGACAACGCGTCGAAATCGTCAATATCGGCGATGGTGTAGGTCGGGTGCTGGCGAAGAACGACTTTCATAGGGTCTCGTCCACGTTTTTCAGCGAAGCCAAGGTGGCCGCGTATCGCACGAAGCGGACAGGCGCATAAAAATCATCCTGCCACAAGTGACCACTAAATCCAACTAGAGTATGTTTTTTTCGAAAAAGCGCAGATTGGAAAATGCGGCATTTGTGACGGTCCCAATCTCTTTCTTTTCCGTTAGTTACGAGTCATCATCCGCCACTCATGGCGGCGTTCAATAAATAGACCAGTATCAGCTGTGAGCTAGAGGATAACTAGATGCCAATATACAAAGGCCAGCTGGAGAAAAGTGTGGAGCTGGCAATCTTCGCAACGCGCATGGCCGCCGCCTTGAAGGCAATGCGCAAACGTGACCGCATCAAGATGAAGGACTTGGCCAGACGCGTCGGCATATCAAGTACCCATATGACGAAAATAATGCGAGGCCAGGCGAATATCTCCCTGAGCCTGCTTTACTGTTTTTGCAAGGAACTTGATATTCCAGTGACCGACCTGATTGGAAAGTGGGCCGACGGGTCGACCGAAATCCCGGAGAGCGTAAAGGAGGATGATCGCCGGGATTCGGGCCGGAAAGATTATGATCCAGTCCTTTATTGAGGTAATCGCCTTGGCGGTTACAGCACATAAACGATGCGCACGACCGTGCCCTTTTCGGGCGCCGAGGTAATTTTTAATTTGCCGGCCATTGTCCTGACGAGCTCCACGCAATTGGTCAGCCCAAGCCCAACATGAACCCCTGCCTTTGTCGAGAAGAACGGCTCCCGGGCCTTGGCGAGAATGGAAGCGGGCATGCCAACCCCGTTGTCGATGACGGTAAGAACGAGCTGCGCGCGTCGCCAGAACCGATGCCGGACTTGTGCTTTAATCATGATCAACGGATCCGATTTCCGTGCAACGGCGTTGACGGAATTTCGAACCAGTTCGTCAATAAGCAGATGAAATTGGTATGCGGGGACGATGACAGCACCCGCGTCATCTTCAATTTCCATTTGCAATCTGACCGGGCAGTTTTTCTCGATATCGCCGAGCAGATCGCCAAGTGCAGCGATTTTGGACCGCGTCCGCGCATGGCCCATGGTCATCATGCCTTCGTTGATCTCATCAAGTTCAGCGATCGTGCTGCGGGCGGCGGCCAAGGCATCCGGCGATTGAGGACAATCGCGGTTCAGGAATACGCGCAGCGCTGCAATGCGCGATCGCGTCATATGCGCGAACAGCGACGCAAACGATCGGATATGATGATCCTTTCGCCGCGCAACGGAACTCTGCTGCAGTATAAAAAGCAGCGCAATGCTCAAAACCAGAATGGCCACGGCGAAGAACAGCTTGTTTCTGATTGCCCTGGCTTCAATGGCGGCAGTGGCACGCAACGTGAGGCTGTGGGCGAGCGTTACGCCGGAGATGCGGAAGACGTCGGTTTCAAATTTTGCAATGGATTGCAGGGCTTCATCCAACTCATCATTTGCTTTGATATGAGGCAAAAGCGTTTCATTGATCTGCGCCACAGTCCGCTCAAGCATATCTATTTCTGAAGTGTCGAGAAAGCGGTCTACATATTCCAGTTGCAACAATGCCTTCAGGTTGAAGGCCAGCAACATGACTTCAGGCAGGAGGCGTGGTTGCGGTTTATTGGTGGCGTTAGCGATATAGAGATATCCCTTGATCGTGGCGAGCTTCTCGCGTGCCTGCGATGCGCGGTCTTGAATCTCGAAGGTTTGGCTCATGATCTCATCGGTCTGCACGCGGTAGAGGTCAGCGCGCAAAAACGACCAGAAACACAGTCCGGCCGCAACGACCAGCACAACGTAGACGATGGTCGTGAGGTATTTGCCCCATTTCATCATCAGTCAGCAGGCCTCAGCTTAACGGCGAACCAGACCCAAATCGAGTTGCGGGCGGGAACATAGGATTTCGGAAGCTGATCGAGCGGCCAAACGATGTAGTAAGGCCCGCCATCATCAAGCGAAAGCGGCTTGAAATCTTGGCCTTCAGTGCAAGCGCCACTTGATCGATCCGCATCGCTGCAGGATCTTTCGATCGCCACGATCGGCGCGTAGGCAGTGATTTCTTCGTTTGTGATTTTGGTAATGAAATTATCGAATGCTGTTACCTCAACGCCGTCGCGTCCGTCGATCTTGTTCTTGGCGACGACATCTTTCAGGAACGGACCGCGGAATGTGAATTTTTCGCCGGCCTTGCTCCAGGGCGTCTCTGTATCGATCTCGTGTTGAGGGAAATCCTGTTTCAGCTGATCAAACGCGTAGGTCGCAAGTTTGTCGCCGGCTTTGTTTTCGATGCTGATGGCGGCTGGATCATGCCCGGCAGACAATGCAGGGGCGGAAATAATTGCGATCGCACATAAGCTGGCCGGGATCAGTTTAGGCAATTGCATGGATGTCCTCCGGTTGATACTCTCGCGGGTCGGTATTGCGAGAAAACAGCACACAAGGACCGCTTGATCCGCGTGGATCGTAGGCAAAGCCTTTGTCGGCCATCGCGCTTGTGACTGCCCTGACACCCTCCAGGCCATATAGATGGTCGTGAAATTCCAGAAAAACGCGTTCAACGCCGGGCAATCTGGCACGGGTAAGCAAATCCAGCTCTGCCCCTTCTATATCCATGACGACGAGGTCAATATCAGCGCGCGTGATAACCTCGTCGATGTTGGAGGACTTGACCTGGATCGAGTCGATGTAGGGTCCTTGATGCTTGATCAGTGACGACATCCATAAGTCTTCACGCACATAGAAGGTAAAATCGCGCGACGGTCCTGCCGTTAGCAAGCCATGCTCCAATTCCACATTGTTCCGGTTGTTGGCACGGATGACTCTCTTGGCCAAACGGACAGTGTGGGGATTGGCTTCGAAAGCCATGACGTGGGCGCCCTCAACCCCCGCGAGAAGGGAGGTGATGACCCCTATTCCGCTTCCGAGTTCGAGAATGCGGTCATTTGGTTTTGCGGCTTTCAGCGCCCACCGGGCTTCCTTCGCTTCGTAGGATCCGTCTTTTAGAGCTGACCATATAACGTCGGATACATCATCGGGTGAAATCGGGACGTGAAGCCCATGCAGCCTGAAAGTGCTCGGCATTACAATCCTTTCGGTAGTGCGCCTTGCTTGAGAAGTTTGGCGCGGGCGCGTTTGTAATGCCTCTCGGCCGATTCTCCATTGATGCCGAAGCGATTGCCCAGTTCGTCGTAGATTTGCCTCCGGGTCTTGCCATCTGGTCGCTGCCGCACCCAATTCAGGATTTCCTGTTCCCGTGGGGTTAGTTCGGAATAGACAAATTCGGGTGGCCCAGTTGTTTCGTCGGAAAAACGAACGCTTTCGCCATGATTGGCAACATCATCCAGAACATCCACCATAGATCCGGGCCTTATGACATTCTTGGCAAGATAGGCCAGAACACCGAGTTTCTGCAGGGCTTGCCATTCTTCGTCGGTGTCGGATCCGGTAATGACAAAATGCATCGCGTCGGGCGATGCTTCCATAATTGTTTGAACCACTGCAATGCGGTCCGCCTGTGACCTCGGGTCAAACCCGGGCAAACCGGGGTCAATGACGACTAAATCGAATTGATTAGTCTCCAGCATATCCATGGCTTGAGACATATTGGCGGCACCTTGTACAAAACAAGTGGCCAAAGCAGCTTTCAACTCGTCAACGAGAATTGTGCGCATAAGGTGCTGATCCTCAACAACCAGCACATTTTGCACGTATTCTGTCGTCATTTCCATCATTGCATTGCCCTCGGTGCCGCAACAATTTGTACCGTCGATGTCTCCAACAGACGTTTTGTGGCCTTTCGAAAGAGAAAGCTAGGGGACATTCGTGTCCCCCTTCGGGACAGTCGTGTCCCCTTTTACGCATAATCCGTTTGGATTAGTCTTAACCCATGAATGGCTGTTCGGGGAAGGCTAAGCGTGACGTTATCGATCCTGGCCTCAGATGGTGTCCTTGTGGAAGGTGAAGAACAGCCGGTGTTGATGGTCATCCGCCGGCACACCCTGACGAGACAAGAGATCGATCGGCTCTATGGGGAATGGGCTGATTGTGATGAATTGAGCGATCGGTGCCTGGAACTCGAAAGACGGCTAAACGCCGCGACAGATGCTGAACAGCTGGCACGATCGGAATTTTTGCATCATCCGGCGACGACGCTTGAAGATGTGGCTCTCAAGGTGAAGCACGTCCGGTTCCTTCTCTCAGATGGCGACGAGGCACTGGACAGGCACGAACTCGATGCCCTGTTGCAATCGCTGGCGCTCCGACGCAAAAAACGGTGACATGTGGTACCGAAGTGGACTTTCATGGATTTTAGAAACCACAACGGTCTGTTCACTGGCGCCGACGCTGCATTCCGAAAAGAGCTGGGGCCGCTTATCGACCTGTCTGACGAGCTTCAACGACGTCTCGATGACTATAGGGCCGCTGAAAGTCTGGCTGAACAAAGCGAGCGCTGGGAAAAGGTCGAAGACGCCCACCGCGAGATCATGGCGACATGGCGGTTATCCTTTTTGCGGGCGCGTAGCGCGGTCAATGTCCATCTTGCTGAAATGGGACTGAACGTCTTAAATCCCGAGCACGAGAACTTGCGAAAAACTGTGCAGGACCTGTGTCAGCCATCGGTCACAATGGCCGTATCCCTGCTACAATTTGAAGATGCGCGGAAGGAAAGAAGGGCGAACCTGGCACAGAATACTGACTGGTAGTCAATTCTCAATCTCATAACGGGCAAATAAGAATGCCGCGACAATACCTTGCGCCGCACCTTGAATTTCCCGACCGGCTGATGGTTAATGGTCTAGATTGAACCAGTAGCGTTTTTTCACGCCTTGGCCATTCTTGATATCAAAGAAGTAGGGTTCCGCGCGGCGTTTGCGCGGCTGGAAAATCGTCTGCAGGCAACTGTTTTCCCCGGCGCCGGCGGTAGTGCGATACTGGATCCTTTTGAAGTTCTTCAAAGCATTCCTATCCTGGCAAACATTGACCATTTTTTCGCAACGGTTCGGTTCCGAGCGATTGCCGTCATGTCCGGATTCGGAATAGGCCACTTTGAAGCCCGCAGGGCAGTCTTCATAATTTTCTCGGCCGGGTCTGCCGGTTCCGGAGCTGGGGCAAATCGGCCATGAGAATCCGGGCTTGGCCATCGCCGCGATCAGCTTGTACATCGGCGGTTTGCAGTAGGGAACGCCGTGCCACGATGGATTTGCCGATGCGGCACACAAGAGAACCTGACATCCCCAAGGTGCGTCATCGGCGCTTGCTTCCAGCGGAGCGAATGAGACGACGGTTGCCAAGGCGGCGGCAGCAAAAGAATGTGACTTCATGCGGGTGTCCTATCTCCGTTAGATTTTGAGGCAGGCCTTCATGGCGCGACCCATTCATTTTTGATCCTGGCAAACTGCAGTTGCTTCGTTGTAATTTGACCGCCATTGCCGCCATTGAACTCGGCAATGCAGACGACGCCAGCCGCATTTGTGGACCGATTGCATTGTCCCAGCTTCACGATCGCCTTGGGCCAGAGGATCTTACCGGTCTCCGCAACTGAAACTTTGCGCATTGCTGCGGTAGCTTGTTCGTCTGTCGGCACATCCAGTTGCGGAACTGCAGCGACAGGTTCAACTGTCATGCTGTGGACGCCATAACCGGCGCCGAAGCCAATACCCAAGGCGACGACGGTGAGGATGGACAATGTTTGTGCGCGGGTCATTTCGGTTAGTCCTCCGTTGTCAGACCAAGCCGCTGGAGGATCAGCGTCGCGTTTTTCTCGCAGTCATTGCGCCATTCCGGTTTGGTGGCGCACGCGTGTGCGTACGTCGCGATCGCCGATGATGAAGACTGCGGCAACAGCTTGTATCCGAGGTGCATGTACTCCTTCTCGCGGTCGCTCGCACAGCCCCGACCAGCAGCACCACATTCTCCGGGATCGAGTTTTTGTGGCGGCTGCGCGGGCTGTTGCAACGTTTGGCCGGATGCTGTCGCGACGACCGACAAGAAAAGTGCAGCGAGGGCGGCCGTTGAAATGGCAGGGCGGTTTCTCATCGTATGTCCTCTTGGCGTAATGTCTTTTCCTGCCCTGCAACACTGCGCAAGACAGGAGGTAAGGGGAGGGGAGCCAGCGTTATTCCGACATCGCCGAGCGAGTGCACTGGATTCGCTTTTTCATAGCGATACCGCCACGGCGGCAACAGCCCTTGAGCCGACCACACGCCGAAACCCAGGCCACGCGCTTTGCGTTCAAGGTCGAAATACGCGGGCACCTGCGGTTCATTCGGGTAATTGTAGGCATACCCGATGCCATCGGAAATCGCTGATGCGGCGAGATTGACATCGCCGACAAAGCAATGCGCAATGATAACGTCATTGCCGGCACGTATCAGGGGCGCACAATTAACATCACGGCGCAGCGTGCGCAGTATCAGCCATGATCTGGAAACCTGCCCGACCGGCCACTCGATACCATCACTTGTGGCAGTCTGCTCGATTTCCGGCGCTTCATATCCTGCCAGGCGAACTGTTTCCTTCTGTTCGGTAAAGGCGAGCGATTTCCCATCAATCACGCGGACGCGACCGTATAGCTGCTCGGGCAAAGGCTTGCCTTTGCCCGATTCTTGCGCCACGGCTGACTGATGAGCTCCGGCCAACAGGGCCGCCAACATAATCGCTTTCCCAAATCCCGTCATTTATGACCTGCCGTCGACTTTTGCGGGTAAAGGATGCTCATGGGGTGAGGCATATCCGAATAGACCCACAATCCGGATCGCGTTTCGCCGGCCGTTTCTTCGGCAGTTCGATACGCAGGTACGACAAACGTCCCATTGCCCGCCACTGCCGCAAAACCCCATCCTTGGGCGATCATATAGGTGGCAAGATCATAGCCGCGATTGCCCGTCGTGGTCTGACAAACGACGACATCGTTGCGCTCATCAAGTGACCTTATGCTCGTACAGACAGGCTTCGTGTCTCTGATCAGCGCTTGAGCCATGATGAGGTTGAGTTCGCCACAATCCCGCTTTACGCCCTGTGAAATCGTCACCTGAGTCCCGCGAATGCATGATTGCAGACCATATAATCGGTAGCGCTTGCCTTTTGACACCCATGTATCTCCGGTTTCAAATGATGCATCATCCGGAAAGCGCATAAAGTGCGAACCAGTCGGGGCGGCTTGTTTGGTCGGTACTGGTGTTGTCTGCGCCTGTACCATCGTAACTGGTGGTGCCAAGGAAATATTGTATTGGTCCAGATCAAGCAGTCCGGTGTTCACGGCGAAGACTGCGGAGCCAGTTAATGTTAAAGCAAAGATCATGGTGCTTATGCGCATCTAAGGGTTGATCGGATTGTTTCGATATCGCTCACCATAGGGATGAGTGAACAGGGTGTTGGACCAGATACCGGACCTGGCTTGTTTGGCCGCGGCCTCGAACGAGGCATTGTCGGCGATGAGGGGTTTTCCCGCCCCATCTCTGGCGGCAAAGGCTGTGCCTGCAAGCACGAGATAGCCAGACAGACTGACCACCTCGCCGTTGCGCTTTTCAAAGAAGCATTCAGCAAACTTGATTGGTGACGGCGTGTTGCTTTTGGCAAACACGTGACAAGGGAACGCATCTTCAGCGCCTTGGATGGCGACACCCAACGCACCGGACAGCCCGATGATGGAGAACCGCGCGCAGCTGATGTTGGATGCCAATGATTGCGTTGATAGACATCCTTGTGCACCGACCAATTTGACGATCGTGCCGTCTTCGGCAAGAAAGGCATTTCCGGTGAGGGCGCTTTGCGGTCTGATGGTTTCGAGTGCGAGATCCTTGCGCGCAAGATCGACGGTAAGTGGCGATGGTGTTCGCGGGATTCGGTCCTGTCCCTGGCTGTAGGCGACGCTATAATAGGATACGAATTTCTCGACAGCTGTTATCTGGCCTGACGGGTTTTCCTGGCCCATTGCTGTGCCGGAAACCGCGAGCGTCATCGCAGCGAAAGTGATCAAGTGGGATCGCATTCTATGCATCGATGACCTTACATTTTCTGTCGCAAACAGCTATATTCCAAGAAAAATCAATCTCTAGATGTATTCTATTATCACACTCTAGTCTGATTTTAAATAGTCGCGAGAACGGAAAAATGAGGCAGATCAAGATTGTTTTAGCAGGGCTGTTGATTCTTCTCATCGGCACATTTTATCTGATGCGCAGCGCCGCGCAGGGGCTGGTGCTCGTCGTCCGCTGTGCCTTCACACTCTTTGGTATCATCGCACTGTTCGGCATGGGCTGCGTGGTTTTGGCAAGCCTGTACCCCAACACGGCACTTGCTGAATTCTTGCACTGGTTAATGCCGCCCGTTCTGGCTGTCCCGCTTTTCTTCGGCTTTATCGTTCTTGCTATGATGATGTCTGGGCCAAAGACACCAGGACAGCGCCTTGATGCCGAGCTGCGGCGTCAAAGAGATGGGGAGCGTCAGCGCAAAGTAATACAGGATCAAGGCGCTCAGCGTAACGGCTATAAGGCTAGCGCTCATTGAGCATGTTAGTGTCCCGCACCTGCCTGGGCGCGTGGAGCGTGCTGGGCTCGAGTTGTTTTGTTCCTGACGTTTCCACGGTGGCTTCCGCCGATGGGCGAAGCCAAAGTAGATTGAAAGGCCCGTGTGATGCCGTCGCGTCAATTTTGCAAGTTCGACGCGACGGCACCTGCATCTGCCAGCTTCCTGCTACGAAACTCAGAGTCGACGGGATTGAGCTTAGGGCAAGCCTCGCGGTCGGACGTCCAAAAAGACGGACTCTCGCCCGGGCTCTCCGCTTGGTCAATATCAAGGTGAATTCTAGTCCACGCTCAGTTGATCAGCCGACATCTTGCCTGACTTTTTATCCTGAACCACTTCGTAGCTGACTTTCTGTCCATCGTTGAGCCCACGCAATCCAGCGCGCTCCACGGCTGAAATATGTACAAACACATCAGTACCACCGCTGTCAGGCTGGATAAATCCAAAACCCTTGGTGGCGTTGAACCATTTAACGGTGCCGGTAGCCATCTTCGCATCCTCTTTTCTGGAAACCACAACGTATCGAGTGCGGGACAAAGGATCAAGCCGCGGCGCTGCTACTTCAGAAAAGCCTGTCCGCTTTCTGCTCGCGTCGGCTGGGACCGACAACATTGGTGTCACCACGCATTAGTTAACTTTTTTCTGGCGTTTGCTATCCAAGAAATGTAACTAGAGTTTGTTTATTGTCTTGAGTGGCGCTCGTTGCGGTGCCCGACCGCAAGGTGATTCATGGAGAAACCACCCAAAGAGGAGGTCAAATCGGAGGCGCTTCAATCGCTAGAAGCCCGGGCAGCATCCGGTGCGACCTGGCAGATCCATGCCGATGGAATTGACGAGGACGTTCGGGAAGCCGCCGAAGCATGGCTGAATGCCGGCAACGGCGATGTTCTGGCGGCGCTCCTGCTCGTGACCGAGCGCATGATAGTCATCAGCCGTCACGCTTCGCGTCGCATGGAACGTGGCCGATTATCGGTGCATCCGCCTATCGGTGCCAAACCGTGACGGCAGCGCATTCGACAGACGGTCGATCGAGAGACAGTGCCGCCCACAAGGCGATTGACGCGATCGGCCACGGATTTCGCGCGTCGGTACGGACGAACATTTGGTACCGGGTCAGCGCATCGGGATTTTGCGAAGCTTGTCAGGCCGATACGCGTGGTGTCGGGCTTTTCGTCGGACCGGAGAGCTACTTTACTGCGCGCTATGAGGGGCGCGAAGCCAGCGACTGGTGGCCGCTCGGCAAGTTTGCTCTGGTGCGGTCGGCAAAAGGCCTCGACCCACGCATGACTGGCTTTATCGAACAGTCGTCATCGAGATTCCTTCGAGGGGCGCATGGTGCCCTAAAACACCATTGCGAACATTGCGACGCTATTGTTCCGGATGAGGCTTTTGACCTGGCTTTGATGGAGCGGTTTTCGGATCGGGCTTCGAAAGACGAACTGCAGGAGGTTGGCAGTTTTCTGATGATTGAAGATGCCGTTCTGGTGAGTTTGCTGGACGATACGACTGCGCCGCGGCGCAAGCGGACGCGAGAAGGGTATTTCTCGCTGGCACGTTTGCAGGCCTCGGATGAGGTGGGTGAAGTTTTCACTGTGGATCTGCATCATAACATCGCCGCCAACGATTACGCCATTTTGATCAAGAGCGATGATGGCAAGGAAATCATGGCGCTCGGATTCTCCGATGGCGCCTATGCGACGATCGATGATGCCGTGTCATGCCTGGGCGTCATGGGCTACGTGGTGTCCGAGGTAACCGAGATTTCGTCGTTCTCTATTGTCTCGCGCGTCGCGACGCTGCTGGTGATCCGTGGCCTGAGAGTAGCGGGATACACGATCGACGATGACGGAGCTGTCTGCGCTGACATCAGGCGTGAAGTGGCTGATTTGTGTTCGGGGAACTGATTTATGAGAACTTGCAAGGCGACAGTGAAAGGACGAGGTGGCACTTTTGGCGGTGCGATTGCGGCTCTCGCGGTTTTGGCCGGATGCGCGTCGCAACCGGTCGACAGAATGCGGCCGCCTGAACCCTATACGTATTTGCAGCTGCGAAACTGCAAGGTGTATCCCGGTTTCAGCGAATGCCGTCTGATGTTGCTGACACAATATGGTCCGGTGTCATTCGGACCGGTCCAGATGCGGGGGCGCTCGAGCAACGGGCCGCCGGCCGGGTATCAGTATCAGGTTCTTGGCTGCGCACCGGTGCAGCGGGCTGTTCCTCCATTGCCAAACTATAATTGCGAGATTTCAAAGATCAGCGGCGGTTTGTCGGCTGGAACCGTGTTGGTCAAGGGCGGAACCGCCGTCAGGCTCGCAAAGCATCTAGGCGACCTCCAGCAATTGGACTACCGATGGAAAAAAGATCCCTGGAGCCGCGTCGATGGTTAAGCGTTGAATAGCGAATGCGGGTCATCGCCGGCGCTCGATGCATCAGAAGCAACCACTTCGCCCTGGATATTGTCGTCTTCTAGTTTGGTTATTTTAACTTCCGAGAACAGATATTCTAACTATCGAGTCGTTTTTTGTTTGTTTTTTAAATTAGAGTGTGATTTTTTGATGTCCAACATGAATTGGCAAAGGCACGCCAGCTCAACACTGAGCAACGCTACGATCGGTGAGTGGATTGATTCGGCAGGGACATATCGCCAGCATTTTCGCACCAGTGTTATTGGTCGGCGTCGCCGGCTCTAACGGTCAGGCCATCGTGCGGATTGCTCATTCAGCTGCGACTGCCCCGATTACGCGACCAGTGCCGTCGGGCCCGCAAGTTGAAGATCCGCGAGGACCCCAAGCCGCTCCGAGTTTTGCGCCAATGGGAGCGGCTATAGCGCGCCCAGAGGCGCTTTCCTTGCCCATAGCAGAGCGTTTTGGGCCTCCCGCAGATACCGCAACCGCCGTCAGGGTTGCCGCGGTGTCGGATCCGGCCAACACCGGCCTGTCGGCAGGCCCGAGCGACATGACGGGACCCGAAAGCCGGAAGGAAATGGCAATTCGGTCGAACATGACCGTGTTTGGCTTTGGCCCTCAGCCACAATTGACTGCGAATAGTGCATCTCCCTCGATTGATCCCGCGCTAATCGCCTCTGTCGTGCCAGAAAGGGTGGAACACCGCCCACGGTCGGATTTGCTGGAGGGCGTTCCCGAAGCATATGCGCAGATGGTCGAGGATATCGCGCGGCAAGAGGGCGTCGATGTCAATCTGATGCTGTCCATTATGCATGTGGAGAATGCCGGGTTTGATCCGGTTGCCGTCAGTCCTGCCGGTGCAATCGGGCTGATGCAGGTGATGCCCGCGACCGGCCAGGCATTCGGCGTGCATGATTTGACGGATCCAGCACAGAACATTCGGGCGGGTGCGCGCTTCCTGAAGGCGCTGACCCGCAAGTATCGGAATCCGGTTCTGATCGCCAGTGCCTACAACGCCGGAGAGCCGCAAGTCGATGTCCGCGCATCGCTCCCGTTGATCCGGGAGACGGCGGACTACGTGACCAGGGTCGTCGGCCTCTACACCAATTCATATACCCCTCCGAGCGTTGCCGGTGCTTCAAGAAACGACAAGGCTTTTGCGTCGGCGGGCAAAGCTGCGAGCGTCCCGCTAAAGCCGAAGACAGGAAAAGTGACGCGGGCTTCATCGTCAATGCTGGTCTACTCGGCCAGCGAAGGTGAGAAGCGTGATGTCGAGGAAATTGTGGAAGCAAGATCTGACCCGTCAGGGCCGGTGCGTATCGAAAAGGAAAGACAATGAAAGCGGTTCTTGGATCCATGGCGTTCAGAAGGACGCTCGTACACAGTTTTATGCTGATGATCTGCCTTGGAATTCTGTTCCTCTCGCACATCGATCCTGCGGCAGCCCAGAGCCTGCAAAAGCTGGAAAGCGCAGCGGACAGACTGGTCCAGTTCTTCACCGGAAAGTTCGGTCGTTCGGTCGGCGCCATGGCCTTCATCGGCATGTTCCTTGCCGCTGCTTTTGGATTTTGGTCCTGGGGTGCTTTGCTTCGGGTGGGCGGTGCACTTGCCGGCATGTTCGCTGCTGCGGAACTCGTCGACTTCCTTGCGGGCAACTAAGAGAGAAGGGCGGGGGAATGGCGGACCGCTACTACAATGAAACTGAAGAGGGGGACGAGCACATAGCGACGTTCCCCATCATCCTCGCTTTGACACGGCCGCCGACCATCCTCGGTGTGCCGTATCTTTACGTGTGCGTGGAAGGCTTTGCCGCGATGATGATCTACCTCGTCATGGGGTCGATCCTGTGGCTGCCGGCAGCATTGGCAATTTTTCACTCGATTCTGTACGTCCTCTGCGTGAAGGGTGACCTGTGGTTTTTCGATATTCTGTTCAAACAGTCTGCCTGCGGGATCAATCCGGTCGGCCGCGAGATTGGCGGCGGTGTGCGGACATACGGGGGATGATATGGTCTCGTTGGCGTTGAAATCATCATTGGTGAAGGGCTGGCAGGTCTTTGCGGACAAGTCGATTTCTACGCATGTGCCTTATCTGCGTCCGATCGAGAACGGGATCGTCAGGACCAAGAATGGCTGTCTCGTTTCAACAATCAAGTTGAATGGCTTTTCGTTCGAAACCGCCGACATTGACACTATCAATCTGTTGCAGAAAAACCGGAACACGGCGTTCCGCTCGATCGCGTCGATCGGCAGTTTTTCGATTTACACCCATGTGATCCGCCACAAGGTGAAGCCGTCGCTTGCCGCGGACTTTTCTGATCCGTTCATAACCCGGATGGATGAGGTCTATCAGCGCCATATCTCGCGCAATGAGATGTTCGTCAACGACATCTACGTGACGCTCGTCATTCGCCCGATGTTCAGACAAGGATCGGCGCGGTCCCGGGTTTTCTCAACCGGCAAAGGATCGCAGGAGCGCTCCATGCGCATGATGCGCGACAAGCTGGTCGAGGCGACGACCGCACTTGTGAAGGCACTTGATGCCTATGGCCCCAAAGTTCTGCGAGACGTCCAGCGGTATGAGGTCATCCTTGGGGATGGCAGGCATCTCTACCGCGATGTCGTGCCGGAACAGGGTTCGCCGGAGGAAACCAAACGCTATTGGTTCTCCGAACAATCGGAATTTTTCCATACGCTGCTGAATGGTGGCCGCGTGCGGCCAATACGGCTTGGCGCACTCTCCGTTGACCAGCTTTTGCCGGCACAACGCACCTCCATTGGCAATCGCACCATCCACCTTGAGGGCCACTCGGGCGACGATGAGCGGTTCGGCGCGATCGTATCGTTGAAAGAATATCCTCCGGAAACGGGTGCGGGCATGCTGGATTATGTTCTGAAGCTTCCCCATGAAATGATCGTCACGCAGTCCCTGTCGTTCCTTGACGATGTGGTGGCTCGTGGCCGAATCGATCGGCTGGATCGGCAGTTATCGAAAGCGGACGAAGCCGGTTCGACCGTGCAGGAGGATCTGATGATTGCGCGCGACCAGCTGGCGCGCAAGGAGGTCGCCTTTGCCGAACATCATCTGACAGTGATGCCAATTGGACGATCTGTTCCCAAGCTCGATGAGGCTGTGGCGGAAGTCGGCGCGCAGTTGGGGTCGATCGGCGCCTCCTATATCCGCGAAGATTTCAATTGCGAACCGTGCTATTGGGCGCAGTTGCCGGGCAATCACGACTATATCGCGCGCCGCGCGGTGATTTCGACCCTGAATTTCGCCGGCTTTTCCTCGTTCCACGCCTATCCCTATGGTCGTCCTGACGGCAACCATTGGGGATCTGCGATCACGATTTTCGAGACCACCTCGGGAACGCCATTTTTCTTCAATTTCCATGAGCGCGACGTCGGACATACGACGGTTTTCGGCCCAACAGGCTCGGGTAAGACCGTGGTCATGGGGTTCCTGATCCTTCAGGCGCACCGGGTTGACCGCAAGCTGAAGACGGTCGTGTTCGACAAGGATCGCGGTCTCGATCCGATGGTGCGTGCCGTGGGCGGCAACTACATGACACTCGATCCCGGTGCGCAGTCGGGCTGGAACCCCTTGATGTTGCCGAATACGCCGCAAAACCGGTCATTCCTCATGCGGTTGTTAAGCTACATGCTCAAGCCTGAGAACGGGACGAACCTGACGGCACAGGAAGAGAGCATTATTGAAAGCTCTCTTAAGACCATTATGAAAACCCGCGATGTGGCGATGCGGCGGCTGTCATCGTTGAAGACACTTTTTGAGGGGCGCGACCGTACGGATCGCGGTCTGTCGGTGCGGCTCGACAAGTGGATTGGCAGTGGCCCGAACGCCTGGCTGTTCGACAATGAAACCGATGACATGGATCTGTCATCGAGCTGCACCGGCTTCGACATGACCCGCATTCTGGAAGAGCCGACGGTGCGGACGGCGGCGCTTCTGTATATGTTCCATCGGCTCGACGAGATCTATGACGGCTCGCCCGTCATCAACCTGATGGACGAAGCGTGGCGGCTGCTCGACGATGAAGTGTTCATTGATTTCATGAAGGACTACTTCAAGACGATCCGTAAGCGCAACGGCCTTGTGATCTTTGGAACGCAATCGGCCTCGGACGTGGTGGACTCCAAGGTCGGGCGCACGATCATCGAGCAGACATCGACCAACATTTTCTTCGGCAATTCGAAGGCCGACGCCAATTCCTATCGCAAGCATTTCGGGTTGTCCCAGGCGGAATTCGAATGGGTCAAGAATGCTGATCCGGCGAGCCGGTTCATGCTGATCAAGCATGCAAAGGATTCGGTGATCGCGCGGCTCGACATGTCGCACATGATGGATTTCGTGAAGGTCTTGAGCGGCCGGGAATCGACCGTCAGGGAATGCGAAGGGCTGCGCGAAATGTATGGGGATGATCCGAAAAATTGGCTGGCCAGGTTTTGCGGCTGGGCGGAGAACCAAGGGGGCGACCATGAACGCCGCGGGCTTTAAGCAGACTGTGTCCTTCATGGTCTGTTCCGTTGCAATTCTTGCGACGCAGGCGGGCTATGCGCAGGTGCCGGTCATTGACGGTGTTCGCGAGAACATTCAGCAACAGACGAAGAATTGGTACAACCGCTACACCGAGGACATGCGCAAGCTCAGAGGCGGTTCCGGCGGTGTGACGGACAGTTTCGCGCCGGGCCAGGGATCGGGTTCGCCTGACGCCTGTTCTGATGCCGGCATGGGCGGCGATTCCACTGTTACCGGCAATTCGAACGTACCGCAAAGCCGGCAGGAAGTAGCCGACATGGTGAAAAGGATCGCACAGGAAGAAGCCGTTGATCCGAATTTTGCGCTGGCGCTCGCGCAACAGGAATCGCGGTTCAACCAGAATGCCCGCTCTCCCGTCGGTGCGATCGGCGTCATGCAATTGATGCCCGGTACTGCCCAGGAATTGGGCGTTAACCCCTATAATACCGAGGGCAATATTCGTGGGGGCATACGATATCTGAAGCAGAATTTGAACAAGTTCGGCGGACGCCTGGACCTCACGGCAGCCGCATACAATGCCGGCTCGAACCGGCAATCGCTGCGGGAAGGGCGGATCCCGAATATTCCGGAAACGCAGGATTACGTGCAGAAAGTCTCGGCGAATTTTAAGTCGTTCAAGGCAAAGGATGGTGATCTCGGACCAGGCGGGTCAGAAATAGCCCAGACCGTTGTCGGCAACGGTTTTGGCGGGTGCGGCGAACAGTTGAAAAAGGCATGGGATCGTAACACTGAAGCCCAACGGGCGCGCGGGCAGGTCATCAATGATCTGGTCAGGAAATCGCTCGAGGCAAACCAAAAATACAATCAGGCGTCACTTGAAGGTGTGCGCAGCATGTCGAACAGCGTCAAGGGTGCGGGTAGTGGCGGCCAAAACCCCGGTTTCGGCGCCATGACTCCCCTCGAAATCCAGTGCCCGTCGGGTGTGCTTAGTCTTGGATCAACGCGTTGTTACGCCATGCCGACGGCCATGACGAACGACCAGGTGCGCGAATGGCTGGCACAGTTGCAAAGTCAGGCACAGGCGAACAACGGCGTTGCGACTTTTGACGTGCAGCACGGCGATACCGGCGGGTTGGTCGCGATCGTCGAAACGAGGCCGCAGGATTGAGAGAATTATTTTTCATTGTGAAAAGGATAGCATGATGAGACGTATTTTGAGTGCCTTGGCTATCGTCGCCCTGATGGGAACGACAGGACATGCGCAGGTTCCCGTGACTGACGCGGCAAACATCAAGCAGTCAATGCAGATCAAGGAGCTGTCCCGGCAGATTCAGTCGGACACCTCGATCGTCAAGGACAACACGACGAGAACCCTGCAGGCGATTACAGGTGATCGCACACAGGATGCATCGCAATTCTCGAATCTCGCAACCGGTCACGGGTTCTCGATTGGCCAGGCTCCGGATTTTGCATCCATCCGGCAAGGGAACCAGGCGTCATTCGGTGGCATTGGCGGCGTGTTCCAGAACAATGCCGCGCAGCTGATCAATGGACTCAATTTGATCAAATCACTTGTCGATCAGTTCAGGGGCGGGGCGACGGCCAACAGCAAGAGCTATGACCAGGCTGTCCAGACGCTGACGACGATGACGGCGTTGACGGACGCCATGAATTCGTCGGCAAAGCAGCGGACGAATTCATTCCAAGGCGCGACCGAGCAGATCGGGCGGGCTCAAGACCTGAAAGGCGCGCTTGAGCAAAACACGCAAATGGTTTTGCAGGGAAATCAGACCACGAATGAAGCGGTGGGATCCTTGAATAATCAGGTTCATTTGCTATCGGAACAACAGCGCGCGGGCGTTGCTGCAATGTCAGAGCGGAACAAGGCACTTGCTCCGATCAGTGCCTCCGGCTCAGGCAGATGGCCGCAAGGCAATGATGTCGGATCACAGCTGAAGGCATTTCAGGAGCAGCAAAGTCAATAATGAAAAGAGCGATTATTCTGATCGTGGGCTGCGTAGGGATTTCATCCTGCGCGGCGCATAAGGACAAATTGGCGAAGTGCTCGGCGGATGAAAATCCAGTCCGGGCAACTGCCTACCATGAAACCCAAAAGCAACCATCGGCGCCGATGTTTGAGGTGCAGGAGAAGTTGGCCGCCGGGGATGGCTGCGGCCCGATGCGGTCCGTCAATCAATTCTGACCTTTTAGCCGATTTGGTGCTCAATCATGGAACTGCTCGTTACATTCTACGGGGATGCGATGACCTTTTTTGATAGGGTCAACGGCGAAAGTATCGGTCGTGCCTGGGGCGTGCTTGCGGAAAATCGCCAACTGATCACGTTGCTTTTTACATTGTTTGTTTCGCTTTATTTCCTGGGCGTTGCACTCGGCTATACACGCGGCAGCATCCAGGATGCAGCCGTTACCGCTTTGAAGGTCGTATTTGCCTATTCGCTGATCATGTCGTGGCCAGATTTTAACGATCTTATCGGTGAAGTGCTTATCAAAGGGCCGGAGCAGATCGGAGCGGCTATCGCATCGAAAATGGGTGGCATCGACATTGCAAACAATGGGATGGCCGGTCTCGTCAAAAATGTAGCGGTGAAGAGCTACAATTTCGCATCCGAGATTATGCGCGCAAATGATTCATGGGTCTCACCAAACATCATCGGCCTGTTGGCGATGTCGGTTATGCTGATCGGATTGATCCCTCTTTTGCTCATTTTGACCGGCGTTACGTTGTTTGGGAAATTCATTACCGCAATCATGCTGGCCATCGGGCCTTTCGCCATCATGGCTTACTTTTTTTCTCAAACCAGATTTGTCTTTGAATCGTGGCTGAAGGGTCTGGCTTTCGGCTTTTTCATGCTGCTCTTCACCTACGTCATCCTGGGGCTGTCATTCTCGTTCCTCGATCAGATCATGGGGGCAATTGGCAGCGGGGATTATGATAACACCGGAGTTGTCGCCAAGGTTGTCGCTTTGGCCTGCTATCTGCTGCTGATCGGGTTTTTTGTCTACAGGGTCCCGGATTTTGCACAGACGTTTGCCTTTGGCACTGCACTTGGCATTGGCGGGATGGGTGGCGGTGGCGCCATGGAGGTTGCCAGAGGAGCAGTCGCCACCGCCTCGGCAGTAAAAACGGGAGGCGCTTCCATGGCGTCCGGAGCAACAACGATGGGGAGGGGTGTCGCACGCGGGGCGCGAGGAGCAAGTGCCTTTTCCCGGCAGCTGACTGCGCGGATCCGGGGAGGAAATGGATAGGGTGTGTTCTCGCTAATCCGTAGCGTTAGCCAAGAACGACCGTGGCGATGCAAGTTTTTCTGGCCTTTCTAGCCGTTTCGCGTTAGCAACTAGAGTGTGATTTTTTACGCGATTGTGGATTCCACTCTACTGCTGTTCGTGCGGGATCTGTGGGAAATTCGGGGGTTCGTGTGGCGAGCAATGATTTAGAGGCAATCTATCGGGAAGGCGAAACGTGGCAGTCGCGCAATGGTCGCCTGAAAGGAATGATCGCCGTCATTCTGCTCGGCGTGGCGATCGCGGGCTGGGCTTTAGCGGGCATCATGGCTTTCACCATTTCGCAGATGTTCCCGCTGGTGAAATCGGAAGTGGTGCCGCTCATTGTCGACAAGAACACCGGCTACATGGAGACGGTAACGACCCTTGATCAGGACAACGATAAGGTGACGCAACAGCAAGCCGTCCGTGCCTCCTTTGTCGGCAATTATGTCTTGCGACGCGAGACCTATGATCCGCGTTATGTAGCCGATAATTACGACATGGTAGGGCTGTGGTCAGATCCGAATGGCGCAGCCTTTAAAGCCTACGAAGAGCTCATGAACCCTTCCAATCCGCGCGGACCTGTCGCCATGATCGGGACCGATGGTGAGATCCGGCCGGAAATCCTTTCGGTCAATCCCCTGAACGCAAACACCATGAATGTACGCTTCGAAACCAGGGAACGGGTCAAGGGCGGCAGTGTTGTCAATCGGTGGTCGGCAACGATCCGTTACAGGCAATTGCAGTTGCCGGCGTCGAATCGCGTGAGATTGTTCAATCCGCTCGGATTTGTTGTTACCGACTATGTGAAAGTGCCTGAAAGCATGCCGGGTGGGCTTGGTCAATGAAACGAGCTGGACTTGCATGTTTTATACTGGCTTTGAAACTATCTACGGCATCCGCTGAACTGGTCGCTCAACCCGGGCGCTCCGATCCGCGCGTTCGCAACGTTCCCTATTCAGCCGAACAGGTGGTGGTCGTTACGGGGACATATGGCCTGATCACCACGATCCTCTTTGGTGCCGATGAGGAAATTCTGACGGTTACAGCGGGTGACACGATCTCATGGCAGATCGTCGTTGCCGCCAACAGGAAGGCATTGACCCTGAAACCGATCGAAAAAGATGCGCCGACCAATATGTCGGTCATTACATCGAAACGCACCTACTCCTTTGAGTTGCAGGTCAATACGACGAAGTCGAAGCGGGAACAGACCTACAAGGTAAAATTCACCTATCCCGAGGAAGCGGGATTACGTGGCACGGCGGAAATGTGGCGTCAGGCCGAGGAGGCGACGAAGAGCCCCAACCTGAGGAACATTCGCCGCGACAAGGTGAATTTCGATTACGGTTTCAAGGGCGGCGACGGTGCCAAGCCGACCTGGGTCTTTGATGACGGTATCAAGACTTTTATGAAATTCACCGGAGATGTCCCTGCCATTTTTACCGTGGACGGGAAACGGCGGGAAAGCCTGATCAATTACAGGCGTGAAGGCGATTACATCGTGGTCGACACTGTCTCCCGTCAGTGGACGCTTCGGTATGGAACCGAGACGGAAACCTGCCTGTTCAATTTGCGCACGGCACCGGCTGATGTGCCTGCGCCGATTGAGGGCGCTGTCGCGCCACGGCGCATTGGAGCAGGAACGCCCTTTCAATCATCCTCTAATCAAAGTGTCAGGTGATGGGTGGGCCGATGAGCGATCCAAATTACCAGTCGTTGGAGACCGGCACTGGACCGGGAGTTGCGGTTAGGAAATCGTCCGTTGGTGGCGGCCGGATGTTGGCCCTTGTCCTTGCGGTGCTCGGATTCGGATTGATTGGCTATTTTCTGTTCATAGACGACGGGGCACAGGTCGAACCGTCGGAGCCCCCGCAAGGGGAGGAATTCGTGCCGGTTCGCTCACCTCAGCAGCAGGCATTCGTGCCGCCTCCGCCCCCGGAAATTCCCACCGTGACTGTACCGACCGCACCCCCTCCGCCGCCACCGCCGCCACCGGCAGAACAAGCTCCCGTGCTTGAGGCCGCGCCGGTAGAAGTGCGCGAGCCGGATTGCGAGGAAAACGCCACTGACAAGGCAACACATCCGAAATGCATCGAGCTCGAACGCCAGCGCAAGTTGCTTGAGCGCATTCGTTCCAACGTCGTGGTCATCGATGCCGGTAATGCCGGTACCAATGCTGCGGCAATGGCCGGTGGCGGCAACGGGGTTGCTGGGGACGGCAGCGGGATGGAAGGCGAAGACGGAGCAGGTGGCAGTGGGAATGGCAGTGGTGGCGGCCGGGTAGCCGATGCTGATCGCGCCTTCTTGTCGCAAATGGGCGGCGCCGGTTTTGAAACCTCTGTGGCGAACAAAAATAAACGTCCGGACGCGTGGATCCCGCAAGGGTCGATGATCCGCGGAACCCTGGAAACAGCCATCAATTCCGATCTCGCCGGCATGGTGAAGGCAATCGTTCGGCAGGATGTTTATTCGTTCGATGGGCGGCGCATCCTGATTCCGGCCGGATCCTCGCTTGTCGGCGATTACAAGACAGGCGTCACGCGCGGTCAGGAACGCATTTTCATCGTGTGGACGCGCATGATCCGCGCCGATGGTGTGTCGGTGCAACTCGGTTCTTACGGTACGGACGCGTTGGGGCGTTCGGGGTTGACCGGCAAGGTTGATCGAAAATACTGGGAGCGGTTCGGTCCGCCAGCCCTGTTGACGATGGTTGGCGGCTTCGCACAGTACGTGGCGGCGCTCGGTGACGACAACGGTAATCAAAACGTCACGGTCATCGATTCCTCGACCGGCAATGTGATTTCGGTTCCCTCCAGCAATAATTCGTCGGGCGAGAATCCAAAGCAGATCGCTGCAGAAACTGTCGCGGCCGGTATCCAGCAAATGGCGGCCGAAGCGTTCAAGGATAGCAACAGCATCCAGCCGACAATTCACGTCGATCAAGGGGCGGAGATCAACGTGTTTGTTACCCGCGATCTCGATTTTTCCGATCTTTACCCGGATCCCGTGCGGCAGGAATTCGAACGGCTGCGGAAGGCACGCATCAGAAAATGAATGCCAATCTTAACAATCCGGCACGGTATTTTCTGGAAGAAGCCCTGGCGCCCATTCGAGAATTCCTGGAGGACGGCAAAGTCGTGGAAATCTCGTGCCAGAAACCGAACGAAGTCTGGATCGAACGATCGGGAACGCTCGAGATGGAAAAACACACTGTCGAAGGCTTGGACAGCGCGGCGATCGCGCTGATGGCGGAGCGCACGGCCGCGCATTCAAGCCAGGTGGTGAATGAGGAAAACCCGCTTTTGTCGGCCACATTGCCGGACGGCGAGCGCATTCAATATGTCCTTAATCCGACGTCCGTAACCGGCCATTGTTTTTCCATCCGCAAGCAGGTGCTTCGGCGCATGACTCTCGAGGATTACGGCGCTGCCGGCGCCTTCAAGCGGACACGCGTTGCCGGCGACGATTTCATTGACGAGGTCGATATCGAGTTGTCGCGCTTGCTACAGGCGGGCGAAATCCGTCAGTTCCTTGAAATCGCAGCACGCAGTCATAGAAGCATGATTGTCAGTGGGGGCACGTCCACCGGTAAAACCACATTCCTCAATGCCATGTTGACGGCGATCCCGAGCAACGAACGGTTCGTCATGATGCAGGATGCGCCCGAACTTGAACCAATGCAGGAAAATGTTGTGTCCCTGACCGCATCGAAAGGGGACCAGGGGCGCGCCAAGGTCAGCATGACTTCGCTGCTTGCGGCTGCATTGCGTCTGCGCCCGGACCGGATTTTCATGGGCGAGCTCAGAGGCGAGGAAGCTTTTGACTTCCTCAATGCCATCAACACCGGTCATCCGGGATCGATGACAACGATCCACGCCAACTCGCCGCGCCATGCCTTTGACCGGCTTTCGACACTGGTGCTGAATAGCGGTGTCCGCATGGATCGGGCTGACATCATCAGTTACATCAAGTCCATCGTCCCAATCGTGGTGCAGCTGAAAAAAGGCGATGAACATGGCGGTCGGGGCCTGAGTGAAATCTTTTTCGCCGATGAGGTTGATCAAAATGGAAAGCGCAAACACCGTTAAGCGAGACGGTCGCATGTCGACTGCTATGCTGAGCTTTCGGCAGCGGTTTTTCACGGAGCTTGATTTACCGGCACGATGGGGCCGCATCCGGCGGCAATCCTGGCTGACATTTCCATTTGCCTTGCTGACCGCCTTCGCCGTGTGGTTGGTCTTATTCCTTTTCCTCTATGACATATACGTCACCTCATTCGGCACAGGGTCCTATTTTGATTACGCGCTGGTAGCTCCCTTTGCAGACGTGGTGAAATCCACCTGGGGGCTGATTGGACGGCGCGATACCGCCGGGATTTTCATCCTCGCCCTGGTGCTCGCTGCCCCGCTCATGTTCACCGTCCTGGTATTGTGGATGCTCAAGGGCGGCCGGGCCTTCTCGCGTCACATCCTGTACCTGCTGCATATCCGATCGACCCGCCGACTGGTGGGTATCGTCATCATGGGTCAGTTTCTTAGCGTCTCAGCCGTCGTGGTCTATTCCGTCGTCTTTTACGTGGTGGCGACCGAATTTGAAAAGCGAACGGATCTTGCAAAACTCTATTTCGAAAAGCCACTTGCAATGGCAACGACCCCGTTCGGGTTGATCGATCCGTCCGGCGCTGTGGTCAAGGCTCCAGGCAAGATCCGGCGTGCCGGCGTTCTGGCATTTCTGGCCGCAATTGCCGGCATCGGGTTTCCTGTGGGCCTGGCAATCCAGAAGCGCGGCCGGATGGTTTATGGTGGGGCGCGACTGGGCACATTGACGGATGCAGCCGATTTCGGGCTGCGCAAAAAGCGCGGCGTGGTTCTCGGAACCAGGCAGGGTTTGTTGCTGGTCGATGACAGTGACAAGCATGTGCTGGTGATCGGCTCGCCAGGTCAAGGCAAGTCACGTAGCCTTGTTATACCATCCATGATGCGGTTTGGCGGATCGATGTTCGTCCTCGACTTCGGCGGCGAGCTTTTCAAGGACATGGCCGGGTGGCTTTCGGCGGATGGTTATAGTGTCCATGTGATTGCGCCGGGCAAAAACGAAACCGATGGCTTTAATCCGTTTGACTTTATCAGCTCGGATCCCATTCAACGCATAACGGATCTGCAGAAGCTCTCCTTGATGATCATGCCGGAGCGGGTTCGCTCGGATGCTTCGGATTTTTGGGAGGAAAGCGCCCGAATTCTGCTGACCGCATTGATGGCGTTCATCATCGAATGTCCTGACACGCGCAAGACACTGGGCGAATTGCAACGGATCCTCGGCTCGATGCCGGACGAGCGCGAGGCGATCACCCAGCTGATGGAAAAATACGAACATACGCTGAGCGATGCGACGCGCATGCAGCTCGACAAATTCCGCGGCCGTCATGATAAGCTGGGCGAGGGCATTGCGGCCGAGATTGGCGCCAAGATCGACGTTCTCCAGAACAGAAACCTCGAGGCAATGCTGTCGGCGACAACGATACCGCTGAAGGATATCCGCAATCGCAAGATGGCAATCTTCCTCGATGTCGACCTTCAGTCTGTGCGTATTTTTGAGCGGTTCATTTCTCTGCTCATTGAAACCACGATGGACATTTTTATCAAGCAAGGACCATTGCGCGACAACCAGCATGATGTGATGGTTATGCTTGATGAATTTGGCAATGCCGGCCGGTTGGACACGATCCTGACGCAGGCGCCGCTGATGCGAAAATACGGCATCCGATTTGTCTCGATCTTGCAGGACAGTGCGCAGCTCGAACGCCTGTATGAGAAAACCGGCCGCGAGATCATAGCCGGATCATCGACGATCAAGCTCTACATGAATTTTCAGAACCCGCGGGACGCCCAATACATTTCTTCCATCGCCGGCAAGACCACGGAATGGCTGCCAACCTCATCTTACACATACCGGCATGGCCGCCGCGATCGACAGGCTTCGATGATGCCGGTGCAAAAGGATCTCCTCTCGGTTTCCGATCTGATGATGCTGAAACCGGAGGAATCGATCCTGCATGTTGCCGGGGCGCCGATATTCAAGGTGCTTAAGGTCGAAGGCAGTGACGACCTGCGCTTCGGTGCTTACACGAAGTGCAAGAACCCGCCTCGGCCGAAAATGGAAATCATCGAAACTGATGGCATCGATGAGGGCGCAAGGTTCAACAAGGACGGATCAACTATATATGTTTCCACGCTGGATGGTCTGCGACAACGTCTTGGACTTAATCCCTTGCGGGAAGCCGGTGTCGATTTAGCGGCGGCACTAATAGGCGATGGTGAAGGCCGGGATCGCAAAGACAATCAGCCCGACAAAGAAATGAAAACCGATCTCGTTGATATGAAGGCGCTGCGAGGAGAGGCTTGGGAGGGAGTTCGCGAAAAGACCCTGAATGAGAAATATTTCGAGCGCGCCGAGAATGTTGTCGTGGTCGACAACACTATGGTGGGTTCGCCCATCATTACCGCAGAAGAACTCCGTGAGGGGTTCGGGATCGGCAACCATGATCATTGGGAATTGCCGGATGGTCTTCTGGATGGCACGATCCAAACCGACAATGCAGACCCCCTCGAAATCAATGCCGGAATCATGGCCCTTGTCAACGCTGCCAGGCAATCCATCAAAACAGAGCCGAAAGAAGCCTTCGAAGAACTCGAGATGGCAGTTTCCGATCCATTGCAGGAGGAAGACTGGCCAAGGCAGAAAAGCGAGTGACATCCGCCTCGGCCACACCTGAATTTCGTACAAGTCCTTATGCGTGGCGCCGCTTGTCATCCCGCAGACACGAAATTCAATTCCGCGATCAGAAAGCACGAATACAGCGCCCTTGCGCTTGGTCGCTATTGCCGGTTTTGATGTCGGTATCAATTCGAGCTGCTTGGGTAGAGTCCTCCCCTCCGCTCATTGAAGCCGGTTCCCGCGCCTCCGACGTAGGCCTGATCTCCCATCCGCAACGGGACTTGGCTTTGGCCAACATCCGAGAGCGCCGCCGTTCTATAGATAACCTAATTGGAAGAGTCCGCCCGTGAGGACGACAATCGGCTTACGCCACCCCTGATGAGCCTGTTTTTTCGAGCTTCAAAAACAGATCAAACCAAAACCGATACTCGGGTGGTTTTCGACCATCATCCGCCGCAAACGCACAATAGGCTACCGACGTCAGCGGATCTTTGCGATACTTGTCGATCGCCGCATTGATTGCCTCCTCCTCGGTGAAAACTTCCCAGCCTTCAATTACTGTCATGATTTCTCACGTGGCCTGCTCCCAACTATTTCCGACAGGACTAAGGGGTCAAGAAGTAGCGATGACAAGTCCTCTCTCTGCCGTCGGCTGCCAGACATTTCTAACGCTTTGGCCCTACGGCGCAAACTGTACTTGCGGCGAGAAGGTTCCATGCGACCTTAATAAGGCTGTAAACCCCGACAGCCGAGCCCCGGCGTAGCTCCATCTTAGGCTGGTCGCTAAGCCAGCTTGAAGTGCGGATCGTTCCAAGGCGACCCGGCAGGTTCCGCCTTTTCCGCCATGTGTGCTTCGATGGCGCTGATCGATCCCTGTATTGCACTGAGTGCAACAAGCGATTTGTCATTCTCTCCGCTCTTTAACATCGCGGTTATTGCGATAGACCGTCTGACCTTAAGCCTGGCTAGGAGCTCGCTTTTGTCCATTTCTTTCTCCATTGGGTTTTTTCACGCGGCAAGCGGGTCATTCTCAGGATGCGGCTCAAAAACATATGTGTCCCCGTAAGCACCACGAAAACACGCGCGATGGCAAGCTCACTCGCGGTTCGCCCTGCTTTTTGCAGGCTCTTCGTGGAGCTCAACCTGATGATATGCGTCGGCACATCGCCAATCTTCACCATCATTGAATTGAAGCTCGTGTCTTGCCTTCCGCCTCATCGTGACGCTGCAGGAGAGCGGTACAGAATGACGCGCCCCGTTGGAAAGATCTGGGAAAGATAGTCGAAATCCCGGATGTTTCCGGTAAGCACACTCGCACCCAATTGCCGCGCCTGCAGGAAAATCAGAGCATCATTGACAAACCGGCGCTCGTGACCCTCACCCTTTGGCACGTTGCTCAAGCGAAAGAGCAACCCGGCGAGGACGCCGGCGTGCCCCCAGGTAGCTGAGTCCGGGGCATGAAGCCTGTGCTCCGGTATGTCCTCTACCGTCGCCTGGACTGTTTCCAGGACCGACTTCGTTGAAGCATGTTTCGGATCCAGGCGGCCAAAGGCGTGGGTCAGCTCAGAGAGACACACAGCCGAATGGTGGCATAGCCGATACGTTAGAAGCGCATCCACTTGCGCCGGCGATCGCCCCTGCAGCACATCCAGATAGACGCTGGTGTCCAGAAACAATGGACCACCAATGGTTGGCTCGTCATCTACCCAAGGCAAATCATCATCGGCCCGACGCTCGAGCGTTCCCCAGCGTTTCTGGGGCTTCAGTGATCGGAGGGTCTCGAAGAGATCAAACCCCAAGATCGATGTCCGTTGGAATGCTGCCTTTCCGGCCGACGAGGCGGGCGCCAAAATCGTCCTCCAGTGCCAACCGCGACAGGGCCAGTTCCAACAGCTCGGTGTCGGAAGTGACGTGAGCTCGCTTCTTCGCGGCTTCGACCAACTCCGATGGCACACGCCCCGACAAACGGGTATTTTTCGTGGTGCCGAGAAGGCCAACCGCCCGCGCTTGCTCAAGCACCAGCTTGTTGCGGGTCAACGCAACCTTTGCCTCGCTTTCTGCAGCGGAACGGATTTGGGCACCCATGATAGCCTCCTGTGTTGAACATAACATAGATACCGTTCAACATGAAAGCAAGGCGCATCTTTAGGCTGGCAGCTGGCTTTTTCTTGTATGAGGGGCAATTTCGGGGCCTGGCCCACGCGTTGGCGTCTAGCCCAGGCGAATGCTCCGGACTTCCGGGCCCTTCTTGCCCTGCCCGCATTCGACTAAAACCTTCTGTCCCTCCACCAACACGCTGAGCCCTGAGCGGGTCAGCGCTGTGGCATGGACGAATACGTCCTTCTCACCGTTATCGGGAGCAATGAAGCCGAAGCCCTTTTCGGGATTGTACCATTTAACCGTGCCCGCGCTCTCCAGCTGGTCACCTGTCTCGGCAGGGGATTCTCCCGCGCGGTGCGTATGTGCCGGAGTTTTAGCGATCTGGTGGTCGATTTCCAGAACTTGCACGACCTGATGGCCTCGTGGACTTTCTTCGACCGTGACCTTGAGACGCGTCTCCTCGGAAACACCGCGGCTTCCGGCTGCCTCCAACTGTCGGACGTGCAGATAGGCCTCCGTGCCATCCGAGAGTTTGACGAAGCCAAAACCCTTGCTGGCGTTGAACCAGATCACCTCCGCGTCGACAGGGTCTGCGGTCCTAGTCGACGGGCGCTGAAAATAGCTTGGTTCGGACGTCCGTTCCAAAAAGGAAATGAGGTTATCGTCATGCCGATGCCGGCGTGGCTCGCGATGGTCTCGATATTTGCCCATGATCGTCTCGATTGGCATGAAGGGCACACTGCGCTTCCGTTAGGATAATATCCTTATCGGACGACGCGGTGGTGTCAAATGCAATTATGGCGCATGTCTTGCTTTCGCAATGAGGTCTGGCGCTGCATCCTTCCCCTCAGTTCGCTCAATGTTGAGACGGTACGCAGCCGGCACCGATTAACCGCATTATAGATAGTCCCAGCGGCTATTCTGACGGCCTTGGCAAGGGGGGCATGGATTCACTGCAAACCGAAATAGCGCGTTTCCTGGCCGAAAAGGCGATGAGGTAACCGCAGGGACCAGTCTGTGAAGCCCTCGTTCCAACGTTAACAGATTGGTTCAAACCGAGAAGCAATCATTTGATTTTGTTTGATGGTATACGAGGACAAGGCCGACGGTTCCAAATTGTTCCACCGCCGAAGCCAGTCTGACATCATCTCCAGTTTGCAGCCAATCTTATGGTTAAAATATCGGGGGGTCAGCGCCAACGCGTGGCGATGCGACGTGCGACCATTCGGCGCCTCATGGCGTTTTTTGAGGAATGAGCCGGTCTTCAGGATATTCTTATAGGAAGTAGCAATGGCAGTGGTGGTCAAGGTGCAAACAGGGCTCACGCGTGCGATTTGATTTTCGCAAAGACGACGCGGTTGCGGCCTTGTTCCTTGGCCTGCAAGAGACAATCATCAGCTGTTGCCAAAAGGTGTTCAAGTGTCTGGCCGGGCTCGTGAAACGAGACGCCGATGCTCACGGTCATGGATAACTCCTTGTCCTGAACATTGCGGGAGATTCTCCGGGCTCCCAGCAATATCTTCTCCGCCATCCAGGCCGCCTGTCCAAAGTCCGCGTCGGTGAGGAATATCGCGAATTCTTTTCCGCCAAAGCGCGCTCCCACATCGCGCCTGCCCAGTGTCTCCCGGATCATTGTGCCAAGTTCCAGGAGCACGCCATCGCCAATCACGTGACCGAATTTGTCATTAATGGTCTTGAAACGATCGGCGTCAATGTAAAGAACGGCCCCGGCACTCAATGCAGGATTGCTATTTCGGATCAGACGCTCGGCGCGGAGATGGAATTCATGGCGTGTCGTAAGTCCGGTCATACCATCCTTGCGAAACGCCGTTTCAAGTTCCTCTGCCATTACTTTCAGCTTGTAGTTCTGCCCAATTAGAAATGCCCCCAAGGGACCGCCGACTACAAGTACGATCAGGGTTGTCAAATAGACCGTTTTGTCCGCACGGTCATATCCGCCGAGATGGAAGAAGACCACCGCGAGAACATTTGCCAATATGCTCCCAAGCACAAGCAAAAGAACAATTTGCTTGATTGGCGCCATACCATCAAATTTCAACTCGAGAAGATTGTAATATTTCATCGTAGTCCTCCACCACAATGGATGGACAATAGGTATATTGAATTGAAAGTACACATCTACCGCACGAAAGCAGTCCCCATTCTATTTTTATTGTAAATATTCGCAACAGGCGACCTGGGCTCTGGTACAGCCAAGCATACTCGTCGTGTGTGGCCGAGAGCGGATTGTCACTAGATTTTTTACCCTGACCAGTCTTCTTCCAATAGCGGTTCGAAAACTGCGGCTTCTAGTTCTTCGACAGCTCCTGTCAACTCAGGGTTGACGGATTATCCGCGGCCTTAACAAGCGCCATTATTCCATCACCGAGCTCGGTCGGGTCCAGTTGTCAGCGTGCATCGTGCCGTCCAACAGTATTCCCGAAGTTCTCGATGATCGCGATTGCCAATCCAAATGCCTCGCTCAGTTCACCTTTAGCGAGGTCCGGCGAACGCACCCACATCGTCGTCAATCCCGACAGTATTCTCAGCCCGTTCGAAATATTCATCGTCCATTCACGCAGCCGCCAATCGACCTTGGCTACCGTAGGGATTGAGACCGAGGCGAGCTCGTAATCCGGCCAAGGGTGAAAAAATATATGGCAGATCGATTGTCGATGATTTTCGTTTCCGGGATTGTGGGGTCTAACTCAATTGCTACGGCGGGCAGGGCAGGGCAGTCGGACAGTAATGTTATTGGCGTTCTGCACCCAAACACGTCCGCGGGTTCGCGTTCCCTCATCGTCGCCCAGATCACACGTGTAGCGAGTGCGATCGCAACCAAATGGCGCGGTTTGCGCTCCATCATTTGCATGAGGATCATCTATTGCTAGTGGACAACACGAGCGCCCGTCAATGCCTTAGTTCTTCACTGCCCAAGTCGACGTGCGTTGTAGCCCAAGCTGGCTCGATCACTGTCCGCTATCGTTTCGTTGTGCTGATTCGGTGACGTTCTCGACGGAGGAGCGGCCAGACGTGGTGGGTCGAACAGCTTAGGCTGATTCCGATCAGCGCGCACCTGGAGGAACACCCCAAAGCACTAAGGCGACAGACGGAAGAACTCAGGCCGATTGGGCCTGACTAACATGAATGAGATTGTGTGGAATGGTGCTTTGGCAGAACCATGCATTGTCTTACTTGCAAAGGCCGAAATATGAACAACGACGTTAGCGATGCCCTTGCGGCATTTTCCAACGCATATCTCATTTCACTGATGGTGCTGGTAAAGAGTCTTGAGCAATCAGGCACATTAAAGGCAAATGAATTCGAAGATCGACTTCGAAATTATACGCATCATTTGTCGGAAATGTTCCCGGGACAACATGTCGAAATTCTCAAGAGTTTCTTGAGCCGACTGGAATGCAGCGAGAACCACCACGCCTGACCATACGAATAGAGAGCGATATGCGACCAGATAACGACGGGCCTGGGTTTGACGAGACGCTGTATTTCGCATCGGTTTGGCCATATCTGATTGTTTTAGTATTGATTGTCGCGATTGCCTTTTGGATTTGGTTCGACATGCGGAATGAATGATATCGGTTCACTTGACAGTAGAGCACGAATGCAAGGAGGGCCGCGTTGGCTTGCAGACCAAATTCGGAAGACCTCAATAAGGAAATCGGCGAAAGACTCCGGGAGCTCAGGTTACGCTCTGGCATGACCCAGCAAGAACTTGGAGCCGCAATTGGCGTTTCATACGTGCAGATTCAAAAGTACGAAAATGGCAAGAATCGTATAGCGGTCTCGACACTGATCGTTATTTGCCAAGCGCTCAATTCGGGGCCTATGGATTTTATCGGCCGCTACTTCGAGACAGGTAAACTGAGAACGGCAGTCAATCATCAACTGAAACTACGGTGCAGACGAATTGCCCCCTAGAACGCAAGCAAATCAATTTTCGATGGCGTGGGGCGGCAGTCTCCGCCCTCGGCAGACCGAACGAAACTACTAACTAGGGTCGTAAACTCATTAATTTGCGCTGAGCCGGGTGAGCTAATTTTCAAACTGGATGCCGGTTCAGTTTTTGCTCTATCAACCTAAATAATAACGGAGGTATGCAATGAACTTTATCCGCCTTTTGGTCTATATCGCGTTGTCGATCATCACGATTTCAAATGCATTCGCCGGGTCACTTGCGAAGCCGGAAGGGAAGGCGATACTGGTTGTATCCGGGAAAATCGAAAATACGAACAATGGCTCCGCGGCAGAATTCGACCGTGCGATGCTGGAACAAATCGGTTTGCAGACCGTCGAAACGGCAACCCCATGGTACGACGCGCGCGTACGCTTCGAGGGCGTGCCTCTCGACAAGCTCATGGAACTGGTGGGGGCTACAGGAACGAAAGTGACGGCAGTTGCACTCAACGACTACGTGACCACCATTCCTCTGGATGACTTTAAGAAATTCAAGGTCGTGCTCGCCCTGAAACGCGATGGGAATTACATGCCTGTCCGTGATAAAGGACCATTGTTCATTGTCTATCCTTACGACAGCGACCCACAGCTCCAAAGCCAGACTTATTACACACGATCTGCCTGGCAGGTGGCTAAACTGATAATCGAGTAGAGACACGGTGTGAAACGGTTACTCGGAATCATTATCTGTTGCTTTGTCGTGGCGACGGCCTACATCGCCTATGTCATTGCCGAGCGGCAAACGGCGCTGCAGAAGTTTGCCCGCTATAACGACTCCTGGGCCGTTGGTCAGACAGTCTCGGAATATATGAGACTCGAACATCGCCTGGCTGCCTATGCCTTGGGCATGGATGATGTCGATCGCGATGAGGTCCGCCTCCGTCTCGATATTATGATCGGCCGAGTGGGACTGTTGAAGCAGGGCAATCTGGGCGCTTTTGTTGAGCTGGATCCCCAGCGACGCGAGCTGCTTGTGAAGCTTGGTGATGTTCTAGACATGCTGGATCAGCGTCTGGACAGCCTGGATTCCCAAGGCATCAAGACCATGCTGCAATCGATGTCCGCTCTCGATGCATCCATGACTGCGCTTGCATCCACTGCCGTTGAGTTCGATGTGGGGTTGATCGACGCTGCCCAGGAAGAATTGAGACAGCTCCATCTGATCTATACCGGGCTTGCAGGTGGGCTCATTCTCTGCGGGGTGGGGCTGGTGGTTCTGCTCCTGCGCCACAACAGTCTCCTTGACGGTGCTCACCGCAAGATGAAGGAACTGACGCATAATCTTCGCGAAGCGTCGGCGGAATTGACACTTCAGAACTATCGTCTGAAACATGTTGCCCACCATGACGCGCTCACCGGGCTCCCCAATCGTATTTTGTTTCGCACGGATCTGGAAGCGCGGTTGAAAACAGCGATCGCTGGTGGACCAACTGCCATGATTTTTCTCCTTGATCTCGATGGATTCAAGGATGTGAACGATACGCTGGGTCATGACGTCGGTGACGGTCTTCTCCAGGCCGTTGCAAGTCGCCTTAGAAAACTCAGTCGGGAAGGTGACCTCATCTGCCGGTTGGGCGGCGATGAGTTCGCGATCCTGAGCGCGGGTCTGACCGACAAGCAGGCTTTTGATTTCGCTCGCCACGTGATGAATGAAATTAGTTTTCCCTACCAAGTCAGTGAACGGGAGATCAAGATTGGTACTTGCGTCGGCGTTGCCATATCGGAAGCGGAACCCGACGCAGATGAACTGTTCAAGCACGCGGACCTGGCGCTTTACGAAGCAAAGTCTCTCGGCTCCGGCAATGCGTGTGTTTTCCAGTCCCAGATGCAAACGAGATTGACGGAGAAAAAGTCTTTCGAGGCTGATCTCAAGCAGGCCCTGCGCAATGGAGAGCTGGAACTATTCTACCAACCGCAAGTGAACACGATTACACGCGACATTTGTGGCTACGAAGCCCTCCTGCGGTGGTTTCATCCGATACGCGGCCAAGTCCCCCCTTCCGAATTCATTCCGGTGGCCGAAAATATCGGGCTGATTCATGAACTGGGCGAGTGGGTCTTGAGAACGGCTTGCCTGGAGGCAACCCGCTGGCCAAGGTCGCTCAAAGTTGCGGTCAATCTGTCGCCTGTACAGTTCCGCAGCCGAAATCTCATCCAGAGTGTCGTTACCATACTCACTCAAAGTGGTCTCGATCCGAACCGACTTGAGCTGGAGATCACCGAATCTGTGCTCCTGGACAAGAATGAACAGACGCTCGATACTTTGAAGAAACTGAAGGCAGTTGGCATCCAGATTGCGATGGACGACTTTGGCACTGGATACTCGTCCCTTGGCAGCCTCAGGAGTTTCCCTTTCGACAAGATCAAAATCGACCGTTCGTTCATCCGCGACGTTACAACCCGCGCAGATGCCTTCGCCATTGTCGAACTGGTGACAGGGGTCGGGCGAAGCCTGGGGATGACCACGATCGCTGAAGGCATCGAGACCGAAGAACAATTCGCATGCGTCAAAGAGGTTGGATGCGAGCAGGTTCAAGGCTACTTGATGGGCATGCCCGTACCTGCAGCGCGGTTGGAGCATCTTCGCCAAGAGGTCGATAGCGATGGCTTGATTGAGTACGAGCGTCTGGTCGATGCCCAGGCGGCATCTGGCAGCGGGTAAGATGTTCCATTAGTTGCGCAGCGTCGTCTTTAAACATAGCGATGCCTTGACAAGCGAAAGTCGGTCCAGACGATCGTTCACTTCGTCGGGCAGCTGCAACCCAAAGGAGTTTGGTTTGGAATTACTGACGGTTCACGGAATCAAGGTACCTCTAACACCTGATGAGGTTTCACCGGTTATCTGGCAGGCGCTTACAAGTGGCAGGTACGAAGCAAAAGAGGCCAAATGGGTCTTCAAGGCCGTGCGGCCGAATGACCGCGTGCTGGAACTGGGGACAGGGATCGGCATCATCACGTCGCTTATCGCAAAGGTACCGGGCGTCCGCGTGTGGTCATTCGAAGCAAACCCATCCACAGCAGCACTTGCACATCGTGTGATCAGTGCTAACGACCTTGGCAACGTCTTCTTGTATCAGGGAATATTGACGGCAGGCGAACCCTGCATCTTGCCGTTCTATGTTCGCGAGGATCTCTGGATGTCGTCCATGGACATAAGCCAAGGCCCTTTCCAGCGCGAAATATCGCTGGTGTCGACCAACATCGATGAGTTTATTGCGGATCATGCCATCAGCGTTCTGGTCATGGACATTGAGGGCGCAGAACGAGATTTACTTATTCGATCTGAGCTTCCTGGCGTCGAGCGGATCTTCCTTGAACTGCACGATCACCTCTACGGTTTGTCAGGCATTCGTGAGATTACGCAGGCCTTGGCAGTGAAAGGCTTCGCCTACGATCCCCGTGGCTCCTATGGCCACTGTGTCCTCTTCGCCAAAGAACAGGGCGTGCGAGCATACGAGCCGGGGGCTTTCGAAGTGACGGAATGACGTATGTGGCTTCCCTTGGTTCGACGGCGCGAGGAGTGAGTCTCAAGATGTCAGACATTTTCACAGGCGCGCGCTACCATAACCATTATCTGGCCATGCCGATCCTTCTGCCGCTGGCCCACCCGCTTGGGGCGGAAAGTAACGGAAGGACAAGAAATCAGCCGCTAAGTCCAGGCTACTTTAATCGCGGTAGGCGATGGCTCGACTGGCGACCTGTCCGCGCCTCAATTAGTGCTGGGTCCTCGAGGGGACGCCGTGCTGGGGTTGGTCAACGGCCAGTCTAAAGATGTTACACCAAGAGAATGCAGCCTACGTTGCTGTAAGATGGGGCCCAAAAATGGTGATCCGTAGACCAGGAATACCAAGAAAACACGCCGATCGTTTTAGCGCTTGTCAAAGGGCAATTGAGCACGAATTGATGGAACTCGTCGGCAACGCGTGTGATAGCGGCTGGCATCGGGACGAGGTTCTGGCGGCGATCGCAGTCGTGGTCGACAACCTGGCGCTGGCCAGACGAGAGGATGTTGCTATCGCGGTTGAAATGCGTGTACGCCGAATGCTGAAGAAAGGAGATATCTGAATAGCCATCGCCACATGGCAACGGTAACGAGATCCCTCCGCCTCGAGCCAAGCGTCGCAAATCCCCAAGCTGATTAAAGCCTATGCGGCGATTCCGATCTCCAGTCGCAAAGATCCCTGATTATAGCACCAGTTTTGCAATCGACGTTTGCAATGCCGCAGAATAAAGGCTTTTGCGATTGCCGCAATGTCTTGTGTTGGCGCGAAGCCGGCCAAGAGTTCGCTTCATAACGCGAGAGGATCCTCACCCGAATGCGCGCAGCGCCAGTAGGGCTATGGTAAACACGCAATGCTGACACAGCGCCCCCGGCCGACCTACATGATGTCCTGACCAACCTCCGGATTTTTTTCACCATGTCTGGACCGCAGTTTCAATATCGGCATGACCGGCGCCCACGCCATCGAGATCGACAACTCGGGCGCCCGGAGGTGGAGGAAGGGCAATGATCAACAACCTTGTTGCGATCGCCGTCTGGTGCGCCCCGCGCGATCGCGGCTGCATCTAGCGTGTCGGGATAGGCATCAGTCGGCACGGCGCAGCCGGATTGCGGGCGGGCAAACATTGTGCTGGTAGCGCCGGACGCGCTCTTCCATCGGCAGGTCCGAACCATGCTTGTGCAGCCTGTCTTTCGGCCATGTCGGCATGCGTCCGCCCCCTTCAGTTCTCCGGGCTCGCCCAGTTGGCCAGTACAAGCGATCCACCGATGCGCTCATAGTGTCGTGTATTGTTGGTCACGAGAATAGCCCCAGCCGATATGGAATGCGCCGCGATCATCATGTCCAACTCACCAATGGGTTGGCCGGTGGAGATTAACTTGTGCCTGATATCGGCATAGTGATCTGCGGCCTCAGAATCCCAAGCCAGCACACGGACAATGCGCAGGAACTGCCGGACGCCAAGATGCAGCCGATGGTCCGGCGCCAACCGCTTCAAGCCGTAGAGCAGCTCGGCACGGGTAACGACCGATACGCAGATATTGCTCGGGGGAATAAAAGCAAGCTTTTCAGAGATCGCCGGTGACCGGCCCTTGATGATATAATTGGCCGTGTCTGTGTCTAGCATGTGCAGCATGGTCAGTCGGCATCACCGAAGAGGTTCCGCTCGACTGGGGGAACGTTCATCGGTCGTTCAGCCATGAAATCCTCCGGTACGTCGATGGTCTGCATCAGCTCGAAGAAATCAGCCCAGCCCCTCGCACCCGGCCGCGAAGACAGAACGACATCGCCAGTACGCTCGTCACGGGTCACATAGACCTCTTCGCCTTCGAAGCGAAACTCGGCAGGCAGGCGCACGGCCTGGCTCGCGCCATTCTTGAAGAGCTTTGCGATACGGGCTTCGGCCATGTGCACCTCCATATTTAGTCTATGCAGGCGTATATACTCCTGTGGGACCCAAATTTCAAGCCGAGGAGCTTATACTGGCGCGACAACGTATCTGTGCGGCAGCAGGCAAGGCGGGGCACTGAGCACTGAGCACTGAGCACTGATTAGTATTGTTATAACATCACAAATCACATAAGAGTTCTTATGGAACCCACCGTTCATTTGGGATGCGTTGCTTTTTGAGTTCAAACTGCCTTCATGCCGGTGTGGCATATTTCGATAAGGAGCAGTTTCGATTGTTGCTTTTCCGGTAGAACGTGAAAGGCGCGCTCGTCATGCGCGGGACAGTATGTCGGCGAGGCGTGCGGGTCATGCGGTGGGTCCCTCCCGCTCGTTGGGAGGGTACCCAAAAAGTTATCGTAGTAGAGCATTCGTGCCCTCGAGAACTGGGGAGTTGCAGCTCAATGACGTCTTTCTGGCATCTCCACGCCATCGAGGCGCCACGGTAGCCGGTAGTGTGCCCAGCCGGTCCGGCGAGTGACCAAGCATTTCTGAAAAGGTCTTCGGAACTGGCCATCGGGTTCGACTGGCGATACTTGCCACGATTCATCACTCTACCGTGTCCGAGGGATCCTCTTTGATCACCTTAGAGGAACGCCTCATTCCACGCCGAATTCCTGCGTTGCCCATTTGCGCTGCGACACAACCCAACAGCCAGCGCGTCATCAGCGCAGACGATCACCGACAGCGGGTGTTACACGTACACTTGAAGCCTCACCCCGATAACGAGTGCGAAAGGGGGAGCCCTATGCTGCGTCGTTATGCTCAAAGGACCCCGCCGTCTTGTCTCCTTTTCCTGTTCATCTCGTCCAATAGCGTTCATGCGCACGTGATTTTCAGCGAATAAGGGGGTGCGCAAAGAGTGCTACTCCTTCGCCGACGTCGACATACGCGCCGGATCGAATGGCGTAGACGATGGATGTTTCAGGCGCGCGGATATCAATGCCATCAGCCGATAGTGAATCCATCGGATGCAGGATGCCTATGAGATCTCCTTGCCTCACTTCATCCAACACCGAGCAGCGAGGTTCGAAAATGCCCCGCGCAGGCGCTTTCATCTCGTCGGTCGAGCGCCGCGTTTCAAGGGTCTGGGTGGACTTTGCTTGAAGGAACGTCGGATACTCGGCCTCTCCCTTGACGAGCCCGAGCGCGATGAGTGCGTTGCGTACTCCAGCTTCGTAGATCGCGAGAGCTTCGGCGCCAACCGTTCCGCCGCCAAGTTCGGGACAAACGAATACCTTGCCCTGGTTTTGGGCCAAGGTATCGAACATTCCAGGCGAACCTGGATGTTCCCAGACCAACGTCATCGGAAATTTGAACGCCTCTGCCATTCGGAGAGTCTTCCCCATGAGATTAGGATCAGCAATGGGATGCGTCGTGCTCGCTGGTGGGAAATCCCACCCTGGTCCGAAGCTGTGCAGATCGAATATGGTGTCGGCCATTGGCAACAACAGGCGCGAAACTGCATCCGCAATTCGTTCGGTTAGTGACCCGTCGGCGCGGCCCGGAAACACTCGATTAAGATTCAACCCATCAACCGGCGTATTGCGGCTGCATGCTTGCACAGCCGGTGGATTGAGCACCGGTACGACGATGATCCTTCCACAGGTTTGCGCTTCGGGCAGCCACTCAATAAGCCGTCGCGCAACAATCGGCCCCTCCAATTCATCGCCATGACATCCGCCGGTGATCAGAAGCTGCGGTCCCTCCCCTTTGTTGAGGCTGAAGACTGGGAGCGAAAGAGCGCCGCAATCGGTGCCTTTTGGGACAACAAGATGCCCTTTGCTCAGACCGGGCTTGTCGAGATCAAACGTAAGGTGTGGTGCTTCTCTCATTATTCAGATACCTTGCTATAGAGTGTGCGAAACTATCATCGGCACGTTCCGTGCAACTTGCGCAGGGACGTGATAACCTACGCCAACGGTTCATGGACGTTGGGTCACTAAAATGTCGCGACGCCCGAGTCGAAATTGCTTCGCGACTTTCTAGGATAAAGCAGCTAATTCACGCCCTTGAGCCGGGCTTCCGCCTTATCACTCCAATGTCGTTCTCGATGGCAATTTCAGTCCCAAACGGCTCCGAGAGCTTTTGAAGTCGCTCCAGAATGGCCTTTGCTTGCGGCCCGGTGACCAGCCGCGGGATGCCACGGTTGGCAAACCTCTTCGCGTAGCCGAGCTCAACTGGATAGAGCCGCAATTCTGCAAGTTGGTTCTGCTCAAATCGGCTGACGCTGATGACGCTTTCGTAGAAAATCGGTGCGGCGAGCGCTCCCGCAAAGCCGTCCGCCCTGGGGTATCCTTTCGTCTCTTCGTCGACAGTCACTTCGGCATCCGTGTCGGTTCGTGGGTCCTTGCCGTAGAGGGCGAACATGTCAGCACCCACGGGCGTCCGCAGGTCGTCGTAGAAAAAATTCCCAAGACTATAGAGGATCGGTCGGCCCTTGTAGATCTCAATGCCTCGCAACTGGTGCGGCCCGTGTCCAATATAGGCATCGGCTCCCGCGTCGATCATCTTGCGCGCAAAGGACTGCTCGTAATCCGCCGGTTCCTGGCTCCAGTTCCCTGGCTCGTGACTATGGTTGGTGACGATGCAGAAGTCGGAAAATTGCTTGCCACGGCGAACGTTCCGCAGAATATCCGCGACATCCCCCGCATCGGGCTCGTAGCTATAGCCGGCCTTGTCACCAGATTTGAAATTCACCCCAGCGAGCCCCAGCCGGTTCAGGTCCTTGTATTCGGGACTTGGATTGGGCAGCGAATCCCGCACTTGCCGCAAATTTTCGAGCATCTCCTTGGGCACTACGATGCTCTCTGCCAAACGAAGAGCATAGAGTCCAGGCCTGCCCGGAGCCTCGCCGGCGGGATCGCACGCACGGGACATCGGGGTAAAGGACGTAGTAAATGATACCAGCGCCACCCGACCGCGTTCCGTCTCCAAAAAGCGGGCGGCGCCGGCTTCTGCGTGGCTCTCACCGGCACCCGCATGGATGATTTCGCTTTCATCGAGGATACGACCGGTCTCGCGCATCCCTTCGAGGCCCCAGTCAAGTGTATGGTTGTTTGTACGCCCCATAATGTTGAAGCCCATCTCCTTCAGATCAGGTCCGACCTCTGGAAGACTGATGTGATACGCACCGCCATGCTCGGCCTGTGGGCTTCCCTTGAACGACCGGATATCGAAGATGAGCGTTTCCATGTTGCCGAAGGTGGCATCGCCGTTGCGAAGGATCTCGGCAACGGCGTCTAAGCCGAGATGTCCGCCTTTCATCAGCGCCCGGGCCACGATGAGGTCGCCGACTGCGACCATCGTGAAGCCGTCCGCAACATTCGTTTCGATCGAACCGCCCGTATCGTAGCCATCAGCCCGCCGGGCTGAATGAGAACCGTTATCGTTTGAATTTTCTTCCATAGCTTCCTCAATAGATCGACTGCTTACTAACCGCCGAAACTGGCGTGGCCGAGATATTCGCAGCCACATCCGGCTGGACCGGAATTTCCCTGGCCGGAGCGCGCACGTGACAGGCCACGACGCGGCCGTCAGCCATCGGCACCAAGGGGGGCACGTCGATGCGGCAACGCTCGACCGCGAGCGGGCAGCGCGGGTGGAACGCGCACCCGCTCGGCGGGTTGATGGGACTTGGCGCCTCGCCCTCTACGGGCGCTTCCAGCCGAACCCGCGTCGGATCCGGCACGGGTGCTGCTGCGATCAGCGCCTCGGTGTAGGGATGGACGGGTTTCGCGAACAGCGCCTCGCTCGGGGCGAGTTCCACGATCCGTCCCAGGTACATGACGGCAACGCGATGCGCGATGTGCTCCACGACGCCGAGATCATGCGAGATGAAGACGAAGGCGATGCCCATCTGCTGCTGGAGATCCACAAGCAGATTCAAAATCTGGGCCTGCACGGATACGTCAAGGGCTGACACCGCTTCGTCGGCGATGATGAGCGCGGGCTTGAGTGATAGCGCGCGTGCAATGCCGAGCCGCTGGCGCTGGCCGCCCGACAATTCGGACGGGAGCCGATGCATCATCTCGGGCGACATGCCAACCTTCTGGAGGAGGTCCGCGGCAAGCGCATTGCGCGGCTTCCGGCTAAGGCGCTCAAAATTCTCGACGGGTTCGGTGATGATCTGTCCCGCGGTGAGGCGCGGATTTAGCGACGAGTAAGGATCCTGAAAGACCATCTGCATCCGGCGGCGAAACGCGCGGAGCGCTTGCTTCTTGAGGTCCGCGATGTCGGTCCCGTCAATCAGCACGCGCCCACCCGTCGGTTCGACGAGCCGCATCAAGAGTCGTGCAACGGTGGACTTGCCACAGCCGGATTCGCCAACGATGCACAGCGTCTCGCCTGCCTCGACGGAGAAGGATACGTCCTCGACCGCTTTCACCACAGAAAAAGGCTTCTTCAAGAACCCCGCACCGAGCGGATAATGCTTGGTCAGATTTTCAACTGTAAGCAATGGACCGCTCATGCGCCTATAACCTCTTCTGAGCGCCAACAAGCCGCAGCGTGGCCCGGCTTGACATCACGTAGGATGGGTGTCTTCTCGCGGCAAATATCTATTGCGAACGGGCAGCGAGGCGCAAAGCTACACCCCACAATGGGTTCGCGCAGGCTTGGCACAATGCCAGGAATTTCCGGAAGCCGCCGCTGACGACCTTGCCGGCGATCGGGAACCGAGCGCATGAGGCCCTGGGTGTAGGGGTGCGCGGGGCGCGCGAACAGATCATTTACCTGCGCTTGCTCCACGATGCGGCCAGCATACATGACAATGACCCGCTGGCACGTCTCTGCTACAACGCCCAGATCATGCGTGATGAACATCACGGACGTTCCCGTGCGCTCCTTCAGGTCAACGATGAGCCGGAGTATCTGCGCCTGGATGGTGACGTCCAACGCAGTGGTTGGCTCGTCGGCAATCAACAGTTCCGGTGAACAGGCAAGGGCCATGGCGATCATGGCGCGCTGGCGCATCCCGCCAGACATCTCATGGGGATAGTTGTGAACGCGACGATCAGGATCTGCAATACGTACCAGGCGAAGCATCTCTTCGGCTTTTGCCATGGCCACCGAGCGGGACGCGTCGCTATGGATCTGCACCGCCTCGGCGATCTGGCGACCGACCGTATAGACCGGGTTCAGGCTCGTCATCGGGTCCTGGAAGATCATGGCGATATGGTCGCCGCGGATCCGTCTCATCTCCCGATCGGACAGAGCAAGCAGGTCGCGTCCGTGAAAGCGGACTTCGCCGCCGACGGTCCTTGCCGTCAGCTTCGGCAGCAGGCGAAGGATCGAGAGGGCAGTGACGCTCTTCCCGCAGCCCGATTCGCCGACGACGCCGAGCGTCTCACCTTTCTTCACTTGAAAGCTGATGCCGCCCAGGGCACGGGTGACACTTTCTTCGCCGAAAAAGTGGGTTTCCAGATCTCGCACGTCGAGAAGCACGCCATTCTCTGTAGATTTTTGCATTAGCATGTCAGCGCCTCCGCCTCGTGCGAGGATCGAACATGTCGCGCAGACCATCCCCGAATAGGTTGACGGCAAGGACCGTGACGGCAAGGCAGATGCCGGGGGCGAATATCGTCAACGGCGCAATGGCAAGATACAGTCGAGAACTCGAAATCATGTTGCCCCAACTGGGGATCTCCGGCGGCACGCCTACGCCAAGGAAGCTCAGCCCCGCCTCCGTCATGATCGCACTGGCGCAAACAGTAGCGCCCTGCACCATCAGCGCCGGAATGGTGCTGGGGAGAATATGGCGCCACAGCACCCTCGGCAGGCGCGCACCGCCGCAGAGGGCGGCCTCCACATAAGGACGCTCCCGAACGCTGAGAACCACCGAGCGAACCAGCCGCGCCACCGCTGGCGTCTCGGGGATCGCAATGGCGACGATGAGGATGCCGATGCCGGGGCCTGTCAGAGAAATGAGCGCAATCGCAAGCAGAATCGTCGGGATCGACATCAGGCCGTCCATGACCCGCATGACGACATTGTCGAAGCTGCGGCTGTAGCCGGCGATGACACCGATCAGAAGCCCGGCAAAAGCCGCGCACGCCGCCGATATCAGCCCGACCATGAGAGAGATGCGGGCGCCGAAGATGGTTCGCGCGAACACGTCCCGGCCCAGATTGTCGCTCCCGAACCACATTTCGGCGGACGGCGGCTCGAGACGCTTGAACGGATCGATGTTTACCGGATCGCCGGCGTAAAGCGGGGCGGCCAGCGCCAGAATAATCAGGAGCACCAGGAGGCCGCCGCCTATCAGGACCAGGGGGTGCCGCCTTGCGAGACGGGGAAGATAGGATAGCTGCAGCCGACCCATCGGCACGGCTTCAACTGGTGCGGAGAGGAGGGTCATATCAGTACCGGATGCGGGGATCGATCAGCGTATAGGCTAGATCGATCGTGAGATTGACAAGGACATACAGACCCGAAGTCAGGATGAGCACGCTCTGGATGATGGGATAGTCGCGGTTGTTGATCGCATCGACGACCAGACGACCGATACCGGGTATGTTGAACACCGTTTCCGTGAGAACGACGCCGCCGATCAGATAGGCGAAGCTTATGCCAATGACGGTCAGGATCGGGACGCCGGCATTCTTCAAGGCATGGTGGAAAAGCATGGCATAGGACGAAGCGCCTTTGGCGGCGGCCGTTCGCATATAGTCTTCCGACAGAACCTCGAGCATGCTTGCCCGCGTGACCCGGGCGATGAAAGCAATGTAGGCAAGACTTAAGGCCACGGTTGGCAGGATCAGGTGCACAAACCAAGGCCCGAGGCCACTGTCGATCGGTACATATCCCTGGACCGGCAGCCAGTGTGTTCTGATGGCGAAGAAGTATATGAGAAAATAGCCGCTGACAAAGACCGGCACGGAATAACCAAGTGCCGAGAACGCCGCAAGGAGGCGATCAACAATACCGCCAGTTCGCCACGCGGCAAGGATGCCGAAAGAGACCCCCACCGTCACGGCAAGTATCATCGTCAGGATCGACAGGGAAAGGGTCGGTTCAAGCCGCTGCGAGATCAGTTCGAGAACGGGTCGTCCGGCAAAGATCGAGGTGCCGAAATCGCCGCCAAGCATGTCCCGCACCCAACGTAGGAACTGAACCGGCATAGGATCGTTCAGGCCCAGCTGCTCGCGGATGCCGGCGATTATCTCCTCCGTGGCCGACCTGCCGGCGATAATGGCTGCCGGGTCGCCAGGCGCGAGCCTGAGAAGCAGGAAGATGAAGATCCCAACTATCGCCATGACGGCGACGGTCGAAACCAACCTGCGTAAAATGTACGCCGCCATTATGCCGAGGTCTTCTGCATGTTCCACATCGGGACGATCTGCGGCATACCGATGAGGCCAGTGATGGTCTTACGGTGCGCGATCGGCTCGATGTATTTTCCCAACCTCACATCGCCGACGAAGTCCCACCAGATCCCTTGCATCTTACGAGCCAAGGCCTTGCGCTCCTCGAGCGTTTCGACACTTGCCCATTTGGCCCGCAGCGCCTCATATTCGTCGTTCTTCGGCCAGCCGTACCAAGCCTTGTCGCCATTCGCGAGGAGAAGCGGGGTAGCGAGCAGATTACCGAGCGAATAATCGGCTTCCGACGTGATGAACATGTTCCAGCCGCCGTTCTCGACGGGGCCCTTGTTCGCCCGGCGCGTGGTGAGGCCGCCCCAATCGCTCGGCGCAAGCTCGGCATTGACCCCGATCTTGCGCAGTTCGGCCGCCAGGAACTGCGAGCCATTGTTGCTCGCCGCCCAGTCCGTGGATTGGAGAATGACGACTTTCTCGCCGGCATATCCTGCCTCCTTGAACAGTTGCCTGGCCTTTTCCGGGTCGCCGCCCTTCTTGTACCAGCCGGTGTTTTCGTCGTTGGACACGAGCGTTTCGTCTCCAAAGATCGAAGTGACGGTGGTGACGTATTTTGGGTCGGGGACCATGACGCGCATGAACGCCTCCTGATCGATCAGGTGAAGCATCGCCTGACGCGCCTTCACATTGTCGAACGGCTTCTGCAGAAAGTTTAGGCGCAGCAACATATCCTTGCCCGTCCTGTCCAGAACTGGAAGTTCAAGATTGGGATCGCTTTCGATTACCGAGAAAAAATCGACGGGCGGATGCTGAAGGAACTCAATCTCACCGGCCTGCAAGGCCGCGAATGCAGTCTGCTGGTCGGAGATGTTGTCCCAGACGACGCGGTCGACCTTGACGACCTTCCCGCCGGCGAATCCATCGGGTGCCTCTTTGCGCGGCACGTATTGTTCATTGCGGTCGTAAGTGTAACTCGCGCCCGGCCTGAGCAGAGCCTCATTGAACTTGAACGGTCCCGACCCGATACGCGTGCTCACCTGCTCGGTTGCAGAGAGACTCGCGTCCTTCTCGCGCATGATGAACAGGCACGGCGGCGTAAGGTCCGCCAGGATATCAATCAAAAGCCCGAGCGGCTCCTTGAGCGCGATTGTAAAGGTTTTGTCGTCCTTCTTCGAGATATCCCTGGCTTGTTCCATGAGCAGTTGTCCGCCGGGAGCGACTTGGCCCCAGCGACGGATCGAGGCGACACAATCGGCTGCGGTGACCGGGGTGCCATCATGCCAACCCAGACCGTCCCGGAGCTCGAACGTATAGGTCTTCTTGTCGTCGGAAACGCCCCACTTGCCCACCATTTGTGGCTGCGGCTTAAATTTGGAGTCGAGCGCGAACAGCGTGTCGTAAATCGCCATGCCATGGTCGGCGGTGATGTTAGTCGCCGTCCAGATCGGATCGAAGACGCGCAGGTCTTCCTTCACCATCCGCACAGTGCGCGCAGCGGTCGGCATTGTCTGTGCCCGCAAAACCGACGGGATCGATAAAGCCGTTCCGGCGGCGATACCCGCCTTAAAAAGGTTGCGTCGAGAGATTGGCATGTCTAGTTCCCCTTATGTCAGTCGTACCGTTGATCGGCGCTTATCAGCTAGATGGCTGCTATGATCAGTCGCACGGCTGCCTACGTCAAATTCGGTTTGTGTATCGTTGCCATCTCGTTCTGAGATAAACCCGAGTGGCCGCGACTCAGTAGCAGAAACGCCGGCCCACTCGCCATTGATACCGGCAGTCCGAATCTGCATGACGTATGCGCACCGTGGAGGGACGTGCGCATCTGCTGCTTCTTGAGCATCTGCTAGAGTCGGATGATTTTAGGTTGAACATTACCCCAACTGCCGCCAGACTTACGCACGCCATAGAACCGGAAGTTCTCATTGAAACACGCGGCGAATCTCGATCTTCATGGCCATGGGAGCAGGCCGAAAGCCGATCTACGTCCAGGCGCTTGGCTACGGTGTCGTAGTAAGTGGACGAGGCAATCGGCAGGAGCTTGCAGATCGGCTCGACCCCGAGCACCTGACGATATTCATCGATGAACGAAATCATCGCTTCAATGGGCGGTCGAGCTCCGCATGGGCAAAATAAGCGGATGCCTGAAGTATCTCGTTGTCCCGAAGCTCGCGGTTCTCCCGCTCAAACCTTCACCTTCTCGGCGACATCGCGGGGTCCGGCTCTTCCGCCTTCTTGACGCATTCATACAAGGTATTCGCCGAGCGGCCGAACTGGCTGCCACGGAGGATCCCGCTGCCCGCGAGACGAACGTTCAGTTTCGTATCGTAGCCCTAAGACGTAACGATGCGTCGAAAAAGGAAAGTCGGTGTAGACGAGCGTTCACTCCGTCTGGCGGCTGCAACCTAATAAGTAACCAGAGGAGTTAAATTTCGATTTATTGACGGTTCATGGAATTCGGGTGCCTCTAACAGCTGATAAGGTTTCACCGATTATCAGGCAGGCGCTTCCAAGTGGCCGCTACGAAGCGAAAGAGGTCAATGGGTCTTCAAGCCGTGAGGCCGAATGATTGGGTGCTGGACCTGGGGACTGGGATTGTTGCGACCAAGTACAAAAATTCGCGGTTGTGCAAAATAAAAATGTTATCCTGACAGCCACCGAGGCGCCGCCGGGCAGGAGATACGAAGGCCGTCGTCCTAGTATTTGGGGATGTAGGCCAGAGCCTCGCCGAGAGATGATTTGGCAGCAACGCGAGCACGGTGTTGGGCGAGCCATGTTTGCATGTCGGCAATAGCAGGCCATTTTCACGAATCGCGTTTGACTGCCCAATGCTCTCCGCTATTTTGGGGTCCAGAAGAAATCCGAATAACGGCCTCTGGGGTCGCTTTGGCTGCGGCGGCAGGTCCCAGCGGAATTCATAGATGCCCTGCACCTTACCGTCCATTTAGCCATTAGTGCTCGCCGGAAGCCGTTCGGCGCTTCTGCGAGACGGCTGCCAGGAACATCACGTCCGTTGAAGAAGACGCCGTCGTCGCGCAGCATACCAGCACAAGATAGCTTGGGAAGCTGGGCCATCCCGAAGGGCGCGCCGTATATCTGCAGAACGCACAGAAGTTCATTGAATTCATCACCCGCGCCGACAGGCAGGCCGCCTTTGCACCCCTCATGCCTTATGGCCCAACGAACGCCGAAGGTCTCGCCCGATAATACGGCGTCGAATACGTTTGCCCGCATCATGAGGACCGCGATGGCCCGTGCCGCCCGCCTGGCGAGAAGGCGGCAGAAATCGTCATTAGCTATCTCCAAACAAAAAGCCCATTCATGAACGGGCCTTCCGATGGGTCTACGTTTAGCGATTGGAGATCGGCACGTAGTCGCGCAGCGGAGCGTCGACATAGAGCTGGCGTGGACGCCCGATGCGCTGATGCGGATCCTGGATCATTTCGTTCCATTGCGCAACCCAGCCGACGGTGCGGGCAAGCGCGAAGAGAACCGTGAACATGGTCGTCGGGAAGCCTAGCGCGCGAAGCGTGATCCCTGAGTAGAAATCGACATTCGGATAGAGCTTTTTCTCGATGAAGTATTCGTCGCTGAGCGCGACCTTCTCGAGCTCCAGCGCAACTTTCATTAGCGGATCGCTCGTGTGGCCGGTCGCCTCCAGCACTTCGTACATCGTCTTCTGCATGATCTTCGCGCGGGGATCGTAGTTCTTGTAGACGCGGTGACCAAAGCCCATCAAGCGGAACGGATCGTTCCTGTCCTTGGCCTTGGCGATATATTCCGGAATGCGATCGACCGTGCCGATCTCAACGAGCATATTGAGCGCGGCTTCATTGGCGCCGCCATGGGCCGGACCCCAAAGGCAGGCAATGCCGGCCGCGATACAGGCGAACGGATTGGCGCCTGAGGAACCGGCGAGACGCACGGTCGAGGTTGAGGCGTTCTGCTCATGGTCGGCATGCAGGATGAAGATGCGATCCATGGCGCGTGCCAGAACCGGATTGACAACATATTCCTCGCAGGGCACCGTGAAGCACATCCGCAGGAAGTTCGCGGCATAGTCAAGGTTGTTCTTCGGATAAACGAAGGGTTGGCCGATATGATATTTGTAGGCCATGGCCCCGATCGTTGGCATCTTGGCGATCATGCGCAGGCTGGCGATCATGCGCTGGTGCGGATCGGTGATGTCGGTCGAGTCATGGTAGAAAGCCGAAAGCGCTCCGACGGTGCCGACCATGACGGCCATCGGATGAGCGTCGCGGCGATAGCCGGAGAAGAACTTCGTCATCTGCTCATGCACCATGGTGTGCTGCGTGACCCGGTGGGCGAACTCCTCCTTCTGTGGGGGCTTCGGCAATTCGCCGTAAAGCAGCAAATAGCAGACTTCGGTGAAGTCACCGTGTTCCGCGAGTTGCTCGATTGGATAGCCCCGGTGCAGCAATACGCCCCTATCGCCGTCAATATAGGTGATCTTAGATTCGCACGACGCCGTGGACGTAAAGCCGGGGTCGTATGTGAACATCTTCGTCCGTTTGTAGAGCGAGCCGATGTCGACTACGTCCGGACCGATCGTACCCGATCGAACTTTTAGTTCAGCGCTTTGACCGTCGACTTCGACATGCGCCATCTTGTCATACAGCATTGTTTTCCCCTTAGAAGCCCGGGAGTCCGCAATAGCGCGGGCTTCCGGAGCCAATAGATCGGTCTTGGCAAATGAGAGTGGCGGGCTGCCTTCTGCACTACGTTTGCTCCAAGCTCCATTGCTCGGAAAGCGTGCCCCTGCACAGTCCGGCCCTACAATATTCGGTCCAGCCGGTGATACAGGTTCGAGTATTTAATCGCTTCCGGCTGGTCCTTCACCACTTATAGATATTGGCCGATAGCGACGCGAATGAGCTCGAAGTCCTGTTGGGAGAAGACGGCGCGCCCCTTGCCCCGTGAGTTTTGCAAGAGATCAGGCGACGGCGAACTGGTTCATGGTATTGTGGACTCCACCAGCCTTAAGCGCCGCCTCACCTGCGAAATATTCCTTGTGATCGTCGCCGATGTCAGAGCCAGACATGTTCTGGTGCTTCACGCAGGCGATGCCCTGCCGGATCTCCTTCCGCTGAACATTCGCGACATAGCCGAGCATACCCTGCTCGCCGAAGTACTCCTTGGCCAGATTGTCCGTTGAAAGCGCCGCTGTGTGATAAGTTGGCAAGGTGATCAGGTGATGGAAAATGCCGGCGCGTTGAGAAGCGTCGCACTGGAAGGTCCTGATCCTTTCGTCGGCTTCGCGGCCCAAATCACTGTCATCGTATTGTTCGCTCATCAGCTTCGACCTGTCGAACCCAGAAACGTCCTTTCCTTCCTTTTGCCAGGCATCAAAAACCTGTTGCCGGAAATTCAGTGTCCAATTGAAGGAAGGCGAGTTGTTGTAGACAAGCTTCGCATTGGGAATGATCTCCCGAATGCGGTCCATCATGCTGGCGATCTGCTCAACATGGGGCTTCTCGGTCTCAATCCATAGCAGGTCCGCACCATTGTTGAGCGCATTGATGCAGTCGAGGACGCAGCGGTCCGCGCCCGTTCCGTCACGGAACTGGTAAAGATTGGAACGCAGGCGCTTCGGCCGCAGTAGCTTTGAACCTTGCGCGATCAGGACATCGCCACTGGAGAGCTGTTGACCGGTAACATCCTCGCAATCCAGGAATGAGTTGTACTGGTCGCCGATGTCACCTTCACTCGCGCTGAAGGCGATCTGTTTTGTGAGGCCTGCACCGAGTGAATCGCTGCGGGCGACGATGATACCGTCATCGAGGCCGAGTTCGAGAAACGCGTAGCGACAAGCGCGGATCTTGGCGACGAATTCCTCGTGGGGAATGGTTACCTTGCCGTCCTGGTGACCGCATTGCTTTTCGTCAGAAACCTGGTTCTCGATTTGCAGCGCGCATGCGCCCGCTTCGATCATTTTTTTCGCCAGCAGGTAAGTCGCTTCGGCATTTCCAAATCCTGCATCGATATCGGCGATGATAGGAATAACATGCGTCTGGTGATTATCGATCGCCTGAATCAGCTGCTGCTCCCGTGCTGTGTCGCTTTCGGCTCGCGCCTTGTCAATCTCCCTGAACAGCATGCCGAGTTCGCGCGCATCGGCCTGGCGCAGGAAAGCGTAAAGTTCCTCGACGAGGGCCGGCACGCTCGTCTTTTCATGCATGGACTGGTCAGGAAGCGGACCGAATTGCGACCGGAGCGCTGCAACCATCCAGCCGGAGAGATACAGGTAACGACGCTCCGTTGTGCCGAAGTGCTTCTTCAGCGAAATGACTTTCTGCTGGGCAATGAAGCCATGCCAGCAACCTAGGGACTGCGTGTATTTGGATGGATCTTTGTCGTAGGCAGCCATATCGCGGCGCATAATGGAAGCGGTGTAGCGCGCAATGTCCAGCCCGGTTCGGAACCGATTTTGGAGGCGCATCCGGGCGACAGAATCGGGGGTTAATCCTGTCCATTTGGTTTTCCCCGCAATGAGGCTTTTGGCTTCTTCAAGATGGGCGGTATAAGACATAATATCCTCCGGGGCCGTCGATTGTGCGTGTGCATTGCAATAACCCGTCCGGGGAAATGCTGCAGGCGCTGCGGTGTCATGTTGTACAAATCTTCTTGCTATCCTTATCCGTGACAATTTCGCCACCACGGAAGTGAGCGCTAGTTCATGTACACGCTACAAGGCCGGTGGAACTTACCATCCGGCCTTCAGCAGTGCTGGCCTCTGATCGGCGCTCCTGAATTACAGAACGCCCTCAGCCTTAAGACTTCTATAAGTCGCATCAACCGTCCGAGCAGTTGCATCGACAATTATGTCGATCTCATTTCGCTTGATGATCAAAGGCGGAGCAAAGCCGATAGTGTCCGCATGTGGCATTGCGCGTCCAATAACACCATTCTCGAGCAGAGTTGCGGCCGCTCGAACGCCAACTTGGAGGTTGGGCTCGAATGGAATCCGTTGCTTGGGGTCGCGCATTAGTTCTACTGCGGACAATATCCCAACCCCGCGAACCTCACCGACAATAGGATGTCCATCCAGCTTCGCCTTCATCTGTTCTTGCCAATACGGTCCGACGTCGCGGACATGCTCGAGGATATTCTTCTTTTTGAGAACATCGAGGTTCGCGAGCGCCGCGGCTGCGCAAAGGGTATGGCCCGAATAAGTCCAGCCGTGTCCGAGCGCGCCATGCTTTTCCGTGCCCTGTTCGAGCACTGACCATACACGCTCGCCGATGATTGAGCCTGAGATCGGAAGATAGGCGGAGCTCAGGCCCTTTGCGACCGTCACAATATCCGGACGCATGCCATATAGATGAGAGCCGAATTTCTCGCCTGTACGATCGAAGCCGCAAACGACTTCGTCAGCAATCAGAAGGATGTTGTATTTGTCGAGAACTGCTTGAATGGCAGTCCAATAACCTTGCGGCGGGGGGATAATACCACCAGTTCCCAACACTGGTTCGCCGATAAAGGCGCCAACCGTCTCCGGGCCCTCGGCGAGAATCAATGCTTCCAGTTCATCTGCGCAACGCTTGGAAAACGCTTCTTCGCTCTCTCCGTCTTGGGCTTGCCGATAATAATGGGGGGTCGTCGTATGGCGCACAATTTCCAGAGGCAGGTCAAAATGATCGTGGAAGAACGGAAGGCCAGTGAGGCTACCAGTGACGAGACCAGAGCCATGATACCCTCGGAGACGAGATATAATTTTTTTCTTTTGAGGAAGCCCTAAAATATTATGGTAGTACCATACAAGCTTGATGTTAGTTTCGTTGGCGTCAGACCCAGAGAGGCCGAAAAAAACCCTGCGCATGTTTTGGCCGAAATACTCGACGATTGCTTCCGCAAGCAACGCCACCGGCTTTGTACCTTGCCCTGCGTATACATGCGCGAACGGCAGTTCCCGTGCCTGCTGGGCGATCGCCTCGGCAATTTCTGCGCATCCATATCCCATGTTGACGCAGTAAAGTCCACCGAATCCGTCAAGACTTTTCCGACCTTCGGTATCCCAAATGTATACCCCCTCGGCACCCGCCATGATCCGGTTTGGCGTTTCGCCCCGCGAGTGTTTGGCGAGATATGTGGATGGATGGAAGACGTAGCTTCGATCTTTTTCCTGGAGTTGTTCAGTTCCCAAATTACTAAGGCTCATCTCGTTTCCCTCGTTGCGCCGATGGGCAGCCACGAAATAGTCGAGCGCCCATTGTGCGACGTAATCCTACCAGTTAATTCTCTCTTTTTTCGCGGAAATGGTCATCCTCGGCCGACGATTTCACTGAATCGGCGCGCCGTGCCGAAAAAATAGCTTCTACTGCTAAAAGACCGAGGCTGCCGCGTGTCCAGATGGCGCCGTGTTGGATAATCTCATCAAAAGAGATCGTGAGTCCGCTGGCCGTAACTGGAAGCCCGGGACTGCTCGATCTTCCGGCCTGAGTTCGAGGCCATGCCAGAGGGCGCAAACGAAGGCCGGTGATGGGGCGCCATCGCGTTTATCGAACAGTACGCGCCTCCTCTACGTTGCAACTTCTTCGGAGCCGCCGGCCATGATGGGACCTGATCTGCGGAACGGTGCGAGCGGGGAAGGCATGGCTCGAACCCCTTTTAGAGGAGCGCGGCCCCGAACCAGTTGTAATCGTATTCCCGGTCGCCGAGGAGGGATTCGCTGACTGCAGCGCACATGAGCCTGGCACCCTTGTGATCGCTCATCTGTCCCTCGGTGAGCAGCATGGCGAGCGACCTGACGGCACTGTCGTATATGATGTGCAGCTTGAAGTTCAGCCCGCCGCCGTGCAATGCGCTTTCAGATGTGTGGCGTCGATCATGATCCGCTCCGGCGCTTCGTCCCTTCGCCGGCCCGTGCTTGAGTAGACGATGCCGCTCACCACGCGCCGATCGTCGACACGAGGCACTCCGTGTGACAGCGGAAATTGCGGCGCGATCCGACGCCAGCAGAAACAGCTCACCCATCACAACATCTTCCATGGCGCGGTGAATCACATCTCATCCCAAATTAGGTCCTGAGCATAAAAGCTCTAAGCAAGCACAGCCGAGGGAATGGGTGAGTTAGATTTTACGGGTTTTGTGACGATGAGGCTAAAATATTGTTCGATGCCCAGCCCGGCTTCCAGCAGCTTTTCCATGAAACTCTGGTATGCGGAGACGGATGGAGACGCAACTCGCATCAGATAATCAATGCGACCTCCTATTGCCCAGCAATCGAGGATCTCCGGTATCTCCTGGATCGCCGCTTCAAAATGTCTTTGATTCTCCAGGCGATGTCTATCCAGCACGACTTCCACCATAACAAATGTGATGCCGCCCATAAGAGCTGGACTGAGTCGGGCGTAGAAGCCTTCGATGATCCCTTCTTCCTCGAGTACGCGTAGCCTCTCAGAACAGGCCGACGCCGATAGATGTACGCGTTTTGCCAGCTCGCTCTTCGAAATACGGGCATTTTGCTGGATCTCCGAGAGAATTCGGAGGTCCCATGGGTCGAGTCTACAATTGGAGCTTTTTTTCGAGATCATTGGCCACCTGCTTCAAGCCGTTCTAGAATGTGAGTTAGCCACTTCTTCACATTTAGTATACTACTGAGCCAAAATTAGACTGCCTGCCCACACCGACCTAATGAAGCAACTTGGGCCGCGCACTCCCCATGAGTGGGCGGGACCAGTGCTTTCGATGGCCGGCACTGATTAGCGGGGCGCAGGTTATTAATTGCGGTCAAGCCATCTGTTCTTTTGCGGGCATCTGGTAGAGTGCCTTTGCGAGCGAAGGTATGACATCGCCGCAGCACGGTTTGTGTCAAAGCTGCCAAAGCAAACTCAAACGCTTGCGTACCGAGGCGTGATCGAAACAAAGGCTGCGACTGTGTCCCTAAGGTAGTCGGGCGCCAAATACCAATGATTGTTGTGGTCTCTCTTGAGCGAGAGCAGGGATGTATTGGCGTCGTTCTAGGCTTCATTTCGGAAAACGCTAGGTGACGTTAAGTCTCACATTCGGCGTGTGCTTCGAGAGATTACTGGCTAGCAAAGAGTTCCCGACTTAGATCCTAAGTCTCGAGCAATGCGTTTGCGACTACGAGATCACTACGACCGCGATCGCCTGTTTGGCGCGAAACGGTTTTTTGGCGAAATCGGCAGGTACACCGCCAAATGTTGGGGGGACAGAGAACCGGGCACATGACTCCCTGGTGCAGGCGGCTGCCTTACGGCAAAGACAGTCGGCTTGGGCTCGGGATTCAAGGCAAAAAATAGGCATCTGGCACCCCTCTTTTCAACCCACGAATCGCTGTCCTTCCTTAAGCAAGTTCTGGGCACGGCGCAGTACGGGAGCGTCAATCATTTTCCCATCCAGCCCAACAGCGCCAATCCCACTTCTGCGAGCTGCATCAGCTGCATCGACAATCCGTCTCGCGGACTCGATCTGCTCCATCGACGGCGTGAAGGCACTGTTCGCTATGTCTACCTGGCTCGGATGGATGCAGAGAGTGCCTTTCAGCCCCACAGCGTTGGATCGGTTTACTGACATGCCGTACCTGTCCGTCTCACGAAATTCCGCAATCGAACCCATCAAGCCGAGAGGCCTTATGCCATGGTGCGCTGCCACTAAGACGAGTTTGAATTTAACGGCGGCCAGAGTTTCCGAGTCCGGATTGCAGCCCAGATCGGCCGCGAGGTCTTCATCTCCACATACAAGCGCCACAACCCGAGGGCAGGATGCGATCTCATCCATCCGGCCGACAGCCTCCGCTGTTTCGATCAGAGGCAGCAGCTTTGTTTGTCCTGTTGGAAGGCCCAGTGCATACTCTCTTTCCTCCAGTATCTCAGCGAGAAGCATCAAGTGTTGAGCGCTAGCAGCTTTCGCGACAACAACCGCCTTGACATGCTCGTTAACTGTCGCCTCGATGTCCCGGACGGCTAGAGACAGCGGGCGATTGATGCGCACAAGAACGTCCCTTGTCTCTGTACAGAGCGTCGCCGCAATGTCTTGGACAGCCGAGCGCGCTTCGGCCTTATGTTCCGCTAACACCGCGTCTTCTAGATCGAGAATAATCGCATCGGCCTGAGATGTTCGAGCCTTTTCCACAAACCGTGCATTGTTGGCCGGCACGAAAAGAAGTGAGCGCCAGCAGATCTCGCCCGTGTTATTTATCGTCATGTGCGTCCTTGTTCTCTGCCATGAGCATCCCCCTGATTGTCTATTCGCCTTCATCTGCCGTCAAATATCGATTGTCGCCATTAGCCATCTCGTGACTAGATAGAAGGGTTCTGCATCCGCACAATCTGGAAACCAGATGGTAGGGAACAACAAACGCTATTTGACCAATTACGCTTAAGTAGAGAAATTCGCCGAGCAGCTTGCTGAACTCGGACGAACTGAGGGCCGCTCTTTTCGTTCAAATAGCGAGCATCCATATCAAGAACAGGCGGAGTGAGTTATGCCCGACAGCGTCAATTACAAGCTCTTTATCAATGGAACGTGGCGCTCTGGAGCTGACGGGGCCTATATTTCACTCATCAATCCTGCCGACGCGAAGGAGTTCGGACGCGTGGCTGTCGCCTCCGCGAGTGATCTCGATGATGCCCTGACATCCGCGCAAGTTAGCCTTTCGACTTGGGCGAATACACCCTCCCATCAACGCGGTGCCGTTCTCGTTCGTGCTGCTCGCATTTTGGCAGGTAAGATTGAAGCCGCAGCGGCGGCACTTTCCCAAGAACAGGGCAAGACGCTAGCCGAAGCAAAGGGCGAATTTGCGCGTGCGGTCGAAACATTTGAATGGAATGGCCAGCACGCGCAGGAGTTATCAGCGTCTGTTCCCATCGACGACAAAAGGACCCTCATATATGAACCGGCCGGCGTTGTGGCAGCATTCACACCCTGGAACTATCCAGCGGTACTCAATGCACGAAAGTTAGCGCCTGCACTTGCAGCAGGTTGCCCAGTGATTTTGAAGGCTGCAGAAGAGACGCCGAGTGCAGGCGTCTACATGGTGGAGGCATTGCAAGAGGCGGGAGTTCCAGCCGGCGTCGTGAATCTCGTCTTTGGGAACCCGCCGATGATTTCAGAACACTTGCTCGCCTCGCCTTCAGTCCGAGTGCTTTCCTTCACTGGATCAACGCCTGTTGGAAAACAGCTCGCCAAGACTGCGGCAGCGAACCTGCAGCGCTGCGTTCTTGAACTCGGTGGGCATTCTCCAGTCATTGTTTTCGCAGATGCTGATATATCCAAAGCCGCATCTGCGATCTCTGACTACAAGTTTGAATGCGCGGGGCAGAGTTGCAACGCTCCTAGTCGCATTCTTGTCGCTCGGCCGGTCTATGAAACCTTCGTAGAAAAGCTGGTTGAGACTGCGCAGCAAATCAAGGTTGGCAAGCCTAACGATCCCGCAACCACAATGGGACCGATGGCGAACGCGAGACGCATCGAAGCCATGGAGCGCTTAATAAAGGATGCTGTTGCCCGCGGAGCTAAAGTGGAAACCGGCGGAACTCGGCTTGAGCAGCCGGGCTTTTATTGGGCCCCGACTATCTTGAGCAATGTTCATCCTGAATCAACGGTGCTCCGCGAGGAGCCTTTCGGGCCAGTTCTGACCGTAGCACCTTTCGACACGATTGAAGAAGCAATCGAAGAAGCAAACGCAACCGAGTACGGGTTGGCTTCGTACTTCTTCACAGAATCCCCGGACGTCCAAAGGCGAATGATTAGCAGTCTTTCGACTGGCGTGATAAGCGTGAATTATCTGAAGGGCGTTTCTGCGGATGCTCCGCTCGGCGGCCTAAAGCAGAGCGGTTATGGTTACGAAGGTGGAGTTGAAGGGGTGAGGAGCTTTCAGAACCTCAAGCTCGTCAATGCGGCAAGCCCGATAGATATCACTTGAGTGGGGGCGACCACCCGCTTGGCGTTCGAACCAGGAGTTCGATTTTAATGGCCAAAATCAGGATTCTGTCTCCGACAGCGATACTGGGATATAGCTTCCCGGAGGCGTCTTTCGAAGAAGGCCTCCGGAGGAACCCGCACGTCATCGCAGTGGATGCTGGCTCAAGCGACCCGAGTCCAATATTATCCCAGAGTGTGCAATACTGGTTACGTTCCCAGACGGCTTGCCTTCGGGAGCGTTGGAGCACCGACATGTACGGGGCACAACACCATGCCCCGTTGTTGACGTTACGAATTGTAGGGGTCGCCTAGTTGAATAGACAAGATACCATCGTCGCAGGCGCCGATATTGTGAAAAGTGTTGCTGAGGCACTTCAGTACATCTCCTACTATCACCCGCCCGACTACATTCGCTACCTTTCCGCAGCCTACGAGCGTGAGGAGAGTCCGGCAGCAAAAAATGCTATGGCCCAGATTTTGGCGAACTCGCGCATGGCAGCATTTGGCCGACGACCGATCTGCCAAGATACGGGCCTTGTAGTCGTGTTTGCAAAAGTCGGCATGTCTGTTCGGATCGATAGCCCCTACAGCTTGGCCGACCTAATCAACGAAGGCGTCCGCAGGGCCTACCTCGATCCGGACAACCCCTTGCGCGCGTCGGTTGTTATAGATCCATTATCGACTCGACGAAATACACAAGATAATACCCCTGCGGTTGTCCATGTCGATCTCATCCCGGGAAATGAACTCACGTTCATTGTTGCTGCCAAGGGCGGCGGATCGGAAAACAAGGCACGCTTCACGCAGCTGAATCCGAGTGCCTCGGTGTCAGATTGGGTGGTGGATACAGTCTCAACCCTCGGCAGCGGTTGGTGTCCACCCGGGCTAATTGCGGTCGGCGTAGGAGGCAGCGCTGAAAAGGCGATGTTGATGGCAAAGGAAGTGCTGAATGAGCCAATCGACATGTTCGATCTGCTCAGTCGTGGGCCGTCAGGTCCGGGAGAGGAGCTTCGCATCGAACTATACCAGCGTATCAATGCTTTGGGGATTGGTGCCCAGGGATTGGGAGGGCTCACTACGGTAGTCGATGTGAAAGTCGTCACCTTTCCGACCCACGTGGCATCCAAACCTATTGCGTTGATTCCTCAATGCGCGGCGAACCGTCACATAAAATTCTCGCTAGATGGCAGCGGCCCAGCCGTGCTGACGCCGCCCGATATGAGCGACTGGCCAGAGATTGACGTTGATCGCACTTTGTTGATCGGTGCCCGACGGGTGAACCTTAACACGCTCACAAGAGTGGAAACTGCGAAGTGGCGTGCGGGCGAAATTCTGCTTCTTTCAGGGAAAATGCTGACAGGGCGCGATGCGGCCCACAAGCGAATGGCCGATCTTATGGAAGCAGGGATGCCGCTGCCCGTAGACTTGAAAGGACGCGTCATTTACTACGTTGGGCCTGTGCCGGCCGTGCGGGACGAGATTGTTGGTCCAGCGGGACCGACGACATCCACCAGAATGGATGTGTTCACGAGGAAGGTACTCCAAGCAACAGGGCTTTACGCAATGGTTGGGAAGGCCGAGCGGGGGCCAGCAGCGATCGATGCTATTGTGGAACATCGCACTCCGTATATGATCGCAGTTGGGGGCGCAGCATACCTGATTTCGAAATCAATAAAATCCGCTCGGGTGCTTGCGTTCGAGGACTTAGGCATGGAAGCGATCCACGAATTCGAAGTCCAGGATATGCCGGTGACCGTCGCTGTCGACGTAGATGGTAACTCTATCCACCGCGATGGACCAGCCGAATGGCGCCACCGCATAGCAACCCGTTAGGCAGCCGCGCGCCCGCGCATGCTGGAGCAAGATGTCTTCGTGTGCGCACGACTAAGCAACGTTGATAGGACCACCTGTGAATGCGCTCGAACGCTACAGCACTTTCCACGTCACCCGGTAACATATCATCGGACACGCCCCCGTCGGCCGAAATGCAGCCCCACCGCGATGGGAAACCAATTCTCTCACTCTTGCGCACTACGTCGTGGTAAAGGTCGGAACTCATTGCGTATCGCCTCAGAATGGGCTCCAAGGGCGGGAACTGGTCGCAACGTCGGCATCTTTACTGAATCGAATATCGCCGCGGGTGCTATCACTTCTATATCTCCCGTCGGTGTTGCCAAAGGAAGGCGCCGCAGATGTGGATGCTTGGACAGGTCCTCGATTTGATTAAGTCGACCATAGGCAAGGCCTGCAGCCTCCAGCTCAGCCATCGCTCTGTCGCTTGACATCTTCGCAAACCGATCGACGATGATTTCATCCAGTTCAGCCCGGTTGCCAAGGCGCTGCATGTTGTCTGCGAAACCAGGACGACGAGTTAGTTCGGGTCGCTTCAGAAATTCAGCGCAGAAATTCACCCATTCTCGATCGTTTTGGACGGAGAATATAACGTCCCTTCCGTCGGCACAACGGTAGGCCCCGTACGGCATAAGAGATGGGTGATTAACCCCTGCCCTTACTGTTTGATAGCCACTATAGTCAAACTGCAGAACCGGAACATTCATCCAGTCTGCGATGGCATCGAAGAGCGATACTTCGATACCTTTGCCTCGTCCGGTGCGCTCTCGCTCGAAAAGCGCCTGCAGGATTGCGCATAGTGCTGTCATACCAGCTGAGATATCACAAACTGACACGCCAACACGCGCCGGTCCATGCGTTGTCCCCGTTATCGCGCAAAGTCCCGTCTCAGCTTGTAGAATGAGGTCATATGCCTTCAAATGCGAGTACACTCCGCCGTCGCCGAAACCAGAGATGTCGCAGGTTATCAGGCGGGGAAAGCGGTTTCGAAGATCTTCGGAACCAAAGCCGAGTTTTTTGATGCTGCCAGGCTTCAAATTCTGAATAAAGATGTCGGCCTCGGCGATCATTGCATCGAGCACCGCTCGGTCTTCTTCAGCTGTCAAATCGAGGCAGATAGATTCTTTGCCGCGGTTCAACCAGACAAAGTACGCGCTTTGGCCCTGCACTAGTTTGTCGTAATTTCTTGCAAAATCGCCTTCGGGGCGTTCGACTTTGATGACCCGCGCGCCAGCGTCAGCAAGCCGCGACGAGACATAGGGAGCAGCCACCGCCTGCTCAACGGCGACGACGGTGATGCCTTCGAGTGCGTTGTTCATGGGCGTTGTGCCTTTGCGTTCTGAATCGAGTTCTGAGCACGGCGGTAGTTAAGAATGGCAAGAAGCCTGCTCTGTTCGTTGCCCACAATGGAAATGCCTTCATCGACACCCATTCCGGGTTTTGCGAGCATCATGTCAGCTTGTGTGGCAATTGCGACGTTTGCGGAAACCCGCGCTGACAAGTCTGTTTCGGTGCAGCTTCCACCAACATATGCACCTACTCCTTGTTCCTTGCACGCCAGGACCCCCCATACCGTGTCGGCAACGGAACCAACATCAGGCATCTTGATCTGTACGATGTGAGCGGCTTTTGCTTCGGCAAAAAGGCGTATGTCATCGAGCGTGTTGCATTGTTCGTCGACCACAACGCGGGCATTCGAGCTGCGGGCGTCCAGAAGATTTACAATCTTCACATACTCGTCTAGCTGCGCATCCGTCGATCCAAAGTCGGCCGGGGATTCTATGTGAAGTCGGTGGCCCGGGACATCATCTGCAACCGTACAAATAAAGTCCGCTATTTTGCCCGCGTCCATTCCGATCTCCAGGCCGATCCAGCCATAGACGTCGAAGTGGAGCGTGGGATGATATCCCGGCTCTCCAATTTCTCTTGTGCGTTTTGCAACCCACTTGACAAACTCCCGAAAAGTCTCTCCCGAAGGGCCGAACTTCTCACGGGAATTGATCAGACCGTGCGGAAGGACATCGACAGATTTAAGTATCATCTTGTCGACGTTAATCTCTCTAGCGTCTCCGCTCTGGGCATAGATCGGTATACGTTTATCCGGTAAAGGCAGGAAATATTCAGAGCAGATCACCTCGGCAAGAGTTGTCCGCGTAACATGTGCGGAAGCCGCAAGAAGGGCTTGGCTAACACCATATTCAACCGCTAGCGGAAGTCGCTTACCCTCATGATATGCGAGGGCTCGGTCACAAGCTTCCAGGAAGTTGGACACGTCAACAGAAAGAAGCCGCGGGACGATAACAGATCTTGCAAGCGATCCAATCGATTCCGTCTGGAAAAGCGGGTCGCGACCGCTTGCACCTGAGTACTGCACGCTCATCATGTCGCCCCAGACAATTGCTCCATCTGACAGAACGAGCCCGATGCTGATAGATTGCGATGGCATTCGAATTGTCGTGAAGCCAGGAGTCAGTGGTGTTCCTACATAGCGGAAACCATCTGTGGCGATACCAGCGCGGATGGCTGCTTGATCGTCATAAAAAAAGCTTCCCGTTCCCGGTGCGAATATCACGTCTTTTACTGTTGCAGCTGTTGCCATAAGCGCGCGCTCACTTCTTGATCTCAGTTTATCGGCGGGCAGCGACCTCGAGGAGGCTGCGCACCTAATTCAATGCCAAGGCATTTCTCATGTCCTCACGTTGGAGTATGCCCCGCGATGCCGCGCACACTCCAATATAATCTTCACTTTCCAACCATCTCGTTTCGAGATAATATCCGGAGAAACAAAACAATAATCTGGGGCGGGCACGCATTTGTGGGTTCCGCCGGGGGATCTGTACGTGGAATTAAGACAACTCAAATATTTTGCGGGCGTAGCAGAGGCGGGGAGCTTCACCAAAGCTGCGGCACAGCTGAATGTCGCTCAGAGCGCGCTCAGCCTTCACGTACGTCAGATGGAGGAAGGCTTCGGTACACAGCTGTTGGTCCGCGATAGAACTGGGGTAACGCTGACTTCCGCTGGTGCAAAGCTGCTAAACCACGCGCGCATCATCTTGGGCCAGGTTAGTCTCGCCGAACAAGATCTGACGAACAAGGTAAAATCACCCGCTGGCGAAGTTACCATCGGAATACCATCTGGAGCAGCTCGCGTCATGGTGACAGAGCTCCTCGCGTTAGCCAAAGACAGGCTGCCAAAGGTCTCCATCAAGATCGTCGAAGGAATGAGCGGCTCGATTGACGAGTGGATGACCGCCGGTCGCTTCAATCTGGCAATTCTCTACAAAACGGTCGAAAGCCCAGGCAATTCTACAGTGCTGGCCCGAGAAGAATTTTGCCTCGTGGCACCGCCCGACCAGCCACCCTTCGAAGACACGATAAGGCTAGCCGATCTGCATGCATATCCGCTGGCTGTACCTATGCGCGTCAACAACGTTCGTCGCTCGGTGGCTGACGTCGTGGCTCAGCACGGCTGCATGTTAGATGTCCGATTCGAAGTCGATTCTCTTTCGACGATTATCAGCATGGTGATGGACGGAAAAGCTTATTCGATCCTAACACCGTCGGCTATTCAACGAGAGGTCTCTCTTGGCCAAGTTCGGGTTGTTAGGATTGTCGACCCCGTTATTACACGCTCCGTCGTACTTGCGGTTAACGCAAAAGATGAGCGGTCAATCGAAGTGAATGCAGTGCGTGCGCTGATCAGCGAAGTCGTGGACCTCTTAGCTCACAACGGCAAATGGCCTACGATCTTGCCCGAAGTCGAATCGGCCCTCCACCACTAACGGCGCCTCGTCGGCAACAGTCTAACCGCCCCATAGAGCTGGTTCCGATCGCTATCGCACCATATCACATCGGCTGGCTGGAGATCGTCATAGCGATCGCGCGCATGATCGGCTCTGACTCACTTTTGGTGAAATCAAGTGCTGGCTGAGACGATTCGTCTCCACCCTGTCGCTTGGCTTCCCCGGGATCAAGGATGGAGCGACGACTACGCATTCGTGGGCAAGTGAGACGATGGGCCGGTAGAGACCGTAACCCGTGGGCCCTGCCTCATAGCAAAAATGTACGCGATCAAACTTAGCGGCGACGGGGTGGTGCGTTTCAGGTAGTTCGCTGTCGCAGACCAATGCCCACTATTGCCGTAGCGTGTTGAGCACTCGTTAGATGCCTGCAGTCCGCGCAAGACCAAACACGCTGTGAGTAGATTCTAACTGCCCGATCTCCTGAATAAGCGCTGTCATTCACTGCGAACGACCCCGACTGGACAAATGCGCTTCGCATAATTGTCGCCGAAGGCGACGGTTGCCCGCCGCCTATATTTACGCGCGCAATTTGCGGCGGCGCGACTACGTTGGTTGGCCTAGCGCTGCATTCGTATGCCGCGCGCTAAGCGTCTGTGCCCCGCCGAGGTCACGCTTAATCTTATGAGCCACGGATAAGCCGCTCTCGATGGCGCCGTCAACGTACCCATACCAGCCGTTCGCATAGTCCGTTCCAGCAAGGTATACACCCCCTTCGGGGTTGGCTAGGTCGCGATGGTACTTAACCAGCTGACCAGGACGTGCAATTGCCCAAGTCTCTCGGGAAAATGGGTCGTGAACCCAGTCGTGTCCCAGTGTTCCTGCCACGATGGCGTTCGGTAGCCATTGGCGCACGGCAGCCTGGACCTGCCCCAAATCAGTCATGTCCAAACGCTCAGCGTCTGGCCCGAGAACTTGCGCGATCATTCCGCCATCGATCTTAGCACGCGTTTCCATCCAGGTCAGCGGGTGTTCGGACGAGGCCAACGCCATTAACGGTTCATACTCGCCGAGCAGGTGCACAAAGAACATAATTCCCTGGGTTGCCTGACGTTCATCCATCATTGCGCGCTTACTTTCGCTGAGCGGGGGAATGAAGTCGATCCCTGGAAGGGCGTTCACAGGAACAGTCACCACGGCGCTCTTGGCAGTCCATATTGTGTCACTCACAGTGTGGACTCGAACGCCTTCATCGATCTGTTCGATTCGTGCTACCGCGGTTTCCAATAAAACATCGGCACGCGCATCTTCGAGTATCGCCTCGACTACTGCTTGAAAACCGCCTCTAACACGAAAGCGAATGATGTCACCTGTGCTGTATCCACGGCCGGTCGCCAGTCGTCGCAGGCATTGAGAATAAGCGCCATTTTCGGCAGGAGCGCTGAAGGCGCCAGACAAAACGGCGTCCATAATATCACGCTCGTCGTTTTGCATTCCGAGCTGTGTGAGTCCCTCTGTCATCGTTAGATGGTCGACTCGCTGGAGATCCGATTCGCGAAAGAACGGCTCGTACGGGCGCTCAAAGACATTCTCGGCGACAGGGACGATGCGCTTGAAACCTTTACTGATCCGCCTATCCATCTCCTCCGGCGGCATGTCCTCGAGGTGATTGCCGTTAAGATACAGCGATGTGGCAAAATCGTGAGAATCGTCGTGCAGGTCATAGATTCCGAAACCATATCGGGTTAACTCGGCCCAGATATGCGGCTGAGACCAGTGAACCAACTGACCGCCCAATTCAAAGGTCTGCCCCCACCCTTGGCTTGACCAGACTCTGCCACCAACTCGGTCACGTGCCTCAAGAACCACGACATTGAGGCCGTTGTTGCTAAGTTCCCGCGCTGCCACGGCGCCAGCAAAACCGGCGCCTACAACGACTACATCACAGTTTTTTCGCTCCATTAGAATCTCCCCTTAGTTCGGTTGTTCATCGACAATTAGCTAACTAGCTGGAGCTGCACTTTATGTTTTCATGAAGTGAGATTTGCGGCCTAATTGTGGGTGCGGAAATCCCCCGAGTTGATGTCTACTGGTGCATAAAATGTGCGCGTATGGACAGAGCGCTACAGTTTGGACAAACGTAGGCTCACAGCTTCCTGCACGGATCTGCGCCTTCCACTCGCTCTGCCGAACGCTGCCCATGAAGACTTCGATCGTACCAGCTCCCTGCTGGGTACAACGTAAGCGTCGCCAGCATCGTCAGACACGTCACGGTCCAAAAATTGCGGGCAGCACAATGCATACACTGTCAAACACCCGCATTTGACGCACAGCAAGAGTCTTGAAAATGCTCTCACGCCCCGTGCGAATGTCGTCACGTATGTCTGTGCGTCTCTCGCTCACGAACCACGGGTTTCTTACGTTCGTTGCGCAAACCAACGCTAGCCTCTGCGACTATATTAATGGCTATGAAAAAGCGCGGTCACCGCAAGTCGCAGTTCAAACATTCAAACCGGACAACTGTTAACAATATCTGCTTCACTCGAGGGTGCGCCTCCAACTTCATATGTCAGCGCTTTCTGCATAAAGAGGGGTATAAACGCTGATTTCCTGCATAGCGAGGCGGCGGTTCGGCTGAAATTGTCGTTTATCGCTTGCTACCGTTCACGTGCGCTTCCGGACCTGGACATAGAGGTGCCTCTGGAGGAGTCAACCCGCTCGCGGAAACGAGTGAACCGGGAACACGCGAAGGAGAACATGCAAATGCTAGTCGGCTATACCAACCGGTTTTCGGCTCGTGGTGGCGAAAACCGAAGTGAAAGTGTCAAGCGACTTTTCCAGCGACTACGCTGCTGACCTCGTTCGCATTTTCTCAGCGGACCCCAACCCGGAAGGACCGGGCATGGATGTTCGCCCGGTCTCCGCAGCTTTCGAAGGCACCTACAAATCAGTGGCGAAACCATCGCGTCCGGGGTCCTATGGCATCATTCCGCTTGGCGGGACGGATATCGCCGCAGATGCTACGTTTTCCATCAGATTTCAACCACGTCTCCTGCGTGAGTCGCCCCAAGTTTTGTTTTCCTTTATCGCTCTTCCGGGGAAAGCCGTCTCGATTAGCATCCAGACGGCCGGCCTCAAGCTCGAGACGTTTGGCGAATCGGACGCCGTGTCCTTCGCATTTGAAATCGGTCGGTGGTATGAGTTGCGGCTCGCGATCGCGGCAGGCGGCCTGCATCTGATCGGATACTCTGTCGAAACTGGAGCACGGTGTTTCGAAGTTAGGACGCGGCCGCTGAATGAAAGGTCCGGATTTACAAAACTAGTCCTGGCGGCAGCACAACAGCTAGAAGACCCAGCAGCGTTCACATCTTTTTTCAACGGGCGGCTCGAAGCCCCCATGTTGTTGCGCGGGGCGCAGCCCGTCGAAGGCCTCCCGGACAGTCCAGCGCTAGAAGGTGACATACTCGCTCTGTGGGATCTCGGCATTGACATTCCGACATCGCACATCCGCGACAAAGGCCCGTTACGGCTAGACGGAACCCTGCATAACCTGCCGGCACAAGCGGTGCGCGGCTCGCGATGGTCCGGTGAAGAGATCTGCTGGAGGCACGCTCCTGATGAATACGCAGCCGTCCATTTCCACGAGGACGACCTTTATGACTGCGGCTGGCAGACTGATTTCTGCTTTGATATTCCCCACGATCTTCCGAGCGGAGTATACGGTATTCGTTTGAGATGCGAGGACGCTGAGGACATCATCCCTTTCTTTGTCCGCCCAGCCCGGGGTGCTGTAAAGGCAAAGATTGCAGTGCTGTTCTCGACATTCACCTATCTTGCCTACGCGAATCATCCCCGCGGCAACTTCGACTCCGCCTATGTCGAAAGGCGCAACGCTTGGCGTGCCTATCCACACCATCCGGAGGAGCATCCGGAATTTGGTCGCTCGCTCTATGATTTCCATCCCGACGGAAGCGGGATTCAGTTCAGTTCTATGTTGCGGCCACAGCTAAGCATGCGGCCTGGCTACTTCGCTTACCCTGACGCGCGAGGGTCAGGGCTGCGCATTTTCCCTACCGACACGCATCTGGTCGCGTGGTGTGCGGCGAAAGACATCACTTTTGACGTTGTCACAGATCATGACCTCGAAGCCGAGGGTAGCAAGGCACTTGAAGAGTATGCGTTGGTGCTCACAGTGACCCACCCGGAATACCATACGGCTCGCACCCTGGACGCGATCGGAGATTTCGTGGCCCACGGCGGCAGCCTTGGCTACCTTGGGGGCAACGGGTTCTACTGGCGGGTTGCTACAAGCGACGCTTTTCCCAGCGCTATAGAAATTCGACGCGGCGAGACGGGCGCTAGGGCTTGGGAGGCAGAACCCGGAGAGTACTTCCATGCCTTCGACGGCCAATATGGCGGCCTCTGGCTCAAGAACGATAGGCCTCCGCAGCGCCTCGCAGGTGTTGGCATGTCGGCTCACGGCCCGTTTACTGGCTCCTACTATCGCCGCACAGAAGCCTCGTATGATCCGAGTTTTGCATGGCTGTTTGACGGGATCGATGACGAGATCCTTGGCGATTTCGGGTTTTCCGGCGGCGGGGCTGCTGGGTTCGAAATCGACATTGTCGACGCATCGCCACCCGAAGCCATTGTCCTTGGGAACTCTGAGAAGTTTATTGGAGATTATTGCTGCGTTTCGGAAAGGGTAAACTGGGGAGCGGAAGTGAACATGTCGACTTGGCAGGCGTCACAGATCAGGGCGGATCTTTGCTTCATTCCGAAGTCTCACGGAAATTTTGTGTTCTCTGCAGGTTCGATTCTGTTTTGTGGAAGTCTCCCTACGAACGACTTCAAGAACAACATCTCGAAACTGCTGGAAAACGTTGTGAGGCGCTGCCTTTGAGTGATGACGCTGCAAATTTCGTCGACTGAAGGCGAGAGCATTTTGATTGGCTTCACAATATCGACGCGGATCGAAGCCTGTAGCGGCACGAAACCACCGCACCGTGAGACATGTGGCGGCGATGATGACGAAGCCTCTCTGAAGTTCGAGAAGAAGCTTGTCGTCGCGGGTCACTACACGCCGGAATTGCTTGAGCTTTGCGAAGAAGCACTTAAATTAGGTCGCGTTCCGGCAGAGCCGCCAGTAGCCTCGGTGAGGGCGGCGAAGTTCGGGTCGCGGCGGATGACCGGCATAGCGCCAGCGTTCAGGAAAGTATCGTGAAAATATTCGGCCTCACAGGCTCTATCGGCGATAAGGTGGCCTGGACTAAGGCGATGAAGCAATTGCCTACCATAGATCACGCCACCACGATGTCCTAGTGCGAACACGAAACGCACCGGCACCCCAAAGGCATCAACGACCGTGGGGGTCTTAGTGCCTAGATGGTCGCGTGAGCGGCCAAGCCCCTGGGTGTCCGCTCCCCCTTTCCGCCGTCCTCCCACGGCCTAGGACTGGCACGGAAGGAGGTGGACTCGACCGAGACGGCTCCCTGCGCTCGAACAAGCCATCCAGAACGCCCATCTTGATCCAAACGGTATAGCGGCCGCTTGACGGTCTGATAGTTGCAGTAGCGTTCGGGTAAGTCACGCCAGCGCCCACCCGAACGGGCCATTCAGATCCATAACCGTCGGTTGTTTGAGCGCTCAGCCTGCCGCCCCTTCCGCCCTCCCCGGCAGAAACGGTTCGATCCGAGGCCACTGTTCAGCATTTAGCGCATCGACGTTTATGCCCGACCTTCAAAAGTCAGTCGTTAATCTGATTTGACGCGGTTTAGAGAGCCAAACCGTTAGATCGCCACCACAGCCTAGTCTAGATGATGTGCTTTTATCGCCTTGACAACTTGCGCGGAGTCAGGCGCACCTTGTGACAAGCGCTCGAAGCTTCCTGTCATTCCAAGGAGTTGGCGCTCGATTTATAATAGCGCGTGCTAAGCCGCGCGTTATCAGGCTTGTCGATATATTTCCGGCAGCCCTGATCCACGGTGGTATCGGCGATAAGTGCACACCAGGGCAGGCCTCGTATCGGAGTAACGCGCACCAGCGGAGCCCTTGATCATTCAGTCCGGAGGGAATGGATGCTGCAGTTGTTGCGTCAGGTTGAAGGAATAGGTGAAGGGAGTCCAGTCGACCCAGCCCATGAAACTCTCATCGGGTTTGTCCCGTCCGACTGCGAACGGTGCAACAGGCATTGTCGGCGTGATCAGGAGATCATACTTCTCATAGAACTTCCCATGAGGAAAGAAAGCTCAAAACGCGCAGCCTCGGCATCCTGAAATTCCGCCAGCGTGATTTTAAGCCCCGTTCAGCCCCTGTGGAAAGCCAGGATCTAATAGCTGACTTTTCTTGTTTAAACCCTGGATTGGCCTCGACCACCTCGGCTCCAAGAGCCCGCAGCTGGTCGACCGCCATATCGGTGATCCTTTGGATGTCGTGCGCCACCTTCACATACTCAAGATCTCGACTGTAGCCGATGCGCGGACCCTTGAGGATTTTTGCTGGATTGACACGGATACGGGGATAAACGCGCCCCGCAAAACCGTCGCGAGCGTCCTTCTGGCCGATGACGTTCAACATAAGGATTGCACGTAATCGGCCACAAGTATGCTCATGGCGCTGGCCGGCCATTGGGGAACAAGACCGAAGGTCGGCTTGAAGCCGAAGGTTCCTGTGAAGCTCGCTGGTATCCGGATTGATCCCCCACCGTCGCTACCCTGATGCAGAAAGCCAAGGTTGAGGGCGGCCGCCACTCCGGACCGCCCGACGACCCGCCCGGAGTAAGGTCCGGGTTCAAAGGGTTGTGGGTAATACCGTAGAGCGGACAGATCCGCGCTACCCGCGCAGCCTGAGAGCGGCCGCGCCCGCTCTCCAACCATTACTGAGGTCGCGACCTCGTACAGAACATCATTCAAATCTCGAAAATCTTCCGCGGCACATTGGTCAAGACTTCAACGCCTGACTGAGTCACGCGGAAAGTTTCGCTGATGACATATCCGAAATCCTCATCTATCCAGTTGCCCAGCATCAGGTGGAAGGTCATGTTCGGTTTCAGTTCCGTCATATCCCCATCCTTAAGGCTCGCCGTTGGCTCAAGCCAGCCAATCCCATGGGCGTAGCCGCAACGCGTCTCCTTTTTCAACCCATGTTTCCCGATCGTCAGATAGAACGCATTGGCGACATCACTGCATGTCGCTCCTGGCCGAATGGCCCCAAGGGAAGCCTCGAGACCGGCTACCTGAATTTCATGGACGCGGCGCAAACGATCAGAAGGTGCACCGATCGAGTAAGTGCGCATAAGGCCAGCGCAATACCCGTGGCGCGAGCCGCCGAGCTCGATGTTAATCTGCGATCCTTGGCGCAAGTCGTCCTCCGACCACGGAATATGGCAAGTCCCTGTCCGCGGTGACGAACACAGGGCCATTTGCTCGATCATCGTTCCGGGCTTGCCATTCGCTCCGCGGATCAAGCTTGCCGCGATTTCCGCGGCCACGTCAGCTTCACGTACACCTGGGCGAATCACCTCAGCGGCTCGTAGGATTGCCGCATCTGAAATTGCAGCCGCCTCCCGCATTACCTCAATCTCGAGATCGGATTTGATCAGCCGAATCCACGCAACTGCTTTCGTGCAGTCAACAAGCTTGGCCTTGGGCAGACGTGTCCTAAATTTCTCGGACGATTGCGCGGCAAGGCTGTAAGTCTCAATCCCTATGCCGCGGTTTGCGAGATCGCTTTCCTCAAGATAGTCGATTACCGCGTCGTACCCGTCCTTATCGGGATTCCCGATGAGCGCTTCGGGATAACCGATGATTTTGTCGCGCTCCATAAAGCACTGATGAATAGCTGCTGGCGCATCGCACAAGCGAAGAATGAATGTGGGCTCTTCTTCATGCATTGAGACTACAATCCCCTGCGGAACATAGGCCGAAAGAGCCGTGTATCCAGTGAGGTACGCGATGTTGTGGCCGTCAGATACGAATAACGCGTCAATATCGCGCCGTGCCATCTCTGACTTCACAAGTGCCAGTCGGCGCAGATATTCACCTCTAGGAAATGCTTGCTGCCCTCTATTAACCATTATTTTAATCTCCAACTCGATGTTCGTGAGGATGATGCTGCAATCTTAGCGCTTTAGTCGCTGAGTTCGATGACGTCGCGCGAGATGACCACGATTGCTGTGAAAGCCATTTCCAATCGGCGCCGCCTACAATAACCTTCAAATAAGCCACACCATTGGTAGGACGAGGTCCGTCAGCGCGATATCGCTGTTATGGAAACGCGAGGACATTCCGTTAATCCCATTTTCGCAACCTTCATGCGGTTAATGTTGTCTCGACCAGGCTCACCCAATAACCGATGCCATAGGGCAGGCTTTCGTCGTTGAAATCATAAGCCGAGTTGTGCAGCGCCGCAGTGGGGCCATTACCAACGAATACGTAGGAGCCTGGCCTAGCTTCGAGCATATAGGAAAAATCCTCGGCACCCATGGAGGGCTTGATCTTAGTGTCAACGGCGCCACTCCCGACAAGACTACTTGCTGCCTTGATCGCCAAGTTGGTCTGATCAGTAGCGTTGACAGTAACGGGCTCTAGTCGGCGGTACTGGAATTCTATTTCCCCGAGAAATCCGCGCGCAATGCCTCGGGCGGCTGCATAGATCTGTTGCTCAGCAAAGTCCCGTAAGTCGGGTGTGAGGGTTCTGACTGTGCCAGCTATCTGCGCGTGTTCTGGAATGATGTTGTAGGCCTCGCCAGCGATCAGTTTGGTAACGGAGATGACAAGCGATTCCATCGGGTTCGTGTTGCGGGATACCAAGGCTTGCAGTCCAGCAACGATTTGTGCTGCAATGACAATGGGATCTATGGTTTGATGTGGCATGGCCGCATGGCCACCTCTCCCCCTAACGACAATGTCGAACTCATCAACAGCAGCCATCAGAGGGCCATCGCATATGGCGAACTCACCAACCTTGAGGTCTGGCTGGTTGTGCATGCCGAAAACCTGGGAGATGCCGAAACGATCCATGATCCCTTCCTGGACCATCCTTTGAGCGCCTCGGCCGTCTTCTTCCGCAGGTTGAAAGATTAGGGCGACTGAGCCCTTAAAGTTCCGCGTATTCGCAAGATATTTCGCCGCACCCAGTAGCATGGCCGTGTGACCGTCATGGCCGCAGCCATGCATCTTGTCCGGAATCCGCGACGACCATGGCTTGTTTGACTTTTCGAGGATTGGCAGGGCGTCCATATCCGCCCTCAACCCAATTGTCGGACCAGTTCCACCTTCACCGTGAATCATTGCTACAATGCCGGTTTCTGCTATCCCAGTCTCTATGTGGTTAATACCGAAGGAACCAAGCTTTTCTGCCACGAACCGAGCCGTATTCTGTAGCTGATAGCCGAGCTCCGGATATTGGTGGAGGTAGCGGCGCCATTCGGTTGCCTCGTTTTGGAGCGCGCGGAAGGTCTCAATGTTTGGCACGTGTTCGTTCTCCAGGTCGAATATGGGTATGGCGTCATCCTGTTATTGATATTCAGCCACCCGGGTGAGCGTCAAATTCAGTTTGTGTATCGCCGTCATCTAGCAGCGAGATGGAGTCGTGGCCGGTGAGACTGGTCGAAGTGACTACGCCGAAATGCAAACCGATAAATTCTCCTGAATGCCCGCGAACCGGATTCCAAAGGTTTCTCGGAGTTCGACGTAGTCTCTCCAGCAACTGCCTGGGTTCAACCTTGCTTGCGCTTAATGATCGAGGAAGGTTTGATTAAGACAGCAAGATTTAGACAACCCCGCGCCCGAGCTTTGCCGGAGCACGGGATGAGCGAGGCCTTATTTTACGCCCACGTGTGGCGGCATGAATGCGTCGATGGTCAACCCGACGAAGGCTCTGGAGGACGAAGACCATCAGCTCAAGACGATGTACACCGAGATGAGCATGTAGGCGAGATCCTCCCAAAGAGGCTCTCGGAAAAAATGACGCGGCCATCCCATATCCGACGAGCAAACCGTGCGTCGCCGATAGATCAACGCTGAGAGATGTCCGGGAAGATTGTGGCGTTGCGTGGGATAAGCATGCGCTGACCTGCCGCACTTCTTTGATGTCAGCGAACTTGCTATCGCTATATTCGCAAACGGAACGACGAGATCGAGCAGATCAGACTGCTGATAGGGCGGACGCGGGCGACGAAGTGTTTCGGCTTCCGCGTACGTGTCTTTTATGGAGTAATGTCCAGGGAGGCCGGAACCCTAAACGCGTCCATCACATTGGCCTAACGTTATTGCAGGCAATCACGTTAGGCGGATCTTTCGTGAGCTGAGCTCAGAATCAAGCCGCGTAAGCGTTTGAAGCGTACGGACCGGATGTACTTGCCGTCCGGAATCGCAAAACATATTCTGGTCGATCAACTTCATCGCGGACCCCTTTGGCGGATGGGGCCAAATTGCGACTGTTGAAAGCCCTGCCAAATGCGGCCATTCGCAACCTGAATGAGATCATCGAATGGCTGCAAACCGTTCGCTCGGCTTCAAGCCTATCGCATGCCACGAGCTCAAATCTTCCGAAATCGAGATGTGGCGACGTTTGCCTGCAATCCATGATCTTCTACTGACGAGCAGTTCGAGGTCGAGTAAATACCCGCCTAAGCAAGGGATTAGAAATCCCGCCCAGGAACGCTCCGGCGCCGAAGCCGGCCATGATCCACGATACCGATTAATAGCGCTCTGGAAGAAGATGCTGCCGCTCACAGCCTTCTGCAAGTCATTTTGCCGATGTCTCTCCGGCGCGATGACATCCGGCAGAGTCACATCGCGGCAAAGGTTACCGGCTTCGCGGCTAACGCCGGGTCGAAA
>NZ_PGGM01000016.1 GCF_003010965.1 Phyllobacterium sophorae
CAAACAAACCCAACCTTCCGGTCAGGCACAAAAGCCTTCCGGTTTACACAAAACCGGAAAAACCGAAAAGAATGTCACTTCCGCAACAATCCCTAAAGCTCTCAAAGACCGCCTGCCTCAGCATTCCTGCCTAGCAAACCTTAGGGCGCATTCAGCAACCGCCAGCGGCGCCCCGCCCTCGTTGTGCCGGTATATAGACCCCACCAGCAAAACTGTCAACAGCGTTTTTGAAGATATTATGAAAAATGTGACAGGCCCTCCTCCTCGCCCGTTCACCTTCGTCAAATTGCAGCACCTGTCTGTAGCCAGCAAATTGAAATGTGATCGTGGCGGCCACAAACATGCCCGATTCCCACCATAGCGCTCGCTCGCATGCGGCAAGATCAGCCCCGACTTTCATCGCACGCGGCCTAGCCTGTGCACACACTTCTGGAGCGCTGCGTTGACAGAGCGAAGCTGCAAGGGCAAAACTGCGGCCACGTTGATTTCATACCGGCACGCAGCTGGTCGGCACGCGCACCGAAAAACCACACACACCCTGCATTCCACAACGGCGACAGGATCGACACTTAGAGTATGAACGAGTACGAGGGGCACTCATCAATCGATCCGGGAAACGAGCCGCCGTTGATAACGGACGGCCGTCGTGGCCCACCGGACCGGCGCGAGATATCGGCGCGATGGCTAGCGGGTACTTTCCTCACCGGCATTACCTCGAGCCTGCTGATGGGTGTGGCCCTGTTTGCCGCGCTTGACGGCCGTGAACAATTGGCGACGCCTCCGGAACTCATGGCCCGCAACACCATGCCTGCAGCGGGCGGGAACAGTGATGTCGCCAAAGGCGCTCGCGTCGCTGCGACGACCCCCATACAGAAAAATCGCGATCGGCGGCGGCTTGACGTCTCGACAATGTTCAAGGATGGCGAACGCGACGTCATTCGCTCGATGCCGTTCGAATTTGTAAACATTGCCCTTGCTGATGTTCATAATACGAATCGCCGATATCCCGCATTCAATCCGCTCAACGTTTTTGCGGAAGCAAATGAGGGCACCGACCCGACGCCGAAGACAGGGCTGATATATGGGGCAAAAGTCGAGAGCGAAGTCAGCCTCCGCACCATGGATTTCCCTCTGACCACGGCACAGTATGATCCTTCAGATGATCTGAGTGCGGATGAAGTAGAGGAAGTCGTCCGCAATACGGGTTCGCTCTTGACTGACGGAGCGATCCAGGTCGCTTCGCTTCACTATGTCGATCCATTGCGTTTTGGTGCTGAAGAAGACCCCTACAATCTGCGCAATCCGCTGGCGGTCAAAATCATTCAGGAGAATGTCAGCGTTGCGCCCCGCTTGCCAGAAGATGCCGAGGGTGCCGGCTATTCAGAAGAACTCATCCCGTTTCGCGGTGACAAGGATATTCTGGCCGCCCTCAATGAAGCTGGCTACGAAAATGACGATGCTACCGGCATGTCCGAGGCAATTGGCAAACTATTGAATTCACCGCGCCTGAAAAGCGGAAGCGTTTTGCGGCTTGGAATCGAATCCCGCAATAATATCGACAGGATCATGCGGGCCAGTGTTTATAACGGCGCCACGCATATCCTGACAATCGCCCTGAATGACGGAGACCAGTATGTTCCGGCTGACGAGCCGGAAATGACTCCGGGTCTGCAGGTTGCCTTCGATGACAATCCACCCCCCTCGCGGCGCTCCGAAGATTTACCGGCGGTCTATGATGGCATCTACAGAGCTGGCCTCGCCTATGGCATGACGGATTCAATGATCCAGCAGCTCATCCGCATGCTGGCATCCGACGTCGACTTCCAGTCTCAACTCAGCCCGACCGATCATCTGGAAGCGCTCTTTTCGCTCCCGGCTGATTCGGATAAGGCTGGCGACGAATCGGAGATTCTTTATGTAGCCGCGAATTTTGGCGGCGACCTCAAGAAATTCTATCGATTCCATGGTGAGGACGGAACGACGGACTATTACGATGAGAACGGCAAGAGCTCCAAACAGTTCCTGCTGCGCAAACCCGTTCCGAACGGCGTCTTTCGTTCGCCCTTCGGCATGCGCCGGCATCCGATTCTCGGCTATTCCCGCATGCATACCGGCGTCGACTGGTCTGCGCCGCGCGGCACACCGATCATAGCCGCAGGAAATGGCGTGGTTGAGCGCGCGGGCTGGACAAATGGTTATGGCAATCAAACCATTATTCGCCATTCAAATGGTTACGAGAGCAGCTATTCTCACCAGAATGCAATTGCGAGTGGCGTTACACCGGGAGCCCGTATCCGGCAAGGTCAGGTGATTGGCTATCTCGGTTCGACAGGACTTTCGACAGGGCCGCATCTTCATTATGAAGTCATCGTCAATGGCTCGAAGGTCGATCCAATGCGCATTCGCTTGCCAAGCGGCGGCGCTCTCGATGGCGATGACCTCGTCGCTTTCAAGCGTGAGCGCGAGCGCATCGATCAGCTGCTGAGGGAAGAAGACGCGAACGGAACGAAAGTCGCCGCGAGCGGCTAAGACCTACTCCTGAAATTCGACCGTCACGCCCTTCTGAACCAATTTCGACAATTCTGTTGCATCCCAGTTGGTCAATCGCACACAGCCATGGCTGTTGGTCTTGCCTATCTTTGACGGTTCGGGAGTACCGTGGATCCCATAGGTCGGCTTTGACAGTGCGATCCAGACCGTACCGACCGGCCCATTCGGACCCGGTGGGATAGTCAGGACCGAATTGTTTTCACCCTGCTTGAAGTTGATCTTCGGGTTGTATGTATAGTTGGGATTGAGCGCGATCCGCTCCACTTGAACCGTACCGGATGGCGATGGCGTATCCGTCGAGCCGATCGTTGCGGGGTAGGCAACGATCAACCTTCCTTCCGCATTGTAGCCACGCACCTGTTTGCGCCCCTTGTCGGCAATGATTCGTGTCACAGCACCGCCGGCATTCTGGCCCGTGCTGGCAATCTGGATAGCAACACCCGGCGTATTGAAATCCACGCCCGGATTGATTTCCTTCAGATAGTTTTCATCCATATGGAAGCGCTCGGCCAACATTTCCGTGACGGATGTGAACGCCATGCGCTCAAGTTGTGCCTTGTGGCTATAATCCTCGGGGATGGACGCGACAAACGGATAAGCCGCATCTTCCGACGTGATCGTGTAGGAAACGAAAGCCGGACCACCGGTCTGTTCCAGCGATGCGTTGATACCTTCCTCGTTGAGCGGATCGAATTTCTGCCCGGTCATCTCCTCAAAAGCGGCTACGGCCTTGTCGACATTGCCGCCCTTGTGCCCGTCGATGACGCCAGGTGACACGCCGATTCGATCAAGCAGAACCTGGATGGCGGCGATCTTGGCCTTCGCCCCCTGCCCCTTGGGCAATTCGACAGTAGGTGCCGGATTGGGATGAACCGGTATTTGCTCTTGCTGCGGAGCGTCGGTCAGCCCATCGCCTGGCAATCCAGGGTCAACATAATTCGGGTCGGGTGACTGCAAGTTTGATTCGCCATCAGCAGGCGGCAAGGGCTGACGATCGACACTGCCATAGTCGCGTTCGGAAGGCAGCGCGGATTGCTGTTCGTATGGGTCGTTCGGACGCGCGTACGGATCTTCCGGAATCGCACCGGTATCATACGGATCCTGCGGAGCGTCGGGAAAGTAATCGCTTGATTGATCATTTTGCGGCTCTTCGACCGCAACAATGCGGCCGCGACGGTCGACCGTGATTTTCCTGCCATATTCGTCAAAATACGCCCGGTAAGCTTCGCGGCGCGGACGGCGTTCACCTGGTTCGAAGAGTTGCGCGACCGCATAAGGAGCCTGATCGCTTGCCGCGGGTCCTGCAATTTCGGCCGCCCGCCCGCTCGCGGGGGCAAGGGCACTTGCGGAAGCAACGAGCAACATTCCAAACATTGAATTATAATAAGACGCCATGCGGATCGCTTCCGGTTTTCACTAGTAACGCAACATTAAGCATGATTGACCGATTTTCCTGTCTTTATGGTTAATGACTGCGCGCTTTTATCGTTGCATCTATCGGATGAACGGGACGTGAAAATGGCCGCCATATGGCGGCCATTCTCTTTATTTTCATGTCGTGAGCACTCAAGCTGCTTCGCTCTTCTCCCGTTCGGGAGCTGACTTGACCGATTTGAAATTCAGCCTGTCCGAACCCGCGGTGATTCTTACCGTCGAGCCATCCAGAATCTCGCCGAGCAGAATCTTCTCCGCAAGCGGGTCCTGGACCTGCTTCTGGATGACACGCTTCAGCGGCCGCGCACCGTACGCAGGGTCATAGCCCTTTTCGGCAAGCCAGTCCGTCGCATCTTCGTCGACCTTGAGAACGATCTTGCGATCGGCCAGCAGCTTCTGCAGGTGCTCGAGCTGGATCGCAACGATCTTGCCCATTTCCTTGCGCTGCAGGCGATGGAACAGAATTATCTCATCCACGCGGTTGAGGAATTCCGGCCGGAACGACGCCTTGACGACGTTCATCACCTCTTCCCGAACTTCCTCGACATCCTGACCTTCGGCCAGGCCGACAAGATATTCCGCGCCGAGATTGGACGTCATGATGACCAGAGTGTTGCGGAAATCGACGGTACGCCCCTGACCGTCGGTCAGACGCCCATCATCGAGAACCTGCAGCAGCACATTGAATACATCGGGATGCGCCTTTTCGATCTCGTCGAAGAGGATAACCTGATAGGGCCTGCGCCGGACGGCCTCGGTCAGAGCGCCGCCTTCCTCATAGCCGACATAGCCGGGGGGAGCACCGATCAGACGTGCAACCGAGTGTTTCTCCATATATTCGGACATGTCGAGGCGAACCATCGCCGTCTCGTCCGTGAACAGAAATGATGCAAGCGCTTTCGTAAGCTCGGTTTTGCCGACGCCTGTAGGTCCCAGGAAAATGAACGAGCCGATTGGCCGGTTCGGATCCTGCAACCCAGCGCGCGCACGGCGAACGGCTTTCGATACGGCTTGAACCGCTTCGCCCTGTCCGACGACACGCTTGGCGAGTTCGTCTTCCATCCGCAGCAGCTTTTCCCGCTCACCTTCCAGCATCCGGTCAACGGGAATGCCGGTCCAGCGTGAAACGACCTGGGCAACATGATCCGGTGTGACCGTTTCCTCGACCATCGAGGTAGCATTGTCCTGCTGCTCGGCCTGCGCCAGTTCCTTCTCCAGCTGCGGGATCGTTCCATAGGCAAGCTCGCCCGCCTTCTGGAATTCACCATTTCGCTGAGCCGAAGCGAGAGCGTTGCGAGCATCGTCAAGCTGGCGCTTCAGATCGGCGGCATGCCCGAGCTTCTGCTTTTCCGCCTGCCAGGTATTCGTCAATGAAGTCGACTGTTCCTCAAGATCGGCAAGCTCCTTTTCCAGCCTCTCCAGACGGTCGCGGGAAGCGTCATCCTTCTCGACCTTCAGGGCCTCGCGCTCGATCTTCAGCTGCATGATGCGACGGTCGATTTCATCCAGCTCTTCCGGCTTGGAATCAACCTGCATACGAAGCCGCGCGGCGCCTTCGTCGACAAGGTCGATCGCCTTGTCCGGCAGGAAGCGGTCGGTGATATAACGATTCGACAATGTCGCCGCAGCCACAAGCGCCGAGTCGGAAATGCGGACCTTGTGATGCTGCTCGTATTTTTCCTTCAGGCCGCGCAGAATCGAGATCGTATCCTCGACTGTCGGCTCGTCGACGAACACCGGCTGGAACCGGCGGGCAAGAGCAGGATCTTTTTCCACATGCTTGCGATATTCATCAAGCGTCGTCGCGCCGACGCAATGCAGCTCGCCGCGAGCCAGCGCGGGCTTCAAAAGATTCGAAGCATCCATCGCGCCTTCGCTCTTGCCGGCGCCGACAAGCGTGTGCATCTCGTCAATGAACAGGATGATGTCGCCATTGGCTGACGTGACTTCGGAAAGCACGCCCTTCAATCGCTCTTCGAACTCGCCGCGATATTTCGCACCGGCGATCAGTGCACCCATGTCGAGCGCCATCAGCTGTTTGTCTTTCAGCGATTCCGGCACATCGCCATTGACGATGCGCAGAGCGAGACCTTCTGCAATTGCCGTCTTGCCCACGCCGGGTTCGCCAATGAGCACCGGATTGTTCTTGGTACGCCGCGACAGAACCTGGATCGTCCGGCGAATCTCGTCGTCGCGGCCAATGACGGGGTCGAGCTTGCCCGCCCGCGCATCGGCCGTCAGGTCGCGTGCATATTTCTTCAGGGCATCATACGTGTTCTCGGCAGATGCCGAGTCAGCCGTCCGGCCCTTGCGGATATCGTTGATAACCGCGTTCAGACCGGCCGCAGTGACGCCGGCGCGGCTCAGGATTTCGGAAGTCTTGGCCGACTTTTCGATCGCCATGGCCGTCAGCAGGCGTTCGACAGTTACGAAACTGTCGCCGGCCTTCTTCGCTACTTCCTCGGCAGTCGTAAAAACCTTGGCCAATGGCTGGGCTAGATAAAGCTGGCCATTGCCACCTGTCACTTTCGGCAGCGCATCAAGAGCAGCCTGCAAACCGAGGCGTACATCTTCTACGCGCCCGCCTGCCCGCTCGATCAGCGACGCGGCAAGACCTTCCTCATCGTCAACCAGGACTTTGAGCAAATGTTCGGGGGCAAACTGCTGATGATTGGAGGAAAGGGCAAAGGTCTGCGCCGACTGGATGAAACCGCGGACGCGCTCCGTATATTTTTCAATGTTCATCGTATGTCTCCTTTTCCCGAACGACCCTCTTGGAGGCGTCGTGCGGCGTGTTGGTGACGGGTCCCCTCATGAGGCAAACCCATTCATTCGCCTCCAAATATGGGAACATTATCAATGCCGCGCAAGATCGGAGTTGGGCGTTTTGTTGCGCCACATGCACGGAGTTTTTTGTATAGCACATCCTCCCCCCGCCACGCCCTCATTCTCTGAGTCTGGTCATTGAGTGGCTGGGGAAGACGGGCGGTCGCCGAAGCGCGTCTTGGTAGAAGTAGTAATGCGATCCGAAGACCGCCCGTCCGGCGACTTTTCATCCCGTCCGTTCCCTTGGGAGGCTTCGGCACCGGGGAATACCATTTGCGGCATTCCATGCGTCACCTACGTGCCCCTTAGAATGCTCGTCCAGCACGCGCCGATCCTAGTACCGGCAGGGGAACCCTTGGACAGAACGTCCCCGGACAGCGGGTCCGTTCCCCGCCATCGGAGGCGCTGGTCCTTTCCCCGCTTCGAACGGCTCCGGAAGCAGTTCCCCGTGGAAAGGACCGGCTTAGAATAAACCAGGTTTGGAGGGTGTTGGATAAGTTGGCGGGATTATTTTCTGACCTGGACGGCGCTGACTGCCGTATGGTGCCTGCTGTGCGTGGTTCGCAAGAGGAACGTGAGGAAGCGTCACCATAGACGATCTTGCCTCTAACCCTCGCGTTTCATCTTCTCGCGACGTGCGAGTTCGGCTTCGCTTGGTTCCTCGAGGGCGAATGATCCAGTGCTGACAGATCCGGAGCGCAGATAGGTGCTCATCGTGACACCGGTCGTCGAAACTTTCGTCTCGACGAGCTTCAACCCGGCAGGTACGCCGCCTTGGCCAAACATGCGTTTGCCGGAACCCAGCAAGAGTGGAAAGACAAAAAGATTGAATTGGTCGATCAAGTCGTTTGCCAGCAGCGTCTGGATAAGCTGGCTGCTGCCCTGAATGAGCAGATCCGATCCGTCCTGCTGCTTCAATTGCGCGATTTCTGCCGCCACGTCACCGTGAATGGCCACCGAATTTTTCCAGGTGAGCGGCTCTGTCGATGAGGTTGCCACATATTTGGTCACCGCATTGAACTTATCTGCAATAAGGCCGCTCTCCGCATAAGGCCAATAGGCGGCAAATATTTCATAGGTCTTGCGGCCAAGCAGCAGATCGAAGGGCGCTGTCATGATCTCGTCCATGACCTTGCCCATTGGCTCGTCCCAATAATTGACCGTCCAGCCGCCATGGGTGAATCCGCCGGTTGGGTCCTCGTCGGGTCCGCCAGGGGCCTGCATGACCCCATCGACACTCAGGAAAGTTGAAGCAATGACTTTTCGCATTTCGTTTCTCCTCTTTTTTCCTGACCCGCAACTGCGAGGCTCAGGACAACCGAAGGACGGTTGAGCGAGCGTCTGGCCGACATATCAGCGCATTTTTTTACGGGGCCGTGGGTACAGCGCTCTTGCGCGCGCCGTATAAAGCCCGTGGTTCCGGCAAAGTTCCTCGCGGCCCCTCGGAACCATGCACCCGTGCCAAGGTCATTCAACGCATTACGCCACCCGCAGGTTTCCCCGCAGGTGGCGTAAAATTCAATCACACTCAGATCAAACGTCGGATTCTACCGCCGCCCGGCGCTTCTTCACTTGGGCGACAATACCTGCCGGTGAAAGATCATTGGCGGTATCAGGCGCAACTGGTTCAGCGGCGCTTTCTTCCGTCACCCGCGGTTCACGCGGACGAGCAGGACGACGGCCGCGCGGGGCGCGACGTGCCGGCTTGGCCTCGGCAGCCTCTTCGGAAGCCTCGGGAGCGCTTTCGACGGGTTGAACCTGCGGCTGGCGCTGGCTTACCGTGTCGTCGTCATAGGCGACTTCTGCGGGAGTACCTTCAATGATGGGCTGTGGGCCACTGCCATTGATTGGCTGATGCATCACACGTTCTGGACGCTCATGACGCTCGGAGCGTTCTTGCCTCTCCTGGCGCTCTGGACGTTCCTGACGCTGGGGACGTTCTTGACGTTGGGAGAACTCCTGCTGGCGTTCCGGCAGCTCTTGACGATCGGAATCGTTGCCGTTGCCGTTATTGCCCTCATCGTCATAGCCAATATCTTCATCCTGCTCGTCGCGGTCATCACGATCGTCGCGCTGATACTGGACAGGCGCCTGAGCCTGAGCAGCGAGAATGATTCGATTGTAGTGCTCGGCGTGCTGGAGATAGTTTTCAGCTATCACGCGATCACCGGCGCTCTGTGCATCACGTGCAAGCGTAGTGTATTTTTCGGCGATGTGCTGAGCGTTCCCCCGGATTTTAACATCGGGGCCGTTGCTCTCATAGTTGCGGGAAAGTGGGTTGGGACCTTTGTTGCGGTTATTGTTGTTACCGCGTCCGCGCATGCGCCTATTCTGCTGTACTGGCCTCATACTTATCTCTTTTCAGAAAATCAGGGGCGCTAATTTGCTCACCATTTGAGTCAAAAAGCTTCGCTTCTCAAGTGCCGACCTGAAGCGCGCCCCGCGCTTCAATCGCATCCAAAGTTCATAAAACTTTTGTGCTGCCGCAAAAACCATTTCTCCAAAGCTATTTCCAAAGAGAAATCAAACACCCGGAAATTCCCGTATCAATCTCTTGATAGGCAGAACCAGATTTGTTCGGTTTAGAGCGGTAAGGCGAAACTAGCCGTCTTCGCTGCAAATTCCAAGCCCTTTTTCAAGATTTTTACATTGGCGAGAACAATATTGCTCTTTCGTGCCCGCCAATATCCTTCCGGACACCCGTCAGGGCGAAATTTTCTCCGGAGAAAATCGCCGTGACATCACCGCGTTGTCCATACCCGATTTCCAATGCGACCGCACCGCCTTGTCTCAGATGCTGCCGGGACCGACCGGCAATTATCCGGTACGCAGTGAGTCCATCCTGGCCGCCATCCAAAGCCCTGAGCGGATCGTGCAGCACGACTTCGCGCTGCAAGCTGGCTATGTCAATGGACGGTATATAGGGCGGATTGGAAATAATCAGGTCATAGCAGCCAGTTACCCCGGAAAACCAATCCGAATGGAGGGCTGCGAAACGCTCCGATACACCTGCCATATGGGCGTTGTGACGGGCCGTTTCAAGGGCACCCTGGGAAATATCAACGCCCACCGCCCGCAATTGCTTGAACTGGTCGAGCAGCGCCAGCGCGATTGCACCGGTGCCGGTACCAAGATCGATGAGGTCGGCGACACCATGCTTTTCAATGCGTTGACGCAGGAACGGCACCACCAGTTCGACAAGGGCCTCGGTGTCAGGACGCGGCTCGAGCGTATCAGCAGATAAGGCAAGCTCAACGCCGTAGAAAGCGCGCTTGCCGATGATGCGATGCACTGATTCGCCATTGATACGCCGGTTAAGCACCGCCTCCAGCTGGCCGACAACCGCATTTTCGACGGGGCGATTCGGGTTGCGGACCATTTCAAGCCGGTCGCACCCGGTGACCCACTCGACCAGGAGACGTGCATCAAGATCTGGAGTGTCTATTCCAGCTGCGATCAGGCGAGTCCGGGCTTCCCGGTGCACATCGGCGAGGGTCAATGACCCGTCCTCAGCCATTGCTGTCAAAACCCTTCATTCATCTGGGCAAGCAAAGCTGTCTGATAGTCCGAAATCAGCGCACTGATAAGCTCATCCAGATCGCCTTCCATGATGCGATCGAGCTTGTAGAGCGTCAAATTGATGCGGTGATCGGTGACGCGCCCCTGCGGGAAATTATAGGTGCGGATGCGCTCTGAACGATCGCCTGAACCGACCTGGCTGCGCCGAGCCTCGGAACGCTCGCTATCGGCTTTCTGCCGCTGCATGTCGAACAGGCGTGAACGCAGGACCTGCATGGCGCGGGCGCGGTTCTGGTGCTGCGATTTTTCCGCCTGCACAACGACGATGCCCGAGGGGATATGCGTGATACGCACTGCGGAATCGGTGGTGTTGACGTGCTGACCGCCAGATCCCGATGCGCGCATCGTATCAATGCGGATGTCATCCGGCCGGATATCGATGTCGATCTCTTCGGCCTCCGGGAGGACTGCGACGGTTGCGGCCGAAGTGTGGATACGGCCGCTCGCTTCCGTGTCGGGAACGCGCTGCACACGGTGCACGCCCGATTCGAATTTCAGCTTGGCAAAGACACCCTTGCCCGAAACCATGGCGATGACTTCCTTGTAGCCGCCAGCTTCGCCATCGCTCGCTGAAATCAGCTCGACGCGCCAGCCATTGGATGCCGCATAGCGCTCATACATGCGGAACAGATCGCCGCCGAACAGCGCCGCTTCCGAACCGCCGGTACCGGCGCGAATTTCGAGAATGGCGTTGCGCTGGTCGGCAACGTCCTTCGGCAACAGCAGGACCTGGATATCCTTCTCCAGTTCCTCGATGCGCGCATCGATTTCCGGCAATTCGGCTTCCGCCAGCTCGCGCATATCCTTGTCCGTCGATGCGTCATTGAGCATGGACTTCAGATCGGCCGCTTCACTGCGGGCGCTGACGAGGTCGCGAATTTTCGCAACGACCGGCTCCAGCTCGGAATATTCCGACGCAAGCCTGACGTAAGTGTCGGAATCGGGATTGCTTGCCATCTGCGTCTCCATCATGGAGAAGCGCTTCAGCAGTTGATCCATACGATCCTGCGGAATGGAATTCATGCAAACCTCACAGTGTAACGCCTGCTCGCTCTGCAAACTTGGTGAGAACATGGCGCAACGAACCCGTTTCACCGTGATTGTCGATTGCGTCGTTCAGCTGCGCGCTGAGTTCGCTGACGTCGAGCGTGCCAAGCATGGCTTTGACCGGACCGATTGAAGCCGGTGACATGGATATGGACCGGAATCCAAGGCCGAGCAACGCCATGGCCGAAAGCGGCTTGCCAGCCATTTCACCGCAGAGGGTGACATCGGTATTGTTGCGCTCACCGGCCTCGGCGATCTGACGCAAAACGCGCAGGAAGGGCACGGACAGGTTATCGAAGCGATTGGTAATGATCGAATTGCCTCGATCAACGGCCATGATGAACTGGAACAGGTCATTTGAGCCGACAGAGACGAAATCCACAACCGACATCAGCTCGTCGAGCTGCCAGAGCAGCGACGGAACCTCGACCATTGCGCCGATCTTGACCCGCGTTGGCAGATCATAGGCAAAGCGCGACAGGTGTTGAACCTCGCGATTGATCAGTTCGCTCGCCTTGCGCACTTCCGCGACTTCCGTGACCATCGGCAGCATCAGCCGGAGCTCGCGGCCACCTGCAGCCTTGAGCAAGGCGCGGACCTGCGTGCGCAGCAATCCCGGACGATCGAGCGTCAACCGGATCGCCCGCCAGCCCATGGCCGGGTTTTCCTCGTTCACATTGCTGCGGAAATAGGGAAGAACCTTGTCGCCGCCGATATCGAGTGTGCGGAACGTAACCGGCCGGTCACCGGCAGCCTCGAGCACGGAGCGATAGAGACGTTCCTGTTGTTCGGCACGGGGGAACGTCGAAGCCACCATGAATTGCAATTCGGTCCGGAACAGGCCAATGCCGGCAGCACCCGCCTCCATCAATTGCGGCAGGTCGACCAACAGGCCGGCATTCATCAGCAGCGAGATCTGCACGCCGTCTTTTGTCACCGAGGGCTTGTCGCGCAATTCCCTGTAGAGCGCCTGGCGCTTGGCGCGAAACTTGACCTTTTCCGAATAGGCCGCTTCCACGTCCGACTGCGGACGAAGGTGAACGCGGCCATCATCGCCATCGACGATCACCGCATCATTGTTTTCCGCCATGGACACGACGCCCTTGACCTGACCCGCAACCGGAATGCCCATCGCTCTGGCAACGATCACCACATGGCTGGTCGCGGCGCCATCTTCCAGCACCAGGCCACGCAGCCGTTCGCGCGGATAGTCCAGCAGTTCCGCCGCGCCCATGGAGCGGGCGATGATGATGGCATCCTTGGCAAGCGACCCGGCCATGGTCTTGACGTCGCGACCCATCAGCTGACGCAACAGCCGGTTTGCCAGATCATCGAAATCGCTGAGGCGCTCGCGCATGTAGGGATCAGTCAGATGCATCATGCGGGCGCGTGTGTCGCTCTGCACCTTCTCGACCGCCGCTTCCGCAGTCAGCCCGTTGCGGATTGCCTCTTCGAGACGCCGCACCCAGCCGGTATCATGCGCAAACATCCGGTAGGCTTCCAGCACCTCGCGATGCTCGCCCTCGAACGCCACATCACGGCGCGACAGCATATCGTCGATCGAGATACGCAAGGAACCAAGCGAACTTTCGAGCCTGTCGATTTCCGTATCGATGTTTTCGTTGAAGAGATTGGTGACGACAATGCGCGGCTCATGGAGCACGACATGGCCGAGCCCGACGCCATCATTGAAGGCGTTGCCGCTGAAGCTCATCGGCTTCCCGAGATCAAGTTCGACGCCCGGACGGGCGAGCCTCGGTATCTCGCCGGCCGCCACCATTTCGGCCAAGACCATCGCCGTGGTTTCCAGCGCCTCAACCTCGTCCTCGCGATAGACGCGCTTGGTCTTGTTCTGGACGACCAGAACGCCGAGCGTTCGCCCTGCCCTCAGGATAGGCACGCCGAGGAAGGAATTGTAGATCTCCTCGCCCGTTTCCGGCAGATAGGCGAAAGCCGGGTGGGTCTGTGCATCGGTCAAATTGAGCGGGCGGGCGCTGGCGGCAATGGTACCGACAAGGCCCTGTCCAAGTCTCAGCTGCGCCAGATGGACGGCGGATGGATTCAAACCCTCGGTAGCATAGAGTTCGAGGACGCCATCGGAGCGCAGCACATAGAATGAGCACACTTCCGCGACCATGTTCTGCGCGATTTCGCGAACAATGCGGTCAAGCCTCTCCTGTGGCTCAAGAGCCTCCGCCATCAATTCGCGGAGGCGCTTCAGCATGACACGGGGGCCGCTTATCTGCTCGCGCGTGGGCACTTGGAGCCTTTCTCCATAACAATATTGGCAAGGCCGGAATGGCCTCACCAAATCAGTCAATCCATCATGTCAGCCGTCGAAGATGCCGACAAATAGAATCTGGCTTGCTAATGCTTATCCAGACCGTAGACGGAATGCAAAGTGCGTACTGCAAGTTCCGCATAGGGACCATCAATAAGAATGGAAATCTTGATTTCCGAAGTGGTGATGGCGCGGATATTGATGCCCTTGTCGGCGAGCGCGCGGAAAGCCGTCGCGGCAACGCCCGCATGACTGCGCATGCCGATACCAATGACCGAGACCTTGACCATACCGGCTTCCGACTGGATGATGTCGCAGCCAATCTCCGCCTTGACCTTTTCCAGGACAACCAGCGCCTTGTCGAGATCACCCGACGGTACCGTGAAGGTCATATCGGTCTTGGTGCCATCTTCCGAGACATTCTGAACGATCATATCAACGTTGATATGCGACTCGGCGAGCGGTCCAAATATGGCGGCGGATATGCCGGGGCGATCAGCAACGCGACGCAGCGAAATCTGGGCTTCGTCCTTGGCGTAGGCAATTCCTGTGACAACCTGCTGTTCCACGATTTCTTCCTCGTCGCAAATAAGTGTTCCGGGCGGATTGATCAAATCACCCATGCCCGGCGCATCGGGGTCTTCGAAACTGGACCTGACAAATGTGCGCACTTTGTGCACCATGGCAAGCTCGACGGACCGCACCTGCAACACTTTGGCGCCAAGCGAGGCCATTTCAAGCATTTCTTCAAATGATATCCTCGACAGGCGGCGAGCCTTGGGTTCCACACGCGGATCGGTGGTGTACACACCATCGACATCCGTATAGATGTCGCATCGATCGGCTTTGACGGCTGCCGCGATGGCAACCGCGCTGGTATCCGAGCCGCCACGTCCGAGCGTCGAGATGCGGTTGTCCGGTCCAATGCCCTGAAAGCCGGATATGACAGCGACCTGCCCTTCCTCGAACCGCTCGATCAGGAACGAACCGTCGATTTCGAGGATACGGGCCGCGCCATGCGCGTTGTCGGTCTTGATCGGGATCTGCCAGCCTTGCCATGAACGCGCATGCACGCCCATAGCCTGCAACGCGATCGCCAGCAGGCCGGCAGTTACCTGCTCGCCGGAGGCAACAATGGCATCATACTCGCGCGCATCGTGCATCGGCGAGGTCTGGCGGGTCCAAGCCACCAGCTCATTGGTTTTTCCGGCCATGGCAGAGACAACGACGGCAACCTCGTGTCCGGCATCGACTTCACGTTTGACGTGCCTGGCCACATTACGGATGCGGTCGATATCGGCCACCGAAGTGCCACCGAATTTCATCACAATGCGTGCCATGGAAAGGTACCGTTCTGGAATGCCTGAAATTGGGTCGGAAAAGAGCCGCTGGAAATGAAACCACCCTTCGCCAAATGAATGCGGCCTCCCATAACGAAATTATGACGTGACTGCAAGAACGCGGAACGATTTGCGTCTTGACATTTTTTGCCGGACGGGGCCTCTCGGAAACAACAGCGAGGACAGGCCGATGGCGACAACACAGCGCAGTACAATCGATGCGGCGGAAGTCGAGCGCTTTTCGCGCATGGCGGCCGAGTGGTGGAACCCGCAGGGCAAGTTCCGGCCCCTGCACAAGTTCAACCCGACGCGCCTTGCCTATATCAAGGAAAAGGTGTGCGCCCACTACGGCATCGATCCAAACGGGCCGTTGCCATTTGCCGGCCTGCGTATACTCGATATTGGTTGCGGTGGCGGCCTTCTTTGCGAACCCATGGCCCGCCTTGGCGCAACGGTCGTTGGCGCCGACGCCGGCGAAACCAATATCGAAGTGGCCAAGATCCATGCCGCGCAAAGCGGCCTTTCCATCGACTACCGTGCAACCACCGCGGAAGCCCTCGCCGAAGCCGGAGAACAATTCGACATCGTTCTCAACATGGAAGTCGTCGAACACGTTGCCGATGTCGATCTCTACATGTCGGCATGCTCGCAAATGGTCAAACCCGGCGGCATGACCTTTGTCGCCACGATCAATCGGACATTGAAGGCGCTCGGCCTCGCGATTCTTGGCGCCGAGTATGTCTTGCGCTGGCTGCCGCGCGGCACGCATCAATATGACAAGCTGGTCCGTCCCGAAGAACTGGAAACGGCGCTATCGCGTGCCGGACTTGAGATCGTTGAAAAGGTCGGCGTTACCTATAACCCGCTTGCCGACAGCTGGAGCCGCTCGCGCGATACCAATGTCAACTACATGGTTCTGGCAACAAGGCCCTAGAGCCTTGAAGCGCTCTAAGCGGCCTTTGCCGCCATACGCTGGGCCTTCGTGGTCATCAGAACGCCGATCGTGATGATGACAGCCCCTACCCAGGTCGCGAGCTGGTAGACTTCGCCCAGGAACAGCGTTCCGGCGAGCAGAGCAACGGCCGCGCCCACATATCCGATCTGGCTGAGATACACGGGACCCCCGACGGCCTGAAGCCGGAAATACAAAGCAAACATGCAGGCAGATGCCAGAACCTGGAAGAAAACCAGCCATGGCACAGTGCCAAGCGGTTCGACCGGGAATGCTCCAGTCATGTAGAAAATCACCGGAATGAGGACAACGGCTGTCGTTAAATGACTACCGGCCGCAAGCTCGGTCGGATCGGCGCCTTCCGGCCAGTCGATCGTGCGATAGACATTGCCCAATGCCAGAAGCACCGGAATAAGCAGCCCAATCCCCACCCACAGGGGTTCGGCCGGCTGGCCGACCTGACCGCGGGTAAAGCCGACGAGGACCGCCCCGGCAAACCCTACGAATATCCCGAGAAGGCCGAGAAGATTGGGCCTTCGCATTTTGAACAATATCGAAAGCATCAGGGTAAACACCGGCGACAGCGTGTACATGATCCCGGTATAGCCGGACCCCAAATGTGGGATCGCTGAGAGCGTCATGAGATTGGGAATGGCATAGGATACAAGCGCAGCCACAAGATAGTACCTCATCATGTGAGCGTCGAAGCGCGGCCGTTTCCCCATGATGAGGAACGCTACAAGCAGCACGGTCCCTGCTCCCGTGGAGATGACGAATGCCCATAGCGACGGCGCTATGCCTGCAGCGAATGCCAGCTTGCCGAACGGCAGCGTCAATCCGAGAAACGTGCCTGTCAAGACAAGCAGCACGGGGGCAGAATTCAGAAATGGCATGGGGAATCATCCGATGGGGTTCAGTTGGACCACCATAGACATCCGCTTTAACCGGGCAAGATCAATTGTGATCCTCAGGAAAGACTGGTAGCGGCATGACATCGACGCCGTCCTCCAGCAGGGACTTGACCTCCTCCCCCGTGGCCTCCCCGTAAATGCCGCGCTTCTCCACTTCGCCGAAATGGATCTTGCGGGCCTCCTCGGCAAAGTCGCTGCCGACATAGTCGGCATTCTCGCGGACCTTCTGAGCAATCTCCTTCAACTCCGTGACCATTTTGCTCATGGCAACGGCAATTTTTTCTTTTTGCCGGCCGGTGGTCACAGAAGGCGCCATCAATGCTTTCCCGATCTTGTGCGAGCCGCAAACAGGGCACGTCACAAGCCGCTGTTGGGCCTGCGTATCAAAATCATCATTGCTTCGAAACCAGCCTTCAAAATCGTGATCATTGTCGCAATGAAGGGAAAAACGGATCATGACGCCACGACAAGCCTTTCACTCTGGCCGCCGTTCTCAACGACCAGTCCAAATGGACGTGCGTTCTTGAGGTTTGGCACCTTTGCTCGGGCAGCGGCGCTTAAGGCAGGATCGATATCCGCGACGACAACGCCAGGATCCGCATGATCAGCTTCCGCCAGGACCTCACCCCATGGCGCGACTATCATCGAGTGGCCATAGGTCTCGCGGCCATCTTCATGAACACCGCCCTGAGCTGCTGAAATCATAAAGGCACCGTTTTCGATGGCACGGGCGCGCTGCAGCACGTGCCAATGCGCCTCGCCCGTCTGGCGGGTGAAGGCGGCAGGTGCCGTGATGACGGCTGCGCCAGCCAAAGCCTGCGCGCGGAACAATTGCGGGAAGCGGACGTCGTAACAAATTGCGAAACCGAGGCGCGTGAAGGGCAGGTCGATCACCACCGTATCGGCACCAGGCGCATAAACGGCAGACTCACGCCAACTCTCGCCATTGTCGAGATCGACATCGAACATGTGAATCTTGTCGTAGCGCGTGAGGATATTACCGTCCGGTCCAAATAAAAATGCCCGGTTGGCAATCTTGCCATCGTCACGGGCGATCGCCGTTGAGCCAATATGCAGGTGAATTCCATGCTTGGCGGCAAGTTCTGAAGCGGTGCGGACGATGACATCATCGTTCTCGGCCTTCAAGACACTCTGGAGCCCCTTGCGATCCCGCTGCAGGGCACCGGTCATTTCCGGCGTCTGGACGTAAACAGCGCCCTTCCCCACCGCGTCTGCAACATAACCAGCAAGATCGGCGGCATTGCGTTGCGGGTCTACGCCCGAGCGCATCTGGATAGCGGCGGCACGAAATGCACTCATGTCATTATCCTCAAGCGAGTTCGCCGGTTTTCAACAATGTGTCGAGGCGGCCCTGATTTTCCAGCGCATACAGATCGTCGCAGCCGCCGACATGGGTTTCGCCAATGAATATTTGCGGAAAAGTCGTGCGGCCATTGGCGCGTGCCAGCATGTCCTGTCGCGCCGTAGGTTCGATCGTCGCATTATGCTCGACGAACGCAACGCCCTTGTCTGAAAGAAGACCCTTGGCGGCAGTACAATAACCGCAACCGTTACGCGTATAGATTGTTACATCAACCATTCAGATACTCCGCTTTGTCCTCCTATATAGGCATCAAATATTCTGCCGAAAAGACCTGTTCTTTGCGCGAGAACGCCCTCAGACCGATAATTCCTGTCCCAGAACCCGGCCAAAAGTGAGAATATCTACACTTGACGCACCGCCTCTGAGTAAGGCACGCGAAGCCGCTTTCACAGTGGCGCCGGTAGTATAGACATCGTCGATCAGAAGGACATTGCGTCCGCGCACCTTGATCGCCTGCGTCTCCGGCACCTTGAAGGCCCCACGCACATTGGCCGTCCGCTCGTTTGCCCCGAGGCCAACCTGCTGTCTTGTCTGCTTGATGCGTTTCAGCGCATCCGGGTCGAATGTCTTGCCGCTCAAGCTTGCCAGATGGCGGGCCAGTTCTGCGGACTGGTTGAATCTTCGCAACCAGAAGCGCCGTGCATGCAACGGCACAGGGACTATTATATCGCAATCGTTCAGCAACTCCCTGCCGGCCCGCAGCATCCAGCGCGCCATCCAGGGGCCAAGGTCTGTACGGTCATCGTATTTGAGCCGGTGCACCATATCGCGGATGACGCCCTCATGCACCGCAACCGATCGCGCGCGCCGGAATGGCGGCGGATCAGCAATCGCCTCGGCGGAAAGAATCTCGGCGCCGAGGTCGTGGCTGAACGGAATGCCAAGCACCGGGCAGCAAGGTTTTTCGATGAAGCGCACCCTTGACCAGCAGGCGCCACACAAGGTTCCTGGCTCAGCCACGTGTATGTCGCAGCCAGCGCAAATCGGTGGAAACAACAGCCTGAACAGCTGATTTGTCGCCGAGCGTGTCAAAAGAGCTGCTGTTGTTCCAACGGTTTTCATTGCAATTTCACCCGAGGCGACGCATCTACCGTGAGAACTATACAGAGATCAGAGAAATTCGGAATGCATCAGGTCTTCGATCGAAATTTGCTTCTGGCCCGGCGCTTGCGCGCTCTGAAGCAACACGGGCATTCTGCGGATTTTCTGCTTGCGCGCGCTGCCGCCGACCTGGAAGAGCGTCTTTCCGCCGTTGAGCGCAAGTTCGAAATTGCAGTCGATCTTGCAAGCCATACGGATCTTGCGGCACAGGCGCTGCAACGGTCCGGCAAGGCCGCGACGATCGTCCGTGTCGAGCAGGATGCGCGGTTTTTCACCGGAGCATTTCCGGCGGTTGTCGCTGACGAGGAAGCACTGCCGCTCAAACCCGCCGGTGCAGACCTGATCGTCTCGTTGCTTTCGCTGCACCTGACCAACGATACGCCTGGCACGCTCTTGCAAATCCGTCGCGCGTTGAGACCTGACGGCCTGTTTCTCGGGGCGATGGCCGGTGAAAACACCCTGGCGGAATTGCGCGAATGCCTGCTCGTGGCAGAGAGCGAGATATTTGGTGGCGCCGCGCCAAGGGTTGCACCCTTTGCCGATGTCCGCGATGCCGGAGGCTTGCTGCAGCGTGCCGGGTTCACCTTGCCGGTCACAGATATCGAGAGCTATACGGTACGCTATGATTCGGCCTTCGCATTGATGCGCGACTTGCGCGCCATGGGCATGCAGAACGCGTTGACCGGCCGGTCGCGGCGGCCGTTGACACGGCACTTCTTTGCGCGGGTCGCAGAGGTCTATGCGGACCGCTTCAGCGACCCCGATGGCCGGATCAGAGCGACATTCTCGTTCATCTGGATGTCCGGCTGGGCCGCGCACGAATCGCAGCAGAAGCCGCTGAAGCCGGGCTCGGCCAAGGCGTCGCTTGCCGATTTTCTCAAGGATGTGGAATCGCTCGAAAAGAAATAGGTTCTCAGCAGTCGCCGCTTTTCGACCCGTCGCTGTTGAGGATGCAGACGGCATTCGGCGATCTTTGCAGCACGCTGCGGCGGACGGTAAAGGTGGATGCAGCCGGATCGGCCTTTTTGATCGATCCCGTCGCGATTTCGTCGATGGAACGACCAGTCGAGTAGTCGACCACGGCTTGCGATCCGCGGTCGGCAAGCGGCGCAATGATCAGCGCCAATGCGATAGCCGCCGAACCGAACAACAGCGTGATCCGCAACAGACCCATCCCTGCGCCCGAGAGAGTTCTCGACAGCAACAGCTCGTCGTCACGATAGTCGTTCTTGCGCCCCATGCCCCACCTGAAAATACGCCTTCAGAATTGACTAAAAGTCGCTCAATCAGGTGAAGGAGTCATTAACAATTGGCAAAGAATTACAGCAGATCGATGAGAAACGGAATGAGCGGGATGTCGGCAGGCGGCATCGGATAATCGCGCATATCCTTCGGTTTTACCCATTTCAAAACCTGCCCTTCCATGGAACGCGGGATGCCCTCATACCGCCTGCATATGAAAAGCGGCATCAGCAGATGAAACGTTTCATAGGTATGGCTGGCAAAGGTCAGCGGTGCGAGGCAGGCGGGTTTAACAGTAATGCCGAGTTCTTCGCGCAGTTCGCGGATCAAGCTCTCTTCCGGCGTTTCGCCCGGATCGACCTTGCCGCCCGGGAATTCCCACAGGCCGGCAAGTGACTTGCCTTCAGGACGTTGCGTCAGCAGTACCCTGCCGTCGGCATCAACCAGCGCGCAAGCGGTCACCAGCAGGATCGGATGTTCGCTCATGTGTCCGGAGCCTGACGGTAAGCATAGCGATAGGCTTCGTTGAAGCCCATATGCTCGTACAATTTGATGGCACCGGTATTCGCCACCTCCACCTGCAGCCAGGCCCTCCTGGCACCGTGCTGCACGGCCCACTTCAGTGCAGACTTGATGATGGCCCGGCCGAGCCCCGCACGGCGGCGATTTGCTGCCGTGCCAATATTGAACAGCCCCGCCAGCGTGCCATCATGGACGCAAATCGCGGTTGATACCGGCACCGCACCCTCTTCGATGACAAACAGGCCCTTGGAGGGCCGTATCGCATTGATGACTTCGAACAGTCCCGGCTTCAGGGCAGAATTTTCACCCTGCACCTGCAACGCCGCGTCAATGAACCGGCCGATATCTTTCAGCGGTATCTGGTCGAGCGCACCGGAGAGATCGACATTTGCCAGATCCACGGTCATGACCATCGATTCATCGAAACGCGCCCAACCGAGATCGTCCAGATACTGGTCCAGTTCTTTTGGCGCGAGTGGCGACAGGCGGAAAACAGGCGGCCTGCCATAGGCGCGAAACCGCTGAGCGGCGCGGGTCACCCGCTGCTCCATATTGGCGATATCGCCGGGGTCGAGGGGATTGACCGAGTTCAAGCGCTTGGAAGGATGGCTTGCCGTCATGCGAATGGCCCAACTTCCGTCGTAGTGGACGGAGGAAGCGGGCCAGGCCCGAAACCCAACCGCCTCAATCTGCCTGATTTGGGCTAACTGCATCCGTAATCCTTGTCAGCTACGGTAATCACCGTTGATCGCCACATATTCCTTGGTCAGGTCGCAAGTCCAGACAGTTGCCTTGCCTTTGCCGAGACCGATATCGACACGGATTTTGATATCGTCATTCTTCATGTAAGCGGAGGTTGCTTCTTCCGAGTAGTCCGGATCGCGCTCGCCTTCGCGGGCAACGCGGATATCGCCGAACCAGATCGCCAGGCGATCCCGGTCTGCCGGTTCACCTGCCTTGCCGACGGCCATGACGATACGGCCCCAATTGGCATCTTCGCCCGCCGCGGCCGTCTTGACCAGCGGCGAATTGGCGATGGAAAGGGCGATGCGCTTGGCCGACCGGTCCGAGGTCGCTCCAGTCACCGTGATCTCCAGCATCTTGCGCGCGCCCTCGCCATCGCGCACCACCTGCAAGGCGAGGCTTTTCAGTACCCGGTCGAGCGCCTTGCTGAAATCCTTCAGCCGCTTGTCCTTGACCTTGGTTACCCGCTCAGCACCGCGTTCGGCAGCGGAGCCCGTTGCAAAGAGCAGCAGTGTGTCTGACGTCGAAGTATCACTGTCGACGGTCACGGAATTGAAACTCTTGCCGACGGATTTCGACAACAGCGCTTGCAGGACATCCGAATCGATCGGTGCGTCCGTGGCAACAAAGGAAAGCATCGTCGCCATGTCCGGCGCGATCATGCCGGCGCCCTTGGCAATACCGTTTATCGTAACCGGCACTCCGCCCAGCAGAACCGTTTCCGTTGCAACCTTCGGAAAGGTGTCCGTCGTCATGATGGCACTGGCGGCTTCCTGCCAGCGGCTCGTGACGGCGTTCCTGGTCATGTCGGCCAAGAGATGACTGAACTTTCCAGCGTCAAGCGGCTCGCCAATAACGCCCGTTGAAGCGAGGAAAACTTCGCCCGGCTTGCAGTCGACGGCCTTTGCCGCAGCCGCAGCAGTCAATTTGGTCGATTCCCTGCCTTTTTTGCCGGTGAACGCATTGGCATTGCCGGAATTGACCACGACGGCCCGTGCCTTACCGCCACCAAGGCTGCTACGGCAGAAATCCACGGCTGCCGAAGGACACTTTGACCTGGTGAATACCCCCGCCACCGCGGCCGGCTTGTCAAACACGATAAGCAGAACATCGGTTCGGCCTTTGTATTTGATACCGGCTTCAGCGGTTGCGATCCTCACCCCATGGATTTCCGGCATGGCCGGATAATGTTTCGGAGCCAGTGGAGAGACAGTCGTCGACATTGGTTACCTCGAAAAGAGCGTTTCGCAAGGTTGGGTCAGGGCTGAAAGAAAGGCCCGGTGAAGACCGGGCCCATTCCAATGTTACTGCTGTGCCTCGGTCGCGGCCTTGATCGCCTTTTCCGTTTCCGGATCGGTATATTCGATCTTCAGGTCAGCACGGTCCTTCTTGACCAATTCCATGTAGCGCTCACGAATGAGGATGGACTTGACCTGGTCCTTCACCTGATCGAACGCCGGCGGCTGCTGCGGGCGCTTGTCTTCCAGTTTGATCACGTGAAATCCGAACTGTGTCTGAACCGGTTCCTTGGTGTACTTGCCGATTTCGAGGGCATTGGCTGCCTTGTCGAATTCCGGCACCATCTGGCCGGGACCGAAGTAACCGAGATCGCCGCCCTGGGCGGCCGAACCATCCGTCGACTTTTCCTTGGCAACATCTTCGAAGGAGGCTCCGCCATCGAGCTGCTTGATGATTGCTTCCGCTTCTTCCTTCGTCTTTACCAGAATGTGACGGGCGCGAACTTCGTTCTGGGCTGGCATTGCTGCCATTTCCTTGTCGTAGCGGGCACGCACGTCGGCGTCAGTGATCTTGTCGACGACCTGCTGCTTGAAGTAGTCGTTGTGCAGAGCGCGGTCTTTCAGGAATTCCATGCGAGCCTTGAATTCCGGAGTCTGATCCAGCTTCTCGGTCTCGGCCTTGGCCGAAAGCGACTTGATGTCAATAATCGCGGCCAGAGCGGCCAAACGCCGCTGATCGTCGGGCAGACGCGCAAATTGGGGATCGAGGTCCGTGGAAATCTGATCGACATCCTTCTGCGTGATCTTGGTGCCATTGATTGTTGCCAATACCTTGTTGGGATCCGCCTTCGCAGCATCCGCCTGAGCGGCGTCCGGCTTGGCAGGGTCCGTCTTGCCGGTGTCCTGGGCTATTGCCACAGAGGAAATACCGGTCAAAAATACGGCAGCAGTCATAAATGAAAGGGTTTTGCGCAATTGGTTCATGGGTCAATTTCTCCTTGGGAGGACCGGTACGGGCTATGAATACGGCAGAATTTTGCCACGATGCAGCAATAACAGCGTGCTGCTTCAACATTGACATCATTCAAGCCCCCTCTTATCTGTCCAACGGCTTTGCGTCCAGATAGCTTGGCAACGGATATGCTTGGTACATGGGGCATGATGCCTGCACAGTATCAGCTGTTTCAAAAGCCGGGCGGCGGGTAATTAAATGTCAGATTTATCTGACAAAACGAATTAGAGAGGACCAGGGATGGTCAGTTTCGGCGGCCTTGCCCGCAAGATTTTCGGCTCTTCCAATGAGCGCCGTGTCAAGAGCTTCAAACCCCGCGTTGATGCAATCAATGCGCTTGAAGCGGAAATTTCATCACTTACCGATGAACAGTTGAAGGCAAAGACCGCTGAATTCCGCGCGAAACTTGCCGAAGGGACAAAACTTGACGATCTGCTCGTCCCGGCTTTTGCCGTGGTGCGCGAGGCGGCCAAGCGTGTCCTCGGCATGCGTCCCTTTGACGTACAGCTGATCGGCGGCATGGTCCTGCACAATGGCGGCATTTCTGAAATGCGTACCGGCGAAGGCAAGACGCTCGTTGCGACCTTGCCAGTCTACCTCAACGCGCTTGAGGGCAAGGGCGTGCATGTCGTGACCGTCAACGACTACCTCGCGACCCGCGATGCGCACTGGATGGGCCAGGTCTATAATTTCCTCGGCCTCACCTACGGCATTATTGTCCACGGACTCGATGACGAGGAACGTGCCACCGCCTATCGTGCGGACATCACCTACGCCACAAACAACGAACTCGGCTTTGACTACCTGCGCGATAACATGAAATATGAGCGCGCCCAGATGGTGCAGCGGCCGCATCATTACGCGATCGTCGACGAAGTTGACTCGATCCTCGTCGATGAAGCCCGCACGCCGCTGATCATTTCCGGCCCGCTGGATGACCGCTCCGACTTCTACAATCTCATCGATACGTTTATCCTGCCGCTGAGACCGGAAGATTACGAGATCGACGAAAAGCAGAAGACGGCCATCTTCACCGAGGAAGGTACCGAGAAGCTTGAGAACCTGCTCAAGGCAGCCGGGCATCTCAAGGGCGAAGGTCTATACGACATCGAGAATGTTGCTGTCGTGCATCACGTCAACAATGCGTTGCGCGCCCACAAGCTTTTCCAGAAGGACAAGGACTACATCGTCCGCAATGACGAGATCGTCATTATCGATGAGTTCACCGGCCGCATGATGCCGGGCCGCCGCTTTTCTGAAGGCCTGCATCAGGCACTCGAAGCCAAGGAACACGTGACGATCCAGCCGGAAAATCAGACACTGGCCTCGATCACGTTCCAGAACTATTTCCGCATGTACAAGAAGCTTGCCGGCATGACCGGCACCGCCTCCACCGAAGCGGAAGAGTTCGGCAATATTTATGGCCTCGAGGTCACGGAAATCCCGACCAATCTTCCTGTTCAGCGGGCCGACGAGGACGATGAGGTCTACCGGACTGTCGAGGAGAAATACAAGGCGATCGTTCGCGATATCCGCGAGGCAACCGCCAAGGGCCAGCCTATCCTCGTTGGCACCACGTCGATCGAAAAATCCGAACAGCTTGCAGAGCGCCTGCGCAAGGAGGGCTTCAAGGACTTCCAGGTTCTCAACGCCCGTTACCATGAGCAAGAAGCCTATATCGTCGCCCAGGCCGGCGTACCCGGCGCAATCACCATCGCCACGAACATGGCTGGCCGCGGCACCGATATTCAGCTCGGCGGCAATGTGGAAATGCGTATCGCGCGGGAACTCGACGATATGCCGCATGGTGAAGAGCGCAAGGCCAAGGAAGCTGCCATTCGCGATGACATTGCCCGTCTGAAAGAGAAGGCGCTGGCCGCCGGCGGTCTTTACGTCCTGGCGACCGAGCGGCACGAAAGCCGCCGCATTGACAACCAGTTGCGCGGCCGTTCCGGCCGTCAGGGTGATCCGGGGCGTTCGAAATTCTTCCTGTCGCTTCAGGATGATCTGATGCGTATTTTCGGCTCCGAACGCATGGACGGCATGCTGCAGAAGCTCGGCCTGAAGGAGGACGAAGCCATCGTCCATCCCTGGATCAACAAGGCGCTGGAAAAGGCGCAGAAGAAGGTGGAAGCGCGAAATTTCGACATCCGCAAGAATCTTCTCAAATATGACGACGTGATGAATGATCAGCGCAAGGTGATCTTTGAGCAGCGCATCGAGCTGATGGACAGCACCAACCTCAGCGAAACGACCAAGGAAATGCGCGAAGATGTGGTCGATGACCTGATTTCGCGGCATACGCCTGAAGGTGCCTACGCGGAGCAGTGGAATATCAAGCAGCTCGACGAGGACGTACGCAATATTCTCAACCTCGATCTGCCGATCACCGAATGGGCACTCGAAGACGGCATTACACCGGATGATATTCGTGAACGCCTGACGGATGCAGTGGAGAAGGCAGCCGCGGATCGTGCCGAACGTTTCGGCCCGGAGATCATGGCCTATGTCGAGAAATCGGTCATCCTTCAGACCCTGGATGCCTTGTGGCGCGAACATCTCGTCAATCTGGATCATCTCCGTTCCGTTGTCGGCTTCCGTGGTTATGCCCAGCGTGACCCGCTGAACGAGTACAAGACGGAAGGTTTCGAGCTCTTCCAGACGATGCTGATCAATCTGCGCCAAAACGTGACGACGCAGCTGATGCGCGTCGAAATCGTGCGCGAAGCGGCAAGTGCCCCGGAGCCGGCCCTGCCGGTGATGGAAGGTCACCACATCGATGGCTTTACTGGTGAGGATGATTTCGGCGAGGGCAGTGTTCTTGCGGTGCAGGAAGATTTGCGTGTCGTCGATCCGGCGGACCGCGACCCCGACAATCCGCAGACCTGGGGCAAGATTGGCCGCAACGAGGCCTGCCCCTGCGGCTCCGGCAAGAAATACAAGCACTGTCACGGCGCCTTCGTCTGACAATCACTGACAATCACCGAAAAGGCCGCACTCATGATGCGGCCTTTTTGCATGGTTTCCAAAGCAGAACCCGTTGACTTTTCGAACCGTTTCTAAAGGTTTACGGGTTATAGCGTCTGGCATTGGAACGATTGGAGCTGCCCTTGCGAATTTCTGCGGTCGGAGCTGCGGTCCGGTTTTTGCCGGAAAAATTGTCACAGCAGCTTAATCCGTGGCTCTTGCGCGTGGATCAGATGCTTGACGGATCAACCGAGCACGCCGTTGCACAGCGTGTTTCGCTGATCGCGTTTTTCGTGCGCATTGTCAGCGCAGCCATTGCCCTCGTCTCGCAGGTGATTTTCGCACGCTGGATGGGCCAGTTCGAATACGGCATCTTTGTCCTGGTGTGGGTAACGGTCGTCATTCTCGGCAATCTGTCGTGCCTGGGATTCCAGACCAGCATCATCCGCTTCGTGCCGGAATATCTCGAGCGCCAGCAACTGGATCACTTGCGCGGCATGCTGTTTACCAGCAAGGCCTTTGCACTGGGCCTGACCACGTGCATTGCGCTGGCGGGCGCGGCTGGCGTCTACTTCTTCCGCGAAACGATCGAATCCTACTACGTCGCGCCATTCATGATCGGCTTCATCTGCCTGCCGATGATTGCGCTTGGCGACACGCTCGATGGAACGGCGCGATCGCGGTCGTGGGCGTTCGTCGCCCTCACGCCAACCTACATCATCCGGCCGGTTCTCACCTTGCTGGTGATGAGCATCCTGCATATTACCGGCTTCGCTCCAACTGCGGTAACGGCCGTATCCTCGGCGATCATCGCAACCTATACGACAACGCTGTTTCAGTTGCTTGTCGTCAACCACAGGTTCCGCACCGTCGTCGCGCCCGGCGCGAGGCAAATCCGCTTTGGCGAGTGGTTTGCCGTCTCGCTGCCCATCTTCCTGGTCGAAGGATTTTTCTTCCTGCTCACCAATGCCGACGTCCTGATGGTCGGGCGCTTCATGGACCCCGACAAGGTCGCGACCTATTTCGCCACGGTGAAGCTGCTCGCATTGGTGCATTTCGTCTATTTTTCAGTGAAGGCAGGCGCTGCGCAGCGTTATTCGGAACTGATGCACAGCCATGACAATGTTCAATTGGCGCAATTCGCACGGGACACTGCGCGCTGGACCTTCTGGCCGTCACTCGGGATGGCAATCGTCCTGCTGCTGCTTGGAAAACCACTGCTCTACCTCTTCGGCGCCCAGTTCACCGATGGCTATCCATTGCTGTTCGTTCTGGTGATCGGCGTTGTCGCCCGCGCTTCGGTCGGCCCGGCGGAGAGCCTCCTCAACATGGCCGGCAAGCAAAAAATCTGCGCCATGGTCTATGCCGTCACACTGATTGTTAACATCTGTCTCAGCATTGTATTGATACCGGTTTATGGCCTCGCTGGCGCCGCATTCGCCACTGCCTTCTCGATGGTATTTGAGGCGGTGACACTCGCGCTGACTGTTTACAATCGTCTGAACATCACCATGTTCGTGTTTGCCGGCAGGACGAATGCAAGTCCTGCCAAGGAAGAAATCTGATGGCAGCCATACCGCTTCTCGAAGAATTGGCCGGGGGTCCCTCCTCGCAGATCATTGCACAGCTCTCGGGATTCGATCACCCGCACGATGCGGCAAAGCAGATAGAGGAGACCCTGGGAAATCGCGGCGTACCGCGCAAGCTCTCCGTCTACTCGGCCTCTGCCGGCTTCGAACTGCTCGATGAACTCGAATACCTGACCTACAGAACCGTCGAGCCCAATATCTTCTTCAATCCGCGCTTCCTGGCGCCGGCCATGCCGCGTCTCGATGACCGGCAAGTCCGTTTCATGGTCATGCGCGACGAAAATGACGTGAAAAGCCGTCTGCGCTTCCTCATGCCCTATACAATCGAACGGCCCGGCTTCACCGTGTCGGCCTCGATCCTGCGCGCCTGGGCCACACCCTTTGGCCCCCAGGGCACACCGCTGATCGACAGGGACGATCCTGTCGGCGTACTCAACGATCTGTTCGATATGCTGGCGCGCAAGCACCTCAAATTCCCCGATATTCTCGTCCTTCCCGATGTATTGCTGAACCGTCCGGTGGCGCAGCTGATCCGCTCGGTTGCCATGGACCGCAATCTTCCGCTCGTGTCCGTCAATCAGGTCGAACGCCCGTTCCTCGAAAGCGCCAAGGAAGGCGAGGAATACCTGCGTGATGCGATCGGCCCGCGCCACGCCAAGGAATATCGCAGGCTTTGGCGCCGTCTTTCAGAAAAGGGCAAGCTGACCTATACAGTGAGCCGCAGCGGTGAGGATATCCGCCTCAAGCTGGAAGAGTTTCTGGCGCTGGAAGCCAGCGGCTGGAAGGGCCAGCGCGGCTCGGCGATGGCCGTCGATCGTTTCCGCGCCGCCTTTGCCCGCGAAGCCGTCAATAACCTCGCCGCCCGCGATCTGGCCCGCATTCACACGCTCGAACTTGAGGGCAAGACCATCGCCGTGCTCGTCGTCTTTGTCGAAGCCGGCGAGGCCTGGACCTGGAAGACCGCTTATGACGAGAGTCTGGCGGCCTATTCACCCGGCGTTCTCCTGATGATCGAGATGCTCAAGAACCACCTTGATGACCCGAACATCGACCGGACCGATTCCTGCGCCGTGCCCGACCACCCCGTCGCCTCGCGGCTGTTTCAGGAACGGGAGCCCATCGGCACGCTCGTGATCGGATTGACGCCGGCGGCGGATCGCGCTGCACGGCAGGCAGCGTCGCAGCTTCACCTCTACCGGCGCACGCAAAATCTTGCGCGTGTCGTCCGGGAACGTCTGCGCGATCTGACGCGGCGGAAATAGGGGCTTTCCGGAAAATTACACCTGAGCCGCCGCAGTGTGGTAGGCTATCCTGCTAGAAACCGACTTTCATCATCATTGATGGCTGTCCCGCACGGGAACCGGCCACCATTGCTGGAGGGTTGATCCATCATGCGTATCGCGCTGTTAGCGGCAACGGTTTTGATGATATTAACTGGCTGCGCTTCATCAGGAAATGTCAGTCCGCTGGTGTTCTGCGACACCCCCGGTTCTTTTAAATCCACGGCAACTACCCACTGCACGCCGCGGCTCGGCCACAAATACTAAGACGTCGCCTGCCGCGTATCCGGTCTGAAAGGGTTGAACACATGACACGTATTGCGATGCTTTTGGCAGCCTTGTTGATGATTTTGCCCGGCTGCACTTCGTCCGGCAACGTTAGCCCACTGGTATTCTGTGATCGGCCAAGCGACTTTGGTGCCAAGGTGTTCACCAATTGCACCTACCGCGTGAACGACTACTGAATTTCCGCGAGCAACCAGAAATCGGGCTTTTGCCCTGCTAGTGGTGCCCCCTGCCGGAATCGAACCAGCACTCCTTTCGGAACCTGATTTTGAGTCAGGCGCGTCTACCAATTCCGCCAAGGGGGCCGCCAGACAGGCGTCGATCTGGGCGAACCAAATCCGTGAAAGCCAAATACATGCAGAGGCGGCCTTCGGTCAACACCAATAAGACGTTTTCTCGATGATAACGCACTCGTGTGTTGCTGCACTGGCAGCGGACCACTAAAGGCGACACGCGGGATCGGGCAAAAGTGCAACGCCGGGCCGCTAAATTTGAGCGAAACGATTCCATTCGGGCGAAGTTTGCTCTAAAGATCACCGGCCTTTTCCAAACAACTCCCCCGACAGGAACCCACTTATGCTGCGCAGACTTTACGATTGGACGATGTCTCTTGCCGCGCGCAAATCGGCGGAAGTCTGGCTCGCAATCATCGCCTTCGTCGAAAGTTCGGTGTTTCTCGTCCCGGCCGATGTGCTTTACCTTCCTATGGCGCTGGCACGGCCCGATCGCGCCTATCGCTATGCACTCGTGGCAACCCTCGCGTCGGTCCTCGGTGGCATAGCCGGCTGGCTTCTCGGCTATTACGCCTATGAGACATTGGCAAAACCCATTCTTGAAATGTACGGCAAGCTGGACGCTTTCGAGCAGTTGCGCGGTTCTACCAGCGCCGATGCGATCCTCCTTCTGCTGGTTACATCGGGGCTTGCCCATCTGCCGCCCATCAAGGTCGTGACCATCCTTTCCGGAGCCGCCGCGATCAATATCTGGCTGTTCATCGCCTCGGCGATCATCGCGCGCGGCGCACGCTTCTTTTTCCTCGCCTGGCTGCTGCGCCGCTATGGCGAACCAATTCGTCACTTCATCGAGAAGCGGCTGGGCCTGATCGCAAGCGCGGCCGCAGCCGTCCTAATTTTGCTCTATGCCTTGTTCCATTATTATCACCTGTGATTCAGATCATGAATGAGGACGTCAAATACATCATGGCTACCACCAGTACCTCCGCCCACCTCAAGACCGCCATCTTCCTCTTGCTGGCCATGATCGTCACAGTCGGATCTGCACTCGGTTTTCAATATATCGGCGGCTATCTTCCCTGCAAATTGTGCCTGGAACAGCGCTATCCCTACTATGCCGGAATCCCGCTGATGGCGCTCGCGGTGGCTTCGTCAAGCTTGAAATGGCCTGCCGGTCTCACACGTCTTCTGCTGGCACTCGGCGGAATCCTGATGCTCATCGGACTGGGACTGGCGATTTTCCACGCTGGCGTGGAGTGGAAGTTCTGGGCCGGCCCGACGGATTGTACTGCGGTTTCCATGTCGATCACGACAGACGCAGGCAATCTGCTCAATGACATGAATGCCGTTCATCCGCCCGCATGCGATACCGCGGCGCTGCGTGTGCTCGGCCTTTCCTTTGCCGGCTGGAACGCAATCGCGAGCCTTGTTCTGATGACAGTCGCTTTCCGGGGGGCTAGAAAAGCCTAGATACGCTTTCTTGAATCTCAAGAGCGTAGTTGAGACCTTCTGACAATTCAGCCCGGTGAGTCAGCTGGTGCGGTTTTCGAGAACCGGAGCGCAGCGTACGTATAGTACGTGAGCACCGGAAGCACAGAAAATCGCATCAGATGGCCACCGGGGTGGATTGGCTGAAGTCTCTAAGGTTCCAGCTCGACATCCCAGTAGAGATAATCCATCCAGCTTTCGTGCAGGTGGTTTGGGGGAAACAGGCGGCCATTATTGTGCAGGTCGTGCACCGTCGGCTGATAAGGCTTTTGCCGCGGCCACATCTTCGCCCGGTTGGGCATCAAGCCGCCCTTGCGAAGATTGCAGGGCGAACAGGCGGCCACGACATTCTCCCAGATCGTCTCTCCGCCGGCACAACGCGGAATAACGTGATCGAATGTGAGGTCTTCCTCGGAGCCGCAGTACTGGCACTCGAACCGGTCGCGCAGGAAAACATTGAACCGGGTAAAAGCGGGGTTTCGCGATGGCTTGATGTAGGTCTTGAGTGAAACCACGCTGGGCAGCCGCATGGCGAAGGAGGGCGAAGACACCTCGTGCTCATATTCCGCGACGATGTTCACACGGTCGAGAAAAACCGCCTTGATCGCGTCCTGCCAGGACCAGAGCGACAAGGGGTAATAACTGAGCGGACGATAGTCCGCATTGAGCACCAAAGCCGGTAACCCGTCCGGCGAGACGGCTATTGTCAAGGAATCAACTCCCAATCCAACCATCAGGCCCCATTATTGTAAGCTGGACGTGACAGGAATGTGAAGCGAATTGCTGTGATTGTTGAGGAAAAACCCCGTTATTTCAACTTCATGCGATTGGTGTGCCATCGCGGCCACGGGTTGCGGCGTAGTAAGCCCAGAAAAGTCGGGCTGCAACACCGCGCCAGGGCGACCAGCGCTCGGCAAAAAGCCGCAGCGCTTTTGAGTCCGGCCGGACTGATTCGCAGTAGGCATGGGCATAGGCATGCTGGAGCGCGACATCGCCCGACGGGAAGACATCCGCATGTCCGGCCGAGAACAGGAGATAGACTTCCGCCGTCCATGGGCCAATGCCCTTCACGCTTGTCATCACCTGCATGGCCTCATCGATCGGCCGGTCGCACAGGTCGAAAAGATCGAGCTCGCCGGCAATGATCGCCTCGCTGATGCGGGCAAGCGTCGCCTGCTTGGCACGCGACAGACCGGCGAGCCGCCACGCCTCCTCACCGCCCGCCAGATAGTTTTCCGGGGTGAGCGGATCGTTAAGCCGGACGAGGCGGTCCCAAATCGAAGCAGCGCTCGCCTTGGAGACCTGCTGCGATACAATCACCGAAGCAAGACTTTCAAAACCCGGCTCGGAACGGCGTAACGGCAACGGCCCTGCCCGCTCAGCGATGACCCCAAGCTCCGGATGGGTTTGCAGCAAGACTTCCAGGCCTTCGGCGATATCGTCGAGTGTATCTATCCTGCGCATATGTCTTCAACCGTTCGCTTTGCATCGTTTCGCAAACACCGTATCAATTGCTGCGATACCCACGCAAGAACGCCACTCATCACTCATGACAGTTCCGGTATTCCGATTTGCTCCAAGTCCCAATGGCCATCTGCACCTTGGCCATGCCTATTCGGCTTTGCTGAACCAGCAAATGGCACGCAATACGGGCGGAAGGTTGCTCCTGCGCATGGAAGACATCGACCGCGAGCGCTGCACGCCAGATTTGGAACGGGCCATGCTTGAGGACCTGCGGTGGATAGGACTCGACTGGGAAACACCCATTCGCCGCCAGTCCGAGCACTTTGCCGTCTACCACAAAGCATTGAGCAAGCTGATCGGCATGGAACTTGTCTATCCGGCATTCCTTAGCCGCAGTGATATCAAGCGGGCAATTGAAGCGATGCCCGGAGACAGGGATCACTGGCCGCGTGATCCCGATGGGGCGCTTCACTACCCGCCAAACGACCGGATGCTTTCAAAAAGCGAGCGCGACCGGCGAATCGGCGAAGGACAACCTTTCTCCTGGCGCTTGAATATGCAGCGCGCGCTTGAACATGTTGGCGAGAAACTCTCGTGGAGCGAAACCGCACCTGACAGACATCTGGTCGAGGCGCGGCCGCAGGATTGGGGCGACGTCATCATCGCGCGCAAGGACATGCCGACGAGCTATCACTTGTCCGTCGTCATCGACGATGCCCTGCAGGGCATCACCCATGTCGTCCGCGGCACGGACCTCTTTCACGCCACCAGCGTACATCGTCTCCTGCAGCGGCTGTTCGATATCGATCCTCCTGTCTACCACCATCACGCGCTGGTGCTCGACCGCGACGGCCAGAAACTCTCGAAAAGCCGCAAGGATACGGCCCTGCGCGAATTGCGCGAACAGGGTAAGACGCCCCAGGAGATACGTGGTTTGGTTGGGTTGTGAGTTCAAACGCAACAATTATCGTGCGTGGTGCGCCGCCTGGCCTTCAAACGACGTCTGGTTGTTGTGACCAATTCGGTATACATGATCTCGACAAATCATTCCTGCCCGGTTCCCCACTCATGTCTGTCCGCTATTTCCCCGCCTTGTTCGTCATCCTCTGGGCCACCGGCTTCATTGGCGCGCGTTATGCCATGCCTTATATGGAGCCGTTCCTGTTCCTGACGGCGCGGTTTGTCATTGCTGGCGCTATCCTCGGCATCTGGGTAGTCCTGGCCGGCAGCCACTGGCCGAACAAGCGCGGCGCCATGCATGCGATCGTCGCCGGTTGCCTCATACACGGCGTCTATCTGGGCGCAGTCTTCTGGGCCATCCACAATGGACTGCCGGCGGGTATGTCCGCTCTCGTTGTCGGGTTGCAGCCATTGATCACGGCGTTGATTGCCGGCCTGGCTCTTGGCGAGACAATTCAGCCGCGTCATTGGGCCGGACTGGCCGTCGGGTTCAGCGGCGTCGCCATGGTCCTTTGGCCAAAGCTGTCGATTTCCGCTGACGGCATCACACCCGCGACCGTCACGGCATCGATCGTGTCCGTGCTTGCCATCAGCGCTGGCACGGTCTGGCAGAAACGCTTTGTCGGTGCGATCGACCTGAAGGCGGGGACGGCACTGCAATATCTCGGTGCCGCGGTACTCACCGGCATATTCTCGCTGCTGTTCGAGACGCACATCATCATCTGGTCAGGCCCATTGGTATTTGCCATGTTCTGGCTGGTGTTCGTCCTTTCCATCGGTGCAGTGCTGCTCCTGATGATTCTCATCAATCAGGGCGCAGTGTCTAAGGTCGCGTCGCTGTTTTACCTGGTACCGGGTGTCACCGCCCTGATGGCCTACGCGCTTTTCGGTGAAACGCTGACATTGTTCCAACTGGTTGGGATGTTTATCGCGACGCTTGGGGTCGCCCTGTCGACCGGTCAAAGACGTTCGGCCGCCTTGCCTTCCCAATAGCGGATGATTGCAGCATTGATCTCGGCGCCGATGATGAAAATTGCCGCGATGATATAGAGAAAAACGATCGCTGCCATGATCGAGGCAAGACCCGCATAGGTCGACACGTAAGTGGCGAACGTTTCAAGATAGTTGGCAAAGATCGTGGCACCCGCGGTCCAGGCGATGAGCGTCAGCAAAATACCCGGAAGGATATCGATCAGCCTGCGGCGCCCCGCCGGCAGCCACAAATGCACAACCAGAAGTCCGACGACAAGCACAGTCGTCGCGATGACATAGCGCCAAAAGCCGATCGTCCCGGACACGAGCGCAATCTCAGGGATCCATTTTTCGGCAATGCGGACGGCAAGCGGCGCCAGGACCAGCAGAAAGCTGATTGCCATGATGCCGACTGTCGCGACGATGACATAACCCAGACTTTGCAGGCGGCAATAGATGATCGAACGTGTATCGATCACCCGGTAGGCCCGGTTGAGGGCGACGCGCAGTGCTTCGATGCCATTGGAGGCGAAGTAAGCCGCTGCGATCACGCTGATCGTCAACAGGCCGCTGCGCTGCACGTTGAGGACATTGCGTACTTCCCGCGCAATCGGCGTTGCGATAACGTCGGGCCAGGTATCGAAGATCACATGGACGGCCGTATCCGTGAAAGCGCTCGCACCGAGAAAACTGGCAAGCGCGGTTGCGAAGATCAGGAACGGGAACAGTGCCATGATGCCGGAAAGTGCGACGTGGCTGGCCAGCGCCCAACCATCATCCGTAAGGAAATGCCCCAGCGCGTCGGCGATCACACGCCGGAGAAAACCATATAATTTACGCATCAATGATGTTTTGCCCCCTTGATCCGTGAGATTGCAAGGCGTTGGCGAATATGTGAAGTCTTTTCTTACTCAATCGATTGATTTGAAACATGCGGTAAACATGGCCCGTTCCAGAACGATTTTGATCACAGGATGTTCCAGCGGGATAGGTGCCCACTGTGCGCGGGTGTTGAAAACCGATGGATGGACCGTCTTCGCCACAGCGCGGCAGGCATCGGATATCGATGCGTTGAAAGCGGATGGTCTGTCCGCCCACTATCTCGACTATCGCGAACCGGATTCCATTGCCGCGCTCGTGAACACCGTACTGGACGAAACCGGCGGGAGGCTCGATGCACTTTTCAACAATGGCGCCTATGCCCTGCCCGGCGCGGTAGAGGATTTGCCTATCGCCGGCCTGCGCGAACAGTTCGACGCCAATTTCTTCGGTTGGCATGAACTGACGCAGCACCTTGTTCCCGTCATGCGCAAGCAGGGGTACGGCAGGATCGTTCACTGCTCATCGATCCTTGGCCTCGTGCCGATGAAATGGCGCGGTGCCTATGTCGCATCCAAGTTCGCGCTGGAAGGCTTGATGCTGGTGCAGCGCATGGAGCTGGAAGGATCTGGCATACACGTGTCGATGATCGAGCCTGGGCCTATCGCGACGCAATTCACCTACAACGCACTCAAGCAGTTCGAAAGCCACATCGACGTGGAAAACTCCGCGCACCGCGACGACTATAGCCGATTGATCGCACGATTATCGGGTGGGGGGACAAAGTCGAAATTCAAACTCGGTCCAGATGCGGTCTATGCGGTGCTCAAGGACGCATTGGAAAATCCTCGTCCGCGGCCCCATTATCTGGTAACGCGTCCGGCAAAATTTACAGTCTTTGCCCGCAGATTTCTGTCAAAACGTGCGCTATACCGCATGCTTGCGAGCCAATCATGATAGGATCAGTCAGCAACGGCGGCTGATCTGAAAGGAAATACCCATGGATATCATCTTCAAGTTTCTGGCGGTCGTCGCCATTGCCGCAGTCACGATTGTCCTTCTCATTGGCCTGCGCAACATGATGAAGGGCGGCGATGCCAACTTCTCCAACAAGATGATGCAATTGCGCATCTTCCTGCAGCTTATCGCCATCATACTTATCGTCGGCGCTATCTATTTCCACCGCTCGGCGGGCTAGTCCCGAGGATAGAACCCCCATGGTCAAGCTGAACAAGATCTACACCCGCACAGGCGATGACGGCACCACCGGCCTCGGCAACGGCGAACGGCGCCTCAAGCATGATCTCCGCGTGGAAGCCTATGGCACTGTGGACGAAGCCAACTCCTGCATCGGCCTCGCCCGGCTGCATACGGAAAAAGCCTTTCCGGAACTCGATGCCATGCTCATGCGCATCCAGAACGATCTCTTCGATCTCGGGGCTGATCTCGCAACCCCGGACACGGGCCAGACGCTGCCTTACGAGCCGCTGCGGATCATCGACAGCCAGGTTTCGCGGCTTGAGGCCGACATTGACCAATTGAACGCAAACCTCGCGCCCTTGCGCTCCTTCGTCCTCCCAGGAGGTTCCCCCGCCTCCGCCGCGCTGCACCTTGCCCGCACCGTCGCCCGCCGTGCCGAACGGTATATGGTGGAACTCGCGCAAAAGCCGCACGAGGCGGTCACCCCCGCCGCACTGAAATACATCAACCGTGTCTCGGATTTTCTCTTTGTCGCCGCCCGCGTGGTCAATGACAATGGCTCGAGGGACGTGTTATGGGTGCCGGGTCACAATCGCTGAGACGCAAAAACCCGCAGAGGCAGGAACCCGGCGCCGATGTTCATTCCATTGCATGACGCCAACAGCCTCAAATACATCAAGCTGCAATATGTCACGCTGTCGCTGATTGCGATCAATGTGCTTGTCTTCCTGCTGATGAGCGTCTCGGGTGATTACGCGCAAGCCGCCGCCGTCGGCCTCGGCTATATACCTGCGGTCATCCACGATCTGGCGATTTTACCCGCAAGCTATTATTTCGTGCCGCGGGATTTCACCTATGTCACCTACGCGTTTCTTCATGCCGACATCTTCCACCTCGGCGGTAACATGCTGTTCCTCTGGGTTTTCGGCGACAATATCGAAGATGCGCTTGGGCACATCAAGTTCCTGATCTTCTACCTTCTCTGCGCTGCCGCCGGAGCATTCCTGCACGGGGTGATCCTGCCTGATTCCGAGGCGCCGCTGATCGGTGCATCGGGTGCCATTGCGGGCATCGTTTCTGCCTATCTGCTGCTGCACCCGCGTGTGAAAGTATGGGTGCTCGCCTTTGGACGCATACCCTTGCGTATCCCGGCCATCTATCCGCTCATCCTGTGGGTGGCGACGCAGTTCCTGATGCTCGTTTGGGGTGGCGGGGAGCAGGTCTCCTGGCCTGCCCATGTTGGCGGCATCATCGCCGGTGCCTTGCTCATCGTCATCCTCAAGCGACGAAGCGTGCCGCTGTTTGACCGGGCCATCGTCTCGCCGCGCGCCGTGGTGACCGACAAACCTACCGAACCGGCACCCTCTCAAACAGAACCGATCAAGTGGGGACGATAGCCCCCGGCCATTCAATCGGTTGAAGTTCCATATGAGACGCGACGGTGATTGACCTTTACGTCACTCATAATTACGGTCCCGCGCAACATAGAGCCAGAGTGTCGTTTTTTTCACCTCAATGTCGGCATCCGGCAAGCGGGTGTGTTATCGAGGCGGTTAAATCTGCCTTTCGTTTTTATAAGAGGGAGTCCCCATGAAAGTCCTCGTACCGGTAAAGCGGGTAGTCGATTACAACGTGAAGATCAGGGTAAAGGGCGACGGCTCCGGCGTTGAACTTGCCAATGTGAAGATGTCGATGAACCCGTTCGACGAAATCGCGGTCGAGGAAGCGCTTCGTCTGAAGGAAGCCGGCAAGGTCGAGGAAGTGATCGTCGTATCGATCGGACCGGCGCAGGCGCAGGAAACCATCCGCACCGCGCTGGCCATGGGTGCCGATCGCGGCATTCTCGTCAAGGTCGACGATATCGTTGAGCCGCTGGCCGTCGCCAAGATCCTCAAGGGCGTTGTCGAAGCAGAACAGCCGCAGCTGGTTATTCTCGGCAAGCAGGCGATCGACGATGATGCCAACCAGACTGGCCAGATGCTCTCTGCTCTGCTTGGCTGGAGCCAGGGCACCTTCGCTTCGAAAGTGGAGCTCGGCGGCGACACTGCCAAGGTCACCCGCGAAGTCGACGGCGGCCTGCAGACCATCGAAATCAAGCTGCCTGCGATCGTCACCACCGATCTTCGCCTCAATCAGCCGCGTTATGCCTCGCTGCCGAACATCATGAAGGCCAAGAAGAAGCCGCTGGATGAAAAGTCCGCTGCCGATTATGGCGTCGACACCAAGCCGCGCCTCAAGGTGTTGAAAACCGAAGAGCCAGGCGGCCGCAAGGCGGGCGTCAAGGTCAAGGATGTTGCTGAACTCGTCAGCAAGCTGAAGAACGAAGCCGGCGTTCTCTAGGATCAGGAAAGGAACACAACATGGCTATTCTTCTTTTTGCCGAACATGACAACGAGACCCTTTCCGACCAGACCGCCAAGGCGCTGACAGCGGCGCTTGCCATCGGTTCCGATGTGCATGTGCTGGTGGCCGGCAAGGGCGCAAAGGGCGTCGCCGATCAGGCCGCAAAGCTCGCGGGCGTCAAGAAAGTCCTGCTTGCCGACAGTCCTGACCTCGAAAACCGTCTTGCCGAGGCCAGCGCAGCGCTCATCGTTTCGCTTGCCGGAAATTATGACACGATCATTGCTGCGGCCACGACCAACGGCAAGAATATCCTGCCGCGCGTCGCCGCCTTGCTCGACGTCATGCAGGTTTCGGACATCATCGAGGTGATCTCACCCGACACGTTCAAACGTCCGATCTACGCCGGCAATGCGCTTCAGACCGTGCAGGCGACCGACGCCAAGAAAGTCATCACGGTTCGTACCGCAACCTTTGCCGCGGCCGCCGAAGGCGGTTCGGCTTCGGTAGAGACTGTCTCCGCCGCGACCGACCCGGGCCTGTCGAAGTTCGTCGAAGCCAAGCTTTCCGGCGGCGATCGTCCGGAACTCACTTCCGCGAAGATCATCATCTCCGGCGGGCGTGCCCTCGGCTCGAGCGAAAAATTCAAGGAAGTGATCCTTCCGGTCGCAGACAAGCTCGGCGCTGCCGTCGGTGCGTCGCGTGCTGCGGTTGATGCTGGTTACGCCCCGAACGATTGGCAGGTTGGCCAGACCGGCAAAGTGGTCGCGCCGGACCTTTACATCGCCGTCGGTATCTCCGGTGCCATTCAGCATCTTGCCGGCATGAAGGATTCGAAAGTGATCGTCGCCATCAACAAGGACGAAGAGGCCCCCATCTTCCAGGTCGCCGATTACGGTCTCGTCGGTGACCTCTTCACCATCCTGCCGGAGCTTGAAAAGGCACTTTGAATTTAATCCACGTTTTGAAATGAAATTATCTGGCCGGGGTAGACGAACGCTACTCCGGCCATTTAGTTTGTGTGATATAAATAAAGCAAAACGGATGGAAACATGGCTGGTACGATCAAGACTGTAGGCATTATTGGCGCAGGGCAAATGGGCTCGGGCATTGCCCACGTCTGCGCCGTGGCCGGATATAATGTTTTGATCCACGACCAATCTGCCGAACAGCTGGAAAAGGCCATCGCCACCGTCAACGGCAACATGGCCCGTCAGGTTTCCCACGGCAAACTGGAGGAACCGGAGCGCGTCAAGGCAATGGCGCATATCCGCCCAGCTTTGCGGATGGAAGATCTGTCCGGAGTCGATCTTGCCATTGAGGCCGCAACGGAAGACGAGACCGTCAAGCGCAAAATTTTTGCGCAGCTTTGCCCCAATCTCAATCCCGAAGCGATCCTCGCCACCAACACTTCGTCCATTTCGATCACGCGCCTTGCGGCGACCACTGACCGGCCCGAACGTTTCATCGGCATCCACTTCATGAACCCTGTTCCGGTAATGAAGCTTGTCGAGCTCATTCGCGGCATTGCCACCGAAAATGTGACTTTCGAGAGCGCACGCCAATTCGTCGCCAGCCTCGACAAGACGATCACCGTTGCCGAAGATTTTCCGGCCTTCATCGTCAACCGCATTCTGTTGCCAATGATCAACGAAGCGATCTATGTGCTTTATGAGGGCGTGGGTTCGGTCGAAGCCATCGATACGGCGATGAAACTGGGCGCCAATCACCCGATGGGGCCGCTGCAGCTTGCCGATTTCATCGGGCTAGACACCTGCCTTTCGATCATGCAGGTGCTCTATGACGGTCTTGCGGATTCGAAGTACCGGCCCTGCCCGCTTCTTGTCAAATATGTCGAAGCCGGCTGGCTGGGACGCAAGGCCGGCCGCGGTTTCTACGATTATCGCGGCGAACATCCCGTTCCGACACGGTGACGGGACGGGCACGTTATGGCGTGCATCGTCAATATTTTATTTCTAATCAAACCCTTGCATTGGTCTGTGCCTCTCCCCAACTGAAGCAGAATTGCAGCACCGGGCCCCTCTGGCGATTGTTACCGGCTCTCTCGTGATGTCGGAGCTGTAATCTGGAACCGATGCCGGCGGATCTTTTTCAACATGGAGCTTCTGTTTATTGATGCCATGGGCAAGCCCCTATGGATGTGGCTTGGCTTTTTTGCCCTTGTTCTTGTTCTCCTCGTCCTCGATCTGGGCGTCCTCAACCGTAAAAATCATGACATAGGCATGCGCCAGAGCCTCCTGCTCTCGGCGTTCTACATCAGTCTTGGCGTCGCCTTCGGCGGCTTCATCTGGTGGGAACTCGGGTCTGAAGCCGGGATGCAGTATCTGACCGGCTTCGTTGTCGAGAAAAGTCTGGCGATGGACAATATCTTCGTCATTGCCATGATTTTCGGCTACTTCGCCATCCCGAAGCAGTTCCAGCACCGGGTGCTGGTTTACGGCATCCTCGGTGTCGTCATCCTTCGCGGCATCATGATCGCGGCGGGTGCCGCTATCGTCGAAGAATATGAATGGGTGCTCTACCTCTTCGCGGCATTCCTGATTTTCACCGGCATTCGCATGCTCATGGCCGGAGAGGGCGACTTCGACGTTTCCGCCAATCCCGTCTTTAAGTTCATGAGCAAACGATTCCGCGTCACGAAAGAACTGCATGGCGAGAAATTCATCGTCAGGCGGACCGATCCCCTGACAATGAAGCGGCAAACCTGGATCACCCCGCTGCTGCTCGCCCTCGTCATGGTCGAACTGGCCGACGTGATCTTTGCGGTGGATTCGATCCCGGCGATTTTCGCCATCACCACCGACCCCTATCTTGTCTTCACATCGAATATCTTCGCCATTCTTGGCCTTCGTGCGCTGTATTTCGCGCTCGCAAGCCTTATTCATCGCTTCGTCTACCTGAAATACGCATTGTCCCTGGTGCTGGTTTTCATCGGCGGAAAGATTTTCGTCGCAGATGCTTTGGGACTGGCAAAGATACCGCCAATGTGGTCACTGTCGATCACGCTTGGCATCCTGCTTGCCGGAATTCTGAGTTCGCTCTGGAAAACGCGGCATGAGCAAACAGCGCCGGTATTATTGATTGACGCCCAACCGGCCTGTAGCGCCGAAAGCACTGGAAAGGCATAATTCCATCAAAAGGGAGGACAAAATGAACGCGGATGGAACACCGCCTGATTGGGACCCGATGGGTTCGCAACATACGCGGCGCCTGTCCAGCGTTCTTGTCCAGCTCGGCGAAACACCGGCGGACAGGATTTCGTTCAACGACATCCTGTCCGCCTTGTCCGAACGCGGTTTTGGGGCGCTGATGATTCTCTTTTCAGCGCTCAATCTCTTGCCCCTGCCACCAGGCACATCGACCATATTCGGTATTCCCCTTGTCCTGCTATCGATCCAGCTGCTGATGGGCTTCGAAAAGCCGTGGTTTCCCGCGTTTATCCGGCAAAAGTCCATCCGCATTGAAAGCTACCGCTCTTTCATCTCCAGACTCGAACCGGTTCTCACGCGTTTTGAAAAACTGGCGCGTCCGCGCTACTGGCTCGTACCGCAAATGCTGGTCGAGCGCGTCGTCAGTATCGTCGCATTGCTGATGTCCCTGATCGTCATCCTGCCCATCCCGCTGATCAACCAGATGCCGGCGCTCAGCATTATCCTGCTCTCGATTGGTCTTGGCGAACAGGATGGTGTCTGGCTTGGTACCGGTCTTCTGGTAGCTGCTCTTGCCGCGGGCATCGCCATTGGCCTCGGCGCATCGGTTGGTCTCGCGGCCCTGCATATTTTCGGTTGAGTGCGATGAACGCCAAGACAATCACCATCTACGTTGACGCCGACGCCTGCCCGGTCAAAGCTGAAATCTACCGCGTTGCCGAGCGGTATGGCGTAAAAGTCTTCGTCGTTTCCAACTCCATGATGGCAATTCCCCGCGACCCGATGATCGAAAGGGTGATCGTCAGCGACGGGTTCGATGCCGCCGATGACTGGATTGCGACACGTGTTTCTCGCGGCGATGTCGTTGTGACAGCCGATATTCCGCTTGCCAGCCGCTGCGTCAAAGCTGGAGCCGATGCCATTTCGCCGACAGGAAGAGCCTTCACGGAAGCCTCCATCGGCAATACGCTCGCAACACGCAACCTTATGGATGAATTGCGTTCCGCAGGGCAAATCACCGGCGGTCCGCGGCCATTTTCACCAAAAGATCGCTCCGCCTTTCTTTCTGCGCTCGACCTCGCTATTGTGCGGTTGAAACGTGCGGGCTTCGCCACCTGAGGGTAATGCGGATGGGAGCTATGCGTTTCTTGGCATTGACGGAACGCGTCGCAGGCTCTACGAGAGCGCAACAAAGCTATTTGCGTGCCGCTCGTGCTCCAAAGAGCGAGTTGTAGTCATATTGAATAGTTCTGCCGGCGGGAATTCGCGGACAAGGTCAAGGGATTTGGCGAGGCCGATGCCTTTCCATCGGACGACGCCGAAGCCCGAAGGATTTGGCCCGAATTCATCCGGCCCTTCGGGTTTCCGGCTGGCGGCCAACCACTTTGTCAGGCGGCATCGTCCGATGCGCGAACATCGGCCTCGCCACCTTCCTCGTGGATTGTCTCGCCATCCGAGAAACAGAACTTATTCAATATGACTACAATTCGCTCTAAACGCCGAGCCCAAAACACCAGCCCAAACACGTACTTGAAAGTTCATTAATGACTATATTCGATTCTATCGCTCCGGCGCTGTCCGGTGCATTGGCTGCCCGTGGCTACGAGACGCTGACGCCGGTGCAGACCGCCGTCCTTGCTCCCGAAGCTGGCGGCGCCGATCTTCTGGTCTCCGCGCAGACCGGTTCCGGCAAGACCGTCGCGTTCGGTATTGCCATTGCGCCAACCCTGCTCGATGGCGCCGACCGCTTCACTTCCATTGGCGCGCCCTACGCGCTGGTCATCGCTCCGACCCGCGAGCTCGCCCTGCAGGTGCGGCGCGAGCTGGAATGGCTCTACGAGAAGACTGGCGCGCGCATTGCCTCCTGCGTCGGCGGCATGGACATGACCAAGGAGCGCCGTGCGCTCAGCCAGGGCGCCCATATCGTCGTCGGCACACCCGGCCGTTTGCGCGACCACATCACCCGCGGTTCTCTCGACATGAAGGAACTGCGCGCGGTCGTGCTCGACGAAGCCGATGAAATGCTTGATCTCGGCTTCCGCGAGGACCTCGAATTCATCCTCGGCGAAGCGCCGGCGGACCGGCGCACGCTGATGTTCTCGGCGACAGTGCCTAAACCGATCGCCATGCTTGCCAAGCAGTTCCAGAAGGATGCGCTGCGCATTACCGCCACAAGCGACCGCGAGCAGCACAGCGACATCGAATACCACATCATGCCGGTAGCGCCGCGCGAGCGCGAAAATGCAATCATCAATGCGCTGCTTTTCTACGACGCGCAGAACACAATCATCTTTGGTTCGACCCGCGAGGCGGTGAAGCACCTGACCAGCCGCTTGTCCAATCGCGGCTTCTCGGTTGTTTCGCTTTCTGGTGAGTTGAGCCAGGCCGAACGCACCAATGCACTCCAGGCAATGCGCGACGGCCGTGCCCGGGTTTGCGTGGCGACCGACGTTGCCGCGCGCGGTATCGATCTGCCCAATCTTGATCTCGTCATTCACGCCGACCTACCGAACAATTCCGAGACGCTCCTGCACCGCAGCGGCCGAACAGGACGTGCAGGCCGTAAGGGCATCTGCGTTCTGATCGTACCGCCATCACGCCGCCGCACCGCCGAGCGCCTGCTTCAAGGCGCAAAGCTCGCAACGACGATGGTGCCGCCCCCCGATGCGGACGCAATCAACAAGCGCAACCATGATCGCATTCTCAATGATCCTTCGCTGACCGAAGTCATGACCGAGGAAGAGGGCGATTATGTTCGTGAGTTGCTGGGCATGCATTCAGCCGCGCAGATCGCCGCTGCCTATCTGCGCCAGCAGATGGCTGCACGCCCTGCCCCCGAAGAATTGTCAGGCACACCGTCGCATGTGCTTGAGCCGATGCGCGATTCTGGCCGCAAGGGCAGCTTCGACGACAGGCCTGGACGCGGTGAACGCGCACCACGTTCCGAACGCTTCGAACAGTTCGAGAGCGGTGCCTGGTTCTCCTTGAGCGTCGGCCGCAAGCAGCGGGCCGAACCGCGCTGGCTCCTGCCGCTGATCTGCAAGGCCGGTGATATCACCAAGACCGATGTCGGTTCGATCAAGATTCTCGAGACGGAAACCCGTTTTGAAATCACCGCCAGCAAGGCCGACGATTTCATGGCGCGGATCAAGCAATTTGGCACGGGCGAAAAGGGCGTGAACATCACGCGCAGCGAAGGCGCTGGCCCCTCATCGCCGCGTCGTGAAGGTGGCGATTACAAAGGCAAGAAGAGCTTTGGCGAGAAGCGGGATTTTGACGACCGCAAGCCCCGTTTCCGTGATGACAAGCCGAAATCCGACTGGGCTGCCAAGCCGGCCAAGGCGAAGCCGGAAGGCTGGACCACAGAAAAGCCTGAAAAACCGAAGAAAACACCTAAAGAACGCAAACCAGGCGAACTGCATGGCTTTGACAAGTACAAAGCCAAGAAGGCAAAAAAGGCCGCTGCGGGAGGAGCTGAGTAATTCAGCGCGTTCGGCAAAAGCTGAAAAGGCCTCGCCCTCGGGTGAGGCTTTTTTTTATTGATCACTGCCCCGATATCGCCGCGTCGATGAACCGGGCGGCATCGTCGCTCGACCAGTCCGCGGGCCCGTTCATGGCGGCGATCTGGCAGCCATCCTTGTCAACAAGCACTGTTACCGGCAGCCCAAATGCCAGGTTCTTGCGCTTCAGGTCGTTGAACACGCCCATCGAGACATCGCGGTAGAGCTGCAGCGATTTGACGCCGATCTCGCTCAGGAACGCCTTAGGCTTTTCATCGTCACCCGTATCGATATTGATCGTCACGACCTGAAAGTCATCCCCGCCCTTTTTCGACTCCAGCGCATCGAGCGCCGGCATTTCCTCGCGGCACGGCAGGCACCATGTCGCCCAGAGATTGACCAGCAGCGTCTTGCCCTTGAAATCCGAAAGCCGCGCCGGCTTGCCGTCTGGCGCTGTGAACGCCAATTCCGACATGGACTGCGGCGCGTCCGCACCGCGCATGGCCGCAACTGCGCCCGTCGCGGCCGCATCGAGCTTCTTGGCGGCGTCGGTTTTCATTGCGCACTGATCGGACGGGTTTGTGCTGGCGACAATATTGCCAGAAGGCCGCTCCATCACGTATACCGCAACCGCACCGGCAACGATGCCCGCCAGGCCTGCAAGAAGAATGATCTTTCTGCTCGCGTTCCGTGGCGATTTCTGTGTTCGGTTGTCGTCAGTCATTTCTACTCTTTCGCTTCTCACCCAAGGCGCTTTCCATGTCCGACAAGAAGAACAGCAATGAAATGTGGGGAGGCCGTTTTGCCTCCGGTCCCGCCGCGATCATGGAAGAAATCAATGCTTCCATCGGCTTTGACCAGAAACTCTACGCCCAGGACATTCAGGGTTCGCTTGCCCATGCTGCCATGCTTGCGAAGACCGGCATAATTGCGGCGGAGGATCACGACAAGATCGCAAAGGGTCTGAACACGATATTGTCAGAGATCGAACAGGGAAAGTTCACGTTCTCACGCAAACTTGAAGACATTCACATGAATGTCGAATCCCGCCTTGCGGAACTGATCGGCGCCTCCGCCGGCCGGTTGCACACGGCCCGTTCGCGCAACGACCAGGTCGCCGTCGATTTCCGCCTCTGGGTGAAAGCGGAATTCGAAAAGACCGCCGTCGCGCTCAAGCAGCTGATCGCAGCCTTTCTGAAGCGCGCCGAAGAACATGCGGCGACATTGATGCCCGGCTTTACCCATCTCCAGACAGCGCAGCCGGTGACGTTCGGCCACCACTGCATGGCCTATGTGGAAATGTTCGGCCGCGATCTGGGCCGCGTCAAGGACGCGATCGAGCGCATGGATGAGTCGCCGCTCGGCGCTGCGGCGCTTGCCGGCACCGGATTCCCCATTGATAGGCACATGACGGCCAAGGCTCTTGGCTTTCGCGAACCGACGCGTAATTCGCTCGACAGCGTTTCCGATCGCGACTATGCGCTCGAATTCCTCGCGGCTGCGGCCATCACCGCCACGCATCTGTCGCGTCTGGCGGAAGAAATCGTCATCTGGTCGACGCCGCAGTTCGGCTTCGTGCGCCTGTCCGATTCCTTCTCGACAGGCTCCTCCATCATGCCGCAGAAGAAAAATCCTGACGCGGCCGAGCTGGTCCGCGCCAAGACCGGGCGCATTACCGGGTCACTCGTCGGGCTTCTCACGGTGATGAAGGGCTTGCCGCTCACCTATTCCAAGGACATGCAGGAAGACAAGGAGGCGGTCTTTGACGCGGCGGAAACCCTGGAACTCGCAATTGCCGCGATGACCGGCATGGTCGGTGACATGACGATCAACACGGCGGCGATGAAAAAGGCCGCCGGCTACGGCTATTCCACCGCGACCGACCTTGCCGACTGGCTCGTGCGCGAACTCGGCCTGCCCTTCCGCGAGGCACATCACGTGACCGGACGCGCCGTCGCGCTGGCCGAGCAGAAAAAAGTCGATCTCGGCAAATTGTCGCTTGAGGACCTGCAGCAGATCCATACCGGCATCACCGATGCAGTGTTCGGCTATCTGGCTGTCGACAAGTCGGTGCGCAGCCGCAAATCCTATGGCGGCACGGCCCCGGAACAGGTTCGCCGGCAGATCAAATTCTGGCAAAAGCGCATCGGGAAGCTGTAAGGCTTCACTGATCTCCCCCATCTAGGGCAGAGATAATCGGCATCGGATGTCAGAGCGAGACCCTTCCATATGATCCCGTCATGCTCTAGACAAAGACAAACGCCCATTCGGACGACAGGATCAAATTGATGACAAGCCGTTCTATTCTGACGACAATTCTGATGTCGATCGCGATTGTAAGCGCTGTTTCGGCCTGTGGCCGCAAGGGCCCGCTTGAACCGCCACCGGCTTCGGTTACCTCGATGCCTGGCGAACCGAAAACCGCAACCCCACCTGCGCCCGACAAGCGTTTCATACTCGACCCATTGATCTAGGCTGATTTTACGTGAACCATTTCGATTACAAGGACGGCGTCCTTCACGCCGAGGGCGTCAGCATTCCCGATATCGCCAAGGCGGTCGGAACGCCGTTCTATTGCTATTCGACAGCGACTATTGAACGCCATTTCAAGGTTTTCTCGGCCGCTTTTGCCGAAATGGACGCGCTTGTCTGCTACGCGCTCAAGGCTAATTCCAATCAGGCGGTCCTGAAGACCCTGGCCCAGCTGGGATCCGGCGCCGATGTGGTGTCCGAGGGCGAGCTGCGCCGGGCGCTTGCCGCGGGAATTTCTGCAAACAAAATTGTCTTTTCTGGCGTCGGCAAGAAGCCCGCCGAAATGGACTATGCCCTGGCCGCCGGCATCCATTGCTTCAATGTCGAGTCTGAACCCGAGCTTGAACTTCTGTCGGCCCGCGCTGTGGCCGCGGGCAAGGTTGCGCCGGTGTCCCTGCGTATCAATCCGGATGTTGACGCCAAGACCCACAAGAAGATCTCGACCGGAAAATCCGAGAACAAGTTCGGCATTCCTCTGGCCAAGGCCAGCACGGTCTATGCGCATGCTGCCAAGCTGCCCGGCCTCCGAATCGTCGGCGTCGACATGCATATCGGCAGCCAGATCACCGACCTCGAACCCTTCGACAATGCCTTCCGGCTGCTCGCTGAATTTGTGGCGCAGCTGAAAGCGGACGGCCATGACATCAAACATGTCGATCTTGGTGGCGGGCTCGGCATTCCCTATCACTTCGACAACAATCCACCGCCATTGCCCGACGCTTATGCGCAGATTGTCGCCAAGCATATCAAACCGCTTGGTCTGAAGACCATCTTCGAGCCGGGCCGCCTCATTATTGGCAATGCCGGAATTCTCGTCACCGAGGTCATTTACCTCAAGGAAGGGGATGCCCGGAATTTCATCATTGTCGATGCGGCAATGAACGATCTCATCCGGCCAACGCTCTATGATGCGTTTCACATGATCCGCCCGGTCATCGAGCCTGCTGCCACCCATCCACGCATTCGCGGCGACGTTGTTGGTCCAGTATGTGAAACCGGCGACTATCTTGGACTTGACCGTGACCTGCCGCGACCTGCTCCCGGCGATCTCATCGCCATTGGAACGGCGGGCGCCTATGGCGCTGTTCAGGCCGGCACCTACAATACGCGTTTGCTGGTGCCGGAGGTGCTGGTCAATGGCGACCGGTTCCATGTCGTGCGCCCGCGTACGACCTATGAAGAGCTGATCGCGCTCGATTCTGTCCCGGAGTGGCTGTAGATCTTAGGAGACCCATTGCGATTTCAGTCGGACTGGGTAACTGGGGCTTTCGTCTTTACACAAAACTATGATCGCAAATTGCCCCTAAGGCCTCGCGTTTGCCATGATGAATGGTATTGTTGTCGAGGCTGACACCATTCATGCCAGCGAGATGGAGTGAAGATGACCGGTCAACACCCCGATGAACGGGACGAGACAAGGCTCACGTTCGATATTTTCAGGAGTATCGATCGCCTCCGTTTGTCGACTTGGCTGACGGTGGTACTGGAACGCCTGTGGCCGCTTTTGCTACCGCTTCTGCTTGTTATCGCAATATTCCTTTGCCTGTCGTGGTTCGGTATTTTCCGGATGATTCCGGATTTAGTGCGGTTCGCCGTTCTCGGATTGTTTGCTCTTTCGCTTCCAGCCTGCCTCTACCTTCTGTCGAAGTTCCGCTTGCCAGGTCATACGGAAATCAGCCGGCGGCTGGAGAGCGTCAATACGCTCGATCATCAGCCGATTACCGTGCAGTCGGAAGAACTCGCCACCAACGCGAATGATCCATTTGCGCAGGCGTTGTGGAACGAACACCGAAAACGCATGGCTGAGCGTCTCCGGGATTTGAAGAGCGGATTGCCGCAAACGCGTATCCCGGAACGTGATCCCTGGGCGTTGAGGGCTGTCGTCGGACTTCTTTTCGTGGTCGCTTTTGCTTTTTCCGGCGGACCGCTCGGCGGTCGCATCAGCGATGCTTTCCGCAGCCATAGCGGTAGTAACGTTGTGCCGCCGCGGATTGATGCGTGGGTAACGCCCCCCCGCTATACCGGGCGGGCGCCGCTTTTCCTGACATCGGCAGCCAATGCCGAAGAAAAACAGTTTACTGTCCCGCAGGATAGCACCCTCATCATCCGGATCATCGGCGGTAGCGGGTCCGAGAAGGTCACACTGACATCGATTGATGGCAAAGCCGCCAATATAGAAGCAAAAGACCAGGGCAAGGCGGACGATGCCGCAGCCGCCAAGAGCAAACCGCGCAACTTCGAAATCCTGCTTGGTGCCAACAGCACAGTTGCGCTTTCAGGCGATGGTACTGCGAACTCCGCGTGGTCGTTCTCCGTTATTCCGGACCAGCCCCCCTCTATCCGCTTCACCAAAGACCCTTCGAGCGCCGCCAACCGCACGATGGAAGTGTCGTACGCGCTGAAGGACGATTACGGTGCCGTGAGTGCCCTTGCGAAAATTGAGCAGGCCGTGGTCTCCGGCAAGGACGCGCGGCCGCTTTACAACGCACCGGATCTGCCCCTCTCGCTGCCCCGGCGCGGTGAGCAACCCAGGGAAATGAAGACCACAAAGGATCTCACCGAGCATCCATGGGCGGGTTCCGAAGTCCGCATGACCCTCGCCGCGACTGACGACGCAAAGCAGGAGGCACGAAGCGAAACCAAAACCCTGGTGATGCCGGAACGTCCCTTTGCCAACCCCCTGGCGCGGGCCGTCGTGGAACAACGCCGCGTGCTGGCGCTCAATGCCAATGCCAAGCCCGATGTGCTGAATACGCTTGATGCCATCACCATCTGGCCGGAAGAAACAATCAAGAATGCCTCGCATTATCTCGCTCTGCGCAGCGTTCGTTCACGCCTCAACCTTGCTCGCAGCGACGATCAATTGCGCGATGTGGTCGCCTATATGTGGCAGGTTGCACGCGGGATCGAGGATGGCGCACTGTCCGACGCCGAGCGTCGCCTGCGCCAGGCACAGGAAGCACTGAAGCAAGCGATCGAACGGGGTGCGAGCCAGGAAGAAATCGAAAAGCGCATGGCCGAATTGCGCAGCGCCATGAACGAGTATTTGCGTGAATTTGCCGAGAAGGCCCAGAAGAGCCCCAATATGGCACAGGCGCCAAACCCCAACATGATGGAGTTGCGGCAGGAAGATATCGACCGCATGCTGGACCGGATCGAGGATCTGGCCAAGCAGGGTTCGAAGGATCAGGCACAGCAGCTGTTGTCTGAACTGGAAAACATGCTGAATAATCTGCAGATGGGTCAAAACCAGCAGGGGCAGAACGGTCAGCAAGGTCAGATGCGGCAGCAGATGGACAAGCTTGGTGATCTGATGCGGCGCCAGAAGCAAATGATGAACGAGACCCATCGACTCGAGCAGCAGCGACAGAACGGCATGCAGCAGGATTACGGGCAGAACGAGCAGGGTCAGCAAGGCAACCAGGGCCAGATGTCCGAAGAGGACATCGCCAAGGCGCTGCGTGGCCTGCAGGAAGGACAGGACAAGCTTCAGTCAGACCTCGAGCAAATGATGAAGGATCTGCGAGGATTGGGGATCAATCCCGGCAAGGATTTCGGCGAAGCAGGGAAGTCCATGGGTGAGGCAGGAAAATCGCTCGGCGAAGCCGATGGCGGTCAAGCCCTGGACCAGCAAGGCAACGCACTCGATGCGCTGCGCCGCGGCGGTCAGGACATGATGAAGCAGTGGCAGCAAGCGATGGGCCAGGACGGACAGACGGGCCCGGGCGGTCAGCAACAGAATGGCCGCCGAGATCCATTGGGGCGCCCGCAACGGGGCCCGGAAGGACTGGCGCCTGAGCCCGGCAATATGCTGCCCGGCGAAATCGACATCCAGCGCGCGCGCCAGATCCTTGACGAAATCCGTCGCCGTCTTGGCAATGCACTCAGCCCGCAGATAGAGAAGGATTATCTCGAGCGGCTGTTGAAATTCGACTAGTCCGTGACAACGCCGACATAGGGCAGTTGCCGGAACGAGTGCCCGACATCCATGCCATATCCCACCACAAAATAGTCGGGGCATTCAAAACCTTTGAAATCGGCTTCGATGTCGGTCTTGCGCTTCACGCTCTTGTCGAGCAGCACCGCAATGGAAACGCTGCGGGCGCCGCGCTCCAGCATCAATTCGCGAGTGAACTTCAGCGTCCTGCCCGATTCGAGAATATCGTCGATCAGCAGAACATCGCGTCCATGGACATCGCTGTCGATATCGCGCAACAGACGTACCTCGCCACTTTCTGTTCCCTTGCCATAGCTCGAAACGGTGATGAACTCGACATCGGGCTCCGCTCCCGCGTCATGCATGGCCCGGATCAGGTCGGCCGCGAAAATGAACGACCCCTTGAGAATTGATATCACCAGCAGATTCTCGAAATTGCGTGCGACGATAGCCTTGGCAAGTTCGAGATTTCGGTCAGCAATCGTCTGAGCGCTGAAGAGGATGTCGATGTTTTTTCCGCCGACTTTTGGCATGCACGTCTTCCTGTACTGGGCAGCAGTGATTGAAGGGGTTGCTATAGCCCAAACCCGGTTCCAAAAGCAAAAGCCTAATCGAGATTATCGCAGCGCTACGAACAGCGTGTGCCCGCCGCAAATCCAGAACACCGAAGCGGCAACCAGCGTAACGAACAGCCAGTAGCCGAACCCTGGCATCTTACCTTGCCCATTTCCGGCGGGTTGGAGAATCGAGATACCGTCATTGTCAGGAAGTGAACGCTCAGAAGACCGGACAGGGGCATGGTTTGGCACACCACCGGCCGCCGTATACTCTGGCGGCATGACGGTTTCGAAATGAATGTCCTCCGCAACGCCTCTGTCGAATGGGCCTGCGCCAAGAAAATTCAGATCGAATTCGGCAATTACTGGCCTGATTTGCGCCATTACACGGTTTTCCGATCATCCCGCCATGTTGCAGTCATGTTCCTCCGAATCATGGGGTGAGGCTACTGCACAAAAATTAACGTTTCGGCTGATCTTCAGCCGTGATTGGTGTGGCCAAACCTGTCGGCGCTGAATAAAACACACGTGGACATGAGATTGGAAAATTACGCTTGATTCGTTTTGAGAATGTCGGTTTGCGCTATGGGATGGGCCCGGAGGTTCTGCGTGATGTCAGCCTCCACATTGCACCCAGGTCGTTTCAGTTCCTGACCGGTCCTTCCGGGGCCGGCAAGACTTCGCTGTTGCGCCTGCTGTTCATGACGCTGAGACCGACGCGCGGCCTGATCACCGTGTTCGGCAAGGATATCGCGACCATCTCCTCCAAGGAAATGCCGCTGCTTCGCCGCCGGATCGGTGTCGTTTTCCAGGATTTCCGCTTGCTGGACCACATGACGACCTATCAGAACGTTGCCCTTCCGCTCCGCGTGCGCGGCAAGGAGGAAGCCACTTATCGTGCCGAGGTGGAAGAGCTGTTGCATTGGGTCGGGCTTGGTGAGCGCATGCATGTGCTGCCGCCCGTCCTGTCCGGCGGAGAGAAGCAGCGTGCCGCTATCGCCCGCGCCTTGATCGACCAGCCCGAAATCCTTCTGGCGGACGAACCGACGGGCAACGTCGATCCGCCGCTGGCAAGGCGGTTGCTGCGGCTTTTCGGCGAATTGAACCGTTCCGGCACGGCCGTGGTCATCGCGACGCACGATCTGACGCTGATGGACCAGATCAATGCAAGGCGCATGATCCTCGACCAGGGAAGGCTCGACATCTATGATTAGAGCGGCCCAACTCAAGGAGCAGGCGCTGGTCCTGTTTGCGAAGGCCGTGCAAATCGCACGCGGCAAAAGCGGCCAGGCGCCCATCGTTCCGGCCGGCAATGTTGTTGGCCATGCACTGATGATCGTCATCGCCATCATGACCTTCCTCGCTTGCCTTACCATAGGCGCGGTCAGCCTTGTTCAATCGACGGCCGCCACATGGCAGAGCCAGATTTCGACGGAGGCTACGATCCAGGTCCGGCCTGTCGAGGGGCAGGACATGGAAGCTCTGCTGGCGCAGGCCAGCGCGATCGCACAGGGCTTTTCCGGGGTGAAATCCACCCGTATCATCGATCGTGCCGCGACCGCACGCCTGTTGGAGCCTTGGCTTGGCACCGGTCTCGACATCGATGAACTACCCGTGCCCCGTCTGGTGATTGTCACCCTCGACGAAGCTTCCCCACCGGATTTTGCCGCCATACGCAACGCGCTGGTCAAGGACGTCCCGGGCGCAAGTTTCGATGATCACCGCACCTGGGTCGACCGGCTTGTTTCGATGGCGCGTTCGACCGTTCTCATCGGCATGGCCGTTCTCGGTCTGGTCATTGCCGCAACTGTCCTGACGGTCATCTTTGCCACCCGCGGTGCCATGGCTGGCAATGAGCACATCATCGAGGTGCTGCATTTTATTGGCGCGGAACAGAAGTTCGTCGCCCGCCAATTCGAGCGGCACTTCTTCTGGACAGCCTTGAAAGGCGCACTTTGCGGCGGGGCGCTCGCCATGGTCATTTTCCTGGCCGTTGCCTGGTGGTCCTCGCGCAACCTGGCAACCCCCGAGGCCGATCAGGCTACAGCGCTTTTCGGCAATTTTTCCATTGGATCAGGCGGTTATTCGGGTGTGGTCCTCATCATTCTGGCGGTCAGCGTCTTGACGATGATTACAACAAGAATGACAGTCATAGCGCATTTGAGGCAGGTGGACGGACGGACCGGGACAGGTCACGAAACCTAAGCTTATTCCATCTATTGATAATATGGATTTTACAAAAGCTCCTGCAAAGCTGCTGTTGAACCCCTCTTTAAAAACGAAACCCAAACAAGGCATTTGCGACGCAAAATGGACGGCGTGAACGACAGCAACCAGAAGCCGGGCACCGGTGATCAGAACCGCGGCGAGCGATTGGCCTCGTTGATCCGCACGCGGATTGTGCTGCCATTGTTCCTGCTTTGCATTCTCGCACTGGGCCTGTTTATCGGCGGCTTCATCGTCTTCAGCGACCATGTCAGCACATTGGAGACACCCGATCTGGTCGAACCCGCCGACGGCATCGTCGTTCTTACCGGTGGCTACTCGCGCATCGAAGGGGCTCTCGAACTTCTCAAGAACAAGCGGGGCGAGCGGCTATTCATCAGCGGCGTCCATTCCTCCACCAACCGCAGCGAGTTGCAGCGGGTCACCGGCGGCGACGCCACTCTGTTCGAATGCTGTGTTGATATCGACCGATCCGCCATGGACACGATTGGCAATGCTGCCGAAAGCGTCAAATGGGCCAAGGCGAACCACTATGCCCGGGTCATTGTCGTTACCAACAATTATCATATCCCCCGCACGATGGTTGAACTCAAACGCGCATCGCGGGATATTGAATTCATCCCCTATCCCATCATCAACAGCAATCTGCGGGACGGCGACTGGATCACACGCGGACTTATCGTCCGCGTCCTTCTGGTCGAATATGTCAAATATCTGGGAGCCGTGATCCGCTCGGAGCTACCCGACAGCCTGTCGGAGGCGACGGCCGCCCTGCTCCACAGAATAAAGGGCTAGTGTCTTTCGCCAGTTCACCGCGCCTCCCATTTGGTATAACGAAGGCGCAGACCAATCGATGCCATCCGGGATCCCAATGACGATCATCCGATCACTTGTTTTCAATGCCGCGTTCTATCTCAACCTGATCATCCAGATGATCATCTTCACGCCCTATTATTTTCTCAGCCCGCGCAAACAGGCGTGGAGTGTTCCGAAAAACTGGGCAAAGTCCAACCTGTGGCTGCAAAAAATCATTGTCGGTGCCGACCACCACATTGATGGGCTCGAGAATATCCCCGACGGGCCCTATATCTGCGCGGCGAAGCACCAGTCATTCTGGGATACCTATGCTTTCCTTCCCCACATTGCCGATCCGGTCTACATCCTCAAGCGTGAGTTGACGTGGATTCCGCTGTTCGGCTGGTACATCCAGAAGATGAAGATGGTGCCGATCGATCGCGGCAAACGCTCGGCCGCCATGAAGACCGCGGTCAGGGGCGCGCGGAAGGCCGTTGCCGAAAACAGGCAGCTGATGATCTATCCCGAGGGCACGCGCACGGCTCCGGGAGCCCCGCCCCGCTACAAATATGGCGTCGCTCACATCTACGGGGAACTCGGCATTCCTGTAGTCCCGATCGCGCATAATGCCGGGCTCTATTGGCCCCGCCGCAAGTTCATGCGTTATCCCGGTGTCATTCGCTGCCGCATCCTGCCGCCGATACAGCCAGGCCTGGACAATGATGCGTTCTTGAAAAAGCTCGAAGAAGTGACCGAAGCGGCGTGCGACGAACTCCTGATCGAAGCTGCCAAATCGGATGACCCACCCCCCATGCCCCCGACCGCTATCGAGCGATTGAAGGAACTTGGCGTCAAGATCTAGAACCATCGACTGCCGCGACAACTGCTTCCATCCAGTGGTCGCGAATATTCATCTTGCGCAGGTGTTCCAGGGTGTTGTGCACATAGTCCTCGTTGCGGCCTGACTGACCGACCGAACCGCGCACGGCCGTAGCGGCATCGTTCACCGAGAGCGCACCCGCATATTGCACATGGCTGCGGTCGACGATGTAGGTCAGCGCCTCGACCTTGCGTCCGTCCTCCAGCCGGATCCCCAACCTCCGTTCGAGATAGACATGCGTGACCAGCTCGCGCGCCCGCAGATAGTCGACCACCTCGTCCGCAAGTTCGCCAGGCACGCGAAACGCCATCCCAAGGCAGGATCCGCCATGGTCCAGGCCGAGCACCAGGCCGGGCCGCTCCGGCGTTCCCCGGTGCACATAGGAGCGAACGCAAAGCGCGCGGCGATAGCCAAATAGTCGGGCGTGCATCGTCTCGACATGTGCAAAGCCAGGCTTCCACATCAAAGATCCGTAGCCAAAGACCCAAAAATCGCCCATATCCGTCCTGATAGCAGTTAGAGAACTGTGAGAGCCCGTTTGAAAAATCGCTGCGGCAAGGCATGTGGCGTGGTTTTCGAGAACCGGAGCGCAACGTACTTTGAGTACGTGTGCACCGGAAGCGCAGAAAACCGCGTCAGGTGACAGCCGCAGTAGAGTTTGCAACAGGGCTCTGAAGCATCTTCCCCTGATGGATAGCGAGAGCCGGACCATGCCGTCAAGCACCCCCAAAAACACAACAAGACGCGGAAGACTTCTGAAATATGGCGGCGGCGGTATTATACTGCTCGGCGTGCTCTACAGTGGCGGCTGGTATTATCTGGCTAACGAGCTGGAAAACCGCGTTGCGACGAATATCGCGGCTTTCAAGGAAAAAGGCATAGACGCCACCTGTGAGAACGCCACGGCAAGCGGCTTTCCCTTGCGGGTCGGCCTCGACTGCACCAAGGTAGGCTGGGCGGATCCGGCCAAGAACCTGTCAGTTACCGCCGGAACTTTCCGCTCCGCGGCGCAGATCTATGACCCATTGCAGATCGTCAGCAGGATCGACGGGCCCGCTGCTATCAATGTGCCGGGCATCATGCCGCTCGATGCGAAATGGGACAATCTCACATCCAGCATTCGGCTCGACAAACCCCTTCCAAAACAAATAGAGATCGAAGGCAGCAATGTCATCGTCAATCAACGCAACGCAGCACCCGGCGATGCGCCGGTGGCCGTGGTGCAGGAAGGTGAGCTGCATTTCGCTACTCAAGACCCGCAAATGGACGTCGTCCTCTCTTTCAACAAGCTGAAAATCGCCGACAACGTCATTTACGACAGGCCGCTGCCTGAATTGACTGGCGTCGCCGATGTCCAACTCGCCAACGGCTTCGCATTGCTCGGCAAACCGGAACGGGATTTGACGGTGCTGCGCGGGCAGTCGGGCACATTGCGCAGAGTCGACGTGGCGTTTGACGATGGTAGCGGGATCGGAATCTCTGGCCCGTTTTCAATCGCTGATGACGGCCGCGTCAGCGGCGACTTCAAAGTGACGATGCGCAACCCCGAAGGCGTTGCCAAGGCACTCCAGGGCATATTCCCTGAGGCCGGCAATACGATTGCCTCGGTGCTTCAGGCGATGGCCTTCGTCCCGAAAGACGAGACAGGCGCGCCGACACTCCCCATCACGGTCAAGAAAGGAAAGATGTCGGTGGGCTTCATCAATATTGGCCGGTTGCCGGCGTTGTAGGCGCCGCCAGTTACCTCCCCTGGCGGGAGGGGCAGGCAGCGTCACATCACTTGGAAGGATGGCTGGCTTGCTGGCGGCCGAAATCCGGAGCATCCACTTCCTGACCGGCATCGATGATGCCCCTGCGCACCGCACGCGTGCGCGTGAACAGGTCGAACAGCGCATCGCCATCACCCCACCGGACTGAGCGCTGGAGCGACGCGAGGTCTTCTGAAAACCTCGCCAGCATTTCAAGGATCGCTTCCTTGTTGTGCAGGCAGACATCGCGCCACATGGTCGGATCCGATGCGGCCAGGCGGGTGAAATCGCGAAAACCCGACGCTGAATATTTGATGACTTCGGAATTCGTCACTTCTTCGAGATCACTCGCCGTACCGACGATGTTGTAGGCTATGAGGTGCGGCAGGTGCGAGACGATGGCGAGAACCCGGTCATGATGCACCGGGTCCATCGTATCGAGCCGCGAACCGCAGGCTTGCCAGAACTTGGTCAGCCGGCTCAAGGCAGCGGGTTCGGTTCCTTCCAATGGCGTCAGGATGCACCATCGATTGGCAAAGAGTTCGGCAAAACCCGCGTCGGGGCCGGAATATTCTGTTCCAGCGAGCGGGTGGCCCGGAATAAAATGCACGTTTGCCGGAAGTTCTGGCTGCATCTGCGCAATGACCGAGCCTTTGGTCGAGCCCACATCGGTTACGATTGCGCCCGGTTTCAGCGAACCGGCAATCTGCCGGGCAATCGCCCCGGATGAACCGACCGGCACCGAGACGATAACAAGATCCGCACTCTTTACTGCCTCGGCGCTATCAAGCGTGTAGCTGTCACCGAGGCCCAGCTGCTGAGCCCGAGCCAGCGTGCTTTCGCTGCGGGTGGAAACGACGATATGACCGGCAAGGCCCTCGCGCTTGATGACGCGCGCCAGCGACGAACCGATGAGACCTATGCCGATCAGTGCGATTGTATCGAAATGGATCTTGGACATGTTCTACTTCAGGAATTCGGAGAGTGCAGCGACTACGCCGCGATTGGCTTCCTCGGATCCAACGGTAAGGCGCAACGCGTTCGGAAATCCGTATCCCGTGACGCGGCGCAAAATATAGCCCTTGCTCGTGAGGTAGCTGTCGGCTTTCTCGGCGGACTTCGCCACATTGTCGGGGAAGTGAACCAGCACGAAGTTGCCGACTGACGGCGTAACACGAAGACCAAGAGCCGTCAGCTGTTCGGTCAACCAGGGCAGCCATTTTTCATTGAAGGCAATCGCCTGATCGACATGCGCACGATCGCGGATTGCCGCAGCTCCGGCAACGATGGCAGCGGAGTTCAGATTGAACGGGCCGCGAATACGATTGACAGCATCGATAACGTGGGCGGGAGCGAACATCCAGCCGATGCGAAGCGCAGCAAGGCCATGGATCTTCGAAAAGGTCCGCGTCATGACGACGTTTTCACATGACGACACCAGCTCGACACCGGCCTCATAGTCATTGCGGCGCACATATTCCGCATAGGCGGCATCCAGCACCAGCAATACGTTTCTCGGCAGAGCGGCGTGGAGGCGGCGCACTTCTTCGAAAGGCAGATATGTGCCGGTCGGATTGTTTGGATTGGCAAGGAAAACAATCTTTGTGTGCGGTGTGATCGACCCCAGGATGGAGTCGACTTCGGCGCGCTCATTATTTTCCTTGGCGACGACTGGAGTCGCCCCGGCAGCCATGATGTAGATTTTGTACACCATGAAGCCGTGTTCGGTGTAGATGGCCTCGTCTCCCGGTGAAAGATAGGTCTGGCACAAAAGACCTAGCAACTCGTCAGAGCCATTGCCGCACAGAATATTATCGGCATTCAGGCCATGCACATCGGCAATAGCCTTTTTCAGCGCCGTTGCCTGTCCATCCGGATAGATTTCCAGACGCTCCGCTGCCGCGCGATAGGCTTCGATCGCGTGTTTGCTGGCGCCGATCGGCGTCTCATTGGAAGACAGCTTGTGGACCTTTGCGACACCAGGAGCATGTTCCTTGCCGGGGACATAGGGGGCTATGTCAAGCACACCGGCTTTCGGGGTTGGGCGCATGTCTTTCACTGTCGTTGTCATGATTGATCCGTAACATCGTTCGGTCGATGGTCTTTGCTGTCAAGCAACCGTGCGGACATAGCCGCCAAAGAGCCTCATGTCGAGAACAAGTTGATCCACTTGGGTTTGAGAGCCCTTGAATGCAAAGAAACCATTGACTTTGTATGCGCTGCAACCATACCTACCCGGCACCTCGCTCTAAACTGCGTAACCATGACCAGAACCAGCCGATCAACGTCCAAGAATGATCAGAAAAGCCAGGAAGCAACAAATCCCCATAGTCCTGTGGTGGAGTTTGGGGCGGACAAGCCGCTGCATCTCGATAGCGGCGTTTCGCTGTCGCCGTTCCGAATCGCCTACCAGGCCTATGGCGAGCTCAATGCTGACAAATCCAATGCCATCCTGATCTGTCATGCCCTGACCGGCGACCAGCATGTCGCCAATCTGCATCCCGTGACCGGCAAGCCCGGCTGGTGGGAAACGCTGGTCGGCCCGGGCAAGCCCGTCGATACGGACCGCTATTTTGTCATTTGTTCCAATGTGCTTGGCGGATGCCTTGGTTCGACTGGTCCCGCCTCGATCAATCCTGAGACCGGCAAGGCCTATGCGCTTGACCTTCCCGTCATCACCATCGCCGACATGGTTCGCGCCCAGGCAATGCTCGTCAGCCATTTTGGCATCGAACAGCTCTTTGCGGTTATCGGCGGCTCAATGGGCGGTATGCAGGTCCTCGAATGGGCGTCGAGCCATTCCGACAAGGTGTTTGCCGCGGTGGCCATCGCGACCGGTGCGCGTCACTCCTCGCAGAATATCGCCTTTCATGAAGTGGGCCGTCAGGCGGTCATGGCTGACCCGGAGTGGAAGGAAGGCCGCTATCTCGAACATGGCACCGTCCCGCGCAAAGGGCTCTCCGTCGCCCGCATGGCGGCACATATCACCTATCTGTCCGAGACCGCCTTGCACCGCAAGTTCGGGCGCAATCTGCAGGACCGGCAGAATGTGACCTTCGGCTTCGATGCGGATTTCCAGATCGAGAGCTATCTGCGCTATCAGGGCATGAGTTTCGTCGAGCGTTTCGATCCCAACTCCTATCTCTACATGACCCGCGCCATGGACTACTTCGATCTTGCGGCGGAGCATGAAGGCCGGCTGGCCGATGCCTTCGCCGGATCGAAGACTCGCTTCTGCATCGTCTCCTTCACCAGTGACTGGCTGTTCCCCACCAGCGAGAGCCGCACCGTCGCCCATGCGCTGAACGCGGCGGGAGCCTCCGTTTCCTTTGTCGAGATCGAATCCGATCGCGGCCACGATGCTTTCCTGCTGGATGAGCCGGAGATGTTCTCCGCCATCAACGGGTTCATCCGTTCAGCAGCCCGTGCCAAGGGTCTTCTACCGTCATGAGCGTCAACGTCCATCCCCGCGTCGACTTTGATGTCATCGCCTCGCTGGTGGAGCCCGGCTCACGCGTGCTTGACGTTGGCTGCGGCGACGGCGAACTTCTGGAGCTTCTGCAAACCACCAAGGGTGTTGACGGCCGCGGCGTCGAGCTGTCGCAAAAAGGCGTCAACGATTCGGTCGCGCGCGGTCTGTCGGTCATTCAGGGCGACGCTGACAGTGATCTGAAATACTACCCCGATGCCGGCTTCGACTATGTGATCCTGTCGCAGACCTTGCAGGCCACCCGCAATCCGAAGAATGTTCTGACGGAGCTTCTGCGCATCGGCGAAAAGGCCATCGTCTCGTTTCCGAATTTCGGTCATTGGCGGGTACGCGCGTCGCTCGCCATCAACGGGCGTATGCCCGTAACCAAGGATCTGCCCTATAGCTGGTACGACACGCCCAACATCCACTTCTGCACGATCAATGACTTTGTCGACATGACCAAGGAAGTCGGTGCGCATGTGGAATCGGCCGTCGCGCTCAACGCCTTCGGCGGCCGCCTCGGCTTCAACATGCCTTGGGGCTTCTGGAACCTCTTCGGCCAGCAGGCGGTGTTCCTGCTCAAACGCTGAACCAGCTTCCCCGAACAGAAGAACGCACAGGAACTTTCAAAACTCGCTCAGAACCTGATGGTTCTGGCTCAAGAAACCTCGAATCCGGCTCACGAAACGAAACCGGCGCGGGCAATTTGGTTGTGTCAACGCGAACTGGCGCTCGCCGTACCCTGCGGCGAGAGAACCGGCACAAAGACACGTCGCGACGACCGCTTGGCCACCGGCAGCCCCTGATAGATCCGCTTCTGAGCCTCGACGATCAGTACACCGGAAAACATCGGCCAAAAGCGCCGGCCCATCCGCTCCAGCAGGCCTGAGGGGCGCATCATCCAGCGGCGCGACGACGGCGGGAAGAACAAAGCCTCGGCCCAGGGACCCGGGGTGAAATTCGCCTCGCGCAGAATACGGATTAGCTGCCCCCGGCTATAAGGCCGCCCACTGCCGAATGGCGTGTGCTCGAAACGCGCCCAAAGCCCACGCCTGTTGGGAACGACGATAACCAGCCGCCCGTTCGGTGCCAGCACGCGCCACATTTCCTTCAAAGTTTCGCGCGGATCCTCGGCATGTTCCAGCGCATGGACCATCAACACTCTGTCGACAGCCGAATCCGGCAAGGGCAAATCTTCTTCGAAAATCAACGCGGTAGCGGACGGCTCGGCCGGCGGCCAGCTTGCAGCGCCCTGCCCGGCGGGCATGAAGGCGAAGGTTCGCTCCGTATCGCCGCGAAAGCGATCGAGGTAGGGAACGGCATAGCCGAGACCCACCAGCCGTTCGCCCGGCAACTTGGGCCAGATGGACGCCAGTGCCATGGTAATGGAGCGTTCGGTCAGGTGGCCGAGTGTTGAAGCGTAGAAAGCGCGAAGATCGATGATGTCGAGATGCATGGCGGGCAACCTAACACGGCAATCAAGAACATCAAGAAATGCCTGTAACATGGGTTGCGCCCGTGTGAGGGCGGACTATCCTGCACGTAGCAAGCATGAAGAGAATGACCATGTCCAATCTGCAAATCGAACAGTTTACCGCGCGGACCGACAATTTCGGCGTGCTGATCCACGATCCGGATGCCAATCTGACGGCCTCTATCGACGCACCCGAAGAGAAACCGATTCTCGATGCGCTGGGTCGCCGCGGCTGGACGCTGACGCATATCTTTACCACGCACCACCATATGGATCATGTCGAGGCAAATGCCGCGCTGAAGAAACGATTCGGCGTCGAGATTATCGGACCTGAGGACGAGAAAGCCCAAATACCGGGCATCGATCGCGCTGTCGGCCACGGCGAGCGGTTTAAATTCGGCAATTTCGATGTGGATGTCATCGCCACGCCGGGCCATACCGCTGGTGAAATCTCGTTTCATATACCCGCAGCCAAGATCGCCTTTACGGGTGACACCCTGTTTTCGCTTGGTTGCGGCCGCTTGTTCGAAGGAACTCCGGCCATGATGTTCAAGTCGCTGCAGCGGCTGGTCGCATTGCCGGGTGAGACGGAGATCTATTGCGGCCATGAATATAGCGAGAGCAATGCCCGGTTTGCGCTGACGATCGATCCGGAAAACTCGGCGCTCAAGGAACGCGCCAGACAAATCACGGCGTTGCGTGAAGCCGGCCTGCCGACCTTGCCGACGACGCTGCTGCGTGAAATGGCAACCAATCCGTTTCTTCGCTGGTATGACCCCTCGATCCGCAAGAACTTGAACATGGAAAAGGCCAGTGATGAAGCCGTCTTCGCCGAGATTCGCAAGCGTAAGGACAACTTCTGATGACGTTGACACCAGACGAAATACGCCTGCATCTCGGGCTTGCGCCACATCCCGAAGGCGGCTCCTACGTACAGACGTTCCGGGACAATGAAAGCGGCTGGCCGGTCGGCGGGCGCGGCCACTCCACCGCGATCTATTTTCTTCTCGAAAAGGGCGAAGTGTCAGCCTGGCACCGGGTAAAGGATGCGGCGGAGGTCTGGCACTGGTATGGCGGGGCACCCCTGCTCCTGACCATCGCGTCCGAAGGCTCTCCGCACGTGACGCACAGGCTAGGTCTCGATCTTGCGGCCGGAGAGCGCCCGCAAGCCATTGTTCCAGCTGGGCAATGGCAAACAGCGACTAGTCTTGGCGATTGGACACTTGTCGGTTGCACTGTTGCACCCGGCTTTGATTTCGCTCAGTTCGAGCTGGCAGAGCCCGGTTGGGAACCCTAACGCCGTTTGAGCAGCATATCCTTGGCGGCCAGAACCGCGCCAAGTGTGATCAGCAGGCAGGCAAGCAAGACGCGTGTCGTCGGTTCGGTCACGCCGGCGATGATCAGTACAAGCGTCGACAATAGCGGTGCCGCATAGCTCGAAGCACCCAAGACCTGAATATTGCCGCGCTTGACACCGTAGTCCCAGACATAGAACGCGGCGCCGACCGGAAAGAGACCCAGGCCCAGCACGGCGAGCCATTGGATGATCCCTTCAGGCCAGACAGTCTGCTCCAGCAGCAGATGCGAAATCAGCGATAGTGCCGATGTCGCCACACAGAACCCCGTAACCGCGTCGGTTGGGACGTTGGCGAAGCGTCGGGACAGTAGCGAATAGGCTGCCCAGGTCAGCGCACACAGCCCTGCCATCGCGTAACCGAAACTGTACTGGGGATCGAAGCCAACACCACCGCCCTTGGTGATGATCAACACCGTGCCGGACAGCCCCAGCAGCGTGCCTACAATGTGGAACCAGCGCAGCTTTTCGCCCGGCATCAGCGCCGATCCGACCACGATGAACAGCGGCCAGAGGTAGGCGATCAGGCTGGCGTCAACTGCGGGGGCGTTGCGCAGCGCCGTGAAATAGAGGAAATGATACCCGAAGAGCCCGACGACACCGAGCAGCCAGACCCTGGCCGGCTGGCGCAGGTGCCGCGCGGCACCCGGTCGCCAGAGCCACGAAACCAATCCGAGGCTCGCGCCAATGGCAAAGGTCATGGCTGTCAGCTGAAATGGTGGAACCTTGCCAGACACATCGGTGAAAAGCGCGAGCATCGCCCACATGATGATCGCAAGAAACCCGATGAATGTAGCCACACCGCCCCCAACGCTTTAGCCGCCCCAGCCGCTTATCTAGTCTTCTCGAAACGTGTCGCGTAGACGGTCACCGTCCCGATCTGCGTGCCGATCTTCGCCTGCACGGGCGAATAGATAGCGGACTTGCCGAGCGATGCAAAGGTGAGACTGATCTTGCTGGAGTTTTTAAGGTATTCAATGGCTTTTCGACCCGACTGATAGCCGGCGATGGGCACGAATTTGGCCGTACAGGTGATGGCGTTGCCCTTGAAACCTTTGGTAGAGAAGGGCCGCGCTCCCCCAGCGGGAGAAAGTTTCAGATCGACGCGAGTCTGACCGTCGTAGAGGTGCAGTGTCTGCGCACAGACCTGCTCAAGACTGGTAGCCGAAATCATCACCCCAGAAATCGGATCGGCAACCGATTGAAGATCGGCAGGCGATAGCTCCACCCAGTTCTTCTTCTTGTTGATGGGTGGAACATTGGTCGTATTGGTCACATTCCCATTGGCAAAGGTAATTGATGTGCTCTTGTCGCGCTTCCCATGCCTGTACTTGACCACATAGGAAATCGGTACCGGGCCGCTTTTGGCCAGCTGACCTGTCACATCGAGCTTGCCTTTGGTGTCGTCGAACAGACTGGCAAGCCCCGAACTCGAAAGATCCCCGGTGACTTTGTAGGCCCCATCATCCGAGACATTGGTCGAGAAATTGGCTCTGGCGATCGACAGGCCAAACAGCGAAACACGATAGTCCGTCTGATAGGATTGAGCAGCCTGAGCTGGTGCGGCAGCCATCATGGCGACCATGGCCAAGGGAACTGTCCAAACTGTTCGACTGGCATAATGCCGGTTGGCTCTCATTTTCTGTCAATCCCGTCCAATGCTGCGCCTGTCCCAAGGCTTCGACTGCATAAAGCAGGCAAAGTTGTGATAAACATAGGAAAGCCGCCGCTATTACGCAAAAGCCGTGCCAAACTTCATATAAGCGCACTTGACGCGCGCAGCTCATATCACTATAGAAACGCGACTTCCCAATAGGCCGCCTGTCCGATAAGCGCGCCGCTGCACGGCGACGTGTGATGGTAACGAGAAACATTCGGGCTATAGGTAATGAAATTTGAAGGTGAGACCCAATGTCCCGCACATGTGAATTGACCGCTAAATCGGTACAGTACGGTAACAATGTGAGCCACGCGAACAACAGAACGCGCCGCCGCTTTTTGCCGAACCTCTGCCACGTAACGCTGATCTCCGAAGCCCTCGGTCAGAGCTTCCGTCTGCGCGTATCGGCTCATGCCCTGCGTAGCGTGGAGCATCGCGGTGGTCTGGATGCGTTCCTTGTCAAGGCTGACGAAAAGGAACTGTCACAGCGCGCTCGCCTCCTGAAGCGGCAGATTGCCAAGAAGCTTCTCGAAGCACCGGTTGCTGCTTAAATAGCAGGTACGCGGTTCATTTGTGGTTAAGGCCAGCTTCGGCTGGCCTTATTGCTGTCGTCATCGCCGCTGCTGGTTCCATTACCCAGGATAAAAAAATGCCGCTCAAAAGCGCTTATTCTCCGTCGGATTTTGTCCTTCCAGTGCTCGCCATGTGCGGGGTCGTCGCTGCGTCGAATGTCCTGGTTCAGTACCCTTTCAATCACTTCGGATTGGGAGATATACTCACCTATGGCGCCTTCACTTATCCCATAGCGTTTCTGGTCAATGACTTAGCCAATCGCAGTTATGGACCCGCCTTCGCGCGCAAGGTCGTCTATGTCGGTTTTACAATCGCCGTCATCCTGTCGATCTGGCTGGCGACACCCCGCATTGCGATTGCCTCCGGGACGGCATTTCTGACAGCTCAGCTTCTCGATATCACTGTCTTCAACAAATTGCGGCAGCTGACGTGGTGGAAGGCGCCGTTCGCCTCGGCCATTTTCGGATCGCTTCTCGATACGCTGCTGTTTTTCTCGATTGCCTTTGCCGCGAACTTCGCCTGGATCGATGCGGCAACTGGTCAGGCGGACTCATCGCTCGCCATGCTCGTACCGTTCTTCGGTAAGGAGATACCGTTGTGGATGTCGCTCGGCTTTGGCGACCTGATGGTCAAGATGGTGATGGCAATCGTGATGCTTGTGCCCTACGGCGCCATCCTCGCTATCTTCGCTCCGGCGATCTACTCAGCCAACCGGAATTCGAGATAAAGATTACGCTGGACGATCGAATGGTTGTCGTCTGACACCATCGAGAGGCGGGTGCTCCCATCTTCGGCCTGCCACACATCCAGCCCTTCCATATTGTCGATCTGATCGCGCATATCCGCTTGCAGGATGAATGGCCCGTCCACCGTAGCTCCGGGCCGGATATCCTCCGCCGCAATACGGCGAATGCGCAATGTCACGCCGCTGGCGATGCTGAACCGCCGCTCCAGCAGCAGTAAGTCACCGCTGGGAAGAAAGTCACCGTCGCTGATATCAAAATCATCGAGCCGCCTGACGTAGAAAATTCCTTTCCGCGGTCCCTCAAGCACTGCCGCGAACATATCGCCCGACTCGTTGATACTCTTCTCGGTTACCGCAACGCGAGCACCCAACAGCGAACCAGCGGCTGGCGCATAGGCAATGGTTTCAATGCCGCGATTGTTGCGCAGTTCGTCCTTCGGCATCGGCAGCGGAAGGTCACGTGGCTTTGAGGCAAAGTTTTCGAGGTCGAGCGCAAACTCGGCGATGCGGTGGATCCGTTCGAACGACACCGTAACGGTCTTGCCCGAAACACTCATACCCTCCGCGTCCGAATTCCACTTGCCCTCGACCGGCATTCCCTCTTCGCTCTGGATCGGCGCCAGTCGAAAATCGCCAATTGACGCGGGTCTGCCTTTTTCGTCGCGCACCATCTTGCCCGCATACCAGAGACCGGTGTCGGTAATACCGAGAAATTCTTTCCCCGAATCCAGATAGCGAAATGCGGAAAGGCCGCCGAATTCGCGGTTGGTAGAGGTCATTTCCAAGCCGCCCACAAACTCGAGGGACCCGAAATGCGTTTCTGATGATCCAATTCGGAAATTTGAGATAGGCCGGGAGGTGATGACTGCGGGCACAACCCCACTATCCTCAGCCATGGCAGGTGCGGCCAGGAAAAATTGAACTGCAAATAGTACGAGAACGCGCCTGGATAGCAGCGCGATACGATTCATGTTATCGCCGCGCCGACTTTTTTGCAGTCTGTCGCTCCGGCTCTTCGAACAACGAGGCCAGCTGCTCGGTCATGGCGCCGGCAAGCTCTTCGGCATCGACAATCGTCACGGCACGGCGATAGTAGCGAGTCACGTCGTGCCCGATGCCGATAGCAATCAGTTCTACCGGCGAGCGTGTTTCAATCTCTTCGATCACCGCACGCAAATGCCGTTCGAGATAATTGCCGGGATTGACTGACAGGGTCGAGTCGTCAACTGGCGCACCATCGGAGATCATCATCAGAATCCGGCGCTGCTCTGGACGTCCAAGCAGGCGCTGGTGTGCCCAGATCAGTGCCTCACCGTCGATATTCTCTTTCAGAAGGCCCTCGCGCATCATCAGGCCGAGATTGCGGCGGGCACGCCGCCAAGGGGCATCGGCGCGCTTGTAGACGATATGGCGCAAATCGTTGAGGCGCCCGGGATTGGCTTGCTTGCCGCGCTCCAGCCATGCCTCGCGCGCTTGCCCTCCCTTCCACGCTTTCGTGGTGAAGCCAAGAATTTCCACCTTCACGCCGCAACGCTCTAGCGTGCGTGCCAGGATGTCGGCGCATGTGGCCGCCACCGTAATAGGGCGACCGCGCATAGAGCCGGAATTGTCGATGAGAAGAGTCACGACCGTATCGCGGAAATCGGTATCGCGTTCCTGCTTGTAGGAAAGCGGCTGCGTCGGGTCGATCACGATGCGCACCAGACGGGCAGAATCGAGATACCCCTCCTCAAGATCGAAATCCCACGAGCGGTTCTGTTGCGCCATCAAGCGGCGCTGCAGCCTGTTTGCCAGCCGGCCGACGACACCGGAAAGATTGGCAAGCTGTTTATCGAGGAAAGAGCGCAGGCGTTCCAGTTCGGCCTCGTCGCAGAGTTCTTCCGCATCGGTCGTCTCGTCAAACTCCTGGGTGAAAATCTTGTATCCGCTTTCACTGCCAAGATTGGAGAAGGGCGGATTGGGGCGGCGCGCTTCACCCGGTATTTCCGCATCAGCGTCCGAATCCTCATCCATGTCATCGGAAGATGCATCTGCAGCTTCCGTCTCGCCGGCCTGACTGTCATCGCTGGATGTATCGGAATCATCGCTCTCCGACGAATCGCTGCCCTGATCCTCTTCCGACCCGCCTTCGTTGTTCTCTTCGGGCTCCGGCGCGTCCTCGTTATCGTGGCTCTCGTCCTGTTCGCTCTCCTGGGAGAGCTCCTCTGCCATCTCCATCGAAGCCAGCATTTCGCGTACGACCCGGGCGAACGCATTCTGATCGTTAATTTTTGACGTCAAATGATCGAGATCGGCCGCAGCTTTTTCCTCGATCCAGTCGCGCCAGAGATCAAGCACATTGCCAGCCGATTCGGGTGCTTTGCGTCCGGTCAGTTTTTCGCGAACCAGCAGCGCCACCGCTTCTTCGAGCGGAGCTTCAGCCTTGTCCGTAATTGCCGGGAAATTCGCGCGGGCGTATTTGTCCGCCAGCATCGAGGTCAGGTTCTCGGCAACGCCATCCATGCGCAGAGCCCCGATCGCCTCAACACGTGCCTGTTCTACGGCATCGAAGATCGCCCGCGCCTGTTTGCCTTCGGGTGCCAACGTGGCATGAATGCGATCATTATGGCATGCCTTGCGCAGCGCCATTGAATCGCCCATGCCGCGGGTAATCGCGATGTCATTGGCCGAGGGGCGCTTCGGCAAATCGAGAAGCCTTGCACGGTGCCCGGTCAGCGCAGGCTTATCGTTGCCGAAACTGACTTCCATCTCATGGTCGCCCGCGATCGCGCGCATGCACGCAGTAACGGCACGCTTGAAAGGCTCGGAATCAACCGGACCTTTCGGATTTGCACGTGAGTTATCTCCCGGACCAGCCATTTTTTGGTGATGCTCAGCTTATGACGACGTTGGCCGTTGATTCAGGCAGTTCCTTGCCAAAGGCGCGCTGATAAAATTCGGCAACGATCGGGCGTTCCAGTTCATCGCACTTGTTGAGGAAGGTCAAACGGAAGGCAAAACCGACATCCTTGAAGATATCGGCATTTTCCGCCCAGGTGATAACCGTACGAGGGCTCATGACTGTCGACAAATCACCATTGATGAAAGCGGAACGCGTCATATCGGCAACGCGGACCATCTTGGAGATGATCTCTTTGCCTTCCTTGTTCTGGTAATGCTTGGCCTTTGCCGCAACGATGGCCGCCTCATTGTCGTGCGGCAGGTAGTTGAGCGTCGTCACGATGGACCAGCGGTCCATCTGCGCCTGGTTGATCTGCTGTGTCCCATGGTAAAGACCCGTCGTATCTCCGAGGCCGACTGTGTTGGCCGTAGCAAATAGGCGGAAGGCCGGGTGCGGCCGAATAACGCGGCTCTGGTCGAGCAACGTCAGACGACCAGATGATTCGAGAACGCGCTGGATCACGAACATTACGTCCGGACGGCCCGCGTCATATTCGTCGAAAACCAGGGCGACGTTGTGCTGATAGGCCCAGGGCAGGATACCATCGCGGAATTCCGTGATCTGCATGCCTTCCTTGACGACGATCGCATCTTTGCCGACCAGATCGATACGGCTGACATGGCTGTCGAGATTGACGCGAACGCAGGGCCAATTGAGACGTGCCGCGACTTGTTCGATGTGGGTTGATTTGCCTGTGCCGTGATAACCGGAAACCATGACGCGGCGATTGTAGGCAAAGCCCGCAAGAATGGCGAGCGTCGTCTGTTTGTCGAACAAATAGTCAGTATCGATTTCGGGTACGTAGGCGTCGCCTGCCTTATAGGCAGGAACCATCATGTCGGATTCAAACCCGAAAAGCCTTGAAACTGAAACCGTTGTATCCGGCAAATTCGCAATATCGCGATCAACCTTGTTCATCATGCCTCCAGCGCGACTGCACGCGCAGACGCATAAAGATAGTCACAGTCTTGAAACCCGGAAGGGTCTCGAATTCGGCTCAACCGTGGTTAGCAGAAACCTGCCTGTTTGAGCAATTGATAGGCCTGGATTACGTCACGGAAACGATCCTCGGAAGCCCGATCACCGCCGTTTGCGTCGGGGTGGTGGCGCTTCACCAGTTCTTTATAGCGCGACTTAATATCTTCGCCACTGGCTTTTGCACCAAGTCCAAGCGTATCCAGCGCTTTTGCTTCCAGGGGCTTGGGCTTGCGGACATGCACCCTCGCTTCGTTGAAGACGCTGTTGGGATCTCGGAACCGGTTCTGGTAGGCAGCGCGGCCCGAGCGCAGTTTCGAAAAATCAGGCGATGTCCTGGATCCGCCAGCGGTTGCAGCTTGCGCACTGGCGCCGGCACCGCTTCCCGGCAAGCCGGCGATCGTCCAGGTCGGGCGGTCTCCCGTCAACGCCTCTTTTTGATAGCGTGCCACCTCGGCGTCGGAAAGGCCCGAGAAATAATTGTAGCCCTTGTTGTACTCACGCACATGATCGATGCAGAAGTGAAAAAACTCGCCTTCTTTCATGCGGCCCACAGGTGCACGATGCGGGCCGGGCTTGTCGCACCCATCCCACTGGCACACCGGAGTGCGCGATTTTTCCTCTTCCGCCTTCTTGGGCCGGATGCGGATGCTGTCAAAATATTTCGAATTTGAGGTCATCGAGTCAAGTTATCTGATCTAAGCATGAATTGACATTTACCCATGGATCGACCTAACGCCTGAAATGGCGGTAAATTTGTGATCATGTACGGATTTGCCAAGTGAAACTACCATATGGGCGCAGGAGAACGAAATGTCCACTCAGTCAGCGATCGAAAACAAACTGACGCAGGCTTTTCATCCCGTTTCTTTGGCAGTCATCAATGAAAGCCACCTCCACGCTGGTCACCATCATTCTGACAGCGATCATCATGGCACATTTGATGGTTCAGGCGAAACGCATTTTCGCGTGCGGATTGTCGCGGCGGCTTTTACCGGCATGTCGCGTGTTGCGCGACATCGCGCCATCAACGAAGTTCTGCAGGACGAATTGAAGGGCAGCGTGCACGCGCTGGCGCTGGAACCCGCTGCACCGGGCGAGGAAACACGGCGCTGAAGAATGTTCCGGTCTGAGACCGAACTCAGATCAACTTTGCCTTGTCTTCGTCTTCGATCGGTCGAATGCGCAAACGCGTAATACGATTTTTTTCCCGCCGCAGGATCGTGAAACGCTTACCGTGAAAGGTAAACGCCTGCTTCTCCTTGGGAATGCTCTGCGTTTCGTGGATGACAAGTCCGGCTATGGTAGTTGCCTCGGCGTCAGGCAGATGCCAGTCGAGGGCACGGTTAAGATCGCGGATCGGCACGGAGCCATCCACTAGAACCGAGCCATCCGGCTGCGGGCGGCAGCCTTGCACGTCGATATCATGCTCATCGGCGATTTCACCGACGATCTCCTCCAGGATGTCTTCGAGTGTGATCAGGCCCTGCACATCGCCATACTCATCAACAACGATTGCTATATGCGCCTTGCGCCGCAGAAACGCATTAAGCTGATCCTGAAGCGTTGTCGTGTCCGGCACGAACCATGGCTTCGTTGCCACTTTCATGATGTTGATCTTGGAGAAATCCCGGTCCGCATCACGGATCGCCCGCACGAGATCCTTGGCATGGACAACCCCGACAATATTGTCATTGGCGTCCTTCCAAACCGGGATCCGGGTGTGATGGCTCGCCAGGATCTGGTTGATGATGGTTTCGATCGGATCATCGGCATTGACCGAATCCATATTGGTCCGATGGATCATGACGTCATAGACCTCAAGCTCGCGCAGATCGAGCAGCCCGCCGATCTGGTCGCGATCACGCTTAACCACAGAGCCCTCCTTGTGCAGCAGGTCTACTGCACCGCGCAACTCTTCTTGCGCCGAGAGCATGGAAGCGCCCGCAGCGAGGTTGATACCAAACAAGCCCAGAATCTTCCGGACAATCCAGTTGACGAAATCGGAAAGAGGACCGAACAGAATGACGACAATCTGAGCAAACCTAACAAGTGCGAGTGCATTGCGGTCGGGGCCGGAGATGGCCCAGGATTTGGGTAGGACTTCTGCAAAAATAACGAGAAGGACAGTCATGATCGCGGTTGCGTAGGCAACACCGGCCTGACCGAACAGGGTAAGCAGCATGCTTGTCGTGAGCGACGATGCCAGGATGTTGATGAGGTTGTTGCCGATCAACATGACGCCGATCAGTCGATCGCGCTTTTCGATCAGGGCCTCCACCACGGCGGCCCGTTCGTCGCCGCGCTTTGCCAGGCGGTGCATTCGAGCCCGCGATACAGCGGTCAGAGCGGTTTCAGACCCCGAGAACAGGGCAGACATCAGGATCAAAACGAATATAATTCCGCAAAAGATCCAGATTTCCAGGTTCATTTTGGATGTTTCTCCAGCAGGAAGCTCAATACGGCTGATGGCGGTACGTCTTTTGCAATAAAGGACTGACCGATGCCGCGCGTGAGAATAAAAGTTAGCGCCCCGCGCGCTACCTTCTTGTCCTGTGCAATATAGTCCATCAATTGTTCTGCGGGTGGCAAATCGCCGGGAATGTCAGCAATTGATACCGGAAGCCCCACACCACGCAGATGTGTTTCGACGCGGCGTGCGTCATCAGGACTCGCCAGGTTCATCTTGGCGGAAAACTGGTGAGCGAGAACCATGCCTATCGAGACGCCTTCGCCATGCACGAGCCGCGTGGAATCATAATTCGTGGCGGTTTCCAAGGCATGACCGAAAGTGTGGCCAAGATTGAGCAGCGCGCGATCTCCCGTCTCGCGCTCATCTCTTGCCACTACGTCCGCCTTGGACTGGCATGATATCGCGATTGCCTCGGTCCGCTCCGGGCCGCCAGCAAAGATCCCGCGCCAGTTTTTTTCCAGCCATGCAAAGAAATCCGGCCTGTCGATCAGGCCATATTTGGCAACTTCAGCATAACCCGCCCGGAATTCACGCGGGGAAAGCGTATCCAGAACATCCGTATCGGCCAGAACCAGGAGTGGCTGATAGAATACGCCAACGAGATTCTTGCCATGTCCGGTGTTAATCCCGGTCTTGCCGCCAACGGAAGAATCGACCTGCGCCAATAGTGACGTTGGCATCTGAATGAACCCCATGCCACGGCGGGCAATCCCCGCCGCAAAACCGGCCAGGTCACCAACGACACCGCCACCGAATGCGACCACGATATCGCCACGCTCAAGCCGTGCAGCAAGGATTGCATTGGTCACGGTTTCCAGTGTCGCAAACCCTTTGGATTTCTCGCCGGGCGCGACAAGGATCGGGGTGGAGTCGATGCCGGCAGCGTCAAGGCTTTGGGTGAGGCGATCAAGATGCAATCCGGCAACCGTCTCATCGCTGACTATGGCGACGCGCACGGAGTTGGCTCGTCTGGCAATCTCGTGCCCGGCCCGCTCGATCAGGCCTGATCCGATGAGGATGTCATAGGAACGGTCGCCGAGCTTGACCGGAACGGTGGTGGTTGCGCGCGGGGCAGTCATCTCGGTCATGAACCGGTTTCCTCATTGGTCATGGCAATGCCATCCAGGTGATTGGCAATAGCCTGCATTGCTTCCAAGGCAATGATTTCTTTCTTCTCTTCGCGAGAATTTATCGTCAGATCGGCAAGGGCATAGACAGGATAGCGCTCAGACATAAGCCGTTCCATCACACCCCGCGGATTGTCATTTTTTAACAGCGGTCTGTTTTGTTTCCGGACAACGCGCCCCATCAGCACATCAAGCTCTGCCTTTAGCCAAAGCGAGATACCTTCCGAGGCAATGGCCTGGCGCGTCTGATCGTTCATGTAGGCGCCCCCGCCGGTGGCCAGCACAATCGGTCCATCCTCCAGCATGCGCGCGATGACACGGCGCTCCAGATCGCGAAACTCTGCCTCGCCATAGGCTTCGAAGAGTTCCGGAATGGTCATGGTCGACACTTTTTCGATCTCATGATCAGCATCGAAAAATGGCAATTCAACCATCGTCGCGAGCTTTTTGCCAACCGTGGATTTGCCCGCTCCCATCAATCCGACGAGCACGATCGACCTATGTCCAAGACGCTCACGAATGGATTTTGCCAACTCCGGTATCTGTGTTGCAACAACGATGTCTTCAGGTGTGCTCATGACTGCGTTTCGACAGGAAAACCGTGCTGTCGTCAAGCAAACTATAGCGTTAGACACGGTCTCGCCAGCTTCATCAAATCATAAGGGTTTGATTGCAGGATTATGGAACCTACAATGAAGGCCGCCAAACGATTCGAATAGCAAATGCCGACGCTTACACGATTGATCATAATGCTCGCGGTTCTCGCCGGGCTTGTCTATGCGGGAATGATTGTGCTGGTGACATTCGTGCATCCGACACAGACGGAAATGACCATTCGTATTCCAGCAGAAAAGCTTAATCCCAAACCCGATAAGCCGAAGTAAGCCGATGCGCGCAGCCGCTGCTATTGAGACTTTCCTTGAGATGATGAGTGCAGAACGGGGAGCGGCACAGAACACGTTGGATTCCTATCGCCGCGATCTCGAAGATGCCGCTGCCTTCAGTGCCGCGAGGGGTCTGCAACTGACCCAGGCGCACCCCACTCTCATCCGCTCCTATCTCGACGATATCGCCGGCCGTGGCTTTGCCGCGACATCACAGGCTCGGCGCCTTTCGGCATTGCGTCAGTTCTTTCGTTTTCTTTATACGGAGAATATCCGTGCCGATGATCCCACCAGTACTCTGGACACACCTAAAAAAGATCGCTCTCTGCCCAAAATTCTCAGTGAAGCCGATGTGGAGAAACTGCTCTCGCGTGCCGAATTAGAGACCAAGGATGCGAATTCGTCCAGTGCAATGCATTTTAACGCCCTTCGACTGCATGCGCTTCTTGAAATTCTCTATGCAACGGGCCTTCGCGTCTCCGAACTCGTGGGCTTGCCGGTTACGGTAGCAAGATCAGATAATCGGTTCCTGATTGTGCGCGGTAAGGGTTCGAAAGATCGCATGGTTCCGCTTTCGGGAAAGGCGCGGGATAGCATGGCGATATATCTGGCGGTGCGGGACAGGCAGCCCAACCTGTCGGAAAGTCCCTGGCTGTTCCCGGCCCTATCGGAAAGCGGCTTCCTGGCGCGACAGGTGTTTGCACGGGAACTGAAGGGTTTGGCTGCGCGGGCTGGATTGAAAACATCTGCAATTTCTCCTCATGTCCTTCGCCATGCCTTTGCCAGCCACCTGCTGCAGAACGGTGCCGACTTGCGTGCCGTACAGCAATTGCTTGGTCATTCCGATATATCGACAACACAGATCTACACTCACGTCATGGAAGAACGGCTACATAGGCTTGTAACGGAGCACCACCCTCTGGCAGACTAGGGTCAGGACCCTGAAGCTTCTGGCGGAATGTCCATGTGGCAACTGTTGAAAAAGATATTTTCCGGACCTGAGCCACCGCCTGTTGAACCCGACGGCGAAGTAATCCGTTTTGACGCCGCCGGATTTACCCGTTCCAGCCACCTGATACGGACCATGGGCTGGCGGCAGCACTGGCGCTGGGAGGAAATCACCGCGTTTGGTTTTGCCTTTTCGCCGTCAATGTTCCCGGATCCTTGGTTTGGAGACTATATGGAAAGTCAGTGGTTCATTACGGTAGCAGGCCAAAACGGACCGGAGCATATCTATTTCGACATTGACTGCCTTGATATCAATCGCCTGCCGGACGCCTTCCTCCAGCAGATGCCAGGGCTTGATCTTGATGAATTGCGGCGCGGGCTTGATGCAGCGGCAGTGGGTTTCCACAATTATGAAGGCGAAGGAAGATGGATCGGCTGGCAACGTACGAAACCGAAAAGGCGACGGCGCGTGGCCAAGATACCAGCGCCTGCAAAAACAGCAAAACGCGCGAGCAGAGCCAAATAGCCACCACACGTTCGCCGGAATTCCCCGCATAAGTTGCGCGGCCAAGGCGCCATCTCGGCTTGCTTCCTTGACATGCGCTTCGGCAACAGCCAGTTAGACCATGAAAAATCCACCGTTTTGCAGGCAGACACCTCGTCCATGTACAACTACCTTGATTTTGAAAAGCCGGTTGCCGATCTCGATGGCAAGATTCTCGAACTGAAAAAGCTCGCGGAAGAAGGCGACGCACTCGATACCAATGAAGAGATCGTCCGGCTGGAAAAAAGGTCTGCCGAAGCGCTGCGGGATCTTTACCGCAAGCTCACTCCCTGGCAGAAGGCCCAGATCGCCCGCCATCCAGACCGCCCGCATTGCGTGGACTACATCTCCAAGCTCTTTACTGACTTCACCCCGCTTGCCGGCGATCGCAATTATGCCGACGATGATGCAGTCCAGGCAGGGCTTGCCCGCTTTAATGGCCAAGCTGTTGCGGTGATCGGTCAGGAAAAAGGCAACGACACGAAGACCCGCCTCAAGCACAATTTTGGAATGGCCATGCCCGAAGGCTACCGCAAAGCCGTGCGCGTGATGGAACTCGCAGACCGTTTCAAACTGCCGGTGTTGACCCTTGTCGATACGGCAGGCGCGTTTCCCGGGATCGCTGCCGAGGAACGCGGCCAGGCCGAAGCCATTGCTCGTTCGACGGCGGCGTGCCTTAGTCTGAAAGTACCGATCGTATCTGTCATCATCGGTGAAGGTGGCTCGGGTGGCGCTATCGCCATCGCTACCGCCAATCGCGTTTATATGCTTGAGCATTCGATCTATTCTGTAATCTCTCCGGAAGGTGCTGCATCTATCCTTTGGCACGATTCCACCCGCGCCAAGGATGCCGCCACATCGATGCGCATCACCGCTCAGGATCTATACGAGCTAAAAATCATCGATGGCATCATTCCCGAACCCGTAGGCGGCGCCCATCGGGGCAAGGAAGCTGCAATCGAGGCGACCGGCAACATTATAAACGTTGCCCTCAAATCCATGGGCAACATGGACGGTGACACATTGCGACAGGACCGGCGCGACAAATATCTGGCGATCGGCCGCAATCTTTGATCCGATCATTAGGCCCGGCAAAGTCCGGGCCTTTGCTTCGTATGACACCAGCCGCAGCCAAGTGGCCGTACCAACAGATAAGCCACCGAAGAATCCACAGGCCAATCATCGCGTGGAAAATAGTTGCGGTTTTTTTACCGAAGCAGCTTGCAATTCAGTTCTCAACCCATTACGAACCGCGCTGCGCAGACTAACGCGCAATTGTGGCACGCGCCCGTAGCTCAGCTGGATAGAGCACCAGACTACGAATCTGGGGGTCAGAGGTTCGAATCCTTTCGGGCGCGCCATTTACTTCGCCCAGCCCAAGCCTGAAACACCGGATAGTGCCTGGGGCTCCTGCAAGGCAATCCACTCACATTACAATACCAAAACATCGGGCCAACCGGCGTTTTTTGCATCTCCGCACCCAAGCCACGAGCAAGGCTTGGCCAGCAGGCGCTGGAATGTTAAGAAGAACGCAATGCGGTTCACCTGGGCAGGGCAAATATGAATAATGAGAAGATCACACGTCGGGGACTCATGCTGGGTAGCCTGGCACTGATAACGTCCGGTTGCACGCCAGCCGTACGCCAGACTTTCGCGCCTATTTCATCTGCCTTTGCTGTGCCATCAGGCATGGACCCTCGTCTGAGGCGGCAGGAAGTCCCCTATGAGGGAAGCGAGCCGCCTGGGACCCTCGTCGTCAATACATCAGAGCGTTTCCTCTATTCGGTTGAGGGAAACGGATGGGCGACACGCTATGGCATTGCCGTCGGCGAGGAGGGACTAACGCTCAAGGGGAGAGCAACGATCGGCCGCAAAGAAGAATGGCCCTCGTGGAGGCCAACAGCAAGTATGATGAAGCGCAAGCCACGCCTTCTGCAGTACGCAAACGGTGTTCCCGGCGGTCCAGACAACCCGCTTGGTGCGCGGGGACTTTACCTCTACCGCGACGGGCGTGACACCTTGTTCCGGCTGCATGGTACAAATGAGCCCTGGTTGATTGGCCAAGCAGTGTCGAACGGGTGCATCCGTTTGACGAACGAGGACATCGTTGATCTCTATAACCGCACCCCTTTGGGAACGCCGGTGGTGATCATCTGACATTTTCGCGTCACGCCATCATCTGCTCGCAGCGCGGTGAGAGCCGCCGCGCCGCGCCGTCCGTGGGGTGAATCGCCGGGCTGTTGCAAACCGGACACAATTTTTGCCTTTCCTGCACCGGGCCCTAGCCATCACTACCATTTATGGTACTCTACCATTGGTAGTACTCTACCATCGGTAGCCTACTCGCCTTTGAGGGAAAGGATTGTCTGATGAGCCGGATTCTATTTGTTGTAGTTGCCACGTTAGCTGTTGCCAGTCTAAGCGCCTGTGGGTCGATCGGTAAGGGGAAAGCTCCGCCGCCAGTCGCTGAAGAGCCCGCAGCGGCGCCAGTATACAAATAAGCACTTGCTTTAGTCAGGATGTGGAAGGGCCGAATGGCCCTTCCACGACAAGACCCGGACTTTGGTCTGCTTCACAACTTGCGGTGCGGCTGCCTGTTTATTGGTATCGGGCATGAACTGGCTTTAGGTCTGCGCTTTTTCGGAGTTCGTGAATAGGATGACGCTCATGAGTGGTCGTCTATTGCTCGTAGTTTCGCTGGCACTGGCGCTGGCGGCGTGTCAGTCGCGCGGAGCTACCGAATCGAGTGTCAGCAATGGTGGAGCAGCCGTCGCAGTTACCTCGGCAACGGTGAAATCACCTCAACAAAGGGCCGCGCGCTACTATATCGAGTTCCGCTCCCGCTACGCCCTTAGCTATGGGCACACCTACGTGATTTTTGGCCGTCTGGACAAATCGGGAAAAGTGGTCGACCGCGAAGTAGCCGGCCTCCACCCGGCTTCAAATAGTGCCGTTCCTTATGTTCTCGGCCACTACATACCCGTGCCCGCTGAAACCGGTGAGAGTGACGGCGACCTGGACGACCGGTACAGATCGGCAAGCTGGCGCGTCACATTGAGCGAAGCCGAGTACAATAAAGTTGTCGCTTACATACGCAAGCTGCAAGCCAAATCCCGATTTTGGCAGGCAACGATATATAACTGTAATGCCTTCGTAGGGGAAATCGCGCGCTCCATGGGGTATGAAACACCCGGCATCTGGCTCCGTCCGCAACAATATGTAACCAAGCTTCGAGAGATGAACGGAGGGCCGAATGCGATCGGGTACACCGGGCCTGCAGGTTAGATTTTGAGAGAATCGCTGTTCCTAAGCGGCTCTCAGCCGACAAAGCCTCAAGCATCTTGAGCACGGCTCATGGCGATTCAGATCGCAGAAAAGGCTTTGGTGAAATAGAGTGAACATATCAGTGGGTTCAGTTGGCGAGATCGTATGGGTGCTCGGCATCGTCGCTTGGTATGTCATCCGGTACCCGTTCGAGCGTCGCGCCAAGCGCGTGCGCGTCGTAAGTGACGTTCGCTCGCGCTCCGAAATCATCGGGCTTGTCTCGGCTCTCTTTGGCCTCGCGATCTTGCCCGGATTTTATGTCGCCACCGGCATACCTGGATCAGCAGACTATGCCGCCAGCGCTTGGGCCGTTGCACTGGGAACGGTCATTTTCGCTTTAGCGCTTTGGGTTTTTCGCAGATCCCATAAGGAATTGGGCCGGAATTGGTCGATCACACTGGAAATTCGCGAGCAGCATAGACTGGTTTCCTCCGGACCGTATGCCTTTGTCCGTCACCCGATGTACACTTCTTTCCTTCTCATGGGGCTCGGTCAAGCCTTTCTGCTGGCCAATTGGGTTGCCGGTCTGGCAGGATTGATCGGCTTTGCAGTCCTTTTTTTTCTGCGGGTAAGCAAGGAGGAACGTATGATGCTGGAGAATTTCGGCCCGCAGTACCGTACGTATATGGAGAGGACCAAAAGAATTATCCCTTATATCTATTAGAGGTCATACGATGCGAGGCCGTGCTCTCAAGCTTTCAGCGCCCCGGCGCCTGGTCAACGACCTGATGAGATTTTCGATCGGTGTGCCGCGAGTCACCGTGCAGCGCCAAATGGACCTTGGCTCTCTCTTAAAGGCCAGAAAGGCGCTGCATACCAAGCCCTCCTGGACGGTACTCTTTTTGAAAGGGTACGCGCTTCTCGCTGCGGAAACCCCGGAGCTACGGCGCGCCTACGTAAAGTTTCCTTGGCCCCAGCTTTACGAATATCCCCTCAGCGTTGCCTCAATTGCCCATGAGCGGGAGCATGACGGTGAGCGGGTCGTACTTTTAAGCCTTATCAAGGACCCTGAACACCGATCTGTCGCAGAACTTGAGGCGCTGGTCCAAGCTGCACGGACACGTCCCGTCCTTGAGGTGAAGGAGTTCCGTCGGGCCTTGGGCGTTGCGCGCCTCCCGACACCAATCAGGCGGACGCTGATGTGGCTCGGACTGAACATTGGACGGCAGAGAGCAAACCGTTTCGGAACATTCCAGCTGTCCGTATATTCGGGCCTTGGGGCAGAGTCGCTCAATCCGCTTACGCCTTTGACCACGCTCCTCAATTACGGTTTGATCGGCGATGATGGGTCGGTGAGGGTCCGCATCCACTATGACCACCGGGTCATGGATGGAGCCAATGTCGCGCGGGCACTGGAGAGGTTCGAAAAAATTCTGAACGGCCCTGTCGCCGACGAGCTGGGCGGGCGGGCTCAAAATGCTACTGTTATTGAAAAGCAGGAAGACCAAACAGGGTGAGTTGCCGAGACGCATTTTTATGGTGAGAACATGTTTGAAAGCGCGATAATGGATGCGCTCAGGGTTGGCCAAGCGAAAGAAGGGCCCGCTCCATCGAAACGGCAGCCTCGGGGAAAACGTCATGATTTCGTCAAGTGAGCTCCGTCCGGCTGTCGTCGTGATTGGCGCATCGGGCGGTATTGGACGGGCAATTGCCAGAGTCGCCGCCCGGGAACGCGGGGCGGTGGTGCTTATCGCGCGCTCACCGGGGGGCTTGAGCGCTGCGGCGGTCGAGGTGCGGGAGGCAGGTGGCGAGGCATTCACGCTCGAGCTGGATCTCCTGGCGCGTGATGCGCCGGCGCTTCTCGAAGAGTTTCTATCCGCGCATGGCTTGATCTGCGATGTCTTGGTCAACAGCGCCGGCTACGGCCTGCGAGGCGCAGCGACAGCGCTTCCTATGGATGATCAGCTTGGCATCATTGATCTCAACATTCGCGCCCTTACGGAACTTACGCTGCATTTCCTGCCGGCAATGGTGACACGCGGGCGGGGTGGAGTGCTCAATCTCAGTTCCGTCGCTGGATTCGTTCCTGGGCCCTACATGGCGTTGTACTACGCCAGTAAGAGTTTCGTTCGATCTTTTTCGGAAGCGCTTCATCAGGAACTGCGCCGCACCGGTGTCACGGTTACATGCGTAGCGCCGGGACCGGTGTCGACAGAGTTTTACGAACGCGCCGGCGCCAAACATGCATCGCTCTTCAGCCTTTTGCCCAAGCTGGATCCACAGGACGTGGCCGAGCACGCATGGCGAGGGTTCAAATCCGGCCGACGCCTGGTCGTGCCAGGCATCTCGGCAAAGCTGGCAGTTCTTGCCGCAAATTTTTTGCCTGCCGCGATGATGCTGCCCCTGATCGGCCGGCTACAGCGCAGCGGCAATGATCCGTGCCCTTGCGGTTCCGGCAAGAAGTTCAAGAAATGCTGCGGTCGCCGCCTCCGCATGCACTTGCACAGCAACCATTAGGGTCAGGACCTGTCAATATGGTCGACCCTTAGCCGCTAGTCTGGACGGGATGATCGCGTCAACAAAACGAATGAGGCTGTCCTCGACGCAGCGTTCCACCTTTTCCTGCGGATCAAAACTCCACCAAAGCAGTGAGCCTTGCCATTGCGAAGCCATCAGCAGCCCTATGCCCGGAGGGGTATTCGGCACCCCGGCAAAACAATCTTCAAGAGCACTCGACAATGCAACCTTCCAGCCTGCTCCCCGCGATCGAAGGGCGGGATCGCGGAGATCTTCGCGCAAAACGAGGAGGCCCTCCGCGTAGGACTCGATTCCCCCATAGTCCCTGGAAAGGGCTACCAGGAGGGCGATTGCACCCTCGGCGGTTTTTGGAACGATAGCCGCGAGCGCCACGGTCTTTTCATCCAGTCGATCCCAAGCATAAAGCAATGTCTTTTGCTTGAGTCCAGCCATGTTCTCGAAGCGCTGAACGAGCGTTGCAGGAGAAAGACCGCACGCCTTTGCCAGTCGCGCAAAGGTGAGTACCTCCGGTCCGTGCTCGTGTATCAGCTGGTGAGCGATCTTCAATACGCTCTCGTCAGATAGCGTTTTAGGTCGAGTCATCTTGACATCCATTTATAACCGAATAATCATTTATATATCATTCCGAGGCCGATACCAGTCCGTTAACGGGAAAGTTCCAACTTTGGGAGAGTTCGATGACGCTTGAAGGAAAAGTCGCTTTGGTTGCCGGCGGAACGCGCGGTGCGGGTCGAGGTATCGCGGTGGAATTGGGAGCCGCCGGCGCAACGGTCTATGTGACTGGCCGGACGACGCACGAGCGCCAATCCGAATATGCACGCCCCGAAACCATTGAGGAAACGGCAGAACTGGTAACATCATCTGGCGGCAAGGGCATTGCCGTTCGGGTTGACCACCTCGTTGCCGATGAGGTCCAAAGGCTGGTTGAGCGCATCCGGGACGAACAGGGTCGTCTTGACGTCCTCGTCAACGATATATGGGGCGGAGAGAAGCTGTTCGAATGGAACAAGCCGGTCTGGGAACACAATCTTCAGAACGGGCTGCGTATGCTGAGACTCGGAATTGATACGCATCTGATCACGGCGCATTATGCGCTCCCTCTGCTGATCGAGCGCCCGGGAGGCCTACTGGTGGAGGTGACGGATGGAACGGCCGAATACAACGCGGATCACTACCGCCTTTCGCCCTTCTATGATCTGGCGAAAGTGTCAGTAAATCGCTTGGCCTGGGCGCACGCCAAAGATCTCGCACCGCATGGCGCTACCTCGGTCTGCGTGACGCCGGGGTGGTTACGTTCGGAAATGATGCTGGAAGCATTTGGCGTGACAGAAGAAAACTGGCGCGATGCGACGGCGAGGATACCGCACTTTGTGATTTCTGAGACACCGAGGTTCGTCGGGCGTGCCGTGGCCGCCCTCGCGTCTGACCCGGATCGCTCGCGCTGGAACGGACAATCACTTTCGAGCGGTGGATTGGCACAGGTCTATGGCTTTACCGACCTTGACGGCTCCCGTCCCGATGCGTGGCGGTATGTTCCGGAGGTGCAAGATGCCGGCAAGCATGCCGACGCTACCGGCTATCGATAATCCACGTCCGATAGCTTGTGGAACTATTCGAGCCGTCGCGCAGTTATCGAGGGCCGGCATCGACGCCGGTTCACGCGCGGAGCCAGATGATGTCAGGCAAATTATTCACTCGCATTGCCAATGAAATCGCATTTGCAGCCGGTAAACCCATTGCCTTCATCCTATGTTGCCTGATCGTCGTCGTGTGGGGTATCAGCGGTCCGATCTTCGGTTTTTCCGACACCTGGCAACTGATCATCAATACCGGCACCACCATCATCACCTTTCTGATGGTCTTCCTCATTCAGAACACCCAAAATCGCGACGGCATTGCGATTCAGGCAAAACTCGATGAGCTCGTACGCGTATCGGAAGCCAAAAACACCTTCATCGGCATCGAGCATCTGACCGAGGAAGAAGTGGAAAAGTTTCGCAAGCAATGCGAAGCAGCGGCCAAGAAGGCGGACAAGGAGCTTGCCCAACGGGCTGCAAAAAAGACGCAGCGCGTCTCTCCATCGAGAACGTCGAGGGCGAAAGCGCGAGCCTGATTGCGGCATAAGTTTGAACGCCCAGATTTCGCCTGATTGACCCATCATTTCGTTGCAAAGCAGCTATGCAAAACTGTCACTGCAAGTTTCGCGAGCCGTTCACTATATCCAGCTCACCGATCGAGAAATGATCCAACAAACAAGAACTTATAGGTGAGTGAAATGAATCTGATCCGCTCTTACAACAACTGGCGCCGCTATCGTGACACCGTCACGGAACTGAACCGCCTGTCTGCACGTGAACTGAATGACCTCGGCATCTCCCGCGGCGATATCTCCTTCGTCGCCAAGAAGGCCGCTTCGGCTCAGTAATCGAAATATGGTTCACGTCCGGGGCTCTCCTCCTCCCAAGCCACGGACGTATAAAGACCGGCACTCCTCCCTCCCAGCCGGTCTTTACAAATAGCACCCACCGCACCTCCTCCCGCGGTGGGTGTTGTTTTTTGAGCAACATCGTTGCCGCACGGCAGCATTGCGCCCTTCGCCCTTTCCTCGTAACAGTCGGATACGGACAGTCGGGAGACACTTATGGCGGGCGGTATCCACCACATCACCCTGATCACGCGCAAGGTGCAGGCAAACGTCGATTTTTACGTCGGGTTCCTTGGGCTGCGTCTCGTCAAGAAAACGGGTGGTTTTGAGGACGCGACCCAGCTCCACCTGCTATATGGCGATGCGTCGGGCACACCTGGATCGCTCATTACCTTTCTCGTTTGGGAAGACGGTGCCCCGGGCCGTGTCGGTTATGGGCAGTCCAGTGAGATATCGTTGGCCATCGCCCCCGAGAGCATTGGGTTCTGGTTGACCCGCGCCCTGCAATTCAACATCGCGGCATCAGGCCCTGTCCAGGAATTCGGTGAGCCCGTCCTGCGCCTTTTCGATCCTGACGGTGTCATTGTGAAGCTCGTGGGCTCAGAAAGTGTCCAACCAGGTCATGCATGGAGCAGTGACGGAATTCCTGCAAGCGATGCGGTGCGTCGCATCCGGGGTGCAACGGTCCTCACTGAAAAACCCCAGGAAACACGTGCTTTCCTCGAAAGTTATTTCTCATATACCGCCGGCGATCAAAGCGAGACGGTTACAAGAATGGTTTCGGCATCCGGTGATTGTGTCGACGTTCGCGATGCAACGGGCTTCTGGAGCTCCGCGCCCGGGACCGGAACTATTGACCACATCGCCTTTCGCGCTGGGGATATTTCCGAAGTAACCGCGACCTATGATCATCTGATATCGAATGGTGCAGATGCGACAGCGATGCATGACCGCAAATATTTCCATTCAATCTATGTGCGCGAGCCCGGCGGTACGCTGTTCGAAATGGCAACGGATGGACCCGGCATGCTGATTGACGAGACCTCGGAGGCGCTCGGCTCCGGATTATTCATCCCGCCACATTTCGCGGAGGAATCTGAAAACCTGAAAGTCATGCTGCCGCAATTCGGCATGCCCAAGGAAGAACGCTTCATCTATCGCGAGCTTCCGTTCATTCACCGCGTCTACGCGCCAGACCGTCCAGATCGGCAGACCATTGTGCTTCTGCATGGAACTGGCGGCAATGAAGCCAGCCTCATGCCTCTCGCCGCAAAGGTAGCGCCCGATGCAACGCTGATCGGTCTGCGCGGGCGCAGCAATGAAGAAGGCTCGGCCCGCTGGTTTCGGCGTTTTGGGCCGCTCAGCTTTGACCAGAAGGATATTCGCTCCGAAGCAGGCGCACTTGCTGCCTTCATCGGGGGCGCGGTAGAGTCCTATGGGCTTGATCTCCAGCAGACGATATTTCTCGGTTATTCCAATGGCGCGAATCTGCTTGCAGCAATGATGCAGTTGCATCCGCACCTGGTCCGCAACGCGGTTCTGCTCCGCGCAACGAAAGTTCTGGAAGAAGCGCCAGAAGCTGATCTGAGCGGCACGAGAATTCTTGCCGTCACCGGCGACCACGACCTCTTTGGGGCACACTCGCCCGCGCTCGAAGCGGAATTAAAGAAAGCCGGCGCCGACATTACGACCGCAAGCGTACCTGCAGGGCACGAAACGGGGGCGCATGACATCGAGGTCGTCCGCCAATGGTTGATGTCGAAGACAGGCCAGACTTGATCCAGCCTGTCTTCTGTCATTTCTTATACAAGCGGCTTAAGTCCGGCTTCGATCGAAGCACGCTTGCTCTCAAGGAAGGGCGGCAGCGACAGACCCTCGCCCAAAGTCGCCAGAGGTTCATCGACTGTGAATCCCGGACCGTCCGTCGCGATTTCGAATAGAATGCCATTCGGTTCGCGGAAATACAGCGAACGGAAGTAGTAGCGTTCGACCTCGCCGCTTGACGGCATGCGGAACTCCTTCAACCGTTCGGTCCATTCATGCAGCTGTTGCACGTCCGGTGCGCGAAACGCCACATGGTGCACGGCTCCTGCGCCCTGCCTTGCAACAGGAAGGTCTGGTTGAACTGCCACATGCAACTCAGCTGCCGGACCGCCCTCACCCATTGCGAACACGTGAACATGGCCCGCGCCATCCGGAGATTGGTAGGTATTGACGTGACGCATGTTCATTACACGCAGGAGGATAGCCTCGGTATTGGTGATGTCAGGCACGCTGATCGTGATCGGGCCAAGACCGCGGATCTGATGCTCTGCCGGAACAGGGCTTCGGTCCCACGGATAAGATGGCTCGGCGCCGCCATCATTGATCAGACGGAAGCGCTGTCCTTCAGCATCCTCGAAATCGAGCGAATCATAGCCGCCAATCTCCGCAACATCGCCAGATTTCACGCCAAGCTCGACAAATCGGGCTTTCCACCAGTCGAGACTCGACTTGCTTCCAACGCGCAAGCCGGTGCGCGCGATGCTATGCGTGCCACGACGCTCTGGACCAACTGGCCAGTCGAAGAATGTCAGATCGGTGCCTGGGGTCGCTTCGCCATCCGCGTAGAACAGATGGTAGGCGCTTGTATCATCCTGATTGACGGTCTTCTTGACTAGTCGCAAGCCAAGAGTCTGCGTGTAGAAGCGAAGATTTTCCGGCGCATTCGCCGTTATGGCAGTCAGGTGATGAATGCCTGTTAGCTGTAAGGTCATTGAAGCCTCCTGATTTGGTTTGTTGCGGCCTAATCGCCGTTGGGCCCAATATCTGCGCTGCTCCCTCCTCAATAAAGAGCGGTTCTTTGCAACCCACGTTCGATAAAAACGAACAGATGGGTGAACATAGCCTTCCAAATCGCCACTTTGTGCACTATGGTAGAACTATGAAGTGGCGCTTTGACGATCTTCTCACTTTTTTGGATATGATGGAAACCGGCAGTATCACAGCGACTGCAGCGCGCCTCAATCTATCGAAATCAGTGGTCAGCAAACGCATCTCTGATCTGGAAGGTGCACTTGGCATAGAATTGTTCCAGCGCTCACCGCGAAAACTGCTTGCTTCGGACAATGCTCTCGATTTTGTCGAGCGCGTCAGGCCGCTGGTTCGCGAACTCATGGAGAGCGCCGACAAGGTTGGGGAACGGAACAGTGCCGTTCGCGGTAGTCTGCGTATTGCCGCTCCAATGACATTCGGCACACTCTATCTCGGTCGAATGATCGCGGATTTCGCCCGTCAGTATCCTGATCTGGAAATCGCCGTTGAGTTTGAGGACCGCATGGTAGATTTGGTTCGTGGCGGTTACGATGTCGGCATCCGCATCGGGATCCTTCGGGATTCAAGCCTGATTGCTCGAAAGCTCTGTACAGATGATCGTGTCATTTGCTGTAGTCCGGACTTTGCCGCCGCCAACGGTCTGCCAACGAACATTGACGAATTAAGTTTGTTCGCCTGTATCGACTATTCCAACGTCAACACCAGCCAGTTGTGGCAATTCGAGAATCCGGCCTCCCCGGCCGAGCCGATTTCTGTAGCGATGCACGGACGTATCGTTGCCAATAATGGCGAGGCAATGCGCGATATGGCAATCGCCGGTTTAGGCTTGGTCCTGCTGCCTATGTTTATCGCGGCAGATGCTTTGCGTGCTGGAACCCTTGTTTCCGTCTTGTCTGAGGCCAGGCCGCTTCCCTATAAAATATACGCTGTCTATCCGCCGACACGGCATGTATCGGCGAAGGTGCGTGCCTTCGTCGATCATCTCGTCCGTCACATCGGCGATCCCCCCATCTGGCATATGACAGATATTCTTCGCGCGGAACGCATCTGATTCCGGCCCCCATCCAACCGAATCACCTTTCGCCGTTTGCCTGCCTCACGGGAGTGTAATCCTGACTTTCATAGCCGGTTTCGCAAAAAACCCTGTAAACACTGGGTATAAACCAGCTTTTTGGGCGCTATCCCTGATGACAGGGCGGAAATCGCGTGCCATACAGACGCCTCCGATCAACGAATATACTGAGGAAACCGCCAACATGAATACGTCCGATCTTATCGAGAAGCTCGTTGCTGATCAGGGTCTTACAAAAGTTCAGTCCAAGGCGATTGTTGACAGCGTTCTTAAAGGTATCACCGATTCCGTCGTAGCCGGCGATGAAGTATCGCTGCCAGGTTTCGGCAAGTTCAAGGTACAGTCGCGCGCCGCTCGCGAAGGCCGTAACCCTGCAACCGGCGCAACGATCAAAATCGCCGCTTCGAAGAAGGTTGCCTTCCAGCCTGCAAAGGCTCTGAAGGACGCGCTGAACGGCTGATACCCGTTCGTTGTGAATTCAAAAAAGGGCGGTGCAATGCACCGCCTTTTTTATTGGCCTGATTAGGTCCTGACCCTACCATGGTCTCGCAGCGGCGTTTTCGAACAATTGCCATAAATCCGCCCTGTCTTTGTTGCAGGAGACGTTTGCGTGATTGAGCAATTTGCGCAAGTGCGGTAAGGCTTTATCAACTATAGCGGATGCATTTATGAACTTGCGGGTGCCAAATCCGCGCGATTTGGACCTTGGCGAATGAGATTGGCAAACCGGTAGTAGCTGCAGCGATGAAAATACCAACACATATTCTTGCGCCATTGATGCTCACTCTGTTCCTTGCGGCATGCCAGGGTTCATCGATCGACGACCTTTCTCCGAATGGCGCCGGAACGCAGCTGCCCGATAAGCTCGTCAAGAGCATGAAAGCAAAGGGCATGAGCACGACCTCGCCCGTCATGTTCCGAATATTCAAGGAGGAGAACGTCCTTGAAGTGTGGAAGCGCAAGGACAATGGCCGTTACGACATGGTCACGAGCTACCAGATCTGCAAATGGTCCGGCAAACTCGGTCCAAAGTTCATCGAGGGTGACCGCCAGGCGCCGGAAGGTTTCTATGCAGTGCGTCCGGCGCAAATGAACCCGAAATCAAGCTACTATCTGTCGTTCAACACCGGTTTTCCCAATGCCCTGGACCGTACGCTGGGTCGCACCGGGGCCAATCTTATGGTGCACGGCGCCTGCTCGTCGTCGGGGTGCTATTCGATGACCGATGGGCAAGTTGCACAGATTTATGCTTTCGCACGCGATGCCTTCAAGGGCGGTCAGGAGTCGATCCAGCTTGAGGCCTTTCCCTTCCGCATGACGGCCGCCAATATGGCGCGGTATCGCGATGATCCCAACTACGCTTTCTGGAAGAACCTGAAGGAGGGCTATGATCACTTCGAAATCACGAAGGTGCCGCCGAAGGTGGATGTGTGCGAGAAGAAATATGTCTTCAATCATACCTCTGATCCCAATGCGCCAATTGCTGCAACAAGCGCTTGCCCGCCCGCCGATCAGCCCGAATCATTGAAAATGGCCTACCAGTCCTACCAGTCCAGCTACGAGACAGCGTTCTCATCCATGGTAGGCAAGGGCAGGATCCAGCCGCCGAGCCGCTCCATTCAAGGTCTTACCGAGGCAAAGATCATTGCGGACTGGAGCGCTCGTCGTGCCCGTGGTGAGCGCGTTACGCAGGAGCCGCCTTCCCTGTCACCGCAAGACAAGGATGCGGCGTCGAAGCCGCAGGTCATGGTTCGGCTTGCTTCAGCAGTTGCAGCGGACAAGGCAAAGGAAGAGCGCGAAGCTTCCAAAAGGTCTCGCATGACGAGAATGACGGCTTCGGCCGCGCCAATGTCCATCCCCACCACGACCCCTGCACCTGCCGTTCAGCAGCCGGCATCAGCTCCGCAAACCACGGCAGCTCTGACATCAGGCGCGCCCGCGGCCGCGGCCGAACAGCCAGCCCCTGCCAAAAAGGCCTGGTGGAAGATAATTGGCAACTAGACTGCAGAAAGAGCACTGTATGGATGCCGAGCTTTACAATCTTCGCGGTCTGAATTGTCCGTTGCCCGTTCTGAAAACGCGTAGGAAACTGCAGGACATGGTGGCGGGCAGCCGGTTATGGGTCGAGACGAGCGACCCTCTCGCTGTGATCGACATGCCGAATTTTTGCCTGACCGACGGCCACCGGCTGATTGAAACCCTTAGTCTCGCCGGCGGACACCGCTTTCACATCGAGCGCGGCTGATTCACCCTAGTTTCACACCAGAAATTGCCAAAGGGTTGTGGAACAATGCTGTGCGATCTGGCGTGTCGATCTGCGGCTGCTGCCCCAGAAATGCATTGAAGAGCTGCGTTACGTAACTCTCCGGCAAATCCTTGACTATCATGACAAGCCGGGTCTCGCGGATACCATTCGGCCAGGCAGCAAGCCGTGCGGGCGGGTGAAAGATCTGTTGCACGCCGTGAATGACCAACGGGCGCTCCGGATCATCCGCCAATTGCACGATGCCTTTGACCCGCAGCAGTTTCTCACCATGCGCCGAGCGCAACAGGTCGAGAAACATATCAAAGCTGGATAGCGGCACCGGCGCGTCATGCTTCAGCGAGAATGAGCGTATCGACGCATCGTGCCGGTTGACATCGTGATGATGGTGGCCGTGATGACGGTGGTCGTGGTCATGCGCGTGGTGATGGTGGTCGATATCACCGCGTTCGTGCTCGCGATCGCGATAGGCTTCGGCTCTCAGCCAGCGCCGCACGTCAACTGTCTTTGTCTCGGGATTGTAGACGCCGCACTCGAACAGTGCCGCATAGCCGGTACGCCGGTCATCGACATCGACGAGATCGGCACCGGGATTGAGCGCGGACAGACGCGCCCGCAGCGCGGGAAGGCCCTGCTTGGCTCCCGGCAAATCCGTTTTTGTAATGACGATGCGATCAGCAACAGCAGCCTGTTTGACCGACTCCTCATGCCCATCGAGCGTCGCCATGCCGTTGATCGCATCAACCGTTGTGATGACGCCGTCGACACGAAATGCCTGAATCAACACCGGATGTCCCATGATGGCGTGCAGAACCGGCGCCGGGTCAGCGAGTCCGGTGGTCTCAATGATTACCCGTTTCAGACGTTGCAATTTGCCTGTCTGCAGCCGGTCAATCAGATCGGCCAGCGTGTCCACCAGTTCACCTCGCACTGTACAGCACAGGCAGCCATCGGAGAGTTCGATAATGCCCTCGCTGGCTTTCTCAACAAGCAGATGATCGATACCGACATCGCCAAATTCGTTGATGATAACGGCCGTGTCCGCGAGAGCCGGATCCTTTAGCAGCCGGTTGAGCAATGTAGTTTTTCCCGAGCCCAGAAAGCCCGTCAACACAGAGACTGGAATGGGAGCGTCGACCACTAGTTTACCGCCTTCAATGCACTGCTGGCATCGGTCAGGGATGAACGGTCCGGCCTCGGCATCGGAATCGGTATCCGGTTCATTTCCATTCCAAGGGAATTGATCTTGGCGGGCAGCAATGCCACCTTTTCCACGGCCGGTTCATGATCCATCCGGTTCATGTAGGGCGAACCTTGAACGATATGCCCTTCCAAATCTTTCCCGTCCCACGTATCGGACCCCGAAACTTCCTTCGGACAGACCGTGGGACGCATGTTGACCGCCACATCCCGGGTCGGCGCACCATAGGGCCGCAGCGCGTCGATCGTTGTGCCGGTACCACGGGTGTCGAAGCCCTTGGCAAGCAACTCTGCAGCCTTTGTCGCGCGTGTCGTCAGCTTTAGTTCGCCGAATACGACCGTAACAATCGTCCTGCCGTTGCGGGTCGCAGAACCAATGAGATTATAGCCGGACGGGCAGACAAAGCCGGTCTTCATGCCGTCGGCGCCCTGGAAGCGGCCAATCAGCGCGTTCAGATTCGGTTGGGGCTTCTTGCCGCCATAGTCGATGGCCTCAATGTCAAAGTAGTGCGCATATTGCGGAAATTCGCGGCGCAGCTGCAGCGTTAATATCGCCATGTCCCGTGCCGTCGTATAGTGATCATCCGAATGAAGCCCATTGGGATTGACGAAGTGTGAGCCATACATGCCAAGGCGCCTGGCTTCCTCATTCATCAGCATTGAAAATTTGTCAGCCGAGCCGCCCAAAGTCTCGCCAACTGCCATTGCGATATCATTGGCAGATTTCACGAGCATGATTTTCAATGCATTATCGAGGGTGAGTTCGGAACCAACTTTGTATCCCATCTTGCTCGGCGGTTGTTTGGCAGCAAGAGCGGTGATCTTTATCGGCGTATCGAGTGTAACTTGTCCAGACTCAATCAAGCGGAACGCAACATAGGCCGTCATCAATTTGGTCGTCGACGCGGGATACCAGCGCTGGAAAGCATCTTCTTGCGACAGGATTTCGCCGTTACCGACGTCTACCGTAATGTTCGCACCGGCAAGCGCCGCCGGTAGACCTGCAATTGTCGATATCACGCAGCTCGAAAGAAAGAGTGCTACAGTTTTCCGCATTCCTGAAATCCGACCTGTCTGTATAAAGAACCTGGAAAGGCATTAAGCCGCGCTTCACGCCGGGCGGCAATGCCTTTATCTATCTTATGTGGCAGGCAAAAGGCAAAACACCTTTATTCTGTTCACCGAATTGTTAGGCTTGGATTGGAGTTGGTTTCGAAATGCCTTTGCTCAATCGCGCGATCGAAATGCAAGACGAAGTTTCCGGATGGCGGCGCCATCTGCATCAGAATCCGGAATTGATGTTCGATGTGCATGAGACAGCCCGGTTTGTCACTGACAAACTTCGCCAGTTCGGTTGTGACGTAGTCGAAACCGGTATTGGCCGGACCGGCGTCGTCGGCATCATACGCGGACGCCACGGCGAGGGCCAGACAGTCGGCCTTCGCTCCGACATGGATGCCCTGCCATTGACGGAAGTCACTGGCAAGCCCTGGGCCTCCCATATAACCGGCGCGATGCACGCATGCGGTCATGATGGTCACACGGCAATGCTATTGGGCGCCGCGCAATACCTGGCACAGACACGCAATTTCAAGGGGTCTGTCGCCGTGATCTTCCAGCCTGCCGAAGAAGGTGGCGGCGGTGGCCGCGAAATGGTTGCGGACGGCCTGATGGAACGCTTTTCCATCTCGGAAATCTATGGGATGCACAATATCCCCGGCCTGCCGATCGGCGAGTTTGCCATTCGCAAAGGGCCGATCATGGCTGCCACTGACGAGTTCACGATAACGGTGGAAGGACGGGGCGGGCATGCGGCACAGCCGCACCGGACAATCGATCCGGTTGTCATTGGTGCCCAGGTGGTCAACGCGCTACAAACAATCGTCTCTCGAGGCACGGATCCACTGGATTCTGTCGTTCTCTCCGTCACCAGGTTTCACTCCGGTGACGCCCATAACATCATCCCGCAGAGGGCTGAACTTGCCGGCACCGTCCGCACCCTGCGCCCGGAAATGCGTGATTTTGCCGAACGGCGCTTGATCGAAGTTTCCGAAGGTGTCGCGGGCGCACTGGGGGCGAGCGCAACTGTCCACTATACGCGCAACTACCCGGTGACATTCAACCACAGTCGTGAGACGGACTTTGCGGCACAAACGGCTCGGAACGTTGCTGGAATTAACGCAGTCAACGACGAGGTCGCGCCAATGATGGCGGGCGAGGATTTCTCCTATATGCTGGAAGCACGCCCCGGCGCTTTCATCTTCATCGGCAATGGCGACACCGCATCACTGCACAATCCCGCCTACGATTTCAACGATGACGCGATCCCGCACGGTATCAGCTACTGGGTTCAATTGGCGGAAAGCGCGCTGCCGCCCTCGTCCTGATTGTGGGCAAAACACAGAAATTTCTGCGCATCTTCAGACTTGGCGGCGGCGCCGAAAAACAGTATGTCAGGGCATATGGTCCCGTAGCTCAGTAGGATAGAGCGACAGATTCCTAATCTGTAGGCCACTGGTTCGAATCCAGTCGGGATCACCACTTTTCAGCACGACGATATTTTTGCCTTCAGCCCGCAGTTGCTCTGCCAAGCCCTCATCGTTCTGCCTGTCGCCGGTAAGACTGATCTTTGCCGCTTCGCGACGGCCAAGCTGCAGGACTGCAGGAGCGATGGACGCATCGAACAGTATCGCATCGGCCATCTGCATGACCCGTACTGATTTTAGCGTCAAAAGTTCCGGATCATCGGATTCGATCGTAATTTCAGTCACGGCCGCAATTGCGGGGCTGGCGGCGATCTTCTCCGCAGAATGCATCAGCGACACTTCATCCGGTGCATCGGCCGAAGCGAAGGCGCGATCGACAAATTCTTCCCAGAAGCGGCGGCGTTGCGCGCCTGGTTTCAACAGATCACCGATTTGACCGCGGACGGCTTTTGCCAGCTGCGCCCAACTCGAAAGTGAGGCCGGCAGAAGTGCTTCAATGCGCCGTCTGATTGCCTGACCGAGGATAGGCGCTGCTCCGCCGGTCGAGATACCGATCACCACCGGCGAACGACTAACGATCGAGCCAATTTGGAACTGGCAGAATTCAGGACGGTCGATCACGTTGCACGGAACGCCCTTTTGAATGGCTGTAGTAAGAAAGGCATGCGCTTCGCCATCCGTCTGCGTATCGGCAACGGCAATTGCCACATCCTCAAAGCTGGCCGCGGACCAGCCGCACGGATGATAAACGAGCGGCAATGCCGATATCAGCGCTGACATTTCTTCGCTCAACACCCGCGCATACACGTGAACCTCCGCGCCTGCAGCCGCCAGCAATTCGGCTTTCCATGTCGCGGCCGCACTGCCGCCAGCGACAAGCGCGCGCCTGCCTTTAAGATTGAAGAAGACCGGCAGCACCGCCAGGCTGCCAATGCTGGCCGGTAAGGTATTACTCTGCTGCTTCGACAATATTTGCATCGATGATACCCCTGATTTCCGCACGGCAGGAGCCGCAATTGGTTCCGGCCTTCAACGTCTGTCCGATGGCTTCCACCGTATGGCAACCCCCGCGGGCGGCGGCCGCAATCTCGTTCTTTCCAACCGAAAAACACGCGCAGACGATTGCGCCCTTGTCAGGCATGTTCTTGCCAGGCTTTCCTGCCAGAAGCTGATACCGCTGGTGTGCGTCAGCGAATTGCTGCATCAACTGTTCGCTCGCCCAACTACGCGAAACGGTGACCGGTTCGCGCGCTACATAGAGCACACCTGCAAGTGTCTCACCTTCGAACGCCGCGATGCGGTGCTGACCCTGACGATGATCGTGATAGGCGAGCAGCGGAACATCGGCCTCGGTCTGGAATAGTTGCTGAGCGAATGAACTCCAATCCCTGGGCTGCTCGCAGCTTGCCAGCTCGAGCCGGAAACCCGCCTGTGTTCGTGCGAGCGCCCAATAGTCTTCGACGGATGCAGGCTTTTCGCGCATGACTGCAAAGCCATACCAGCGAGCCTGAAATGACCTGACAGCAACATTTGCCATTTTGAGCGCAGGTTGACCGGATACCGGATCAAGGTTTGCGGTCACCAACGTATCCACGCGCGCCTTGCTGGCAAATTGCCCGGTCCAGTGCATTGGCACGAAGACATTGCCCCGCGCCTGCCGGTCGGTAAGCAAAGCCCGGACGATAATTGCGCCATGGTCGTTTGCGAGCCTTACCAGGGTCGCGTCGCCAATACCCAGCTCCGCTGCGTCGAGGGGGTGAATTTCGGCAAAGGGCTCGGCGAAATGGCTGGAAAGACGCGCGCTCTTTCCTGTGCGCGTCATCGTGTGCCAGTGATCCCTTACACGCCCCGTATTCAGGACAAACGGGTATCGGGGGTCGGATGCTTCATCATTCGCAGGATGCACCGCGACAAGACGCGCGCGACGGTCCGGCGTGTAGAAGTCCCCGTCAGCGAAGAACCGTTGCTCCGATGCTGATTTCCCACGTTCTTGCGGCCACTGAAATGGCTGCAGAGCATTATAACCCTCTCCCGATATGGCAGCATGTGCGCTGATGTCGAAATCACGGCCGCCACGATTGCCGGTTCCCGACAGTGCCGCATGTTCTGCGAAAATCTGCGAGGGGTTTTCATAGGCAAAGCTAGTCGCAAAACCCATGCGCCTGGCGACCTGTGTGACCATCCACCAATCCGGCTTCGCCTCGCCCGGTAGCGGTAGGAAGGGACGCTGCCGGCTGATCCGCCGTTCGGAGTTGGTGACCGTACCGTCCTTTTCGCCCCAAGCGGCTGCGGGGAGAAGCACATGCGCATGGCGCGTCGTATCAGTCACCGCGTTGATGTCAGATACCACAACGAAAGGACAGGCCTTCAATGCTTCAACGATGAGATCGGCTTCCGGCATTGAATCGACGGGATTGGTCGCCATGATCCACAGCGCCTTCACCTTTCCTTCCCGCACCGCATCGAAGAGATCAACGGCCTTCAGCCCCGGCCTGCAGGCTATCGTTGGCGACGCCCAGAACTCCTGAACCAGCTGACGGTGATCTTCGTCTTCCAGATGCATATGGCTCGCCAGCATATTGGCGAGGCCGCCAACCTCGCGGCCGCCCATGGCATTGGGCTGGCCGGTAACCGAAAACGGCCCCATGCCCGGACGGCCGATGCGGCCTGTCGCCAGATGACAGTTGATGATGGCGTTGACCTTGTCTGTTCCACTTGTGGACTGATTCACACCCTGACTATAGATCGTCACGCAGCGCTCGGTCCGCGTGACCAGCGCGAAGAACTCGCGCAGTTCCTCCGGGGAAAGCCCCGTGCGTGCGGAGATGCTACGCAGATCATGGTTCTTGGCAATTGCCAGCGCTGCGTCGAAACCTGAGGTGTACCTGTCCAGATAGGTTCGATCCACTGCGCCTTGCGCGGCGAGGTAACCGAGCAACCCGACGAAAAGGGCCGTATCTCCGTCCGGCTTGATCTTCAAATGCATGTCCGCAATATCTGCGGTCATGGTCCGGCGTGGATCGATGAGTACAATGCGCATATGCGGACGCCTGGCCTTGGCTGCCGCGATACGCTGGTAAAGCACCGGATGACACCAGGCCAAATTCGAACCGGTGAGCACGATGAGATCGGCCAGTTCCAAGTCCTCATAGGTGCCGGGAACGGTATCCGAACCGAAGGCACGGCGATGACCGGCCACGGAAGACGACATGCACAGACGCGAGTTGGTGTCGATATTGGCGGAGCCGATGAAACCTTTCATCAGCTTGTTGGCAACATAGTAGTCTTCCGTCAAAAGCTGGCCGGAAACGTAGAATGCCACGCTGTCCGGCCCGTGCTCCCTGATCGTTTCGGCGAAACGGCCTGCTACCAGATCAAGCGCCGTGTCCCAGCTTGCAGGCTCGCCCTCTATCCGCGGTTCGAGCAGCCTTCCTTCCAGATCGACGGTCTCGCCAAGAGCGGAGCCTTTCGAGCAAAGACGCCCGAAATTGGCGGGGTGATGGGGGTCGCCCGCAATGCCAATGACTCCGCTCTCCTCCCTGGTGGCGAGAACGCCGCAGCCTACCCCGCAATAAGGGCAGGTGGTGCGAACACTGGTGGGAGAATCGCTTTCCATAAGGTCTATTCCGCCGCTACGGCGGCAAGTTCGAGCAGTGCAAGGATCCGGTCACCATCGAGCTTGATGGCAATGGTCCTGACGCTTCCCTCGTCGGCGCCGAGAGCCTTGCCGGTTTCTAGCGAAATCACCCAATTGTGCAGTGGACACGTCACGGCGGCTCCGTGCACAATGCCTTGGCTGAGTGGTCCACCCTTGTGCGGACAATGGTCGTCAATGGCGAAAATCTGATCTTCCATGGTCCGAAAGACGGCGATCTTGCCTTGCGGCGTCTTTACGCAGCGCGCGCCCCGGCGCGGAATATCGTTAATCGATCCGATTTCAATCCAGTCATTCATGACGCTCACTCCGCTGCCTGGTGAAAGCCGATGGTGGCCATGGGCTGGAATTCGTGTTTGTCGACACCCGACACACGCTCCGACCATGGGTCGACCTGGGCGAACTTCTGGCTGAAAACAAACCGGTCAAAATAGGCCTTGCGCTTTTGCGCATCACCCATGATCTGGCGGCGAATTTCATCAAGGCCGACACGCTTCGCCCATTTGTAGATGCGCTCAAGATAGCGGCCCTGCTCGCGGTACATCTGCGTCAACGCCACGACATGCTCCAGGGCCTCATCCTCGGTTTTCACCAGACCGAGAACCTCGGTCCCCTTGATATCGAGACCGGCGGCTCCAGCGAAATGGATCTCGTAGCCCGAATCGACACAGATAATGCCGACATCCTTGCAAGTAGCTTCGGCGCAATTGCGTGGACAGCCGGAGACAGCCATCTTGACCTTGGCTGGCGTCCAGGATCCCCACATGAACTTCTCTATGCGGATACCAAGGCCGGTAGAATCCTGTGTACCGAAACGGCACCAGTCCGTGCCGACGCAGGTCTTTACGGTACGCAGGCCCTTGGCATAGGCCTGACCCGACACGAATCCGGCCTTGCCGAGATCAGCCCAGACGGCGGGCAGATCCTCTTTCTTGATGCCCAGCATGTCGATACGCTGACCGCCGGTCACCTTCACCGCAGGTATGTCGAACTTGTCGACGACATCGGCTATGGCGCGGAGTTCCTTGGAGTTGGTCACACCGCCCCACATGCGCGGCACCACGGAATAAGTGCCATCCTTCTGGATATTGGCGTGAACCCGCTCATTGATGAAGCGTGACTGATAATCATCCGCATATTCATCCGGCCAATCAGCCACAAGATAGTAGTTCAATGCCGGACGGCACTTGGCGCAGCCGCAGGAGGTTTTCCATTCGAGTTCCTGCATGACTTCCGGAATCGATTTCAGCTGCTTGGCCTTGATCAAACGGCGAACATCGTCATGGCTGAGGCTCGTGCAACTGCACATCGGTGTGACTGCAGCGGGATTGTAGGTATCGCCGAGTGTGAGCGACAGAAGCTGCTCGACGAGACCCGTACAACTACCGCACGAAGCGGAAGCCTTGGTATGGGCGCGTACATCGTCGAGCGACGTCAGCCCTTTTCCGGTGATTGCACCGGTTATTTTACCTTTACAAACGCCGTTGCAACCGCAGATTTCTGCATCATCTGGCAAGGCTGCAACGGCCGCCATAGGGTCCAGTGGGGACCCTCCCTGATAGGACTGGCCGAAAATCAGGGTGTCGCGCATCTCCGAAATATCGGTACGCTTCTTGGTGAGATCATGGAACCATGCACCATCGGAGGTTTCGCCGTAAAGGACAGTGCCGATAATACGGTCGTCCTTGAGGACAAGACGCTTGTAAATGCCTGCAGAAGCATCGCGCAATACGATTTCCTGACGATCGTCGCCCTCGCCGAGATCGCCGACCGAAAAGACGTTGATGCCGGTAACCTTCAGCTTGGTCGGCGTCTCGCTATGAACAAAGGCGGCGTCGCCGTTTCCTGCAAGCTGCGCCGCCACGACTCGCGCCATTTCATAGAGCGGCGCGACGAGGCCGTAGCATTGCCCGCCCACTTCTGCGCATTCTCCGATGGCAAAGATATCCGGATCGGAAGTGCGCATGCCGGCATCGGTGACAATGCCGCGATTGAATTCAAGCCCGGCTTCCTTGGCAAGCGCGCCATTGGGCCGGATACCGACGGCCATTACTACAAGATCTGCAGGCAGCACCGTGCCATCGGCAAGCAACACCCCCTCGACCTTCTTCTCACCAATAATCTCCTTGGTGCTGGCCTTGGTCATGACTCGGATGCCGCGTTGTTCGACTGCCTTTTCCAGGAGGTAGCCCGCTGCCGGATCGAGCTGGCGCTCCATCAATGTCGGCATGACGTGCAGGACCGTCACATCCATATCGCGGGATTTGAGGCCCGCAGCCGCTTCGAGGCCAAGCAATCCGCCGCCGATTACAATGGCCCGAGCCCGCGACTGCGCAGCGAGCAGCATGGCCCTGACGTCGTCGAGATCGCGATAGGTCAGAACACCGGGGAGATTGTTACCGGGCACCGGCAGGATAAAGGGAGAAGAACCGGTGGCAATCAGCAGCTTGTCGTAGGATTCGGTTGTACCCGCGTCGGAAGTAACTGTTTTGGCCGCACGGTCGATATTGACGACTTTATGGCCCTTATACAGCATGATCCCGTGCTTGATGTACCAGCCATCCCCGTGGATGATGATTTCCTCGAATTCCTTTTCGCCGGAAAGCACGGGCGACAGCATGATCCGATCATAATTGACACGCGGTTCGGCGTTGAAAATCGTGACGTCATAGGCGTCGGGCGCCAGCTCGAACAGGTGTTCGAGCGCTCGGCCCGGCGCCATGCCATTGCCGACAATGATGAGCTTCTGTTTTTTCATGAGTATGTTTCCGATACCGATATTCAAGCGAAGGCAGGGCGTTGCATTTGCCGGATGGAGACATGCATCCAGATGAGAGAGATCGCGACGATAAGGAAGAGCAGCATGAAGCAGCTCGACCACAGGCCCGTCAGGTCTTTCATTAGCCCGAACGCGATCGGGAGGATGAAGCCTCCAAGCCCACCAACCATGCCGACGACACCGCCGACAGCGCCCACACTGTTGGGGTAGTAGGCCGGGATATGCTTGTAGACCGCAGCCTTGCCGAGGCTCATGAAAAAGCCGAGGACAAAGATCACGGCAACGAACACAGTTGGCGTTATGGCCAGAGGCACTGGTTGCGAGGCTTGCGCGGCCGGCAGCGAGAGAATGAGAGTGGCTACGCCCCCGGCGGCAAGTGTCATATACATAACCTTGCGCGCGCCGATCTTGTCGGAGAGGACACCGCCATAGGCGCGGAAAATGCTGCCAGGGATCGAATAGGCTGCAGCGAGCATGCCTGCTGCTTCGATTCCAAATCCATAGACGCCGACGAGGTAGCGCGGGAGCCAGAGCGCAAGGGCGACAAAGCCCCCAAAGGCAAAGAAGTAATAGAGCGAGAAACGCCAGACACGAAGATCTTTCAGGGGTGCCAGCTCATGGAGAAAACTCTTTGGCCGGTCTTTACCACGCGCGCGCGCCCGGTAAGCCGGATCGTCTGTCGTCGTGAACCAGAATACGATTGCCATGACGACAAGAGCAGCAGCCCATATTTCGGCGACCGCTTGCCATCCGAAAGCAACAAGGACAAGTGGGGCGAGAAACTTGGTGACAGCGGCACCAACATTGCCAGCACCGAAGATGCCAAGCGCGGTGCCTTGTTTATTCGGCGGAAAGAAGGGAGATACATAAGCAACACCAACGGCAAACGACCCACCCGCAATGCCGACGCCGAGACCGGCAATCAGCATTTCTGGATAGGTTCTTGCGTAGGCGAGGAGGAACGTAGCGAGCGCGGCCGCCAGCATCGTAACCGTGTAGACAACCCGTCCGCCATAACGGCTGGTCCACACACCCAGCACGACGCGGATGACCGATCCCGTCAAGATCGGCATGCCGACAAGAAGTCCAAACTCCGCTTCGCTGAGATTGAGTTCCTGTTTGATACGAATGCCGATGATCGAAAAGATCGTCCACACGGCAAAACAGATCGTGAATGCAGTAGTTGATATCCACAGGGCTCGCTGCGACTCTCCTGCTTCAATACCCATTGGCAGATTGTCTTTCATCGTGATCCTCAAACGCTTCGGCCTTTTGCAGCCGGTTCAGCCAATAAAAAAACGCCGCTGGATGAAGCGTATTCCCCAGAACCAGACTGGTGGAACGAACTTGCCAAGCGACGTCGATGTCTTTGAAGCACCCGATGCCGGTGCCTGCGGTTCCTGTCATCATTGACGGAACAGAAATAGTTATGCAAACCGCGTGCCAGTTTGACGGAGAAAATATAACTTGTTGTTATTCAATGGTTATTTAACTAAGTAGCCGTCAGGCTAAGTGGCGTAGTCGGGAATCCAAAGCGAGCCATTTGTGCAATTGCATCAAAGCCATGCCAATTTATTGTGCAGAGCACAATTTTTTGCCACGCTCAAATCTCATTTGGGGCAACCGAACGTGTATCCAGGCTGGCGATATCAAACCCCTGCAGATAACCGGCAATACGCTGCGGATCGAATACAGCACCGTCGATAAATCCGTCATCGGTCGCATTGCCCTCGATCCGCAGATCATCGGATGGAATATCGGAACGCGGGCCCAAAGCATGCCGATACAGGTCTGGACGAAAGGCTGAGGACACTTGCTGGCTGGTCTCCGGCGAATAGGCCACCTGCCCCCACCGCACCATCTGGCTGAATATCCATTGCGCCTGACTGATCCAGGGGAAATTGGCACCTTCACGATGGAAGGAAAAATACTCCGGAACGGTCCGATCGGTTCCATCAGGATCTGTTGTAAATCTGCCGAGCAAGACGCGGTGCACAATGTCGAATGGCGCATCCAGATAGCGCGGTTCAGCGAGTACGTGCCCCAGTTCGCTCCGATTATCGGAAACATCGCACCAGGCTGCCGCGCGATCGAGCGCGACGAGCAACCGTGACAAGATCTCCGGATTCTGCGCGGCCCATTCGGGCCGCATTCCGATGACTTTTTCCGGACTTGATGGCCAGATGTCTTCCTTGACCGCAACGATCCGGCCGACATCCCGCGCTACCGCCACCATGTTCCACGGCGCTCCCACGCAGAACCCATCGATTGCACCGGCCGACAAAGCATCCGATGTCATCGGCGGCGGAACGACGACGAGTTTCACATCATGATCAGGATGAATGCCCCCCGCCGCCAGCCAGTACCGCAATTCGTAATTGTGCGACGAAAATGGATAAGTCATGCCCAGAACCGGTAGGGCCTCGCCCTTTTCCCGCATTTCCTCGATTACCAGCTTGAGCGCCTTGGCATTGGCAAGCGCATCCTCATGCCCGGTCAAACCAGCCTTGGCTTGCATGCGGCGATAGAGCTGCACCGATAGTGTAATGGCGTTGCCACCACGGCCAAGGGAAAAGGGTGTGATCACCGGCGAGGGGTTGGAACCAAGTCCAAGCGCCGACGCAACGGGCATGGGTGCGAGCATATGTGCGATATCGAACTGCCGGAACGCCAGCCGGTCGCGTATATTGGCCCAGGAGACATCCTTGACCAGGTCAAGCTGAATGCCTTCACGTGCAGCGAAGCCGAATTCCGCGGCTGCTATGAGCACCGAGGCGTCGACAAGCGGAATGAATCCTGCACGAACCAGCCGCGTTCCTTCGCTGCGTATCGCAGCTGGCATTGCGAGCCGGGCCCCATCGCTTCTTTCAATCCCAGTACGGATGAAACTCATGACTGCTCCTAACTTCCCAGAATTGCCGCGGCCATGACGACGCTTTGCGCAATATCGGCAAGTTTTTTCTTCTCGTTCATTGCTGTCTGGCGCAAGAGCGCATAGGCCTCGTCTTCCGACAATTTTCGCGACTTCATCAGAATGCCCTTGGCGCGTTCGATGATTTTCCGCTCTTCAAGCGCGCTTTTGGCATCTGCCAGTTCCTGCTGCAGCCGGCTGAATGCCTTGAAGCGGCTAACGGCCATATCGAGAATGGGCTTTACGCGCTCTTTCTTCAGGCCATCGACCACATAGGCCGAAACGCCCGCCTCCACCGCGGCTTCAATAGACGAACTATCGGAACGATCGACAAACATGGCGATGGGTTTACGCACAGAACGCGTCAGTTGAAACAAATGCTCCAGCATGTCGCGGTTTGGCGTTTCGATATCGATGACAATGACATCCGGGCTGATCACCTCGATCTGGCGTGCCAGTCCAACGATATCGTTGAGCACCACCACTTGATCATGCCCCGCCTCCCGCAACCCCTCTTCGATGATGGAGGCGCGTATGCGGTTTTCGTCAAAGATCATGATGGATAAGGCAGCCTTCATGCCTTATTTTTGCGCATGCATGAATATTGTGCAATGCTACATTCAGCCACAGTGGAAGAAATCCGCCCTTGAACCGGCGGCCCACTGGCCGTTCATTTCGCACTGCCGTTGAGAATGTTCCTCACGCTCTTGTTCAATTCCACTTTGGCTGACAGGAAATCACTTACAGACGTCCAGTAGCGCAATGTGATGTCCATGGTGCTATCGCCAAGTTCCGCGACGAAAGCTGTCGGGGCCGGTTCCTTCCGAACCCGTACATCCCGTTCCGCCAAGCCGAGCAGGGTTTTCTGAATTCCGTCAATATTGTCGGCGTTTGGAACCGTAATCGTGATGTCGTTGCGACGGACTCCATTTCGCGTGAAGTTTTTGACTGGTTGCGTCCACAGGGTCGAATTGGGAGCAAGAACGTAGATGCCGTCGGCAGCGCGCAATCGCGTAGCGAAAAGTCCGATCTCTTCAACCGTTCCGGCAATACTGCCCACTTCCACATATTCGCCTATCCGAAGTGGCCGCAGCGCCAGCAGCATGATCCCGGCTGCGATATTCTGCAGCGTGCCCTGCAGCGCCAGACCGATTGCAAGGCCGACCGCACCGATGGCGGCAATAACGGAAGCTGTCTGGATACCAAACTGCCCAAGTACCATGACAACGACGAGCCCAAGCACGACGTAGCGGGCAATCTTCGAGAAGAAGCGTCGCAATGTCAGGTCGAAACCGCTGACCTGTCCAAGCCCGGCATATATCCACCGCTCCACGAGGCCGGCGACGACAAATCCGATGACCAGCAGGAGAACTGCCCCAAGTACCGAAAACGAATAGGTCACGATAAGGGCACTGGCCTGACGAATGCCCGCCTGGATAGCCGATAACGCGTTCTGGGGATCGAGTTCCATAAGACAATTCTCCTCTCGGCAGGAAAATTCAATCGTTAGAAGGCGTTCCGGATCTAATCACGTATTTTTCATTGCATCCCGTTGGCAGCTCTTCAAGCCTCCTGTGTTTCCCCGTTGCGTCGCCGGTAGACGATCGACGACCAAAGCGAGAGAAAAATCAAAGCGGCACCGATAACGCCTGTTATCACTTCCGGAATATGGAAGAGCGTCTGGCAATACATGATCACTGCCAGAACAAGGATCGCATAAAAAGCGCCGTGTTCCAGATAGCGGTACTGGCCGAGCGTTTCCTTGTCCACCATCATGATAGTCAGCGCACGCACGTAGAATGCCCCAATGCCAAGGCCGATGGCAATCACGAACAGATTGGTCGAAAGTGCGAAAGCGCCGATAACACCATCGAATGAGAAGCTGGCATCCAGCATTTCCAGATAGAGGAACGCCCCAAGGCCGCCCTTGTGAATGGAATCCATCTGTTCCTGCGTCGCATCGAGGATGGCGCCCAAGCCTTCAACAATGAGGAATGTAAGAAGTCCATAGATCGCTGAGGTCAGAAATGTAATGGATTCTACACCTTCCAATTGCTGCGAGAAGAAAATGATCAGGCTAAGCGCTACAGCGACTTCGATGCCTTGCACAGAAGCAAACCGCGAAGCGTGGCTTTCAACCACCTTGATCCAGTGCACGTCCTTTTCATGATCAAAGAAGAACTTGAGCCCCACCATCAACAGGAACGTCCCGCCAAAGGCGGCAATGGCGACATGTGCCTCCTGCATGATGCGGGCATATTCCGACGGATTGGATATGGCCAGCTTTAGTGCGGATATGGGATCAATCCAGGCGGCAATCGCCACGATCGCAAGGGGAAAAATGATTCGCATGCCGAATACGGCAATGATGATACCCCAGGTCAGGAAGCGATGCTGCCAGACAGGCGTCATATCACGCAATATCTTGGCGTTGACGATCGCATTGTCAAAAGAAAGTGAGATTTCGAGAATTCCCAGGACCGCGCAGATAAACAGTACCGAAAGCGCGCCCTGCACAGTTCCGGAATATACGAAACCGATCCATGTGCCGAGCGCCAGTCCCACAAACGTAAAAAGAAACGGCCAGATGAAATATTTATAGGTTGCCATACTTAAATCCTGCTTGAGACTCCCTGATTGCTTTAGACGATGGGGATTCAGGGCAGCGATAACTCCCGGACGGCCGAGGTTTATGCGCCGTTTGAATATGAATTCGCATCAAATTGCAATCTCCCGCACTCCTTAGACGACATAAACCTGTCGCCATCCTGTCGCGCGCTCGACATCAACAATCAGATCAATCCGGTTTGCGAACGGAATAGATCGTCACTGGCAAAGCGGCTCGCCACGCATCAAAACTACCCAGCGGCTGCGCGTGCGACACCGTGAGCTTGGTGAGATCGCCGCCAAAGACCTCCCGCCAGCCGACCAGCGCCACTTCACTCTGGATCGTCACGGCATTGGCCACGAGCCTGCCGCCGGGCTTCAGACTTTGCCAGCATGTTTGCATCACGCCTTCATCGGTGACGCCCCCGCCAATGAAAATTGCGTCGGGCACCGCGAGACCGGCCAGTGCCGCCGGGGCCCCACCGCAGACGATCTGGAGATCCGGCACGCCGAGGGCCCGGCTGTTGCGCAAGATCAGACCCTGACGATTTTCATTGGCCTCAATGGCAAGTGCCCTGCATGCCGCATGCGCCCGCATCCACTCAATACTGATCGATCCACAGCCTGCACCAACGTCCCAGAGCAACTCGCCCGGCAGCGGCCCAAGATGCGCCAGAGTGACCGCGCGAATATCCCGTTTTGTCAATTGCCCATCATTTTCAAAAGCCTCATCTGGCAGGCCAGCCAATACTGAATAGGCGCGAGCGGATGATGTGGGCACACCGCAATCCACCGCCAACACATTGAGGTCGGCGCAGCGCGGATGATTCCAAGTACCGGAAACGCCCTCTATACGTTGTTCAGCGCCACCGCCCATGTGTTCCAATACGGTCAAATGCGCTGACGGGAAGCCGCTTTGGCTTAGCATTCGCGCCACTTGCGCTGGCGTGTCCCCGTCATTGCTGAGAACAAGCAGCCTTGCGCCAGGCACAAACGCCTTGAACAGGGACTCAACTGGCCTGCCGTGAACACTCAGAAGTTGCAAGTCCTGGATCGGCCAGCCCATTGCAGCTGCTGCCAATGAAAATGACGAGGGGGCCGAAAGTATCCGCATTTCATCATGTTCGATGAAGCGCGTCAGCGTCGCGCCCATACCGAAATGCATCGGATCGCCACTCGCAAGTACAACAACATGTTGCCCGCGCAGGGCGCGCAACATGGGGTAGGCATCTGAAAACGGCATCGGCCAGGCAATGCGTTCCGCCATTATATCTGATGGCAGGAGCTCAAGATGCCGTTTACCGCCAAAAACGGTTTCCGCCCGACCCAGCGCCTCCCGGGCGTTCTGGCCGAGCCCGCCATATCCGTCTTCGCCAATCCCAATGATTGTCAGCCACTGCGCCATTATCATTCCATGAATTCTTAGTGTTATGCATGCCCGAAAGCATTCGATCGGTCAACGAAGCCACTCGCAATCAGAAGGTTGGCACACACCAAGCCATCCTGTAAAACCGTGAATACCATGGACCTGTTATCCAAACATATCTTGCCATCAAGGATTGAAGACCGGCGCTCCGCCTGTCCAGGGCTGTTTCGCATGGCCAAGGCACTCGATGGTTCAATTTGCAGGGTCAAGCTGACCTTCGGCGACCTTAGCGCCGATCAGGCAAGGGGCGTGGCTGATGCGGCAAGGCGTTTCGGCAGTGGCGTTATCGAAATTACCAATCGCGCCAACCTGCAGATTAGGGGTGTTCGTCCTGAAACCGGCAATTCATTGATTGCCGCCCTGCTGGACGCTGACCTCGGGCCATTGACCGACAAGGGGGACGACGTTCGCAACATCATGATCAGCCCGATCGCCGGATTCGACAAGAATAAGGTTGATGTGAAGCCTATGGCAGCCCGTTTGCTGTCAACGCTGCAAACGAACCCGTCATACCAAACTTTGTCACCAAAATTCTGCATGCTCATTGATGGTGGCGAGTGGCTGGCGATGGTTGAACACCCTCATGATCTGTGGTTGAGCCCAATCGATCCCGGCAACCAATCGCCGCGCTACGCCTTTGGCGTTGCTGGCGTGCCGCCAACGGCGACCTGCGATCAGCCAGCCCTCGGGATCATCCCTGCCGAGAATGCATTCGAACTCGTCACCACGATTCTCGATCTGTTTATCGACTGGAACAGGTCGCATCCTGCCGCTTCCCGCCTGCGCCATCTGGTTGCTGATGCCGGGAGCGATGGTCTCGTCGAGCAGCTTGAAAAACGCCTTGGTTTTCCGGTTGCGAGCGAAGAACCTGCCGGCTGGCGCAGGGCGCTGCCCCGGCAGAACGGGCATCTTGGCATCCTGCCCGAATTCGATGGTTCAAACTGCCTCGTCGGTGCCATGCCCCGACTTGGCCGGCTCGGTCCGGATCTTTTGCGATCGCTTGCGGATGTCGCCGACAGATCCAGCAACGGCAAATTGCGCCTGACCCCTTGGCAGAGCATTCTCTTGCCTCAGGTCCGTAGCGACCGCGCAACAAGCGCCTTGGTCGATCTCGAATCGCTTGGTCTTAACGCCGATCCGCGGCTGCCTCTTGCGACGATGGTGAGTTGTTCCGGTTCCGCGGGATGCGGTTCCGGATTGGCCGCCACCCAAGCGGACGGGCTGAAGCTCGCTACACTGCTAAGCGATAGAACCGCCGTTCCCCAGGTTCACATGAGTGGTTGCAGCAAATCCTGCGCCTCGCCATCCGCAACGCCGGTTACACTGGTCGCAACGTCAGCCGGGCATTATGACATCTTTCTGCGCGCGACCAATGGACCGTCGCGTTTTGGCAAGCTATTGGCTGCGAACGTCACTATCGAGGAAGCCGCCGAACTGATCGGCAAAAATTCCGGCTCTGGGGGGCCATTCAATGCTTGACTATATTCGCGACGGTCAGGCGATCTATGATCGCTCCTTCGCCATCATCCGTTCCGAAGCCGATCTCAGCCGTATTCCGGCCGATCTGGAAAAACTCGCCGTGCGCGTCGCCCATGCCTGCGGCATGGTGGATGTGATCCAGGATCTGGCATTTTCCGAAGATGCCGCCACGGCGGGCCGCAACGCTTTGCTGAACGGCGCACCTGTTCTTTGCGATGCGCGCATGGTTGCAGAAGGGGTGACAAGAGCCCGCTTGCCCGCCAACAACGATGTGATATGCACCTTGAGCGATCCCTCGGTTGCGGCGTTGGCTCGCGGCATGGGCAATACTCGCTCGGCCGCAGCGCTGGAGCTGTGGCGTCCGCGTCTGCGCGGAGCGGTTGTCGCATTTGGCAACGCCCCGACTGCTCTCTTTCGCCTGCTGGAAATGATCGATGAAGGTGCTCCAAAGCCCGCGCTCATTCTCGGCTTTCCCGTCGGCTTCGTCGGCGCCATGGAATCCAAGGCCGCGCTTGCCGAAAACAGCCGAGGCATTCCCTATGTCGTGGTGCATGGACGGCGCGGCGGCAGTGCCATGGCCGCGGCCGCGATCAACGCGCTTGCTTCGGAGAAAGAATGATGCCGCAACCAGGCCGGCTTTTCGGGCTGGGCGTTGGCCCCGGCGACCCTGAACTCATCACATTGAAGGCGTTGCGGCTGCTGCAAGCTGCGCCCGTCGTCGCCTATCATGCCGCCAAGGGCAAGAAGGGCAATGCACTGACCATCGTCGAGCGCTATCTCAACGATAATCAGTTGCTGGTGCCCCTCATCTATCCGGTCACAACCGAAATATTGCCTGCGCACATGAATTACGAAGCCATTGTCAGCGATTTCTATGGTGAGATCACCGGCGTCCTGCGTGCGCATCTCGATGCGGGGCAGGATGTGGCGGTAATCGCAGAAGGTGATCCCTTCTTCTATGGCTCCTTCATGTATATCCATGACCGGCTGGCAGAAGATTATCAAACCGAAGTCGTGCCGGGCGTGTGCTCCATTCTGGGCGGCGCCGCCGTGCTCGGCGCGCCCCTTGTCTATCGCAATCAGACGCTGACCGTCCTGTCGGGAGTCCTGCCTTCGGAAGACTTGAAGGTACGGCTAGGGGCCACGGAAGCGGCCGCTATCATGAAGCTCGGCAAGAATCTTGCAAAGGTACGCGGTGTGATCGAGGAACTCGGTCTGATGGACCGGGCGCTCTATGTCGAACGCGCAACAATGGATGCGCAGCGCATAGTTCCGCTTGCCGAGGTGGATCCGGACACTTCTCCCTATTTTTCGCTCATTCTCGTACCAGGTGAAAAATGGCAAGGCGGTAGCGAATGCCCGTAATTCTGGTTCTTTCGGCGCTCGGCATGGAAACCGCGCTCCGCATCAAGGCAGGCCTACCCGGTGCGGCCATCTACGGGTTTGAGGGTCGTGTCGAGGGCGCCGATGTGAGCTTCAGCAATTTTGGTGAAACGATCCGCGAGCACTACCAAAGCGGACAGACAATCATTGCGCTTTGTGCTGCCGGCATCACCATTCGCTCACTGGCTTTGATTCTCGACAACAAGGGCGCAGAACCGCCCGTTCTTGCCGTAGCCGATGATGGGAGCGCCGTGGTTCCGCTTCTGGGCGGCACAGCGGGAGTTAACGTTCTTGCGCGCCAGATTGCTCAGATTCTCGATGTTGCGCCGGCTATCACGACGTCGGGAGAGCTTCGCTTCGGCACATGCCTGCTTAATCCGCCTCCGGAATTCATCTTGAAAAATCCAGAGGATGCCAAGACTTTCATCTCTGATCTGCTTGCGGGTAAAACTGTCCGAATTGAAGGAGATGCACCGTGGCTCAAGGAAGCGCGGCTACCGTTGGATGATAGTGGCGAACTTCTCATTCGCGTGACCACTTCCGATGCTGCACCACAAGAAGGCGAGCTGATCTTTCAGCCGAGGAAAGACCCGGTCATCAATGCCGCCACCTCAGAGGATATCGGCGCTGGCGCACCCAAACGGGGCAGACTCGCAGTTGTGGGACTTGGTCCCGGCGATCCCGATTTCATGATTCCCGTTGTCAAACAGGAGATTGCCCGCGCCGAAATTATCCTTGGCTACGAGACCTATGTCCGTATGGCGGGGCCTTTCCGCCCCGACCAGACTGTGCACATGACCGATAATCGCGAGGAGATGCAGCGCGCACGTCATGCCTTCGAACTTGCGGCAACCGGCCGCTCGGTCGTGATGATTTCTTCCGGCGATCCGGGCGTTTTTGCCATGGCGGCGGCTGTGATTGAGGCTCTGCACGACTCCGACGATCCCACCTGGCACAATGTGCACCTCGAGATCCTGCCAGGTGTTTCTGCTGCGCTCGCCGCGGCCAGTCATAGTGGCGCACCGCTTGGTCATGATTTCTGCATCCTGTCGCTATCCGACAACCTTAAGCCATGGGACATTATCGAAAAGCGCATAGCACTGGCTGCCGAAGCAGACTTCGCCATGGCCTTCTACAACCCGATCTCCAAGCCGCGTCCGTGGCAACTGCCACGTGCCATCGAAATCCTGCGCCAGTATCGCAGCCCGGAAACGCCGATCGTACTCGGACGGGATATCGGCCGGCCCGGGGCATCCTTGCGGGTCATTCCACTCGCAGAGCTGACCCCGCAACAGGTCGACATGCGAACCGTGATCATCGTTGGTTCCTCCCTCACCCGCAGTTTTGACCGTATCGACGGTGGCAAATGGGTCTATACGCCGCGCTGGTATGGGACCAAGCCTGAGGTCTGAGGTCAAAAACTCACGACCGGTTGAAGGAAGATCATTTGACCGGGCGGACGGATGCCGGAAAAAGGACTGAGCGCTTCGTTTTTGTGTCGACGCGTTTCAACGCTGCTCTTTATGATCCAGCGAGTTCAGATCGCCTGCATCCGGAGTTCCCATGCCAGACAAGAATTACGTCCTCACCCTCTCCTGCGAAGACAAGCCTGGCATCGTTGCCTCGGTGACGACAGAACTTGCCGGGATGGATGCCAATATTGCGGAGAGCAACCAGTTCTGGGACCGGCAGACCAATCGCTTCTTCATGCGCATCGCCTTCACTGCAGCTGAAGGCACGACCAAAGACGATGTGGAACGTGCCCTCAAGCCCGCCATCGACCGCTTCGACATGAAGACCACTTTGGTCGATCAGGCGAAGAAGCCGAAGATCATCATCATGGTGTCGAAGTTCGACCATGCCCTGTTGCATCTGTTCTACCAGATCAAGGTTGGCTGGCTCGATGCCGATGTCGCCGCCATCGTCTCCAACCACGAGGACAGCCGCCGCTTTGCCGAGCATGAGGGCATCCCCTATCACGTGCTGCCGGTATCCAGGGACAACAAGAAGGAACAGGAAGAGGCGCTGCTGCAGATCGTCAAGGACACCGGTGCCGACCTCGTCATCCTCGCCCGCTACATGCAGGTGCTGTCCGACAATCTGTCGAAGCGGCTGTTCGGCAAGGTGATCAACATCCACCATTCGTTCCTGCCCAGCTTCAAGGGCGCCAAGCCCTATCACCAGGCGCATGAGCGCGGTGTCAAGCTGATCGGTGCCACCGCGCATTATGTCACCCCGGACCTCGACGAAGGTCCGATCATCGAGCAGGAGACCGAACGGGTCAGCCACGCGATGAGCGCCGAGGATTTTGTGGCCACCGGCCGCGATATCGAAAGCCGGGTGCTGGCACGGGCGGTGAAGAAGCACCTCGAATCCCGCGTCATGCTCAACGGCCACAAGACCGTGGTGTTCGGATAAACATCACGGCATTGCAGTCCTATTGACCTGCGAAATATTTTTCGAGATTGGAGACAACCCGGTCGGCCATGGCCTTCCGGGTTTCGACCGTCGCGCTGCCCATATGCGGTTGCAGAACAACGTTACTCAGTGCAAACAAGGCTTCGGGAACATTCGGCTCGTCTACAAATACGTCGAGTCCGGCACGGCCGAGCTCGCCCGATTGCAGCAGTTCCACCAGCGCCACCTCATCAACCACGGTTCCGCGTGCGATATTGATAAATGTGCCCTGCGGTCCAAGAGCCTTTAGCACTTCGCGGGAAACAATGCCCTGGGTTGCGTCGCCGCCCGGCAGGATCGCGATCAAGGCGGCGCAATCACGGGCCATAGCAACCAGATCAGGGTAGTAAGCGTAGGAAACGTCCGGCTTTTTGTTGCGAGTGTGGTAGGTCACCTCACAGCCGAAGGCCAGGAGTTTTTCCGCAATAACGCTACCGATACGCCCGAGCCCGACGAGCCCGACCCTTTTGCCTTCAATTCCCTGCGCTAGCGGCGGCGTTTCGCCTTTGGCCCAACGCCCATCCCGCACGAAACGATCATTGGCGGCAATGTCCCGGGTCGTGGCGAGCAACAACGAGATCGCCATGTTCGCGGTGTCCTCATTAAGCACGTCTGGTGTATTGGCAACCTTGATCCCCTTCTTGTTTGCATAGGCCACATCCAGGGAATCGGTGCCGACGCCAAAGGAAGAAACGATTTCAACTGCAGGTAACAGGTCTATCATGTCTGCCTTCAGACCCGTAAAGGTGCTTGTGACAGCCGCCTGGAAGCGCCCTGCATTTTGCTGCAGAAAGTGTAGAGCGTCTTTTTCCTCATAGAGTCTCTCGACAGCATAACGCTTTTCCAGCTCCTCGAGTAAATAAGGCATAAGCGGACCGAGCACGAGAACCGGTTGTTTTGGCATCGAATCATATCCTTTGGTGCACCATTCAGCGTTATTGCAGACCATAGCGAAATTTTTGGAGTGAAGACAAACCCTTGTCATCGTATTTATCTATGAAGTATGTACTCGTATATGATGTATCAGACCGACGGCAGGAATTTCGTTCTGGCACTTGCATTGGAGCATCCATTAGTATGAGAACAACGGATCAAAGGGCTTCGGGACGGAAAAATGCCAAAGACAGTTGAAATCGCCGATCTGAAAAAAATCGCGCAGCGCCGCGTACCAAAAATGTTTTTCGACTATGCCGACTCGGGTGCGTGGACCGAAAGCACTTACCGCGCCAATGAAGAAGATTTCCGCAAGATTCAGCTGCGCCAGCGTGTCGCTGTCGACATGACCGACCGGACACTTGAAAGCACCATGATTGGCCAGAAGGTCTCGATGCCAGTCGCTCTCGCGCCCACCGGACTTACCGGCATGCAACATGCGGATGGCGAGATGCTGGCAGCTCAGGCGGCCGAAGAGTTTGGTGTTCCCTTCACGCTCTCAACCATGAGTATTTGTTCGATTGAGGACGTTGCGTCGGCAACGACCAAGCCGTTCTGGTTCCAGCTCTACGTGATGCGCGACCGTGACTTCATCTACAATCTGATCGATCGCGCCAAAGCGGCCAAGTGTTCCGCCCTGGTTCTGACGCTCGACCTGCAAATTCTCGGCCAGCGTCACAAGGATATTCGCAACGGTCTTTCCGCCCCGCCGAAATTCACGCCGAAACATATCTGGCAAATGGCCACCCGCCCGCATTGGTGCATCGGTATGCTCAAGACGCAGCGCCGCACATTCCGCAACATCGTCGGTCATGCCAAGGGTGTTGGAGACCTATCATCGCTGTCGACCTGGACTGCGGAACAGTTTGATCCGCGCCTGTCGTGGAATGATGTCGCATGGATCAAGGAACGCTGGGGCGGCAAACTCATCATCAAGGGAATCCTCGATGTGGAGGATGCAAAAATGGCGGTCTCAACCGGCGCTGATGCCATTATCGTATCCAATCACGGGGGCCGCCAGCTTGACGGCGCGCCATCATCGATTTCTGTTCTCGCCGATATTGTTGATGCCGTAGGTGACAAGATCGAAGTACTTTTCGATGGCGGCATTCGGTCCGGACAGGATGTATTGAAAGCCCTCGCGATCGGCGCCAAAGGTACCTTTATCGGCCGGGCATTTCTCTACGGCCTCGGCGCAGGCGGCAAGCAGGGTGTCACCGAAGCGTTGGAAATTATCCGCAAGGAACTCGATATCACCATGGCCTTATGCGGGGAACGGGACGTGAAAAATCTCGATCGCAACAATCTCTACAAGAGCGGTCTTGAGACCAAACCGCGCATGGCCGAGGTCAAGAAGAAGCGCGGCTGATAGCTGCAGATCAACAAGAACCCCGGAATTTCCGGGGTTTATGTTGGGTGAATCAGATGGTCTTCATCACTCGGAATCAATTGCATTCCTAGCGGGCCACCACTCATCGGCATTGTTCTGCCAGTGCTTTTTATACAATGATGTTGAGAATACCCTGCTCGACCTTGTCCATAACCCACTGGCGCTCATCCCCCCATGCGTGGCGCTTCCATCCTTCCCAGGTAAACCCGCAAAGAACGATCTTCCATTCAGCTGGATCGAAATTCTGGAGAATATACGTCAGACCGAAGTAGCCAGTGCTCGGGAAAATTTCTCTGCGCTTGGCTTCGGGTATCCCGAGTACATCGCAACCATCCCTATAAAAGTGGGGTGGAAGCAAGAGGATAGCCTTGCCGGCGGCGCCAAACGCGTCAATCGCCTGTAGCGTCCAATCGCCTCTCCTTCCCTTCAGCCGTGAGAGAAGGTGAGGTTGCCTGAAGTACTCTGCGATGATCTGCGGATGATAGGCGAAGACGACCTGCGAAGCGCCCTGAACGATTGGTGAATTGAAATAAGCAGGATCGGAAAGGCGGCGCTGCATCGGCTTGCCGGAATTGCAAACGAACAGCAAATCCGTTCTGGTCCCGGAAAACTCCTTTGACAATTTCGGTTCATTGAAACGCACAACCAGATCTGATTGATCGACCATATCAGAAAGGTCATTTTTGATCGGGCCATTACCGACAATAAAGATTGTCTTACGCTGGTCAGTTGTCATCAATTGATTCTTGGTTGGCTGAAGTAGCTGGCAGGAGTTTTGATCTTAGCACTGGTTTGTGCGGTAATGCCTATGCTCTATGGCAAAATAGCGCCTTTTGGCAAAAACTGTGTCAACGCGGACAATTCCGAAACGCACGCTTGCGCCGCAACAGGAAGCATGAGCCGCTGGTACGCCCAAGGGGAATCGAACCCCTGTTTGCGCCGTGAGAGGGCGCCGTCCTGACCGCTAGACGATGGGCGCATAGCAGGTTGATCACGCGGGTATAATCAAGCTGCCGGGAAAGTGCAATATTGTTTTGCGCGTCCTTTGACGTTAACGCGCCCCGTTTCAGCTAATTGCCCACTGCCTCCGATATTCGCGCGATGACACGCTTGGTCGTGACATCATAAAGAAGAATCTGCCGGCTGCCGTCGCCGAGCCTTGTCTCAAGGGAGAGCGTATTCTCCGAAAGATTATGAGACAGGATGCGTGTGCCCGGATCGAGCGTGATCGCCTCGCCCTCAAGCGCAGCTCCAAGCGCCTGTCCCGCGGTCTGCGACCGTGTGACCGTCGCCACCTCCTGCACCGGCTGGTTAATCTTGTAGACAATGGCGGCGAGCACAGCCATAAGACCAATCACCATAATGCCGATGGAAACAGCCAGAAGCCGAATCATTTTGCGGCGAACCCGCTCCATTGCGGGATCGAGCGGTTCTTCTTCCCCATCAAGGTCTTGGTTGATATTGGCCATATACGGCATCTCCGAGGTTCGAAACCAAGCCTCTGTAACGAAGGGACGAGGTCTTTGAAAGAACTAATTACCAATTTCGAGGCAACCGGCAAAAGGCTGGACGCGTGGCTTTCTGCTCAGCTGGCACCAGATCTGTCGCGAAATCGCATTCAATCGCTTATCAGTGAGGGACAGGTAAGCGTTGACGGCAAAACCATCCGTGAGGCCAAGCACAAGCTTCGCGAGGGTGCCAGCATCACAATCGCGATCCCGGAGCCTGAGGATGCGACACCCAAGGGCGAAGAAATAGCGCTCGACATTCTGTACGAAGACGCTGATCTCGTCGTTATCAACAAACCTGCCGGGCTGGTGGTGCACCCGGGCAACGGCAATTGGACCGGCACGCTCGTCAATGCGTTGATCCATCACTGCGGCGACACTCTGTCGGGCATTGGCGGCGTTAAGCGGCCGGGCATTGTGCATCGCCTGGACAAAGAAACCAGCGGCGTTATGGTCGTGGCCAAAAACGACCTTGCCCACCGCCATCTGAGCGCCCAATTTGCTGATCACGGGCGCACGGGTGATCTGGAGAGGGCATATCTTGCCATCGTCTGGGGAACGCCCGACCGTAAAACCGGAACGATCGATGCCCCGCTTGGACGCTCCCATCGCGATCGCACCAAGCAGGCCGTAGTGCATGAAGAGCGCGACGACGCACGCCATGCCGTTACTCATTTCGAGGTTCAGGAGAGGTTCGGTGCAAAAGAAGATGCTACCGCCCTTGCCTCTCTCATCGAATGCCGGTTGGAAACTGGCAGAACACATCAGATCCGTGTTCATATGGCTCATATTGGTCATCCGCTTGTAGGTGATCTGGAATATGGCAGCGCCTACAAAACGAAGGCGAACAAACTCGCGGAACCACTGCAAAGCATCGTCAAGGGATTCAACCGGCAAGCGCTCCATGCCAGGCTTCTTGCGTTCGAACACCCTTCCACCGGAGAAATATTGCATTTTGAAGCACCTTTACCGGTCGACATGGGCCAGCTGCTTGAGGCATTTCGCACCGGTAGCTTCTGATCGGATTATTTTTCAAAGGGACGGAACAATTTCGCCTCCAACGTATTCATAAGAACAGACGCTCAAATCCTGACTCGATTGTTCACGTTTATGTGACACAATGTTTCGTTGCTTTATGCATCGTGTTTTTGACAAAATGATACCTATATATTGATGGCACCAATCTGTTCGCGCCAAGCTCTTGGGCGGGCAGCTGTTGCGGACCCGCCGATAATGGGGGTCAATTCCAAAATGAGGAGGGGTGCTCTGTGGCCCAAAATCTTCCAAGTATTCTAGGCGGTGACGGTGGACTGACCCGCTATCTCGAAGAAATCCGACGCTTTCCCATGCTCGAACCGCAAGAAGAGTACATGCTTGCAAAGCGGTATCTTGAGCATGCGGACCCCAAAGCGGCTCATAAACTTGTAACCAGCCATCTGCGGCTCGTCGCCAAGATCGCAATGGGTTATCGCGGCTATGGCTTGCCGATTGGTGAAGTTATTTCCGAAGGTAATGTCGGCCTGATGCAGGCTGTCAAAAGATTCGAACCAGAACGTGGTTTTCGTCTAGCTACCTATGCCATGTGGTGGATCAAGGCCTCGATCCAGGAATATGTCCTGCGCTCGTGGAGCCTGGTCAAGATGGGCACGACCGCCAACCAGAAACGTCTGTTCTTCAACCTGCGTAAGGTGAAAAGCAAAATTCAGGCGCTGGATGATGGTGACCTCAATCCGGAACAGGTCAAGGAAATTGCAACGCGTCTCAGTGTTTCCGAAGACGAAGTGATTTCCATGAACCGCCGCCTCTCGGGCGATGCTTCGCTAAACGCACCCATTCGTTCGTCTGACGGCGAGGCGGGGGGTGATTGGCAGGATTGGCTGGTGGACGACCACGACAGCGCTGAAGAGATGCTGATCGAGCAGGACGAACTGGAAAATCGCCGCGAAATGCTCACGAGCGCAATGTCGTCTCTGAACGATCGCGAACGCCGCATCTTCCAGGCACGACGCCTTGCTGATGATCCGGTAACGCTGGAAGATCTTTCGACGGAGTTCGGCATCAGCCGCGAACGCGTTCGCCAGATAGAAGTCCGCGCATTCGAGAAAGTGCAGGACGCCGTGAAAGCCGCTGCGATCAAGCAGCAAAAGGCACTTGTCTCGACTGGCTCGGATGCTCGCTGAGTACGGACGTCAACGAATAGGATAAAGGCCGCCTGTAGCGGCCTTTGTTCATGGCTTACCCACCTGCCTTCGCGGCCCAGGATTTCAGCACCTCATCGAACGCCTTCTCGCCAGGTAGACCCTTTTCAAGGGTGATCAAGGCCCGCCGGCCCGTCTTGTAGGCGATTGGTATATCGACCCAGGACTGGCGCCGCATCAACGACATGTTGGTATCGATTGCCGTCTTCGCATCATTCATTGCAATGATGAAGAAGTTGTCGGCAATCTTCGCCGGAATGGCGACGAGTGGGCTGCCCGGCGCCTGTTCCGTATCCTTGAACGTCATGCGTGACACGTTGTCGATTGAACCGCCCGCAAATCCCTCGGGTACGGTAAAGATCATTTCGACCAGGTGACTTGCGGGCAGGGTCTTATCACCATTGCGCCGGATAATCATGCGCAGATTGATGCCACGGTCAGGGATGGTAACCTCGGCCCGGATAGCTGGTTCCGGGGGAAGATCATTACCGGGTGATTCCTGTACGACCGACCAGACGACACCGCCCGCATCCGCAGTACCGGCATCCTGCCCGGAGCGTTCCTCGTAGAAGAAAGCCTTCTGCCCGATCGGCAGCGCGGCAGACGGTTGCGCCTGACCGGCAGCCTGCTGCTGGCCCTGTGCCGCAGGCGGTTTGGCGGTTTGATCGGGCGTCGAGGCCGCAACCGACGTACCCTCTCCGATAGAGGGTGTGTCATTCGCTGGGCCGGGATTTATTTCCTGACCATCAGGCAGCAGCCGTTGCGTCAATTTTGGCTCCGGCTTCGGCTCGTTCGTTTCCGGGGCCGCTGCCGGAGTCGGTGTTGCTGGCTGTGGCGGTTGCGCCGGCGTGTCCGCTGTTTCCGCAGGTTTTGCCGGTTCCGGTTGGCTGCTGGTAAGATTGGCCAACCATGTCTTGACGGCCCCGGCCTGTGCCGAAATCCTGTCCTTGTAGGTCCATCCCGCATAGCCAGCGCCGGCGACGACCAAAAGCAAAGCAAGAATGCCAAGCAAAGGCACCAGAGAACGCTTCTGCATTGGCTGCTTAAGGGGACCCCGCGTATAGACGCCATAGTCGCCAGTCCGGCGGTCTTCTGTTGCACCCCTCAGGTCGTCGTCAGTTTCTTCCTCAGGGCCTTGCCCCGTCTGCTGGTCCATAAAACCGGGAGCCGGTTTGGATATTTGAGGGTCTGCGCGAAAACTGTCGGGCTTGGTTAATGTCCGCCCTTCACCGCTGGAACCTTGACTGGTCAGGAAATCTTCAAGGGCATCGGGCTGTGAGCCTACTTTTGTAAAGGCAGGAGCGGTAACCGGGATGGGCTTCTCCTCCGTAGGAGGAGGCGTCGAGGCGACGACAGGCGCCTGAGCAGGAACCGAGGGCGCCGCAGGAACAGGCTCTGGAACGGGAAGGCTATCCTCGACAGCAGGCGTGAATTCAGTCTCGACCTCAGCGATTGCATCTTCCAGCGCCTTGATTTGGCGCTTCGCCACGGTCTCCGTCGCATTCAGCGCGGCAAGCTTTTGCTCAATCGTTGCGCGGGCTTTCGCATACACACGTTGACGAAGCTCGGGCGTTGGATCCGCGAGCCCGTCAATTGTCTTCCTCAATACTGCAACGAAGTCTGCCATTCACCCAAACCTATGGTTTTGTTGTGAGATTAACCCTGAGACGCGCCTTTGACACTCAACTCGACTCTAATCATGAAATGGGTCAGTAACAAGTATCGTGTCATCGCGTTCAGGGCTGGTGGACAGCAGTGCAATCGGCGCGCCGATCAGTTCTTCGATATAACGCACATATTTGACTGCCTGCGCAGGGAGTTCGCTCCAGCTGCGCGCGCCAGCTGTGGTTCCTTCCCAGCCTTCCAGCGTTTCATAGACAGGCTTTACGCGGGCTTGCTGCCCCTGACCTGCAGGTAGGTAATCGATTACCTCGCCGTCCAATTCATAACCCGTACAGACCTTGATTTCCTCAAGACCATCGAGCACGTCGAGTTTGGTCAGCGCAATACCACTGATGCCGTTGTTGGCTACGGCCTGGCGCACGAGTACCGCGTCAAACCAGCCGCACCGGCGCTTGCGTCCGGTTACCGTTCCGAATTCGTGCCCGCGCTCGCCGAGAAATTGCCCGACTTCATTCTGCTGCTCTGTCGGGAACGGGCCTTCACCGACACGCGTCGTATAGGCCTTGGTGATGCCAAGAACATAGTGGAGGGAGCCAGGACCAATGCCTGAACCTGCCGAGGCCTGTCCGGCGACCGTGTTCGACGAAGTCACAAACGGATATGTTCCGTGGTCGATATCGAGCAGTGTGCCTTGCGCACCTTCGAAAAGAATGCGTTCGCCGGCACGTTTCTTCTGATCGAGCACGTACCAGACTCGGTCCATGAACGGCAAAATGTGCGGTGCGGCTTCGTTGAGCTCGGCGAGTAGCGCCGCGCCGTCCACTTCGGCGAAACCCAGTCCGCGGCGGAGTGGGTTGTGGTGAGCAAGCAACCGTTCAATTTTAGCTGGTAGCGTGTTCGGATCGGCCAGATCAAGTACATGAATTGCACGGCGGCCGACCTTGTCTTCATAGGCCGGTCCAATACCACGGCCGGTTGTGCCAATTTTGGTACCCGCCGCGGCTTTTTCCTCACGCAGCCTGTCAAGCTCGCCATGAATCGAAAGGATAAGCGTCGTGTTTTCCGCTATTTTCAGCGTGTCCGGGGTAATGACCACACCCTGCGCCTCGAGCTTCTTCTTTTCGGCTATGAAAGCGTGGGGATCAAACACGACGCCGTTACCGATGATGGAGAGCTTGCCCTGACGAACTACACCTGAGGGCAGAAGCGACAACTTGTAGGTGACGCCATCGACGACCAGCGTATGACCCGCATTGTGACCGCCCTGAAAGCGAACGATGATATCTGCCCGTTCGGAAAGCCAATCGACAATCTTTCCCTTGCCCTCATCACCCCATTGGGAACCGATCACAACAACATTTGCCATTCAAAACTCCTCGAGTCATAACCTCGTCGCGCACTTTTTCCTCAAATGCGGTGCTTCTATACAGGCTGGTTTATAAAAGCGCGACAATTCTTTCCACGATCACCGGACCAATTTGCCTTTATTTGCTGAATAAACCTATTGTCCGCCTAACTGCAAAAGTTATCTGCCTGCCAGCCGGAAAAGACTGAAAGATCATGAACCGCACCGCCTATGTCTTTCTCCTGGTAACTGCGCTGTTTTGGGGCGGCAACGCCGTCGCCGGGAAATTTGCTGTTGGGCACATCTCTCCGATGCTGTTGACATTGTTGCGCTGGCTCGTGGCTTTTCTATTGGTTGCCGCGATCAGCACTAGGCACGTCCGGCGCGATTGGAAGGTATTGCGCAAACATCTCTGGCTACTGGCCGCTTTGGGTGCCTTTGGCTTTACATTTTTCAATATGGCACTTTACAGCGCTCTCAACTACACGTCCGCAATCAATGTCACAATTGAGCAGGCAGGCATACCGATGGTCATCTTCATCACCAACCTCCTGCTCTTTGGCACGCCCGTGCAAACGGGGCAGATCTTCGGCTTCAGCCTTTCCTTGATTGGTGTTGCGCTGACTGCCGGCCATGGGAGCTTCTCACAGCTCGCCAGTCTGCAAGTCAATTTCGGCGATACCTTGATGCTTCTTGCCGTGCTTCTCTACAGCGGTTACACCGTCGCGCTGCGTTTTCGGCCAGCCATCAACTGGCAAAGTCTCATGACGGCCATGACTTTCTTTGCCTTCTTGACAGCCATACCCTTCACGATCTGGGAGATGAAATCCGGAGCGATGAGATTTCCAGATATGACTGGAACCTTGGTGGTGCTTTATACAGCAATCCTGCCCTCACTTGCGGCGCAGGTTCTTTTCATCAAGGGCGTTGAGTATATCGGTGCGAATCGGGCTGGCTTGTTCATCAATGCAGTGCCGATCTTCGGTACGCTGCTTGCGGTTGCACTCCTCGGTGAAGATTTTCGCCCTTATCATGCGGTCGCACTGGTCCTGGTTCTTGGCGGAATCTGGATTGCGGAGCTCAGCGGACGCAAGCATGCGGCAAGTGAAGCTGGCGGAGCATGAAACAGGCATCATCCGAATAGGTTTTCAGCTTGGGCTCAAGGTCCGGCCGGTTGGCGACTTCAAATCCCTGCTTCTCCCAAAAACCGGACGACCCATTCACTGCAACAAGTGACATGGTTTTAAAGCCTGATACGAGGGCATGGCTTGCCACAATGGAAATGATCTTGCCCGCCGCACCGCTGCCGCGCGCCGCCCCAAGCAAGGCTATGTCATGGATGTAATAGGTGTCAGAGTGTTCCGGCAAAGCCGAAAGAACGGTGTTCAGAGCTGGAATGTTAAAACTTTTCCAGGGATGCGTAACCGCATATCCGATGATTGTGCTTCCGTTTTCCAGAACATAGCTTCCATTTTCATACAGTACGAGCCGATTGAGAAAAACCGCATCATCCTCCGGAAATTCCGGATGAACTTCCTTTGCAACGGCGCTGACAGAAGCGAGATCGCCCGCTTCCATCAGCCGCCAGTGCAGCGGATTCTCCAGGGAGGTCATCATGTGACACCCCTACAATCAGCTCCCAGTGAGATCAAGCGACGTCAAACTCCAGCGGCTTTGCCGAAACAATCGCCTTGTTGATCCGCAATTCTTCCAGAACGTGGTCCGGAATGCGCTCGTCAAGATAAAGCATAGCGATGGCGTTGCCTCCCGGAGCGTCGCGGCCGAGGGAGAAATTCGCAATATTGACGTTGTTATTGCCGCAAATGGTTCCGAGCAAGCCGATCATGCCGGGCGTGTCATTGTTGGTCGTATAGAGCATATGCTGACCAACCTCGGCATCGAGATTGATGCCCTTGATTTGAATGAAACGCGCCTTGCCGTCGGAGAAACAGGTACCCGCGATCGACCGCGTCAATGAATCCGTCTTTACTGTCAGCTTGATGTACCCATCGAACACCCCGGATTTGTCACGCCTGACCTCCGAGAGGATGATGCCGCGCTCTTTCACCATGATTGGCGCAGATACCATGTTCACATCGGCAACCTGGGGGCGGATCAAACCGGCCAACGCCGCGCTGACCAGCGCACGTGTGTTCATTGCCGCAGTGGAGCCATCGAACAATACTTCCACTTCCTGGATAGGCTCTTCGGTAACCTGACCGACAAAAGCACCAAGCACTTCTGCCAGCTTGACAAAGGGCTTCAGACGCGGCGCCTCTTCGGCCGTGATGGACGGCATGTTGATTGCGTTCGAAACGGCGCCCCTGATCAGATAGTCTGACATCTGTTCGGCGACCTGCAAGGCGACATTTTCCTGTGCCTCGCTTGTCGAAGCGCCCAGATGCGGCGTGCAGACAACATTCGGGAGATGGAACAATTCGTTCTCGGTGGCCGGCTCTACCTCGAATACATCGATGCCCGCTCCAGCAACCTTGCCTGACTTGAGTGCAACGATAAGATCTTTTTCGACAATCAAACCGCCGCGAGCGCAATTGATGATTCGGACGCCGTCTTTCATCTTCGCGATCGTTTCTGCATTGATGATCCCGCGTGTTTTGTCAGTCATCGGCGTGTGCAGGCTGATGAAATCCGCCCGTGCCAGAAGCTCATCAAGCTCGACCTTTTCAACGCCCAGCTCTTCTGCCCTGCCCTCAGAGAGGAACGGATCAAATGCCACCACATGCATTTTCAGGCCGACACCGCGCGTGGCAACGATCGAGCCGATATTGCCACAACCAATAACGCCAAGCGTCTTGCCTGTGATTTCGACGCCCATGAAGCGATTTTTCTCCCACTTGCCGGCGCGGGTGGAGGCATCTGCCTCCGGCAATTCGCGGGCAATGGCAAACATCAGGGCAACCGCGTGCTCGGCTGTGGTGATCGAATTGCCAAAAGGCGTGTTCATCACAATGATACCGCGGCGGGACGCAGCGGGGATATCGACATTGTCGACGCCGATACCAGCGCGGCCAATGACCTTGAGGTTCTTGGCGGCAGCAATCAGTTTTTCGGTAACTTTAGTTGCTGAGCGGATGGCAAGACCATCGTACTGCCCGATCACTTCGAGCAGTTTGTCTTTGTCCTTGCCAAGCTCCGGCAAGTAGTCGACCTCGACACCGTGATCTTTGAATATTTGCACGGCGGTCGGAGAAAGTTTATCGGATACGAGTACGCGCGGTGCCATCATGGCCTCCATCGTTGAATCTGAATGAATGTGATTGAGGTGGCCGCATTGCGGCCACGTTCGCCCAAGTCAGGCGGCCTGTTTCAATGCGGCCTTCTGCGTCTGAAAGGCCCAATCGAGCCAAAGCGTGAGCGCTTCGAGGTCGGCAGATTCGATCGTAGCGCCCGCCCATATGCGCAAGCCTGAAGGTGCATCGCGATAGGCGCCAATGTCATAGGCGACGCCTTCCTTTTCCAGAACCGCCACAAGGTTTTTCGCGAAATCTGCCTGAACGTCGTTGGCAAGAGCCGTGATTTCGGGATCAACGATGGTAAGGCATACCGAGGTGTTGGACCGTGTTGCAGGAACCGTCGCGAGATTGGCAATCCAGGGCGTGCGCTCGACGAAAGCATCGAGTACCGCAAAGTTCTTGTCCGCGCGTTCAACCAGACCATCGAGGCCGCCGATCGACTTTGCCCAGTTCAAAGCGTCGAGATAATCCTCGACGCAGAGCATTGATGGCGTATTGATCGTCTCACCGGCAAAGATACCTTCGATCAGCTTGCCGCCGGAAGTCAGGCGGAAAATCTTCGGAAGCGGCCACGCCGGTTTGTAACTCAGCAGACGCTCGACAGCGCGGGGGCTGAGAACTAGCATGCCGTGCGCGCCCTCGCCGCCAAGGACCTTCTGCCAAGAGAACGTAACAACATCGAGCTTATCGAAGTCCAGCCGCTGGGCAAAGGCAGCCGAGGTTGCATCGCAAATGGTCAAGCCTTTGCGGGCCGCGGGAATGAAATCACCATTCGGCACGCGGACGCCTGATGTGGTCCCGTTCCAGGTGAAAACCACATCGCGGTCGAAATCAACCGTGGAAAGATCCGGCAATTCACCGTATCCGGCTTCAATGGTGCGGGCATCGGCGAGCTTCAATTGCTTGATGACATCCGTCACCCAGCCGGCACCAAAGCTTTCCCAGGCGACCATATCCACACCGCGCTCGCCAAGGAGTGACCAGAGGGCCATTTCGACAGCGCCGGTGTCGGAAGCAGGAACAATGCCGATACGATAATCGGCCGGAACCTGCAGAATTTCGCGGGTAAGATCGATTGCCTGCTTTAGCTTCGCCTTGCCCACCTTGGCACGATGCGAACGGCCGAGTGGTGCGTCGGAAAGCGCATTGAGCGACCATCCGGGACGTTTTGCGCAGGGACCTGATGAAAAATTGGGGTTGGCCGGGCGCAGCGCCGGCTTTGATAGCGTGGTCATGTTTTCTCCTATCCTCACAGATAGCACGCCTCTCGTTGGGGAGAGGTGGCCCACTCCGGGAACTAGGAGAAATGTCGCTGGCAGTCAAGATATTTGTTTGAGCGCGACATGGATTACTGTCGCCGCCATGCGGTCGCGGAGCCCATATACAAATCAAAACGGCAGGAAAGTGCTTCCTGCCGTTTCGGAATTAACAAGTTCTATCAATTAGAAAGCGTAACGCACGCCCACTTTGAAGTCATGCGACGCAATGTCCTTGAACTTGAATGGTTCTGGATTAGCTCGAGTCTGGGAGTTGATGTAATTGAAGGCATCGCCGGTTTTGCCATCACCAAGATCAACGTAGCTGTAGCCGATATCGATGGTCATGCGATCCGTCGCCTTGATACCAACACCCGCATGGAGCGCCCAAGCGAGCTCCCACTGCGAGGCGCTGCCCGCGTAGCCGCCGCCGCCCGTTATGATGTTGTCGTCAGTGAACCCGGATATCGTGTTCCGCGATGCGCCGATGCCCGCGCCCACATAAGGCGTTATACCGCTGAACGTCCCGAGATCGGCGTAAGCATTGGCCAGGAACAGCCATTCGGATTTCTTGGCGTGATATTCGTTGGTCGCTTCATCACCATTGTCTGGAATGCCATCTGTATCGTAGAAATCGAGCGCACTAAACTCGGTTTTACCGCGATATTGTGCCGTGACGTCAGCTCGGAACCAATCATTGAACTGATAGCCGATACCGATCTGTCCGATCACTCCGGCGTCGAACTCGCCGTCATTGAGCCAGGAATGAACAACGGGGTCGGAAAAGCCGACATAGTCCAGTTCGTCGAACCTCTGATTGCTCATGCCGATGTCACCACGCAGATACCATCCGCTGAATGGCTGAACTTCGACAATCGGGTCTTCCTGGATATCTGCCGAGTAGGCCGGTGCAGCCGCCAGGCATAGGAGCGCTGCGCTCAATACAGCATGTTTGTTGAAAGTGCTCATTTCTATTTCCCTCACAAGGCCGGTGATCAAAGCGCAGCGACTGCTACTAAAGGTTGTGTAAGCCAATATGAGGGGAAAAAGTTAAATCCCGCTTAACCGTGTTTATTCACCATATTCATTAACGTTAATCGATCCTGAACAGTAATAACGACAAAGCGGAAAGCAAAATGGGCCCGAATTCGGACCCATTTTATTTAGCAACCAAAATAAAGAAGGTTATGCAGCCGAAGAGATCACAGAAATGATGTCATTGACAACGGATTCGACCAGCTTCCGGTCGTCGCCTTCGGCCATGACCCGGATCAAAGGCTCGGTTCCGGACGGGCGAATGACCAATCGTCCCGAATTGCCCAGGCGTTCGCGTGCCTCGTCAATCGCGTTTTTCACCTTCTTGTCCTCAAGCGGCTTGCCGCCTGAAGTGCGAACATTCTTCAAGAGCTGCGGTACCGGATCAAATTTACGGCAAACCTCACTGACGGGTCTTCCCTGCTCCTGAACCACCGCAAGAATTTGCAGGGCAGAAACCAGTCCATCACCCGTCGTGGAGTAATCCGAAAGCACAATATGGCCCGACTGTTCGCCGCCAATATTGAATCCATGATTGCGCATGTGCTCGACCACATAGCGATCGCCAACCTTCGTACGGGCCAGCGTAAGGCCGCGATCGACGAGAAAGCGTTCAAAGCCGAGATTGGACATAATCGTCGCCACGACACCGCCACCCGAGAGGCGATCGGACTCCTGCCAGGACTGGGCAATGACTGCCATGAGCTGGTCGCCATCAACAATGGCGCCATTTTCATCGACTATCAGCACGCGGTCGGCATCGCCATCCAGTGCGATACCGATGTCGGCTCGCACTTCGTGTACTTTCTTGATCAGCCCCAGTGGGTGGGTAGAACCGCAATCCTCGTTGATGTTGGTACCATTCGGTTTGTCATTGATGGTAACAACCTCAGCGCCGAGTTCCCAGAGTGCTGCAGGCGCCACCTTGTAGGCCGCACCATTGGCGCAATCGACAACGATCCGAAGCCCGGACAGCGAGATATTCTTTGGCATCGTCCGCTTGGCGAATTCAATATAGCGATAAATATCACCCTCAACCCGCTTGGCCCGGCCAAGAGCCTCAAAGCTCGACAGACGATCAACGAGATTCTCATCCATCAATCGTTCTATTTCGAGTTCGATTTCATCAGACAGCTTGAACCCATCTGGTCCAAAAAGCTTGATACCGTTGTCGTGATATGGATTGTGCGAGGCTGATATCATGACGCCAATATCGGCACGCAGCGACCGGCAAAGCATCGCAACAGCGGGCGTTGGAATTGGGCCGAGAAGAAATACATCCATACCCGTCGAGGTGAATCCCGCAACAAGGGCGTTTTCGATCATATAGCCGGAAAGCCGCGTGTCCTTGCCGATTACGACGCGGTTTCGGTGTTCTCCGCGTTTGAATGCGAGGCCGACAGCCATGCCGACCTTCATCGCGATATCCGGTGTCATTGGATAGGCATTTGCCTGGCCACGAATACCATCAGTGCCAAAATATTTGCGCGCCATACTGGTCATCCAAATTTTTGGGCTGCCTGATTTCCGGGTCCGATCGGATAGCAGCCCGTTGTGTCTGGAGCTTGGCCTTCGCTTATCGCAAAAGCCCCTCAACTTCGCATCTCACAAATTGTGTAGCGATTATACTTACTTCCAATACATGAACAACTCGTACGAACGGCCGGTTTTCACCGGCCGTTCGTACAAGATATATACCACATTCAGGACTGTGGTTGCGGTTCAAGACCTTTATCAGGCTCGTCGCCCTTGCGTGGCTTCTTTGCCGAACCTGCTTTTGGTACTGCCGAACCACGCGATGGCGGTGTATCATCGCCTAGATCGCGCGCAGGCTTGCCGCCAGCCATCAGGGCCTTGATTTCCTCACCGGTCAGCGTCTCATACTCGAGCAGGCCCTCGGCGATCGCGATCCATTCCTTCTTTTTCTTGGTCAGAATGGCGCGGGCATGATTGTAGGCATCGTCAATCAGCTTGCGAACCTCCGCATCAATCAGCTGTGCTGTCTCCTCGGAAACGTTCTGCGTACGCGCTACGGAGTGGCCCAGGAACACCTCTTCCTGATTCTCGCCATAGGCTACCTGACCGAGCTTGTCGGAGAAGCCCCAACGCGTCACCATGGCACGCGCCAGCTTGGTTGCCTGTTCGATATCGGACGAAGCACCGGATGTAATGTTTTCCTTGCCGAACTTTAGTTCCTCGGCGATACGGCCACCCATCATGATGGCAAGGCGCGAAATCATCCATTTGTAGCTCATCGAATAGCGATCAGCCTCTGGCAACTGCATAACCATGCCGAGCGCACGGCCGCGAGGAATAATCGTCGCTTTGTGCAGCGGATCCGCTACCTCGACATTCAGCGCTACAATGGCATGACCAGCCTCATGATAAGCGGTCAATTCCTTTTCCGCCTGGGTCATGGCTGTCGAGCGCCGCTCGGCACCCATCATGATCTTGTCCTTGGCATCCTCGAATTCGAGCATGGTGACGAGACGCTTGTTGCGCCGGGCAGCCATCAAGGCAGCCTCGTTGACGAGGTTCATGAGATCTGCGCCAGAGAACCCGGGGGTTCCGCGAGCCAGAATCTTCAGGTCCACGTTCGGTGCCAGCGGAACGTTACGAGCATGAACTTTCAGGATCTTCTCACGACCGGTCACGTCCGGATTTGGCACGACCACCTGGCGGTCGAAACGGCCTGGACGCAACAATGCTGGATCAAGCACATCCGGGCGGTTGGTTGCAGCGATGAGGATGACGCCCTCATTGGCCTCAAAACCGTCCATCTCGACGAGCAGCTGGTTCAGTGTCTGCTCACGCTCGTCATTGCCTCCGCCGAGGCCGGCGCCACGATGACGGCCAACCGCATCGATTTCATCGATGAAGATGATGCAAGGCGCATTTTTCTTCGCCTGTTCGAACATGTCGCGTACGCGGGACGCACCGACACCGACAAACATTTCAACGAAATCAGAACCGGAAATGGTGAAGAAGGGTACATTCGCTTCCCCGGCGATAGCACGAGCGAGCAGGGTCTTGCCCGTACCGGGCGGCCCTACGAGCAGCACACCACGCGGAATTCGCCCGCCTAGCCGTTGAAATTTCTGCGCGTCACGCAGGAACTCGACGATTTCCTCGAGATCTTCCTTGGCTTCGTCAACGCCTGCGACATCCTGGAACGTCACACGGCCATGCGCTTCGGTCAAAAGTTTGGCCTTGGATTTGCCAAAGCCCATAGCGCCACGCGAGCCGCCCTGCATCTGGCGCATGAAGAATATCCATACACCCAGGATAAGGATCATGGGCAGCCAGGAAATCAGCATACCAACGAGCGATGTCGAGCCATCGGATTCAGGCCGCGCCGCGATTTGCACATTTTTGCTTTCCAGGCGCCCAACGAGACCAGCGTCACCGGGCGAATAGGTCTGGAAGTTCGAACCGTTGTCGGAATAGGTACCCGTGATGCGGTTACCAGCAATCGTTACCGATTTCACACGGCCGCTATTCACGTCACTAATGAACTGCGAATAAGGAACATCGCTTGATGCCGAACGCGAGGTCGGGCTTTGAAAAAGATTGAACAACGCAATCAGAAGCAAGGCGATAATCGCCCACAATGCGAAGTTCCTGTAGTTAGGATTCATATCGGGTCCCATCAATCACAACCGCAAGGACGCGGAATTTACACGTAACATAGGTTCGAAGCATGGCCTTGCCAAGGCTGGCATTCAAACTGAGGTCAATTCTTGTTAATCTGGTTTACAGGATAGGCCTGTATTTGGAAGATATCTGCAACGGATTGAGCCAGAATTTCATCATAACCTGAAAGGATATGGTCGAACAGGGCAAGGTGCCTCGTTACGGTGACACCCTGGGGCAACTTCGCGTGATCGGCACCTGCATATGCTCCAATGATCTTCCCATCGGAAAGCACGACGGGGCACGTGCGGACCGAAGGGCGGTAAAGACCCGGATATCCGTTCTCTTCCAAAAAAATCACCCCGTCAGTCCCGCAAGCAACGGTCCTGAATTGCTGATCCGAACGGTTCTCAATCCGGTACCGGCCATCCCAAATCGCAGTGTAACCGGGCTCGACTGCGATTTCCGGCATTGATCTCATTTCACGGTAGATCAACGCCTTTTCCCGCTTCAGCTCCAAAACGCAGCGGCCGATCGTGACGCGCCCCGACAGCCGGCCCGAAGCCAGATGTTGCAAGGCTTTGTTGCAAGATTCAGCAGACGGCAGGAAGGACAGTCCGCCCATAACCGCAATCAGCACACCAATGGCCAGCCGTTTGACATTCGCATCCTGCCTGGCCCAGCACTCACAGGTGATTTCCGCGTGAAGTCCATCACTGATCGTCACACAACGCGGCAACAGCAGCGCCACCTTGGCGTTCAAGGAACGTCTTTGCGCAACCTTCTGGGCAATGTCTCGCCGAATATTCGCACGCTCATCATCCTTTAGCGCTTTGCGAATGCGAACACGTTCGTAATGTGGGTCATCGTTGGAAGGATCATCACACCAGCCAATGGCCCTCGCACGCAAGTAATCGCGCAAAGTTTCGCGTGATAACTCGAGTAACGGCCGCACGAGCCAGATTTCGCGGTCAAGCAATGTTGTTGCCGCCATGCTTGCCAGGCCGCGTTCACTGCCTCCCTTGCCGGTACGTGCAGATCGCATGACAAAGGTTTCGATCTGGTCATCGAGCGTGTGCCCGGTAAAAATCACATGCGTGCCCGCATCGCGCGCAGCTTCACACAGGAGGCTGTAACGCGCGTCCCGCGCCTTCGCCGACACGCCGGTGGATGGTTTAGCTCCGCTCCAATCCAGAATACGATGGGGAATACCTGCGTCCTTGCATAGCTCTGCGACATAGCGCGCTTCTCCAGCCGATTCAGGGCGTAGCCTGTGATCGATCGTCACAGCGGCGATCGGGGGGAAGCCTGGACGCCCCGCGCCGAAAGCAATCAGGAGATATAGCAGGGCAAGGGAATCACTGCCGCCGGACACGGCGACAATGATGGACTTCAACCCTTCGAAATCAACCGGGCCGAAAATGCTGTTCGGATCGAGCTGTGGCTCAGCATTTATTGACGGCACGTTCATTCTTCACGCGCTCTTTGATGGCCGCAGAAATATTCGGATAGCGCGAGTTGACCGATGCAAACGTCGCACAGGCGACGTCATGGTCCCGCATCTTGGCGAGAGTCATGCCGAGTTTCAGCAGATTTTCGGGGCTCTTCTTGGAATCAGGAAACTGCTTGTGGTTGTCGAGAAATACCGAAGCTGCTTCCTGATAGCGCCCTTGGCCATAGAGGGATTCACCCAGCCAGTAGCGCGCATCCGGGTCAGCCGGATCTTTCGGGAACCGTTCGACATGGCTGCGAAACGCAACTTCTGCGCTCTTGTAGTCCCCCGACAGGAACAGCTGGTAGGCCTGACTGTAGAGGACTTTCGGATCGTCGGTTTGCGGCAATGCCGCGACGATCGTATTTTCTACTGGCTGCGCCGGATCGTCGTTCTTCGAGCCACCGATTACGTTGCCATTGGCATCAAACTCGATTTTTCCAAGTTCGCGCGGCGGTTCGCCGAGCTGTTGAGAACCGGATGGATCGGATTGTGGATCAATAGCAGCGGAATCAGTGCGTCGTCCTGACGAGGTTGAATCAGTGGAGGCATCGCTCGATGCCTCCACTGTTGTCCGCGAGGATGGAACGGAAGCAACAGTGCGATCGCCTTTGCCGCCCGCGTCCGACCGTTTGCCTTTTTCCAGTTCCTGGAACCGGAATTCATTGTCTTCCTGCACTTTCCGCATCTGCTCCTGCATTTGCAGAAGCTGGAAGTTCAATTCCTCGATCTTGCCGGTGAGCTGTCTGATCTGCTCTTCCAGCTGGCTGACACGCGGATCGCCCGCCTGCGCCATCAAGACGGGAGCATTGCTTGACGCAATGTCCACCTTTGGCGCCGGTGGGAAAACCCCACCATCAAGGCCTGCGGCATGGCTAACCCCGGTTGCCAAAAATGGCAGCACCGTCATTGCCAGTACCAATCTCTTCAGTCGTTTGTTCATTCCTTTTACCGCCCCTGATATGGGAATTGAAACACCGCTGTGATTTGCGGCAGCCTATCTAACACGAGCAGTGTGACTTCGGCCAAATTTTGTTTTTCGTGCTGTCAAAACAAAAAAGCGGCCCGAAAGCCGCTTTTCCTTGATGGAATCAATTCTCGCCTTAGCTGCCGGCACTGCCGAGAACAGTGATGGCGCGACGATTCTGCGACCAGCATGATTCGCTGTCGCAAACGGCAACTGGACGTTCATTGCCGTAGGAGATCGTCTTGATCCGCGCTGCGGGCAAGCCCTGCGATGCGAGGTAGTTGCGCGTAGCAGCTGCACGGCGCTGGCCGAGAGCGAGATTGTACTCGCGCGTTCCGCGTTCGTCGGCGTGGCCTTCAACGGTGATCGCGTAGTTCGGATAACGCTTGAGCCACTGTGCCTGCTTGGCCAATGTCTGCTGTGCGTCAGCGCGAATGACCGAAGAGTCGACATCGAAGAAAATACGATCGCCAACATTGACCGTGAAATCCTGGGTAGAGCCCGGGGTTGCACTGCCAGCCAGGCCAAGGTCACCAGCGCTGTTGGGCATGTTTTTCTTCGAAGCACAACCCGCAATGGCGAGAGACATGAATAAGGCAACGAAAACTGGACTGCGGGCGATCATTTCGAAGCGGCGCATAGCCTGGACTCCTTAAGAATTGAATTGTTTCGGTGAACAAGCAGTAACCATATTGAGGTTAAGGCCGGTTCAAGAAACAGGGTTAATCCCCTCTTAACACCAGGATTAACGGCGAAACTACGAACGTATCCTGCACCCTTAAGGCATTAAATACGGCGGAAAAACGACATTCGCGGCGATGCCGGGTACACCGCCGCGAATATACATGGTTGCTCGGTCCAATCTGCCAGATCAATCCAGCAACGGCGACCAGGCCGGGTCTGAAGCCAAATTCGGGGTTTGAATCTGGCGAAGATTGCGTCCTGTCAGATCGACCGTCACAAGGTGCGGGCTGTTGGAACCGGGCGGCTGGCGGAAGAACATCAGCACACGGCCATTCGGTGCCCAGGTGGGGCCTTCGTCATGATAGCCGCTCGACAGGATACGTTCACCGGACCCATCTGTTTTCATCACACCGATGGAGAATTGCCCGCCCGATTGCTTGGTGAAGGCGATCAAATCGCCGCGTGGTGACCATACCGGGGTGGAGTAAGACCCGTCACCAAACGAGATGCGCTGCGGATTCGATCCATCAGCGCCCATTTTGTAGATTTGCGGACGGCCACCACGGTCAGACTCGAACACGACCTGGCTGCCATCGGGTGCATAGGAAGCGCCGGTGTCGATCGCGGATGTGCTCGTCAAACGCGTTGTCGTACGGCTGCGCAAATCCATCGCGTAGACATTGGCGCTGCCATCTTCCTGCAGCAGGCTCATCACGACCTTCTGGCCATCGGGCGAAAAGCGGGGAGCGATCGTCATGCCAGGAAAATTACCGACAAGTTCGCGCTGTCCGGTCTCAAGCTGGAGCAGATAGATCTGCGGCTTGCCGCCCTCATAGGACATGTAGGTGATTTCCTGCTTGCTCGGCGAGAACCGTGGCGTCAGAACGAGGTCCTTGCCATTCGTCAGGTAACGCACGTTGGCACCGTCCTGATCCATGATCGCAAGGCGCTTGATCCGTTTTTCCTTGGTGCCGGATTCATCGACATAGACGACACGCGTGTCGAAATAGCCTTTTTCACCGGTCAACTTCTCATAAATTGCGTCGGCAATGATGTGCGCCACGCGGCGCCAGCTCTCGGGCGAGGTGAAGAACTGCTGACCGTCCAGTTGCTGGCCGGCAAATGTGTCCCAAAGCCTGAACTCTGCTTTCAGGCGGCCGTCACCCTGCTTGGTCACGCGCCCGGTAACGAGTGCCTGGGCGTTGATGACCTTCCAGTCTTCAAAGCGCGGAGCCGCATCAGGATTGGAGATTTTTTCGATGAATGCGCCCTTGTCGACCGGGGCGAACAGTCCTGATCGCTCAAGATCTGCAGCAATCACGCTGGAAATATTGGTTCCCAGCTGATCGCCGGATAAGAAATCGGTGATTGCAATGGGCATGGGCTCGACAACACCCTTGGTGATATCGAGTTTGAGCTGGGCTTTCGCTGGTAGCGTCGCAACGATCAGTGTTACGATGACCATTGCAAAAGCTGCACACAAAGTCCGGATTATATTTGGCATTAGTTCAGGGCCCTCTTTTGGCTGGCCTATTGTCGATCAGGTTGCACCCGGATGAAACGTCAGCTCGACGCTCGACCAGGTGTCGTATTTATCTTGAGGCAAGTTAAATGGTGCCGAACGCATGACTGCTCGCAGGGCGCTGCTCTTGACTGCGTTCAACAAGGCGGAATCTCCGCCACTGCCACTCACTTCGGGGCGGCCGTCAATTTCGCCATTCTGTGTCAGCTTGAACTTGACGACGATTGTCATCTCCGGAGTTTCCTCGGCGCCAACTGGTTTGTTCCAGTTTCCCTCGATGATCCCGCGCAATGCATCCATCTCACTCTGGCTGAGCTTTGACCCGCCTGTGGCCTTATCGGCCCCAAGGGACGATTGATCCGTCGAACGCTTGGCTCCAGCAGCGGATGCCTTCTGCTTGTTAAGCAGATCAGCAACCTGATCGGCAATTCCGTCCTTTTCCTTCGATGGCGTCGAAGCGGTTTGCGTAGACTTTGGCTTTTCAGGCGTTTCCTTGCGATCGGGTGTCTTCGCCGTCTGTGCTGGAGGCGTCGGCTTTGCTTCGGGCTTGGCAACGTTCTCCGGTAGCTTGAATGCCTCTTCAACCGGCTTTTCGGCCACCGGGGCCGGTTCGACCTTCGGTGTTTCCGCTGGAGCCGGCTCGCTCTTCATTTCATTGATGGCCTCTGCCACCGGATCGGGCTTTACTTCCTGCTTGGGAGCTGGCTCCGGCTTCACTTCCGTTGCTGGCACAGGCGTCGGCTTCGGCTCCGGCTTGACCTCAGGTTTCGGCTCGGGCTGAGGTTCGGGCTTTGCCACAGGCATTTCCGACGGCTTGGGTGCCTCGGCGGCTTCCACGGGCTTCGGTTTTGTCTCTGTCGTCGGCTTGGTTTCTACATCAACCTCGCTGTCACCGATATTCTGGGCGTCCGGCTGGGTTTGCGGTTTTTCGGTAGGCTTGGGCGCTGGCTTTTCCGCTTTTGGTGCTTTCTTGTCACCCTTCTGCAACTGGCTGATATCGGAAACGATATCGATCGGCATTGATTCCGAATTCGCCAGATCCATAGGTGTCGGAGCGGAAAAGGACAACAGCCCCCATCCGAGCACGACGGCATGGATTATTGCAGAGGATGTGACGCTAGCCCGCATGACCGATCAGTTTCCCTCCGGTAGGCTGACGAGACCAATATTCTTGAAGCCAGACCCCGATATCTGGGCCATGACCTTCATGATCGTTCCGTAATCGGCCGCCTTGTCGCCTTTGACAAAAATCCGTTCATTGTAACCGGTCTTGGCAATCGCCTGCAGCTTGGGCACGATTTCTTCGACCGGAATTTCGGTCTCCTGCAAATAGACCTGACCCTGCTGGTTGATCGTGACATAAATCGGATCGGCTTCGCTGTTCAGCGTCTGCGCCGATGTCTCCGGCATGTCGATCGGCACGCCGACAGTCATCATCGGTGCAGTCACCATGAAGATGATCAGCAGGACGAGCATAACGTCGACCAGCGGCGTGACATTGATTTCGCTCATCACGCCTTTGCTGGAACGACCGCGCCGACGGCGTCCACCCGAAGAACCATTATTTCCTATCGACATGCCCATGGCATTATATCTCGCAAATACTGTATCGGTTACTCACACGGTCGCTCAGGTGCGCGGCAGCTTCTCATCGATTTGCCGCGAGAGTATGGCGGAGAATTCATCGGCGAAGCCTTCCATGCGCGCAGTCAGCTTGCCTGCGTCACTGGAGAGCTTGTTATAGGCAATGACCGCGGGAATAGCGGCGACAAGGCCGATAGCGGTCGCCAGGAGCGCTTCGGCGATACCCGGTGCAACGACAGCCAGACTCGTGGATTTCGAACCCGCAATACCCATGAACGAGGTCATGATACCAATGACCGTCCCGAACAGACCAATGAATGGGCCAGCGGAGCCAATGGTCGCGAGGAAGGTCAAGCGTGCCGCAAGGTAATCGCTTTCGCGTGCCAGCGCCACATCCATCGCCTTGTCTATACGCATCTGCAGTGCGATCGGTGAACGGGCGCCTTTCTCGAACGACTTCTTCCATTCCCGCATGGCGGCGATGAAAATGGAGCCCATGCCGGTGGTGCGCTTGTCGCCAAGATTGCGATAAAGCTCCTCGAGCGATTGCCCCGACCAGAAGATTTGTTCGAACCGGTCAAAAGCTCGCTTGGCTCGGCCGAATCCGAGAATCTTGTCAATGATGATTGCCCAGGTCCAGATTGATGCACCGAGCAATCCCACCATCACCAGTTTCACGACAAAGCCGGCTTGCCAGAACAATCCCCACAGGGACATGTCCGATGTCTGGACGGCAACCGCTAAATTTTCCATATCCACTACCCTCGAATCCGAAAACCCGGCATGTCTACCGGGGCGCAATCGTCTCTCACTCCAGATGAGCCACGTTTTGAAACCGGATTTTTTCCAGTAACCACCTGCGGCTTCTCACGGTTAATTTTGGTAAAACGAAGGCGTTAACGCAAAACACCTCGTTTGAACGCCTTATTCATGATTTGTTATGGTTAAGGATCAGTTATGATTCAGACAGGCGACCCATTTTAAATTGTCTGAACCTGCGATTGCGGCTTAAAGAGCTTGATCCATTCAGCAGGAAACCTTCGTGGGCGCCCGGCGCTATTGATCATGGCCGCTTCTACGACAGCGGAGATCAGAAGATCATCGTCGCGTTTGATGGCCTGCGCCATTTTAACCCGTGCACCGGATATTTCGGCCGTGCGGGTCTCGACGGTCAATATGTCGTCAATGCGCGCCGCCGACTTGAAGTCGATCTCCATGCGCCGCACCACCCAGACGTTGCTTTCACCGAGTTTGCCATCTGCAAGCTCCGAATGGTGGACGCCAAGCAAACGCAGGTAATCCGTACGCCCCCGCTCCAGGAATTCGAGATAACGGGCATGGTAAACAATGCCGGAAAAATCCGTATCGGCATAATAGACACGTGCCAGTAGGCGGTGCCCGGCTTCGGTCAGTTCGCCGGCCAGTCCGGTTGCAATTGTTGATGGAGAATTGTTTTCGCTCATGGTCCTTTCCTTTTGCAGGCTTGGCGGGCATTTTGTCCAGACCCAAGACAGCAAGGACGCGAAAAGAATTGATCCTGCCACTGCTACGCGCCCTTCTATGCTTCGGCCAATTGTTGGCCTGCTCCGTCGCTGACGCGGCGACGGCATTTACGATGAAACAGGGGCTGAATCTTGATCTCTGGACCACATGGCCGGGACCCGAACGCTGGGACGAGGATGCCGTGCTCGCCAAGTTTCCCGAATGGCGGCAGGACACCAGCATCGACAATCTGAAGGATATCCGCGCGGCCGGATTTGACTTCGTCCGCATGCCGATTGATCCGGCCATATTTCTTGAAGACGCATCCGGCAAGCGGGTCACCAGGCTCATTGCTGCGACGATCGAGACCGTTGATATGATCCATGAGGCCGGGCTTAAGGTGATCGTCGATTTCCATTCGATCCCGAGCGATGTGCGCAAGGTTGGCACGAACCAGGTCCTGGCGGACAACGACCTGTTTGCCCGCTATCTCGATGCCGTCGCACGGGTGGGTACGGCGCTGTCCACTACAGATCCCGCAACCACCGCGTTTGAGCCCTTCAACGAGCCGGTCATCGATTGCGACCCGACACTCTTTCCGAAATGGCCTTCCCTGCTGAAGCGTTTGCACGCGGCAGCACGCAAGGCGGCACCAAATCACACATTGGTTCTGTCCGGCAGTTGCTGGTCCAGTGCTTATGGGCTGGCAAAGATCGATCCCGCCCTCATTGCCGACGAAAATGTCATCTGGACCTTCCACTCCTATGAACCTTACATCCTCACGCACCAAGGCGCAGATTGGACGGGGGACTCAATGAGTTATGTGGAAGGTCTCCCCTACCCGCCGGATTTAATGGGTGAAGAGGCCTTCGATGAGCGTCTCGCAGCTGTCCGCAAGACAATCGAAACGAACGCCCCGGAGGAACGGCGCGAGGAGCTGTTGACCGGGTTCAACGAGATGGCCGGCGGGGTCATGAGCTACAAGCAGGTTCTAACAATGCTGAATGAACCCTTCGACAATGCGGAAGCATGGGGAAAAAAGCACAACATTCCGCCGGAACGCATATTTCTTGGCGAGTTCGGCATGATCCGGCAAGAGTACCGGAAGGAATTCCGCATGCCTTCTCCCTGGCGCGCCACCTATCTGAAGGATATGACGGATGCCGCACAACAGCGCGGCTTCCCCTGGTCGGTCTGGTCGTGGGGTGGGGCGTTTGGCATTACCCTCGACGACGACAAGCGCATACTGGACCCGGTTATTCTCAAGGGCCTCGGGCTGAAACCTCAGTGAGGTTCAATTCTCTTCCTGGAAAAGGTTGATCTGCTGCTGGATGATATCAGCCGGGGCACTCAGGCCCAGATGTTTCCAGGCATTTGCCGTCAGTACACGTCCGCGTGGTGTTCGCTGGATGAATCCCTGCTGGATAAGAAAGGGTTCGATAATATCCTCGATCGCGTCGCGCGGTTCCGAAAGGCCCGCAGCAATCGTCTCGATGCCGACGGGCCCGCCACCGAAATTATGTGCGATCATCGCGAGATAACGCCGGTCGAGTTGGTCAAGACCAAGCGAATCGACTTCGAGCCGCAAGAGCGCAGCATCGGCAGTCTCGCGATCGATCCTGTCCTTGCCATCGACAATAGCGAAATCCCGCACGCGGCGCAGAAGGCGTCCGGCAATTCGCGGCGTGCCCCGGGCTCGGCGGGCAACTTCCAGTGCACCGTCATCGGTCATGCCAATGCCCATGATCCGGGCCCCGCGCCGTACGATATGTTCCAGTTCTTCGACCGTATAGAAATTGAGGCGGATAGGGATGCCGAAGCGGTCACGCAGCGGCGTCGTCAAAAGGCCGAGCCGGGTCGTGGCGGCAACGAGAGTAAATCTGGCGAGATCAATCTTCACCGAGCGCGCCGCCGGACCCTCGCCAATAATAAGGTCGAGCTGATAGTCCTCCATCGCGGGATAGAGAATTTCCTCCACTGCCGGATTCAGGCGATGGATCTCATCGATGAAAAGAACGTCGTTCTCTTCGAGGTTGGTCAGGAGCGCCGCAAGATCACCGGCCTTGGCAATGACGGGTCCCGAGGTCGAGCGGAAATTGACGCCGAGCTCCTTGGCCATAATCTGCGCCAGCGTTGTTTTGCCGAGACCGGGCGGTCCGACAAACAAGACATGATCAAGCGCCTCGCCCCGCGACTTGGCCGCTTCGATAAAGACTTTTAGGTTGGCGCGTGCCGAAGCCTGGCCGACAAAATCGGCAAGCGTTTGCGGGCGGAGCGTGGTATCAAGATCCTCTCCGCGCTTGTCTGGTGTAATCAGGCGGTCTGCATCACTCATGCGCCTGTCCTCGCACAATGCGCATCGTCAAACAACCGCATTAGCGTGCCAACTCCTTCAGGCCCAGCCTTATGAGCTTGGTGGCGTCGGCACCCTCACCTGCATCCTTCAGCGCCGCAGCCACAGCATTGGCGGCCTGATCGCGCGAATAACCGAGGTTGGTCAAAGCCGACACGGCATCGGTAATGGGGCCAGAGGCAACACCTTCACCGAGTTCTTGCTTCAGACCGATCGTCCCCATCGCCTCACCGGCAAAGGCCGGCGCCTTGTTCTTGAGCTCCGTGACAATGCGCTCGGCGACCCGTTTGCCGACACCCGGCGCCCGGCTGACCATGGCAATGTCACGCAACGCGATGGCATTCGCCAAGTCCGACGGCGTGAGCACCCCCAACACGCTCAATGCCACCTTGGCGCCAATACCCTGCACGCTTTGCAGCAAGCGGAACCATTCGCGCTCCAGCGCGGTACCGAAACCGAACAACCGGATCAGATCCTCGCGTACGTAGGTTTCGATCAGCAGCACTACGGCTTCGCCCGCCCCCGGGAGATTGGAAAGCGTTCGCGCCGAACAGTAAACGACATAGCCGACACCATGCACATCGACGATCACGTGATCCTCGCCGATTTCGTCCACTGTACCCTTGAGTTTTCCGATCATCCCAGTGCCGCCAATTTCTGTTCGATAGCGATGCGCCCGATCGCGCTTTGCCGGTGGTGTGCATGGCATATGGCAACTGCCAGTGCATCGGCCGCGTCATCCGTATCGAATGTCGCCTTCGGCATCAGCACCTTGACCATCATGTGGATCTGTTGCTTCTCGCCATGACCGACACCGATCACCGCCTTCTTCACTGCATTTGGTGCGTACTCCGCCACATGCAACCCTGCCAGCGCAGGCACCAGCAAGGCAATACCCCGCGCCTGGCCGAGCTTCAGCGTTGCTGTTGCGTCCTTGTTGACGAAGGTGTGTTCGACCGCAGATTCTTGCGGCATCTGTTCATGGATGACCCCCGCAAGGCCATCATGCAATTGGCAGAGCCGCGAGGCGAGATCAAGCTTGGCGTCCGAAAGGATCGTGCCGGCCGCAATGAATCGCAGAGAATTCCCGAGCGTTTCGATGATTCCCCATCCGGTCCGCCTGAGTCCGGGATCAATGCCGATGATTCGAATCGCTTCTTTCATGTCGAGACCTTATCCGTGTGTCCTGCATGTTGACAGCAGAAAGGTGAACAAAAGAGAAACAAATCTATGAGTTTGTAGGGAAGACTATCAAGAGACGCCACGGGGCCATCGAGCATTCCGCCCCGCCTCTCAGTTGTGGCTGAACGCCGTAGCAAGCAAGGTAATCTGATCGGAAACCGGATTGACGGAAAGAATCCGCCTCTGGTCGGCGCCCCCCGCCCCTTCATGGTAGATCTCATTGTCCATCTGGCGGACGCGGGCCTGAAGACGCAAGGATCGATGCACGATATCGCAGTAGGAAAGCGGGATCTCATCCCAGCCGGTTACCGATTCAGGAGCCGAATCCGTATCGAGGCGGACCTTTGCCTTTTCCGAAAGTACCTGTTCGAGTGTCATTTCGCCGCTGCGCGACGCCCGCTGCAGAAGCAGCCAGGAGGCCACTTGCATCAACCTGGTTGTCAGCCGCATCGATTCCGCCGCGTAGAGCGTCGCGGCAATACGGGACAATCGCCTTGCCGCCTCGCGGCCTTCACCGTCGAGATAGGATGCGGCTTCTTCCACAAGACTCATGCCCTCATCATAAAGATGATTAAAGCTCTCTGAGCGTACCATGCGCTCCGCGAGCCTTATCGTGTTGTCCACGTGGAATTCCTGTTCAGCCATTATATGCCCTGTTACCCAAATGCGCTGCCACAATCCGCAATTTTACCAAAGCAGTGCCCCCTTACTGGAACAGCAAGCAAGGCACCACAACAGTCGGCGGGCAGTATTCCCCAGCAACCTGCCTGCATCCTCACATGAGCGCAAGTTTATCCTTAATAAAGGGTTAACGGCAGGGTCGCAGGAAAGATATGAACACAAAAAAAGAGCCGCAAAACATGGCGGCTCTCAGGAGTCTAACAGGGAGGCGTCAAACAAAGTGGCCAAACCACTTGGTAAGAATCCAGAAAACTGGATGATCAATTTATAGATTGTAATGCTTAACGATTGGTTAACGCAGACAATCAAGTTGAGGCCACTCTCTCATGCCAACCGTCATTCGACCGGCAGCGGATGCTCGGGCCAATCCAGCGTGACATCGGCCTGGACCGGGCGATCGAGGTAGGTGGAGAGAACCACATAGCTGCGCGAGGCAGTGACGCCTGGGATTACATAGAGTTGGGAGAGCAGGTGCTCCAATGCTTGCGGGCCCTGCGTACGCACCTTCAATATCATCCCGGTATCGCCGGCCACCGAATGCATTTCTTCCACTTCCGGAAATTCGCGCATGCGCATGAGCCGCTCGCTCTTCCCCCAGCCTGTCGTATCCACGTGAACGAAAGCGAGTAGCGGCTTGCCGGTCGCCTCACCGTCGAGCCGTGCAATAATCGACCCGATTACCCCCGCATGGCGCAGGCGCTTGACCCGCTCGAACACGGCCGGCGCGGAAAGCCCGACTTTCTCGCCGATTCTCGCATAGCTTGAGCCCGCGTCCTCCACCAACGCTCCTAATATCCTTCGGTCAAAATCATCGAGGGACGCATGGGCTGTCCGCTTGCCCCGAACGCCATTCGTTTCTTTTTTCACGGTGCTCTTTTTCCTTGATGCTGAATTCTGTTCGGCAATATCATTCTAATTCAGAAAGAAATATTGTGAAAAGCGAGGAAACGCAATGCAACGTATCGTACATAATCCGGATGAACGTATTTACCCGGCAACACCTGATTATGTTCACGCTTTGGAAATCCACGACCCGCAGCGGATTGTCTATCTCAGCGGAACGATGGGGCTCGACACGGCGGGGGCCGCAGGCAGAAATCTCTCCGAACAACTGGACCTTGTCTGGTCGAATATACGCGTGATCCTCGCTTCGGCTGGAATGACTGTTGCCAATATCGTCAGGGTTACGAGCTATTTGCGTGATGCGGCCTTTGCGCCAGAGAACCAGAATGCACGTGTCACCGCGCTGCAGGGAAATATCGTTCCAACAACAGCAATTGTTGTTCAGACCCTCTCTGCAGACTGGCTCATCGAGCTGGAAATCATAGCCGCTGCGTGATGCTGTGCACGCTATGCGCCGGAAACCAGTTTGGCACGTTTGCGTAGTTCGAATTTCTGGATCTTTCCCGTCGACGTCTTCGGGATGGTTTCGAACAGCACATGCCGGGGACATTTGAACCGCGCCAGCAGCGTTCTGCAATGGGCGATAAGCTCTTCTTCGCTTGCATGATGGCCGGGTTTCAGCTCGACGAACGCAAGCGGCGTTTCACCCCATTTGTCGTCTGGGCGCGCAACGACGGCACAGGCACTGACGGCCGGAAACTTGTAGAGCGCATCCTCGACCTCAATCGACGAAATGTTTTCGCCACCTGAAATGATGATGTCTTTCGACCGGTCCTTAAGCTGGATATAGCCGTCGGGATGCATCACGCCGAGATCGCCCGAATGAAACCACCCGCCGGCAAAAGCTTCATTGCTGGCTTGCCGGTTCTTGAGATACCCTTTCATGACAATATTGCCCCGAAACATTACTTCGCCGATTGTTTCGCCATCGGCCGGTACCGGCGCCATGGTTTCAGGGTCAAGAATCGCAAGATCCTCCAATGCGGCATAACGCACGCCTTGCCGGGCCTTCTTGGCCGTCCGTGACGGCGTCTCAAGCGCGTCCCATTCATCCTGCCACTCGTTGACGACAGCCGGCCCGTATGTCTCGGTAAGGCCATATAGATGAGTAACCGCAAACCCGGCATCCGCCATGCCCGCCAGTATCGATTCGGGCGGCGGCGCCGCGGCAGTGTTGAACGTTACTGTTTGAGGGAAGGGTCGCTTATCGCGTTCCGGCGCGTTGATCAGCGTCGACATGACGATGGGTGCGCCGCACAGATGGGTGACACCATGGTCCGCTATAGCATCATAGATCTGCTTCGCCCGCACCCAGCGCAGGCAGACATGGGTGCCGAATTGCAGTGCGAGCGTCCAGGGGAAACACCATCCATTGCAGTGGAACATCGGCAGCGTCCACAAATACACTGGATAACGCCCCATGCCCGAAGCGATGATGTTGCCATAACCCATAAGGGCGGCACCCCGGTGATGATAGACAACTCCTTTTGGATTGCCCGTCGTGCCAGACGTATAATTGAGTGTAATCGCATCCCACTCATCGTCGGGCATGGACCATGCGTAGCCGGGATCACCGGACGCAACGAACGCCTCGTAGTCCACGTCGCCAAACGGCTCACCCGTTGGATAGGGTGCATCGGCCGGATATTGATCGTCAACAAAATCAATGATTATGGGCTTGACCTTGGCAAGCTTCAGTGCCTCGCGAAAGACGGCGGAAAATTCCGTGTCGACGATCGCCAGTTTGGTTTCGGCATGGTCGAGCTGAAACGCGATAACAGCAGCGTCGAGCCGTGTATTCAGGGAATGTAGAACAGCCTGCGCCATTGGCACTCCGAAATGCGCTTCCAGCATGGGAGGCGTATTCGAAAGCATAACGCTGACCGTGTCGCCCTTGCCGATACCCCGCAGGGAAAGCGCGGAGGCCAGCTGACGTGTCCGCCGGTAAAATGTCCCGTAATCAACGCGCTGCACCCCATGAATGATTGCCGTCCGGCTGGGATAAACGCGCGCTGCTCTCTCAAGATAGGACAACGGAGTCAGTGGCTGATGATTTGCCGCATTGCGCTCGAGATCGCGATCGAAAATTCCGCCCATGTACGCCTCCCAACGCAATAGCCGGTGGAAGTTTAGACCAAGCTGGTGAAGCGAAGCTACCGCTTTTTCCAAAGCGCAGGCGCCAAGCCCGCCGCGATCATTGCAAGCGAACTAAGCGGCGTGATCAGGACATCGCGATTCGGGTGGCAGGCTTCAAGTTGCCAGCTCCCACGGGTCTGCCGGTAGCGATGGGTTTTGCAGCCTGCCGCACGGGGCGCCCGCCCCAACCGATGCGTGGCAGCCATTCGAGATAATAGGCAAGGGCAAATTGCGCCATGATTCCACTGGCGATGAGTAGCGTATCATCCAATAGACCACCGGGATTCATTACCTTGACGACCTGCGCCACCATAGCGAGGATCGTACCCGCAACGAAGACCGGCAGGGAATGTTTGCCAAGAATGGCCAGCGGATGATCGACCGAGGTGCGCGCAATATTGGAGATCGCGGGGACCGAAACAATGACATAGGTCAGCGCCAGAACATGTGCGAGACGGGTAAGCGACAGGAATGTCTTGTCGAAGCCGGTCACGACCATTGGCAGGCCAAGAGAAGTATCGACACCCCAAAGCGGCCATCGCACCCAGACCAGCGCAATCAGGATATAAGTAACCGACAGGCCGAACAGATATTTGTTGAAGGCAATCGTCCCACCCCGGCGCACATGCATCACGCCCCCGATACCGATTGCAAACAGGAACTGCCACGACAATGGATTGAGGAACCACACACCATCAGTTGGATAGTTAGGGGGCGCAATCTGGTACACGCCGGAAACCAGCCACAGGGCGCCCGAAACTACCAGCATCGCCGCGATACTGATGTTTGCAATCAAGAGAATAACCGGCAGCATCAGCAGCAGCACGCCATACATGGACAGGATATTATTGTAACCAAGCTGATGGCCCATCGTTGCAAGACCAATGAGAGCCTTTGCCGGCTGGTCCATCAGAGGGCCAATATTGATGAACGACATGAAGTCAGGGCGTTTGAGATAAATGCCGGCAGCGCAGAAAATCGCCAATGTCGCGATGGTTGTCAGGATATGCGTGCTGTAAAGCGTGGCTGCCCGCCGCCACGCCTTGAGCGTAATGAGGAAGCGATTGCCTGGCTCAAACTTCGAGCCATAGGCAAGGCCCACGGCGATGCCGGAAATCAGCACAAAGGCTTCAGCGGAATCGGAAAAGCCGAAATTCTTGTGCGTCAAATTCTCGTAGACCGTGCCTGGAACATGGTTGATGAAGATAGTCAGCAGCGCCAACGCCCTGAAGACATCGATACGGGTATCCCGCTGTTTAACCTGAATCTGTGTCATAGCGTTCACCAGTATCCTGTCATGCAAATCAGATTTCGCTTCCAACCTCGATGGAGAGCGACTCGCTTGGGTGGTAGTGATTTGGTAATGTTGACATAGGGCAAAAGTTGCGTTGCGCCCGATCAACTTTCGTTGAAAATTATAACAGACTGACGATTCCGTCGTAGGTGAGCTTCAATCCCATGAGCAGGATCATGACGTACATGAAGGGATAGAAAACCTCGGCACGCATGCGTTTTACAATCCAGGCACCTGCAAAAGTCGCCAATGGGGCAAGGGGGACAAGGACAGCCGATGCCGCCAGATTCGCCCTGTCAAATTGGCCGAGTGCGAAATAGGGAAGGACCTTCACGGCATTGATGACCGCGAAGAAAATGACGCTGGTACCGTTGTAGATCCTGGGATCCTGCCGCAGTGGCAATGCGTAAACCTGATAGGGCGGGCCGCCCGCGTGCGCCACGAAACTTGTGAACCCGGCAATCGTCGACCAGAACGTGGCGTTGGCTGCATTATGCGGTTTTGCGATTGCGCGCTTCGCCGCACTTACGAAAACATAGCGCGCGAAAAATATGATCGCGATGATACCGACGATCAATTTCACCATGTCATCCGTGACGATCGAAGCAGTCAGCCAGCCGATACCCACACCCAGCAAGCCACCGGGAAGCATCAGCTTCAGCGTCTTCGCATCACGGTACCCGCGCCATGACCACAAACTGGCCAAATCCATGATGATCAGAATAGGCAACATGATCGCTGCTGCCTGGACCGGCGGCATGACGAGTGCCATCAACGGGACGCCTACCTGCCCCATTGCACCTCCAAGGCCGCCTTTGGAAAGCCCGATCAGAATTGTGGCTGGAACAGCGGCAGCGTAGAACCATGGGTTCATCAGGAGATCGGGCATGGCGGGAAATCCGGCAGGAGGGGACAGGTTCCTTTAACCTTGCTTGGCGCAATTGAAAATGCTTTTTGGCAATATGCCGCGATTTGATAAGACATTTGTTGGACAAGGAGGATAACTGCCCCGTTTGAGAGGACTATTCAAAACAATCATCATCCTCTATGCCCGAATTCCATCATGATTGCCTTTTCTATAGGGCACGTCCAATCCATTCGAGAACGATGTAAGGTCGCCGCTAATGAACACCGAAACGACACCTCAACGCTGCCGTATCGTTCTGATCGCACCCCCGGCGGCGAGTGCGGACGAGCTTGTTAAACAACTTGGCAATGCGCTGTCAGGCGGCGATGTCGCTTCGGTATTGTTGCCCGCCTACGACGCAGACGAGACCCTGTTCCAGACGATTGCTGAAGCAGTTGTGCCGGTCGTCCAGAAAGCGGGAGCTGCCGCCATCATCGTCGGCAACACGCAGATCGCGGGACGCGTCAAAGCGGATGGTCTGCATATTGAAGGCCCTGTCGCTGACATTGCCGCCAATGTTGCACGGTTTTCACCCAAGATGATCGTTGGAACCGGCAACATCAAGAACCGCCACACGGCTTTGGAAATCGGCGAAGCCCAACCGGATTACGTGCTGTTCGGCAAGATCGGTGCGGACAACAAGCCGGAAGCCCATCCGCGAAATATTGAATTGGCCGATTGGTGGGCCTCCATGATCGAGATCCCCTGCATCATCCAGGCCGGTAACACGCTTGATAGCATCACTGACGCTGTGTTGACCGGTGCTGAGTTCATCGCCCTTGGCGCTGCCATATTTGATGGAAGCGATCCGGCATCAGCCGTCAAGGAAGCTAACAGGCTTCTTGACGAACATGCGCCGGGATTTGAGGAATAGAGGCTTATGGCAGCGCGACCCGGCAAACTACTATCCAATGTTGCGGCATTGCTGACGGCCTTCCCTGTTCTGACATTCGCAGCCTTTGCCCAGACCGCTGAAGCACCAATAACGTCCGAACCGGCAAAGCCAGCCATCGCGCCGCCCGCGCCGGCCGCGTCTGCTCCCGTTAGTTCCGGCGCGCCTGGCACGACGGCAAAACAGGACAAGCCCAGATCACCTGACGATCCCGCGCTTGAGACGATCAACCCGACCCGGTTCGGTAAGGCTCCTGCTGACGAAGCGTTCGGCGCCTATCAGCGTGGGCTCTACAAGACGGCGTACAACCTGGCTTTGCCACGGGCGGAAAGTGGCGATCCCGCTGCACAGGTTCTACTTGCCGAAATGCTGGCGCGGGGCCTTGGCATTCCGGTCAATATGGCGGAGTCTGCAAAATGGTACGGCAAGGCCGCCGAACAGGGCGTACCGGAGGCACAGTTCCGCTATGCTGCGATCCTGCTTCAAGGCAGATACGCCCCGAAAGATGTCAAGCGCGCCAAGGAGTTGACGAAAGCCGCCGCCGACGCCGGGAACGCCGCAGCGCAGTTCAACTACGGACAAATCCTCATGCAGGAGCGTCCGGGGGCTCCTGGTATCGAAAATGCCTACCCCTGGTTTCAGAAGGCTGCGGCGCAGGGTCTTCCAGATGGCGAATATGCGGTCAGCCAGGTGCTCGCCAATGGCACTCCGGCCATTCCCCGCGACATGGCCAAAGCAAGGCTTTATCTTATCAAGGCCGCCACCAAGGGTTACGACACAGCGCAGCTTGACCTTGGCAGCTGGCTTGTCGCCGGGCTCGGTGGTCCACACGAGTACAAGTCGGGCTTTGGATGGATGTTGCGCGCAGCAACTGGAGGCAATGTTGCTGCCCAGGCGCGGCTTGCGAAGCTTTATCGTGACGGCATTGGCGTAGAGGGCGATTCCATCAAGGCAGCAGCATGGTACATCGTTGCCAAGCGCGCCGGCCTGACCGACCCGGATCTGGATTCCTTTATGGACGGTCTCGACGATGACCAGAAACAGGCAGCGATCACCGAAGCAAACAAGCTGCAATAATGCGATTGGTCATTTGTTGCGTTGACGAATTGCTCGTGCCGGTCGTAGCTTCTCGCCGATACAACTCAAATGATCGAACCGATTGGAATTCGAAATGCCGCTGATCAACCGTGCTCATGAAATGCAACAACATGTCGCCGGATGGCGCCATCATCTGCATGAAAATCCGGAAATTCTATACGACGTGCATGAGACCTCGCGCTTTGCCGCAGAGAAGTTGCAGGAATTCGGCTGTGACACGGTCGAGACCGGTATTGGACAAACGGGAGTCGTCGGACTCATTCGGGGCCGTCACGGCGACGGGCCGGTAATCGGTTTTCGCGCCGACATGGATGCCTTGCCGATAGTCGAAGCCAGTGGCAAGCCTTGGGCCTCGAAGGTCGCCGGAAAAATGCACGCATGCGGTCACGACGGCCATACCGCCATGCTGCTTGGTGCGGCACAATACCTTGCCGAAACGCGTAATTTCAAAGGCACGATCGCCGTCATTTTTCAGCCGGCTGAAGAAGGTGGCGCTGGCGCCCTCGCCATGATCGATGATGGTTTGATGGACCGCTTCGCGATCAGCGAAGTCTACGGCATGCATAATGCGCCGGGGCTCCCGGTCGGCCAATTCGCTACCCGTAAGGGTTCGATCATGGCTGCGACCAACGAATTCGAGATAACTGTGACCGGGCGCAGTGGACATGCGGCCAAGCCACACACCACGATCGACCCGGTGGTGATTTCGGCCCATATCATCCTTGCGCTGCAATCGATTGTGTCGCGCGAAACCGACCCGCTAAAAGCGCTTGTCGTGTCGGTGACGCAGCTCAATGGCGGGGATGCTTCGAATGTCATTCCTGACGTCATCAAGCTCAGCGGAACGGTGCGGACTCTTGTGCCGGAGATACGCGAATTCGCGCAGAAGCGCGTGACGGAGATTGCCGAGTCGACTGCTGCCGTCTTCGGCGGCACGGCAAAAGTCGCTTACCATCAGGGCTATCCAGTTACTTTCAATCATGATCGCGAAACGGAATTTGCGGTCAGCATTGCGCAAACAATCGTGGGGGAAGCGGCGGTCAATACAAATATGCCGCCGGTCATGGGCGCCGAAGACTTTTCCTATATGCTGCAAAGTCGCCCCGGCGCTTTTGTTTTCCTTGGCAATGGCGATACTCCGGGACTGCACAATTCAGCCTATGATTTCAATGATGACGCCATTCCCTATGGTATCAGCTACTGGGTTTCATTGGCGGAGACCGCACTGGCCGCCTGAGCCGCAGCCATCCTGCAATGACGAGTGCGTGGCGCCTGATTCTGCGCGCTCTCTTGCCTAATGCGCAAATTTGTGGTCTTGGAAGCGCCAATATTGGCCCCGCTACGAATATCGGCGCCAGTTTCCAACATCAATCCGGATAGACAAATGAAAATCAACGGTAATGAAATCCGTCCAGGCAATGTGATCGAACATGATGGCGGCCTTTGGGTTGCTGTCAGAACAAATCACGTCAAGCCTGGCAAGGGCGGTGCCTACAATCAGGTGGAGCTGAAAAACCTCATCAATGGCACCAAGCTGAATGAACGCTTTCGCTCGGCTGAGACCGTTGAAAAGGTTCGGCTTGAACAAAAGGATTTTTCGTTCCTCTACGAGCAGGGCGATGCGTTGATTTTCATGGATACCGCCAGCTACGAACAGCTTGAGCTGCAGAAGGATTTTGTCGGCGACCGCGCCGCATTCCTTCAGGACGGCATGATGGTCACGGTTGAACTTTATGACGAGCGTCCCATCGGTATTTCACTGCCGGATTATGTGACGCTGGAGATCACCGAGGCCGATCCGGTCGTAAAGGGTCAAACGGCTGCATCTTCCTACAAGCCGGCAGTTCTCGAAAACGGCATTCGCGTTCTGGTGCCGCCGTTCATTTCGTCCGGTGAGCGCATTATCGTCGATACCAACGAACTGACCTATGTTCGCCGCGCTGACTAAGCCGGCTGTTCCGTGCCTCAGGGCACGGTAAGACCTTATTCGGCGCATAAGCCCTTTCCAAAGCCCAATCAGGTTTTAGGGGGTATGCGTCTGGCGCCGGTCGACCCGGCGCCTGTTGATTTTGATCTGATGGAGAAATAATTCGAAATGGCGCGTTCAGCTCTACTCAATGTAATGGTTCAGGCTGCCATGAAGGCGGGCCGGTCCCTGGCGCGCGATTTTGGCGAAGTGCAAAATCTGCAGGTCTCACTCAAAGGACCGGGTGATTACGTCAGTCAGGCCGACAAGAAGGCCGAAGAGATTATCTATACGGAATTGCGCCGTGCCCGCCCCGACTATAGTTTCCTGATGGAAGAATCCGGAGCGGTTGAAGGCAGCGACGCCCAGCATCGCTGGCTGGTGGATCCGCTCGATGGAACCACCAATTTCCTGCATGGCATTCCGATTTTTGGCGTCTCTATTGCACTCGAGCGCCAGGGCCAGATCGTAGCCGGCGTGATCTTCAATCCGGCGATGGACGAGCTCTATACAGCTGAACGGGGCGGCGGCGCGTTTCTCAACGATCGCCGGCTGCGCGTTGCCGGCCGTGCCAAACTGGTGGATGCGGTAATTGGCACCGGGGTTCCCCATCTTGGTCGCGGGCACCATGGCAATTACCTTGTCGAACTGCGCAATGTCATGGGTGAGGTGTCCGGTGTCCGTCGCATGGGTGCAGCTGCGCTGGACCTTGCCTATGTAGCGGCCGGCCGCCTGGACGGTTTCTGGGAGAATGGTCTTTCCCCCTGGGATATCGGCGCCGGTATCATCATGGTCCGTGAGGCTGGCGGCTTCGTGACCGACTTCGACGGCGGACAGGATGTCATCGAAAGTAAATCCATCGTCGCCGGTAATGAAGCCATCCAGCGTGCCCTTCTGAAGACACTCAAGAAGCCCATCTAGAGCAAGTTTGTCTATAGAGCCGTTCTGCCGGAGGGATTCTGTTTCGTCTGACCACAATTCTTGTTCAGAAAGAACAAATTCAGCTGTTGCGTCATTGTACCTTCCATTTTCACCGCAAATTCGGTTAGGGTCGCACAAATCGATTTGGGCGATGCGGAGACGATGCAATGGCTGATTTCAGTTCGACCCGCCAGGGTATGGACGGCGACGAATATGATCCTTACCGGCTCTCCAGCCCTCGATTCGTCCTCTTATCCATGGCGATCTTTCTGGCAATCGTCGCTTTCCTCGCTGCGATTCTCTTTCGTCAGATCTCGGTCTTCTTCGCCACCAATCCCGGCCTCAACAGTCTGATCATCGGGGTCCTCGTTGTCGGTATATTACTTGGCTTCGGCCAGGTCATCCGGTTGTTCCCGGAGGTACGCTGGGTCAATTCCTTCCGCCAAGGCAACAATGACCCGAATGCCAAGCCAGTAATGCTTGCGCCAATGCGCGCCCTGATAGGTCGCCGCCAATCAATGGCTCTCTCGACCAGTGCAATGCGGTCGATGCTCGACTCCATCGCCTCGCGCCTTGATGAAACGCGCGACATCTCCCGCTATTTGATCGGCCTTCTGGTGTTTCTCGGTCTTCTCGGGACATTCTGGGGTCTTTTGGAAACCATCGGCTCCATCGGCCAGACGATCCAATCGCTCGATCCACGGGCCGGCGATGCCAATAGCGTTCTTGACTCGCTGAAAGCCGGTCTTCAATCACCGCTTCGCGGCATGGGCACCGCATTTTCGTCCTCACTCTTCGGTCTCTCCGGCTCGCTCATTCTCGGCTTTCTTGATCTGCAGGCCGGCCGGGCGCAGAACCGTTTCTACACCGAACTTGAAAACTGGCTTTCCAGTGTCACCGATCTCGGCTCCGACCTGCACGCGTTCGATGCAGCAAGCACCGGCACCTCCGATGAGCTCCGCGCGCTGTCGGAGCGTCTGCAGAACATTCAGGAAACCGGCGGCTCAAGCCAGCGCACCACGGCCGCCCTGGCAAGCCTGGCCGAAGGCATTCAGGGGCTTGTGAAAAACATGCGATCCGAGCAGCAGATGATGCGCGATTGGGTGGAAAAGCAGGCGGATGAACAAAAATCCATACGACAGACATTGGCCAAACTCGGGGATGCCATTTCTCGTAACAAGGTAGATTAGCATGGCTCTCATCCGTAATCGCAAAGCTCTACGCCACGTCGATTACTGGCCCGGTTTCGTCGACGCGCTTTCCACCCTGTTGCTGTCGATCATGTTCCTGCTGTCGGTATTCGTTCTGGCCCAGTTTCTTTTGAGCCAGGAAATCACCGGCAAGGATGCCGTTCTCAATCGCCTCAACGCTCAGATCAACGAACTCACCCAGCTCCTATCCTTGGAACAAGGTAACAAGCAGGATCTGGAAGACACGATCGCCAATCTTCAGGCATCTCTCACCAATGCCCAAAACGAGCAATCACGCCTCCAGTCGCTGCTTTCGCAAGGAGCAGGTGCGGGTGCTGCGGCAGAGGGCAAGATCAACGAACTTTCCAGCGGTCTTGAAAGCGAAAAGCAGATCAGCGCGCGGGCCCTGTCGCAGGTCGAAATTCTTAACCAGCAGATCATGGCACTGCGCAAGCAGATCGGCGCTCTCGAAGACGCCCTCAACGCTTCTGAATCGCGTGACAAGGAATCGAATGCCAAAATTGCCGATCTCGGAAAACGGTTGAACGTGGCGCTGGCGCAGCGCGTTCAGGAGCTCAATCGCTACCGTTCCGACTTTTTTGGCCGGTTGCGCGAAATCCTATCCGACCGCGAAAATATCCGTATTGTCGGCGACCGCTTTGTTTTCCAGTCGGAAGTGCTGTTTCCCTCAGGCACAGCGATCCTTAATCCGGCCGGTTCTGAGGAAATGAAGAAGCTTGCAGTCGCCTTGATCGATTTGCAAAAAGAAATTCCCGAAGACATCAATTGGGTTCTGCGTGTCGATGGGCATACCGACAACATTGCACTGTCCGGAACCGGTCAGTTCAAGGACAATTGGGAGCTGTCATCAGCACGTGCGATTTCCGTGGTCAAATTTCTGATCGCCAACGGGGTTCCGGCCAACCGGCTCGTAGCGGCAGGTTTCGGCGAATTCCAGCCGCTTGAGCCCGGCGATACACCGGAAGTTCGTGCTCGCAACCGCCGTATCGAATTGAAATTGACGGAACGCTGAGGGATCAGCCGTACAACAAAGCGCCGAGAGCCAGCAACGCTGGCACAGCTTGCACGAAGAGAATTTTCCGGCTCACAGTCAGCGCACCGAAGATGCCTGCGACAATCACGCAGCCCAGAAAAAACGTCTTGATTGCGAAGCCAGCATCGCCAAGCCACAGGCCCCAGACCAGCCCGGCAACCAGAAAACCATTATAGAGCCCCTGGTTCATGGCAAGCGCCTTGGAGGCCGACGCGAACTCCTGCGTCAGCCTGAACGTTTTCAAACCTAGCGGCTTGTCCCACGCGACCATTTCCAGAAACATGAAATAGACGTGCAGAAGCGCCACCAGCGCTGTCAGAAGATTTGCAAACATCCCGCCTTCCCCGTTGCTATGGATCGAACCAAAGCATTGGAGTGCTGGATTGGCAATGGCCAGATTTGTGACCAACAGTTACTCAGCAGCGCCCTTGAACGCGTCAGCGCCCGCCTCAAACTGCAGTTTGGCAAGGCTGGCATAGATTCCGTCCTTTTTGACCAGTGTCTGATGCGTGCCTTCCTCGACGATGCGGCCATCTTCCATGACGAGAATGCGATCGGCCCTGAGCACGGTCGCAAGACGGTGCGCAATCACCAGCGTTGTCCGGCCCTGCATCAGATGGTCGAGCGCCTTCTGCACCAGCATTTCACTTTCTGCATCGAGTGCAGAGGTTGCTTCGTCAAGCAGGAGAATAGGCGCGTCGCGCAAGATGGCACGGGCAATGGCGATACGCTGGCGCTGGCCGCCAGACAATGTGACACCACGCTCGCCGACCTGCGTGTCATAGCCATGATCGAGCGCCACGATAAAATCATGCGCGAGCGCGGCCTTGGCGGCAGCTTCGATCTCATCATGGCCGGCGCCCGGCCGGCCAAAGCCGATATTATCACGTGCCGTGGTGGCAAAAATCGTCGTATCCTGCGGGACAATGGCGATGCGTGACCGCAGATCGGAGGGATCCGCCTCTCGCAAATCGACACCATCGACGCGGATGCTGCCGGAAACCGGATCGTAATAGCGCAGCAGCAGTGAAAACACGGTGCTCTTGCCGGCGCCTGATGGACCGACGATTGCAACGGTCTCTCCCGGTTGAATCGTAAAATCTAGACCCTTCAGGGCGGGTGCATCGGGGCGCGTCGGATAATTGAACCGAACCTCGTCGAAAGTGACCGAGCCAACCGGCGGTTGAGGCATCGCGACTGGATTGGGGGGCGCTGCGATCGCAGGCTCTTCGGCGAGTATTTCCATCAGTCGCTCCGCAGCACCCGAGGCCTGGCTCAGCTCACCCCAGACCTCCGACAGGGCACCGAGCGCTCCTGCGGCAAACACGGAATAGAGCAGGAACTGTCCAAGCGTTCCCGGCGTGATTGCACCGGAGAGAACATCGCGCGAGCCGAACCAAAGCACGGCGACGACACTGGAAAAAATCATGAAGATCGCAAAGGCAGTAAGGATCGCCCTGGCCTTTACGGAGGATCGCGCAGCAAGAAAGGCGTCTTCCACCGAGGCACCAAACCGCAGGGTTGCCAGTTTCTCGTTGGTAAAGGCCTGCAGCGTTCGCACGGAGACGATCGACTCGCTTGCATAGGCCGTGGCGTCCGCCAGCGTGTCCTGGGCCGCACGCGAGCGGCGCCGCACCGATCTGCCGAAAGCAACCAAGGGGATGATGATCAATGGAATGGCGGCGATCACCAGGCCGGACAGTTTGGGGCTGGTGATGATCATCATCACGATAGCGCCAAAGGCGAGAATGAGATTGCGCAGGGCAACGGAGGCAGTTGCGCCGACTGCAGATTTGATCTGCGTCGTATCCGCGGTCAGCCTCGAGACGATCTCGCCGGATTGCGTGCTGTCAAAAAACCCTGGTGAAAGCTTCGTCAGATGTGCAAACACATCGTGGCGCAGGTCGGAAACTATCCGCTCGCCCAGCGTGATCACGAAATAGTAGCGTCCTGCCGAAGCGATGGCGAGAAGGGCAGCAAGCAGGACCAGCATGCCGAAGTAGTTGTTGATGAACGCCCCATTGGCGCCGGTGAATCCGTGATCGATCATACGGCGAACGGCCAAAGGAAGCGTCAATGTCGTTCCAGCTGCGAGGATCAGCGAGACGATGGCGCCGGCCATCATGCCCTTGTAGCGGGACATATAAGGGAAGATGCGCCGTAGCGGCTTCAATGAGCGACGCTTCCTTTCCATCTCTTCGGAGCGAGATCTAGCCATATCGGCCATTCTATCTGTCTTCCTCACATCGCTTTGCGACTTTGCGGCCAGACGGCCTTGTTATTGCTTAAAGGCTGATGTATAGGCTCGCCAACAGTTTTGGAAGCCCACGCCCCTGTGACGTTTGGCTTCATCTCTACCAATCGGCTCCCGACCGGCATCCCACATCGTCAGTGGCTCTGGTTTTGTGCCCTCTAGTTTAGGACAATACAGATGAAAGCCAAGATTCATCCCGATTACCACACCATCAAGGTCGTCATGACCGATGGCACCGAATATCTGACCCGCTCCACCTGGGGCAAGGAAGGCGATACGATGAACCTCGATATCGATCCGTCCACGCATCCGGCATGGACCGGCGGTTCGCAGCAGCTTACCGATCGTGGCGGCCGCGTATCGAAGTTCAAGAGCCGTTTCGCCAATCTCGGTATATAAGACCGTCTGGCAAACTGGATTTGAAAACGGCTCCGTTCATTCGGGGCCGTTTTTTGTTTCGAGGCAGTTTTGAAATGGGTATTGCATGATGAAAATAGCCCTGCTGCACACCGCCGAAAGCAACATCAGCATTTTCCAGAAGGCGGCCAGTGAAATTGGACTGCCTCAAGGCGCACTTCATCATGAGGTCCGTGCCGATCTCCTCGCTGCCGCCGAGAAAGCAGGTGGCCTCACACAGGAAATCGCCAGGGAGACCGGGGCTGCTCTGCTGGAGCTCGCCCGAAATGCCGATGCGGTCGTTCTGGCATGCTCAACGCTGGGCCCCGCAATCGCAGAAGTCGAAAACGCAATCGAAGTTCCGGTCCTGAGGGTAGACGCCGCGCTGGCAAAAAAAGCGGTAAAATCTGGCGGCCTCGTTGTCGCTATCTGCGCCGTCGAAACGACGCGCGCGCCGACAACACGGCTGTTCACGGAAGCTGCACAGTCAACCGGCGCGCAGGTCGAAATCCGCCTTGTCCCGGGCGCATGGGAACTGTTCAAGACCGGCGACCGCGCCGGGTATCTGGCTGCAATTGCAGAAGCCGCTGAAGCCGCCTATGACGATGGCGCAACCATCGTTGCTCTCGCTCAGGCGTCCATGGCCGGCGCAGCGGACCTGGTGGCAAACGGGCCCAAGCCGCTCAGCAGTCCAACCGCTGGGCTGGCCGCGGCAGTCGAGCTGCTGTCGATGCGTTCCTGATCTTTGGGTCAGGTACCACTTCGTTTGAGCTGCACTCACCAGGCAGCATCCTTTCTCCATGAAGTAGTTCCGATCGAACAAGGTCAGAATAGGCCGCAACTTGATTGCAACGCGCAGTCGTTGGGCTGCTGTTTGCCAAGTTGTTTGACAAGTTGCTGATTCGCCAATAGCTTTTCCCCAAGCTTATCTGCATTCAAGGGAAGGGAAAACCCGATGACCGACATGACTACAGGTAGCAACGCGGCTTCGGGAACAGCCATAGAGCCAAGTCTTCACAGGGTCATGGGCCCCTGGCTTCTGCTTCTCTTCATTGTCGGTGACATTCTCGGCACAGGAATTTATGCACTCACCGGACAGGTGGCAAAACAGGTCGGCGGCGTTGTCTGGTTGCCTTTTCTCGTGGCGTTCGTCGTCGCTGTCGTCACCGCCTTCAGCTATCTCGAACTGGTAACGAAATATCCGAAGGCGGCAGGCGCTGCGCTTTATACGCACAAGGCATTCGGCATCCATTTCATCACCTTCATTGTCGCATTCACTGTCATGTGTTCGGGCATCACGTCCGCATCGACGGCGTCCCGGGCTTTCGCAGCCAATCTTTCCGGCGCCTTCCAGCTCAATCTGGAAACCGGAATCGGCATCTCGCTCGTTGCCTTGGCGTTCATGGCGGTCGTCGCTGCCGTAAATTTCCGCGGCGTCGGCGAGAGCGTGAAAGCCAATGTGGTTCTCACGATGGTGGAGCTCACCGGTCTGCTGATCATTATCTTCATCGGGCTCTGGGCGATTGCAGGCGGCCAAGGCGATGTATCACGCGTCACGCAATTTGCTACATCACCTGATTCCAGCGTTTTCTGGTCGGTCATGGCAGCGACCACCCTTGCATTCTTCGCAATGGTCGGGTTCGAAGATTCGGTCAACATGGCCGAAGAGTGCAAAAATCCCTCGGGGATCTTTCCAAGGGTTCTCCTGGCGGGCCTTTTCATCACCGGCGCTATCTATGTACTGGTGTCCATCTCAGCGATCACCCTCGTTGCACCGGCAGATCTTGGCCAAGGCGAAACACCTTTGCTCAAGGTGGTTCAGGCGGGTGCACCTAATTTCCCGCTTTGGATTTTCGGCTTCATCACCATGTTCGCCGTCGCAAACAGCGCTTTGATCAACATGTTGATGGCGAGCCGTCTGGTCTATGGCATGAGCCGGGAACACGTGCTTCCACCTTTATTCGGCAAGGTACATCCGACGCGCCGCACCCCTTATCTGGCGATCGCGTTCACCACCCTCCTGGCATTTGCGCTGATCATGTTCGTTGGCGAAGTTCCGGCGCTTGGCGGGACGACAGCGCTGTTGTTGCTGTTCGTCTTCACCGTCGTCAATATTGCCGTTCTGGTGCTAAGGCGCGAAAACGTGGATCACGCGCATTTTCGCACACCGACTTTCCTGCCGGTTTTGGGCGCAATCTCCTGCGCTTTCTTTGCCGGCCCCTGGACCGGGCGCGATCCTGTGCAATACAGGATTGCCGGAATTTTGATTGGAATCGGCGTCGTACTCTGGGTGATCACCATTCTGATTAATCGCGCCACGGGTGTGATGCCTGCCGAACCGGATATGGAAACCCTGGGTGGCGACGGCCCCGTTAACTGAATATCCAAAACAAAATCCCGCCGGTCTTTCCACCGGCGGGATTTGAACTCACAAGAGGTGCAGGGATCAGGCCGCGCTGAGCTTGGCCAGAACTTCGTCGCTTACTTCGAAATTCGCATAGACATTCTGGACGTCGTCATCGTCGTCTAGCGTCGCGATCAGTCGAAGCACCGATTGCGCCTTTTCCTCATCGACAGGCGCAGTTGTCTGTGGCTTCCAGATTGCCTTGATCGACTCTGCTTCGCCAAGTGCGCCTTCCAGCGCTTTCGACACCTCGCCGATGTCTTCAAAGGCGCAAAGAATCACGTGGCCATCTTCATCGCTCGCAACGTCTTCGGCACCGGCCTCGATCGCAGCTTCCATGACCTTGTCGGCGCTGCCTGCGTCCAGCTTGTAGGCTATTTCACCGACGCGGTTGAACATGAAGCCAACCGACCCGGTTTCGCCCATTGCACCGCCGGCCTTGGTAAAGGCAGCACGCACATTGGAAGCCGTGCGATTACGGTTATCAGTCAAAGCCTCGACGATAACGGCGACGCCGCCTAGGCCATAACCCTCGTAGCGCACTTCTTCGTAATTGTCGGCATCGCCACCGGCGGCCTTCTTGATGGCGCGCTCGATATTGTCCTTTGGCATTGACTGCGCCCTGGCATTCTGCACGGCCAGCCGCAAGCGCGGGTTCATCGCCGGGTCCGGCAGACCCTGCTTGGCCGCGACCGTAATTTCGCGCCCCAGCTTGGAAAAGATTTTCGACCGCACGGCGTCCTGGCGCCCTTTGCGGTGCATGATGTTCTTGAACTGTGAATGGCCTGCCATGGCACCCCTGCGTGCTTATTACGGTTGCTGATGTTCACGTCCGGGGCCCAGCAAGATTTGGCTGCGGGCAGCTCCTGGCGGAAACATGCTTCTGGAATGGCGCCCTTATAGGTAAAAACCGGCCGCCCGTCCAGCGCACAAGCGTGCTTGGCTGTCGCAATGTTTTCAGGAAAGCTTCAAGCGGGTCCCAGAGTATCCCATTTGCGAGACGGCCGAGCAGAGATCAAACCATTCGCACCCAGTGCAGCCAGAGCGCGTCAAGCCGCTCCGGAAGGCCTTGCGGAACTGATCGAGTATCACGCCCTGCAGTGCGATTACATCGCCGGCTTGCAGCGGCCGGCCAAGCAACTGTCCGATATCTTGAGCGGCTTTGGCATCTCGTTCCAGCACACTGTCACGAAAGCAATGCGCTTCCTTCGCTGCCAGGAGAGGCTGGCAGATTTCGTCCGGCCCCTCCTGGATCAGAATATCTTCGCCTGTCACCAGCCGCGCAATGACCTTGTCGTAGTTGTCGGTAAAGGCCGGGTTATAGCCCTTACCGACATAGGTCAGCATGCACAGCAGATGGTGCGGGCGAAGTCTTACCGTCAAGCGAGGCGGACCATGATTCCCGAACGGCGAAGCAGTTCGATCGTTGCCGCCGCCAGCGCCGACTTGAGCACGCCGCCAGCGATGAATGGCGCAACACCGAAGGCCCAGGCTTTATCGATCCCAATCATGTTCGCCAGCCAGAATGCACCGAGCACGAGGCAGAGTGCATTGCCGAGAAGCATGACACCAAAGGCAGAAATCGGGTTGCGGGTGAACCCGCGTTCAGCCAGAAAACCAGCAAATGCAGCAACGACTGGGAAAGAAACAAGATATCCAGCTGTTGGGCCCGCAAATGCAATCTGGCCCGGCATGCCGTTGGAAAGAACGGGCAATCCCACAAAAGACTCGAGGAGCCAGGCGATTACGGTCAGGCCGCCGAGACGCCAGCCATAGAGCGCTCCAACCATGGTAACTGCAAAGGTTTGCATGGTCACTGGCACCGGAACCATCGGCACGGCTATCCACGAACTGACAGCGAGAAATGCCGTTCCGATGAGGACGGCCAGCGCCTTATAGGCAAGGGATCGGTTGGCCAGTTTCAGCGGAACGAAAGCGTCGGAGAGTGTCATTTGGTTCATTGAATTGAGGTCCTTGTACGAATGTTGGATTATTCCGCGGCTTGGGCTTTCTTCTTCCTGCGCCGGGCCAGCATGTTGAGCGCTTCGACAAGAGCCGAGAAACCCATCGCCGCGTAGATATAGCCTTTGGGTACGTGGAAGCCGAAGCCATCGGCAATGAGCGTCATGCCGATCATCAGGAGGAAGCCCAGAGCAAGCATGACGATGGTCGGATTGGCAGCAATGAACTTGGACAACGGTTCAGCCGCGAGCAGCATGACCAGCACAGCCGTAATGACCGCAATCACCATGATGGCGATTTCATCGGTCATTCCGACGGCCGTGATGATCGAGTCGACAGAAAACACCAGGTCCAGCACGAGAATTTGCGTAATCGCCGCGCCCATCGTCAGTGTGACAGCCTTGCCGATAACATCGTCCTTGGCATCCTCGTGATCGACCGTATGATGGATTTCCTTCGTTGCCTTCCATACCAGGAACAGCCCGCCGGCGATCAGGATCAGGTCACGCCAGGAGAAGCCGTGGCCGAACGCTTCGAACAACGGTTCGGTCAGCTGCACGATGATTGAAATAGTGAACAAGAGGGTCAACCGCAGGACGAGCGCAGCGCTGATGCCGAGGCGGCGGGCGCGTGCCTGTTGTTCCTTGGGCAGCTTGTTGGTGAGAATCGAGATGAAAATGAGGTTGTCGATGCCAAGCACGACTTCCATCACGACCAGCGTGACGAGGGCGATCAGGCCGGATGGCTGAAAGATGAAATCAAAATGGGAGAGAAGTGCTTCCATGGGGGTCGTTCCTGCTTTGCTAGTGGCCCGGATGGTGCAAACCGATGGCACGACTTAAGGGTGCCGACTGCCCTCGGTCAATTCATTTCCAGAAGTACGGGATAGTTTCTTCAAGTCTCGGACCAAGCCGCAAAGGTGCGATCCTTTCGGCGAGCCCGGTGCGGTCGGAAATCTCGACACCGACACCGCAGATGGTCGCTTTGCCGCTCGCCGCTTCGAACCGGCCCTTCGGCACCTTGGACAGGAAGCGATTGAGCGGTTCTTCCTTGTCCATGCCGAGAGAGGAATCATAGTCTCCGCACATGCCCGCATCGGACATGTAGGCGGTGCCGCCATTCAGGATCTGTGCATCCGCCGTCGGCACATGCGTATGGGTGCCAACGACGAAACTAGCCCGGCCGTCGACAAAATGTCCGAAACATTGCTTCTCACTGGTTGCTTCAGCATGGAAATCGAAGACAACAGCGTCCGCCTGCTCACCAAGCGGACATGCCGCCAGTATTTCCTCGGCAATGGTGAAAGGGTCGTGCAAATCCGGGTGCATGAAAACCCGGCCCATGATGTTGGAAACGAGAACCCGGGCACCATTCTTGGCAAGGAATACGCCCGAGCCCTTTCCTGCCGTTCCGATCGGAAAATTCGCCGGGCGCAGAAAGCGCTGTTCCCGTGCGGCAAAGATCAGAGCCTCGCGCTGGTCCCAAACGTGATTGCCTGTGGTGACCACATCTGCACCGGCATTGATTGTATCGTGAAAGATTTCCTCAGTGATACCGAAACCACCTGCTGCATTCTCACCATTGACAATCGTGAAGTCGAGCTTCAGGTCGGATATCAGACCTGGCAATTGCTCATAGACTGCTGTCCGGCCCGAGCGGCCCACCATGTCACCAAGAAAAAGTAATCTCACGCGCCTATCCTGATAGTGAGCTCTCGTTTCTGCGAGGCTCGTAATTGTTAACTGGCTTTATCGGTACGGCCAAAGCTGCGCAACCCGCTTTCAGTCAGGATGGCCTCCAGCGGCATGTCATGTGGCTCGTCCGGTACGATTTCGACCTCCTGGCAGTCGAAAGCCACCCCGATGAGCCGCGGATTGACGCCAATCTCCTGCAGGCGCGCGATTGCCCGGTCATAATAGCCCGCACCATAGCCGATGCGGTGGCCGCGCGCATCAAAGGCCGCGAGGGGCACCAGCATGAAGGTGGGTTCAAGGACGGGAGCATCCACCGGCGGTCCCGCCGTGCCGAAACCGGTTTCGATCATCGGCGCTCCGCGGACCAGCTCGCGGAACAGGATCGTCTGCTTGTCGATAATCACCGGCAGGCAAAGCTGAGCACCGCGCTCGCGCAGCCCGAAGAGCAGCGGCCGCAGATCCACCTCGGAGCGGATCGGCCAAAACCCCGAGACAATTGTGCCTCGATCAAGCGCAAACGACGCGAGGCCGATCTCGGCGATCCGCATTGATGCTTCAATGCGGTATTCAACCTCAAGCATGTCGCGGCGGCCCAAGGCGTCGAGCCGCAGGTTTTTCTTCAGTTCTTTGGTGGGAGAGAGAAGCTTCACAGTGAATCTCATGAGGCGCCGACAGCAAGGCCAGCTCGGGATGAGCACAGAATACAAAAGCGGCGTCCACACAACCGATGGAGAAGTCGATCCCGGGAACCTACAAAGTAGGTGGGTGCCGTGTGAGGAAGCCCACGGGCCTCCTCAGGGACAGCTCCCTAAGGGATCATTAAGGCCCCGGGGAATATGTCTCTCCTGTCGAGAAGCGCAGAGCGCCAAGCCAAATATAGGACGGATGCTTGTATTGCACCAGTGGCGTTGTCGGCTAATTTCACACTCTTGCCCTCATTCTCTTCGAACCCTAATCTCGCCTCATCGTGAAAGGACCTATGATGCGGTTTGAAGGAACAGCGGCCTACGTGGCCGACAAGGATTTGATGGTGGCCGTAAACGCGGCGATTGCGCTGGAACGCCCGCTCCTCGTCAAGGGCGAACCTGGGACCGGCAAGACCGAACTTGCGCGCCAGATTGCCTCGGCGCTCGACCTCGACCTGATTGAATGGAACGTCAAATCCACCACCAAGGCCCAGCAGGGGCTTTATGAATATGACGCCGTCAGCCGCTTGCGGGATTCGCAGCTCGGCGACACGCGTTTCAACGACATCAGGAACTACATCAAGCCGGGCAAACTATGGGATGCCTTCACCGCCGATCAGAAGGTCGTGCTCCTCATCGATGAAATCGACAAGGCCGACATCGAGTTCCCCAATGATCTCCTGCAGGAACTGGATCGCAACGAGTTCTTTGTCTACGAGACCGGCGAGACAATTCGTGCCAGGCACAGGCCGATCGTTATCATCACTTCGAACAATGAGAAGGAGCTGCCCGACGCGTTCCTGCGCCGCTGTTTCTTCCACTACATCAAGTTCCCCGATGTCGACACGCTGACCAGGATCGTCGAGGTGCATTATCCCGGCATCAAGAAAAACCTCGTTCGCGCCGCCCTCACCCAGTTCTACGAAATTCGCGAGGTTGCTGGCTTGAAGAAGAAGCCCTCAACCTCAGAGGCGCTGGACTGGATCCGGCTGCTCGTGGCCGACGATATTGCGCCGGAGGACCTGCGCGCCGACCCGAAGAATGCCCTGCCCAAACTGCATGGGGCGCTTCTGAAGAACGAGCAGGACGTCCACCTGTTCGAACGACTGGCATTCATGGCAAGGAGACAGGGATAAATGAGCGTTGAAATCCGCCCGTTAAGGAAGTCGGACGAGGCCGAATGGCGCCGTCTGTGGACCGGCTATTTGACCTTCTACGAGACGACCGTCCCGGAAGAAGTCTATCAGACCACATTCGCCCGATTGACCTCCGGCGCAGACCATGAGTATCGCGGTTTTATCGCCGAGTTTGAAGGCAGGCCTGTCGGGCTCACCCATTACCTGTTCCATCGTCATTGCTGGAGCATCGAGAATGTGTGCTATCTGCAGGATCTCTTTGCAGATCCCGAGGTACGAGGCAAAGGTATCGGCCGCGCCCTCATCGAGGCTGTTTATGCGGAGGCCAAAAAGGCCGGTGCACACTCGGTGTACTGGACGACCAACCAGAATAACGCCACGGCACGCCAGCTGTACGACCGCATCGCCAAGGTCACACCTTTCATCAAATATGTGAAATTGGTCTAGAAGCGATGTTCATCCCCTTTTTCCTCGAACTCAAAGCGGCAAAGATTCCTGTCTCCTTGCGGGAGTATCTGACGCTGCTCGAGGCTATGGATGCGGGGCTCGTAACCTACGATGTCGAAGGGTTCTACTATCTGGCCCGATCTGCGCTGGTAAAGGATGAGCGGCACATGGACCGCTTCGACCAGGTTTTTGGTCATGTCTTCAAGGGTGTCGAAGCGCTGCACGGCGAAGGTGGCATCGATGTCGCCAATCTTCCCGAGGAGTGGCTGCGGCGGCTGGCCGAAAAACACCTCACCGAGGAAGAGAAAAAGCTGATCGAAGCCCTTGGCGGCTTCGACAAGTTGATGGAAACCCTGCGGCAGCGTCTGGAAGAACAAAAGGGGCGTCACCAGGGCGGATCGAAATGGATCGGTACGGCCGGCACATCGCCCTTCGGTGCCTATGGCTACAATCCGGAAGGGGTGCGCGTCGGTCAGGACGAGAGCCGCCATCGCCGCGCCGTCAAGGTCTGGGACAAGCGTGAATTCAAGAATTTCGATGACAGTGTGGAGCTCGGCACGCGCAACATCAAGGTGGCACTGAAGCGATTGCGGCGCTGGGTGCGCGAGGGCGCAGAGGACGAGCTCGACCTGTCCGGAACGATCAGATCTACGGCCGAACACGGTTATCTTGACGTCCAGACCCGGCCCGAGCGGCGCAATCACGTCAAGCTCTTGATGTTCTTCGACGTCGGCGGCTCGATGGACGAGCATATCAAAATTGCCGAAGAACTGTTCTCTGCTGTGCGCTCCGAATTCAAGCACATGGAATATTTCTACTTCCACAACTGCCTCTATGAGAGTGTGTGGAAAGACAATCGCCGCCGGTACACCCAGAGCATACCGACACTGGATATCATCCACAAATATGGCGCTGACTATAAGGTGATCTTCGTCGGCGACGCGGCGATGGCGCCTTATGAAGTCTCGCATTCCGGCGGTTCCGTCGAACACTGGAACGAGGAAGCCGGCGGCACTTGGCTCAGACGCGTCCTCGATCAGTGGAAAAATGCGGCCTGGCTCAATCCCACCAAGGAAGCCTATTGGGACTACACGGCGTCAACCGCCATGATCCGCGAGATTTTCGCGCAACGCATGTATCCCCTCACCCTGTCGGGTATCGACACGGCGACGCGCGAACTTTCGCGCAAGCACTGAACAATGTCGCAGGAGCTCCTGATATGCTGACGAGTTGACACGACGCGCGTGAATTCTTATTAGTCAAGTCATCTGATGACTTTAGGATTTTAGCGATCATGCAGCCCGCCGCACGCAGCAATCTTGCAGACAATGCGATCAATAATATCCGCGTGGAAATCACTGCAAATCGCTGGCAGATCGGCGACCGCATTCCCAATGAGGCAACGCTTGCCGAAATGCTCGGTGTCAGCCGCGGAACAGTCAGGGAAGCCGTGCGCGTTCTGGTGGCCCAAGGCTTTCTCGAGACACGTCAGGGTTCTGGGACCTATGTGCGGTCAGTCATCGATGCTGATGACACCCTCCTGAGAATCCGGCGTACCGGGCTTCGTGATCAGGTTGAGACGAGGTGCGCCCTCGAAGTCGAGGCTGCGCGCCTGGCGGCCCTGCGTCATACACCAGCGATCATCGCCGGGCTTCGTCAATTACTGGCTGCTCGCGGGGAGTACGACACCGCAAACCACGATCGCTATGTCGAACGGGATCTCGCTTTTCACAAGGCCGTTGTCGCCGCCTCCGGCAACCGCGCGTTCGTCGAAGTTTACGAATTTTTCTCGGCTTCCATCCAGGAAGTCATCAAGGCAACTGTGACGGGCGAACTTCCTGAACCCGACATGGCGGCACACGTTTCTATCGTCGATGCTATTGCCTCCGGCGATCCTGACATGGCTGCATCCACCACCCGCGCTTTCATGGCGCCCATTCTCATAGAACTCGATCGGCTCCTGGCATCATGAATCAACACAGACTCCCCGGGCACCGGGCAAATGACATCGTCGGCGAACCGCTGATCGATGCGGAAGCCGACAGCGTTCCACAGCCGCGGCCGCCGATTTTTTCGAGCCGTGCCGCACGGATCGTGACGGGCCTGAGCCTCGTTCTCATTGCTTTCAATCTTCGGCCGGTTTTTTCGAGCGCTTCCGCACTTTTGCCGGAGATCATTGAGGACACGGGATTGTCGTCCTTTGGCGCCGGCGTTTTGACTACCCTCCCGGTTGTCTGTCTCGGGGTGTTCGCCCCGCTCGCGCCAAGGCTGGCGCAGCGCATCGGCGCCGAACGTACGCTTCTCGCGGTCCTGCTGCTTCTGGCGCTCGGCACCGCCTTGCGGGGATTCGGATCACTGCCTTTGCTTTTCCTTGGAACCGCAATAGCAGGCGCCTGCATCGCCACCGGCAATGTTCTGCTGCCGGGTCTCGTAAAGCGGGATTTCGCCAGCAGAACCGGATTGATGACGGGTCTCTATACCATGGCGCTATGTGCCGGAGCGGCCAGTGCCGCCGGGTTCACACTTCCGTTGCAGCACATGCTGGGTGGCTCCTGGTCACTGGCGCTCGGTGCATGGGCACTACCGGCAATTCTCGTTGCAATGATCTGGTTTCCGCATGCCTTCTTCCGAAAGGTCCGCATGAAACATGCAGGATTCAGGGTCGAAGGTCTCTGGCGCGATCGCCTCGCTTGGCAAGTCACCCTGTTCATGGGCTTGCAATCGGCATTGGCTTACTGCGTCTTTGGCTGGCTGTCGCCGATCCTGCGCGACCGTGGACTGGACGGGGTTACCGCGGGTGCCGTCGTCTCGGTTTCCGTTATGGCGCAGGTTTTCGCCTGTCTTCTGGTGCCGTCAATCGCTGTGCGATGCAAGGACCAGCGGCTCATCAATGTCACGCTTGTCGGGCTGGCGGTCATTGGCCTGCTCGGCTTCCTCTTTGCACCTCTGTCGACGGTGTGGCTCTGGGCGGTTATCCAGGGCATCGGCCAAGGCGGGCTCATCGCAGTCGCCATGACTATCATCGTGTCGCGATCCGGAGATGCCCACATAGCCTCACATCTGTCCGGCATGGCGCAATGTGTCGGCTACATGTTGGCCGCAATCGGGCCGCTTCTGGTTGGCCTCATTCACAGCCTGACCGGGAGTTATAGTGCAACGGCAATTCTGTTCGTACTTTTGGGATTTGGGGTTGCCATCTTCGGCTGGGGAGCGGGGAGCGCTACGCACGTAAAGGCACGCACTATCCAAGTTTAGATGATTTGGCTAGTATGATGCCTTCGATCGGAACCAATTGCATTCTCCGGCATTCCCACGGTAGCCAAAAGGAGTTGAGTATTGGCGCCACGTGCGAATTGGAAAGGCTATCTGAAAGTTGCAGAGCTCACCTGCCCGGTAGCCCTATACACAGCCGCGTCGACATCCGAGCGCATAGCTTTTCACACGCTCAACCGTGACACGGGACACCGCGTCCAGCGTCAATTCATTGATAGCGACACCGGCAAGCCGGTGGAACGGGAAGATCAGGTCAAGGGCTACGAAATAGGCAATAACGAGTATATCGTTCTGGAGCCGGAGGAAGTTGCAGCGGCAGTTCCCGAAAGCGACAAGACCCTCGCCGTCGAAGCCTTCATTCCCGTTGATGAACTGGACGATATCTATTTCGACAAACCCTACTATCTGACGCCAAGCGACAAACATGGGCAGGAAGCCTTCGCGCTCATCCGCGACGGCCTGAAAGCCAAGAAGGTTGCCGCACTGGCCCAGACGGTGCTGTTCCGGCGCGTCCGCACGTTGCTCATTCGCGCCGAAGATTCCGGGCTGCTGGCCACGACGCTGAACTTCGATTACGCAGTGCGCTCCGCCAAAGACGCTTTCAGCGATATTCCCGAGATGAAGATCAAGGGCGAAATGCTTGACCTGGCCAAACACATCATCGAGACAAAATACGGCACGTTCGATCCATCGGAATACAAGGATCGCTACGAGGCCGCGCTGGCGGAGCTGGTCAAGGCGAAGCTTGAAGGTAAGCCGATCCCGGCGAGAAAACCCGCAAAGACCGAAAAGGTCGTCGATCTCATGCAAGCACTGCGCGAAAGCGCGGGCGTTGGAAAGAAACCGGCCGCTACGAAGAAAGCAAAGGCGGAGCCAGCACGGCGGAAGGCGAGTTGATCGGTGGTGGCGCTCGAAACCTATCGCAAGAAACGTGATTTCAAGACAACATCCGAGCCGAGAGGCCGCAAGACGCGCAAGGCGGGCAACAGCTTTGTTATTCAAAAGCATGATGCACGGCGGCTGCATTATGATTTCCGGCTGGAGATGGATGGCGTTCTGAAAAGTTGGGCCGTCACCCGCGGTCCAAGTCTCGTTCCGGGTGAGAAACGGCTGGCCGTCCACGTCGAAGACCACCCGCTGGAGTACGGCGATTTCGAAGGCACAATCCCCAAGGGTGAATATGGCGGCGGCACTGTCATCATCTGGGATCGTGGCACCTGGAGTCCCGTCCATGACCCCGACAGGGGTTATGCGAAGGGTCATTTGGAGTTCGAACTTCACGGCAAGAAGCTCTCCGGGCGGTGGCATCTGGTGCGCATGCAGGGCAAGCCGCGCGAAAAACGCGAAAACTGGCTGCTGATCAAGGGCGAGGATGAAGCCGCTCGCCTGGAAAGCGACCCCGACATCCTTGAGGAAGAGCCGAAATCCGTAAAGACTGGCCGTGAGATCGCCGATGTCGCGGGTGAAGAACCGGGGTGGTCGTCAAAAACCGGCAAGATCGACAAGAACGCAGCGAAGCAGAAAACTGTAAAAGGGCCAGCCGCGCCAATTGAAACCAGCACCGTCGATCCAGCCGGCATCAAGGGGGTGAGGAAGGCGCGGCTTCCGGAATTCGTGCAACCCAATTTGGCGGCACTGGCAATGCGGCCCCCTTCCGGGGAACGTTGGATCCACGAGATCAAGTTCGACGGCTATCGCCTGCAGGTGCGGATCGAGGCCGGCCGTGTCAAATTCCTGACGCGCACTGGTCTCGACTGGACCAAAAAGTTCGGCAAGCAGCTCGTCGCCGCCTTTCAGGATTTGCCGGTTGGAACAGCGCTGATCGACGGTGAACTTGTCGTGGAAACTGCAGCCGGTGCTTCGGATTTTTCCGCCCTGCAGGCTGATCTCAGTGCGGACCGGACCGACAGGTTTGTCTTTTACGTCTTCGACTTTCTCTATCTCGACGGTTTTGATCTGCAGGAATTGCCGCTGATCGAGCGCAAGACCCTGCTGCAAAAGCTCGTTAGTGAGCGCGTGGGACCCATCCGTTTCAGCGAACACTTCGACGGGGATGGTACAGTCATCCGCGACCACGCCTGCCGGCTTGGCTTGGAGGGCATTGTTTCCAAACTACGGAACGCGCCGTACCGTTCTGGCCGCGGCAAGAGCTGGCTCAAATCCAAATGCTCACAACACCAGGAATTTGTCATCGCGGGATACGTGCCATCGACGACATCCCGCAAGGCTATCGGCTCGCTTGTCATGGGCGTTTATAACGGCAAGAAACTTGAGCATGTCGGCCGTGTCGGCACAGGCTACAGCACCGCTGTGGCTGAAGACCTTTACCGCAGGCTCGAGCGCATCCGCATGACGGAAAGCCCGTTTGCAGAACGCTTGGGTTCTGACGCTGCAAGGCAAGTGCGTTACACGAAGCCGCAACTTGTGGCGGAGGTCGAATTTCGCAGCTGGACAGCCGATGGAAATTTACGTCACGCCGCGTTCCGCGGCCTGCGTGAGGACAAGCCTGCACAGGAGGTTGTGCGCGAAACCACGAGACCGGCTGCCCTGCCCAAAACCCAATCTAAAGCAAGACCAGTGGGGCACACCGTGAAACTTACCCATCCCGATCGTATCTATTGGCCCGAACAAGGCGTGACCAAACAAGGTCTGGCCGATTATTATACCGATGTCTGGCCGTATATCTCACCCTTCATTGTTGGCCGCCCTCTCGCTCTTCTGCGAAGCCCTGAGGGCATTGCCGGCCAGTCTTTCTTCCAGAAGCACGCATGGAAAGGGCTCAACCCCAACATTGTTCTGGTCAAAGATCCCAAGGACAAAGATGACGAGGCGCTGATCAGCATCAAGGATCTGGACGGCCTGATCGGGCTGGTGCAATCCGCCGTCCTCGAAATTCATCCGTGGGGCTCCACTGTCAAGGATTGGGAGCGTCCGGACATCATCATTATGGACCTCGATCCCGGCGACGGAGTTCCGTGGGCGAACGTGATCGGCGCCGCACAGGAAACCCGCCAGCGGATCGAGCAGGCCGGCCTTAAGGCCTATCTCAAGACCTCCGGCGGCAAGGGCTTGCATGTGGTGGCGCCGATAAAGCCCAAGGCGACTTGGCCGGAAGTCAAGGCTTTCACCAAGGCCATCGCCGATTCCATGGCTTCCGACAGTCCTGGCCTCTATGTCTCTACGATCACCAAATCAAAGCGCCAAGGCAAGATTCTCATCGATTATTTGCGCAACCAGCGTGGCGCTACAGCCGTTGCCCCGTATTCGACGAGAGCACGTCCAGGCGCTGCTGTCTCGATGCCACTTGAATGGGATGAACTGACTCCGGGTATAGGACCCGCCTATTTCACGGTCTTGAACACACCGACCCGGATTGCATCGTACAAGGCCGATCCCTGGGCGGACTTTCGGGCATCGGCAGTGCCGATCGAAAAATCGAAGGCGCCACGCAAGAAAATCTCCTAGAGCAAGTTTTGTCTAAATGGGGTCGTTCTGCAGGAGGGAATTTGGTTCAAGGTCGAGGGATTTGGCGAGACCGATGTTTTTCCATCGGACGACGCCGAAGCCCGAAGGATTTGGGCCAAATTCACCCGGCAGAACTGGCTCTATTTAGATGAAACTTGCTTGTCTTATGACTGTCCGCGCTTCTTGTGAGAGAAAGAAGCGCCGGAGAGGGCTGCCACCCTCGTCCGGCGATGGGGGATGGATCGTGGATGTGCAGGCCGTCTGAAGGGCCGAGCTAGAGTGTGATCGCCCCCATCTTTTCCAATCGTCCTGAACGGATACCCAGGGTCTCGCCCTGGATGACAA
>NZ_PGGM01000017.1 GCF_003010965.1 Phyllobacterium sophorae
GACGATGTCGGTGCCCATCTCGCCCGAACCGATCAGGCCGATGCGGATCGGACGGCCCGTCTCCGCCCGCGCCTGCATGTCCCGCGCCAATCCCGTCAATGCAACATTCGTAGCCATAATGCCCTCCAGTCCGTTTCAGACCGGCATAGGACGGGAAAGTGTCATTGGCAAGCTAGACGTTGTGGAAACGGAATTCCGTGCGCTGGTGATAGGTCCGGCCGGGGCGCAAGACCGTGGTTGGAAAGTGTGGCTGATTGGGACTATCGGGGAAATGCTGGGCTTCGAGGCACAGACCGGCATGCGGACCATAGCGCCGCCCGCCAAGGCCGGTGAGGGGAGGGATCATCGCTCCGTCATAAAATTGCAGGCCCGGCTCGTTGGTATGAACGTGCAGGGCAAGACCATTGCCACCCACAAGCGAGGCGGCGAAACGCATACCGTCGCTGACCGGTTCACTGAGGACGAAATTGTGATCATAAGGCGTTGAACCATGGGTTCCGATCCGTCGCGGCAGGCGGAAATCATAGGCGGTCGTATCAACGGCCGCGACCTCGCCCGTTGGAATGAGATTATCGCCGACCGGTGTATAGGCATCGGCGAGAATCCGCAGCCTATGGTTGCGAATATCGCTCGCACCATCGAGATTGAAATAGCTGTGCTGGGCGAAATTGACGACCGTGGCTGCATCGCTCACGGCGTGGATGTCAACGGCGAGTGTGGTGTCACCGACAAAACCATAGGTGCAGCGAATATCCATGTTGCCGGGGAAACCCTGATCGCCATCGGGCAAATGCAGGGCAAGGGTAACCGAAGACCGGCTCCATGTCGTCATGGTCCAGCGGCGTTGCGAGACGCCGTTGCTGCCGCCGTGCAAGGTTTGAACGTTCTCGTTTCGATCGAGTTGAATATCGTTCCCGTCAAGGACAAACCGTCCATTGGCGATCCTGTTGGCATAGCGGCCAACAAGAGCGCCGAAATAGGGCGACCGGCTCGGGTAGGGAGCAAACGTCTCGAAACCCAGGACAACGCCCTGAAGGCTTCCATCCCTTAACGGAATCTGCAAATCCCTGATGACGGCGCCCCAGCTTAAAATCTTGGCAACCGCGCCGGCAGGCGATTGGATCGTCGCCTCATAGACCGGCTCTGCATCAAAAGTACCGAAGATTGGCAGCGGGCCCAAATCAGTAATCCCTGGCAGCGACGCTGCCGCGCGAGGAGAGTTTGGCCTGCAGGATCACAACGACGAGCAGAAACAGCCCGCGAATGACCGATTGCCAATAGGCAGAGAGCGAAATCCAGCCCTTGCCGTTTTCGAAATTCAGCACATTGAAGAGGATGCCGAGAAGCAGCACGCCCGCAAGCGTCGCGCCGACCGAACCAACACCCCCCGTCAGCAGTGTCCCACCAACGACGACCGCCGCGATTGCGAAGAGTTCCCAGCCAACGCCCTCGATCGGTTGCCCGGCGCCGAACTGTGACGCGAGGATGACACCGGCCAATCCGGCCAATCCACCGCTGGCAAGATAGACCAGAAACTTTATGCGATCGGCGGGCAGGCCCATGAGGCGCGTCGCATCCTCATTGCCGCCGACGGCCAGCACACCGCGGCCGGTGCTGGTGAAGTTGAGGATCAGCCAGCCGATGACATAAGCGACAATTGCGATCCACGCGGGAATGGGAAAGCCGAGAAAATTATCCTGCCCGATCGAGGTAAAGCCGCTTTCATAGGAGACTGAAACCGACTGATTGTCGGCCAGCAAAAGCGCCGTGCCGCTTGCTGCCAGCATCATCGCCAAGGTCGCGACGAAGGGCATGATCTTCAGGCGCGTCACCAGAATCGCGTTGATAAAGCCGACGCACAGACCAGCGCCGACGCCTGCGCCAAGGCCGGTCCATGCCCCTTGCGGGCTGGCCAGCGCCGCAACGACGCTGCCAAGGGCTGCAGTGGAGCCAACCGACAGGTCGATACCGCCAGTCATGATGACAAAGCACATGCCAAGTGCCACCAGGGCGAACATGGCGTTGTAACGCAGCACGCTGGAAATGTTGAAAAAGCCGAGGAAATAATCGTAGCGCGCCCAGCCAAACAGGATCAGCAACAGCAAGGCCAGAACAACGCCATAACTGCCGAGCAGGGAAATCAACCTTGCCCTTGTCATGCGCGTCGACCCTGTTGCTGGATCCAGACGGCGAGCACGATGATCCCCGCCTTGACCACCAGCGCCGCCGCATCGGGAACGCCGTTGGCAAGCAAGGTATAACGCACAAGCTGGATCGTCATTGCACCCAAAAGGGTGCCAATGATCGTTGCCTTACCGCCACTGAGCAGTGTCCCGCCAACGGCAACAGCAGCGATGGCGTCGAGCTCCATGCCCATGCCAACCAGGTTGGCATCGCTGGAGGAATTGATAGCGATGACGATCAGACCCGCGATACCAGCGCACAGACCACTGATTGCATAGACCACAAGTTTCACTTTGGAAACGGCGATGCCGGAGAGCGCCGCAGCGCGCTCATTGCCACCGATTGCAATTATCTGGCGACCGAAAACGGTGCGCTTCAGTATCCAGGCAGCGGCAATGACCAGCAAGGCCATGAGGACGACCTGCACGGGAATGCCGAGGATGCGGCCAAGGCCAATCCACTGGAATTGCGGCACGCGGAATGTCTGGAGATTGCCATTGGTCATGACCTGGGCAATGCCGCGCCCGGCGATGAACAACACCAGCGTAGCGACGATGGGCTGGATGCGGAATTTGGCGATCAACCAGCCGTTGAACAGGCCAAAAAGGCCGGCAACGCCAATTGATATGATCATGGCCGCCGTGACGGCCAGGTAGATATTCTCGATCGGAACGATCTTGCCGAGGAAAATCATGGGCGCGAGCGCACCTGAAATCGCCATCAACGAGCCGACGGAAAGATCAATGCCACCTGTGGCGATCACCAGCGTCATACCGACGGCAACGATAACGATGGTACAGACCTGGGTGAGATTGACATTCAAAGTCTGCGTCGTGGCGAAGTTGCGCGTGAAGACAAGATTAAACAGGATCAGCAGGACGAGCGCGATCAATGTGCCATAGCGCGCCATGAAGTCAAACGGATCGAAAGGTCGCGACAGGCGTTGTTGCCGGGCAGTGTCTGTCACAGTGCAGCCCCCTCCATGACAGGTGCATTGCCGTGGGCCATAGCCGACATCAGCGCATCTTCGGTCGCCTGATGGCGATTGAATTCAGCAACGCTGATGCCTTCGCGCAAGACAAAGACACGGTCTGCGCCCTCGATCACCTCTTCCAGTTCCGAGGAAATCATCAAAACAGCAAGCCCTTGATCGGCAAGCGATTTGATCAGTGACTGGATTTCGCCCTTGGCGCCAACATCGATGCCGCGGGTTGGTTCATCGAGAATGAGCAGGCGCGGATTCATTGCCAGCCAGCGGCCAAGTAACACTTTCTGCTGGTTGCCGCCGGAAAGCTCGCGCACCTTCTGGTCCGGTCCGGAACATTTGATCCCGAGTTGCCTGATGAACCGCTCGACGATGTTGCGTTGAGCCTTCTCGTCGATGATGCCGGATTTGCTGAGCTTGGGCATGAGCGCCAGCATCATGTTTTCCGCAACACTCATGTCGGGAACAATGCCTTCGCTTTTGCGGTCTTCGGTACAAAAACCCATGCCTGCGGCAATTGCATCGGAAGGCCTGTGCGGATCAAACCTTCTCCCGTCAAATTGCATGGTGCCGGCGCGCGGCCGATCAATGCCAAATACGAGCCTGGCTGTTTCGGTGCGGCCGGCGCCGAGCAGGCCGGCAAATCCGGCAATCTCACCACTGCGCACGGCAAAAGACACGTCCTGCACCGTCTGGTTGATGGCGAGGTTTTCAGCCGACAGGAGCACCTTGCCGATCTTCTTTTCGTCGCGATCGCTAAAGGCGGTCGCATGACCTTGGGCGCGCTCGATCGCGCGCCCGAGCATCGAGGAGACGAGACCGATCTTGTCGATGTCTTTCATGGCTGCTGTTTTTACCGTGCGCCCATCGCGCATAATGGTGACACGGTCGCAAACCTCATAGAGCTCGTCGAGCTTGTGGCTGACGAAGACGACCGAAACGCCCTCCCGCTTCAGCTGGCGAATGACATCAAAGAGAATGGAAACCTCGCGCTCGTCGAGCGAGGAGGTAGGCTCATCCATGATCACCAGCTGCGCCGAAAAACCGATGGCGCGGGCAATGGCGACCATCTGTTGCGTGGCAGTATTGAACTCCATCAATGGCCGTCGCACATCGGCACGCACATTGAAACGCTGCAGCAACGCTTCGGCCTCCTTGTGCATGCGCTTCCAGTCAAGCAGGCCGTAGCGGCGAGCCTCACGGCCAAGGCAGATGTTTTCGGTGATGGAGCGATAGGGGACGAGATTGATCTCCTGATAGATTGTGCTGATGCCGCTGGCCTGCGCCTGCTGCGGCGAGAACACCTCGAAGGGCCTGCCATCGAACATGATTTCACCGCCATCGCGCTTGTAATAGCCGGTCAGCACCTTGATAAGCGTCGATTTACCCGCGCCGTTCTGTCCGATCAGCGCGTGGACTTCGCCGCGTCCGACCGCGAAAGACGCACCGGCCAGGGCAGGAATTCCGGCAAATCGTTTGTCGATACCCGTCATCGACAGGAGAACGTCAGTGTTCATTACAAAGCCATTTCTGAACGCATCGCAAAGGAGCCGACGCCGCAAGGCAACCGCCAAAAGAAAAGCCAGCGCCCTATAAGAGCGCTGGCGCCATGACAAATCAATAGGCGGTGCTCAGCAGTTCTTTGGCATTGCTGGCATCGTAGAACTGATCGGGGTTGATGAGCTTGTCTGGGATCTTCTCGCCATTGGCATAGGCAACAGCCGTGTCAAATGCCTTGGGACCAAACCGTGGATTGCATTCCACAACCGCGGCAATCTTGCCATCGACCACCGCCTGTACGGCTTCCTTGCCGCCGTCGATCGACAGAACGAGAATGTCCTTGCCCGGTACCTTCCCGGCGGCTTCAATGGCAGAGATTGCGCCAATTGCCATCTCGTCATTATGGGCATAGATGACATTGGCGTCCGGATGGGCCTGAAGCAGCGTCTCGGCAACCTGACGCCCCTTGTCGCGGGCGAAGTCACCGGTTTGCGAAGCGACGACCTTGAAGCCGGGGTTTTTGGCGATCACCTCATCAAAGCCCTTTTTGCGGTCATTGGCCGGAGATGAGCCAGTCGTGCCCTCAAGCTCGATAATCGTGGTCTTGCCATTGGCGTTTTTGACGAGCCAATCAGCGACACGCTGGCCTTCCTCGATGAAGTTCGAGCCAATGAATGTCACATAGTCCTCGCCGGCTTTCGCCAGCGACGCATCGACATTGCGATCGAGCAGAATCACCGGGATGCCGGCATTCTTCGCAGCCTTGATTGCCGGAATCAGCGGTTTTTCTTCGCGTGGCGCTAAAAAGATCAGGTCGACCCCCTGCGCAATCATCGAATTGACATCAGCCACCTGCTTGGCCGCGGAACTGGCGGCATCCGTATAGACGAGTTGCCACCCGCGCTTCTTGGCTTCTTCCTGCATGCTGGCAGTCTGGGCAAGTCGCCATGGATTGTTGCTTTCGGTCTGGGCAAAGCCGACCTTGTAGGTGTCTTTCTTCTTGAGCGGCGGCGCGTCAGCCAATGCACTGCCAGCGGCCATAATGGCAGCCAGTCCAACGGCTGACGTGAACAGCAGACTGCGACGGGTGATTGTCATTGAAAATTTCCTCCCAGAAATTCAAGCCGTGGCGATCCCACCCGGTAATCATCTCTACTTATAAAAATTAGTCAATAATTATTTATATTGATTAGTCGCGCAAACTGCTCGTAATATTGCCGGCATCTTCATTGATTCCGGCCCGCTGGCGGGCGGCGAGAGGCATAGCTGCAGATGAGCGATACAGTGGAAGACAAGCCCACTGAGAATTCAAGGACCGCTCGTATTGCATCCCGGCGCAAACGTGTTGGCAAGCGTGTTACCATGACTGATATTGCCCGTGTTGCCGGCTGTTCACAGGCAACCGTATCATTCGTGCTGAACAAGACACCCGGGATCAAACTTGCGGCCGAGACACGAGAGCGGGTTATCGAAGCGGCGCGTTCGCTGGGCTATGCCGCTCCAAGCTTCGCTCATCTCGATACGGGTGATGCTTTAACACCGGCGGTTGACGGCAAGATCGGCTTTGTCGTGGATCAGCTTGCCACCAGTCCCGAAGCGGTGGTCGCTATCGAGGGCGCGCGTCAGGCGTCATGGAGTGCCGGCAACATCATCCTGGTCGCCCAAACGCTCAACGACCCGGATATGGAGCCGCGCACGATCAGAGCTCTGCACGAACAGGGGATTTCGGCGCTCATCTATATGGCAATTTTTACGCGTGAAGTGACCTTGCCTGCAGTGGTCTACGAACTGGACATACCGGTGATCCTGCTCAACTGCTATACGGCCGATCATGCTTTTCCCGCTGTTGTTCCCAGCGAGATTGCAGGTGGCCAGCATTCGACCCGCCATCTCATCCAGCATGGTCACCGCCGGATTGGAACGATCACGGGAGAACCATGGATGGAGGCGGCGAAAGACCGTCTGAAGGGCTATCGCCGGGCGTTGGCGACGGGGGATATCCCCTTTGATGCTGAACTTGTGATCGAGGGCGACTGGTCGGCTAGCGCCGGCTACGCCGCAACCAAGGAGTTGCTGGCGCTGAAGGACCGTCCAACGGCAATCTTCTGCCAGAACGATCGCACCGCAATCGGCTGTTACGAGGCATTAAAGGAAGCCGGGATGCGCATTCCTGAAGATATTTCGGTTATTGGCTATGATGATGAAGAGATCTCGCGCCATCTCCACCCGCAGTTGACGACCTCGGTCCTGCCGCACCGGGCCATGGGCCGCTGGGCGATCGAACAACTGGACGCTGTTACGCTCTCATCAGGCATGCGCTATCCGATCACCAAGCTTGAATGTCCGCTGGTAGAGCGCCTGTCAGTTGCAGCGTGCGCGCAGGAGATATCCCTGCTGACCTAGGGCGTGTTGATATTCAGGTGATGCCGGCTTGCAAATGGCCGCTTCTTCCGCTGGCCTGCCCCACGAGAAGGACGCTCCGCTCAGCTTCTCGAACCGCGGCCGTTTGACGGACCGGCGCATTATCGAACAGCCTCCAGGGGGTGTGGCACTTGTCTGAGCGATAAGATGACGCACCACTCGCTCCCCGTTGGTCGCAGAGCCAAGGCGACCTGCGCCAGCGTGAACTTCGATTTTTTCATGCCGAAACTCTCTGGACGGGCATTTTCCAGCCTCAACCGTCCAGAAAACCGGAAGTGTCAAAGCGGCAACAATGCGTCAGGCTTCACATCACCGATTGAGGCGTAACTGTGCGTTTCCCTGACACCAGGAAGCGGCAGAATGACCCGTTGCAGGAATTCCTGAAACGTCGCCATGTCAGCAATTCGTGCTTTGACCAGGTAGTCGAAACCACCAATCACCATATGGCATTCGATGATCTCGGGCGCCTTCACAACAGCCTCTGCAAAGCGGTCGAAGACGTGCGGCGCGGTGTGATCGAGCCTTACCTCGACAAAGACGAGCGTGCCGCGTCCGATCTTTGAGGGCTCCAGCACAGCCCGCACGGCGCGGATAAAGCCTTCACTGAAAAGGCGCTTGATGCGCTGTGATGCGCCGGTCGGTGACAGGCCAACACGTTGGGCGAGGTCAAGTACGGTCCGCCGACCATCTTCTTGCAATAGCCCCAGCAGCATCCGGTCGACACGGTCAAGATCGTTCATTTCGGATTCACACTTTCCTCGGGCTGAATGCGCGATAATCACGCAAAATGATCAAAATGCAATACGGTTGAAAAGGCACTCAACGACTAACCGGAACGAAGGCAAGCAACATCATGGACAGCACACAACCTTCTTCAAGCAATCACACCAAAGGTGAGATCCAGATTCTTTCGCTGAGCGAAGCGGAGATCAAAAAATGTATCGACCTGCACAAGCTGCTCGACGCGCTGGCGGACGGGTTCAAAGCGCTTTGCGACGGTCGTGTCGCCAATCCAGCGCGGCCACAACTCGATATTCCGAATGCAGGCTATTTGCTGGCGATGCCGGCCTGGATGAAGGGCATGCATTTGACCGTGAAACTGGTCAACGTGTTCGAAGGCAATATCGCCCGGGGCATCCCAAGTCACCTGGCAACAATACACCTCTTCGATCCGGAAACGGGAATGCCTGTTTGTACGATGGATGGCACCTACATCACGGCCGTGCGCACGTCTGGCTCGGCCGTCCTCTCCGTGCGGGAGCTGGCCAGGCGCAATGCCAAGGTCGCGACCGTCGTGGGCGCTGGCGTTCAAGCCAGCCAGCACCTTCACCTGTTGCCACTCGTTCGAGATTTCCGGGAAATCCGCGTTTGCTCGAAGGATTTTGCTGATGCGCAGGCGCTGGCTTCACGCCATGCGGGTGTAATTGCAGTCAAGGATCTCGAAGCCGCCATACGCTCTTCAGATGTAGTGTGCCTCGCGACGCACGCCTACGTCCCGGCGATATCCGCGAAATGGGTTCAACCAGGAACGCACGTGTCCTCGGTTGGTGTCGCGCCACCCGGCGGCGAACTGCCGATCGATTTGATCGCCCGCGGCAGGCTCTTCGTTGAGAGCCGCGACGCCTTCTCGCCACCACCGGTGGGTTGTTGCGAACTTGCACATATCGATCCGCAGACAGGCACCGATCTTGGTGCGATGTTGCTGGGATTGCAACCGGGTCGCACGTCCGATCAGCAGATCACGATCTACAAGGCCATGGGCGTCGCCATGGAGGATATGGTGGCAGCCGACCTCGCCTACCGCGAGGCCAAACGCCTGGGTGTGGGCCAAACCATCTCGCTTTAGAGCAAGGCTGCCGGCTTTGATCGTGCATAGTCCGCGCGATCAATGCCGTGACGTTGCAGCTTGTCGTAGAAAGTCTTGCGCGCAATGCCGAGCACTTCAATGGTCGCGCGCACGTCGCCATGGTTTGCACTTAAGGCATCGCGAATGAGTCTGGCTTCGTGCTGCTCCATTGCCTCGGGCAGGCTTTTGTTGGTCGGTTGACTGACTTGCGCTGTGTCCATATCGCCAAGACCGAGCGCAACCCGTTCGGCGAAATGCGACAGTTCTCGCACATTGCCGGGCCAATCATGCTCCATAAGCCGCAAGCGCAGCGATGCGGACATACGCGGTGGCTCCGTCTTAAACCGCGCTGCCGCACGCTGCAGGAAGTGCGTGAACAGCAAGGGAATATCGTCCTTGCGCTCGCGCAAAGGTGGAATGGAAACGGTGACAACGTTGAGCCGATAGAACAAGTCCTCGCGGAAATTCGCCCGTTGTTGCGCACTGCCCAGATCAACCTTGGCGGCAGCAACCACCCGCAAATCCACCGGGCGGTGTTCATTGGTGCCCAGGGGAGTGATTTCGCGTGTTTCGAGGACCCGCAACAACTTGACCTGCGTCGACAGTGGCATGCTTTCGATCTCATCCAGAAACAGCGTACCGCCGCTTGCGTGTTCGATTCGGCCGACCCGCCGTTTTTGCGCGCCGGTAAACGCACCGGCCTCATGGCCGAAAAGCTCACTCTCGATGACCGTCTCAGGCAATGCGCCGCAGTTGAGCGCAACGAAATTGCCCTGTTTGCGCCGGCTCCATTCATGCAGAAGCCCGGCCGCCACATCTTTGCCAGTGCCGGTTTCACCAGCAATCAGCACATCGACGTCGGCATTGGCGACATGTCGTAACATCTGGCGCAAATGCTGCATGGCTGGTGTCTGTCCGATCAGTGGCAATGTCTCGTCGGACGATTCCAGCGCCAGCCGCAAGTGCCGGTTCTCCATGATCAGCCGCCGCTTTTCTGCTGCCCGCACGATGCTTTGCACAAGCCGGTCTGCAGCGTAGGGTTTGGCGATGAAATCATAGGCGCCTTCCTGCATCGCTGCGACGGCCATATCAATATCGCCGTGCCCGGTGATCAGGATGACCGGCAAGTCCGGATCCAGCGCCCGCAAACGGCGAAACAATTCCAGGCCATCAATATGCGGCATGCGCACATCGGTAACGACCACGCCAGCAAAATCTGCTGTCAGAAACCTTAACGCACCCAAAGCGTCAGCAAAGGGCGTGACGGCGAAGCCGGCAAGCTCCAGTGTCTGCCGGTTGGCATTGCGCAAATCGTCATCGTCATCGACAAAAGCGACACTAGGCTGGAATTCCATCGTCAAACGACCCTCCGCAGATGCACGGTGAACTGCGTGCCCGCCCTGCTGCTTTCCACTTCAATGCGGCCTCCATATTCAGCGACGATGTCGTGGCAGATGACGAGGCCCAGCCCAAGGCCGCGTTCCTTGGAGGTGTTGAACGGCGTAAACAGCGCCTGCATGATCGCTGCGGGAATGCCCGGCCCGTTGTCGGAAACAATCAGCTGAACCTCATCCTTCGTCAGCGCATAACGCACACTGATCTTGCTTGCCGGACCGCCCTCGGTCGCCTCCAGCGCATTTTGCATCAGATTGATCAGCACCTGTTCAAGGCGGATGCGGTTGCCGTGCACCTTGATGTCAGGTGGGGGTGTTTGCGTGAAAATTTGTCCCGCCCTTTGCCGGAAACGGCTGCCAAGTAACAGCATGGCGCCCTCGATAACGTCGCCGACGCTGATTGGAGCTGCATCGCTTGTGCCCTTGCGCGAGAAGGTGCGCAGCTCATCGGTGATGCTGCCGATGCGTTCGGTCAGACCGGCGATTGCTTTCAGATTGTCCTTTGCCGATTCCACCAGGTTGCGGCCAAGAAGGGTCCCGGCATTGTCGGCATAGGAGCGAATGGCAGCGACGGGCTGGTTTATTTCGTGGGCAACGCCCGCCGTCACCTGACCCAAAATGGCAAGACGGTTTGCCTGTACCAGCTCCTGCTGCACCGTTTGCAGCTTGGCTTCGGTCTTCTGGCGCTCCTCGGCCTGCATCACCAATTCCGCATGGGCAGTGCTGAGGTCCGCGGTACGCTCGGCGACGCGGCGTTCGAGCTCCAGCCGCGCCTCCTCCTGTTCACGGGCGCGGCGCAGGGCCCGTCCGCGACGCAGAAGCAAGAAGGCTGTCAGACCAAGCAACGGCGCAAGAACAGCCAGCGCAAGCAACTGAGCGGTGCGCGTTGCCTCTGCAACGACTGCTGCTGCAGGCGTTAGCGATTGCAAGGTCCAGCTTGTCGTGGGCACCATGGTCCGTACACGCACGAATTCCTGATCTTTCGCCGCATCGGGCAAACGCGCCTTGACAATATCGGGTTGCGATAGCGGCAGAGCCGGCAGGATGCTCAGGGGTTCGAGCGGCGCATCGCCAAATTGCAGGCTTTCGCGGATGGGCCCCATCTGATCGGCCGATACGGGTCCCTGCGTCATGAACCGCCATTGGGGAAAACTTGCAACCAAGACAATGCCGCGCTGATCGACGACATAGGTCGGATCACTATTGCGGCGCCAGTCTGCTTCGAGCGCATCAAATTCAAGCTTGACGACGATGACTCCAAGCAAGCCGAGCGGGCCATCGATGCGCCTCGAAATATACAGGCCAGGACGTTTGCTGACGGTGCCGAGCGCAAAGTGTTCGGCATCACCGGCAATGACAGCACGGGTGTAATAGGGGCGGAAACTGTAATTGGTGCCGACGAAACTGGTGGGTTCACGCCAGTTACTGGAGGCAATCGCCACACCATCGGCATCGAGGAGATAAATGACCGCCGAGCGCGTTCCCGGTATCAGGCTTTCGAACTTGCGGTTGACGAGTTGCAGGATGCTGCCGCTGCGCGAGGAAAGCGCACTGAGGACATCGCGATCCTGCGACAGGACAAATGGCAAGGATCGCTGCTTTTCGAGCACCGTGCGCAGAAGCACGGCATTGAGATCTGCGGTGTTCTGGGCTCGCGTTTGCAGCGCTTCATAGGCGCGCTGGCGACCATAATCGTTCGCAACGATGAGAGACCCTATTATGAGGATTGCTGCAAGGAGGCCGTAAACGAGTTTCGCAACACGTCCGGCCATGCCACCGACAGGCTCATATTTCGATCGAAGCGCCGCTAGCTCTGCCATTCCTGTATTGTGCAGATATCCGCACAAACCGCAAGAAGAGCGTGCGGAGATTCGCACAACATCTGCGCGGCAACACATACAGCAAAAAATTAAATTACATATTTTCAATTACTTAGCAAGTTTCAGCAAACTGGCACACTCCTTGCAAAAGCAATGGCAGCGGCCGGTCTATCCGGTCTTTAACCGAGCCCGGGAGGCTGACAGGCAATTCTGCCAGACGCGGCTCATATCATGGAGGAAGTCATGAGTCCTGTGACGATTAACGCAGCCCCGCAGCCGCGCGGCAAAACACCCATTTACGCCCACCTGTATTTTCAGGTGATCGTTGCCATTACCATCGGTATTGTGCTTGGTCACTTCTATCCTGAAATCGGCACCAGCATGAAGCCGCTCGGCGACGCCTTCATCAAACTGGTGAAGATGATCATTGCCCCTGTCATTTTCCTTACCGTCTCCACCGGTATTGCCGGAATGAGCGACCTGAAAAAGGTCGGACGGGTGGCCGGGAAGGCGATGGTCTACTTCCTGACCTTCTCGACCCTGGCCCTGATTGTCGGGTTGATCGTTGCCAATGTGATCCAGCCGGGTGCTGGCATGAATATCGACGCATCCTCGCTCGATCCCAAAGCGGTCGCAACCTACACGCAGCAGGCGCATGAGCAAAGCATCGTCGGCTTCCTGACGAACATCATTCCCACGACAATCGTCGGTGCCTTCGCTTCGGGCGATATCCTGCAGGTCCTGTTCTTTTCGGTGCTGTTCGGTCTTTCGCTCGCCATGGTCGGCGAGAAAGCCGAACCGGTCACCAATTTCTTGCAGACCCTCGCAGCTCCGGTCTTCAAGCTGGTCGCAATCCTGATGAAAGCTGCACCAATCGGCGCCTTTGGCGCAATGGCCTTCACGATCGGCAAGTACGGCATTGGCTCGGTGGCCAATCTGATCTTCCTGATCGGCACGTTCTATCTGACGTCCCTGCTTTTCGTGCTGGTCATTCTTGGCGCAGTCGCGTGGTACAACGGCTTTTCCATCCTGGCGCTGATCCGCTACATCAAGGAAGAGTTGCTGCTGGTGCTTGGCACGAGCTCGTCGGAAGCCGCTTTGCCAACGCTGATGGCAAAGATGGAGAAGGCAGGTTGTAAGAAGTCCGTGGTTGGTCTGGTTATTCCAACCGGCTATTCGTTCAATCTTGACGGCACCAATATCTACATGACCCTTGCTGCCCTGTTTATTGCGCAGGCAACCAACACGCCGCTGACATTGATGGATCAGGTGTTGCTCCTGCTCGTGGCAATGCTCAGTTCCAAGGGTGCTGCAGGCATCACCGGTGCAGGCTTTATCACTCTGGCCGCCACGCTGTCGGTTGTTCCCGCCGTTCCGGTCGCCGGTATGGCACTGATCCTTGGCATCGACCGTTTCATGTCGGAATGCCGCGCCCTGACCAATCTCGTCGGCAATGCGGTCGCAACCATTGTTGTCGCGCGCTGGGAAGGCGAGCTGGACACCAACAAGCTGGCACAAGCGCTTAACGGTGAATTCGCCGACGAGGATGCACTGGCTCTCGCCAGCTAGGATGATACCCACTTGCAGCAAAGGCGGACCTTACGGTCCGCCTTTTTTATTTGTGACAAAGGCTTTCGCGCCAGCTTTGCGCATAAGCGTCGAAACTCCTGGTCAGCGGCACGACCGCATCGGGTGCCGGCTTGAGGGAGCATTGCGCACCGGCAAGGAGCGCTGCGCCAAGGCTGGTTCCGGTGGAGCCGGGCAAAGCGATGATTTCGCGCCCCGTCAGGGAGCGCAATGCCGACAGAAAAGTGTGATTGCGGGAAAAGGGGCCTTCAACGATTGTCGGGCCACGTGCGCCAATCAGTTCGAGGCAGGTCGCCGTCATTAATGCCGTATAGAGTGATGCCACCGCATTCAGCTCGCCGGACAAGCGCGGCTTGCCATTCAGCCAGTTTGCCGCGTGCGCCGGATAGGGGCCGGAACCCTGCACGACGCTCGGCAATATCATGCGTTGATCGCGAATGACACGGGCCAATACTTCTGCATCCGGCTCGGCGGCCAGGCCTTCGGTGAGCATGTCGAATTCACGTCCGCCCATGAACCGCGCCGACGGCACGGCCTTGCCGAAGGCATCGACATTGGCAAGTGTGTCGCGTGCAGGATCGAGCCGGTCCGGCCTGCCGCCGACGGCAAAGGAGACCACCCAGGTACCCGTCGATACCACGGAGAAGGGTGACGTGCGGGTGATAAGGTGCGGCAACAGCGAAGCATTGGAATCGTGGATACCGCAATGAACCGCAATTGCCTTGTCGACGCCGATCTGCTTGGCCAAAGGTTCGCGCAAATCACCGATCGTATCGAAAGCCGGGCGGATCGGAGCCATCAGTGAGCGAATTTCAAGTGTATCGACGAGGCTGGAGTAGCTGCCATTTTGCGGGTTCCACAAATCGGTATGACAGCCAAGTGAAGTGACTTCATTCACGGCGATACCGGTCAGACGCCAGACCCAGTATTGTGCATAGGTCAGGATGCATTTGACCGACGCGAACTGGGCAGGGAATTGCGTCTTCTGGTAGTGGATCTGTGCTCCGACATTCAGTCCGCCCGAAAGAAGCGGTGAACATGTCTCGGCGAAACTCGGCCGCAGGTCCGCATAGGCCGCACGCACGTCATCCGAATAGACATGTTCATAATCGATCACCGGCATGGCAAGACCATCATGCCCAAGCAATGCCGCCGACGCACCATGGGCTGTGACCGAAATCGCATCGAAGCCTGGCGATCTGACGAACGCGATGAGTGTTTCGACAAAAAATGCCCACAGCGCTTCTACATCGTAATGCGGATAGATCCCGCCTTTGACCACGCGGTTGTGGATGCTGCGTGCGGCAACTTCCGCCCCGGTCGCAGCATCGACCACAACGAGTTTGGCATTGGTCTTGCCCACATCGATGACGGCTATGCGGCGAACGTTGTTCATGGCATGTGAAACAGGCACACGAGGTCACGCTGGACCGGCGAATTGTCCGCATTGGTGACCATTATATCGGCCATATGCGCCCACCATTTCTTCATCACCGGATGGTCGGGGAGGCTCTGCATCGTGTGGTCAACCGGGCGGGTCAACACGCCGAAGAGCGTGTTGGTGGTGCGGTCAAGATGGATCGAATAGTCGCTCACTCCCGCCGCGTGCAAAAGCTCGACGAGCTCGGGCCAGATCGCATCATGGCGCTTCAGATATTCCGGTTCCATGCCGGGACTGAGCGTCATGGTGAACGCATGTTTTTCTGTCGTGCTCATGCGGATTTCCTGTGTCCGAACTGCCGGATGATGATTGGCAGCGTGATGGTGGTGATCAAGAGCAGGCCAATGAAAATCGACATGACGATACCCGGCACGTTGAGTAGGCCAAGCCCGAAGGTTACAAGCCCCATGACGAATGCTGCGATGACGACGCCGCCAATCGTGCCAGAACCGCCAAGGATGGATATGCCGCCCAGAACGACCATGGTGACGATCTCAAGTTCCCAGCCCTGCGCGATCGATGGGCGCGTTGAGCCAAGACGCGAGGTTAGGCACACGGCGGCGATGCCGGCCATCAGGCCAGTCAACAGGAACAAAGTAAATTTGATACGCTCAACATGAATGCCGGAGAATCGTGCGGCGAACTCATTGTTCCCGATGGCATAAACCCGGCGGCCGAAATTCGTCGCATGCAGCAAAACCGCGAAGAGGACGGCAAGGGCCGCAAACAGCACGAACTCGAAGGAAAAGACCCACAACACATAACCCTGACCAAAATAGGCAAAGGAAGCTGGATAGCCGCCATAGGCCTTGTCACCCAGAACGATATAGGCGATGCCGCGAAACAAGCTCATCGTACCAATGGTAACAACGATGGATGGCAGGCGCAGGCCGGCGACAAGGATACCATTGATCATGCCGCACCCGGCACCAACGCCGATTCCGATGGCAACGAGGCCCGGCGTGCCGACACCCGCCTGCGCTGCGGCGCCCATGGCGGTTGAGGCGAGCGCAATGATCGCTGCAACCGAAAGATCAATCTCTCCGGCGATGATCAGCAGCGCCATGGCGAAAGCAACCATGGCTTTTTCGGTAAAGTTGAACGTGGCGTCGGAAAGATTCCAGGCGTTGAGGAAGTAGGGCGAGGCCAATGCGTTGGCGATGAAGATAACCGCGGCCACCGCTACGAGCAGGGCTTCCCAGCTGGCGAACAGCCGGGTGACCGATGTGCCCAGTCGATCCGGAATATGGCGTTTTTCAGGAACTGCGCTCATGCCGTCACCTCGATCTGTTCGGATGCACCGCGATCACGCAGGATGATCCGGCCCCGGCGCCGTTCCTGGCGCGCGTTGAAAATGACAGCAGCAATGATCACCGAGCCGGAGATTGCCATTTGTGAGAACGGCGAAATATTGATGACGGGAAGCGCGTTCTTGATGACGCCGAGGAACAGTGAGCCGAGCACTGCGCCCGCGACGGAACCGATGCCTCCCAGCGTTGATATGCCACCAATGACACAGGCGGCGACGGTATCCAGTTCAAAGCCCGCCGCGATATCGACATAGGCAACCGCATAGCGCGATACCCAAAGATAACCGCACAACCCCGCCAGCGTTCCGGATATGACGAAGGCATAAAAGCGGGTGCGTCCAACATCAATACCGGCATAAACAGCGGCTGTCGGATTGCCCCCAGAGGCATAGATGGCGCGGCCAAGGAAGGTGCGCGACATGACCACATACATGATGGCGACGATGACGATGGCTGTCCAGCCGAGGAGGGGCAGACCGAAAAAGAGCTGGCGTGGTGTCTGGAGGAACGGCGCCGTCATTTGATGCGCATTCACCCAGGCACCACCGGAAAGCACAAACGCCATGCCGCGGTAGATCGTGAGCGTGCCAAGTGTGACGACGATGGAAGGAATGTTGAGCTTCCACACGAACAGGCCATTGATCGCCCCAAGAACAGCGCCAGTCCCCAGCGCAATGAGGATGATCAGTGCAAGCGGCATTGCCGGATAGGCAGCATTCAGCATGCCGATTGCCATGCCCGTAAAGGCGACATTGGCCGCGACCGAAAGGTCAATGGATTTGGTCAGGATCACCGTCATCTGGCCAAGCGCAAGAATGATCAGGATCGATGTGTCATTGAAAATGTTGGCAAGGTTGCCGGGCTTGGCAAAGCCGGGCGAACGCGCCGAAAAGACGGCAAGCAGCATGGCGATAATGACCACCAGCAGCATTTCGCGGAATTTGAACAATTGCTTGATCATTTCTGGTCCTCAGGCATTGCCTGTTGCGGCGCGGACTAACGTCTCTGCGCTCAGGTGATCGCGCTCATAGACACCGGCCGACAGGCCCTCGCGCATGACAAGAACCCGGTCAGACATGCCGAGGATTTCCGGCAGTTCCGAGGAGACCATGATGATGCTGAGACCTTCGCCGGCAAGCTCGCTGATGAAGGCATGGACCGCAGCTTTCGAGCCGATGTCGATGCCCTTGGTCGGTTCATCGAGAATGAGAATTTTCGGGTGCGTGGCCAGCCATTTGCCGATGACCACTTTCTGTTGATTGCCGCCGGACAGATTTCCCACCGGAATCGAGAGGGCGGCGGCACGCAGATCAAAACGCTCGGCATATTTGCGCGCCAGGGCGAATTCCTCGGCCGCGCGCAGGAAACCGGAGCGGGAAGTGCGGGTCAATGACGGCAGCGAGATGTTCTGGTAGATTGGCAACTGCAACACTGCGCCATGGCGGCCGCGTTCTTCCGGCACGTAGACGATACCGGCTTTGATCGCGTCGGCAGGCGAGTGGATCACGAGCTCCTTGCCGTTTAGTTTGAGCGAGCCGCTAGAGGGTCTTGTGACGCCGAACAGCGACTGGCAAATCTCCGAGCGGCCCGCACCGACCAGACCATAAATCCCGAAAATTTCCCCCTTTTTCAAGGCAAAGGAAATATGGCGGAACTCGGTCGGGTGGCTGTAATTGTCGACCGAAAGCACGGTCTCGCCGAGCGGTATCTCGACTTTGGGAAAAGCGTGTTCGATCGACCGGCCAACCATGAGCTTGACGATCTCGTCCTGACCAACACCGGCAAGTACGCCACTGCCGACGGCCTTGCCGTCACGGAAGACGGCATAATGGTCGGCGATCTCGTAGACTTCATCGAACTTGTGACTGATGAACAGCACCGCCTTGCCCTGCGCTTTGAGCCGCTTGACGATCTGGAACAGGTCATCGACTTCCTTGCGCGAAAGCGCAGCGGTCGGCTCATCCATGATGACAATGCGCGCATCAACAGACAGCGCCCGGGCAATGGCCACGAGGTGGCGCTGGGCGATGGAAAGATCCTTCAGCCGCGTGCGCGGATCGATATTGCTTTCCAGCGAATGCAGCAGTGCAAGTGCCCGTGCGTTCACGGCCTTCCAGTTGACAAAACCAAGCCGGGTTTTCGGCGCATGGCCGAGAAAGATATTTTCGGCGACCGACAACTCGTCGAAAAGCACGGTCTCCTGGTGGATTGCGGTTACGCCGAAATCGATTGCGTCCTGCGCATTGGCAAAGGCCACCGGCTCGCCGTCAACGTGGATTTCTCCTTCGTCCGACTGGTAGATCCCGGTGAGAATTTTGACGAGCGTCGACTTCCCCGCACCGTTTTCGCCGATGAGCGCCGTCACCATGCCGGGAAACAGGGCGATATTGACATCATTGAGCGCTTTGACGCCGGGAAACGATTTGGAGATGCCGCGCATCTCAAGCAGCGGCGTTTCGGACAATGGCTCGGAAAGGGCAATCTTGTTCATCGATCATACCGAAAGAGAAAAAGTGCCCGGCAGATAACCTGCCGGGCCTGACGGCGGTTGTGCAGGATCAGAAGATCTTGGAAAACTCGTCGATGTTCTTGGCGTCATAGACGAAAGGATCGGCCATGGCAGCCTCGCCATTGTCGCCAATCTTGATCTTGCCCATGCGTCCGGCGGCAATTTCGCTGCCCGCAGCACCATCCGTTTCACCCTTGACCAGGCGATAGGCAATCTGCGTTGCCGAATAGCCAAGGTCGATCGGATTCCAGATAGCAAATTCCTTCGTTGCACCCGACTTGATAGCGCCAGCCATTTCCGAGGGAAGACCAAGTCCTGTCACATAGACGTCGCCGATCTTCTTGGCATCGGCCACAGCCTGTGATGCGGCAAGCACGCCAACGGTTGTCGGAGCGACAATGACCTTGACATTCGGCTGTGAGGTCAAAAGGCCCTGCGCTTCGCGATAGCTTTTGTCAGACAGGTCATCTCCGTAGACGGTGGTCACCAGATTGAGGCCAGGGAAATTCGGCAGCTGCTTCTTCATTTCCTCGATCCAGGTGTTCTGGTTGGTCGAGGTCGTCGTCGCCGAAAGAATGGCAAAGTCACCCTTGCCGTCCTTCAGATGATTGGCGGCCAACTGCAGGCACATCTTGCCGATCAGCTCGTTTGACGAGGGATTGAGATGCATGATGCGGCCATCCTTGGCGACAGCGGAATCCCAGGAAATAACCTTGATGCCGCGGGCTGCAGCTTTTTTCAGCGCGGGCACAACCGCGTCGGGATCATTGGCGGAAATTGCGATGGCGTTGACGTTCTGCGCAATCAGCGCATTGATGACCTCGATCTGTCCTTCGGCCGTCGTCGATGTCGGGCCAGTATAGATGACCTCCACATCGCCAAGTTCCTTGGCGGCTTCCTGTGCCCCCTTATTGGCCGCTTCGAAAAAGCCATTGCCAAGGGATTTGACGACCAGGCCGATCTTGATGGTTTCGGCCTGAGCGTGCGATGCCAACATGGCAAGGGCGAGCGCCGATCCCAGTGCGAGTTTCTTTAAAAGTTTCATTGTCTGTCCTCCCAGAGATTAAACGAATGGTTCGTCGACACCGTTCCGGCCTCAAGCGACCGATACGGAATTTCTTGATTGATTGACCTGTGCGATGATGAGTTGAACGCCGGCGTCCTCGACCATCTTGCGGTCCGCATCTGAAATGCCGTCATCGGTGATAATGGTCGCAACGCGCTGCAACGGGCAGAGGATCAAGCTCGACCGGCGGGCGAACTTGCTCGAGTCAACCAGCAGCACCAACTCTTCGGCCTGGTTGATCAGTTTCTGCTCGCCCTGAATGATCAGCGCATCGGATTCCATGACGCCGAATGGTCCAACCCCTTGCGAGCCCATGAACATGCGCTTGCCATAGAAATTGCGCGTCACGTCATTGTCGAACGGCGACAAAATGATGCTTTGCTCGCGGTAAATCGCACCACCGGGCACCGTGACCGAGCTTTTGGAATTCTTGACGAGATGCTCGGCAATGGCAAAGGAATTGGTCATCACCTGCAGGCGCCGTGCGGATAGAAAGTGTACCATCTGAAAGGTGGTCGTGCCGCCATTGATAATGATCGCATCACCCTCTTCGCATAAGGCGACCGCCTCGCGGGCGATGGCGCGCTTCTTGTCGGCGTTTTCGGATTCGGAAACATGAAAGTGACGGCCAGCAAGCGGCGTCAACTGCGGCGGATGAACCGCCTCAGCACCGCCACGCACACGGCGCAGCTTTCCCTTCACGTGGAGCGAGGCAATATCACGACGGATGGTTGCCTCCGACGCTTCCGTCAGTTCCGCTATGTCCTGAATGGTGATGACCGGCTTTTCCTGAACAGCGCTCAGAATGATGCGGTGACGCTCACGCTCGTGCATTGCACTTCCTCCTCTTGTGACAATCTATTGCGCAAATCCATGATCAGTGTCAATCAACTTCAGTCAAAAAGTTTCATACCGCACTGCACAATGCAAGTTTATGATCGAAATTGATCGTTTGTGATTGACATGAAAACGTAAATTGCTCCATAGCTAACGCAAATGACGGCGGCTTGGCGACACGTGTCCGGCCGGCAATTGACCTATCGGGAGGCAAATATGGCAGACAAGGTCCAACTTCTGGATAATCGTTGGGACGATCAAAAAGCGGCAGGACTGGATGAGCCGGGCAAGCTGCTTTATCGTTCCAATCTGCTGGGCGCCGATAAGCGCATCACCAATTATGGCGGTGGCAATACCTCTGCAAAAGTAAGTCAGAGCGATCCGCTGACCGGTCAGCCGGTCGAGGTGCTGTGGGTCAAGGGATCGGGCGGCGATGTCGGCACGATCAAGCTGGATGGTTTTGCCACGCTCTATATGGAAAAGCTTCAATCGCTAAAGTCCATTTACAAGGGTGTCGACGACGAGGACCGCATGGTCGGCTTTCTGCCGCACTGCACCTTCAATCTTAACAGCCGCGCCGCCTCCATTGATACACCATTGCATGGTTTCGTCCCGTTCAAACACGTCGACCACATGCATCCCGACGCTATCATCGCCATCGCTGCGTCGAAGAATTCCCGCGAACTGACCAGGGAAATATTTGGCGAGGACATTGGCTGGCTGCCGTGGCGCCGTCCCGGTTTCCAGCTTGGGTTGGATCTCGGCGCTTACGTGGCTGCCCATCCAAACGCCAGGGGCGTCGTCCTCGAAAGCCACGGTCTCTTCACCTGGGCCAACGAGGCCAAGGCATGTTACGAACTGACGCTGGAAATTATCAATAAGGCGATTGTCTGGTTCGACCAAAAGTCAGCGGGTAAATCGGCTTTCGGCGGGCAGGCCACCCAGTCGCTTGAACCTTCGCAACGCCGTGCGATTGCTGCAAGGCTGATGCCGGAAATTCGCGGCAAGATCGGTTTATCGGAGCGCAAGCTTGGGCATTTCGACGATCAGCCTGCTGTGCTTGAGTTCGTCAACTCGAACGAGTTGCACCCGCTGGCAGCACTCGGCACCAGTTGCCCGGATCATTTCCTGCGCACGAAAATCCGGCCATTGGTGCTCGACTTCAATCCCGCACAGCCCGATGCCGAGGCTGTCGTCGCTTCGCTTGAAGGCGCGCTGGAGGCCTACCGCGCCGACTATGCCCGCTATTATAACGACTGCAGACATGCCAACTCGCCTGCCATGCGCGACCCCAATCCGGTGATTTTCCTGATCCCCGGCGTTGGCATGTTGTCGTTCGCCAAGGACAAGGCAACGGCGCGCATCGCCGCCGAGTTCTACGTCAACGCCATCAACGTCATGCGCGGCGCTTCGTCAGTTTCCCAATATCAGGGGCTCCTGGAACAAGAGGCTTTCGATATCGAATACTGGCTGCTTGAAGAAGCCAAATTACAGCGCATGCCCAAGCCAAAATCATTGGCTGGGCGCGTTGCCTTCGTCACGGGTGGTGCTGGCGGCATCGGTCGTGCCACAGCCGAGCGGCTGCTGGGCGAGGGCGCCTGTGTCGTACTTGCCGATATTGATGCTGAAGCACTAAAGCTGGCACATGAGGATTTTGCCAAGCGCTATACGGCCGATACCGTGCGCAGCATCCCGTTGAACGTGACAAACGAGGCTGGCGTCATCGCCAGCTTTACCGAGGCCGCCGTCGAATTTGGCGGTGTCGACATTCTCGTTTCCAATGCGGGTATCGCCTCCTCCGCACCGATTGAGACGACAGAACTTTCGATGTGGACGCGCAATATCGACATTCTGGCAACCGGCTATTTCCTCGTTTCGCGCGAAGCTTTCCGCCTGTTCCGGCGGCAGAAGATCGGCGGCAATGTGGTATTTGTCGCCTCCAAGAATGGCCTTGCAGCATCGCCCAATGCCAGCGCCTATTGTGCCGCCAAGGCAGCGGAAATCCACCTTGCCCGCTGCCTTGCGCTGGAAGGCGCGGAAGGTGGTATAAGGGTCAATACGGTCAATCCCGACGCCGTCCTGCGTGGCTCGAAGATCTGGAACGGCGAATGGCGCGAACAGCGCGCCGCCTCCTCCAATTTGCAGGTCGACGAGCTCGAAGAACACTATCGCAAGCGCTCGCTTTTGAAGCTCAATGTGTTACCCGAAGACATTGCAGAAGCGGTATACTTCCTCGCCTCGGATGCATCTGCAAAATCAACCGGTAACATTATCAATGTCGATGCGGGTAACGCGCAGAGCTTTACCCGGTAATATGGGTCTCGGGAGGACATTATGGCTGAACTGCACATTTCCGGCGAGCTGATTGCGTCGCACAACGACACACTGCTTGGCGCGCACAAAAGCGATTACGAGGCGCTTGGGGCCCAGCTTGCGCGGCGCAACATCGATATCGATGCCATCACGGAGAAGGTCGCCGGCTTTTTCGTCGCCTTACCCTCGTGGGGTGTCGGCACGGGCGGAACCCGCTTTGCGCGTTTCCCCGGCCTGGGTGAACCGCGTGGCATCTTCGACAAGCTCGACGATTGCGCGGTGATCCAGCAGCTGACGCGCACGACGCCAACTGTCTCGCTGCACATTCCCTGGGACAAGGCTGACCCAAAGCGTCTGAAAACCCATGCGCAAGCCCTCGGCCTTGGCTTTGATGCGATGAATTCGAATACTTTTTCCGACGCGCCGGATCAGGCACATTCCTACAAATTTGGCTCGCTCAGTCATGTGGACGCGGCAACGCGGGCGCAGGCCATCGAGCACAATCTTGAATGTATTGAAATCGGCCGGGCGATCGGTTCGAAAGCCCTGACCGTGTGGATCGGCGACGGCTCGAATTTTCCGGGGCAGAGCAATTTCGCCAGATCCTTCGAGCGCTACCTTGCTTCCATGGCCGAAATCTACAAGGCATTGCCGGACGATTGGCGCATATTCTCCGAGCACAAAATGTACGAGCCGGCATTCTATTCGACGGTCGTGCAGGACTGGGGGACCAATTACCTGATTGCGCAGACACTGGGGCCAAAGGCCTTGTGTCTCGTCGATCTTGGCCACCATGCCCCCAATACCAATATCGAAATGATCGTTTCGCGGCTGATTCAGTTCAAGAAACTGGGTGGCTTTCACTTCAACGATTCCAAATATGGCGATGACGATCTGGACGCGGGCTCGATCGATCCCTACCGGCTGTTCCTGGTGTTCAACGAACTGGTCGATGCGCAAGATCGCGGCGTGGAAGATTTTAATCCCGCCCACATGATCGATCAGTCGCACAACGTCACCGATCCGATTGAAAGCCTGATCTCCAGTGCCAATGAAATTCGCCGTGCCTATGCCCAGGCCCTGCTTGTCGAGCGCAGCGCACTGAGCGCCTATCAGGACGAAAACGATGCGCTGATGGCTTCAGATGCGTTGAAGCGGGCTTACCGTACCGACGTCGAACCCATCCTGGCCGAAGCCCGCCGCCGTTCAGGCGGTGCGATCGATCCCATCGCCACCTATCGCAGCAGCGGCTACCGCCGGTTGATCGGCAAGGAGCGTCCGCTCGCCATGGCCGGAGGTGGCGGCATCATTTAAGACATTCAACATTCATGGGATCCGGGGCAGCGCTTAACCGTGCTGCCCTTTTCTTTTTGTGCATTGACAGCAGCGCCAGCATTTGATCTATTCTACTATAAAGCATTATAATCCATAATAGTGGAATAACAAAGGGAACCGTCATGAAATCACTGAAGCTCGCACTCCTTCTTGGTTCAGCGCTGATTGCTGTTAGCCCCGCTGCTTTCGCCCAGTCAAAGGGCGGCGTCATCAATGTCGCCACGATCGGCGAGCCGCCGACGCTCGACGCGATGGCTTCGACCGCCGATCTTGTCGGCATCGTCTCGCAGCACATCTTCGAGACGCTCTATACATTTGACAAGAGCTGGAACGTTACGCCGCTGCTCGCCGCCAGCCTTCCGGATGTATCGGCTGATGGCAAAGTCTACACCATAAAGCTGCATACCGGCGTCAAGTTCCATGATGGCACGGATATGGATGCGGCAGACGTCGTCGCCTCACTCAAGCGCTGGACCGAGATTGCCTCGCGCGGCAAGCAGACGGCTCCAATGATCAGCTCAATCGAGGCCGCCGATCCCGCAACGGTTAAAATCACCCTCACCGCACCTTACGCACCACTGGTGTCGCTGCTGGCATTCAACAATGCCGCTGCGATCATCCTCCCAAGCGAAAAACAGCAAAACCCGATGACCGATCCCATCGGGACCGGGCCGTATATGCTGAAAGAGCGCAAGGCCGACCAGTATATCCAGCTCACCCGTTTTGCCGATTACAAATCTGCCGAAGGCGACGAAAATGGTTACGGCGGTGCGCGCCATCAATATCTGGACGAAATCCGCTTCGTTCCCGTTCCCGACCCCAATACCCGTGTCGAAGGCGCCCTTTCCGGCCAGTTCGATTATGTCGACAGCCTGCCGGTCGAGGCCTTTGATCGGCTGAAGGATCAAAAGGCGACCGAAGCCGTTCTGCTCAAGCCATTCGGCTGGCCGGTCTTCGTCATGAACACCAGTCAGGGCATCACCAAGAGCCAGGATCTGCGCCTGGCTGTCCGCGATGCCCTAAGCATGGAAGACATGATGGCCGCGGCCTTCGGCAGCACAGACTTCTATACGCTCAATCCGTCCATGTATCCCGACGGCTACAGCTGGAAGACCGATGCAGGTACACAAGGCGCCTATAATGTGGCGGACCCTGAAAAGGCCGCCGAGGAGCTGAAGAAAGCCGGCTATAATGGTGAGCCGCTGCGCATCCTGACAAGCCGCCAGTATGAGTTCCATTATAAGATGGCGCAGGTTGCAGCCGAATATTTGAAGGCCGCGGGCTTTACCGTCGACATGCAGGTCGTCGACTGGGCAACGCTGACGCAGCGCCGTGCTGACCCGAAGCTGTGGGACATTTATATCAGCCACAGCCCGTTCCTGCCAGAACCCGCCTTGATCGGTGCCATGTCGACCAGCGCTCCGGGCAATTGGGATACGCCGGCGCGCAAGGTGGCCGTCGATGCTTTCAATGCGGAAGTTGACCCGCAAAAGCGTGTGGCTTTGTGGGCCGAAGTTCAGAAGGTGATCTATGCCGAAGTGCCGATCATCAAGATCGGCGATTTCAACGCGCTGTCGGCCAAGTCACCCAAGCTCGAAGGCTTCACGCCGGCACCGTGGCCCTACTTTTGGAACGTGTCGCTCAAGCAGTGACGCAATTGCAATTGGCGCGGATGAGACCCATCCGTCCGCGCCCATGCCTGACTGAATTGCAAACAGGATCAATCCGCCCAGATGCTCCGTTACATACTTCAACGCTTTATCGGCATGATCATCGTGATGTTCCTGGTGGTGACGATTGTCTTCATCATCGTTCGCGTCACGCCCGGTGATCCGGCTGCCGTCATGCTTGGACCGGAAGCGACCGCTGCAGACATCGCCGCCTTGCGCCAGCAGCTTGGGCTCGATCAGTCGATCCCGGTGCAATATGTGTATTTCATCGGCAACCTTGTGCAAGGTGATCTTGGACAGTCCATCTTCCTCGACCAGCCTGTATTGCAGGCACTGGCGCAGCGCGCCGAGCCCACCTTTTTTCTCACCATATTTTCGCTGCTGATTGCCAGCGTCATCGCCATTCCGATCGGCATCTACGCCGCCTATCGCCGCGGATCGTTCTTCGATCAGGCGGCAACAGCGCTGGCAATGCTCGCCGCAAGCATTCCAAGTTTCTGGCTCGGACTCATTTTGATGCAGATATTTGCTGTGCGGTTCGGCCTTTTCCCCGTATCGGGCTATGGCGGCCCCGGCACATCGCTGACGGAGCGGCTCGGTTACCTGGTTCTCCCCGCATTTGCGCTTGGCATTGTCTCTTCCGCCCTCATCATGCGTTTCACCCGGGCTTCGATGCTCGATGTGCTGGGCGATGACTATATCCGCACGGCCCGTGCCAAGGGTGTGGATGAGCGGCGCGTGGTACTGAAACACGCTTTCAAGAATGCCCTGATCCCCATCCTCACGGTCGTTGGCCTCACCGCCGCAGTGTTGATTTCCGGTGCGGTGGTCACTGAGACCGTCTTTGGTCTGCCCGGGGTCGGCAGCCTCGTTGTGTCCGCGGTGCTGCGCCGCGATTATCCCGTTATCCAGGGTGCGCTCCTCATCATTGCGGCGCTCTATGTTCTCATCAATTTCGCCATCGACATGCTCTACCTCGTCGTTGATCCAAGGGTGCGCTACTGATGACTGAAATCATGACAAACGCACCCATGAGCGAGCGCTCCAAATTCTTCCGCGTCCTCATCCGGCGCAAAACTGTGCTCTTCGGATTGATGGTGCTGGCCATCTTCGTGGTGCTAGCGGTGTTTGCGCCGTTGATCACGCCCTATGCGCCAAACAAATTGTCCATCGTCAACAGACTAAAGCCGCCCGACATGAGATGGTTTTTCGGCACCGATGAATTTGGCCGCGACGTGTTCTCGCGCACGATCTTCTCGGCCCGCCTGTCGCTGATGGTCGGCTTTGCAGTCGTCGTGCTGGCATCGCTGATTGGCGTCACGCTCGGCATTCTTGCCGGCTTCTTCCAAAAGCTCGATGCGCCGATTACCCGGCTGATCGATGCGATGATGGCTTTTCCTGACATTTTGCTGGCCATTGCGCTTGTCGCCGCGCTCGGGCCGTCGCTGACCACGGTCATCGTCGCGCTCAGCATCGTCTACGCGCCGCGGCTTGCCCGTATCGTGCGCGCTTCGACGCTGGTCATCCGCGAGCTGCCCTATGTGGAGGCGGCAACATCGCTCGGCATCTCGACGCGCCATATCATGACGCGGCACATCCTGCGCAACCTGCTCTCGCCCATTCTCGTCCAGGGAACCTTCCTCTTTGCCAATGCGATGCTGGCGGAAGCGGGGTTGTCCTTTCTTGGGCTCGGTGTCAGCCCCGAAGTGCCAACCTGGGGCACGATGATCGCTTCAGGGCGACAATATATCGGCAAGGCCGACTGGATGACGCTGTTTCCCGGCATCGCCATCGTGCTTGCCGTTCTTTCCCTGCAGATGGTCGGCGACGGGTTCCGCGACCTTCTCGACCCCCGCCTCAGAAAGGATCTCTGATCATGCCTGCCTCTTTTGCAACCGATGGTCGTTTGTTGCTGACCAACGTCAAACCGGTTGCCTTCGGACCTGACACACCATCTTCGACGATCGACATTCTGATCGATGCCGACGGAAAGATCGCCGAATTCGGCCGGTCGCTGAACGTTCAGGCCGACATTCGCCGTGTCGATGCCAACGGCGCGTGGATTTCACCGGGCTGGGTTGATCTGCATACCCATATCTGGCACGGCGGCACCGACATTTCCGTTCGTCCGCAAGTGTGCGGCGCGCAGCGCGGTGTAACGACCATCGTCGATGCGGGGTCGGCCGGCGAAGCCAACTTTCACGGATTTCGCGAATACATCATCGAGCCGGCGCGCGAGCGCATCAAGGCGTTTTTGAACCTCGGCTCGATAGGGCTGGTCGCCTGCAACCGCGTAAGCGAACTCAGCGACATCCGCTCGATCGATATTGACCGTACGGTGGCCTGCGTCAACGAAAACCGCGATCATATTGTCGGTCTGAAAGTGCGCGCCAGCCACGTCATAACCGGGTCATGGGGCGTGACACCGGTAAAAGTGGGCAAAAAGCTCGCCAAGATTCTCAAAATCCCGATGATGGTGCACGTCGGCGAGCCGCCGGCTCTCTATGACGAAGTCCTGGAGATTCTCGGGCCCGGCGATATCATCACCCATTGCTTCAATGGCAAGGTGGGCAGCAGCATTATCGAGGACGACGACCTGTTCGAACTGGCGGCGCGCTGTGCAGGCGAGGGCATCCGCCTCGACATCGGTCACGGCGGTGCCTCGTTCTCCTTCCGCGTGGCGGAAGTCGCGATTAAGCGTGGTCTCCTGCCCTTCTCAATCTCGACCGACATCCACCTGCGCAGTTTGAATTTTGCCGTATGGGATCTTGGCACCACCATGTCGAAACTGCTGAGTGTCGGCATGCCGTTCGACAAGGTGGTGGAAGCAGTGACGATCTCACCGGCATCCGCCATCAATCTGCCGACGGACAATCTGCTTTCCGTCGGGGCACGCGCAGATTTCACCATCTTCGAGCTGGCCGCTTCCGATCTTACGGTTATCGATTCGATGGGCTACGAAGCCCGGCTCGACAAACTGTTCGAGCCACGCTGGGCAGTGCTTGGCAACGAGCTCATCACTGCCAGCCGCTATCAGCCGGCAGAGCCTGAAACATCCGGTGCCATCGCACCCTATTCATACCGCTAAGGAATAAGCCTTGAGCCATATATCAAGTCCGGCAATCGATGCTGACATTTCTCCCTACGACCGCCTGAAGGCGCTTGGCGTCTCGCTGCCGCCAGCGCCGAGCCCGATTGCCAACTTTGTTACCCATATCCAGGAAGGCAATATGCTCTACCTCTCGGGGCAGGGGCCGCGCGAAGTAGATGGCTTCATGCATACCGGTAAGGTCGGTGGCAATGTGACTGTCGAAGAAGCCTACAAGCACGCGCGTCTGACAGGCATCAACCTGCTTGCGGTCATGCAGTCGGCCCTGGGGGATTTGGGCCGCGTCAAGCGCGTCGTAAAACTTCTCGGCATGGTCAACGCCGTGCCCGATTTTGCCGATCATCCCTCGGTCATCAATGGCTGTTCGGATCTTCTCATCGACGTGTTCGGCGAAGCCGGGAACCATGCGCGTTCGGCGGTTGGCTTCGGCTCACTGCCAGGAAATATCACCGTGGAGATCGAGGCGATCATCGCCTTGAAAGACTAAGGGCTTAAGAGTGGCTGCGCCAACCCATCACCGTTTCAATCCGTTCCGCCGAAGCCTTGACCTCGGTCGTATAACGCTCGGGATGATCGGTGATCTTTTGTTCGGGAAGAACGATGGATATGGTCGCAATGCATGTCCCCTTGTCGTCGCAAATGGGCGAGGCAACGCAGGCAACGGCATAGTCCGATTCGCCCGCCTGGATGGAAATGCGGGCCTGCAAGGCCTGCCTGGCCGATTCCGACAGCACCGCCGGATCGATCACCGCCCGTCCTGTCGGCGAGGATTTGGCGCAATGTTCGAACAGGTCCAGCCGCTCTTGTTCCGGCAGATGGCCAACCAGCAGGCGCCCGGACGCGGTCCAGTTGAGAGGCACCCGGGTGCCGACACGAGACGTTACCTGGAAATGTCCCGGACCATCAGCCATGGCGAGCACCATCATATGGTCGCCGTCGCGGCCACAAACCTGAACCGTCTCGCCCGAAACGCGGCTGAGATTGTGCATTTCGTGATTGGCGACGTTGAGGAAATCCAGCGAACGCGCATAGGCAAGGCCGTAATGGTAAAGCCGCGCACCCAGCCAGACCGAGCTGTCACTGTTGCGCGAAAGCAGGTTCTTTTCGACCAGATCGTCGATAATCACATAGACGGTGGAAAGCGGCGCACCGATCGCCTTTGCGATGGCATAGACACCGGCCGGGCTTCCTGTCTCGTACAAATAGTCGAGAATCTGCAGCGCGCGGTCAATGCCGCTGACACGCGATCGCTTGATCTTCGCGCCGGCCTTTTCGGTTTTGTCAAAACCGCGGGTGGCGTCGATGTCTGATGTCTTTGCGTCCACGTTCAGGCTCCTGGCAGGATCATTCAGTCTTGCGACTCTTTATTACATTATAACGGCATATATGCCAAGCAAAGGGAATGTTTTGCTCGGCAGCATCACTTCAAGGAGAATAGCATGACCGACTCTCACACGCCGCCCGATTTGCGCCAGTCCCTCGGCCTTCGACCCGTTATCAATGTGTCGGGGACGATGACATCGCTCGGCGCGTCGATCGTCGTGCCGGAAGCTGTCGCAGCCATGAGTGCCATACTCCCGCAATTCGTGGAAATCAATGATCTGCACAAAATGGCAAGCCCCGTGATCGCACGCCTGACCGGCGGCGAGGCAGGCTTTGTCACGGCGTCCTGCTCGGCGGGCATCAGCCTCGCCGTTGCCGCAACGATGACCGGAAACGATCTGGCGGCCATCGAGCGTCTGCCCGACACGGCAGGGTTAAAGGACGAGGTCATTATCCAGACAGGGCATGTTGTCAGCTATGGGGCACCGGTGGATCAGGGCATCCGGCTTTCTGGCGCCAGGGCCGTGCTCATCGGCCAGGCGACGTCATGCTATCCCTATCACCTCGAAGGCGCTATCAATGAGCGCACGGCAGCGGCGGTCTTCGTCGTTTCGCATCACACCGTTCAGTATGGGCTCATCGCCCTGAAGAAATTTGCCGAGGTCTGCCATGCGCGCGGCGTGCCGGTCATCGTTGATGCCGCGTCGGAATATGATCTGAAGATCTTCCTCGCACAGGGCGCCGATATAGCCCTCTATTCGTCGCACAAATTTCTTGGCGGTCCGACCGGCGGCATTGTTGCCGGGCGCAAGGAGCTGGTGCGCAGTGCCTTCCTGCAAAACATGGGGATCGGCCGCGGCATGAAGCTTGGCAAGGAAAGCATCCTTGGCACCATTGCCGCATTGGAAGCCTGGGAGAAGCGTGACCATGCCGGCATTCGTGAGAAGGAAACCGGCTACCTCAATTTGTGGAAGCAGACACTGACCGGCAAACCAGGTGTCACCGCCGAGATCGAGCCGGATCCGACCAACAACCCGCTTGATCGTTTGCGCGTGAGCGTCAATGCGCAAGAGTCGCATATAACGGCCTGGGATCTCGCCGATGCGCTGGCGCGCGGTGCCCATCCTGTCATCGTGCGCGATCACGAAGCCGAACACGGGTACTTCTATATGGATCCATGCAACCTGCATCCGGGCGAAGAGAAAATTGTGGCAAGGCGCCTTCATGAGGAACTTGGCAAGGCCACGGCGTCGAACGAAATCATCTCGACGCCATTTGAAGAACGCTATGCGCGTCGTATCGCCGGCCTGATGCGCTGGCCCGATTGAGCGGAACGGTAAAAGGATAGCCTATGGAAAAGCCCATCGCCCCGGTTTTGTCGGTTTCCAACCTGACCACGTCCTTCCTCGCGGACGGTCAGTGGCGGCCGGTCGTGCGCAATGTATCATTTGATGTTGCGCCCGGTGAAACGGTGGCAATCGTTGGCGAGTCCGGTTCGGGCAAGAGCGTTACGTCACTTTCGATCATGCGGCTTTTGCAGCAGGACAAGAGCCGCATCGAAGGCAAGATCATGCTGGGCGGGAAGGATATTCTGGCATTGCCGGAAAACCAGATGCGCGCCGTGCGTGGCAATGATGTGGCCATGATCTTTCAGGAACCGATGACCAGCCTCAACCCGCTGTTCACGGTTGGCCAGCAGATCAGCGAGGCGCTGCTTTGCCACCACCCTATCTCGCGGGCAGAGGCGAAGGCGGAGACCGTTCGCCTTTTGGAAAAAGTCCGCATACCGGCAGCCAAATCGCGATTTGACGAATATCCGCACCGGTTTTCCGGAGGCATGCGCCAGCGCGTGATGATTGCCATGGCCCTTGCCAGCAAACCCAAACTGCTTATCGCTGATGAGCCGACAACCGCTCTGGATGTAACCATCCAGGGTCAGATCCTCGATCTCATCAAATTGTTGCAGGATGAGGAGGGGGCTTCGGTTCTGTTCATCACCCACGATATGGGCGTGGTGGCGGAAATTGCCGACCGGACCGTGGTCATGTATGGCGGCGAGGCCGTCGAAACAGGCAAGACCGAAGACATTTTCGCCCGGCCACAGCATCCCTATACCCGGTCGCTGTTGTCTGCCGTTCCTATCCTTGGCTCGATGAAGGGACATAGCCGGCCCTTGCGGTTTCCCGTCGTGGATCGCGCCACGGGGAGCTCCGATACCCCCGTCGAAGCTGCCGATACGGTCCAGCGGGAAGCCGAGCCGCTTCTCGATGTGCGCAATTTGACGACACGGTTCAATATCCATTCCGGGATGTTCGGCCAGCTTGAGGGGCGGGTGCACGCGGTCGAGAACCTGTCCTTTACCCTACAGCCCGGCGAAACGCTGTCACTGGTCGGTGAATCCGGCTGCGGCAAGTCGACGACCGGACGCTCGATCATGCGCCTTGTCCAGGCGCAAGGCGGCGAAGTTCTGCTCAACGGCCAGGATGTGCTGACCATGGATCAAAAGCAGCTGCGTGACATGCGCCGGACCATGCAAATGATCTTCCAGGATCCGTTTGCCAGCCTCAACCCGCGCATGACTGTGGGTGCTGCAATCGCCGAACCGTATCTGGAACATAAGCTTGGAACCCGCGCCCAGGCACGCGAGCGGGTGGCGGATCTTCTGCAACGCGTCGGCCTCAGCGCGGACATGGCAGCGCGCTACCCGCACGAATTCTCCGGCGGTCAGCGCCAGCGCGTGTGCATTGCGCGCGCGCTTGCTCTTGATCCCAAGATTATCGTCGCCGACGAATCCGTCTCGGCGCTCGATGTGTCGATCAAGGCGCAGGTCATCAATCTTCTCCTTGATCTGCAGGCCAGTCTGAACCTGGCATACCTTTTCATTTCGCATGATATCGCAGTCGTCGAACGGGTCAGTCATCGCATCGCCGTCATGTATCTGGGCGAAATCGTCGAAATCGGACCGCGCGCGGCGATTTTCGAAAATCCGCAACATCCCTATACCAAAAAGCTGATCTCGGCAGTGCCTGTTCCCGATCCGGCGCGGCGCGGGATGAAACGACCGGTCTCAAATGAGGAGATCAAGAGTCCCGTGCGTACACCGGACTTTGTCGTTCCCGTGCGCCAGTATGCGGAAATCTCGACAGGGCACCTGGTCCAGCTGCAGTGACCTTCGTTATCGAATGCAACCGCTGACACAAGGGGGCGATGGCGCGCGCTGAAAAATTTCTCTATCATTCGCCTTGGCGCCGTGGCATTCCTGCGCCATCGGAAACGCACGACAGAGCGGCACCATGACCCAGCAATTCATCGACCATTTGTCCCGCGAACTGGCCGGACTGAAGGAGACCGGACTATACAAGTCCGAACGTGTCATCACCTCGAAACAGGCCGGGCAGATCGAGATTTCGACAGGCGCAAAGGTGCTGAATTTCTGCGCCAACAACTATCTCGGCCTTGCCAACAATGAAGAGCTGGCGGCAGCCGGCAAGGCCGCACTCGACCGTTACGGTTACGGCATGGCCTCGGTGCGTTTCATCTGTGGCACACAGGAAGAGCATAAGCAGCTTGAAGCGCGCATCTCCAGTTTTCTTGGACTTGAAGATACGATCCTGTACTCCAGCTGTTTCGACGCCAATGGCGGCCTGTTCGAAACGCTCCTTGGTGATGAAGATGCCATCATCTCGGATGCGCTCAACCATGCATCGATCATCGATGGTGTGCGCCTTTCCAAGGCCAAGCGCTTCCGCTATGCCAACAACGACATGGCCGCTTTGGAAGAAGAACTGAAGAAGGCCGAAGGCAGCCGCTTCAAGATGATCGCTACAGACGGCGTGTTCTCAATGGATGGCATTATCGCCAATCTTCAGGGCGTGTGTGATCTTGCAGAGAAATATGATGCGATGGTCATGGTCGATGACAGTCATGCCGTCGGTTTCGTGGGCAGCCATGGCCGCGGCTCCGCCGAACATTGCGGTGCCGAAGGGCGCGTCGATATCATCACCGGTACCCTTGGCAAGGCGCTGGGCGGCGCATCGGGCGGCTATACATCCGCCAAGGGCGAAGTGATCGACTGGCTGCGCCAGCGCTCGCGACCCTACCTGTTTTCCAATACGCTGGCCCCGGTCATTGCCGCAGCTTCATTGAAGGTTTTTGACCTGATCGACCAGGGCGCGGACCTGCGGGCGCGCCTCAATGCCAATGCTGCGCATTTCCGCCGGGACATGACAAAGCTTGGTTTCACCCTGGCTGGCGCCGACCACCCGATCATACCGGTGATGCTCGGCGAAGCGACGTTGGCCCAGGAGATGGCATCGCGCATGCTGGAGAAGGGCGTATACGTCATCGGCTTCGCATTTCCGGTGGTACCGAAGGGCCAGGCGCGCATTCGCACACAGATGTCTGCCGCCCACACCACGCAAGATGTCGCCCGGGCGATTGATGTCTTTGCGGAAGTAGGGCGTGATCTCGGTATCATCAAATAGGATAGATCCATGTCGAACATGATGAAGGCACTGGTCAAGGCCAAGGCGCAACCGGGGATCTGGATGGAACGGGTTCCGGTTCCCGAACCTGGCCCCAACGACGTTCTGATCCGCGTCAAGAAATCCGCCATCTGCGGAACCGATGTGCATATCTACAATTGGGACCAGTGGGCAAAGGCGACGATCCCCGTGCCGATGGTGGTGGGCCATGAATTTTGCGGCGAGATCGCCGAGATCGGTTCGGCCGTAACCAAATACAAGGTCGGTCAGCGCGTTTCGGGCGAGGGCCATATCGTGTGCGGAACCTGCCGCAATTGCCGGGCGGGCAGGGGGCATCTGTGCCGCAACACGCTGGGCGTCGGCGTGCACCGGCCCGGGTCCTTCGGCGAATATGTCTGCATTCCGGAAGCCAATGTCGTGCCTATCCCCGATGACATCGCCGATGAAATTGCCGCGATCTTCGATCCGTTCGGCAATGCCGTGCACACGGCGCTGAGCTTCGATCTTGTTGGCGAGGATGTGCTTGTCACCGGCGCTGGCCCCATCGGTATCATGGGAGCGCTGGTCGCAAAGCGCTCCGGCGCCCGCAAGGTGGTGATCACGGATATCAATCCGGCACGTCTTTCACTCGCCCGCAAGCTCGGCATTGACTATGTCGTCGATGCTTCGTCGCAAAACCTCGCCGATGTCATGCGGGAAATTGGCATGACCGAAGGTTTTGATGTCGGTCTGGAAATGTCGGGCGCGGCTCCGGCCTTCCGCGACATGATCGACAAGATGAACAATGGCGGTAAGATCGCCATCCTCGGTATTGCACCAACCGGCTTCGAAATCGATTGGAACAAGGTCATTTTCAAGATGCTTAACCTGAAAGGCATCTATGGCCGCGAGATGTTCGAGACCTGGTACAAGATGATTGCCTTTGTCCAGGGCGGACTTGATCTGTCGCCGATCATCACGCACCGTTTGCCGATTGATGATTTCCAGGCGGGATTTGACGCAATGCGCTCCGGCAGTTCCGGCAAGGTGGTCCTGAGCTGGGACTAGGGCACTTCGATCTTGAAGCCTTGATCCTTGTATCGCCACAATTAAACGCCCACCTGCGTTGATGACATCGGCACACCAGCGAAACTCAGGTAGGTATATGGCAGCAAAGTCGCTAAGGCGCGCGCTATTCATCGTTAATCCCAATGCGCGCAACGGCAGAAAGTCCGTCGCTACAGTCCGTCAGGTCCTTGAAGATGGGGGCCTGACGCTTGTCGATGCAGCACCTGCACAAGGCGAAAATCTATCTGATGTCATCCGCCGCATGAGCAAAGCCTGCGATCTCGTGATTGTTGGCGGCGGCGACGGGACGCTGAATTCGGCAGCGGCCGGTCTCGTAGAGACAGCGCTGCCGCTGGGGGTCCTGCCGCTGGGCACGGCCAATGATTTCGCACGGACGATCGGCATTCCGCCGGACGCGCACGAAGCCGCCAAGTTAATCCTTTCCGCCACGCCCCGGCCGATCGATCTGGGCGAGGTCAATGGTCACCTGTTTTTCAATGTGGCCAGCATCGGGTTCAGCGCGGAACTTGCAAGCGAACTGAGCGAAAAAGCCAAAAAGCGATGGGGCAAGCTCGGCTATGCCATTGTTGCTGCGCGGCTCTTGGCCCGTTCACGTCTGTTCACGGCATACGTCGAACATGACGGGTCGGTGGAAGAAATAAGGACGATGCAGGTATCGGTTGGCAATGGCCGGCACTATGGTGGAGGAATGACGGTCGAGGAAACCGCGACCGCCGATGACGGGCGCCTGGATTTCTACAGTCTTGAGGTTGATCACTGGTGGCGATTGCTGACCCTGTTGCCAAGCCTGCGCAAGGGCACGCAGGGCAAATGGGATGATGTGCGAGCCTTCCAGACCACCGAAGTCACGATCAAGACGAGCAGGCCGCGTGCGGTAAATACGGATGGAGATCTGACAACGTGGACACCGGCCTATTTCCGCATCCGGGAAAAGGCGATCCATGTCTTTGCTCCCTTGGACAAGCAACAAGGATTGCTTACGCCGATTGAAACGGAGGTGTCGAACGATCGCTGATTGCAGCCGATCGTCACCATGCTGCAGTCAGATTGTTTGACTTGGGGACAATTGGTGCGACACTCAATGCTTTCCGCGAACCTAAAGGGAGGCAAACATGACGATGAACTTGTTCTGCCGATTGCTGAGCGGCGCTATGCTGACAATACTGGTCATCTCGGGAGCCGCAGCGCATCACGGCTGGTCCTGGGCCGAGGCGGATCAGCTGGAGCTCAAAGGGGTAGTTCGGGATATTTATATAGGACCACCGCATCCAACGCTGGATGTTGAGACAGCCAATGACGGTCTGTGGCGCATAGAACTTGCAAACCCGCGTCAAACCGAAAGGTCGGGCTTTGTCCAAGGTGTTGCAAAGGTTGGCGATGAGATCACCGCACTTGGAAATCGCTCCAGCGATCCAAAGGAAAAGCGCATGAAGGCGGTAAGGATTACTGTAGGCGGGAAAACCTTTGATATCTACCCTGAGCGCATCAAGACGAATTGATTGACGCGCTGGTGGAGCTTCTGCAGGCGTTCTCTGAGTGGCCAGGCGCAGTCGTATTGCGGCGGGTTCAGCTTGTCTACCTGCTTGTCAACGCGGCGCATATAGTCTCGATCGGACTTGTGGTCGGCGCGATCGTGTCGCTGGATCTTCGAATACTCGGAGCGTTCAAAGGGTATCCGATCAGTGTCCTTGGGCCGCCGCTATCGCGTATCGCGGCGATCGGTGTGGTACTCGCGATCGCCACAGGATTGATGCTTTTCTCGGTGCGGCCGATTGCCTACGCCCAAAATACCGCCTTCCTCGTCAAGGTCGGGCTCGTCGGTTTTGGCATCATCAATGCCGTTCTTCTCCATCGCAGTCGCCATTGGCCGATTGCATTGTCGGGCGGCAAAATACACCGAGGAGTTAAGGTATCGGCGTTTTTGTCGATAACGGTCTGGATCAGTGCCATCATCGCCGGTCGTTGGATTGGGTTTCTTTAATTGGGTTGTGATGCATCAGCAACCATGCGCTGATCATCAGGGCACGTTGTTCCATTGGTAATCGATGGGGGAAATTTATCAGAGGCGTTTCCCGGACAACACCTTATTTTTTTGCTGGATTTCCTAGTTTTAAAGGATAGACCATAGTGGCATCGGCCCAGCAGCGCTGCATGGGACCACGGCACTAACGCGTAACTGAAATCGGAGTCCAAACGTTAGCTATTCTTGTGCGGACAAGTTTTGCGCCATGGCGATAAGCGTGAATGTTGATGTGATCTATGATGTTCAAGGTCAACTGACTTCATATTAAATATTCCGCGATGTGCCTTGATGGAACCGCCTGATGGCATGAGACGTTGTCTTCGTACCGACCGGCTTGGCCCGATAGAAAATTGTGGCGAGAAGGATTTTAGTCCATCAATTGGGAGAACAAACTTGGGGTCGCAGGATGAATCGGAAAATAGTGCTGCCGATTGGTGGACAGTGCATTGCGGTTTGTCCCCGATCTTGGCTACGGCAATTCACAACGGCCACGCGGTCCGTCCAGCCATTGCGACCTTGATGGCGATCTCAGAAGCCGAGCGATTGCGCGAAGAAGATCCGTTCACCGCTTTCGCCGTTTGCGACGTTCCCAATCGTATCATCTTCCATCGTTCGCGCTTCGAGGTCGACCTTAACCGAGCGCGTGATGGGGCAATCTACCTTTCGCCCGAGCAGGCTTGGGGCATGGACATATGGAATGCGAAACCCGACCCAAAGTCGATAAGGGATACGCTCAGCGTCTATGATGCCTACTACTCGATGCTGAGGCATGTCTTGCGACAGCTCGAGAAACATCATGGGCGTTTCGTCGTACTCGACATTCATAGTTATAATCACCGCCGCGGCGGCCCGCACGCAGCGCCTTCTGATCCGAAAACCGCGCCCGATATCAATATCGGTACCTACTCCATGGATCGAGACCGATGGGCGCATGTTATCGATCCCTTCATGGAAAAACTGCGCGGGTTCACGTTTCGCGGGCACCGCATGGACGTGCGCGAGAATGTGGCGTTTGAAGGTAAAGGCGAGCAGACGCGATTCATTCATGAAGCGTTCCCCAGGACCGGCTGCGCCATCGCCATCGAATTTAAAAAATTCTTCATGGATGAATGGACAGGCTTGCCGGACAAGTCAGCGCTGGCGGCCATGCGTGCTATGGTCCGCTCGACCCTACCCGTCCTGGAGGAAAGCCTGCGGGCGATGCGATGAGCAAGGCACAAACCAGCAAGAGATCGGCGACGGCCGTCGACATAACAGCGGTCGAGGAGGCACTTGCATCAATCAATGCCGGAAAGTCAGTGCGATGCGACCTCGACAATGGGGGGCGGATTCACATCGATCGTGCTCTCCCTTTTCTTTGCGTCCATGTGAGCGATGGGCGCGGCGGTGACGCAGCGCTGGATATTACGTCGGCAAATGCGTCCTATCTGATCGCCCCTGATCTGGATTTCGCCGTGGCGGCTGTCGAAGTAATTGCCGGCGCCATGACGGAGCGCTTTACCGCCTTCGTGGTGCTCGACGTCGGCGAACTCGCGCAGGATAGGCTTTTAAGTGATGATGCCCCCTATCTCCTGCCTTTCGAAATCACCCTTTCCGGCACCGATCAACCGGAAACCCATGCTGCGTTAGACGGTTTTGCCTCAGCGGTTGGGAGCATCGAGGCGAAATTCCGTTCGCCCCGTGTCGATAGACGTCGTGCAGTAGACGATCCGCACGCCCTTCTTGCCGCGCGCTTGCGCGGCTTTCCCTGCGTGACCGTTCGTTTTGCACCAATCTACCGGGTGCCTGGGTCCGAGAACACCTATCCCGACCTGCGCGAAAGGGTGGTGGCCAACATTTTCGATGCCGGGTTGCAGGCGATCGCCGCATTCCTGAAGGCGGCCGGCATTTTCAAGTTGCCGACGCATCGCGCGCTCGGGCGGCGCGCCTTTGTCGACGCTGTCGAACGTGCCGATCGCTGTATCGACGAAATCGCCGCGACATTCGACTTTCTGCTGGCGGTCACGCCCATCAACGCCGATGCGGCCTGGCACGATTTTAAGGCGAACGGATTTCAGCGTCCGCCCCAATTCCTCTACCGGCCGCTAACCGTCCAGGTAAATGTCGAAAAGAAAAAGCTCTTCTCTATTGCCTTCGACCGCTTTGAAGATCCCGTTCTTTTCAATCTCTACCGCGAAAAGCAACAGGAACTCGATTTGCAATTGTCGATGCTCTTCGCCCGGGAAACGCCTCGCTTTATGGAGTTCAGCCGCGTCCTTTACGGACGCGTCGAACCTGGCCTGCTGCATGCGGCAAAAGACATCCTGGCCAAAACGGCGGGTCCCGGGGGCGAAATTGCAGGCGGCGGCGGTCGGGCCGGAAGCGTCGATTGCTACGTCATCGAGCAGGCGGCGCGTACCATGATCGAAATGTATCGCAGGCAATATTCCGGTTTTGAGGCGACGGTCGAGCTGCGCGACGACCTGCCAGCGGGTCTTTTGGTTTCGGGGGGCCGCCTTCTGATTTCTCGCAGCACCAGCATGACGCGGCGCAGACTGACCGCTCTCCTCAGTCATGAGATCGGTGTTCACCTATTGACCTATTTCAATGGGTCGGCTCAAGGGCTGCGGTTGTTCCGGACGGGCCTTGCGGGGTATGAGGGCGTGCAGGAAGGGCTTGCAGTCTTGGCTGAATATCTCGTTGGCGGCATGACCACTGAACGCCTGCGCCTCATTGCAGCCCGCGTTGTCGCATGCGCGGCGATGCTGGAAGGCGCATCGTTCCAAGAGACATTCCATGCACTGGTTCGCGACTATGGCTTCAGCGAAATCAGCGCCTTCCATATGACGCTTAGACTATATCGAGGAGGAGGTCTGGCAAAGGACGCGATCTATCTGCGCGGCCTCCTGGAGGTGCTCAAGCATCTGGGCAGCGGCGGCGCACTCGATCCGTTCTGGATGGGGAAAATCGCTGCGTCGCATTTCGGTGTCATGCAGGAATTGAATTCCCGCGGTCTGCTGAAAGCACCGGAAATAAGGCCGGTTTTTCTTTTGCATCCGCAGGCTCAGAAGCGACTGGAGAAAGCTCGTTCTGGCCTCCTGCCCGTCGAAATGATCGCAAGTTCGTAACCTGGTGTAGGATCACTCCATGCGCATAGCATTCTTTGTCAACTCCATCGAAGGCGAAACGCCGCGTTACACGACCACTCTGCTGGCGCTCGCCGCGCTCAGCCGTGGACATGAGATCTACTATCTAACGCCTGGCGATTTCGTGCTGCGTGCCGATAATAGTCTCATGGTGCGCGCCACCGTACTGCCCGGTACCACCTATAAAAAATTGGAAACCTTTCATAAAGACTTGCAGAGCGACAAGACCAAGATCGAAACGATCGACGTGCGCGAAATCGACGTGATCTTCCTGCGCAATGACCCGGCACAGGACGCCGCGGAGCGGCCATGGGCTACACATGTCGGCGCGATGTTTGGTCGACTCGCATCCGAACGCGGGGTGCTGGTCGTCAACGATCCCACTGGCCTCGCGCTCGCTCAAAACAAACTTTATTTTCAGGACTTTCCTGAATCCGTGCGACCGATCACGTTGATTTCCAAAAGTATCGAAGAAATCCGCGCTTTCATCGAAAAACAGCCGATGGGCGCCATCGTCAAACCTTTGCAGGGGTCCGGTGGCAAGAACGTTTTCAAAATCGATTCGCCAAAGGATGCCAATCTTAACCAGATATTCGAAGCGGTCAGCGGCGAAGGCTACCTCATCGCTCAAGGCTATCTGCCCGAGGCCAAGGCAGGTGATATTCGCCTCTTCGTGATGAACGGAAAGCCGCTGAAACGAGACGGAAAATATGCCGCCTTTCGCCGGGTGCCGGCAAAAGGTGAAGTGCGCTCCAATATCCATGTCGCAGGCACCGCCGAGATCGTGGAGATTAACGATAAGATTTTAGCAGTCGCCGAAATGGTGCGACCAAAACTGGTACAGGACGGGATGTTCCTTGTTGGCCTTGATATCGTCGCCGACAAGATCCTTGAGATCAACGTCTTCACCCCGGGCGGGCTTTCGAGCATGTCGGAGATGTACCAAACCGATTTTGCCGAGAGCGTGATCTTGGCGCTTGAAAACAAGCTGACGATCCGTGAGGCGTATCCGGCCTCGGTGTCCAATCGACAATTGGCAGCGCTGTAATTGATTATCGGCGGTCAGCACGCGCCATTTGTGACTTGACTGGGATCACCAGGGCAGGTGACACCGATTTCAACCGGGCATCGCTAATGCTCTTCGTTCTGTCGAATTACCACGCGGCCGAATGCAACAACCCCCGAAAGCAATGCCATGCCACGGTCACGATCGCCCATCGCCCAAAACCTCTTTCAGCCGGTTCAGATCATGGACGAATTTGATTTGCTCCGCATTCGCTGCGTGCCGATCACGGATTCTGAGAATGTATGACGGATGAATGGTGACAAGCACAGGCGGCAGGTTTTGCGGACGAAAGATCGTGCCACGATCCTTTGTAATACGAATCGCTTTGCCGACTAAATAACCTGCGGCCGTGGTTCCAAGGGCGACGATGATTTTCGGCTCGATCAGTTTGAGTTCGCTGCGCAACCACCAGGCACACGTTCGTATTTCGCCAGCATTGGGCTTTGAATGCAGCCGCCGTTTGCCGCGCTGCGTGAATTTGAAGTGTTTGACTGTGTTGGTGATGTAGCAGCGCTCCCGGTCAATGCCGGCCCTTGACAGGGATTCATTCAAAACGGCGCCCGCAGGCCCGACAAAGGGCCTACCTGCCAGGTCCTCCTTGTCACCCGGTTGCTCACCGATAAGAACGATCTCTGCCTGCATCGGCCCCTCGCCAAAGACGGTCTGTGTAGCATGTTTGTAGAGATCACAGCGCTTGCAATGTTCGGCCTGTGCTTTGAGTTCGCGCAACGAGCCGACATTGGCTGTTTCGCCTTCCCGAAGATCAAACGTATCCATGACGACCACATTGCGGCTGGTAGGACACCCGCCCTCGATCATTCTGTTTTCGTCCTGCCGCTCTAACGCGGCAGCAATGCGCAGGTTCCCAAGGGGTGCGCAAGCTCTCGGATTTGAGCGTGGACGCGTCGGCCGCAGCGCATGGAAGCTTTCGAAATCGTCGCCGTCCAAACAGCCAGCGGTTGCAGGGCGTTCCGTTCTCTGAATGCCACTGAAATATGAGCAAATTTTGTGCAGGCATAATAAATAGGCAGAAGCTTCCCGCCGCAGCACAAATTTCACGCTTGGGCCGGGGAACCTCGGTACTCCATGTGAGCGGCCAGCGAAAATTGTTTATTGTTTTCAACAAACTACCTGATCTATCGGAAAGTGGCATGGGGTTTGCTTGTATAGGTTGTTCCGTCAATGACGACAGGAACCCGTAGGGCGCCGCAGGGGGCCTCAAAGACATCGACGTCGCTCGGGCAAGTACATTTCACCGGTCCACCCCGGGGAATGCACCCATCCAGCGGCGTTTTTTTATGGCTCGAACGGCTCAATAAGGCCGAAGCATTTAAAGGGAACAAACGATGAAACAGAAACTGTCGACTGGCATACAAAGACGAAAACTTTTGAAAGCAGGCGGAGTGCTTGCTCTGCTTGCCGCTGCCAAATCCGCCTTTCCTGCTGGCGCCTATGCAGCAGCTGCAAGTCCAGAGACCACGAAGGCAACCTTGGGCTTCATTGCACTGACCGATTCCGCGCCATTGATCGTTGCCAAGGAGAAGGGCCTGTTTGCCAAATATGGCATGCCGGATGTCGAAGTCGTCAAGCAGGCCTCGTGGGGCACAACACGCGACAACTTGGTGCTGGGTTCAACTGGCAATGGTATCGACGGCGCACATATTCTCACCCCGATGCCCTACCTCATCAGCGCCGGCAAGGTGACCCAGAACAACCAGCCTTTGCCCATGGTCATCCTCGCGCGCCTCAATCTCGACGCCCAGGCGATTTCCATCGGGTCGGCCTATGCCGATTTGAAGGTTGGAGCCAATTCCGGTGTCTTGAAAGAGGCGTTTGCCAAGAAGAAGGCAGAGGGTAGCCCGGCCAAAGCTGCGATGACGTTTCCTGGCGGCACGCATGATATGTGGATACGCTATTGGCTCGCCGCCGGTGGCATAGACCCCGACAAGGACCTCGAAACCATCGTCGTTCCGCCACCACAGATGGTTGCCAACATGAAAGTCGGCACGATGGATTGCTTTTGCGTCGGTGAGCCGTGGAATGCCCAGCTCGTCAATCAGGGCATCGGCTATACGGCAGTAAATACGGCGGAAATCTGGGCCAAGCATCCGGAAAAATCGTTTGCCATGCGCGCCGATTGGGTTGAGAAAAACCCCAACGCCACCAAGGCGCTGCTGATGGCAGTGATGGAGGCCCAGCAATGGGCTGACGACTTGGCGAACAAGGACGAGCTGGCAGCAATTGTCGGCAAACGCGCCTGGTTCAATGTCCCTGCCACCGATATCGTCGGACGGCTGAAAGGCGATTACGACTATGGCTCGGGGCGTGTCGAAACGGCCAGCCCGCATTTAATGAAATTCTGGCGTGATCATGCCTCCTATCCGTTTCAAAGCCATGAAAAGTGGTTTCTGACCGAGAATATCCGTTGGGGCAAATTTGCGCCGGACACGGACATCAAGGCATTGGTCGGCAAGGTCAACCGCGAGGATCTGTGGCGCGAGGCAGCAAAGGAACTCGGCGTTGCCGCTTCCGATATCCCCGCCTCGACTTCGAGAGGTTCGGAAACTTTCTTCGACGGCAAGATTTTCGATCCGGACAATCCGCAGACCTACCTTGCCAGCCTCGACATCAAACGTTTTGCTTGAAGGAAACCGGTATGGCCGTCAGCCCCATTCCTGTGAACAAGAAGCCATATGCGGTCAAGATCATGACCCTTGCGGTTTCCCCAAAAGCTGTTGCTCGGCGGTCGCTTGCGCAGTGGCTCTCTTCTTTGGCAGGACATGTTCTGCCACCGCTCATTACCTTGGCATTCCTGATGGTGTTTTGGGAGATCATTTGTTCGTCACCAACCGCAAGCGTTCCACCACCCTCACGTGTTGTCTCCGAAACCTGGGAACTGATTATTCATCCGTTCTATGTGGGGCAGGGCGTTGACCAGGGTCTGTTCTGGCATATCTTGGCCAGCCTCAAGCGTGTGGCTTTCGGTTATTGCCTTGCTGCGATCGCCGGGATTGCCCTTGGTACGCTGGTTGGGCAGAGCGATTGGGCCATGCGGGGTCTCGATCCGATCTTCCAGGTTTTGCGTACCGTGCCGCCGCTTGCCTGGCTGCCACTTTCACTCGCCGCGTTCAAAGACGGCAATCCCTCTGCAATCTTCGTGATCTTCATTACAGCCATATGGCCGATCATCATCAATACCGCCGTCGGCATCCGCAATATTCCGCAGGACTACCAGAACGTCGCCAAAGTACTTCGCCTTAACCAGTTCGAATATTTCACCAAGATCATGATCCCGGCAGCAGCCCCTTATATTTTCACGGGCCTGCGCATCGGCATCGGCCTGTCGTGGCTCGCCATCGTTGCTGCTGAAATGCTGATTGGCGGTGTCGGCATCGGTTTTTTCATCTGGGATGCCTGGAATTCCTCACGCATCAGCGACATCATTCTGGCTCTCATCTATGTCGGCATTGTCGGTTATCTGCTTGATCGCGCCATCGCCTTCCTCGCCAAAACGGTAACCCGCAACACGGCAAGCGCCTAAGGAGGAGACCAACATGTCAAAGCCCTATCTCTCGCTTGAACAGATCGACATGGTGTTCAGCCGCGGCGGCACCACCACACCGGTCCTAAACCAGGTTTCCCTGACCGTCGAAAAGGGTGATTTCATTTCGATAATCGGCCATTCTGGTTGTGGAAAATCGACGCTGCTCAATATTGTGGCAGGCCTGACCACGGCCACACGCGGCGTGGTTTTTCTGGATGGCGCAGTTGTCGATGCACCGGGACCAGACCGGGCAGTCGTATTTCAGAACCATTCCCTGCTACCCTGGCTGACAGTCTACGAAAACGTCAAGCTGGCTGTCGACAAGGTATTCTCGGCGACAAAAAGCCGGGCAGAGCGTCACGAGTGGACCATGCGCAATCTCGAATTGGTACAGATGGTCCACGCCAAGGACAAGCACCCAGCGGAAGTCTCCGGCGGCATGAAGCAGCGCGTCGGCATTGCGCGGGCGCTGGCGATGGAGCCGAAAGTTCTGTTGCTCGATGAACCGTTCGGGGCACTTGACGCGCTGACGCGGGCGCATCTTCAGGATCAGGTCATGCAGATTCACGCTGAACTCGCCAATACGGTGTTGATGATCACCCACGATGTGGATGAGGCCGTGCTCCTTTCAGATCGTATCGTCATGATGACCAACGGTCCTTCGGCCAGGATCGGAGAGATTTTGCATGTTCCGCTCCTTCGTCCGCGCCGGCGCATCGAGCTGGCATCTGATGCGACCTACATCCGCTGCCGATCGGCAGTGCTGAAGTTCCTCTATGAGCGTCACCGGCTCGTGGAGGCCGCGTAGGCCAGAAGGAACCGATGCAAATTCTGTCTAAGGGGCCCTTCTTTGATGCCGGCGGGGTCCTGCCGGCGGAACAATCGCGTCGGCGCAGCGGCGGCACGAAATAGTCTGGGTTCGACAGGCAAAAAGTAGCAGAGATGCACCCCATTGGGCAGCGCTTGTGTGATGGGGTCATTGCGGCAAAAAAATGCGCGGGTCCCTTCATCGATGAAGGGACGTATCAACCGTTGCCACTGCCACTGCCCAAGCCGCCCCACGAGCGCACGCGTCTCATGGCTGGAATTGGTCGCTGGCGTGGCGCCAGTTGACAAGATTGTCGAAAACAGCGCTCACATGTTCAGTGCGACGGTTTTCGTAGTCGAGATAATAGGCGTGTTCCCATACATCAATTCCGACAATAGCAACCTTGCCCGCGGCGATGGGCGTACCTGCATCCGGCAATCCAAGAACGGCCAGTTTTCCATTGTCGTTCACGAGCCATACCCAACCGGTGCCAAACACCGTGTCCGCTGTCTCAACGACCTTCTTCTTCAGGCCATCCATTCCACCAAATTCACGCTCGACGGCTTCCTTGAAACTGCCGGTTGGCGCCTCCGGCCTGCCCCTGAACTGCGCCCAGTAGAAATCATGATTCCACGCCTGTGCGGCCTGATTGAAAATGGCTTGGTCGTTCTTCGCGGTCGACTCTGAGACAACTTCGTCAAGCGATAGATCGGCATAGGCGGTATTCTGGACCAACTGGTTCAGCTTCCTGAAATAGCCCGCATGGTGCTTGCCATAGTGCAGTCCTACCGTTCTTGCGGAAATCGTCGGCGAAAGTGCATTTTCATCGTAGGGAAGTTTCTTCTGGGCGAAAACTGTGGCAGCGGATGTTGAGATTGCAGGAGAAAGAATTGTGCCGGCAAGCGCTACACCGGATGCTGCGATCAATTGACGGCGATTGACGATCATCTTTCAACTCCTCGACGATAGAAACTGATTTGTTAATCGAAATGGGGCTCGGCCTAAACTTACCAATGTGGCTCGCAGTGGAGCGTGGCAGGTCTTTAGCCATCCTTTTACGAAAGCACATAAGTTGTGTATTTGCCGATCCCTCTGATTTCCATAACTTCCTGTTGAGCATCCGCGAAACGCGCTCCGAGCGCTTCGAACGTGCTTTGCGATACCTGGATTCGTCCTGGGATACCGTAGGATTCCATCCGGCTCGCAACGTTAACCGTATGGCCCCACACATCATAGACAAATCGCTTTCGGCCGATCAGGCCGGCAATCACCGGCCCGGTGTTTATCCCGATGCGCAGGCTAAGGGGAGGCTCCGGCCCGATGTCTTTGGCCATTTCCGCCAACAACGCCTTGCTAAAGGCAACTGCCGCCAAAGCATGATCAGGGCGAGGGTCGGGCAATCCCGCTGCTGCCATATACGCATCTCCAATGGTCTTGATCTTTTCAACACCATATTGATCGGCAAGTTCGTCAAAACGCGAAAACAGATCCCCCAGCCTTCGTACCACCGCCGCTGCCGGCGTGCGCGCCGCAAACCCGGTAAAATTGACGATATCAGCGAACACGATTGTGGCCATGTCAATTCGGTCAGCGATGACCTCCTCGCCATCAGCCAGCCGGTTTACGACCTGCCTTGGAAGAATGGCATGAAGCAGCGCATCGGCCCTGTCTTTTTCGAACTCGATTTGGGCGAGATATCGCTTTTCCCGTTCGCGCCAACGGCTGCGCTCAAGACAGGCGGTAATACGCGCTCGCAACAGGATCGGATCGATCGGTTTTTGTAGATAGTCTTCAGCGCCTGCTTCGATGCAGCGGATGACTGCCTCATCATCTTTCAGGCCCGAAATCATGATGACGCGAATTTCCCGCAAATGCGCGTCCGACTTGAGCCGGCCAAGAAGCTCAATGCCATTCATGTCGGGCATCAGGACGTCAGCCAATGCAAGATCGAATTCTTGCGTCCCTAGAATTCTGAGCGCCTCCTTGCCCGAACTTGCCACAACAACGGCGTGGCCCTCGCGACCAAGGCGCCTTGCCAGGAGATCGCGGTTTGATGCGGAGTCGTCAACGACGAGGATGCGCGCTGTCTCTTCAACCAGCCCCGACGGCCGAGCGGCTATCGTTCGGGCAAGGTTGGCAGCGATCGTTGCATCGAGCCCATTTTCAGACTTTTCGCCAAGATCGAAAGGCGAAATATCAGTCCCTGCATCCATCTGCTGAAGGAGAGTTCGGCTTTCGTGAATGATCCTCGATATATCCCCAGTGGTGCGCGGCGATAAGGTGTCTGCAAAGTCCTCAATGATCATCTCGGAGTAGCCAAGAATCGCATTCATTGGGGTTCGCAGGTCGTGGCGCAACAGGGCATGGCCTGTAAAGCCGTTGCCGCCAGGCACTTCCTCGTCGAGGAACCGCCTGATCAATGCGTTCAAATCGCGGGCCGCGCACAGCACCCTTTCCAGGTCTGGCAGCGCGTCGGTGGGTCCAGCCTCGCGCACCTCCTCAATGACCAGTTCCTGATAGCTCAGGATTGCCTGTGCTGGATCGACGATTTTCTGCACGATTCTGGCGACATATGCGCGATGGCCGATGTCAAGAGATTGGGCCACCAGCTCATCCTCCGGTCAAACGGGCGATTTTGTCGAGAAGTGCCGGCAATTCGATCGGCTTGGTATCGTAGTCATCACAACCGGCTTCCATCGCCTTTTCTCGATCGCCAGCCATGGCATGGGCAGTAAGGGCGATAACCGGAATGCCAGCGGTTGCGGGGTTGTCCTTGATCCGCCTTGTCGCTTCCCAGCCATCGATCACCGGCAGGCTCATGTCCATCAACACCAGATCGGGCATTGCAGTCACCGCCGCTTCCACGCCGGCAAGGCCGTTGGTTGCGATGATCACCTCGTATCCCCGCCGTTCCAGCCGGCGGGAAAGCATGTCCCGGTTCATCTCATTGTCTTCGACAAGAAGAATCTTGGTCATCCTATTCGGGCTCCTCACGCATCTTCGCTCACCGGCACATGCCGCTTTAAGGCTGCGATCAGGTCGGCGCGGCCTCTGGTCCCTTTTTTCACAACTTCGCTCGCACGCAGCTTCAGCCAATCCAGTTCGTCGCGGGTCAGATCCTTGGATGTGACGACAACGACCGGAATATCGGCCAGGTCCTGCCTTTCCTGTATGGCGCGAAGCAAGGCGAAGCCGTCCATATTCGGCATCATCAAATCCAGCACCATCACGGTAGGACGTCCCGCATCAAGCTCTGCGAGGCCCCGCTGACCGTCCGCGGCCTCACGAACGCGCCAGCCCTCGCGAACAAGCACTCTGCGAAAGAGTTCACGTGTCGCCGGATCGTCGTCGACGATGAGCACGTCGTGCCGCCCGGGGCCGGCCACGGCGTTTAATGTCTCAATGAGTTGGCGCGGATCGATCGGCTTGATCAAATGGTCTGCAGCGCCGAAGGCCAGGCCCATCTCGCGGTCCCCCACAACGGTTGCGAGGATGACGGGGATATCGCTGAGCGCCTTGTCGGACTTGATTTCGCGTAACACCGACCAGCCGTCCTGACCTGGCATGATCACGTCCAGGATAATGGCATCGGGACGCAATTTGCGCATTTTTGCCATGCCTTCTTCACCGCCTGCCGCCTCGATAACCTTATAGCCGGCGCCGCGGATCGTGTCCGACATGAATTTGCGCGCCCGGGCCTCGTCGTCGATTACCAGAACCGTTCCACGGGTTCGCTCTGCCGCGGGCCGATCAGGTGGTGGTGAAATGTCCTGTGCAACGTTGGTTTTGCAGCTTGCAGGAATCCTGAAGCGAAAGGTCGAACCCTTGCCGAACTCGCTCTCCACATCAATGGTTCCGCCCATCATCTTGATGAAATGTCGGGTAATGGCGAGACCAAGCCCGGTTCCGCCGTAATTTCGCGTGGTTGAAGAATCGACCTGAACGAACGCCTGGAAGAGCTTTGCCTGCTGCTCGTGCGTCATGCCGATCCCGTTGTCGCTGACAGAAAACTCCAGCCAGTCACCACCGCTCTCAAGCGAGCGGTTGACCGAAAGGCGGATTTCATCGTTTTCGGTAAATTTGGCAGCGTTCGAGAGAAGGTTGAAAAGGTTCTGTCGCAGCTTGGTCTTGTCGGTCTCAATTTCGTCCGGCTCGACGGAGGCGGTTACTGTCAGCCTGTTGCCCTTCTTCGCGATCAGCGGCGCAACGGTGCTTTCAACGTCCACGAGCAGCTGTTTCACACTGACAGGCTCGATATAAAGCTCCATCTTGCCCGCCTCGATCTTCGAAAGATCCAGAACATCATTGATCAATGCCAACAGGTGCCGCCCAGACCCCATGATCTTGCCGAGGTCGGCGACAAAACCGGGCTTGTCCAGATCATTGGCATCTTCAATGAGCATCTCGCTATAGCCAATAATCGCATTCAAGGGCGTGCGTAATTCATGGCTCATTGAAGCGAGGAAGCGACTCTTTTCTTGACTGGCAACTTCCGCGCCGCGCCGCGCCGCCTCCAGTTCCGTATGGCGATGCTTCAAATCAGTAATGTCGGTGTAAACCGCAACAGTGCCGCCTTCGGGGGTCTTGCGCTTGGCGATACGAAGCCACATGCCGTTGGCAAATTGCCGTTCGATGGTGCCGTGTGGTTCCTGGTGACGCCGCAGAGCCTCATTCACCCAATTGTCTATGCCCATGCTGCCGATTTCAGCGGTGCCGCGTTCCGCCTGCGCGCGCATGATATCCTCGAAGGTGGTTCCTGGTATCATGAGATCTGCAATCTCCGGGAATATTTCCAGATACCGCTGATTGACAAGGACAAGCCGATCCTGCGCGTCAAAGAACGCAAAGCCGTCCGGGATCGTCTCGATTGCGGTCATGACGGTGTTTCTCTGGCGTTCGGCTGCCATTTCGAGCATTCGCCGCTCCGCCTGGCCGTCGCGCAACAGTCGCAAGGTCGTCGAAAGCCTGCCGAATTCATCTTGACCCTCCGGCGGCAGATCGACGTCCTCTTGTCCCTGCGTCAGTTGGATCATGGCTTTGTCGACGCGCCCGAGTGGGACCAATATCGATCGAAGCACCAGCCAGGTCATTATCGCGCCGGCTATCGTAATCAAACCCACCGCGATCACGGAGCGAATATACGTATTGCGCGCTGACACGGCAGCCATGTCACGCGCACGATCCGCTTCGGCCTCAAGGCGGTTTTCAAGGGTCGTCAGTACGCCGTCGACCTCGTCGCTAAAACTCCTGGCAGCGGCCAGCTGGGTGTTTCCGATGACACGGTTGTCTGCCGTATAGGCATCAACCGCCTGCATCATCTTGTCGTAGTAGGACTTGTAACCTTTCTCGATCGTATTGGCAGCATCCGGTGCAAAAACCTTCAGCTGTGCCAGATCTTCCTCCAATGCCGTGCGCGCTGCCTCAGCCCGTCTTTCGGACAGTGTAAGCAGGCTGACAGAAAGATCGGTGAGCCAATAGCGCACCTCACCAAAATGCCGGTGCGCCTTTGCGGCTTCGCTGAACATGTGAAAGCGGGCATTTGCTTCCTCGACGCGCCGCTGGTTCTCTAGCAAATCGTGCGCCATAAAGGCAACGCTCACCAATAAAGCGCCAAGCAAGGCAGCTGAAAGACAAACAAGGCGGAGGGGGATCTTTCGGGCGGCCAAACGACCGATCTGTGTCCAGATGGCGTCGACCAAGGCGCTCATTTGAACAGTGTGATGCTGATCGCACCCCCCAGTTCGCCCTCGCTTCCCCCCTCTTTTGGATAGCCGGAAATGTCAATCTCACCTTTGGGCTGGCCATGACATGTCAGGCAGGATGCGGAATAATATTCGGGAATGAGCATGCGGAACGACTTGCGGCCGTCCGTTTCGACCTCCTCGACGAAAGACTGGCCCTTTGGCCAATCGGCAGACAGGAATTTGCCTTCGATGACCTGCTGTTCCCATTTGTCGGGAAGCGCCTTGCGGTTTCGCACCAGATCCGTGGGAGCCGTGACTTTCATCTTTGCATGATCGCCGACTTTTTCCTCAAAGCGCTCGTTGACCAGGCGGGCAAAGGTGGCCGGGATAAATCCTTTAAACCCGACCCCCTTGGCATCGATCATTTTCTGATTCTCATCGACAACCTCTCGCAATGCCGCGAGCTGAGCGTCGAACAGCTGCTTGTCCTGTTGGCTGAATTGATCGTCCGGTACCGGTTTTCCTTTTGAGAAAATTTCAAGCGCTTCGTCGGCAACGCGTTGGCCGGTAAGGTTCTTCTTTCCTATCGATGCGTCGTTGATGAGGGATTGATGACTTGAGATGACAGTGCGACCAGCACGCAAAAAAGCAGCAAGTCGTTCCCCAGTCGCAACGTCGCCATTGTCATCTGCCGCAACAAAGCCCGCAAGAAAGCACAAAGCAAATCCTGCCAACAAGGCTCCGCATCTCAGACCGCGATGCATCAATAGTCCTCGTATTGTTGCGATTTTCAAGCCATTGTATCAGACGAACCCTCAATGCAAAATGTACTATATTGGGCTAACTTTACCATCATTGGCCTGGGTTCGAAGCGTCGGATTGACCACATTGTGCGCAGCGCATTGAAACCTGCACAAATCAAATCGCGTCTCCGTTACACAATGGCCGCTGCCTGGCGCACCTGGCGACAAAACGCATGGCCGGACGTACCGCCGCCTCACAGAGCGTTTCCTCGTCGGCCGCATCGTTCTTACGCACGAATGACTTCACTTAAGTATGGCGCTCAATCAAAGCGCATGGCCGAGATCAACGTTTCCATCCTTTAAACATCGATACCGTGGGGGCGTTGCCCTCAGGCAGAACCTGATGAACTCCAGTGTGCAAGGTCGCCACAACGCTCATTTGATGCTAGGATAAAATCGCCAAGAAAGTCGACGAGGTTCCGAGTGCCATCGCTGCAAAGACACCGGAATTGAGGGGGGAAGGACCGAGTCGCTGGGGGACAAGAATCCCGACACCAAGTGCCTTCCCGGCCACCCGCCCGTCGAAGAACGAGGGAGGCGATTTCCGTGACCGAAATTCAGTTCAAAGGGCTCAAGGGCGCAAGTACCGCCCTATCACATGAAATTTTGACGACGTTGCAATTACAGCTTCGCGGCAGTCTATGTCTGGCCGACGAAGCCGGATATGACGAAGCGCGGACGGTCTGGAACGCGATGATCGACCGGCGGCCAGCCGCTGTGGTGCGCTGCCACGGTGCCAGTGACGTGATGCGCGCCGTGCGCCTGGCCCGCGACAACGGACTGCTCCTGGCGGTGCGCGGCGGTGGCCACAACATCTCCGGAAACGCAGTTTGCGAGGGTGGGCTCTTGATCGACCTGTCGCCGATGCGCTCGGTTCGTATCGATCCGAAGACGCGCAGCGCGCGGGTAGAACCCGGCGTAACGCTCGGCGAGTTTGACAAGGAGGCGCAAGCGTTCGCTCTTGCCACGCCGCTCGGCATCAACTCAACCACAGGGGTCGCCGGGCTCACGCTTGGCGGCGGCTTCGGGTGGCTCAGCCGCAAGTTCGGATTCACGGTTGACAATCTCACCTCGGCTGATGTGGTGACCGCCGACGGCACGCTCCTTCAGGCAAACGCAACGGACAACCCCGATCTTTTCTGGGGTATTCGCGGTGGTGGCGGCAATTTCGGCGTGGTGACGTCGTTCGAGTTCAAATTGCATCCGATCGGTCCCGAAGTGGTATCGGGGTTGATCGTCCACCCGTTTGCGCGCGCCCGCGAACTCCTCGCCGGCTACCGCCAGGTCGCGGCCCAGGCGCCTGATGAGCTGACCATCTGGGTGGTGCTGCGCAAGGCGCCCCCGTTGCCGTTCCTGCCGGCCGAGACGCACGGCAAGGAAATTGTGGTGTTCGCGGTGTGCTATACCGGCGAACCGGGGAAGGCGCAGGAGGCACTGGCGCCGCTTCGCGCGCTCGGCGAGCCGATCGCCGACGTCATCGGCCCACAGCCCTACGCGGCCTGGCAGACCGCGTTCGATCCGCTGCTGACGCCGGGGGCGTATAACTACTGGAAATCACACAATTTCACTGCGCTCAGCGACGGACTGGTCGACACGCTGGTCGATTCTATTGGCACGCTGCCAACGGCGGAATGCGAGGTGTTCATCGCGCAACTCGGCGGTGCCAGTGGCCGCATAGCCGCTGACGCAACCGCCTTTCCGCATCGCGATGCCAATTTCGTGATGAACGTGCACACAAGGTGGCGCGAACGCGAAGACCAGGAGGCCTCAATCAAATGGGCTCGGGGGCTTTTTGCGGCGACCGCGGTGCACGCGACCGGCGGTGTCTACGTCAATTTCATGCCGGAAGATGAGACGGACCGAGTGGCGGGGGCTTATGGCAGCAACTATGCACGGCTGATGGCGCTCAAAGCCAAATTTGACCCGGATAACCTGTTCCGGCTGAACCAGAACATTCAGCCGACGACGTAGCGCGCCAGGACAGCGGGAAGGCGTTCAGTAACAACGAGAGCCCGCGCGGAGGTAACTTGGACATTGGGCAATGGCTGCGCGGCCTCGGCCTGCAGTCCTACGAGCAGGCGTTCCGCGACAACGGGGTCGACCTTGACGTCTTGCCCCTCTTGACGACAGACGACCTAAAGGAGATCGGCGTTTCAGCGGTCGGCCACCGGCGGAAGATACTTGATGCGGTCGGCGAACTGATGACGGCGCGCCCGCAGGCGGCAGGTCACAAGGCTCCCGATCGAGCCGAGCGGCGACAGCTCACGGTCATGTTCTGTGACCTTGTCGGCTCGACGGCGTTATCGGCCAGCCTCGACCCGGAAGATATGCAAGAACTGCTGCAGGTCTATCATACACGCGTCGGCGATCTCGCCAGCAAACATGGCGGCTTTGTTGCCAAGTATATGGGCGATGGTGCCCTTATCTACTTCGGGTACCCCCATGCGCATGAGGACGACGCTGAACGGGCGGTGCGGGCGGGGCTCGCCCTCGTCGATGGCGTTTCCCAATTGACGGCGCACGGCGATCACCTCAAGGCCCGCGTTGGCATTGCCACCGGGCTTGTGGTGGTCGGCGAGCTGCTTGGGGTTGGCGAGGCGCAAGAGCGCGCGATAGCTGGCGAGACGCCCAACCTTGCCGCCCGGCTGCAGGAACTGGCCGAGGCCGGTGCGGTGGTCATCGCCAGCAATACACGGCGCCTTGTCGGCGACCTCTTCGAGCTTTCCCCACTGGCGCCGTCCGCGCTTAAAGGTTTCGCCGAACCAGTGCAGGCCTGGCGCGTGATCGGCGAGGGAAAGGCCGAAAGCCGATTTGAAGCGCTCCATGGCACGCGGGTCACACCCATTGTCGGCCGTGAGGAGGAACTCGACCTCGTCTTGTCGCGCTGGCACCAGATAAAGGCGGGGCGCGGGCACGTTGTGCTCATCTCAGGGGAACCCGGCATTGGCAAGTCGAGGTTGGTGCTGGCCCTGCGCGAACGGCTGCAGGAAGAGTCAAAGGCATCGCTCAGCTACGCCTGCTCTCCGCACCACACCAACAGCGCGCTCTTCCCCTTTGTCACGCAGCTGGAGCGGGCGGCAGGATTTGCCTCAGGTGACGATTGGGACGAGCGCCTCGACAAGCTGGAAGCCCTGCTGCACGACACATCGGTGGGGCCCAACAACGCGGTGGCGCTCTTTGCCGACCTGCTCGGCATCCCGATCGGCCCGCGCTATCAGCTGGCTTCGATGTCATCGCTGCAAAAGAAGGGGCTCCTCTTCCGGGCCTTTCTTGCGCAGCTTGAAGCGCTCGCGGTGCGCGGCCCGGTGCTGGTGGTGCTCGAGGACGTGCATTGGCTCGATCCGACGTCACGTGAACTCTTCGATCAGATGGTCGCGCAGCTTCGACATCTGCCTGTACTGCTCATCGCAACGTTTCGGCCCGAGCTGTCGCCGCCTTGGATCGGCTTTGCGCATGTCACGCTGGTCACGTTGAACCGCCTGGCGCAGGCCCAGATCCGGTCCCTGGTCGAGCGGGTGACCGGCGGCAAGGCGCTGCCCCCGGAAGTCCTGGAGCAAATCCTGGCGCGAACGGAGGGCGTGCCCCTCTTTACCGAGGAACTGACCAAGGCCGTGCTCGAATCCGGATTGCTCGGTCAAGACGGCGACCGTTACGTGCTCGATGCGCCACTCCCGCCGCTGGCAATACCTGCGACCCTGCATGACTCGCTCATGGCCCGCCTCGATCGGCTCTCCCCGGTAAAGGAGGTCGCACAGATCGGCGCATGCATCGGCCGCGAGTTCGACCACGCGCTGCTTGCGGCCGTCGTTCCGTTGCCCGACAGCGATCTTGCGGCGGCGCTAGAACGACTGGTCGCCGCGGAGCTTGTCTTTCGTCGTGGCACGCCGCCGGCGGCCACATACATGTTCAAGCATGCATTGGTGCGTGATGCGGCCTATCAGAGCCTGCTGCGAAAGCGTCGTCAGGAGTTGCATGCGAAGATCGCCACAGCCCTTGAGACAGACTTTCCCCAAACGCTCGAAGCGCAGCCTGAACTGGTTGCCTCGCATTTCGACGAGGCCGGGCACTTCGACAAAGCGGTTGGATACTGGCTACAGGCCGGCCTGTTGGCCGCCGGCCGCTCGGCCAATGTTGAAGCAATTGCGCATCTTCGATCGGGGCTCGCCAGCCTCGCAGCGTGTTCCCCCGGCGAAGCTCGTTCGCGGTTGGAGTTGTCCCTGCTGCTGGCGCTTGGCGCTCCGCTCCTGTTCACCAAGGGATACGCGTCGCGCGAGGCGGAAGCGGTCTACAAGCGCGCCCGGGAGCTGTGCCGGGAGCTTGGCAACGATGCGGATCTTTTCACAGCGATAAGAGGACTTGGATATGTTTATCATGTGCGTGCCAACCTTCGTGAAGCGACGCCGCTCACTGACGAAACGGTCGAGCTCGCGCATCGGATTGGCGCCCCGGCGTTTCTCGCCGAGGCCTACCATTTTGCCGGGGCACTGACGTTCCATCTCGGCAAATTCCGGGCCGCCCGCGATTGGCATCAGCAAAGCCTGGAGGCCGGCGCCAATCACCGCCATTTCCATTCAGAGGTCTACGGTATCAATATGGGCGCATTTTCCCGCGTCTATATCGCCCACTGCGATTGGCATCTTGGTCAACCCGACCGTGCTCTGCAGACCGCCGAGGACGGGCTTGCGCTCGCGCGGGAAAGCGCGCGCCCCTTTAGTATTGCGCTCGCGCTCGATTACCTCGCGATGCTGCATCAGTTTCGACGTGATCCCGAGGCAGCACTCACGATCGCTGAGGAAGCCCGGAGCCTTTGCCGGGAATATCGGTTCGATTATTACGGAGCATGGAGCGCGCTGGTGCGGGCCTGGGCCATTGCAGAACAAGGCCCGCTCCAGCAGGGGCTCGCAGCCTATGATGCAGCGCTGAAGGAATTCGCAGAAACTGGCGCCGGGCTGCGGATGCCCCACTACCTTTGCCTGCTCGCCGCCATCCAGCGTAAGGCAGGACGGCGTGCCGCCGGGCTCAAAATCGTCGCTGAAGCGACTGAGATCGCTGAAACAACGTTGGAGACCTGGTGCAATGCCGAACTCGAACGCGAGCGCGGCGAACTGCTGCTGCTCGATCCTTCCAACGACGCCAGCAAGGCGGCCGAAGCCGCCTTCAAGCGGGCGATCGATATTGCCGCCGATCAGGGCGCGAAAATGCTTCAACTGCGGGCCAGCGCTGCGCTGGCCCAGCTCTGGGCCGAGCACAATCGCATGAAGGAGGCTTTTGATATTCTCGCGCCGATCTATGACTGGTTCAGACGGGGGTTTGATACGCCCGATCTTTTGCGGGCCCGTAGTCTTCTTGCCAAACTACGATAGTCGCATTCTAACACCCGCCCCGCATCCAGCTGGAACTTGCGCGCATTGGCTGCAAATGTGATTGGCTGAGGACGAGACCGGTATCCGGTTGTTGCTTGGTTACAATCCTGCTGACGATCAGTCGGCGATTAATCGCATCAGGCGCGGCGACTATAACCACCTCAACGGCAAACCACGTCACGGTAAAATCGGGTAGAACACGCCGGTAATTCGACAGTGCTCTCGCATTCCGATCAGGCGTTCGGCATCTCTGGCTATCCAAAGGTTTATCGGCGATCATGCGCTGCCGAATATATGCGGATGGATATTGTAAGATCCAGGAGGGAGGCATTCGCGGTTGGCTCGTTAGCACGCAGGCCAGACTCGCTATCTGATAAGGTCCCGCAAGGCATGGACGGCGCAGAGGTCGAGAAGACTGACAGGGACGCCAAGCGATAAAACAGGGCCTGCTCCGCGCAAGGGTGTCGCGAAGGAAGCAAGCGCAATGAATCCCGCCTTGGCGAGGCGACGCCACGCCTCGATATAGGGGTTCGGCCCACGGACCGGCCCACCAATTGGTTTCAAAGCCGGCAACGGCAGCCGCGCCTTGCTCAATCCGATCCTTCCCGCTTTGCCTGCCCGACGGATCAGTTTCCGCTCATTTCGGCGATCTTGTCGAGGCCGGCCTTATAAATACTGCTGATCACGCCCTTGGCCTCGTCATCGGATTTGCCCTTGGCATCAAAGCTGCTTTTCCAGTCCACCCGGGTCCCATCTCCTTGTGCCGAGACGCTGATCGTGGCGCGATAATTCGCAACGGGAAGCGGAGAGTCGATGATGGCATAGGTGTAGCTGGTATCCGTTTGCTCGACGAGTTTCTCCTTGATTGTGCCGCCGTCTGTGGTCGTGAGCGTGCGATAGGTTGCACCGCCTTCATCACTCTGCACGCACTTCGATACAGCGGGATGCCAGGTCCCAATGGCGCAGAAGTCGCCGATCTTCTTCCACACCGCATCCGGATTGCCCGCGACGGTTGCAGAACTGGCCACCTCCAGCGCTGCGGCTGATCCGACCAGAAGACCGATTGCAGCAATTGCGGACGCCAGGGTCTTTAGAGTGCTTGTTGTCATCTGCGCGTTCCTCCCAACAAATGACCCATCCTGTTTATTTTCTCATGAATCGCGGTTTCCGGATAGGGACTTATGCCCGAAGGCCGGTGCGCCCGGCCCATCCCCCACCGCTCTTGGAGCCTGGTCCGGCCGTTGTCGGACGCGTGTGATAGCAACCGCGCACCACCCAAGCGGCGATGACATTCCGTCGCCGGGTCCGGAGAATCGCACGTGCATGAAGACAGTTCCGGCGTGGCCTATCGAGCAAGATGCTGACGACGTTGGGCGAGGGCGCGCGCTATTTTCCCTGCACTTCGTAAATATAGATGGTCGATTGATCGTCTTCAGGTGCGAAATAGGCCATGAGACCGTTATCCGTCGTTTCAATCCAGAACGGGTTTTGCGTCATTGGAAGCCCGGACTGCGTCCAGAGCTGAACCGGCATTTGGTAGACAGGCAGACCCGAGGCAAGATTGACGATCTCGAGACCGCCAAGGGCGAATTTCGGGCCATCCTTTTTGATCTGGTAGCTGGTCAGGCCACCGCAGAGCATTTCGCTGTGGCCAAGATATTTGCAATCCTGATAATCGATGTAGTGGGATGGATTGAGCTTGGCCAATTGCCCAGGGTCAACGCCGGCGTTGGTCACTTGCCCATTGTCGCCAAGTGTAAATGCGTAGAAGCGCCGCGATCCCCAACTGACTGCATTCAACGTCCGTTTCTCGCGGTCATGGATGACGCCGCCAAGATGATCGTGGTAGCGAAAAACTTCCTGCGGCCTCATTGTCTGAGGATCGACTTTATAGATGATGGATGCGCTGTTCGGCCTGTATTCAGCAACCGGCACGAAAATCGCTTCGCCGTCGAAGTCAATACCGCCCGGATGATAGATCGAGCCGTCGCCGAGGATGACGTCCTCAACGAGATTGCCCTTTGAATCGACCTTGAAAAGATGCCCCACGCCTTTGCCCTTATCACGATCGTAACCGTCCTGCGGCTTGTCGTATTTCTTGGTGGGCGTGGTGATCTCCACCGACGTGATGTAGAAAAAATCGCCAATCTTCACCATTCCCTGCGGATGAAACGCTGGAAACGATAATGGGATTTGTCCGACCCGTTTCCAGACCGTTCCCCTGTCCAAGGTCTTGATCGTTTCACTGATCGTGCGACCGGTATCAGCAGTTTGCGCGAGGGCGGGGGAGATAACAACCATCATCAAGATCGTCATGATGGTTGGCAATTTGCTGAGGCTTTCGAACATCCTGGGCTCCGTAACCGTCAAATCTTTTCACAAGGTGTACAACCGGCCCGTGACAGAAACGTGAATTTGAACCTCGCAAGCGGCTTCGGTTATGCCTGCGCAAAAGCTGACACAGACCGGTTACAGTGATGAAAGGTCCCCCGACGGTCGCATTGACCTTTCGTGCGCAGGGCATTGATGGGCCATTCCCTCTGGCGGTTCCTCAAGAATGGCAGTTACTGCTGATCCAGTCGAAGCGCTGCGGCTCGGCGATGGCCCTCCATCCCCTCCGTTCGACTTTGCCGTACCGACGGGGGAGCGACTGCGGCCACACCGCGCTCGTCGAGCCATTGGTGGGTGCACACCTTCACGTAGGATCCCACCCACAGACCTCCGGTGTAGCGTCCTGCAGCCATGGTCGGAAGCGTGTGGTTTGTCCCGCAGCACTTGTCGGAGTACACGACGCTTGCAAGTTTCCCGATGAACAGAGAACCATAATTGCGCAATTTTCCTGCAGTGGAATGGGCATCGCGCGTGTGAACCTCAAGGTGTTCCGCCGCGATATGGTCCGAATAGGCGATCATCGCGGTTTCATCAGCACAAACCGTGATTTCACCATAGTCACGCCACGCGAGGCCGGCGACATCGGCTGTGGGCAACGTTTCAAGTTGCCGCTCGACCTCCACCAGTGTTTCCTCGGCCAGTTTTTGGTCGGTGGTGATGAGGCCGACACGGGTCCTGACATCGTGCTCGGCTTGCGCAAGAAGATCGGTGGCGATCATCTTCGCTTCGCCGGTTTCGTCGGCAACGATGTAAATTTCGCTTGGGCCGGCCAATTGGTCGATGCCCACCTGGCCGAACACCTGCCGCTTGGCTTCATTGACGTAGGCGTTGCCCGGCCCGACGATCTTGTCGACGGCGGGAATGGTTTCGGTGCCGAACGCCATCGCGGCAATGGCCTGCGCGCCGCCCACCTTGAAAATCCTGTCAGCACCGGACAAATGGCAACCGGCAATCATGGCCGGATGGGCATTGGGTGGCAGGCAGGCGATCACCTGATCGCAGCCGGCGACCTTCGCAGGAACGATTGTCATGACGGGGGCAGACAGGATCGGATATCGGCCCCCGGGCACGTAGGCTCCAACAAACTCGACCGGAATGATCCGGTGTCCCAGGTGCAATCCGGGAAGCGCATCGAATTCGAGGGGAAGTATGGTTCGAAGTTGCGCCTCGGCGAACGCCTTGACCCGCTCAATGGCGAACTCCGTGTCTTTGCGGGTTTGAGGATCGAGGCTGGCAACCGCTTCCAGGCGGTCATCCAGGCTCACTTCGAAAGCCTCAATATCCACGCTGTCGTACGTGCGGGAGTATTGCCGCAGGGCAGCGTCCCCTTGTGCGCGCACATTTGCAATGATGTGCTTGACGGTGGCCTCGATTGCGGCCGTATCCGATCCCGAAGAACGGTTTGGCGTCTTGAGATGTTTGATTTTGTCGTCGAGTGGGTTGAAGCGGTTTGGCATCTCTAATCTCTAATTTGCTTGCTTCGCGAGGTCTGTCGTCACAATCGTGCACCTGCGGGTTGACTGCAATTGCTCCCGGGGCAGCCGTTCAGTATATTCACCACAGATGAGCGGTCTAACCTTGGGGGCAGCTTGATCGCGACACGGCACTCCACGGGGAAGGATTCCATGCCAAAGATCGGCGTCAAATTGCGGGAAATGCGGCGCAGGCGCGATTTGGGCGTGCGTGAACTGGCGGCACGGTCCGGCATCTCCCATTCCACCATTTCCTTGATAGAACGCGACAGGATGAGTCCGTCGATCGACACGTTGAGTGCGGTCCTTGATGCTCTTGGAACGACGCTGCCGGGGTTCTTCAGCGATCTTCAGTCGAGCCTGCCATACACGCCGTTTTATGGATCAGACGAATTGGTGGAGATCGGCAAGGTCGAAACGATATCCTACCGTGTCATTGGCCTCAATCACCCCAACAGGCAACTTCTCATGCTGCACGAAACCTATGCGGTTGGTGCTGATACGGGGGAAGCGTTCGCCCATGCTGCCCAGGAGGCGGGAATGGTCATTAGCGGCGCAGTTGAAGTGACGGTCGGGGGGCAGAAAAAAATCCTCAAAAAGGGCGATGGGTATTATTTCGACAGCCGGCTTCCCCATCGCTTTCGCAATGCCAGCGAGGAGAAAAGCGAGATCTTGAGCGCAATAACCCCACCGACATATTGACGAGAGGGGTTGCAATCGGTGAATTTAATCACCGCTTTGCTTAATCGGGCTTTCAATCAAGTGAAACTGTGATTTGTTAGCCTTTGTCATAGAAAAACAAGGGGAATGACGATGAAAATTCTGAACGCAGCGTTGATGGCATGCGCGCTGGCCACCATCGGAACAATGACCGCTGAAGCCCGTGATCTGACGGTCGTGTCCTGGGGAGGCAACTACCAGGACGCGCAGCGCAAAATCTACTTCGAACCCTTTGCAAAGCAGAGCGGAAAGCCGGTGCTGGATGAGAGTTGGGACGGCGGCTACGGTGTCCTCCAAGCCAAGGTGAAAGCGGGCATTCCAAACTGGGACGCGGTCCAGGTCGAGGCGGAGGAACTTGCGCTTGGCTGCGCGGATGGCATTTACGAAAAGATCGACTGGGACAAGTTCGGCGGCAAGTCCGCGTTCCTGCCCGCTGCCGTCAGCGATTGCGGCGTCGGCGCGATCGTTTGGTCAACCGGAATTTCCTACGACGGCGACAAGCTCAAGCAAGCGCCGGCCTCTTGGGCCGACTTTTGGGACACGACGAAGATTCCCGGCAAGCGCGGCCTGCGTAAAGGAGCCAAATACGCGCTTGAATTCGCCTTGATGGCAGACGGCGTGGCCGCCGATGAAGTTTACGCGGTTCTTGCCACGCCGGAAGGCGTCGACAGGGCCTTCAAAAAACTCGATGAGCTGAAGCCGAACATTGTCTGGTGGGAGGCCGGAGCCCAGCCGCTGCAATTGCTCTCTTCAGGAGAAGTGGTCATGACGACGGCCTATAACGGACGCATAAGCGGTCTGAACAGGTCCGAAGGCAAGCACTTCGGCTTTGTGTTTCCCGGCAGCGTCTATGCGATCGACAGTTGGGTGATCCTGAAGGACAGTCCGAACAAGGACGCGGCGATGGATTTCCTCGCTTATGCCAGCAAAGCGGACAACCAGTCCAAATTGCCCGAATACATCGCCTACGGACTGACCAACACCGAGGCGGGCAAGCTCGTGCCTGCAAAATTCCAGGCCGAGCTTCCGACCTCGCCGGAAAACCTCAAGGGAGCGATTGCCCTGGATGTCGATTTCTGGACCGACAATTCCGAGGCTCTGACGCAGCGTTTCAATGCCTGGCTCGCGCAGTGACGTTGGTCTGCAAGGGCGCTGAGACATCAGCGCCCTTGCATTCGCCGTCGTGACGGACAGGTTCGCGGCTTGTCGGACCCGTCACCGTTGCGCATTGTTTCATGAGAGCCGAGGTGATCGACATTGAGCAATCCATTCATTCGCTTGGAGGAGGTCAGCAAATCCTTCGGTCTCCTCACCGTTGTTGAGGGATTGAATCTCGAGATCGGCAAGGGGGAGTTCATCAGCCTGCTGGGCCCGTCCGGCTCGGGCAAGACCACGATACTCATGATGCTTGCAGGGTTCGAGAATCCGACAAGCGGCGCAATCTGGGCGGGCGGCAAACGCATTGACAGTTTGCCGCCGCACAGACGCAACATGGGTGTCGTCTTCCAGAATTATGCCCTCTTTCCGCACATGACGGTGTCGGAGAACGTTGCCTTCCCCTTGAAAATGCGCGGCCTCCCGCGTGCGCTCATAAAGGAGCGTGTCGAAAAGGCGCTCGATATGGTGCAGCTTGGTTCACTCGCCGAGCGGCGTCCCTCGCAGCTCTCGGGTGGTCAACAGCAACGGGTTGCCCTGGCGCGTGCCCTGATCTTCGAGCCAGAAGTGGTCTTGATGGACGAACCGCTCGGCGCGCTGGACAAGCAGCTGCGCGAACAGATGCAATTGGACATCCGCGATCTGCATCGACGGCTCGAGCTGACAATCGTCTTTGTGACCCACGACCAGTCGGAGGCGCTGACGATGTCGGATCGCATCGCGATCTTCAATCGCGGAAAAATTGAACAGATCGGCAAACCCTCCGACATCTATGACCATCCAAGCACGCAATTCGTGGCGGAGTTTATCGGTGAGACAAACCTGGTACGAGGCTGCGTACAAACGATCGAAGGCGGTACCGCCCGTGTCCAATTGCCCGGCGGGCAGGTGGTTTTCGTTGCAGCAGCAACGGACCTTCGCCCAAACGGCAGCGTTTGCCTGTCGATAAGGCCCGAGCGAATAAAGGTGGGACGACGTGAGGCTGCGGGCAACAATATTACCGCGGCCATCTTTGATGTCGTCTATCACGGGGATCATTTGCGGCTGCTTGCCCGGAGCGACGGCCAGGGGCTTGTCGTCAAAACCGACCGCAGCCAGCCGACGCTTTCGATTGGCGAGGAAGTGCAACTTTCCTTCCTGCCGTCCGATTGCTGGGTGGTGCGCCCATGAATGCGCCAAGACTGAGCAAACAGGTGATTTCCCTGGTGCTCGTCGCGCCGCTGTTGCTGTTTCTTGTTGTCTTTTTCGCCTTTCCCCTCGTTACGATGATGAAGTCCGCGGTATCCGATCCGGTGGCCGCGCGCGCGCTTCCTGCCACCGCCCGTGCGGTTGCGGGATGGGATCGCGTCAGCCCTCCAACCGAAGCCATGAAGACTGCCTTTGTTGCCGACATACGCCAGATCAATGACGACCAATTGTTTGGGGACCTTGTACGGCGATTGAACAGCGCAAAATCCGGCTTTCGCACGTTAATGACGAAAACACGTGCGGCCGCTTCAAACGCCGCTGGAACCATTGATCTGATCGCTCTGGACAAACGATGGGCTGATCCTTCCTATTGGCAGGCCGTTAGCGTTGCAGCGTCGTCAAGCATTACAGACCGCAACCTTCTGGCAGCGGTTGACCTGCAACGGGACGCGTCCGGTGCAATAACCGCTCTTGCGGCCGATGCTTCGGCGAACAAGACCATCATGCTGCGGACGTTTGTGATGGCTTTGACGGTGACAGTGGCGTGCGTCCTCATCGGACTTCCCTTTGCCATGATCGCAGCTTCGCTCGACGGCTGGAAGCGGCAGTTGTTGCTGGGTGCAGTGCTGTTGCCTTTGTGGACGTCACTCCTGGTGCGGACCGCCGCCTGGTTCATCCTGTTGCAGGACACGGGCCTGATCAATTCGGCCCTGATGCAATTGGGCTTAACGTCCGGCCCCGTGCCGCTGATCTTCAACCGGACCGGCGTCATCATTGCCATGACTCACGTCCTGCTTCCCTTCATGGTGCTTCCCATCTTCAGTGTGCTGATCGGCATCCCGAAGAATCTGATGCCGGCCGCGGCCTCCTTGGGAGCCCATCCCGTGCGGGCATTCTGGGCTGTCTTGCTGCCTCTGTCACTGCGCGGCGTCGTGTCCGGTTCGCTTTTGGTATTCATGAGCGCCCTCGGATACTACATAACGCCCGCGCTGATTGGTGGTGCCAAGGACCAGATGATCAGTTCGGTGATTGCCTACTATGCGACGGGCGCCGCCAACTGGGGCATGGCTGGGGCGCTTGGACTGGTTCTTCTTTCGGCCACGTTGATCCTCTACGCGGTCTATCTGCGGCTCTCGTCAGAACGGGAGGCGCGGGCGTGAACGTGTTGCGTTTTTCCAAACTCGTCTTCGGTTCTGCGACCGTGTTCTTTCTCATAGCACCGCTGATTGCGATCCTGCCGCTCGCCTTCACCGACAGCGTCTTTCTCAATTACCCCATTCCGGGTTATTCGACCCGCTGGTTCGAAGAGCTGTTCACCGCTGGCGTGTGGCAGCGCTCGATCATCAACAGCCTCATCATCGGCTGCGGCACCACCGTGCTCGCCACGGTTCTGGGGACCGTGGGTGCCCTCGGACTTCGCGACAGGCAGCTTTCGCTGGCGCTCGCGACCATCAAGACGATTTTTCTGCTGCCAATGGTGGTGCCGGCGGTGGTGCTCGGCGTCGGCATGCAGCTCATGTTTGCGCGCTACGGTCTGACCAACACCTATCTTGGGGTGATCATCGCCCACACCGTGGTGGCCGTGCCCTTTGTCGTCGTCAACGTCCTGGCCGTCCTGCAGGGGATCGATCGCCGACTGGAGCAGGCCGCAGCCAGCCTCGGCGCAGCACCCGTCACGGTGCTCAAACAAGTCACCTTGCCGCTGGCGCTGCCTGGCATCGTCTCGGGAGCTGTTTTCGCCTTTGCAACGTCGTTGGACGAAGTCGTGCTCACACTGTTTGTGGCCGGCCCAAACCAGCGCACGCTCGCACGGCAAATGTTCTCGACAATTCGGGAAAACATCAGCCCTGCAATCGCGGCCGCAGCCTTCGTTTTCATTGTCGGCACGGTCTTGATTGCGGTCGTTCTGAATTTTTCGCGAGGCACCAAACAGGCGAATGGATAGCCATCGTTGAACTTTCGTGCGGTGAAGTTCTGGCTGCTTTTATTGAAACGCCGTATATCTGAGCCGTTCCAGTTTTCAGGCGCCAAGCCCGCCGTACTCGGGCCGGATCGAGTTGCGGCTGACAAGGTTCTTGACATTTGACTGACCTGCGGGTGGATAGGTTGTCGTGAGCACTACAAAACTCCTGCTGAGCTTGCCGCTGCTGGTGGCTTTTGCCTATGCGTTGCTAGTCGGCCTGGTGTATTTTTCACAGCGCAGCCTCCTTTATCCCGGCGCCAGCCCCACACCTGCTCCACAGCACGCGAGCTGGGGTGAAAACGTTTCCATCAGGACGCCCGACGGAGAGACGCTTCATGCACTCCACGCCCAGGGCGAACCTAGCAGGCCTTCGGTGCTGTTCTTTCTCGGCAATGCTGACCGCGTCAGCAACTACGGCTTCCTCGCAAAGGGGCTGGCCGAGCGCGGCATTGGCCTGCTGGCGATCTCCTATCGCGGCTATCCGGGATCGACCGGCTCGCCGAGCGAGATCGGACTACTGACCGACGGCATTGCTGCGTTCGACTGGCTTTCGGTTCGCTCCCAAGGCGAGATCGTCGTGCTCGGCCAGTCGCTGGGCAGCGGCGTCGCCGTCAACACGGCAGGACAAAGGCCGGCTGTCGCTGTCATCCTTGTGTCGGCCTATCTGTCGGTTCTGTCGCTCGCCCAGACGCATTACCCGTTCTTTCCGGTTGCGCTGCTGATCAAGGACCCTTTTCACTCGGATCTCAAAATTGCGAAGGTGAGGCAACCGAAACTTTTCATCCACGGCCGGCGTGACGACATCATCCCGCTGTCCTCGGGCGAGGCATTATATCGGACCGCTTCGGAGCCAAAGCAGATGCTGATCTACGACGATTCTGGTCACAATGATATTTGGGACGAGCGCATGGTTGCCGATGTCATCGCCTTTGTGGAGGCGCTATAAACCGGCACACATTAAGCTCGCTAGCGCAAATCCCCGGCAGCGGGGTCTTCAGATGCCTTGGATTGCGGCGGATCCGGCTTGCCTTGTGCTGTATCGGTAGCCCTGGGAACTGCCACGCGGCAAAGAATTGCACGTCTCATGACATTTGGCCTTCGCTTGACCCAGCCGAACAACGGGTCACGCTATTGAAAGCCTATGTGACAGCGTCTGTGCATTCGTGATCGGGTTCTTGCCGAAGTGATGGCATTCCTCGTTTTAACATTGGCCACGCTGTTATATGACCATTTGATAACGATTGAGTAACGACCTTCGTCGCCAGCAGCGGGAGACAGCTATTGGCCGAGAGAGTACGGCAGATCAAACTGGAAACGGAGGGCATTGAGCGACCGGAAAAAATCTCCGTCCTGTCGCGCGCGCTCACGCGATCATTGCATGTTGCCGACTATCTTATCGCAACATGCGTGCTGTCAACGATCCTGGTCTTCCTGATTGAAATCATCGCGCGCGCTTCTCTTGTGGACACAATTGCGTTCTTTGAGCAGACAAATCGACCGGCATGGACGACTGTCGGCATCTATGCGAGCATCGTCATTGCTCTTGATGCGGTTTTGGGACGCTCGTACCACGGGCTGCTTTTGATCGCCCCCCTTGCCTTGCTGTTCGCATGGATCGGGCGGCAGAAAGTGCTCTATCTTGGCGACCCGATTTATCCGTCTGATTTTCTCTATTCGCGTCAGCTCGTTGACCTGTTTCCCCTTCTTGCCCGCGAGCGGCCTTGGACGGCAGTTTGTATCGTCATGGCTGCTGTCATCACCCCGCTTCTGCTTGTCGTCCTCTGGCGCAGCTTACGCTGCCGCGCACTGCCTTTGAACGTCAAGGCAAGGCTCTGGCGACTTGGGATCACCATGCCCTTGCTGGCCGTTTTTGTTGCTGCGATGGATCATTCCATGTTTTCCTGGACGCGGGACCGTCTGCGCGTCCTGCCCATCATGTGGGACCAAAAAGAAAACTATGCATATAACGGCTTTACGATGGCTTTCGCGCTCAACGTTCCAATGGCCAATGTTACGGCACCAGAAGGTTATTCGCAGCAGGTAATCGAGGCGATTGGAGCGCCGTCACCTGCGCATTTGACCGCCTCGGATCAGCCCGACATCATCATGATCATGAGCGAATCGTTCTGGGATCCGACCCGGTTGCCCGAAGTGAATTTCAACCGCGATCCCATTCCTGCTGTGCGCGCCAACCAGACTGGTGCGATCTTTTCGCCGGAATTTGGCGGAATGACCGCCAATGTGGAATTCGAGGCGCTTACGGGCTTCTCCAATGCGTTCCTGCCCTATGGCAGCATTCCATACCAGCAATATGTGCGACGGCCATTGCCCTCGCTCGCGGCATTCTTGAAAAGCGCTGGCTATGTGACCAAGGCAATCCATCCTTTTCGCCAATGGTTCTGGAATCGCCGCAACGTTTATGCGGCCCTGGGTTTCGACACCTTCATGTCTGAGGAAAATCTGCCAAAGCTTGCCGAACGCGGCCCGCTTGTTTCCGATCAGGCCCTGACTGAAGAGATCATCAGGCAAGCCGACCAGATAGAACAGCCGTTTTTCTTCTTCGCCGTCACGTTGCAAGGCCATGGCCCCTACGAAGCGAACCGGTACAAGGATCCGTCGATCGATGTGTCGACACCGGCCGGCGAAGCCGCACGCGCGACAATTCGCACCTTCGCCGAAGGTGTATCGGATGCCGATAGCAGCCTCAGGTATTTGATGAATTGGGCCAATAGGCGCAGCCGTCCCACGATTCTCGTTTTCTTTGGCGATCATCTGCCTCCGCTTGGAGAGGCTTACGTCGCAACCGGCTATATGAGAATGCACGTCGCTGATCGGCGGGCGCCACTTTCAGACATGCTCAAACAGCATGAGACGCCTCTGGTCATCTGGTCGAACCGCACCGGGACGGATTTTGGTGTCGGCACGGTCAGCCCCGTATTCCTTCCCCTGCATGTGCTCGAGCTTGCCGGCATTGTTCACCCCTATTACACGGGTTTTCTCGGTTCAGTGCGCGACCACTACAAAGTCATCGACCGGCACATTCTTTGGTCGTCCAACGACGAGGCCAAGGAAAATTGGGCGGCAGCCCCGCATATAAACCCGTGGATTGGAAATTTTCGCCTGCTGCAATACGACATGATGTTCGGCGCACAGCACGGTATGATGAGGTTTTTCCCCGAAATGAATGCACAGCCACCAGCGATGTGAGACGAGGCACGTCGGCTTCTCTTAATGCCGCCATGGAATCGCGATGAAAAAGAGGAGATGCCACAACCAACAATTCCGGAGGGCAGAACCGAACGTCCATAGCACACACCGCGGAATCATTTGGCATTTTCAAACGGGTATCCTCACCTGCCGGTTTTGAACAACCGGCGAATTGGCGTGTCTAACGAGGGGCCGGTTAGACGGCCCTGGCATGTTCGTCTCAACAATGAGGATTGGTTTGGGCGGTGAAGAGCCGACTTTGAGCGACCCTTAGTGGTATCGTGAAGCTCGTAGACTGGATCGCATGCAGGCCATGTTTTGATGCGCGCCCGGTCCCAGCAGCATAAAGGCGACTTATTCAGCAGCCTGTGTCAACCCAATGCGACATCGGTCGTATAGTGCTCCCGCATGAAGTCGATGAAATTGTCACGGAACTGCCGCGTATGGGCATGAGCCAACTCATATGCGCTCAACGTCCTTCGACTTGATGGCTTCAAACATCAACTGGTGCTCATCGGTCAACAGGTACCCATCGTGGGTTCGTTCAGATACTCAAAATGCAGATGCAGCATCCTTTGGCCCTGATTGAGCAGGCGCTCGTAGAAGCTTACAAAATGTAACGCTCCGGGCCGAGCGGCGGAGGCAGACAGCGCGTTAATTACAAGGAGCAAGGTCATGGCCGCGCGCACAACCCCTTCATACGAGGGATTTTTTAGCACGGCAAATCCTGCCTGATGCCCAGGCAATGACTTCTCGGGTGTCATCGGCAAATAGCACCATTGGCCCGATGTCGTAATTTGATATGACCATTCCCTCAACCCAGTCAGCCGGATCACATCGCTGCGCGTTCGTGGTCTCATGTTCTAATAAGCTCACCGGATTGCCGCCTTTTAGTATTCGGCGCGGTTCAGTTTCCATTGCCGGCTCGGCCGCGTATTCCCAGACCAAAGAGAAAGACCCATTGTGAGGCTCGGCCTTCCCCGTGCAGGGCACATTGTGCAGGGGGAGGCCGAGCCTCTGCTGATCCGGAGGGGAGATCAGCACCTGTTCATCGCCATTCAATGCAGGTATCGCGGCGGGTCACATCCGAGGCGAACGCTTGATGGTTGGATGATTGCCGTCGAACCGCTGTTGGTTTTCAGCAAGCTTTGTTCGCGCCTTACAGCCATGCTGGCGAGCCGGCCAAAGTCTCGCTCGCCGCGCTCAAAGAAGAATATGATGGCGCAGGCAACCCGTTCGGCAAGGGGATGAAATTGCGGATCGCGGTCAAGCATGGTGCAGGCCCTGCGATGGGCCAGCTCCAAAATGCGCCACTCAGCCGGGGAATACATGCGATCAAAGCTGGAAACAAACATAGAGTGCTCCTTCCACTCATGTTTGGCGGGAGCACGTTCCATCTCTCAAGCACCAGCAGCCGAATTTTGCCGGCGACCCCGCAACGATGCGCCCGATGTCCGAGTGTGTCAAATTAAATGTCCATTGGAGGACAATTGCCGGAGATCCTTCGATGTCACCGCTACCCCATCGGCAATTCCTCAGCAAAAACGCCAACCATTCGTTGCTACCACACTCACAGCGGCGCGTTGGCCCCAACGACCGCTATCCAAGTGCCGCGAAACCTTGATGTAGCTCTCATCCGGATGCCACTTTGCAGAAGCGCAGCGCTTGCGCAGATCAAAGTGCTCCAACAACCTTGGAAAGAAGTCGATAGCCCGGCGATGCACCAATGGAAGGGTCAAAGCTCAATCCGCGTTCTGCCGCCATTTCTTCCCGATCGACAGGCCAAGCTCGTAAGACCGCAGAATCATGGACCTTCGAAAACGCGGTTCTTGAATAGAACGGATCGCCACGCAATCGTTTGCGCAGAGCAGCCAGTCGATGCTTTCTGATCTGTAGTACGTTGAAATGGGGCTGATGCCTCAATCGACTTGGGGCCAATCCTCGATGTTACGCAATCGCGGAGCTCGGTATGCGGCACGCGACCGGCAATTTACGCTGTTTCGTTACTGTAACGTACTTTCACCGTTGCGTCTCGCGCCGCATAAACGAAGCTAAAGCGGCATTGATCCTCACATCGGATCACGCTGACTTCAGCGGGAATCGAAAGGTTCGGCGCGTTGTGTAAGAGGCGTTGATGTCCAAATTTTCCGGATCCCCCGTATCCAAAGAGACGCGCCGGTCGCGGCGGCGGGCGGAAATCCTTACGTTTCTGGTGCTCGCGTTCGGCATTTGGCCGGTGGTTGCCGTGGGTGTGGTCGGCGGCTACGGCTTCCTTGTCTGGATGCTGCAACTCATTTTCGGGCCGCCGGGCCCTCCCTCTCATTGAGAGGCAGCATAATGGCAAGGAACATTTCCCGACGAGCTTTCTTTGGTGCAGGACAAGTACCCGGGTTGACCCGCATCCTTCCGCCCGGTGCGACGAAGGAAAGTCTGCTCGCCTGCAGCAGCTGCGGCAATTGCGTGGATGCCTGTCCGACCCATATCGTCAGCCTTGTCGGCAATTTGCCGTCCCTCGACTTTTCCGCTGGCCAATGCACCTTCTGCGGTGAGTGCGCGAACGCCTGTCCAGAGCAGGTTTTCCAGAGCGCACTCCAGCATCGCTTCGCGCATATTGCCCTGATAACCGACATCTGTCTGGCCCAAAACAGGGTCGAGTGCCAGTCATGCCGCGACGCCTGTCCCGAGCAGGCGATCCATTTTCGCCCTCAAGCCGGGGGACCTTTTTTTCCTGTGCTCGACAACCAGGTTTGCAACGGATGCGGCGCCTGCATCAACGTCTGTCCCGTGGCTGCAATAAAGGTTCGCGAGCTATCGCAGGAGGCGGCACATGCGTGACAGGGCGGGCACGTACCACATTTCCAGCGCCATCATCATGACGCTCCCTGCCATGCACGAAACCGTGCTCGCACGGCTCCACGCAATGGCGAATGTCGAGGTCCATGCGCACCAGGGCAACAAGATCGTCGCCGTGATCGAGGGCACAAGCACGGGCATTCTCGGCAACTGTCTGTCGCAGATCTCCGCCCTTGACGGGGTCATGGCGGCGAACATGGTTTTCGAGCACGTCGAAACGGAGGAGACGCCAAGCAATGACCAAACTGACGCGGCGTGAAGTTCTCAGGGCGCATGCGGCTGCAGTCGCGGCCGCCACCGCCGGTATCACATTGCCTGCGTTGGCGCAGCCGGTGCCGGGCGGAGTGAGTGCACTCGAAATCAAGTGGTCGAAGGCACCCTGTCGCTTCTGCGGAACAGGCTGTGGCGTCATGGTGGGGGTCAAGGAGGGCCAGGTAGTTGCAACGCATGGCGACATGCAGGCGGAGGTCAATCGCGGTCTGAACTGTATCAAGGGCTATTTCCTCTCGAAGATCATGTATGGCGCGGATCGCCTCACGACGCCGCTGTTACGCAAGAGCGGTGGCGTCTATAGCAAGGATGGTGAGTTCGAGCCCGTTAGCTGGGACGAAGCCTTCGACGTCATGGCACAGCAGTGCAAGAAGGTGCTGAACGAAAAAGGCCCCACAGCTGTGGGAATGTTTGGCTCCGGACAATGGACCATCTTTGAAGGATACGCGGCCACCAAGCTGATGCGGGCCGGCTTCCGCTCCAATAACCTCGACCCGAACGCGCGGCACTGCATGGCCTCTGCAGCCTATGCCTTCATGCGCACGTTCGGCATGGATGAGCCGATGGGCTGTTACGATGATTTCGAGCACGCCGACGCCTTCGTGCTGTGGGGCTCGAACATGGCGGAGATGCATCCGATCCTCTGGACGCGGATCGCCGACCGGCGGCTCGGCCATGAACACGTCAAGGTCGCGGTTCTTTCCACCTTCACCCACCGCAGCATGGATCTTGCCGATGTGCCGATCCTGTTCAAACCGGGAACAGATCTTGCGATCCTTAACTACATTGCCAATCACATTATCCAGACCGGACGGGTAAACGAAGAGTTCGTCAAGCAGCATACGACGTTCATGCGCGGCGTGACCGATATTGGTTACGGCTTGCGCGCCGACAATCCTCTCGAGGTTAAGGCCACCAATGCCGCCGATCCGGCAAAAATGGAGGCAATGGACTTTGCGGAGTTCAAGACTTTCGTCTCGAAGTATACGCTCGAGATGGTGGCGGATCTGACCGGCGCTGATTCAGCGTTCCTGGAAGAGCTTGCCGAGCTCTATGCTGACCCCGGGCGCAAGGTGATGTCGCTTTGGACCATGGGCTTCAATCAGCATGTGCGCGGCGTGTGGGCGAACCAAATGGTCTACAACATCCACCTGCTGACGGGCAAAATTTCCGAGCCGGGCAACAGCCCCTTCTCCTTGACCGGCCAGCCTTCGGCCTGCGGCACGGCACGTGAAGTGGGCACTTTCGCTCACCGCTTGCCCGCGGATATGGTGGTCACCAATCCGGAGCACCGCAAGCATGCCGAGGAGATCTGGCATGTGCCCCACGGCATCATCCCGGATAAGCCCGGCTATCACGCCGTCGAGCAGGACCGGATGCTTAAGGACGGCAAGCTCAATTTCTATTGGGTGCAGGTCAACAACAACGTGCAGGCCGCCCCCAATACCAGCAATGAAACCTATCTGGGTTACCGCAACCCTGATAACTTCATCGTGGTCTCAGACGCCTATCCGACCATCACGGCGATGAGCGCGGATCTCATCCTGCCGGCGGCCATGTGGGTGGAGAAAGAGGGGGCCTATGGCAATGCCGAGCGGCGTACCCATGTCTGGCACCAGCTGGTGCAGGCACCCGGCGAGGCACGCTCGGATCTATGGCAACTGGTCGAGTTCTCAAAACGATTCACGACGGATGAGGTCTGGCCTGCGGAGATCCTGGATGCCAATGCGAATTACCGCGGCAAGACGCTTTACGACGTGCTTTTCAGCAATGGTGTGGTCGACAGTTTCGCCGCGCGTGAAATCAATCCGGATTACGACAACAACGAGGCGAAGGCATTCGGCTTTTACATTCAAAAGGGACTGTTCGAGGAGTATGCAACCTTCGGGCGCGGGCACGGGCACGACCTTGCGCCCTATGATCGCTACCACGAAGAACGCGGACTGCGCTGGCCTGTTGTCAACGGGCAAGAGACAAGATGGCGTTATCGCGAGGGTTATGATCCTTACGTCAAGCAAGGTGAGGGCGTCAAATTCTACGGCCGGCCGGATGGCAGGGCTGTCATTCTCGCCGTCCCCTACGAGCCTCCGGCCGAATCTCCCGACGACGAATTCGATATCTGGCTGGTGACGGGGCGCGTGCTTGAGCACTGGCACTCCGGCTCGATGACCATGCGCGTACCGGAACTCTACAAGGCATTCCCCGGCGCTCTATGTTTCATGAACGCGGATGACGCCCGCAAGCGCGGCATCAACCAGGGGGGCGAGGTCAGAATCATCTCCAGGCGCGGAGAAATCCGCTCCCGTGTCGAAACCCGGGGACGTGATCGCATGCCGGCGGGCGTGATCTTCGTGCCGTGGTTCGATGCCAGCCAGCTCATCAACAAGGTCACCCTGGATGCAACGGATCCCATTTCCAAACAGACGGATTTCAAGAAATGCGCTGTCAAGATTGTCTCGGTCGCATAGCCCTTCGACCACGGTCGGTGCTGATAATTTTTACACTGGCTCTGTTCGTGGCACCCGCTGCCATCGCCCAGATGGTTCCCGCTCTGTCCGGCCCTAACCAGGCGATGGGAGAGATTCCCGCAGCGCCGATGCCAAAATGGATCGTCGATGATATCCGCAAAATGCGCGCTTATCCGGATCAGCCGCCTGTCATCCCGCATTCGATCGAAGGTTATCAGCTGTCCGTGAACACCAACCGCTGCCTGTCGTGCCACAAGCGGGAGTTCACGCAAGGGTCCGGCGCTCCGATGATCAGCGTTACCCACTACATGACCCGCGAAGGCCAGATGCTGGCCGACGTGTCGCCTCGCCGGTATTTCTGCACTGCATGTCATGTGCCACAGGCAGACGTGCGGCCCCTCGTCGACAACAAGTTCAAGGATATGAGCGAGTTGGGCTTTAAACCGGCCGGGAGCGAGTAGCGCGTGATGGAGCGGGTGAAAAAAATCTTGGCCTGGGTTTGGAAAGTCCTCAGCACCCCTGCGGCGACACTGAGCCTCGCATTCCTGACATTGGGAGGTTTCGTCGGCGGTGTCATGTTCTGGGGGGCTTTCAATACCGCTTTGGAACTGACAAACACTGAAGCTTTCTGTACGTCCTGCCATGAAATGAGGGACAATGTTTATCAAGAGCTGACACGCACCATCCATTTCTCAAACCGCTCGGGCGTTCGAGCAACCTGTCCCGATTGCCACGTGCCGCACGAATGGACAGTCAAGATTGCCCGCAAGATGCAGGCCTCGAAAGAGGTGTGGGGAAAGATATTTGGCACAATCAACACCCGCAAAAAATTTCTGGATCACAGACTTGAGCTGGCGCAGCATGAGTGGGCACGCTTGAAGGCCAATGACAGTCTGGAATGCCGCAATTGTCATTCGTCAGTGGCAATGGACCTTTCCAAGCAGACACAGCGAGCCGCCGAAATCCATACGCGTTATCTCCTATCAGGCTCGGCAACCTGCATCGATTGCCATAAAGGCATCGCCCATGAACTTCCCAATATGCAGGGGATTGACCCCGGCTGGAAAATGCCGCCGGAGCTTGAAGGCGAGAAACTGCCCGCTGCGTCTGCCATTGAAGATCTGAAGCGGGCCATTGCTGCCGCGCACAGCAGCATCGACTGACCATTTCGGGCGGGGCCGAGTGACGAAAGCCGCTCCCCTTGTTCTTGCGAGCCAAGGGATGTAACGCAGTTTCGTTGCATCCGATCCTCGAATACCAGGCAAGTTATCGCCTCATGGTCCAGGGGAGACCTTGCACCACGTCCCAATGTTGCGCTGCCAAACCCACCAGAAACGAAAGTTTGGACGCTGAGGCTGCAATGCGTCTTGCCTGCTGATATGACAATAGAGGCCATCGGCTATCTCAGCTCCGCCACTCAAATCCCGGATTGAGCATCGCTGCTCTCACGCTCTCGCAATCGGCAGCTGTTACCCCTGCCTCCCGAAATACCGGGTACCATCTTTGAGCGATGGTCGATTGGATCTCATTAATGATCGCCGCGGCCCTTTGGACATCAAGAGCGAAACGCGGGCTTTGGGACAATAAGTTCTCGCGCGTCGCACTGCGTCCGCCCGTGCCAATTTCCATGGCGAGAAAGCGCTGTTGAGAAAGGACAGGTTTTGGCACGAGGTCGTAGGCCGGGGACAGCCGCCAGCCACCCGCATTCGAGGTGAGCGCGGTGTTGCGCGGATGATCATCATCATTGTTGACCAGGATGTTGAAGGCTATGCGACGGAACAGCTGAATCCGATCTTCGCCTTCGACTTTCCCAAACTGGCGGATGCGGTCAGCCAGACGCAAATAGCTCCAGTTTGACCTGTCGTTCTCCGACCCTTGAAGCACAGTAAGTGCGCTGACCATTCGATGACGCAGCCAGCCGCCGTCCGTCAGATCACGGTCGAACCTTTTCACCAGCAGCACCGGGCGGCCAGCTATCGATATGGTACGGGTGAAGGCGGTTTCTATGCCGCACTCGGCGGCCAATTTCAGCGTCGCGTGTTCAATGTGGACAAGATCATAATTATCGTCGGGCCTGGTGAATTTTGCCAGCCATAGCGCGCCGCCATCTTCCACCACTGCTTTCGGGCGCGCACCGCCCATTGAAGTTCCATGTTGCAAGAGGTGGGCGGCTTGAGCGGTATCGGCATGGTCGGGAAGATCGCGGCCAGCCTGGACGGCATCGGCGGTTGCCATCAGCAGTCCAAGATCCAGTGTCCTGTTGAACTTGCGCAACGGCGCTGGCGGCGTTGGACTCAATCCAAAGCCCAGCGCGCCAATCCGGTCGTCAGGTGAATTCAACAGATAGCCGATTTCAGTCGGCCCTGCGCCGAGTGCCCGGTCAATGATGAACCTGCCCCAATAATCGGGGGAGGCATCGCGGATCGCACCAAACATGCCCTTGTCGCCGACGTGATCAAACCGCTGACGCGCCACGACGTTGATTTCGACCGGATCGAGCGGCACGGCGTTCCGGCGATCGAGGTACGAACGGCCGTAGACGAAACGGCCGACCTCGATACCAGATGTCTCAACAACCGTCTCCAGGCGTCCAGCGACGACCATTTCAGTTGTGCCGGGTAAAGTGATGTACACGAATGTGGTGTTGGCTCGTGGATCGGCCCTAGAAGTCATCGTCCATACCTCCGGTGCCTGTCTTGGCGCGCTGTCTCGATGCTGACGCTTCAAGCGCGATACCCACCCTGTCGTTCAACGGATCGGCGATCAACACCAGGTCCGGCAACAGTCCGTAAACCCACAAGGCCGTAATGAGCACGCCGACCGAGACTGTCGGATCGCCCTTTTCGAGCCGCGAGACTGTTACTCGGTGAACGCCAATGCGCGAAGCGACGTCTTCCAGCTTGAAGTTGCGGCGCAGTCTGGCTGTACGGAGCTGCCGGCCCAGTGTCACTGCAGCATCATGGACTTCTCCGGGCATAATAAGGGCGTTTTTACTCATTTTGTCACCTATAGACGACGCAAGTCCTCCTTGTGTCATTTATAAGTGACATAAACTATGATCGCTTGGCTGTCAATGACTGTCATTTAAAAGTAACCTTATGTAAGATAATGTCATCTATATATGACAAAGGTGCTGCCACGATGTTCGCTGGGAGGCCGCCGTCGCGGTTGGACGTCGTTAGGTTCATGATAGGTGGTGCTCACGCGACGGCATGGGTGGTGTCGATCCTATCGAAACCGCGGCGGTCAACCCAGGCATTCATCGGCGCCAATCAAAACGGGATCGAGCCCCAGCCCCAGATGGTGGTGAAGATCGGGCCATGGCGACAGCTGCAGTTTCCCCAGATGCTCCGATCTCGCGCGCCACCAAGCGTCGGGCGTTTGTCGTTGATGGGCGAGGCGTTTCATATGATCGCATCCACCCCACCCCTTTCCCTTCCATCCATGGGCAAGATACACATGGTAGAAACAATTGCTCTGATGTAAGCTAAACCATGGAACTGATGAGGAAAATCATCGGGAAATGGTTCGGATACAGTCGTGCTGCAGTTTCCGTTTCCATAGCATTGCTCGGCATCCTGTTGTCTGCTCTGCCGAACCATGCACAGGAACCTCAGGCCGTCAAAAGCGCGCTTGTATTACAGCTCGAGGGGATCGTTGGTCCGGCCCTGTCTGATTATATATTGCGCGGCTTGCGAACGGCGGGTGAGCGCAATGCTTCTCTTGTTATTGTGCAAATGGACACCCCGGGCGGTCTGGATACGTCGATGCGCGAAATCATTCGCGGCATTCTCGCCTCGCCGGTGCCCGTGGCCACGTATGTCAGTCCGAGCGGCGCGCGCGCAGCAAGCGCCGGCACCTATATTCTCTACGCCAGCCACATAGCGGCGATGGCACCGGGCACAAATCTTGGCGCTGCGACACCCATCCAGATCAGCGATTTGCCTTTTCCAGGTGGTGACGAGGCAAAAAAGGACAAGGAAGAGGACACCAAGGCCAAGAAACAAGGCGACAACGCCACTGCTCCGCCGACGCCGCACACGCCGATGGAGGCGAAGGCGATCAACGACGCTAGTGCCTATATCCGCTCGCTCGCCGAATTGCGCGGACGCAATGTGGACTGGGCTGAAAAAGCCGTGCGCGAGGCAGCAAGCCTTTCCGCCAGCGCAGCACTGAAGGGAAATGTGATCGATATCCTCGCAACGAATGTTGATGAACTTCTCGTGCAGATCAATGGCCGCAGCGTCAAAGCGGGTGGAAACAATATCACGCTTGATACTAGCGCTATCACGCTTGAGCGGATCCAGCAGGACTGGCGCACTCAACTGCTGATGGTGATCACAAACCCGAATGTTGCTCTGGTCCTGATGATGATCGGCATCTACGGACTTATCTTCGAGTTCATGGCGCCGGGTTCGTATTTTCCAGCAACCATCGGCGCGATCTGCCTGCTGATCGGCTTGTACGCACTCGCTGTGCTTCCCGTGAATTTTGCCGGCCTCGGACTTATCGTTCTTGGCCTTGCGTTGATGGCGTCGGAAGCCTTCATAACATCCTTCGGCGTTCTGGGTATTGGCGGTGTCATAGCTTTCATATCGGGCGCCACGATATTGATTGACACCGACATCCCGGCCTTGCGCATTTCCTGGCCGGTAACCGGCGCGGTTGCCCTTGCCAGTCTGGCGCTTTCGTTGATCGTGATGCGCCTGGTCTTTTCTTCGCAAAAGCGTCCGGTCGTGACGGGCAGCGAGGAGATGGTGAGGGCCCATGGCGAGGTCTTGGACTGGTGTGGAGGCCGCGGGCACGTCCTTGCCCATGGCGAACGGTGGGCAGCAGTATCTGAGGCACCGCTGACAAAGGGACAGCAGGTCCGTATAGCCGATATCAATGGTGTTGTCCTCAAGGTTGAACTCGATCAGCCTGAGAGCAGCTAGGAGCCGCTTTCGACCATAGGATGATTTTGACGGAGCACATTGTGACAAGATCAAGAACACTGTCCGCCGATATAAGACACCGGTCCCGCGCCGTGGCATTTCCGGCCGGTGAATGCCCAATTGTCAGGCAGCTTGGTTCGGTGGAGCACATCAGCCCCACGCGTTTGTGCATGGAATGTCTCGCTTGGCGCGTGACAGAACAGGGCCAATATGGACTGAAAGGGCTCTAAATGGAGGATATTTCAATGCTTATCACCATTATTGTCCCGATCATCATCCTACTGATGCTCTTGGCCGCCGCCATCAAAATATTGCGAGAATATCAGCGCGGCGTGGTGTTCACACTCGGCCGTTTTACCGGCGTTAAGGGGCCGGGGCTGATCATCCTCATCCCCTTTGTCCAGCAAATGATGCGTGTGGATCTGCGGACTGTGGTGCACGATGTGCCGAGCCAGGACGTGATCTCGAAGGACAATGTCTCGGTACGTGTCAACGCGGTGCTTTATTTTCGTGTCATCGACCCCGAGCGGGCGATGATCCAGGTCGAGGACTTCTTGATGGCAACGAGTCAACTGGCCCAGACGACATTACGCTCCGTCCTTGGCAAACACGATCTCGACGAGATGCTGGCCGAGCGCGACAGGCTTAACATTGATATTCAGGAAATTCTTGACGCACAGACTGACGCCTGGGGCATCAAGGTCGCGAATGTCGAGATAAAGCATGTCGATCTCAACGAAACCATGATACGCGCCATTGCCCGTCAAGCCGAGGCCGAACGCGAACGGCGAGCCAAAGTCATCAATGCCGAGGGCGAGCAGCAGGCTGCGCAAAAGCTACTGGAGGCTGCTCATATTCTGGGGCAACGGCCAGAAGCGATGCAGCTACGTTACCTCAGTACGCTGAATGTTATTGCCAATGAGAAAACCTCGACGATCGTATTTCCCTTTCCGATGGAAATTGGCGAGTTCTTCAAGGCAGCGGCGGCAACCCAAGCCAAATAACAGTGCAATAGAAGCGTATTTGCGCAGGAAATTGCCCTGTTGATCAGCCACGACTGATAGATGACCTTTTGTTGCAGGCTGCCTGGATTTTTAAGATGGCTCCAACGCATCCCTCGCAAGTCGAGGAGAACAGACCCAGATTCATCTGCCTGGCCCGGCCGGATCGCGCTGATTTGCCCCTCCTTTCGAACGCAAGCAACGCCACCACCGGGGCGTTGCTTGTGGGGATTTGGCGCCGATTGCCACCGTGTTGATGTGCGTAAATGCAAAGAGGTGTATCATCGAAGCTCACCCGTACTTTCCAAACGATGGAGGTTTCCGTGAGCGACACGGGCTAGGAGACGTGAGCCATGCGACACAAGATCCTTCTCATCGCCTTGCTCTTTGCGGCGCCGGCATTTGCGCATGACGCTCCGTTTGGCTGGGCCTACGGTGCCGAATGTTGCAGCATGAGAGACTGCTGGCAGGAGAAAGATGGCGCCATCGAAGAAACGCGCACCGGCTACCGTGTTGTCCTCACCGGTGAATTGATCGCCTACGGTGACAAGCGCATCAAGCGATCGAAGGATCAATTCTTTCATCGCTGCACAGCTGCCGCAGTTCCCACGGCGAGACAATCGATTTGCCTTTACGTTCCACCGAAATCATTGTGAGTGCCATCAACTTTGTTGGTCTCTCAATTCCCCGGCAGAGCTCAGGATCGAAAATCTCAAATAAAAGGCACGTTCTCAACTGCAACGCGACGCGATTTGTTGCGAGCAGCGGTTCGTGCCGAAATTGCCATAGCCCTAACTGGCTCGTGTCTATCGGCGGCATCGGCATGTCGATTCCCGCAGGCAAGCGGCAAAATGGATTCAGAGACGGGGCGGCGCTGCGTGATCCTGCATCGCCTTTCGATCAGTTTGCTGCGAAGCAGTAGAAAAGACCATCCCCACCGGTACCCTTGAAAGCCTCCTGCGTGCAGCCGCCGCGCGTGGGATGGGAGGAATTCCAGGATTTGGCCTCGGCAGAGTCATCCAGGCCCGTGCGGTCACTGTGGCCGACAATCGCCGCCCCCTCCGCGCCTCCCATCGTCCAGTTGCCGCATGTTTCGGGTGCTGCGGTGCCATCGGCCTTTGACCCGGTCAGAATGTCGTGGCGGTTCGGTGTGTCACCGCGGCCGTTGATGACTTCGCCTTTTTCGTTGAGGGCCGTCTGCTTGGTCAGGTTGTTTTTGTCGCCATGGAGCGAGGCGACATCGTCGGCTATCCTTTCGCCCTTGGCGTTGTACCAAGGTCCCTGGCCGATGCGGTCTTTGGCATTTTCGGCGTCAGTGGAAAGGTAGGCCTTCCACGTCTTGCCCGTCGAGCCGCTGGCCGTGGCGAGCGTGCTGCAATACGCGTCCGCGCTCGCAAGGCCGCCAAGATCTCCGCCCTTTCCAGGATTTGCGCTGGTGACGAAGAAGCTCATGGTGGTTTCCTGGGCGTTGGCCACCACGACCGAACAGGCCAAAGCGGCCGCGACAAGTGCAGGCCAGTGTTTCATAGCGTCTCTCCCTGGTGCAGATCTAACCACCAGATGAGCGTATGGCGGGCAAGGATCGGAGTAAAATCGAAATCTTGTGATGAGATTCTCAGCCAAGGTCCGCCGTCACCGCAGGGGACCATGCAACTGGGGCGCAAAGTTACCTGGCGCGAGCGGACGCAGGCGTATTTGTGAATGCGAGCCTGTTGATGGTGCGAACCTTTGTGGCTGCGCGAGCCACCCACACGCTCCGAGTTTCATCTGATAGGGCTCTGTTCGCCTGGCTGGCAATGCAACAGATAGGACACCTGGGCTGCCATCGGCCCGCAACCTGCTGTGCTGTGTAGTGCCGGTTTTCTGATGGCGGAAAGACGGCGTCTGATCGAGGCACTTGCCCCGTGCCGCGCGAGCGCCGAGGCGAAGCGACCAATCGGCCTATACGGTCGCCCAGTCGCAGCAGAACTGCATCGTGCGGGTGATTGCAACTTACTGCCACCGCACAGCTTTGGCGCCTGTTCTTGGTTTGCACAGAATCGTGAAGGATATTCACTCAACGGTCGACAACGTGCTTGTTGTGGAGCTCCTGCTCGCCTGTATCTCAACATTGTACAAAGTGAATCGGCCTCGCTACGCCGCTGTCTGGCGCTCGACCTCAATCGGGTCTTTCCGACAAGTGCCTTTGGGCATCACGAACGTTGCAGCGTCACCGTTACGGGCGGGCCACTGCGAATGGTTTGGTAGACGACGCAGTAGCGCTCGGTGAGCTTGAGGAGCTGATCAAGCTTGTCTTGTGGTGCGTCCGTTTCAACAGCGAAGAATAAGCGGATCTGCGCAAAGCCGACAGGCGCATCCTTGGCGACACCGAGGGTGCCTCGGAAATCGAGGTCACCCTCGGCCGACACGGCAGCGGACTTGACCGGGATCTCCAGTGCCGTCGCCACCGCCTTCAAGGTAACGCCAGCGCAGGCGACAAGCGCGTCGAGCAGCATGTCGCCGGAACAAAGTTCGATGCCGGTTCCCCCCGTCGCTGGATGCAGGCCTGCGATGGCGAGAAGGTGTCCAGTCTCCACTTTGCAAGCGATGGCTTGATCGTCGAGCGTTCCGCGCGCCTTCAGCGTGATACAAGCATCCGCCGGGTTGGCCTTGTAACGCTCCTTGAGCGGCGCTTGAATGGCACGCAATTCGGCAGCATCCATGGTGGTTCGCCTCCATTGTCTGGCACTATTTTTGCGACTGAAGAAGTGCCGCGCCTGGATCGAAAGCGAGGTAACTTGTTCCTCTCAAGGGTTGCTCGGTGTCAGCCAATTATCAAGTGAAATCCTTTCCGCTCCAAGGCAATCTTGTGCGCCATTGCCACCCATGAAAGGTGAAGCGGCCGGCCGCCAACAACAGTGAGTTAAGCGATAACTGCACGGGCAGCACGTCACGGGCGGCTAATCGCGTCGCGCGTTCAATGACGAGGGAAGCGTCAAAACACGCGCCGGGATCCTGGCCGCTCCTGCCGAACAACGGATGCCGTCGCGGCCGGGTGCTCCCCTCAAAAATTTGCGGTATTGGTCAGCAAAGACCACCAGACGATGCATCATCGTCTAAATTTAGCAAGAGATGGCGCTATGTCGGTTCGGTCGGCCGCTAACGACTGCGCCGAAGGAGGAACCAGCGCCACTGGACGGCTCACCGCTATTTGGGGTCACCGCCAGATAAGGTCTCAGCGGTCGATGACGAGATCACTCAACGGTTTGGAACAACACGGCAGGAAGAAACCTTTCCTCCGTTGGGCTTCATATCGACGAAGCCGCTGGTAAGCTTCGACTTGCAGGTACCGCAGAGCCCGTTTGAACAGGACGAAGGAATTCTAACGCCCGATTTTTTCGCGGCGGAAAGCACGGTCTGCTGCGTCGAAACCTGGATCGACTTGCCCTGTTTTGAGAACGCGACCTTGAAAACCTTGTCTTCTACAGTGTCCGGCAAAGTGGCCCGGACGTCCTCGACCACCGCGTCGAAACTCTCTTCAATGTACCGTTCGGGTGGCACGCCGAGTTGGGCGGTAATTTTTCGTGCAGCTGCCATGAATGGCGCTGGACCGCAGCACATAACGGTGCGCGCCGCGATGTCTGGGACGGTCAGCTGCAAAAGCTCTTTGGAGATGCGACCACTAAGTCCCGGCCACGACTGTTCTCCAGACAGATCCTCCGGCAAAAGGTACAGTCGCAACCCCTTCAGACGATTGGCAATGTTGGTGAGCTCGGATCGAAAAACGAAATCGGCCGGCGTACGTGCTGCGTGCAGGAAAACAACATCCACCGGCGTTGTTGCATCCGCGAGTTCTCGCACCATCGACATGACCGGCGTTATACCAGAGCCGCCGCTAAGAAATAGGAACTTTCTGTCTTTGCCGGCCGGACGGATAAACTGGCCGAGTGGGCCGTTCGTCCGGACAATAGTGCCCGGGATCAGGTTGTCATGAAGCCAGTTTGAGATCCTTCCGCCCGCTACGCGCTTGACCGTGATGGAGAACGCGTTTGTCCGCAAGGGTGAGGAGGAGATGCTGTAGCATCGCGTCTCCGTTTCACCTTCCAGGTCGGTTTCGAAAGCAAAGTACTGGCCGGCCGAAAAACGAACATGCTTTCCGTCGCACGCGGCGAAAGTAAATGTTTTTACATCGTGCGTTTCCGCGTGCACATCAATGCATACAAGCTCATTGTCCACCTGCGGATCCCAGTATTCAACTGTTCGGGCGTCGTGCGCCGGGCGGGTGATATTAATACCCATGGGCGCGCATCCTTTCGACATACCAGGTGGCGAAGTTGTCGAGCTGACCCTCTGTGAAAGGTGAGTACGGGCCGGGCTCGTAGGCGGGATCTTCCACGCCCAGGTGGGACCGGCCAACGAGTTCGCCATCCTGGTCGGTTGTCGCGATCCACACGCTCGTCAGCTTGGCCAACTCATAGTCGACCCCTTCAATGGCGTCTTTGTGCACAAGCCATTTTGTACGAACCAGGGTACGATTTGCCGACAGAGGGATTACCATGGACGTTACCGCATGGTCTCCCATGAAGTGGTTCCAGCTATTGTGACCCCACAGATGCGTGTCCCCGAGATCTTTCCGGCTCATTTTGCCGAGCAGCTTTGCTGAGGCTGCCGTAGTGTCCGCAGTCTGTGACTCGCCCTTACCCGAAATGATCAAGCGCTGGGTGCGGAAGTTCGTCGCATGGCCAGCAAGCTGTTCGACCGGCGCCGAAGGATATCCGCCCGCTTCCCAAGCTTTGATTCGTTGTTCGTAAAGCCGTTGATATTCCTCTGCCTCAGCGCGATCCTCCTGGCTGAGCGTGTCAGCATCATATCCAAAATCCTGCTCAACGAAGGATACGCAAAGTTCCGGATGGTTTGCAGCGCAATGATAGCATTCACGATTGTTTTCGATCGTGAGCTTCCAATTGCCCTTTTCAATGACATCCGTTTGATAGGCGACCTTGGCATTGCGAATATCGTAGGGAGCAAGGCGCTCTTCCATCACCGCCTCAAGATTGGCGATATCCTGCGGTGGCGTGTCCGAGAGACAGACATAGATGAGCCCGCCAATCGACTTGAAATTGACGGTCTTCAGGTTGCGGCACGATTTGTCAAAGTTCGTGCCCATGTGAGGCGCATAGACGAGTTCTCCGGACAACTCATACGTCCATTGGTGATAGGGACAAACGAGCTTGGAGATCACCGTTGGCCCAGCATCGAGCAAACGCGATCCGCGGTGGCGACAGACGTTGTGCACCACTTGGATGTTGTCATCATCGTCACGCAGCACAATAAGACTTGTTGATCCAATGTCGATGACTGTTGCGTCACCCGGTTCCGGGACATCGCACTCAAGTCCGATATAGATCCAGTGATTGCGGTAGAAGACGTCGAGATCTGCCCCAAAGACGTCCTCGCGCGTATAGAGGCCCGCGGGAAGGGTGTAGCCCTCGGCACGCGCGTCGAGGAGTGCGGAGATGGAAGACGAAAACGTGCTCAGCATGACATCCTCTTATGATTATATATTGCCAGAATGGGGCGAAAAGCTTTAGTTTTCAACGGCACAAATAGTTTTGGAATGCATAATAAAATATTATGTATGAGGACGAGGCGACATGCATTTACGAAAGAGATTGCCCTCGCTGACGGCACTGGTGGCGCTTGAGGCGTCTATCCGCCATCGAAGCTTTACAGCTGCAGCAAAGGAACTCGGTGTCACTCAGGCAGCCGTGAGCCGTCAGATCGCTTCGCTCGAAGAGAATATCGGCAGACCCCTGTTTGATCGCCGGCATCGCTCGATAGAGCCAACGCCAGCTTGTCTCATTCTTGGCAGTACCCTGGCGGAAAGCTTCGCGAATATTGCCGACAGCGTGGAAGCAGTGCGGGCCAGCTCGACGGACGTTGTCACCATCGGCGCAACGATCGCCTTCTCGTCCTTCTGGCTTTTGCCAAAAATAGCGGAACTGCGGGAGCTTAATCCCAGCATCCAAATTCGTGTGGTTTCTCAGGACGCCAAGCTCGACCTTGAAAGCGGCGGCATGGACATTGGCGTACGATACGGCATTCCGCCATTCAATGACGGGACGGTCATCGCATCATGTGGCGACAGGATCTTTCCAGTGTGCTCCCCCGAATACGCACGGAGCCACGATCTCATGACCTTTCCTGACGGCGAGTACGAGCTCATTGAGACGGACGTCCCGAACAGAAGCTGGTACAGGTGGGCCGATTGGTTTGCGCGCGTGGGAAGGAAGAAAGGTGCTGTGCGATCCACGCTTCGACTTAGTCATTACACAGAAACAATCTCCGCAGCTCGATCCGGTCAAGGAGTCGCATTGGGGTGGGATACCCTGATTGCGACATTCCTTTCAGACGGAAGCCTGGTCAAAGTTGGCGACATGGAACTGGAAGCAGAAGGCCGACACAATATTCTGGTCCCGCTCAATGCCAAACGCTCGGCGAACTCAGATCTGACGGCCGCCTGGCTGACGCAGGCCTTGCAGCGGTAGCTGCCGCGCTCGACGTCGCCCAAACATATTGGGCGTGCGGTCCGCACCGCTTTGCCGAGCCACTGAGCAACGCTTGACGGATGTGTTAAGACCGTCATACAATACGACAGGCTTGTGGCAGCCTTGCTGCACTTCCACGCCTTGATCAGGGAAGGGATGCCATGAGTGAATTGAAATCCACTCAAACGACAGGCTTTGCGCAGACCGGGGACGGGATCCGGCTGTCCTATCGTATTTTGCCGGACAGGGGGCGGGCCGCTGCATCCTCATTCACTCGCTGGCCATGGACAAGCATTTTTGGGAGCCGACGGTCGCCGCGCTTGCCGGTGCCGCAGAAGTTCGGCATGGTATGGTGAAAACGCACGCTAAGCTTGGGCTGAACGCGCCGATAGGGCCAGAAATGAGGGGTTGAAGGCACTCGTTGGGTTTCAAAATACCCGCTGGTTCAGCGACAGCTTCCGCGAGGCAAAGCCTGAGATCGTCGATGCCGCCGTAGCCACCTTCCTCGCCAATGAAATCGACGCCTATATCGCAACGTGCAACATGCTCGGTGCGGCCGGCGCGAGATATTGAAAAGAAAGCATAATCAGGCGACTATCGCCCGATTCATGGATATGGAGGCATCCTGGAAATCCGGTACCCCGCCCATGTCAACAACGCAAGCAGAAGCATTGCGAGGAGCAAAATGAACAATCCAGTGACTGAACCATTCGGTCCGATTACACATGAATCTGCGCCGCTGAGAAACAAAATCATGAGGTCGCTGCGGCGGGCAATTGAGACCGGTGTGCTGGAGCCAGGAACCCGGCTGGTGGAAAAGGACCTGTGCCAACAGCTCAATGTCAGCCGCACGTCGCTGCGCGAAGCATTGCGTCAACTGCAGTCGGAAGGCATCCTTACCGATTTCAACAATCGCGGCCTGGCGGTGGTCACCGTCACAACCGAGGACGCAGAGAATATCTATCGTATCCGCGGTGTGCTGGAGCAGCTGATTGTTGAGCAGTTTATCGAGAATGCGTCCGAAGCGGAGGTTCAGGCGCTCAAAGCCCATTTTGCCCAATTGCGGGAAGCCTATCTGCATGGAAATGCCGAAGAAATCGTCGCCAACAAACGCGATTTCTACGACCGCATTTGCACCGGCGCCCGCAATCCCATCGCGTTCGGCGTTCTCAGCAAGCTGACTGTGCTGACGTCGCCGTTGCGCCGCCGGTCAGTGGTGCGCACGCAACGGCGAAGTCAAAGCATTGCCGAGATCGAGAAGATTGTCAGCGCCATCGATAAACGTGACAAGGCCGCTGCCAAAGCGGCTGCCGAGGAGCATGTCGCTCATTCCGCCCGCTCGGCGCTTCATGCTGACGAACCGGCCAACTAGCCATGCGTCGCATCATTATCGCGATAACGGGGGCCTCCGGAGTCATCTATGGCGTGCGCGCATTGCAACTTCTACGTGACATTGCCGATGTCGAGACCCACGCGATAATTTCGCCGGCAGCGCTGCGCACTGCAACTGACGAAATCGATATGAGCGCCGAGGAGATCCGCGGCCTCGGCGACAAACTTTATAATTACCGGGACATTGGTGCTGCCATTTCTTCCGGTTCCTTCCGCACGGCCGGCATGCTGATTGCGCCATGTTCGGTAAAGACGCTCAGCGGGATCGCCAACTCATACAATGACGAGCTGATCGTCCGCGCCGCGGACGTCAGCCTTAAAGAACGCCGCCGTGTGGTGTTGCTGTTTCGCGAAACGCCGCTGCACGCCGGTCATATCGCCTTGATGGATCAGGCCACGCGAAACGGCGCGATCGTCATGCCGCCGGTTCCAGCCTTTTACAGCAAACCGCAAACGATCGATGACATGGTCAACCAGACAGTTGGCCGCGCGCTTGATCTGTTCGACATCGATCTGCCGGTTGTCAAACGCTGGAAGGAAGATGAACCGGGTCAACCGGCCTCATAGGCCGGCCAATGCCTGCTCAATGACGGCAATGTCACGACGCGCGGCTTCGTCCAGATCTGAGCCATGATAGTGTCGCACGACGAGTGCCAGGTTCTGGCCGTTACCATGGTTGCCGTCATCTGAAATCATCGCCAGCAACAGCCCTTCGGTTTCCAGCACGGCGAGTTCGATCCGCTCGGCCGACAGTTCTGCGGCCTTAACAGCGTCACGCAGGACCTCGGATTGATTGTCAGGCGCGGGTCTCGGTCCGGTTTTCAGCCGCTTGCGAACGGTGCGCAAAGGTGCGACGACTTCCTCGCGCCATTCTCTCACCAGCTCAATGATATGCTGTGTCTTTGCCGGTGAAAGAGCAATCGATCCTTGGTTGAGCCAGGCGGCGAAAAGCAAAACCGGCACATCCACACCGTGCCGCTCCTGCAAAACAAGACATGCATCGGCGACGCCCGGAGCCTTGTAGAGGCGCCGCGCAAAATCCCACAACCCAATGTTTACATCCTGCATGCTGGCCCTCGTGATATTCGCGGAGCCGATAAGGCTTCTTCCCGCTCTACCAGCTTCAGCATTATCCGCAAGCCCTACGTCACGCGCCATGTCAACTTGATGACAGGCCCATCAACGACCACAGAGCCGTGCCAGCCGTGAGGTCGTCGCGAGGCTTACGGCAAATTTGCAAACGCTATCAAAATCTGAGCAACCAATCCGCCGTGACGGTCGGGGGACGTTGACCCGTCTTTGCGAAGAACGACATGAAAGGCCAGAACCAGCGCCAATCATGCCGGTGTCGCTGGCAAAGCAATGATCCATGCTTGGAGGGCGGGGGCGGGCTGGCACCATCATCTGTGCAGGTTGCTGGAACTATGGCATAACTAAGTGATGGCGATACATGTCTTGGCAGTCGACAGCGGCGCGGTCAGGACGGAACAGGCGGCGGGCAGTTCGGCTGCAGTCGGCTATTCCGTGGCGGTGCTCTGCTGGCTCTTGTCGGCCGGCGTCTATATCGCCGCAAAATGGGTCTCCTCCGAGATGCCACCCTGGGCACTCTGCTTCTGGCGCGTGCTGATCGCCTGGGCAATCCTGCTGCCGCTGGTGCGTGGCCATTTCGGTTCTATTGCCGCGCTGATGCGGGCACGGCCCCTCGAACTGCTCCTCGTCGGCGGCATCGGGCTCGCGATCTGTCAGGGCATGGTGTTCATCGGGCTTGAATATGCCGACGCCACCACGGCCGGCATCATTGTGGCCCTGATCCCGATCATCACCATGATCCTCGCCCGTTTCATCCTGGGCGAGCCGATGGGAACCTGGCAGGTGATTGGATCGGTCATTGCCTTCCTCGGGATCGTCGTCATCATTATCAAGGGCAGCCCGGCGGCGTTGATGCGTCTCGACGTGAATTCCGGGGAACTTTGGGTCGTCGCCGGCGCTGTCTGCTTCGGTCTCTATGCTGTTTTGCTCCGCCGCGCGAAATTCGAGCTGGAGCGTCTCCCGCTCCTGGTAGTGCTGCTCGGCGCTGCAGCGCTGACTGCACTGCCCTTCTATCTCGGGGAGCTTGCTTTAGACGAACGCTCAACGCTCGATGGCAGCGGGCTCATCGCGCTGGCCTATGTGGCGATCCCCGGCGGAGCGCTGATGTATTATCTTTTCAATTGGAGCGTCGAAGCGCTCGGTGCAGCGCGGGCGGGCATGCTCCTCTATCTCCAGACAATCTTTGTCGCCGTACTCGCCTATTTTTTCCTTGGCGAGCACCTGCAATCCTATCATTTCAAAGGCGCGGCGCTCATCGTTGTTGGCCTGCTTTTTGTCACCCTGCTTAAGCCGCACACCACGCCTGTGGCGACAAAACCATAGGCTCAGAGCGACGGCCCTCATTAGCATCTTGAAACGAATGCTTGGCCTCGCCGGTCATCGCGTAAACAGCCCCCGATGTTCTCGATGGATACTTCGAAAGAGAGCCTGGTCTCCATGTTGCGTTCTTGATCATGTTGCTCAAGCCATGCAGCAGAATACCGAATTTGCGCATGTTCTCGCCATCACAGATGCTGAATTATAGCGTAACAATAGCGCACTTCCCTTCCTGGACATCATGACCGCAAACGCCAGCGAGAACGCCCGGTGGGTGGCGTTATCAAGCCAAAGCTGTAAACTATTTGCCATCGCATACAGTGGTTCCCGTACCCTTGCGAGACGAACAGCAGCACATTGCCAGCCATGCGTCAGAACCGCTTGATCGAACTTATTCAGGAGCATGGACAGGTCGCGGTTGCCGAACTCGTGGCGCTGTTCGATAAATCGCGCGATACAATCCGCCGGGATTTGGACTTGCTCGAGCAGCGTGGACTTCTTGTCCGCAGACACGGCGGCGCTGTTCATAACGCCACGCTTTCCGCGTGGATACAACGTTCGGCCTGCGAATGGACGAACATGGAAGGAAAGGCTATCCAGGCTCGTTGCTGGGAATCACCGAGCCGCGGGATAATCGAGGGCCACGTCGCCAATCCTGCGCGTTTTGGAATGCGCTTCGCAATTCTGCGGAGGACAAAAGGGTCGTTGAATCTCATATCGGTCGATATAGCATCACGCGACCGGCTGGGACGAGCTGCAGGATATAATCGAAATCACTGACATTCCTGGTGAGAATCGTAAGGCCAAGCTTTTGCGCCTGCAGGAATAATACACGGTCATGCAGTGCCCGAAGTCGTGCATCGGCCTTGTAGCCCTGCAGACGGCATAACATACCCGACAGGAGGGCGGCACTGCCCAAACCATCAGGATCTGGTGCGAAAGTCCGATGGGGAGGCATATCCTTCACAGTGGCAGCGATCTATCCAGGCAAATTCGCACGCAGGCGCCCAGCGCCATGCATTTGTCCGAACCGCGCAAAAGCGATGCTGGCTGGTACCCCACTTCGAATAAGCAGACGAAGATCTCGCCCCATTCGTGGCAGCCGGTCGCGATCGAGGGCGATGGAAGCGAAGACGAATAGCACCCAAAGCTAACACCCTCTGGCCTAAACTAATTGTACAAAATTTGGGGACGATCCACCGTTATGGTTCGGCAACCTACGGATCTGCAAAGGGTCCGCAAAACTGTTTATGTCAGTTGCGGTGTTGCGGATTTCAGGCGCGCGAGTAAGTTCGCAGCGCTTAGCCGAGATTCCAGTTTCGTCGGTTCATTAAAGAGTGAGAGTTAGGGGAGATGATGTACTGGCGCTATGTGATAACACGCGGTGATATATTTGGGATCCTCATTATCGTCGTTCTGCTTGTCGGCATTCTGTATATTGGAACAATGCATCCGGGACTGGCAGAAAAGACCAACCATGGTTTTGCTCCTGACTGGACGTGTTTACCCGTGGACAAAGGCGATCCTGTTTGTTTCAGGCCCCCCATTCAAACAACCGATCCGAGCAATCAGCCAAAATAACGCGCAAACGTGGCTCGACCCAATCGGAGCAAACGAAACTCATGTGCGCAACAACTTGTCGAGGAATTTCCCAACAAAATCGACGGATATTTGAACGCCATTGGATAAGGAATGCCATTGACAGTGGGTCACGAAGTGCGATCGTGCGGATGTTGGATCGCAATGTCGATCTCGCGTGTAGAGACAATGAGGGATACACAGTTCTGCATGCCCGCTCGAGAGGAAGCAACCGGACAAGTATGACGTATTCACGATCCTCCCTGGTCATGGTGCACCAGTAAATGCCCCCGGCATCAATGATTGGACGCCGGCACATATGGCAGCGAATTTCGAGGATAAGAAGGGCTGAAGATTCTCATTTATCACGGGCCAGATTTATCCACCCGCACCCGTATTGATGAATATGCGACGCCGCTAGAGCAAGCGCGTCAACTAGGCCCTGTTGACAAAGTTTTCCATCATGAAGAAGTTTTGAGCCCCAAGCATTTGGGGGATGCGTTGCCACCGTCTTCAGCAATTTTCGAGAAATACCGATCCGCGCTCATATCGCAACCGTTGTCAGCGATCTGGCGAGGTCACGGCTCGGCGATCTTCTTGGAGTTTGGCCACTTGTCTCCCTGAGTGAGGCGCGACGGGTCTGTCGGAAATTCACGGGGCGACTGCACAGTCATGATCGAGTGGAGTTGGCGAATTGAAAGTGAAGACGCACCCCAACGCCGACGACGTTCCTGACCAAGAATTTCGACACGCATCCCATACCTCGCCTAAGATACGTCGCTAACGACGTCGTTAATGACGTGTCTTAGGCCATCAAGGCGCTATCCGGCAGGCGGCGCCAATCGGGTGCTTACGATTCAGAGTGGCGCATAATTGAGACGCCGTTATCTGCGGAGCGTGGAAGGAAATCCCGACCCGCGTACCCGCGGCAGGATTGCTGCCTCTGTACTACCGTCAAAGCGACACTACTGGACCTTGATCACAACCTTGCCCTTCACACGACCCGTCTCGACATAGGCCAAAGCCTCGGGCGTTTGGTTGAAGGGGAAAATCTTGTCCACGACGGGGCGCAAGGCCCCACTGTCGATCAACTCGGCGATCTGTTCGAGTTGCCGACCATTGGCCCGCATGAACAGGAAAGAATACTGAACACTACGGCTCTTCGCCTTCTTGCGCACGCTGCGGCTCAACAGCCGGACGACAAGCTTCAAGAGCGCGTTCAGACCAAGATCTTTGGCGAACGCCGGGTCCGGCGGGCCCGAAATGGAGACTAAATGGCCGCCCGGCTTCAGGACGTTGAGTGACTTCGCAAGCGTCTTCGGATCCTGGCTGTTCAGGACCACGTCATAGCCGGAGAGAACTTTCTCGAAGTCCTGGCTCTTGTAGTCAATCACCACATCGGCGCCGAGGCTTTTGACAAGAGCGGCATTTTTCGCACTCGTCGTCGTCGCGACCGTTGCGCCCAGATGCTTGGCGAGTTGGATCGCGATCGTACCGACGCCGCCCGAACCCGCCTGAATGAAGACTTTCTGGCCCGGCTTCACCTTCGCGATATCGACGAGGGCCTGCCACGCCGTCAGCGCGACCAGTGGGATGGACGACGCTTCTTCCATATCCAGCGTACGGGGTTTCAGTGCTGCATCATCTTCGTGGATGGCGATCAATTCCGCAAACGTGCCGACGCGGTGGTCCCTCGGCCGCGCATAGATCTCGTCGCCGACCTTGAAGCGGTTGACACCGGAGCCGACCTTGACGACAGTCCCAGCGACATCATGGCCAAGCACGAAGGGCGGACGGTAAGGCAGGAAGATCTTGAAAGCGCCGTCCCTGACCTTGGAATCGAGCGGGTTGACGGATGTGGCATGGACGCGAACGAGGACGTCGCCATTTTGAACCTGCGGATCCGGCAGTTCGGCAAGGCGCAGCGCGCCCTTCTTCTTGTACTTGTCGACGACATAAGCTTTCACTGGAAATCTCCGGTCTGTTGGTTCGTTGCTGGCAAGGTTTTGATTCGCCGCGCAGCGGCAAAGTTCAGGTATTGTCGGAGGCAATGATGCCAAGTGTGACCCCGTCCGAACACTTATAGAGCGCGCGCTCTTGTATGGATTTCAGGCTCAAGAGGCCTGTGAGTGCGTAAGACCCGCCAAGGCGCGTAAGGCGTTCTTTCCAGCCTGCAGAATGCGGTCCGACACTTCATTATTGACCGCCCGTGCCAGTTGGAGCGTCCCGATCAGTGTCGCAAAAAATGCGTATGCCACGTCCTCCCTCGCTTCGACATCTGCTGGAAGCGCTTCGGCAAGCAGGAGCACAAGGATGCGGGACTGTTCGGCATACATGCCGCGCGTCTCCTCCGGCTGCCGCGCGAGCTCCGGCAGCAGAGCTGCGGAGGTGCAGCCCAGTCCCGGATTGTCCCGGTGTTCTGGCGAGAGGTAGAAGTCGATCACGCCGTCGAGCCCCCCTTCGTCCAACACCGCGCGCAGCCATACTGCTTGTTTGCTCAGGGCATCAGACAACGTTTCCCGGACGAGATCGGCTTTCGAGGGAAAGTGGGGATAGAAGGCGCCATTGGTTAGGCCGGCATCCTTCATGATCGTCGCAAGACCCGAGCCCGCAATTCCATCCGTGCGAAACCGCTCGATAGCGACATCGATGATCTTCCGGCGTGACGTGTCTTTTCGGCCTTTTTCGTATCGCATGAGGTGCCCTTCAAATTTCTATTGAATTATGACCATAACATCATGAGGTGGGCATAATGCAACTGCTCTCCTGGCACAGCTGCGGGTGCACACGTCGCGCGCGGAGCGGCTGCAAAACCGCTTGGAGTCTGCCCGGTTGGCGTTTAGCCGGGCAGACTCCTGCTTCTTTAGTGATCGCGTGTCATTTCGGGAAAACGAAGCTCCGCTTTCCCCTGACAACCCTAAAGATTGACATCGACGACCGTGCGGCCCTGGATGTGCCCTCCCAGAATGCTCTCCGCGACGCCGGCGACCTGCGCCAGACCGATGGCTGTCGTCGTGCGCGCGAGCTTCGCGAGATCCAGATCGCGGGCGAGGCGCGCCCAGGCCTCCAAACGCACCGCCTGCGGGGCATTGACCGAGTCTATGCCGGCAAGGGTAATATTGCGCAGGATGAAAGGGAGCACCGTGGCAGGAAGGTCGCGGCCCTGGGCAAGGCCGCAGCTGGTCACGACGCCACGATACTTAGTCTGTGCCAGGACGTTTGCCAGCGTATGACTGCCGACGCTGTCGATTGCGCCTGCCCAGCGTTCGGCCGCAACGGGAGCTCCCGGTTCCGACAGTGTGTTCCGATCGATGATCTCTGCCGCTCCGAGCTCCCGCAGATAGGCTGTTTCCTCAAGTCGGCCCGTGGAGGCTATGACGCGGTATCCGAGCCCCGAGAGCAGCGCGATGGCGATGGATCCGACGCCGCCATTGGCTCCCGTCACGAGGATGTCGCCCTGATCGGGCGTGATCCCGCCATGCTCAAGTGCCAGCACGGACAGCATGGCCGTGTAGCCAGCAGTGCCGATGGCCATCGCATCCTTCGTGGAGAGCGATTCGGGGAGCTTGACGAGCCAGTCGCCGCTCAGCCGGGCCTTCTGCGCATATCCGCCGTGATGGGTCTGGCTCAGCCCCCATCCGTTGGCAACCACCCGGTCGCCAACCTTGAAATCAGGATGGGAGGACGCTTCCACCGTTCCGGCGAGGTCGATGCCAGGAACGAGCGGAAACGTCTGGATCACCGGCAGTCGTCCGGTTACGGCTATCCCGTCCTTGTAGTTCACGGTCGAGTAATCCACGGCGACTGTCACGTCGCCGTCCATCAGATCGGCCTCGGTCAGGTCTACGATCGTCGTGGAGAGCGTATCGCCATCCTTGGAGGCGAGCAAAGCTTTGAACGTCATTGTCTTCTTCCTATCGAATTGAGGGTGTGGCGATGCAGATTATCTGGCGACGCGATAGCGTTCGGCGGCATGCTGCTGACGGGTGTTGGGAAGCATGGCCTGCCGGGCCGCCTGATACGCATCCCACTGCGTTGGGTCGGGAAGCGGCGGGATCGTCACCGCCTCGCGGCGATCATAGCCGACGAGGGCCGCATCCACGAGGTCGCCGACCTCCATGACGCCCGTCATCGTGTTAACGTCGATGCCGGAGTGCTCCCAGATTTCTGTCCGCGTCGCGGCGGGAAGAACGGCCTGGACGTAGACGCCCTTTGGACCGAGTTCGAGGCCGAGGCCCTGCGACAGGAAGGTGACGAAGGCTTTGGTCGCGCCATAAACGGACATGGCGAACTCGGGCGCGATACCGACGACCGACGAGATGTTGATGATGGAGCCCGTCCCTGCCTCCGCAAACCGCGGTGCGACCGCATTTGCGAGGCGAACGACAGCGGTGGTATTCAGCGCCACGAGACGGGCTACGTCTTCGGTTTTCTGATCGAGGAAGCCGCCGCGTAGATTGCCGCCAGCGTTGTTGATGAGAACGCCAATAGTGTGATCCTCGCGCAGGCGGGTCTCCACCGTCTCGAGGTCGGCGATCTCGGTGAGGTCGGCCTGAATGATGTCGATCGCGACGCCGGTTTCTTGGCGAAGACGCGTCGCAACGGCATCGAGGCGGGTCTTGTTACGGGCCACGAGAACGAGATCATGTCCGCGGCGCGCAAACCGCTCCGCATAGACTTCGCCGATACCGGTCGATGCGCCGGTGATGAGAACAGATGGACGGTCGGACACAGTAATTACCTCGCTTTGATCAACGGTTGTAAACATGATGATTATTTTCCCGGCATGCCGAACTGCTGCCGCAAGGCCTTGTCGAACACCGTCGCGGGCAAGAGGCGTCGCAGCAGGCTGACCTGCCACGCGACCTTGCCGACGGTATAACGTTGGCGATGGCGCTTGGCCGCGGCCGCCAGAACCACTGCGCTCGCCACGTCCTCGGGCGTATCAGCCGTGAGCTTCGACTTCTCGTAAAAGTCATGCACCCAGGCGCGCCCGGCGTCATACTCCGCCATCTTGGCATCCGGTTCCGGCGAGCTGTGGTCGAAACTGCCCTGGACGGTGCCCGGCTCGATCAACGAAACGCGGACGTTGAAACCGCGGATTTCGTGGTCGAGCGACTCCGAATAGCCTTCGAGGGCATACTTGCTCGCGGCGTAATGCGCCGAGTACGGTGCCGGTACGAACCCCAGCGCCGAACTGAGGTTGACGATGCGCCCCTCTCCGCGACGCCGCATTGAAGGCAGCACGGCGTTGGTCATCCGCATGACACCGAACAGGTTGACGTCGAACAGGCTCTGAACCTGAGCGATGGAGGACTCTTCAGCCCCACCAAACATCCCCAGGCCGGCGTTGTTGACGAGAACGTCGATACGTCCGGTGCTTGAGAGCACCGTCGAAACGAGCGACGCCACAGAGTCTTCATCGGTCACGTCACAAGCCAGCATCGAGATCTGGCCCGAGCTCTCGCTACTCGGCTTGCGGCTCGTGCCGAAGACTGTGAAGCCGGCTCGTGCCAAGGCCTCGGCACTCGCGCGACCGATACCGGATGAGGCTCCCGTTACAAGCGCGGTCTTTTTGGAATTTAAGGTCATTACTGTCTCCAAACCGCTGAGTTTTTACCAGTGGCGCACCATTGCAGTACGATCACTTAGACACATTACAGTCATAATGCAATGGCGAAAATTGCAAAGAGTGAGGATGCATTACGAAAAGGGCCGAAAGGACAGCTACAGATGCGGCATGGTGGGGATTGCAGCGCAGAAGTTCCGAGCCGACGGCATTGCCGCCACGGAACTCGCCGGCATCGTGAGCGAAGCGGGGCCGAATAATGGGGCTTTTATCCCCGATTCAAGTCGAAGGCGGCGCTGATCTTCAACAGAAGCTGCCGCACGATCGCGAACCATCGGGCTCAACTTCTCGCAGCTTACCGAATGCGGCGTGGATGGAAGAAAAGCGACCTTACCTCATTGCAGACGCTCCATATCAGCCCGGCGGCAAGGCAGCGCATGGCCAAGGTCGTCGGAACCGGTCGGCCGCTGGTACATCCCTATCGGTCACTGTCGGGTAGAATAATCGACACGGCGCAATCGTGGCAGGTATTGTTTGCTCCCGACAGTACGCCCGCCGCGCGCCGAAGGGCATTCTGGAAATGGCCGTGGTGCAATCAGTACATCGAGGCGATGTATCGTGCCGAACACGTCCGAGCTAGGTTATGTTAACAAAGTACCTTCCCAAATCAGGCGGGAAATGATTCAAGACTGCTTTTTAGGAGGCGGTTTTGGCACGAGGCGATTTGAGCGACCCAGAATGGCGGATCGTCGAGCCGCTCTTACCGACAGAACGCGGGCGTAAGTCGCGTCCATCCCACGATAACCGCCGCTTTTTGAACGGGATGCTTTATGTCTTGCGCGTCGGTTGTCCATGGCGCGACATGCATGAGCGGTACGGCAAGTGGAACTCGATCTATGTGCGTTTCCGTCGCTGGGCTGAGCAAGGCGTGTGGGACGCCCTGCTGGAGACGCTCGTGGAATTGGGGCTGACCGATGACTGGCAGCATATGATCGACAGCACGACGGTTCGAGGCCATTCACAGGCAGCGGGCGCTAAAGGGGGACTTATAGGGAGGCTTTTGGTCGATCACGCGGCGGCTTTACGACAAAAATCCATGCCCGCGCGGACGGTCAAGGACGCCCTCTTGGCTTCGTCCTGACGGGCGGCGAAACCTCAGATTTCGCCGCTGCGCCTGACTTGCTGGCAATGCCAGTCGGCAAACCAAGACTGTTTCTGGCCGATAAAGGCTATGATGGTGACGCCATTCGCGAAGAGCTTTTAATTCACGGCATAAAGCCAGTCATTCCACCCAAAGCGAACCGCAAAAACCCGCCATCGTGCGATTTCAAAGCCTACAAGGATCGCAATCGTATCGAGCGGATGTTCAATAGACTTAAACAATTCCGACGCATTGCTACACGTTACGACAAGACCCGAAAATCCTTCGAAGCCTTCCTAGCTTTAGCCGCGGCAAGGATTTGGCTGCCACATTTTGTCAACAGGACCTAGGCCGCACCGTTGCTGTCCGCTTTTTGGATGGGTTGAACAAGATATGAGCGGTCGATATATATTTTTGTACAGCGCCGGGTTTGGCATGACTCTAAAATTACAGAAGAATACTCCAATTTCGCTAAGCAATTCTCATCATTGACATTTTAGGGTTGCGATCTAACGCTAATTAAGCTCAGTCTGCAGTTGTGCTCGTCATGCTTTGGGAAAGAGTTAGATGGATGGTCTGCAACGCGGGCATTCGAGTTTGGAGTCGAGTTTTTCCACTTCCGTCCTGCAAAATCATCGTCCTCCATTTATAACAAATGTGCCGGAACCAGGTCCTGGAATGTGCGCTTCAGAAGAGCAAGAGTGTTCGCAGGAGGCTTTCAAATGTAACCTTCGTGTTATCGGTCTGCCAGTCCGGGCGCGTATCGTCCCCGCGCTTGTGTATGTTGCTGGGGCTATATCCGAACTGTTGCGTGAAAGCGCGACTAAAGTTGGCTGCTGAATCGAAACCGATTGCCAAACCAACTTGGGCTATCTTTCGGGGGTCTGAAGGATCGGCCAACATCGCATGCGCTGCGGACAGGCGCCGTCGGCGAATATAGTTCGCAACGCCGCCGGAGGTTTCGAAGAGTTCGTAGAGGCGCGTCCTCGAGATCGCCAGTTCCCGGCCGAGAGCATCCGGTGTCAGGTCGGGCGAGGCAAGGTTGCTCAGTATGAAGCGTCTCGCCCGCGTCATCAATCCTATCTGCGAAATCTGATCATTACTGCCTTCACGGTCCACCAAGGGCGTAATCGTGTCAAAAATCATTTCCCGCAAGCGGTCCTTGACGCCCGGAAGATCGTCGTGCGTTAGTCGATTGAGATTTCCTTCAATGCTCGACAGAAAATCGATAAGCAATTTCGCTCGGTATCCACCTAAAACGACGTTTTTGCTTGCGGTCGTCAAGCCACCTCGATCGGCATACAGGTCAACCGGAACGATCAAGCTGACCGAATCCGTTGCCAATGCCCGCCCGCTGAACGGATGACCGAGTGAGCGAACTTCAATCATACCTGGTTCATTTTGCGCAACCCGTCCATCAATGCCGGTCCAAGTGCGACCGACACGGAGGAACGTTATCTGCCAATGGTCAATTGGACTGAACCGCACCTGGTCTGGCGAGCGTTCATAACGGAAAGCCGGAGCGGTTTGTTGCAGCAACAGCATGCCGCCCAAATTCCAGACAGCTTGCCGGACGACGAATCCATCCTCGGGACCAACATTGTCCGGCAAACGCGTGTCTGACAACACCGCCATATGCTCCTGCCAGGCAAGAAACTGCTTGTGTGGGGCAAGGCTTTCCGTCTCAAAACGCAGCGGATTCAAGAGGGTGTTTTTCACCTCATCGTCACCAAGGGGATCTTGTGAGACGCGCGGCCAGCGACGACGTTCTATGGATACCGGCTCTAGATGCGGCTCATCCTCACGATCATCCGACATCATTGCCCCCAGCCAAAATCCGGAATGACGAAAACGTCGTGCATTGTTAGCATCGTATAGCCGTCTCTGCTCGCTTGCCGAATGTACGAAGGTACGCAATCGCCATGGATCGCGCCAACCGCCGAACCTGTCTCGCAGATAGTTAAGGAGTTCAAAAATAATACGATGTCAAGGGCCAGGAAATCTAGCAGTAGCATGTCCACCCCGTTTTACTTTGAAGTTCTCATTTATTACTAGGCCCAGATCCGAGCGATAGGCACCGAAAACTCTCTCCTTCATAACGATTCAAGGTGTCGCCCCAAATCAACGGTGTGCTTTCCAGTTATCTACGCGATCCTGAACCACACGTGAATGAGCGTCCTGGAGGAGGTCCTCCAGTTCCATTCGTTTCCGGACTTAGGCGCGTGAGTGCTTGTGTCCGCGGCGGCCCGAATAACTGGCTGCGGCGCGCCGCCCTCAGGACTTTACATTTTAAGAGTTGCGGGCGGATTGTGAGGGCTGACCGTCGCGGGCTTGCGATGGTCCCAGTTCGCCACACATCTCGAAACGAACACCCGTCCAGCCAGTGTGTGATGATGCTGCGGCAAAGAAGTGCTGTTCGGTGCGGACAGGTTCGACCAATTCACAGCGTTCTGCGCCAAGGCGGACCATTCAGGCCTGCTGATATCCAAAAATGGACGAATTGAATAGTTTCCGGATTCCCTGATATCGCAACTCAGTAAGGGGGACGATATTAGAAATGACGAAATTCGCTTCAGGAAAAAACCGGAAAAGCTCTGTTAGTTTTCAGTGATTTTCACATGTCTTCTTCCTTCGCAAGCATTAACGCAAATATCGTTGTTATAGTTGGGAGAGTTCTGTGAGCATTGTCTTCAATTCGTCTAACTTTCGTTCTGATCGCGCCTCGAAACGACGCGTTCTTGTTGCGGGTGGCGCGGGGTTTCTAGGATCTCATCTTTGTGAATTTCTTTTGCGCGAAGGCCGGACCGTCGTGTGCGTCGACAATTTTTCTACGGGACGGATGGAAAATTTGCGCCACCTGCTGCGCTTTGACACGTTCAGCTATGTACGTCACGACATCGTTGATCCGATCGATCTGCCTGTGGACGAGATCTACAATCTCGCCTGCCCGGCGTCGCCGCCGCACTATCAGGCCGATCCGATCCATACGATGAAGACCAACGTCATCGGTTCACTTAATCTTCTCGAGCTGGCCGCACATTATCAGGCGCGCATTTTCCAGGCTTCCACCTCGGAGGTCTACGGCGATCCGCACGTGCATCCTCAGCCTGAAAGCTATTGGGGCAATGTCAATTCGTTCGGTCCGCGGTCCTGCTATGACGAAGGCAAGCGTTCCGCCGAAACACTTTTCTATGACTTCCACAAGCAATACGGCGTCGACATTCGTATCGTGCGCATATTCAACACCTATGGTCCGCGCATGCGTCCAGACGACGGCAGGGTCGTCTCCAACTTCATCGTACAGGCACTCAAGGGCGAGGATATCACCGTTTACGGCGACGGATCGCAGACTCGCTCCTTCTGTTATGTCGATGATCTGATCGAAGGTTTTCACCGGCTCATGTACAGTCCTCGGGCCATTCACACGCCGGTCAATATCGGCAATCCGAGTGAATTCACCGTGCGTGAACTGGCCGAGCAGATTGTCGCCATGACCGGCTCGCCATCGAAAATCGTCTATCACCCTCTGCCTACAGATGATCCGCGCCAACGCCGGCCCGATATTGCGCTCGCAGAGCGGGAGCTCGGTTGGGCACCGAGCATTGCGCTGACAGACGGCCTGAAGTCGACGATAGCCTATTTCGAACGCCAGCTGGTCAGGCCCAATGGGGAACTCGCAGAGGTGGCATGATGAGTGGGCAGAACGTACTGGTTGTCGGCGGCGCGGGCTTTATTGGAAGTCATACCGCCAAGCTCTTGTCGAGACAGGGTTACAAGCCTGTCGTCTATGACAATCTCTCGACGGGGCATCGCGCATCCGTGCGTTGGGGAACTTTCGTTGAAGGCGACATTCTCGACACGCAGCGGCTCATTGCGGTGGTCGAGGATCACGATCCGATCGCGGTGATCCATTTCGCCGCCTCGGCCTATGTCGGTGAATCTGTCGAGCACCCGGCTAAGTATTACCGCAACAATGTCAGTGGGACGCAGTCGCTGTTGGAAGCTTGCCGGCTCGCCGGCGCACGCAATGTCATCTTTTCGTCAAGCTGTGCAACCTATGGCGTTCCGGATCAACTGCCGATCCGCGAAGGCGAGGCGCAGCGCCCGATAAACCCATACGGTCGCACCAAGCTGATCGCGGAGCAGATGCTTGCCGATTATTCGGTTGCTTATGATCTGGGCTATGTGGCGCTGCGTTATTTCAATGCATCCGGAGCGGATATCGACGGCGAAATCGGCGAAGCCCACGATCCTGAAACGCATCTCATTCCGCGGGCCATGATGGCTGCCGCAGGCAGCATCGACTTTCTCGAAATCTACGGCAACGATTACGATACGCCGGACGGCACCTGCATCCGCGATTACATCCATGTCGCCGATCTGGCACGCGCGCATGTGCTGGCAGTCGAACATCTCGTCAACGGCGGGGACAATATGGCCGTCAACCTGGGTACCGGGCGTGGCACCTCAATCAAAGAAATTCTCGATGCGATCGGGCGCCTGACAGGCCGTAACGTGCCGGTTGAAATGCGCGATCGCCGTGCCGGCGACCCTCCGGTGCTTTATGCTGATCCGGCGCTTGCAGCGGAAAAGCTTGGCTTTCAGGCACTTTATTCCGATCTCGATACGATCATTCGCACGGCGGCTCCCTTCTTTGGGCTGGAGGTGCGGACATGAACACACGCCGTGTCATAGGGGAATCTGCCCAAGACGAACCCTTGTTGATTCCGGTTTTTACCGGCTGGCGGCGCGTGGAATATCTGCTCGGCGCAGCGTTGTGGGCCGCGGCGCTTGTCTACTTTTGGCGCTGGTGGCTTGAACCTGCCAACCATGTGAATCTTGCGGGCTCGATTCTGGTTACGGCTATCCTGGCTTGGGTGACGTTGTTGCCGGCCTATTTCATTGTCCTGTTTTTCCGTGCGCGCCGTCCAAGTGGCACGTTGAGACTTCCGGCAGGAAGCCGCATCGCTATGGTGGTGACAAAGGCGCCGTCTGAACCTTTCGAGGTGGTGGCCGAGACATTGCGTGCCATGCTGACCCAGGATGTGGCGCACGACACATGGCTTGCCGATGAGGACCCTTCTGCGGCAACGCTCGCCTGGTGCGAGAAACATGGCGTCTTCGTCTCCACGCGCAAGGGACGCGCGGACTATCACCGCAAGACGTGGCCACGACGCACGCGCTGCAAGGAAGGCAATCTCGCCTTTTTCTATGACCATTACGGCTACGACGCCTACGATTTTGTGGTGCAGCTTGATGCGGACCATGTACCGGATTCAGACTATTTGTTTCAGATGCTGCGTCCCTTCGCTGATCCGGCTGTGGGGTATGTCTCCGCACCCAGCATTTGCGACCGCAATGCACAAGAAAGCTGGTCCGCGCGCGGACGTCTCTATGCCGAAGCGAGTATGCATGGATCTTTGCAGGCCGGTTACAACAACGGTCTCGCCCCGCTTTGCATCGGGTCGCACTATGCGGTTCGCACCGCGGCATTGAAGGAAATCGGCGGCCTTGGACCGGAATTGGCGGAAGATCATTCCACCACTTTGATGATGAATGCCCATGGCTGGCGCGGCGTTCATGCGCTCGACGCCATCGCACATGGCGACGGACCGCGGACATTTGCCGATCTTATCACGCAGGAGTTTCAATGGTCGCGCAGTCTGGTGATGATCCTGCTGCAGTATTCGCCCAGGCTTGTTGGTCATTTGCCGCTGCGACTGAAATTCCAGTTTCTGTTCTCGCAGTTCTGGTATCCGCTTTTTTCTCTCTTCATGGCGCTGATGTTTGTCTTGCCGATCTTTGCGCTCGTGTTGGGAGAAAACTTCGTTGCCGTTACCTATCCCGATTTCCTGAGCCATTTTCTGCCCCAGGCGATCATGTTGATTGTGTTGGCCTATCGCTGGCGCGCTTCCGGCACATTCCGCTCGCATGATGCGAAAATACTGAGCGTCGAAATGACCCTGTTTCTGTTCGCGCGCTGGCCATGGGCGATGGCTGGGACGCTGGCTGCGCTGCGCGATTGGGCAACGGGTTCCTTCGTGGATTTCCGCGTCACGCCGAAGGGGGCGTCAGAAGTGGATCCCCTGCCGTTCCGTGTGCTCGCACCCTACGGTTTCCTGGCGATTCTCTCGATCCTGCCGGTGCTGCTTATCCCGGACGCCAGTGACAACAGCCGTGGCTTCTATGTCTTTGCCATCGTCAACGCCGTGATTTATGCGCTCCTCCTGTTCGTTATCGTTCTCCAGCACGCTCGTGAAAACACGGTTCGCTACCGCACGCGGGTTTATCGCCCAGCGCTTGCCGCCAGCTTGCTTGCTCTTGTGGCTCTGCCGACCTTTGCAACCGCCGAACGGGGCCGCGACGGCATTGAGGCGCTCGCATGGGGAACCCAAAGCTTTTCCTTGTTCGAGGACCGCTTTTCGGTTGCTGGCGCAGGCGTCGGAGGTCGCGATGTTCACAAAACCATATTCAATCCGCGCTGGCGCACAAACGCCCCCACCATTTCAACGCAGTAGTAAAAGGCAATCAAACACATGAAGATCGCAGTCATAGGAACGGGCTATGTCGGATTGGTCAGCGGGACCTGTTTCGCCGCCTGGGGCCACGAGGTTATATGCGTCGACAAGAACGCTCAGAAAATAGATGGCCTCAAACGCGGCGTTGTGCCGATTTACGAGCCCGGTCTGGATGAACTGGTGGAACGCAATTCAGCGGCAGGCCGCTTGCGCTTTACCTGCAATCTGACCGAAGCAGTGAAGGGCGCATTGGTCGTGTTCATCGCGGTTGGAACCCCGCCGCGTGCCGGTCAAGGGGATGCTGATCTGTCGTTCGTTTACATGGCCGCCCGGGAACTGGCGCCGCTGCTTGAAGACGATGCCATTGTGGTGGTGAAGTCCACGGTTCCGGTGGGCACAGGCGATATCGTGCAGAAGATCATCGGATCGGTGCGTAAAACCGGCGCTTTCTCGGTTGCGTCCAACCCCGAATTCCTGCGGGAAGGCGTTGCTATACGCGATTTCCTGGAGCCTGATCGCGTTGTGATCGGCGTCGAGGATGAGCGCGCGCGCAAGGTTCTCATGGAACTCTACGGTGTGGCTTTGCAAGCGCACAAGACGCCCATCGTGGTCACCCAGCGCCGGACGTCGGAACTGATCAAATATGCCGCCAACGCATTTCTGGCGACCAAGATTACCTTCATCAATGAATTGGCCGATCTTTGCGAGCAGGTTGGCAGCAATGTAAGTGAACTGGCCCTGGGAATGGGTCTCGACAAGCGCATCGGCACGAGTTTCCTCAATGCTGGTCCCGGTTACGGCGGCTCGTGCTTCCCGAAAGATACGATGGCGCTGTTGCGCACAGCCCAGGACTACGGCGTGTCGGTGCGGATCGTCGAAGAAACTGTGACCGCCAATGAAGCGCGCAAGCGCCGCATGGCTTTGAAAGTCATGGATGCCTTAGAAGGTGATGTGGAGGGCCGGACGATTGCCGTTCTGGGTCTCACTTTCAAACCTGATACTGATGACATGCGCGATGCACCTTCCGTTCCCCTCATCGAAACCCTGCAGCGTTTCGGCGCCATTATCCGCGCCCATGACCCCGTGGGTATGGAGAATGCCGGCCGCATCCTCTCGGGTGTCGAGTTTTTTGACGATCCCTATGAATGCGCGCACAACGCCGATGCTGCTGTCGTCATTACGGAATGGGACAGCATTCGCAAACTCGATCTTGCGCGCCTGAAGAAGACCATGCGCCAGGCGGTGTTGATCGATCTCAGAAATGCCTTTGAGCAGGGTGTTGCGGAAGAAATCGGCTTTCGTGTTTCGGCCATCGGCCGATCAACGACGGCTCGGTATGATGGGAGTAGCTCGACCGCGCTGCCTCACATGGCCGAGCGAGTCCAGCCAGGACCAAGAGCGCAGGGCGCTCATTTCGAGACAGCGGGAGGTTCCAATGACAATCTCTAAATCTGAAAGGGCTGGGTTCCTGCGGGGCGCCCGGATGATAACGACAGTTGCTTGCGCCGTATGCTGCATTGCCGCACCGGCTCTCGCCGCGGCGTCGAAAGCGCCTGACCAGCCGGCAGGAACCCGCGCCATGACGCCTTTCGAAATCTACGCACTGTACAAGGACAAGAGCTGGCAGTGGGACAACGGCGCGGGGCATATGATGGATGCCGGGCGGCAATTCACGGCCTGGGCCGATGGAGAGAAAGGCAAATCCTGGGCAGAAGGTCGCTGGGTCATCACCGGGACAGGCGGGTTGTGTCTCAATGCGACATGGCATTCCGGGCAGGGCGCTTTTCCAGCCAAGACCTGTTTCTCCCATCGTATCGGCAATGGAACCATCTATCAAAAGCGCGAGCCCGATGGTGAGTGGTACGTCTTTCGCCACGCCAAAGCACGCGAAGACGACGAGGCCCACAAGCTGGTATTCACCGATCTGGTTTCTCAACAACGCGACAGCATCAAAACCGCGCTTGGCGCGGCCCAGTTGCCCGAACAATAAGAAAAGGAGGGGGCGATGAAAAGTCTCTATAAACTAACCGCAGCTTTGCTTTGCGGTGCATTCGTTTCCGGTGGCGTATATGCGGCCAGCGGTGTGTCAGGAGCGAGTATTGACGGCCGCAACAAGTTTCAGGATAAGCGGCCCATCATCACGGCTGACGCCGTGACACCCGGCGCCTATGATCCGCACGGGGATTATACCAACGATTCCAATTCCAAGATCGAACACCTGTTCCTGCCGTGGGAGGATGTGGATCTGACCACACTCAGTGCTGCGGACGCCTATGCGCGCGAGCGTGGACGATCCCTCTTGATCACCATCGAACCGTGGTCCTGGGCGCGAGAGTGGCGCATCAGCCCGGACGATCTGCTCAATGGGATCCTGGCCGGACGGTACGATTCCAACATGTCGGCGGTCTGCTCCGCCGGAGCAAAGCTGCAAAGCCCGGTCACGATCCGCTGGGCGCAGGAAATGGAAGATAATGACGGGCAGTTCACGTGGGCCTTCTGGAAGCCGGAAGGTTATGTGAAGGCCTATCGACATGTAATCGATGTATGCCGCAAGCAATTTCCGTCGGCCCAATATATGTGGTCGCCGAAAGGAGAGGAGGGGCTGGAAGCCTACTATCCGGGGGATGAATATGTCGACATCATTGGTCTGTCCGTCTTTGCCTACCAGCCCTATGACAAACTGGAGGTCGGTCACGACACGACGTTTGTTGAGCGGACAAAACCCGGATACGATCGTGTAACCCGCTTCGGCAAACCAATCGCTATTGCCGAGCTTGGCTATGAAGGCAACGACGATTACGTTCGCAACTGGGCGGCAGAAGCAAACAAGCCACATACCGAGTTCCCTGCACTGACTGCGGTTGTCTACTTCAACGATCGTGAAGTCTATCCGTGGCCGAGGGATGTCGGCCGACCTGATTGGCGCGTCGCCAACCATCCGCTGGAGTGATCCCCGGCTTTTAACTGAGCGGTTCGACTTTGCACAAGTTCGCGACCCGCTCCATCCCTTTGTTCTATGCTGTTCCAAAGCAAGAGCCCCAACGCATTGTCGCTGGAACTGCCTTATTAGTCAGGAGTGAAAAAAATGTATCCGATCCGTTCAATTATCGTCAGTACGGCGCTGTCCGCACTCTTGCTGGCTGGTAACGCCAGCGCTGCATCCAGGGCACAAGTCGATGATGCGACAGCAAAGCTTGCCGCCGCCGCGCCGCCGATGAAGCCCGTGGCGCTTGAAAAGCTCTATGCCGGTCGCACATGGAAATGGAAGGACGGGGGCGGGTTCTTTTCCGCCGACCGAAACCAGTTTTCCGCATGGACGCGCAAGGGGGCAGCCTGGTCTTACGCCGAGGGGCGTTGGTATGCGGCCAAGGGTGGAAAACTCTGCTTGCAGGCTCTGTGGTCGAGCAAGATGGAAAGAGGCGGCGCAGTCACTTGTTTCCTGCATCGCGAAAAGGACGGCGTCATTTACCAAAAGCCAAGCTTGGGTGGCAGCTGGTATGTCTTCCGGCATAACCCCGTTCAGGAAGGGGATGAAGCGCTCAAGCTGGTCAAAGGCGATCGGGTGAGCAAAGAAGCGGCCCAGCTCAAGGCCATTCGTCGATAAACTCCGCCAAGAGCTGCCAGGGCGGATCATGCGCGGCAGCTCTTGTACGACGAAATTGCGCGCTATACGTTCGGCCGCTTAAAAATGCTTGGGGTAAAGCAACGCGCTTTTTGCCCAAAGCCGCTCGGCGTGCAAACATAAGAATTGCTGTTCATATATTGCGTGGCCGAAACTTTCACCACCTTGCCAGCAGACTTCTTGGCATAACGAATTTCGTTATTGACCCGATATTTGACGAGGTAGACGGTTCGGATCTCTTCTTTTGGTTTGCGGTTTTCCCCGGCTTGTGCGCTTGCGCTGAGAGCCGCGGAAACGGCAACTCCAACGGCCGCTGTCGTTATCCATTTCAAACAATTCCGATTCCCGATAGAAAACTTCATGTCAGTAGCCTCCGATATTATTGTTCTGGAGAGCGTTTTAGTGAACAGGATTTAAGGTTCCGGCCGAACTATCCTGAAAGTTTTATGCAAATTGTTGCTTCCCGACCGCTCCTCGTCCCGGCCGGAAGCGGGGAGACAGTTCCGGCGATCTTATTTTGTCCCGAGCGGGCCCAAACGCGGCCTCACAATGTCAGGTTGCGCAACGCGTGGCAAACAACGTCGAGATTGTTGTTACGCTGCGCGCAGCTACGTTAAATCTGCCGGTTAACGGTCGTGAATTCCGGGGCCTGTCACGTGCGATGCGACGGGCCTTACAATAGATCGATGGTGTCATAACCCGTCTCCAGCCGACCAGCAGTTCAACTCCACGCGCTTCTAAGGTTTGGCCAGGGCGCGCTTGGAGCGTGCGAGTGGTTTGCTGTGAGTAGCATGTGTGAAATATATTTCAGTATATGAATTATATTGACACAATGCCACAAAACTGAAATGATCCAAGGGTCGGGCTTCGGGAGGAAGGTCGGCGTCAATCCATGCAGTGAAGCGCTTGAGCGCTCGCGATCGTTATTGAGGATGGCTTCGGCCAGGGGAGGAATCTTGCGCAATTTTCTGAGCACAATCGCCATTGCCGCGGCGGCGTCGACCTTTTTGGGTTCGGCCCATGCCCTTGCCGAGGCCGCCAATCCGTTCCGGTGCAAACCGGACGAAAAATACGTCATGAACGTCATGGTCTCGGGGGTAGAATATTGGTTCCCGGTCTACGAGATGTTCAAACAGGCCGCGCAGCAGTTTGGCTGCAAGACCGAGTATACGGGCACGCCCGAATATGACGTAAACAAACAGATCGCTACCTTTGACCAAGCCCTGGCGCAAAAGCCGGCTGGCGTCCTGGTGCACCCGATGAACTCCGATCCGTTTATCGAGCCAATTAATCGCGCCATCGAACAGGGCACTGCCGTGGTGACTTTCGCAGCCGATTCACCCAATTCAAAGCGCGTCTCCTACATCACTTCCGACAATGTGGCCGAAGGGACTTATGCAGCAGATGCAGTGGCCAAGGCCATGGGCGGCAAGGGTGAATATGCCGTCCTGGAGAATCCTGGTCAGGATAATCACGACAAACGTGTCGCTGCCTTCATTGCTCGGATGGAAAAAAAGTGGCCCGACATGAAGCTTGCGGGCAGAGCCGCTTCCAATCAGGATCCCACGAAGGCTTACCAGGCGGTGTTGAGTCTGACGCAAGCCCATCCTGATCTCGGCGCTGTGTTTATGCCGGAAGCCAATTCCGCGATTGGAGCGGCCCAAGCTGCGAAGGAGGGTGGCGGCAAGGTTCGTGTGATGCTTGCCGACGTCAATGCCAAAATTCTCGACATGATCAAGGCCGGTGAGATATTCGGTTCGGTGAACCCGAACCAGGGCATGCAGGGCTATATGGGCTTCATGCTGCTTTGGCTGGCCAAGCATCCAGACCTGATCGATCCTATGAACGATGCCAAGCGGTCAGGCTTCAATGCCATGAGCGTGCCCTTTGTCGATAATGGCTTTTCCATTGTGACAGCCGAGAACGCTGACGATTTCTACTGGGACAAATATCTTCAGCGGCGCGGCACAAAGGGCATTGAGGAATAACAACACCCATTGTGTTCGATTGGCCAGCACAACGTCTGGATTACGGGAAGGGGTATCAGCGCCCCTTTCCATCCCTCACACGGGTCGATCCCAGGAGCTATCGTGACCGAAGCACCAATCCTTGAAATCCGCAACCTCACAAAGACATTCGGTCCCGTCCTGGCATTGAGCGAGGTCAAATTCGAACTGTTTCGCGGTGAGATACACGCGCTGTGCGGTGAAAATGGCGCGGGCAAGTCGACACTTATGAATATGATCGCGGGGCTTCTGCAGCCAGATGATGGCGAAATCGTTGTGGATGGGCAGCGCGTCTCCATTGCATCACCGGCTGCGGCTCAGTCACTGGGGATCGCGCTCGTCCATCAGGAAATTGCCCTATGCCAGGATGCCACCGTGGCAGAAAATATCTACATGGCGGCAATCAACCGGCGGCGCATGCCCCTGATGAACTACCAAAAGCTTTACTGCGACGCACAAAGAGTGATGGATCTGCTCGCCCCCATTCCAGTGCGAACGAGGGTTGCCGATCTGTCTATCTCCAATCAGCAACTGGTGGAAATCGCAAAAGCGCTGACGCTCGATTGCAAGGTCCTGATGCTCGACGAGCCGACGGCGGCGCTGACCGAAAGTGAGGCGCGGCGGCTGTTCGCCATCGTGCGCGGGCTCAAGCAGCGCGGCATATCGATTGTTTATATCAGTCATCGCATGGCGGAGATATTTTCGCTGTGCGACCGCATAACCATTTTCCGCGATGGGCGTTACGTTGCGACCGACCCGATCGAGGCGGTTTCACCCGATGATGTGGTCCGCAAGATGGTGGGGCGCGAGATCACCCAGCTCTATCCTGACAAGCTCTTGCCACAGGAGAAACCCGGGCGCGCGATCCTCTGCGTCGAGGGCCTTGCCGACGGCAAGCGTTTTGCCGATGTGGATATCGAAGTGCGCGAGGGCGAAATACTCGGCGTTGGCGGCCTCATAGGCGCCGGCCGCAGCGAGATCGCCCAAACCATTTGTGGTATCCGGGCCGCCGTGGCCGGAACCATCGCACTCAATGGTTCGCCGCTTAACATTCGCCACTATCGCGACGCGGTAGACGCTGGCCTCGTCTACCTGTCTGAGGACCGCAAGGGATCAGGTTTGTTTCTCGATATGCCGATCGCCGCCAATATCGCTGCACTGGACCTCGGCAGGCTGACGGGCCGGCTTGGATTGCTCGACCGACGTGCGGAGGCCCAGCAGGCCAGCTGTTTAACCAGAAGGCTCGGCGTGCGCATGGCCGGGGTCGAAGCGGCAGTCTCGACACTGAGCGGCGGCAATCAGCAGAAGGTGGCGATCGCCAAACAGCTGTCCATCAGCCCTAAGGTCATCATCATGGACGAGCCGACCCGCGGTATTGATGTCGGGGCAAAGGTGGAGATTCATCGCTTGCTGCGCCAGCTCGCAAGTCAGGGTGTCGGCATCATCGTAATCTCGTCAGAACTGCCCGAACTCATTGGGCTGTGTGATCGGGTGATGGTTGTACGTGAAGGCAAGATTGCTGGCGAACTCGGCGCGGACGAACTCAGCGAGGAAGCGATCATCCTGCTTGCCTCGGGCGTGCAACAGACGTCAACACAGCAAGAGGAAGCCAAAAATGTCGCTTAGGCAAGCGGGAGAAACGACTATGGCGGTCGAGATCAAGCCGGCAGGGCGCAGAGGCAATATCGCCCGCATGGCCACGCTGCGCGAAGCCGGTCTGATCGCTATTATTTTGGCGCTCTGCATCGCCATGAGCTTCGCGTCGCCGCATTTCCTCACCTGGGGTAATCTGCGCGCGATGATGATGAGTTTCTCGATCGAAGGCATCGTCGTCGTTGGCATGACCATTCTTCTCATCGTCGGTGGCATCGATCTTTCGGTGGGTTCCGTCGTCTGTTTCTCGATGGTGGTTTCGGGTGCACTGTTTCTTTCCGGGCTCGACCCGTGGACGGCCAGCCTCATCGGCATCGCAGCCAGCGCACTTATCGGTGCAGTCATGGGCTTTTTTGTCACCGTGGTCGGTCTGAACCACTTCATAACGTCGTTAGCTGCCATGGTGATTGTCCGCGGCATGTGTTTGGTCGTCACCAAGGGCACGCCGCTGTCGCTCTTTACCCTGCCTCCTGAATTCAAGGCGCTGGGCCAAGGCAGCTTTCGCGACATCCCCTATGTGATTTTGATCTTCGTCATGGTTGTGGCCATCTTCGACTTCCTGCTGCGGCGTGCAACAGCCTTCCGCAAGGTCTTCTATACCGGCTCCAACGAGAAAGCCGCCCAATATTCGGGTATAAAGACCAGTCATGTGAAGTTCTGGGTCACGGTTCTCTGCTCAACCCTTGCGGGCCTGGCAGGCGTCATCTACATGGCGCGCTTTGGTGCCGCCACGCCCACCTTTGGCGCCGGTATGGAGCTTAACATCATCGCTGCGGCGGTTATCGGCGGTGCTTCGCTCAATGGTGGCTCTGGCACTATTTTCGGGGCAATCCTTGGCATGGCGCTCCTTTCTGTCGTGACCAGTTCGCTGATCCTGCTCGACGTGTCGGTTTACTGGCAGGACATGATCAAGGGCTGTATTCTGCTCGCGGCGGTATCGATCGACCATTTCCTGCACAGCAGGAAATTTTAATCCATTTCGAGGCGACGAGATAAATTATGGCCCCATTGAGCACACGCGATGATATTTCCACCATCCGCCAGTTGCACCAGGCGCTGGTTCTTCATTATGTCGAAGGCAAGACGCAGGCGGAGATCGCCAAGGAGCTCGGTATCTCGCACGCCACCGTCAACCGGCTTATCAAGCGCGGCCATCAGCTTGGTCTCGTCGAAATCAAGATTAAGTCTCCGATCGATCATCTACTCGAGATCGAGGCGCGGCTGGTGGCACTTGGCGGGATCGACAATGCCGTCGTTGTGCCGTCAGTGTCGGACAATCCCCAGACCGCCCTCCAGCGCGTCGGCGAGGCAGCAGCACGATTGCTCCTTGATACGATAAAGAACGGCGACAAGATCTCGATCACCGGCGGCAAAGGGGTGAGCGCGCTCGTCGCAGGGCTGAAGCCGGGCCGAAATTATGATGTCGAAGTCATTCCGGCCACGGGCCTGGTGCAGGGCAAACACTATACTGACGTTAATCATGTCGCTTCGTTGATGGCCGACAGGCTCGGTGGCCGCGCCTATCAGATGCATGCACCGCTCTTTGCTGATACGCCGCAACAGCGCGAGATGTTGATGGGCGTGCGCTCGGTAGCCGACGTTTTTCGCAAGGCCCGCGAAGCTGATGTTGCAGTGGTCGGAATCGGCTCCATTCTGACTGATGATTCGAGCTATTACGACTTGCATCCATCCTCGAGCGCGGACCGAAGCGCCATCGAAAAGTCGGGCGCTGCCGGCGAGTTGCTCGCGCATCTCATCGACCGTGACGGCCGGGTCTGTGACTACACACTCAACCGCTCGCTGGTTTCGCTGACGCTGGATGAATTCGCGACCATCCCCCGTTCGATCGGGATCGCGAGTGGCGCAAGCAAGGTAGCTCCAATCCTCAGCGCAATGCGCGGCAACCATCTCGACACGATCGTTACGGATGAGGCAACAGCCCTCCAGATACTTGACCTCGCCAACCCGGAGGCAGCATGAGCTCCCCACAAACTCTACGCCAGATCGGCAGGTCCGGCATTTCCGCATCGGCCGTGGGCCTGGGTACCTGGGCGATCGGCGGTTGGATGTGGGGCGGCACCGACGAGCAGATGTCGACGCGTGCTATCGAAGCGTCCATTGATGCCGGCGTCAGCCTGATCGACACCGCCCCGGCCTACGGTCTTGGCCGCAGCGAGGAAATCGTCGGCAAGGCCATCAGGGGCAAGCGTGATAAGGTGGTGATCGCCACCAAATGCGGGCTTAACTGGCACTCGGGCAAGGGCAACCATTTCTTCGATCAGGACGGCAAAGCCGTCAATCGCTACCTCGGCGCTGATGGAATTGCGCACGAAATCGAGCAAAGTCTGCGCCGGCTGGGCACCGACCATATCGACCTTTATATCACGCACTGGCAAGATCCGACCGCGCCTATCGTTGAAACTATGGCCGCGCTTGAACGAGTTCAAGCTGCCGGCAAGATCCGCGCCATTGGAGCCAGCAATCTCAGCTCTGGGGATCTCGACCAGTACGTCGGCTCGGGTCAGCTCGACGCTATCCAGGAACGCTACTCAATGATTGACCGGGAGATCGAGGGAAGCCTTCTTCCAATCGCCCGTCGCAACAAAATTGCAACGCTCAGCTATTCCTCCCTTGGCCTCGGCCTTCTTACCGGCGCCATTGATCCCGAACGCAAGTTCGCGGGCGACGACCAGCGCAAGGATAACCCCCGCTTTTCAAAGGCCAACCGGCAGAAAGTAGCACTCCTGAAGGAAGCGATTACACCAATTGCCGCGCAGCACGATGCAACAATGGCCCAGATCGCCATCGCATGGACCCTCGCTCAGCCAGGCATCACCTTCGCCCTGTGTGGTGCGCGGAACCCGGAGCAGGCGATCGACAATGCGCGGGCCGGGACAATCGCGCTCGCTGCCAGCGAAGTTGCCGCCATTGATTTGGCTGTCGCTACGCTTCTGGTGGCAATGGATGCCTGATCGGAGAGGCACTGCCAGGATGAATCGCAGTGAAATTATTGCCGCTCTCCGCGATCAGCCCGAGGTGGCGGTGCTCGTCATTGGGGGCGGCATCAATGGTATAAGCGTGTTTCGCGAGCTGGCCCTGCAGGGTGTCGATGTCGTCCTGGCGGAGAAAGGCGACTATTGCTGTGGCGCGAGTGCAGCGCTTTCGCGCATGGTCCATGGCGGCTTACGCTATCTGGAGAATGGCGAGTTCAAGCTGGTGCGGGAGTCGCTCCTCGAGCGCGACCGGTTGTTGAAAAATGCCCCACATTACGTGATGCCGCTACCGACGACTGTTCCGGTATTCGACACGTTTTCCGGAATCGCTAACGGCGTTGTGCGCTTTTTCGGACTGACGCGTCGACCGAGCCGCCGCGGTGCGCTGGTGATCAAAGCTGGGCTTATCATGTACGATCTGTTCACGGCGGCGAGGCGATTGTTGCCCAAACACCGGTTCAGGCGCCGCGCCGAGACGTTGAAGACATGGCCGGCGATTAACCCTGCGATCCGAAGCTCAGCCACCTACTACGACGCTTGGGTGAGCCGGCCCGAGCGGCTTGGCTTCGAAATGCTGCACGACGCCATGGCAGCCGGATCCTCCGCGCGGGCTTTGAACTATGTGCGGGTGTCGTCAAGCGAGGAGGGGCTTGTCCTCACCGATGCCTTGTCAAACGCCGCGTTGCCGCTTCGCCCGCGCCTTGTCATCAATGCCACAGGCGGCTGGATCGACCTGACCAACACGGCAATCGGGGCATTTGCGCCGCCGATGATGGGTGGCACCAAGGGTTCGCACCTGATCATCAACAACGGCGAACTTTTCAACGCCCTTGACGGCCACATGATCTACTATGAGAACGAGGATGGCCGCATTTGCATCCTGTTCCCCTATCTCGGCAACGTGTTGGTCGGCTCGACCGATATCCGCGTCGATGACCCCGAACAGGTGCGTTGCGAAGACGATGAGCGCCGCTACATCCTCCAGTCGCTCTCCTTCGTATTTCCATCCATAGCAATCAGCGACGAGGAGATCATGTTTCGCTTTTCCGGTGTCAGACCGCTGCCCGCCAGCGAGGATAGCTTCACCGGACGCATACCGCGTGACCACTTTTGTGAATTCATCGAAGGACCCGGACATTTGCCGCCTATCCTTTGCATGATTGGTGGCAAGTGGACGACCTTCCGCTCATTCGGGGCATTGGCGGCTGATATGGCGTTGAAACGTCTCGGATTGGCACGCAGCGTCAGTACCGAAGAGCTTGCCATTGGCGGCGGCTGCGACTTTCCTGCGGATTGTACACAATGGTGCCTCTCATTTGCCGCACGGCACGGAGTGACTCCAGAGCGTGCATCGACGCTCCTGGAACGTTACGGCACTTGGGCTGAGGATGTCGCGGGCTATTGCGCCCGAACACCAGAGGCGATGCTAACGCAGTGCGGTTACTCGGCCAATGAAATTCGTTTCATCATCGAGCGGGAGCATGTTGAGTGTCTGGCTGATCTTTTCCTGCGCCGCACGACGATTGCTATCGCTGGCGGCCTCAGCCTGGATTTGATCGACGAAGTTAGCAATATCATGGCCCTCCAGAAGGGCTGGGACGCCACCAAGGCGAGCGCCGAGCGCTTGGACTTCTTATCGTTGCTGGAATATCGGCACGGCATCGACCTTTCGAACCTCTCCCGCATTCATGATAAAAGGAGCGCCCTATGCGCGTGAACAAGAAAGTGCGTATGAACCGGTTGTTTGGCGCAGGACGCTGTCTCGATGTCGCAGTCGATCACGGCGTGTGCAACGAACCGAGCTTCCTCGCCGGGTTGGAAGACATGGCGGGTGTTGTCACCCAACTGGTCAAAGCCGGACCCGACGCCATCCAGATGAACTACGGCCAGGCAGACTTGCTGCAGTCCGTGCCGGGCAAAGACAAGCCGGCCCTCGTCATGCGAATAGACATGGGAAATCCCTACAACAAGATCCGCCACCGCGCGATGTGGGCGGTGCTGCAGAATGAGACCGAGCCGCTGCTTGGCGCTATCGAAATGGATGCCGCCTGTGTCGTTGTGAACCTGTTCATGCTGCCCGATGAACCGGATCTGTTCCGGCAATGCGTCCAGAACATTGCTCGCGTTCGTGCCGACTGCGACAAATACGGCCTGCCGCTGATGATCGAGCCTTTGGCGATGCTTCCGGTGAATGAGCATGGCGGCTACATGGTTGACGGAGATGCAGAAAAGATCGTCACCTTGACGCGTCTGGCCCGGGAAATGGGCGCTGATATCATCAAGGCCGATCCGACGAGCGATCCCGCGGACTTCCATCGGGTTGTGGAGGCTGCGCGTTGCCCGGTCCTTGTGCGTGGCGGTGGCAAGGAGGACCTGCGCGTCGTGTTCGATAAGTCGGCCGCGCTGATGGCTCAAGGCGCTCTCGGCATGGTTTACGGGCGCAATATCTACCAGCATGCCAATCCAAGTGCCGTGGTGCGGGGACTGATGGCAATCATCCACGATAATGCGGATGGGGCCACCGCCTGGGACCTATACAAGCAGGCATAACAACAGCGGACTCGGGAGGATCAAATGGGGGGTTACATTCTCGGTCTGGATGCGGGTAATACCGTCATCAAGGCCATCATCTTCGATATGGCGGGGCGCGAACTTGCGCTTGCGGCTCGCGACGGCCGCTCGTACATGCCCAAGCCGGGCCATGTCGAACGCGATCTCAACGAACTCTGGCGCAATGCCGTCGCAGTCATCGGACAGTGCCTCGACCAGGCCGGGATCGATGCTGGTGACATCATTGCCATAGGCTGCGCCGGACACGGCAACGGCCTTTATGCATTGGACGACGATGGCGAGCCGCTCATCGGCATCCAGTCGATAGACACCCGAGGGGCTGCTATTGTTGCTGAATGGGCGAAGGACAATGTTGGCGACCGTACGTATGCGTATTGCCTGCAGCAGCCCTGGGCAGCGCAAACACCGACCTTGCTCGCTTGGCTCAAGCGTTTCGAGCCGGCGCTTTTTGCGAAAATCGGTACGGTGTTGCTGTGCAAGGATTTTGTGGTGAACCGGCTGACAGGTGCGCGTTCCACCGACACCTCCGACATGTCAGGGTGCGGTCTGCTGCGGCTGCCGGAGCGGCGCTACGAACCCGATCTGCTCACCGCCTATGGTCTGGATCATTGCATGAGACTTTTGCCGCCGGTCCGGGAGGCGGCAGAGATCGCCGGGCATGTCACCTCTGACGTGGCCGCTTTGACCGGCTTGCGCGCCGGGACGCCCGTGGTGGCGGGCCTGTTCGACGTGGTTGCCAGCGCCATCGGCTCCGGCGTGACGCGCACCGGGGCGGCCTCGATTATCGCTGGCACCTGGAGTATCAACCAGGTTATCACCGATGAGCCCATCCGTGACCCTTCGATCTTCATGCTCTCGACCTTCGATCCGCAGCGTTATCTGGCGATCGAGTCCAGTGCCACCTCGGCAGCCAACCTCGAATGGATCGTTCGCGAGTTCGTCGAGCATGCGATCGAGGCAGATAAATCGCCGTTCGAGTTGTGCAGCGAGCTTGTCGCTGCTGCCGACCCCGAAGGAGACATTCCGATCTACCACCCGTTCCTTTATGGTTCACAGCAGAACGGCCATGCGCGCGCCGGCTTTTACGGGATTGCTGGCTGGCACACACGGGCACATATGCTGCGCGCCTTGTTCGAGGGCGTCGCCTTCGAACACAAGCGTCACGTCGAGACCCTTTACAGGGCGGGCGCCAAGTTCGACGAGGTGGTCCTTTCAGGTGGCGGCGCGCGCAGCTCCATCTGGCCGCAAATCTTTGCTGACGTGCTCGGTGTGCCTGTCACCGTAGCGCGCAGCCGGGAGACCGGAGCGCTCGGTGCGGCCATCGCGGCCGCAACAGGTGTCGGAGCATTCGCCGACTTCGGCGCCGGTGCTGCGGCGATGACCTCCGCCGCAAGGCGCTACATGCCGGACAGCGCGATTGCTCCCTCCTATGCCCGGCGCTATCGCCTCTTTAGTGAACTCAGCCAGACCATGATTCCGATGTGGGATCGCATGGCCAGCGCGGCGGCCGCACAGTGACTGAAGCTTATCCCGCGTCATTCGGCGAATATGACTACGTCATCGTTGGCGCCGGGTCGGCCGGCTGCGTGCTCGCCAACCGGCTCTCCGCCGATCCGCGCACCCGCGTGCTGTTGCTTGAGGCCGGCGGCAGCGACCGTTACCACTGGGTCAACATACCGATTGGCTATCTCTACTGTATGGGCAACTCGCGCACCGACTGGCTGATGAAGACCGAGCCGGAAGCTGCACTCAACGGGCGCAGTCTCAACTATCCACGCGGAAAAATTCTTGGCGGCTGCTCATCGATCAACGGCATGATCTACATGCGTGGGCAGGCCGCAGATTATGATGGTTGGAGGCAGGCCGGCAATGTTGGTTGGGGATGGGAGGACGTGCTGTCCTTCTTCCGCAAGTCGGAAAATTACCATGGCGGCAGCGACGCCTTGCATGGCAGCGGGGGTGAATGGCGTGTCGAACGGCAGCGCCTGTCGTGGCCCATTCTCGATGCATTCCGTGCAGCGGCCGAAGAACTCGGTATTCCGCGAACCGATGACTTCAACGGAGGTACCAACGAAGGCTCTGGCTATTTCGAGGTCAACCAGAAGGAGGGCGTGCGCTGGAATACGTCCAAGGCTTTTCTGCGCGGGATATCGAGACGCAAGAACCTGCGGATTGTCACTGGCGCGGAAACCGAAACGCTCGACTTTGACGGTCGCCGCGTCAGGGGCGTGGTCTTTCGTCGGGCCGACGGTTTGCATCGTGTGGCCGCTCGCGAGACAATCCTCGCAGCAGGCGCAATCAACTCGCCGAAGATTCTGGAGCTTTCTGGCGTCGGGCGGGCAGACCTGCTCTCGCCTCTTGGCATTGATATGCGCCATCCCTTGCCAGGCGTGGGTGAAAATCTGCAAGATCATCTGCAAATCAGAACGGTGTTCAAGGTCGCCAATGCCGCGACGCTCAACCAGCGCTTTCACAATCCGTTCAGCCGCGCAGCGATGATCGTCGAATATGCGCTCCGGCGCAGCGGACCGTTGTCGATGGCGCCCAGCCAGCTCGGCATCTTTGCCAGGAGCGACCCGCGCCATGAAACGCCGGATCTTGAATACCACGTGCAACCGCTGAGCACTGACAGACTCGGCGAACCACTGCACCGCTTTCCCGCAGTAACGGTCTCGGTATGCAACCTGCGTCCGCAGAGCCGTGGCACTGTACACATGGAATCCGCGGATCCGCGCGCGGCAACGAAAATCCGGCCAAATTATCTTTCCACCGAGGGAGATCGTTCCGTCGCGGTCGCGTCGATCGAGCATGCTCGGCGTTTGATGAAAACCAGGGCGATCGCTCGTTTCGCGCCGGAAGAGATGCTGCCGGGCCCGCAGTTCGCCGGTCATGGCGAACTCATCCAGAAAGCGGGCGACATCGCGACCACGATCTTCCACCCGGTCGGCACCTGCAAAATGGGCTCCGATACGATGGCCGTCGTCGATTCTCGCCTGCGCGTTCACGGACTTGGTGATTTGCGCGTGGTCGACGCCTCGATCATGCCCACCATCGTCTCCGGCAATACCAATTCTCCGGTGATCATGATCGCCGAGAAGGCGGCAGAGATGATCCTGCAGGATTCTCGGCGATGAAGTTCAGGGCAAGATAACAAAGGCTTTCAGCAGCTTCATCCGCGGACGTAAGGGCTGGCGTCGGGATCGGCGAGCCGCACGCCGGTGTCGAGTTCGAGCGTGCAATTGGTCGCGCCTTGGCGACCACGTCGACCTTGACGCCCCTTCAGCCAGTCCCGGAAAACGCCTGATGGTTTCCGTCATCTGTGCTCTCGTGAATGAGATCCCCAGTTTGTCAACCATGATCCGCTGGGTTAAAGTGAGGGTTCGTGGCGTTCACCCTGCCGCGTGCCATCCATCGCGGATATGGCGGTAGCCTTCGCGATAGACCGCTTCCGGCGTCTCGGAAAAATCGCGCCAGACCTTTGTCGCGGCGGCAAGATCCTTGAGCGCGCGGCCGAAGGCCTCAATCGTCAGCCAGCCGTCGTAGCCGCTCGCGCGCAGCGCCCTGAATGTCTCCGCCCAAGGAATGTTTCCGCGCCCCGGCACGCCGCGGTCGTTCTCCGAAATGTGGACATGGATGATGCGGTTACTGTTTCGCGTGAAGGCGCCGATGGGATCGGACTCTTCGATATTGCTGTGGAACGTGTCGTACATGGCGCGAATATTCGGATGCCCGACCGCGTCGACATGGGCCGCAAGGGCGTCCATCGTGTTAAACAGGTAGCATTCGAATCGGTTCAGCGCCTCAAGCCCGATCGTGACGCCGTGCTTTGCCGCATGATCGCCGATCGCGCGTTGCGAGGAGACCGAGCGCTTGAGTTCCGCCGCGCTCGGCCCGCTTCCGGAAAATTTGCCGAGCGTCGAATGCAGCGGCCCGCTCAAAATCGTGGCGCCGAGCGCATCGCTGCAATCGATTGCCCATTTCATGTAGTCGATGCCGCGTCTGCGGGTCGTGGGGTCGGGGGCGATCAGGTTCATCGAGGGGTCGCCCATGGCGGAAACGGCGGTCCGTTCCAGGCCGACCCGGTCGAGCAGGGCCCCCAGCCGGCGGTAGTCGTCGGGCGTGCCCGAAAAGATTGGAATCTCGACGCCATCAAACCCCGTGTCCTTGATGTCGCGCAACAGTCCTTCGTGCTTGCGGGCGACACTCGTGGTCCAGAGGAACATGCACATGCCGATCTTCATGTCCCCTCCCTCTGGCCCCCGTCGGTCACCGCGCAGTGTTCAATATCAAGTTTCGTAATCTGGTAATACCAAAACTGAAATTTCGGTCAAGTCAATTCTCCGCTTCGCTAGTCTGCAGGTTTAGCGCAAAATCCAAAATACAACATTAAATATAGGTATAATAAGATATATCTCCATTTGTCGTTCCGTCTTGCAGAGGGTGAGAAATTCCGGTAGAGCTTTTAACTAACCAACGATTGGCCAAACCAGATTGCCGAAGGCGACGGGACTGGCCGACGAGAAGGTCACCGTTTTGCCGCCACCCTCGGCGGTCGAGTGAGCTGCAACAGTCTGGGAGGACCCCATGCATCTTTCGACACACAACTGGATGCGGGCGGAACCGCTCGCCGTTACGCTAAAGCGCATCAAGAAATATGGCTACGAGAGCATCGAGATATCCGGTGAGCCGACACAGTACGACGTCAAGGAGACGCGCGCACTATTGAAGGAACACGGCATCCGCTGCTGGGGCGCCGTCACGCTGACGCTCGGCGAACGCAACCTTGCCGCCAGGGACGAAGGCCAGCGCGCCAGGTCAGTGGACTACGTCAAGAGCGTCATCTCCATGGTCAGCGAACTTGAGGGCGAAATCGTCACCCTCGTCCCGGCGACAGTCGGCAAGGTGGTTCCGGATGGGACCGAGGAGGAAGAGTGGAGGTGGGTGGTGGATGCCACCAAAGAGTGTTTTGCCCATGCCCAAAAGAAGGGCGTGCGCATTGCCGTCGAGCCGCTCAACCGTTTCGAAACCTATTTCTTCAATCGTGCCGCCCAGGCGCTGGCGCTCGCCGATGCCGTCAGCCCCCAATGCGGCGTCTGCCTCGATGCCTTCCACCTGAACATTGAGGAGGAAGACATGTATGAGGCGATCCGTCTCGCCGGAAAGCGGCTTTTCGACTTCCATGTTGCCGACAACAATCGCTTCGCTGCCGGCCTCGGCCAACTCGACTGGCCAAAGATCATCGGTGCGCTGAAGGAGATCGGTTACGACGGCGCGGTGACGAACGAGTTTGTCGCGCCTGTTGACCGCACGCCGGCCGCCAAATATCCGGACATGGTGGAGCGCAACCCCGTTGACATTCCGCCGGAGCAGTTGAAGTTCATCCAGGACCACGGCTCAAGCCTTCTCACCGAGAAGTTCTACGACGATCAGATGCGGATCACCGCCGAGACCATCCTGCCGCTGATCAAGTAAGAACGGAAAGGCATATGCCCTGCGGCCTGCGGGCCGTGAAAGGGGATCCGACACATGCGTATCAAGACCGTAGAAGCCTGGTGGGTGAAGATTCCCATCGAGACGACCCGCCAACACCGCAGCGACTTCGGCCGGCTGACGACCTTCGACGCCGCGATCCTGCGTATCGAGACGAACGACGGCATCGTTGGCTGGGGAGAAGGGAAGAATGCCGCCGGCAGTGCAGGCACCTACGGCACGCTGGTGTATATGCTGAACCACGAGGTGGGGCCGAAGATCGTCGGCCGTGACCCCGCCGACATCTCCGCCATATGGGAGACGCTTTACAACGGCGTACGCCATGAGATGGCGGCGATTTCGGGTCACGCCATGCCCGAGATCGCGCGGCGCGGCCTGTCCGTCGCGGCGATCAGCGCGATCGATATGGCGCTGTGGGACATTCTTGGCAAGTCACTCGGCGTCCCCGTCTGGAAGCTGCTGGGTGGCCGCAAGGCGGACAGGTTGCCCGCCTATGCCTCGGGCGGCTGGGAGAGCGCGGACCGGATCGGCGAGCAGCTCCAGTCCTATATAGCGGCCGGCGGCTTCAAGTCGGTCAAGATGCGGGTCGGCGCGATGGACCGTGCGCCGCATGTCTCGGCGTCGCGGGTGCGGGCGGCCCGCGAGGCGATCGGCCCCGACGTCGACCTTATGGCCGATGCGCACGGCACCTACACCGTCGCAGACGCCAAGCGCTTCATCCAGATGGTGGCGGATTGCGACCTCGCCTGGTTCGAGGAACCGGTGATCGCCGACGACAAGCCGGGCATGGCGGAGGTGCGCGCGGCGGGTAACGTGCCGATCGCCGCGGGCGAGAGCGAGGCGACACGTTTTGCCTTCCGCGATCTTGCTATGCTGCACGCCGCCGATATATTCCAGCCCGATCCGGCCTTCTGCGGCGGCATAACGGAGTCGATGCGCATCAGTTCGCTCGCCAGCGCCTTCAACCTCCGTTTCTCACCGCATTTGTGGGCCGGTGCGCCCTGTTTCTTCTCGGGCCTGCACCTGTGCGCGGCTTCCCCGGCAAGCTTCGTCATCGAATATTCGCTCGGCGCGAATCCGATGATCCATGATCTTGTCGAGGAAACTGTGTCGGTGAAGGACGGTATGATAGAGATTCCCGACAGACCCGGCCTGGGCTTCACGATCAATCAGCGGGTCCTGAAGGCTCACGCGCAAAGACGGTGACGATGAAAGAAAACTCCCTCCTCTCCGATCTCGCGGGATATCTTTTCTCGAATTCGAGCGGCAACGGCCGCACGCCTTCGGAGCGGGAGCTTGCGGAGCATTTCGGCGTCAGCCGCGGCCAGATCCGCGAGGCGCTGGCCGTCCTGGAGGCGATGCGTATCGTCGAGCGCCGCGCCAAGTCGGGCATCTATCTGACAACCACGGAGGCGAGCGTAGAGGCCATGGCACTTTTTGCCCGCGCCGGCGTGCCGCTTGATCCGATCCTGATCTATGAGACCGTGGAGCTTCGCAAGATCCATGAGATCAGGGCCGCGGAACTCGCCTGCATACGGGCGACGGAAGAGAATTACCAGCGCCTGCGCGATATCCTCGCCGCGTCCGAGGCGAAGCTTGCCGCTGGCGAGGGGCTGGCGCGCGAGGATCGGGATTTCCATCTGGAGATCGTCCGGGCCACCAAGAATAGCGTCTTCTATCGCGTGTGCAGCGTCTACTACATGATGGGCGAACAGCGCCTGCCGATCTATTTTAGTGACGCCGCCCGCAGCCGGCGCTCGCATGAGGAACATATCCGCATCTACGAGGCGCTGCTTGCCCGCGACGGCAATCTCGCCCAGGCGCTGATGAACGCCCACCTCCAAGGTGCGGAAAGCTATTGGAAGGGTCTCATCGGCGGGGCCTTCGACGGCCGCCGGATAGGCGTAGCCGGCGGGCAGGGCCGATGAGCTTCATCTTTTCCACGCACCCCCTGCATCCCGCGGCCGAGGCTATGCTTAAGGCCTCCAGCGATCTGCGAGTCGCCTCCGCCCCCGATCCCGAAACCTTGCTGCGGGAAGGGCGGGGCGCGGCCATCGTCGTCGTGCGCGCACCGATCCCGCCGGCCTTCTTCGAGGATGCGCCGGCGCTTCGCGCTGCGATCCGCCATGGCGCCGGGCTTGACATGGTGCCGATGGATGCGGCGACCCGCGCCGGCGTCCTTGTCGCCAACGTGCCGGCCGTCAATGCGCCGACGGTCGCCGAGCACGTCTTCCTCGTGACGCTGGCCCTGCTTCGGCGCTTCCGCCTGATGGACCGGGAATTGCGGCAGAAGGGCTGGGCGGCGGGGCGCGGCCAGTCGGACGCGGCTGCGGACCTCGGCGGCCGCATCATCGGCATCGTCGGCATGGGCAATGTCGGGAAGGCGATCTTCCGGATCGCGAAGTTCGGTTTCGGCCTGGATGTGGTCGCCACGAGCCGGTCGCCGGAAAGCGTACCGGTTGGTGCGCGCTTCCTGCCGGTCGACGAACTGGTCGCGACGGCCGACATCGTCGTGCTCTGCTGCCCGCTGACGCCGGAGACGAGCGGGTTGCTCAATGCCGAGCGCATTGGCCGGATGAAGTGCGATACCATTCTGGTCAACGTCTCGCGCGGCCCGGTGATCGATGACGCGGCGCTGATCGAGGCGCTGCGCGATGGCCGCATCGGCGGCGCCGCGCTCGACGTCTTCGCAACCCAACCCCTGCCGCTCGACCATCCCTATTTCGGCTTCGACAATGTCATCGTCACTCCGCATCTCGCCGGTCTTACGGATGAGAGCATGATGCGCATGGGAACGGGCGCGGCAAGCGAAGCGCTGCGCGTCATGAAGGGCGAACTGCCCGTCAATCTGCGCAATTCCGAGGCGGTCGAACACTACCGCCGGCGCTTTCCGGCATAGCTTGGAGCTCCTTCGCGACATTCCCAAACGCTAACGCCCCTGCGGTGTCACGGAGGCCGTTGGAATCTTCGGATCTGTCAGGTCAGCCCATGTGCCGCAGGCTCATACCGCTGTTGCCGTCGAAAAGCACAACCTTTTCAGGGTTCCAAGAGAAGCGCACGGGCTCGTCAATCTCGAGCTCGGTGCGGGCCGGCACGGTTGCCTGCAACAGCTCCCTGTTGCTGGTGCGCAGCGTCACGATCTTCTCGACGCCGTGGTTCTCCACGTCGTGCACCCGCGCTTCGCCCGGCGCGCCGCTGTCGAGGTAGAGGTCCTCGGGGCGGATGCCGAAAAAGAGCGGGCGACCGTCGGTCGCAGTCGCGGGTCCGTTGCCGAGCGGCAGCCGGCAGCCCTCGCTGGCGACGGCCTCGCCTCCGGCAAGGGTGCCGGCGATCAGATTCATCGGCGGCGAGCCTACTGCCCTTGCTACGAAGGTGTTGACCGGGTTTTGGTAGATCTCCTGCGGCGTGCCCGTCTGCACGAGATGGCCGTGGTTCAGCACGCCGATCTTGTCGCCCATCGACATGGCTTCAATCTGGTCGTGGGTGACGAAGAGGAAGGTGGCGCCCAGGTTCATCTGCAGGTTTTTCAACTCGGTGCGCAGCGCCTCGCGCAGTTTTGCGTCGAGTGCCGAAAGCGGTTCGTCCATCAGAAAGACGCGGGGCTTGCGCACGATGGCCCGGCCGATCGAGACGCGCTGCATCTCGCCGCCAGATAGCCGGTCGGTCTTGCGGTCGAGCAGGTGCTCGATGCGCAGGGTCTTCGCAACCCGGTCGACGCGCTCCTTGATCTCCGCGGGTTCGACGCGGCGGATGCGGGATTTCAGTGGAAATTCCAGATTCTCCCGCACGGTATAGCGCGGATAGAGCGAATATTGCTGGAGCACCAGGGCCACGTCACGCTCGGCGGCCCCCCAGTCGGCGACATCCTGCCCGTCGATGAATATCTGCCCTGCCGTCGGCTTTTCGAGACCGGCGATCAGGCGCAGCGTCGTCGTCTTGCCGGCGCCGGTCTGGCCGAGCAGCACGAAGAACTCGCCGTCAGCGATGTCGATGTTCATGTTTTTCAGCGCCGCGTGGTTGCCGAAAACCTTGGTGATACCCTTGAGTTCGATATGCGCCATCAGAGTCTGATCCCGAGCGACGAGCCGGTCGCCGTGTTGAAGAAATGCGCCTGGGCGGGGTCGATTCGTGCCCAGACGGCTTCGCCCGGTCCGGGCACGAATCCGCTCTTGGTGCGGGCCCTTATCATCTGGTCGCCGACCTTCAGATCGACGATGTCGTGCGAGCCGAGCGGTTCGATGATATGCGCTACGACCGGCATAAAGCCCTCGCGGGCCTCACGCGAGATGAGCACGCCCTCTGGCCGGACGCCGAGCGTCAGCTTGCCGTTTTCGGCCTTCGCGTCCGAAAGGCAGTTGGCAAGAGCGGCGGGGAACTCGAAGCCCCTTGCCCCACCGCTGACCTGCACGCTGGCATGGCCGCCCGTTTCGCTGACGGTCGCCTGCGCCATGTTCATGACGGGGCTTCCGACAAACTGGGCGACGAACATGTTGGCGGGCCGGGCGTAGACCTCTTGCGGCGAGCCGATCTGCTGGAGGATGCCCTCGTGCATGATGACGATGCGGTCGGCGAGCGACATGGCCTCCACCTGATCGTGGGTCACGTAGATGGTCGTCGAACCCTGCTTGATATGCAAACGCTTGATTTCCGCCCGCATCTCCTCGCGCAACTTCGCGTCCAGCGCACCTATTGGCTCGTCCATCAGCATGGCCTTCGGGCGTCGCACGAGCGCGCGGCCGATCGCAACACGCTGCATGTCGCCGCCTGATAGCGCCGAAGGCTTGCGGCCGAGCAGGCCCGTGATGCGCAGCACGTCCGCGATCTCGCGGACCGACGTATCGACATCATTCCGGCTCATTCGGGTGGCGCGGAGCGGAAAGGCGATATTCTCGTAGACCGTCATATGAGGATAGAGCGAGAAGGACTGGAACACCATGGCGATGTCCCGGTCGGATGCCTTGATATGCTGCACCGGCTGACCGTCGATCAGGATGTCGCCTTCGTCGATGGTCTCCAGGCCCGCGACGGCGCGCAGCGTCGTCGTCTTGCCGCAGCCAGATTGGCCAAGGAGCACGATGAATTCGTTGTCTAAGATGGCCAGATTAAGGTCCTTGATGACCTGGACGGCACCGAAATATTTCTGGATGCCACGAAGTTCGATCTGCGTCATGAATGGCTGCCTTCGTCTCGTTGCTCGTCCCGCGGGATCTTTGTCGTCACCATGAAGGCAATCAGCCCGACGAGTGTCACCGTCAGACCGTAACGGTGGAGAAACGGGTTCCAGGGCTGGCAGAGCGCGATGATGCCGAGGATCATCATGTACTGCGAACCGGGTTCGAGATATTTCTGGTTCAGGGCGCGGAACGTCATTTGCGGATCGCTCCAAAGCTCATGCCGCGCAGGAGATGGTTCCTGAGCAGGAAGGTGAAGATGGCGACCGGCAGCAGGAACAGGAACGTGCCAGCGGCAATCACCGTCCAGTCCGGCAGGCCGGAGCCGACCTGGCTCGGAATGAAGGGCGGTGCGGTCTGCGCCCGCCGGTTCGTCATGATCAGCGCAAAGGCATATTCGTTCCAGGCCGTGATGAAGCAGAAGACAGCGGTGGCGGCAATGCCGGTGGCGGCTTCCGGGATGACGATCTTGAAGAAGGCCTGCATGCGGGTGTAGCCATCGACGAGTGCGGCCTCCTCGTATTCCTTCGGGATCTCGTCGATGAAGCCCTTCATCAGCCAGACGGAGAAGGAAAGGTTGAAGGCGGTGTAGAGTATGATCAGGCCCCAGTGCGTGTCGTTGAGGCCGACGGCGCGGTACATGAGGAACATCGGGATCGCCACGACGACCGGCGGCAGCATGCGCGTCGACAGAATGAAGAAGAGAAGGTCAGCTTCCCCTTTCACGCTGAAGCGCGAGAAGCCATAGGCCGTGAAGGTTCCCATGCCCACGGCCAGCACTGTGGACGTGATAGCGACGATCAGCGAGTTCATGAAGCGGTTCGGATAGCCGGACGGCTGGATTTCGCCGCGGCCGGAGCGGACGATCTTCTCACCGCCGTCGAACACCATGCGCTCCCACCAGGGGGCGGCGGCATATTCTTCAGGACTCGGCGCTTCGCGCAGTTGGGAGCGCTTGGTGAAGAGCTTCACGAAGGGCGAGATTTCCGGCTCGAAGAGCACAGTCGGCGGAATGGTGGTGGCGAGGTTGCGCGGCTTGAAGGCCGTCGAGGTGATCCAGTAGATCGGCGCCAGGAAGATAAGGGTGATGACCAGCACGGCAACGATCGCCACCCGGTTCAGCGCGCGTTCGGAGCGGGTTTGAACGGCAGCCATCTCAGCGCTCCTTCACCTTGTTGAGGTACTTGACGTAGATGTTGGTGATGGCAAGCACCATGATGAGCACGATGTAGGCGAGTGCACAGGAGCGCCCCGTCTGCCACTCCTGGAAGGCCATCTTGTAGAGCCGGATCGAGATCACTTCGGTCGTCGGTTGGCTGGTCAGGATGTAGGCTAGGTCGAAGGTCTTGAAGGCTTCCATGGTCCGGAAGATGATTGCGATCATCAGGATTGGCGCCACCAGCGGCAGCGTGATGCGGAAGAAGGTGTAGAACGGCCCCGCCCGGTCGATTGCCGCTGCCTCGTAGAGGTGCTTCGGCACGGCCGAAAGCCCCGCGAGCGATAGCAGCATCACGAAAGGCGACCACATCCAGATGTCCGTGATTGCGACCGCATAGAGCGCCATGTCTGGATTAGACAGCCACTCGAAGGAACCGAGGCCGAGTGAATAGTTGATGATGCCGAAGGACGGATCGTAGAGCAGCTTCCAGAAAAGGCCGACCACCGCCATCGAGAGCATCATCGGCAGCAGGAGCAGCGTCGTCAGCAGACCCTTCAGCGGAATGTCGCGGTTGAGCAGCATTGCAGTGCCGAAGCCGACGATCACCTGCCCCGTCACAGAGACGATCACATATTTGGCGGTGATGGCAAAGTTAGACCAGATGAAGGGGTCGTTCAGCAGCTCGCGGTAGTTCTGCAGGCCGACGAAATTGGCCGGCGCGTTCGACGAGGCGCGGAAGTCGGTAAAGGAATAGCCGAGCGAATAGATCAGCGGAAAGATGTTGAAGACGATCAGGAACAGAATCGTCGGAATGATGAAGAGGTTGCGGATCCGGATGTCGCTCATGCCGCGGGATGCGGCACGCGATTTCGTGTCCAGCGATGTCATGACTGCGGTGGCCAATACTCTCCTCCTCCGAGAGTTCGGCGCCGGATGCCGCAACGAGCATCACGATGCGCGAAGTTAATGCCGGGCGCCGCGCCCGCTCGAACCACGCCCCTTTGGCGCGGAGATGCAAAATGAAAAGGGAGGGGCAGGCCCCTCCACGTAACGCGTCTGCTATTTGTGTCGTCCATATTTCTCGAAGGTAGCGTTCCAGTCGGCTGCCAGAGAGTCGAGCGCTTTCTTCGCCGTTCCTTCACCGGCGGTGACGAAGGGATAGATGCGCTGGTTCATCTGAATCAACAGTTCGGCATATTCAGGTGTCGCCCAGAAGTCCTTCACCTTGAACATGGTCTCGTAGAAGGCCTTGTTATAGGGTGTCGCATTCTGGAATTCCGGCGATTCAAGCACCTTTGCGCTTGCCGTGTAGCCGCCGAGTTCGGCCCAGCGCTTCTGGGTCTCGTCCTTGATAAACCATTCGAGGAATTTCATCGCCTCTTCCTGGTTCTCCGAGTAGGAGACAACCGAGATACCCTGACCGCCGAGCGCTGCAAACTGCTCACCCCCCGGACCCGCCGGGTTGGCAAAAAAGCCGGTAACCTTGGCGTTCGGGTTGGACGCCTCGTTCACCAGAGCCGGGAAGAAGGCGAAGTAGTTCATGCTCATCGCCGCCAGGTTCTCGGTGATCGCCTGATTGTTCTCGACGAAGAAGGTTTTGGCCCAGCCAGGAGGTGTGAAGCCATAGAGCTCACGATACATTTCGAGCGCCTTGACGTTCTTCTCCGAATTGATGATGCCGTCGACCTTGTAGCTCTGATAGTCGCCCAGTTCTCCTCCATAGGAAAAGATCGCGTTTTCGACACCCATGACGAGACCATCATAGGAGTTGTCGGTGTAGATGGCGATGCCGTAGCGCTTTTGGTCTGGACGGTGGAAGAATTCGGCAATGTCACGCATCTCGGCCCATGTCTTTGGCGGGGCAAGATCGTAGCCGTATTTTGCCTTGAAGGCTTCCATCTCCTTGGGGTCCTCGAACCAGTCCTTCCGGTAGGACCAACCGACGGCGTCGCCTTCAGCAGGGATCGACCAGTACTTTCCGGAGTTCGCAGGATATTCGGAGTAATATTTCACCGTCGCCGGCGCCATGACTTCGTTCAGCTTGTGCTTGTTGAAGAAGTCGGTGAGATCGACATAGTGCCCGGCCTCGGACGCAGCGCCGATCCACTGGCTGTCGCCGACGACCATGTCATAGGCCGAACCCTTGGCGTTGAATTCGGTGAAGGCCTTGGTCTGAAAATCGGCCCACGGCGTGGTCTCGACAGTGACCTTCACGCCCGTTTGAGCCTCGTATTCATTCACGAGTTCCTGGAGATAGTTGGCCGGGTCCCACTCGGCCCAGAAGATCGTCAGTTCCTGTGCCAGAGCGGACTGGCCGCTGGCGAGCATCAAGCCTACACCGGCCAAAAAGCCGGTCAGAGTTTTGCGCATAACGTTTCCTCCCATTTATGCACGCTTCCGCTTCGTTGCGGGTCTTTCGATCCGGCCTGCCGATCCTCCTGGGTGTGGTCGCGCTGAGGGTCTTCCCCGAACCTTTGCTTCGTCTCAGATCTCAAGCCTGCAGAGTGTTTGCTTAATCTGGTAGTACCAAACACCAGTATCGTCAAGAGCAACTTTTGACGGGCTTCGGCCAGGACTCATCGTCAAAGTTTCTATATCGCCTCCAACAAGGGCCTTGACGCCAGCTCGCGTCACACCTTCGGATTCGCGATGGCCGATTCTGGTCAACGAGACATACAGAAACGAACTAAACTGGTCGAACCAGTTTTCGCGTCAAGCCGGAGGATCGCCGATGTCATGCCTTGCTCTCCGCCTGCCGTATCGCGGCGTCGACGAGCGCCTTGGCCGCCCATTCGGCAACAGACTGCGCGCCCTCGGAGGTCAGTCCCCAGATATCCTTTAACACGATCAGCACCTCGATGCCGAACACAAGGGAGAGCGCCTGTGCAAGGCGTTCCCTAGATTCGCGCGGCACTGTGCCCTGCAGGGGTGCAGTCACGCACTCCAGGAGATCGATGCGGTGGCCGCGCTTGAACAGCGGCTCGTTGCCAAGCGTGCCCGCCTGGCGCTGCGCCCACTGGTCCAACGAAAGCTTTAGTGCCGCCTTGAAGGTCGCCTCGAACTCGTCGATGCGCGGCATCGCGGTCGCCAGCAGGTCGGCAACGCGGGTACGTGCATTCGGACTGTCGGACGACCAGTCGAGTATGGGCCCCAGAGCCTCGTCCACTACAGCATGCACCAACGCGGCCTGGCTTGGAAAGTAACGGTAGGCCGTTGCGCGCGACACTTCGGCGGCCTCGGCGACTTCGCTTACCGACGGAGTGATGCCGGATTGCATGAGCCGGGTTGCGGTTTCGAGCATCAGTTTCCGCGTGCGGGCACGTGGGCCTCGCTCGGCGGTACTGGCGGTTTCCTTCTGTTGACGTGAGACACTCATGTCTTTATGATACTCCGGTCTCACAAATTTGCAAGGGCCGATCGAGTGGCGTAAAAGTGGGATATGGCCGGGTGGGATCCTCCCGGTCGCGGAGAGCAAATGCAGCACATCTACGTGGTTGGCACAGCGGACACGAAGGGCGAGGAGCTTGCCTATCTGGCCGCTTGCATTGAGACGGCAGGCGGGGCTGTTGTGCGTGTTGATGTCGGCACACGTGAGCCGGCGACCGCCATCGACGTAAAAGCCGAAACGGTCGCCGCCTATCATCCAGAGGGCGTTGGAGCCGTCCTTGCCTGCGCGGACCGCGGCAAGGCGGTCGAGGCGATGGGCATTGCCTTTTCGCGCTTCCTCGCCGAACGCCAGGACGTTGCCGGCGTCATCGGTATCGGCGGAGGCGGGGGCACCTCGATCATCACCGCAGGCATGCGCCAATTGCGGCTCGGCTTGCCAAAGATCATGGTCTCGACGCTCGCGTCCGGCGATGTCGCTCCCTATGTCGATGTTTCCGACATCGTAATGATGCCCTCGGTCACCGACATGGCGGGCCTGAACCGGCTGAGCCGCGTCATCTTGCACAATGCGGCCCAGGCAATAACGGCCATGGCCAGCCGGCCCGCTGAGGTGACGGCATCGAAACCAGCCATCGGGCTTACAATGTTCGGGGTGACGACACCTGCCGTAGCTGCCATGATCGAGCGCCTCAGGGCCGACTACGATTGCCTGGTCTTTCACGCCACCGGCACAGGCGGGCGCGCGATGGAGAAGCTTGCCGATAGCAGGCTCATCTCGGGCGTGCTCGACATCACGACCACCGAGGTCTGCGATCTGCTTCTCGGCGGCGTCCTGCCTGCAACCCCCGACCGTTTCGGCGCGATCGCTCGCACAGGCTTGCCCTATGTCGGCTCCGTCGGTGCGCTCGACATGGTGAATTTCTGGGCGCCGGAGACAGTGCCCGAGCGCTATGCCGGCCGGCTTTTCTACCGCCACAACCCGAACGTCACCCTGATGCGCACGACGCCGGCCGAATGTGCGCAGATTGGGCGCTGGATCGGCGATAGGCTCAATCTTTGCCACGGACCCGTCCGCTTCCTCATTCCCGAGAAGGGCGTCTCGGCTCTCGACATCGAAGGTGGTGCATTCTTCGACCCGCAAGCCGCCGCCGCGCTCTTTGCCGCGCTGGAGGCGACCGTGAAGCCGACGGCGGCGCGACGCATCGTCCGCCTGCCGCTCCATATCAACGACCCGCAATTCGCAGAGGCCGCCGTCGCGGCCTACCGTGACATCGCCAACCCATGAGAGACAAGATCGATGCCAGCCATACCTCGCAAGACCATCCTCGAAAAATTCCACGGCATGATCGCGGCCGGCGTGCCGATTGTCGGCGGCGGCGCCGGCACGGGCATATCCGCCAAGGCCGAGGAGGCTGGCGGCATCGACCTCATTATCATCTACAATTCGGGGCGCTACCGCATGGCGGGCCGCGGCTCGGCGGCCGGCCTGCTCGCCTATGGCAATGCCAACGAGATCGTGAAGGACATGGCGCTGGAGGTGCTGCCCGTCGTGAAAAAGACGCCGGTGCTTGCCGGCGTCAACGGCACGGACCCTTTCGTGCTGATGCCGCGCTTCCTCGCCGACCTGAAGACAATGGGCTTTTCCGGCGTGCAGAATTTCCCCACGATCGGCCTCTTTGACGGCCGGATGCGGCAGAGTTTTGAGGAGACGGGCATGGGCTACGGTCTGGAGGTCGAAATGATTGCCACCGCCCACGGGCTCGACCTGCTGACGACGCCCTATGTCTTCAACGAAAGCGAGGCGATCGACATGACCGTCGCCGGCGCCGACATCGTCGTGGCGCATATGGGGGTGACGACCGGCGGCACGATCGGCGCCACCTCCGGCAGGTCGCTCGATGACTGCGTCGGTGAGATCACGGCGATCGCCGAGGCCGCGCGCTCCGTGCGAGGCGATGTCATCGTGCTCTGCCACGGCGGCCCGATCTCGATGCCGGAGGATGCGCGCTACATCCTCGAGCGTTGCCCTGGCTGCCACGGCTTTTACGGCGCAAGCTCGATGGAGCGCCTGCCAGCAGAGGCGGCGATTCGCAAGCAGACGGAAGATTTCAAGGCGCTCGCCATCGGCGCGGTCGTCTGAGGAAGGACACGGGGAGGAGGCCTCTTTATGGCAAAGGACAAGTACTTCATCTATCCACAGGATGTGAGTGCCTTCGGTTTTGACTGGGGCAAGCTGACGCTGACGGTGGCGCCAGAGGTTAACGGCGCCAGCTGCTTTTCCGGTGGTGTCGTGGACCTGCCGAGTGGCGAGGGCCATGCCCGCCACAATCATCCGGGTGCGGAGGAGATCATCTTCGTCATCTCAGGCGAGGGCGAGCAGATGGTTGAGGACGAGAACGGCAATCCGATCACGACGAAGGTTGGGCCCGGCTGCACGATCTATGTTCCGGAAAGCCGCTTCCATTCGACGAAGAATACCGGCGCGGCGCCTATGCAGCTCTTCGTCGTCTATTCGCCGGCGGGGCCGGAGCTTGCGCTTCGCCAGCTGCCGGACTTCCGCCTGCTGCCGCCGGGCTCGTGAAGCCGGGGTTACACATTTTCTGGGAGGAAAAACGTTGAACATCAATCCAGGGGAAAGGCCCGCGGTGCCGCCGTTCGATACGGCCAAGCTCGACCGGCTCATGGAGGAGGCAGGTATCGACGTCATCGTCGCCACCTCCAAGCACAACACGCAATATCTGATGGGCGGCTACAAGTTCATCTTCTTCGCGGCCATGGATGCGATCGGCCATAGCCGATACCTGCCAATGGTGATCTACGAAAAGGGCGCGCCGGACCACTCGGCCTATGTGGGCAACCGCATGGAGGGCGCAGAGCACCAGAACAATCCGTTCTGGACGCCCGCCGTGCATACGGCGACTTGGGGCACGCAGGATGCCGCCGGGCTGGCCGTCGAGCACCTGAAGAAGATCGGCAAGGCCGGCGGGCGCATCGGCATCGAGCCGGCCTTCCTGCCCTCAGATGCCCGCGACCTTCTTGCCTCGCGGCTGGAGGGCGCGCGGTTCGCCGATGCCACGCATGCGTTGGAGCGGCTGAGGGCCGTAAAGACCCCGGATGAACTGGCAAAGCTGAGGCGCGCCTCCGAACTGATCACCGACTCGATGCTGGCGACGATCGCGGCGGTCCAGGCGGGCTCGACGAAGACGCAGATCATCGAGCAGCTGCGGCGGGAGGAAACGAACCGCGGCCTGCATTTCGAGTACTGCCTGCTTACGCTGGGATCCAGCCACAACCGCGCAGCCTCGCCGCAGGCCTGGGCCGAGGGCGAGGTGCTGTCGATCGATTCGGGGGGTAACTATCACGGCTATATCGGTGACCTCTGCCGCATGGGCGTCCTCGGTGAGCCGGATGCGGAGCTTGAGGACCTTCTGGCCGAGGTGGCGTCCATCCAGCAGGCGGCTTTCGCCAGGGTGAGGGCAGGGCCTGCGGGCAGTGAGATGATCGAGGCAGCGGAGGCCGTGCTCAGGGCCTCGCCGTCGGCGGCTTTCACCGACTTCTTCTGCCACGGCATGGGCCTCGTCAGCCACGAAGCGCCGTTCCTCATGACGAACCACCCCGTCGCCTATGAGGGCATCGATGCCCACCGGCCGTTGGAAGCCGGCATGGTAATCTCGGTCGAAACGACGATGCTTCACCCGAAGCGCGGTTTCATCAAGCTGGAGGATACGCTCGCCATCACGGATGCCGGTTATGAGATGTTCGGCGACCGCGGCCGCGGCTGGAATCGCGGCAGCCCTTAGTCGATCGGCTTTCGAAGACCCGGCGTCCTTCGGGAACCGGGTCTTTTGCGCCAATGGTTCAGGCGTGGCGGATTTCCGTTCCCAGCACCTTCAGGCATTCGCGGATGAAGGCGGCGAGCGCCGTCCAGCCCTTGGCGGAAACCATCGTGCCATCGACATAGGCCTCGGTCGGAGTGAGGTCGATGTAGGTGCCGCCTGCCAGGGTGACTTCGGGTTCGCAGGCCCCAAGTGCGCCCACCTTCTTGCCGCGAACGACGCCTTCGACCGCGATCAGGATCTGGACCCCGTGGCAGATGGTAAAGATCGGCTTCTTCTGGTCGTGGAAATGGCGCACCATCGCCTGCACCCGCTTGTCGGTGCGGATATATTCCGGCCCGCGCCCGCCGGCGCAGTAGACGGCGTGATACTGGTCAAGCTGTTCCTCGGCTTCGGAAAACGTCTTGTTGATGGTGACGTTGTGCCCGAGTTTTTCGGTGTAGGTCTGGTCACCCTCGAAATCGTGCAGCGACGTTCTGAGAATGTCGCCGGCCTTCTTGTCCGGGCAGACGATGTGCACCGTATGGCCGACGGCCTCCATGGCCTGCTGGTAGACGAAGATTTCGTACTCCTCGGTGAAATCGCCGGTGAGCATCAGGATTTTCTTGCCTGGCATGGGTTCTCCTCCTCGTTGTCGGGCAGGCACTTAATTGGGCCCGCCGGGTTACTCAGAACGCGTCGAATGCCGGCAGCAGCCGGTCGCGCGAATGTTCGATATGGATGCGCATTGCGTTCGCCGCAGCGTCGGGGTCGTGAGCCGCGAAGGCATCGAGCAGCGTCTGGTGTTCGCCGAGCGCCTCCTCGGTCACGCGGCGATGGAACATCAGGCGGAAGATGTGGAAATGCGTGTGCTGGAATGTCAGCGTCTCGCGGATCAGCTCGTTGCCGGCAAATTCCATGATACGGTCGTGGAAGATGGCGTCCTTTCGGGCGAAAGCCGAATAGTTCGCCCGCTCGTCCCTGTTGTCGCTGCGCGTCATCACGCCTGCGGCCTCCGTCAGGATAGCGAGCCTTTCGTCGTCCATCGACTGGGCCGCCTTGGCAGCGCCGGCGGGCTCCAGCAGCAAGCGGAGTTCATAGAGTTCGTCGAAGCGGTGGCGCGTGATCTGGGGTGCGGCACGAAAGCCGACGAGATGCTGCTTGACGACGAGACCTTCGCCTTCAAGCCGACCGAGCGCTTCGCGGATCGGCGTGTGGGAGACGTTGAATTCCTTGACCAGGTCGTCGACCGTGATGCGCGCGCCCGGCGCGATCTTCAACGACATGAGCTGGTTGAAGATCACTTCGTAGACGTCGCCGGCCAGGCTGTTGGCGCGCGGTATCTGGGTCGTGCCCGCTGATGGTTGTTTAGGTCTCGTCAAAATCATCTGCTGTATTGCCCCTTGACAGGTTCAATCGCTAGCACGATGCTGCGGATAATACAATCCTATATCCTATACGATTAATATAGGGGCAAAATATGCGGATATCCGAAGTAGCAGCGCTTGCGCTCGCCACCCGCCTGCTGGAAACGCACGGCGCGCCGCGTGACCATGCGGTCCTGCAGGCTCGCGTCCTGGTGACCGCAGAGATGAAGGGGCACCCCGCGCACGGCCTGCGCCGCCTTGCGCAACTGGTCGAACGGATCGAGCGCGGTGTCATTGACCCCGGGACGAAGGGCACGCAGCGCTGGCGGGCGGATGCCGTGATTGAGGTGGAGGGTTCGTCGGGGTTCGGCCCTGTCGTCGCCATGGCCGCGATCGAGCGGCTCGCGCCCCACATTCCCGATCTGGGCATCGGTCTCGTCGCCGTGCGCAATGCGAACCATCTCGGCATGCTCGCGCATTATGTGGAGGCCATCGCCGCGATGGGTTTCATCGGCATTGCGCTCTCGTCGAGCGAGTCGCAGGTCCATCCTTTCGGCGGTACGCGGGCCATGCTTGGCACAAACCCCGTTGCGGTCGCCGTGCCGACCGCCGAGGAGCCGCTCGTGCTCGATCTCGCGACCAGCCTCGTGCCCATGGGTAGGATAAATCATCACGCGGCGACCGGCAGGCCCATTCGGGAAGGATGGGCACGCGATGCGGAGCGCCACCCGACGACCGATCCGGTTCGTGCCAAGGCTGGCGCGATTGCGCCGTTCGGCGGCGCGAAGGGCTACGGCCTCGGCATCGCCATGGAGTTGCTGGTGGCAGCCCTTGCGGGCTCGGCGCTTGCACCTGATGTGCGCGGCACACTGGACAGCCACTCGCCATGCAACAAGGGTGACGTCTTCATATTGATCGAGCCCAGTCTGACGCCGGGATTGCCGGCACGGCTGTCGGCCTATCTCGATGCAGTGCGCGCCTCACCGCCCGCCAAGGCCGGCGAGCCGGTGCTCGTTCCGGGCGATCGTGCCCGCCGGCGGAGGGAAACGGCGGGCCGCGACGGATTCGATATCGACCAGCGCCTCTGGGAAGACCTCAACGCGCTTTCCCGCTCCCGTATTCTGGCCTTCGAAGGACAAAGATCATGAGCCTGTTTGCCGTCCTGAGGCTGCCGCGCGAAATCCTTTTTGGCGTCGGCCAGCGTCATGCGCTCGCGAGTGTCGCCGGCAGGACCGGCCGGCGCGCACTCGTCTGTACGGATACGCGCTTTGCCGCGACACCCGTATTCGCGGAAATGATCGCCGCGCTTCAAGCCGCCGGCATCACCGTGCTGGTGCATGACCAGACGCTGCCGGACGTGCCGCGCGATACGGTCGCGGGTTGCGTGGAGGCGGCGCGCGGCTTTGCGTCCGACATGGTGATCGGCATCGGCGGCGGCAGTTGCCTCGACATGGCGAAATGCGCCTCGCTGCTGCTCGCCCATGGCGGCGGGCTCGGCGATTACTACGGGGAGTTCAAGGTACCAGGACCCGTCCTGCCGGTCATTGCCGTGCCGACGACGGCGGGTACGGGCTCCGAGGTCACTCCTGTCGCGGTTGTCTCCGATCCCGAATGCACGCTGAAGGTCGGCATTTCGAGCCCCTATCTCGTTGCAGCAGCGGCGATCTGCGACCCGGAACTCACGGTCTCCTGCCCGCCGGGTCTCACGGCGACTACCGGTGCGGATGCGCTGACGCATGCGATCGAAGCCTTCACGGCCATACGCCGCCCCGGCGATCCGGAACTCCCGCAGCAGCATGTCTTCGTCGGTAAGAGCGATCTCTCCGACCAGTTCGCACTGCATGCAATCCGGCTCCTCAGCCGGAGTCTGGAAAGGGCCGTTGCCGACGGCTCGGACATCGATGCGCGTGCCGATGTTATGATGGGCGCGCTCGCGGCAGGCTGCGCCTTCGGCACGGCAGGCACCGCCGCGGCCCATGCGGTGCAATATCCGGTCGGTGCCGTGACCCATACGGCGCACGGTCTCGGGGTCGCGACCATGCTGCCCTATGTGATGACCTATAATCGCCGCGCCGCCGCTGCGGAAATCGCTGTTGTCGGCAGGGCGCTCGGCCTCGATCCCGCCGGGGTGGAGGACGAGGAGGCCCTTGCCGATGCGGCGATCGGCGAGGTGAGCCGCCTCTTCGCCGCGATCGGCATCTCGCCGACGCTCGCCGGGCTCGGCCTGCCGGAAGACCGGCTCGACTGGACCGCCGAGCAGGCGCTCGGCATCGGCCGGCTGATCAAGAACAATCCGCGTTCCTTCGATTCGGCCGCCATGCGCGGCCTCGTGCGCGCCGCCTATGACGGCGACCTGGCCGCTTCCGCCCTCTGACCTTGAGAAACATCATGAACGTCAACCAGCATCCTCCGCATCCCGACCACGATCGCTTCGGGTTCCGCTCGGTCCCCGACGGCCTCTATATTGGCGGCGCTTGGCGGCCAGCCGCGGGTGAGGGGCGCATTCAGGTGATCGATCCCTCGACCGAGGCCGTCATTGCCGCCGTGCCCGATGCGACTGTCGCGGATGCGGCGGCGGCCGTCGAGGCTGCTGCAGGTGCGGCGGAAGGCTGGCGCGAGACGCCACCGCGAAAGCGTTCCGAGATTCTGCGCCGCTGCTTCGAACTTATGATGGAACGCTCCGAAACGCTTGCCACGCTTATTTCGCTTGAGAACGGCAAGGCCCTGCGCGACGCGCGCGGCGAAGTGGCCTATGCGGCGGAATTCTTCCGGTGGAACGCGGAGGAGGCGGTGCGCATCTCCGGCGAGTTCGGCATTGCCCCGTCCGGTGCGAACCGGATCGTCGTCGATTACCAGCCTATCGGCATCTGCGTTCTCATCACGCCGTGGAACTTCCCGGCTGCGATGGCGACCCGCAAGATCGCGCCAGCGCTAGCCGCAGGTTGCACCGTCATCCTGAAGCCCGCGAGCGAGACGCCGTTAACGGCCTATGCGCTTGCGGCCCTCTACAAGGATGCTGGTGTGCCGCCCGGCGTCGTCAATGTGCTGACAACGTCGACGCCCGGGTCCGTCACCGCCGCCATGCTGGCCGACCCGCGCGTGCGAAAACTCTCCTTCACAGGCTCGACGGGCGTTGGCCGCACGCTTCTGGCACAAGCGGCGAAGAATGTCATCTCCTGCTCTATGGAACTCGGCGGCAACGCGCCGTTCATCGTTTTCGATGATGCGGACCTCGACGCGGCGATCGAGGGCCTGATGGTGGCGAAAATGCGCAATGCGGGCGAGGCATGCACGGCCGCAAACCGCATTTATGTCCAGTCCGCAATCCACGATGCCTTCGCGGAAAACTTCACCCAGCGCATGGCCGCCCTCAGGGTCGGTCCGGGTGTGCATTCGGATACGGAATGCGGTCCGATGATCACACGCAAGGCGGTGGAGAAGCTCGACCGGCTCGTTGTGGACGCCATTTCGCGGGGCGCGCGCGTCCTTTGCGGCGGGCGGGCCATGGCAGGGTGCGGCTTCTTCTATCCGCCGACGGTGCTTGTGAATGTTTCCCCGACCTCCGACATGGGCTGCGAGGAGATTTTCGGTCCCGTGGCTCCGCTCTACCGTTTTGAGAGCGAGGCAGAGGTCGTCGCCGCCGCCAACGATACGGAGTATGGCCTTGCCGCTTACATCTATACCCGCGACATGGGCCGTGGCATGCGCGTCGCCTCGAAGATGGAGGCAGGCATGATCGCGCTCAATCGTGGACTGGTCTCCGATCCCGCCGCCCCCTTTGGCGGTGTGAAGCAGAGCGGGCTTGGACGTGAGGGAGGCCAGCGTTATGGTCTCGCCGAGTTCATGGAAGCCAAGTACATCGCGACAAGTTTATGAAGGAGGGACCTGTGGCCGCCGATCCGTTCCGCATTCGTGACCATGTCGCAAGTTTCGACGACATTGTCGACGATATCCGTACCCGCAGCATCGCCACGCGCCGCACCGTCGCCATGGAGGCCAACGTCGCCTACGGTCGTGAGACGGGCGAGACGCTTGACATTTTCCTGCCAAATGCTGCCGGCTCGGGCATGCCGATCCACATGTTCATCCATGGCGGCTATTGGCGCATGTTCTCCAAGGAGGACTATTCCTGCGTCGCTGAGACCGTCACCCGCGCCGGCGCGGTCGCCGCCATCGTCGATTATTCGTTGATGCCGACGGCGAGGATGGAGGTCCTGATCGCACAGGTCCTGAAAGCCAAGACTTTCCTGCTGACGCATGCCGATCGCTTTGGTGCCACGCCCAGCAGATTTTCCGTCAGCGGCCACTCGGCTGGTGCACATCTTGCGACCTTTCTCTTTAATCGCTCCTTAGCGCCGTCGGGTGTAATTTCTGCTTTCCTGCTTGGCGGGCTATACGACCTCGCACCCTTGCAGACGTCTTTCCTGCGTGACGAGATCGCCTTGAGCGACGAGGAGGTGCGACGGTTTACGCCGATGCGTCGCGAGCACGACCCTGCAACGCGCGTCGCTATCATGACGGGCGAACTGGAAACTAACCCCTTCAAAATCCAGGCAAATGCCTTTAGGGACGTTCTTGCCGCCCAAGGGCTTGAAGTGCGAGCATCACACGTTGCTGATGGGGATCACATGAGCACGGTACGAGATCTCGCCGTCTTTGGCACACCCGTAGCGGCAGCATTGCACGCCTTTATTGCCAATGATGCCAGCGGGAAACCGCGGTGAGGATTCGGGCCTGTCGCAAAGAACTTCGTGCTACAATCCACCATAGCCCGCCCGTTTCATGCTTTATTCGGTTCGACTGTGACATCGGCATATCTGGCTGTAATTTCGCTTCAATCTGACCCTGCGCGACGTTGAGGAAGTGCTGCTTGAGTGCGGTATTGTCGTGTCCTACGAGACCACTCGTCGATGGTGTTGAATGCACGGTCCGCGCGTCGCTTGCCCCTGTAAAGCGCCGACAAAAGAATGATGTCTCGCACCTTGATGAGCTTGTCGTGCTTTGAAAGAGTTCACGACGGCCCGTTTCGAGTAGATCGCGAACGGACAGCGTTTTCTGGGTTTCCGAAAACTCTGTTGGGATCGATGGATTTATCCGTGTCGCCCGCGACGCAGAACCACCTTTGCATAGTTGCTCCGATCTTGAGATTGCTGCCGACCATCTGGGCAAGGACGGGCGTGACCGCCTGCTTCTTGGTCCTCAATATATCGATGTGGCTCTTGCCAACTTTATCTTCGAACATTGCGGTCTCGAGGGTTGCTTCCGGCGACTCGCGCCGCTACGTCCGCAATAACGTGACCAGTTTCTTTGCAGCAGAGGCGGACGAGGCCGGATTCTGCCCGGTGATCAGCCTCCCGTCGACGATGGAAAAATCCACCCAGTCGTCCGCCTTTTCGTACAGGCCGCCCAATCGTTTCAGCTCATCTTCCACGAGGAACGGCACGACCCTGGTCAATTGCACGGCTTCCTCCTCGGAGTTGGCAAAGCCCGTAACCCGCTTGCCCTTCACAATGGGCTGTCCCTGATAGCTGACCTTGTGCAGAGCCGCCGGAGCATGACAGACAGCAGCGACCGGCTTGCCGGAATTGTAGAAGGCTTCGATCAACGCGATCGACGTTGGATCATCGGCAAGGTCCCACATCGGTCCATGACCGCCCGGATAGAAGACCGTGTCATAGTCCTCCGCTAGAATGCTGCTAAGCCTCGCAGTATTCGCCAATTCCTTCCGGGCGGCCGGATCACTCTTGAACCGCGCCATAGCGTCGGTCTGGTTGCCAGGTTCGTCGCTCTTGGGATCGATCGGTGGCTGGCCGCCCTTTGGCGAGGCCAAGGTAATGGTGGCGTCCAAATCCTTGAACACGTAGTAAGGGGCGGCGAACTCCTCCAGCCAGAAGCCGGTTGGCTTGCCGGTATTGCCAAGCTGATCGTGCGACGTCAGTACCATCAATATCTTCATGCCGCCTCTCCTTGATCGGTGCGGTGCCCATAACGATCGACAATGCTGCAATAAGCTTGCCGGCGAGTCTTCAGTTATGACGGCAGCTCCTCGCCGGCCTGTTCCCGGACGATGTATTCGGCGTACCAATCCGGCCAATTTTCATCATGCTGACCGCCAGTGCGTTTCTCGTGCTCGCCGTGCGCAGCCGCTGCGCGGCGCAGTGCTGATGCAAGCTCCGCAGACGAGTTGAATATCGTGTTGTCGTTGTCGACGCGTCCAGGCAACCGCGCGGTTACCTCCTGCAGCAGCCAGCTGTTGTTGTCTGGATCGCTGAAGGAGGCGAATGAGGCGTAACTGCGCCGCTCCGGATCCACGCCCTGGACTCGGCCGGGTCCGTCGCCACTATGGAACACCTCGCTGACTTCGACACCGCGCCCGGCGAGCTCCGCGCGCGCCGCTTCGACGTCGGGCACGACGAGAAAAAGGCCCGTTGCGCTCCCCAAATGGATCGAACAGTGTGAGCCAGGGGGCGTGAACTGGACGGCGCGAGACCCGTCTTTTCTGACGAAGTCGGCATCAAGCCTCCAGCCCAGGCTGTCGTAAAAGCGCATGGCGCGATCGATATCCGAAACAGGGATAACGGCCACCTCGAGTTTCATGTCTGCTCCTGCATTGGTCATGAATTCTCTCCTTGGTATTGAACGAACGTCTCACCGAGTGCGAGATGCGAGCATCGAATGGAACGCCGGGCCTTGAGGGGGGTGTTGTTCTCCCCATCAGATTGGTTGTCGCAACGATCCGGACGCCGCTCTTAATTCTTGGGCGAAAATTTTCGGTTGTTCCCAAGCGGCAAAGTGACCACCCCTGTCGACCTCGTGGAATAGATCGGGTTGCGATAGCCGCGCCGCGCAAGGGGTCTCCGGCGCGCGATAGCTCTCGCCCGGAAAAACGGTGATGGCGACCGGGAGCGAAATTTCGGACGTCATCTCCGGACCCGCAAATGCAGCGCTGCGGCCACCGGTCTCCCAATAAAGCCGCGCCGATGAAGTGCCGCTGGTCGTCAGCCAGTAAAGCGTGACATCGTCAAGCACCTCGTCAGGTGACGTTTCCGGATCGTCGCTATTGTACGTCCACGTCGAGAAACCGGGATGCCCGAGCATCCACGCGGCAAGGCCGACAGGCGAATCGGCAAGCGCATCGCCGATCGTCTGCGGCCGCGTTCCCGTCATCAACGCATATGACCTGTTTCCCATCTTGGCGCCAGCGCTGAGCGCATCGAACGTCGCGCGCTCCTTCTCGGTCAATCCCGCTGGCGCAGCCGCTAGCACCGCGGCAATATCGGGCGGTACGATCGCCGGCAGTTTGATGTGGATGCCGGGCAAACCTTCAGGTGCCTGGCGCGCCATCGCGTTTGAGACTGGGGAGCCGCAATCGCCACCCTGCGCAACGTAGCGCGTGTAACCGAGCCGCTTCATCAGCTTGGCCCAGATTTGCGCGATATGGTCGGGGCCAAACCGGTGCTTGTCGGCTTGCCGGAGCGTGACAAAGAAATTCTTTTTCAAGCTTTCCTCCATGACGATTGGCGGTGGGAGCATTGAATCTCGAAAGCCGTAACGGTCTGTCGATGAAGCAGGTCAGCACGGACAGAACAGCTGGTACAGTACGTTACAGCCACGAACGGGCCTGTCTCAACCGATTTTGCTATGTTTGCCAAAGATTGGGATGCTCGGCGTATTGTTGGGATTCTCAGCCGATCATTGGGGAGCCCAGTGGCGCTATAGTATGTTGGTGACGCTGCAGTGCTTCCGCGCCCAAATGGCTGGGCTGACGCTGCTGGCATTCCTTACGCGATGAGTGCGAGCTATCGGTGGTGAACCTCGCGATCTAAAGTCGACCTGAGCATCAAATGAGGGGCGGCGGAACCCGGCCTGTTTGAATTCCAGAATTAGAAGAGGGAGCTATGGCATGAGGGCTTTTAACATCGCAGTTGCCATCACTGTTGTGACGATATCTATTTCCGGTTGCGCAACGAACGAACAGGACCGGCGGGCCGGAACAGGCGCTTTGGTAGGCGGCGGATTGGGTGCTGTGGCCGGTCAGGCGATCGGCCGCAGCACGCGAGCTACCGTAGGCGGCGCGGCCGCCGGCGCGCTGTTGGGGGCCGTTGTCGGAACCGCGTCGACGCCCAGCCAGGACCGAAACCACTGCCGCTATCGACGCAGTGATGGCACGATCTACATCGCGCCATGTTGACCGTCGACCCAATGCAAGCACGAAAACTTGTCAAAAGGAGGTACCATGTCTGACCTGATTGCAATCGTTTATCCCACCGAAGAAAAGGCGGAGGAGGTGCGCCAGCGCCTTTTTGAACTGCAGAAGGATTACTTGGTCACTCTCGGCGATGTCGTCATCGCCACAAAAACGGACTCGGGCAAAATCAAGCTCAACCAGATGGTCAACACGACCGCGGCAGGTGCTGTTTCGGGCAGCTTCTGGGGCTTGCTGATCGGCATTCTCTTTCTCAATCCGCTGATCGGGGTGGCGGTGGGTGCCGCCTCGGGTGCGTTGGGTGGGGCACTGACCGATGTCGGAATCAACGATTCCTTCATGAAGGATCTCACCGCAAACATTGAGCCTGGCAATGCGGTTCTATTCACGCTCGTTCACTCGATGACGGCAGATAAGGTCTTGAAGGACATCTCCGCTTTCGGTGGCGTGGTGCTCAAGACATCATTGGACGAAACCAAGGAACAGGTACTGCGCGACGCCTTGCAGAAGGTTTCCGCGTAGGCAGGCATTTTTGCAATGTGCCGGCGGCGTTGTGAACACGTTGGCCGGCACCGGGGAAAAGTCGGAGCAACCGTCGATGGTCTTTCCTCCGCCAAAGTAGACTGTCCATCGTTAAGGCGGCGGTTCGGGCTTCGGAGGGCGAATTCCTGGGTGAAGCCATCTTGCGCAGACCACTTCACAAGAGACCTGATCTCCGCAGGAGTGATGGAGCTGCGAGCGCTTGCATCGGGGCGTTCCTCATTGTCATCGGTATTGCCGCGAGTGGCTTGACCCGCCGCAAAGCATACCTCCACGGAGAGCTCGATCCACGAGGCGGAATTGTACGAACATGCAGGTTCACCCGCGGGCGCAAGCGAATCTTCGCGCTCAGAATTCACAATCGGAACCGAAAGGTTTAGGGCAGATGGTTGGATTTTCACCCCGCAACAGTCTCGCCGGGAGCTTCCGGCGCGTCGGCAAGATTGGCTTTTGGGCACAAGTTGTGATCGGGGTCATATCAATATCGCTGGCAATTTATGCTTTTACGTTAGGGCGGCAAGGGGGCGGCCTTGGCACCCGTGGCGGGCTGGCGCTCACAGAATATCTTACGATATTGAGCCTGCTGATACTGGCCTTCACGACAGCGTGGTCGTATCGCTATGTCGGGTTGGCGGAACGGATCGAGGTTCCTTCGCGCCGCCCTCAGATCTCCGCCGTCAAGCGCGTCGTCTGGATCGGCGTGGTCTGCACCATCATCGGCCTGATCCTCTCGATGTTGATAATGCTGTTCGAGACTGCTCAGCTGTTCTTGTATTTTCTCCGCGCCCCGCAGGCCGGTATCCCGGTTGTGCAGGTGACCGGCGAGAGGGCCAGTTGGGTCTCTGCGGGAGACATCCTCGGCCTTGCCGTCGTTATCCTGACGACGTTCGTCGAAGTGCTGGTGTTGTCGCTTGGTCTTTGGCTGCTTTTCCGGACGCTGATGCCTTCAACGGAGTTCCCCCAGTTTGACGAATAGCTGGATTGCGCGGTTCTGGCGCTCGTTTTCCACCAGCGGACTGCTTGTCGGCACCGCATTTTTTGTTGCCTCGATGACGCCGACGCTTACGCCTAGATCCTATCTGATCCAGGGGGTAATTTCCGGATGGTGCTTTGCCGTCGGATACGGCATCGGTGTCCTGTGCAGGCTGTTGTGGGGTTACATGGAGCTGCCCCTGCCGGTCGAACGATCGTCGCGCGTCATCAAACGGATCTCGGCGGCAGTTTTCCTCATCCTCGCCGCGACGGTGCTATGGTTGTCGGCAGGGTGGCAGAATTCAATACGAAAACTGATGGAGATGGAACCGCTGCCAAGCGCACAGCCTCTCGAGGTCTGCGCCATCACGCTCATCATTTTCCTGTTGCTCATTGCGCTGGCCCGAGGCTTGAGCCTTGTCTCGCATGCAATCGCAATGCGTATGAGGCATCTTCTTCCGTGGAGGGTGGCACGGGTTATCGGTTACGCCCTAACGATAGTGTCCGTCTGGGCCATCGCCAATGGTGTGCTCATTCGATACATGCTGCATGTCGCTGACGCATCGTTCGCGTCGTTCGACCAGTACTTCGAGGCGGATAAGACCCCGCCCATATCTCCGCTTAGGTCCGGAAGTGCCGCCTCGTCGGTTGGGTGGGAAGACCTCGGGCGTACGGGCCGAGCGTTTGTCGCCAGCGGACCGACAGCTTCAGAAATCAGCGCGCTTGGGGATGGCCCCGCGCTCGAGCCCATCAGGGTCTATATCGGGCTCGCGGCCGCGGAAACACCTGAACGACGAGCGCACCTGGCGCTTGACGAACTCAAGCGCACCGACGCGTTCAGGCGGTCCGCCCTTGTTGTGGTCACACCCACTGGCACAGGCTGGATCGACCCTGCCGCGATCGACACTCTTGAATATTTGTGCGACGGGGATGTCGCGAGCGTCGCGGTCCAGTATTCCTATCTTTCCAGCCCGCTTTCGTTGTTGATGGACCCGGAATACGGCAAGGAGACGTCGCAGGCATTGCTTCGCACCGTCTATGAGTATTGGACGACACTGCCGCCGGAAACGCGGCCGAAGCTGTACCTCCATGGCCTCAGTCTCGGCGCGCTGAACTCCGAAAATTCATTCGAACTTTATGAAATGCTCGGCGATCCAATTCAGGGCGCGCTGTGGAGCGGCCCTCCATTCCAGAGCGGTTTCTGGCGGAGTGTCATGGAACGTCGCAACCCGGGATCGCCAGCCTGGCTTCCGCAATTCCGGAGCGGATCTTTTGTCAGATTCATGAATCAGAGAGGCGACATGAGCCAGACTAACCAGCCATGGGGACCGGCGCGGATCGTCTATCTCCAATATGCAAGCGACCCGGTGACATTCTTCGATTACCGCGATTTTTACCGCCGCCCCGACTGGCTGGACGCGCCGCGTGGACCGGACGTGTCGCCTGAGTTTCGTTGGTATCCTGTGGTGACAGGGCTCCAGCTTGCTTTCGACATGGCAGTCGCCACTAGCACGCCCGTGGGCTACGGGCATGTGTTCGCGCCCGAGCACTATATTGACGCGTGGCTCGTTGTTTTGGAACGGAAGGCATGGACTATCGGGAAGATCGCACGATTGAAACAATATTTCGTGCGGCAGCGGCAGCAGTAGAGTTTTTGTCGCGGCCATAGAAGCGCGTGAAACCGCTCCACCGCCAAAGCGGTTTTGCGATGCAGGCATATTTGCCTCGGACATGGGGACCGCACAATTAGAAATGCTGCGCCCAAATTTGGGACTCTGTGCTGATCTCCTCGACATTCAATAGCGCTATAGTTCGTATCTGGATTTTACCTTTTGCTACGTCAGCAACCTGATCAACTCTCGGGGTGTATCATGGCCTCAGGTGCTACTCAGAAATTTTCCCTGTTCGCGCTCACCGCCATGGTCGTGGGTTCAATGGTTGGTGCCGGTATATTTTCGCTTCCGCGCACTTTCGGCAACGCGACGGGACCTTTCGGGGCGATCATCGCCTGGTGCATCGCCGGCGGTGGCATGTACATGCTAGCCCGCGTGTTCCAGTCTCTCGCCGAACGCAAACCTGAACTCGACGCCGGCGTGTTCGCCTACGCGAAGGAAGGCTTCGGCGACTATCCGGGCTTTCTTTCGGCGTTCGGCTACTGGATCGGCAGCTGCATCGGCAACGTTTCCTACTGGGTACTGATCAAATCAACGCTCGGATTGTTTTTCCCGGTGTTCGGCGACGGCAACACGGTTGTCGCCATCGTCGTCGCCTCAGTAGGCATCTGGCTGTTCCATTTCATGATCTTGAGGGGTATCCAGCAGGCCGCTTTCATCAACTCGGTTGTGACTGTTGCGAAGGTTGTCCCCATTCTTCTCTTTATCCTCATCTTGTTTCTGTTCTTCAAGGCGGACATGTTCAGCGCCAATTTCTGGGGTGGTGTTGGCATGCCGGACGCAAGTCTGTTCGAACAAGTTCGTGCAACCATGCTGGCTACGGTCTTCGTCTTCATCGGTATCGAAGGTGCGAGCAATTATTCGCGCTATGCCACGAAGCGTTCCGACGTGGGCACGGCGACCATTCTCGGCTTTGTCGGCGTGACCACCCTGATGGTCCTGGTAACCCTTCTGCCATACGCGGTCATGCCGCGTGCTGAGATAGCCGCCATGAGTCAGCCCTCCATGGCCGGAGTGCTCGAAGCCGCCGTCGGTCACTGGGGTGCGGTCTTCATCAGCATTGGCGTGATCGTTTCGGTGCTCGGCGCATACCTGGCTTGGTCGCTGGTCTGCGCTGAAGTCCTGTTTATCGCTGCCAGAACCAACGACATGCCAAAATTGTTCGCAACCGAGAACCAGAACAAGGTTCCCGCCGCAGCTCTGTGGCTCACGAACATTATCGTGCAGCTGTTCGTCATCAGCACGTATTGGTCCCAGGACGCATTTGCATTGATGCTGAACCTGACCAGCGCGATGTCGCTGATCCCTTACCTGTTCGTGGCGGCTTTCGGCGTCCTGCTCGCCAGGCGCGCCGAGACATACGACACCGAGCCCCAGCAACCGAACCGCGATCTCATCATCGCCAGCGTCGCCGCTATCTACACGCTCTTTATGATCCTGGCAGGCGGGCTGAAATTCGTTCTGCTCTCCGCGCTTCTCTATGCACCCGGCACCTTGCTCTACGTCTGGGCGCGGCGCGAGCAGGGCAAGCCAGTCTTCAACACCTGGGTCGACTGGATCATCTTCGCCGCGGCAGCAATCGGCTGCATCGCAGCAGTCGTCGGGCTCGCAACCGGCTACATCACAATCTAGTTCATCTCGGGAGGTCCAACATGTCAGCTTCTCCAAACACTGAAACCAGCGACTTTGGCGTTCATTCCGAAGTTGGCCAGCTACGGAAAGTCATGGTGTGCGCGCCGGGCCGGGCGCATCAACGGCTTACACCCAGCAATTGCGACGACCTGCTTTTCGACGATGTGTTGTGGGTCGACAATGCCAAGCGTGACCACTTCGACTTCATCACCAAGATGCGTGATCGCGGTATCGAGGTGCTGGAGATGCATAACCTCCTTGCCGACACTGTGGCCGTTCCTGAAGGGAAGAAGTGGATTCTCGACAATCAGGTTGTCGTCAACCAGGTCGGCCTTGGCTTGGTGGATGAAATTCGCAGCTATCTGGAGGGATTGCCCAACCGGGAGCTTGCAGAAACGCTGATCGGCGGCCTCTCAACCTATGAGTTTCCCGAAACGCATGGCGGTGAAATGCTGAAACTCGTCAGAGACGCTGCGGGGGTCAACGAATACCTGCTGCCACCGCTTCCCAATACGCTCTATACACGCGATACGACATGCTGGATCTATGGCGGGGTCACGTTGAACCCGCTTTATTGGCCGGCGCGCCATGAGGAGACGATCCTGACCACCTCCATATACAAGTTCCATCCGAGCTTTGCCGGAAAGGTCAATGTCTGGTGGGGCGACCCCACTGAGGATTGGGGGCTTGCTACGCTCGAAGGCGGTGACGTCATGCCGATTGGCAAGGGCAATGTCCTTATCGGCATGAGTGAGCGTACCTCGCGCCAGGCAATCAGCCAGCTGGCATTGAAGTTGTTCGAACGGGGAGCAGCCGAGCGCGTGATCGTTGCCGCTATGCCCAAGTTGCGTGCCGCCATGCACCTTGACACGGTGTTCACCTTCGCCGACCGCGATTGCGTGCTCCTCTATCCTGACATCGTCAACAATATTGACGCTTTCTCATATCGGCCTGGAGACAAGGAGGGTACGGTCGAACTGCATAAGGACAAGGGCACATTCGTCGAAACGGTCCGCGATGCACTCGGCCTCAAGGAGATGCGTGTGGTCGAAACCGGCGGCAACGATTATGTGCGTGAGCGCACGCAGTGGGACAGCGGTGCGAATCTCGTCTGTGCTGCGCCGGGTGTCGTTTATGCCTATGACCGCAACACCTACACCAATACCCTGTTGCGCAAGGAGGGCATCGAGGTCATCACCATCACCGGCGCGGAGCTTGGCCGTGGCCGGGGCGGCGGCCATTGCATGACATGTCCGATCGTCCGCGATTCGGTTGATTACTGAAATTCGCGATCTTCTCGGGGCACGGCTGTCATGGGTGCCGGTGACGCAGGAAAGAAGGAGCCGGTTTGCGATGCTGCCGGAGATTGTTGGCGCGGGTCGCCTCCCAGGAATATGGTGCGTTCCCAGCTTCACGTTTGATACGCGAGAGTTACCAGCAGAATCTCAATTTGAGGCCTGGCGCAAGAGTTTCTCGCCAATACTCACACTTACCAAACCTGATGACAGCTCGATTGGTTTCAGGGGAAAACAGGTGATCTGGGATCTCGGTTGCCTAGCCTTCTCGCAAATCGAAACCGACGCGATGACATTCGCGAGCGAGGGCGGCCGTGCACGAAGAGCTCCGCCCGATCACTGGACCATGACATCATTGCTCTATGGGCGCATGGGTACAGTTACACCGCACGGGTCCTTTGAAGGTCAAGCGGGGGAGGTGCAAATCCACTCGCTGTGCCGGCCGTTTGAAGGATGGTCGACAAAAAGTGAAATGCTCACTCTGTACATCCCTCGCGATTTCTCCGCCGAGGTGACACAGGTGCTCGCCGCATCAGAGTTCTCCACAATCAATACCGGGATGGGCCGATTATTCTCTGACTACCTCTTAGCTCTGGCAAAGCGACTATCTATGGTCAATGCCGCAGGTGTTCCAGGCCTCGCGGCGGCGACGCGAGCAATGATATTGGCCTGTGCAATGCCGTCCGGCGAACAGCTGCGGGATGCGAAGGGGCAAACCGGCACGATCATGCTCGAGAGGGCGCGTTGTTGCGTGCAAAGGAATCTGTCCGACCCCAGCTTCGGTGCCGACAGACTACGCGATGAACTCGGCATTTCTCGCACGCACCTCTACCGCCTTTTCGAGCAGTTCGGCGGTGTCCTACGCTATATTCAGCGGCGTCGACTTCTTGAAGCCCACTCGGCGCTGACTGATCCGAATGATCATCGCCGTGTCACTGAGGTTGCTAAGCAGAGTGGATTCGGCAACGGGTCGGAGTTCAGCCGCGCGTTCAAACACGAGTTCGGGTATACTCCAACCGAGCTTAAGACCGGAATTTGGACTGGGCCACGTAGTAGGCCAACTCTTGCGCTTACCGATGCGGTACCCGAGGAGAGGTTCGGCCTGCTCCTGCGCAAACTTCATGGCTGACGCAGGTTGTTTCGCGGTGCCAACAGATGCAATCAAGATGGATGGTACCCTGGCGTTGACATGCGCACCATCGCGGGAGACGCACTGGGGAATCGCCTTCACACCTACTGTAGCAACCGTCATTCGCGCTATACCACGTAAGAGGCTTTGACCCATGCCGGAACAATCCCATCCGCCCCTGGCGTTGATCGAAGCGATAATACCTGTCGCAACCCTCATCCTGCTTGTCGCCCTTTCCTACCACCTGTTTGGTGACGGGGGGACGTCAGGACCCAATCAGGTCGCTTTGGTCATCGCCACGATGGTTGCCGTGGTGGTAACCCGGCGTCACGGGTACACACTTGACGAGCTGCGCAACGCCGCGATTGCCAGCGTGAGCACGGGCATCGGTGCAATCTTCATTCTCTTTGCTGTAGGAGCGCTGATTGGTACCTGGGCGTTGAGTGGAACGCTTTCCGCGATGGTTTACTACGGTTTGCAGCTGCTCAATCCGAACTATTTCTATGTCACCACCGCGGCAATCTGCGCCCTGGTTTCGTTCGGGATAGGCAGTTCATGGACCGTCGTGGGAACGATCGGCATCGGCCTTATGGGCATATCCAGCAACATGGGGCTGGATCCGGCGATCACGGCCGCCGCAATCATTTCCGGCGCTTATTTCGGAGATACGACATCGCCATTGTCTGATTCAGCGAACCTTGCCGCGGGTGCCGCCAACGCCGATCTCTATGACCACATCCGCGAAACCTCGTTGATTTCGATTCTGGCGCTTCTGCTTTCGCTTGGGGTGTTCTGGTTTTTCAGCGGCACAGCAAGCTTTGACGCCAGCGCCAAAATGGCTGCGATCAACAAAGCGTTCCATATATCCCCCGCATTGTTTGCGCCGCTGATCCTCGTCGTGGGTCTGGCACTTCTAAAAATTCCCCCCTTTACCACAATTTTTATTGGAGCCCTTGCTGGCGGCGTGCTTGCGGTGATTGTTGCGCCGGACAGGGTCATCGCCTTTGCCAACGCCGACGATTCGGTGCCGGGATGGCTTGGCCTGGTCAAGGGTGTATGGCTCGCCCTTGCCAGTGGCTATGTGTCGACATCCGGCGATCCGGCCATCGACATGCTCGCAACGCGCGGCGGCATGAGCAGCATGCTCGACACGATCTGGCTGGTGATTACGGCTTTCGCCTTCGGTGGGGTTGTCGAGAAGACAGGTATTTTGGCAAGATTGATCGCTCCGATCATCGGTGTGGCAAAAACCGCCGGGAGCCTGATTGCCGCCCTCGTCGCCGCCGTGGTCGCAACCAACGTCGCGACTGCTGATCAGTACCTTGCAGTTGTTCTGCCAGGGCGGATGTTCAAGAACGAATTTGCCGCCCGCGGCATGTCACCTGTGGCGCTTTCCCGCTCCATCGGCGCATCGGCGACACCGACATCCGCGCTCATACCATGGAACAGTTGCGGCGCGTATATGACGGCCACGCTCGGCGTCTCCACATTCAGCTATTCTCCCTACGCTGTCTTCAACATTGCCAGCCCGATGTTGACGATCGTGGCGGCGTTTCTCGGAATTCGAATGCTGACCCGCAAAGCTTCCAACCTGAGCTGAGTACGCGGGAAGGTCGCAAGCATTCCGAAACAGGCCGGCTGGAAACCGGCTGTTGGATGGATTGCATACCGCCGCCAAGGAAAGAGGTGGTCGGCAAACGCCCCTGGCCCTGAAGAATTCAATCAACGGCCGGTGCTGTCCGTTACAAATCGTTCATTCCGCGGAAATGTCGCCGTAACCCCGGATTGCGTAAACCGTCTGATATTAAAGGCGGCACATCGCCGTCATCCCAAGGAGATACCATGTATGTCAAATGACCATAAACCATTCACTTACCGGGCCCGTGTGGCTGCCGCGTTGGTGTCGTCGGCGCTCGTCGGTGGCCTGCTGGCTACTGGCCCGCTGGCTGCCATCGTGCCTGCTCAGGCTGAGGCGGTCCATGTTTCCGGTCCTGCAGAATCCGGATTTGCGGACATCGTCGAAAAAGTCAGCCCCGCAGTCGTCAGCGTCCGCGTCAAGGGCGTGCCCTCACAGGCCGACAACGACAATTCGGATATGCCGGGTCTAGACCAGCTTCCCGAGGGCATGCAGCGCTTCTTCGGCCAGCGGGGCATGGAACCGCGCAAGGCCCCCCGCAACCAGCACAGGCCGGAGCGCATCCGTCCGACCGCGCAAGGTTCGGGCTTCTTCATCTCGCAGGACGGCTATCTCGTCACCAACAATCATGTTGTCGAAGACGGCAGCGCCTATACGGTCGTGCTCAATGACGGCACCGAGCTCGACGCCAAACTCGTCGGCAAGGACAAGCGAACCGATCTTGCTGTGCTGAAAGTCGACGACAACCGCAAGTTCACCTATGTCGGTTTCGGCGATGACAACAAGGTCCGTGTAGGCGAGTGGGTCGTTGCGGTGGGCAATCCTTTCGGCCTCGGCGGCACTGTGACCGCAGGCATCGTCTCCGCCAGCGGCCGCGACATCGGTGCCGGCCCCTATGACGATTTCATCCAGATCGACGCAGCCGTCAACAAGGGCAACTCGGGCGGCCCGGCCTTCAACCTCAATGGTGACGTCGTCGGCGTCAACACGGCCATCTTCTCACCTTCTGGCGGCAGCGTCGGCATCGGATTCGCGATCCCCGCGCAGACTGCAAAGCTCGTCGTCGACCAACTGATCAAGACGGGCTCCGTATCCCGCGGCTGGATCGGCGTTCAGATACAGCCGGTAAGCAAGGAGATCGCGGATTCGCTCGGCCTGGCGAAAGACGAAGGAGCGCTCGTGGCCCAACCGCAGCCTGGTGGCCCCGCCGCCAAGGCGGGCATCACCGCTGGTGACGTCATCACCGCCGTCAACGGCAACACCGTTGCCGATCCGCGTGACCTTGCCAAGAAGATCGCCGCGGTCGAGGCTGGCGAGGACGTCGAGCTGACGGTATGGCGTGACGGCAAGGCCAAGGCGGTCGACGTCGCCATCAAGGCGATGCCCGGCGACGACAAGGGGGCGGCCGCCTCACCACACGATGCAAAGCCGTCTGCGCTCGAAGACTTTGGACTGACGGTCATGCCATCGGATGATGGCAAGGGACTGGTGGTGACGAACGTCGAACAGGATGGCGATGCCGCCGACAAGGGGCTCACGCCCGGCGACATCATCGTATCGGTTAACAACCAGCCAGTGAATACGGGCATGGAAATCGAGACCGCCTTTGCAGATGCGGCCAAGTCGGGTCGCAAGGCTGTACTCCTCCAGGTGCAGTCCAAGGACCAATCAAGATTCGTCGCGTTGCCAATCGATCAGGGTTGAGCCAGCGGCAATCGGACCTGAGGCGGCATTTCGATGTTGTTGCCTCGGGCCACCGCTCGAGAGTTGGATCGAAAAACTCGGCTTCTACGAAGCAAAGCCCTGGGGACGAGTTTTATCTGACTCGCACGCTTTGACACCGCTGGTGGCGGCGGGATCCCGTTCGTCGCTGCCAAGGCGCTCCGATCAGTCCGGCAAAGGACGAATGGCCGCCGCTAGCTGCCAATTCTCCAAAATCGCGCTTCGACCGCCACCACACACGTTGCGAAGCATTGCCCAACATGACAGTATTCCCGTTGTCGGACAGCCATTAACGGAAAAAGGGCTCACACCAATTGCCGTAGTGATGCGGCTTTACCACGAATATGCAATCGCCGCCGCCTGCGAAGTGGATCTTCGCAGTCGGTACACATGCGGAGCGGATCAGCTATCGTGCACGGTGCCAGCAATCGACGCGAGGAGACAAAGGTCCATGTCGGACAAACGCGACGCGCGACTGAAGAAACTTGGCGTCAATGCCGGTCCCATAACCTTTAGCACGGTATTCCTGATTGGGGTCGTGGTGGCAATCGTCATTGCTTGGCTTCTGTACTGAATTGGAGCCTAAACTTGGCGTGATGTGGCTCTTGCGCTCAATTGCCTCGACCTGAATTCGAGAGCACGCTCGAAACCGGATTAATCCAGCATCGGGGGCAACTTTACGCAGCCGTAATTCTCCGCCCTAACTCCCAGTCCACGACTTCCTGCGAAAAGGGGCCGGTGTGCACATCATAGCGGAAGCGCCGTAGCAAACGTGCGACGGGGTTGAGATTATCGTTGAGTGTGTCATGCGCCGACGGTTCGACGATCAGCCAGGTTCCTTCTTTCGCCAGATGCTCCTTTACATGCCGACCAGCCCCGACGGGATCGCCATATCAAGCAGGCAATCGGACATGGCAACAAGATCATAGCCGCCCCGGGAAGTCCTTGGCCGTGGGCCCGCCGGAATTCCGTCGGGTCATCGGGGCAGCTCCGAAACAGGCGTCACTCTCGTTTTGACTCGTAAGCTTCGAGCATCCGATCGGCGTCAGATAGCTGCCGATAGAGTTCGTCTAGCATATCGTCAACGACATTCATCTTTTCACCCGCCACGGCGAAAATCTCCTGTGAGGCACCGCGGACCTTGGAGTTGGAGACCGTCTCCAAGATCAAATCGAGCCCATCGTAGCGATAACGGGCATGAGCAAGCGCATCTTTGATGTCGATGACGTGCCTGCGAAATGGATCAAGCACTTCGCCTAAATCAATCTTCATCCTGGGATCTCCACTATTCGAACGATGATTTTTAGTTCTGCTTTGCCTGTACATTAATGGATACTGCATGTGTACGATATATTGCTTGATACGCCCGCGCAGCTTACAGCCATGCGGGTAGTCATCGTCTTGGGTGTCGAACTGGATCTTCTGCCGGCACAGGCCTACGAGTGTCCGTACGGCCGAATGCGCCAGGACGACATGCAGGTGGCATTTCGCAGTCACTTCAAGGTCATACTCATGGCGATCGATTCAACAAAGCTCGAGCGTCTAGAGCAGGCGGAGATCGAACAAACAAAGCGCTAGACCTCATCGTCGCGCATGCGCTCACTGCGCTTCCGCTGTTCAGCCAAGCTAGGTACCATCGCTTCAACAATGCTGAAAATGGTAACGAACAGAATGGTGGCCACCGCTATGAACGCGATCATTGTGAATGAGATCACACGCCCGAACCTGCCATGCACCGCCTCTAAAAAGAGTTGCTCACTGAGCGTATTCGGATGGGATTGCATCTCGTCGAAATAGTTGCCTGAATTGTCACCCCAATCGTTGCGTTTGTTGGCCATTGCCCTGGCCTTTCTATTGTTTGCCCCATGACTGGCCCGCCGTCTTGCCGACGCGAGCTCGCGCTGGAAGAATAGCTCTCATCCGCGAAAAACGCCATCGGACCAAAGTCTTAGTGCTACCAATCAAAACAGAACTATAGTCGCTGGTGGGTGACGTAAATGCCTGCCTCTTTGGCAGCTTCAATGAAGGCGTCCCGGCAGGCGGTACAAGTGACTTTTTCACCCCAAGCCTCCAAACATGCTTGCCGAGCAGCTTGGTATTTGTCTCCCGTTTGCACAGGCCAATGCGCAACAAGCCACAGCGCTGCTACGCCAACGGACTCGATGTCTTTCGTCTTACCGAGGTTGGTCGTAGTTCGCGCATGCCGATAAACGCACGGCCGCAACTCTCCGTTCCCTTATCATCCGGCGGACATTATGATGGTGAGATCATTTAAGAGAGACCAGTGCCTGACCCTCTGCCGGCGGGGGCAGCGATTAGGAGAAGCCGGTTATTTTCGGGGATCAGACCGTCCAGCGTACGTACGGTATGGAGCATACATGATGGGGGAAATCCGAATAGCAGTCATCGACGATCATCCCCTGTTCAGAGAGGGCGTTAAACGCAGTCTTGGTGAAATCAGCGGCCTCGAAATCGTGGCAGAAGGAAGCACGAAGGAGGACGCAATTCGGATTGCACTCGAGTACCTTCCAGATGTCATTTTGCTCGACGTTTCAATGCCCGGTGGAGGTCTGGACGCGATCTCGCCGATACTGGCCCGCGTTCCCGATCAGAAGATCATTATGCTGACTGTCTCCGAGACGAGCGACGATGTGACCATTGCCTTGAACAGCGGCGCGAAAGGATATGTCCTGAAAGGCGTCGGTTCCCGGGCACTCGCGGGTATAGTTCTCGCCGTGGCCTCCGGTGAGGGCTATGTTTCTCCTTCCCTATCGGCCCGGTTGCTCTCGGACGCATCATCGATGTCCGGTGCGCCTGGCAAAAATCACTCGATCGCCGGACTGACCGCCCGCGAGCATGAAGTATTGAACCTTGTTGCGGCAGGATTAAGCAACAAGCGCATTGCGCTGAAGCTTGACCTGCACGAAAAGACGGTGAAACACCATATGGGACGCATCCTTGCCAAACTCAACCTCACAAACCGGACCGAAGCTGCTATGGCATTGCGCGACGCCGGTCATGAAATCTGTTGGCGGGAAAAGGTGCCCGCTTTAGCGGTTGAACGATTGCAATCTTGATTGATCAGATGTTGTCGCGGTTCGATTGATGATTGTGCGGCCTTTCGCGTCCTTCATAACGTAGCGTCCATCTTTAATTCTTTCACTCATTCCGTTCCAGTGCCGAACCTCCATTGTGGCACCGTCGATCGCGACATTCTCGGCAGGGGTAGACTGATTGACGTTCCCGCCCTGAGCATTGCCGGTGTTGCCAGCACTGTTGCTTTTGCCGCCTCTGCCTCCGCTATCACTGCCGGCCTTGCCGCCATCATTCTTGCCGCCACCATTGCCATCGTTCCCGTTGTTACCGCCGGCATTGCCTCCACCCTTGCTGCCGTTATTGCCACCACCGCTGCCATTGTTGCCGCCAGCACCGCCTCCGCCGTTGCCGCCATCTTTTCCCCACGCCGTCTGGACGTTCAGTTCAAGGAAGTGATGGCCGAACGTAACTTTATAAGGCGCCGCTACCAGGGCCAGCGCCAAGACCGCGCTGCAAAGAACGGGAACCACCTTGACATGGGCAAGCATCGCGCCTCCTGTAGATTTAAGCCTGGGGCGGGCCAAGCCGCCGACCGGCGAGAGCTCCGGACCCTCTGGACCTAACCGGTGCAGCGTAGCTTGGGTCCGATCTGAACAAGCCATATTCTAGCGGCTTAGAGGACTGGAGCGCAATGATGTGCGCTAATGATCTAGTCGTCATCATAGGGACTGATAATTGCCAGGTCAGCAATCGCACGAGCCAAGGCCCCGGCTGCAACTCTTGTGCTCTGTTCGGTTTCGTATTCGATGCCTTTAATTACGATATTTACTTGGAAAATGTCGTAACGCGGATCGGTCGATCTCTTCAGCAAACGGAGATATACGCCGCCCAGTTCCTCAGAGCTGACAATGACCATTTGAGTTCGATTGTCCTTCACGACCGGCATTTCAAACGCATGGAGGATTCTCAACTCATCCTTTTTCGACACGACGGTGCTCCGTTCCAGTTGATCGCCGCGCAATGACTAGATCGACGCGCGGAAGGCAAGCTTCGTTACATGGCGCATAGGGGTCGAAGAGTTTGGCTTGGCCGCCCCCGTCTTAGCGGCCAAGCCGAGGCTGCAGCAAAGTTGTCAGCCTATTCCGTTTGGCTCATTCGAGGTCATCACTTCGACATATAAACCACCTTGCGGTCCTTCATCGTCACGATGACCGGCTGCTTGTCGACATAGACATAGCCGTAGTCTGGACTGTCAGGGATCGGCACCAGCTTGACGTCCGCGGGAACAGTCGTGCCCACAGCGACATCGCCCTCGATGACCACAGGATCGGTGGGGTGCGCGATGACATAGTCACGGGCCGGCTGCGGTACCTCAATCACAACCGCGTCTTGCGCGAAAGCGCTTCCTGAGGCCGCCATCATCATGGCCATGGCGAACAGAATACGTCTCATGCTTACTCTCCCTTGTAGAATCTTTCCCTTCGGCTACCAGAAGTCGTGGCACACAGGGTTTGTTCCGCGGGGTGAGTACCCGCACGAGCGTTTCAGACCTTTGCTGCGCGCCATTCAGACTTAAGACCGATCTTGGAGAGGGTCTAAAGTCCAAGGCTCTTTCGGACCGAAGCCCAAAACCGGAACGCTGCAACCCCGATGACGTTTGCCTGTCAGGTCTGCCGTCCCGTGAATCATCGTGGCTAGCGGGCTACCCGGAGAGCGTAGGTAGTACCGATCCCAGTTCGCTCTCCGGCCAGTTGGAGAGTGTCGCCGCTCTCAGAGCTCACATTCTGAGGAGATGATCCCCATGAAGAACATTGTTTTGAAAACTGCGCTTGTCTTTGCGCTTGGCGTTGCACCTGGAGTATCCGTTTTGATCAAGTGGCTTTTTGGTTCCATTTTCGGTTGTCGCGCAGGAGCGCGTTGGCGAGGACGATAAGTTTTCGCATGATTGCAGTTATAGCGACCTTTGGCGGTTTTCCAGTCCCG
>NZ_PGGM01000018.1 GCF_003010965.1 Phyllobacterium sophorae
TTGTCATCCAGGGCGAGACCCTGGGTATCCGTTCAGGACGATTGGAAAAGATGGGGGCGATCACACTCTAGCTCGGCCCTTCAGACGGCCTGCACATCCACGATCCATCCCCCATCGCCGGACGAGGGTGGCAGCCCTCTCCGGCGCTTCTTTCTCTCACAAGAAGCGCGGACAGTCATAAGACAAGCAAGTTTTGTCTACTTGGAGCCGGTTCTGCTCTCCCGATGGCGCGACTTGCTCTAGTGCTGAGTGACTTCGGCAGTGGCAAGCGCAGCCTGTGCCTCGTTGCGGATGCGGCCGATCATGGCGCGCAGACCATTGGACCGCTGCGGAGTGAGGTGTTCGTCGAGACCGAGCGTCTTGAGGATGGCTTCGGGGTTGATCGCCAGGATCTGGGAAGCCCTTTTGCCAGAATAGAGTACCATCATGATGGCGACGAGACCGCGCACGATATGCGCATCGGAATCGCCGACGAATTCGATGACCGGATCAGCATCGCCGTTGAGCGTGCTTTTCAACCATACCTGGCTGACGCAACCCCTGACCTTGTGGGCGGCATCGCGTGCAGATTCCGGATAGGGCTTGAGGTCGCGTCCAAGGTCAATGACATAGCGATAGCGATCTTCCCAATCATCGAGAAAATCGAAATCAGCAACAATGTCGTCAATTGTCTGTGCCATGCAAAATGTCCTGTTCATGGCATATATAGTGATTAGAGTGGCAAACGTCACCGTTTTAATCGAAGAACGGGATTACTTCTTCACGACGGTGCCGGTCTGGGTCTTGTCGTCCACATTCGTCTGTTCGCGCTGGCGGACGGCAGCTTCCAGGATTTCGCGCAGAGCCACTTCGCGCAGCTTTGCCTTGATGGCGTCAATCTGATTGCTCTGTGCAGGAATGCCGCCATGGGCCGCTGCCACCGCTGCGTCGGCCTTGCCGGGGCTCCTGCCGAGTTGCGTGTCGAGATAGTCATAGCCGACCTTGGCAACTTCGCCGGCGCGGACGCCGGCGCTTGAAAGCGCGGCCTTGCCGGTTTCGCAAGCCTGCGGCTTGCGTGTGCAGAAATCGCTGAGGTCGCTGATTGTCTCGCGCGCGGCGAAGAAGGCTTCGATGGGGCCAGGCTGGGTGGCGCCCTGCGGATCTTGCTTCGAATCCACGGGGATGAACAGGGAGATCAGCATCATCCAGAAGCAGAACTTGATCGCAAACTTGATCAGAAAAAACATTACCCGTTCCCTTGCCGCTCCAACTGCCGCCAACGCAGAGGCGGTTCATGAGGAGACATTGACACAGATCCGGCAAAAACCCGTTGAAACGCATTTCTGCATTTGAGCGATCATAGAAACGAAGGATTAAGAATTTTCGAGGGGAAAAGCGGTGTTTGGCGATTCGCACGGGACAGCGCTGCCGAAGGGGAAACCCTTCATTTACCATGCCCGTCACAATCGTTCGAAACGCGATATGAGCGGCTTGGACAAGCCCGGTTTTATCCTTTCCTTAAAGCCTCGTCTGCAAAAGTTAACGGCGACAGGAATGTTGCAAAATAACATTCTGGAAATGACCGCGAACGATCTGGCAGTTGCCGAATTTTGCGGAAAGCAGGAAAAACTGGTGCCGATCTATTCCGTCACACGATCCAGAATTGCCGAGTCCTTCGGGCGTTTGTGCAGGCGCTGGGTAAACCCATCCGTAGCGGGCGCCGCCCAGCGCGACCGCGATGCGCGCATGGCCGGCTCCATCCTTGCCATGCCGGTCATGCTCGCCGTTGCAATGGTTACGAGCCACTTCATGCTGGGTGAACTGGCGGGCATCATCAGCCTCGTCGTAGGCGTCCTTGCCCTTCCGATGATTTTCTGCGGTGCACTTTCGCTCTCTAAAGACAGCACAGCGGTCGGCATGAGCGCGCTTGGCGCTTACGGTCTCTCCATAGCGTCGATCGGCGCTGCTGCGGCGCCGGCCAATCTGTTGCTGTGGATCATGGCCGCCGCCATTCCTCTCGAAGCCTGGTTTGTCTACCGGTCTGAAAGGTCGCTTCGCATTTCGGGTCGTATAGCCGCTGTCGTGCTGGCAGGGCTGCTCATCGTGTCACTGCGTGCGGATGGCAGTGTGGCGCTGTCGCCGCTGACACTACTGGCCTCGTTCTGTTATCTGGCGACATTGGTGACAAGGACCGCAAGCGCGCTTGCCGCCCGCGCCATGGCAGCGCGCCGCGATGACCGCGTGGCCGATCTCGAAAGCGCCGTTGAGGGCGTTGTGTTCAGCCTCGGAACCAATGGATTGATCGGCTCGCTGTCATCCAAGGCGCAGGATCAGTTCGGTATTGCTCGCAATCTTCTCATCGGCACGCCCCTGCTCGACCGCGTACACGTGTCCGACCGGGTGCAATTTCTCGGCTTTCTGGCCGACATGAAGAATGGCGCACCGAGTGCCGTGGTCGAAGTGAAACTGCGGTGTGTTGCGCCGGGCGAAACATTGAAACACGCCCACAGCGTGCGCTTCGTCAGTTATCGCCTGAGCGCAGTGCCGCACAGCCAGGGCGAGGGGTTTGTTGTCGTCGCGACTGATATTTCGCAAGCGGTGGCCGATCGCAACGCACTGGCAATTGCACGGCGCGAAGTGGAAACGGCGGAAATCACCAAGGGCAGGTTCCTGGCTTCAGTCAGCCACGAATTGCGCACACCGCTCAATTCGATCATCGGCTTCTCCGATATCCTGTTGCAGGAAATCTGCGGCAAGCTTCCGGACGGGCGCCAGCGCGAATATGTCGAACTCGTGCATCGTTCGGGAAACCACCTCCTTTCTGTGGTCAACGCAATCCTCGACGTCTCGAAAATCGAGGCAGGGACCTATCCGATCGTCGCGGAGAGCTTTGCCTTCAAGGAGGCCGTGACAATGGTGCATGACATGATGGCGCATCAGGCCGCGCAGAAAGGTGTGACGCTGTGCGACCGTGTCAGCCCGCGTATCGGCAATGTCGTTGCCGATAGCCGGGCGATCCATCAGGTGTTGATCAATCTCGTCTCGAATGCCGTCAAGTTCACCGAAGCCGGAGGCGTTGTAACGATCGACGCATTGATCGAAGATGACATGCTGGCCTTCTCCGTCAGTGATACGGGTATTGGCATTGCCGAAGCCGATCTCCTGACGCTCGGCCAACCGTTCCGCCAGGTGCAAAACGATTACACGCGAAGCCACGAAGGTACGGGTTTGGGCTTGGCCACGGTCAAGGGGCTCGTTGGGCTGCATGACGGCGATCTCAGGATAAAGAGCGTTCCGGGGCAGGGCACGGTGGTGGATGTGCGCATCCCGCTGAATGGCCCGGCATCGGAGTGCGTTCAGGAAGAACCCGCGAATATTGTCGAATTCAACGCGACCAGCGAAATGAAGGGAGGTTCCCATGGGGAAGCCCGTAAATCGGCCTAAGCGCCGTGCTCCCAAAAGGGGACGGATCGCCGTGGCCATCATGGCAACAGGCGCGTTGATCGCCAGCAATCCCGCGATCGCCGGCGGCACAACAGCGTTTCTCGTGACGATGGGGTTCATATCCGCCAACGCCCTCTGGTATCAGCCGCACGTGCATGATGGTGTGTTCTTCCGCACCCGTCCGGACCTCGTATTCAAGCCCATCAAGCCTGAGAACGGTGTGCTTGGAAACTCTTCGAATAACCAGCCGGAGGCGGACGCCCCCATCCGCAAGGTGAAATCGGTTCCGATCCCGCAGAGCCCGGATCCCATCGCCGCCGCCATCAATGGTGATCCCGTCCTCGCGCCCGGTGGTGATCCGGAAGTTGCCAAGCTCCAGCAGAAACTGCTGGCGCTCGGCTTCTATTCAGGCACCGTCGACGGCATTTCAGGCAAGGGCACACGCGCCGCAATCGACGCCTACCGCAAGGCGACTGCCGACATGGGCATCGAGGCAGAACCCGCCGTGGATAGCGCGGACGAAACGACGGCCAGCATCGCTGTACCGGCGAAAAAACCCGAACAGACCCAGGAGAAGGCTGCCGTACAGAAGATTTCGACAAACTCTGCGCAAAACGCTGCAGCCAATGCGCCCCAGGGTGGTCTGTCACCGGCCGAAATCGTGCGGATCCAGGCCGGGCTGAGGGCCTTTGGCAATGACATGGTCGAGATCGACGGCAAGGTAGGCACGTCCACCAAGAATGCAGTAAGCGAGTTCCAGAAGTTGTTCCGCCTGCCGGTCACCGGCGAGCCCGACGCAAAGTTGTTGGCGAAAATGCAGGAAATCGGGTTGGTGAACTAAATTCGCGCCATGATGGCCTGCAAATGGCGTTTTTCTGCGCTCTGGTGCTCACGTACCGAAATGTACTGCGCTCCGGTGCTCGAAAACCACCATTTTCGGCTCACCACGACCCGAATTTCTGCCACCAAGGATTTGCTCCAATGCGTCTGACATCTGAATTCTGGGTTTCTGCGCTGGTGCGCCGCATTAATGGCAGCGGCGCGTTCGCGGCGCTCAGCCACAGGGGCGCTGCTGAAGCCGGAGCCATTTTCATCAAGTTCCGCAATGCGGACGGTAGCTACGATCTGTTCGGTCCCGCGCCGCAAATGGTCTATGACGAGACCAAGCCGGACGAGCGCCTGTTCACGCCGCTGAAAGCCGGTAGCGCCGAAATGGAAATCAACCATGATCTCGAAAAGCAGAAGCGCTGGGATCGCGACCTGTGGATTGTCGAGATCGAGGACTATCGCGGCGATCGATCGGAACTGTTTCCGGTGACGCAAATATGACCGGCAGCCCGGGCAAACCCGTTCTGTTGGTTTGATCTTACCGCAATTAGAACCGCACCGTCAGATCCGCCTTCACCGCATTGTCGCTGGCCCGGGATGAGAACTGACCGGTGTAGCTTAGGCCGAGGGTGGTGGCGGGACCAATGCCGACGTCAAACCCCGCCTCGACGATGGCTGTGTCTTCCGCAATAGGCAAACCTTCAATTGTAAAGGCTTGGCCGCCGGAAAAAGCAAGGCGCTGCTGCGGTGTCAGGTCACCCAAGGCGTGGCTCCAGCCGAGCATGCCGCGCGCCGTGAGCGTGGTTGCCTCTGACAGGACAACGGCATGCGAGGCGCGCAAGCCGAGCGTCGTGGTTATCAGATCGGTCGTGCCGGTCAGGCCGGTGAGATTGCTGATCTCCCCGTCTTCCTGGAAGCGGCCGGTCCTGAGGTGCACATAACTCGCGCCGGCAAAGGGTTCAAAATCGGCATGGGCGGTATTGAGTTCATAGCCGATCTCGCCGAACACCTGCGCGGTTTGGGCCGCGTAGGTAGCGCTGTGGTGCCGGGCGAAGCCCTCGAAGACAGCGCTGCGGCCGGTGTCGATTTCGTTTTGGCCAAGCGCCGTACCGAGGCTCAGGCCGAGCTTTCCCCATTCGGTTCCGCCATAAAGTCCAATCTGGTAACTATCGACCGAGGCGGTTGTGCCATGACCGTTGAGCGTCGTATCGCCATAACCGGCAAGCACGCCCATGCGCCATGTATCGGCCACGACACCGTCAAGACCCGTAACAATACCTCCGATGTTGCGGCCGTAGCCGGAGGCATTGCCGTTTGCTTCCGCATGGCTCCAACTGCCATAGGCCTCTCCCCACCAGGCGGTGGTTGAAGCCGCAGGTGCGATCGCGGTGAAGGGTGCGCCATTTCTGGCACGTATTTCGGCAATTTCCCGGGATGTGTCGGGTCCGAAAGCCTGCGCTCCAATGACCGGCTGCGGTTTCGCCGCGACGCGGCCAAAGGCCGCGCGCAGCCGGCCGGTTGTGGCCCCGCTGACAAAACCGGCGTCCTGGGCAAGCACGCCATTCAGCGTCGCCGGAACGTCGTCGACAAGCGGCGCGGCGATGGCGTCGATGTCATCGCCGATCTGTGCGACGGCGATCCGGTCATGAATCGGCCCCGAAATTTGCGACTCCAGCCCGTCCAGTGTTGCTTTCCCATTGGGTGTTCGCCCGAACGTATTGAAGGCGAGGCTGTTGCGATCAAGTGTCAGGCTTACGGCGTTGGCCTCGTAGCCAAGCGATGCGCCGATGAAGAGATAGCTGGGCTCGACGCTGTCAAACCGTCCGCTGATACCGGCGGAAGCAGTGATGAAGCGATAGCTTTGTCCAAGCGAGGCCAGAACCTGATGGGGCGAAAGTAGCGAGACGGATTCTTCCGGCGTCACAACGACGGTGCCGCCAAGAAGGTTGAGTTTGCCGCCGACATCAAGGACGTCGCTCTTGCCGCCGTCCACTTCGATGTCAAGACGGCTGCCCGGTGTGAACGTCGCATCGCCGGTAACCGTCAGCTTACCGATGGAATTGCCGGGCGCAACGATACCGCCGTTATTGGCGACAAGCGCGCCAATTGAGCCGGTGCCCTGCAAGAGCGCCTGGACATCGACCGTCCCGCCGAGCCGGCCATCGACGCGCAAAGTGCCCGCGTCGGCCGAGGTACTGCCGGCAAAGCTTGCAAAATCACCATCGATGGAGAGCTGGCCAAGGCCAAGCTTGCTCAGACGTCCCGTGCCGGAAAGTCCGGTTTTCAACGACAATGTATTGTCCGGGTCCTCGATATCGAGACCGCCGCCACCTGTCTCGATCACAAGTTCGCGGCCAAGTTCGCCCATGCCGGTCCCGGCAACGCGCAAGGTCCCGTCATCGAGACGCAGCTTGGCATGCGGACCGCCGAGCGCCGCATCTTCGGTCACGACCACCGTGCCTTTGTCGCTCACGAGCGTCTCGCCGATGAAACTGTGATCGTCGATGCAATAGTCCTTGATCGCCTGGGCAAAGCGCGGGTCGCTGCTGCCGCAATCGAGCAGGGTTTTCTTTTCTTCGTCGGTGAGATTGGCGAGGATCGGCTGGCCGAGTGCGTTGTCCAGCTGGATATCGGACAGATGAAGGGTCATTCCCGACGCATGCAGGATGGGTATCAGCCGTTGCGTCGTATCGACAGTCAATGCCGCCTTGTCGAGGTCAGCTTGCGCTTTGGCATCCAGGACTATTGTTGAGGCGGCCGCGTCTTCCATGGGCACATTTTTCACAGCCTTAACGCTGCGATAAAGCACCACCCCAGGGGTTTTCTCCCATTCGGCCCTAAGTATTGGATCGCTGGGTCGTGGTGTTCCGACAATACTGAGCCCGGCCAGTGCTATGGAGTCCTTCAAACCTTTAAGGCCGTCGAAGGCTTCTTTCTGTTTGCCGGGCGTCAGCAGGTCGGACCTCAGTGCTATCAATTTGTCTCTGGCGGCAGCAAGCTCGTCGGAAGAGAGAGCATCTGCCGGTATCAGCGCCAATATAGCGTCCGCCGCCTTGACGGCAGCCTCGAAAGCAATCGCCTCGAGCCTTGCGGTCTCGTCATCTGTTATTTCCCCCAGCCTGCCATCTATTGCTCGAATTGCGTCCGCCTTTTCGGACTGGAGCTTGTCAAGATTGGCCTTGGCCAGCGCCGGCCCGGAAGCTTGCACGCGCGAGACCAGTCGATTGAACAGGGCATCATTGTCCAGTGGATTGTCACTTTTCTGCACTGTGTATTGGGTATCGGCCGATAGGGACATATCGGCTATCTGGCCGAGATAGAGATCATTTCGCATATTGTTGCGGGAAAGGTGAAAAACACCTCCATTTCCAGCAAATGTGGAAGCATTGCTGTTCCACACCATCCGCACCTTGTATTGCTCGGGATTGGTTGTATCCGCATCGTATTTTTGCAGGACCGGTCCTACCCAGCGGAATGTATGGGCGACCAGTGCATGGTCAGAAATAGGTTTTGTTTCCCCCGCAGCATCCGTATAGGTCGCCACAGCGTCCATGATCCCGGTATATTTGTCATTCGGATCATCCTGGATGACATACCATTTGCCGAAGGGCCGGGAGACGAGGAAATGGTCGATCTTGTCGCGCTGCCATGCCGGCCATTCATCCTTCGATCGATCGTCGGGTACAGAAGGCCAGGTGTAGCGGCCATCGCCGAGATCATGCGCTTCAAAAAGCTCCCGTTCGCTCTCCGTTTGCAGCAATTGATACTGGTGTTTCAATATGTTGAGCGTCACTGGCATATTGCCTGCGGCGGGATAGGTCTCACCCGGCTGAAGCCCGCGTTCCGACACATCGCCGGCGTTGAAATCACCGGCAAGAATGGTCGGTAAATCACGCGATGCCGCCCAATCGTTGAAGATTTTGGCTTCTTCTACGCGAGACAGACGAGAATATCGATCGCGACTACTCTCATACGAACCATCGTTGTAATTGGTATGTACGGATGTAATGGCGGTTTCCGGGCGGCTTTGTGTTGCATCCGCCAGAAAATAATCATTGCCTGGCCAGTAGTTGACGGGTCGCTTGAGAAATTCACCATCGAGGCGGCTGATCATGCTTTGATTTCCCGGCACGTTTTGCTTGTCGGGGTCTTCAATCTGGTAGATGCCGATACCTTTTGTCGTCAGATAATCGGCCAGCTCCCATCCGTATGTCTCTCTGGGCCCGCCCGGATGTGTTTCCTGGAAGGCAATAATGTCGAAATTGCCATACTTGAAGAAGGGAAAGACCTGCTCAGGAGATACGCTGCTTATATAGTCGACATTATACGTCAAAATCTTCAGTGAATCGTCCGGCGATACGCTCTGCGCCTGTGCCGTGGCAACCGGCAAGAACAGCGCCGTCGTACACAAAAGCATGGCCAGACGGCGGGGAGATTTTGGATAAAAAACGGATATGGGACGGCAAGGGCGCTGAACCATGAAAATTCCTTATGAAAATTGGCCAGGCGGCCCTGAAAAATCGTGCCGAAAAAAATCTGTATCGAAATAAAACGCCGACGCGACCCGACAGCAAAATCTGCGGGTTCATCTCATCAGACTGTTTCAGGAATATGACAACCTTGCTATCGCAGAACTTCCATCATCAAGGGCAGTGAGTTGCAGCAAACCCTTAATGGTACCGATCAGCAGACGCAGACCTGGTATGTCAAGAAACCCTGCGTGTCCCGCTTTCGTAATCCTGCGCCATCTCGCGCAGTTTCTGCCGCAATTTTTGCGAATTCTCTTCTGTTTTCCAGCGCTCTACCGTCATCTGCGCCTTGTCCTTGTCGATCTGGCGATAGGATTGAACGAAGAGCCGCAAGGAATGCAGGTCCTTGTGGACGAGCCCGAAGAGCCCGGTGAGTATTAGATGCGCGGCCTCGGCGGACAGACCTAGCGATGCAAGCGCGATGGTCAATTCGGCATTGAGCCCTCGGCCGATGATGCGCCCGGCGCTATCCTGATCGAGGCCTAGCGCCTTGGCGAATTCCTGTTGAAATATTGTGGTCTGATCGAGAAGCGCCGCATCAATCAGGTGATTGGCAAGATGCTGGTCACTGGAGAAACCGGCGTCGCTCTCGCGCATAAGGGCCTTCAACGCCTCGCGCGTTTCGCGCAGGCGCGGCGAGTCTGGTGCTGCGGGAGCTGCGGCCAAGAGGACGCCATCGCCAAGGTCAAATTGCGACTGGATTTCAAGCGCGCGTTCTATGGCCGGATCGTTGAAGCCGTGCAGGACGCGCAGGAGTTCTGGATCGGCGATCCGCCGCCGTGCAATGGCGCGTGCGTGGCTGATGCCCTTGTGAGTGACGATATCGATAAGGTCAGACGGCTGCAGCAGCGGAGAGCGCAATAGCAGTGGCGCAGAGATGTCGACTTCATCCTCAGCAAGCGCCAGGATGAGGCGTTTCGGTGCATGAGGCAGCTCGGACAAGGCCGCAGCGGCATGGCGGCGCACACGCGGCGAGGCGAGGACAAGGAGAGGAACTGCGAGATCCTCGAGCTGCTGCGCGTCGCTCTTTGCCGGTCTGGCGACGCAGCAGAAGGCGGTAATCGATGCGGTCAGGAGATCGTCAGCCTTGCTGCCGCCATTGCGGTCTTCAAGCGCCCGAAACTCAGGATACTTCACGAACACACTCCACTCGACGCATGACGCAGTTAAACAATGGCTAAAACTAGCCGCGAAGCGTTAGCAACCCGTTAACCATCGGCATGCCTAAATGAAATTATGGCGCAAATCGTGCGCGCGTATGCATCTGAGTATCGAGGAGATTCAACGAACCAAAACGGATGGGCGATATGGGGTTTGTCATCACATTTCCAGGCAGCGCAACGAAACGCCGCTATGACCCTGATACCACACGGCGCACGACAGCCGAGATCATGATTTTCCCGGGCGTGCGCTACGAGCGCTACACGCCGGAAGCGCCAAAGCGCAGCAAGCCAAAACCACCGCGCAGGTTTTTCGATACGATGCCCCAGCCGGGATAGGCCGGGGCAGGGTCACGTGTTCTACTGCTGTAGCCCGGGATATGCCCAGGCGCCGGACACACGCATCAGGTCGCGGTAGATCACCAGGCGTTCATCAGGCGATACTTTGGCTGCTTCTTCGACCGAAGGCGCATCGAGCGCCACGACCGGCAACACGTTTGCGGAGATGCCGTATTGTTTGAGCGCGTCCTCAAGCACCGTCCGTGCCCTGCGCATGTGGCTGGAACTGGTGACAAGAATGACGCTGTCTGCGGTATGGCGCTTGAGCAGGTTCGCGACATTGAGTACATTGCCGACCGTATCCTTTGATTTGTCCTCGATGAGAATGCGGTCGCGGTCAACGCCGTGCTCGACCAGCCATTTCATCATCACATCACCCTCGGTGACACCGGCCTGCGGCTGGCCGCCGGTCACCATGACTCGCGCCGTTGGATTCGCCTGAGCGGCTTTGAGCGCCACGTCGAGCCGGTCGAGCAACGGCTTTTCGGCAGTACCGTCCTTGGCCAGCGCATAGCCGAGGGCGACGATCATCACCTTGCCGGGTACGGCCGGCACTTCTGTATTCGGCTTTTCGGCCATGATTTGCTCGGCGCGAACAAAGCGCTGGCGGTAGGCTTCCGCCCGCTCGCGGTCGAGCCCGGAGAGGCCCTGATGAGCCAGCGCAGCCCCGGTCTCATCATTGCCGACCCGGGCCAGAGCCTCGAGCCATGCCTGCGCCTCGAACGAAGTCTGATCCTTGGCGAGAATGTCTTCATAGGTTGCGCGTGCGCCATCGACATTCTTCTGGAGGATTTGCGACGAAGCGACAGCAAAGCGGAAATCAAGCCGCTCAGGTGCCAGTTTCGAAGCTTCGGCGAAGGATTGTTCGACCACGTCGTAGCGGCCATGGAGGGTAATGCCCTTGAAAATTTCAGCTTCCGCCTTTTTGACGTCGCCGCCGGACCAGTAATATTGCATGCCGGTATCAACCAGCGTTTTGATCCTTTCGGCATTTTGCTGATCGAAGGCAAAGGCGGAAAGTGAGGTGGTGATGGAGAGCAGCGCGACAGTTCCGGCGATAGCAAGCTTTTTCATGGGGTCTCCCGGTTTCGTAATGATCATGGTCCGGACAGGCGAAGAAAACATGGCCGGAGCGCCACGTTAAACCCGCAATCACGTTTTGCAACGCCGAAGGAAGGGGACTTTTCCATGCGGGGCAAAATGCCTATCTGAAGCAACGAATAATGATCATCTGGAGTAGAGCGGATGTTTATCGTTTCCTTGACCTATGTGGTTCCGCTGGATGAGGTGGATGCGGCCATTCCATTGCATGTCGCGTTCCTTGAAAAGCATTACGCCGCCGGCACATTTCTCGCATCAGGCGCCAAGGTGCCGCGGACAGGCGGGATTATTCTCGCCAAGGCCAGCAGCGAAGAGGCGTTGCAGGAAATACTTGCCGAAGATCCGTTTCATCAGAAGAAACTTGCCTATTACGATGTGCAGGAGTTCGTGCCCTCAAGAACACTGAAGGGCCTTGAGCCTCTGTTGTGCTGACATCGGGCCGTTCTGGCTCTAAAGCAGCGGGGTGCAGTTCGCGCTTTTCAGGAACGCGTCGACCTGGGATCGCCAGGATTCATCCGGCACGAAGCTGCGCACAACCACGAACCCTTCATCCATATCGGCTTCGATCAGCACTGAGTTTTCCGCGGCTGCTGGCTTGGTCTTGTTGAGCTCGATCATCTGCAGGGGCGTGGCAACCACGAGATCCAGCTGATCGGCAATCGCTGTCCGGTCATTGATCGAATAGATGTTTGCTCCCTGGCGGTTATATACGGAAATTGACCAGTAAGGCGTGGTGCCGACGCCTGTGATGTGAGCGGGAAGATCGGTTATGTCAAAGCGGCACGCGACGGCCTGAAACAGCGGATCAAAGGCGAGGGGAACCATGCCGGCGATGCCCTCGCGCGTCACGGTGTGGAACTGCCAGTCATCACCATAGGCTGAGATGCGCGACCAGGTATTGCGGTCGGAGTAATAGGGCACGAGCAGGACCACGGCGATGTGGATCAAACCAGCGCCAACAAGACCAATGAACAGGGTGCGGAGGACCTTAACCATCGCAGCCAGTCCTCGTGACAGACGGGAACTTCATATCGACGAGACCGGAATTGCCGCCAACAGGGGTGTCGTAGAGCGTCATGACGAGGACCATGCGGCCGCGCCCCGTGATGGCCAGCCAGTTGCCCGGTTGCGCTTTGGCAGAGACATTGACAATAAATTGCCCGTCCTGCTTGCGGAAGATCTGGCGGGAATGAATCGCCGGAAGACGGTTTTGGCCGGGATCCAGCGCAACCAGCGTACGATCGGCCGCGTACAGGGTCCAGAAGCGCGAATTGGGGCTGTTGCCCTCGACCTTGTAGGAGCAGCGCCGGTCCAGCGTTTTACCTTGACCATCGCTATAGGCGTAGAAGGCGAGGCCCTCGGTACTGCCAAGCGGAAATGCCCCCTCGCGTGCCGCGCGCGCCTTGGCGTAGGGATCGGAAAGGGGGGTGCCAGCTTCGGGATGCGCAGTCCACCGGCCGATGGTGAGCGCCCCGAAACCATCGAAACGGTTCACCGCATACCATGCGCTCATCGTGCCGCCACCGACGGCAATGACAAGCGCAATGAGGGCAAGGAAGACATTTCGAAGCATGAACGATGACTACACGGGAGAGATCACGCACGCAATCAAAGCGCGGAGACTTTTGCGGGCAGGATTGGCAGTTTCAACTGTGGAGCAGCTTTCAACGCTTGTCCGATTTCACGGATGGTTGCGGCCGTGGCGCCCGAGAGGACACGCGGCCGCTCCTCTGCCTTCAACACGTCGCTTTCCTCTTCGTTTTCCTCAGCCTTCGCCGCTGCGACTTTCTCCTGTTTGGGCAAGGTTGGATCGATACCGGGGATGGCTTTGAGTTCGATATTTTGATGAGCGTAGTTCATGAACCGCTGCCAAGTCATCGCCGGAAGAATGCCCCCCGTCAATTCCTTGGTTGGTGTGAAGTTGTCGTTGCCAAACCAGACGGCGGCTGTGTAATTGCCGGTAAAGCCGACAAACCATGCGTCGCGATAGCTTTGCGTGGTACCGGTCTTGCCTGCCGCGCGGGTCATCGGCAACGCGGCGCGCCGCCCCGTCCCCCACTCCGGCACCTGCGCCAGCATTATGTTCATATTATTCGTTGCGGTTTCGGAGAGAACCCGGTGCGGCTTGGCCCCATCTCTCTTCCAGTCCCACAGCACGTCACCGTTCTGGCTCAAAATTTGCGTGAAGGGATGCCGCAGGCCGGCCATGCCGCCCGTAGCGAAGACATTGTATCCGGTTGCCTGATCCATGACCGTCATGCCTGACGTGCCAAGCACCATGGTCTTATGCGAACTGATCGGCGATTCAACACCCATGGCTTTCGTCAGCGCAACGATTGGCGCTGTCGTCAGGTAGTCCTTCGCGAGGCGCACCGGAACGGTATTGATGGATTTGACGAGGGCCGTCGTGAGGTCGATCTTCCCAAGATACTGGCGCGAATAGTTCTGCGGCGACCAGCTGCCCCATGAAACCGCACCGCCCGAGACCAGCGTTTTGGGGGTCATGCCCTTTTCCATGGCAGCCGCGTAGACATAGGGCTTGAACGACGAGCCGGCCTGGCGCAGTGCTGCCGTGGCGCGGTTAAACTGGCTTTCGCCATAGTCGCGTCCGCCGACGATCGCCCGTACGGCGCCATTGTTCTCCAGAACGACGATGGCCGCCTGGGTCACGTTATACTCCTTGCCGAACTGGCGCAGGTGAAACTCGGCCGACTCCTCGGCGGCCTTCTGAATGCCCATGTCGAGCGTAGTGCGAACGACAAGCGTATGGGTCGGCAGCTTCTGCGCGACCTTTCGCACTTCGTCGAAGGTCCAGTCGAGGAAGTAGTCCGGGCTTTCCGATCGGCCGCGATCGACCACGGTCGCCGGATTGCGGCGGGCGCCGACAACCTGCCCCTCTGTCATCAATCCGCCCTGCACCAAGTTGCTGAGCACAACATTGGCCCGGGCGCGGGCAGCGGGCAGATTGACGTGCGGAGCATATTTGGCCGGCGCCTTGAACAGGCCAGCGAGCATGGCCGCTTCAGCGAGACTGACGTCTTTTACGCTCTTGCCGAAATAAAACTGCGAGGCGGCCGCAATGCCGAACGTGCCGCCGCCCATATAGGCCCGGTCGAGATAGGTCTGCAGGATTTCTTTCTTGCTCAAATTGGACTCGAGCCAGACGGCGAGAAAAGCCTCCTTGATCTTGCGATCAAGGCTGCGCTCGTTGGTGAGGAACAGGTTCTTCGCAAGCTGCTGGGTGATCGTCGAGCCGCCCTGAACCACTGAGTTGGCCCGCAGGTTTTCCGTCATCGCGCGCGAAAGTCCGAGGAAATCGATGCCGAAATGGTCAAAGAATCGTCTGTCCTCGGTGGCGAGGACCGCCTTGATGACATGATCCGGCAGCTCATCGATCGGCACGGCGCTGCGATGCAGGATGCCGCGCTGACCAATTTCGTTGCCATAGCGATCAAGGAAGGTCACTGCGAAATCGTCGCGTGTCCGCCAGTTCTTTTCTGTCTCGTGGAAGGCGGGGATGGCCAGTGTCAGCATGACGACGGAACCGACAGTGCCCCAGGTAAATGCCTCGCCGAGAACTTCGAAAATCGCTCGCCGCCAGCCGGTGACATGGAACCGGCGGAAGAAAATGGTAGTATCTTCCCAGAATTCAGCGAGGCGAAATCGCAACTCGTAAAGGGTCGAATCGATCCAGGCATCAAGTCCGAGCAGCGGCGAGACCTTGAATCGCTTTCGTTCCTTGCCTGGCCTGGGCTCTTCCATCTAAATTCTTGCCTGCCCTATACTCAGCCATAACTTCCCTGAAGGACTATGGTGTAGCCGATATCACTTAACAGCTTCTTGAGGTGGCTGTTGAGGCTCTTATATGGTCGTTTCTTCCGTAAAAAAGAATACCGCCTTTTTGCTTGGCGGGACAAGGGTTGGCACACTCGACACCGAGATTTGATACAGTACTGTTGCGTAAAAGTTTCCACTTGCAATTGAACAAAACCGATGGATTGGTGTGATTTTTCGCGTGGGAGCTAAAACATGTCCATTGAGCATTGGCTGGCATTCGTTGCAGCATCGGCAATTCTTCTCGCAATTCCGGGGCCGACCATCCTCTTGGTCATCTCCTATGCGCTGGGCCATGGCCGCCGCTTCGCAGCTGCAACGGTGGCGGGTGTGGCGCTCGGCGATTTTACCGCGATGACCGCTTCCATGCTTGGTCTCGGCGCGTTGCTTGCCGCTTCCGCAACAATCTTCACGGCACTGAAGTGGATCGGCGCCGCCTACCTGATCTATCTCGGCATCAAATTGTGGCGCGCACCGGTCGCCAATCGCGAAACGGGCGAGATGCCGGCGAAGAATGAAAAAGCGACGCGCATTTTCCTGCATGCCTATGTGGTAACGGCACTGAACCCCAAGAGCATCATCTTTTTTGTCGCCTTTCTTCCGCAGTTCCTGGACACGACACGTCCAGTATTCATGCAGATGGTAATTTTCGAGACGACATTCCTTGTGCTCGCAACACTGAACGCCGGGAGCTACGCCCTGATGGCATCCATGGCACGTCAGACCATCCGCAAACCGACGGTCCAGCGCATCGTCAATCGAACCGGCGGATCATTGATGATCGGCGCAGGGTTGCTGGCACTGGGCTGGAAGAAGGCATAGAGAACTTTGATACCTTCACCCTGATGGACATCAGATGCGATTTTCTGCGCTTCCAGTGCTCACGGACCAAAACGTCCGCTGCGCTCTGGTTGTCGAACCAAGTCATATGCCTCACCCGAAGGCAAAACCGTTGAAGCCGATGAAACCTATATTGGAAAGCGCGAAACGCCGCGCAAACTCGCTCGCGGTCGCATTGCAAATCCTACAAAGGGCGGCAAATCAGACGGTGCACATTGTTATTGGTCTGGTAGAGCGTGGCGGCAAAGCCCGAATGTTTCATCTGAACGACGCGACAGCCGCCACCGTCCGCGACGTGCTGGTTCGTAACGTATCCCGCGACACCACACTCTATACCGACGAATCCCGCCTCTACACCGTGACCGGAACAGAGTTCGCAGCACATGGCACTGTGAAGCATTCGGCTAAAGAGTATGCACGACACGAAGGCGACGTAGTGGTTCACTCCAATACGATTGAAGGCGTGTTCTCTGTGTTCAAGCGTGGCATGATCGGCGTCTATCACCATTGCGGCGAAGCCCATCTTCACCGCTACCTTGCCGAGTTCGATTTCCGCTATAACCGCCGTACCGTGATGAAGGTTACAGACGCCGAACGCACGAATCAGTTGCTTGCAATGATCGAAGGTAAGCGCCTTACCTATCGGCGGATTGGTGAAGGCAGTTACGCCTAAGCAGAAAGCTGCCGCGTTTCTTCGTTGGAGGAAGCGACATGGATGATTTCACCCTCGGACGTTGCATTTGCTAGAGCCTTTAGCCTACGCTCTGCATGTTCTAGCGTGGGCGCTAATATTTCCAATGAACAACGCCCATCTTCACACGTATATCCAAAAGACCAACACTTTAACCGGGGGAAATCCATGGCCACTCGTCCTTATCCATCGTTTTTGATCTACAAAGATGCCGTAGGAGAATTTCGCTGGCGCTATCAGGCGTCCAATACGAAAATCATCGCTGATAGCGGCGAAGGCTATGTAAACAAGGCAGATTGCCAACACGGAATTGACCTCGTGAAGGCCAGTGCCAACTCCGAAGTATGGGTGACCCAAGACGCTAAATAGCCGAATCAACGGGAGGTTGAATCAATGGCTTCAGAAATCACAATGGGACTAGCGGCTTTTAAATCCATGATGGATATCGTTGGTGGTATGTTTGCTTTGAAAAGCGAGACTGAAAAGAATACGGCGGTTCTCGAATTACAAAGAAGGATATTTGAAGCCCAATCGCTTTATTCTACGGCTGTTTCCCGCATATCCGAGCTTGAACAAAAAGTTGTGAGCATGGAAACATGGGCGTGTGAGAAAGAACGCTACGAACTTAAGGCTGTTGCTGCTGGACGTTTCGCCTACGTCCTGAAGGCAGACATGCAGGGATCGGAAGAACCACATCAGATATGCGCAAGTTGTTACCAGAAGGGCGTCAAATCGATTCTTCAGAGCAAGCGCACCGAGGTGGGCCGCTATAGAATGCTGTTTTGTCCTGATTGTAATACCGAACTCAATCTTACCGTGGCTGTTTAGAGACATCAGATTCTAAATCCTTTTCGCCCTTCCCAGGTTTCGGCTTGGGAGGGGTTCTCGGTTGAGGCGGCGTTTTCAGCAGCTTCTGTAAAGTCCCTTTGAATTTCTTGTCGTCGGAGTCAGACACAATCTATCCCCTGAATACACAATTATCTGTGTATAACTTCTTGCCCGAAGCAAACGAATCACATTCCATGGTGAGCGATAGTGCGATGGAGGGGGTGTGGCTTCTTCTCAAGGTCACCACACACCCGCTCACAAAGCTCACTATCTGGCGTACCCGGCAAATTTTGCGGGTGCCCTCCGGTTCCATCCATCGGGAACCGGTTGTATGGGGACGATATGGTTGCAGGGTCCAGACTTCCGACCTAGGTCCTGTGGGTTCGATTCCCACCGTCTCCATCCAAGAATCACCTTACGCGCACAAATTAAAAATCCAACCCTCTTGACGCAATTTCTTTCCGGCCTGTCACGCCATCGAATCATTAAATTTGCGAACCGCTTTAACAAGTATATAATTAGGAAAATAATCCTTGACCGCGTAACGGTCATCCTGTAGGTTCTGGTCATCGTCGGAAATGTGACTTCAGCGCTTTGCGGCCCTTTTGGGTTGACAGACTGGAGTCTGCTGCGGCTCTTCCAAAGGACAATTCATGCCAAACCTTTTTGTCAGCGCCATGCGCCGGCGCAGCGCATTTGCGCTGTGCCGCGAATATGGCATATCTGCAGGCGAAGTGGCGCCCGTATTGGGTGTCACCGAGCCGCAGTTCCTTCGCGCGCTAAGGCGTGACGGCTTGTCATTCAGCGAAATGCAGCAGGGAACCCGGCAATTGCGCATTGCCCAGCGGATCATGGAATTGCTCCGCAAGGAACTGGACACGCTTTCGGCATTCGAGAAAGACGTTTCGAGCAAGACGCGGCTCGATGCCTTGGCGCAGCTCGCCCGGACCATTGAACGGGTAAGTGATCTGCAGGAACGTTTTGCGGCGGAGCGGGCGCACGCCGTTGGCGGCCTGAATCCCGATGAGCTGCGCGCCGTCCTGAAACGCATTGATGAAAGGATCGATGAACTTGCCGAAATCCGCGCGCGAGAGTTGGTCCGCAAAGAATTTAAACAGCCGGGAGTCGGATGCAGTCGAACGGGAGTGGATAATCCGGGGGAGAACGGCACAGCAGCCACCCCTAGCTGACTGGCAGACATGGCTGATCCTTGGGGGCAGAGGCTCCGGCAAGACCCGCATGGGTGCAGAATGGACCAATGGTGTAGCGCAGGCCTACCGGCCGTTTTCGGATGTGAAATCATGCAATATCGCACTGGTAGGCGAAACTTTGGCCGACGTGCGCGAAGTCATGATCGATGGCCCATCGGGGATCATGTCGGTTTCGCGGGCAGAGCGGCCACGTTATGAAATGACCCGGCGCCGGCTTGTTTGGACGAACGGCGCGACGGCGGCGATGTTCTCGTCTGAAGATCCCGATAGCTTGCGCGGACCGCAATTTGACGCGGCCTGGTGTGACGAATTGTGCAAATGGAAACATATGCAGGAGACCTGGGACATGCTGCAATTCGGCCTGCGTCTCGGGTTCAACCCCCGGCAGGTGATAACCACGACGCCACGGCCGCTGGGATTGATCAAATGCATGCTCGCCGACCCGGCAATTCCCGTGTGGCGCATGAAGATGCGGGAGAATGCGCAAAATCTTGCGCCAGGCTTCGTCAATCATGTCAACGGACTTTACGGCGGTACGCGACTGGGACGGCAGGAACTCGATGGTGAACTGATCGAGGAAAGCCCGGATGCCCTATGGTCGCGGCTGATGATGGAGGACATCCACTGTTCGGATGTGCCGGAACTGAAGCGGATTGTCGTGGCCATTGACCCTCCGGCCAGTGCGACGAAGAAATCCGATGCCTGTGGAATCGTCGCTGCGGGTCTTGATGAGGGCAATATCGCCTGGGTGCTGGCGGATGAAAGCATTGCGCCGGCCAAGCCGCATGAATGGGCGAGGCGCGCAATCGCACTGTTTCACCGGCTGGAGGCCGATCTGATTGTCGCCGAAGTCAATCAAGGGGGCGATATGGTGGCCGCGGTGATTGCGGCGGAGGACAACAGCGTACCGGTGCGTGCGGTGCGGGCCAATCGCGGCAAGGCGCTGCGAGCGGAGCCCATCGCCACGCTCTACGAGCAGGGACGGGTGCGGCACGCCGCGCGCTTTCCGGCGCTCGAGGATGAAATGTGCGACTTCTCCCATTCGGGCCTGTCCAGCGGCCGTTCGCCCGATCGCGTCGATGCGCTGGTCTGGGCGCTAAGCGATCTCCTGCGCCGGCGTGATGGAAACCCGAGAATTCGTGTGGTGGGATGATTGTTGGTTAAATTCGAGCCCGTTTGAGTGCCTCGTTCATCTTCGCGCGCCATTGCTTGCCGGTTTTCTGGAACTTTTCGATGACATCCTGGTCCAGACGCAAGGTTACAAGTTTCTTGGGCTTTTCGACTGGAGGACGACCGCGAGCACGCCGCATCTCGTCGATTGCGTCGAAAAACTCGGGAGGCAAGACTTCTGTGGCGGGCCGCATATTGGCAAGTTCTTCGTCGGTGAGTTCGGGAGAGTCAACCGCGTCCCAATCCTCTTGAGAAAAGCCATGTCCTTCTTCAAACTTCTTTTTTGTTTTGCTGGTCATGGGAGCTTTCTCCTCTCCTTTTCATGGGCAGTGCGAAAGCTGATAATCGAAATCCCTTCACTGCCGAGCATGGCAAAGATAACGACCACAGTTCCGTCGAGGAAATAACCAATCGCCTTCATACGGCGGCGACCATGGCGATCCACCTTTGCAGGCTCGATTATCGCATGGCGCTAATAAAAAAGACCGACATCGGCAAAATCGAGGCCGTGTTTGGCAATATTGGCAAGACGCTTCGGTTCATCCCATGTGATCTCCATGGCCTATCGCTACATAGAAAATCTGGAAACGCCAGATTAAAAGTGTAACGAATAATCGTTTTTGTACACGAATTAACCCCGCTCTGCAACCTGAGAAAGAACCCCCTCGAATGGCACTCAATTGGCCGTGGCGCGGACGCGCCGCGAACGAGACCCCGCACCTGCAGCACAAGTCGGCACAGGGCTTTGTTGCCTTGCAATTCGACCGCGAAGCACGCTGGTCGCAGAGTGGCTTTGCCGGCCTGTCGCGGCAGGGCTTCATGCGCAATCCGATCGCCTACCGTTGTGTTCGCCTCCTGGCGGAAGCGGCAGGTGCAACGCCCTGGCTGCTGTATGAGGGCGGGAAGGAACACAGCCAGCACCCGTTGCTCGACCTTCTCGCCAATCCGCATCGCGGCATGGATGGAGCGAGTTTCTTCGAGGCGCTGTACGGCCATCTGCTCCTCTCCGGCAATGCCTATGTGGAACGGCTGCAGGGCGGGGGCGGGACAAGCGAGCTGCATCTGCTGCGGCCTGACCGTATACGCATCGTTGCCGACGACAATGGCTGGCCGACTGCGCTCGCCTATGGCGTCGGCGCGCAGATCCGTTCGATCATTTGTCATGCCGATCCGGGGCGACGATCGCACCGGGTGATCAGTGGCTTGGCGCGGGTGATGGACATAATGCGGTGTTTCAACTGACCAAACGCTATGGTGACTATGCGCGGACGATCACAAAGGCGCATGGAGGGACCGTGCGGGCCGCCGTCAATGGCGTCGAGCAGACAGAAGCCCTGGATTTCGTCGTCGAACTGATCACCGGAACAATCATTTTCCGACCTGAAAAAATTCCACCCGCAGGCGCGGCGGTGACGGCCGGCTTCGGCTTCGATGTGCCGGCCCGTTTCGATACCGACCGGCTGACGATCAGCATCAAATCGTTCAGGGCCGGCGAAATCCCATCCATTCCAATCATCGAGGTGAAGGCATGACGCAAATTCCCGGGGCGCTTGAATCACATCTTGCGGGTGAAGTTACAACGCACTGTTTCTGCTGGATTATCCGGCGCAAGGATGGTGTGGTTCATGGCTTTACCGATCATGACCGGCTATTGCTCGTCGGCGGTGTCTCCTGTGAACCGCAAACCGGGCTCAGTGCCAGTGAGGCGACGAGCTCGCTTGGGCTGGGCGTGGACAGCGCCGAAATCGAGGGTGCGCTTTCGTCCCTGAGCATCACCGACGGCGACGTCGAGAGCGGAGCGTTCGACGAGGCAGCTGTCGAAACCTGGCTCGTCAACTGGGCCTCGAGCGATCAGCGCACATTGCTTCGCAGCTCACGTGTCGGCACGATCACCCGCTCCGGCGGGCGTTTCGTGGCCGAGCTGAAAAGCAGCTCCGTCGATCTGGACAAGATAAGCGGGCGCCGCATCACACGCCGTTGCGATGCGCAACTCGGTGATCGCCGTTGCGGCTATGCTGGTGGTGCGCAGTCGGGAACGGTTATCTCGACTCTGTCGGATCGCGAGATTGTTGCAGCTGGGTTGAAGCCGCAAAATGGTGACTGGTTCGACAACGGCGCCTTGACTCTCGCCAGAGGTGGCAGGAACGTTGTCCTCAACCACGAACCCTATGGCGGCGGCATGCGCCTCAGTCTGCGTGATACACAAGTCCCCCATATCGAGGTTGGCGACACATTCCAGTTGTTGCCCGGCTGTGACAAGAGCTTCGAACAGTGCAAGGCCAAATTCGACAATAGCGCGAATTTTCGTGGTTTCCCCCATCTCCCCGGCAATGACGCTGCTTACAATTATGCTGATGGCAAGGGTAATTTCGACGGCGGGCCGCTGGTGCCATGATGGTTGCAGATGAAGTCCTGGCGGAGGCGAGGCACTGGATTGGCACACCGTATCGCCATGGCGGCTCGAAGTGTCAGGTGGGATGCGATTGCCTCGGTCTTGTGCGCGGTATCTGGCGCTCTCTCTATGGACGGGAACCGCAGTCGGTCAGCACCTATTCTGCCGATTGGGCGGAGGCGGGCGCGAGTGATCCGCTGCTTGAGGCGGCGCGGCGGCATATGAACGAGAAACAGCTCATCGAGATCGAATCCGGCGATCTGATCGTCTTTCGCTGGCGCGATGGCGTTGCCGCCAAACACCTGGGTGTTTTGGCGGATACGGATCATTTTATTCACGCCTATGAGGGCCATAGCGTCATGGAATCGGCGCTGGTGTCTCAATGGCGCAAACGGATTGCCGGCGTGTTCAGTTTTCCTGATCGCTAGCCCCCAACACGATTGTTAACTTAATAATTCTGGAAAGATTTCAAACGCATGGCGACTATTGTTCTTCAGGTGGCGGCCGTGGCCATCGGCAATGCGGTTGGCGCGTCAGCGCTCGGGGCCGCGATCGGTACTGCGGCTGCATCGATTGGAGGCTATCTGATCGATCAGGCGCTTTTCGGCCAACGTACCGAAAGCGGACGCATGTCCTCGATGCGACCCACTGTCGCCGAAGAGGGAGCGTCCCTACCGCGCATTTATGGAGCTGCGCGGCTAGGAGGCACGCTCATTTGGGCGACGCGCTTCGAGGAAACCAAGACCAAGCGCCGGGGCTCCAAGGGTGGGCCGAAATCGACCGAATATTCATACTTCGCCAATTTCGCCATTGCCGTGGCGGAAGGCGAAATCAGCCACGTCCGCCGGATCTGGGCCGACGGCAAGGAATTCGACCAGACACGCGCCACGATCCGCGTCCATAAGGGCAACAATCTCCAGTTCCCCGATCCGCTCATCGAAGCCAAGCAAGGACGCGGCAACGCGCCGGGCTATCGCGGTACCGCCTATGTTGTCTTCGAGCGGCTGGCGCTGGATGACTACGGGAATCGCCTTCCGCAATTTCAGTTTGAGGTCGTTCGGGCTATCGGAAGTGTCGTACGTGACCTGCGCGCCGTTGCGCTGATACCGGGTGCGACCGAATTCGGAATGTCGCCAAAACTCGTCACTGACGAGCCGTCTAAAGGGACCACACGCGCACTAAACCGCAACTGCCTCCGCGGCGCGACTGACTGGCAGGCATCGCTCGACGAACTGCAGTCCCTGTGTCCGTCACTTAAGCATGTCGCAATCGTGGTGCCCTGGTTCGGTACGGACTTGCGGGCGGGGCAATGTACAATCAGGCCCGGCGTGATGGATCGCAAAGGCTATGGTGAAAGCGATGCATGGCGAGCGGGTGGCATAGGGCGATCGGAAGCGCACCTGATTTCGCGTGACGCCGGCGGTGCCGTCTATGGCGGTACCCCCTCTGATGAGAGCGTGATTGCGGCCATCCGTGACGCCAAGGCCAGGAACCTGAGCGTTACGCTCTATCCCTTTGTTATGCTTGATGTTCCGGCAAATAACGAGTTACCTGATCCCTATGGCGCCTCCCGCCAGGCGACCTTTCCGTGGCGCGGCCGCATCACTTGTCATCCTGCGCCATACCAAAATGGGAGCGTTAACGGTACGGCAGCTGCAGCTGGGCAAATCGAGGCGTTTATCGGCAGCGCGACCAGCGGTTCGTTTCGCGTCGTAAAAGGACAAGTTTCGTTTCGCGGCGCGGAAAGCGATTGGGGCTATCGCAGGATGGTACTGCATATGGCGCAGCTGGCCATCCAAGGTGGCGGCGTCGATACGTTCCTGCTCGGATCGGAACTGTGCGGGCTGACCATCGTCAGGGAACAAAATGACGGGTTTCCCTTCGTCAATGCGCTTTGCACATTGGCCAGCGATCTGCGCAACGTACTGGGTGCGGAATGCAAGCTGACCTATGGGGCCGACTGGACAGAGTATTTCGGCCACCACCCGCAGGACGGGTCGGGCGATGTCTATTTTCATCTCGACCCGCTTTGGGCTCATCCGGCAATCACTGCCGTGGGCATCGACAATTACATGCCCCTGAGCGATTGGCGCGATGAGGATTATGGCGCTCCCAATCCGGATGGATTTTCGGCTCCCTACGATCTTCCCGCATTGCGGGGGCAGATTGCATCGGGTGAGGGATTCGACTGGTATTATGCTTCCTCCCGCGATCGATCGTCTCGAGTGCGAACACCCATAAGTGACCAATACGGCAAACCATGGGTCTACCGCTACAAGGATACCACTGGCTGGTGGCAGAACTGGCACTACAATCGCAAGGGCGGCGTCGAAAGCACTGTGCCAACCGCATGGCAACCCAGAATGAAGCCTTTTTGGCTAACTGAGATTGGTTGTCCGGCGGCCGACAAGGGGCCAAACCAGCCGAACGTCTTTCCCGATATGAAGTCGTCGGAAGGCGCTTTTCCTTACTTCTCCGATCAGGGGCGCTGCGATCTCGCACAGAACCGCTTTCTGCGCGCGCATTTTGGCCATTGGGATGCCGGCCATGCCGGTTCGATGCTTGACACGGACCGGCTCTATGTCTGGGCTTGGGACACACGGCCATTTCCGGAATTTCCGTTGAACCGGACCTTGTGGGCTGACGGCCCCAACTGGACATCGGGTCACTGGCTTAACGGCAGGCTTTCTGGCGTCGCACTGGACGAACTCCTGGGTGCAATTCTGGCCGATTTTGGCGTAACGAATGCCGATACCAGCCAGGTTGACGGATTTGTCGGGGGCTACGTCATCGAAGATCCGATCAGTGTACGCTCCGTTCTTGAACCAATCCTTGCATTGTTTGGCGTGGAAGCTTTCGAGAATGGCGACCGCCTGATATTCCGCAGTTCGGCACGCTTGACCGGACAAGCGGCTTTGATGGCAGAATTCGTTGAGCCGGAGGAGCATGGTCCGGTGACGTGGCGCATCCAGGAAATGATGGATCAGCCCGCCCGCGTTGAAATTGCGTATCGGGACCCGATGCTGGACTATCAGGCGGCAATGGCTTTTGCCGAACACCTTGACGGCCGGGGCACAGAGAACATTGCAATTCCCGGCACGATCGATAGTGGCCAGGCAAAATCACTCGCGGAAGAATGGCTGCAAGCGCGTCGTGCTTCACGGCGAACCGTTGCTTTTGAATTGCCGTGGAAACAGGTGAGCCTGAGGACAGGGGATCGGGTAAGGATTCTTGGGAGCAATTCGGCGCCGGATTTCGTTATTTCCTCAATTGAAGACGGAGCCACCCGCCGTATCGAAGCCAGTGCCTTGCCGCAGCATGTCCGTTATCCCGATCGGGCAGGGCTACCGGTTTCACTACCGGCACCATCGGTAATTCGCGGAAGGCCGTACTTTCATCTGATTGATCTGCCGATGTGGCCTGGAGTGGAAAAACCTGTCGATCAATTCCGTGTCGCAGCCTTTGCTCAACCGTGGAGCGGGGTTAGCGTCTTCGCATCACCCGAAACGTCGGGCTTCGAGTCGAGGGCAACCCTTGGCAGTCGCGCTGTGATGGGCGAACTCGTTAATGAGCTGGGGGCGGGGTTGAGCGGACGCCTCGCGAAAAATCAGGTACTCGAGGTGGATCTCTACCACGGTGAGCTGACCTCGGTAACCTTGCCGCAAATGCTCAATGGCGCCAATTCCGCCATGCTGGCGACGCCAGAGGGTGGTTGGGAATTGCTCCAATTTCTCAATGCGGAGGAGATGCAGGCCGATCGCTGGCGGCTGACAGGGCTATTGCGCGGGCAATGCGGAACAGAACGCGAGGCAATGCGTCCCAGGCCGGAGGGCATGGCGTTCGTCCTGCTCGACGAAGGTGTCAAACCCGCAGGTCTGAAGACACAGGAGGCCGGCCTTGACGTTTATTGGCGTATCGGCGCGTCAGGGGAAGATTTTTCCGACCAGTTCTTCCATACGGTCTCCATGGCCGGAGGGCTGCGCGCTTTGCAACCGCTTGAACCTGTCCACGTCAGATCGCGGACCGATTCTAATGGCGCCATCAACATTTCCTGGACCCGGCGCGGACGTATCGATGCTGACAGCTGGCTGGCAGCGGAAATTCCGATGGGCGAGGAGCGTGAAGCCTACCGCATCGAAATACGCAAGGATGGAAGGCTCATCCGATCTGCCGATGTCGAAAACACAAGCTGGATTTACACTAAGGCCCAACGTTTGAGCGATTTTGACAGTCTCGACGCTGAAATCGATTTCAGTGTTGCCATGATATCAGCGGTGGTTGGCCCCGGCCGCCATGCGCGCAAGATTATTTCCCAATCAATTTGAAAATAACCCTGTTTGAAAAAGGAATTAATGATGACCGATGAAAAAGCCTGGTTCCTGTCAAAGACGATCTGGGCGTCGATCGTAACGATCGCGCTCTCCTGCTCCAGCTTCTTCAATATATCGCTGGAGCATGTTGATCAGGCGCCACTTATCGATACGATAATCCAGTTCTTGACCGCACTGAGCGGGATTATTGCACTTTTTGGTCGGATCAGCGCTAAGACGCTCATTTCACGTAAAGAAATAGGATGTTAAAAGGCGTGAACCTGTGGCAATCCTGCTTACGGGACTCCAATTGTTCATGCATCGTTCAGACAGCAACCGATAATAATGACGCCATGATGAAAAACATCCTTATCTCCCTGCCCCTTGCGGGCCTGATCTCAGCTGCTGGCGTCTTCCACGCCGGTGCTGCTTTAGCCGCGGATTGCTCGTCGGTCGGGCAACAGGTGGCGGACTCGCAGGGCGGTACCCTTGCGCGCGCCACATCTGTTGTGCAGAACGGCAAAGAGGTTTGCGTGGTGGTGGTGCTCATTCCCGGCAAGGATGGTGAGCGTCCGCGCCGCGTCGAAGTCGCCGTACCGGCAAACTAGTCCGCATCGCAAGGATCCTGCATGAGAATACTCGTCGTCGAAGATGACCGTGACCTCAATCGCCAATTGGTTGATGCCCTGGGCGATGCCGGGTATGTGGTCGATAAGGCTTTCGACGGCGAAGAAGGGCACTTTCTCGGCGACACGGAGCCTTACGACGCTGTTGTGCTCGATATCGGCCTCCCGCAGATGGATGGCCTGACCATCCTCGAAAGATGGCGCCGGGACGGGCGGATCATGCCTGTTTTGCTGCTGACCGCGCGCGACCGCTGGAGCGACAAGGTTGCCGGAATCGATGCTGGGGCCGACGACTATGTCGCAAAACCCTTTCATATTGAAGAAGTTCTGGCACGGCTGCGGGCGCTCATTCGCCGCGCTGCGGGTCATGCATCGTCGGAAATCAGTTGCGGGCCGCTTCGCCTCGACACAAAGACGTCGAAAGCAACCGTCAACGGCACGGCATTGAAACTGACATCACACGAGTTCCGGCTGTTATCCTACCTCATGCATCACATGGACGAGGTGGTATCGCGCACTGAACTGGTGGAACATCTCTACGACCAGGATTTCGATCGCGATTCCAATACGATCGAAGTTTTTGTTGGCCGTTTGCGCAAGAAGATGGGCATCGATCTGATCGAAACCATTCGTGGTATGGGATACAGGATCAAATCGCAGGAAAACAAGGCATAGACCTTTGACAATCCGGCCTGATGTGGTCTCCAGAATAGGGCAGGGCAACGCGTGAATTCCCGGCTGACCGGCTATCTTCCAAGACTACGTTCCCTGTCCTTGCGCGTCATCATGCTTTCGACGCTCTGGACGATCATTTCCTTCTTTGCAATAGCCACCATCATTTCCGCCCTCTATGGTGATGCGCGACTGCAGAGCTTCCGGCAGCTCCTTTCCGCCCATCTCTTCAGCGTTATCGCCTCGGTCAGTGTCAATGACGGCACTCTTGCAGGACGCCCTGACCCTGGTGAAGTGCGCTATTCCAGCCCGCTCTCTGGCTGGTACTGGTCTGTTGAACCGGTGTCGGACAATCTGAAGGGGTCGCTGCGGTCGGTGTCGCTCGGCGACAAGTCCATCGATGCTCCTTCGACTTTGAATGTTCCGTTCGACACATCCTTTCAGCGTTCGTATACCGAGCCAGGACCCAAGGGAGAGCAAGTCACAGTCGTCGAAACCGAGGTTGTGCTAGACGCGGAAAATCGCGTTGCCCGGTTCAGGGTGATGGGGAATTTGAGTGAAGTCGAGCGCGAGATTGCCGGGTTCCGCAATACTCTCTACTTTTACCTCGGAATATTCGCCCTTGGCGGGACCCTGATCAACGCCGCTGTGATTCTGTTTGGCCTGCGTCCGCTCGATCGAGTTCGCCGTTCCCTTGCTGACATTCGGGAAGGCAAGGTTTCGCGGCTGAACGAGAATCTGCCGCTCGAGATTGCACCGCTTGCCCGCGAGATGAATGCCCTGATCGATAATAATCGCCGGATCATGGAACGCTCACGTACCCAGGTTGGCAATCTGGCTCATTCGCTGAAAACACCATTATCCGTCCTAGTTAACGAAAGCCGGACAATCGGGGGTACCGAGGGACGCATTATCGCCGAACAAAGCGCGGCCATGCAGGTCCAGGTACAGCACTATCTGCAGCGTGCGCGCGTCGCGGCACAGCGCGACAGCGTCGTGTTCCGCACACCTGTAACGCCGACTCTGGCCCGGCTTGCGCGGGTGACAGCAAAGCTCAATCCCACAATGGATGTTCAATTCCTGAACCAGATGGACGGCGCCATCTTCGCGGGTGAGCAGGAAGATCTTGAGGAAGTCGTTGGAAATCTTCTGGAGAATGCCGGAAAATGGGGCCGCAGTGCCATCAGGCTGACGCTGGCCAAGGCAGACGGCGGCCTGGAGATACGCGTTGAGGATGACGGCCCGGGTCTCGCTTCGAATCAGATCAAGGATGCTCTCACCCGTGGCAAGCGGCTGGACGAGAGCAAGCCCGGCACCGGACTTGGCCTGTCCATCGTTTATGATACGGTCCGCGAGTACGGTGGAACGCTTCGGCTGGACCGCAGCGCCGATCTCGGCGGACTCAATGCGAGACTGACCCTACCTGTTGCCGGAAACTGAATCGAGCTTGCAAGGGCCCGCCCAATCGGTTCATAAAGACCGGTAAACCTGCCCTGCTGTGAGAAGCATTGTAAAACGGACAGACGATGAAGCTTCATATTGCCATTTCCCTCCTTGCTATCGCAATTCTCTCTGGCTGTTCGACGACGTCCGGCTCCAAAGCCGGTGGCGCCCTGAGCAGCCTGACCGGCGGTTCAAAGCAGGCGGCGCCGTCAGGCGTGCTTGCTGCGTTGGGCAATGGGCTGATCGGAAACAATGCATCGCTGGATGCGTCGGATCGCAAACGCGCCTTGCAGGCGGAATATCAGGCACTCGAATACTCTCCCGCCGGCAAAACAGTTGAATGGAAAAACGCCAGCGGGAGCCGCTCGGGTGAAGTCGTTGCGGCGCAGCCCTACCAGGTCGGGTCGCAAAACTGCCGCCAGTATACCCATACGGTGCGCGTCGACGGCACGCCGCAATCGGCCCGGGGCACCGCCTGCCGGAATGAAGATGGCAGCTGGACTCCGCTGACGTAAGTCTGGACGCGCACGACTCCTTAATATTCCCTGTTCCATTTCATCTGTGACCACACGTGGTGGGCAGGCGTGTGTCGCAAAGACAAAATTACGCGGATCATTGCCGCGAGAACTAGACTCCACACACTCGAACCGGACATAGCTACGCAAGCCTTGGTCAAGGCCGAGATCGAGATGAACGAGGAGTTCCTGGATCTCGCCGATACATATTTTCTCCGGAGAAAGGCCTTTCAGCCCGACCAGCCGCGTGTTCCCGCCGGGAATCCAGACGGTGGGCAGTGGACCGATACGGGTGGCGGATCTTCAGGCTCGGCGCAGCCGGTATACATGCGTCGTGAAGATCCTCTTTCATCGCCCATGGCGTTGGGTGGTGGTGGTGGCGGCATAGTCGGCGGAGGAACGGGTTCTGGCATCCTGCTTGCGCCCTACCTTTTGCGAGAAGGGGGGCGCTCCACCGGGCTGTTGCCAGCAGAAGACGCTGTTGCTGAATACAACCGGCTCTCAAATCAGCGGGATCCGAGCCTCAAGCCAGTCCTGCTCTTTCGTCCGAAGGACTGGGGTGCGGACGATCAGCTCCAGCCAGGAAGAAGAGTGAAGGCAACTGTCCAACTGTTGAACAAGGATGAGGTTAAACAATACTGTCCGGAGGTAGGCATTGTACAATCGCTGGCGAACCAAGCGGTCAAACAGGCAGGTCCGCGGTCAAACTATGAGACGCCTTGGTTATTTGGCACGGCTGCACATACGAATTTGAAGAACCTCGCTACCGCCAATTATCCCAATGTCTTGCGGGCGGAACGATCTTATCTGAAATTTGCGGAAGAAGTTGCAGCAGATGAAAACTCTGAGGATTTAGCCAGGTACGGTATGAAGAATACTGTTCGAATTGATATAGTAGGACCGGAACGAGATAATCGAGTATGTGTCTATGATTTCAAGACAGGGCGAGCGGGGATCAGCGTTCCGCGAGCAATCGAGATGCGCAATGCCGTTCACAAGATTCACAATACGCTTACAGATGTTGTTATTGTTGAAATCAATTTCGATGAGAGCTGGAAATGACCACAACCACCCAAGTAAAGGAGGCGTTGATGCCTCTTGTTGCCCGCCATTCGGATCTGGTGCTCATTGGGCGGTTTCTCATTGTCAAGCCGGTTCACCATATAATGCGTGGCGTCTTTGTTGATCGCAGTAGCGACAAACGATCGTTCGAACCGCATATTGTTACGTATCCGCTCGTGCCGCTACGAAAGAACGATTCACTGGGATGGAATCCGGTGTGGCTCTACGACCAATCTGTGGGCATGTGGGATGTAACCAAACCAGACACCATTACAGCCATGAGGCACCATATTGAAGCAATAGCCTTGCCACCGCTTCGGGCAATAAAGACGTTCGATGACTACATTGCCCACGAGCGTGCTAAATCGACGACGTTTTATGGTCATTTTGATGATCGGGTATTCACCAACATATTCGTCGCCGCCGCTCTCGGCGATTTCAGCAAGGCTTTGCAGTTACGCCCGCAAGATGACCGAATAGAGCGGTATTTCGCCAAGTTTGCCCCTGACTTTTTTCCGGCTCTGGAAGCTGGAGATCGGCAGTTCATTGCAAAGGCCCTGCACCAATGGGAAGAGGCCACTGTCAAGGCACACAAGATGGAACACATCTGGGAGCCCACGCCCTTCCCACTGGAACTTTAGGCTCCCACAACCTTTGCGGCGAATTGCCCTATCAATTTAAATCCATTTGGATTTTGCGCGTCGGTGGGGGTATGTCTCTGGCATGATTTTCTGGATTTCCGCTGCATTATTGACCGTTGGCGCGACGCTGCTGGTGCTCTTGCCATTGACGCGGCGCGTCAAGGCACCCGTTTCCGACAATCAATATGACGTTGAGGTCTATCGCGATCAGCTGCGTGAGCTGGATGCGGACGAGCAGCGAGGGCTCATCGATAGCGTCAGCGGCGAGCAGGCGCGCGCGGAAATTGGCCGCCGCCTGCTCAAATCGGCCAAGGCGGCACAGGCAGATGCAACGATTGTCCGTCCGCAAAAAAGTGCGACACGCGAATGGCTGACGCTGGCAACAGTTCTAGCTATCCCCCTCATATCCTGGGGCATTTATACGAAGCTAGGTTCCCCTGACTTGCCAGCGCAGCCGCTGGCGGAACGTCTTGCCAAGCCTGCTGACCAGAGCACGCCCGCCGAACTGATCGCGCGTGCCGAAGCGCATCTGATGCTCAACCCCGACGATGGCCAGGGCTGGGAAGTGCTCGCGCCAATCTATTTGCGCCTTGGCCGTCCGGCCGACGCTGTCACTGCCTACCAGAACGCAATCCGCCTCAACGGCGACAGCGCCGCCCGCCAGCTCGGCCTGGGCGAAGCGATGGCTGCGGCCGCCAATGGCAAGATCACGCCCGAAGCCGAAGCTGTATTCCGGCATGCGCTCGAACTTGATCCGAAAGACATGCGGCCGCAATTCTATATTATCGACGGCTGGATGCAGCAGGGCCGCTTGGCCGAAGCGCGAGACCTGATCCGCAAGCTGCTGGTGGAAGCGCCCGCCGACGTGCCCTGGCGCGATCAGGCGCAGGCCGCTCTGACCCGGCTCGATCAGGAGATCGCCGGCGATGCACCCGATGTCAGCGACGTGGAAAAAACTGGCCCGGATGCCTCGCAGGTCGAAGCCGCGGCAGGCATGAGCGGGCAGGACCGCGCCGAGATGATCGAAGGCATGGTGGCAAGCCTTGCCGAAAAATTGAAACAATCGCCTGATGACATAGAGGGCTGGGAGCGGCTCGTTCGCTCCTATGTGGTTCTCAACCGGCCCAATGATGCGATTGAAGCATTGGACCGGGCAAAGAAGGTGTTGAGTGCGGACAAGGCCGCGAAGCTCGACGCGGTGGCGGAAGATCTCGGCCTCGCGGTCGAGCTGGAGAAAGATTGATGACGCGCAAGCAGAAGCGGCTATCGGTGATTGGCGGCGGACTCCTGGTCCTGGGCGTTGCAGCGGCGCTCGTCCTGTTCGCGCTTCAGCAGAAGATCGCATTCTTCCGTATGCCGTCCGACATTCAGACTTCGGACATGCAGTCGGAATCGCGGTTCCGTCTTGGCGGCCTCGTCGAAAAGGGCACTGTGATCCGCGGCGAGGGGACGAAGGTCAGCTTCTCGGTCACCGACCATGTCAAGAGCGTACCCGTCACCTACGATGGCATCCTGCCCGACCTTTTCCGGGAAGATCAGGGCGTAGTCATCGAGGGCAGGTTCCTGCCGGGGGGCGCTTTCGTGGCGGACAGTGTCCTTGCAAAACATGACGAGAACTACATGCCGAAGGAGGTTGCTGACAGTCTGAAGGCAAAGGGCGTCTGGCAGGGAGAGAGCAAGCAATGACCGTTGAACTCGGACATTTCGCACTGGTACTGGCATTGGCCCTTTCGATCGTTCAGGCCGTGCTCCCCGTCGTTGGCGCCCGCCGGAATGATGACCGGATGATGGCTGTTGCCGTACCTGCTGCATTTACCGTCTTTGCCCTGATCGCCCTGTCCTTTGCAGCTCTGACAGCCGCCTACGTGCTTTCTGATTTCTCGGTGCAGAATGTCTGGGAAAACTCGCATTCGCAGAAGCCGCTTCTGTACAAGTTCACAGGTGTCTGGGGCAACCACGAAGGCTCGATGCTGCTCTGGGTGCTGATCCTCAGCTTTTTCACGGCGCTTGTCGCATTCTTCGGGAACAATCTGCCGCCCGCGCTGAAGGCCAATGTACTTGGTGTTCAAGCTTGGATTGGCTCAGCGTTTCTGCTGTTCATCGTCGCCACCTCCAACCCCTTCGCCCGCATCAATCCGGCTCCGATCGAGGGCCAGGACCTCAATCCGATCCTCCAGGATATCGGCCTCGCCGTTCATCCGCCCATGCTTTATCTCGGCTATGTCGGTTTTTCAGTGTGCTTCTCCTTTGCTGTGGCGGCGCTGATCGATGGGCGCATTGATGCCGCCTGGGCGCGCTGGGTGCGTCCCTGGACGCTGACAGCATGGCTGTTTCTGACCGGCGGCATCGCCATGGGCTCTTACTGGGCCTATTACGAACTAGGCTGGGGCGGCTGGTGGTTCTGGGATCCAGTCGAGAATGCATCCTTCATGCCATGGCTAGCGGGTACGGCGCTGCTCCACTCTGCACTTGTCATGGAAAAGCGCTCGGCGCTGAAAATATGGACCATTCTCCTCGCCATCATGACGTTCTCCCTGTCGTTGCTCGGTACATTCCTTGTGCGTTCGGGCGTGCTGACTTCCGTCCATACATTCGCGACCGACCCCGGACGCGGCTTGTTCATTCTGGCTATTCTCGTGCTTTTCATCGGCGGTTCTCTGGCGCTGTTTGCGTGGCGGTCGCAAACGCTGGCTCCGGGCGGGCTATTCCAGCCTATTTCGCGCGAGGGAGCGCTGGTCTTCAACAATCTGTTCCTGACGACTGCTGCAGCGACTGTCTTGATCGGCACGCTCTATCCATTATTGCTTGAATCGCTGACGGGCGAGAAGATTTCCGTCGGCGCGCCGTTTTTCAATCTGACGTTCGGCCCGTTGATGATCCCGCTGCTTGCCGCCGTTCCCTTTGGTCCGCTTTTGGCCTGGAAGCGCGGTGACATTCTGGCGGTAGCGCAGCGGCTGATGACCGCGTTTTTCGTCGCGTTGATCGTGGTGGCGATCATGCTCTACCGCACGTCGGCACCCGGTGTGCTCGCCGCCTTCGGTATTGGACTCGCCGTCTGGCTGATGCTTGGGGCGCTCACCGATCTCGCGCTCAAGGCTGGCATCGGCAAGGCGCCCGTCAATGTCCTTGTACAGCGGGTTGTGGGCCTGCCGCGCTCGGTCTTCGGAACCGCCCTTGCGCATTTCGGTCTTGGTGTCACGCTGCTTGGCATCGTCGCCACGTCAACGTTTGCTACCGAAAATGTGCTGGTGATGAAGCCTGGCGATACGATAGACGCAGGCGGCTATACATTGCGATTCGACCGCATCGATCCGGTCAAAAGCTCGAACTTTACCGAGGACCAAGGCCAGTTCACGATCCTCGACAGTGCCGGACAAGAAGTGACTGACCTCATGTCGGCGAAGCGCTTCTTCCCCGTGCGCAAGATGCAGACAACCGAGGCTGGAATAAGAACATTCATGTTCAGCCAGCTCTATGTTTCGCTCGGCGACCCGGTCAAGGATGGTGTCGTCGTCAGGGTGTGGTGGAAGCCGCTCGTCACGCTGATCTGGCTTGGCGCCCTGGTGATGATGGCAGGTGGCGGCATGTCGCTGCTCGACCGGCGCCTGCGCATTGGTGCACCGGCCAGGGCCAGGACCGAAAAGGCGCGGGCCACCGCATGAGACGGTTTCTCTCAAGCCTCGTCCTTGCCCTTGCCCTGACCTTTGCGACGACTGGCGCACGGGCTGTTGCGCCCGATGAGATGCTGTCCAACCCGGCACTGGAGAAGCGGGCGCGGACCATTTCCGCGGAATTGCGCTGCATGGTGTGCCAGAACGAGTCGATTGACGATTCGAACGCCGATCTCGCCAAGGATTTGCGTCTTCTGGTGCGAGAGCGCCTGGTTGCGGGCGATACGGACGAGCAAGTGCTGGAGTTCCTCGTCGCGCGCTACGGCGAGTTCGTCCTGCTCAAGCCACGGCTGCAGACGAGCACTTTGCTGCTATGGGGGTTTCCAATCGCCGCGCTGCTCGCCGGCGGTATTGCTATCGTCATGGCTGTCCGGCGGCGGCGGATGACACCGGTCGAGACGGCGCCACTTTCAGAGAGCGAAAAGAAACAGCTGAAGAAGCTCTTCACTGCACCCCGCGACTGAAGGCCTATTCCTCGGCGTGGCCGGTCAGCACCGCTTTGACATTCTCCGCGTGCACTGCCTCATAGGGCGCATAATACTGGATGATGCCAGCGCGAATATCCTCGGAAACAAACGATTGCAGGTCCTGCTTTGCCAGTTCCGGCTCGTTGCCCAAGCGTAGCAGTTTTGTCACATAATTGCGTGTGGCGTCGATAAGTCCCGGTCCATAGCCGTCGGCCACGATCACTTCCTCGGCGCCGTGGTTGGGGAGAATCTTCGTGAGATTCCAAGCCGCCATGCGATCGATATCGCGCAGATGCCGTTTCAGGCCGGTCGGCTCAGACACGTAGGTCACAGGATCTTCCAGCGCATCGCCCGCAAACAGCAGCTTCAGGTGCGGCAGGATCATCATTGTCCCGTCGTGGCTGTGAATGTCGACATGACGCAGTATCACATCGATATCCCCGATTTTCAAATCCAACTCCCCGCCAAAAGTACGGTTCGGCATCACCAATGGCCGGATTGGCGGATCGCGGTTTTCAAGATTGTCGCGGTTGTCGAGCAGCGCCTTAGCGGTCAGATCATTGGCTATGATCTCGCAATCGGCAAAGACCTCGTTCCCGGCCACGTGATCCACATGCCAATGACTGAGCACCACGCGGATATGGCGCACGCCTTCGCCTTCGAGCGTCTTGCGGATGATACGGGCGTGCGGAAGGGAAATGCTCGTATCGTAGACAAGCGCGTCTTCGCCAGAGACGACGGCATAGGAACACACACCGAGCGAGTAGGCCCCGTCATCAAGCCAGTTAGGCGCGTCAGAATAGGCTCGCACTCCGTCGATCCTGCCATCATAAAAGGCGTAGACGCATTCGTAGGGGCGATGAATTCGCAGCGTGGAGCCGAGCGGGGGCATGAATTGTCTCCAATTTCAGGGTGGCAAAGGGGAATCGCCATTGCCCAAATCAAACCAGCTTTCTGCCGGCAGGTCCAATGCGTCTGCGCTATACAACCTGGCGCATGTTTGTAGTTGTCGTCAACGAAACTAAAGACTACATGCGTAAAATTATATTTTATCATTGCATCATATATCAGATTAAGTTATGACGAAAATCAACTATAGAGTTTTTCATGCCTCCCTAAAACTTGTACTGTTGGCAAAGGGGTGGATGGTGCATAATACATCGACAGAAGATGTGTTATTTGAATGTATACTCGCATTAATTGTATTGAATTGTACTGAATTTTTTACGCAAAGCATTGTTACAAACTATATTGAAGAGCGAGAATTTCAATGGCGAGATTAGCGGTCGCAGGACCAGATTTGAACGATTCATTTCATTTGAAACCCACACGGTTAGCGCAATCCTGGCTTGCTGCACCGCACGCCAGCCGTTCGTTTCGCCGCCGGCTGATGGCGATCATGCGGATGGCCTGCCGCATGCTTGGATCCAAGCGCAGGCGCGGAATGCTCGGCATTGGCGTCCGCGTCGCTCTCGTTGCTGTCACAGTTTGCACGATTGCTGGGTACGCTCCCGATGCGCTGGCTGCGGACGGCATTTTTGTCAACGACGGTTCCGATGGTGGCTGTACCGCCGTTAATGATGGGATAAACAGCAGTCCTCCGGTAGCAGGGACAACTGCCGAGGGTAGAACTGCAAAATGCAATCCCGGCGACAAGGCTTCGCAAAGCAACCGCGCATTGTTTTACAACCCCACCGGTTCCACGGGCGCTACGTCACTCACATTGGGAAATGAGCTCTACGTCAATGGCGGCTTTATCGGCCTGAACGACCAAACGAACCAAGCCATGCGGATCGGCAATGGCACAACGATAGCGACCGGCAAAAACTCGATCGCCATCGGTAACGGTGCCCAGGCAACGCAACATGGCTCGATGGCGCTGGGCAGGGGCTCGATCACCACCGCCGCCAATGCTGTTGCCAGCGTTGTCATCAATGGCGCCCCCTACGATGTTAGCGGCGGCAAGCCCGACAGTGTCTTGAGCGTCGGATCGAACGATATCAAACGGCAGATTACCAATGTGGCCGCAGGGCAGGTGAACAAGGACAGCACAGATGCTGTGAATGGTTCGCAGCTCTTCGCCACCCATTCCGCCGTCGGTTCATTGGGCGGCAGGGTGACGAAGAATGAAGGCGATATCAGCAATATCAATATGGGCCGGGCCGGTCTCGTGCAGCAATCAGCTCCGGAAGCAAACCTGACCGTCGGCAAGGATACCGGTGGGGCTGCTGTGGATTTTCGCGGGATGGGCGGCGGGCCGCGCAAGTTGATCGGGGTTGCAGATGGCACGGTCAATGACGCGTCCCTGGAAGCAGTGAACGGCGGGCAGCTCAGCAAGAGGGATACAAAGATCGATAATCTTTATAACTCTCTCGTCAGCTCGATTGGCGGGAGCGCTGGCGCGAGTCGGGCCATCGGCGTTTTCGAGCCGCCCGCCTTTGTCATCTAGGGAAAGCCGTTTGCCAATGTCGGAGGCGCTCTTGCGGGGGTCGACGGCCAGTTCACCCTTCAAAGCAGCACTATCAAGGGTCTCAATGACATGGCCGTCAAATATGCCTGGACCGATCTCAACGGCAATGGAGCCGTCGATACTGGCGAGGTTGATCTTAAACGTGTGGTGCTGACCGGCGATGGAGGCACCACCATTAGCAATGTGGCGAAAGGCGCGGTAACCGCCACTTCTTCCGAGGCCATTAATGGTTCACAGTTTTTCGGCGTATCGAAGAACATCGCGGCCTTTCTGGGCGGGGGATCTGGCGTCGATGCTAATGGTGCGCTGACAGCCCCGAAATATGACATCGCCACGGTCGATGCGAGCGGGAGATCCGTGTCCAACCCCTATAACAATGTCGGCGCCGCGCTTGGCGGGCTGAACGGCAGCGTCACCAGCATCAACACGCGCGTCGGGACTATTGACACGCGTGTCGGTGACATTGACGGCCGGGTAAACGCCATCACCGCGCTCGCCGGAGATGAAGCGAATGGCCGCGGCGTACGATATGTGCGCACAAATGAAACAGGCCTGACCCCGGGCGATGCCTTCGCACAGGGCGTCGGCTCCACCGCCATCGGCTATCAGGCGAGGGCTTTGCAGGCTGGCTCGGTGGCTCTGGGTCAAAACTCAATAACCGCAGCCGCCAGCAGGGTCACAGGCACCGAAATCAATGGCACAAAGTTCGAATTTGCCACTTTTGCCGAAACGGATCCCGTCACAGGCGCTCCAAACCCCGGCAGCGTCGTGAGCGTCGGATCGGCCACGATCAAACGGCAGATTACCAATGTCGCTGCCGGGCAATTGAGCGAAAGCAGTACCGACGTGGTCAACGGTTCGCAGCTTTTCGCAACCAACTCCGCCGTCGAAAATGTGGATTCACGAGTGAATCAGGCTCAAGACAAGCTCACCAAGACCACAAAGGCGCTTGGCGGCGGCGCAACTATCGATGGAGAAAAAGACACGTGGACAGGCCCGGCCTACACCCTCGCCAAAATCGGTGCGGACGGCACATCCACGAAGGAGACTTTCCGTGATGTCGGCTCTGCACTTGGCGCGCTGGACGGCAGTGTCACCACAATCAACACACGTGTTGGTGACATCGATGGCCGGGTGGTCAAGCACGAAGGCGATATCAATACGATCAACACATCGATCGCCAGCATCAATTCCGGCACTGCCGGTCTGGTGCAGCAGGCAAAGGCCGGAGACAACCTCACGATCGGCAAGGATACGGATGGTGCAGCGGTCGATCTGAAGGGCAAGGCGGCAACGCGCAAACTGCTCAGCCTCTCGGCGGGCGATGTGAGCAGCACCTCGACCGACGGCGTCAACGGCTCGCAGCTTTTCCAGACCCGCAGTTCCCTCGCCAGCGCGCTGGGCGGCGGGGCGAGTGTCGGCACCGGCGGCACATTCACCGGTCCGACCTACAATATCGCCAGCATCGGCGTTGACGGCAAAGCCACGCAGGAGACTTTCCACGATGTCGGCGGCGCCTTTGGCGGGCTGAACGACAGCGTCACCAGCATCAACACACGTGTTGGCGATATCACCACACAGATGAGTGGTTTGTTGAGTGATGCGTTGCTGTGGGATCCGGCGAACAGTGTCTTCAGTGCAAAGCATGGCGCCAGTGCCGCGAGCAGGATCGCCGATGTCGCGGCCGGGGAGAAGGATACGGATGCGGTCAATGTCAAACAGTTGAATGATGCGCAGACCGCAAGCGGCACTGCATTGAAGAACGTCGGTGAGCGCGCCGTGAAATATGCTTGGGAAGACAAGAACGGCAATGGCGTGGTCGATCCCGGCGAGGCCATCGACTACAGCAAGGTTGTGCTGGAGGGGCCTGACAATACCGGTACGAAGATAGGCAATGTGGCGGCCGGGCAGGTCAGCGAGAAATCGCTCGAAGCGATCAACGGCTCGCAGCTCTTCGTAACCAATAGCGCCATTGTGCTTGGTCTTGGCGGCGGTGCCAAATTCGATGCCAATGGTGTGTTCACAGGTCCAACCTACAACATCACGAAGATCAAGGGCGACGGAAGTACAAGTTCCACCCCATACAACAATGTAGGTGGTGCGCTTGACGGATTGAACGAGAACACAACCAATATCAACAACCGGATCAATGCGATAACCAAGGAAGTCACCACCTTGGATAGTGACTCCTTGCGCTGGGACAAGGATAAGGGCGTCTTCACAGCCACACGCGACAAATCCTCCAGCATCGACACATCCCCCGATACTGTGAAGACCAGCATCATTACGGGCATCACCCGTGGTAGTTTGAGTGCAACCTCCACCGATGCCGTCACTGGTGCCCAGCTATTCGAGACAGATGAAAAAGTCGCAAAAATCGACAAGCGCGTTGAGACCGTCGAGACAAAAATCGACACGGTAAAAACGGATATCACCAACGCGATGGACAAGACGGCGGTGAAATACGCACCGGATAGCAGCGGTAACAAGACCAATGAGGTTGCGCTGCAAGGCGCCGATCCGAACGCGCCGGTGCTCATCAGCAATGTCAAGGAGGGCGCCGCGGACCATGATGCGGTGAACGTCAAGCAGCTGAAGGAAACGATCACCCAGGAAACCGCCAAGGTCAGCAATCAGTACAGTCAGTACCTCGACGAATCGAAGACCTATGCCAATGAAATCGGCGCGAGCACGCTTAGCGAATCCAGGCAGTATACCGACCAGAAATTTGACCAGCTGAGCTCGGACATCGGTGCGGTTCGCAATGAAGCACGGCAGGCCGCGGCGATCGGGCTTGCGGCTTCGTCGCTGCGGTTTGACAATACGCCGGGCAAGATCAGCGTCGCCGTCGGTGGCGGTGTCTGGAGGGACCAGGGTGCGATGGCATTCGGTGCGGGCTACACCAGCGAGAGCGGTGCTGTGCGCGCCAATCTTTCGGGCGCTGCGAGTGGTGGCCAGGTCGGCGTCGGCGCAGGAATAAGCTTTACGCTCAATTGAGGCATATCTTGATCAGGCAAGCCTTGAAGTTCCCCACGGCCGTGGCTTGTCTGCTCCTGTCCGGCTGGTGCCCCGCCGCCGGACAGGCGATTTCGGGTCCTCTCTACAACATCAAGCCGTCTGAGGTCGCAGTTCCCGAGGGCGCAGAACTTGGCCGCTATCGCCGCATTATCCAGCCATTCGAGAACTGGGTGCTCATATGCGACGAGAATCTTAAAACGATGAAAAAGATCTGCAATATCACGCAGTCGATCGTCGATAAGAATGGACAGTTCGCCTTTAGCTGGTCATTGGCCGCCACCGAAGATGGCAAGCCGATAATGATTTTGCGAACGCGGCCGGGGCTTGGTCTGAAAGCGCCGGTGATGCTGTCCTTTCCCGGCCGGAAGGAACCCGTTCGGGTAGAGACGTACGCCTGCGATACGGGCGTGTGTATTGCGCTGCTTCCCGTCGGACCAATCATGCGGGAGCAGATCGGCAAGCGGGTCACGGCAGGGATTTCGTATTCGGCGGCGGGCGAAACCATTGCGTTCGAAGCGCCGCTGAAAGGCATGTCGGCAGCGCTCGCTGCCATCAAATGATCCAGGGTCTGACCCTCGGATCTCCGATCCAACCTTACAAATTTGTCATGTTGCGGAAATGGCGGCGTAACGTTCTTATCTGTATCACTGTTGGTATAAGCGATCGGCATTTCGATCGAACGCCCCAAGGAGATACATTCATGTCGAACAAAGTTAAGTCCTCCACCTACCGCGCGGGCATCGCTGCCGCCCTGTTGTCCTCGGCGCTTGTCGGGGGCTTACTGGCGACCGGCCCGCTCAGCGCCATTGCCCCGGCGCAAGCCGAGGCTGTGCGCGTTGACTCGGCCCAGCAGCCAGGCTTTGCCGATGTCGTCGAAAAGGTCAGCCCGGCTGTTGTCAGCGTTCGCGTCAAGAGCGCTATCAACCAGACTTCTGATGATGGCTCGGGCTTCCCGGGCATGGACCAATTGCCAGACGACCATCCGCTGAAGCGCTTCTTCTATGATTTCGGTGGCCCTGACCAGCGTCCAGGTCAGCGTGGCATGGAACCGCGCAAATCACCTCGCGACCAGCACAGGCCCGATCGGGTTCGCCCGACCGCACAGGGTTCCGGCTTCTTCATTTCTGAAGACGGCTATCTTGTGACCAACAACCACGTCGTCGAGGATGGCAGCGCCTATACTGTCGTGCTGAACGACGGTACCGAACTTGATGCAAAGCTGATCGGCAAGGACAAGCGTACCGATCTTGCCGTGCTCAAGGTCGATGACAAGCGCAAATTCACCTATGTTTCATTCGGAGATGACAATCAGATCCGTGTTGGACAATGGGTCGTTGCGGTCGGCAATCCGTTCGGTCTCGGCGGCACTGTGACCGCTGGTATCGTCTCGGCCCGCGGCCGTGATATTGGTGCTGGCCCCTATGATGATTTCCTGCAGATCGATGCGGCCGTAAATCGCGGCAACTCCGGCGGTCCGGCCTTCAACCTGAACGGTGAAGTTGTCGGCATCAATACCGCGATCTTCTCGCCATCGGGCGGCAGTGTCGGTATTGCCTTCGCCATCCCGGCGACGACCGCCAAGAATGTTGTCGATCAGCTGATCAAGACGGGGTCAGTTTCCCGCGGCTGGATTGGCGTCCAGATTCAGCCTGTAAGCAAGGAAATCGCTGAATCGCTCGGTCTCTCTGAGGAAAAAGGCGCCCTTGTTGCCGAACCACAGGCCGATGGTCCTGCTGCCAAGGCCGGTATCGTCGCTGGCGATGTGATCACTGCCGTCAATGGCGAGACAGTTGCCGATCCGCGTGATCTTGCCAAGAAGATTGCCGGGATCAGTGCCGGCAAGGATGCCGAGTTGACCGTCTGGCATAAGGGCGGCGCCAAATCGTTGAACGTTGCGATCAAGCCATACCCGCAGGATGACAGCCAGGCATCGAACGCACCGCAGCAGGACGACTCGTCAAAGCAGTCGGCACTTGATGATTATGGTCTGACCGTCATGCCGGCCGACGATGGCAAGGGTGTCGTGGTGACGGATGTCGATCGTCAGGGCGATGCAGCTGACAAGGGCATTGCCACGGGCGACGTCATCGTCTCTGTCAATAACAAGCCGGTAACGAGCGCTGCCGATATTGATGCTGCCATTGCCGAGGCCACGAAGTCCGGTCGCAAGGCAGTGCTCATGCAGGTGCAGAGCAACGACCAGTCGCGTTTTGTGGCACTGCCCATTAACCAGGGCTGATCGTTGGGATAAAGGTTGCTGCGGCGCAGCACATCCCCACCCCCGCTTGCGCCAACGCACCAAAGGGCGGCAGAACTTTCGATAGTCTGCCGCCCGTTCTTCTTTCTACAATGCTTTGACACTTAACTCGTTCATCAAAACCGGCTTAGTATGCGCCATGAAGATTCTCGTTATTGAAGATGACCGCGAAGCGGCCCGCTATCTGGAGAAAGCCTTTGCCGAGGCAGGCCATTCGGCCGATGTCGCCGGTGACGGTGAAACCGGCTATACATTGGCGGAGCAGGGCACATATGACGCGCTGGTGGTGGACCGCATGTTGCCGCGTCGGGACGGTCTTTCCGTGGTGGCCGCCCTGCGCGCCCAAGGTAATGATACACCCGCGCTGATCCTCTCCGCTCTGGGGCAAGTTGACGATCGTGTCACGGGCCTGCGTGCCGGCGGCGACGATTACCTGACCAAACCCTATGCGTTCTCCGAACTGCTTGCCCGGATCGAGGTCCTGCAAAGACGGTCGAGCCCGAAAGAGGCCGAGACGGTCTACCGCGTCGGCGATCTGGAACTCGACCGCCTGTCGCATACGGCCAAACGGGCAGGACAGGTCATCATCCTTCAGCCGCGTGAATTCAGGCTGCTCGAATATCTGATGCGTCATGCGGGGCAGGTCGTGACCCGCACAATGCTGCTCGAACATGTCTGGGATTACCATTTCGACCCACAGACCAATGTCATTGATGTGCATGTCTCGCGCCTGCGCGGCAAGATCGAGAAGGGTTTTGACACGCCGCTGCTGCACACGGTGCGTGGAGCCGGCTATATGCTCAAAGCGGCGGCTGCCGGAACCGATGCATGAGCCGTTTCCGTGCCATGATGAAAATGACAGCCGTGCGGCTGTCGGCGCTCTACCTGCTATTGTTCACGGTGTGCGCGCTCGTCCTGGTGTTCTACATGACCAGCCTTTCGGTCCGGCTATTGACGACGCAGACCGAGGCGGCCGTCAATGAGGAAATCGAGAGCATCGGTCAGGCTTACGAGCGTGGCGGCATTGCCGGTCTCGTCCGTTCAATAGACCGGCGCGGACGCCAGCCCGGAGCCTACCTGTATCTCGTGGCCGACCCCGCCGGGCGGATTGTTGCTGGCAACGTCCAGAGCATTGAAATCGGTGTGCTGCAGACCGATGGCTGGATTGAACGGCCAATCAATTATGAGCGCTATGGCGAGGGTAGTAACGATCCACAGATGCATACGGCAATAGCTCGCGTGGTGGTCATGCCCAATGGCATCCGGGTCATGGTCGGCCGCGACCTTGGTGAACCGGAACAGGTTCGCCTTGTGGTGCGGCGCGCGCTCATGGCTGCACTCGGCATTATGGGTGTTGGTGCGTTCCTGATCTGGTTTTTCGTCGGGCGGCGTGCCCTGCAACGCATAGATGAGGTTTCGGCCGCATCGCAGCGCATCATGGGCGGCGATCTGGCCGGACGTCTCCCGGTAAGCGGGTCCGGCGATGAGTTCGATCGCCTCGCCGACAACCTCAATGGAATGCTCGCGCGTATTCAGGAGTTGAACGAGGGCGTCAGGCACGTCTCCGACAATATCGCGCACGATTTGAAAACACCGCTGACCCGCATGCACAATCGCGCCGAGTCCGCGCTCGCTAGCGCCAAAACATCAAAGGCCTGGCGCGCTGCGATGGAGGGCATGATCGGCGACTCCGATCAGCTCATTCGCACCTTCAATGCAATTCTGATGATCTCCCGTCTCGAGTCCGGCTATTCCACGGAGACGATGGAACTGATGCCGCTATCGACGATCGCTGAGGACGTGTTCGAGCTTTACGAGCCCTCGGCCGAAGAAGCGGGGGTCAATTTCACTTTGGGAAGGATCGATCCTACCTCGGTCAAGGCAAATCGCGAACTGGTCGGCCAGACCATTTCCAATCTCGTCGACAATGCCATCAAATATGCGAACGCCAGTGAAAACCCGGTCGAAGTCACGCTCTCCGTCGAAAAGGAGAATGACAAGGTCAAGGTCATTGTCGCTGATAATGGACCGGGCATACCACAGGACCAGGTGGATAGGGCAACGGAAAGGTTCGTACGACTGGAGGAAAGCCGCTCGCAACCGGGTTCGGGGCTTGGCCTCAGCCTTGCCAAGGCGGTCATGAAATTGCACGGTGGCACGCTGGAATTGACTGACAATGCGCCGGGGTTGCGGGCTGTGCTCGTTTTTCCGGTGGGGGAGGAAACCTATGAACTTCAAAGCCAAGGCGGCCGGCGCTGACGGGCCATTTTTTGTGCAAACCTTGCGCGCTCTGGCGCCGTTGGACAAGAAGAATGCCGATGCCTTGCTGCGTGAGCTTCTCAATAGCGCTGCGGAGAAGCAGTGTTCCGGCATCGACGCGCTAAGGAACAACAAGACTGCCGCCAGCTTCCTTTCGGCTGTACTCGATCTCTCGCCCTACTTGCGCAATGTTTTGCTGCGTCGCCCCGCGATTGTTGAACCGCTGTTCGAACTGCCGTTGCCAAGGCGTCTTGAAGCCCTGATGCGCGAGATTTCGGCTACGACAGAGGGCGACAACCTCACCGAGGCGGGCTTGATGACTTCGCTTCGGCAATTGAAGCTCGAAGGGCACGTGCTCATCGCGCTGGGCGACCTCTCCGGCCTGTTTGTCACCAAGGACACAACATTCTGGCTGTCCCGGCTTGCCGAAGAATGTGTTGGCGCAGCGGTACGCTTCCTGCTGCGCGATGCGCACGAGGCCGGCAAGCTCAGGCTTCCAGATCCAAAGCACCCAGCGCAGGACTCGGGCTGGATCATTCTCGCCATGGGAAAATTCGGCGCCTTTGAGCTCAACTATTCGTCGGACATCGATCTCATCGTCTTCATAGATGAGCACAGTCCGGCGATAACCGATCCCTATGAATGCGTTGAGACCTTCTCCCGGCTGACTCGCCGTCTCGTGCGTATTCTCCAGGACCGTACCGCGGACGGCTATGTTTTCCGCACCGATCTGCGGCTGCGGCCCGATCCGGGTTCGACGCCGCTGGCGATTCCTGTGGGCGCCGCTCTCAACTACTATGAGGGGCGCGGGCAGAATTGGGAACGCGCCGCCATGATCAAGGCGCGGGCAGTGGCAGGTGATATCGACGCGGGAAAACGTGTCCTTGGTGAGCTTGCCCCCTATATCTGGCGCAAATACCTCGACTATGCCGCGATTGCTGATGTTCACTCGATCAAACGGCAGATCCATGCGCACAAGGGCCACGGCGAGATTGCGGTGCGGGGCCACAATGTAAAGCTTGGTCGCGGCGGTATTCGCGAGATCGAATTCTTTGTCCAAACTCAGCAATTGATCGCCGGCGGACGGTTCCCCCCATTGCGCGGCTCGCGCACCGTCGAGATGCTGGCGGCACTGCATGACCTCGGCTGGATCAGTGAGGAGGCACGCGATACCCTGAAGCAGAAATATGGCTTCCTGCGCGATGTCGAGCACCGCATCCAGATGATCGCTGACGAGCAGACGCATATGCTGCCGGAAGACGATGAAAACTTCCTGCGGGTGGCGCATCTGATGGGCTACAGCGGGGGCGAGGCCTTCGCCGATGATTTTCGCAACGCATTGAAGACTGTCGAAACCCACTACGCCGCCTTGTTCGAACAGGCGCAGGATTTGACGGGCGAGGCGGGCAATCTGGTATTCACTGGCGATGTGGATGATCCGGATACGCTCAAGACCCTGCAGAACTTCGGTTTCGAACGCCCGAGCGACATCTGCCGGGTGATCCGCACATGGCATTTCGGCCGCTATCGTGCGACGCAATCGGCCGAAGCGCGCGAACGCCTGACCGAACTGACGCCGGTGCTGCTGAAGGCGTTTGGCGCGACCGCCCGCGCGGACGAAGCGCTGATGCGTTTCGACGGCATGATCAAGGGGCTCCCGGCCGGCATCCAACTGTTCAGCCTGCTCCAGTCCAATCCGCGCCTTCTCGATCTTTTGGTGCTGATCATGGGTGCTGCGCCGCGCCTTGCTGATATCATCACCCGAAAACCGCATATTTTCGACGGCATGCTCGATCCGGCAATCTTCGCCGATGTCCCGACGCGCGCCTATCTCGCGGAGCGGCTAGAAGGATTTCTTGGCCCCTCGAAAGTTTATGAGGACATACTCGACCGGCTGCGAATCTTTGCGGCAGAGCACCGCTTTCTCATCGGCATACGGTTGTTGACTGGTGCGATCGATGGTGCGCGGGCGGGAAAGGCTTTTTCCGATCTGGCCGATCTGGTCATAGACCGCGCTCTGACGGCCGTAATCGACGAATTTGCCGCCAAGCACGGCAAGATCAGCGGTGGACGGATCGCCATTCTAGGCATGGGTAAACTTGGCAGCCGCGAGCTGACGGCCGGTTCCGACATTGACCTCATCCTGCTCTACGATCATGACGAGCATGCGGAAGAATCTAACGGCGGTAAGCCGCTCCCGCCGTCGCAGTATTATATGCGGCTGACCCAGCGGTTGATTGCGGCATTGTCAGCGCCGACGGCCGAAGGGGTTTTATACGAGGTGGATTTTCGTCTGCGTCCCTCCGGTAACAAGGGGCCCGTGGCAACGCATATCGACGCGTTCCGCAAGTATCAGCGGGCGGAAGCATGGACCTGGGAGCACATGGCGCTGACCCGTGCCCGGCCGGTCGCCGGGGATGTCGCATTCTTTGCCGAGATCGAGCAGGACGTAACCGAAATCCTGGATCTGCCCCGCCATACCGCAAAGATTGCCAAGGACGTCACCGAAATGCGGGCAATGATTGAAACCGAAAAGCCACCACGCGATGCATGGGATCTGAAACTTGTTGCAGGCGGCATCATCGATCTGGAATTCATCGCGCAGTTTGCCGTGCTGACCGGCAATGTCAACGGGGCAGTCATTGCACAATCGACGGCCGAAGTTCTGGCAAAGCTGAAACCGGATTTCGCCGATCCGGCCACGACGGACGCTCTGGTTGAAGCGGCACAGCTTTATACCGGCGTTACCCAGATCATCCGCCTCTGCCTGAGCGGCGACGTCAAGCGCGAGGATTTTCCACCTGGCCTGGGCGATCTGCTTTGCCGCGCCTGTGATCTGCCGGATCTCGACCGCGCCGAGGTCCAGCTTGGGGAGACGGCGCAATCGGTGAGAAAGACTTTCGACGAGTTACTCAAGGATGCGAAGAAACGGTAATCTCCTCTCGATCACGGCCACTGCTGCGCGGCATGGAGAACACGTAAAATCGAGACAGCTTGAACGTTCTCGGTATAGATCAATATATAGTTGGCCCTGACGATCATTTCACGTGTTCCTGGAACTCGACCAAGTTTACAGGAGCGAGGGTACTTTAATAAATTAAGTACCTTCATTTCGATTTCATTCTTTAATTGCTGTGCCGCCGCCGGACTATCATCCGAGATATAATCCATAATTGCCAACAAGTCGGCTCGCGCTGTTTCGCGCCATTCAAGAACCGGCACGATGGCGTTTTCTATCAATCATGGTTTGAATTTCGTCCATAACGTCGTCATGCTGGATTGCTGGGTGGCGTTGATCGTCCAATGCCTCCTGGACCTTTTGACGAAACCATTTGTCGTATGTTTCTTGATCGGCAATAAGACCGACTGGCAATGCTTGGTCATTCGCAATACGGGTCAGAAGAATTCGAACAGCATCTGACACGGTCAAACCGAATTGACCAAGTGTTTCGGTCGCCTGCGCTTTCAGCTTATTGTCGATTCGTACATGCAGCATCGAAGTATGAGTGGCCATAACAATCTCCTTGACCACAATAGTATGTATCTCAATTGAGATACAGTCAACGCAAAGTTGAGAATCCCTATATTCTGGTAGCCTCAACCACCCGCGTCGGGATGCGCACGGAAACGATGGTGCCGACACCTTCATGCGAGCGTATCTTGAGCGCCCCGCCATGCAGTTCGGTCAACGAGCGAGAGATGGCAAGGCCAAGACCGGAGCCCGCGTGGGATTTGGTGAACTGGTTCTCCACCTGCTCAAAGGGTTGGCCGATCTTCTTCAGCGCCGCTTTCGGAATGCCACATCCTGTGTCTTCGATGGTGAAGACAAGCGCGCCTGACACCTTGCGTGCACGGACCGAGATCCGCCCGCCGGTATCAGTGAACTTTACCGCATTCGACAGGAGATTGAGCAGGATCTGCTTGATCGCGCGGCGATCGGCATCGAGCGTAACGCTTTCGGCGATTCTGGTCTCGACCTTCACTTGTTTTTCTTGCGCCTGCAGGGAAACGACGCGAACTGTCTCGTGGATCAGCGGGCACAGATCGACTTCTTCACGGTCCAGCGAGAAATGCCCGGCTTCGATCTTCGACATGTCGAGGATATCGTTGATGACGTTGAGGAGGTAGTTGCCGCTGGTATGGATGTCGTGGACATATTCCACATAGCGGTCGGAGCCGAGTTCGCCGAAAGTGCCGGAATGCATGATTTCCGAAAAGCCGATGATGGCATTGAGCGGGGTCCGCAGCTCATGTGACATGTTGGCGAGGAATTCCGATTTCGCGCGGTTTGCTGCTTCGGCGCGTTCCTTCTCGACGGCGTATTTGCTGTTGAGTTCGGTAAGCTCAAGCGTACGTTCGATCTCGGATTTGCGAGCAAGGCTCAGATCATGAATTGTCGCCATCAACCGGCGCTCGCTGTCGACCAGGCGCTCCTCGTGCACCTTGAGCTGGGTGATGTCCGTGCCGACCGAGACGAGTCCGCCATCCTGTGTGCGGCGTTCATTGACCTGGAGCCAGCGGCCATCGGCCAGTTGCCGCTCGAAGGTCAACGCACCATTGCGCCCGTTTTCATTAGCCATGCGCTTTTCGAACGCGACAGCGCGGATGCGCGGTTCGAGTTCTTCGCGGCTGATGCCTGGAAGCAGACATTCGTTGGCGAGGCCCGAATATTCGTTGAACTTACTGTTCGACATGACGAGGCGATTATCCGCATCCCAAAGGACGAAAGTCTCGGAAATGCTCTCAATGGCCTCGCGAATACGCTGGTCCGCTTGCGCTGTGGCCTGGACGAAACGGTGCTGCTCGCTGACATCGACAGCAACCCCGACCAGATGCAGATCGCCTGACGTGGCGTCCGCCACCTGTGCACGCACTCGCATCCACACCCAGTGCCCTTCCGCATGGCGCATGCGGAAGACCCGGTCCATCTGGCTGATGTCGCCGGCGGCAACCTGTGCTGCCACGCTGTAGAGCTTATCGTCGTCAGGGTGGATGATCGACGAAATGTCGCCGAGCGAGAGGATGGCGTCATGAGCCTCGTAGCCGAGCATTTCGTACATGGATCGCGACCAGTAGACGCGTCCGCGCGCCATGTCCCAGTCCCATAGTCCACAACGGCCACGCGCCAGCGCCGTGTCGACGCGCGCTTGCGTGTGCTGGTAAAGCTCATCTGCATCCTGCGCCCGTGCGGCCTGGCTGAAATAGGCATAGAGCACGATCAGCATGATCGTCGCCGTTCCGGCGAACATTGTGACGTTGATCGATACGACCTTGCGCCATTCTGCAAAGATGGCATCGACCGGGTGCATGACGAAGACCGAGTAAGCGGCTTTGCCCGAACGGCTGAAGGCAGCGAGTGCAGGCGTCCCCTCGACCTTGACCGGCATTGCGCCGGCACGCTCGCCAAAGAGAAACAGCGGCTGGCCTTCGGTCACGAAAGTCTCAAGGCTCCTGTCGCGCCAATGATCGCCACCATCGGATGAAGCGATGATGTTCGCGTCGGCGTTGGCAACGGCAATCCACATTCCGTCGGGGATCAGGTCATTCGAGCGGATCTCGCTGATGATGTTCTGCAGATCGCCGGCGTCGAGCTTCTTGCCGCTGTTGAGGCGATTGTCGATGACGCTCGCCACATGGCTGGCTGCCATCGATAGGGTGGCGCGGGCAGTCCGCTCCGTATCGTCACGCCAGCCAAGCAGCGACATGGAACGCACAACGGCAAGAACAAGCAAAAAAACGATGATGAGCGGCGGGATGGCACGGCGCAGATACGGCTCTGCGGCTAGCAGCTTGCCATAGGCGGGATCGGCGAGAAGCTTTACATGCCCCGAAAGCCGGTTGCGCCCCCGCGCGTTGATCCGGTTTTTGGCGTAAGTCTTCCCCGTCGGCGCGCGATACGCGTCCGCATTTGCCATCGAATGGCCCCCTCATTTTGCCTTTGTAATCAGTGATTTGCTTCGGCACGCCGCACATCCGAAGCACCTGTAGTGAATCAAAAGTGATTCTGCGTGTCTAGTCCCTTTGTTAAATATTTATCAATACTTGTGGCGGGCGGAATGCGCCGTTGAGCGAGGCGTCATAACACTTTGAAATGACTCAAATTACCCTCGGAGATTGTCCGGGGGTAATGAGGAAATTGGCGGTGGATAACTTTCGAACGGAGCTCCTAGGCGAGCGTCCGTTCGACGATGTCGCGCACATCGGACGAGAGGCCGGTCACTGTCGCGATGGTTGCAAGCGCTTCTCGGGCATGTTCGCGGCGCACCGGCTCGAAGGATCGCCACGAGCGCATCGCCGTCAGAAGCCGTGCGGCAAGCTGCGGATTCTTCTTTTCGATTGTCAGGATTGTTTCGGCGAAGAACCTATAGCCGCCGCCATCGGCACGGTTGAAACCGGTCTGATTACCACTGGAAAACGCACCAATCAGCGCGCGGGTGCGGTTGGGATTGTCGAGCGAAAACAGTTTGTGTGTCATCAGCCCGCGCACCTTGCCCAAGGCTTCGTTGCCGGGCTGCATCGCCTGAACGATGAACCACTTGTCCATGACGAGGGGATCGTTGCCGAACCGCTCTTCGAACGACCGCAGTGCCTGGCAGGTCGCATCGCTGCCGCTGAAACGCTGAACGAGCACACCCAGCGCTGCCGCCCTGTCGGTCATGTTGTCCGCTTTGCTGAACTGCGCGGCTGCAAGCTTGGGGGTGTTGTCGGCAACGCTGAGATAGTCGAGCAGCACGTTGCGCAGTGCCCTGCGGCCGGCACTGGCCGCGTCGGGCTGGAAAGGGCCATTGTGATCGAGGAGATCATAGAGCTCTGCAAATCGTTCTGCGAGGGATTCACCCACTGCGCTTACGAGGGCGTCCCGACTGCCAAGGATGGCATCCGGATCGATATTTGCGCCGAGTTCGCGCGCAATATCGCTTTCGGAGGGGATGCTAAGACAGAGTGCGCGGAACGCTTCATCCAGCGCCGGGTTAAAAGCGATATCGCCAAGGAGTTTGATCGAGGAATTTTCGATGGTCGCCGGCTTGCCGCCGCGGACCCGCTTCGAATTGCTGGTCAGCTTGGCGTTCAGAAGCTGGGTCAGCGCTTGCCAGCGCGTAACCTCATCGCCATCGTTACGGGCCAGAAAGACGAGGTCAGACCTTGTCAATTCGCTGGTCAGCGTGACCGGGGCGGAAAAGCCGCGCAGCAGCGACGGCACGGGGCGTTCGGAAATGCCGGAGAAGCTGAACCGCTCCTTGCGCTTACGCAGATGGATCACGTCATCCTTGACCAGGCCGCCCTTGGCTGACCGGGGCTTGAGTTCGCGGCCCTTGGTGCCGAGCAGCGCGAACTGCACCGGAATATGCATCGGTTTCTTCGATGGCTGCCCCGGGGTGGCTTTGAGCGACTGTTCAATCTCTATCTCGAAAGTCTTGGTCGCCTGATCGTAATCATAGGTGATTGCAAGGTTGGGCGTGCCTGCCTGGTCGTACCAGAGAGCGAACTGGCTGAGGTCTTCGCCGGAAGCATCCTCGAACACCTTTATGAAATCCTCGATGGTCGCCGCATCGCCATCATGGCGCTCGAAATAGAGATCCATGCCTTTGCGGAAAAGGTCGGGTCCCAGAATGGTGCGGATCATGCGCACCACCTCGGAGCCCTTTTCGTAGACAGTCGACGTGTAGAAATTGTTGATCTCGCGGAATTGGCGCGGACGCACCGGATGGGCGAGGGGACCCGCGTCTTCGGGGAACTGGTGCGCTTTCAGCCCCTTCACCTCGGCGATGCGCTTTACCGGCCGCGAGCGCATGTCAGCGGAGAATTCATGGTCGCGGTAGACGGTCAGGCCTTCCTTCAGGCAAAGCTGGAACCAGTCGCGGCAAGTGATTCTATTTCCTGTCCAATTGTGGAAATATTCATGGGCAATGACGGCTTCGATCCCGGCATAGTCGGTGTCGGTCGCGGTATCTGGATCGGCGAGCACGTATTTGTCGTTGAAGACATTGAGACCCTTGTTCTCCATCGCACCCATGTTGAAATCGGAAACCGCGACAACGTTGAACACATCGAGATCATACTCGCGGCCGAAAACCTCCTCGTCCCACTTCATCGAACGCTTCAGCGCATCCATGGCGTAGAGCGCACGCGGCTCTTTGCCATGCTCGACATAGATGCCGAGATCCACATGGCGGCCGGAAGCGGTGGTGAATGTATCGGTGATCACGCCGAGATCGCCCGCGACGAGCGCGAAGAGATAGGCGGGTTTTGGATGCGGATCATGCCAGGTGGCGAAATGGCGGCCGTTGGTAAGCTCGCCCTTATCTTTGGGATTGCCGTTCGACAGAAGCAGCGGCGCTTCGCTGCGCTCGGCTTCGATGCGAACCGTGTAGATGGAGAGAAGGTCGGGCCTGTCGAGGAAATAGGTGATCCGGCGGAAGCCTTCGGCCTCGCACTGGGTACAGTAGACGTTGCTCGACCGGTAAAGCCCGGTCAGCTGACGGTTGGTGGTCGGATTGATTTCCGTTGTGAGCTCAAGCGTGAATTTGCCGTTTTGCGGCAGGCCGCGGATCTCGAGGCGGTCGGGTGTTGCCACGTAGGTATTGTCGCCGGGAGCAGCGCCATCGATGCGGATATCAATGAGCTTGAGTTCGTCGCCATCCAGGATGAGAGGCGCATCGGCGGCAATGCCTTGTCTGCGCTCGATCTGCAACGTGGATTTGACGATTGTGCGCTCGGGGTGGAGTGCAAAATCGAGTTGGGTTTCAGGGATAAGGAAATCGGTTGGCTTGTAATCATCCAGATGAAACACCTGGCCGGTATCGGTACGCATCGTTCTAACTGTCCTTTATGTGGTGCCGGAACCTACCTGCCTTTTTGATCGTGCACAACAAATCCCATCATTCACCCGATTGTTTGCCCGAAAAACGCAACGTGATCGATTACTATCTGGTGTGGCCGGTCAAACAAGCCTAAAGATATATCAGTTTACAATTCCTCGCGTGCACGTCATTTCTCTTTCCTCAAGGAATTCCTACCGTGGCTACCATTGTTCACCCGGGTGACGGTGAACCGCCTGTTGCTGATCGAATGCGCACTTCCAATGTAATGGTTGGAATTGGTCTCAAGGTCGCTTCGGTCTGCGTCTTTGTCTGCATGTCGAGCCTGTTGAAGGCATCGGAGGGCATTCCGGCCGGTCAGCTGGTGTTTTTCCGCTCGTTCTTCGCGATCTTTCCGGTCATAGCCTTCATCGCCTGGCAAGGGCAGATGGCAGTGGCTTTCAAGACGAAAGAGCCCTTCAGTCATTTCTGGCGTGGTTTGGTCGGTGTCAGTGCCATGGGCCTGAGCTTCTACGGCCTGACAAAATTGCCTCTGCCGGAGGCCATTGCCATCAGCTACGCGACGCCGCTGCTGACCGTCGTGTGCAGCGCCATTCTGCTCCGCGAGACGGTGCGGCTATATCGCTGGACAGCGGTTTGTTTCGGTCTGGTCGGCGTGGTGATCATTCTGTGGCCGCGTTTGTCCTTCTTCACCGGCGAAACCGAATTCGGTGGTGATCAGGCTATCGGCGCGCTTGCAACGCTGGGAGGCGCCGGCCTTGCGGCCATTGCAATGCTGCTGGTGCGCAAGCTGGTGCAAACCGAACGTACACCGACCATTGTCGTATATTTTTCCATTGCTTCCAGCCTCATTGCGCTGCTCAGCTTTCCCTTTGGCTGGATCTGGCCAACTCCCTTCCAGGCAACCTGCCTGATCATGGCGGGAATTGCCGGAGGGGTCGCGCAGATCCTTCTGACCGAGAGCTATCGCCACGCCGACATGTCGGCGATCGCTCCATTCGAATACACATCCATGCTGCTTGGATTGGTTATCGGCTACCTGCTCTTCGGGGACGTTCCGACCGCCGAGATGATCATCGGCGCGGCCATCGTCATCAGCGCCGGGATTTTCATCATCTACCGCGAGCACCGGTTGGGACTTGCCCGGGCGCGAGCGCGAAAGGCATCGACTCCGCAGGGTTGATCACTCCTCCTGCGCGGCAGCTTCGCTCAAGGGATGCAGCTGGAAGGTCTCCGGCGTCTGCGGCCGGTCATGGGGGCGGATGGCAAAATCAGGCCGTGCCGACGGGGCCTGCGATGCCCGGCGCAGACTGCGCCAGAATGCATAGGAGCCATAGGCAGCATAACTGACAGCCATGGTGACGAAAAAGCCGGAAGGCCCGTTGAGATCCATCAGCCGTCCGGCGATCTGCGGCCCGATCATGCTGCCGACACCGTAAACAATCAGCAAGCCGCTGGAGATCTTGACGAATTCACTGGGTTCGGCGAAGTCGTTGGCGTGAGCTACGTTGAGCGAATAGATCGGAAACAGCACCGTCCCAAAGGCAAACATCAGCGCGTAGATCACCCAGGGCGTGGTCGGCTGGATCATGATCATCGCCAGCGATAGGGCCACGCCGCCGATCCCCGCGACCACCATCACGTAGCGCCGGTCGACGAAATCAGAGATACGTCCAATGGGATACTGGAAAATCGCGCCGCCGATCATTGAACTCGCGATCATTGTAGCGATACCGAAGGTCGACAGGCCAATATCGCGCCCGTAGACCGCGGACAGGAAGTTCCATGCACCGGCGATGATCCCGGCAAGCAAAGAGCCTATCAGCGCCGCTGGCGATTTGCGGTAAAGCCCGGGAAGGTCGAGCGAAACCTGCGTCAGCGGCCGGGGCGACTGTGCATTGGAGAGACCTGTTGGCACCAGCGCCCCGGCATAGATCAGCGCCCCGATCATGAACAACGCCTGCGTGGCAGGATCGCCAAAGGGCAGGATATACTGGCCGACGAGAAGGCCAATCATTGAAACGATCATATAGACCGAGAACACCATGCCGCGCGTACTGTTCGTGACGCGTTCGTTCAGCCAGCTCTCGATGACCATGTAGCTGCCTGCAAGCGAGAAACCAGCGAGTGCGCGAAACAGCGTCCAGGCCCAGGGGTTGATGATCAGCCCGTGAAACAGCATCGACATGGACAGGAGGGTGAGGAGGACGGCGAAGACGCGCACATGGCCAACCCGCCGCACAAGGCGCGGGACGATGATGCAGCCGCCCGTGAAGGCCAGCGCATAGCCCGTACCGAGCCAGCCGATTGTCGTCGGTGACCAGCCTTCCATGCCTGCGCGCAAGGGCAGCAGAATACCTGCTAGGCCTCCTGCCGTCAGCATCAAAAACGTGCTGGTCAATAGTGCCGTGATCGGCAAGAGCTGGCGAAACATATGTGTATCCTGTGTTTCAGTATCTGAAACTACAGGTTTCAATTGGCCCGCAAGCCAGCGATTACGACACTGTCATTCCAGTTTTGCGCCAAGTTTTGGCTGAAAAGGGCCTATGGATTATTCCGTCAGCGCACGCAACCGCATTTTAACGCTGACGAAATCGCGCCAGGCAAAGCGTTTCTGCGCGGCATTGCGCAGGAGATATGCGGGATGCAGCGTTGGCATGACGGGGATTTCAATTCCCGAAGCAGTCGAATGGCTTTTCCAGTTGCCGCGCAGCCGCAAAATGCCTTCCGTTGCATTGGTCAGCGCTTTGGCCGCCGGGCCGCCCAGCGCAACCAGCAATTTCGGGTTGGCAAGTTCGATCTGGCGCTCGAAGAAAGGGCGGCAAATCTCGGTCTCGAGCGGTGTCGGAGTGCGGTTGCCAGGGGGGCGCCACGGGATCGTATTGGCAATGTAGGCGGAGGTGCGGTCAAGACCGATGGCCGCCAACATGCGGTCCAGCAGTTGCCCCGAGCGGCCGATGAAGGGAACGCCCTCAAGATCCTCTTCGCGTCCCGGCGCCTCGCCGACAAACATGATCGAGGCGTTCGGATTGCCATCGGCGAAAACCAGGTTTTTGGCGGTGAATTTGAGATTGCAGCCATCGAAGGCGCCAAGCTGTTCGCGCAGCTCCTCCAGCGTCGCAGCGCTCGAGGCAAGCTGCCGGGCCATTGCGATCTTGGCATCATCCGGAACTGTAGCCCTGGTCAGGGTCGATGGCGCGGGTTGGCTCGGCTGCGGGCTTTCCGGCTGCTGCTGTGGGCCCGGGGCTCTTTGCACAGGGGCAGCGGGCGCAATGCGTTTCGCTTCAACCTGTGAAAAGCGGTCGACCGGCAAGTCTTCGAGCGGCGTATCAACGCCAGCCTCGGAATAGAAGTGCAGCAGTTCGCGCAGGTTCGGCACTGGATGATCCTTTGAGCTTTCAAATGACGTCGCAAATTGCTCGACCTAATGCAAGCTCAAGAGGATGGAATGCGCGGATCCTGCACCAGATAAAATACGCGCTTTGGGGTAAAATCGGCGATCGGGAACGTGAATGTCGCGTTGCCGCCAGGGTCGAGCTTGCCTCCCCGGAAAATCATCCGGTCATAGGGTTCAAAATCGTCCCTGTAGCTGGCGAAGCCTTCAGACCGGATCATGCCCTTCTTGTCCCCTGGCTGATAGAAAGACAGCCCATCACCGTAATCGCTTGGTACATTCGGTTGTTCTTGCAGCTCGAAGCCAAATTCGATCCAGGGGTGGCCGCTGCCGTTGATTGCCCGAACCTGCAAATAGAAAAGAATTCCGATGTCTTCGCTCGGGTTTGCCTGGGCTATTTTTTCCGTTCGAATGATGAGGATGGTCGGTGTCGCGGAAGGGAATTCTTCGGTCAGGATGACCGGATCCTCAAAAGTGCCCTTGCCGCTGATCGAGCGAATTGTGAAACCTCCGCGTTCATCGGAAAACGAGTAGGACCCCGCCGTCCACAGTTCGCGCTCCTCCGCCGCTGCCCCCTCTGAAGCGTAGTCAGTGAAAAGCATGCAGATGGCAAGGAAGCCAAAGAGCATCCAACTCACTCGGAGCAGTTTCATCCGGTCTCCAATCTGTTAGATGACGGACACTGAATTCAATAGCCGGAGTATGAACGAAAAGTGCAAAGGCGCAACTGCCGGATACGGATCAAGACGCAACGAAAATATTGACGTTTACGTTAAGGGAAATTATGAAATCGAGCGATCGTCGTAGGATGAGGGCAATTGGCCGCATCTGGAATGCGTGCTAGCCACTGTCATACGGCTATTGTTGCGCTACAAATCGGAAAAACACGGGCTCAATCGTGTTTACGGGGCATACAGGCATTCAGGAGGACATCATGAGCGAGGCAACCGAACTTCCAGATCGCGAGAGCATGGAGTTTGATGTCGTGATCGTTGGAGGAGGGCCATCGGGCCTGTCCGCGGCCATCAGGCTCAAGCAGATCAATCCTGAGCTTTCAGTCGTCGTTCTCGAAAAGGGCGGTGAAATCGGCGCGCATATCCTTTCCGGTGCGGTGGTCGATCCCATTGGGGTCGACAAGCTCCTGCCCGGCTGGCGCGACGAGGAGGGGCATCCCTTCAAGACACCGGTAACGGCGGATCATTTCCTCGTGCTGGGTCATTCGGGCTCTATACGCCTTCCCAATTTCGCCATGCCGCCGCTGATGAACAATCATGGCAATTTCATCGTTTCTCTCGGCAATGTCTGTCGCTGGCTGGGGAGCAAGGCTGAAGAACTTGGCGTTGAGATCTATCCAGGCTTTGCCGGCTCGGAAGTGCTTTACGACGGCAAGGGCGCAGTTGTCGGTGTAGCGACCGGCGACATGGGCATCGAGAAAGACGGATCGCACGGGCCAGCCTATACCCGTGGTATGGCGCTCCTCGGCAAATATGTCCTGATCGCGGAAGGCGCGCGCGGCTCGCTGGCCAAGCAGCTGATCAATAAATTCAAACTCGATGAAGGCAAGGAGCCGGCCAAATACGGTATCGGACTGAAGGAGCTCTGGCAGGTCGATCCGGCCAGGCACAAGCTTGGCCTCGTCCAGCACTCTTTCGGCTGGCCTCTTGATTTGAAGACCGGCGGCGGATCGTTCCTCTATCATCTCGAGGACAACACGGTGGCCGTGGGCTTCGTCATGCACCTCAACTACAAGAATCCCTATTTGTCGCCGTTCGAGGAATTCCAGCGTTTCAAGACCCATCCTGCCATTCGGGGTACTTTCGAAGGTGGCAAGCGGTTATCCTATGGTGCGCGCGCGATTACCGAAGGCGGCTGGCAATCGGTACCCAAACTGTCGTTCCCCGGAGGCGCGCTGCTCGGCTGCTCGGCCGGTTTTGTCAACGTGCCGCGCATCAAGGGTTCGCACAATGCCATGCTCTCCGGCATGCTGGCCGCAGAACATGTGGCGCAAGCCATCGCGGCCGGGCGCGCCAATGACGAGCTGATCGCTTATGAGAACGCCTGGCGCTCAAGTGAAATTGGCAAGGACCTGAAGCGCGTCCGCAATGTCAAGCCAATGTGGTCGAAGCTCGGCACGATCGGGGGCGTCGTTCTCGGTGGCCTGGATATGTGGCTTAACACGATTTTTGGCGGCTGGTCGCCCTTCGGCACATGGAAACATGGCAAGACCGATGCGGCCTCGCTTGAACCCGCAAGCAAATACGGCCCGATCGCCTATCCGAAGCCGGATGGTGTCCTGACTTTCGACCGCCTGTCGTCGGTGTTCCTGTCAAACACCAACCACGAGGAAAACGAGCCGGTTCACCTCATCGTCAAGGACCCTGCACTACAGAAGTCTTCCGAGCATGACGTCTATGCCGGGCCATCGGCACGCTATTGCCCGGCCGGCGTCTATGAGTGGGTCGAGGAGGCAACCGGGCCGAAATTCGTGATCAACGCGCAGAACTGCGTCCACTGCAAGACCTGTGACATCAAGGATCCCAACCAGAATATCAACTGGGTGCCGCCGCAGGGCGGCGAGGGGCCGGTTTATACGAACATGTGATCCAAAAGCCCGGCATTGTGTCGGGCTTTTTTAGCTCTGGAAGCATCACAGGAGTTTCCCATGATCACCTGCTATCTGAAATATGTCATCGATCCCTACAAAGTTGCTGAATTCGAGGAGTACGGCCGCCGGTGGATCGCTCTCGTCAACCGGCTGGGCGGCAACCATCACGGCTATTTTCTGCCGGGCGAAGGTGCCAGCAATATCGCTTACGCCATGTTCAGTTTTCCAAGCCTTGCCGCTTATGAGGATTATCGCCAGCGCATGGCGAAAGATCCGGAATGCCAGGAAGTGCTTGAGAGCGAAAAGCTTAATCGCAGCATCATCAGCTACGAGCGCAGTTTCCTGCGCCCGGTCTTCGAATAGGAAAGGCTGACCGGTCCGTGAGCATCACCGTCTGCTGATCGGGCCCGCTATCGTCCACGCCGCTGATCGAAAAGCGCAACAGCATCGGCAGATGATCCGAGCCCGCCGGCGCGAGCGTCTCTACCCGGGTTGGCGATATTCGTTGTGAAACCAGGATATGGTCGATGGGCAGGCCGATCCACCGCGCTGCATGCGCCAGCGTGCCGTTGACGAGCCAGCTCGGGCGCAGGCCTTCAACCGAGCGTGTCTGGCTCGCGACGGTGATGGTCTTGAGCGTTTGGCTCCAGGGCGTCGCGTTAAAATCACCGGCGATAATCGATGGTCCCTGCAATCTCTCGAAATAGGCTCTCAATTCCTCGACATTCTCTGTCTGCTCGTATGGCCATGGCCAGCCGAGATGCAGGGCGACAATGATGGCACTGCGGCCGCCAAAATCGATACGTGCCAGTCCTGCCAGACTGTTGCCAATGCATTGCGGTGTAGTTCCAAGCGCAAATGGCCGGCGTGAGAGGATCGCAACGCCACCGATGCGTTTGGTACTCGGGCAGTAGAGATTGTACGGGTACCGCGCCTCGATCGCCTTTAGCTGCGGCCGCCAATTGTCGGAGGCCTCCTGCACGGTGATGACATCCGGTGCTTCACGTGCAATCAGGCGGATGAAATCCGCTTGATTGCGGTTGTCATAACGCAGATTGAGCTGCAGCAGCTTGTACTCGGACCTGCCGACCGGTTCAGCCGATTGCACAGGTGTTTCAGCTTCGGCGGAAGGCGCTGGCGCAGGAACAAGGACCGTCGCGAGCGCGGTCAGGGCCAGGACAATCGCCATCAGACCTTCGCGCCACAGGCCGAGAAGCAGCGCTGGAATGGCGGATACCGCCATCAGCACGGCCAGGTGCATGCGGAAGTGCGCGAACGCATCGAATGCCGGATGGATTGCACCGAAGAATCCGAGGACAAGCGGTACCGAAAACAGGATCGGCAGCAGCACGGCAGCGAGTGTCAGCCAGGAGCGATTTTTGGTAGTCATGGCCTTGCATTAAACCTGCAATTACGCCGCAATCAAGATGGCGGATGTAACGTCCTTTGGCGCTGAGAAGACAACCGGCGAGGCCGCGCGCACGGGAATATGCAACCCAGCAATCGTTGTCGTCTTCAACAATTTAAGCCAGGTTTTGAGCGGGTTTCGTAGGCAGAAGCAGCAGGCACCGAGCGAACAGGTGCATCAGGGTGGTGGCCTCCCTGACCCGGCAAGGGCCTTGCTTATGAAACTGGAGGTGAACTATGCGGTATTTGCCGTTTAGCCTCACTCTGACAATGAAAAGAACCCGGACGAGTTGGTCGCTCAGCTTCCGGGTTCAATTCAACTAGTCAGAAACCGAGGGGCGGGCGGAAGCTCGCTCCTCACTCCAATAAGAAATATAACACTTTTCCCGCTGTTTCCAAGCCGTATCAAATTCGACTTTTGATGCATAAACGTGGACCCGATTTCACAAAACCTTCTTCAGGCTATTCAAGAGGCGGTCGTGCTCGCCGTCGTCGAGCAGATGTTCAAGCTCCCCGTGCGTGCTCCTCCATATCGGCGTGACTTCCGAGAGCACGCGCATGCCTTCCGGCGTCAGTGCCAGCAGCCGGCTGCGCTTGTCCGCGGGATCGGGTGTAACCATCACCAGGCCACGGCGCTCCAACGGCTTGAGTGCGGCGGTCAGTGTAGTGCGATCCATTGCCAATAAATGGGCTACGGAGCTAAGATTGGGAGGTTTCGGCCGGTTGAGCGACATGAGCAGTGAAAACTGGCCATTGGTCAGATCGAAGGGCCGCATTGCATCGTCGAATCGTCGCGCCAGCGCCCGAGCAGCCCGCTGGACTGCCAGGCACATACAGCTGTCGCGGACATGTATGGTCGTTTCGTAGGGTACTGAGATCGGCTTTGACATGGCCTATATATGTTGATATCAACATAATTGTCAACATTCAATCACGTGTGTTCGTTACAGTCCGGGTAATCATGAAAAGGAGGAGCCATCATGACCAATCGCGGCAATTTCATTTGGTATGAACTGATGAGCAGTGACGCGCAAGCGGCTGAAAGCTTTTATTCCAACGTGGTGGGTTGGGGCACGCAGGACTCCGGCGTTCCGAACATGAAATATACCTTGCTGACGGTTGATAGTAAGCCTGTCGCCGGGATGATGACCACACCCGAAGGCTGCAATACCGGCGTGGAGTCGATGTGGTCGGGCTATGTCATGGTCGATGATGTCGATCAGTACGCGAAACGCGTCAAAGATGCCGGGGGCAAAGTGTCCGTCGAACCGCAGGATATTCCCAATGTGGGCCGGTTTTCCGTCGTGGCCGATCCGCAAGGCGCGCCGTTCACCTTGTTCAAGCCCTCCATGGACGAACGCGGTGATTTCCCCACCCCTCCGACTGCCGGTACGATTGGCTGGCACGAATTGATGACCAGTGATTGGAAGAGCGCGTTCGAATTCTACTCTGGCCTGTTTGGCTGGACCAAAGGCGATGCGATGGACATGGGCCCGATGGGAACCTATCAGATTGTCGAGCGTGACGGCCAGATGTTCGGCGCGATGATGAACGATCCGGAGCCCGGGGCGTCACCAGTCTGGCGCTATTATATCTGTGTGGATGATATTACGTCCGCTGAAAGCCGGCTTAAAGCCAAGGGCGGGCAAGTGCTCTTTGGTCCAGAGGAAGTGCCGGGCGGACAGTGGATATTGCACGCCAAGGATCCGCAGGGTGTCTTTTTCGCCCTGGTTGGCAATCGCGCATGATCCGTATCTGCTAACGAGACAGTTACAGCCTCGGTATGAGGCTGTGACTCATTGGAACGCCATCTCGAAAAAGCTGCGCAATTTGCGCGAGTGCAGCTTTTCGGGTGGCATTTCAGCCAGTTTCTCCAGCGCCCGGATACCAATCTTCAGGTGCTGCGCTACCTGGCGCTTGTAGAATTCCGTCGCCATGCCCGGCAGCTTCAATTCCCCGTGCAGGGGCTTGTCGGAAACACAAAGCAGCGTTCCGTAAGGTACGCGAAAGCGGAACCCGTTGGCGGCAATGGTCGCCGACTCCATGTCGAGCGCGATGGCACGCGATTGCGAGAGCCGCTTTACTGGTCCGCGCTGATCGCGCAATTCCCAGTTGCGGTTGTCGATTGTCGCGACCGTGCCCGTGCGCATGATACGCTTCAGGTCATAGCCTTCGAGCCCGGTAATCTCCGCCACGGCCTGCTCGAGCGCCACCTGCACTTCGGCCAGCGCCGGTATCGGCACCCAGACTGGCAGGTCATCGTCAAGCACGTGATCCTCGCGCACATAGGCATGGGCGAGCACATAATCGCCAAGAGCCTGCGTATTGCGCAGCCCGGCGCAGTGCCCGAGCATCAGCCATGCATGCGGCCGCAGCACGGCAATATGGTCGGTGATCGTCTTGGCGTTGGAAGGACCCACGCCGATGTTGACCATGGTGATGCCGGAGCCATCGCTGCGTACAAGATGGTAGGCCGGCATTTGTGGCAGCCGGCCCAAGGGTACGCCTGAGGACGGCCCTTCACCGCCGGCTTCCGTCACCAGGTTGCCCGGTTCAATGAATCGCTCATAGCCGCCGCCGCCCGCGGCCATCAGTTTGCGGGCGAGGGCACAGAACTCGTCGATGTAGAACTGATAGTTGGTAAAGAGCACATAGTTCTGGAAATGCATCGGGCGTGTCGCCGTATAGTGCGAGAGCCGGTGCAGTGAATAATCGACGCGCTGTGCGGTAAAGGGCGACAACGGCATGATGCTGTCGATGTCGTCGGTCTCATATTCCCCATTGACGATCCGGTCGTCGGTGGCCGCGAGGTCCGGCACATCGAACAGATCGCGCAAGGGACGTGTAAATGCGTCCGCGACGGAGGATTCCACGTGGGTGCCTTCAAGGAAGGCGAAGTGGATAGGGATTGGCGTCGTCGATTCCTGAACCGTCACCGGATGGCCATGGTTGCGGATCAGCAGGCGTATCTGTTCTTCGAGATAATGGTCGAACAGGTCAGGCCGCGTGATCGTCGCTGAATATTGGCCGGGCGATGATACATGGCCAAACGCCAGGCGCGAATCGATTTGCGCATAGCTTGATGTGGAAAGCCGCACCTCTGGATAGAAGGCGCGAAAATGCATGGTGTCCCTGGCCTCGCCCTTGGCCACTTTGTCGAATGCATCGCGCAAGAACTGCGTATTGCGCTCATAAAGCGCACTCAATGCTTCGACAGCAGCTTTCGCGTCTGTAAATTCTTCGGGCTCAACATGGCGCGGCATGCTGATGGTGACAGGTTTCTTGGTTCCGATTCGCTTGTCCATCTTCCCAATATAGTGACATCACGTGACACTTGAAAAGGAGACAAAGCTCAAACTCTTTGCAGCGCGACGAGCAGAACGAGGCCGATGCCTCCGTTGGAGGGCGAGCGGCTCTCATAGCTTGCGGCAAATGCTACGACCGGACCTACGAGAATGGCCGAGAAAATAAGCGCCCGCAGGAATAGCAGGGATAGATTTGTTGCCGTTCGTACCATGACCCCCTCGCTTTCCTTGCCAGAGATTTGTTCTGTTCTGTTGCTGGGACACTAGATGCGGCGGGCTGAACGAAAGCTGAGGTACCCGTTCATCCAGCGTTCAACAAGAATTGGGAATTCCGAACCCGAACCTTGAGATCGGCATGCGGAGACCTATGTTCAGCCGTGATATCCCCCAAGATTTCATGGAGACGCTCATGACGACCCAGACAAAGCCGATCGAACTTCACTACTGGCCAACGCCCAATGGCTGGAAAATTTCCATCATGCTGGAGGAACTTGGCGTTCCCTATGAGTTGAAGCTGGTCAATATCGGCAGGGGCGAACAGTTTGAGCCATCATTCCTGAAGATCGCTCCCAATAATCGCATGCCCGCCATCGTCGATCCGGAAGGTCCGGATGGACAGCCGATTTCGGTATTCGAATCCGGTGCGATCCTGCAATATCTTGGCCGGAAGTTCGGCAAATTCTATCCGCAGGATGAGCGCACGCGCGTTCAGGTCGAGGAATGGCTGTTCTGGCAGGTCGGCGGCTTGGGGCCGATGGCCGGTCAGGCCCATCATTTCCGCCAATATGCGCCGGAGAAGATCGAATATGGCATCAACCGCTACACCAATGAGGTCAACCGTCTCTACGGTGTGATGAACCGCCGCCTCGAGAGTCTCGAATATCTGGCCGGTCGTTATTCCATCGCTGACATGGCTTCCTATGGCTGGGTGATTTCCCATGCCAATCAGGGGCAGGATCTGAGTGATTTCCCCAATCTGAAGCGCTGGTTTGAAGCCATTGGCGCACGCCCTGCCGTTCAGCGCGGCGTGGAGGTCGGCAAGGCGGAACGCATCAATCTCGCCAATGACGAAGAAGCCAAGAGGATCCTCTTCGGCCAGCGGGCGCGCTGAGATTCGGAATGCTTGAAACTCGTGCGCAAAGTTACTGCGCACGAGGCCTTTACGCCAATCCGATCCCCATGTGCCAGACAATGCCGGCGAGGGATGCAGCCAGCAACACCGGGATCATGCCGGCCTTGAACCAGAAGATGGCGACGACGGCGGCAAGCGTCAGCAGGAACGATGGCAGGTTGATCGAGGACAGGACCGGAATATCCAGCGTAATCCCATATGCTTGCCAACGGATGACCTCACCAAATATCACGTGGAGAGCGAACCATACCGCGAGGTTCATGATCACCCCGACGACTGCCGCGGTGATTGCCGACATTGCACCCGTCAGGGCCCGGTTGTTGCGAAGACCCTCGATGAAGGGCGCACCGAGGAATATCCAAAGGAAGCACGGCATGAAGGTAACCCAGGTCGTCAGGATGGAGGCAAGCGTCGCTGCCATCAATGGGGACAGCGTTCCAGGATCGCGAAATGCCCCCATGAAACCGACGAACTGCACCACCATGATCAAGGGGCCGGGTGTCGTCTCCGCCATGCCAAGCCCGTCGAGCATTTCACCAGGCTGCAGCCATCCGTAGTTCTGGACGGCTTGCTGTGCCACGTAGGAAAGCACGGCATAGGCGCCGCCGAACGTCACCATTGCCATCTTGCTGAAGAAGATGCCGATCTGGCTGAACACGCTGTCCGGTCCCATGGTGACGACGATTGCTGCGACAGGGGCCAGCCAAAGCAAGAGGAAGATCGCCGATACTTTCAGCGACCAGGTGAGGTTGGGCCGCGCATGGGCCGGCGCTGCTTCGCCGAGCGCCGAGTCCCGATCGGCGAGCCCGGCGCCCGCATTGCCATGGCCGCCGCCTACCTGGAACAGGGGTGAACCCGCTTTCCCGCCCGCATACCCAATGATGGCCGCCGTCAAGATGATTAGCGGAAACGGCATATGGAAAGCGAAGATGGCAAGGAAAGCCGACACGGCTATGAGCACCATGATTTTGTTCTTGAGTGCGCGCTTGCCGATTCTTGCGACCGCTTGCAGAACGACCGCTAGAACGGCAGCTTTCAGCCCGAAAAACAAACCCTCTACGACCCCGACATTTCCGAAAATGACATAGAGATAGCTGAGGGCAAGGATCGAAAGGAAGCCCGGAAGCACGAACAGGGCCCCCGCGACGAGGCCGCCCTTTGTCTTGTGCAGGAGCCATCCGATATAGATGGCCAGCTGCTGTGCCTCCGGCCCCGGGAGCAGCATGCAATAGTTCAGCGCATGCAGGAACCTGTTCTCGCCGATCCAGCGTTTCTCGTCGACAAGGATGCGGTGCATGACCGCGATCTGCCCGGCCGGGCCGCCGAAACTCAGCGAGGCGATGCGCACCCAGACGCCCACGGCCTCGCCAAAGGAAATCCCGTGACCATCGCGGACTACAGGCGCTTCTGCGACTTCGTTGCTCGCAATATCGGACACGTTACGCTCCGGGCTTTCGATTGGGCCAGTTGTGTGTCTCGTCCGTAGCATCGCGGCACCATCGGTAGAATGCGTCATACAGCGTCAGGCCGGCTTCGAGTTGTTCGAGATCGTCCGCGAACATGCGTGACAGGCCGAGAGACGCCGCAAGCAATCCGGGCGCTTCGGGGGCGAGGTCGGGCCGGGCGGTGTCCGCGCCGCGCACGATGGTGGCAAGCCTCGACAGCGGTTCGCTGGTCAGGCCGAATTCTTCGATCATCACGTCGAATGTACAGAGTTCGTCCCGATGGCTCCAGAATACATCCTCGATATCGAAGGGTGCGGCATTGAACCGGTCTGCCACTGCTTCCACCTCCGCAGGCGTCACGTACAGGAAGACCGCATCCGGATCGACGAAGCGGCGGATCAGCCAAGGACAGGCAATCCTGTCGATTTTCGGCCGTGCACGGGTCACCCAGACCGTTCGTCCCTTCTGATCCAGCGCAGGCAGGCGCGACACCGGGACCGCGGGAAGACCCGCCGTGATCCAGGTTTCATAACCTCCGCCGAGCGTTTCCGCAGGCACGCCATTGTAACGCAGCAGGGCCGCCGTTCCCTCGCTCAGTTTCTTGCCTTGCTGGCAGATGATGACTGCCCGCTTGCCCGCAAGCTCATGAACCCAGGATCCGGCGTCCCTGTGGGAGCGCCTGCGCGAGCCGGGAATCAAGCGCTGATCCAAGGCAAAATCCTCGTCGATGCGAACATCGATGAGTACGGGGCTGCTCGGGGTTCCGATCAACCGTGCCAATTTGTCGTGAGAAATAGTCGTGGTCGAAGACATTTCGCGTCCCTCCGTCAATTCGGTTTTTCTGGACGCGATACTTGGGCATGACGCCTCGTGGGGAGATCGCAATCCCCATGAGCATAAGATTGGCATGAAAAGGAATTATGTCAAGCAAACCGTCATCGTGGATTTTCCGGATTTTGATCCAATGCCGGTATTGCCATGCGGAAATCGACGGTACCCCGGTCAACTCGCCGTATGGAACCGCAACCACCGACTCCCGGCCGCAAGGCGTCCGGAGGTCAACTTGCAAACCCGTTGAGACGTCTGGAGCGGTTGCACTCAAATTCTGCCGGAAAGAACCCGGTGCAAGGTCAAGGGATTTGGCAAGGTCGATGCCCTTCCATCTTCCTGGCCGAAGCCGGATGGATTTGGCCCGAGTTTCACCCTGCCCACTGAATTGTCCGCAATTCTGCGAAATGCGGATATTTCGGCCAGCCAGCTTGTCGGTTGGCCAGGCAACCAACGGCAGGATTTCCGGCTGGCGGCCGACCACTTTGCCGGGCGGGTTTGGACGATGGAAAGGCATCGGCCTCGCCACCTTCCGCGTGCCTTGTCTCGCCATTCGGGAAACAGAACTGAATGAATAGGAGTGCAAACCACTCCAGTAAAAAGGGCAGCCATGGTGGGAATTCCATGACTGCCTGTTTTTTTGCCCATAACCAGCGAAGGATCTGTTCGGGCCATTTGGTCCTGCATTTGCCTGGCCAAGGCAATAGAGGTCTCGGCCAATTCTCAGGAAAGAAAAACAATTGGGCGTTTTCCATTCCTGACCCCCCGGGAACGACATGTCAGGCTTTGCATGCAGGGAGGGTACGCACACAAACGACTGGTTTACCTCAAGTACGCAACATCGGCAGGATAAAAGCTTTCAATATTTCGGCATTTCAAAAAATGAGTTCACGCTGAAAGCCAAAACATAGGGGAAAGTGCCAGTTCTCGCAATTAGACCTTAGTCTAATCGATTGAATTTACGTTTTCGCGATCCGTTTGCACGGTTGGGTAAATCCGCTTGAGCATCTATAAATGCCGAACTTCGGCCGGTCTGTTCTCCCAATGATCATGCCTCCCATCCTGATATTCGACCGGAGCCGCAAGCAACGCCTCGGGTGTCAGGTCATCCAGGCAGGCTAGATTGATCGCGTAGAATACGCCCGTATCCTCCATCTCCCCGCGGCCAAACGGCTTGACGCCGCATGTTTGGCAAAAGAAATGAGCGATGGTTCTTCCACCGAACCGGTATTCGATCAGTTGATCAATTCCAGCGGTCATTCGCAGTGCTTCGCCGCCAATGAAGGCTTTCCAAAAGCGGCCCTTTGTACACGATGAACAGTTGCACTTGCTTGTGCCTTGATCGAGGTCAATATCCGCCTCGAATTTGATAGCACCGCAATGACAACTGCCGTGATAGGTCTTGTTCACGCGCTCCTCCAACTTTGAATAACCAATCAGTTAAATAACTAATTAGTTAAATACGTGTTCCGCTCGACCACGTCAAGTTGTCGTGATGATCCTTTTCGGTCACAAATTTTCCTTGGAAATCGCCACTTCCGCTATCAGCCTGAGCCAGCGAGAATCCTCGCTGTTCGATCCTGGAGATGGAGATGAGAAATGGGTGGTCACATCACGCGCCGCGAAGCACTGATTGGATCGGTGCTCGCTATACCGGCGCTATCACTGCGGATCAAATCAACGCAGGCCGCACCACCGGGCAGGGTGGATCTCGCTGCCGCCTTCAAGACATTGGAGGAGAAAACCGGTGCGCGCCTTGGAGTCTCGGCACACGATACCGGCAGGGATAGCCGCATCGAGTATCGTGAGAATGAGCGCTTTGCCATGTGTAGCACGTTCAAGTTTCTCGCCTCAGCGGCGGTTTTGGCGCGCGTCGATCAGAGGCAGGAACAGTTGGATCGAATGATCCTGATCAAGAAGAGTGATCTCGTTGCCTATTCGCCGGTGACGGAAAAATACGTCGGCAAGCCAATGTCCATCGAGGCGATTTGCGAGGCCGCCGTCACCTTGAGCGATAACACAGCCGGCAATCTCATGCTTGATACGCTTGGCGGGCCAAAGGGGCTGACGAAATATGCACGCAGTCTCGGAGACGCAACGTTCCGCCTTGACAGGTGGGAAACCGAGCTCAATGAAGCAAAGCCCAGCGACGCGCGCGATACAATCACGCCGGCGGCAATCCTGAAGGATATGCAGAAGACGGTGCTTGGCGACGCGCTGTCCAAGTCATCGCGTGATCAACTCGTGGAATGGCTGCTTGGCAATAAGACCGGCGATAAGCGTTTGCGCGCAGGGCTGCCAAAGGATTGGAGCGTCGGCGACAGGACAGGTACCAGCGATAGCGGCATGGCCAACGATCTCGCCGTGATATGGCCTCCGGACCGCAAACCCATTCTCCTTGCAGTCTATCTCTACGACCCGAAGGGCACGGCCGACAGCCGCAATACCATTCATAAGAAGGTCGCGGCACTGGTGGCGGAGAACATCTGAACCGCGCTGGACGGGCCTCTCGCACTTTGTGCCCGGCTTTATTCAACGTTGCGTTAGTTGCAGCCCCTTCTCACCCTGGAATTGAAAAGAACCCGGACAGGCTGGCATGGCTTGTTCCGGGTTCTATTCATCTTCTAGGAAAGAGGGACGGGCGAAAGCCCGTTCCTCGCTCCAGAAATATAGCAGCTTTCGATCCATTTCCAAGTGCGATGTGCCTTAGCCTTTAGCCTGGGCAACCTCAGTCGAAGCTGAAATCCGCTATTGCCGCGTCAGGCTCTCGCTCTTGCAGATCAGTCCGCCCATCACGCAGCCGGACAATGATAGCGTGCTGCCGCTGACGCTTGCCTTGCCATTATAGGTCTTGCCCTCGTCGAGCTTGTTGACCTTGCCCTTGTAGGTCCCGTCCTTGCCCGACATGGAGCCGATGGATTTACCCTTGTATTCGCCGGTTAGCACGGTGCCGCAGTACATATCGCTGCCACACGATGAATATTGAATGATTGTGCCGTTTGGCCGCTTCCATGAACCGACGATCGGTTCATCCGCCAGGGCAGGGCCGGCCAAAAGGACAAAGCCAGCGCAGGCCAGCAGCAATTTGCGTTTCATACTTTTCCTCCCGAATGTGCGGCGATCTCTCCTCGATCATCGCCCAAGACTTACGCAAACGTAAACGTAAATCAAAAAATGCTGGATTGAAAGAGGGATTGCCGATGGAATCGGCGGCATGCACAGCACTGATCCAGCTGATATCCAAACTGCGATACCGGATACGAACCTGTTCTTTGGTTATCAAAGAATTGACATGCTGCCTGCGCATTTTACGCGAATTTGCGCCAAATGCCCGCAATTGCTGGAGCATTATATTTAATGAATTCCGAAGTTTACGAGTTGTTTTTGTTTTGTTTGGTTCCAGTTAATCATGCCCCTTAACAGCAATTTCAAGCCTCTGCGTCATTCTCGAAAGCATCGAAAGAGCACGCCAAAACAAACAATCCGGCGGTTCTCAGAAGTCTAACAGGGCTTTTCGTTGGTAACGGAATTTGGTTCAACAAGGGGTTTGGTACAATGGCACGCTTTGATCTTCAGCATATCGATTCCGGTCATGCCGGCGGCTCGGCACAGACGGACATTCTCTTCGAAATGGGCATCATGTACGCGACCGGCCGGGATTGTGCGGTCGATCTCGTGGCAGCGCACAAGTGGTTCAATATCGCTGCAATCAAGGGTAGCGACCGGGCGGCCGAGCTGCGGGCCGAGCTCGCACAATCCATGTCGAAGTCTGATCTTGCAACTGCCCTGCGCGAAGCGCGCGAGTGGATGACGTCGCACTGATTTCAGATCATATCCGCGCCAATGGGTTGAAATGCGTCGCGGATCACTTTGGCCATGCCGTCGATGGCGGCACTCTTCATGCGCGGATTGCGCCTCAGCACAACGTTTGATGAATCAATCAACGGAAATCCGTCGGCCTCGGTCAAGGCGCGGCAGCCAGGTGGAATATTGCTGCGGGCCAGTGGCGCAATTGCCAGGCCCGAAACCGCTGCGATCTTGAGCCCGCCGCTCGTATCGCAGCTATAGGCAACACGGTAATCGATCCTGCTGTTCTCCAGCGACCCGATTGCAAATTTTTTGCACCAGCTCGATCGCTCGTAGATCGCAATAGGAATGGGCGTGTTTTCATGCACGCAATGGATTTCCGATGTCACCCACACCGTGGGGTCGACAAACAGGACCTCACCGCTTGTTGGCTGTTCCCAATCAAAGATCACGGCGAGATCGAGCTCGTCAGCATCCAGCGCTGCAAGCTGTGCGGCCGAATAGCCGCATTTCACGGTTACTTCAACTTGCGGATGCTGGTTGGCAAAGGCTGCCAGCGCACGCGGCAGAACCGTATAGCCATATTCCTCCGGAATACCGATGCGAACCGGTCCGCCCAGTGGTTTGGCCCTGATCGCAGCCGCCGTTTCATCCAGCAGACCGACGATCCTGTTGGCATTGACAAGCAACACCTTGCCCTGCGCCGTAAGCGTAACGCCGCGAGATCCACGCTCGAACAGGCTCTCTCCCAAGGTTTCCTCAAGCCGCTTGATCTGGATACTGACGGCCGATTGCGTACGGCCGACCTTCTCAGCAGCGCGTGTCACATTGCCCGTGGCTGCCACGGCAAGAAAAGTTCGAAGCAGGTCACTGTCGAGCGGGATGTTCATGGCGGCATTCAATAAAAATTTCGAATGGCAGGCATAATTTCTATTTGTTTGATCTATGTCAACATTTGGCAAAGCATCGAGGGTGATCCCACTCTGGAGGCGCCATCATGTCTATCGTTCCTGTTCTGACGAAATTCCTGCAGGCCTGGCGGACCGCCGGACAAGAGCGGGAGGTGCTGCTGGCACTTTTGAACAAACACGACGATCATCTGCTGCGGGACGCGGGTATGACAAGGCAAGAGGTCATCAATATCGTTTGCGGGTATCACTTAAGATCGCTGCTACCCCGGCTGCATCCCATTGGTGGCCGGTTCGGCATTGTCGATACAACCAGCGGTAATGAAGTGACGAAGTTTGTTAAAAAGCCGGCGAGCTTGATGGATTGATCTGCTTCGCCCAACGTTACCGGGTGTCAATATGCCATTTGAGCGCTTGGCTGGCATACGATTGTAATTCAATTCAAATTTTAATGAATATGCCGAAGGAACTGAGCTTGTCCTCACGAAGGGTTTGGCCCGAACGTCAAACCCGTACACTACCGACGGAATAAAACCGTGGGTTGTAACATTGCTGTGCTTTATCCATTTTCTGGGTTTGCGGACAGGGGGATATCCGTTAAGTAACAAACTAATGAAATCGCATGATTCTTGATGAAAACGGGAAAACGATGCTGGACGATCTTGAAGAATTGTTGTCGAGATTAACGGACGCTCAAAAGCAGCTGGTACTATTGTCTGCGAAGACGAAAGCATTTCCGGACAATAATACATTGCAAAAAATTGCCACTCTGTCTCTCAACATTTCCGCTGTAGAAGCGGCGATCACAGACGCGCAAGGCCTCGCTCAGAAATCCAGAATGGCCAAGGACAACGACTGAACTCCAGCCGCCTGGAGTTCAGTTTGCGTCGACGGCAGGAGTTGACTGATCAGACGCCGGCCGGCCCTGTGCGGGTGGCTTCGAAGAGGAACCAGTGGCGGCGCTCTGACTCATCGATGTAGTTTTCGAGTATGCTGGCCGTCGCGCTGTCGCGATATTCATCGCACAGGTCGTGCACTTGGCGCAGATAGCCGATAAACCTCTTTGTGTCGTCGCGAAGCTCGGCAAGCATGTCTTCCGGCGTAACGAAATTTGCATCATTGTCCGGGATGCGCTGCTGTGCCGAGATTTGGCCAATTGACTTCAATGTCGTACCGCCAATCTTGCGGACCCGTTCGGCCAGTACGTCGGTCATGGCAAAGATCTGCGCAGCCTGCTCGTCGAGCAGCAAGTGGAAATCGCGGAAATGCGGTCCGCTCATATGCCAGTGGAAATTCTTCGTCTTCATGTAAAGCGCGAAAGTGTCGGCAAGCAGCGCATTGGCTGCTGCCGCTATATCGCGTGTTGCTTTTTCCCCGAGGTCGGTAGGTGTGGCAGTCGGTGCACGCTTGATGGTCTGCAGGGATTTTGAGGCCATGGGTCGATCTCCTCGATTTTGAACGGGAACTCTTCGACTTCGGCGCTCGGGAGGACGAGCGCAGTTAAACCTAGCACGACCTTACTGGCATTTCCGCTTCAATTCTTTGTTGAGTCGACCGCCGCCGCTTCCTCGAAGCGCACCAGCGAGGATTTCTCCTTCACCTGCGAGCCTTCCGATGCGATTTCGGCGATCTTGCCGTCATGCGGAGCGGAGATGCTATGTTCCATTTTCATGGCCTCCAGCACCAGCAATATCTGGCCTTTCTTGACAACATCGCCCGCCGCGACACGCACTGACTTCACCAGGCCCGGCATCGGTGCGGTGAGCCGGTCGCCCGCATTCCCTGCTGCTTCGGCGAGGAGGAATGGGTCGGCTACTGCGAATGTTGTGGCAGCCCCCTTGGACAGCACGGCAATGCCATTCGGTATCGCCACAGTTTTGGCTCTGAGATTGATGCCCTTCGCGGTGAGATGCCAGCACGCCGGCTCATGCCGCACGCGCAACTCGATGCTCGTCTCCGGGCCGGTGATGGCATAGCGTTCGTCACCGAGAACAGAAACGCCATAGCGAACCGTGTGGCCGGCTTCTTCCAGAACAACCGGATAGGCGAGGGTGCTATTGTGACTGTACCCGCGCAAGGTGGTCCATGGATCGCCCAGAACTGCTCTTTTCAGCAGGCCGCTGGCATAGAGGATGGCCAGCTCCTTGGCGCCTGCTTCTACCGCGACAGGAACGGTGAGCCTGACAAGATCCCTGTCTATCAGCCCCGTATCGACGTCGCCTGCTGCAAAGCCTTCGTGGCGGATCAATGCCGCAAGGAAGGGCGCGTTCGTGGTGGTTCCCGCAATTTCCGTCTCGGTGAGGGCATTTTCCATTGCTGTCAGTGCAGCTGTGCGATCGGCGCCATGCACCACCAGCTTGGCGATCATCGGATCGTAGTAGGGAGAGATCGTATCGCCAGCCCGGACACCGGTCTCCGTACGGACCGACCCGTCCCTTACCGACGCTGGAAACGCCAGATGATGCAGCGTGCCGATGGCCGGCAGGAAGCTTTTCGCCGGGTCTTCCGCGTAAAGCCGCGCCTCGATCGCATGGCCGTTCAACGGGATCTGCTTCTGGGTCAGGGGCAGTTTCTCGCCCGCCGCAACGCGCAATTGCCACTCAACGAGATCGAGGCCGGTGATCATCTCGGTGACAGGATGTTCGACCTGCAGCCGCGTGTTCATCTCCATGAACCAGAACCGGTCCGGCTTCAGCCCCTCTGTGGCATCGACGATGAATTCGATCGTCCCGGCGCCGGAATAGTTGATGGCATGCGCCGCCTTCACGGCCGCACCCGTCATTGCCGCCCGCACTTCCGCGGTAATGCCAGGGGCAGGGGCCTCCTCGATGACCTTCTGGTGACGGCGCTGCAACGAGCAATCACGCTCGTAGAGGTGCACTACATTGCCATGATTATCGCCAAACACCTGGACTTCGATATGCCGTGGCTTGGCGATGTATTTTTCCACCAGCACGCGGTCATCGCCAAAGGCACTCTTCGCCTCGCGCCTCGCGCTGCCCAATGCTTCAGCGAACTCGTGCGGATCATCGACCTTACGCATGCCTTTGCCGCCGCCGCCCGCCCGCGCCTTGATGAGGACCGGATAACCGATCTCGCGCGCCTTCGAGGCAAGCACCACCAGTTCTTGCGCCTCGCCATGATAACCGGGGACGACCGGCACACCGGCCTTTTCCATAAGCCGTTTCGCCGCGTCCTTCAGGCCCATCGCCCGGATCGAATCCGCGCTAGGTCCGATGAAGACCAAACCCGCTTTTACCACAGCGTCGACAAAACCCGGATTTTCCGAAAGGAAGCCGTAGCCCGGGTGAATGGCTTCGGCCCCGGTCTTGAGCGCCGCCGCGATGATATGGTCGGCACGCAGATAGCTGTCGGTGACGGGCGCTGGGCCGATATTGACCGCTTCATCGGCCATGGCGACGTGCAGGGCGTGTGCGTCAGCGTCGGAATAGACGGCGACCGTTCCGATGCCCATTTTCTGCGCCGTGCGAATGACCCGGCAGGCGATTTCACCACGATTGGCAACAAGGATTCTGGAGAACATTTTTGTCATGACTTTCGCCCCTTACATCCTGAACGTGCCAAAGCGTGTTTCCTCTGCCGGTGCGTTCAGCGCCGCGGAAAGGGAAAGCGCCAGCACCTCGCGGGTTTTGGCAGGGTCGATAATGCCATCGTCCCAAAGTCGCGCCGAGGAATAGAGCGGGTGACCCTCCCGTTCATATTTTTCGAGGATCGGTGCACGGAAGGCCGCTTCCTCTGCAGCGGACCACTCACCACCCTTGCGCTCGATGCCTTCACGCTTGACCAGCGCCAGAACGGTTGCCGCCTGCTCGCCGCCCATGACGGAGATACGCGCATTCGGCCACATCCACAGGAAGCGTGGCGAAAATGCTCTGCCGCACATGCCATAATTGCCCGCGCCGAATGAGCCGCCGACGATCATCGTCACTTTCGGCACCCGCGCCGTGGCAACGGCGGTAACGAGCTTTGCGCCATCCTTGGCAATGCCGCGCGCCTCATAGGAGCGTCCGACCATGAACCCGGTGATGTTCTGGAGGAAGACCAGCGGAATGCCGCGCTGAGTGCACAGTTCAATGAAATGTGTGCCCTTCAGTGCGCTCTCGGAAAACAGTACGCCATTGTTGGCGATGATGCCGACCGGCATGCCGTAGAGATGGGCGAAGCCCGTCACCAGTGTCGTGCCGTAGTTCTGCTTGAACTCGTCGAACTCCGAACCGTCGGCGATACGGGCGATCAGTTCGCGCACGTCGTAAGGCTGGCGCAAATCGGTCGGCACGATGCCGTAAAGCTCATGTGGATCGTAAAGCGGCGGAATCACTTTGCGAAGATCGAGCCCTATCTCTTTCTTTCGATTCAGGTTTGCGACGATGCGCCGGGCGATGGCCAGCGCATGGGCATCGTCGATCGCATAGTGATCGGCAACGCCTGATTCGCGCGTGTGCACTTCCGCGCCGCCCAGATCCTCCGCCGTTACCTCTTCGCCGGTCGCCGCTTTTACCAGCGGAGGACCGGCGAGAAAGATCGTCGCCTGACCCTTCACCATGATCGTTTCTTCCGACATGGCAGGCACATAGGCGCCGCCTGCCGTGCAGGATCCCATGACGACGGCGATCTGCGGAATGCCCGCTGCCGACATGTTCGCCTGATTGTAGAAGATGCGGCCGAAGTGCTCGCGATCGGGAAACACCTCGTCCTGGTTGGGCAGGTTCGCTCCGCCGGAATCCACCAGATAGAGGCAGGGCAGGTTGTTCTGCAGCGCAATCTCCTGAGCGCGCAGATGCTTCTTCACAGTGAGCGGATAATAGGTGCCGCCTTTCACCGTTGCATCGTTGATCACGACCATCACTTCCTTGCCGGAAACCCGGCCGATCCCGGCTATCAACCCGGCGGAGGAAATATTGTCGTCATACATGCCCCAGGCGGCGAACTGCCCGATTTCCAGGAAAGGCGAGCCAGCGTCGAGCAATTGCGCCAGCCGGTCACGGGGAAGGAGCTTGCCGCGCGACGTATGGCGCTCCCGTGCCTCGTCTGTGCCGCCCTTGATCACCAGCGCCGCCTTGGCCTCGATATCGCTGACAAGCGCCCGCATCCGCTCCGTGTTGGCGGTGAAGGTGTCGGACGTGGTGCTGATCTGGGACGTGAGGATGGTCATGCGGTCTCCTAGCGGATCACTTCAATTTTGCAGCCGACATCGAGATCGGCCCAGGCGCGGTCGGTCGTGATAACGGTGGCATTTTCACGTATGGCGAGGGCAAGACAGGCGCGATCTCCAAGCGAGAGGCCTTTGTGCCGCGTTGCAGACCGCAATCCTGCGGCAATGCGCGCGAGATCCTCATCATGATCGGCAAACGCAATGCTGTATGCTTTTATGACATCGTCTGCAAATTCAGGTGAAAGCCTTCTATCCACACATCGGGTCATGATTTCTGTCAAATTGACCATCGAACAGAGACCATTGCCGATCAATTCCATCGCGCGTGTTGCACCGGGTTCCTTGAAAAGGATTGCAAGAATGGCTGAGGAGTCCACCACCGGGCTCAACTCAATTTCGTGGCTCTTTGCCACGCTCCTTTTCTTTGGCTATCTCGCGAGCTTCTCGTTCCAGCCTGTCGAAACGAGCATCCACGGCACGTTGTTCGGCCAGTCTGTCAGCAATGAATTCATCGACAACATTCTCACCGGGTTTTTTAAGCTTCGTTGCTATGGCCTGGACACGTTTAACGGCCATCGTTGCCGAAACCACATGTAATACGCCATCAACGACACGCAGTGCCACACCCTCACCGGGCGAAAGCTCCATAAGTTTGCGCAGTTCCGCTGGAATGACGAGGCGTCCGCCTTCGCCGACAGTAGCGCTCAACGTCCTGGATGATGAGGAGGAGCGAGCGCTAAGGGTCGAATAATCAAACGGCTGCGCTTCCTCTTCAAAACCTTTCGCTTCTTTATCCGAATTCATTTGAAGACCTCATTTCGAATGACGAAAGCATATTTTGCCAATTTATATGACTAATGGCAATTATGCCAAAGTATGGCATAAATTCACATTTGTGCCATCAAGCACTCTCCGCAAACATCTCCCGTCCGATCAGCATGCGCCGTATTTCGCTCGTCCCCGCGCCGATTTCGTAGAGCTTGGCGTCACGTAAGAGCCGCCCGGTCGGGTAGTCATTGATATAACCATTTCCGCCCAGCGCCTGAATCGCTTCAAGCGCGCACCATGTCGCCTTTTCGGCAGCATAGAGGATGCAGCCGGCGGCATCCTTTCGGGTGGTTTCACCGCGATCACAGGCCGAAGCCACCGCGTAGACATAGGCACGCGATGCGTTCATGGTGGTGTACATGTCGGCAAGCTTGCCCTGCATCAGCTGGAATTCGCCAATAGACTGGCCGAATTGCTTGCGCTCATGCACATAGGGAACGACCACGTCGAGGCAGGCGGCCATGATGCCGATTGGTCCGGCGGCAAGCACGACGCGCTCGTAATCCAGCCCCGACATCAGGATCTTGACGCCCTTGCCCTCTTCACCAAGGACGTTTTCGAACGGCACCTCGCAGTCCTCGAACACCAGTTCGCAGGTGTTGGATCCGCGCATGCCGAGCTTGTCGAGCTTTTGCGCCGTCGAGAAACCCTTGAATTCCTTCTCGATCAAAAATGCCGTCATGCCGCGCGAGCCGAGCGCGGGGTCGGTCTTGGCATAAACGACCAGCGTGCTGGCGTCCGGACCATTGGTGATCCACATCTTGTTGCCGTTGAGAATAAAGCGGTCGTTCTTCTTGTCGGCACGCAGCTTCATCGACACGACGTCGGAGCCTGCGCCCGGCTCGGACATCGCGAGCGCGCCGACGTGTTCGCCCGCGCACAGCTTCGGCAGATATCGTGCCTTCTGCTCATCCGTGCCCCAGCGGTTGATCTGGTTGACGCAGAGATTGGAGTGCGCGCCGTATGAGAGGCCGATTGATGCCGATGCGCGGGAGATTTCCTCCATCGCCACCGCATGGGCAAGGTAGCCAAGTCCCGAGCCGCCGAAATCCGGGTCTGCGGTCATGCCGAGAAGGCCGAGCGCACCCATCTCCTGCCACAAATGCATGGGGAATTGGTTATTCTGATCGGTTTGCGCGGCAAGCGGTGCAATCCGATCCTGCGCGAACCGTTGCACGGTATCGCGGAGCGCTTCGATCTCTTCAGAAAGTCCGAATTTTAGGCCCGACTGATACATTCCGTCCTCCCGTTCTAGTTGTCGCGATGTTCTTGGCGCCAACAAGGCGCAGTCCCATCTGCACGTATTTTTCTGCAATTTCTGCGACAGTAAGCCTGTCGTCCGCGCGGAACCAGAGATTTACGCCAGTGGTCATTGCGATGATGGCACGCGTTGTCAGCGCTATGTCATCGATGACGAATTCCCGTGCATCAAGACCATCGTCCAGGATCTCACGCAGCCCGTTCTCGTAGCGCGAGCGCAGTTCGACGATAAAGGCCCGGTTTTCCGGGCTAAGGCTGCGCAGCTCCATATTGCCGATATGCACGTCATCGCGTCGTTCCACATGGTATCGGATGTGAAACCTGATGAAAGCGGACAGCCGTTCCAGCGGCGTATGGGCTTTGCGGCTCTCATATTCCCATGCACCAAGCAGGCGATCCATGTGATCGTGCATTAGGGAAAACAGCAGTTCCTGCTTGTTGGGATAGTAACGGTAAAAGGCGGCGGACTGCACGCCTACCTCATCGGCAAGCTGGCGCATCGTCATTGCTTCATAGCCGATTTTTGCAATCAGGCGCTTTGCCGCCGCGTCGATTGCGCTGCGTGTTTTTTCACCATCTGATCCTGTCGTGCGTGCCATGCCCGGGTTAATAAAACGAACGTTCAATTAATTCAAGGGGGGCCTTCGCTCATAGACGAAGGTAGGCATGGAAGAGGGGTTTGAATGGATGTAGGATCAAGGAATTACAGCCGTTTCATCATTCATTTCAGAGTTGATTTCATGAGCGAAAGACGAATTTTCCGCCAGACGATTGCTATATTCGCAGCCGCCTTGCTGCCACTGATGCTGGTTGGTCCAGCCACCGCACTGAGCATGAAAGAGTGCAGTGTGAAGTACAAAGCGGCGCAGGATGCCGGGCAGGCGGAAGGCGTCTCGTGGAGCGATTTCCGCAAGACGCAATGCACCGTTGCTGCCCAAGCCCCCACTAGACCCGAGGCCACGGAAAAGCCCGAGGCCACGGAAAAGCCCCAAGCCTCGGAAAAGCAGCCGGAAAAAACAGCAAAGAAGGCCGAACCTGCGACAACACCTGTGTCCGGAAAGACGACTTTTCCATCGTCGATCGCCGCAAAATTCTCGGCCGAGAAACCTGCCAAAGCCCGCATGCACACCTGTCTTGAGCAATATCGCACCAACAAGGTCGGCGGTACGCTTGGCGGTATGCGCTGGATCGAGAAGGGCGGCGGTTACTACAAGCTTTGCAATGACAAATTGAAGGGTGACGGCTGAGGAGCCCTCTGGCTATGGCTCAAAAGCTCACGCGGGTACAAAGCTTGAAATCGGGTGATGGTGATGGCACATTCGATGCCATGGAACACAGGGTCGCATTCCTGGAAAAATCGTTTGAGAAGATGGATGGCAAGCTTGACATCCTCGTCCGGGAATTTTCGCGCTTTAGAGAGGATGTTTCGAAAGAATTTTCCCAGTCGCGCCTGGAGTTTGCCCAGTTGAGGGCCGACGTTTCCAGCGAGTTTTCGCAAGTAAGAATGGAAACATCCAAGCTGGGAACTGACGTTGCCAACGACATCTCGAAGCTGAGAGCTGACGTCTCCAATGACATCTCGAAACTGAGAATGGATGTTTCCAATAACATTTCGAAGCTGAGAACGGACGTTTCCGACGATATCTCGAAGCTGAGAATGGACGTGTCCGAGAATACTACAAAATTGAGAGAGGACGTTTCATTTTTGAAGGGCCAGATCGAGCGAACAGCAACAGCGGAAGCGTTGGGTCGCCTTGCAGGTCAAGTTAGCACGCTTCCCTCGGGCGAATCTTTTGGCGAACTCAAAGGCCGCGTGCAGAGCCTGCCGACGACAGCAAAGCTTGCCAGCCTTCTGGCTATCGCCGTCGGGGTGATTGCGATCATCAACAAATGGCCTGGTGTCGTCGGAGTGATCTTCGGCTGGTAACGCCGATCATGCCTGTTTCCTGAAATCCAGCGCTCGAAACGCTGTCGCAGCCACGACGACCCATCCGAGAATGAGCAGTGATCCGCCGAGCGGTGCGGCGAAAGCGAACAGCCGGTCGCCGGCATAATCGCGCGACGCCAGATCGCCGATGAAGAACAGCAAGCCGAGCACGAGAACAAGCCCGCCAAAATGCGCGGCCCGGTTGATCCTGGCCAGGATCGACAGCGCCAGAAAAGCCGGGGCGTGGATGAAGAGGATCGGCGCGATCGTGGCCATATGACCATCCGGGCTGTGGGCAGCTGCCGCATAGGCTGCGATGCCGGCCGCCCCGAACAGACCGCCGAAGCCGGCGAAAACGCGATTAATCTCCAAATTGATCTCCATAGGATGTGCCTACTTCACGGCGGCGAGCGCTTGCGGAAGCTGCTGTTCGAAATAATCGAGTTCATCATCCAGACCGACGCTGACCCGGATACAGCGATCCAGCACCGGCGCCATCGGCTTGCGCACGAAGACATCCCGGTCAATCAGGGCATTGAGCACGGCCAGGGCGTATGGCCCGTCGCGCCCGCAATCGATCGTGACAAAGTTGGTGGCGGATGGGATAGCCTGGAGACCGTTGCCGGCGGCGATCTGCGCGATACGCTCGCGACCGGCGATAATCCGGGCAATAACATGCTTCAGGTAAGCCTGATCCTTGAGCGCTGCCAGCGCTGCAATTTGCGTCAGCTTGTTCATGCCGAAATGATTGCGGATCTTGTCGAAGGCGCCGATCTGCTTTTCTGCGCCGATGGCATAGCCGCAGCGCATTCCGGCGAGCCCGTAGGCTTTGGAAAAAGTGCGCATGCGCAAAACGTTGGACCGTGAAATATCCACCGGCGGCAGGGCCGACCCTGGCGCGGTTTCGCCATAGGCCTCGTCGAGAATGAGCATGGTGCTCGCGGGCAGCGCATCGATAAAGCGCTCGATCTCCGCCGCCTCCCACCATGTCCCCATCGGATTGTCCGGATTGGAGAAGTAGACAAGCGGCGCCTGTTCGCGTTTCACCGCCGCGAGCAGGCCTTCGAGGTCTTCGCGGTCGTCGCGGTAGGGCACCGTCACCAGCCGCCCGCCAAACCCTGCAACGTGAAAATTGAAGGTGGGATAAGCGCCGAGAGAGGTGACGACCGGCGTGCCCTCTTGCACATATTGGCGCACGGCGAGCCCGAGCAGTGTGTCGACACCTTCGCCAACAATGACATTGGTAGGCGCAATGCCGAGATGCGCGGCCAGTGCCCGCTTCAGATCGAAGTTCTCCGGATCGGCATATTTCCAGGCTTCGGCAGCGCTTTCCTGTATGGCGGCGATAACCGAGGGTGCCGGGCCGAAGCCGTTTTCATTGGCGCCAAGTCTTGCGCGGAAGGGCCGGTTTCGCTTGCGCTCCAGCGCTTCGGGTCCGACAAAGGGTACGGTCGAGGGCAGGGAGTCGATCAGGGGAGTCAATTGCGGTTCCATCTGCCCAGCGATATCAGTTTTTGCGCCTATGAAAAGCAAAACTTCGGTCTCTATTTTGCCGATGCCGGATTGAGTTTCCCGCTTTCCCGCTTTGTCATGGATTTTATGCCAATCCACAATGCCGGAGCCAAAGCCACGCCCAGGACCCACCACATTGGCCGTAACGAATAGCTGAACGAGAGATTGGCGAAAAGCACGCGCGCCGGCGGGATTTTGGTTGCCAGCGCAAACCACGCATATTCGATGAGCGCCGTGCCCAGCGCCGCAAGGATGGCAATGCCGATCAGCGCCCAAACCGATGTGAGCTTGAAATCGCGCGCATGCGCCGAACGGTAGAGCAGCAGCGTTACAAGGAACCCTGCCATCAGCGTCGCCTCGGTCACGTCCGCCTTGGACTGCATGAAGAAGTGCAGGACGCCGAGCGCAGCCAGCGGATAGGCGAGCCTGTGCAGTCTGTTCCAGTTCTTGCCCATGCGGCGGATCATGGCGTCGGTCGATGTCGCGCCGAGCGCCGCCAGACCCAGCAGTGTGATGAAGCCGATCAGCAGATAGACGCGCAGCCATATCTCGCTGACGACACGCCACAGGTTGAAATTCTGGTCAACGATATAGAGCGAGAAATGCAGCGCGGCATAGGCAAGCGCTGTCAGGCCGAGAATACGCCGGATCAGGACAAGCTTTGACCAGCGTGTAATGTTGCGAAGCGGGGTCACGGCCAGTGAAATCAGGAAGAAACGAATCGCCCAGTCACCGGTTTCATGGATTGCCTGTGTGATCGGTCGCGGTCCAAGAATATTGGACTTGTAGCCCGCGACGATCATCAACAGCGGTATGAATGCTGCGATGAGAGCCGCAACCTTCATGGCTGACAATTTGCCGGCGCGGTCGTTCCACGGATACTTCATCACATCACTCGTTTGTCCTGCTCATACAGCACCTTACGGACACAGCTGGCCGCTGCTTTCAACACAACAAGCTGTGAAATCGCGTGTTTTCGTGTGTCAGCCCGCCGTATAATGTGCGTTTTGCCTGCTCTTTTGCCCGGAACCAATCGTCTGCCACCGGGTTTCGCTTCCATTGGGGACGCAATAGAAGCAACAGAGAGGCAAGATGATGAATAAGGTTCTCACACTGACCGCGGCAGCGTTTATCGCCACTTCCGGGCTGGCGTTCGCGCAGGATAGCGTCGTTATCGAAGTACCTCAAAGTGCCAGGGATTATGTTATCGCGCACCCCGCTGATCCGGTCGTGATTGAAGACGAACTATCGCAGGGCTATGTCGTTCCGCAGAACATAGTGGTTCGGCCGATTCCAGAAAGCCCGGGCTATGGCTATATCTACGTGGATGGCCGTCCCGTGATCGTGTCCATGCAGAATCGCCGGGTCGTTTATCTTACGGATACTTACGGAGATGTACCGGGCGAGGTGATTACTTACGTGGAACGGAATCCCGTCGATACGATCATAATCGATGGTCCTGTTGCTACCGGAACAGTGATCCCCGAGAACGTGCCTCTGGTCGCTGTTCCCGATCAGCCCCGTTATTCCTATGTCTATGTCGACGATGGCCGGCCTGCGCTGGTCGACAATGGAACACGCCGGGTTGTCTGGGTCCGTTAGGTATCCATGAGTGGAAATTGACCGCCCAAGGGCGGTCGATTTCGCCGCGTTCAGCTTCGGACAACAGCCGTTGCCTCGATTTCGACCAGTGCACGATCTTCCAGCAGAGCCACGACCTGCACCAGCGTCATTGCCGGATAGTGGCGGCCAAATACACGGCGGTAGGCTTCACCCAGCCGCCTTTGCTCGGCGACATAAGTCTTCTTGTCAGTGATATACCAGGTCAAGCGCACGATATCGGCCGGCTCGGCGCCGGCACTCGCCAGCACATCGGTGATATTGCGCATGGCTTGTTCGGCCTGTTCGACAAAATCATCCGTTTCGAATTGCTGATCCTTGGTCCAGCCGATCTGGCCGCCGACGAACAGCGTCTTGCCTTCGCCGATCACGCCGTTCGAGTAACCCTTCGCCGCTGGCCATCCCTGCGGCTGCACAATCTCTACCATGCTGTTTTTCCTGCCTTCGTAGTCTCTAATGCTGGTTGGCGCGTCGCAATTGGAAACGCTGTATCTTTCCTGTTGCCGTCTTCGGCAGAGCGTCGACGAATTTGATCGAGCGCGGATATTTGTACGGCGCGATCACCTGTTTGACGTGATCTTGCAACCGCTTGACCGTTGCCTCGTCGGCCGCAATACCGGCGCAGAGCACGATATGCGCCTGAACGATCTGGCCGCGGGCGTCGTCGGGCGCGCCGATCACCGCACATTCGCTTACCTCCGGATGCGCCAGCAAAGCTGCTTCGACCTCGGGGCCGGCAATGTTGTACCCCGACGAAATGATCATGTCGTCGGAACGCGCGGCGAAATGGAAATAGCCAGCCTCATCCTGGACAAACGTGTCCCCGGTCAGGTTCCATCCGTCGCGAACATATTTCTTCTGGCGCTCATCCGCCATGTAGCGGCAACCGGTCGGCCCACGCACGGCAAGCTTGCCGATCTCGCCGCGCGGCACTTCGCGCATGTCGTCATCGACGACAATCGCTTCATAACCGGTAACCGGTTTGCCGGTTCGTCCGGGGCCGGAATCGTCAAGCCGGTTGCTGATGAAGATGTGCAGCATTTCCGTCGAACCAATGCCGTCGAGCAGCGGTTTCCCGGTCTTCGCCATCCAGGCTTCATAGATGGGGGCTGGCAGCGTCTCCCCCGCCGAGACGGCAACGCGCAGAGATGAAAGATCCGCGCCCTCATTCATCGCTTGCAGCATGACACGATAGGCTGTCGGTGCGGTAAAGCTGACCGTTGCCTTATAAGTCTCGATGATTTCGATCATCTTCGGCGGCGTCGCCTGTTCGAGCAGAGTGGCCGCTGCCCCGAACCGCAGCGGAAAGATCGCGAGACCGCCGAGCCCGAAGGTGAAGGCGAGGGGCGGCGAGCCAACGAAAATATCGTCCGGCTGCACGTTCAATACCTCCTTGGCATAGGCGTCGGCAATCATCAGCAGATCGCGATGGAAATGCATGGTGGCCTTGGGTTCGCCTGTGGTGCCGGAGGTAAATCCGAGCAGCGCAACATCATCGCGGCCGGTTTTGACCGCCTCGAAACGCACGGGTTTGTCGAGCGCGATCCGGTCGAGTTCCGCATCGTGGTTGGCTGTGCCGTCGAAGCCGACGACGCGTTTCAGGAACCGGCTTTCCTTGGCGCACGCCACCATGTCTTCCATGATCCGCGTATCGCAGAGCGCGAGACTGACTTCGGCTTTGTCGACGATCTGGGCAAGTTCGCCGGCGCGCAACATTGGCATGGTATTGACCACCACGGCGCCAACCTTCGTCGCCGCCAGCCAGCAGGCAACCATCGCAGGATTGTTGGCGGATCGGATCAGGATGCGGTTGCCGGGTTCGACGCCGTAGTGCTCGATCAACGCGTGGGCGATACGGTTGGTCCAGTCCGTCAGCTCCTTGTAGGTGCGGCGGCGGCCGTTGCCGATCAGTGCCGTGTTATCACCGAAACCCTTGTTGACCATGCCATCGGTCAACTCCACGGCAGCGTTCAACCATTCCGGGTACTGGAAATTATCCATCAGAAATTCGGGCCAGTCTTCGGCCGGCGGAAGATTATCCCTGGTGAAGTGATCCGTATGCGCTGTCGGTCCCAATGTCATGTCTATCCCCTTGCAAGTTCATGCCTTGCGATGATTATTTTTTGTACGTCCGATGCGCCCTCGTAGATGCGCAATGCCCTGATTTCCCGGTAAAGCCGTTCGACGATATTGCCCTTGCGCACGCCGTCCCCGCCATGAATCTGCACGGCCTTGTCGATGACATTCTGAGCGTGATCGGTCGCATGGAGTTTGGCCATGGCTGCCTCGCGGCTCACCCGTTCGGCGCCGCTGTCTTTCAGCCATGCGGCGCGATAGACGAGGAGGGCGGCTGCATCGATATCGAGCGCCATATCGGCAATATGGCCCTGCACCATCTGCAGATCGGCCATGGGTGCACCGAAGAGATGGCGGCCATTGGCGCGGGCAATGGACTCATCGAGCGCGCGGCGGGCAAAGCCGAGCGCCGCAGCCGCGACGGTGGACCGGAAGACGTCGAGGACCGACATGGCGATGCGAAAGCCCTGACCCGGCGCGCCGATGAGGGCCGAAGCGGGAACGCGGCAATTCTCAAAGACAAGTCGCGCCAGCGGGTGCGGGGCGATCGTCTCCAGCCGCTCGGCGATTACCAGGCCTTTTGCACCGGCGGGAACGACGAAGGCGGAAATGCCCTTGGCGCCAGCGCCTTCGCCGGTGCGGGCGAACACCGTATAGACGTCGGCAATGCCTCCGTTCGAAATCCAGGTCTTCTCGCCATTAAGCACATAGCCGTCGGCATCCAGGATGGCCGAGAGTTCGATATTGGCTACGTCGGACCCGGATTGCGGTTCGCTCAGGGCAAAAGCGGAAATCGCTTCGCCGGCGCGGGTCCTGTGCAGCCAGGTCTGCTTGTGCGCTTCCGATCCGAATAGCGACAGCGCGCCGGTACCGAGCCCCTGCATGGCAAAAGCAAAATCGGCGAGTCCGTCATGCCGCGCCAGCGTTTCGCGGATAACGCAGAGGCTGCGGACGTCGAGCCTGCTGGCGGCATTTTCAGGATCAATCGCGGTATGATGCAGAAATTTGGCAGCGCCAAGCTCCTTCACCAATGCGCGGCAGGCCTCATCGACGTTCTCGTGATCGATGCCGTTGAGATTGTCTCCGGCCCATTTTTCAATGCTGTCGGCCAGTTCGCGGTGGCGGTCGTCAAAAAACGGCCAGGACAGAAAAGTCCGGTCACCCATCTCAATTGCCCTCGAAAACCGGCGTCTGATGCGCAACGAAGGCTTTGTAGGCGCGCTCGAAATCCTGCGTCTGCATGCAGATCGCCTGTGCCTGCGCTTCTGCCTCTATGGCCTGATCGATGGACATGCACCATTCCTGGTTGAGCATGGTCTTGGTCATCATGTGGCCGAACGTGGGCCCTTCGGCCAGGCGCTTCGCCAGCTTCAGCGCTTCGGCATCGAGTTCCTCCGCCACGACAATGCGATTGTAGAACCCCCACCGCTCGCCTTCTTCAGCCGACATCGAGCGTCCGGTATAGAGAAGTTCGGCGGCGCGGCCCTGACCGATGATCCTCGGCAATATGGCACAGGCGCCCATGTCGCAGCCCGCGAGGCCCACCCGGGTGAACAGGAAAGCCGTTTTTGCATTGGTGGCCGCCAAACGCAGGTCCGATGCCATGGCGATGATAGCACCAGCACCAACGCACACGCCATCGACCGCCGCAATGACAGGCTTGCCGCAATGGATGATCGCCTTGACGAGATCCCCGGTCATGCGGGTGAATTCGAGCAGGCTCTTCATATCCATCTTCACCAGCGGCCCGATAATATCGTGCACATCGCCGCCGGAACAGAAATTGCCCCCATTGGAACCGAAGACCACCGCCTTGATGTCGTCGGCATAGGCGAGGGCGCGGAAACAATCGCGAAGTTCGGCATAACTGTCGAACGTCAGCGGGTTCTTGCGTTCCGGGCGATCGAGCGAGATGACCGCAATGCCGTCCTCGCAGTGCCATTTGAAATGGGTGGCCTGGTAGTTCGCCATCTCACGCATCTTGGTCCTCCCCGGGGCTGAGGCCCTGCGAATGTTCAATCGTATCGAGCATGGAGATCAGCCGTGCGGTGGTATCCGGCGACAGACTTCCGAAAATCTCATTGATCCAGAGTTGATGCGCCGCGGCCATCTTGGCGAATTCCTCACGGCCCTTGTGCGTCAGACGTACCAGCATGGCGCGCTTGTCACCGGCAACCGGCACGCGCAGCACGGCACCGTCCGCAACAAGCCGCTCGATGATGCCCGTTACATTGCCGTTGGAAACGCGCAATGCCGAAGACAGCTCGCTCATCTTGAGACCCTCCTCAAAACGATAGAGCGCGGCCATGACGTCAAATCGCGGCAGCGTCGTATCGAACTCGATACGCAGCTTTTCCCGCACCGTCGCCTCGACATGCTTGGTGGCCTTCAACATCTTCAGCCAGACACGCAAGCTTTGCTTGACCAGCGCAGGGGATGGACTGGTCGCAGCGGACGAACGCTGGTCAGGATCGCTCATACTTCGCCTCCCGATATGGAAATAGCCTGGCCTGTGAAGGACCCCGAGTGCGGGCCGCAGAGCCACAGCACGATCTGCGCAATCTCGTCCGGCTGGATCAGCCGCTTCTGAGGATTGGTTGCGGCAAGCGCCGCAACCGCTTCGTCGCGGCTTTTCCCGGTCTTCTCCATGATGGTTTCAAGGGAACGCTCAAGCAGCGGCGTGTCGGTGAAGCCGGGACAGATCGCGTTGACGGTGATCCGGGTCTTGGCAAGCTCCAACGCCAGCGAACGCGTCAACCCGACGACACCGTGCTTGGCTGCAGTATACGCCGATACGTAGGGGTAGCCCTTTAGACCTGCAGTCGAGGCAATAGCTATAAGACGGCCGTTGTTGCGCTTCATCATGCCGGGAAGGGCGTGATGATAGGTCATGAAGACCCCGGTGAGATTGAGATCGATCTGGCTTTTCCAGGCCTGCAGGTCAATCCGGTGAAATGGGGCGCTTTCCGCGGCACCCGCATTGGCAACGGCAATATCGAGTTCGCCGACGTCCGCGCTGATTTGCTCAAACAAGCTTCGCGATGAGGCCTCGTCTGTCACATCGGCAACGATCGGCACGATCCGCTCCGATTTTGCAGCGGTCTCCTCCAGCACATTCTGGCGCCGTCCTGAAATGACCACGCGGGCGCCTTGTTCTGCCAGTTTGAGAGCGATCGCTGCACCGACGCCAGAGCCGCCGCCAGTGACCAAAGCAATTTTTCCGTCAAGAGAAACCGTCATTTATGCACCCTCGATTGGAGTGACAATCTCGGCGCGCTCGGCGAGCCGGAACATCTGGTCGCGGCCCTGGTGATACGGCTTCGGCCAGGCTTCGACCTTGTCGCCAAGCGCTACAGCCGCGTGCAGGGTCCAGTAGGGATCAGCCAGGTGCGGCCGGGCTAGACAGACGAGATCGGCCCGCCCCGCCAGCAGGATGGAATTGACGTGGTCGGGTTCGTAGATATTGCCGACCGCCATCGTTGCCATCCCCGTCTCATTGCGGATGCGGTCCGAGAATGGCGTCTGAAACATGCGGCCATAAACAGGGCTTGCCTGTATCGACGTCTGACCGGCCGACACATCGCAAATATCGGCACCGGCCTCCTGCAACATGCGGGCGACCTCCACGGCATCTTGCGGCGTGATACCTTGCTTGCCAACCCAGTCATTGGCGGAAATACGCACCGAGATCGGCTTTTCGCTCGGCCAAGCCAGGCGGACTGCCCGGAAGACCTCGAGCGGATAACGCATGCGATTGCGCAGCGAACCGCCATATTCGTCGGTGCGATTGTTCATCATCGGCGTGATGAACGACGACAGGAGATACCCATGCGCGGCGTGCAGCTCCAGCATGTCGAAGCCGGCACGGTTTGCCATTTCCGCCGCCGTGACGAATTGATCGCGCACCTGGTTCATGTCGGCGCGCGTCATGGCGCGGGGGATCTGATTATCCCTGGACCACGGCACGTTTGAGACCGAAAGAACCGGCCAGTTGCCGTCGGGCAAGGGAACGTCCGTGCCCTCCCAGCCGACGCGCGTCGAACCTTTCGCGCCGGAATGCCCGAGCTGGCAGCAGATCTTCGCATCGGTCTCGGCATGGACGAAATCGGCGATCCGCTTCCATGCCGCTTCATGCTCGGGAGCATACATGCCGGTGCAGCCGGGCGAGATACGTCCTTCCGGACTGACGCAGGTCATCTCGATGGTGACCATGCCCGCGCCACCCTTGGCGCGTTCGCCGTAATGCACGAGATGCCAGTCATTCGGCGTGCCGTCCACCGCCTTGTACTGGGCCATTGGTGAAACGACGACACGGTTCTTCAATTCCATCCCGCGCAGGCGGAAGGGCGCGAACATTGGCGCACGGCGGGTTCCTTGACGCGCACCGGCCTTTTCCTGGAACCAGCCCTCGGCGCTCGCCAGCCAGTTGCGGTCGCGCAAGCGAAGGTTTTCATGGCTGATGCGCTGCGAGCGCGTCAGGAGCGAATAGTTGAACTGGACCGGGTCCAGGCCGAAATAGCGTTCGACATCTTCGAACCATTCGAGCGAATTGCGCGCTGCCGATTGCAGGCGCAGCACCTGCAGGCGTCGCTCTTCTTCATATTTGCTGAAGGCCGCCGGAATTGACTTTTCCGTATGAAGATACTCGGCCAGAGCGATGGCGCTTTCCAGCGCCAGCTTGGTGCCCGATCCGATCGAGAAATGCGCCGTTGCCGCTGCGTCGCCGAGCAGGACGACGTTCTTGTAAGACCATTTCTCGCACAGCACGCGCGGAAAACTGATCCAGGCGGACCCGCGAATGTGATTGGCATTCGTCATCAGGGCATGGCCGCCAAGATATTTCGCAAAGATCCGCTCGCAGACCGCGATGGATTCCTCCTGGCTCATGTCACCGAAGCCGAACTTGTCCCAGGTGGCTTGACTGCATTCAACGATGAATGTCGCCGTGTCGCCGTCAAATTGGTAGGCGTGGGCCCACACCCAGCCATGCTCGGTTTGTTCGAAGATGAAGGTGAAGGCATCGTCGAATTTCTGGTGCGTGCCAAGCCAGACGAACTTGCATTTGCGTATGTCGATTTCCGGCTTGAAGTGCTCGGCGAATGTCGTGCGCGTGCGTGAATTCAGCCCATCCGCCGCGATGACCAGATCATATTCGCTCGCCAGCGCTGCCACATCGTCCACAGGCGTCTCGAAGCGCAGGTGCACGCCGAGCTCGCGGGCGCGGTCCTGCAACAGCAGCAGCAATTTCTTGCGGCCAATCCCGCAGAAGCCGTGGCCTGTCGAGACGGTTTCGGTATTCTTGAAATGGACCGCAATGTCGTCCCAATAGGCAAATTGCGCACGGATGGCTTCCGCGCTGACGGGATCATTGGCTGCGAGATTGCTGAGTGTTTCATTGGAGAGGACAACGCCCCAGCCGAATGTGTCGTCGGCCTTGTTGCGCTCGATAACAGTAATGTCACGTTCTGGATCGCGCAGTTTCATGCTGATCGCGAAATAGAGACCAGCGGGTCCTCCTCCAAGACAAGCGATCTTCATCAGACATGCACTCCGGTTTGACCTTCGTCGTGGCTTATCGTGTCACTGTGCGAAAATAATTTCAAGTATGAAATTTCATGCTTGAATAATTGCCGGATTGTGCGGATAGTCGGGCAGAAATTGGGAGGCGCGATATGGAAAACTATATCCGGATCGAACGACAGGATAGCTTTGCAGTCTTGACGCTGCAGCGCCCCGGCGTGCGCAACGCTCTCAACACCGGCATGCTCGAACAATTGGCGGAAGCCCTTTCGCAATTTGATCGCGATCCCGCGATACGGACCGTCATTTTGACCGGCGCAGAGGGTAATTTCGCCTCCGGTGCCGATATCGCCGAGATTGCCGGCAAGACTGCCGTGGATGGGGTCCAGGATATTCGCGCGCAATATTGGGAGACGGTTGCGAGGTTCAGAAAGCCGCTCATCGCGGCGGTTGAAGGCTTTTGTCTCGGGGGTGGTTTCGAGCTTGCGCAACGCTGTGATTTGATCGTAGCCGCGAACAACGCTGTGTTTGGCCAACCTGAAATACGGCTTGGCCTGATCCCCGGCGCCGGCGGCATTCAGCGCCTTGCAACGAGCATCGGCAAAGCCCGCGCCATGCGGCTGGTTCTCACCGGCGAGACGATTACGGGAGGTGAGGCGCTCGACTGGGGTCTCGTGTCGCACATAGCCGCGCCCGGCGAAGCGCTGCAGTTCGCTGTGGAACTCGCTGGCAAACTGGCAAAGGGCGCGCCACTGGCACAGCAATTCGCCAAGCAGGCCGTGCTGGTCGCATTGGACAAGCCGGAAGGCTTCGATCTGGAGCGCCGCTCGTTCGAGCTGCTGCTTTCGACGGAGGACAAGGCGGAAGGAATCGCCGCCTTCCGCGCCAGGCGCAAGCCGGAATTCAAGGGGCGCTGAAGTGACTGACGCGATTCATACGATTGCGATCGTTGGTGCCGGTGTCATGGGACGGGGGATTGCCCATCTCATGGCGCGAGGCGGAAAGCGGACAATCCTCTACGATGCTGCTGCCGGCATGGCGGCAAAGGCCAAGGCGACCATCCTCGCCGATATCGAGCAGCGCATTGCACGCGGCAAGGCGGCGGACGCGGAACTGGCCGCCTGCAGCGGCAATATCATTATCGCCGGCGAGTTAGCCGATCTTGCCCCTGCTGGCCTTGTTATCGAGGCGATCATCGAGACGCTTGAAGCAAAGACCACGCTCTTCCGTTCACTCGAAACTGTGTGCGGGGATAGCTGCATCCTCGCCACCAATACGTCCTCTCTATCGGTCACCGACACCGCCCATGTCCTGCAAAAGCCGCATCGCTTTGCCGGACTGCACTTCTTCAACCCGGCCACTGTAATGAAACTGGTCGAAGTCGTTGCCGGGCCGTCGACGGACCGTGCAACCACGAGGCATCTCGTAGAACTTGTCACTGGCCTTGGCAAAACGCCGGTCGAGGTACGGGACAGCCCGGGCTTCCTCGTCAATCGCTGCGCGCGACCCTTTTATGGCGAAGCGCTCAAATTGCTGGAAGAAGGCGTTGCCGATGCTGCAACCATTGACGCCTGCCTCAAATCGGCGGGCGGCTTTCCGCTTGGACCGTTCGAACTGATTGATCTCGTCGGCGTCGATATCAACCTCAATGCCACGCGCGCTGTCTGGAATGCTTTCGGCCAGTCGCCACGTTTCAAGCCGTCAGCGCTTCTCGAAAATATGGTGCGGCAGGGCCGGCTGGGGCGAAAGACCGGTGCCGGGTTCTATGATTATCCGCGCGAGGCAAATGCGCCCGCAGGTCACGAACCCTGCGATCCGGACATTTTTCTACGCGTGGCCTCCATGCTGGCCAATGAAGCTGCGTTCGCTTATCAGGAGGGGCTTGCCTCACCCGGCGCGATCAATACCGCCTTGAAGCTCGGACTCAATTTCAACCATGGTCCGGGCGATCTGGCGAAGATGATCGGCGTTGCCGCAATCATCGACACGCTGAACCGATGCGCGCAAGACGACGCGTCCGGACGCTACGGCGTTTGCACTGCGCTTGCGGAGTTCGCAGAACAATAGCGCCCCCCGGAACCCGCGCACATCGTCGTTATTATGCATCCATGGGGGCGACATTTGCCCATGGGGCAAGTATATCTGGTTTTGGCCAAATCGAGGCCCTCAACCATTATTCTCAGCCTTATCATATCCGTCAGGAGTTCGAACCATGGAGTATCGTCAACTTGGCCGCTCCGGTCTTAAAGTATCCGCGCTCAGCCTGGGCACGATGACATTTGGCGGCGGAGGCAAGTTTGCCAAGACCGGTGATACCGACCTGCAAGGCGCCAAGCGTCAGATCGGCATGGCGCTGGATGCCGGGATCAACCTTTTTGATACGGCCGATGTCTATTCGGCGGGTGCGTCCGAAGAAATCCTCGGCCAGGCCCTCAAAGGCAAGCGCGACAGCGTTCTCGTCGCCACCAAGGCCCGATTCAGCATGGGCGAGGAGACCAATGATGCCGGTCTTTCGCGCTACCACCTGATCCGTGCCGCCGAAGCCAGCCTCAAGCGCCTTGGCACTGACCACATCGATCTGTACCAGTTGCATCAGTGGGACGGCCTGACGCCACTCGATGAGACGCTGGAAGCGCTGGATACACTCGTACGTTCCGGCAAGGTGCGCTATGCCGGCGTATCGAATTTTTCGGGCTGGCATCTGATGAAGGCGGTGGGCACCGCGGCGCTGAAAAACTTCATCGCTCCTGTCAGCCAGCAGATCCATTACAGTCTTGAGGCGCGCGAAGCCGAGTATGAGCTGATCCCGGCAACGCTCGACCAGCAGCTCGGTGTCCTTGTGTGGAGTCCATTGGCCGGCGGGCTTCTTTCCGGCAAGTATCGCCGCGACAGGGCAACTCCGGAAGGCACGCGCCAGCTTGCCAATTGGGGAGAGCCGCCGATCCGCGATCAGGAGCGCCTCTACGATGTCATCGAGGTTCTCGTCGCCATCGCCGAAGCGCGCAATGTCTCGGCGGCGCAAATCGCGCTTGCCTGGCTCCTTGGGCGCAAGGGCATAACGTCTGTTATCGTCGGAGCGCGCACGGATGCGCAGCTGGCGGACAATCTCAAGGCGGCCGATGTGACCCTGTCTGCCGACGAACGGGCGAAACTCGACAAGGTTAGCCAGCTTCCGCTCATCTATCCATATTGGCATCAGGCGTGGACCGCTTCAGACCGCCTTTCGGCTGCCGATCTTTCGCTGATCGAACCGCACCTGAACAAATAAGAGGCTCATGCCGGCCATTGCGGCCTGAGGCTCATGCCGGCCATTGCGGCCTGAGGCTCATGCCGACCATTGAGGAATGTCGTCGCGCTCGCCAATGAGCGCGAGGCCGTGGGCGATCGATAGCAGTTCGCCGCCGCTTTCGATGCGTCCGTGATCGAAACGTTCGGTGAAGATGCGCCGCACGGCAGGAACGAAAGACGTGCCGCCAGTGAGGAATATCCTGTCGATCTGCCCGGGCAGGGTGCCGGTCTTTTCCAGCACGTCGTCAAGGGCCCCTTCGATCCGCGCCAGATCGCCCTCGATCCAGCTTTCGAACTCGGCCCGGCGGATGGTCTTGTGCCCGCCGCGCCCCAGCGGTGCAAAGTTGAATTCTGCCTCATCGGCCGATGAAAGCGCGATCTTCGTTGCCGATACCGCCTGATACAGCGGATAGCCTTCATCGTGATCGACCAGATCGACGAATATCTCCAGCTTTTCAGGCTCCAGGCTGTCACGCACGAGTTTCTTCAACGCTGCAAATTCTTTCGAGGTCTTGAAGATCGAAAGCTGGTTCCAGCGGCCGAAATTGGCGTACCAGGACGCCGGAACTTCAAGTGTCTTGTCGAAACTCTTGAAGAAACTGCCTTTTCCGATTTGCGGTGCCACAATCTGATCGATCATGCGGTAATCGAAATGATCGCCGGCAACACCAACGCCTGAATGGCCGATGGGCGTCGCGCTGAGCTTGCCACCCGAGGTTTCGAAGCGGATGATCGAATAGTCCGTCGTGCCGCCACCGAAGTCGGCCACCAGCACGGTGGCATCGGATTTGAGGTTCTGGGCAAAATAGAACGCAGCGGCGACCGGCTCGTAGACGAAATGGATTTCGGGAAAGCCGAACCGGGTCAGGGCCTCGTTATAGCGTTGGCTGGCCAGCGCCGGGTCCGGATTTGCACCGGCAAAGTGCACCGGGCGGCCGGTGACAATGCGGCTGACGTCTGCAGGCCAGCTGTCTCCGGCATACGTCCGAAGGCGGCGCAGAAATATTTCCATGAGATCTTCGAACGTCTGGCGCTTGGCGAAAATCAGCGTTCCCTGAAACAGGGCACTGGCAGCAAAAGTCTTGATCGACTGCAGAAAGCGGCACTCGCCTGGATGATCGATGAACTGGCGGATTGCGGCATGGCCGGCCTCCACTTTCAGCGCCGACGCTCCGGCGAGCGGGTCTTTCATGAATGAAAGAGCGGTGCGCATGCTGTCGGCAGTACCCGCTGTGCTGGTAAAGGCCATGGAACGCGTCGCCGCTCCATCGGCCAAGGCCATGACTGTATTGGTCGTGCCAAAGTCGAAACCCAGCGCCTGAGCCATCGCAGCGCTCCTTTTGTCCAATGAATTTCAGAGATCGAAATGTTTGCCTGCGAAGGCGGCCCAATGCGCCCTCGGCAAGGGAGGCGGGTCATGCCACAGCCGGGCGACAGATGCAAGGGAGGAGCGCGGGATCTGGCGCCCTTGTTCTAGGGCGTCAGCGCCCGTTCTCCGGGGCTCTTGATAAAATCAACGAAAGCCCGCAGCGGCGCCGGCATGTGCGTGCGGCTCGGATAATAGAGGCGGGGGCCCGTAAAGCTCTGCCACCATTGGCTGAGAACCGGGACCAGATCGCCCCTGCCCAACGCCTCGCTCAAATACTCCTCGAACGTGTGGATCAGCCCCAGGCCCGCAATTGCCGCGCCGACCCCCAGCTCCGCGGTTGAAGCAATTAACGGCCCTTTAGGAGCTATCTTTATCACCTCGCCATTTCGTTCGAATTCCCACGAGAGAATGACGCCGCTGGCGAAGCGATGGCGAATGCAGGCATGATTGACCAGATCGCGCGGATGCTGCGGCGTTCCGCGCGCCGCAAGATAGGATGGCGCCGCGGCAGCCATGAACCGCTGGGTGCGCGGTCCGATCGGGATGGCGATCATGTCGCGCTCGATGCTTTCATCATAGCGAATGCCTGCATCGAAACCCGCCGCAAGCACATCGATGAAACTGTCAGTGGCGGAAATCTCCAGCGTGATTCCGGGATGCGCCGCGAGAAACCGGTTAATGATAGGCGAAAGAATCCTCTGTGCCGCGATCGTCGGCACATTGAGCTTGAGTGTTCCTGTTGGGCTATCGCGAAAATTGTTCAGCGCATCCAGCGCCCCGGCGATCTCACCGAGCGCCGGTGTCAGTCGCGCCAATAACTGGTTCCCCGCCTCGGTTGGCGTAACACTGCGCGTCGTCCGGTTGAGAAGGCGCACGCCCACATGTGCCTCCAGCCGGCGAATGGCCTCGCTCAAGGAGGACGCAGAAACGCCGCGAAGCGCAGCGGCGGCGCGAAAGCTGCGCGTTTCCGCTACGGCCACCAGCGCGCCGAGGTCAGGAAGGACTGAATCGATCATTGTGCATTTTTCCGAACAGCCCGTACAGAATGCAACAGATTATCGCACAAAGAAAGACCTCATATATTGCTCGTTGAACAGTTCTTCCGATGGACAAAACCAAGGAGCGTTGAGAATGCAATATCGTCAATTAGGTGCAACCGGACCGCGCGTTTCTGAGCTGGGCCTCGGCTGCATGGGCATGTCGGCGATCTATGGTCCCTCCGACCGGACGGAAAGCATCGCCACGATTCATGCGGCGCTCGAAGCCGGCATCACGCTGCTCGATACCGGCGATTTCTATGATTCCGGGCATAATGAGCTGTTGATCGCCGAAGCGCTAAAAGGCAGGAAGCGCGAGAATTCCATCATCAGCGTCAAATTCGGTGGGCTCCGCGATCCGGCCGGCGGCTGGAGCGGCTTTGACGCGCGGCCTGAAGCCACAAGGAATTTCCTTGCCTACTCGCTGAAGCGGCTCGGTGTCGATCATATCGACATATATCGCCCAGCGCGGCTCGACCCCAATGTTCCGATCGAAGAAACCATTGGCGCAATAGGCGACATGATCAAGGCTGGCTATGTCAAGCATATCGGCCTTTCGGAAGTCGGCCCGGAAACGATCAGACGCGCCGCCGCCGTTCATCCGATCGTGGACCTTCAGATAGAATATTCGCTGATCTCCCGCGGCATCGAGGATGGCATTCTCGAAACCTGCCGCGAACTTGGCATCGGCATTACGGCCTATGGCGTACTTTCACGCGGCCTGATCAGCGGACACTGGACGAAGGATCGCGCCAAGCCCGGAGATTACCGTGCCCACAGCCCGCGCTTCCAGGACGAAAATGTCGACAAGAACCTGGCCCTGGTCGATGCCTTGCAGAAAATCGCCGAAGCCAAGGGCGTCACTGTCGCGCAAATCGCCATCGCGTGGGTTGCGGCACAGGGCAAGGATATCATTCCGCTGGTCGGTGCCCGGCGCCGTGACCGGCTGGCGGAAGCGCTCGGCGCTCTCGAGGTAACGCTGACGCCAGTGGATATGGCCGCGATCGAAAAAGCGGTTCCAAAAGGCGCCGCTTCGGGCACCCGTTATGCTGAAGCGCAGATGGCGCACCTCGACAGCGAATCCCGGCATCAGCATTGATCGTCGCCCATGAAACCCCGGAGGCAGAACTGTCTCCGGGAAATGGCCCGGGATGTCGTTATCCCCGCGGCTTCTTTTCCGCATGCCCGCCAAACTCGCTTCGCATGGCGGAGAGGATCTTGTTGGCAAATTCGGCATTGCCACGCGAACTGAAGCGCTCCTGCAATGCAGCGCTGAGCACAGGGGTCGGGACGGCCTCGTCGATCGCTGCCATGACAGTCCAGCGGCCTTCGCCGGAGTCCGAGACATGCCCTTCGTAGCTCGCGAGCGCGGGATCCTCGTAAAGGGCATCGGCGGTCAGGTCGAGCAGCCATGAACTGATCACGCTGCCGCGCCGCCATACCTCGGCGATTTCCGGCAGGTCGAAATTGTACTGGTAGTGTTCAGGATGCTGCAGCGGTGTCGTTTCCGCGTCGGCTTCATGCGGACGCAGGCCGATATCGGCATTGCGCAGGATGTTCAGGCCCTCGGAATAGGCGGCCATCAGTCCGTATTCGATGCCGTTATGAACCATCTTGACGAAGTGCCCGGCGCCATGCGGGCCACAATGCAGATAACCCTGATCGGCAGTACTGCCGGTCTTTTCCGGCCGGCTTGCGGTGACCGGGACATTTCCTTTGCCCGGTGCAAGCCCGGCAAAAACGGGCGACAGATGCTCGACGACGGCTTTTTCTCCGCCGATCATCAGGCAATAGCCGCGCTCGAGACCAAAAATACCGCCGCTTGTCCCGACATCGACATAATGGATACCGTGTGATTTCAGCTCGCCGCCGCGCCTGATATCGTCGTGATAGTAGGAGTTGCCGCCGTCGATGACGATATCGTCCGTGTCGAGCAGCGGGACGAGTTTGGCAAGGACCTGATCGACAACGGCGGCGGGCAGCATCAGCCAGACCGCGCGTGGCCGCGCCAGCATGGAAACAAACTCCTCCAGCGAGGTTGTCCCCTTGGCTCCCTGCCTTTCAAGTTCGGTCATGCTCTCGGCGCGGGTGTCGTGCACGACACATTCGTGGCCATGCTTCATCAGGCGCTGCGCCATATTGTTGCCCATGCGTCCCAATCCAATCATACCAAGCTGCATCTCGAGTCTCCTCGGTAAGGGGTGAAATCTGTATTGGAGGCTGCACGTTATCCGGGACCGGGACAATAACCAAGGTATCCCGCGCCTGTTTGAAGGCACGAACTTTGGCACGATATGGTGAGATCACGGGTGCCATGATCGATGCGCCGCGAGATCGTGGTCCGCTCTCGGCGATCGCCACTCACCACCGGCGGTAACGGCGATCGTAGATGATCAGCGGCGTATTGAATTGCATCTGTTCGAATTGCGCGCGGCTCGCAGCGCGGCGGTCAAGCTCCAGATTAAGCAGGCAGGAGGCGAATCCATCGGTTCCGCGCCTGAAGCCGTAGGATGCGCAGGTCTGGCCATCGATCGCCCGCCGTTCTTCGGGTGTCATTGTCGTGCATCCGGCGATAAGCAGGATCAGCAGGAGCGCCGAAAGGGTCACTCGTCTCATCGGTTTCTCCCGCCAGTTACCCGGGGTATCATTGGGCTGGTTTGAACTGCTTTCGCTTGCGCTCTTTGCGTTCACGCTCATGGCGTTCCACTGTGGCGATAAGATTTTGGGAAGCAAAATAGGCGTAGCCGACAACGAGAGTACCCAGGACTACAGATGTAATCAGATATGCCAATTCGTTCGTCATCTGAATCCTCGAGCCAAAGTGGCATTGCCAGTTATATGTAGCCCATATGATGTCACGAGCCAATAGATGCTCGATACAACAACAAAAATCCAGCGGCGAGAATCGTAGGATAGCGTTACCTCCGGATTGCTCATCAATACCGCTGCAGGGCCTATAAAGCCGACTACAACCGTTGCCGTTGATAGACGATCAAGCGATGCAGAAAAATACTTTACTATCTCATTGTCACGAGCCTGAGTATCAATATCGGCGTTCATTTAAGCGCTTCCTGTGCAGAAAACAGGACCGCACTATCCCAATTCCTCAGGATATTTGACAGCCAGACTTTGGTTGAACGGACTGATCAGGAAAGGAGGGTCAATGACCATCAGGTCACATCAGGAATGGGCCGACAATCATGAATAGAATAATAGCGCCTGCCAGAAACGGCAGGATTGAAAACCCCGAGGAGGTGGGTTGGGGTCTCAATACCAATTTGGCAATGTCAGCAGCACTGTTGCTGCGATTTCGGTAAATATGACGAAGACGACGAACGGAATGAACCCGTCGCTGATCTTCCGGTTGTCATTGGCTGCTGCAAAGCTCATTAAAGGCTGCTCCCGATTTAACGGCCCTCGCAGTACGCAAACGGGCCATGATCGTCAGTGCCGAAACTCGGCTTGGTCACGCAACTGTAACAGCTTGAAACCTTTTGTCACCAAAAAAGTTCTCATCCCTGCTCAATCTCGGCGTGAACTGCTCTTTCCGGCGCCGGCGCATGCTTTCGAAACAATGTAATATCAAAGGTTTGTTTCCAGCGGCGCATGTGCAGGAAACAGACGCGCCGCCGGGATTTTTTTCACTCTGCTGGCGTTGCCACCGGGGCAATAACGCCGGAATTGTGGCCTGATTCGCCTTCAAAATGGCTGCCATGACTGGAATGCCTGAGCGGACGATTGCCCGAGAGCGCGCGCACCAGCACGTAGAACACCGGCGTCATGAACAGGCCGAACAATGTCACGCCGATCATGCCGGCAAACACCGCGATGCCCATGGCGCTGCGCATTTCCGCACCGGCGCCGGTCGAGGTGACGAGCGGCACCACGCCCATGATGAATGCCAGCGACGTCATCAGGATCGGCCGCAACCGCAGCCGGCTTGCCTCGATCACCGCCTTGAAGGGCGTTGCTCCCGCAAACTCGAGCTCGCGCGCAAACTCGACGATCAGGATGGCGTTCTTGGCAGAGAGACCGACAAGCACGATCAGCCCGATCTGCGTGAAGACATTGTTGTCTCCAGCCGTCAGCCAGACACCGGTGAGGGCGGCCAGCAGCCCGAGCGGCACGATCATGATAATCGACAGCGGCAGGGCCAGGCTTTCATATTGCGCAGACAGCACCAGGAACACCAGCAGGATCGACAGCGGGAAGATCAGGTAGGCAGAGTTGCCCGCTATGATCTCCTGATAGGTCAGTTCCGTCCACTCGAACCCGATCCCGGCCGGAAGCGTTTCGGCAGCGATCTTCTCCACCGCCGCACGCGCCTGACCGGAAGAGTAACCCGGTGCCGCATTGCCGTTCACATCGGCTGAAAGGAAGCCGTTATAGCGCATGACGCGATCCGGTCCGGCACTCGACGAGACCTTGAGCAGTGCCGACAGCGGGATCATTTCTCCCGAGCCGGAACGAACCTTCAGATCGCCAATGTCTTCGGCCTTGGCACGGAAATCCGATTCCGCCTGCATGCGGACGGAATAGGTACGGCCGAACTTGTTGAAGTCGTTGACGTAGACCGAACCCAGATAGATCTGCAGCGTGTTGAAAATCTCCGGCAGCGATACGTTGAGCTGACGCGCTTTGGCACGGTCCACATCGGCATAAAGCTGCGGGACATTGATCTGGTAGCTGGAGAACAGGCCCGTCAGCTCGGGCGCCGTTGCCGCCTTGCCGAGGAACGCCTTGGTCGCCTCGTCGAGGGCCTGATAGCCAAGTCCGTTGCGGTCCTCGATCTGCAGCTTGAAACCGCCGATTGCGCCAAGACCCTGGACGGGGGGAGGCGGGAACACGGCGCTGAACGATTCCTGGATGCCGAACAATTGCTGGTTGAGCTGCATCGCGATCGCACCGGCACTGAGTTCCGGTGTCTTGCGTTCCTCGAATGGCTTGAGCGACACGAAGACAATCCCGGCATTGGCACTGTTGGTGAAACCATTGATCGAAAGGCCCGGGAAAGCGATGGTGCTTTGGACACCCGGTATCTTGAGCGCCATGTCACCGATGCGGCGGACAACGGCTTCAGTCCGGTCGAGTGTTGCACCATCCGGCAGCTGGGTAAAGCCGACCAGATACTGCTTGTCCTGCGGCGGCACGAAACCGCCCGGCACGCTCTTGAACATGAAGGCCGTCGCGCCGATGAGCAGGAGATAGATGCCCATCATCACGGTCTTGCGCGAGATCACGCCGCGCACGCCCTTGCTGTAGCCATTGGCGCCGCGCGTAAACACAGCGTTGAAGCCACGGAACAGCCAGCCCAGCGTCTTGTCCATGAATCGTGTCAAGGCATCTTTCGGTTCGTCATGCCCCTTCAGGAGAAGAGCGGCGAGGGCAGGTGACAGGGTCAGCGAGTTGAAGGCCGAAATGACCGTCGAGATCGCAATCGTCAGCGCGAACTGGCGGTAGAACTGTCCCGTCAACCCGGTGATGAAGGCGAGCGGCACGAATACTGCCACCAGCACCAGTGCAATGGCGATGATAGGTCCGGAAACCTCGCGCATGGCCTGTATCGTGGCCTGTCGTGGCGCAAGTCCGTTCTCGATATTGCGCTCGACGTTTTCCACCACGACGATGGCGTCATCCACCACGATCCCGATGGCGAGCACCAGACCGAAAAGACTGAGCGCGTTGACGGAAAACCCGAAGAGATGCATCACCGCGAACGTACCGATGATCGAGATAGGCACCGCGATCAGCGGAATGATCGAGGCGCGCCATGTCTGCAGGAACAGGATCACCACCAGCACAACCAGCACGACCGCTTCGAGCAGCGTGTGCACCACGGCCTCGATCGAGGCACGGACAAACTGTGTCGTGTCATAAACGATTTCGTAGTCCACACCTTCCGGCATGGTCAGCTTCATCTCGTCCATCACGGCACGGACCTGATCGGCGATCTGGATCGCGTTCGAACCCGGCGCCTGGAATACGGGGATAGCGACGGCAGGTTTGTTGTCGAGCAGCGAGCGCAGCGAATACTGGGCGGCGCCAAGTTCGATCCGCGCAATATCGCGCAAATGGGTAATCGCCCCATTTGGAGCGGTCTTGACGATGATCTGGCCGAACTCTTCCTCGGTCTGCAACCGTCCTTGTGCGTTCACCGACAATTGCAGGTTGACGTCATTCGGGCTCGGCGAAGCGCCGATGACACCCGCGGCAGCCTGCACGTTCTGCGCGCGGATTTCGCTGAGAACATCCGTTGCCGAAAGGCCAAGCTCCGCCGTCTTCTGCGGGTCGAGCCACACACGCATGGAATAATCGCCCGAACCGAACAGCTGCACATCGCCGACACCATCGATACGGGCCAGCCGGTCCTTGATGTTGATCAGGGCGTAATTGCGCAGATAGGTGATGTCGTAGCGATTGTTCGGTGAGATCAGGTTGACCACGAGCATCAGATCCGGCGAACTCTTCACCGTGGTGATGCCGAGGCTGCGTACTTCTTCCGGCAGGCGGGGTTCGGCCTGCGAGACGCGGTTCTGCACAAGCTGCTGTGCCTTGTCTGGGTCCGTACCGAGGGCAAAGGTGACGGTCAGCGTCATCTGGCCGTCGGCGGTTGCCTGGCTGCCCATGTAGAGCATGTCTTCGACGCCGTTGATCGATTCCTCGATGGGCGTCGCCACGGTTTCGGCGATCACCTTCGGATTGGCACCCGGATATTGGGCCCGCACCACGATGGATGGCGGCACAACATCCGGATATTCCGAAACCGGCATGGCCGTCAGGGCAATAAGGCCGCCCAGGAAAATCACGAAAGAAAGAACGCCCGCGAAAATCGGGCGATCAATGAAGAAATTGGAGATATTCATTTCAGGTTCCAAACCTGCCCCTCGCGGGGCTCTCAATTATTGCTTTGCCTTGGCCTGGTCGGCCAGCGCCTGCTGGTTGGGCGCCTGGCCACCCATCGCCACCGTTTCAGGCGCGACGAGTGAGCCAGGCCGGACGCGCTGCAGACCATTGACCACGATCCTCTCGTCCGCCTGGAGGCCGGCCGTGACGATGCGCAGCCCGTCGGCTCGGGCGCCAAGGGTAATCTCGCGATACTCGACGATATTCTGGGGATTGACGACCATGACGAACTTCTTGCTCTGGTCGGTTCCCACAGCCTTTTCGTCGACCAGCAGTTCCTGCCGTTCGTTGGCCTGGCCCATGCGTACCTTGGCGAATTGGCCCGGCATGAGCTTGCCGTTCGCATTGTCGAACACCGCGCGAACCTTGACGGTACCGCTGGCCACATCGACGCTGTTGTTGATCAGCTGTAGTTTGCCTGCAACGCCGCTCGAGCCCTGCACGTCCATCTGCACCGGGATGCGATCGACGAAATCGCGGCTGTTCAGGCCCTCGGGAAGTCCGGCAAGCGCATTGGCAACGACGTTTTCGTCTGCTTCGAAGCTCGCATAGATCGGGCTGATCGAAACGAGCGACGTGAGAAGCGGCGCGCTCGGACCCGCGGCGATCAGATTGCCCGGGGTGATTTCGATACGCCCGACGCGGCCGGTGATCGGCGCGCGAATATCGGTATAGTCAAGGTTGAGCATTGCCGTCTGGAGCACCGCCTGCGCGGCCTGAAGGTCAGCCGCAGCGCTTGTCTGGACATTGAGACGCTGATCATAGTCGCTCTGCGAAGCAAAGCGCGAATTCACGAGCTGCTTGCCGCGTTGAAGCTCATTCTTTGCAAAGTCGAGTTTCGACTGGGCCGAACTGACCTGGGCGCGGGCCCGCGCAACTTCTGCCTCATAGGGGGCGGGATCGATTTTGACCAGCAGGTCACCCTGCTTGACGATCGCGCCTTCCTTGAAAGCAATCGATTGGACAGCGCCGGCAACGCGCGAGCGCACCTCGACCGCATCGATGGCCTCGAGGCGGCCGGAGAATTCGTTCCACTGGGTCACTAGCTTCGGCTGGACGACGGCCACGGAGACGGGCATGGCCTGGGCTGCGGCTGGCTGCTTTTCGCCTTCCGCATGGCTTTTCGGGAGTTCGAAGAACTGCGTGCCACCGACCGCCGCAAGCGTCAGAACAATACCGCTGACATAGAGACTTTTCTTGAAAGTGCTGATTGACATCGTGGTCATCCTGCTTTGAAGGTGTGTGCCATTGGGAGGATGGCAAATCGGGAATTCATGATTGACGTTCCATACCGGTCGGTATAGAACGGCTGATATAAGGCTGCGGCACAGCAGCTGTCAACCGATTTTATACCGACCGGTATAATTCTTCTAGGGAGTCTTGTCCATGGGACGGCCGAGGGAATTTGATGCGGACGATGCCTTGCAGACGGCTTTGGAGCTGTTCTGGCGAAAGGGCTATGAAGGCACGTCCATCACAGACCTGACCGACGGCATGGGCATCACCAAGCCCAGTCTTTACGGCACTTTCGGCAACAAGGAAGAACTCTTCCGCATGGCACTTCAGCGTTACGAGGAGAACTACATGGCGTTCTTCTGGAGCGCCCTCGAACAGCCGGATGCGCGCACCGTCGCTTTCGATATTTTGCGCGGTTTCGTCAATGCCCAGACTGAGGAGTGCAATCCCGGCGGGTGTCTCGTCGTTAACGCGGCCAGGGCCTGCAGTGATGCCGCACTGGAGATCCACAAGACCATTGTCGAACGAATCCAGGTCGGGCAGAAGGCGCTTGCCAGGCGCTTCGATCGCGCCAAACGGGAAGGCGATCTTCCTGCGGACAGCAATCCCGAGGATCTTGCCCGTTTCATCATGACGGTGGCGCAAGGCACGGCCGTCCAGGCGTCGAGTGGCGCAGGCCGCGACGAGGTCTACCGGCTCGTGGATATCGCCATGAAGTCGTTTCCGCGCTCATAAAACGACTTTCAGCAACTGTTGATTAAGGCAGCAGGCTGTATACTTGCGGCCGGACGATCATCGTTTCCGTCCATGTCGCGACGGCGACCGCCGACGCTGGATGCCGACGATCCCGCCGCCCTTGTTTGAGGGGCATTGTGAAATTGGACTCAGTCAACCCGTCGCAGCAGCAGGCAACACCGAGCTTCGTCGAACTTTTCACCCCCAAGCTTGTTACGGTCCTGCGCGAAGGCTACGACCGCGCGAAATTTCGGGCGGATCTCATTGCCGGGCTGACGGTTGCGATTGTTGCGCTGCCGCTGTCGATGGCGATTGCCATTGCGTCTGGCGTCACACCGGACAAAGGGCTCTTTACCGCCATCATTGGCGGGTTCATCGTATCGGCGCTTGGCGGAAGCCGTTTCCAGATCGGCGGTCCGGCGGGGGCCTTTATCGTGCTAGTCGCATCGACCGTGGACCGCCACGGCGTCGATGGCTTGATCCTGGCGACACTGATGTCCGGGACCTTCCTGATTATTACCGGCTATCTGAGACTGGGGACCTACATCAAATTCATCCCCTATCCGGTTACCGTGGGCTTCACTGCCGGCATTGCGGTGATCATCTTTGCCAGCCAGCTGAAAGAACTGTTCGGCCTCAATCTCGCAGGTAAGGAGCCGGGTGACCTGTGGCCCAAACTTGTCGCGCTGGGCGAGGCTGCAGGTACGATCAATCTCGCCGCCGTTGCGATCTCGCTTCTGACCATTGGCGCGATTATCGCGCTGAAGCTCTGGCGGCCATCGTCGCCGGGCATGCTGATCGCGGTGTGCCTTGCCGCGTTGGCAGCGGCCCTGTTCGGCCTTCCAGTTGAAACGCTCGGCACGCGTTTTGGCGGTATACCCCGCACCTTGCCTGTTCCCGCCCTGCCGGCGTTTACACCGGAACTTGCATTGGCGGTGCTTCCCGATGCCTTCAGTTTCGCGCTGCTCGGAGCAATTGAGTCGCTCTTGTCGGCGGTTGTGGCGGATGGGATGACTGGAAGGCGGCATCGTTCGAATTGTGAACTGGTTGCGCAGGGCTTTGCCAACATGGGATCGGCGCTCTTCGGCGGCATTTGCGTCACCGGCACCATCGCCCGGACTGCGACCAATGTTCGTGCCGGCGCCTATAGCCCGATCTCGGGGATGCTGCATTCGGCGTTCCTGCTGGTTTTCATGCTCGTGGCGGCGCCGCTCGCCAGCTTTATCCCGCTCGCCGCACTCGCTGGCGTTCTTGCGGTCGTTTCCTGGAATATGGTTGAGAAGGAAGCGTTCCGCGCGCTCATCCGTTCGTCGCGCGGTGATGCGGTCGTGCTTCTCGTCACCTTCGCACTGGTCGTCTTCCGCGACCTTACCGAGGGTATCGTGGTTGGCTTTGCACTTGGTGCTATCCTGTTCATCGATCGCATGGCCAAGAGCGTCGCGCTGGAGGCGCATGAACCCTTTGCCGTCGATGACGTGGCCGATGCGACCAATGGAGACCACACCGACTACAACAACCGGACCGGGACAGATCCGGACACGGTTGTCTACCGGTTGACCGGTGCTTTCTTTTTCGGTGCGGCCTCCACTGTCGGCACCATCCTTGATCGCATTGCCGATCAGCGCCGAAATTTCATTCTCGACTGCTCGGCGGTGCCTTTGCTCGATTCCACGGCCGCCAACGTTATTGAAGCTTCGGCGCGCAAGGCCGAACGGGCCGGCGTCCGGTTCCTTATCACTGGCGCTTCTCCAACTGTCAGGCGCATGCTGCGTGCCCATGGCGTGCGCCCGCCCCACGTTGCCTATGCCGCGACAATCGAGGACGCAAAGGCACTGCTTCGCTCTCCGGCCAGCGGGAAATCCCGACTGAAATAACCAAACCACCAATTCAGCCCCGTGGCGGCAGCTGGTTTGATTTTTGAGGGCCGGAACGCAGTGAACGTTCGGGACCATCAGGCCGAGTTAAGTCAACCTGTTGCGGAACAGCCAGGCCGAGAAGGGCAGGGTGATGGCGGCAATTGCGACCAGCGCCAGCATTTCCGGCAGAAGCTGGCTTATCCCGGCATCCTCCAGATAGACCTGATGCGTGATGCTGATGGCGTAGCGCAGCGGATTGATCAGCGTGAAATACTGCAGGATATCCGGCATGTTGCCGATTGGCGCTGTCAGGCCCGACAAAAGCATGAACGGCATCAGCAACACGAATGAATAGATCATTGCCTGCTGCATATTGGCCGCCAGCGACGAGATGAACAGGCCGATGCCGACCGCCGCCGACAGGAACAGCACGAGCCCGAGATAGAGGATGAAATAGGAGCCGGTAAAGGGGATCTGGAACCACAGCTGCGCCACCAGCAGGATTGTCGTCGACTGGCTGAGCCCGACCAGCATGGAGGGCAAGGCTTTTCCGACCATGATCTCCGAAGGCCGGAACGGCGTCACCAGCAGCTGGTCGAATGTCCCTGCCTCCCGTTCGCGTGCAACCGACATGGCGGTCAGCATCAATGTCATCATCATGGTGATCGTGCCGATCAGCGAGGGGATCATGTACCAGCGCGTCTCGAGGCTTGGATTATACCAGGCGCGCGTCGTCACCTTGACGCCGCTATTCGCCTCCAGGCCGTTCTCGGCACGCCACCTTGTGGTGAAGTCGGCGGCGATGGTGTTGACATAGCTCTGCGCGGTGCCGGCCGTATTGGAATTGCGGCCGTCGGCGATGATCTGCAACTTGGCGGGCATTCCGGCCATCAGCCGCTTCTCGAAATCCTGGTCTATGACCACCACAAGCAAGACCCGCGCTTCATTTATGAACTGTGCGATGTCCGATGTCCGCTGCAGCGTCGCTACCCGGCTGAACGTGCCAGAACCGTCGAGCTTGGCGGCAAGCTCAATCGAGGCCGCGCTGTGGTCATGGTCGAGGACCGCATAGGGGACGTTGTTAAGGTCATAGCTTGCCGCATAGCCAAAGATCAGGCATTGCAGGATTGGCGGCAGGACCAGCACGACGCGGCTCTTCGGGTCCTTGAACATCGCCAGCAATTCCTTGCGTATCAGCGCGATTATCCGGAAAAAGGATTCTTTCATGGCTGCCTCCGGCACAAAGATTCCGTTGGCGCGCTCATTGATCCAACTTCTTGCGCGTTGCAAAAACCGAGGCTGTCATCAACACCGTTGCCATGACGGCAAGCACGGCCGCGTTAGGCAGGATCACCGGCCAGATATCGCCGGCAAGGAACAGCGTCTGCAGGACGCTGACGAAATAGCGTGCCGGAAATATATGGGTGATAATCTGGATCGCCAGCGGCATGCTTCTGATATCGAACATGAAGCCCGACAGCATCATTGCGGGCAGGAAGGTGACGACGAGCGTGATCTGGCTGGCAACGAACTGGCTCTTGGTCACCGAGGAAATCAGCAGGCCTATCCCCAGCGCCACCAGCAGATAGAGCATCGATACGACCACCAGTATCCACAGCGAACCGCGCAGCGGCACGCCGAACAGCACCTGACTGCCGATGACCGACAATGCCAGTCCCAGCATGCCGAGGACAAAATAGGGCACGGTCTTGCCAAGCAGGATTTCGCCGGGCCGCGCAGGGGTGACGAACAGCGCCTCGAAAGTGCCCCGCTCCCATTCGCGTGCCATCACCAGCGCTGTCAGCAGCGCGCCGATCAGCGTCATGACGAGGACGATCAGCCCCGGCACCAGAAAATACGTGCTGTCATTGGCTTCGTTGAACCACAGCCTCATCTGCAAATCGATCGATGCCCCGGCGTTCAGTATCTCGCCCTGGGCCGCCTGCCGCGCCACCCAGGTCCCCACCGCACCTTGTGCATAGCCGAGGGCGATGCGCGCGGTGTTGGCATCGCTGCCATTGACGACAACCTGGATTTCCGCGGTGCCGGCCTGCACGTCGCGGGCAAATTGCGAAGGGATGCGCACAATGCCGTTGACGGTCTTGTCCATGAGCAGCCGTTCCGCTTCCGCCATCGTCTTGACCTGATGCGTCTCGAAATAATCGGAGAGTTCGAAGCCGGAAACCGCGCCGCGTGCCTCGGCCGATGATTCTTCCATCACCAGGGCCACGGGGAGATTTTTCAGGTCGAACGAGAGGCCATAGCCGAACAGCACCAGCAGGATCATTGGCATGACGATGCCGACGGCAATGCTGCTCGGGTCGCGCACCACCTGCCATGATTCCTTGCGCACCAGCGCCATGATGCGGCGAAAACTGCCCTGACCGAGCCGGGAGGATGAAGCTGTCATGCCGCCTTCCTCGTCTCCTTGCGCGATTCCTCGACGATGGCGATGAAGGCATCTTCCATGTTCGGCTCTTCGCCATTCTTCGGCTCGGCATGGGCACGGATTTCGGCGGGCGTGCCTTCCGCGAGATTGCGACCGGCATCGAGAATGATGATGCGGTCGCAATATTCCGCCTCTTCCATGAAATGCGTGGTGACGATCACCGTAACACCCTGTTCGGAGAGCGCGGTAATTCGCCCCCAGAACTCCCGCCGCGCCAGCGGGTCGGCGCCGCTGGTCGCCTCGTCGAGAAAGAGAATGTCCGGCTCGTGCAGCAGTGCGGCAGCCATGGCGAGGCGCTGCTTGAAACCTCCCGGCAGCTGTCCGCTTGGCAATGTTGCGAGTTCGCCGAGTTCGAACTGGTCCTTTGACCAGGCGATTCGCTCGCGTTTTTTCGCGCCGCGCAGTCCATAGGCGCTGGCGAAGAAGTCGAGGTTCTCGTCGACCGAAAGATCGCCGTAAAGCGAAAACTTCTGCGCGACATAGCCAAGCTTCTGTCGCGCTTCCGCCCGCGAGGTGCGCAGATCCGCACCCGCCACGCGCAAGGTCCCGCTGGTCGCGGGCATCAGCCCGCACAGCATGCGGAACGTCGTGCTTTTCCCGGCACCGTTGGGCCCGAGGAGACCGTAGATCTCACCGCGCCTGACCTGAAAACTGACATGATTGACGGCGGTGAAGTCGCCGAAAGTGCGAACGAGATCGTTGACTTCCACCGAAATCTCGTCGCCGTTGCCCGGCTTCGACCTATCCAGTGTCACCTCACTGGACTGGCTCTTGCTCGCGACGGCGCTGAAGAGCACCATGAAACCATCTTCAAATCGCGCCGCAGTCGGTTCCAGCTTGACCGGGCGATCGTCGATCCTGATTTCGCCGCGATGGTCCGGCTTCTTCACCACGCGCACTTTGCCGGCTTCCGGTACGGCATCGGCAACGCCCTCCTGCCGGAATAGCCGCGCCTGCAACGACCGGGCCGTCATGCCTTTTTCGGGTGTGACGATGAACACATTGTCCTTTGCTTTCGCGGTGATCTCGTCAGGTTTGCCCTGCGCCAGAACCTTGCCAAGATGCATGACCACGGCGTGGTCGCAAAGTTCCGCCTCATCGAGATAGGAGGTGCTGACGACAACGGTCAGGCCATCTTCGTGCACGAGCTTGGTGACGATCTCCCAAAGCTCGCGCCGCGACAGCGGGTCGACACCCACGGTCGGTTCGTCCAGCAACAGCAGTTCCGGCGCGCGGACCAGCGTGCACGCAAGGCCGAGCTTTTGCTTCATGCCGCCGGAAAGCTTGCCGGCGAGCCGCTCGGTAAAGCGTCCAAGATCGGTCATTTCCATCAGACGCGGATAGATCTCCCGGCGCTGCTCCCCGGTGATGCCATGCAGGTCCGCATAAAGATCGAGGTTCTGCTGAACGCTCAAATCCTCATAGAGGCCGAATTTTTGCGGCATGTAGCCGATGCGGTTCTGTATGGTTTGCGGGTCGGCGGCGACGTCGATGCCAAGCACTTCCAGCTCACCGCTTGTCGCGACCATCAACCCGGCGATCAGGCGCAGGAGGGTCGTCTTGCCCGCGCCGTCAGGTCCCACCAGTGCGGTCAGCGTGCCTTGCCGTGCCTCGAACGAAACACCTTCCAGCGCCTTGACGATTTCGTCCGTTTCGCGGCGGAAACTCTTGTGGATGGTCCGCGCCGTGACGGGGGAGGGTGGCGCGGCGCCGGTCATGACTTTGCCTTGGCATCCGCATTCTGGGGCAGGGCCTTGGGCGCCTCGTCAGGCAGCAGCATTACCGATGCGGGCATGCCGAGCCGCAGCATGTCGTCCGGGTCTTCAACGAATACCCGAACTTCATAGACAAGGCTGGTACGCAGATCCGTTGTCTCGACAGTCTTTGGCGTAAACTCCGCCACCGGCGAGATGAAACCGATCCAGCCGTCGAGCGGACGATCCGGAAAACTGTCAGTCGTCACGTTGGCGCGCATGCCGGAACGGACGTGCCCGAGATTGGTTTCCGAGACATATGCACGAACCCACTTCGTACCGATCGTTGCCAGTGAAAAGACCGGCTTCGTCGGCGCTGCCATTTCACCCGGTTCCATCAGCCGCGAGCGGATGACCGCGTCGAACGGTGCGACGAGCTCGGCATCGTCCAGTTCCTGCCGTATCAGCGCCAGTTGCGCCTCATTGGCGCGCAGTTGCGCCTCGGCCTGCAGCAATTCTTCGGCGCGCGGACCCGCGATGGCAAGGTCGAGCGCGCTTTGCGCCACTTCCACCTTGGCATCGGCTACTCCGGCCGCAGCTTTCGCTGTGTCAAGATCCTGCTTGCTGATCGTATTGGTGGCCGTCAGTGCAGCACGCCGTTCAAACTGTACGTTGGCATTGGCGGCGTCGGCCTTGGCGGAGGCGAGATTGGCGCGCGCCTGGGCTATTTCCTCGGGGCGGCTGCCGTTGCGCAACTTCATCACCATGGCACGTTGCGCGGCGACGGTCGCATCGGCTTGCCGGACCTGCGGTGCAAGGCGGCTGATATCGAGGCGAGCCAGAACCTGGCCTTTTTTAACGATGTCGCCTTCCTCAACCAGAACACCTGCGATGCGTTCGGAACCATTGAACGCCAGGGACGCCTGTCTGAAATCGACATTGCCGTAAAGTGCCAGCGCGTCATTGGCCGGCGGCCGGTGCAAATACCACCACGCGCCGCCGCCAATCCCGGCGAGGACAAGAATGGGAAGGATTATTCGAAGTGGCTTGTTCATGACAACCACCATAAACAAAGAGCCATCATATGTCAAATTAGAATTTCAATTTTAACTTTCAAACGCCACCGGTTTCGTGTAATATGATTCGTATGGCACGGAAAACTCCACGCAAGCTCCCCGGCCGCCGCGAAGACGGCGCCACGACGAAGGCCCAGATTCTCGAGGCGGCTGGCGAGATATTCGCTGAAAAAGGATTCGATCGCGCCACCGGCAAGGAGATCGCCGAGCGGGCAGGCAGCAACTCTGCTGCGGTCAACTACTATTATGGCGGGATTGAAGGGCTTTATACCGAAGTGCTGGTCGAGGCGCATCGCCGCCTGCTGACCTACGACAGACTTGTGGCCCTTGCAGAAGGGCCGGGAGACCCACGGGAAAAGCTGAAGACGCTCATCGGCCTGATTGCGCGCACAATTACCGGCCCGGCCACCACGTCATGGGCGCTGGGGGTCCTTGGCCGGGAGATCCTCTCGCCATCCCCGGCGTTCGCCGTTTTGATCAAGCAGGAGATCCTGCCCAAGAAACTGGTCATAACGCGTATTGTCGGGCAAATTCTCGGGCTCTCGCATGATGATCCAATTGTCACCCGCTGCGCCTTGAGCATCATCTCGCCCTTCGCCATGCTGGTCGTCGGCAACAAACAGATATTCACGCAGGTTCTGCCGGGCCTCAACCCCGCGGAGCCCGGCGCGCAGGATGCGATTGTCGAGCATTTCCAGCGCTTCGCCCTTGCGGGCCTCAACGCTACAGCGGCGGAGCTGCGTTCAGGTGATCACTGATGCTTGTGGTTGAAGTCCCATTGAGGGCGATCGTTTGCGCTCTCGGTTTTCTTGCCGGTCGTTGCTGAATTCTGTTGTTTGGCAATTGCCTCGCGCAATACCTGCCATTCTCTTTCGTGGCGCTGATAGACATCCTGCGGAACCGTTGGCGTTGTCATTCTGCGTTCTCCGTGATGGGTTTTGGTGGACCCGATAACGGTCAAATAGGGCGCCAGTTCCGCCAGTTCCATTCAAGATTTGCAACTGCCATTTACAGATGTGAAGCTCTGGACAAAACTTGCTCGCATCTAGCCGGGCGCTTTCACCGCCTCGTAACCAGCGCGCACCTTCTCGGCCAGCGTCAGCAACCTGTCCTTGCAAGTCTTGGCGTCGAAATCGGTGGGCTGCTTGGGTCCGGCAATTACATCCTTCAACCAGCCGCGCACGGTCCGGTCCGCATCATCAGCTGTCTTGCCAAGCGCCTTGAGGATGGTCTCACTGCTTTCGATGGCGGAATAATGCGGCTCCCGCCCGAGCGCATCCTGGCATTGATAGGAAACGGTCACCAGGGTTTTGGCATCAGAAGTGACCTGGCCCTCGCTGCCGCTTCTGCCGCCCGCCGTCGTGCACGCGGTCAAGGCCGCCGCTACCAGCACAATTCCTGGAGTAGAAAATCGCATCATATCCCCCATACGCTTCGGGTACGCTAGTTAACGCAAGTTCTGGTGTCGAGGGGCAGGGGCTGATTCTCATCTTGAACGCGGTAGCGAATCCCGAATACCTTGGCGCTGGAACCTTCCCATATTGCTAAGTATTCCATTTGCGCCCGAACGAAATGACTATCAAGTGATGCAAGTTCGTGCATGCCCCCAATGTTCCTGAACGGACAAAAAGCGAATGGGGGGTACCGGAATCATACGCGAAACGGCTGCAATGGGAATCGTGAATATCCGCTGTGTCCATCAGAAGCCGGTCGCTTCGAAGGGTCGCATAAATCGAAGTATTTAGAAGGGGTTGCACGGATTTTTCCTTCGGAACAAGTGTCCGTCCCTTGCGTTCCGTGAAGATGAATGATCTGGATTTTCTAGCCGTGACGATAGAACTGGATAAGTCGAGCGAGCTTCGCAACATAAGTTCCGTGACCGAAGCGGCCCATGTTCTCTTCAGGCTGTGGCCCAGACAAAAGGGAAAGAACCTATCCGCTGCGCGAAAGGCATGCCTCAATGCCATCGAAGGAAAGGGGAGCGTCGACGATGCAAGAACGGCATTCGTTGCTGCTGCAAAAGAGGCCAAGATACTGGTTTGGAACAGCGCCTGGGAATTTTGAGCGTTGTTCTGACGATGGTAAAGCAAGCATTCGGCTGTGTTGTGACTGGTAATGCGGGCACACATATTCAGTTTGGACTTGCCTTCGCCGGTATATCGCATTTTTTATGGGAAACCGAACAAAAGCCTTGCAAACAAGGGGTTTCATCTTTAGTCAGCGTCCTCGGAGAGGTGGCCGAGTGGTCGAAGGCGCTCCCCTGCTAAGGGAGTAGGGCTCAAAAGGCTCTCGAGGGTTCGAATCCCTTCTTCTCCGCCATACCGCTAATAAAAACAACTGGTTAGAGCGGTTTTTAGGTTTCATCATAACTTTTGCATAACCCTCGGTTTGTAGGGGGCGAGGCATGTGGTTCTCGCTCGCTCATATCGGGCGTAGAGGCTGAACCCATGGAAGCGATAGATGCGGTTCGGCAAATCGGCAACTTGGGCGCGCATATAAGAAAGATACTGGGCTCATCGTCGAGGTTGAGCCGAATGAAGCGCAGGCCCTCATTGAACCGGGCGAAATGCTTTTTGACGAATGGTATGTTTCGCGGCACGAGCGTTAGCTTGGGAGCAAGTGAAGGCGATCGCTGGAATTAAGCAGGCGGTTCAAGCACTCAGAAAACTCAAGGCGAAATGCCTGTACCAGGCAAGGAGCCCATGGCGATGGAGCAAGAAACCCCCAAACGGGCGAAAGAATAGCAAGAAACCCCCAAACGGGGTCCTGAGAGAAGCCCGATGACTTTAGCCCGTTCGGGAGTGGTGGGATCAACGCCTGACTGAAGCGGCTTGATAATACATCGTCGGGACCGCTTGCATCGGCGGTTTCGAGACTACATTGGCTGACGATCTCCTCTCCGTGTGCGTCTTCTCACCCATAAGAGGGAACCAGAAAAGGTAATGGCCCGGAGGTTTCTCTTTTTGGACGTGCGATAGTGTTGCAGTGTTAGGAGGGAGGATGCCCGGCAGCTGAAGCCAAGGGAAGCCGGGGTCTATGTCGACACCGCGCCGCGGCCACCGGCTACGGGCAAGCTCGGACCGAGATGGGGCAAACGGAAACCGGTGCGAAGATCATCTTGACTTGCTCACAAGCCCGAGGCAATTATCAACCCAGCATGACCGTGAACTAGCCTAAGCCACCCAAGACGTTAGGAATGGTTTAGTTTTTTTTCATTCATTAATATTGACGCAGATTTACCTTCCAGAATCGCAAACGCTGTGCCAAATCCAAACAGCGTGGGGGGCAATACATAAATGAAGTATAAACCGGCCTTGGACGGCCTGAGGGCGGTCGCCGTTGTTTTGGTAATTGCATTTCACACTATTGCAAACGAGTTCCCTGGCGGGTTCATAGGTGTTGATATCTTCTTTGTTCTAAGTGGATACCTCATCACGTCGAACATGCTGGTAGAGTGGGACAAGACAAACAGAATTAGCATTGGCAAATTTTATTGGCGGCGGGCGTTAAGGCTCGCTCCAGCGCTTTTATTATTATTGTCTTGTTATGTCGTAGTTGCGTATTTTATTAACAATACCAACGACCATCTTGTCGCTGCTGCGATCACGGCAATATATGCCATGAATTGGGCAAGGGCATTTGACATTGGCAGTGTCGGCTACATGCCGCATACGTGGTCGCTGGCCGTAGAACAGCAGTTCTATTTCATATGGCCACTACTTCTCAGTGCGCTGCTATTCCTCACCGGGCGACGGGTCACTCCGTGGTGCATCGCTTTGCTGGTGCTGTTCACGATCGGTTGGCGACTGGCCTTGATCTGGAATGAAACGTCTGGCGAGAGGATTTACAACGGATTTGACACACGGGTGGACACCATACTGGTAGGCTGCTGCCTCGCTTTCGTACCCGCGAGCAAGATGAAGTGGGCTCCATTCCTGGTCTGGCTGGCGCTATTTGCTGCCATGGTTTTCACCTTGTTCGGTTCATACGGCCGTTGGGTAGAGATTTGGGGCTTCACAGCCATTGCCCTCGCGTCCGCGGTATTGGTTGCCGGCGCTGCAAATATCAGCGATGGCCAGATGTCGCACGCGCTGCTGAGCTCTCGACCGCTGGTATGGTTGGGTCAGATTTCCTACGGAATGTACCTATGGCATTTCCCCATCCTGGTCGGCGTCGCTGATAGACTTGGGCTTCAAGGTGTAACCAGACTGGTTTTCACACTGGGTGCAACGATAGTTCTCGCGACAAGCTCCTACCTGTTCGTCGAGGTGCCGTTTCTGAAGAAACGCACTCTGCCCGTCGCTCCTGTTCCGTCACCGCAACCCGCCTGAGATGACGTCCAAGGCCCACTTTGACGTGACCGATTGTTTCCTCACGGGTTCCCGCCGATCGCCTGTCCCGATAGGCTCCGGCGGCTTGCTGAAAGTCTTCAGGCCATGGTTATTTGCGCCGCCAACCCGCCATCTTCACGGTTGCTGAGTTCAAGCGTCGCTCCGATTGCATGGGACAGTTGCTGGGCGATTGCCAGGCCGAGCCCCGTGCCGCCTGTTCCCCGGTTTCGGGACTGTTCCAGTCGGAAGAAGGGTTGAAGCACGGCTTCGAGTTGTTCCGCGGGGATACCCGGACCGCGGTCAAGCACCCTGATGGTAATCGCGCCGCTGGCATCTCTTCCGGCGCAGACTTCAGCCACTTCACCGAACTTGAGGGCGTTGTCGATCAGGTTTGTGAGAATGCGGCGCAGGGCATAAGGGCGGGTGACCACGGTGGCTTCGATCTTCCCGCTCAGCGTAACCGCTTTTCCAGTGTCCTGGTAGTCGTAGACGAGGCTTTCCACGAACGAGTCGACGTCGATCCGGGAGGGTTTCTCGGTGTTGCCGTAGGCGCTGCGCGCATAGGCCACCCCCTCATGAACCAGCCGCTCTATTTCGGTCAGGTCCTGCAGGAGTTTTTGCTTTTCGACGGATTCTTCGGCGAATTCGGCACGCAGCTTCATGCGGGTGATCGGAGTCTGAAGGTCATGAGAAATCGCAGCCAGTATCTGTACCCTTTCCTGGAGATACTGGGCGATCCGGTCGCGCATCGCATTGAATGCGATTGCCGCATAGGCGACCTCGCGCGGCCCGTTTTCGCTGAGTCGCGGTGCGTTCTTGTTCGGATCGAGAGCATCCGCGGCGTTGGCGAGGTTCACAAGCGGGCGGATGGCCAGCCGAACCGCAAACCAGCTGCAGAGAATGAGCAGGATGAGCTGCGCCATGAGGACATAAGGCAGCCACTTCGCCAAAGGCATCGTCGTGGGATAGATATCGATCGTCAGGGGCGCGCCATCGCTCAACGTCAGGTGGGCCTGCAGACGCTGGCCGGCACCTGGTATCGACTGGACCGTTACGGGGAAACGGTCACCGACCGCCTTGCGTATCGTGTCGGCCATCTCGGCGCCCAAACCCGCCACGCCGGAAACGCCAGGCCGGCCAGGGCCGAGCGTGTATCGATAGGTTCTGCGGTCGAGTTGGCCCACCCAATCTGCCCGCTCATCCGCCGGAAGGCGGTCCAGGAGGGCGACAGCCGTTGTCACATCCTTTTCGAGATTGCCGAGCAGCATTGCCTCGACCATGACATAGCGCTCGGAAAACAGGACGCTGAAGGAAAGCCCATAGGCGACGATGAGGCCTGAAAGGAAGATCAGGAACAGTCTTGACCCCAGGGTACGCGGCCAGGGGCGGAACAGCTGCCGGCCGGAAACCGCGGTCATGAACGGACCTCCGCGATCTCCACGGCCATCGAGAAAACGTAGCCTTCGCTGCGGACCGTCTTGATATAGGCCGGTTCGCGCGCGTCATCGCGCAGGCGCTGGCGCAGGCGGCTGACCAGGAGGTCGATTGAACGGTCAAACAGGTCCGCATCGCGTCCCTGGGTGAGGTTCAGGAGCTGGTCCCGGTTCAGTACGCGTTGCGGGTGATCGACGAAGACGCGCAGCAGGCGGTATTCGGCGCCGCTGAGGGCAACGATTGTTCCCTGTTTGTCGAGCAGATGCCGGCCGGAGGTATCGAGCTGCCAGTCCCCGAATTTCAGGAGCTGCCCGACTTCGGAGATCTGGAGGTTGGGAGGAAGCATTCGCGTGCGGCGCAGTACGGCCTTGATCCGCGCAAGCAGCTCTCGCGCCGCGAAGGGCTTTGCCAGATAATCGTCGGCTCCCATCTCCAGGCCGACGATACGATCGGTTTCGTCGCTTCGTGCCGTCAGCATCAGGATCGGTGTCGTCTTGTGCTTGCCGGCCCGCAATTCGCGGCACAGGACAAGTCCGTCGTCGCCCGGCATCATCACGTCCAGAACGATCAGATCGACCGAGTCGGCCTCCAGAAACGTCCGCATATGCCGGCCGTCGGCAGCGACGGTAACCCGCAGACCGTTCTTCTTCAGATAGTTCGAAACCAGCTCGCGTATTTCGCGATCGTCATCAACGATCAGGACGTGATCGACATGATCCATGGAGATTACACTTTCAGTCTGGGCCATGGCACAGCATTAGCAGCATGTTCCCATGGCCGGTCGAGACGCAGATTCAAGAAAATTGTAAGCCAGTGTATCAGCATCCCTGTCCGATACATTGGACGACAAAATTGTCGTCGCAGGGGCCTCGTGCGTCCTTCACTCTATTGGAAAAGCGTGTGAATGACCAGCATCCAATGTTTGTCGCCCTGATCGTTGAGGCGGCATGAATGTGGAAGGAACCCTTCATGATGAAACGCTCTTTTTCGCTCGCAATTGTAGGTCTCGCGCTTGCTTTCAATCCCCTGTCGGCCGCTTTGGCTGCCGATATCAAAAACGTGGTCATCGTCCATGGCGCATTCGCCGATGGATCAGGATGGCGTGCAGTTTCCGATAGCCTGACAAGACAGGGTTATAAGGTGTCGGTGGTTCAACAGCCGTTGACCTCGCTGGAAGACGATGTTTCGGCCACCAGGCGTATCCTGGAGATTCAGGATGGTCCAAGCGTTCTCGTCGGCCACAGCTATGGCGGTATGGTGATCACGGATGCCGGAAACGCCAAAAACGTGGCCGGCCTCGTCTATATCGCCGCATTTCAACCTGACCAGGGCGAAAGCCTTGTGAAACTCGCCCAAGGCAAACCGGTCCCCAATATGCGAAAGGACAGCCTTCAGGCGACCAAGGATGGATTCTTCTACCTCAATCCCGAGGCGTTTCCGGAGCTTTTCGCCGCAGACTTGCCAAAGGCTGATGCCGAGTTCCTGGCGCGATCGCAGGTCTTCGCATCCCGGAAGGCCTTCACGACCGAAGCTGGCGCGCCGGCATGGAAAACCAAGCCAAGCTGGGCACTGGTTGCAACCGAAGACAGATCGATCAATCCCGATCTGGAGCGTGACATGGCCAAGCGCGCTGGCAGTACGGTCTCCGAAGTGAAAGCGAGCCATGCCGTCTATGCCTCCAGGCCAGACGATGTGGTGAAACTGATCGTCGAAGCGGCGCAGACCCTTTCCAAATAAAGCGTGAAAACCATCACCGTGCCCGCCCGCATCTCGGCCGGGCACAGTACTCGTAGGGAATTTGGCCGGCGAGCGCTCGGCACAAGCGTGTGAACGCTCCGTGCCGGTTCGTTCGTATCGCTTTGTACGGGAATGCCCTTCCTCCACACTTCGTTACATTTTCCGCCAATCAGGACACACCCGGGATACGTCCATACCGCTTGATCCGGGCAATGGCTGGTCTTCAGCGCAGTGTCATACACGGTAGAGGAATCGACAATGACCCTTCTGTTCATAACCTATCTCGCAGGCGTGCTGACCATACTCAGCCCATGCATCCTGCCAGTGCTTCCCTTTGTCTTTGCACGGACGGGACAGCCCTTCGTCAAAAGCACGCTGCCGATGCTGGCAGGCATGGCGATCACATTCGCCGGCGTCGCCACCCTCGCTGCCGTCGGCGGCAGCTGGGCGGTTCACGCCAATGAATATGGCCGCTACGCCGCGATTGCGCTGCTCGCGATATTCGGTGTGACACTGCTTTCGCCGAGCGTGGCCACCATACTCACGCGGCCGGTCGTTGCCTTCGGGAACAGGATTTTGAATGCAAATGGGCAATCGTCCGCCCCGACCTTCGCAAGCGCGCTTTTGCTCGGTGTCGCAACCGGTCTTCTCTGGGCCCCCTGCGCCGGGCCGATCCTCGGTCTGGTGCTGACGGGCGCCGCTCTTCAGGGCGCGAACGTCGGGACGACACTACTGCTTCTGGCTTATTCTGCGGGCGCTGCGACCTCGCTGGCGTTGGCTCTCCTGATTGGCGGGCGGGTTTTCTCGGTCATGAAACAGTCGCTCGGTGCGGGAGAATGGGTCCGGCGCGGTCTCGGCGCTGCGGTCATTGCTGGCGTCGTTGCCGTCGGTCTGGGCGCGGACACGGGTCTTCTTGCCCGGCTTTCCAGCTCCAGCACGGGCAAGATCGAGCAGGCGCTGATTGATGCCGCCAATACGGGCAATGCTGGTGCCGCAGCCGCGAGCAACGGCATGATGGCGGCAAGCACCACTCGTCAGGGTTTCCGGAGCAATTTGCCGGTAGAAGGTCAGTTTCCGTCGCTCGACGGAGCAGTCGAATGGCTGAATTCATCGCCGCTGACGAACGAACAGCTTCGGGGCAAGGTCGTGCTGGTCGACTTCTGGACCTATTCCTGCATCAATTGCATTCGTACGGTCCCGTATATCCGGGCATGGGCGGAAAAGTACAAGGATCAGGGTCTTGTCGTAATCGGCGTGCATTCGCCGGAATTCGCCTTTGAGAAAAAGATCGACAACGTCAAACGGGCCATCGGCGAATTTCAGATTGGATATCCTGTTGCCGTCGACAATGATTTCAGGATCTGGCGGGCATTTCAGAACAGCTATTGGCCGGCCCAGTATATCATCGATGCCAAAGGTCAAGTCCGTTACCACCATTTCGGCGAAGGCGAGTACGATACGTCCGAACAGGTGATCCGTGACCTGTTGGCCGAAGCTGGAAGTCAGAAGGTTGGGAAAGAAATCGTAACGCCCGAAGCCAGTGGTGCGCAGTCTGCGCCCGATCTGGGCAACCTCCGGTCCGCGGAAACCTATATCGGATACAGCCGGGCGTCGAACTTCGGGTCTCCCGAAGGTCTGGCCGGTGATGCCGCCCGGGAGTACACGATAGCCGAACCGGGACTCAACGAGTGGGGTCTTGCTGGCAACTGGACCGTCGGAGCAGAACAGGCGACGCTCAATCAGGCGGGCGGCGGCATCACCTACAGGTTCAGCGCCCGCGATCTGCATCTGGTGCTCGGCAAAGGCACTGCCGCCAAGCCGGTCCGGTTCCAAGTGAGGGTGGACGGCAAAGCGCCGGGCGCGAGTCACGGCATGGACATCGACGCGGAGGGCAATGGCACCGTAACCGGAACGCGGCTCTATCAGTTGGTCCGTCAAGCGGGAGACGTGAGGGAACGGACGTTCGAAGTTCGCTTTCTCGACCCGGGCGTTGAAGCGTTTGTGTTTACCTTTGGATGAACGCAATCATGCAAGAGGAATGCTGTCGAAACTCGAAGGCGCTCGCCCCGCCGTTATCGTTGCATCAATGTCAAAATCAAGGAACGAGTTCGACCTCACTTGGCCGCCATTCCTTCGTGAAGAACGATTCGAGAGGACCATACAGGCGCAGGAGCATGAACCACCCTTTGTCAGGCACGGTCTGTATCCAGTTGCCGCGCTTTACGTCCTTTGGCTGGGTCGGGCTGAAGTAGATGGTGGTAGAGCCATCTGCAGCAGGCTCCGCAGCGGGAGACGGATACGACTGACTGCCCGCGCGCGGATAGCGTTGCGGAGTGTCGAGCATCGACCGCGACTGATTGTCGTAGAGCGTGAATGACCAGAATGCTTCGGCCGGGATGTTCGGGGGTAAGGTCACCTTGTAGGTCTTTCCGCCGTCATAGGGTTTCTTGTTCGCATCTACGAAGCCCATGAGATACTGCGAACCGACCTTGGGTAGCCGCATGATCATGCCCGGGGAGTCGAGGGTGTAGGCGTAATAAAACGCTGTCTTGGAGTCGAGAGTCCGCGCGCCCGTTGGCGGCAGCGGATCAAATAGCCCCTCCTTGGTAACCATCGGTGGCGGCGTCTCGAAATTGGCACCACCTTGCCAAAGCATGTTCGCCCAGCTTGAATCGGGATAGTAAGCCCAGCCTGGGATGTTGCTTGAATCCCAATTGAGCACTCGTCCAGCGGCATTTCCAACCGCAGCCGCATCGGTGAGTATCTTCTTCATTCGATCGTCCGGGTTGAAGTCCTTACCCTTCACGATGCCAATTGCCGCTAATTGCCCAGCGAGCTCCGGATTATAGGAATCGGCTGGCTCGTCCTGAACGTTGGCGTTGATCATCTCGAAGAATGAGTAATCGCTTGGCGGGATCGTGTTGTACGATTTCCCGCTGGCTTCCACGAACTTGGTTTCGGGAATCTGTGGGGTGGCCTCAAGTTTGACCTTGCCATCAAGCGCTGTCGCGATGCTCGTGCCTACGCCTCCTGGCGTGTAGGGATAAATCTTGATGTTTTTCTTGATGTTCTCAACGGCCGGCTTCGGATCATTGCCTTCGAGAAAAGCCCGCGCAGCATAGATGACGCGCGTCGTATTCGCCCGTGAAACGTAAAAACCGCCGTCCGGAATCGGGCCGTCATAGCCTGGTGGCAAGAGCAGGTATTTTCCACCCTGGCCGCGGTCTGGACCGGGAAAGCCGACATCGACGACCCACTGGAACCACATGTCGTTGATCGTGCCAAGTCCTTTCGGCGGTTGTTCGACCACCATCGGTCCCTTGGTCAGGTCCACGATGCTGAAATAATAGACCGTGTCGACGTTGGCCGTGAGGTACAGCGACTTCGCATCCATCAATTCGGGGTAGATGGTGACCGTATTGTCTTCCGCGCCGATACCGAGAAGACCTTTGCGGATCGCATAAGCGGACGCACCGCCGTAGCTGTTGAGGAACACGTCGAGGGCACGGGTGAAATCCAGCGTGTCACGAACTTTCTTGACAGTCTCCGCGCTGGGAGCACCGTCCTTGAACTCCAGCGTGCCGATGGAAGACTCGACCTTATCGGGTGTCACGAGGATCGGCGGGATCTCGCCCGCCATCTGGGCGAAAGCCTTCTCTCCACTCGTGAGGGCGGCTACGGCCAAAAATGCTGCCACAAATGAAAATTTGCTGCTGTTCGATGTCATGCTGTCCTCCATTTTCAAAGAAACGGATGAGCTCAGACGAACCTTTGGCTGTTCGGGTGCGCTGTTACGCGTCCTTCCCCTGCGATCCGCATTGCACATTTGCTCTGGGCCGGCGTGTCTGCAAGTGAAGAGAATGTTAATCCTCCCATGATGGCGCGAAATAGCAAGTAAGTTACAGTTACAAGCGAGATAATTGGTCTCGCGCCAAGTCGCCGTCGACAGCCGCCTTTCAGCAAGGCATGCGCTCGATCAGCCACTCGCAATTTTCTGCGGCGCCGGATCTTCTCAATCGGGGCGACGGCATGAAGGAATTCAGATCTGGTCGTTTTGCTACATGATTCCGCTCTTTGTATCACAATGTACCGCCCCGGCGCCTCGACACAGTTCGTTTCATTTCCGGTCGGATCCGGACACATTCTGGATACGTATCATGCGCTCTATGCGACCAATGGCTGGCTCCAGTCATTGCGCTCCGGCACCCACCATTCGCTCAAAGGATCCCCGTCATGACCCAAGTCGAAAAAGTCCTGTACACCGGCAAAACCCACACCACGGGCGGGCGGTCCGGCGCGTCCCGCAGCTCTGATGGCCGTCTGGACATCAAGCTATCTCCGCCAGGCACTGCGGGCAGCGGCACCAATCCGGAACAGTTGTTCGCTGCGGGCTGGTCGGCCTGCTTCGAGGGTGCGATCGGACATGCAGCCCGCAAAATGGATGTCGCTTTCCCGGCTGGTACGGCCATAGACGCCGAAGTCGACCTGGTGCTTTCCGACGGCGGTTACGTCCTCCAGGCCCGCCTCAATGTCAGCCTGCCGGGTCTCGGCCGCGAAGTCGCCCGGGCCCTCGTGGACGCCGCTCACCAGACGTGCCCCTATTCGAAAGCCACACGCGGCAACATCGATGTAGTGATCAACTTGATCTAGGCTGGACCGGTTGAGACTTCCGCCGGTCTGATTCTTGGACCGCCGGCTATCCGGGCGTCCTCCCGTCCGGATAGCCACCCCCCAAAGATCCATCCAACGGAGAGAGACGCATGTTTGAAGAGATCAACCATTATCGCCGCCGCTTCTTCGGCATCGCGGCCATGTCTGTTGCTGCTGTCCAGCTTGGCATGACCACAGGTCCTGCAAGCGCCCAGTCAGGCAAGACTGACCCCGCGAAAGCAATCAAACCGGGTACGAACACGTCGTTCGCCGCGCTCAAGCAGATCGATGCCGGCGTCCTGAATATCGGATACGCGGAAGCCGGTCCTGCCGATGGTCCAGCGGTCATTCTCCTGCACGGCTGGCCCTACGATATTCACAGCTTCGTCGATGTCGCCCCGCTGCTGGCATCGGCCGGTTACAGGGTAATCGTGCCGCATCTGCGCGGCCATGGCACGACGCGCTTCCTTTCAAGCGACACGTTACGCAATGGCCAGCAGTCGGTGCTCGCGGTCGATATCGTCGCCCTGATGGATGCGCTCAAGATCGAAAAGGCAGTTCTTGCCGGGTTTGATTGGGGAGCGCGGACCGCCAATATCATCGCGGCGCTCTGGCCAGAACGCTGCAAGGCCATGGTCTCCGTGAGCGGTTATCTGATCGGCAGCCGTGAAGCCAACAAGATGCCGCTGCCGCCAAAGGCCGAGCTGCAATGGTGGTACCAATATTATTTTGCCACGGAACGGGGCAGGGCTGGCTACGAGGCAAACCGGAACGATTTTGCCAAGCTCATCTGGCAGATCGCTTCGCCGAAATGGGACTTTGACGATGCCACGTTCGATCGCACTGCGGCTTCCCTCGACAACCCCGATCACGTCGCCATCGTGATCCATAATTATCGCTGGCGGCTGGGCCTTGCAGATGGCGAGGCGAAATATGACGATCTGGAAAAGCGGCTTGCCGCGGGCCCTGTCATCACTGTGCCAACCATCACCCTTGAAAGTGACGCCAATGGTGCGCCACACCCGGATGCCAGCGCCTATGCCAAAAAATTCTCGGGCAAATATGCGCACCGGATCATTGAGGGCGGCATTGGCCACAATCTGCCGCAGGAAGCGCCACAGGCCTTTGCCGACGCCGTGATCGAAGTCGATGGCTACTGATTGACGGCCCCATCGGGATCCATCGAGTACGTGGGGTAAATCACGCCGCGAAGAGGCGGCAGATCAAGACCGCTATGGAGACCGCGAAGCCGAAGACGAGTAAATGACACCACATTGGGGTGGTATAATGCAGATAGATTTCGTCTTCTTCGTCTTCATGCATGAACGGGCCTCTCGCGTTTGAGCCGTCCCTATCACTGCAATATGAAGCCTGGATGTCAAGTGCATGGCGTCAGGAGCTGGCGAGACCCTGGCAAACCCAGCATGAGTCAAAACTGCGGTGGGTCACGGCTCACTTGCCGCGCAAATGCTGCGGCTGGCTAAAAAAGGGAGGCTTGGCAACAGTGGGGAACTGCAATGACCAAGCCTCCTCCTGGGTATGGACCAGGGCGATCAGTGTGCACCGGGTGTCCGCAGCATCACAACTTAGTAATATTCATTACAATTTTAGCGATTCCCGCAATCGTCCGGCCCCCCGCAGAATTCAGGAACATTTCGCACCGCCAAGGGTTTAGCCAGTCTGGGCGCTGCAAAAAAGGATGATGGAGATGAACCTGCGAACCTCGTTTGCAGCCGCGGCGCTCACCGCTTCCATGGTTGCGCCACCCGCCTATGGCGATGCAAAAAGTCCCGCACCTGCCGCCGCGAAAATTTCTGTCGCGGTTGCCAACCTTGATTTCCTCGATACATCCGGCGAAACGAGGGATATGACCGCAGCCCACGCTAAACGCTTGAAAGCACTTGCGGATTATCTGCGCGAACAGCTTTCCGGCAATGAAAACCTGAAAGTCGTTCAACTTCCGTGCGAGCAGGCCCAATGTACGGCGCAAGATCCAGGCTATGAGGTATTGGCTGATCAGGCGCGCGACGCCGGTGCCCGCTTTGTCTTTATCGGTATCGTCAAGAAAACCAGCACGCTCATCAACTGGATCGAGTATTCGGTGCTTGATGTCGATGACAAGCGCGCCGTCTGCGGTGAATTGGTCAGCTTTCGCGATGACACGGACGAATCGTGGCGCCGCGCTTCCAGGTTCTTGGGCAGTCAGATTGCGAGGCGCTGCAAGTTTGGCGGTTGAACATTGTCCACGGCGTGTAAGGTCTGGCGCAACCTTGGGGTGTTTGGTAAAGCCGCACCAGACCTTGCTGGGTGTTAGACCAGCGTTGCGATAACGCGAGATGCGTTCTTGAGTTCCTCGTCGGATGCGAAAGGGCGATTCAACCGTTGACCGGGGCCGGGTCTGGCGGGAATTCGACGCCAGGCTGTTTCTTCTGAAGTTCGGCCACCTTGCTTGCTGCGATTGCAGCCAGGCCGGAAAATATCGCGTCGAGTGCCGAGGCCGCTTCGTAGATTGCATCGGGCAGGTCCACTTCGCCGATCTGCTCGACGAGTTTTTCCATGTCATCGGCGTGCTTCTCCAGCAGGATATGCAGCCGCATGGCGTGGTCGAGGCTCAGGGCCGGGTAGGCGAAAAAACGTGGGATTTTTTCGCTCAATTGTTCCGCCAGGTCGTTCTTCTCGCGGAGTATGTCCAACCATTGCACCATCTTTGGCCTCCAATCCCCAATCGGAGCGCGACAGAAGACGCGTCGACCAGGCTTCAATATCGCGTCTGCAATGCGGTCCTGTCTGGTCGCATCAGAAAGGGGCGGATTTTTGTGCCGGTTCCAAAAGCCCGCGCAAAGGACACGGGACATCGCACGATCGCCAATGCGTCCGGACGACGCATGATATGGCGCATTTCGCTGAAGGCTCTATAGTGGCCGGACTGCAATACCGGAAACCTCCATGCCCCATGATTTTCAAGCCGACATTGATGCGATCGGCCGGATCGATGCTGTACCGGCAATCCTCGATGTCGTGTGCCGGATCACCGGCATGGGCTTTGCCGCAGTGGCCAGGGTGACGGAGGATCGGTGGATTGTCTGCCAGGTGCTCGACAATATCGAGTTTGGCCTTGCGCCAGGCGGTGAACTTGAAGTCAAGACCACCATTTGCGATGAAATCCGCAATAGCGGCCAGGCGGTCATCATCGATGAGGTATCGAAAGATCTGGTCTATTCAACGCATCGGACTCCGGCGATTTATGGCTTTCAAAGCTACATTTCCATGCCGATAATCCTCCCGGATGGCACATTTTTCGGCACGCTCTGTGCGATCGATCCCCGGCCGGCGCGCCTCAAAAATCCTGAAACCATCGGCATGTTCAAACTTTTCGCCGAATTGATTGCTTTTCACCTCGATGCAAATGAACGCCTGGCCAGGACCGAGGCGGCGCTGCTGGATGAGCGCAAGATCTCCGAGTTCCGCGAACAATTTGTTGCCGTGCTCGGTCATGATCTGCGCAACCCGGTGGCGTCGATCGATTCCGGCGCGAGAATGCTGCTGCGCACTCCATTGGACGAAAAGGCGAGCAACATCGTCAAACTCATCCGCGGCAGTGCCGTGCGCATGTCCGGTCTGATCGACAATGTCCTTGATTTGGCGCGTGCGCGCCTTGGCGGCGGCGTCGTGCCGGCCTCTATATCGCTTCGGAGATAGCCAGTATGCATGGCGGAACGCTGGACGTTGTTTCCGATCCCAGCGAGACCCGGTTCACTTTTCGTATGCCCTTGTGCTCGTGACCGGCTGCGCGGTGCCGCAGGCTGCTCGCAGCGCCTCGCCCTTTACGGCGAGCGCCGCTCAATGCCGTTCAAGAACGGCAACGCAGGAGTCGAGGTCGTTTGTGGCAAGATGCGCATAGCGCATTGTCATCCACAGCGTTTGATGGCCAAGCCATATCTGCACGCGCCGGATGTCGATGCCGCCCCGCACGAGCCGTGACGCGCAAGTATGGCGCAGGATATGCGGAACCACCTGATCGTCGGAGCCCAGACCCACTTCCGCCTTCGCATCGTTCCAGATCGCGCGAAAACGCACCTGATTATGCATGGAAAACGGACCCTTCAGTCTCGCATGCGGGATATGGATGACCTCGCGCGCCCGCGCCGTCAGCGGGACGGTGCGGCTGCGGCCGGATTTTGTCAGCCAGAAGGTCGACCTGGAGTCCTGAAGGTCGTTCCAGGAAAGGCCGATCGCTTCGCCAAGCCGGCAACCCGTGTCCACGAGAAACACGCTCAACCGGTAGCTGTCGTCACACCGCGTACGAATGGCCGAGAACAGCCGCTGTTCTTCTTCCGCCTCTAGAAACCGTATGCGTCCCTGCCGCTCCTTCTGGCGGCGGAACTCCGGCAAATTGTAGATGTCGCCCATCTTGCACGCCTTCCGCAGCAGCTTGCTCAGCGCAGCCATCTTTCGATTGATGGTTGCATTGCTGTTACCGCGTTCGCGTAACGTGCCGATCACAGAATCAAGCATTTCCTGCGTGAAGACGCTGAAACGCTCGCCGCTCAATATCTCGCTGATTTCTCCAAGAAAGGACCGAACATTGGTCTTGTGCGAGCCTTCGTCCCAGAGAATGCTGATATACTGCGTGGTCAAATCGCGGAGCGAGTGTTCCTTGACCAGTCGTTTGATCCCGTTATCTGCCGATGCATAGTTGAGATCGTACTGGAACCGCACGGGAAACGCCGATTCCGGCGGAGGAGGGGCCATGCCCAGCGATGAAATCGTCATGATGATTGCGCTCTAATCAATAAAATATGCACCGGATAAATATGTGACGAGTTGTACCCGTCTTTCCCGAAAGCGCAATCCACGGAGCTATGCCTCTTTAGGCTAATAGGCTTCCGTTTGATAAAACCAGTGATGGCTCCACCAACGTCCAACCGCATGGGTTGTTGTCCAAACATCTCACCGTCTCCTCGGTCCGCGACCGGTTGGAAATCCTTTCTCCGCCTAAATATCTGTGCGCCGTCTGTGCGAACGCTGAAAATTGATTGTTCAAAATGAATTTTGGGAAAAGCCAACGCCGGGAAAATCCGGCGTTGGTCGATGTGTCAGTTCAGAAGATCAGAAGTTCCGCTGGAAGCGCACGATGCCGCCAAAAGCGTCGTCGTCGCCACGCTCACCACTGAATGCGGTGTAGGCGATTTCGGGCGTTATGGTGAAGCCGGGGACAAGTTCGTAAGCAACGTTCAAAGCAGCAGCGATCGTGCCGTCGTCTTCATAGGCGGCTTGAGCGTTGATTGTTGCCGTTTCCGAGGCCTTGAAGGAACCGCCGCCCCAGACAGCCCAGTCGCCGAACCAGTTACCATAGTAACTATCCTCGGACTTATAACCACCCAAAACGAACAGGGAGATGGCATCGGTCGCTTTAACGTCCAAACGGACCTTGCCAGCCCACTCCTCGGTAACTGCATCATAACCGCCAACGGCCGAAACGCTGCCCCAACCCTGCTCGAACTTCGCACCAGCAACGATGTGCGGCATGTAGTCGTCGATAACGAAATCGCCTGTACCTTGTTCAACACCGATCAGAGCCGAGAAGCCATTGCCGCCAGTGAATGTATAGTTGATCTGGTTGGTCTCAAATGGACCGTAGCTGATCACGTCATCGTGGATAATGTCACCGACATAACCTGTCCACGACACAAACTGCGAGTCAGTGACACCGACGCGGAAGCCGCCGAGTTCAATGAAGGCATTGGGCAGGCTCGTCGCGTTCTCGCCATCCGTAAACTGAATACGGGCCTCTGCATAGGAACGCAGTGTACCAAGCTCAGTTTCCGAACGGGCATCGAAACGAAGCGAGGCGCGGCTGCGTACTTTGAATGTGCCATAATCGATCCCGGTGTAAGGATCTGTGCCAGCTTTCACATCAAAACGGACATAGCCGCTGACTTTAAGGCAGGTCTCTGTTCCGGGAATGTAGTAAAATCCCGCGCCATATGCGTCGCAAACTTTGACGTATTCGACGGGTTCTGGTTCGGCGACAACGACTGCGTCTGCAGCACGTGCGCCGGTTACTGCAACGAGGGCTGCAGCGGAGCCGAGTAGAAGGCTCTTAATGTTCATTTCTGACCTCCAGTCAAGATTCGCTGGAGGCTGCGTGCAAAGAGCCGTTCTGGCGGGATTCGAGCGCCGCTAGTGCCCGACAGAGCTGGAGAAGAGATTGACCACGAGCACACCGGCCACAATCATCGTCAGGCCGGCGATCGCCGCAAAATCCAGTGTTTGCCTGAACCAGAACCAGCCAATGGCAGCAATCAGCACAATGCCGGCGCCTGACCAGATCGCATAGACAACGCCGACGGGAATGGTCTTGATGGGAATCGACAGGAAATAGAACGAGGCTGCATAGCCGAACGTGCAGACCAGCGATGGCCAGAGCCTGGTAAAGCCGTCGGCCTGCTTGAGCGCCGACGTCGCCACCACTTCGCAGACTATGGCGATAACGAGGTAAAGATAAGTCATGTCAAATCACCTTTCGAAGAGGTGGCAAATCATTGATTCGATTCGACTGCAGGTCGCGAACCAGCGTGTATTGGCCGATTCTGCGGGCATTTGCAGTCTCAATACCGGCATGGCTCGACAAGATTTTATTAAAATCCGGGTTACCTATATTAATGAGTGGTAAAGATATTGCAGGCCCTGCGGCGATTTCGTGTCATTTGTGCAACAGCGGTCCGCCATAGAGCTGCCACAAGTCGCTTGACCCGACATTCGTGGTTGAAACCCCGACGCTGGCGAGTATGGTCTGTCGGGAGGAAGGGCGTTCATCGCATTTCTTCTTGGACTTAGGGGATGGGGACAGGTTGTCCTTCAGCCAAATTGGAATGCCCAGACCCATTTTTAACTTTGACTGGAGGTCAGAAATGAACATTAAGAGCCTTCTACTCGGCTCCGCTGCAGCCCTCGTTGCAGTAACCGGCGCACGTGCTGCAGACGCAGTCGTTGTTGCTGAACCAGAGCCTGTTGAATACGTTCGCGTTTGCGACGCATACGGCGCAGGCTTCTTCTACATTCCGGGGACCGAGACCTGCTTGAAGATCAGCGGCTATCTGCGTTACGACGCACAGGCCGGCGATGATCCCTACACTGGCTTCGACAGCGAGACCTGGCGCAAGCACACTCGTGCAACGCTCCGTTTCGACGCTCGTTCGGAAACAGA
>NZ_PGGM01000019.1 GCF_003010965.1 Phyllobacterium sophorae
GGAATCGGGGCCAACGCTCTTTAGATTCGACGCGGGAGCTTATGCACAACTACTTCAATTCCCGGCTGCGCAATCCCGAAAAAATTCTGCTCCAACGAGCAACTGCCGCCAAATCTGCCCCGGTTACACCCGGGATCAGTGGGGCAAAATTGCGTGACGGATGCCCCTGGCTCGATGGGGACAAACCAACAACGAGCGTAAGGCAACGCAACGGCGGGCCGACCCGCACCACAGTCGGGAAACTGTACCTACAACTGGTATGCCGATCGGCCGTGTGAATTGAAAGCGGTCTGCGATAAATTGTTGACAATAAGCAATCTTCAATCTATCACCGCTCCAACGGGGATGGTTCCATGACGTTGACAGCCTTCGAAATATTACGTTCCAGTTCACTACCAATCTTGCTTGAGCAGGAGATCGAGCGTGTCATTCTCGGTGGTCAATTCTCGCCTGGCGATCATTTGAACGAAAAGGAACTGGCGCTGCGCTTCGGCATCAGCCGCGGTCCGGTGCGCGAAGCGTTGCGATCGCTCGAGGCATCTGGGCTCGTCGACCAGGTACCGAACCGCGGATTCTTTGTGCGCCGATTAAGTGCGTCCGAGGCCTCGAACGTTTATGATGTGCGCTCCGTTCTCTTCGGCCTGGCCGGGAAACTTCTGGCCGAACGAATTACCGGTGACGGCATCGAACGGCTAAAACAGCTCATGGCTGATATGGATGCCGCCGTCTTGGCAGATGATTTCAGGCTTTATGTGAAGCTCAACTTCGCCCTGCACGAATTCATCGTCGCCGCTTCCGGCAATGAGGTTCTGGCTCATCAATATCTGACATTGGTTAAGCAGCTCAAGCTCTATCGCACGCACAGTCTGATGCTTGGCGAGGCGATGCATGCGTCGCATTGCGAGCATCAAGTGATGGTTGATGCCATCGCTGCGCGCGATCCAGCCGCGGCCTTCGAAGCGCACTTCAAGCACGTCGAGGCGGCAAAAGGCCGACTGACGTCGGCCACAACAAATCTTGTATAAGTATTGGAGACCTGCCACGTGAATACCTCTTTCGACATTACGGCCCAGGCCATACGTTTTATCGAACGCACGACCTACGCGGACTTGCCGGATGAGGCTCTCATTGTGGGACGCCGGTGCATGGTTGATACGGTCGGATTATATCTGGCCGGCAGCCGTGAGGCATCCGTTCAAATTCTGATCGCTGACGCCTTGGCCCAAGGTGGCCGGAAAGACGCGTCATTGCCCGGCAATGGACCCAGCAAAGTCCCAGCCCCTTTGGCCGCTCGGGTTTGGGGCACCGCCGGGCACGCACATGATTGGGACGACACGCAAGTTTCCCACGATCCGGCGCATGTGTACGGGCTGCTCACGCACCCATCGGTTCCACCGCTTACCGCAGCGCTTATCGTTGCGAGCAAGGAAGGCAAGGTTGATGGACGTGAACTCATGCTCGCCTTTCAGGTTGGCTTTGAGGTCGAATGCAAGATCGCGGAATGGATGAAGCCGCGTCACTACCGCCGTGGGCATCACACCAGCGGAACCGTCGGCACGTTCGGCGCTACCGCGGCTGCCGCGAAGCTTCTGGGACTTCAGGGTGATAAGCTTGCTCACGCGTTTGGGTTAGCAGCAAGTTTCGCCGCCGGCATAAGGGTCAACTTCGGCACGATGACAAAGCCGCTTCATGTGGGGCGTGCCTGCGAGAACGGTGTTACCGCGGCGTTTCTGGCTGCCCGCGGCTTTGAGGCCGATCCATCGGCGCTTGATGGGCAATGGGGATTCTTCTCGGTGATGGGCGAAGGCTTTGATGCCGATAAAGCCGCCATGGGCTTTTCGTCGCCCTTGACCATTGTCGAGCCCGGCGTCAGCATCAAGCCTTACCCTTCGGGCATTCTCACCCATCAATCGATGGATGCCATGCTGAAGCTCGTCATCGACCATAAGCTGAAAGCAGAAGAGGTCGAACGTATCCGCTTTTTTGCCGGAAAGAATATTATTGAACCGATCCGCTATCCGATCGCCCGGAACCATCTCCAAGCGAAATTCTCCATGCCGGCATTGCTTGCAATGATCATATTGTGTCGGCGGGCCAGCCATCACGAGTTCGAGGATAGTTTCGTCGCTGGCAACGATATGCAGGACCTGCAGGCGCGGACGGATGTCATCAACGATCCGAGCATCGACGCGGCCGGCTACGACAAGATACGCTCGCGCATAGAGGTGGATACCAAAGACGGCCGGACATTGGTGCAATGGGCAGACGAACGTTACCGCGGCGGTCCCTCCAACCCCATCAGCGATGCGGGGCTCGACGCCAAGTTCCGCATGTGCGCCGAGGGCGTAATTGATAGCGGCACGCAGGAAGAACTGTTGGGACAGGTGCGTGGTGTCGATGCGGGGGCGAATGTGCAGCGCATTTTACAGCTGATCAGCGGGGAAGGAAAAGCCCGGTGAGCTGAGTTTGAGGAAGCCGTTCTGGAGAAACGGTGGTTAAATGGGAGAGAGAAATGACCTTGATGAAATCGATCGGTGCGGCCGTTCTTGGCCTTGCGACAATTGCAATTCTTTCGGCTACCAGCGCCAATGCTGACCCGTTGCCTTACCCTAGCAAGGTGGTCACGCTGGTGACGCATTCCAGCCCAGGTGGCGGCAGTGATGTTTTCCTACGCGAAATGTCGAAATATCTTGGCAAGTATATCGACGCAACCTTCATCGTCGAAAACGTGCAGGGCGGAAGTGGTGCAAAAGCCATGGCCCGCGTTGCGACCGGCCCGGCTGACGGCAGCGTTTTCTACGCAACCACACCGACATACATCTACACGTCGTTGATGAGCAAGCCGCAGAACACCTATAAGGACATGGATCCCCTGGTGAACATCTTTGCCGATAGCGAAGTGATCTATACGCGCACCGATGGTCCGTTCAAATCGCTCCAGGACGTTATCGAGCATGCAAAGAAGGAACGGGGTCGCTGGGGTGCTGCCAATCCCGCCTCGCTGGAGCGCCAGGCTGCCGAGCAACTGAAACGGGCTGCCGGTGTTACCCCGGCAATCGTCACCCATGAGGGTGGCGGCGACATGATGCTCAACGTCCTCAACGGAACTCTCGATATAGGCATCGGCGAGATTCAAGAGCTCCGTTCGCAGCTCGATGCCGGCAAGATTACGCTGCTGGCCACATTCAATCCCGAGCGTATTGCCGAAAAACCCGATGTGCCGACGGTCAAGGAACTGGGTTACGACGTCAGTCTCGTCAAGTTTCGCGGTCTTGCTGGACCCAAGGGTGTGCCAGAATCGACAAAAGCGATCTGGGACGAAGGCGTGAAGAACTTGCTGGCTGATCCGGACTACAAGAAGGCCTATACGGCGGAGGTGCTCGTTCCCCAGCTCATCGGCCAGAAGGATTATCCGGCGTTCATCAACAATTTCGGCGCGTCGACGGAGGAATTCCTCAAATCGACAGGCGCCATCAAGTGATGGCGTTGAATGGGGGCGGGCTTGCCCGTCCCCCTTCAACCATTCAACCGGAAGGGCTGATCCATGAGAAAAGACCTTATCAGCGGCCTCGTTCTCCTCGCGGTAGCGGGTATCTATTACTCGTGGTCTGGAGCCATCGCTGACAGCACCTTGTCGGACGAGGTCGGCGCAGCAGGTTTGCCGCATGCGCTTGCCGTCGTTCTTGCCATTCTCGGCACCCTCCTGATCGGGCGGACATTGCTGGCGCGCAAGCCACGGACAGTAACGGTGGATGACAGCACCGATGAAAGCGATGCCGGTTTGCCGCGTGCGGTAGGATTCCTGCTGTTTGGCGCGGCCTATGTGATCGTGCTGCCGTTCGCCGGATACGTGATTGGGACAGCGCTGTTGATCGGCGGTGTTGCGCTTTACGAGGGCGCCGCGCGCAACTGGACCGTACCGGCTGCCGCCATCGGCGGCGGCGTCTTTTACTGGGCCATATTCGTAAAATTGCTCGGCGTCCACCAGCCGGTGGGTTCGCTGATTCAAGGATTGTTCTGATGACGACGCTTCTGGACATAATAAGGCTCTTGACGGAAACACCACTGGTTTTCGTTGCCATAGCTGGCTTGACCTGGGGCATCCTTGGCGGCGCCCTTCCGGGCATCTCCGCCTCGATAACGATGGCTCTGGTCTTACCCTTCACCTATACAATGGACCCGGCCCAAGCGATCGCACTGCTCGCTTGCGTCTATATCGGCGCAGAGTATGGCGGTTCAATTCCGGCCATTTTGATCAGGACTCCCGGCACGAACTCCTCTGCGGCAACGGTCATCGACGGTTATGAGCTTAACCGGCAGGGACGGGCCGGCGAAGCGCTCGGCATCTCGCTCATGTCGGGCGTGATCGGCAGCCTCTTCGGCCTGGCGATGCTGATACTGCTTACCGAGCCACTGTCATGGCTTGCGCTCGCATTCACCCCAGCATCCTATTTCGGACTGGGCATCCTTGGCCTCAGCGTCATCGCCTCCATGAGCGGAGGATCGCTGATCAAGGGTCTTGCGGCCGCCATCATCGGCCTGATGATCGCAACGGTTGGGACCGACCCAATATCCGGCGTAACACGCTTTACCTTTGATATTCCCGACCTGCTCGGCGGTGTCGAGCCGGTCCTCGTGATGGTCGGACTCTTCGCGCTTACCGAATTGATGTGCCAATCGGGTTCAACCACGGTCACGCAGCTCAACCAGAAAATCAGGATCAAACTGCCAAGCCTTGCCGTCATGAACAAGCTCAAGCGCTCGCAGTTCATCGGCTGCATCCTCGGCCTGTTTGAGGGCCTGACGCCCGGCGGCGGCGGTTCGATCGCAGCCTTCATGTCCTACAACGAAGCAAAGCGCTGGTCGAAAACGCCGCATCTTTTTGGCAAGGGATCGGAGGAAGGCGTTGCGGCACCGGAGGCCGCCAACAACACAGTGGCAAGCACGGCCCTCATTCCGCTGCTCAGCTTCGGTATTCCAAGTTCGAATTCGACGGCCGTCCTGCTCGGCGGTCTGTTGATGCATGGCCTGATCCCCGGTCCGCGCCTGTTCGAGCAAAGCGCCCAGGTGATCGACAGTATCTATGTTGGCTCGTTCATTGCCATCATCGCCCAGATCGGTGTCGGTATCATCATTCTTCCGGCCTGTATCTGGCTGGTCAACCGGCCGCGACCCTACCGCGCCGGCTTTATCTTTGCCCTGATCCTGTCGGGCATCTTTACACTCAACAACAGTTTGTTCGATCTCGGTATCGCTCTTGTCCTCGGGCTCGTAGGCTTCCTGATGCGCCTGGCCGGGTTTCCCGTCTTGCCGATGATCCTTGGCGTGGTTCTCGGCCACATGGTTGAATCAAGCTATCGCCGGTCGCTTGTCCTTTCCGGCGGCGATCACATGATCTTCCTGCAGGATCCTATTGCCGTCGCGCTCTTGTCCATCGCTTTCATCTTCGTCGCTTTCTCGCTCAGCCGTGAACTGCGCGAGGCCCGCAAGGCCAAAATAGAGGAAGTTCCTTCATGAACCAGAGAGTTGCGACATCGACGCCGGTCGCGGCGAAGTTGGCAGAATTTGCGACCGCCGCGCTGCCACCCGCAGCGGTAAAAGCCGTCGGCCGACGCCTGCTCTTCGATATTGTCGGTCTTGCGGTTGCCGCCCGTCATACCGACTACGTCCGCTCGGCGCTGGCAAGCGCGACCGACGATGGAACCTGCACCGCCTATGGCCACAGCCGCGGCCTCGGACTTTACGACGCCGCCCTCGTTAACGGGACCGCCGCACACGGCGAGGATTTCGACGATACTTTTGAGGGGGGGCCGGTCCACGCCGGTGCGGTTATTGTCCCTGCGGTTGTTGCGATTGCCGAAAAGCGGGGCCTTGATGGTTGTGCAGTGATGCGCGGCATTGTGGTGGGCGCCGAACTCATGTGCCGCATGAGCCTGGTGGCTCCCCAGGCAACGCACAAGGCCGGCTTTCACCCCACCGCAATTTTCGGGGCGCCTGCGGCCGCCGCCGCGGTTGGGGCCGCACTCTCCTTGGATGCGGAGACGATCGGCCGGGCCTTCGGCATTGCGGGAAGTCTTGCTTCGGGCATTATCGAATATCTCGCCGATGGAAGCTCGACCAAGCGGCTTCATGCCGGCGCTGCGGCTCAATCCGGATTGCGCGCCGCGCTGCTGGCAGAGGCCGGCTTCACTGGACCGATATCGGTTTTTGAAGGCGCGCATGGACTGTACAAAGCCTTTGCCCCCGCGAAAGTTCCGGACTTTACCCCTTTGATCGAGGATCTCGGCGATAGCTGGATCGTTGAGACACTGGCATTCAAACCCTATGCGTGCGGGACGATGACCCAGCCATTCATAGACTGCGTCCGAAAGCTTGCTGCATCCGGCGTCAAGGCCGATGATATTGTTTCGATCGTTTGCAGTGTCGGTGAGGGGACGGTGCATCGGCTATGGGAGCCGCTTGCCGCGAAACACCGGCCCCCCAATGGTTACGCAGGCAAGTTCTCAACACCCTACTGCATGGCTGTCAGCTTTCTCGACGGCGAGGCGGGACTCGGCCAGTTTACCGATGAGCGTGTCAGGGATCCGCACGTTCAGGCTCTGGCGGCCAAGATTTCCTACGAAGTAAATCCCGACGATCCCTATCCACGAAATTTCACCGGACATTTGAAGGCGGTTCTGAAGGATGGATCTGTGCGGGAATTTTACCAGCCCCACATGCGAGGCGGTTCAAAAGAGCCCTTGCCGGATGCCGAACTGTCGAGCAAATTCGCGGCAAACCTGCGTTTCGGCGGATTTTCTGATGCTGCCATCGCAGCGCTGCGCACCGCGCTTGACCGGATCGCAGGCGGAGACAGTGTCGAATTGTCCGGTGCGCGCGCATGAGGGGAGAGGACATGACAAATCGAGAACTGGAAGGACGTGTCGCGCTGGTGACTGGCGCTTCGCGCAATATCGGGCGCTCCATAGCGCGAACACTCGCGGACGCAGGAGCAAAAATCGCCGTCGTGGCCCGCTCGGATCGGGCCGCGGCGGAGGCTGTCGCGCACGAGATCGAGGCGATGGGCGGATCTGCCATCGTCCTGCTTGGTGACGTCGCGCAGGAAGCCGATGCCGAGCAGCTTGTCGGGGAAACGGTCAAAAGATTGGGGCGTCTTGATCTGCTCATCAACAATGCCGCAATCAGGCGTGAAGCACCAATCGAAACGCTGGCGTTTTCAGACTGGCGTGAAGTGATGGGCGTGACACTGGATGGCGCATTCCTCATGAGCCGCGCTGCAATACCGCATTTGCTCGCCAGCGACCGGGGGGCGATCATCAACATTGGTGGCCTTACGGCCTATACCGGCGCGGCGCACCGTGCCCATGTCATATCGGCAAAAGCCGGACTTGACGGATTCACCAAGGCGCTTGCAAATGAGCTCGGATCGCGCGGTGTCACGGTCAATCTGGTTTCTCCTGGAATGATCGACACCAACCGGGCTCACAGCTCGTCCGGCGGTGACCCGGCCCATCACAATACGACGCGCACGCTGGTCGGCAGGCGCGGAACGCCTGAGGAGGTGGCCGCGGCAGTGCTGTATCTTGCCGGATCAAATGCCCGCTTCGTTACCGGTCAGACGCTGCATGTAAACGGCGGGGCGTTTCTGCCCTGATCCGGCCGCATGCGGCGCGCGTGAAGGCGAGGTATTGGTGCTGGCAAGCCAAAGCCAATTCAAGTTCAGGTTTTTCTCAATGAAAGGATGGCATTAGCAGTGTCAGATCCTTGCTCCGGGTTCCAATCGCCACGTCTTCGCTCGCTCTTCATCCTTTGCTTCAAGATCGGAATCTTAAGCTTTGGCGGCGGCCTCACCGGCTGGCTTTATCAGGGCTTCGTCCTCAAAAATCGCTGGATAGAGGAAGACGACTTTGCAAGCAGCCTGGCCATATCGCAGATGTTGCCGGGTGCGAACGTCGTCAATCTGGTCATATGTATGGGTGAGCAGCTTCGTGGTCCAGTGGGCGCGCTCAGCTGCGTTCTCGGGTTTCTCGTTGGACCGTTTTTTGCAGTCATAGCACTTTGCCAGGTCTTCGATGCGCTCGCAGACTTTGCCTTGCTGCCCGCGATTTCCGATGGCGTTGCATTTGCCGCAATGGGGTTATTGGTTGTCATGTGCATGCGTGGCGTGCGCCGAGCGCTGCGGTTTCCGCCTTCCGTTGCCATAATTGCATTGACGGCCGTTCTCGTGGGCCTGCTGCAATTGCCGCTCATTCCGGTCGTTGTGCTGATCGCACCGATCAGCGTCGCTTTGGCGTGGCGGAGGGCCTGACGTTGCGGCTCGACACACTCATTGCACTTGCCCTGGTGTTCATACCATTCTCGCTGACCTCGATCGGCGGCGGCAGTGCCATTGTCGCCGGTATTCAGCACGAGACTGTTGTCGTCCACGGCTGGGTGAATTCGCGCGAGTTTCTTGATCTTTTTGCCGTTTCGCGCGCAGCGCCCGGACCCGGTATGATGCTGGCCACCGTTATCGGCTGGCGCGTGGCGGGCTGGCTTGGAGCACTGATCGCTACCTTCGCGCTTTTCGTGCCGTCTTCGCTGCTGTGCTACGCAGTGTTCAAGTTGACCAACGCCCATCGGCGCAAAAGGTGGCACCGGGCCATGCGAGAAGGGTTGGCCCCGGTCGGTGTCGGACTGATTATTGCCGGCATCATCGCGCTTTTCCGGCTCTCCAATGGCGGTGTCGTGGCCGTTGTCATCATCAGCCTCGCCGCCGCGATTTTTTACATGTTCCCGCGATTTCCGGTCTTGGGTGTTTTGACCCTCGGAGGGTTGGGCGCTGCGATGCTGTCGTTTGCCGGTTAGGCCTCCAGCCGTTTGACCTGCGCCAGCCTGCTGGCGAGCTTGATCGCGTTCTCCAAAGCCCCCGTGTCCGCGATACCCTTCCCAGCGATGTCGAAGGCTGTGCCGTGGGCAGGCGTGGTGAAAACCGTATCAAGACCTGCAGTGACAGTCACGCCGCGGTTAAAGCCGCGCATTTTCGTCGCGATCTGGCCCTGGTCGTGATACATGGCGAGCACTCCGTCGAAGTCTCCGGCAAAGGCTTTCAGATAGACCGTGTCGGAGGGAAAAGGGCCCTTGCAGTCGACCCCCTTCGCTGCCATGGCTTCGACGGCAGGGCGGATGATATCGATCTCTTCGGTGCCAAAGAGACCGCCTTCGCCTCCATGCGGGTTGAGAGCCGCGACGGCAAGGCGAGGCGCCGGGATGCCAGCTTTTCGCATCATCGTCGTTGCAAGGATGATGGCATCTTCAATCGCTTGACGCGTGATCTGCTCGACGGCCTGGCGGAGCGAGACATGTGACGTCACCCTCGACATCCATTGATTGTCGAGCACGTTCATCTCGCTGAAATAGCTTTGGTGGCCAAGAAGGTGGGCAAACATCTTGTGTTCGTCGGGGAATTTCCAGCCACCGTCATACATCGCCCGTTTGTTCAGGGGTGCAAACGAGACCGCGTCGACTTCTCCAGCCTTGGCAAATTCGATGGCGCGCGCCAAAGTTTCGCCGGTCACCCGGCCGGATGCAGCGCTACCCGCACCTGGTGTATGGAGGGCGACGTCGGTGTTGAAAAGGTCGATGAGCGCAATTGCACTGTCCGTCCAATCGACGCTGGCCGGGGCCGGGTAGCGCCGGTACTGGAACGAAACGCCCGCTTGGCGCATACCCATGTCGAGGACGCGGGCATCGCCGATCACGACAATGCGCGCGACGTCGCTCATGCGCCGGTCATGGAGAATGCGGGCCGTCTGTTCAGGACCGATCCCGGTGCAATCGCCAGGCGTAAGGGCGATGATGGGCAGCTCAAACGTCATGACTTCCTCGCAATATCCGATGCAGACGACTTGATTGCTTCGGCGACCGCCTTGCCGGAGGTGATGGTGTCTGCCGATCCGCCAAGGTCGCCGGTGCGCAGCGCAGGCTCTGCGAGAGTGGTTTCGATTGCCGATACAATCGATGCTGCCGCATGCGGATGGCCGAGATGGTCGAGCATCATTGCACCAGCCCAGATCTGGCCGATGGGATTGGCGATACCCTTGCCTGCGATATCGGGCGCGGAGCCGTGAACAGGTTCGAACAGGGAAGGAAAGCGGCGCTCGGGATTGATATTGCCGGACGGCGCTATACCGATGGTCCCTGTGCAGGCCGGACCGAGGTCGGAGAGAATGTCACCGAAAAGATTGGAGGCAACAACCACATCGAAGCGATCGGGATTGAGCACGAAATGGGCGCAGAGGATATCGATGTGATACTTGTCCCAGCGCACTTGCCCATAGGATTTCGCCATTTCCTCAACGCGCTCATCCCAATAGGGCATGGTGATCGAAATGCCGTTCGATTTGGTCGCCGAGGTCAGATGCTTCTTGGCGCGGCTTTGCGCCAGATCGAACGCGAAGCGAAGAATGCGGTCGATGCCGACCCGGCTCATTACCGTTTCCTGCACCACGATCTCGCGTTCGGTGCCCGGATACATCTTGCCGCCGATGGAAGAATATTCGCCTTCCGTGTTTTCGCGGACAACGAAAAAATCGATGTCGCCCGGTTTGCGTCCGCTCAGCGGTGACGGAACGCCTGGCATGAGGCGGACAGGCCGCAGATTGACATATTGATCGAACTCGCGGCGGAACTGCAAAAGCGAGCCCCACAAGGAGATGTGATCGGGAACCGTCGCCGGCCAGCCCACCGCACCGAAATAAATCGCGTCATGTCCGCCGATCAGTTCTTTCCAGTTTTCAGGCATCATGCGGCCGTGTTCGGCATAGTAATCGCACGAGGCAAACGCGAACGTGTCGAACTGGAGATCGAGATCGAAGCGCTCGGCTGCGGCCTCGAGTGCGCGCAAGCCCTCCGGCATCACTTCCTTGCCGATCCCGTCTCCGGTGATCACTGCAATCCTACGACGATTGGCTGGCATGGGGTGTCCTTTACTCGTTGTCGCCAAGGACAGCGGCGCAGACCGCCTCGGTGACGTCCTGCGTCGTTGCAGTGCCGCGCAGGTCCGGCGTGTGCAGTGACGGATTAGCGGTCACCCGCTCGATTGCCCGCATGAGGCGGGCTGCTGCGGCCGCTTCGCCAAGATGTGCAAGCATCATGACCGCCGACCAGAAAGTCCCGATCGGATTGGCGATGCCCTTGCCGGTGATGTCGAATGCCGAACCATGTATGGGTTCGAACATTGAGGGAAATCGCCCCTCCGGATTGAGGTTTGCCGTCGGTGCGATGCCGATTGAACCTGCGAGAGCGGCGGCAAGGTCGGAAAGGATGTCGGCATGAAGGTTCGTGGCAACGATTGTGTCGATCGATCCTGGGTTGAGCGTCATGCGCACCGTCATGGCGTCGACAAGCATTTTGTCCCAGGTCACGTCGGGAAATTCCGCAGCGATTTCCTTCGCGATTTCGTCCCATAGCACCATGCCATGGCGCTGCGCATTCGATTTGGTGACAACTGTAAGCAGCTTGCGCGGGCGCGACTGCGCCAGTTTGAACGCAAAGCGCATGATACAGGTTACGCCAGCACGGGTGAAAATTGAGACTTCCGTCGCCACTTCTTCTGCAAGACCGCGGTGCGAGCGTCCACCCTGGCCGGCATATTCCCCTTCGGAGTTTTCACGAACGATCACCCAGTCAAGGTCCTTGGCTGTGACGCCGCGCAGCGGACTTTCAATTCCAGGCAGGATTCTGGTGGGTCGGACATTCGCATACTGATCCAGGGGTTGGCAGATGGCAAGGCGCAGGCCCCAGAGCGTCAGATGATCAGGCACGTCCGGCGCGCCGACGGCGCCGAAGTAGATGGCGTCGAAATTCTTCAGTTGATCCACGCCATCTTCAGGCATGAGATGTCCGTGCTGCTTGTAGAAGTCAGACCCCCACGGAAATTCCTCGATGCTGAGTTGGAAATTGGCGTCGCGGCTGGCGCAGGCCCCAAGAACCCGCAGGCCCGCGGCCACGACTTCCTTGCCAATGCCGTCCCCTGGGATGGCGGCGATGCTATATGTTTTCATTAAACGGCTCCCGTTGCTGCAGCAACACACTATCGAGATGCCGAACTTTCTCCTAATTGTCAATTACAAACTGTTGACAATTTACTAAAAAGGGCATGAAGTTTCGTTCTGCTCGATTTGGAAAGTTTGAAGGAGATAGATCATGTCGCCAACAGAGCCGCCATCTAAAGTGCCACCGCTCGTTGACACCGAAGGGCAGTTGATGCCTGGATTTCGCTATCATCGGGTCAAAACGAGCGGCGCCGAGATCAATGTGGCGATCGCTGGCGAGGGACCTCCACTGCTTCTGCTGCATGGCAATCCTTTGACCCATGTCAGCTGGCACCAGATTGCGCCGACCCTCGCAAGGAGTTTCACCGTGGTCACCCCCGATCTTCGAGGGTATGGGGACAGTTCCAAACCCGACGGAGGCGAGGACCATTGCGGCTATTCGTTCAGGGCAATGGGCAACGACAATGCCGAGCTCATGTCGACGTTCGGTTTCGATCGTTTTCAGGTGGCCGGGCATGATCGGGGAGCGCGCGTCGCATTCCGCATGGCGCTCGACTATCCTGATCGCATCGAGCGCGTAGCGGCATTGGATATCGTCCCAACATATCACGCGCTAACCAATGTAACACTGGGTTGGGGGCTTGAGGCGTATCACTGGTTCTTCATGGCTCAAAAGGCGCCATTTCCCGAGAAGCTTCTGACAGCGGACCTTGATTATTACATCAACTACAAGCTCAACAAGAAAGGGGTCGGTCTGAAGATATTTAGCCCGCAGGCCATGGCCGAATACAAGCGCTGCACGACGGCTGAACAGATCCATGCCGTGTGTGAAGACTATCGCGCCACCGTCAGCGTTGATCTTGCCATGGATACTGCCGACTTCGGCAAGAAGACGATCGACTGCCCTGTGCTGGCTTTGTGGGGTTCAAACAGTCATTGTGGCCGTCATTTCAAACCGCTCGAGGCATGGAAACCTTGGGCGAAGGATTTGCGCGGCTGGGCAATCCCCACGGGACATTACCCCGCTGAGGAACGGCCGGATATCGTCTATGATGCGTTTTGGACGTTTTTTAGCGGCCATGGAGCGGTGCCGCCGGTCTGAGCAATTATCTCCGCCGGTCACGTTCATGATCGGCGGACATCAAAAGGAATGACGTCAACCGATTGCTGCCAAAATGCCTCGTGTCATCCCTGCGGTATCGGCGGTTCCCCTGATATCGCGGGTGCGGGTCGCGGGATTGCCGAGCGCAACGGCAATCGCACGCTCCATGATCGAAGCTGCTTCGACAGCTTGCGGAATCTTGCGGTTGTGCCCGAGCCATTCGATCATCATGCGCGCGGATTCAATCATCGCGAAGGGATTGGCGATACCCTTGCCGGCGATATCGGGTGCTGAGCCGTGGGTCGCCTGCGCCATTGCCAGATTGCCTTCGCCGATGCACAGGCCTGGCGCCATGCCCAGACCACCGACCAGCCCGGCAGCTTCATCCGTCAATATGTCGCCGAACATGTTCGTGGTAACGATCACATCAAAACTCTGCGGATCGCGAATGAGGCGCATGGCCATCGTGTCGACGATCACTTCATCGACCGTGACGTCCGGAAACTCCTTGGCCACGCGGTGGCATTCTTCGACAAACATGCCGCAACCAAGCTTGAACACGGTGTTCTTGTGGACAAGGGTAAGGCGCTTCCTTCGTTGCTGCGCAATTTCGAGGGCAGCCCGGGCGACGCGCGCGGAACCCAGGCGGGTGATTACCCGCACAGAAATGGTTACGTCTTCGGTTGGCCTGAATTCTCCCGATCCGGCAACGACATTGCGATCCGGCTGGAAACCTTCGTTGTTTTCGCGCACGATGACGAGATCGATGCCTTCGTGGATGGCACCCAATCCGGGGAACGACTTGGTCGGACGGACATTGGCAAAAAGATTGAAGCCTTTGCGCATGATTGGATGTGGATTGATTGCTCCTGGGACCTTTGGATACGCCTGATGTCCGATGGGTCCAAGGATGAAGCCATCCATCTTGGCGAGTGTTTCCATCGTGTGTTCCGGAAATGTCGAACCATGGGTTTCAAGCGCGGCGCGCCCAATGGGCATGGCCCGCCAGTCGATTTCAAGACCTGTCTTGAGGGCAGCGGCGCGCGTTACTTCAACGGCCGCGGGCACGATCTCAAGTCCTATATCGTCGCCGTTGAGGATTCCGATTACGAGGTGGGCAGTCATAGGGCAGTCCTTTCATCCGGGTGCAGCGCCGCGCCGGCGCGCAATTCTTTCAAATATCTTCAGCGTCAACAGGATCGTCGTCATGACCACGGCGATACGGGTGATCTGGAACGCGGTCACGGTTGTGGCGTCGAGATGCATTGCTGTCGCCGTCAGCACCATTTCGGTGACGCCCGCCGGTGCGACGGCGAGCAGGCTTGTGACAAAGGACAAACCAGTCGTTGCCGATAGAACCCACGCTGTCGCCATGGCCATGGCGAGCAGGAATGTCGTCGTCACAAGCGCTGAGAAGGTCACGCGTGAAAGCCGGCCCAGCAAAGATCGGCGGAAACGGCAGCCAAGCCAAACGCCGATGACGATCTGCGCCCCCACCAGAGCCGCAGATGGGACGGCGAAGGGGCCAAGGCCGAAACCCGCCACAAGACTGCCGATCAGGGCGGGGACAAGCAGCCATGAGTTCGGTATTTTCAGCCGCCGCACGAGATAGCTGGCAAGGACCGCCACAATGAACAGCGCGATAATCGGCATCAACTCGGCTCTGAAGGCAACCGGCACCGGATCGATGCCGCCATTTTCGCCGAAAAACGCAACAAGGAATGGCACTGTCGTCACGATCGAGGCGACGCGGATAAGGTGAACAAGCGCGACCGTATCGCTATCGGCGCCCTTTTGATGGGCGAGGATGGCCATCTCTGCAACCCCTGCAGCAGCCGTGGCAAAGAAAGCGGTTCTAAGGTCAAGCGCGGCGAGCTTCCTGATGATCAAGGCGGCGGCCATGGTTGTCGCGATCATCAAGGCTGTCGCACCCAGCATGAACGGCAGCATTGCAATTGTTGCGAAGACCACCGCGGGAACAAATCGCAAGCCTATGGCAAGCCCGACGACGACCTGACCCAATTCACGTCCATAGGGGAGCGCCAGAATCGGCGCACCGAGGATCGATGCTGCGGCACAGGTAAGCAACGGACCCAGCAGGAAGGGAAGGGGCATCGCAAACAATCTGGCAGCCAGGGCCCCCAGGACGCCGAGCAGAAATGCCAGAGCAATTTTGGCAGGTTCACGATCAAACAAACGCTGACCGTGCCCATCATGCATTGTCCCGGAATCCGGCATCGCAAGCTTATACTGTCAGTCGACGGAGATCAGCAGCGATGTCAGATCGCTCAGCGACGTAACGTTCTCCAACCCCCGCACGAGTTCGACGATCGCGTTTGCCCTCGCCTGCGTCATCCCGGCGAAGTCGGCATTCTCGCGAAATTTGCCGGCGACGTCGTCATAGCTCATGGGAAAGGCAGGACTTCCCTTGCCGAAATCAGCGCGTCCCGAGATTTTGCGACCGTCTTTGAGGTGGATGTCGAGGAGGGTCGTCATCAGGTGGTAACCGGCGGCTTCAGCTTCGTCATCGATGACGAAATCAATCCGTTCGATCATGGCCTTGACGTCGTCGCGTTCGACTGCGGCATCGGTGAATTCATTGAGACCGGCGCGGCGATCGAGCAATAGAATTGCCATGCAAAATTCCATCGAGAACTTTGCCTGTAATTCGTCCTTGGGACGGTGATGGATGAGTGCGTTCGGCATGTTGGAGTTGGTGCCGACGCGCACGCGCTCGACATCCTCGGCGCGGATATTGTTGTCCGTAATCAGCCGCAGCATCTCCGTCATTCCGGGATGCGTGAGCGAGCCCGATGGATGCGGCTTTATGGATATGCCGGGGTCGGCAAAAGTCCAGGGCGCACCGAGTTTGTTGAAGATCGCATTCTCGTCATAACCGCCGCCGGCCGCAGAGAAGAAGCCGCGCGGCGCTTCCAGGATACGCGCCGCGGCCGTCCAGCCATAGGATGCAAATTGGGCGGCGGCGACACCGCTTTCAGACGAGCGGCCGGCATGGAAAGGCTTTGTCATCGTGCCGAAGTTCTCGCGCAGGCCGGCAGACTGGCTGCCAGCGATCGAAAGCGCGCGCTGGGTAGTCGGAACATCGAACTTCATCAACTTGGAACTGGCTGCGGCAGCAGCGAATGTTCCGCATGTCGCCGTTGCATGAAAACCGGTCTGATAGTGGCGCGGGGCAATCGCTTCGGCAATCTTGCACTCGACTTCGACGCCGAGGTGATAGGCCAGCATGAGGTCTTTGCCGGAACCATTCACGAGTTCGGCGACAGCAAGTGCTGCGGGAAGTGCAGGCGCTGTCGGATGGGTCAACAGACCATAGACGCGGTCCTTGGCGACGGCGAGCTGCGTATCGTCATAGTCGTCGGCGTGAATGCCAACCCCGTTGGCAAAGGCTGCAAAGCGTGGGGCCACTTTGCGTCCACCACCGATGACCGTTGCGGCGCCCTCGGCAAGGCCCAAATTGTCAAGGTGCTGACGCACGAGCTCGCCGCTCTTGGCAACAGAACCAGAAAGGGCCAAGCCCAAGCCGTCGAGTATGGATTTCTTGCCAAGGTCAATAACGTTTGACGAGAGTTCATCAAAGTCCGTTTCAACAATGAAACTGGCAACGTATTTCGTCAGCTCGACATTTTCCTGGTGTTTCTGGTCCATCCCTGATCCTCTGTTTGTCGCAGTCCCAAAACGTATTTCCGTTTTGACCATGCTCGGAGGATTGTTAATTGTCAACAGTTTTGTGTTTGCAAAATTACTGCAGCAACGGATGGCATTTTTTTAAATGTTTTCGCCGGATGCCGTGTCGGACGCAGTTTTGCGCCCGGGCTTTTGCGGCGCGACCTGGTCGCCAAAGCCGGGTTGCCCGGCCTGGCGGGTGCGGACAATCCCATTGAGAATATGGGTACGGGCCGCAATCAAGCTGCGTACGGGGTCGCGTGCCTCAAGGGCATCGACAATGGCGCGGTGCTCCTGATTGGAGATATGCAGCACGTCCCTGCTCGAGAGAGCCCGATAGCGCTGGATGTGCAGTTCACGTACGAAGCTCTGGTAGATGAGTTCCAGCCGGTTGTTTCCGGCCATGTGCGTAAGCTGCTTGTGGAATTCCAGATTAACCGGGTAGTAAATATGAACGTCGCCAAGTTTGACGATTTCGTCCATGCGCGCCAAGAGCGCTCTCAAGATGGCAATCTGGGCATCGGTGATACGCTCTGCCAGCATCATCGCCATGCAGCCAAACACACCGGCACGTGCCTCGGAAAGATCCTGCGCCTCATCATTGGTGAGGGCGCGGATGAAAAAACCACGATTGGGGATAATTTCAATCAGGCCCATCGCTGCCAATGCACTGCAAGCCTCGCGGATTGGGCCGCGGCTTACGCCAAGGCGCTGCGACAGACCATTCTCGTTGACCCGTTCATTCGGCTTAAGCTCGCCATCGATGATCATGCGCTCGATCTCCGCTTGCACCACATTTGCAAGCGAACGGGTGCGAAGAAAATCGATCGCGGACAAATTGTGCGGGGCGTTGGTAGTGTCTGTCATGAGCAAGCCATTGTGACGGGTCCATAAAAGGGATCGAATCTCACCATTAGGGTTTCGCTCCCAAGCTTTCGTTTATCAGCAAATACATGCGTTGGCGACCCTGCTGAAACCACAGTATCATGGGTTTCCAACGCTCCAAACACCTCAGCCGCGCGCATTCATTTGCGAGCCGCCAAGGACCGGAACCCGGTTGGCAACAAAGACGACGGCGAAGGAGGCAACCAGCAATATGATGCCAAGAACGCATATTGCGCCAAGGTCACCACTCTCATTGAGATCGTAAATGATCACCGAGACGAGTTTGGTATTGGCGGTTGTCAGCAGAATCGTTGCTGAGAGTTCGCGGATCGTGCCGACGAAGACAAAACACCACGCCGCGACGACGCTTGTTCGCAGCAACGGAGCGGTAATGTCCCACAAAGTCCGCAAACGTGATGCGCCCATGATGCGGCCAGCTTCTTCAAGTTCGGGATGAACGCCTGCGAAGGCGGACGACATTTGCTGATAACCGGCGGGCAATTCGATGGTCATGAACGCGATAAGCAGGATCCAGATTGTGCCGTAGAGTTGGAATGTCGGGTTGGCGTAGCTCAGGAACAGGCCAACGCCGAGGACAATCCCCGGAATGGCTACGGGCGCGGTTGCCAGGACGCCAAGGTAACGCGCCCCCGGGACCGAGCGGCGGATGACAAGATAGGATACGACCAGCGCGATCGCCGTAACCGCGGTTGCAGTCAGGAACCCAAGGAGGAAGGTGTTCCTGAGCGCAAGCTGGGTTGCGGAGAATTCGAACAGAACGAACTTCCAATGGCGCAGCGTCAGCGTATCGAAATTGATGGGATCGCCGACCGTACCCGTGAAGGCCGTCTTCAAGATCGCAAGATAGGGTAAAAGAATGGTCAGGCTGAGGATGCAAAAGACAAAGGCGACGGCAACCCATTTCCAGCTGCCGAGCTTGGTAATCCGCGGTGTACCGCTCTTGCCCCCAAGAACCGTATAGCCTTTGCGCCCGAGAATTGATTTTTGGGCGCGCAGCAGGACGACGGTGATGATGAGCAGCGGCAACGCGGCAGCGGCCGCAAGTCCAAGACGCGGTGGAAACTGGAACAGGCTCCAGATCTTCGTCGTGATGACATGGAAACCAGCGGGCAGCGCCAGGATGGCGGGAGAGCCGAACATGGTCAGCGCCTGGAGGATGGCAATCAATGTACCAGCCAGCATTGCCGGCAATACAAGGGGAATCGTGACTTTGCGCAATGTCGTCATCGATTTGCCGCCAAGGATCGACGAAGCGTCCTCCAGATCAGACGGAACCTTGTCGAGCGCATTGGCAACGAGCGTGAAAACATAAGGGAAAGTGAAGCAGGCGATGGCGAAGACCAGACCACTGAAGGTGTAGATATTCACCAGATATTGAGACGGATCGAGGCCAAAGGCGCTTCGGTAGATGATATTGACAATGCCGCTATTGGGCGCGGCGAGAATTTCATAGGCGATGGCGCCGATGAAGGGCGGCGTAACGAACGATGCCGTCACCAGCATGCGAATGATCCGCCTTGCAGGCAGGTCGGTTCGCGCAACCAGCCAGGCCATTGGAGTAGCGATGAGGCAGGCAAGAATGCCAACCGCAAGCGCCATTGAGATCGCCAGTCCGTACGCCCGCAGCAGGGTTGGATCAGCGACAAGAGCGATGAAGTTGTCAAGCGTTGCTCCCCCACCCGTATCGCTGCGCAAGCTGTAGTAGGCGAGCCAAAACAATGGCAGCAGAACCAGAACGCTCAGGACAAGGGACAACAGAGCGAAGGTGGGCCATGAAAGGTCGATGCTGCTGCGCCGACCCTGAACCTGAGCGATGCTGGTCATGATCAATTACGTCCCAAAGAATTTTTCATAATTGGCTTTGATGGTCTGAATTTCGGGCTCGAGCTTTGCCGGATCAGAATGAAGGACCTTGATCTTCGAAAGCGGCGTGCGCCCTTGCTTTTCCTTCACGTCAGGGTGGAACGATCTCAGCCCGCCAAAATCACTGTTGAGCTGCTGCGCATCGAGCGAAAACAGGAACGCATAAAAGAGCTTGGCAGCATTTGGGTGCGGGGCTTGCTTGAGCACCGCGGCATTTCCCACGGCAAGCGGGGTCCCTTCGTCAGGATAGACGATCTTGATCGGCTTGCCCTCGTCGATAAGTCGGAAGACATTGTATTCATTGCCATCGACTTCGAGCGCCCGTTCCCCTTGAGCCAGCTTTTTCGGCGGCTCTGTAGAGGACTGGACTTGCATGATGTTCTGCTTGCCGAGTTTTTCGAAATAGTCCCAGCCAAGCATCTGGCTAAGGACGAAGGTTGAGGTCATCACGGTGCCGCTATACCCGGGATGGGCCTTCACCATCTTGTCCTTAAAGCGCGGATCAAGCAGATCTTCCCAGGTCTTGGGGGCGTCTGCTTCTTTCATCAGATCCGTCCGGTAGGCCAATACGGAAAGGTGGGCGCGGTAGGCGGCAAAGTTACCGTCCGGATCACGTTCATCTGCCGGCCATTTGTCGGCCACTTCCTGCGGCACCATGGGTTCGAGCCAGCCTTGACGCTTGAAGTACTCGAAATGCACGGCGTCTGACGTTTCGATGACGTCGGCATTATAAATGCTCGTCGAATATTCCTGGCCGATCCTTTGGAAGACGCGCTCGGATCCGGCGCGCTCAACCTGCACGTCGATGCCGGGAAATTTGGTCTTGAAGTGTTCAGCCAGCTTTTCCGCGACCGCTACGTCCGTGGCAGTGTAGAACACGACCTTGCCTTCCGCCTTGGCCGCTGCTTCCAGCTCGGGGGTAATTTGATAAGGTGCCGGTGCCTCGGCCCGGGCAGCGGCGGGTATTGCCGCAAGTCCCGAAGCCAAAAGAGCGGCAGACAGCGCTTTCTTCCACATGCATATTTCCTCCCTTATTGCGCGAGCGCCCGGCATTTCTCTGGTGGGAAATGCAGCCAAACCTCCTGGCCAACCGGGATCGCAACGTTGACTGGTGCGACGGTGCGCACCATTTCTCCACCAGCGATGGAGACGAGATAATCCCGGTGCGAACCGAGATAGATTTGCCGCGTGACCGTGCCGACAGTCGTGTTGGTATTGGCGCCGTTCGGCTTGGTCGAAAGCTCAATGTCATGGTGGCGGATGGAGACGGCTGTCTTGCTCGATCCGTCGGTGGTTCCATTGCCGCACCGCAAAACCAGACCGGCCTGACAAAGAACGGTGTCCTTGTCGTTGCGCGTTCCGCTGAAAATATTGGTTCCGCCAATAAACCGCGCGACGAACTCGGTCGCCGGCCGTTCATAGATATCTTCGGGCGAGCCTGACTGTTCGATGCGCCCGTCGTTCATGACGACGATGATGTCCGCCGTCGTCATCGCTTCGGCTTGATCGTGAGTAACGTATACGGTGGTATAGCGAAACTCGTCATGAAGCCTGCGGATTTCGAAGCGCATTTCCTCGCGCAGGTTCGCATCCAAATTGGACAGCGGCTCGTCAAGCAGCAGGATTTCAGGTTTGATCACCAGTGCTCGCGCCAGGGATACGCGCTGCTGTTGTCCGCCCGACAGTTCACCCGGATATCTTTCCGCAAGCGCGAGAAGCTGAGTGGCGGAAAGGATCGTGCGGACAAGTTCGGTAACTTGCGCTTGCGGCATTCGCCGCAGCTTCAGCCCGTACGCCACGTTCTCATAAACAGTCATATGCGGCCAAAGCGCATAGCTTTGGAAGATCATCGACATGTTGCGGGCTTCCGGCGGCACCGTGGAATGAGCCGAGGATACGGTCTTTCCACCGACTCGAATTTCTCCGCCATTTGCGGGAACGAAGCCGGCGACAAGGCGCAGCGTCGTCGTCTTGCCGCAACCCGACGGTCCCAGGAGGCAGACAAGTTTTCCCTTGTCCACCGACAAGTTCACGCCTTTGACAACCGTCAAACTGCCGTAGCTTTTCGTCAAACCGTCTAATTCCAGGAATGCCATCACACCTCCCAAGTGTTCGCGGAAAAAAGTCCGCCTCCGTGGCTACCTAGAACGTAGGCAGCAAATTGAAGACTGTCAACAGATTACTATTTCGGCAGGAACTTGATTGCGCTGGCTGGGAGTGATTGGGCTCCCCTTGGGCTCTGGACGCACAACCAAACAATACCGTTGCCGCGAGGCGATGGCAGACAGGAAAATTATAGACGCCCACCGCATCGGCGCTTGGAGTTCAGCCCACCCTCGGTGCGGCCATTGGCGTGCCGGTCGCATGAGGGCGAAACCATCATCGTGCGTCGCGATTTCACCCATCCACCCGCCCGCCTCTGGCCTGCGTTGACCGAGCCAGCGCTGATTCCCCAGTGGATGGGCACGATGAAACGCTGCGAGGTGGACCTGCGTCCGGGCGGGGCCCTTCACTATGAATAGGAAGAGTTCTTTTTTCCGGGCCGGTCCTGGCCGTTGATCCCCGCACCACATGACCCATGAATATTTCAACGGCGATACCTCTTCGGGTCAAGAGATCATAACCGATCTGGTCGCGCGGGGAGCCGGGACCCGCATGACCCAGGTGATGCGCTATGCAAATGCCGAGGCGCGGGCCGCCGCGATTGCCATCGGCATGACCGACGGCCTGGACGAAGTTTATGGCAAGCTCGAGGCGCTGCTGATCGCGGAATGACGGGCTTTTCGCCTCAAAGCCGTCGAGTGCCTGTCACAGGGACGTTGCGCATCGCGCCTGGGTGCTGCACCGCCAGAGGTGTCCGTGCACGAAGAACCTGACACCGCTTAACGTGCCGCTTCGGCGGCGGCCCAAAAATCATCGAATGACCATGCTGTCCGCACTGCGGTCATTCCCCGATATTCGGCCAACGCCTGTTACTCGAAGAAGCAGTCGTTGGGGTGACTGGCTGTTCATAGGGTACCCCCCTAGATGGGACATCGCGAAGATTCATGGGGCCGGCTCACCGGTTGAAGCCGTCGAATTAATTCAGCTGCGGCTTCGCACGCCAGGGGTATGACGCGACCGCTGCCGCTGATGAAGACCAATCCGCAGCACTAGACATGCGTCATTGACGTCAAGATCACCGGCTCAGCTCTTGCCCAGACCGTAGTCTTTCGGGTCTGCTTCCAGATCAGCCATTCCTTTTGCCAGACTGTCTTTGAACAGGACCTGCGTCGGTTCGTCATAGGTCCGCATGCTTTCAGCAAGCGCGTCTTTCCATGCGTCTCCTCTGACCCAGGCCGCCATATAAGCATCGGCCAAAACGTCGCTCTGTCTCGTGTCGATCATCGCTGTCATCAATATCCGGGCCTGCAACCTGTCCTTGCGGCTCTTCGCCGAACCATCGGCGTCGGTGCGGCGGCGTGATCCCACAATCAGTCTATGAATGGCGTAGCGCTCCGGCGCCGGTACCCGGACCGGGACACCTGGTCCATGCAGCAGCACTGCACGTACCGGCTGGTAAATGAGAAAATCCAAAAACCGTAAGGGCTCGGCTGCCGCACCCCCCAGTGCCGGCATAGGGACTGGATGGCGGCCATAATCGTCTGATCCCGTATTCGGTGTCAGAAACTCGACCCGATAGCCGGAACGGTTGGCGAATTTGATCGATAGGTGGCTATCGCTCTGGTGCGGGATTTCACGAAATGTCGGGTCGACAGTTCGCAGCACGTCGAGGATCGGCGGGAGTGCGTCGCCGACCGCAGTTGAGATGGAGTGGAACTGGGCGAAGTCGGCATCGGCGGTCTGCAACGCCGCGTTCGGCAGGCGGACGCCGAGGATCGCCGAATAGCATTGGAAGGCCACGGTGCCGACAAGAACGCCGCGCAAACGGAAGAAGCCGGCATCCGCCAGGGTCTGGACCACCGCACCCACAAAGGGTTCCGGCCGCGGAAGGTGGGCTTCCCGGACTAGTGTTGAGACGAGCTTGCGCCGTGCTCGGGCATCGGCCTTGAGGTCTTTGAAACTCTCGACGCTGCGGGTAATTTCTGCGTCGTCGACCGGGCCGACATAGCGACGGACCTTGCCGCCGCCCTGTTTTGCGGTATCGAAGTACCAGTAGCGGCGACCACGACTTTCCATTGAGATAAACCGGCCGTCGAGAGGAAAGTCGCCCGTAAACGCTGCATCGAGCGAGCGCTGCGCCAGGGGGAATAAAGCACCTGATAGGTGTGGTCGATAAGCTGCATTGTGCTATTACCAGTTATGCGAAAATGATCACATCACAGGCAGCGAAAGGAATCTATTACCAATTTCGCGAAAATGGTAATAGCGAACCCAACAGTTCGATCCGACTGAACAGGGTGGCCACTCTGGCCACAAGTGAACGTTACTCACTTGCGAACATAATCGGGGAATTGATCGCTTATAAGATCAATGATGGACAGTGTTCCAGACAAGTGTTTGCGCAGGGCGATTTCAGCGGTATCTGCGCGTCCCGATCGTATCGCATTGATGATCTCTTGGTGATCTTCAAGCACAGTTTGCATCTTGCCGGGCATCGGCAGATTCAAGCGGCGCAACCTGTCAAGATGGACGCTCTGGCGACGCACGGTCGACCAGAGGTTGAGGATGTTTGCGCGCTCATAGATCCTCCGATGAAAATCCTTGTCCAGCGCATCGAACAGATCATATGTCTGCGGAGAGGCGACTTGCCGCTGTCTTGCCAGCAATTCCTCGAGGTCTGCGGCGATTTTGGCCGGACACTCCGTGGTAAGGCGGCGAACGGCTTCGAGTTCGATTGAGAGCCGAAGGAATTGTGCTTGCCTTGCATGATCGATGTCGATCCTTGCAACGACTGTGGCATATTGCGGATAGACTTCAACGAGAGCCTCCTCCTCAAGGCGCATCAGCGCGTCCCTAACTGGGGTCTGGCTGACGCCAAACTCCATTTGAAGCGATGCCCTGGAAAGTATTGTTCCGGGTGTAAGTTCGACGGACAGAATACGGTCTCTCAATATCTCGTGGATTTGATGGGCGACCTGCCTTGTCCGATCCAGCACACTGTTTTGCACCCTGCCACTCATGAATGTTGTCTCTCGTTTTCTGTCTCCAACACGCTATCACAACTATTGGGTTGATGCACTGATGCATTAGTGCTTTAATGAATTGAGCGATGTCGGAGGTTCGTCGCCCTCGTGCATACGACACGCAAAACGATCGGGAGGAAAATATGCGATTGATTAAAGGCGCTATCGCCGCATTTGCTATCATTGTGGGTTTGGGCCCGTCCGGCCATGCCCAAGAGAAAACCGATATCTCCATCACCCGCCAGCCAGGAATCCTTTACCTGGCCAGCCATGTCATGGAGACGCAGAAGCTTATCGAAAAACACGCGGCAGAAGATGGCCTGAAAGGTGTTACCGTTAATTGGCGGACCTTCAGCGGCGGTGGTGCGCAGACGGATGCGCTCCTTTCGGGGAATGTTGACATCGTCAATACCGGAACCGGCAACTTGCTTTTGCTGTGGGACAGAACGCGTGGCAAGGTGAAAGGGATCATCACCAGCTCGGCGCAGCCAGTCATCATGGTATCGCGTGACCCGAAGATCAAATCATTGAAAGACATCGGTCCGAGCGACAAGATTGCTGTGCCAACGGTTGGCGTTTCGACGCAGGCGATCCTGTTGCAAATGGCAGCGGGCCAAATGTTTGGAGACAGCGATCTGAAGCATTTTGATGTCAACACCGTGCAGCTTGGGCATCCCGATGCAATGGCGGCGCTGGCCAACAAGAGCCACGAGGTGGCCAGTCATTTCTCCGCCCCGCCGTTCCAATATCTGGAGATTGATGCCGGAAATCACATCGTGGTCAATTCCAAGGACATCATTGGCGGTCCTTTAACCCAGGCAACGTTCTTTACGACAACGGATTTTGCCGAGACAAATCCCGTTATCATCAAAGCCGTCCGTGAAGCCACGGTCGAAGCGATCGACATGATCAAGAAGAACCCGCGCGACGCATTGAGCGCCTACAAGCAAGTATCGGGGGATAAAACCGATCTCGATGCCCTGGTGAAAATCATTGAGCAGCCGGACATGATGGAGTTCCGCACCGATCCGCAGGGTACGATGAAGTTTGCCGCCCATCTGCACAAGGTCGGAACGCTCAAGACAATGCCTGCGGCGTGGACAGATTACTATCTGCCTGAATCTGCCGATCTGCATGGCAATTAATACTCACTCGAACGATATCGACCTGGCATGAGATGCCAGGTCTTTCCACGCAATGCTTATGGAGGCCGAGATGTTACAGGCCGTGCAGCAAAAAAATAATCCTGAAACCGTGTCTCTTGTCACCCCCGCTGCGCAGAGCGCGGGCGCACCGCTCCTGACGGTCGATAAGGTCACGCTACGCTACAAGACGCCAAACCTGCTCATTACAGCGACCGAGGGCGTAAGTTTTTCAGTCAATCGATCGGACCGCTTCGTGCTTCTCGGACCATCCGGTTGCGGCAAATCCACCCTCTTGAAGGCTGTTGGCGGATACATGGCACCGGTGAGCGGTTCGATTCACATCAATGGACGTCCGGTGAAAAGACCGGGCGCCGACCGCATGATGGTGTTTCAGGAATTCGATCAGCTTTTGCCTTGGAAAACGGTGCTTGATAACGTGATGTTTCCACTGATGGTTGCGCGCAAACTGCCACGCAAGGAGGCGGAGGAGCGGGCGCGGGAATACATTGATAAGGTAAAGCTCACCCGAGCCGCGGACAGCTACCCGCACACACTTTCCGGCGGGATGAAACAGCGCGTGGCCATCGCCCGCGGCATGGCGATGCAACCCGACATTTTGCTGATGGACGAGCCGTTTGCAGCGCTCGACGCACTCACGCGGCGCCAGATGCAAGATGAGCTGCTGCAGCTTTGGGAAGACACCAGGTTTACGGTGATCTTCGTCACGCATTCGATCGCTGAAGCCATCAAGGTCTCCAACCGCATTTTGCTGTTGTCGCCTCATCCAGGACGCGTGAAGGCAGAGGTGGTCGACGTTGATCATGCCCGTCAGGACGACGGCAGTGCCTTGGCACTTGAACGCGATATCCACAATCTGCTCTTTTCCGAGCCTGGCCACAGGGAGTGACGATCATGACCAGTCCGCAAATCATCCTTGCAGCCGACGTCACAACAAACAGGCAGCATGCCAATGTAGCCGAGGTCGAACAGAAGCTGGGTTCCCTCGAACTTATCTGGGGGATCAGCGCGGTGCGCAAGACGGTGCTGATTATCGGTCTCGCCATCATTTGGCAGCTCTACGCAAGCTATCTCGACAACCCGCTGCTTTTCCCGACCCTCAGTGACACGCTGGTCACTCTTTACGATCGGTTCGTCGATGGCACATTGCCGTCGCGCATCTGGACGACGCTTCAGGTGCTGATCACAGGCTATGTGGCAGGGACTGTGCTTGCAGCCATATTGACAATCCTTGCCATCAACACGCGGATCGGCACCGATTTTCTGGAAACCATGACGGCAATGTTCAACCCGTTGCCGGCAATCTCGTTGCTGCCGCTTGCGTTGATCTGGTTTGGGCTCGGCGCTTCCAGCCTTGTCTTCGTGCTGATCCATTCGGTGCTTTGGGCGGTGGCGCTCAACACCCATGCGGGCTTTCTTGGCGTGTCACGAACGCTGCGCATGGTCGGAGGCAACTATGGATTGACCGGTTTATCCTATGTGATGCGGATTCTCGTTCCCGCTGCGTTTCCGTCGATCCTGACCGGCCTGAAAATCGGCTGGGCCTTCGCCTGGCGTACGCTGATTGCCGCCGAACTCGTATTCGGTGTTTCGTCGGGACAGGGCGGGCTCGGCTGGTTCATCTTTGAGAACCGAAATCTCTTGGACATTCCTGCAGTCTTTGCCGGGCTCCTCACCGTGATCATCATCGGTCTCATCGTCGAGAACCTGGTCTTTCAGACCATTGAGCGCCACACGATTCAAAAATGGGGCATGCAGGAATAAGCCGTTCATTCCCGTCGCTATCCATGACCTTGCAAGGCTGAGCAGATAAACATGAAGAAAATCCCGGACACATTGAGAAGCGCCCGATGGTTCGCTCCTGACGACCTGCGCAGCTCCGGCCATCGATCAAGAACCATGCAAATGGGTTATGCACCGGAAGAATGGACAGGAAAGCCGGTCATTGCCATCCTGAACACCTGGTCGGATGCCAACCCTTGCCATGCACACTTCAAACACCGTGTCGGGGACGTCAAGCGCGGTGTATTTCAGGCCGGCGGATTTCCGCTCGAATTGCCGGCCCTGTCCTTGTCGGAAAGCTACGTCAAGCCAACGACCATGCTTTATCGCAATATGCTGGCGATGGAGGTTGAAGAGCTTTTGCGCTCGCATCCGGTCGACGGTGCCGTGCTGATGGGTGGCTGCGACAAGACCACACCGGGTTTGGTCATGGGAGCCGTGAGCGCCGGCCTGCCGATGATCTATCTGCCGGCCGGCCCCATGCTGCGCGGCAACTACCGCGGAAAAGCTCTGGGTTCCGGTTCGGACGCCTGGAAATTCTGGGATGAACGGCGTGCAGGCAATCTATCGACCGATGAATGGGTCGAGGTGGAAGCCGGAATCGCACGTTCCTACGGCCATTGCATGACCATGGGCACGGCCAGCACCATGACAGCGATTGCCGAGGCACTCGGATTGACCTTGCCCGGGGCGAGTTCCATTCCGGCGGCAGATTCCAATCACATCCGCATGTCTTCCGCGGTGGGAAGGCGGATCGTCGGCATGGTTTGGGACGACCTGATCCCGAGCGAGATTTTGACCAGGGCGGCCGTAGACAATGCCGTTTGTGTCGCCATGGCCACCGGATGCTCGACCAATGCCATTGTCCATCTCGTTGCAATGGCGCGCCGGGCAGGGGTCAACCTGACAATGGACGATCTTGATCAAGCGGGCCGGACCACCCCGGTTCTGGCAAACATAAGGCCAACGGGCGATAGCTATCTGATGGAAGATTTCTACTATGCCGGCGGTTTGCGAGCGCTCATGGCAAAACTTGCATCAAGGCTCGATCTTTCGGTGCTCACAGTCTCCGGCCATACGCTCGGGGAAACGCTGGAGGGGGCCAAATGTTTCAATGACGACGTTATCCGCTCGCTCGACAACCCTGTCTATCAGGAAGGCTCGCTTGCGGTCTTGAGGGGCAACCTCGCGCCCACCGGCGCTGTCATGAAGCCAGCGGCATGCGATCCAAGGCTGCATCAGCATCAGGGTCCGGCATTGGTTTTCGACAGCTACCCTGAAATGAAGGCAGCCATCGACGACGAAAACCTCGACGTGACGCCCGATCATATCCTGGTGTTGCGTGGGGCGGGCCCGCAGGGCGGACCCGGCATGCCGGAGTGGGGCATGTTGCCGATGCCCAAGGCCCTGCTCAAGCAGGGATATCGCGACATGCTGCGTCTGTCCGATGCGCGCATGAGCGGGACCAGCTATGGGGCCTGCGTTCTGCACGTGTCGCCGGAATCGCATGTCGGGGGACCGCTGGCACTTTTGCGGTCAGGCGACATCGTGCGGCTTGACCTGAATGCGCGCCGTATCGACATGCTGGTCGATGACCGTGAAATCGAACGCCGTCGTTCACAATGGCAAAAACCCGCCGACAAGGCCGGCCGCGGCTATGGCTGGATGTTTGCCAAACACGTGGGCCAGGCCGACACGGGGGCGGATTTTGACTTTCTCGAAACAGCCTTTGGGCCCTCGGCTCCTGAACCGGATATTTACTGACATGCAAGGACAGCGAATGACTAACTATGATCTGGGCGATGCAACGCGCAAGAAGCTGATGGGCGTGGCCACGCCAACAATTGCGACGGCGCTGTTCAAGCGCGGGCTGCGCAATCAGTTCATTCAAGACGTGCGACCACTGTCCGCAAAAAAAACCAACATGGTCGGGCAGGCCTTTACCTTGCGCTATATACCGGCCCGCGAGGACCTTAACACGATCGAGGTGTTCCGCGATCCCAACCATCCGCAGCGCGCCGCGGTGGAGCAATGTCCGCAGGGAAGTGTCCTGGTGATGGACAGTCGCAAGGATGCCCGGGCAGCTTCGGCCGGCTCCATACTGATATCAAGGCTGCAGGTGCGGGGTGTGGCAGGTGTCGTTACCGACGGAGGCTTCCGCGACAGCCCTGAGATTGCCAATTTGACCATTCACGCTTACCACAATCGTCCTTCGGCGCCAACCAACCTGACCCATCACCAAGCCTACGATATCAACGTCCCAATCGGCTGCGGCGATGTCGCTGTCTTTCCGGGCGATGTGCTCGTTGGGGACAATGAAGGGGTCATGGTTATTCCGGCCCATCTCGCCGACGAGATTGCCGACGAAACGGTCGAGATGACGGCCTATGAAGATTTTGTCACCGAGCAAGTCATGAATGGCGCAACGATCATCGGGCTTTACCCAGCCACAAGCGAAAAACCGAAGATCGATTTTGCCGCCTGGCGACAAAAGAACGGACGATAAGAATCTAAAAAAGGCGGATTTCGGTTTTCTCGCAAACGTTAAGCACAGCTGTCTATGGCAGCGCTTTGATGGCATGCGGAACACCAAAACGATGCATCACCAAGCAAGGTGTTGCAGCCGGGTTACGCGAATGCGGATCCCGCCAGTAACCCTGTTCGCTGATCTTCGTGCGCCAGTCTAACCCTCCACCATGTTAATCGTAGATCATCATGAGCAGGTTCGTTACGATTATCAGGCCGATGGTTGTAAGCGACATAAAGGCAATGAGGTCATTCATCGACAGCACCCTCCGTGGATGCGGCTACGATGCAATTATAGGGCCTTCGGCTCATTCGGGGAAATGGTCTTTTGTCGCTGCGCCTTAAGACGCTGTCCCCGATAAAAAGAGCCGGACTGAACAGTCCGGCAATTGTGAAGGCTGAGAACCTTCATGGGGGAACAGCCGACGCGGGAAAAATGGGGGAACCGCTACGGCTTGCGCGAGTGTAGCGCATCGTCCGTGTATTGCAACCAAGAGTTGAAAATCCATGCGCTGCACACCTTGTCCGTTTTCAAGGGTCTGCGCGGCGGCATGGCATGCGGACCGCACCAGTTCACGCGGATGGGCCCTTTTAGTTTGGGTTCGGCGGTTAAGGCAGGGCGGTCGCCCTTAACCGCCATAAAGGTAGTTCGGAAGCCAGAGCGTTATGCCGGGCCAGATATACATGATGATCATGCACACGATGACGATCAGCATGTAGGGCATCATGCCGGCAAATATTTGATTGAGTGTGACATGCGCTGGGGAGACACCCTTTAGATAGAACGCCGACATGGCGACGGGCGGCGACAGGAACGCCGCCTGTAAATTCACGAAAACCAGCACTCCCCAAAGAACCGGGTCGATGTTGAAATGCTTCAGCATCGGTAGAAAGATCGGCACGAAGATGATGATGATCTCGGTCCATTCGAGCGGCCAGCCAAGAATGAATATGATAGCTTGCGACAGGATCATGAACTGGATGGGCGACAGGTCAAGCGACAGGACCCATTGCTCGAGCAGCGCCTGACCGCCAAGAATTGCGAAAACAGCCGAAAACAGTGCCGATCCAACAAAGAGCCAACACACCATGGCCGTCGTCTTCGCGGTCAAAAACACCGCTTCCTTGGTGCGCTTCCAGTTGAGCGTTCGCGCCTGAAACGCCAGCAGAAAGGCCCCGGCGGCACCGACTGCCGCGGACTCGGTAGCCGTCGTGATTCCAAACAGGATGACGGCGAGCACGACCGCGGTGAGAATGCCAAGCGGCATGACGGAGGAGGTCAGAAGCTTAACAACCTCCAACCGCTCGGCATTCATGTTCCGGTAGTAGCGGCCGAGTATCAGCGCAGCCAACACGGCAATGAGGGCGAACGCGATGTAAAAACCGCTCGCCGGCCCAGCAGCCGTCGTGGGGGCCGCCTCCACGACCGGTGAGCCGAGCTGCTCCAATCCGGATGGAGCTTCAAGTTCGCTCGATGCTTGCGGATGGATAACGACATACCACCAAACGAGCAAAAGGGTGAATGTCGTCAGGGCGAAAGGTATCAGAGCGGCACTGAAATTCTTCAACAGTTTCCAATAGGTAAGGCGTCCATTGTCTGTCATGAGGGCCATGGCTCTGGATGGCGCGAGCAATGCCGAAAAAAGTCCAACAAGCATATTGCGTGAGTAGAGCGTCTGAAAGCTTCGCATCCAGGCCGGCACGGGAACCTTTGTTTGTTGCTCCGTCAAGGGGGGAGCGATCCTTGGGTTGATTGTCGCCCAGGCAAGAATGTAGACGAGATAAAGGAAAGCCAGGAAAAATCCGGGAAACATCGCGGCGGCATAGAGCTTTACAACGGACTGTCCTGCGACTGCCGCATAGACGATAATCATGACAGACGGCGGGATCAGGATACCCAGTGTGCCACCCGCGGTGATCACGCCAGAAGCAAGCTTGACATCGTATCCGGCCCGCAGCATCGGGTTGAAAGCAATCACGCCCATCAAGACCACCACCGCCCCAACGAGACCACTGGCGATACCCCAGAACGTGCACACGATGAGCGTGGCAACGGCCAGGGATGCCGGCACACGCCGGAACGAAAGCTGGATGCTGTAGAACATCTTGTCGACCAATGCTCCGCGTTCCATCACGTAACCCATGAGCACGAACAGCGGGATGGAAATCAGAACGTCGTTGGTCATGGCCCCATAAGTGCGCTGCACCATCAGGTCGAAGACGCGATTATCTATCCAGTGCTCGGCGGGGTTGTAGAACGCGTAGAAGCCGAAAAACATGCCAAGGCCCATCAGGGTGAAGGCCGTCGGAAATCCCATGATGATAACGACTACGATGAGCATGAGCATCGTGATTCCAAGAACTGGATCACTCACGTTTGCAAATCTCCCCCCGAACCACGTTTGCGCGCCGTCTCGTCGATTTGCTGTGCCCGCTCGATCGCGACTTTGCGCGTTTCCTCATCCACGTGCTCGCTGTGCGCGAGTTGCTCCTCGACCACGTCAATTTCAGCCACATCCTTGAGCCGGCTGGGCCATTCCCCCGTCTTGAGGCAAACGAGACAACGAACAATTTCCGCCAGGCCCTGGAGCATCACCAGGGCCCCAGCCAATGGAATGATCGATTTGAAGTAGTAGATCGGCGGGCCTTCTGCGGTCACGGTTGAATGCTCGCCGATCCGCCATGAAAGTGCTGCGTAGTCGTAGCCTGCGTAAACAAGGGCCGCGATCCCCGGCAGGAAAAAGACGATGTACAATATCAAATCAAGCCCCGCCTGCGTGCGTGGCCGCATCGAACTATAGAGAAAATCGCCGCGCACATGACCGTTCTGCGCCAGCGTGTACGCGCCGGCGAGCATGAATAACGAGCCATAGAACATGCTGCTGGCGTCGAATATCCACGCCGTCGGCATGTTCATGATATAGCGCTTGAAGACCTCGACGCAGACAAGCGTCATCAGTCCGATAATAAGCCACGCTGCGGCTTTTCCCACCCACACGCTGATTGCATCGACCGCATTCAGAAATTGCTGAACGTTCACACCTGCCCCCGATGGCGAGATATTTTTGCCGAACAAAGCATCCCGGTCATGTTCCCAACGATGCTTTGTTCGAACTGCGTCTTAGATTTTCTTTGCCGCCGCGTTCTCGCCGAAATAGTGATCGAACACCATCCGGCGGCTGACAACGGTGTCCTGTTCCCAACGCGTTGCCCGCTCGGCAAAGGCGAGCTGCGATTGGAGGATTTCCTTGAAAAGCGGGTTTTCGCCGGCCTTTTTCTTCACCACCTCGTCATAAACTTCCAACTGTTTCTTCAAGATCGCGTCCGGTGTCTTGTAGAATTTGACTTTGTCCGTCGTCTGCATCTCTCGATAATCTTTCGAATAGCGGTCAATTGCCTTCCAGTGCATATCCTGCGAAGCGGCCTCGACCGCATTGGCGATGATGGCCTTCATTTGTTCTGGCAGTGCGTCGTATTTCGTCCTGTTGAACAGGATCTCGAACTGCTCCGCATTTTGGTGATAGCTCTGGAGCATGCAGATCTTGGATACGTCAGGAAAACCAAGCACCCGGTCAGACGAGGCATTGTTGAATTCGGCCGCATCAAGCAGTCCGCGGTCCAGTGCCGAGACGATTTCGCCGCCCGGCAGTGCGTTGACCGCAGCGCCCAGACCCGTGAAGACATCAATGGAGATGCCAACGGTGCGGAACTTCATGCCATTGAGGTCTTCTGCCTTGGCAACGGGTTTCTTGAACCAGCCGAGCGGCTGAGTCGGCATGGGACCATACGGGAATGACACAACATTGGCACCTATGGAGTCATAGAGCTTTGCGAGGAGCTCCTTCCCGCCGCCATATTTGTGCCACGCCAGCAGCATGTTGGCATCCATCGCAAAGCCGGGGCCCGATCCCCATAGTGCCAGCGCCGTCTGTTTGCCGTAGTGGTAGACAAGCACGCCGTGGCCGCCGTCCAGCGTTCCTTGCGACACCGCATCAAGCAGGCCAAATGCAGGCACCACCGCGCCCGCCGGAAGCACTTCGATCTTGAGGTCTCCGCCGGTCATGTCATTGACCTTCTTGGCAAAATCGAGCGCGAACTCGTGGAAAATATCCTTGGAGGGCCATGTGCTCTGCCAGCGCATATTGACTGGCCCTTGCGCCTTGACGACACTTGGTGCAGCAACGATCGCCGCGCTGGCCATAGCCACACCGCCCAAGAACTTGCGGCGCGAGGTCTTGTCCCCTGTTTGGGTCCTTGATTTGGTCATTTGTTCCTCCCAAAAGCCCGGGCCTTCATGCCCAATTCAAACAATACTACTCAATGATTGCACAAGCAAAGACTACTTGATGAGTGCCAAAGCAATGAATCGAGCCGGGTCGCCTTCAAATACTAAAATTCAATATTGCTGGACTTGTTAAATTCTGACCGCTCTTTGACGAGGGCTCGCCCAGCCATTGAATGACTGCCTTGCCGAGGTAAAGACGGTCAGGGTGCATAGCGCACGGACTTGCCAATACGTCGTTTCGAACCCCGTAACGTGCGAAGGCGCAACATGTGCAACAGGGACGGCGCGATACGCAGCGCGAGGTGGCGATCGTCATCGCCCTCAAGGCCGGTCAAATGACTTCATGCCGGTTCTTCGGTTCTGCCGGCAGTATCGCGGCATTGCTGAAAAGGCCCCGGACCTGGTGGAAACTGCCAAAGAATTTAGCGCCGACAAGCCTTGGCGGGAAACCGGATTGCTCATGGTGTGGGCAAAAGTATCTCTATGCAGGATATTCAACATGCAACTACTATCGCAAGGCAACGCCTGACACACCGGCCAAAATACTACTGGCCACGTCGGCGAGGCGCCGAGCCATGGTGGCAATGGTGGACAACAGCTTCGCTAAGCTGGAAACTCTAAACAGGACCCGGGATGCCCGCGATCATTCGAAAAGCCGGCCGCGCCGAACTTGATATCATGATTGACTGGGCCGCAAGGGAGGGCTGGAATCCCGGCCTTGACGATGCCGCTGCCTTTTGGGCGGCAGACACGCAAGGATATTGGATTGCCGAAAAACACGGTGTTGTCGCGGCGGCGCTTTCCCTGGTCCGTTTTGATGCGACCTATGCCTTTCTCGGTTTCTACATTGCGCACCCGGATTATCGCGGCCAGGGCATCGGCTTTGCCCTCTGGCAAAAGGCGGTATCGAGCGCGGGAGACCGTACGATCGGGCTCGATGGCGTGGTGGCGCAGCAGGACCGCTACCGCAAATCGGGTTTCGTCTATGCGCATGCCAATTTACGCTATGGTGGCCAAGTCCAATGTGTTGAGCCACCGGGCACGGGGCTTGTTTGCGTCTCTCCGGTGCATGTGCCGATCCTGGTCGACTACGACGCGCGTTTCAATCCGGCCCGGCGCGATGCGTTCTTGCGCAAATGGCTGCTGCCCCTCGCAACGCGCAAGAGCGTTGCGTTCATCTGCAACGCACAGATCCTGGGCTACGGCACCATCCGCGCCTGCCGGGAGGGCCACAAGATTGGACCGCTGTTTGCCGATACGCAGACCAGCGCGGATCTCATCTTTCGCAAACTGGTGACGAGCGTCGGCGGTGGCCAGATCTTTCTCGATATCCCCGAGCCGAACGCCGCCGCGCAGGCGCTTTGCGATCGCTACAATCTGAAGCCGGTGTTCGAGACGGCACGGATGTATCGCGGCCGGGCGCCCGATTTACCCCTTGGACAAATCTACGGGATCACCACGTTCGAACTTGGATAAAGAGGGTGCATAGGGCTGCAGAACAGGGGACTTGCAGGCACATCGCTCCCTACGATTTATTGCCAGGATCGTCTGTGTCGCAAGGTTTGAGCCGCAATCTGAATCGTCCGAGGGAAGGACGGTCCGCTGACTTGGCAAGCCTTTCGAGGGTATCGATGGAAGATGAGAGGGAAAAACGCTCATAAACCCAGGGCTCGATTGCGTAAGGCACGGTTTCCAGATTTTGAATCTGGGATGCGAGCGCATCGCAATCCCCTACCGGTGACAACCATTGCGAATAGGGACCGGTGAGAATTTCCGCCGGGCCATAGGGGCAGTCCGTTGATAGTACGGGTGTGCCTACGATGAGGCTTTCGACCAGCACGTTCGGGAACCCTTCGAGGTCCGAGCAAAGGATGAGTCCATCGGCAGCCTGCATGTATGCATAGGGATTGTCGCGAAAGCCAAGGGCGATTACCCGATCAGCGACATTGAATTCTTGCGCAAGTTTGCTCGCTTCCTGCGGCTTGTCGGTGAGCAGCAACAATTTGCGCCCTGAACCGCTGCGGGCCAGCGCTTGGAACAACATATCGTGCCGCTTGGCCCCGGCGAAGCGCCCGACATGGATATAATAAGGCTCCTGCGGCAGATCGGCGGGAAGTTCGCTTGCCATCGCTCGAATACGCTCCACGTCAAACCCGTTATAGATGAGCGTGGATCGGCAGGGTGCCGCATTGAACGTCGATAAATCGTCGATGACACCTTGCGAAACACCGATGACCGGCTTGCCACGATAAACAGCTTGCAAGAGGCGCGTACGGCGTGCCCGCTTGCGTTTGTCGGTGACGGCTCCAAGCAGTTCCGTGGTCGCTATATGAATCCAGTGATAGACGTTCACCAGACCTGAACGTGCAACAACGCGGTCCGTTGGTGTCATGGATGAGGAAACAAAATCAAAAGGGCAGGTTCTTGTTTCTCGTTTGAACCATCGGCGCAACCTGAAGGCAAAGCGGACCTGCTGGAATACCGTGCGCAAACTATGGGTGGTTTCGGCGTCGAGTATCTCAAATCTTACACCCTCCGGGATCGTTCGTGTCTCTCCCTTGATCAGCGCCAGTATGGTTACCTCGTGCCCACGGCGCGCAAGTTCCCTTGAATAGCGTATCCGCGTGTTCGCCACACCATGCGGTCCCAAATCCTTTAAAACAAACAGAAATCGCACAAATCGCCCTCAATTGGCCACCTGCAAAGCCTATTGGAGGTGTCCTGTAAAGGTCAACTGATCGAGCGCGGCAATTTCGTTTCAAACGGGTCCGCTCCTGGTGCTAAAAAAGGAAGCGAGCCGTCCTCCCCGCTACCTTTCGATCAGGCTCGCCGAGGTACTTCCTGGTCTGCCATACCGGGCATGAAGAATGTTCATCCGGGTGTCCCGCGCCCAAAAGGTTCGGCAAACAGACTTTGCCAAGTCATTGCAAATCCAGCCGGTCGTTCATAAGCATTTGCAACCGCCGTTATTGTTCGGGCAAATGCGCAAAAAAACCCAAATCCGCAAGTTGACGCGAACTCTTAAACGAAACGGAGTGGGGCCCAGCCAAAGTCGCATCGTCGTGTGCGCTTAAAACCTCGACAACATTTTTATAGACGTGGGCACCACCATAGTATTGGCCATCGGCCACAGCCGCCTGCGCAAACAAAAGCGCATCGCTGAAGAATTTGAAGTGCAGCAAGGAGCCGAGGATGGGGGAAAAGTTTCGGTAATATGGCAAAGGTTTGTGAATGCTGGAGGCCAAAGCAAGAGGGTTTTGTACGTATAGCAAGGGGTACTTCATGAGCTCGACATGCTCATTGAGAATGCGCTTGCGCGGCCCCCCCGTAAGTGACATGGACCGATTGTCCCGTTTAAGATGGTACCCGCTCGCATCGAACATACTTGCAACTTGCCAGGGCATCACATCGCTCGACCCATCAAAAACCGCCGATGAGATGACACCTTCTGGATAAAGGTCAATCATGGGAGCAGGGCAATGCATGATCTTCAACGCCTCAAGTTGTGAGATCAATGTATGCAGAGACTTTTCCTCATAGCCATCATAGATAAAATATTCGTCGCAATCCACATTGAGATACCAGCGGCCGATACCGAACAGGCGGAACAGTTCCTGTCTCCACAATCTGCCACGATCTGCTTCGCCATAACGAATTGGCGAGCCGAACAGTTCAACGTCGGATTGCTTCAAAAGGATTTCACGTGTCGCGTCGGAAGATTGGTCATCCACGCACAAGAATCGTGTCACACCAAGCTGTCGGTAATGTGCAAGGAACGACGGCAGAAAGTTCTCAGCGTTGCGGGTTAAGAAAACCAACGGAATATCGCTGTTTGTCAGGGTCCGGATGTCGCCTGAACGCAGCGAGAAAATTGCAACCCGTCGGGCATTTCTCATTCGCAGTCGCGATTGAATTTTGAAGGTTTCCCAATGACTTGCCAACCGATGGATGAAAGAAACGGGGGAGGAATCCAATGCGATCTTCTTATGGGGAAACGGTTCTTCTCGCGGCACTTTTCAGGTAATTCCAATTTGTTGGCAACATGCAAGGCTTGAATGATGTCCGGAATGAAGGAGCACAGCTCGATTTTTCATCTGCATAACATATCAGGGCCCTGGATATCGATCGACTGCGCGCCGGTTTGCGATATGCGGCACCATAAGCTGAACCGACAAACGCATTCAAGGCAAAACGGTCGGCTTTGGCAGCGGCGAATGTCGCAGATGCCTGGGCGTTCCCCCAGACCGTGCGGCTCGATCAATTGATGAAGCAAGCTTCGCACCGCTTCACGTAGTGGCAGCGCCATTGCCGATCACCAGCCCGCGGATGGAGGCGCGGACGGTCCCGCGAATTCTCGGCCGCTGGCGTCGCTCGCATCAGCCACCACCGCATCGCGCGAGCACGAGGCCCTCGCCGTCGAAGTCGCTCTCGATTTCTCGCCGACGCAATTCCTTCAAACTCGGGTTGGCGAATGCCGTCTTCGGAGGTGGGCCCCGAGCGCCCGTGCACGACAAGGTCTCGATGGCCAGCGGCAGCGGTCGCTTTTGGGATGCGCTGCGGGCATGCCGTCGGTGCGGGCTTAACTCGGGAAGGGATCCGGGGTCATGCCGTAATCGATTGCCGGCTTCTCGAACCAGACACCGCTACCACCGACATAGCCGGACTTTTGCTGCACGGCGGCAACGACGGCTTCGGGTAACACCTCGGCGAGCTCGCGCTGGAACGTTCGCGCCGCATGCGCGCAAGCGAAGATCAGCGGGAATGCGAGGCCGAAGGCGAGCATATAGGTGCCGAGCATATACTGTTCGTTGTAGTATCGCTCCACCCAGGCGGGCGGATAGTCCCACGGCCAATAGACGTCGTGGATGCCGACAGTGGTCCCCGCCTTCAGCTCTGGAAGGATGTCGATGAAGAAGACGGTCACGTCGGAATTTTGAAAGCAGCGGTGGCTGCCGTCGAAAAAGACCACGCTGTCGGTGTCGAGCTGCGAGAACAGCGAAACATCGACGGATTCGACGCCCGAGCGAATAACCTCGTCGGCGATTGCATCGACTTCAGTGCGCGGCTCCGGGTCGATCGAGACGATCCGCGTCCCGAGACGGTGGTCCTCGATCGCACGACGGGCGAACTTGGTAGAGTTTCCCGAGCCGATCTCGACATAGGTCGGCGGATTGCGCTGTGCCAAGAGGTGATAGAGCATCATGCAATCGAGGCTGGGGAACCAACCGTTTATCCAGCGCGGTTGCAAGCTCTTGGCATCAGCTCCGATAGGAATTGCAGAAAAGAGAGTGCGATACTTTGCAAGATCCTTGACCATCTCGCGCATTTTCGCATCGTGATGCGAGAATATCGCCAGAATATGTTTGGAAATATCGCAGGCATATCCATAGCGCGGTCGAAAATCGGGCGGGAAATTGATATCCAGCTTCATGTCGATATCCTTTGCGGAAAAAATCAACTGTTCTCTGGTTTCAAAATACTTTCGACTTGATGTGGCGTAAGTGTGTCGAAGCTTGTACGGAACGAAGAAACGAGATGTTGGCGCGCACGAACAGCATCCTGGAACACCGTTGGTGTGGTTCGCCAATCCTTGTACCGTTTAATGCGACATCATTGGCAAACGAGCCCTCGTCTGCGGCTGGGAGTATATTCAATCAAGGATTGTTTTCCCGTTGAATGGCGATTTTACTACAAAGTATCGAAATCTGTTGCCGCTTCGCCTTCGTTGCTTATGAAGGTTGCATGGATATTAATTTAAGTTTTGAATTATAACCGAATTAGTTCGGACAGAGAGGATTCTAATAATGTGTCATAAATGTAATACTTGATTGTAGCGATTGGGTGCTTATAACCTGCTTCCTTAATCTTAAGGAGGAGGATGTGATGGCAACGATCGTTGGTACGGACGCAAGCGATACGCTACGCGGCACGGACGAAAAAGACCACCTTTGGGCTCTTGCCGGCAATGACGATCTTGATGGTGGCGCGGGGAATGATTTCCTTGTTGGCGGGAGCGGTGATGACGTCCTGTCGAGCTCAAGTGGCTTTGACGAATTTACCGGCGGCGATGGCAATGACCGGCTGGCATTTACTGGGGTCGGTGGTGCGGCGCGCGGCGGTGACGGTGTCGATACGCTTGTTGTCGATCTTTCTGCAACGGCCGACGCCTTCACGTTGAATGGTGCAAACGGACATGCCCGCTTCGGTGATCCCGCCGTGGGCGCCAATCATCTGTATTTTGTTGATATCGAGCGGCTGAATCTGACGACGGGCAGTGGTAATGACGAAATCATCGCCACCAATTTTACGCAAATCAATGTCCATGCGGGTGCCGGCAATGATCGCGTCGAGGGCGGCAATGGCAATGACCTCGTATCCGGCGGCGACGGCAGGGATGTGCTGTTCGGCGGTGAGGGCAATGACGAGCTGCACGGCGACGGCGGAGATGACCACGTCGACGGCGGTAACGGCAACGACCAGGTCTTCGGCGATGCTGGCGATGACAGTCTCGCAGGCGGCCGCGGCGATGATCAGATCGACGGCGGTGATGGGGATGACAATATCAATGGCGGCGATGGCAGTGACAGTCTCGGTGGTGGCAATGGAGACGACACCATCAAGGGCGGCATCGGCAATGACCTGCTGTTTGGCGAGGACGGTGCTGATCATTTGCTAGGTGGCGCTGGTGATGACCGGTTCTACGGCGGCGCCGGAGATGATCACATCGAAGGCGGAGAAGGTAATGATTTCCTGCAGAGCGCGATCGGTTATCAGGGCGAAGGTTACGATGTCCTCGATGGCGGTGATGGTGATGATGTCCTGATCGATGGCAGTGAGGAATACTACATGGGCGGAAACGCTCAGATGCATGGTGGTGCCGGCAATGACAGCCTCAGCCTTTATTCGACAGAAGGTCAGATCGGTACACTCGATGGTGGCGAAGGCTATGACAAGGCTGACCTACATTTCCACGCCACGCCTGAGAATTTCGTATTCGACGCCGCGTCTTACTCGACGATCGAAGACTTCAGGATAAGCGTGATCACCGGTTATAAGGGAGTCGAACTTTATGGCGCTGACGGCAACGATTATTTCGTGAGCCTCGACACGTACAAGGGCGGACCCAGCGGCGATGACGTCATGGACGGGCGTGGCGGCGATGACGTGCTCCTGGGTGGTACCGGCGACGACCATCTGATCGGCGGCGATGGCGACGATTCGCTTGATGCCGACTACGGGGGAGGGTCCATGTACGGTACCATGGCCGACATCCTGGAAGGCGGGAATGGCAATGACACCCTCGACGGGGGTTTTGAGGCCGATACGCTGGACGGCGGCAGCGGCGCCGATATCCTGAAAGGCGGTTCGGGGGCTGACACCTTCATCTGGAATTACTCCGATGTCAGTGCCGATAACAGCACCGACCGCATTACCGATTTTGCCACGGACAGCGGCGACGTGATCAGTTTTTGGAATTTCGCCTCTGGCAATGCAACCGGTATCCATGATTACGAGAGCTTTATCGCGGCATCACATGATACCCAAGGCGGCGTTTATGTCAGCTTCGACGGCGATACGAATGGCATCTTCATAGAGAACATCTCGATGGCCGATCTTTCGCCCGACGACGTTGCCTTTGCATGAGATCGAGGTGGCGGGCTCCGCGATAGCCCTCGAGCGTGCGCGGTGCTGATTTGGATCGCGCACGACACTTTTCGTCCATATTGGACAGATCAGGAATGCAAGTTGACCGGATCAACCCATGCCGGTTGCGCGTACCGGTATCCCCGAGACGACGACTTTTGAGTGAGGATCAGGGACATTTCTTTCTGCCAGTTTTGCCACGATTGCGTCACGGATCGCGCCAGCATGAGACGACGGTCCTATAATCACACGGTCGATCAATTCGTGCAGCTCTATCCCGGTTAGATTTTCGTTTGGACTATTCTTCAGGGGCAATTTGTAGATTGTCTGCGGAATACCGTCGATAATATCTTGTTGTTCGATGAACCGGGTCGAAGGCCAGAGCAGCGGATTGGTCAAAACACGCCATTCCCGCTCTTGGTGAAATCCAGCGTGTTTGGAGCACATAGCCGCGAACAGCAACATCAAGAACACCATCTCGGTCACCGCGGCCTTGTTGAGTTTGGACAGGAAATCCTTGTTGGCCACTATGCGGTGGGCTACGACTTCGAACTCGTCATCGAGCTGTTGGCGGGTCCAGTATGCCACTGGACTGGGATAAGCCTTCAAGGCATCCGTCATCCGCATGAATGGTGCAACGCTCACGACGACGGCAACGCCAACCACACCTTTTTCATAAGCGCGCCACAGTGCCAATCTGCCGGTCTCATTCTCATCCGGATCATGTTCCGCCACGGACAAAACATAAGATTGACTTCGCAAGTTCGGAAGCCAGTGGTGATATTTCCTAAGGCCGTCTTTCCACACCCCAGGAATGCACGCCTCAAGTGCACGGATCAATGGGGCATTGCGTTCCGCATCATTGTTCCATTGTTGCAGTTGAACCATGCCATTTTCAATATCGCGATGGTCGTTCATGCATCTTGCGTTTCGAAACCAGACTTCCTCCTTGTCCAAGATACGAAACAGGTTTGCTGCTGTCGTATAGTGAACGAAGCGAGAATAGTCTTTAATGGCAAATCGCCTCTCAAAGGTGGTCGGCATAAAAATGCTGAACAACTTGACGATCGCCGGATCCCATTCTTCCATAGTTGACCCCTGAATGCTTAAGCCTTGCCGGCAGGCAACTTGCATGCTTTGACGCCGATCGGCAATGTATACCGCGGTCCCAGCGTCCATGGTGTTCGTATAGCATTTGCCGGCGGGAGGGCCGGTTCATTTTGGCCTAAAACGTCGTTGTCGTGTTCGCTGTGATAAGGACGAAAACTAACGACGTTAGGCTCTGCCTCGTTATGATCCGTGCGTGCAGAATTTGCAACATTCCCCTAGCCTCAACAGCTGAACGTCACTGCCACAACAGGCCACCTTTACCTGTGCAATGCTGATGTCAGCCATACCGGGTTTTCAACTTGCTGAATGAATCCGCTTCCGGGGTGACCGACGGACTGCTTTGGGACGTGAGGACTTCCACGAGGTCGCGCACCAAAATTGCAGTTTGATCTGGCATCGGATCATGATTGGCAAACGCCGCGCCGCCGGCTGGAAACCAGCTTCAGCCAAGGCGTCAAATGCAATGCGCTCATGAGCAAGTACATCGGGACCATTCCGCCCAGTGGTGACGCATCTTGCACAACCGAGCAGATCATGTCCGGCGTGCCGCCAAGAAGCGTCAGCAGCGCCATGATTGCGAAGGTGGGCGTGGCCGCGAGCGATAGCCAATCGGCAGCGCCAAGGGCGGTCGTGTTGGCGCTTCCCCCACCGCCGCCTGCAGGTTCATGCTCAGCAGCATTCATCGAAGAAAACCTCTCGGGGGAAATCACGTGTTGTACTCGTCGTGGCGGCGCCACCAGATCCCCGTCTCGTTGCGCCCCTTTGGAGCGCGGTCGAGCCACTGGAACATGCCCCAAAGCCCGTCCAATCCGCGCGAATAGGTGGAATAGGTGTGGTAGAGGATGCCGTCCTCAAGTGCGAACGCGCTCACGCCCGGTCTCTCGCGTGTGTATCTGGTCACGTCGGTTCCGGTCATCGCCGCGATTTGGGCGACAGGCCCCTCACCCCGTTTCGTCAAGGAATCGCCGATTCCGCTTTGCGCCCACGCCGCCTCGCGGCGGTAGTTGTATTGTGCCCCCTCGCGCTGTTGCTCCTCGGTGAGTGAAACGCTGAAGTCAAAGTTAAACTCTCCGCCAAGCGAGGACGTCCAGGGGAAGCTCCAGCCCATCCTCTGCTTGTAGGCACGCAACTTTGCAAGGGGAGCTTGTGACACTGCCGTAAACGCAACGTCGTGATTGGCCAAGTGGACCACGATGCCGTTGAACCCGTCCGCGATTGCAGAGCAGGACGGACACCCTGCGGTGTAGTCGGGCCCGAACATGAAGTGGTAGACGAGGAGCTGCGAGCGTCCATGGAAGAGGTCTGGCAGCGCGGCGCTCCCATCATCGGTCTCGAATCGGTATTGTTTGTCAATGCGGACCCATGGCAGCGCTTGGCGTCGCTGCGCCAGCTTGTCGCTTTGGCGCGTAAGCTCCTTCTCCCCTTCGAGCAGATCAAGCCGTGCTGTCAGCCATTCTTCACGGGTCGCGGTTCGGTGGGTCATTCTCGTCTCTTTTCGCTTGTGGGGTTGATCGGTCATCTATTTCGCGCAACGTGGGTTTCGCGGAAGTTGTTGGTCATGCATTGATCTTAGCGCCGGGTATCAAACCACGGGAGTTACAAGTATGACGGGATTCCGATGGACTCGATGATCACAGCCGCGGCGCGCGCTCTGGCGGCAGGTGATCTCCTCGGGGCATTGAAGCGGGTCGCCTTGCGTGACGACGCGCCAGCGCTCGCGCTCAGAGGCATTGTGATGGCGCAGCTCGGCGATTTCGTTCGAGCAAAAGCGCTCCTGAAAAGTGCCGGGCGCGCGTTCGGCCACAAAGAGGCGGTGGCACGGGCGCGATGTGTCGTCGCCGAAGCCGAGATCGCACTCGTCTCGCGCGACCTCTCCTGGCCGGCCAAAGCGCTCGATGCAGCGCGGGCGACGCTGGAAGCGCACGGCGACGGCGTTAATGCCGCGCATGCCCGCAATCTCGAAGTGCGACGCCTGCTGCTGATCGGCCGCATCGACGAGGCCGAGCGCACACTCGCCGCGCTTCATCCTGGGCCGCTGCCTCCTGCCTCAAAAGCGGCTCACGCGCTGGTGGTCGCGGGCATCGCTATCCGGCGCTTGGATACGAAGGCGGCTCGCGCCGCGCTTTCACAGGCAAAACAAGCCGCTCACCTGGCTGACATTCCCGCTCTGACGGCGGAGGTCGAAAGCGCGTTTCTCGTCTTTAATACGCCTGCAGCACGATTGATCGCGCGCGGCGAAGAACACCCCCTGCTGATCGAAGGCGTTGAAGCACTGCTGGTGTCGGGTGCGCTCGTCGTGGACGCGTGCCGCCACGCCGTGCGCAAGTCAGGCACGACAGTTTCGCTGGCGACGCGCCCGGTATTGTTTGCGCTGGCCCGGGCATTGGCTGAAGCATGGCCAGAAGACGCGGCACGCAGCACACTGATCGCACGCGCCTTTGGAGGAAAACACGTCGACGAATCGCATCGTGCGCGGCTGCGGGTCGAGGTCGGGCGATTGCGCGCCGAGATCGGGCCGTTTGCCGACGTCAGCGCGACGAAGCGTGGCTTTGTGCTGGAGCCGCGTGACACAAGCGACGTCGTCACACTGGCCCCGCCCGTTGAAGAACGCCATGCCGATGTGCTCGCCTGTCTTGCTGACGGTGAGGCGTGGTCGAGCTCTGCCTTGGCGATTGTGCTGGGAGCCAGCCCGCGCACCATCCAGCGAGCGCTCGACCAGCTTGCAACCACAGGCAAGGTGCAGTCGTTTGGGCGCGGGCGAGCGCGCCGGTGGATAACACCGCCCGTGCCAGGTTTCCCGACTATTTTGTTACTCCCCGGTCCGTTGCCGGGCGACTAGTATTGTCGAATTGCCAGGATCAGGATGCAATCATGAAAAGCTCCGCTGCCGAAATACTTCGTGAGTATGGACCCTTCCCGCAAACCGATCACGTGCACGGTGTCACGTTTGACGGCCAGAGCGTCTGGTTTGCGTCCGGCGACAAGCTGAATGCCTTTGATCCGGTGAGTGGCAACACGGTTCGGACGATTGAGGTTGCCGCACATGCGGGGACGGCTTTTGACGGGCGGTATCTTTACCAGATCGCTGAAGATCGCATCCAGAAAATAGATCCGAAGAGCGGTCGTGTTCTCTCCACGATCCCAGCGCCCGGCAAGGGTGGCGATTCCGGGCTCGCCTGGGCCGAAGGCACATTATGGGTGGGTCAGCATCAAGGCCGCAAGATCCATCAAATCGATCCCCAAACAGGACAGATACTTCGCACCATCGAATCCAAGCGCGTCGTCACAGGGGTCACCTGGATAGACGGTGAACTGTGGCATGGCACCTGGGAGGGTGACGAAAGCGATGTCAGGCGCGTCGATCCTGAGACGGGCGCAGTCCTGGAGAAGCTCGAGATGCCGCCTGGAGCAGGCGTATCGGGACTCGAGTCGGATGGTGGCGATCAGTTCTTCTGCGGAGGCGGAAGCAGCGGGACGGTGAGAGCGATACGCCGTCCGAAAAGCTGACGGGCTCTATTTTGCGCCTGCGGCCCGTACCCTGTGCGCCCTTATGCCGGCATTGGGACCGTGCGCGATAATATCCTCGGTCCGTGCCCGAACCCCAGGAGCTAGACAAGTGGCGACGGGCCCGTAACTGGCGAGCGCGGGTAGGCGCTGTGATTGCCCGGGCAAAGGTAATCGCCTCGGGCCCCACAGCGGCCGGGTTAAGGATTGCGCTGGAGCGAGTGAAGCAAGAAGGCGGAATTAGGCGGCAAGAACCATCAGTGGGACTGTCCTCTACCCCCCAATCTTTCATCGTCCGACCAACTCTGAATGAGCTGACGAATTCGACAAAGTCGTCATCGGCATCATAGTCAGAAGAAAATCACCACCGACATGTGCTTGCCTCGCGTGCCTTCCTGATCTCACGAGCCTCAGCAAGGGCGGCACGGGTTGTTTGGTTGGGGACCTTGAGTTCAAGGGGAAAGCTCTGGCTGGCGACGACACGATGAAGAAATATTCGAACGGCGTCCGACATTACTCGGGGGTCTTGAGATAACTGACGACCGCGTCAGCAATCAGGTTGCGATGGCGCTCCATGGTTTCCGGTTTTGACAGATCCCGGCGAAAAATCGTTCCAAACGTATATCGGTTCGAGACGCGAAAGAAGCAAAACGCGCTTATCATCATATGGACGTCAACTGGATCAGCGTTCCGACAGAAAACCTTGTCCTTGATGCCGCGTTTGAGGATGCCGGCTATTGTCTCGATCACGGAGACATTCAAATCGCGGATCGCTTCGGACCGAAGCATATGGGAGGCGTGATGAATATTCTCGATACTTACCAATCGGACAAAATCTGGATTGGCTTCGTCATGATCGAATGTGGTTGAAATCAACGTGCGCAATGCTGCCTCTGGCGGCAGGTTCGTCAGCTCCAGATCTGCTTCAAGTGTTCGGATTTTGCGATATGATCGTTCTAATACGGCCAGATAGAGACCTTCCTTGCTGCCGAAATAATAATAGATCATTCGTTTGGACGTGCGGGTGCGCTCCGCGATGGCATCGACGCGGGCCCCAGCAAGACCATGGGTTGAAAACTCCTCCGTTGCCACAACGAGGATGTCTTCCTGCGTTCTCTGCGGATCGTTTTTTCTTGCGCTCACTGCCGCTGCGGTCAATTCAAGCGCGCTCCCCTCGCATCAAGCAAACTGAATGTAGACGTGAAAATTCCCGGCGTGTGCAATCGTCGCGCCGAATACCCTGCCTCGGTGCCTTTGAAGTCATATTCAGCTTCAACCGATCTTTCAATAGAAGCGCTTGACATTCGAACTGGTTAGTACATTTTAAGGCAATATGCAATTTGGCCTGTGCTGGAGGAGCGCCGGCCATACGGATAGCGTGCCTGGTTTTCGGGCGCTTGCCGTTTGCATGAAAGACAAAAAGACTGTTCGAAACAGGTCACTCGCCGGGAGGAGCGAATGGTTCGCATAATCGAATTCTGCTTTTTCATGCTGAAGATAGCAATCGCACTGTTGCTTGCCGGCATGGTGGTGCTGGTTTTCGGCAATGTTGTCCTACGCTACGCGTTCAACCAGGGCATCACCTACTCCGAAGAACTCTCGCGGCTCTTCTTCGTATGGCTGACGTTTCTTGGTGCTGTTGTCGCCATGCACGAACACGGCCATCTGGGCGTCGACTCGGTTATCCGGCGATTGCCACCCAATATTGCCAAGGCGGCCGTCATAGGCGGTCATTTCCTCATGCTGGTGGCGACGTGGTTGTTGATCAGCGGCAGCTGGGATCAGACTTTGATCAATCTGCATGTCAAAACTCCTGCGACCGGCATCTCCATGGCATTCTTCTACGGCGCGGGCCTTGCGTTCGGGGTCCCCGCATTTCTCATCCTGCTTTGGGACGCCTTCTGCGTCGCAACCGGCCGCATCGATCTGGCGACAGCCGAGCTTGTACGCGACTCCGAAGAACAGATCGCCGACGATGACCATTCGAGCACGGCGCTGGGCCGTTCAGCAAATACGCTGGGGAGCCAAGGATGACGGTGGCGATTTTCCTTGGTGCACTTCTCGGGCCCATGGCGCTGGGCGTTCCGATCGCCTTCGCACTGATCATCAGCGGCGTTGCGCTGATGATGTATCTGGACATGTTCGATGCGCAGATCGTTGCGCAAAATGTGTTGAACGGCGCAGATAGTTTCCCGTTGATGGCAGTCCCGTTTTTCATGCTTGCTGGCGAAGTGATGAATACGGGAGGGCTATCGCGGCGCATCGTCGCTCTGGCCATGGCCATGGTCGGCCATATTCGCGGCGGTCTGGGTTTTGTGGCAATCTTTGCTGCCTGCGTGCTGTCGAGCCTCTCGGGCTCTGCGGTGGCGGACGCGGCCGCGCTTGGTACTTTGCTGCTGCCGATGATGCTGAAATCGGGTCACGATCCTGCCCGGGCAGGCGGGCTGCTCGCCTCTGCGTCGATCATTGGACCAATCATCCCGCCGTCGATCGGTTTCATCCTCTACGGTGTCGTCGGCGGCGTATCGATTACCAAGCTGTTTCTTGCCGGAATATTTCCTGGTCTTTTGATAGCGTTGGCGCTTTGCATCACGTGGCTGATGGTCGCCAGCAAGGAGCAATTCGCCCTGCCCCCACGGCAATCGGGTACCGTCCGGTTGAAGGCATTCATTGACAGTATCTGGGCTCTCATGCTGCCGCTGATCATCATCGTAGGGCTGAAATTCGGCGTGTTCACGCCCACCGAAGCCGGCGTGGTCGCAGCCGTTTATTCACTTTTCGTCGCCATGGTGATCTATCGCGAATTGCCGCCGGCGAAACTTTTCCATGTCTTCGTCGCTGCGGCGAAGATTACGGCTGTCGTCATGTTTCTTGTGGCGACTGCGGCGGTTTCCGCCTGGCTGATCACGGTGGCTGACGTGCCTGGCGATCTCGCCGCCCTCATCGAGCCGTTGATGGGGAATCAGACATTGCTGCTGCTCGCCATCATGCTGCTCGTGGTGGTCGTCGGGACTGCAATGGATATGACGCCGACCATCCTCATCATGACACCGGTCCTGATGCCGATCATCAAAGAGGCAGGGATTGATCCTGTGTATTTCGGTGTCCTGTTCATTATCAACAACTCGATCGGCCTCATAACCCCACCGGTTGGTACCGTACTTAACGTCATCTGCGGAATTTCCAAACTTTCGATGGAAGAGCTGATGAAGGGCGTCATGCCATTTCTCATCGCAGAACTCATTGTGCTTTTGCTGCTCGTCCTGTTCCCGCAACTGGTGATGGTTCCGGTCAGTTGGCTGGGACATTGAAGAGCGGTTGTTTGACGAGGTGGAAGAATTCAACCGGCCGCGGGGAAACGTCGGCCACAACCGGGAGGAAAAAATGCTCAATAAATTAATGAAAGTCCTGATGGGAGTGGCGCTGCCGCTCGCCTTTTTGACCACTGGTCCTGCCATAGCCGAGATCAGAGAGCATCAACTCAAATTTGCTTCGGCCAACAACAAAGGCCATCCGCAGGTTATGGGCATGGAGAAGTTCGCTGATATCGTGAAGGAAAAGAGCAATGGCAAGATTACGGTGAAGCTTTTCCCGGGCGGCGTGCTCGGCGGTGACGTGCAGACTGTGTCTGCGCTTCAGGGCGGCGTGATCGAGATGACGGTCCTGAACGCCGGCATCCTGGCCGGCAACGCCAAACAGTTTGGCGCGGTCGATCTGCCTTTCCTGTTCAACAGCGGTGAAGAGGCCGACAAGGTCATGGACGGGCCGTTCGGCGCCAGCTTGATGAAATTGCTGCCCGATACGGGGCTTGTGGGGCTGGCTTTTTGGGAGCTCGGTTTTCGAAACCTGACCAACAACCGCCATCCGGTCGCCAAACTCGAAGACATCAAGGGTTTGAAAATTCGTACGATTCAGTCGCCCATTCCCATTGAGCTTTTCAACAGTCTTGGCGCCAATGCGGTGCCAATGCCCTATACGGAACTTTATACCGCGCTCGAAACCGGAACTGTGGACGGCCAGGAAAATCCGGCTGCAAATATCGTAAACGCGAAATTCTACGAAGTTCAGAAATACATGACGGTTACGCGCCATCAGTACAATCCGCAGATCGTGCTGGTCAGCAAGAAGTTTTTTGACGGGCTGAACGATGAAGAAAAGGCGGTGTTGCAATCGGCGGCAGACGAAGCGCGTGATTATCAGCGCAAGGTCTCGCGCGAGCAGGATGCCGCCTCGATCGACGAAATCAAGAAGACCGGGATGGAAGTGACCGAACTCAGCCCGGAGGAGACACAGAAACTTCGCGAAGCCGTCAAGCCCATTATCGACAAGTTCAGTGCGGAGATCGGCCCTGAAACGGTCGAGCAACTCTTCAAGGAACTGAATGCGGCTCGAGGCCAGTAGAGGCAAGAGTCAGCCCGCCTTTGCGGCGGGCTGACACTGCTTGATGAACTTGGGCCGCGCCGAAGCACAAACGGAATCGAAGTGATGAGCGAAACACTGTTGAAGCCGATCAAGGCGGGGCTTATCGGGGCGGGCATCCAGGCCTCGCTTACGCCCGCCATGCACATGAAGGAGGGAACGGCGCAGGGGCTCGCCTATGAGTATGAACTGATTGACCTCAGCCCGCTTGATGCGTCGGTCGACGATCTACCGCAGCTCCTTTTGCATGCCGAACAACGCGGCTTTTCAGGCCTCAATATCACACATCCCTGCAAGCAGGCGGTCATGCCGCATCTTGACGAGCTTTCCGCCGACGCCAGATCGATTGGCGCGGTCAATACCGTGGTTTTGAAAGACGGAAGACGCTACGGCCACAATACCGATTGGTGGGGTTTTGCCGAAAGCTTCCGTCGTGGTCTTCCAGAGGTCGACACCTCGTTTGTCGTTCAGCTTGGTGCCGGAGGTGCCGGCGTTGCAACGGCGTACGCCGCCTTGTCGCTTGGGGTGGCCAAGTTTGCGATATTCGATCGTGAACGCCAGCGTGCCGTAGCGCTCAGCATGGCGATGCAGCAAATATTTCCCGATGCGCAAATCATTGCCAACGGGGACCTTCTTAAGGCAATGCAACAGGCGTCGGGGCTTATTCACGCCACACCCACGGGCATGTCCAGGTATCCCGGACTTCCGCTGCCGGCGGAGATGCTCGATCGTCGCCACTGGGTGGCGGAAATCGTCTACTTTCCGCTCGAGACAGAGTTGTTGAAACAGGCGCGCCTGCGCGGCTGCTTGACGCTTGATGGCGGCGGCATGGCGGTCTTTCAGGCAGTAGGAGCCTTCCGGCTTTTTACCGGTCTGGAACCGGACGCGAACCGGATGCTCAAGCATTTTCAGTCGATGACCGCCGAGAGTGCTATGGAGGCAAGGACCCGGAAATGAAGACGTCGATTGCAACAGTTTCGATCAGTGGCGATTTGCCTGAAAAGCTCAAAGCAATTGCCAAGGCCGGGTTCAGCGGCGTCGAGATCTTCGAAAACGACTTCCTTGCCTTCGATGCGACCCCGCGCGAGGTCGGCACAATGGTCAGGGATTATGGGCTGGAGATCACCTTGTTTCAGCCTTTTCGTGATTTTGAAGGAATGCCGGAACCGCATCGATCCCGCGCATTCGATCGGGCCGAACGCAAATTCGACGTGATGCAGGAATTGGGGACGGACCTTGTGCTTGTCTGTTCGAACGTATCGCCGGTCGCGCTGGGGGGGCTGGATCGTGCTGCGGATGATTTTCGCGAACTTGGCGAACGTGCCTCAAGACGCGGCCTGCGTGTTGGCTACGAAGCGCTGGCCTGGGGACGGCACATCCATGATCATCGGGATGCGTGGGAAATCGTGCGCCGCGCTGATCACGCCAATATCGGGCTCATTCTCGACAGTTTCCATACGCTGGCGCGAAAGATCGATGTGAATTCGATCCGCTCCATCCCCAAGGAAAAAATATTCATCGTCCAGCTTGCCGACGCACCGCTTATCGACATGGATCTTCTCTACTGGAGCCGCCACTACCGCAACATGCCCGGAGAGGGGGATCTTCCGGTGGTGGATTTCATGCAGGCCGTTGCTGCCACCGGCTATGATGGATATCTGTCATTGGAAATTTTCAATGATCAGTTTCGTGGTGGATCACCGCGCTCCATCGCGCTGGATGGTCATCGATCGCTCATCTACCTCGGCGACCAGATACAGCGCCGCGCGCCGGAGGGGGCGGTTGCTCTGCCAAGCATGCCGGAGCGCATTCATGTCGACGGCGTGGCATTTGTTGAATTTTCTGCCAGTGAAGAGGACGCCGAAGAACTCGGCGGGCATTTGCGCACTCTGGGTTTCCGCGTCGCTGGCACGCACAAAACGAAGCGGGTAACTTTATTCCGGCAAGGCGAAATCAACCTTGTCATCAACACCGAGCATGAAGGATTTGCTCATTCCTCTTACTTGGTCCATGGCACGTCGGCCTACGCGATCGGTCTTGAGGTGGAGGATGCAAAAGCAACCGCGCAGCGTGCACGCGCGCTTATTGCAGAGCCTTTCGAACAAACCGTCGGTCCCGGCGAGCTGACGATGCCAGCGATCCGCGGAGTTGGCGGCGGTATCATCTATTTTGTCGATCAAAAATCTGATTTGAAAAACATATGGGAGATCGAGTTCAACATGATTGCCGGCGAAGAGCGCGATGGTGTGGGGCTCCGGCGCGTTGATCATATCGCTCAGACGATGAAGTACGACGAGATGCTGACTTGGATCCTATTTTACACCTCGATTTTCAAGGTGCGCAAAACGCCCATGGTCGACATCGTCGATCCAGCGGGCATCGTGCGCAGTCAGGTCGTTGAAAACAATGACGGCCGCTTCCGCCTGACACTCAATGGCGCAGAAAACCGCACCACTCTTGCTGGACATTTCATTGCCGAGAATTTCGGATCCGGCGTCCAGCATCTGGCGTTTGAGACCAACGATATATTTGCAACGGCGTCTGCGCTCCAAAAAAACGGCTTCACGCCACTTCAGATATCATCGAACTACTACGATGATCTGGAAGCACGGTTCGGTCTCGATCTCGGGCTTTCCGACAGACTGAGGTCAGCCAACATCCTCTATGACCGTGATGAAAACGGTGAATATTTTCAGCTCTACAGTCCAAATTATGGCGAGGGCTTTTTCTTTGAAATCGTTCAGCGTAGCGGATATCGAGGTTATGGTGCGTCCAACTCCATCTTCAGGATAGCCGCACAAAAGCGCCATTTGAGGCCGAAAGGCATGCCGCGAGTCTGATCGAAATTGCCAACCAGGCGGAACGTTCAGGGCATCCAGCCAAAGAAGATGCGCGGATGTGATGATGCGTCAATGGTTATTTCGCGCGCATGATCAAATTATGGATCCACGCCAACAGGGAGAACGAACCGGCCCCGGCCACAGCCCCGCCGAGCAGGTCTATCAGGTAACCGGCCATCGGCACATTGCGCGCCCTCCCTGTAAAGGCAATGATCGCTAACATGCACAGCGCTCCAATGACGAGCCCCCATAGGGCAGAGTTTGTGACACTGAATTTTCTCATAGCATCCCCTGACAGATTACTGTGTGATGCGGCAGCAGCTGCTTGTCGCCGGCGTCATGCCAGCGAAGTCTTTAAAGCTTGGTGGACCGCAGGGAGAGATAGTCCGCAGGCCCCGCAACGGTTTATCAAAACTGTGCCTGATCGGCCAGGCAACGCAGTTGATGCCACTGCAGCCCGGTCCTGATCTTACCAAGGAGCCTACCAAATCATCTGCACCGCGAAATAGATGATCGCGGCTCCTATGAAAATTGCGCCAAAGATAACCAACGATCTAACGTTATTTTCCATGTGAACTCCCTCAAACGTTGATCGCCCAGCCAGAAGCGATTGTCGTCCCATCTCAGCCGTGAAGCCGGCGCAACAGCACGCCGAACCGCTCTGCAGGCGCGTACGCAGCCAGGTCCGCCGCGGGCTTGTAAGGCAGGCAGGCGCTCTGTCCGTTCCTGACATCGGTAGGGCTGCACCCGAACTCGCGCCTGAAGGCACGGCTAAATTCTGTTCCATCGTTGAAACAGCGTTGCTCGGCGATGTCGATGATACGGCGTTGATCGTTCGGATCAGAAAGCGCCGCATGCGCGTCGAGGAGACGCCGATGCTGGATGTAATGCGTGACGCCGCCAAACGGCTCGAACAATCGATAGAGCCGCGAGCGCGAAACACCAAGTTCGCGCCGCAGGGTCTCGGCACGAAGTGCTGGATCGAACAATCTGGACTGGATGATCCGATGCGCTTTTTCGATCAGGGCCGTCGCAATTGGTTCGCGCGCCTCATCCAGATGATCTGCAGTTGGAGAAACGCAAGCAAGGATCATCGCCCGCGTTGCAGCGACCAATGCAGGAAGATCAGCTTCCTCGACTGCCGGCAGCCGCTTGGCAAGGCCGGTCATGAAATCGGAGAACAGACGGCCCAACCCGGTGTCGAGAGTCGAGAATTCCGCGCCACTTAAGGTCTTGGTCACTTCATAGGAAAAATCGCGTGGAACGAACAGCATGAGCATTTCACTATCGGTGACATTTCCTTCGAAAGTCCGGCCGAGTGAGTGAACCTGCACCACGCCGGCACCACCCTCAAAAGTCCTGGTTGGCGCAATCGTGTTGACGCTGCCATGCAGTAACATCGTCAATGTCCAGTGATCGAGGGGATCGCGCCGCGTATGGCCGGGCAGGCTGGCGAATCTCAATGCATCGGTCTTGATGCGCGAGAAGGCAAGGCAGCCGAGGTCCCAAATGACTTGCTTACCACCAAAACCGACGGTCACATCCTCGGGCGACTTGAGTTCAAGCATGGATGCGAAATTGTTGCGCCAAGCTTCAAATTGATAACCTGGGGGAAGGTCGTGCGTTGTGAGCTCATAGGCCGGCAGGTGCAATGGCGCGCGCACTTTTCGCCCAGGTTCAGGCGTGGTGCTTTTTGATGCCATAGCGATAGCATTGGAGATTGTGGTGGGTAGCACATCTTGCCGTATCGCGCTTTCGGCTCTCATAGCTTCACTCTATCGGGTGTGAATAAGGACCACGGCCAAACATTCGACTTGCCGTCGCACACAATGATCAAGATAGCGGCGTTGTTCTGGAACTGTTGTTTTGACATCGCTCCTCCCCCGGGAGCTCAGATGGCCATATCAATTGAAACCTGTCACAGTAAAACAACGTATAACACAGTTAGCCCGAATTGTTTAGTCGGTAATTCTACCAAAGCCGAATGCAAATCGGTGGTTGAATTTCACAGCTTGGTCAGGTGAACCGTTAGAGCCCTCGGTTGCTATGCCTCCAAACTATCATTCGCCCCAGCTTGGTCTTGCGAGCAGGTTTTTTCATGCGTTCATTATCCAGCAAGACGAACAGGTTAAATCTTGGGTCAAGGATGACATTCGCTGTGCGTCTCCAAACCTTGGCTATAGGTCCAAATCTACTGTGTACGACGGGAATTGCTGGCTACAATGGCTTCCGATATTTCCCCCCGCTGCGATGGTGCGAGCGATGAGGATATCCAATCATGAAGGATATCTCCTGGACCATCCTTTCCGTATCTTTCTGCCTTGCCATTCCCGTGCCCGAACGGCGCGGGATAACGGCGGTCGTTCGCAGGCAGGCTTTGATTGGCTAACTGGCGTCAATGGCGTTGCCCGAAGCAAGTATCGCGATCCATCTGGCGGATGGATGGCGTGCGCAATAGACAATAAAGGCGATAAGAATCGGCACGCCGATGAAAGCGCCGGGCACCCCCCACATGAAACTCCAAAAGAACACTGCGAATATTACCGCAAAGGGTGAAATCGAAAGAGAAGTACCGATCAGCAAAGGCTCCAGATAGCTGCCAATAACGAATTGTATCAGGTTGAGCCCCACGAAAACCCCGACCGCCATCGGCCAGGATTCGAATTGGGCAATGGCAAACAAGGTTGGCAATACGGTGGCAACGAACGGACCGAGGAAGGGGATATAATTGAGCGTGAAGGCGATGGCACCCCAAGCGGCCGCGAGCTCGAGCCCGGCAACGAGGGCGAAAATCCAAACGACGAGACCTGTTAGCATACTGGCGAACGTGCGGACAATCATGAAGCGGCGCAACTTGATGCCAATCTCGCGGTTTGCGAGCAGGATCTGCAATCCCTGGGGCTGAGCTGCAGAACTATTCAGCCGTTTGTTGAAATCGTCGACCTCGAGCAAGCCAAGCATGGTGAAGACCAGAACCAGCAGTGCGAATCCGACGAAGCTATTGAGCCGACCCGCCATCCCTTGCGTGAAGCCGACCAGCCAGCGCACATCGAAACGGTCGGCGAGTACGCCGGCGATCGCGATGCCGTGCTCCTCCAGCCAATCGGTCCAGTTGGCATAAATTAGCTGGAATCGACCCGCATTGGCGAACAGCCATTGGCCAAGTTTGCCCAGGCCCCAAGTTACCGACGAACTGATGGCAACGATGACTGCGAGCGTTACGACAAGGGTGATAAGCAGCGCAATGAGGCGCGGCAACCGCTGCTGCAGCGCGGATTGGATGGGATAGACCAATGCAATAACGAACAGCGCGAATGCGAGCGGAACGAAGATTGCCTGAGCCAAATGGAGGAGGGCAAGAACAAGAATGCCGGTCGCAATAGGTCCAATCAGCTGGCTTCCACTTTGTTTTGCCATGTTGACCCTTTGCCGGCTTTGCCGATGGACGTGGAAACATGCGACATGATCTTTGCCCTGGCTGAACCACAGCATAGATCACTCGGCTACGTTGAAAATTTCAATAGTTGCGAGCCGCACGGCTTTTTCGCGTCAGCCCGACAAGCAAGGTCAGAAGAATCCCCCCTGAAAGGCCGGCGATGCCAACGCCGACGAGAACAATTGGGGTTAGCCCGCCCGCACTTTGGGTGACAGCGTCAGCGGCATTTTCAACGTGGCCGACAAAGCGACTTACATAAGGAACGTGTGCCGCCACCCAGGTCAGGATCAAGCCTCCAATCGCGCCCATCAGGGCATTTTTACCTGGGCCGAGGCTGAGCCCTGGCGCCCACGCGCCAAGGGCAATTGCGCCCGCAGCGCCGCAAACGATTTCGATCAAGATCGATACGAGTGTCTCCGCCATGAGCGCGTCGTTCTCCTCGGCCTACAGAGCCCGTGTTCCCGCAGACTTTAAAACTATGTTGCCGAAGCTTTCTGCAACGCGTCGCGTAGAATCTGCTCCTTGGATTCATCAAGGGAAGTTTTGAGCACCACGCCCCCGAAGCCAGATATTTCCTTCAGCACTTTATCGGCGGTCATCTCCTGCACCAGCACGAACAACGCCGCATTTCCCGGCTGAAGGTTGCTCGCCAGGTCTTTCATGAATGCGTCGTTGATGCCGACATCGGTCAGGGCACCGCCGATGGCACCCGATGCAGCACCCACGGCTGCACCGATGAGCGGATTGAGGAAAAGGACACCGATCAGAAGCCCCCAAAAACTGCCCGATACGGCCCCAGCTGCTGTCGTACTTACAAGCTGGTTTAGTTTAACCTTGCCAGTGTCGGTCTTGGTGGCGATGACAGCGTCACCGAGCGTGATCAAATATTCCTTCTGCAGTTCGATGAGACGGCGGCGCACCTCTTCAGCCTTGGCTTCTGTTGGATAGACGATGGCGATGAGACTAGACATGACCCCTCCAGATTGCGAGCGCTTGGACGTAAATAACAAAGTCACATCAAATCATATCGCGCCGAAGCAACAAGGAAATTGGCACAGAATCCCGTCATCATGCATTGCGTCTCTTTTTAGGGCGTTCGGTGGGATGTGTTGATGCCTTCACCGATGCAGATAAACGCAAAAGAGACCAGCGCCGCGATTGACCAACATGTTATCCGCCCGCGGGGGGCTCGGCGCCGTGAGGAAATTTGTTTGCAAAAGATGTCTTCAGACGTATGACATCATCGGCTTGCAGGCCTTGCGGATCAGTGACAGCGATCCAGGCATCAATATAGTGTTCCGGCGCGTAAACATGGCCATAGCCGATCGGAGAAGTCGTCGCCATTGCCATGTCCAGCAAAAGTTGAACCATCGTTACGACAGGGAACCAGCGCAATTGCGGGGAGACGTCCGGGCCGCGTGGAGTCTTCATCCAGTCAGGTTCCCGGTAGAGCGCATGAAAATCGAAGAACGTTACTGGATCGCTGGCATATTGCAGGTAAACGATCCGGATCGGTCCCCAGATGGCACCCGGAATAGTAAGGGCATTGTCTTGGTTGGTGAATCGAACGATCGAGCCGTCACGGAAACGGGGCAGCCAGGCGGGCGATTGAGGAATGCGGTTAGCGGTAATTGATTTCCACGTGCGGCTCTGAAAGGGCGGTCCACTCCATAGCGCGCCTTGAAACGGGTCAGCAACGATATCGAACAGGTCGGCTGAAAGCTCCGAATTCATAGCCCCGAGGCTTAGGCCATGCAGGTACAATTTCGGGCGGTGATCGCGAGGGAGTGTAGTCCAATAGTGATAAACTTCGCGAAAAAGGGCGCGCCCAGCTTCGGCACCGTATGTTGGCTCCACCAGCAGCGACAGCCAGCTGCTCAGGTAGGAATACTGGAGCGCGACACTCGCAACGTCGCCCTTGTGAAGATATTCAACAGTGTCCACCGCTGCCGGATCGACCCAGCCGGTCCCAGTTGGAACAATGACGATCAGGATGGACCTGTCGAATGCGCCGTCACGCTTTAGCTCCGCTAGAGCCAATTGAGCTCTTTCCTCAACAGTATCGGCGCTATTGAGTCCGACATAAACGCGGATGGGATCGGGAGCACTTTGCTGAAAGAATTCACCAATCTCAGCGCCTGTCGTGCCGGAAGAAATGAATTGGCGGCCCTGCCTTCCCAACTCTTTCCAGTCAATAAGAGAAGGCACGCTGCCTGTCTTGGCAGGGTCGGCCGGCATCGCCAGATTATCGTCAATAATGGCGTCGAGCTGCTGGAATGTGGAATCTGCCAGCCGCAACGCTGATCTGAAAAGAAGGCCTTCTGCGATGGACCAAAACAGTCCAACGGCGAGCATCGCGCCGATGACACTGGACACCCGTCCTGGGAGAAATCGTTCGAACGCGCTCGAGAGAAACCGACAGGTCAGCCTGAAGAGTCGCGCAAGCAGTAACAGAAAACCAAACACTGTCAGCGCAATGGCAGCAAGCTCGAAAGGCTCTGCACTTTGTACTGAATCGAGCCCCATCAGTTTCCGGATGGAATTTTGCCACTCCGTGCTCTTCCAGAGAAAGATAGCCGCAGTCGCGACACAGATGGCGATCGTTGACCACTTTGCTATTTTTCGGGTGCGTGTTCGCGGCTGCGGCAGCTCCAGATAGAGCCAAAGCCAATGCACCAGGACGCCGGCGCCATAGCCGAGCGCCGCACAGCATCCGGAGACCAGGCCTTGAACGAGATAAGTTCGTGGCATCAGGCTCGGAGTTAGGGATGCAGCGAAGAAGAGAATGCCGACAGCCACGCCGATAACTGATACTGACGATGCCAATGCCGTGGTTTTCGCCTGCAAGCTCCTCCTCCGCATAGTACTGTCGTTGTTTTCTGCCATGCATAAGCAATTTCGATGCTTGCCACATGTACAGCCGAGGGCTATCCGCCGTGGCTCAGCACATTTTCCTGATCGTCGCGTGCCTGGTATTTGCCGCAGTATCGCGCCATGACGGATCAGTAATCCACCGGATCACGGCTGATAGGGCAGGTCATGCAATGACCGCCGCCACGACCGCGGCCAAGTTCTGCGCCTGTGATGGTGATCACCTCGATGCCCTCCTTGCGCAGCAGCGTATTGGTGTAGGTGTTGCGGTCATAAGCGAAGACCACCCCTGGCGAAGCGCAAACGAGGTTGGCGCCGCTATCCCATTGGGTGCGTTCACGCACATAGGCATTGCCGCCCGTTTCGACAACGCGCAATTGCTTAAGACCGAGAGCATCGCGAACCGTCTCGACGAACGTCCCTTTATCCCTGTGCAGCTCGACCGTTCCTGGTTTTTCACCGGGCCGGTAGGAAAACGCATCGATGCCGTCGACGATATCGGGATAGAGCAGTACGCAGTCGCGGTCGGCGAACGTGAACACCGTATCAAGATGCATTGCGGCCCGCAGCTTGGGCATGGCAGCAACGATCACGCGTTCAGCAGCTCCCTTTTCGAAGAGGGTTGCCGCAAGCTGGCTGATTGCCTGTCGCGAGGTGCGCTCGCTCATGCCGATGAGCACGTTGCCCTTGCCAATCGGCATGACGTCGCCACCTTCAAGGGTTGCAAGACCCCAGTCTTGCGTCGGGTCGCCCCACCAGACATTGACCTTTCCGGCAAAGTCGGGATGGAACTTATATATTGCGGTTGCGAGGATCGTCTCCTCATGACGAGCCGGCCAATACAGCGGGTTCAGGGTGACGCCGCCGTAGATCCAGCATGTGGTATCGCGTGTGTAGAGCGTGTTTGGAAGCGGTGGCAACAGATACTCGTTTATACCGGCCGCGTCCCTGACCAACTTCAACATTTCTCCGCCATGCGTTTCGGGAAACTCGTAGGTTGAAAGGCCGCCGATCAGGGTCTCTGCAAGCTCCCGGTCGGACAAGTCCTCAAGATAGCTGCGGATCTCATCAACCAGTCCCAGACCGACTTGGTTCGCCACCACTTGGTTGTCGAGTATCCACTGTTTTGCTACCGGGATTGCCACTGTATCGGTGAGCAGATTGTGCATTTCCAACACTTCAATGCCGCGATCGCGCATTTTGGTGATGAAATCGAAATGATCGCGCTTAGCATTATCCACCCAGAGTACGTCGTCAAACAGCAGCCTGTCGCAATTGCTCGGTGTGAGCCGTTGATGAGCGCGTCCCGGCGCGCACACCATGACCTTGCGCAACTGACCGACCTCGGAATGAACCCCGAAATCGTTGTTTTGAGGAATTGGAGAAGCTGACATGCTGGACCTCCAGAGCTGAACTAGATTGTGATGTAACCGGACGCGAGCCCGATGAGCGCTGCGATGCAGCCGATTGCAGCAGCAGCGAAGATGAGCCAATCGACGGAGGTGTTGAACACAGCCTTGCGCTGCTCGCGCCGTGCCCAGAAGTAGAGCAAGGTACCCGGCGCATAGAGAAGCGCAGAAAGGAGAACGAATTTGAGCCCACCTGCTGCGATCATGAACAGTGTATAGACGGCCGCGACGCCGGCTATGATCAGATCACGCTGGCGCTCCTGAGGCTTGATTTCGTAGGTCTCACCGCGCCTTGCAAGCGTGACGCCGTAAGCTGCTACGAACAGATAGGGGATCAGCGACATGGCGCTGGTCAGGCTGAGCATCAGCGCGAAGGCATCACGCGACCAGTAGGTGCTGATCACAAAGAGCTGGACCACGCTGTTCGTCAACCACAGGGCAGCGGCGGGAACCCTGTTGGGGTTCTCCGTTGCAAACACTTTCGGCATGTCTTCATTGCGCGCGGCAATGAACAGTACCTCTGCGCAAACCAGCGACCAGGCGAGATAAGCGCCCAGAACCGAGATGATGACACCGACACTGATGAAGATCGCACCCCAGTGCCCGACCACCGCCTCAAGAACGCCGGCCATGGATGGTTGCCCCAGCGCCGCGATGTCGGCGCGCGCCATGACCGAATAGGGCAGAAGCGAAACCAGCACCATCAAAGCCGTTACGCCAATAAAACCCAGAATGGTCGCCGTACCCACGTCCGAGCGTTTTGTGGCATAACGTGAATAGTTGCTTGCCCCTTCAATGCCCAGGAACACGAAGACCGTCACCAGCATGGTGGCCCGAACCTGATCGAATATACGCGATTCCGGCATGCCAACGCCGCCCCAGAAGTTGACGCTGAACATGTCTGCCTTGAACATCACGATAAGGATCAAAATAAACGTGATGATCGGCACGATCTTCGCAACGGTGACGACCGTGTTGATGAAGGCGGCCTGCTGGACGCCCCTCAGGATCGTGAAGTGGAATATCCAGATACCGACCGAGGCGACAATGATGGCGACAATTGTGTTGCCGTCGCCGAATACCGGGAAGAACAGCCCAAGGGTCGACTTGATCAGGACCCAGTAGGAGACGTTGCCGATGCAACTGCCGATCCAGTAACCGAATGCCGAAAGAAAGCCCGGATAGTCGCCAAACCCGGCCTTGGCATAGGCGAAGACACCGGCGTCGAGTTCGGGCTTGCGCTCGGCAAGCGACTGGAATACGCGGGCGAGCATGTACATGCCGGTACCGGCGATACACCAGGCAATGATCGCCCCGAAAGGTCCCGTGGCGTTGCCGAAGGTTCGCGGGAGAGAGAAAATACCAGCACCGATCATCGATCCGACAACCATCGCGGTCAGTGCGAACAGCGAAAGTTTTTGAGGAGAGTCTGAAGTCATGATGTCCTCTTGAAAACTTTACCGAGATCCCGGCGCGCGACGGCTGGGAAACCTCACTATAGTGTTGTTAGGGTCTCCAAGGGATCAGCATAGAATCCCGTGACTAGTCCTAGCGTCCCGATTTTCCCAACGCCGTTGGAAACAACGCGCCTTTGGCCAAGCGAACCGATGCGGACTGGCCGGGCCAAAACGGCATTCGATGCCAAAGTATACCGTTTGCCAGACAGCCTCGCGACGCTCAGCTAGACTGAAATAAGACCTGTGGCGATGGCATGGATCGCTATGGCAGCGCCAAGAATTGCAACGGCGAACATGGCCATTTCGATTGGCGCAAACAGGGCTTTTCTGCGTTCCAGCCGTGCAATGATATATAGAATTGAGCCGGGACCATAAATCACGGCCGATAGCAGCAGGTGTTTCGCTCCGGCTGCGTAAATCAGGCCGGCCGTGTATGCCAGGGCTATGCCCGCACGCGCCAGATCGGTCCTGTGGCCAGCCCGATCCCTGTCATAGGTTTCGCCCGTCCAGGCAATTTTAAACCCGTAGGCAGCCACGAGGAGGTAGGGGATGAGGATCATCGAACTGGTTAGCTCGAGCGCCAGCCTGAACGCATACTGCGTAAAAAGCGTCAGGATCAGAAATGTCTGGACGACGATATTGGTGAGCCATAAGGCATTGGCCGGCACTCCGTTCCTGTTCTCGTGTGACAAAAACTGCGGCATGGTTTCGTATTTGGATGACGAAAACAGAATTTCTGCGGCGAGAAGCACCCACGACAGATAGGCGCCCAAAACAGAAATCAACAAACCCAGGCTGACAAATATTGCGCCCCAAGGTCCAACGACCGCTTCAAGAACGCCGGCCATAGACGGGTTGCGCAGTGCTGCAAGATCGGAACGCAGCATGACGCCATAGGACAGGATCGTAACAAGAGCAAGCAGGCACAACACGCCCAGGAACCCCATGAGTGTTGCCACACCGACATCATTGCGGTTGCGCGCATAACGGGAATAGACGCTGGCCCCTTCGATTCCGACGAACACGAAGACTGTCACAAGCATGGTCGCGCGGACCTGATTGGCGACATTGCTAAAATTCACATCCTCACCGCCCCAGAAATTGCTGGCGAATATATCAGTGTGGAATCCCTTGGCCACAAAGAAGATGAAAAGAAGAATCGGGATAATCTTGGCGAAAGTGACGAGGGTATTGATAGCGGCTGCACCCCTGACCCCGCGCAGAATGAGCGTATGAAAAATCCAAAGAAGGGCTGACGAAAAAACAATCGCCGTAAGTGTGTTGCCATCACCGAAAACGGGGAAAAACAAGCCAAGTGTCGACTTGATCAGCACGAAATACGAAACGTTGCCGAGACAGGCCGCCGACCAATAGCCAAGAGCTGACAGAAACCCGAGATAGTTGCCGAACCCTTCCTTGGCGTAAGCATAAATGCCTGCGTCCAAGTCGGGTTTTCGCCGTGACAACGTTTGGAACACGAAAGCCAGCATCAGCATGCCCGTACCGGCGATCGACCATGCGATCAGTGCACCAAATGGTCCAGTTACGCGTCCGAAGGCCTGTGGCAAAGAAAAAATCCCGGCCCCGACCATCGAGCCCACAACCATTGCCATCAATGTCCAGACGGAAAAATGCTCTTTCGTAGCTGAATCCATGTTGCTCACACGCTCGTGCCAAGATCGTCGTGTTAACCCGGCTGGCGCCGGGTTGTCACTCTAGCGCTGCGCCGGCGGCCTCGTAATCAGCATGGAATCCCAATACTATGCTCCACGTCTATTTCAGCCTGGAATGATTGCGAACCGAAGCGTGGCCACCCCGCCCGGCTATGCTCGTCACGCAAATATCTAAGTAAGCCAAACGGTCGTGAGAGATCAGGTCCAGTCAATGGCCTATGCCATGTCAGGTCGACTTTAGATCGCGAGGATCACCAGCTCGATAGCTCGCACTTCTTGCGTAAGGAATGCCAGCAGCGTCAGCCTAGCCATTCCTGGCCGCACGGAGGCACCGCAGCGTCACCACTGGGCTACCCCAATGATCGGCTGAGAATCCCAGTAATAAGCCGAGCATCCCAATCTTTGGCAAACATAGCAAAATCGGTTGAGACAAGCCCGTTCGTGGCTGTAACGTATTGTACCAGCTGTTTCGTCCGTGCTGACCTGCTTCATCGGCAGACCGTTACGGCCTTCGAGATTCAATGCTCCCACCGCCAATCGTCATGGAGGAAAGCTTGAAAAAGAATTTCTTTGTCACGCTCGGACTTGTTGTCAGCCTGCTGATGACGCCAGTGGCGCTGCCCACCGTCGCCATTGCCCAGTCCGTCAGCATCACCATCGGAACCAATCTCAACAGGGGCAGGGGGATAACCTGCAGCCAGGGCGAAAGGCTGCTGCGCAATCGCGGCTTTCGCAACATCCTGCGCATAGATTGCCGTGGTCGGTTCTTTGTTTATCGCGCATGGCGAGGAAATTCCCGGTTCGAGATTGCCGTCAGGCAAAGCAACGGCCGCGTCGTCGATGTCCGCAGGATTTCGAGAAGGAGGTAGTTCAGGTGCCAAACTTGAATTGGCTTCGAAGAACCATGTTGGCAGTCCTCGTTGCCTTGAACCTTGGAGGCGGTGCGATTGCTCAGGATGCTCCCGTGGTCGGTGTCGCGCCCGTGGCCATCGAAGACACCTCGCGCTCCACTGAATTCGTAGGGCGCGTCGAAGCGCTCAATACCGTCGATATTCTGACCCGCATCGACGGATTCCTGGAAAGCAGGCTCTTCAACGAGGGGTCGACCGTCCGAAAGGGACAAGATCTCTTCCTTGTCGAAAGGAGCAGTTACGAGATTGCGCTGAAAGACGCACAGGCTGCTCTCGTCGGCGCACAGGCCGCCTTCCTCGATGCCGAGCGGCAGCTGCAGCGAAACCGGTCTCTTATGAGCGGGCGAACGATTTCGCAATCCGTTCTCGAGCAGAGCGAGACTGCGCTGGAAAAGGCAAAGGCCACAGTCATGTCGGCTGAGGCCAGGGTCAGCCAGGCTGAGCTCAATCTCAGCTATACACGGATTGCTTCTCCAATCGACGGACGGATCGGCACCGCGGGTTTTGCGGTGGGGAGCTTCGTCGGAACATCGTCTGGTGCGTTGGCCCGCGTGGTCCAGATGGATCCGATCCGCGTGGTGTTTTCCGTCAGCGACCGGACGATAATGAATTTGCTCGCCGCAGCCGGAGGACTGAGCAAGGACCAACTTGGCCAACAGTTCACGATGGGGCTACGCCTGTCGAACGGCGATCAATACGGCCAGCCGGGCGAGATCGAATACTTTGACAATGAAATCGATGCACAGACCGGTACCATCGCCATCCGCGCACAGTTTCCCAATTCGCAGTCGCTTCTCATTCCGGGTCAATTCGTAACCGTAGTGGCGAAAGACGTTAAAGAGACGCTGCGCCCCGTGGTGCCGGTCGGTTCCGTACAGCAAGATCGCGACGGCAAATTTGTGTTTGTCGTTGACGACACGAGCCGCGTGGCGATGCGCCGCATAAGCGTGTCCGAGCAATCGGGCAGGAACTGGATCGTCGCAGACGGTCTGAAGGGCGGAGAGAGACTGATCGTGGAGGGCATCCAGAATGCCCCTCAGGGTTCCGTCGTAAAAGCCACCGACGTCAGCGGCGCGCCCGGGGGGGGCAGTTCCCCGATGCCGGCATCATCGGGGACGAAGCCATGAAAGACATCTCCGCGCCGTTTATCGGACGGCCGAGATTGGCCATGGTGATCGCTGTTGTCATGACCATTGCCGGGGCGCTGGCGCTCACGCAAATTCCCGTTGCCCAGTTCCCTCAGATCACGCCGCCGGAAGTGCAGGTCACGGCAAGCTATCCCGGCGCGAGTGCGAGCGTGCTTACCGACAGCGTCGGCGCGCCGATCGAGGATCAGGTCAACGGCGTGGAAGACATGCTGTATATGTCCTCATCCAGCAGCAACAACGGGACCTATTCGCTCACCGTGACGTTTGCAGTGGGCACCGATCCGGCGATAGCCCAGGTGAACGTGCAGAACCGCGTCGCCATGGCGACGGCGCGCCTTCCAGCTGCGGTCACGCAGACGGGCGTGTCGGTGCGTAGCCGCTCCTCAAGCATGCTGATGGGAATCGCACTCTATTCGCCCAAGGGAACAAGAGATGAGATATTCATCAGTAATTACGCGACGATCAACGTCAGGGACGCCATTGCCCGCGTGGCCGGTGTTGGGGAGGCAAGCGTCTTCGGACCTCTCTATAGCATGCGGATCTGGATGAATCCTGACCGCATGCAGGCCCTCGGCATCACGGCCGCCGACCTGACGTCTGCGATCCAATCCCAGAACGTGCAGGCGGCAGCGGGCCAGCTGGGATCTGCGCCTTCTGTGAGTGGTCAACAGCTTGAGCTTACGGTGACGGCGCGGGGCCGCCTCGCAAACGACACGGAGTTCGGAAACATCGTCATTCGCACGAACAAGGACGGAGCTATTGTTCGACTGCGCGATGTTGCCCGGGTGGAACTCGGCGCGCAGTCCTATGACACCGCCTCCACGCTCAACGGACAGACGAGTGCCACTGTCGTCATCTACCAATCCTCAGACGCCAATGCGCTTGCCGTCGCAAATGCAGTTCGCGCCCAACTGCAAACGCTTTCCACCCAGTTTCCTGAAGACATGGCCTATACGGTCGTCTTCGACACGACATCATTTCTGACCGAGACCATCAAAGAAATCGGCCTCACGCTCGCGATCACTTTCGCGCTTGTGGTCGCTGTCACCTATATCTTTTTGCAGGACTGGCGTGCGACAATCATTCCGACGTTGACGATTCCGGTGTCATTGATCGGAGCGTTTGCCGTTCTTTACCTGCTCGGCTATTCCGCCAATACGATCACGCTTTTTGCCATGGTTCTCGCCATCAGCCTCGTCGTGGACGATGCCATTATCGTCGTCGAAAACGTGCAGCGCATCATGAAAGAGGATCAACTGGGGGTACACGAAGCAACGGTACGCACGATGAGGCAGGTTACGGGCCCTATCGTCGCGACCACACTTGTGCTCGCGGCCCTTTTTGTCCCGATTGTTTTCCTGCCAGGCATTACCGGACAGCTCTATCAGCAGTTTGCGGTCACGATCCTCATCACCATCACCCTATCGACCATCAATGCCCTGACCCTGAGCCCGGCACTGTGCGTGCTCACGCTCCGGCCGCCGCAGCCCGCGCGCTTCAGATTGTTTAAATATTTCAATCGGGGTCTTGCCGCCTCGCGCGACTTCTATCTCAAATTGCTTTCCGCTATCGGCACAAGGCTGCCAGTCGCGGCGGTTGTCGTCCTTGCTGTCTTCGGCGGCATTTATGGGCTTTACCGTCTGCTGCCGACGGGTTTTGTGCCCGCGGAGGACCAAGGCTACCTGTTCGTCAACGTCCAGCTTCCGAATGCGGCCTCTCTCGAGAGGACGCAACAGACTCTGGCGAGCGTCGTGTCGGTGTTGCAGCGGACACCCGGCGTCGCCAACTCCATCGGCATCTCCGGTATGAGCATGATCGGCGGCAGTGGATCAAACACTGGCATGGTCATCGCCGCGCTGAAGCCATGGAGCGAACGCGGTTCAGGCGAGAGTGTTGACGCCGTCATGAGCCGCCTGCGCACGCAGTTTGCGAGGATTTCGACCGCGTCCATCGTGCCCTTCAATCCCCCGGCAATCCCCGGCCTCGGCACAACCGGCGGTTTCGACATGCGGCTGCAGGCGCGCGCCGGCCAAAGCCAGGAAGAGCTGGCTGAAGTGATGCGGGGGCTCATCGTCAAGGCAAATCAGACATCCGGGCTGGCCGGTGTATTCAGCACGTTCTCCGCCGACGTTCCCCAGGTCTTCGTGGATATCGACCGGAAGCGCGCGGAACTATACGGTGTTTCCCCGGCAACGATCTTCAGCGCACTGCAGGCGCATCTGGGCTCATCTTATGTCGATGACTTCAACATATTCTCACGGGTGTATCAGGTCCGCCTGCAGGACGAGCCGGAATTCCGCAGCCGGATTGAAGATATCCAGAGGTTGAGGGTCCGCAGCCAAAGGGGGGAACTGGTTCCCTTGCAGGCGCTCCTGACCGCATCGACGGCCTATGGCCCCAACGCCATCAGCCGCTATAACCTTTTCCCTGCTGCAGCGGTCAATGGACAGGCCGCCCCGGGAGCCAGTACGGGGCAGGCCTTGACAACCATGGCTTCACTGGCGGAACAGGTGCTGCCGTCCGGCTTCGGCTATGAGTGGACCGGACTAGCGCTTCAGGAGAAGCAGGCAGGCAATCAGATCACAATCATCGTGCTCATGGGTATCCTCTTCACCTATCTGTTCCTCGTTGCCCAATATGAAAGCTGGACTATCCCCCTGGCGGTGATGCTGTCGGTGACCGTTGCGGTTTTTGGCGCGCTTTTCGCGCTTCTCGCGAGTGGCATCGATCTTAATATATACGCTCAGATCGGTCTCCTGCTGCTGATCGGGCTTGCCGCGAAAAACGCAATCCTCATCGTTGAGTTCGCCAAGGAACGACGCGAGGAGAAAATGGGCACAATGGAAGCAGCCATGGCCGGAACATCCGAGCGGTTTCGGCCGGTGCTGATGACGGCCGCCGCATCCATTCTCGGGGTCATACCTCTTGTAATCGCGACGGGCGCGGGAGCCGGCAGTCGGCGCTCGATTGGAACGACTGTGTTCGGCGGGCTGATTTTGGGCACGATCGTGGGCCTTGTGCTGATCCCTGTTCTCTACGTTCTCGTCCAGACGATAAGGGAAACCGTGAAGCGCCGCCTGTTCGGCATTGGAGAGCACGCGATGGAATGAGTGACATCTCGAGCACTGATAGCAGAAGTGCCGTGATCAAACGGTCAGGAAGGTTGTTCTGGAACCAGCAAATCGGAGGTTCAATATGGCCAAAAACGGTCCCAACCCGATCTCATTATTCAAGAAGCTTGGCGGATTGATTGCCATCATCTTGGGGTTTCTGCTGACGGCGGCGGGTTACAGGTATGGATCGACCGAATACCTGACGACGGGTATTGCGCTGATTGCGCTTGGTCTGGTTCTTATCGTCCGCATGATTGTCCGGCGGAACCGCGGGCGGCAGCTATAGGCCACTGAGTGCGGGTTCTCTCAATTCATTGCGTGAAACCATCTTTAAATTTCACAAATCTGAATTCATGTTGTGGACGGGGGTAACGGCAATGGCGGATGCAGCCGTTGAGAGCGATCTTGGTTCTGATCCAAGCAGCATTGCACACAAAAAGTGGAAGGGCTTTCTTGTCCTTGGACTGGCTCTTTTTATTGGCGGCGCATGTTCGGTGGCCGTTCCAGCGGTTTCGACATTTGCATCAAGTGTTGTCTTTGGAATAATTCTTATGGCTGTTGGAATAGTGAAGATAATTCAATCGCTGCAGGTCAAGAACTGGACGGGCTTTGTCTGGCAAGAACTTACCGGGCTCGTGGAGCTGATTGGCGGTTTCATGGTTTATTTCAACCCATTGAAGGGGGCCATGGCGATCACCCTGCTTATTGCTTCGGTGATTTTCATTCAAGGCGTTTTCCAAATTGCGCTCTCATTCAAGGTAAGAAAAGCGCAGGGTTGGTATTGGTTCGCCGTTTCGGGAGTGGTTGCCTTTTGTGCAAGCGCAGGAATTTTGTTGAAATTGCCCCTGACAATAGGTTTGCCGGCTGGCTCCATTGCCGGAATCGCCTTAATGATCGCAGGTATAGCCTACGTTGCAATCGCCCTCAGTATCCGCAGAGCAAAGGCGCCAGCCGCCCACGAAGGTGTATCCCCAAACCGAGGTAACGACAATTTGCGGATTTAGGTTCAGAAACCACCTGAGCAGCGATTATGTTGTCGTCAGCGCTTTGGCTGTTCATGATCGTGGTTCTCTTCAAACGCAAGCTCGTCCGCTACTGACGTCGTTACGAGAAAAAGGGGCACCTCATGTTTGATGTAAAAATCACCGATGCAACCTTACCTGATGGCCGCACAGGCATTGATATCGGTGTGAAATCTGGCCAGATCGTCGCCGTCGAACACAAGTTGGGCGGCGATGCGGGTGAGATTATCGATGCCGGCGGCTTGCTTGTTTCGCCGCCCTTTGTCGATTGCCATTTCCATATGGACGCGACCCTTTCCGTCGGCCAGCCGCGGTTCAATGAAAGCGGGCGGTTGCTTGACGGCATCCGGATCTGGGGCGAACTGAAGCCGCTTCTTACCCATGAAGCCGTCATCGATCGTGCGCTGCGCTATTGCGACCTGGCAGTCACGCAGGGTCTGCTTGCGATACGCACGCATGTCGATATCTGTGATGAACGCCTTTTGGGGGTTGAAGCGCTGCTCGAAGTCAAGAAACGGGTCGCACCCTATATTGATCTCCAGCTCGTCGCGTTCCCGCAAGATGGCTATTACCGCTACCCAGGTGCCGTTGACTTGCTCAAACGCGCGCTCGATCTGGGCGTGGACGTGGTGGGAGGCATTCCGCATTTCGAACGAACGATGGCTGATGGCACGGCAAGCGTGAGAGCGCTTTGTGAGATTGCAGCAGAACGCGGCCTGATGATCGACCTGCATTGCGATGAAACCGATGATCCGCTGTCACGCCATATTGAGACGCTGGCTTTTGAAAGCCTGCGTCTTGGCCTTGGCGGACGTTCGACGGGCTCGCATTTGACATCGATGCATTCGATGGACAACTACTATGTCAGCAAACTTCTGCCGCTGATTGCAGAAGCCGGAGTTGCAGCGATAGCCAATCCGCTGATCAACATTGGCATACAGGGTCGCCATGACACATATCCGAAACGCCGCGGGATGACACGTGTGCCAGAACTCCTGGCCCATGGCGTTACGGTGGCTTTCGGCCACGATTGCGTGATGGACCCATGGTATTCTCTGGGACAGGGTGACATGCTGGAGGTGGCGAGCATGGGGTTGCACGTGGCGCAAATGACCAGCCGTACCGCAATGCGCCAATGCTTTGCTGCTGTGACTACCGAGCCCGCCAAAATTCTCAATCTTAAAGGCTACGGCCTTGATGTCGGGTGCAAGGCAGACATGGTGTTGCTGCAAGCCGTCGACACGATTGAAGCAATCCGCCTGAAGGCGACGCGTCTTGCTGTGATTAAGGGAGGCAAGGTGATAGCCAGGACGCCAAATCGGACCAGCGCACTGCATCTTGCTGGCCGCCCGGCGCGTGTTGATCCGGCAAGCTACGCACCGAAACTGGACTAGATCATAAAGACGCTTGCACGGATTGACGAGGTCAAACGACCTGCGCTCAACAGATGGCCCTAGATGGGTGGCCATTAACGCACAAAGCCAAAACTCTTTGTGCTCCCGTTTACGGTTATGCTATCTACCGTCAGTGTAGGGGTAGGACGATACGGATTTTTTCCCAATTTTGGAGCAGGCTTTTGCGCCGAAGGGCATCGAGTGACAAAGCAAAAAGGAAGCGGGCGTCAGGCCATTCAGCTGCAAGCGAAGCGCGTTTCGGAAACCTTTTGGCAAACACGACTGAAATTGTGTCGTTCTACGACCGCGATCTCCGGCTGACACACTCCTCGACTGACCTCAAGGGTACGAGTGGAGGCGTGGCCGCGCCAGGCGCCGCCATCTGGGAGATTTATCCAAGCTTCCGCGATCCCAAGCTTCGCGCCGCACTGGACCGCGTGCTCAACGGGGGGCCTCCGGCAAATGTTGAGCTGGAGGTATCGTCGAGCGAAGCACGCGGCCGTGTATTTCTCTTTGGTGCAGCCGACTGGCTGGGAATCATTGAAAGAACGTCGGAGCCTCGCAGACAAGGCACGGGGGAAACGCAAGAGCATGAGACGCTCCTGCATCAGGCCTCGCATGACCCGCTGACCGGACTGGAGAATCGTCGGCGGTTCAGTGAACGGCTACAGCAAGCCCTCTCGGGTGTCGACGGATCCAAGGAGAAGGTGGCCCTGCTGCAAATTGATCTTGACGAGTTCAAGGCCGTTAACGACACCCTCGGCCATGGCGCGGGTGATACGTTGCTTCAGCTCGTCGCAGACCGTATCCGCTACCAGTTGCAGGGGGGCGAGTCAGCATATCGCTATGCGGGGGACGAGTTTGCTGTCATCCAGTCGGGCAAAGAGCAGCCTGCCGAGGCCGAGCGCCTCGCCGTGTCGTTGGTCGATACCCTTAAGGCTCCGTTCCTCATCAACGGCATTCCGGTCTTCATTGGAGCGAGCATCGGGATCGCTTTCGGACTGGAGCACGGAACGGAGAGCGAGCAACTGATGAGGGCCGCGGACATTGCTCTTTACGCGGCCAAGCGGGATGGACGGGGTTGCGCGCGGATCTTCAATCGCTCGATGCTGCTGCTGCTTGAGCAGCGCGAAAATTTGCGCCGCAGCCTTCGGTCTGCGCTGCGCAATGGTGAACTCCATCTGGAATATCAGCCGATTTTTCGCCCCCCCTCATCGGTGGTGGGCTTCGAAGCGCTGTTGCGATGGCATCATCCCGAGGTCGGAACCATCCCTCCGAGTGTCTTTATACCGATCGCCGAAACCGACGGCCTGATGGATGACATTGGCCGGTGGGTTCTGGAACAGGCATGTCGCCAGGCAAGAACATGGCCTTCCTGGATGACGGTCGCCGTGAACCTGTCGCCCGCGCAGTTCCTGAGCGGAGCGCTCACTGACACAGTGGCACAGGTCATAGACGCGGCCGGACTGCGGGCTGACCGGCTTGAGCTTGAGATAACAGAGACCGTCCTGCTCGAAAAGACAGTCGACAATATAGACACGTTAAATACTTTGAATGTCTTAGGTATCCGCATCTCCCTTGATGATTTTGGCACCCGGTATTCTTCCTTGAGTTACCTGAAGAACTTCCCGTTCGATACTTTAAAGATTGATCAATACTTTATCAGTGATCTGGAAACCGACCAAAAGAGCCAGGCGATCGTGCGATCAATCATAGGCTTGGCACATGGTCTTGGGATGCGTGTTACGGCCGAGGGAGTCGAGACGCCGGGACAAGCGCGTTTCTTGATCGAGGAGGACTGTGACTATCTGCAAGGCAATTGGCTCGGGCGGCCACTGCCAGGGGAAACCACGCGCGATTTTATCCGAGGGTCCGTGCCGAGCGCAGTTGGAACGAGCGAGGGGCAGAACCGGGCGATGTAGGGCGCGGAATTTTTAGAACAGGAAGGGTCTGGTTTGGAGAGGAGCGACGCAAAGAGTTGTGGCGAAGCCGCGCGGGATCAAATATCCAATATCGTGCCGTTTTGGAGCGCCGCCACTCCGGTCGGCTCTGTTGTTGTGAATGAAAAGGGGGAAGGCCAATGGGTGTGAGCGCAAAGCAAGTAGCCGGTAAAGCTATCTTTGAACCGGTGATCCAGTTCGACATGGATATTAAGGCATTCCTCTCGGCCTGGTTTCACTGCGACCACATAGCGACCTATCTGGCACGCATGATCAGCCACAACCGATCAGATTCCGTGCGGCACTCTAATCTTTTTTCATCTGCATTTAATGAGTTGTTGGAAGTCACCTTCCGCACGCGCCATTCCGGCGGTGACTTGGCCTGTAAAGTGTCACGCAAGGGCGCCACCGATAGGATCGAATTGACCTTCCCGTGCACACAGGACGAGCGACAATTTTATGAAAATGTGGTGTCGCATGCGGCTGATCCTGATACCCAGGAGCGATACCTCAGCTCCGTATCGGGCGATGTTGCGCCTAGCCGTGAAGTGGTGCTGCTGGAGCTGGCTGTCAATTACAACGCGACGTTGCAGCTTGGACAAGCCGACGCAGACATGATCACGCTGCTGGTAGATCTCTCACTCGAGGAGATGCCACATTGACCCCCTACGATCCGCTCGTTCCGCATTTCAAGGCGCGATACGACGTGAACAATCAGGAGTTTTCGATTTCAGGGGTGGTGAGGCCCCAAACGATTGATGAGCTTGCGCCCAGTATTGCGCTGTTGAAGGATTCCATCAGTCGGGTTCGGGGCGTTCTCTATGTGAACATCAGACGCTTGACGCAAATGAACAACACGGCGTTTCATGCGTTCTCACGCGTGATCATTGATGCCTGTCGCGCTTACCCCGATCTGAAGTTCGTGGTTGTCACGTCCAGTGTCGTTGGATGGACGACACAGAAATTCCGTCGCTTGAGCGGAATTGAACCAAACATCACCGTCGAGGAGTACGACAGCGAGTTTTATCCGGGCCAGAGTTTTCTGGAAGAAGGCGGGTTCATCCCGATCCTTCGCACACAGACGAAGATGACCTGGCGCCATGAGCGGGCGATTTTGCCACGCCATGGCATGCAGTCAGGGATCGTCATGGCCGACATCTGCTGCGGGATCGGCGATTTTGCCGTACTGGTGCAAAAGGAGTTTCAACCGTCGCGGATCGTTGCCCTTGACCACTCCAGATCAAGTCTGGCCTATGCGCGAAGCGTGGCGGCAACCTTCGATATTCGGGGCATTGAATACACCTATGGTGACGCATCGGAAATGTTGCTCGACGAAGAACAGTTTGATCTGGTGACGTGCCGGCATTCGTTGCAAATCTTCAATCGACCCGAGCTCATCCTGAAGGAACTGTACCGGATATGCAAACCAGGTGGGCGGGTCTACATCACCAACGAAAAGAATTCGCACTGCCTCGGCGAACCGCGCTCGGACAGCATTCAGTGGACTTATAACGAGGTCGCAAAGCTGTTTGAGCATTTTGAGATGGACGTCGAGCTGGGACCCAAGAGCCGGCGATATTTGACCGAGGCCGGTTTCGACGACATCCGCGTCGAATCCTTCATGGTCACGAACCTTGACGGTGATCCGCAAGACTTCGCCGATATGATTGCGGCGTGGGAGAACGTCTATGCTGGCGACATGGCCAAAAACCGCGGCGATGATCCGGAGTTCATCGAACGCTTCCGGCAGGGATTTCAGGACCATATCTTCGCCGCACTTCACCCCAAGGGCTATGCTGGCTGGCCGATCTGGGTCGCTTCGGGACGTAGGCCGCTATGAGTGGCGAGGGCGAAAAAACGCAGCGCTTCGGTCTACGCTCCTTCCGGGCGAAATTCGTGCTGGTCGTTGGAGGCGCAGTTCTGTTCGACCTGCTCGTCAGCGGCGGCTTGGCGCTGTGGAACGTGCAAAAGCTGTCTCAGGACGCGGCATTAGAGGTTGGTGAAGGTCTGACAACCGCCAACCAAGAATATATTCGCTCTTACGCCGAGTCGACCGCTTCGCGTGTTGATCTCCTGCTTGACCGGGTGCATGCGGACGTCAAAACGTTGGCCGGCGTTCTTCAATCCCAGATTGACGAGCCGGCCAGGCAAGAACAGATCGGAGCGACCTTGGCGCGGCAAGCCCCGGGTTCCGTTTCGGTGGTCTACGACCGCCAAGGCGATTGGGCGCAGAACCTGCCCGGGGCGCCGTCCGTGGTCAGCGTCTGGGGCTATTTGCTGGGTCCCGATCACACCCCATTGCCCGACGTTCAGCAGGTGATCGACAACAGTGCGGTGCTCGATCTCGTGGCACCGAGCCTTCTGGCTGGCGGGTCGTCCAAGCTGCAGATGTATTATATAGGACCTAAGGAAGAGCCGATCTTCCGCACTGCACCTTATACCGAACAGGCCCAGACCTTCGACCGGCTCTATCCAGGCCATAACAAGGCAGACTTCTGGGAATTTTTCTTTCCAGGAATCTATGGCTCCTGGCAACAATGGGCCAGCGATCCGGCCTCGCGCCCCGTCGCCGACGATATCACGCAGACTGCCCCCTACACGGATGCCATCACCGGAAAGCTGATCGTCAGCTTCTTTAATCCTTTGTGGACAAAGGATCGGACCGGCGTCGCTGGTACGGCCGGAGCAGATATCACGCTCGATCAGCTCGCCGAGATTGTCGAGAACGTGAAGATCGCTGGAACCGGGTTCGGCTTCCTGACAATGTCGAACGGCAATGTGGTCGCCATTAATCCGGCCGGTGAGACGATCATTGGCCTTAAATCATCCAGCGACACGGGTACGCAAGGTGTCACCGGCCTCGAAAGGTCCCTGAGGAACAGCACGCAGCCGGCCATTACCTCCTTGCCTCTCGACAAGAACAATGACGGTGTCATTCAGCACATTATGCTCGATAGCCAGGGTGAGAGCGTTCCCTATATTGTCGTTCTCAAAAGATTGCGGTCGACAAATCTCTGGAGTTCGGGACCGATAAAGCCGGAAACAATGTCAGTTGGGATCGTCGTTCCCGAACGGGAAATTTATGCCGCATTGTTTGCAGCTCAGGACGGCATATCCCGGGCAACAAACCGCATTTTGATCTACCAGATCATCGCAATTGCAGTGTCACTGTTGATCGTGTTTGCGGCAGTGCTGGGAATTTCAAAGCGGATCACGGCGGGCCTGAGCGCGCTTGCCGGCGCCGCGCGACGGCTCCAGGCCCAAGACTATTCAGTTCGGGTGAACATTCCCACACGCGATGAAGTTGGAGAGGCAGGTGCTGCGTTCAACCGGATGGCCGAGCAGATTAGCTTCCATACGGAAAACCTTGAGCGCCTGGTTGACGAAAGAACCAGCGAGCTTGAGGGGGCGAACCAAGAGATCTCTGCACTCAACAGCAGATTGCAAGACGAGAATCTGCGCCTGGGGGCAGAGCTCGCAGTTGCCAGACAAATTCAATTGATGGTGTTGCCGAGGGAGCACGAGCTTGAAGCGATCTCTCAGATCGAAATCGTTGCCTATATGCGGCCGGCCGACGAAGTAGGGGGCGACTACTATGACGTCTTGCAGAACGGGTCTCGTATCAAGATCGGAATTGGCGACGTAACGGGTCATGGACTGGAGAGCGGTGTGTTGATGCTGATGGTTCAGTCGGTGGCACGCGCGTTGCAAGAAACCGGCGATTGTGACCCGCGTCAGTTTTTGGATCGACTGAACAGAGCGATCTTCAAGAATATAGAACGTACAAACACCGACAAGCATCTCAGTTTGGCCTTCCTCGACTATGAGGATGAACGGGTGACATTGTCGGGCCAGCATGAGGAGGTGCTTGTCATTCGGGCAGGCGGTGAAGTTGAGCGCATTGATACACTCAATTTGGGATTGCCAGTTGGTCTTGAACTCGACATTTTGCCCTTCGTTGAAACACACACCATCGCCTTCAGTCGGGGCGACGTGATTGTGCTTTACACCGACGGCGTGACCGAGGCGGAAGACCTCGATGGAAGGCTTTACGGTATTGATCGTCTTTGCGAAAGTGCGCGTCAACGCTATGGTGGAAGCGCAGAAGAGATCAAGACTGGAATTCTTGAAGACCTGATGGACCATATTGGCACCCAGAAGATCCATGATGACATCACTCTCGTGATTATGAGGCACACATAGCAATGACGACATTGTTTGGGACAGCGGATCTGGCAATTGGCATGAACGAAAGCGTTAGCCGCGTTCGGTTATTCGACGGACCCCTCGACATCTCTTGGCACCATTGCGCAACAACGGCCGACTTTATCGCCGATCTTTTCGCGGTGCGATTTCAGTCTTCTCGCAACGACTACAGGGAAGTTCGCCACAGCGTCGGGTATCTTGTCAACGAGTTGATGGAAAATGCAGTGAAGTTTCGCGCGCCGGGTGAGATCATGCTCGAGGCGTCGATGGATTCGGAGAGTTTCAAGGTCAAGATTTCGAACGATGTTGATGGCGATACAGCCACTGAATTTCAGCGTCTTTTGTCACAGATTACAGTGGGAGATCCATCTGACCTCCTCATTCAACAGCTCGAGGCCAATGCTGCCGATCCCCAGTCGACGGGCTCCGGTCTCGGATTGTTAACGTTGATGAGCGACTATGGCGCACGGCTCGCCTGGATATTCAGTCCCGCCGACCAGGCCGACGTGGTCTCGCTGGAAATATATGCTTCCCTTCCAATCTCACAACTTCATCATTAAGTGAAATGAATTCAAATATGGAAATTAAAACAGATCAGTATCGCGTGTGGACCGAGGGGAGCGACATTCACTTCGACGGAGTTGTGCGGCTGGCCAGTTCCGAGGCGTATGCACCAATTTTGTCCTTGATGATAAGCGTTCTGGCTTCGACACCCGATTCCATCACACTCGATCTATCGGATCTCGAATTTCTCAACTCGTCTGGCATCAACCTCCTGGCCAAGTTCACAATAGAGGTTCGCAAACATCACAATATCCAACTTATTATAAAGGGAACGTCCGAAATTCCCTGGCAGTCGAAGTCTTTGCCCAACCTCAAGAAACTCCATCCCGGATTGGAATTGCTCCTGAGTTGACAAGGCCCCAAATCCAGCACGGCGAATGCCACACCGCGTCTTCGTCATCCGGTCCATAGTGATAATAAGATGAATCGCGCCAGCAACAGACGCTCCGGCGCGCCAACGTCGCGATTTGGAAATGTTGCCGTAAATAGCAGCCTGTTTCGGGAGGGGATTCCTGCGGGGAAGGTCTCAGATTTCGGCATTTCAGAAGACGAGTGCGGATCGACCGAGACTGAGGATGGCAGAACGCGGGTAGTGATTCTTGATGAGGATATTCCTGTAGCACCTCCCCCTCATGACTGGCTAATGAGACCCGGTGGAGTGGCCCTCCGAATGGAGAGGGACCGAGCCTCACTGCCAAGGAATGACCCTCGACGGCCAAATGTGCCGTTTGATCTCACGGCTGTCAATTGTTTGATCCAGCGAGAGGTTGTTTCCCGACCTGAGAACTTGCTGCCATGCAAGGTGGATGGCCTGCACGCCACGAGAGGCGACGCGGGACGACTCGAACAAAATGCATTGGCCAGCGCATTCCATGGCCCCAGGATTCGCTCGGGCATGGCGGCAATGATGCGCAAAAGACCATGGGCATCATTGCCGTATTGCTTTTCTCGCAAGGTTATCTTGGAAGCCAATTCACTGTCCCATTTTGGGTCGTAATTGCCTGCCAGTCGGCAATGGCGCTCGGCACGCTATTTGGCGGCTGGCGGATCGTTCATACCATGGGTTCAAAAATCACCCGGCTCAATCCGATGCAAGGATTCTGTGCCGAGACTGGCGGGGCGCTGACATTATTCGGAGCGACATGGCTCGGAATTCCCGTGTCCACGACCCACACGATTACAGGGGCAATCATCGGTGTTGGCGCGGCCCGGCGCGTCTCGGCGGTGCGTTGGGGATTAGCCAGCAACATTGTCATTGCCTGGCTGGTCACCATGCCGGCGGCTGCAGTCATATCCGCACTGTTTTATTTCGCTGCCGGGTTTAGCCTGTAGTTATTGAGAAAATGAGAAACGTGCCGCACCAATCGGCGGGCAACCTCACAACAGCGCTTACGAAAAGCCGGAAAAAAAGCACCACGCGTTCACAATTCGATTGAGGCGAGTGCGGCGAATGGCGAGGGCTCCGGCGACTAGATTTGTCAACGTTCTTGAGGCGGACCGTCAGGCGATCCCGCCAAGACAGACGTACTTGACCTCGGTGAAATCATCGATGCCGTATTTCGAACCTTCTCCGCCAAAGGGCAGGGGGATCCTTGCTCCTTAATGTCATGCAGCCTGCTGCCAACTAACCAAAAGTATGGACACGACAGGTGCCCAAGAAAAAGCTAAGTTCCTTCAGGGGCTAGATCCAATGAAAACGGGGGCTGTTTGGAACGTCGACTGACCGCGATACTTGCTGCAGACATTGTCGGCTTCAGTCGTCTTATGGGTGCGGACGAAGCTGGCACGCTTGCTACGTTCAAGCGTCATCGAAACGAGCTACTCGAGCCAAAGATCGCCGACCACAAAGGCCGCATTGTGAAAGTCACCGGCGACGGCATGCTGGTCGAGTTCCCAAGTGTTGTAAACGCCGTTGCCTGCGCAGCCGAAATCCAGCGAAACATGCGCCAGCGCAACGAGGCTGTGTCCGTGGACAGGCGCATCGAGTTCCGGATCGGTGTCAACCTTGGAGATGTGATCGTCGAAGATGACGATATTTTCGGAGATGGTGTGAATGTGGCCTCGCGACTCGAAGCAATTGCCGAGCCCGGCGGTATCGCCGTTTCGGCGTCAGTGCGCGACCAGGTCGGCTCCCGGTTGAATCTGGCATTTGAGGACAAAGGCGAACATTCTTTAAAAAACATAAAACAGAATGTACGGGTCTACACCGTGTCGCTTGGTCTTCCGGTTCAGGCGCAGAACCAAGGTTCCGCCGGGCCAGGCTCGTCTGATCGGCACCAACTGTTCATTGCTGTGCTGCCGTTTACGAATATGAGTCAGGACCCGGAGCAAGAATATTTTTCTGACGGCATTACCGAGGACATAATCACGGACCTGTCGAAAGTCTCCAGCCTTCAAGTTGTCGCCCGAAACACCGTGTTCACCTACAAGGGCAAATCGGTCAAGGTAAAGCAGCTGGCACAGGAACTTGGTGTTCACTACGTGCTGGAAGGCAGTGTGCGTAAAGCGGGACAGCGCATCCGTATCACCGGCCAGCTTATCGATGCAAAAAATGGGGGACATCTGTGGGCCGAGCGATATGACCGCGACCTTACCGACATATTTGCTATCCAGGATGAGATCACGCACGCGATCGTGAACCAGTTAAAGATTAAATTGTTGCCGGAGGAGAAGAGGGCCATTTTGTGCGAACCCACTGCTAATGTGGAAGCATACACGTATTATTTGCGTGGCCGCCAGTTTTCCCATGCCTGGACCAAGACTTATCTGCATCTGGCGCGGCGTATGTTTTGCAAGGCGGTGGAGTTGGACCCGGGCTACGCCCGCGCCTATGCCGGCATAGCCGATTGCGACGCGGCGTTACGGGACTGGCAACCTGATGATTTTCCGCTGAGCAGCATCATGGCCACCAGTGCGAAGGCACTCGAGCTCGACCCGGACCTGGCGGAGGCCCATGCTTCCCGGGGACTTGCGCTGCATCAAAATGGCCACGACAAGCAGGCCGTTGCCGCCTTCGAGCGCGCGCTTGCTCTGGACGCCAATCTTTACGAGGCACATTTTCATTATGCCCGTTTTTTCTTCATGCACGGAAACTTCGAGGAGGCTGTCAATTATTTCAAACGTGCCGCCCAGATCAGGCCGGACGATTATATATCGCCGATCCACCTTATGAGTGCCTATCGCTCGCTGGGACAGCCCGCGGCAACCGAAAGTTGGGCACGCATCGGTGTGTGGCGAGCAGAACGGGCGCTCAGTCGCAATCCCGAAAATTCTGGTCCAGCCCACCGCGGTGCGCTTGCATGGGCACATCTTGGCGAAAAAGAGCGCGCCCGCGAGTGGGCAGCGCGTGCACTGGCGATCGACCCTAACGACATTGTGGCACAATACAATGTCGCCTGCGTTTATTCGATCATCGGAGACACTGACCAAGCCATCGAGCTTTTGCAAAGGGTTTTACCCAATAGTTCGTCGTATCAGGTCATGTGGTTCAGGAATGACTCGGACCTCGACAGGATCGGCGGAGATGCTCGAATTCAGCAATTGCTAAACGCGATTGAGCGCGAACACACCGCAGGTGAGAAAACGCCGGCCGGTTCGGATTCTCGACCGTAACCAGTCGCGAACGATAGACCGCTCAAAATCTTCTCAATGGCTCACGGCACTGGTTTCTTCCGTGCCCGCGCCATAAGCGTCCAGCCGAGACCAATAGACTCTTTCAAGCGGTCAAGTCTATTGCCAACAAGGGCTCGAATGGGCCGGTTGAGGGTTCGGGAATGCAATATTCTCATGAACCCTTTGTTTGCTGTGGGTGTCACCGAAAACAGCTGCAATACCTCGAAGTGCCTGGACAAAAGCGAGGTCAACTCTTTTTTGTCCACCCAGCGTCGAAGCTGGCCCGGACTTGGTGGCGGGATACGATTGTATTTCTGAAGGATGGGGCGATTTTGCGTGGCCAGCATCAATTGACCGTTATCATGCAGGTGGCTGGCAAGCTTGGCGATGAATGCATGCTGGTCGGCTATATGGGAGAGAACTTCAAGAGCGACGATCACGTCGAACTTTTCGCCTCCAAAGTCGAGTTGCATGAAATCTCCGGCGATAAATCTCACATTGGGCAGACGTTCCTGAGCCCTTGCCAATACCTCGTCGGAAAGATCGGTCGCCGTAACTTCGCCGAACTCCGCTAGCTCACCACAGAACCAGCCCGCTCCGCAGCCCACCTCCAGAATGCGGCGCTCAATGCCAGGTGTCTGCGCCAGCCAGCTTCGTACTACCTGCGCCTGACGGAAAGACACTTCTTCGAGGTGCACCTCCCGCGTCGACGCATTCCATCTGTTCCAAAAATCACGCTGCATGGAAATAGAATCAGCCATTTTCGCAAGCTCCTTAAAATCTGAAAGCACGATTTTGGTGTTGTTGGCTTCTGCCCCGTTATGCTGCTTCAGCCAGCTTGAGTCATTGATGCTTGAGGACTTCACGGTGATCATGAAGGCAGCAGGGATCGTTGAACGCTGCCCAGCAGGGGGGAGCATTCATGGAATCTTATCCGTAATAGATGATTGTTTGCCGACAGCTATTGATGCTTAAAACTGTTCGCGCGCGACTATGCAGTAATCGGATTGCGAAGTATATCCGCCACGAGAGTAAGTTTTTCAGCATATTGGGCTAGAATGATGCACCTTGTCCTCGTCCAAATTTCCTAACTGTTATTTGGCGCGTGCAAAGATCATTACGTTACGACACAGCGTCCCACCTGCACATTTTATTGAATTCTTTGTGTTATTCGGCCCTGCTGGATCTTTCGCCGTAAAATTTGTAGACGAGACACGAGCTAATATGGACACCGCAACGTTCTCATTGGCCACTACCAATTGGCGGGCTTCTTCTTCGCTTGTTGGTGAGGCTCTCGGTCGAAACAGGGGGCATGTCACACCTTAGGCTCTCGGCTTCCTCACCAGAGCGACAATGTCATCATTGTCCATTGATCGAGCGGCGTTCTGGCTTTGGGATTAAAAACCGGAACCGGCGTATGCATTCGTTTCGCTCTTGCCTTTGGCCACAGCCTGCGCGAACTTCTCATGCCAGCGTTCTCATGCACCGGCATTGAAAATTGGCAAGTTGGACCGACTCCAGGGAGAAGCGGGCGTGATTGCAGCTTACATCGACGAGTTCATTATGTTTTGCGCCGGACTATGGATGGCAGCCGTCGGCTTTGGCTATCTTTCGTTTCCCACCCCAAATCAAGGTGCGCAGAATGCTTGGCTTGCAAACCTCGTAGGCCATTTCAGATGGATGGGGCCGCTATTGCTGGCAATCGCTATCGTTCTGGCCATCGCCTCACCGGCTTGATGAGAAAGCTGCGCGCATTGAACGATTGCTGCTCTATTCTCCATGCGGCACGATGATGGCCGCTTGGGCCATGATTAGGGGAAAGGCGTATGTTGCGCGCAGCACACCTTTCAAGGCGTTGCCGCCATGTGTCGGTACACCTCATTGCAGATGTCGCAGCGAGTGTCTCAAGGCATCCGCGAACGATGCGCGAGAACCAGAATAGTTGCGTTGGAAGGTGTCTAGATATGGTAGCGAGGTGAAGTAGGACCGACGACGAGGTGACCACTTCAAACTCCGCATCGATCTGATCGGATAATGGTGATGGTCGTCCTCGCCAATCGTGCACTCCAGCAAAGTGCTATTTGTTGATTGAGGTGACTGCCAAGTTGGTGAGCTTGTTATTGGCCGCCTTTTCTTGATCAAGAATCTCGCTCAGTAAAACATGCGCCTCTTCATTTCCGAGAACTTTTGCCCATTCGCGCAAAGAGCCGTAACGGGCAATTTCATAGTGTTCTACAGCTTGGCATGCGGCCAAGGCACCAGCTTCCAAAGCGACACCTTGCGCATCAGCAATGACGCCATCGGCCTCTTTTATCAGACCATCCGTACCATCGCATTTTTGGCCTTCCGGCTTTAGGCCAATCGTCTTGAAAACCTTCTCCAGGGTTTTGATCTGTCCTTTTGTTTCCTCCAGGTGCTGGTCTAAGGTCTTTTTAAGCTCTGCGCTCTTTACCGCGCTGGACACTTTTGGAAGAGCCTTTACGATAGCATTTTCGGCGTAATAAACATCTTTGAGGGTGTGTTCGAATAGCTCTGCAAGCGTTTTCATTTTGGTGCTCCGGTTTCAATTTGGCACCTCAACAACTCGCAGCTAATTTTATCGTTCCCAATTTAATACCAACCGGGTTGCTGTATGCTGGACATTGAACCGACGCCATTGTGGTTATCAGCTATCACCCAACGGCGCCATTTTGAGAAACTGAACTGAATAAATCTTCGTTTGCCACAACCTATGTGCTTGGGCCGGGTTTGACCGCCGCGTATTCCCTGCGCCAGCTTGCATATTGGCTTGCGTTGAGGATCGTTTTCATCTTGAGCGACGCTGCCGAGAAATGGCTTGGATTACGGGGCGCGGGATCATAGATTGGCTTTTCAGACGGGAAACATACCCTCCGTACTGAAATCGTCGGAGAGGCACGTCCAAAACATATGCTTGAGTTATTGATCGTTGGCTTCCTCATCGTGCTTAATGGCGTTTTCGCACTTTCTGAACTTGCTGTGGTCTCGGCGCGAAAAATACGTCTTGAAATGCTGGCCGATCGCGGCGTCGCCGGCGCGCAAGCCGCAATTGCCCTGTCCGAGAGTCCGGGTAAATTCCTCTCGACAGTCCAAATCGGCATCACCCTTGTCGGCATTGTTGCCGGTGCATTTTCCGGTGCGACCCTAGGGGCGCGGATGGGTGAATTGCTAACGGGCGCAGGCGTTCGCCCCGATATCGCCCAGCCTGGAGGATATGCTCTTGTCATCGGCATCATCACCTATCTTTCCGTTATCGTCGGGGAGCTCGTTCCCAAACATCTGGCGTTGAAGAATCCCGAGCGCATCGCCTGCTTTATTGCACGTCCCATGAATATGCTGTCTCGGGTTGCCGCTCCTGCCGTTTGGCTGCTCGATGCCTCGACGCGTGGCGTCTTCAAACTGCTGGGGGTTTCAACCGCATCGCAAAGCGCCATCACGGATGAGGAAATTCTCACGATCGTTGCCGAGGCCGGCAGTACTGGAGTGATCGAAGAAGCAGAACGTTCGATGATCTCGGGGGTGATCCGGCTCGGCGACCGCAGTGTCCGCGCCGTGATGACACCCCGTACCGACGTCGAGATGGTCAAGGTTGACGAAGACGTCGCTTCACTCAAGGGGAAGCTCATCGCGAGCAATCATTCGTGCTTGCCCGTCTTTGACGACGACCGCGACAATGTCATTGGCGTCATCATGCTGAAGGACATGGTCGAGGCGCTACTATCCGCTTCGCGGGTTGTGATACGCGACCACATCCGCCGTGCTCCCGTGGTTCCCGATACGCTTGATGCTTTGGCAGCGCTGAAAGTCTTGCGCGACTCGGATGTGCCGATGGCGCTCGTTCATGACGAGTATGGCCACTTCGAAGGTCTGCTGACGCCTGCTGACATTCTTGACGCGATAGCTGGGGCATTCCGCTCCGACGAAGATCAGTCCGAGCCGGAGGCTGTTCGACGCGATGATGGTTCCTGGTTGCTTGCCGGTTGGATGCCCGCCGATGAAATGGCAGAGCTCTTGGGCATCGACCTTCCAAAGACCCGTCATTACGAAACCGTTGCTGGCTTTATCATCGATCGATTGGAACGAATTCCGGAAACGGGTGAGGCAATCAATTTCGACGAGTGGCGCTTTGAAGTGGTCGACCTTGACCATCGGCGTGTCGATAAGGTTCTCGCCTCCCGCCTCTAGATGTGTTGGACATCCCTCGGGGCATCAGGGTCACGGAAATTTTGTGCGAAGTCGCTCTCAAAGTCTGCCTCGGAAATATCTGCCAAACTGGGGGTGGTCCTCACTGAGCTGCCCGGATCTTTTGACACTGTCAGCACGGTCCTACGCACCTGACCTTCAAACAACGGCAATGCCTTGGGTGACCTCTTCCCCGAAGCTAGACTACCTGAAGGCTATGAGTTGATCCCGGCGCGCCTACAGAACCGATGATCCGGGCCGCCGGATAGCCTGCAGCCACTATCTTTTGGAGAACGCCCGTCGCCCGTTGCGCGCTGCATGAAACAAGCAGGCCGCCGGAGGTTTGAGGATCCGTAAGCACGTGACGTTTCCACGGCGGGAAGTCGTTGGGCAAGACGACCTCTTTGCCGTAACTTGCCCAATTGCGATGAGATGCCCCGGTGACGAACCCCTGCTGCGCTAGCTCGGCACCCAGAGAAAAAAGGGCGATATCGTCGGTGCGCAGCGAGATCTGCACGTTCGAACCACGCGAAACCTCCAGGGCGTGGCCGAGAATGCCGAAACCGGTGACGTCCGTAATAGCATGCACATCTGCATCCTGGGCGAGTTCGGGACCGATACGGTTCAAAAGTGTCGTCGATGCAATGAGCTCGCCATAGGCGTGCGCCGGCAACATACCTTTCTTGAACGCGGCGGAGTAAATCCCCACACCGAGGGCCTTGGTCAGGATCAGGGTGTCGCCAGGCCTGGCGCCGCTGTTGCGCCGCAGGCTGGCAACGGGGCAAATGCCTATTACTGCCAGACCGTAGATCGGCTCCGGCGAATCGATCGAATGACCACCGGCAACAGGGATACCGGCCTGTGCGCATATCGCACGTCCGCCCTTCAATATCTCGCGTACCGTTTCAGCGGATATCTTGTCGATCGGCATGCCGAGAATGGCGAGTGCCATGATTGGTTTTCCGCCCATTGCGTAAACATCGGAGATCGCATTGGTCGCCGCGATCCGGCCGAAGTCAAAGGGATCATCGACCATCGGCATAAAGAAATCTGTAGTCGCGATCACACAGGTTTCGTCATCAAGCTGCCAGACAGCGGCATCGTCCCCGGTTTCGGTTCCCACAAGCAGCCGGGCGAACGGCCCAGCTGCAGGTTGATCTGCAAGCAATTGCTGCAACACTGAAGGCGCGAGCTTGCAGCCGCAGCCGCCACCATGGGCAAGCGCCGTAAGACGTACCGGCGACGATGAAGTTCGATCATCCATGATATCCTCTGCGTGGGTTTGCCAGTCGTTCGTCAGATCGTGATTTCCCGTGAGCGAATCGAGTATTTGAACGCGTCGGGCTCAAGGCAATCGAGCCTGACCGAGGCAACTTCCGCCTGCGGGTACATCAGGAAAGCCAGCGCCGGTCCGCTTGAATTGGGCAGCGTCACGTCGCGGGCATCATTATAGGCGATCCAGTTGCCTTCCCAGGCACCAAACAGTGTCTCACGCGCGGCGACGACCTTGGGATCGTCAGCGCCCAGACCGCTTTTTACCTCCTCAAGCATCATCTTTCGCACATCCGCCGGATCGACGGGCACCCAGCCAAAGTCGGAAAGATAGACTTCGGCGCGGCAATGCTGCGCCTTGGTGACGATCTCGTTGTTCGCTCCGAGGCTCTTGTAACCAAAATTTGACGGCGCGACCCGCAAACCGTAAATGTCGCGCGCAGGAAGACCGGCGGCGCGGGCAAGGCCGACATAAAGAGCATTCAGATCGGCACATTTTCCGCCAAGGTCGCCGCTTCTCAACATGGCGGCGACATCGCCGGAACCGCAGCCACGTGTGGCGGGGTTCCGGTAGGTGTTTGCGACCACCCACTCGTAAAGCAGCCTCGCCTTCTCAACCTCGTTTGTTATCCTACCAACAATCCTGTTGGATGTTTCCTCGACGATGCCGTCGACGGGGACAAATCGACTGCCAGCCAGATATCGTGCACGCTCGGCGGACATTAGCGGGGTGGGACTTCCCGGCCTTGATAGATCCATGGCACGATCACGCGTGGCTACATGGCTAATGATCTCGACAGCTGGCGCGCCCCGGCCGGCTTTCCACTCGACAAGCAGCATGTCAGCGTCATCGGGTGCACCGTGCATGACTCTGGCGCTGGCTGCGTTGGTCGTAACGGTGCTTGTCTCTGACCGATTCCAATCGCTGGCGCTGAAGCCTGGCAGCGGGACCCATGCGCGCCCGGAGCCTTCCGTCCCTGATAGCTCGATACGGGTGGTGATTTCGAAGGTCCGCCACGCGCCGGGCCTTGGCGCAAAAGCAGGGTCAGCAAAGACCTTTCCTGGCATTGCGGCGATCACGCTCGCTGCGGTACCGGCCTTTAGAAATTCGCGACGATCTAACATTTTAAGCCCTCCCGATTTGACGACATCAACGGCGCTGGCAGACAGTTGAAATGTATGGGGTGAAAGCTTTTCGTGATTTGTGAAAGGGGCGCGCAGCCCAATAAAGACGCCCTTTCCGGGCGCGCTTTGCAACGGAAGGATATGAGGACTGCCCCGAACTCGGGAGCGACAAGCAAGCTCACGCGACTATTCTTGTCCATTTGGGACCGAAGGTCAATTTATCATTGCTTGAGTTGCGAACAGCACAATATCGACAACATTGGTTATGTTCACCACCGCACATCTTTAATTTGAGATTTCCATTCATATTTGATCGCTTCTTATTGATTTGACAATAAAATATGCTCAGGTAGGATTTTGTCTTTAAATGCCGATGTTGTTCTCATCTCCGGCATGCTGGGTTGGCAAAGCCGGCTTACAGGGGAGGTAACATTCTATGAACATGGAACTCTCGCGGCGCCAGTTTCTTGCGGCGACCGGCGCGGGTTTTGCGGGTACGGCGCTTGGAGCCTTTGGCTTTGGTGAAGTCGAGACAGCACATGCTGAAGCGATCCGCGCTTTCAAACTCGTGAATACCACCGAAACGCGCAACACCTGTCCATACTGCTCCGTTGCATGCGGCATAATCATGTACTCAAAGGGTGATCTTAGAAAAGGCGAACAGGCCGAGATTATCCATATCGAGGGCGACAGCGACCACCCGACAAATCGTGGCACGCTTTGCCCCAAAGGGTCGGCGCTTCTCAATTTCGTCAAGGCCGAGACTCGCTTGAAATATCCGATGGTTCGCAGGCCTGGCTCGGACAAATTCGAACGCATCGGATGGGAAGAAGCTCTCGATCGCATCGCCCGGTTGATGAAGGACGATCGCGACGGTAATTTTGTCCAGAAAAACAATGACGGCGTAACAGTAAACCGGTGGACCACGACTGGTTTCCTCGCCGCCTCCGCAACAACGAATGAAACGGCGTTTGTGACCTACAAAGTCGTACGCAGCGCCGGAATGCTGGTATTCGATAACCAGGCACGTGTCTGACACGGCCCAACGGTGTCCAGTTTGGGCCCAACATTTGGCCGTGGTGCAATGACCAACTCCTGGACGGACATCAAGAACACGGATCTTGTTGTCATCATGGGAGGCAATGCCGCTGAAGCGCACCCTTGCGGGTTTAAATGGGTCACGGAGGCCAAGGCCAACCGTGGTGCGAGGCTGATTGTCGTCGATCCGCGCTTTACGCGCTCGGCATCGGTTGCCGATGTGTATGCACCGATTCGCCAGGGATCGGACATCGCCTTCCTGCTCGGCGTCATGAATTACTGCATCCAGAACGACAAGGTGCAGTGGGACTATGTCAAGGCATTCACCAATGCCGCCTACATCGTCAAGGACGGCTTCGCATACAAGGACGGCCTGTTTACCGGTTACGACGAAACCAAGCGCGACTATGACAAGTCGAGTTGGGACTATGTGATCGGCGATGACGGGTACGCTACGGTGGACGACACGCTCACGCATCCGCGCTGCGTTTGGAACCTGCTGAAGGCGCATGTTTCGGTCTACACGCCGGAAACGGTCGAGCGCATCTGTGGTACACCCAAGGAGAAGTTCCTGAAGGTGGCCGAGATGATCTCGGAATGTTCAACGCCGACCAAGACGATGACGTCCATGTACGCGCTTGGCTGGACACAGCATTCGAAAGGCTCGCAAAACATCCGTTCGATGGCGATGCTGCAACTCATATTGGGCAATATCGGCGTGCGCGGCGGGGGCATGAACGCACTGCGCGGGCACTCCAACATTCAAGGCCTCACCGATGTCGGGCTGATGTCCAACCTTTTGCCGGGTTATATGACGCTGCCGACCGAGAAGGAGGTGGATTTCGACAGCTACATGTCAACACGCGGTTTCAAACCACTTCGGCCCAACCAGATGAGCTATTGGCAGAACTACAAGAAGTTCTTCGTCAGTTTCCTGAAAGCCATGTGGGGTCCCGCGGCGACGCCGGAAAACCATTTTGCCTATGACTGGTTACCCAAGCTTGATGTCCCGAGCTACGATGTGCTGCGCGCCTTCGAACTTATGAACCAGGGCAAGATGACAGGGTATATTTGTCAAGGGTTCAATCCACTGCTCGCAGCTCCGAACAGAACGAAGCTGACTGCATCGCTGTCGAAGCTCAAGTTCCTCGTTACGATGGATCCCCTGGACACGGAGACCTCGCGGTTCTGGGAGAATCACGGCGAGTTTAACGATGTTGATCCTTCGCAAATCCAAACGGAGGTCTTCCAACTGCCCTCCACATGCTTTGCTGAAGATGAGGGCTCGCTGACCAATTCCGGACGCTGGCTGCAATGGCATTGGCCGGGCGGCACGCCTCCTGGAGAAGCGAAGACGGACAATTGGATCATGGCGCAGATCTATGTGCGCCTGAGAGACCTTTATCGCAAGGAAGGAGGAGCCTTCCCCGATCCGATCGTCAATCTCGACTGGTCCTATGGCGATCCGGGCGAGCCGACTGCTGAAGAGCTTGCCAAGGAAATCAATGGCAGGGCCTATGCCACTGTCTATGACCCGAGCGATCCGACCAAGGTGGTTGCCGAAGCAGGCAAGCTGGTACCCAGCTTTGCTGCGCTGCGTGATGATGGTTCCACATCGAGCGGCTGCTGGATTTACGCCGGTTGCTTCAATGAGAACGGCAACAATATGGCGCGCCGGGATACGTCCGACCCCGACGAAACCGGCGCTTATTCCAAGTGGGCGTTCTCCTGGCCCGTCAACCGCCGCATTCTCTACAACCGGGCTTCAGCGGATTTGAAGGGCAAGGCATGGGATCCAAGCCGCAAGCTGATCGAGTGGGACGGGCAGAAATGGTCTGGCTATGATGTGCCGGATATCGCTCCGACGGCCAAGCCGTCGGATGTCGGGCCATTCATCATGAATCCCGAGGGTGTGTCACGCCTGTTTGTGCGTGGCATGATGCGCGACGGTCCGTTTCCGGCCCATTATGAACCGTTCGAATCACCGGTCACCAACTTCGTTGCCCCGAATGTACGCGGCAATCCCGCAGCGCGGGTGTTCGCGGGCGATTTCGCGCAATTTGCCGAGCCCGCATCACAGGAGTTTCCCTATGCGGCAACATCCTACCGTCTGACCGAACATTTCCACTATTGGACCAAGCATGTGTGGGTGAATGCCGTCCTGCAGCCCGAATTCTTCGTCGAGATATCGGAAGAACTCGCCAAGGAGAGGGGCATCGTCAAAGGCGGATGGGTGCGAGTGTGGTCCAAGCGCGGATCCATCAAAGCCAAGGCAGTCGTGACAAAGCGGATCAAACCTTTGATCTGCGACGGCAAACCGGTTCACGTGGTGGGTATACCACTGCACTGGGGTTTCACTGGAGCGGCAAAGAAAGGCTTCGGTCCGAATTCGCTCACCCCCTTTGTAGGTGACGCCAATATCGAGACGCCTGAATACAAGGCGTTCCTGGTCAATATCGAGCCCATCGCCGGGCCAGTGGCATAGGAGACGGCCGCCATGTTCCCGCCTGTTCCAAATCCCACCACCCAGCTTAAATCCCCGAAGTTCGGTGAACACGACCTGATCCGCCGGTCGGCGTCAACAGTGACACCGCCGGCCCAGCGCCAGAGTGAGGTCGCAAAGCTCATTGACGTGTCCAAGTGTATCGGCTGCAAGGCTTGCCAAACGGCCTGTATCGAGTGGAATGACACGCATCCGGAAGTAGGGGTCAACACGGGCATTTACGAAAACCCGCATGACCTGACGCCGGACATGTTCACTTTGATGCGATTCACCGAATGGGAGAATCCAGAGACGAACAATCTGGAATGGCTTATTCGCAAGGATGGGTGCATGCATTGCGAGGATCCGGGCTGCCTGAAGGCCTGCCCGGCGCCAGGCGCCATTGTCCAATATTCAAATGGCATTGTCGATTTCGTCCACGAGAACTGTATTGGCTGCGGCTACTGCATTAAGGGGTGCCCGTTCAATATTCCGCGCATCTCTGAAGTCGATCATACTGCCTATAAATGCACGCTCTGCTCCGACCGAGTGGCCGTAGGGCAAGGGCCGGCTTGCGCGAAGGCCTGCCCAACGCAGGCAATTGTGTTTGGCACCAAGGAGGAAATGAAGCAGCACGCGCAAGGACGTATCACCGATCTGAAATCACGTGGTTTTGCCAATGCGGGCCTCTACGATCCGCCGGGGGTCGGCGGCACACATGTCATGTACGTTCTGCATCACGCAGACAAGCCGGAAATTTACGCCGGTCTGCCGAGCAATCCGAGGATCAGCCCGGTCGTCGAGGCCTGGAAAGGTGTCACCAAATACGCCGGTCTTGCCGTGATCGGCCTCGCAGCGGCGACTGGGTTCATGCACTATCTGGTTGCGGGACCCAACCGCGTTTCCCAAGGGGACGAGGAGGCAGCGGAAAGGTTGGCCGGAGAGGAGCGGCGTCCATGAGTAGGGATTATGATGTGGGCAAGGGCGATAGTGTTCATGCCGGCAAACCCGTTACAGTTGATCGCTATACCGCCGGAGCGCGGATCAATCACTGGATTACGGCGACAAGCCTTGTGCTTTTGGCTCTCTCCGGTCTGGCCTTGTTTCACCCGCGCCTGTTTTTCCTCTCCGGATTTTTTGGTGGCGGTCCCTTGACGCGCATCATCCATCCGTGGATCGGCGTGGTGCTGTTTTTCAGCTTTTTGGGGCTGTTTGTCCGCTTTTGGAAGGCCAACCTTTGGAGACGGGACGATGGCACCTGGCTTGCGCGCATTCGGGATGTGTTGACTGCACACGACGAACGCTTGCCGGAAGTGGGCAAGTACAATGCCGGGCAAAAACTCGTCTTCTGGTCAATGTCGATCCTGATCGTCGTGCTCATAACGAGTGGCGTGGTGATCTGGGATCAGTATTTCTTCGCCTTAACGACGATCGAGCAGAAGCGGTGGGCTGTGCTGATACATTCAATGGCAGCTATTCTGGCTATCAGTGTCTGGATAATCCATGTCTACGCAGCGATCTGGGTACGTGGTACAATACGGGCCATGACCCGCGGCTCCGTCACCGGGGGTTGGGCGTGGCGGCATCATCGCAAGTGGTTGCGTGAGCTGGTCGCGAAAGCATCGAAAGACAAATCCGGAAGAACGCCCGCCGAATAGAAGGGGTGTTGGCGAGATGAGATATCTCGGTCCACGTGGCCCGGGTGGTTCGTGAGGGAGTGCTATGAGTCGCAAAAGTGCGGTCGTACCGGATCCGACAGTGATTGGAAATGTTGCGTCACCTCCCTTTGCGCGTCTTCCTGATCCTGCCTCGTTTTTCTCCGTCAGAGCGGCACGTCTGCGCCAATTGGCCGAGACCAGCAATCTTGCTCCTTATCTCAATTTCCTTGCCCGACTCGCGACCGTCCAAAGTGATATCCAGTCGGGTCTGCCGCGACCCGAAAGACCCGACACGCAGACAATCGCACGGGCGCGCGCGTTTGAAATGCCGCTGCTGGACCGAAGCACGTTAGCGGGCGACAAGGCAGTTGGCAGTGTATTCGATCGCTTGTTCGCTGCCGCTACCGCAATCGACAAGCCGGTTGACGCAGCCAAAGCGCTTGCTCACGTCACCGCCGCCGATCACGTCCAACGCCTCGCCATGGCGCATAGCGTGTTTTCCAATAGTCTGCCCGCAGATGCGATTGCTGAGCATGTTTTTGTGTGGGCGGGTCTCCAGGTATACTTTGCCCGGCTTGCGTCTGTTCTCGATCTGGCAATGCTGGCGCCGGTGGCTGATGGCGTTTGCCCAGTGTGTGGCAGCATGCCGGCGTCGACAATGGTCGTTGGCTGGCCCGGTTCTCACGGCGCACGGTTTTGCTCATGTTCCCTGTGCGGCACGCTCTGGCACTATGTCCGTGTCAAATGCGTGCTTTGCGGATCAACCAAGGGCATCGGTTATCAGGAAATCCACGGGCAAAGCGGCGTCATCAAGGCTGAAACCTGCGACGAATGCCTGGGCTGGTCGAAGATCTTGTACCAGAACAAGGAAGCCGCGGTCGATCCTGTTGCCGACGACGTGGCAAGCCTTGGCCTCGACCTGCTGATGCGTGAGGGACCCTATCATCGCGGTGGCTTTTCTCCACTGTTAGCCGGCTTTTAGGGGGCGGTTATGGATAGCAACGCCAATTTGCGCCGCATTCCTTCGATGGATGCGCTTTTGAAGTTGGCATCAGCGAGCAATGCAATCGAGCGTTTTGGCCGACCTGCCGTCACAAAAGCGCTGCGAACTATAGTGGCGGATTTGCGTAACGCAATCCGTGAGGGCCGGAATGCTCCCACTGGGGAAAACATTGTGGCTGCCGCGCTTGCCAGACTTGATGCGGATGACCAATCAACGCTCCGGCCGCTGTTCAATTTGACCGGCACCGTGCTGCACACCAATCTTGGTCGCGCATTGCTTGCGCCAGCGGCGATCGAGGCTGCAATGGTGGCCATGCGCGAGGCTGTATCTCTCGAATTCGATCTTGACAGCGGCAACCGTGGTGAACGCGATGATCATCTGCGCTTTCTCCTTTGCAAACTCACCGGGGCGGAAGATGCGACGATTGTCAACAACAATGCCGCAGCTGTCCTTTTGGTCCTGAACAGTCTGGCATTGGGAAGGGAGGCCATTGTCTCGCGCGGTGAGCTGATCGAAATCGGCGGCGCTTTCCGTATGCCGGATATCATGGCGCGCGCCGGTGTTCGTCTTATCGAGGTCGGTACCACGAACCGCACCCATGCAAGCGACTACGACAAGGCCATTGGCCCCGAAACTGGCCTGATATTGAAGGTCCATACCTCAAACTACCGCATCGAAGGCTTTACCAAGGACGTGGGCGCACGTGAGTTGGCCGCCATTGCTGGCCGCAAGGGCGTGCCTCTGGTCAACGATCTCGGTTCCGGTACATTGATAGATCTCACCCGTTTCGGGCTTGCCCACGAACCAACCGTGCGCGAAGCTCTCAATGAGGGTGCCGACATAGTGACCTTTTCCGGCGACAAGTTGCTGGGCGGTCCGCAAGCCGGATTTATTTTAGGCCGCAAGTCGCTCATTGAGAAAATCAACACAAACCCGATGAAACGGGCGTTGCGTGTCGACAAAATCCGCCTTGCGGCGCTGATGGCGACTTTGCAGCTCTATCGCGATCCCGATCGCCTGAGCGAACGCCTCCCCACTATGCGACTGCTTACCCGTTCGCAGCGTGAAATCGACGCGCAAGCGCAACGATTGGTGCCTGTGATAGAACAGGCCTTAAACGGCGCTTTCAACGTTTCGGCTGTTGCATGCGAAAGTCAGATCGGATCAGGCGCTTTGCCGCTCGCCACGGTGCCGAGCGCAGGCTTGGCGCTGACACCGATCGAGAGCAGTGGCCGCGCACTGGCGACGTTGGCATCAGCACTCAGGCAGCTGCCAATGCCGGTCATCGGCCGTATCGAGCGCGGATCGCTCGTTTTGGATCTGCGTTGCCTTGAAGACGAAACTGGTTTTGTCACCAATCTCGTTGGGGTTGATCTATCACCCAAAGGATGGTCGGATGATGAGCCTTCTTAGCCGGTTCTCGCGAAAAAAAGCAGAGGATGACGCCTCGTGTGAGGGGAAGATGGGGCGCGCGCTAATGGCTGCCAAGGAGGGCGACTACGCAACGGCGCTCTTCCTATGGGAACCTTTGGCCAGGGAGGGAAATGCGCGGGCCCAAAACAATATCGGCGCATGTTTTGCCCGCGGATTGGGTGTTGCGAGGAATGCTGCCCTCGCCCATGACTGGCTGACATTGTCGTCACGAGCCGGTGACCCGGTGGGCCAGCGCAACCTGGCAACCCTGCTCTTTTTGGGCGAGGGCATCGAACCAGATCACGAACAGGCAGCAGCACTCTATCGTGAGGCGGCCGAACAAGGCGACTGCGATGCTCAGGACATGCTGAGCTGGATGCTCCTGGAAGGCGAAGTCGTGGCACCAGATCCCGCACAGGCACGTCGTTGGGCACTTGCGGCCGCCCAAAATGGCTCGGCCGCCGCGATGACGCGGCTGGGAATGCTCTACCACAACGCAATCGGGGTGCCGCGTGACCCGGAGGAGGCGGTTCGCTGGTGGCAGCTTGGTGCCAAAGCTGGCGACGCCGACGGGCAAGCAATGCTTGGCGCCGCCTACCATCTGGGAAACGGTGTCGTCCGCGATCCCGTCGCGGCATTCATGTGGCTGCTAATGGCGCGCCAAGGCGGCAGCGCACTAGCGGCGCCCTTCTTTGATGTGGTGCGTGCGACACTCGATGAAGACCAACTTGCCCAGGCCGAGCGACTTGCTGAAAGACCAGAGGTCATGGAGGCGGGCCTGCCATGATCGTTGGTACGGCAGGGCATATCGACCACGGCAAGACATCGCTGGTTAAGGCGCTGACCAACGTCGATACAGATCGGCTGAAAGAGGAAAAGGCCCGCGGCATTTCGATCGATCTCGGCTTTGCCTATATGCCCGTGGAGGGGGCAGAGACGCTTGGCTTTGTAGATGTGCCGGGACATGAAAAGTTCATCCACACCATGCTCGCGGGAGCCAGCGGCATCGATTTTGCCTTGCTCGTGGTTGCTGCCGATGACGGTATGATGCCGCAAACGCACGAGCACCTGGCAATCATCGACCTTCTTGGTATCGAATATGGTGTTGTTGCGCTTACAAAGTCCGATGTTGTACCCAAAGAACGGCTCATCCAGCTTGAAACCACAATACGAAGCGAGCTTGCAGGCACAGCGCTTCGTGATGTGCCGATAATCGCGGTGTCAACGGTTTCGGGTCAAGGTCTTGCGGCATTGCGCGAAGTGATTGTTGGTGCTGCCCGCCAATTCACCCGGCGCAGCGCAGCGGGCGGTTTCCGCCTGGCAGTCGATCGTTCGTTCACAATACACGGTGCAGGCACGGTCGTAACCGGGACTGTACTTTCGGGAATGGTATCAGTCGATAGTCATGTGACCGTCAGCCCCTCGGGCCTTTCAGCCCGCATTCGTTCGATCCATGCACAAAACCGGCCAAGTGAAGTCGGCCGAGCCGGCGATCGCTGTGCTCTCAATCTCGTTGGCGCAGATATATCAAAAGCTGCCATCACGCGTGGCGATATGGTGCTCGACAGCAGCTTGTACGCGCCAACAAACCGGATTGACGCGACATTGCGTGTGCTTGGTTGCGAACGCAAGCCGATCGGTCACTGGTTTCCGGTGCGGCTTCATCATGCGTCCACCGAGGTCGGCGCTCGGATTGTCCTTCTGGATGATGAGCCGGCAGCACCTGGAACCCGCACACGCGTACAACTTGTGCTTGACCGGCCGGTGGCCGCAGCGGTTGGTGACCGTTACGTTATTCGCGATACATCGGCACAACGCACGATCGGAGGTGGGCGCTTTGTGGATTTGCGCCCTCCGGGCCGCAAGCGCCGCACCGCGGAGCGAAGGGCACAGCTCGACGCGCAAGAGTTGATCGAGCCGGATCGGGCGATGGCAGCGTTGCTGGCGGTATCACCATTCTATCTGGATATTACTGCCTTCGCCCGCGACAGGGCGATGGCGTGGAAGGATGTGAGTGCATTGGCGCAAGCAACAGGTGTTGTGCAGTTGTCCGTGGAGACTTCGGTTTTTGCCATGTCGTTGGGGCACTGGAAGGAATTCAAACGAGATTTGCTGGATCGGCTCGCAACGTTCCATGCTGACAATCCGGATTTGTTGGGGATAGGTATTGAACGGCTGCGGTCGCAGCTTGAGCCACGGCTGCCGTTGTCGGCATTCCGCTCAGCTCTGCAAAGTCTTGCCCGTAGCGGTGATATTGGACTCGAAGGAGCCTGGGTCCGTCTTGCCGGCCATGAAGTGACGATGGCCCCGGCGGATGAACGATTCTGGAAAGAGATCGAGCCGTTGCTCGGCGGTGCCGACCGGTTTCGCCCGCCGCGCGTCCGCGACCTTGCTGAATTGTTCGCCATGCCAGAATCGCGGGTGCGCCAGCTGCTGAAGCTCGGCGGTCGTATGGGCAAGGTGCACGAAATAGCGCATGACCATTTCTTTCTGCGCGGCACGGTTGCGGAAATGGTAATGATTGCCGCCGAGGTGAGCTTGGCCACTGCTGAAGGCTGGTTCACGGCTGCACAGTTTCGAGACCGCGTTGAAAATGGCCGCAAGGTTGCAATTCAGATCCTTGATTTCTTCGATCACCACAGCATCACATTACGCCGCGGTGATCTTCGCCGTGTTAACCGGAACCGTCTGGATTTCTTTGCCGGTCCCATTGATGGTGCGAGGGCTAGAAACGTTGTTTTTGGAGGAGAAACGTCCCCGGTGGGGCGTCCGGACTTCAAATCCGGGAGGGGCCGAGAGACGGTCTTTGGTGGGTTCGACTCCCACTCTCTTCCGCCATCCTCAACCAACCCCGGAAGCTCTCGATGACAGCCGCTGCCACCTATATCGAGCGGCTCCAGAAAGCAGCCGATGAAGCACAATCTTTGGAGGTCGCATATCGGCGCGAGGCTGCAACCCGCATAGCAGCGCTCGAACGCGAACGGGCAATCGCTTTTCGCCGCATGAATTTGATGCGGTCGGTTGCCGAGGCTGCCAAGCCGCAGGTGGACGACACCAGCGATCCAGTTGGGCAAAGTGGTGAGGAAATCGCAGTCGCCCGCGCGCTTGCTCTGGTGCGGGTCAGACTTGGCTGGTTGTCGGATAGTGAAACGCGCGACAAAACGCTTGCGCGTTTTGCGCCCGTGGTCATTGCACTTCATCGGGTCTCGGTTGGCCAAGATCAAGGCATGCCGGACGGTTCCCAGGCCATTGGTGAGGCGCTTGGCCGTTTTGAAGCCTGGTACGAAGGGGCCCACGGCGTCTCGTTCTGGATGCTTTTTGAAAATCCTATGCCGGACACCCCGCGCGTCGATTTCTAAGCTCGATCACATTTCCCTGTGTTTCTGCCCATCGGCACATGCTTTCATGGGAAAAGTGATACTTCACACTTTATAGTTCAACGATACATTTTTTTATAATAAGGCAAAGTTTTAGCAAGAACAAAGACAGGTGGCTTGGTAGATTTCCTTTCCCGGTCTTGGGAAGGAAAAGCATTGCAGGTCGCGCGTTCGAGCGCTTCCGGCTACTTGAGGGAGTTTACAATGTCAATCATCCGAAATCTTGTATTGGCTGGCATGTTTGCCGCGGCATCAGTTGCCGTTGCACCAGCTTACGCACTCACTGCGAAGGAATGCAGCGTCAAGTATCAAGCAGCGAAGGAGGCGGGAACGCTTGGCGGTCTGAAATGGAATGATTTCAGAAAGGCGCAATGTGGCTCTGATGCTGTCCCAGCGACGGACACGAAAAAGGCGGCAAGCAAGACAAAGGCCGATACCGCAACATCCACGGCCACCGGTGGCGCCGATGGGGGCAATGGCCTGACGATGAAGGAATGCAGCGCCAAATATCAGGCTGCAAAAGATGCGGGAACGCTGGGTGGCGTAAAGTGGAATGATTTCCGCAAGGCTGAGTGCAATGCCGGTTCTGCTGCTGCAGCTCCTGCAAGCCCAACCAAAACCACCAAAGCTGCAACCGGTAACGACAGCGACGGCCTAACCATGAAGGAATGCAGCGCCAAGTATCAGGCCGCCAAAAGTGCAGGTACGCTCGGCAACCTCAAATGGAATGATTTCCGCAAGACTGAGTGCAGTGCAGGTGCGCCGGCAGGGACGAACCGGGAACCTCCACAAACGACGACAACAGCCACCGCTCCATCAGACAGTGGCGATGGCTCTGGTCTATCCATGAAGGAATGCAGTGCAAAATATCAGGCAGCCAAGAGCGCCGGCACGCTAGGCGGTCTGAAATGGAATGATTTCCGCAAGGCACAATGCAGTGCAGGCGCGTCCGCGGCAAACGATGACGATACAGCTCCGACGGCTGATACGGCTACCTATACGGATGAGCCTGCTGCCCCGACGACGGCGGCTCCGCGCGGCGTGTCCTTTCCGAGCGCCGTTGCGACGAAATATTCGACCGAAAGTCCAGGCAAGGCCCGGATGCACACATGCCTCGCGCAATATTACGCCAACAAGGAAAGGAACTCCCTTGGTGGTCTCAAATGGATTCAAAAGGGTGGCGGCTACTACAGCCTGTGCAATTCCCGATTGAAGAGCTAAGCGCCATAGCATGATATGAGCTGCCAGATTAATTTGGCAGCTCATATCCGCAACAATGGGAAACGGGGAAAAAACTCAAACGTCGTGGGCTCTCCTTAACACCGATGGCCTAGGACGCGAATTGTTGAAAAACCTTGCGCACCTGGATAACCAACAATCCCGGCGTACCCGGTGGATGTGATACGGCGCGCAAAGCCCAGGGGTAACCGGGTTTAATATCGCCTGCACGAATGCCTCAAAAAGGGGGTACTATTGCGTGTTGGGGTGCTTGTCCTTACAGCAGTTCTTAGTTGAAGGACAAACCGCAAATTCTGTCCTTGACGGGCCGCAGATATGCTGCGGATAGTTCCGGCTATGGAAGACATCGAAATATTTCAACGCATGGGCCTGGCGCTTGCTATCGGTGCTGCGGTTGGTGTCGAACGGCATTGGCGTGAAAAGGACGAAGAGGAAGGCAGCCGTACCGCTGGCATTCGGACGTTTACACTCATTGGTCTGCTCGGCGGCGTGGCCGGACTACTCGAACATTTTCTTGCGCGACCCGGCGGCATCCCGGGGATTGTCGTGGTCGGATTTCTGGTGACACTGACAGCGGTTTTTGCGGTGTTTCAGTTGCGTGAGGCAATCGCAGACGAGAACTACAGCGCGACGTCGGTTGTGGTTGCGATGCTCACATTCGCTCTTGCAAGTGCAGCCGTTCTGAGCAGCATGACCGTCGCCTCCGCAGGTGGCGTAGTTCTGGTCGCAGTGCTTGCGAGCCGGGAATTTCTCCACGCCTCCATGCGCAAACTGCGCTGGTCCGAACTGCGCTCGGCCGTGATCCTTCTGGCGCTCTCCTTTGTTGTTCTTCCCATTGTCCCATCTGAGCCGGTCGGACCGTTCGGAGGTGTTTCACCGTCAAAAAGCCTGATCATGGTCATTGTCCTGGCTGCAATTTCCTTTTGCGGTTACATCGCCGTGCGCCTGCTTGGTAGTGCGCGCGGCGAAATTGTCGCCGGTGCGATTGGCGGTGTGATCTCATCCACGGCAGCAACGATTTCAAACGCCCGGCGTTCGGCAAGTGAAGATCTAACGAGACCGCTTGCTGCCGGTGCCATCAGTGCTGGCGCCGTTTCGATGGTCCGAACCAGCTTTTTGGTCATTGTGTTGGCACGGCCACTTGCCTCAGAGCTTCTTCCGGTTCTGTTTTCCGCCGCCGCCGCCATGCTGGTCTATTCTGTTCTGCTTGCCCGGCAAAGTTCAGCCAAGCATCAGGAGGTCCTGCCAAAGAATCCCTTTGATCTTGATGAGGTTGTCAAGATGGCGGTGGTTCTCGTCGGTGTGGGATTTCTGGCCCGCGCAGCAAGCGAGACTTTTGGCGACGCCGGTTTGTTCATCGCTTCAGCGCTGTCAGGCCTTGCGGACGTCGATGCGGCAACCATAGCAGTGGCAGGATTGCTGCCGACCCTTTCGGTACAGACCGCGTCGCTGGCCATCGCCATTGCGGTCCTGTCCAACACGCTGGCCAAGGCAGTTTATGCGTCTATCTTTGGCACGATGGCCTTTGGCGCGCATGTCTGGAAAGCATCAATACTCGCCATTGCTGCGGCGGCGTTGTGTTTTGGCATGCTCGGATCGTGGTTGTAAGGCTCCGAGGCTCAAACGCTTTCCTGCCTGATGCCGAGCATCAGCCGCAGAAGTCTGATGGTATCGGCGGCCTCAATCATGATCGCTTTCGTTTCGTCAGCGTAGCGGAAGTCAAGATCATCAGCGAATTGACTCAATTGAACCGCGATATTGCGCGCCGGATCATTTGTCATTGAACCTGAGATGGCCGCCAGCGCCTGGTAGCAACGGATTGCCGCAGATGCTTCGCGAAGAAGCGCCCGCTTTTCGGCGGAAGCAAGAAAGAAAGGATCGTTTGCGTTTCTGACCAGATCCCGGCTGATCCCATCGCGTACTCGCATCATCACTCCAGGTCGCTATTTCACCTGACTGAAACATGACAGGCGGCCACGGGAGCATATCATTCCAAGATGATCTGTTGGGTCATAAAGGAATTGCTTCCGGTGCGCGCAATCAGATTGCCAGAGCATCCAACAGTGTCAATTATACCATTCGGGTAAGAGCGATCGGCAAACGATCGTCACTGCCGGCTGGACCTTAAGCCTGTACGAACGCCTGGGATCGAGTGGCTGCGAGGCTTTTGCCGGGTATGCCGATGATCGCTCTGCGTTTTTGTGATGCGATAATTCGCTTAGCCCGAGTCCCAGGTCGCAAGTTTGACCGCAGACGCGCCAGTTTTTTGTCTTTGGGCCTGACGTTCAAGAGGTATTCGATAGACGGATACGTGCGAACGTGACTCGGCAGTGAATTCAGACCCGACCCAGTCCGCGTGCCTACTCTCCAGTTCGAACCCGGCCAACTGAGCCATGAGATCCAGTTCTGCGGGCCGGATGTAGCGGTGAGGGGTGCGAAACACTCGGGATTGCCGACCTTCGCCGAACTTGAAATGATGCGATACGACGTGCTGTCGCACGACATCATAAGTGTCCAGTCCAATATAACCGGGTTCTGCCTGCCACACGACCGCCTTCTGACCTGGTGGCAGCTTGCGCAGGTCTGGCACTGATAGCTCAATCACAAAGCGTCCGCCGGGCACCAGGTGGCGCGCCGCGTTGCGGAAGCAACTAACCTGCTCGGCTTGGGTCAACAAGTTCGATATTGTGTTAAAGACCAGATACACAAGCGAGTAGTTTCCCGCAGCGACGGTTGTCGCCATATCACCAAGAACAACAAGGATCGCCGCATCGTCGGCTTTCTTGCGCAGCTGCGCTACCATTGCAGGTGATAGTTCGATTCCGGCCGCAACACCTCGCTCGTGTAGCGGTACCGCCACGCGACCGGTTCCAATCGCGAATCCAAGGGCTCTCCCCTCGCGCGCAAGCTTTCGACCGTTGGCTGCAACACGTCAGGCGAGAACATTCCCGCATGCGGCGTGTCATAGCTCTCTGCTGCCTCAGTGTCCCAGATATCTTCTTGGCGCAGGAGGCGCATTATGTGACGTGAACTTGAGGATGACCAGTGCACGTGTGCAACAGTTGCGCTCCAGGCGAAGGCAATGTGTAACGTTCGCGCTGCGCAGACGACGACAGCCGCCGGAACGCTGCGGATTTTTTTCAACTGCATTTATGGCTACGCCGAGTGGTGAGCACACGGATTTGCCGTTGAGCCTGGCTGAGCCCTCTCAATGTGGGGCTTGCACACATCTGGAACTTACGCTCTCCGGCCTCATTCGTTCCAATCGTCACCTTCGCTTAAGTCGGGTCGCACTTAGCCGATGGCAGGGGACATTAATCCACCGAGCCGACCGTTAGGTCGAGCGAAACCTTTAATATTCGAATCAGGATGATTGCTACGAGCAGCATAGAAACGAAAGACTTTGTTTTGGCCAGCGTGGTGATGAAGCGCCTGCTCCGGCAAGCAGACCAATGGCCAGTTTTGCCTCTTTGAAAACATCAGCGGCGGAAACACGAAGACGCCGATCCACGTCCACGCCGAGGACGATGAAGCCATCTACCTCATTGAGGGCGAACTGACCGCTGTGGTCAACGGAGAGGCACATCCGCTGACTGCTGGTCAAAGCATCTTTTTCAGCGCGGGGGGCCACATTAATTAGCGAACATGAGTGGCCGTTTGGCACGCTATATCTTGATTGATAGGCCAGCTCTCTTCGACAGGTCGTAATAGCGGCGTTTTTCCAGCGGTCCCTGTTGATCTTGGTCAAAAGGTCTGAGTAATTTTAGTTCAATAAAGATTGATCCGGTGTCGGATTAACAATGCCTCGTTCGTCCTAGGCTCGTCCATACTGTCAATTCAAAAGGATCACGATTATGCCGAGTACCATACGCTTGCATCGCGTTCTGGCAACCAGCCCAGAAAAGGTTTATCGCGCGTTCCTCGAGGCGGACGCGCTCGCCAAGTGGCTTCCCCCCAACGGCTTTGCCTGCACGGTGCATCACTTGGAACCGACAGTCGGCGGCACGTTCAAAATGTCCTTCCGCAACTTTACAACCGGCAAAAGCCACGCCTTTGGCGGCGAATATGTCGAGCTCGTCCCAGGCGAACGCCTGCGCTATACGGACAAATTCGACGACCCCAACCTGCCTGGCGAAATGGAGGTCATTGTGACGTTGACCAAAGTTTCGGTCGGGACCGAGTTGGATATAACGCAGGCAGGTGTGCCAGACGTCATTCCACCTGAGGCTTGTTATCTTGGTTGGCAAGAGTCGCTGCGAAACTTGGCAAGGCTCGTCGAGCCGCAGATCGACGAATAGCACATCAGGATCGTGCTCCTGTTGACGATTTTGGCTATCCGGTGTGAGAGCAGCCAAACACGCTAACGTCGGCATTGCCAATGCGAGCGGTCCTGATTTGCTTCTGGCAAAGACGGCGTTTGGCAGGCGCGACCATCGGCTTGGAAGCCGATGGTCATTTTCATCGTTCAATTTCCTCGGAAAGTTGCAGGGCGTCGTCCACCTCAATCCCAAGATAACGAACCTGTGGTTTTCAAGTCTGGTATGACCGAGGAAGAGCTGAATTCCTCGAAGCTTGCCAGCCAAATCGACTGCAAGGTCCATCATGCCAAAACAGGTGGAATCGCAATCGACCGCAGCGCCAGGAACGGAAAGCAGCGACATCGGCATCGGCGGAAAGACGGCAGTTACACCACCGCCGTCGGCGACAAGGCAATACAATGGCCTCAACAGTGAACCTTGACGCTTGGAATATACCCGCATGGGCTGGGGCTTGAACAACCCGCGCTCGCGTCATGAAGTCATGTGCCCTGAGCCATAGTTCTTCCCGCAAGGCTCTAGATCGTTGCAACAATCTCGGTGTCAAGGTCGATGAGGGCGGCTGTTCTCGCCGGGCATTGGTGGCTCCTTCTACAATGTCCCGGGTATTAGACACGCAATGCGTTCGCTCAATACACCGCTTTTCGCATTTTGGGCTTTGCGCGCCGATAGCGGCAGCACAACGACCGAATGCAACCCCAAGTGCGACGCGTTAGCCGCCAGCAACGCAAGGGCCGGGAAGGGCGATGTATGCGAGCACGCTATCAGGGCCTGCATGCCTATCCTCGAAGCAAACATCCGCTGGCAATCGGCGGGAACTTGATAGGGTTGCAAGGCTTGTGTGATAACGTCCCATGTCGGCACCACTGGCAATGGTTGCCAAAAACGAGACGAGGTAGCTGCTGGGGCAGATACCAATTGTGGAAAGCAAAGATTTTTGGAGGATTTATGAGTGGAACGAAGCTGTTCTCGCCAGTGTCGATTGGCGGTTTGACTTTGCGCAACCGCATTGTCATCGCACCGATGTGCCAATACTCGGCGCAAGACGGGCACATGACTGACTGGCACCTTATTCACCTTGGGACAATGGCTCATTCTGGTGCCGGTATTCTGACGATCGAAGCGACGGCGGTTTCGCCGGAAGGCCGCATCTCTTACGGCGACGTTGGCCTTTATTCGGATCAGTGCGAAGCAGCCATGCGCCGAACCCTTGACGGGGTGCGCCGCTGGTCAGACATGCCAATCGCCATACAGCTCGGACACGCGGGCCGCAAAGCCTCGAGCGAAGTCCCCTGGAAGGGTGGCCGGCAGATCGCCCCAGACCAACCGGGCGGTTGGAAGACGATGGCTCCAAGTGGCATCCCGTTCCATGCATCGTATGATGCTCCGATGGCACTTGACCGCGATGGGCTGGCTCGGCTGCGTGCAGCGTTTGCCGATTCGGCTCGTCGCGCCGCGCGGCTCGACCTTGCGGCGGTTCAGATCCATGGAGCGCATGGCTATCTCCTCCATCAGTTTCTGTCGCCGCTCTCAAATCAACGAACGGATGAGTACGGCGGCACCCTGGAAAACCGCATGAGGTTCCCGCTCGAAGTGTTTGAGACCGTGCGCGAAGCATTTCCTGCCGATCGCCCCGTCACCATGCGGGTATCGGCAACGGATTGGACCGACGGGGGCTGGAACGTTGATCAAACAATCGCCTTTGCACAAGCTCTCGAACAGCGCGGCTGCGCCGCCATCCACGTGTCGAGCGGCGGCTTGGCAGTTAATCAACAGATCGCTGTTGGCCCAAGTTATCAGGTGCCGTTTGCAAGAGCCGTCAAAGCTGCCACCCGGATGCCTGTAATAGCAGTTGGTCTCATAACCGAGTTCGAGCAGGCGGAAGCCATCATCGGCACCGGCGACGCCGACCTGATCGCTATAGCAAGAGCCATTCTTTACGATCCGAGATGGCCATGGCATGCGGCAGCGCATTTTGGCGAGAGCGTTTCTGCACCTGATCAATATCTCCGGTGCCAGCCGCGGCAATTTCCTTCGCTTTTCGACGGAAAAGTGCAGCAGCAATAGTGACGCTTGTCTGCGGCCGCAGAGACATTTCTGTTCTTGGCCTTGTGCCTGGGCACGCGTGCTCATACCTATATTGGACGACATGTTTCCCGCTTTGCGCGGTCGCATCGTTTGCCGCGTCTGGCCAGGACTGACAACCATGAGTCTCGATACGATTTTGCGGTCCGTTGTAGCTGTGCGCTCATCAATTTTCGATGACGCGTTCACAGCTGCGACGTTGGGGACCCTGCGAGAGGGCAGCGGCGTGGTCATTCGCGAAGACGGGCTCGTCCTTACGATTGGTTATCTGATTATTGAAGCTGAAGAGGTTTGGTTGATGCGCCACGACGGGCATGTCGTGCCTGGTCATGCACTCGCCTACGATCAAGAAACAGGATTTGGGCTGGTGCAGGCGCTTGGTCCGCTTGGCCTTTCTGCAGTGGCCTTTGGAAACGCAGCCGAGGCCAAGGTAGGCGATTTCGCTGTGCTTGCCGACGGGATCGGACAATGCATCCGCGTCAGCATTGTCGCCAAGCAGGAATTTGCTGGCTATTGGGAGTACGTCCTGGACGAAGCGATCTTCATTGCGCCTGCCCATTCCTCATGGGGAGGGGCTGCACTGATTGGCTCGGACGGAAAGCTCTTGGGCATTGGCTCGCTGCTATTGCAAATGAGCAGACATGGCGAGATTGCAGACGTCAATATGATCGTGCCGATCAATTTGTTGCCGCCGATCCTTGATGATCTTCTCACTGTCGGAAAGGTCAACAAGCCGCCACGGCCCTGGCTCGGAGCTTTCTCCGCCGAGAGCAACGGTAAAGTCGTGGTTATTAGCGTCACGCAAGGGGGGCCGGCGGAGAAAGCGGGCTTGCGTCCGGGCGACATCATCTCGGAGATCCGAGGTGAGGGGATTGATGGGCTGGCTGATTTTTACCGGAAGCTGTGGACGAGCGGCTCTGCCGGGGCAGAGATTTCCATGAGAGTGCTGCGCAACGGCCGCGAAGCATGGCTGCGGGTGAAATCGGCCGATCGCAACAGTTTTCTGCGAAAGCCGCAGTTGCAGTGAGTTGCATCCCGCGCATTCCATCGTTGTTATAAACGACTTATCCGAATGTCAGCTTGCTCCGTGAACGCTCTGGCACCCGATCTCCCGCAGCGATCATCGATGGGTGTCAGCGGGCACACCTCATCGTTTTGGTGTTCTCCAGCTCGGACGAAGATGAATTTGTGCCGTCTTTCGAGACAATGCAGTTCGAAAGCGGGGGCCGAGCAACTCCGGCGTGCGTGGGGCTCCTGATCGGCGTCCTTGTCATCGCAGTCGCATAGGGGCGTATGCTTGTACATCCTCGCGAACGGGTTGGCTCCTGTGATGGGCCTTTGCGTAATAGCAGGCGAAGTCGCCCCTTATGATCACCATAACCAACGCCGGCAGAATGCCATTGCGGAACTGTTTCAATTAATCGGAGTTAGTGTTTCGTTGATGGAGTTACCGCTATGATGCGAGCTGCAATTGTTGGTCCCTTGACGGACGTGGAATATGAAAGCCCCGAACATCGCTATGCTCATTGTATGGAAGCCTTACGCGAACGATTTTTAGATGAGGTTTCAACGAAGGAAATCTTGGCAATTGCCGATGAAGCCGAACTATCCGGATGGAGTTTTACCGAAGTACGACGCGCAATCGACGCCCTTGTGGCCGAGAAGGCTCGTGAAGCTGGAGCGGATCCCTGCTAAATGATTGGTGACCATGACGAATGAATTAACGATCGACATGTTGGAAGGGCAACTGAGGGCCGCCACGCTGGCAGGTGATGTCCAGGCGCTGGATGCGCTGATCGCTGATGATGTCACCTTCATCGATCACCTCGGCAGGAGAGTGGGCAAGCTTGAAGAACTTGAGGCCCATCGGACAGGGATCCTGAAGCTGGAGCAATTGGACGTCTATGACCGCGTTATAAATCTGCTGGACAATGCCGCGTCGGTTTCCCTGCGCGCAAGAGTTAGCGGCACATATTATGGTGAAATGTTCGCGGCAAAAATTGCCTATACCAGAGTTTGGGTTTGCCGCCAGGATGTTTGGAGAGTGATTGCAGTGCACTATTCCATGGTTACAATGTGAATCTTCTTCTGAATCCCGCCTCAGTCAATCAATCCTGCCCGAGCATTGATGCTTACGTCAGACGCGATGTGAGAGCGTGCAAGAGGTAAACCAAATCGATCGATGGGCGTGGATGGGTCTATGCGATTGCCGGAGTTTGGCTCCATTTCCGTATAGCATCGGACGACTGCGCTTTCCACAGGGCTCCTGCTTTCGCTTTGAGCCGCTCCATGAGCAAGCAACCAATTCTGGGAGCCCCGGGAGACTTGCGACCAAGCCAGCAACTGACTTGGTTGTCTCCGCTAGTCCAGTTGCGCGGCCCCGCCGCTTGCGCGCTGGTGCAGAGCAAAATTGGGCACATGGGCGCTACGGTAACGAGACGCTTGTTCACGCACCCCTCAAGTCTATGCGCCTTCGGTTGGGACAGGTATAAAGATTGTCAGCTTCACCACTGCCTCCATTCAGGTCTCTCCCGAACGCTTCCCAGCCTTGCAGCCGGAATGCATGCAGGTAATGCTGGAATAGACCGGCTGGCGCTTTTCCATGTGTTAGGGATAGCTTGGCGGGACGGTGCTTCACCCATAGTCATCGCGGCGACGTAGGAGCAAAAACGCAGCCGGTTCGTTTCTTTCTGTAATGTCGCGGCGAACATGGACGGGATGCTTTTGTCAGGTGCGACGCAGTTTGATCGGTATCACCATTTACTGAAACATTCGGCGCCGCGCGTGGCATGACACCCAAATAGATTGACCAGTCGTGACGGGACCGCGTCAACCCTTTAAACGAGAAACGGTGAGCCGTGAGGCCCACCGTCTGTCAACAATGATGCGACTGGAGATCTCATCATCGGGGTCGGCGCCGCAGTCCTTCTACGACACCGGCGACACTTCAGTTGTATCTAAAAATATCGATTAGTCAAAAAAAATCCGGGAGCCTAAGCCCCCGGACTTCATACCCCATCCCCTAAAGGATTAGAAGTTACGCTGGAAGCGGATGACACCGCCGAATGCGTCGTCTGCTACACCGCGGTCGTCGCCGAAGGAGGTGTAAGCGATTTCAGGAGTGATTACGAAACCAGGAACCAGCTCGTAAGCTACGTTCAAAGCGGCAGCAACCGTGCCTTCGTCTTCGTAAGCAACCTGGCCGTTGATCGTGGCCTTTTCGGTAACCTTGAAGGAAGCGCCACCCCAAACAGCCCAATCGCCGTTCCACGCACCGTAGAACTGTGTCGGCT
>NZ_PGGM01000001.1 GCF_003010965.1 Phyllobacterium sophorae
CGGGACTGGAAAACCGCCAAAGGTCGCTATAACTGCAATCATGCGAAAACTTATCGTCCTCGCCAACGCGCTCCTGCGCGACAACCGAAAATGGAACCAAAAAGCCACTTGATCAAAACGGATACTCTAGCGTTTCTTTGTCGGTTTACTCTCGCCCGCGATGCTCTTGCGCAGCGCATCCATGATATTGATGACATTGCTGGAAGGCTCGACCTCCGTCGCCTTTGCGGCGGCCGGCCGCTTCTTCCCCTTTTTCTTCGCCGCGATGATTTCAAGCAATCGATCCTGCACAGGATCGTCGACCATTTTCGGATCCCATGGCTTGGTTCGCTCATCGATCAGCGTTTTAACCAGCGTCATCAATTGGGCATCGGCCTTGCCGTCCCTGATATCGCCAAAATATGCATCTCGATCACGTACCTCATCACCATAGCGCAGCGTCCACAGCACGATACCGGGGCCTCGCGGCTCCAGCATCACTGCCCGCTCGCGCCGGTACATGACCAGTCGTGAAATCCCCACTCTGCCGGTAGCCTCCATGGCATCGCGAATAACCGAAAAAGCCTCCTCGCCTACCGGATCGTCCGGTGTCAGGTAATGCGGCTTGTCATACCAGATCCAGTCGATGCTCTCGCGCGGCACAAACATCTCGATGTCGATCGTGCGGGTACTTTCAAGCGCCACCGCACTGATTTCGTCATCCTCAAGCATGACATACTCGTCTTCGCCGCGCTGATAGCCCTTGACCTCGTCATCCTCGTCGACGGGCTTGCCGCTCACTGAATCAACGTACTGGCTAACGACACGGTTGCCGGTTTTCCGGTTCAGCGTGTGAAAGCGCACCTTTTCCTCATCCGTCGTGGCGGGCACCATCGCCACCGGACAAGTCACGAGCGAGAGCTTGAGATACCCTTTCCAGAATGACCGCGGAGCCATGGCGCGCGCCTCTCTCTTATGAACTGCAACAACGATGCATATTAACAGGTCCTGCCCCTAAGGGAACCGACCCGTTGCGTTGGCGTTCTTGACTCGCAGCAACAGGGTGAAGAAATGCAGCCGGATTATGCGGACTATGCAAGGGAGCTTGGCCTGGAACTTGTTGATCCGGAAGCATTCCCCGTGAAACGCGAACCATACTGCGGCCGGTTTCGCTACATTCGCGCCAATGGCCGTCCGGTTTCCAGGCAGCACGCCGAACGCATGGCTTCACTTGTCATCCCCCCTGCCTGGACTGAGGTTTTTTGCTGCGATTCCGAGAGCGGACATATTTAGGCCATCGGCAAGGATGATCTCGGGCGGCGCCAGTATATTTACCACCCGAAGTGGGAGTCGGTGCGCAACAGCGTGAAGACTCATCGCTTGCTCGCTTTCGGCAAGGCGCTTCCCCGTATTCGCAAACGCATCCTCCGCGACATGCAGCGTCCACCCACGTCGAGCCGGCCACTAGCTGCGCTTGCGGTTAAGCTTATCGACCAGAAGGCTTTTCGGGCAGGTCATGAGAAATACGCCAAGGACGGTGGCCGGGGCATCGCATCGCTCAAGAGCAGCGACCTCAAGATCAGCGGCAATGTCGCCAATTTCATCTTTGCCGGGAAGTCGAAGAAGATGAACGAGATAACGATCAAGGACCGGTCCGCTGTGAAGCGATTGAAAGCATTGAAAAGGCGTGGAAGGCTTTTTCAATATAAAACCGATCACCGCTGGCGCAGCCTGCATGCGGGCGAGTTGAACAATTACTTGCGCGAAATCGCCGGCTCGAAAGTCAGCGCCAAAGATTTCCGGACATTTCATGGCTCTGCGCGCGCTCTTGAGTTTCTGACCGGGATCGAAGCCAAGACCGATGCCGCCAGAAAGCGAGCCATTGCGGCCGCCATGCGTAACGTTGCCGAGTTCCTGCGCAATACACCCGCAGTGACACGGTCGAGCTATGTTCACCCGCTGGTAACCGACTGCTTCAAGGCTGGCGAACTCGATCGTTCGCTGCTCCGGGCCCCTTATCGCAAAGGTCTCAGCGGCGCCGAAACCGGGCTCATGCGTCTGTTGGAACGAGCAACCACTTGAACATTTTGAAGCCACAGATGACCCGGCTAGTTGAATTCTACCGGGTACAGCCAAAAGGAGGAGGGGCCCTTGTCTAATTTGATGATGCTGACCGGGATTCCGCATTGCGGTAAGTGGTGCGGAAGATTGCAGAATTAAATTCGATTTGCGGCTATCCGAGAAATGCGCTTAGCTTTTTCAATATTGCCAGCCTGCGGGAACGGCGACCCGCAACTCGGATGTGTTCTCGCCCGAAGAGTTGGGAGCGTGTCATGGCTTTTCTAGATCGAGACCGACGCATATTTACGACGACTGATTGGGAAATCATGCAGCGTGCGCATAACAAGGCATCGCTCTTGCTCGATCGTTGTCCAAAAACCGATGCACGTTGCAACGAGCTTGCACGCGTCATCATGACCATGTTCGAAAGCGGCATTCGCGACGAAGACGATTTGGCTGCGATGGCCGCGAACCGCGAGCTTAATTTCCTGGCCGTACGCGGATATTTTCAAAAGCCGTTTCCGTTCGGGCATACCGAAGCGTCACTGTCCGAGCCGCGAACCGAACATTAAACGGAAAGAAAAGCGGCCATCGTAACCTCACAACGTGTTTTGTTGTGTCAGCAGACGATCGCACAGATCCGTTGCAGGCATCGGATAGGCGATTGCATAGCCCTGGAGCGTGTCGCAGCCAAGGCGGCGCAAGAGTTTCGCGTGCTCAGGCGTTTCAACGCCTTCCGCCGTAACCTCTATTCCGAGCGTCTGGGCAATATCGACGATCGACCTGACCAGGCTCCTCTGTTCCCGCGAGGTTGTGATCGGCATGACGAGGCGCCGGTCGATTTTCAGCCGTTTCGGCTTGAGTTTCAGCAATCCGATGATCGAGGCATGCCCGGAACCGAAATCGTCGACTTCTATCTCGATACCCATTTGCTTTAGCAGTGCAATGTTCAAGAGTACGTCATCTTCGATCTCATCCAGAAAAATCGTCTCCAGCAGTTCGAATGAAAGCGTGTGAGGCTGGATATTCAGCTGCCGCAATTGATCGATCAGAGAAGGATCGGACAATCGTTCGCCGATGTATTGACTGCAATGCGCGGAACGTCGATCCCGCGTTCCTGCCATGACTGGCGGTCCCGTAACACAGCCTTGAGGATAGCCGCATCGAACTCAGCCATCAGTCCCAGCGTCGTCGTCACTTTCAAGAAGGATTCGGGCGCGAGCAGCCCGCGCTTGGGATGGTTCCAGCGAGCGAGGGCTTCAATGCCGACAATGCGCTGCGTTCGGGCGCAGACCTGTATCTGATAGAACGGTATGAATTCGCCTCTTTCAATCCCGAGTTTGACATGTTCCGCCACTCGGCGGTCGCGGGAAAGCTCGGTCTTGAGATGTGGCGCGAAAAATTCCACCCTGTTCCGGCCCAGTTTTTTGGCGCGGTAGAGCGCTACGTCGGATTCAGCCAGAAGATTTGCGGCGTTCCCATCATTCACCCACGCCACACCAATCGATGCGCCGGTTTGCAGCAATCTGCCGCTGTAGGATACGCCTTGCTTGAGAAGCCTTACGACATGCTCCGCCACCACTTCCAGCTCTCTCAGCATCGAGAAATCCGATATCAGGATGACAAATTCGTCGCCGCCCATGCGCGCTACGAACCCGCCCTCCGGAACGACGGAAGCTATCATCAAGGCGGCAGACTTCAGTACCGCATCACCTGCCAGGTGGCCCGCTGTATCGTTGACGTGTTTGAAATAATCCAGGTCGATATGGAGAACCGCCAGTTGTTCGAGACTGGTGTCGTTCGCAAGTTCGGCGAGCCGTTTGTCGAAATAGCGCCGGTTGGGAAGGCCCGTGAGATAGTCATGCTCCGCCGCATATTCGATCTGGGCGGTGCTTGCTTCGAGGGCGAGGGTTCGCGCTTCGGCGATCGCTTTCTGATGGGAGAGCTCGCGGTTCAGCAGCACATCGGCGGTAACATCCCATTCCGCACCGATAAATGTTCCGGTATGACCATTCTCGTAATAATGTGCTCTCGACCGCAGGTGGCGGACATCCCCGTTTGGCAGGACAATCCTGAATTCGGAAAAGTAGTCCCCCTTGCGCTGAATAGCTTCTTCAAAGTCCTGTTCGGCCTTCGCGCGATCATCCGGATGTATGGCACTAACCCATTGGGCCGGAGTTATTTTGCCATTCGTGGTGGCGGTGGCATAGAGCCGGTGCATCTGCAAATCCCAGAGTACCTCATCGGTCCCTGTATTGTGTTCCCAAACGCCGATCTGCGATGCATCAAGCGCCAGCTCCAGCCGGCGGAGAACATTCTGAAATTCCTGCTCTGATCTTGCCCATTTCATTTTATCTTCGCAACAACTCCACCCGTTCCCCGATCTATATCCTGAATAATCTCCCTTAAGAAAATATTGTTGCTGAAATTAGAGCAAGCCTTGAGGCAGGGAACCATCCAATGCAACCGGACGCATTTAAGATGCGTCAAGCATATTCACAGATAGTCACCGCCACTCACCATTTATTCATTCCAGCTGGGCGACTCTGTTATTGTCGGATATTGGGGGTGACAGGAATGAAAACGACAATTTTGGTGACAGCAGCAATCGCGATTCTCGCTTGGGGAAACGCGGCCACGGCAGATGAATTGAAGCTGAAGGTCGCGACGGAGGGAGCCTATCCCCCGTTTAACTCTCTCGATGCCTCTGGCAATCTCGTCGGGTTCGATGTGGATATCGCAAAGGCCCTGTGCCAGCAAATGAACGCAACGTGTTCGTTTGTAGCGGTTCCCTGGGATGACATCATCGGCAGGCTTGAAAAGAACGAGTATGACCTCGTCGTCGCCAGCATGTCCTTGACCGAGGAACGCGCCAAGAGAATGGAATATTCTGCTCCTTACTATCGTTCACATTCGGCATTTGCCGCCGATCCAAACAGATTCAAGGACATATCTCCCGCGGCACTGAAGGGATTCCGCATCGCCGCAGGTAGCCAGACAATTCAATCGGAATACCTCAAGAAGAACTATCCCGACAGCAAGATAATACTTACAAAGGACCAGCCGGAAGCCCAGAAACTTCTCCAGGCGGGAGAGGTGGATTTGATCCTGGCTGATTCGATAGACCTGCTGACTTTCCTCCAAGCGCCCGAGAGCTCGAAATTCGACTATGTCGGCGATCCTGTCACCAATGACTTCCTGAAAAGCTCGGCACATATCACCGCTCACAAGGGCAACGCGGAATTGATCAAGAAAGTCAATGTGGCTTTGGACCAGATACGCCTCAATGGGACCTACGATCGCATCAATAACGCATACTTTCCCTTCAGCATCTACTAGATCCAGACTGGCTCCCGCATGACCGCACAGAAAAAAGGCTTTCAGATATCGATGGCTGCCGCTGGCAGACTGCTCATCGGATTTGTGCTTTTTTATGCAATCGTTGCGGCGGGCTTTTCCATCGTCTTCCTGCGCAAGATCGAAAGCGATGCGAGATACACGCAGGAACAGCAGCTGCCGCTGGTGCTCAGCCAGAACCGAAACGCGATCAAGGTCGAGCGTTTGGCTTCACTTGCCCGCTCAATCTATCTTGCCAAGGATCGGGAACTAGAACGGCAGCTTCAACTCCAGACACATGTCCTCGCTCAAAGCTTCACGCTGGACGAAAATAATGAACTGGCTAAAGGCGTCATGGATGTTGGGGCTTCAGTCAAAAGGATAGTCGCCATCCGGGAGCAAGTGCGCAGGATGGACTACGGCACTGGTATCGGCCCGGACCCGGCCGTCAGGGCGGAACTGGAAGAGCAAGCTCTTGAAACCTATCAGAGCGCAATGCGGGTGACCGACAAGTTGAGCCAATCGATGATCAGCGACGCCGCCGTCCTTGCCTATGGCATGTCCGGGGATATCCAACGCACGGCAAGAATGATCCAGATCGCCTGGATTATCATATTGATTCTTCCGGTCGCAACGGCAGTTGGCGCAATCTATGTCGTAGCGAGACACATCATCACGCCGATAAACTCGGCCATCGAAGGTCTGCAATCGATTGACCGCCACGAAGGTCGTAATTTCAAGCTTCGACGGCCCCTGTTTCGCGAGCTGTCAACGATCTACGAAGCTATCGAGGCCTATGGCCGCGTGTCGAGCGATCTATTGAGGACGAACTCAATTCTCCAGGCTTTGTCGGAAGAGGACGGATTGACGACGCTTGCGAACCGCAGAAGTTTCGAAAAGCGTCTGGGTGAGGAGTTTGCCAAGGCCGCACAAGACGGAACCGACCTTGCAATTCTGATGGTGGATCTCGACCATTTCAAATCCATCAACGACCATTACGGCCATCAGATGGGCGACACGTGCCTTAAGATGACAGCGAATGTGTTGCGCAGCGTTTGTGCGGAACGCGAATGTCATGCGGCCCGCTACGGCGGCGAGGAGTTTTCAGTGGTATTCCCCGGCTGCAACCTGCAGGAAGCAATTGCCGAGGCTGAAAAAATCCGGCTTTCCCTCAGCAGCCTGATCATAAAGACGAGTTACGATGAAGTTATCCGCATAACCGCAAGCGTTGGCGTCGCCACTCTCAAGAGTGGCAAATTCGAGACTTCGTCCCAATTGCTTGAAAACGCCGACAAGGCGCTTTATCTCGCAAAACACAGCGGACGAAATATCGTCAAATCCCTTCCCTCCTCTGGCCGAACTGATTTGAAATCCATACCCGCCTAAGGTTATGTAGGCTGGATATACGCGGCGCAATCATGGGGGATGATTTCATGCCAACGCTCTATTCGATCAAGCCGGCATTTCAGAACCTGTTGCGTCCGCTCGTTGGCCGGCTCGTCGCCGCCGGCGCGACGGCAAATCAGATAACAGTTGCAGCATTGGCTCTGTCAGTTATCGCGGGAGCGATCATCGCGCTTTATCCGGAAACCACGCCACTTTTCTGGATTCTGCCCCTGGTGCTGTTTGTTCGGATGGCGCTCAATGCCATTGACGGGATGATGGCGCGAGAATTCGGCCAGGCATCGAAACTAGGTGCCTGTCTGAACGAGGTCAGCGATGTGATTGCTGATGTGGCGCTCATCCTGCCCTTCCTCCTCGTCGCCCCGTTTTCCGCGCCAGGGGTGGTCGCCTTCGCCATCGCAGCCCTGCTTGTTGAATATGCTGGTGTTCTCGGCGTGATGATCGGCGGCGGCCGGGGCTATGACGGCCCCTTCGGCAAAAGTGACCGCGCTCTTGCCCTCGGCATTATCGCGGCGCTGATTGGCAGCGGCGTGGTTTTGCCGGCCTGGTTCGGCTGGGTCTTTCCACTCATGGCGCTGCTGTCGCTTTACACCATGTTCAACCGCATCCGTGCTGGCCTCCGCCGCGCCAACTCATCGATTTCCTGAAATGATCATTCCATCCGGAGAAACAATGCGCGCTGAACCCTTATCTGATCCTGCGGTGGCAGGCGCAATCGAAGAAATGACGTTTCGCACCCATGACGGGACCGAGCTTTTCTATCGCAAATGGCCGGCGCAATCCGGCCAGGCCAAAGGCGCAATCGTCCTCCTGCATCGCGGCCATGAACACGGGGGGCGCGTTGCCCATCTGGTTGAAGAACTTGGCCTGCATGACTTCGCCTTTTATGCGTGGGATGCCCGCGGCCATGGCCGCTCGCCCGGCGTGCGCGGCTTTTCGCCATCCTTCGCCGCATCGGTCCACGATCTCGATAGCTTTGTTCAGCACATCAGTGTGGTCGACGGCTTTGCGGTCAGCGACATGGCGGTCGTTGCGCAATCCGTCGGCGCCGTTCTGGCCGCCACCTGGGTTCACGACTACGCACCGCCAATCCGCGCGCTGGTACTGGCTTCGCCGGCCTTCAGCGTCAAACTCTATGTGCCTTTCGCCCGTGAGGGCATCTGGCTATGGCAGAAGCTGAAGGGCCAGTTCTTCGTCAATTCCTATGTGAAGGCAAAATTTCTCACCCACGATCCCGCGCGGATTGCTTCCTTTGAAAGCGATCCGCTGATCACCCGCCCCATCGCTTCCAATGTTTTGCTCGATCTCTATGAGACGGCGGACCGCGTTGTCGCCGACGCGCGCTCCATCATCGTACCCACCCAGCTGCTGATCTCCGGCAGCGACTGGGTGGTACGCCATGGACCGCAACATCGCTTCTACGAGAATCTGGCACATCCTTTGAAAGAGCGGCATGTGCTGAAAGGCTTCTTTCATGACACGCTGGGCGAGAAGGATCGCGGCATCGCAGTCGCCCATGTCCGCCGCTTCATTGCCGATCGCTTCGCCGCGGAGCCTGCTACCCTTGATGTCACCAATGCCGATGAGACCGGATTCACCCGCGACGAGCAGGACAGGCTTTCCTCACCCCATGATCTTTTGTCGGTTAAAGGGCTTTACTGGGCTTTTTACCGCACCTCCATTCGTGTCAGCGCATTGTTCTCCAAAGGACTGGAGACCGGCGTCAAAACCGGCTTCGATTCGGGATCGACCCTCGATTATGTCTACGAGAACCAGCCGCGCGGGCTTGGGCCGGGCGGGCGGCTCATCGACCGGCAGTTTCTCGATGCGATTGGCTGGCGCGGTATTCGCCAGCGCAAACTGCACCTGGAAGAACTGACCCGCATTGCGCTTGCCCGGTTGCGGGAAGCTGGCCGCCCGACGCATATGCTCGATATTGCCGCCGGTCATGGCCGGTATGTGCTCGATGCCATCGATAAATCCGCAATCAAACCGGACAGCGTTCGATTGCAAGACTATTCGCCGATCAATGTCGAGGCGGGGAGCAGGCTGATCGCGGAACGGGGGCTCAAGGATACCGCGAGCTTTCATCAGGCCGACGCATTCGACGGTGACAAGCTGGCGGCGACCATCCCTTCACCCGATATGGCCATTGTCTCCGGCCTCTATGAGCTGTTCCCGGACAATGGCCTGATCGAGCGCTCGCTTGGTGGTCTGGCAAGGGCGATGAAACCGGGCAGCCTGCTTCTTTATACTAACCAGCCATGGCACCCGCAGCTCGAAATGATCGCGCGGGCGCTTACTTCCCATCGCGGTGGTGAGGCTTGGGTGATGCGACGCCGGACACAGGCTGAAATGGACCAGCTGGTCGCGGCGGCGGGCTTCAGAAAGATCGAACAGCGTATCGATCAATGGGGCATCTTCACCGTTTCCATCGCAGAACGCCTATGACAGCAGAAACCATCGCACCCATCGGGGAATGGCGTTTCGACAAGGCTGTGGCAAAGCGCGCCGTCCTTTGGCTGCTCCTGCTCACACCACTGTTCTATATTTCCTATGGTGCAACCAACTGGCTTGCCTCCCAACGTGCGAATGTTCCCAACATCACGTTCACCTGGGAACATGCGATCCCCTTCATGGCATGGACGATCTTCCCCTACTGGTCGATCAATTTTTTCTATGGCCTTTCGCTTTTCCTCAATGACACCCCTATCCAGGTCGACCGGCTGGCAAAGCGCTATCTGACCGCGCAGGTCGTCGCAGTCAGCTGCTTCATCCTCTTCCCTCTAACCGCAATTTTCCAGAAACCAGCGACAAGCGGTGCGTCCGGCTTCCTTTTCGACCTCCTCGGCGGGTTTGATAAACCGTTCAACCAGGCTCCGTCGCTCCACATCGCCTTGTTGGTCATCATCTGGATGCATTGGCACCGGCGCCTTTCCGGTGGTGCGCTGCGGATCTGGCACGCCTGGTGTACATTGATCGGCCTTTCCGTCCTCACAACCTACCAGCATCATTTTATCGACATACCGACCGGCGTGCTGCTTGGTGTCTTCGCCTTGTGGCTTTTTCCCGGCGATACACCGTCGCCGCTGGCCGGATTCCGGCTGGCCAGCGACGCCCGAGCCCGAAGGATTGGCTCATACTACGCCGGGGGCAGTCTGGTCTTTGTTTTGCTGACGGTGCTGGGAACATACAATTCAGCGGTCTACCTGATCTTTCTCTGGCCATCGCTGGCGCTTGCGCTCGTTGCCGCTGGCTATTTCGGTGCTGGTGCCAGTGTCTTTCAGAAAGCCGCCGACGGAACAGTCTCCTTCGCCAGCCGGTGGCTCCTCGCTCCATACCGGCTTGGTGCCATGGCCAACAGCTATCTGTGGACAAGGAAACTCGCGTCCTCGGTTCACGTGTGCTGCGGCGTACATCTTGGGCGCCTGCCGAAGCGATCCGAGTTATCGGCTTTTGCCACCGTAATCGACATGACCAGTGAGTTGGCAAAGCCGTCTAACGTGGAGGTTGAGTGGCAGGCCTTTCCGGCACTTGACCTTCTCCCGGCCGGCCGCGTCGAGCTTGAAAAGGCATCGGAAGCGATCGAAAATGCTCGCAGCAAGGGGCCGGTCTTCGTTTGTTGCGCACTTGGTTTCCAGCGCAGTGCGGCGGCTGTCGGCTTCTGGCTCTTGCGCTACGGTTACGCGAAGAATGCCGCCGATGCCATACGCCTGATTGAAGGCAAGGGCAGGCGGATCCATCTGACAGAAGAGATGATTGCCATCGCGGAGGAGCGGCCAGAGAATGGATAACGATGCTGCCACATTTGCCGCCCGGCTCAAGCACAGAGCGCATACCTATGGCTTCCTGACCTGTTTGTTGCTGGTTGCCTCCTCCATTGTCGGTGATGCGGGCGGCCCCCTGTTCGGCTGGCTTTGGCCGCTGATGATCATTGGCGGACTGATCACGCTTTTTCTTGCCGTCTATCTCCGCTTCGATGCGGCGCTTTTCAATTTTATTGCCTCCCACGAGGACGAGACCGCCGGCTGCCGTGCCGCCGACGATCTTCTTGAACGCATGCATCTGCGCAAGTGCCCGAAAGTGACGCGGCCGCTTCAAGCGCGAATCTCGGGAACCAACCGCCTGCTGACAAAACTGCACCTTGCTTTTGCGTCTTTTCTTGCTCTATTCGCTGCATTGACAGCCTATGGGCTGTGGACTGCCTAGCGCCGGTCTGGGGGAACAAGAATGAACGCAAAACCACTGCTGCGGCGCGCGGCCGCCATGGCGCTTGCCGGACTGGCGCGAGCCATCACGGGCGTGCGGCCGATCTGGCAAGGCTGTTCGCCGCTGGGACGCCAGCGCATCTATTTCGCCAACCATGCCAGCCATGGCGACTTCATCCTGCTGTCCTCCTGCCTGCTTCCGGAAGAACGCGAGCGTACCCGCGCCGTCGCTGGCGCCGATTACTGGCGCAAGAACAAGATACGTCATGTATTGGCGCGCGACCTCCTCAACACCGTGCTGGTCGAGCGCAACTGGGTCGAGCGCGCGGAAGATCCGATGGTCATCATGCTGGATGTCCTGAAGGAGGGCCAATCCCTGATCATCTTTCCCGAAGGTACGCGCAACATGACCGAGGAGCCGCTGCTGCGCTTCCGCTCCGGGCTCTATAATCTCGCTCTCGCCCGCCCCGATGTGGAACTCGTTCCGTGCTGGATCGAGAACATGTCGCGCGTTCTGCCGAAGGGCGCATTCCTGCCGGTGCCGCTGCTTTGCCGTGTCATCTTCGGGACGCCGGTTATCCTTGAGCCCGGCGAGGACCGCCACGCCTTTCTGCACAGGTCCCGGCAAGCACTGCTCGAACTCGATCCGGAACACCAGAGGGCGCTCAATCATGACTGAAACGGTCTGGCTATTCCTCGGCCTTCTCGGTGTACTGACTATCGCAAGTGCCGTTGCCACCGCGCTGAGCTGGAGGAGCACACGCAAGGGCGATGCGCTCCCCTCGACACTCGCCAATCTTAACTCGCGCATCAAGGCGTGGTGGATCATGGTTGCCGCCATCTCCATTGCCTTCCTGTTCGGCAAGGGCGGCGTCATCCTGCTGTTCGCATTTGTCTCGTTTGCCGCACTGCGCGAATATGTGACGCTGACGCACACGCGGCGCGGTGATCACTGGATCCTGCTCGGCATGTTTCTGGTGATCATTCCGGTGCAATACTACCTGCTCTGGATCGACTGGTATGGGCTCTTTGCGATCTTCGTTCCCGTCTATTGCTTCCTGGCCATGCCGGCGCTGACAGCAATCTCTGGCGATACGGCCCGCTTCCTCGAGCGCGTCAGCGAACAGCAATGGGGCATCATGCTCTCCGTCTATTGCATCAGTCACGTACCGGCGCTGTTGACGCTGCCTGTACCGGGTTTCGAGGACAAAGGCCTGCTGCTCATAGCCTTTCTCATCGCCACCGTCCAAGGCAGCGACGTGCTGCAATATGTATTCGGAAAACTGTTCGGCAAGCACAAGGTCGCACCGAAAATATCGCCCTCCAAAACCTGGGAGGGGCTGATCGGCGGTATCATCAGCGCCTCACTGCTTGGTGCGGCGCTTTCCTGGCTCACACCTTTCACGCCGCTGCAGTCCGGACTGATGGCCGGGCTGGCCTGCATTATGGGCTTCTTTGGCGGGCTGGTCGCATCGGCCATCAAGCGCGATCGCGGCGTGAAGGATTGGGGTCATATGATCGAGGGCCATGGCGGCATGCTCGACCGCGCGGACAGCCTTGTCTTTGCCGCGCCAGTCTTCTTTCACATAGTCCGTTACTTCTGGACGTGAGCTAGAGCAGATCCGCCTTGCCGAGATCACGCAGCAGATGGCTCACGCCATAAGTCCATGGCGCGCACTCCGTCGACAGCCGGACGCGATTCGACAATGTACCCAACGATGACGTGGAGATGGAAACGATGTCGTTCATCTTGTGGGTAAAGCCCTTGCCCGGCCCATCGCGATCCTTCACCGGTGCGAACATCGTGCCGAGATACAGCACCAGTCCGTCCGGGTATTGGTGGTGCCGCCCAATGGTCGCCTCGACCAGCGATTCCGGCGTGCGCGAGATCTTGGCCATGTTGGAATGCCCGTCGAGCACGAAGCCGTCTTCGCCCTCGACGCGCATGCTGAGCTCCGCCGTCTTGACCGTCTCGATGGTAAAATCGCCGTCGAAGAGGCGGATGAACGGCCCGACCGATCCGGACGCATTGTTGTCCTTGGCCTTCCCGAGCAGCAGTGCGGAGCGTCCTTCCACGTCGCGCAGATTGACGTCATTCCCCAGCGTTGCTCCGACGATGCGTCCGGCGCCCGAAACCACCAGCACGATTTCCGGCTCCGGGTTGTTCCAGCTCGAAATTGGATGCAGTCCGACATCAGCGCCAAAGCCGACCGTCGACATCGGCTGGCCCTTGGTGAAAATTTCCGCGTCCGGTCCGATACCGACTTCGAGATATTGGCTCCAGACACCGCGGGCGATCAGCGCTTCCTTCACCTGCATTGCGGCGGGCGACCCGGGCACGATCTGCGAGAGATCCGCACCGATGAGCTTGAGCACATCTTCGCGCAGCGCGTCAGCCTTGGCCTTGTCGCCCTTTGCCTGCTCCTCGATGACGCGCTCCAGCAATGACGCGACGAAAGTCACGCCCGAAGCCTTGACCGCCTGCAAATCGATCGGCGAGAGCAGAGCGGGAATGGTTGGATCGAATTTCGCTGCCCAGCTGTTTGCAACGATCACATTGACATCGCCGAGCTTTGTTCCGGTTGCATCAGCCACATGCCCCGCCGGATTCTCCAATTCGGCGATATCGCGCACCGTTGGCGCAGTCTTGCTGGTGATATCCAGCACCGCGCCATCGCGGACCGTGACAATCCGCGGGTAGGCATGGCCGAGCACCTTGGCCCTTCCGACAAGAACACCGGAACTGGGGACGACGGCATTTGACATAATTCGCATTCCTGACAAGTAGCGTTTCGTGCTGGACGGAAACGAAGGTTTCGAGGGCCGCATTTATGCGGCAGAGCAACCCGCCAATCAAGGCCACAGGTCGCAATCTCGCGCCTCCTGACACAGCATTGCCAGGAGGCCGGGAAATTTTCTTCCGCGTAACCTTGCCATGGGGTGCGAACACGGAGCTAGATCAGCGCAGCAGCACATCATTCGCGGGACAATCAATGAACCCGGCAGCCGGATATCGACTTGGACTGATCCTTGTGACGGCCTCCACCGTTGCCTGGAGCCTGGCCGGGCTTTTCACCCGGGTCATCCCCCTGGACAGCTGGACGATCCTCGCCTAGCGCGGCATTTTCGGCTCTCTCGGAATTGCCGCTGTGATCGCGATCGCAGAAGATGGCCCGTTCTGGAAAAGCTTCCGGAATATTGGCCTCCCTGGCTGGTTGTTCGTCGCGGTATCCGCGCTTGGCATGGTGTTCTTGATCAACTCTCTCAAGGAGACAACCGTCGCTCATGTGGCCGTAATTTACGCCACCATTCCTTTCGTCGCCGCTGTCCTCGGTTGGTTTGCGATGGGCGAACGGTCGACGGCCGGCGCTATCCTCGCCAGCATCGCGGCATTGATCGGCGTTGTGATCATGGTTGGCGTGGGCGCCGAAGGTTCACTCTTCGGCGACCTCCTGGCGTTTGGCATGACGCTATGCATGGCGGTACTGATGATTATTGTCCGGCGTGCCCCCGACATTTCCGTTATGCCCGCCGCATGCCTGTCAGCGCTTGTCAGTTCGCTGATCTGCTGGCCGCTCGGTGAACCTCTCGCCGTTTCCGCCCAGAACCTCCTGCTTATCGCCCTTTTCGGCATACTGGTTTCCGCCGTCGGCCTTGCTCTCTTCACTCTCGGCGCCAAACGTTTGCCGGCGATCGAAACTGCCCTGATCGGATCGCTCGATGCTCCGTTGGCGCCTCTCTGGATCTGGCTGGTTTTTGGTGAGATCCCGAGCGCGAGTACGCTGATCGGCGGTTCGATTGTCTTCGCTGCCGTTGTCGTTCACGTCATAACCGGAACGCAGAGAAAGGCGAAGGAGCGGCGCCTGCTGCAGCAGAAGGGAACCTCCTGAAGGTTTCGCATCGGCCCTTGCTGCAGAAGAACTTGCATTGTCATTGCATGAGCGCGAATGTATGCCAACGACCGGTCGAAACTGCAGGTCACGGCAAGGCAAATGAACAAGATCGAACTGGACAAACAGGCCCGCGACAATTCCCGGGAGATTGCCGATGCCAATCCATCGCGGCTCGGAACGCGGTTGAAACTGGCACGCCAGACCCGTGGCTTGACGCTGAAAGCGCTATCCGAAGCGGCCAACTGCTCGGAAAGCCTGTTGTCCAAGATCGAGAACGGCAAGGCATCGCCATCCCTGCCCATGCTTCACCGGCTGGTTCAGGTTCTCGAGACCAATATCGGCTGGATGTTCGAGGAATCCGACGGCGAGGAAGGCATCGTCTTTCGTGCCGGGGCAAGGCCGCTGATCGCACTTGATCCCTTGCGGCGCGGCGAAGGTATCTCGCTGGAGCGTATCATTCCCTATTCGCAGGGTCATTTGCTCCAATGCAACATCCACCATATCGAAAAAGACGGCGCCAGTGCCGGGCCCATCCAGCATGCCGGCGAAGAGGTCGGCTATGTGTTGGCCGGTGAAATCGAGCTGATCGTCGGCGAACGCCAGTTCCTGCTTTCCGCCGGCGATTCCTTTGTTTTCAATTCGGACCTGCCGCACCACTACCGCAACACGGGCTCTGAACGGGCAAGCATTTTTTGGGTCAACACGCCCCCGACATTCTGAGCGTAGGACCCGGATCATTTTGATCGAACCTGATTTTTCTCACATTTTTTGATAACTGAATTTCAGTCTTCAAACTACTTGACATACATTCAAGTCTCTTGAATGATGCCTCTGCGTTCAGTTTTACGTGGGCTCGCACATGGGCCGATTAAACCAGAAAAAAGGGGAATCGGAATGCGTCTTACCAAGCTACTCTCCGGCTGCGCTGCGGCCATCGCCATCACACTTGCCGTCGGCTCGTCCGCCTTCGCCGATACGTTCGCGCTCGTGACGATCAATCAGCAGGCGCTGTTCTTCAACCAGATCAACGAGGGTGCGCAAAAAGCCGCTGACGCTGCTGGCGCCAAACTCGTGATCTTTAACGCCAACAATGTTCCCAGCGCCCAGAACGACGCGATGGAGAACTACATAACCCAGAAAGTTGACGGCATCATTCTCGTCGCCATCGATGTTAACGGCGTCAAGCCTGCCATCACGGCGGCAAAGGCCGCCGGTATTCCCGTTATCGCTATCGATGCGCAGATACCGGACGGCGACAATGTCGCTTTCGTCGGCGTCGACAACACCAAGGCAGGTGAAGACATCGGCAAGTTCTATGCGGATTACGTCAAGGCAAATATGAGCGGCACCGCCAAGATCGGCGTGATAGGTGCCCTTAACTCTTTCATCCAGAATCAGCGTCTCGACGGGTTCAAGAAGGCCGTTGCCGACAGCGGCCAGCAGATCACCTTCCTCGATACGGTCGATGGCCAGAACGTCCAGGACGTTGCCCTGACCGCGGCCGAAAACCTGATGACCGCCAATCCGGACATGACGACGCTCTATGCGACAGGCGAGCCAGCACTTGTCGGTGCCGTCTCGGCTGTTACCAGCCAGGGCCGTACCGGCGACGTCAAGGTCTTCGGATGGGATCTGACCAAGCAGGCCGTCGAAGGCATTGATGCGGGCTGGGTCACAGCAGTCGTGCAGCAGGACCCTGCTGGCGAAGGCAAGGCCGCAGTTGAGGCGCTCACCAAGCTCAAGAAGGGCGAAAAGGTCGAACCTATCATCAATGTTCCGGTGACGATCGTCACCAAGGAGAATGTCGATCAGTTCCGCGGCATGTTCAAATAGAACCTGAGCCGTGATGGGCGCGGCCGCACATGCCGCGCCCCCTCCCGAGGCATTTGAACCCAATGGTATTGCGATGAACAATATTGACAGCGAAACTTACCGGGTCCGCATGACCGGCATATCCAAGCGGTACAACACGATCCAGACGCTTGACGACGTCTCGCTGAACCTGAAGCCCGGCGAAGTGCTCGGCCTCGTCGGTGACAACGGCGCCGGCAAATCTACCCTGAGCAAGGTGCTCTCCGGGGCGGTCATTCCGGACGCCGGGACGATCGAGATCGACGGCAAGGCAGTATCCTTTTCCTCCCCCGCCGATGCCCGGGCGGAGCACGTGGAAATGGTCTATCAGGACCTGTCGCTGTGCGACACGGTTGATGTGGCCGGAAATATCTTCCTCGGACGCGAGCCAAGACGCCGGGTTTTGGGCATGCCGTTTCTCGACAAGAAGCGCATGCATGACGAAGCCAGAACCATGCTGGATCGCCTTGGTATCGTCATCGCTGATACGCGCCTGAAGGTTGAAAACCTCTCCGGGGGCCAGCGTCAGTCCATTGCCATCGGCCGCGCTGCCTCGTTCGAGCCTTCCGTTCTCATCATGGATGAACCGACCGCCGCCCTCGCCGTCGCCGAGGTCGAAGCGGTCCTTGACCTTATTCGCGCGGTCAGTGCCCGCGGGGTCAGTGTCATTCTCATTACCCACCGCCTGCAGGATCTGTTCCTCGTCTGCGACCGCATCCAGGTGATGTATGAAGGCCGCAATGTCGCCGAACGGCGCATCGAGGACACCAGCATCGAGGACGTCGTCAACCTGATCGTTGGACGAAAATTCCAGGCCCGTTCGGCCCGTCAGGACAATGGAGCACGCGCATGAGCAATCCATCGACCTCCAGTGACAACGCTGCGCTCCACCCCGTTGCCGCCCAATCGCGCGTGCGGGAAAGCACCCTTCGTGACCGCTTCATGGCCAATGGCAGCGTCGTGTCCATTGCCATTTTCTTTCTGGTCGTCTGCCTGCTCTTCTCGGTCGTGACCGACGCGTTCCTGACGGCACCGAACCTGCTCAATATTGTGCGGCAATCAGCGCCCCTCCTCATCGTTGCGGCTGCGATGACCTTCGTCATCACCACGGGCGGCATCGACCTTTCGGTGGGTTCAGTTCTGGCGCTTGTTGCCACCCTGTCTGCCGTCACGCTGCAAGCCGGTCTGCCTTGGCCATTGGTCATCATTGCCATGCTGCTGCTCGGCGCAGCGGTCGGCGCAATCCAGGGTTTCTTCATCGCCTATGAGCGCATCCCGGCATTCATCGTCACGCTGGCCGGGCTATCGGTCATCCGCGGCATCGCGCTCCTGATCACCGGCGGTTATTCCATCCCGGTCGAAGCGACAAGCCCGTTCACGGTCATCGGCCGCGCCTGGTTCCTCGGCGTGCCCGTGCCTGCGCTGATCGCCCTGGCCGTGCTTGTCGTTGCCTATCTCGCCTTCAATGAAACCCGCTTCGGCCGTTATGTGACCGGCATTGGTGCCAATGCTGAGGCCGTGCGCCGCGCCGGTGTGGATACGCGCCTGACAACGTTGATGGTCTATGTCCTCTCCAGCACTGCCGCTGCTGCGGCCGGTATCATCCTCGCCGCCCGCCTCGGTTCTGGTTCATCCAATGCCGGACAAGGCTTCGAGCTGGAGGTCATCGCGGCCGTCGTGCTTGGCGGCACCAGTCTCTTCGGTGGCAGGGGCACGCTCGTCGGCACCGTACTCGGCGCCATGACTGTGGCTGTCATCGCCAACGGGCTGATCCTTGCGCATATGTCACCCTTCCTTACGCCCATCGTCACTGGCACGATCATCCTCATTGCGATCTGGCTGAACTTCCGCCTGTTCCGCGGTGCCATCCGGAGCCGCTGAGGATGAGTCTCGACTTCGAAACCAGTGAGCGCGGCAGGGATCCCATCGGCGTCAATTCCGGAACGGTCATGACCGTTCAGGGCCCCCTCCCCGTGGGCGAAATGGGCGTCACGCTGATGCACGAGCATATTCTGCTTGATGGTGCGAGTTCATGGAAATGCCCTTGCCACCCGGACGAACTCGCCATCGCCGAGCAGCCGGTCTCGATCCAGATCATCGGCGAATTGCGCATGAACCCCTATATCAACAGGGACAATGTCTCGCTCACCGACACTGACCTCGCCCTGAGCGAACTCAAGCGCTTCCAGGTCCTTGGCGGTCACACGGTCGTCGACCCGACCAATTTCGGCATCGGCCGCGATCCGGTGAAGCTGCGGCGTATCTCACGAATGGCCAATCTCAAGATCGTCATGGGCTCCGGTTTTTATTTGCAGCACACCCATCCGGAATGGCTGAAGGACATGGATGTCGATGCAGTTACCGAGTTTCTCGTCAATGATACTGGCGGCGGCGAGACTCAGCCGGAGATCATGGCGGGTATCATCGGCGAAGTAGGCGTCAGCAAGGATTTCACATCGGAGGAGCGCAAGTCCCTGCGTGCTTCCGCCCGCGCCTCACGCATAACCGGCGTGCCGCTGTCGATCCATCTTCCCGGGTGGGAAAGGCTGGCAAATGAAGTTCTCGATATCGTTGAGGAAGAAGGTGCCGACCTCAAGCATACGGTTCTCTGCCACATGAACCCCAGCCATGAAGATCTCGCCTATCAGGCCAGCCTCGCCAAGCGCGGTGCGTTTCTCGAATATGATATGATTGGCATGGACTATTATTACGCCGATCAGGACGCCCAGTCGCCTTCGGACGAGCAGAATGCCCGCGCTATCCGCTCCCTCGTCGATATGGGCTTTGGTGACCGGGTGCTGCTGTCGCAGGACGTCTTCCTGAAAATGATGCTGACCCGCTTCGGGGGCTTCGGCTATGGCTATGTGCTCAAGCATTTCGTGCCGCGCCTGAAGCGCCACGGCGTCGATGCGGAGACCATCGATCGCATGCTCACCGACAACCCAAGATCCGTATTTTCCGCGGCGGCCTGATCGCCGCCCTATAGTCATCAAGGAGTTTTCATGTCCAAACACAAGGTTCTTCTCGCCGGCGAGTCGTGGGTATCGACCGCCACCCATATCAAGGGCTTTGACCAGTTCCCCACGGTCACCTATCACACCGGCGCCGACGAGCTGCTCAAAGCGCTGAAGGACAGTGCTTTCGACGTGAAATTCATGCCGGCGCATGAAGCGCAGCGCGATTTCCCGCAAACGATCGAGGCCCTGTCGGAGTACAAGGCGATTATCCTCTCAGATATCGGTGCCAATACGCTCCTGCTGCATCCGGACACCTGGATCCATTCGAAGACCACACCGAACCGCCTGCGTCTGCTGCGTGACTACGTCCGCAATGGCGGCGCGCTGCTCATGTTCGGCGGCTATTACAGTTTCCAGGGCATCAATGGCGGCGCACGCTATCACAAGACCCCTGTCGAAGAAGTGTTGCCTGTCTCCTGTCTTTCCGTCGATGACCGTATCGAGGTACCTGAAGGCTTTACCCCCGTCGTCACCGGCGACGCCGGCCATCCAATTCTCCAGGGTCTCGGCAAGGATTGGCCGGTCCTGCTCGGTTATAATGAGGTTACGGTAAAGGACGGCGCAGAAGTGCTCGCAACCGTCTCAACTGACTACGGCTCCCAGCCGCTGCTCGTAACCGGAACCTATGGCAAAGGCCGAACGCTCGCCTGGACCTCCGACGTCGGACCGCATTGGCTGCCGTCCGATTTTATCGCGTGGAAGGGTTACAAGACCTTGTTCGAACAGATGCTTGCCTGGGCAATAGCGAAGGATTGATCGATGCGGGTGCACGTGGCCGGCAATGTCTGCATTGATACCACTTTCCGCCTCGATCGATTTCCCGTCGCGGGCGAGACGCTCAATGCGTCCGCCTATTCCGACGGGCTTGGCGGCAAAGGTGCGAACCAGGCATTGGCGGCCACACGCGCGGGTGCTGAGGTTATGCTCTGGGCCGCCATCGGCAATGATGTCGACAGTGCCCGCATCCGGGCGATGCTGCATGATGAAGTCGACACGAGCCATCTCGCCCGGCTTGACCTGCCCAGTGACCGTTCGACCATCGTGCTCGATGCGTCCGGGGAGAATTTCATCGTCACCGGCGTATCATGCGCAACAGCCTTTGATCCCCTGACGATGACTGAAGTGCGGGCATCCATCGATGCCGGCGATCTCTTCGTCATGCAGGGGAATTTGCGCTTGGCCATCACCAACGATTGTCTGGCTGCCGCAAAGAATATGGGCGCGCGGACAATCTTTAATCCCAGCCCGCTTTCTGCCGGACAGGTGCCCGAATTCGGCGAGGTCGACTACGTCATCGTCAATCGCGGCGAGGCTGCGTTGATCACCGGATTTGCCGAACCCGATCTCGCGGCACGTGCCTTGCTCGATCGTGGCGCAGGCTTTGCAATAGTGACACTTGGCAGCCAGGGAGCCCTTCTGCTGAAGCGCGACACTGGACGCTCCTTGACGATCCCGGCTCCGAAGGTTCCGGCCATCGACACCAGCGGGGCGGGCGACGTGTTTTGCGGGGTGTTTGCCGGGTGCCTGGCCAGAGACCTCAGCCCGGTCGCTGCCCTGCGCATTGCCATCGGCGCATCGGCCATTTCCGTAGCGCGTCCCGGAACACTGCAATCCTGCCCCACCCGGGCCGAAATAGCGGCCCTCATTCAAGATATTGAAATGGAACCATTATGAGCGACATCTCGAAGCCCGTTGGCCAAAGCGCCGGTGATGCGATCCTTTCCATATTCGGGCGGACCAAGGTGGTTATCGGCGTCGTCCACCTTGCCCCGCTCCCCGGCGCGCCGCGCTACAATGGCGAACCAGTCGAGGATATCTACCAGCGCGGCCTCGACGATGCGCGCGCCTATCTTCATGGCGGCTGCGATGGTGTGATCGTCGAGAATCATGGCGATGTGCCCTTTGCCAAGCCGGACGATATTGGTCATGAAACCGCGTCGCACATGGCCGTGGTCTCCGACCGGATCCGCCGCGAGCTTGGCCGCCCCATCGGCATCAACGTGCTTGCCAATGCGGCGATACCAGCGCTGGCAATCGCCAGTGCGGCTGGAGCCGGCTTCGTACGCGTCAACCAATGGGCCAACGCCTACGTGGCCAATGAAGGTTTCATCGAGGGTGAAGCGGCGCGCGCCATGCGCTACCGCGCGCAACTTCGGGCGCATGGCATTCGCATTTTCGCCGACGCGCATGTCAAGCACGGAGCACATGCCATTGTCGCGGACCGTCCGGTCGAGGAACAGGTGAAGGATCTCGTCTTCTTCGACGCGGATGCCGTGATCGCCACCGGCCAGCGTACGGGCCACGCCGCCGACCTCGGCTATATAAGGATGATCAAGGAGGCATCGGGCCTGCCGACGCTCGTGGGGAGCGGGGTCACCCCCGACAACGCCAACGACATTCTTGGCATTGTCGACGGCGTCATTGTCGCGAGCTCGCTCAAATATGATGGTGTCTGGTGGAACCAGGTAGAACCGGCACGGGTGAGCGCCTTCATCGCCGGCCTGAAGCGATGAATGCATCGGTAAAGGTCAATGGCGACCGTCTCCTCGGCAGGCTGGAAAATTTTGCCGGCATCGGTGCGACGCCGGCGGGCGGCGTCAACCGGCAAGCTCTTTCGCCGGAAGACCGCCTCGCCCGGGCGAAGCTGGCGCAGTTGGCGGCGGATCGCGGCTTTGCGGTGTTTCAGGACTCCATGGCCAATCTGTTCATTCGCCGCGAGGGCAAATCGGCCGGCCGGCCGCCCTTCCTGATCGGCAGTCATCTCGACAGCCAGCCCATGGGCGGACGCTACGATGGCGCGCTCGGTACACTTTCGGCCTTTGAGGTGCTGGAATCGCTGGACGATGCCGATATCCAGACGCCTGTCGCCCTGGAAGTGGTCGCATGGACCAACGAGGAAGGCAGCCGCTTTTCCCCTGGCGCCATGGGATCCATGGCCTTTGCCAACAGAGCAATTCCGGCCGAGTGGCACCATGCGCGCTCCCCGGACGGCAAACTGCTGCAGGACGAACTGACTGCCACGCTCATTGCGCTGCCGCAGGCTGCGATGCGGCCGCTGGGCATCCCGGTTTCAGGTTATCTCGAACTGCATATCGAACAGGGCCCCTCGCTGGAGCGCGAGAATATCCCGATCGGCGTCGTCCATGGCATTCAGGGCACCCGCTGGCTCGAAGTTGTTATTACCGGGCAAACGGCACATGCCGGGACCACGCAGCTGTCATTCCGCCGCGATCCGCTTGTCGCGGCCACCGAGGCGATGCAGACGCTCTACGGTTCGATCATGCCCAATGACGAACAGGCGCGTCTCACCATCGGCCGCATTTCGGTCGAGCCCGCCTCGATCAATGCCATTCCGGGCAAAGTCTCCTTCAGCGTCGACCTGCGCCATCCGAACGCCCCGGAGCTTGCCCGGCTGGAGGAGCTTGTCCGGACCGTCTGCCAGGAGAAAGCGTCGGTGCTCGGTTGCGAGGCAACGGTCCGGCGCACATTCGATATGCCGCCGGCGCAATTTTCTCCCACCCTGCTTGCGGCCGTGGAGCATGCTGTCACCCGTCTCGGCGTTTCCTCAAAGCCGATGCTGTCCGGTGCTTTCCACGACGCGCTCTTCCTTGCGCGTGTCACGGAAGCCGCGATGATTTTCGTGCCCTGCCGCGACGGCCTCAGCCACAATGAGGCCGAATATGTCAAACCCGAACATTCCGTGTTGGGCGCACAAGTTCTGCTGGAATCGACGCTGGCCGCACTAGGGATGAGCTGAAACTACGTTTGCGCTTCCGCCTGTGCGAGCCTTTGCATGAAACGCGGCGGCTGCCCGAAAGCCCGCAGGAAGGCGCGGCGCATGCGCTCCCGGTCCCCGAAGCCAGCATCGCGGGCGATCGTATCGATCGGAATCCGCCCGGACTCGATCATCAGGCGCGCCGCCTCGACGCGCAGGTTCTCGATTGCCTTTGCCGGTGACTGTCCGGTTTCCGCGTGGAACGCCCGGCTGAACTGGCGCGGACTGAGATGGGCAATCTCCGCCAGCTGTTCGACCGATAATTCCTTGTGCAGGTTCTCTCTGGCATAGGCGAGCGTCGTCTGGATGCGATCCGACTTCGGGTTCAGTTCGAGCAATGCCGAATATTGCGATTGCCCGCCCGCACGCCGATGATAGACCACAAGCTTCTTGGCGACCGACTTTGCGATCTCGATCCCCAGATCCTTCTCGACCAGCGCCAGAGCCATATCGATACACGATGTCATCCCCGCGGAGGTCCACACCGGCCCATCGATGATGAAGATGCGGTCTTCCTCCATCTTCACCTTCGGATAGGTGCGCTGGAAATCCCTTGCATGATACCAATGTGTCGTCGCCCGGCGCCCATCGAGTAACCCCGCCTCAGCCAGGATGAAAGCGCCGGTACAGATCGAGCCGATTCGCCGCGACCTCGGAGCCACACGCCTCAGGAAAGCAACAATGCCGGGGGACACCGGCTCCACGTAATTGTTGCCGACAATCAGCACGGTATCAAAGGGCGCATCGCTGAACGGCACTGTACTGACAGCAAAACCTGCCGATGAAGCAACCGGATCGCCCGTTTCCGACAGCAGGCTGATATCATATTCCGGCTCATCCGCAGTTATATTCGCGAACTCGAAAACCGTCGCCGCCGCAAGGTCGAGGATTTGAAAGCCAGGAAACAGGATGATTCCGATTTGCTTCATCGAATTGACCTCCTTTATGTCTTAAAAAGTGGTATATATGACATTTATGCCATTTCCATGCGGCTGTACAGTGCTCCCCATCAGCAATGATCAACGGAGCAGCAAAATGTCCGACACTTTCAACAAGGGCACAGCCCTCATCACTGGCGCCTCGTCCGGCATCGGCGCCATATATGCCGATCGCCTTGCCAGGCGTGGTTATGACCTCATCCTTGTCGCCCGCAACCGCGACCGGCTTGATAGCCTCGCCTCGCGCCTTACCACCGAAACCGGACGGACGGTGGAGGTTGTGGCCGCGGACCTAGGCGACAATGAAGGAATCGCGCGCGTCGAGGACATCTTGCGCACCGATGCCAGCATCACCTTGCTCGTCAACAATGCGGGTGTCGGCGCCACCGTTCCGCTCCTGCAGTCCGACCCGGACAAAATGGATGCGATGATCACCCTGAACGTCGTGGCATTGACCCGCCTTGCCGCGGCGGCTGCGCCTGAATTTGTGGAGCGCGGTGCTGGGACAATCATCAACATCTCTTCGATCGTCGCCATATCCCCGGAGTTGCTGAACGGCGTCTATGGCGGCACCAAGGCCTTCGTGCTTGCCTTCAGCCAATCGCTTCACCATGAACTTGCCGATAAGGGCGTGCGCGTCCAGGTCGTCCTGCCCGGCGCGACAAGTACCGAATTTTGGGATATTGCCGGCCTGCCCGTCAGCAATCTGCCCGAAGCCATTGTGATGCCGGCGGCAGACATGGTCGATGCCGCGCTAGCGGGCCTCGATCAGGGTGAACTGGTAACGATACCCTCTTTACCGGATATCGACGACTGGAATGCCTTCGAGAACGCCCGTCAGGCCCTCGGTCCAAACCTGTCGCACCGCCGGCCAGCGCGACGCCTGCTGGCAAGCTGACCGGCTACGCCAGGAACAGCCGGGACTCCAGGTTTCGTGATACCTCGCTCGACGATACGGTAGAGCGAAGTTCACCTACGCGCAGCATGTCGCGGCGGCGAACTGATACTTCACCATTGGTCGTTTTCCCGGGTGATATCCAGGGTCAGAGCCTGTTGATCTGACCCTGGCCCCTAGAGCATTTCCAGTGGCCGCTTGCGGCGTGGTGGCGGAAAGGCTTCATCCAGTATCGCAAGCTGCTCGGACGTCAGCTGCAGATCGAGTGCGCTGCGATTATCCCGAATGTGTTGGAGAGTGCTCGATTTCGGGATCGCAATTACACCATCATGGCCGATGACGAAGGCAAGCGCCACGACTGCCGGCGTAGTCCCGCACTCCTTCGCCACGCGTGCAAGCGCCGGGTGACCCAACATTCGCCCCTGCTCGATGGGCGAGTAGGCCATGACCGGCATGTCGCGTGACTGACACCATGGCAACAGGTCATATTCGGCACCGCGCCGGGTGAGATTGTAGAGAACCTGGTTGGTCGCAACGGCGTTGCCGCCAGCAATATTCTCCAGCTCTTCCAGATCGTCCGTATCGAAATTGCTAACGCCCCAGTAGCGGATTTTGCCTGCCTTGATGAGCTCCTCAAACGCGGCAACGGTTTCCGCAAGTGGATATCCACCCCGCCAGTGCAGGAGATAGAGGTCGATCGTCTCGCATTTCAATCGCTTGAGGCTGCGCTCGCAAGCAAGCAGAGTGCCCTTGCGGGACGCGTTTGATGGCAAGACCTTGCTTACCAGAAAGACCTCGCCGCGGCGGCCGTCAATAGCCTCGGCAACTACTTCCTCGGCGCCGCCATTGCCATACATTTCCGCAGTATCGATCAGGGACAAGCCCAGGTCGAGGCCAAACCGCAGCGCATCGGCCTCTTGCTTGAACTGATGCTGGTCCTCGCCCATGAACCAGGTTCCCTGGCCAAGCACCGGAACCCTTTCTCCAGAGGGGAGTGTGGTTGTTCTCACGTCTTCTTTCTCCATCATGGCTCGCCCCGAAATGCCAGTTCGACACGGCTTTTCGCCTCCGCACTCCAGACCAGTTCCGAATCGTAATCCCCTTCAAAAGCGGGAATACCCTCCGGCAACGCAACCCAAGCGTGCTTTGTCGCTGTAAAACAGTGAACGTCGGGCACCAGCTGACTCGCGTCGTCGAGTGTGCCGGCAAAGACGATTGGAATTGTCTCCCCGAGCAGGGAATGGTGGCTCCACAGCGCCACAAAACAGTGCGGGCAACGATAAATGATCTGGCCTGCCGGGAGAGTCGATGGCGTATGCACCGCGTCGGGCTTGCCGTCGCTGATAAGTGTAAGCCTGTCCGCTTCGATCATTGCGTTGACGGCGAACGCCGAGCCGCTCATGCGCTGGCAATAGCGGCAATGGCAACCGTGAACGACGATTGGTGCGCTCTCCAGGCGATACCGCACATGACCACAAGCGCAACCGCCAACCAAACGGTCCGAACGTTGAGAATTCTCTTTCATCGATGATCAACCTCCTGGACCCAGTCCAGCATTGATCAAACTTTGGTGCAAGGTCCTGAGTTTTGCGGCGTCCGCGCTACGCGCTACGCATTATTTGCGTTAGCCTCTCGGCAGCTTCTGCAGCCAGGTTGGTGAAGATATTGTCGAGATCTTCGGCAACCTGATAATAGGACTCCGGTAAATCGTCGAGCTCCATCTTTTCGACAATTTCTTCCATGTCCCTCGCATGTTTCTCAAGAAATTTATAGATTTCAGCAGCTTGCTCCGGTGTCAACGTGGCATGGGCCAGCATTTTAGGAATTTTCTTTCCTAGCACCGTCGCCAGCTCGTTCTTCTCCCGCAGAACTTCCAACCAGTTTGCCACTGATTTTTTTCCCCTCCACCGCGAGCGTCGCAGAGCTGTGGCCAGACTTCAACTAATCCTTTAGTATTAAATATGTCTTCTAGTCCGCCGCGATTTGGTGTATTGTGCAGTGCGTAATTTTCATTCGCACGTGCGAAATGTCTTGCGGCAGCATATTTAGCCCTATCCCAGGAGTGCTCGATGATATCAGATTTGCTGCAACACATTGTTGAAGCCGGCGCGGTGGAACAGAACGTGAGCAAGCAGGAGGCTGCCGAGACTGTGCGGAGCCCCGCTCACACCACCATTATTACCCACTTCGAACTCGCGCGAACGCTGGAACGCGCGAACCGGCGCTTTGCGACATTTTTGCAGGCCGAGATGACGCGGCAGGGAGTTCAGGAGATTGGTCCTGCCCATGCCATGCTTCTCCTGACGATTGGCGATGACGAGCTTTCGGTTGGTCAGCTCATGGATCGCGGACCCTATGGCGGTACCAATCTTTCCTATTATCTCAAGCAGCTTGGCGAGTGTGGATATATCGAACGCATCCCCCTGGCGCGTGACAGGAGAACCGTGCGGATTCGTCTTACTGAAAAGGCGCGGGAGCTCTGCGCCGACCTGACGGAAGTTGCCGCCAAGTACCATCGCCTGGTTGCTGGAGATCCCGAAAACATCCGCAAGATGGAAGTCGCCTTCGAAACGCTCGACCGGCTCGAGCGCGCATGGGCGACCGCGGCCATCTTCGGCTCTCCCGGCGAAAGATGATCGCCAGCCCTGGAGCAGGTTTTGTTCTAGACCACGTTGATGCGGTTTCTTCCCTCGAGTTTTGCCAGATACAGCCCGCGGTCAGCACGCGAAAAAACCTCCGGCGCCGTATCGCCGGACCGTAGCGCAGTAACGCCCGCAGAACATGTATAGGAAAATTCCGGCCATGCCTTTAATGGCCGTGCGGAACGAATCCGCGTGAACACCCGTTCAAGAATCCGGACACCCTCGCCCAGATCGGTACCCGGCAGTATGAACATGAATTCCTCACCGCCTATTCTGCCGAAGCAATCCAGGCGCCTCACGAACGAGTGGGCCTGCCGCGCAAAATCAAGAAGCACCTCGTCTCCGGCCTGATGGCCGTAGCGGTCATTGATCGATTTGAAATTGTCGATATCGAGAACGGCGATGCATCCCTTGACACCTTCGGGCTCAGGCGGCCGGCTGACCAACGCGTCGAGCCGCGCCATGATGAAGCGGCGGTTGGCAACGCCGGTAAGTTCATCCGTCTGAGACGCGCGCAACGCCAGGTCGCGATCCTGCCGCAACCGGCGGTCATCGGCACGCAACTGCGTGATATCGCTGGCAATGCACAGCATCCACCCATTTGGTTGCACGGTTTCAGTCATCCACAGCCAACGGCCATCCACAAGGTTGGTTTCGAACGCACGGAATGCGGTTTTTCCGCGGCGTGACTGAGTCGAGACCAGCCAGTCATCGAAATTTGCGGTCTTCAGCACCGTGCCAACCCCGGCCTCGTAATTCCTGCGCATGATGGCACTCCAGCTCAGCTGTTCGTCTGGAGCTATATTGTAAGCAGCCCGAAAGCTCCGGTTTGCATAACGCAGCACATCGTCCTGGTCATAGAGCGCGATGAGGGCAAGGCTGTCCGCCTGCAGCGACAGGAGATTGCCGACGAACTCATCTGGATTAGCGAAGGATTCCATACTCACCGTAAATCAAGGACAGGCTTGGGATATAGAGCGGGAAACATTCAAATGGAACCGGTTCTGTTTCCTGGATTCCGAGACAATCTGCGCGAAGCGGCGGCAATTGGCCGTCGCCATGAAATGAATGGTTACCCTGCCTCATCGTCCGATAGCTTGCCGCTTCCTCTGCGCTCCGCACCCATCCCGATCTCAAGACGTCGAACCACGATCAGCAGAAATACCGCCATCAGGGAAGCCGGAATGGCGATCCACCAGAACCCGAGGCCGCTGGCAAGTCCAACCGATGAGGCAAGCCATAGGGCTGCGCCGGTGGTGATGCCTCGGACTTCGCCGCGCGAGACGATGATAAATCCGGCAACCAGGAAGGCCACACCGCTTGTCGCCGCCTCAATCAGCCGCAACGGATCCATCCGCACGCTCTCCCGCTGAAACTCCGGCACTGCAACGGTTTCAAGAGCGACGATCGCGAATGTGGCCGATGCCATGCAGACCATTATGTGTGTCTTCAATCCGGCTGGCCTGCGCCTCCATTCGCGCTCCATGCCGAGAAGAGAGCCCAGCACTGCCGCGAGGAGTAGCCGCGCCAGTATCGACGAAATTGGCAGTGTGGTTTGCGGGAAGGTAAGGTCGAGAAAATTTTCCATACAGGCACAAACCTTTCTGGGAGACAGCTATTCAACTGATGAAAGCGGGGAAAGTTCCTGACAGAGGCCGGTCACCCGCTGTTAACGGGTGGCGATGCGACCAGCTCGCCACCATATCGCGAAGGAGGATCTCGGAATGGAAAAACAGCCAAAGGCGAAAATTGCACGTATCTGGCGTGGCCGCACGCTCCCTCATCGTGCCGATGCGTATGAAGCCTACAACTATGAAGCCGGAATCAAGCCGCTGATCGATAAAGCGCTCGGTGTTCAGACTTTTCGGGAAGACCGCGGGAATGACACCGAGTTCATGACGATTTCTTACTGGGAGAGCATTGAGGCTATGGCTCGATTCACAGGCGGCGATCCTAGGCGAATACACCACCTCGACCGGGACAGGGAATATCTGATCGAGCTCCCATCGGAGGTCCAGATACTCGAACTGCGCACGTGTCACGGCAAAACGAGTTGAATCCCCGAAGTCTGGCGTTCGTTAGCCGGCCTCAATAACCGCCGACTATCGGCAGAATTTCGCCTGTGATGTAGCTGGAGCAATGGGGCGAAGCCAGAAATACATAGGCGGGCGCGATCTCCTCAGGCTGGGCCGGGCGCTTCATCGGGGTATCCGCGCCGAATTTTGAAACGTCCTTGGCCGCCTTGTCGGCAGGATTGAGCGGCGTCCAGACTGGACCTGGCGCCACGGCGTTTACCCGGATACCGCGCGGAAGCAGGTTCGCGGCCAGTGCCCGGGTGAAGGCATGAATGCCACCCTTTGTCATGGAATAGTCCAGGAGGTGCTTGCTTCCCATCAGGCCAGTGACAGACCCTGTGTTGATGATTGCCGAACCGGGTTTCATCCGCTGCACTGCTGCCTGCGCAAGAAAGAAATAGCCGTGAAGGTTCGTCCTGATGGTCTCGTCGAAATGTTCCTCGCTGATATCCTCGATATTCTTCACATGAAGCTGAAATGCAGAATTGTTGACCAGAACGTCGAGCTTCCCGAACGCCTCGGCCGTTTTGGCCACCGCATCCCGGCAGAAAATTTTCTTGCGAACATCTCCTGCAATGACCAGACATTGCCTGCCCTCTTTCTCGACAAGTGCCTTCGTCTTCCCTGCGTCCTGCTTTTCGTCGAGGTGGATGATCGCGACGTCCGCGCCTTCCCGGGCAAACAAGACCGCCACTGCCCGCCCTATGCCGGAATCGCCGCCGCTGATCAGGGCCACCCTGCCGTCCAGTTTTTTTGAACCGAGGTAGAACGGTGCGTCGAACATTGGTGCGGGATCGAGCCTGGCTTCGATGCCGGGCTTTTTCAGGTGCTGCTTTGGAAAGGGCGGAACCGGGTAGATGCGGGCCCCGGTCTGCGGTGCCTCGTCATTGGCCTTGCTGTCGTTCCCGGCATCCTTGTCGACTTTCGCCTGGATGACACGCTGGCGCGCCGCCGTGTCCTTGCCCGCCTGGCCGCGGGATTTTGCAGTTTGCGCCATCGCCTTCCCTTTCCATCAGTGCGGGTGCTTTGCTGATGCTGCTTAAAAGCATGAACCGCCGATCGGTTCCGGGTCTGCCTCTCCTCTTGTGCTTGAGCCTGTGTTTTCATCAATGCAGTTTCAGGGGAACCCTGGATGAACCCAAACTGTCGTCGTGCGTTAATGTGATAGGCTTCCCCGAACTCATCCAGCGATCGCGGTGTGACACATGAAATCGGCATCTTACGCTATTGCAATTGTCACGGTCGCGGCCTTCACCTCGGGGTGCCTAACCGGCGACGCCCAGGACGAAGCCGGGCTTGCGGATCGCGGCTATGGACCGGATCCGGTGTTGCCGCCTCCCCAGACTGCATTGATACCGACCGTCAAGATCGCGGAAGCAAATCCATGGCCCGAAAATGTCACGCCCAAGCCGGCAAGGGGGCTCCGTGTCAACGCTTTCGCGGCGGGCTTTGATCACCCGCGCTGGTTGCATGTTCTGCCCAATGGCGACGTACTCGTTGCCGAGACCAATGCCCCAGCCAAGCATGAGGATGGTTTCAGCCTGCGAAAATGGATCATGGGGCGCATCATGAAACGTGCAGGCGCAGGCGTTGAAAGTGCCAACCGCATCACCTTGCTGCGCGACGCCGACCGTGACGGTGTTGCGGAGTTTCGCAGCACGTTCCTCGAAGGTTTGAATTCACCCTTCGGAATGACCCTGTCGAACGGCAAGCTCTACGTAGCCAATACCGATGCTATCCTCGCTTTTCCGTATTCGAGTGGTGATACCAGGATAACCGCATCGCCCGAAAAAATAGTCGACCTGTCGGCCGGGCCGATCAATCACCACTGGACCAAGGACGTCATCGCGAGCAGGGATGGCCGCAAGCTCTATGCCACCGCCGGTTCGAACAGCAATGTCGGAGAAAACGGCATCAAGGCGGAAGAAAATCGAGCGGCGGTTCTGGAGATCGATCTTGCGAGCCGCAAAATGAGGGTATTTGCCGCAGGATTGAGAAATCCCAACGGACTTTCGTGGAATCCGGACGACGGCAGACTTTGGGTCGCCGTCAATGAACGCGATGAAATCGGTGACAATCTCGTGCCCGATTACATGACCTCCGTAAAGGATGGCGGTTTCTATGGCTGGCCCTACAGTTATTACGGTCAGCATGTCGATGCGCGGGCCAAGCCGCCGCGACCGGACCTCGTCCGGCGGGCCATCAAGCCCGATTATGCTCTCGGCTCGCATACGGCCTCGCTGGGGCTGACATTCTACACGGCCTCGCTGCTCGGTCAGGAGTATCGCGGTGGAGCTTTCGTTGGCCAGCACGGGTCGTGGAATCGCAATCCGCGCAGCGGCTACAAGGTTATTTTCATTCCCTTCCGGAATGGAAAGCCACAGGGTGCACCCAAAGATATACTCACCGGCTTTATCAGCCCTGACGACAAGGCATGGGGGCGTCCCGTGGGCGTCGCAGTCGACAAGGCCGGCGCGCTGCTGGTCGCAGATGATGTGGGCAACGTCGTCTGGCGTGTGGCGCCCGCAACCGCCAGGTAAGACGCGTGTGCCCTGCAGCGGTAGTGCAAATTTGAGGAATGCCGATGCCCTGTTCCAAATAAATCCGCTCTATTCGTCCTCTCTTGGTGATTTTCCATCCGCACGGGTTGCACATACAGGCGGTGTCTGATTCTTTGCACCCTATTCCGGAACGCGATGTTTTGATTCGCCGCCCGACCGGAATTCGAAAAACCGCAATTGAATTGTGCGGCGGGGCAGATCAGCTAAGGAACCGAAAATGTCGATCAACCTCAGAAAACCGGAAATATCCGAGATGAAACCCAACATCACCGTTTTCGGTGTGGGCGGTGGCGGCGGCAACGCGGTCAACAACATGATCCGGGAAAAGCTGGAGGGGACGGATTTCATCGTCGCCAATACCGATGCGCAGGCACTGACAATGTCGAAAGCCAGCCGTCTGATCCAGCTCGGCACCCACGTGACCCAAGGTCTCGGGGCCGGGTCAGCTCCAGAAATCGGGCGGGCCGCGGCTGAGGAATGCATCGACGAGATCATGGATCACCTGTCCGGTACCCACATGTGCTTCGTCACGGCGGGCATGGGCGGCGGGACCGGAACGGGTGCAGCTCCGGTCATCGCACGTGCCGCGCGCGCCGCCGGAATACTCACCGTTGCGGTTGTGACCAAGCCCTTCACCTTCGAAGGAACGCGCCGTATGAGAATGGCGGACGAAGGTCTGAAGGAACTTCGGGCCAGCGCTGATACCGTTATCGTCATCCCCAACCAGAATCTCTTCCGCGTTGCCAACGCGGCAACGACCTTTGCCGATGCCTTTGCCACGGCCGACAGAGTGCTTTACTCCGGCGTCGCATGCATCACCGATCTGATGGTGCGCGAAGGCCTGATCAACCTCGATTTCGCCGATGTCAGGGCCGTCATGAGGGACATGGGGCGGGCCATGATGGGGACGGGCGAAAGCTCTGGAGAAGACCGTGCAAAAGCTGCTGCGGAAGCCGCTATTGCCAATCCCTTGCTGGACGTCGCCTCCATGAAAGGCGCGAAAGGCGTGCTGGTTTCGATTTCCGGCGGACGCGATATGACCTTGTTCGAGGTTGACGTCGCCGCCTCGCGTATTCGTGAAGAAGTCGACGACGAGGCCAATATCATTCTCGGGGCCACCTTCGACGACGCTCTCGAAGGCGTATTCAGGGTATCGGTGGTCGCCACGGGTATCGATCAGGACGATGCCGCCATGGTCGAAAGCGCCGCAGCGGCGGTAAGCGAGAGCAATGTTGCTGCAATGCCCTTCCTCCGGCGGCAGACTGTCTAGCGTCAGGCCCTGTTAGGGCGCTGTCGCCAGGCTTCAACTGCGCGCGGCGAGGATCCAGTCAACCGCCGTGGATATGTCATCAACTGTTGCTGTTGGCGGCGGTGTGAAACGGTGCTCGTCACCGCGGCGGTACTTGCCCGTCCGTACGAGCAAGGCGTGAGCAAGTCCGGCCTGCAGGGCACCGGTGACATCTGTTTCCGCGTCGTCGCCCACCATCACTGCCGCTGCTTTGGGACAGTTCATGCTGGCAAGCGCCGACAGGAAGAATGCGGGGGATGGCTTTCCAAGCACAATCGCGCGTGTTTGGCTGGCGAATTCCAGCGCCGCAACGAATGGCCCCGCATCGAGGCTGAGTTTTCCGTCCGTGTCCTTGAAAGCCCGGTTCGGCGCCAGCGCCACCAGTTTTGCGCCGTCGATCAACGCACGAAACGCCTGGTTCAGCGCCAGATAGTTGAAGGTTTCACCGGCATCGCCGACAACGACCGCCTTTCCTCCGCTGGCGGCCAGATCGTCGAAATCCGGCAGCAGATCAGGGTGAACCAGCAGTTGTGGCGATAAATTGTGTTGCTGAAGCCATGTGCGCGCCGCTTGCGCCGGGGTGAACAACTCGCCGTCCGAAGCGGGAAAGCCAAGTCTGCCGAGCTGGTCGAGAATGGCTCGCTTGGCGGTGCGTGTCGTGTTGCTGACAAAACGGATGGGAAGGCCCGACTCGCGCAGCCGGACAACAGCCTCTGCTGCGCCCGGTACAGGCTCTTCGCCATCATAGAGGACGCCCGCAAGATCGAGAAGCACACCACTTATCATCGAAATAGAATGACACGGAACCGCATCAGGTCAATTCTACCGGAAGCTGGTGGGATCAGACACGCGACCCGGACCATGGTAAGGTCTTTGCCGTCTGCTTTCGGATCATTTGCGGCTGCTCTGCGTTGATATGGTATCAGCCACGCCAAATTGGGGTAACGACCATGAACACAGCCAATCTTCAGCTCGAGGGGCTTTGCCTCGCCATTGCAGCAATCAACCGGTCACTCGTCGCGAAAGGATTGCTCACCGACACCGAGATCGATACCGCGCTGCGCAAGGCCGAAGCCGTCGCCGTCGGCGACGAGCGGGCTGTTGAACAGCTTTCGCCAGCCAATCGTGACGCAGTCTGCTTCCCGATTCGCCTGCTTCAGCTGGCAAATAGTTCGGGCGCCGACACACCATGGTCGTTCTCCCACCTTGCAAGAATGGTCGGTGAAACCAAGCGGCCCTACAATGATCAGCTCTAGCCGTCTTACTCCATGCCCAGAGCGTTCATGTAAAGTTCGAGGATCGCTTCCTCTTCCTTGCGCTCATTGGCGTCCTTCTTGCGCAGGCGGACAATAGTGCGGATGATCTTGGTGTCGTAGCCGCGCCCCTTGGCCTCGGCCATCACTTCCTTGATGTCGTCCTGGAGCGTGGTCTTTTCTTCCTCGAGGCGCTCGATGCGCTCGATGAACTGCCGCAGTTCCGCAGCCGCTACACCCTCGACACCACCCTGCGCCGCCAAATCATCCATGCTCTTAACTCCGCTCTCTCGAAACTCGTTGTGCGACTCATGTCATGTCGCCCGGACGGTTCCGATGCCCGACCAGTGCCTCAAGAGTCAAGACAAACAGACTCTGTAACATCAATCGTGATGGGATGAACTTAATGCGAGAGCTTGTTGGGCGAGGGCTTGTTCGCTTCAAAAGCTGCCTTCTGGGCGTCGCTCGCCTCGCGCTGATGCTTGGCCTGCCAGTCCGCATAGGGCTCGCCATAGACGATCTCTCGCGATTCCTCCTTGGAAAGCGCGATGCCGCTTCCCTTGGCCGCCTCGCGATACCAGTTGGACAGGCAATTGCGGCAAAAGCCGGCCAGATTCATCAGGTCGATGTTCTGCACGTCGCTACGTTCGCGCAAATGTTCCACCAGCCTTCGAAAAGCGGCAGCTTCGAGCGCGGTGCGCTGTTCATCGGTTAAATTGTTCATGGTCTGAACTCCTCGATCGGCCCGGTCCGGGAGCCGAATTGTCTGGCTTCATGCATATCGGGGTTGGCATTCATCGCTTCAAGGATCGGCGCGAGGCGATCCGCCCAATGGGCGATGCCCGTCTCTTCGGCAATCAGATCCTGCCGTACCTCGATCAGCGCATGGGCAAGCCCCGGAACGATACAATGCTGGAACATGGTGTCGTTGCGCAGCGCTCCGTCATAGGGTTCATTGTCCCCGACGATCAGCTGCGGGTCGGCACGCAAGCCATCGAGCAATGGCAACACCGCCCGCGGATCCTTGTCCCACAATATGCCCGCGTGCCAGGGGCGCGGCGTGGTCTTCCAGAAAGCGGTGAAGGAATGGATCGAGATGATCAGCGGCGCCTTGCCGCTTGCCGCGATCACCGCTGCGATCGTTTGCGCAACCGCCCGGTGATAAGGGCGATAATATTCGTTGAGGCGCTTTTCGCGCTCCTCGATCGGCATCGGATTATTGCCCGGAATGATAGCCCCGTCGGAAAGCCGCATGATCAGCGTCGGATCGTCCTCGCCCCGGTTGGGATCGATCAGCAAGCGCGAAAACCCGCCAAGCACGGCGGGAACGTCAAGCATCGCGGCCAGTTTGCGAGTTAAGCGTTCAACCCCGATATCATAGGCGATGTGCCGCTCGAATTCGGACGAAGCCAGCCCGAGCGAGCCGTATTCCTCCGGCAGATCGCGGCTTGCGTGGTCAGCAAGCAGCACGAGGCTCCGCGCCTTGTCGCCATCGACGAGATGAAAGGGAGAGAACGGCATTCGATGAAGCACTTTCAAGATGAATCGAGCTTGTTTTTCGTGTTTCCCGGCTGCGGTGTCAACGCAACGAACATTCTTTTGTCGCACTGTTGCCAGAACTTCGCATTCAAACGATTAGCGCGTTGACAATGCAAGTGAAACTGCCGAAAAGAAGGTCAAAGATGGACGGAGGCAATATTGCGCAGGGGCATCAGAGCGATATGGGGTCACGTTATATTCCGCGCTGAACAGCATCGCCGGACACGATTAGGCAGCGTTCCAGAGCAATTCCAGGAAAAGTGGGAACCGGCTTTCCGTTCGGAATTGCGTCAGGGCAAAACGCGAGCGTATTTCCGTCTTCCGAAGATAACCGGCAATACTCTAGCGGCTTTTTTATTCATATTTGCAGCGGGCAGTTTTATAGCCCCCGAAAAGGCCCATGCCGATTTTCGCGTGTGCAATACAACACAAAATCTCGTGGGCGTGGCGCTTGGCTACCGGGCGAAGACCGGCTGGATCACCGAAGGCTGGTGGCATGTCAATGCTTCGTCCTGCACGACGCTGGTCGTCGGGCCGCTGACATCGCGCTATTATTACCTCTATGCGGAAGACGCGCAAAGCGGCGGCCGCTGGGACGGCAAGGTGAACATGTGTGTCGCCGAAAACCAGTTCAAGATTACCGGCATCAACGACTGTTTTGCACGCGGATTTCAACGTGCCGGCTTTCAGGAGTATGATACCGGCGAACAGACGAGCTGGATGGTCCAGCTTACGGAAGAAAATCCTCCCTCATCTCCAATTGTAACGGATACCCCTCCTCAATGAGACGCCGCCGTAAGGTCAAAATTCTAGCCACCCTGGGTCCCGCTTCCTCCGACGAAGCCATGATCCGTAAGCTGTTCGAAGCCGGCGCCGATGTGTTCCGCATCAATATGAGCCACGCCAGCCACGAACTGATGCGCGAACTCGTGCGCCGCCTGCGTAATGTCGAGAAGGAAGTGGGACGGCCGATCGGCATTCTTGCCGATCTTCAGGGACCGAAGCTGCGTGTCGGCAAGTTCAAGGACGGCAAGGTTGATCTCGTCGCCGGTCAGACCTTCACGCTCGACGACAATGATACGCCGGGCGACAATACCCGCGTGTTCCTGCCGCATCCGGAAATTCTCGAAGCCGTCGAGCCCGGCCATCGCCTTTTGATCGATGACGGCAAGCTGGCTCTGGTCGCCGAAGCTTCCGACGGCAAGTCCATCCGCTGCCGCGTCGTTTCCGGTACCAGGATTTCCGACAAGAAGGGGGTCAGCCTGCCCGATACGACGCTTGGCGTTAGCGCCCTGACCGAAAAGGACCGGCGCGACCTCGATGCGGTTCTGCATGAGGAAATCGACTGGGTGGCCCTGTCCTTTATCCAGCGGCCCGAGGACCTTGCCGAAGTGCGCAAGATCGCCCGCGGCCGCGTTGCCCTGCTTTCGAAAATCGAAAAGCCGCAGGCGGTCACCCGCCTCGACGAGATCATCGAACTCTCCGACGCTCTTATGGTCGCCCGCGGCGATCTTGGTGTCGAAATGCCGCTAGAATCGGTTCCCGGCATCCAGAAGCAGATCATCCGCGCCTGCCGCCGGGCCGGCAAGCCAGTGGTCGTCGCCACACAGATGCTGGAGTCGATGATCACCGCCGCAGTCCCGACGCGTGCCGAGGTTTCGGACGTGGCCACCGCGGTATTTGAAGGCGCTGATGCCGTCATGCTCTCGGCCGAATCCGCCGCCGGCGATTATCCAGTCGAAGCGGTGTCGACCATGGCCCGCATTGCCGAAGAGGTCGAGCGCGATCCGAACTATCCCGGCATCATCCATGCCCAGCGCCCCGAGCCCAATGCGACCGGCGCCGATGCGATTTCGCTCGCAGCGCGCCAGATCGCCGAAACGCTCAACCTCTCGGCGATCGTCACCTATACCGCCTCGGGCACAACCGGACTGCGCGCGGCGCGCGAGCGGCCGTTGCTGCCGATTATCGCGCTTTCGCCGGTGGTCGAGACGGCACGCAAGCTTTCGCTCGTCTGGGGATTGCATTGCGTTGTAACCGAGGATGCCAGCGATCTTGATGATATGGTCGATCGTGCGTGCCACATCGCCTATCAGGAAGAGTTCGGCAACCCGGGTGACCGCATCATCATCTCGGCTGGCGTACCGCTGCGTACGCCCGGCTCGACCAATATGTTGCGTATTGCCTATATCGGCTCGGATGGGCTGACTGGAATTTAGGCCGTGTCGAACAGGGTCATTTCGTTCCGGCACAGCAATGGAACGCAATGACCCAATTCTTGCTCAAGAACTGCTGGTTCTCACCCGGCAATCGCCGAATCTGGCCCAGGTTCATCCACCAATGCGGGAAAAATGGTTGTGATTACGTGCGCTGGCCGGTGAGTTCATCGGCCAATTCACCCGCCTGCTTCTGCGCCTCGCGCATCATCGGATAGACTGTCAGAACCCGCTCGAAAGCCTGCAAGGCGGCTTCCTTGCGTCCGGTATCCTTCAGGATCGCTGCCATACCCGCCATCGCCCCGAAATGCCGTGGCTCCAGCGCGAGGGTCTTCTGGATGTCGGCCATGGACCGGCCGTAATCATTCATCATGAAATGCAAGGTCGCCCGCCGGTTCCACCCTTCCGCATAGTCCGGCTTCATCACGACCACCTGGTCGAGAAAGTCGAGGGCAACGGGATACTTCTTGTCTTCCATGGCCTTGGCAGCCCAGCCCATCATCAGGTCGACGGTCGCGCTACCGGAATTCTGCCATTGCATCTGGATGAGCGAGGCGATACGCGCAGCCTTCACCTCATTGCTCTCGCGCTTGAGAGATGCAAACAGATCATCAAGCCGCGCCGAGCGCTTTTGCGCGAGCGTTTGATTGGGCAAGGCTGCCTGCTGCTCGATGGGCGTCTGCGCCTGCGCCATTGCGGGCACAGGCAAACCCGCCAGTAAAGTTCCAATCGAAAATGCAAAAACGCTCCGCATGACACGGATGGTAGTCCGTATCAGCGAAACGTCAAATGCAAATAACCGTGAGACGGATACGATCAGCCCTGGCGCGCTTTAAAGCGTGGGGCGGTCTTGTTGATGATGTAAATCCGGCCCTTGCGACGGACCAGCTGGTTGTCACGATGACGGGCCTTCAGGGCCTTGAGGGAATTCTTGATCTTCATTTCAGCACCGGTATCTTTACGCCCGAAACCGGGCACCAATAAAAAGCGCGCCTGTAAAGCGCGCCGGAAACACGTTGCGGGGAAATAGCCAAGGATTACCCGCATTGTCAACACCCGGCTTACGATTCATCGCGTGATTCAGAGCAGAATCACGCATTTATTCGTCGTTACAGTCTTTTCGTGATCCGCGTCACATGTCCCATCTTGCGGCCGGAGCGCGCTTCAGCCTTACCATAAAGATGCACGACAGCCCCGGTTTCCTGTAGAAGCATCGGCACCCTGCCGATGTCATCGCCGATCAGATTTTCCATGACGCAATCGGAATGACGCCTCGTGTCGCCGAGCGGCAGGCCGGCAATCGCCCTTATATGCTGTTCGAATTGCGATACGGCACAGGCCGCTTCAGTCCAGTGGCCCGAATTGTGCACGCGCGGCGCAAATTCATTGGCAAGCAATGTCCCGTTGGCAAGCACGAAGAACTCCATGCCGACAACGCCGACATAATTCAGCCCGTCCAGCAGCTTGCGCGCCGAATCGGCGGCCAAGCCGGCAATTGTCGAGGAAACAGAGACGGGCACGGAAGATGTGGCGAGAATACCGTCCTTGTGGACGTTCTCCGCAATGTCGTAGACCTTGATATTGCCGTCCTCATCACGCGCGGCGATCACTGAAATTTCGCGGGTAAAATCAACCAGTGCTTCGAGGATAGAAGGTACGCTGCCAATTGCGGCGAAACCGGATTTCGCGCTTTCCCCCTTTGCGCCCGTAAACTTGATCTGACCCTTGCCGTCATAGCCGAAACGCCGCGTCTTCAGGATGCCTTTGCCATCAAAGGCAAGGAGCGCCGCCTTGAGATCCCCTTCATTCTCGACGATGCGCCACTGTGCAGTCTGGATGCCTGCCTTATTGAGGAAGCGCTTCTCGGCTACGCGATCCTGCGAGACCTTTAAAGCCTCGGGCGGAGGAAAAACCGCCTTGCTTTCATTGAGCATCTCTACCGAATCCACCGGAACATTCTCGAATTCATAGGTGACGACATCGCTAAGCTCGGCAAGTTGCTCAAGTGCATTCGGATCGTCATAGGCCGCCACAATGTGCTCGCTCGCAACTTGCGCCGCGGGGCAATCTTCCTGCGGCTCCAGAATGACTGTCCTGTATCCAAGCCGCGCCGCCGCCATGGCGAGCATACGGCCGAGCTGGCCCCCGCCGATAATTCCAATTGTTGACCCTGGGGAAATCATCTTCACGCCTCGTCAGAAGGTCTCATCGCGACCTTATCGCTCTGCGCCTGCCGGAAATCATCGAGCCGCTTGGCCAGGGCATCATCATTGAGCGCCAGAACCGCCGCCGACAACAAGGCGGCATTGACGGCTCCTGCCCGGCCAATCGCCAGAGTGCCCACAGGAATGCCGGCTGGCATCTGCACGATCGACAGAAGCGAATCCTGCCCCGAAAGCGCTTTTGATTCCACAGGCACACCGAAGACTGGCAAAGGCGTCATCGCTGCGGCCATACCAGGCAGATGCGCTGCGCCACCGGCGCCGGCGATGATGACCTTAAATCCCGCTTTGCGCGCGCCCTTGGCGAAATCCACCAGCCTGTCGGGAGTTCTGTGCGCGGAAACGATACGATCGTCGTGGGAGATGCCGAGGGCATCCAGCGTTTCGGCAGCATGGCGCATGGTCGTCCAATCGGACTGGCTTCCCATGATGATTGCGACGTCAGCGCGTTTGTCTGCCATTGAGCATCCTCTATCGAGATGGGGGCATTAAAGGAAAACCCGGAGCTCCGCAAGCTGCGAGCCAGGTGAGAAACCTCTTGAGAAATCAGGCGATGATATCGGGAATGATCTTGTCTTCAAGCTCAATGAGCTTGTCTTTGATCAGCAGCTTTTTCTTTTTCATTCGCTGGATACGAAGCTGGTCGCAGCCCACCTGGATCATTGCTTGTATGGCGGCATCAAAATCCAGATGCTCTTGTTTCAATCTTGCGACTGCCAATCTAATGTCAGCCTGATCCTGGTCGGACATGCAGTGATTCCCGGTAATTTTTGCCGCGCATAATTCTAAAACCGCAGCCGGTTTTTGGAAAGGACTATACGCAAATTTAAAGTGCTACTGCTTACCCTGCGCGAAAGAGGCGCATGCGGCAATAGTTCAGAATCCAGTGTTTGGTCCAAGGCAACGCAACCCCTTACCAGCACGTCGCCATATCATATTTTAAGAAACAAGAAAATCCTACGAAACAAATTCGACAATTGCTTAAAGTGGTGGCAGAGTGTCACGGCTCTGTCATAAACTTGCCACCTGGCAGGCAGAGCGTGAGTAGGGAAAACCAACCAAGGGAGAAGCCGGATGGCCATTGAGTCTCATCTTGAAACGCTTGAACGTAAGCATGGGGCGCTCGAAAAGGAAATTTCCGACGCGCTGTTAAGTCCCGCCTCCGACGACCTGAAGATCAGCGATATGAAACGTCGCAAGCTTATGCTCAAGGAGCAAATCGAAAAGCTCAAATCAGTCGTCACCCATCATTAATCACGATAAGGACCATACCGCGAAATTCCACTCGATAGCTTGAAAGCATCGTGCTGGCAGTTACAAAAAAGCCCGGCCCTCACGCTGATGACGGGCCGGGTTTTTTCATCGCCTACAGAGCGGCCAGAGCAAAATTTGCTTTATTCATTCCAGAACTGGTCCAGCCACAGGTTCAGGTGGAAAAAACCATTGGCGTCGACGGCATAGATGCGGCGTGTGCCTTCGGATTTGACCGTTACCAGCTGCGCATCGAGAAGTGCCTTGAGGTGCTGGGAAACTGCGGGGCGGGAAATTGGCAGGCCTGTCGCCAGTTCGTTCACGGTTTTTGGCCCGCGTCGAAGCTCCTCCAGGAGATAGCGGCGGTTCGGATCAGAAATTGCTGCAAAGGCATCCGTTTCGACCATGAAGGATAGTCATTTTAAACCGGCAGGAATGTCAACGAATTTCGTATCGGGCCTAATCCAACCGCTCACTCGGGCAAGTTTTCGGCCCGCGGATCCAGCCTGACACCCTCGGGTGTTACGCGCTCGGCACCAACCGTCTGGAAGTTATCCCTCAGCTCAATGGGCACCGGTGCCCGCATGCGCGAGCGGATGATCGCGTGGGTCATGATCGAGGCGTGGGCCAGGGCCGTTACTGCAAAAAGCCCTTCCGGCGTAATGCGCTCCATGGCCCAGGCTCCAAGGATCGGGCCGATCATAGTGCCAAAGCCATAAAGCAGCAGAAGCCCGCTTGTGACTTTGACAAAGTTTTCCGAGTCGGAAAAATCGTTCGCATGGGCGACCGCCACGGGATAGAGCGTGTAGGCAAGGCCGCCATAGACCGCGGTCATGGCCAGAATGACATAGGCATGGCGCGGCGCAATCAGGAAAATCAACAGGCCTATCGCAGCGGCGGCGCCACCAACCATGGCAAGCACGTAGCGTCGATCCGTGCGGTCCGACATCCGGCCGACCGGAATCTGCATCAGCGCACCGCCCATGACGGAGGCGCTCATCATCAGGGCAATTTCCGTCGTCGATATGCCGGTTGCCGCGCCATAGACCGCACCAAGTGTACCGAATGCACCATTGGCAACGCCAATCAGGATACAGCCGAGGAAAGCGACGGGGGAATTGCGATAGAGCGCCCTGAGGTCAAGCTGCACTTCGGTCAGGGGTTTTGGACTGCTCGCAGTGGAAATTGCTGTCGGGATAAGCGCCAGACAGAAAAGGATACCGGACATCATGAAGAACGTCCCCGTATGCACGTCACCGAAGCCGATCATCATTTGCCCGACAGTTATCGATGCGAAATTCACAACCATGTAGAGCCCGAATATCTGGCCGCGATTGGCATTCGTCGCGCGCTCGTTGAGCCAGCTTTCGATCACCATGTAGGATCCGGCCATGGCGAAGCCGGTCAAGGCGCGCAGCACGATCCAGGCAGTCGATTCGACCAGTATACCGGTCATCAGCGCGACGATCGCCGCGATTGACGCAAACGCGCTGAACGCGCGCACGTGACCGACACGGCGGACGAGACGCGGCGCCAGCAGGCAGGAGGTGATAAAGCCACCAGCCCAGGCCGTACCCAGAAGCCCCAGGGACGTCGTCGAGAAGCCCTCCGCTCCACCCCTCAACGGCAGTAGCAAACCATGCAAACCCGATGCCATGACGAGAAAGGACGTGCCGCAGAGGAGTGCGAAGACCTGAATGAACGAACGGAACACGGCAAACCCTTCAAGCGAATCGGAAGTGGACCCGCACAGGATCGTGCAGGCGGTGAGTTCGTGTCATGCAGTAATGCGGAAACTTGATGACATCCGCATAACTTTTGTTGTCTCAGCGGAACAACGCCTCGGCCGCAACCTTACTGTTACCCTTGCGGGAGCGTTCCTCTTCGAGCCGCGTTATTTCGGCACGCAGGAGCGTGATTCGCTCGTCAAGCTCCGCAACTGACAATAGCGACAGGTCCTGGCCAATATCGTGAATGATTTTGCGCCTTGGCTCTTCATCGAAAAGTGACATCATTTCCTCCACTTGTCGCTCTAGAGTGCGAGAATACAGCCCAACTGCTTGGAATTGCAAATTATTCTGGCGAATCAATATTGAGGTGGATCCTATGGCCGATAAAATTCCAACGACGATGACGGCGATCGAGATCACGCAGCCAGGCGGACCTCTGGTGCTCAAGGCGGGGAAACGTGGTGTCCCCGAACCAGAAACGGGCGAGCTTTTGATCCAGGTCCGCGCGGCCGGCGTCAATCGGCCAGATGTGTTGCAGAGGCAAGGCCATTATCCGCCGCCGGCCGGTGCCTCCGATATTCCCGGTCTGGAAATCGCCGGTGATGTCGTTGCCATCGGCGAAGGTGTTACGCGCTTCCGTATTGGCGAGCGCGTCACAGCATTGGTTTCAGGCGGCGGATATGCGCAATACTGCAATGTGCATGAAACCAATGCGCTGCCAATCCCCGCTGGTTACGGCTTCATTGAGGCTGCGGCGATTCCGGAAACCTACTTTACCGTCTGGCACAATGTATTTGAGCGCGGCGGCTTGCAGAACGGCGAAACCTTCCTCGTCCATGGCGGCTCCTCCGGGATTGGCACCACCGCCATCCAGCTTGCCAGCGCTTTCGGAGCCTACGTCATCACCACAGCGGGTTCGGATGAGAAATGCGAAGCGTGCGTCAAGCTTGGCGCGAACCGTGCGGTCAATTACCGCCACGAGGATTTTGTCGAAGCGGTAAAAGACGCGACTGGCGGCAAGGGTGTGGACCTGATTCTTGATATGGTCGGCGGCGACTATATCGAGCGCAACTACGATGCAGCGGCCGTCGATGGCCGCATTGTCCAGATTGCCTTCCTGAACGGCGCCAAGGCGCCCACCGATGTTTCAAAACTGATGGTCAAGCGCCTTACCCATACTGGTTCAACCCTGCGCGTCCGGTCCGTTGACTTCAAGGCAGGCATCGCCCGCGAACTGGAGCGGAAGGTCTGGCCGCTGCTGGTCGAGCGCCGTGTTGCACCTGTGATCGACATGGTCTACCCGCTGCATGAGGCTTGGCGCGCGCATGAGCGGATGGAAGACGGCCAGAACATTGGCAAGATCGTGCTCGATGTGAGCTAAAAATGCCAAAGACCGCGCGCCGGCGCGGCCTTTGCGTTTCAAGCGCTGGTTTCAATTCGTGGCCTGAACCTTGCCGATGCCGACGAAGATCGTTTCGCCGGATGAATCATCGACGCCATCATTGTCCGTCACTGCGTAGCCATAACCATCCGCATCGACGGTGAAGCCTTCAAGTTTCTCGGGAACGTAGCCATTGGCCGACTTCAGATCGCCGATGAAATCATGCGCGAGCGTCTTCTGGACCACCGGCAGTTTCTCGCCGATCCTGGCGGGTTTCAAGCCATCGAGCGCCACGCGATAGAGCCGCTTGTTGACAGCCCGCTCGCCGATCTGGTTATCGCGTTCGATGATATAGAGCTGGCCGTCATGCGCGGTGATTTCCGACAGGCCGACCCAGCCATTCGCGGTCGTGTCGAGAGGGTAGGAAACAGCACCCCATGCCTTGTCTTTGACATTGTAGCTCAGGAGTTTGACGAAACCCTTCCCGTCATCCTTCCACTCGCGCTGGATTGCCATCCACAGGGTCGCGTCGTCGCCTTCACCGACACGCGTGATACCTTCGAGGCCGTAGCGGATCTGCCCGGTCAGCAATTCGTCGGGAAGCGCGATTTCTTTTTTGATTTCACCCTTCTCGTTCACATTGAGGATCGCATGCGGCACGAGTTTGGCCTGATCACCTTCATTGGCCAGCCAGAACCCGCCCTGCCCGTCGGTGGTGATGCCTTCCAGATCCAGCTTCTGGGCGGGCTGGCCGCCACGCTTGACCATCAGCGCACCGCTGATCTTCGCCGGGGTCTGTTTGGCGTCAATCGTGTAGATCGCCGGCGCCGAATAATAGATGGAGTCAGACACTGCATAGAGCTTGCCGGCTTCCTTCGGATCTCCGGCCAGCCCAGAAAGAGCGCCCCAACCGAGCGGCGTCCCGTCATCCTTCAGGCCTGAAACGATCTGCGGATAATTAGGCTCCTGGTCCTTCAACTCATAGATCATGACATGCGAGCGCACGCCGCCATCCTTGATGAGATCCACTTCATTGGCTGTCACCAGGAGGTTGCGCGAAGGAATGGCAAGAACGCCTTCTGGCGCAATGCCTGAAGGCAGCAGTTGAACGAATTCCGGCTCTGCTCCCGTATCCTTGTATACACCGACAAGGGAAGCACGCTCGCTGGCAACGAAGAGATAGTTCGTATCGCCGAACCTGCCGACTTCGGCTCCTTCCAGCTCAACGCCTTTCTTGTTGCGCTTGTCCGGGTAATGTCCGGCTTCGGCCATCTTGTACTCAAGCGCCGGGCCGGATTCATAGAGAATCTTGCCATCCTTGGAGAAAATGGTGAAGCTGCGCGAACCACCCTTGTAGTCACCTTCATTGGCGACAACAAAGCGATCATTGTCGAGCCATTTGATGGTGTCCGGCTCACGAAGAACGCCCTTCAGACTGCCGTCAAACTTGAGAGCGCCATCGTTCTTCACATCAATCCTGTCGAGATCGACCGTGCCCGCTGGGAAATGGTTGACAATCTTGCCGCTGGCCGCATCGATAATTGCGATGTGGTTGTTTTCCTGCAGCGTGACGGCGATCTGATTGTTCTTGTTGATCGAGACGAATTCCGGCTCAGCGTCTTCCGGGGCAATCCCGGAGAGACCCGTGAGGTCAACCGTCTTCATGCTCGCGCATTCCGGCACCCCATCCTTCAACGACAAGATCTTGAGGTTCCCCGAAGGCAGCTGCGGTATATCACCGTCATTTACCTCTTCATCCCGCTCATTTTCGATAGCGATCGCGGTGAAGGTCTTGTCAGGAGAAATAGCGACCGAATCCGGCTGACCGCCAAGATCACAGCTCGCGTCGATCTTGCGTGAGGCAAGGTCGATGACCTCAAGCCGTCCCGCGGGATTGGCTTTGTCCTTCGACGTGTTGACAGCGGCCAATACCTTGCCACCAGCAACGGCGACGGACGTCGGCTCGCCATCGACCTTGAGCAAGCCGCCCGGTTGCGGTTTGGCCGCGTCGCTGATGTCCACGAAGCCGATCGCGCCATAAGGACTGTCGGAATAAATCAGCGTCTTGCCGTCTTCTGAAGCGGTGATTATTTCCGATGATGTCGGCGTCGACTTGTCTGCGTCTTTGGGCAGATTGTCGGCAACGGGGAAACTTGCAATACGGTTGAAGACTGGTTCCGCGACAGCAGGCAGGGCAACGGATGCAAGCAAGGCGGTCCAAAGACCGAGATAGAGGGATTTGCGCGACATTATTTTAAGCCTCCGATTGTTATCCGGAGATCGTTCGCGCACCTGCATTGCAGTGCAATGACACTTTCATGACAGTTCCATGAAACGCTCGGCCGCCTCGAATCCCATATGCCAAAAGCGATTCTTGCTCATCCATTAAAATGACGCTATATAACGCCTCGAATTCCCGGAAATTGTGGTTGAACCCACGTCCCGCGCCCCCGGAGCGGACGAACGAGAGGACTATATCTATGGCCACCCAGCTTCTTATGCCAAAGGCAACGGCCGTCTGGCTTGTCGACAATACCGCCCTGTCCTTCGATCAGATCGCTGCATTCTGCAAGCTGCATCCGCTCGAAGTGAAGGCGATAGCCGATGGTGAATCGGCACAGGGCATCAAGGGCCTTGACCCGTTGATCACGGGGCAATTGTCGCGCGAGGAAATCGCCAAAGGCGAAGCCGATATCAATCACAAGTTGAAGATTTCCGATCCGAAAGTTCGGGTGCCGGAAACCAAGCGGAAAGGCCCGCGCTACACCCCATTGTCCAAGCGCCAGGATCGCCCGAACGCAATCCTCTGGCTGGTTCGCAATCATCCAGAATTGAAGGATGCACAGATTTCGCGGCTGATCGGCACGACAAAGTCCACTATTGAACAGATCCGCAACCGTACACACTGGAATTCCAACAATCTCCAGCCCATGGATCCGGTAACCCTCGGTCTCTGCTCACAGATCGATCTGGATATAGAGGTCGAGCGTTCTTCCCGTGGCCGGCCAGTTCAGCCCGAAAGTGGCGACACGCTGCTTCCAGCTTCCGCGACTGAAAACCTCGACATTCAGCCAACGGTCCGCGAAGAGGACGAAGAGCTTGATGCAGACAAGGTGTTCGCAAAGCTGTCGTCTCTCAAGGGCCGCCACGAGGACGAAGACGAGGAATAGTTTTCCCAAAAATCGTCAAAAGAGCCCGGCATCGCCGGGCTTTTTTATGATGCTCTCGCCTCCGGTGTCTCGCTAAGTTCGACCCGGCGATAGAAATCCGCCAGTGTCTTTCCGCGTTCCTGGCGGAATATTCGGTCAGCCTTTTCCACCTTGGCAATCCGGTCAATGCGGAACGTGCGAAAATCATTGCGCAATTCGCACCAGCTGATCAGCGTCCAGACCTTGCCCCAGAACCAGAGGCCAAGTGGACGGATATCGCGCACGCTGTCCTTGCCATCCAGGTCCGTATAGGTAATCGACAGGACACGGCACTGTTCGGCCGCATTTTCCGCCAGGTCGATCAACGACCGGTCGCTGTCACTGATATTGTAGCTGGTCGAGTGGATATGCGTATTGGTGATCCGCGGGCGGTCTTCCTTGGGCAGGACAGCGCCGATCTTTATGATGGCCTCCTCGGCTGCACGAGCCATGGATGCACCACCCCAAGCGGTGATGAGCCGGGCGCCCGCCACCAGCGCAACAACCTCGTCGCGCGTGAACATCAAGGGCGGCAGGTCGAAACCCTCGCGCAGGATGTAGCCGACGCCGGCTTCGCCATCGATGGGCACGCCGGTGGATTGCAGATCGGCAATGTCGCGATAGATGGTTCGTTCGGAAACTTCGAGCTTGTCGGCGAGCTGCCGCGCAGTAACGAGACGGCCCCCACGCAACTTTTGCACAATCTGGAAAAGACGGTCAGCTCTACGCATGGCTTAATCCTTCAAGCCCAGCATGATACCGCTCGCCTTCATGCCTGCAATGGCAATGGGACGCGGGCTTGATCTCATGCGATCCGCCAGAATTCAACTTGTCCGTCCAGCTTTTCATCTCACGTACCCTCGCTTTGCCAGCTCAATCACGCGGCTTGGTATTCCCGTGCAATCAGTTCCCGCATCTCGGCGACGTGCCCGGCGCTCTCGGGGAACAGCGCCTCCAGGAAATCGGTCGTGAACGTGCCGGGAGCCGACCCAGGGGCGCTGACGATATGCGCATCCCGCACCGCGTGAGGTACATCCTGGTAAAATGACGAGCCGGCATAATCGCCAATCTTCGATTCGATCCATCCGGCACCATTGCTCGTATGTTTGCGACCCTCAAAGAGGCCCGCACGGGCAAGCGCCAGCGTACCACCGCAGATACCGCCGATGATGCCGCCACGTGCCAAAGTGGCATTCAGGACCGGTGCTATGTCAGGAGCATCCGCGCTTGGCCAAGTGTCCGAGCCAATGACAGCAATTGCGTCGAGGTCGCCATTTTCTTCGACCCCGGTGCCTCGTTCAGCCATCAGCCTGAAGCCGCCGATCGACCGGACTGGTCCGGTCGACGGCGACAGTGCAATGGTACGCGCACCAAACCACTCAACCGCCGATCCTGAAAGCAATCCATACTCCCAATCGGCGAATTGATCGATGAATACGAAACCGATCGTCTTTTTCTGCTCCATGCCCATCGCTCCCATTTTGCTCGATAATCTTAGTATTGTAGCTTGAAATAGCTTGATTTGCGTGTATTTCCCGCTTGCCGAGGCTTTGGCCAGCCTATTTGCCAAGGAGCGAGGTCGGCGCTGGCACTTTCCGTGCCAGCCTCCGTACCCTTCATCGAGCCTCGACGCGCAAGCCGTTCGGCATAAGCATCGGGCCAACCGATATCCTTCAACACATGCTCGGGAAGTGAGTTGAGGTGCCGCTCCGTACGCAGTTCTTCGCGATACGCTGCGAAGTCCGTGAGCAGGCGCCTTACCGTATCAACAATGCCAAAATCAACGTAAGTCATAACCCTGTCTCCTTGTGACTACGGAGACACTATCGCATACCCCTCCTGACAACCTTCTGTCAGGAGGATGTCAAGAGGTGCGCTTTATTTGCAGAGCCAGGTCAGTCGTTCTTGACGCCGATACCCCGCGCATTCAGCACGGCCGTGATCTCGTCGAGAATCGCTGGATCGTCGATAGTTGCTGGCATGTTCCAGGGCTCCCGGTCGGCAATTTTCTGCATCGTCCCGCGCAGGATCTTGCCAGAGCGTGTCTTTGGCAGGCGTTTTGCCGTAAGCGCCATTTTGAACGCCGCCACCGGCCCGATCTTGTCGCGAATCAGGGCGACACAATCCTGCTCGATCTCGCTTTCAGCCCGGGTCACGCCGGATTTGAGCACGATGAAACCGCACGGTACCTGTCCTTTCAGATGATCGGCGATACCGATGACGGCGCATTCAGCCACATCGGGATGGCTCGAAAGGACTTCTTCCATTGCCCCGGTCGAAAGGCGATGCCCGGCGACATTGATGATGTCGTCGGTTCGGCTCATGATGTAGATATATCCATCCTCATCAATGATGCCGGCATCGGCGGTCTTGTAGTACCCAGGAAATTCCGTGACATAAGCATCGCGGAACCGCTGGTCCGCATTCCACAGGGTCGGCAGGCAAGCGGGTGGAAGCGGCAGCTTGACGACGATATTGCCAAGTTCACCTCGCTTGACCGGATGACCGGCATCGTCAAGCACCTGAACGTCATAGCCGGGCATCGGCACGGTCGGAGAACCGTATTTGACCGGCAGCATGCCGAGGCCCGCGGGATTAGCCGCCATCGGCCAGCCGCTCTCCGTCTGCCACCAATGATCGATGACCGGAACGCCCAGCTTCTCTTCAGCCCATTTGATCGTGTCCGTATCTGCACGTTCTCCGGCCAGAAACAGATATTTGAGCGATGAGAGATCATATTTGCCGATGAATTCGCCCTTCGGATCCTCTTTCTTTATGGCCCGGAAAGCTGTCGGCGCGGTGAACAGCACTTTCACCTTGTGCTCGGAAATAACCCGCCAGAACGTGCCCGCATCGGGCGTTCCCACCGGCTTTCCCTCATAAAGGATGCTTGTCGCACCGATAAACAGCGGCGCATAGGCGATGTAGGAATGACCTACCGCCCAGCCGATATCCGAGGCCGCCCAGAATACGTCGCCTGCCTTTGTATCGTATACCGCGCCCATCGACCAGGCGAGCGCCACCAGATGCCCGCCATTATCGCGCACAACGCCCTTGGGTTGGCCGGTGGTGCCGGAGGTGTAGAGAATATAGAGCGGGTCGGTCGCCTTTACTGCCGCACAGGCGATCTCACGGCCGGTGGCCGCAGCGACCGCCTCGGCATAATCGAAATCGCGTCCTTCGACGAGCGCATGCGGCTGTTGCGAACGGACGAGAACAAGACATGTCTTGACCTTGTGCACTGCCTGCTCGATCGCCTTGTCGAGCATTGGCTTGTAGGCGACGACGCGTCCCGGCTCGAGGCCGCAGGAAGTAGCGATGATCATCACCGGCTTGGCGTCGTCGATGCGGGTCGCCAATTCGTGCGCGGCGAAGCCGCCAAAGACGACGGAATGCACGGCACCGATGCGTGCGCAAGCAAGCATCGCGACCACAGCTTCCGGCACCATCGCCATATAGATGATAACCCGGTCGCCCTTCTGCACGCCCTTGTCGGTGAGGACGGCAGCCAGTGCATTGATGTCGCTGAGAAGCTCGGCATAAGTGATCTTGCGCTGTGTGCCCGTTACTGCGCTGTCGTAAATGAGAGCGACCTGATCAGCCCGGCCGTTCTGAACATGCCGGTCGACGGCATTGTGACAGGTGTTGCACTCGGCACCAGCATACCAGCGCCCATATGGTCCATCGTCCGCATCGAAAACTTTATCCCAAGGCTTGCTCCAGTCGATCGCCACGGCGGCGTGGGCCCAGAATGCCATCGGGGCGGCCTGCCACTCCTGATAGACCTCGTTGTATCGTGATGTCATGAATATCCTCCCAGATCCGACAGCATCCCCAATGTCATAAGCAGAGTCAAAGGCCGAATTGACAATCTCGTATGGAACGCTCACAGCTCGCATTTCCGATCACACCGTGCGGACAGAAGCAAACCGATGACCAAAATCCTGCCATTCGCACTGATCTTGATGATGGCATTGCACATCATCAAGCCACTCGGATGGCCGGGGCTCAAGAAGCGTGGTGATTTTTGGAAGATTGCCGCGGGAGCCATTGTGGCAATGTTTATCGTCGTGCTCGCCGGCCACGCGGGCTGAGCGTGTCCTAGGACGATGCCCGTCCATTATCGATGTCAGGCAAGTTGAGAACATAGGGCACAAGGTGTCTTGCCCAGGCGTCGTAGCCCAGCGCGGAAGCATGAAAACCGTCGCTGGAGAAGCCTTCCGGTCCCTCCACGGGCAGACGTGTCGCAGGAATCGCCATGCGCTCGCGGCACAGTCGTTCTCCCAGCTTGTTTATGGCGTCGGCCCTGCCCTCGAGGATACGGCCAAGCAATCCTGGCATGGCGGGGACATCGCGAAAATCGATAATCTTCGACCAGACGATATGCGCTTCCGGCCATTTCGCCTTCAAAGCATAGAGCAGACCACCGAATTCCCTCTTGAAGCGCGGAAGGGAGTGAAAGTTCTTGGTGTCATTGGTGCCGGTCGTCAGCACGATATGGGTCCACAAGCCGCGCTCGATGTTGGGCACCACGTGATCGCGCAATTGCCCCGAAGTCGCTGAATTAAAGCCGGCTGCCCGCCAGATGATCTTGCGGCCGGTACGCCCCTGCAAATGCACTGCAAGCCGCACGCATAGCCCTTGCCAGGGATCGGTGATGCCAACGCCTGCGGCCGAAGAATCGCCCAGAACGAGAAGCCTGATCGCAGGGTCCTTGCCAGCGATTTCGCCCATTGGCAGAGCGCTTGGCGGCAGCATTCGCTCCGTTCGCAAACGCACGCCTATGCCTTGCCAGGCATAGACAGGATAGAGCAGCCAGCTGACCAGCGGATGGAAGGGTGATGATGTCATTACCCGCAATTACCCCACAAAAAAGCCCGGACTGATTCCAGTCCGGGCTCCATGAGATACGCTTTTGGATAAAAAACGCTTAAGCCGCCTTTTCCAGGTCTTTTTTCCAGCCGCCGGTTGCGGCGAGGCCGTTCATTTTGGCGCGATGCGTAAAGGCGCGTTGGCCCGCTGCAAAATTCTCCGGCTTGCCATTCCAGGCATTCAATGCGGCCGCTTGCAGCGCCCGGCCATAGGAGAAGGTAAGCTTCCACGGCGTTGTATAATTCGCATTCATCGCCGAAAGATGCGCAGTAGCTTCTTCGTCGCTTTGACCACCGGAAAGGAAAGCGATGCCCGGAACTGCCGCCGGGACCGTCGATTTCAACAGGCGTACAGTCTGTTCAGCCACCTGCTCGACCGAAGCCGTGCGGGCGTTCTTGCCATCGATGACCATGTTCGGCTTGAGGATCATGCCTTCCAGCACGACGCGGGCGTCATAAAGTTCGTCGAAGACCGTTTTCAGGACCCATTCGGTGACCTCGTAGCAGCGCTCGATCGAGTGGGTGGCGGGCTTGCCATCCATAAGCACTTCCGGCTCGACGATCGGAACGATTCCAGCTTCCTGGCAGAGGGCCGCATAACGGGCCAGTGCTTGGGCGTTCTGCTTGACTGCACCCCATGTCGGTACACCGTCAGCAATGGCAATCACGCCGCGCCATTTGGCGAATCGTGCGCCGAGTTTGTAATATTCCTGGAGACGCTCCCGCAGGCCGTCGAGGCCCTCTGTGATGGTCTCACCCGGGAAACCGGCAAGCGGCTTCGCGCCTGCATCGACCTTGATCCCGGGAATGCAGCCGGCAGCCTTCATGATCTGAACAAAGGGGGTTCCATCCTTGGCGTTCTGCCGAATGGTCTCGTCGTAAAGGATAACGCCGGAAATGTGGTTCTTCATCGCGTCGCCGGAGCGGAACAGCATCTCGCGATAGTCACGCCGGCTATCGGCGGTCGATTCCAGTCCGATCGTATCGAACCGCTTCTTGATCGTTGCGGTACTCTCATCTGCAGCAAGGAGACCCTTGCCCTTGGCAACCATTGCAATCGCGATATCTTCGAGGCGTTCAGTCATAGACTATTTCACTCCGTTTCCTGTGCTCCGGGCCATACCAGAAGCCTATGACAAACGAAATGGCGCTCCAAGGTATTGAAACGATTGAAATTTTTTCAACCGATTTAACTGGATAACATTTCTTGTTCGTCGTTAACCGGGACCCGTAAGGACCCCGATTATACACGAAAAAAGGTCAGCGCTTCAAAACGTCGACACCTGGCAGCGGCTTGCCTTCCATCCATTCAAGGAAAGCGCCGCCTGCCGTCGAAACATAGCTGAAGTCATCGGCAACGCCGGCATGATTGAGAGCAGCCACGGTATCGCCGCCCCCCGCCACCGAGACGAGCTTGCCGGCCTTCGTCCGTGCAGCCACATGACGCGCGGCAGCTACCGTCGCCTGATCGAAAGGATGCAGCTCGAAGGCGCCGAGCGGTCCATTCCAGACCAGCGTCGATGCGTCATCGATCGCACCCTTGATGCGTTCAATCGATTGCGGACCGACATCGAGGATCATGCCATCTTCCGGTATGGCATCGAGACCATAGGCGCGGTGCGGTGCATTCGCCTCGAAATGCCAGGCAACGACAGCGTCCACCGGCAGGATGATCGTGCAGTTCGCGGCGTTCGCCTTGGCCATGATTTCGCGAGCAGTGGCGGCAAGGTCGTGTTCGCACAGCGATTTGCCCACCTTGACACCCTGAGCCGCGAGGAAGGTATTGGCCATGCCGCCGCCAATGACCAGCGCATCGACTTTCTGAACCAGATTGCCAAGGAGGTCGAGCTTGGACGAAACCTTGGCGCCACCAACAATGGCAACGACCGGACGTTCCGGATTGCCAAGCCCCTTTTCCAGCGCCAGCAGTTCGGCCTGCATGGTGCGGCCCGCATAAGCCGGCAACACGTGGGCGAGACCCTCGGTTGAAGCGTGGGCACGATGGGCGGCGGAGAACGCATCGTTGACGTAAATATCGCCATTGGCAGCCAGCGCCGTCACGTGGGCAAGATCGTTTTTCTCCTCCCCCTTGTGAAAGCGGGTGTTTTCCAGAAGCAGGATATCGCCGTCCTTCAGCTTGGCAATTGCCGCCGCTGCCTTTTCACCGATGCTGTCTTCGGCAAAATATACGTTGCGGTCGATGACCTTGGAAACGGCATGCGCAATGGGCTTCAGGGAAAATTCCGCTGTCGGCCCATCCTTCGGACGACCGAAATGCGCCAGCAGAAGGACTTTTGCGCCCTTTTTCGACAATTCGAGAATAGTTGGCGCGACACGTTCGATACGCGTTGCGTCGGTGACGGCGCCGTCCGCAACAGGAACATTCAGATCAACACGCAGGAGAACGCGTTTTCCCGCAACATCGGCATCATCAAGCGTCTTGAAAGCTGGCATGGTCATCACCCTCGTCTGAACGGTACCCGTTCGACATGCAAGCCAAACGGTCCGGATACTCTTATTAAGAAACCAAAATGACGGGTGTTGTCGACCCGCCATTTTGTTTCATGCAGTAGCCATCTGGAACCCTTTTGAGAATTCAGCCTGATGGGGGATCTGGTACGGTTTTCGGGAACCGGAGCGCAGTGGACTTTAGGTCCATGAGCACCGGAAGCGCGGAAAGTCGCATCAGATGCCCATCAGGGTAAAGTTATCAAATGGTCTCAGATCACCTTGCCGAAGGCAACAGCGGTATCGCCCATACGGTTCGAGAAGCCCCACTCATTGTCGTACCAGGAAAGGACGCGTACGAATGTACCTTCCATGACCTTGGTCTGGCTGATGTGAAAGATTGAAGAATGCGGATCGTGATTGAAGTCGATCGAAACATTCGGTTCGTCCGTATAGCCGAGAATGCCTTTCAGCTTGCCGTTGGCAGCTGATTTGACCGCGTCATTGATCTCAGCAACCGTCGTCGACTTCTTGGCGATGAACTTGAAATCCACGACCGAGACATTCGGGGTAGGGACGCGGATTGATGTACCGTCCAGCTTGCCATTGAGTTCCGGAAGCACCAGGCCGACGGCCTTGGCGGCGCCAGTCGATGTCGGGATCATCGACAGGGCTGCAGCGCGGCCGCGATAGAGATCCTTGTGCATCGTATCGAGCGTTGGCTGGTCGCCGGTGTAGCTGTGGATGGTCGTCATGAAGCCATGATCGATACCAACGGCTTCATGCAGCACATAGGCAACTGGCGCGAGGCAGTTGGTCGTGCAGGAAGCATTGGAAATCACCATATGCTCCTTGGTCAACTTGTGATCATTGACGCCGAAAACGACGGTAAGATCAGCACCTTCCGCGGGTGCGGAAACGATAACGCGCTTCGCACCGGCTTCGAGGTGCGCGGCCGCCTTGTCGCGAGCCGTGAAAATACCGGTGCATTCAAGCGCGATATCAACGTCCAGCTCTTTCCACGGCAGTTCGACCGGATTGCGCACAGCGGTGACCTTGATCGGACCGCGTCCAACATCGATCGTGTCGCCGGAAACCGTCACGGTTCCCGGAAACCGGCCATGAACGCTATCGTAACGCATCAGATGTGCGTTGGTCTCGACCGGACCAAGATCGTTGATCGCAACGACTTCAATGTCGGTGCGGCCGGATTCCACGATGGCGCGAAGAACATTGCGGCCGATACGGCCAAATCCGTTGATTGCAACGCGAACTGTCATTTTTATCTTCTCCTTGGGTATTTCCGAGCCCTGGCCTGGATTGTGCGGGAAATCCGTAGATTATTTCAACTTGCTTTCTGCCGCTGCGACAATTGCGTCCGCAGTGATGCCGAAATGCTTGTAGAGCGCTTCGATCGGGCCGCTGGCACCAAAGCCGGTCATGCCTACGAATATGCCATCGAGACCGATGAAGCGATCCCAGCCAAGACGAATGGCAGCCTCAACCGCGACCTTGACCGGCGCATCGCCGATCAGCGCCCGCTTGTATTCGTCGCTCTGCTGTTCGAACAACTCGAAGCAGGGCACCGAAACCACACGGGCCGGATGGCCATTCTGTTCCAGCTGCGCGCGTGCATTGAGGGCGATCTCGACTTCCGAGCCGGTTGCGAAGATCGTAACTTCCGCCTTGCCGCTTGCAGGCGCGAGTTCGTATGCGCCATAGGCGCATTTGTTCTCGTCGACGTGTTCCGTGCGAACCGTCGGCAGGTTCTGGCGGGTAAGGGCAATCGTCGATGGAGTCTTGCGTGACTTGAGCGCCAGTTCCCAGCATTCTGCGGTTTCAACAACGTCAGCAGGGCGGAAGACGTAATTGTTCGGAATGGCACGCAACGCGGCGAGGTGTTCTACCGGCTGGTGCGTCGGACCATCTTCGCCAAGGCCGATCGAGTCATGCGTCATGACATAGACGACGCGAATGCCCATCAGGCTCGAAAGTCGCATCGCGCCGCGCGCATAGTCGGAAAACGTCAGGAAGGTCCCCGAATAAGGGATGAGGCCGCCGTGCAGCGCCATACCGTTCATCGCCGCGGCCATGCCATGCTCGCGAACACCGTAGTGCACGTAGCGCTGGCCATAGTCTTCGGGCGTGATATTCTGGGTCTGGCTGGTCTTGGTGTTGTTCGACCCCGTCAAGTCGGCGGAACCGCCGATAGTCTCGGCCAGAACGCCATTGATGACTTCGAGCGCCATTTCGGAAGCCTTGCGGGTCGCAACCTTGGGCTTTTCTTCCGAAAGCTTCTTCTTGTAGGCAGTGATTGCTGCTTCGAAATTGCCCGGCAGATCACCGCGAACGCGGCGTTCGAATTCCGAGCGAGTCTCGGCATCGACGGATGCCAGGCGATCGTTCCAGGCCGCATACGCTCTCGAAGAGCGCTGGCCGGCTTCGCGCCATGCGCCGAGAATGTCTGCGGGAACAACAAATGGTTCCGATGTCCAGCCAAGTGCCTTGCGTGCGCCAGCGATTTCTTCGGCGCCGAGCGGCGAACCGTGAACCTTGTTGGTACCCGCCTTGGTCGGGGCGCCAAAACCGATCGTCGTCTTGCAGGCGATCAGGGTCGGCCTGTCTGACTTGTGCGCTTTCTCGATAGCAGTTGCGATGGCATCCTGATCGTGGCCGTCGATGCGCAGGGCGTTCCAGCCGGAAGCTTCGACGCGCGCGCACTGATCCGTATTGTCTGCAAGCGACACCGGACCATCGATGGAGATGTTGTTATCATCCCAGAAAACGATGAGCTTGTTCAGCTTGAGATGGCCGGCCAGCGCGATTGCTTCCTGGCTGATGCCTTCCATCAGGCAGCCGTCTCCGGCAATGACATAGGTATGGTGGTTTACCAGATCGTCGCCGAAATGCGCATTCATGATGCGCTCGGATAGTGCCATGCCGACGGAATTGGCAAGGCCCTGGCCAAGTGGGCCGGTCGTCGTTTCGATACCGGATGCATGGCCATATTCCGGATGGCCCGCGGTCCGGGAACCCAATTGCCGGAAATTCTTGATCTCGTCGATGGTCATGTCTTCGTAGCCGGTAAGATACAGCAGCGAATAGAGCAGCATCGAACCGTGTCCAGCCGAGAGCACGAAGCGGTCGCGGTCCGGCCAGTGCGGCGACTTCGGATCAAATTTTAGGAACCGGGTATAAAGGACAGTCGCAATATCAGCTGCGCCCATGGGAAGACCCGGATGGCCCGAATTGGCTTTCTCCACTGCGTCCGCCGACAAAAAGCGGATTGCATTGGCCATTTGGTTGGATTTTTCAGAATTGGTCATGGTTACCGTCTTTCGAGGAGGAAAGGAGATGCCGTTTCTGGAAGCCGGTCAGACAAAATCCAAAAGGCACGCTTCACATAGCAGGTGTCTTGATGGAGTCAATAAAACCTAGGCCAAATTGGGCCCATCGGCAAACAGGTCTTTCGCGGCATGAGATTATTATCGGTGCATGACCGAACCATGACAGCTCGGATTGATTGACGCGGCGTTGATGTAACCCTTAGACTCTCCAACATAAGCTGTTCTTCTTTTTGCGATTCGTTTAAAAAGATTGACACATGGGGAAACGTTGAAAATGGCATCGGAAGCCACCCTCAGACAGGTTCTTGAAAGACTGGAAAAATCTTTGGCGTCGCTTGAGGACGCGGTCGACTTGCGTCTTGAGCATGAAGGCGATTTTGCCGAAGCCGAAGAAGAGGTCCAGCGCATGAACATGGACCGGCGCAAGCTGGCACAGGAACTTGACGCGTCGGAAGGTCGAGCCGAGCGTCTCGAAGCCGCAAACAAGGAAGTTTCGCGCCGCCTTGTGGCGGCGATGGAATCCATTCGCACGGTCCTTGATCGATAAAACTGGGAAAGACAAGCCATGGCCACTGTAACAGTTACGATCGATGGCAAGGCCTACCGGATGGCCTGCGATGAGGGCCAGGAACAGCATCTGACTGGCCTCGCCGAGCGTTTCGACCGCTACGTCACCCACCTCAAATCATCGTTTGGCGAAATCGGTGACCTGCGCCTCACTGTCATGGCCGGAATCATGGTCATGGATGAGCTCAGCGAGTTGCAAATGCGTCTCAAGGGCCTTGAAAATGAAGCCGAAGCGTTGCGCAAAAGCCGTGACGAAGCCTTGGCGAGAGCCGACAAGAACGATGCGGCAATCACCGGCGTCTTGTCGGAAGTGACAACCCGTATTGAGACGCTTGCAACCAAGCTCGCGCCAAAGGCGAATTAGAAGCCTTCCTAGGATTCAGCCTTATGAGGTAGCTGGTGCGGTTTTTGAGAACCGGAGCAAGGTGGATTTTTCCCCCATGAGCACCGGAAGCGCAGAAAACTGCATCCGGCATCCGTCAGGGTCGATTCTCAACCCTCGATTTCCTCGCGCAGCATCTCGAGCTCAAGCCATTCGTGCTCATATGTTTCGAGGCTGTGACGCTTCTTGCCGATCTCTTCGACGGTCTTGTTGAAAAGCGCCGCATTTTTCGTGAACAGTTCAGGGTCGGCCAGCTTCTTCTCGAGTAAAGCAATCTCTGCGTGCAATGTTTCAATTTTTTCAGGCAAGGTTTCAAGTGCGAACTTCTGCTTGTAGGAAAGCTTGCGCTTCTCCTCGCGTTGCGCCGGGGTTTTCTCCGGCTGAGCACCGGCGGCTTGCGGCTTGGCGCTCTTCAAATCCTTGCGCGTTGCGAGCGCTTCCTTCCGTTGCGCCAGCATGTCGGTATAGCCGCCGGCATATTCCAGCCAGCGTCCGCTACCTTCTGGCGCAATCACCGATGTCACCGTCCGGTCGAGGAAATCGCGGTCATGGCTGACGAGAAGCACGGTGCCCGCAAATCCGGCGACCAATTCCTGCAACAAGTCCAGCGTTTCCATGTCGAGATCGTTGGTTGGCTCATCGAGCACCAGCAGATTGGCCGGACGGGCCAGTACCCGCGCCAGCATAAGGCGCGCGCGCTCACCACCGGAAAGTTCGCGGATCGGCGTGCGCAGTTGCTCAGGCTGAAACAGGAAGTCCTTCATATAGGAGGCAACATGGCGCTGCTCGCCATTGACGACGACATTCTCGCCGCGCCCGTCGGTCAGATAATCCGAAAGCGTCTGTTCCAGATTGAGGCCGTCGCGCCTTTGGTCAAGAACGGCTATTTCAAGATTGGTGCCGAGCTTGACGACGCCGCTGTCAGGCGCGAGCAACCCCGTCAGCATTGATAGGAGCGTCGTCTTGCCGGCACCATTGGGCCCAACGAAGCCGACGCAGTTTCCGCGCTGGATCCGCGTCGAGAAATCGTTGACCAGCACATTGCTGCCATAGGCTTTGACGAGGTGTTCCGCCTCAATCACGAGTTTGCCGGATTCCTTCGCATCACTCGCCTTCAAGACGGCCTTGCCTTGGGCGCCGCGATGATTGCGGAATTCGCTGCGCATGGATTGCAGTTCGCCGAGCCGGCGCATGTTGCGCTTGCGCCGGGCCGTCACGCCGTAGCGCAGCCAATGTTCTTCGCGCACGATCTGGCGGCCGAGCTTGTGCAGGTCGCGCTCTTCCTCCTCAAGCACCTTGTCGCGCCATTCCTCGAAAAAGCCAAATCCCTGGTCCAGTCGCTTCGTGACGCCGCGGTCGAGCCAGATCGTCGACCGGCTGACATTCTCCAGGAAGCGCCTGTCGTGCGAGATCACCACAATGGCCGAGCGTATCTGGCGTAATTCGTCCTCCAGCCATTCGATCGTTGTCAGGTCGAGATGGTTGGTGGGCTCGTCGAGCAACAGTATGTCGGGCTGTGGTGCCAGGACTTTGGCCAATGCCGCACGGCGCGTCTCGCCGCCCGAAAGATTGTCGGGCTTTTCTTCGCCCGTCAGGCCGAGATGCTCCAACAGATAGCTGACACGGTAGAGATCGTCCGCGGGTCCAAGCCCCGCCTCGACATAGGCCCGAACATTGGCAAAGCCCTCCATGTCGGGGGCCTGCGCCAGATAACGTACGGTAACGCCGGGATGCTTGAACACCTCGCCATCCGTTGGCGCGACGAAGCCGGCGGCAATCTTCAGCAGTGTGGATTTACCCGATCCGTTGCGTCCAACAAGCGCAATGCGGTCGCCTTCGCTGACGGAAATGGCAGCCTCACTTAAAAGCGGCGTACCGCCGAATGTCAGTGCAATCCGGTCAAGGCGAAGAAGGGGTGGAGCCATGAAAATTTTCAGTTCTGGGAGTTGGAGCAACGATCGGAAGCCAGCCGTGGCACCCGAACATGCGCCTTGTCGGCGAGAATGCCGCCTCTGTCAAATGAAACAGGCCGGAAATTCCGGCCTGTCTCGAATTAATCCGGCAAAGCTCCGGTCAGTAACCGCCGCCATAGCCGCCGCCGCTACCCTCGCAGGGAGCAGTATAAATCGAACCATCACGGCGCTGGTAACGGCATAAATTCTGATCCTGCCCGCGCGGCGTCGTCGCCGTTCCGACAGCAGCACCGAGCAGCGCGCCACCGGCGGCACCGACAATCGTGCTCTTCGTGTCACGTCCCAGAGCCTGTCCGGCCAGCGCACCAACGCCGCCGCCAATCAAGGCACCCGTCCCGGCACGCTGATTCTGCTCACTTGTTGCACAACCGGCAACAGATACTGCCAGAAGCGCTGAAACCGCTACGGCGGTAAGACGAAATCTCATATTTAATCCTCTCAATTCATATAAGTGCGGCACGATCCTGCTTACCTAATGCGGCAGAAGAAAGATCGTTCCTGTTCACCGAAACAGAACAGGCCGGAAGTCCGGCCTGTTTGCAATGCGCTTGCGCTTGAAGTTATTAACGGCAAGGAGCCCGATAACGTTCGCCGTAGCGGTTTTGATAAGTGCAGTAGCCGCTGGAGCGCGGATTGGTTGCAGCGCCAACAAGAGCACCACCGGCGCCACCAATCGCAGCACCCGCCAAAGCGCCTCTGCCTCCATCAATAGCACCACCGGCCAATGCGCCCAAGGCGGCGCCACCGACGCCATAACCAGCAACGCGCTGATCGCTAGTTGTACAACCAGCCACCGACAAAGCCAAAAGCCCTGCAACTGCTATTGTAGACAAACTTTTCAACATGGAAGACCTCTCCCGTTTAAAAACCAAACTCACCAGCTTGCGTCCCCAATGCTGTGCCGCAACAATTACACTTTCCGCTTTGTTTTACAAGCGTTAGGCGATTTGCGGGGCAGCAATCAGGATCGCTTTACCCGAATGGAGCGATACGTGGAGATTTCCACACACAGCATTCGATACTGTAAGAGATGAACCGAAAAAAAGTTCCATATTTTTCAAAGGCCAGCGCGCGCCCTCGATCGAAAGCCCCTGCAATGGCGTAAATGCAACGATGCTGAAGAGCGTCCCGTCGGCAAAATCGAAATCATAAACTCCTGCAACCAGCGGGTGTGCTTCCTCGCTGCCGCTGGAAAGGACAAGCTTGCGTCCTTCGGCTGCGTGAGCCGTCGCCATCGTCAAATGCAGGAGCGTGTGATCGGCGCGCGATCCGCCGAAAGCGCCGCACAGGATGACTTCGCTGGCGCCGAGCCTGTAGGCCTCGTTCAATGCAAGCTCGCCATCGGTCATGTCCTTGGCTGCCGGAAATACGACCCGTGGCACATGGGCATACTTTGCCTCAAGCTCCGGCGATGTCGAATCGAAATCGCCAAGCCACAGCTCGGGTGCGAGACCTAATATGTCAGCGTGTGCGATGCCGCCATCGGCCGCCAGGACGCGCGCGCCGGAGACAAGTTGCCGAAGACGGTCGGAGACGTGAACGGTTCCGCCGAGAAGGATAACGAATTTGCTCATAAAGCGCCCATAGCATGCGGCGGGGCCGGTCGCATAGCTTTGATAAAGCTGGGTTGAAACTATCCCGACATGCCGAGGAAAATGGCCATAACTCCGGCAATGGCAACGCCGATGACTAGAACGAGGCTAGGCGAGATCGCAGGAACCAGTTTCTGTCTTCTGCGCCGTAACAGGATCGCATGCGGCTTCACCGGCCTTGTCGATTGAACCCTCACAGTTGAATATTGAAATCCTTGACCACGAAACATGGCTGATCCTTTCGCGTGAACCGGTCCGTTGTGGATGGTCTGGCGAAAATAGCGCCCCCGAAATCAGCATTCGAGTTGGAAAAACGCTGTGCGGCGAGGGATGTGCCCCGCAATTGTTGGAGAGAGGCGCCCGTCTTCCCCAACCACTCAATGGCCAGACTCAGAGATGAGGGTGTGGCGGGGAAGGAAACATATCATTGAGCCCGCAGATAGCCCCGCTTGCGCACCTGCAGCTTTATCTTTAATCTTTGCAACGCTCTAACGGGGTGCCTGCCTTACCGAGGACAGGCTGAGAGGCTTTGGGAGAAATCCTGCCAACCCGCGGAACCTGATCCGGTTTGTACCGGCGGAGGGATTAGACGCGGCAGTAAAAGCCGGCGCATCAATCCTTTTGAATTGTAACTATGGAGACGCCGATGCGGCCGTTCAATACACTTGTGAAATCAGCAATTCTGGCCGGCGCATTGGCGCTCGGCCTGACAGCCCCGGCAAAGGCCGAGGGCAAGCTAACCGTCTATACCTATGAAAGTTTCACCGCAGAGTGGGGTCCAGGTCCGAAAGTCAAGGAAGCTTTCGAAAAGCAGTGCGGCTGCACCGTCGAGTTTGTGGCAGTCACTGATGGGGTTGCCCTGCTCAACCGGCTCAAACTCGAGGGTCCTTCCACCAAGGCAGATGTTGTCCTCGGACTTGACACCAATTTGACCTACGAGGCCAGCGAAACCGGCCTCTTTGCACCGCACGGCATCGACACAAGTGCCATCTCCATACCCGGCGGCTATCAGGACGATACGTTCGTGCCCTTTGACTATGGCTATTTCGCTGTGATCTACGACACGGAAAAACTGAAAAATCCTCCTGGCAGCCTGAAGGAACTTGTCGAGGGCGACCCGAAGCAGAAGATCGTCATCGAAGATCCGCGCACCTCGACGCCTGGCCTCGGTCTGCTGCTATGGGTGAAATCGGTCTATGGCGATAAGGCTGGCGAAGCCTGGGACAAACTGAAGGACCGCGTATTGACGGTAACACCGGGCTGGTCGGAAGCCTACGGGCTATTCACCAAGGGCGAAGCGCCGCTTGTGCTTTCCTATACCACCTCGCCTGCCTATCATATCGTTGCTGAAAAGACCGATCGTTACAAGGCCGCTCCCTTTGAGGAAGGTCATTATCTGCAAGTGGAGGTTGCGGGCCAGACAGCCAATGGCGCCAAAAACCCGTTATCCGCACAGTTCCTGACGTTCATGACCAGTCCGGCGTTTCAGGATGCAATCCCGGAGAACAATTGGATGTTTCCCGCCGCCAAGACGAGCACTGCGCTCAACCCGGCTTTTGAAACGCTGGTGAAGCCAGCAAAGACTTTGATCTTGTCACCGGAGGAGGTCTCAAAGAACCGCAAGGCCTGGATCGATGAATGGTTGTCAGCCATGAGTTTGTAATGCTGTGACGGCAGACCGCTCCTTGAAACCTCTGGCGGGGGCGTCCGCCCTCGCCCTTCTGGCCATTCTTGCCGGAGGCGCATTGTTGAGTCTGGCGATTGAAGCGATGGGCGGCCGCACGGAGGGCTTTGCCACTTTCGACAGTTATTTATGGCGTATTGCGCGCTTCACGCTGGTGCAGGCGCTTCTGTCGATGCTGCTGTCGGTGGCCCTTGCCGTTCCGCTCGCCCGTGCGCTGCATGCGCATCCGGCGTTCCCCGGACGCGCCATGATCCTGCGGCTCTTTGCTCTGCCGCTGGCGTTGCCGGCATTGGTCGCGGTCCTTGGCATTACCAGCATCTACGGCCGCAATGGACTGCTGGCAGCGACCTTCCGCGCGCTCGGCCTTGACGCGATACCCGATATCTACGGTCTGACCGGCATCCTCATTGCCCACGTATTTTTCAACCTGCCTCTTGCGACCCGGCTGATTCTGTCTGGCCTCGATTCCATCCCCGAAGATTACTGGAAGCTGGCGTCCCAATTAGGCATGAATGGATGGGCGCGCTTCCGGCTGATCGAATGGCCCGTCATCGGGCGCAATCTCTCCGGCATCGCCGGCTTGATCTTCATGCTGTGCATAACTTCCTTCACCATTGTCCTGACGCTCGGCGGCGGACCGCGGGCAACGACACTGGAAGTTGCGATTTACCAAGCGTTGCATTTCGACTTCGACATTGCACGTGCGGTGTCGCTGACGCTGCTGCAACTCTGCCTGACAATCGCAGTTCTGGCGGTGCTGGGGCTGAGCGGCCGGCCGGCGGAAGAAGGGTTTAGTCTGCACACGGCAACACGTCGTTTTGACAGGCCGCCGCTTGGAGCAAAACTGCTGGACGGCGGGCTGATCCTTTTTGGCCTGGTGTTTGTGGGACTTCCCATTGCTGGAACCGTTGTCTCGGGCCTTGCAGCCGATCTGCTCCGGCTGCTCAGCGAAAGACCTGTCTGGCAGGCGATCTTGACGAGCCTTATCCTTGGCGCAAGTGCCGCGGCCCTTTCACTGATTATTTCGCTCGCACTGGTCATGGCTCGCGAATATCTCGCCAATGAGCGCCGTGACGCGCCACCCACGCTCTTCGAGCGTGCGCTCGATCTTGGTGCAAGCCTGATCATGGTCGTCCCGCCTATCGTGATCGGCGCGGGCTGGTTCATCCTGTCGCGCCATTTCGTCGATCCGTTCAGTCTTGCGCCGATCATGGTCGTAAGTGTCAACGCAGCGATGGCTATACCCTTTGCCTTCCGCATTCTGCGCCCGTCATGGGACACAGCGGCCAGCCGCCATAACCGGCTCTGTGCACAACTTGGCATTGCCGGATGGAACCGGCTCCGGCTCATTGATTGGCCTGCACTTGCCCGGCCCTTGGGCGTTGCGTTTGCCTTTGCCATGGCGCTGTCGCTCGGTGATCTGGGAACCATTGCACTTTTTGGCAACAATTCTATTCAAACGCTGCCATTTCTTTTGCTGCAGCGCATGGGAAGCTATCGCACTGAAGATGCCGCCGGCCTGGCTCTTATCCTCGGTTTTCTTTGCCTTCTCCTGATGATAATAGCCGACCGGGGGGCAAGCCGCCTGGCAAGAACAGAGAGCGGAAATAATGGCTAAGCCTTCCGGGCCACATGCGAGCGACGGCGCGTCGATCCGGCTCGATGCAGTGGGCTTCGACTTTGGCGATATGGCTATGCATTTCGATCTTGCCATCGCACCATCCTCGATAGCCGCCATTATCGGCCCAAGCGGGTCCGGAAAGTCCACGCTGCTTAATCTCATCGCGGGATTTGAAACGGCAAAGTCTGGCAGGATTCTGATCGGTGGCCAAGATGTGACGCATGCACCCCCGGCCCGGCGCCCCGTTTCCATGGTTTTTCAGGACAACAATCTCTTTGCGCATCTCGATGTTGCCGCAAATGTCGGGCTGGGCCGCAAGCCGGACCTCAAATTGAACAATGCGGATCGTACCGCCGTGAGCGAAGCGATCCGGAAAGTCGGTCTCGCGGGCAAGGAAGTACGCAAGCCGGAAGCGTTATCCGGTGGCGAACGCCAGCGCGTGGCCATTGCTCGCGCTCTTGTGCGCAACCGGCCCGTGCTTCTCCTGGACGAAGCTTTTGCTTCGCTGGGACCCGCGCTGCGCCACGAAATGCTCGATCTCGTCGGAAATCTGCAAGAGGATACAAGGATGACAATCGTTATGGTGACGCATCATCCGGAAGATGCATTGCGCCTGCCCTCGACGCTGTTCTATCTCGAACACGGCAAAATCGTCGCTTCAGGGCCTGCGAAAGAATTATTGTCAGACAAGAGGCCGTCGCTGTTGCGGAAATACCTCGGTGTGAAAGACTCTGACCTTTGACATATTTTCGACGCCTTGCCTTCTTTAAGAGGACAATGAATTTCTTGCTCAAGGCTGTTTGTCGGGCTAGCAAGAACACAGACATACGAGTCTGCTGATGCGCTACGACAACGAGGACATGATTCTGGGTTCGCTTAACTCCCCCACTGGCAACGGATGGCTTCAAGCCGCTCGCCGCAGGAACCTTGCGCCGGCGACGCTATTGCTTGCGTTCCTGTCGGGGTGCCAGGTGCTCAATGTCGGCAAGGAAGATGCGCTCGGTCCTTCATCGAACCCGGTGACCGTCGACAATGTTACCAAGAACGACCGGTTGGCAAAACTCAGTGCTGAGCAGCATCCGCGCATTCTCGCGACCTATGGCGGAGAGTACAAGGACGCCAAGCTGGAACGAATGGTTGCCAAGGTCGTGGGTAATCTGACCACGGTCTCCGACAATCCGACCCACACCTACCGCATCACCATCCTGAACTCGCCCAACATCAATGCGTTCGCTTTGCCGGGCGGCTATCTCTACGTGACGCGCGGTCTGCTGGCGCTTGCGAATGACAGTGCCGAACTTTCCGCTGTCATTGCACACGAAATGGGCCACGTGATCGCCAATCATGGTATCGAACGCCAGCAGCGCGAACAGGAGGCGCAGATCGCCGGACGTGTTGTCTCGGAGGTTCTGCAGGATGATAGCGCCGGACGCGAAGCCTTGATCCGCGGCAAGTTGCGGATGGCGCAATTCTCGCGCAATCAGGAACTGCAGGCGGATGCTATCGGGATCAAGATGATTGGTGAAGCAGGCTATGATCCGTTCGCCGCCGCCCGCTTCCTGCAATCGATGGCATCCTATGCGGATTTCCGCACTGTCTCAGGTGCGACAGATGCCAGCCTCGACTTTCTGGCCAGCCACCCTTCGGCACCGCAACGCATCGAGCTCGCCCGCGGCCACGCTCGCCGCGTCGGGGCACCGGGCGTTGGCACAACCGATCGTGATTCCTTTCTCCAGGGCATTGACGGCATTCTCTATGGCGACACGCCGGAGGAGGGTTATGTGCGCGGACGGAGCTTTGTTCACCCGCTGCTCGGCGTGAGCTTCACCGTTCCCGATGGTTTCGTCATCGACAACAGTGCCGACGCAGTCATGGCCACGGGACCTGGCGAGGTGGCGGTCCGCTTTGATGGAACGCAGGTTTCGGGCAGTCCGTCCATGACCGACTACATGCGCAGCGGCTGGGTTACGGGTCTGGACGGTGCGAGCGTGACAGCCACAACTTTCAACGGGATGCCGGCAGCAAGCGCCAAGGCCAGGGCCGATCGCTGGGAGTTTGACATTTTTGTTGTCAACGCCGGCGACCGGATTTATCGCTTCCTGACCGCGGCTCCGACCGGTAGCACTGCGCTGACACCCGCGTCGCAGACAGTGATACAAAGTTTCCGCCTGTTGACGCCGCAAGAAAAGGCCAACATCAAGCCGCTGCGCATCCGTGTCGTCACGGTTAGACCCGGCGATACTTTGACCAGTCTCTCTAACCAGATCATGGGAACCGAGCGCAAACTCGATCTCTTCCGGCTGATCAATGCGTTACCGCCCGGGGGGACTGTGTCAGTCGGGGACAAGGTCAAAGTCATTAGTGAATAAAAAAGGCCCGGCAATGCCGGGCCTTTTTTAAATAATCGAATGAACCCGCTTATGCGGCTTCTTCCTGCTCGTCTTCCACAACGGAATCTGCTTCCACTTCGGCATCCGCCTCGGCTTTTGCACCGCGCTTCGGTCCCTTGGCAAGGTTGACTTCGATCAGGCGAACCGCTTCGGTTTCCGACATCTTGTTGACCGCGGAAATTTCACGAGCCATCCGATCGAGCGCTGCTTCATAAAGCTGGCGTTCCGAATAGGACTGCTCCGGCTGGTTGTCAGCACGGAAAAGGTCGCGGACGACTTCGGAGATCGAGATCAGGTCGCCTGAATTGATCTTCGCATCGTATTCCTGTGCACGGCGGGACCACATGGTGCGCTTGATGCGGGCGCGACCCTGTACAACCTTCAACGCACGATCGACATAGTCGGTCTCGGAGAGCTTGCGCATGCCAATTGCAGTTGCTTTGGCAACAGGTACTTTCAAGCGCATTTTATCTTTTTGAAAATCAATAACAAACAGTTCAAGCTTGTGACCTGCAACTTCCTGTTCTTCGATATTGACGATTTGGCCTACGCCGTGGGCCGGATATACAATGAATTCGCCCGTCTTGAATCCAATACGCTGGGCGGCGGCTTTTTTCTGCGGAACTGCTGTCATGCGCTTAACTACTCCTTGCTGCGCCCGGCAAAACGCACCGGCTAAACCAATCACTGGAAACCGGAACCCGGTTTGTCGGCCGCCAAGATATTCGCGCAAAAGCAATCCGGACGAAGCAGTGGGTGGGCGAACAGACAACCATACCCAGAACTGTTAGGTCCGAAATAAATCTAGCCGATTGGTGATTTATGCTTTAGCGCCACGAAATTGACGTCCAATGATCAACATATCCCGTGACCATATCACGAAAAGTGATTAGAATCAACTTTTTGCTGCACTTGCTCAAAAAGAGCGTTTTTGCAAGACTTGCATTATACGGCAATTCACGCTTGAGCAAACACTGATTCACGAAATATTCAGTCACCCTCACCGGGTTCAGGCGAAAAGAACTTTTCGAACTTACCTTCAACGCCGTCCATCTCTTTGGCATCCGCCGGGGCGTCGCGTTTCGCGGAAATATTCGGCCATTTTTCGGCATATTCGGCGTTCAACTGCAACCAGCTGTCGAGACCCGGCTCGGTATCTGGTTTGATAGCTTCAGCCGGGCATTCGGGCTCACAAACGCCGCAATCGATGCATTCATCCGGATGAATGACGAGCATGTTTTCACCTTCGTAAAAACAGTCGACCGGACAGACCTCAACGCAATCCATGTATTTGCAGCGGATGCAATTGTCGGTCACAACATAAGTCATTTGCTGGCTCCTGAAGACACCACAATCAGCGTGTCAGCGGTTCAGGTAACGATTTGACGCCGAGCTGACAAGGGGGGAAAATAAGCTGCGGCACCAGAACGCGGCCCGCATCACGTGCAAACGCCGAAGTTCGTCGCCATCACACCTGAACATGGGCCATACCCAAGTACTCACTGCGCCATTCATCGCACCGCGATGCTTGGCCGACAAGCAATCATTATCCCTTACTAGCGAATTTCGTAGAATATTATTCTAGATCGACGCTCAAGATAGGAGATCATTTCGACAAAAGCGCCGATTTCTGCAATCCTGCGCTCCTAGCTGTCTGAATCGTCGCCATCCCCATGCATCAGTCGATCCACCTGCCGCCGCTGGCGTTTCGTCGGACGTCCGCTGCCGGCATCACGGGCCGGCAATCCATCGAGGCGGCTGATGCCGTTCTTCGGCGGCAAGGGTGGCGATATGTCCTCATATAGTGTTTGCGCTTCCTCGGCCGGACCACGTCGCGTCCCGACCGAAAGGACACGGTAGATCAGAATCCGCCGCTCAAGACTGATCGTCAGAACATCACCCGGCTTAACGCCTTGAGACGGCTGATCGATTTTGTCCTTGTTTATGCGCACCTTGCCCCCGGATACGAGCTTTGCCGCCAAGGAGCGGGATTTGACGACCCGAGCGAAAAACAGCCATTTGTCGACGCGCTGCCTTTCTTCTCCTGTCATTCAGGCGATTCCCGTCATTCTATTTCTTCATCTGTTCCTTCAGGGCCAAGAGTTTGGCGAAGGGCGAGTCCATGTCGATCTTAACCGGACGTTCTTCACGCTCCGGACGCTTTGCGTGGGGCTGCGGCTTGCCCGAAGGCTTACCGCCTTCCTGCTTGAAGCGCTCATTGCCTCCGGGCTTACCTTTGCCGCGGAAATGATCCTTGCGATCGCCGCGTTCATTCTGCTGGTTTGTATTCCGCTCCGGCCGAGCCTGGCGTTGTTCGCTCGGGCTATTACGGACCTGGCCTCCATTCGGCTGATTGCGCTTCTCCTGGTTGCCGCGATTGGCGCGGCCTTCAAAACGCGCCTGACGCCACAGAAATATGGGCTTTGGCGCCTCTTCTGGCGCAACGTTGGCAGGTTCGTCACCCGGTTCGCTGGCTTCGTTTGCCGGATCAGCCCTGACCTGTGGTTCTTCTGCAACCGATTGCACCGCTTCGACAGCTTCTGGTACAGAAGGCATTTCCGAGTTTGACTCGCTGACTTCCTGCGCGGCGGCAGGCGCTGACGCTGCATCAAGTTCAAGGACCTTCGCAGCGACGGTTGCAGCATCGACCGCTTCCTGACGATAGCCGAGGTTCTTCAGGATTTCTTCCATATCATCGGCAGTCGCGCCGAGAATCGACATCATTGCCGGCGTGACGACGAAGCGCGTGCCATCATAGGCACCATCCGGCCGTGTACTTGCACCAGGTTTCCACGCAAGCGCAGGCCGGATGAGATCGGCAAGGCGTTCAAGAATATCGATACGCACCGCACGCCGTCCAAGAAGCCTGTAGCCTGCCAAGCGGTAGAAGGCGGGATCGAAGCTCGGATCGGTCACGACGGACGTACGTCCGGCAGACAGGACCTGAACGACATCGCCATACCCTGGGCGATCTTTCGCGTCTTCCTTGAGCGCCCACAAAAGCGATAACAGGCCCGCTGGTGCGGGTTTCAGCAATGCCGGCAGGAATATGTGATAAGCGCCGAAGCGGACGCCAAGACGCCGGAGAGCCGCGCGGGAATCCTGATCGAGGCCCCGGACGTCTTCGGCAACGTCACGGCGCTGAAGGACGCCAAAATTCTCGACCAACTGGAACGCCAACCCCTTGGTGATACCCACAAGTGCGTCGGCATTGGCAAGATCCACAAGCGGCTTCAGCACGGTTTCGATGTGGTGTGCCAGAAAACGGTCTACCCGCGCCGCAACCTTGTCGCGAGCGGGGCCGGTGAGTTGCTCGTCGGCCAACAGCACCGCACGCGGCTTCAGCGCCTGTTCACCGGAAACGACCGAAGCAACAGGAGCGCCTATCCAGCGCAAGGTTCCATCGGAGCCCAGAGCGAAATCGCCGTTTGCCGCAGCGTCAAACCGCGCCGCACGACTTTCAAACTCTACGCCCAGGGCCTTCTGCGCGGCCGCCTTGACGGCTTTCGCATCTGTTCCATCGACTTGAGCATCCGTGGTGAAACGGAACCCGTCCAAATGTCCAACATGGTGCCCTTCGACAACTACGTCCCCGGCAGGGCTAATTTCGGCTTCTAGCATTGTATTCTCTCTCAGGCGCCTCATAAGCACGCTTGTCCTGCGGTCTACGAAGCGTTTCGTCAACCGTTCATGCAGTGCATCTGATAATCTGTCCTCAATTTCACGCGTCTTTTCTTGCCAATGTGCCTGATCTGCCAGCCATCCGGGCCGGTGAGACACAAAAGTCCAGGTTCTGATCTGGGCAATTCGCCGCGAAAGCGCGTCGATGTCGCCGTCGGTGGAATCGGCCCGGCGAACCTCTTCGGCCATATAAGTTTCGTTAACATGCCCGGACTCAGCGAGATCAGTATAGATCGACGCAATGATATCCGCGTGCTGCGCCGGCGCGATCTTGCGGTAATCGGGCAGCGCGCAGGCGTCCCAAAGCAGCGCAACGCGCTCCGGCGTGTTAGCAAGTGGTGCAACATCCGCGTCGCGTGAAAGGAATTCCAGCGCTTGCTGGTCAACCGCGGGAAGCGCCCTCGTCAAACCTTCGACCGGCGCGGCGGTATCGATCGACCGCTTCAGTGCGTCGAGGCTGGAATAATCGAAGCGGGCGGTGCGCCACTGCAGGATTTTTACGGAATCAAACGCATGCGACTCGACGCGCTGGACCAGTTCTTCGGAGAAACCCGCTACCTGACCGGTGACACCAAAAGTGCCATCGCGCAAATGACGGCCGGCGCGGCCGGCGATCTGACCGATTTCTGCTGGCGACAGACCACGGAACTGATAGCCATCGAACTTCCGGTCTTGGGCAAAGGCCACATGATCGACATCGAGATTGAGGCCCATGCCGATCGCATCGGTCGCGACCAAATAATCCACATCGCCCGATTGATATAGGTCGACCTGCGCGTTGCGCGTGCGCGGACTGAGCGCGCCCATGACAACCGCTGCACCGCCGTTCTGCCGCCGGATAAGTTCGGCAATCGCATAAACTTCCTCCGCAGCAAATGCGACGACGGCTGTACGCGGTGGCAGCCGGGTGATCTTTTTCGATCCGGCATAGGTGAGATTTGAGAGCCTGGGGCGCGTGATCATCGAAATTCCGGGCAGGAGCTTTTCGAGAATGGCGCGCATCGTGGCGGCACCCAGCAACAAAGTTTCCTGGCGCCCGCGAAGATGCAAAATACGATCGGTGAAGATGTGACCACGTTCCAGATCGTTGGCAAGCTGCACTTCATCGATAGCGACGAAATCCATGCTGGTCTGGCGCGGCATGGCTTCTACGGTGCAGACCGCATAGCGGGCACCTGGCGGGTTGATCTTTTCCTCACCTGTAATCAGTGCGACATTCTTCACCCCTACCCGCTCAGCCACGCGGTTATAAACCTCGCGTGCCAGAAGCCGCAGTGGCAGGCCGATCATCCCCGTCTGGTGCGCCAGCATCCGTTCGATGGCGAGATGCGTTTTTCCCGTATTGGTCGGCCCCAAGACGGCTGTGACATCGCGGCCTGTCAGGATAAGCGGAATTTCGGGAGTGGGCATAAGGTTCATCAATTACATTCCAGTACCGGCGCGACGGCCTGACCAAATGAGCAGGCGAGCCGGGCATGCAGTCCAAGTAGCATTTTCAGCATCCGACAGAAAGTATGCGGGGCTGTCGAGATAAACAATCATGAACCGATTCACGGAGTGTTCCATTAGGAAATAGAACGCGAGCAGAACGAATCAGCTACGAATCAGCTTTAGGATGAGATTCCTGATTTGTTCACGGCCATATATAGATTTTTGTCTGGAGGGGCGCACTAAATGCTGAATCCGGAGTTCTCATATCGAGTGATCCTCTTGCATTGAATTAACCTTTACGCATTTTGGCCACCGCACCTCATCACACCGCTAGAAAATTTAAAAGAGTAATGAATACTTGTGGTTAGGACTACATCAATTCCTTCATCCCTTCCTTTCCGATGAAATTTCACCAGGCCGGAACGAATCGCTGATGGAATCAATGCTCCAACTTATTCATGTTTTGTTCACTGTTCAATTTTTATTGACGCGAACAGGACAAAGCATCCCGGGCGCGGCTTTCGATAGGACAAGATTCATTCGGGCATGTTTCCAAGATCATGGGAAACGTTCCTTAAAAAAACGCCGCGCATAGAAGACGCGCGGCGTTTCCGGCATTTCTCGTCAATTAGCTTGAGTATTGCCCACCATTGGCCGAAAGCGTCGAACCGGTGATAAAGCCTGCATCGTCGGAAGCGAGGAACACAACGCAGCGCGCCACTTCCTCCGGCTCGCCGAGGCGGCCGACCGGAATCTGCGGGATAATGCGTTCATTAAGCACTTTCTCGTCGATCGCCCTCACCATCTCGGTCCCGATATAGCCGGGACAGATGGCATTCACCGTAATTCCGGCACGCGCGCCTTCTTGCGCCAGCGCCTTGGTGAACCCGATATCACCGGCCTTTGCCGCCGAGTAGTTAACCTGTCCAGCCTGCCCCTTCTGCCCGTTGATGGAAGAGATATTGATTACCCGCCCGAATTTGCGGTCGCGCATACCGGTCCAGACTGGATGGGTCATGTTGAAGAGGCTGGTCAAATTGGTATTGATCACTTCGCTCCATTGACCAGGGGTCATCTTGTGGAACATTGCATCCCGTGTGATACCGGCATTATTTACGAGCACGCCTACCGGACCGAGGTCGGCTTCGATTTTAGCAATCCCTGCAGCGCATTCCTCGTAGTTTGACACGTCCCATTTATAGGTCGCGATCCCCGTTTCCTTGCTGAATTTCTTCGCTGCATCGTCATTGCCGGCATAATTTGCCGCGACCTTGTAACCAGCCGCTTTCAAAGCCACGCATATGGCAGCGCCGATACCGCGTGTCCCACCTGTCACGATTGCCGTTTTTGTCATTGTGCCCTCCCTTAAACGGATTCTCTCAAACGAAATGTACTTATAAAAACAATCGAAATTTGGGGTGCTGCTGGCCCAAATAGTATTGAGCCAGCGGAACTGCGATCAGTCCTTGATCCGCTCCACACAAAGAGCGACACCCATGCCGCCGCCGATGCAAAGCGTTGCGAGGCCCTTTGTCCCGTTACGGCGCTTCAATTCGAACAGCAGCGTATTGAGAACGCGGGCACCCGAGGCGCCGATGGGGTGACCGATAGCTATTGCGCCACCATTGACATTGACGATGTCCGGATTGAAGCCCAGATCCTTGTTCACAGCGCAAGCTTGCGCAGCGAACGCTTCGTTTGCCTCCACCAAATCGAGATCTTCGGCTTTCCATCCGGCTTTCTCCAGCGCCTTGCGCGACGCCGGTATAGGCCCGGTGCCCATGATCGACGGATCGACACCTGCAGTGGCCCAGGAAACGATCCGCGCCAAAGGCTTTATTCCCCGGCGCTTGGCTTCTTCCTCGCTCATCAGCACGACGGCGGCTGCACCATCGTTCAGCCCTGACGCATTGCCAGCGGTCACGGTGCCATCCTTGTCAAAGGCCGGCCTGAGCTTTGCCAGCGAATCCAGTGTCGCTCCATGACGGATATATTCGTCATCGGCAACGACGACATCGCCCTTGCGTGTTTTGATGGTAACCGGAACAATCTCATCCTTGAATTTCCCGGCCTTTTGCGCTGCCTCGGCCTTGTTCTGGGAACGGAGGGCAAAGTTGTCCTGCTCCTCGCGCGTCAATTGCCACTTGCGTGCAATATTCTCGGCGGTAATTCCCATATGGTAGCCGTGGAATGCATCGGTCAGACCGTCCTTGATCATCGTATCGATCATCTTGAAATCGCCCATCTTCACGCCACTGCGCAAATGCGAACAATGCGGCGCCATCGACATGGATTCCTGACCGCCGGCGACGATGATATCCGCGTCGCCCGTAGCGATCTGCTGCATGCCAAGCGCTACGGCACGCAGGCCCGAACCGCAAAGCTGGTTCAGGCCCCAAGCCGTTGCTTCCTGCGGAATGCCCGCCGCCATGGCCGCTTGACGTGCCGGATTCTGGCCCTCGCCCGCGCCCAGGACCTGCCCCATGATCACTTCGTCGACGTCTGCACCATCGACACCCGCACGGCTCAGCACCTCCTTGATAACCGCAGCTCCCAACTCATGTGCCGGAACATTCGCAAATGCACCGTTAAACGATCCAACTGGAGTGCGGGCCGCACTGGCGATGACGATCGATTGGGTCATGGACGTCTCCTCAAATTTGTTATGCTGAATTCCTACAGCACCTTCCCGGACAGAATTCCCTCCTAACAACCGTTTGACAAGGGCCATTTCAGTCTAAGTCGAAATTATCACTTGCTGCATTGCAGCAAAGGTCTCGATGCATTGCGTTGGATGCGCTGCACAAATCACTTTGAATTGCAGCGCTTTGCCCCTATCCTCCAATGTCTATCCGTAAGCCGTCACGCAAGTTCGGTAATGGACACGAGGTTGGGGAGTTGAGCAATGGCAGGAAAAACCGGCGACGTCGTCATCAAGAAATATGCCAACCGGCGTCTCTACAATACCGGTACAAGCACCTACGTGACGCTCGAAGATTTGGCCGAGATGGTGAAGCGGAATGAGGATTTCACCGTACAGGATGCGAAAACCGGCGAGGATATCACCCATTCAGTCCTCACTCAGATCATCTTCGAACTCGAGAACAAGGAAGGGCAGAACATGCTGCCCATTCCGTTCCTGCGGCAATTGATTGCCTATTATGGCGACCAGATGCAGGTGGTTCTTCCAACGTTCCTCGAGCAATCCATGTCTGCCTTTGCCAAGGAGCAGGAACGCATGCGCGAGCAATTGACTGCAGCCTTTGGCAAGGCGCCAATGGACATGATGAATGTCAGCGCCCCGATCAAGCTGGTCGAGGAACAGGTTCGCCGCAATACCGAAATGCTGCAGCATGCGATGCGCATGTTCACGCCTTTCCCCCTTGGCAAGACGGCCGGTACGGCAGAGCCTGCGGACGCGGACACTCCAGAGAAAGCCACGAAAGATACCGGACTCGACGAGCTGAAGGAGCAGATCGCCGCCATGCAGCGCAAGCTCGACTCCCTCGACAAATAAGAGCTCCGGCCCGAACCGGGCTTGTCCGGCTCCCAATGGGAGCCGCTGCTATTCAATGAAACACCCTCGCAACGAGAACACTATGGCCCAGATTACACTTTCCAAAGCCAACACGATCATCAAGGCTGCCCTGGCAAAGGGTAGTGAACTTGGAATGCGCCCCTTATCCGTCACGGTTCTTGATGCCGGCGGTCACCTGAAAGCGTTTCAAAAGCAGGACGGCGCATCCATGCTCCGGTTTGAAATCGCTTTTGGCAAAGCCTTCGGTGCACTGTCCATTGGCGCTGGGTCGCGCACGGTGGAAAAATTTGCCAAGGAGCGCCCGCATTTCGTGGAAGGTCTCGTTGCTGCATCCGGAGGGCATGTCATTCCGGTGGCTGGCGGTGTTCTTATCAAGAACACCAAGGGCGAGATTCTCGGTGCCGTCGGCATTACTGGCGATTCATCAGACAATGATGAAATAGCCGCTGTCGCAGGTATTGAAGCCGCGGGCTTCGTTGCCGACGGGGGTCAAAGCTAAAACTTGCTCCAGCAGGATCTTGATGATCCAGAGGTAACGGGAGGCAAGATGACGGGATCGGCCAAGGCGACAGTCTTCATCGACAATGAACGCGTTATTGTCACCGAGTATCGTTTCGCGGTCGGAGAGAACACCGGCTGGCACCGCCATGAACATGATTATGTTGTCGTTCCATTGATGGACGGGCGCGTGAAACTATTGACAAAAGACGGCGAAACCTTCGCCGACATGAAGAAGGGCGTGCCCTATTTCCGCTCGGAAGGTGTTGAGCATGATGTCATCAACGCCAATGAAGGAGAATATGCGTTCATCGAAATAGAGCTGAAATAGACGAACCGCCGACGGTTTCAGCGAAAATTCACGTCCCGGCCGGCAGAACGCAGGGAAACTGCAAAGCCCGCCAAAATATCGAAGAATGCCATTGCCAACAGAATGAAGAACAGCGAGTGCGAAGCACTGGGTACTAGCAGGAATTCCACAAGGAATGCGACGAAGACAAATATCGACAACAAATGATCGATAACCGATGTATTGCTGGTACGCGTTGATTTCATGATCTCGAAGAACAGCAGAGCCAGCTACAGAACCAGCATCAAGTCGCCCAAGGTCATGCGCCAGATACCGCCGGAAAACATATGCATCGAATAAAGTTCCGTCGCCCAAGGATCCGCGCCACCGCCCCCCACCAATCCAGCGACAACCAGATTGAAGACAACAAGCGGCACTACCATCAATGGAATATTTGAAATCACAATATCTTCTCCCAGGCAAAACCGCCGAACGCACAAACAAAAAGACCGGCACAAATGCCGGTCTTCTCTAGCATGAATTCGAAAAAGGGCTCAGCCTTCTTTAGGCGTCAGAACCTGACGACCACGATACATGCCGGTCTTCAGATCGACGTGATGCGGACGGCGCAGTTCGCCTGAATTCTTGTCTTCGACGTAGGTCGGGGCCTTCAGCGCGTCGGCAGAACGGCGCATGCCGCGCTTCGACGGAGAAGTTTTTCGTTTAGGTACAGCCATTGTTCCAGCTCCAGTAATCAGTCAAAATCCGGCACTGGCCCGATTGAGCCTGTCACAATGGACAAAATTCCGGAAAGTTCGGCTGGGGCTATACACGGCTTGAGAGCTTTTGACCAGCATGAGTCACATATTTTTTGTCATAAAAGCTTCGAACCGCCGATTCTTCGCCGCTTCGTTACTAGTTTACACATCCGACATAGGCACCGGCGCCACGCGCGCGACGTTCGTTAAGCCTGGCGAGCGTCTGCATCCCGCGTCCTGGTCTCGCCGGATTGCGCACGATGGGGTTAGGTAGTGTCACTGCAAGGTAAGCGGCCTGGCGCGGCGAAAGCTTTGCCGCGCTGACATTGAAATGGTGCTGGGCGGCGGCTTCGACGCCGTAGATGCCCGGGCCCCATTCAGCAATATTCAGATAGATCTCCATCAGGCGCTGTTTAGGAAGGATAAGGTCAGTCATGATGGCAAGCGGCACCTCCAATCCTTTTCGAATAAAGGAACGGCTGGTCCAGAGGAACAGATTCTTGGCCGTTTGCATTGTGATCGTCGACGCACCACGTGTCTGCTCGCCGTCGATCGCGTCAGTAACGACCGAATTGAGCGCATCCCAATCAACACCCGAATGGAAGCAGAACTTCGCATCCTCGGACATCATTACTGAATTGATGAGTGTTGGAGATATTTGGTCCAGCGACACCCATCGGCGGTCGTATCCAGAGAACGTCACAAGATCTTTCATCATCAACGTGGAAACCGGGTGAATAAACGGCAAACGATAGAGGCTTAGCAGGATGATGGGCAGCATGATAAAGATGATTCCGGCCAGGACGAGATAACGCGTGAAGCGGCCCAAAGGCGATCGCCCGGGATTAACCAGATACCCTCTGCCCCGCTTATTTTTCACCAGAACCCGCGTCACACATCCCGTCCGCTCTAAAAAACTCCCGTTGGACATAGAGCAAAGAGCCGCAGAAGGGAATTCATTCTGCGATTTTCTGCGCGATTCACACAGGGTGCGCTTCAAAATGGCAATCAAGGCAACACACGCCCATTGACCAGAGGCCCGTTTTTCGGTCATTGCCTGATCATGATGACAGATCAAGGTTTCTCATTGTTCCAGATCACCTTGCAGCAGCGCGCAGCTTCGGTCGAAACGTTGCTGTCCGAATTGCTGTCGGATCAACCGCACAGCGGCGAAATCAGCCGCCCGGCTCGGTTGATGGCAGCCATGCGGCATGGCGTGTTGAATGGCGGTAAACGCTTGCGTCCATTTCTGGTGATGGAAAGCGCCGCCCTGTTCGGCGCTGATAATTTTACTGCTTTGCGGATTGCCGCCGCCCTTGAGTGTGTCCACAGCTACTCGCTCGTTCATGACGATCTGCCCGCAATGGACGATGATGACCTGCGGCGCGGCCAGCCAACCGTTCACCGTAAATTCGACGAAGCTGCGGCCATACTTGCTGGCGACAGCCTGCTGACCTACGCCTTCGAATTAATCGCTAGTGACGAGACCGAGCTTGATGCGCAGTGCCGCGTGACGCTGATAACAGCACTTGCCCGCGCTTCGGGGATCGGTGGCATGACTGGAGGTCAGGCGCTTGACCTTGAAGCTGAGAAAATCAAACCGGACGAAGCAGGCATTATCCGCCTTCAGGCGATGAAGACCGGCGCATTGATCCGCTTTGCCTGTGAGGCAGGCGCCATCATCGGTCGTGCCGGCACCAAGGATCGCGACCGTTTGGCAGAGTATGGCTCGGCCATTGGCCTCGCCTTTCAGCTGGCTGATGATCTTCTCGACGTTACCGCCGAGGCAAGGGATATGGGCAAAGCGACAGGCAAGGACGCTGCTGCGGGCAAAGCCACGCTCGTGTCGTTGCATGGCGTCGAGTGGGCCAAACTGCAATTGGCGGGTCTTGTTGAGCAGGCTGAGGAAGTTCTGGCGCCGTTTGGCGAAAAGGCAGCCCTGCTCAAGGATGCGGCGCGCTTTATCGCCGATCGGCGTAACTAAGCGAAAGAGACTATTCCGCTGCGTGCGTGTCCGCCCCCCGGCCAAAGCGGTTCTCGATATAATCGGCGACCATCTTCTGGAATTCCTGGGCGATACCGGCGCCGCGCAATGTCGCAACCTTCTTGCCGTCGACAAATACCGGTGCCGAAGGCGTTTCACCGGTTCCCGGCAATGAAATTCCGATATCGGCCATCTTAGATTCTCCGGGCCCATTAACGATGCAGCCCATGACAGCCACATTCAAAGCCTCGACGCCCGGATATTTTTCACGCCAGATAGGCATATTGGTGCGTATATCACTCTGGATCGACTGAGCCAGCTCCTGAAACACCGTCGATGTCGTACGTCCGCAGCCGGGGCACGCAGCGACGATCGGTATGAATTGACGGAAACCCATGGTCTGCAGCAATTCCTGCGCCACCTGCACTTCGCGTGTGCGATCACCGCCCGGTTCCGGCGTCAACGAAATGCGGATTGTGTCGCCGATGCCTTGTTGCAACAAAATGCCCATTGCGGCCGACGAGGCGACGATCCCCTTTGAACCCATTCCCGCTTCGGTCAATCCCAAGTGCAGCGCATGGTCGCAACGCCGCGCAAGCTCGGCATAGACTGCGATCAGGTCCTGAACCTGGCTGACCTTGGCTGACAGAATGATCTTCGACCGCGGCAAGCCAATTTCTTCGGCGAGCTGTGACGAGATAAGCGCCGACTGGACAATCGCCTCGCGTGTCACCTGCTCTGCCGTCAGCGGTGCGCCTGCCGCATGGTTCTGGTCCATCAAGGCTGTCAGTAGTTCCTGATCGAGCGAGCCCCAGTTCACCCCAATGCGCACGGGCTTGTCGTAGCGGATCGCCATTTCGATGATCGCACCGAATTGCGCATCCTTCTTGTCCTTGAAACCGACATTGCCCGGGTTGATGCGATACTTGGCCAGCGCCTCGGCGCAAGCCGGATGATCGGCCAGGAGCTTGTGACCGATATAGTGAAAATCGCCGACGAGCGGAACGGAAAGGCCCAGTCGATCGAGCCGCTCGCGTATCCTCGGTACTGCCGCCGCCGATTCATCGCGGTCGACGGTGATGCGCACGATCTGCGAGCCGGCCCTGGAGAGAGCAGCCACCTGCGCTACTGTACCGTCCACATCGGCTGTATCCGTATTGGTCATCGACTGCACGACGACAGGAGCGCCTCCACCAACCATGATACCACCTACGTCGACTCCAACCGAGGGCCGCCGGGCAAAGGGTTGCGAAAAGTATTCAGACATCATGAAGCTCCAGATATGCTTTTCACGTGGCGCAGCAATCGCTGTTTGTCAACTCCATGCGACGTTGTAACAGCATGCCTCGCGTACAACGCAGACCTTGCATGACAAAGTGTTCATACGCCAAGCCTAGCAATTTTGTTGCGATGCAATATATTCCGGGAGCCCTCAACGGGCCCGGTTGATCAAAACCAAAGGAAATTTTGTCATGGCCAAGAAGACCGCAGTCGTCACAGGTTCTAATTCCGGCATTGGCCTGGGCTCTGCCCACGCCCTCGCTGCGGCAGGGTATAATGTGGTGATCAATTCATTCACCGACCGGCCCGAAGACCATGCGCTTGCAGCTGAAATAGCCGAAAAGCACGGCGTTGGCGTCGCCTATGTAAAGGCAGATATGTCGAATGGTGGCGAGTGCCGGGTCCTGATTGACAAGGCAGCCGAAGCCTTTGGCAGCGTCGATGTGCTGGTGAACAATGCCGGGATCCAGTTCGTTGCGCCCGTGGACGAGTTCCCGACGGAAAAATGGGACGCGATCATTGCGATCAATCTAACATCCGCTTTCCATACAACAGCCGCCGCCCTCCCCTACATGAAGAAAGCTGGCTGGGGCCGTATCATCAATATTGCATCGGCGCACGGCCTCCGGGCATCGCCATTCAAATCCGCCTATGTCGCTGCCAAACATGGCGTTCTCGGTCTCACCAAGACCGTCGCCCTGGAGGTCGCGGAAAAGCAAATCACTTGCAACGCCATATGCCCCGGCTATGTTCTGACACCCCTCGTAGAAGCACAGATACCGGATCAGATGAAAGCACACGGCATGGATCGTGAAACGGTTATCCGCGAAGTCATGCTCGACAAACAAGCAACGAAGGAATTCGCGACGATTGACCAGATCGGCGCAACGGTGGTGTTCCTCGCAAGTGAAGCCGCTGCCCAGATTACCGGAACATCCATATCTGTAGATGGCGGCTGGACGGCAGCATAATGAGTAACAAACCCAAGCCGATCAATATCGCGCTACAGGGAGGCGGCTCGCACGGCGCCTTCACCTGGGGCGTTCTTGATCGCATTCTGGAGGATGGCCGACTAACGATCGAGGGCATATCGGGGACGAGTGCCGGCGCGATGAATGCCGTGGCGGTAGCTGACGGCTGGTCACACAATGGGGCTGAGGGTGCTCGGGCAAAACTGCATGAATTCTGGCGTGCGGTTGGGCGAACGGGACAATTCAGTCCTGTCCAGCGCACGCCATGGGACAGGTTCTTTGGCAACTGGTCCGTCGAGAACGGTTTTGGATATAACCTGTTCGAGCAGTTTTCCCGGGTGTTCTCGCCTTATGAGTTCAATCCCTTCAATCTCAATCCGCTGCGGGACGTTGTTGAAAAAGAAATAGATTTCGCGCGGGTAAGATCCTGCTCGAAACTCAAACTGTTTATTTCTGCGACAAATGTGGAAACCGGGCGTCTCCGGGTGTTTTCACAATCGGAGCTTAATGCAGATGTCGTCATGGCTTCTGCCTGCCTTCCCTATATCTTTCAGGCAGTAGAGATCGATGGCGAGCCGTATTGGGATGGCGGCTACGGTGGAAATCCTGCCCTGTATCCGTTCTTCTATTCGAGCGAGATTGAAGACGTCTTGCTGATACAGATCAACCCGATCGAGCGGAAAGGCACCCCCAAGACGGCGCGAGAGATCTCAGATCGCATCGACGAAATCACCTTTAATGCCGCTCTCTTGCGCGAATTGCGCTCGATCGCCTTCGTCAATTCGCTTATCGAAGCAGGCAGGCTCCAGCACGGCGAGTATCGCAACATCCGCATGCACCGCATCGATGCTGACGAAGCCCTTGCAGGGCTTTCGGCATCGTCCAAGATCAATGCGGAATGGGCGTTTCTCGAATACCTGCGCGATCTCGGCCGCGCTGCCGCCGAAGATTGGCTTGAGGAACATTTCGATGCGGTTGGCGAACACGCCACGCTCGACCTGTCCGGCGAGCTGGCGCCTGAGATGAATGTCGGTATCCGATCGAAAAAACCAGGCAAACGGGTGACCGATTTCCTCATGCAGCGCAAGAAGCCTGCCATCGCAGCGCGGCGGGCCTAAGGCTGCTCTCTATCGGCAGTGGAAGCCAGATTGGCCATCAGGAAAACGACGATCAACAATGCGGCAAGCACCATGTAGACAGGACCGAACCCGGTCCTGCCGCCGACAAAGCCGATAGCCGACGGCGCCACCAATATTCCCGAATAGCCCATCAGCGTAACCATGCTGAGCGCCACTCCTGACGACGTTCCCTTCTGATTGCCTGCAGCCGAAAAGGCAATGGGGACCATATTGGCAATGCCAAGGCCTGAAAAAGCGAACGCAAGTATTGCTATCCACGAGGTCGGTGCGAGGCTCGCGACAAGCATGCCAGCAGCACCGATCAGCGCAGAGTACCGCAGTGTGTTCACCGCGCCGAAACGATTGCGCACGCCGTCGCCCAGGAATCGCATGACGGACATCGTGCCGGAAAACGCGGCAAAGGCAAAGCCAGCCGTCGCGATATCCGCACCACGTTCCTGCTGCAGATACAGCGCAGCCCAATCCAGCACCGAACCCTCCGGCACCATGGAAAACAGCGCCATAAGACCGATAAGGTAAATCAGCGGATTGGTTGGGAAGACCAGCTTCTGCTTTTCATGCAGGACCGGGGTTTCTTCAGTAATCATGTAGCGGAAAGCGGCAAGCCCGATCACAATGGCGATGAGCGTAACGACGACGGCATGTGTAAGATAACCGTGCGCCTCGATTAATAACCCGCCTAGCCCGCCGCCCGCAAATCCGCCAAGACTCCAGAAACCGTGCGACGACGACATGACCGCGCGGGACAGTTTCTTTTCCACCTCGACCGCATTGGCGTTCATCGCCACATCCATGCCGCCGATCACTGCACCGAAGAGAAACAGCGCTGGTGCCGCCGTGATTACGTTGGGCGCGAGGGCCACCAGCAAAAGCGAAAAGGAGCAAAAGATCGCGAAGCTTTTGACAACAGCGCGCGATCCAAAACGGCCAATGAGATAGCCGCACCAAGGCATTGAAGCCAGAGCACCGACACCGAAGATAAGAATGAGCAAGCCGAGCGTGAACTCACTGATCCCCAGGCGCATCATGAACACCGGTATTTGCGGCGCCCAGCTACCCACGAGAAAGCCGTTGAAGAAGAACGCGCTAGCAACCGCCCATCGGCCATAGACAGCTTTCCTGATGTAGACAGAGGCATCCATTAGTTCATCACCATGTTGAAAGTTGGCACTGGGTAGACATTCAGCTCACCTTTGAGCAAGGGTAGATCACGCAGGCTGGTCGTCCGCGACGATCACCTCGACGCCCTCCCCGCTTATTCGCTCCAGGATAGAGCGATCTGCTGTCCTATCGGTTACAAGGGTAGATATGAGTGATATCGGACCTATGGAAAAAGGACCTTGTTTGAGAAGTTTTTCGCTCGTTGCCAGGAGAATGATCTCATTGCTTGCCTGACCAAACGCAAGCTTCATGCGGGCATCATCATAGTTTTCTGCGCGCAACATCAACCCCTCGTCGACGGCGCAGGCACCAAGAACACAGTAGTCGACACGCATCGACTGGGCCTCGGCCAGCGTCGATTGCCCGATTGTACTACGCGTCAGCCGGTTCAAGCTTCCGCCTAGAAGGATGACCTCGCAGCAGGGGTGGTCAAGTGCCGCCGAGGCGATATCAGGGCAACCGGTGATGATGCATGTTTGAAGGTCTGCCGGGAGTGCGCGAACGAACTCCAGCACTGTCGTGCTCGAGTCGAGAAGCATCGTTGCATGCGCTGGGATTCGCGCCGCAGCAGCTGCGGCAATTGCCCTTTTACCGGCGGTCTCATCACGCGCTCGCTGCTGAAAACTTCGAGGACCCGATCTGCTTCTGGCAGCGCCGCCGTGGAAACGTTGAACAAGCCCCTGCTCGGACAGTTCCCGAAGATCCCGGCGTATAGAGTCTTCCGAAACGCCAAATTCGGATGCAACTGCGCTTGCCAATACCCGGCCGGATTCATTGATCCTCTTGAGGATCATGCCCTTTCTTTCGTCCGGCGACAAATCTTTCAGCATTTCAACGTAGCTCCAGCCCATAGACCGCATCGTAACAAGAAGTGCCGATATCGGCAAGAACAAATGCGCATATATGCATGAATCAGAAGGTCAGAATTTTCGACCTGGATGACAGTCCTCAGAATTGCAAAAGCCCCCGGAGATTCGGGGGCTTTGCCAAAGGACGAGTTTGCGGGTGACGAACTGCCGTAAGTCTATTCGTAGACGATTAGCAGATCCTTTGCGTCGATCTGGTCACCTGCGCGGACAAGCACTTCGGCGATTGTGCCGTCACGTTCTGCGCGCAGCGCGGTCTCCATTTTCATCGCTTCGATAGAGAGCAGCACGTCACCTGCATTGACCTTCTGGCCGGTAGACATGCCTAACGTCGAGACAATACCCGGCATTGGCGCACCAACATGCTTCTCATTGCCAAGCTCCGCCTTGCGCCTCACGCCAGCACCACTTCCGGCGCGGGTGCGGTCGGGAACCTTCACACGGCGCGGCTGCCCGTTCATCTCGAAAAACACCGTGCACATGCCCTTTTCATCGGCCTCGCCTACAGCTTGGTTGCGCACGACCAGGGTCTTGCCGCGTTCGATATCGAGGAAAACCTCTTCCTCCTGCGCCAGACCATAGAAATAGACATGGGTTGGAAGAACGCTTGTCGGCCCGTAGGTGCCGTTAGTAACGGCAAAGTCGCTGAACACCTTCGGATACATCAGATACGACGCGAACTCCTGGTCGGTGATCTTGCGTTCCAGCTTTGCCTCAATCTCTTTGCGTTCAGCGTCGAGATCAGCGGGCTGCAGCAAGGCACCGGGCCGTTCTGTAAAGGGCTCCTCGTCTTTCAGAACCTTCTTCTGGATATCTTTCGGCCACCCCCTCGGCGGTTGACCAAGATCGCCGCGCATCATCGACACGACCGAATCCGGAAAGGCTATATCCTTATCCGGATTCTTCACGTCCTCGACGGAAAGATCCTGGCTCACCATCATCAGCGCCATATCGCCGACAACCTTGGAGGAGGGCGTCACCTTGACGATATCGCCGAACATCTGGTTGACGTCGGCATAGGCCTGCGCAACTTCGTGCCAGCGGGTTTCGAGGCCAAGCGAGCGGGCCTGTTCCTTGAGATTGGTGAACTGGCCGCCTGGCATTTCATGCAAATAAACTTCGGACGCAGGTCCCTTCAGGTCGCTTTCGAACGCTGCATACTGCGTGCGTACCGCTTCCCAATAAAAGGAAATGCGGCGGATCCATTCAGGATCAAGGCGCGGATCACGCTCCGTGCCCTTCAGTGCCTCGACGATCGAACCAAGGCATGGCTGCGACGTATTACCGGACAGTGCATCCATGGCAGCGTCAACGGCGTCGACACCCGCATCCACCGCGGCAAGCACAGTAGCGGCGGAGATGCCGGACGTATCATGCGTGTGAAAATGCAGTGGAAGGTCCGTCGCCTCGCGCAACGCCTTGAACAATACCTTGGCTGCGCCGGGCTTCAACAGGCCCGCCATATCTTTGATGGCAATGATGTGCGCGCCGGCTTTTTCGACTTGCTGGGCAAGGTCGACATAGTATTTCAGATCATATTTCGGCCGCGCAGAATTCAGGATGTCTCCGGTATAGCAGATCGCGGCTTCGCATAGCTTGTTCTCTTCGACAACGGCATCCATGGTGACGCGCATATTTTCAACCCAGTTAAGGCTGTCGAACACGCGAAACAGGTCGATGCCTCCCCGTGCCGCTTGTCTTACGAAATATTTGACCACATTGTCAGGATAGCTCTTGTAACCCACACCGTTGGCACCGCGCAGCAGCATCTGCAGTAGAATATTCGGCGCCTGCTCGCGGACGTCCGCGAGCCGTTCCCACGGGTCTTCCGTAAGGAACCTCATCGCTACGTCGAACGTCGCACCGCCCCAGCATTCCAATGAAAACAGCTGCGGCAATGCGCGGGCGTAGGTGCCAGCGACGCGAGCGATATCATATGTCCGCATCCGTGTAGCCAGAAGTGATTGATGCCCATCACGCATGGTCGTATCGGTGACCAGTACACGTTTCTCATTGCGCATCCACTCTGCAAACTTATTCGGACCAAGCTGGTCGAGGAGTTGCTTGGTACCGTCCGGGATGGGCGTTTCGATGAATGGGACACGCGGCAGTGCCGCCTCCTTGGGCGGCGTCGCGCGGCCCTTGGTTTCGGGATGGCCGTTGACGGTCACATCAGCGAGGTACGTAAGGAGCTTCGTGGCGCGATCCTGCCGCTTCACCTGCGCGAACAATTCCGGCGTCGTATCAATGAATTTGGTTGTGTAGGAATTGTCTAGGAACTTCGGGTGCGTGATGATTGCCTCGAGGAAGGTCAGGTTCGTGGCAACACCGCGGATACGGAACTCGCGCAAGGCGCGGTGCATCCGGTGGATTGTCTCGTCCGCCGTCGGTGACCATGCGGTGATCTTCTCCAGCAGGGGATCGTAGAAGCGTGTGATGACCGCCCCGGAATAGGCAGTGCCACCATCCAGCCGGATACCGAAGCCGGTTGCGCCGCGATAGGCGGTGATGCGGCCATAATCCGGAATGAAATTCTGTTCGGGATCTTCCGTCGTGATACGGCACTGCAGTGCATGGCCGTTCAACTTGATATCCCGCTGCGCGGGAACCCCCGATACCGGTGTGCCAATTTTTGCACCTTCGAGGATGCGTATCTGTGCTTTGACGATGTCGATGCCTGTTACTTCTTCGGTAACCGTATGTTCGACCTGGATACGGGGATTGACCTCGATGAAATAAAATTCACCAGTGTCGGCATCCATCAGAAATTCGATTGTTCCGGCACCGATATAGTTCGTCGCCTTGGCAATTTTCAGGCCGTAATCGGAGATCTCTTTGCGTTGTGCTTCATTGAGATAGGGTGCGGGTGCGCGTTCCACTACTTTCTGGTTGCGTCTCTGAATCGAGCAATCGCGCTCGAACAAGTGCACTGCATTGCCATGCGTATCGCCCAGTATCTGCACCTCGACGTGCCGTGCGCGCTGCACCAGTTTTTCGAGATAGACTTCATCTTTGCCGAACGCAGCCTTGGCTTCGCGCTTGCCTTCCGTCACTTCGCGGGCGATGTCCTCCGGCGAGAAGATTGCGCGCATGCCGCGGCCGCCACCGCCCCATGAGGCCTTCAGCATGATAGGATAGCCGATCTTCTCGGCCATTGCCTTGACCGCGTCCAAGTCGTCGGGAAGCGGCTCTGTGGCAGGAACCACCGGAACACCGATCTCGATCGCCAGATTGCGAGCGGCTACCTTGTTGCCAAGCCGGCGCATAGTCTCAGGCTTGGGGCCGATGAAGATGATCCCCGCCTCGGCGCAAGCCTCGGCGAATTCCGGGCTTTCCGACAGAAGGCCGTAGCCCGGATGAATGGCGTCCGCGCCAGAAAGTCTGGCGACACGAATGATTTCCTCGATCGACAGGTAGCTCTCGATTGGGCCCATATCCTTGGCCAAATGCGGACCGCGCCCAACCTGGTAGGATTCGTCAGCTTTAAAGCGGTGCAGCGCCAACTTGTCCTCTTCCGCCCATATCGCCACGGTTTTCATACCAAGCTCATTGGCGGCCCGGAAAACCCGGATAGCGATTTCCGATCGATTTGCGACAAGGATTTTCCTGATAGGCAAGGCGAGAACTCCAGAATATGAGCAATACAGTATGAGTTTGGCGCGGTTATCTGGCTACAGATTGCTGCAGTGCAAACAGCGCATAATGATCACAAGATAGTGAAATGTCCAATAGCAAAATGCCCGGCACGAAGCCGGGCACTCACTGGTTGTATCAAGCAGAAAGCTTATTGCTGGAAGTAGCTGTACTTGCCGTCTTCGCCCTTTTTCCATTCGTACATGACGTAGCCTGGGAGCTTCGGATCGCCCTTTTCGTCAAAGGCAATGTCGCCAAGAACGGTCTTGAACGGGCCTTTTTCTTTCATGGTCTTGGCAACGGTTTCTGGATCATTCGATCCAGCGGCCTTTGCTGCATCGGCAATGACCTGAGCGGCTGCATAGGCGTAGAGCGTGTAGGCTTCCGGCTCAAAGCCCTGTGCACGGAACTTCTCAACGAGTTCCTTGTTTGCGGGATTCTTGCTCGGGTCTGGACCAAAAGTGTTGAGTGTACCTGCAACTGCATCGCCGGCGATCGAAGCAAGCTCGTTCGAAACGATACCGTCACCGGAGATGAAAGTAACCTTCAGGCCCTGATCAGCAAGCTGACGGATGATCAGACCAGCTTCGGTGTGCAGGCCACCCCAATAGAGAACGGTCACGCCGGCTTCCTTTGCCTTGGCGATCAGTGCAGAGAAGTCCTTGTCGCCGACGTTAACGCCTTCGTACATGGCTTCCTTGATGCCCTTGGCATTCAGGGTCTTCTTGGTCTCGTCAGCGAGTCCCTGGCCATACGGCGTCTTGTCGTGAACGACCGCAATCTTGGCGTCCTTGAACTTCTCGGCAATGTATGTCCCGGCCACCACACCCTGCTGGTCATCGCGACCGCAAGTACGGAAAGTGTTCCACAACCCGCGTTCGGTGAAGACGGGGTTTGTTGCGGCAGGAGTGATTTCGAGAATGCCGTTTTCCGCATAGACTTCCGATGCCGGAATTGACACGCCAGAGTTGAAGTGGCCGATAACGAATTTTACGCCGTCAGCAACGAACTTGTTAGCAACGGAAATGCCCTGCTTCGGATCGGAAACGTCGTCACCAAGCGAAAGCTTGACCTGCTCGCCATTGATACCACCGGCAGCATTGATTTCGGCGATAGCGGCCTCTGCGCCCTTCTGCAGCTGAGCGCCGAAGGCGGCGTTCGGGCCAGTGAGCGGACCACCGACACCAATCAAGAGATCAGCATAGGCGTGACCACTCAAAGCGAGCATCGCAGCAAGTGCAACGCCCGAAAACAGTGACTTCTTCATTTGAAAACTCCCATTTTCTAGGTACTTACCAAACCCCTCGCGATGACCCTTTTCATCGCTTGAAGTGCACATTTGCCGATTTCCCGGCGGTTGTCACGCTGATTCATTTCGCACCAGCGAGATTGATTAGGCCCTCGTTCTTTCTTTCCAGGAGAAAGGCGAAACTTTTTCATAGAGCCAATGATATTGCCGCACCATTTGCTTGGTACGGGTGTAGCGGTAACCGAGAGTACCGATAATGATCAACACAATCGTATCGACGATATAGTAATGAAGTGTCAGCATTGTACCGCCAAACAAAGCGAAATGAATGAAGCGAACGGCGATACCGAGCAATAGCATGTAGAACACGAGAATCGCGATTGGTCGCCAAGTCTTGGCACACGCACGCCCGGTCATCCACGCCGCCCACCCGCCCATGACGCAAGTGACCAGCAGGAACAGCCAGATCGAGGGTTCTTCGTACAATATACCTTGCATGGCCAAGTTCTCCCTGAGGGTTTTTCCTGATTGCGGAAACGCGCCCCTTATTCTTGTTAGTGACGACCACCTTCGAGATAGGCCGCACGTACTTCTGGATTGGCAAGAAGATCGGCGCTGGAACCGCTCATTTTGACGATCCCGTTGACCATCACATAGCCGCGATCAGCCAGTTTCAACGCGCCGAAGGCATTCTGCTCGACAAGGAACACCGTCAATCCAGTATGCTTGTTCAGTTCCTTGATGGCCTCGAAAATGTGCTTGATGATCAATGGTGCAAGACCGAGCGAAGGCTCGTCGAGCAGCAACAATCGCGGGCGGGCCATCAGCGCACGGCCAATGGCCAGCATTTGTTGTTCGCCGCCCGATAATGTGCCGCCGCGCTGATTGATGCGTTCTTTCAACCGCGGGAACAGATCGAACACCATACGCGAATCTTCATCAAAGAATTGAAGATTATCGAGACTTGCACCCATCTGCAGGTTTTCCTGCACGGTCATGCGCGGAAAGATGCGGCGGCCCTCCGGCGATTGGGCAATACGCAAACGCGCGATTTCATGCGTCGGCAATTTTGTGATGTCTTTCCCGTCGAAGACAATTCGGCCGGTCCGAGCGCGCGGCATACCGAAGATCGTCATCATCAGCGTAGACTTGCCAGCGCCATTGGCGCCAATCAGCGTAACGATCTCGCCGGGATTCGCGTGCACGGTAACACCGCTCAGTGCGCGAATGTTGCCGTAATAGGTTTCTACATTCTCGATGCTGAGAAGGGCTTGTGGTTCCGCCATTACTTGGCCCCTCCGGTCTTCTTAGGCGCCGGTTTCGCCTGACTCTCTTTTGCCAGTTTCTTCGCTTGGCCAATCCAGTCTTCGCGGGCGATGCGTCCGTCAAAGTCAAGGTAGGCTTCAGCCGCGATCACATCCGCTTTTTTCCATGCAGCAATCTGGTCGAAGTGGAAAATGCCATGTTCGTTGAGCTTGCGCTCGTTGACCGGACCTATACCCTTGATCAGGATGAGCCGGTCTGCCTTGCCGCCGCGCGGTTCAGTCAGCGCGTTCGCTGTAGCCCCGGCTTTGATTGCCCCAGCCTTCGCAGCTGCTTCTGTTGCGGTTGATACTGTCGTCGCGGACGTCTTCTTGACAGCAGGCGTTTTGGCACGCCTCGCCTTGGCCGCGGATGTTGCGGGGATCAACTCAACTGGCCCGGCATCCGGGTGGGTTTCCACGATTTCCTGCAGCGCCTCTGTCGATAGCAGGTCAACGGCCGCGGTGATATCGTCAACGCCGGCGGCTTCAGCCTGCTCGATGAGTTCAACAACTTCCTCATCTTCAACGCCGAGATAGGCTGCGATCACCTTAGGATCGTTCTTGACCATATCCGGTGTGCCATCGGAAATCTTCGTGCCATACTCAAGAACGACGACATGGTCGGAGATTTCCATGACCACGGACATGTCATGTTCGATAAGCAGAATGGATGTACCGGTTTCTGCGCGGATATCGAGCAAGAGCTTATTCAATTCTGCCGATTCACGTGCGTTCAAACCTGCGGCCGGCTCATCGAGGCAAAGCAGTTCAGGTTCCGTGCACATCGCACGGGCAATCTCGAGGCGGCGCTGCGCGCCATAGGGAAGATCGCCGGCAGCGTCGTCTGCCCTATCGACGAGATTGATCTTCTCCAGCCAAAAGCGAGCTTTCTCGATCGCGTCTGCGGCCGCTTTTTTGTAAGTTGGAAAGCCAAGCAGTCCAAGAACAGTAAAGCCGGAGGAAAGCATTAGAGGATTATGCTGGGCGACGAGTAGGTTTTCCAAAACAGTAAGGCCCGAAAACAGCCGGATATTCTGGAACGTGCGCGCAACCTTCGCCTTCTTCGTGATGACGAAATCGGCCATCCGCTCCAGAAGATATTCCTCTCCATTCTGACGGGTCAGTGTCAGCATGCCTTCAGTCGGCTTGTAGAAGCCGGTGATGCAGTTGAAGACCGTGGTCTTGCCTGCACCATTCGGGCCGATAAGTGCGGTGATCGCTCCCCGCTTGGCCTCGAAGTTCAAGTCATTGATGGCGATAAGACCACCGAATTTCATGGAGAGGCGTTCAACGCGCAATATTGCGCTTGTATTCTTCTGCACTTCCGAATCCATCAGCCGTGCCCTTCTTTCGTAAACTCACCTGACACCGACTTGCGTTTATGCAGGAAGGCGCTCGGCTCCCGGCTGCCGACAAAGCCTCGCGGCTTCCACACCATGACCACGATCATAGCGAGGCCAAATAATAACATGCGGTAGAGTTCTGGCGTAAAATCATTGCCAAAGATGCGCTTCAGGAACTCCAGTTCTCGCAAGAGTTCGGTGCCCCCGATCATGACGGCTGCGGCGATGGCGATACCTACCAGTGATCCCATGCCACCCAGAACTACCATCGCCAGAATGATTGCCGATTCGAGGAAGACAAAGGATTCGGGGCTGACGAAGCCCTGTCGTGCTGCAAAGAACGATCCGGCAAAACCTCCGAACATGGCACCCGTGGCAAAGGCCGTCAGCTTGGTTGTTGTCGTGTTGATACCGAGCGAACGGCAGGCGATCTCGTCTTCGCGCAAAGCCTCCCAGGCACGGCCGATCGGCATGCGCCTCAGACGAATCGTGACCCACGCGGTCAGGAGCGCGAGAAGTAGAATCAGGTAGTAAAGGAAAATCTTGTAATAGACGCCGGAATTTGGCAGGCCGAGCAGCGCCGCAAAACCGGTGGGCCCCGGGGTAAATGGAATGCCAAACAACGTTGCCTTGGCAATACCGGAGATACCGAATGTACCCTTGGTTACGACGGTCCAGTTGATCAGGATCAGGCGAATGATTTCACCGAATGCCAGTGTCACGATGGCCAGATAGTCCCCCCTCAGACGCAGGACGGGAAATCCGAGGATGACCCCCCAGGTCGCGGCAAAAATACCCGCCATAGGCAAGAGCAGCCAGAACGAAAAGCCAAAATGAGTGGAGAGCAGGGCGTAGGAATAGGCGCCCACCGCATAAAAGGCGACATACCCGAGATCCAGCAGCCCAGCAAGGCCCACGACGATGTTCAATCCCCAGGCAAGCATCACGTAAATGAGGATCTGGATACCGAAATTATCGACATATTTGAGCGATCCCTGCAACCCGCCCATGATCGAGCCATTAGAGATGGTGAGGATCAGGATCACCAGGAATGGGTAGGTAAACAGCAGCCCGAGACCGATCTTGGGAAAGCTCTTACGGAAAGCTGACGGCTCTTTCGCTTCGACGACGCGCTTGGTCTTCTTGCGCTCCTCGCGCCACGGCGCGGTATACGTGATGGCGAAGCGGGCAAATGCGGCAACAAGCACGAATATCGTCAGAAGTCCCCAGCGCTGTGTGAGGATAAGTTCGTTGCGGATGTTCTGGTCCGTGCGGAAACCGACCACCAGGCAAAACAAGCCCAGCGCAAGTGCACCCGCAACAAGCCCTTCCTTCAGGGCTTTCGCGAACACGGAATCCCGTTCTGTTGATTGAATATCGGCCATGCGCTTAAACCTTTTCGACTTCGGGCCGGCCAAGAATGCCCGACGGAAGGAAAATCAGTACGATCGCCAGGATCGAGAACGCCGCGACATCTTTGTAGTCGATGGAGAAATAGGCGGACCAAAGAGCCTCGATCAGGCCGATCAGCAGGCCGCCAACCACCGCGCCAGGCAACGATCCGATACCGCCAAGTACTGCCGCCGTGAAAGCTTTGACACCCGGCACGAATCCATCGGTGAATGAAATGACCCCGTAGAACATGAGGTAGAGTGTACCCGCAACGGCGGCAAGCATGGCACCCATCACGAACGTAGTGGAGATCGTCCGATCGACATCGACACCCAAAAGCGCCGCCATCTTGCGATCTTGTTCACAGGAACGCTGCGCCCGTCCAAGCGTCGTCTTGTTGACAAGATACCAGAATGCCGCGAGCAGGATCGCTGTGACGATGATAATGACCATCTGCTTGTAGGCAATGGTGATGTTCGTGCCGTAGACCGTGATGCCGCCATTGACCAGCGGCGGGATCGGCTTGTTGCGAGGACCCTGCGTGACCTGCACGAAATTGGATAGTGCAATCGACATGCCGATTGCTGTAATCAACGGCGCCAGGCGGAATGAACCGCGCAGCGGCCGGTATGCCAGACGCTCGATCGTCCAGCTCCACAGCCCCGTCAGCAGCATGGCCACGATCATCATCAGCAGCAGCGCCAGCACGACCGGCACACCGCCGATGAAAGTTGTCAAAGCAAGAAAAACGATCATCGCCATAAAGGCGCCAAGCATGAAAACATCGCCATGGGCGAAGTTGATCATGCCGATGATCCCGTAGACCATCGTGTAGCCGATTGCGATCAGGCCATAAATTGAACCAAGCGTCAGACCATTGATCGATTGCTGGATGAAGTACTCCATCGCAACGATACCCCTCATTTTTATTGGGAAATTTTTTATCCGGTTTTTTTATCCGGTTCCCATTTGCCCCAATATGTTTACACCTAGCGCCTGCGTTAAAGAAAGCAACTGCTTTTTTAGCGCACACGATAACGTTACATTTGCTCGCATAGATTTGGTGGAAATTTTCACCAAAATTTCAAGGCCATGCGATGAAAACCCCCATGATATTGGCCTTGTTAGGCGAATTGTCTAGCCCTGCCTTAATCTCGTAACAAGCCGAAATGGCTTACTTCACCACAAACCCATGTGCAAAGGGATCGCGATCGTCGATAAAAATCGTATTGTAGCCTGTCATCCGCGCCCAGCCCGATATGGACGGAATAATGGCCTGCCTGTCCGCGACCTTGACGGCTTTCTCCACCCTGCCATGGAACAATGAGCCGATTATTGATTCGTGCACGAAGCCGTCGCCCGGTTTAAGTTTGTCCTTGGCAGCCAGCTGTGCCATCCGGGCGGATGTCCCCGTTCCACAGGGCGAACGGTCGATCGCCTTGTCACCATAGAACACTGCGTTGCGCGCATGTGCTTCCGCTTGCGTTGGCGCACCGGTCCACAGGAGATGGCTAAGCCCGTTGATACCTGGGTTTTCCGGATGCTGGAACGAATAGCGCTCATTCAGGCGCTCCCGCAATACCGGACTCCAACCTATGAGATCGAGCGCGCGGTAGTCAGCAAGATCAGTGAAATTCTCTTGGCGATCAACGATAGCGTAGAAATTTCCACCATAGGCGACATCGACGAGGAGTGTCCCCAGATCAGGGCACTCAACTTCAAGCCCCTCTGCGTAGAGAAAGGCAGGAACGTTGGTGATGCGCACGCTAGTGACATATGGCCCTTCTTGACGGTACTCGGCGACAACCGGCCCGGCCGGCGTGTCCAGCTTGAGGACGCCTGGGGTCTTGGGCGTAATGAGGCCATGTTCGATCGCCATTGTCACGGTGCCGATCGTGCCATGGCCGCACATGGGCAGGCATCCGGAGGTTTCGATGAAAAGTACAGCCACATCGCAATCATCACGTGTAGGCGGATAAAGAATTGAACCCGACATCATGTCATGGCCGCGCGGCTCGAACATCAGACCGGTACGAATCCAGTCGAACTCCGCAAGAAAATGTGCACGCTTTTCCATCATGGTCGCGCCAGAGAGGTTTGGCCCCCCGCCAGCCACCAAACGCACCGGATTGCCACAGGTATGACCATCGATACAGAAGAAAGAATGACGCGCCATGATGCTCCTTAGAACCTTTGCGGATGAAATGGATCAATAGGAATTGCCGGATCTCTTCCGCCGATAATGTCACTGATCAAACGTCCAGTCGCTGCCGACTGGGTCAGTCCGAGATGGCCGTGGCCAAAAGCATAGAGAACATTTTTGCTTTTCCTTGCATAGCCGATAACAGGCAAGGAGTCAGGTAGGGACGGTCGATAGCCCATCCATTGCCGCCCGCAACCGGTTTCAAGACCAGGCATGAATTTCCTGGCCTTTGTCAGCATGGCCTCGGAGCGCCTGTAGTTGGGCGGCAGGGCAAGACCGCCCAATTCTACCGCCCCGCCGATACGAACACCCGTTTCCAGCGGCGTGACGACGAAACCATGTCCAGAAAAAATCAACTGACGTTTCAAATCGAATGCCCCGACAGGTAGCGTGGTATTATAGCCGCGCTCGGTCTCCAGGGGAATCGCATCGCCCAGGTCTTTTGCGAGCCGGTGCGACCAGGCTCCAGCGGCGATGATCAACTTCGCCGCCTCTATTCTTCGACCGTCCATCAGGCGAACTGCGGCACCAGTTTCGTCTGCCGAAACGGACGCAACCTCGGCCCGAAGGAAACTGGCGCCGAGACGCTCCGCGTAGTTCCATAACCCTTTACCGACATGCTGGGGATCGCTGACTGTCTTCCAACCAGGTACAAAAGTCCCCGCTACAAAGCGCGATGCGAGGCCTGGTTGGCTGGCGGCAAGCTCCTCGCCGCGCAAATGTTCGAAAGCGATGCCTGCCTTCCTTCTTGCATTCCACCCGGGCAAGGAGGCATTGAGCTCTTCTTCGCTTTCATAAAGCTCAAGCGAGCCATCCTCGCGAACCATATGGCGGATGCCCGCTCGCTGCATTAAACCCAGCATTTCCGGTTCGGCAAGCCGCATCATCGCGCCTTGTGCCTGTACAGTCCGTGCGAGCGCATCGGTGCGGCTGGCACGCCAGAACCGGATCAGCCACGGTGTAAGCTTCGGCAGGTAGGACGGCCGGATGGTGAAGGGCCCCAATGGATCCATAAGCCAACGAGGGACTTTCGCCAGCACGCCCTTGGAAGCCATCGGCAGAATATCAGAAAAGGCCAAAGCCCCGGCATTACCGGAACTCGTCCCTTCACAAATACCCTGCCGGTCTATGACAAGTACGGTGCGCCCCGCCTCGCAGAGGCAGGCGGCAACAGCAATGCCGACAATCCCGGCACCGATGCTGACGATGTCCTGCTTACCCGCCTTCTTGTCCATCGGTCAGCCGAATGGCACTAGAGAACAGGCAGCTTTGGACGGGATGCAATCGCATCCTTGACCGTCTTCTCGACAGCGGTGCGACGCTCGCCCCGCAATGGCTGGCGTGGCAGGCGGACGCGGTCATTAGTGCCGATCTCGTGCACTTCCGCAAGCTTGATATTCTGCACCAGATAGGTGGAGACATCGAGGTCGAGCAGCGGGCGGAACCACCGGTAGATCTCTAGCGCTTCGGCATAGCGCCCCGCCATCACGAGCTTGTAAATCGCCACTGTCTCGTTTGGAAAAGCAGTAACAAGGCCAGCGACCCAACCGATGGCACCAGCGGTCAGCGCTTCGAATGCGAGATTGTCGACACCTGTAAACAGATCGAAATGCGTGCCAAACGTATTGATGATGTCCGTGGTGCGGCGGATGTCATCCGAGGATTCCTTTATGGCGACGAAATGCTTGTCGGTCGCCAGCTCCGTAAGGATCTCGCTGGTAACATCCACACGGTAGGCAATGCGGTTGGAATAGATCATGACTGGCAGATCGCCCGCAGCGGCAACCGCTTTCAGCGTTGTGACTGTTTCTTCCGGGTCGGTATGGTAAACCGGACTGGGAACAAGCATCAGCCCGTCTGCGCCAGCTTTGGCAGCGCGCTTGGCAAGGGCCACGCCGTCACGTGTCGCCGCTTCATTGATCGTTAGAAGTACCGGCTTGCCCCTGGCCACGCTTTGCGCGGTCTTTAAAACTTCGAGCTTCTCGCCATGGCTGAGCATGGGACCTTCACCGAGTGAGCCTGCAACGATCAGCCCGTCGCAGCCCGCATCCATCAGGAGCGAAAAGCAACGTTCCATTTCCCCATGATCGAGACTATCATCTTGCGTGAATTTACTGGTAACTGCCGGAAATACGCCTGCCCACATGGCCCTGCTCCTTCTTGATATATCACAAATATATCTGTAAGGCTTTTTGCTGTCAATCCGCTTAAAAATGAAAGTTCGACGTATGTATCAAACGGCCGTCCATTCCATTGCCCAGACAGGCGAGAGCCTCGCAGAGCTAGCTTACCGCCAGATTGAAGAATTGATTGTAACGCTGAAACTTGAACCCGGCGCAATCGTCAACGAGCGTGCATTGACGGACATTACCGGAATGGGCCGCACACCCGTGCGCGAAGCCGTTCAGAAGCTGGCTTGGGAAGGGCTGATGGAAATTCGCCCACGTTCCGGCATTGCAATAGCTGCGCTCAATCCCAAGGATTTTGGCAAGGTGCTGGATGCGCGGGAAGGTGTCGAGCGTGTTCTGGCCCGCGATGCGGCGCATTACGGGGCAGCCCTGCACCACAGACGGTTGAAGGAAGCCTCCGACGCCATGAGCACGGCTCTAGCGGCCGACGATGTGAGCAGTTTCCTTATCGCAGACAAGGTGTTCGACACGGTACTGGGCCAAGCTGCAGAAAACCCTTTTGCCGCACGTCTCGCGTCGCCGCTGCAAACCCACAGCCGGCGTTTCTGGTTCCGGCTGCAAAGACCCGGCAGCCTGCAACAGTCAGCAGGTGCGCATCGGGCCTTGATTGACGCTATCATAGAAAGGGAACCGGAACGCGCCGCCGACGAAGCGACGAAGTTGATTGACCACCTCCGCACGCTCGCACCCTGATCAAGCTATTGATTGGAGTGCGGACCCGTCACATCTTCAACATGGCAACATCAGGCCTTTGTTCCCAAGACTCACCTGCCGCAAGAATGCAACTCTTTCCGGAGACGTCCGTGACTATGATGGTCCAGGTGGCGCCCTTGGCGGAAAGATAAAGTTCGAGGATTGCTTTGTCTCCAACCAGTCCGTAGGCCCCCTGAAGTTCCTGGAACTCGCTCTTCAAATATTCGGCAATCTCGGCATGTTTGGCACAGGCAAGTATCTCTGCGCGGGCAGCGGCCGTGAAACCTGCGGCCTCCAATGCCATTGCAAAAACGAACATCATCATTCGATGAGTATAAATGCGTTTCATAACGCACCTCCTTGGCCAGTCCGATCCGGCAACAGGGGGCGTGTCGTTGCGCTCATACCGGAAGGATGACAGCTCGTTGTTTCGTACGCACCGTGTCGCTCCTTTCTGTGACAAACCGGCCAAACTGCCGATTCCATCTACGTAAATGACGTGGGAATTTTTCATCGGAACTTCAAGCAAAAGGGCCACAGCAAAATTGCTGCGGCCCCTTTCTAAGCAAATATTCCGTTGGGTCCTATTTCATCGTCGGGATGACGAACTCCGCACCATCTTTCACACCGGATGGCCAGCGTGACGTAACGGTCTTTGTTTTGGTGTAGAAACGAAACGCATCCGGACCATGCTGGTTGAGATCGCCGAAGCCAGAGCCTTTCCAGCCGCCGAAGGTGTAGTATGCGATCGGAACCGGGATCGGCACATTGATACCGACCATGCCGACCTGAACGCGCGAGGCGAAATCGCGAGCCGCATCACCGTCACGCGTGAAGATTGCAACACCATTGCCGTATTCATGCTCGTTCGGCAGGCGGATCGCGTCTTCGTAGGTTTCCGCACGCACAATGCCGAGAACCGGTCCGAAGATCTCTTCTTTGTAGATGCGCATGTCCGGCGTCACATGGTCGAACAGGCAGCCGCCCATATAGTAGCCGTTCTCGTAACCTTGCATCTTGAAGCCGCGACCGTCGACGACAAGCTTGGCTCCTTCCTCCACCCCGAGATTGACATAACCCAGGATGCGCTCCAGTGCCTGCCTGGTAACGACCGGACCGTAGTCCGCCGCCTTGTCGGTCGAAGGTCCAACCTTGAGGCTTTCAACGCGCGGGATCAGGCGTTCGACCAGACGATCGGCCGTGTCCTTGCCGACTGGCACCGCAACCGAAATCGCCATGCAGCGTTCGCCCGCGGAACCATAACCCGCACCTATCAGCGCATCGACGGTCTGATCCATGTCTGCATCTGGCATAATGATCATATGGTTCTTGGCGCCGCCAAAGCACTGGGCACGCTTGCCGTTCGCCGTTGCGCGGCTGTAGATGTATTGCGCGATCGGTGTTGAGCCGACAAAACCGACAGCCTTCACATCCGGGTCATCAAGGATGGCGTCGACTGCTCCTTTGTCGCCGTTGACAACATTGAAGATACCGGCAGGAAGGCCGGCTTCAATGAAGAGTTCAGCAAGCCGCATCGGCACGCCCGGATCACGCTCCGAAGGCTTCAAAATGAAGGCGTTGCCGGAGACGATCGCGGGACCGGCCTTCCACAGCGGGATCATCGCGGGGAAATTGAACGGTGTAATGCCAGCAACGACACCGAGCGGTTGACGCATCGAATAGACGTCAATACCCGTACCGGCACTGTCGCTGAATTCCCCTTTGAGCATATGCGCGGCACCAAGGCAGACTTCGACGACTTCAAGGCCGCGCTGGATATCCCCTTTGGCGTCGGGAATGGTCTTGCCGTGCTCGCGTGCCAGAAGTTCGGCTAGCGAGTCATATTCGGCCTCGACCAGTTCAAGGAATTTGCGCATGACACGCACGCGGCGCTGTGGATTGGTCGCCGCCCAGCCCGGCTGTGCCGCCTTTGCATTCTCGACGGCTGCCCGGACTTCGGCCGCAGTTGCCAAAGCCACCGTGCCCTGAACGGTGCCGTCCATAGGCTGGAAAATCTCGGTCGTACGACCGCTTGTTCCGGCGACATGCTTGCCACCGATAAAATGTCCGACTTCACGCATTGCGAGCAACCTCCCTGCAATTGATTGATTTCTGTTATCCCTATCATCGCGCTTCAAAATCTTTATTGCAAGCCGATCAAAAGCGTATCCGTTGTGCGAAAATTGAAGTACCACTATATTTGGAGGACACTTCATGAATTGGGATGACGTGCGTATTTTTCTGGCTGTGGCTCGTTCGGGACAGATACTCGGTGCCGCGAAACGCCTCGGTGTCAACCATGCAACCGTAGCACGTCGGCTCACTGCGCTTGAGAATGATCTCAACACCAAACTCCTCACACGGCGCACGAATGGCTGCGAGCTTACTCACGCCGGTGAGGAATTCCTGCTGTCAGCCGAGCGTATGGAAGCCGAAATGCTGTCTATACGCTCGTCGCTCGGCGACGCGGACGTAGCAATTTCGGGGTCGGTCCGCATTGGCGCGCCCGACGGCTTTGGTGTGACATTCCTGGCGCCGCGTCTGGCACTGCTGACTGCCCGGTATCCGGATCTCAAGATCCAGCTGGTTCCAGTCCCGCGCTCCTTTTCCCTGTCGCGCCGCGAAGCCGATATTGCCATTACGGTCGACCGGCCAGATCAGGGCCGTCTCGTCGCTCGCAAACTGGTCGATTACAGCCTGCGCCTTTATGCCAGCCGCGCCTATCTCGCTGAATATCCTGCGCCGCAATCTATCGATGAGCTCTCCCGGCACCGTCTGGTCGGCTATGTGGACGATCTGGTCATTAGCCCTTCATTGAATTATGCGCCCGAGATTACGCGGGACTGGCGTCCTGCTTTCGAGATTTCCAGCGCCCTCGGACAGGTCGAAGCAGTGCGGGCGGGTGCAGGGATTGGCATCTTGCACATGTTCATCGCGCGTGAACACGACGACTTGATCCCGGTATTGCCGGAACGTACGATCCGCCGCTCCTATTGGTTGGCCTATCACGAATCCGTTCGCACCCTCCGCCGCATCACGGCCGTGTCCAGCTTTATTTCCGATCTGGTGAACAGTGAGACCGGCCGATTTTCTTGAACACCGCTTGTGACGAATGAATGCGAAAATGTGATTAACCAGCATGGAACAAATTTGACCCTTTCGGCTTCAAATGATGCACCATAATGGTCGACTCGAATCGTCTCGGAGAGGAAAAATGTACCGATATATCCTGGCATTTGCGATTGCTCTTGGTGGCGCACAGTTCATATCGGAGCCCGCCCAGGCACAGAACGCCGTCAAATGCGAATCGCGCAAGTTCAAATACAGGGAATGCGATACTGATATGCGCCGTCCGCGCATTACACGGCAGCTTTCGAGGTCTCCCTGCATTGCGGGCGATACTTGGGGATTTCAGCGGGGTACGATCTGGGTGGACAGGGGTTGCGGTGCAGTTTTCGCGGATTCTGGCCGGCCACGCTGGCGCGAGCGGGATAGGGGCTGGGACGACCGCTACGCACCGCGCGCAGACGACGAATACTATCCCCGGCGCAGGCGCAGTGATGGCGTTGAACTGGAACTAGACTTCTAGGCCAGGACCCTACGGGCCTATTCTGAGCTGAGTGCAACGGCCGGCTGGAGCCTTGAAGCGTTTCGAGCCGGCAGATAGCCGAAGACCAAGCCCGTCAGAAAAGAGCACGCAAACGCCAAGGCAACCGGCCCGACGGTGAAACTGATCGGCGCACCGAGAAACTTCGCAAGAACGCCCGTGCCTAGACCGGCCAAAACTCCGATCGCCCCGCCTATGGCGGAAACAACGAGCGCTTCAATAATGAACTGCAGCAATATATCGCGCTGCCGGGCGCCTGTTGCCATGCGAACACCGATCTCACGGGTCCTTTCACTGACGCTGACCAGCATGATATTCATAACGCCTATACCGCCAACGAGCAGCGAGATCGCGGCAACGGCACCCAAAAATAATTTGAGCGTGTTCGATGTCTCAGTGACGGCCTCACGAATGGACGCCATATTGGTGATCTGCGTGTCTTGCTTCTTGTGGCGCCGGTCAAGCAGCGCCTGAAGTGTCTCCTGCGTCGCATCTATGGCGCCGCCATCTTTCACCTGGACAGTGATCGACCGGACGTTACGCTGGCCAAATAGCCGCATGCTCCCGGTTGTCAGGGGAACGAGGATCGTATCATCCTGGTCATTGCCACCTGGCCCGGCGCCCATTTCGCTCATGACCCCGATAATCTGGAATGGAATTTTGTTCACCAGCACATATTTGCCGAGCGGGCTTTCCCCATCGGGGAAAAGCGTTTTTGTCACCGTCTGCCCCAGCACAGCCACGGGCGCATATGCATCCATATCACCCTGGTTGATGAATTCGCCTTGTCCGACTTTCCAGGATTTCGCCTGCGTAAATTGCGGAACGGTGCCGTTGGCTGTCGTTTGATAGTCGATGTTGCCATAGCGGACAGTCACGGTGCTTGTCATCTCCGGTACAGCAAAGGCAATGTTTGGCTGTTCAAGGATGGCATCGGCATCGGCCGGGATCAGCGTGACGACGCTGCCACCGGTTCCACCACGGAAATTGGCCATGTTAGGCCGAATTACCAGGAGATCCGAACCCATTGACGAAATGCGGTCAAGCACCGAATTCTGTGCCCCGGTCCCAATGGCCAGCATCGCCACAACAGAACCGACACCGATGACAATGCCAAGCAAGGTCAGGATCGTGCGGAACAGATTGGCATGCAGTGCACGGATCGCCATCTTGATTGCTTCAGTCACATCAGCGATCGCTGCGACGCCCTCAACTGCCCTTTGCTTGAGCCCGGAAGCCGCTTCGGGATTGCTGCGCCGCTTCTTGGTACGATCAGAAATGATCCGCCCGTCACGGAGCTCGATCAGACGATCGGCTTGCTCGGCAACTTCGCGCGAATGAGTAATGACGATGATTGTGTGGCCGCCCTCGTTCATGCCGCGCAGGAGCGCCATGACTTCTTCGCCGCTCTGGCTATCCAGCGCGCCGGTCGGCTCGTCCGCAAGAATGACGCGCCCGCCATTCATCAATGCCCGAGCAATGGAGACACGCTGCTGCTGACCGCCCGAAAGCTGGTTGGGGCGATGATCCAGCCTGTCGCCCAGCTTCAGCGAGTTGAGCAGCGCCTCCGCCCGATCGTGCCTGTCGCGCGCCGAAGCACCCGCATAGACCGCCGGAACCTCGACATTTTCCTGCGCGCTCGCCGTCGGTATGAGATTGTAGCTCTGGAAGACGAACCCGAAGGTCCGGCGCCGCAATCCCGCAAGTTCGTCTGGCTCAAACCCGGATACATGTTCGCCGTCGAGCAGATAATTGCCGCTCGTCGGCTTATCGAGACAGCCCAGGATATTCATCAGCGTTGACTTGCCAGAGCCGGATTGCCCAATGATCGCAACAAACTCACCCGCCTCGATATCGAGCGAAATGCCGTGCAGGACCTCAACGGCGAGGTCGCCATTGTGGTAGGTCTTGCTGATATCCTTGAGCGAGATAATTGCGGTCATGGCTTAGAACATTGGCGGCATGCGCATGCCGCGTTGCGAACGATTGCCGGTGGCACGGGTCGTCGTTGCAGTGCCAGATTCACTACCTGACCCGATGACCACCAGATCACCCTCCGTCAAACCGCTCCTGATCTCCGCACTGACGCGGTTTCGGATGCCAACTTCGACTTCACGCGTCTCTGTTGCACCTGAGGCATTGACAATCGTCACTTCCGCCTTGTGTAGCTCACCATCGGCGGCCGCGCGGCGCGAACCGGGGTGAACTGCAGCACTCGGCACCACAAGAACATTCTTGGCGGCCGACTGCACGAAGAACACCTGGGCACTCATCGAGATCATCAGATCACCGTCAGGATTGGGCACATCAAACAGCGCGTAGTAGAGAACGACATTGTTTTCGATGTCGGGTGTCGGCTGGATCTGCCGCAGCTTGCCGGTATAGCGCTTGCCCGGCTGACCGAGCAGCGTGAAATAGGCATCCATGCCGATTTTGAGCTTGCTGACATCCGCTTCCGACACCTGTGCCTTGACCGTCATCGTTGACAAGTCTGCAATCGTGACGATGGTCGGAGCGGTCTGGCTCGCGTTCAGCGTCTGGCCTTCCTTGACCGGAACGGCTGCGATCGTGCCGGCCATCGGTGCGTAGATCTTTGTGTAGCCGAGATCCACCTCATCGCCGTCGAGCGTCGCCTTCTGTTTCCGGATCTGTGCTTCCAAAGCGTTCACATCGGCTTCGGCCGTCGCAAGATCGGCAACGGCCTGATCAAGGACAGATTGAGAGACGCTCCGCGTCGCCACGAGGTTGCGCTGGCGTTCAATATTGGCCTGTTTCAATACGAGCTGAGCCTTTTTGGAAACAAGCTGCGCTTGCAAGTTGGCGAGTTCCGCCTGATCGATTTCAATCCGGTTCTGAATGGTCGCGGGATCAATCTCGCCAATCAGTTCGTTCTGCGTGACCGTATCACCGATCGCAACGTGCAATACCTTCAACTGGCCGGAGACCTGCGCGCCAGCATCGACGGACTTGACAGAATCGAGTGTACCAACGGCAGTCACGGCATTTTCGATGTCACCGCGCACGACTGCCTGCGTCACCACGGCTGCGGTTGACATGGAGGTTCTGTATTGGCTCCACGCATAATAGCCCGTCCCTGCCACAACGAGGACAACTGGCAGCCACATCCAGAGACGTGAGCGCCGATTCTTTCGTCCCGGAGGAACGGCACCCGGAATAAAGGTGACATTGGACGTATCCTGCAACGCCTTATCTTGTTTGGCCGTTCTGGCTGTCTCGGTCATCTAACCCATTCCATCTTGTTGTGCAGACGATGAGCACTCATCCTGATACATCTTATCAAGAAATGGAGATGAGAGGTTCGCCCGAAAAGCATTGAGATCATTATATTTTCGTAATGATCATCGTATCGCTATTATCGATGGCCGGCATGAATGGGGTCTGAATGACATCACACCCGGTGATAGGGATGCCCTGAGAGGATGGTCGTGGCGCGGTAAAGTTGTTCCGCAACCAGGATGCGGACGATCTGATGCGGCCATGTCATGGCACCAAGCGCCAGAACGAGATCGGCCCGGTCGCGCAATGAAGCATCATGCCCGTCAGGTCCGCCAATCGCGAGAAGGAGCTGGCGTTTTCCATTGTCGCGAAACCGCGCGATCACTTGGGCGAAAGCTTCCGATGGCATGGTCTTGCCGCGCTCGTCGAGCAGGATGAGAACACCACCTTGATCCAGCGCTTCCAGAACTTTTGTTGATTCTTCCTGCTTGCGCAATTCCGGCTGCTGAGCACGGCTTTCAGAAATTTCAGTGACGGAGGAAAACTCGAGGCCAAGCGGGGTACCAGTCTTTTTCAGGCGGTCCAAATAGCGGTCTGCCAATTCCCGTTCGGGGCCAGATTTCATCCGGCCCACGGCAAATACAGTGATACGCATGACACTCTCCAGTATCCGGGACTATTCGACCCGAAAACATCCGAACCGGTCAACCCGGCCCTAAATCCATCAACGTTCAGAACGTTCACCGGCCTTCCGGCCCGAGCGTCCCGATCGTTCGATTAATGCACGGTCTCTCCGTCGAGTTCGGGAGCCTGCCACATCTTTTCGATGTTGTAGAACTCGCGTACTTCCGGACGGAAAATATGGATGATGATATCGCCCGTGTCGATCAGCACCCAATCACCGCTGGCTAGACCTTCGACCTTCACGCTATTGCCATGCCCGTTCTCTTTCAGAGCGCGCAAAAGCTGATCCGCGACCGCCGTTACGTGACGATGCGAACGTCCCGATGCGATGACCATATGATCACCGATAACGGACTTGCCTCGAAGGTCGATGGGGACAATGTTTTCAGCCTTGGAGTCTTCGAGACTGGCAAGGACTGACTGGAGGGCAAGAGATACGGAATTGATTCCGTTCATCTCCGCCGTTGAAGGTGCCAAGGCATCCTTCTTCTGAAATGCTGTTCTCAGTGTATTTCCTTTCCCTTAAGAACAACGCGCCGCAGTATGTATTCATACTGCACGCTATTAAGATAGGCAGAGTCGCATGACACTTTCAAGACGTCATATCGAAGTAAGCCGTACCCAGCTTGTAACGCGACTTTAGCCTTTTGGTTTCGTCGCTCCATTGCGGATGTCGGTCGACGACAACAATGACCTTGGCCCATGAATGAAAGTCCAGGCCGGTGCCTTCGAGCGTGGAAGAATCGGCGCGTCAGTCTCATCAACGCGCGCGTAGTCGAATGTCTTCGCCATACGCGACGAAAGGAACGACAGCGTCGATCCCGGGCGGTCGATGACAGCGATCGGCAATGTCAGAGCGATTTTCTGCCAGCGCTGCCAGCGGTGAAAATTGGCAAGGTTATCCGCGCCCATGATCCAGACAAAATGCACACCCGGATTGCGTGCCTTTATCATCGCCAGCGTATCCGCAGTGTAGCGAATATGATGGGTTGCCTCGAATGCTGTAATCTTGATCCGCGGATCATGGATGAGGGCTTGGCTGCGTTCGAGCCGTTCCGCCAGGGGCGCCAGGTGGCGCGTATCCTTCAATGGATTGCCGGGTGTTACGATCCACCAGAGCTGGTCGAGCTTCAAACGCCGTAGCGCGATCTCCGCGACAAGGGCATGGCCGGCATGCGGCGGGTTGAAGGAACCGCCAAACAAGCCGACCGTCATGCCCTTCTCGACGAAAGGCATGCGCAAATGCGCTTCGCTGACACCTGGAAAGCTTTCTCGCACCCCCGGCTTTGATGTCACGGGCGAGTCTGGCCATTGCCGCGCACGCGGTACTTGAACGAGGTCAATTGCTCGACGCCAACTGGCCCGCGCGCATGCATCTTGCCCGTCGCAATGCCAATTTCCGCTCCCATGCCGAATTCGCCGCCATCGGCAAACTGTGTCGATGCATTATGCAGTAGAATCGCCGAGTCGATTTCGTTGAAGAACCGTTCCACTACATGAGCATCTTCAGCAATTACTGCTTCCGTATGATGCGAGGAAAAATGGTTGATATGCTGGATCGCGCCGCCGATGCCGTCAACGAGCTTCACGGAAATGATCGCATCCAGATACTCCGTCGACCAATCTTCATCCGTAGCCGGCTTGGCGTCAGCAAAAAGCTCGACCACCGCCCTGTCGCCGCGAATTTCGCAGCCTGCTGCGCGCAGGTCCTCCAGCAAGGGCACCAGATGCGACGAAGCGATAAGGCTGTCAACGAGAAGCGTTTCGGCTGAGCCGCATACTCCCGTTCGGCGCATTTTTGCGTTCACCGCGATCTTGCGTGCCATTGCAAGATCAGCGGACGCATCGATGTAAACGTGACAGAGCCCTTCAAGATGGGCGAAAACCGGCACACGGGCCTCGGCTTGCACGCGCGCAACGAGGCTTTTGCCGCCGCGTGGAATGATCACATCGAGATTGCCGGCAAGGCCTTTGAGCATTTCACCGACAGCCGCGCGATCGGTGGTCGGGACCAACTGGATTGCGTCCCTTGGCAGCCCGGCCACTTCAAGGCCCTCCAATAGTGCTTGGTGAATGGCTTTCGATGAATGGGCCGAGTCCGAACCGCCGCGCAAAATCACTGCATTACCGGATTTGAGGCAGAGTGCACCGGCATCCGCCGTGACATTGGGCCGGCTCTCATAGATTACACCGATGACGCCAAGCGGCGTGCGTACGCGCTCGATGTGTAGGCCATTGGGGCGGTCCCATTCGGCAATGACGTCTCCGACGGGATCCTGCAGCTCGGCAATGGCGCGGATGCTTTCCGAAATACCGGCGATACGCTTGTCGTCGAGCTTGAGCCGGTCGAGGAGGGAAGCAGCCATACCGGCTTCCAGGCCATTTGCCATATCTCGCTCGTTCGCCGTAAGGATTTCGGCGCTGCGGCGGTCGATTGCGTCAGCCATGGCAAGGAGAGCCGCGGTTTTCTGAGCCGGGTAAGCGATGGATAGTGGCTGTGCAGCGGCGCGTGCCTTGCGGCCGATTTCAGCCATCAATTCGGCAACCGACAGGTCTTCATCCACTCGTCGCAACATCTCTTACTCCTTGGCGGTGGCAACGCGCTTTGCCGCGCGCACCACCAGATCATCACGATGAATCATCGCAGAACGGGCATCATAACCGAGAATTTCTGCAATCTCATTGGTCTTGCGCCCGGCAATCTTTACGGCATCGGCGGCATCATAGGCAACAAGCCCCCGCGCAGCCTCGCGTCCATCTGGACCAAAGACTGCTACCGTATCGCCGCGCATGAATTGGCCAGAGACTTCGCGCACGCCCGCTGCGAGCAGCGATTTTCCGGATTTCAGCGCCATCAGAGCCCCTTCGTCGATCACGAGCCGCCCTGATGGTTCAAGATTGCCGGAAATCCACGTCTTCCACGCATTGACGGGTGTTGAGCTCGCCTTGAACAGCGTAGCCCGTTCGCCCTTGTCGATGGCCGCCAGTGGATGGAGGCGGGTGCCCGATGCGATAATCATGGCCGTGCCCGCCGCATTGGCGATCTTGCCAGCGTCGAGCTTGGTCTTCATGCCGCCGCGTGAATATTCCGACGCAGCCGCTCCGGCCATCGCCTCGATTTCCGGCGTTATCGCCTCGACAACAGGCAGGAATTGTGCGTCGGGATTTTGATGCGGAGGGGCGCTATAGAGCCCATCAATGTCAGACAACAGGATCAGGAGGTCCGCACCCATCATGGTCGCGACGCGTGCCGCAAGCCGGTCATTGTCGCCATAACGAATCTCGGTGGTGGCCACCGTGTCATTTTCATTGATGACAGGGACAGCCTTGAGCCGCAGCAGGGTCCCGACCGTCGCCCGCGCATTGAGGTAGCGGCGGCGCTCTTCCGTGTCGGAAAGTGTCAGCAGGATCTGCCCAGCACGTAATTTGTGATGGCTCAGAACTTCCGCATAGGCCTTCGCGAGTTCGATCTGACCGGCCGCTGCTGCCGCCTGGCTTTCCTCAAGCCGCAGGGCGCCCTTTGGCAGGCCAAGTACCGTGCGACCCAGCGCGATCGCGCCCGACGAGACGATCATCATCTCGACACCAGATGCGCTCAGCGCAGCAATGTCAGCACCAAGGCTTTCGAGCCATTCGCGCTTCAGGCCGCTGGCACGATCGACAAGCAGCGCCGATCCGATCTTAACAACGATCCGGCGATAGTTGGAAAGCTTCGGCAACGGAAGTTGCTTTGCCTCGTCTTGCGCTTCCTGGATCTGTGCGGATATCACGGACATTGCATCACTCGATATATTACCATCGCTCAATATTTGAATCGTGTATCGACCTCGGCAGGCGCTTCGGTTTCACGCGATTCCAGAATGATCGCCGACAGGGCTCGCAGCACCTGCTCGACACCTTCCCGGCTGACGGCCGACAAGAGCATCGGCTCGCGCCCCGCAGCCTTTTTCAGGGCTGACGCCTTCTTCTTGCGCGATGCAGCGTCCAGCGTGTCAATCTGGCTCAGCGCCACTATTTCCAGCTTGTCCGCAAGCCCGTGACCATAGGCTTCGAGTTCGGTACGCACAGTCTTATAAGCTTCAGCGACGTTATCTTCCTGCGCCGATACCAAGTGCAAAAGCACGCGAGTCCGCTCAACATGGCCAAGGAAGCGGTCGCCAATACCGACGCCCTCATGCGCACCTTCGATCAGGCCCGGAATATCGGCAATGACAAATTCGCGGGCATCGATGCGCGCAACACCGAGATTGGGATGCAGCGTCGTAAATGGATAGTCGGCGATTTTAGGCTTGGCGGCTGTAACGCTGGCGAGGAAAGTCGATTTGCCCGCATTAGGCTTGCCGAGAAGCCCGGCATCGGCGATCAGCTTCAACCGCAGCCAGAGATTGCGTTCCTCACCCTCAAGTCCCGGATTGGCGCGGCGCGGCGCCTGGTTCGTCGATGTCTTGAAATGCAGATTGCCGAAACCGCCGTTACCGCCCTTGGCGAGGCGATAGCGTTGGCCGACGACGGTAAAATCGGCAATCAGTGTTTCATTGTCATCTTCGAAAATCTGCGTGCCGACGGGCACTTTCAGCACGACATCGGCACCTTTACCGCCGGTCATGTTGCGGCCCATGCCATGCATGCCGGTCTTGGCCTTGAAATGCTGCTGGTAGCGATAGTCGATCAGCGTGTTCAGACCATCGACCGCTTCCGCCCATACATCGCCGCCGCGGCCGCCATCGCCGCCATCGGGACCACCGAATTCCAGAAATTTTTCACGGCGGAACGACACCGAGCCGGCACCACCGTCACCGGAGCGGATATAGACTTTCGCCTGGTCGAGAAATTTCATGCAAGTTCAGTCCTTTTTGATATTCCGAGGCATTACAGGAAAATCCCGGAGAAGAAAACTGGCCGCCGCAATGTTGGAGACCTTTGAGAATTCACCCTGATGAGTCAGCCGGTGTGGCTTTCGAGAACCGGAGCGGAGCGGACATATTGGTCCGTGAGCACCGGAAGCGCAAAAAACCGCACCAGATGGCCATCAGGGTAGAGAAATCAAACGGTCTCCTATGACGTCCAGCTGCGAAGGCCGATCCACGTACGCCGGTCGAGCATGTAGCGTTCGACTGGCACATTGCCCGCGACCAGCGAATCCATCATGCCGGTGTTGGCATACTGGAATCCGCTCTTATAGATCACCCGGCGTGAGGCGATGTTCGATACGCGGCAGGAAGCATGCAGCTTTTCCACCTGCGTTGCCCGGAACACCAGATCAACCAGCGCATGCGCTGCTTCTGTCGCATACCCCCTGCCCCAATAGAGCTCACCGAGCCAGTAACCGATCTCGAGCTCATCCTTGCCGGAGCTGCCATATTCATCTTTGTTACGACGGTAGTTGATACCGCAACAGCCAATGAAAGTGCCCGTTTGCGCAAGCGTAATGGCGTAGACGCATTTGCCGATCTCGCCCGCATTGGCGCGACGAACAAAATCCACCGCATGTTCCTTCGTGTAGGGGTGCGGCATGCGGGAAAGCATTTCGGCCACGTGAAGGTTATCGGCGAGACGGGCAATTGCATCCACATCCTCGTTACGTGGCGCGCGCAAAACGAGGCGTTCCGTAACGAGAACCGGACAGTCTATCAGATCCAGCCGTTCTTCATCGTCTTCCAGTATTTCAGCAACCATTTGTCGTTCCTCCAGATACGAAAGGGGAGATGGGTGGTAATCCCATCTCCCCTTTGATCTTTTGGCTTGGTTGCCATACACCGGGTCCGATGGGACGCCGGTGCTTCAAGCAGGACCGGCTATTCTGCTGCTTCGGCGATCGGGTTGACGATCGACACGTAGCTACGGCCGTTGGCTTTGGTGCGGAAGGAAACAACGCCTGCTTCAAGTGCAAACAATGTGTGATCCTTGCCCAGGCCAACGTTGACGCCGGGATGCCATTTGGTGCCGCGTTGACGCACGAGGATGTTGCCGGCAAGGACGCGCTCGCCACCAAACTTCTTCACGCCAAGGCGCTTCGATTCGGAATCACGACCGTTACGTGACGAACCACCAGCTTTTTTATGTGCCATCGGATTGCTCCTTTAAACTTGTTCTTACTCGCCCTTAGCGGGCTTCTCGGCCTTGGCAGCAGCCTTTTTCGGCGCTGCCTTTGCCTTAGGGGCGGCTTTCGTCTCGGTTACCGTTGCGTCCGCAACAGCAGCTTCTGCCTTCGGAGCAGCTTCCTTCTTGGCCGGCTTTTCAGCGGCCTTCTTGGAAGGCTTCGCGCCACCGGTGAGAATCTCCGAGATACGGATCGTCGTCAATTCCTGACGATGACCACGCGTACGCTTGGAATTCTGGCGGCGACGCTTCTTGAAGGCGATAACCTTGCGTGCACGGCCCTGTTCAACGACTTCGGCTGTTACCAGAGCGCCGCTTACAACAGGAGAACCGATCGTTGCGTCCGCTCCGACGCCGACCATCAGAACTTCGGCGAATTCAACGATATCACCAGCATTGCCGGTAACTTTCTCGACCTTCAGAAGGTCATTGGCGGCAACGCGATACTGCTTACCACCGGTCTTGATGACTGCGAACATTTTTTCCCTTTCGGAGTTCGGTTCGGTTTTGTGCCGTTTTGCGGCAATAACCGTCTTTTTGTCAGTCGTGACAGATTGATCGAAAGGCGCCTTGACCCATAAGAATAAAGGCACCCGAATTCAAAAACAAACGGCGCGGAGAATCCCCCACGCCAGTCGTTGCGCGCTTATAAGATCAGCTTTGTTAGAGAGTCAAGAAATTTAACGCAAAATTGCTCTTGTATCCTGAAGCTTTGCCCGCTATCTAGCACGCCGCACGCTCAAGCCAAGCCCCTCGGGGCATCGCGGCACCGGCAGGGCACAATTGTCCTCGCCAATACACGGGGTCTTCACAATCGATCCTGCATGCGGAGAGGTGGCTGAGTGGTTGAAAGCACCGCACTCGAAATGCGGCATGGGGGCAACTCCATCGGGGGTTCAAATCCCTCCCTCTCCGCCATCGTTCCTGCCAGCTGCACGGCCTTGCCGGCATTGTAGCCAACAGCAATATCCGCACTCAACTCACGAGCTCGAATAGACCCGTCGGTGACTGTTCGACCGAACATGTAGTTTGCGTCTCCGATCGAGCCAGCGCCACACATCATCATTTCGATGAGATGCCGCACAATCGCGCCATGGCGTAATTCGCCTCCAGATGTAAGCCCACAAACTCTCCCCCACTCATCGGTGGCGAATAAAACGATTGACAAGCACAAGCAAAAATCCAAATCTATTACATTAATAGGGGATATATTCCATAATATTGGAATCCGACTGAGGAGAGTCGTTTGGCAGATTTGCTTGTAAGCCTGTATTCAGACCACCTGTCCCGTCTGGAACAACGGACCCGCGCCAGCAATGTCGTGATGCGGCCGGCCCTGCCTCCTGAAATGCAACTGGTCGTTGATTGGGTTCGCGATAACTTCAGCACCAACTGGGCCAGCGAAGTCTCCGTCGCCATAACACGCCAGCCGTCCGCATGCCTTGTTGCCATCGATGACGGTAACCTCGTCGGGTTCGCCTGCTACGACACCACGGCGCGCGGCTTTTTCGGGCCGACAGGTGTTCATCCGGACAGTCGCGGCAAGGGCGTGGGCTTAGCGCTCTTTTCCGCAGCGCTGCAGGCCATGAAATCCATGGGCTATGCCTACGCGATCATTGGGGATGCCGGTCCTGTCGATTTTTACGTCAACGCCGTTGGTGCCATGACAATCCCTGCCGAGGGCAAGGGAATTTATCAAGGCATGCTGCGGGCAAAGAAAACCTAACCTCTGCCCCACCGCAACATAGTCCCTAGGGAGTGAACATAGTGTCCAGACAATCGCCTCTTGCCCTGTTTGTCGGCATCCCCAACCCGACATTGTCCCTGGATGAGATTGCCTTGTTTCGGGAAACCAATCCGCTCGGTCTCTTCGTTGGCCGCCGCAATCTGCGCAATCCAGACCAGGCAAAGGCTTTGATCGCGAGTTTCCGCGAGGCGGTTGGCCGCGACGATGCCCCGGTCTTTACCGATCAGGAAGGCGGCCGCGTCCAGCATCTCGATGCGGGACCCTGGCCCTTGTTCCGCAGCTTCGACGAATTCGCAGAACTGGCGCGCCATGATCTTGCCCTCGCGAAACGGGCATTGCGCCTTTCTTCGCGCGCCATGGGAACGATGATGAGCGAGCTTGGCCTCACCAGCGGCTGTTCGCCGGTACTCGATCTGGTTTTTCCAACCACGAGCGCAGTCATCGGTGCACGATCATTCGGCCCCGACCCCGAACTCGTGGCGACGCTGGGGCGCGAAGTTGTCGAGGGACTGCTCGAAACCGGAAACATGCCGATCATGAAACATATTCCCGGCCATGGCAGGGCAACGCTTGATTCGCACAAGGAACGCCCGGTGGTCGATGCCAGCAGGGAGACGCTGCTCGCCACGGATTTCAAGCCGTTCGTTGATCTCAAGGGCACGCCATGGGCCATGGTCGCCCATGTGGTCTATTCGGCCTACGACAAGGAACGACCCGCCTCAGTATCGCCCGTCCTGCATGACGTGATTCGCAACGATCTTGGCTATGACGGCGTGCTTGTTTCCGATTGCATCTTCATGAACGCGCTTGAGGGCACGATGCCTGAACGGGTGAAGCAGGTGCTGGATGCCGGTTACGACATTGCCCTGCACAGCCACGGCGATCTTGCCGACAGCGAGGCGGCCGCAAAGGCTGCCCGTCCGTTGAGCGAAGCAGCGTCAAGGCGAATCGATGCTGCAAAAACCCGTCTCGGATCACAAAAGGTGAACGTGGCGCAGGTTCATGCCGAAGTCGAAAACATGTTTGCCAATGCATTTGTAAGCTAAGTCGAAAAACCAGGGGAATAACTATGTTCAAAAACCGTTTGCTTGCCGCCGCATCCGCATTTGTACTGCTTTCAAGCCCTGCCTTGGCGCAGACCGTACTGACCGCCAATATCGAGCCCGCGACGACATGGGTGAGAAACTTCAACCCGTTCAATCAGACATCGGCGCGCCAGAGCACGCTCGATTTCATTTATGAGCCGCTTGTCATCTTCAATCGTTTTGACAACAACAAGCCGAATTTTCGCCTGGCGGAAAGCTTCAAGCTGGCGGACGACCTCAAGAGCATTGAATTCAAGCTGAGGCCAGACCTCAAATGGTCCGATGGCAAGCCGCTGACAGCGGCCGATGTCAAATTCACCTACGAGTACCTCAAGAAATTCCCGGCGCTCGATTTCGTCAGCATCTGGAAGTTCATTGACGGCGTCGAGGCTGTCGATGCACAGACCGTGCGCTTCACGCTGGTCAACCCGAGTTCCCTTGCGGCTGATCAGCTGGTCCAGGTACCGATCATTCCAGAACATGTCTGGAAGGACATTGCCGATCCCGTTACCTTTGCCAACGAGATCCCGGTCGGCAGCGGCCCGCTGACGGAAATTCCGCGTTTCACCGGTCAGACATACGATCAATGCCGCAACCCGAATTACTGGGACACCGCTGAACTCAAAATCGATTGCCTGCGCTTTCCGCAGCTTGCCGACAACAATCAGATCCTGACCGCGACCGCCGACGGTACGCTCGACTGGGGTGTTTCATTCATTCCCGATGTCGAGAACACCTACGTCGCCAAGGACAAGGAGCATTTCCACTTCTGGTACACGCCAAGCAGCATGGTGGCGTTCCTCTTCAATCTGGAAACGGCCAACGAGGCCAACCGCAAGGCGTTCAATGACATCAGATTCCGCCAGGCGGTCAGTATGTCGCTTGATCGCAAAGCCATGGTTGATGTTGCAGGCTATGGCTATCCGACGCTCAACGAGGACCCATCCGGTCTTGGCGAACTTTACAAACCCTGGTCCGATCCCTCGGTCATCGAGGCATTTGGCAAGTTCGGCAAACATGACACCGAGGCGGCAAAGGAATTGCTCGATGAGGCGGGTTATGTCGACAAGGATGGCGATGGCCTGCGCGATAATCCCGACGGCAGCAAGATATCGTTCTCCGTCATCGTGCCCAGTGCTTGGACGGATTGGATCGATACCGTACAAATCGCCATCGAAGGCATGCAGGAAGCCGGTCTTGATGCCAAGATCGCCACACCGGAAGAGGCCGTCTGGACGGGCAACCTGATCAACGGCACGTTCGACATGGCCATCAACAGCCTCCCTGCTGCCGCTTCGCCCTACTATCCCTATCAGCGTGCGTTCAACGAGACCGACAAGGGAAAGACGCGTTTTACCGCGCAACGCTGGTTCAATCCGGACCTTGCGAAACTGCTGGTTGATTTTACCCGGACGGCCGATCCCGCCGCCCGGAAAGAGGTAATGAACAAGGCCCAGCGCATCGTGGCCGAAAACCTGCCCATGTTTCCCGTCTACAACAATCCCAACTGGTATCAATACAACACCAAACGCTTCAGCGGGTGGTCGACGCCCGATAACCCGTTCGTCAACCCGTCCATCACGCGCAACAATCCAGCGCGTCTGCTTCACCTCCTGGCATTGAAGCCGGCAAACTAATCCACGGGGCGCAGGGGCGATCGATCGCCCCTGCGCCATGATGGGAGAAGCATATGGTTTTCTTGCTCCGCCGCCTCGGATTCTACCTGGCAGCTTTTGTGGCGGCCGCCACAATCAATTTCTTCTTGCCGCGCCTGATGCCAGGTGATCCGATCCAGATCATGTTTTCTAGCACCGGCACCGAACTGTCGGCGGAAAATCTTGCGTCCTTGAAACTGACCTTCGGCTTTGTCGACGGTCCCCTGTGGCAGCAATACCTGACCTATCTGCAGAGCATCTTTACCGGCGATCTCGGTCGCTCGATCAAATATTTCCCCCTGCCCGTCACCTCGGTTCTTGGCCACGCGCTGATCTGGACGGTCGGCCTCATGGGCACGGCGACAATCATCAGCTTCACTCTCGGCACATTCCTCGGTGTCCTCGCCGCATGGTGGCGCGGCGGGATATTCGACGTGGTGGTTTCCGTCGGCGCCATTTTCGCGACCTCTGTCCCGGCAGTGGTCACCTCGCTTATCGTATTGTTCTTCTTCGGTTTTACGCTCGGCTGGTTTCCGACCGGCTACGCCGCCGACCCGGCACTCGATCCATCGTTTTCGTTGACCTATATCGGCAGCCTGCTCTACCATGGCATCCTGCCGATGCTGACGCTCTGCACCGTGCTCACGGGCGGCTTTGCGGTCACCATGCGCAACAACATGATCAACCTTCTCGGCGAGGATTATATCGTCATGGCGCGGGCCAAAGGGCTGTCCGACAGCCATGTCATGATCTGGTATGCTGCGCGCAATGCCCTGCTGCCAACGGTCAGCAGCCTTGCCATCGCCATTGGCACAGTCCTTGGCGGCTCGCTCGTTACGGAAGTCGTCTACAACTATCCGGGCCTTGGCAATATTCTCTATCAGGCCATCCTCGCCCGCGACTATCCGGTAATACAAGGACAGCTTTTGATCATGACCGTCGCGATGCTTGTCGCCAATTTCATCGTCGATGTCAGCTATGTGCTGCTCGATCCGCGCCTGCGGGGGGCATGACAATGCGTATTCTTCTCTCCGGTCTCGTCCGCAATCGCAAGGCCCTCATCGGCATGATCATCATTGCGGCCATCGTACTCGTTGCACTCGCAGCGCCGCTTCTGACCGAATACAATCCGGCGGCCCGCGTCGGCCGCCCACATCAGCCGCCATCGGCGGACCATTGGCTCGGGACAACTCGCATCGGCCAGGACGTCTTCTCGCGCCTCGTCCATGGCGCGCGCACGTCGCTTACCGTTGGATTCGGGGCGGGACTGCTGATAACGGCGCTTGGCACGGCGCTTGGCATTATTGCCGGTTATCGCGGCGGCAAGACCGATGAAGTGATCAGTTTTTTCACGAACATGGTGCTGGTGGTACCGAACCTGCCCCTGCTCCTGGTTCTTGCCGCTTTCATCGGACAGGCCAGCCCGCTGGTCATCGCCATCATCCTTGGCTTTACTTCATGGGCCTGGGGCGCGCGCGTCACTCGTGCCGAAACCCTCTCGGTCAAGCACAAGGACTTCGTCAAGTCAGCGGAAATGATGGGCGAGCCGCGCTGGCGCATCATGGCCTTCGAAATCTTTCCCAATCTCATTTCCATCGTCGGCATCAATTTCATCGGCAGCGTGATCTTTGCCATCATCACCGAGGCAACGCTGGAATTCCTCGGCCTCGGCGATCCAAAAACCGTGTCCTGGGGCATGATGCTCTACAATGCACAAAAAGCGTCGGCCCTGTCGGTCGGCGCATGGTGGGATATTCTCACCCCGTGCTTTGCCCTCGCCCTTCTGGGTGTCGGGCTTTCGCTGCTGAATTTCGCGGTTGACGAGATTGCCAATCCGCGCCTGCGGACGGGCAATCGTCTGAGCCGCTGGACCGCATTGATCCGTTCGGGAGAAGGCCGCCTGTGACCCAGCCATTGCTTTCCATACGAAATCTGACCATCGACTACATCGGCGAAACAACCGATTTTCGCGCGGTCGATGACGTGAGTTTCGACGTCGCCCACGGCGAGATTTTCGGTCTTGCCGGCGAATCCGGTTGCGGCAAGAGCACGATCGCCTTTGCCATCAGCCGCCTGCACAGACCTCCGGCTTTGATCCGGAGCGGCCGGATCCTGCTAGAGGGCCGCGACGTACTCGATCTCGATCCGCGGGAGCTGCGCCACTTTCGGTGGCGCGAAGTGGCCATGGTTTTCCAGAGCGCCATGAATTCGCTTAATCCGGTGCTGCGCATCGAAGCGCAGTTCTACGACGTGCTGCACACGCATCAGGGGATGAACCGCAAGCAGGCGCGGGAACGGACAGCCGAGATGCTGCGTCTCGTCGACATCCAGCCAGACCGCATGAGGGACTATCCGCATCAGTTCTCGGGCGGCATGCGCCAGCGCATAGTCATCGCGATCTGTCTCGCGCTCAATCCGAAGATTGTCGTGATGGACGAGCCCACGACGGCGCTTGACGTTGTCGTCCAGCGCGAAATTCTCCAGCGCATCAACGAGCTGCGCAAGACGTTCGGTTTCTCGGTGCTGTTCATCACGCACGACCTCGGCCTGATGGTTCAGGTTTGCGATCGCATCGGCATCATGCTGGCAGGCAAGCTCGTCGAACAGAACACCGCCCAGAAAATCTACGGCGCACCGCAACACGACTACACAAGGAACCTGTGGGCCTCGTTCCCGTCATTGCACGGGGCCAGAGTGACGGAGATCGCAGCCACATGACTGATCCGTGCAATGCCATATTGGCGCTCGACCGTATTTCAAAAACCTTTGGCCGTGCCCCTTTCGCGGTAAAGGCAGCGCAATCCGTGTCGTTTGCGCTGCATCCCGGCCGTACATTGGCGCTGGTCGGAGAATCGGGAAGCGGCAAGACGACCTGCGCGCGTCTCGTCATGCGGGAATATACGCCGAGCGAGGGGCGGCTGCTGTTCAAGGGCAAGCCGGTAGAAACCGGTGACGCCCGGGCGCTTGCGGCATACCGGCGTTCCGTGCAGATGATCTTCCAGGATCCATTCTCTTCGCTCAATCCGGCACACACGATCGCCTATCACCTGCGCCGCCCGTTGCAACTGCACCGGCGCGATCTGAAAGGACGCCAGATCGATGAGGCCGTCGCGGACCTACTGACGAAAGTCCAGCTCGACCCGGCGCTCGTGGCCCCCAAGCACCCGCACGAACTCTCTGGAGGGCAACGGCAGCGGGTGAATATTGCGCGAACGCTAGCGGTCGGCGCCGAGGTCATCGTGGCCGACGAGCCGACATCCATGCTGGACGTATCGGTTCGGCTGGGCGTGCTCAACCTTCTCAACGAGATGAAGCGGGATATGAAGCTCGCGCTGCTTTACATCACCCACGACATCGCAACGGCCCGCTATGTCGCCGAAGACATCATCGTCATGTATGCCGGCCAGATTGTCGAATGGGGCAACGTCAACAAGGTAATCGACAACCCGCAGCATCCCTATACGCGCCTGCTTCTGTCAGCAGTGCCGGATCCGGAAATTCGCTTCGACGATCCGAGGGCGCAATTGAAGAACGCAACCGTCGGGGAAGTCCGCCGCCTCTCCGCAATCCCGCAGGAACGCATTGTAGCAATCGAATCTGATCATTTTGTCCGGCAGATTGCGGCGTAGTGCTTCCTGCTTGAGCGCATCAGAGCCGGAACACGTGGTTTCCGGCTCCGTCGGCTGGCTGGGTATGGCTAAGCGGCGACCGAAACCCTGCTTTCCGTCGGGACGGACGCAATCGTTTTCAAAATCTGCGAAGCGATCTGGTAGGGGTCACCCTGCGAATTTGGACGACGGTCTTCGAGATAGCCGCGATAACCGCTATTTACGAAACTGTGCGGAACGCGGATCGATGCACCACGGTCAGCAACACCATAGCTGAAGGTGTGAATCGATTGGGTTTCGTGCTTGCCGGTCAGGCGCAAATGGTTGTCTGGTCCATAGACCGCAATATGATCGGCTCGTGCCGCTTCAAAAGCGCTCATAAGCGCCTCGAAGTATTCCTTGCCACCCGTCTCACGCATGTAGGCGGTGGAGAAATTGGCATGCATACCGGAGCCGTTCCAATCGGTATCTCCGAGCGGCTTGCAGTGATATTCAACGTCTATGCCGTATTTTTCCGTCAGGCGCTGCATCAGATAGCGCGCGATCCACATTTCGTCAGCGGCCTTCCTGGAGCCCTTGCCGAAAATCTGGAATTCCCATTGCCCCTTTGCCACTTCGGCATTGATGCCCTCGTGATTGATTCCGGCGGCGAGACAGATGTCCAGATGTTCTTCCACGATCTTGCGGGCAACGTCACCTACATTGCTATAGCCAACACCCGTGTAGTAGGGGCCCTGCGGAGCAGGATAGCCGGCGTCTGGAAAGCCCAGCGGGCGACCATTCTTGTAGAAGAAATATTCCTGTTCGAAGCCGAACCAAGCGCCATCATCGTCAAGAATAGTTGCACGCTTGTTCGATGGATGCGGAGTCTTGCCGTCCGGCATCATGACTTCGCACATCACCAGGACACCATTCTTGCGTTCACTGTCCGGGTAAACCGCGACAGGTTTCAAGACGCAGTCTGAGCTTCTACCCTCGGCCTGCATTGTGGAGCTTCCGTCAAATCCCCACAACGGAAGTTGCTCAAGCAGGGGAAAACTGTCGAATTCCTTAATTTGGGTTTTTCCGCGAAGATTTGGTACCGGAGTGTACCCATCAAGCCAAATGTACTCGAGCTTGTATTTTGTCATTTCAAACCTTCCATATTTTTGATGATCAAGGCGACGGCCAATTTGGAGAGAAGCATTTATTATGCCAATTGCCTTCGAAAACGGCGCGATTCTGCATCCGACGTCGACGCGAACCTGGTTTTTTTCGTACAAACGGTCAAAATGCTGCCTCGAAAGCCTCAAATGGGGCCCGGGATCGAATTCCGAACCTGGAGGAAGCTTGGCGCACAATAATTCTCCGATGCGAGAACGGCCAATAGAGTTATGGGCTTTCCGGCGCTCCAAAACCGGGTGATTAAATAGTCAGCACAATGACCGTTGTTTGGGCATGCGTGACTAACGGAAGAGTTTCCGCTCAAATGTAACCGGTTGAATTCGTGATCTGGCAAAGCGATGAAACGCAGCCTGCCCGCCGCTTCTCAATCAGCAAAAGCCTGCTTCAGGATTGCGCCGTGCCTCAGCGCGGTGGAGGTGCTTTTAGGCCATCGATCGTCGCGGCCACCAATTCTTCGGTCGTTTTGTACTTGTCGACATCCAGGACCGTGCAGCCGCCCTCGATAACGAGCTGCAACGTCTTTTGATCGAACAACAGCGTGCGTTCGAGGAATCTGGAGATCATTGCGCGGCTTTGTTCGCTCGCGGTGGTGAATCCACTTCCTTCGTAAATCCGGGATCGCAAGGTCTCAGGGCCGGCCGTGAGCCAGACGGCCCCCACTTCTTTCATGTGGTGACCGCTGGTAATGAAGGGCCATAGGGCCGATCCTTCGAGCACTAATTTTCGCGAACCTTCATCCTTTACGGTCGACCGTACAAATTCTGCGATAACTGGGGACATCTTACGGTGATGCAGGATGACGGATTCCAGAAGTTCATTGGCCTTCAAGCTCAGGTAATGTTCCGCGTCGTGGTCTGAAACTTTACCGGTCGTCTTCCGCCATGGCCTCCCTGGGTGCCTGGCTAGACTGTCGGTTGAAACACACCTCCAGCCAAGTTTCTCTGCGAGCGCCTGCGCCAACGCGGATTTTCCAATATTTGACGCGCCACCGATCAGAACGACCCTGAGATTGGGGGCGATACGCTTGTTCAATGATCCGCCCCCCTTACTGAGCGTCACAAAAACACATTCCTACGCTGCAGACGATCATTCACGATTTCATGACAACCGCAAGCCGTCATGGAAGAAGCGCCACTTCATATCGCCATTAGTACAACTCTTCACTGGCGCATGGGTGCGTCATTGGAAAGGCTCTTTTGCACCTCTTTCTTGACGGAACCCGCGATTTCCGGGCAGGCCGCGAGCAACGAATCGGCCGTAAGCGCGACAGTGGAAATTGCGGTTATGAACGTTGTAAAGGCTGTCATCCCTGACATCCTCTCTGTTCACTCAGGAACGGGTGACCCCCGACGGCGCAAATGTTCCTGCCTTAAAAAAGCCGGATGCAGACAGCTTTTAGAAGCGGCCGACGGGTTCCGCGGAACCCGTCGGCATATTGAACGTTGAGTAAATTGAATGGGCGGAACATTCGAATTTGGATAAGGAAAATAGTCATGTTGAAAAAACTGCTGATCATTGGAGCAACTGCTCTGGTCGCCGTAACTTCCGCGCCGCAGGCATTTGCGCAATCCATCGAGATCGGACCTGATGGTGTGCGGCTGCGGGAACCTTACCAGGAACGTGTCTATCGGCGTGCCCCTGAAATTAGCGAACGCGAAGCTGTTCGCATTGCAAGGAGCGAAGGTCTTCGTGACGTAGACGACGTTAGACGGACGAGATCGAGATTTGTCGTGGAAGGCATAGATCGCCGAGGCGATGATATACGTGTGGACATCGATCGCCGCACGGGCGACGTGATCGCCGTGCGATAGTTCCGAGATTCACGAGAAAAAGCCCGGCACTTGGGTGGCGGGCTTCTTCTGCCCTAGTAGCTTGAAGTTTCCTCGGCGGTGTCGTTCAGGTCGTATAGGCGTGAAAGCTCCAGCTCGACTGCGGTAAAGAAGGCTCCGACCTGCTCATCCTGCTCATCTTCGGGTACACCGATCTTGGCCAAATGCCTGAATAAAGATTCGGCGGCCTGGTTGCGGTAGGCCTCCGCTTGCCGGTCAGTTGTCTTGTCCATGATCTTTGCCGCGACATCGCGAATCTTGGCTGCCCTCTTTGTCAGGGGGAACACTATAATCTGGCATGGTATTGGGGATTCAGGTTCGAACATGCTCGTTTTCTTCCCAGTCCGGCGACGACTCACCTAGCGGTTGATTCGCCCGACGATACCGGGAATTGTCCTAACAATTTGTTTCAGCTTACTTTTGGCTCGCGTTGCAGTGGTCTGCGTCTTGGTTACGTAACGGCCACACCCAATTCGCCGCCGAACAGATTGTGTGTAACGTGACCATAATATTGCCGGTTACGGTACGCATCCCTATCACGATGAGGTAAAGTGATTCGCATTCGTTACGGCGCAGACAAGCAGATATGGCACTCAGCAACGCAGAGAGGCAGAGGCGGCACCGCGAACGGCAGAAGCAAAAACTCGCCGCGGCCGCACCCAATATTGCCGCCCAGTACGAGAACGTCGGTTCTGATCTTCGCGAGAAGCTTTATGCCCTCATTGAAGCGGAGAATACCCGCAGAGAACGTTATGCAACGTTGACACCAGTGCAGCACACGGATTTTCGCCGGGTAATTCTTGACATTGCCCTCAATGAAAATCGCTCTGGCATCGCCGAAACGGCGCTCATGGTCCTGTTGCAAGCACTGTGTATGGGGGAAAGCTCCGAAAAGGAAATTCTTGAAGCCCGCCGCCAGAAGGAAGCATTGGCCGTTAAGAAAACCGAAAATCGCGATATGAGGGAACAGGTGACGCCCCTCGCCGCCCATTATGTGCGTGTTCCGAATTTCGGCTGAGGCTCCCTCCCGTCGTTTGATAGCTTGACGAGACTCTCCCAAACACTACGGCAAACATGAGGACGAACCCTAAGATGCACCCCGCCTTTTCCCCATCCAATGTCGCGGTCATCACCGGAGGCGCATCCGGTATTGGCCTTGCCGCAGCCAAGCGCTTTGCAGCCATGGGGTTGAAGGTCGCGATAGCCGATCTTGGCGGCGACAAACTCGACGGGGCCAAGGCGGCGGTCGCTAAGCAGACCGATCCGGAAAACGTCATCGCCGTCGCGACGGATGTAACGAACGTCGACCATCTGCAGCACCTGCAGCAGACGATCGAGCAAGAATTTGGCGATGTTGACATTCTGATGAACAACGCTGGCATTCAGCCAGGCAGCAGCATCTTCAACCCGGACGGCTGGACGCGGATTATCGACGTAAACCTGTTTGGTATCATCCGCGGCAGTCAGGTGTTCGGCCCGAAAATGATTCTCCGGCAAAAGCCTGGGCTCATTATCAACACTGGCTCCAAACAGGGTATCACGACCCCACCCGGCGATCCTGCTTACAATGTCTCGAAGGCCGGAGTGAAAACCTTTACTGAAGCCCTGCAGCACGAGTTACGCAACACCAAAAATTGTCACGTAACGGCCCATCTTTTCATTCCGGGCTTCGTTTATACACCGCTGACCGCTGGTGACCGCACTGAGAAGCCCGCGGGCGCCTGGACCCCGGAAGAAACTGTCGATTTCATGCTGGACCATGTGTCGGCCGGAGATTTCTACATCCTCTGTCCCGACAATGATGTTGCCCGCGATCTTGACGAACGGCGTATTCTTTGGGCAGCCAAGGATATCATCCAGAATCGCCCTCCTCTGTCGCGCTGGCATCCCGATTATCAAAGCGAATTCGCTGATTTCCTCAAGCGACGTGACGAGGGTCAGGAATGAACCCGCCAAATTTGTCGCTCGCGACACGCATTGAAATCGTGTTCAGGCTGACCTAGTAGTCCCTGTCACCTTCAGGAAGGCCCCGTTCAAGGCCTGCCCCATCACGCTGCTGCAAGCCTCACATTGGCCAGCCGATAGCTTCAGACTGGAGTTTTTTATGACCGATATAGCCACCTCAGTGTCAGTCGCCGCCGCGCCCGACACGAGAACCAGATTGAAATCAATTATCGGCGGTTCCGCCGGCAATCTGGTGGAATGGTATGACTGGTATGTCTACGCCGCCTTCACGCTTTATTTCGCCCCCGTCTTTTTCCCCTCTGGCAACCAGACAGCCGAACTCTTGAGCGCTGCGGCCGTTTTCGCTGTTGGCTTTCTCATGCGCCCGATCGGCGCCTGGTTCATGGGCATCTATGCCGATCGCAAGGGTCGCAAGGCGGGCCTCACGCTTTCTGTAACGCTGATATGCCTTGGCTCGCTGCTGATCGCCGTCACTCCCGGCTACAATTCGATCGGTCTGCTTGCGCCCGCGGCCCTGGTTTTCGCCCGGCTTCTGCAGGGCATCAGCGTCGGCGGCGAATATGGCGCGAGCGCAACGTACCTCAGCGAAATGGCCGGTAAGAATCGCCGCGGTTTTTATTCGAGTTTCCAGTACGTGACACTGATTTCCGGCCAGCTAATCGCCCTTGCGGTGCTTCTCGTCCTGCAGCGCATCCTCACCCCCGAGCAATTGGGCGAAATGGGGCTGGCGTATTCCTTTCGCCATTGGCGGTTTCCTGGCGATTGCGGTTTTCTATATCCGTCGCGGGCTGGCCGAAACCCAGTCCTTTCACAATACCAAAGGTGATGACAAGCCAAAATCCAGCGGTTTTGCTCTGTTCAGGCACTATCCCAAGGAGGCCTTCACGGTACTGGCGCTGACATCGGGCGGCACATTGGCGTTTTATGCCTATACGACCTATCTCCAGAAGTTTCTGGTGAACACGTCCGGCTTCAGCAAGGAATCGGCGAGCGAAATAACCGCGCTGGCACTTCTGATCTTTATGCTGTGCCAGCCACTGGCGGGCGCCCTGTCCGACCGGATCGGCCGCAAACCGCTGATGGTAGGATTCGGCATTCTGGGCGTTCTGTTCACCTATCTCATCTTCTCAACGCTTGCGACGACGACGAGCCCCTACGTGGCCTTTGCCTTGTCGCTCGCAGGTCTCCTGATTGTCACAGGCTACACATCGATTAACGCAGTGGTAAAGGCCGAGCTCTTTCCGGCTCACATCCGTGCGCTCGGAGTTGCACTTCCTTACGCCCTAGCCAATACGATCTTCGGAGGCACCGCCGAATGGGTAGCGCTGAAATTCAAACAGGTCGGCCATGAGAGCTGGTTCTTCTGGTACGTAACGATCATGATCGGACTGTCGCTTATCGTTTATGTCCGTATGCGCGACACACGCGATCACAGCCTTATTCACGAGGACTGATCGAATGAATATCCGGACCATCGGCTTGATATGGCCGATGGTCCGGCTCTATGCTGCGCCATCGTTTCATTGACCAGCATGGATTTTCCAATGACTTCATCCCCACGAATCCCCTCCGTCGATCCCGTCAAACTCGATCGCCTTGCAGAGGTCGCGGTCAAGATTGGCCTGCAGCTGCAACCTGGACAAGACCTTCTCATCACCGCCCCGCTTGCGGCACTGCCGCTGGTGCGCCGGATCACAGAACACGCCTACAAAGCCGGCGCGGGCCTCGTGACTTCCCTGTACAGTGATGAAGAAGCAACCGTGATGCGCTATCGCAACGCGCCTGATGACAGTTTCGACCGCTCCGTCGGCTGGCTCTACGAGGGTATGGCCAAGGCTTTCTCCGCTAATACGGCCCGACTCGCCGTTGCTGGCGACAATCCGATGCTGCTTGCTTCGGAGGACCCCGAAAAGGTTTCTCGCGCCAACAAGGCGCAGTCGAAAGCCTATCAACCTGCGCTAGAGAAAATCGCCGGTTTTGACATCAACTGGAATATCGTTTCGTATCCGAATCCATCCTGGGCGAAGCAGGTGTTTCCCGATCAGGAACCGGAAGTTGCCGTCACCATGCTGGCCGACGCGATCTTTGCTGCCTCGCGTGTGGATATCGACGATCCGGTTAGCGCTTGGCAAGAGCACAATGCAGCCTTGCGCAAGCGGACAGAATGGTTGAACGCACGGACATTCTCGGCCCTGCATTTCACGGGGCCAGGTACGGATCTCACCGTCGGCCTTGCGGATGAACATGAATGGCACGGCGGCGCTTCCGTCGCCAAGAACGGTATCACCTGCAACCCGAACATCCCGACCGAAGAAGTTTTTACGACGCCGCACGCTCTGCGCGTCGATGGCCATGTGTCCAGCACCAAGCCGCTCTCGCACCAGGGCACATTGATAGAGAACATCAAGGTGCGTTTCGAGGACGGCAAGATCGTCGAGGCAAAGGCGACGCGCGGTGAGGAAGTGTTCAACAAGGTCCTCGGCACGGATGAAGGTGCTCGGCGTCTCGGGGAAGTTGCGCTTGTCCCGCATTCGTCGCCGATTTCGGCCTCGGGTCTCTTGTTCTTCAACACATTGTTCGATGAGAACGCAGCCAGTCATATCGCGCTCGGCCAGTGCTATTCGAAGTGCTTCATCAATGGTGGCGAGCTTTCGCCCGGTGAAGTCGCGGCGCGCGGCGGCAACAGGAGCCTCATTCACATCGACTGGATGATTGGCTCCGGGGAAATCGACGTCGATGGCATCAACAAGGACGGTTCGCCGGTTCCGGTAATGCGCAAGGGCGAATGGGTCTAAGTTACTATTCAAAGCATAATAAATCGCCACCGCAGAAGCGGTGGCGATTGGTCATTTCGGCCGATTGTCAGGCGACGAGACGTCCTGCTGATTCTGCCTGGGCGTAGGCTTTACCAAAGCGATTGGCGAGGAACGCGTCGAGGGCGATATCTTCCTGCTTGATGAAGCCCTGCTGCGGCAGGTCGCCCTTTGCCAGCATGTCGAGCACGGCACAGATGGCCGATGCAGTGGTGATCTGGATGCCGCTATAGAGTTGCGCGCCAATATGGCCGCTATAGACCTTGTTTGCATAGGTTTCCTGCAGCAGGCGGCCCTTCTTGCGGCCACTGACCGTAACAAAAATCACGACAACGTCCTGCAAGGTCGATGGCAAAGCGTTTTCCAGAATATCCTTGAACACATCGCGGCGGTCACGCAGGCCAAGATCGTTCAGTAGGGCTTTCATGATGGCGGCATGGCCTGGATAGCGGATAGTGCGATAGTTGAGCGTGCGCACCTTGCCGAGCAATGTTTCGCACAATGTTCCAAGGCCGCCGGACGTATTGAATGCCTCATAGGTCACGCCGTCGAGCGAGAATTCCTCGCGTTCCTCCAGCGGCGGCACTTCGGTCAATTCCCCGTCGACGATGGCTTCGCAGGGCTCGCAATATTCGTTGATGACGCCGTCCGTCGACCAGGTCAGATTGTAGTTGAGTGCATTCGATGGATATTGCGGCAGTGCGCCGACGCGCATGCGGACGCTTTCGAGCGTATCGAAGCGCTTGGCCAGATCGTTGGCGACGATCGAGATGAAACCTGGCGCCAGACCGCACTGGGGGATGAAGGCAGTCTTTGCCGTAGCCGAAAGCTGCTTGACGATGCGTGTGCTCGCCACATCTTCGGTTAGATCGAGATAGTGCACGCCGGACTTGGCGGCTGCTTCGGCGATACGGGTGGTCAGATGAAAAGGCGCAGCACTGAGCACGGCAAACTTGCCGTCGAGAACCTGTTCAAGCGCGCCAGCTTCTGCGATTTCGACCTGTCTTGTCGCAACAACAGAAGAAATTTCAAGCGCCTCGAGCTGACTTTGTGCCCGGTCCACGACGGTGACGTGATAATCTCCGGTGTTCGCAAGAAGATTGGCAATCGTCCCGCCGATTTTTCCTGCCCCTACAACAACGATCTCTTTCATGTGATTCCCCTGGAAATAAAACTTATATGAAATTCGCAGATTGTTTCGGCGAAATGAAGCATATAGACTGACGATATAACGCCCTAAATTTAACTAATATGCCGAATGGACTTGTCACAATGCTGACGGAAGCCGATCATTCCCTGCTTTCCCTGCTTCGCGAGAACGCCAGAGCGTCGACAGCAGACCTCGCGCGCAAACTTGGCCTGTCGCGTACTACCGTGCAAAGCCGCATCGAGCGGCTGGAAAAACGTGGCATGATCCGGGGATATAGCGTTCAGCTATCGCCGGAGTATGAACAGAACCTGGTCAAGGCACATGTACTGGTGACCGCCTTGCCGAAATTGGCAACCAAGGTTGAAGCGGCTTTGCGGAAAATCGCCTGGGTCCGGACCTTGCATTCGATCAGTGGCCAGTTCGACATGATCGTCATCGTCGAAGCGCCATCCATCCAGGAATTAGACAAATTGCTTGATGAGATCGGCGCACTGGAAGGGGTCGAGCGCACCATGTCGTCGATTATCCTCTCCACCCGCATCAACCGCTAAAAGTTTGAGCCTTGAGTATGCTTGACTCTTACCTCCATTGGATTCCATAATAGAACATATCATGAACATTAAAGGGATACCGTGGTGACAACCGTCGATCTTGCGGCGTTGAGGCGCGACATTGCGTCTCTCAGTGAGCAGAATGTGCTAGCGGCGCATCGCTCCGCCTTTGATTTCGGAAACGATGCCATTGACCACGTCTTCCGTGATGGCCTGCAGCGCGGCGGCGTGCATGAAATCTTTGCTGATGAAGCGGGCGATGCTGGCGCTGCAACGGGATTTGTTATTGCCCTTGCCCTGCGCGCCTCCGCTGATCAAAGCCCCATTGTATGGGTTGAAGAAGATTTTACCGCACAGGAACATGGTTTCCCCTACGCACCTGGTTTGCAGAATATCGGCCTTGATCCGCGGCGTCTCATCATCGTGCGTTGCGCATCACCGCAGGATGTTTTGAAAACCGCCTCGGACAGTCTCGGCATTCGTGGCACTGGCGCCGTCATCATTGCCCCATGGAGCAATCCGAAGTGCCTGGATCTTACTGCATCACGAAAATTGCTGCTGACAGCGCAGCAGACAGATGTTCCCGCCTTTCTTCTGCGGCTCGGCGCCAGCCCAAGTGAAAATGCAGCGATCACGCGCTGGCTGATCCGCGCCGCGCCCTCACAATCGAGTGGCGCCAATGCACCGGGATATCCGGCATTCGACGCCACACTCATTCGTAACCGGCAAGGCATGACAGGCCATTGGACCCTGCAATGGGAGAGTGATGATCATGTTTTCAGACAGATCCAACCGGTTTCTGGCACTGTGGTTTCCACATCTGCCCACCGACCGCCTCAAACGCGAAAATCCTGGGCGCGGCCATACTGACCAGCACCTGATCGTGGTGGACAAACTCGCCAACACACTGCGGCTGACCGCTGTCGATGAAAGAGCCTCCAAGGCAGGTCTCTACAAGGGCATGGCTCTGACCGATGCGCGCGCGCAATTTGAGCACCTGGATATCGCCTTTGCTTCGCCCCGCAAGGATGCAGCGCTTCTGGATAGCATTGCCGACTGGTGCGATCGCTATACTCCCCTTGTCGCGATTGATGAGCCGCATGGCATCATTCTCGACATGACCGGCTGTATCCATCTTTTTGGTGATGAAATTTCTCTTTTAAAGGATATGCACAAGCGGCTTCATCAGCGTGGCATGATTGTTCGCAGCGCGCTTGCTACCAGCGCGGCAGCAGCAAGAGCACTCGCCCGTTATTCGCCAGGCGGCATTTTCAGCGAGAATGATCAAGAGCCTGGATTATTCGCCTTGCCGCTTCACAGCCTCGAGATTGAGGAAAGTCATCTGGCAGGACTCAAACGCGCGGGCTTGCGAAGTGTGGGTGATGTGGTGATTCTACCGCGTGCTGCTCTCACTGCTCGCTTCGGCGCACGACTGGTGAATCGTCTCGATGCACTGTTCGGCAGGGCCAGCGAACCAATCTCCCCCCGTCGTATCGTACCGTTTTGTATGGTTGAGCGGCGTCTGGCAGAACCGCTTATCGTCATGGATGCCGTCGAACAGATACTTCTTTCCTTGAGCGAGGAACTCTTCCGGTGTCTGCAGCAGCGAGTCGAAGGAGCACGCGAGGTCGAAGCAAGTTTCTTCCGCGCCGACGGTAACGTGCGCCGTATCAGCATTCAGACCGGACGTCCCATAACCGGGACGAAGACCCTCCTGCGATTGCTGAAGGAGCGACTCTCCACACTCAGCGATCCGCTCGATGCCGGTTATGGTTTTGACATTCTCCGGCTTGCCGCAGTTCGGACCGAGCGAAGTCAAGCCATTCAAAAAAGTCTCGACAACCGGGCGCAGGAAACAGAAGAAATCAACACCCTTGTCGACCGGCTATCCATACGGCTTGGCAACGCCCGTGTTCTTCGCGCTGTTCCTGCCGACACGCACATTCCCGAACGCGCCGTTTCGCTTGAACCCGCTGTAAAGGCAAAACAGAACTCACCGCTCGAATGGGTGGCGGATCATCACTTGGCAAACCCACCGGAGCGTCCCATCAGGCTATTTGAGCCACCCGAGCGGATCGATGCAATCTTTGAACTCCCCGACGCGGCACCAGCGCAGTTTGTCTGGCGCCGGGTTCGGCACACCATCGTTCTTGCCGAAGGGCCGGAGCGTATAGCGCCAGAATGGTGGCGCGAACATGCGGGCGCACTGACTAGGGATTATTACCGGCTGGAGGACAGTTCCGGGAAACGCTTCTGGGTGTTCCGTGAAGGATTGCATGAGCGGGGCAACCCAAACCCGCGTTGGTATCTGCATGGGCTTTTTGCGTGATTGCGATGCCGGATTACACTGAACTTGCTGTCACCAGTAATTTTTCCTTTCTTGAAGGCGCATCCCAGCCGCAAGAACTGGTGCAAACGGCTGCCCTTCTTGGTCTCAGCGGTATCGGCATCGCTGATCGCAACACTCTTGCAGGCGTTGTGCGGGCCTATACGGCGCATAAGGAGCTCAATGAAAGAGCCGGAATAAGGTTGAATCTCTTCATTGGGTGCAGGCTTGTCTTTATTGACGATACGCCAGACCTGCTGGTCTATCCGCGCGACCGCGCTGCCTATGGCCAGCTGTGCCGTCTTTTGAGCGAAGGGAAGACGCGTGCCGCCATCAAGGGCGAATGTCATCTAATATTCGAGGATTTCCTGTTTCGTGCCAAAGATTTTCAGATTGCAGTTATGGCACCTGCCAATGCAGATAAAAATCTTGCTTCGTTCCTCAAGAAACTTTCTCTCGCAGCACCGGGAGCTGTCTGGCTTGGCCTCGCCATGCCGCATAGGGGGGCAGACAGGCGCCACGGCGAACGATTGGCCCGCCTTGCTGCAGGTGCCAATGTTCCTCTCCTTGCCCTCAATGATGTGCTCTATCATACGCCGGCCCGACGGCCGCTTCAGGATGTGCTGACCTGCATCCGCGAGCACGTCACTATCGATACGGCCGGGCGCAGGCTGGAAAAGAATGCGGAACGGCATTTGAAATCACCCGATGAAATGGGGCGTCTCTTCAGGCATTTTCCCGCCGCAGTTCTGGAAACGGCGCGTTTCGTTGAGCCGATCCATTTTTCTCTCGACCAGCTGAAATATGACTATCCAGATGAGCCGGTGCCTCCCGGAAAGACGCCCCAACAGCATCTGATTGATGAGACATGGAAAGGTGCTGCAAAACGCTACCCGGAAGGCATCCCGGATAAGGTCGGCGAACTTCTAAAAAAAGAACTCGCACTGATCGAAACGCTGCAATATGCACCATATTTCCTTACGGTCTATGACATTGTTATCTTTGCCCGCTCGCAGAATATCCTGTGCCAGGGGCGAGGTTCGTCAGCCAACTCCGCTGTCTGCTATTGCCTCGGGATTACCGCTGTTGATCCCAGCAAAAGCAACCTGCTTTTTGAGCGCTTTCTCTCCGCTGAGCGCAAGGAACCACCTGATATCGATGTCGATTTCGAGCACGAACGGCGCGAAGAGGTGATGCAATGGGTCTATAGGCGCTATGGGCGTGAGCGTGCAGCCATTGTGGCTACTGTTATCAGCTACCGTCCCCGGAGCGCTATCCGCGATGTGGGCAAGGCTTTGGGACTGACCGAGGATGTCACTGCTGCACTTGCCAATACAGTCTGGGGCAGTTGGGGAACGACTGTAGAAAAGCAGGAGGTGCGTCAGGCAGGGCTGGATCCCGAGAATGTCATGATACGACGTGCCGTCAGACTGGCGACCGAATTGATAGGCTTTCCCCGGCATTTGTCCCAGCATGTCGGCGGTTTTGTCCTGACCCAGCAGCGGCTCGACGAAACCGTTCCCATAGGTCCGGCAGCAATGGCAGATCGGTCCTTCATCGAATGGGACAAGGATGACATCGACGCACTTCGCATCATGAAGGTGGATGTTCTGGCGCTCGGCATGCTGACCTGCATCCGCAAAGCCTTTGATCTCATCCACTTCCACGGAGGTGAACGCTACGAACTGGCGACAGTCAAACAGGATGACCCGCGAGTTTACGACATGCTTTGCAAGGCAGATTCTCTTGGGGTGTTTCAAGTGGAAAGCCGGGCTCAAATGAATATGTTGCCCCGTCTGAGGCCAAGGGAATTCTACGATCTGGTGATCGAGGTCGCCATTGTGCGTCCTGGCCCGATTCAGGGCGATATGGTCCATCCCTATTTGAGGCGGCGATCCGGCAAGGAGCCGGTCCATTATCCTTCACCCTCCCCTGAACATGGCGACAAGGATGAATTGAAAAATGTCCTCGGGCGAACACTGGGCGTGCCGCTGTTTCAGGAACAGGCCATGCGCATCGCCATTGATGCCGCTCGTTTCACGCCCGATGAAGCCAATCAGTTGCGACGAGCCATGGCTACTTTCCGTCGTGTTGGCACGATCAATCAGATGGAGCAAAAAATGGTGGAGGGGATGGTTCGCCGGGGGTATGAGCGGAGCTTTGCCGAGAATTGTTTCAACCAGATCAAGGGCTTCGGCGAGTATGGGTTCCCTGAAAGCCATGCGGCAAGCTTCGCCATCCTTGTCTACATTTCTTCCTGGATCAAATGCCACCATCCGGCGGCCTTCGCGGCGGCATTGCTGAATTCGCAGCCCATGGGTTTCTACGCTCCGGCGCAGATCATTCGTGATGCACGAGAACATGGTGTCGAGGTGCGGCCCGTAGACATCAATTTCAGCGAATGGGACAACACACTGGAACGCGTCCATCCTGCAAAGCTTGCTTTACGTCTCGGTTTTCGTCAGGTCGAGGGGTTTTCAAAAGTCTGGGCAGAGGAAATTTGTGCCAGACGTGATCGCCCTTATACCGCTATTGAAGAATTGCGCCGCCTGACAAGGCTTGGAAGGCGAGCCTTTGTCCTTCTCGCGGATTCCGATGCGTTCCAATCGCTCGATATCGGCCGCCGCGAAGCACTTTGGGCGGTTCGGCGTTTTCCCGACAATGAAACCCTTCCGCTTTTCCAGGTTGCGGAAACCAATGAACTGGCAAAGGAAGCCGAGACCAGATTGCCGCAGATGAAAATGTCCGAGCACGTGGTGGCCGACTATGAATCGACACGCCTTTCACTCAAGGGCCATCCCATGCAGTTCCTTCGCAAGATGTTGATCGCGGAAAATGTATCCACCTGCAGGCAGGCAAACAGCTTGGGGAATAACCGGCGGGTAAAGCTTGCCGGCGTGATCACGGTTCGTCAGAGACCTGGTAGTGCCAAGGGCGTCGTCTTCATGACTATCGAAGACGAAACAGGCATCGCCAACATAGTGGTCTGGTCAAAGCTGCTGGAAAGATATCGAAAGGAAGTCATGGGATCACGCCTGATCCTGATCGAAGGTACGGTTCAAAGCGCCGAAAATGTCGTGCACATCGTGGCCAGAAAGCTTGTTGACCGCACAGGTGATCTTTCCCGACTGTCAGAACAGCATCCCACTTTGCCGTTAGCTCGCAGCGACGAAGTCGCTCATCCCGTTGCGGATGAGCCGAGAGGCACTCATCCTCGCAAGGTGCGTATTCTACCGAAATCACGGGATTTTCATTGAAGTCTCAAGCCTGCTTGCTCTCCTTGGCCAGCGCCGCTCTGTCAATCGCTGTGATCATGCAGATTTCGAGATCGCCCAGACCGTCTTTGATTTCGGATATCGAAATACCTGCTGCTTCCGCATCTGCTGCACACTTCGCAGCCAGTTGTTTTGGCCGCCGGTCATGATGTGCCATATCCGCCGGACGGCTGGCGTCCACATGGGTAGAGATCCAATTGTTGACGAAGTCGATCGCTCTTTGGCTCATATTTTCCTCCTTGGCCTAGCCAATCTCTCCCGGACGAAACTATCGGAAGCGAAGAAGGTTGCGAAAATCGCCTGATCAGACAGCCTCTCTGGCCCAAACCTTGAAATTCGTCAGAAGATTTGGACCAAATATATTTGTCAGAGGCACGTCCGCCGCGTCGCGCCCATGCGCAACCTTGATCCGGCCTATACGCGGCTGGTTGTTGCGTGGATCGAAGGTGTGCCATTGACCACCGAGATAAACCTCCATCCATGCGCAAAAGTCCATTTCCGCGTGCGGCAAGGGTATGCCGATATCGGTAATATATCCAGTACAATAGCGTGTTGGGATATTCAGGCATCGGCAAAAAGCCACCGCGAGATGGGTGAAATCGCGGCATACGCCACGCCCTTCGAAATATCCCGACGATGCGGTGCGCGTTGGATTGGAATGTTCGTAGCCAAAGACGATATGGTTGTGCACGAAGTCGCATACTGCCTGGACACGCTGCCAACCTTCGGGAACATTGCCGAACAATCGCCATGCTTCCTCGCTCAGCAAATCGGTTTCGCAATAGCGGCTGCCCATGAGGTAAACGAGAGTTTCGTGGGGCAAGTCCTGCACACGGTGCTGAACAGCCTCCAGCGCGACAGGATCGGGTAGACCACTGTCAACCACAACCGCATTTGTCGAACAGGTGAAGATACCAGGCGCAGCGAGAATGCGATTGCACCAATTCCCAAACTGGTCATGATATCCGTCGACGCTGGAGCCAAATGTGGCGTGGAATATTTCAACACCCTCCAAATCCGCAAACCGTGAATGATGCACGTTCAAAATGGCAACCAGAGGTGTCTCCTGCGCAAACTCGAAAGTCAGTTCACACCCCACATTGATCCTCATAGATCGTTCCTTCTTGAAACTGAAAAAGTGAGCACGACAGACTATTGGACAAAAAGCAACCGGTCCGAGACGGACCGGTTAAGTTTGGACAGTGTCAAAGGGATCAGGCCCTATCGACAACCTTTTTCACAGCATCCTTGGCCTTGCCTTTGGCCTGCTGTGCTTCACCTTTGATTTCCTGCATTTTGCCTTTGGCCTGCATGTTCTTCGAACCGGTCATTTTACCTGCGGCCTGCTTGATGGTACCGGCAGCCTTATTTGCGGCGCCGGAAACTTTGTCACTTGTACTTCCCATGGGCTAAACTCCTCGAATGCTTCGATGGTACCCGGTCTAAACGACCCTCACGACCTTTGGTTCCACCAAGCCAGTCTCTCGCATCATGTTGAAATAACATAGTTTTTAGCAAAAAAAATTCAAAGCGACCCGGTACCCACGGGGGAACAGGCACCGGGTCTTGTATGCCGATCAACGCTCGATCAGCCTCAGGGAAACGTGACAGACTCCGCTTGGTTCCGCCAAAAAAGAATGCTCATCCAACATGCAGAAATCGATGATGCTCCTATTCGCAGATCTGCCCGACCGCAGTCTCGATCGATGTGGAAAAATGGCAGTTGCGGGTTGATCCGACGATCTTTTCACCATCTACTTTTTCACCATCTTCCGACCAGAAACCAACGATGATCTTGATACGCCCGTTGCGCCGTCTGAGGCGCCGCACCAGATAGCGGGCATGGGCCACGGAGGATGTATTGAGATAGCTCACATAGATCGCACTGACGCCAGTAAGATCGAGTTTGCCGATATTGACCGCTTCAAGCTCATCATGGGTAATATCGCGGACATCAACATCCCGGCGCTCAAGAATGTCGCCGACGACAACCGCCGCAGCATCGTCGAGGTCACCGCGCCCTCCAGCTGAAATAACGGCTTTCGGTTCTTCTGCTTTGCGCTTGCTGCTCTCGGCTGCACTCTTTTTGACTTTTTCTTCAGGGTCGCCTTCTTCTTCGTCCTCAATATCGCGATGATCGGACAGGTTCTCGACCAGCAGGATCATGCTTTGCGCGACGCGGCGAAGGCGCGGTGTATCGAGCACGCCTCTTCCCCTGTCATATTCGGCCAAAGACAGCGCTGGAATGGCAACAGAGGCGTAATAGTCCAAGACTGTTGATGATTGCAGGTATTCCTCCGCTTTCTCAGTCGCTTCATCCGGATCACCTGACAAGAGCCGTTGATACAGCTGTTGGGGCGGCAGCAATACCGGTTCGTTGCCGAGCAAAACATCCAGAAACTCGAACTTTGGCACATGCCGCCCAAGGACAACGAGACAGACTGTCAGCGGCGTTGAAAGAATGAGGCCAATAGGTCCCCAAATCCAGGTCCAGACGATCGCAGCCATCAATATGGCCACGGGTGAAAGGCCAGTCTTTGAGCCGTAAAGCAGCGGTTCCATGATGTTGTTGCTGATCAGTTCTAGAACGATGAAAAGCGCCACGGTCCAGAGCAGAAGCATCCAGCCGGGATCGACCGCAAGCGATAAGACCACTGGGAAAAATGCTGCGATAATCGGTCCAATGTAGGGCACGAAGCGCAGCACGATCGCCAGCATGCCCCACAGCATGGGGTTGGGTATGCCAATGAACCAAAGTCCAATCCCGATCGGCACGCCGAAGCTGATATTGATGATCAGTTGCATCAGGAGATACTGACCGACGCGTTTTCCCGCATCGTGCAGCGCTGTCGTGGTGCGGTGTATATCGCTTGCCCCAACCAGCCTGATGAAACGGTCGCGCAAATCTTCCCGCCGCATCAACATGAAGATGACGACGACTATGACGATGCCGATCGTCGCCAGTGGCTGGATCAGTGGTCCCGCGAATGTCTGCAGGATGCTCAGCGGATCGGGTGGCGGAGACCGAATCTCGACAGGGACGGGCTTGTTCGGGTCCTGCTCGCGCAGGGGAGGCGCTGGCTTCCTTTGCGATTCAACATTCTGTGGAGGTTGTCGCTGCGGGTTCGGGTCCTTGCTAGCGCCGTCATCGATGTTGAATCGCTCGACCTCATCGGAGCGGCCGATCTCCTCGCTAAGCCGCTTGAACATGCGCGCGCCCCGGTCGAAAATGCTGTTCCCGGATTGGGCGTCCTTGATGGTGCGGATCTTCGTCTCGATGTTGTATTGATAGCTCGGCAGATTCTGCGCCAGCACGGTAAGCTGGCTGATCACGATACTGACAAAAATGAAAATAACCAGGAACGCCATCACAACCACGCTGATAACGGCCACACCTTTCGGCACGCCGGAGCGATGGAGCCGGGTGACCAACGGTGAAAGGGCGAAAGTTAGCAGCAGAGCCAGGGCCAGGGGTACGAAGACCTCCCGCGCAAAATAGAGCGCCGTGACAATCGCAATTGCCACGACGACTGGGGGGAACTGGGTACCACTGCTCGCATCCGCCGCAGGCTGCGGATAGACTGAGGACTTCTGGGTTACCCGCTCGACAGCACGCGGCAGCTTCCCTCCGACATTCTCAGAAGGCATGAAAATCCCCCGCTATGAAACCCATGGAAATCCATCTCCGTTGAAACCCGCGACAGGAACGAAGTCGGCTCAGTTTGGTTGCATGGGGTCGGCATGTCCGTGTTGTGCCTGGCAGGCGTCCCGGCGCACTGCTGGAACCAAATTTCATTTCGCGTGTTTCGCCACAGTGGATTTTCTCACGAGAGGGAGGAAATAATGCCCATTACAACAATACTGATCATTATTCTCATTCTGGCGTTGATCGGTACTTTCCCGACTTGGCCGCATGCCAGAAATTGGGGCTACGGTCCTTCTGGTCTGCTCGGCGTCGTACTGGTGATCTTTCTGATACTGCTGCTGATGGGTCGTATCTGATAAGTGTTTCTACAAACCCGACAACTTTCGGGATCGATGTGAAAAAGGAGTTTTCTAAGATGATGCGTGGTGTTTTGCTTTGGCTCATCGGTTTGCCGCTTCCGATTATTCTTATTCTGTGGCTGCTCGGCTATCTGTCTTGAGGGTCGTGCCCAAACCTGCAGCGCCGGCCTCTAGCCGGCGTCTGAATAAAATCGTCCGATCGCAAACTTGCGACTGCCTGCATTGCATGGAACAAATGGTCGGAATCCGCGTTTCGCAACCGTATATCCCTGTTTTATCAAGGAGTTCTTCCCATGGCCACTGTCTCTTCGAAAGTTCGCAAGGCAGTCGATGATGCGACTGACAATAACCCTGATTTGCAAGCGCAAGTTGCTGCATTGAAGGAAGACATTGCGAATATTGCAGCGACCCTCGCCAAAATCGGCAAGAATTCCGCGAAGGACGCAACGCGCAGTGCGGCAAGTTCCTATGAAGCGGCAAAAGTACGGGGCGAAGAAACCTTCGAAGACATCCGCTCGCAGGCGCGTGAGCTTGAAGACCAGCTAGTGGAGACCGTTCGAGAAAATCCATTGACCACGCTGGCGGTCGCTGCCGGGGTTGGTTTTCTCCTGGCCCTGATCGCCCGTCGCTGACATGCTGAAACTATTGACCCCCCTTCTTACCAGCCTGGCGGCCGGCGAAGTTGGCTTGGCTGTCAGCCGGGCCAAACGCAGCGCGATTTTCATGACCGCGATTGCCATTTTGGCAGCGATCGGCACGATTTTTTTGCTGCTCGCGGCTTACATCGTTCTTGCTGAGCGATACGGAGAAATGCACTCGGCTCTCATTCTGGCGGGCTGTGCATTTGGATTGGCAATTACCATCTATATCATCATGAAGATTTCTGACGCCGCTGCCCGGAAGCGTCAGCGTGAACGCGCAAAAATCGACACCTCGGCACTTCTGACCATAGCCGCTTTGGCGGCGGCGCCTGCGGTACTGCGTTCAAGGGGTCTGCTCATGCTGGCAGTACCGGTCATCGCGTTTAGTGGCCTTTCCCTGCTGACAAAAAAGAAAAAGCGCCGCCCGGTGGATGACTCGTCATCGGGCGACGGTATTTGAGGTGTCCCCTATCGGCATGGAGATCAACGCTTCCAGGCCGGTTTCAGGATAGCTCAATCTAACGCTGCTCGACAGCACCTTGTCCAGACTGCGCTCGATCAATCGTTCGCCGAGCCCCCGGGCATCCGGCGGCAGCACCTTGGGTCCATTGGCCTCGATCCAGTGGATAACGACGCGCGACGCGTTGAGACCAGCTTCCACCTGCCAGGACACGCGCACGCGGCCACCGGCAACGGAAAGTGCGCCATGCCGCGCCGCATTCGTAGCGAGTTCATGCAATGCAATGCCGAGCCCCAGAGCGTGATCCGGCGGCAGCACCATATCTTCTCCAGTAAGCTCGATTTGCTTCGGATCATGGATGGCATAAGGCTCTACCTGTCTGGCGATCAGGTCGATCAGACTGATCCCGCTCCATTCCCGATCAGAAAGCAGAGTGTGAGCCTCAGAGATGGCGCGTAAACGCCCCGAGAACGCCTCCATGAACTCGGCCGGATCTGACGAGCGGTTCAGCGTCTGCCTGGCCAGCGACTGCAACATTGCCAGTGTGTTTTTGACCCGGTGATTTAGCTCCCGCAAAAGGAGGCGGGTCTTTTCCGCCGCATTCTTTGTTTCGGTGATATCTATGTTCACACCGACGGCCACGATCGGCTTTCCCGCGGCATCCCGCTCGAAAATGCGCCCGCGACCAAGCAGCCATTGGCCGGACGAAGCAGCGCGGAATTCCCCCACATAGTCCTGATTTTGCACAAGAGCCCGAGTGAACGCGGATTTCATCGCCGGAAAATCGTCGGGATGCATTGCCCGGAACACATCTTCGCCGTTGACCGGATGGTCTGGACTTAAGCCGAGCATGGTATAGGCCATGCGGTTGCCTGTGAATTTGCCGGTTCGCAAATCCCAGACCCAACTGCCGACATTGCCAACCTCTAGAGCCATGGCGCCTTGGTCTTCGTCACGGTGCAGCGTCGCGATCGAATTTGCTCCGAGGCGAGCATCGCGTTTGAGCTCAATCAGAGCCGCCGCGAGACTTGCGAGCTGCAAAAGCTGGCTCTGATCTGCTTGGCCGAATTCGGTCCTCGGTTCGTTAGACATCACGCTCAAGGTGCCGACGCACATGTCTGAAACGTAAATCGGCGCCACAGCAACGAACCGCAGGTTCGGGGTGTGGGCAACAGCATCGATTTCAGCAAAGCGCACGTCTTCGCCGGCGTTTAGGACCACCAGACAATTCTTCTCAGGGCCGGCAAGTGCGCTCGCTTCGATGACCCATATGTTCAACGCGCCAGATTCCCCGGCATGAGACAGGATCTGGCTGCGTCGCTCGTCCACCAACGAGATTTGTGCAATCTGACTGCCCGACATCGAAAGTGCGAGTTTTGCCAGATTGTCCAGGTCGCGGTCCCCTTGAACGTCAAGCAATTTCAGGGTCGAAAGAACGTCATGGCGAGACGGCTCCGCTAGAAATACCAAGGCACCTTGGGGAATATCGTTCGATCTCATGACCACCTGACGTCTCTTCGTGAGCCGTCCTTACTCCGACCGTTTACATGTCTTCGGTCATCAACGCGACCACTTGTGCATTGTTCCTTGCCGGGAACATTTAATCGCCAGCCACGTTTCCCCTCTGCGATAGATGGAGAACGATGACATGCTCGAAGCAAACGACATTCTTGCCGATTCCGGGCTGAGCAGAGCGGAGAAGATTGCCAAACTGGAAGAACTGTTGAGCGAAGCGCGTGGCTTGCAGCGGGCAGCGACAGAGGGCGGCATGGATCCGGATGATGGCGTGACGAGAAACCTGCGCGATATTGAATTGGCGCTCGACCGATTGAACGCCGAGCATTCCACATCCGGCGCAGCAACACTCTGAAATCATCCTTCGGCATCTTGTTCCAATGATTGCTGCGGCTTTACCTCAGACAAGGAGGGGAAATCGACTGTCACGATTGTACCGCCTTCGCCATTGGCAGCGTACTTAACCGAACCACCAAACTGATGGCAAAGCTGATTGACGATCACCGTTCCCAGGCCTGCGCCGCTAGGTTTGCGCGGTTTCTTTTGAAGCCCAACTCCGGTGTCGGCGATCTTGAGCTTCAGTACTCCATTTTCTCCCGGCGCCAGGTTTATATGGATTTGCCCTGATCTTTTGCCGGGAAAAGCGTGTTTAATGGCATTCATCGTCAGCTCGCCAATGATGATGCCGAGTGTTGTCGCGTCACGAGAGCTGAGTTCTATCGGCGCCAGATCCGACTGGATGTCAATCTTGCGGTCATGCGCATTGGATTCCTTGATATCGGCGATGACGTCCGGCAAATATTCGTCTGTCCGGACGGTCTCGTGATCCTTTCCCAGCCGAAGCCGCCTGTGGGCGGAGGATATCATCTGGATCCGATCACGGGCAGCTCCTAGCGCCGCCCGGGTTTCTTCCGAGGAGCCGTCCCGCATCTGAATGCCGAGCAGAGAAGAAACCGTGGCCAGTGAATTTCCAATGCGGTGATCCGAATCCTGCAATAATGTTTCGACACGCTCTCTTTCCCTTGTCGCGACAAGCATCGCCTTTTCCAGTTCCGACGTGCGGTCCCGCACCATCTCCTCGAGTACCGACTTTTCCGACAGAAGGACGGATTGACCCTCCGCGAGCCTGCGCACATAGCGCCTGGTGCGGCTCGCAAGAATGTAAGCGAGAATGAGCGCACCCCCGAGAGAGGAGACCGATGCTATCGTGAGCCAGCTTCTCATACTGTTCATAGCGATGTTTCGGTCGACCAGCCGGCGATCCTCTTCGCCGAGAAAACTGTTCACGGTCTTATTGATTTCATCCAGCTGACCGATACCAAATGTGGGTCCGAGAGAGGCCAGCGCATCAGCACGCTTACCGCTGAGGGCAAGCGCAATCGCCGCTTCGACCGCTGCCTGTTTTTCCTTTGCCAGATCATGAATTCGGGTTGCCATGGCCTGTTGCCGGGCATTGCCCTTCGTCATTTCCCCTAGAGTATTGAGACTCTCGGTGAGCCTTGCCGTTGCGTTTTTATAGAGATCGAGGAAGCCCGTATCTTGGGTCAGTAGAAATCCACGTTGATTGCTATGGGCTTCGTTCAAAAGGGCAAGTGAACTATACGCCTGCTCGCGCACCCGGTAAGTCGCGATGACATCATCAATCTGGTTGTTGAAACTGCGCGCCAAAATGATCGTCGAAGCGGCCGATCCAATAATCAGGCCAAGCGAAAGGATGATCGCCAGGCCCCGCAACGGCCGTTGCGAGAGGTTCATTTGAATTCTCTGCCACCACAGCAAATCATCATTCTCCATCTTGCCAAGAAAATCTCCTTCAATTGCATCCTTTAACTGCCCGCAAGCTGGGTTCAGGACCGGAAACGGTTACGCCTCTACTCGCATCTTCTTGCCGTTTCAGGCGCCATGGTTGTTCCTGTGAACAGGTCCTGCCCTCAGATATATGGTCGGGGCGTAGCAGGCAAACCCTGCCATTTCGACATTTCCAGAAGCACATTTTCATCAAGAACTTCACACCCGCGGTCAAGCCAGCGCAGGGCGCCGCGGACGGAAAGCTTCTTCAGTGTCTTGTTGGTGTGGACGATGGACAGGCCGAGTGTATCAGCAACATGTTGTTGTTTAAGCGGTATTATCAACTTGTTGGTCTTGACCATCCCTACCGATTTGGCGCGCTGGAAAAGGAAAGCGAACAGATAGGCCGCTCGCTCCATTGCAGTGCGCCTGCCCACGCTCAACAGTATTTCATCCAGCATCTGCTCCTCGCGTGAGGCAATCCAGGTTATGTCATAGGCGAGATTGGGAAAGCTGCGGAATAGATTTGGCAGCTTGTCGCGTTGGAACACACAAAGGATCATCGGTGACAGCGCCTCAATTGAATGCGCCATCTCCTTCATAATGGATCCCTGCAGACCGATCAGGTCCCCCGGCAAAACGTAGTTCAGGATTTGCCGGCGGCCGTCTTCCAGCGTCTTGTAGCGAAAGCCCCAACCGGAGAGCACCGTAAACAGATGCGCACTGTTGGCGCCTTCCACAAGAACTGTGGTTCCGGCGTCCGCAACGAGTTCCCCCGTTTTGAACTCGGAAAGGAAAGACACTTCTTCCTTTTCATGCGGCTGCAGGTGCGGAAAGCCCTGTAGCGGACATTTAGCACAGGGATACTGCCGTGCCGCCGATGCTGTCGTGGGTTTCATTGGGCCGCTCAGTTCTGGATCACAGCGCACGCTATCATGTCGCCTGTGATTTGCCGTAAGTTTCTTTGCAATTGGTATGTCTTAGTTAAATGACACGTCCTGGTCGGTCTGCGCATAAAAACTTTTTAAGGAGCAGATGACATGGGATTGATCGGCATGCGGCTTCTGGTTCTGGAGGATGAATATCTGATAGGGTTGGAACTCGAGCGCATAGCGGAAGAATGCGGCGCACGTTCCGTTCATCTGGTATCGGCCGTTGACGAGTTGCTTGGCTGGATTGACAGCGATGCCGTGTGTGACATTGCCATCCTTGAGGTCCAGGCCCGCGGCCTGTCGTCGCTGGAGGCAGCCTTCCTGTTGCAGCAAAGCGGAATCCCGATTGTCTTTACCACGGCCTATGACCAGCAACTATCCGGAATTACCGGCTTTCCCGGCGTTCCAGTCGTCGAAAAGCCTTACGGGAAAACCCAGATCCTGCAGGCGGTCCGCTTGGCACTCGGCGCCAATCAATTTGCGCCCAAGCAAAATGGCCCCTCAGGCGAACTTGTTTGATGTTACCTGCGTGGCAATCGAATCTGGACCATAGTCCACTTCCCCCTCGACTTCGAGCAGTTCCTGCAATCGCGTCCGCGCACGGCTAACACGACTCTTGATGGTTCCGACAGCGCACGAGCAAATTTCGGCAGCCTCTTCGTAGGAAAAGCCCGAGGCTCCGACGAGAATAATCGCTTCACGCTGGTCATCAGGGAGCTTTTCAAGCGCTTTGCGAAAATCTTGCAGGTCAAGGGAGCCATATTGCGCGGGATGGACAGATAGTTGTTCGGTGAAAATGCCATCTGAATCCTGGACCTCGCGTCCGCGCTTGCGCATTTGGCTATAGAATTCATTCCTAAGGATCGTGAATAGCCATGCCTTGATATTGGTGCCAGGTTCAAATGAATCCTGCTTTGCCCATGCCTTCATGATCGTGTCCTGCACGAGATCATCGGCTCTGTCGGGGTTACCAATCAGCGAGACGGCAAATGCCCTGAGCTTGGGCAGCGACGCGATCAGGTCTCTTTTGAAATCAGTCGATTCATGTACCATTCAGCGGCCTGTTTATTTGGACATATGCGCATGGTTGCGTTCAGCCTCATCGAGCTTTTCAAGTAGATCCAGAAAACGAGCCGGGATTTCCTCCTCCTGTACCGATGCATAGAGAGCACGCAATTTCAGACCAATTTCTGTCTCAGCGTTTTTGATATCGCGGCGACGGACCCGCGCCTTTTCAGGCGCGTCAGAGGGATTGTTTTTTGCGTTCATTATAAAATCTTTGCTGGTGGTTCGTCGCGGCGTTGGTCATAAGGCACATTAATGAGCACAATACTTGATCCAACGAAAAGTTCCGTTGCGGGGAACTTTTTTTTTACGAATGTGTTTCTGGTCGTAACTCATTTATTATTGGCTCCAATACCTACCTTCAATGACCACCGGAGAACAGGGAACCCCTCATAATGTCATTATCCACCCGGATAGCCCCGCATCTACCCTACCTTCGCCGTTTTGCCCGCGCCATTACCGGTTCTCAATCTTCCGGCGATGCTTATGTGGCGGCAACACTGGAAATCCTCATAGCCGATGTCTCACTATTCCCTGAAACGCCATCGGATCGGGTCAGCCTTTACAAGCTGCTGATCAAACATTTCAACTCAGTCAATGTTCGCCCGCTGGAATTGCAGTCGGAGTATGGCTGGGAAAAACATGCGGCCGCGAACCTGACCGTCATCGCGCCGAAAGCCCGTCAGGCTTTTTTGCTGGTCAGCCTCGAAGGTTTCAGCCAAGCCGAAACGATGGAGATTCTCGAAGTCACGGAAACTGAGCTATATGCGCTGCTCGATGAGGCATCGGTCGGAATTTCCAAACAGATTGCTACCGATATTCTGATCATTGAGGACGAACCTCTGATCGCGATGGACATCGAGCATATGGTTGAGAGCCTCGGCCATCGCGTTGTCGGCATTGCGCGCACCCGCGACGAGGCATTGAGCCTCTATTCTGCGACCCGTCCGAGTATGATCCTGGCTGATATTCAGTTGGCCGACGGAAGCTCCGGTATTGATGCGGTGAACAATATTCTTAGTCTGGATGCGGTCCCCGTGATCTTCATCACGGCGTTCCCCGAGCGGTTGCTGACGGGCGAGCGGCCGGAACCAACGTTTCTCGTGACGAAGCCCTTCAATCCAGACATGGTGAAGGCTCTTATCACACAGGCTTTGTTCTTCAAGGAGAGCAGCAAGGCAAAAGTATGAAACAATAACATTCATGCATCTTCTTCGTTAGCCCGGGAACCAAACCGCGTTACATCCGTTTCGAATCCGACAAGACAGGGAGATGATAAATGCTTTATTACGCTGTAATTTTTCTGATCATTGCACTCGTCGCAGGTGCGTTGGGATTTGGCGGTATTGCCGGGGCGTCCGCAGGTATCGCTCAGATCATATTCTACGTGTTCTTGGCGCTGTTGCTGATATCTCTCATTGCCAGCATCATACGACGCGCATAACCGCACCCCACAAGATCCAAACCGCCGGCCCCACGCCGGCGGTTTTCCTTTGAGCGGTGCAGTTGGGATTGCGGCCCGTGATGCTTTCGTTGTAGGTCACACGTACAACGACAAACCTGGGGCCCAAGGTGTTCTGGCGAAACTTCAGCATTACCTCACTTGATGGCCCGATGATCAATTGGACCGGCCTTGCCCGAAGGGTACCGGCCGCAATTGTCATCTATTGCACGATCCTTATTATCCTGCGCCTGTGGCTTTCGCGATTCATGGAAATCGACGAAGCGCAATTCGTCGGCGAAGTCGGGTTGGCCTGGAACTACGGAAACTCTCATCCACCGCTCTATAACTGGCTGGTTCGGACGGCGCTGGAACTGACCCGGTGGAATTGGGTTTTGGCCGTAGCGCTTGTCCGGATTTCTTTGCTTGGTCTTTATCATTGGCTCTGTTTTGACACGGCCCGGCGGCTGGCCGGCGATCGTGCCGGTATTCTGGCCTTGGCGGCATCCGCATTCCTGCCGCAAATTGTCTGGATGTCGATTCAAACCACGGCGCACACAATCCTGGTCATTGCCGCCTCGATTGGCGTCATTCATGCTTTTTCGCTTCTGCGTTCTGGCCGGGATAAAAGCGCTTTTGTCTGGCTTGGCGTCTGGGCCGCAACCGGCGCGTTGGCGAAATACAACTTCTTCATTTTTCTCATTAGTTTCCTTGTTGCGGCGGCAATCACTCCAGCTATTCGCCGCCAGTTATTCCGGCGGCAATTGTGGATTTCGATTTTCATCTTTGCGGCCGCCTTCGCCCCAGTCCTGATTGCCTCCCTTAACGCCCCGTTGGCAGCAACCGCTGGCAGGATGGTCAAGCTCAGTCACCCGATTGGCTATCTGCAATCCTTCGATCTCCCCCATCTTGGAATTGATGGGCTTGTCAGCCTTATGATCTCGACCTTCCTGTGGGCAGGATTCGCCGTCATCACCTTTCTTATTGGCCGTACACGTGACCATCCGCGCCCCGAGCCCGATGGCGACGCCGACGTACGCAAACTTCTGCTTCGTACCGTACTTATCGGGCTTGCGGCCTTTGCAACACTTGTAGTGGCCGCAGACTACCATTCGGTTGCCGAACGTTACATGGCGCCTATCCTGGCGCCCACGGCGATCCTGCTGGCGCTATACCTGCCGCAGGTGCTCGGCGCACGCAACCTGCTCGCGATTGCCGGCAGCCTTTATGTCCTGGCGCCCATCGCGATGACAGGCATCGCGCTTTTTGGCACTGAACGGTTCAACTTTCCCTTCGATGCTGTTGCCCAGGCCATTCACGCCCAGAATCCCGCGCCTGCGCGGATTGTTTCGAATCGCGCCGACGATGCGGGCAACGTCGCCGTACTCCTTCATTGGCCGCCGGAACGGGATGGGAAAGCCGGGGACATCGTGCTTGTTTGGCAGGGTGACGATGCAACCGCTGAGAATATCCGCGCGCATCTGCCCGAAGATGCGAAGCCAATCGGATCAGTTACGCGCGTCACCGCCCCAATAAGGAATTACAGCGGCAAGCTGAGAACCTTCAATTTCCAGCGCTATTCATCTCAACTACCGATACCGGATCAGAGTGACGGCGGATAAGCCAGAAGACACCGACTGTATCCAGAAACGCAACTGCCGCCCGGTCGAAGAAACCGTATTTGGACACACCTGCCAGGCGTGGGCGATCTTCAACACTTACTTCAATGACCTGCAGCCCGGCCCGCCGTAACAGCGCGGGCAGAAAACGGTGCATGTTGTCGAAATAGGGCAAATTCTTTGCAGCCTCGGACGGCAGAACTTTGAACCCGCACGCCGTATCCCTGCAATCATCGTTCAGCATGCGCTTGCGTATGAAATTGGCAAATTTCGACGTAAGCAGTTTGACAAAGCCGTCATTGCGCCGCTTCCTTACACCTGCAAAAAGGACAGATTGTGAGCTGTGTATGCGCGGCCACAGTCGCGCAATGTCCGTGGGATCATTTTGTCCGTCGCCGTCCAGCGTGGCTATCCATTGTCCTTTTGCGGCCTGAAACCCGGTCACAAGCGCCCGTGATTTACCGGTGCGTTTCGCGTGGCGCAGCACACGGATATGATTGCCAGCCCTCAACGCCTCCTCGGCCGATCCATCAATCGAACCATCGTCGACGACGATGATTTCATAGGCTGGTCCGGATATCAGCGCTGAATTGATTTCCTCAACCAGCCTGCCAATATTTCCGGATTCATTGTGGACGGGAATTACAATTGTCAGATCGGTCATGTTGAAACCATTGTGAACCGGTGAATCATTTGCAGATGGCCGCGTTTCCGGTGAACATTCACTTATATCGGAAGAGGACAGGTGGACAGAGATATTTCATGCCACCAAGAGCATTGCGCCGTAATTCCGCCATGCCCGTTGCTACTAAAAGGGAGCGCTTTCGACACGGTTGGTTTATGGTTAATACTTCATTAGTCGAAGTCTCTCTAAAGTCGGGATCAAACCATACTTGTGCACCGGTCCGGTAATGAATTTTGAGGCATCAAAGATAGTTTTGAGTTCACGCAGGCGTGCATTGTCATATGTCGTCCTCCCTATTGTACTCGCCTGTGCGCTTCCCGCCCATGCCCAGCAACCGATGCAGGAAACTCCACAGCCGCCAGCGCAAGCAGAGCCGGAATCACTGGATGCCAAGCGAGTACAGACGGTCAGGGAACTCCAGGAACTAACTGGTCAGTTGTCCCTTTCATCTGAGCGCGTTGCTGCTCTCGACAATGAGATTGCCGCACTGAAAAAGGACCAGACGACCATTACCGCGGCCCTTATCCAGTCCGCGAAAACCGAGAAGAAGCTGAGCGAAGATATTGCGGCGTTCGGTGAAAAACTGACTGACCTGCGCGGGCAGGAAGATGGAATCAAGATTTCGCTGAAGGAGCGGCGTGGCGCGCTGGCGGAAGTTCTGGCAGCGCTGCAACGGATGGGCTTGAATCCGCCGCCGGCCTTGCTCGTACGTCCGGACGATGCCTTGGCCTCTGTCCGCAGCGCGGTCCTTCTTGGCGCCGTTGTTCCCGAAATGCGCCAGCAGACGGAAAACCTCATTTCGGATCTTAAGGATTTGAGCAGGGTCAAGACGTCGATCTCGGAAGAACAGACCCGTCTGATTGCCGCAGTTACAAGCCAGACCGAGGAGAAGAAGCGCCTTGATCTCCTTCTGAAGGAAAAGCAAAACCTGCAAACAACGTCTGAAGAGACGCGTCAAGCGGAGCAGGTGAGGGCCGAAGATCTGGCCAGACGCGCCACTTCGCTGCGCGACCTCATTGCCTCCATGGAAAGGGACATTCAGGAGGTCAAGAAAGCTGCCGACGCTGCCAGCGCGCAGGAACAGCAGAAGCTGGCAGCCAGCCAGCGGCGCGCCGACGATTTTGCCTCCAATCAGAACCGGCTTTCGGCGCAAGTCAATTTTGCCTCATTGAAAGGTCATCTATCTGCGCCAGCTGCAGGCAAGCTCGTGAAGCATTATGGCGATGCGGACGGATTAGGCGGCACCGCCCAGGGTGATACGCTGGAAACACCGGCGGGTGCGACAATAACGTCGCCGATGGACGCCGTTGTCCTTTATGCTGGCGCATTCCGGTCCTATGGACAGCTCTTGATCCTGGACGCAGGGAATGGATATCATGTTGTCTTGGCGGGAATGAAAAAAATCAATGTCTCCCAAAATCAGTTCGTTTTGGCGGGAGAGCCGGTTGGTGTGATGAACGAGCAACTTATTGCCAGTACCGCACCTGTTCCGATGGGAAATGGAGCTCCAATGCTTTACATTGAGTTCCGAAAGGATACAAAACCTGTTAATCCCGCCCCATGGTGGGCGGCTCGGCTTGCTGGAAGGACCGCAAATGATACGTAGGTTAACGCTTCTCATGGCTGGAGCGCTGATGGGTGCGACGGCAATGGTCGTTGTTCAGGGTGCTCTGCCCACGACCACCGCAGAAGCTGCGGGTACCGAAACCTATAAACAGCTATCAATTTTTGGTGATATTTTCGAGCGCGTCCGCGCGCAATATGTCACGCCGCCGGATGACAAGAAGCTGGTCGAGAGCGCCATCAATGGCATGCTGACCTCGCTTGATCCGCATTCATCCTACATGAATGCCGAACAGGCACAGGATATGCGGGTCCAGACCAAGGGCGAATTTGGCGGCCTCGGCATCGAAGTCACCATGGAAAACGAACTGGTCAAAGTTATCGCACCGATCGAAGATACTCCGGCATCCAAAGCGGGTGTTCTGGCCGGCGATTACATTTCGCAGATCGACGGCACCGAGGTTCGCGGCATGACCCTGACCGACGCCGTCGACAAGATGCGCGGCGAGGTCAATACGCCAATCGAACTGACCCTTATTCGCCAAGGCGCTGACAAGCCGATCAAGCTGACAATCGTCCGCGATGTGGTCAAGGTGAAAGCCGTCAAATACCGTGTCGAAAATGATGTTGGCTATGTCCGCGTGATTTCCTTCACCGAACAGACTTTCGACGATCTGCAGAAGGCGATCAAGGACATCCAGAGCAAGGTGCCGGCAGACAAGCTCAAGGGCTTCGTCCTTGATCTGCGTCTCAACCCGGGCGGTCTGCTTGACCAGGCAGTCGCTGTCTCGGATGCCTTCCTCGACAAGGGTGAGGTTGTTTCGACGCGCGGTCGTGACCCGCAGGACATCACTCGCTTTGACGCCCGCGCGGGCGATCTGATCAACGGCAAGCCGCTGATCGTACTGATCAATGGTGGTTCAGCAAGTGCTTCGGAAATTGTTGCAGGTGCCTTGCAGGATCATCGCCGTGGAACGGTTCTCGGCACAAGATCCTTCGGCAAGGGTTCCGTGCAGACGATCATTCCGCTCGGCGAGAACGGCGCGCTGCGCCTGACAACGGCGCTCTATTATACGCCGGCTGGCAAGTCCATTCAGGGCAAGGGTATCGTGCCCGATATCGCTGTGGACCAGCCTTTGCCTGACGCGCTCAAGGGACAGGATATCACCCGCGGCGAATCCGATCTCAAGGGTCATATCAAAGGCGCGATGGAGGATGCCGAAGGTTCGGGCTCCATAGCCTATGTACCGCCGGAGCCGAAAGACGATCTGCAGCTTATCCAGGCGTTGAAGCTTCTGCGCGGCGAACAAGCCAATGCAGCCTTCCCGGCAGACCCCAAGAAGGGCGTGCCCAACTGACATGCGCGAGGGGATCAGACTTTTTCATTTTAGTCTGATCCCCTTGGCTTATCAGCTTGCCAATCCTTTATCCGTCTTTCCCCGCATCGGCGATAACGCGTGAATTTTGATATCAACCGCCCGCTGGGACAAAACAGCAGACGGCCCGGCCATACCGGGAAACCGGCGGCTAGCCGCTGGCTCCTGCCTTCCGCGGTCATCCTCGGCGTGGTCGGTGTGGCCGCACTCATCGCTTTTACCAGCCACCAGGGTTTTCGCCGCCCTCCCCCTACGGCGCCGAAGGAGCAGGTCACCGAAGTTCCTCGGGCAAGAGCTAATGCCGAATCCGGATCCGGACCAGCAGGTGATACTGGCGCCATGCCTGGAAACATCACCGCTCCCCAAGGCGGACCCAAGATCATCATTGTCGGCGACCCAACCAAACGCACACAGGATCCCCGCACGGCACATCTTCCAGAGCAGGATATGCTCGAGCAGAGCCCACAAGGACCGCTGCCGGTCGTCGCGCCGGATGGCCGTCGCCCGCTCGACGTCTACGCGCGGCCCTGGTCCGGTGCGCGCGGTGCCCGCGTCGCCATCGTCATAGGCGGGCTCGGCCTGTCCCAGACGGGTTCGCAACAGGCTATTCGGGTTCTTCCGGCGGAGATAACACTGGCGTTCTCACCGGAGGGCAACAGTCTTGGCCGCTGGATGCAAACGGCACGGCAGGACGGCCATGAAATTCTCATGCAGGTTCCACTGGAGCCATACGACTATCCACGTGTCAATCCAGGCCGAAACACGCTGACAGTCGATGCACCGCCGGCATCAACGTTGGAAAATCTGCACAAGGCCATGGGGCGCATTACGAACTATACGGGCGTTATGAATTACATGGGAGCCCGTTTCACTGCCGATGCCAAGGCGATGACGCCGGTTATTCAGGATCTCGCCAAACGCGGCCTGCTTTATCTCGATGACGGCAGCTCCGCGCGGAGCCAGGCCGATGCGATTGCTGCCCAGCAAGGAACTCCATTTGCCGCCGCTGATGTACTGATCGATGCTACACAGGACCGCGGCTCCATACTGAAGAAGCTCGACGAATTGGAACGTATCGCACGCGCCAAGGGCACGGCGATAGCGACAGGGTCCGCCTTCGAGATCACCGTCGACGCCGTCACCTCCTGGGCCAACGAGGCCAAGGCCAGAGGCATCGAGATTGTACCCATCTCAGCCCTTGTCCGCGATCCGGAAAAGGGCTAGCACCAGCACGGCAAGCGTCCACGGAGCGCCGACATGAACAAGAAGACAAAGCCAGCCGATCCGCAGTCCCTGCCCTATCGTCCCTGCGTTGGCATCATGGTGCTCAACAAGGCGGGTCTCGTCTGGGTTGGCCATCGCATAATCATTCAGAATGATGAAATGGACGGAGCATCGCAGCTCTGGCAGATGCCGCAAGGCGGTATCGACAAAGGTGAAGATCCGGAGCCGGCCGCGCTGCGCGAACTCTATGAGGAAACGGGCATGAGGACCGTGTCCTTGCTCGCGGAGGCTCCTAACTGGATCAATTACGATTTGCCCGCGAATCTCGTTGGGATCGCACTCAAGGGCAAGTATCGCGGCCAGACACAGAAATGGTTCGCCTATCGCTTCGAAGGCGATGAAAGCGAAATCGCAATCAACCCTCCCCCCGGTGGCCACACGGCGGAGTTCGACCGCTGGGCCTGGAAGCCGATGGACTCGCTGCCCGAACTGATCGTGCCGTTCAAGCGTCAGGTCTACGAAGAGGTGGTTGCCGCGTTCCGTCAATTAGCCGACTGAATATCACCACAAAAAAGCGGACCAGAAGGCCCGCTTTTTAGCGTAAAATGCTATCGCTTCAAACGGCTTTGATAGCCTCTTCAAGCGTTGTCAGCTGGCCAAGAAGGTCTTCGGCTTTAGCCCGCTCCTCGCGGGTTGTTGCATCTTCGAAGTCTTCCTTGGCATCCTGAATGCGGCGCTGCAGTTCATCAGCTTTTATATCGGTGACGTGCACTGCCGACTCTGCGAGCAGTGTGCAGCCGTCTGGTGTCACGTCGACAAAACCGCCGAACACCACATAGCTGTCCGGCTTGCCATCGGCTGTCTTCACCGTGACGACACCCGGCTTCACAGTTGCCATCAGAGGCGCATGGTGCGCCATGACCGTCATGTAGCCTTCCGTACCCGGAACCACGACTTCAATGACCTGTTCCGAAAGGAGCAGGCGCTCTGGCGACACGAGTTCGAACTGGAAGGCTTCTGCCATGATATTCACTCAATCCTCAAGGTCTTGACCAAGGTGGGCATGGCGGGCCGTGGCCCGCTTGCCCTCTTAAGATCAGGCAGCTTCCGCTGCCAGACGCTGTGCCTTCTCAATCGCCTCGTCGATCGAGCCGACCATATAGAACGCTGCTTCCGGCAGGTGATCGTAGTCACCGTTGCAAAGACCCTTGAAGCCCTTGATGGTGTCCGCGAGATCAACCAGCTTGCCCGGCGAACCGGTGAAGATTTCCGCAACGAAGAACGGCTGCGACAGGAAGCGTTCAATCTTGCGGGCGCGGGCGACCGCAATCTTGTCTTCTTCCGAAAGCTCGTCCATGCCGAGGATGGCGATGATGTCCTGAAGCGACTTGTAGCGCTGCAGGATCGATTGAACCTGACGGGCAGTCTGGTAGTGTTCGTCACCAACGATCAGCGGATCGAGCATGCGCGATGTCGAGTCGAGCGGATCCACAGCCGGATAAATACCCTTTTCAGAGATCGCGCGATTGAGAACCGTCGTCGCGTCAAGATGCGCAAAGGAAGTCGCGGGTGCCGGATCGGTCAAATCGTCGGCGGGCACGTAAATTGCCTGAACCGAAGTGATCGAACCCTTGTGTGTCGTGGTGATGCGTTCCTGCATCTGACCCATGTCGGTAGCCAGCGTCGGCTGGTAACCCACGGCGGACGGGATACGTCCAAGCAGAGCGGACACTTCGGAACCGGCCTGCGTGAAGCGGAAGATGTTATCCACGAAGAACAGAACGTCCTGGCCCTGATCGCGGAAATGCTCGGCAACAGTCAGACCCGACAGAGCAACGCGGGCACGTGCCCCCGGCGGCTCGTTCATCTGACCATAGACGAGAGCAGCCTTGGAGCCTTCGCCGCCGCCTGCCTTGTTCACGCCCGATTCGATCATTTCGTGATAAAGGTCGTTGCCTTCACGGGTACGTTCACCCACACCGGCGAATACCGAGTAACCGCCATGCGCCTTGGCGACGTTGTTGATCAGTTCCATGATGAGAACCGTCTTGCCGACGCCTGCACCGCCGAAGAGACCGATCTTGCCGCCGCGAGCATAAGGTGCGAGCAGATCGACAACCTTGATGCCCGTAACGAGGATCTGTGCTTCAGTCGACTGTTCGACGTATTCCGGAGCTGGCTGATGGATGCCGCGAGTCAGCTTGGTGTTGATCGGACCAGCTTCGTCAACTGGCTCACCGATAACGTTCATGATGCGGCCGAGGGTTTCCTCACCGACCGGAACCATGATGGGCGAACCCGTGTCATAGACGACCTGACCGCGAACGAGACCTTCGGTCGAGTCCATGGCGATCGTGCGTACAGTGTTTTCGCCCAGATGCTGCGCCACTTCGAGAACGAGGCGGTTGCCAAGATTGTCGGTTTCCAGCGCGTTCAGGATCTGCGGAAGCACACCACCGTCGAACGAAACGTCGACAACGGCGCCAATGACCTGGCTCACACGACCGGCAACACCGGTTGCCTTGAGAGCGGTCTTCGGCGTAGCGGCTTTTGCTGCCGGAGCCTTGGTCGCTGCCTTTGGTGCGGCTGCCTTCGCTGCTGGCTTGGCAGCGGCTTCCGCCTTGACGGCTGCCGTCTTGGCGGCCGCTGCCTTCGGTGCAGCTGCCTTGGCGGCTGCGGGTGTTTTCGGGGTCGCTGCTTTTGCCATCGATCCTTACCTTCGCGATTAGAGCGCTTCCGCGCCCGAAATGATTTCAATCAGTTCTTTGGTGATCTGGGCTTGACGCTGGCGGTTGTACGACATTGTCAGCTTGTTGATCATGTCACCGGCATTGCGGGTTGCGTTGTCCATGGCAGACATGCGCGCGCCCTGTTCCGATGCCGCGTTTTCAAGGAGAGCGCGGAAAACCTGGACGGAAATATTGCGCGGGATCAGATCGCCGAGAATGGCTGCCGGATCCGGCTCATATTCATAAACTGCATCGCCTGCACTTTCAGGCTCGGCATCGCCGATGGAGCTGGCGGGAATCAGCTGCTGGGCAGTGGGGATTTGGGCGATTACCGACTTGAATTCCGAATAGAACAGCGTGGCAACGTCGAACGCTCCCTCGTTGTAAAGCCCGATGATCTTGTGCCCGATCTCGTCGGCGTTGACGAAGCCAACCTGCTTGACTTCACGAAGGTTGACGTGGTCGATTATATTCTTGCCGAGGTCGCGGCGCAGAATATCCGCGCCCTTCTTGCCGACAGTGATGATCTTGACTGTCTTGCCGTCCGCAACCAGCCTGCGCGCGTGATCACGGGCCAAACGCGCGATCTGCGCGTTGAAGCCACCGCAAAGGCCGCGTTCGGAGGTGCAGACGATGAGCAGGTGCACATCATCCTTGCCGGTTCCGCTCATCAGCACCGGCGCATCATCGCCATCGACATTGGAAGCAATGTTCGCCAGAACCGCAGCCATGCGCTGCGAATAGGGGCGAGCGGCTTCCGCAGCTTCCTGCGCACGACGCAGCTTCGCCGCGGCGACCATCTGCATCGCCTTGGTGATCTTCTGCGTCGCCTTGACCGAGGCGATCCGGTTTCTCAGATCCTTTAACGAAGGCATCCGTTCATCCCGTCAGTGGAGTTAAGCGAAAGACTTGGCAAAGGCGTCTACTGCAGCCTTAAGCTTGCCCTTGATGTCGTCGCTAAGCTGCTTTTCCTTGGCGATCGCGTCGAGAACGTCCTTGTTCTCGGTGCGAAGCCACGTGAGCAGGCCCTGCTCGAACTTGCTGACCTGATTGACGGCAAGCCTGTCGAGATAGCCATTGACGCCGGCATAAATCACCGCGACTTGCTCTTCCGTCTTCAGCGGCGAGAACTGCGGCTGCTTCAGGAGTTCCGTCAGACGCGCGCCGCGATTGAGCAGGCGCTGGGTCGACGCATCAAGGTCCGAACCGAACTGTGCGAAGGCCGCCATTTCACGGTACTGCGCCAGCTCGCCCTTGATCGAACCAGCAACCTGTTTCATCGCCTTGACCTGCGCGGCGGAACCGACGCGGGAAACCGACAGACCAACATTCACCGCCGGGCGGATACCCTGGTAGAAAAGATTGGTTTCGAGGAAGATCTGGCCATCCGTGATCGAGATCACGTTCGTCGGAATATAGGCCGACACGTCATTTGCCTGGGTTTCAATGACGGGCAGCGCGGTCAGTGAACCGGCACCATTATCGTCGTTGAGCTTGGCAGAGCGTTCGAGCAGGCGGGAATGCAGATAGAAAACGTCGCCCGGATAAGCTTCACGGCCTGGCGGGCGGCGCAGCAGCAGCGACATCTGGCGATAAGCCACGGCTTGCTTGGACAAATCGTCATAGCCGATCAGCGCATGCATGCCATTGTCGCGGAAATATTCACCCATCGTGCAACCGGCGAACGGTGCGAGATACTGCATCGGAGCAGGATCCGAAGCCGTTGCGGCAACGATGATCGAATATTCGAGAGCGCCGCGCTCTTCGAGAATTTTGACGAACTGCGCAACTGTCGAACGCTTCTGGCCGATAGCGACATAGACGCAATACAGCTTTTCGCTTTCGTTTCCAGCATCGTGAGCCGGCTTCTGATTAAGGAAAGTATCCAGAATGATCGCGGTTTTGCCGGTCTGACGGTCGCCGATAACCAGCTCGCGCTGTCCGCGGCCCACGGGGATCAGGGCGTCGATCGCCTTGAGGCCGGTTGACATCGGCTCATGCACCGATTTGCGCGGGATGATGCCGGGCGCCTTGACGTCAACGCGCGAGCGCTGCGCTGCCTTGATCGGGCCCTTGCCATCGATCGGATTGCCGAGTGCGTCAACAACGCGGCCGAGCAGCTCCTTGCCGACGGGTACGTCGACGATGGCGCCAGTCCGCTTGACGGTGTCGCCTTCCTTGATGTCACGGTCCGAACCGAAAATAACGACACCAACATTGTCGCTTTCCAGATTCAGGGCCATGCCACGGGTACCACCCGGGAATTCGACCATTTCACCGGCCTGGACATTGTCCAGACCATATACACGAGCGATACCGTCACCGACGGACAGAACCTGACCGACTTCGGAGACTTCTGCCTCCTGGCCGAAATTCTTGATTTGCTCTTTCAGGATTGCGGAAATTTCCGCGGCGCGGATGTCCATCAGCCGACCTCTTTCAGTGCAAGCTTAAGCGAAGAAAGTTTTGTGCGAAGTGAAGTGTCGATCTGGCGGGACCCCAACTTGACGATGAGACCTCCAAGGATCGACGGATCAACGGTGACATTGATTGTCACGTCCTTGCCGGCGACGCCTTTCAGCGTGGCCTTCAATTCTGTTTGCTGCGCAGCCGTCAAGGCATGCGCAGAAGTAACATCTGCCGCAACCTCACCGCGATGTTCCGCGGCGATCTGGCGGAATGACTGGATCATGGCGGGCACCGCGAACAGGCGGCGGTTTTGCGCGACAACACGCAGGAAATTGCCGACAAGACCGCCGATCTTGGCTTTGTTGAGGATGGCGGAGATTGCCTTGACCTGATCATCGGACGAGAAAACCGGACTGGCGATCAGCCGCTTCAAATCGGCGCTGCCATTGACGAGAGCCTCGAACGCGCCGAGATTCTTTTCAACCTCGGCAAGCGACTTCGCTTCCAGCGCGAGATCGAATAACGAACCCGCATAACGCTGGGCAACACCGGATATGAGCGACGAAGTTTCTGCCACGAACGACAAGCTCTCTGCGTTGGAGCCAAAAATCAGGAAACCGGAAGGAATTTTTCGGTCAAATCTTTGGCATTATTGATTTTTTTACCGCCTTGGACACAACCCGAGAGCCGTCTCCGACGAGATTTGATTGCCGTCTAGCATAGGAAGACAGGACTCGCAACACGCGAATCCGCTAAAACAGGCGGCAGAATCGCCGCAGCTCTGGATAATTATGACTAAGGGATTCCAGTAATGCCGAATTGGCCTAGGCGACAAAGCCGAATGCAAACAGCAACGGACCGGCGGCGAGCGCCAGCTCTACAATGACCCATATCCAATTGTAGAGGGTGTTGCCGCGATCCGACATCATCGAAATCAGGCGTCCGAACACCGTGAAGCCCCAGGAGACGCCAAGTGCGATCCACATGAACGGCTGCGCGAAAACGAGGGCGCTGAGACCGAGCCCGAGATAAAACCCGGCAAATGTTCCGCGGATTTCAGATAGAGCTTCAGGCCGTTCCGGCTTGGTCTGCAATCGTAAAACCCTCAAGGCAGCACGCGGTGCAAAAAACAGGATCAGTCCGAACACTACGGTAGTCGCCGCAGACAACCACGCCATCCATTCGCCGGTGGTCGCCGGCCAATAAAGTTCCATTTCTTATCCCCTCTTTTAGCCGCCGACCCAAAAATTGGTCATGGGGTGGCGAAATGGTGGTTTTCGAGCACCGGAGCGGAGCGTACTTTTGGGTACGCACCGGAGCAGAACAACGCCATTTGCAGCCGCCATGACGAATCTTGGTGGTTTTATAGGAAGCTTTGCGGATCAATATCAACCTGCACGCGCACCGACCCCCGTTCTTTTGGTCCCGCGCCCAGCATGGCGCGGATGAAACCCTGGAGATCCGCCTTGCGCGTACCATGGATCAACAACCGGAAGCGATGACGCCCGCGGACAAGCGCCAGTGGTGCCTCGGCAGGCCCCAAAACACTGATCTGCGGCGAAGCAGGCGCGGCGCGGCGCAAGGCGCGCGCATGATTCTCCGCCTCTGGGCGCGTTGCCGCCGAGATGATCAATGATCCCAACCGTCCGAATGGCGGAAGACCCGACCGCTCGCGCTCTTCGATCTCGCGTTGATAAAAGGCCTGCGCATCACCGGAAATGATCGCTCGCATCACCGGATGGTCCGGCTGGTAGGTCTGCAACAGCCCGACGCTCTTCTTGCCCGTACGCCCTGCACGCCCCGTTACCTGGCTGAGCAATTGGAACGTTCGCTCGGCGGCACGCGGATCGCCATTGGCAAGGCCGAGATCCGCATCGACAACTCCGACCAGCGTCATGTTGGGGAAATTGTGCCCCTTGGCGACAAGTTGCGTGCCGATGATGATATCCGCTTCGCCGCGTGCAATCGCATCGAGCTCGAGCCGGAGCCGCTTGACCCCCATCAGATCCGATGACAGCACAATGATCCGCGCATCGGGAAACGTCTTCTCCACCTCTTCGGCGATGCGCTCCACCCCCGGCCCGCAGGCAACCAGATGATCGAGCGTACCGCATGACGGACAGGCTTCCGGCCGCGCCTCGTGATGCCCGCATTGATGGCAGACGAGCTGGCCGCGGAAACGATGTTCTACCAGCCAGCTTGAACAGTCCGGACACTGGAACCGGTGGCCGCAAACGCGGCACAGCGTCAGTGGCGCATAGCCACGGCGATTGAGGAACAGCAGCGATTGTTCCTGGCGCTGCAGTGTCTGGTTGATCGCCTCAACCAGTGCGGGCGACAGGAAGCCGCCGGGGCGCGGCGGCGAGCGGCGCATGTCGATCGATTTCAGATCGGGCATTGCCGCTTCGGCATAGCGCCCCGTCAGCCGGATGCGTGTATAGCGCCCCTGGTTCGCATTGACCTGGCTCTCGATCGAGGGCGTCGCGGAGGCAAGCACCACTGGAAAATTGCCGATATGTCCGCGCACGACGGCCATATCGCGCGCGTTGTAAAAAACGCGGTCTTCCTGCTTGTATGCAGGATCATGCTCTTCATCGACCACGATAAGGCCAAGGTCCTGGAACGGCAGGAACAGCGCCGAACGTGCCCCTGCAACAACCCTGACCTGGCCTTCCATCACCTGCCGCCACACCCGCTCGCGTGTCCGCGGCGCAAGGTCGGAATGCCACTCCGCCGGCTTCGAACCGAACCGGTCATGAAACCTGTCGAGAAATTGCTGGGTCAGCGCAATTTCAGGCAGCAGAATCAGGACCTGTTTGCCCTTTTCGATGGCCCGAGCGACCGCTTCGAAATAGACTTCCGTCTTGCCGGACCCGGTAACGCCATCGAGCAGCGAGACGGAAAATCCGCCGGCCGCGACTGCCTCAACAAGCTGCGCCGCCGCTGCGGCCTGATCTCCGGACAAAGCCGCTTTCGCATAGTTGACATCCGGCGCGGCAACGACCGGGCGCGCCGGGATCATTACCTGCTCGAACACACCTTGTGCGGAGAGCCCGTCGATCACCGTTGCCGAAACGCCCGCCGCATGGGCAAGTCCGGTCCGCGTCCACGCCATGCCGTCTTCAGCAAGCTCCAGCACACGGGCACGCGCGCTGGTCATCCGGTCGGGCTCTCTGCCTGAAAACCGCAAGCCCGGTACCGGCGGCTCAGGGTTGAAGGCAGCAGGGACACGCAGCACCATGCGCGCGACCATCCCCGGCGGCGAAATCGTATAGTCGGCCGCCCAGCGCATGAAACGCATCATGCCATCATCGACCGGCGGGCAATCGAAAAGTTCGGAAATTGGCCGCAGCTTCTTGGCGTCGATCGAGTCCGTCGAACCCTCTGTAACGATGCCCGCTACCTCGCGTGGTCCGAGCGGTACCCGCACGATTGACCCCGCTTTCACCTCCATGCCATCCGGCACGGCATAGCTATACGGCCGCTCGGCCGGCATCGGCACAAGCACCGGAACAATTTTTTGCGGGATGAACGAATCCTGGCTCATATAGGCGTGACCTTGACGCGGCTTTGGGCTAAAGAAAAGCCACTTTCCGAGAGAAATATCCCATCTCTCATATTAGGCCGCCGGTCATACCGGGCTATCTGTCATATCAGGAAGGACTGCACCGATGAAATTCTTTGTCGATACCGCCGATGTAAAGGAAATCCGCGAGCTGAATGATCTCGGATTGCTCGACGGTGTTACCACCAATCCGTCGCTGATTCTCAAGTCCGGCGGCAGCATATTCGAAGTGACCAAGGAAATCTGCAGCATCGTCAAGGGACCGGTTTCCGCTGAGGTCACCGCGACTGAATACGAACAGATGATGAGAGAAGCGGCCGTCCTTGCGAAGATCGCTGACAATATTTGCATCAAGGTGCCGCTCACTCTTGATGGCTTGAAGGCCTGCAAGGCACTCCGTTCCGATGGCCACCTGGTCAATGTCACACTGTGCTTCTCCGCCAACCAGGCACTGCTCGCCGCCAAGGCCGGCGCAACCTTCATCTCGCCCTTCATCGGCCGTATCGACGATATCGGTATCGATGGTATGGAACTGATATCCGAGATCCGCACCATCTATGACAATTACGATTTCCAGACCGAAATTCTTGCCGCCTCGATCCGCACGGTCAATCATGTCAAGCAGGCTGCGCTGATTGGCGCCGACGTCGTAACCGCGCCGCCGGCAACCCTGAAGGCGCTGGTCAAACATCCGCTGACAGACAAAGGCCTGGAAGCTTTCCTCGCCGACTGGGCGAAGACGGGTCAGTCGATCGCCTGATCGAACAGGTCTTTAACCGCTCTGGAAACGCCCGTCAGTTTTTCAAACCGGCGGGCGTTTCCGTTTGGAACCGGCTTTTACAGCAAATCCGGATGGTGGCGCTGAGCTACATCCGGATGCGAACGCAGACGGCCCTTCAGATAATTGCGCCCAACCTCCCGGAATAGCGGGTTGTCTGGATCTGTATCGGTGCCGCCTGCCTCTTTCGCCAGATTCTCCGGCAGGTTCAACAGCGGCACGGTAGCATTGAGATCGGCACCGAAGAAGAAGGCAACAGAGAGACGATCCTTGCCCGATGGCGGTGTCACCACGCGGTGGATCGTCGCCTTCAGATAACCATTGGATGCAAGTTCCAGAATCTCGCCAATATTGATGACGAAAGTTCCCTGCACCGGCGTCGCATCGATCCAGCCACTGTCCTTTTCCACCTGCAGGCCGCCCTGCACATCCTGCAAGAGCAATGTCAGAAAACCGCTATCCTTGTGCGCGCCAACTCCCTGGTCGCTGCCCGTCGAATCGCGTCCCGGGTAGCGGATGATCTTCAGATGCTGGTTTGGCGCATCCCGGTAGATCGGGTTGAAGATATCCTTGTCCTGCCCGAGCGCCGCCGCAAAAGCCTGAAGCAGTTCGATCGCCACCCGCGTCAGTTCACTTTGCCACTCGAGGACGGCCCGTTTCAGTTCCGGCAGGGCCGCCGGCCATTGGTTCGGTCCTTGCAACCGCGACCAAGGCGAAGTCGTCGCGTTCTGCTCCACGGCGATGCGCTCTGCGCCAGCGTCGAACTGTTCGCGCCAGTCCGCCTGTCCCTTCGTCCGCTCCCAGCCAGCACGCGTATAGCCCCGAAAGTGCGGCGAGCGCACCATTTCCACGGCGAGCTTATCCGCTTCGGGCAAAGCAAAGAACGCCTTGGAAATCCCTACAATCTCCCGTTGCAGCTTCTCCGGTACACCGTGGCCCGAGAGATAGAAGAAGCCGAACGTGCGCGCCGCATGGCGCAAATCCTCAAAGAAGCCTTCGCGCTGTGCCGGGTCACGGTAGCGCGAAAAATCAAGGGTCGGCAAAGTGAGGTTTTGCGACAAGCCATCCATTACAACATTCTCCATCGCGAAGCACACTTCGTCGCGTTGCTGCGAGCGTATCAGCGATTATAGAGCTGATCGAGAATCTGACGCTCAAAAAATGCGAGCTCCGGTGATGCATGGCGTCGCGGTCTCTCCACCGGAATGGCCAGGTCGAGTGCAATCCTGCCGCTGTCGATGACAACGACGCGATCCGCGAGTGCCACCGCCTCTGTCACATCATGGGTCACTAATACGGCCGTAAACTTCTTGGCAAGCCACATCCGCTCGAGCAATTGCTGCATCTCGATCCGCGTTAGTGCGTCCAGCGCGCCGAGAGGCTCGTCCAGCGCGAGAATGGATGGATGCCCCACCAGCGCCCTCGCCAAAGCCACCCTCTGCCGCTGCCCGCCGGAAAGCACCGACGGCCACTCGCCACCGCGATCGGCCAGTCCAACTTCCGCGAGGATTTCGAGGCTTTTCTGCCGCGCAGCCTCGCCCTTCGCTATGCCCGTCAGACCCACCTCGACATTGGCAATCACGCGCGCCCAAGGCAGAAGGCGCGGCTCCTGAAACATGATGCGTGTGCGTCTGCGATCATCCGTACCGGCGAGTTCGCCGGATGTCGGCTTGTCCAACCCGGCAAGCAGACGCAGCAGCGTACTCTTGCCGCAGCCGCTCTTGCCGATAACTGCCACGAACTGCCCCTCGTAAACGTCGAGACTAATGCCTTGCAGGACCTCCGTGCCGCCAAACTGCTTGGCCACGTTGCGAAAGGAGAAAGCGAGCTTGCCGGCAGGTTCCGGCGTATGGATTCGCGCGGATGGAGCGGTGAAAGCCGAATTTGCAAAAGAGTGGCGAGCAGTGATGGTCGCTGCGGTCATCTTTGTTCCTTAAACGGTCTGGAAGGCAGGGTGCCATTGCAGGGAAAGACGCTCGAGAAACCGCGCCAGCGAGTCCGCCAGCTTTCCGAGCAGCGCATAGATCAATATGGACAGGACCACGACATCGATGAGCAGGAACTCGCGCGCCTGCATGGCCATGTAGCCGAGGCCTGACGAAGCCGAGATGGTTTCGGCGACGATCAAGGTCAGCCACATGATGCCGAGCGCATAGCGCAGTCCGACGAAAATCGACGGCAATGCGCCCGGCAGGATGACCCGCAGGAACAGCTCTTTGCGCGGCATGCCATAGATGCGGCCCATCTCCACGAGTTGCGGGTCGACACCCTGGATGCCAAGCAGCGTGTTCACATAGATCGGGAAGAACACGCCGAGCGCGACGAGAAACAGCTTGGCCTCCTCATCGATGCCGAACCACAGGATCACCAAGGGGATCAGCGCCAGATGCGGAATATTGCGGATCATCTGCAGGGTCGTATCGGTCAATTCGCGGCTGAGCGCCGACAGCCCATTGGCGAGGCCGAGCGCAAACCCTATGGCGCCGCCGATGACAAAGCCGCTGAGGGCGCGAAGCGTGGAAATACGGATATTCTCAATGAGCTCGCCCGACCATAGCAGCTTCCAGAAAGCTTCGCCGACGGCTGAAGGCGCCGGCAGCACGTTGGCCGGAATGAGCCCCGCCCGCGACGCCCCCTCCCAGCCGGCCAGCAGCAGCGCCGGCAACAGCCAGCCCAGCGAACTGCGCCCAATTGAGCGAAGCGCGCTGCTCATGAGGAAGCCTGCAGGCGTTTGGCACCATGAAAGCCCACCGAAAACTCGTTCGCGATCACTTCGCGCGGTGCGTTGCGCTGAGCGCCGAGGCCAAGCTGGGGAAAAAGCAGTTCCGCAACGCGGTAGGCTTCCTCCAGATGCGGATAGCCAGAGCCGATGATCGTATCGATACCCACCGCCTGATACTCGCGGATGCGGGCGGCGATGCTTGCCGGCGATCCTACAAGCGCTGTTCCGGCACCGCCGCGCACCAGCCCCACACCCGCCCAGAGGTTGGGACCGACGACGAGTTTGTCACGGCGTCCGCCATGCAATTCCGCCATGCGGCGCTGCCCGACAGAGTCCATCTCCTTGAGGAACCGCGCCTGCGCGATTTCGATCTGCTCATCGGTAATCTTGCTGATCAGCCGGTCTGCCGCTGCCCAGGCTTCGTCTTCCGTTTCGCGCACGATGAAGTGCAGGCGAATGCCGAAGCGCAGCTTGCGCCCATTGAGGGTGGCCTTCTTGCGCGCGCGCTCGATCTTTTCGGCAACCTGCGCCACCGGTTCGCCCCAGGTCAGGTACATGTCCACCTGCTCGGCGGCGAGATCCTGTCCCGCATCGGAGGAACCTCCGAAATAGAGTGGTGGCCGCTCCTGCGCCGGTAGAAGGTCAAGCCTGCCATTTTCGACGCGGTAATGTTCCCCGTCGAAATTCACCGTCTCGCCGGATACGAGCTGGCGCCAGATTTTCAGGAACTCGGCCGCCTGTGCGTAGCGTTCGTCATGTGGGAGAAACACTCCATCCCCGGCGAGTTCGGTCGGGTTGCCGCCCACGACAACATTGAGCAGCAGGCGTCCATTGCTCAAGCGGTCGAGCGCCGCCGTCTGCCGTGCGGCAAAGACTGGCGATGTCACGCCGGGACGCAGGGCAACGAGAAATTTCAACCGTTCCGTATGCGCGGCAAGGCCCGCTGCGGTGATCCACGAATCTTCGCAGGCTTGCCCCGTCGGAAGCAGGACGCCCGGAAAGCCAAGCCGGTCGGCCGCTTGGGCCACCTCACGGAAATAGGCGAATTCCGGCGGCCGCTGCTGGCGCTCCGAACCAAGATAGGTGCCATCGCCATGGGTGGGTATGAACCAGAAGAAATCGAGTGGAGAATTGTTTGCTGGCTGTGTCATGGGCGGCGTGCCTCCAGTCTGATCAGTTGCTCGGTGCCGTCCACACGGCATCCGAGACTTTGATGGAATTGGGGATTAGCTTCAGCTTGAAAAAGCGATCTGCCGTCTCCTGCTGGTGCGCGATGATTTCCGGCGTGACCGGTCCGACACTGAAAACGGAACGATTGGCCGCAAGGGTCTGTGCATCCAACGGTACACCCGTCACTTCATGCAGGGCCTCCGCCACCTTGTCCTTGTTGCCATTGGCCCACTCGGCGGCATCTTTCAGCGCCCCAATCGTTGTCGTCACGATTTCCGGATGCTTGGCTGCGAAGTCGCGATTGGCGATGAAATAAGTATTGACGTTGAGAACATCGCTGCTTCGAGCAAGAATGCGGGGATGGTAGCGGGTTTCAGCGATGGCGAAGAACGGATCCCAGACGGCCCAGGCGTCGATTTTGTCACTGGCAAAAGCGGCTGCCGCATCGGCGGGGCTGAGATAGACCGGCGTAATCTCATCAAAGCCGATATTGGCCTTTTCCAGCGCAGCAATCAGCAGATTGTGTGCACTGGTTCCCTTGCCGACGCCGATTTTCTTGCCCTTCAGGTCGGCAGGCGACTGGATCGACGAGTCCGGTTTGACGAAGATCGCCTCACCCTTGCCGTTCGGAGCGAGAGCCGCCGCATAAACGATGGCCGACCCGGCAGACTGGCCGAAGATCGGTGGTGCATCGCCAACCCACCCGACATCGATGCTGCCGGCATTCAGCGCCTCCACGAGTGGCGGACCGGCGGTAAATTCCACCCATCTGACCGAAATGTCCTTGGATTGAAGCGCTTTTTCAATCACCCCTTGCTGGCGGGCGATCACCGGCAGCCCGGTCTTCTGGTAGCCGATCTTGAGTTCCGCCAGGGGCTCGGCGGCAAAGGAGATGGTGGCGGCAAACGCTGCGGCAGCAAAAAGGACCGCGGCTAATGCTTTGCGTGTCAGTCTGGACATGGTCCCTCTCGACGATGCGGGCTTTGTTGACCTCGACAACCTTCCCGCCCGATCGGGAATTGAACCAATGTTATTTAACCCGACCATTCTTATAGAGAAAAGAAAATTCATAAAATCGCTGGATATGGGATCAGTTTTCCTGCTTACCCGTGCGCTCACGCAAAGCCAGTCAAGTTGTCCAGGCCGACCTCGTACGACCAACGGCGAGGAGGCCGTTTTCTTGCAGGTGTCTTATTCCTCGTCGAAAGTGCCATCCAGCTTCACACCTTCGATCAAGGTGGCGCCGTCCCGGCGGACAACGGTCAAGGCGCGCGCGCCGGTGCGTGCGGCAATCTCATCCGCCAGCACGCGTGAATGGGTGACGATCCACAATTGTGTTCGCTCCGCCGCTTGGGCGATCATATCGGCAAGCGCCGGTAGCATTGATGGATGCAAGCTCGTTTCCGGCTCGTTCAAGGCAATCAGCCGTGGCAGCCGATACGATAGCAGCGCGCCGGCAAGCGCCAGAAACCGCATCTGGCCGTCGGATAGCTCTTCCGGCCGGAACAGTCGTTGTGGAAATTCCGGCAGGCGCAACCCGAAGGTCGCGGTTTCTCCGGGGATCGGTACGTCAAGCGTGGCTCCGCCCAATGCATCGGCGATGCACCGGTCGAGATCGGCAGTATCTTCTCGGATGTGCACCAGCGTCGCGAACACAGCGGCGAGGTTTCGCCCGTCTTCATCGAGCATTGGCGCGGTGATTGCCAGCGACGGTTGACGGACAGGCGAATCCCGATCGGTCCGGAAGCCGTGATAAAACCGCCAGCCAAGCACGGTTGCGCGCAGATCGCCAATTTCCGGATAGCGTCCCGAACCGCCGAGAATTGCCAGCGCCGTCTCGGAATCGAGAAGTTTGACCGGGTGTTCGATGCGCCGTCCCGAATCATCGCGGGCGTAAACGGCGGGCCCCTTGCGGCCCATCATCTCGACAGGTCTGCGGCCGCTGTCGATCGTCAGCGTTTCTTCCTTGATCTGCGGCTCGAAGGTAAATCCGGCTGCGGCAGGCGGCCTGATACCGACTTCAACCCGGTAGCTTGGCGCGAGGCCGGTTTCGACTGAATAGCCTGCCTGGATTGCCGTTTCTTCGTCATCGAACTGAGCGTTAAAAACCATTCGCACCGGTCCGGACCTGCGTTTGCCTGTCCACAGCGCGGATTGCATTCCGCCCTCGCGCGCAATCTCGTAGGAAAGCGTTCCTTCCGCTGACGCCTTGATCAACTGCATGGCGCGATAAAGATTGGATTTTCCGACGCCATTCTCGCCCACGAACAGCGCGAGCCGGCCGATATCAAGCCGAATGGAGCGCAGCGACCTGTAACCGGTCGCCGCGAGCGAGGTCAGGCGCATGCGCTGAACTCAGATCTTTGAGAGATCTTGGGCCACATTGAGATTAACGGCCTCTGCAAGCTCCCGCGCAGCGCGGTTGTTTGCATCGCGTACAGCCCTTTCTGCTGCGAACCGCTGTCTCGGTGCATCGTAACCGGCGGTGACGATGCGATTTCCCTTGCCGACCACCTGACCATCGGCGATGCGCGTCAGGACATAGGAGCCGGTCATGCGAATGGAACCCGCCGTTGGCTGGCCGGACTTGTCATTGTCAGCATTCTGAATCAGAGCCAAGGACAAATTCTGGGAAATGACGCTTATCCGCAATGTGTAGGCCGGATGCACCGGTTCACCTGCACCACCGCCAAACAGGAATATCAGATTGTTGCGTACTTCCTGGGTGATTCGATTGCCGGGCTCGTTGATGGAGACACTTGCAAGTTTCGAGCGAACGCTGCCCGACACATTCGCACTTGTACTCGCGACCGGGCCGGGATCGGAATAAAGCGGCCGAACCTGGCATCCGCCGGCAATCAAAGCCATACCCAGAACACAGGCGGACAGCAGACGCTTGGGGACCGGCTGAAAACGATCAGGCAACGACATTGATGATCCTCTGCGGTACGATAATGACTTTCTTCGGCGGATTACCGTTCAACGCGGCTTTGACGAAATCAAGCGCGAGGGCGGCTTTTTCGACCGCCAATTGATCTGCATCGCGGGCAATTGTCAAATCCCCGCGCTTCTTTCCATTGATCTGCACAGGCATCGTCACATCGTTCTCGACGATCAGCGTTTCTTCATATGCGGGCCAGGCCTGATGCGCGACGAGACCCCTGCCGTTCAGGGCCTTCCAGCACTCCTCGGCCAAATGCGGCATCATCGGTGCAATCATGGCGAGCAGCATATTGGTTGCTTCCCGGCATGCACCGGTCAACGCCTTGTCCGTCTCCCCGGCGGCAATCTTCTGCAAGGGGCCGGAAAGCACATTCACCAGTTCGTAAAGGCGGGCGACAGCCTTGTTGAACGCCAGTTTCTCGATGTCCTCACCCACGGCCTTTACAGTCTTGTGGGCCGCCTTGGAAATCTGCAGCGCTTCCCCTTCCGAGGCATGTGCCGCCTCGACAGTCTGCAGTGTCTCCGCGGCTTCGGAGATCAACCGCCAAACGCGCTGTACAAAGCGATGCGCGCCTTCGGCCCCGGCTTCCGTCCAGATCACATCACGCTCGGGTGGCGAATCGGACAGCATGAACCAGCGTGCCGTATCGGCACCATAGGATGCAATGATGTCATCCGGATCGACGACATTCTTCTTCGATTTCGACATCTTCTCAATCGAGCCGATTTCGATTTCCTCGCCTGTACCGATCAGGACAGCCCGGCGCTTGCCATCAGCCTCCTCGAGACGGACTTCCGCCGGCGTAACCCATCCATCCTTGCTCTTGTAGGTCTCGTGCACGACCATGCCTTGGGTGAACAGGCCTTTGAAGGGCTCGCTGATATCCAGATGGCCGGCAACCTTCATCGCCCGCGTAAAGAAACGCGAGTAAAGCAGATGCAGGATCGCGTGCTCGATACCGCCAATATACTGATCGACCGGCAGCCAGTGATTGGCAATCTTCGGATTCGTCGGCTCGTTTTCCCAAGGTGCGGTAAACCGGGCGAAATACCAGGAAGAGTCAACGAACGTGTCCATTGTATCGGTTTCGCGTCGCGCCGCCTTGCCGCATTGCGGACAATTGACGTGACGCCATGTCGGGTGGCGGTCAAGCGGATTGCCCGGACGGTCAAACTCGACATCGTCCGGCAGCTTCACCGGAAGGTCAGCTTTGGGAACGGGAACGACACCGCAATCATCGCAATGGATCATCGGGATTGGGCAACCCCAGTATCGCTGACGTGAAATGCCCCAGTCGCGCAGTCGGAAATTCACCTTGCGCTCGCCCTGCGGCCGGTTGCCGATCGTTTGTTTCTCCAGCCGGTTTGCCACCTCGTCAAATGCCGCTGCAGGTGACAGACCATCGAGGAAGCGAGAATTGATCATGACGCCATCATCGACATAGGCCGCTTCGGTGATCTGGAATGTTGCGGGATCGGCATCCTCCGGCATGACGACGGCTACAACCGGCAGACCGTATTTGCTGGCAAAATCAAGGTCGCGCTGATCGCCCGAGGGGCAGCCGAAAATCGCACCTGTGCCATAGTCCATCAGCACGAAATTCGCGACATAAACCGGCAGCTTCCAGTCCGCGTCGAACGGGTGCGAAACACGCAGGCCAGTATCGAAGCCCTTCTTCTCGGCAGTTTCCAGCGCGACGACAGATGTCCCCGCGTGACGGCATTCCTCGTTGAATTTCGCCAGAGCAGCATTGGTCTCGGCAGCCTTCTTCGCCAGCGGATGATCAGCCGCGATTGCGATGAACGACGCCCCGAACAGCGTATCGGGACGCGTCGTATAGACCTCGATCTCGCTTTCGCCGCCAGCATGGGATTTTTCATCCAGCGCCCAGCGGATCAGCATGCCTTCCGACTTGCCAATCCAGTTGCGCTGCATCAAACGCACCTTGTCCGGCCACTGGTCAAGTCCGTCCAGTGCGCTCAGCAATTCTTCGTTGAAGTCGGTGATTTTGAAAAACCACTGCGTCAGCTCGCGTTGTTCGACCAGGGCACCGGAACGCCATCCGCGGCCGTCGATCACCTGCTCGTTCGCAAGGACGGTCATGTCCTCCGGGTCCCAATTGACCTTGGAGGATTTACGCGTCACCAGCCCCTTCTCGACAAAGTCGAGGAAAAGCATTTGCTGGCGGTGATAATATTCAACATCGCAAGTGGCAAATTCGCGCGACCAGTCGAGCGACAGACCCATGGATTTGAGCTGATTGCGCATGGTTTCGATGTTCTGGTACGTCCACGTCTTGGGGTGAACCTTGTTCTGCATCGCCGCGTTTTCCGCCGGCATGCCGAAAGCATCCCAGCCCATCGGATGCAGCACGTTGAACCCCTTGGCGCGCTTGTAGCGTGCTACGACATCGCCCATGGCATAGTTGCGCACGTGACCCATATGGATGCGTCCCGACGGATAGGGAAACATCTCGAGCACGTAATACGGATCGCGCGGATCATCGTTGGGTGTTTCGAAAAGCTTGGCGTCGTCCCAAACCTTTTGCCAATGCTTTTCTGCTACACGTGGATTGTATCGTTCGGTTGCCATGAACGGAATTCTCTTGCAAAGGATACTGGATTGCTTGCCGGGACCTTCAACATGGATTGGTGAAACCGTCAACCATTTCACGTTGAATGAAGCCGCGAAAACAGGCTCGTGTATCATAAATAGGACTTAACCGCGCCATGCCCAATGCCGTCGATCAACTTTTTGCCGTCAAGAGCGCCATCAACAAGGCGGAGGTTGAAGCCAGCCGCGTGAAGGGTTCGGTAACCCTCGTCACTGTCTCCAAGACCTTCGACGCGGATACAATCCGTCCCGTCATCGAAGCCGGTCAGCGCGTTTTCGGTGAAAATCGCGTGCAGGAAGCACAACTGAAGTGGCCTTGGCTGCGTGCAGATTTCCCCGACATCGAATTGCACCTCATCGGCCCGTTGCAATCCAACAAGACGCAGGAAGCCGTGGCGCTTTTCGACGTCATCGAAACCGTAGACCGCGAGAAAATCGCCGCATCTCTCAGTCTCGAAATGAAGAAGCAGAACCGGTTTCCGAAGCTTTACGTGCAGGTCAATACCGGATCGGAAGCACAAAAGGCCGGTATCGATCCCAAGGAAGCGCTGGCTTTCATCACGCGCTGCCGCGACGTGCATGGGCTGATCATCGAGGGCTTGATGTGCATCCCGCCGGCCGATGAGAATCCGGGACCGCATTTCGCGCTACTGGAAAAAATCGCACACGGCGCCGGTATCGAGAAGCTGTCGATGGGCATGTCCGGCGATTACGAAATTGCCATAGGGTTCGGAGCAACCTCCGTCAGGGTCGGTTCGGCTATTTTCGGCAGTCGCTAAGGTATGTCACCAGCTGCGGCGCGGTCCGGTATCGATGTGGTAATAGCCTGCCGGATAGCGCTTCAGTCCTCCGACTTCCTTGGTCGAAGAAAGGTAGTTGATCAGCCCGGACGCGCCGCCATGTACGCGGAAATCAACGGCCTGGCAGCTGAGGTGATACGATTGATCCCGGCCGCCGACGCTACGGTTACGTGACCGCGAACGAACTGTCGAGTTGACCGTTATCGGGCCGTATTTCGCCGAAACGCGATTGAGGACGTTCTTCAATTGCTCCGGAACGCATTTCGACGGGGCCTTGTAGTCGATATAGGCCTTGCCGCGCGGCATGGCCGCAAGCACCAAAGGGCTGATCCTGTCGAAAACCGAATCGTTCAGGAGATGCGCATGCTCTTCGTCAAAGAGATGGGCGCCGACGCGTTCCTGCGGATTGGAAGGCTCGGGCAGCGTGCCGGCATTCGCGGGAATGGCCAGCGCAAGTGCGATCAGCGTAAACGATAAGAATTTCGCGCGGGACGCAACGCTGCGCAAGGGTTGAATTGTCATTCATCGATCCTTGGTGTGGCGCAGACTTTTTATGATTGTGCGGCGCGCCTCATGTGTCCTCCCAAGTCAAGGCAGCGACCGTTGATGCTGAAATGTGTTCAAAATGGACCAGGTTCCATGACAAAATGTAACGGTATGTTACAACGCCCGGTTGCGTTCTGCGGCAGAACGCCGTCCACTTCCAGTGATTTGCTGTATTTACGCAGTGATTTGCATAGTGATAATGAGTGCTATTCGCCTCTCGTTCGGAGGCATCCGGGTGGAGGCCCGTCATCTCAGAGTCTGGAGGAAATTGATGTTCGAGAAGGTTTATCCCGTGCTGGCAAGCGCGAAAAAAGACGCGCTCATCGACGATGAGACCTATCTCAACTGGTACAAGCAGAGCGTCAGGGACCCGGAGAAATTCTGGGCAAAGCACGGGAAGCGCATCGACTGGTTCAAGCCTTACACCAAGGTCAAGAATACCTCGTTCGAAGGCAAGGTAGCGATCAAATGGTTCGAGGATGGCGTCACCAACGTCTCCTACAACTGCATCGACCGCCACCTGAAGAAGCGCGGCGATCAGGTCGCCATTATCTGGGAAGGCGACAATCCCTATCTCGACAAGAAGATCACCTATAACGAGCTGTACGATCAGGTCTGCCGCCTTGCCAATGTGCTGAAGAAGCATGGCGTCAAGAAGGGCGACCGCGTCACCATCTATATGCCGATGATTCCGGAAGCGTCCTATGCGATGCTCGCCTGCACGCGTATCGGCGCTGTCCATTCCGTCGTCTTCGGCGGCTTTTCGCCCGATGCACTCGCCGGACGGATCGTCGATTGCGAATCGACTTTCGTCATCACGGCCGACGAAGGCATGCGCGGCGGCAAGCCGATTCCGCTGAAGGACAATACGGACAAGGCGATCGATATTGCTGCCAAGCATCATGTGATGGTCAAGAATGTGCTCGTCGTGCGCCGAACCGGCGGCAAGACCGGATGGGCGCCGAACCGTGACCTCTGGTACCATGAGGAAACGCAGAGCGTTAAGCCGGAATGCAAGCCGGAAAAGATGAAGGCGGAAGATCCGCTGTTCATCCTTTACACATCAGGTTCCACCGGCAAACCGAAGGGTGTCCTGCACAGCACCGGCGGTTATCTCGTCTATGCTTCGATGACCCATCAGTATGTCTTCGATTACCACGACGGAGATATTTACTGGTGCACGGCTGACGTCGGCTGGGTTACCGGTCACTCCTATATTGTCTATGGCCCGCTGGCCAACGGCGCTACCACGCTGATGTTCGAAGGCGTTCCGAACTACCCGTCGGTTTCCCGTTTCTGGGAAGTCATCGACAAGCACAAGGTCAACATCTTCTATACGGCTCCCACGGCCATCCGCGCCCTGATGAGCGCCGGCGACGAGCCGGTCAAGAAGACTTCGCGCAAGTCGCTGCGCATCCTCGGCTCCGTTGGCGAGCCGATCAATCCGGAAGCCTGGGAATGGTATTATCAGGTGGTCGGCGACAAGCGCTCTCCCATTGTCGATACCTGGTGGCAGACGGAAACCGGCGGCATTCTCATCACGCCATTGCCCGGGGCGACTGCGCTGAAGCCCGGATCGGCCACGCGGCCATTCTTTGGCGTTCAACCGCAACTCGTGGACAATGAAGGCGATGTGCTCGAAGGCGCGGCCGACGGCAATCTCTGCATCATCGATTCCTGGCCCGGCCAGATGCGCACGGTTTACGGCGACCACAAGCGCTTCATCGAGACCTACTTTTCCACCTATAAGGGCAAGTATTTCACCGGCGATGGCTGCCGCCGTGACAAGGACGGCTACTACTGGATCACCGGCCGCGTCGATGACGTGCTCAACGTCTCGGGCCATCGCATGGGCACGGCGGAAGTGGAGTCCGCACTTGTCTCGCATGATACCGTCTCCGAAGCTGCGGTCGTCGGCTATCCGCATGACCTCAAAGGGCAGGGCATCTACTGTTATGTCACGCTGATGGCTGGTCTCGAAGGCAGCGATGAACTGCGCAAGGACCTCGTTGCCCATGTGCGCAAGGAGATCGGCCCGATCGCCTCGCCTGACAAGATCCAGTTCGCACCGGGCTTGCCCAAGACCCGTTCCGGCAAGATCATGCGCCGTATTCTGCGCAAGATCGCCGAGGATGATTTCGGTGCACTTGGCGATACGTCGACCCTTGCCGATCCGGCGGTGGTCGACGATCTGATCGCCAACAGGCAGAACAGGAAGGGCTGATCGTTCCTTCTTTCATAAAGCACTACCTGTAAATTCAGCCTGATGGATCAGCTGGTGCGGTTTTCGCAAACCGAAGCGCAGTGGACCTTTTCGTCCATGAGCACCGGAGCGCAGAAAAACTGCATCAGATGGCCATCAGGATGGATTTACCGATACAGGTCAGCCCGCGTCTGCGGAACAGCCGATATCCCCCGCTTGCGTCTTGAGGCCAGCGTCTGGTTGATCTGCACAGTACCCCGCTCAAACGCCAATGCGCAGCCTGTGAGGTAAAGCAGCCAGAGTCGCGCCTTCGGAGCCCCGACTTCCGCGATCGCCTCGTCAAATCGCGCATGCAGGCGGTCGGCCCAGATCCGGCAAGTCTTGCCGTAATGCTCGCGCAGGTTTTCGACGTCGTGCACCTCGAAACCGTAGCCTTCGAGATTCTCGACAGTCATGCCGAGGTGATCGAGTTCGCCGCCCGGGAAAATATACTTCACCAGGGCCAGGTGCTCGGCGCTCTTGCGGCCGAACGTCTTCTTGTTGCGCTTCATCCGCCGCGTGATCGCATGGTGCAAGTAAAGTCCGCCCGGCTTGAGCAGCCGGTGCACGCTCGAATAATATGTGTCGTAATGCGCAATGCCGACCGCCTCGAACATGCCGATCGATGAGATCTTGTCGAACTGTCCTTCGAGGTGCTCGTAGGACTTGACGTGGATGGTGATCTTGTCCTCCAGACCCTCGGCCTTGATCCGCTCACGCGCCAATGCAGTCTGCGCTTCCGAGAGTGAGACGCCCGTGCCGGTCACACCATAATGCTTTGCCGCGTAGATCAGCATGGCACCCCAGCCGCAACCGATATCCAGCAGCCGGTCGCCCGGCTGAAGGCGCAGCTTGCGGCAGATCAGCTCCAGCTTGTCAGCCTGCGCCTGATCGATCGTGTTGGCCCAGTCGGTGAAATAGGCGCAGGTATAGACCATCCGCTCATCGAGGAAGAGCTGGTAGAAGGCGTTCGAGACGTCGTAGTGATGGGTGATAGCTTCCTTGTTCGAACCGCTGACAAAAGGATTCTTGCCGCCGAGACCGGAATTACCGGCCTTGCCTGACCCAAGCAGCAGCGAAGGCACATCTTTGAGCAACTGCCATTTCGGCAGGCTCTTCAGTTTCTGTTTGAATTTACCCTTGGGTCCGCGCTCGACCAGATCGAACAGCGTGCCGTTCTTCACGTCGATCTGGCCGGAGACCCATAATTCGACGATCGAGCCGATATTTGGCTTCAAGGCGATTTGGCGTACCGCCATCGGATCATTGATCATGAGGATGGGGCCATCGGTCTCGCCAATGCGCGTCCCGTCCCACAATTCGACGGAAAATTGCGGCTCGAGTACGCCGATTACAGTGCGGATGATCCGCGCCGCCCCACTTTTCGCGGTCGAGTCTTTAGCTGCCATCTTTTACCCTCAAACACTGCGTGTCGCGTGCTTTACGAAAAATCATTTGCTTGGCTTATGGCTGCAATCAGCCATTTGCAAGCTGTCTGAAACCCGAGCCAAATTTTTCGCTTGAAACGCAACGAAAGACACCCCATTCTTATTTCGTGTTCAACGAATGAAAAGGAGGTGATCCGATGTCTCGTGATTTCGCTAACTGCCACAAGGCGTCTGATGCTTTCCATCGGGGATCGTCTCTCCGTTGAATAAGCAACCCTGGCCAAGTCCAGGGGAAGAAGGCCAAACGACAGCTTTGTGCCAGACGGAATTGCGGGGCCACCCTTCGGGGTGGCCCTTTCCGTTTGTGCCACCGAAAATTGCGCCCGAAAGCTTTGCGCTTTTTGAATTTGGTGATACCAAGATTCTGCCTGAAAACGGTGCATCCTGCCTCAATTGAAGGCAATTTCCTCTGAAAGACCAAAACAATGTCGGTTGCTATAGCCCAAAACGCTGCGTCAAGGCGTGCATGGCGTGATGAAATCGTCGCAATGCTCTCGCTGAGCTGGCCGATGATTCTCACCAATCTTGCGCAAACGGCGATGACGGCAACGGACGTCATGATGATGGGCTGGGTCGGTGCCGATACGCTTGCGGCCGGCGCACTCGGAACCAATCTCTATTACGTGCCGATGATATTTGGCCTTGGCCTGATGCTTGCGACCTCGCCGATGATGGCGCGCGAGCTTGGCCGCAACAAATTCACCGTCCGTGAAATCCGCCGCACCGTGCGGCAAGGCCTGTGGATCGCCGTTACCATCTCCATCCCGATCTGGCTCGCATTGTGGAACACCACGCCGATCCTCATTGCCATGGGCCAGGACGCGAACCTTGCCGCAGAAGCCGGCAACTATGTACGCGCGCTGCAATGGGCTGTCCTGCCCTTCTATTTCTATATCGTCCTGCGCTCCTTCATCGCTGCGCTGGAGCGTCCCGGCTGGGCGCTGGTCATCGCCCTCATTTCAGTTGGTTTCAATGCTCTGGCCAACTGGCTTTTGATCTTCGGGCATCTTGGTTTTCCGAAGCTCGGTATCGTTGGCTCCGGCATTGCGACAACGTTGTCGTCCATCATGATGTTTGCTGGCTTGGTAATTGTTATCAGTCTCGACAAAAAATTCCGGCGTTATCGCCTGTTCGGGCGGTTCTGGCGTGCCGACTGGCCGCGGTTCGGCGAGCTGTTTCGCCTCGGCCTGCCTATCGCAGCCATCCTGAGCTTCGAAGTGACGATTTTCAACGCCGCCGCCTTCCTGATGGGGCTGATCGGCGCCGACTCGCTGGCCGCCCACGCCATCGCTATCCAGATCGCGTCGATTGCTTTCATGGTGCCGATGGGGTTCGGCCAGGCGGCAACGGTTCGCATCGGCCGCGCCTATGGTGCGCAGGATCGAGAAGGCATCAAGCGCGCTGGCTGGGTCGCCTTTGCCGCCGGTACGGGTTTCATGGTGGTGACGGCCCTGCTGATGCTGCTGGCGCCACATCAACTGATCAGCGCCTTCATCGACATCAATGATCCCGCCAATGCCAGCGTGATTTCGCTTGCGGTATCGTTTCTCGCCTTCGCCGCGCTATTCCAGATTTTCGACGGTGGCCAGGCAGTTGCGAGCGGCATGTTGCGCGGCCTGCACGACACAACCATTCCGATGATCTATGCAGCCATCGCCTATTGGGGCGTGGGCTTGCCGCTCTCGGTTGGTTTCGGTTTCTGGCTGGGCATGGAAGGCGCTGGTATCTGGCTTGGGCTTCTGTGCGGCCTCGCCACTGCCGCCGTTCTGTTGATCAGCCGCTGGCTGCGGCGGGAAAAGCTCGGCATCGAGATCATCCACTAAAAATCGATGGTGCGGCCCTTGATCTCCCAATCGCCGAAGCGCGCCGGATCCTTGCCACCGCGACCGCCGATCTCGCGCGGCTGATCGGCTTCGTCCTTCTCCGCCTTGCGTCGCGCTTCTGCTTCCTTCAAAGCCCGCTGTGCCGCTGCAGGCAGTTGAGCGAAAGCCGGACGCGGCGGCTGATCGTCATTATCGGCATGCGGCGTCGCTGATGTCTGCTCGTCATTCATTGTCGGTCACACCCATCATTGAAGCTTGCTGTATAAAACACCATCATATAGCGGAAGATGTTCAATATAGGGAATGACCTTGCTACCACAACCGTTATCAATAGAAGGAATGAAGCCATGAATGTGATGCGCACTGGAATGCTGCTTGCCTTCATGACCGCCCTTTTCATGGGCGTCGGTTTTCTCATTGGTGGCACCGGCGGCATGATGATCGCTCTCGTGATAGCCGCAGGCATGAATCTCTTCAGCTATTGGAACTCCGACAAGATGGTGCTGAACATGCATCACGCGGTTGAAGTCGACGAGAACAATGCGCCGGAATACTACGGTATCGTCAGGGACCTTGCGGAAAGAGCCGGCTTGCCCATGCCGAAGGTCTTTCTCATCCAGAATGACCAGCCCAATGCATTCGCCACAGGGCGAAATCCGCAGAACGCCGCGGTCGCCGCCAGTACCGGCCTGCTGCAACGCCTTTCGCCGCAGGAAGTGGCGGCTGTCATGGCACACGAACTCGCTCATGTCGAGAATCGCGACACGCTCACCATGACCATTACCGCGACCCTCGCCGGCGCGATTTCCATGCTCGGGAATTTCGCCATGTTCTTTGGCGGCAATCGCGAAAACAACAATCCGCTCGGCTTCATCGGCGTTCTCGTCGCCATGATCGTCGCGCCCTTTGCCGCGATGATCGTGCAGATGGCCATCAGCCGCACGCGCGAATACGCCGCCGACCGGCGCGGCGCGGAAATTTGCGGCAATCCCCTCTGGCTGGCCTCCGCCCTGAACAAGATCGCACGCGGCGCTCAAGCGATCGTCAATGAGGATGCCGAGCGCAACCCCGCCTCCGCCCCGCTGTTCATCATCAACCCGCTGAGCGGTCGGGGCGCAGACAATTTGTTCTCGACCCACCCCAGCACGGAAAACCGCATCGCGGCACTCGAAGCCATGGTCGAGGAATTCCGCCAGATGCCGCCTGCGCGCGCGCCACAAGCACCGCTCGATGATGAACCGCGCGAAGACAGGCCCACTCCCTGGGGACGCGACGGCGCCAGCCGCAAAGGCCCATGGGCATGAGCGTGGAGCAGGGCACCAAACGGCCTTTCGGCAAGAAACGGAAACCGGCGGATTATATCGATGCGGAAGACCGTCCAGGTCTTGCCGCTCGGCAAGTTGCAACGCGCCTCCTCGGCGCGGTCATCGAGAAGCACACATCGCTTGATGGCCTGACCGACAACAGCAATGGCCATCCGCAATATATGGCGCTTGATGACCGAGACCGGTCGCTGGTTCGGGCAATCCTTGGCGCGGCCTTGCGCAATCGCGGCACGATCGAAGCGGCCATCGGCCGGCTGATCGACCGGCCATTGCCGGAGAATGCGGTTGCCCTGCGGCATCTGCTGCATGTCGCCGCAGCGCAAATTCTCTATCTTGATTTGCCTGACCGTGCTGCGGTCGATCTGGCCGTGACTGCCGCGAACAATGATCCGCGCAATCGCCGTTTCGCCTCGATGGTCAATGCGGTATTGCGCCGGCTTTCCCGAGAAAAGGACTTGGCAGGCGAGAAGGAAAACTTCGTGGCGGAAGCGAGCAATGTTCCGGCATGGTTCGAAGACAGTCTTGTTGCTGCCTATGGCAAGGACAAGACCAGGGCGATTCTCGACATCCAGAGCAAGGAGCCGCCGATCGACCTGACGGTCAAAGGCGACGCGCGGGAATGGGCGGAAGAACTCGGCGGCATCGCGCTGCCGACCGGTTCCGTGCGCCTCGCGACGGTCGACGGCGCTTTGACCGGCCTTCCCGGCTTTGCCGAAGGTGAGTGGTGGGTCCAGGACACGGCCGCAAGCCTGCCGGCAAAGCTCTTCGGTGACATCAAAGGCAAGCGCGTTGCTGATCTTTGCGCGGCTCCAGGCGGCAAGACCGCCCAGCTCGCATTCGCCGGCGCCAACGTGACCGCGCTTGACCTTTCAGCCAACCGTCTCAAGCGCCTGCGATCCAATCTCGAACGTCTGCAGCTTTCCGCCGAGACCGTCGAAGCCAATCTCTCTGCCTATCAGCCAGCCGAACCCTTCGACGCAATCCTCCTTGACGCACCCTGCTCGTCGACGGGAACGGTGCGGCGTCATCCGGACGTGCCATGGACGAAGACGCCCGAAGATATACGCAAGCTGGCGCAGCTACAGGCGAAGCTTCTCGACCATGCGGTGACGATTGTCCGTCCCGGCGGCATTGTCGTCTTTTCAAACTGCTCGCTCGATCCGCTCGAAGGCGAGAAAGTCGCTCATGATCTTCTCGCCAAGAACCCTGCCATCGAGCTCGTTCCGGTAACGAAGGACGAAGTGGGCGGCCTCGCGGAGTTGATCACGAAGGAAGGCTTTGTCCGCTCCACTCCGGCTGATCTTCGCCACGACAATCCGGCACTTTCCGGCATGGACGGTTTCTTCGCCGCCCGTTTCAAACGGAAATACTAAAATTTTAACCGTTTTGGTTGCATAGTTGTCCTTTGTCGACGACGATTCGAAGCAATAACAATGATCTCAGGGTTTCGAAGCACAGCCATGCGGCGGGGAATATCTTTCGCGCCAGCGTATGACAATGCCCTGAACCTCGCCGGGCCCCGGCGAAATGAGGAAATGCTGCCACATGGTCGCGCTTAGCGAAACACCGCAATTGTGGGGACTTGCAACAGCGCAATTGTGGCGCCGGTTCCGCAGGCGTGTGCGCATGGGGCCGCTTTATCGCTGGCGTTTTACCGGTTTCACACCGGAACGGGTACTCATCGCGCCGCAGGACCTTCGACCAGCCGATCCACAACTTGCTGAAGAGTTCTACCACGGCCGCTTTGCCCTTGCTGGCAAGGTGGTGGAGACGGGCGGGCGCTCGCCATTCCTGGTTGAACCGCCCAATGCCGCTTGGCAGGCCGCGCTGCACAATTTCGGCTGGCTGCGCAACTTGCGCGCCGCCGGCACTGAACTTGCCACAGCCAATGCCCGCGCGCTGCTCAGCGACTGGATCACCACCCATGGCCGCTCGATTGGCGGCCCCGCCTGGGCACCCGAAGTCACGGCGCAACGCATTATCGCCTGGCTGCAGCATTCGAGCCTTATCCTCGCGGGAGCTGACCTGCGCGCCTACCGCCAATTCATGCGCTCGCTTGCCATGCAGGTGCGCTATCTGCGCACGATGGCGGCGGTGATGGATGACGGGGAAGAAAAACTGCGGGCCCGCATCGCCTTGGCCCTTGCCGCCTTGGCCTTGCCCGTCGCGTCGAGCACCAGCCGTTCGGCCCGGCGCAATCTGGAATTCGAATTGATCCGGCAGATCCTCCCGGATGGCGGCCACATATCACGGAATCCGCTGACGATTCTTGAGTTGCTGGCAGACCTCTTGCCGTTACGCCAGACCTACGCAAGCGGCCAGGAAGCCCCCCCGAAAGCACTCATCGAAGCGATTGAGCGGATGCTGCCCGCGCTGCGCTTCTTCCGCCATCACGATGGAAGCCTGGCCTTGTTCAACGGAGTCGGTGCAACCATGCCGGAGCGGGTCATCGCCGTGCTGCGCCATGACGATATCGGCGGTCTGCCGCTCATACACGCGGCACATTCAGGCTACGAGCGCCTGTCGATGGATTCCACCACCATCATCGCCGATACGGGACTTGCACCGCCGGTTACAGCATCGCGCGACGCCCATGCCGGTTGCCTTTCCTTCGAAATGTCGTCCGGGCGCAACCGCTATATCGTCAACGCCGGCGTCGACCGCTATGGCCCTCCGGAGTTCCGCCCGCTGGCGCGCTCCACTGCCGCGCATTCGACAGCGACGATCAACGACACGTCGTCGTGCCGCTTCAGCGCTACACCGGGTCTGTCGACGATGATCGGCACACCGATAATTGCGGGCCCGACAAAGGTCAATATTGAGCGGATCGAACGGGAAGGCGCCGTTGGTTTTGTCGCCAACCACAATGGTTATGTCCGGCCTTTCGGCATTTATCACGAGCGTCAGATCGTCCTGTCGCACAGTGGCAGCGTCATCGAAGGTATCGACAGCTTCTTTGCCGCAGGGCGCAATCCACTGCGCGATACTGGCGCGGAGGATGTTGTCATCCGCTTCCACCTGCATCCTTCCGTCAACGTTACCGTCGATGAAAATGGTCTGATCATACTGCAGGCGGAGAACGATGATATCTGGATGTTCTCGGCAACGGTCCAGCCATTCATTGAAGATTCGCTGTTCTTTGCCGGATTTCGTGGTCCAGTAAAAACCCGGCAGATCACCCTTTCGCTCAACGCCTCCGAGCGTTCCGACGTCGAGTGGCAGTTTACGCGGACAACACTTGGGGTTTATGGGTAAGTTTACGCCCGCTTGCTTGCTGTCAGGCAGGCACACTTGTTTCCCCACCGGTCATCCCTGATCGGACGCCCATCCGACACAGCTCGTGATATTGTCCCGGGTCATAGCCCAAGGCCAGTACCTCGGCCTTGGGGTTGGCCCTCTTGGCTTCGGATTCCCGCGCCTTTGGCCAAGGCCACGAAGAAGGGGTTGCCCATCGAGCCAAGCGTGATGCCGATCTTGTTGAGGCTTTCGAAACGGCCGGTGTGGTGGCCAAGGCAATTGCAGAGGGGATCAAAAATGCTTGTCTAACCATGATAATTCTCCCTGGTGCGCAATACTTTGAACCTTCATAAGCGTGGATTTTCCCGCGCCGTTCTCGCCCATCAGGGCGTGCACTTCACCCGGATAAAGCGTGAGCAGCACATTTGTCAGCGCTTTCACCCCGACAAAGGTTTTCGAGACATTTCGCATTTCCAAAATGGGATCAGTCATGGTCTCGTCCCTGTGAACTGAGGCGGTAACCTTCAGAACTTGAACTCGGCGAGATTGGCTGGCGTTACGATTTTCGCCGGTCCGAGAATGAGTTCTCCCGCCGCGCCGATCGTGTATTCGCCGAGGCGGCCTGCCTTGAATGTCTCGCCTGACTTTCCGCTGATCTTGCACTGCGCCAGCGCCTGCGCGGTCTGGTAAGTCAGGTATCCGAGGTCGGAAACGTTCCACCAGATATCCTGTGCACTCCCTTCCTTGATGTATTTGGAGATCAGCGTGGCCGGTGCGAGACCAGTCAATTTGACCTTACCCGTCAATCCCGCTTCCTCGAGCGCGCGGGCTGCAGCGGGCAAGCCGATGCCCGCCGGGACGATGATGGCCTTGAGGTCGGGGAAAGCCTGGACCAGGGCAAGGGCCTGCTGTTGGTTGACCTGTTCGCTTTCTTCGCCATAAGCGACCTGGGCAAGCTTCAAATTGGCGAATTTCGGATCTGCCGCCAGCTTTTCCTTGATGAATTCGATCCAGGCATTCTGGTTTGTCGCTGTCGGTGTCGAGGAAAGAATGGCGAATTCACCCTCGCCCCCCGTGAGGTCGTAAGCACTTTGCAGCATCATCTCGGCCAGGCTGTCTCCCTTCGCCTGATTGACGAAGATGGAGCGGGCACTGGCAGCAACATCTGAATCATAAGAGATGACGCGCACCCCTTGCTTGGCCGCGCGTTTCAATGCAGGAGCGACAGCATTTGCATCATTGCCGGAAATGGCGATCACGCCCACCTGTTGCGACACCAGACTGTTGATGAATTCGATCTGCGCTTCGGCCGTTCCTTGCGATGGCGCTACCTGAATCAGCTTGCCGCCGATTTCTTTCTGCGCCTCTTCCGCACCCTGCTTCGCCACCTGGAAGTACGGGTCGGTGTCGAGCTTCGGCAGGAAACCCACGGTGACGGGCTCCTTGGCGCACTCCTGGGCAAGGACTTTGTGCGGAAACGCCAGTGCTGGTGCGAGCAGTGCAAGTTTCAGGTATCCGTTCATTCTTTCCTCCATGTGACGATTGCCGGAATTGCACCCGGCGGGTGTCCCGGTTTCATGCTTCCGTTTTGCGAAACGACGCGTAGGTTTGGATGAGTTCAAACAAGGATTTCGAGTAGTTTCCCAAAAGCAGGGAAGCGATGAGAATAAGCCCGATGACCATGCCTTGCGCATCGCCCCCGACCTGATTGAGTGCCAGTAAGTTGCGGATTGCCGAAAGCAGGATCAGTGCCAGGAAGACGCCGGTGAGGCGTCCTTTGCCGCCAAAGACACTGACGCCGCCAAGCAGCACGATCGTGATAACGTCGAGTTCCATGCCCAATGCATTGTTGGCGCGGGCATTGGAAAGCCTTGCCGTATAGACGATGCCGGCAATGGCGCAGACGGCGCCCGAAAGCACGAAAAGCGTTGCGGTCAGCCGCCTCGCCGCAATCCCCGAATACAGCGCAGCCATGGGATTTCCACCCAGCGCATATAGGCGCTTGCCGGTCGGGGTTCTCTGAAGAACGATGGCGAACAGCGGTGCAAGGATGAGAAACGGCACGATCGTCAGGGGTATGTCGGTCCCGGCAATGTTGTCGATGCCGAAATCCGTCACCGAATCGGGCAGGACATTGATCGATCCCGTGCCGAGAAAGATGTAGCCGATGCCGCGATACATCGCCATCGTACCCAAAGTCACCACCAGGGAAGGCAGGCCGAGAAATGCCGTAAGATATCCGTTGAAGGCACCGAGCAGGCCACCCGCTGCGATCGTCAGCGGCAGGGCAAGGATCAGCGGCACCGACGCCTGCACCAGCAAGCCGAAAACAACACTCGTGAGCGCCAGGATCGAGGCCACCGAGAGGTCGATTTCACGCACGATGATCAACAGCGTCATTGGGAGGATCAGCAGTGCTTTCTCGGAAGCGCTTGCTGCAATTTGCGAGAGGTTGAAGGCAGTGAAGAAGTTGGGCACGAACAGGATGCCGTAACCGATAGTCACCAGACATGCAGCGGCCAGCAGCACGTCCCAGAACTCGAGCCGGCGCCAAAACTCAAGCGGGCGAAGGAAATTCATCATCACATCACCTCAATTGTTGCCGGCGCGGGCTCGGCGCGTAACGAGGGCATCGATGCCGATGGCCGCCAGAATGACCAGGCCGTAGACGCCCTGCAGCCAGAGCGGATCGACGCGCACCAGCGTCAGGCCATTCTTGATGACCAGCAAGGTCAGGGCACCGAGTGCAACGCCGAACAGTGTCCCGGCGCCGCCGCGAATGGCAACGCCCCCTACCACCGATGCGGCGATGATGGTCAGTTCAAATCCGGTGGCGACCCGGGCATCCACTGTCGCGTAGCGAGACGCCCACAGAGCCCCGCAGATCCCGGCCAGCAGACCGGCGAGCGCGAATGCCAGGAGGATTCGCCGCCGCTGTGGAATGCCGACAAGTTCCGCACCGTCGGGATTGGACCCGGTCGCGAAGAGTTCGCGCCCGATGCCGGTATTGTTGAGCAGGTAAGAAGCGGTCAGCAGGATCAGCAGCGTGACCACGACAATGAGCGGTACCCCCGCCAGCTTCGTACCAGTCATGTTGAGCCAGGAGATTGGCACTTCGTCCGCACTGACCTGGTCACCCGCAGCCCAGAGACTGTTGAGCCCGCGATAGATGGACAGCGTGCCGAGCGTTACGACGATTGCCGGAATGCGCCCGAACGTCACCAGAGCACCATTGATCAGCCCCGCGGCAATACCGACCGAACAGGCAATGAAGAGGCCGCCAATCGGCCCGATCGCCGGATGCGCAGACAGTGCACTCGCCGACAGATAGGCGGCAAGTCCGATGATCGACGCGACCGACAGGTCGATATTGCGGGTGATGAGCACCAGCATCTGGCCAAGCGCCGCCACCATCAAGAGTGCCACATCCATGGAGACAGCGGTCAGGTTGGCCGCGCTGAAGATGCGGGGATTGATCAACGCGACAGGAAGGATCACGGCAGCCATTGCCGCAAACAATCCGAACTCCCGGCGCTTCAGGATGTTGGCGAGGGTGAAAGCCGGCGCCGCATCGATGCGATCGTGTTCGGCATGGCCGCTCGAGTCGCGTTCGCTCGTCGCCGCCTCCAGGATCAGCTCCTGCGTGGCTTCCTCTCTGGTGAACTCCGCAGTCTTTTCTCCTTCACGCAACACGATGATGCGGTCGCACATCCCAAGCAATTCGGGGAGTTCCGAAGAAATGAGAATGATGGCCATGCCCTGAGCCGCCAGATCGGCAATCATCGCATGGATTTCGGCCTTGGTATTGACGTCGATGCCCTGGGTCGGCTCATCGAGGATGAATATGCGTGGCTTGGTTGCCAGCCATTTCGCGATCACGACCTTCTGCTGGTTGCCGCCCGACAATTGTTTCACCGGCTGCTCATAGCCGCTGAACCGCAATTTCATGCGCTGCAGTTCGCCGCCCACCAGTTCGATCGCGCTTTGAGGGCGGTAGAAGCCCCTGGGCGCAGCTTTGGCGAGGACCGTCAGTGCGGCATTGTCGAGGATCGAAAAATCCATGACGAGGCTTTGCCCCATACGATCTTCCGACACGTAGGCAATGCCGGCGTCCATCGCTTCGCGCGGCGAGTGAATTTTTCTTGGAATGCCATCGATAAGGATTTCTCCACTGACCGGGCGATCGACGCCAAACAGGACACGGGCAATCTCCGTACGCCCGCTGCCGACCAGTCCGCCAAGACCGACAATCTCGCCTTTGCGAACGATCAAGTCGATGCTGGGGCCGCCTGCCTGCAGCACAAGGCCGCGCACTGCGAGGCCGACCGGTCCCCGGGATGCTGTTCTTTCGGGATAGAGGCTCGACAGTTCACGACCGACCATCATCTTGATAGCTGCCGGGCGGCTCAGGGCCGCCGCGGGTTCCACGCCAACGAGCGAGCCATCGCGCAGAACGGCAATACGATCTGCAATGCGGAATATCTCGTCCATTCGATGGCCGACGAACATCATCGCAACACCCTGCTTGCGAAGTTCGCCGACAACGTGGAAAAGCCGCTCTACCTCTCTCTGGGACAATGCCGCCGTCGGTTCATCCATGATGAGAACACGGGCCTTGAGGGAAAGCGCCCGCGCTATTTCGACAAGCTGCTGTTCGGATGTGCGCAGTTCACCGAGTCTCGTTTCAGGCGGAACATTCAGTCCGACCGTATCCAGCACCCGGCGCGCCTCTTCCCGCATGCGGCCAGCGTCGATGAATCCCGGCCCGGTCGTCGGCATGTGCCCGATGAAAATGTTTTCGGCGATCGACAGGTCCGGGAACAGTCCCGGATGCTGATGCATAACCGCGACCCCCGCCTTGCTGGCATCGGCAGGCGATTGAAAATCCGCTGGCATTCCATCGACGACCACACTGCCCAGCGTGGGTGTATGAACACCGGCCAGAAGCTTCACGCAGGTGCTTTTCCCCGCACCGTTTTCCCCTAGCAACGCAAGCACTTCGCCTTGGCGCAGCTCGAACGAAACCTCTTTGAGAACGACCGTCCGGCCAAAGCTCTTGACCGCATTGCGCAAGCCAATGGGCGCGATTTCCTGCAGATGCTCGACCGGACCATGTGATGGCTGAAACAATATCGACCTCCCAATCGAATTGCGGCGGTCAAATAATCGGGCGCGTTCGACTTTTCCGGAACGTCGCATTATTCGGCCTTATTAAAGCAATTTGCTAAATTAAATACCTGAATTGGTCAAGGGTGTAAATTGACATTTGCCAATCGGACTGCAAATTTGGGCGAGCAAAGAGCCTTGCCGCCTTGATCGGACGCGGATAGGGTCTTGACGTTTCAACCAGACTGATAGGCTTCTTGATAGGTTCAACCCTCAGAGGCAAGAATGCTGGACGCATAAGCAAATTTGCTCCTGATCGGGGCATCGGGGATGGAATGGCCGGCAAGGGAAGCAATTCGGTTCAGGTACGCCACTATAATGAGCGCGTCGTACTTGAATCGATCCGGAAGTTGACCGAAGCGTCGAAAGCCGACGTCGCGCGTTATGCAAACCTGACGCCCGCCGCAATCGCAATGATAATCGATGCCTTGGAATCCTCCGGATTCATAAAGCAGATTGGTAAAAGATTTGGCCAGCGGGGCCAGCCTTCCATCATGTACCGGCTGGTCCCGGAAAGAGCCTATTCGATCGGCATAAGGATTGGCCGCCGCGCTCTCGATGCGGTACTGGTCGATTTTGCCGGGGCAATTCAAGCGCAGGAGTCGCATGAATATGCATTTCCCGAGCCGGATCATGTAAGGCGCTCCGGCAACAACGCCATCAAGGCTTTCAAGGATTGGCTCGGGAAGGATCTACAGTCTCGTCTCGTCGGAATCGGAATTGCTGCGCCGTATTTTCTCGGAGGATGGGGCGAGGAGCTCGGCTTTCCTCCTGAGCTCAGCAGCAAGTGGGAAGAAGTGGACCTGCCGGCGCTCTTTGCCAATGACGACGACATTCCGGTCTACATCGAGAACGACGGCTCGGCCGCGGCACTCGCCGAACTCGTCGGCGGCAACGGCGCCCGCTTCGATGATTTCATGCATATTTCGATCGATACATTGATTGGCGGAGGTCTCGTCCAGAACGGGCAGCTTCAGACGGGCCCCAACGGCAATACGGCAGCGCTGGGGCCATTTCCGGTTTCGCGGTCGAACCTGGCTTCTGTGAAAGCGCCGCCCGGACCATTCGATATTCTTCTGCACAGGGCCTCCGTCTATGTGCTGGTCGATCATCTTCGCGCCAGTGGCGTGGAGGTGTTTCGTGTCCGGGAACTCGACCCGCCATCCCCGGGGTCGAGGGAGCCCATTGCCCAATGGCAGGCAGATTGCGCGGACGCGATTGCACAAGCCATCGTCGGGATAATTTCGATTGTCGATATCGAGGCAGTGATCATTGACAGCATCCTGCCAAGAATCATTCTCCAGGATCTGGTCGCTGGCATTCAGTCGCGATTGTGCGAGGTCGTTCCGGTCGGTTTGCTGGTTCCGGAAATCATTGTCGGATCTGTCGGCCGGCTGGGATCGGCCATAGGCGGAGCGATGCTGCCTATCTATGCGCGGTTCGCGCCCGACAGCAGCGTGCTGGTCAAGAAAAGCCAGCTGCGCAAACCGCTGTTGGTTGGATCGAGAACAATGAACGCTGCTGAAATTGGCCGTATCGCGGCAAGCAAGTGATCCAGACGCATCTTGCGAGTGTCGTCTCCAGGGAAAAACGTCGCGATCTGACAGAATCTGCGATCGGAAGTAGGATTCCTTGGCCGCCTGTGCTAACCGGCTGGCAAATCCGCTCAACCTTCCATACTGCTGAGGACGAACTCCCATGGCCGTCGCCGCAAAATCATTTCCCGCTCCGAACCTTCATCCAGTCCGGCGGGCACTTCTTTCCGTTTCAGACAAGACCGGCCTGACGGCACTCGCCCACGCTCTCCACCGCCACGGTATTGAAATACTCTCCACCGGTGGCACTTCCAAGGCGATCGCTGCCGAAGGCATTCCAGTGCGCGACGTCTCCGACATCACGGGATTTCCGGAGATCATGGATGGCCGCGTCAAGACCCTGCATCCCAAGGTGCATGGCGGTTTGCTTGCCGTTCGCGACGACCCTGAACATGTCGAAGCCATGAAGGCGCACGATATCGGCGCCATCGATCTCGTCGTCATCAATCTCTATCCCTTCGAAGAGGTTCGCCATTCCGGCGCTGACTACGCCAATATCGTTGAGAATATCGACATTGGCGGCCCGGCCATGATCCGCGCTGCGGCCAAGAACCATGCCTATGTCGGCGTCCTCACCGATACCGGCGATTATGACATGGTCATCGCCATGCTCGACAAGCACGAGGGCGCGCTGCCCTATTCCTTCCGCCAGAGCCTCGCTGCGAAAGCCTATGCCCGCACCGCCACCTATGATGCAGCGATTTCGGGCTGGTTCGCTGAAGCCCTGATGACCGAGACTCCGTCGCGCCGTGCCATTGGCGGTCACCTGCATTCGGTCATGCGCTATGGCGAAAACCCGCATCAGTCGGCGGGCTTCTATCTGACCGGCGAAAAGCGTCCGGGCGTCGCCACCGCCACCCAGCTGCAGGGCAAGCAGCTGTCCTACAACAACATCAACGATACGGATGCCGCCTTCGAACTCGTTGCCGAATTCGATCCGGCGCGCACGTCGGCTGTCGCCATCATCAAGCATGCCAATCCCTGCGGCGTTGCCGAAGGCGCGAGCCTGAAGGACGCGTATCTCAAGGCGCTCGCCTGCGATCCGGTTTCGGCCTTTGGCGGCATTGTAGCGCTGAACAAGACGGTCGATGCAGATGCGGCCGAAGAGATCGTCAAGACCTTCACCGAAGTCATCATCGCGCCCGACGCCACACCGGAAGCCCAGGCCATCGTCGCGGCGAAGAAGAACCTGCGCCTGCTCGTAACCGGGGGGCTGCCCGATCCGCGCGCCGGTGGCATCAGCGCCAAGACCGTTGCTGGCGGCATTCTCGTGCAGTCGCGCGACAGCGGCGTGGTTGACGATCTGGACCTCAAGGTCGTCACAAAACGCGCGCCGACAGCGGCGGAGATGTCCGATCTCAAGCTCGCTTTTCGCATCGCCAAGCACGTCAAATCCAATGCGATCGTCTACGTCAAGGACGGCGCCGCCGTCGGTATCGGCGCCGGCCAGATGAGCCGGGTCGACAGCGCCCGCATCGCCGCGCGCAAGGCGGAGGACGCTGCTGAAGCTGCTGGCAATTCGGCACCGTTGACCACGGGCTCCGTTGTCGCCTCGGACGCATTCTTCCCGTTTGCCGATGGCTTGCTGTCAGCCGTAGCAGCCGGCGCAACGGCAGTCATTCAGCCGGGCGGTTCGATGCGCGATGATGAAGTGGTCGCGGCCGCCGACGAACATGGAATTGCCATGGTCTTCACCGGCATGCGCCACTTCAGGCATTGATCCTGGCGGCCGGATAGGGTGTCCTCACGAGGATCGCCAGCCCGGCCAGCAGGAACAGGATGATCACCGCCATGCCAAGGCGCGGTGAGCCGCTCAGTGCTGTCACCGTCGCCACCAGAAACGGCGCGAGGAAGCTCGTTGCCCTGCCCGACAGCGCGTAGATGCCGAAATAGCGGCCTGCCTCGTCAGCAGTAACACTGCGTGCCATGTAGGACCGCGACGAAGCCTGCACCGGGCCAAAAGCCATGCCGATCAGGAGGCCGAAACCGATATAGGCTTTTTCCGCCGGAGTCCCGAACAGGCCGCCGCTGTCTGCCCCCGGCAGTTGCAACAGGCCGAATAGCGTGTAGCCAGGACCTGTCGAGACGATGCCGATTGTCGCGATAGTCAAGAGCACCAGCGAAACCGCCACCACGATCTTGGATCCGAGCATGGTGTCCAGCTTGCTGGCAGCGATGCAGCCGGCGATGGCAACCACGTTGAGGATGATGCCGAAAATGCCGATCTCCGCCGTCGCCCAGCCGAACATCGTCGCGGCAAAGGCGCCGCCCAGCGCAATCAGCGCATTCACCCCGTCCTGATAGATCATGCGCCCGAACAGAAACCGGAAAATGCCCGGCCGCTGCCGCACTTCGCCAAGGGTGGATCGAAGTTGCGCCAACCCCACACCCACGGCTTTGCCCACCCGCAGACTGCTCGAACCATCCGCAGTAAAGAAGAACATCGGCAGGATGAAGACGAAATACCAAAGCGCCGCCAGGGGCGCTGTGGCGCGATCGCCTTCGCCGGAAGCTGGATCGAGCCCGAAGATCGGGCTCAGTCCAAGCATGGTCTTGCCGGTCACCGGCGAAGCCGCCATGAACGCCACGACAAAGATCAGCACGATCATGCCGCCGAGATAGCCAAGGCCCCAGGCCATGTTCGAGATGCGGCCGATATCCTTCGGCGCGACCAGCCGCGGCATCATCGAATCGTTGAAAACGATGGAGAACTCAGCCGCGATCGACGCCAGCGAAAAGAAAACCAGCGGCATGATCAGGCCGGAACCAGGGGCCGCAAACCACAGCATGAGCAGCGAAAGGATCTTGATGACAGCGAAGAAGCCGATCCACGGTTTTCGCCGTCCTGTCTGGTCGGCAATCGATCCGAGCACCGGCGAAAGGACAGCGATGAACAAGCCGGAGATGGCAATGCCATAGCCCCAGGCCGCCTGCCCCATGGCCGGATCGCTCGCCACGCGCGAGACGAAATATGGCCCGAAGATGAACGTCGTGACAACGGTGAAAAATGGCTGCGCCGCCCAGTCGAAGAGCATCCAACCCCAGATGCCCCGTCTCGACGCTACAGCCATTCCCTATCCCTTACCAATCGTGCCCAACCCGCCTACGACAGATCGGAAAGCAATCCTGCGGCGACTGCAAGCCGGGAGACTGTCAGATCGCCCGTTTCCACAATATTCGCCATGCGCTGCCTAACTTCGTCGACGCGTGCACCCTGACCTGAGAGCCAGTCTTTTGCCGGATCGGTCTGCTTGCCATACTTGTTGAGCGCTGCCACGGCAATACCGCGCCGTGCCTGCGAGATCAGATCGGTGGCCCGCGCCAGCGCCAGCCCATCATAGTAGTCGGCAACGGAGACGCCCCGCGCCGCGTCCTCGATACGCCCGATACGGAAGGCTTCGGAAATATCGAAATAGGCCTTGCCGGCGCTGGCAATGTCGATATTGGCCTGCTGCGCCACCGCGGCGATGTCGGGGATGATCGGCGCGATTTCGAGACGGGCCAGCTGCGCGGCAAGCGCCGCAGGCGCGCCAAGAGCGGCGTTGCTGGCCGTATCCTCACGGATCAGCGCGGTCATCGATAGCGGCAACAGCTTGTCGAGACGCGGCTGCAGCGCACTGCGCGCTTGCCTGATCTCCTGGATTGCCGCCTGCAGCCCGGCAGCTTTTGTCCCGTTGCGCAGCACCCAGGCGGTTGTCCAGTTCAGCATCCGTGCCACCTTGGCGTAGAAGCCGTTCTGGGTTTCCCCCGGTATCGCATTGTCCAGCGCGTCGATCCCGGCGAACACCTTGTCCAGTTCGAAGCCATCCCGCACGATCAGATAGGCGCGGACGATTTCCGGACCGGGCTGACCGGTCAGGTCCGCAAGACGGCTGACGAATGTCGGGCCGCCACGGTTGATCACGTCATTGGCCAGTTGCGTCGCGATGATTTCCCGGCGCAGGCGGTGCGTGCGGATTTCCTCGCTGAAGCCCGCCTTCATCTGGCTGGGGAAATAGTCGATGAGTTCCTGTTCGAGATAGGGATCATCCGGCAGATCGCTCGCCAACAACTGGTCGGAAAGCACGATTTTGGCATAGGCGAGAAGCACGCCGAGCTCGGCACGGGTTAACGGAATGCCGTCAACCTGCCGCTCCGCCAGCACCTTGTCGTCGGGCAAGGTTTCCACCTTGCGGTTGAGAAGCTTCTTTGTTTCCAGGTCGCTGATGAAGCGCGCCTGATACGCGAGATCGGCAATGCCGCGCCGCTGCGCCAGAGACAGGGCAAGCGTCTGCAGATAATTGTTGCGCAGCACAAGATCGCTGACCTCGCCGGTCATCGATTCCAGCACCTTGTCGCGCTTGGCGCGCTGCAGCTTTCCGGCCCGCATGGCTTGCGCCAGCGCGATCTTGATATTGACTTCAACGTCGGACGTGTTGACGCCGGCCGAATTGTCGATCGCGTCGGAATTGCAACGTCCACCGAGCAGACCGAACTCGATACGGGCCTTTTGCGTCACACCGAGATTGGCGCCTTCGCCGATGACCTTTGCCCGCACATCGCTGCCGGTGATGCGGATGGAATCATTGGCGCGGTCACCAACGTCCGCGTCGCTTTCCAAAGTCGAGCGGACATAGGTGCCGATGCCGCCGAACCACAGCAGATCCACGGGCGCTTTCAGGATCGCCGTCATGATCTCGAACGGGGTTGCCGTGGTCTTGGCAAGGCCGATGACCTTCGCTGCTTCCTTGGACAAGGTGATCGACTTCTGCGACCGCGAGAACACGCCGCCGCCCGCTGAAATCTTCGATTTGTCATAGTCCTGCCAGCTGGATCGCGGCAAGTCGAACAGCCGCTGGCGTTCTTTCAGGCTCGCCTTCACGTCCGGTTCCGGGTCGATGAATATATCGCGGTGGTCGAATGCAGCGACCAGCTTTGTCTGTGGCGACAACAGCATGCCATTACCGAACACGTCGCCCGACATGTCGCCGACACCGGCGACAGTGAATGGCGTCTTCTGGATGTCCGTGCCGATTTCGCGGAAATGGCGCTTGACCGCTTCCCAGGCGCCACGTGCGGTGATGCCCATCTTCTTGTGGTCATAACCCGCCGAACCACCGGAAGCAAAAGCATCGTCGAGCCAGAAATCATGCGCCTGGCTGATGGCATTGGCCGTATCGGAGAATGTTGCCGTTCCCTTGTCGGCTGCGACAACAAAATAGGGGTCGTCGCCATCGAGCCGGACGAGATCGGCCGGCGGTACTACCTTCTCACCCTGCAGATTGTCGGTTACCGACAGCAAAGTCGAAATGAAGGTGATATAGGCGGCGCGGCCGGCTTCGAAAATCGCATTGCGGTCGCCGCCACTGGGCAGGCGCTTCGGATAAAACCCGCCTTTCGCGCCGACAGGAACGATGACGGCATTCTTCACCTGCTGCGCCTTGACGAGGCCCAGAACTTCGGTGCGGTAATCCTGAGCTCGGTCGGACCAGCGCAGGCCGCCACGGGCAACAGGTCCGAAGCGCAAATGGACGCCCTCGACCTCTGGCCCATAGACAAAGATTTCGCGGTAGGGCCGCGGCTCCGGCAAGGCGTCCAGCAATCGCGGGTCGAGCTTGAACGCCAGTGTCACGCGCTCAGCACCATCTTCTTCAGGCGAGAAGGCGTTGGTGCGCAGCGTCGACTCTATGAGATTGAGGAAGCGCCGCAGGATGCGGTCGTCATCGAGACTGGGGACACCCTGAAGCGCTGTCTCGATTGCCGCCCTGATCGTGGTCTGCTTGCGCTGTGATTGGGCAGAATTGGCCTTGGCCGGGTTGAGCCCCTGTTCGAACAGATCGAATATCTGTTTGGCAATTGCCGGATAGCGGTTGAGCGTTGCTGCAATGAAGTCCTGCGAATAGGGAATACCCGCTTGCTGCAGGTAGCGGCCATAGGCACGCAGGATGATGATTTGCCGCGCCGTCAATTGCCCGGTAAGCGCGAGCGCGTTGTATCCGTCATTGTCCGATGCACCGCTCCAGATGTTGCGGAATACATCCTCGAACAGATCGCCGTTGTCGGCGAGGTCGATCGATCCGCCGGAGGCGCTGACCAGCTCCATGTCATGCACATAAAGCGGGCTGCCATCGGCAGCGGGCAGTGCGAACGTCTGCTCGCTGATGACACGAAAACCCATATTCTCCAGGAGCGGTACGCGCTGCGACAGCGCAACAGCCGAGCCGTAGTGATAGATCTTGAGGGAAGCTGCGTTCGGCCCGTCGGTGCGGTGCCGGTAGAAATCGACGAACAGCGGATTGTTGCGGGACAGGCCGGCAATGCGGCTCGCATCGACCAGCGCTTCATCCGGCGAAAAATTCTCACGGTAGGAGTCGGGGAAGGCCGCGGCCAGCGGCGTGAACTCCGAGGTTCCGGTGCGGTCGCCGACTTCAGCCACAGCGTCTTCCCAAGTCCGGACGATCGAGCGAACAGCTTCTTCCAGCGTCTCCCGCTTGACCTTGGGGAATTCGTCCTCGGCATGACCGATGATGAAATGGACGCGGGCAAGATTGCCTTCTGGAAATGCCGGATAGTAAGCCGAAACATGCCCCTCATAGACGCCGGCGAGATACGAGCCGACCTTTTCGCGCACGACGGAATCGTAACGTTCGCGCGGGACAAAGACGATGATCGAAGCGAAGCGGCCGAACGGATCGATGCGCGGCAGAACGCGCACACGCGGGCGCTCGCCCAGCGCCAAAATGATCTCGGCGTTGCGAGTCAGCGCCTTGACGTCGATCTGGAACAGATCGTCGCGCGGATAGCTCTCGAGTACCTTGATCAGCTGCTTGCCCGAATGATCTTCGCGGTTGAAGCCAAGCCGGCTGATCACCGCCTCGGTCTTCGATCGCAGATACGGGATCTTGAGCACCGAGCGTGTATAGGCGCCGGAGGTGAACAGGCCGACGAACCGCAATTCGCCTGTAACCTTGCCCTCTTGATCGAACGTCTTCACGCCGATGTAATCCATATAACCACGGCGGTGCACCAGCGATTTCGTATTGGCCTTGGTGACGATAAGCGGTTCCGGGCCGGTCAGAAATGCGATGATCTGCGGTGTTGTCGTTACGCCCTGGTTACCGCGCTTGAGAACCCGCACATCGGGATCGCTCAGGATGCCGAGCCCCCGCTTGCCGGAACGCTCCAACTCGCCCTGACTGGCGTCACCCTGATAGTCGTATTCTCGAACCCCGAGGAAGGTGAAGTTGTTGTCGCGCAGCCATTCGAGAAATTCCACAGCTTCCTCAGCTGCAGCTTTCTTCATCGGCGTTTTGCCGGCCCTGTAAGCCTCTATGGCGTCAGTCAGGCGCGCCACCATGGCCGCGCGATCATTGACGGCTTCGCGCACCTGCTTGAGCACGGTGGTTAGCGCGGCAAGCATGATCTCGCGTGAAGGCGCATCGAGTGCCGGAACATGGATCTGCATCACCGAGACACGGGCCACGCCCTCGCCGGGTTTCTCGGGACCGGCGCCGCCGATAACGCTTCCGCTCTTTTTATCCACGTCCATGACCGGATGCAGCACCAGGTAAACCGAACTCACCCGCTCGCTAATTTCGCCGAGAACGGAATCCAGCAAAAATGGCATGTTGTCGTTGATCAGCGTAATGACCGTGATCGGCCTGCCGTCACGATAGACAAGATTGCTCTCGGAGAGATCGATCAACGGCTTGCCGGATTTGAAACGGGCCAAGGCATCCTGCGCAAGCTTGGCCGAAGTGCCAAGCGCGCCGGCATCATAAACGGCCAGGTCTTCTTCGGGCGCACGGGCAAACAGCAGTTCCTGGAAGAGGCCTGTTCCGGCCTTTTTCTCTTTTGCAGCTTTCGGCGGTTTTGACTTCGTGGCGGCTTTTACGTCCGATTTTGTCTTGGAAGCCATTAAATATTCCCCCTCGGTTCCCTAATTGGACCGATCATAGCTATTCGGAAGGCATTTTCGACTACAAACTGCATGTTCAGGGTGAAAATGATGTGACACGCAATAAACTTACAATTCGACCAGATGATCATCCAGTTCATTGATGTCGTCGGGCCCGGCCGGGAAATGTTCTTCCAGCAGCAAAGCCGCTTTTTCGATCGCCATGAGAAACCCCGCCGTCAAATCATCCCGGCCCGCATGTTCCGTCAGAATCGCAACAATGTTGTTCCATTCATCCTGATGGACTTTCGCGTTGATGCCGGCATCCGCTACCACCTCGGCATAACGTTCCGCCAACGACACGAAGAGCAGGATACCGGTGCGCTCGCTTGTCAGGTGCACATTGCGCGCCAGAAACTGCTGGATCGCATTCAGATGCGCGCGCCGGTATAGGATGCGCTTGGGAACGAGCCATAATGTGACGCTCGGAACCAGCCACAGCAACAGCACCGCCGTCAGGAACGCCGCAAGGATCGCCAGACCGAAGACAGGCAGCGGCACCGTATACCAATACCAGTGCGCCGCCACCGCGACGAATACGGCGGCAAGCAGGATGCCACAGGCGACAGTGAAACCGGCCACGTAGAAATAGCTGTCGCTGCGCCGCGCCAGAACTGCATAGATCTCGCCGCTGGTACGGCTTTCCGCCCGACGGATGGCCTCGGCGATGCTCTTGTGATCCGCTTCATTCATCAGTCGCATGATCTACCAGCTCCCCGATGCACCGCCGCCGCCAGACGACCCGCCGCCACCCGAAAAACCGCCGCCACCACCGCCCGAAGACCAGCCGCCACCTCCGGACCATCCGCCACCGTTCCGGCGGCGCGGACGATTGTCGACATGCATCCCGAGCCATTCATACTGCCCGGGCCCAATCTTGCGTCCGAAGACAGGCGCCAGAACAGCCATCGCGAAGCCGCCAAAAAAGATCGTTACCCATATTGCGATGAAAATGACCATGAACCAATCAATGTCGGAGGATTGCTCCTGAACATTGCGTTTCGCGCGGGCTTCAAGTTCGGCCGCGTCACCCGAAAGCACGGTCAGGATGCCATCAACACCTTTCGAAATGCCGCCGGAATAGTCACCGGAACGGAAACCCGGAATGATGGCGTTTTCGATGATGAGCTTTGACAGAAGATCCGTCAGCGTACCTTCGAGACCGTAGCCCACCTCGATGCGGACCTTGCGGTCATTCGGCGCCACGACCAGCAGAACACCATTGTTCTCCTGTTTCTGCCCAAGCGCCCAAGCGCGGTAGAGCCTGTTGGAATAGGGCTCGATTTCCTCTCCTTCGAGGCTCGGCACCGTTACCACCACCACCTGGTCGGAGGCTTTCGCCTCGAAAGCCGCCAGTTTCCGGGTAATTTGCTCCCTGGTCGCCGCATCGATGACGTTCGCACCATCGACGACCCGCCCGGTCAGCGCGGGCAGTTCGGCGGTGAAGGCGCTGGCCATCAACAGGATGAGCAGCACGGAAACAAGCAGCAGGCGCCCGGCAAGCCATTTGGACGATCGCTCGCAAACGGTCATGACCGCGATTTGACCCGGTATGGGCATCTGGAAAGCCTAGAATTTCACCTGAGGCGTCTGCTTGGCCGAATCCTCGATGTTGAAGGTCTGGTATGGTTCATTCCCGGTAAACCAGATCCACTTCCAGATCATGGTCGGCATGGTCCTGAGCGAGGTATTATACACACGCACGGCTTCGATATAGTCGCGGCGGGACACGGCGATGCGGTTTTCCGTCCCCTCCAGCTGCGACTGCAGGGCCAGGAAGTTCTGGTTGGATTTCAGATCCGGGTAGTTTTCAACGATCGCCATCAGCCGCGAGAGAGCACCCGTCAACTGTGCCTGGTTCTCCTGAAAAACCTTCATCGCATTGGGGTCTGTCAGCGTCTCCGGAGTCACCTGCACCGAGGTTGCCTTGGCGCGCGCCTCGACGACCGAGGTCAGGACATCTTTTTCCTGCGCAGCATAACCTTTGACAGTTTCAACGAGATTGGGAATGAGGTCGGCACGGCGCTGATATTGGTTCAGCACTTCGCTCCAGGCAGCCTTTGCCCGCTCTTCATTGGTCGGAATAGTATTGAACCCGCAGGCGGAAAGCAGGGGCACAAGGAGTGCGAGAGCAAGAACGGAAAGCGCGCGGCGCGGCGCCGTCAAACGAGTCACATGGTGCATCGGAATCCTCTCCCCAAGTTCAGATTCAAGCGGCCGGACGGCCTTCGAAACGAAGCAGTACGAACCTAGCGATTTTTTTCTGCAAAAGGAACTGGCAAAGCGCTATGGTGATTTGCTCTGCAACCCCATGGAATTGTCATGCCTGAACAGGACAACAAGCGCGAGTCCGGCACCGAATCCAGGCGCATTCTGGACCGCGTGAACCACGAAACCGCGTCCGGGGGCCTGTCCGTTATCGAGCGTACCAAGGGCCATTTTTCCGCCGAGGATGCCGATGCTGCCGATCCCATCGAGATTTGGGGCACGCGCATCGGCCGGTTCCTGGGATTGCTTGTGCTGATCGCCATGTTTATCTGGTTCCTGAGTTCCTTTTTCGGCATGGCTTAAGCTCCTCTCCCCCTCCTGCATGAGTATTTTCAATGCCCAGTCCCGCTGCTGTCTCCGCCAATGCCGTTATCGTCATTTCCAGCCACGTCGTCCGTGGCTCGGTCGGCAATCGCGCCGCCGTTTTCGCGCTTGAAACCCTTGGCCATCCGGTTTGGGCGGTGCCGACTGTCATTCTTCCCTGGCACCCTGGTCACGGGCCCGCGAAGCGCATCGTGCCGGAGGTGCAGCAGTTCGACGATCTCATTGCTGATCTGGAGCGCGCGCCGTGGCTTGGCGAGGTCAGCGGCGTCATCACCGGCTATCTCGGCAATGCGGCGCAGGCCGCTGCGGTCGCTCGTCTGGTCAAGACGGTAAAGGCCCGGAATAAGGATGTCCTCTACCTCTGCGATCCGGTGATCGGCGATGAGAAGGGACTCTATGTTCCCGAAGCTACAGCCATCGGCATTCGCGATCAGCTCATGCCGCTTGCCGATATTGCGACACCCAATCGCTTCGAGCTCGCCTGGCTGGCCGGCGCCGAGCTTCCCGATAACAAGGCGATCATGCAGGCGGCCCTGCATGCGGGCCCGGGCACCATGCTTGTCACCTCTGCGCATCCAATGCTTGCCGGCGGTACAGGCAATCTGCTCGTCACCCACTCGCTGGCTCTTCTCGCCGAACACCGCCTCGTTACGGGCCCGACCAATGGCCTTGGCGATTTGACCTCTGCTCTTTTCCTGGCCCGCATGCTTGCCGGCCTCGATCTTGAACAGGTGCTGCAGCGAACCACCGCATCAGTCTTTGAGATCATGGCGCGTTCCGCCAAGCGCGGCGCCGACGAACTGATGCTGGAGGCAGACGCATCCAGCCTGTCGACACCCATGGCGATGACGCAGATGCGCCGTCTCGTTCATCCAAGCAAGGGCGTGCGGGCATGAATACCCTGAGACAAAGGATCAATTGAAATTCATGAAAATCAGGATTAAGCAAAAGCCATGACCTTGCTCCCTGAGAAACTCCTCACCGGCTATCGCAACTTCATGGCGCATCGCTATGCCAACGAGACGATGCGCTACAAGCAGCTCGCCGATCAGGGCCAGACGCCCGAAACATTGGTCGTCGCCTGCTGCGACTCCCGCTCGGCGCCCGAGATCATCTTCGATACCGCGCCCGGTGAGATCTTCGTCGTCCGCAACGTCGCCAATCTCGTGCCGCCCTATGCACCCGATGGCGAGTATCATGCGACGTCCGCCGCGCTCGAATTCGCCGTGCAGAGCCTCAAGGTCAAGAATATCGTCGTCCTCGGGCATGGCCGCTGCGGCGGTATCAAGGCAGCACTCGCCCCCGAGAGCCAGCCGCTCTCCCCAGGTGATTTCATCGGCAAGTGGATGAGCCTTGTCGCACCTGCCGCGGAGGCGGTTTCCGCCAATGAGCTCATGACACCGTTCGAGCGGCAGACGGCACTCGAGCGGATTTCCATCCGCTATTCTTTGAAGAACCTGCGCAGTTTTCCTTGCATCGATGTCCTTGAAAAGAAGGGCCGCCTCAGCCTGCATGGCGCCTGGTTCGACATTTCGACGGGCGAACTCTGGATCATGAATCCCGAAACCGGTGATTTCCTGCGTCCTGACCCTGAAGCGGCCGGCGCCGCCGCCCTGGAATAGGAGAGATCAGAATGACGCGGTTGACACTCACGATCGCCGTCATTCTTTCATTGATGCTTCCTGCAGTGGCGGACGAGGCCCATCAGGCGCTCGTGGCGCGCTGGTATTCCGGCCTCGCGACCGCTGACCGCACGACGTTCAACGACATTCTGGCCGATGACGCGAAAGTCATCCTTGAAGACATCGATGCGATCCAGACCAAGGATGAATTCCTCGGGAGTCTCGATGAATGGAAGAATGCGGTGCGTGGCGCTACGGTCCGGCACCGAATCGCCAGCACGGAAAACGGTACGATCACCGTTTTCGTTTGCTACCAATTCCCCGGCAACACCACCTATATGCGTGAGATTTTCAATTTCCGCGGCGCGAAGATCATAGAGAGCGCGCAGAGCTCCGTCGGAGTGGCGTGCGAGGGCTTTTGACAAGCAAAAAGCCGGCGCGACGCACCGGCTCTTTGGCATTCAGGCGCAGCTTGATTATTCGCCGTCGATTTGCGCGCCGATGATGGCGATGGCCTGCTGATAGACACTGGCAGCATTCCAGCCCTGGATCGCACCGAAATTGGGTTGTCCGGGCTGGTAGCCTGCGCCAGCCTGCCAGCCATGGCCGCGCAGGAAGTTCGCCGTCGATGCCAATGCGTCTGCCTTGGAGCGAACCATGTCGATGCGGCCATTGCCGTCGCCATCTGCACCATATTTCAGGACATTCACCGGGAGGAATTGCGTCTGGCCGATCTCGCCATGCATCGCACCCTTGGCGTCAGGCGCAAGCGTCCCATTGTCGATCAACTGCAGGGCAGCATTGAGCTGATCGCGGAAATATTCTGGGCGGCGGCAATCATAGGCAAGTGTCGCTACTGCCGAGAGCGTGTGCTGATTGCCCATAAAGCTGCCGAAGCCGGTTTCCATGCCCCAGATTGCAATCAGCGGGCCCGCCGGAACGCCGTAGCGTCTTTCAATGCTGGCAAAAAGCGCCGCATTCTTGGCCTTCTGTGATTTGCCCCGCGAAATGATCGTCTGACCGCCGCGCACCTGCATGAACTTGTCGAGTGAGTATTTGAAGCTCTTCTGGTTGCGATCGGCGTTGATGGTTTTCGTCGCATAGTTGACGTTGCTCAACGCCCCGATAGCTCTGTTGCCAATACCTTGCGCCTGTGCCTGCTGCTCGTATTGCTGGATCCATTCCGAAAATCCTGCGGAACTTTTGCCACATCCGGCGGCGGCTTGCGCCGCGCCAGCCGTTACGAGAAGCGCGGACACTGTGGCCGCAAAAAATCTGCCTTTGGCAACAAATGCCATGGAAATCTCCTTGAAAGTTGAATCGCTCGTGGTCCTATCTGCCATTTTTCTACAACCCTGTCATCTGGCAGAATTGCCCATCTATTGGACAAAAGTCGCCTCCCCTCGCGTAAGTTTACGGCCATTTCATGAATTATGGAATGAGTACCAGCCTATACCGCTGGCTAACGTATTGAAAGAAATACAATCTGTGGTTGAAACGACGTTCTTTGGGTTGGTATTGACCTCTAGGCTTTGGCTTGATGATTAGGGTCAGGACCATATCCATGACGCGTTGCGCAAGCTGACGAGCCGGAAAAGGCGCGCCTGAACCTGCCGCACCTTGACTCTACGCGCCACTTGCTGTTTAAGCCGCGCATCAATCCGCGACGAGTTCTGAACTCCGAGCAGCCGACCGGGACCCCGAAAGGGTTCGAACGATCCCGGAGGTCAACACCCGACAGCGCGATGCGCCCTCGGGTGTCATTTTGCTTTGAGCTTCTGGCTTTGGCGCGATTGGAAACTTATCTTTCGGGGAATGTCCCCGAAGATATCAAGGAAAACTGGATGTTTGAGAGCTTACAGGAACGACTAGGTTCGATTTTGAACGGCCTGACCGGTCGCGGCGCGCTGTCGGATGCCGACGTCGCAGCCGCGCTGCGCGAGGTTCGCCGCGCCCTCCTCGAAGCCGACGTTGCGCTTGATGTCGTCCGCTCCTTCACCGACAAGGTTCGCGCCAAGGCGGTCGGCGCCGAGGTCCTCAAGAGCATCAAGCCCGGCCAGATGGTCGTCAAGATCGTCCACGACGAACTTGTCAGCATGCTCGGCGAAGAAGGTGTTTCCATTGACCTCAATGCGCCTGCCCCCGTCGTCATCATGATGGTCGGCCTGCAGGGCTCGGGCAAGACCACCACGACCGGCAAGATCGGCAAGCGCCTGACCGAGCGGTCGAAGAAGAAGGTGCTGCTTGCGTCGCTCGATACGCGCCGCCCCGCCGCCCAGGAGCAGTTGCGCCAGCTCGGCGTACAGACCGGCGTCGACACGCTGCCGATCATTGCCGGCCAGACACCGGTCGAGATCGCCGCCCGCGCCGTACAGGCCGCCAAGCTTGGCGGCCATGATGTTGTTATTCTCGACACCGCCGGCCGCACGCATATCGACGAGCCGCTGATGGTCGAAATGGCCGACATCAGGAAAAAGGCAAACCCGCATGAAATCCTGCTCGTCGCCGACGCCCTGACCGGCCAGGACGCTGTCAATCTTGCACGTTCGTTCGATGATCGCGTCGGCATCACCGGTCTGGTGCTGACCCGCATGGACGGCGATGGCCGCGGCGGTGCTGCTCTTTCGATGCGCGCCGTCACCGGCAAGCCGATCAAGCTGATCGCCACCGGCGAAAAGATGGATGCGTTGGAGGAGTTCTATCCTCGCCGTATCGCCGATCGTATTCTGGGCATGGGCGACATCGTTTCGCTGGTTGAGAAGGCTGCCGAGAACATCGACGCGGAAAAAGCCGCCGCGATGGCCAAAAAGATGCAGTCCGGCAAGTTTGATCTCAACGATCTGGCCGATCAGATCGGCCAGATGCAGAAGCTTGGCGGCATGGGCGGCATCATGGGCATGATGCCCGGCATGGGCAAGATGAAGGATCAGATGGCCGCTGCCGGCCTCGACGATTCCATCTTCAAGCGCCAGCTCGCGATTATCTCGTCGATGACTGCGGCCGAGCGCGGCAATCCCGACATTCTCAAGCATTCGCGCAAGCAGCGCATCGCCAAGGGTTCCGGCACCAATGCCGCCGACATCAACAAGCTTCTGAAAATGCACCGCCAGATGGCGGACATGATGAAAGCGATGGGCGGCAAGGGCAAAGGCGGCATGATGAAACAGATGATGGGCGGCCTCGGCGCCAAGATGGGTCTTGGCGGCATGGGTGGTCCGGGCGGTTTTGGCGGCGGCATGCCGGACCTGTCCAGGATGGACCCGAAGCAGCTCGAAGCCCTGCAGAAACAGGCGGAAGCCGCGGGCTTTGGCAAGGGCGGCGGCCTGCCCGGCGGTCTCGGTGGTCTGGGCGGCGGTGGCATGCCCCGGTTGCCCGGCCTGGGCGGCGGCCTTCCCGGCCTTCCTAAGAAGAAAGGATAATCATGTCCTCATCGTCCCTCCCGAAGGAACTCATCGAACTGCGTGCCTCGATCGACAATATCGATGCGGCGCTGATCCATATGCTCGCGGAGCGTTTCCGCTGCACCAAGGAAGTGGGTCTGCTGAAAGCGCAGAACGGCCTCGCGCCCGCCGATCCAGCGCGAGAAAAACTTCAGGTCGAACGTCTGCGCTCCCTTGCCCAGTCGTCCGGCCTCGACCCCGATTTTGCCGAGAAGTTCCTGAACTTCATCGTCAAGGAAGTGATCAGGCATCACGAAACAACAGCCGCCAAAGAAAACGGCGCGTAACTCAACCAGGAGAATACAATGTCACTGAAAATCCGTCTGGCCCGCGCAGGGTCGAAGAAGCGCCCTTACTACCACGTTGTGATTGCTGACGTCCGCGCACCGCGCGATGGCCGTTTCATCGAGAACGTCGGTTCTTGGAACCCCATGCTTCCCAAGGATGGCGACCGCGTCAAGCTCGATGCAGAGCGCATCAACTACTGGATTGGTCACGGCGCGCAGCCGACGGATCGCGTCCTGCGTTTCCTCGATCAGGCCGGAATCGCCAAGCGCGACACCCGCAGCAATCCTGAAAAGGCTGTTCCGGGCAAGAAGGCACAGGAGCGCGTTGCTCTGGCCAAGCAGGCTGAAGAAGATGCAAAGGCAAAGGTCATTGCTGAAGCCGAAGCCGCCAAAGCCGCCGCTGAAGCTGCCAAGGCCGCTGCGGAAGCGCCTGCTGAGGAACCAGCTGCCAGCGAATAAGCTGAACTTCATTATGCACGTGAATGCGAAACGGGTGGCTCTGCCGCCCGTTTTCGTTTGTGTAAACTTCACAGAACTGCAAAAAAACTGAAACGTTCCCCGCGCAAGAAAGAGGCAGCCAGCCACTCTTGATCGGCGCATGATCCTTTGGATTATGTGTCAGCCAGCCCGGAGAGAATATTCATGACCCGATCGGCACCCTTCACTCGCCGCAGCTTCCTCGTTTCAACCGGAGCCGTTGCGTTGACTGCCGCATCCGGTTTCGCGCTCCCGTCCTACTCACGCGCAAACGCACGTCCGGTCTTTACCCATGGCGTCCAGTCGGGCGATGTTGATGCGACAACCGGCATGATCTGGACGAGAACCGATCGGCCCGCTCGCGTAAGCATCGAAGTTTCCACGACGGAAAGCTTTACCGATGCGATCAAGCTCCCCCCGCTCAATGCCTTTCCCGATAGCGATCTGGCCGTAAAGCAGCTGCTGACGGATCTCGCCTCGGACCAGGATATCTTCTACCGCCTGATCGCGGTTGATCTCAGCGACCTCAATGCGGTTTCGGAACCCGTTGTCGGACGTTTCAAGACCGCGCCGATGACGAAGCGCAATATCCGCTTTGCCTGGTCAGGCGATACGGTTGGCCAGGGGTGGGGTATCGACGAGACTGGCATGAAGACCTATGCGACCATTGCCCGCCACGAGCCGGATTTCTTTCTGCATTCGGGCGATACGATCTATGCCGATGGACCTCTCGTCGATGAAGTCGACCTGAAAGACGGTACCAAGTGGAAGAACCGCATCGTCACCGATGAAAAGCGCAAGGTTGCGGAGACTCTGGACGAGTATCGCGGTCAGTGGAAATACAACCTTCTCGACGATCATGTCCGGGCATTGAACGCCATCTGCCCGACATTTTTCCAGTGGGATGACCATGAGGTGACCAACAATTGGTCATCCTCCAGGAACCTCGCCGCCGACGATCGCTACGAGGAAAAGTCCATCGCACTTTTGTCCGCCCGGGCCGGCCGTGCCTTCCACGAAATGACGCCGATCCGCTATACTCCGGCGGAACCGGGCCGGGTCTACCGCAAGATCGCCTATGGTCCGCTGCTTGATGTTTTCTTCCTCGATCTGCGTTCCTATCGCGGCCCGAATGGTCCAGGGATGGAAGAGACGATCACACCGGACGCCTCCATTCTTGGTGAGCGCCAGGTGCGCTGGCTGAAACAGGAACTCCTGAACTCCAAAGCCACATGGAAAGTGATCGCATCGGACATGCCGCTCGGCGTTATTGTCTGGGACAACGCCAAGGAAAAGAAGGGCGCGGAAGCCATCGCCAATGGCGACAATGGCCCGGCAAAGGGCCGCGAGCTCGAAATTGCCGATCTGCTGCGCTTCATCAAGTCTGCGGGCATCAGGAACACCGCCTGGTTCACCGCCGATGTGCACTATACGGCCGCGCATTACTACAATCCGGAAAAGGCGCAGTTCCAGGACTTCGAGCCATTCTGGGAATTCGTCTCCGGCCCGATCCATGCCGGAACCTTCGGCCCCAACGATCTCGACCAGACCTTCGGTCCGGAGCTCAGGTTCATCAAGGCACCCAAAGCCGAGCAGGGACAGAACCTGCCGCCGTCGGCGGGGCTGCAATTCTTCGGGCTTGTCGATATCGACGGGGTGAGCGGACAGATGACCGTCCGGCTGATGGATCGTGAAAATATCGAACTTTACAAGGTCACGCTGGATCCCGTCCGCTCGATCTGATGCGGCAATGCACGGGCGGCCGTGGTTTCTCAGGCCGCCTGTGAGGTCAGCGTATCCCAAGCGGCCATGGCCGCATCGGCGGTCTTCATCAACTGTTCAAGCGATGCCCCGTCACGCGCGGTGATCGACATGCCATGCTGGACCGTGGCGTAGAATTCCGCGACCTGCTGGCAATCGATGGTCGCGGGCAGTTCTCCCTCACCTATCCCCCGCTCCAGCCGGTTTCTGAGGTGGGTCACATTCTCCAGACGCCGGTCACGCAGCAGCGCGCAGACCGATTCCGAACCCTGCTCGCCATGCAGGGCTCCAAGCACGATCAGGCAGCCATGCGGCTCGTCGGCATGGGTATAGGCGAGGGCCGTCTCCTTCAGGAAATTGGCAAAGCCTTCGCGCGCCGTTGCGGCTTCGGGCAGCGCTTCCCAGATCTGCACGCCCACCCTGGTCCGATAGACTTCGACAGCGTCCTTGAACAGTTCCGCCTTGCTGCCGAAAGCCGCGTAAAGGCTGGGCGCATTGATCTCCATCGCTGCCGTGAGGTCGGCCATGGAGGCCACTTCATAGCCCTTTGCCCAGAACACCTCCATCGCCCGCGCAAGCGCGGCATCACGATCGAATGCACGTGGACGGCCTCTTTGCGTCATGGTTTTTCCTTTATGTAATGGTCAATACATAAAACACTTGACGCTGCCGTGCAAGCATCCTATGTCTTTTTGTATCGATCATTACATAATAGGAAATCACATGACTCGTCTTAATGGCAAAGTAGCCCTCGTCACCGGTGGAAGCCGCGGCATTGGCGCCGCGATAGCGCGCAAACTGGCGGAAGACGGTGCCGATATCGCCATAACCTATACCAGCGCCGCCGCGAAGGCCGGCGAAACCGTAAAAGCCATTGAAAAGTTCGGGCGGCGCGCCATCGCCATCAGGGCGGACAATCTCGATGCAGCAGCCGTAGAGGCCGCCGTCAGCGAGGCCCATGCCAAGCTCGGGAGACTGGATATTCTGGTCAACAGTGCCGGTGTCTTTTCGGTCGACCAGATTGAAACCGCCACGCTTGATGAGTTCGACCGCGTCATGTCCATTCATGTCCGGGCGAGTTTCGTTGCATCGAAGGCAGCGGCCGCGCTCATGGGCGCAGGCGGGCGCATTGTTTCGATCGGCAGCAATCTTGGCGAGCGCGTGCCATTTCCCGGCCTCAGCATCTACGCCACCAGCAAGGCAGCCCTCGTCGGCTTGACCAAGGCGCTGGCACGCGACCTTGGCCCGAAGGAAATCACCGTCAATATCGTCCAGCCAGGCTCGACCGATACGGACATGAACCCCGCCAATGGTGACCATGCGGACGCACAGCGTGCACTGATGGCGATCCCCCGCTTTGGTCAAGCCAGGGATATTGCCGGAATTGTCGCATATCTGGCAGGCGACGAAGGCCGGTTCATCACCGGCTCGGCATTCACAATCGATGGCGGCACCAATATCTGACGCCATTCCTGACTTCGCGCGAGGACGGCGCCTCAGACGTCGCCCTTGCGCACCAGCCTGCCTTCTTCGGCCTTGTGGAAATATTGCGAGCAGACCAGCCACCCCTTCAGTGGCCGCAACAGTGCAAGACTGCCAAGAAGCGTCAATGGCAGCGTGGTGAACAGATGCACCCAGATCGAAACTTCGTAGGTCGTCTGCAACCATAGAGCGAAGATCATGGCCGGCACGGCGACGATGGTCATGGCAAAGAAAGCCGGGCCGTCGGCGGGATCGGCAAAAGAATAATCAAGCCCGCAAACCTCGCATGACGGAGCCAGCTTGAGGTATCCGTTGAACAGGTGACCCTGCTGGCATTGCGGACAGCGCCCGAGAATACCGGTCTTCATCGGGTTGTCTGTCGCATGGTACTGAATTTCTGACATGGCAATCGCCTTTCAATGCCCACCCTATTGTATGGACTTTGTGAACATACAATCTGGATAATCTTGCGTCGATATTTACACCTTGTATGGAAGAAAATAAAGTAATTCGCGGCAATCAGCGACAATTTGCCTTGCGGACAGTCGACAAACCTAATAATTGTATGGCGAAACTCCATACAATGGATGTCACATGACACTTTGGAAGCCCCGCATCGCCGCAAATGCCAGATACAAGCATCAGGGTATCGCCGATGCGCTGAAAGCCGATATCGCAGCGGGCCTCATCAAAGCCGGCGACGCGTTACCGCCGCAACGCGAGATTGCACGTGAACTCGGCGTTGACCTTACAACTGTAACGCGCGCCTTGAACGAGATCCGCCATCTGGACCTGATCGAGGCGCGAACCGGGGCTGGCACCTTCGTAAAGATTCCGCCCGATCAACCGGCAACGGCAACACCGGCCGCTGAACTCGATCTTAGCATGAACATACCGCCGCAGCCACACGAAGCCGGTTTGCCAGGTCGCATCGCCCACGGCGTCGGCGTTCTTCTTGCCGGTGCGCCAAACCATTTTCTGTCCTACCAGGAAAGCACCGGGACCGAAGCGTCCCGCCAGGCCGCGGCACAGTGGCTTGCTCCGCGCTTCAGCGCCGCGCCGGCCGTGGACCGGCTTGTCGTTGCCGGAGGGGCACAAAGCGCGCTCTTTGCCATCTGCAGCCTTGTTGCCGCCAGGAGCAGCATCTGCGCGGGCTCGATGAGTTATCCCGGCTTGAAGTCCGTGGCGGCTGCCCTCGACCTCGCCATTCACCCGCTGGACATGGACGAGCACGGCATCATCCCGGATTCGTTTGAGGAATGCTGCCGGTGTCATTTGCCAAAAGCGCTTTACGTCATTCCGTCCATAGACAATCCGACGACTGCGACCATGCCGCTGGAGCGGCGGCAGGCTATCGCCGATATCGCCCTCCGGCATAAGGTAACAATCATCGAGGATGATCCCTATGCGGAACTGCTGGACCAGCCGCTGCCAGCCATTGCGGCGCTGGCTCCCGGCCTCACCTGGCATGTCTCCACCCTGTCCAAATGTGCGGCTCCGGCTCTTCGGGTCGCCTATGTGCTCTGCCCGTCGGCGCTGGATGTATTGAGACTGGCGTCAAGCCTGCGCGCCAGCAATCCGGGCGCCTCGCCGCTCTTGGCTGCGCTGGCGACCGACTGGATCGAAACCGGCACATTGCGGCAAATCACGCTGGCGATCAGGGCGGAGAGCCGCGCGCGCCAGTTCCTCGCCTCCGCCGTTCTCAAAAACTGGACCTATGCGGCGGATCCATCCGGACACCATCTCTGGCTCACGCTCCCCGTACAGTGGAACGCCAGTGAATTCGCCGCCATTGCCCGCCGCTCCGGTCTCGGCATCGTCCCCGCATTGGCGTTCAGCATCGGACCGTCGCCGGGCGAAGCCGTCCGCGTGTCGCTTGGCGCCGCGCCGGATAGGGCTCGCCTCGAACAGGGGCTTGTCCTGCTGGACCGGCTGCTGCATGAACCGCAGTTCACGACGGGACTGATTGTCTAGAAAAATCTCCCCTGCGTGGTGATAGGGTGAAAAACCGGCCGGTTTGCCATAGCGGCAAACACCCGGTGTTCGAGATCGAGCAGATAGCGCTTGCGCCGCTGGCCGCCGCCATAACCGGTGAGCGAGCCGTCCGCGCCGATGACCCGATGGCAGGGGACGACGATGGCGACGCGATTTTGTCCATTCGCAGCACCGGCAGCGCGACTGGAACCCGGCTTGCCGATAGCGCGCGCCATCTCGCCATAGGTGCAGGTCTGTCCATAGGATATTTCCTGCAGTTTCGACCAGATTTCCAGCTGAAATGGCATTCCCGGCAGGATCAGCGGCGTTTCGAACTGCGTAAGCCTGCCGGCGAAATATGCCGTCAGCTCGGTCCCAATCTGATCGAGAACCGCGTTGCGGCCAGCCTCGATCGTATAACCGTAGCGCCGCTCCAACTCCTCGATCTCCCGCGGCAAAGCCGGCCGGTCGTCGAATTCGAGCAGTGACAGCGCTTCGTCGCTCGCCATCGCAACCATCGGGCCGATGGGCGTTTGAATTTTCCTCTGCAGCAAAAGTCTGGTCACGACAGATCTCCCGATTCGCGCTCGATTCTACTCTTTTGGAAAACGGAGCCCACCCGTTTTCGTCAGGAGTGTTTGGACGCGACGGTCATCCTCGTGCCCGCGGAGTAAAGCGCCTGGACAATATCCTCCGGCGGCTCCTGATCCGTAACCAGCTCATCGAATCCGCCGAGGTTACACACCTGCACCAGCCCGCGACGGCCGAATTTCGTAGCGTCGGTAATGGCGGTCTTGCGCGCCCCGCGCGACAGCACGGTGCGGGCGAATTCCGCCTCCGCCAGATCGTAATCCGTTATTCCCTCCGAAGCGTCGAGTGCCCCGACGGAAATGACCGCGTGGGTGACGCTGAAGCGGCTGACAAACTCGATTGCAGAAACCCCGAAAGCCGCGCCGCTATCACTGCGCAGTTCCCCCCCGGCCATGAACACCCTGTTGCCGTTCACCGTGGCCAGTGTGCGGGCAATGTCCGACGAATTGGTCACGACGGTCAGATTGCGATGCTGCAGAAGTTCGCGCGCAAGGAAACTCGTTGTCGTGCCCGTATCCAGCATGATGGATTCGCCATTACGGATCGTGCGGGCCACCCATTGTGCGATCAAGCGCTTGGCGCCTGCATTCTCGCGCATGCGCAGCTCGAACGGTGCCTCGCCCAGATGTTGCGGTAGCCCGATGGCCCCGTGGACCCGCGTCACCGCACCCGTGTCTGTCATTGGCTTGACATCGCGGCGGATCGTCTCCAGCGAAACGCCGAGCTTCTGCGCCAGATCGGCGATCGAGATTGTTCCCTCGTCCTGCAGCAGTCGCGTGATCTCACCGCGCCGTTTGGAGCTCATGTTAAAAACCTCAAACAAAAGTGTAATATCAACATTAATACCACATTTATTGCCTGTATCAGGCAATAAAACCACAAAATACCACAAAAAACTGTTGACAGGTGCGACATAATGGGCGAACCTCTGCCTATGGGAATAAAGGGAATGCGTGGTTCGACAGGCTCACTATGAGGGGGCATATCCTTGCAGGTACCCAAGATGCCGGCGCAAGGGTATTGAATGAAAGTCTTTGCCATAGATGAAATTCCTGTTCATGGAGAGTCCACAACCCCCATTGGACAGGTAGTCTCCCTCATGGTGAGTCTGTCGAACCACGCAGCGGCCCGCCCATGACACTTCCCGAGTCCACCAGAAGCCGCATTGCCGCCCTGCCGCTCTGGCAAGGCGATATTCAGATCGCGCTGCTCAAAGGCGGCATCAGCAATGAAAGCTATGTCGTCGAGGATGCAGAACGCAAATATGTCGTGCGTTTCGGCACTGACTACCCGTTTCATCACGTATTTCGCGACCGCGAGGCGATGACAGCCGAAGCCGCGCATCGTGCCGGCTTTGCGCCTGAGTTGTTCCATGCTGGCGACGGCGTCATGGTCACCGCCTTTCTTGGTGCCCACACCTATGATGCCAGTGATGTTCGCGCCAACATACCGCGCGTGGCAGACATGATCCGCCGGTTCCACACGACGATGCCTGAACACATTCTTGGCCCGGGCTTTATGTTCTGGGTCTTCCATGTCATCCGCGATTATGCCCGCACGCTGCAAACCGGGAAGAGCCGCATGGCCGGGCAACTTGGCACCTATCTCGCGATCGCCACGGAAATGGAGGCTGCACAAAGACCGCTGCCGATTATCTTCAGCCATAACGATCTGCTTCCAGCCAATATACTCGATGACGGCAAACGCCTCTGGCTGATTGACTTCGAATATGCGGGTTTCTCCACCGCGATGTTCGACCTTGCCGGCCTCGCCTCCAATGCCGGCCTCGATGAGGGCGAATCCGAAGCGCTGCTCACGGCCTATTTCAAGAGCGCGCCCGACCACGAACTCAAGCGCGCTCATGCCGCCATGCAATGCGCTTCGCTTTTGCGCGAAGCCATGTGGAGCATGGTTTCCGAGCTCTATCTCAACGCGCCGGGCGTCGACTACGTTACCTATACGGCCGAGAATTTGCAGCGGCTCGACCAGGCGCTTGACCATTACAGAATGACTTACGGAAAGACCGCATCATGACCATTCCTTCGCAGGCCCAGATCGTCGTCATCGGCGGCGGGATTATCGGCTGTTCGACAGCGTACCACCTTGCCAAGGATCACAAGGCCGATGTCGTTCTGCTGGAAATGGGCCAGCTGACCTCCGGCTCTACCTGGCATGCGGCCGGTCTCGTCGGGCAGTTGCGCTCTTCCGCCTCGATCACGCGCGTCCTCAAATATTCAGTCGATCTCTACAAGCGTCTCGACGAGGAAACCGGTCTCGCCACGGGCTGGAAGATGACCGGCTGCCTGCGCCTTGCGACCAATCAGGACCGCTGGACAGAATTCCGCCGGCTCGCCACCACGGCGGGAAGCTTCGGCATGGAAATGCATCTGCTTTCGCCACAAGAGGCCAGGGCCATGTTTCCCCTGATGCAGGTGGACGATCTCGTCGGCGCCAGCTGGTTGCCGACCGACGGACAGGCCAGCCCCTCCGACATTACCCAGTCTTTGGCACGCGGCGCCCGTATGCATGGCGCCAAGCTGATCGAGAACATCCGCGTCACCGGCTTCGAAATGAACGGCGACCGTATCGTCAAGGTCAAGACCGATCAGGGCGATATTGCCTGCGATAAAGTCGTCAACTGCGCTGGCCAGTGGGCGCGGCAGGTTGGCGAGATGGCGGGCATCAACGTGCCGCTGCAACCGGTCAAGCACCAATACATCATCACCGAGAAGATCGACGGCCTGTCGTCCAATGCGCCGACTATCCGCGATCCGGACCGGCGCACCTATTTCAAGGAGGAGGTCGGCGGTCTGGTCATGGGCGGCTATGAACCCAACCCGCAAAGCTGGGTCACCGGAGACGTGCCGAACGACTGGCAGTTCCGCCTTTTCGACGACGATTTCGACCATTTCGAACAGCATATGCTGCAGGCCATGTTCCGCATTCCCGCGCTCGAAACCGCTGGCGTAAAGCAGATGATCAACGGCCCGGAGAGCTTCACGCCCGACGGCAATTTCATCCTCGGCGTTGCACCGGAATGTTCCAACATGTTTGTCGGCGCAGGATTCAACGCGTTTGGCATTGCCTCCGGCGGTGGTGCCGGCTGGGTACTCGCGCAATGGGTTGTCGATGGCGAAGCGCCGCTCGATCTTTGGACCGTCGATATCAGGCGCTTTTCCAATCTTCATCGCAATCGTGACTGGGTGCGTGATCGTACGCTGGAAGCCTACGGCAAGCACTACACGGTTGGCTTTCCGCATGAGGAATATGCATCCGGACGCCCGGCCATCGTCTCGCCGCTCTATGACCGGCTGAAAAGGCATCGCGCCGTCTTCGGCTCGAAACTTGGCTGGGAACGGCCGAACTGGTTTGCCCCGGACGGTATGCCGGCAGAGGACGTCTATTCCATGGGGCGGCAGAACTGGTTCGATGCGGTCGGCGAGGAACATGAATTGGTCCGCGACAAGGTCGGCATTTTCGATCAGTCCTCCTTCGCCAAATTCGAGTTAAACGGCAAGGACGCCGCCAAGGCTCTCGACTATATCTGCGCCAATGACGTCGCAAAACCTGCGGGCCGCCTCACCTATACGCAGCTTCTCAACACGCGGGGAGGCATCGAATGCGATCTGACTGTTGCGCGGCTTGGCCATGACAAGTTCTATATTGTCACCGGCACCGGCTTTCGCACCCATGACTACGGCTGGATCAAGGAGCACATCGCCAAAGGCCTCGATGCAACCTTGACTGATGTCACCGAGGATTTCGGCACTCTGTCTTTGATGGGTCCGAAGGCGCGCGACGTACTGGCGCGCGTTACCGGCGCCGACGTCGGCAATAGCACCTTTCCTTTTGGCCATGTCCGCGAGATTGGTATCGCTGGCACCACCGTTCGGGCGCTGCGTATCACCTATGTCGGCGAACTCGGCTGGGAGTTGCATGTGCCAATCGCTGCAACTGGAGCGGTCTTCGATGCTCTCATGCGAGCCGGCGAGGAATTCGGCATCAGGCCGGTCGGCTATCGTGCCATTGAATCGCTGCGGCTGGAGAAAGGGTACCGCGCCTGGGGTTCCGACATCACGCCAAATGACTCGCCCTTCGAAGCCGGACTCGGCTGGGCCGTCAAGCTTCGCAAGAACACCGATTTCCTGGGTCGCAAGGCAAGCGAGGCCATTCATGCCGCCCCGTTAAAGAAGCGCCTCGCCGGTTTCACGGTGGCGGATGGGGGTGTCGTTCTCCTTGGTCGCGAGACCATCCTGCGCAACGGTGAACCCGTCGGATATCTTACCAGCGGCGGCTATGGCTATACGCTCCAAAGCCCTATTGGATTTGGCTATGTACGCAATGCCGGCGGCGTGACCGATGCATTCCTGTCAGATGGACAATACGAGCTCATTGTGGGGAATGAACGTTTCGCCGCGACAATCCACCTCGACCAGCTGTATGACCCCGGCAACGTGCGGGTAAGGGGCTGAACGTACAGAATTGAAGGTCCTTCAAACGCGAAAACTCAGATTCCGGATCGCTCTTGTACGGGACGCGACGAAATTCCCTCAAAAAGTGCCTAAACTCGCCCAATTTTCATCGATTCTGGCTAAACTTTATCAATCGTAACGCGAAATTCAGGTGCACAAAGTTGTGTCATGTCAAACTGATGCAGGGGTTGACTTTGGCCGCGCGCAGGACCAAATGACGCCACGCAGTCCTGTAATTTGCGGCCTGCGTACCTTCAACCGGAGTTTATCTCTTATGCCCAACGACGACAGTCATAGTCGATTGTTTGCGCCGTCCCTCGGCGATCGTGGCCTGATGTAGAGATCAGCTCGCCTCGATCCCCTGTGACGGCGGATCGACAGAAAGGCGAGCTAAAATGAACGACCTTCGCTTCACTACGGATGCGGTCCAAGCCGGACGTGCACCCGCAGCTACCCTTGCAGAACGGCTTGCTGCCATGCAGGCTGCCGATGCAGTCGAGCTTCTGAACGAGCTCGAACTAGCTGATTCCATTGGCATTATTTCCGAAATGCCCCGTGATCATGCCGTGCTGATTCTGGATCAGCCGGAGTTGCATTCGGCTGCCGCGATCATCGGGGCCCTGCCCGTTCCGGTGGCACAGGAACTCCTCGACGCCATGTCGGCAGACCGCGTGACCGATCTTTTCCACGAATTCGATGCCGGGACCCGCAGTCGGCTCGTACCGGGTCTTGGCCGCGATACCAAGCTGGCTCTGCGTAAGCTGCTGCGCTATCCGCCCCATACGGCCGGCAGCCTCATGACTACGGAGTTCGTCAGCGTTCCGGCAGACTGGAGCGTTGCACAGACGCTGCAGCATATCCGCGAAGTGGAGCGCTCCCGCGAGACTGTTTATGCAATCTATGTTATTGATCCGGCAACAAAAATCTTGTTACGGGCCGTAGCATTGCGCCGGTTGATCACCAGCGGACCAGACGTCTCGATCATGAGCGTCGGCCGCGATGTCGCCCCGGTCACCGTCGCGCCGCTGACCGATCAGGAAGACGTGGCCCGGCTTTTCCGCAAGCATGACCTCCTCGCTGTTCCCGTCGTCAATGACGGCAACCAGATCATCGGCATTGTCACCGTCGATGATGTGATCGACGCCATGACCCAGGAAATGACCGAGGATACGCTGAAGTTCGGGGGCATGGAGGCGCTGCACAAGCCTTACATGCAAATCGGTTTCCTGCACATGATCCGCAAGCGCGCTGGCTGGCTCGGCGTGCTGTTCCTCAGCGAAATGCTGACCGCAAGCGCCATGCAGCATTTCGAGGGCGAGCTCGAGAAAGCCGTTGTTCTAACCCTGTTCATCCCGCTTATCATGAGTTCCGGCGGCAATTCCGGTTCGCAGGCGACTTCACTGCTGATCCGCGCCCTGGCCCTGCAGGAACTGCGGCTGAAGGACTGGTGGCGTGTTGCCCTGCGCGAAATACCGACTGGCCTCGTTCTCGGCTCCTTCCTTGGGTTCATCGGCGTTGTCCGCATCATCGCATGGCAGATGACCGGCCTCTACGATTACGGTCAGCACTGGCCGCTGATTGCCGCGACGGTCGGTACGGCATTGATCGGTATCGTTACCTTCGGGTCACTTGCGGGTTCGATGCTGCCGTTCATTCTGCAGAAGACTGGCTTTGATCCCGCCAGCGCCTCGGCACCCTTTGTAGCGACACTGGTGGATGTCACCGGGCTGGTGATTTACTTCAGTATTGCGCTGGTGATCCTGTCCGGGACCCTGCTCTAACCATTGGCCTGCATGGCTGCCATGCAGGCCAAAACGCTTTGCCCCCTTTCGCATTTGCGAAAAAACATGTATGGAGCGCGCAAATGTAAAGCGGCGCATCATACGTGGCGTCCACAATCCTCCAAAGAGAACCTTATGAAACTGCGCAACATCGCGATCATCGCACACGTTGACCATGGCAAGACCACGCTCGTTGACGAACTTCTGAAACAGTCCGGCAACTTCCGCGACAACCAGCGCGTTGCCGAACGCATGATGGATTCCAACGACATCGAAAAGGAACGCGGGATCACGATTCTCGCCAAAGCCACGTCGGTCGTCTGGAAGGACACGCGCATAAATATCGTTGACACACCCGGCCACGCCGATTTTGGCGGTGAAGTCGAGCGCATCCTGAGCATGGTTGACGGCGCCATCGTTCTCGTCGACGCCGCCGAAGGACCCATGCCACAGACGAAGTTCGTTGTGGGCAAGGCACTGAAGGTTGGCCTGCGCCCGATCGTTGCGATTAACAAGATCGATCGTCCCGATGCGCGTCACGAAGAAGTTGTGAACGAGGTCTTTGATCTCTTCGCCGCGCTCGACGCAACTGACGAACAGCTTGATTTCCCGATCCTCTACGGTTCGGGCCGCAATGGCTGGATGGCACGCAACCCGGAAGGTCCGCAGGATCAGGGTCTTGCAGCATTGTTTGACATGGTTCTCGAACACGTTCCTGCGCCGACCGTTGGCGAAGGTGCGTTCAAGATGATCGGCACGATCCTTGAAGCCGATCCATTCCTCGGCCGTATCATCACCGGCCGCATTCATTCAGGCACCGTCAAATCGAACCAGCAGGTCAAAGTCCTGCATGGCGACGGCACACAGCTTGAAACCGGCCGTATCTCCAAGATCCTTACGTTCCGTGGCCTTGAGCGTCAGGCAATCGACGAAGCCCATGCGGGCGACATTGTTGCCATCGCCGGTTTGCAGAAAGGCACCGTTGCCGACACGTTCTGCGCCCTCGAAGTGACCGAACCTCTTCATGCCCAGCCGATCGACCCGCCAACGGTCACCATGTCCTTCATCGTCAACGACTCCCCGCTTGCGGGCACCGAAGGCGACAAGGTTACCAGCCGCGTCATCCGCGACCGCTTGATGAAGGAAGCCGAAGGCAACGTCGCGCTGAAAGTTGAAGAATCCGGTGACAAGGATTCGTTTTTCGTTTCCGGCCGCGGTGAATTGCAGCTCGCTGTTCTCATTGAAAATATGCGCCGTGAAGGGTTTGAGCTCGGCGTATCGCGCCCGCGCGTCGTGATGCAGAAGGACGAGGCCGGCCATTTGCTCGAACCGGTCGAGGAAGTGCTAATCGACGTCGACGAGGAATATTCGGGCACGGTCGTGCAGAAAATGTCCGAGCGCAAGGCCGAAATGGTCGAGCTCCGCCCATCTGGTGGCAATCGCGTGCGCATGGTGTTCTACGCGCCGACCCGTGGCCTCATCGGCTACCAGTCAGAGCTATTGACCGACACGCGCGGCACAGCAATCATGAACCGCCTCTTCCGCGCCTATGAACCCTTCAAAGGCGAAATCGCCGGTCGTAACAATGGCGTTCTGATTTCCAACGATCAGGGCGAGTCCGTAGCTTTCGCAATGTGGAATCTCGAAGATCGCGGCTCGATGATCATCGAAGCCGGTGTCAAGGTCTATGCCGGAATGATCATTGGCATCCATTCTCGCGACAACGATCTTGAAGTGAACATTCTCAAGGGTAAAAAGCTGACCAACATCCGCGCCGCCGGCAAGGATGAGGCGGTCAAGCTCACGCCTCCAATCCGCATGACATTGGAACGCGCTTTGTCATGGATCCAGGACGATGAGCTCATGGAGGTCACGCCGAAATCGATCCGTCTGCGCAAGCTCTATCTCGATCCGAACGAGCGCAAGCGCTTTGAAAAGAGCAGCAAGACGGCGGGCGCGGCGTAGGCGACCAGCAGCGTTACAAATGGAAGAGCGGCGGTTTTCGCCGCTTTTCTTTTTCGAGCATAGTTGCGGAACCTTGGGCCGCGGGTCTATGGTTAAGCAACCATGAATACCCATGCGATCGAGATAAGACGGGCCGAACTGACCGATGCTGAGGCGATTTCCGCCATACATCTGGCCGCGTGGAAAGGTGCCTATACCGGGATTATCCCGTATCGCGCCCTTAACACCATGCTGGAGCGCCGTGGACCTGCCTGGTGGACGCGTGCTATTCAACGCTCTACACAAGTGCTGGTTGCCGACGTCGGCGGCGTTGTTGCAGGCTACGCAACGCTTGGCCCCAATCGCGCGCGCCAGCTTCCGCAGAAGGGCGAAGTCTACGAACTTTACATCCGGCCCGAATATCAGGGCTTCGGACTTGGTTCCCGGCTCTTGTGTGCCGCCCGCCGCAACCTCGTCGATCAGGGATTGAAGGGCCTTGTCGTGTGGGCGCTTGAAGATAACGACCTCGCGGTTTCCTTTTACCAGAACGCAGGCGGCCGGGATGCTGCCGAGGGCGTTGAATGCTTCGAGGGCAAGACGCTCAAGAAGATTGCCTTCGTCTGGAACTGACGACCAGCGGCGATGATGTTCATTGTGTTTGAATACACCCGTCGTGGCGTCGGTATGCCAAAGTCACTTTTTACAGTTTCGGCCAACTGGTCCGTCAATTACCCTCCTGGACTTTAATAACGGCGCCCATTGTTGCGCTGCGGCGCAAAAATCATTACAGCACTCCCAAACCAACAAGGACTCTGAAAACATGCGCATCGATGCCATTTCTGTCGGCAACAATCCCCCTGAAGATGTCAACGTGATCATCGAGGTTCCGGTCGGCGGTCAACCGATCAAGTATGAGCTCGACAAAGACTCCGGCGCCCTGTTCGTCGATCGCTTTCTTCACACACCCATGACCTATCCAGGCAATTATGGATTCGTACCGCACACATTGTCGGACGATGGTGATCCGATTGACGTTCTGATCTGCAACACCCGGGCACTGATGCCAACCAGCGTGATCAATGTGCGCCCGATCGGTGTTCTCGTGATGGAGGACAATAAGGGCCAGGACGAAAAGATCATCGCCGTGCCCTCCCCGCACCTGACCCTACGCTATGAAAAGGTGCATAATTACACTGACCTGCCGGAGATTACGCTCAAGCAGATCCAGCATTTCTTTGAACACTACAAGGATCTGGAGCCGGGCAAATGGGTGAAGATCGGCGACTGGGGCGATGAAGACGCTGCGCGCCAGCTGATCACCGAAGCAATCGAGCGCCACAAGGCGAAGAACGGCTGATCAATTAACGATCGGGCGAGACGAGAGCGGAAAGCTTGATGGCCAAAGCTTCCGGATCGCCCGAAACTCTGACCTGCTTCACTCGCGATGTCGCGCCAGAGGCTATTGTTACATCCCGCGGTGCAAGCCCAAGCCATTTCGCCAGCAGCTTCTCCAGCGCAGCGTTGGCCCTTCCGTCTTCCGGAACTGCACGCGCGCGCGCCTTCAGGTGGGCACGCCCGCCATCCGTCGCCTCCACCCCTTCAATCATATCCCTTGCAGATTTTGGCGTCAGGCGCACAAAGAGCGTGACGCCATCACGTTCTTTGCGAAAATACATGATTAAGGCCGATCAAACCAGGATTGGTGCAATCGTCGTCCAGAGCAACTGGCGAACAAAAAAGATAATCAGCAAGAGCACGATCGGCGAAATATCGATACCACCGAGATCAGGCAGGAAGCGACGGATAGGTCGCAAGGCCGGCTCCGTAACGCGATACAGGAAATCTCCGACTGAAGCCACGAACCGGTTGCTCGAATTGATCACGTTGAAGGCAAAAAGCCACGAAAAGATCGCGCTGGCAATGATGATCCAGGTATAAATATCGAGAGCCAGATCGATGGTGCGGATAAGGGCGAGCATATGTTTCTCCTAATAGTCACGCGACATGTAGCGATTGGCTGGTCTACGGGCAAGGGGTCCTCGCGAATGCAACGCGGCATCGCACATCCCGAGATCGTATATGCAGTATTCGTCGCAAGTTCATTAGCGCAATTTCATCCGTCTAAGGTATTAACCTCCATTGATATTGAACGATATTGTTGAATTCAAAAAACAGGAATAACTTTGCGCTTGTGATTCGGGCTATCCCGGCCTGTTTTCCATCCTAGGGGTTTCCATGCTAAATAAACTGTCGGCCGAATTCTTCGGCACATTCTGGCTCGTCTTGGGCGGTTGCGGCAGCGCCGTTATTGCCGCTGCATTTCCGGACGTCGGTATTGGTTTGCTTGGTGTTTCCTTCGCATTTGGTCTTACGGTTCTTACAATGGCCTACGCGGTCGGCGGTATATCCGGTGGCCATTTCAATCCGGCTGTTTCGCTTGGACTTGCAGTAGCGGGGCGCTTTGACTTCAAAGATCTTATCCCATACTGGATTGCACAAGTTGCTGGCGCGATTGCCGCCGCTGCCGTGCTCTATCTGATTGCTTCCGGCAAAGCTGATTTTACCGCCGGTGGTTTCGCATCCAACGGATATGGAGAGCTCTCGCCCGGCAAGTACGGCCTGACCGCCGCGCTTGTTGCAGAAGTCATCTTCACTGCCTTCTTCATCATCATCATTCTTGGTGCAACCTCTGCGTCTGTTCCGGCTGGTTTCGCACCGATTGCCATTGGTCTGGGTCTGACGCTGATCCATCTGGTTTCGATCCCGGTGACGAATACTTCCGTCAATCCGGCCCGCTCCACCGGCGTTGCCTTCTTTGCAGAGACGGCTGCCCTCAGCCAGCTTTGGCTGTTCTGGGTTGCGCCGCTCATTGGCGCAGCCCTCGGCGCAATCATCTGGAAATCCCTGCTTGCCAAGGATTCGGACATTGCAGTCACCAATGCCGTAAGCGCGGCCTGATAATATTGGGCCGGTCCCGGCCGGCCCATTCGTCCACGCCGGAGTTTATTTATTTCCGGCTTTCTTATCCCCTTTCCCACCAAACTGGTCTAGAAGAGGTCTCCAGTTTCCGGAGCCTCCCAACGAAATGTCCCTCCCAGAAATGACCGCGGCTCAGGATCGTTATGCCGCTTTTCGCCATCCCTCCTTCACACTTTACTGGCTGGCGCGCTTCTTCGGTTCGTTTGCCATCCAGATCATCAGCGTTTCCGTTGGCTGGCAGATCTACGATTTGACGCGCGACCCGTTCTATCTGGGCATTGTCGGTCTCATTCAATTTGCACCTTCACTGCTGCTGGTGCTCATCACCGGCGCGGCCTCGGACAGGTTCGGACGGCGCCTGATCATGGGGCTTTCATTGGGCGTAGAGGTGATTTGCGCTGCAATGTTGCTCGTACTGACGATGACCCATACATTCACGCCAGGACTGGTCTTCCTCATTCTGGCGGGCTTTGGCGTCGGTCGCGCCTTCCTTGGCCCTGCATCCGCATCGCTCGTTGTCAATCTCGTTCCGGCTGAAACGTTCTCCAACGCGGTATCGTGGAATTCATCCGCATGGCAGATCGCCACGATCGTCGGCCCCGTTGCTGGCGGATTGCTCTACGGCGCATCGCCTGTAGCTGCATATAGTATAGCGAGCGTCATGCTGGCAGTGGCCACTGTCTGCACTTTCTCCATACCGAAGCCTGCCCAGCACACCCTGTCCGAGAAGAGGTCGCTTCAAACACTCACCGCCGGATTCCGCTACATCTGGAGAGAGAAAGTGGTTCTCGGGGCGATCTCGCTTGATCTTTTTGCAGTGTTACTGGGTGGTGCGGTAGCTTTACTGCCCGTCTATGCACGCGACATTCTCCAACTCGGGCCATGGGGGCTCGGAATGCTCCGTGCCGCACCCGGGATTGGAGCAATTCTGACGGCCATCTGGCTAACTGGACATCCCATACGCGACCATGCGGGTCTGATCATGTTCGCGTTCGTTGCATTGTTTGGCCTGCTCACGATTATGTTCGGCGTCTCGGATATCGCTTGGCTATCGATTGTTGCGCTCGCCTTGATGGGTGCAGCGGACATGGTCAGCGTCTATATCCGGGAAACACTGCTGCAGCTGTGGACACCCGATCACGTCCGGGGTCGTGTCAACGCCGTCAATATGGTCTTCGTCGGTGCATCCAACGAACTCGGCGAGTTCCGCGCCGGTATAATGGCCTCGTTGATCGGAGCCGTTCCAGCGGTTGTATTTGGCGGTCTGGGGACGGTTGCAGTCGCGGGGCTATGGGCCTGGTGGTTTCCGCAACTGCGCAAAGCGCGCAATCTTCAGGGCAGAACCTGAGCCCCTAGGCAGGGACGGGCGCTCCAAAAATTTTGCCAAGGAATTGGTGCAACCACGCCTTGAGAACCGCGTCGTGGATCATGCGGCCCTCCAGGTGATCCCTGCCATGCTGTGCGCCGCACAGTGCGAAGCGTTCTGAGCCTCGCACCACCCAGCGTTGCATCATGGCCCTCGTCAGTTCAGCGTGGAATTGGACACCCCACGCATTGTTGCCATAGCGAAAAGCCTGATTGGGATAGGTTTCGCCGGTCGCAAGCAGTGTCGCGGTCTCCGGCAGTTCGAAACCCTCACGATGGAAGTGATAGACCATGGACGGCCAGTCCATCAGGGCTTTCCCCACTTCAGTCGGCGCCAAGGGGTACCAGCCTATTTCGACAAAACCATCCGGATGTGGAGCGACCTTGCCACCTAGATGGTTGGCCAGCATTTGCGCTCCAAGGCAAATGCCAAGAAACGGCTTATCTTCCGCTAGCGGTACTGCCAGCCAATTCGTTTCATCGCGTACGAAGTCTTCGGGATCGTTGGCGCTCATGGGTCCGCCGAAGATGACGGCGCCCGCATGGTCTTCCAGCGTTTGCGGCAAAGGGTCACCGAGGGGCGGCCGTCGAATGTCGAGGGCAAAGCCCGCTTCAACAAGCAAATGACCCACCCGGCCGGGGCTTGAATGTTCCTGGTGTAGCACTGTCAGGATTTTAGGGCGCCGTGGCTGCCTGCTTTCCATCCAGTCGGTCTGGAACATTCGCTCTATCCTATTCCTCTTGAACCGCTTGTTTGGCCCGTAGCGCGGCCTTCTGTTTCATGGTCACCCTGTCACGTGTCGAGACACCAATGAGCTCCGCAACCCGCCAGACGACATTGTCTTCCAGCTCATGCGCGCTTCCATCGGCAAAGACGACGTCCCACATCAGCTCAATGAATCGGATACGAGCTTCTTCGTCAAGATTGCGCTTGATGATACTGGTGAAGCTGTAGAGATCAACAGCCTCCTGATCCGCCTGCTCACCATCGTCCAGCAGGCGCTTCAGCGCCTCACCTTTTAGGCCATAGGCTTCGGAAATGAGCTGCGAAACACGTTTCCGTTCAACCTTGTCACGTTCGCCGTCGGCATCCATGACATGAAACAACAGAGCCGCAGCTGCGAGGCGCGGATCATTCCTTGAAAAATGCTCCTTGCCGTTCTCTCCAGAAGGCAAGGATTTGAAAAACGTCACAATACGGTCGAGCATGCAGGGAAATCTCTCGGTTCGCTGAGAAGAACATGGATTCAACTGATAGCCCGGCCACTCAGTTCCCGCCACTGTGCATCTTGCCGCAAAGCGCCCCTCGGCGATATCGCCCCAAAATTAGAAAAGCCGGAATTTCTTGCTTGGCCGTTCCGCTTCATATTCGGGGCGCACACCCGGATCGTCGGGAACAGGAATGACAAGGTGTTCGTCTTTCTTCGCGGATTCGGATGGTTTCTCGGGCCATGGCGGTAAAACCGACGCGATTCGTTCTTTTTCGCCGGATTGAATGTCGCGCTCCTCCGGCTGCTTTGAAGCGGGCTCCAAGGCCACAACTTCCGCATCGATGATATCCCCTTCGTCGGAAGCCGGGCTCGAAACTGGCTTCTTGGCCTCGACCACCGGCGCCTTCGCAGGGATTAGCGGCTTCACATTTTCGCGAGGCGATGCAGGTTGCAGGGGCGCCGCCGCGAGAGCGCTTTCAAAATCATCACCGGAATCGATGACGGGGCCAAGTTGCTCGACGGGCACCTTCCATTCAAAGGCATTGAGTTTGCCGGTGACTGGCGAAGCTGGCGCCCAACGTTCGGACACGTAACCGTCCGCCGTCCAGGCCGGATCGCGTGGCGCCTTGACTGCCCGCGATAGCCATTGGCGCACCCGCCCTTGATCGCCGGTCTGTGTTTCCTCGATATCCGCGAGTAAGAGATATGCACTCTCGCGGGGGGCGCTGCGCAGCACGGCTTCTGCAGCTTCCCTCGCTTCCTTCAGCTCGCCTGCCGCCAGCGCCGCGTTGGCGATGGCAAGGCTCGATTCCGGGTGGTGCGGATAGAGCCCGGCGAGATGACGGGCGCGCTTCAGCCTGTCGTAAACCGAATCGCCGAGTCGCGCATGAACATAGGTTTCGGCCACTTCCGGATGGGGTTCCCTTTTCCACACATGTTCCAGAATTTTCGATCCCTTGCGCAAATCACCCTGCTGGAACAGTACTTTTGCGGCAATAATTGCCGCTGGCACCAGGTCCGGCGCCAGCTTGTTGGCCTCAATGGCAATCGCCTTGGCGCCCATTGGATCGCTTTCAAATGTCGAGATAGCCTTGGCGGTCAGCAGTGCCGCGCGATCACGCTTGGCTTTTTCCCTGTCGATCTGCTTGGTTGCCTTCTGCTTTTCGAGTAGCGCCAGAGCACCGTCCCAGTCTCCATGGGTGGTCTTCTGACCGAGAGCCGCAGATGCAGCCCATTCGACACTTGGAGCCAGCAGCGCAGCTTCCTCGGCATAATGCCGCGAGGCATCCCGCGCGCCAAGACGCTGCGCCTCCAAATAAAGGCCGCGCAGACCAAGAAGCTTCGTTTCAGGATCATCGAGCATTGCTTCGAACTTGGCCCGCGCGTCGTCTGCGCGTCCCTCCAGCATGGCGGCCTGCGCGTCAAGAAGCCGGATCAAAGGTTCCTGATCAACATTCAACAGCTTTTGCGCCTGTCCAATCATCCGCCGCGCCGTCAGGGCGTCGCCAGCGCCGGCAGCGATCAAGCCTGTCGAAAGCGACTGATAGCCCCTGTCACGTTTGCGCGCACGGAAATGGCGGCGCAACGCATAGGGCGAGCCAACGACGCTCTTGATGACCCACCATGTGAGCATGACAGCAGCGACGATCAGGACAATGGCGGAAGCCGCCACCATCAGGCTGACTTTGTACTGCATACCGGAAAACGTAACGACAAGATCACCGGGACGATCGGCGAGCCATGCAAAACCGGTACCAAGTAGCAAAACAACGATAAAGAAGGACAGAATGCGCATCATCGTCTTCTTGCTCCTAATTGGCCGCTGCGGGTGGTTTGACGCCGGTCAGGGCATCCGACAAGGCTTTTGACACGATGTCGTCGGCTTTTTGGCGCGCCTTCATGGTGCTCGCAAAATCAGCGGAAACTGCTTTGGCATTTTCCGGCAGCTTCTCCCACTCGGCAATGGCCGCGCTCAAGTCACCAGCCTTCAGCTGCGCCTCTATACGCGCAGTAATCGCCTCAACGCCCTCACCCTCAACCATGCCAACGGGCCGTGACTCCACCAATCCTTCCGCACTCGCCCATAGCCGGTCAAGTATCCCTGCATTGGTATCGACGTCGCGAGTTGTCGCGATTATCTTGGGCGCGATATCGCCGAATTGGCTGGCCAGGACGCTCACCGTCGGTACACCCTTAGCGGCAGCTACACGAAGGCTTTCGACGTCACCGGATGCGGGCGCGACGGCAGCATATGTGTCCAGCTCAGCGGCGAAAGGCCCTCCGCGATCCAACGCAGCCTTGAGCCCCGTCGCCGCCAGCGCAAGCGCCATGTTGGTTTGACCAGACGTGTCGCTGACCCTTGCTTCCAGCGCATTGAGTCTCTCCGCTGCTCCGGCGGCGGCTCCGTCCGCGTGTTCAGCCTTTTGCGCGCTAGCGCTCAGCTGGGTCTCCAGCGCAGCAATGCGCGCATCGATAGCGCTCGTATCCACAGCACCCGTCCCAGCGGAGGCATTCTTCTGAACCTCGGCAATGCTTTGCTTGATCGCGCTGATTTCGCCGGCAAGGCCGCTGGTTTGCCCCAGCGCCTGCTTGGCGTTTTCTACGGCACCGTTGAGTGCTACCTGCGCGCCTTCGTCCAGCGTTTGAGCCGGTGCATTGCGCAGATCGGCGATTTGCCGTTCAAGCGCTGAAATATCCGTCTTCGGCGACGGCAGCATTCCGGCCCATTGCAGAGCCGCAGCGCCAACAAGCGCGACGATACCACCAACAATCCCGGACGCCAGGCGGCCAAGTGCGTCATTCGATTTCTGCGCTGCCGGCACGGGCGCAGATTCGGATCCCTTCGTTTGAGCTGCGGATTGACCTCGCCCGAATGATTCCTGCGCGTCAGATGGCCCGGCAGGCTGAGGCTGGTCCTCATGTGATACCGCTTGTGGCGGGCTCTTTTCATCAACGGCTGCATCAAAACCTACAGGCTCTGCTGCCGGCACATTCGATGCGTTCCGTTCCGATTTGTTGATCGCAGATGACTCCAGTTCAATCGTCACGGGTTTGCGGTTCGATTTCGAATGACGCGGAACGGAAGCTTTGGCCATGGACGGACTCTCTCATTGTAGACTCTGGTCTGTGGAAGCTAGCAAGGAAGTTCCGGATGCGAAACGGCACAATCCCGCTTGAGATCAACACAAGCCATTTACGCCCTTTGCATAAGTTCGAAGAGGGCATCTTCGTTTGGCTTGTTCGCGACACGAACGGAGACGCGGCCCAACCCGCTCAATACATCGGCAATCCTGTTGGAAAGACACAAAATCGACGTGTTATCAAGGTGATGAGCTATCTCAACTTGGCCGAGCATGCGTACGAACTCTTCCGCACTCCAACGGGAGTATAAGAGGCAGTAGTCAATCTTTCCCCTATTGAAAAAATTCAACAAAAAATCAGTTGTATAACTGACTGAAACCGTATCGTAAGACATCAGAGTGCGAAAATGAACACCCCCTGTGCGCAATGCATGTTCAAAATCTGGTGCACGAACGCGTCCCGTCAGATAAAGAATACGGGCGCCAGCGCACGATTCCTCGATGACTGTTTGCGCTAGCGACGCACCATCACCGTCTCCAGTCGTTACGGTTTCAAACCCGCGAGCACGAGCCATTGCCGCGGTCGCTTCGCCTACAACGAAACAAGGAAGATTGAGAAGCGGGCGGAGTGCCTCGTCTGACGCTTGGCGCAATGCGCTGGCGCTTGTCACAGCAACGGCACTGAATTTGCCAGCAGCCTTTTTTGCGGGCAGAGAAACAATTTCCGTAAGCGGCAATACCAACGGAAGGAAGCCGCTGCAAAGCAAACGCTCGGACGTTCTGGTCGCGCCCGGCTGGGGACGTGTGACCAGGACCGTCTTCATGGTCAGAGCCAATCCGTAAAGAAATGCGCGCCAGCCAGCTTGCGAACCCGCCGCGCCGCGTCCCGGCCAATATCCACAGCGTCGGCGAATGCGCCCTCACTCGTGACCTCGTGCGCTTCGCTGCCATCCGGCAGGAGAATCATTCCGTGGAACTGGACCTTCTCCCCCGAGACCGTTGCAAGGCCGGCAATCGGCGTGCGGCAGGATCCGTCGAGTGCACCAAGAAAAGCGCGTTCGCACGCTAGCGCTGTCGACGTTGGAAGGTGATTGAGGGGCGCAAGCATTGAATCAATCCGGTCGTCGCCAATTCGGCTCTCCACGGCGATCGCTCCTTGCCCGGGCGCGGGGGGAAAATTCCATACGTCCATGAGTTCGGTAGCGACATCGCCAAGCCCTAGACGTTTCAGACCGGCATAGGCCAGGAATGTTGCATCAACTTCGCCATCAGCAAGCTTGCGCAGGCGGGTTTCGACATTACCGCGAAAGTTAACCGTCTTCAGGTCAGGACGAGCCCGCTGGATTAGTGCCTGCCGGCGCAGCGATGCGGAGCCGACGGTTGCCCCGATCGGCAGATCGAGTAATGTCTTGACCTCCCGTCCGATAAATGCGTCGCGCGGGTCTTCGCGCTCAAGGAAGATCGAAAGATGCAGGTCTTGCGGCAGGATCGTCGGCATGTCTTTCGATGAATGCACGGCGAGATCGATGCGACCGTCGGCAAGCTGTTGTTCAATCTCAAGCGTGAACAGGCCCTTGCCGCCAACTTCCGCCAAGGGCCGATCCTGGATACGATCGCCGCTGGTCGAAATAACGACTATTTCGATATCGTCTTCGCGAAGTCCATGGGCTTTTATCAGCCGGTCACGCGTTTCACGGGCTTGCGCCAGGGCAAGCGCACTCCCACGTGTACCGATCTTGAGCGTTTTTGTTTGCATTGGCCGCTGTCCGTGTTACGCGAGTTCGAATTGAGCCTTTACCTAAAGGGCTTTTATTCGACGGGCAATGCGGCGAAGGATATCAGGTTTATCGATGCGGGTGCTAGGTATTGAGACAAGCTGTGACGAAACGGCGGCGGCGATTGTCGAACGCAATGATCGCGGCCATGGCCGCATCTTGTCGAATGTCGTTCTAAGCCAGATTGACGATCACGCGCCCTATGGCGGCGTGGTGCCTGAGATCGCCGCGCGCGCCCATGTGGAAGTACTCGACACGTTGATCGATCGGGCCTTGCAGGAAGCGCAAATGACTCTGGACGATGTCGATGCCGTGGCTGCGACAGCTGGTCCAGGATTGATTGGTGGTTTGATTGTCGGACTGATGACCGGGAAGGCGATCGCCATGGCGCGTCAGAAGCCATTTTACGCGATCAACCACCTCGAAGGCCATGCGCTCACCCCGCGTCTAACCGATCATATCGATTTTCCCTATTTGCTATTGCTGGTATCCGGCGGGCACACGCAGATGGTTCTGGTTAAGGCGCTGGGTGATTATGAGCGCCTTGGCACGACCATTGACGATGCGCTAGGCGAAGCTTTCGACAAGACCGCAAAGCTGCTCGGCCTGCCTTACCCCGGTGGGCCCGAAGTGGAAAAAGCGGCTCTGCTTGGCGATCCCACACGCTTTACCCTGCCGCGGCCGCTGAAGGGCGAAGAGCGGCTCGATTTTTCCTTCTCCGGCCTGAAAACGGCCGTGCGCCAACTGGCGACGACGCTAGAGCCCTTGTCACAAACTGATGTCAATGACATTTGCGCTGCCTTTCAGACAGCCGTCGCCGATACACTGGATGATCGCGTTTCTCGCTCATTGATGCGGTTTCGCCAAAACTTCCCGAACGTCACCAAACCAGCCTTGGTGGTCGCCGGCGGCGTTGCCGCAAACAAGGTCTTGCGCGATGGCCTGCAGCGGCTCTGCTCGGATAACGGCTTCCGGTTCATTGCACCACCCATGGCTCTTTGTACCGACAACGCTGCAATGATCGCCTGGGCAGGCGCCGAACGGGCCAATTGCTTGCCCGCCGATTCGCTCGACATCGCGCCACGCTCGCGCTGGCCATTGGACATGCAGTCAGCACCACTGATCGGCGCAGGCCGTCGCGGAGCCAAGGCATGAGTCGAAAACCAATCATTGCGGTGCTTGGTGGGGGGGCTTGGGGCACTGCTCTGGGATCAATGGCGGCGCGTAACGACAATGAGGTCCGGCTCTATGCGCGTGACGCGGCGACCGTGGATTCGATCAATGGCAGCCATCGCAACGAAGCCTACCTGCCCGGCATTGACCTGCACCCGGGGCTCACGGCGAGCACCAGTGCCCGGAAAGTCCTTGCCGGAAGTGACCTCATCCTTTGCGTCATCCCCGCGCAGGCACTCGCCGGTGCAATACATGAATTGAAGAACTCGATCCCGCCCGCTGCCCCGCTCGTGATCTGCGCCAAGGGCATCGAGCGCAAGAGTGGCTTACTCATGTCCCACCTCGTTGCCGCAATAATGCCGGGTCACGACCTTGGAGCGCTATCGGGACCGAGCTTCGCTAGCGACGTGGCAAGGGGATTGCCGACCGCTGTGACCGTGGCGGCACAGCGGCACGCGCTCGCAGACCGTATCGCCGTGACGCTGTCCGGTCCGACGTTCCGCTGCTATTCTACCGATGATCTGACCGGGGTGGAAATCGGTGGTGCGCTCAAGAACGTGCTCGCCATTGCGGCCGGTGCAGCGATCGGCCGAGGCTATGGCGCCAGTGCCCAAGCGGCGCTGGTCACCCGCGGCTTTGTCGAGCTGCGCCGTATCGGCCAAGCACTCGGAGCAAGACCGGAGACGATCATGGGCCTTTCCGGTCTTGGCGATCTGATGCTTACCTGCTCCACGCCGCAATCTCGAAACTATTCCTATGGACTGGCTCTCGGCCGCGGTGAGGATCTCACCGGCCGCCCGCTTGCGGAAGGTGTCGCAACCGCTGCCATTGCGGCCGAGCTTGCCGCCCGCAATAATGTGGAGGCACCGATCATCGGGGCGGTCGCACAGATACTTGATCGGCACATCACCATCGATGAGGCCATGGAAGCCTTGCTTTCGCGGCCGCTGAAGAATGAAGATTGAACCAGGAGACCGCGAATGCTCTATGCTCTTCTCTGCAACGATAAGCCTGATCACCTGCAGCTGCGCCTCGACACGCGCACTGCGCACCTCGACTATTTGAATGGCTTGGGCGATCGCCTCAAGTTTGCCGGGCCATTTCTTGGTGATGATGCAAAGCCGAATGGCAGTCTCGTGGTCATCGATGCGGCGGATCTTGCCGCAGCTAAAGACATCGCAGCCAATGATCCTTATGCTCAAGCTGGTCTCTTCACATCGGTCGATATTCGCCCATGGACCTGGGCCATCAAAAATCCGGACAACAAATAGGGCGTCAAAAATGGCATTCTGGTTATTCAAATCCGAACCCGACGCATGGTCATGGGACAAGCAAAAATCCGCCGGCGCCAAGGGCACCGAGTGGACTGGCGTGCGCAATTATCAGGCGCGAAACAATATGCGCGCCATGCAGATTGGCGACAAAGGTTTCTTCTACCATTCGAATGAAGGGCTTGAAGTCGTCGGCATCGTCGAAGTCTGTGCCCTCGCTCATCACGATTCGACGACCGATGATCCGCGTTGGGAATGCGTTGATATTCGTGCCGTCAGGGACGTGCCGGCGCCGGTAACTCTTAAAGACGTCAAGGCCAATCCGAAACTGGAGAAGATGGCGCTTGTCACGTCAATGCGACTGTCGGTGCAGCCGGTAGCGCCGGATGAATGGAAGGAAGTCTGCCGCATGGGCGGGCTGGTTCCAGCTCCCGAATGACCCGATCCATGGGTGAGCTGGTCCTCGATCCAGACAGCGATCGTTATCGCCGATTCGTTCTGGCGAACACCACCCTGCAATCCCCGCCACATGTGCAGGAGATCGAGCTCTATCTGGCCGATGAAGCCCATGATCTGTGGCAAAGAACCGAAGATGCGCTGGCAACCATCGGGCTTCCTCCTCCATTCTGGGCCTTTGCCTGGGCGGGCGGGCAGGGTCTGGCGCGCTATATCCTCGACCACCCCCACACAGTAGAGGGTGCTGTCGTCCTCGATTTTGCCTCGGGCTCCGGTCTGGTGGGTATCGCTGCAGCCAGAGCGGGTGCCGCACGTGTCATTTCATGCGATATCGACCCGTTTGCACGACCTGCAATAGCGCTCAACGCCGATGCAAATCAGGCAGTCCTTGAAATTCGCGTTGATGATCTGATCGGCAGCGATGATGGCTGGAATGTAGTTCTTGCGGGCGACGTATTCTACGACAAACCCTTGGCTGACAGGCTCATACCTTGGTTCACCGCTCTGGCGAAACGCGGCGCCAACGTCATCGTCGGCGATCCTGGCCGCTCCTATTTTCCCAAGGATCTTCTCGAATCGCTGGCAGCCTATTCGGTTCCGGTAACGCGGGTTCTTGAGGATGCCGAAGTGAAACTGACAACTGTCTGGCGCTTCCGGCGCTAGCGCAGTACCCGAATGACTGTCCGATTCGAGATATGGGGCAGAAGCCGCTCCATATCGGCGCGGTTCAAGGCAATACAACCTTCCGTCGGAGTGTAGCCGGGTCGCGCCAGATGAAAAAAGATGGCACTGCCACCAGCACGGCGGCGCGGCTTTATGTTCCAATCCATGACGATGCAGACGTCGTATAGATCATCGTTGCGCCACATCGTCTCGTGACTGGCGCCATAGGGTATGCGGACCTTGCGGTTGTAGTTGCGGTCGCTGCTGACCTCACACCAGCCTTCATCGCGGCGAAGAGGCCTAAACATTAGCATACCCGGACTTTTCACCTTCTTGTCGGGACGCTTGAAACCATAGAGCAACCGCATCTTTGCCAAAGGGGTGGCACCATCGCCCTCACGTTTGAAGGCAGTAATGCCGCCCTTGCCAAGCGCGCAGCGCAGAATCATGGTGCCTGCAATCATTTGCCCCTGGCTCGAATGGCCAGGTCTGGCCCGAACATCGATTAATTTCAAAGACCTGCCCACCATGCTTGCCTCATAAAAAGCATTTTTGTGTCAGACTGATGCGCCGCACAGGCATAATCAAGTCGATGGTCTTTCTTTCCTTAATAATTCGACTTAAATTCCAACGACTTCTTTCCACTCGCGGGAGATCTGATGACAGCGCGTACCATTCTTATCGTCGACGACGACGCAGACTTGCGGGCCATACTGGTTGAGCAGCTGAGCCTTTATGAAGAATTTCAGATCATTGAGGAAGACAACGCGACCAAGGGTGTTCAGGTGGCGAGAAACGGTGTCGTCGATCTGCTGATCATGGATGTCGGTCTGCCGGACATGGATGGGCGCGAAGCGGTAAAATTGCTTCGCAAGGGAGGTTTCAAGGCGCCCGTTATCATGCTGACCGGACATGACACTGATTCGGATACGATTCTGGGGCTGGAATCTGGCGCGAACGACTACGTGACCAAGCCGTTCCGCTTCGCTGTACTGCTTGCGCGCATCCGCGCGCAGCTCCGCCAGCACGAGCAAAGCGAGGATGCGACCTTTGTCGTCGGGCCTTATACGTTCAAACCCGGCCAGAAGATGCTGATCGATGCGAAGGGCGGCAAGATCCGGCTGACTGAAAAGGAAGTCGCGATCATCAAGTATCTCTACCGCGCTGGGGGCAAAGTCATCACCCGTGACGTGCTTCTGGAAGAAGTTTGGGGATATAACTCAGGCGTGACAACACACACTCTGGAAACTCACGTCTACAGGTTACGGCAAAAAATCGAACATGATCCATCGAATTCAACCATACTCGTCACCGAAAGCGGGGGATACAAGCTCATTCCTTGATGCTGATGGGGCCAATCTAGGTATATGTCTGTAATTGCATGGCAATTGAAGATGATATTCGCATTCTGGAGACGGTGGGGCTGTTCGAGACGTTTACGCGCGATCAGTTGCGCCTGCTTGCCTTCGGCACCGAGCGGCTGGTCTTAAGGGAAGGTCGCGAGCTCTACCGCGAGGGCCAGTCCGCCGATTGCGCCTATGTCATTGATCGCGGTGAGATTTCTCTGTTTCGCGAAGGCCCGGCCGGTCGGACTGTCCTCAAAACGGTGGGCCCTGGAGCCGTTCTAGGCGAGATGGCGATCATTGCCCAAACCAAGCGCCTTACCAGCGCGATGGCAGAGACGGAGACAGAAGTAATCCGGCTTAACCGCTCGCTTTTCCGGCGTATTCTCGAAGAATACCCCGAAATCGCGGCTGCCCTGCACGATCAGATCTCGATGGACCTTAATGAAATGATTGAGGCCATTACCAAGTACGAACACCTGTTCGGCGAACGCTAACTCGCGTTCCCACAACCCATATTCCCCCTAGAATTGAAATACTTGGGCCGAATGGACATTTTGTTGCGCAAGAATCGGGTCGATCCGAGCCAGGTTCACACCTTCTTGCACAGTTCCTGTTCTAAATTGGCTCAGTCCAGATTGAAACGCGCGATGACGGGAACGTGATCCGATGGACGCTCCCACCCGCGTGCTTCGCGCAGGACGGTGATGTCCGCCAAGTCGTTCTCGAGGTCCGGCGATCCCCAAATATGGTCAAGCCGCCGGCCGCGATCCGCTGCCGCCCAGTCTGCGGCACGATAGCTCCACCACGTATAAATTTTCTCACTCCGCGGAATATGATGGCGCATCAAATCGCTCCAACCGGCCTGCCGGCGCAGCGCTTCAAGCCCTTCGGTCTCGATAGGCGTATGGCTTACAACCTTCAGCAACTGTTTGTGCGACCATACATCGGTTTCCAATGGAGCGATGTTAAGATCACCGACCAGCAGCGATGCATGGCCGTGGCCGTAAGCAGCGGTCATCGCCTTCATCTCGTCGAGGAAACCGAGCTTGTGCTTGAATTTCGGATTGATCTCGGGATCGGGTTCATCCCCTCCGGCCGGCACGTAGAAATTATGGATACGTAAACGTTTCGATCCTGCCGTAACCACGGTGCTTAGATGCCGGCAATCGGCAATGTCGCAGAATCCCACCCGAACTGGCTCGGCCAGAGGGCGCCGCGAGATGGTCGCAACGCCGTGATAGCCCTTCTGGCCGCTGACCTCGATATGCTCATATCCCATCGCATGGAACGCTTCGCGCGGAAAAAGTTCGTCCGGGCATTTCGTTTCCTGGAGGCAGAGGACATCAGGCTGATAGCCGGCTAAAAATTGGAGGACCAACGGCAAGCGCAAGCGCACCGAATTGATGTTCCAGGTGGCGACGGAGAAAGGCATGGGGACTCGCGAGGTGAACGGGGGCGTTAAGCTGGTGCGTGGCTCGACAAGCTCACCTTACCGTGAGAGAGGCAGGATGTGCAACGCGAGCCGCCTGCCTCGGCGCCCTGACGATGCTCAGCATCCGCTGCTTGCCGGTGAACTTGCCGAACCGCGCGATCCCGGTCATGCCAAAAGATTTCGAAAACTGCAAGACCGGCGCTATTTCTTCATCGCAATGCGCGTGTAGTCGATCTTGAACATGTCAGCGGCAAATCGCACACCCGTGCGGACGTTGGTGATCATTACCGTCGTATCAAGCCCCTGAGCATCGGTAATCGTCCACTGCCGGAGATCATAGGACTTCGGATCGAACATCATGGTGATCGTCGAATTGCCAAAGACCGATTTGTCACCAAGGACGATCGTGGTCATGTCCGGCTCTTGCTTGACCGATTTGACCCGACCACCGGAAAGATTGATCTGATCGCTCAGCAACAGCTTTAGCGGCGTTTTCGACAGCGGATACAGATCCCAGGTGTCAAGCTTGCGATTGTTGATCACGACCGAGTCTCCATCGGAGATGACGCGGATAGGCGACGGCTTGTTGTAGTTGAAGCGGATCTTACCCGGGCGTTCGATATAGAACGTTCCTTCCGTCTGCTCACCACGCGGACCGAACTGGACAAAATTCCCTGTGAGCGTTTTCACGCTGGAGAACTTGTTGGCAATTTCCTGCGCGGCACCGATGCCGGCGGGCGCTGCCTGGGCAAAAGCGGGTGTTGTGAGGGCGGCTGCACCGCCGAGCAATGCCATGCCGATCATGGACGCGACCGCAGAAGCCCTGGCAAGCGAGCCAACTGTGCGCACCGGTGCTTTTGTCTGAGTCATGGTCGTATCTCCTGTCGTCATGAATTGCGTTTAAACAACCAGTTTGGCTTCACTGTGGCTAAGTAACGGCATGACCTGGTTTCTTGTTCCTCGGCGGCGTTACGTAACAACACTATTTCCAGGTTATGTAATGCTGGTCGTCCGATCATACCATAACAGCCCGCTAAATCGTTACGTCACGCCCGTTCTGTTTGGGACCCGCTCCGTCGGGCGAAGACAGGAAATGACTGATCGCTCAAAACTCATCGTTTTGTGTCGGCACGAGGATTTCGCGCTTGCCCGCATGGTTGGCCGGACCGACGAGCCCCTCCTGCTCCATGCGCTCGATGATGGAGGCGGCACGGTTGTAACCAATGCCGAGACGGCGCTGGATGTAGCTGGTCGATGCCTTCTGGTCGCGCAGCACGACGGCAACTGCCTGATCGTAGGGATCATCGGAATCCTCGAGATTCGAGGTTCCGGCAGGCCCGGCACCACCCTCGTCCTCGTCATCCTCTTCAGTGATTGAGTCGAGATATTCCGGAACACCCTGCAGTTTCAGGTGATTGACGATCTTCTCCACTTCGTCGTCGCCGACGAAGGGCCCATGCACGCGCTGGATGCGGCCCCCACCGGCCATATAGAGCATGTCACCCATGCCGAGCAGCTGCTCACCGCCCTGTTCGCCGAGAATGGTGCGCGAATCGATCTTCGACGTAACCTGGAACGAAATGCGGGTCGGGAAGTTGGCCTTGATCGTACCGGTAATAACATCGACCGATGGACGCTGCGTTGCCATGATCACATGGATACCAGCGGCACGGGCCATCTGTGCCAGGCGCTGCACCGCACCTTCGATGTCTTTGCCGGCAACCATCATCAGGTCGGCCATTTCGTCGATGATGACGACTATGTAGGGCATCGGCTTCAGATCGAGTTCCTCGGTCTCATAGACGGCCTCTCCGGTGGCCCGGTCGAAACCGGTCTGCACAGTACGGGCGATGCGTTCGCCCTTCTTCTGCGCCTGTTCGACACGTTGATTGAAGCCGTCAATGTTGCGCACGCCGACCTTCGACATCTTGCGGTAACGGTCTTCCATCTCCTTGACGGTCCACTTCAGCGCAACGACAGCCTTCTTGGGATCGGTAACAACCGGTGTCAGCAAATGCGGAATACCGTCATAGATGGAAAGTTCCAGCATTTTCGGATCGATCATGATCAGACGGCACTGCTCGGGTGTCATCCGGTACAACAGCGAAAGGATCATCGTGTTGATCGCGACGGATTTGCCCGAACCGGTGGTACCGGCGACCAGCAAATGCGGCATTTTCGCCAGATCGGCGATAACGGCTTCACCGTTGATGGTCTTGCCAAGCGCAAGCGCGAGCTTGGTTTTTGTCTGCTCGAAGTCGCGGCTCGCCAGAAGTTCGCGCAGATAAACCATCTCGCGCGTCTGGTTCGGCAATTCGATACCGATCGCATTGCGTCCCGGCACAACGGCGACACGGGCGGCTATGGCACTCATCGAGCGGGCAATATCGTCGGCGAGCGTAATAACCCGCGAAGATTTGATGCCGGGTGCAGGCTCCAGTTCGTACAGCGTGACAACGGGGCCCGGGCGAACATGGATGATCTCGCCGCGCACACCAAAATCCTCCAGCACACCTTCCAGCAACCGGGCGTTCTGTTCGAGAGCCTCCTTTGAAAGGCTCGGATTGCGAACCACGCTCTTGGGTTCGCTGAGAAAATGCAGTGAAGGCATCTCGAATTCATCGGACTTGATAAGCGAAGCTTGAGCCTCGCGCTGGACACGTGCGCCTGTCCTTGGCGCGGGCGCGGGCGTGTCGATGCGCGCGGCGACCGGCCTGGCTGAAGGCATTGACTTCGGCCGGGCTGGCGCCTGCTGCGGTGCCCAATCGTCGACATCCTCGTCCTCATCGCTGAACGCCACAGGATCGAAACGATCAGACCGGGCATCAAAGTCGTTGCCAATATCTATTGATGGCGCCTCGGAACGCGGCGCCTCGTCGTAAAATCCGGGTTCGCGCCGGACGCCGCCTGGTCCGTTCTTTTGGCGCGCAGCCGGAACGCTATTCAGAAAATCGTCGTCATTGCGGCTGGCACCAATGGTGCGCGCACCATTGTAGAGACCCGCACCATGCCCGGAAATGCGCCGGAACAGTGCCTTCGTACTCAGGAACCAGTGGGTAAGTGCCCCTAGGGCAAGCAGACCGCCCTCGCGTTCGTCTTCGTCGTCCTCGTCGCCATAGTCGTCCTCATCCGCAACATGACGTGTCGATTTCTTGAGCACGGCCGGCTCGCTGTCACGATAGGTGATGCCGCTGGCAAATCCGAAAATCCAGAGGGTTGGCAGCGCGAGAATGGCAACGAGGATCATGGCCAAGCCACCGCGCGGGAACGTGCCGATGAAGATTGCCGGGACCTTCAGGACCATATCGCCAAAAACGCCACCGAGACCAATCGGCATAGGCCAGCTCGACGGAATTGCGAAGCAACCGGCCATGGCAGCGGCCATCAATGACGCGCAAAACCAGGCGATGGCCCGGCGCGGCATGCGGTCAACGCCGCGTCCGAGGACGAAAAGGCCACCCCAGAACAGGGCCGGCATCAGCGCCACAACCATGGAAAGGCCGAAAAACTGCATGCCAAGATCGGCGAATACCGCGCCAGGATAACCCAGCGCGTTGTGTGTGGGGTTCGACGTGGCATGACTGAAACTTGGATCCAGCACGTTCCAGGTAGCCAGACTGCCGATTGCAAAGGCGACGAAGCCAATAAGCACCAGCCCCCAGAGGATATGGATCTGCCTGCGGAACAGGGTGGACAACCCGGTTCGCTGGTCTTCAATGGCATAGGAGGATGAGTATCCTTGACGCATGAAATCCGGTCCCACGTGAACGCATACTTTGCGGCCGTGACATGCCGCAATTTCGAGAGCTGATTCCCACGTTACGGGGCGATGGTTAAGGGGGCATTAACCATGGGAGACGGAGGGGAAAATTAGCAGGTGGGCGATGGGCGACAAGCAGCAGCCAAAATGAAATGGGCCCGCAAACCGGGCCCATCATAATGGTCGCCAGAGACAGCCTATCAGCTGTGATAAGCGGCTTCACCGTGGGAGGTGAGGTCAAGACCTTCGCGCTCGGCTTCCGGAGCCGCCCGCAGACCGACGATCAGGTCGACAATCTTGTAGAGGATTGCACTGCCGATACCGGACCACAGAAGCGTAACCGCCACACCCTTGAACTGCGCCCAAAGCTGTGTTGCCGTCCCTGCATAACTGGCCGCGAAGTCGGCCGTCGAGTAATCGACGATGCCAGCGCCACCCAAAGCCGGGTTGACCAGGATACCCGTGCCAAGAGCACCAATGATGCCGCCGACACAGTGAATGCCGAAGACGTCCAGGCTGTCATCGTAGTCGAACTTGTTCTTCACAACCGCCACGAAGAAATAGCAGACAAGGGTCACGACCGCACCGAGGACGATTGCACCCATTGGGCCGACGAACCCGGCTGCCGGGGTAACTGCAACCAGACCGGCCACGGCGCCCGACACCGCACCGAGCATTGAGGCTTTTCCGCGCAGGAAGGATTCAAGAATGATCCACATCACGGTGGCAGCAGCTGTCGCCACAAATGTATTGATCATTGCAAGACCCGCATAGGCATTGGCTTCAAGGTTGGAGCCTGCATTGAAGCCAAACCAGCCGACCCATAGCAAAGAGGCGCCGACCATGGTCAAGGTCATGGAATGCGGAGCCATGATGTCCTTCTTGTAGCCCGCGCGCTTGCCAATCATGAGCGCACCAACAAGACCGGCGATGCCAGCGTTAATGTGAACGACCGTACCACCGGCAAAGTCAATCGCACCGAAGCCGAAAATCAGACCCGACGGATCGGAATAGGCGCTTGGACCGCCCCAGAACCAGACCATGTGGGCGATCGGGAAATAGACGAAGGTGACCCAAAGGATGACAAACAGAACGACTGCCGAGAATTTGACGCGCTCCGCAAAGGCGCCGACGATCAGTGCAGGTGTGATGCAGGCGAATGTCATCTGGAAGATGACGAAGACCAATTCAGGAATGGCCACGCCCTTCGAGAAGGTTTCCGATAGCGTTGTCACGTCGACACCGGACAGAAATGCCTTAGAAAACCCACCGACGAACGCGTTGCCCGGAGTGAACGCCAGGCTGTAGCCGTAAAATACCCAGATCAGCATCACGACGGCCGTAATGGTGAAGACCTGCATGAGAACCGAAAGCATGTTCTTGGCGCGGACAAGGCCACCGTAGAACAAGGCAAGGCCGGGTATGGTCATCAACAGCACGAGCACTGTCGACACCATCATCCAGGTGGTGTCACCTTTGTCGACCGTGAAGGCAGGCGCCGCTGCAGCAGCCGCATCCGCTGCGGCCGGCGCGGCTTCCTGGGCAAACGCGGCCAATGAGCCGAATGCGGTCAGCGCCAGCGACCCTAGCAGGGTGCTGCGAGCCGCAGATGTAAGACTGGTTGGAATTTTCATTATTCTCTCCTTGAACCCCAAAAAACTCACAGCGCGTCGGTGTCGGTTTCGCCCGTGCGGATACGGACGGCCTGTTCGATGCTGAGGACGAATATTTTCCCGTCGCCGATCTGGCCCGTCTTGGCGGCCGTGGTGATGGCTTCCACTGCGGTGTCGACGAGCTCAGACGCGACAGCGACTTCCACTTTCAGTTTTGGAAGGAAGCTGACCGCATATTCGGCGCCGCGATAAATTTCGGTGTGTCCTTTCTGGCGGCCATAACCCTTCACCTCGGTGACGGTCAGGCCCTGAATGCCGACAGCGGTGAGTGCTTCGCGCACTTCGTCCAGCTTGAACGGCTTGATAATGGCCATCACAATTTTCATTGACTATACCCCTGCGCTTGCGCGGTACCTTCCAGGTGGAATTACCTGAACTGCGGCAATCCGCGTTGAACCCATCGCCTAGAGCCGTGTGGCTATCGGTGACTTGGTCAGGAGTATTCAAGTTCCGTGCCAGACTCGACACGCACTGCTAAGACATTGATTATAAATATATATTTTTGGATGAAAGCAGGTGCCGTGTGCATTTTGCAGCAACATGCCTAAAAAATGGGCATTCGTAAACAAATCAACGAGGCTTATTCCGGTAGATGCACACGAATTAGGCCCTCCTGCGCCGTCGAGGCTATCAAACTGCCGTCGCGACTATAGATTGCGCCCCTGTTGAAACCACGCGCACCGGATGTACTCGGGCTGTCTGCCGTATAAAGCAGCCAATCGTCGAAGCGGCAGGGCCTGTGAAACCACATGGCATGATCGAGACTGGCGACCTGCAGATCCCGGTCAAAAATCGAGCGGCCATGCGCATAGAGCGAGGTGTCGAGCAACGTCATGTCCGAGATATAGGCAAGGACGGCAGCCTGCACAGCACGATCCTCGGGTACCGGACCGGTCGTCTTTATCCACACATTCTGCTCTGGCGGCAGCTTTTCGCGGGAAAAGTAATGGGTAAGGGACAAAGGTTTCAGTTCGATCGGCCGATCCTGTTCCCAATACCTGCGGATATTGGCCGGAGCATTCTGCAGATACTGTTCCTTCAAATCCTTGTCACTGATCAATTGTTCAGGCGGCGTTAGATCGAGCGGCTGCGGCTTCTGGTGTTCGAGCCCTGCCTCCTCGATCTGGAACGATGCCTCCAGCGAAAAGATCGCATGGCCGTGCTGGATGCCGACGACACGCCGGGTGGTAAAACTGGAACCGTCGCGGATGCGGTCGACCTCATAGATGATCGGGACTTTTGGATCGCCAGCGCGCATGAAATAACCGTGCAGCGAATGCACGTGCCGCGCGGGATCGACGGTGCGCTGCGCCGCGACGAGGGCCTGGCCGATCACCTGACCGCCGAAGACGCGCTGCCAGCCGACCTGCGGGCTGCGACCTCGAAACAGGTTGTGTTCAAGCGTCTCAAGGTCGAGTATGGACAAAAGCTCTTTCATGGCGTCTGACATGATCGGTATCTCCTGCGCGCGTAACTTCCACGCTTGCAACAGGAACAGAAGAACAAGTCAAGCGCCGCATCAAGCGCAACCCGGAGGCAATCATGGTTGAACGAACCCGGAAAGAACAGCCAGGCACAGATATTGTCATTGCCGGCGCAGGCTATGTCGGCCTTGCGACCGCCGTGGCACTGAAATCATCGGCGCCGCACCTTGGCGTCACCGTCATCGATGCGGCCCCTGCCGGCGTCTGGCGCAATGATACCCGCGCCTCGGCCATCGCAGCGGCTGCGAGCCGCATGCTCGACCGGCTCGGCTGCTGGGACGCGATTCTGCCTGAGGCCCAGCCGATCAATGAAATGACGGTCACCGATTCGCGCACCTCCGATCCAGTGCGGCCAGTCTTCCTGACCTTCAACGGCGAAATCGAGCCGGGCGAGCCTTTTGCGCATATGGTGGAAAACCGGGTGCTCAATGCGTCACTGCGGGCCAAGGCGGAAGAACTCGGCATCGAATTCATCGAAGGTGCGCCGGTCAATGGTATTGAGCAGGGCGAGGCGCATCTGACCGTCCGCTATGCGGATGGCAAGAGCCTGCGCACGCGGCTTCTGATCGCCGCGGACGGCGTGAAGTCACGGCTGCGCGACATGGCTGGCATCAAGACGGTCAATTGGGAATATGGCCAGTCGGGCATCGTCTGCACCGTCTCCCATGAGCGGCCGCATCATGGCCGCGCCGAAGAGCACTTCCTCCCCGCCGGTCCCTTCGCCATCCTGCCGCTAAAGGGTAACCGCTCCTCACTGGTCTGGACCGAGCGGACAGACGATGCCGAACGGCTGATCAACGATGATGATTTCGTCTTTGAACACGAGCTGGAGTTGCGTTTCGGATTGAAGCTCGGAGAATTGCATGTGGAAGGCCCCCGCAAATCGTTCCCGCTCGGCCTGACTTTGGCGCGCGACTTCGTCAAGCCGCGTTTTGCGCTGGCCGGCGATGCAGCCCATGGAATCCACCCCATTGCCGGGCAAGGCCTCAATCTTGGCTTCAAGGACGCTGCGGCGCTCGCGGAGACGATCGTCGACGCCGACCGGCTCGGTCTCGACATCGGCTCGATCGCGGTGCTCGAGCGCTACCAGACCTGGCGGCGCTTCGACACGGTGCAGATGGGTGTCACCACCGACGTTTTGAACCGGCTGTTCTCGAACGACAATGTGCCGGTTCGCGCCTTGCGCGACTTCGGCCTCGGCCTCGTCGAACGGATGCCGCGGCTCAAGGGATTTTTCATCCGCCAGGCCGCGGGATTGTCGACGACTGCGCCCAAATTGCTGCAGGGCCAGCCGATCTAGAGCGGACGCGGATACGTGCGGTAGATCGCGTCAATCTCCTTGAGGATTTCCGGCGACAGCGTAATCGAGCTCGCCCAGATATCGGTCTTCAGCTGCTCCATCGAGGTGGCGCCGATGATAACCGACGTCATGAACGGCCGCGTGAGGGCAAAGGCGATAGCCATCTGCGCCACGTCGAGCCCATGCTTGCGAGCAAGATCGATATAGGCCCTGACGGCGGGCGCGGAATGTTCATTGCTGCGCCACAGCCCCCCCGGCTGAATCGCGCCGCGCGTTCCCGCGGGTGTTTTCCCGTCGAGATATTTTCCGGTGAGTACACCCGAAGCCAACGAGGAATAAGCCAGGAGCCCGACATCCTCGTGATGGCTGAGTTCGGCAAGATCGAGATCGAATACACGTTGGATCAGGCTATATTCGTTCTGCACGGAAGCAACCCGCGGCAGGCCGCTGCGTTCCGCAAGCTTCAACCATTGGCCAATGCCCCAAGCCGTCTCATTGGACAGCCCAATGTGCCGGACCTTGCCTTCCTTCACCATGTCGTCAAGGCCAGCGAGCGTCTCGTCGATCTGTGTCATGGCCAATGCCCTGTCCTGGGACTGAGGCGCATACTTCCAGGCAGAGCCAAAGTGATAATGGCCGCGGGCAGGATAATGTACCTGGTAGAGATCGATATAATCAGTCTGCAGCCGCTTCAGGCTGCCTTCCACCGCCTCACGCACCGACTTCCTGTCCGGAGGTGTGCCGTTGCGGATCCAGCTGTTGCCGCCGCCGGAAATTTTGGTCGCAAGCACGAATTTGTCGCGTTTGCCGGTTTTCTTGAACCATGTGCCGATATAGGTTTCGGTCTTGCCATAGGTCTCGGGGGTTGACGGAATGGCATAGACTTCCGCCGTATCCATGAAATTGACGCCTGCATCGAGTGCATAGTCGATCTGCCGATGCGCATCCTCTTCCGTGTTCTGCACACCCCAGGTCATCGTGCCGAGGCAAATTTCCGTAACGTCAATATTCGTACGGCCAAGTTTTTTCAGTTTCACGGGATTTTCCTGTTTCGATTTGGGTTGATCAGTCGACTTGGAGGCCAAGCCTCTGCTTGAGCTTTCTGACCCGCTGCCCGTAAAGTTGGGAGACCGGAACGGCAGCAGCAGCCGCGCCTACCATATCAATCAATTCATACTTTTCCAGATCATTGAGCCGCTCACGCAGAAGCGGCGACGTTTTTTCGATGACCGTCGGCGTATCGCCAACCTGGGCGAAGGCCCATTTGGCATAAATCATCGCCTCGTCTGCCTTCCAGGGATTGCTGATATCGATGATGGCGCTCCGGACCGCGTCAAAATGATTTTCCGTAATCAGGCCATCTTCCGCAATGATCGCAAAAATCACTGTTGCCGCAGCGAGAACAGGATCCTCGATGGCGGTCAGCGGCGAATGCTCGGCCATTTTCCTTATCTTTCTACGCCGAAAATATCCACGCGCACGCCCTGCACTGTCGATCAATTCACTCGCCGCTTCACCCAGCACTTTCATCCTGTACCACCAGAACAAGCCGCCGCCGAGGATTCCCAAAACTGCGAGGACAAAATGCATGATCAAATCCCTCAATAAAAAGGCGAATTCTACGAAAGGGAAATGGAAGGGTAAATTAGGCGATGGAATAATGCGGTGCCATGGATATGATACGGAACCATGCTAACTCGGAGCCGTTATCGCCACGCCCGATAACGGTGCGATCACGCCCAATGCAACCAATTTTAACGAGGGAGATACAAATGGATAGACAAGCAACGGCGATCTGGAAAGGCGCGCTTGCCGACGGTTCCGGTACGCTCGATACACAGAGCGGAGCGCTCAAAGGTCTTCCTTACAACTTCAAGGCGCGATTTCAGGATGAAAGCGGCACCTCCGGCACCAATCCAGAAGAGTTGCTGGCGGCCGCCCATGCCGGCTGCTTCGCGATGCAGCTTTCGCATTTCCTGGCGGAGAACGGAACGCCGGCGGAGCAGCTCGACGCCAAGGCAACAGTGACTGTAAATCCGGCCGCCGGCGGCGGCTTCGAGATCACCAGGAGTGCGCTGACACTGATTGGCAATGTTCCTGGTATCGACGAGGCAACGTTCACCAAGCTTGCAGGTCAGGCGAAAGCCAGTTGCCCGCTGTCAAAGGCCCTTGGCGCGATAGAAGTCACACTGGACGCCAAGCTGGCGTGAGACCGGCTTTGAACAAATCGAGTCTCGATCGACAGTAGAGCCGTCTAGGGCTCCGTGGACAATTGGAAGGTCAACGTAATGACTTTCCAATTGTCATACTCTTCTTCCTGTAGTTGGAACGGAGCTGATCGGTTCAATGCCCGGCGAATACTGAGGATCGCCGACTTGAGCTCGGAAGCTGGGGCTCCGCTACCTGCAATTTCTGGTGTGCCCTCAATAGCGCCCTTACGATTGAGATGAATCTTCGCAGTAATAGTAATTGGCTGACTTCCCACCAAATCAAAAGGATGCAGCCAATTGCTTTCGATTTCTCGCTGCACGCGGGCTAGACCCTCTTTCGATAGGCTTGCTGCGTGGCTTAGTGGAATTATCACAGTGAATGCGATAAGAGCGAGAAAGGCACGGGCATCCACGTTCCAGAGGGTACAACGTCCCGTTCCCTTCATTTCAATGCTCCCATTAAAGATAAAGTATGGTTGGTCCTTTACCGAAGGATGACGTGGCCAACAACCGCTACCTTAGTCTAGGGGCTCTATCTTGTCGGTCATATGCGGTCACACCCGCCGCTCGACCATCATCTTCTTGATCTCGGCAATCGCCTTGGCCGGGTTCAGACCCTTGGGGCAGGTTTGCGCGCAGTTCATGATCGTGTGGCAACGATAGAGGCGGAATGGATCTTCAAGGTTGTCGAGCCGCTCGCCCGTCGCTTCGTCGCGGCTGTCGATCAGCCAGCGATAGGCCTGGAGCAAAACGGCGGGGCCGAGGTAGCGATCGCCATTCCACCAGTAACTCGGGCAGGATGTCGAGCAGCAGGCGCAGAGGATGCACTCATAAAGGCCGTCTAGCTTGGCACGGTCCTCATGGCTCTGCAGCCATTCCTTCGCGGGCTCGGGCGAGACCGTCTTCAGCCAGGGTTCGATCGACCGGTGCTGGGCATAGAAGTTGGAAAGGTCCGGCACCAGATCCTTTACCACCGGCAGATGCGGCAGCGGATAGATTTTCACCGGTCCCTTGATCTCGTCCATGCCCTTGGTGCAGGCGAGTGTATTGGTCCCGTCGATATTCATGGCGCAGGAACCGCAAATGCCTTCACGGCAGGAGCGGCGCAGCGTCAGTGTTGGATCGATCTTGTTCTTGATCCACAACAGGCCATCGAGAACCATCGGGCCGCAATCGTCCAGATCGACATAATAGGTATCGATGCGCGGGTTTTCGCCATCGTCCGGCGACCAGCGGTAAATCCGGTACTCGCGCAGATTGTTCGCGCCCTGCGGACGATCCCAGGTCTTGCCGGGACGCATCTGCGAGTTCTTGGGAAGTGCAAGTTCAACCATGATATTCTGGTTCCTTGATCAATACACACGCGCTTTCGGCGCGATCTTGGCGAGGCTGATGCCGCCGTCCTCTTCCTTGACCAGCGGGTCAAGGTGGACAGGACGGTAACCGAGCGTAACCCTGCCGTCCGGAGTGAGCCAGGCGAGGCTGTGCTTGCGCCAGTTGACGTCATCGCGGCTCGGGAAATCCTCATGCGCATGGGCGCCCCGGCTTTCCTTGCGCGCTTCGGCGGCAACGACGGTCGTCAGGGCGTTGGCCATCAGGTTTTCCAGTTCCAGCGTTTCCACCAGATCGGAATTCCAGATCATCGAGCGGTCGGTGACCTTGACGTCCGGTAGTTCGCTCCAGATCTTTTCCATACGCTGTACGCCGGATTTCAACGAATCAGAGGTTCGGAACACGGCCGCATCTTCCTGCATCGTCCGCTGCATCTTTTCGCGTAAAGCAGCAGTCGGCGTACTGCCATTGGCATGACGCAGACGGTCGAAGCGACCCATGATCTTCATCACCGAAGCTTCGTTTATGTCCGGGATCTTGGCATTGCGGTCGATCACCTCGCCAGCGCGGATCGCGGCTGCGCGCCCGAACACGACAAGATCGATCAGCGAGTTGGAGCCGAGACGGTTTGCCCCATGCACCGAGGCACAGCCCGCTTCGCCAACGGCCATCAGGCCAGGCTGGATGCGGTCGGGATTGTCGGGGGTCGGGTTGAGCGCCTCACCCCAATAATTGGTTGGGATGCCGCCCATATTATAGTGAACCGTCGGGAGGACCGGAATCGGCTCCTTGGTGAGGTCGACGCCGGCGAAAATCTTCGCCGATTCCGAAATGCCGGGGAGGCGTTCGTGCAGGACAGCAGGATCGAGGTGATCCAGATGCAGGAAGATGTGGTCCTTGTTCTTGCCGACGCCGCGGCCCTCGCGAATTTCCAGCGTCATGCAACGCGAAACCACGTCGCGCGATGCAAGATCCTTGGCCGAGGGTGCATAGCGCTCCATGAAGCGCTCCCCTTCGGAATTGACGAGATAGCCGCCCTCCCCGCGCGCACCTTCGGTGATCAGGCAGCCGGCGCCGTAGATGCCGGTAGGGTGGAACTGCACGAACTCCATATCCTGCAGCGGCAAGCCCGCGCGGGCGACCATGCCACCGCCATCCCCCGTGCAGGTGTGTGCGGAGGTTGCTGAAAAATAGGAGCGTCCATAGCCGCCCGTCGCCATGACAACCATCTTCGCCGCAAAGCGGTGGATCGTGCCATCGTCGAGGTTCCAGGCGACGACGCCAGTGATCGTGCCATCTTCATCCTGGATAAGGTCGAGCGCGAAATATTCGATGAAGAACTGCGCATTGTTGCGCAAGGACTGGCCGTACAAGGTGTGCAGGATGGCGTGGCCCGTGCGGTCAGCCGCGGCGCAGGTGCGCTGCACGGGCGGACCATCGCCATAATTCATCATGTGCCCGCCAAACGGGCGCTGGTAGATTTTTCCGGCTTCGGTGCGGGAGAACGGCACACCGTAATGTTCGAGCTCATAGACCGCCGCTGGCGCTTCGCGGGCAAGATATTCCATCGCGTCGGTGTCGCCGAGCCAATCGGAGCCTTTGACGGTGTCATACATGTGCCATTGCCAGGAATCCGGGCCCATATTGCTGAGCGAGGCGGCGATCCCGCCCTGCGCCGCAACCGTGTGCGAGCGTGTGGGGAAGACCTTGGTAATACACGCTGTCTTCAGGCCCTGTTCGGCCATGCCAAGCGTTGCCCGCAGGCCAGCGCCGCCGGCTCCGACCACGACCACATCGAATTTGTGATCGACGAATGTGTAGGCCTTGCCGCCCGTTTTATCTGTTGGTGCCATGATAGAGGTTAGCCTCCAAAGCTCAGCTTGAGGATCGCAAAGATGCTGACAATGCCAACCGCCAGAGCGAAGAAGGTATTGAGCATCAGCAGCACGATCTTGGTGCCTTCGCCGTGTACATAATCTTCAATGATCACCTGCATGCCGAGGCGCATATGATAGAGACCGGAGATGATCACCATCAATAGAACCAGGGCTGTCAGCGGGTGGGAGAGTGCCGCCCTTGTCTCGGCATAGCCAGCGCCATGCAGCGACAGGATCAACCCTATGAAAAACAGCAGCAGCGGTATGTTGGCGACAGCTGTCAGCCGCTGACGCCAGAAATGATCCGTGCCTTCCTTCGCAGATCCCAATCCGCGAACCTTGCCAAGCGGCGTGCGCATGTCACCCATCGCTCAAATCTCCCTTAAGCTATTGTGAATGCAGCGATCCAGATGAGGATCGTCAATGCGACGGAAAGAATGAGCGAGGCCCAGGCCATCTTCGTGGTCGTGTCCTTGTCGAGGCCACGGCCAGTATCCCAGATCAGATGGCGTATGCCCCCGATCATGTGGTGAATGAGTGCCCAGGTGTAGCCAAGCAGCACCAGACGGCCGATCCAGGAGCCGTAGATAGCATTGACGAAATTGAAGTATTCTTCATTCGTGGCCGCCGCAATCAGCCACCAGGCAACCAGCAACGTGCCAACATAGAGCGCCGAGCCGGTGATCCGGTGGACGATGGACATGACCATGGTTGGGATGGGCTTGTAGATTTGCAAATGCGGCGACAGTGGCCGGTTTGCTGAAGAACGAGATTGGGTCATATTGAAGCGTTCTGCCGGTGAGAATTCGGGACAAGGTCGAGGGGTTTGGCGAGGCCGATGTCTTTCCATCGGACGAAGCCAGGGCCCGAAGGATTTGGCTCGAATTCGCCCGGCCCTTCGGGTTTCCGGCCGGTGGCCAACCACATTGTCAGGCGGCGTTGTCCGATGGAAAGACATCGGCCTCGCCACCTTCCTCGCGGATTGGCTCGCCATCCGAGAAACAGAACGTCTTCTATATGACCGAATCTCGCTCTAAGATTTGTCTTGCTCATAGCGTCCCCAAGAGTAGCGCCACATCTGGTTAGACGGGCAGGGCCGAAAAGGCTGGATAGAGGCAATTTAGAAGGGTTTTAATCCGGTTTTTGCACTGCGTCAAAGCCCCATTCCGCCCCCTCATGCGGCGAATTGGCGTCAATAGCAAGTCAATAAGGTTTGTGCTTTAAATTCAATCGTTTAAAGGTCGAGAAACGGCCCTGAAAAGGCAAATTCCTGCGACTGTGTGCTGCAAAAAATTATTTGAGTGAGTCTGTCCGGATAGCCTCCGGACGACACTGTCTGGGGTCATTTGGCCGATGTTTGTCTGCGACAAACGGGGTCGTCGGCAGAATGCCGCCGACCTGGCTGCAACCCTGCATTGCTGCCACCTACTGGTTACCAAACCTGATAATGAAGCTCGTCCAGTCGGCCGGCGCCGCGACCTGTTCGTAAAGCTTGCGGCCGTCCTCAGGAACGCGCGGCGCGTTCAGCGAAAGCTTGGTCCAGCCGCGCTCCTCCGCCTTGTCGGCCAGCACATCGATCAAGGCCTTGGCAATGCCTTTACCGCGGTGGTCATGATGCACATAAATATGATCGACCTGACCGGCACGCATCCCGGAAACCGGCTCGGGAAGATCGTAGAAAATAACGAAGCCCACGAGATGGCCGTCGAGGCGTGCACCGGCGATTTCCGCTGCACGGTCACGCAAAAGGTTTTCCGCATAGTAGTCGTCCGGACGGCGCGGCGCGCCACGTTTCAACGCCTGGGCATAGCTGGCCAGCAGCGGGGCGAATTCATGGGCATCGCTCAGATGCAGGAGTGAAATGTCGATGGCGTGTTCGTCAGCTGTCTTTTTGGTCATGATCGCTTTTCCGTCCCTTCATGCCTGCCTGATCGTCGTCTTGAGGATTGGTTGATTGTGCCGCGCCCGTCAACCTGCGCCCGGTATGAAAATCGATTTGATTAGGTTTGGGCAGATGACAATCATTAATAAAAGGTTAATCTCAACGTTGATGAAGTTGTCCCATCAGAGGTGCCGCCATGGTTCAAAAGAGAATTGCCTGCTCGGTTTTGGCATCGATGGGTTTGGCGCTTGCCCTGGCGGCTTCCCAAGTGGCAGCTGCAAACGATTTCAATAGCAGCAACACCTACGGTGATGAATACGGCAACGTCATCACGCACGAGGCTGGTGGCCCGAAGATCGTCTTCGTTGGTGCTTCGGCGGCACAATCCGATAGCTTGGGCCGCAGTATCCGGCGGCAGGTTCCGGTCTATAAGCGCGCCAAAGGCCCATCGGTAATTTCTCCGGTTGGCGATCCGGTCGTTCTGGGCGCCGTCCCGGCACCGAATACGGGATGCAGCAGTCCCCTCCTCATCCAGGGGCGCGGTTACATGTATGGTCTCGACCGCAACGAAACGCCGGTTATTGGTCATCCTGACTGCGACTAGCACCGGTCCTTCGGAGATTTGATTTGCCTCGGTGAGCCGCGCCCTGTAAAGGGGGCCGCTTCATCGAAGAGGTAGTACTCATGGCTCGCAACTCTGACGGCGCACTGGTCCTGTTTTCCGGCGGACAGGATTCCGCCACGTGCCTCGCCTGGGCGCTGTCGCGCTTCGACCGCGTCGAGACGGTGGGTTTCGACTATGGCCAGCGGCACCGGATTGAGCTCGAAGTGCGCGGCGAGTTCCGCAGCGCCATCACCAGACAGTTTCCGCAATGGGCAGCGCGTCTTGGCGACGACCACTTGCTGGATGCCGGCATTGTGGGGCAGCTCGGTGCTTCGGCCATGACCGACGACATCGCCATCGAAATGGCTGACAACGGCCTGCCCAATACCTTTGTACCTGGCCGCAATTTGCTGTTCTTCACGCTCGCTGGTGCGCTGGCCTATCGCCGTGGCCTGCGGGTAATCGTAGGCGGCATGTGCGAAACCGACTATTCGGGGTATCCCGATTGCCGCGATGACACGTTGAAAGCCCAGCAGGTTGCTCTGTCGCTTGGGCTGGACCGCCGCATAACCATCGAAACGCCATTGATGTGGCTGGACAAGTCCGAGACCTTCGCGCTGGCACGGGAGCTCGGCGGCGGACCACTCCTCGACCTTATCGTCGAGCATACACATACGTGCTATCTTGGCGATCGTTCCAAGCGCCATGCGTGGGGCTATGGCTGCGGTACGTGCCCAGCCTGCGAGCTGCGTTCCGCCGGTTGGGAAAAATTCAGGGCGGAGGCCGTATGACCTACGCCGTCAAGGAAATCTATTTGACCCTTCAGGGCGAGGGCAACCATACCGGCCGCGCCGCCGTTTTCATGCGCTTTGCCGGATGCAACCTGTGGTCGGGGCTTGAACGCGACCGCGAAGAGGCGGTCTGCCGGTTCTGCGATACGGATTTCATCGGTGTGAACGGCCCGGGCGGCGGCAAGTTCAAGACCGCTGAAGCTCTGGCCGATGCAGTGGCTGCGCAATGGCCCGATACAGATAGATCGGGCGGCAAGCCCTATGTCATCTGCACCGGCGGTGAACCCCTGTTGCAGCTCGATGCGCCGCTGATTGAAGCGTTTCATGCGCACGGCTTCGAAGTGGGCGTCGAGACCAATGGCACCATTGCCGCGCCGGCCGGGCTTGACTGGATCTGCGTCTCGCCCAAGGCGACCGCGCCTCTGGTCCAAACCAGCGGCAACGAGCTCAAGCTGGTCTTCCCGCAAAAGGAAGCCGAGACGCATCCATCGCGTTTCGAGCAGCTTTCCTTCGAGCATTTCTATTTGCAACCTCTTGACGTCATCGGTGATCCGGCGCAAACCGCGTCGCATGTGGCATCTGCAGCGGCCTATTGCCTCGCCCATCCGCTTTGGCGGCTGAGCACGCAGACACATAAACTGATCGGCCTGCCGTAAGCGCAGGCTGTTTGTTGACCGCAATTCCGGACGCAAAACCGTTACACACTTTGCTGGAATTGCTTTAGCGGGCGCCTGTATTGCGCCAGAGCTGACGGAGCAATTATGAGAATCTTCAACGAATTTACGTTTGAAGCGGCACATCATCTGCCGCACATTTTCCCCGACGGACACGTCAATACCCGCCTGCACGGACACAGCTTCCGTGTGCGGGTGACGCTGGAAGGAAAACCCGATGGCAGGACTGGCCTTATTTCCGATCTCGGCGTCGTGAAAAGCGCATTCGACAGCGCGGTCGACCTGCTTGATCACCGGTATCTCAACGAAATCCAAGGGCTGGAAACGCCGACACTTGAGAACATTGCGATGTGGCTGTGGCGGCATTTTGCACCTGCTCTGCCCGGCTTGGCGGAAGTCGGCGTTTACCGTGATACTTGCGGCGAAGGCTGCGAATATCGAGGCGAGTTCGAGATAGAAAGGACAGCAGCATGAGCCATTATGCAGAACAGGCAACGATGCTCGGCAAGGATGTAAAAATCCCGCAGCATCCCGACGAAGCCACTCTCGATGCTGTGCCGAACCCGCAGGCGGGGACATTGTTCCTTGCGCGCTTTGCGTGCCCGGAATTCACCTCGCTTTGCCCGGTCACCGGCCAGCCGGATTTCGGCCATCTGGTGATCGATTATGCTCCGGACCAGAGCCTGGTTGAATCCAAATCGCTGAAGTTGTTTCTTGGCAGCTTCCGCAATCACGGCGCCTTTCACGAGGATTGCACGGTCGGCATCGGCAAGCGCATCGTCGAGGCGGTCAAGCCCTTGTGGCTGCGCATTGGCGGCTACTGGTATCCGCGCGGCGGTATCCCGATCGATGTTTTCTGGCAGACCGGCCCGGTGCCGGAAGGTTTGTGGCTGCCGGACCAGGGCGTTCCGGCATATAGGGGGCGGTGAAGGGTTGGTGCTGGCGGCTGATGCCGGTTATCTCTCCCCTTGTGGGAGAGAAAGGATTTTGTTGAATTTAGCCCCTTTGCTAAATTCTTAGAAAATCCAAGTGAGGGGATTTGAACCCACAATACACTATCCCCTCTCTTGTGATTTCTAGCACTTAGCAGGGGCTAAGATGCTGAAATCACATTCTCCCCCTCAAGGGGGGAGATAGAGAAGCTTACTTCCACTCTCTAATATCAACAAAATGTCCGGCAATTGCCGCAGCGGCTGCCATGGCTGGCGACACGAGATGCGTGCGGCCCTTGAAGCCCTGACGTCCTTCGAAATTACGGTTTGAGGTCGAGGCACAGCGTTCACCTGGCTTCAGGCGGTCATCATTCATGGCAAGGCACATGGAGCAGCCAGGCTCACGCCAGTCGAATCCGGCTGCCTTGAAAATCTTGTCGAGACCTTCGGCTTCCGCCTGTTCCTTGACGAGGCCTGACCCTGGAACGATCATCGCATCGACCGTTTCACTGACTTTACGGCCTTCAACGACCTTCGCGACTTCGCGCAAATCCTCGATACGGCCATTGGTACACGAACCGATAAAGACGCGGTCTAGCTTGATATCCGTGATCGGTGTGCCCGGCTTTAGTCCCATATAGTCGAGCGCACGCCACTTGGAGCTGCGTTTGGTCTCATCGGCGATGTCGTCCGGATTTGGCACTGCGCCGGTAACCGAGATCACATCCTCCGGGGAAGAGCCCCAGGAAACGATCGGCGGCAGGTCGGCAGCGTTCAAGACGACAATCTTGTCGAAATGCGCGCCTTCGTCGCTCTGCAGCGTCTTCCAATATTCAAGCGCCTGTTCAAAAGCTGCGCCTTTCGGCGCACGGGGCTTGTCCTTGACATAGGCGTATGTCGTCTCGTCCGGAGCGATCAGACCGGCGCGCGCGCCGCCTTCGATCGACATGTTGCAAATGGTCATACGGCCTTCCATAGAAAGCGCGCGAATGGCTTCGCCAGCATATTCGATGACATAGCCGGTGCCGCCTGCGGTGCCGATCTCGCCGATAATGGCAAGGATGATGTCCTTGGCGGTCACGCCGGCCGGCAATACGCCATCGACACGCACCAGCATGTTCTTGGCCTTCGACTGGATCAGCGTCTGGGTCGCGAGAACGTGCTCGACTTCCGATGTGCCGATACCGTGCGCCAAGGCGCCGAAAGCGCCGTGCGTGGAGGTATGGCTGTCGCCGCAGACAATAGTCATGCCAGGCAGGGTAAAGCCCTGCTCCGGTCCGATGATGTGGACGATCCCCTGACGGATATCCTTCTCGGAATAATATTCGACCCCGAAATCCGCGGCATTCTTGGCGAGAGCCTCGACCTGAATGCGGCTTTCCTCATTCTTGATACCATTGACGCGGTCCGGCGAGGTCGGGACGTTGTGGTCAACGACCGCAAGCGTCTTTTCCGGATGGCGGACCTTGCGGCCGGCTACGCGCAAGCCTTCGAACGCCTGCGGGCTGGTCACTTCATGCACAAGATGACGATCAATATAGAGGAGGCACGTGCCGTCATCCTGCTGATCGACCAGATGGTCATCCCATATCTTGTCATAGAGTGTACGTGGCGCAGTCATGGCGATATCCTCGGCACGGTGAGGTCGTACCCTCGTGAATAGGGTCGAAATGGTATGAGGCTTTTCGTTAGGATACGAGGAGCAGAGGCGATGGAAATGTTTATCCATTTTCGAGCCTTTGCGACAAAGTAGCCGGGCGAAAAGACCATATCCTCCTGACGCCGAAACGGCTGCAAGCTGCAATGTCGAACCGTTCGGCCGGGGAGAAGACCCCGACCTTCACGCTTCTCCTCGCATCTTTTTGCCGTTTCAGGCGCCATTTCGATCCTCTCCACGAGTGTACGACCTAATGCTTTTCGATTATTTCGTGGACATATGCACTCGAGGTCCACTTACGTCAAGAAACAAGCGAAAAAAGTAATATTCCGGCGACAATGCGCCGCTGTTTCCTGGATCAACGGCGATTGAGACGGCGTTCCAGCCAGCGCAGCCCCAGCGACAGGCTGATGGTCAGTACGAGGTATACATAAGCGACGACGGAATAGGTTTCAAAGAAGCGAAAGGAGCCGGAAGCATAGACCTTGCCCATCTGCGTCACGTCCACCACGCCAAGCACCGAGACGAGCGAGGAATCTTTCACCATCGAGATGAAATCATTGCCGTAGGGCGGCAGGATGATGCGGATCGCCTGGGGCATGACAATAAGGCGGAACCGCGGAAAGCGCTTCAATCCCAGTGCCTTTGCGGCCTCGATCTGGCCCAGGTCCACGGACTGGATGCCAGCGCGAAAAATTTCGGCGAGAAAGGCGGCATAGGCAAGCATCAATGCGATGATGGCGCGCCAGAGCAGGGAAAAATCACGAACCTGCAGCGGCTCGACAAAGCCCGCGCTTTGCAGAGGCTGCGTGACGAAGTTCCACATCGCGATCACCGCCGGGGCGCCGACAAAGGCAATGTAGAACAGCAGCACAAGCAATGGGATGCCGCGCACGATCTCGACATAGAAGCGGGCGATCTGTCTAACGGCAATATGGTCTGAGAGGCTCATCACCGCCAGCAGCAGTCCAAGTGCCGACGCCAGGAGGAACGCAAGAAGCGAGACCCACACCGTGATCCAGATACCCTGCGATACCGTGGAGAAGACCTGTCCATAGATGGGGCTGACGAGGATGGCGGCGCCCAGCACAACGGCGATCGCCACCGCGACGAGCAGCCACCACGGGAAGTCCTTCTTCTCGGAAGATCCCCGGTTCTGAGTGTTATCCGACACTGTTCCGCTTACTGGCCGAGCTTGTAGTCGAGAAACCACTTCTCGTTGAGCGCGTCGAACGTTCCGTCTGCCTTTAAAGCCGCAATCGCCGCATTGACCGGAGCGACGAGCTCCGAACCCTTGGGGAAAATGAAGCCGAAATCCTCAGCGCCGAGAGGTCCGCCGATCAGCTTCAAGGCACCCCCCGACGCATCGACGTAACCCTTGCCAGCCGTGCTGTCGGTCAGCACAAGGTCGACATCGCCAGTCTTCAGCGCCTGGATCGTAGCACCGAAGGTTTCAAACAGCTTGATACGTGGATTCTGTTCATTGCCGTCGAGGACATTGTAGACGGCGACATAGAAATTGGTCGTGCCCGGCTGCGCGCCGACAAGTGCATCCTTCGTGTCGGCAAAGCTCTTCGGATCGGTGAACCGTTTCTCGTCACTGCGCACCAGCATGAACTGTTCCGAGCGCATGTATGGTTCCGAGAAATCGACCTTCTGCTTGCGCTCATCATTGATGGTGATACCGGTCATGCCGATCTGATACTGATTATCGGAAACGGCCTGAATCATCGCATCCCAGCTCGTATTCAGGTACTCGACCTTGAAGTTCAGCCGCTTGGCGATCTCGTTCATCGCATCATATTCCCAGCCGACAGGCTTGCTGGTCTTCGGATCGACGAATTGCAGGGGTGGATAGGCGTTTTCCGTCACCACGGTAACTTGTTTCCCCCCGAGATCAGGCAGGTCGGCAGCCGATGCGGAAAATGGCGCCATGGCGAGCAAAAGTCCCGCCAAAAGAAAGGATCGCAAGTTCATCTCAACCCCCTGTCGCATGTTTGCGTCGAAAACAGATTTCACCTTGTCACCCGCACGTCAATCCCCGCAAGCATGTCTGTACCCTCGATGCCTGCAGGCGGAGAAGATTTTCGCGTCACAAACAAAAAAGGCGGTCCGAAGACCGCCTTTTCAAAATTGTCAGGAACCGCGCTTATTCAGCGGCAGGTGCCTTGGCAACCGTTGCTTCCGTTACCGTCTCGGCAGCGCCGGTGGCCGGTACAGCAGTCTTGTTCTTGCGGTTGTCTTTCTTCTCGACAATGCGGGCTGCCTTGCCGGTGAGGCCGCGCAGGTAGTAGAGTTTCGCACGGCGAACCTTGCCGCGCCGGACGATTTCCACGCCTTCAACCAGTGGTGAAATGATCGGGAATACGCGTTCGACACCTTCACCGTAGGAAATCTTGCGAACCGTGAAGTTCTCGTTGATGCCAGCGCCGTTACGGGCAATGCAAACGCCTTCATAAGCCTGAACGCGGGTACGGGTACCTTCCGTCACGCGGACGTTGACACGAACCGTGTCGCCTGGGCGGAAATCCGGAAGTGTGCGCTTTGCTTCGATTTTTGCTCTCTGCTCGAGATCGAGCTGACGAATAATCTCGACGGTCATCGTCTTCATCCTTTTCTTGTCTTCTCGAACAGTCAGAGCGTTCAGCACTAGAAACACAGCGGCTTGGCCGCATTTCTATGCCTCTGATGAGGCAGGAGCGAATTCACCATTCATTGATTAATGGATTCGGGTTTTCCCGAGTTGGCGGGCAAATACACCATAAAAGCCGGTTTGTCACCTCTGACAGCGATTCTTTTTGCTTGTCTATTTTTTTGAAGGCACGTTGTGGGCGTTCCAAAGATCGGGCCGCCGTTCCCGCGTCAGCCGTTCGGCCTCCCCACGACGCCACTTGTCGATCGCCCCGTGATTGCCGGACAAAAGCACGTCCGGAATCCGGCGGCCTTCCCACTCCTGCGGCTTGGTATAGTGCGGGTGTTCGAGCAGGCCAGTTTCAAAGCTCTCGGTTTCACCGGACATGGCATTACCCATGACACCGGGTAGCAGTCTGACAATCGCATCAAGAACGACAATTGCAGCGGTCTCTCCGCCGGAAAGGACATAATCGCCGATCGACACTTCTTCAAAATCCCGGGCCTCGATCAGCCGCTCGTCCACCCCTTCGAAACGGCCGCAAAGCAGGATAACGCCAGGACCGGCCGCCAGCTCGCGCACCCGTGCCTGCGTGAGCGGCTTGCCGCGCGGGCTCATGAACAGTTTTGGCCGCAGATCCGCCACATGATCCACAGCGCGTGCCAGAACATCCGGCTTCATCACCATGCCCGCGCCGCCGCCAGCCGGTGTATCGTCAACCATACGGTGCCTGTCGGTAGCAAAATCGCGAATCTGCACTGTTTGCAGCGACCACGCGCCGTCCTGCAATGCCTTTCCTGCGAGTGACACGCCAAGCGGGCCCGGAAACATTTCCGGATAGAGCGTCAGCACAGTGGCGCGAAAGCCCCCCTCTCCCGCCGTCATGACTGCTTTTTCCCGTCGCCTTCACCGCCGAGCTGGCGGCGGCGTTCCTCGTCCTCATTCTCATCGGGAATGAGACCAGCTGCTACAGGATCGATGACGATGTGACCAGCCTTGACGTCGACCTGTGGCACCGCAGCCAGCGTGAACGGTATCAGCATGGGACGTTTGCCGGGAATGGTCAGCTCCAGAAGGTCACCACCGCCGAAGTCGAACATAGCCGATACTTTGCCGTGCTTTTTGCCTTCCGCATCGATTGCCTCCAGGCCGATCAGGTCGGAATGGTAATATTCGTCCTCGTCCAGGTCCTGAGGCAATTGCGAACGGTCAATAAACAGGGTCGTGCCATTCAGCGCCTCGGCCATATTGCGGTCATTCACGCCGCGGAAACGCACGACGACAACAGTTTTGGCCGGACGTATGTCCAGAACCTCGAAAGCCCTGCCGGTCACATCATAAAGCGGACCATAGTCGGCAAGTGCCATCGGGTCGCCGGTGAAGGCTTTCACGCGCAATTCACCGCGTGTTCCGTGTGCCGCACCGATCACCGCCAACTGAACCGGATCATTCAACATTGCCATGGCATCTTCCATTTTTTCGCATCAGCCCGAATTAGAGCAAACCTCGAGCAAAACCAAGGCTGAAACGACTCCGTAAGGAGTCCTGTGTCAGGGTTGCGTCATAAAATCGAGGAGCGACGCCATGGGCGCCCAGCCGCAAACCGAAGAATTTCTGGTTTCCGCCAGAGCCGACCTGATTGACGCACGTGAAAATTGGCTGAAATCCCTGAAGAACACGCGACGGCTGGCGGCGAACACACTGGAGGCCTATGAGCGCGACACGCGTCAGTTCTTTCAGTTCCTCACCGGCCATCTGGGCGAGCCGCCGGCGCTGAAGGACGTGGCGACACTGCGCATTGCCGACCTTCGCTCGTTCCTGGCCCGCCGCCGCAATGATGGTGCCGGAGCTCGCACGCTTGGGCGCGGACTTGCGGGCATACGCTCCTTCCTGCGTCATCTGGAAAAGCAGGGCATGGCCAATGCCGCTCCGTCGATCGCCATGCGCGCGCCGCGCCAGCCGAAATCCCTGCCGAAGCCACTGACCGTGATCGATGCACGCCGCGTAGTCGAAACTGGCGAACAGCTCAACGAAGAGCCATGGATCGCCGCCCGCAATGCCGCCGTGCTGACGTTGCTCTACGGCTGCGGTTTGCGCATTTCCGAAGCGCTCGGCCTCGATGGCGGGGCATTGACCGATCCCAATGCACGCTCCATTCCCATTACCGGCAAGGGCGGAAAAACCCGCATGGTACCCCTTCTGCCGATCGTGCATCGTGTTGTCGCGGAATATCGCAAACTCTGCCCCTATGCGCTGGAAGAGGGCAAACCGCTGTTTCGCGGCGCACGCGGCGGCGAGCTGCACCCGGCCATCATCCAGCGTGACATGCAGAAGATGCGCGGCGCGCTTGGCCTGCCGGATACGGCGACGCCGCATGCGCTGCGGCATTCCTTCGCCACGCACCTGCTCGGCCGTGGCGGTGACCTGCGCACCATTCAGGAATTGCTCGGCCACGCCAGCCTGTCGACGACACAGGTCTATACCGGCGTCGATACGCAACGGTTGCTGGAAATATACGACAAGGCGCATCCCCGCGCCTGAAAACAGACAATTTACGCGTAGAGATTAACGCTTTTTCCAAGAGCACACGGATAGAACGTAAGGTATGAACGACAAAGATATCTTCCCCGCACTTGACCGCATCGCCGATGTCATTCTCAGGCTGTGCCTGATAATGAGCTGGCTGATGCTGGCCGCGTTTCTGGTTATCGCTTTCAGCGCCCGCGCGCGGGCGGAAGGAATTAGCTGCGGTGGCCGCGACCTGATTGCGGAGATGGCGAAGTCCGACCCGGTCAAGCTCGACGCCCTGCGCAAAGAGGCCGCGGAAACTGAAAACGGCAAGGGACTGCTCTGGAAGATCGAAAAGCCGGGCGTGAAGCCATCCTACCTGTTTGGCACCATGCATCTTACTGATCCGCGCGTACTCAAACTTTCCGGCGCCGCTGAAGCCGCGTATCAGGGAGCCGATACGATCGTCATCGAAACGGACGAGGTGCTCGACTCCAAGGCACCGTTGAAGGTGATGGCGGACACGCCCGATTTGATGATGTTCACCAATGGACAGACCCTCGACAAGCTCATTCCCAAAGACAAGCTTGAGACCGTCAAGGCCGCGCTTTCGAAACGCGGCATCTCGCTCGCCGCTGTAAATCGCATGCAGCCATGGATACTCACCAGCATGCTTGCCATGCCCGCCTGCGAACTTGCGCGCAAGAAGGAAGGCACCGATTTTCTCGATATCAAGCTCGCTGAAGAGGCAAAAAACAGCGGCAAGCGAATCGCTGGTCTTGAAACCATCAAGGATCAGCTGAGTGCGATGGCTTCGCTGCCCATACAGTTCCACGTTGACGGTTTGATCGAAACGCTGGCGCTGGGCCCGGAACTGCCCGATGTCTTTGAAACGATGACCGTACTCTATACGCAAGGCGATATTGGCATGATCTTCCCGCTGATGCGCTCGGTCTCTCCCGACGGAATTGAAAGTGGCAGCAACTATGCAGAGTTTGAAGAGAAGATGATCAACACCCGCAATCGAACCATGGCGGAACGGGCTATGCCGATCGTTGACGAAGGCAATGCGTTCATTGCGGTCGGTGCCTTGCATCTTCCGGGAGAGCAAGGTCTCGTTTCATTGCTGAAACACAAGGGCTATACAATCACAGCTCAATGACCAGCCGGAGCAAGTATTTTTCCCCGAAGCGCACGTATAAACACGATAGCGTTCCGAAGAAATCCTCTCAATTCCTGGTTATTCTGGAACTTAATAGCGAAATAGCCGTTATTCGTTCATCCTTGTGTAAAGGAATGTCACGGAGGACGCAAAATGACCTATGATCCAAACTTGCAGCGGCCAATGGAAACCGATCCGATGAATCCTAAAACCACTGTGATCAAGTCGGGCGGCGGCAGTGGCTTTCTTATTGCTGGCATCCTGATCGCCGCGCTGGTGGTCGGTGGTTACTATTACCTGAACCGCAGCGGTACCGAGATGGACGTCCCAGCTCCGCCAGCACCGACGAGTGAGGCGCCTGCTCCGGCAGCCCCCGCAGCACCTGATGCGATGGCCCCAGCACCAAAAGCTCCGGCTCCCGCTGAGCCTGCTCCGGCGCCGTCTACAACGCCAGCGCCCACTGCACCGGCTCCTGCTCAGTAATCTAGAGTGTAAGCCAGAATGCAAAAAAGGCCCGGAATTCCGGGCCTTTTTCCTTGCAATACTGGAAATCACATGTGGATCGGTTTGAAGAACGTGGCGAGGGCTGCTTCGCGCACGGCCTCCGACATGGTTGGGTGCGCATGCGTCGTACGCGCCAGATCTTCCGATGAGCCGCCGAATTCCATCAGTACAGTTGCTTCATGGATCATTTCGCCAGCCCCATAACCGACAATGTGCACGCCCAGCACCCTATCGCTGGCCTTGTCGGCAAGGATCTTGACGAAACCGTCTGTGTGCAACATGGCTCGCGCACGTCCATTGGCCGTGAACGGAAATTTACCGGCTTTGTATTCGATGCCTGCAGCCTTGAGCTCTTCCTCGGTCTTGCCGACAGAGGCAACTTCGGGCTGGGTATAGACGACACTGGGGATGGCGTCGTAATTGACGTGACCAACCTGCCCTGCAAGGATCTCGGCGACGGCAATGCCTTCATCTTCCGCCTTGTGCGCCAGCATCGCTCCCTCAACGACATCGCCAATGGCGTAAATGCCTGGAACATTGGTCTGCCAATGGTCGTTTATGGCGACGCGGCCGCGATCATCCACGGCAACGCCGGCCTCCTTCAGTCCAAGGCCGTCCGTATAGGGCTTTCGGCCGGTGGATACGAGCACGACATCGGCGTCGATCGTCTGAACTTCACCGCCCTTGACCGGCTCGAACGTAACCTTGGCGCCCTTACCCGATTTTTCAACGCCGGTAACCTTCGCACCCATTTTGAACTCGATCCCCTGCTTTTCCAGCATACGCTGGAACTGCCGCGAGATATCACCGTCCATGGGTCCGAGAATCTTGTCCAGGAATTCAACCACGGTCACCTTTGATCCAAGGCGGCTCCAGACCGAACCAAGCTCTAGACCAATCACGCCACCGCCGACAACGACGAGATGTTCCGGCACTTTCTGGAATTCCAATGCCCCAGTTGAGGACACGATGACCTTTTCGTCAAACTCGACATCCACCCCCGGAATACCCGCGACATCCGAACCGGTGGCAATAACGATGTTCTTCGTCTCGATTTCCTGAGCCGAACCGTCTTCAGCGGTTACCGAGACCCTGCCGGCAGCAACGACCTTGCCCGTACCCATGAACGTATCGATCTTGTTCTTCTTGAACAGAAACGCTACGCCATTGACGTTGGCTTCCACTGTTGCGTCCTTATGGGCGAGCATTGCCTTCAGATTGAGCTTGGGCGTGCCTACTTCGACGCCGAGAGTGGCGTGAGAATGACCCGCCTCATGGAATACTTCCGAAGCGTGCAGCATCGCTTTTGAAGGAATGCAGCCAATATTGAGGCAGGTTCCGCCAAAGGTAGGGCGCTTCTCGATCACCGCGGTCTTCAGGCCGAGTTGCGCGGCCTTGATCGCGCACACATAGCCGCCCGGACCTGTTCCGATGACGACGACATCATATGCCATGATTGATTCCTTCTTCTGTGGGCTCACGCGAAATTATTGTTCGGGGACGCATTCTTTGAAACGAAAGACTTCCCAGGGGAAAGTCTCGATGGGTTTTTCAAGTTTGAAATTGAAGCCACTCATGGAGCTGGAAAAATCTGGCAGAAGCAACGCTTGCGCGGCTGGTTCCTTGGCTTTTGGCAGAAGATCCGCGTCGGCGCCTTCCTTCAGCGCATAAATGACGCCTTGCCAAACCGTGCATGCCCGCAGCTCGTCGCCCGTGACGTCACCGCCCGGGCACCTGTACATGACCATGCCGTTGGGGCGGGCCACACCCTCGTTCCACATGACCACGCCATCCAGCTTCACGTCGCTGTCGTTCAGCTGGATTGTGAACTCATTCGACGTCATCACCGGCTGATCTTCCGGAACATGCCTGAAGGTCAGGGTATAGGTGTCATCCCTGTCCGCGTAGACGGCGCGGTCCTGCGTGCAGGCGGCAAATGCCGGCGTCGCAAGCAATGAAACAACCACCGCGAGAATGGCGGCGTTACTTCCAGGATGGTGGCGAGCGCGTAAAGCCATCAAATATTCTAGCTCGCTTGGCTGCTGGCAAGCTTGACGCCGAGCCCGATGAATACGAGCCCGGTGACGCGGTTGAACCAGCGGCCCCAGGCGACAAAGCGGTCACGAACGGATTGCATCGTGAAAAAGACGGATACGGCGACGAACCAGCAAATCAATGCGGTTGTCATGACCATGCCGTAGCCGGCCTGAATGAGGATGGGCGTCTCGTGGCTGACCAGTGCCGAGAACAGCGACAGGAAGAACAGCACGGCTTTCGGGTTCAGAGCATTGGTGACGAAGCCCATGAGAAAGCAGCGCAATGCAGAGAGCTGCTTGGCTGACTCGCTTTCATCCATTCCAGCCGGAGCTTCCGGTGCCGGGGCGCGTAACGCCTTGACGCCGAGATAGAACAGATAGGCAGCACCGGCCCATTTGAGCATTCCAAAAAGATAGAGCGACTTCGACACGATAAGCCCGAGCCCAAGCACCGTGTAGCTGATATGAAACAGCAGCGATGTGCCAATGCCGAAGCTGGTGATAATGGCGCTGCGCCGCCCGTGCACAATGCTCTGCCGGACGACAAGCGCAAAGTCGGCTCCCGGCGACACGACCATGATCGAGAATACCGCCATCAGACCGAGAAGCTCGTAGAAATAATGCGACATGGTCATGCTCCACCAAGTGGCGCGTTGAACGCCCAGACATGGCCAAACGGGTCCTTCACGCGGCCGTAGCGCGCATTCCAGAACGTATCTTCAACGGGCATGACGAGCGTTGCACCAGCCTTGACAGCACGGTCAACCGCCTGGTCGACTTCCGCAGCTTTCGGCAGGTTGATATTGATCGCGACACTCGCACCGCCACGACTCTGAGGCGACAGAACATCGCCCCCATATTCCGGAAACTCGTCGTGCATCATGATGGTGCCGCCAAACAGCGATAAATTGGCGTGCATGACGCGCTTTCCATCCTCGGTCATCTGTTTGAAGGTGTTTTTGGCACCGAAGGCTTTTTCATAGAAAGCGATCGCTTCAAGGCCGTCTTTGACGCAGATGTGGGGCTCTACTGGCGGGTAATTCGGTACATCAGCCATTTTGCTTTGCCTTTCATCCTATGCCGGTGAACGGATCGACCGGCAGATCATTGATATGAGACATCACAACCGACCAAACGCGCATCCTTGGTTTGGCGCTTGGCCATGGAGATCATGCGATTTCAGTCCGATGCACCATCGGGGCCACACAATTGCGGCCCCGTTTGATCGAAGGCTGTATCAGAGATCGAGAACGAGACGCTCCGGATCCTCGAGGCTTTCCTTTACGCGGACGAGGAAAGTTACTGCTTCCTTGCCGTCAACAATGCGATGGTCGTAGCTCAGTGCCAGGTACATCATCGGGCGGATAACGATTTGCCCGCCAACGACAACCGGACGGTCCTGGATCTTGTGCATGCCAAGAATACCGGACTGCGGTGCATTGAGAATAGGCGAGGACATGAGCGAACCATAAACACCACCATTGGAAATGGTGAAGGTGCCGCCCTGCATGTCAGCCATTGAAAGTGCACCGTCCCGTGCGGCCTTGCCGAGACGGCCGATTTCCTTTTCGATCTCGGCGATCGACATCTGGTCCGCATTGCGTACGACCGGAACGACGAGCCCCTTGTCCGTGCCGACGGCAACGCCAACATGGGCAAAGTTCTTGTAGATGATGTCCGTGCCGTCGATCTCGGCGTTAACCGCCGGAATTTCTTTCAAAGCATGCGTTACAGCCTTGGTGAAAAACCCCATGAAGCCAAGCTTGACACCATGCTTCTTTTCGAAAATTTCCTTGTAGCGATTTCGCAGGTCCATCACCGCCGACATATCCACCTCATTGTAGGTGGTCAGCATGGCGGCTGTGCTCTGTGCATCCTTGAGGCGCTTGGCAATAGTCTGCCGCAGCCGGGTCATCTTCACGCGCTCTTCGCGCGATGCGTCATCAGCGGGCGATGCCGGACGCGCGACGGCTTTCGGCGCTTCGGCCGCGGGCTGAGCAGGGATGCCCTTGGCAACAGCATCGAGTACATCGCCCTTCAAAACCTGACCGCGCTTGCCGGAACCTTCCACCTGCGAGGCGGAAACGCCTTTTTCAGCCAGAAGCTTCGAAGCTGCCGGGGAAGCCGGCATTTCGCTTGGTTTGCGTTCGGCGATAGCCGGTTCGCCGGCAACTTCGGCGGTCTTTGCCGCAGCCTCGCCGGTGGTGGCTGCAGCCGCCGCTCCGGATGCCTGGGCAACGGCGGCCGGTGCCGGCTCCGCCGTCTTGGTTGGGGCGGCTCCCGCACCATCGCCAGAGCCAATCATTCCGAGCAAAGCGCCAACTTCAACCGTGTCGCCTTCCTTGGCGGTGATTTCAGCCAGCGATCCGGCAGCCGCCGCCGGAACCTCTATCGTTACCTTGTCGGTTTCAAGTTCCACCAGGGGTTCATCAACGGCAATGGCCTCGCCGACCTTCTTGAACCACTTGCCAATGGTCGCTTCGGAAACGGATTCGCCCAGCGTTGGGACGCGGATTTCGGTTGCCATGTTCTCGCTCTTCCGTTGATTTTCTTTTGTTAATCAAGAACCCAAAGCATCTTCAAGCAATGCTTCGAGCTGTGCAAGGTGTTTGGACATCAGACCAGTTGCGGTCGATGCGGCGGCAGGACGTCCGGTATAACGGACACGCTGATGCTTCGCATCGATATGCGCCAGGACCCATTCCAGATAGGGATCGATAAAGGCCCAGGCACCCATGTTCTTGGGTTCTTCCTGGCACCAGACCATTTCCGCATTGCGGAAGCGGGAAAGTTCGGTGATCAAAGCCTTTGCCGGGAACGGATAAAGCTGCTCGACGCGCAAGAGATAAACGTCGTCGATGCCGCGCTTTTCGCGCTCCTCGTAAAGGTCGTAATAGACCTTGCCCGAACACAGAACGACGCGACGGATCTTCGAATCCTTCTGCAGCTTGATCGGCTGATCTTTCAGGAGCTGCGCATCATCCCACAGCAAGCGATGGAATGATGAATCACCCGTGAAATCGCCGATCGACGAGACCGCCCGCTTGTGACGCAGCAGGGACTTCGGTGTCATCAGGATCAGGGGCTTGCGGAAGTCACGCTTCATCTGGCGGCGCAGGATATGGAAGTAGTTGGCAGGCGTCGTGCAGTTCGCAACCTGCATGTTATCTTCCGCACAAAGCTGCAGATAGCGCTCGAGACGGGCCGATGAGTGTTCTGGTCCCTGCCCCTCATAGCCATGCGGCAACAGGCAGACGAGACCCGACATGCGCAGCCATTTGCGCTCGCCCGATGAAATGAACTGGTCGAAGATGACCTGAGCACCGTTGGCGAAATCGCCGAACTGCGCTTCCCACAGGGTGAGCGCACGCGGATCAGACAGCGAATAGCCATATTCGAAGCCGAGAACCGCCTCCTCTGAGAGCATCGAATTGATGACTTCGTAGAGCGCCTGACCCTTTTGCAGATTGTTGAGCGGGATATAGCGCTGTTCAGTGTCCTGATCGTAGAGCACCGAATGGCGCTGGCTGAATGTGCCGCGTTCGACATCCTGACCCGACAGGCGCACCGGATGCCCCTCCGTTACGAGGGACCCGAACGCCAAGGCTTCCGCCGTTGCCCAGTCGAAGCCTTCGCCAGTCTCTATCATCTTCGCGCGGTTGTCCTGGAAACGCTGGATGGTCCTGTGCACGTTGAGGCCCGCCGGAACCTCGGCAAGCTTCTTGCCGATCTCCTTGAGCGTCTTCACTGGCAGTCCGGTTTTGCCCCTGCGCTGTTCATCGGCATTATCGGCCGTACGCAGACCGCTCCAGGCGCCGTCCAGCCAGTCGGCCTTGTTCGGCTTGTAGGCCTGGCCTGCCTCGAACTCCTGCTCGAGCGCTTCGCGCCATGATGCGCGCATCTTATCGAGATCGGCCTCGGTGATGAGACCTTCCTCGATCAGCTTGGCCGAATACAGCTGAACCGTAGTCTTCTGGCCGCGGATAGTCTTGTACATGATCGGCTGTGTGAACGCCGGCTCGTCGCCCTCATTGTGGCCGAAACGGCGATAGCAGAACATGTCAATAACGACCGGCTTGTGGAACGTCATGCGGTATTCTGTGGCAATTTTAGCCACATAAACAACAGCTTCGGGATCGTCACCATTAACGTGGAAGATCGGCGCTTCGATCATCTTCGCGACATCGGAGGGATAAGGCGAGGATCGCGAAAAACGTGGATTGGTAGTAAAGCCGATCTGGTTGTTGATGATGAAATGCACGGTACCGGCAACGCGGTGGCCGCGCAGGCCAGAAAGCCCAAGGCACTCGGCAACCACGCCCTGGCCGGCAAAGGCCGCGTCGCCATGCAGAAGCAGCGGCATGACCTTTGAACGCTCGGACAATGGCACGATTTCGTCGCGGTCGCGCCCGCAAAGCAGGTCCTGCTTTGCGCGCGCCTTGCCCATGACAACCGGATTGACGATTTCGAGGTGCGAGGGGTTGGCTGTCAAAGACAGGTGCACCTTGTTGCCGTCGAACTCGCGGTCGGACGACGCACCGAGGTGGTATTTCACGTCGCCGGAACCTTCGACATCGTCCGGAGTATAGGAACCGCCCTTGAATTCATGAAAAATTGCGCGGTGCGGCTTGCGCATGAACTGGCTGAGAACGTTGAGCCGGCCGCGATGGGCCATACCAAGGACGATTTCCTTCAGGCCCATGGAACCGCCGCGCTTGACGATCTGTTCCAGCGCCGGAATGAGCGACTCCCCGCCATCAAGGCCGAAGCGCTTCGTGCCCTTGTATTTGACGTCGATAAACTGCTCGAAGCCTTCTGCCTCGATCAGCTTCGACAGGATCGCCTTCTTGCCTTCTGCGGTGAACGCGACACCCTTGTCCGGTCCCTCGATGCGCTCCTGGATCCAGGATTTTTCCACCGGATCGGATATGTGCATGAACTCGACACCGATCGTCGAGCAATAGGTGCGCTTGAGGATGTCGAGCATTTGCGGGATCGTCGCATATTCGAGACCCAGCACGTTATCGATGAATATCTTGCGATCGTAATCGGCCGGAGAGAAGCCGTAGCTCTCGGGCGACAGCTCGTTATAGTCTTCCTTGACTTCGGCAAGACCAAGTGGATCGAGTTTCGCATGCAAATGACCGCGCATGCGATAGGCGCGGATCATCATGATCGCACGCACGGAATCGCGCGCCGCGTGAATGATTTCCGAGTCCGATGCAGACGTCAATGGCGCGGCCACGCCGTTCGTTGCAGCGGAGCCGTTTGCACCCTTGGCCTTCAGCTTGTCCGTGATATGCTTTTCGACTTCACCCCAGTTGCCGTCAAGCGCCGAGACGAGCTCGCCATTGCCCGCGATGGGCCAGTTCGGTTTCTCCCAGGATGCGCCCTTCGCATTCTTGAGAACATCGTCCTTGGTGTCGTTGAGATTGGCGAAAAATTCCTGCCATTCGGCACCAACCGATGCCGGATCCTTTTCATACTGCGCATGCAGTTCCTCGATATAGTGGGCATTGCCACCATAGAGAAACGAGGTAAGCGCAAAAATGTCGTTGGCCTGTTCTTGACGTGCCATGTTCGTGACCGGAGCTTCTACTCCGTCTCCCTTTGTAAGAGTGCACCCGCTCATCTTAAACCAGTGTCACTCTGGGTTGGGGCCCGAATGGCCCCGTGGACCGATCGGGGCGACAATCGCCCCGATTCATTCTTGCTATCCTGATCTCAGCCCTTGAGGACTTCGACCAGGGTCTTGCCGAGCTGCGCTGGCGATGGTGACACGCGGATGCCCGCGGCTTCCATGGCTGCGATCTTGTCTTCCGCGCCACCCTTGCCGCCGGAGATGACCGCACCGGCATGCCCCATCGTGCGGCCGGGAGGAGCCGTGCGTCCGGCGATGAAACCGGCCATCGGCTTCTTGCGCCCGCGTTTTGCTTCGTCGGCAATGAACTGCGCTGCATCTTCTTCGGCCGAGCCACCGATTTCGCCGATCATGATGATCGATTTCGTCGCTTCGTCGGCAAGGAACATTTCCAGGACATCGATGAATTCCGTACCCTTCACAGGATCGCCGCCAATACCGACAGCTGTCGTCTGGCCAAGGCCTTCGTTCGTCGTCTGAAACACTGCTTCATAGGTAAGTGTCCCGGAGCGGGATACAACACCCACGGAGCCCTTCTTGAAGATGTTACCTGGCATAATGCCGATCTTGCATTCTTCCGGCGTTAACACACCCGGACAGTTCGGTCCGATCAGACGCGATGCGGAACGGTCGAGACGGGCCTTGACCCGCACCATATCCATGACCGGTATGCCTTCGGTAATGCAGATGATCAGCGGGATCTCCGCGTCTATGGCTTCGATGATGGCTTCCGCAGCGCCCGCTGGCGGCACATAGATCACCGAGGCATTTGCACCGGTACGATCCTTGCCTTCGGCTACGGAGGCGAAAATCGGCAGTTGAGCGCTCGAACCGGTCGGCAAATTGCCCTCCCAGGTTTCGCCACCCTTTTTCGGATGGATGCCGCCGACCATCTTGGTGCCGTAGTAGGCCAGCGCCTGTTCGGTATGAAAAGTACCGGTCTTGCCGGTCAGGCCCTGGACGAGAACCTTGGTGTCTTTGTTGACGAGAATAGACATGCCTTAGTTTCCCTTCACGGCCTTGACGATCTTCTGCGCGGCATCATCGAGATCATCCGCGGAAACGACGTTTAGGCCGCTCTCGTTGATGATCTTCTTGCCCAGCTCGGCATTGGTACCTTCGAGACGAACGACCAGCGGAACCTTGAGACCGACTTCCTTGACTGCAGCAATCACACCTTCGGCAATGACATCGCACTTCATGATGCCACCAAAAATATTGATCAGAATGCCTTCGACGGCCGGATCAGCCGTGATGATCTTGAAGGCAGCCGTTACCTTTTCCTTGCTGGCGCCACCGCCGACATCGAGGAAGTTTGCCGGTTCGGCGCCATAGAGCTTGATGATATCCATCGTTGCCATGGCAAGACCGGCGCCATTGACCATGCAACCAATATTGCCGTCGAGAGCGACATAGGCGAGGTCGTATTTCGATGCCTCGATTTCCTTGTCGTCTTCTTCCGTTGTGTCACGCAGTTCGACCACGTCCGGATGGCGGAACAGCGCATTGCCGTCGAACGACACCTTGGCATCGAGGACGCGCAGACGGCCATCTTTCATGACGATCAGCGGGTTGACTTCCAGCAGACTCATGTCCTTCTCGGTGAAGGCCTTGTAAAGGATGGGAAACAGCGCTTCCCCATCGGTCCGCGCTTCGCCGGTCAGGCCATAGGCGTCGTTGATTTTCGCCGCGTCTTCCGCGGTCACACCCTTTTCGGGGTCGATGGCCACTGTGATGATCTTTTCGGGCGTATCGTGAGCAACAGCTTCAATATCCATACCGCCTTCCGTGGAAACCACGAAAGCCGGGCGGCCAACCGAACGGTCGACGAGGATCGAGAGATAAAGCTCGCGCTCAATGTCGGCACCATCTTCGATGTAGAGACGATTGACCTGCTTGCCAGCGGGACCGGTCTGCTTCGTAACAAGCGTGTTTCCAAGCATTTCCCTGGCGTTGGCGACAACTTCCTCCACCGACCGCGAAAGGCGAACCCCGCCCTTTGCATCCGGTCCGAGCTCCTTGAACTTGCCCTTGCCGCGGCCGCCAGCATGTATCTGGCTCTTTACCACGTAGAGCGGACCGGGCAGCGTCTTTGCCCACTCCTCTGCCTGTTCAACGGAGTAGACGGCGACACCATTGGCGATTGGCGCACCAAACGTGTGCAGCAGGCGTTTTGCCTGATATTCGTGAATATTCATACGTTATTTTCCTCTACGAATAATCCGGACGCTTAAGCGGCGGATCGTTTCAGAACGGTTTCGAGGCCAAATTATTTAAGGTTCGGCGCGATGGCGATGCAGGCCTCACAAAGACCGGCAACCGAAGCGACGGAATTTTCGAAGGCTTTCTCTTCAGTTTTATTGAGATCGATTTCAATGATGCGTTCGACACCACCTGCGCCGATAACAACCGGGACGCCAACATACATGTCCTTGACACCATATTGGCCCGACAGATGTGCGGCCACTGGCAGAACCCGCTTCTTGTCTTTCAGGAAGGCTTCGGCCATCTGAACGGCCGAAGACGCAGGTGCGTAGAAGGCAGAACCGGTTTTCAGCAAGCCAACTATTTCTGCGCCGCCATCGCGGGTGCGCTGAACGATCTGGTCGAGCTTTTCCTGGCTGGTCCAGCCCATCTTCACCAGATCCGGCAGGGGGATACCGGCAACGGTCGAGTAGCGGGTGAGCGGCACCATGGAGTCGCCATGACCGCCGAGAACGAAGGCTGTCACGTCCTCAACCGAGACCTTGAACTCTTCTGCCAGGAAGTAACGGAAGCGGGCACTGTCGAGAATGCCGGCCATACCGACCACCATGTTCTTTGGCAGGCCGGAGAATTTCTGTAGCGCCCACACCATCGCATCGAGCGGATTGGTAATGCAGATCACGAACGCGCCCGGAGCATATTTCTTGATGCCCGCGCCGACCTGTTCCATTACCTTGAGGTTGATGCCAAGAAGGTCGTCGCGGCTCATGCCAGGCTTGCGCGGAACACCGGCGGTGACGATGACAACGTCCGCACCCTCGATGGCCGAGTAGTCATTGGCGCCGACGAGCTTCGCGTCGAAATCGTCAACAGGCGACGACTGGGCAATATCCAGTCCCTTGCCCTGCGGTGTGCCTTCTGCGATGTCGAAAAGCACGATGTCGCCGAGCTCCTTGAGCCCGATCAAATGTGCAAGCGTTCCACCGATCATGCCTGAACCGATGAGGGCGATTTTGTTACGTGCCATGCTGGTTACTTCCCTGATCTGAAGTCTTGACGGGACGCCAAAGAACATATTTCCATAGTCGGGCCGCCAGACGGCAAACCTGTCACCACATGCCTTTGCGTTGGGACGTTCGAATATTCCTCTTTCAAAAATAACTCAACCAAAAATTTTCACCTCAATAAATTCAATCGTTTAGAATTAACGGGATTTACGTAAACGTCAACTATTTGAAGTCTGAGCAGAGCTAAAGTCTGGTATTTCTAGCATATGCAACATATCAAATTGATGAAAGAAATGCCGCCAGCGCCACGGTAAGTAACGGATTCAGAGCTTGGCTGCCTGTGCTGCTGCTGCTGGTTCAAGCCGGCTGGCGGTTGCCAGATATTCCTCGCTCTGCATCTCGAACAGGCGCGACGCCGTTCGATCAAACTCGAAAGCCTCGGTGCCGGATTTGGCCACATAAAGCTCGTCAGGCGACGCGGCCGCCGAAATTACCAGATGGACGTGGTGATCATAAAGCATGTCAATCAGGATGATGAATCGCTTGGCTTCATTGCGCCTCGGATGATCCAGGACCGGCACGGCGTCGATGAAAATGGTCCGGTAGTGCTGGATGACCGCTGCATAGTCAGCCGCACCGAGGGGCTTGGAACAGAGATCAGCAAAGGTAAAACGGGCTGCCGCCGTGTGGGGCGCCGCTTGAGGAATGATGACGGTATGCCCCTTCACCTTGAGACTGTCGGGCGCGACAGTCGCACCCGCCGTCGCCGCAAGCCAGGCCTCGTTCATCAACCGGTCCGTATCTTCATTGAGAGGCGATAGATAAACAGGCAAGCGGTTCAGCTTTTCCAGGCGATAATCCGTCCGGGCATCGAGATTGACAACATCCACATGGCTTTTCAGCAAATCAACAAACGGTAGGAACAACTGGCGATTGAGACCGTCGCGATAAAGATTGTCCGGCTCGACATTGGAAGTAGCGACGAGCACCACGCCACGTTGAAAAAGAGCCCGGAATAGTCGTGACAGGATCATTGCGTCGGCAATATCCGTTACCGTGAATTCGTCGAAACAGAGCACCCAGGCTTGTTCGGCCAAAGCGTCGGCGACCGGCGGAATGGGGTCGTCCTGCTTGGTCTCACCGTTTTTCAGTGCCTGGCGATGCGCGTTGATACGCTCATGGACATCGGCCATAAAGTCGAGAAAATGTGCGCGGCGCTTGCGCTTGGCTGGCACGAGCTGGTGGAACATATCCATCAGCATTGTCTTGCCGCGCCCGACTTCGCCGTGAATGTAGAGGCCCTTGATGATCTCGCGCCGCGGTGCACGGCGGCTGAACAACCAGCCTAGCGCACTGGATTTGGTCGCAAGCCGTGTTGTGCCAAGCTCGTGGATAAGCCGGTCAAAGCGGTCGGCCAGACGCTGTTGTGCCGGGTCAATTTCGATATCCCCCGCCTGCGCGAGCGCATCGTAGCGCTCGCGCACAGAGGGAAACACTTTCAAATTATCGTGCGACAATGCGGTCTCCGGGCGCGCTTAGACAATGCCAATGGCGCGCTCCACCTTTAGCGTGACAGGCTGAGATTCTGCCCGCCCGATGTCTGGCCATCGAATTTGGACTGGCCCGAAGAATACAGCCGCGCCACCGTACCACCTGCCGCATCATACAGAACCAGCTGCTTGCCACTGACCGCCCAGGACGAGAGGTTGGCAAGTTCACCGGGGCAACGCAGCGGGCCTGCACGATAACCCTGGCCGAATTTCGTCTGCGGCGTAGCGATCTTACAGCTCTGCCCGCCCATCGAAGCATTCCAGACGCCAGCGACACTGCCGGCGGTCAGATCCGGTGCATTTTCTGGCGGGAGTGCCGCAACCTGCGTATTGCCCTGTGTGCCTGGCGCCGTGGTGGCAGTGGTAGGGGCGGTCGGGAACTGGTTCGTACCGCCCGGCGGTGGCAACTGGCTCTGGCTCACGGCACCCGAAGGGGCGGCCTGGAGCGGCGCCGGTGAAGGTGTTACGCGATCCATATTGTCAAGACGCGAACTCTGGCATCCCGCCAGCACCATGCCGACTGCGGCAACGGCCAGCAAATTGACTTTCAAAGTCCCCATAACCTCGGTTCTCCATCTGCGCATCCCAATTTATGAAATGCGATTCCATTTGGCGTTATCTGCACGATACAAAGGCGATAGTGGCGAAATTTCAACCCGCACCCCGGAAAAACCGGCGCGTTTCCGCCCCTTTCCTGCATCAGCACCATTAAAAAACAATCGAACTGACAATATCGCCACACTCTCCAGACTTTGCCCTCGATCAAAGAATCGATTGGCATTAACCAATTCAATCATTTCAAGGTGAATAAAGTCTTATGGACTCGACAAAAGCCCATAACGAAAATGTGCGAGCAAGGCCATTGAACTTGCGAGAGCGGCAAGTTATTTCCTGAGTATGAATCTCATAAATAAATCGCCCCAAAGAATCCGCCATGAAACCAGGCTGCGTGTCCTTAAGGTTCAGGCTGTCAAACATCTAACTCCACTGATGCTGCGCGTGACCCTCGCCGGTGACCAGCTTGAAGGCTTCGCGAGCCCCGGCTATGCGGATCATATCAAGATCTTCTTCCCGCCAGCTGGCAGTGATCAAATTCTGCCGGTGCCCGGTCCTGATGGACTGGCGTTCCCGGAGGACAGGCCGCGTCCGGAAATGCGCGACTACACCCCCCGCGCCTTTCATCCGGCGACCAATACGCTTGATGTGGACTTTGTCCTGCACGGTGACGGCCCAGCCTCAAGCTGGGCTGCCCAAGCGGAGGTCGGACAAAAGATTGTGATTGGTGGGCCCCGCGGCTCGGTGATCATCCCCGATGCATTCGACTGGTATCTGCTCGTTGGCGACGAGACCGCCTTGCCCGCAATTGGCCGCCGCCTGGAAGAACTTCCGCCGGCTGCGCGTGCCGTCGCCATAATCGAGGTCGCCCGTAAGGAAGAAGAGCAGGTACTCAAAACAGCGGCCGAAGCAGAGATCATCTGGGTACACCGCAATGGTGCGGAAGCCGGCAACAACGACCTGCTCCTCCGCAAGGTCGAGCAGCTCAGCCTGCCCAACGGCGACTGTTATGCATTCATCGCCGGTGAGAGCAATACCTCCAAATCCTTGCGCAATCACCTCGTCGATCAGCGCGGCCTTAATGCCGAATGGCTCAAGGCCGCCGGTTATTGGCTGCGTGGCGTCGCCGACGCACATGAGCCGCACTGATCCCCAACCAGGTATCACGAGTCTATTGCTGGCGGCCTGACGAGTGTGCCCGGAATCTTCATCGGCCTGTGCAAAGGCCTCTGTTTCGGCAAGCCGATCGTGCGTGTCGCATGACCATTCGCAAGTCGGGGGTTGGAGCTGCAGCTTTGATGTGGTCCGGCACTGGCATTTCCTCCCCTTTTCCGCCATATAAGCCCTCTATCGACAATCAAGGCAACCACAGGCTAACGACAGGCATGACGGCACGCGCACAGTTTGCGAAGATGAATGGGCTCGGCAACGAAATCATCGTTGCCGACATGCGCGGACGTGCGGACCGGATTACGCCGGAGGCGGCCATTGCGCTTGATCGCGATCCCGCGACCAAGTTCGACCAGATCATGGCCATTCACGCTCCAAAGACCAGCGGGACGGAAGCTTATATCGAAATCATCAATTCTGACGGCACGCAGGCCCAGGCTTGCGGCAATGGCATGCGCTGTGTCGTTCAGGCGATGAGCGCGGAAACCGGCAAGCGCGCCTTCACTTTCGAGACGATCGCCGGAATTCTGACGGCGCATGAGCATCCCGACGGGCAGATATCCGTCGACATGGGCATGCCACGCTTCGACTGGCAGGACATCCCGCTTGCCGAAGCGTTCCACGACACGCGCAGGATCGAACTGCAGATCGGTCCCATCGACGCGCCGGTATTGCATTCGCCCTCAGTTGCCAGCATGGGCAATCCGCACGCCATCTTCTGGGTCGATCAGGACGTGTGGACCTACGAGCTGGAGCGCTTTGGCCCCTTGCTGGAAAACCACCCGATTTTCCCGGAACGCGCCAACATCTCCATCGCCCATGTTACCAGCCGCCACGCCATCACCCTGCGCACCTGGGAACGCGGTGCCGGACTGACCCGTGCCTGCGGCTCGGCCGCCTGTGCCGCCGCAGTTTCTGCCGTTCGCACGGGCCGTGCGGAACGCACCGTTACGGTCACCGTTCCAGGCGGTCCGCTGCTGATCGAATGGCTCGAAAACGATCACGTTGTGATGACCGGACCGGCCGAGTGGGAGTTTTCAGGCACATTCGACCCGCAGACCGGTGCATGGCAGCGAGACGATACGGCACCTTCACAGGGAGCTGCCTGATGGCCGTTGACGTCGTCACCTTTGGCTGCCGGCTCAACACCTACGAGTCCGAGGTGATGAAGCGTGAAGCCGATTCGGCCGGACTCGGCACGCTGGAAAACGGCGCGATCATCTTCAACACCTGCGCCGTCACCAGCGAAGCTGTGCGCCAGGCCAGGCAGGCGATCCGCAAGGCGCGCCGCGACAACCCGCAAGCGCGCATTATTGTCACCGGTTGCGCCGCGCAGACAGGCGCCGGTGAATTTGCCGCGATGGACGAAGTCGACCTTGTGCTTGGCAACGAGGAAAAGCTCAAATCCAATTCCTACCGCATGCTGCCGGATTTCGGGGTCAACCAGTTCGAGAAGGTGCGCGTGAACGATATCATGGAGGTGCGCGAGACCGCGTCACACATGGTCGACGCCATCGAGGGCCGCGCCCGCGCCTTTGTTCAGGTGCAGAATGGCTGCGATCATCGCTGCACCTTCTGCATCATTCCCTATGGCCGCGGCAACTCGCGCTCGGTTCCAATGGGCGGCGTGATTGAGCAGGTCAAGCGGCTCGTTGGCAACGGCTACAATGAAGTGGTGCTGACCGGCGTCGACATGACCAGTTATGGTCCTGACCTGCCGGGAAACCTTCGCTTGGGCAAGCTGGTCAAGACCATCCTCAAGGAAGTGCCGGATTTACCACGGCTGCGCCTCTCCTCCATCGACTCGATCGAAGCCGATGAAGATCTGATGGACGCTCTGGCGAATGAAAAACGGCTGATGCCGCATCTGCATCTGTCACTGCAGTCGGGCGACAACATGATCCTGAAGCGAATGAAACGCCGCCATTTGCGCGAGAACTCCATCGAATTTTGCGAGAACGTCCGCCGGATTCGTCCCGATATCGTTTTTGGCGCGGATATTATCGCGGGTTTTCCCACCGAAACGGACGAGATGTTCGAGAACTCAATCCGGATCGTCGAGGAATGCGGACTGACGCATCTCCACGTTTTCCCGTTCAGCCCGCGCGAAGGAACGCCTGCCGCACGCATGCCGTTGGTTAACCGCCGGATCGTCAAGGCACGCGCTGCAAGGTTGCGGGCCGCGGGCGATGCCGCCTATACCGGCCATTTGCACGGGCTCGTCGGCACTCGCCAAAAAATTCTCATCGAACGCGAGGGGCTTGGCCGTACGGAAGGTTTCACCCTCGTCGGTATTGACGGTGGGACGCCGGGCCAAATCATCGAGCGCATGATCAACGGCCATGACAGTGACAAGCTATTGGCCCCTGACCATGGCAATCATAGCAATCGGCGCGCAGCGTAAACTTAATCAGCAAAGCAGTTTTCATGGCTCTGGGTTTCATCAAGAAGATTTTCTCCTTCGGCAAAAAGGAGGTCGAAGAGGTTCCGGTCGAAGAAACTTCGACGGTACCGGATACATCTCCGACAGTCGAACAGATCTACGAGGATACTACGGCGCAGGAAGCACTACCGGATACGGTTGAAACTGTACCTGCTGCAGCTGAACCCGTCGAAAGCCAAGCGACTTACTCAGAGCCTGAATCTGTCCTCGTTGACCTGGCACAGGAACCAGAAATTCTGCCGGAAATCGAGCCGGTCATCGTTGAGCAGGTCGAAATCGAGATTGTTCCTGCCGAATCTCCTCGCGCGGAAGAGATCCCAACGGCACCCTTGCCGGAAGCAATCGCAGAGCCGGCTGAAGCGGACGTTGCAGTTCCTGAAACTGTTCCAGAAATAGAGGCAGCAGCGCAAGAACGATCCGAGGCGGCGCCGGAGGCTCTTGAATCGCCGATGGGCGAACGGGTAGCCGAACCGGTAGCAGCACCGACCCCGAAGGCTCCAGCCGCTGACGCTGCCGGCCAGGTTGAACCTGTTCTCGTGCCGGTAAAACCCGCGTCATCGAAGGTAACGGTCACAAGAACGGTCGAAGAGAAGCCAGCCGATGAACCATTGCCCGTCGCTCCAGAGAAGCGGCTCACATGGTTCGAGCGGCTGCGCAAGGGCCTGTTCCGTTCCTCGCAACAGCTCGGCGATTCCATCGGCAGCATATTCACCAAGCGCAAGCTCGATGAAGATACGCTGCAGGATCTCGAAGATGTCCTGATTCAGGCCGATCTTGGCATGGAGACCGCTATCCGCATCACCGACGCCTTGAGCGCAACACGCTACGGCAAGGATATCAGTACGGAGGAAGTCCGTACGATCATGGCGTCGGAAATCGAAAAGGTGCTTGGCCCGGTGGCAAAGCCGCTGGAACTCGACCTTTCACACAAGCCGCACGTAATCCTGGTTGTCGGGGTTAATGGCACCGGTAAGACCACGACAATCGGCAAGCTTGCGGCCAAGCTTACAGCGGGCGGCCTGAACGTCATGCTTGCGGCAGGCGACACGTTCCGTGCCGCAGCCATCGAGCAGTTGCATATCTGGGGCAAGCGCACAGGCGCTCCTGTTGTCTCGTCAAAAATTGGAGCCGATGCCGCGGGGCTCGCCTTTGATGCCTGGAAACAGGCCAAGGAAGCGGGTAGCGATGTTCTGATCATCGACACTGCCGGCCGCCTGCAGAACCGGGCAGAACTGATGGATGAACTGGCGAAGATTGTTCGCGTGCTCGGCAAGAACGACCCTGAGGCACCGCACACGGTACTGCAGACGCTCGACGCCACCACCGGCCAGAATGCGCTGAATCAGGTTGAAATCTTCAGGAACATTGCCGGCGTCAATGGTCTGGTCATGACGAAGCTTGACGGCACCGCACGGGGTGGCATTCTTGTCGCCATCTCGGCCAAGCACAAACTGCCTGTTTATTTCATTGGCGTGGGCGAACAGGTCGACGACCTTGAACCCTTTGCCGCGAGAGATTTTGCCAAAGCCATTGCGGGAGTTGCATGATGGAAGAATCCGTATTCGAACGCGATCCGTCCGATCCGGCACATAAGGAAGTCAATCCTCTGCTGAAACTGGCTCTGGAGCTGGGCCCGCTCATGGTCTTCTTCTTTGCCAATGCGCGCGGCGAATGGCTACTCGAGCGTTTTCCTGTTCTGGCCAGTATCGGCGAGCCGATATTCATTGCGACAGCACTGTTCATGGCCGCGACATTGATCGCGCTCAGCGTTTCCTGGATCCTGCTCCGCAGCCTGCCAATCATGCCGCTGATTTCAGGAATCGTCGTTCTGGTTTTTGGCGCCCTCACCCTTTGGCTGCACAATGAAACCTTTATCAAGATGAAGCCGACCATCGTTAATACCCTGTTCGGCATGATTCTTCTCGGCGGGCTTTACTTCGGAAAATCGCTGCTCGGTTATGTGTTCGACAGTGCTTTCAAATTGAATGCCGAGGGCTGGCGGAAGCTAACCATGCGCTGGGGTGTCTTCTTCCTCGTTCTCGCGGTGTTGAACGAAGTCGTGTGGCGCAGCTTCTCGACAGACTTCTGGGTGGCGTTCAAGGTTTGGGGAACCATGCCAATCACGCTGCTTTTTACCTTTGCGCAGATGCCACTGGTGATGAAATATTCCATTGAACAAGAGGCAGTCGAAAAAGCGGCAAGCAAAGACAAGTAATTCCGTCAAACGGCCATAATTTCCACCTCATCGCGACGAAATCCCGCCGCGATCTGCGCTCAAGAATCGCGGCAACAGCAACGAATCTTCAGAAAGCGCGCTCCATGAAAACGGCTCTCATCGTGATGACCTTGATGGGTTGCGACTGCGATGCGAAAATCTGCGAATATATCAAGACCGCGGATGCCGGCTGGACCAGCATCGAGCGCTGCCGTGCCGATCTCGAAAGCCAGATTCGTCAGAACACCAAAGTCGATTATCCGTTGATCACTGCAACTTGCACGGTAAAGGCTTCACGGGGGACAGTCGTCGCCAGCAGGTCCTTTGCCGTGCCAGCGCCCGCTGCCGAACGGCCAATCGAGACGCTGGCGCTCGGCACGCCTGTTGACGCGCCGGTTACGGTCGCAACGAAGACGACATTCGGCTATCGGATGATCACCGTCCCGCTCACCCACTCCTACGACACGACGGCCACCGCCGCGACCCGCGCTGCTGGTTGGGTGAGGCACTACGCCATGCTGGAAAACTGAGACAACGTTACTTCGCCCTGAGTGCCGCCTCGACAGCGGGGATCAGATCATCGCTGATCGAAGCTTCGGTGAAAGGCCCGACATGCTTGTAGGCTATGATGCCATCACGGCCGACCAGGAAGGTCTCGGGCACACCGTAAACACCCCATTCAATAGCCGCTCGGCCACTGGTGTCTGCACCGATCACCGCATAGGGATTACCGAGTTCGTCCAGAAAACGCAGGGCGTTCTCATTCTTGTCCTTGTAGTTCAATCCCGCCAGACGAATCCGCTTGTCCTGTGCCAACTGCATCAGCAGCGGATGCTCCACCCGGCACGGCACGCACCACGAACCAAAGACATTGACGAGCGTGACTTGACCTTTGAAACTCGCGGGGTCAAGCCCGGGAACCGGTTGTCCGTCCTTCAACAGACCACTCACGGCAGGAAGCGATAATGCCGGGGCAGGCTTGCCGATCAGTGCCGAGGGAATTACGGATTCGTCGCGGCCGGATGCGAGCTGAAAAGCGAATATGGCCGCCAATACCGCAAAGAGTACAAGAGGCAGGAACGCGAACAATGAACTGCGTTTTGCCGGTGATTTCTCCAATTGATCCTGTCCGGTCACGACGCGTCGTCCGCTTTGGTGTCGGATCTGCGCCTGACACCCCGTGTTTCGAGTTCCTGCAACGCCAGGCGCTGGGTACGCTGATCGATGAATATCCATCCAATCAACCCGGCAAGGATAAGGATAGACGCGCCATAGGAGGCGACGATGAATGCGGTGTGGCTCGTCACTGCACTGGCCTCCGCTCCGCGCTGCGCGCCGCGACACGGCGCATCGCAACAACCCGGCGGCGCCAGATTTCATTGCGCATGGCCATCATGTGCAGGGTGAAAAACAGCAGGGTAAAGCCAATAGCCATGACCAGCAGTGGCCAGAGCAGCGAGGGGTCGATGGTCGAGCCTCCGATGCGGATAACCGATGCGGGTTGATGCAATGTGTTCCACCAGTCGACAGAAAACTTGATGATTGGAATGTTGATGAAACCGACCAATGTCAGGATTGCCGTGGCTTTGGCCGACTTTGCGGGATCATCCATGGCACGCGTGAGAGCGATGATCCCGAGATACATCAGGAACAATACAAAAACCGAAGTAAGGCGCGCGTCCCAAACCCACCAGGTGCCCCACATCGGCTTGCCCCAGAGCGAACCGGTGATCAGGGCAAGCGCAGTGAACACTGCGCCGATCGGTGCAGCGGCCTTGGCAGACACATCCGCCAATGGATGACGCCAGACCAGCGTGCCGAGTGCGGCAACGGTCATGATCGTGTAGCACATCATCGACAGCCAGGCGAAAGGCACGTGGATGAACATGATCTTGACGGTTGCCCCCTGCTGATAATCGTCGGGTGCCTGCATCGACATCCAGAAGCCGGCGGCAAGCACGATCATCGTCATTCCGCTGAGCCAAGGTAGTACAGCGCCGGCAAGGCTCAGAAACCTTGTCGGGTTTGCCAGGTCGATCCATCGTCCGGTTTTGGAAACTGCATCACTCATGATGTTCTCTTAGCTTTCTGATGCCCTTTTCGCAATTCACCTCTCTGTCAGTCCGCCGAGGATTTGAGCGCTGCCGCAGCTGCCAATGGTCCCAGAACCGCAAAAAACAGCGTAATCGCAGCAAGAATAAGGAAGGGTGCCAGAAAAGGTGCCGGGTCTTCAACTGCGCCATAGGACGCAGACACTCCGAAAATCAGCACCGGTATCGTCAGCGGCAGGATGATGACCGAGACCAGGAGGCCGCCACGCGGGAGCGAAACCGCGACCGCCGCACCCACCGCACCAATCAGCGTGATTGCCGGCGTACCTACCAACAGTGTCAATGTCGTCGCACCGATTGCTGCCGGTTCCATGTTCATGAACAGACCGAGCAGCGGTGAGGCGACCACCAGCGGCAGCACACTCACCGTCCAGTGCGCCAGGCATTTCACCAGCACGGTGAGCGCCAGCAAATGCCGCCCCTGCGCCATGATCAGAAGGTCGAGCGAGCCATCGTCTCGGTCTGCCTGAAACAAACGGTCGAGACCAAGCAGCGTTGCTAGCAGGGCACCGATCCACAGCATCGCGGCGCCAATGCGGGCGAGCAGTTTCAGGTCAGGACCAACGCCGAAAGGAACAACGGCGATTACCGCGAGGAAGAACAGGATGCCGACCAGCGCGCCGCCACCGGCGCGCAACCCCAACCGGATATCCCGCAGGAACAAGGCTCCCATTATACAACCGCCCCCAACGATAATTCTCTTGCACCGTCGAGGCCGAGTGGCAGATGCGTGGCGGCAATGATGATCCCGCCCTCATTGAGATGGGATTGCATCAATCGGGCAAATTGCAATTCTGATGCCTTGTCCAAGCCCGCTGTCGGTTCATCGAGCAGCCACACCGGACGATCGCTGATCAGAAGGCGAGCGATACTGGCGCGTCGTTTTTGGCCGGTGGAAAGATAGCCGAACGGCAGATGGCCGATATCGCCGAGGCTCACAAATTCGAGTGCCTCTTCAATGGAATGCTGGCCTGTCCCGTTGAACTCCTGCCAGAAGCGCAGGTTTTCGTTGATGCTCAAAACCGGTTTCATGGCGTTGAGATGGCCGAGATAATGCGAGGCTGCAACGAGACCCTCGTATGCGTCGGGCGCGCCCTCAAGGCGAAGCGTGCCGTCGGCTTGTAGCAGCAGCCCGGCGATGATTCGCAGCAGGGTGGATTTGCCGGCGCCGTTGGGCCCGGTAACAAGCAAGGCTTCACCGGGGGAGACGGTGAAATCGAGCCCGGAAAACAATCGCTCTCCGCCCCGCTCCCCGCCCAAGTTTTCAGCGATTAACCGCATCAATAATCCGCTTTTTACGTGTCCCCAAATACCGCACGATCATTTCGACGCAGCATGCATTTTTGACCAATGTCGGTCTGGCACAGATCGACGAAAAACTCTATATAGCTGTCAACCATGCCAGCGGTCGGTGTGGAAACCATTTTTGGCCGATCTCGATACCGGTGCCGTTTTGGACACCTGTTGCGGGACGGACAGCGGAAATGACTGCACCCGCACCTTAGCGCGTCCTTGAAACGCGGCAAAGGCGTTCGTCCCGGGTTAGGCCTCAGCATAAGGACGAACGCAAAATGTCACAGATTGACAGTTTTAAGTGCCGTAAAACCCTCATCGTGGGGGACAAGGAATATGTCTATTACAGTCTGACCGAAGCCGAGAAGAACGGCTTGGAAGGCATCTCCAAGCTGCCCTTCTCGATGAAAATCCTTCTCGAAAACCTGCTTCGCTTTGAAGACAACCGCTCGGTTTTCAGGAAAGACATTGAAAGCGTCGCCAGATGGCTCGTTGACCGCGGCAGTGCCGGCGCAGAAATCGCCTATCGTCCCGCCCGCGTCCTGATGCAGGATTTTACCGGTGTTCCAGCAGTCGTGGACCTCGCAGCGATGCGCGACGCCATGGTCAATCTCGGCGGCGATCCCGAGAAGATCAACCCGCTCGTTCCGGTCGACCTCGTCATAGACCATTCCGTCATCGTCGATGAGTTTGGCAATCCACAGGCATTCAAGCGCAACGTCGACCTCGAATATGAGCGCAATGGCGAGCGCTACCGCTTTCTGAAGTGGGGCCAGCAGGCATTCAAGAACTTCCGCGTCGTCCCCCCCGGCACCGGTATCTGCCATCAGGTTAATCTTGAATATCTGGCCCAGGCCGTATGGACCAAAGAAGAAGACGGCGTCACCGTCGCCTATCCAGACACCTGTGTGGGCACAGACTCGCACACGACAATGGTCAATGGACTTGGTGTTCTTGGCTGGGGCGTTGGTGGTATCGAAGCTGAGGCTTCCATGCTTGGCCAGCCCGTTTCCATGCTTCTGCCGGAAGTTATCGGTTTCCGCCTGACCGGCAAGGTCAAGGAAGGCGTGACGGCGACTGATCTGGTTCTCACCGTGGTGCAGATGCTGCGCAAGAAGGGCGTCGTCGGCAAGTTCGTGGAGTTCTTCGGCCCCGGCCTCGAAAGCATGACGCTGGCCGATCGCGCCACCATCGGCAATATGGGTCCGGAATATGGCGCGACCTGCGGCTTCTTCCCAATCGACCGCGAAACCATCAACTACATGCACATGTCCGGTCGGGACGAAGACCGCCTGGCCCTCGTCGAGGCCTATTCGAAGGCGCAAGGCATGTGGCGTGAACCAAATTCGGCCGATCCGGTTTTCACGGACACGCTGGAACTGGACCTCGGCACTGTCGTTCCGTCCATGGCCGGACCGAAGCGTCCGGAGGGCCGTATTGCTCTTGAGGGCATTGCATCGGGCTTCCATGAATCGCTGCAGAAGGAATACAAGAAGACCACGCAGCTCGACGCCCGATATGCAGTCGAAGGCGAGAACTACGATCTCGGCCATGGCGATGTCGCTATCGCCGCCATCACCTCCTGCACCAACACCTCGAACCCAAGTGTGCTTATTGCGGCCGGTCTTCTTGCCCGCAATGCCGTCGCGAAGGGTTTGAAATCCAAGCCGTGGGTCAAGACATCGCTCGCGCCCGGCTCGCAGGTTGTTGCCGCCTACCTCGAGAATGCCGGCCTGCAGAAGGAACTCGACAAGCTCGGCTTCAATCTCGTCGGTTTCGGTTGCACCACCTGCATCGGCAATTCCGGTCCTTTGCCGGCGCCGATCTCCAAGACCATCAATGACAAGGGCCTGATCGCTGCCGCCGTGCTGTCGGGCAACCGCAACTTCGAAGGCCGCGTGTCGCCCGATGTGCAGGCGAACTACCTGGCTTCACCCCCGCTCGTGGTTGCCTACGCGCTGGCCGGTACCGTCACCAAGGATTTGACCACCGAGCCACTTGGTGAAGATCAGAACGGCAACGCGGTATTCCTCAAGGATATCTGGCCGTCTTCGCATGAGATCCAGGAATTCATCACCAAGAACGTAACCCGCAAGCTGTTTTCGGCCAAATATGCGGACGTGTTCAAGGGCGACGAGAACTGGCAGGCCGTCAAAGTGCCAGCTGGTCAGACTTATGCCTGGGACGACCAATCGACCTATGTGCAGAACCCGCCCTATTTCGTTGGTATGGGCAAGACGCCCGGCAAGGTCGACGACATCAAGGGAGCCCGCATCCTTGGTCTGTTCGGCGACAAGATCACCACCGACCACATCTCGCCGGCCGGTTCAATCAAGGCGGCCTCGCCGGCTGGCAAGTACCTCACCGACCACGGCGTTGCTCCACTCGACTTCAACCAGTACGGCACGCGTCGCGGCAATCATGAAGTAATGATGCGGGGCACATTCGCCAATATCCGCATACGCAACCACATGCTCGGCGAGAATGGGCGCGAAGGCGGCTATACGTTCCACTATCCTTCCAAGGAAGAGATGCCGATCTACGACGCGGCCATGCAATACCGCACCGAGAACGTGCCCCTGGTGATCTTTGCCGGTGTGGAATACGGCAATGGCTCGTCACGCGACTGGGCAGCCAAGGGCACCAACCTGCTGGGTGTTCGCGCGGTAATTGCCCAGTCCTTTGAGCGCATCCACCGTTCGAACCTGGTCGGCATGGGTATTGTGCCATTCGTTCTCGAAGACGGCACAAGTTGGCAATCGCTGGGTCTGAAAGGTGACGAAATCGTCTCCATCGAAGGTCTTGCCGCGATCCAGCCGCGTCAGAAGACATTTGCCACGGTGACCTATGCCGATGGCAGCGTCAAAAAGGTTCCGTTGATCTGTCGCATCGATACGATCGACGAACTCGAGTATCTGAAGAACGGCGGCATTTTGCAGTACGTGCTGCGCGATCTCGCTGCATAAACGGCAAACTTTGCGAATAATCGAAGGCCGCCGGACAACCCCGGCGGCCTTTTGATTGGGCTGGCAGTAGAAACGTGATCGAATTCACCTCAAAGTGACTTCCTCTTGAAACCACCGGCTCCTATCAATCATCTCGCAATCATTTTGTCCGACAACAACCCCGTTCAAACTGGGAAGAAAATAGAACCCGTGCCCTTGCCCACTTTGTCCAGACGTATCTTGATCGGTGCTCCGCTTTTGGCGGCTGCCGTATATGTGCTGCCCGTCTGTGCCGAGGACGTTGGCAAAAAACCGGATGGTGTCGTTGAACTCTATACCTCGCAGGGTTGTGGATCGTGTCCTCCAGCTGACGCGGTGCTGAAGGAACTTGCCACGGAAGGCAAGGTCGTAGCACTCGCGTTTCACGTTGATTATTGGGACTACCGTGGCTGGACCGACAACCTTGCTCTGCCAGAAAACACCGACCGCCAGAACGCCTACCGCACGGCTCTGGGTCTAAACGGGATCTATACTCCTCAGGTAATTCTGAATGGCCGCGAACACATGAACGGTCAGGATGGACGGAAGATTCGCAGACGCATCGCGGAAATGCGGGACACTCCAAGCGGCCTGATTGTCCCTGTCTCGATAGAGAAAGCAGCGCCTGATCGCTTGCTGATAGATATTGGCTCGGGTCCCAGCGCGACAAACCCCGTTCGGGTTTTGCTCGCCTACTTCAACCGGGAAAGCATCGTTGCAATTCCGGATGGCGAGAATGTCGGGCGCAAGGTCAGTTATGCCAACAGCGTGCGAGCGATGGAAACAGTTGGCATGTGGGACGGCAAGGCCCAAAAGATCGAAATTCCTTTGAGCGAACTCGCCAGCAAAAAGGCCACGGGGTGCGCCGTGCTTCTTCAGGAGATGCTTGGCGAAGGTAAACCAGGACCGATCATCGGCGCATCGATCATGGCTGCAAAGCCTTAGTTCCGATGTGTCCGTTCCAACAAAAACAGGCCGGATAAATCCGGCCTGAGATATTGGGGCATGTTGCCTTTCAGGGAGACTGATTGGTTCGGCCCAAACAACCCGTTGGGCGGGGGGCTTGGGGTATCGGACTGTCAAGACCGAACCGTCTCAGACAACATGTGAGGATGTTGGGTTTCGAATCGGGCGGCAATGCGAACAGAAAATGGCGAGAATGTGTCAGATCATCACCATTGGAAACAGGCCGTATTGCTTCGTGAGAACGCAGAGAAAGCAGTTCGTAACCGGCCGGAGATGACCACGAAATTGACTCCGGACTTGTAAATTTACGCAGATGAGGTCACCTTTACGTCATCCAGGTGTCACACGGCAATTTTCAGAGGCGGATGATTGATGGACAGCAATGCAGGTGGCGACGAATCGCAACATCAGGCAAAACTCGTTTCACTTGTCCGCACCAGCGAACTACCCGTCACCTTCAATCGGCGCGAGCTTGATCAAATCCTGCGAATATATGGGTTTATGGTTTCTGCGGGAGAATGGCGCGATTACGCCATCGACCATTTGATGGATCGTGCAGTGTTTTCGATTTTTCGCAGAACCAGCGAAGTTCCAATGTTTCGGGTAGAGAAGAACCCAAGGCTGGCACGCAAGCAAGGGCTCTACAGCGTCATAGCCGCTAGCGGCCTCATTCTCAAACGCGGACATGAACTCGACCGCGTTCTCAAAATATTCGACAAGAGTTTAAGCGTCGTACGCAGCTAAGTGCCCGCACTCCCTTTCAAAGGTGGTCTGCCGGGCAGCGTTTGCGAACCACCGTTCATGTCGAGCTGCATCAGGACTGTATCCAGCCAGCGTCCGTGCTTGAAGCCTGAACCTTTGATGGTTCCTGAGTGTTTGAATCCGGCTCTGGCGTGCAGTCGCACAGAGGCAGAATTGTCGTGGCCATCACCGATCACGGCAATGAACTGACGAAACCCAAGGGCGGTACAGTCGACGACCAGTTGCCTCAGCAGTGCCTTGCCGAGACCCTTTCCCTTGGCTTCGGGTGCGATATAGATCGAGTCCTCAACCGTCCACCAATAGGCTGGCCTGGTCCTGAAATAACTTGCATAGGCATAGCCGATCACCGTCCCATCAAGTTCCCCAACGATATAAGGAAATCCGCCGGTCGTGATCGCGTGAAACCGCCGGGTCATCTCCTCCTGGTCAGGTGGGTCGATTTCGTAAGTCGCTGTTCCGTGGAGGACGGCATCGCGATAGATTTCGGTGATGGGGCCAAGATCGGCTGGCTGCGCCGGACGAATATGAATCTGGGACATGGAGTTTCACAAGCAGAGGATAATCTTGCCAATGTCATGCACGTCTTCGCCGCGAATTTGAAGGGGTGCCGTATCGAAAATGCCATCACTATGGCTGGGCAATTTGCCGATCAAAAGAAAAGGGCAGCGTTTCCGCTGCCCGATTCCCAGTTCACGTCACAATCGAATTATTCGCGGTTGCCCAGGAACTGCAGCAGGAACATGAACATGTTGATGAAGTCGAGGTAGAGCCGCAGCGCGCCCATGATCGCCTTGCGGCCATAGGTGTCCGAGGCATCGCCTTCGTAGTACATCTCCTTGATGTTCTGCGTGTCATAAGCGGTAAGACCCGCAAAGACCAGAACACCGATCGCGGAGATGGCGAACTGCAACGCGCTCGACGCAAGAAAAATATTGACTACAGAAGCAAGAATGATGCCGATCAGGCCCATGAACAGGAACGAGCCCATTCCGGATAGATCACGCTTTGTAGTGTAGCCATATAGCGACAACGCGCCGAACGATGCAGCCGTGATGAAGAACGTCTGAACAATGCTTCCGGATGTATAAACGAGGAAGATCGACGACAGCGAAGCACCAACAAGGGCTGCATAAACCCAGAAGGTAGTTTGAGCTGCCGATACCGACATCTTTTCGATACGAAAACTCAGGAAGAACACTGCGGCAAGCGGTGCGAGCATCACGAGCCATTTCAACGGCGATGTGTAGAAGACAACGCCGAAGCTGGTCAGCATCTTGCCGTTCGGCAGTGTCGCTGCGGCCAGAGAAGGATCATTCGTGGTCGTGAGATAAACGAGTGCAAGAGCAGCAAGACCGGTCACTGCAAGACCGATCCCCATCAGATTGTAGACTTTGAGCATGTAGCTGCGCAGACCCTGATCGATCCCCGCGTCCACACGCACTCCGGCCGATGTACGGGCCTGGATGTTGCGATAGTCAGCCATGATTAACCTCATTTGCTTCGTCCCGTCGGGTGTCGGGTTTATTCCCCAGGCGCCGCTGGCGGGACCCCAGCATGCCTTGGGACAAATTATGGGGATTCAGTGGCCTCATAACAAGACCTTATTCACTCAAGAATACGTGTATCGCGGCCAAAAGGCGATGAATTGCTCAAAAATTACACTTTTTTAACGATTTCAGAGGTTTCGCAGGACCGGAGCGGCCTTCTGACCGAGGATTCGCCATGTACCCGCAAGTCCAAATCCGACGGTCAGAACCAGAGCCACAATCACTGTCATGACCGCGACTTCCGGCTGAAAATATGGCGGCAATGTCATAACCCGTACAATCACGTACCACGCCGCGACGCCACCCGCCATGAGCGCAAATATCGCCGTCGAAAGGCCAAGGAGCATGTATTCGAGCGTGAACGCTTTGATCAGCGTGCGTCTCGTCGCGCCCAGCGTTTTCAACACGACTGCGTCATGCACACGGGCCCGATTGCCCGCTGCTAGCGCACCGCCCAGTACAAGTATTGAGGCAATCAGCGCGACCGATGCAGCCGCACGGATCGCCACGGCCAATTGACCGACAAGTTCATTGGCGATGGTGATCGCGTCCTTGACGCGAACCGTCGTTACTGCAGGGAAGGTTCGGGTCACCTCGCGCATAACAGTTGCCTCCTCTTGTGGAGTCGAAGCACTATCTGTCAAAGTCGCCAGCCAGGCATGCGGTGCCCCTGCGAACGTATTGGGGGAAAATACCATGACGAAATTGATGGCCAGCGATTCCCATTGCAGTTGGCGCAAATTGGCGATGCGTGCGGTGACGTTTCGGCCAAGCACGTTCACCGTCACCGTATCGCCAATCTTGAGACCAAGATTACCAGCCTCTTCCGCCGAGAACGATACAAGCGGCTCGCCGGTATAGTTCGCCGGCCACCAACTGCCTTGCGTCAGCGCCGAATTTTCAGGAACGCTTTTGGCGTAGGTAATGCCCCGATCGCCACGCAGCACCCACGCGCCTTCGGGAGAAATGGTCATCTTGCTGATATCGGTGCCGTTGAACGCGACTATGCGGCCGCGCAGCATCGGCGCGCTGACGATTTTGCCGTTGGGCGCCGCCTTTTGCACAAGATCGGTAAACTGGTCCACCTGCTTGCTCTGGATGTCCACGAAGAAGAAGTTCGGGGCCCGTTCGGGCAGGTTGCCGGCCAGCTGCTGGCGCAGACTGCCATCAATAAGCCCAAGCGTAACGAGGAGCGTCAACCCCAACCCGAGCGACAGCACGACTGACGGCGTGAGTGCACCGGGTCGGTGGATATTGCCAATGGCGAGCCTCAGCGCGGTCGAGCGAACCCGTGGCGCACGCCGCGCCAACCACTGAACCAGGCTCGAAACTGCGCGCAAAACCAGAAATGAAAAAATCACCGCACCGATGAAGATTGTGGCGATCCTTCGGTCATAGGCGAAAAATACCGCAAGCAGGCAAAGAATGGCGATCAGCGCGACCGCAACAACGATGTAGAAGGTCTTTGGCCACCCCCTTTGTTCAAATCCCTGTTCGCGGAAGAGCGCCGTTGCCGGGACATCCCTGGCGCGCCCGAGTGGCAGGATTGCAAAGCTCAGTGTTGTCAAAAGTCCAAACAGGGCCGCCCACGATAATGCGCCAGGGTAGAATCCGCCCTTGGCCGCAATAGGCAGGACATTTTGCAACGCATAACCCGCCGCATAAGGAATGATGGCGGCGATCACGAGGCCGAGAAGTATCCCAATCAGGGCGATGATCAAGATCTGAATCAGATAGACAGCTATGACAAACCAGCCCGGTGCCCCGAGTGATTTGAAGGTTGCTATGACGCCGCGCTTGCCATCGAGATAGGCTCTGACGGCATTGGCAACACCGACACCGCCAACGATGAGTGCGGTAAGCCCCACCAGCGTGAGGAATTGGGAGAACCGCTCGATATTGGCGCTGAGCGATGGCGCTGCATTGGTCCGGCTGCGTATCGTCCAGCCAGCTTCGGGAAACATTTGCCGGGCTTCGTCGCGGATCGCCGTGATGGTGGCTTCGCTCGCCTGTACGGGCAGCGCGATCTTGTAGCTATGGTCGACCAGACTTCCCGGTTGAACCAGTCCTGCGGCAGCAAGGCCGTCCAGCGATACCATGAAACGTGGCGCAAAGCCGAAACCATCGGACAGTAGATCCGGCTCATTGGTGATGACGGAACGCAGCTCGAACGTCGCCGAGCCCATCAGAACGCGGTCACCGAGCTTGAGATTGAGACGGTCCAGAAAAATTTGCGCCACGGCCGCGCCGAAAACACCGTCTTTTTCAGCAAATAGCGTATTGTGATCAAATGCGGGTGTTGTTTCCAGCCTGCCATAGAGCGGATAGGCATTATCCACTGCCTTCACCTCTACCAGCGACTGGTCGGAGCCATCGGCAAGTCTTGCCATCGAACGCATGTTGGCACTCACGGCGACTTTACCCTTGCCGGCCAGGAATGCTCGCTCTCCGGGTGTGACTTCACGCTGGTTCAGTTGAAAGCGGATGTCTCCCCCAAGAATACTCTGTCCTTGTGCGGAAATGCCTGCAGTAACGGCATTGGCCACGGAATTGACGCCGCCGATGGCGGCGACACCCAGAGCGATGCACGCAAGAAATACATAGAAGCCGGACAACCCGCTGCGCATTTCGCGCAACGCAAAACGCAGAGCCAATTTAAGTGATGGTGACGTCCGGGTGGAAAGCAGCTCGCTCATGCGGTTTTCGCCAGCTCTCGGGCAGCTTCGTCTGTTTCGATCAAACCTGATCGCACACGAACTTCCCGGTCGCAACGTGCTGCAAGCGTAGCATCATGCGTAACCAGGACGAGGGTAAGTCCAAGTTCCTTTTGTTTTTCGAAGAGGAGGTCGGTGATTTGACGACCCGTCGCTGTGTCAAGGTTCCCGGTTGGCTCATCAGCAATGAGGATTTTTGGCGAAGGCGCTAGCGCTCGGGCAATTGCCACCCGCTGCTGTTCGCCCCCGGAGAGTTCGCCCGGATAATGGGTCACGCGGTCAGCAAGTCCGACTGCTGCGAGTACCCGTTCAGCAATGGCAAAAGCATCCGGATTGCCCGCAAGTTCCAGCGGAACGGCAACATTTTCGAGCGCAGTCATATTGGGAATGAGGTGAAAGGACTGAAAGACGATGCCTATATTCTTGCCGCGAAACGCGGCAGCAGCATCCTCATCCATAGTCTCGAGCCTCTCGCCGGCAATCTGTACGGATCCGGAATCCACGCGCTCCAGACCGGCAAGCACCATCAGCAACGTGGATTTGCCGGAGCCAGACGGCCCCACAATACCGACGGACTGTCCGGAGTTGATGTTGAGCGAGATACCTTTCAGCACGTGTACCGAGGAAGGCCCGCTGCCCAGTGTCAACTCAATGTGATCAAGTGCGATGACAGATTTAGTCACGAGATGACTTCCTTTGCGATATGGTCGACACCAATTATGGTTGCAGCTGGTCTGATATGGGTACCCGAGAATGAGATTCAAACCATTGATACAAATACTGGTTTCACTTGGTCTTGTTGCCTTGCCGTCGCTGGCTTTGGCCAATCAAAATGCCGTGTCCGGCCACCCGCTGGCAGTGGTGGGTTTCGGTGACAGCCTGATGTCAGGCTTCGAGCTGCCCGTTCAGGACTCCTTCACTGCGCAACTTGAAAAGGCTCTGAAAGACAAGGGTGTCAATGTCACGATCGCCAATGCCGGAGTGGCCGGCGAGACGACGACTGATGGTCTTTCCCGCCTCGAATGGTCGATTCCGGATGGAACAGACCTCGTCATTCTCGAATTCGGTGCCAATGATGCGTTGCGCGGCATCTCACCGCAAATTAGCGAGAAAAACCTCGCTGACATTATTGAAAAGCTGAAACAGCGCAACGTACAGGTTATTCTCGCAGGCATGCTCGCACCGCCAAACATGGGCGGTGACTACGAAAAAAAATTCAACGCGATTTTTCCGAGACTGGCTGCAAAATATAACGTGCCGCTTTATCCGTTCTTCATGGAAGGTGTCGCTACCGAAAAGTCACTGCAGCTTGAGGATGGGATGCATCCCAACGCCAAGGGCGTCGCTAAAATGGTCGAAGGATTTATGCCTGTCATCGAAAAAGCCATCGCCGAGTCCAGCATTGCGACTGGCGCAGCGCAGTAAGCAATCATCCCGGATTGCAGCCACGCGGCTGTCCAAATACAGCCGCTATGATGCTTACGCATTAAGCGTGTCTAATTTGTCGCGCCAGAAGATAATCTGAACTAATGCCTTGCTCCCAGACTCATTCAATGATTCTCTAGAGTTACAACTCGATTCGGGGAGGATGCCTTATGCCGCGTCTCTTTACTGCCCTCGAAATCCCGAGGGACGCCGCTCTCTCACTATCGCTTTTGCGCGGTGGTTTGCCCGGTGCCCGATGGATTGATGTCGAAAACTATCACATCACATTGCGCTTTATCGGCGACGTCGAAGGCCATGTCGCCGATGAGGTAGCCAATGCGCTCGATCGTATCCGGCGGCCAGAATTCACCCTCAAGCTTTCTGGCGTCAATGCATTCGGTTCGAAAAAGCCGCACAGCATCTTTGCCGGCATCTCGCCATCGCCGGATATTCAAGCGCTGCAGTCCGAGATCGAACGTATATGTCAGCGCCTGATGCTGCCCGCAGATCCGCGCAAATTCACACCACACGTGACGTTGGCCCGGTTGCGCAACGTTCGTAATGAAGAGGTCGCGCACTATCTGTCGTCGCGTGGCAACTTCTCAACGGCACCGTTTACGATTGGACGGTTTGTGCTGATGTCGTCGCGCGATTCAATCGGTGGCGGACCTTACATCGTCGAGGAAGCCTGGCCACTGGAGGCGCCGCGCTCTTCCTATCAGAACGCCTTCGAAAGACCCGTTGAAGCTGCCAGAATCATTCGGTAGACCCGCTCGAAATCGCCATTCGTGCCGTAATAGGGATCGGGGATATCGAGGGTTGCGCCGGACGCGATCCCGTAGAAGAGCCCTATTTGAGCGCGTGCATTCAGCGGCCGGCGCGCTTCGATTGCTGCAACGTTGGTGCGGTCCATGCCGGCGATCAAATCAAAGCGCGTATAGTCGTCTGCTGTTAGTTGGCGGCAGCGTTGACTCGAAATGTCAATTCCGTACTTGCCTGCGACCGCGATTGACCGCGGATCCGGAGGTTCGTCCGTGTGATAGCCATTCGTACCAGCGGAATCGATGAGAATGCCCTCGCCCTTGCCCTCCGCTACGAGAAATGCCCTGAACACGCCTTCGGCCAACGGCGAACGGCAGATATTGCCAAGACAAACGAAGAGAACAGAGCGAAACGGGTGGTTTTTCATGAGTACAGCTTGATTGGGGACGAGCAGCGCGGGTAACCACACCATCGTATGCAACGAAATCTTTGATGGGCAATGTCACAGCAATTTGATCGAAAGTCTTGCACCCCGTCAAAGTCCTTCCCATGTTGTCACGGAATAGGTTGAAGGAATGAGAATGGACGACGTGAAGATCGGTGAAATTCTTGAGCCAGGGAGCGATGATCAGCGCCGTTCCCGCGAGGAACGCGTTCGCGCGCGTTTTTGGAAAACCGTTCGCAAGGCCGCAAAGGCCGTGCCGTTTCTGGAAGAGGTCGTAGCCGGGTATTTTTGCGCTCTTGACCCGGCAACGCCAACGAAGGTGCGGGGGATTCTCTTGGCTTCCCTCGCCTATTTCGTGGTGCCGCTGGATTTTATTCCCGACATTATCCTCGGCCTTGGCTTTACCGACGACGTCGCCGTCTTGATGGCGGCACTGACAGCAATCCGCACTAATATTACGCCAGCACATCGGGCGGCCGCCAGGAAAGCGCTCGAGGATTTGGATCGGGGTGGTTCGCTTGGCGATTGATATCGGCACCATCACAAGCTTGTGATAGCGTCAAACGTCAAAGTCTCGCCGCTTTTGGCTGGCTGGAGTTTGCGAATGAAACTTCGAGCGGAATGTGCCCCCGTCATGGCTCTGAAAATCGCTTTTTTGACCCTGTCTTCACCGTTTGGTAACCCAGATTAAGTCAAATTAAGAGAAAGCGAACTGGACAGTGCGGCATCTGGATTTTCTCCGGGCCATTGCCGGTTCACGAGTTATGAAGTGAACGAAAGAAACTGGTAGGTAATATGTTTGGAAAATCAATTGTAGCGATGTCTGTGCTCATCCTTGGGCTGACAGGAACAGCTCTTGCCCAAACCCCAAGTCAAATCAGCCAGTTCAACGCTTGGGGTGCCTACAGCTATCAGCAGGGCAAGGGGAAAGTATGCTACGTCCTCTCGGTTCCGGTGGACAAGCAGCCGGCCAAGATTGACCATGGCGATAATTTTTTCATGGTAAGCCAGAAGCCGGGTCAAAATGTCAGCTTCGAGCCACAATTCAAAGCAGGGTACGACCTGCAGGAAAATTCGAAAGTAGTCGTGACCATCGATGATCGCACTTTCTCGATGTTCACCAATGGCAGCCATGGCTGGATGGAAAATGCCGCTGAAGAACCGCAGCTTGTTGCCGCTCTCCGCTCCGGTCAAAAAATGACGATCAATGCGGTTTCGAAGCGCGGGACGAAGACGAGTTATGGCTATTCACTGAAAGGTGTATCGGCTGCATTGAAAGCAATTGCGACCTGCAAGTAGTCACATTCTGCTCTCGTGTTTGAGAAGCCGGACAGGGTGTGTCCGGCTTTTGCGCTTGTGGAGGTGACGTGCGCGCCGGAACGTGATATGAGCCGCGCTTCCGATAAGAACGTTAGAAAACCCCATGTCCGTATCGCTTGACCTGACACCTCCTGTTGCCCGGGACCAATCCCGTGACGCATTCCTCGCTTCGATGAAGGAAGTGCCTTCACTGATTGGCTTGTCGCGCGCGGAAATGGGCGAGGCCCTCATCGCCATTGGTGTACCAGAGCGGCAAGTAAAGATGCGGGTCGCTCAGCTCTGGCACTGGCTCTATGTGCGAGGTGTATCTGATTTCGCCGACATGTTGAACATTTCGCGTGACATGCGCGAACTGCTTGCCCGTCATTTTAATGTGGCGCGCCCGGAAATCGTTGAAGAACAGATTTCCAATGACGGTACGCGCAAATGGCTTTTCCGCTTTCCGCCACGCGGAGCTGGAAGGCCGGTGGAGATCGAGACTGTATACATTCCCGAGGAAGGTCGCGGTACGCTGTGTATCTCCAGCCAAGTCGGTTGCACCCTCACATGCTCCTTTTGCCATACCGGAACCCAGAAGCTGGTTCGCAATTTGACTGCGGAAGAGATTCTGTCCCAATTGCTGATTGCGCGCGATCGTCTCGGCGATTTTCCCGATAGAAATACACCTGATGGCGCCATCGTTCCGGCCGAAGGCCGTAAGGTTTCCAATATTGTCATGATGGGCATGGGCGAGCCCCTCTACAATTTCGAGAATGTGAAAAAAGCGCTGCTGATCGCCTCCGACGGCGACGGGCTCTCACTATCCAAGCGGCGGATTACGCTTTCGACTTCCGGTGTCGTACCGGAGATTTATCGTACGGGTGAGGAGATCGGCGTCATGCTGGCAATCTCGTTGCATGCGGTAAACGACGACTTGCGCGATATGCTGGTACCGATCAATAAGAAGTATCCGCTGAAGGAACTGCTCGACGCATGCCGCGCCTATCCGAGCTTATCCAACTCGAAGCGCATTACTTTTGAGTATGTAATGCTCAAAGGCGTCAACGACTCGCTCGCGGATGCGAAGGAACTGGTGCGGCTTCTGAGGGGCATCCCGGCCAAAATAAACCTGATCCCGTTTAATCCGTGGCCCGGCGTCAACTACCAATGCTCCGATTGGGAGCAAATCGAGAAATTCGCAGACTACGTCAACAATGCCGGCTATGCCTCGCCAATCCGCACACCGCGCGGTCGCGATATCCTGGCGGCTTGCGGTCAGTTGAAGTCGGAATCGGAGCGCATGAAAAAGACGGAGCGTCTGGCATTCGAAGCCGCCATGATTGCCGGGCACGGCGAAGATTGAGCCAGCTCCTGCATTATCTATTCCGGTTTGCGCTGATCATTTTTGGATTTATTTGTGCCATTGTTGCGGCCTCGATATTCCTCAATATGCTGCTCATCGGCGGCTCTGAGTGGATTGGTGATGAGGGCCCATTCCTCTATATGACCGTTCCGGCATTTGCCGTGGTCATCGGGTACAGCGTTTTCATTCCTGCCGCTGTCCTGATCCTCTATGCCGAGCTCACGAGCTGGCGTGACTGGCTGTTTTACGCCCTTGGCGGCGCGGGTACGGCTGTATTCGTTATCGTCTGGAAATGGCGGCCGCAAACGGAAGACATCAGTACCTTCGCAGCTATTCTTGCCACCGGTGTTGTCGGCGGTTTCGTCTACTGGCTAATTTCGGGACGCAGCGCGGGTCTGATCGTGCAACGTCCCGACGACCGGGAAGGCTAGGATAGGCTACTTCGCCTGTGCCATCAGGATCTTTGCCGCAAACGCCGAGAACACCCCGGCGAACAGCCAGTCGGTGATACGCGTCACGGTTGGATTCTTCTTGAGCAATTTTGAGAATGTGTCAGCTGCGATAATCATTGGCGCAACCACAGGAAGCGCCAAGGGGATGAATAGCACACCAAGGAAGAACAGCTTGCCCGGAGCATGAGGATCACTCGCCGATACGAATTGCGGCAGAAACGTCATAAAGAACAGGATGATCTTCGGATTCAGAAGGTTTATCCCGAATCCGGTCAGCCAGTTCTGCAGCAGTGTGTGCGATTGCCCTGCTTGCTTTTCCGGTGAGAACGCTGATCCATTGCGAATGGCCTGATAGGCAAGCCAGACAAGATAAGCCGCCCCCACTATCTTCAGCGCAAAAAACGCACTCGGTGAAGCCACAATGAGCGCCGATAGGCCAACGGCAACCATCGTCGTGTGCACGACAATGCCGCTACTCGCGCCCGCAAGACACGCAAAACCCGCCGCCTTTCCTTCCGACAGAGCCCTGCCGACAAAAAGCGTCATATCGGGCCCCGGCGTAATAGACAATACGAAGGTCGCGATAGCGAACTGCAGTATAATCGGCCAATCTGGGATGAAGTTCATTGTGGGCTCCGTCTGAAACTGCCGAAACCTAACGCGAAAGCTCGAACTTGGCCATCCGGTTTCAGCAAGGACAGAACACCGCAGGCAAAATCTCGCGTCCCACAAGTCGTATTCCCGGGCATAACCTGGCAGAGCGAAGTTCTTACCAGCCGATTCTATCCGGCCTAAGACGGTCCGGCGCAATTTTCAGGCCCGCCTCCACTCAATCTTGTTACAATTGCATCTTTACGTTGGGGATAGCCATTGATACGGATATGAAGCCGAACGACAGGGACAGATGCCATAGATAACTGATGTTTCAGAATGATACCGCCACGATAGCGGCCGATCATCCGGGCCTTCGATACGATAGGATATCGAGAACCAAACTGGTTGTTTTTCTTGCCTTGGCGTTCATTGTCGGCCTCTTGCCGCTTTGCTCAAGCCTCGTTCTACATTTCCCCGACGAGCGCTACTACTCCAATGGCGCAGTGATAATGATCCAAAGCGGCGATTACCTCACCCCGCACACTGCTGAGGGTGATGTGCGGCTGAAAAAGCCGCCCTTCACCTACTGGATGAGCCTCGCTGGCATGAAGATTTTTGGCATCTCCGTGCTCGGCTCACGGTTCTTCTGGCTGATCGGTGGCGCCACAATCCTTTTCGCGACATTCCATTTCACCCACATGCTGTCCCGCAGTGACCAAACGGCATTGCTCGCTGCCGCGATGCTTGCCTGCAATTTTGTTTTCCTGCGCGCAAGCATCAACGCAATTCCAGATCTACCGCTGACATTGTTCATGCTTTTGAGCTTCATCGGGTTCACTTGCCTCCTCTTCCGCCAAGATCGCCAAACCTATTACGGCCTGCTTGCATATGGCGGTACCGGGTTGGCCGTTCTCACCAAGGGCCTGCTGCCGCTGGCCATGGTGACCTATGTCGTTGCTTTTAGCGTTGGCTTACCTTCAATGCGCCAGCGTGCGCGCCGGCTTTGGGTCCCCGTGGCAATATTGCCTTCGTTCATGCTGTCCGGTGCATGGTTTGTTTATCAATCTTTCACCGCATCACGGGAACTCGCCTCGGACTTTGTCGGTGACCAGATTTCCGAAAAAGTTACCTTCGGCATAAGCAACTTTCTGGACGGTATGGGTGACAATGTCGCCGGGCTGTTTCTACCTGTTGTTCTGTGGCTTATCATGCTCCTTGTCGGCAGCAGGACGAGCGGCAAGCGTCCAAATTTGAGTTCGGTTGAAGCCGCCCCATTCATCGCCGGCTGGATCACTAGCGTTGCCATCATATTTGCCCTCGCAGAATATACGTCTCACCGCTATGTCATGCCCGTCGTACCGCTGGTATGCGTACTTCTGGCATGCGCGCTGCAAAGCGTTATGGACCAAAGGTCCGACAATCTGCTGCGGGTAGTTTTGCGTTTGTGCATAATCCTGACTGCCTGCGTGCTGGCAGTAGTTCTAATAATTGGATTGCTCCTTCTCTCACCGGTCATCATTGTTGGTCTCACGATAGCAACGTTCATGGGACTGGCTGCTCTCTGGCTCTCGAGCAGCAACGCCAGGACTGACCAACTGGTGTTGTGTTTCGCGCTTCTACTGCTTGGAGGCGTATTTATCGCCACGCCGATCCTGAGCGGCCTCCTGTTGCCGGACATTGGTGAAGCTCTGGCTGCGAAGGCAACCTCTCTCCACCTGCCTGAAAATGAAGTTTTATTCATTGGCTCTCACCTTGATGCGGCAAAAGTCCGTCTGCATACAAATCGCGAAACGCCCTTCAAGCAGACGCGCCATTTTCCTGCGGCCGGGATAGCTCCGGAAATCAAGTTGGTGATGACCAACGAGAAATCGGTCGCAGACACGCTCGGCACACAAGGATTCTCCGTCGAAGAGGTTGTCGCCGGCTGGCGTCGTGTCCAATGGCAACCCTTCATTGCTGCGCTCAAATCTCGTCAACTGATCGAGGCGCGCAAGCGGTATGGTCAGCATGGCTGGATCGGAACTCGAAAATAGCCAAGCGCGCTATCGTTCGTTGCAAGGCAAAACTTGCCAACATCGCACCAACTGCTAAAAGACCCGCAACAGATGCCTATCGCGCCTCATGGCGGTCAATATTCAGGGAAATACAATGAACAAGTGGAAAGACGTCAAGAAAGTCGTGCTGGCCTACTCGGGCGGTCTCGATACATCGATCATCCTGAAATGGCTGCAGACGGAACTCGGCGCCGAAGTCGTGACTTTCACCGCCGACCTTGGCCAGGGCGAGGAACTCGAGCCGGCGCGCAAGAAAGCTGAGATGCTTGGCATCAAGGAAATTTATATCGAGGACGTGCGCGAAGAATTCGTGCGTGACTTTGTTTTCCCGATGTTCCGCGCCAATGCTGTCTACGAGGGTGTCTATCTGCTCGGCACTTCCATCGCCCGCCCGCTGATTTCCAAGCATCTCGTGGAGATTGCTGCCCGCACTGGCGCTGATGCCATCTCCCATGGTGCGACCGGCAAGGGCAACGATCAGGTGCGCTTCGAACTATCTGCCTACGCGCTCAATCCCGATATCAAGGTAATCGCCCCTTGGCGCGACTGGACCTTCAAATCCCGCACGGATCTGCTGGAATTTGCTCGCGAGCATCAGATCCCGATCGCCAAGGACAAGCTCGGTGAAGCGCCGTTCTCGGTCGATGCCAACCTTCTGCACTCGTCGTCCGAAGGCAAGGTTCTTGAGGATCCGTGGCAGGAAGCGCCGGAATATGTGCACCAGCGCACCATCTCACCGATGGATGCGCCCGACAAGGTGACGGAAATCGAGATCGCCTTTGAGAAGGGCGATGCAGTCGCCATCGACGGCAAGCCGCTTTCACCGGCAACGCTGCTAAAGACACTCAATGATCTGGGCCGTGACAATGGCATCGGACGTCTTGATCTGGTTGAGAACCGTTTCGTCGGCATGAAATCACGCGGTGTCTATGAAACACCGGGCGGCACGATTCTCTTGGCCGCGCACCGTGCCATGGAATCAGTCACTCTCGATCGCGGTGCGGCTCATTTGAAGGATGAATTCATGCCACGTTACGCTGAGCTCATCTATAACGGCTTCTGGTTCTCGCCGGAGCGCGAAATGCTTCAGGCGATGATCGACAAGAGCCAGGAAGATGTCGAAGGCACCGTTCGTTTGAAGCTCTACAAGGGCAATGTCATGGTGTCCGGCCGCAAATCGAAGAAGTCACTCTATTCCGATGCGCTTGTAACCTTCGAGGATGACCGCGGCGCCTACGACCAAAAGGATGCAGCCGGGTTTATTCGCCTCAACGCATTGCGCTTGCGCACACTTGCTGCCCGCAAGCGCAACAGCTGATAGTTCTCAACGCAATAGAGCGGGGCCCTGCCCCGCCTTTTGTTTCGCGCCGGAGACATACTTTATCGCCCCTCCCGCTTGTGGCCATCGCATCGCCGTCCTAGATGTTAGAACCAAGCTATTCTTGCCATATGACGGAGCGCCCCATGTCCTCGACAAAACCGGCCATCAATCCCGCACTGACCGAATGGACTGGCCCTCTGGGATTGCCAGATTTCACAGCTTTCAACGACGATGATTTCGCTGACGTCTTCGACGCGGCTCTCACGTCTGATCTGGCAGATATCGAAGCGATTGTGACTCATCACGAGGCCCCGACAATCGAGAATACGCTGAAGGCATTACAACTCTCAGGCAAGGCCCTTGACCGTGTTTCGGCAATTTTCTGGCTGAGGGCCGGAGCCCACACCAATGACAAGATCCAGGCGCTGGAACGGGTCATTGCCCCCAAGATGTCACGGCATTCTTCATCGATCATGATGAATCCGCTGCTCTTCGCCCGCATCGACTCTCTCTACCAACAGCGCGACCTGCTCGGTCTCGACCCTGAAACCGACCGCGTGCTGGAGAAAACGTGGAAAGGTTTTGTGCGCAGCGGTGCAAGGCTGGATGTCCAAGGCAAGGCGCGGCTTGCCGACATCAATGAGAGACTTGCAAGTCTTGGAGCGCAATTCGGTCAGAATGTCCTGAAGGATGAGGCCGACTGGGCGCTGTTCATTACGGATGAAACGGAATTGGCCGGCCTGCCAAACTTCGTGCGCGACGCGATGCGCGGCGCGGCCGAGGAGCGCGACCGTGCTGATGCATGGGCGGTTACGCTGTCGCGTTCGATCATCGAGCCCTTTCTGTCCTTTTCCCAAAACCGCGCCTTGCGCGAGAAGGCCTTCAGGGCGTGGGCAGCGCGCGGCGAGAATGGCGGTGAAACGGACAATACCCGCATCGTTGCCGAGATGGTGAAGTTGCGCGCCGAGAAGGCCGGGCTTTTGGGTTATCAGAGTTTTGCTGCCTATAAGCTCGACGATACGATGGCCAAAACACCAAAAGCAGTCATGGACCTGCTGGAACCAGTATGGGACAAAGCGCGATCACGCGCCGCCGAAGAAGAAATCGACCTGCAACGGCTCATTGCTGGTGAAGGCCACAACCACAAGGTTGAGCCATGGGACTGGCGGTACTACGCTGAAAAGCTGCGCAATGAGCGCTTTGCCTTCGATGAGACCGAGTTGAAGCCCTATCTGCAGTTGGAGATGATCATCGAGGCCTGCTTCGATGTCGCCACACGCCTGTTCGGTATCCGTTTCGAAGAGAAAACCGGCATCCCGACTTGGCATCCTGATGTGCGCGTCTGGGAAGTCCTTAATCCGGATGGCAGCAAGCGGGGTCTCTTCCTTGGCGACTATTTCAATCGTCAATCGAAACGCTCGGGCGCCTGGATGAGCGCCTTGCAATCGCAGCACAAGCTCGACGGCGAACACAAGCCAATCATTTATAACGTCATGAATTTCGCCAAGCCACCCAAGGGCGAACCCGCTTTGCTTTCGCTCGATGGCGCGCGAACACTGTTTCACGAATTCGGCCACGCGTTGCATGGGCTTTTGTCGGACGTCACCTGGCCCGCTATTTCCGGCACGTCGGTATCGCGCGACTTTGTCGAACTGCCATCGCAGCTTTACGAGCATTGGTTGACCGTACCGGCCATCCTGGAAAAGTATGCCATCCACTACCGCACGGGCGAAGCCATGCCGAAGGCGCTACTCGACAAGGTGCTTGCAGCGAACACGTTCAATGCAGGGTTCAATACGGTGGAGTTCACCTCTTCCGCATTGGTGGACATGGCGTTCCATGCTGACGGCACACCCCCAGCCGATCCGATCAAGTTCGAAGCGGAAACATTGAAACAGTTGGGGATGCCGGATGCGATCATCATGCGTCACCGCACGCCGCATTTCACGCATGTGTTCTCCGGCGATGGTTATTCGGCCGGCTACTATTCCTATATGTGGTCGGAAGTACTCGATGCGGATGCCTTCAAGGCATTTGAGGAAACCGGCGATGTTTTCAACGCCGATCTCGCGGCAAAGCTGAAGCAGTATATCTATTCGGCGGGAGGAAGCCGTGATCCGGAAGAGCTTTACAAGGCTTTCCGCGGCAAGATGCCCACGCCCGATGCAATGATCGAGAAACGTGGGCTTGCTTGAGCCAGATCAGGCTTTGGCGAAGGCCAGCAAATCTTCGTTGAGCTGGTCCTTGTGGGTCGTCGCAAGACCATGCGGAGCGCCCGGATAGACCTTCAGTGTGGCATTCTTGACAAGCTTGACCGCTTTGCGGGCGGCATCGTCAATCGGCACGATCTGGTCGTCATCGCCGTGGATGAACAATGTCGGCACGTCAATTTTCTTGAGGTCTTCAGTGAAGTCGGTTTCCGAGAACGCCTTGATGCAGAAATAGGAAGCTGGCATCCCTGCCATCATACCCTGCAGCCAGAAGGAATCCCTGACACCTTCAGAGGCTTTTGCACCGGGCCGATTGTAGCTATAGAACGGCAATGACAGATCCTTGAAGAACTGCGAGCGGTCCGCGATGACACCGTCGCGGATGCCATTGAAGACATCGATCGGCAGGCCTTCCGGATTGGCGTCGGTCTTCAGCATCAACGGCGGGACGGCGCCGACCAGCACCGCTTTGGCGACTCGTTTCGTGCCATGACGACCGATATAGCGCGCCACTTCGCCACCGCCCGTCGAATGACCAATCATGATTGCGTTCTTCAGATCGAGCTGTTCAAACAGCTCTGCCAGATCGTCGGCGTATTGGTCCATGTCATTGCCGTTCCACGGCTGACTCGAACGCCCATGGCCGCGGCGGTCATGGGCGATTGCCCGGTAGCCATGCGACGCCAGAAAGAACATCTGGTCTTCCCAGGCATCAGCAGTGAGCGGCCAGCCATGGCTGAAGACGACCGGCTGTCCCTTGCCCCAATCCTTGTAATAGATCTCGGTTCCGTCTTTTGTCGTGATCGTGGTCATCGCATTGTGTCCTTTCACTGGTTGGCTGGATTTTGATGTCTTGGGTGTCTGCGCCGCCATTGCACCGCTCGCTGGAAAGCTGGCGGCGGCAATAAGGCCCGCGCCCGGCGGTCAGGAAGGAACGGCGTGACGTCAAATGAGAATTGCTCATGATACTGGTCCAGTTGACCCTAGCTTGACAACCCAGGGTGTCAATTAATTGAAATACGTACGTTCAGATTGTTGCGGGTTGCTTCGGAATAGGGGCAGACCACGTGTGCGCCATCGACGATTTCGCGCGCTTGTTCCGCTTCCACACCTGGCAGAGTGACAGCCAGCGCGACATCGAGGCCAAAACCCTTGCCATCGTCGCGGGGACCAATGCCGACTGTGGCGGTGACTCCTGTGTCCTCCGGCAGTTTGACCTTCTTTTGCGAGGCCACATATTTGATTGCGCCGAGGAAGCAAGCGGAATAGCCGGCCGCAAAGAGCTGCTCGGGGTTGGTCCCCTCGGCACCATTGCCGCCAAGTTCCCTGGGGGTCGAAAGCGTGACGGCCAACCGGCCATCTTCGCTGGTGGCGCGGCCATCACGGCCGCCGGTTGCTGTCGCCTTTGTCGTATAGAGAATGCTCATTGGTTTGTTTCCCTGACTGGATTTGCCTGACACACATTAGATTGCACACAATTTAATTGTGTGCAATAGAAATTTTGTTATGAGTGGCGAAAAATTAAATGATGCGCAATCTAATGCGTTTGGCTATCTTGAGCAGACAGAACCGGTGGGAGTGACCAGGATGGAAAATGCGACAGGAAATGCGCAGGAGTCGCAGCTGAAGCTGTCGAACTTTCTGTGTTTCGCCATTTACTCCACCGCAAATGCGGTAACGCGCGCCTATCAGCCGCGTCTTGCTGCGCTTGGGCTGACCTATCCGCAATATCTGGTGATGGTGGTATTGTGGGAGCAGGAAAATCAGACCGTGAAGGCCATAGGCGACAAGCTCAGCCTTGATTCAGGCACACTGACACCCCTGTTGAAACGCCTTGAAACGGCAGGTCTGATTACAAGACGGCGCAACACCGTTGACGAGCGACAGGTCCTGATTGGATTGACAAATGAGGGCCGCAAGATGCGCGAGCGTGCCGAAGCTGTGCCTGTCGCCATGGGTCAGGCATTTGGCTGTAGCATGGACGAAGCGCAGTCACTGCGGTCCGAACTGATCACGATGCGAGATAATCTCGTCGCTAGCATCGGAGAGACAAAATAAAGGGCGCGATATCCCGCGCCCTTTCTGTGCCGATTGCGCTATGCGATCAGGCTGCAATCTTCTTCGGCTGAATCAGCCCGCGTGCAACCAGAAGCTCTGCAATCTGGATCGTATTGAGCGCAGCGCCCTTGCGCAGATTGTCCGATACAATCCAGATCGAAAGACCGTTTTCGACCGTGATATCCTCACGGATACGCGAAATATAGGTCGCATCCTCGCCTGCAGCTTCGTATGGCGTTATATAGCCGCCATCTTCATGGCGATCGATGACCAGGCAGCCTGGCGCATCGCTCAGGATTTCGCGGGCTTCTCCTGCACTCATCGGGCTTTCGAATTCGATGTTGACCGCTTCCGAATGACCAATGAAAACCGGAACGCGCACGCAGGTCGCCGTGAGCTTGATCTTGGGATCGAGCATCTTCTTGGTCTCGGCGACCATCTTCCACTCTTCCTTGGTGTAGCCATCTTCCATGAACACGTCGATGTGCGGAATCACATTGAAGGCGATGCGCTTGGTGAACTTCCTCGCTGTCACCGGATCGGCAACGAACACTGCGCGGGACTGTTCGAACAGCTCGTCCATGCCTTCCTTGCCGGCACCCGACACGGATTGATAGGTCGAGACAACGACACGCTTGATCCTTGCCTTGTCATGCAAAGGCTTCAGGGCAACGACAAGCTGTGCGGTCGAGCAATTCGGATTGGCAATGATGTTCTTCTTGGTGAAACCGGAAATCGCGTCGGGATTCACTTCCGGCACGATCAGCGGTACGTTGGAATCGTAGCGCCAGGCCGAGGAATTATCGATGACGACGCAGCCTTGCGCGCCGATCTTGGGTGACCATTCCTTGGAAATATTGCCGCCTGCCGACATGAGGCAGATATCCGTATCGGAAAAGTCAAAGGTATCCAGCGCCTTGACCTTAAGCGTTTTGTCACCAAAGGACACTTCGGTCCCCTGCGACCGGCGCGACGCGAGTGCAACGACTTCACTGACGGGGAAGCCGCGCTCCTCCAGTATTGTAAGCATTTCGCGGCCCACATTGCCTGTGGCGCCAACAACTGCAACCTTGAAACTCATCTGTGTATCTCCTGTCCCTCTCAGCTGTTCAGAAACCCGCTGGCCACTGCGGGTCTTTTCCCCCGGGCCGGACCGGGAGGGGGCGAGCAGGCCAAGGGAAATCAGACCGTTTTGGTGGTCGTTTTCGCAGTCTGTTTGGCCGAAATTTTGCGGAAAAGAGCAGGCGCGCCAGCGCATCCGGCAATCCTGCCGGTATCGTTCGTCGAAAACAGCGCTTTTGATTCGCTACCCACCTGGGTGTCTCCTTGTCCGATTGTGCTTGTACGCGGTTTCCGAAAAGAGTCAATTGTCTCATCAAAAGAGAAGAATATGTCGTGTTACGCACAATTTTAGACAATTGACGTAAGATGCGGGCTTTGCTTTCAGCAATATTTGTTGAACACTCCGCGCGTGCATCAGGTGCGTGACCTTTGGGGGGAGAAAATTCCGAGGGCCGTTCACCGGCGCGTGGTTTGCCGCAACAAGCAATCGCGGCAAACGGCCATGCGCAATGTCAATGGTTGAGAACATGATCGAGGGGTAAAACTGATCGCGTTCTCGGTTTAACTGCGGTTATCTGGGAGGAATAGTAATGGCAACCACGTCTGTGGCCGACAGTTCTAGTCGGGGAATGACGAGGGAAGAAAAGAAGGTTATCTTCGCTTCTTCGCTCGGGACTGTTTTCGAGTGGTACGATTTTTATCTTTATGGTTCTCTCGCCGCCTTTATCGGCGCTGCCTTTTTTAGTGAGTATCCGGAAGCAACCCGCAATATCTTTGCGCTGCTCGCCTTTGCGGCGGGTTTTCTTGTCCGGCCCTTCGGCGCGCTTGTCTTTGGCCGCATCGGCGATCTGGTCGGCCGCAAGTATACATTCCTTGTCACCATCCTCATCATGGGTTTGTCAACCTTCCTGGTTGGTGTACTCCCGGGATCAGCCAGCTGGGGCATTGCCGCACCGATCATCCTGATCGCCCTGCGCATGCTTCAAGGTCTTGCTCTGGGCGGTGAATATGGCGGTGCGGCAACCTACGTCGCCGAACACGCGCCGAGTAACAGACGCGGCTATTACACATCATGGATTCAGACTACGGCCACCCTTGGTTTGTTCCTCTCGCTTATCGTCATCCTGATCATCCAGAATTCGCTCAGCAAGGAAGCATTTGCTGCTTGGGGCTGGCGCATTCCGTTCTTGCTTTCATTTGTTCTTCTCGGAATTTCCGTGTGGATTCGACTGTCCTTGAGTGAATCACCTGCCTTCAAGAAGATGAAGGAAGAAGGCAAGGGCTCCAAGGCTCCGCTTTCCGAGGCTTTCGGCCAATGGAAGAATGCCAGGATTGCTTTGCTCGCGCTTTTCGGGCTCACTGCAGGTCAGGCTGTCGTCTGGTATTCTGGGCAGTTCTATGCGCTGTTCTTTTTGCAGAATGTGCTGAAGGTCGACGCGCAGTCGGTCAACATCATGATTGCAATAGCACTCTTGCTCGGCACCGGTTTCTTCGTATTCTTCGGCTGGCTGTCCGACAAGATCGGCCGTAAGCCAATCATCATGGCCGGACTTGCACTTGCCATCTTCACCTACTTCCCGTTGTTCAAGGCCTTGACCTGGGCTGCAAATCCGGCACTTGCCGCCGCGCAGCAGAATGTTCGCGCGACCGTCACCGCGGCACCCGGCGACTGCAAGTTCCAGTTCAACCCGACGGGCACGGCGAAGTTCACCACGTCCTGCGACATCGCGACATCGTTCCTGACCCGCAACTCGGTTCCCTATGACGTTGTTGCCACCGCAGCACCCGGCACGGCAGCCACAGTCAAGATCGGTAATGAAACGGTCGAATCCTACGACGCCGTTGCCGCTGGAGCCGATGCAAAGGCAAAGGAAACCGCTTTTGCAAAGGGCATCAACGTAGCGCTTCAGGACGGCGGCTATCCCCTCGTCCGCGATCCAGTCAAGGTGGCCGATTCGAAGCTTGATGCATTGATCGCTGCCAATCCGAAACTAGCGCTCGACCCGGCCGCGATCCGTGGAGGTGCAAAGACCATGGTTCCTGTCGATCAGGCGATCAAGGACAAGCTCCTGACCGCAGAAGAGGCGGCCGGCGCGACCGAGGTTCCGGTCTACACGGTTCCCGGCGCTGGCGCATTTAAGATGGTTGCCGATCCGGCTGCGGTGAGCTGGCCAAAGGTCATTGCGATCCTGTTTGTGCTCGTGATCTATGTGACCATGGTCTATGGGCCGATTGCGGCGATTCTGGTCGAAATGTTCCCGACCCGCATCCGCTACACGGGCATGTCCTTGCCATATCACATCGGTAACGGCTGGTTCGGTGGTCTGCTTCCGGCAACAGTCTTCGCGATGAGCGCGGCCAAGGGCGATATTTATTATGGCCTCTGGTATCCGATCGTCATCGCGGCGATGACCCTGGTTATCGGTCTCATCTTCGTACGGGATACGAAAGACACCGATCTCGACGCAATCAAGTAGTCGGCAAACACAACAAAAGCCCGGCGCGAGTGATCGCGCCGGGCTTTTTCATAGTTCAGATTTTCCGGATCAGGCGGCCAATGCCTTGAACTTGGCCAGAATGGCATCACCCATTTCGGTGGTGCCAACTCTGGTCTTGCCTTCCGACATGATGTCTGCGGTGCGAATCCCGTCATCGAGCACGCCGGCAATCGCAGCCTCCAGCCTGTCGGCCTCGACAACCATGTTGAAGGAATAACGCAGGCACATGGCGAAGGAAGCGATCATGGCGATCGGATTGGCCGCACCAGTACCGGCAATGTCCGGCGCTGACCCATGCACCGGCTCGTAAAGTGCCTTGCGGCTGCCAGTCCTGGCGTCGGGAGCGCCCAGTGATGCCGACGGAAGCATACCAAGTGATCCTGTGAGCATCGCAGCGATATCGGAAAGCATATCGCCGAACAGGTTATCCGTAACGATCACGTCGAACTGCTTGGGCCAGCGGACGAGTTGCATGCCACCCGCATCGGCCAGCATATGTTCGAGCGTGACGTCGGCATATTTCGCCTTGTGAGTCGCCGTAACGACTTCGTTCCACAGGACGCCCGACTTCATGACGTTGCGCTTTTCCATCGACGTCACCTTGTTGCCGCGCGTGCGCGCCAGTTCGAAGGCAACGCCGGAAATCCGCTCGATCTCGTACGTGTCATAGACCTGGGTATCGATGCCACGCTTCTGGCCATTGCCCAAATCGCGGATTTCCTTCGGCTCGCCGAAGTAAACGCCCCCGGTCAATTCGCGCACAATCAGAATATCCAGACCCTCCACGATTTCCTTCTTGAGGGACGATGAATCGGCCAAAGCCGGATAGCAGATTGCCGGGCGCAGATTTGCGAATAGTTCCATATCCTTGCGCAAGCGCAGGAGTCCTGCTTCCGGGCGCAGGTCATAAGGAACGCTGTCCCACTTCGGGCCACCAACGGCACCAAACAGGACGGCATCGGAGGCCAATGCTTTGGCCATATCGGCTTCCGAAATCGCCAGGCCATGGGCGTCATAGGCAGAGCCGCCAACCAGCCCCTCGTCCAGCTCGAAGCCGCTTTCCAGCTCGGCGTTCATATATGCGATGATCTTGCGGACTTCGGCCATTGCCTCGGGTCCAATGCCGTCGCCAGGGAGAAGAAGGAGCTTTTTCGATACCATGCTGGGAAACCTCGTTGATTGAAGAGCGCTCTAGTCGGGATGGCGCGTACTTAGCGCAAGTTCAGCAAAGATGGAAAGCTTTCCACGTAATTTTCTGAATTCCGACAGCGCGTCGATTGACCGATAGATACAAAAAGGCCCGGAAAACCCGGGCCATTTCATTTTTCGAGATAAAAGCTTACGCCCAGGGATGCTTTTCCGCGTTGGCGGTTTCGAAACTGTCTATCTTTGCCGCCTTTTCCATCGTCAGACCAATGTCGTCGAGACCGTTGAGCATGCAATAGCGACGGAATTCGTCGAGCTCGAAACTGATTGTCCCGCCGTCTGGTCCCTTGATCGTCAATTCTTCGAGATCAATGGAAAGTGTCGCATTGGCGCCGCGCTGTGCATCGTCCATCAGTTTGTCCAGATTTTCCTGGCTGACACGGATGGGCAAAATGCCGTTCTTGAAGCAGTTATTGTAGAAGATGTCAGCAAAGCTCGTCGAGATCACGCAACGAATGCCGAAATCCAGCAACGCCCACGGCGCGTGTTCACGGCTGGATCCGCAACCGAAATTATCGCCAGCGACAAGAATTTGAGCCTTGCGATACGCTGGTTTGTTCAGGACAAATTCCAGGTTCTCGCTGCCATCATCATTGTAACGCATCTCGGCAAACAGACCGGTGCCAAGACCAGTCCGCTTGATGGTCTTCAGGTAATCCTTGGGGATAATCATGTCCGTGTCGACATTGATGATCGGCAGCGGGGCGGCAACGCCGGTGAGCTTGGTGAATTTGTCCATGATATCTGCCTGTAGATCCTGGGTAATGATTTTACGTTTCGCTTTACACCAGCTTGGCCGCGAATCAAAGAGTTTCGCCTGTGGCACATTAGGCAGATAGACAATCACGCATGATTGCGCTTGTCTTGGTCGCGCGATCAAGGCAAAAAGTCCAGATGAGCAAACCGTTCCGCCCCCGCCGCTCCGTCCTTTATGTTCCAGCCTCGAATGCCAAGGCTCTAGCCAAAGTCGTTTCGCTGACCGCCGATGCAGTGATCTTCGACCTGGAGGATGCCGTCGCCCCCGACGCCAAGGAACAATCCCGTGAGGCATTGCGGGATTACTTTCTCGGACACCCAACGAGCAAGGCCGAGCGGATTGTCCGGATCAACGGTCTTTCCGGCGAATGGGGCGGAGAGGACCTGCTCGCCGCCAGGGCCTGCAAGCCGGACGCGATTCTCCTGCCAAAGGTCGAGACCCCATATGACATCACCGGCGTTGCCGAAATTCTCGAGGAGACCGATGCCTCTGAGAACATTCGCCTGTGGGCGATGATCGAAACGCCGCGAGGCGTTCTTAACGCTGATGAAATCGCTGAACTTGGTCTGCGTTCGACAGCTCGTCTTGACTGCTTTGTTGTCGGAACCAACGATATCGCCAGGGAAACCGGCGCAAAGTTGATCAGGGGCCGCGCACCTTTCATCCCTTGGCTTATGCAAATACTGTTGAGCGCCAGAGCCGGGAAGCTCGACGTAATTGACGGGGTATATAACGATTTTTCCGATCCGGACGGTTTTTCTGACGAATGCACCCAAGCGGTTCAAATGGGGTTCGACGGCAAGAGTCTTATCCATCCATCGCAGATTGAACCGGCGAACGCAGCGTTTCATCCTGACGAAAATGCCATTGGCGAGGCCCGGTCCATTGTGGACGCGTTTTCCCATGCCGCCAACAAGGATAAAGGCGTCATCGCACTGGGCGGCAGGATGGTGGAGCGCCTGCATCTCGAGGCGGCTCAAAAACTACTAGCAAAAATCGAGACAATAGGCAGAAATTAGAATCTGAACCGCGGTACAACAGCATAGGCCTATTTCGGCCAAAACTTGGGAAAGAAAACCATGAAACTATACCGGCTTCTGACAGGTCCCGACGATGCGAGCTTCTGTCATAAGGTGACGGCAGCGGTGAACAAGGGCTGGCATATTTACGGATCACCGACCTATGCGTTCAACTCGGCGACCGGAGTGATGCAGTGCGGTCAGGCCGTGGTAAAAGATATAGACGGCGTGGACTACGAGCCCGGCATCAAACTGAGCGACTATTGAAGCGTTCGGCCAAGCGACGTTTGAGCGCTGATATGTTGCTCGGATGTGTCGGCCATGGCCGCCTCCGCGCGCTTGGCCGGCCTGTCCTAAAAAGGGGATCGGCCGGCCGAACTGGCTCACCGTCAGATTCCCATTTGACGCCAGCGCGGGCGAAGCAAACCGCAGCCTGATTCAGGCAAGACAGCCTCTATTCGACCGTGGCTTCAATTCGTTCCATATCCTCGTCTGACAGACCGAAATGATGGCCGATTTCGTGAATGAGCACATGGGTGACGATATCGCCCAATGCTTCTTCATATTCCGCCCAGTAATCGAGTACGGCACGGCGGTAGATTGTGATGCGATTGGCCTGCTCTCCTGTCTGCAGGGAAAAACGTTCGCCAATACCGGTTCCTTCAAAAAGACCAAGAAGATCAAAGGGTGATTCCAACCCCATGTCTTCAATGATCTGTTCGTCAGGAAACTCAGAAACCTGAATGGTAATATCGCCGCACAGGCTGCGAAAGGTTTCCGGCAAGTGCGCATATGCATTGATCGCCAGCGATTCGATCTCACCGAGCGACGGTGACAAGCGATTGCCCCAATCTGCAGTTTGATTACTTCGGGCCATCAGAACTCCTGGAAGGCTGCTTCCCGCTCCATATAGTGCGTTTGAGCGGCAGATGCGAGAGCTATGAACCTCACGCTTTCAGCTTCGCGACCGGGCCACCATGAGCAACCGCTCCATCCGTCGAAAACTCTCGGCAAGTACCGTTGGATCTCTTAGGCCGTGTGCAAGCATGATACCGCCCTGCCACTCCGTCAGCGCATTGCGTGCGATGCTCAATGCGGTCGATGGGCGGATGCCGGACCGTCCGAGTTCTCTGCCGATGAAACCAATCAGAAGGCTGAACGCTTCTGCAGCACGATTGGCCGCCTCGGGCGACTCATGGCGAAAGTCGCGGATTCCAAGGGCAATGGGACAGCCATGTTCAACACGGCTTTTCAGCGATTGGGCCAGTTTTTCAATGAGAAGTTGCAACCGCGTTCGCGGGTTCTGGTCAGCTTCGGTGATCTCCACCAGCATGCCTTCGGTTTCTGTGATAAAAATATCCGCCACGCCACGCGCGAGCTCGGCCTTGCTCTTGAAGTAGTAGTAGATATTGCCGAGTGGAACACCGGAATGTGTCGCAATGTCAGCAAGACTCGTAACGGTATATCCCTGACGCCAGAACAGACCCGCCGCAGTAGCAATCAGAACATCGCGTTTCTCATTTTGTTTCGCCATCGTTGTATCCACAGTCAGTTATGCAACTGACTCCGATTATGGCGCACGATGCCCGCGAACGAAAGAACCTGACGTCAATCCGTGATGGTTCGCGCCTCGGATGGCAACATGATGGGAATACCGTCTCGCACCGGATAGGCCAGATGCGCCAATTTGGAGATCAGTTCCGATTTACCCTGATCGTACACAAGCGGTCCTTTGGTCAGCGGGCAGACCAGGAGATCGAGCAGTTTGCGGTCAATCGCTGTATCGCGTTTCTCGTCCGTCAAGGCGCATTCCTCCTGAAACTGATCACTGCAAACTTCCCTCGAAATCATCCTGATCCTTGGCCAGCGCAATTTCGGTGATTGCGATCAATGTTTCCGCCCTGGTTTTTAGATCGGCCGCTTCCAGCAGGGCCTGCTTTTCCGCAGCACCAAAGGGCGACATCATGGCGAGCGCATTCACGAGAGTCTCGTTACCAGCCCGCGAAATGCCATCCCAATCCGCTTCTAGGCTGTTCGCATCGAGATAGGCGCGAAACACACGCAATAGCGCGGATCTGTCGACTTCGGAATCATCGGCCTCGTCGAGATCAGCGCGAAGTGGTGCGATCTTGCATTGCCGGAAAGGGGTTCTGGTGGTGATTTCCTTGATGACACGGAAACGGCATATGCCCTGAAGTGTGATCAGTAACCGACCGTCACCAGTTTCGGCAAAAGACGTGATCCGCCCGAGACAGCCCACTTCGCACAAGTCGCCGTCTTCCTGATTGTCCTGATCGAAGCGTGGCTGGATCATGCCGATGATTCGTTTGCTGCTTAGCGCCGCATCGATCATGGCAAGGTAACGGAGCTCGAAAATATTCAACGGCAATTGGCCGCCCGGAAGCAACAGTGCGCCCGATAAGGGGAAAATCGGCACAGTTTCCGGAATATCGTCCAGCGTCCGGTAGCGTACATTTCCTGCTTGCATCACTCTCTCCGCGCCAGGACCCAAGAAGATCAAGTTCGCCGGCTATAGTGCCTGATTTTTGTCAGGAAAACAGCAAGGAAGACAATCTGCGGCGTGCGGCGACAGAAGCCTCATCCCCCGGACCCCACGCGTCAAAGAACTGCAACAGCTGCTTGCGGGCACCATCATCATTCCATGCACGATCGGCCTTCATAATGGCGAGAAGATGATCGGCCGCTTCATGGCGCTGGCCCTTGGCGTTCAGGATCATCGCAAGGTCAAAACGCGCCTGGTGATCGTTTGGGTTGGCTTGCAATCGTGCCTCGAGTGCCACGGGGTCTCCAAGCTTCGCTACCTGCTCGGCCAGCGCGATTTTGGCCTCCGCTGTTCGGACTCCGGCATCCTGCCGCTTGTCGCCAGGTACGAGGTCGAGCACACCCCTCGCCTGCTCGGCGTCGCCAAGGTCGATCAGACAGTTGGCGAGACCCGCGAGCGCGGCGATGTTGTCAGGCGTTTCTTCCAGGACGGCTCTATACAGCTGCCCCGCCTGCTCGACAGCACCGGCCTCGACGGCCTGCGCCGCCGCCTCGAGCGCCGACTGAACGGCCGCTTCACGGCCACCATCAGGAGACGCAATACGGTCAATGAATTCGTTCACTTTGGATTCGGGTAAGGCGCCCATGAAACCATCAACTGGTTTGCCATCGGCAAAGGCAATAACAGCGGGAATGGACTGAATGCCAAGTTGTCCCGCAATGGCAGGATGATCGTCGATATTCATCTTGACGAGCTTGACGCGTCCGCCGGCACCGCGAACAACTTTCTCGAGAACGGGTGTGAGCTGCTTGCAGGGACCGCACCAAGGTGCCCAGAAATCCACCAGCACCGGCTGATGCTTCGATTCAGCAATCACATCAGCAGAAAATGACGCTGTCGTCGTATCCTTGATCAGGCCGGCGGCGGCTTGAGCCGGTCCGTTTGGCGCCTCAGTTCCAAACGATACAGTCGTGGCGCCAGACGTCGCGCCATAGCCTCTGCCGAACGGGTTATCTGTGCTGCTCATGAAACTCTCCCGTCATCTGCCCAACCGGCATGCTCTGCTTAATTCCTGTCGATAGTATCAGCTATCAGTTTGGGGTCGATCCGTCTATTTTCAAGATCAATGGTTCATGGCCAGTAGCCTTCAGGAAGGTTACCAGGTCCTTGCGGCCAATCGATGTCGTAGCCTCATTGGTCAGCGGGTGCACATTGATGATGTCGTGCTTCATCAGGCTTTCATCCAGCACCACTCTGACCTGATGGTGTGTGTCATTGATTGCACCAAAAAGGCTCACTGCGCCGGGGGTCAAGCCGAGATATTCCATAAGCTTCTCCGGTTTGCCGAACGACACCCGGCTCACAGCGCCAATCCTTGTGTGGATTGTCTTGAGGTCAACCTCGGCTTCTTCATCCACCGTCACGAGAAAGAAATTGTCCTTCTTGTCTTTCAAAAACAGATTTTTGGTATGGGCACCGGCGACCTGTCCTCGCAGTTCCTGCGCTTCGGCAACGGTAAACACAGGAGCATGGCGAATCGTCGACACGTTTATTTCAAGTTTGCCGAGATATCGCATCAATTCTTCGAACGTCTTGGGCATGATGGCTTTCTTGAACTCGCTTTGGTGCTGATTTGCGCTATTTCGTAATCACTCGGTAACAGGGTCTCAAGCGAAAAACCAAACTACCGCAACATCTTTTGCCAATTTTTCGAGATATCGTTCAGAAGTCGAAAATTCCCTGTTGCAATTAGCCGGCGCTTGGGTCATATAAGCCCCGCTTCGCAAGACAGACTGGCACATGCGGGAGTAGCTCAGGGGTAGAGCACAACCTTGCCAAGGTTGGGGTCGTGGGTTCGAATCCCATTTCCCGCTCCAGTTTGCTTAAACATTTGAAGCACTTAAAAAGGGCGTCTTTCGGGACGCCTTTTTGCTTTGTCGTCAAGGCATGTACTAAGCCGCAGGCCTGAAATTCATTGCTCTGCGGTGGCGCGAAGCGCCGCACCATCGAGCCGGTAAAATACCTTTTCTGGTTTTGGCAAGGCGCCTAGTCTCTCATAGAAAGCTCTAAGCCCAGGATTGTTGCGGTCGGCAGTCCAATCAACGCGATTATGTCCACGTTCGATTGCAAGGCGTGCCATCGTTTTTATCAAACGTGTTCCCGCGCCGCTGCCACGGTGGGCTCCAGAAACGAAGAGCTCTTTGAGAAACATGCCGGATTGGAGACCTGGTCCCGGGTAAACGGATGAAAAAGCGGCGAAACCGATAATCTGGTCCGTTTCAGCAACCAGAATTTCCGTCCCGCGGGGGATATTCTGAAGGCCTTCCAGGATCCTATCACGCGCTGGACACGACACTTGATAATATGCCTGCATCTCTTCAAAAAGGACCGCGAGTGCTGCATGATCCGATGGATTTGAGAGGCTCACCTTGATCACTTCGATTCCCCTTCATTGCTAAAAGGGCGGCCCGGCACCATGCCAGAACCGCCCAATGTGATAATACTTTCAGGCAGGCCTAATTGCCCTGGTTGACAGTGACCGGCGCGAGTTTGTTGGCCTTCAGGCCATATTTGTCCAGGAGCGCATCATAGGTCCCATTGGCTTGCAGCCTCTCAAGCGCGATCTTGACAGCGTCACGAAGCTGCGTTTCCGTTTTCAGAACAGGAATTCCCGCCAGGGACTGGCTAAAGGGTTCCCCTAGTGCCACATAGGTGTCCGGCTCAAGCTTCTGATTGTACGGCAATGTTTCATTGCCTTGGGCAGCTGCCTGCAAGCGCTGGCTCTTGATTTGCGTACGCGCGTCAGCTGAGCCTTCCGTGCCCATCACCATGATGGCTGGTTTGCCTTTGGCAACGCAATTGGCATCACTCCATGCAGTGATCTGTGCGGGCCAATCGGTGGAACGGCTGGCGCCGACGGACTTTCCGCAAAGATCGTCGACAGTCTTGATTTCGCCAGCAAGTGCTTTGGACGTGTAGAACTGCGCGCCAGATGTAAGGTAATCGACAAAATCGGCGGTCTCCTGGCGCGCTTTCTTGTCGCTCATACCCGCCATGGCGAGGTCCACGCGGCCAGTCTGGAGGGAGGGGAGCATTTGCGCAAAGGCGATTTCCTGCCACTCGACCTTGATGCCCAGTTCCTTGCCAATGGCCTCACCGAGCTCGATATCAAAGCCCTGCAGTTCGTTCGTCGCAGGATCCTTGTAGGTAATCGGCGGATAATTCGGCATGGTCGCAATGATGATCTTCCCGGCGTCCTTTATCCGGGCAGGAAGCTCCTGCGCCACGACAGGAAAGCTGAAGGCAATTGCCGCGCTGATCGTGGCAAGTTTGGTAATGCGTTTCATGTTTTTGTTCCTCTCTGTTTGAATTTGTTTGGTCTCAGGCCAGAACAGCTGCGATAAAGTCCCGGGTGCGTTTTTCTTGCGGGTTGTTTAGAACCTGCTGCGGCGGTCCCGTTTCAATAATACGGCCCTGATCCATGAACACGACGCGGTGGGCTACCTCGCGGGCAAAACCCAACTCATGAGTGACGACGATCATGGTCATGCCGCTGTTGGCGAGATCGCGCATCACTGCAAGAACCTCGCTCACAAGCTCCGGATCAAGCGCCGACGTCGGTTCGTCAAACAGCATAAGCTTCGGTTTCATCGCGAGCGCGCGGGCAATGGCGATGCGTTGCTGTTGTCCGCCCGAGAGTTCACTCGGATAGGCATGTTGCTTGTCTTTGAGGCCAACCCGTTCCAGCAGCGCTAGCGCCTCGGGAATAACGGCGCTCTTCGCGCGCTTCTGGACGATTACCGGTCCCTCGATGATGTTTTCGAGCACTGTCATATGTGCAAAAAGGTTGAAGCGCTGGAAGACCATGCCGCTCGATAGGCGCTGCCGTGCGATTTCCGCATCGTTCAACTCATAGAGCTTGTCGCCCTCCTGCCTGAAGCCGACCAGTTCGTCATCGATCCAGACAGCGCCGGAGTCGATACGTTCCAGCTGGTTGATGCAGCGCAGAAGCGTGCTCTTGCCCGAGCCGGACGGACCGATGATGCAAAGCACCTCCCCGTGCTGAATCTCAAGCGAGACCTCATCGAGCGCATGGAAATTTCCGAAATATTTATGCAGACCGACAGCGACGACCATGGCTGGCATATTCATGCTCCTTCCGCTGCGGCTGGTGCGACGCGCTTGGCGTTTCGGCGTCCGAGGCTCTTTGAATAGTGCTTTTCAAGCAGGTGCTGTCCGATGGAAAGGATTGTCACGACTGCCAGGTACCAGATGGCCGACACAATGAGCAGTTCCATGACGCGGTTGTTGGCATAGTAGATCGTCTGGGCATTGCGCAGAATTTCTGCATACTGGATGACGCTCGCAACCGAAGTCAGCTTCACCATGCTGATCACCTCATTGCCGACCGGAGGAATGATGACGCGCATGGCTTGCGGCAAGATAATCCGGCGCAGCATCGTGAGGCGTGTCATGCCGATCACCTTTGCCGCCTCGATCTGCCCGTTGTCGACCGAAAGGATGCCTCCTCGCACTACCTCCGCCGTATAAGCTCCCTGATTGATGCCAAGGCCGAGCAGCGTTGCCATGAAAGGTGTCATGAAATCGACCGTGCGCATCTCGAAAAGTCCCGGAATTCCAAGCGTTGGAAAAATCAACGCAAGGTTGAACCAGAGCAACAGCTGCAACAGCAATGGCGTACCGCGGAAGAACCAGATGTAGAATACCGCCACGTATTTGAGTACCGGGTTCGGTGACATGATCATGATCGCGAAAATGACCCCGAGCGCGAGGCCCAACGCCATAGCACAGACTGTCATCAGGATCGTGCTCCACAGACCGGAGAGTATTGCTGGAGCAGTAAGGAACTGGCCAACCACGGGCCAAGCGATCTGTCCATGCGCAAAAGCATTGATGATGAGCGCGAGCGCCAAGACAATCAGGGTCGCCGCGAGCCAGCGGCCGTAATGCCGGCGCGGCTGGTGGTGTAAATGCGCTACGGAATATTTTATCGGTGGAATGGAAGCTGCACTTTGGGTGTTCGCCATTGTTCTCACCTTTCGGGGGTCGCGGTATGGGGGAAACTTGAGACTAACGCTCAGCTCTGGGACCTGCATAGGACGAAAGCCACTCTTTTTGGCCATCCAGAACGCTTTTTAGCCGGGCGATCTGTTCCCTCACACGATCAGGCGCCGTGCCACCGTAGGCCTTTCGCGCTTCGATTGCCGCCTGCGGTGACAGGCTCATCTTGATCGACGGCAATAGCCGCTCGTCGACAGCGGCAAGGTCGGCGTCACTCAAATCTTCCAGACCGATTGATTTATCCTCGCAATAGCGAACGAGAGCCCCGGTGATTTCATGGGCTTCGGAGAATGGAACACCACTTTTCGCCAGCCAGTCAGCGACTTCGGTCGCAAGGGTGAAGCCTTCAACGGACTGCCGCCGCATGATATCGGCATTGACACGCATGGTGCGGATCAATCCAGCCATTGCCGGCACGACCAGCGTCAGCGCATCAATCGTATCGAAGGCTGCATGTTTGTCTTCAGCCAAGTCACGATTATAGGCGAAAGCGAGGCCTTTGAGCGCCACCAGCATGGTAGTCAGACTGCCGATTAACCGCGAGGCGCGACCGCGCGTCAGTTCGGCGATATCGCAGTTTTTTTTCTGCGGCATAATCGACGAGCCGGTCGCATAGCCATCATCCATTTCGATCCAGCGGAACTGACGTGATGACCATAGGAACAATTCCTCGGCGAGCCGCGACAGGTGGACGCCGAACATTGCCATGACGAAGAGGAATTCCGCCACGTGGTCACGGCTGCCCACCGCATCTATCGAGTTTTCGCAAGGCGCGTCGTAGCCAAGCTCCCGCGCGGAGAGTTCTGGCTGCAGGGCAATTGCCGATCCCGCCAAGGCGGCGGCCCCCAAGGGCGAGCGTGCCGCGCGCTTATCCCAATCGCGAAGGCGGTCGAGATCGCGGGCAAATGTCTGGGCGTGGGCCAGAAGCTGGTGGGCAAAGCTTACTGGTTGCGCCGGCTGCAGGTGGGTAAAGCCTGTGGTCAGTGTCGTGATGTGGGCTTCTGCTTGCTCGACAAGCGCGTTTTGAAGGTTGAGAATATCTGAACCGATGTGACGGGCGACATCGCGAAGATAAAGTTTCAGGTCATTGGCGGCCTGATCATTGCGCGACCGGCCAGCGCGCAGCTTGCCACCGAGAATACCTACGCGCTCGCCAAGAATGCGCTCGAGGAACGTGTGGATGTCTTCATCGCTTGGCGATGGCTTGATCCTCCCCGCCTCGTAGTCCGCACCAATGGTTTCAAGCGTCGCGCAAACCTCGTCTGCCTCCGCCGCCGTCAGGATGCCTGCCCGGACCAGCTCCCTGGCATGGGCCATGGACGAGGTTAGATCATAGCGAACCAGCCGGAAGTAGCTGCTCTCCGAACGGGAGAGCGCGATTAATTCTGGCGATGGACTCGTCCTGAAACGAGCCCCCCACAGACGGACGGACTGTTCGGTCATTTCGTTCGGTTCCCTTGTTTTTTGTTGTTTGAAGCTTATGGCCGCCTTTTGGGGACGACAAACGAAATGAATTCGCATATCCATTCCGAAATGGAATACCCTATCCAATGATCCGGAACCAGGATTGAGGCAATGGTATCTGCTCGCATCTATCCCTCAACCCGCGCTCTGCAGGTGGTCGTAACCATTGCTGAGCATGGCAGTACGACCGCCTGTGCCAAAGCTCTGAACATGACGCAGAGCGCCGTCAGCAAACAGTTGCTGGCGCTGGAACAACTCGCGGGCTTGCCACTTTTCATTCGGACACCCTACGGACTTTCAACGACGGAGGCGGGCCGCATCTACGTGACCGAAGCCCGTGCAGCGCTTGGTGCCATGGAAAATGCTGTGCTGAGGGTCGCGGCACTCGGCTCATCGCCAAACGCCATCAAACTCCACATTCTTCCAATCATGGGCGATCGCTGGGTGATTCCGCGATTTGCCGGCTTTGCAGAAGCACATCCGGAAATCGACGTGGAGCTATCCACCTTCGCGAACAATGAATTGATCAACCAGGCAGATGCAGCGTTCCGGTTTGGCGAGGGCGACTGGCCGGGGCAAAGCAACCATTACCTTTTCGGCCAAAACGTTGCGCTTGTCGGCGCGCCGCATTTCATTGCCCGTCTTGGTGGTGTCGACAGACCCGACGACATTCAAAAGTTTCCGCTGCTGGATCACAAGCATACCCCGTTGCGCTGGGGCGAGTTTGCAGACGCCCATGCAATTTCCGACTTCACACCAGAGCGCATCACCCATTTTGGTTTCTATGCTTTGGTTATTCGTGCCGCCATCGCGGGACAGGGACTTGCGCTGGTTCCGCGTGGTCTCATTGCCGACGAACTCGAGAGCGGAAAACTGGCGAATCCCAAAGGGTTTGGCTTCGTCAGCCGCCATGCCTATTGGCTAACATGCCCCCTCGACAGACCGCAGCGGCCAGCCATGCGGGTCTTTCTTGATTGGCTCCTTCACGAAGTGAGTTTGATGCCTGCAGAATATCGTTAGCCAACTAATTCATACATTTATATGGCCGTTATCCTTCATGTTATTTGCAATCTCCGCACAAACCAGTAAACCCGACTCCCATGGCACAGAAGAAAGCACACGAAGTTGATTCATTCCTGAAACGGTTGGACCGTGCCTATCCCATCGTCTTGCTTTATGGCCCCGATAAGGGTTTGGTGAGCGAACGAGCCGGGCTGTTCATCAGACTGACCGGGCTCGCCCAGGATGATCCGTTTGCTGTGATTCGCCTTGATGCGGACGAAATTCAAGCCGAGCCCGGCCGGCTTTCCGATGAAGCCAACACTATATCCATGTTTGGCGGGGAGCGATTGATCTGGGTGCGCAATGCAGCGGGTCAAAAAGGACTGGTGGACGCCGTCGCCTACCTTGCGAAAAGCCCGCCCGCCAGCACATACATTTTGATCGAAGCAGGGGATTTAAAAAAGGGCGCCGGGTTACGTGGAACAGTCGAGCAAAGCGCCAGCGCCATGGCCCTGCCATGCTACAGCGATGATGCTCGCGGGATCGACGCCACAATCGACGACATGCTCGCCAGGAACCGGCTGCAGATAACACTTGATGCACGCAACCTGCTCAAGGAAAGCCTCGGCGGCGACCGCCTGGCGACCCGCGCCGAGCTCGACAAGATATGCCTTTATGCGCTTGGTCGGGAGCGCATCACCATCAATGACGTGCGCGATATCATTGGCGACGTCAGCGCCACATCTTACGAAACAATTATCGATGCCGTGATGATCGGCAACATGACGGATTTTACCCACGCCTTTGATCGCGTGATCGGAACCGGATCCTCCAGCTTTCTCATCCTGAGCGCAGCGATTCGTCAGTTCCAGTCGTTACAAACGTTACGTTACGGCATGGAGGGCGAGGGAAAGAACGCGGCGTCAGCCGTTGCTACGGCACGGCCACCGATATTCTTTGGAAGGAAAAAACTGGTTGAGACCGCCCTGCAGCGCTGGACCACACAATCCTGTTCCCAGGCTATCGAGCGCCTGCAACGCACCGTACTGGAAAGCCGGCGCAACGCTGCTCTGGCAATTCCGGTCATCCGGCAATCTTTGATCGCGCTTGCAGCGGAGGCCGCACGGGCGTCCCGGAATAATCGCTGAAGGACGAACTAGCTTTGCAGCCGGCGGCAAATCTCGTCGAGCTGCTCCAGCGTCGTATAATGGATGCGAACATCCCCACCCTTGGTCTGATGGTTCACCGTCACGCGCATACCGGTAACATCCGACAATAGTTTCTCCAAAGCGCGCGTATCAGCGTCCTTGTCGTCCGCGTCCGCTTTGACCTTCGCGACCGATGGTTTGGCGCCACCGCCTTGTGCAAGTGCCTCCGCCTGGCGTACCGAGAGGCCGTCCCGAACTATCCTGTCCGCGAGGGGACCAGGATTTTCGGCCGTGATCAGTGTCCGCGCGTGCCCAGCCGACAATGCGCCATTGGTGATCATGTCGCGGACCGGCTCAGGCAGTTTCAGCAGCCGAAGCGTATTGGCAACATGGCTACGGCTCTTGCCAATCACCTGTGCCAGATCTGCCTGAGTATACTCGTGGTCATCAATAAGCTGTTGATATCCCATGCCTTCTTCGATGGGATTTAGATCTGCACGCTGGACGTTTTCGATGATCGCCAGTTCCAGCGCGACGCGGTCATTGACCTCACGGATAATAACGGGAACGGTGGTAAGTCCAGCCCGCTGGGCGGCGCGCCAGCGACGCTCACCGGCAATCAGCTCATAGTGATCTGGCGAGTCTTTGACCGGACGGACCACGACGGGCTGCACGATGCCGTGCTCCCGGATGGATTGGGTCAGATCTTCAAGATCACCCTCTGTGAACAAGCGCCGCGGATTGCGCGGGTTACGCGTGACGAACTCGATAGGAACCTGACGATCGAGAGTGGCAACGGGGGCTGCATTTTCTTCCGGCAGACGGTCCATCTCGCCGATCAGTGCCGCAAGGCCGCGACCAAGGCGCTTTTTTGACAGATCTTCATTCATTGTCACAGGCTCTCATAAATGTTTCGTATTCGAATCGATCATGCGGCGCGTAAATGCCGCTCCCGCTGGATAACTTCAGACGCCAGTTGCAGATAGGCCTGGCTTCCAGCGCATTTCAGGTCATATAGGATGGCCGGGATACCATAAGACGGAGCTTCTGAAACCCGCACATTACGCGGAATGACAGTGCGATAGACCTTGTCGCCCATAAAAGACCGCACATCGTCGACCACCTGAGTCGCCAGATTGTTGCGCCCATCATACATGGTGAGCACAATACCCTGAATGGTGAGGTTAGGGTTGAGCGCAGTCCGCACTTGGTTTACGGTTTCAAGGAGCTGGCTCAGACCCTCGAGCGCAAAAAATTCGCACTGCAAAGGAACCAGAACCGAATCCGCAGCAGCCATGGCGTTCATCGTCAACAGATTGAGAGATGGCGGACAATCAATCAGTATGTATGTAAACGGCGAAGCAGCTGGATTACCGCGAAAAGCCTTGCGCAAACGCGTTGCGCGGTCTGGCGCATTAGCAATTTCCATTTCAACACCAAGAAGATCAAGCGTTGATGGGATCAATGACAAGCTGGGGACGGCAGTCGACACGGCGGCCGCTTCAACAGAGGCGGTCTGCATCAAGACGTCATAAGAAGATATCTCGCGATCCTTCCGATCAATGCCGAGGCCCGTGCTTGCGTTGCCCTGCGGATCGAGGTCGACGATGAGGACATTTTCCCCGATCGCCGCCAGCGCTGTAGCAAGGTTGATTGCCGTCGTGGTTTTTCCGACACCGCCCTTTTGATTGGCTATGGTAATGATACGAGTCTGGCTGTTCATCACTGTTTCCTGCGCAAAACACCGTTCCTGGCAATCGGATGGGTGCAGTCATAGTCAGTTCACGTTGGCGCGCCGCAAATTGCTGATCTGCAACACGACCGAATCTCGGTCGACCACACTTGCTCGTTCTACCAGATCAAACGTCCATGCGTCACGGCTTTCCACAATTTCCCTGCGGTAATCCCGTCCTTTTTGAAAAAGGGCCGTCGCACCGGCAGTCAGCCATGGCTCCGCAAGCACAAACAGGTCGCCTAATGGTGCGAGTGCGCGGGCGGTAATGACTTCCGGGCCTCGTATTTCGGCCCAAACGGCATCGATTCGCGCGGCATGAACAATTCCGGGCGCCGAAAATTGGCCAAGGGCTGTCCGCAAAAAAGCAGCTTTCTTTCCGTTGCTTTCCACCAGATCGATTCGGCCACCTAGGCGCTCTTTCAGCAAGATCGCCAGCACTACGCCGGGAAATCCTCCGCCCGAGCCCAAATCCAGCCAACGCGTTGCCGTTGGTGCCATTTCAAAAAGCTGGGCGCTATCGATAATATGGCGTTCCCAGAGGTGATCGAGTGTGGAGGGTGAGGCCAGATTGATGGCTCTCGACCATTTACGAAAGAGTTCTTCGAAAGCGCACAGGTTATCCACTGTTTCACGTGAAACATGGACTAATACTTCTTGCAGGCGTTTTTCCCGGTCAGAACTCACGCTACGTCCCGCGCGGTGGCTCGCCGTATCTGAGTGATGATCAAAGCCAAGGCTGCAGGCGTCATGCCGTCAATACGCTGGGCCTCGGCAATGGAGCGCGGCGCTCGCAGCTTGAGCTTCTGCTTCAACTCATTCGACAGGCCCGATGTTTCGGAAAAATCGATCGACTGTGGAATAAGCAGCGATTCTTCGCGCTCCATGGCCGCCACGTCCGCTCGCTGCCGTTCGAGATAGACCGCATACTGCGCTTCGATCTCCAGCGCGTCGGCTATGCGCTTATCGATGATGCCAAGCTCCGGCCAGATGCGCTTGATCCGATCAAGGTCAATGTCCGGAAAGGCCAGCAGATCGTAGGCTGACCGCCGGATTCCATCCTGATTGAGATGAAGATCATGCGCCGCCGCAGCACTTGGTGTAATCGTCAGTTCTTTCGCCAACGCACGCGCGCGCTCGAGATCATGTGTCCTAACGCGGAAGCGATCCCTGCGCGCGGTACCGAGAATGCCGAGCCGCTCTGCCATCGGCGTCAAACGCTCATCCGCATTGTCTGCTCGCAACGACAGCCGAAACTCGGCACGGGAAGTGAACATGCGGTACGGCTCACTTACGCCACGAGACGTCAGGTCATCAACCATGACGCCTATATATGCCTCCGTCCGCTGGATAATAACCGGTTCTGCACCACCAGCGCGCCGTGCAGCATTTAGACCGGCGAGCAACCCTTGTGCCGCAGCTTCTTCATAACCGGTAGTGCCATTGATCTGGCCAGCCAGGAACAGGCCGCCGATACGCCGCGTCTGCAAACTCCGATCGAGCTCGCGCGGATCAATGAAATCATACTCGATCGCATAGCCAGGCTGCAGCATCGTTGCGCGCTCCAAGCCCGGAATCGTCTTCAGCAGATCCAGTTGCACGTCTTCGGGCAGCGAAGTTGAAATGCCGTTGGGGTAGACAGTGTGATCATCAAGACCTTCCGGTTCAAGGAATATCTGGTGACCATCACGGTCCCCAAACTTCACGATCTTGTCTTCAACCGAAGGGCAGTATCGCGGTCCAATTCCTTCGATCGAACCCGAATACATGGCGGAACGATGGAGATTGGCGCGAATGATCGCATGAGTTTCCGGCGTCGTACGCGTAATTCCGCAATCTATCTGCGGGTTCTCGATTGAATCCGTCATCAACGAGAATGGCAATGGGTCTTCATCGGCTGATTGGACTTCCAAGCTCCGCCAATCAATCGTACGGCCATCGAGCCGCGGCGGTGTACCGGTCTTCAATCGGCCAAGAGCGAACGCGTGGCGGGCCAGCGTGTCAGACAGGCCAAGGGCAGGTGCCTCGCCCATTCGCCCCGCAGGGATCTTCTGCTCGCCGATGTGGATCAGGCCGCGCAAAAACGTTCCTGTCGTCAGGACGACTGCGCCACATGTCAGCACTCGGCCGTCCATCAATTGAACGCCAGCAACCTCGCCGTCGTTCACGACGAGGTCATTCGCGCCACCTTCGACGACAGTTAGATTGGCTTGCTCAGCTATCAATTGACCCATGGCAAGGCGATATAGCTTCCTGTCCGCTTGTGTGCGCGGTCCACGGACCGCCGGTCCTTTGCGGCGATTGAGCAACCGGAACTGGATACCTGCGGCATCAGCAACACGCGCCATCAGGCCGTCCAAGGCATCAATCTCACGAACGAGGTGCCCCTTGCCAAGGCCGCCGATCGCCGGATTGCAAGACATCACGCCGATCGTATCCGCACGATGGGTCACGAGCGCTGTCTTGGCGCCAAGGCGCGCGGAAGCAGCCGCTGCTTCACAGCCGGCATGACCACCACCAATGATGATGACATCAAAAACGTCTTCCACGGGCTAACACTTTCAGAGATTCGAATCTGAGCCTTGATGGGCAAAACCGCGTCGTGAGTCAAGTATGAGTCGCTAAACAGTGTTTCACGTGAAACATTCCACGCTCAACTCGGCTCGCGACGACCCCCCCGCCACGCCCTCATTCTCTGAGTCTGGCCATCGAGTGGTTGGGGAAGACGGGCGGTCGCCGAAGCGCGTCTTGGTAGTTAAGTAATGCGATCCGAAGGCCGTCCGTCCGGCGACTTTTCATCCCGTCCGTTCCGCTTGGGAGGCTTCGGCACCGGGGAAGGCCATTTGCGGCATTCCATGCGTCACCTGCGTGCCCCTTAGAGTGCTCGTCCAGCACGCGCCGGTCCTAGTACCGGCAGGGGAACCCTTGGACAGAACGTCCCCGGACAGCGGGTCCGTTCCCCGCCATCGGAGGCGCCGGTCCTTTCCCCGCTTCGAACGGCTCCGGAAGCAGTTCCCCGTGGAAAGGACCGGCTTTAGAATAAACGAGGTTTGGAGGACGTGGATAAGTTGGCGGCATTATTTTCGTGCAAGGCAGGAACAACTGCTCCACTCCACCCCGGACCCGCAATCCGACCCCCCCGTCCAGGGGCAGGGTCGAAGCAGGGATCGCCACCTCCGCGCTCGATGGAGCAGGTCGTGCCGCAGGTGCGGGTGGGATCGGGGCACTGTATTCTGTGGCGAAGAGTTATCCATGAAATCCATGTGTTTCACGTGAATCATTTGCCAATGCAAAACTGCGAGAAAACCACATCCAATATATCCTCGACGTCTACGTCGCCCGTGATGCGCCCCAACGAATGCGACGCCCGGCGCAGGAACTCGGCCCGGACTTCAAGAGGAGCTGTCTCCTCGCAGATAGCAGCGTCGATCTCCTTGCTCGTTTCAACGAGCAGCTCCAGGTGCCGGCGCCGGGTCGGTAATGGGTCCGAGAGATCGCCAGCGGCCAACTCCGCTCGATGGGCAAGAACTCTCAGGAGATCCTCAAGCCCTGTTCCGTTCCGCGTCGAAATCGTCAGATCATAGTCTGCTGCAACTGACGCAGGAGCCAAATCCGACTTCGTACCAACCCGGAGCATGGCACCGGTCTCTATAACGTTGAGAGCAGGCGCGATTGGATCGGACAGGTCGGTGAGCGCCAGGACCACATCGGCCGAGGATGCTCGTTCAAGCGCGCGGCCGATGCCAATCTTTTCAACCTTGCCTTGGGTTTCCCTCAAACCAGCTGTATCCGTCACCAGGACTGGGAGACCAGCGAGATCAAGTTTGATCTCTATCAGATCGCGTGTCGTCCCCGGCTCGTCCGATACGATGGCAACGTCGCTTCCAGCCAATGCATTGAGCAAACTCGACTTTCCGGCGTTGGGCGCGCCGACGATAACCACGCGGAAGCCATCGCGGACGATGGCGCCGCGCTTTCCATCCGCAATGTGTTTGCCAATCCGATCAGCAAGTTCGCGCATGGAGTGCCATACCTGATCGGACACTGAGCCGGGTACGTCGGATTCATCTGCGAAATCAAGCTCCGCTTCTATCAACGCGCGAGCGCGGATCAGCTCGTTTCGCCAGGTCGAGTATAGCTCCGCCTGTGCGCCCGACGAGATCTGCAGCGCGAGCCGGCGCTGGCTATCGGTTTCAGCGGCAATGAGATCGGCTAGTCCTTCGGCAGCCGTCAGATCGAATTTTCCATTAGCATAAGCCCGGCGCGTGAATTCTCCGGCCTCTGCCATCCGGCAACCCTCGAATGCATACAACGTCGATAGCATTGCATCGACGACCGCTTTGCCGCCGTGCAGATGAAACTCACAGCTATCCTCGCCGGTGAAGCTATGTGGAGCCGGGAAATAGAGGACCAGGCCCCTGTCGATTGCCCCGCCTTCGGCGTCCTTGAACACCCGCAAAGCGGCGTGGCGCGCCTCCGGAAGGTTGCCGCAGATTGTTTCGATGGCGAATCGAGTCTTTGGTCCCGAAATCCGGACCACTGCCACCCCCGACGGCAATCTGCCGCTGGAGAGGGCGAAAATCGTCTCGGCGAAAACATGGTTCTGTTTCATTTCAATCCGTCCAGGCTTACACTGATAGCGTTGTAGACCGCCGCGTTTCATACGAAAAGGCATGAAAAATCCTATGTCTCAGCAAGCCAATCTTCTTGGTCACGAATCCAGTCCATATCTGCGTCAGCATGCGGACAATCCGGTTCACTGGCGGCCATGGGGCAAGGCGGCGCTTGAAGAGTCACGTGAGACCGGAAAGCCCATACTTCTGTCGGTCGGCTACGCCGCCTGTCATTGGTGCCATGTCATGGCACATGAATGTTTCGAGGATGCGGAAGTAGCGGCTCTCATGAATGCGCTCTATGTCAACATCAAGGTAGACCGCGAAGAGCGTCCGGACATCGATCAGATCTACATGGCTGCACTGGCGGCCATGGGTGAGCAGGGTGGCTGGCCGCTTACGATGTTCCTGACGCCGGAAGCAAAGCCATTCTGGGGCGGAACTTATTTTCCCAAGCATTCGCGCTATGGCCGGCCGGGCTTTGTCGACGTCCTCCAATCGATTGCCCGAGTCTGGAATGAGGATCGCGGCCGCGTCGAGCAGAATGTCGACGCGTTGACAACGCATGTCACTGCTCGGCTTGATGCCAAGGCGGACGCCTCGCCGCTTGACAAGCACCTGTTTGATCAATTCTCCGAAAATATCCATGGGATGGTCGATCATGTCAGAGGCGGTCTCGCGGGAGCGCCAAAATTTCCAAACGCTCCTTTCATGGATACATTGTGGCTGTCCTGGCTGCGCACCGGTGAAAAGCGCCATAGAGATGCGTTTCTGCTTAGTCTCAGGACTATGCTGCAGGGTGGAATCTATGATCATCTTGGCGGGGGACTGTCCCGTTACGCTGTGGATGATTCATGGCTAGTGCCGCATTTCGAAAAAATGCTTTACGACAATGCACAATTTATTCGCCATGCGACATTCGGCTTCGCCGAAACCGGTGATGAATTGTTCCGCTTCCGAATCGAAGAGACGGTCGCCTGGCTGCAGCGGGAAATGCTGGTTGACGGACGCTTCGCCTCCAGCCTCGATGCAGACAGCGAAGGAGAGGAAGGTCGGTTCTATGTCTGGACGGCAGGCGAAATTCCGGGAAGTTCCGAGTTCGATGCGTTTCGCCGCGTTTATGATGTGAGCGATCAGGGCAATTGGGAAGGCAAATCGATCCTTAATCGCTTGCATTCACTCGACGCTCTTGATCTTGAAAGCGAGAAACAATTGAAGCAGGCGCGTCAGGCGCTCTTTGCCCTGCGCGAGAACCGTATTCGTCCTGGCCGGGACGACAAGGCATTGACGGACTGGAATGGCCTGATGATCCGCGCCCTTGCCGAAGCCGGACGTGCGTTCGAGCGAAAGGATTGGCTTGATTGCAGCCTTATTGCATACCGTTCCATCTCCGAATCGATGGTTGATGAACGGCTCCCCCATTCGGTATTGGGCGATTCGCGCCTGTTCCCCGGACTTTCTTCGGACTACGCGGCAATGATCAACGCCGCCCTGTCGCTTTACCAAGCGACGCAGGATGAAGCGTTTGTCACGGACGCACGCCACTGGCTTGCCGCGCTGGATGAATGGCATAGGACTGAGGACGGTAATTATGCCCTCAGCGCTTCGGACAGCGCGGACGTGATTGTTCGCGTGCGAGGGGATCAGGATGAGGCAATCCCAAGCGCGACCAGCCAGATTATCGAAGCCATCAGCCGTCTGGCGATTGTCACCAGTGACGAGACATTGCGGCAGCATGCGGAACGAATTGCCGAGAATGCGCTCGGCCGGGTCCTGCAGCAACGCTATGGCCAGGCTGGCGTTCTCAACAGCGCCAGCCTATTGCTCGAGCCGGTGAAGCTCGTACTGGTTACGCCAGACAAGGAGCATTCATTGATGCAGGTGGCTAACCGTCATCCGGATCCGCGGCGCGTGGACATCTGGATTCCCTTCGACAGGGAAAAGAAGATTGTACTCGTGCCCGGCGGGGGTGAGATAACGATAAAAAAACCCGCGGCTTATTTGTGCCGCGGGCTTGTCTGTCTTGCACCAGTGGAAACAGAAGGAGCACTCGAAGCGCTTCTTCGCCCAACTTCGTAGGGTTATGTATTCATCGAGTCGAAGAACTCGCCATTGGTCTTGGTTTGCTTGAGCTTGTCGATGAGGAACTCGATCGCGTCCGTCGTACCCATCGGCGCGAGAATGCGGCGAAGAACGAAGATCTTCTGCAGATCCTGACGCGGCACGAGGAGGTCTTCCTTGCGTGTACCGGACTTGAGGATGTCCATGGCCGGAAAGATGCGCTTGTCAGCGACCTTGCGGTCGAGCACGATTTCCGAGTTGCCGGTTCCCTTGAACTCTTCAAAGATGACTTCGTCCATGCGGCTACCGGTATCGATCAGTGCCGTCGCGATAATCGTGAGCGAACCGCCTTCCTCGATATTGCGTGCGGCACCGAAGAAGCGCTTCGGGCGCTGGAGGGCGTTGGCGTCGACGCCACCAGTCAGGACCTTGCCGGATGAAGGCACAACAGTGTTGTAGGCGCGGCCGAGACGGGTGATGGAATCGAGCAGAATGACCACGTCGCGGCCATGTTCGACAAGGCGCTTGGCCTTCTCGATGACCATTTCCGCAACCTGGACGTGGCGCGACGCCGGCTCATCGAAGGTCGATGATACAACTTCGCCCTTCACCGAGCGCTGCATATCGGTCACTTCTTCGGGGCGCTCGTCGATCAGAAGCACGATGAGGTAGCATTCCGGATGGTTGGCAGTGATTGAATGCGCGATATTCTGTAGCAGAACGGTCTTACCGGTCCGTGGCGGCGCGACGATCAGCCCACGCTGGCCTTTGCCGAGCGGCGCTACCAGATCGATCACCCGCGCGGAGAGATCCTTTGTCGTCGGATTTTCCAACTCCATCTTGAAACGCTCATTCGGATAGAGCGGCGTCAGATTGTCGAAGTGGATCTTGTGCCGGATTTTTTCCGGATCTTCGAAATTGATCGTGTTGACCTTCAGAAGGGCGAAATAGCGCTCACCTTCCTTGGGTCCCCGGATGGGGCCCTCCACCGTATCGCCGGTCTTCAGCGAGAAACGCCGGATTTGCGATGGTGAAATATAGATATCATCGGGACCCGGGAGATAATTGGCATTGGCGGATCGCATGAAGCCGAAGCCGTCCTGCAAAATCTCGACCACACCTTCGCCGATGATTTCGACTTCCTGCGAAGCCAGCTTCTTCAAAATGGCAAACATCAATTCCTGTTTGCGCATGACGCTAGCGTTCTCGACTTCAAGCGACTCTGCAAAGGCAAGGAGGTCGACCGCTGTCTTGTTCTTGAGTTCTTGTAGTTTCATTTCCTGCATGTGTGCGGAACTCTTAATTCTATGTTTGAAATGGGGAAGGGAAATGACGATGCCTGAATGCAGTGCCACTGAAAATGGCTGGATATTGCTGTGGCGGTATTTCCAGAGAGGAGGCCCCTATCTAGCCAATCATGTCAGCAAGGGCAAGAGGTTTCATGAGTGGATTTGATATGAGACTGCAGTTTTTATGATAGATCAAAATGGCTTTATAATGACCATAAGGACGATGATGATCATGAGCACAGCCGGCACTTCGTTCATCATGCGCCAGAAGCGTGCCGGTTTTTCATTCCGGTCTTGCGCAAACAGCCGCACTGCCTTGGAAAAATAGCCATGCGCACCCGACAAGATCAAGACTGCCAGGAATTTTACGTGAAACCACCCATCCATATAGGCTGCCGATTGCCACGTGAGCCACAAACCCGCGAGCCAGGTTATCCCCATGGCCGGATCGATAATTGCCTTGAGCAGCCGCTGTTCCATGACTTTGAATGTCTCTGACTGGACAGAGCCGGGTTCGGCAGCACAATGATAGACGAACAGCCGCGGCAAATAGAGCATCCCTGCCATCCATGAGATAACGGCGATGACATGGATCGCCTTCACCCAGAGGTAGGATTCGGCCGGATACAGGACGGCAAGCGTTATACCACCAATCGCCACAAGAGCCGCGATGGTCCGTGGCAACACCGGAATTTTTCTGACGCTGCCCTCATCCGGTTTTGTTGTCGTCATGCGAATTTCCTTCCGTGCTATTTTCGCGGCGCGGCCTGGCGAACACGGTGAACCATCTGTTCCACGTGCGACACAGGCGCATCCGGGGTAATCCCATGACCGAGATTGAAGATTAGCGGTCCATGACCCAGAGAATCGAGAATGGCATCGACCCCCTCATCAAGTGCACGGCCACCGGCAACGACCCGCAGTGGATCAAGATTTCCCTGAACCGCACCACCGCCTTGCAGCGAAGACGCCATGGACAGCGGTACTGACCAATCCAGCCCGAGCGCGGTAATGCCGGTTCGCTCGCGGTAGTTGACGTAGAGCGCGCCTGCACCCTTCGGAAAACCGATAACAGGTACGCCCGGATGAACTGCGCGAACTTTCTTGACGATGCGTGCCACCGGTGCCACGCAAAACTGCTCGAAGCAGGTTTCATCGAGAACGCCCGCCCAGGAATCGAAAATCTGCACCGCATCCGCGCCGGCATCGATCTGCCGGATCAGATATTCAGCAGAAACATCTGCTAGCACATCCAGCAATTTCTGGAACGCCTCAGCATTGCGATAGGCGAAAAGCCGGGCAGGGGCCTGATCAGGCGTTCCATGGCCGGCAATCATATAGGTCGCCACGGTCCAGGGAGCCCCACAGAAGCCTAGCAGTGTTGTTTCCGTAGGGAGTTGCTGCCGCAGAAGCCGCACCGTCTCATAGACCGGCTCCAGGCGATCAGCAGCGCCACCGGATTCCAGCCAGAATATTCCATCAACGTCGATTGGCGTCATCAAAGGGCCGCGCCCCTCCTCAAAGCGGAGATCCCGGCCGAGCGCATGGGGGACGACAAGAATATCGGAAAAGAGAATTGCTGCGTCGAAGCCAAAACGGCGGATGGGCTGCAGTGTCACTTCCACCGCAAGATCGGGCGAGTAACAGAGGTCGAGAAAACTGCCAGCCGTTTTCCTTACCTGCCTGTACTCGGGAAGATAACGTCCAGCTTGGCGCATCATCCAGACAGGAGGAGGAAAGACAGTCTCGCCTCCAAGGACTTTCAGCACTTTGCGAACCATTGTCAGTCTCTCCACCCTTACTCTTTAAAAAAGAAATTTAGATTTCTTTGGGTTTTCTGATTCTTAGAGTCTGTTTGTATCGGGAATTACCAATTTGCCAGCATTTTCCCACAGTCCGGAGTTTCTGCCATAAATCCGGAAAACCAAAGGTTGAAATCCGGGAAGAACGTGGAAAGCTCCATAAACATAATCATTACAATGGTTTAAGATAATGCTAATTGTGAATAAATATGTGGAAAGTCGGGGAATGAAAGACGAAGAGTCGCAACAATCCCCAGTTTTCCGGAAGCGCCGGAACAACGGCCCACAATCGGGTTCGCTGTGGATGACTTGCCAATAATTCACATGGCTGCCATCAGTTGTGGATGCTTTGGCTGATTGTCCCCAGCCATCAACAGGAGTGCAAAATTTCTGTGACGAAACCAGTAAATTACTTTCATCTTCACATGATTTCTGATGCGACCGGCGAGACTCTCATCGCGGCTGGACGCGCTGCTGCGGCGCAATATGCGCATGCACGAGCGATAGAGCATGTTTATCCATTGATCCGTACGGAAAAGCAGATGAAGCGGGTGCTGGATGGCATAGATGCCGAGCCTGGCATCGTCCTCTATACAATCATCGATCAGCGGCTTGCGGCGATGATTAATGATGGCTGTGCCGCGCTGGGAGTTCCCTGCGTATCGGTTCTCGAACCAGTCCTGACCATCTTTCAATCCTATCTGGGTGCGCCGGCGGGAAGGCGTGTCGGCGCCCAGCATGTTCTCAATGCCGAATATTTCCGGCGGATCGATGCGCTCAACTTCACCATGGAACACGATGACGGCCAATTGCCGCCAGACATCGAAGAGGCGGACGTGATTCTGATTGGTATATCACGCACATCCAAAACACCAACGAGTATTTATCTCGCCAATCGCGGCATCAAGACCGTGAATGTCCCCATCGTAATCGGTGTTCCTATTCCCGACGTTTTGATAAACTCCGAAAGGCCGCTGATTGTCGGGCTGGTAGCCTCGGCGGAACGAATATCGCAGGTGCGCCAGCATCGCGTGCTCGGTGCAACGCATGGGTTTGACGCCGACCAATACCTCGACCGGGCCAATATTATCGAGGAACTCACCTATGCACGGCAGATCTGCCACCGGCACAATTGGCCGATGATCGATGTTTCCCGCCGCTCAATCGAAGAAACTGCTGCTGCTGTTCTTGCCCTGCGCGCAGAGGGACGATAACGGAATTGGGGCAAAACGATTTCAGGCAACGAAGATATGACAATGAACATCATTCTAGCCTCCAAAAGCCCGTTCCGAGCAACGTTGCTGAAGAATGCTGGCGTCGCGTTCACGGCGAATTCAGCCGGTATCGATGAGCGGGCGGTAGAGGCGCCACTCTATGACAGTGGCGCGACGCCTGAAGATGTTGCACTGGTGCTCGCGGAAGCCAAGGCGATCGACGTCAGCGAGCGAAATCCTTCAGCACTGGTGATAGGCTCGGACCAGACCCTCTCCCTTGGTGACGAAGTTTTGCACAAGCCGGATAGTATGGAAGCCGCGCGGCGGCAGTTGCTGAAACTGTCGGGCCGGACGCATCATCTCAACAGTGCGGTGGTGCTCGCCAGGGATGGTCAAACATTGTGGCGTCACGTGTCTGTCGTCCGCATGACTTTGCGCGATCTCGACCCGGGTTTCATCGGCAGGCACCTGTCGCGTGTCGGAACGGCGGCCCTGCAGAGTGTGGGCGCTTACCAATATGAGGGGGAAGGGGTGCAGCTTTTCGAAAAGGTCGAAGGCGACTACTTCACGATTGTCGGCTTGCCGCTTTTGCCACTGCTTGAAGAATTGCGCCGCGAAGGTGCCATCGATGGCTAAGGCTTTTGTTACAGGTTTCCCCATTCGCCATTCGCGCTCACCGCTGATCCACGGCCATTGGTTGAATCAATACGGGTTGAGCGGTTCCTATCAGGCTATCGAAGTCGCGCCAGAAGGTTTTGCCGATTTCGTGCAGAGCCTTCAACGAAATGGCTATGCCGGCGGCAATGTGACGATTCCGCATAAGGAAAATGCATTTGCGCTGTGCGATCAGCATGACCCGGCTGCCGAAGAGATCGGTGCGGTCAACACATTGTGGTTCGACCACGGGAAACTCTGTGGTGGCAATACGGATGCCTATGGTTTCGTTGCCAATCTCGATGCACTCCGTCCTGGCTGGGACAGGAATAAATCAGCAATGGTATTGGGCGCGGGCGGTGCAAGCCGCGCCGTGGTCTATGCGCTAAAGCAGCGTGGTTTCAACGACATTCGCATCGTTAATCGCACGGTTGACCGGGCCAAGCAGCTGGAAGACCGTTTTGGCGCAGGGATCACTGCGCATGAATGGCGCGCAATTCCAGAACTGCTGAAAGGCGCCGCATTGATTGTCAATACGACTTCGCTCGGGATGGAAGGCAACGCCGATGCCGCCGTTGATCTGTCGCGAGCCGAGCCGGATGCGCTGGTAACCGACATCGTCTATGTGCCGCTTGATACGCCGCTGCTGAGGTCGGCAGGGGAACTTGGCCTGAAAACCGCCGACGGCCTCGGTATGCTGCTGCACCAGGCAGTACCAGGGTTCGAGCGTTGGTTCGGCGTCAGGCCGGAGGTGACGCCGGCGCTGCGTCAACTGATCCTGGCCGATATGAACCAACACAGCTTAAGCAGGCGATCCAAATGATCGTCCTTGGCCTCACCGGCTCGATTGGCATGGGAAAATCCACATCGGCGCAGATGTTTGTCGATGAAGGGATACCGGTTTACTCGGCTGACGAGGCCGTTCATTCGCTCTATACGGGTGCGGCGGTTCCGCTGATTGAAGCGGCATTTCCCGGAACCACCAAGAACGGCAAAGTCGATCGCACGAAGCTCTCGATGGTAGTCGTGGGTAAGCCAAAGGCGCTGGAAAAACTTGAGGCAATTATCCATCCGCTGGTACGCGCCGAGGAAAACAGGTTTCGCGATGACGCACAGTCGCGTGACGCAAGACTGATCGTTCTCGATATTCCACTGCTGTTTGAAACCGGTGCCGATCGTCGAGTGGACAAGATACTCGTCGTTACGGCACCCGAGGATGTCCAGCGAAAGCGCGTTCTTGAACGTCCCGGCATGACGCCAGAAAAATTCGATGCGATCCTTGCCCGCCAGACACCGGATGCGGAAAAGCGCGCGCGCGCGGATTTCATCATCGACACCCGCCATGATTTCGATGTGACCCGGGCCGAGGTCCGCAAGATTATCGGCCTCCTGTCAGGATAGGCGGGGGACAGAACCCATCTCCCCTTGCCCGAATTGGCCAATTCGTGGAATTTGGGCAAAAGGATGATTCCATGCGCGAAATTATATTCGATACGGAGACGACAGGGCTTGACCGGCTGGATGACCGGGTCATCGAAATTGGCGGCGTCGAACTGGTCAACCGCTTCCCCACAGGCCGTACATTTCACGTCTATATCAATCCCGAGGGCAAGGTTGTGCATCCGGACGCGCTCGCCGTGCACGGCATCAGCAACGACCAGCTTGCCGACAAGCCGCTTTTCGCCGGGATCCTCCATGATTTCCTCGATTTCATCGATGGCGCCAAGCTGATCGCGCACAATGCGATGTTCGATATGGGCTTCATCAATGCAGAACTAAATCGCCTTGGACATCCACCGATACACAATGATCGCGTGGTTGACACATTGGCGCTCGCGCGGCGAAAGCACCCGATGGGCCCGAATTCTCTCGATGCTTTGTGCCGTCGCTATGGCATCGACAACAGCCACCGGACCATGCACGGCGCGCTGCTGGACTCGCAGCTTCTCGCGGAAGTGTATATCGAGCTGATCGGCGGCAAGCAGGCGGCATTGGGCCTCACGATTGCGGAGCAATCCAACAACCAACAGACCAGCGATGCATCGGGACCGATCGTGATATCACGCCGGCCTGTACCGCTTGCGCCACGTCTGACCGAATCGGAGAAACTGGCCCATGCCAAACTGGTGGAAAAGATTGGTGAGAAAGCCATCTGGAACGAGCGCCGCGCCGCCGTTGAACTCCAATAAAAAACCCGGGCCTGGACCCGGGTTTTCACTGTCTCGAAACAGCTGGCTTTAGCTGACTTTCGCCTTGGCCTGTTCTTCGGCCATGCGCTGCTGGAACATCTGCGCGAAATCGATCGGGTCGATCATCAGCGGCGGGAAACCGCCATTGCGCGTTGCCTCGGCAATGATCTGACGGGCGAACGGGAACAGCAGGCGCGGGCATTCGATGAACAGCAGCGGCAGCAAATGCTCCTGCGGGAAACCGACAAGACGGAAAACGCCTCCATAGACGAGTTCCGCGTTGAACAGGACTTCCTTGCCTTCACCGGCTTTGGCCGACAGCGTCAGAACTACATCAAAGTCGTTCTCCGCAATTGGATTGGCATTGACGTTGACATTGATGCTGATGCCGGGAGCCTTGTCGCGCGGCCGCAAAGACAGCGGAGCGCCGGGGCTCTCGAACGACAGATCCTTCACATACTGTGCCAGTATATTCAACGACTGCTGCTGGCCAGTTCCCTCGCCATTGGTCACTTCATTGCCGTTCCCGGCCTTTTCATCAGGCTTTTGAGCCATTGTCTGGAAACCTTCTTCTGTTACGTCCGTTATGCACGGTATCGAATGAATGATGGCTCGCTAGCATGTGTGCCTTAGCGAGGCAAGGCACGCACTCTAATCCTATCGTTTCATTCCGGCTACGGCTTGGGGTTCCATGGGGAGTCCGGGTCGGGCTTACGGGAATAATCTTCGGGATCGAGTTCGATAACCCGGTCCTTTCGACGCGATGCTCCGGGTCCAGATGTTCCATGGTTGCCGGGCCGCACCACAATCACCCGGTCGCTGACGAAGCGCCAGCCAATGTCTCGCACCGCCGGTATGAACAGCAGGAGACCGATAATGTCGGTGATGAAGCCAGGAATGATCAACAGGAATGCGGCAAAGACCAGCATCACGCCGTGAACGAGCTCGCGTTTTGGCGTTCGGCCAGCGGCTGTTTCTTCGCGAATTTTCTGAATGAGCCCAAAGCCTTGAAAACGCAGCAGGAAGACGCCGAGAAAGATCGACAGGACGATAAGACCGAGCGTTGCCAGCACGCCGATCTCGCTGCCGACCACAATAAAACCGGCGATTTCCAGAAACGGCAGCGCCAGAAAGAGCAAAGGCACGAGAGACGATCGCAAACTAATTTACCTTTCGAATGAGATATCCGGTTATTATCCATACCCGGCGTCAATTTCATGCCTATATAGGCAAGCAAGATGAGCATTTGTATGATTGCCTCTGGCAATCTATATGATTTTGGTATTTCGGCAGAAGATCGAAGGCCGTAACGAACTTTGGGATGAATGGCAGGCGACATGGAATATTTGGACTTTGGAACGATTTTTTTCTTCGTGGCGGCAGTGGTGATCTTCCTCCAGCTGCGCAAGGTCCTTGGCCGGCGCACCGGCAACGAACGCCCTCCATTCAATCCTTATACGCGTACCGCCGAAGTCGATGACAAGACAAAGCCAGGCGACAATGTCGTTTCCCTGCCGCGGCGTGGTGAAGTGAAGGAGAGCAGCTTCGAAAAAGTTGATGCGATCGCGAAGCCCGGCACGCCGCTGAATGACGGTTTGCGTGCGATTCAGAACGTCGACCCTTCGTTCGAACCCTCAAAATTCCTTGAGGGCTCGAAGATGGCCTACGAAATGATCGTCATGTCATTTGCCGACGGCGATCGCAAGACACTCAAATCCTTGCTGTCCCGCGAAGTCTTCGACGGTTTCGTCGCTGCGATTGCTGACCGGGAATCGCGCGGTGAGAAAGTGCAGTCGTCGTTTGTCGGCATCAACAAGGCGGAGATCATTGGTGCGGAGATGAAGGGCACCGAGTCCCACGTCACCGTCCGAATTATCAGCGAGCTGATTTCGGCAACGCTCGACAAGGACGGCAACGTGATCGATGGCGACAAGGAATCCGTTGCCGAGGTCAAGGATGTCTGGACCTTCGCCCGTGACACACGTTCGAAAGATCCCAATTGGAAGCTGGTCGCGACCGAAGCCGAAGATTGATCAGCGATTGAGACGTAATGGCCATGCTGTCACCCCTGTTCAAGCCGGTGGATTTCAAAGACTGTCCCGGCTGGGATGACGACAGGCAATTGGAAGCCTTCGGTGCGTTCGTTCGATCGGCGGAGCGTGTCCGCGAAAAGCCCTACAAGTCCGGCGCACTCGGTATCAGTTTCGAGGCACTCGCTCCCATTTTTGCTGATTCACGTGAAACATTGGTCGAAACCGATCAGCAGGCACGGCATTTTTTCGAGAAATGGTTTCGTCCCGCTCTCGTAACAAGTACTGAACCAAACGACGGTTTCGTCACCGGTTTCTACGAACCGCAGGTCATTGCCTCTCCCGTTCGCACCGAGCGGTTTGCGGTTCCGTTTCTCCGCCGCCCTGACGATCTCGTTGATGTCGATGACAGCAATCGACCCGATGGGCTTGATCCCTATTTTGCCTTTGCCCGGCAAACGCCAGCAGGACTTGTCGAATATTTTGACCGTCCTGCAATTGAAAGCGGCGCTCTGAACGACCGGGGCCTGGAAATCGCGTTCGTCGAAAGTCCTGTGGACGCCTTCTTTGTGCATGTTCAGGGCGCGGCTCAGTTGAAGATGACCGATGGGACCCTGTGCCGCATCACCTATGCAGCGAAGACGGGGCATCGTTTTACCGGGATTGGCAAGATCCTGCTCGACAGCGGCGAGATTGCGCTTGAAAATATGTCCATGCGGTCGATTCGCAGCTGGCTTGCCGATCATCAGGAAAAAGCCCGCGCGCTCATGTGGAACAACCGGTCCTATATTTTCTTCCGCGAAGCCGACGTGGAGGACGAGTCGCTTGGCCCGATTGCTGCGGCAAAGGTGCCGCTGACCGCCGGCCGGTCGCTCGCCGTTGATCGGCTGCTGCATACGTTCGGGACGCCATTCTACATCCACGCCCCCGATCTGAAGGCTTTTGGTGGCGACTGCTTTGCCCGTCTGATGATTGCCCAGGATACCGGATCGGCCATTGTCGGTCCCGCACGCGGCGACCTATTCGCCGGTTCCGGTGATGCTGCAGGTGAGATCGCGGGTGGTATCCGCAACAAAGCCGATTTCTATGCTCTGGTTCCGCGTTCGCTTCTGGCTCAACAGCAATGAAGAAGAAGGTGGTTCAAGACGAGTTTGCTACACTGGAAGACCGGATCCTCTGGGAAACGGTAGCAAAGACCGCGCGTCCGCTGAAGGGCAAGGAAAAGCCGACCTTCCTGATCGCCATGCCAAAGCAACCGGCGCCACTTCATCCGTCGGCCCCTGGTACCGCCAGACCCGCAGCATCGCCCGCGCCAAAGCCTGGCCTTCAACCTGCCCATCGCCTGCACCCCATCGATCGGCCGACGCACCGGAAAATAGCAAAGGGCCGCGTCGATATTGAAGCCCGGATCGATTTGCATGGTCTCACCCAAAGCGAGGCCTATGGTTTGCTTCTTGGATTCCTGCAGCGCGCGCATCTGCGAAAGTTGCGCCATGTCCTGGTGATCACCGGCAAGGGATCGTCCATGGGCAGCGACGGGGTGCTGCGTCTGGCCGTGCCCCTATGGTTCGCAACGCACGCCTTCCGCATCCTGGTCAATGGCTATGAAGATGCAGCGCGTAATCATGGCGGAACCGGCGCAATCTATGTGCGTATGCGCCGGCCAATGGAGATGCCATGACCCCGTTCGGCGAGAAACTCCGAGACCTGCGTGCCGAACGTGGCATTTCGCAAAAGGACATGGCCAAGGCAATCGGTGTATCTGCGGCATATCTTTCGGCACTGGAACACGGAAAACGTGGTCAGCCAACATGGGACAAGCTGCAGCGCATTATCCAGTATTTCAATATTATCTGGGACGAAGCAGAAGAGCTGCAACGATTGGCGATGATATCGGACCCCCGCATCACGATCGATACGGGTGGTCTTTCACCCGTAGTGACGGAACTTGCCAATCTCCTGGCGGCGAAAATCCGCGAGATTGACACAGACATGGCCAAGAGCCTGATCCAGAAGTTGAAAACCTTGCCGGAAAAACGCAGACGCTAGGTCCTTCGATCAGAAAAGCGTCTGCAACTGATTGATCTTTTCGTTGACCAGCCAGCCATAATAGTTCTCTTCCGGCAGTTGGAGCGCCTCACCGTTAGCGAGCCGGGCCGCATTGGCATTGGCCAGCGCATGCGCGCGGCTGTCCGCGCCACCGGTATTGTAAAGGGTCGCGGTGATGCCCGGATTATTGGAGATGTCGAAATCAGCGATGCGGCGATAGACGTCGATCGAATGTTTCAGTGCTGCCGCCATGTAGGGCAGCGTCAGATCCGGGTCCATGATCGTCTTGTAGACATCGGCGGCATGGTCTGCATCGAGCTTTGGCAGGCCGGAATAACGGTTGACCATGTCGGTCATTTGCAGGGCAATCAAAGGGCTGAGCTGGCCAAGGCCAAAGCTCTGTCCCGCGTAAAACGGCTGGAAGAATACGGCACTGAATCGCTTGTCGGGGAAGCCCTTGCCGTCGACAGTCTTGCCACGGAAGTCCTGTTCCCAGACATCTTCGCGGCAGGTCCAGAGCCGCAGGCTATCCTTGAACTGCGCACAAGAGGCGAATTGCGGCCGCTTGACAAACGTACCAATGCTCTCGCCCTGGTAGTCGAAGCTTAAACCCTGCTGCACGTAGGAAATTGCCTTTACATAATAGGTTTGCAAGCGGTCATAGGCGTCAACATTATAGGTGTGTTCGCCAATAAGCGCGCCGACGATATGAACGGGATCGATGCCGTAGGTGCGGGCAACGCTGGCTATCTTCGACCGCAGTTTGGAATCGCTTTTCAATAGATTGTAAATCTTCTCATACTTCGCTTCGTAGGTCGTGTTCATCTCGCGCGTCCGCTTGGCGGATGCGGCGGGAACGCCGGGCTGGCTCGCGTTGCGGTTGCCTTCCGGCACGACAGTTACGGCTGCAGCCGGTTGCATGGCGGAGAGCAAAAAACAACTTGTCGCGAAAAGGATCAGGTGGCGTTTCATCATCGGTCCAAAGTTTCGGTCAGGCGCTCCGAATAACGTCTTGCTTCTCCGAAAGCCAGAAAAACCTCACCGCCAGCATTGCTGAATCGCAAGAATGCCCCCTCGCAGCTCAAGGGGGCATTGGTCACATGCGATGCGTCACCCTAGAGGATGAAGCGCGACAAATCCGCATTTTTGGCGAGATCTCCAACGGTCTCGCGGACATATTTGGCATCGATTGTATGCTCGGCACCGGATTTATCTGGTGCATTGAACGAAATGTCGTCGAGCACACGTTCCATCACCGTCTGCAGGCGCCGCGCACCGATATTCTCCACCGTCGAATTGAGGTCGACGGCGATATCCGCCAAAGCGTCGATCGCATCATCGGTAATGTTGAGCGTAACCTCTTCGGTCGCCATCAATGCAATATATTGCTTCAGCAGGCTGGCTTCCGGCTCGGTCAGGATACGCCGCATGTCATCGCGCGTCAGGGCGCTGAGTTCGACACGGATCGGGAGACGCCCCTGCAATTCCGGCAGAAGGTCCGACGGTTTGGAAACATGAAAAGCGCCTGACGCGATAAACAGGATATGGTCGGTCTTGATCGGACCGTATTTGGTCGCGACCGTTGTTCCTTCCACCAGCGGCAGCAAGTCGCGTTGGACACCTTCACGTGACACGCCGGCTCCGACGCCGCCATCACGAGCGGCGATCTTGTCGATCTCGTCAAGGAAGACGATGCCATCATCCTCGGCCGACCGCAACGCTTCCTGAGTAATCTGTTCCTGATCGAGCAGCTTGTCCGACTCGTCATTGATCAGCACGGAATAGGATTCCTTGACGGTGGTCTTGACGGTTTTGGTTCGTCCGCCCATGGCCTTGCCCAACATGTCGCTGAGATTGAGCACACCGATGTTGGCGCCCGGCATACCCGGAAGCTCGAAATTTGGCATACCCGAACCGGTATCCGCGACTTCGACCTCGATTTCCTTGTCGTCGATAAGTCCGTCGCGCAGCTTCTTGCGGAAGCTGTCGCGTGTCGCCGGGCTCGCGGTCTTGCCAACCAGTGCATCCAGCACACGCTCTTCCGCATTCATATGCGCCTTTGCCTTCACCTCTTCGCGTTTCCTTTCACGCACAAGGCCGATAGCGACTTCTACCAGATCGCGGATGATCTGCTCGACGTCCCGGCCGACATAACCGACTTCGGTGAACTTGGTCGCTTCCACCTTGATGAAGGGTGCTCCAGCCAGCTTGGCCAGGCGGCGGGAAATTTCCGTCTTGCCGACGCCCGTCGGTCCGATCATCAGGATGTTCTTTGGCATGACCTCTTCGCGCATCTGGCCTTCCAGCTGCTGGCGGCGCCAGCGATTGCGCAATGCGATGGCGACGGCACGTTTTGCGTCATTCTGACCGATAATGTAGCGGTCGAGTTCAGAGACGATTTCGCGGGGGGAAAATGTTGTCATTGTATTCTCGTTTCATCTGGCCATAGTTCAGGATTGTCTCGCGCCATTAACAGGGCGGGACCGTAAATTGATGTGCGGGTGTCGAAAGCAATGAAGCCCGCCTTCTTGTATGCCTTGATAGCCTGCTCGTTGGCGGGATCCGGATCGACGATCACGCGAGGCACGCCTTCTTCAAACAGCAGCGATACGAACTCGTCGAGCAGCCGGGCCCCATGGCCCTTGCCGATCAAATCGGGTTCACCGATGAACTGGTCGAGGCCGAGCGTACCGGTCGGCTGATCTTGGTACGGATGATCATCTTCCAGATGTGGGTCATAGGTCTGGAGATAACCGATGGCTTCGTCGCCAAGCATGATGATAAACGGCTCGACCGAGACGCTGTCCAAATGCTCCACAATCGATGCCATCTCATCCTCGGGATCTTCGCCCCACCATTTCGCCACATGCGGTTCTGCCAGCCAATCCGAGATCATGTTCAGGTGGCGTGGCTCAACCGGTATGAAGCGATAGTGGTAGTCGGACTCATTCGGCATCGATGGTCTCGAATGTGACGCTCGTGTTCGTGTAAATGCAGATGTCGGCAGCAATCTGCATGGCGCGGCGGGCAATCTCTTCAGCGCTCAAGTCCGTATCAGCGAGCGCCCGTGCAGCCGCCAGCGCATAATTGCCGCCGGAACCGATAGCCATGATACCATGCTCAGGCTCGAGCACATCGCCGGTGCCAGTAAGAGCCAGCGTCACCGACTTGTCCGCGACAAGCATCATCGCTTCGAGACGGCGCAGATATCGATCGGTCCGCCAATCCTTGGCAAGCTCGACGCAGGCGCGCATCAGCTGATCGGGATATTGTTCGAGTTTGCTTTCAAGCCGCTCAAGCAGGGTGAAGGCATCGGCGGTTGCGCCAGCAAAACCGGCTATGACGTTTCCTTTGCCGATGCGGCGTACCTTGCGGGCATTGCCTTTCATGACGGTGTTGCCGAGACTGACCTGTCCGTCACCGGCGATGACCACCTTACCGTTCTTGCGGACGGTGACAATCGTCGTGCCATACATCGTCGAGGGATTGTGTTCTTGCATATTCAGCTCCTTCAAGCGGATTCGATTATGCTCCAATTGGCTGCAGATCGAACCCCTTATGTGACACTTATGTATGAAGCAGCCACGGAATTGCAAATGGCCATTCGAAGCTGCGCCATCAAAGCATTTGGAGATTCGCCGTTCGTGTTTTAGAAGGCCTCAATCAAGCTTCCAGAACCCAAGGGGCGGGAAACAGCAATGACCAACGTCAGCACACGCAGTGCCAGGATCGAGCGTAGTACCAAGGAAACCAGTATTGCCGTTTCGGTCAATCTGGATGGGACAGGCAGATTCGACATTTCCACCGGCGTTGGCTTCTTTGATCATATGCTGGAGCAGCTCTCGCGTCATTCGCTGATCGACATGGACATCAAGGTGAAAGGCGATCTGCATATCGATGACCACCATACGGTCGAGGACACAGGCATCGCCATCGGACAGGCTATCGCCAAGGCGTTGGCTGACCGGCGTGGTATCAACCGCTATGCTTCCCTTGATCTCGCCATGGATGAAACGTTGACACGTGCCGCGCTCGACGTCTCGGGACGGCCTTTTCTCATATGGCAGGTGGAGTTCTCAAGCCCGAAGATCGGAACATTCGATACGGAGCTGGTGCGGGAATTTTTCCAGGCACTGGCGCAGAATGCCGGTATCACCTTGCATGTGTCGACCCTCTATGGTGCCAATAATCACCATATTGCCGAGACCTGTTTCAAGGCGGTTGCGCGCGCGCTGCGCAGCGCCATCGAAACCGATCCGCGCCAGAAGGATGCCATTCCTTCAACCAAGGGCACGCTGAACGGCTGACGAGAGGGCTGAGACATGGCCAGTTTCCTTGTATTGGCACCACGGCCCCAGAATGGCCAGCGTGACGACGACAGCACTGTTTTCATACGGGATGGTTTTGCCTTCCTGGCTTTCGTGCTGCCGGTCCCTTGGCTGCTGGTGCACCGGCTATGGTTCGAGGCGGCGCTCGTGATGGGATTGACGGTCGTGATTTCAGCTGTGGGCAATTTGACCGGTCACGACAATATGGCGGCCTTCGCCACGGCGCTGCTATCGCTTTTGGTGGGGTTCGAGGCGAATAACTGGCGGGCGTCGCGGCTTGAACGGCGCGGGTTTGAACAGATAGGAATTGTTGATTCAGACAGTGCGGCGGATGCCGAAACCGCATGGTTTCTCGGGCCGAAATTCGCCCCGGCAATGATGCGGCAGGAGGCGGCTGGTCCCAAAGTGGTTATGCCGCCGCTTCGAGGCGGACCAAATCCGGTACTCGGTAGCATGGTGGGGCTGGTCAGCCACCGGGGAGACAATTGAACATGCGTGTCGCCATAATCGATTATGGTTCCGGTAATCTTCGATCGGCCACCAAGGCTTTCGAACGGGCAGCGCGGGAAAGCGGCATCAATGCGACGATTGATCTGACCGACGATGCATCTCGGGTGCGCACCGCCGATCGTATTGTCCTGCCGGGCGTTGGCGCCTACGCCGATTGCCGCCGCGGGCTTCATGCTGTCGAGGGCATGGTCGATGCCATTCACGAGGTGGCGGTGGAAAAGGCACGGCCATTCCTTGGCATCTGCGTTGGCATGCAGTTGATGTCGTCGCGCGGTCTGGAGAAGACGATCTCCACCGGATTCGACTGGATCAAGGGTGATGTCCGCGAGATGGTGCCATCAGATCCAGCGCTGAAGATTCCACAGATTGGCTGGAACACCATACGTCTCACTCGTCCGCATCCGCTGTTCGATGGGATCAAGACGGGGCCGCAGGGCCTGCACGCCTATTTCGTCCATTCCTATTTTCTTGATGCCGAGATTGAAAATGACGTGGTTGCCGTCACTGACTATGGCGGGACAGTCACCGCTGCCGTAGCCAACGACAATATGGCCGGGACGCAGTTTCATCCGGAAAAGAGCCAGGCGCTGGGCCTCGCCCTCATTGCCAATTTTCTGAGGTGGAATCCGTGATCCTTTTTCCTGCAATCGATCTGAAAGACGGTCAGTGTGTGCGCCTCAAGCTTGGCGATATGGATCAGGCCACGGTCTACAATGCCGATCCAGCTGCACAGGCCAAAGCTTTTGAGACGCAAGGCTTTGAATGGTTGCATGTGGTCGATCTGAACGGTGCCTTTGCCGGTCAGTCGGTCAACGGTGCTGCGGTTGAGGCGATTCTCAAGGCCACGAAAAATCCTGTACAACTTGGCGGCGGTATCCGCACGCTCGATCATATCGAGGACTGGCTGGCAAAGGGGCTCTCCCGTGTCATTCTTGGGACGGTCGCCGTTCGCGATCCGGCGCTCGTTATCGAGGCCTGCAAGCATTTTCCCGGCAAGGTGGCGGTTGGCATCGACGCCAAGGGCGGCAAGGTTGCCGTTGAAGGCTGGGCGGAAGCCTCGACACTCGGCGTTGTCGAGCTGGCGAAGAAGTTCGAAGGCGCTGGCGTCGCTGCGATCATCTATACGGATATCGACCGCGACGGTGTTCTCGCCGGCATCAACTGGGAATCGACGCTGCAACTGGCAGAGACAGTCGCCATTCCGGTCATCGCGTCGGGCGGCCTTGCCTCGATCGCCGATATCGTCCGCATGACCATGCCGGATGCGAAGAAGCTTGAAGGCGCGATCTCTGGCCGCGCGCTCTATGATGGCCGGATTGACCCAGCGGAAGCGCTGCAGGTCCTTCGCGAAGCACGGGAGCGCGCCGCATGACCCTCAAAGCCCGTGTTATACCCTGTCTCGACGTGAAAGACGGACGTGTCGTCAAGGGCGTCAACTTTGTCGATCTCATTGACGCCGGTGATCCTGTCGAGGCGGCGAAGGCCTACGATGCAGCAGGGGCGGATGAGCTCTGCTTTCTCGACATCACCGCTTCGTCGGATAATCGCGAGACGATTTTCGATGTTGTCGCCCGCACGGCCGAGCAATGTTTCATGCCGCTGACGGTCGGTGGTGGGGTGCGTACTGTTGGCGACATTCGCAAGCTGCTGCTCGCAGGCGCCGACAAGGTTTCGATCAACACAGCGGCAGTGAACAATCCTGAGTTTATTGCCGAAGCGGCCGACAAGTTCGGCAATCAATGCATTGTCGTTGCCATCGACGCCAAGAAAGTGTCACACGCGGGCGAGACAGACCGCTGGGAGATCTTCACCCATGGCGGACGGCAGGCGACGGGTATCGATGCAGTGGAATTTGCCCGCAAGGTGGTCGATCTCGGCGCAGGCGAAATCCTACTGACCTCGATGGACCGGGATGGCTCGAAGATCGGGTATGATATCCCGGTGACGCGCGCCATTGCCGATGCGGTTCGTGTGCCAGTAATCGCATCGGGCGGCGTCGGCAATCTCGATCATATGGTCGAAGGCATTCTCGAGGGTCACGCTTCGGCCGTGCTGGCCGCATCGATTTTCCACTTTGGCACCTATACGATCAGCGAGGCGAAAGCCCATATGGCGGCAGCGGGTATTCCGATGCGCCTCGACCCCGTCCGCTGAATGGAGAAATGCTTTCATGACCGCATTCACCCTCGCTGATCTCGAACGCATTGTGGCGGAACGCGTCGCCTCAGCGGATGTCAAATCCTATACGGCCAGTCTCTACGCCAAGGGCATTGGCAAGGCCAGCCAGAAACTGGGAGAAGAGGCGGTTGAAACCGTCATTGCAGCGGTTTCCGGCGACAGGCAGGGTGTTGTTTCGGAAAGTGCAGATTTGCTCTATCATCTCATCGTCGTTCTCGGGATTTCCGGCATAAAGCTTGAGGAAATCTTCGAGGAACTCGACCGGCGGACGGCTCAGACCGGAATCGAAGAAAAAGCCGCGCGAGGACATGACTGATCATGTTCAAAGCACCGGCATTCGTACGGCAGACGGAAGGGGAAGTCGTGGATCAGTTGGCACCCAGCGAGTTTTCGCCCTACCGGTTCTTCAGCGCCGAGCGCTGGGCAGAATTTCGTGCCGACACGCCAATGACGTTGACCTATGACGAGGTCAAGCGTCTGCGTTCTTTGGGGGACCCGATCGATCTCGATGAGGTGAGCCGGATTTATCTTTCGCTGTCGCGGTTGCTTTCCGCACATGTGGAGGCAAGTCAGCTGCTGTTCTACCAGCGCCGGCAGTTTCTCAACACCGGCGACGCCTTCAAGACGCCGTTCATCATCGGCATTGCCGGTTCGGTGGCGGTCGGTAAATCCACCACCGCGCGTGTCCTGAAAGAATTGCTGGCCCGCTGGCCATCGAGCCCGAAGGTCGATCTGGTAACCACCGACGGGTTCCTCTATCCGAACGAGGTCCTTCGCGCCAAGGGCCTGATGGAGCGCAAGGGCTTTCCGGAGAGCTATGATGTCGGCATGGTCCTGCGCTTCCTGTCGCAGATCAAGGCCGGCCAGCGCAATGTCAACGCGCCGCTCTATTCACACCTGACCTACGACGTGCTGCCGGGTGAATTTCAAACAGTGGATGCACCCGATATACTGATCTTCGAGGGCATCAACGTACTTCAGGTTCGCGATCTGCCCGAAGACGGCAAGATGGTACCGTTCGTCTCGGATTTTTTCGATTTTTCCATCTATATCGATGCGGATGAAGAGCAGATCCACAAATGGTACATCAGCCGTTTCATGCGGCTACGGGAAACGGCGTTCAAGGATCCGAGCTCATTCTTCCATCGCTATTCGACTATTTCGGATGATTCTGCCCTCGCTATCGGCGAAAGCCTGTGGGCCAACATCAATCTGAAGAATTTGAGGGAAAACATCCTTCCGACCCGGCCGCGTGCTGATCTGATCCTGTGCAAGGGCGACAATCACCTCGTCGAGGAAGTCGCGCTCAGGAAGCTGTGACGCGGCGCAAAGTGAGATTTATCCGCCCTGGGCTCTTCAGCAGCGTCGACGTGCCCGGATAAATACGATCGACACCATGGAACGCCAGACGGCCCTCGCCACCGAGAACAATCACATCGCCGCTTGATAGCCGTATCGACTGTGTCTTGTCTTTGCGATTTGCACCGCCGAAGCGGAACAGGCAGGCGTCGCCGAGCGACACGGAAACGACCGGCGCCTGAAAGTTTTGCTCGTCACGATCCTGGTGCAGGCCCATCTTTGCCGTTTCCGAATAGAAATTCACCAGGCAGGCTTCCGGCGGCAGCGGAAAGTCACCGACCGCCTGCCACAGTGCCAGCAGGCGCGGCGGAATGGCCGGCCAAGGCTTCTGCGTCACCGGATGCCGCGCTTGATAGCGGTAGCCCGACTCCTTGTCGGTGACCCAGCCAAGCGGGCCGCAATTGGTCATGCGCACGCTCATTTCCTTGCCGGTTTTCGGCATGGCTGGGACATAGAGTGGTGCTTCAGTGACGACACCTCGGATGTCCTCCACCAGCACGGCCTGTTCGGCCGGATCGAAATGATCCGGATAGTAGCGAATGCCGGGTGCAAGCAGGAGCATCGGATTGGGCGCGGCTTTCGAAAGCAACGGCCCGGCTGCAAGCAGAGCCGGGCGATTGCGTAAGGGTTAGACTCAGTCGAGCGGCGGGATACGCAGTACCTGACCCGGATAGATCTTGTCGGGATGGCTCAGCATCGGCTTGTTGGCTTCGAAGATAACCGTGTTCTTCGCGCCTTTGCCTTTGCCATATTGGGACTCGGCGATCTTCCACAGATTGTCGCCTTTCTTCACCGTGTAGAACACGGCTGCCTTGGTGACGGAACCGGTGGTTGTCTCATCAACCTTCAATCCGTCAGTCTCTACCTTGGAGATACCGAGCGAGTTACCAACGGCAATGATGGCCTTTTCAAGAATTTCCTGGTTGGTGACATTGCCTTTCAGGACTGCCTTGTCGCCTTCAACAACGACCTGGACATTGTCCGTGCCAAGCTTGTGCGAATCCAGCTCTTTCTTCAGCGCCTCTGCGTCGGGCTCGTCATCGCCGATGCCGATTTTCTTTCCTACGGATTTAACGAAATCAAATAGTCCCATGTCTGGCTCCTTGTTGATTGTTCAAACCGACAGATGCTGTTGTGGCACTCCGCGAAGAGCTTGAAAAGCCGAGAATAACGGGCGCAGTTAATATTAGGGACGCGCGCTCAATCTCCTTTGACCCTGCCACGCATTTTTTTCACATCGGCACGGCCGGATTTTGCTTTGAGGCGGCGTTCGATGGAGCCCTTCGTTGGCCGCGTCTTCTTGCGGGGCGGCGGCGGTGGTTCAGCCGCCTTCGCAACCAGCGCAATCATGCGTTCGAGCGCATCCTGACGGTTGCGTTCCTGTGTCCGAAAGCGATTGGCTTCAATGAGCACATCGCCATCCTTGGTCGCTTTCTGGCCGGCAAGCTTTATCAGCCGTGCAAACACATCATCCGGCAGCCCCGCTCGCGCGGCCAGAAACCGCAATTGCACCGCTGTGGAGACCTTGTTGACGTTTTGTCCGCCAGGACCAGCCGAGCGAATGAAATTTTCCTCCAGATCGTCCTCGTCAATCCAGATTCGATTGGTGATTTTTATTCGGCTCCGGCTCTCTTCCATGACTGGATTGGTAAACCAAACTTTGATTCGAGCAAAGCATCAGAAAATTGCCGCATATGCAAAAGGCCCCGTTGTTTGCAACGGGGCCTTTTGGATTGTCAGGATTGCCGTGGAATTACTCCGCGGCGACCGGTGTGTGCGGGGCAGCGGCCTTGATATCGCTATCGACGTGACTTTCGAACTTGCCGAAATTGCGAATGAACATATCGACCAGCTTGTTTGCCTGAACATCGTAGCCGGCCTTGTCCACCCAGGTCGAACGCGGATCTAGAATGGCCTCATCGACGCCTGGCACGGAAACCGGGACAGCAAAGCCGAAATTCGGATCCGTGCGAAACTGGACATTCTTTAGCGAACCGTCCAGCGCCGCCGTCAGCAGTGCGCGGGTGGCCTTGATTGGCATGCGCTTGCCTGTCCCGTAAGCGCCGCCGGTCCAGCCCGTATTCACGAGCCAGCAATCGACGCCGTGATCGGCAATGAGCTGGCGCAGGAGATTGCCATATTCCGAGGGGTGACGCGGCATGAACGGGGCGCCGAAGCAGGTTGAGAACGTCGCCTCTGGCTCGGTCACGCCGCGTTCGGTGCCGGCGACCTTGGCGGTATAGCCGGACAGGAAGTGGTACATGGCCTGCGCCGGGGTAAGCTTAGCGATGGGCGGCATTACGCCAAAGGCATCAGCGGTCAGCATGATGATGTTCTTTGGGTGCCCGGCCTTGCCGGACTTCGATGCATTTGGAATGAAATCGAGTGGGTAGGCGCACCGCGTGTTTTCCGTCAACGAGCCGTCATTGAAATCCGGCTGGCGGTTTTCATCGAGAACGACGTTTTCAAGTACGGTGCCGAAACGCTGGGTCGTTGCAAAGATTTCCGGCTCGGCTTCGGCGGAAAGGCGAATCGTCTTGGCATAGCAGCCGCCCTCGAAATTGAAGACGCCGTGTTCGCCCCAGCCATGCTCGTCATCGCCGATCAATGTACGGCTCGGATCGGCCGAAAGTGTCGTCTTGCCCGTGCCCGACAGGCCGAAGAAGACAGCAGTGTCGCCATCCGGGCCTTCATTGGCCGAGCAATGCATGGGCATGACGCCCTTGGCCGGCAGAGTGTAGTTAAGTGCGGTGAACACCGATTTCTTCATCTCGCCCGCATAGGCCGAGCCACCGATGAGCACGATCAAACGCTTAAGATCGACGGCGATAACCGTTTCCGTCCGTGTGCCATGTCTTGCCGGGTCAGCACGAAATGACGGCAGGTCGATAATGGTCATCTGCGGCACGAAGCTTGTGAGCGATCCCCGCTCCGGACGGATCAGCAAGTTGCGAATGAACAGCGAATGCCAGGCGAATTCGGTGATCACACGAGTGTTCAGTTTGTAATCTTCATCGGCACCGCCGACCAGATCCTGGACGAACAGTTCTTTGCCTTTTGCCTGCTCCATGAAGTCCGCGTAGAGGAGCTCGAAAGCCTCAGGCGACATGGGTGAATTGTTTTCCCACCAGACGTGATCTTCGGTTGATCCGTCGCGGACAACAAACTTATCCTTTGGCGAACGGCCGGTATGCTGGCCGGTGCGGGCAACAAGTGCACCCTGTGCCGTCAGTTCTGCCTCACCCCGGCGCAATGTCTCCTCATAAAGCTCTGCCGCTCCGAGATTATAATAGACCGCCGAAAGCCCCTTCAAGCCTGAGGTGCCGAGCGCGATCGCCGCGTTGTGAATACCGGTCTCTCTAGTCATGTGTCCGCCGTTGTTAAGATGGTTCAAGGGTCAAGTTCGGATCATGCCGCACCTCGCATCTTCCAACGGGAATGCGGTCATACTTGGTCAAAAGCAGAAAAATTGAATACTATCAAATGTTTAATCGATTTAAAGAATTTAAATTTTTTTAAATCGGTTTAAATAAGAGAAATTTCCGCGATTCTTCCGTGTGCGTAAAAGTAACCAAATGTGGTGAAGATGACATCACTCGCGAACTGTGCCACATTTTGTACCTAATTTGTCCGGCACAAGCAGCCTCAATGTAATGGCACAAGGAAAGGCAGGGCATGAGGGAAGTACCCGCAATGCAGACAATCGCGCTCGTCGATGACGATCGCAACATTCTGACCTCCGTATCGATCGCGCTTGAATCCGAAGGCTACCGGGTCGAGACTTATACCGATGGCGCGTCCGCGCTCGATGGTTTGATGGCCCGTCCGCCAAATCTTGCCATATTCGATATCAAGATGCCGCGGATGGATGGGATGGAGCTCTTGCGCCGCCTGCGCCAGAAATCCGATCTGCCGGTGATCTTCCTCACATCAAAAGATGACGAGATCGACGAACTCTTCGGCCTTAAGATGGGCGCCGATGATTTCATCACCAAACCGTTCTCACAGCGGTTGCTGGTCGAGCGGGTCAAGGCAGTCCTGCGCCGTGTCGCGGCGAGGGATACCGTGGTGAAGCCCGGCAGTCCCCAGGCAAAATCACTTGAGCGAGGCCAACTCGTTATGGATCAGGAACGTCATACCTGTACCTGGATGGGCGAGCCCGTCACTCTCACCGTAACAGAGTTCTTGATCCTGCATTCCCTGGCCCAACGACCCGGTGTCGTCAAAAGCCGTGACGCTTTGATGGATGCGGCCTATGATGAACAGGTCTACGTGGATGATCGCACCATCGACAGCCACATCAAGCGACTGCGCAAGAAGTTCAAGGTCGTCGATGACGATTTCGATATGATCGAGACCCTCTATGGCGTGGGCTATCGTTTCCGCGAAACCTGATATTGTTTGCGGGCGAATATTGCTTAATGCATGACGCGGAACCAGCCTGAGCTTTCACAGGCACGTTATCCGCGCTAAACAAGGTTGTCTCAACGCGCCGTGAATGCGATGAGGCAACGCAATTTACAAGTTTCTGAGGCAGAAATGGTAGCCGGGCTTCAAAGCGGCAATATTACGCGCAAGAGCGCCGTTATGCGCCGGAAGCGTTCGCTTGCCTTGAGGCGCTTCTTCAAGCCGCTTAATCGCGTCTTCGGCAATTACCTGTTTTCAAGCCTTACCCGGCGAATTCTCTTTCTCAATCTCGCTGGCTTGGCAGTCCTTTTGTCCGGCATAATGTATCTCAATCAGTTTCGCGACGGACTGATCGATGCGCGCGTCGAAAGCCTGATGACACAGGGAGAGATCATCGCCGGCGCAATCGCCTCGTCGGCAACGGTCGACACCAACTCCATTGCGATCGATCCCGAAAAGCTCCTGGAACTACAGGCGGGTCAAAGCCTGACCCCGTCGCCGGACGTTCTGGACAATCTCGATTTTCCGATCAATCCGGAACGTGTGGCGCCGGTCCTGCGCCGGCTGATTTCGCCGACACGCACCCGGGCCCGCATTTACGATCGTGACTCGAACCTCCTGCTCGACTCCCGCCATCTTTATTCGCGCGGCCAGGTGCTGCGCTACGAGCTTCCGCCGATCGATGGCGAGGAGCCCAGTTTCTTTGAGCGTCTGACCAACCGGATGACGCGGCTTCTCCGCCGAAGCGACTTGCCGATTTATCAGGAACAGCCGGGCGGTAACGGCTCGTCCTATCCCGAAATCGTCAAGGCCCTGACCGGCTCACCGGCCACCGTTGTGCGCATGACGGAAAAAGGCGAGCAGATCGTCTCGGTCGCCGTGCCCATCCAGCGCTTCCGCGCGGTGCTTGGTGTGCTGCTGCTTTCGACAGAAGGCGGTGACATCGACAAGATCGTTCAGGGCGAACGCTTCGCGATCATCCGCGTGTTCACGGTTGCCGCGCTGGTCATGGCTATCCTGTCGCTGTTTCTGGCTTCGACCATCGCCAATCCGCTGCGCCGTCTTGCGGCAGCTGCCGATCGGGTCCGCCATGGCGTAAAGAACCGCGAAGAAATTCCCGACTTCTCCGAGCGTCAGGACGAAATCGGCCATCTTTCCACATCGATCCGCGACATGACCAATGCGCTATACGCCCGGATCGAATCAATCGAGAGTTTTGCGGCGGATGTCAGCCACGAGTTGAAAAACCCGCTAACTTCGCTGCGCAGCGCCGTCGAAACGCTGCCGCTCGCCAAGAACGACGAGTCGCGCAAGCGGCTCATGGACGTGATTCAGCACGATGTGCGCCGCCTCGACCGTCTGATCACAGATATCTCCGATGCATCACGGCTCGATGCCGAACTCGCGCGTGAGGATTCAGAACATGTCGATCTGAAATTTCTGCTCGGCAATCTCGTCACTGCGGCGCGCGAGGTCAGGCGCAACAAAAAGGACACGCGGATCGAATTCGTGGTTGGCAAGCTTCCGAACAACAAGAAGGGCTTCTACGTTGTCGGTCATGATTTGCGCCTGGGCCAGGTCGTCTCCAACCTGATCGAGAATGCACGCTCCTTTGTTCCGGAAGAAGATGGCGTCATTACAGTCACGCTTCAGCATATGGGCGACCGTATCCGCATTCTGGTCGATGACAATGGCCCGGGCATCCGCGTTGAACAGATCGACCGGATATTTGAGCGGTTCTATACGGACCGGCCTTCTGGCGAAGCCTTTGGCCAGAATTCCGGGCTCGGCCTGTCCATCAGCCGTCAGATCATCGAGGCCCATGGCGGCACGCTAAACGCCGAGAACATTATCGATCCCAAGGATCCGGACAATTATCTCGGCGCGCGATTTATCGCTATCCTCCCGGTCGAGGTCTGATGGAAAAGCAAAGTGGTGAACTTTTGCACGCGACCGCTGTTCTGGTCGGCGACCGCGGCGTTCTGATCAGTGGGCCCTCGGGGTCGGGCAAATCGTCGATTGCGCGCGCTCTGATGGACAGGGCGTCGACCAGGGGGCTGTTTGCAGCATTGATCAGTGATGATCAATGTCAGATTTGGCGAGCGTCGGGACGCCTGATGTGCACCGCCCCCGCCGCGTTGCAAGGCGGATTGGAGGTCCGCGGTTCAGGCCTTCATTCTGTGGATTTTGAGACGGCCGCGGTCATACATCTCGTTGTTGAATTGATCGAACGAGATCATGCGGTTCGATTTGCGGATGGCGCCACGGCACAACTACAGGGTGTCGCGATCCCACACCTTCTTCTACCAAAACGGGAAATCGAGGCTGCCTGCCGTGCTGTGGAAGCGAGACTTTTTTGCCCCCAGTGGAAAAAATAGCTTAACAATCCAAATAGTTGACCTATTAAGCTGCGAGAAAATGACCCTCTGTCTTGTTAACGCCATTTTTCCACTTGCCTTCACGATTCGTCCTGCCAGAATGCGACACCTGCCAAACGGGGCATTCAAGGCGCAGACAAAAGCCCAATCCCAAGGGGCTGGCGCGACAGGAGCAGTTTCAGAATGATCGGACTCGTGCTTGTGACGCACGGAAGACTGGCTGAAGAATTTCATCATGCCGTGGAGCATGTTGTCGGCCAGCAGGAATATCTGGAAACCGTATCAATCGGTGCAGATGATGATATGGAGCAGCGCCGGCGGGATATCGTCGATGCCGTGGCCCGGGCTGACAATGGCTCGGGCGTTATCATCCTGACAGATATGTTTGGCGGAACGCCTTCCAATCTGGCGATTTCCGTGATGGAGTCAGGGCGGATCGAAGTCATCGCCGGAGTTAATCTGCCGATGCTGATCAAGCTTTCCAGTGTCCGCGTTACCAATGACATGGCGGCGTCGTTGCGGGAAGGCCAGGATGCGGGACGGAAATATATCAACGTGGCCAGCCAGGTGCTGACAGCCAAATAGGGTTATGCCCCATAGAGGTAATAAATGCGCCTGACTGCTGAAACGACCGGCACATTTGATCCGGACAATGCCCTTGTGGAGTCATTCGAGATCATCAACCGGCGCGGGCTGCATGCGCGCGCCTCGGCAAAGTTCGTCCAGCTGGTTGATGGCTATGATGCCCACGTCCGTGTCGAAAAGGATGGCATGACGGTTGGCGGCACATCTATCATGGGTCTGATGATGCTTGCAGCCTCCCCGGGCTGCTGTATCAAGATCAGCGCTTCCGGACTTCAGGCGCCTGAAGTGATGAAGGCTCTCGGCGCTTTGATAGCTGATAAATTCGGCGAAGAAGCCTGACGTCGAACCATATCTCAAGGGCAATATCGCGGCTAAATCCATCGCCACCATATGCACGCATAAGGATTTCTTTATATCCCATTGTGCGTTGATCCCTAATCTGCTAGTCAACGGCATCTCCGGTCGCCTCTAAACGCGCGGCCAAATGGAACACACAAGACGGAGCTGACTTAGATGGCCGAGAAACAGGACTACATCGTCAAGGACCTTGAACTGGCTGCTTGGGGCCGCAAGGAAATCGAAATCGCCGAAACCGAAATGCCTGGCCTGATGGCCAGCCGCGAAGAATTTGGCACGTCGCAGCCGCTTAAGGGTGCCCGCATTACCGGGTCCCTGCACATGACGATCCAGACCGCCGTCCTGATCGAAACCCTGCAGGCACTCGGCGCCAAGGTCCGGTGGGCATCGTGCAACATCTTCTCGACCCAGGATCATGCCGCTGCAGCTATTGCTGCAACCGGCACGCCGGTCTTCGCCGTCAAGGGCGAGACTCTTGAAGAGTATTGGACCTACACCGATCAGATTTTTCAATGGCCGGATGGCCAGCCTTCCAATATGATTCTCGATGATGGCGGCGACGCCACCATGTACATCCTGATTGGCGCACGCGCGGAAGCCGGGGAAGACGTCCTGTCCAACCCGGGCAGCGAAGAAGAAGAAATCCTCTTCGCGCAGATCAAGAAGCGCATGAAGGAAACCCCGGGCTTCTTCACCAAGCAGCGCGATGCGATCAAGGGCGTGACTGAAGAAACCACGACCGGCGTCAATCGTTTGTATCAGCTGCAGAAGAAGGGCCTACTGCCTTTCCCGGCGATCAACGTCAACGACAGTGTCACCAAGTCGAAATTCGACAACAAGTACGGCTGCAAGGAATCGCTGGTTGACGGTATCCGCCGCGCCACCGACGTCATGATGGCTGGCAAGGTTGCTGTTGTTTGCGGCTACGGCGACGTCGGCAAGGGTTCGGCCGCGTCGTTGCTTGGGGCCGGCGCTCGCGTCAAGGTGACGGAAGTCGATCCCATTTGCGCACTGCAGGCCGCGATGGACGGTTTCGAAGTGGTAACCCTCGAAGATGCGGCTCCAACGGCCGACATCATCATCACCACAACCGGCAATAAAGATGTCATCACCATCGATACCATGCGCAAGATGAAGGACATGGTGATCGTCGGTAATATCGGCCACTTCGACAACGAGATCCAGGTCGCCGCATTGCGCAATCTGAAGTGGAGCAACATCAAGCCTCAGGTCGATATGATTTCGTTCCCGGACGGCAAGCGCTTGCTGCTCCTTTCCGAAGGAAGGCTGCTTAACCTTGGCAATGCAACAGGTCATCCAAGCTTTGTCATGTCAGCCTCGTTCACCAACCAGGTTTTGGCTCAGATCGAGCTATACAGCCGCGGTGAACAGTACAAGAATGAGGTTTACGTCCTGCCGAAGCACCTGGACGAAAAAGTCGCCCGTTTGCATCTCGACAAGCTCGGCGCGAAATTGTCGGTTCTTTCCGAAGAACAGGCTGCCTATATCGGTGTAACGCCGAGCGGCCCGTTCAAGTCGGACCACTACAGATATTGATCTGATCAGTATATACCCACAAGATATGGAAGCCGGAGAATTGACAAATTCTCCGGCTTTCTTTTTTGCACGCAGTTCTTCCCGTCGATTCGCTCAAGGTTTATTGTAGTGATTCGGGATGGCGTTGTTTCGGATGGGCCAAGTGGTTGAAAAATCGCGAGGATCGAAGCAACCACATTCGTCAGGATGGGGCTGATATGACGATTGGTGAAGGTGATGTTCGCAGTAAACATGCAGCATACGGACGACCTGTGCTGAGAAAGTTGCGGACACTGCTTGCCAGTGCGAGTTCGGCAATGCCCATTGTTTTGGCCGCTTCATCTGCCGCGCACGCCCAGGATGCGCTGGGTAAAATCAACACGCCATTCGGTGTGGAGGTGGGCACATTCGAAGTCGTGCAATTCGCGATGTTTCTCGGCGCCATGGGCGCGGCGCTGCTCTCGGCGGGTTGGCTGATCCGTGAGCGCAGCCGCATTGCCAATGAAAATCGCCAGCTACGCGACAAGGTCGCAGATCTCAATGTCACCGTTCAGCGCAATGAGGCCATGCTCAATCTCAAGGACCAGCGCATAATCGTCTGGGAAGGCGCTTCAAGCACACCAAATCTTGTCGGCACCCTGCCGCCCGAGATCGGTGTTCCGGAGGCGCGGGCACTATTCCTGGCTTTTGGCCGTTGGCTCCAGATCGACTCGGCGACATTGCTTGATCGCTCGATCTCGGCATTGCGCGAAAAGGCGCGGCCGTTTGATATTGCGATCGAGACTTCGAAGGGCGCACCGCTGGAAGTTCAAGGTCGCACCTCCGGCGGCTATGCTATCGTCCGCTTCATCAATCTCGGGGAGGCGCGGGCGGCACAGGCGTTGCTCAAGACCGAGAATTATCAACTCAGTGAAGCCGTCGGTACGCTGCGCGGGCTCCTGGAGGCGGTTGATATGCCGGCCTGGCACCGCGATGGCGATGGCCGTCTTACCTGGGTGAACATGGCTTACGCCAAGGCGGTGGACGTTCGCGACGCGCGCACTGCAGTCAGCGATGCGCGTGAACTGTTTGGTTCGCAAGCCCGCGAGCGCATTGAGCGGGACAAAGCAGCGAACCGTCGATTCCACGATCAGCTATCGACGGTCGTCGGCGGAGACCGTCACGTCTTCCGGGTGACAGACGTTGCCGGTAGCGCCGGCTCCGCAGGGCTCGCGGCCGATATCAGCGAAATCGAATTGATTCGCGAAGAGTTCAAGCGAACCGTGCTAAATCATTCGGACACGCTGGATCAGTTGAATTCTGCCGTCGCGATGTTCGACGCCAACCGCAAGCTGCAATTCTTCAATCAGGCCTTTGCCAAGCTATGGGGGTTGGAAACAGCTTTTCTTGAGAGCAGCCCCGACAATGCCATGCTGCTCGATCGCTTCCGCAGCGACGGCATACTGCCGGAGCAACCGGACTGGCGGCGTTGGAAAGACCAGGTTCTAGCGGCCTATCACTCTGTCGAGTCGCAGGAACATGTCTGGTATCTGACTGACGGCCGCACGCTGCGTGTCATCGTCAATCCGCAGCCGAAGGGCGGTGTCACATGGGTCTTCGAGAACCTGACGGAAAAGCTCGAACTGCAGAGCCGCTATAACACACTCATCAAGGTTCAGGGCCAGACACTGGATCACCTCGCTGAAGGCGTTGCCGTATTCGGCTCCGATGGCAAGATCCGCCTCTCCAATCCCGCTTTTGCATCGTTGTGGTCGTTGAAACGCGAACAGATCGCCGAAGGCTTGCATATTTCGGCGATCCGCCGGCTGTGCGAGCCTGTCTCGGACGCTGCTCACTGGGAAACCTTCGTCACGACGGTCACCGGTTTCGATGACGAACGTCAATCGCTCTCCGGCCATATCGAACTCAGCACCGGCAAGATCCTGTTTTACGCGACAGCGCCGTTGCCGAACGGCCAAACCATGCTCACTTTCGTCGACGTTACCGACTCAGTCCAAGTTGAGCGCGCATTGAAGGAAAAGAACGAGGCGCTGGAAAGAACGGATGAACTGAAGAACGATTTCGTGCAGCACGTATCCTACGAACTGCGCTCGCCTCTGACCAACATCATTGGCTTTACCGAACTTCTGCAGACGCCGATGACCGGACCGCTCAACGATCGCCAGCGCGATTACCTCGATCACATCGGCACCTCCTCTTCGGTATTGTTGACCATCGTCAATGATATTCTGGATCTTGCCACCGTCGACGCCGGCATTATGGAGCTCGACATAAGCGATGTCTCGGTCACAGATGCCGTGACGACGGCCTCCGAAAAGGTCGCCGAGCGGTTGAAGGAGCATAATATCCTGCTGGATATTCGCATCGAGCCTGGAACAGGCTCCTTTCGTGCCGATGCCAGCCGTGTCAAACAGGTCCTGTCAAATCTGCTGAGCAATGCCGCCAATTACGCTCCGGAAGGTAGTACGGTGACGCTCGCTTGCCGGCGGGAGCAGGCCGAAATGGTCTTCAGCGTACACGACAGTGGCCCTGGCATGCCTGATTATGTCCTCGACAGCATTTTCAAACGCTTCCAGCCCTATCCCAATGGCGGGCGCAAGCGCGGCGCCGGGTTGGGACTTTCAATTGTGAAGGGATTTGTCGAGCTGCATGGCGGCACGGTCGATATCAGCAGCGCCGCCGGGATGGGTACGCAGGTTACTTGTCGCTTCCCCCTGGAGGCGCGGACATTCAGCATCGCTGCCGAATAAGGCACCTATGACCTCAATCAGCATTCAGCTCGCAACGACAGAAGAAACCGAACGCCTTGGCCAGGACTTGGCGCTTGCGTTAAGAAAAGGCGATCTCGTCACGCTTTCCGGCGACCTCGGCGCGGGTAAGTCGACGCTGGCGCGCGGTTTGATCCGTGCGATTGCCGACGATACTGACTACGAGGTGCCAAGCCCGACCTTCACCATCGTTCAGTCGTATCCGGAACTGCGCGTCCCGGTCAGCCATGTCGATCTCTACCGCCTTTCCTCTGCCGATGAAATTGATGAGCTTGGCCTGGATGAAGCATTGGAAGACGGTGTTGTCCTGGTCGAGTGGCCGGAACGGGCAGGCCAAGTCCTGCCAACAGCAAGCCTTCACCTGTCCCTGATCAGCGATGGCGACGGGCGAAAAGCATTGGTTGATGGTGAACCCGCCGCCATAGCTCGGCTGCAGCGCTCATTGGAAATTCGAAATTTCCTGACGGAAGCCGGGTTGGGAACCGCCCGGCGGCGCTATCTGCTCGGCGACGCGTCAGCACGGGGCTATGAAACAGTTTCGACCGGAGACGAGCTTCCGCTCATCCTGATGAACTCGCCATATAATCCTGGCGGACCTGTTTTGCGCGACGGCAAGACTTACATGCAGATCGCTCATCTGTCCCAGTCGGTGACGGCATTTGTTGCCCTCGATAGATTGTTGCAATCGAAGAAATTCAAGGTGCCCGCGATCCTCGCCGAAGATCTCGAGAGGGGGTTTCTGCTCCTGGAAAACCTCGGTAGTGATGGAGTGCTGGATGCCACGGGTGCACCAATTCCTGAACGCTACGAGGCGGTAGTTCGTCTGCTGGCGAAAGTGCATCAGCAATCATGGCCGCGGGATATCGAGGCGGCCGAAGGTTATTCACATCATATCCACAACTTCGATCGCGACGCGATGATGATTGAAGTGGAGCTGCTTTCGGACTGGTATGTTCCCCGCATGCGCGGGTCGCCACTTGGATCTGCGAAAAAATCGGACTATGTCGCCGCCTGGGACGAAGTATTTAGCCAATTAATCAATGCCGAGCAAAGTCTGCTGCTGCGTGACGTGCATTCGCCCAATATTCTCTGGCGCAGCAGCGCGACAGCCACCGACCGCATTGGTTTGATCGATTTTCAGGACGCGATGATCGGCCCGTCGGCCTATGACGTGGCATCGCTGGTTTTCGATGCGCGGGTGACCATTCCACCGGAGCTTCAGGATCATTTGCTCGCCGCTTATCTCGACGAGCGTCGATCGGGCAGTGAGGATTTTGATGAAGAGGGTTTCCGCAGGGCCTTTGCTATAATGGCGGCGCAGCGCAATGCCAAGATTCTCGGTATCTTTGTCCGCCTTGACGAACGGGACGGCAAACCTTTCTATCTGCAGCACCTTCCTCGCATCAAGGCCTACCTCAATCGCGTCATTGGCCACCCTGCACTGGCGCCGGTCAAGGATTGGTGCGAAAAGGCAGGTATCGTAAATTCGGAGAGTTGATTTTAATGACGAAGCCCCGTACCGCAATGGTTCTGGCAGCCGGTCTCGGCAAGCGCATGGCTCCGATTACAGACACGATCCCCAAGCCCCTGGTAAAGGTAGCCGGCAAACCATTGATCGATTGGGGGCTGGACGCGCTCGCAAATAATGGTGTCGAGCGTGCAATCGTCAATACGCACTATCTCGCTGATCAATTGGATACGCATTTGGCGAAGAGGAGCGTTCCCGAGATTCTCGTTTCAGATGAACGTACAGAGCTGCTTGATTCTGCAGGTGGCATCGTCAATGCACTGCCGCAGATAGGGACCGAGCCGTTTTATGTCATCAATGCGGACACTTTCTGGATTGACGGGGCGATACCAAATCTTGTCCTCCTGGCGGAAGGATGGGATGATGCGCGCATGGACATTCTCCTGATGATCGCGACGAAGCACCAGGCGACCGGCTATGACGGCCGCGGGGATTTCAACATGAACGCGGAGGGTAAGTTGCGCCGGCTCGCAGCGGATGAGACATCGCCCTATATCTATGCCGGTGCAGCCATCATCCACCCGCGCATCTTTGCCGAAGCATCGGCAGGCAAGGCTTCGCTGAACCATTATTTTGACGCAGCAATTGCTGCGGACCGGCTTTACGGTGTGCCAATGGAGGGTATTTGGCTGACGGTCGGGACACCCGGCGCCATCGGTGATGCGGAAGCCGCTATCGCCCGCGCCGGTCAAGGGATCCATGGCTGACCACAAACATTCACGGGTATTTTCCATCGCGCCCGGCATACCGTTCCTGCCTGCTCTCGTAGATGCGCTGGGGTCGGGAACGCTCATACCTGGCTTCCCCGACAATCCCACAGATCCGATGGCGCTGGCGCGTGTGACGATCTACGTGCCGACGCGCCGCGCTGCGCGCACTTTGCGCTCACTGCTTGTTGAAAAAAGTCCAGTCAGATCCGCGATTCTTCCCGTCATTCGCCCACTAGGTGATGTGGACGAAGATGCAGCGATGTTTGATATGGGATCGGACGCCTTCTTCGATCTCTTGCCACCGATAAGCTCCACGGAACGGCTGCTGCTGCTCGCACGGCTGGTGAGGCCGTGGCGTGAGCGCTTGCCGGACCATGTCCGGGCTCTGTTCGGCAATGAGGAAATTGCCATCCCTGCTACGACCGCCGACGCGATCTGGCTGGCGCGTGACCTTGCCGCACTGATGGATCAAGTGGAAACCGAAGCCAGCGGCTGGGCGACTCTCTCGAACATCGTGTCGGAGGAACTGCCGAACTGGTGGCAGGTGACACTTGATTTTCTAGGCATAGTCACCAGTCTCTGGCCCGATATTCTGGCCGATGTTCATCGATCGAACCCCGCGGCCCATCGCAACCGGCTGATTGAACTGGAAGCTGAGCGTCTGATGCGCAACCCTCCGGACGGCCCCGTTATCGCTGCCGGTTCCACGGGTTCCATACCTGCCACAGCCAGGCTCCTTGCATCCATCGCGTCACTGCCGCATGGTGCCGTCATCCTGCCAGGCCTTGACCGCGATATGGATGCAGCGAGCTGGGACGTCTTGGCAAATATTGACGGCAATCCGTCGATTTTCGGTCATCCGCAATATGGCCTGAGAAAACTCTTGAGCGAACTCGGCGTGCTGCGCCACGATGTCGTCCGTTTGGGAAAAGTCACGCCGCAAAAGAGAGCTCGCGAGCATTTGCTCGCCGAGGCCATGCGCCCGGCGGATACGAGCGAGGCCTGGAGCACTATCGACCGCACCAGCGGCCAATTTTCTGAAGCCGTCGCGCCGGTGGCCCTGATCGAGGCGGCCAATGAGCGCGAAGAGGCGCTCGCCGTGGCCGTCGCATTGCGTGATGCCATCGATCAGCCGGGCAAGACTGCGGCCCTGATCACAGCTGACCGCGACCTGGCACGTCGTGTGTCGACCGAACTTGCACGCTTCAACATTGCTGCAGACGATTCCGGCGGCCATGCCCTGCGCGAAACGCAACCGGCGACACTGATGCGGCTGGCGATCGAAACTGCATTCAACCCAGGTGATCCGGTTGCGCTTCTCGCGCTGCTCAAACATCCCTTGACGCGGCTTGGGCTGCAACGCCCGGCGGTGCGGCAGGCCGCCGAAACCATTGAGCTCGTATCCTTGCGCGGCGGCACTGGCCGCGCTTCGCTTTCCGGTCTTGCCGCGTTCTTCGAGCAACGTCTGGCCGAGGGTAGTAATGCGCCGTTCGAACCGGTCTGGCTGCGGCAGATTTCCGTTGCTCAGATCGAAGCAGCCCGGATAGCCTGCGCTGCTCTCAGTCATAGTATGGAACCACTCACTGTCATTGTTGACAGGACCGAGCCGGTGCAGATGGCCGAGATCATTCACGCCAGCGTATCGAGCCTGGAAAATCTGGCGCGCGACGACAAGGGTGATATCGCCGCGCTCTATTCCGGTGCGGCCGGCGAGCAGTTTGCCGGCTTTCTGCGCAATCTGGTTTCGGCCAATACCGGACTGGATTTTCTGGCCCCGGAATGGCCGGGAATGGTCGAAGCGCTGATGTCAGGCGAGGTTGTGAAGCCGAAGGCCGGCGCCCACCCCCGCCTGTTCATATGGGGGGCGCTCGAGGCGCGGCTGCAGACGGTCGATACGGTAATCATCGGCGGTCTCAATGAAGGTTCGTGGCCGGGAAAGACGCGCAACGACCCATTCATGTCGCGCCCGATGAAATCCATCATCAATCTTGAACCGCCGGAGCGGCGCACCGGTCTGGCCGCCCACGATTTCCAGATGGCGATGGGCATGGATCGCGTCATCCTTACCAGGTCGCAGCGTTCCGCCAATGCGCCGACAGTCGCCTCGCGCTGGCTGCAGCGGCTCGAGACGGTGCTTGGCAAGACCGCTGCGGCGGAATTGCGGACGCGCGGCGCAAAGTATCTGAATTGGGCACGCGAGATCGATCATGCGGCGGACGAAGATTTCGTCAGGCGGCCAGAACCCAGGCCACCGCTCGAGGCGCGGCCAAAGCATTTTTCGGTGACGGAAATAGAAACATTGAGGCGCGATCCCTATGCAATATTCGCGCGGCGTATCCTGCGGCTGCGCCCGATCGATCCGCTGATCCGCGATCCGGATGTGGCAGAACGCGGCTCGCTGTTCCACAACATTCTGGCACATTTTACCGAAGAGGGTATCGACCCGGTCCGCCCCGACGCTCCGGCCCGGCTGCTGGACATAGGCAGACAATATTTCGACGATATCGCGCTGCCCGAGGAGATCGATGCGGTTTGGTGGCCGCGGTTCCAGTCCCTGGTACCCGAATTTCTCGACTGGGAACGCGTTCGTGCTCCATTGATTGCCGAACGCCATCCCGAAATTGCCTCGAAGAAAATTTCCGTGGGGACGACAGGCGTGACGCTTTCCGGACGGGCGGATCGCCTCGACCTCAGGCGGGACGGAACGGTGGACATTATCGATTACAAGACCGGTTCAACGCCGTCGAAACGGCAGGCCCATGTGCTTCTGTCGCCGCAGCTTGCGCTGGAGGCAGCGCTTCTTGCGCGCGGAGCGTTTCATGAAGTTGGCAACCGCTACGCCTCTGACCTCCTCTATGTTCGCCTCCGGCCGAATGGCAGGGTGGACCCGGAATCGATCCTGAAAATTGGCACCGCAGCGAATGGCAGCGAGAAATCGGCGCCGGAACTCGGGGAACTTTCCTGGCAACGGCTTAATGAATTGCTCAACGCCTATCGCGATTCGCAAAAAGGCTACCTGTCACGTGCCCTGCCGTTCAAGGAAACTGATCTGACCGGGGACTATGACCATCTCGCCCGGGTGCTGGAATGGTCAGCAGGCGGTGCAGATGATGGCAGCGAGGGTGAATGAAAAAGCCTCGTGTCATTCCTTTCGAAACGATAGCGAACCAAAACAAGGCGGCAGATCCAAATGATTCGGTCTGGGTTTCGGCCAATGCCGGGTCGGGCAAGACCCATGTTCTCACCGAGCGCGTGATCCGGCTGCTGCTTGACGGAACCGATCCATCGAAAATCCTCTGCCTCACTTATACGAAGGCAGCCGCCGCGGTGATGCAAAACCGCGTTTTTGCACGGCTTTCCGAATGGGCGACCACCGATGAAGCCACGTTGTCAGAAACGATACAGCAGATTGACGGCCGGGTTCCCGATCAAAACCGCCTTGCGCAGGCGCGCCGCCTGTTTGCGCGTGCCATGGAAACCCCGGGTGGTCTCAAGATCCAGACGATCCACGCCTTCTGCGAGGCCATTCTTCATCAGTTTCCGCTGGAGGCCAACATCGCCGGCCATTTCGAATTGATGGACGATCTGATGCAAGTTGCACTCGTTGGTGAAGCGCGCCGCCAGTTGCTGCAGTCTGCGCGCTTGGACAGCAACACGGAGCTTGCCGCTGCCTTCGCCGACGTGCTCGATGCTGCCGGAGAATTTGGCTTGCAGGCACTGCTCGACGAAGCCGTGAACAAGCGGCATGACCTGACACAATTCATCCGCGATATTGGCCATGATGAGTTGCGCCGCCAGACCTTCTACGCTCATTTCGGCTTCACCGGCATGGAGACAGAAGACAGCATCCTGTCAACGCTTTGGCCGGTACGCGAATTTGATGGCGGCATTCTTGGAGAAATCCTCGACATCCCAAGAAGCGCCACCCGGGCGCAGGAGTTCGCGCTGACCTTGCGTTTTGCCAAGGTCAATGACCAGATTGACCAGCGCGAAGAGGCCTTGAAGACGGCATTTCTGAAGGCGAGCGGAGAGCCCAAGAACGGCTCATTTATTTCGTCCAAGGCGGTGACGGACCGGGTACCGGATTTCATTGATCGCTATGATCGCGCGGCGCAGCGGGTGTTCGAAGGGCTCGACAGGCTTAAGCAATTGCGCCTTGTCCGGCTGACCCTCTCTGCACTCGCGCTGGTTGATGATCTGCTCAGTCGCTATCAGCAGATGAAAAGGGCGCACGGTCTTCTCGATTTCGATGATCTGATCGTGCGGACGATGATGCTCCTCGGGCGGCAGGATGCGGGGCCCTGGGTCCAGTACAAGCTCGATAAGGGCATTGACCACATACTGGTCGACGAGGCGCAGGATACGAGCCCCAACCAATGGCGCGTCATACGTCTGTTGAGCGAGGAATTTTTCGCAGGGAAGACGGCGCGTACCGTTCGCCGCACACTTTTTGCTGTCGGCGATGAGAAGCAATCGATCTATTCATTCCAGGGCGCGGTACCGGAGGACTTTGCCGAGCATGGCAAGGCAACCGAACGGAAGACCCGTCAATCCGAGCTAAGCTTCGCCCGGGTCAATCTCAACTTCTCCTTCCGGTCTGCTCCAGATGTGCTGTCTGCCGTGGACAAGGTCTTTGCCCGGCCGGAAGCCAATCGAGGTTTCGGCGCGGATCACGGCGCGACGGTGCACACGGCGATACGCGATCATGATCCGGGCGAAGTGCAGATATGGGACATGCTTGACCCGGTCACAACGCCAGAGGAGGACGACTGGCGTACGCCCGTTGACAGCCTGCCTGCGCCGCCGGTGCGTCTCGCCGAGCAGATCGCACGAACGATCGACTTCTGGCTCAAGAATGGCGAAATCCTCGACGGGCAAGGCCGCCGGCTCGAGGCACGCGACATCATGGTTCTGGTGCGCAAGCGTGATCAGTTCATGCCGGCCCTGTCGCGCGAACTGAAGAAGCGTCATGTTCCCGTTGCTGGCGCGGACCGGTTGAGGCTAACTGATCATATCGCTGTCAAGGATCTGATGGCGCTTGGCCGGTTCATGCTGTTGTCGTCCGATGATTTGTCGCTCGCGGCAGTCCTCAAGAGCCCATTGTTCAAATTGGGCGATGATCAGTTGTTTGCCCTCGCCCATGACCGGGCGGAAAATGTAACGCTTTATCAGCGCCTGCTTGCGCAGGCCGAGGACGACCTCACGCTCTATGGTATTGCACAACGGCTGCAGGATTGGCGAAATAGCGCTGACACAGTGCCGGTGTTCGAGTTCTACGCCGATATTCTTGGGCCCGGCGGAGCAAGGCGCGACCTTCTCGCACGGCTCGGCCAGGAGGCGGGCGATGTCATCGACGAGTTCCAGAACTATGCTGTTGCGACAGAGAAGACAGGATTGCCGGGCCTGCAGGCGTTCCTCGAAACGCTGGATGCGGCGGCTCCGGAAATCAAACGCGAACTCGATCAGAGCCGCAACGAAGTACGGATCATGACGGTACATGCCTCCAAGGGACTTGAGGCGGCCGTTGTATTCCTGGTCGATTCCGGCAGCGCTGCTTCCGCGGGCGGGCGTGCGCCAAATCTGCTTTCTTTCGATATGGCAGAGGAAGAGGGATGGCGTGGCAAGGGATTTTTGTTCGCTCCGTCCAAAACCCATGCGACGGCGTTCACGGCAAATATAATCGACAACCTGAAAGTCCGCGCCGAAGAAGAGTATCGCCGCCTGCTCTATGTCGGCATGACCCGGGCCGAAGACCGCCTGATCGTTTGCGGCTACCGCGGAACGCGGCGCGCGCCCGGAACCTGGCACGATCTGGTGGAAGCGGCGCTGGCCGAAGCGAGCGAGCCGTTCCAGCATGCGGTTGAGGGAGTGGTTGCCAAGCGCTACCGCGTCACGGAGCGCGTTCCTGCAGCCATTGTCGAGCCTGACATCGCAACTGAGATCAGTGCAGCCCCTTTTCCAGCGGCGTATCGAAGGCCGATGCCGCGCGAAGCTGGTCTACCAAGACCGCTTGCGCCATCGGGTGTCTCCGTTTTGATCGAGCCCGACGACGAAGCACCTTTGGTGACCGGTTCACCGGTGCTCGTGAGGGAGAGCGGCGATCCGTCTTTTGCCATCCGGCGCGGTACGGTTATTCACGCGCTATTGCAGACGCTGCCCAATCTCCCATCCGATCAACGCGTACCGGCCGCGCGGCGCTATCTTTCGCGTGCCGCTTTCGACTGGAAGCCAGAGGAGGTCGAAAACGCCCTGCAATCGGTACTCGCCGTCATGAATGATTCAGGTTTTGCTCCCGTCTTTGCATCAGGGTCGCTGGCCGAAGTAGCGGTCATGGGGACGCTGCATCTGCGCGGCAAGGATCACGCCGTTTCAGGCGTGATCGACCGGCTGGCGGTCAGCGAAAGCCGCGTACTCATCGTGGACTACAAGACCAACCGGCCTCCTCCCCATACATTGGCAGGGGTGCCCGATACTTACGTGGCGCAGTTAGCGCTTTATCGGCAATTGCTGGAACCGCTGTATCCCGGTAAAATCGTCGAGGCAGCACTGCTTTTTACTGAAGGTCCCTATCTGATCGATATTCCCGTGAACGCGATGCAGGATGCCCTTGCCCGTCTCACCGCATCGTGAGAAGACGAAACTTGACGAGGGCGAGCCGACTCACCACATGATGTGCAACACATTCACAAACCCACAAGGAAAAGCCTATGGCTACCGTCAAGATCGACACCAGCAACTTCCAGTCCGATGTAATCCAGTCAGGCCAGCCTGTCGTTGTTGATTTCTGGGCAGAATGGTGCGGACCGTGCAAGATGATCGCACCCGCCCTTGAAGAAATCGCTTCGGAGATGGAAGGCAAGGTTACGATTGCCAAAGTCAATATCGACGAGAATCCAGAACTTGCCGCTCAGTTCGGTGTGCGTTCGATCCCGACCTTGCTGATGTTCAAGGATGGCGAACTGGCGGCCAATCTGGTTGGAGCCGCTCCCAAGAGCAAGTTGACCGACTGGATCAAGAATTCGGCGGCCTGATTTTTGGGCCTCTGAAATTAAGAAGCCCGGCTCTTTGCCGGGCTTTTTTGTTGTCCAGAACAATTATTGTGGGAGTGTGCCATTGTCCGAGAGAACATCGCCGGCAAGATAAAGCGAACCGCCAATGAGTATGCGCGGCGCCGGCTCGGATTTGTCCCAGCTGTCGCGCAGTATTTTGAGCGCGTTCTCGACGGAGTGAACGGGTTCTGCCGAAAGCCCCGCTTCGTTGGCTGCCAGCGCCAGCTCGTCGTGCGGGATGCCCGCTCCACTGGAGCGGATGGGCACCGTATAGACATGCCGCGCCATGCCGGTGAAGGCTTGGAAATAGCCTACGGGGTCTTTGGTGTTGATCATCCCGGTTATCAGGAACAGCGGCCGCTGGGTGCGATCCTCGAGTGTAGCAATAGCCTCGGCAATCACCAGGCCTGCACCGGGATTATGTCCGCCATCAAGCCAGATCTCTGATCCCGGAACCGCCAGATCCACCAGCTTGCCTTTGATGAGCCGTTGCATGCGTGCAGGCCACTCCACCGTGGTCATTGCCGTCTCGACTGCGTATTCGGGAACGGTAAATCCCGCAGTTCTGACAGCTTGGATAGCAGCGGCAGCGTTGGCAAGTTGATGGCGGCCGAGCAAAGCGGGCAAGGGGAGGTCCATCAGTCCGGTATTGTCCTGGTAGATCATGCGGCCGCGCTCCTCAAAGCTGAGGAAATCCTGTCCATAGACCGCGTATTGGCAATCGCGCCGTTCGGCGGTCTCGATCAGCACCATCCGCACGGCTTCTTCTTCCTGCGCCCCAATGACCACGGAGCAGCGCGGTTTGATAATTCCAGCTTTTTCCGCCGCGATCAGTTCGACCCGATCGCCAAGATAGGGTTGATGGTCCAGTGAAATCGGCATGATAACGCTGACGGCAGGCTCAGGAATTACATTCGTCGCATCAAAGCGGCCGCCAAGACCGACTTCGAGGATGACGGCATCGGCAGGATGTTCAGAAAACAGGACGAACGTGACGGCGGTCAAAATCTCGAAAACGGTGATGGCCTGTCCGGCATTGGCATCGGCGACCCGCTTGACCGCCTCGGCGAGTACATCATCTTCGACTATCTTGCCACCGCCGGGAGCGCCAAGCCGATAGCGTTCGTGCCAGCGTACGAGATGCGGAGAGGTGTGGACATGAACCGTGTAGCCAGCGGCTTCGAGCAGCGCACGGGAGAAGGCGACAGCGGAACCCTTGCCATTGGTTCCCGCGACATGGATTACCGGTGGTATCCTCAGGTGCGGGTTGCCGAGTGTGTCGAGAAGGCGGGTAATGCGCCCCAGCGACAGATCAAAGCCCTTGGGGTGCAAGCCCAGCAGCCGTTCTATCTCTTGTTCAGCACGCGACGGCATTGCACACCCGATCCAGCAAATAGGATGGCATCAAGATTGGGCTTCGGCCGGTACCGGCATTGTGGCCGCCAGTCCGTTTGGCAATCCTTCAGGGATCTCAGTCGCCGGTTCGCCCAGCAACATTTTCAATAAGCGTGCGATGGTTGCCTTCAATTCCGTACGCGGCACAACCATGTCAACCATCCCGTGCGTCTTCAGATATTCGGCACGCTGGAACCCTTCCGGCAGCTTTTCGCGGACGGTCTGTTCGATGACACGCTGGCCGGCAAAACCGATCATCGCCCCCGGTTCAGCGATGTGAATATCGCCGAGCATCGCGTAGGAAGCAGTTACGCCGCCTGTCGTCGGATTGGTCAAAACCACGATATAGGGCAGACCGGCTTCCTTCAGCATCTCCACTGCAACTGTTGTACGCGGCAATTGCATCAGCGAGAGGATGCCCTCCTGCATGCGGGCGCCGCCTGACGCGGCAAAGAGTACCAGGGGTTTCTTCTGGGCAATTGCGGTTTCAAAACCCTTGATGATCGCTTCTCCTGCTGCCATGCCAAGCGAACCGCCGATGAAATTGAAATCATGGATGGTGACGACGATCGGCAGGCCTTCAATCGACCCAAGAGCATTGATGATCGTGTCGTCCTGGCCAGTCTTGGCGCGATGTTCCTTCAGACGATCGACATAGCGCTTTTCATCGCGGAATTTCAGCGGATCGGTCGCAACTTTCGGCTGCTCAAGTGTTTCGAACACGCCGTCATCGAAGAAGAACCTCAACCGGTCCCTGGCCGGAATACGCATGTGATGGCCGGAAGAGGGGACGACCCATTGGTTTTTCTCCAGATCCGTGTGAAAGACCATTTCGCCGGATTCCGGATCCTTGATCCAGAGATTTTCCGGCATTTCACGGCGGCCAAGCATCGAATTGATCTTCGGCCGGACGTAATTTGTGATCCAGTTCATGATCGGTCCTGTTCTTCTGTCGTTGTTCCGGTGATTTAGGGCTTCTACTCAGCCGCGGCAAGCCTTGACGCCCGCACACCGCTGGAAAGTCCCTGCACCATGGTTGCAACTGCTTCAGCCGGATCGGCAACCAGCGAGCCGTCGGGGTTGATCGTATTGGCCACGGCATTGACGATTGCAGTGCCCACAACCACGCCGTCCGCGGCAGAGCCGATCACCTTGGCCTGTTCAGCGGTCTTGACGCCGAAGCCGACGACCACCGGCAGATCCGTGTGCTTCTTGATGCGCTCGACGGCGGCGGCAACCCTGCTCGTATCCGGCAAGGCCGAACCCGTAATGCCGTTCATGGATACGTAGTAGACGAAGCCCGACGTGTTCTGCAGCACTTTCGGCAAGCGCTTGTCATCGGTCGTCGGTGTTGCCAGCCGAATAAAGTTAATGCCGGCCTTGATCGCAGGAATGCAGAGCTCTTCGTCCATTTCCGGCGGCAGATCGACGATGATCAGTCCGTCAATGCCCGAAATGACGGCATCCTTCAGGAAGCGTTCGACACCGTAAATATAGATCGGGTTGTAATAACCCATCAGGACGATCGGCGTGGTGTTGTCACTTGTCCGAAAACGTGCGGCGAGGTCCAGCGTCTTCGTCAGCGACATACCTTTTTTCAGCGCGCGCAAACCCGCTGCCTGGATGGCCGGGCCATCGGCCATCGGATCGGAAAAGGGAACGCCAAGTTCGATAATATCGGAACCGGAGCCTGGCAGGGCCTTCATGATCTTCAGTGAAGTGTCGAAATCAGGATCGCCGCCCATGAAATAGGTGACGAGGGCTGGGCGCCCCTCTGCCTTGAGGGCTGCGAATTTTCGGTCGATACGCGTCGTCATGATCAGATATCCATTCCAAGCAGTTGACCGACCGTGTGCACATCCTTGTCGCCGCGGCCTGAAAGATTGACGATCATGATCTTGTCCTGCGCCATCCGGGGAGCAATCTTCACCGCGTGGGCAATCGCGTGGGCCGATTCCAATGCCGGGATGATACCCTCGGCCCGAGTGGTCAGCTGGAAAGCATCCAGGGCTTCATTGTCGAGGATCGGCACATAGGATACGCGGCCCGTGTCGCGCAGCCAGGAATGTTCCGGGCCGACCCCCGGATAATCGAGGCCGGCCGATACTGAATGGCCATCGAGAATCTGCCCATCGGCATTCTGCAGCAGATAGGTACGGTTGCCATGCAACACACCGGGCCGGCCGGCGCTCATCGAGGCACAATGCTCCTCGCCATCAAGGCCGCGCCCACCTGCTTCGATACCGATGATTTCGACGCTCTTGTCATCGAGGAAGGGATGGAACAGGCCGATCGCATTGGATCCACCGCCAACGGCCGCGATGATGGTATCCGGCAGGCGGCCTTCCCGCTCAAGAATCTGCTCGCGGGCTTCCGTGCCGATGACCGACTGGAAATCGCGCACCAGTTCCGGGTAGGGATGCGGGCCGGCGGCCGTGCCGATCAGGTAATAAGTGTCTTCGACATTGGAGACCCAGTCGCGCAGGGCTTCGTTCATAGCATCCTTCAGCGTGCCGTGGCCCGAGGACACCGGCTTGACTTCGGCGCCGAGCAGTTTCATGCGGAAGACGTTCGGCTTTTGCCGCTCGACATCGGTCGCGCCCATATAGACAACGCAAGGCAGTCCAAAACGTGCGGAAACCGTAGCGGATGCAACGCCGTGCTGACCAGCACCAGTCTCGGCGATGATGCGTGTCTTGCCCATTCGCTTGGCCAGCAGGATCTGGCCGAGGCAATTGTTGATCTTGTGGCTTCCCGTATGGTTCAGGTCTTCGCGCTTGAAATAGATTTTGGCGCCGCCGTCGAGACCCTGTTCCCTGGCAAGCTGGCGCACGTGCCGCGTCAGACCTTCGGCATAATAGAGCTTGGAGGGGCGGCCGGCATAATGGGTCGACAACTCCTGGAGCTCCGCCTTGAACGACGGATCGTTCTTCGCGTCGTCATAGGCCTGCTGCAATTCAAGGATCAGCGGCATCAGGGTCTCTGCGACAAAACGGCCGCCGAAAATGCCGAACATGCCCTCTTCGTCTGGACCTGTCTTGAATGAATTGGGCTCAACCACCTTGTTCACTACTTCGCTCCGTTGTTGGCGGTCCGTATCGTTTTTTCCGAAACGCCCGCCCTGTTCTTAAGGGTCCCCGTCACTTTCTCGAAATGACTGCCTCTATGGTTCAGGCTGCGCCGGTGCTCCCGGCAGCGCGCACAGCCCGGAAGAATTCTCCGATCAGCCTGACATCCTTTACGCCTGGATCAGACTCGACGCCCGACGAAACATCGATGCCGCCTGGCAATCTCGCCGCCAGGGCTTCACGGACATTGCCAGCATTGAGACCACCGGAAAGCATGTAATCGATAGAGGCGTCAAGCTCGCTCAGCACCTGCCAGTCGAAAGATACGCCATTTCCGCCAGGAAGTTCGGATCCCCTCGGCGGTTTGGCATCAAAAAGGAAGCGGTCAGCAACACCGATAAAGGGCTTGATCTGGTCGAGGTCGCTGCGTTCACACAGTGAAAACGCCTTCATGACCGGCAATCCGAAGCGCGCCTTGACGTCTTTGACCCGCTGGACGCTCTCCTTGCCGTGCAGTTGCAGCATGTCCGGCCGCATCGCCGTGACGATTGTGTCGAGCGTCGCATCATCAGCATCGACCGTTACGGCAACGGCCTTGGCGCGGCCCTCGGCAGCGCGGCGCAGGCGGCCAGCCAAGGCGGGATCGATATTGCGGGGACTCTTCGGGAAGAAGATAAAGCCCACATGCGATGCACCGCCGTCCAGCGCTGCCGCAACTGCTTCGTCGGTTTTCAACCCGCAAATCTTGATATCAAGGCTCATAAGCCGCCACTCGCACGAAAATGCGTCAAAGTCGAGGATTTTGCGCATGGATCAACTATTAGAGATGGTGGTGATAGCCCTCTTTGACAAGGAAATCGAACGCATCCGCGACAGATGCAGGGACGGATTGCGCTATCTGGAAGCCTTTGGCCGGATAGTCGATCATCCGTTGCACGTCACCGACCATTTCATGGATGAACATATCGAGCGGATAGGCTGCAGTTGGCTGGTCCTCGAAACGGGTCGGCGGTGCGGTAATCATAGGTTCAATCCCGGGCCATTGGGCCCGTACGGTTGCAAAGGCGCGGCGCTGGGTCTGCGGCTTGGTCACGAGGATGACACGGCGAACGGTATCGTCCGCCATTGCCTTCGCAAACCTTATATTCTCGCCGATGTTGGTGGCTTGCGGCTCAATCAGAATGGCGTCGTCAGGAACACCCAAATCATTGGCACGCGCTGCAAATGCTTCCGCTTCGGTTCCGGGATAAAGTGCGCCTGTCCAGTTGCCGGATTTGCCGGTGAAGATGATCCGCTTGGCCAGACCCTGATGGAACAATTCTGCACAGCGGTCCGCGACACGCAGATCATAGCTGCCAAGCCCAATGATCACGTCGGCGCACGACAATTGGTCGTGGATGCGATGAAAGTCCCACAGGGTTCGGGCCGCCTGCAGGACGGCAGGAGAAATGGCCGCTCGCATCAGGTGAAATCGATGGCCTGTAGCGCGCCACCATTGCGCTTGAGCCAGGCCTTGCAACGTTCGGTATCCGGGCACAGCTCGCCGCACAGCTTCCAGAATTTCGGACCGTGGTTCATTTCTTTCAAGTGCGCAACTTCATGCGCGACAAGATAGTCGATTATCGGCGGGGGAGCCATCATGATGCGCCAGGAAAAGGACAGCGTGCCATCCGATGTGCAAGAACCCCAGCGGCTCTTCGTATCCTTGAGGCGAATGACCTTGGCGCGCCGCCCGACCGCTACTGTGTGACGCGCCACCAGCGTTTCGAGGTCACGCCGGGCCTCGCGCTTCAGGAAATCGCCCACCCGCCGCGCCAGATGCGGGCGGTCGCCATAGACAATCAGTCTTGGGCCCTCTGCTCCGTTCTCCTGCCGGACAGTTCCGCGCTTGGCCGGCTCGTGGACGATGAGGTGCGGTACGCCGCGTATGGGGATCTTCACCCCCGGGCGCACCTTCGGCTGGTCGGGCATCTTGGCAATACGTGTTTCGATCCAGCCTTCATGCCGCGTCAGAAACTTGTCGATCTCGCGGGCAGGCATGCCCGGAGGGACGGTCATGCGAAGGCCCTTGCCGCCTGCATCGATGCGCAAGGTCAGACGCGTCGCGCGCGGATTCTCCATCACGCGCAAGGGCAGGACACGGCCCGCAACCTCGTAGCTCCGCTCGGCTTTAAGCGTTGCGGATTTTTTCGGCGGACTCCGGAAGAGGGACAGGACCATGGGACCACATTAATTGATTCGAACAAAAGCGGTGAGACAAAACAGAAGCGGCGCCGGAAGGCGCCGCCATGGAACTACATTTCGCAATTAGGACTGGTGGAACTGACTGCAACCAGCCGCTATTCTCCGTCAGTATCGTTTACGCCGGGAACAGAACCGGAAGGCTTCTTTGGCGCAGCGTTCCGCTCGGCCATGAAGCGGTCGAATTCTTCGCGGTCCTTGGCGCGGCGCAGTTCACTCGCATACTCTTCAAACTCGCTACGCATTTCTTCAAGCTTGCGGCGCTCTTCGTCGAGGCGCTCCAGCTCTTTTTCACGCCATTCATCAAAGGCAACGTTACCGGTACCAAACGGACCTCTGCCGAAGTGATGATTGCGCCGGTGACGACGGAACGCACCGCAGACATTGTCGGTTGCGTTGCTCATTTCGTGCCTGAAGCCACCGAAACGGTTGCCCCAGACAATATAGGCGAGCATGGCTAAACCAAGTGGCCAGAACAGCATGAAACCGAGAATCATCAAAGCGATGGTCGCCGGGGTCCAGCCTGGCCGGATCAATGCAGCATTGTTCATCTAAAGCCCTTCCCTATCAAGAAAGTCCCGACCCTGATTGGTCGATTGATAACGACATGGGAAAGATATTTGGGCTTTTCAAGAAAGTGTGATCCCAAATGCGGCAAGGCCTTGGATTCAGAACCTTTTCTTTGCGTGATCGACGAAAACAACAGCCAGCCCGGCAACGAGTGCCCAGAATGCTGCGCCGATCCCGCCGATCGTGATGCCTGAAGCCGTAACCGCAAAAGTGACGATCGCTGCCAGGCGTTCAGGTTCGGTCTTGAGCGCGAGTGCCAGCGCATTGGTAAATGCCCCGATCAGCGCAAGTCCTGCCACAAGCGCGATCAGAGGCGGGGGCAAGACTGCGAACAAGGCAACGAGCGATGCACCGAAAATCGCAAATATCAAATAGGACAGCGCATAGAATGGGCCCGTCAACCAGCGCTTTCCGGGGTCGGGATGGGCGTCGGGTCCGGTGCAGATTGCAGCGGAGATTGCCGCCATGTTGCTGGTGTGGGCACCGAACGGCGCGCTTATCAACGAGACGAGACCTGTAACGAGAAGCGCAGCGGACGTCGGGGGCTCATAACCTGCCGCACGCAGGACTGCGAAGCCTGGCAGGTTCTGCGAGGCCATTGTGACGAGGTAAAGCGGCAGCGCGAGACCGATCATGGCGCGCACATCGAAGACCGGCATGATCACCGTCACAGTCGAAAGTTCGATGTGGGGTATGCTCGCAACGCGTCCGCTGAGAATGGCAAAGATGACACCGCCGAATAGCACGGCAAGCACGGCCATGGCCGGATTGAACAGGCGGATGATGAAGAACAGCGCGACGAGCGGCAATACGAAAAGCGGGTCTACGGGGATCGTCCGTGCGGCGCCGGTAAGGAAGGCAAAAAGGACGCCAGCCAGCATGCCCGAGGCAATGGATGCGGGGATCCTTGAAACAAACGCCGAAATTGGCTTGATCAGCCCGGTGATGATGATCGCGATGGCTGTCACGATGAAGGCACCAACCGCCTGCTGCATGCTGAAGCCGATTGATCCGCCTATCAGCGCCAGTCCGGGCGTCGACCATGCGCTGATGATCGGCATTTTGTAGCGCCAGCTCAGATAACCCGTGGCGGCGAACATTGCGAGACAGATCGCGGTTACCCAACTGGCAGTCTCCGCCTGCGTCGCACTAAGCGCCTGCGCCGCCGCGATGATGAGTGCAAGCGTCCCGCCAAATCCGACGACGGCAGCGACGACGGCTGAAGCAATCACGGAGAAGCGCATGCTGAAAACCTGATGTTGGGGATTTATTGGATGGAATAGCGGGTTCTGGTGCGATCCACCATTGAAGACACGGTTCGGGAAAGAAGTTCAAGATCTTGCTGGCGGGAAAGACGATGATCGCCATCGCGCACCAGCGTAATCGTCACATCATCGACGGGCAGATGATCCACCAGCCGCAACGCATGGGTATAGGGTACGTCCTCGTCTTCCATGCCCTGGAGAATATGAACTGGACAATCAGTCTGGATCACGCCCTTCAGAACCTGGTTCGCCTTGCCATCTTCGAGGAGCGCCTTCGTATAGATATAGGGCTCGGGCGAATAGTCAGACGGCTCTTCCATAAAGCCGCGCTCCGCTATCTGCCGGCGCTGGTCGTTTGTCAGTTGCGGCTCGACCAGTTCCGAGGTGAAGTCTGGCGCCGGGGCAATGAGTACGAGACCGGCGGCACGTTCACTTTCGCCTGACTTTTGCAGCTCCTGGATCAGGCGCAGTGCGATCCAGCCGCCCATGGATGAGCCCACGAGAATCTGCGGACCGGATGAGAATTGCCTGAAGACTGCCAGACTCTGTTCGAGCCACAGCGAAATTGTACCGTCACGGAATTCGCCGCTCGATTCGCCATGGCCGGAATAATCAAACCGGAGAAAAGCCACACCTTTCTCGGATGCGTATCGATCCAGCCAATCGGCCTTGGTGCCCAGCATGTCCGAGCGGTAGCCTCCGAGCCAGACAATACCAGGTTCACGCCCGGCACGGAGGCGCAGAGCAATATTCGTACCGTTAACGTCAAGAAACTGCGGTGGTGATGTAATCATAAGCCGAACTCCTAACCGGTGTACTGCCTTTTGCCACGGCCAATTGCACCGATAAAGTCTGCAACATTGCATAAAACTGAAATAATCCTATGTTGGATTGGAGTGATTTATCCTGAAAATAGTGATATTGGCTTGAGCCAGCGTATTCAAAGCATTGCGGCTACGGTCTGACGGTGCTATTTGCGTGACCGAAATAATTCAAGGAGACTACTGCCATTCGCCGACCCTTTAGAGCACAGGTGGTCCAGAAAGATGGACCTCGTTCCAACCGTGATATCCGGGTACCCCAGGTACAGCTCATTGATGCCGAAGGTGAAAACCACGGCATTGTCACCATACAAGCAGCACTGGCCATGGCTGATGAGGCTGGTCTCGATCTCGTCGAGATCGTGCCCAATGCCGAGCCGCCGGTGTGCAAGATCGTTGACCTTGGGAAATTGAAGTACCAGGGCCAAAAGAAGGCTGCCGAAGCGCGTAAGAAGCAGAAGACGGTCGAAATCAAAGAAATCAAGATGCGCCCGAACATCGATACGCATGACTACGATGTGAAGATGAAGGCCATCAAGCGTTTCTTCGACGAGGGTGACAAGGTCAAAGTGACATTGCGCTTCCGCGGCCGTGAAATGGCTCACCAGGAGCTCGGCATGCGGTTGCTGGATCGGGTCAAGGAGGACACGGTCGAGATTTCCAAGGTCGAAGCCGAACCAAGGCTCGAGGGGCGCCAGATGATGATGGTTCTGGCGCCGCGCTGAATTCAGCCGTTCGTGAAGACAAAGCCGCCTACGGGCGGCTTTTCTCTTGAGTGATACAGATGTGAGTCCGTAATGGCACTGAATTCTCCCACCGAAATGGCTCGGTATCAGCAGCGCAGACGCCTCGCGATTGCAGTCGTCATCGGATTGATTCTCGTTGCGTTGCTGACGATTCGCTCCGCATGGAGTAATGACTGGGTCCATGAATACATCGAGGACTTCGGAATAGGCGCAATTGTGCTCGCCATCCTCGGCCGGATGTGGTGCACGCTCTATATCGGCGGACGCAAGAGCGCGGAGATTGTTCGGCTCGGACCTTACTCCATGAGTCGCAATCCGCTTTACGTATTCAGCACTTTGGGTGCAGCCGGCATCGGCATGCTGACGGGCAGCCTGACCGTTGCATTGGTCCTTGCCATCCTTTGTTACGTAGCCTTCCGGTTCGTCATTGCCGCGGAAGAGGGCTATCTCGAGAACGTATTCGGTGAGCCCTACCGCGCATACAAGCGCGAGGTGCCGCGCTTCTTCCCGAAGATTTCACTGTACAGGGAAGCTGACGTGCTCAGCGTCAGGTCGTCGGTGCTCTACAAGACGCTATTTGATGGACTCGTGTTCTTCGTTTCATATCCGTTGCTTGAGTTCGTGGAGTATCTGCAAACGACGGGCGCTTTGCCGGTTCTGTTGCGGCTCTATTGAGCTTTTCGCCGGTCAAGGCGATTCAACAGTTGCGCTTTTCCTGACTTCTGCTAATAAGCACCCGTTCAAACCGCCCGGCAGGGCATGCCGTGGCGGTTTTGTATGCTTTCAGGCTTTGGTCGGCCTGAAATTAAAACAAAAGCCCCAAAACTCCAAAGAGCGAAGCGGGGCTCATAAGATTAGGAGTAGCAAAATGCCCAAGATGAAGACCAAATCTGCTGCCAAGAAACGGTTCAAGATCACCGGGACTGGCAAAGTCAAAGCCGCCGCCGCTGGCAAACGCCATGGCATGATCAAACGTTCGAACAAATTCATTCGTGACGCACGTGGCACAATGGTTCTCGCCGATGCCGATGCGAAAATCGTGAAGAAGTTCCTGCCCAACGGCCTCTGAGCCGGGCGCGTTATTTAGTCCTTAAGACAAGGAGATCATATCATGGCACGTGTAAAACGGGGCGTTACGTCTCACGCCAAGCATAAAAAAGTTCTGAAGCAGGCCGAGGGTTTCCGTGGCCGCCGCAAGAATACAATCAAGACCGCCAAGGCCGCTGTCGATCGCTCGAAGCAGTACGCTTACCGCGACCGCAAGAACAAGAAGCGCACGTTCCGCGCGCTTTGGACCCAGCGCATCAACGCCGCTGTGCGCGAGCATGGCCTGACCTACAGCCGTTTCATCGATGGCCTGTCGAAGTCGGGTATCGAGGTTGACCGCAAGGTTCTGTCGGATCTCGCGATCCACGAGCCGGAAGCATTCGGTGCACTCGTGGCTTCTGCCAAGAAGGCGCTCGAATACTTGAAGAACACCACTCCGAACGCTTTTGAAGGCGCTGTCCACTAAGCCAGCCGCCGCTCCCAAAGCATTTCGGAAATTAAGACTTGGGAAACCCGCGCTGGCTCGGCTAGCGCGGGTTTTTCAATTTTCTGCACTGTTACGATCAGTCGCAAACCGCGAAACGGGTGAAGAACCATGGACGATCTGGTACAATTGGAAAGCGTGCTTGCCGCGCAGATTGAGGCAGCGAATGATGAAGCGGCCATCGAAGCCGTCCGCGTCGCAGCTCTCGGCAAGAAGGGCTCGATTTCGGAAAAGCTGAAATTGCTGGGCTCGATGTCGCCGGAAGAGCGCCAGTTCCAGGGCCCCGCCATCAACGGGCTAAAGAATCGCATTGCCGAAGCGCTGACCGCGCGCAAGAATGCACTCAAGGATGTTGCAATCAGCTTGCGCCTTGAAAAGGAAAAGGTCGACGTTACGCTTCCCGTCCGCGCTGCTCCGGCCGAGCGCGGCCGCATCCATCCGATCAGCCAGGTCGTGGACGAAATTACCGCCATCTTCGCCGATATGGGATTTTCCATTGCCGAAGGTCCAGATGTCGAGACGGACTATTACAACTTCACAGCGTTGAATTTCCCCGAAGGACATCCGGCACGCGAGATGCACGACACGTTCTTCTTCAACCCGGACGAGAATGGCGAGCGGCGGGTATTGCGCACCCATACGAGCCCCGTGCAGATCCGTACCATGGAAAGCCAGAAACCGCCGATCCGCATCGTCATTCCGGGCAAGACCTATCGCATGGATAGCGACGCCACCCACTCGCCGATGTTTCATCAGGTTGAAGGCCTCGTCATCGACAAGACCGCCAACGTCGCCAATATGAAGTGGGTGCTGGAAGAGTTCTGCAAGGCGTTCTTCGAAGTGCCGTCGCTCAAGATGCGCTTTCGTCCGTCCTACTTTCCATTCACCGAGCCGTCGCTGGAAGTCGATATCCAATGCGACCGCTCCGGCAAGGAAGTGAAATTCGGCGAAGGTACGGACTGGATGGAGATCCTCGGCTGCGGCATGGTGCACCCGAATGTGCTGCGTGCCGGCGGGCTCGATCCGGATGAATATCAGGGCTTTGCCTGGGGCATGGGCATCGATCGCATCGCCATGCTGAAGTATGGCATGCCCGATCTGCGCGCCTTTTTCGATGCCGATGTCCGCTGGTTGCAGCACTACGGCTTCCGCCCGCTCGACATGCCCACGCTGTTCGGAGGCCTGAGCGCGTGAGCGGATTGCCTGATCCGTACCGGGATGCGGTGACGTTCGCGTTCGGCGATTCTCCCGCTCTTGCCGACGAATTGTTGGCGCTTGTGCTTGCCGGCAAGAAGACGGCGACCTGTTCGGCGCTGCGTGACTATGCTTCGGACAGCGCCGGCAAGCCTGTCGTGGGCCGGCGTGATGTGGTGCTCGACGGCGCGGGCAAGCCAGCGGCGGTCATCGAGACCGTCGAGGTCAGCTATCGCCGGTTCGACGAGGTCGATCCAGCCTTTGCCCGCGACGAGGGTGAAGGCGATGGCACGCTCGAACAGTGGCGGCACGGCCACGAGAGCTATTTTCGTCGCAATGGCGGTTTTTCGCCGGATATGGACCTTCTGTGTGAGCGGTTTCGCCTCGTCGAAATCCTCAAACGCTAAAATTGAGAAACGAGTGAAATCATGAAATTCACACTCTCCTGGCTGAAAGATCATCTTGAGACCGAGGCTTCGCTCGACAAGATCGTCGAGACCTTGACCATGATCGGTCTGGAGGTCGAGCAGCTTGACGACAAGGCCGCGTTGAAGCCCTTCGTTATTGCGAAGGTGCTGACCGCTTCCCGGCATCCGGATGCCGACAAGCTGCAGGTCCTCACCGTCGATACGGGCGACGGCAAGCCGCTGCAGGTTGTCTGCGGCGCGCCCAACGCACGTGCCGGACTCATTGGCGCCTTCGCTGCGCCAGGTGCCTATGTCCCGGGCATCGATCTGACCTTGTCAGTCGGCAAGATTCGCGGCGTCGAGAGCCATGGCATGATGTGCTCTGAGCGCGAATTGCAGATGTCGGACGAGCACAACGGCATCATCGACCTGCCGGCGGATGCACCGGTCGGCACCAGCTTTGCCGCTTATGCGGGTCTGGACGATCCTGTCATCGAGATCAACTTGACGCCGAACCGCCCGGACTGCACCAGTGTATACGGCATTGCCCGCGATCTTGCCGCGGCCGGTCTCGGCACGCTCAAGGGCCAGCCGGTCGAACCTGTAAAAGGTGCCGGCCCGGCGCAGGTCAATGTCTCGCTCGATCTTGGCGACGATAAGCATCTTTGCCCGGGTTTCGCCTGGCGCACGATCAGGGGCGTAAAGAATGGTCACAGCCCGAAATGGCTGCAGCAGCGGCTGATCGCCATTGGCCTGCGTCCGATCAATGCGTTGGTCGATATCACCAATTACCTGACCTTCGATCGCGGCCGTCCGCTGCACGTTTTCGATGCGGACAAGGTCGAGGGCGGTCTCACGGTGCGCCGCGCCAGGGCAGGGGAGCAAATTCTCGGTCTCAATGGCAAGGAATACACGCTGGGGCCGGACAATGTCGTCATCGCCGACGCTGATGGCGTTGAATCGATTGGCGGCATCATGGGCGGCGAACATTCCGGCTGCGACGAGAATACCACCAATGTCGTGGTTGAATCGGCGCTTTGGGATGCGATGAACATTGCCCGCACGGGCCGGACACTCGGTATTATCACCGATGCCCGTTACCGGTTCGAGCGCGGCGTCGATCCTGAGTTCATGGTCCCGGGGCTCGAACTTGCCACGCAATTGGTGCTGAAATTCTGCGGCGGAACGCCCTCCGGGACGCAGCTTGTTGGCTATACCGGCCATACGCCGAAAGCCGTGCAGTTCCCGGCATCGGAGGTCAAGCGCCTCACCGGCATCGACGTTACCGCCGAAACAAGCCTCGATATCCTGTCGCGTCTCGGCTTCGTGCCGCAGGGTACCGGCGAGGTGGTGGATGTCGTGGTGCCGTCATGGCGCCCGGACATCGATGGCAAAGCCGATCTGGTCGAGGAAGTGATGCGCATCCATGGCGTAGATCGCATCGATCCGCAGCCGCTGCTCAGCCACGCGGCAGTGAACGGCAAGATCCTGACCACCTTGCAAATCCGCACCCGCAATGCCCGCAGGGCGCTGGCCTCGCGTGGCATGATGGAGGCGGTCACCTGGTCGTTCATTTCCGAAGAGTCCGCCAGGGCTTTTGGCGGCGGCCAGAGCGAACTCAAGCTTGCCAACCCTATCGCGGCCGACATGTCCGACATGCGTCCGTCGCTGCTGCCAGGTTTGCTTGCCGCTGCCCAGCGCAATGCCGATCGCGGGTTCAACGATCTGGCGCTGTTCGAGGTTTCCGGCACCTATGAAGGCAACACGCCGGAAGCCCAGCGCCGCGTTGCTGCCGGCGTTCGCCGCGGCACGGCCAAACTTGAAGGCCCGGGCCGTCACTGGGCGGGCAATGCCGCTCCGGTTAGTGTTTTCGACGCAAAAGCGGATGCGCTGGCGGTGCTCGAAGCCTCCGGCGCACCGGTGGACAAGCTGCAGATCGAAAGCGGCGGACCGGCCTGGTATCATCCCGGTCGCTCTGGCACGATTAAGCTCGGACCCAAGGTCATTCTCGGAACCTTTGGCGAGTTTCATCCGAAGACACTGGAAACACTCGACGTGGCAGGCATTCTCTGCGGCTTCGAAGTCTTCATCGACGCCATCCCTGAGCCGAAGCAGAAGGCAACCCGTACCAAGCCGGCGCTCAACCTTTCGGATTTCCAGGCGGTGCGCCGCGATTTCGCGTTCATCGTCGACAAGTCCGTGGAAGCAGCCGCCATTGTCCGGGCGGCACTCGCCAGCGACAGGAAGCTGATCACCGGCGTTCAGGTCTTCGATCTGTTTGAAGGCGCATCGCTTGGCGACGGCAAGAAATCCGTGGCAATCGAAGTCGCGATCCAGCCGCAGGAACGCACGTTGAACGACGAGGACCTGGAAGCGCTGACCAGACGCGTTGTCGAGAGCGTCAGCAAGCAAACCGGCGGTGTGTTGCGGGGCTAACGCTGCCATCCGAAAATCTCAGATACAAAAAGGGGCGCGTTGCGCCCCTTTTCTCTTGATTTGCCCGGACCTATTTCTGGATGACTTTCCAGTTTTTGTAGAAAATCGAATTGCTGCCCTTCAAAATCACACCCATGAACGAGACGATGGCCGCGAACAACGCCGGCATATGGGACGGACGCAGGATATCCACGAACAGGCAGTAGCGCGTCTGGTCGGTCTGGTTGACCGACTGGTGCATCAGTGTGTCATCGAAGATGAAAAGCTTGTCGTCTTTCCAGTAGCTCGTTGTATCGCCGCACCAGATATAGGCGGTGCGGTCATTCATGTCGTTGATGTTGTAGAGCACGCGGATCGTCGCGCGTACCGGTCCGAAATGCTTCGATGTCGAATTCTTCTTGTTGAAGACCGACACGCCGATCGTCTTGACGAAATTATACTTCTCATAGAAGGACGGCACATTGGCGAAGCTAGGCTGGTCCTTGCCATACCACTTGAAGAAAAACATGCTCCGCGCTTGCTGCTCCGCACGCGCCTGCAGTTGGCCTACGATATTTTCCTTTTGCGTCGCCGTAATCAGCCGCTTCACTTCTGCCTGATAATCGGATGGCAGATCCTGCAACTTGTAAACGCCCTTGTTGACATAGGGCAGCGACAGGATGTCGAGAACGATGTTCAGCGGCGACAGAAGCCAGGTGAACATGCCGTTACCAAAGAAATATTGCTCGACCACATCACGGTTCAAATTCTTGTTGCGCGACAGATCATAGATGCCGCAGATCACGTAGAAAATCACCAGATACGGGACAAAATAGGCGATGACGCCCAAAAGAACCAATCCGACGGCCCAACGGCGAAGGGACTTTTTCGTTGCTTTTTCCATGGTATTCCAGGTTCAGCGCCAGCGATGCGAGACCGTTGGCGCGGCTTGTTGAGACAAATCGATCTTGCGCGATAAAGGGTCAGGACCTGTTGATCTGGTCGAAATGGTATGAGGCTTTTCGTTCGGATACGAGGAGCAAAGGCGATGGAAATGTCTATCCATTTTCGAGCCTTTGCGACAAAGTAGCCGGGCGAAAAGACCATATCCTGCGGGCGCCGAATCGTCTGCGAGCTGCAGTGTAGAACCGTTCGGCCGGGGGAAGGCCCCGCCCTTCACGTTTCTCCTCGCATCTTCTTGCCGTTTCAGGCGCCATTTCGATCATATTAACAGGTCCTGACCCTAGAGCCACCGGCGGGTTTTTTTAAAGTCGCCAATGGCGGTCAGGAATAGGCCTTACCGCAATTCGTCTGTCAAGAGCACGCGAAAGGAGGCCCGGGGGCCGCCCTTTAGCTTGCATGCGTCAGATCAAGCTGGTTCACTGGAACCAATTGCCTTCAGGCCTTGCCATTCGACAAGGGCAAAGCAGCCAACGGCAGCCGTTACGGCAAGACTGGCAATAACGCCAAGAGCTGTAAATGCCGATGGCATCAGCATCAGGATCGCCGGGACGCCAACGACCCAGAGCAGATCCGCGGCGAAGACAAAGCCGACGAGCAACGCGGATGCGGATTTCCACCGGGCGATGAGGCCGACATCCACTGCGAACAGAATGAGCGCAACGCCGAGCGTGGCAATGAGCCAGACCGGTGCCCCAGGCATCAAATAAATCGCTGAAAGTTCGGCAAATAGCACAAGACCGAGCCCGGTTATGCCTGTCAGGACCGCATTGATCATCAGGCCAGTTTTCAGATTGATATTGATCATGTTCATTCTCCTTTGTTCGTGTTGATGACCGCACATTGCGAGAAAGAGGTAGGCGAAACAATTACCTCTGAAGTAATGGATACACTGCAGGTTGAATGGCATCCTGTTCGAAAATGGGAAGCATCCATGGAATTTGGTGATCAACTGAAGCAATGGCGTTCGCACAGGCATCTAAGCCAGCTGGATCTGGCCCTCGATGCCGGCATTTCGGCTCGGCATTTGTCCTTTCTCGAAACCGGCCGCGCCCGTCCTTCCGAAGGCATGATCGTCCGCATCTGCGAGACGCTCGAATTGCCATTCAAGATTCGCAACGAGCTGTTCACTGCCGCCGGATTTGCGCCGCGTTATCTTTCCGCCGAGCGCGAGGGTATTGCTGGTCTGCCGCCGTTGCTACGCGATACGTTGCTTATGATTCTTGCGCGCCATGCGCCGTGGCCGGCGGTCGCCTTCGACGCAGATCACAACATCCTTGCTGCCAATGACGGTTTCACGGGACTTGCCGATGCGCTCGGCATTGGCATTGCGCCGGGCATCAACATGTTGGCGCTGGTGCTGGAAAATGGGCCAGTACGTTCAGCGATAGCCAACTGGCCTGAGGTCGCCGTTTTGTTTCTCAAGCGTGCACGCAACGAGGCGCGGCTTTACGGTCCGCGGAGCGAACTCGCCAGACGCATCGCCATCTATGAAAATGATGCGGAGTTTGCAGCGCTGTTGCGCAACGACGAGAGCGAACGCAACCCGCCTCCGGTGATTACGGTGCAACTGCGCCTGGGTGAAGCGGTCACCAACTGGATCACCACCCTCACGGCTTTTGGTTCGGCCCAAGAGGTTTTGACGGAAGGGATTTTCATCGAGCAATATTTTCCGGCGGATGACGCAACGCCGGCCATTGCAGACAGTGCGGGGTGCTGATTGCTCAGCGCCCCGCGTTTTGAAATCAGCCGTTGACAAGAGCGAGCGAGGCATCCGTGTAACGCTTGCCCGCGACGCGGGTCGGGGAAAGCGCGTCGCCGATCTTTGCAAGGTCGGCTGCGGAGAGGGAAATATCTGCCGCGGCCGCATTCTCTTCCAGATGCTTGATCTTGCGCGCACCGGGGATCGGCACGATGAAATCGCCCTGATGCAAGACCCAGGCGAGGGCAAGTTGTGCCGGCGTGACACCCTTGTCCGCCGCCAGGCCTTTCAGCGTGGCGATCAGTACGGCATTGGCGTCCATGTTTTCCGCCTGGAAGCGCGGCAGGGTCTTGCGCCAGTCATCGGCGCCGAGTTCATCGGGCTTGTTGATCGTGCCGGTTAGAAGACCGCGTCCTAGCGGGCTATAGGGCACGAAGCCGATGCCAAGTTCGCGGCAGACGGCGAGGACCTCGTCTTCCGGCTCGCGGCTCCACAGCGAGTATTCGCTTTGGACGGCGGCGATCGGATGGACTTTGTGGGCACGGCGGATCGTGGCGGCACTGGCTTCGGAAAGCCCAAGCGCCTTCACCTTCCCCTGCTTGACGAGGTCGGCCATGGCGCCAACCGTATCCTCGATTGGCACGTTCGGGTCGACGCGGTGCTGGTAGAACAGGTCGATCTGTTCGATGCCGAGCCGCCCAAGCGAAGACTCCGCGACAGCTTTCAGATGTTCCGGACGGCTGTCCACGCCGACCATGCGCGAGAGACCTTCGCCCTCGTCGGCAATCTTGAAGCCGAATTTGGTGGCGATTACAACCTTATCGCGGCGGCCTTTCATCGCCTTGCCGACGAGGATTTCATTGTCGAACGGCCCATAAACTTCGGCCGTATCGAAAAAGGTAACCCCAATATCCACCGCACGATGCAGCGTCCGGATCGCATCGGCTTCGTCCTGGCCGCCATAGGCGAACGTCATGCCCATGCATCCAAGTCCGATAGCCGGGACGCTGAGTTCCGTTCCGAGTTTGCGTTTTTCCATCACTGAGCTCCTTCTGGTGTGGTGAGGCGAAGGTAAGCGGGTAAACGTTGTTCGATAATTGCCTTAATATTTTACAGCTTGTTCTATATGATAGATCAATGGATCGATCCCGGCTTCCTCAACTGGCAATATTTGCCACCGTTGCTGCCTCCGGCGGCTTTCGTGGCGCGGCAAAGGAGCTGGGCATTGCGCCCTCTGCCGTCAGTCATGCCATCTCCAGTCTCGAGCAAAGTCTCGGCGTGCGGCTTCTGGCCCGCACCACGCGCAGCGTCGCCGTTACAGAGGAGGGCGCGCTGCTGCTCAAGCGGCTTCGCCCGGCCCTGGGGGAGATCGACCTGGCGCTCGATGCGGTAAAGGAAGCGAACAACCGCGTTGCCGGCAATCTGCGCCTGAGTGTTCCGCCCTTTGCCGCCCACTGGCTGCTTGCGCCGCGTCTGGCGGCCTTCAGCGAGGTCTACCCCGGGGTCACGCTGGAATTGCGGGTCGAAGAGCCCTTCAAGGACATCGTCGCGGCGGGCGTCGATGCCGGCATGCGGCTTGGTGAAAGCCTGGAGCCGGACATGATCGCCGTGCCGATGAGCCGTCCGATCCGGGCCAGCATTGTTGCGGCCCCTGCGTATTTCGAAAAGTATCGCGTGCCTTTGCATCCCCGCGACCTCGCGGAGCACCTGTGCATCCGCCGGCGTTTTTCCAGCGGCCAGATCTATCGCTGGGAATTCGAAAAGGATGGCGAGGAAATCGTCCTCGAAGTGAATGGCCCATTGATCCTCGGTGATGACCGGCTGGTTGTGGAGGCCGCGCTGGGCGGTGCCGGAATTGCGTTCCTTTTGCAATACATGGCGCCGGAAGCGATTGCAGAGGGCAGGCTGCGCCGCGTGCTCGAAGATTGGTGTGCGCCTTTTCCGGGTGTCTACCTTTATTATCCGAGTCGCCGGCAGATGCGACCGGCCCTTCGCGCCTTCATTGATTTCTTCAGGTTTACGACCTAGGTTGCCGCCGGCGAGAAGGAGAAAACATCATGTTCCGTTGGGGTGTATTATCGACAGCAAAAATCGGGGTAACGGCGGTCATTCCCGCTATTTGTGACGCGGAGAATTCCGTACTGTCCGGCATCGCCAGCCGCGATCTCATGAAAGCGCGTGCAGTTGCCGAACGTTTCGGAGCACCGCATGCTTTCGGCTCATATGAGGCCATGCTGGCATCGAAAGATATTGACGGCGTCTATATCCCGCTACCCACTTCGCAGCACGTCGAATGGTCGTTGAAGGCGGCTGAAGCGGGCAAACATGTCCTGTGTGAAAAGCCGATCTCCTTGCATGCCAGTGAAATTGCGGCCTTGCAGCGCGCCCGCGATACCAATGGCGTGCTGATCTCGGAAGCCTTCATGGTCACCTATCATCCGCAATGGCTGAAAGTGCGTGAACTTATCGCGCAGGGCGCGATCGGCAAACTGCGCCGGGTGCAGGCGGCCTTCACCTATTTCAACAAGGATGCCGGCAATATGCGCAACCAGCTTTCGCTGGGTGGCGGGGCCTTGCCCGATATCGGCGTCTACCCGACCGTCGTCACCCGCTTCGTCACCGGCAAGGAGCCGGTCCGGGTCACAGCCACGGTGGAACGCGATCCCGACTTCGGCACGGATCGCTATGCCAGCGTTCGCGCGGATTTTGACGGGTTCGAGCTGACCTTTTACGTTGCGACGCAGCTCGCCGCGCGTCAATCGATCGTGTTCCATGGTGATGAAGGCTATATTGACGTGCTCGCGCCATTCAACACCGGCAAATACGATCATGCAAAGATAACGCTCCACAACAGCAATCACAGCAGCGCCACCGAGTATAATTTCAGTGACGTCAATCACTACCGTCTGGAGGTTGAAGCCTTTGCCCGTGCGGCAAAAGGCGAGGATGTACCGGTCTTCACGCTGGAAAATTCAGTCCTCAACCAGAAGCTGATCGACGCCATCTACCGGGCCGACGAAACCGGCAACTGGGAAACGGTCTGACGGGGCCTTACCAATAAACGCCGCCGCGGGTGACATGCACGCGCGGCTTGCCGTTGGGGGCATAGAGGCTCTGGGCACAAGCCTCGCAATCCGCATCGGCATCCGGCACGACCGGATGGATTGCCTGGGTGTTGATCAGCGACAGGATTTCCAGATTGTTGGAATTCCAGCGCCCATACTGCTGGCCGATCTGCGGCACCGATCTTGGCCGCGTGCGGATGTGCTCCTGCGGCTTGAGCGAAAGGCGGACGAGAATATCGTCCGGCATCTTGTCGCCGCGCGCCACAACCGCACATGCCTCTTTCAATGCATTCAGCCGGGCGACACGTGCATCAGTCAGAGGATGTGTACGAAGAATTGAGGGATCGGGAATGCGCCCTCCCGGCAGGATGAGATTTTCCCAGACCTTTCCCTGCGCCTTTTCGAGCTTTACCAATGCATGGGAAAGCCCGTCCGGATCACCTGTCAGCATCGCCGCGCCGAGATCGGCGTCGAATTCGCGGGTACGTGACAGCGCCATTTGCAAAAGACCGCCAATTGTCGGCGCGAACAGCAGCACGATGACGCCAAGCCATGGAACCTGCGCAACGGAACCACTGGCAAGCCAGGTGATATTGAACAATAGCGAGACAATGCCGATCGTCGACATCAACGAAGTGAAGCGTGACACCGTATCGGCAAGCGCCATTACCTTGAGATCTTCGTTGCGGATATGGCTGATCTCATGCGCCAGCACCCCCGTGAGCTCGCGTGCCGTCAGAGCCCGAATCAGCTGGTCAGTGACCGCGACGACCGAATCGTCCTTCCGCCCGACGGCAAAGGCATTCATCATCCGCGAAGGGATCACATGCAACTTTGGCGCCTTGGGCAGCCCCGCACGCCGGGCAAGCTCTTCGACGATTGCCAATCCTTGCGGGAATTCGCCGCGCGTGACGGGCCTTGCCTTATACATCGTCAGCACCATTTGAGGACTGATGCGCCTTATCGCAAAAAGGCTTATTCCGCCAAAAACAAAGGCGTAGGCGATGCCGGCGGGACCTGCCAGTGTCCAGGCGCAGACGATGAGCAGGACAAGACTGCCTGTCAGGAGCAGCCAGGTATGCAATGTATTGATCAGCCGGCTTCGCCGGTGTCCGGGGGCGTGGAGGTGAAGGCTGCTATCGGTCATGGACGATATATGGGGCTAAAAAGGCCGTTTGCCGAGTCTTTTAAGGTGATTAAGCATGCAAATGCTGCAGCTTCTGACTTGCATGGTAATTTCCCCCTTCTTATATAGCCCCCAACACTGTAAGTACCGTTCGCCTCGGCGGTCCTGAATTGTTGAAACCCCCTAGGGGCTGCTGAATGGAATGCTCGGCAGAGGTCCCAGCAGCCTGCTGAATGGAGATAGAGTAATGGCTAAAGTTATCGGTATTGATTTGGGAACGACCAATTCCTGCGTCTCTGTCATGGATGGCAAGAACGCGAAGGTCATTGAAAATGCGGAAGGTGCACGGACGACGCCTTCGATCATCGCGTTTACGGATAGCGATGAGCGCCTTGCGGGCCAGCCGGCCAAGCGTCAGGCCGTCACCAATCCAGAAGGAACCGTCTTCGCGGTCAAGCGCCTTATCGGCCGCCGCTTTGACGACCCGACCGTCGAAAAGGACAAGAAGCTTGTTCCCTACCACATCGTCAAAGGCGATAATGGCGATGCTTGGGTAGAAGTACACGGCAAGAAGTATTCGCCTTCGCAGATTTCTGCAATGATCCTGCAGAAGATGAAGGAAACAGCGGAAGCCTATCTCGGTGAAAAGGTCGAAAAGGCTGTCATCACCGTTCCGGCTTACTTCAATGACGCCCAGCGTCAGGCAACCAAGGACGCCGGCAAGATCGCTGGCCTTGAAGTACTCCGCATCATCAACGAGCCGACCGCTGCGGCGCTTGCCTATGGCCTCGACAAGAAGGAAGGCAAGACAATCGCCGTATACGATCTGGGCGGTGGTACGTTCGACGTATCGATCCTCGAGATCGGCGACGGCGTTTTCGAAGTGAAGTCGACCAATGGCGATACGTTCCTTGGCGGCGAGGACTTCGACATGCGTCTGGTTGAATATTTTGCAGCCGAGTTCAAGAAGGAACAGGGCATCGATCTGAAGAACGACAAGCTCGCCCTGCAGCGCCTGAAGGAAGCTGCTGAAAAGGCAAAGATCGAACTGTCGTCGGCTCAACAGACCGAAATCAACCTGCCGTTTATCACTGCCGACGCTTCTGGTCCGAAGCATTTGACGATGAAGCTGTCGCGCGCCAAGTTCGAGAGCCTCGTTGATGACCTGGTTCAGCGTACCGTTGATCCTTGCAAGTCGGCGCTCAAGGATGCCGGCCTCAAGGCTGGCGAGATCGATGAAGTGGTTCTCGTCGGCGGTATGACCCGCATGCCGAAGATCCAGGAAATCGTGAAGGCCTTTTTCGGCAAGGAACCACACAAGGGTGTAAACCCGGACGAAGTGGTTGCCATGGGTGCCGCCATTCAGGCCGGCGTTCTGCAGGGCGACGTCAAGGATGTTCTTCTGCTCGACGTTACCCCGCTGTCACTCGGCATCGAAACACTGGGCGGTGTCTTCACGCGTCTGATCGAGCGTAACACCACGATCCCGACAAAGAAGTCGCAGACCTTCTCCACGGCCGAAGACAATCAGTCCGCCGTGACGATCCGCGTCTTCCAGGGCGAGCGCGAAATGGCCGCCGACAACAAGGCGCTTGGCCAGTTCGATCTCGTCGGCATTCCGCCTGCACCGCGCGGCGTTCCGCAGATTGAGGTCACGTTCGATATCGATGCCAACGGTATCGTCAATGTCTCGGCCAAGGACAAAGGTACGGGCAAGGAGCATCAGATCCGCATCCAGGCATCCGGTGGTCTGTCCGACGCCGATATCGAGAAGATGGTCAAGGACGCCGAGGCCAATGCCGAGAGCGACAAGAAGCGCCGTGAGGCTGTCGAGTCGAAAAATCAGGCTGAAGCTCTGATCCATTCGACCGAGAAATCGCTGAAGGATTATGGCGACAAGGTCTCGGCCGAAGACAAGCAGGCGATCGAAACTGCTCTTGCCGAGTTGAAGACAGCCGCGGAAGGCGACGACGCCGAGGTCATCAAGGCAAAGACGCAGACGCTGGCCGAAGTTTCGATGAAGCTTGGTCAGGCCATGTATGAAGCTTCTCAGGCGGCGGAAGCGGCCGAAGGCGGCGAGGCCGATGCGACTGCCAAGGCGGATGATGATGTCGTTGATGCCGATTTCGAAGAAATCGACGAAGACGGCAAGAAGAAGTCCGCCTGATCTCTGCCATATACCCAGCGAAAGCCCGGCCACAGTGCCGGGCTTTTTGTTTTTGCGCCTGGCTTTGGCTGCCAGCATCCCACGCGGGAACTCTATCCGCTTTCGATGGTTACTTTGTGGTTGCTGACAACCAACAGGGAGAGATCACATGGCAGATAAAACGCTCCAGACATTGTTTCATGAAACGCTAAAGGACATTTACTACGCCGAACGCAAAATTCTCAAAGCCTTGCCGAAGATGGCGAAGGGTGCAAACTCCTTGGAGCTGAAAGCAGCCTTCGAAAAGCATCGTGACCAGACGGAAGTGCATGTCGAACGTCTTCAGCAGGTGTTCGAACTATTCGGCAAGCGTGCGCAGGGCAAGACATGCGAAGCCATTGAGGGCCTCATAGCAGAGGGTGAAGAAATCCTGGAGGACTTCAAAGGCCAGCCGGCAATCGACGCAGGGCTTGCGTCGGCGGCTCAAGCGGTCGAGCACTACGAGATGGCCCGCTATGGAACTCTGGCCAGGTGGGCAGGGGAGCTTGGTATGAAGGACGCTCAAAAGTTGCTTGCGGCAACCTTGCAGGAAGAGACCGCAACTGACAAAGCGCTGACTGCGCTTGCGGAAGGTTCGCTCAACCAGACCGCGAAAGCCGCCTGAACGTCAGGGCGTGCCGTCGCAACACATGGCGGCGCGCCCCTGATCCAAAATCCATGACGGAGAATGAGCTGTGGCGACAGGCTTGCGGTTTGGCCACCTCGGCCCATGCACAAAGCACTTGTGCGTTGACATGCAAGGCATTTTTACCGGGAACAGCCCTTGGGCAATGCCTTGGTTCGATCGCGTTCTTCCAAATATCCATAAACTGGTTTCATTTTTGCCATCCGGCACAATCTTTACCCGATTTATCCCTGCAGATACGCCGGCATCGGCTGGCGGAAGTTGGAGTCGCTACTACAGAACCTGGTATGCCATGACGCTGGAGCATCTGGAACCGGGCCAGATTGATCTCGTCCCCGAACTCGCAAAATATGTTCCGCCTGCTGCAGTGGTCGACAAGCGGGTGTATTCACCTTGGTATTCCGGCGAACTGCAGGCGGTCTTGGCACGATCCAATACCGACACGCTGATTGTTTCAGGTGGAGAAACGGATGTGTGCGTTCTGGCTTCCGTGCTGGGTGCCATCGATGTGGGATACCGGGTAATAGTGGCGACAGATGCAGTATGCAGTTCGTCGGACGAGACACACGACGCTATACAGGTATTTTTTGGTCAGCGGCTATCGCAACAAGTGGAAACGGCCGAAACGGCGGAGATTGTCGAGGCGTGGCAAAGCCCACTATTGAGGACTGTCCGAAACGGATAAGGTGCGGCGTTCGACGGGAAATTCGCGTCGATGGGAGCGGTAGGGTTTGTTTCCGCGCACCCAAAATCGTGGAAGACTTGCCACATAATTGCAATAATGCGCAAATATGCGCCATTTGGGGCGAATCAATATAAGTTGGCTATGGCATTCATGGCGGTGAACACCTAAATACCGGCTTTAAAAGGCTTCTGAAGAAGCATCTGCGATTTTCTAGGAACGAGTGTCTGGATGAAGGCTGACTATTACGAAACCCTCGGCGTAGCGAGAAGCGCTGATGAGAAAGAGCTCAAGAGCGCTTTCCGTAAACTGGCAATGCAATTTCACCCTGACAAGAATCCGGGCGATGCCGATGCCGAGCACCGGTTCAAGGAAATTGGCGAAGCCTACGAAACGCTGAAGGACCCGCAGAAGCGTGCGGCCTATGACCGGTTCGGTCATGCTGCCTTCGAGAACGGCGGCATGAATGGCGGCGGTGGTGGATTTGGCGGTGCCGGCGGGTTTGCCGATATTTTCGAAGACATTTTTGGCGAGATGATGGGTGGCGGCCGCCAGCGGCGGTCGAGTGGTCGTGAACGTGGTGCAGACCTGCGCTACAATATGGAAATTACACTCGAAGAAGCCTATACCGGCAAGACGGCGCAGATCAGGGTTCCGACTTCGATCACCTGCGACGAATGTTCGGGTAGCGGGGCCAAACCCGGCACTCAGCCCGTCACATGCAGTATGTGTAGCGGCTCAGGGCGCGTTCGCGCAGCCCAGGGATTCTTTTCCATCGAGCGCACCTGCCCGACCTGTCACGGCCGCGGCCAGATCATCAAGGATCCCTGCCCGAAATGCAGCGGCCAGGGACGCATGACCGAGGAGCGCGCGCTTTCTGTCAATATTCCGGCAGGTATTGAAGACGGCACGCGCATTCGTCTGACCGGTGAAGGCGAGGCTGGCTTGCGTGGCGGCCCGTCCGGCGATCTTTATATTTTCCTGTCTTTGAAACCGCATGAATTCTTCCAGCGGGATGGCGCGGACCTCTATTGCAAGGTTCCCATCTCGATGACGACGGCGGCATTGGGCGGGCAGTTCGAGGTGGCGACGCTCGATGGCACGCAGACCCGGGTCAAGATCCCCGACGGCACGCAGAATGCCAAACAGTTCCGCCTGAAGGGCAAGGGCATGCCGGTCCTGCGCCAGCCTGCCATGGGCGACCTCTATATCCAGATCGCAATAGAGACCCCGCAGAACCTCAACAAGCGGCAGCGTGAGCTTCTGGAAGAGTTCGATCGGATCTCTTCGCAAGACAACAGCCCTCAATCTTCAGGTTTCTTTGCTCGCATGAAGGAGTTCTTTGAGGGCCTAAGCGAATAATTTTATTGCTACTTCTCGTTGGAGCGGCCTTGCTTCCGCCACGAGTTGCGTCATAAACTTTTCTGGCTGCGACGGAGGATGAGCATGTCACGACCTTTGGGTAAAAAACTGGCCGAGAAATTCGGCGAGGAAATCCGTTTCTTCAAGGGATGGATGCATGGCCCTAAGGCTGTCGGCTCGATCCTGCCGACGAGTTCCATCACGGCACGCCGCATGGCCAGTGTCGTCAATCCCCATTCAGGCCTCCCCGTACTTGAGCTTGGACCTGGAACCGGTGTCATCACCCGTGCGATTCTCAACCGCGGTGTTGAGCCTTCAAATCTCTATAGTGTCGAGTACTCGCCGGATTTTGCTGAACACCTGCGCGAAGATTTCCCCGGCGTGAACATCGTCGAGGGCGATGCTTTCAACCTGGATGTGACACTCGGCGACAAACGCGATCAAAAGTTTGATTCGGTGGTCTCTGCGGTGCCGCTTCTGAATTTTCCTGTCGGCGATCGGGTCAAGATAATCGAGGATCTGTTGCGCCGGATTCCGCATGGACGCCCCATTGTGCAGATCACCTATGGGCCCATGTCGCCTGTCCCTGCCGGACGCGGCAATTACAAGATCGAGCACCTCGATTTCATCATTCGCAATGTTCCGCCGGCCCGGCTTTGGGTCTACCGCCGGGTCGACTGAAAATCTATAGTCCCTTTTCCGACATATCGTACACAGTAGCGAGGGGCTTTGATGCTGCCTAAAATTCTGGTCTTTGCCGGCTCCAACCGTACGGGTGCCTATAGCAAACAGGTGGCCAATGTGGCCGCGAGAACCTTGGTGGAGCTCGGGGCCGAGGTGACGCGCATTGCGCTGATCGACTATCCGCTGCCCATCATGGACCAGGATCTGGAAAAGGAAAAAGGCATTCCGGAAAACGCGATGAAGCTTGGCCGGCTGTTTGCCGCGCATGACGGCATCCTCATCGCTTCACCCGAGTACAATTCCTCGATCCCGCCGCTCCTGAAGAACACGATCGATTGGGTAAGCCGGATTTCCAAGGATGGCGAAAAGCCTTTCAAACCCTATGCAGGCAAGATTGTAGGGCTCTGCTCCTCTTCCGAAGGAAATTTCGGCGGTGCCCGTGGCCTCTATCATTTGCGCTCCGTTCTGATGAATGTCGGTACGCAGATCATCACCGAACAGTGCTCAGTTATTCGGGCGCATCAGGCTTTCGCCGAAGATGGTTCCTTCCTTGATGACCATACTGCCAAGTCGATGCAGCGGGTCTGCCAATCGCTGATCGACCATACGAGATTCGCCGTTTCCCGCCGGTAACCGCGATTTCATTGCCGGTTATGCTCATGACGTATTTCCTCGAGGGCTCTTCTGTGCGATGGGGGAGCGATCAACAACATAAGGTGGTTTGTCATGACGGATGCGGCTTTGCGCGAGCGCCTGATCGTAGGCCTTGATGTGCCGACACTTAACGTAGCCGAGCAGATCGTCAGCGAACTCGGCGATGCGGTGTCGTTCTACAAGATCGGCTATCAGCTGGCATTTGCGGGCGGGCTTGGCTTTGCCAGCGAGCTTGCAGGCTCGGGCAAGAAAGTCTTTCTCGACATGAAGCTGCTCGACATCGACAATACTGTTGCCAAGGGTGTCGAGAACATTGTCAAGATGGGGGTCTCGATGCTGACGCTCCATGCCTATCCCAAAGCCATGAAGGCGGCGGTCGCGGCTGCCCGCGGATCGGACATCTGCCTCCTTGGGGTCACGGTCCTGACCTCGATGGACCAGCAGGATATAGTCGATGCAGGCTATGAGCATGATCCGCATACACTGGTCCTGATCCGGGCTGAACAGGCGCTTCGTGCAGGGATGGGCGGGGTAGTCTGTGCGGCGACGGAAGCTGCCGCGGTGCGCAAGATCGTCGGGCAGGACCTTGCTGTCGTCACGCCTGGCATCCGGCCAGTTGGCGCCGATGCCGGCGATCAGAAGCGCGTTATGACGCCCGCCGATGCGCTCCGTTCCGGTGCGAGCCATCTGGTCGTTGGACGGCCGATCGTCGGGGCGCCGGACCGCAAGGCGGCGGCTGAGGCGATCCTTGCGGAAATGTCGGATGCTTGAGGCAGCACCACTGGCGAGAATTGCATGAGGTTTGAGCAAGATCCGCTCAAGAATCATTGAATCTTGCCCAGGAATTGGCTGGAATGGCTTAAATTTCTCAACTCTACCGGGCAATCCGGTTGTGAAAGGATGAATAGAATGGCCAAGGGATACTGGATTGCGCGGGTCGACGTGAGGGATACGGAACGCTACAAGGACTATGTATCGACGGCAAAACCCGCCTTCGAAAAGTACGGCGCCAACTTTCTGGCGCGTGGCGGTGACTATCACGTGCTGGAAGGTCAGGCACGCGCCCGCAACGTGGTCATCGAGTTCCCGTCACTGCAGGCTGCAGTCGATTGCTACAATTCGCCGGAATATCAAGCCGCAAAGGCAATCCGCATCACCGTCGCCGACGCCGAAATGCTGGTTGTCGAAGGGGTCTGAAGGGACTGACGTTCCATTCAACCGCAATGCAACTGTAGATAGCGAACATTTTTCTGTTCCCTTATTCTTTTGTTGCATTGCAATATCGGTGGAACCCGGTAGGGTCACTGACCAATCAAGATTATTTTTACCTGTAAGGGTGACGTAGCCTGGATTGCCGTTGTGTCGATCGATCGGAAAATGGAATGTTCTACCAGCTTTATGAACTCAACCATGCCGCGCTCCAGCCCTACCGGGCTTTCGCCGATGCAACCAAGTTATTCTACGATAACCCATTGAATCCATTGTCTCAAACGGTGGTGGGGCGCTCCATAACCGCGATGTGCGAACTGTTCGAACGCACCACGCGTGCCTATGGCAAGCCTGTCTTCGACCTGCCGACGACCTTGATTGATGGAATCGAAACCGATGTGAAGGAAAAGATCGTTTGGTCAAAGCCCTTCTGCAACGTCATTCATTTCAGGCGCTCCCTCGCGGCCACGCGCCCTGGCGATCCGAAGATTCTCGTGGTCGCGCCCATGTCGGGACATTATGCAACGCTACTGCGGGGGACGGTTGAAGCACTGCTCCCGCATGCTGAAGTCTATATCACCGATTGGGTCGATGCGCGCACTGTTCCGCTTAGCGACGGCAATTTCGATCTCGATGACTACATCGATTATGTCATTGAAATGTTTCATGCATTGGGTGAAGATACCCATGTTGTGGCTGTCTGCCAGCCCTCGGTCCCGGTTCTCGCCGCCGTTTCCATCATGGAAGCAAATGACGATCGTTACTCACCCTCCAGTATGACATTGATGGGGGGCCCGATCGATACCCGCAAGAATCCGACGGCCGTCAACAAGCTGGCTGAGGAAAAAGGCATCAACTGGTTCCGCGACAATGTGATCATGTCGGTTCCTTGGCCGCATGCCGGATTCATGCGTGACGTTTATCCTGGCTTCCTGCAGCTGTCCGGCTTCATGAGCATGAACCTGGACCGCCATATTACAGCGCATAAGGAATTCTTCATGCATCTGGTCGAGGAAGACGGAGATTCCGCTGACAAGCATCGGGAATTCTACGATGAATACCTGGCGGTCATGGATCTGACGGCGGAATTTTACTTGCAGACGGTTGATACGGTGTTCGTGCGCCAAGCGTTGCCGAAAGGCGAAATGACCCATCGCGGAGTGCCGGTTGACCCCGCCGCCATTCGAACTGTCGCGCTTCTCACCGTTGAGGGTGAGAATGACGATATATCTGGTGTTGGTCAGACCAAGGCAGCGCAGACCCTTTGCGTCAATATTCCGAAAGAGATGCGGATGCATTATCTTCAACCGAAAGTTGGCCACTATGGTGTATTCAACGGGTCGCGTTTCCGTGCCGAAATTGCACCACGTATCGTCCAGTTTGTTAACGATCACGCACAGGTGAACCGCAATAGCAATGTGACGCCGATAGGAAAACGCGCACGAGCCTAACCCGTTTGATGTAGCCGGCATGAAACACGAACGAATTTCACACTTGGCAAGCCGCTAACCCCCGGTCCAGCCAGCAGTTTTTAAAAAAGAAATTAAAACAATGACATAGTAATGGGTTTGCGGCGCAATGGGTCGCCGAAATTTCGTGCACGACACTCGGTTCTAATTCTCAATAATATTCGGAACATGCAAAACCTCCAATTTTAACCATATATTAACAATGGCGGGACCGTGGCGCCATTGTGATTGACTCATGTCCCCTCCCGCCGTTAACGTTTTGTTAACGATGGCTGATCGGGTTTGGAGTGGGGCATGTTCGGAGCGGCAAGGGTTATGAAGTGCATGGGGATTGCAGTAGCACTCCTTATGGTGTCGCTTGGTGCAAACCCCGCTTCGGCATCCGAGGCATTCATGACCACAGGTGGTCTGACATCGCAACCAATCGGCCACTATGAATTCTGCAAGCGCACGCCGGACGAGTGCTCCATCCGCAGCCGCAATGTGATGCCCGAAAAGATGAACCATGATTTCTGGCAGCTGATCGTCAGCATCAACAGCAGTGACAACCAGAAGATAAAGCCATTGACTGACATGGAGATCTATGGCGTCGAGGAATATTGGGCCTATCCCGACAAGGTCGGCGATTGCGAAGACTACGTCCTGCTTAAGCGGCGTGATCTGATGCAGGCGGGGATATCTCCAGCCAATCTTCTGATTACCGTGGTTCGCAAGCCCGATGGCGAGGGCCATGCGGTTCTGACCGTGCGCACCGACAAGGGGGATTTCGTCCTTGATAATCTGGTCGATGGCGTGAAGAACTGGTCAGAGACCGAGTACACGTATCTCAAGCGGCAGGCGACCAATAATACTGGCCGCTGGGTCAGCATCGAAGCGCCTACCAACATTCTGGTCGGTTCGGTTCAGTAGAAAATCAATATTGGAGGGCGTGCCGGATCGAAAGGTCCGGCACTTTCGCTTGGTCATGCCGCTTGGTTAACGGTGTCGGCGGCGATACGGTAGGAAATTGCTTCGGCAAGGTGAATGCGTCCGACGGTCTCTTGGCCGTCGAGATCGGCCAATGTTCGCGCTACTTTCAACACGCGATGGTAGGCGCGGGCAGAAAATCGCATCTGCTCGCTGGCCTGCTGCAGCAGCGAAATGCCCTGACCATCGGGTTGTGCGACTTGTTCAATCAAGGCAGCCGAACATTGCGCGTTGGTTGTGATGGAGGGAACGCCTAATTCTTCGTAGCGCCGCTTCTGTATAACGCGCGCTCGTGCAACCCGCGCGGCGACAACGGCGCTGCTTTCTGAAGCGGAAGGGCGGATGAGATCGGTAGCGCTGACGGATGGAACGTCGACCCTTATATCGATGCGGTCCAGCAACGGACCGGAAATCCGCGCCTGATAATCCTGTCGGCAACGTGGTCCACGGGCGCATTGATGACCCGGCTCGCCTGCCATACCGCAGCGGCAGGGATTCATGGCGGCAACAAGCTGGATTTGCGCCGGATAGGAAATGCGGTGATTGGCCCGCGCGATCATGCACTCTCCCGTTTCCAGTGGTTGACGAAGCGAATCAAGCACCTGCGGTGTGAATTCGGGAAACTCATCCAGGAAAAGCACACCGCGATGGGCTAAGGAGACTTCACCCGGACGGGCCCGAATGCCGCCACCGACCATTGCCGCCATGGAAGCGGAATGATGTGGCGCGCGAAATGGCCGTCTGTCCGTCAGCTTTCCACCCATGAGCTCGCCCGCAATCGAGGCGATCATTGATACATCGAGCAGCTCCCTCGGCAGGAGGGGTGGCAAGATTGAGGGCAACCGCTGTGCCAGCATGGATTTGCCCGATCCTGGCGGCCCCATCATGAGCAAATTGTGACCTCCGGCTGCCGCGACCTCGAGCGCACGGCGTGCGCTTTCCTGTCCTCTTATTTCGGCAAGATCCGGCAAGCCGGTCGCACTGGCCTGCATGGCTGGCTCGGGTCGGGACAGAACCTGTGTGCCGCGAAAGTGGTTGGCAAGCCCGATCAAGCTCAGAGGCGCCAGAATATCTATATCGGAACCGGCCCAAGCTGCTTCCGGACCGCATGAAGCGGGGCAAATCAATCCCCTTTCCTGCCGGTTGGCGGCGATTGCGGCGGGCAGAACGCCAGCCACGTGGGTTATCGTCCCGTCGAGAGACAGTTCGCCGAGCACGACATAATTTTGCAGCGCATCGGCCGGCATGGCACCAAGCCCCGCCATAAGCCCCACGGCAATAGGAAGATCATAATGACTGCCTTCCTTCGGCAGGTCGGCAGGCGCGAGATTGACCGTGACCTTCTTCACTGGCATCGATAGCCCGGATGCATGCAGGGCTGCCTGGACCCGTTCGCGGCTTTCCGCCACTGCCTTGTCTGGAAGCCCGACGATGTGCATTCCCATTTTTCCGGGGGCGATCATCACCTGCACATCTACAGGCTTCGCTTCAATACCCTGAAAGGCGACCGTACGGACGCGGGTGACCATGAAATCTTCCTTGAAAATACAAACGCTTAAAACGAAATAGTGCCAATGACGCTACATCAGCACACTTCACGCTGCATGACAAGAACATTAAGAGAACAGATTGATTCGGTTCGCGTTACCTGCGTTTGGCTTCGACAGCGTCCCAGAACAACGCGGCAATATCCGCTCCGCCAAAACGCTTGACTTCCCGAATGCCCGTTGGTGACGTCACATTGATTTCGGTCATGTAGTCACCGATCACATCAATACCGACGAGAATAAAACCGCGCTCGCGCAAGGACGGTCCGATGCGCGTGCAAATTTCGCGCTCGCGCTCGGTGAGTTCAGTCTTCTCGGCGCGCCCGCCGACATGCATATTGGAACGGGCATCGGTTTCTGATGGCACGCGGTTGATGGCGCCGACCGGCTCGCCATCGATCAGGATGATCCGCTTGTCGCCAGCGCGCACATCCTTCAGATAACGTTGGGCGATGAAGGGTTCACGGAACATCTGCCCGAACATCTCCAGCAGCGATGTGAGATTGCGATCACCATCGGCCAGATGAAAGACACCCGCACCGCCATTGCCGTATAGCGGCTTTAGAATGATGTCGCCGAACTCCTTGCGAAAGGCCGCGATTTCCTGGCTGTCCTTGGTAATCAGCGTTTCCGGCATCAGATCCGGAAATTCGGTGACGAAGATCTTCTCCGGGCTGTTGCGCACCCATGCCGGATCGTTCACGACCAGCGTCTTCGGGTGGATCCGCTCCAGAATATGCGTTGTCGTAATGTAGTTCATGTCGAAGGGCGGATCCTGGCGCAGCAACACCACGTCCATCTCCGACAAATCGCGCGAGAGAGGTTCGCCCAGCGTGTAGTGATCGCCTTCGATGTCACGAACGGTAAGCTCTTCGACGCGCGCCGAAACCACGCCGTCGCGCATGCTCAGCCGGTCCGGCGTATAATGATAGAGACTGTGGCCGCGCTTCTGCGCTTCGAGGCAAAGCGCGAAGGTGGTGTCGCCACCAATGCGGATCGAATTGATGTGGTCCATCTGGACCGCGACTTTCAGTGCCATGGAACGCTCCCCGACAGGATTAGGAATGCTCACATGGCGATGTCACGTTCATCGGTCAAGGTCAATGCCATGACCTTCAAGATCGGGTCAGAGGCGGGCCATGCATATGTTGGTGTGACCGGCGCCAACAAAGCCGAGACGGTTGGCTGCGCCCTTCGAGAGGTCAATCACCCGGCCCTTGATGAATGGTCCGCGATCATTGATGCGCACGACGATTGACTTGCCGTTGCGCTGGTTGGTGACTTTGACCTTGGAGCCGAAGGGCAGGGTGCGATGTGCAGCGGTCAGAGCGGATGGGTTCATTCTCTCACCTGATGCCGTCTTCGAATGCAAAGCATACCACGAAGCACCGCCACAGGCTGATCCAGCATTAGCTGATGCTGCACCAAACATCACAATAAGAATGGATGCAGAAAGTACCGTACGGATACTTGCAAAAGAGACCATGTTGAAATTCGCACTTTTTATGGCCCGTGGCAGAACTGCCGGACTGAAGACACACGCGTGAAGATTGACCCCCGGGCAAGTAGATCGTAGCGTGAGCGAGTAGCTCCTTCTATTTTAGAGAAATGTGGCGTTGAGGTGTCTTGTGCTGGAAACACTGCCTAGATCAGCGAGCAAGATGAGCCAAGTTACTCAAAAAACTTGTCTTAATATGATTCAAAACGTGATCGGATTTGCTTCGAAAGGCGCGGGACATGCCGTGCCACGTTCTCGAACTATGGCGATAATGTGGTCAATATTGACAGAATTATTGGACGGTATAGGGCGCGGCCGCTAGATCGGCAGGATATAGTTAATATGAGTTAATACTTTTGGTGCAGAAAACCCCGGATCGCAGGGAACCGGGGTTCGTTATTTTGAAAATGTGATCGGGATTATGCCAGTGCGTTCGCATCCAGGGCATGGATGATGCCGCGCAGCTCCGCCAAGCCACGCAGACGGCCGATCGCAGGGTAGCCGGGCGTAACATCCTTGTTCAGATCATCGAGCATGCGTTGGCCATGATCTGAGCGGAACAGAATGCTGTTTGCCTTGTCACGCTTGCGATCTTCAGCAAGAAGCTCGCGCAGGACGGCGACCATATCAACATCGCCTTCCAGATGCGCTGCCTCGTGAAAGCTGCGGCCATCACCCTCGCGCGTCGTCGCGCGCAGGTGCGAAAAGTGGATCCGCGTAGCAAACCTCCGGGCAATCTTCGGCAGGTCGTTGTCGGCACGCACACCGAGGCTGCCCGTGCAGAAGCACATGCCATTGGCGGGCGATGGTACGGCCTCGAACAATACTGCGTAATCCGACTCGGTCGAGGCAATGCGTGGCAGTCCAAAAAGCGATCGCGGCGGATCGTCCGGGTGCAGGGTCAGCTTTACGCCAAGATCGTCGGCGACAGGGGTCACGGCCTCGAGGAATTCGATCAGATGCTGACGCAGCCGGTTTGCGTCGATGCCGGAATAGGCATCGAGCTTGTCGCGGAACGCTGGGATGGTCAGCGGTTCTGTCGTTGAGCCGGGCAGGGCGCTGGCGATGTTGCGGGTAAGATCGGCGATTTCCTGCGCACCCATAGCCTCATAAAGATCGCTGGCGATATCCCTGTCCGCTTCGGAATAGTCGTACTCGGCGCCCTTGCGTTGCAGAATGTGCAGATCGAACACAGCGAATGTATTGTGATCGAAGCGCATGGCTGTCGAGCCGGTTGGCGTGACATAGTCAAGGTCGGTGCGGCACCAGTCGACGACCGGCATGAAATTGTAGCAGATCACTTTTATGTCGTTGGCAGCGAGTGCTTCCATGCTGGCGATCCAGGCGGCAATCTCGTGTTTTGCTGCCCCTCCAAGGCGTTTGACTGCATCCGGTATCGGGATGCTCTCGACAACGGACCATGTCAGCGGCGTGCGGCCCGCAGGTGTCGTTTCGATCAGGGATTTGCGTTCCCGCACCTGTGCTTCGGTCCAGGCTGCTCCGATAGGCACCTCATGCAGGGCCGATACAATATCGGTAGCCCCCGCCTGTCGTACATTATCGAGTGACACACCGGCTTTCGGGCCAAACCATCGCCACGCCTGACGCATTCATTCCTCCGTCAATTCTTGAATTTCATCCCACATTCAGACAAATGACTTGGGATTGCTCTTTCTCAGTTCGTCAATATCGGGAATGACGGCATTCAGATGCTGTTTCATCGCTGCACAGGCGGCAGGAACGTCATGGGCTTCAATGGCATTGCGAATGATCTTGTGCTCGGACAGTACATGCTCCATTCGCCCGAGCGCCGGCAACGTCATGCGGCGGGCGCGGTCGATCTGCACCTTCACCGGTTTCAGATAATTCCAGATGCCGGGATGGCCGGAAATTCCTGCAATCGCTTCGTGGAACGCTTCATCGGCTTCGTGAAACGCACTCATATTCTGCCGGTCGGCCAAGAACTGTTGCCGGGCCAGGATTTCATCCAGAAGTTCGATGTCTTTCGCGGTGGCTTTTATTGCAGCACGCTCGACCGTTGCGCCCTCGAGTGCCTGGCGGATCACGACCGCTTCCGGAATGAGCGCGACTGGAATGCGGGCGACAAAGGTTCCCGATTGCGGAAAGACATCGACAAGGCCATCTTCGACCAATCGAATAAGTGCCTCGCGCACCGGGGTGCGACTGACGCCAAAGCGTTCGGTGAGGACTTTTTCATTAAGCGGAGTGCCGGGAGTCATTTCCATGGACACGATCGCCGCATGCAGTTCGCGGTAGATAGCCGTGGCGGTGGTCACGCGTACAACCGCAGCGCCACGGCTTCCGGATGCGCGTACGTCGCTGGCAACTACTGCCGGTCCCTCGGCGGCCACGCTTTTTTCTCCCCGGTTTTGTGCTGTCATTCCAGCGCTCCATTTCCTCATGTCGGATGTTAACATCCTGAATGATGGAATTCCGTTCAAATTCATAGTCCAAAGCCCGTGCTGTGCGATGATTTCAAACGCGACGGTGACTGTTGACATACTAATATATTATTATTTACTCTTCGCCAAGATCATCGATGCTCAATGTTCACATGCGGCGTAAACTGGATTGCCAGAAACTTCGCCACACACGCGGCCGAGCAGACAATCAATGACGCAGCAGGGACGCAGAATGATGCTTCATCCGGACCGACTTTTTCCAATCGAAGCCGACGCTCGCGGGATAGCCCGGCGCCTGTTCAGCACGGTCGAGCATCTGCCTATTGTTTCGCCGCATGGCCATACAGATCCACTTTGGTATGCCAATGACGAGGCTTTTCCCGATCCTGCCAGCCTGTTCGTGAAGCCTGACCATTATATTTTCCGCATGCTTTACTCGCAGGGTGTGAAGCTGGAAGATCTTGGCGTGCCGCGCCGGGATGGTGGACCGGTCGAGACGGATGGGCGCAAGATCTGGCGGCTTTTCGCCAAGCACTGGCATCTGTTTCGTGGCACGCCATCACGCCTGTGGTTCGAACATGCGCTCCAGACCGTGTTTGGCGTTGAGGAGCGGCTGAGCGAGAAGAATGCGGACGCTATCTACGACCGTATCGCGGAGAGCTTGACAAGTCCGTCGATGCGCCCGCGTGCTCTCTACAAGCAGTTTGGAATTGAAGTCGTTTCCACGACGGATGCGGCAACGGACGATCTCGCCGCGCATGACGCAATTCTGAAGTCCGGGTGGAGCGGACGCGTCGTGCCCGCCTATCGTCCGGATGCCGTGGTTGACGCCTCGCGTGCGGATTTCAGCACAAATATCGAACAGTTCGTGGCGCTCGCCGGAACCAAGCTCGATTATCAAGGCTATCTTGAAGCACATCGCGTGCGCCGGGCTTATTTCAAGGCGCGGGGCGCGACCTCCACCGATCACGGCCATCCCAATGCACGCACTGCCAATCTCTCCGCCGCGGAGGCATCGGCGCTGTTCGAGCGTATACTGAAAGGGGCTTCGGCTGGCGATGCAGACCTGTTTCGTGCACAGATGCTCACGGAAATGGCGCGCATGAGCATTGAAGATGGTCTGGTCATGCAGATTCATCCTGGTTCATTCCGCAATCATAATCCTGCGCTTCTCGACCGGTTCGGCACCGACAAGGGTGCCGATATTCCGCAGGCGACGAGCTATGTCGAAGAATTGAAGCCTTTGCTTGATGCTTTCGGCAACAATCCTCGTCTGACCCTTATTCTCTTCACACTTGACGAGACGAGCTATAGCCGCGAACTGGCGCCGCTAGCGGGGCACTACCCTGCCTTGCGTCTTGGTCCTGCATGGTGGTTCCATGACAGTCCGGAAGGTATGCGCCGGTTTCGTGAGCTCACCACGGAGACCGCCGGTTTCTATAATACAGTGGGCTTCAATGACGATACGCGTGCTTATCTTTCGATACCGGCGCGTCATGATATGGCCCGGCGCGTCGATTGCGCATTCCTGGCGCGGCTCGTCGCCGACTATAGGCTGGACGAGGACGAGGCGCACGAAATTGCGCATGATCTAGCTTACGGGCTGGCAAAAGAAGCCTACAAACTTTGATAACAATCGCAGGCGTAAAGAATGACACCGACCGAACACGACCGTCTATCAACCAGCACACTCCATCGTCTCGCAAAGGATGTGAATCGGCCGGAATACAGTAGGGGCCAGGTCCGGACCGGCATCGTCCATATGGGTATTGGCGCATTCCACCGCGCGCACCAGGCAGTCTATACGGACAGTGTTCTTGCCAGCGGCGACAATAAATGGGGCATTCTCGGCGTTTCATTGCGTAGCGGTGATACGCGCGATGCATTGGCGCCGCAGGACGGTCTCTACACTGTTGCGACGCGCGACGGCAGCGGCGACAGCTTCCGTGTGATCGGCAGCATCGAAAAGGTGCTGGTAGCACCGGAAAACCCGGAAGCGGTGCTTGCCGCGATGGTTGATCCCGAAATCAGGATCGTCTCGCTGACGGTAACCGAAAAGGGCTATTGTTATTCTCCTGCTTCCGCATCGCTGGACGAGAGACACGAAGATATCGTCCACGATCTGGCCGACCCCGCCACGCCGCGCTCGGCTATCGGCTTCATCGTCGAAGCCCTCGCCCGTCGCCGCGATAATGGCACGGAACCGTTCACACTGCTTTCCTGTGACAATCTTCCGGCCAATGGTGAAACCCTGAAAAGAGTTGTTATCCGTTTTGCCGAGCTGCGCGATTCCGGGTTAGGGAAATTCATTCGCGACAAGGTAGCCTTTCCCTCAACAATGGTCGACCGCATCGTCCCAGCGACAACCGATGTCGATCGTACGATTGTGGCCGAGGCGACTGGTCTTTCGGATGCGTGGCCGATCATGACTGAGCCCTTTACGCAATGGGTGGTGGAGGATCACTTTCCTACCGGCCGGCCGGCGTGGGATAAGTTCGGTGTGGCGTTCGTTGACAATGTCGATGCCTTCGAGCTGATGAAACTGCGGTTGCTTAACGGCAGTCACTCGACGTTGGCCTATCTTGGCTACCTTGCCGGCCATGAGACCGTTTCCGACGTAATGAAAGCCGAGGGCTTCAATGCGCTTATCGAAGCGATGATGGACGACGAAATATCGCCGACACTTCCGCCGCTCCCGGGCTTCGATCTCGATGCATACAAGGCCCAACTGCGTGCACGTTTTTGCAATCCGGCACTGCGCCATCGCACCTGGCAGATTGCCATGGATGGCTCACAAAAGCTGCCGCAGCGCCTGTTGAACACGATCCGCAAGCGGTTGGAGCAGAAACAACCCTTCGACCGTCTTGCTCTCGGTGTTGCCGGCTGGATGCGTTACGCAACGGGTTTCGATGAATCCGGAAAGGCAATTGATGTGCGCGATCCGCTCGCCAATGAATTCAAACAGCGCACCGCCGGAAAAACATCCAGTGCCGACCTTCTCGATGCCTATCTCGGTCTTGAGCAGATTTTCGGACAGGACCTTCCCGGGAACCTCGAATTCCGCCGGACCGTCGGCGATGCCCTGGCGAGGCTTTTACGGGAAGGTGCGGCACGAACCGTCGCGGGGAAAGCGCTCTAGGCGAAAGCCCTTGCTATCTCCATCTGATAGATTAATATATTAAATCTCGATAACGACCGGATATGGGAACCCGGTCATGCCTGAAAACGGGATATTGGGAATCAACAGGGAGGAAATCATGATCCGCATTACACGCAGACAAGCCATTGGCGGTCTGGCAGCTGTCGCAACGCTACCGGCGACGCGTCTTTTCGCTCAATCCAAGCTGGCGCTGCCAACGTCACCCGTCGCGCTGAATGTCGCCGACGTGGCTGGCAATCTCGCGCTCACCCAGACGGCTATCGAAAACTACGCCAAGGCGAAACCTGAGCTCGTGTCCAAGATCACCTTTACCAAGGCGCCGGCGCCGGAACTTCCGGGCAAATTGAAAGCCCAGCAGGCAGCGAACAGACTCGATATCGACCTTGTCCTCACCGGCACCGACGCACTATCCGCCGGCCTTGAGCAGGACCTTTGGGTCAAGCTGCTGCCCGATCATTCCGCATCATTACCAGATCTAGCTGCGATCTATCTTGAGCCTGCGCATCGCATGCTGGCGCTTGGCAAGGATCATGGCGTCATCGTCACCTATTACCCGTCCGGTCCGCTCCTCGAATACATGCCTGATCGTGTGAAAAAGGTCCCGGCCACGGCGGAAGAGCTTCTCGCCTGGGCCAAGGAAAATCCGAACAAGTTCCTCTATGCGCGCCCGGCCAATTCCGGCCCTGGACGTACCTTCCTGATGGGCCTGCCCTATCTTCTTGGTGACGCCGATCCGCATGACCCTGTGAAGGGCTGGGACAAGACTTGGGCCTATCTCAAGGAGTTGCACAAATATATCGAATACTATCCGACCGGTACCGGCGCATTGATGAAGGAACTCGGCGAGGGGACGCGCGACATGACCGTCTCCACGACTGGATGGGACATCAACCCGCGTGTACTCGGCGTGGTCCCGAAGGAAGCGGCTGTAGCAACGCTCAAAGGTTTCCATTGGGTGGCTGACGCACACTACATGTGCGTGCCGAAAGGCATTGCCGACGAGAAGCTTGCCGTGCTTCTCGACCTGATGAGCTTCCTGCTCACACCGGAACAGCAGGCCTTTACCTATGACAAGGGCTATTTCTATCCGGGTCCGGCGGTAAAGGACGTGCCGCTTTCCATGGCACCGCAGGAAAGCCAGGATGCGATTGCCGAGTTCGGCCGCAAGGAATATGCCGACTGGATCGCCAACAATCCGGTGGAAATTCCGCTCGATCCGTCTGCGATGGTCGTCGCGTTCCGGCGTTGGGACGAAGAAGTCGCGGGCAAGAAGTCCTGATTGATGCTTGATTTGGTGCTGTCCGGGGGTTGCCCCGGATGGCATCCAGCTATGAGGTTGCCGGATGCTGCTTGCGTCATCGCCATTCCATGAAATCCGCCTTGACCGCTTGAGCCGTGCTTTCGGCGCTCATAATGCGCTGAAGGACGTATCGCTCAATATTCGCAAGGGCGAGTTCATAGCTCTGCTCGGGCCGTCGGGGTGCGGCAAGTCCACGGCACTCAACTGCATTGCCGGACTGCTCTCGACAACGGGTGGTGGTATCTTCATCGATGACAAGCGCATCGACACGCTGAAGCCGGAGGACCGTGGCTTTGGCATGGTCTTTCAGAATTATGCGCTGTTCCCGCATATGACGGTGCGCCAGAACATCGGCTTTGGCCTGAAAATGCGCAAGGTCGCCAAGGCGGAGATCGAAAAACGCGTCGAAGAAGCTTTGAATCTTGTGCGACTCCAGGGGCAGGGTCACAAGCTGCCGGGTCAACTGTCAGGTGGCCAACAGCAACGCGTGGCCATCGCCCGTGCCATCGTGATCGAGCCGCCGCTGGTGCTCATGGATGAACCGCTTTCCAACCTGGATGCCAAGTTGCGTCTGGAAATGCGCGCCGAAATACGCCGTATCCATAACCAGCTCGGCGCAACCACTGTCTACGTTACCCATGATCAGGATGAGGCCTTGTCTCTGGCCGATCGCGTCGTCGTGCTGCGTGATGGCGAAATCCGTCAGGTAGGCAAGCCCAGCGATCTTTACGAACGCCCTGACCATTTGGACGTGGCTGAATTCATGGGCTATCGCAATCGCCTGACTGGCAAGGTTATTGCCAAAGATGGCGATCGAATGAGCGTTGCGGTCGGCAATGCGACATTGACTGGAACAGCACGTGCCTCACTGAAGGTCGGCGACACGGCCGTTATCGCTGCTCGCGCGGACGATGTCGTTGCCGGCACACGCTCTGATCAGGCAGTGGAAGCTGTCGTCGAAACCATTGAATATCGCGGCCGCGAATTTGTTGGAACCGCGCGCACGCCGCAGGGCCTCGAACTTGTGTTTCATGCCCCGCAAACCGCTGAGCTCGGCAGTGCGATCTGGCTCACCATCGATCCGGCGCGTGCGCTGGCTTTTGCAGCGTAATAGCAATGACGAGCGCATCCTCCAATTCCCTCGACCACCGGATTTCGCTGCGCCAGCGCCTGGCGCTGCGCGGCATCGACGGTGTCACGCTTTTGGTGCTGCCAGCGGTGCTCTTTCTGCTGGCCGTGTTCATCTATCCCTTCATCTACGGCTTGATCCTGTCCTTCAAGCCCAAGGAGGGCGGCACCTTTGCCAATTACCGGACGTTCTTCTCCGATCCGTTTTTGTACGACACGATTCTGACAACGCTCTGGTTGGCGGTCCCAGTAACGATCATCAGCATCGCCATAGCCCTGCCGGTCGCTTTCCGGGTGCGTCTGATGACGCATCAAAGACTGCTGACGACCATCCTTGTCCTGCCGGTAACACTGGGGACTGTGCTGGTTGCGGAAGGGCTGCTGAACTATCTCGGACCGCAGGGCTGGTTTAGCCGAACCCTCATGCTGCTCGGCATGATCGACCGGCCGGTCAAGCTGACCAATAACTATTGGGGTGTTTTTTCTTCACTGATCATCACGGGCTTCCCATTCACCTTCCTGCTGACCCTGTCTTACGTTTCAGGGGTTGACCCGGCACTTGAGCAGGCCGCCGCGACCCATGGCGCCGGAAGCTGGCAGCGCTTCCGCCATGTAATGCTGCCTCTGCTGGTTCCGGGCCTCGCCATCGCCTTCTGTTTGTCCTTCGTCCAAGCCTTTGCCGTATTCCCCTCGGCAGTTCTGCTCGGCGCGCCCGCGGGACCAACGCGTGTCATTTCGATTGCTGCCTATCAGGCGGCGTTCGAGCAGTATGACTACTCGATGGCGTCGGCAATTGCGATGATCATGGCGGTTGTTCAACTGCTTATCGTGGTAGCGGTGCTCGGCATACGCAACATGTTCTATCGCGGCTCGACCGCAGGCGGAAAGGGCTGACCATGATCCGCGATACCACTATTGGCGCAAAACTCTGGATCACTGCCGTATGGGTCGTGGTTGCCTTTTTTGTCATCAATCTCCTGGCCATGATCGCTACGGTGATCATGTCCTCTTTCGCCACGCGCTGGCTCGGCACATGGTTGCCGGCGGGCTGGACAACAAATTGGTATTTCACGGCCTGGTCGGAATTCCAGCTCAGCGACGTTCTCATCGTCACCTTCCAGATAGCTTTCACCGTGGTGGCGCTTTCCGGGCTTCTGGGCGTGACCGCCGCCTATGCTCTTGCGCGGCGTGACTTTCCCGGCAAGAAGCTGGTCATGCTGCTTTTCCTTCTGCCCCTGCTGGTACCGCCGATCACCTTCGGTATTCCGCTAGCGACAGTGCTGTATCAGGCGGGCGTCGGCGGTACGTTTTGGGGCGTCGTTCTTGCCAATCTGGTGCCAACGGTTCCCTTCGTGATCCTTGTCATGATTCCGTTCATCGAACAGATCGATCCCAAGATCGAAGCGGCGGCACGAGTGTTCGGTGCGGGCACATTCCAGCTGTTCGTGCATGTGCTGCTGCCCATGCTGTTACCGGGCATCCTCGCGGCCTTGCTGCTCGTTCTGGTGCGCACTGTCGCGATGTTCGAGCTGACCTTCCTGACCGCAGGGCCGACCAGCCAGACACTTGTCGTTGCGCTCTACTACTCGGTGTTCGCCGCTGGTGTCCGTGCCGTGCAATCGATCGACGCCATGGCGGTGGTCTACATGGTGACCACCCTCATATGGCTGCTGATAGCACTTCGCTTCGTCAATCCCACGCAGATCGTCGCGAGAGCCAAGCAACAGCAGACCACGGCTTGACGCTCGCCAAACGGCGAAAGCAAACGGGAGCCAATGGCTCCCGTTTTTTCAAGTGCAGCAGCTGACAATCTGACCTACATGGTTGCGCCGATCTGCCAAGGCACGAATTCTGCATCGCCATAGCCGAGCTCTTCCGATTTGCTGCGTTCGCCCGATGCGACTTTCAGGATGTGCTCGAAGATCTCGCGGCCCTTGTCTTCGATCGACACGCCATCGAGAACATCGCCGCAATTGATATCCATGTCCTCGATCATCTGATTATACATGGGCGTATTCGTCGCGAGCTTGATTGAAGGTGTCGGCTTGCAGCCATAGGCCGAGCCGCGCCCGGTGGTGAAGGCAAGAACGTTGGCTCCGCCGGCAACCTGCCCTGTCGCCGAAACCGGGTCGTAGCCAGGCGTATCCATGAAGACGAGACCATGCGCAGTGACCGGCTCCGCATAGCCATAGACTGCTTCCAGCGGGGTCGTGCCGGATTTGGCGACAGCGCCCAGCGACTTTTCCAGGATGGTGGTCAAGCCGCCGGCCTTGTTGCCCGGTGAGGGATTGTTGTTCATTTCCATCTTGTTGCGGGCAGTATAATCCTCCCACCAGCTGATGATCGATTGCAGACGGTGTACCGCCTCAGGATTGGACGCACGTTCAATAAGAAGGTGTTCTGCACCATAGATTTCCGGCGTTTCGGAGAGAATAGCCGTGCCACCCTGCTGCACGAGAAGATCAACGGCAGCGCCCAGCGCTGGATTGGCAGTAATGCCGGAATAGCCATCAGAACCGCCGCACTGCAATGCCAGCATCAATTCTGATGCGGGGATGGTCTCGCGCCTGACATTCGCCGCGGTCGGCAGCATGTCGCGCACAGCGGCGACGCCCGCTTCCATCGTCTTGCGCGTACCACCCACCTCCTGGATTGTCAGGCTGCGGAATGTGTCGCTCTCGACAATGTTGTACGCTTCTTTCCAACGTCCGATCTGGAACCCTTCGCAACCGAGACCGACCATCAGCACTGCGGCGATGTTCGGATTGGTCGCATAGCCCCACTGGGTACGCTTCAGTACTTCGTAGCCCTCGCCCTTCACGTCAAGCGCGCAGCCGCCGCCATGGACGAGCGGGATGATACCGTCGACCATAGGGTAGTCATCGAGCAAGCCCGATTTCTGCACGGCTTCCGCAATGAAGCGCGCAACGGAGGCAGAACAGTTCACCGAGGTCAGAACGCCGATATAGTTGCGGGTTCCGGCGCGGCCATTGGCCCGGCGGAACCCCTCAAAGGTCGCACGCTGCTCGGCTGGCACAATGCCGCTCGCGTTGACTGCGTGTGCCGCATCGGGCTCGCGAACGAAATCGCTGTAGTTAAGATTGTGCTCATGCACCCATTCGCCGGGTTCAATCCGTTTCGAGGCCGAACCGATGATCTGGCCAAACTTGCGGACGGGCTCGCCCGCGGCAATCAACCGGGATGCGAGCTTATGCCCGCGCGGCACGCGGTCTGTGACCGCCACCCCCTCAATGCTCTGGCCAATTTGAAATGTGTCGACTGCGACAACGACATTGTCGCTGGCGTGGAGGCGCAGATGCCTCGGTGCGTTAAGGGTGTCCATGATGTCTCCAATTCAATTAATATATTAGTTGACCGGAGCGAGGGTTGCAACGACGAACTACCACCTCGTCTGTGATAAGCGCTACGCAGAACGTCTTAAAACCAACTGACGAAACAGCCTTTTCTGGAAATAAATTCATGTGATTACAATCTAAAATTGCATAGTTGCAAATATTGCTGAAAATTATACAACTAAAGTTGCGGATTGACTACAACTTATAAGTTAATATATTCAAATTGATAGCGTTAGTTGCAGTTGTGCCAGTGCTCTCTTTTCGTTTTTCAATTTTGATCGCTTCATATTGTCCAAATAACTACCTGAAGTTGTAATTTCTCGATTTTCAATGATCAATTTTCAGATTGGGTATTTTCAAATTGAAGACACATTGCGCGCGACCTGAAAGCACAGGTATATCCCGTCTCCAGATTTTGTCCGCTTTGCTCCTTGTGCTGCTTCTGTCGATCTTGGATGTTGCGCCGGCGGCGGCTGGTCAGCTTGTTCTGGTGGATTTGCCGGATACCACAGAAACGACAACGGTTGGCACCGGACAGGGAAAACGTGCCATCTACAAGAATGCGGGCTCCGTAGATGGGGTTGGCATCGATCTCGTCGCCAAACTCGTGATCGCAAAACTGGACCATACGTTCGGTGTCAGAAACGGCAAACCCAGCGAATTCGCCGCCGATCAGGACACGGCCTGGATCGATTGGTATATTTACAAGGCCGGCACCTATAACATCAACTTGGATTCGGGCGGCGTTGCTGTCGTCGCCGATGTTCATGTTCTGTACAATGATCTCGACGGCCCAAACAATGAAAGCCTGTTTGTGCCCCTGTGCCAGGCGCCTGTTCTCTTCACCCGCGTCGCCCGTGCTGCGACACTGAAACGTGACTTTGGCACAGTCGCGGGCGTCTCCGAAGTCTTCAGCCTTATTGGTGACAAGAACTATGAGGACGAGTCGGTATCAGGCGGCGAGGTAGCATATTCCTCTACAAGCGTATTCCGTATGGGGCATACGGGAAACAAAGGGTACAAGGTCTCGGTAGACAATCCGTCCTATGTCGCTGCTGATTCCTTCGATATCAAATGCTCGGATTTTCGCGCGCCTGTGGCCACGCCTGATAATCACGAGGCGGAACTCGGTGCGCCGTCGACGATCCAGATTCTCGATAATGATGGGGTGAAGGATAAGGCTGGGGCCTTTTCCGCAGTGACGCCGCCAACGGATTTTGCCAAGGCATCGGTCAGTCTTGTGGCGCCACCTGGAGCAACAGGTATCAAGACGGACAAAAACGGCGATACGGTTGGCTTTACGGTTCCGGGCGAGGGCACTTGGACCTATGATGATCTGAACGGCAAGTTGACCTTTGTGCCGCTTGCAGGGTTCACAGGCTCGCCGGCACCCATTGAATATACCTTCAGGAATGCTGTTGGAACGCTCTCCAACAAGGCTATGGTAACCATTGGTTATCCGCGCCTGGAGATTGTGAAGACTGCCATTGCTCCGGCGAAATTCGTCGCTGGCGAGATCATCAATTACACCTTCAAGGTCTCCAATCCAGGTGCCATTGCCTTGACCGGAGTCACTGTCACGGACACCCTTCCCGGCATCGTCGTCAAAGGCGGACCGGTTTCCCTTGCAGCCGGTGTCATCGACACGACGACCTTCACGGCGGCCTACACGCTGACGCAGAAAGATATCGATGCGGGTCAAGTGGTCAACATTGCGACCGGAACAGGGGCCCAGCCGTCAGGTAAGCCGTTCACCAGCCCGCCTGCAGTAGTCACGACGACTATTCCCAAAATATCTGAACTGTCAGTTGTCAAGACGGCGGGTAAGCCGTCGGGCACCACGGTCGGTTCGACCATCGCCTATACGTTCACGCTGACCAATACCGGCAATGTGACGCTGACCGATGTGTCAGTGGCCGACACTTTGCCGGGCATCGTCCTGGAGGGCGGGCCGCTTGCCGCGCTGGCTCCGGGGGCTGTGGATACAACGACCTTCACCGCGCTCTATAGGCTGACGCAGAAGGATATCGATGCGGGCGAGGTGAAGAATTCGGCCACCGCCAGGGCGACGCCGCCCGGTCCCGCCGGCACCCCGCCGCTGACCAGTCCGCCGAGCGATGTGACGACGCCGGTCGAGAGCGCGCCGAAGCTGGAACTTGTCAAATCCTCCGACAAGGCAAGCATTGCCAAGGCCGGCGAAGTGCTGACCTATACGTTCAAGGTGAGTAATACCGGCAATGTCACGGTCAAGGATATCGCCGTAAAGGATGACAAGTTGGTTCCGGCGCAGATATGCACGGTGCCCGAGCTTGCGCCGGCAAAGGATGCAAGCTGCACGCGATCCTATGAGGTGACGCAGGCCGATATCGATGCGGGCGGCGTGCGCAACACGGCCGTAGTCAGCGGCAATCCCCCATCCGGACTGCCGTTGAATGTTAGCTCGAACCCGGTGGTCACGCCCACCGCCGCCGCGCCGAAACTGAACGTGATCAAGACGGCAGGCAAACCGTCAAGCAGCACGGTCGACGCTACAATCAACTATACCTTCACGGTTACCAATGAGGGGAATGTCACGCTCAGCAATATCGCTGTCTCCGACGCTCTTGCAGGCGTTGTGCTGAAGGGTGGGCCGATTGCCAGCCTCGCACCGGGTGAAAGGGATACCACGACCTTTACCGCGACCTATTCGCTTACGCAGGCCGATATCGATGCCGGCAAGGTCAACAATACGGCCACGGCCAAAGGGACATTCAAGCGGGGCATGGAAGGAACGCCGGTCATTGGCGGGCCAGTGGCGCCGCAGACCATCGAGGAAATCAAGAGTCCTGAAAGCCAAGCCCAGGCCCTGCTTGCCGCATCGCCCAAGCTCAGTCTTGTCAAGACCGCAGCCGAGCCATCGAAAAAGGCTCCCGGTGAGATCATCAAGTATAACTTCGCGGTGACAAATACCGGCAATGTGACGTTAACGAATGTGTACATCATTGACGTTCTCCCGGGAATTGTGCTGGAGGGCGGACCGGTCGCCAGCCTCGCACCTGGCGAGAGCGATACAACGACCTTCACCGCGACCTACACGCTGTCGCAGAAGGATATCGACGCCGGCAAGGTCAACAATGCCGCAACGGCAAAAGGGACCCCGCCTGGCGGCGGCCGGGAGATCAGCAGTGGGCTTTACAGTGTCATAGTCGATATTGCGCCCGCACCTGAAATGACGCTCATAAAGAAAGCTGACAAGCCGTCGGTCTCCAGCGTCGGCGAAACGGTCACCTATGACTTCACGGTTGCCAATACTGGCAATGTGACATTGAAGAACCTTGTCGTCACAGACAAGAACCTTGTCCCTGCCACGGTATGCACCGTTGCGGAACTGCTTCCGTCAAGCGTGGAGCAGTGCACCGGAACCTACAAGGTAACGCAGGCCGATCTCGATGCGGGCGGAGTGACGAACACCGCCAGCGTCACGGGCAATCCACCGACCGGTCCACCCGTCACGCGCGACTCAAACCCGGTCACAACCGGTGTCGATGCGACGCCAAAACTGACCGTGGTTAAAACCGCAAGCAAGCCATCCGCCAATCAGGCCGGTGCCACGATCGACTACACGTTCATGGTAAAAAACGAGGGCAATGTAACCCTCTCGGATATCAAGATATCCGATGCATTGCCTGGCATTGTCCTTAAGGGAGGGCCGATCGTCAGCCTTGTCCCCGGTGCAAGTGACGCGAAAACCTTCACCGCCACATATATCCTGACACAGAAAGACGTCGATGCCGGTAAAGTGTCGAATATCGCCACGGCAAGCGGCGTCTACAGGAAGATGGACCGTCTGGCCATAGGGTCGGTCGACCCGTCGAGTGACAAGCCGGTTACCAGTCCCGAAAGCGAGGCTGTAGCGGCTGTAGAAGCTGGGCCTGCCCTAAGCATCGTGAAAACCGCCGGTACACCATCCGGCAACGTACCCGGCGCGACCATCCCGTACTCCTTTGCCGTAACCAACACCGGCAATGTGACGCTGGCTAATGTGTCTGTCTCCGACACGCTGCCTGGGGTCAAGCTGATGGGCGGACCGATTGCCAGCCTTGCGCCGGGTGCAGTCGATACCACGACCTTCACGGCGCTCTATACGCTGACCCAAGCGGATGTCGATGCAGGGCAAGTGGTGAATACCGCGAGTGCGACAGGCACTCCTCCCGCCGGTCAGCCTGTGACAAGTCCGCCTCAAACGGTCAAGACGGTCATTGTCTCCGCGCCCAAGCTCGATCTCCTCAAGCAGATCGGCAAGCCGAACGGCAACAAGCCTGGCGCTGTCGTTCCTTATACGTTCAAGATAACGAACAATGGCAATGTGACGCTCGTCAACATCACGCTTACCGACATCCTGCCTGGCATAATCATAAAAGGCGGCCCGATTCCCCGTCTGGCACCGGGTCAGGTCGACACGACGACCTTTACCGCGACCTACGTGCTGACCCAGGCGGATTTCACTGCCGGCAAGGTCTTGAACAAAGCGCAAGCCCACGGCAACCTGTTACCCAAACCGACCATGTCGGCTTCGCTTGCGGGGATCGAGCCGAAAACTGAAAAATTGCTGATCGCAAAAAACGTGCCGGCCTCCGGTGACGTGCTGGCCGCCGCCGCTCCGCCCGCCGCAGCGCCTGGCGATGGGGGTGTGGACAGCGATGTGGACAGCGGCGAGAGTGCCGCACTGATTGAACTCGCTGCGGCAAGCCCGGAATTGGCTCTCGTCAAGACGGGCCATTTCAACGATGAGAACGGCAATACCTATGCCGATCCCGACGAAACGGTCACCTACACATTTGTGGTGACCAATGAGGGCGGCACTGTCCTTGAAGATGTACACGTGGCCGATGATGGCCCGGTATTCAACGGACGCCGTGGGACCGGCAAGCTATCGGCATTCAGCCCGGCACCGTCCCCGGTTGAACCCGGCGCGGCGCAGAAATTCACTGCAACCTACAAGCTCACCCAGGCCGATATCGATGCGGGGGCGGCCGTAAAAGGCGGAACCGTCAACAAGGCTCTGGCGCTGGGGTATAGCGGCGACGGCGTGACGAGCACACTGTTCGAATCCGCGGAAAGCCGTTCGGTGCTCGATCTCCCGGCGGCCTATGGCGACCACGAAGTGACGATCACCAAGCAGGCCGGACTGCGCCAGATCAGGCGTGGCGAAAAGGCACCTTTCACCATCAAGGTGACCAATAATAATACCGACAATGTCGGACGGATAGTCGTCACCGACATGCTGCCGTCAGGCTTCCGCTACGTCGACGGTTCGGCCACGATCAATGGCGTGGCGGCTATACCCGTTATCAATGGGCGCAACGCCCGGTTCCAGCCCGTCATGCTTGGGCCGAAAGCCGAAGTAACGATCCGCCTGCAATTGCTTGCATTGAGCACAGCCGAACCGGGCAAGCATATCAACCGGGCGAAGGCCGCCGAGGAAGACGGCGAAATTCTCGCGCCGGAAGCGACGGCGGCGATCGAGATCATGGTCGATCCGGTGTTCGATTGCGGCGATGTCGTCGGCAAGGTCTTCGACGATTCGAACGGCAACGGTTACCAGGACGATGGCGAACGGGGCCTGCCAGGTGTTCGTGTCGCGACGGTTAAGGGCTTTCTGGTCACGACGGACAAGCACGGCCGCTTCCACGTGGCTTGCGCCGAGCTTCCCGACAAGCGCATCGGTTCGAACTTCATCATGAAGCTCGACACGCGCACGCTGCCGGCGGGTTACAGCATGACAACGGAAAACCCGAAGGTGATCCGGCTGACGGCCGGCAAGATGTCGAAGCTCTCCTTCGGTGCCTCGATTGGCCATCTTGTGACGCTCGATTTGAACGACGCGGCTTTCGAGGATCGCAAGACGGTGCTGTTGAAGGAGTGGAGCGACGGACTCGGCAAGCTTATCGCGATCCTCAAAGAACAGCTTTCGACATTGCGCATCAACTACCGGGCCACAGCAGAAAAGCCCTTGGTCGACAAGCGAGCCGGCGCCATCGAAGAGGAGATACGGGAACGCTGGAAAGCGGGTGGAGATGCCTATGAGTTGAACATCGAGACACGTGTGGAGGCAGGCCAATGACCAGGAACCTCGTCCGTATTGCCCGCCGTTTTTCATGTCCACATGGCATTCTCGTTTCACGTGAATCGCTGCGGGCAGGATGCGCCTTTCTGGCAATGACCTGCCTTCCGGTGTCCGCTCAGGAGGTGGACCGGACAAAAACCGTTCCATTTGCCATCAGTGTTGACGGAGAGCCGGTCGTCAAGAGTAAGCAGGATGGCCCGACGCGCGCTGCAGCGAAGCAGTTGGGCCAGTCCCCTGAGCCTTCGACGCGTAAGACCGGCGCCGGATTGAATACCGTCGATGTTCAGGTGAAGTTCGACGGGCTCGATGCCAAAACCCTGTTGAATATCTCGACCATGCCGGTGCGCCGTGCCTATAAGGCCGGGGAATACGTGAATTTCCTCGCGACGTCCAATTATCCTGCCTTCATCAAGCGTGCCGAAGTGCGCATCCTCAACGCCGAGGATGAGGTCACGGAAAAGCCTTTCGATATCATTCCCGTTGCCATCAACCGGGAGGCCAGGTGGATCATGCCCGAAACCAGGGATGAGACGAAGCGCTTCAAATATATCCTTCGCGTCTATGATGACGAGGGCCGTTTTGACGAGACGCTGGCACGGACCCTGGCACGCTCCGACTGGGAATTACCGGCCGAAATCAATACAAGACATGTCGTTTCGGGCGAAGGCGAAGCGACAGCGCCGGGCATGGGCGAGGACAACACTGCCCGGCGCAATATTCCGGTCTATGGCGGCGCGGTGACCGTCTATGGCCGCAACGTGCCGGAAGGCTACCAGGTCAAGGCTCTGGGCGACACAATCCCGCTCGACCCTGACCATGCGTTTGTGATGCAGCGCATCTTGCCTCCTGGCGATCACGATATCGATGTCGCGGTGCTGGGATTGCTCAAGGACAGTGCGCTTGATTTTACGAGGCGCATCAACATTCCGAAAAATGACTGGTTCTATGTGGCGCTTGCCGATCTCACAGTCGGAAAACGCTTTGGTGACAATGACATAGAGGCGGTGCGTCCGGGTGAGTACGATGACATTTACAGCAAGGGGCGCCTCGCCTTCTATGTGAAAGGTAAAATCAAGGGAAAATATCTCCTGACTGCAGCGGCCGATACCAGCGAAGACGATCTCGATCATATCTTCCGCGGTCTTGATGCCAAGGATCCGCGGCAGCTGTTGCGCCGCCTCGATCCCAATGACTATTATCCCATCTATGGCGACGATTCGACCGCCATTGACGATGCGCCCACCGACGGCAAGTTCTATGTGCGGCTGGAGCGCGGCGACAGTCATGTCATGTGGGGACGGTACAAAGCCAGTATCACAGGCACGGAATTCATGCGCTCCGACCGCGCGCTCTATGGCGCGAGCGGCATCTACAAATCGGAAAAAACCACGAGTTTCGGTGAAAGGCAAACGGAAACAACGCTTTACGCGGCGCAACCCGATACGCTTCCGCAGCGCGACGAATTCCTCGGCACCGGCGGGTCGGCTTATTTCATGAAGCGTCAGGACATTTCCATAGGTTCCGAAACGATCGCGGTCGAAGTGCGTGATCAGATAACCGGGCAGGTTCTCGAAAGGCAAACGCTGCGCTACGGCGAGGATTACAGCTTCGACTATCTGCAGGGGATGCTGATACTCAAGCGCCCGCTCTCTTCATCGACGGGCACCGATGCACCGGTACGCGACGGGGCGCTTGGCGGCAACAGGGTCTACCTCATCGCGCAGTATGAGTTCACACCGGTCGCTGGCACGCTCGATGGCTACGTTTATGGCGGTAGGGCCCAGCATTGGTTCGCCGACAAGGTGCGCGTCGGAGTTACCGGCATGGATGAAAATACCGGCCTCGCCAATCAACAGGCCTATGGAGCCGATATCCAGCTGCGCCATTCGGAGAAGACCTTCATCGAGGCGGAAATTGCCCGCTCCAAGGGCCCGGGCTTTGGCACGTCTCGCTCCACCGATGGCGGGCTGACACTCAGCGATGTTGCCACAACCGGCACGCGCAATCGCGTCGCGACGTCATGGCGCACCAGAGCACAGCTCGACCTTGAAGACATCAGCAAGAGCGGCGTCAAAGGCATGCTTGGTGGCTACTATGAGGAGAAACAGGCGGGATTCTCGACGCTTTCCGAGCAGATATCCGTCGACGAGCGCATATGGGGTGCCTTTGCCGATATCGATCTGAACAAGGCTATAGGCCTCGAACTCAACTATGACGATTATCAGGAAGGCCGAGGGGAAAGCGTCTTCGATGGCCGCGACATTGGCGGCCGGTCGAAACGCAAGGGCGCGTCGGCGATCAGCTGGCAGATCGATGAGTACTGGAAAGCCTCGTTTGGACTTACCTACACCGAGCTGCAATCCCCCATTGCGCGCGCCTCGGGCAAGTCCGGTTATAATGGCTCGCGCCTCGACAGCGGGGCGCGGCTTGAATACGCGCCGGATGGCGATCATAGCTATTATGTCTTCGGCCAGGGCACACTCTCGCGCTCTGGTGACATCAAGGACAACAATCGTGTCGGCGCCGGGACGGAATATCAACTGACGGAAAAGATCAGTCTGGACGGCGAGATTTCCTATGGAAATCAAGGCTTTGGTGCATTGGCAGCCATAAATTACGAACCCACTGCAAAGGACAGCTATTATGTCGGTTACCGGCTCGATCCGGATCGCGCCTTCGATCTGGACCGCAGTTACGATCTCTCGGGTACGGATGGTGGTACCATCGTCATTGGCGCCAAACGCAAGATCGACGACGAAATCTCCGCCTACGCCGAGCACAATTACGATCTGTTCGGGACGCGCAATTCGCTGACGAAGACTTATGGCGTAGTCTATACACCCGACAGTTCCTGGACCGTGGATGGCGGCTTCGAAGCCGGTACGATCGAGGACGATACGATCGATCCTGATGACGGGTTCGAACGCTCCGATTTCGATCGCAAGGCGGTCTCGCTGGCCATCGGCTACAAGGACGAGGAACGCATCAGCGCCCGCATTCGCGGTGAGGCGCGCTACGAGGACAGCGATGACGACAGCCGTGACGCCAACACCTATCTGATCGCGACTGGCTTCAGCTGGAAGACGTCGGAAGACTGGCGCCTGCTCGCCAATGTGGATGCGGTGCTGTCGGATCAGGACAGCGAAGCTTCGTTTCGTGACGGAGATTATATAGAAATGTCAGTTGGTTACGCTTATCGGCCCGTTGAAAACGACCGGCTCAATGCGTTGGCCAAATACGCCTGGCTGCGCGACACACCGGGCGAAAATCAGGTCAGCGCCATTAGCGGCGACGAATTTGGACCGGCCCAGCGCAGCCATATTATCTCGGCTGATGTCAATTACGATGTCTTCCCATGGCTGGTGCTCGGCGCGAAATATGGCATGCGCTTTGGCGAGGTACGCCAGCGGCAAGGGGATGATCCCAATACGTTTTCCGCTTGGGAATCGTCTTCGGCGCATCTCGGAATCATCCGGGCGGATGTCAGTTTCATCAAGAGCTGGGACGCGCTTATCGAAGGCCGGGTTCTTGCCATGCCCCAAGCCGATACCACCGATTACGGTGCCCTGGTCGCTCTCTACCGCCATGTCGGCGACAATTTCAAGGTGGGCGTCGGTTACAATTTCGGCTGCTTCTCCGACGATCTGCGCGACCTTACCCTTAATGACGAGGGTGTGTTCCTCAACGTCATTGGAAAGTTTTGAAACGGAGCAGACAACCGCCTACGCCTGAATTTCACGTCCAAGTGGAGAATCTTCGGCCATTTTTGCCGATTCACGGGCGGAATTCGACGAAGCTCAGGTCATTTCCAGCCGTTTTGGGAAATGCACGGGCGCGGTGCCAATGGAGACGGGTGAAAATCATTCAAAGTTTGACCTCGCCCTGCCGGCGGCCCTCTTGCCGCTACGATACGTCGAGGGACTGGTTGCGATTGCGGCGTGCCACGTTCATCTCTGCCCGCTCTCGCGCCATATTGCTGACGGCCATGCGCAACGCCGGATGTCGCGACATGAAGACGTGGAAGTCCCGTCGTTCAAGCACGAGAAACTGGCAAAAATCCACGGCGATAACGTCGGCCGTGCGGCGCCCGCCACTGAGCAGGGCCATCTCCCCGAAAAACGCTCCGGCGTCGAGACGAACCGGGTCGCTTTCCAGTTGTACCTCGACGGCACCCGCCGAGATGAAGTACATGCCATCGCCCCGATCACCGATGCGGACGACGCGTTCGCCAGGCGAGGCGGATTTCGGCCGGAACAACAATAGCAGCTCCTCCTGGGAGTTTTCGTCAACCTCCGAGAACAGAGGGAAAGTCTCGATCAATTGCTGCATCTCCAATTGATGCTGTCTGTTCCGCTCTTCGTTCAGCGCCCTGATCTTGTCGAGGTCGCGGCAAAGCCTTTCATGTTTTGATTTGCCGTACTGTGCGGCCAATGAGGGCCATAGCGAGCGGATGCCCTTGTGCAATTCTTCGCCCGCCAGCAGAACGAGAGGGTTGAGGGTGATCGACAGGATGGCGCCTGCGAGGATGAGATCCTGACCTTCGCGCGGCAGCAGGCCAAGTGAAACGCCGAGGCCAGCCAGGATGAAGGAGAATTCCCCGATCTGGGCGAGACCGGTGGCCACACTGATGCCCATTGCGACGGGATAGCGCAGCAGCAGGACGATGCCGAATGCGATGAGCGACTTGCCGAAGATGATCAAGGCGAGAACGCCGATCACCGCCAAGGGTTCGCGGACCAGAATGGAGGGGTCGAAAAGCATGCCGACCGAAACGAAGAACAACACCGCAAAGGCATTTTGCAAGGGAAGGGAGTCGGCCGCCGCCCGGCGGCTCAAATGCGACTCGCTCATGACAACGCCGGCGAAGAAGGCGCCGAGCGCGAAGGAGACGCCGAAGATCGCGGCTGATCCGAAAGCAATACCCAGGGCAATGGCGAGAACGGAAAGGGTAAACAATTCCGGCGAGCCGGTGCGCGCCACCAGCGTGAGGATCCATGGAACGACTTTCGGCCCGAAGTATATGGCCATCACTGTGAAGGCCGCGACCTTGAGCAGCGTCACCGCAATCGTCAAAGTGATCGGAAGACTGTCGGCAGCCGGTGCAGCTTCAGCTGTCCCATGAGCACCGAGAATCTCGGCAAGTGTTGGCAGCAGCACCAGTGCCAGCACCATCGCGAGGTCCTCGACGATGAGCCAGCCGACGGCCACACGGCCATTTACCGAGTCGATCTGATTGCGTTCTTCGAGTGCCTTGAGCAGGACCACCGTGCTGGCAACAGAAAGGCTGAGGCCGAAGACCAGGCCGGCGCCCAAACTCCACCCCAGCAAAGAGCTGAGACCGACGCCGAGAAGCGTCGCGAGCACGATCCGCCCGAGCGCTCCAGGAACGGCGACGCCGCGGACAGCCAGCAGATCCGAGGCCGAGAAGTGCAGCCCCACGCCAAACATCAAAAGGATCACACCCATTTCGGCGAGCTGCCCGGCCAGAGCCCTGTCGGCAATGGTGTCCGGCAAATAGGAACCCATCAGGATACCCGCGACGAGATAACCCACCAGCGGCGGCAGGCGCAGCCGGTCGGCGAGATATCCGAAAATGGCAGCGAACACGAAGCCGACGGCAACCGTTGCTATCAATGCGACTTCCTGATGCACATTCGTCCCTTGATGTTATTGGTGTTCCTACCCTGCCGGTAAGCTGGCAACAATCGCCCGATCGCACCAAAGTAACCGCGCAAATCGAATGCTGCCATAGAAAATTTGAGGTTGACCAACCTTCGCCACGTCGCGGTTTCGTCCGGAACAGCATGATTTTTTTCAAATGATGGGATGCGAGTCGTGACGGCGATATCTCAGGGGAAAGCGATGAGCAGCAGGTATGCAATGAAAACGACGAGATGAACCAGTCCGGTCAGCACCGTTGTCCGCCCCGTTCCGAAGCTGTGAATGCTGATTGCCAATATCAGGGCCAGGAGCACCGAGTCGCCTGACGACAAGCCGAGCGTCAGCTCCCGGCCCGCCAGCAGGCTGGCTATTCCAACCGCAGGAATGGTCAGCCCGATGGTCGCGAGCGCCGATCCGAGGGCGATGTTGAGACTGCGTTGCAGTTCGTTGCGCCAAGCGGCCCGGATGGCGGAAAGCGCTTCCGGCAGAAGAACGAGCAGGGCAATGAAAGCGCCCACGATCTCGTCGCGTTGTCCTACATGGAGGGCCGCAAGGCCGTCTTCAACACCAATCGCCACCTGTTCTGCGAGGAGGACGACACCGACGAGACCGGTCAGGAGCAGGACCGCGTTTACCCAGGTGGCACGCCTGGGGGCATGGTCCAGCGTCGCATGGTGCCCCAGGCCATCGTCGAGAAAATCGTCACGATGCCGCCCGGTCTGTGCGAAAACGAAACTGCCATAGAGCAGGACAGAGCAGAAGCTGACGAAGATCAGTTGGACCGGTGCAAAACTTCCCGGTGTCGTCGCCATCGTCGTGAAGTTCGGAAGGACAAGGGTAATGATCGTCAGTGCGGTGAGGACGGAAAGGAACGCACTCGTCCCCTGCCGTTTCAATCCCTGCTGATGATGTTGCCACCCGCCAAGTGTGAGGCACAACCCGACAACTCCGGCGCAAGTGATCATGACGGTTGAAAACACGGATTGACGGGCCAGCGTCGGATTGTTCTCGCCATGCAGCATCATCGACACGATGATCGAAACTTCGACCGTCGTTACCGCAAATGTAAGAAGAAGTGTTCCATAGGGCTGGCCGAGGCGAACCGCGAGGATTTCTGCATGCTGGAGCACGACGAAAACGGTTGCGAGCAGCACGCCAATGGCGAGAGTCGAAGCCACCCAAGGATGGGCGCTGCCAAGTTGCCCGCCGGAATACCGGATGCCGATAGCAAGCGCCAACGACCCTATCGGCAATAGCCAGGACAGGATCGGCAGGTCGCGAATGGTCATGGGAACGCATCCAAGGCTAGAGCTCCAGGTCAGGATTTCTCAATATACACGGCCGTTGATGGCGAATGTAGGCCGTAAACGCATCAAATGGCGAGGACCATCTGTCCGCAGTGGCGATGCTATTGTTGCGCCTCCATTTCGACAAATCTCGCATTAGACTGCTCGCAATGCCCTCGCGTTTCCGGCGTTGATTTTTGGAATGCGTTGTTCCGTTGCGAAGAGGATAGGCAAATGCACGACTTTACCCTGGTTCTGGCGTTCGTTGCTGTCGTCCTGCTTGCCTATCAGGGCGAGATCGATGACCGGCCGGACGTACAGGACGATGAATGGCTTCATATCGACTCCGCCGATTAGCCAGCTAATTAGATCCCCATGGAGCCGGTGAGCGCGTTTGCTATTCGCCACTCTATTGAACTAATGCCCAATCTGTTGCAGTTTCCGGACGATTTTCGTCCTCGTGCAAACAGTCCGGAACAATGAACATTGAACGCCAAGTCTTCATAACGGGCGCCGGCGGTTTCGTCGGCCGCGCCACGGTCAAGCGGTTCCTCACAGAGGGCTGGCGGGTTCGCGCGGCGGTGCGGACTGTTCAGGGCTGCGGTCTCGATCACGGTGATCGCCTGTCGATAATACCGGCTGGGGACATCACCGCGATCACCGACTGGGTGCCGCTGCTGTCCGGCTGTGACGCCGTGGTCCATGTGGCCGCCCGTGCCCATATGACGGGCGAGGCACAGGATGCATCCGCGCAGTTGTTCCGGCGTGTCAATGTCGATGCAAGCGTGAACCTCGCGCGCGGCGCGGCTACGGCTGGTGTGAAGCGCTTCGTGTTCATCAGCTCTGCCGGAGTCATGGGCGATTACTCGGAGCGGCCCTTCACGGAGACCGACCAGCCGCGGCCCATGAGCGAATATGCGAAGAGCAAATGGCAAGCCGAACAGGCGGTGGCAAAAATCGCGCGGGAAGCCGGTCTGGAGCTGGTGATCCTTCGTCCGGTCCTGGTTTACGGACCGGGCAATCCGGGCAATCTCGAGCGGCTCTTACAACTCATCCGCACCGGCCTGCCGCTGCCGCTGGCTGCGGTCGGCAACAGGCGCAGTTTTCTGGACGTCGGCCATCTTGCGGCCATCATTTGCAGCGCTGCACAGCTTCCGGAGGCCGCCGGCAAGACCGTGCTGCTGGCGGATGGCAACGACCTCTCGACTCCGGAGCTTGTGCGCGCGCTGGCTGAGGGCATGGGCGTCCGGGTCAGGCTTTTTTCCGTACCGCCGCCGCTCTTGCGGCTTGGCGCACGATTGCTGGGCAGATCGCGAGACGCAGAGCGGCTGCTTGGATCCCTGCAGGTCGATGTTGCGCTGAAGACATCGCTCTTCGGACCCTATCCGCGTGCGCAAACCATTCGGGGACTGGGCGAGGCCGGCCAGCGCCGCACCACGTGATCACGCACGACTTGACATCCGGGTGCGGGGAATGGTGTCTGAGACGCTGACTCATCGCGATTTATCCTGGAGGGGGTTATGACACATCTGACAATTTTGGCATTTGCGCTCGTGGCATTCATCGGCATTGCCACGCCCGGGCCGACGGTGCTGCTGGCGCTCACCAATGGCTCGCGGTTTGGCATCAGGACCGCATCCTACGGCATGGCGGGTGCGGTGCTCTCCGACTTTGTCCTGATCGGCGCCGTGGCGCTTGGCCTTGGCGCGCTGCTGGCGGCGTCGGAATTCTGGTTCTCGGTCGTGAAGTGGATCGGTGTCGGCTATCTCACCTTTCTCGGTATCATGCTGCTGCGTTCGAAGGGGACGCTCGAGGTCCGTTCCGGATCCGGCACGGATACGCCTGCGTCTCCGCGTACTGTCTTCCTGAAGAGCTTTTTCGTCGCCATCACCAACCCCAAGGGATATCTGTTCTTCTCGGCTTTCCTTCCCCAGTTCATCGATCCGGCGTTGCCGCAATTCCCGCAATATGCAGCGCTGGCGATAACCTTCGCACTGATCGATTTCGGTGTGATGTTCGGCTACGCGATACTGGGCTCCCGTGCAGTGCGCCTCTTGAGGAAATCCGGCGCGCTATGGCTGGACCGGATCTGCGGCGGCGCCTTGCTCGCCCTTGCCGGGTCGCTGGCGTTTTATCGAAGGGCGAGCGCGTGACAAGGCACGTGCGCTCCTGGCAGAGTCATCGTCTTGTCTAGGAAGCCGCGTTGTGGTTTGCTCTGAGAAAGCGAAGCAAGAGAAAACCCATGCCTGATTTGACCATGTGGGGATTGTTCGTCGGGGCATCCGTCGTGCTGCTGCTGACACCTGGCCCGGCAGTGCTTTATATCGTTGCCCGCTCGGTCGAGCAGGGACGGGCAGCGGGGCTGGTCTCGGTACTTGGTATTCATCTGGGCACTATCGTGCATATCACGGCTGCGGCGGTCGGCCTGTCGGCACTGATTGTGTCGTCGGCACTCGCCTTCGCGATCGTCAAATATGTTGGCGCCGTCTATCTTGTCTGGATCGGCATACGGACCTTGATGGCCAGCGATTTCGATCCCCACGCACCGGAGGTACCGGCCGAGCCGCTGCGACGCGTCTTCCGCGACGGCTTCGTCGTTAACCTGTTCAATCCGAAGACGGCTATCTTCTTCCTCGCCTTCCTGCCGCAATTTGCCGACCCCGCCCGTGGCGCCCTCCATTGGCAGATCCTCATACTGGGGCTGACTTTTATGGGTCTCGGCATCATCAGCGACGGGATTTTCGCACTGGCAGCTGGCGCTGCAGGCGACTTCCTCCGCCGCAACAGGCGGTTCCTGCGCTTGCAGCGCTGGTTCGCGGGCACTTCGTTTATTGGGCTCGGGATCACCGCCGCGCTGGCGACGCGCAAATAGTCCGCCCCGGTCTGGACGAATTGTTGAACGCAACCGGGAATACGATTTCACGATCGGACGCCAGAAAACAAAAAAGCCCGGAAAACCGGGCTTCTTGTCTTGTTTCAAGACCGTCTTGGACGGTGTAAAACGGGAATTTGGTGCCCAGAAGAGGACTCGAACCTCCACGCCTTGCGGCACACGGACCTGAACCGTGCGCGTCTACCAATTCCGCCATCTGGGCAGCGGGGTTTCATGTAAGGGGCGCATCTGAGTCTGTCAATCCATTTGTCGGGGAATTGTCACACAACTGATTTGCCGCCCTTGCGGCCCGCTCTCAGCCCTCGAGCACTTCCTTCGAAGCCACGGTCGAGTCGGCATTGAGCTTGTAGACGATCGGAACACCCGTCGCGAGTTCCTGAGCGACGATCTCCTCGCCGGTCAGGCCATCGAGCGCCATGATCAGCGCGCGCAGGGAATTGCCATGCGCCGCCACCAGCACCGTTTCGCCGCGCAGCACATGCGGCTGCACCTCGTGCAGATAATACGGCCAGACGCGTGCGCCCGTGTCGCGCAGGCTCTCGCCGCCGGGCGGCGAAACATCGTAGGAACGGCGCCAGATATGCACCTGTTCCTCGCCCCATTTGGCCCGGGCATCGTCCTTGTTAAGGCCGGAAAGGTCACCATAGTCGCGCTCGTTCAGCGCCTGGTCGCGGATCGTCTCAAGGCTGGTCTGACCAATCTCTTCGAGAATATGCTGCAGCGTCGCCTCGGCGCGTGAGAGGACGGACGTATAGGCGATGTCGAATTTGAGACCCCTTGCCCTCAGCCGCTTCCCCGCATCGATGGCTTCCTTGTGACCGAGCTCCGTCAGTCCCGGATCGCGCCAGCCGGTGAAAAGGTTCTTCAAATTCCATTCGCTCTGGCCGTGGCGGACAAGGACGAGGGTTCCGGACATTGAGAATACTCCTGTTTGGATCAAGCTTATTGATTGAGGCCGAGCACGTCGAGCATGGAATAGAGGCCGGGTTTGCGGCCCTTGCCCCAGAGCGCGGCCCTGACTGCGCCGCGGGCGAAGATCGTACGGTCTTCCGCATGGTGGGAGAGGGTGATGCGCTCGCCCTGGCCCGCGAGAATGACCGAATGGTCGCCGACGACCGAACCGCCGCGCAGGGTGGCAAAGCCGATCGTGCCATCCTCGCGCGGCCCCGTATGGCCATCGCGCACGCGGACGCTGTGCTGTCCAAGTCCGATGTCGCGGCCGGCGGCCGCGGCCTCGCCGAGCAGCAGCGCAGTGCCCGAGGGCGCATCGACCTTGTGCTTGTGGTGCATTTCCAGAATCTCGATATCGAAATCGCCGAGCGCCCTGGCTGCCTGCTTGACCAGAACGCCAAGCAGATTGACGCCCAGGCTCATATTGCCGGATTTGATAACCACCGCATGGCGCGCCGCGGCGTGGATCTTTGCGTCATCCTCCGCCGAGCAGCCCGTGGTTCCGATGACATGGACGATACGCGCCTGCGCGGCGAGTTCGGAAAACTCCACCGTCGCGGCCGGAGCCGTGAAGTCGAGGACGCCTTCAACGCCTGTGAAGACCGAAAGCGCGTCACTGGTAATGGAAACGTCGAGGCGGCCGACACCGGCGAGTTCGCCTGCGTCACGGCCGATATGCGGCGAGCCAGGCCGTTCAATGGCCCCGGCCAGCACTGCGCCCGGCGTGTCGCGGATGACACGGATCAACGTCTGGCCCATGCGGCCCGCGGCACCGACGACGGCAAGTTTCATCGGCGTTGCTGGCTGTTCGGCACTCATACGGCTGGTCCTGTCACTGCTGTTGACTGTAATTCGGTGTCATCGATGATGGGCGACTCTTCCCTGCCTTGCAACTGGTAGAAGCGCGCATAGACGCCGTTGGGCCGGGCAAGCAGGGTATCGTGGACGCCTTCCTCCACCACCCGTCCGGCTTCCATGACGACGATATGTTCGGCGTTGACAATAGTCGACAGGCGGTGGGCGATGACGATGGTTGTCCGTCCCTGCATCACGCGTTCGAGCGCCTGCTGCACCCGCTTTTCCGATTCATTGTCGAGGGCGGAGGTCGCCTCGTCGAGCAACAGGATAGCGGCGTTGCGAACGATCGCGCGGGCAATGGAAAGGCGCTGGCGCTGCCCGCCGGACAGCGTGACGCCGTTCTCGCCGACCTCCGTGCCATAGCTCTGCGGCTGCTGGCGGATGAACTCGTCTGCATTGGCAAGCTTTGCCGCCTCGATGACCTCCTCGTCGGTGGCGTCGGGCCGGCCATAGCGGATATTGTCGGCGATGGTGCCTTCGAAGAGATAGGGCTGCTGCGAGACATAGGCGATCGACTGGCGCAGCGAGCGCTTGCTGACATAGGCGATGTCTTGCCCGTCGATAAGGATGCGCCCGGCGTCGATGTCGTAGAAGCGCTGGACGAGCCCGATCAGCGTCGATTTCCCCGCGCCGGAAGCACCGACAATGGCGGTGGTCTTCCCGGCCTTGGCGACGAAGCTGATGCCGTGCAGCACCGGCACACCGTTACCGTAGCTGAAGCGAACCTTGTCGAACTCGACTTCGCCGGTCGGCACAGTGATCGGCACCGAGCCGATGCTGTCGGCCTGGCGCGGCTCGACATCGAGGATCTCGAAGAACATGCGGGCATTGACGAGCGAGCGCTCCAGCCCAACCTGTACGCGCGCCAGCCGGCGCACGGGATCGTAGGCAAGCAGAACGGCGGTCATGAAGCCGAACATGGCGCCAGGCGGCTCCACATTGTAGACGGCACGATAGCCCGTATAGATGATCATCGATGCGATGGCGACGCCGGCAATCAATTCGGTGATCGGTGTCGTGCGCTCCGAAACCCTGGCGATCTTGTTGGCGCGTTCCTCGGCGCGGTGGATCAGCGCGCTGATCTTGGCGCGCAACTGATCTTCCATGGTGAAGGCCTTGACGATGGCGATGCCCTGCGTCGCTTCCTGCATCGCGCCGAGCAGGTGCGAGTTCAACGTGACGGATTCACGGTGGATACTGCGCAGGCGCCTCGCCAGATAGCGCACCGTCAGAATGACAGGTGGCCCGATGAGCAGGGCAAAAAGCGACAGGATGGGGTCGAGGAGGACCATCGTCACAATCAGAGCAACGAGCGTCGGAATATCCTTGCCGATGGTCGTGATGGTAATGTCCATGAGTTCGCGAACCCCGGCGACATTCTGGTTGATCCGCGCCGCGAGCTGCGCCGAACGCGTATCGGTGTAGAAATCGAGGCCGAGTTTCATCAGGTGATCGAAGATGCGATGCTGGTAGCGCGCAACGATATTGTTGCCGATCTTCGCCATCATCACAGATTGCACATAGGTGGCGACGCCGCGGATGACGAAAGCCGCAAGGATGCCCAGGCTGATTGGCACGATCAGATCTTCGCGGCGCTGGTAGTAGATCTTGTTGATCACATCCTTGAAGATATAGGCAACGAACGCGGTTGTGCAGGCAACGGCCAGCATGGCGGCAAGGGCGATGGCATAGGACGAGCGGTATTCGCGCAGGTTCTCGCCCATGACCCTGCCGATGACACGCCTTGCCTCCGTCGTATCGATCTTTTTCTTCCTGGGTACACCATTCATGACAGGCGGCAACTCGCTGGTACAAGAGCAACGGGGCAAGGAGTCATCCTTGCCACTCGAATTGTCCCTATAACCTTATTGATCCTGCTTGCCTATGGGTTTCAGCCACAGACCCTGCACGCAGTGCCTGACTGTTGCGCTGGTGCCCTAGTCCCGGCGCCAGCGGCGGCCTTCCGTCGAAACGCCGAAACGGGTCGGGGTGCGGGAGAAGGCCGAAAGGCCGCTCAGCGCCGCAAGCGGGTGGGTGATGATATAGACCGGCGTCTCACGCAGGATTTCACCGTGCGGCGCCTTGTCCTCGAATGCCTGGCGGAAGGAAGGGTCCTTCAGCGGAGCGACGATTTTCTGAACAATGCCACCAGCGAGATAAACGCCGCCGCGCGCCATGAAGGTCAGGGCAAAGTCGCCGGCCAGCCGGCCGAGATAAACGACGAAAAGCGCCAGAGTTTCCTTCGCCTCGGGAGACTCGCCGGAAAGTCCGGCTGCGGTGATGTCTGCAGGCGTCTGCAGGCTGGCTTCGGTGCCGTTCACCTTGCAGATTGCCCGGTAGATATTCTGCAGGCCCCGGCCGCAGAGCAGCTGTTCGCCGGAGATGCGGCCCTCGATATGTTCGAGATGCGGGAAGATTTCGAGATCACGGGCAGTGCGCGGCCCCATGTCGACATGGCCGCCTTCGCCGGGAACAGGCACCCAACTGTTGCGCGCACGCACCATTCCGGCGACCCCAAGCCCAGTACCGGGTCCAAGGACGGCGCGGCTGCCATGCGGATCCCCGGCGGCGCCGCCGAGCTTTTCCAGATGCTTCGGCTCGAGGGATACGACGGCGAGCGCCTGCGCCTCGAAATCGTTGAGCACGGTAATATCGGAAAGGCCAAGCGTTTCCATCATCTGGCGCGGCTTGACCACCCAGGCGCAGTTGGTCAGGTCAATCTCGTCGCCTTCGACCGGGCCGGCTATGGCCAGTACGGCCGAACGCGGCTGAATGGATGTATGGTCGAGAATGGCGTTCTGAATCGCCTCGTCGATGGTCGGAAAATCCGCCGTCTGGATAATGGGAAATTCCTTTGGCTCCGCATAGGCGTCGACCAGAATGGCGAAGCGCGCATTGGTGCCGCCGATATCACCGACCAGAATCGGAAATTTCATGATGTGGTCGGTATCTGCTTGTGTCACCATAGTCGCTTCCCCATTTTACCTGCTACTGCGTCCTTGCGCGTCCTAGCGGGCGCGCGGTGCAATAAGTGTACCTTCGACTGCGTCATCGCGCAGCAAACCTCGCTTTTGCACCAGAACCTCGGCGGTCGCGCGATTCAGTGCCATCGGAATATCGTAGACGCTTGCGAGCCGCGTCAGCGCCTTGACGTCCACATCATGCGGCATGGGCGACAGCGGGTCGACAAAGAAAATCAGCCCGTCGATCCTGCCTTCGGCAATCAGTGCACCAATCTGCTGGTCGCCGCCGAGCGGGCCGCTCTTGACGCGGGCGATCTTCAGCGAAGGACATGCCGCCTGGATAAGTCCGCCAGTCGTGCCTGTCGCGACGATCTCGCAGGGTGCCAGCAGGTTTTCATAATTGCGCGCAAATGCCACCATGTCGTCTTTTTTCTGGTCATGGGCGATCAACGCGAGGCGAAATGGCTGTGTCATAAAAACTCTGTTTCGGGGTTCGTCCCTAAATCGATTGAATCCCTATACTCAATTCATGACGGCATGAAAAGGCCGCAGGCAAAAAAGAGCCTGGCCGGCATCCTTTGAAACAAACCGGATAGAATTGCACCATGATTTCTTGCAACCGGGGTATAGCTACGGCTTCTGCCCGGGGATCGGAACATCCTCGGGAACATCGTCGTCTTCCGGAGCATAGGCCGCTGCCGGAACGCCGCTGGCGGCGGCTGGCTGTGCGACCTTCGTACCAGCGCCATACGTCACCTCATCGACCGATTTCGGTCCCGGTGCATTCAGAATCTGCGCACAGAGCTTCGGCAGATCGGAAAGCATCATGACCTTGGGCTTCACCGGCTTGGCGGGTTCCGGAGCCTTTTTCCACGGCTCGTCGGTAAACCACCAGGCCAGGGATTTGCCGCAACCGTCGCCGGTTCCAACAGATTCCTGCGGCTTGCAATTGGGCGAACCCGGCTGGCATTTGATCCGCACGTGGAAATGGTAAAAATGGCCCCAATAGGGACGAATTTTCGCCATCCAGCTGCGGTCGCCCTGGACGCTGTCGCACAATTTCTTCTTGATGCCGGGATGGACGAAGATGCGTTCCACCTCGGGGTAGCTGGCTGCGCGCTTCAACAGCGCCGTGCGTGCCGGCGACCATTTGTCGGGGTCGACATAGAGCGTATCGCCCTTGAGCATGGATGTGGCAGAAACATTCTCGCGTTCCTCATCGGTAAAGCGGCGTTTCGGCATGGGAGTCAGCCATATATCCGCATCGAGCCCTACCTGGTGCGAGGCGTGGCCCGTGAGCATCGGACCACCGCGCGGCTGCGAAATGTCGCCGACCAGCAAGCCGGGCCAGCCATCCTTGGTGGCTGCGTCCCGCGCCAGTCTTTCCAGAAGCGCGATCATGCGCGGGTGGCCCCAACGGCGGTTGCGCGAAAGCCGCATCACTTGCCATGCGGGTCCATCGACGGGGAGGGCAACGCCGCCCGCAAGGCAGCCTTTGGAATAAAACCCGGATGACTGCGGTGCGCTGACCGTCGGCAATGTCTGGGCGCCGAACAATTGCTTGGCCGGCCCATTTTCGGCAATGGCGTCAACGGCGCTCGTGAACGCAATTAGTGCGCCGAGCGCGACACGCAAAAGGATTTTCGCTTTCATGATCGCTGTCCCACAAGTGATCGCGGCAATTTGCAGCGCTGATCCGGGCTTTATGATGGCCAGATTCGCGGGAAAGTCGCAATATATGAAGAGATCGCATTGTTCTGATTCTAGGGGACCACGGCCATGAAAGCAGTTATCTTCGAGCAATTCGGCCAGCCGCCGCACGTTGCGGCCGTAGCCGATCCGACGCCCGCCGCGACCGGCGTGGTCATCAAGGTCGAGGCGACGGGGCTTTGCCGCAGCGACTGGCATGGCTGGATGGGGCATGATCCGGATATTATCCTGCCGCATGTTCCGGGCCATGAGCTGGCCGGAACCATCCTCGCCATCGGCAGGCAGGTCACGCAGTGGAAGATCGGCCAGCGCGTCACCGTGCCCTTCGTCGGCGGCTGCGGTAATTGTTTCGAGTGCAATTCCGGCAATCATCAAGTTTGCGAACATCAGTTCCAGCCGGGCTTCACCGCGTGGGGTTCCTTCGCGGAATATGTCGCGGTCGATTTCGCCGACACCAATCTCGTCGCCCTGCCGGATTCGCTGGATTTCGCCACGGCGGCAAGCCTTGGCTGCCGCTTCGTCACCTCGTTCCGGGCCATCGTCGATCAGGCGAAGGTCAAGCCCGGCGAATGGGTGGCGGTGCATGGCTGCGGCGGTGTCGGCCTGTCAGCGATCATGATCGCCACGGCGATGGGTGCCAATGTCATCGCCATCGACCTGACGCAGGAGAAGCTCGCCTTTGCCCGCGAACTTGGCGCGGTGGCGACAGTCAATGGCGGCCAGACCAGGGACATTGTCGGCGCGGTCCGGGAGATCACCAAAGGCGGCGCGCATGTCTCGATCGATGCGCTCGGCCATCCTTCGACCTGCTTCAATTCGATTGCCAACTTGCGCCGGCGCGGCCGCCATGTGCAGGTGGGGCTGATGCTGGGCGATCACGCCCACGCGCCTGTCCCGATGGACAAGGTTATCGCGCATGAGCTGGAGATCTATGGCAGCCACGGCATGCAGGCCTTCCGCTACAAGGCGCTGATGGACATGCTGGAAACCGGCAAGCTCAAGCCGCAACAGCTGGTCGGCAAGCAGATCTCGCTGGACGACGCACCTGCGGCTCTGATGGCGATGGACCGGTTCGAAGGGACGGGGATCAATGTGATTACGCGGTTTTAAAGGTTGGTCTTTTGAGAGCTTGTACAATGCTTTACATCCGCAGGTAGAACTGATGCTTTTTATGTGAACTTCTACCATCGCAAAGAATTTATCCGCTTGACTCTGTTATAAGTTTTTTGATTGCATCATCTGATGGTCCAATCTTTTGTCGCCTATATCGATGAATCCGGCGACGAAGGCTTCGGAAAGCTTCGTCAGGAAGGAAAAACTGGACAATCCCGCTGGCTTTCACTCGGATCGGCCATCGTTTCGGCAGAGAATGATCGGTTTGTTCCCTCTTGGCGGAATGAAATTATGGAACTCTTTCCCAAGAAGCAGAATCGCGACTTGCACTTCAGGTACTTGAACCATGATCAACGTGTTGCTGCATGTTCCGTATTGGCAGCCAAGCCAGTGGGTATCTGTGTCGTTGCATCAAACAAAGAGACGCTTATTGATAGTCCAAAATTCGAAATTTTTAAGAGAAAGCAACATCTGTATAACTATCTGGTTCGGTTCCTCTTGGAACGTATTACAGACGCATGTGCAAAGGCGGCTGCACGTGATGGAGACTCTGCGAAACTATCAATCGTATTCTCGCGACGCAGCGGCACGGATTACCAGTCAATGCGCGAGTATCTTTGTCTCATGCGTGATGGCAAGGAAGTATTGAGGCCAGTGCGTTCCATCAACTGGAATGTCTTGGATCCCGATAACATTCGAGTGGAAAATCATTCGATTCGGGCGGGTTTACAGATCGCCGACATTTTCACGAGCGCAACATCTAGTGCGCTAGACCCCAATGAGTTTGGGCATATTGAGCCAAGGTACGCGCTTACATTGCGAAATCGTTATATCCGCCGAAACAAGCGCATACTCGATTGCGGGCTGACCCTGATTCCCGCTATTGGCAGATGCCCTCTCAGTAATGAACAATTGGCATTTATCGAAGAGATCAATAAAAAATGACAGGCCCCCAGCCCCTGATGCACATCGCTTTGGATGCTGCTGCTGCGGGAGCAACTCGGGGTTTGCCTGGCGCTTGCCTGCCGTTCATAATATGACATCATTCCTATTTGGAATCAATACTATTTTAGAAAAATATCGTGGAATCAATTAGTTAATGCTGAAATTTGCTAACCCTTTGTTCTGAATCAGTATTTCTCTATTTGGCTTCACTCACATGCCTGCTGCTATTGGATAGCGACAACTTCTTGCATGCAACCACATTTTAGCGCCAGCTCCCATCGCGCCACATGGTTGCAAAAGCCGTTCCGTAGTCCGGGTAGCGGAACGAAAAGCCAAGCGCCTTTATGCGTTTGTTGGAAACGCGCTTGTTCTCGCCATAGAAGGAGCGCGCCATCGGTGTGAGCGGCGCCGTGTCAAAATCGGATTCCTCCGGGGGTTCCATCCCCATCAACTCTGCGGCATAGGCGACGACGTCCTGCGGCGGCGCGGGCTCATCGTCGGTAATGTTGAAAATACCGGCTTCGTTGCGGGTTGAAAGAAAGTGCAACGCGCCCGCAATATCATCGACATGGATACGGTTGAAGACTTGCCCGGCCTTGTTCAGCCGGCGGGCCGTGCCATTGGAGAGATTGACGAAGGCGTTGCGGCCCGGCCCATAGATGCCCGCGAGCCTGAGGATGGCGAGGGGAACGTCACGCTCATTCGCCAGTTTCTGCCAGCCCTGTTCTGCCTCGACGCGCTCTACCGAGCGAGCCGATACCGGATGGCATGGAGTCGTCTCATCCACCCAGGCGCCTGCATGATTGCCATAGACGCCGACGGTAGACAGGTAACCGATCCATTGCAGTTTCGGCATGGCGTGGCGGATGGTCTCGCCGAATTGCGCCAGCACCGGATCGCCGGACTGTCCGGGCGAGGTCGAGATGACCAGGTGGGTGACGCGGGCAAGTTCGTCGACGATCTCCTGCGAGGCATGCGTCCCATGGAAAAGGAACGGCGTGATTCCATCCTTCTTGAGGGCAGGAAACTTGGCGCTGTCGCGCGTCGTCCCGCCGATGAAGTCTGCTTGACCGGCGATGAGTTTGGCAAAGGCGCGTGCCGAATAGCCGGCACCGAAGAGAAAAACGTTCATGAATGATTCTTCACAGCAATGCGCCATTCGGTCAAGACATCAGCGTCACTCTCCTGTGCGGCACGGCGCATCTGCAGGACAGAGAACCGGTCTTGGTCCATTAATTCGCTCAGCGCCCAAACGGCAGCGCCGCGTACCAGCGGCGAAGGATCGGAGAGATGCGGCTCCACGGCTTCGACAAGGCCTGGCTCACCGGAATTGCCGCAGGCGATCAGCACATTGCGCATGAAGCGGTCGCGGCCGATGCGCTTGATCGGGGAACCCGAAAAGAGCGCGCGGAATGCGGCGTCGTCAAGGATCAGCAGTGATGCGAGGGATGGCGATCGAAGATCGTCGCGCGCCTGCAGTTTTGCCTCCCGCGCTGTTTCGGCAAACTTGTTCCACGGGCAGACGGCAAGGCAATCATCGCAGCCATAGATGCGATTGCCCATGGCCTTGCGGAATTCATGGGCGATCGGCTCCTTGTGCTCGATGGTCAGGTACGAGATGCAGCGCCGCGCATCGAGTTGATAGGGTGCAGGGAAGGCGCTGGTCGGGCAGATGTCGAGACAGGCGCGGCACGAGCCGCAGTGGTCCACCTCCGGGCTGTCGGCAGGCATTTCGGCCGTGGTGAAAATCGTGCCCAGAAACAGCCACGAGCCATGACTGCGGCTGACGAGATTGGTGTGCTTGCCCTGCCAGCCAAGCCCTGCGGCTTCCGCCAGCGGTTTCTCCATGACCGGCGCCGTATCGACGAAGACTTTCAGATCTTCGCCCGCGGCGCGGGCGGCGAAGCGGCTGGCAACGCCCTTCAGCTTGCCCTTGATGATGTCGTGATAGTCGCGGTTCTGCGCATAGACCGAAATTGCCGCCTTGTCTTTTTGCGCAAGGATATCCAGGGGATCGCTATCGGGTCCGTAGTTCATGGCGAGCACGATGATCGAGCGCACCTGTGGCCACAGTGCTTGCGGATTGGCGCGGCGCTGCTCCGTCTCCTGCATCCATTGCATGCTGGCGTGGCGCCCGAGCGCCAGATATTTGCGCAGCCGTGCTTCTGCCAGCGGAATGGCATCCGGCCTGGTGATCGCGACCAGATCGAAACCCGCAGCCCGCGATTCCTCAAGGATGAACTGCTTCAGCCGTTGTTGTTGTGACTGCTTGATGGACTGAGTTTTCGATTGTCCAGTCATCCGCATGAGCCTTATGCGTGGCGAGCCTGCCGAACCACGCACCCAAATCAAAAATCCAGATCGCCGTAATGCGATGATGGCGGCAGGCCGCGCACCCGGTCCGAGAGCAGCGGGCGGAACGAGGGGCGCGACTTCATCCGCGTGTACCAGTCGCGTGCGGCTTTATATTCGGCCCATTTGATCTCGCCGAGATAATCGAGGATCGAAATCGAAGCGGCCGCCGCCATGTCGGCATAACTCGGCGTTGGCCCGGCCAGCCAGTTGCGCGTTGCCGTCAGCCAGTCGATATATTTCATGTGCTGGGTGATATTGGCCCGCGCGGCGCGAATGGCGGTGGAATCCGGCGCGCCGCCGCCCTGTTCGGCGGTCATGTGCAACTTGAAGATGCGCTCGCGCGCCATATGCCGCGTCACTTCGTTTTCGAATTTGGCGAGAAACCAGTCGATCAGGCGGCGCACTTCGGCGCGGCTGAGCGAATCTTCCGGGAAGAGCCGGCGGCTGCGTTTCAGCGCGCCGCGTGTCTCGTCGATATATTCGGCAATCACCGTCGAACCCGAGATAGGCACATCGCCCTCGGCCAGAAGCACCGGGAGTGTTCCGGCAGGGTTGAGCGCCAGAAACTCCTTGCGCCGCGCCCAGCTGTTCTCCTCGATAAGCTCCACCTCGATATCGTATTCATTGAGGATGAGCCGCGCATAGCGCGAACCGGTGGACATGGGGTGGTGGAAGAGCGTCAACATGGCAGGTGTATCTAATTCTTTCAAACTGGCATTTTCCAGGGCGTCAGCGTATTGCTCGATAGCCTTTGAGTCTGCGCCAAACCTATAGGCGCAACCGCGGCATGAGACAAGAACCACACGTCATTGCCCGGTCCGGCATCACCATCGCGAGCTATAATCATGGAATTACAGACGATTGTCGAAGCCCTTTTTCTCGGATTGCTGGAAGGGTTAACAGAGTTTATACCGGTCTCGTCTACCGGCCATCTGCTGCTCGCCGGGCATTTTCTCGGTTTTGAATCCAACGGCAAAACCTTCGAGGTCCTGATCCAGCTCGGTGCGATCCTGGCCATCCTCACGGTGTATTTCGGCCGTCTCCTCAAGATTGCCCGTGACTTGCCAAATGACCCGAAGACACGCCGTTTCGTCATCGGAGTGCTCGTCGCTTTCCTGCCGGCCGTGGTCATCGGCGTACTCGCCCACAATGTGATCAAGACCGTACTGTTCGAATCGCCCATGCTGATCTGCGTGATGCTGATCATTGGCGGGCTGATCCTGCTCTGGGTCGACCGGCTGGAGCTGAAGCCGCGCTATACCAGCGTCATGGACTACCCGCTGTCGTTGTGCCTGAAGATCGGCCTGATCCAGTGTTTTGCCATGATACCCGGCACATCGCGCTCGGGCGCGACGATTGTCGGCGCGCTTTTGCTCGGTACGGACAAGCGTTCGGCCGCTGAGTTCTCGTTCTTCCTGGCGATGCCGACCATGGCCGGCGCCTTTGGCTATGACCTGATCAAGAATCGCCACATCCTGACCCTCAACGACGCGTCGCTGATTGCCGTCGGCTTCATCGCTGCCTTCATTGCCGGTGTTTTTGTCGTGCGCTATCTGCTCGACTACGTATCGCGCCACGGCTTCGGCCTCTTCGCCTGGTGGCGGCTGGTGGTGGGGACGCTGGGGCTGATCGCGCTGATACTGATGCGGTGATGATCATCACGCCACGACGGCCTGCAAATCGCGCTTTTCTGCACTTCCGGTGCTCATGAACCCAAAAGTTCATGGCGCTCCGTTCTCGAAAACCACTATTTTTGGCGCGTCCCAAGCTGAATCTCAACGCACCGTGGTCGAGACTCAAACAGGCGTCTGGCTGGAATATTGCCCGTGAACGCGGAAGCGCCAGAGATAGGATGGCAGGATCGTTTCGATCGTCTGCGGATGGATACCGAGACCCTCAAGTGTCCGATTTTCTGATTTGGCCGCTTCGGAAACCACATTGTCGCGCTGCAGGAGAATGACCTGATCCTTGGTCAGAAGCGGCTTTGGCAGGTAGCTGAGTATCGTGCCCTGGATTCTGGCGACCCAGAACGGGATTGGCATGAACAGGCGCTTGCGGCCGATAACACGCAGCATAGCTTCGAGGCATTGCTTGAAAGTGAGCACTTCGCCGCCGCCGAGCTCATAAATCTGGCCGCTCTTCAACGTACCGTCGACGGACCGCGCAAACACTTCGGCAACGTCGCCGACATAGACCGGCTGAAATTTGGTCGTGCCGCCGCCAATCAGCGGCAGAAACGGCGAAACGCGTGCCATTCCGGCGAATTTGTTGAAGAAATTGTCTTCCGGGCCGAAAACGATCGACGGCCGGATAATGACGGCATCGGGCAGGATGCTGCGCACAGCGGCCTCGGCGCGGCCCTTGGTGCTGGCATAGGCCGAACGGGAATGGGGATCAGCGCCGAGGGCCGACATGTGGGTTAAAGGCACACCGGCTGCGCGGGCTGCTTCGGCGACGGCGCGCGCACCGAAATCATGCACGGTGCCGAATTTCTGTTTGCCGCTCTCGAACAGCAGTCCGACGAGGTTGATGACGTGGTCGGAACCGGCGACAGCGCGATCCACCGAGTCGCGATAGCGAAGGTTTGCCTGAACGGCCTGGATCTGGCCGACACCGCCCAGCGGCTGCAGATGGAAGGCGAGATCCGGACGGCGCACGGCAACGCGAACGCGGTAACCGCGCTTGGTCAGCGCACGAACCACATGACGACCAATGAAACCGGAGCCTCCGAAAACGGTGACGAGTTTTGGCTTTGTGATTGTCATCGAGCTCTCCTGTGGCATCCATCCGGCATCCGCATGTTCCCATGCTGTTTAATGCCTTTTGCTGCTGGCGCAAAGGGTTGTCAAAGCCCAAATTTCGCGGCGCGTTGCCGCGCTGCCCGCCATCCGGTCAGGCAGACATGCGCAGCTTGATTTCGGCGTTCAGGAGAATGCGCGAATTCGCCGGCAGTTCGGTTTTCGAATCCTGGTTTTCGCCAAGTTTGTCGAACAGCAGCTCGATCGCCAGCCGCCCGATCTCGTTGTAGTTTTGTGCGACAGTCGTTAGCGGAGGGCACATGTAGCGTGACAGCGGCTGGTCATCATGGCCTGCAATCCGGATATCGCAACCCTCTCCCCTGCCGACCTTCAGCCCGGCCTGGTAAACGGCCGATAAAACGCCATAGGCGAGGCGGTCATTGGCGCAGAGCACGGTCCTGGTGGGGAAGCCGCCTTCCCGCAGTATCTGCACGGTTGCGTCGAAGGCGAATTTCTCGAATTCCCAGTTGGCATGAGCTTCGGGGACCAGGAAGCGCGGCTCCAGGTTGAGGTCCTCCATGGCCTCACTATAGGCTTCGCGGCGCTCGAGCGCGTTGCTGTTGACCGGTGTCATGCCAAAATAGCAGGGTTCGTCGCCGGACCGGGTCAGGTAATCGATAATGAGCTTGAAACTTTGCCGGTTGTTGGTGCCGACGAATGGCGATGTCGCATCAAGCGGTGAATCGACATAGATGACCGGGATCGCCTCGCCAAGCTTGGCGAGTTTTTCATGTAACGATTGTACGCCAAGCGGCGCGATGATGGCGCCGGCGATGTTCATGGACTTGAACGTCTCGAGTGCGCGTTCCTCAAGCTCGGGCTTGCCATCGGAACTGAGCACAAAAGCCAGATACCCGGCCTGTTCGGCAATGCCCTCAATGCGCCGTGTCAGTGCCATGTAGAACGGGTCGGTGGAATTCGGAACGATCAGTCCCAGGATATTGCTGCGGCGGCGATTGAGGTTGACGGCGAAGATATTCGGGCGGAAGCCAGACTGCTTGACGGCCGCCTCGATGATCTCACGCGTCGTCTTGCGCACCGAATTGGGATCGTTGAAATACTTCGATACTGTCGGGCGGGACAGTCCGACAAATACGGAGAAATCCTCCATTGTCTTGATCGGCTTTTTCACCGTTGCATTCCCTTTACGATCGATTTGCAGTTTTCATTTAACGCCGTGCGACCCCGAATATGCGGGCAAACCAAACTGTCATCATTGCTGAAAAATGTGACGGCGCAATACATCTCCTGATTGACATGTGTCGCCCCCTCTTGGTTGAAAATTTGCAGAGTCCCTCACATGCGTCAAGATTTTAGTTCGTCTGGACAAACTCTATAAGTCATTGGTCGTGGACGCGATTTATCCTGCGGAAATACCGTACGTCCTATTGATTAGCAAAATCGGCACGATAGTTCCGGGCCGCCCCATCCGGTCCCGCCAGAATCAACGGGCCGTCAATTCTACCCGTTAAGCCATTTCTACGTATTTTGACACAATTTTACACACGTAAACGTGTGCTGGCTTGTGAGGCACCGATGGATAAACATCGGCCTCGCCACACTCCGCGTGGATTGTTCCGCCATCCGGGAAACAGAACTGCTATCCAAACAAGAATGGCTCAAATAGCATGACCGCGTCCTGATTGCCGCCGCCCGGCAACAACGATGAGGAGTGCGCAATGGAAGGCGGTATTCCAAACCCCGAAGTTTTCACCCATGTCCGGGTGATCATCGGTATTATTCTGGGCCTGAGCGTTTCGCGCCTGCTCACCGGCATCGCCCGAATAATCCAGCATCCCCAGCGTAAGAATATCTATGCGGTGCATCTTGGCTGGGTGTTGTTCACGTTTCTCACGGTCGTGCATTTCTGGTGGTTCGAATTCTATCTTCACGAGCTGGTTCTGTGGAAATTCGAGGTCTATCTCTTCGTCATTTTCTTCGCCAGTCTGCACTTTCTCGCCTGCGGAATGCTGTTTCCGGACAGTATGGAAGGCTATTCCGGTTATGAAGACTATTTCATGTCGCGAAGAGCCTGGTTCTTCGGGATCATCATAACGATCTTCGTCATTGATTTCCTCGACACGGCAATGAAGGGCATGGAGCATTTCCGCTCTCTGGGGGCGGAGTATCCCTCGCGCAACCTGTTCCTGATCGCGCTTTGCGGGTTGGGCATCTATGTTCGCCGGCCAAGGACACAGCTTGTGCTCGTTGCCCTCGCGCTGGTCACACAGATTGCATTCATACTGATCCAGTTCGACACGATCTGAGCGACCCTCGATAGCTGCTGTAAATCGTCAAAAGTCCCTAAAGAAAAAACCCGCCGGTTTGCACCGGCGGGTTTCAGGTATTCGAAGGCCGGAAAGAACTTAGTTCTTTTCCTGCTTCTTCAGAGCGGCACCCAGGATGTCGCCGAGCGAAGCGCCGCTGTCGGTCGAACCGTACTGGGCAACAGCTTCCTTCTCTTCGGCGATTTCCAGCGCCTTGATCGAGACCTGCAGCTTGCGGGTCTTCTTGTCGAAGGCGATGACGCGGGCGTCCACCTTCTGACCGACCGTGAAGCGCTCCGGACGCTGTTCGTCGCGATCGCGTGACAGGTCAGCACGGCGGATGAAGGTGTCGAGGTCGTGATCGACCAGACGCACTTCGAGGCCGCCATCGGTGATTGCCGTGACTTCAACGGTCACAACGGCGTTCTTGCGCAGTTCACCAGAAGTTGCGGCTTCACCGACCTTGTCGCCGGTCAGCTGCTTGATGCCGAGCGAGATGCGTTCCTTCTCGACGTCAACATCGAGAACCTGCGCCTTCACGACGTCACCCTTGTTGTACTCTTCGATGACCTGTTCGCCTGGACGGTTCCAGTCGAGGTCGGAGAGGTGAACCATGCCGTCCACATCGCCATCGAGACCAATGAACAGGCCGAATTCGGTCTTGTTCTTGACTTCGCCTTCGACGATCGTGCCGACAGGGAACTTGTCTGCGAAGGTCGTCCATGGGTTGTCGAGCGTCTGCTTGAGACCGAGGGAGATACGGCGCTTGACCGGATCCACTTCGAGAACAACGACTTCGACTTCCTGCGTGGTCGAGAGCAGCTTGCCGGGATGCACGTTCTTCTTTGTCCAGGACATTTCGGAAACGTGGATCAGGCCTTCGATGCCTGGCTCGATCTCGACGAATGCACCATAGTCGGTGATGTTCGTGACGGTACCGCTGATCTTTTTGCCGATCGGGTACTTCGCACCGATACCATCCCACGGATCGCTTTCGAGCTGCTTCATGCCGAGCGAAATACGATGTGTTTCCTGGTTGATGCGGATGATCTGAACCTTGACCGTCTGGCCAATGGACAGGATTTCCGACGGATGGTTGACGCGGCGCCATGCCATGTCGGTCACGTGCAGAAGACCATCGATGCCGCCGAGATCAACGAACGCACCGTAATCGGTGATGTTCTTGACGACGCCTTCAACGACCTGACCCTCTTCGAGGTTCTGGACGATTTCAGAGCGCTGTTCAGCACGGCTCTCTTCAAGAACGGTACGGCGCGAGACAACGATGTTGCCGCGACGCTTGTCCATCTTGAGGATTTCGAAAGGCTGCGGGTTGTGCATCAGCGGGGTTACGTCGCGGATCGGACGGATGTCGACCTGCGAACGCGGCAGGAAGGCTACGGCGCCGTCGAGATCGACGGTGAAGCCACCCTTGACCTGATTGAAGATGACACCATCGACGCGTTCGCCGCGGTTGAACTTCTCTTCAAGACGGACCCAGCTCTCTTCGCGGCGCGCTTTTTCACGTGACAGAACGGCTTCGCCGAGGGCGTTTTCGATGCGCTCGACATAGACTTCAACGAGATCGCCCGGCTTGAGCGAACCGTCCTTGGCTTTCGCGCCGAATTCCTTCAGCGGAACGCGGCCTTCAACCTTGAGGCCGGCGTCGATGATCGCCATGTCTTTTTCGATGGCGACGATACGGCCCTTGACGACATAACCTTCAGCAAGGTCATTGGTGGCGAAGGACTCGGCGAGAAGAGCTTCAAAATCTTCGCGCGTTGGATTGGCTTGAGACATACATACTCCTGGCGTGTCCGGATAGGGCATCGGACACAGCACCGGTGGTTCGTGTTTCGGATCATCTGCATGCCAACCCGCCCTTTGAAGGGCAATCCGGTGCATGGGCTGGCGGCAAATGTTTATTGCTTGCTAGTCTAATGCGTGTTCTTGGCCAATGCCTGGTCAATCAGGGTTTTGGCATTAAGAAACGCGGTCTCTATATCCATTTCCGTCGTATCTAGCAAGTGCGCGTCGGCGGCGGGCTTCAGGGGCGAGTCCGTGCGGCCCATGTCGCGGGCGTCGCGACGGGTCAGATCCTGCAGAATCTCTTCATAATTGGCGCCGCCGCCATTGGACTTGATCTCTTCGTAGCGCCGCCTGGCGCGGGCCTCGGGCGAGGCAGTAATATAGAGCTTCACCGGCGCATCGGGACAGACGACGGTTCCGATGTCGCGGCCATCGAGTACGGCGCCGGGCGGGCGCGTGGCAAATCCCTGCTGCGCGGCGACCAGTGCGCGGCGCACCGCCGGCATGACTGCAACCCTCGAAGCCGCCTCACCGACATCATGGGCGGAAAGCACCGTCCGGTCGAGTTTGGACAGGTCGACGGACCGCGCCGCCTTCTCGGCGAGAAATTCATCGTCGAGCGGCATGTTCTGGTCCATCAGCGCCTTGGCGACAGCGCGGTAGGTCAGCCCGGTATCAAGATGATGATAACCGTAGGCTTCCGCAATGCGGCGGGCGAGTGTGCCCTTGCCGGAGGCCGCAGGACCATCGATGGCAATGGTAAAGTGGGTCTGCGGCGTCGGTTGATCCTTCTCGTCCCGGTCGAAGAGCCACTGTCCGAGCGCGAACAGAAGATAGGCAGCGGCCAGGACCAATGTGATGACCGGCGTGATGCCAATGCTGACGAAGGCGAAGCCGCCGAGTGTCGTGAGGATCGATTCCAGCCAGCCGGGCAGGACAGTGGCAAGGTTTTGCAGCAGAGAATCGATGGCAAAAATCAGCACGAACTGGAAGACGAACAGCCAGAACAGCAGTGCAAACAGACCGAAGCGGACTCTGAGCCCAAAACGTTCGATCGCATAGGGAACGGCAACGACGACAAACGATGTCAGCAGAAAAAACATCAGTCCCTAGCCCTCTCGCTCATGAACCCTGGCCCTCTTGCCCATGATAAAGCCTATGCCGTACCCGGCAATCGACCCGAACGCCGGCGGCAGCAGCAGAAACTGATAGGGCATCCATGCGCTGGTGCCCACCGCCTCTGCATTCAGTGCACCGGATTTTGCGCTTTCAGAGACGTTCCACGCATAGAGGAAGATCAGCAGCAAAGGAAGCAGCACCCGCATGATCGTGCTGGTTTTGCCCGGCCATGGCCGTGGTGCCTTGCTGGCGATGGTTCCCGTATAGGCGCTCCGTCCTGCCCAGACGATGAATGGCACGCTGGACATCGTATACAGGAAATACACGGTGAGAACCGGAACCAGCGCGCTCATGATATGCTATCAGCTTGCCGCGCCGTGTTCGGAAATCTCCGCGCCCATCCCCGCCATCATGTCCATGAACTCTGGAAAGCTGGTGGCGATCATGGTCGAATCGTCGACGCTGACAGGCTTTTCCGCCGCCAGGCCCATGACGAGAAAGCTCATGGCAATGCGATGGTCGAGATGGGTCTCGACAGTACCGCCGCCAATGCCCTTGCCATCCGGGCGGCCGCGAACGCTCAGGGTCTCCGGACCTTCCGTGCAATCGACGCCATTGGCCTTCAATCCATCGGCAACGGCGGACAGGCGGTCCGATTCCTTGACGCGCAGCTCTCCGAGCCCGTTCATCACCGTTTCGCCCGTGGCAAAGCTCGCGGCCACGGCCAAGACCGGATACTCGTCGATCATCGATGGCGCGCGATCTGCAGGCACATTGACGCCCTTGAGCTCCGACGCACGGACGCGCAGATCGGCCACATCCTCGCCGCCGGCAAGACGGGCATTGAGGATCCCGATACTGGCGCCCATTTCCTGCAATGTCAGGATCAGGCCGGTGCGCGTCGGGTTCATCAGCACATTGCGAATGGTGATATCGGAGCCAGGCACCAGCAATGCCGCCACCAGCGGGAATGCTGTGGAAGAGGGATCGCCCGGCACGTCGATCGTCTGGCCCGTGAGCCTGCCCTGTCCTTCGATGCGGATATGGCGGACATTATCCTTGTCCGTTTCGACGGAAAGATTGGCGCCAAAGCCCTGCAGCATCTTTTCGGTATGGTCGCGCGTCATTACCGGTTCGATGACCGTCGTGATGCCCGGCGCATTGAGGCCGGCGAGCAACACGGCGGACTTGACCTGCGCCGAGGCCATGGGCACACGGTAGGTAATGGGGGCGGCAACCTTCGGCCCGCGCAGTGTCAATGGCATGCGGTCACCCTCGGCGGCCGTAACCTGGACGCCCATTTCGCGCAAGGGATCGAGCACGCGGCCCATGGGCCGCTTCGACAGCGACGCATCGCCAACGAACGTGGTTTCCATGGCATAGGTCCCGACAAGGCCCATGGTCAGGCGTGCGCCGGTGCCGGCATTGCCGAAATCGAGCGGCGCCTCCGGCTGCAGCAGGCAGCCATTGCCGGTTCCCTGGATGATCCAGACATTGCCGTCCTTGCTGATTCTGGCGCCCATCGCCTGCATGGCGCGGCCGGTATTGATCACGTCCTCGCCCTCGAGCAGGCCCGTGATGCGCGTCTCGCCGGAAGCAAGGCCGCCAAACATGAAGGAGCGATGCGAAATCGATTTATCGCCGGGAATGCGGATATCGCCGGAGAGCGCCCTGGAACGGCGGGCGGTGGCGGGTTTTGGCAGCGCTGAGTGGGACATGGGCAGGGTCAATCGCATTAAAAGGTGGTCATCGGGATGCGGGGGCGTTGGTAACACAGCTTGCCGGTGCGGTCATCTTGCAATTGCAAGCTTTTTCGCTTTGACAAATGCGCTGAATTGCGTTTATGGGACCTCAAATCCATTTGATGAGTACTTGCATAAACGGCTGGTCGATGAGAGACCTGAATGTTAGCCGAATGCAGGCGCAGCCAAAAGACGAGGCAAAACGTGGCAAATCCAAAACTTGGCACCAAGCGAGTTGACCCGGAAACCGGGCAGAAATTCTACGATCTGAACCGCGATCCGATCGTTTCACCCTATACGGGCAAGAGCTATCCGCTCAGCTACTTCGATTCGACTGCCGGCTCGGCGCGCGAAGAAGAGGAAGAGGTCGAGACCGAAGAGCTGGACGTTGCTCTGGAGAAGCCCGAATTCGTCGCACTTGAGGATGCCGATGGCGACGTCGACAGCGACGTGCCGGATATTGGTGACGATGATGTCGAGGTCGATGACGCCGACGACGATGACACCTTCCTCGCCACTGACGAAGAAGACGAAGACGACGACGTCACCGACATTCTCGGCGGCGGTATCGGCGACGACGACGAGAATTGAGCCTGAACGGCGCGTGGTCCCCGGATCGTGCGCCGAATAATCCTGTTCGCTGAAAATAACCCGCGAACGGGACTTGATCTTCACGGCGGCGGGAGATATGTACCCGCCAACTTCGGATAAGCGGGGCAAGGTTCCAGACCTTGCCGCACAGTTTGCCGGTTTACCCGGTCCGGCCATTTCGGCCGATTGGAATGGGGCCATAGCTCAGCTGGGAGAGCGCTTGCATGGCATGCAAGAGGTCAGCGGTTCGATCCCGCTTGGCTCCACCAACCTACAAAAATCAATCGCCTGGAAAAGAAAAATCCGTGTCTCGGCCGGGTTCACACCTTATACCGTTCATGCCGCTCAAACCCCAAAGGCCGGGCAGTACCTGTTGCCTTGTATAGGCCATTCCCTTCATGGTCGCTTCCAATGAGCACCCGAAGCGATTTTCCGTCATCTATGCTGTCGATGACGTCATCGATCGCCAGTTTGATCGCTCTCAGCGTCTTTTTGACGTTGCGCCGAAAGTCGGGCTGGCTCCTGTCGCGCGCGTAGAGATCGATTGTGACGCTATCGTCTGACACGCCAATATCGCGGATGAGGACCACGGTTTCCAAAGTTGCGTCCGCGGCGAAGGCAGTCCAGGGGTTTTCATCGAGTTGCATGGCCGTTCCTCCTTCCTGAAAAGCTACTCCCGGGAAGAACGAGCCGCAACTGGGCTATGCGGCCGCCCTCGCGCAGGAACCCGGGATCGAAGTATCGCATCAAGCGGACGTGTGGACAGAACAGGACGTCTCCTACCTCAACAACGATCTCGCTGTCGGCGCCAACCGCGCAATGACCGGCGGGGCGACGAGATAGTGCGAAAGCTGCTCCTTGGCGGAGAGCCAAGCGGAATTGCCGGCGAGGGCGCTGGTGAAATCGGCATGGGCGGCGGCGTTGTCGAATCGCGAGAAGACAACAACGACATTCTCTCCGAGGCGAACAGGCAGGCGCGGGAAGGTGTTTTCACCATGCTCGGAGGCGAAGAGGCCGATGCGGTCCTCGCCCGCTGCCTGAAGAACCGGCCACAGCGTTTCGCCATAAAAGGCCAGGAAGCCCGCTTCGGCGGCCAACGCGAGCTTGTAGGTCACCGCCTGGAAGATCGCGGGCGACTGATGGTTGGCGTTGCGGCCCGGCCGTTCGGCCGGAAGCATGAAGCCGTCCGCCTCTTCCGCTGGATGCAGCAGCAGGACATCGTCCGAATCGATCATCGTGGCGTTGGCGGTATTTCGGTGCACGCCCCAGACTGGGCCGTCATAGAAGGCGGTCAGCGCGGCGCGGCGGGCATGCATGTCATCGAACCCGCGCAACCAGACAAAGGCGTCAGGATCGTCCATATCGCGGAACTGGCCGATGATCTTCATGCCGCAGGATTCCTGGCCTTCCAGAAAATACGCGTCGAACACCGCGATCAGACCGTCACGGCGCCCGGGGTGCAGCGTGTAACGGCGCAATTCCGCAATCGGGCTGTAGCGGCGGGTTTCGCTGGCTGGCGCAATGCCGGTCTGCGGGGCGGTTACATGCATCATATCCTCCATATGAAAAACAAACGGGTCGTCCTGTTTTAAATAAGACCGGTTGTCCTGTTTTGTCAATTTGATATTCTGTGGCGAGGCGAGGTGAACGATGACTGACGACAACCATCCGGTTAAGCCCAAACGCATCAACAATCCGCAGGCCATGCGCTCGCGGATTCTCGATGTGGCTGCGGATCTGTTCCAGCGGTATGGCTACAACGCGACGAGCGTGCACGACGTTGTGCGCGGCGCGGCGGCAACCGGGGGTGCATTGCATCACCACTTCGCCACCAAGAAAGCACTTGGCCTTGCCGTCATTGCCGAAAGAGTGGCGCCTGAAGTCGATGCGACGGCAATACGGCCCATAGCCACCGCTTCCTCGGCAGCGGCGGGTATTCGCAATGTATTCAACGGCGTGGCCGATACGCTGGAGCGCAATCGCGCTGTAACGGGCTGTCCTCTCAACAATCTTGCCCTGGAACTGTCGCTGGCGGATGCGGATTTTCGCGAAGCCGTGAATGGCGTCTTCGAGCGGTGGCGGCTGGCCCTTTCGCTTCGCTTGCACTCCGACAGGCCGGAGATGGATTTATCGCGGGCCCACGATCTCGCCACGCTGATCGTCGCAAGCTATTCCGGTGCCATGGCGATGGCCAAAGCCAGCCAGAGCGCCGAGCCGCTGCGGGCATGCGCTGTGCAGCTTGAAACACTGTTGGGCTAAGTTGCCACCCGCCCCTGAGCCTGCGCAAAAATCCCGGTGAGCCAATCGGCGAAAACGCGCACGCGGGATGAGAGCTGGCGGTTTTGCGGGTAGAGCACCGAGACACTCATCGGCGGAGGCGGGCAATCCGGCAATATGACGCGCAGCTTGCCTTCCGCCAGCTCGGCCGCGATGCGGTAGCGCGGCACCTGGATGAAGCCAAGGCCGGCGACCGCCGAGGCCGTATAGACATCGGCGCCTGTTATCGCGACGAGTCCCGGCAGCGTCACCAGTTTCAGGCCTTCACTGGTGTTGAATTCGAGCGGGTAGGGCCGGCCGGTCGTGCTCGACACATAGTTGACCGCGAGATGTCCGGAAAAATCTTTCCAGTGCTTCGGTTCGCCGTTTCGTGCGAGATATTCGGGACTGGCGCAGGTGACCTGCTCCATCTGCGCAACCCGGCGTCCGACCATGGATGAATCCTGCAGATCACCGGCGCGCAGCACGCAGTCTATGCCTTCACGCACGAGATCAACCAGACGGTCGCCCTCGCCAATGCTGAGTTCAAGTGCCGGATAGCGCGCAAGGAAGGCGGGAAGTGCAGGAATGACGAAATGCCGGGCAAGGGTGCCCTGCAGGTTGACGCGCAGCAGGCCCTTCGGCGCAACATCGCGAAACGAGCCCTCCGCCTCGTCCAGATCGGCAAGGAGCCGCAGACAGCGATTGTAATAGGCTTCGCCGTCAAGCGTCGGGTTAACCTGACGCGTCGTCCGGTCGAGTAGCCGCGCGCCCAGGCGCTCTTCCATACGCTGCATCGCATTGGTGACGGTGGCGCGGGGTATGCGCAGATCTCCGGCGGCTTTGGTGAAGCTGCGCCGCTCGACGATCCGCACAAAGATCTGCATCTCCTGAAAGCGATCCATCGGTCAAACCCGCCTGATCGATTGTTAGCAAAAATCGAATAGTCATGCCGGGAATTGGATAATTATCCGCAATTTTGTTTGGAGCATAGTGCGGTCATTGTCAACACGGACACGGAGTTCAGAACAATGACACAGGCTCAACAGCAAGTTGCCATCGTAACCGGCGCTGCTCGCGGCATAGGTGCCGCCATCGCACGGCGCCTTGCCTCAGACGGTTTTGCCGTCGTGATCAACTATGCCAGCAGCTCGGCGGAGGCCGACGTGCTGGCCGGAGAACTCGAGAGCGCCGGCCACAGGGCCATAGCAGTCAAGGCGGATGTATCGAGGCCGGACGATGTCCGCGCCATGATCGAAACCGCGGAAGCCACACTCGGCAAGATCGACGTTCTCGTCAACAATGCCGGCATCATGAAGGTCATGCCGCTGGCGGAGACGAGTGACGCGGTCTTCGCACAGACATTCGCAATCAACGTGCAGGGCACGTTCAACACATTGCGCGAAGCTGCAACGCGCATGAACAATGGCGGGCGGATCGTCAATTTCTCCACGTCGGTCGTTGGCACCAACCTGCCCGGCTATGCGATCTATGCCGGTACCAAGGCGGCGGTCGAGACCTTCACCCGCGTCTTCGCGAAGGAACTGCGCGGCCGCAATATCACCGTCAATGCGGTGGCTCCCGGCCCGATTGCCACGGAGCTTTTCCTCACTGGCAAGAGCGATGAGTTGATCCAGCAGTTCAGCAAGGCCGCGCCGCTCGAACGTCTCGGCCAGCCTGAAGACATCGCCAATGTCATCTCGTTCCTCGCCGGTCCGGACGGCGGCTGGGTCAACGGCCAGATCCTGCGGGCCAATGGCGGCCTCGTCTGAAAACCCTCCTCGAACCGCAAAAGTTCAAAGAAGGAACAGGATCATGAAATCAGTTGTTCTCGTTACCGGCGCCGGAACCGGCATTGGCAAGCTCACCGCCGAGGCCCTCGCTGAAGCCGGTCATGCCGTTTACGCCAGCATGCGAGACCTGGATGGCCGCAATGAGCAGCGTGCCGGCGAGATGCGCGCTTGGGCCAAGGCCAGGAATGCCGATCTCCGCCCGCTCGAACTCGACGTCCTGTCGCAAGAATCTGCGGACGCTGCAGTCGCAACCATCGTCAGCGAGCAGGGTCGTCTCGATGTCGTCATGCAGAATGCTGGCCATCTGGTCATCGGCCCGACCGAAGCCTTCACGCCGGAGGAAATCGCCAGGGTTTTCGATATCAATGTCCTTGGTGCACAGCGGGTCAACCGGGCAGCCCTGCCGCAGTTGCGGGCGCAGGAATCCGGCCTCATGCTTTGGATCAGCAGCACGACAACCAAGGGGGGCTTTCCTCCCTTCATGGGTCCCTATGCTGCAGCAAAGGCGGCGATGGATTCGCTCGCCATTACCTTGTCCTACGAACTTGCGCGCTTCGGCATCGAGACCTCGATAGTGGTTCCGGGTGCCTTCACCAGGGGAACATCGCATTTCCCGACAGCCGGCAAACCCGCCGACGAGGGGCGCGCCGCGGCCTATGATCGCTATGACGGGATCATGGACCAGGTGGGCGAACGGCTGAGCGCGCTGACACCTGACGACGCGGATCCGAAGGCTGTGGCGGATGAAATTGTGCGTATCGTCGGTCTGCCAGCGGGTTCGCGCCCGGCCCGCTCGATCGTCGACTTCGTCGGCGATGGCGCCAGCGAGGTCATTGAGCTTGCCGAAGAAGTGAGGATTGATTTTGCCCGCCGCATCGGTATCGCCGATCTGCTACAGGCGAAAGTGATGCGCAAGGCGTAGAGCAACAACAGAACCTGTCGTTGAAGAACAATACCGGCGGCTCCTGCCTGAGCCGCCGGTATCGCCATTGATTGGTTACATGCCGCTGGTGGGGTTGAACTTGGCGATCTGCATGAATGTGACGGCCTTGCCGCTGAATTTGTTGGCATTCGCCACCGGCAGCACCGGCTGGAATCCTGCCGTGTAGACAGTCGTCGGCGCCTTGCGCATCGAGCTGTTACGCAGGACCGCGGGTACCACAGCAGGCGCCGTCTCCGCGACCTGCTCGGAAGAAAGGGCCCGATCCGGAATTTCGGAGGCCGCCTGGATGACTTTGGGGCTCTGGCCCTGCACGACCTGACGGTGCGGCTTTGCTTTCTTCGCCGTCGTCATTACGCCGCTGTCGAGCATGGCAGCCGGATCGCCCTTGGCTTCGAGCATGGTCCGGCGCAAGGATGGCTGCGGCCCGGTCGAAGCTACCTGCACGTGCTGTTCGGGTTGTAGACGTCCTCCGGACGTTCCAGTCACGGTCGGCAGCGGTTCCGCGGCGGCGACAGCTTCGCCGTGCTCGGCATCCGACTGTGCGATGATCGCTTCCGGCGTCAGGCTCTCGTCTGGAACCGCAATGACGTCCCCGACCTCGGTTGCTGGGTCAGGTGCGGCAACGGGGCGTTGGCTGGGGACAACCGATGCAACCATCATGTCGTTGCGCTTGGGCTTGTCGAAGGGGACGGGCACGAGCGCATTGGCCATCTCAGGCTGTGACTGGGAAGGCGCGGTATTCGGATCGTCGACATTGGCGGCGATCAGATCGCGGATCGCACCGGCACTATCCTGCGGACGGGGAGCGGGCACGGCTACCGCCGCATCGTTCTGGGCCAGCGCATTGAGCGTGGGCGCATCAAGTGCGGATGGCGCATCCGGGGCCGGTGTCGGCGTGTAGTCAGGACGGCGCAGAGGTACGGGTATGGCGAAGGCGAGCGCTGCATTGTCTTCAGCGGTAAGCTCGACCGGGGCCTCAGGGCGTGGCGCGGTCAGGAGTTCAGGGGCATTACGCGCCGGAAGTTCGGGCGCGATCGTTTGCGGTTGCGCACGCGCTGTGGTTGGCGCTGGTGCTTGCACAGGAGCCGGTGCTGGCGCGGGCAACGCCGCTGCCGGGGCGGCCCCTTCGCCGGATTCCTCCGCTACCGGCGCAGGTCTCGCGGCAACACTGCGCGACGGCTTCGCGGCGGATGCTACAGCAACTGAGCTTTCGCTGGTATCTTCTTCTTCATCGGCGCCGCCACCAAAGAGAATACCGAAGAGTGTCTTGCCGCTGCGTCCCGAACGCGAGGACGAACTGGCGATCTGGATCGAGCCGCCACTGCGTTTGCGCGATTCGTATGCGGCGACCGCCTGCTCATAGCCAGGCAATGGCTTGCCGTCGGACGGAACGTGAATTGTCTTGCCGTCCGGGAACACGGTCAGCAATTCCCTGCGGCTCAAGCGCGGCCAGTGACGGACATTGCCGACATCGGTATGGATGAACGGCGAACCGGACCGTGGATAGTAGCCGACGCCGCCCGCCTCGAAGCGTAAAGCCGTGTTGCGAAGTGTCGCAAGTTTCACGCCCGGCAGATACCAGTCCATCGCCTTGCCGAGCATGTGCTGGCTTTTCCGGGCGACCCCGCGCGAACGCGAACGCAGCATGGAATTCGTGGCGGGGGAACGATAGGCGGAAACGACGTGAATATAATCCCGGCCGCCAGCCTTGGTATAGACTTGCCAGACCAGATCGAACAGGCGGGGATCCATCTTGGTTGGTTCATTGCGGCGCCAATCGCGCAGGAAGCGGTTAAGCTTGTTCAAACCGTCCTGCTGGTAGCGGCCATTCCTCTTGAAGGTGATTTCAGCACGTTCGTTGGTATGAACAAAATAGAGTCTCAGTGTCCGGGTTTCGGCGAAAGCGCCGGCGGAGGAAAACAACATCGATACAAAGATCATGAGGGGACCCAACCAGCGGGCACTTAGAAGGGAAATCCCTTTCAATCTGCCGCTCTGCGCATGACTCATGTTTGACAATGTCGTTCCAATCCTGACCGTTTTCCAACCCCCGAATAGCCGGACTATCCGATTTATTGGTTAATGACCACTTTATCGATGCGCAAAAGCATCAGGTTTGAATGTCAATGAATGCGTCCCCAACGACGGCAATCTACCTAAAAGGACAATTTCAAGTCGAGATTATGGCTGAAATTGCAGATAGTTGAGCAGGAAAAGCGATTTATGAACTGTTTTTGCTGTTCTTTGCATTTTTCGACTGGATCGGGACAAGAAAATACCTCAAAGCAAACCCAAAGCAGCCTGCTCCAGGAAACGCCCGATGACCGCCATTCCGGCAAGCATTTCGAATACCGCCGCAGCATCGGCGGCGCGTAACGGTGTGTTGCTGATGCTGCTCGGCATGCTGATGTTCGCGTTGAATGACGTGATGGGCAAATGGCTGGTGTCGACCTATTCGGTCGGACAGGTGGTTTTCATTCGCAGTGTCGCGGCATTGATCGTGCTGGCGCCCTTCATCTGGTTCAATGGGCCGGAAAAGATCGTGCAAGTGGACCGGCCCCAGCTGCAGGCGATCCGCGTCATCCTTTCCACAGCGGAAGTCTTCGCTTTCTATTTCGCGGTCGTCTATCTGCCGCTTGCCGATGTCATGACCTACTGGCTGGCCGCCCCGATCTATGTCGCTGCGATCTCGCCGTTCTTGTTGAAGGAACCGGTTGGCTGGCGGCGCTGGAGTGCGATCGTCGCCGGTTTTGCCGGCGTCGTCATCGCCCTGGAACCGTCTTCGCAGGCTCTGACGCCGCAAGCTGTCATTTCCATCCTCGGGAGCATGGCCTTTGCTTTCATGCTCGTGCTGGGCCGGACGCTGCGCGGCACGCCGGATACGACGCTGGTGTTCTGGCAGATCGTTGGCGCCGGACTTGCCGGTCTGGTTTGGGTGGGTTTCGAATGGACGCCAGTGAGCCCGCGCGATCTTATTCTGTTGGGCCTGCTCGGGGTTGTGGCGATGCTCGCGCATGTGCTGGTCAACAGGGCGTTGAAGCTGGCGGATGCCGCGACGGTGGCGCCGCTGCAATATACGCTGCTCTTCTGGGCAATCCTGTTCGGCTGGCTGGTCTTCGGCGACGTGCCGCGCCTGTCGATGCTGGCCGGCTCCGGCTTCATCGTCGCATCGGGTCTCTTCATCTTCTTCCGCGAACAGCAGCTGAAGCGTCAGGGCCGTATCAAAACGCCCGCAGAGACGGTCGTTGCGGGCTCAGGCGACAGCGTCTGAACCCCGCAGCGCATCTGCTCAGGCGTTGACCGGCGCGCCGGTCAGGGATGCACCCAGTGCGTCGAGCAGGTCTTCTGTCCCTCTCCTGCGCTGTGAGGGATCGTCGAATTCGTCGAGATAGGCGCCTTGCTCGGTGAGTTTGAACCTTGTGCCGCTGCCTTCCGGCGTCAGCTCGATCGTTGCCAGCGAAACGGAGATCCGCTTGTCGCCAATATGCATGTCGTAGCTGTAGACGATACGTTCGTTCTCGATAATGTCTTGATAGATCGCGTCAAACCGGTGGCTTGGGCCTTCGGCCGGCGCGACGCTGTTGGTCTCGCGTCCGCCGACGCGAAAATCCATCTCATGATGGTTGGTTCCCCATTCCGGAGGTCCAACGAACCATTTTTCCTTGGCCTGCTTGTCGCTCAACGCAAAGAAGACCCGCGCAGGTGCCGCCGGATAGCTGCGTTCGATGACGAACGTGTCGTGCACAACAGATCTTTTGGTCATTGGTCTACCCTTTTTTCTGTTCGGCGAGAAAGTCGCCCAGCCTGTCAAGGCGCAGCTCCCAATTCTTCCGCCGGTCCATGATCCAATCCTCGGCCGTTTGCAACGCTGCCCAATCGATATGGCAGGTACGCACACGTCCGACCTTCTCCGATCGCACAAGGCCGCTCGCTTCCAGAACCTGCAGATGCTGCACCACCGCCGGAAGGGACATGGTCAGCGGCTTGGCAAGTTCACTGACCGAAGCCGGTCCGCGACTCAACCTTTCCACCATGGTCCGCCGTGAAGGATCCGCGAGGGCCTGGAACATCAGATCAAGTGGAGTTTGTTGGTTAAGCATGTACTTAAGTATATTTATCCGAGGGAATTGTCAATCGCCTTGGCACCGTGTGCCACCAGCGCCTAAACCGCTTCGTGCCGGGTGTGTGCAAGCGCGGCCTCGAAGTGGCTGACAGCCTTCTCGAATTTATCGCGGCAGCCGGGATTGCAGAAGCCGACGACTGCGCCGTTGTAGAGGGTGAGGCTATCCTCCCTGATGGGGTCGCCTGACCACGGACACGTGGTGTTGACCGCATCGCTTAGCTTGAGTTCAGACATTTCGTTTCCTCCTTATCCGGTTGGTTCAAACCGCCTCCACCGTGATTTCAGTAAGAACGGAATTGGCGATGAAACACTGTTCATGCGCGTCATGGTGCATGTGTTCTTCGGTCATGCGATCGGGCGCAGCGCCGGCATAGGTCACTTGCGGTTTCAGGGTTACCCGGCTGACATAGAGTTTGCCGCTGTCATTCTTGGCCAGTTCGCCTTCGGCCGCGTCCCGGTATTCGTCGATCACAAAACCTTTCTTCGCCGCACCGGACAGAAAGAACAGCATATGGCAGCTTGAGATCGAAGCGACGTAGGCCTCTTCCGGATCGACATTCTCCGGGGTGGAAAATGGCACGCGGACAATATGCGGGGAAGAGGAGGCCGGTACTTCGGCACCGCCGTCGAACTGCCAGATATGCGCGCGGCTGTATTTGTTGTCGATGAAGGCTGTGCCTTCCGGCCGCGTCCACAGGACCGTCGCTCCGAATGTCGTCATGTTGCTCATTCCCGACTCTATTGTGCTGATTTGATCAACCGGAGCTTGTCAAAGCGTAGTGGAATTGTCGATAACAGAGCTCGACAAAAGAATCGGCGAGGACATCATGGATCTGGGTATCAAGGGTAAGCGGGCCATCGTCTGCGCGAGTTCAAAAGGGCTTGGCCGCGGTGTTGCGGAGAAACTGGCGGAAGCCGGCGTTGATCTCACGCTCAACGCACGCACCGAGGAGACGCTGCGCGAGACCGCGAGTGAGATTGCCGGCAAATACGGGGTCAGGGTGCAGATCGTCGCCGAAGATGTGACCACGGAAGCCGGACGCCAGGCACTTCTCATGGCAGAGCCCCAGCCGGACATCCTGATCAACAATGCAGGCGGTCCGCCTGCCGGTTTCTGGTCGGATTGGGGCGAGGAAGAATGGCTGAAAGCGATCAACAATAATATGCTGACACCGATCCTTTTGATGAACGCCATCTTGCCGGGCATGATCGAACGCAAATGGGGACGCGTGGTCAATATCACGTCGGGTTCGGTCAAATCACCGATCGCCCAGCTAGGGCTCTCCAATGCTGCTCGCAGCGGGCTGACCGGCTTTGTCGCCGGAACCGCGCGGCAGGTGGCGAAACACGGTGTGATCATCAACAATCTTTTGCCGGGATCGCACGATACGGATCGCACCAAGGGCTTCATCGAACGGACCGCGACAGCAAAGGGCATTTCGATCGCGGAGGCACGGGCCGACGCCCATGCGGAAAATCCGACCGGACGTTATGGGACGGCGGAAGAGTTCGGCGCGGCCGCGGCATTCCTGTGCAGTCAGTATTCGGGCTTTATTGTCGGCCAGAACCTGTTGCTCGACGGCGGGGCGTTCAACTCGACGCTGGGGTAGGCGGGTCGTTGACAACTTATACTTAGTTCTCAATTGACGTTACTCGACCAACCCGACAGTTTATTGGGATGGGTATCAGCGAGCATCCAATACAAGGCAGCATAGTGAGAGTCCATTACGGCGCTTTACCAGATGAGTTGTTCAAACTCGTTAGGCGATGTGCGCTTCGTGGTTTGGGGTTCTCAGCCTTGACAAGCATCTGTGAGGGCCCATTTTTGTGGAGTTTGCGGCTCTGCTCATGTCATCCGCGTCTAAGACCCTACCAAGGGCCACCGGTCAGCATAGACGAAACCAAGTCTGATGGTCGGTGCCGAGTTAAACAAGGCCCCGCTTCGGCGGGGTTTTTGTTTACGCAACACTCCTCACTCCGCGATAAAACGATAGCCGACGCCAGCTTCGGTGCGGATGAATTGCGGATTGTTCGCGTCGTCCTCGATCTTGGCGCGAAGCTGACCGACGAAGACCCGCAAATATTGCAGATCTTCCACATGCGCACCGCCCCAGACCGAGGCAAGAAGCTGGCGATGCGTCACGACCATGCCAGCGTGGAGGACGAGATGCACCAGTAACTGGTATTCCTTGCGGGTGAGGTGCACTTCCTCGCCGTTCCGCGTGACAATGCGCTTGGCCATGTCCACGACAAGTCCATTGGCTTCGAAGCGCGACGGCACGCTCGTACCGGCTGCCTTCTGGCGAAGCGCGCTGCGGACACGCGCCAGCAGCTCACCGATGCCGAATGGCTTCTCGACATAATCATTGGCGCCAAGATCGAGTGAGACAATCTTTTCCGTCTCGCGGTCCCGCGCCGACAGGACGATGATGGGCACTTCGGAAAATGCCCGCACAGTCTCGATGACGTCCTTGCCGTCCTTGTCGGGGAGGCCAAGGTCGAGAATGACCAGATCGGGCGCGCTGGTAGCGATCAAACGCTCCGCTTCGGCACCGGTGGATGCCAGGATGACCTCATAACCCGAGGCGGTGAGTGCCGGGTTGAGAAAGCGCTGGATCTGCGGTTCGTCATCGACGACGAGGATACGATGTTGGTTCATGCCGCCTCGCCCGTGGGGTTGGCACGCGGGAGCCGGACGATAAACCGGGTTCCGCGCTTGCGGATGGCAGGGCTTTCCGCCTTGATTGTCCCGCCCATGGACTCGACGAAACCACGGGCAATCGAGAGCCCCAGTCCCGTACCGGCCGCGCGGCCGTCACCTTTGACACGCCGGTAGAATTTGTCGAAAATCTTGTCGAGATCCTTGGGTGGAATACCCTTGCCCTGGTCGGTCACGCTGATCGCTACTTCCGTATCTTCCTGCCTTGCATAGATGGCAATTGGACCATCTCCAGCATATTTCGCGGCGTTGTCGAGCAGGTTGAACAGGACCTGGCCGAGCAGGGACGGATCGCCATTGACGGCCGGAAGATCGGGAGCGATGCTGATCTCGATGGCAATTTCCGGCTTCAGTTTCTTCATGCGCTCGATCGACGAGACGATGACCTCAGCGGCATCAATCGGAACGTTCTTGACCTTGAGTGTTCCGGCTTCGATGCGGGTCATATCGAAGAGATTGGCAACAAAACGGGTGAGGCGCCCTGCCTCTTCCTCTATGGAAAGCAGCAGATCGTCGCGGCCGTCCGGTTTGATGCGATCACCGAGCTGACGCAAGGTGGTGACGGCACCTGTAATCGATGCAAGCGGCGTCCTCAGATCGTGCGACAGGGAAGAGAACAGCGCCGTGTGGAGTTTCTCGCTTTCCTGCAGGGCTGTAGTCTTGGCATTTTCACGCACGAGCTGCGCGCGGTCGATGGCAATGGCTGTCTGATCAAGGATCGCGATAAGCATCCGATCTTCGTTCTCGGTCAGCGGCGGACGATCCTGCATGAACAGGCCCAGGACGCCTGCCACACCATGCGATGTGAGAATGGGCAGAAACTGCCAGTCGATCAGCGGCAATGTCGCCGTATCGTGGCCCGCGCGTTCATTCTTTTCGAACGCCCAGCGAACGGCCGTCATATCCGTGCCATCGAGTGTCAGGTCTGGCGGCCAGGCAGTCTGCGTCGACAGGTCTCCATCGCCGGGCAACAGGATGGTAACGCCCGTGCCAAAGGTCGAATGCAGCTGTGTAGCGGTCGAAAACAGGACGTCGTCGAGCCGGGCCGTACCGGAGAGCTTGCGCGAGAATTCATAAAGCGCCTGCGTATTCTTCGCCTGATTGCGCGAACGGGCAACCTGATCGCGCAAGCGGCCGGCAAGATCGCCGATCATCAGGGCAACAGCAAGAAATATCACCAGGGAGAACAGCTGATGTGGCTTGGCGATGCTTAAGTCGTGCAGCGGTTCGAGGAAAAAGAAATTGTAAAAAACAAAAGACAGGCCCGCGGCAATGACGGCAGAAAGCCGGCCGCTGATCATCGCCGAGAGGATCACGGCGACAAGGAACAGCATGGAAAGATTCTGGGTGTGAACGATATCGCTGACGCCGAGGCCGAGCAGTGTCGTCATACCAGTGGTTATGACGGGGATCGCAATTGCCGCCGCAAGCTCACGCCGCGACCGCTTGCGCATGGAAGGCGGCTTATAGGCGCCACCCTGTTCTTCACCCGTGACGATATGAACGCCGATATCGGTAAAGCGCTTGATGATCTCGTCGGGCAGGGAACGCCGGAAGGGATTGGCAAATCGCCGGGATTTGGGGCGCCCGACAACAATCTGGGTGACGTTCTCCCGCCGTGCGATACGGAAGATTTCCTCGACAAAGTCTTGCGCGATCACACGGCGCGTTTCCGCGCCGAGACGCTCGGCGAGATCAAGCAGTTCGTCGATGCGTTTGCTGGTCTCCGCACCGGCGTCACTGGTCTGCGTGAGCGAAACCACCAGCCAGCGGGCATTCAGCCCTGAAGCCAGGCGGCTTGCGGTGCGAACGACCTTGTCGGACAGACTGTCGGGACCAACGCAAACCAGCAGGCGCTCGCCCGTCGCCCAAGGCCCCTCTATCGCACTCTGCCGCAACAGATCGATCATCTGGTCATCGACACGATCGGCGGTGCGCCGCAACGCCAGTTCGCGCAGAGCAGTCAGATTGGCCGGCTTGAAGAAGCCTTCGGCCGCCCGCTCGGCGTTGCCGGGCAAATAGACCTTGCCCTCTTTCAACCGTTCAATGAGTTCCGCCGGCGGGAGATCGACAAGCAGGACCTCATCTGCCCGCTTGAGGACCGTGTCCGGCACGATCTCGCGCACGGTGACGCCGGTAATGCTGGTGACGAGATCGCTCAGGCTTTCCAGATGCTGGACGTTCATCGCGGTCCAGACGTCGATGCCCTGCCAAAGCAATTCCTCGATATCCTGATAGCGCTTGGGATGACGACTGCCGGGTACATTGGTGTGGGCGAGCTCGTCGACGACGAGCGTTTTCGGTTTGCGGGCTATTGCCGCATCGATATCGAATTCTTCCAGCGCCCGGTCACGGTAGGTGACCCGCCTGCGGGGCACCACTTCGAGCCCGTCGAGCAACTTCGCCGTCTCGGCGCGGCCATGGGTTTCCGCGATGCCGATGACGATATCCTCGCCATCCTCTTTCAGGCGGCGTGCGCGCAACAGCATCGCATAGGTCTTGCCGACGCCGGGCGCCGCACCCAGAAATACAGTCAGCTTGCCGCGCGTTTCACGGGCGGTAAGTTCGAGCAATTTATCGGGATCTGGTCGATTTCTTTGACCGTGATCGGCCATGGACGCCTCAAGTTGTTCATACCGCCGGCCGATATCCGGCCGGGCGAGAACGTTTAGCCCAGCTTGGCCGCAAATGCCAAGGGCGGATCGGTATCGTTGCCGAATTCACCGCTCGCATCAAGCTGCGACAGCGCATCTATTGACGGAAGGGGGCTTCCTATGAAAAGTCCAGCACGATTGTCGCGCCGCGCATCCTTCGGGACGCGCAAAGGGCGCCGTACACACTCTAATATGTGCCAAATCAGCAGGATGTCAGAACGTGATCCGTCATATTGTATTCTTCAGTGCCCGCAACAAGGAAGATGTCGAGGCGATCGCCTCTGGCCTGAAACGGCTTGGCGAAATTCCGCATTCGACAGTTTTCGAGGTCATGCAGAATACCAAGACCGATCCGATTTCCGGCGAAATCGACGTGGTCGTGTATGGTGAATTCAAGGATGCCGAGGCACTGGCCGCCTACAAGGCGCATCCCATCTACAGCGAGACGACCGCGGTGGTCCGCCCCTTGCGCGAGCTGCGTATTTCCGCCGACGTGGTTTCGACGCTGAGCTAGAGACACGAACAGCCCGGCAAATTGCCGGGCTGTTCAAGATCGTGCTCGGGAAGACGCGGTGCGGCGTCAGCCCGCTTGGCTTATCTCCGCCCCCGCGCTCAACTGACCTGCTTCCCAGCCGAGAATTGCCCGCTTGCGGGTCAAACCCCAGTGGTATCCGGTCAGCGCGCCGGACTTGCCGACTGCGCGATGACACGGCACGACAAAGGACACGGGATTGGCACCGACCGCGGCACCGACCGCGCGCGAAGCATTGGGCGAGCCGATATCCGCGGCAATATCCGAATAAGCGACGCATTTGCCCATGGGGATCTTGAGCAGGGCTTCCCAGACGCGCAGCTGGAAGTCCGTGCCGATTGTGACGACCTTCAGGGGCCGGTCCGCACGCCACTCTGCCGGGTTGAAAACGCGGGCCGCATAGGGGGCGGTTGCGGCGAGATCTTCCACATAGGTAGCGTTCGGCCAGCGCGACGTCATATCGGCAAGCGCTTCACGCTCTTTCCCGGCATCGGCAAAGGCAAGGCCAGCCAGCCCGCGGTCCGTCACCATGATCAGAGCCAATCCGAATGGCGAGATGAGGAAGCCATAGCGAATGGTAAGGCCCGCGCCGCGTGTCTTGTAGTCGCCTGGCGACATGCCCTCGTGGGTGACGAAAAGGTCGTGCAGGCGGCTTGGTCCGGAAAGGCCTGTCTCGTATGCGGTTTCGAGCAGCGGCATGCCCTCATCCAGCAGACGGCGCGCGTGGTCGATTGTCACCGCCTGGAGAAAACCTTTCGGTGAAAGACCCGCCCAGCGGGTGAAGAGCTTTTGCAGCGCCGTCGGCGACAGTCCGGTATCGCGGGCTAGCGTCTCGAGCGACGGCTGATCGCGATAATCCTTGCTGATGCGCTCGATGATATGGCTGACGATCGCATAGTCGTTGCCGGTCGGGGTTATGTCTTTCTGAAGTATGGCCTGTGGTTTCATGGGTTTTACCTCACTGTTGAGGGTATATGACCACTCCAGAGGTTCCTTCGCCACCCGATTCTTGCCGGTGCCGAAATTACCGGCCTTTGGCCGTTGCCAGCGCCACCTGAAAGGCCGAAGCGAAGCTTTCGCGGTCGTCGGGATTGAGAAAGGAGCCGATGGTTACGGCCTTGCCCTGTCCCTCGACGCGCATCGACGTGATGCCGATTTCCGCATGGCGGGCGACACTGAACCGAGTCCAGAACGGGTTGAATTCATGGAGTTTTGTCCGGCCGGACGCGCCCACCTGGCGGATTTGCAGGGCTATGCGCGACACGGTCACCTCTTCATGAATCTTTCCCGAAGCGTAGTTCAGGCGGAAGGCAATGTAGACGATCAGGACATCGAGGCCGAAAAAGCCGAAGACCGGCCAGGCGCCGATCGACAGAAAAAACAGGCCGGTGAAGAAGCTGCTGACGCCGAGCGCACCCATCAGAATGAGGAAACCCTTCTGGCCCAGCGACCGGTGTGGCACAAGAAGCGCGCGGAAGATTTCTTCCTCGTTTATGGCCGCCGGGTCGATCGGGTTCATTGTTTGGCTCATGGCGTTTGAGTATAGAGGGAGCATGGAAAATCCCAAGCCCAAAATTGATCAGGTCAAAGCAATTTCAGGAAAGGCGGAAGCTCGTTTTTCGTCCGGAATTGCGGAAACACAAGGTGTGGCCATTGCCAGGCCCGCGAAAGCGCGCAACGTTGGCGGTACACGCTATACGGCGGCAGAAATCCATGAAATTTTCCGTCGGTTTTCGGTTCAGCGTCCGGAACCGAAAGGGGAACTCGAGCATGTAAACCCTTTTACCTTGCTCGTTGCGGTCGTCCTTTCCGCCCAGGCAACCGACGCCGGTGTCAACAAGGCGACGCGGGCTTTGTTCAGGGTGGCCGACACGCCGGAAAAGATGCTGGCATTGGGCGAGGCCAAGGTCGGCGACTATATCCGCACGATAGGCCTCTGGCGCAACAAGGCGAAGAATGTCATCGCTCTGTCAGAGGCGCTGATCGATCGATATGACAGCGTCGTTCCGGATGATCGCGACGAGCTGGTCAAGCTGCCGGGAGTTGGCCGCAAGACGGCCAATGTGGTGCTCTCCATGGCGTTCGGCCAGTCGACCATGGCGGTCGACACCCATATTTTCCGTATCGGCAACCGGCTCGGGCTGGCACCGGGCAAGACGCCGGAAGAGGTGGAAGCGCGTCTGATGAAGGTCGTTCCATCCGAGTACCTTTACCACGCGCACCATTGGCTGATCCTGCACGGCCGCTATGTCTGCAAGGCGCGCAAGCCCGATTGCCCCGCCTGTGTCATTGCCGATATCTGCAAGGCCGCGGAGAAAACGTCGGAAATCCCCGCACCGCTCGTGCCGCTGCCGCCGCAGGTCATTGACCTAGGGTAGCGCTGCCGGGGGCTCTGACCGCGTCACGGCCTTGTGCAGGTGCACCATCATGGCGGCAGCGAACAAAGGCGTGAGCAGGTTGAGGAGCGGGATCGCCATGAAGGCGGCGATAATCAGCCCGGCCAGGAATACCATCGTCGAATGTTTGGAGCGGAGCGCCTTGGCCTCGAGTTCCGGGCGAAAGCGCATCGCGGCAAATTCGAAGAATTCCCGGCCGAGCAGATAGCCGTTGACGACAAAGAAGGCGATGATGTTTACGCCGGGAATGAGCAATAACAGCAATGCCACGATATTCCCGATGATGACGACGCCCATGAACTTGACTGAAAGAATGAAAGAGCGCACGGCGGGAAGGGGAGCGCCCTTCGGATCGAGGGGATAGTCCTCCTTTTCCACCAGTTCGGCCACATCGTCGAGAAACAATCCGGCGACGATCGCCGTAACCGGCGCAATCAGCAGTGCCAGGCCGAGGGCAAGGCCCAAACTGGCAAGAATACCGGCGATCAGGCCGAGCCACCCCGTCCAGGAAGGCAGGTCCGGCATCATCTGGTCGAAAAAGGGCAACGCCAAAATTTCGAACAGTTCGCGCAGACCGAACCAAACGCCGATCAGCAGCAGAATGGTCATTCCGAGTGATTTCCACAGAACCGCGCGGAACTCCGGACGGAACAGATGACTGGCCGCAGCGCGGGCACTTTCAATAACCATTTGTACGCTCGATCTCCAGGGCTACGAAGTACCGGACATAGGGGCGCTCGTCCCCAGGGACAAGCGGATGCACGAAAGAAGGGGTAGTCAATTGATCGCTTACGCGCTAGAGCAAAGGCAAAACAACCGCCAAAAGGTACGGCCAATTCAATCCCGGAGTTTTCATGTCCAGCTATGACGTGCTTTGCATCGGCAACGCCATTGTCGATATCATTGCCCGCACCGATGACGATTTCATCGTCAAGAACGGCATCATCAAAAATGCAATGAACCTGATCGATGCCGACCGGGCGGAATTTCTCTATGAACGCATGGGACCGGCGATCGAAGCCTCAGGCGGCAGTGCCGGCAACACCGCAGCGGGCGTCGCCAGCCTTGGTGGACGCGCTGCCTATTTTGGCAAGGTGGCGGACGATCAGCTGGGACATGTCTTCACCCACGATATTCGTTCGCAAGGTGTCGCCTTCGACACACGCGTACTCGCTTCGCCGCCGCCAACCGCTCGCTCGATGATCTTCGTGACGCCGGACGGCGAGCGTTCGATGAACACCTATCTCGGCGCCTGTGTCGAACTTGGACCGGAAGATGTGGAAAGTTCCAAGGTTTCCGAAGCCAAGGTGACTTATTTCGAAGGCTACCTCTGGGATCCGCCGCGCGCCAAGGAAGCAATCCGCCTATCGGCGAAAATCGCGCATGAGCACAAGCGCGAAGTCTCGATGACGCTGTCCGACCCGTTCTGCGTCGACCGCTATCGCGAAGAATTCCTCGACCTGATGCGCTCGGGCACTGTCGATATCGTCTTTGCCAATGAGGCTGAGCTGAAGTCGCTCTATCAGACGCACGATTTCGAAAAGGGACTCGATCTGATCCGCAAGGATTGCAAACTGGCTGCAATCACGCGTTCGGAAAAGGGCTCGGTCGTTGTATCGAAGGACGAGATGGTTGCCGTGCCGGCAATAGAGATTGCCGAACTGGTCGATACGACCGGCGCAGGCGACCTCTATGCCGCCGGATTCCTGTTCGGTTATACGAATGGCCGCACGTTGACCGATTGCGCCAGGATTGGTTCGTTGACGGCGGGTCTGGTTATCCAGCAGATCGGTCCGCGTCCGCAGCTCAATCTGAAGCTCGCGGCGGAACAGGCCGGATTGCTATAGCAAGGTTCACTTGATTTTGACCGCCATTGGATGGGCGACCAGCGCACGATCAATCGTGACAAGGCGCAAGTCTTCCACCTGACATTGCGCCAGCAAGAGGCGGTCAAAAGGATCCCGTGTTAACGGTTCGGGCTCAACTGCGATCAGGGTGTGGTGCTCGTTGATCGGAACAAGTTCTACTCCCATGTCCGTTAGCAGACCAGGCAACGTCTTGAGACCGGGAGTAAGCTGAAGCTTTCCCAAGCGCCATTTGATCGCGATTTCCCAAAGACTGGCCACGCTCGCATGGAACTCCCCTGCCGGGTCTGCGAGCAAGCTCCGAATGCCGGGCGTAAACTTCTCCAGCTGCTGCTCGAGAATGGCCAACAGAATATGAGTATCCAGCAACACTCTCATGCGTCTGGCGGCAGCGGGTAAAGGAGAAAATCTTCCGGTAATGGGTCGTCGAAGTCGTCCGCGATAAAGGGGACGATCGTCGTGATCCCGTGTATTTTCTTGAATTCGTCAATCGCCTCCAGCTGCAGCCCCTTTCCGGGCTTGTGCGGAACAAGATCAAAAGCCGGACGACCATTGCGTGTCACCACAATGGTTTCGCCTTTTTCCACCTGGCGGGCGAGTTCCGTGAGGCGGTTCTTTGCGTCTCGGATCGATACAGTTGTCATGTGAGAATAGTGGCCACATGCAGCCATTTTGTCAAGTTGCGATGCTTCACCCAAGCACAGATGGTGCCCGGCAAGTCTACTCCGACCGGATATAGCCCTCGCGCTTGAGTTCCTCGGGCGTGCGGCCGGGCCTGTGATAGGTGGGCAGCGCCCAGCCGAAATAAAGCGCGCCGCCACGCACCGCAAATGCGGTGAGTGCAGCGGCGAGTGCCGACAGTTCCAGTCCAAGAGACAGAGCGTGCAGAATAATGTAGACGACCGACCCGGCCAGGGCGGCCGTCACATAGATTTCGCGGCGCATCAGCACCGATGGCTCACCGGAAATGATATCCCGAAGGATGCCGCCGAAGGTAGCGGTCATGATGCCGGTGACGACGGCAATGCTTGAATCGAAGCCCAACGCCAGGCTTTTGGCTGCACCCATGACACTATAGGCGGCGAGGCCGACCGCATCGAGCCATAGCAGCACGCGGTAGCGTGACTCCAGCAGATTGGCGGAGAAATAGACGACGATTGCGGCCGCGGCACAGACCAGAAGGTTCCCCGGATCCTTGACCCAGAATATCGGAACTCCAAGGATCAGGTCGCGCAACGTACCGCCGCCGACGCCCGTCACCGCCGCAAGAAAGATGAACGCGATGATATCGAGCTGGCGGCGTGATGCCGCCAGGGCGCCTGTCGCGGCAAAGACGAATATCCCGGCATAGTTGAACAGCTGGATCGTGGTCATCGGCAATTCCCCCTGCGCCCGGATAATGGGCACGATAGAGCATCACCCGCCAAAATGAAAAGAGCCGCATTCCCGGTTAAGGAACGCGGCTCTCAAATTCGACTTGCAGGCCGGATCAGGCGTCTTTTTCCGCCTGCGGATTGATCGGGCCAGGTTCCGGCTGGCCTTCGCCTGCCCCTTGCTTGGGGCCACCCTTGGATACGCCGACCAGGGCCGGGCGCAACATGCGGTCGCCAATGACGAAGCCTGACTGTGCGACCTGCAACACGGTGTTGTGTGGTACGTCAGCATTTGGAATCTCGAACATCGCCTGATGGAAGTTTGGATCGAACTTCTGGCCCAGCGGCTCGATTTTCTTGACTCCGTGGCGTTCCATCGCAGTCATCAGCGAACGTTCGGTCATCTCAACGCCTTCGGCAAGCGATTTGAAACCAGCGTCGCCTTGAGCCAGCGCATCGGCAGGAATTGCTTCGAGCGCGCGCTTCAGATTGTCCGAAACGGAAAGAACGTCGCGGGCGAAATTGGCGACCGAATAGGCGCGCGCATCGTGAACGTCGCGTGCGGTCCGTTTGCGCAGGTTTTCCATGTCGGCGGCAAGCCGCAGCAGCTGGTCCTTCAGGTCGCCGTTTTCGGCGCGCAGCCTGTCGAGCTCGGCCCAATTGTTGGCCTGAGCTTCAATTTCGTCATCCTGGGCCATCGCGTATTCTTCAGCCTTGCGCGATTTGAGAAAATCATCGGCAGCGCGCTTCAGCGCATCTCGATCGCGCGGATTCTTCAGGTCGCGCTGGTCGAGATCGGGTGTGTCGTGATTTTTCTTGTCTTCAGCCATCTATCCTGTCCGTTCATTATTCGTAAGTTGCGCTGGATATCGAGCTTTAGGCCATAAAAATCAAGTGCAAATGACTATCGAAGCAGGCGCGACACAAGCTGGGCCGTATAATCCACCATCGGCACGATGCGCGCATAGTTGAGCCGCGTTGGACCGATGACACCCAGCGCGCCGATCACCCGCTGTTCCGAATCGCGGTATGGCGCGATGACCAGCGACGAACCGGAAAGCGAAAACAGTTTGTTCTCCGAACCGATGAAAATACGCACGCCCGGTCCGGCCTCCGCCAGATCAAGCAACTGCAGTGTACCTTCCTTGGTCTCGAGATCGTCGAACAGATGACGCAGGCGCTCGAGATCGGCCTCGGCATTGACCGATTCGAGCAGATTGCCGCGCCCGCGAACGATCAACCGTGCGGGCTGGCCGCCACCAGCCCCGCCCCAGATGGCAAGGCCCTGTTCAACCAGATGTTGCGACAATGCGTCCAGCGCCTGCTGTGTTTCCTCCTTGAGCCGGGCGACTTCCTGCCGCGCCTCGGTGATGGTGCGTCCCTGAATATGCGCGTTGAGAAAATTCGACGCCTCGATCAATTGCGATGGCGTGACGCCGAGCGGCAGATCGATGACGCGGTTTTCGATATCGCCGCTCTGGGTGACGAGTACTGCCAATGCCTTTGTCGGCTCGAGACGAACGAATTCGATATGCTTCAGCGCACCTTCCGCCTTGCTGGCGAGAACCAGCCCGGCACCCCGCGACATGCCGGAAAGGATCTGGCTTGCCTGGGTGAGCACGCTTTCCGCCGACTGGGATTCACCGGAAGCCCGCACCTGAGCCTCGATGGAATTACGCTCAGCGGAGGAGAGGTCGCCGACTTCCATGAAGGCGTCGACGAAAAAACGCAGTCCAAGCTGCGTCGGCAGCCGCCCGGCCGAGATATGCGGCGCATAGACGAGACCGAGATGTTCCAGATCGCTCATCACATTGCGGATTGTGGCGGGGGAAAGGGACACAGGCAGGATGCGCGACAGGTTGCGCGATCCAACCGGTTCGCCGTCGCCCAGATAGCTCTCGACAATCCGCCGGAAAATATCCCGCGACCGCTGATCAAGCGATTGCAATGTCTCCGGAACCACGGCGTTGTTCATCCTGCCTCATACTTCTGTTCGTTGCCGGCCTGATATAAGCATTATCGGGTCAATCATCAAAGCCTTTGCTTCATTCACCCATCGCGGTTAAAAGGCCGGGAAACAGATCAACAAGAGGTTAGCCCATGCGTCCTTCCAAACGAGCCCCCGACGAAATGCGCGCCATTTCCTTTGAGCGCGGCATTTCCAAACATGCCGAGGGCTCGTGCCTGGTCAAATTCGGCGATACCCACGTGCTGTGCACCGCTAGCCTGGAGGAAAAAGTGCCGGGCTGGATGCGCAACACCGGCAAGGGATGGGTCACGGCCGAATATGGCATGCTGCCGCGCTCGACCGGCGATCGCATGCGCCGCGAAGCCTCTTCCGGCAAGCAGGGTGGCCGTACCCTGGAAATCCAGCGGCTGATTGCGCGCTCGCTCCGTGCTGTGGTGGATTTGCAGGCACTCGGCGAAGTACAGATCACCGTCGACTGCGATGTCATCCAGGCCGACGGCGGCACCCGCACCGCAGCGATCACTGGCGGCTGGGTGGCCCTGCACGAATGTCTGAGCTGGATGGAAGCGCGGCAGATGCTCAAGGTCGAAAAAGTCCTGAAGGACCATGTCGCTGCCATTTCCTGCGGTATTTCCGATGGCACCCCGGTCATCGATCTCGACTATCAGGAAGATTCGACGGCCCAGACCGATGCCAATTTCGTCATGACCGGCAAGGGTGGTATTGTTGAAGTACAGGGAACCGCCGAGGGCGATCCTTTCTCCGAAGACGAATTGCTGGCACTGATGGGGCTTGCCCGCAACGGCATCAACCGTTTGGTTTCGCTGCAGAAAATGGCCGTCGGCTAGAAGACAGGAACCATGCAGCCATCAGGAATACTGGAAACAGCGCTTTATGTGACCGATGTCGAAGTGGCTGCGCGGTTCTATGCTGGTGTGCTCGGGATGGAAGTCATCCTGCGTGCCGGCAATGAATCGGTATTCTTCCGTTGCGGGCCCGGCGTGCTTATTCTTTTCAACGTTGAAAAGTTGAAGGAAAGGCCAAAAGGCGGTCTGCCGATACCGTCCCATGGCGCGGATGGGCCGGGTCATGTGTGTTTTCGCGCGACGCGGGATGAAATTGCGGAGTGGAAATCCCATCTGGAGGCCAACGGTATCGTCATCGAGAGCGAGTTCGATTGGCCGAACGGCGCGCACTCCCTGTATTTCCGCGATCCGTCGGGAAATTCGATTGAATTTGCCGAACCACAATTATGGAATCTGAAATGAGAACGCTTCAAAAAGGCAAGTTGCTCGTCGCCAGCCACAACCAGGGCAAGATCAGGGAAATGATCGACCTGCTCGGGCCGTTCGGCTTCGAAGTGGTGTCTGCCGCTGACATGGGCCTGCCTGAACCCGAGGAGACGGGCACGACCTTCGAGGAGAACGCCTACATCAAGGCCGCTGCTGCCGCCAAGGCGACGGGTCTTGTCGCGCTTTCCGACGATTCAGGCCTATGCGTTGATGCGCTGGGCGGCAATCCGGGTGTCTACACCGCCAATTGGGCCGAACTTCCGGACGGCAAGCGTGACTTCGCTCACGGCATGCGGAAGGTCGAGAAGGCATTGCAGGAAAAGGGTGCGAGCGCACCCGGGGATCGCAGCGGCCGGTTCGTTTCGGTTATCTGCCTTGCCTGGCCCGATGGCGAAGCCAATTACTATCGCGGCGAAGTGGAAGGCGAGATCGTCTGGCCGCCACGCGGCACCGCAGGATTCGGCTACGACCCCGTATTCAGGCCGGAAGGCTACAATACAACCTTCGGCGAAATGACTGCGGAACAGAAACACGGCTGGAAGCCGGGCGACACCGATGCGCTGTCGCATCGCGCTCGTGCCTTCCAGCGCTTTGCCAAAGATTGTCTGGATGCGCATGAACCATCCCGATAAAGGCGAGTCCGGCTTTGGCGTCTACGTTCATTGGCCCTTCTGCATGGCCAAATGCCCTTACTGCGATTTCAACTCGCATGTCCGGCATCAGCCGGTGGACCAGCCGCGCTTTGCCGCAGCCTTTGCCCGCGAAATGGCGACGATGCGCGAGCGTACGGGTCAGCGCACGGTTTCCAGCATCTTCCTTGGCGGCGGTACGCCGTCACTGATGCAACCGGAGACGGTGGCTTCCATCCTCGATGAAATCGCCCGCAACTGGCACGTGCCGGATGATATCGAGATCACGCTGGAAGCCAATCCGACCAGCGTCGAGGCAGATCGTTTTCGCGGTTATCGCGCCGCGGGCGTCAACCGGGTGTCGCTTGGCGTGCAGGCGCTCAATGATCCGGATCTGCGCCGGCTCGGCCGCATGCACAGCGTCGATGAGGCACTCATTGCGATCGGACTGGCGCGCGAGATTTTCCCGCGGCTTTCCTTCGACCTTATTTATGCGCGGCCGGACCAGACCATTGAAGGCTGGCGCGATGAACTTGCCCGCGCGATCTCCTATGCCGCCGATCATTTGTCGCTGTACCAGCTGACGATCGAGGAAGGCACGCCTTTCTACAATCTGTGGAAGGCGGGGAAACTGGTGACACCCGACGGTGATCACGCGGCAGCGCTTTATGCGGAAACGCAGGATGTAACGGCGAGCCATGGCCTGCCAGCCTATGAAATTTCCAATCATGCCGCACCCGGCGCGGAGTCGCAGCACAATCTCGTTTACTGGCGCTATGGCGAATATGTCGGTGTCGGTCCGGGCGCGCACGGACGCTTCATTGAAAATGGGACGCGCGCAGTAACCATCACCGAGCGTCATCCCGAATCCTGGTTGCGGCAAGTCGAAGCCGGCGGCCACGGGGTTGTCGAGGAAGAGTTCCTGAATAGAGAGCAGGAAGGCGACGAATTCCTGTTGATGGGATTGCGGCTGGCAGAGGGAATTGATCTCGCCCGCTACGAACGTCTGACTGGACACAGCGTCAAGGAAGGTAAAGTGATTTCCTTGGCGGAGCAGGGCCTTATCGAATATATCGGCAATAGCCGTATTCGCACGACGCCCGAGGGCGCCATCGTGCTCAATGCGGTCATCGCCGATCTGGCAGCATAAGGGAAAAGTTTTGTCCGAGGGAGAAGCCCCAAAAACTGCCGACAAGGAGCGGGACTATCAGATCGGCAGCGCTTCCTACCGCGCCCGCCCACTGGAGCCGGCCCTCTATATCGTGGCGACGCCGATCGGAAATCTCGGCGACATGACCCTACGCGGCATCGAAACGCTGGCAGCGGCAGACATTATCGCCTGCGAGGATACGCGTGTGAGCCGCGTTCTGCTCGACCGCTACGGCATTTCCCGCCGCCCCTACGCCTACCACGAACACAATGCCGAAATGGCCGGCCCCAAACTGATCGATGCGCTTTTGGCGGGCAAGAGCGTCGCACTGGTTTCAGATGCGGGTACGCCGCTGATTTCTGATCCGGGAGGCCGCCTGGTGCCTGAAGCCAAAGCCGCCGGCATAAGGGTCGTGCCCATCCCCGGCGCATCATCGGTGCTGGCCGCCCTTACAGCTTCAGGATTATTCAAGGATTCGTTTTATTTTGCCGGCTTCCTATCGTCGAAACAGGGCCAGCGCCGGGCGAAGCTCGAGCAATTGAAAACCCTTGATGCGGCGCTGGTATTCTTCGAATCGCCAAATCGCGCGGCGGCAACGCTGGCAGACATGGTCGAAATCTTCGGCCCTGAACGCCAGGCGTCGCTGTGCCGTGAACTGACGAAGACATATGAGACTGTCGTCACCCTGCCTCTGAAGGACCTGGCAGCGGAATTCGACGGCGAGGACCGTATCCGCGGCGAAGTGGTGCTCGTTGTTGGCCCACCGCAAGAACATGAGAATGTGCCGCGCTCCGACGACGACATCGATGCGCTGCTGCGCGCCCTCGTTCTCGAAATGGCACCGGCCAAGGCAGCGGGTGAGGCCTCGCGCATGACCGGCCGGCCCAAGGGAGAACTTTATCAACGGCTTCTGGCGTTGAAATAGGCGCGAGATGAGCGAATTGGGCAAGCGCCGCAAGGCTTACCGTCGCGGCCACTCCGCAGAACATCTCGCTGCCCTTGCCCTCATACTGAAAGGCTACCGCATCGTCGGCCGCCGCTATCGCACCAAACTCGGCGAGATCGACCTGATCGCACGGCGCGGCGACACCGTTCTCATCGTCGAGGTGAAGGCGCGGGCAACGCTTGAGCAGGCGATGGACTCGGTCAATGCACTGACCATGCGCCGGATCGAGGCAGCTGCGGATCATTGGCTTGCGCGTCAGAGTGACCATACCCGTCTCTCCCTGCGCTTTGATCTCGTCGCTATCCTGCCCTGGCGCTGGCCCGTGCATGTGCAGGCGGTTTTTACCGTCTAGACAAAACTTGCACTAGGATATGGTTGAGATCCGGTCGCATTCTACAAGCGGCTTCCTTGTGCAGCATTTTGACCTGACCCTGCGCGAAATGCGCGGCGCTCCTCGACGAGCAGCATGGCATAAATGTTCTCGTCAATGATCATGCAGGCAGTCTTGTCGTCGGAGAAACCCGGATTGAAGCTGAAACCGAGAGCGGTGAAGAAGCCTTTCGACGCTTGCAGATTCTTGACCGGAAGATCTACGAGATCATGCGCATCAGGTGTCTCCGCTCCTTGTGACGGAGCCGTCCATACCGGATCGAGCGTGTCTTCGCCACGGCCAGCAACAAAGGGGCTTGCATTTTCTTGTTAACCCGATAAAAGTAGTCGTGTATTGATTTGGCTGGATGGCCGGCCAGATGCGGATGATCGAGCATGTCTCGCTTTGCCTCAAGGGGTGATGGCAAGGCGTGTGTCTCTTTGTATACGATAGAAAGAGAATCCGCTTGTTTCGGCTTTTTCAGAAATTCCATGCTCTTGACCGGGATTCGGCGCACTTCTGTTCCTTATAAACAGCTGCCGGATCATGGATAATCCCCTGAACCATCGGGATTGTCTTATTCATGTCCATCCATGCCAACCAGCTATCTGTCTTTCCAGCCTTTTTCCGCGTGCGGAATGAAGTGCTTGTGGTTGTTGGCAATGGCGAGGAAGCGCTCAACAAGGCGCGGCTCCTGGCGCAGACGAACGCGACGATACGCGTTGTTGCTGAGGAGCCCGAACCGGAATTGGCCGATTTTCTCCGTGAAGGCGGTCACGAACATCTCGTAGAAAAATTTGCTCCCAAGCATCTGACCGGCGCAAAACTGGTCTTCGTCGCCACCGGCGATGAAGACCAGGACGGGGCGGTCGCGGCTGAGGCACGCCGTCAGGGAATTCCGGTCAATGTCGTTGACCGGCCCGACCTCTGCGATTTCTTCACGCCCGCTATCGTCAATCGTGCGCCACTCGCCATCGCCATTGGTTCGGAGGGTACAGGCCCTGTCCTTACCCAGATGATCCGCGCACGCATCGACGCGGCGTTTTCGCCGCGTCTCGGTGATCTGGCGCGTCTCGCCAATGCCTATCGGCCAGTGGTCGAGAAGCTGGTGAAAAAGGGTTTGCCGCGCCGCCTGTTCTGGCGCTCGTTTTTTTCCGGCGACGTCGCAAGCAATGTCTATAACAATGACTTGACTGGCGCCCATCAGGCTGCCGCCGGTCTGCTCGAAAGCCAGGACGAGCCAGAGGGCTATGTCTGGCTGGTTGGTGCCGGTCCCGGTGCCGAAGATCTTTTGACCCTGCGTGCCCACCGCGTGCTCATGGAAGCCGACGTCATCGTCTATGACGCGCTGGTCCCGGAGGCCGTCGTTGCCATGGGCCGCCGCGACGCGACCCGCCTTTCCGTCGGCAAGCGCAAGGGCTGCCATTCCAAGAGCCAGAGCGAGATCAACGATTTGCTCGTTGCTCTCGGCCGCGAGGGCAAGCGCGTTGTTCGCCTGAAGTCCGGCGATCCGCTGGTTTATGGCCGCGCCGGCGAGGAAATGGCCGCGCTGCGCAACGCCGGCATTGCCTTCGAGATCGTACCGGGCATCACCTCGGCCTTTGCCGCGGCTGCCGATATGCAATTGCCTCTGACTTTGCGCGGCGTGGCATCCTCCCTCGTGTTCACCACGGGTCATGACATGGCCGGTGAAGTACTGCCCGACTGGGCGCGCCTTGCCATTTCAGGCGCAACGATCGCCGTATATATGGGCCGCAGCGTTGCCGCTTCCGTCGCCGAGCGGCTGATGCAGGCCGGGCTTCATGCCGATACCGGCGTTGCGGTCATCGAAAACGCAGGCCGCCCCGAACGGCGCATGTTCCATGGCACGCTCAACGATTTGCCGGCGCTGGAGCAGCGCAACGATCTCGACGGTCCGGTCATGGTCGTCATCGGCGATGCTGTTGCAGGTGCCGCCATCGACAAGGCCGAGCCGCTTGCCGCACAGAACAAGAATCCCGTGGCGACCCGCCACCTTGAAACCAATGCTGCCTGAACGCGAAGGATCACGATCATGAGTGTCAAAGTTCTCACCGCAAACCGCCTGACCGATGGTGAAGCCGTATGGCTCGGCGCCAATGGCGAGTGGCTGGAACAGATCGACGGTGCGCTGATCGCCCGTCACGCCGAAGCGGTAAGCGCTCTTGAAGAGGCCGGGAAGGCAGCGATCAAGTCTAACCTCGTTATCGACGTCAATGTGATCGATGTTGAAGAGCGCGGCACAAACCTTTATCCGCTGCGCCTGCGCGAGCGCATCCGCCAGCTCGGCCCCACCATCCGTCTTGATCTCGGCAAGCAGGCTGAAAAGCCCAAAGCAACCGCCGCTTAACAGCTAAAGGCCCGCACAGAATGTATCGTTACGATGAGTTTGATCACGCGTTTGTTTCGGCCCGCGTTGAGCAGTTCAAGGATCAGGTTGAGCGCCGTCTTGCCGGCGAATTGACGGAAGACCAGTTCCGGCCGCTGCGGTTGATGAACGGCGTCTATCTACAGTTGCATGCCTATATGCTGCGCGTCGCCATCCCCTATGGCACGCTCTCCAGCCGCCAGATGCGCAAGCTCGCCCATATTGCCCGCCATTATGATCGCGGCTACGGGCATTTCACCACGCGCCAGAACCTGCAGTATAACTGGCCGGCGCTGAAGGACATGCCCAAGGTTCTTGATGAATTGGCGTCGGTCGAGATGCACGCGCTGCAGACCTCGGGCAATTGCATCCGCAATGTCACTGCCGATCACTTTGCCGGGGCTGCTGCCGACGAGGTCGCCGATCCGCGCCCCTATGCGGAAATCCTGCGTCAGTGGTCGTCGATGCATCCGGAATTTTCCTACCTGCCGCGCAAGTTCAAGATTGCCGTCACCGGCGCCGAGCGTGATCGTGCTGCGATCCAGGTGCACGATATCGGCCTGCATCTGAAGAAGAACGATGCGGGCGAACTCGGTTTCGCGGTGTATGTCGGTGGCGGTCAGGGCCGCACCCCCATGGTTGCCAAGAAGATCCGCGATTTCCTCCCCGTCGAGGATCTGCTTTCCTACACGACAGCGATCATGCGCGTTTACAATCTGAATGGCCGCCGCGACAACAAGTACAAGGCGCGTATCAAGATTCTCGTGCACGAAACCGGCACGGAAGAACTGACACGTCAGGTCGAAGCCGAATGGCAGGTGCTGAAGGAAACCGACCTGAAGCTGCCGCAGAAGGACGTCGATGCCATCGACAGCTATTTCGCGCCGCCAAGCCTGCCCGTACGTCCGGAAGGCTGGTCGGGCCTTGCGGCCGCGCGCAAGGCCGATCATTCATTCTCCACCTGGGTCGATCAGAATGTGACGCCGCACAAGAATCCAGACTACGGCGTCGTGACCATTTCTCTGAAGCCCATCGGCGGCATCCCCGGTGATGCAACCGACGCACAGATGGACCTGGTTGCCGATATCGCCGAGAAATTCTCGCAGGACGAGATCCGCGTCAGCCATGAGCAGAACCTGGTTCTGCCGCATGTGGCGATCGCCGATCTGCGAATCGTCTATGACCTTTTGCTGACCGATGGTCTTGCGACCGCCAATGCCGGGCTGATCACAGACATTATCGCTTGCCCTGGGCTCGACTATTGCGCCCTTGCCAATGCACGGTCGATTCCCGTCGCCCAGCGCATCTCGGAACGGTTCGGCAAGCCGGAGCGTCAGGCGGACATCGGCGAACTGAAGATCAAGATTTCCGGCTGCATCAATGCCTGCGGTCATCACCATGTCGGCCATATCGGCATTCTCGGTGTCGAGAAGAAGGGCGAGGAGCTGTACCAGATCTCGCTCGGCGGTTCCGGGGATGAAATCTGCACCATCGGTGACATCACAGGACGTGGTTTCTCCTCGGAAGAAATCGTCGATGCGGTTGAAACCATTGTTGACCGTTATCTCGATATCCGCACCGACAAGGAAGAGAACTTCCTTGCCACCTACCGGCGTGTGGGCGCTGCACCGTTCAAGGATGCGCTCTATAGCGAGGCTGCAAATGCTGCTTGAATTCAACGAGAAAACCGTAGCGGATGAAGCGCGCGCGCTTGAAGCCCGTTACGGCAATCTCGAACCGATGGATGTGATCGAGCTTGCCATCGATCATCTGTTCAACGAGGAAATCGCCGTGGTTTCCTCGTTCGGAGCGGAGTCGTCGGTGTTGCTGCACATGATCGCACAGATAGATCGGGCGACGCCGGTGCTTTTTCTTGAAACGGGCAAGCATTTTCCGGCAACCCTGCGCTATCGCGACCAGCTGGTCGGCGATCTCGGCCTGACGGATGTGCATGACATTCATCCGCTGAAACAGAGCCTGAAGGACGAGGACCCGTTTGGCGCCTTGTCGATGACCAACAAGGACCGCTGCTGCTACATCCGCAAGGTCGAGCCGATGGCGCGTGCCGTGGCCCCGTACCGGGCGTGGATGACCGGGCGCAAGCAGTTCCAGGCCTCGACCCGTACAGCGTTGCCGGTTTTCGAGTCGGTTGGCGAGCGTGTTCGCATCAATCCGCTGGCCCACTGGACGTCGGCCGATCTGAAGGCCTATATGACCGCGCACGAACTTCCGCCGCATCCGCTGGTTGCCGAAGGCTACCGTTCGATCGGCTGCATGCCCTGCACGCAGCCGATCAAGGATGGCGAGGACGATCGCGCCGGCCGCTGGGCTGGCACGGACAAGACCGAATGCGGTATTCATCTGACCGGTCTTACCGATCAATTGAGCAATATTTCTCTGACGGATTCTAATTTATGAGTGACATTTCCGAAAAGCCTGCAGGAGAGCTCTGGGGCCGCGAAGGCTTCCGCGAGGATCCCTATATTGCAGCTGCGACGCTGGACGAGGCTGGCGATGCGCCGGCGGTCATTCTGCCACTGGCCGTGTGGCTCGGCCTCGAAGACGACGTGCGCAACGCCACCAATCGCAAGATTGGCGTTTCGGTGGCCCCGGGTGAAAGCATTGATCCGCTTTTGCCATTGCTCGATACCATTCCGGTGATTGCGCTGCAGTTTCCGGCCTTCAATGACGGCCGGTCCTATTCGAAAGCGGAAATGCTGAAGAGCCAGCATCAGTTCAAGGGTGAGCTGCGCGCGGTGGGCGATGTGCTGATCGACCAGGTGGCCTATATGCTGCGCACTGGCTTCGACACGCTGAAGGTTACCCATGCGGTGACGCTGACGCGCCTCGCTGATCATAATCTGCACGATACGCCGGTCTACTACCAGCCGGGCAGGGGCTCCCACTCGGCGCCCGGAACCTATAGCTGGCGCCGCGTTCCCGGCGCCTGATCCTCGATTGAATTTCACGACATTTACTGGAAAGCACCATATGTCCGACATTATTGAAACAGATGTGGTTATTGTTGGCGCGGGCCCTGTCGGCCTCTTTGCCGTTTTTGAACTCGGCTTGCTCGATCTGCGCGCGCATGTGATCGATATTCTCGACCGTCCGGGTGGCCAGTGCGCCGAACTCTATCCGGAAAAGCCGATCTACGACATTCCGGGACTTCCAGAGGTCACAGGTCAGGCGTTGACGGACAACCTCCTGAAGCAGATTGCGCCATTCGAACCGCAGTTTCATTTCTCGACGATGGTCACCGCGCTGGAGAAGCTTGAAGATGGCCGTTTCCGCGTCGAGACCGACGCGGATGAAGCGTTCATCACCAAGGTTATTGTCATTGCGGCCGGTGGCGGTTCCTTCCAGCCGAAGCGTCCGCCAGTGCCGGAAATCGAACTCTATGAAGGCACCAGCGTTCACTACGCCGTGCGCAAGATCGAAGCGTTCCGCGGGCACGATGTGGTGATTGTCGGCGGCGGCGATTCCGCACTCGACTGGACGCTCAATCTGGAGCCCGTGGCAAAGTCCGTCACCCTCGTGCACCGCCGCCCGGAATTCCGTGCCGCACCCGATAGCGTCAACAAGATGTGGGCGCTTGAAAAGGAGGGCCGTGTCAAGTTTCGCATGGGCCAGGTTGGCAGTCTCGAAGGTGCCGGCGGGCAATTGTCCAAGGTCATCCTCAAGGGTGCCGAAGGCGAGGAGGTTCTTGAAGCCGGCCGGCTGCTGCCGTTCTTCGGCCTGACCATGAAGCTCGGACCGATCGCCGATTGGGGCCTCAATCTCGATCAGAACCTGATTGCCGTCGATACCGAAAAGTTCGAAACGTCGGAGCCCGGTATATTCGCCATCGGCGATATCAACACCTATCCGGGCAAGCTGAAGCTGATTCTTTCCGGCTTCCATGAGGCCGCGCTGATGTCCCAGGCCGCAAAACGCATCGTGGCCCCTGGCGAACGCATCATTTTCCAGTATACGACGTCCTCCACCTCCCTGCAGAAGAAGCTGAAGGCGGCATAGGTAAAACCTGATGAGCTCAGAATCCCTCTACATCCACGTCACCGATCAGCACGGCAAGCGCCATACGCTGGAAGCCCTCGAGGGTTTCCGCGTCATGGAGGTCATTCGCGATTGGGGTCTCGACATCAAGGCAGAATGCGGCGGCGCCTGCGCCTGCGGCACCTGCCATGTCTATGTCGATCAGGATTGGGCGGAAAAGCTCTACGAGCCGCAGGACGAGGAAATCGACCAGCTCGACGTGACCTTTCACGTCGAGGACAATTCCCGGCTCTCCTGCCAGCTGATCATGAGCGAGGAGCTGAACGGCCTGGAAATAACCCTGGCTCCCGACACGCAAAAGGAAAGCGTAGCGGCCTAGATCCCCACTGGCATCAGCAATGTGCGTGTCGAACCACGCACAGCAGCAATGCGGTAAAACTATTCAGCCGTCAGATCACCACGACACGTGCGCCGACCGGTACACGCGCGTACAAATCCATCACATGTTCGTTGACCATGCGGATACAGCCATTGGATACGGCGCGTCCGATAGTCCAGGGTTCGGTTGTTCCGTGGATGCGGTAATAGGTATCGCGGCCGTTCCGGTAGAGATAGAGCGCGCGGGCACCGAGAGGATTGTTTCGCCCGCCCGCTACGCCTCCGGCGTACCGCGCATATTTCTCCGGCTGGCGCCGGATCATGTTCTTGGTTGGCATCCAGCGCGGCCATTTTTCCTTGCGGCCAACTCTGGCAACGCCGTGGAAGGCGCGGCCAGCCCGCCCGACGCCTATACCGTAGCGGCGCGCGGTGAATTCGTCTTCAATCAGGTAAAGAAACCGGCCGCGCGGGTCGATTACCACTGTCCCCGGCCTATAGGATGAATCGAAGAAAACATATTGCGGCCGGTACTCCGGATCGAGGACGAAAATCTTCCGCTTGGGCCTTGCCAGCGCGGCCTTTGGTGCCAGAGCTGTTGCAAAAAGACCCATCAGAACACCGCGCCGTGTCAGCATAGCAAACCTCAAGTTTCCTGCTGTCCGCCTGCCGGACATTACTCGCCCGGGCGAATTTTGTCCGGAATTTGCTGACCGATGGTTTACGTGGGCTCAACTTTTCGTGACTTGCCCGAGCGGGTAGGTGATCCGGCGATGGCGGTTTCGGAGGGGTTCACCTCACGGCAGGCGCGATATCCGCTCGATCAGCAGATCGAAGAATTCCTCATCATTCACATCGCGAATGTAGAAGGCGTTGCTCGGACGGTCCGTCACGCCCCACCAGTCGACCACCGTCATGCCGAGCGTTAGTTCGTTGGTGGCATCGACCATTACATTGCAGCGCCTGCCGCCATAAAGCTCAGGCTTCAGCAGGTAAGCAATCACGTTCGGGTCGTGCAGCGGGCCGCCATCCCTGCCATATTTCTCCTCGTCGAACCGTTCGAAAAACTCGAGCAGAGCTACGCAGGCATCGCCCGACCTTGTTCCCATGGCGCGGAAACGGTCGACGCGCCGGGCGGTCGTCAATGCCTTGTGCGTCACGTCCAGCGGCAGGATAGCCACCGGAACACCGGACTGCAATACGATCTGTGCCGCCTGCGGATCGACATAGATATTGAACTCCGCCGTTGGCGTAATATTGCCGCCTTCGAAGAACCCGCCGCCCATCAGGACGATCTCGCGGATATGAGAGGCCAATTCCGGTGCGCGGATCAGCACATGGGCAATGTTCGTGAGAGGCCCGAGCGCGCAGAGAGTGACACTTCCTGCCTCCTCATTGCGCAGCGTCTCGATAATGAAATCGACGGCGTGCTGCGTCTGCAATGGCATTGCCGGTTCAGGCAAGTCAGGACCATCAAGCCCGGTCTTGCCATGCACATGTTCAGCCGTGATCAGGGGGCGCATCAGCGGGCGGTCCGCACCGGCAAAGACTTTGGCGTCAGAACGGCCGGCCAGCTCGCAGATTTTCCGCGCATTCAACTCGGTCAAGGCCAGCGGCACATTGCCCGCAACGGCGGTGATGCCGAGTACATCCAGTTCCGGACTGGCAAAGGCAAGAAGAATCGCCAGTGCATCATCCTGTCCCGGATCGGTATCGATTATGATTTTACGCGTCATTTCTTACTTTCTATCACCGGAAAACCGGCACTCTCTTGAACTCTGAGATTCTATCGACCATATCAAAGGACAGAAGTGAAATGCCATCAACGATCGGACAAGATCACGGGTTTTGCTTTTAGGTCGCTTCTCTCAAGGACTGCACAAATGACACGAATGACACCATTTTCAAGCCCCTTGCTGCTTGGTTTCGACTCGATGGAAAAGACGCTGGAGCGCATTGCCAAATCCGGCGACGGCTATCCGCCTTACAATATCGAGCGTATCCGCGGCAAGAATGACTGTGAACAGCTTCGAATTGTTCTCGCCGTTGCGGGTTTCTCGAACGACGATCTCGAAGTGACCACGGAAGACAATCAACTGGTCATTCGCGGCAGGCAGGCCGATGAAGGCGAGCGTGAATATTTGCATCGTGGCATAGCCGCACGTCAGTTCCAGCGCATTTTCGTTCTTGCTGATGGAATGCGTGTCAGCGCCGCCACTTTGAAGAATGGGCTTCTGTCGATCGATCTCGACCGTCCGGAACCCGAACGATTGGTCAAGCGCATCAACATCGCGGTACAGGACTGATCGTAGCTCTAACAGGACAGGGCTTGGAAAAAGACTGTCCGAACACGGAGGCTAATATGCAAAACTCTGTTCACAAGAATCTCCTGAGCGAACTCGAATTCGCGCGCCTTGGCGCCGGACAGGTCGCCTACATGCGCAAGGTCAAAACCGATGACCTCGCCCACAGTTTTCCGGCTCTTCCGCCAATGACCCCCGGTGTCGAGCTCTGGGCGCTCTTTGCCGCCAATGGCGACCCGATTGTGCTTTCGGATGAACGCGACAACGTTCTTGTCGGCGCGCAGGAACACGAACTGCGCACCGTTATGCTGCAGTAGTAAACGATCTAGACGCGGAAGATGGCAGGGCCGATGCATCCATATCGGCCTTGCCAAACCCCTTGACCTTGTCCGCGAATGCCCCGGCAGAACGGACCTATTCGGCCGGAAATTGCTTCTAGACCTTGACGGCCTGTTCCACGCGGTCCACCGCTCCAAACAACTCCAGATAACGTTTGATTTCCGCCGGATCGCCCGTGGCCTTTTTCGGATTGTCGGAAAGCTTGACAGCCGGACGGCCATTGGCCTCACTGACCTTGCAGACAAGTGAGATCGCATTCAGGCGGTCGTTGTAACGGGGCGCGCAATCTTCGAAATCATTGGTGAGATTGGTTCCCCAACCAAAACTCATGCGCACCTTGCCTCTGAAGTGATGATAGGTCTCCTCGATCGTATCGACGTCGAGCCCATCGGAAAACACCAGAAGCTTCTGGCGCGGGTCCTTGCCCCTCGCCCGCCACCAGGCAAGAATTTTCTCTCCGCCTTCGATCGGTGGTGCGCTGTCGGGTCGAAAACCGGTCCAGTCCGCCACCCAGTCCGGGGCATCGCGCAGAAATGCGGCTGTGCCGAACGCGTCCGGCAATACGATGAGCAAATTGCCGCCATAGTAACGATTCCAGTCCTGCAGCACCTTGTAGGGTGATTTCAGCAGTTCTGCCTTTGTGGTGCTCAAGGCAGCAAGCACCATCGGCAGTTCATGCGCATTGGTGCCGAGGGCTTCCAGGTCGTTGTCCATCGCCATCAGCACATTGCTCGTGCCGGTAAAGGCTTCGCCGATGCCTTCCTTCAACGCTTCGACGCACCAGCGCTGCCAGAGGAAGGAATGGCGGCGGCGCGTGCCGAAATCGGAAATCCGGATATCGGGGAGCGCGCGCAGGCGTTCCACCTTCGCCCACATCTTGGCCTTGGCACGGGCATAGAGAACATCAAGCTCGAAGCGTCCCATCTTTTTCATGGCGGCGCGCGAGCGCAATTCGTTGATAATGGTCAGCGCCGGAATCTCCCACATGGTGGTATACATCCACGGGCCGTAGAAATTCAGCTCATACTGGCCGTCACGCCGGGTGAGCTCATATTCCGGCAGCTGGAAATTCGACAGCCATTCGAGAAAATCCGGTTCGAAAATCTGCCGCTTGCCATAGAACGTGTTACCGCCGAGCCAGATCATCTCCTTCTTGGAAAACCGGACCGTCCGGGCATGATCGAGCTGCTCGCGCAACTCCTGTTCATCGATTTCATCGGAAAGACGCACCTTGGTCGTGCGGTTGATCAGCGTGAAAGTCGCATCCACCTTCGGATAGACGCCCCATATCATCTGCAGCATCAGCAATTTGTAGAAATCCGTGTCGAGCAGGCTACGGACGATCGGATCGAGTTTCCACGTGTGGTTGAACACACGCCGTGCAATATCGGTCTTCGTCGCCATCGACTGCTTTCCTTACGAATTCTTCATCCATCATCTTGCACGGCAGAAACGCACCATCAAGCAGAGACCAGCGAATCCGGCCAAATTTGGCGATCCGTTCACCTGCGCTCACTTCCATTAAATCTTTGTAACCTCACCGAATTGTCATTAACGGAGGCATCAAAGCTCTTTATCCTGCAACCAGCACGTGTTCGCGCTGTAGCGCGCGTTAGGGTATAATCAATGTCACGCTGGCTCTGCTTTTGTTGCGGGACCGGCGTTTTGGAGTGGTATATGAAGGTTTGGAAGCAATTGGCTTTGGCGTTGGTGATTCTGGTTGCCGCTGGAGCTGGCTGGCTGTTCCTGTTTCCCGGTGCGAATGACCTTTTGAAAAAGGCGGGTATAGATCGCAATGCAACGGCAGCGACAGAACCAGCCAAGGGCCGTCAGGGGCAAAGGCGCAGCGGACAGGCGCTACCGCTGGTTGTCGTGCGCACTGCAGCGGAGTCCAAGATCAACGACCGGCTGACGGCGATCGGTACCGGTAAGGCGAAGAGTTCGGTAGCAGTCACCCCGTTCACAGCCGGCCGCTTGACCGAGATTCTCGTGGCATCCGGGACCAAAGTGAAAGACGGCGATGTGATTGCCCGCCTTGATTCCGAAGCAGAAGCCATCCTCGTCGATAAGGCGCGGGTTGCCCTGAAAGACGCACAGACCAAGCTCAGCCGCGCGGAAAGCCTGCGCTTGAGTAACACAGTATCTGCCGTTCAGCTTTCGGAAGCTGAACTGGCCGTCGACAATGCCGCTCTCAACGTTCGCGAGGCCGAACTCGCGCTGGATCGCCGTGCCATCAAAGCCCCAATCGGCGGTATTGTCGGCATCCTGCCGATCAATGCGGGTAACTACATCACGACAACGACCACGGTCGCGATGATTGATGACCGATCCGACCTCCTGGTCGATTTCTGGGTTCCGGAACGTTTTGCGCCGGCCATCACCATCGATCTGCCGGTAACGGCGACATCGATCGCCCGTCCGGGTGAAACCTTCAAGGGCGCGATCAGCGCCATCGACAACCGTGTCGATCCGGCAAGCCGCACGCTGCACGTTCAGGCCAAGATCACCAATCCGAACGATGCCTTGCGCGAAGGCATGGCATTTCAGATATCGATCGGTTTTCCCGGCGACACCTATCCTACCGTTGATCCTCTGGCCATCCAGTGGGGCACCGACGGTGCCTATGTCTGGAAGATCACCGACAATAAGGCGGCGCGCGTGCCGGTGCGTGTCGTGCAGCGCAATACTGCCTCGGTGCTGGTCGATGCGGCCATCGAGCCCGGCGATCAGATCGTTGCCGAGGGTGTGCAGTCGGTCCGGCAGGGGGAGCTTGTCCAGATTCAGGGGCAGCCAGCTCCCAAGGACAGCAGCACGAACGAAGGACCGTTGGCTTCCGCCGGCGAGCAGGGGTGACTTCCCGTGAACACGTCCCAGAGCCAGGCTGACTTCACAGCGCTTTTTATTCGCCGTCCGGTCATGGCGCTGGTGCTCAACGCCCTGATCGTCGTTGCCGGCCTTGCCGCCTATTACGGTGTCGATGTGCGCGAGCTGCCCGATGTCGATCGTCCGGTCGTCACCGTTTCGACGGATTTCGAATCAGCTGCGGCCGAGACCGTGGATCGCGAGCTGACGTCGGCCATCGAAGGCGCGGTTTCGCGTGTCTCCGGGGTCAAATCCATCTCGTCCAGCTCCTCGTTCGGCAATAGCCGCGTCACCGTCGAATTCAACGATGATGTGGATCTCAATGTCGCTGCCGCCGACATGCGCGATGCGATCAGCCGTATCAGCAACACACTGCCGGACGACGCCGATCCTCCGCGCATCGTCAAGGCGGACGCGAACTCGGATGCTGTCATGCGTCTTGCTGTCACCTCCAACATCATGGCGGTGGAGGACATGACGGTTCTTGTCGAGGATCAGATCGAGGATGTGCTTGCTTCGGTACCGGGCGTCGCCGATGTCCAGATCAATGGCAATCGCAGCAAGATTTTTCGGATCGACATCAATCAGGGCAAAGTCGCCAGCCTTGGTATGAATATTGCAGACATTCGCAACGCTCTGAACACGATGGCCTTCGATACACCGGCGGGACAGCTCAACAGCAACGATCAAAGCATCGTGGTGCGGGCACAGGCGCCGGTGCAGACGCCGGAGGATTTCGAAAACATCATCATCAAGGGGCAGACCAAGATCCGCGATGTGGCAACGGTGACGATGGGTCCCGATATTGGCACCTCGACCTTGCGCGCCAATGGCAAGGCCGGCATCGGCCTTGGTATTATCCGCCAGGCGCAGTCGAATACGCTCGACATATCCACAGGGGTTCGCGCTGCCGTCGCGCAGCTCCAGAAGACCTTGCCCGAAGGCGTAGACATTCGCGTGACCAGCGACGATGCCGATTTCGTCAACGGCGCGGTACACGAGGTGGAGATCGCGCTCGGGGTGTCGGTCATCATCATCATCCTGATCATCTATCTGTTCCTGTGGGATATTCGCGCCACCCTGATCCCGGCTGTCGCCCTGCCGGTCGCGCTGATCGGCACGATCTCGGCCATTTATCTCGCCGGGTTTTCGATCAATATTCTGACATTGCTCGCGCTCGTTCTGGCCACGGGCCTTGTGGTCGACGATGCGATCGTCGTGCTTGAGAATATTGTGCGCCGGCGCAATCAGGGGATGGGCCCGCGCGCCGCAGCGGTCCTTGGCACGCAAGAGGTGTTCTTTGCGGTCGTGGCAACCACTGTGACGCTTGCAGCCGTCTTTGTGCCACTCTCCTTCCTGCCGGGGCAGACTGGCGGCCTCTTCCGCGAGTTCGGCTTCGTGCTTGCAATCTGCGTGCTTCTGTCCGCGGTGGTTGCGCTGACCCTTTGCCCCATGCTTGCCTCACGGCTGCTGAGCGTGAGCGAAGCCAAGCATGAGGACGTTACGCGCGCGCCGGGGCTGGTGGCCCGTATCGGCGGATGGCTGGGCGGACTCTATCGCCGCCTGCTGCATGCCTGCCTGGCGGGTCCATGGATTGTCGTCGTGATATCGCTGCTGTTTGCCGGCGGTGCATTTGGCGCCTTTTCCTTGCTCAAGCAGGAATTGACGCCGCCCGAAGACCGCGCGTCCGCCTTCCTGCGCATTACTGCTCCGCAGGGCGTCAGCCTTGAATATCTTGGTGACGAGATGCGGAAGATCGAGACCCTGATCCAGCCGTTGCGCGATTCCGGCGAGATCCAGAACACTTTCTCCATAGCCGGCCAGAACGGCAATACCAACCGCGGCTTCATGGTGCTCAGTCTCGCCACGTGGAAAGACCGGGCGAGAAGCCAGCAGGAAATCATCACCGACGTTTCGAGGCGCGTGCGTAACGTTCCCGGCATCCAGGTTTTCGCGGCTCAGCCGAATTCGCTTGGCATTCGCGGGGCGGGCAATGGGCTGCAATTTGCCGTTGTCGGTACCAGCTATTCTGAGCTGGGCACGACGGCTGCAAAGCTGGTGTCAGAGCTGGAAAAGGACAGCCGCTTCGATCGCCCGCGGCTTACCAACGAGCCGACGCAGCCACAATTGGCTGTGTCGATCGACCGCGAGCGTGCCTCCGATCTGGGGATTGATATCACGGGCCTTGCTCAGGCGTTGCAGTCGGTACTCGACGGCTACAAGATCGGCTCCGTCTACATTGAAGACCGCAGTTTCGACGTGAAGCTCGTCTCGACGACCAATCCGATCAACGATCCGACTGATCTGGAAAATGTCTTCCTGCGGACCGGAGACGGACGTTTTGTCCCGATGTCGACGATTGCAAAGCTCGCCGAAGTTGCCGTCCCCCCGGCGCTGACGCGTGAACAGCAGATGCGCTCCGTCGCCATAACGTCGGGTCTGCGCTCCGACTTCGCGCTCGGCGATGCCTACAGGGTCGCGCAGGAAGTCGCAGCCCCGTTGCTGCCACCCGGATACCGTCTCATCCCGCTCGCCGAAGCGGCGACGCTGGGTGAAAACTCTTCCAGCATGGCGATCACGTTCGGGTTCGCCCTCCTCATTATCCTCCTGGTTCTGGCTGCCCAGTTCGAGAGCTTCATCAGTGCCGTCATCGTCATGGCAACAGTGCCGCTCGGCCTTGCCTGCGCGGTGTACGCAATGCTGCTGACGGGCACGAGCATGAATGTCTACAGCCAGATCGGGCTGGTTCTGCTTGTCGGTATCATGGCCAAGAATGGCATTCTGATCGTTGAATTCGCCAATCATCTGCGCGATCAGGGCAGAAGTGTTCGGCAGGCGATCGAGGAGGCGTCGAATATTCGCCTGCGGCCCGTCGTGATGACCATGCTCTGCGCCATTCTTGGCGGTGTCCCGCTGGTGCTCGCCAGCGGCGCAGGTGCCGAAGCCCGTATTGCACTCGGCTGGGTCATCGTGGGCGGCCTTGGCATGGCAACCGCCTCGACATTGTTCCTGACCCCGGTCGCCTATCTGCTGCTGGCAGGGTTCTCCAAGCCCAAGGCCGAAGAGGAAGCGCGGCTCAACCGCGAGCTGCTCGAAGTCATCTCGCAGCCGCCGCTCGCTGCTGAGTAAGGGCCAGCCAAGACAACCCGAACCACGGAGACTGCGCCGTCATCGTCTTGGGTCAGACGGTCATATACCTTGGTCTCATTGACGCAAGGGCGCAAAAACAGCTATCAAATCGATTGAATTTTGCCTGGGAGACTAGAACCGTATTTTTATATACCGAGTGCTTTCACTCGATTTGCCCGGTGCGGTGACCCTATTTTATTGCCTGTCCTCGGGTGTTGAACCCCAGGGCACACATTTTCATAAGAACGATACTTTATTGATTTCGGGAGGAATTCATGCCGTTGAACAGGTTTGCGCTTGCCGCTTTGCTCGGCTGTATCATGCTTGCTGGTTGCAACGAATCAGACAATTCGGTGAAGCAAAACAACCCATCCGGCACGTTTGCCGCCTGTGAGCAGGGTACCTTCGTCGACGGCAAGTGCGTGGTGACGCCGGACGTCACCGTCAAGGAATGCCCTGCGGGGAGCGCCCTGGACGGCAGCCAGTGCATAGTGACGCCGGACGTGGTCACCAAGGCGTGCGTTCAAGGTACACTCGTGGATGGCAAGTGCGTGGTGACGCCAGAAGTCAAGTGTACGGCGGGTACACTGGTGGACGGAGAATGCGTAGCGACTTCTGCTCTACAGGTTGATCCGGTCAATCCGGACGATGGACAAGCAGGGGTCACCTTGGGGCAACAATCGGCAACTATAATGGCTGGCCCTGCGACAAGTGAGCAGCGCAGCTACCAGTTGACCAGTACTCAGGAACAGCGCAGCGGCAAGAGCAAGTCGCTTGCCATCACGGAACAAGCCGGCCGGCCGGTGATCCGCACTGGCAGCAAATTGTTCGACGGCCTGTTTGCCCTGGCGATCCAGGAAGCCGGGGACCTGACCGTGCGCAAGATCAGGGATGGCGCTTACAATGGCAACGAGCCTATCGACTGTGGCGGCACTGCGGGCTGTTTCCAGACCGGAGCGTCGTGGACCTATGTCTGGACGCGGGACACATCCTGTGCGATCGACCTCGGGCTTGCGCAGATCGATCCGCAAGTTGCCAAGAACAGCCTGCTTTTCAAAATATCGGCGCATCGCAATACGACAGGTCCCGGAGCCGGTACGACCGAAATTGTCCAGGACACCGGCAGTGGTGGAAGCTGGCCAATCAGTACCGACCGTGTCGTCTGGGCGCGCGCCGCCTTCGAACTGCTCAAATACCTGGATGGTGAGGACCGGATAGCATTCCTAAACACCGCCTATGCGGCAATTGCCAGCACCATCGAAAGCGACCGTCCCGCCGCTTATGACGGTCGCGACGGACTCTATCGCGGCGAGACCTCGTTCCTCGATTGGCGCGAACAAACCTATCCTTCGTGGACGAAAGACACCGTCGTGCATATTGCCATGTCGAAAGCGCTTTCGACCAATATGAACCACTGGAAAATCCTCGACGTCGCAGCGAGCATGGCCGCCGAACTGGGTATCGCCGAGGCAGCCCAAAAATATGCGGCGTGGGCCACTGAGCTAAAAGTGGCAATCAACAAGGAGCTCTGGCTCGAAGATGCCGGTCTCTACAGCATCATGAAACCCACCGAGCTCGATCAGGCGCCGGTACGCCGCTATGAGCTGCTGGGTGAAGCGCTGGCCATTGGCGACGGTATTGCCGATGATAAAAGGACAGCGAGCATCCTGCAAAATTACCGCATACGGCTGTTGGCGCTGCCGTCGTCTGGCCGCAAACAGCAGACGCCGGCGTCTATCATAACAGGGCGATCTGGCCGTTTGTTTCCAGCTATCTGATCAAGACCGCCGCCAAGGGGCGCAATGCCGATGTGGTCAACCGCAATTTCGCAACGCTGGTCAATGGCGCGGCGTTGAACCTGTCGAACATGGAGAACTTCCAGTTCGACAATCTGTCGCCTGTCACCCCCGCAATCAATTCGGACAAGCAACTATGGTCCGCCGGCGGCTATATCGGCGCGGTCTTGGATGTTGTGTTTGGGCGGGATACCGATCAGACCGGCATTCGTTTTGCGCCCTTTATCACCAAGCAGATGCACAAGGATGTTTTCAATGGCGCCAGGCAGTTGCAGCTCAGAAATCTCGACTACCGGGGGAAGAAAATCACGGTCAAGGTGAATTTGCCCGCACTGGGCGCGAGCCTGGATGGCGCCTACACAATCAAGACCATGAGCGTTGACGGCGAGCAGCAGTTCGATCTGACGAAACATACGCTCGCCGCGCAACTGAAGAGCGAGGGGCCGAACATCTTTGAGATCGGCCTGATCGACAACACCGAAAATGGCGGAACGGCAAAGGTAACCTTAGACTCCGACTATTACGGTCCGGCTATGGTCAGTCTCAACATGACGCCAGGCAATTGGGCGGCGACAAAAGGGGCCGACGGCTTGGTCAATCTGTCCTGGACCGACGGGACGCCGGAGGGAACCACCATCAGCGTCTATCGTAATGGTACGCGCGTTGCGACCGGCGTCACCGGCAGCAATTGGAGCGACCCGGACAGCAATGCCGCCAACCCCGGCACCAGCAATCAGGCATTGTGCTATTCGCTGGAACGGCAATATGACAGGGGGTTGAGGAACGTGTCGCAGCGGACCAATCCCGCGTGCTACTGGGGTGACAGCAGATTGACATTCCTCGGTGCCTTTAATGCGACCAACAACTCGGTTCCTGGTTCTGTCACGCGACGCGCAGACGATGAGCACGGTCGGAATTCCTGGGCCGATTGGGGAACGCCTGGCGAGGTGCTGACTTTCACATTCACGCCAACCATCAGCGGCACCTATGATATCTTGTTGCCCTACGGCAACAACTTCAACAACCCCACGACGGGCATAACAGCGGGGGTGAAGCAGATGGAGGTCGTCCAGGGTACCGATACGGTGGCCAAGTCCGTCCTCGTCATGCCACATCTGTTGAACTGGACGATCTGGGGCGAATCAACACCCCTTCAGGTCAAACTCGTCGAGGGTAGGAGCTATACGATCAGGGTCAGCGACTATTACAATATGTCATATCTCGCATCCAACGCGCTCTATGGTGGCAGCGGCGGCGCGGCGCCACTCAACCGCGTCAATATTGGCGGTATTACATTGCGGCGCAGATTTGACTGATGTCCCTCTGCATGTTCTGGCTCTGTTTTTACCGAGCCAATTTTTCTTGACCGTTTGATAAAAAATTTGACCTTTTATGAAAATCTGCCATTCTTCGCATGAGAGGTGCCGGACGAACCGGCCCATCATGAAAATGACTGCGATCCACAGGGAACCGGACGCAAGTCAATAGAGGAGATGCGATTTCATGGGATCGATCGATTCTGGAATCCGTGACGTCAGAGCCGGGCGACTCGCTTCCGACGCCTACGCAGACGTGTTTTCCGATCTTCACCCGCCACTCACCCGGCATGAAGCCTTTGTCGAATCGGACCGGTGCTATTTCTGCTATGACGCGCCATGCATGAATGCCTGCCCGACGGGCATCGACATTCCGCTGTTTATTCGCGAGATCAATGCGGACAATCCCACCGGATCGGCCAAGACCATTCTTTCGGAAAACATCCTTGGCGGCATGTGTGCCCGCGTCTGTCCGACGGAAACCCTGTGCGAACAGGCCTGTGTTCGCGAAGTCGCCGAAGGCAAGCCGGTAAAGATCGGCCTGTTGCAGCGCTATGCCACCGACCACCTGATGACAAATGGCCAGCATCCTTTCAAGCGCGCCGAATCGACAGGCAAGTCCGTTGCCATTGTCGGCGCCGGACCGGCAGGGCTGTCCGCCGCGCACCGCCTGGCGATGCATGGCCACGACGTGACGATTTTCGAGGCGCGGCCCAAGGCTGGCGGCCTCAATGAATATGGCATCGCCTCCTATAAGAGCGTCGACAATTTTGCCCAGAAGGAAGTCGACTTCATTCTCGAGATCGGCGGCATCACGATCCAGAACGACAAGGCCCTGGGCCGCGATATCAGCCTCGACGCATTGCGAGCGGGCTTTGATGCGGTGTTCCTCGGCATGGGCCTTCCCGGCGTCAATGAGCTCGGACTGGAAGGCGACGACGCTGCCGGTTGCATCGATGCGGTGGACTACATCTCGGTTCTGCGCCAGAGCGACGACCTTTCGCAAATCCCGGTTGGCCGTGATGTCGTTGTCATTGGCGGCGGCATGACCGCCATCGACGTTGCCGTCCAGACGAAACTGCTCGGCGCCGAAAATGTCATTATCGCCTATCGCCGCGGTCCGGAACACATGAATGCCAGCGCATATGAGCAGGAACTTGCACTGAAAAACGGCGTGATCATCCGCCATTGGCTGCAACCGCGCGCATTGACCCGCAACGCGCATGGCGAAGTCTGTGGCATTACGCTGGACTACACCGTCATGGCCGACGGCCGGCTCAGCACCTCGGGCGAGAGCATTACGCTGGCCAGCGACCAGATATTCAAGGCGATCGGCCAGACGCCGGCTCAAACCGTTCTGACGGAAGCAGGTATTGCACTGTCCAAGGGGCGTATCAGCGTTGATGACGAGGGTCGAACCTCGATCCCCGGTATCTGGGCGGGCGGCGATTGCATCGCCGGCGGCGAGGACCTGACAGTCGCGGCGGTGCAAGACGGCAAGCTTGCGGCCGAATCCATTCATCGCACCCTGATGCAGCAGCCGGACAAGGTCAGCGGTTTCGTCGAAGCCGTCATGGCCGGGAATTCCGAGGGAGCATCCACACCGGGGCAGAACCCCAATCATCCAAGCCACGTCACCGGCTAAAGGAAACGACCATGGCCGATCTTTCATCGAACTTTCTTGGCATCAAATCTCCAAACCCATTTTGGCTGGCTTCGGCACCGCCGACTGACAAGGCCTATAATGTCGAGCGCGCCTTCAAGGCCGGCTGGGGCGGCGTTGTCTGGAAGACCCTCGGCGAAGAGGGGCCGCCGGTCGTCAATGTCAACGGTCCGCGCTACGGCGCGATCCACGGTCCGGACCGGCGCTTGCTCGGCTTCAACAATATCGAACTCATCACCGACCGACCGCTCGAAGTAAACCTGCGGGAAATGACCGAGGTGAAGAAGAAGTGGCCGGATCGCGCCCTCATCGCCTCGATCATGGTGCCTTGCGAGGAGGAATCCTGGAAAGCCATCCTGCCGCTGGTCGAGGCCACCGGCTCCGACGGCATCGAGTTGAATTTCGGCTGCCCGCACGGCATGTCCGAGCGCGGCATGGGTGCCGCCGTCGGCCAAGTGCCGGAATATATCGAAATGGTCGTGCGCTGGTGCAAGCAATATACCCGCATGCCGGTTATCACCAAGCTGACCCCGAACATCACCGACATCCGCAAGCCGGCGCGCGCGGCAAAATCTGGCGGAACGGACGCAGTCTCGCTGATCAATACCATCAACTCGATCGTCTCCGTCGACCTCGACAATTTTGCTCCGGTGCCTTCCATTGACGGCCGCGGCTCCCATGGCGGCTATTGCGGCCCGGCCGTGAAGCCGATTGCGCTCAATATGGTGGCGGAAATTGCCCGTGATGCCGAAACGCGGGGCCTGCCAATCTCGGGCATTGGCGGCATTACTACCTGGCGCGATGCGGCGGAATTCATCGCGCTCGGCTGCGGCAATGTGCAGGTCTGCACCGCGGCAATGACCTATGGCTTCAAGATCGTTCAGGAGATGATTTCCGGCCTATCCGACTGGATGGATTCGCGCGGTTTCCGGACGATCGAGGATTTCCAGGGACTTGCCGTGCCGAATGTCTCGGATTGGCAGTATCTCAACCTCAATTACATTACCAAGGCGCAGATCGATCAGGACCTTTGCATCAAATGCGGCCGCTGCCACATTGCCTGTGAGGATACCTCTCACCAGGCGATCACTTCCATGGTCGACGGTGCGCGTCACTTCGAGGTGATCGACGAGGAGTGCGTCGGCTGCAATCTCTGCGTCAATGTCTGTCCGGTCGACAATTGCATCAGCATGGTGCCGATGACGTCCGGTGTCGATCCGCGCACCAAGCTGCCGATCCAGCCGGAATATGCCAACTGGACGACGCACCCGAACAATCCGATGGCAAAGGTGGCGGCGGAGTAGGATTTCTTGTTTAAACAGCGCGCGGGCGGATGCCGTTGAGAATAATGCTCAACACCGCTTGCGCCGTCTGTTCACGAAAACCGGGACGCCCAACCTGGTTGCCCATGATCGCGCGTACCTGCACGTCGAAATCCGCATAATGCTGGGTCGTTGCCCAGATCATGAAGATAAGATGGTAGGGATCGATCGGCGCGAGTTTGCCTTCGCCGACCCAGCGGCGAATGACGGTGGCCTTCTCGTCCACAAGCGGCTTCAGGTGTTTGGAGAGAAAATCGCTGATCGCCGGCGCGCCATGCAACACTTCGTTGGCGAAAAGGCGCGATGCTTCGGGATGGCTCTCCGACATGTTGATCTTCAGCGTGATGTATTTGCGCAATTGTTCGATCGGATCACCCTCCGGATCGATCTCGGCGAGCGGCGCCAGCCATTCCGCCAGAGTCTCCTCCAGCAGGGTCACGTAGATGTTTTGCTTGCGCGGAAAGTAATAGAGGAGGTTCGGTTTGGACATGCCGGCTTTCTCCGCGATCTGGTCGATCGTGGTGCCGCGAAACCCGTAAGTGGAGAAAACGTCCAGCGCAGCATCAAGAATAAGACGGCGATTGATCTCTTGTATGCGGGTCGTCTTTTCCGGGGTCTCGTTCGCCTTTTTCTTTGCGGCCCTCGCCATGCCTCTCATCCCTTTTTGATTCTGGCCCGACCGGCCCTTTCGTCGCATCCCGGAACTGCTCTAAAACCCCACAAAGCGCTTGACCGCTTTCTTATGCTCTTCTAGCCTGCATTTTGACCAAGTAGTCAAGTTTTTGATTGTGCCAGAGGTTCAATCATTCGGGAACATAAAACAAGCGGTAACATCCGCAATCTGGAGGCCTGATCACATGTCGCAACCGGCATTGGGAACCAACAACCTTGATGCGTTCTGGATGCCGTTCACGGCAAACCGGCAGTTCAAGCAAAATCCCCGTCTCCTGGTCAGCGCCAAGGATATGCATTTCAAGTCGCATGATGGCCGCGAGATTCTCGATGGAACGGCCGGGCTCTGGTGCTGCAACGCCGGACATGCCCGACCAAAGATCGTCGAGGCCGTACAGAAACAGGTTGCCGAACTCGACTACGCGCCCGCTTTCCAGATGGGCCATCCCAAAGTGTTCGAGCTCGCCGCCCGGCTCGCGGCCATGCTGCCATCGCCGATCGACCATGTATTCTTCACCAATTCCGGTTCGGAATCGGTGGATACGGCGCTGAAAATCGCGCTTGCCTATCACCGCGCCAAGGGTAACGGCACCAAGACCAAGCTGATCGGCCGCGAACGCGGCTATCATGGTGTCGGCTTCGGCGGCATTTCCGTCGGGGGCATTTCCGGTAATCGCAAGACTTTCGGCAATGCGCTGGGCGGCATCGATCACATTCGCCATACGCACGATCCGGCGCGCAATGCCTACACGCGCGGCGAGCCGGAATTTGGTGTCGAGTTTGCCGATGATCTGGAAAAGGTTATCGCCCTGCACGATGCCTCCAACATCGCTGCGGTTATCGTCGAGCCGGTGGCCGGTTCGACCGGTGTGCTCATCCCGCCGAAGGGTTACCTGAAGCGCCTGCGCGAGATCTGCACCAAGCACGACATATTGCTGATCTTCGACGAGGTCATCACCGGTTTCGGCCGTCTTGGAACACCGTTTGCCGTCGATTATTTCGGCGTCATCCCCGACCTCGTAACCACGGCCAAGGGCATTACCAGCGGTGTGATTCCGATGGGCGCGGTCTTCGCTACGAAGGAGATCTATGAAGCGTTCATGACTGGCCCGGAAAACATGATCGAGCTGTTCCACGGCTATACCTATTCCGGCCATCCGATCGCCTGCGCCGCGGCACTGGCGACGCTCGATACCTATGAAGACGAAGGCCTGATGACGAGAGCTGCCGATCTTTCGGAATATTGGGGCGACGCCCTGCACGCGCTGAAAGGCCTGCCGCATGTCATCGACATCCGCAATCTCGGTCTGATCGGCGCCATCGAGTTGCAGCCTATCGACGGCGCACCGACCAAGCGCGCGTTCCAGGCCTTCCTCGACGCCTACGAAAAAGGTGTGCTCATCCGTACGACCGGCGATATCATCGCGCTATCGCCGCCGCTCATCATCAGCAAGGGCCAGATCGAGCATCTTTTCGACACGCTGGCCGACGTTCTGAAGAACCTCGCATAAGGAGCTGCGCCATGACGCTCACGGGAAATCTCAGGATCAACGGCGACCGTCTCTGGGACAGTCTGATGGAGATGGCGAAGATCGGACCGGGCGTTCGTGGCGGCAACAACCGCCAGACACTGACCGACGAAGACGGCGAAGGCCGCCGGCTGTTCCAGTCCTGGTGCGAAAAGGCAGGCCTTGCCATGGGCGTCGACACCATGGGCAATATGTTCTTTACGCGTGCGGGGACCGATCCCGACGCATTGCCGGTCTATGTCGGCAGCCATCTCGATACCCAGCCGACCGGGGGCAAATTTGACGGCGTGCTTGGCGTCCTCGGCGGGCTCGAACTGATCCGTACACTGAATGATCTCAACATCCAGACCAAACATCCCATCGTCGTGGTCAATTGGACCAATGAGGAAGGCACACGCTTTGCGCCTGCCATGCTGGCCTCCGGAGTTTTTGCCGGCATCCACGAACAGGATTGGGCCTACGATCGCGAGGACGCCAAGGGCAAGAAGTTCGGCGACGAACTCGATCGCATCGGCTGGAAGGGCGACGAGAGTGTAGGAGCGCGCAAGATGCATGCGCTGTTCGAGCTGCACATCGAGCAGGGCCCTATTCTCGAAGCCGAGGGCAAGGATATAGGCGTCGTCACCCATGGCCAGGGCCTGTGGTGGCTGCAGATCACCCTGACCGGCAAGGAAAGCCATACCGGTTCGACGCCCATGCCGATGCGCAAGAATGCCGGGCTCGGCATGGCGCGCATCACCGAGCTCGTGCATACCATCGCCATGGCGCACCAGCCGGGTGCCGTCGGGGCAATCGGCCATGTGGACGTCTATCCGAACTCGCGCAACGTCATTCCGGGCAGGGTGGTTTTCACCGTTGATATCCGCTCGCCGGACCTTGCCACACTCAGCGCAATGAAGGCGGAAATCGAGGAGAAGGCGCCGCGGATTGCCAAAGAGCTCGGCCTTGAGATAGCAATCGAGGAGGCCGGTCATTTCGATCCGGTCACCTTCAATGAAGGCTGCGTGACCGCCGTTCGCAACGCCGCCGAACGGCTGGGTTACACACACCGCAATATTGTTTCCGGCGCGGGTCATGATGCCTGCTGGATCAATCGCGTTGCGCCAACTGCCATGGTCATGTGCCCCTGCGTCGACGGACTCAGCCACAATGAGGATGAAGATATTTCGAAGGAATGGGCTGCGGCGGGTGCAGACGTCCTGCTGCATGCGGTTCTGGAGACGGCGGAGATCCAGTCCTGAACAGTTAGCTCAAACATACGGCAACATGTTCGGAAAAAGACCAAGAAGGGGAACGGACACATGGCGACGAAAGTGATCAAGGGCGGTACAATCATTGCCGCCGACCGCACCTATAAGGCGGATGTCCTGATCGGCGGCGAAACCATCGCCGCCATCGGTGCTGATCTTTCCGGCGATGAGACTATAGACGCGACGGGATGCTATCTGATGCCGGGCGGCATAGATCCGCATACCCATCTTGAAATGCCTTTCATGGGCACGCATTCCTCCGACGATTTTGATACGGGCACGGCTGCCGCCCTCGCGGGTGGCACAACCATGGTCGTCGATTTCGTTCTGCCGGGCGCCGATGGTCTGCTCGTTGCCCTGCAGGATTGGTTCCAGAAGGCGGGCAAGGCCCGCACCGACTATTCCTTCCACATGGCGATCACCAGCTGGAACAAGCAGGTTTTCGACGAAATGCCGAAAGTGGTCGAGCGCGGTATCAACACCTTCAAGCATTTCATGGCCTATAAGGGTGCGCTGATGGTGGATGATGACGAGATGTTCGCGTCGTTCATGCGCTGCGCCGAGATCGGCGCCATGCCGCTGGTGCATGCGGAAAATGGCGACGTGGTTGCGCATCTCCAGCAGAAACTGCTGGCTGAAGGCAATACTGGTCCGGAAGCCCATGGCTATTCGCGCCCGCCGGAAGTCGAGGGTGAGGCGGCCAACCGTGCCATCATGATCGCCGATCAGGCCGGGGTGCCGCTCTACATCGTGCATGTCTCCTGTGAGCAGGCGCATGAAGCCATTCGCCGTGCCAGGGCAAAGGGCATGCGGGTCTATGGCGAGCCGCTGGTGCAGCACCTGACGCTCGATGAAAGCGAATACAAGAATGAGGACTGGGACTATGCGGCGCGCCGGGTGATGTCGCCACCTTTCCGCGACAAGATCCATCAGGATGGTCTGTGGGCTGGTCTTGCCTCGGGCAGCCTGCAGGTTGTCGCAACCGACCATTGCGCCTTTACCACGCAGCAAAAGCGCTTTGGCGTGGGCGATTTCACCAAGATCCCGAATGGCACGGGCGGGCTCGAAGACCGCATGCCCGTGCTGTGGACCAGGGGCGTGCGTACCGGGCGCCTGACGCCAAATGAATTTGTGGCTGTTACCTCCACCAATATTGCCCGCATTCTCAATATCTACCCGCGTAAGGGGGCGATCCTCCCGGGTTCCGATGCGGATATCGTCATCTGGGATCCGAACGCATCAAAGGTTATTTCGGCCAAGACCCAGAAATCCGCCATCGACTACAATGTCTTCGAGGGTATCGAAGTAACCGGCCTGCCGCGCATGACGCTGTCACGCGGCCAGATCGCCTTCAAGGATGGCGAGGTGCTGGCGCCAACGGGCAGCGGCCGCTTTGTCGAACGCGAAGCCAATGCCCCGGCAAATCGTGCACTTTCCACTTGGAAGGAATTGACGGCACCGCGTAGAGTGGAACGCGATCCGAAGAATATTCCGGCAGGCGTCTGATGACAGTCGTCGCGCTCCGACCCAAGGCGAAGACGATGGCAGATGCGGCGCCGAAAAATGTGATTGACGTCAAGGACCTGTCGCTGGTCTTCCAGACCAATGACGGACCCGTCAATGCTTTGTCCAACATCAATCTCGCCGTAAACGGCGGCGAGTTCGTCTCCTTCATCGGCCCGTCCGGCTGCGGCAAGACTACGCTGTTGCGAGTGATCGCCGATCTCGAACAGCCGACTTCGGGTACGATCTCCGTCAATGGCATGACGCCATCCGAGGCGCGGCAGAAACGCGGCTATGGCTATGTGTTCCAGGCTGCGGCACTTTACCCGTGGCGCACGATCGGGGGCAATATATCGCTTCCGCTGGAAGTGATGGGTGTGCCCAAGGCGGAACGCAAGGAGCGCATTGCCAGGAACCTGGAGCTGGTCAATCTTTCCGGTTTCGAGAAGAAGTTTCCGTGGCAACTTTCCGGGGGCATGCAGCAGCGCGCCTCCATCGCGCGCGCGCTTTCCTTCGATCCCGATTTGCTGCTGATGGACGAACCGTTTGGTGCGCTCGACGAAATCGTTCGCGATCACCTCAATGAGGAACTGCTGAAGCTCTGGGCGAAGACGCAAAAGACGGTGATCTTTGTCACCCACTCCATCCCGGAGGCGGTTTTCCTTTCCACCAAGATCGTGGTCATGAGTCCTCGGCCCGGCCGGATCCACGAGATCATCGATTGCAACCTCGGTTCGGAACGCACCCTCGATATCCGCGAAACCCCGAAGTTTCTCGAAATCGCCCACCGGGTGCGCGATGGGCTGCGCCACGGTCATTCCTACGACGAGGCGCATCTATGACGCCGAAGCGGGGCGCAGAATGATTATCCGGGCCGCCAAATTGCGCGACATGCCCGAATGCGCGGAGATCGTCAATGCGTGGATCGACGCCACCAACTGGATGCCCCGCGTTCATCCTCGAGAAGAAGTGGTTGAGTTTTATCGGGACACCGTCTTTTCGCGGTTCCAGGTCTTCGTGGCCGAGAATGACAATCACATCGCCGGCATGATCGCCCTTGCTCCGGATAACACTGTCAGCGCTCTCTATGTGCATGACGACTACCGGCATAAGGGGGTCGGCAAGGCGTTGCTCGATCGTGCGAAGACGGAAGCCACCGGGCCGGTGCAGCTATGGACCTTCGTCGCCAACCGCGACGCGCGAGCATTTTATAAGCACGAGGGTTTTGCGGAAGTCAGGCGGACAGAAGGCGATAACGAAGAGAAATTGCCGGATATTCTTTATCGCTGGCAACCGGATAGTGCTGAGGCAAAGCCATGAACTTCATTCGCAACAGTGTCATTCCGGTGGGCACCGTTCTCATTGCAATTCTCGCGCTCTGGTATGTCTTTGCTGTCATTCTCAACGCGCCTTTCGAGCGCGACCAGGCCGCACGCGCCAACACGACGATTTCGACTCGCCAATTGATCGCGAACACCATGGCGCAGGAGCGCCCCGTCCTGCCCGCGCCGCACCAGGTGGCAGCGGAGATCCGCAAGACCGTATTCGATATCAGCCCGACGTCGAAACGCAGCCTTGTCTACCATGGCTGGGTGACGCTTTCCTCGACGCTGCTTGGCTTTGGTCTCGGAACGCTTCTGGGCATTTTGCTGGCGATCGCCATCGTTCATTCGCGCACGCTCGACAAGAGCCTGATGCCGTGGATCATCACCTCGCAAACCGTGCCGATCCTTGCCATCGCGCCGATGATCATCGTCGTGCTCAACGCCGTGAACATCACCGGGCTTCTGCCCAAGGCAATGATCTCGACCTATCTGTCCTTCTTCCCTGTCGCTGTCGGCATGGTGAAGGGCCTGCGCTCGCCGGAGATCATGCACCTCGACCTGATGCGCACCTACAACGCCTCGAAGGCGCAGCTATTCTGGAAGTTGCGCTGGCCGGCATCCATGCCTTACCTCTTTACCTCCATGAAGATTGCCGTTGCCATCAGCCTCGTCGGCGCCATTGTCGGCGAATTGCCGACAGGCGCCGTGGCGGGCATTGGCGCGCGCCTGCTCGCCGGTTCCTATTATGGTCAGACAGTGCAGATATGGGCGGCGCTGATTGCGGCGGCCTTGATGGCGGCTGTTCTTGTCAGTTTGATCGGGCTCATTGCGAACATGGTCAACCGGCGTATGGGGGTGCGGCCATGAAACGCTCACCCCTTGCCATCATCGCCTTCATCCTCGCGGCGGGTTCCCTGGTGCTGCCAACGGGGGCGGATGCTCCGGGGCTCTTCTTCTTTTCGGCGCCCGCCATACTCTTTGCTGCGGCGGCTGTCGCGTTGTTCGTGCCACCTTCAAATACGTCATTGGTCGCCCTGCTTGTGCTGGTTCACGTCGCGGCGTTCTGCCTGATAGGCCTGCTTGGCTCCTTTGAAATTACCGGTCCTGCGGCCGGTTACTGGTGCATGGTGGCGGCCGCGTGGCTCCTGGCCTGGCTCGGCGTGCAAAGGCTTGCTGCACTGAGACTGGCATCGCCCGACGCACAGCGTCTGGTCAATCTCGCCCTGCCCGTGCTGTTCGGGGCATGGCTTTTGATCCTGTGGGAAATCGTCGTGCGCGGCTTCGGCGTACCGGCAATCCTTCTGCCGCCGCCATCGATGATTGCATCGCGCATCGCGTCGTCGGTGCCGACGCTGTGGGCTGACTTCCAGCAGACCTTTTTGAAAGCGGCGATTGCCGGTTATGTCATCGGCTGCGGCTCGGGTTTTCTGGCGGCGATCATCGTCGACCGTGTGCCCTTCCTGCGCAAGGGCCTGCTGCCGATCGGCAATCTCGTCGCGGCGCTTCCCGTCGTCGGCATCGCACCGATCATGGTCATGTGGTTCGGCTCCTACTGGGAATCGAAGGCCGCCGTGGTGGTCATCATGACGTTCTTCCCCATGCTGGTGAACACGGTGGCGGGACTCGCTGCATCGGGCGCGATGGAGCGCGATCTGATGCGCACCTACGGCTCGAGCTATGGCCAGACGCTGCTGAAACTGCGGCTGCCCGCGGCAATGCCGTTCATCTTCAATGCGCTGAAGATCAATTCTACGCTGGCACTGATCGGCGCCATCGTCGCCGAGTTCTTCGGGTCGCCCATCGTTGGCATGGGCTTTCGCATATCGGCCGAGGTTGGCCGCATGAATGTCGACATGGTCTGGGCTGAGATCTTTGTCGCAGCGCTCGCCGGTTCACTGTCCTACGGACTGATTACACTCATAGAAAGGGCTGTCACGTTCTGGCACCCATCCTATCGAACCTAACAACAAGAACAGAGGAGAACTAAACATGAAGAAAACGGTTGCACTCTCACTCGGCCTTGCCATGACCTTGATGGCAAGCTCGGCACTGGCAGCCGACAAGCTGACCTTGCAGCTCAAATGGGTCACGCAGGGCCAGTTTGCCGGCTATTACGTGGCCAAGGACAAGGGTTTCTACGAGGAAGCCGGCCTCGATGTCGAGATCAAGCCAGGCGGTCCGGATGTGGCTCCGCCGCAGGTGATCGCCGGTGGCGGCGCGGATGTGGTGATCGACTGGATGCCCTCAGCTCTGGCAACGCGCGAAAAAGGCCTGCCGCTGGTCAATATCGCCCAGCCCTTCAAGCGTTCCGGCATGATGCTGACCTGCCGCAAGGAAACCGGCATCACCAAGCCGGAGGACTTCAAGGGCAAGACGCTCGGTGTATGGTTCGGCGGCAATGAATATCCGTTCCTGTCCTGGATGAACCATCTCGGTCTCAAGACCGATGGCGGGCCGCAGGGCGTGACCGTTCTCAAGCAGGGCTTCAACGTCGATCCATTGATCCAGAAGCAGGCCGACTGCATCTCGACCATGACCTACAACGAATATTGGCAGGTAATCGATGCCGGGATTCCGGAGGACCAGCTGGTGACGTTCAAATATGAGGACGAGAAAGTCGCTACGCTGGAAGACGGGCTTTACGTACTGCAGAAGAGCCTGGATGATCCCAAGATGGTCGATAAGCTGGCGCGTTTCGTCAAGGCCTCGATGAAGGGCTGGGAATACACCCGTGCCAATCCGGATGAGGCCGCAACGATCGTACTCGACAACGATGCGAGTGGTGCCCAGACCGAAAAACACCAGAAGCGGATGGTGGCGGAAATCAACAAGCTGACGGAAGGCTCCGATGGCGTGCTGGATGTGGCAGCTGCTGACCGCACCGTGGAAACGCTGCTCGGTGGCGGTTCCGATCCGGTCATCACCAAGAAGCCGGAAGGCGCCTGGACGACAAAGATCACCGACGCGGCGAAGTAGGGTCTTATCTCCCCCCTTGTGGGGAGATAATCCAAGAGAGGGATTTGCAGTCATTTCGAAATCCCTCTCTTGCGATTTCCAGCACTTAGCAAGGGCTAAGATGCTGAGATCGCTTTCTCTCCCACAAGGGAGAGATAATGGCACGCTAGTTACTCAGTTCCACTCATCCGGGATTTGACGTACCGCACCCTTTGCGGCACTTGTCGCCATGGCGCCATAGGCGCGCAGCGCTGTGGTAATCTTGCGCTTACGCTTCTCGGACGGCTTCCATGCAGCCGCGCCCCTGGTTTCCATATGCGCGCGCCGGTCGGCCAGAACTGCATCTTCAACGGCAAGATGGATCTTGCGGTTGGGGATGTCGATATCAATGATATCGCCTTCCTCGACGAGGCCGATCAAGCCGCCTTCCGCCGCCTCCGGCGAAACGTGGCCGATGGACAAACCCGAAGATCCTCCCGAGAACCGCCCGTCGGTGATCAGGGCGCAGGCTTTGCCCAGGCCCTTGGACTTCAGATAGCTGGTCGGATAGAGCATTTCCTGCATGCCGGGTCCGCCGCGCGGACCTTCATAGCGGATCAGCACGATATCGCCTGGCTTGATGCCGCCATTGAGGATGCCGAGCACGGCGCTGTCCTGGCTTTCGAAAATGCGGGCAGGGCCGGAGAATTTCAGGATCGATTCGTCGACCCCTGCGGTTTTGACGATGCAGCCGTCTTCGGCGAGATTTCCATAAAGTACCGCCAGTCCGCCGTCCTTTGAATAGGCATGTTCCGCGTTGCGGATGACGCCCTTCTCACGGTCGAGATCGATATCGGCGAAGCGGCGTTCCTGGCTGAATGCGACCTGTGTCGGCACGCCGCCCGGTGCTGCCATGAAGAAATCATGCACGGACTTGTTCTTGGTGCGAACCACATCCCAGCGATCGAGCGCCGCACCCAGATTGGCCGCATGCACCGAATAGACCGAGGTGTCGATCAGACCGGCACGGTCGAGTTCGCCGAGAATGCCCATGATACCGCCCGCATGGTGCACGTCTTCCATGTGCACATTGGCGACCGCAGGCGCCACTTTGCACAAGACAGGCACGCGGCGGGACAAGCGGTCGATATCGCTCATGGTGAAATCGACCTCGCCTTCATGGGCGGCGGCCAGCAGATGCAGGACCGTATTCGTCGAGCCGCCCATGGCGATATCGAGTGTCATGGCGTTTTCAAAAGCTGCAAAGGATGCAATCGAGCGCGGCAGTACGGTCTCGTCGTCCTGCTCGTAGTAACGGCGGGCGAGATCCACCACCAGATGCCCGGCCTCGACGAAGAGACGGCGGCGATCCGCATGGGTTGCCAGTGTCGAGCCGTTGCCCGGCAGCGACAGGCCAAGGGCCTCGGTCAGGCAGTTCATCGAGTTCGCCGTGAACATGCCGGAACAGGAGCCGCAGGTCGGGCAGGCAGAGCGTTCGATCGCCTTGACTTCCTCGTCGGATATACGGTCGTCGGCAGCCGCGACCATGGCATCAACCAGATCGAGCTTCCTTTCCTTGTCTTCCCAGACAACCTTGCCGGCTTCCATCGGGCCACCGGAAACGAACACGACAGGGATGTTGAGGCGCAATGCCGCCATCAGCATGCCGGGGGTGATCTTGTCACAATTGGAAATGCATACCATTGCGTCCGCGCAATGCGCGTTGACCATGTACTCGACGCTGTCGGCGATGATCTCGCGGCTCGGCAGCGAATAGAGCATGCCGTCATGGCCCATGGCGATACCATCATCAACGGCGATCGTGTTGAATTCCTTGGCCACACCGCCAGCGCTCTCGATTTCACGGGCGACGAGCTGGCCAAGATCCTTCAGATGCACGTGACCGGGCACGAACTGGGTGAACGAGTTGACCACCGCGATAATCGGCTTGCCGAAATCCTCGTCCTTCATGCCGGTCGCGCGCCAGAGCCCGCGGGCACCGGCCATGTTTCGACCATGTGTGGTTGTGCGTGAACGATAGGGAGGCATCTTGTGAAAATCCTGATGGTGAATTGCGAGTTGGACAGCATCTCTACAGAAAAACCGCTTCCATGGCAAAGAATGGAATTTTGTTACCCGGATGAGAGCTTTTCATTGCGATGATTACATAGGGGAGCTCATTGCCGCATGAAACGGGACGTAATGTCTCGGTTCTCGTGCGGACCTAGAACGCTGTGAAGGTCATTGTCGTCAGCGAACGGGCAATGCCCTGGATGTCGAGCACATTGTCATTGATGAACTTGCCGATATCCTGATCCTCGGGAATGTAAATCTTCATCAGCAGATCGTAGTCGCCGCTGGTCGAATAGAGTTCCGAGACGATTTCGCGTTCGAAGAGCGCAGCCGCTACCTCATAGGTTTTGCCGGGGAAACATTGCAGCTGCAGGAAGACGGGTTTCATGAATTTACTCCGGAAGGACAGGTTTTGTGCTTCGCCAACATAATGGGTTGGCTCGAGCTTAGCCAGTTGTTCTCTTCTCGCAACTGCGATATAAGCGGCACCGTTCGCACAGGCTATCTGGGAGAGACCGGTAAAACCGGCGCCGATGGAGCAACCGCCCCGGAAACTCTCAGGCAAAAGGACCAGACTAGCGTCGGACATCTGGAGAGAGGCGTGGCCAATTTGGTTTCGCCCACCGAAGGAGAAAGCCCTGACCGGTGATGCACCGGTTACGCTGCCAACGACATGGGTGACAAACACCCGGCGGGCGCGTGAGGGCCAAACTCTCAGGTTCCGTGACAGATGGGGTTTCGTGCCGTTTTGAACGGCGAAACTGAAACCATGTGTTGCTGAAGGACTTCGTCTGTCATGACCAATATCGCCATTATCGGCGCCGGTATCACCGGCGTTACGACCGCTTATGCGCTCGCCCGTCAGGGCTACTCCGTCACTGTTTTCGACCGCAACCGCTATGCCGCGATGGAAACTTCCTTCGCCAATGGCGGTCAGCTTTCGGCGTCGAACGCCGAGGTGTGGAACAGCTGGTCAACCGTTCTCAAGGGCATGAAGTGGATGCTGCGCAAGGATGCGCCGCTGCTGATGAACCCGAAACCATCCTGGCATAAATATTCCTGGATGGCGGAATTCGTGATGAATATTCCGCATTACGAGAAAAACACGATTGCAACGACGAAGCTCGCCATCGAAGCGCGCAAGCGCATGTTCGAGATCGCTGCCGAAGAGAAGATCGATTTCGACCTCGAAAAGCGCGGCATACTGCACATCTACCGCTCGAAATACGGTTATGATCACGCCGTCAAGGTCAACAGGCTGCTGCGGGCTGGCGGCCTTGACCGCCGTGCTGTGACCAATGAGGAAATCAGCTCGATCGAGCCGGCTCTTGATGGTTCGTTCTATGGCGGCTTCTTCACCCCGTCGGATTCGACTGGCGACATCCACAAATTTACCCGTGGGCTTGCCGATGCGTCGGTCCGGCGCGGAGTCCTCTTCGCCGGCGATGCCAATGTGCAGACGCTAAAGCACGGTGCTGACGGCGTCGTCGTTTCCTGGAACAAGGCTTCCGTCACGCCGTCAAAAGTCCAGACAGCGCGCTTCGATGCCGTCGTCATCTGCGCGGGCATCGCCAGCCGCAGGTTCGCGGCGCAGCTTGGTGACCGCGTCAATATTTATCCGGTCAAGGGATACTCGATCACCATCAATCTCAATGACGATGAGAGCCAGAAGTCTGCGCCCTGGGTCAGCCTGCTCGACGATGATGCGAAGATCGTCACCAGCCGTCTCGGCGCCGGGCGCCTGCGCGTTGCCGGAACCGCCGAGTATAATGGCGAGAACCGCGACATTCGCCACGACCGCGTCAAGCCGCTGGTTGACTGGAGCCGGGATCTGTTTCCGGGGATGGACACATCCAACGTCGTGCCATGGGCGGGCTTGCGTCCGATGATGCCGGACATGCTGCCACGGGTCGGCAGCGGCAAGCGCCCCGGCGTATTCTACAATACCGGTCACGGTCATCTGGGCTGGACATTGTCGGCGGCAACGGCGGAGATCGTTGCAGGTCACATCAGTGCCGCAATGCCGGTTGATACAAAGCCGCAAACCGAATGGTTGGCGGCTGCGGAGTAGACAAGATAGGAGCGCCTGTGGATTCAGGCGCTCCTTTTGCTTTTACGCAGCATCAATATCTGTCCTGGAAAAATCATTGCCCTTGTAAAGTAGGGGCAGGCGGTAGTGCCGTGCGCACGCATAGGCAAAACAGTCGCCGAAATTCAGATCGGCGGGATGGCGGTTCTTGCCAAAACGATCAAACGCGGCGATGGCGATGAATGCTGCCTCCGGTGGTATTGAAACCAGTTGGATTTTCATTGCAGTTAGAAACGCCTGTACGGCATTCGCCGCCTCGGCGATCCCGATACCAAGAATGCGAGCAACATTGATCGCAGTTTCCCAGACTGCCGACGGCGAGGTCATGCGATTGTCGGAAGCTTGTAAGCGCGCTGCGAAGTTCCGTGCGTCGTCCTCGTCGGTCATCATGGCCACCATGGCCGAAGCATCTACGAACATCGGGCCCGCCCTGTGTTAGTCGTAAAGACTGTCTCGAAATGCCTTGTCTGCAGGAAGACCTCTATTGAGATTGGCCTTGGACTTGAGGTCGCGGCAGAAACTCGCGGCTATTTCGACGAGCGTAGGCTGACTGAGCTGTTCGTCGAGCGCTTGTTGCAAAGCAAGCCTTACAGCCTCGGTTTTGGAGGGCGCCTTGACCGCTGCCTGATAGCGGCGTGCCAGATCGTCTATCCTGTCGTCTTTAATGTAAAGCGGCATAGGTATATCCTTAACGGTATATATAGTATATAAGTAAGGGATATCTTCTGGGACTGCAACAGGGACATGAAATTTCACGTGAATAACAAAAAGTGATCCGCAATTCGGGCAGGATACGGGCGGTATTGTGGCCTTAAGGTCACAAGCCGCGCCTTGCACAGCCGCGCCAGGGCTATGGCGGGTTGGCCAGCCAGTACCGGCATGTTATCGTTTTCTTAAGCTCGGGAGGCGAATTTTATCGATCGCAGGTAATGTTTCTCCGTTCCTGCGGCGTATTTGTGTGTTTTTCGTGAGTAGGGATTTAACTGGTTGATCGACTTGAGGCGCCCACAGGCCAGTTTTTTCGGCGCCGCTCTGCTGGCATTTACCGCTCTTGTTTCGCCAGCGCAGGCTTTCGACCTTTTCGGCATTCATCTCTGGGGCGAAAGGAAAGATGCGGATGCGGATGCGGTAATCGCCGATCCGCACAAATACACCGTAGACATTTCAGCCATTGACAACAAGGAAACGAAAAAGCTTGTCGAAGGGGCATCCAGCCTCATAGCCGACGAGGACAAGCCGGCGTCCGGCGCTGCGGGCCTGCTTGCGAAGGCAAGGGGCGATTATCGCCGCATCCTTGGCGCTCTCTATGCTGATGGCCGCTATGGCGGAACAATCAGCATCAAGGTCGGTGGAAAGGAAGCCAGCGATATCCCGCCGGATGCAACGCTGCCAAACCCCGCGCCGGTGACGATCTCTGTCGATCCGGGTCCCCAGTTCCTGTTCGCCACCGCCCGCGTCGAGAACATGGCGCCCCCGCCGATCGATCCGAAGGACGTGGTGGATCGACCGGAAGACCAAGGTTTTGCTCCCGGTGATGTCGCCAGATCGACGGCCATCGTCAAGGCTGAACGGCTCGCTGTCGATGCGTGGCGTGAACAGGGGCATCCCAAGGCAAGAATTGTCTCGCGCGAAGTGCTTGCCGATCATAACAACAACAGGGTCGATGCCACAATTGAGGTCGATCCCGACCGGCGCGCTGTTTTCGGGCCGGTGGGGGTGACGGGGACAGAGCGCATGGACCCGGAATTCGTCGCTTTCATCACCGGCTTGCAGCCTGGGGTGGAGTATGACCCCGATGAGATCGAACGCGCCAGGAAGCGCCTGTCGCGTCTCGAGGTCTTCCGGTCGGCCCGCATCGAGGAAGCCGAGGCTATCACGAGCGGCGGCCTCCTGCCGATTACAGTCGCCGTTCAGGAACAGAAGCTCCGGCGTTTCGGTTTGGGCGGCTCCTATTCGACGCTGGATGGCGCCGGTTTCGAAGCATTCTGGCTGCACCGCAACCTGTTCGGCAGGGCAGAGCGGCTGCGCTTCGACGCGAGGATCAGCGGCATCGGGGATCAGTCCTACGATCCGCAGGATTATAGCTACCTGCTTGGCGTCAGTTTCACCAAGCCGGGCGTCTTTACGCCCGATACCGATTTCATCTCGTCGCTGATCGGCGAGCGCAAAGTTCTCGACGCTTATACCCAAACGTCGGTTACCGCCGATGCCGGCTTCACCCACGTTTTCTCCGATGAACTATCCGGCAAGATCACTGCGAATATCTCAAAATCCCGCTTCGACGATGATTTCTTTGGCAAGCGCGACTTCCTGACAGCTGGTCTGCTTGGCGGTCTGACCTATGACAGCCGCGACAGCAAGGTGGATCCCTCCCGCGGCTATTTTCTCGAAGGGCTGCTGTCGCCATTCTACGAGTTCGAGTACGGCAATTTCGCCACCAAGTTCACCGCCGAAGGCCGCACCTATTACAGTTTCGATGCAGACAGCCGCTTCATTCTCGCTGGCCGCTTGAAACTTGGCACGATCGTGGGAGCCGAGGTCGCCGAACTGCCGCCTGACCAGCTCTTCTTCGCCGGTGGCGGTGGCTCCATACGTGGTTATGCTTATCGGAACGTGGGCGTTAACGTGACGAGGGATGGCGAGGACTTTGTCATTGGAGGACGCTCGCTGATCGAAAGCTCCGTGGAGGCACGCATCCGCATGACCGAGACGATCGGCGTCGTTGGTTTTGTCGACGCAGGCTATGTTGGCGAGGAGTCCTTCCCGGATTTCGCCGAGAACATGCGAGTGGGTGTGGGCGCCGGTCTGCGTTATAATACCGGCCTCGGCCCCATTCGGCTCGATTTCGCCGTGCCGCTCGACCCGACGGACGACGATCCGGATTTTGCATTTTACGTTGGCATAGGACAGGCGTTTTGACCAGGATCATAGCAGTCATATTTCTGCTGCTGTTTGCAGCCCCGGCTGTGGCGCAGGATAGTTCCGAGGCTGAGAAGTCCTACTTCCTGAGCTTTGTCCAGAATCAGCTCTCGACGCCCAATCGCCAGATCGTCATCTCGGATATCCGGGGCGTTCTCTCGTCCGAGGCCAGCATCGGCAGTATTACGGTCGCCGATCGCGAAGGCATCTGGCTGAGGGTCACCAATGCGAAAATCGTCTGGAGCCGCCTCGCGCTTTTGCGTGGCCGCCTCGACGTCAACACGCTTGCCGCCGATCGCATCGACATATTGCGCAAACCGCTGCCCGATGAGAGCCTGCCTTCACCCGAAGCAAAACCCTTCAGCCTGCCGGAACTGCCATTGGCCGTGATCCTGCAGGACTTACAGGTAGGGCGTATCGCATTCGGTGATGGAGTTTTTGGTCTGAAATCGGAAATCTCCCTGGCTGGCAATGTGAGGCTTGAAGGTGGTTCGCTGGATTCCAACCTGCAGGTGCAACGCCTCGACGGCCCGGGCGGCGAGTTCAAGATCAAGGCCGCCTACGCAAATGAAAGCCAGAAGCTCGATCTCGACCTGACGCTGAACGAGCCGGAAAATGGCATCGTCGCCAACCTCCTGAACATCGAAGGCAAACCACCCGTGGCGCTGGCTCTGAAGGGCTCAGGTCCCTTGAGTGACCTCGCTCTGCAGTTGACGCTCGATGCGGCCGGCAAGCGTGTGTTGACCGGTGAAACGAAGCTTGATCGCCAGACTGACGGGCTTGGCTTCCAAACCACTGTGAATGGTGAGATCGCCGGACTGATACCGCCAATCTTCCGTGACTTTTTCGGCAATGAAACAGCACTCATCGTCAATGGGGTATTGCGTGACGCCGGAGGTGTGGCGCTTGACCGATTGAATATCAAAAGCAATGCATTGGCTCTGGATGCAACGGGCGAGACCACGAATGATGGTTTCCTCCGCCGCCTCAAGGTCGATGCGACCATTGCCGACCCGACCGGCAAGAAGGTGATCCTGCCTGTGAAGGGCGGCGAGACGACGGTCGACAAGGCTGTGCTGGCTGTCGCCTATGGAACCAACCGGGGTGACGACTGGACGAGTACAGTCGAGATAACGAATTTCACATCGGACAGCTTCGCTTCGAAATCCATCAATCTGATTGGCCGGGGCCTTGCCCAGAATATCGACAACCCGACGGAGCGTTCGCTGACTTACGACGTGACGGGCGATATCTCGGGCGTCACCGCCAAGCGCGCGGACATCGCTGAAGCGCTGGGTGAACTCATTCAGCTCAAGATCAATGGTGACTGGAAGGCAGGAAACCCGGTCAATCTCAAGCAGGCGCTGATCGCTGCCAATGGCTTGAGCGCGTCGCTGACCGGCACCATCAACGACTTTGCCTATAGCGGCGACATTTTTGTGAAGGCATCGAGCATAGCGCCATTCTCCGCGCTGGCGGGTCGCGATCTCGCCGGTTCGATCGATCTGAAGGCCAATGGCCTGGTCGAGGCATTGACGGGCGGCTTCGACCTGATGCTGGACGGCTATGCCACCGGCATGCAGCTCGGCATCGATGCGGCCGACAAGGTGCTTGCGGGCGAGACGCGCATCACCGGCGGGCTGGCGCGCAACGCGAACGGCCTCACTGCCAGGAACTTCAAAGTCGTGAACCCGCAGACGCTGGTCACGGCCGACGGCACCTTTGCGAGCGGCGCGGCAAACTTTGATTTCGGGCTCAATCTCACCGATCTCGCGCTGCTTTCCGAAAAGGCCGGTGGCGCGCTCAAGGTCAGGGGCAGTGCACGCGGTCAGGATAATATCATCGCGCTTGCCTTCAATGCCGGCGTACCCGAAGGCACCCTGTCCGGGCGCAAGCTGACGCAGGGTGATCTGACCTTTAACGGCACGCTTTACAAGGGCATCGTCGACGGCAAGGTGTCGGGCCTCGCCTTCCTGGATGGTATCCGCGCCGACCTTGCAACGGAAATCGCCGTCCACGATGATGAAAAGCGTCTCAGCAATATCCAGTTCATTGCGGGCGGCACCCGCCTTCGCGGCGACGTCACTCAAGATAAAAAGGGATTGCTACAGGGCAATCTGACGCTCGCTTCCAGCGACGTGTCGACGGCCGCAGCATTGTTTCTGGTCGAGGCGACAGGCAAGGCAGATGCGACGATCGCTCTCGCGCATGACGGAGAGAAGCAGAATGTCGATATCAAAGGTCAGATCGACGGCTTGAAAGCCAATGACATTGTCATCGGCAAGGCGGCGGTTGCGCTGGCGGCGCAGGATATTTTCAAGGTTCCATCGGCCAACGGATCAGTGACGGCATCTGACGTATCGGCATCGGGCATCGACATAACCGGCCTCGACGCCCAGGCGACGCAGGACGGCAAGACCACCAATTTCAAGATGAATGCCGGCCTGAAGAATGGCGCCAGGACGTCCGTGGGCGGCTCGCTGCAGCCGACCGACAAGGGTTATCTCCTGTCTCTCGCCAATGCGGATCTGACGCGTGGGGCACTGAGCGCCAGACTCGTCCAGCCCGCCACAATCAACGTTGCGGGCAGTAATTTCACGCTCAGCGACATCATCCTCGACGTCGGCCATGGCAAGGTGACGGTCAGCGGCGAAATTGCAGAGACGCTTAACCTGGCAGTTGCCATTCAGAGACTGCCGCTCGATATCGCCAATACGATCAAGCCGGATCTTGGGCTTGGCGGCGAGATCAACGGTACGGCAAGGATCGGTGGCACGCGCGTGAAGCCGGATGTCAATTTTGACATGCAGGCTCGTGCCATCACAGCTGCCGCATTGAAAAAAGCCGGGCTCGACGCGCTCAACCTCGACGCGAAGGGTACCTCCACGACGGACCGGCTCAATGTCGATGCGCATCTCACCGGCGCCGGTGGGCTCGATGCTTCCGCCAAGGGTTCGATACCCCTTGCGCAGGGCCAGCTCGGCGTGGATTTCGATCTGAAGAGTTTTCCGCTGAACGCATTGAATGACGTTGTGAAGGGCCAGAACCTGGCCGGGAATATTTCCGGGCGTGGCCGGGTCACCGGTACTTTGCAAAGGCCCAATGCCGAGTTCGATCTGAAAGGCGCAGGGCTTTCCGCCAGGCCGCTGCAGGAGGCAGGCCTTGCACCATTGCAGCTTGCCGCCGCCGGCCGCTTTGCCAACAATACGCTGACCCTCTCCTCCGCCAAAGCGGATGGACCGCAGGGCTTCACCGTTTCGGCCAGTGGCAACGTCCCGCTGTCCGGGTCGGGCCTCGGCATCAATGTTACCGGCAATATCCCGCTGTTCCTTGCCAATCGCTTCATGGCCGATCGCGGGACCCAGGCAAAGGGTGTCATCGAAGTGACCGCGTCGGTGACGGGTAGTTTTGCACAACCGCAGATACGCGGCATGTTTTCGACCAATGGTGCGGAGGTCCTCGATCCGGAAGCCAATATCAGGCTGCAGCGCATAACGCTGCTTGGCAGCATGGACGGAACGACCATCACCATCCGCACGCTCAATGCCGCGCTGTCGACCGGAGGAACGATCAGTGCCACCGGCACGATTTCTACGGATGCCGCTGCTAATTTCCCGGCAAATATCGACATCAGGCTGGACAAGGCGCGCTATGCCGACGGCAATCTCGTGGTCGCTACGGTTACCGGTGCACTTGCCGTCAAAGGTCCTCTGACCCGCGACCCCGTCATTTCCGGCAACATCAATATCGATCGTGCCGAAATCACGGTTCCGGAAAGCTTCGGCGGCTCGAACGCGGTCATCGACGTCAAGCACAGGGATCCGTCCAGGGCCGTGGAGCAGACACTGAAGCGGGCAAGGGCGGACCAGCCGCAAGTGGCGACACCGACGGCCCGCCCCAGCGTCGTGCGGCTCGACATAAACGTTACCGCCCCCAACAGGATCTTCATCCGCGGCCGCGGCCTCGATGCGGAAATCGGCGGCTCCGTTCGCCTGACCGGGCCCGCTACCGATATTCAGCCGGTCGGTGCATTCGACCTCATCCGTGGCCGCCTCGGCATTCTCGGCCAGCGCATTACTTTCACCGAAGGTCAGGTCACGCTGGTCGGGGATCTCGATCCCGAATTGAACTTCGTTGCCAGCACGCAAGGTACCGATATCACTGTGAACGTCACCGTCCGGGGCCGTGTTTCGGACCTGCAAATCAGCTTCTCGTCGCAGCCTGAACTGCCCCAGGACGAGGTCATGGCGCGGCTGATCTTCAACCGGTCGATCAGCGAATTGTCACCGCTGCAGGTGGCCCGTCTGGCGGCCGCCGCGGCCGAGCTTGCGGGCGGCTCGAATTCCTCCCTGCTCGAAAGCTTGCGCAAGAGCACCGGCCTCGACGATCTTGATGTGGTGACCGACAGTCAGGGCAATGCCGGTGTGCGGGCCGGACGCTATATCCGCGACAATGTCTATCTGGGTGTCGAAGCTGGTGCCGCCGGCAAGACGAAGGGCACCATTAATCTGGACATCACCCCCAGCCTGAAAGCCAAGGGTTCAATCGGTAGCGATGGCGATTCCGGCGCGGGATTGTTCTTCGAAAAGGACTATTGACCGGCCCCGGCACCGTGGATGAAGCTACATCGAGGCAGCGGCCCGGCAGGCTTGGTCGTAATGGCCGGAAAGCGCGCGAATGCGTGCTGCGATCACCGAGAGTGTTTCGCCGGAAACTTCCGTGGCGAGCACGGATTTGACCAGGAGTGCCTCCCGGATCGCCGCGTAACGCGCGCAGGCCGCCTCTCCCGCGCTTGTGGCCATCACCAGTTTTTCCTTGCCGCGTTTGCCGGCCTTGATCAGCTTCAATCGCTCCAGTTTCTTCAGCGCATAGTTGACCACATGCGTGTCTTCGATGTTGAGGACCAGGCAAATATCGGCGAGCGTCTTCGGCTTGCCGCGACTGTTTATGTTGTGAAGGACCAGAACATCCAGCGGCGAGAGATCGGGAACCCCTGCCGCCGCCATGCAGCGCACCATCCAGCGGCTGAAAGCATGGTTCAGCATGATCATGCCGAACTCGATCTCAGAGAGTGCGGGAAGGGCGCCCGTCGCAAGATGCCCCGATGAAACAATGGGTCCGAGCGTTTCTTCGTCACTTGCCACGATCAAGCCTCTCCTGCCGGAATTCAGATTTTTTCAAACGCCGCCGGCCGGCGGCGTTTGAATGCTCTCCGCTCTATTACATTTTCTTGTAGGCATCCAGAATGGCGGTACCTTTGTCGCCTGCCTTAGTCAGCCAGTCCTGGGTGAGCTTGGAACCTATTTCGCCGAGTCCGTTTTTCAAGTCGTCGCCCGGTGCTTCGACGGACATGCCATTGGACTTGAGCTGGTCCATGTAGCTTGCGGTCTTTGCGGCCGCGAGCTCCCAGCCGCGCGTCTCGGCGTTGGCTGCTGCCTCCAGGACCGCCGTTTGCACCGCCGGATCGAGAGCTTCGAAGCTCGCCTTGTTGACGAAGATCACGTTCTTCGGAATCCAGGCCTGCGTATCATAATAGTGGGTCAGCGACTCCCAGATCTTGCTGTCGACACCGGTGGCGCTCGATGTCATGAGCCCGTCGACCACCCCCGTAGCAAGAGCCTGCGGCAATTCCGCTGCCTGTATGGTAACTGGCTGAGCGCCGACAAGTTCGGCGATCCGCGAGGTGCCGACATTGTAGGCGCGCCATTTGAGGCCCTTCATATCGGCGACGGTCACCAGGTCCTTCTTCGTGAAAATGCCCTGTGGCGGCCAGGGGGTCGCATAAAGCAGTTTCAACCCTTGAGCATCCAGCGCGGCGGCCACGGTCTCCTTTGATGCGGCCCAGAGCTTCTTCGACTGATCGAAGCTGGTGGCGAGGAAGGGCACCACGTCGACACCGAAGACGGGATTTTCGTTCTCGTGCAATGACAGCAGGACTTCGCCAGCCTGGGCCTGGCTCGTCTGCACCGCCCGCTTGATATCCGGCGCTTTGAACAGAGCCGCATTGGGGTGAATGGTAATCTTCAATTCGCCTTTCGTGGCCGCATCCACGTCGGCGGCGAACTGGGTCAGATTCTGTACGTGATAGTTGGCCGGTGGATAGGCCGACGGCAGGACCCATTGCGTTTCCGCTAATGAGGGTACGGCGGTTGCGAGCAAAGCCGCGGCAGCAAAGCCAAGACCGGCGAGCGTGGATGTTCCCATTTCCTATCTCCTTTGATTATCCCGGGAATGCCATTCGCGGCAGAACCATCACGATTTCCGGGAAGATGGTGATGATGGCGACAGTCGCCATGAGCAGAAAGAAGAAGGGCAGCGCCGCGCGTGCCACCGTCAGACTGTCTCGCCCGCTCATGGTTTGCAAAACGAAAAGATTGAAGCCAACCGGCGGCGAGACCTCCGCCATTTCGACGATCAGCACCAGGAAGATGCCGAACCAGACGAGATCGAAGCCGGCTTGCTGAATCATCGGCAGGACGACGACGGTGGTCAGCACGATCATCGAGAGGCCGTCGAGTGCGGCGCCCAGCAGGATATACATGATCGTGAGTACAGTGATCAGCGCATAAGGGCTGAGATGAAAACTGTCGACCCAGGCGGCAAGCGCATTCGGTATGCCCGTATAGCCCATGGCGATCGACATGAAGCCGGCGCCGGTCAGGATCAGCATGATCATGCAGGTGAGCCGGGTCGCGCCCATGACGCTCTCCCAGAAGGCGCTCCGTGTCAGTGTGCCCGACCATGCCGCGATTCCCAGCGAGCCGAGCACGCCCCAAGCGGCACATTCGGTTGCCGTCGCCCAGCCAAGCAGCAGCGTGGCGAAGACGAGTACGATGAGCAGCATGACCGGGATGAGGTTGACGGATTCGCTCAGCTTCTGTTTCAACGTCATTTTTGGTGGTGCCGGGGGCATTTTGTCCGGATTCATGAGTGCCCAGATAGCGATATAGCCGGAGTAGAGCACCATGACGACGGCGCTCGGCAGGAAGCCCGCGAGGAATATCTGGATGATGGAAACATTCGCCGCGACGGCATATACGACCATGGTGATCGAAGGCGGAATGAGAATACCAAGCGTCCCTGCGCCCGCCAGCGAACCGAGACTTACCATCTCGTCATAGCCGCGCTTCTTGAGTTCGGGCAAAGCAATCTTGGCGATCATTGCGGTCGTCGCCGCCGACGATCCGGAGATAGAGCCGAAAAGTCCGCAACCAATCACATTTACATGCATCAGCCGTCCGGGCAGCCAGCCGAGCCAGGGCGCGAGGCCGCGGAACATTTCTTCCGAGAGGCGCGTACGAAACAGGATCTCGCCCATCCAGATGAAGAGCGGCAGTGCTGCGAGACTCCATGAGGCGCTGTTGCTCCACGAATTTGTGGCAAGCACCGAACCGATAGGAATACCGCCCGGTACGAACAGCATGGCAATCCAGCCACAGACGAGGAGTGCGATACCGATCCAGACGCCGCTGGCAAGCAGCGCAAGCAGGACGACCAGAACAACACCGGCAATTTCAACCAGTTGAAGCGTATCCATTGTGTTACGCTCCGCTCTGCATGGCGCGTTCGATGATCTCCTCGGGGGTTTCCGCCGGCGGTCTCTCATAGCGCGGGGCGCCGCCGAGGAGCACGTGGATCAGTTCGTCGATGAAGGCGATCGCAAGGACCACCAGCCCGCCGGCGAATCCGAGTTGCGGTATCCAGAGAGGGACCGCTATCACACCCTGAGACAGATCGTTGAAGCGCCAGGAAAAACTCGTCATCTGCACCGCGTGCCAGGCGAAATAGAGTGTCGAGGCCAACCCGATCAGAAGGCAGACTATCTCGATCGCCTGCCGCGTGCGTCCACTGAATCGATCGATCAGCAGCCCGACGCGGATGATCTCACCGGAGCGGAATGTGTGCGCCAGTCCGAGAAACGCCGTGGCCGCCATGCACCAGGAGGCAAAATCGTCGGCCGCCGGCAGATCGATGCCAAGAGGCCGTCCGGCGGACAGGGCCAGCATGATAAGGAAAATGGCGATCAGGAAGGCGCCGGCCAGGTAGCCGGACCAGAGATAGAGGCCATCGAGAAGTTTGCGCACAATCGTCACCGAAGCGGCGCTGCGTGAAGTCTCAGAGGACATATGCTGCCCTCCGCATGACCAATGTGTACATTGTTCGGCTCCCCTCGGTTGCCGGTTGCCGGGTGGCGTTCTCTGTCGCCTTGCCCATTCTGTAAGCATGATGCATTAGGAGGCATTTTCTTGTCAACTAATCATTGACGTTTTATCGACAAAATGTTTTTGTTGACGTCAGGGCAACCGCAGGCTGCAATTTCTGGAAGGTGGAACAACGGTCATGGCAAACGGAAAATGGGATTTCTGGATAGATCGCGGCGGCACGTTCACGGATGTTGTCGCCCGGCAGCCGGATGGTACGCTTGTTGCGCACAAGCTTCTGTCCGAAAATCCGGAAGCTTATCGTGATGCCGCAGTTCAGGGGATCCGCGAACTTATGGGGCTGTTGCCAGAGGAGAGCATTGCACCGGGCTCCGTCGACACAGTAAAAATGGGAACTACCGTCGCGACGAATGCACTCCTCGAACGCAAGGGGGAACCGACGCTGCTGCTGATCACGCGCGGCTTCCGCGATGCACTTGAAATCGGATATCAGGCGCGCGCGGACATCTTTGCCAAGGAAATCATCAAGCCGGAGCTCCTCTACAGCGCCGTTGCGGAAATCGATGAACGCGTACGCGCAGACAGCACCGTGGAGATAGCTGTTGATCCCGGTGCCATCCGCGCCGAACTCGAACGGCATTTCGCTTTGGGCCTGCGTTCTGTCGCCATCGTCTTCATGCATGCCTTCCGCTACCCCGATCATGAGAGGATTGCGGCCAGCCTCGCCCGCGAGGCCGGTTTCACACAGGTCTCGGTCAGCCATCAGGTTTCGCCATTGATCAAGCTCGTCGGACGCGGGGACACGACCGTCGTCGACGCCTATCTCTCGCCCATTTTGCGCCGTTACGTCGAGCAGGTGGCAGGCGCACTGGGCGCGGACGGCGAGAACGGGGCAAAGCTGATGTTCATGCAGTCTTCGGGTGGCCTCACCGCGGCGCAGCTTTTCCAGGGAAAAGACGCAATCCTTTCCGGACCCGCGGGTGGAGTGGTCGGCGCTGTCGAAACCTCCAGGCTCGCCGGCTTCGGCAAAGTGATCGGTTTTGACATGGGCGGCACCTCTACCGATGTCTCGCATTTTGACGGCGAACTCGAGCGCTCCTTCGAGACGGAAGTAGCCGGTGTCAGGATGCGCGCTCCGATGATGTCGATACACACGGTTGCAGCGGGTGGCGGCTCCATCCTCCACTTTGACAACGGCCGCTTTCGTGTCGGGCCCGATTCTGCCGGCGCCAATCCCGGTCCGAAGGCATACCGCCGTGGCGGACCGCTGACTGTCACCGACGCCAATGTCATGCTTGGCAAGCTCGATCCGGCACTATTTCCCTCCATTTTTGGCCCGGACCGGAATGAGCAGCTGGACGCCGTCTCCGTTCGGGCCGCTTTCGAGGAACTTGCATTGGCGATTGGCGATGGACGCACGGCGGAAGAGGTCGCCGACGGTTTCCTCGCGATCGCCGTCGAGAACATGGCGAATGCCGTCAAGAAGATCAGTGTTCAGCGCGGTTACGACGTGACCGACTATGTACTGACTTCCTTCGGGGGTGCCGGGGGACAGCATGCCTGCCTGACCGCGGATGCGCTGGGCATATCGACGGTCCTCATTCATCCGTTTTCCGGCATTTTGTCCGCCTATGGCATGGGGCTCGCGGATATCCGCGCCACGCGACAGCGCACGATCTCCGATCCGCTTGAACGCGCCCTTGCAACGCTTCAGCCGTTGACGGACGAGCTGACGGAGGCTGTTGTCGCTGAACTGCGGACCCAGGGCGTTCCTGATCCGGAGATCGCGATCATTCACCGCGCCCACATCCGCTACGGCGGAACGGACACGACGATCCCGATTACCGTATCCGACGTCACGACGATGACGAGGGATTTCGAGACGGCGCACCGGAAACAGTTTGGCTTCGTGTTCGAAGGCCGTGAGATAATCTTCGAGGCTTATGAGATCGAAGCGATCGGCGGCGGTGCCGATTCAGCTGAGCCGAGCCTGCCACTCGACACCTCGCCACCGCAGTCTTCGCGCAGTACGCGCTTCTTCTCCGGTGGCAAATGGCACGACGCGCCGGTGTTTCTCCGCAAGGATCTGCGTGCCGGTGCAACGGTCACCGGTCCGGCACTGGTGGCGGAGCCGCATCAGACGATCATCGTGGAAGATGGATGGGCGTTTGAGATCACCGGATTCAATCATGTAGTTCTTCGCCGCATACGTGCGTTCGAACGTGGAAAGGCGATCGGGACGGAGGCCGATCCGGTGCTGCTCGAAGTCTTCAACAATCTCTTCATGTCCATTGCCGAGCAGATGGGCGTCACGCTCCAGAACACGGCGTCGTCGGTAAACATCAAGGAGCGGCTTGATTTTTCCTGCGCGGTTTTCGATGCGAATGGCGCGCTCGTGGCGAACGCACCTCATATGCCGGTGCACCTCGGCTCCATGGACCGGTCGGTCGAAACCGTCATTTCCGCCAATCACGGCCGCATCCGGCCGGGCGATGTCTTTGCGCTCAACGCACCATATAATGGCGGCACCCACCTCCCGGATATCACGGTCGTCACCCCGGTATTCGATGACGCGGGTACGCATATCCTCTTCTACGTCGCGTCGCGTGGTCATCATGCCGATGTTGGCGGAACGGCGCCGGGTTCGATGACGCCATTGGCGACAAGCGTCGACGAGGAGGGCGTCCTGCTGGATAATGTGCTCCTCGTCGACCGCGGACGCTTCGACGAAGCAAAGATCGCTGGTCTCCTGACCCATCATCCCTATCCTGCCCGAAACGTCGCCCAGAACATCGCCGATCTCAGGGCGCAGATCGCCGCCAATGAAAAGGGCGTGCACGAAATGCGCAAGATGATCAACCAGTTCGGCCTCGACGTGGTCACGGCCTATATGGGCCACGTGCAGGACAACGCGGAGGAAAGCGTGCGGCGGCTGATCGCGACGCTGAGCGATTCCTCTTTCGAATACGCGACCGACCAAGGCAGCGTCATCAGGGTCAGGTTGTCAGTTGACCGCCGGAAGCGTGAAGCGACGGTTGATTTCACCGGCACCAGCCCGCAGCAGAAGAACAATTTCAACGCACCGGAGCCAGTAACACGCGCTGCCGTTCTCTACGTCTTCCGCGTGATGGTCGAAAGTGCGATTCCGATGAATGCCGGATGCCTCCGGCCCATCCGTATAATCGTTCCGGAGGGGTCTATGCTAAGGCCGGTCTATCCGGCGGCTGTCGTTGCCGGTAACGTGGAGACGAGCCAGCATGTCACCAACGCCCTCTTCGGCGCGCTTGGTGCGATGGCCGCGAGCCAGGGAACCATGAACAACCTCACCTTCGGCAATGCGACCTACCAGTATTACGAGACGATCTGTTCAGGTTCACCGGCGGGCCGCTATAATGACGGACGCGGATTTGCCGGGACGGATGCGGTTCATGTCCATATGACGAATTCGCGGCTGACTGATCCGGAGATTCTCGAAACCCGTTATCCCGTCCTTTTGGAGGACTTTCATATCCGCTCCGATTCTGGCGCGAAGGGCGAATTTGCGGCCGGCAATGGCACGATCCGTACGATAAGATTCCTCGAGGAGATGGACTGCGCCATCCTGTCGTCGCACAGAACCATCCGGCCGCATGGTCTTTCCGGTGGTGAAGCCGGGGAATTCGGTAAAAACGCTGTGCGGAGGGCTGATGGTGGGATCGAAGACTTGGCTGGCTGTGCGCAGACAACGCTGGCGGCGGGTGAAGCCATTATTATCTCGACGCCAACAGCTGGGGCATATGGTACGCGGCAGACGTGATAACGCTCGGGAAAACGAGGGTTTACATGCGGGCTGCCTGGAAACTTCCCTCCCGGTGAACCGGGAACAGGCGCTCCACGGGCGCCTGTTCCCGAAGATTTTTATGCCGCCCCTTCGCAGCAGGCCGCACGGGCACGGCCGGCAAGGGAAAGAACGCCGTTATGCTTCAAGGCTTGAAGCGATTGTCCCCAGTCCCGGGAGGGTGCGGTTTCGAAGTTTTCCCGGGCTGCAGTTTTGAGAAGGAGCTCGAGATCGCGACGGGTTACATGATCAGCGCGCATGACGGCGTTGATCATGGGATCCGAAAGTACCTCGGAAATGCTAAGATCGGCATATGTCTGTGGCATGATGCTCTCCTTCTCGACAGGTATGAGGGCGTGGGCCCAAGAATAAGTGGATAGGCTTTGGCGGCTTCGGTCAGAATGTCCGGTCAGAATTGACACCCGAGCCAAATGCGTGTTACCGGTAAGTAACAGGCCAATAGTTACTGGACGGTAACATTCATGTCAAGCACCCTTACCCAGAAAATGTCGAATCCTGGTGATGCCGCGATTGGTATCGCGGAATGTAGCGATCGACGTGTGCCTCCGCGCGACCGGATCATTACAAGCGCCATCGAGCTTTTCCGCCAGCACGGTATCAAGGGAATAGGTGTCGATGCGATCGCGGACGCCGCGGATTCCAACAAGATGACGCTCTATCGTCACTTCGGATCGAAAGACGATCTGGTGTGCGAATGCCTTAGACAGGTTTCCGCACGGGGCGAGCAGACTTGGCGTGATCTGGAAAATGCCTATCCGCAAGACCCCATGGGTCAGTTGCATGGCTGGGTGCAGCAAGCGGCCGAAGGCGTCTTTGATGACCCGCACGGCTGCGATCTGGCCAATGCAGCCGTCGAACTGAAAGAAGCCAGCCATCCTGCCCATAAGGTGATTATGGAAGCAAAGAAAGCGCATATGGAGCGTTTGAGCGATCTCTGCCGCAGGGCGGGGATCGAACAGCACGAGCGGCTGGCGGATGCGCTTGTGCTTCTCGCCGAAGGCGCGCGTGTCTGCCGCCAGAGCGTTGGTTCCAACGGTCCTCAGCAGCGGCTGAAGCAAACGTGCGAAGCAATGATAGCCGCGTTCTCGCCGAAACCATAAGAGTACCACCGGTCGAATGGCAATGGTCTGCGCAATCGCGCAAGCAGGTAATGCAGGCGGTGCGCTCGCCCGGCCGGCCGATTGCCGTGAAGCTGTCGTGCCTTTTTCCGGGCTGACGAGCTGGACGACCTCCTTTTGGCTGACCCTGCTGCGCCGAACGGGGCCTGCATCGACGTAGAGATGCGGCATGTGCGCCGAATTGGGTATTGCAGTTCCAACTCAAATCTGAGATCGTTTGGACAGCCCTGAACAGCAAACAAAAAAGAATGGGGTATAAGGAGGAAACATAGTTCGCAATTCTCTTTGAGGAGTTCAACTATGCTTTCACGTTCCGGTCATACCGACATCATTTCTTCGAATACGGTTTCAGGTCCTGCTTTTGGCGGGATACTATTCCGGCGGACAGCTGCGGACAATAACCCGCCATTATCATCGGCGCGGTTTTGGCGAACCTCTGCGTGCCGCGTTCGGGGGCAGAACGAACGGGAGGGGGCGTCATGAGCGACAAGACATTTTCATCGCCGGTAAGGGTCAGTGTTGGCGCTATGGGTCTGCGGTTTGTCGCCTCCGCATGGGAGGCGCTGGAGTGCTTGAAGAATCAATGGCCGCAACAGGACGGCCTTGAATACAAGCGCGCCGTCCGCATCAATCGTGATGCTCTCGAAGGGTGGATGACGCCTGCAAAGGCGAGGCAGGCTTTTGTCAAGGCCGCCCAGCGTGCAGGTGTTTTCATCGATGATTCGCCGCCAAAGTAAATCGAATCGCTGTTTGCTCCGCATGGTGCAAGAATCGGGTTGAATTTCCGGCCCGGCTGCACGATTCTCATGGCGGATCAAACGTGAGGGCCAAGCGATGGGCCAGGCAATGCATCACTATTCTGTCTTCGAGACCGCTGGCGGCTTTTGCGCCATCGCCTGGAACAGCGTCGGCATCACGCAGTTCCAGCTGCCGACAAGGAGTGAGGAAGCGACGGAGCGTAATTTGTTGCGCCGGCTGCCTGGGGCCGAACCTGCCACTCCCACCGCAGAAATTGTGGAAGCCGTCGCTGCCGTGAGGCGCTATTTCGACGGCGAGGAAACGGATTTTTCTGCATTCAAGCTCGACTTGGGTGAACAGGACGCGTTCTTTGAACAGATCTATGCGGCGGCGCGGCGTCTCGATTGGGGCCATACGACCACCTATGGCGCGTTGGCAAAGCAACTGGGCGCTGGACCGGAAGCGGCACGCGACGTCGGCCAGGCGATGGCCAGGAACCCGGTGCCCTTGATCATCCCCTGCCACCGCGTGTTGGCGGCCGGCGGCAAAGTCGGCGGTTTCTCGGCGCCAGGTGGCTCCGTCGCCAAGGCCCGCATGCTCGAACTGGAAGGTGTTCACGTCGAGCCGCCACCACCGGCACAGCAGTCGTTCGGGTTCTAGCCACCCGTACATGCTCGACTGTTGCTATTGCCTCTTTTATCCCAAGATGACGGGTCGTATGATGGCGGGGCCATAGAGCCCTGATCTTCTGCTGCGCCTTCAGACCTGCGGTCTGTTCGCTTATCGAAGGAGATACCCATGACCGAAAACCCGTCCCCCAGCGGCCCTGACCTGACCCAGGGCATTCCGGTTTCTGCCCTCGACGGAGGGAAGCTCCTCGGTCATGTCGGCAAACAGGATGTGCTCCTGCTGCAGATAGCCGATGAGATTTTAGCAATCGACGCTTTTTGCAGCCACTATCACGGTCCGCTCATTGATGGCCTGGTGGAGGACTACACTGTGCGCTGCCCCTGGCACCACGCCTGCTTCGACCTGCGCAGCGGGGAGGCGCTCCGGGCTCCCGCCATAAGCCCGCTGTCCAGCTGGCGGGTCGATCAGCGAGATGGCCATATCTTCGTCGAGGACAAACGCGACGAGCCTGGCGGTATGCGGCCAGCATCCCGAACGGCCGCGCCCGAAAAGATCGTCATCATTGGTGGCGGCGCGGCGGGGTTCGCTGCGGCGGAAATGCTTCGACGGCATGATTTCCAGGGCAGTATTGTCATGTTGAGCGCGGACACCGCCGGACCGGTCGACCGGCCAAACCTCTCCAAGGACTATCTCGCCGGCAGCGCCCCTGAAGAATGGGTGCCGCTGCGGTCCGAGAAATACTACACCAGGATGAAAATCGATCTCCGCCTTCGAACCGAAGTGACTTCGATCGACAGCAGCGCGCGAAATGTCGTCACCGCGAACGGCGACCAGATCGCCTATGACCGGCTCCTGTTGGCAACTGGCGCGGAACCTGTGCGCCTGACCATTCCCGGCGCGGATCAGCCGAATGTTTATACCCTCCGCACCCTCGATGATTGCCGCGCCATAATTGCAGCGGCACAAGGCGCCCGATGTGCCGTGGTGATCGGCGCCAGCTTTATCGGACTGGAGGTCGCCGCTTCTCTGCGCGCCCGCAATATCGATGTTCGTGTCGTCGCTCCAGGCAAGCGGCCGATGGAGCGGGTCCTCGGACCGGAAATGGGTGATTTCGTCCGCGCACTCCATGAGGAGCATGGTGTCATTTTTCATCTCGAAGATACGGTCGTTGCAATCGAAGGCTCGAAAGTCCGGCTCAGGAGCGGCGCCGTGTACGAGGCTGACTTCATCGTTGCCGGCATTGGGGTACGACCGCGCCTGGCATTGGCCGAGCAGGCAGGACTCACGATCGATGATGGTGTCGTGGTGAACGCCCACCTCGAAACAAGCGTGCCGGGAATTTATGCCGCGGGCGATATTGCGCGCTGGCCAGATCCCTATTCCGGTGAAAACATCAGGGTCGAGCATTGGGTCGTCGCACAACGCCAAGGGCAGGTCGCCGCACGTAACATGCTGGGGCAGCAAGAAAAATTTGATTCGGTGCCGTTCTTTTGGAGCCAGCATTACGACGTCCCGATCAACTACGTGGGGCACGCAGAAAAATGGCAGGAGATCGACGTCGATGGCGACATCAACGCGAGGGACTGCAGCGTGCAATACAAGAAGGACGGACGCATTCTCGCTACAGCCACCATTTATCGAGACCTTGAAAGTCTGGATGCCGAGATTCGCATGGAACGCGCCGGGTCACCCCCGGGGCTGACCCGAGGATAACCGGACGTGAAGTGATGTCAGCTCACCCTTGCACAACTTCCTGGCGCTGCTCGCCCAGGCCTTCAATGCCGAGGGTAATCACATCGCCTGCCTTCAAGAATACGTTGGGCTTCTGGCCAAGGCCGACGCCGGGCGGCGTGCCGGTGGAGATGATGTCGCCGGGATGCAGGCTCATGAATTGCGACAGGTACGAAACGAGATATTTGACGCCGTAGACCATCGTCGCGGATGTGCCGTTCTGATAGCGGTGGCCATTCACCTCGAGCCACATCTTCAGGTTCTGCGGATCCGCGATCTCGTCCTTGGTCACCAGCCAGGGTCCGGTCGGACCAAAGGTGTCGCAGCTCTTGCCCTTGGTCCACTGGCCCTGACGTTCTGCCTGGAAGGCGCGTTCGGACACGTCATTGATCAGGCAATAGCCCGCTACATGGTCCAGCGCCTTGTCTTCGCTAACATATTTCGCATGCTTGCCGATAACCACGCCGAGTTCGACTTCCCAGTCAGTCTTCAGCGACTCCCGTGGGATTTCGACATTGTCGTTCGGGCCGACGATGGCCGATGTAGCCTTCATGAAGATGATTGGTTCCGGCGGAACCTTGGCCCCGGTTTCCGCCGCATGGTCGGAGTAATTGAGGCCGATGCAGATGAACTTGCCGGTCCCCGCCACGCAGGGTCCGTAGCGGGTCACGTTGACCAATGGCAGCGAAGCTGCGTCGATAGCCGCGAGTTTCTTCAACCCCTCCGGAGAAATCGCCTCGCCGGCAATGTCCTTCACATGGGCAGACAGATCACGTACCTGGCCGTCCTTGTCGACAAGACCGGGCTTTTCCTGACCGGCAGGACCATAGCGCAACAGTTTCATGGAATAACCTTTCTAGCTTGGAATCAGTAGGTGGCACGGCCACCGGAAATGTCGAAGACGGCGCCGGTCGTGAACGAGCATTCCTCGCTGGCGATCCAGGTGATCAGCGACGCAAGCTCTTCAACCTTGCCGAAGCGCTGCATCGGGATCTTCGAGAGCATGTAATCGATGAATGACGGCTGCAACTGCTGAAGGATCGGTGTATCGACCGTGGCAGGGGTGATCGCGTTGACGGTGATGCCATCGTTTGCAAGTTCCTTGCCCAGCGATTTTGTAAGGCCGATCACCGCAGCTTTCGATGCGCTATAGGCAGAGGCGTTGGGGTTGCCTTCCTTGCCAGCGATCGACGCGACATTGACGATGCGGCCATAGCCGTTCTTCTGCATGATGGGCACGACGAAGCGATTGCAATAGAACAGTCCGTTCACATTGATGTCGAAGACACGCTTCCACTGGTCGATTGGATAATCGGCGACCTTTGCATTGGGTCCCGTGATACCGGCAGAGCAGACCAGCACATCGATCTTGCCGAATGCCTTCGCCGTTTCCTGTGCGGCATTCGCCACTTGGTCCGGATCGGAGACATCGAGCCTCACGCCATGCGCCGCGGCACCGAGCGCCTTCTTAGCCTCATCGATCTTTTCCGCATCGACATCCCAGAGGCTGACCGTGCCGCCTTCCGACACGATCCGCTCCGCCGTCTTGAAGCCAATGCCCGAGGCGCCCCCGGTTATGACCGCGTGCCGCCCCTCATAGCGTCTTATGGAATTCGCCATGCTGCTTCCGTTCCTCCCGTGGCAGATCAATGATTGTCGCGCGGCAATCCCTTCGTCTGCGCGATGCGCTGGAACTCGACTGCGGGCTTCAGGACCATGCCTTCGTCCAGCTGTCCGACCATGCCGCGCTGGATTGCCTGCCATGGCGTCTGGCTGGCCGGGTATTTATAGCCGCCCGCGGCGATCAGGTCGTCCTTGCGCTTCTGCAGTTCCTCGTCGTCGATCAGGATATTGGCCGTTCCCTTTCGCAGGTCGATACGCAGGTGATCCCCGGACTTCACGAGTGCCAGCCCGCCATTGACCGCCGCCTCCGGAGAGGCGTTGAGGATGGAAGGCGATCCGGAAGTGCCTGACTGGCGCCCGTCGCCAAGACAGGGCAGGGCATGGATGCCTTTCTTCAGCAGGTATGCCGGAGGCTGCATGTTGACGACTTCCGCAGCGCCTGGGTAGCCGATCGGTCCGGTGCCGCGCATGATCAAAATACTGTTCTCGTCGAGCGCAAGGTTCGGATCGTCGATGCGGTGATGATAGTCTTCCGGTCCGTCGAAGACTTCGGCAATGCCTTCGAAAGCCTCGGGATCGTCCGGGTTCGAGAGATATCGCGCGCGAAACTCTTCGGAGATCACGCTGGTCTTCATGATGGCGCTGTCGAAGAGGTTGCCTTTCAGGTTGATGAACCCGGCTTGTCTTTTCAGCGGCGCATCATAGGGTTTGATGACGTCGGTGTTGAAATTTTCCGCATTCTCGCAGTTCGCACCGATGCTCTTGCCATTGACGGTCAAGGCGCCCGGATGCGGCAATTTGCGCGCCTTCATCAGTTCGGCAACCACGGCAGGTACCCCGCCAGCCCGATGATAGTCCTCGCCGAGATACTCGCCGGCGGGCTGCAGATTGACCAGCAGCGGCACGTCGTGGCCGATCGCCTGCCAATCATCATTGTCGAGCGGAATGTCGAGATGGCGGGCAATTGCATTCAGATGGATCGGCGCATTGGTCGAACCGCCAATGGCCGAGTTGATGACGATCGCGTTCTCGAAGGCCGCGCGCGTCATGATATCGGATGGCTTCAGGTCTTCGCGTACCATGTCAACGATGCGCTTGCCGGTGTCATAGGCCGTTTGTCCGCGTTCACGATAGGGCGCAGGAATAGCCGCGCCGCCCGGCAGTTCCATGCCAAGCGCTTCGGCCAGCGAATTCATCGTGGTCGCCGTGCCCATTGTGTTGCAATAGCCGACAGAGGGCGCCGAAGACGCGACGATGTCCATGAACTCGTCATAGTTGATTTCGCCCGAGGAAAGCTTCTCGCGCGATTTCCATACGATCGTACCGGAACCGGTGCGTTCGCCGCGATGCCAGCCATTGAGCATCGGGCCGACCGAAAGCGCGATCGCCGGGATATTGACGGTTGCTGCGCCCATGAGCATGGCGGGCGTGGTCTTGTCGCAGCCGATGGTCAGCACAACGCCGTCGAGCGGATAGCCGAACAGCACCTCCACCAGGCCGAGATAGGCGAGATTGCGGTCGAGCGCGGCACCGGGGCGCTTGCCGGTCTCCTGGATCGGATGCACCGGAAACTCGAAGGGAATGCCGCCTGCCGCAATGATGCCGTCGCGCACGCGCTTGGCGAGTTCGATGTGGTGCCGGTTGCATGGAGAAAGATCGGAGCCGGTCTGCGCGATACCGATGATCGGCTTGCCAGACTGCAATTCTTCCCGCGTCAGGCCGTAATTCAGATAGCGCTCCAAATAGAGCGCCGTCATCCCCGGATTGTCAGGATTGTCGAACCATTCCTGCGAGCGCAGCTTTTTCGGGGCTTTGGTGGTGGTCATCGAATGGAAACTCCAGCTATTCCTTGACCGCGCCGGTCATGGAAGAAACGTAATAATCGACAAAGAACGAGTAGAGAATGACGACAGGAAGCGATCCAAATAGCGCACCTGCCATCAGTGAACCCCACTCGAAGACATCCCCTCGCACCAGTTCCGTCAGGACGCCGACCGGGACAGTCTTGTTTTCCGAGGATTGGATGAAGGTCAGTGCATAGATGAACTCATTCCACGACAAAGTGAAGGCAAAAATGCCGGCCGAGATCAATCCTGGCACCGCCAGCGGCAATATGATCCGGATGAGGATCTGCCAGCGCGATGCGCCGTCGACCAGGGCGCTCTCTTCCAGCTCGAACGGGATAGAGCGGAAGTAACCCATCAGAAGCCAGGTGCAAAACGGAATGAGGAAGGTCGGGTAGGTGAAGATCAATGCCAGCTTGCTGTCATACATCCCGAACTTGAAGACGATGACCGCCAGTGGGATGAACAGGATCGACGGAGGCACCAGATAGGCCAGGAAGATCAAGAGGCCGACGGGCCGCGACCCGGAGAAGCGCACGCGCTCGATGGCGTAGGCGGCAAAGACCGAGGCTGCAAGCGACAGCACGGTTGCGCAGACGGCAACGACAAGGGTGTTCCAGAGCCAGCCAGGATAGGAGGTTTCGAACAGGAGATATTTGATATGATCGAGCGTCGGCTGCACCACCCAGAACGGGCTGTAATTGCTGTAGTCGGTCAACTGCGAATTCGGCTTCACGGCCGTGATCGCCATCCAGTAGAACGGGAACAGCAGAACGAAGACGAAGACGGCGAGCGGAAGGTAGAGGACGACGATCCGCCTTGGCAGCCGGTTGAGATAGCTCATGCCCTGCGCGTCGTCGGTGAGCGGCTGGGTGGTGGTCTGTTCGGAAATGCTCATTGTAATTCTCCTCCTCGCCGCGCTCAGTCTTGTCCGCCCTGTTGCCATTTGCGGCGTTGCAGGCCGAAAAATGAGAACAGGATCGAGGCAAGCAGGAAGGGGATCATTGCGACGGCGATTGCGGCGCCTTCGCCAAGCTGGCCCCCGGGTATGCCGCGCTGGAACGACAATGTTGCCATCAGGTGTGTGGCGTTGACCGGTCCGCCCTTGGTCAGCACATAGATCAGCTGGAAATCGGTAAAGGTGAACAATACCGAGAACGTCATTACCACGGCGATGATCGGCGTCAGCATTGGCAGGGTGATGAAGCGGAAACGCTGCCAGCCGGTCGCGCCATCCAGCGATGCGGCCTCGTGCAGCGATTGCGGAATGGTCTGCAAACCGGCGAGCAGCGAGATGGCAACGAAGGGAATACCGCGCCAGACATTGGCGGCGATCACCGAAGCGCGCGCATTGTTGGGGTCGCCGAGAAAATTGATCGGGCCGTCGATCCAGCCGAGTTGCATCAGCGACCAGGAAATGATCGAGAACTGTGCGTCGTAGATCCACCAGAAGGCGAGTGCCGACAGCACGGTCGGAACGACCCACGGCAGCAGGATGATGGCGCGAAAGAACGACTTGAACGGCAGGTGCTCGTTGAGAATGAGCGCCAGCCACAGGCCGAAGCCGAATTTAAGGATCGAAGCGATGAGCGTGTAGAATACGGTGTTGTAAACCGCCATCCAGAAAACAGAATCGCGGGCAAGCGCCTGGTAGTTTTCCAGCCCGATGAAAATGCCATCCCTGCCAATTGTCGCATCGGTAAAGCCGAGCCAAACCCCAAGTCCGAGCGGGTAGGTCAGAAAGCACAGCAGGAAAACTGCAGCTGGCAGCATGAAGAACAGGCCGACGGCAGTGTTGCTCCGGGCGATATTGCCGAAGGCCGAAGGCTGCTTCGCAGTTGACGTCATTGTCATCGGATATCTCCGGTTGCTTCGTTAGCGCTGGGTGGCCTTCCGCCGCCAGGGCAGCGAAAGGCCAGTTGTTCGGTTTATACCGCGTAGTAGCGGTTTGCCCGCTTTTCGGCCTGGGCGATGGCGTCTTCCGCCGTCATCTGACCGGTCACGGCTGTAGCGTACATGTCGACCAGAACGTAGTCGGCCATGACACCGGCCGAGGCTGCGCCGAGCGGGCCAGCGTAACCGTTGGGACGCAGGGTGCTCGAGGCCTTGGCATACGCTGCGTGGATGGGGTCCGACTTCCACACCGGATTGTCAGCAAATGCTTTCAAAGGCTGGCAGCAATAAGCGCTGGCGCCTTCGATCCACGCATTCATGTTTTCTGCCTGATACATGAACTGCAGGTAAGCCTTGGCTGCTTCCGGATATTTTGTGTGCTTGAAGATGGAGATTGTGGAAGTCTGGTGCAGTTCGACCGACTGGCCAACCGGGCCGATCGGCAGGTTTGTCGAACGCATATCCTCAGCGATCGCAGCCATGGCTGGATCCTTCTTGGCAGCGTAATATACCGAAACACCATTGGCGGTCAGTGACACCTGTCCGGCAAGGAAGGCGCGGTTGTTGTTGACGTCCTGCCAGCTTTCCGTGCCCGGAATGAAGGTCTTGTAGAGTTCTTGCGCGTATTTGACCGATGCCAGCGTCTCGGGGCTGTTGATCACCACCTTGCCGCTTTCATCGACCATCTTGCCACCATGGCTCCACAGCAGCCAATGCGCATAATTGTTGCCGTCGCCAACCGCCTTGCCATGCGGGAAGCCTGCAGGCGTACCCTTGGCATGCATCGCCTTGCACAGTTCGAGGAAGCCGGCTGTATCTTTCGGGAACTCGCTGAAGCCGGCGGCCTTCATATGGCTGTCGCGATAGACGACAGCATTGCCGATAGCGCAGAGCGGCACGGCGATGAACTTGCCGTCGCGTTTTGCATAGCCTTCGAGACCCGGATACCAGCCGCCATTCGCCTTGCCGAGATATTCGCCAAGCTCAGTCACGTCGACGAGCTTGTCCGGATATTGCTGCGGATCGTCAAACCAGCTCATGACCATATCCGGTCCCGAGCCTACATTGGCGGCAACGGCGGCTTTCGGGCGAACGTCCTCCCAGCTTTCCTTGTCGATACGTACCTGGACGCCGGTAGCATCGGTAAACTTCTTGGTGTTGGCCAGCCACGCTGCCTCTTCCGCGGGAACGAATGGTACCCAGCGCAACAGGCGAAGGGTTGCACCCTCTTCCGGCTTATAGGCCGGCGCGGATTGCGCGAAAGCCGGGGTAAGGCCGAACCGGTTGAGCCCGGCGGCGGCGACGAGCCCGGCAGATGCGCCGAGAAGATGTCTTCTGTTGATAGTCATTGATGCTCCTCCATATAACGACCGAATGGACACAGGCCTCTTTTCAAAATGCTCCCACATTCTGGGCCAACCGTTGTCGGGGATCTTATGACCGGCACCTGCTCCCCGACTGGCAGGCGCGGCTTAGGTACGTCTCAGACCAGGCGTTTGCCTGTCTCCGCGTCGAACAGATATGTCGCCTCCGCATGAATGGAGAGGCCGACGATTTCGTCTGGGCGGGCGTTGATGCGCTGATGGAACACGCCCGTAATCAAATCGCCGCCAACCCGCATGATCATTTGCGTCTCGGAGCCGGTAGGCTCGATCACCACGACCTCGGCCGGTATGCCGCCATTTGCGATCGTCATATGCTCTGGGCGCAGTCCGTAGATCAGTGCGCGCCCCTTGGCGCTTTCCGGCGCCTTGGCAACCGGCAGCACCACACCATTGTCGGTGATGAATTTCTGGGTGTCGTTCGGGTCGAGCTTGCCCTTGATCATGTTCATCGCTGGCGAACCGATGAAGCTCGCCACGAAGAGGTTGGCTGGCTGGTCGTAGAGCTCCAGCGGTGCACCGATCTGCTCGACAAGGCCATCATGCATGACCACGATCTTGTCGGCCATGGTCATGGCTTCGATCTGGTCATGGGTGACATAGACGGTCGTGGTCTTCAACCGCTGATGCAATTCCTTGATCTCGGCACGCATGGCAACACGCAGCTTGGCGTCAAGGTTTGACAGGGGTTCATCGAACAGGAAGACTTGCGGATCGCGCACGATAGCACGGCCCATGGCCACACGCTGGCGTTGACCGCCGGAAAGCTGACGTGGAAAGCGGTCGAGGAGATGCGTGAGCCCGAGAATCTCCGCCGCTGGTTTTACCCGTTTGTCGATCTCGGATTTGGGTGCACCCTTCAGCGTCAGCGAGAAGGCCATGTTGTCCGCGACGGTCATGTGCGGATAGAGCGCATAGTTCTGGAACACCATCGCGATGTCGCGTTCCTTGGGTGCAAGGCCGTTGACCACCTGGCCGCCGATGCGAATCTCGCCGGCGGAAATATTCTCCAGCCCGGCCAGCATGCGCAGCAGCGTGGACTTGCCGCAGCCGGACGGGCCGACGAGAATGACGAATTCGCCATCGGCAATTTCGATATCGACGCCCTTGATTACCGGATGCGTTCCGAATGATTTTCGTACATCGGCGAATTCGACAGATGCCATGCCTGTTCCTCTCAAATTGTCATGACGATGCTTCTCCCAAAGCCTCGTCCAAATCCTTCTATCCTCGTCCGACCAGCGGCATTTTCGTCGCCATGATCGTCATGGTCAGCACATTTGCCTCAAGCGGCAGGCTGGCCATATGAACCACCGCATCGCCGATGTAGTGCGCCGGAATTGTCGGCTCGCTCGCGGTCTCGCCATTCGCCTGGAGCACGCCAGCCGCCATCTTCGATGTCATCTCGGTCGTCGCATTGCCGATGTCGATCTGGCCGCAGGCAATGTCGAATGGCCTGCCATCCAGCGCGGTTGATTTGGTGAGACCGGTAACTGCATGTTTCGTCGCCGTATATGGCGCGGAATACGGGCGCGGTGTCTGTGCCGAAATCGAACCATTATTGATGATGCGCCCGCCGCGTGGCGATTGTGCCTTCATCAGTTTCATGGCCTGCTGCGTGCAGAGGAAGACACCGGTCAGATTGGCGCCTACGATAGCGTTCCAATGATCGAACGTAAGTTCTTCCATCGGGATGTTCGGTACATTGACCCCTGCATTGTTGACGAGCAGGTCAAGCCGTCCGAATTCGGATTTGATCGCCTCGAACAGCGCTGCAACCGAGTCCGGATCACTCACATCGGCAGTGATTGCCTTGACCGTGCCCCTTGTCTCGCCGGCGAGTGCCCTCGCTGCCTCATCGAGAACGTCCCTGCGCCGGCCAGAGATCACGACCGTATAGCCCGCTCCGAGCAAGGCGCTGGTAATTGCCTTGCCGATGCCGGTGCCGCCGCCGGTCACCAATGCAATCTTGCCCCTGCCTGAATCTTCTTTGGTCATGCTGGAACGTTTCCGCCAAGTTCGTCTTCAATATGCGCCTTGATGATGTCATCAAAAGCCGTTTCGGCCCTAAAGCCAAGCTCTGTTGCGCGTGCCGTGTCGAAATCTGTCGCCCAGCCTGCCACGATCTTCTGGATCGTCGGATCCGGTTCGCGGCGGATCAGCTTGACTGCTTTTTCACCGGCGACGCGCTTCAGGGCGGCAATCTCCTCGCCGACCAGTGCAGAGAGGCCCGGCATGGACAGATTGCGCCGCGGGCCCACCTTGTCGAGGTCAAGCGTTGCTGCATGAATGAAGAACCCGACGGCCGAGCGCGGGCTGGCAAACCAATGGCGAACATTTTCGTCCACGGGCAGCACGGCTTCCTGTCCGGCCAACGGCTCACGCAGGATGTTCGAGAAGAAGCCCGAGGCCGCCTTGTTAGGCTTGCCGGGGCGAATGCAGATTGTCGGCAGGCGAATGCCGATTCCGTTGAAGAAGCCGCGGCGGCTATAGTCGGATAGCAGAAGTTCGGAGATTGCCTTCTGCGTGCCGTAGCTGGTCAGTGGCGTTGTGAAGAACTCGTCGCCGATCTTGTCGGGGAACGGCGTGCCAAACACGGCAATTGATGAGGCGAATACCACGCGCGGCCGGTAGGGGGCCTTATTGCTCTCCAGACGGATCGCTTCGAACAAGGCACGTGTGCCGTCGAGATTTACCTTGTAGCCTTTTTCGAAGTCGGCTTCGGCTTCCCCGGAAACAATGGCCGCCAGATGGAAGATCATGTCCGGGCGGCTGGAGATCAGCGAGTCAGCGACCCCGGCGTCGGAAAGGTCTGCCGCTCTGGATACGGAAATGCTGGAGAACGCGGTGGGCGCCGCGGGTTCAATCACATCGACCAGCGTCAGCTTGTCGATGTCTGCACCCAGTAAACCAGGCTCAGCGGCAATTTTGTCCAGCAATTTGCGGCCAACCATTCCGGCTGCACCGATAACGAGCACATGCATATGCGATAGACCTCCCTGCAAGCCTCTCCTCAGGCTTATGGGCGCTATCAAAACCAACCTATGACAGCGCTGTCATAAAGTTATGCATAATGACTAGCATTCATCAAGCGTTTTATGGTAGCGCTGTCATTATTCTTTCAGCCGCACTGGATCGGGAGGCCATGTCGCGCAAACGCAACGCTCATCGAAGTCCCGACATGCCGACCTTGGCCGACGTCGCCCGGCTGGCAGGCGTGAGTGAGATTACTGCGTCGCGCGTCGTCCGTGCCCAGGGGCCGATTGCCGATGCAACCCGCACACGCGTGCTGAACGCCATTGCAGAACTCGGCTATATTCCAAACCGCGCAGCAGGCAGCCTCGCTTCTGCCGGCTCCACATTGATGAGCGTTCTTTTGCCCTCGCTCTCCAATATCGTTTTTCCGGATGTGTTGCGAGGCATTCATACCGCTCTCACGCAAACGGCGTTTCAGCCCGTGATCGGCGTGACCGACTATGATCCGCTGGTCGAAGAGCGCATTCTTGTCTCATTTCTAGCCTGGCAGCCAGCAGCGATCATCCTCGCCGGGCTTCACCATACACCGACGGCCCGCCGCCATCTGGAGCATGGGAGGTTCCGCGTTGCCGAACTCATGGATATTGACGGTGATCCCGTTGATATTGCTGTTGGCATGTCGCACCGCCAGGCTGGCTATGACACCGGCCGGCACCTCATCCAGCGTGGCTATCGCCGCTTCGGCTATGCCGGGCATAGTGTCGTCTTCGATGATCGCGCCACCGCCCGTTACGAGGGACTTTGCACGTCGCTGCGTGAGGCCGGGCTCTCGCTGGTTGCCGAGCATCGTCATCCGGGCCCAAGCTCGACTATGGCGGGGCGTGATTCGCTGGAGATTCTTCTCGCGACCGAGCCCGGTCTCGACGTGGTGGTGTTTCCGAACGATGACATGGCGATGGGCGGAATTTTCCACTGCATGCATGTCGGGATTACCGTGAAGCAGCAGCTTGGAATATTCGGCTTCAATGGGCTGGATATCGGGCAGGCGATGTCCATGCCGTTGTCGACGATCCTGTCGAAGCGCTTTCTCATCGGCAAGACGGCAGCTGAAAAATTGCTCGAAAGCCGTGAGCGCCCCGAGGAAAAGACCATCATCAATACCGGTTATGAAATCATCGAAGGTGCGACCGCATAGGTCAGAGTGGTTCATTTTCGCTTTTGCGCCGATTGACATAAGTTCATTTTCGTTTTCGAATGGCGTCACAGAAAACGAAAATGAAAGTTGACACGATGTTTCTGCCCCCCAGACATGCCGAAATTCTGGAGATGGCCAAGGAACATGGCCGCGTCCTCGTTGACGATCTCGCCGTTCACTTCAATTTGACGCCGCAGACCATTCGCAAGGATCTGAACGATCTGTGCGACCAGCGCCTGCTTACCCGCATTCATGGCGGTGCGCTGTTTCCTTCCGGAGTGCAAAATCTCGAATATGAGGCGCGCCGGCTCATCGCGGCAGGTGAGAAGGAGGCGATCGGCCGCGCGGCCGCCAATCTCATTCCGGATAACGCTTCGCTCTTCGTCAACATTGGCACCACCACCGAGGCGGTGGGGCAAGCCTTGCTTGATCGCAAAGGCCTGATGATTATCACAAATAATATTAATGTTGCCAATAAGTTACGTATTTACCCCGACATTGAAGTGGTCATCGCAGGTGGCGTGGTTCGTGGCTCCGATGGAGGTATTGTCGGCGAAGCCGCAGTGGATTTCATTCGCCAGTTCAAAGTGGATTTCGCGGTGATCGGCACCTCTGCCATCGACAGCGACGGGGCTCTGCTCGATTTCGATTTTCGCGAAGTGAAGGTTGCCCAAGCCATCATGGCCAATGCGCGCCATGTGATCCTCGTTTCTGACTCGACCAAATTCGAGCGCACGGCGCCCGTGCGCATCGGCCATCTCTCGCAGGTCCACACTTTTATAACCGATCGCTGCGAAAGCGCGGCAATCCGGCAGATTTGTGCCGATGCCGACGTACGGCTCATCGAAACCTCGGCCTGATTGGGCACTTGTGCCGTTTTGCAATGCGCAGTATAGTTCACTTCAGTTTCGTATTGCTTTCGTAATTCATTTGTGTATCTTTCGCAATTGCGAGGAAATGGTGCGTTGCGAAAAATCGGGAGGATGGAATTGCCAGGTTTGGCCGAACACGTCTTCGACATCTTCGTTATTGGCGGTGGCATCAATGGATGCGGCATCGCGCGGGACGCTGTTGGCCGCGGCTATTCGGTGTTCCTTGCGGAAATGAACGATCTCGCCAGCGGCACTTCTTCCGGCTCCACCAAGCTTATTCATGGCGGGCTGCGCTATCTCGAATATTATGAATTCCGGCTGGTGCGCGAATCATTGATGGAGCGCGAAGTGCTGTGGGCCAATGCGCCGCATATCATCTGGCCGATGCGCTTTGTCCTGCCGCATCATGCCGGCCTGCGCCCGGCCTGGCTCCTGCGGCTTGGCCTCTTCCTTTATGACCACATCGGCGGCCGCAAGAGGCTCCCTGCGACGCGGACGCTCGACATGACCCGCGATCCGGCGGCCAAACCGCTGAAATCGCTCTACACCAAGGCTTTCGAGTATTCCGATTGCTGGGTCAACGATGCGCGCTTCGTCGCCTTGAATGCCCGTGATGCCGCCGATCGCGGTGCCGTCATCCGTACCCGCACGAAGGTGGTCAGTGCCCGGCGCGATGCAAATGTCTGGACCCTGACCCTGCAGGACGACCTGACCGGCACCACGGAGGAAATCCGCTCGCGGCTCGTGGTCAATGCTGCCGGTCCCTGGGTGGATGAGGTGCTGACCGGTGTCGTTGGCAGCAACAATGCGCACAACGTCCGCCTCGTGCAGGGCAGTCATATCGTCGTGAGGAAGAAGTTCGACGATCCGCGCGCCTACTTCTTCCAGAACACCGACGGCCGCATCATTTTCGCCATTCCCTACGAACAGGATTTCACGCTCATCGGCACCACCGATCAGGATTATCACGGCAATCCTGCGGAGGTAAAAATCAGCGATGCCGAGATCGATTATCTCTGTGCAGCGGCCAGCGAATATTTCGTCGAGCCAGTCAAGCGGGAACATGTTGTGTGGACCTATTCCGGTGTGCGCCCGCTCTATGACGATGGTGCGTCCAAAGCCCAGGAGGCCACGCGCGACTATGTGCTGAAGGCCGACGCACCGCATGGCCAGGCGCCGCTGCTCAACATATTCGGCGGCAAGATCACGACCTACCGGCGTTTGTCGGAACACATGCTGGAGAAAATCGAGGATCAGCTTGGCAAAAAGGGGAAGCCCTGGACCGCCACTGGCACTTTGCCGGGCGGCGATTTTGCGGCAACCGCCTTCGATGCCGAGTTGCACAAGCTCAAGGTCGATTATCCTTTTCTGCCGGACGTTCATGCGCACCGCCTGTTCCGGCTTTACGGTACGAAAGTCCGGACATTGCTCGGGCGCGCAGCATCGATCGACGATCTTGGCAGGCACTTCGGCTCTGATCTTTACGAGGCGGAGGTTCGCTACCAGATCGATCATGAATGGGCCGTGACGGCGCAGGACGTGCTGTGGCGCCGCACCAAGAAGGGTTTGCATTTGAACGCTGACGAGGCAGCCGCGCTTGATCGCTTCATGGAAGATGCGGTCGACCGGCGGCGCAAGCTCGCAGCCGAATAGTTTTGGATTGAGCGATGTGGACAAATGTCCGCATTGTCTCTGGGAGGAGAGCATATGTTGGAATTGCGGAATGTATCCAAAGTGGTGGGCGGTAAGCCCCATCTCAGCGATATTTCGCTGACTTTGGAACATGCCACGCTGAATGTCCTGCTCGGCCCGACCTTGTCCGGCAAGACCAGTCTCATGCGCATCATGGCTGGCCTCGATGCGCCGACCTCGGGCTCGGTCTGGTTCGATGGCAAGGATGTGACCGGTGTGCCGGTGCAGAAGCGCTCGGTAGCCATGGTCTATCAGCAGTTCATCAATTATCCGGCTTTCACGGTCTATGAGAACATCGCCTCGCCCATGCGCGTTGCCGGCGCCGATAGTGCGACCATCGACCGCGAAGTGCGCAAGGCCGCGGAACTGCTGAAACTCACGCCGTTCCTTGACCGCACGCCGCTCAGCCTCTCCGGCGGTCAGCAGCAGCGCACGGCGCTGGCGCGTGCCATCGTCAAGAATGCCAAACTGGTTCTGCTCGATGAGCCGCTGGCCAATCTCGACTACAAGCTGCGCGAGGAATTGCGCCAGGAACTGCCGAAGATATTCGCCGAATCCGGTACGATCTTCGTCTATGCCACCACCGAACCGCATGAGGCGCTGCTTCTTGGTGGCAATACCGCGACCCTTTCGGAAGGCCGCATCACCCAGTTCGGGCCGACCATCGATGTCTTCCGCAAGCCGGACGACCTGATCACCGCGCAGACTTTCGCCGACCCGCCGCTCAACACAATTGCGCTGGCCAAGTTCGGCAAGGTGTTCCAGCTGGAGGGTGGTGTCGCTCTGCCGGTGCCCGCGCATCTCGCCGAATTCGCAGATGGCACTTACACCATCGGCTTTCAGCCGCACCATGTCGCGACAGTTCGGACGAATCCCGGCGAGATCGGTCTGAAAGCGACGGTCACCGCGACGGAAATCACCGGTTCGGAAAGTTATGTGCATCTCTCTTTTGCAGATGCGCGCTGGACCATGCTGGCGCATGGTATTCACATCTACACGCCCGATGAGGAGATCGAGATCTTCATCGATCCGCGCAATCTGATGATTTTTGACGCGAGCGGCAATTCCGTCACCCGCCGCCAGAAGCTGGCGGCATAGGAGCGATCATGGCACGCATCGACCTCAATCACATCCGCCATGCCTACGGCCCCAACCCGAAATCGGACAAGGACTATGCGCTGAAGGAAGTGCATCACAGCTGGGAGGATGGCGGCGCCTATGCTCTGCTTGGGCCGTCCGGTTGCGGCAAGACCACCCTGCTCAATATCATTTCAGGGCTGATCCATCCTTCGCACGGTCAGTTGCTCTTCAACGGCGAGGATGTAACGAACCTTTCCACCCAGGAACGCAATATCGCGCAGGTATTCCAGTTCCCGGTCATCTACGACACCATGACCGTCTACGACAATCTTGCCTTTCCCTTGCGCAATCGCGGTGTGCCCGAAGCGGAGATTGACCGCAAGGTGCGCGAAACGCTGGAAATGATCGATCTCGCCAGCTGGGCCAAAAAGAAGGCGCGCGGTCTCACCGCCGATCAGAAGCAGAAGATATCGCTGGGCCGTGGCCTCGTTCGATCCGACGTCAATGCCATCCTGTTCGATGAGCCGCTGACGGTTATCGATCCCCACATGAAGTGGGTGCTGCGCTCGCAGCTGAAGCAATTGCACCAGCGCTTCGGCTATACCATGGTCTATGTCACGCACGACCAGACCGAAGCCCTGACTTTCGCCCAGAAGGTCGTTGTCATGTATGACGGCGAGATCGTGCAGATCGGTACGCCCGAGGAACTGTTCGAGCGGCCGAAGCACACCTTCGTCGGTTATTTCATCGGCTCGCCCGGCATGAACGTCATGCCGGTAAAGCTCGCCGGCGGCATGGCTCAAATCGGCAGCCACCAGATTCAGCTGCCATCACCTGCCATGCCTGTCGCCGCAGGCAAGATTGAACTTGGAATTCGCCCGGAATATGTGCGTCTCGGACGTCTTGGCATACCGGTCAAGATCGCCAAGGTCGAGGATATCGGCCGGCACAAGATCGTCCGCACCCGGCTCGAAAATCAGGAGATCGCCGTCATCGTCGGCGAGGGTCAGGATATTCCGGCCGAACCGCATGTCGCCTTCGATCCGAAAGGCATCAATATCTACGCCGATTCCTGGCGGGTGGAAGGACAGTAACCATGGAAAAAACCTGGAACAACAAAGCTTGGTTCATGGTCCTGCCGGTGCTGCTGCTGGTGGCCTTTTCCGCCGTCATCCCGCTGATGACCGTGGTCAACTATTCGGTGCAGGATACGTTCGGCAATAACCAGTTCTTCTGGGCCGGCACGGAATGGTTCGAAGAGATACTTCACTCCGAACGCTTTCATGCCGCGCTCGGGCGTAACCTTGTCTTCTCGTTCATCATTCTTGCCATCGAGGTGCCGCTTGGCATCGTCATCGCGCTCAACATGCCGCGCAAAGGCTGGGGCGTTCCGGTCTGCCTGGTGCTGATGGCCCTGCCGCTGCTTATCCCGTGGAATGTTGTTGGTACCATCTGGCAAGTATTCGGTCGTGTCGACATCGGCCTCCTCGGCTACACACTCGCCAAGCTTGGCATCAATTACAATTACGTTCAGAACCCGATGCATGCCTGGTTCACGGTCATCATCATGGATATCTGGCATTGGACCAGCCTGGTGGTGCTTCTCTGCTATGCCGGTCTTGTGTCGATCCCCGATGCCTTCTACCAGGCGGCCAAGATCGATGGTGCGTCGCGCTGGGCGGTGTTCCGTTACATCCAGTTGCCGAAGATGAATCGCGTGCTGCTGATCGCCGTGCTGCTGCGCTTCATGGATAGTTTCATGATCTATACCGAGCCTTTCGTCGTCACCGGCGGCGGCCCCGGCAATTCGACGACGTTCCTGTCGATCGACCTCGTCAAGGTGGCTGTCGGCCAGTTTGACCTTGGTCCGGCAGCGGCCATGTCGATCATCTACTTCCTGATCATCCTGCTGCTGTCATGGGTCTTCTATACGATCATGACCAATTACGATGCGGAGCGCTGATATGTCGGTGAGACAGGAAACACTTGCACGCACCAGCGAGCGGCCCGAAGCCGAGCAGCGGCAGATCGACAAGGCGCTTGCCCGCAAGATGCGCAAGCGCGGCGACGAGTCGAAGTTCTGGTGGCTCATTCCGACGCTCTACATCATCTTCCTGATGCTGCCGATTTACTGGCTCATCAATATGAGCTTCAAGACCAACCAGGAAATCCTCGGTGCCTTTTCGCTCTGGCCAAAAAGCCCGACGCTGCACAATTACGCGGTCATCTTCACAGATCCGTCCTGGTACAAGGGCTACATAAATTCCATCATCTATGTGGTGATGAACACGGTGATCTCGGTGCTGGTGGCGTTGCCGGCGGCCTATGCGTTCTCGCGCTACCGGTTCCTCGGCGACAAGCACCTGTTCTTCTGGCTGCTGACCAACCGCATGGCTCCGCCCGCCGTATTTGCGCTGCCGTTCTTCCAGCTCTATTCGGCATTTGGGCTGATTGACACGCACATCGCCGTGGCGCTTGCCCATTGCCTGTTCAACGTGCCGCTTGCCGTTTGGATCCTTGAAGGCTTCATGTCGGGCGTTCCGAAGGAAATCGATGAGACCGCCTATATAGACGGGTACTCCTTCCCCCGCTTTTTCGTGAAGATCTTCGTTCCGCTGATCGCAAGCGGTATTGGTGTTGCCGCCTTCTTCTGCTTCATGTTCTCGTGGGTGGAACTGCTGATCGCCCGCACCCTGACGACGACTGCCGCAAAGCCAATTGCCGCCATCATGACACGCACGGTCTCGGCCTCGGGTCTGGATTGGGGTGTGCTTGCCGCAGCTGGCGTGCTGACCATCATTCCGGGCGCGATCGTTATCTATTTCGTCCGCAACTACATTGCCAAGGGCTTTGCCCTGGGGAGGGTATAATGGAAACGACAAGGCGTTGGCCCGTGGTGCTGGCGGTTGTCGCAGCCGCTTTCACAATCATGGTCGGGCTTCTCGTTGCGGCTGTGCCTGTCAAGGATGGCGCGCGCGACTGGTTCGCACCTCTGGTTGCCGGCGGTTGGATGGCCTGGACATTCCCGACTGCGCTGTTCTTCCTCACCATCTTTGCGCTCATGTCGCTTATGGCCGTATGGGAATATGCCTCTCCAGGTGGCAACCCAAGGGTTGGCATCTTGCGCTTTGAAACCACGCGCGGCGACCGGCTGTTCGTGTCGCTGCTCGGCAGCGCATTCATTCACCTCGCCTGGCTCGGCCTTGTCGGCCCGAACCTTTGGTGGGCTCTGGCTCTCTCTGTGGTCTACGCAATCGGCGTATTCCGCTTTGTCTAGGAACAAGGTGCAAGGCATTCCGCCACGCACCTGACGATGCAATCGCAACTCTGGGAGGACTAAAATGCGAACGCGAATATTGACGACAACGACAGCTCTCGTACTGCTCTTCGGTGCAGGCAGTGCCTATGCCGGCATGGACGAGGCCAAGGCATTCCTCGACAAGGAAATCGGCGACATGTCGGCGCTCGATCGGGCGGCGCAAGAAAAGGAAATGCAGTGGTTCGTGGATGCGGCAAAGCCTTTTGCCGGCCTGGACATCAAGGTGGTCTCGGAAACCATCACCACGCATGAATACGAGTCGAAGACCCTCGCCAAGGCGTTCACCGATATCACCGGTATCAAGATCACACACGATCTGATCGGCGAAGGTGACGTCGTGGAAAAGCTGCAGACACAGATGCAGTCGGGTGAAAACGTCTATGACGCCTACATCAACGACTCGGACCTGATCGGCACCCACTGGCGCTATCAGCAGGCGCGCAGCCTGACCGACTGGATGGCGAATGAAGGCAAGGATGTCACCAACCCGGATCTCGACATCGACGACTTCATCGGCAAATCCTTCACCACCGCGCCGGACGGCAAGCTTTATCAGTTGCCCGACCAGCAGTTCGCGAACCTCTACTGGTTCCGCTACGACTGGTTCAACGACGAGAAGAACAAAGCAGACTTCAAGGCGAAGTATGGCTACGACCTCGGCGTGCCGGTCAACTGGTCGGCCTATGAGGATATTGCCGAGTTCTTCACCGGCCGCGAGGTGGACGGCAAGAAGGTCTACGGCCATATGGATTATGGCAAGAAGGATCCGTCGCTGGGCTGGCGCTTCACCGATGCCTGGCTCTCCATGGCCGGCAATGGCGACAAGGGCATTCCGAACGGCAAGCCGGTCGACGAATGGGGCATCAAGGTCGACGAGAATTCGCGTCCGGTCGGCTCCTGCGTTGCGCGCGGCGGTGACACCAACGGTCCGGCTGCGGTCTATTCCATCCAGAAATACCTGGATTGGATGAAGGCCTATGCTCCTGCGGCGGCTCAGGGCATGACCTTCTCCGAATCGGGCCCGGTACCGTCGCAGGGCGAAATCGCCCAGCAGATGTTCACCTATACGGCGTTCACCGCCGACTTCGTCAAGCCAGGCTTGCCGGTGGTCAACGAGGACGGCACGCCAAAGTGGCGTTTCGCCCCGTCTCCGCATGGCGTGTACTGGAAGGACGGCATGAAGCTTGGCTATCAGGACGCCGGTTCCTGGACGTTGCTGAAATCCACCCCGGATGATCGCGCCAAGGCCGCATGGCTCTATGCGCAGTTTGTGACATCCAAGACCGTCGATGTGAAGAAGAGCCATGTCGGCCTGACCTTCATCCGCCAGTCGACGCTCGACCATAAGTCCTTTACCGACCGCGCGCCAAAACTTGGGGGCCTGATCGAGTTCTATCGCTCGCCGGCTCGCTTGCAATGGTCGCCGACCGGAACCAATGTTCCGGACTATCCGAAGCTGGCTCAGCTTTGGTGGCAGGCGATCGGTGATGCGTCCTCGGGTGCCAAGACTGCACAAGAGGCCATGGACTCGCTGTGCGAGGAACAGGAAAAGGTGCTTGGACGCCTCGAGAAGTCGGGCGTTCAGGGCGACATCGGCCCGAAATTGGCCGAAGAGCATGATCTTGCTTACTGGAATGCCGAAGCTGTGAAAGCAGGCAATCTGGCACCGCAGCTCAAGGTCGAGAACGAAAAGGAAAAGCCGCAGACCATCAATTATGATGAGCTGGTCAAGAGCTGGGTAAAGTAAGCTTCAAACAGTTGGAGCGGGGAAGGGGTGGCGCTTGGGCGCCGCCCCTTTTATTTGGATGGCCATTCGTCAACAGGCCAATCTCGTGCCGTATGAATGATGCGCACGATGGATACTGTTTCTCGCCCATGGATAAGGTTGATCGAATAATCGATAATGTAAGGCAGGCGCGGCACCGATTTTTCATACGTTCCGGCTACTCGTCCATGGCGGCCTTTCGCAAAACTGCCAAGATCGTTGCCGGCGTCTCGAATTCGGTCTGCTATTCGCCTTGCTGCTTCTGGATTATCGGCAGCAATATATGAGACCTGTTGTTTGAGGTCATCCAGTGCTGGACGGAACCATCCGACAGGCCGCGTCAAGCCTTGCGTCTTTCGACAGCGTCAATCACGGCATAAATTTCTGCCATGGCATCTTCATGCGACATGAAACTGTCGGTGTCTCCTGCGGTGATGGCGTCAAGGCCACGCTGAATACCCTCTACGATCTCGAGTTCATGGTCGACATAGGCAGAAACCGCTTCCGCAGCGAGAAAGGATTTGCTGCGTCGCGTGTCCTTTGCCAATCGGCCCAGCTTGTCTTTCATCTCAGAACTGATGCGTATAGTCAGAGTTGTATCAGTCATGGTTACAGCCTTGTGTTGTTTTGTACACAATCTAACACAGAAGTGCTTGTCGCCAATCGAATGAGGTACGTGTGCGAACTTAAAGCCCGTAGACCTGCAAAAGGTTCATCATGCGACTCACGGCCAGCTCAGGCTTGTCGAGAACATTGGCCTGATCAGCCAGCCGGAAAATATCCGCATAGTGGACGATCCCGCGTGCCGATTGCATGCCTGCTGGCATGGTGAAATGGCTTTGGTGGCCGTTGAGCCAGGCGAGGAACACGACGCCTGCCTTGTAATATTGGGTCGGAGCCTCGAAGATCTTGCGGGACAACGGAACCGTCGGCTCGATCACCGCGCGAAAAGCTTGAGTCTCGCCTTTGGCGAGGAGACTCAACGCCTTCGACGCCGAAGGTGCCACCGCGTCGAAGATACCGAGCAGCGCATGGCTGTAGCGTGTGCCGTCGCCTTCGATCAATTCGGCATAGTTGAAATCGTCGCCGGTGAAGCACAGCACACCCTCGGGCAGCCGCTTGCGCAACTCGACTTCCTTCCGGTTGTCGAGCAGCGAAATCTTGATACCTTCGACCTTGTCCCTGTTGTCGTTGATGATGGCGAGAACTGTTTCCAGAGCCGTGTCGAAGGAATGCGAACCCCAGTAGCCGGCTAACTGGGGGTCGAACATGTCGCCGAGCCAATGCAGAACGGCCTTCTCCCGGGTCTGGCTCAGGAGCTCGCCATAGACGGTGCGATAGTCGTCACCGGAACGTGCGACCCGCGCCAGTGCGCGGCTTGCCATCATTACCGCCCGTCCGCCCTCGGCCTCGACGAAACCGATCTGCGTCTCATAGGCGTCAATGACGTCTTGAAGATGCTTGGTGTCGTTCGGTGCCAGCTGGTCAGTGCCTGCACCGCAGGCGAGATCTGCGCCCGCAACGGAGCGCGACTCTGCGAGCGAGCGGCGGATCAGCTCGCGCGCTCCAGCCCAGTCCAAACCCATGCCGCGTTGCGCCGTATCCATGGCCTCGGCGATCTTGAATCCGAGCGACCAGAGGTGATGGCGGAAGGCCATCGTCGCATCCCAATCTATAGCCGGAGCGCCCCATGGCTGGACATCGCGCAAGGGATCGGAAACCACATGGGCGGCTGCATAGGCGATGCGGTTGAAGACAGGCATCGTGGCCGGTGTACCAATCGGTTCGCCTGTCAGACGATAATCGGAGGTTGTCCCGTCTGCGTTGGGCAACTTTAGGGTAAGGGTCATAGCTATCGCTCCCGATCAAACACGCAACTTCTATTTTGGAACGTTCCAAAAAACAAGAGATAAAACGAAAAATCACTAGATTCGCTCAAAATGCCCGCAAATTAGTCTGCAAAACACTGAATCTGTCCCAAGAAAATCAACCAGGACGGGTGTAATTGGCGCAAAAAATTGTGGTGTAAGAAAATGCTTGACTAATTTGGAACGTTCCAATTAAAGTTGCCGCAACTTGGGAGATACGCCTTTGAACCGGACCCGGACCAGCATTGTGGACATAGCGCGCGCCGCCGGCGTGTCGAAATCCACCGTGTCCCTGGTTCTCCAAGGCAGCCCGCTCGTCAATGACAAGACCCGCGAGAAGGTCAGCGGGCTCATCGATGAGCTTGGCTATGTCTATAATCGCGGCGCCGCAAACTTGCGCCAGGCCAGGTCCAAAATCGTCGGCATCGTCGTCAATGACCTGACCAACAGCTTCTTCGCGGAATTGGCTGTTGGCATGGATCTGGTGGTCCAATCGGCAGGTTATGTGCAGTTTCTCGCCCACAGCGGTGAGAGTGTGGACCGGCAGCGCCAGGTCATTGCATCGATGCGGGAAAATGGCATTGCCGGACTGATCCTGTCGCCGGCGCGGGGCACGGAAGCCAATGATATCAAGTCCTTGGCAGACAGCGGAATCCCGGTTGTGGTTGTTGTCCGAAACCTCCCCGGCGCCAAGGTTTCAACGCTTTTGTCCGACAATTATGCCGGTGCCAAGGCTGCCATCCGGCATCTGATCGGCCTTGGTCATCGCCGCATCGCCTTTATGGGCGGCTTCGTCGACACTGCGGTTTTCTCCGACCGGGTGCGCGGTTATCGCGATGCGCTGGTCGAGGCGGGTATCCCGCTCAACGACAATTTCATCATTCATTCCGCTCCATCGCGCGCCGGCGGTGTCGCAGCGGTCGAGCGCATGATGCTCTTCGCGGAGCGCCCGACTGCAGCCCTCTGCCTCAACGACGCGGTGGCATTCGGCGTTTGCGACGGCCTGCGCTCGAACAATATAGAGCCGGGAAAAGGCTTTGGAATCATAGGCTTCGATGACGTCATCGAAGCCAAGACCGCTGTTCCTGCCCTAACGACCGTTTCAGTTGACCCGCAGGGAATGGGCCAGCGCGCGGCCCAGCTGCTCTTGAAGCAGATCAACGCAGGACAGATCGATCAGGAATCCATCGTGACGTCAGTGCGGCTTGTGGTGCGGCAAAGCTGCGGTGCGCCCGTGAAACAACCGGAGGAAATGGCATGACACGCTGGGGATTGATCGGGGCAAGCACCATTGCGCATGAATGGGTGATCGATGCGATCCGCGCGAACGGCGGCGAGATCGTTTCGGTGATGAGCACGAATGCCGAACGCGGCGCGAAATACGCGACGGATCACGGGATCGCCCGTTCCGTGACGAGTGTCGATGCACTACTGAACGACCAACCCATTGATGCGGTTTACATTTCCACCACCAACGAATTGCACAAAGATCAGGTTCTTGCCGCTGCAAAAGCTGGAAAACATGTGCTATGCGAGAAGCCGCTTGCAACCAGCCTTGCCGATGCGCGCGTCATGGTCGAAGCGTGCCGCGCCGCCAATGTGGTATTTGCAACTAACCATCACCTGCGCAATGCGGCAAGTCACACGGCGATGCGCGATGCGATTGCGGCCGGCAAGATCGGCACTCCGCTTGCTGCCAAGGTTTTCCATGCGGGTTATCTGCCGCCGCATCTGCAGGGCTGGAGGCTCGACCGTCCGGAAGCGGGCGGCGGGGTTATCCTCGACATCACTGTCCACGATACGGATACGCTGCGGTACGTGCTCGGTGATGATCCTGTTGAAGCTATTGCGTCCACTCAAAAAAGCGGGCTTGCCAAGGCCGGGCTTGAGGATGCGGTCATGGGTGTGATGCGGTTCAAGTCGGGGCTCATCGCCCTGTTCCATGATGGCTTCACCACCAAATATTCCGAAACCGGCTTCGAGGTGCACGGCACCGAAGGCTCGCTCGTTGGTCGCAATGTGATGACACAGAGACCGGTTGGTACCGTGACCCTGCGCAATGCCGATGGCGAGACGGAACTCAAGCTCGATCACAAGAACCTCTACGAGACCGGAGTCGCCAGGTTCCACGCCGCGATTGCCGGAAATGGCGTTCCATCGGCGAGCGGCGAGGATGGTGTGTGGTCGCTCGCTGCAGGTATCGCTGTTGCCGAGGCGGCAAAAACCGGAACCGTCCAGCATATCAACCCAGGCCTTTGAAAAATAGAAATACAAGAATGAACAAGCACATAACTCCTGAGGAGGCCGCGAACCTCATCCCCGACGAAGCCATTGTTTCGGTCTCTTCATCGAGTGGTCTCGGTTGTCCGGATCTGATGTTGAAGGCGATTGGGGCGCGTTTCGATGCGACCGGTCATCCCCGCGATCTGACGACCTTGCACCCTATCGCTGCCGGGGACATGAGCGGCATCAAGGGTGTCGATTACATCGCCAAGAAGGGGCTTCTGAAGAAAATCATCGGCGGCTCCTACCCGTCTGGCCCCTCCACCGCCGAGCCGCCATTGATCTGGCAGATGATCGGCAATGATGAGGTCGCGGCCTACAACATCCCGTCCGGCATTCTCTTCGACATGCACCGCGAGGCGGCCGCGAAACGCCCGGGCGTGCTGACCAAGGTCGGGCTCGACACCTTTGTCGATCCGGACCGGCAAGGTTGCGCCATGAACGCTTTGGCGGCCAGGGAGCCGGTTGTTCGCAAGATCGACTTCGAGGGCGAGGAATGGCTGTTCTTCAAGCCCATAATTCCGCAGGTGGCCATCATTCGCGCCACCACGGCCGACGAGCGCGGCAACCTCACATACGAGCACGAGGGCGCCTACCTTGGCGGCTTCGATCAGGCGCTGGCGGTCCGCAACAATGGCGGAATCGTTATCGCGCAAGTGAAACGTATCACCAAGAGTGGTTCGATGAAGCCGCATGACGTGCGTGTTCCGGGCATTCTGGTGGACTATGTCGTCGTCGATCCTGATCAGATGCAGACGACGCAAACCGGCTATGACCCAGCGATCTCCGGTGAAATTTTCCATCCGTTGGAAGATTTTGCCCTGCCGGATTTCAATATCCAGAAAGTCATCGCCCGCCGTGTCGCCATGGAGCTTGAGGCGGGAAGCGCCGTCAATCTCGGTTTCGGCATCTCTGCCAATGTGCCGCGCATTCTTCTCGAAGAGGGACTGCATGGCGCGGTCACCTGGGTGATCGAGCAGGGTCCTGTCGGTGGCGTTCCGTTGCTCGACTTTGCCTTTGGCTGCGCTTCCAATGCCGAAGCCTTTGTACCGTCCCCGCACCAGTTCACCTATTTCCAGGGCGCAGGTTTCGATGCCTCACTTCTGTCCTTCCTTGAAATCGATCAAACCGGCTCGGTCAACGTGTCGAAGCTGAGCTTCCGTCCGCATGTCACTGCGGGTGCCGGCGGCTTTGTCGATATCACGGCCAGGGCACGCAAGATCGTCTTCTCGGGTATGTTCAATGCCGGCGCGAAAGTGCAGGTGGAGGACGGCAAGCTCGTGATCGAGAAGGAAGGCAAGCTGAAGAAGCTGGTCAGGGAGGTCGAGCACGTCACCTTCTCAGGCCGCCGTGCCGTCGAGCAGGGTCAGGACATCACCTATGTTACCGAGCGCTGCGTCATGGTTCTGCGCCCCGAGGGTCTTGTACTGACTGAAATTGCGCCGGGCATTGATTTGCAAACGCATATTCTCGACCAGTCGGAATTCCCGCTGGTCGTTGCCCGCGATCTTAAACTGATGGAGATTCAACTGTTTGGTCCGCAGCCATTCGGTTTGAAACTACCGCAGAAACCGCAAAGGACACTCAATGGCTGATCGGCGTATCGAAGTAACCTTCGCCGGCCCTATCGCCACGATCACGGTGTCGCGGCCGGAAAAACTCAACGCTTTCGACCTCGACATGCTGAAGGAATTAAGCGCTGCCTGCGATGCTGTCGAAGCCAACGCGGAGATACGGGTTGCGATCCTGACCGGTGCGGGCAAGGCTTTTTCTGCGGGCGGCGACATCAAGGCCTGGGCGGCGATGACGCCGAACGAATTCGGTCATGCCTGGGTGCGCTTCGGCCATCGCGTTTTTGAGCGTTTGGCTACACTGAGAGTCCCCCTCATCGCAGCGCTCAATGGCCATGCGCTGGGCGGCGGGCTGGAACTGGCCGCGGCCGCCGATATCCGCATCGCCGAAACCCAGATCAGGCTAGGCCTGCCGGAAACCGGGCTTGGCATGGTGCCTGGCTGGTCCGGAACGCAACGTCTTGTCCGCCGGTTTGGCGCACAGGTTGTCCGCCGCATGGCATTGGGCGGCGAGATCTTCAGTGCGAACGAGGGGCAAGCCGTCGGTCTGGTGGACCATGTCGTCGAGACGGGTGCCGCCGTTGCCACGGCGCAGGCCTACGCAGAGCGGATCGCCAAGCGTGGCCCGGCAGCCGTCGAAGTGGCAAAACTGATGATCGCCTCGGCCAATGGCGAAGATAATGGGACGGCGGTCGAGGCTTTGGGCTCGATCCTCGTCGCAAAAACAGCGGACCTGAAGGAAGGTGTTTCGGCCTTTGCCGAAAAGCGCGAGCCCGTGTTCAAGGGAGAATGGTAATGACAGTTCTGGTACGTCCACAAGCGCTCGATAATTTCAATGTGCGTGAATTCCAGATGCTGATCGGCGGTAAATGGGCCGACGGCGCTGAAGGTGGCGTGATCGAGCGCAAGAGCCCCGGACATGGCGTCGTGGTTTCGCGTTATCAGGCAGGAACGAAGGTCGATGCCGAGCGGGCAATCGCCGCTGCGCGCAATGCTTTCGACAACGGTCCATGGTCGCACATGACCGGTGCCGAAAGATCAAACATCATTTTGAAGGCAGCAGATCTAATCGCGGCCCGCTCCGATGAGCTCGCCTATCTCGACTGTATCGAATCCGGAAAGCCGATTTCGCAGGCGAAAGCCGAACTTGGCGGTGCCGTCGATATCTGGCGGTATGCCGCAGCTCTCGGGCGCGACCTGCACGGCGAAAGCTACAACACCCTGGGCGATGGAACGCTGGGCGTCGTGCTGCGTGAGGCAATCGGTGTTGTCTCGATTATCACGCCGTGGAATTTCCCGTTTCTCATTGTAAGTCAAAAGTTACCATTTGCGCTTGCTGCCGGTTGTACCACTGTCGTCAAGCCATCAGAACTCACGTCCGGGTCTACGCTGTTGCTCGGTGAAATTCTAATCGAAGCCGGTGTTCCGCCTGGTGTAGTCAATATTGTCGTTGGAACGGGCGCCGAGGTCGGTGCACCAATGACGACACATCCCGATGTCGACATGATATCTTTCACGGGCTCGACGCTGGTCGGCAAGCTTACCATGGCCAATGCAGCCCAGACTTTGAAAAAGGTTTCGCTCGAACTCGGGGGCAAAAACCCACAAATCGTTTTTCCCGATGCGGAGCTGGATGACTTCATCGATGCCGCCGTATTCGGGGCCTATTTCAATGCCGGTGAATGCTGCAATGCGGGGTCCCGCCTGATCGTTCACCGCGATATTGCGGACGACGTGGTTGCGCGTGTTGCGGCGCTCTCCGCCAAAGTGAAGGTTGGCGATCCGCTCGATCCCCAAACCAAGGTTGGTGCAATCATCACGCCTGAACACCTGAAGAAGATCGATACCTATGTGCGTCAGGCTGCATCGGCAGGTGCAAATGTCAGCCATGGTGGCGAACCGCTTGATCTCGGCATGGGGCAATTCATGTCGCCGACGATCCTTTCTTCGATTCAGCCGGAAATGGCTGTGGCGCGTGAAGAAGTATTCGGACCGGTGCTGTCTGTGCTAACATTCGAAACCCTGGAAGACGCCGTCCGTATCGCCAATTCCATAGATTATGGCTTGTCGGCCGGCGTGTGGAGCCGCGACTTCGACACGTGCCTGACAATCGGCAGACGGGTGCGTGCCGGAACGGTCTGGATGAATACATTCATGGACGGTGCATCAGAGTTGCCGTTCGGCGGATACAAGCAGTCCGGACTTGGCCGCGAGCTCGGCAGGCATGCAGTGGAGGACTATACCGAGACCAAGACGTTGAACATGCACATCGGTAGGAGGAAAGTAGTATGGTCAGGGAATTAAATCGATTGTAATAGCCATTCTGCATACTGTAAGAATGCTCCGGACTTGGGGAAACTTCGGTCGGATTTTGTCAAATTTTTCTCTTTTTTCACGTGGGAGGCATGAAATGAAAAAGTGGATGAATACGGTTGCTGCAGCAGCAATGTTGCTGGGTACCGCAACAATGGCGCACGCAGCCGAAAACGTCGAGGTCCTGCACTGGTGGACGTCCGGCGGTGAAGCAACGGCGCTGGAGGTTCTGAAGAAGGATCTGGAAACCAAGGGTATTACCTGGTCCGACATGCCGGTTTCTGGTGGTGGCGGCACCGAAGCAATGACCGTTTTGCGTGCTCGTGTAACCGCTGGCAACCCGCCAACGGCCGTGCAGATGCTCGGTTTCGACATTCTCGATTGGGCGAAGCAGGGTGCGCTTGGCAATCTGGACGATATTGCAGCGAAGGAAAAGTGGGATGACGTCATCCCGACAGCCTTGCAGGGTTTCTCCAAATATGATGGTCACTGGATCGCAGCGCCGGTCAATGTTCACTCGACCAACTGGATCTGGATCAACAAGGCTGCTCTCGACAAGGCTGGCGGTAAGGAGCCTGCGAACTGGGATGAGCTGATCGCCCTTCTCGACAAGTTCAAGGAGCAGGGTATTACGCCGATCGCCCATGGTGGCCAGCCGTGGCAGGATGCAACGATTTTCGACGCCGTCGTTCTGTCCCTTGGCAATGACTTCTACAAGGCGGCTTTCATCGATCTCGATCCCAAGGCTTTGGGTAGCGACAAGATGAAGGAAGCCTTCGACCGCATGACCAAGCTGCGCACTTATGTGGACGACAATTTCTCCGGTCGTGACTGGAATCTTGCCTCCGCAATGGTCATAGAGAACAAGGCTGGTTTGCAGTTCATGGGCGATTGGGCCAAGGGCGAATTCGTCAAGGCCAAGAAGGAGCCGGGCAAGGACTTCGTTTGCATGCGCTTCCCGGGCACTCAGGGCTCCGTCACGTTCAACTCTGACCAGTTCGCCATGTTCAAGGTCAGTGATGCACAACGGGCCCCACAGCTGGTCATGGCATCGGCCATTGAAAGCCCGACTTTCCAGTCGGCGTTCAATGTGGTGAAGGGCTCCGCCCCGGCACGCACGGATGTTCCGGACACCGCCTTCGATGCTTGCGGCAAGAAGGCCATCAAGGACCTTGCCGAGGCCAACAAGGCCGGCACGCTCTATGGATCCATGGCTCATGGCCATGCCAATCCGGCTGCCGTCAAGAACGCGATCTATGACGTGGTTACGCGTGAGTTCAACGGTGAGTTGAGCTCCGACGAAGCGGTGAAGGAACTCGTTTCCGCTGTTGCTGCCGCGCAGTAAGTTTCGCTTTCCTGTCCGGGGTCAAATCAGCCCCGGACAGGTTACCCGCGACACTTCGCGGCAACCATAAGAATTAAAATAGTTGGAGGGGTGAGGCTATGGATACCCGCAGCCGCATACAGGACCTGATACCAAAATTGGTGTTGGGGCCGAGCTTTCTCATCGTTCTGATCTTCGTTTATGGCTTCATCGTCTACACGGGAATCCTGTCCTTCACGGACAGCAAGATGCTGCCTTCCTACGGCTTTGTCGGTCTTGAAAATTACCGCAAGCTCTGGGCCTTGCCGCATTGGTGGCGCGCGATCACGAATCTCGGTATTTTTGCCTCGCTCTATATCATCATTTGTACGGTCATTGGCCTCGGCCTCGCTATCCTGCTCGACCAGAAGATCCGCATCGAAGGGTTTCTGCGTCCGATCTATCTCTATCCTATGGCGCTTTCCTTCATTGTAACCGGCGTGGCCTGGAAATGGTTTCTCGACCCCGGTATCGGATTGGAAAACACCATGCATCAATGGGGTTGGGAGAGTTTCACGTTCAACTGGATCAAGGATCGCAACATGGCGATCTATACGGTGGTGATCGCCGCCGTCTGGCAGTCGTCGGGCTTTGTCATGGCCATGTTTCTTGCGGGGCTCCGCGGGGTCGACAATGAGATCATCAAGGCAGCCCAGATCGACGGCGCCTCGACCGGGATGATCTACCGGCGCATCATCATCCCGCTGATGCGCCCGGTTTTCCTCTCTGCCTTTGTCGTGCTCGCCCATCTTGCTATCAAGGCCTATGACCTTGTGATTGCGCTGACCGGCGGTGGACCGGGCCAGGCAACCGAGTTGCCGGCGACCTTCATGTATTCCTATACGTTTACACGAAATTCCATGGGTATCGGCGCATCCTCGGCGATCATCATGTTGATCATGATCTTCTCGATCATCATTCCATATCTCTATTCTGAAGTCCGGGGAGACAGGAAATGAGTGCCCAGAGCCCAGACAATGCAATTTCCAGCGGCAAGCTCACGCGTGCGCTGATCTATACCGCACTCTTGTTCTTCGCGTTCTACTATCTGTTGCCGCTCTACGTAATGGTGGTCAATTCGCTGAAGACACTCGATGAGATCCGCCAAGGCGGCATGCTTTCTCCACCGCGCGAATGGACGATCGAACCCTGGCTTTCCGCGTGGTCTACGGCACAGATCGGTGTACAGCCGACCGGGCTTAGGCCTTATTTCATCAATTCGATCCTCATGGTGGTCCCGGCTGTTGCCATATCGACCATCGTCGGGGCTCTGAATGGCTATGTCCTGACCAAGTGGCGGTTCCCGGGTTCCAACCTCATGTTCGGCATGCTCTTGCTGGGCTGTTTCATTCCTTTCCAGATCGTGCTTATTCCGATGGCACGCATGCTGGGGTTATTCGGTATGGCGGGCACGATTCAGGGCCTTATCCTGGTCCATGTGATCTATGGCCTCGGATTCACGACGCTATATTTCCGCAACTATTATGAAGCGTTTCCGACGGAGCTTGTCCGTGCGGCGCAAATTGACGGCGCCAGCTTCTTCCAGATATTCCGGCGAATCCTCTTGCCTTCATCGGGCCCAATCATCGTTGTTTCCGTCATCTGGCAGTTCACCAACATCTGGAACGACTTCCTGTTTGGTGCCTCCTTCTCCGGTTTCAACAGCACGCCGATGACAGTTGCGCTCAATAATCTCGTCAACTCCTCGACGGGCGTGAAGGAATACAACGTGCATTTCGCCGGCGCGATCCTGGCCGCGCTGCCAACTCTCATCGTCTACATCGTTTCCGGACGCTATTTCGTCCGCGGCCTCATGTCCGGCGCCGTGAAGGGATAAATCAATGTCATTTCTCCAGATCAAAGACCTGCACAAATCCTACGGCAATGTGCCGATCCTCAAGGATATCAACATCGAGATCGACGAGGGCGGATTTCTCGTGCTCGTCGGACCTTCCGGTTGCGGCAAATCTACATTGCTCAACACGATTGCCGGACTGGAGCCGATCACCTCCGGCGATATCTCCATCAAGGGCAAATCGATCAGCGGACTGCACCCCTCCAAACGCGACATCGCCATGGTGTTCCAGTCTTATGCGCTCTACCCGAACATGACCGTTGGCGGGAATATTGCTTTCGGCATGGAAATCCGCGGCGTCCCGAAGCCCGAACGCGACAAGGCGATCAAACAGGTGGCGGACATGCTGCAGATCGGCCACCTGCTCGATCGTAAGCCGAGCCAGCTATCGGGCGGCCAGCGTCAGCGCGTCGCCATGGGCCGGGCACTTGTGCGCAACCCGCAAGTGTTCCTGTTCGACGAGCCGCTGTCCAATCTCGACGCCAAGCTGCGCGTCGACATGCGCACGGAAATCAAGCGCCTGCACCAGCGCATGAAGACGACGATCGTTTACGTTACGCACGATCAGATCGAGGCCATGACGCTCGCCAGCAAGATTGCGGTGCTCAAGGATGGGGTGCTGCAGCAGTTCGGCACGCCGGCTGAGATCTATAACAATCCGACCAACCTCTTCGTTGCTGATTTCATGGGCTCGCCCGCCATGAACCTGTTGAAGGCCAAGATCGATGGCGGACCGTCCGACCTGCGGGTCGTACTCGAGCGTCCCGACGCAGTGCCTCTGCACCTGCCGATCAAGAAGACCAATAGCGCGCTTGCCTTATACGCGGGCAAAGACGTGATTTTCGGCATTCGGCCCGAAGCCCTGACTGATCCCGATGGGGCAGACCGCAATGCGGGGTCGCTCGTCGAAGGCGAATGCCTGATCGAAGTGGTTGAGCCGGCGGGTTCCGACACCTTCGCCGTAACCAAGCTGGGCGGCAAGGAAGTGGTTGCCCGTTTACGTGCCGATGCACAAATCGTTGCGGGACAGAAGACCCAACTCGCCTTCAATCTGGACAAGGCCGTATTCTTCGATCCGCAGTCGCAATTGCGCATTGGCGCCTGAAACATAACTCATGAACGGTAGATGCTCATGAGCCAAGAGATACAACCGGCCACAGCAGCAGATATCGTCATCATTGGCTCAGGCATCGGCGGCGCGACGATGGCAGCAGGGCTTGCCGCCTCGGGAGCCGATATTCTCATCCTCGAGGCTGGCGATCATCTGCCTGATCGCCCGGAAAACCGCGATCCCCGGGCAATCTTCCAGCACGGCTTTTTCCGGCCAAAGGAAAACTGGTACGACGAAAACGGCAGTGCCTTCAATCCGGGCAATTATTACAATGTAGGCGGCAATTCAAAATTCTACGGAGCGGTGCTGACACGCTATCGCGCCGAGGATTTTGTGGAGATGCAGCATCTTGAGGGGGTGTCCCCTGCCTGGCCCTTTGCTTATGAGGAACTTGAACCATGGTACGGCAAAGCGGAGACCCTGTTTCAGGTTCGCGGGACGTTGGGCGAAGATCCGACGGAGCCGCACCACTCGACACCGTATAAGTTTTCGGCTGTTCCCGATGAACCGCCGATTGGTGCTTTGCGGACACGGCTGAGCGCCGTCGGTGTCCATCCATCGTCGCTGCCGCTTGGCGTCGATATCGACACGTGGCTTTCGCATGGCAAGACACCCTGGGATGCGCATCCCAATAGTTTTAGTGGCAAAATGGATGCTGAAACGACCGCACTCGCATCAGCGCTGAGGCATGGGAATGTCCGGCTCCAAATCAACTCGCGGGTTACGCGGCTTGAAACCGCGCCCGGTGGCAAGACCATCACAGCGGTGCATTACGAGAAGGACGGCGGAAGCTTTCTCATTAAGCCGAAGCTTGTCATTCTTTCGGCTGGTGCTGTGCAGTCTGCGGTTTTGCTGCTGCGCTCGGCCAATGATTCAAATCCACGCGGTCTTGCCAATCGTTCCGATCAGGTTGGCCGCAACTTCATGAACCACAATTTGTCCGCGGTCATTGGCTTCGATCCCCGCTTCAGGAACGATTCCATCTACCAGAAGACTTTCGGCTTCAACGATTTCTACCTGTCCGATGGAAATGGTGGTGCTCCGCTCGGCAATGTTCAACTGCTCGGACGCATCAGCGGACCGGTCCTTAAATCTGACCTGAAGCTGGTGCCGGAATGGGTGCTTGATCGCTTCTGCGCCCATACCGTGGATTTTCTGGCGATGAGCGAAGACATGCCGAAGCCCGAGAGCCGAGTTCGCGTCGATGGGGACAGGATCATCCTGCAATGGATCCGAAGCAACTGGCCGGCGCATCAAAAGCTGGTCGCACAGATCAAGACCGTATTGCGCGCTGCCGGATTTCCGCTGGTTCTCTCCAAGGCCTTCGATCGCAAGACGCCATCCCATCAATGCGGCACGGTCCGCATGGGTACCGATCCCGCTCAGGCGCCGCTCGATGTCTATTGCCGTGCTTTTGATCACCCTAATCTGTTTGTGGTCGATGCGGCGTTTCTGCCGACGTCCGCGGCCGTCAATCCGGCACTCACTATCGCAGCGCAGGCGTTGCGAGTCGCTGATCATATTGTGTCAAAGGACCTTGCCCAATGAAGCCGGTCGCCCTCGTCACAGGAGCCCGGCGTGGCATCGGGCTTGGTATCGCCAAAGCACTTGCCGCCAAGGGCTTTGATCTGGCGATTACCGACATCGTCCGCGATGGAGCAAGTGATGCGGCTGTTCGGACACTTGAAGCCTTGGGCGCAAAAACGTCGTTCATGCAAGCGGACATTGCCGAAGTGGCAGGTCATGAACACACCATTCAGGCAGTCATGGATGTTCATGGCCGGATTGATTGCCTAGCAAACAATGCCGGTATTGGGTCCAAAGTGCGTGGCGATTTTCTGGATCTTAAGCCAGCTAATTATGACGACATCTTCGCGATCAATTTGCGGGGAACGGTTTTTTTCACGCAGGCGGCGCTAAGAGTAATGTTAAAGCGGAAGCACGAAAAGGCGCCGCGCACGATCATCAATGTCACTTCAGTTTCTGCCGAAATGACCTCGCCGGAACGACTCGACTATTGCATGACCAAGGCAGCTCTGGCGGCCTTCACGCAAGGTCTGGCATTGCGATTGGCCGATCAGGGTATCAGTGTTTTCGATGTACGCCCGGGCATAATTCGCTCCGATATGACTTCGGCGGCTGTTGCGAAATATGACAAGCTGATCGCCGAAGGTCTTGTGCCGATGAAGCGCTGGGGTGAACCTGATGATCTCGGTCGCATCGTGGCTGCACTTGCCAGCGGCGATTTCAATTTTGCCACTGGCTCCGTCATCAATGCGGATGGCGCCCTATCGATAAGCAGGCTGTAGAATGACTTATGACTATATCATTACAGGTGCGGGACCAGCGGGCTGTGTGCTCGCAAACCGCCTGAGCGAGGATCCCAGCGTCACGGTGCTTCTGTTGGAAGCAGGCGGGAGCGACTGGAATCCTCTGTTTCACATGCCCGCTGGCTTTGCCAAGATGACCAAAGGCGTCGCCAGTTGGGGATGGGAAACGGTGCCGCAGAAACACATGAAGAACCGCATTCTCCGCTACACGCAGGCCAAGGTCATCGGTGGCGGCTCGAGCATCAATGCGCAGCTTTATACGCGCGGAAATGCAACCGATTACGATTTGTGGGCGAAGGAAGACGGATGCGCTGGCTGGAGCTACCGTGATGTCCTGCCCTATTTCAAACGCGCCGAGGACAATCAGCGTTTCGCTGACGACTACCACTCCTATGGCGGGCCTCTCGGCGTGTCGATGCCTGCCGCGACACTGCCCATTTGCGATGCCTATATCAGGGCGGGGCAGGAACTTGGAATTCCTTATAACCATGACTTCAACGGCCAGCAGCAGGCAGGTGTTGGCTTTTACCAGCTGACTCAGCGCGATCGCCGTCGGTCTTCGGCGTCGATGGCCTATCTTGCACCGATCAGGGATCGGAAGAATCTGACGGTGCGCATGGGCGCGCAGGTTTCAAAAATAGTGGTGGACGGCAGGCGCGCCACTGGTGTCGAGATCATGCATGGCAATTCGCGCGAGATTATTCGAGCGAACCGCGAAGTTCTGGTGAGTTCCGGCGCAATAGGCTCACCCAAGCTGCTGTTGCAGTCCGGCATAGGTTCTGCCGATCATCTCAGAAGCCTCGGCGTACCTGTTGTGCATGATCTGCCGGGCGTCGGCGAAAACTTGCAGGATCACCTCGATCTGTTCGTCATTTGCGAATGCACAGGCGACCATACCTATGATGGCGTCGCCAAGTTGCATCGGACCTTGTGGGCCGGTCTGCAATATGTGCTGTTCCGGTCGGGTCCTGTGGCATCAAGCCTGTTCGAAACCGGGGGCTTCTGGTATGCCGAACCAGAAGCGCGTTCGCCGGATGTCCAGTTTCATCTGGGGCTCGGCTCCGGCATCGAGGCAGGTGTTGAACGGTTGAAAAATGCCGGCGTAACGCTGAACTCCGCCTATCTGCATCCGCGCTCGCGCGGCACTGTCCGCCTCCGTTCAAATGATCCCGCCGCGGCGCCCCTGATCGATCCGAACTACTGGAGCGATCCGCACGATCGCAAGATGTCGATAGAAGGTTTGAAAATTGCACGGGAGATCATGGGCCAGGCGGCCCTGAAGCCTTTTGTGATGGCCGAGCGGCTACCCGGACCAAAGTATAATTCCGATGAGGAACTGTTCGACTATGGCTGCGCCAATGCCAAGACTGACCACCATCCGGTGGGAACGTGCAAGATGGGCACGGACGCCATGGCAGTCGTTGACCTTGAATTGAAAGTTCGCGGACTTGAAGGGTTACGCGTATGCGACAGCTCAGTGATGCCCCGCGTGCCATCGTGCAATACAAATGCGCCAACGGTCATGATGGGCGAAAAGGGTGCAGACATAATCCGTCAGGTGGCACCTTTGCCGCCGACGATCTTCAGCCATGAAATGAATGAGAGGCGTCCGCGGGCACGCGCTTATATCCGCTGAACCGAACGAGAGGGCGGCGACCGTCGCCGCCCGATTCCTGTTAATGCAATCTTGTGTCGAGAAAGACGCCTGCTTCACGCGCGGCGCTGATAAAGGCATGCCGCGCCTTGTGCGCGGGTTTCCAGCCGTCAAGTGCATCGAGACAAGTCTGCAAGGCTCGCCTGTAGCTTGGGCCCTTCTTTGAAGGCCAGTACGTTCGCAGGCATTCTATCGCTTCCCACACACTGGAGACCGCTCGTTGGCCGGTAGCTCCAAGAGTAACCATAACCGGAATGGGAAAACGCTTGTCGTTCATTACTTCCTCCATGAATGTCGGACAGTTCAGTTTCGCTCGGTCGCTCCGCTGAGCTGATCACAGTAATGCGTCGGGAGTCAGTCTGGTTCCATGACAATTTGGCGAAATATTCTTGATCATCGCTGTTGCGAATCACCTGCTGTCTTGAAGGTTATCACCGATCCCGCGGACGCACCAACCAGCCATAGGCGGCGCCACAGGCGAGCAGCACGCAGGTGCCCAGAAACACCGCGCGCATACCGAAATGGCCGCCGACAAATCCGCCCGCCAATGGCCCGACAACCTGTCCGATATATTGGGACGACGTTGCATATCCGAGAATGTTGCCAGCGATATTATCCGGAACATTGTGCCGGATCACGGCGGTGATGCAGGGCAGGAGTCCTCCGAGCGAAAGTCCCATCAGGAAACGCAGGACGATCAGCTGCCAGCTTTGTGTTACGAAAGCCTGTGGGATAAGAAGCAAGGCCGAGATCAAGAGCGCGACAATAATGACGTTCCAGTGACCGATCCGGTCTGCCAGCTTGCCGAGGCGCGAAGCAGAAAGGATGCTGCCAAGCGCCGCCGCGGACATGACGATACCGGAAACAAGCGTCACCTTGGTCGCATCGCCAACAATCTGTGCCACGTAGACGGTGATGATTGGTTCGATTGACATATTGGCGAGCATCAGCAGCATACCTGCGAGCAACATGACGATCACAGGACGTTTGTCGGGAATGGATGCCCATCCGCTCGCTTGGCTGCCGGCCTTGGTCTTGGGTGTACGCCGCTCTTCTTTGATGAAAAAGCTGGTTGCCAGAAAAGTGATGAAGATGACGCCTCCAGCCAGCCAGAACGTCTCGCGAATTCCGATCAATGGTGGCAATGCACCGCCGACGAGCGGTCCGACCAGATTGCCGGCCATAATGCCCGAAGACAGTGTTCCAAGCGCCCAGGCTATGCGTGCCTTTGGCGTCTGCGTTGCAACGAGTAGGGTTGAGCCCGATGCATACCCCCCAGCAACCCTGTGAGCAGACGCAAGAAGACCAACTGCCAGACGTCGGTTGCCATGCCGATAAGAGACATAGCGATCGCCATGCCAAGGCTGGCCCGTATCAGCATCAGCTTCCGCCCGTAGACGTCGGCAAGCCGTCCCCAGAGCGGGGCAACAAGCGCTGCTGTGAAAAAAGTGGCACCATAAGCGACGCCTGACCATTGCACGATCGCGGCATGATCCGTGATGCCCAATTGCTCCACATAGAGCGGCAGGAAGGGTAGAATGAGTGTCATCGCCACAATAGTAGTGAACGAACCAAGCAGGCAGACAATCAGGTTTTGTCGCCAGTAGGGCGATTGCGCCGAATTATCGGGTTGGTAAGCTGCGCTCATGTTCGTCCCGCCCGCCGGCTCTCGCCGCGCTGTGTCATGTTCATGGAAAGCCGGATTTCCGCATCCGCGATGCCGATGCGTCTCTCATTGCAAGGGCGTGGGTAAGGCGATATTTTTTCACCACTCTGCGGCAATAGCAATCTAGAGCAAAGTTTGTCTATAGAGAGTCGTTCCGACGGAGGGAATGGTTCAGGATCAAGGGATTGGCAAGGCCGGTGTCGATCCATCGGACGAAGGTAAGGCCCGCGGGATTTGGGCCAACTTCATCGGGCAATCCGGGAAACAGGATTTGGCATGGAGACGAAATTTGCTTTTGCCTCCGGGGAAAGCGGCAACGAGTCGTAAGGACATTGCCGGCCGTCCCATGACGATGAGTGGGCCGTTGATTGGTGAGCAGAGTTTCCATCACGGCGCGAGGACGACATCATGTTCAAGACTTCCTATGGATTGGCGGCGACCCTCTATTTGATGTTCGCGATCATTGCGCTTGGGCGTGCCGAGGAACCGGTGGACACTGCGCAAATAATCATCAGAAAACAGATCATGGCTTTCCTCAACGACGATGCGGCAGCCGCATACTCTTTTGCCTCACCTGAAATACAGGGCAAGTTTCGCAACGAGGATCTGTTTTTCGAAATGGTCAAGCGAACCTATCAGCCCGTTTACCGGCCCGGAAATTTTGCCTTTGGCCGCAACAAGGTGGTCGGTGATCAGGTGATCCAGGAAGTGTTGATTACCGGCCCGGACGGCAAAGACTGGACGGCCATCTATCAATTGGTGAAGCAGCCGGACGGCACATACAGGATCAACGGAGTGCGGATACTTCAATCAGCCCCTGGTCCGGCAATCTGACGCTGGCGGTTCGCTGGGCGGCATTCTTCAGCTTGGCGGTATTATTGACCGGAATAGCCTTACCGATACGGTCCCAACCCGCGGAATTCTGTGACTGCCGTGCATAATAGCGATACGAGGTGCTCGACCAGTCTTTCACAGAATTGCTGCGGCTGTCGAGAATGAGGTCGCCGGCAGATGTGCGGGCGGTCAGCACGACGTGCCCTTCATTGCTGAACGGCAACCGCGCCACCGTGAGGAGAAGCGACGCCGCCGGCCAGCCGCGCTTCATGAGTTCGCGCTTTTTCAGAATGGCAAAATCTTCACAGTCGCCAGTTTTTGTGGGGATCGTCCAGAGGTCTTCTACGCCGTTGGTCTGCATATCGCTTTGCTGCTTGATGCTCGAATTTACGCTGACATTGACCGATTGCAGCTGCTTGCGCCTGTCTTCCGTCAGTTGAACCACCTTGGCCCCGGAGCGAGTATTGCAAAGGCCAGCCAAGCGTCCGCAGAACGAACGAAAAGCTGGAGGACCGAAACCCTTGCCCTTGAGTTGCATTTCGGTCCCATCTGCAAAGGCTGGAACTGACACCATGGCTGTCACGAACAATGCCGTGAGAGCCAGCAGGGAATATTTGCGCAACATAGGGTGTTCTCCAAAGTCGAGGGGACGAACTGGCGCTTCAACTGGGTAAAATCGTGTCCAGAATCCTGAATTTATGAATCAATCGTTAACATGCTGTTACGGGCATTGAACATTGCGACACCGATGCCGTCGTTTCTGAGTTTTACTTATTTAGGGTTACGAAAGTATCTACTGGAACACACGGCGCCTCATTACCCGGCGCTTACTCTCGAATTAGATAATAGGGTATATCGGCAAATATTGCATCAATCTTTTTATATCAATTCTAAGCAGTATTGTGGCGTAGAAAACAAATAATCTTAAGTTTACATATTACGCAAGCAATAAAGCCATCAATGGCTAAGTGAAAAAATAGAACATTTTCCTGATGTGTGGAGTTGCTTAACAACCATAACATTTGGGGAAATGTAACATGCGTAAAATAACCAACAATAAAAATGGGAGCGGACGCAACGTTTTATTCGCCGTTTTGACGATTTCAACCTTGGGGCTAATATCAACAATCGTCCAAAGCGAGCCGGCATACGCCCAGACCAAGCGCTCGCTGTTTGCCAGTGCCGCCCAATGTAAGAGGCTAACTGAAGAAAATGCTGCACAGTGCTGTTTTGCGTTGAACAAAAGATTCGTCCTGACGCGCGCACAACTTGAGATGTGTCCGCCGCTGACAACTGCGGCAATCAGTCCGGCGTCGAGCGGTGATCGCGAAGCAGGTAGTGCTCGTTCTGGCCGCAGTGGTGGCCGCTCCAGCAATGGCAACTCAGGCGGCAGCACCGCTGGTGGCAGCACAGGCGGAACTTCCAGTGCTGACAATTCCGGTGGTGCCACGGGCGGCAATGGCGGTGCCCCAGGAGGTGGCGGCAGTCCTGGTGGTGGCAATCCTGGTGGCGGCAGTCCCGGTGGTGGCAATCCTGGTGGCGGCAGTCCCGGTGGTGGCAGTCCTGGTGGTGGTGGCAATCCCGGTGGCGGCAATCCCGGCGGTGGTGATCCAGGTGGCGGCAATCCCGGCGGCGGTGATCCTGGTGGCGGCAATCCCGGCGGTGGTGATCCCGGTGGCGGCAATCCCGGTGGCGGTGATCCTGGTGGCGGCAATCCCGGCGGTGGTGATCCCGGTGGCGGCAATCCCGGCGGTGGTGATCCCGGTGGCGGCAATCCCGGCGGTGGTGATCCCGGTGGCGGCAATCCCGGTGGCGGTGATCCAGGGAATTGCGGGCCTGGCGATGGAGGTCCAAAAGGCGGCGGTCACCATGGACACGGTCATGGCAAGGGTGATCATGGCAAAGGTGGCCATGGCAAGGGTGGCCATGGCAAGGGTGGCCACGGTAAGGGTGGTCAAGGCAATAACGGCCATGGGAATGATCCAGACGGAAACGACAGCTCCAACCCCGGTCAGAGTAACAATGGCGATGGAACTGACCATGATGGAAGTCCCGGAAATGGCAAAGGTGGCAAAGGCGGCGGCGACAAGAAATAACATGGTTTTCTGATCACTCGCTCGAAACACAAACAAGAAGAGGCTCCGCCTTCAAGAGGCGGGGCCTTTTTCGCATATCGATTTCCTAACTGTATGAGGAGCCTTTGCTATCGACAGTCAAGGCAAGCACACCACGATGTCGTGATGACGTGAACCGTCCAGGCGCATCGAAGTGAGGTACTTCCTGCGTCTGGAATTGCAGTGGACTTAGTTCATCCGATTGTTTTTGTGAGTGGTAAAGAGGCCCGGCCGGGCTTGGGGGTGGATGGGATAGCCGGGCCCCTGCTGGGGTCAATCAGCCTCTCCAGTCTGCACGGATGCGAGCCACCGTTCAATTAGCCGCTGGCTCGCTATAATTTCTTAGTGGGAGCTAACTTAGCGTCTGCAGAACGATTCCATTTGGATGTTCTCCGATCTAAGATATGGAGCGGGCACGGACGAGTCGGCCGCGTAGGAGAGTTCAGATATGTCTCCGGATGATCCCTTCGACCTCCAGCGTTTTGTGGTTGCGCAGGCGCCCGTTTACGAGAACGTGATAGAAGAGCTGCAAGGCGGGCGGAAGCAGAGCCATTGGATGTGGTTTATCTTTCCGCAGTTGCGTGGTCTCGGCCATTCGCCGAGAGCGAAGTTCTACGGCATTGCCTCATTGGACGAGGCGCGCGCGTATCTGGCGCATCCCCTGCTTGGATCACGTCTGGTTCTATGCACAAGCACGGTCCTCGAGATTAAGGGAGCTTCGCTGTATTCGATCTTCGGCTCACCCGATGACATGAAGTTCAGATCTTGTATGACATTGTTTTCGATGGTTGTACCGGAAACATATAATCCGTTCCGCGACGCATTGGATCATTGGTGCGGCGGAAACGCCGACCAACACACGCTCGCTCTGCTATCGCCCTCTACTCGGGGGTGACGATAGGTAAAAACCCGTGCTTTGTTCAGGGGTTCTACTGATTGACAATTCTGCCGCAGGCCATGAACTTGCAACCAGATTTGCAACGTCGACCGTTTGCAAATTTGCAAATGAGGCAGTTCTTACGAAGAAGGTTAAATATGGCCATCGGCACTGTTAAATGGTTTAATTCGACGAAGGGTTTTGGTTTCATTCAACCCCAGGATGGCGGCGCTGATGTGTTCGTGCATATCTCGGCGGTTGAGCGCGCCGGTATGCGCACCTTGGCTGAAAATCAAACGATCAACTACGAGCTGGTTCGCGACAAAAGATCCGGTAAAATGTCAGCCGATCAATTGAGCGCTGGCTGATCCCTAACGGAGAGCTCTAATAGCTCTGCAATTGCAGCGCTGTTAGAGTGCCAATCTGTCTGTCCACGCTTTGACCGTTTCGGCCATGGTTCTTAAGTGATCGGCAGGCGAAAGGCCGGATATCCTCTTGCGAGGCTTGAGGTCGTGATCGCCATCGTCAAGCCAGAGAATTTCGATCTTGTCCGAGAGTGTATAACCTGGAACTTCTTCCCGGGTACCGAACTCGTCACGTGTACCCTGACAAACCAACGTCGGCGTCATCAACCCTGCGAGATGCTTTGTACGAAGCTGCTCCGGCTTTCCGGGTGGATGAAATGGATAGCCCAGGCAGAGAAGCCCGGCGATTCTTTTGGCAGAATAAAGATCGTCGGCAATCATGCTGGCGACCCGTCCGCCCATTGACTTGCCGCCGATGACAAGGGCCCCTGTAGCACCAAGTTCAGCGACTGCCTTCATGTACTCCGGTTTGAGCACCTCGGCGCGGGGTGGCGGCTTGCGGCTATCGGATGTGCGACGTGCCGCCATATAACCGAATTCGAAACGCACGACGCGGAAATTGGCGGTGACAAGCGCCTTGGCTGTCGCTTCCATCGACATGGAATCCATCGGCGCGCCTGCACCATGAGCAAGAAGGATAGTGACGGGTGCATTATCCGCTCCGTCAAACAGAAAGCCTTCACGCATCAGCCTGCCTTCAAATGCGTTAGTAATTGACGAACTGCGAGAGGCACACGGCGGTTCGCCGGTTCCCAGCCTCTTTGTATGGCGAATCTGCTGTCAGTTACAAGTGCCGCATCTCGGAAGGGGACCGGATGTCAATAGCATTGGCCAGATTGCGCCTAACTCTAATTGGTTATCTATTTTTTTAGAAATTTGCTCACCAGCAGCGACTGAGTCACGCTGACGTAACGCTCTGTAACATAATTTTATGAAGTGGTCGTAAGTTTCAGCGCATGAAAAAACAACTTAAGAAGCATTCAAGCATGTGTGAGGGCGAGCGAGCGGCAGTGGGGGACCTAGGCCGAAATTCTATAGTTAGCTGAGTTAGAATATGGGCCTAGCACTGTGGTTTAAAGGGATGATGTCAAAAAGAGTCTAGAAAACGACAGGCGAAAGCCCATCTAATACGCGCTCCTCCGGGGCGCGTTTTGTTTTGGCGCCGCGATGAATTGATATACCCGCGGCCTGCGAAGGCTTCAATGTTTGCGACAGACTGTGCCGATCTACTTTCTGTCGATTTCACTTCGTCCATAGGAAAGCAGCATGGCCAGAATGACAACGCCATATATGATCTGGCGTCCGGCTTCCGGCATTTGCATGACCGCGAGAATAGACTGCAGCAGAGTGATCAGGATCACACCGGCGATCGTACCAAGATAGTTGCCGCGCCCACCAAGAATATTGGTTCCGCCCAGCACAACCGCTGCGATGGCAGGTAGCAAATAGGGGTCGCCCATGGCCTGATAGGCCTTGGTGGAATAGCCTGCCAGCAGCACGCCAGCAAAGGCGGCAGCTGCGCCCGAAAGAATGAAACACCAGATGATTACTGCATTGGTGTTAATTCCAGAGAGATAGGCGGCGGTTTCCCGGTTGCCGACAGCATAGACGCGGCGGCCAAACACTGTGCGAGTCAGGAGAAAAGTCGTGAATGCTCCGATAAGGATCCAAATAAACAGCGCATTGGGAAAACCAAAAATCGGACGGCCAACCGCCAGGAAATGCATTGCATCGGTAGCATGATCCTGTGGTGCGAAGCCGCCGGTGTGCAACACCATCAACCCTTGCACCACTGCATTCATGCCTAACGTGAAAATCATCGATGGCAAGCGCAGATAGGCGACACCGAGCCCGTTCAGAAGCCCCACCAGTGCGCCGCAAAGCACACCCGCCGGTATTGCAAACACGGCGCCGGCATCGCCATACCAGCCAGCCACTGCGGTTGCCATCATCGCTCCGAGGGTCACGGTCCAGGGAATGGACAGATCAATATGCCCAATTAGGATGACCATCATGGCGCCCGAGGCAATGATACCGAGGAACGCGCTGATCTGCAGCTGTTGCAACAGATATTCGGGGGACAGGAATTCGCGGGAATAAAGTGCTCCACCAAGGAGCATCAAAATGATGCAGCCGAATGCCGTCGCGACGGATCGGTCGAGTGAAAAACGAACCACGGGAATGGTGCTGACCTGCAGCTTGGGATCATTCATACGAAAAGTTCCAGGCGATTACGGATGCGCAAGACGCGAAGGGCTCCAAGACTGACAGCAGCAAGCAGCACCACTCCTTGAAACAACGGCTGCCAGAGCGGATCGAGATTGAATACAAACAGCAAATCCTCGATGGTGCGCAATACGAACGCACCAAAGATTGATCCGATCGCTGAGCCCCAACCGCCGAAGAGTGACGTTCCGCCGATCACGACAGCTGCGATCGAGTTGAGGGTGTAGTTTCCTGCGATTGGTGCGGAGGCCTCACCGGAATAGGTGTTGAAGGTCAGCATCAGGCCGCCGAAGGCGGCGAGAAATCCAGCAAGCGTATAGGCCAGCAGTTTGGCACGGTGCACCGGAACGCCCGACATATAAGCGGCCTGTTCGTTCGAACCCACGGCATAGGCCGCACGCCCCAGTACGCTGTTCCGGTAAGGCAACCAGACAAGCACGACGACCCCGAGGAGAATGATCAGCGCTGTGGGTACGACGCCGAATAGCTGACCGGTGGCAAGATCGGCGATATCGGATTGCACGTCGCCGCCGGGGCCCGGCCGGATGTAGAGCGCGATGCCATAGTAGATGGCGCCAGTAGCGAGTGTCGTGATGATCGGCTGAAGCCGGCCCCAGACGACAATTGCGCCGTTGAGAAATCCGGCCAGCGCACCCGCGCCCAGAACAGCGGCAATGCCAAGAAGACCTTCGCCGATGGTGCCAACCACGATTGCAGATGCCATGCAATTGGCGAGAATGAACACCATGCCGACCGAGAGATCGAGGCCGCGGGTCAGCACCGGTAACGTCTGCGCCATGGCGACAAGCGCCAATAGCACCGCCTTGTTCGCGGCAGTCGCCGCTACAGCTGCCGTAAGTCCCACGGGGTGATTGGCAACGTAGATGGTGAACATCAAGCCAAAAAGCCCGATCGCGGCGAGCAGGCCGCCATTGTGATAAAGACGATGGCGAAGATCACTCATGCCGCTTGCCCCTTGTCATCGACGTTGAGGGCAGTCTCGATCATCGTACGCTCATTGAGATCCGTCCCCGAGAGTTCACGTGCGATGCTGCCGCCATACATGACGAGCACGCGATCGCAACAGCCAATCAATTCGGCATAGTCTGTCGAGTAGAAGAGCACAGCTACTCCACTGTCCGCGAGGTCTCGTAGCAACCGGTAGACTTCCTGTTTGGTACCAACATCAATGCCGCGCGTGGGATCATTGAGAAGGATGATGCCCGGATCCGTCATCAACCATTTGGCCAGCACCACCTTTTGCTGATTGCCTCCCGAGAGCGTGGACACTGCCGCCGCGAGGTCGGAGATCTTTATACTCAGGCTTTCGATCATTCTTTCGACCGCGAAGTGTTCGCGGCCCCTGTCGAACCGCAATCCCTTTTGAAAACGGGACAGCGAGGCCAGGCTGATATTGTCCCGAATGTTCATTGACAACAAAAGCCCCTCAGTTTTCCGATCCTCGGGGATCAACGCCATGGGCAAGGCCGCACGCATCGCTGAACGCGGGCCCGACAGGCGAAGCGGTTTGCCAAGAACTTCAACAGTACCCGAAATCCCTTTAAGTACGCCAAAAAGTGCAAACAGCAAGGACCGCTGTCCCTGACCGTCGAGCCCGCCAAGTCCGACAATTTCACCCTTGCGGACATCAAACGAGATATCCCGCAATTGCTGGCCCCATGAGAGGTTTTTCACGGACAGGGCTACCCGCGCTCCGGAGTCAGGGGTTGGCTTCTCGGGGTAGTGGTGGATCAGCTCGCGGCCGATCATCATCTGGACGATTGCGCTGACCGATCGCTCACCTTTTCGGAAGGTCTCTATGCGCCGCCCGTTGCGAAAGACGGTTGCGCAATCGGCGAGAGCTTCGATTTCATGCATCCGGTGTGAGACGTAAAGTATGCCGGCCCCTTCTGAACGAAGCCGGCGGATGATGGCGTAGACGCGCTCGACATCGGCAGCGGTCAGCGCCGATGTCGCCTCGTCCAAAATGAGCAGCTTTGGTCGCTTTGCCAAGGCTTTGGCGATTTCTACCATTTGCCGCCGCGAGAGGGGGAGGTTACGCACGAGCTCGAGCGGATGGATATCCTCGCACCCGATCATTGCCAGGAGTTCGCGCGCGCGCTCGCGCTGTGCACGGCTATCGATCAGGCCGCCGCGGAGCGGTGGTGCGACAATTGAAAGGTTATCGGCAACGGTCATGTCGGGCAGGAGCGACAATTCCTGAAACACGCACACGACTCCCGCCGCCATCGCCTCGGTCGGATTGCGAAAATTGACGCGTTTGCCTGCAACGTAGAGTTCACCGGCACTCGGATCGGTGACCCCGGCCGCAATTTTGATCAACGTCGATTTGCCGGCACCGTTTTCGCCCAGAACAGCGTGGATCTCGCCCGGAAAGGCGACAAAATCGACGTCGCTCAGCGCGGCGATGCCTCCATAGTGTTTCGAAATGTGTTTCATTTCCAGAATTGGCGCGACGTCGGACACTAAAACTCCCTCCAAAAGCCCAAGACCGGGGCGAGGATTTTCGCCCCGGTCAAGCCAGGCTTACTGGTCAGCTTTGGTTTGGCCCATGATTTCCTGCGCACTGAAATTGATGCCACATGTGGGGAAGGAATTGCCGACGAAGAAGTTGTCGGTTTCCTTCGAATAGAAGCTATCGCCGTCCTTGAAATTGGGATCTTCCACAATTGAAAGGGGCAGCGTTATAGATTGCGGGACAACCTCGCCTTCAAGCGCAGCAATAGCGGTCTTTATGGCAACGGCAACCTGGGCAGGACCAGTGCCGGCAGAGGTGCATTTCAGTCCTTCCTTGGAGTACTCCGCACAGAGTTTGCGAAAGCCATTCTCCGTTTCGCCGCCCACGGGGACAAAGGGATGCTTGGCATCGATCATGGCGCGGATCGTTCCGGTCGACCCACCCTGTACTGATACCCCATCGAAATGCTTGTGCACCGCAATCGCATCAGCCACGACCTTTTGCGCGGTGCCGTCATCCCAGCGGCCGACGACTTCCACGGATTCCCAATTACCTCCCGATTTTTTCAGGACTTCCTGAATGCCTTCGTGACGGTCGCGATCGACCGATGTTCCGGTAACGCCCCGCACCTCAAGCAGTTTGCCCTTGTTACCGGGTATATTCTTGACCAGCCAGTTGCCCCAAAGCTCGCCAAGGCCTTTCTGGTCTACGTTCACATTGATAGCTTCGTCGGTGTCAAGCGTGTTGTCGAACGCCACCAGCACGATGCCGGCAGCGTTGGCACGCTTGATGACGGGTTTGAAAGCGGTCGGATTTTGCGCATTGACGACGATGGCATCGTAACCGGAATTGATGAAATTGTCGACCGCTGCAATCTGTGCGGCGACGTCGTCACCCGTCGAGACCACCTTGAATTCCTTGAGTTTCGCCTTCACTTCCGGCAGCGCAGCATATGCTTTTGCAGTCTGAATCATCTGGATACGCCAGGTGTTGCCGATGAAGCCGTTGGCAAGGGCTATCCGGTAGGGTCCTTCCTTCTTTGGCCACTGGAAAAACTTCGTTTCCGCCGCCAGCGGCTTGAAGCATTCAGCATCTTTGCTTGGGCCTTTCACAATTTCTGGTCCCGCCGCGTACGCGGCAACAGACATGGCTAGACTGGCAGCGGTAGCGACCAGCATGCTCCTGAGTGGCGTGTTCATTTCTGTTCCTCCTCCTTGTCTAGTTGTTATGCTTTTATGTCTCTAGGGGTGCCGTGCACCTTGCCTCGTGGTTTCGAGCGCGTAGATCGAGCTTGTCGCGCTTATGAAGAGACGCGATCTTTGCGGGCCTCCGAAAGTGAGATTGGCAACCACTTCCGGCACGAGGATCCGGCCGAGCCTCGTCCCGGAAGGTGTATAGCAGTGGACGCCGTCCTCCGCGGATATCCAGAGCAAGCCCTCAGTGTCGACACGCAGCCCATCAGGCACCATGTCGATTTCAGCAACGACACGGCTCTCGCCGAGTTTGCGTCCATCAATCACGTCGAGTGCGCGCACGTGATGAGGGCGTGTGTCGTCAAAGCCAAAGCTATGGCCGCGCGCCCTGCCGGAATCGGCGATGTAAAGCACCGATTCGTCGGGGGAAAATGCGAGGCCATTTGGTCTGTCGAAATCATTGGCAACCATGTCGACCCGCCGGGTTTCAGGGTCGATCCGGTAAATGTTATTGCTGCCGATCTCGCTTTCGGCGCGGATGCCTTCATAATCTGAAATGATGCCGTAGGGCGGGTCGGTGAACCAGATGGAACCATCGCCTTTCACCACGACATCATTGGGCGAATTCAATCGCCTGCCATTCCAGTGCGTGGCAAGAACCTCGTAGCTTCCATCGCTTGCGGTGCGGCTGATACAGCGCCCCCCGTGCTCGCAGGAGATCATCGCCCCCGTGCGGTCAAGGGTATTGCCGTTGGTACGCTGGGATGGTTGCCGGAAAACCCGAAGCCCTTTGTCTTGCGACCAGCTCATCATCCGGTTGTTGGGAATATCGGAAAAACGCAGTTCCCCTATGTCGTCGAGCCAGACTGGCCCCTCTGCCCAGATGAACCCCGTCGCGATCTGCTCCAGTATGGCGCTTTGAGGAAAGAACGACGCGAAACGTCGATCATCACCAACAAGAAAATCCTGACCTGCTCCCATGATCCGGCCCTCCCATGCCGATCGTGATTTTCTGCCCAATCCCTATGTTTTGCCCACCCTCTGGCGCCGTTCATAATTACGTGCCGTGATATCGTCGGCCACGGATACTTGCAGGAACTTGATATAGCGCTCGCGCGTCCATTCGATGTGCCAAACGAGCAACTTGATCGCCTCGTCCTTCTCACCGCGGCCGACATGCTTCAAAAGCCGTTGATGCTCGTCATAGGATGTTAGGTTCAGCTCCGGATTGAGCGACAGACGATTGCGAAGCGCCTGAATGCGGAATGCGACAACGGAGAAAGTCTCGGACAGAAACTGGTTTTCGGCAACATCGAACATCGCCTGGTGAAACGAGCCGTCGAGAACCCGGTAGTCTTCGGTGTTTCCTTTCGCCAAAGCGACGCCCATTGCGCGGACAATTTCGGACCAGCGGTGGCGCAAAGCGTCGCGATTGCGATCCATGGCCAGGCTCAGAGCGGCGAGTTCAAGAATGGATCGAACTTCAGCGAGTTGAACCACCTGATCGGCGCTCATTTCGAAAACAAATGTTCCGCGTTGGGGGTGGACCTCAACGAGGCCCTGTCGCTTCAACTCGAGGAGGGCCTCCCGCACGGGCGTCTTGCTGACCCCGAGTTCTTCCGCCAATGCCAGCTCGGAAAGGGATTCCCCACACTGCAATGCGCCATGAACGATACGGCCGCGAATATAGGCGGCAGCCTGTTCCGTCAATGAGGGTCCTCTTGCAACGGCCAGTGTCAAAATGCACCTCCCCGGCGTTATATCTAAGATATCATATATTGCGCGGGCCGTGCGATCTTTGTTGCCGGCAGGGATCTCGGTTTCTCTAAGCGTCACCCAGCCGTTTGGTACTCCAGTTTTGGATACCAGTCTGTCCCGCGGCCATCGGGAGTGGAATCGAGGATTGTCCAAAGCGGCATCAGATCCGGCGCCCCGCGCGGATCCTGTCCTGGATCAGACGTCGGTGAGCCCATCTCGGCGCTCCAGAAATGGCGGATGATTCCGTCGCGGCGCATGAAAACATTAAATGCTGCATCGTCTCCGCCCTCGGGCGGCAGCGCGTGATAGTCTCGGCTGAAGTCCCCGCTTGGATCGGAATATAGCCTGAGATTGCGCCAGCCGCGTTCCTTCTTGAAGGCGATCAGCCGCTGGATAGGCGAGCGCGCGATCACCGCAAGCGCGATGCGCTGTTCGACGTCACGAGCCTCGCCGTCCCAGGCACTCAGAAGCGAGGTGCACATTGGGCATGGCCGCTCGCGCTCTGGCCCGAACATGTAGCTATAGGCGGCAAGCGTTTGTTTGCCGCAGAACAGGTCGGAGAAACTAACGGGCCCATCCTCACTCTCAAACCGGTAGTTTTTGATAACTTCTCCCCCTGGCGGCAACGCCCGTCTTTGCGCCGCGACCCGTTCGATTTGGCGCCTCAATTCGATCTCTTCGGCCAGCAGCGCATCGCGTGCTTGCCGATATTCGCTACTCTCGTTTGGAAACCGAACTCCGTTTCGCTCTGCCAGCTCTGTAGCCGGCGTCAGGGAGACAGTAGTGTTCATGACCGGGTCCTCTCTTTGTTGCAGTTCTCACATGTGATGTCGGCTTCTCAAGCGTCTGCCGTTCACCCTTCTCTTGCCCCTTCAACTAACGTTGATATCAACATATTGTGCATATGGCAAACGGCGAAACGGCCAAATCGTTCCATTTCTTGGGACCTTCCAGTGCGATCATTCCTTTGGTGATCAATCCGCGGCGGCCCCGCCAGTGTGCCGTCGGCAACCAGACCTTTCGACAAACTATTCTTAGCCAAGCACGGAAAATGCTACTCCAGATAACGAGCGATCAAACGGCCATAGCTGCGCTGACCAGCCGACGCGTGTATTCCTGCTGAGGATCGTCCATGATTTGGCGAGTTGCACCCCGTTCGACTTCCCTGCCATCCTTGAGGACAAGTACTTCATCGGCCATCGCCGAAACCACCGCGAGATCATGCGTGATCAGGAGATAAGTCAGATTGTGCTGCTCCTGAAGGCGGCGCAGCAATTTCAGTACCTGTAGCTGCACCGAGACGTCGAGCGCTGACGTGGGCTCGTCCAGTATCAACATTTGCGGGTTCATAACCAAAGCTCGGGCAATTGCGATCCGCTGCCTTTGCCCGCCTGAAAAGGAATGCGGATATCGATGCATGTCCGCGCGGCCAAGACCTATCTCTTCAAGAAGTTCCGCAACCCTATGGCGACGTTCGTTTTGGCTCAGTTCCGGAAAGTGCGCGCGCAGGGGTTCTGCTATGAATTCACCGATGGTCATACGCGGCGAGAGAGCGCCGTAGGGATCCTGAAATACAACCTGCACCTGCTTTCGGAAAGCGATGAATCCCGGTGACGCCACCTTGCAGACGGGTTGACCAGCGAAGCGAATCTGCCCGTCATATGAGACGAGTTGCAGGATCGCACGTGCAAGGGTTGATTTCCCTGAACCTGATTCTCCGACGATACCCAGCGTCTGACCTGCCTTGACGCTCAGGTTCACGCCTTCCAAGGCGGTCGTCTTCGATCGCTTCGAAAACAAGCTCGATGATCGCGTGTAGTTTACTGTGAGGTTCTTGACGCCTAGCAATTCCGGACTACCGGAAGGAATTGGCTGTTTCGATCCGCTAGGCCTGCACGCGAGGAGGTATCGCGTATAGTCATGCTTTGGCGTCTGCATGACTTCGTTGGCGGGGCCCTGTTCGACCACCGCTCCGTTTTGCATCACCAGGACACGGTCAGCAATGCTTCGCACCAAAGTCAGGTCGTGCGTAACAAAGAGCAGTGCCATGCCTGTGTCATTGCGCAGCTGCTTCAACAACGTAATTATCTCGGCCTGAATGGTAACATCGAGCGCCGTTGTAGGTTCATCGGCAATGAGGAGATCGGGACTGTTGGACAGTGCCATGGCAATCATCACGCGCTGCCGTTGACCGCCAGAAAGCTGCCCGGGATAGGCATACATTTTTGCCTCCGGATCAGGTATCCTCACCCTTTTCAGGAGAGCCAATGCTTCATCCCATGCTGCAGCCTTGCTCATGAGCCGGTGCACGCGGATTGCTTCGACGATCTGCTTTCCGATTGGCATCACAGGGTTGAGCGAGGTCATTGGCTCTTGGAAGATTATTGAAATGCGAGCGCCACGGAGCCTGCGCCAGGAAGGTTCATCGAGGCCGATGAGGTTGGTCCTATCAAAAATGATCTCGCCATCGACGAAGGGAACAAGTCCCTTGGGCAGCAGACCGAGCAGGCAAAGGCCCAAGGTGGATTTGCCCGAGCCCGATTCTCCGACAACGGCAAGCGTCTCACCCCGCTCCATGGTGAAGCTTACCTCGTTGAGAATTGCCTTCGCGGCCGTATCGGGGCCGTTGGACGGAAGGCGAAGCGTCAAGCTGGAGCACATCAACAGCGGCTGGCGATCTGTTTTGGAAATTTTCACGGGGTTACCAGCAGGCTATGTACGTCATCGGCCAGACTGGGCAGCAATCGTTGGTTGTCGGCGCTCCATCGGCCGCTGCTGAAGACACTGACGATTGCGCTGCGCCCGTTCTGATGCTCGCAATAGAGGACGTCGTGGCGGGTGGTAGAGGTATGCCCGGCCTTGCTCCAGCAGCGCACAATTGCGGGAAGCCGCTCGGAAAGAAAACCCTTGACCTGATCTTCATTGGCAATAGCGGCATGGTGTGGGGCACGCTGCCAATCGCGCGCTAGCAAAGTCATCATGGAGGCGGATGCTGTTGCCGAAACAGCTTTACCTGCTGCAATATCGTGCATGAGGCTGGCCGAGGCGAGAGGCGTGAGCAGGTTTCCTCCTTCGCGCAACCGGGACGCGTATTCGCGGCCATAGGGCCCTTCTTCGAAGGTGCTGTGGCGCAGGCGGATGCCTCGATGGACTGAGGGGTTTGACCACGTATAAAACCATTCTTCGATACAGCGGCGTTTGGCGCACCAGGTGCCCATATCGATATCATCGAGAATTTCGCCGCCACTGCTGCCGGTAAGCCGATTGAAGAGGTATGTGGTGGCGTCATTTGACGAGACGCGGATCATCGCATCAAGAGCACGGTAATCTTCTCCGGTTGGGAAAAATCTGCCTGCCTCGGCGAAACCGAAGAAGCTGGCCATGAAAAAAAGCTTCGATACGCTCGCAGGGTAAAAGCTTTGTTCTGCGCGGTGGCCATACCAGGGACCGTCATCGAATTTGTCTTGCGATCGGCCTGAGGTGAGGGATGTCTCGTAAAGACGAATGGCAAGGCCAAATTCTTCGGGGTCAAGATGATCCCCGAAGTTCCGGAAAGTGCGAGCTACGATTTCCGGACCAGCATTGACAATACGTTCTGCAAATGGCGAATTCATTTCCATCCTGTCGGTTAGTCCAAGTTCTTGGGATCAATGGCACGATGCAAAGCTTCACCCACCCAGGTCACCGAAAGGAGCGTCACCACGAGAGCGATGCCCGGGTAGATGAGGAGCCAGGGAGACGTTTCCATATGGCCGGCGCCGTCCGCGACCAGTACTCCCCAGCTGGCCATCGGTTCCTGGACGCCGAGGCCCAGAAAAGAGAGGAAACTTTCAGCCAATACGACAGCGGGAAGATTGAGCGCGGCGTAGACAACTACGGGACCCAGAATATTGGGCAGAACGTGACGCAACAATATCGTGCGCCCGGGCAGGGCGGCGACGCGCGCGCTCAGGATATATTCCTGCGCCTTGACCTGCATGGTCTGGCCGCGAACAATTCGCGACATGGTCAGCCATTCGATCGCACCGATGGCGATGAACATCAGCAGGATATTCCGGCCAAGAAACGTTACCAGTATGATGACGAAGAACAGCAAGGGAATACCATAGAGCACGTCAACCGCCCGCATCATGAAAGCGTCGGTGCGGCCACCGACATAGCCGGCAATTGCCCCATATATGACGCCGATGCCGAGGCTGACCGCAGTTGCCGTCAAGCCGATCAGGAGCGACAGCCGTCCGCCCACCATGATCCGTGCCAACAGGTCCCGGCCATTGGCATCCGTTCCAAGGGGAAACACGATCGTGTTGGTTGCTACAGTCAAGGCCGCCCGGCTGGTACCGGGTTCGGCTGTCATGTGAGGCGGTGCAAAGAGACCGCGGATCGCCAACGACTTTTTCATCAGGTCGAGATCGAGATTGCGGCGCGCTTCCACGACAGCCGTCACCACGCGTGTATCATCTATCCTGTATTCGACAACCTTCGCGCCCGCGTCGCGCACTGCCTTGGCGAACCCTTTCTCAATGGTCGTGGGGTCCGGCCGGGGCGTCAGGCCGGGTGGAACAAGGATATAGTCCCGGTAAACCTGGTTATATGGATGCGGATACAATAGCGGGCCAATCACACAGATACCGACGACAAGAAGCAGCAGCGCCGCACTGCCAACGGCGGATCTGCGCTTGAGGAAACGGCCGGCAGCCTGATGCCATAGGCCGGGTTCGTGGGGTATGACGTCGCGAAGCGCAGCCGGGTCAGTCATTGCTGACTCCCACCTGCACGCGCGGATCAGCGAGCACATACACGAGGTCAGTAAGCATGTTGAACAGCACGATGAAGCTCGTATAGACAATCACGGTGCCCATGACTGTCGTATAATCCCGGTTGAGAGCACCTTGTACGAAATAGCGGCCAATGCCATCAATTGCGAAGACTTGCTCCACGACCACGGAGCCCGTCAGTATGTTTGCCATGGCAGGTGCCATGTAGGAAATGACCGGAAAGAGCGCCGGTCTCAGCGCATGTTTCACGAGCACTGTCGCCGGCGGCAAGCCTTTGGCGATTGCTGTGCGCACATGCATCTGACCCAGGACATCCATAAGCGAGGCCCGCATGAGCTTGGCGATAATTCCAACTTGCGGCAATGCCACGGCGATCACCGGAAGCGTAAGATAGTACCAGCTTCCATCGCCCCATCCGGCTATGGCAAACCACCGCAATTGAAACGCGAGAATCAGGGATAGCAGTGGCGCCAGAATGAAGGACGGAACGAGCACGCCGATCATCGACAGATTGACGATCAGGCGTGACAGGAGACCATTTGGACTGACGGCGGCCAGCATCCCGACTGCTATGCCCAGCACAAGCGCCAGCAAAATCGCACAGATGCCGATCTGCAGCGTTGCAACCAGACCCGAAGCGAGAATGCTTGAGACCGATCGGTCGACGTATACCATGCTTGGCCCAAGGTCCGCATGCAGAAGATCCCGCATGTAAATCAGATATTGATCAAAGATGGGCAGATCCAGATGAAAATGCCGCTTGAGGTTAGCTTGGACCTGCGGCGGCATGATTCTGCCAAGATCGAACGGGCCGCCTGGCGCCAGTCGCATCAGGAAGAATGAGACGGTGATTGTCACGGCGATGGTGATGATCGCTGCGAGAATGCGTTTGCACAGAAAATAGATGAATCCCATAGACGCATACACTTTCAATCAACGGTGTCGCTGGGCGTATGCGATGGGCGCTGGGGATGCTCCGCAACGCCATCGCAAAGCACGATCAACGGTTAATCGCAAGATAGCGGGAAGGGTGCAACGCAAAACCGTTCTTGTTCCATCCGGTGATCTTCGGGTTCACAAGGCGTATGGAGTTGTAATAGTACAAGGGCACGATTGCGCCGTCCGTCAGTAGCATTCTTTCTGCCTCGGCAAGGAGCGCAAAGCGCTTGCTCTTATCGAGCTCCAGCGCTGCGGCATCCAGCGTCTTGTCATATTCGGCATTTGAATAACCTGTCGTGGAGCCCTCCTTGCCTGCATAATACAAGTTCAGGAAGTTCACCGGATCGGGAAAGTTGGCGATCCAGCTGTCGCGCGCCAGATCAAACTTTCCGCGGGCATTGCCGAGCCACTCCCAATACGCCGAGCCATCTCGATTGACGGGACTGAGATCGATCCAGATATCCTTCAACATATCGCTGAGTGCAACCGCCGTGCGATTATGCAGGTCGCTTGAATTGAAGTTCACCTCTAACTTTAGATGCTTATTTGGACCAAAACCGGCTTTCTGCATGAGTTTTTGTGCTTCCTCGACGCGCTGCATCAGCGGCTTGTCGGCAAAATCCATGGGTGGACTTTCATAGCCGTCCAGACCAGGAGGGACGAGGCTGTAGGCGTTCACTTCGTTGGTACCCAGAATATCCTCGGTCAGTGCAGCACGATCGATCGCCATATTGATTGCAAGGCGCACATCGGGATCTTTCACCTTGTCGCCGCTAAGACCGAAGTCGTAGTACTCGGTGCCCATGATCACTTCGACTCGTACCGAGTCGGGCATTTCCTTTACCGCCAGCGCATTTCCGTCGCTTTTGCTGCCGGGAGTGATATCCAGCTCGCCGGCTCGAAACAGGCGGACTGCCGTCCCGCCATCAAGAATTTGATTGTAGACGACTCCATCGAGCGAGACGGCCGATGCGTCGAAGAATTCGGGGTTTTTCTTCAGGACGATTTTGCCGTGCGGCTCGGAGGACTCAAGCATGAAAGCTCCGTTCGAGACGAGCTTGCCTGGGCTGGCGTAACCGCTGCCGAGCTTTTCGACACTTGCTGCGTGTAGCGGAAAGGCCGCGGTATTGGCCATCAAGTCAGGGAAATAAGGTGTCGGAGACGCTAGCGTAATCTCAAGCGTATGGTCGTCGACCGCCTTCACACCAATGGTCGCCGCATCTTTTATTTCGCCCTTGTTATAGGCTTTTGCATTTGCAATCGGATAGAGCAGGCTCGCATATTCGGCACCGAGCGAAGGTTCGAGAATGCGCCGGAAGGCAAACACGAAATCCTTGGCCGTTAGTGGATCGCCGTTGCTCCATTTCGTATCGTTCAATGTGAACGTATAGGTCTTGCCGTCGTCGCTGACCGTCCATTCCTTCGCGACACCTGGCTTCAGCACACCATCCTTGTCCCGGGTGGTAAGTCCCTCGAAGAGATCATGTCCGAGGTCCTCTTCGGCCAAGAGATGAAACTTCTGCACATCGAGTGTTCTCAGCTCCAGACTGAGGTCACGATTTATCGTCCCGGCAGCAAATGCGGGGCTTAGAAAGGTGCCCATAAGCATTACGGAAAAACCGGTGCTTGCCAGGGAAAGTGGACGGCACTTGCGGGTGGCCGCTGATATCGCATTGTGAAGAATGGTGTTCATGGCTAATCCTGTAAAAGGGTTGCTGAGGACTTCGGTGCGACTTTCGAATGATAGCTTTCAGTCTGGAATTGAGCGGACGCCTCCACGAAGGCGCTTAATAATTTCCTGTCGGCGTCATGCTGTAGATATTCAGGATGCCACTGCACGCCGAGGCAGAAGCGGTAACCAGTGCATTCAATACCTTCGATCACACCGTCGGCAGCAGCGGCATTGATGCGGCAGCCGGCTCCAACGGACTTGATCGCCTGGTGATGCGAACTGTTGACATGAATACTCGGCGCTTCCACGCTTTGGCGAAGCAAGGTCCCTTCGTAAACCTGAACATCATGGCTGGCGCGCTTCCGGCCGGCCGCGTTCTCGGTGTCGACGCTTGAACTGTGTTGAAGCGCTTCGGAAACTTCGTCCGGAATATGCTGGATCAGCGTACCACCGGTCACGACGGCAAGCAGTTGTTCGCCGCCGCATATCCCAAGAACCGGGATGTCACGCCCAAGTGCGCCAGCGACCAAAGCGGTTTCAAATTTAGTTCGTGCGGGTTTCAAACGGATCGCAGCACTGCGCATTTCCTCGTTGAACATCTGTGGGGGGACGTCGAAGGCGCCGCCGGTTACGACAATACCATCACATAGATCAAGGTAGGGGCCGACGAGATCCGGATGGTGCGGCAAGGCGATCGGCACTGCACCTAGCCCTGCAAGACTGGACATATAATTCTGTCGCAATGCGTACCAGGGTTGGTCGGAATAGCCGCCCGGATTTTCGCTGTCGAGAGTAACTCCGATGATTGGATTCGGCTTTGGTGGCACTGTGGTCTCGCTGTATTGTTTTGCATTCGTCTGTTTGATTGAAAATCCAGCAGACAGGTTGTCGCAGCAGTGCACAACAAAAACATCTTCGGGATTCTATTCACTTTTGATATGGTGCAGGCCAAACGTCCGCGCCGAGCAATAATCCTTTTGCAAATCACCCTTCGCCATATCGAGATATTTCACGCGGTCATGGCGTCGCGGACGGTTACTGGCGCCGCCATCTTGTTGAAGACCTCGCAACCGACCGTCAGCAGGGAACTCAAACGGCTGGAAACGCTCGCAGGCTTCACGCTATTCGATCGAAATTATCAGCAGCTGGTTCCAACAGCGCGCGGGCTGATGCTTTATGAAGAGGTCAAGCGCAGTTTTTTGGGACTCCACGAAATCGTGCGAACCGTTGAAGCATTGCGCCTTTCAAAGGGGGAGAGGATTGCGGTCACCTGCCAGCCTGCACTCAGCCAGTCACTTCTGCCAAGAGCGACGGCGAAGCTGCTTTCGCGGTATCCGGATGCGCGGGTCGAGGTCGATGGGAAAGATCCCAGGCACGATGACGGATTGGGAATCCACCAGTATGACCTTGGCTTGATCGAACTCATTCAGGGAATTCCAGGTACGCATTGCAGGAGGCTGGGAATCTTCCCTATGGTCTGCATTCTTCCTGAACGTCACGCGCTGGCGGCAAAAACATGCCTCGAGCCGTCGGACTTCACCGGCCAACCGGTGGTTTGTTTTTCGCAGAACGATCCCTACCGCAAAGTTCTCGACGGCATTTTCGAAGAACGGGGTGTCAATCGCAACATATGTGTGGAAACGAAAACGGCCGCGTCGGCCTGCAGTCTGGTACGGGAAAACATCGGCATCGCGATTATTAATCCGCTGACAGCGTTGGATTTTGCCAATCAGGGTTTGGCGGTGCGGCGATTTTCGATCGAAGTGCCCTTTCAGGTGGCTGCCGTCCGACCCAGTTACAAGCCGACATCCGTGCTGGTCGATGCCATGGCGGATGCTCTGGCGGATGTCGCTGACGAATACAGTGCCAGACTTATGGCAGCCGGCCTGTCGGTTCGCTAAGCGATGCTAGCTGCGCTCCTCCCAGATTCTCGCCAGTTCGACGAGCGTCTCAACACCCTTTTCCATGTCCTGACGGCTTACCCATTCGAGCGGCGAATGAAATGCGTGGCCGCCAGCAAAGATGTTGGCACAAGGCAGGCCCATGAACGATAGCAGCGAACCATCGGTGCCGCCTCGGATGCTGCCGCGCACAGGCACCATTCCGGCGCGCCGAACGGCTTCAATTGCATATTCGACGATCTCCGGATGACCGTCGAGGATGGTCTTCATGTTGCGATATTGCTCCTTGACCTCGAAGGTAAAGGATGAGCCGGGATAGTCGGTCATCACGTCCTTCACGATGTTCTCGAGCATAGTTTCCTTGGTTGTGAGGCCCTCATCGTTGAAGTCCCGGACAATAAGGCTGACAACGGCCTTCTCCATCGAACCTGTCACGCCTGTCGGGTGCACAAAGCCCTCCCGGCCCGCGGTGGTCTCTGGCGCAGCGCTGATCGGCAAGCGGTTGATGATCGCACCGGCGATTTTGATCGCGTTTTCCATCTTTCCCTTGGCAAAGCCGGGATGGATGGCGACGCCTCGAATGGTGATCTCGACGCCATCGGCCGAGAATGTCTCGTCTTCGATATGGCCGGCAGTTTCGCCGTCGATGGTGTAGGCGAACTGTGCGCCCAGCTTCTTGAGATCGACCTTATCTACCCCTCGGCCTATTTCCTCGTCCGTCGTGAAGAGGAGCTTGATCGTTCCATGCCTGATATCGGGATTGCCGACCAGGAATTGCGCTGCGGTCATGATCTCGGCAATGCCGGCCTTGTCGTCAGCGCCCAAGAGCGTCGTGCCGTCGGTGGTGACGATATCGTTGCCGATCTGGTCACGCAGCGACGGATTATCGCTAACACGAATGACCTGTTGCGGATCACCCGAAAGCTGTATGTCTCCTCCTCCGTAGTTCCGCACCATTTGCGGCTTAACGTTCATTCCGGTGAAGTCGGGCGCGGTATCCATGTGTGAGCAAAAGCAAATGACCGGAACGGGCTTGTCGACATTCGATGCAATGGTCGCATAGACGTAGCCGTGCTCGTCCATATGCGCATCGGACAGGCCCAGACCCAGAAGTTCCTCGACCAGCATGCGGCCCAGATTCTTCTGCTTTTCGGTAGAGGGCTGTGTCGGCGACTTGGGATCAGATTGGGTGTCGATGACGACATAACGGAGGAATCGATCGATAACAGTGTCAGTCATGGGGTTGATCCAATGTTCGTCAGGGATGAATTGCTGTAGCCTTTGATGCCGCCGCCGTGAATAAAATTTCGCTTTTCCGGTGTGTTTTCTTCGCGGCACATGCGTGCAAATTTGCTTCCTATTCGTCTATATCCACACCCTCAAACAAGTTGCCTCCAAACGGGTCAACCCGGAAATCTTTGACCTTGGTACTGACCGGCTGCGCCACAACCTGATGTGCAATTGTCAACCATGGCGCCTGTTGCTTGAATATGGCTTGTGCCTGCTCGTACAGCGTCGATCTTTCGGCCTGGTCCGTAGTGAGTTTGGCCGCCTGAATAAGTTTTTCAAAATCCTGATTGCACCAGTTTGCCCGGTTGCCGCTGCCGATCGCCTTGCACCCGAGCATGGCTGCAAGAAAATTATCCGGATCCGCAATTCCTCCAGTCCAGCCAAGAATGACAGCGCCATCCCGATTTTTATCCTGGGATCTTTTTAGATACTCGGCCCAATCGTACGAAACGATTTCAGCCTTGATTCCGACCTTCGCCAAATCAGACTGCATCAATTCAGCCGTACGGCGTGCGTTTGGCATGTAGGGACGCTGGACCGGCATCGCCCAGATATTCATGACGAGGTCTTTTACGCCAGCGTCAGCAAGCAGCTTTCGCGATTGTTCCAAATCGTAGGGATCGTCCTTGATGTCTTTGTTATAAGACCAGACCCCTGGAGGCATGGCATTGATGGCAGCAATACCTGTTGAACCGTAGACGGCATCGATAATCGCCTGCTTGTTGACCGCCATATTTATGGCTTTGCGCACCCTGACATCGTCAAAAGGAGCAACCATTGTGTTGTAGGCCAGATAGGCGATGTTTAAACCTTCCTTTTGCAGAAGATTAATGGCGGGGTCGGACTTCATTTTCGCGAGGTCGGCGGGATTCGGGTATGCCATTACATTGCATTCGCCTGCCTTCAGTTTCTGATACCGGACAGACGCATCAGGCGTGATTACGAAGATCAGATCATCAATCTTTTGCTTGCCTCCCCAATATTCGGGGTTGGCGTGGTAACGAATAACCGCATCTGGCTGGTAGTCGACAAACTGATATGGACCCGTTCCTATCGGCTTTGCATTGAGCTGCTCCCGCTTGCCCTCCGCCAGGAGCTTGTCTGCATACTCTTTGGACTGGATAGCGGCAAATGTCAGGGAGAGAGAGGCGATAAACGTTGCCTCCGGCCGCGTAAGGACGAATTTAACGGTATGGCCGTCAACTTTCTCGAGTTTGTCGATAAGACTTGGAAATGAATACGTATCGTATTGTGGCCAGATGCCCTTGCCGTAGTCGTAGTAGGGGTTGGCCTTGTCGCCCTGACGATCGAACGTGAAGATCACATCATCAGCGTTGAATTCGCGTGTTGGCGTGAAATAGCTAGTTTTCTGGAATTTCACCCCCTTGCGCAGCTGGAATGTATATTCTTTCCCATCGCCGGAGATGCTCCAGCTTTCGGCAAGGCCCGGCTCCAATTCAGTTGAACCTCGTTTGATCTTGATAAGGCCATCGGAAACGTTGCGCGCCGACGCATCGTAAGTGGTGCCCGATATGGAGAGCGCCGCATCAAACCCTTCTGGCGAGGCCTCCGAACAATAGACAAGTGTCTTGGCCGATGCGCCAGCCGCTGCAATTCCGCTCAGCGCAAGAGCGAGCATCGTAGCTGAAAGGATTTTCCCGCAGATTTTCATTCCCTTTGACCCCTGTTGCATCAATAAGCCAGTAGTTGCAGGTTTAGGGTTTATTGACGAGAGCCTTGGTCAATGCAACACAAACAAATCTACCGCTATGTTACAAGCAGCGAAATCAAACCGGCACCTCGTCGAAGGCAACAAGCTCAATGGATATTGTTGAACGTTTTCTGAACTATACCCGCATCAATAGCACTGCCGTAATCGGAGCGGGACATCTGCCCTCGAGCCCGGGTCAGACAGCGCTGGCGAAGTTGTTAGCTGGCGAATTGCGCAGTTTAGGACTCAACGTCGAGGAGCGGGAGCATTCCATTGTAGTTGGTACGCTGCCGTCCAATCTGGACGATGCGACCCGCAAAGCCCCTACGATCGCCTGGGTCGCTCACTTGGATACCAGTAATGAGTATGCCACCGATACCAACGCCCGGATTATCGATTACAGAGGCGGAGATATTGTGCTGAACGAAGCGCTTGAGGTAGTCATGCGCGAGAGTGCCTTCCCCGAGCTAAAGCGTTATGTGGGCGATCGAATCATTGTCACTGATGGTACAAGTCTGCTGGGAGCGGACAACAAGTCAGCTATCGCCGAGATCATGCACGCGATAGAGACCCTACAGGCGAACCTGCAAATCCAGCATGGCGAGGTGAAAGTTGTCTTTGTGCCCGATGAGGAGATCGGCCTCCTGGGTGCTAAGGCACTGAATGTGGAGACCCTCAATGCTGACTTCGCCTATACGTTGGATTGCTGCGCGATTGGCGAGATTGTCTTTGAAAATTGGAACGCTGGGGAATTCCAGGTAAAGTTCCGCGGACAGAGCGCCCACCCCATGTCTGCCAAGGGTAAACTCCGCAATGCAGTACTTTATGCGCAACAGTTTATCTCGATGCTGCCCGGAGGCGAACGCCCCGAATATACTGAGAACCGGGAAGGGTATTACTGGGTCACAACCATCCACGGCACAGTTTCGGAGGCGCAGCTGAATCTCCACATCCGCGACTTTACCCAAGTTGGATTCGAGCAGCGACGTCGTTTTGTCGAAACGCTTGTCGAAAGCTTCAACCAACTCCATGGTGCCGAAACGGTGACGGCCGCATATCAACCGGTCTATCGCAATGTAGCCGAGCATCTACAGGGAGAAAACCGCTATCCGGTGGAACTCGCGCTGGAGTCCATGAAGGCGATTGGCGTGGAGCCATTTCCCATTGCCATGCGTGGCGGGTATGACGGAGCAGTACTTTCCGAAAAGGGTCTACCTTGCCCCAACCTCTTTTGCGGAGCGCACAATTTCCATTCGGTATATGAGTTCTTGCCGGTGGGTTCCCTCACTAAAGCATCCGAAATGATCCTTGAAATCCTGCGTCGAGCCGTGGCTGATCGCTGAAGGCGTGTCGATAAATCCCGTGCATGCATTTCGGCCGCGTACTACACCTGTGAAGCAATCCATTGGGAGAATGCGATCATTGCTGACGTCAAGGATCGGGATTGAAGTCGTGTAAGCCAGTAGCTTCCCAACGATATGGCAGTCGGGAAGGGCTGTTCGATAGCGCCAGATGCAAGGTGGCGGGAAAACATGGAAGGCGGTGCTAGCGCGACACCCATTCCCTGGAGGGCGGCTTCCATCATGCCGAGGGATGAATCAAACACGATACCTCTGCTCAATGGGGGGGATGCAGCAACACCAGCCGCCGCGAACCAACTGCTCCACTCGTCTTTCCGGTAGCTTCTCAGGAGTGGTTGATTGGTGAGGTCGGCAGGCTCTCGCAACATTTCTGCCAGTTCGGGGATGCAGAGGGGAGAAAGGGGGGCGTCGAAAAGCCGGATCGCCTCGGTGCCATGCCAGGATCCGTTCCCAAATCGAATGGCGAAGTCGAGCCCTTCTGCTGCCATGTCCACACGATTGTTATTTGTCGATAATCGGATGTCGACAAACGGGAATTGCCGTTGGAAATCGGGCAACCTTGGAAGCAGCCACCCAACAGCAAAGGTTCCAACCGTACCCAAAAACAGCAGTTCGCGAACGTGGCCGCCCTCGATGCGTTCCAGGCTGAGCGCCAACTGATCAAAGGAACCAGTCACGACGGGCAGCAGCGCTTCGCCTTCGGCGGTTATCTTGAGGCCCCTGGGAAGGCGCTGGAACAGCCGTACTCCCAATCGTGTTTCGAGGCTTTTTACCTGTTGACTCACTGCGGCCTGCGTAACGCACAGCTCAATGGCTGCTCGCGTGAAACTCAAATGCCGTGCAGACGCCTCAAAAGCCCTTAGGCCATTCAGTGGGAGGTACGGTCGAACCATGGATAGCCTAGTTTTTCTTATGCCTCTCCCCAGATATCATCGTTTGTCATGCAAATACAGCGTCCATAGATACGATAATGCCAAGATTTGCTGTGTTTGCAAAAGTTTGCATTATACCACGCCGAATTGGAGCAACCATGGTGCGGGGCAATATTGAAAGCTGGCAAGAGCCAGAATCGTTAATTGAGACAGGGGAAGTCCTCGTATGAAATTCAAAGCAGCCGCCACCATGACGGTAACTTTCGCCATCATCTGTACCTCAACGGTGGCCGGCCATGCCGCTGACCACCGCGCCCGTGTTAAAACTGTCGTGGACGCGGCGATCGAGCCAATTATGCAAAAGTACAACATCCCTGGAATGGCGATCGGCATAACTGCCGGCGGAAAGCCTTACATGTTCGGTTATGGCGTAGCCTCCAAGGAAACCCGGAAACCTGTCACACCCTCCACCATTTTCGAAGTTGGATCGATCAGCAAGACATTCACCGTGACACTGGCATCCTATGCGCGGGTAAGCGGTCATCTCTCATTGTCGGACAAGACCAGCAAGTATCTGCCATCGCTTGAGAGGACCGAGTTCGGCAAAGTCGAACTTCTCCATCTTGGCACCCACACCCCCGGCGGCTTCCCGTTGCAGGTGCCAGACGATGTCACCAACGACGATCAGTTGATGGCGTATCTGCGGAGCTGGAAACCGGCTTACAAGGTTGGCACGCACAGGACCTATGCCAATCCGAGCATTGGAATGCTCGGGGTCATAACGGCGAAAAGCATGAACGGGGACTTCGCCCCGTTGATGGAAGGCCAATTGTTTCCGGCACTTGGATTGACGAGCACCTACATCAATGTGCCGAAGGGCAAAATGCCATACTATGCCCAAGGTTATACGAAGAAAGATGATCCCGTGCGGGTAAGCAAGGCCGTGCTGTCCTCGGAAGCCTATGGCGTGAAAACCACCGCCACCGACATGATCCGCTTCCTGGAGGCGAATATGAACATGATCAAACTGGACGAAAAACTCCAGCAAGCAATCACGGATACGCACACCGGCTACTTCCAGGTTGGCGCGATGACCCAGGATTTGCTATGGGAGCAGTACGCCTATCCGGTCGATCTGAGGACGCTGCTGCGAGGCAATTCCAGAGAGATTTCCTCCAATCCAACGCCGGTCACGCAACTGACCCCGCCGCAGCAGCCGCGTGACGATGTGTTGATCAACAAGACCGGTTCGACCAATGGCTTCGGGGCGTATGTCGCATTCGTTCCGGAGAAACAGCTGGGCATCGTTATTCTGGCAAACAAGTACTATCCCAACGAGGACCGGATTACCGCGGCCCACCAAATATTGACGCAACTTGCTGCTGAAAGCGGTTCAAAAGACTGACAGAGTGATCATGAAAATCCCTCGCGAGACACTTTCGCGAGGGATTTTGTGTCTCGTTGGGATGCAGACATAATTTCCTTCTTCTTAGTTACGCTCAGGTGGTTTGGCTGGGCGAGAACTCGTTGGCGTGTCGCTTCACGAAGTCGAACACGGTCATCGGCCGCAGGCCGGTGATCCTGAATACATCGTCGGTCATCCGGTCGTACCGGCCCTGCTTGTGAAGGTCGGCCATAACCGCAAGGTGGCTTGCCAGATGCTGGGGAACTCCGAGTTCCTTCAGTTTCTCGACCCAAGGCGATACTGGTACGTCCACATAGGTGATCGCGCGTCCGAGTGCGTCGGAGAAGGCGTTGGCGTATTGTTTCATATCCCTCGATTCTGGTCCGGTGAGATTGTAAATTTTTCCGATATGTGGAGCTGGATCGTCGAGGATGACCGAGACGACGCGGGCGACGTCGAGCGAGGAAATCGGCGATGTCTTGCTCTGTCCAAGGGGCAGTACGAGCTGGTTGCTCACTTTCACGCCATGCGCGGCAAGCCGTAGGAAGAAGCCTTCCAGAAACACCGTTGGACGCACTATAACGACAGGTAGCCCCGACCATTCCAAAGCCTGCTCGGAAAGCCAGTGCAACTTGTGTTGCGGACTGTCAGTCGTCTCTGTTACGCTCATCTGCGTCACCGTCATCTGGGACATATTGACGAACGCCTCAACGCCGTGATGCCGCGCAACAGCAGCGGTATTAACGGTTGCTTCCAGATAGTTCGGAGAGACCGACATGCCGAAATAGACGCGTTCGACGCCTTCCATTGCACGATGCATCGAGGCGAGGTCGGTCAGATCGCCAACGACGACTTCAGCGCCGAGCTTGCGCAGAGCCTCGGCCCGCTCATCTTCCCGGCGCACGAGGGCGCGGACTTTATTTCCGCGCTCGATAAGCATCGCCGTGACGTTGCGTCCTATGGCACCAAGATCCCCGGCCGCCCCGGTGACGAGGATCGGCTTCTCGGATTTGGGGTTGATGTTCATTTTCCGCATCCTTTCATGGTTAGGGCTTAAACGTTGCAGGACATCCTCGATCTTCCGGACCGCTCGCTGGCGAAGCCGGGGCCGATCAACAGCCGCCGAAATTCCGGACGGCTGTAGTGGCCGCGTGAATCCGACGGCCTCTTGCGAGTAGCCATCTGCGGAAAGCCGAAATCAGCGATGACCCCGCCTTTGCCAACCCGGAGGCTTCGCCGGCGATCTCTCCATTGAGCGATATTACAACGAGTTTTCAGATAGTCGCATAAAGTTGAACCAAAGACAGTTGTGATAAAGCGCTCCACCACCTTTTTTAGGGTACTATTGATCCCCAATGGTGATGGACACGAATAGCCTTTTAGGCTGTTTGGTGCGCGCTACTGGCGGCGGGCCGCGCGGTAAATCATGGCCGCGATCGAGTTCAGATTCGTCCGCAATCGCTTATCCGGCATATCGCAGCGAACTTGCGCCCATCGCTAATTTTGCATTGCTCATGAGGGGCATGACGGCAGCGAAAGCGGTTGAGTCAGACCCTCCAACAGTTCGCGTTTTAGAGGGACCGAGGATGGCACATCTATTAGACGAAGTTCTGGCAGCACATGGTGGCCTTGAACATTGGAACTCTTTTGAGAAAGCCAACGTGACGATTATCTCAGGCGGTGAATTGTGGGGGATGAAAGGGATAGAGGCTGATGCAACGCCTCGTCGTGTAACCGCGGCCATACATCATGAATGGGCGACCATAATGCCCTACGGCAATCCCGACTGGCGTATGACTTTCGTACCCGAACGCGTTGTGATTGAGACGACAGATGGAATGGTCATCGCCGATAGGGACAATCCGCGTACTGCCTTCGCCAGTCACACGCTAAACACGCCGTGGGATGCGCTCCACCGAGCTTATTTCAATGGCTATGCCATGTGGACTTACCTGAATACTCCTTTTTTACTGGCTCTGCCGGGTTTCAAGACGGAGGAAGTCGCGCCATGGAACGAAGAAGGAGAGACGTGGCGCGTGCTGCGGGCAACGTTTCCCGCAGGGATCGAAAGTCATTGCCCGGTACAGGATTTCTATTTTGGACCAGATTTCTTACTTCGTCGCCATGACTACCAAGTCGATATCTCCGGCAGCTTTCCGGCGGCGCAATATGTCCACGACTTGGTAACGGCCAATGGCATTCGGTTTCCGACGAAACGACGGGCTCACCCCCTGGGTGCTGATGGTCGCCCCGAACGTGACAGGACTTATGTCTGGATTGACCTTAGCGAATACACCATGAGTTGAGGCCGTTCACCACCTTGGTTGTGTCTCATCGCAACAGCGAACAAGACCATCATGGTGCGTGCGTCGGAATTAGCGATCATGCTGTAGCCGCTTTCGATTGGCGGTCGACGTTGATCCGGGCAGTTCAATGCAGCTCTGGTTCGCGTCGCGCAGCCTCAAGAGGTGAGAGGTATTCATTGGTTATTTCGTTCTCCAAGCGGGAGATGTTTTCGGGATCTTGCTTACGAGATCGTATTCTGACGCGATGCGACGACATCGATCTCATAGCGGGAGATGCCAATATCCTCGAGCTCGCGATCGGTAAGTTGCATGAGTTCGCGGGTGATCTGGCGATAGCGCTGATGGGCGCGGATTTTCGACAGTATATATGCCACATACATGGGGCGTTCCTTTATGTTGAAGTGACCGGCACAGCCGGTTTTGGGTGGTTGCTATCATCGAAATATCGGGGGCGAGGGCGAAGCCGAGGGGCCCCGCCCTCATTTTGGTCAGGTACGGGCCGAGCGGAGCGCTGCGAGCGAGTCGATGGCGATCCAGAGAGAAATGGCGAGCAGGCCAACGTCCTTAAGCAGGAACTGCCCAGGAGCGACCGAGATCGCTGGAAGGCTGAACTCCGGTAAGAACACGCCGGGAGTCGTCACCATGAAACTAAGCGTCGTCACGAACAGCCCGGCAGAGAGCAGGCCACCGGCGAGCGAGTACGCCGGGTTGACGAGCCGAGCCGCAATCAAGGCACCGATGCTGAGTTCGAGGACACCGAGGAGGCTCGAGAAGCCTCGCACGCTAAACAGGGAATAGGTCCAGCTCAACAGCGGATTGTTGCCGACCAGGCCTGTAAGACCTTCCGCTTCATAGGCGGTGAATTTCATACCACCGAACCAGGCGTAAATCACAACCAGCGAGGCATAGAGGCCCACTGCTGCGATGGTCCGGCCGTGTCGTTCGATTAATTCGAAGGGCAAAGGGGTGTGGGCCGGGGCGCTCTGATACGCCGCGACGCCGTGGATAGAAACACGAGGCATGGTCTTCTCCTTGGGTTGTCCGCGGTGGGCGACTTGCCCGTTTGACGCGGAATAAACAATACCGATCTGTATCGATAACCCTTGATATACCGATCTGTATCGTTTGGCAAGATTTCTTTCAAAGAATTGTCGCCTCTCATTAAGCGCGTTCCTGCTTTTGATGCAGTCGCGGCGCGACGAGCGGGTCGTAATACCATAAGAAAAGGCATAGATGGGTACAGAGTCGTCTTGTATTTGAGCGTGTGTCCGGTGCTTCGTCATGAACAAGGCGGCTCGCTCCAGAGCCAGTACACATGGTGTTGCATGTTGACGGCGTTGCGGGAGAAGGTAGGCAGGGCACACTGTTTAATCAAAAAAGAAACATTTCTGTATCTTTTGAACGCAAAGGTGCCGCCCTTCGGCTGATTTCCTGGTGCTCTCTCCAAAAATAGTCACGTCCGGCTCAGTCGCCTCTTGTCTTTGTTTTGAGTCGCCGCTAAATAAAGATACAGATCTGTTACTTATTGTGAGGATGAGATGCGCCGTTCGGAAATCCGGGATCACCTGCTCGACACCGCGCTGCGGCTGTTCAACCAGCGCGGCTATCACGCAACGGGCATCGATCTGATCATCGCCGAGGGTGGAGTGGCCAAGACGACGCTATACCGGCACTTCGAAACCAAGGAGGACCTGATACTGGCCGCTCTCGAACGGCGCGACGAGGAAGACCGCGCCGCCATGCGTGCCTTTGTCGAGCAGAATGCGAGCGATCCGGTAGAACGCCTTCTGATTACGTTCGATTACCTCGAAACCTCGTTCAACGATAAACAGTTCCGCGGCTGCATTTTCGTGAGCGCGGCCGGTGAGCACAAGGACCCCACCAATCCCGTATTCCGTGCTGCCGAAATGCATAAGCGCCTTGTACTCGCATATTTTGAGGAACTCGCCCACGCCGCTCGGTTCGCCGAGCCGAAGAGGATCGCAGCCGAGATTAACCTGTTGCACGAGGGAGCGTTCGCTGTCGCGCAGATAACCCGCATCGCCGAGCCCGCACGGCAGGCCAAACGCATGGCGAGCCAGCTGCTTGCGGCGGAACAGCATTCCCGGTTGGCATCTTTAACCCCGGAGCGTGGGCCAGCTTAGCGCGGACATCTTCATTTAAGGCTCTGAAGGCAAGCGGGCCGGCTGAACTGTCGGCACCACCGGTCGCTCATCAGCCACGACGATCTCGTAATCATCGTAGGCCGTGCGGGTGGATGCGCCGGGGCGGGGTATCCAATTCCACGAACGTGCCTGCGCGCCCGAACCCGACCGGAGGCTGGGCCTGGCTGCGTTGGACGGGCGTTCTTATGCTGCCTTTCATCAATCATTGAGCGCGATGTTTGCATCACACTTGGCACCCCATGGTATCAAACTGTATCTCGCCTGGTAGATTGCCGGATTTGCTTACAATCCGACGGGCTGGAAGAAACAATCCATACACGAACAGCGCGCATTTATCCTGCAAGCCGGAAGAGCAACGAGCCACGGCGAAAATTGCACCAATCACAAAGGATGAGATATGACCGCTGAAGCCACACATCAATTGTTGGGACACGCCGTTGTGGGAACCAACAACTTAGATGCTGCCACAAACTTCTATGACAAATTGTTCGAACTGTTCGGCGTGGGCCGCATTCTCGAACAGCCTGGCCGGGCAGTATACTTTGGAACGACGATGCTCGAGTTCGGTGTGATCAACCCCCACAATGGCGACCGCGCCACCGTAGGCAACGGTAACATGGTTGCGTTGAGCGCCCGTTCGCGTGCTCATGTGGATGAAGTATATGCCCTTGCACTACAACTCGGTGGCACCGATGAGGGGCGTCCAGGTCCGCGCGGCCCAAATCAGGACGGCCCGTACTGCGCGTACTTCCGTGATCTCGACGGCAACAAGCTTTTGGTCTTCCGCGCTGGTCAGGACTGACCCTCAGGCGTAGAATACCGATCGCTCGATCCTGAGATCGAGCGATCGGAATCTCTTCTCAACGAACGCTAAACAAACGGGAGATGAGCGATGATGGAGCCGCTCCACATACACAAGCGCGACAAGTCTACGGGCCTTAAGCGTCATCAGTCTGTTCCCAGGCCAGCTTGCGGCATCAGGCGGTAAAGAATCAATTCGACCCTTCAGCATTCACAATTCCAGAGGAGCAACTGGTTGAACTTCGCCAGCGCATAGCAGCTACACGCTGGCCCGAAAACGAAGCCGTCGAAGATAGCTCGCAAGGCGTTCCGCTAGCAGGTGCGCCGGCTTCAATTCGCTTCGATAATGCGCCGAGGATCACCGTATGGCTACTCCCTCTCGGGGTATCGTATCGACACGAACACATTGAGATACAAAACGCCGTATAGCCAGACACATTCTCAATACAACACTTTGGTCAAATGAGGTCGCTGACTTCGGTTAGGGCTTGAATATCAGAGACCATCCCCGAAGCGCACCAGAGTTAGTTGCTACGCGCCGTCGAGAGGCGCCGACATGCAGCCGGAAGGCGACCTACGCCACTCATGCGCAGGCGGCTGCGGCCTTGGCGACGCGCTGGAAACATTCGTCACCCGATTAAGCACCTTCTACTATCGAACGAGGAAAAGGATTACCAAATGAAACGTACCCCGATAATTTTGACCGCGATGTTTCTCGTAGGCAGCGGATTCACAATGAATGTCGCCACGGCACAGCAGAATGGAATTTCGCGCACCGACCTTTTGCAGGAATCCATCAGCGCGGAGGGCCGCGAGGCGGTACAGGTTCGCGTTGACTTTGAGCCAGGCGCAGTGTCAATCAAACATTCGCACCCTGGCGAAGAAATCGCGTATGTCCTCGAAGGCACTCTCGAGTATACGCTCGAGGGCCGGCAGCCGGTCACACTTAAGGCCGGTGAGGCCTTGTTTATTCCGTCTGGTGTCGATCACCTTGCCAAGAACGTCGGTGACGCAAAGGCCTCGGAGCTTGCGACTTACATCGTCGAAACGGGAAAAACGCTTGTCGCGCCGGCTAAGTGACCGTTCTTTGGCGCTCGGACAATCTGCAGTACATTTAGGGGTCAGAGATGATTGATCAGCAAACGAATAAGCCAACCGCTTTCACCCGCCGGGCATTGCTCGTCAGCGGAGCGGCAGTAGCAACTCTAGCGGCTTTCGGATCCCAAATCGCAGTTGTCGAGGCGAGTGCCCAAGCTCTTGCGGCAAACGGCGTCCGGCCGTTCCGCATCAATGTGCCAGCAGAAGCGTTGGCCGACCTGCAACGGCGCCTCGGCGCAACGCGTTGGCCCGAAGCGGAAACCGTTGGTGACCGCTCTCAGGGTGTCCAATTGTCCAAACTTCAGGCGCTCGTACGCTATTGGGAGAGCGATTACGACTGGCGCAGAGCGGAGCAAAAGCTCAACGCACTGCCACAGTTCCTGACGGAGATAGACGGAGTGGACATCCACTTCATCCATGTGCGCTCGCGCCACGCGGATGCGATGCCGCTCATCATGACGCACGGGTGGCCGGGATCGATGTTTGAGTTATTGAAGGTGATCGAGCCGCTTACCAACCCCACAGCGCATGGTGGCAGCGCCCGGGACGCCTTCCATCTTGTCCTTCCGTCCATTCCAGGCTTCGGCTTCTCGCAGAAGCCTCAGGGCACCGGATGGAATCCCGATCGGATCGCTCGAGCCTGGGACGTTCTGATGAAGCGTATTGGATATAGTCAGTACGTATCACAGGGCGGAGATTGGGGCGCTATCATTTCCGACAGCATGGGCCGACAGGCACCCAAAGGGCTCCTCGGCATTCACGTCAACAGGATCGAGCGTTCAACGACGATCCCGCCGGAAGTCGGAAAAGCGCTGATGAATGGGGATCCAGCTCCGGATAATCTCAACGAAGAAGAGCGAGCGGTTTTCAATGAGGCCAGAGAGTTTCTGAGCAAGGGGTTTGGCTACGCCGCCATCATGGGGACGCGCCCCCAGACTATCGGATATAGCCTCGCTGACTCGCCCGTTGGACTGGCCGCCTGGTTTTATGACAAGCTCGCCGACTGGGTATTTTTCCGCGGAGAACCGGAACGGGCGTTCACCCGAGACGAAATCCTTGATAACATTACTCTCTATTGGCTGACAAATACGGGGCCCTCAAGCGCCCGGATTTATTGGGAGAATGCCGCAAACGCTGCAATGCCCGGCATCATCACCGTTCCGGTCGCGGTGACGATTTTCCCTGGAGAGGTCTATAGGCCACCTGAACACTGGGTTGAGCAGGCGTACCCAAATCTGATCTACTACAACAAGGTCGATAAGGGCGGGCATTTTGCGGCATGGGAAGAGCCCGAACTCTTCAGCGCCGAGGTGCGGACGGCCTTCAAATCACTTCGCTGAATGGATTGGCAAGTGCATTGACCAATCTGCAAACGGCTCGAGAGCTCGAGCCGTTTGGGCGTCTCAAACTGTAGCGAAGTTTCGCTAATGCTTGAGGATCTCGTCCATTACAAGCACGATTTTTCCCTTGGGGCGCGGCAGCTTGCCCTCAAGCATCAGGTGTGCGTCCCGCGCTTGTTCGAACCGCAATGTTGTTCCGACATTCATCTTGAGGGCACCTTTGGAGATCAGTGCCGAAATGCGGCCCAGGCTTTCTGTGGATACGTCAACGAGAAAGAACCTAGCCAGGATTTCGTGCTTTGCCGCCAGGGTCTGGTCCGGGGCGGAAACTGCCGAAACCAACGTTCCCCCCTTTTTCAGCACTTGAAATGACCGCGTTTGCGCTTCTCCACCTACCAAATCTATCACCGCATCCACCTCGCGAACTTCATCTTCAAAACGAGTTGTTGTGTAGTCGATGACCTTGTCCCCGCCGAGACCAACAACACCGTCGATGTCGTCTGGCGAGGCAGTGCACACGGTCCGGAGACCCGCCTCTCTGGCAAATTGCACGGCATATGCGCCCACGTTTCCTGCCGCCCCGTGGATCAATACCGTCTGGCCGCTTTCCAGGCCGGCCTGATCGAAAAGCGCTTGCCACGCTGTGACCGCTATCACTGGCAGCGATGCTGCTGCGATATGGTCTATGGAATCTGGTTTGCGATCAAGCATGGAAGCACTGGCGACCGCGTATTGCGCATAACCGCCGCAGAATCGCTTATTGGTCACTCCATACACTTGGTCCCCAGCCTTGAATTGGGTCACGCCAGCGCCGACAGCCACGACCTCACCCGAAATGTCTGAACCCAGGATAAGGGGCAGGGGTTGGGGCAGCGCACTATTGCCCGAGCGAATCCAGCCGTCCCAAGGGCCGACACCCGCTGCATGTACTTTAACGATGACTTCGTTCGTGCCTGGATCGGGTGTGTCCGATAACTCCAGTTGCATTACATCCGGAGACCCAAATTCATGGATGCGCCACACCAATCCTGAGAAACTCGTTGAACCTCCCGACATTTGCTTTCCTTTCGATACTGGCAACGGATCGCTCCTGGCAAAGCTCTGCCCAGATTGGCTTTCAATGGAAATGAGGGGCGAACCAGATTGGCTTGTTTCAAGCGTTATGTCGTCTCTTGTCGGTGTACGGAGCCAAGTCTTTAGGACGATGACCAAATCGTACGCACGGACACAATCTGACTTTGATGACGTATTTTAACAGCGCGACTATGCAATGAAAACGGCGCCCACGATCAAGTCGTTGTGTCGTCTTGCACAGTGAACCTGCTCAGATGGAATTCGCGCTGCGGATGCGCGACTACCGCCCACCCGCGAACGCGGTGCTTCCAGGCTATTTTTCGATCGCTGCGTGAGGTGTATTTCTGAAGCTGATAGCCATTCGATTGTAGCTGTTCATCAAGCTGATCGCGATTGTGAGATCGACGAGTTCGCGCTCGTTGAACACTGCACGTGCAGCTGCGTAGGCGTTGTTCGGCACACCTGTCTCTGCTACACGCGTCACTGTTTCAGCCCATGCAAGGGCAGTACGTTCGCGCTCGTCAAAGAGATTGCCGGCTTCCGGCCACGCCTGAAGCAATGCTAACTTCTCGATCGACTGCCCCTTCTTCAAAAGATCCCTGGTATGCATGTCGAGGCAATAAGCACAATTATTGATCTGCGAGACACGCAGATAAACCAGATCAAGCAAAACGGGGGGAAGACCGCTTTGCATGACGTAACCGTAGACGCCCCCTAGCGCTTTTGCTCCAGCAGGAGCGACTTGATTGTAATCCAGACGGCTGGTCATTTTCTCACTCCTTAGTGTTTAAGTTGGTCGTCAGTTCCTTGTCGCCGGTGTCAACGATAAACACGGCAAGCAGCTTCGCCGGGTCTTTCTTGCTGGCGTTGCGGCTTACAAGATGTGTCGAGCCCGGCGTCTCGTAAAAGCTTTCACCGGCACGATAGACCCGCTTGGGTTCATTATTCACCTGCGACTCGATTTCTCCAGACAGGACATAGGCAAAAATGAAAGCTGATTTTGCGTGCTCGTGCGGGAGTGATGCTCCTGCCGGTGGATAATCCACAACCAGGGCCCGACTGACTTGCCAGGAATGTTAGGGATGGTCTGTTCGAAGCTTGGCGTAACTGTTTCAGCGGGTTCATGCGCTGCCGCAGGTATTGCGGTCGCTATGGCGATGGCGGTGAACGCTCCGCCAATGAAGGATCTTATGTTCATGATGGTATTCTCCTTTGTGAGTGTTTTCCTTTCCCACTATAAATACCCTTTGAATGGTCCTATAAAAAGCACCAAGAATGCTCAAAAATCATGTACCATGGTGGAATGACCAAACCGCTTGAGTTGCACCTCGACCGAACAACGAAGACCCCACTGGCCGACCAGATTTGCATGGGCATAACCGCTGCCATCGAGAGCGGTGTGTTGGCAGCAGGTGCGCGCCTTCCTTCCTGGGTGGACCTGGCAATCCAACTGGGCGTCGCACGTGGCACTGTTCGTTCCGCATACGATAAGTTGTCAGCAGCTCAGCTTATTGTTGCGTCGCGGGCGGCCGGTACCCGCGTAACGGAAAGACCAATTTTATCCTTGCCACGGGATCCCGCACCTGAGCCAGGCTCCTTCATGGAGATGTATCAGGAGCTGACCTTGGGTCCGGCAATCTTCCAGATGGGGGTGCCGGCGAAGGAGACTTTTCCGGCCAAGCTTTTCGCCAGAATTCGCTCGCATGCCGTGCGCGCCGAAGCAAGTGCGGCGCCACTCTATCCGGATCCACGTGGAGAACTCGAGTTGAGGCGAGAGATCGCTGCCTATCTCGCCATCGCTCGGGGAATAGAGTGCTCGCCCTCTCAAATCCTTGTTACCGGTGGCTTTGGAAGCGGCCTCGGATTGACGCTTCGCGTGCTCGGCCTTGAGGGGAGCAAGGCGTGGATCGAGGACCCGGGGTTCCCGTTCACGCGACGCGGGCTCGAGCTCGCGAGACTGTTGCCAGTCCCTATCCCCGTCGACTCCGAGGGTATCGATGTTGACTACGGCTTGAGATATGCGCCGGATGCGGGGCTCGCTGTGGTGACCCCAGGACAGCAAGCCCCATTGGGGGCCACCCTGTCGCTATCGCGCCGATTGCGTCTTCTGGAGTGGGCGGCTCAGGAAGGCGCGTGGGTCATCGAGGATGACTATTTAAGCGAGTTACAGTTGAAAGGGCGTGCCGCGCCGGCACTCGCCTCGGTCGATCGTACAGGAAGGGTCATTCATATCGGCTCGTTCAGCAAGACCATAAGCCCTGCTTTGCGCCTTGGCTTTGTGCTTGTTCCCCAGCGTCTGGCATCCCGTTTTGCGGAGGTGGCCGCATGCTTGGCACCTTCACCTGGGCCATCCATACAGCTTGCGGCCGCAGAATTTATCAGTGAAGGCCATTATTTACGTCATCTCCGGCGCACCAAGCGTGCATATGCTGCGCAACGCGACGGAGTGTTGCAATATCTTGAACCGCGGACAAACAAGATTGCTGTGACCACACCCGGATTGGCTGTCCTGCTCCGGTTTACTGATGGGGCGCCAGACGTAGCGATCGTACGCGAAACGCTGGCCTTCGGCCTGGCGCCCTCGCCGCTATCGGTTTGGTACGCATCGCCTGCATCCGCGCAATCCGGTCTTCTGTTGGGAATTGCAACGTGCCCCCAACAGCACGTCGCGAAGTCTTGTGACCGCCTTCTTGAGATCCTTCAACGTCGTACGTCCTCGAGTTGAATCAACACACGGCTGCCGTTGAACCTAACGCAACTCTGCTTGGGATCCTGATTTAACGACGGTTCTTATCTTTGCCACAGCTTCGAGCGTCCGATGGACCGGGCATTTGTCGGCAATTTCGGCAATCTTGGCGCGAAGCTCCTCGGCGACTTCGCCATCCACGGAAATGACCCGCTCGAAACGATCAATCCTGCTGCTACCGCTGCGTTCCGATTCGGTGCACTCTTCGCAATCCTTGGCATGGATTTTGGCATGGGAGACATCAACACTGACACGTCCGAGCGTCAGATTTTTGTAATCGGCATATTGGCGCAGCGTCATTGAGGTGCAAGCGCCAAGCGCGATTGACAGGAAGTCGTATGGTGACGGCCCAGAATCGAACCCGCCTGCGTTTTCTGGTTCATCAGCGAAAAGGCGATGGCTGCCGGCCTGAACTGAGTTCTGAAACTTGCCCTCGCCCGTTTCCGTCACTCGGACATGTTCGATCAGGTCGTTGCCCTGCGGGGCGTCGGCGGCAATATAACGCGCCAGCCATCCCGATATGATCCGTCCTGCAAAGGCCGCGTCCTCAAGGTTGGTGAGCAGGTGGTCAGCCTTGTCAAGCGAAACAAAGCTTTTGGGATGTCTCGCCGCAAGGAAGATTTCGTTGGCATTCTCGATACCGACCGTCTGGTCCAGTGGTGAATGAAGGATAAGAAGTGGCTTTTTCAGGGATGCGACAGCGTCTTTGATAGACTGCGCGCGCACGTCCTCGACAAATTGCTTTCGAATAAGGAACTTGCGTCCGGCGAGATCGACTTCAGCGGCACCCTCCTTCTCTATTTCCTCGAGTCTCGCTCCGAAGTTCTTCAAGACGTGACCGACATCGGCCGGCGCACCGATCGTGGCGACGGCGCGCACTTCAGGTATGTCCTTGGCCACAGCCAGGACAGCTGCACCCCCAAGAGAGTGACCGATCAGCAACGCGGGTGCCTGGTAATGATGGCGTAAATAGTCGGCCGCCGAAATCAGGTCGGCGACATTCGAGGTGAAATTCGTCGAGGCAAATTCGCCTTCGCTCGACCCCAGGCCAGTGAAATCGAAGCGCAGGACCGCGATGCCCTCGCGGGTAAGCTCCGCTGCAATGCGGCGCGCCGCGGCCAAGTCCTTAGAGCAGGTGAAGCAATGGGCAAACAATGCGTAGGCGCGTAAATGCCCGTTGGGCAGGTCGAGGCGGGCGGAAAGAGTTGCGCCGGAATGCCCGGGAAATTGAAGCCGTTGCGTATTGAAAGCCATAATTACGCTCCTTCGTTGTCACGAATATCCAGTGAGCCTCACTCACCTTACAATGCTCTGGTCTTGCCGTTGAGAGTGGAAGGCATTGATCGCCATCACAACGCCGAGAACGAGCAGCATTATTCCAATCGACTCCGCAAGGGTTGGCCAACGATGGCGGACCATCAGCCCAAAACAGGTAGCAAAAACAATTTCCGTCATCAGCAACTGGCCCGTGAGCGCCACTGGCAGGCGCTGCGATGCTATTGTCCAAGCCCACGCTCCCCCGATTGAGGCTACAGCTGCCAACATGAAAGCTGGTAGGTAGAGATTGTTGATGGCGCCAAAGCCAAGACCGATTTCCGGGGCTCTGAACAAGCTCATACCGTAGCCGATCGGGAGAAATGCCAATGTCTGGATGCTGCCTCCAATCATCATCAGCGCCGTCCAGACGCGCGCATCCATGTGGGGCCTTTTCAGTAGTGCACTCTGGTTTGCGATTCCGAACCAAGTCCACAGAGCTACCGCCGCAATGGCAAACGCGATACCAATAACAAGCGATTTTTCCCGCTGCACTTCCGCCTGCACTATACTGCTACCATTGACCAGCAGCAGCCCTGTCGCCGCCAGCGCAAGGGGGATCAGAAGAGGCAGCCACGATATACTCCGCCCGCGATAATTGCCGGCGATCGCCAAGACGACAGGCACCAGACCGAGAAAGGCGGGAGGGATCACGGGGCCTGCATATACGGCGGCGATCATGACAGTCAGGAAGTAGCCCACATATCCGATGAAGGCGAGGCCGGCCGCAGCAAACCAATCTTGTAGCGTGAGCTGGCGACATTGGTCTGCGCTGGCAATGAGGATCGCGATCCCGATCAAACCAGATAGCAGAAATCGGCAAGCGGCAAGGTCGAAGATCGAATAATCTCCGATCACAAAGGGTGCGACAAAATTCATCGACCATGTGAGAGAAGCAAATATAGCTGCCGCGATGCCTGCAGTTGATACATTTTTCATAAGAGAGTTTGGCCATTCAGTTTCGATCAAAACGGTCTTAAGTATGGAACTACGTCAAAGAGCGATTTTGTGGTCCAGCGCTTGGACCAGTCTATTTCATTTCAATTGTGAATGCATGCGGCTATCATCAGCCTATGGCCTACTGAAAGTAGAAAAATGAATTGGAGTGACATCCGCTATTTCCTTGCCGTTGCCCGACATGGCGGCTTGATGAGCGCGGCCAAGCAACTCGGCGTTAGCCGGCGTGCAAAACGTAGCCGCGTCGTTTCCGACTTGCTCGCTCAGGTCATTCAGGGCCAACAGGGAATCTTGACCGCTTCGCCTACCCGGAGAAAAGCGGCTTAGTGGGAGCAGCGATCGGGGAAGGTTGCGTATCTCAGGTACCGCCAAGCATCCGGCTAACAAAAGTGGGACGTCATCCATGGACATCAATCAGGTCAGGTATTTCCTCAATCTGGCCGAAACATTGAATTTCACCGAAGCCGCGCGTCGTAGCCGTGTTTCGCAGCCCAGTTTAACGCGGGCAATTCAGCGTCTCGAGGAACAACTGGGCAGTCCACTGATCTATCGCGACGGTAAGGACAGCCGCCTTACGGCGCTTGGTCGTGACGTACAAGCCGAGTTCATGCGGATCGAGCTCGCCCTCCGGAATGTGCGTGAGCATTCCGAGAGCACCGTTCTGGGCCGGCGCCGGATTCTCGACATCGCCGTGGCTCCGACCATTGGTCCCGCCAGGTTCACCGCATTTTTTTTCGACGTGCTTGGCCAGCTTCCTTCCGTGAAGATCAACATGCATCAGCTATTGTCCGGGGAGAGTGCGGACGAGGTGCTTTCGGGCAAGTACCACGCCTGTATCCTGCCGGGAATGCCGCGTCCCAATCCCAAGCTCAATGTCGTGCCGTTGTTTCGTGAGCGATTCCTCCTGGCTTGCGCAAAAGACCATCCACTGGCCGGAAATGACGTCATCACCACCGAGGCTCTGGCCACCTACCCGTATGTTGACCGGCTGGCCTGCGAGTTCCACTCCCAGATCACCGAGCACCTGATGGACCACGACGCGGTTATGCAACCGCGGTTCAGTGCCGAGCGAGAGGATTGGGTTCAGCAAATAGTGGCAGAAGGCCGCGCGATCTGCATTATGCCCGAGCATTCCGCGGTCGTGCAGGGATTAGTAACCCGCCCAATTCAAGGCATGTCACTGGAACGCGAGCTGGTATTTGTAACGGTTTCCGGTTCCGGCACACCGCGTGAGGTCCGCAGGATCGCGCAGATGGCTGCTAGGCACGACTGGACTTGACCTTGCGGGACTGCCGTGTCGCGCAGCTATCGAATCTATGCACATCCTCTATTGGGAATCTTCCCGACCATTCGCCATATTAAGGCAAGACCAACAATGGAGTTGTGGCAATGAAGTACGCAAAGACTGACGAAGCGGTCGGCAAGCTTACGTCCGTGCAGTATCGCGTGACCCAGGAAAACGGCACCGAACGGCCGTTCACCGGCGAGTATCACGACAACAAGGAGCCGGGGATTTATGTCGACGTCGTTTCTGGAGAACCACTGTTCGCCTCAGCCGACAAGTTCGATTCCGGCTGTGGCTGGCCGAGCTTCACCAGGCCGATCGTACCGGCGAATGTCAACGAACTGCGGGACGACACGCATGGCATGACCCGCACGGAGGTACGCTCGGTGTATGGTGACAGTCACCTCGGCCATGTGTTTCCCGACGGCCCGCAAGATCAGGGCGGGCTACGCTACTGCATCAATTCCGCTTCACTTCGTTTCATTCCGCGCGACGAAATGGAGGCTGAGGGCTATGGTGCGTATCTCAATCAGGTGGAGGATATTTAAATGACCGAGAGAGCTGTTTTGGCTGGTGGTTGTTTCTGGGGCATGCAGGACTTGATCCGCAAGCTTCCCGGGGTGATTGGCACCCGTGTAGGCTACACTGGCGGCGACATACCGAATGCGACCTACCGCAATCACGGTACCCACGCCGAGGGAATCGAGATCACCTTTGATCCGGAGATCACGAGCTATCGGCGGATTCTGGAGTATTTCTTCCAGATCCACGATCCCACGACGAAAAACCGGCAGGGCAATGATATCGGCAGCTCATACCGATCGGCGATCTACTACATCGGCGACGAGCAGAAGCGAATAGCCGAGGAAACCATCGCCGACGTGGACGCTTCGGGGTTGTGGCCGGGCAAAGCCGTGACCGAGGTCGAGCCGGTGACGGATTTCTGGCAAGCAGAGCCGGAGCACCAGGACTACCTGGCGCGTTACCCAACCGGCTATACCTGCCATTTCCCTCGCGCCAACTGGGTGCTGCCCCACCGGAAAGCGGCCGAATAGCTGCCCAATCCAGCGGCGGATATTGTTCTAGCCAACTCTTCACGCCTGGCGCATATGCCAGGCGTGAAGAGCGATGCTGCTCGGCGGCATGCCCAGGATCTCTCGCGTGCCAACCAAAGCAAACTGTTCTCCTGGCGGCCGGGCCGAATAGGCCGCACTGGCCTACCGTAAGGAATTGGCCTACTATCAGCTTGCGGGATTGCACCCCTGCACTTGAGGAGCATTTCTCCCGGAAGCAAGTCGCGTGAATCGCAGCGATAGTGATCAGTGTGAAATTTCTGGACGTGTCTGGAACTGGAGCAGGGCGCGGTGGACGAATTCCTCGTGAGCGTATCTGGGTCAGGCTTCGCAAGTATGGAGATCTGGGCGGGTGTGGCTTTGCTCGGCACACTGGGATTTGTCCTCGGTTTCGCCCTCAATTATGGATCGATCTGCACAGTTATCGCCACGAGGGAATTGGTTTCGGAGAAGAGACCGGCGCGATTTATTGCGATCGTCGAATGCGCCGTCTGGGCGGCCCTTGTCTATGCCATAGTCGAAACGTCACCGACGATGCAGCGGGGTTGGTCGTCGCTCGGATATATCGTTCCCGCAGCCATATTGTTCGGAATCGGACTTCATGTGAACGGCGCGTGTGTGTTTGGGTCCGTTGGACATTTCGGAAATGGCGACTCTGAGTTTGTGTTCACGTTTTTTGGTATCTTTGCGGTGTTCTACTTTGAATCTCTGTTTGGACTGCTTCCGGAGCGGTCACCGGCAAGTGCGCCCGTGCCATTTGAGCCGGTCCTTCTCATAACCGCATTGTTGGCAACGCTGGTATTGAGGCTTGGTGTGTCTTTCAAATCCGAGTCCAACTTCTGGCGGCTGACGGTGTCGATGGTAGCGATCGGAACGACCTTTACGATCCTGGCAATTATTGCACCCGGATTCTCGATCACGGCATCATTTGGATCGGTCATTTCGATCCCTCTTGCAGGCCCCATGACTTTAGGCTGCATGTTCGCCGGCAGTCTTGTCTCAGCAAGGTTCAGGAGGCGTCGATTCGAGTTGAAATGGCCTACAGTTAACACCATAGTTTGGAGAACAGTCGGCGGCACACTTATGGGAATGGGTGCGCTGCTCATTCCAGGTGGTAATGATACGCTGCTGCTGATTGGTTTTCCCATGGGGGCATGGCAGGCTGCGCTTGCCTACACGCTGTTCGTTGCAACGCTTGCAGCACTCATTGCCAGATTTGGTTCGATGGCAAAATCCTGGTCATGATGTTCTCTTGGTCAGGCGATTGGCTATCTCCTGTCCGGCCCGCTCTTTCAAAACGTTCTCATATGGCAGACCTCAAGGTGGATCAAAGCAAATCCAGCACCGTAGCTATGTGAAAGGAAACAATCAGCATAAAATGGCGGAGAGAGCGGGATTCGAACCCGCGTTACGCTTTTGACGTAAACACACTTTCCAGGCGTGCGCCTTCAACCACTCGGCCACCTCTCCACTCAACGTCCGGCATCTGGCCGGGCGGGTGAATTTTTCTCAGCCGGAACGCCCGGCTTCGAGAGCACCGTCAACCATCGGTCACTCAATCTTTGGATGCGCACGCAACGCCTGCCGGTGGTTAGCCGACAGTGACCCGTGCGGCGCGCACTATAGTCAGAACAGGCACTCGATCAATACCTATTTCAACATAATCGCGCTTTGCCGCAGTTTCATCGCTTTCCCACTGAAATTGCTGGGAATTTTCTCGAATGTTTCGGCCGGTGCCATCAAAACACCAGGAAAATTCAATTCATTTGCAGCGAATCCGGCGCTAGAATGCCATTCGTCCAGTCAGATGCCCCTCTCGCATTTGGCGACTTGTTCTTGGAGATAGATGTGATCCGTTCGCTTTTCAGGCTGCTCGCCTATATTGCCCTCAGTCTGGCGATCATTGCCGCCGTTCTTGACGCTGCTCGCTCAGTTGGCGCGTCACATTTGATCATGACATCGCTCCGGGACAGCTGGCAGTCCATATCGGCGTCGTCGCTTGCGCTTGCCGAAACCAGCGTCAAAACCCATATTTACTCGATTTTGTGGGATCCGTTGATGCTCTGGGTGCTCGAAACGCCGACTTTTATCGTTTTTGCCCTACTCGCCTTTGTGCTCTATGCCATAGGTTACAGGCGCCAGAACAGGGTGGGGCGCTTCGCAGCCCGTTGAAGCACGATGGAACTACTCCTTATCCTGGAGGTATTCCGATGTTCATCATAGATATGTTCAACAAGAAAACCAGAATGCCTGATAGGGCGGAAGCTCTTCCAGGCCGCGCGACGGCGATTCCCACCGCTGAAACGCATTTTGTGAATGGACGCCCGTTGAACGGTCCGTGGCCGGACGGTCTGCAGACCGCGATGTTCGGCATGGGTCGCTTCTGGGGCGTCGAACGGCTGTTCTGGCAAGTGCCTGGCGTTTACGTCACCGCCGCAGGTTACGCCGGCGGCATCACGCCGAACCCCACCTACCAGGAAACGTGCACCGGGCTGACCGGCCACAATGAAGTGGTGCGCGTGGTCTTCGATCCGGACATCATTTCCTATGACGAACTATTGTCGCTGTTCTGGCAAGAGCATGACCCCACACAGGGCATGCGCCAAGGCAATGATATCGGCACGACCTATCGCTCGGGCATCTACACCTTCACGCCGGAACAGAAGGTTGCTGCCGAAGCAAGCCGAGATGCCTACCAGAAAGCGCTTGCCGCTGCTGGCCATGGCAAGATCACCACGGAAATTCTGGAAGTGCCGGAATTTTACTACGCGGAGGACTATCATCAGCAATATCTCGCCAAGAATCCCGCCGGTTATTGTGGCCTGCGGGGCACCGGCATTTCCTGCCCTATTCCACAGGCAAAAGCAGTCTAACAGTCTGACTTTGCTGAATTTTCGACGAGCGCTGCATTTGCTGGACAATGCTTCTGGCAATATTTGACCATCAGGCAAAATTTCGCGTGAAATTTGCCCTCTGACATGCAAGATTGCTTGCGGGGCGGCTGCCTCTGACGTTGCCGCAACGATCTTGGGACTCAACAGCAAGTTGGTCCTGCTCAACAAAATCTAGAGGGGTTGGTATCAAATGAAGCGTATTGTTCTTGGTCTCCTGGCTGCCACAGCTATGTCCGTCTCGGCCTTTGCTGCAGATGACAAGCCAGCCGTCATTTACGATCTTGGCGGAAAGTTCGACAAATCCTTCAATGAAGCCGCTTTCAATGGCGCAGAGAAATACACGGCCGATTCCGGTGTCAAATATCGCGAGTTCGAAATCCAGAACGAAGCGCAGCGCGAACAGGCATTGCGCAAGTTTGCAACCGACGGCAATTCGCCGATCGTCATCGCCGGCTTCTCGGCGGCCGCGGCAATCGAAAAGGTTGCAGGTGAATTCCCGGATACCAAATTCGTCATCATCGACGCGGTAGTGGAAAAACCCAACGTGCGCTCGGTCGTATTCAACGACAATGAGGGGTCCTATTTGGTTGGTGTGATTGCCGCCAAATCTTCAAAGACGGGGACCGTGAGCTTCATTGGCGGTATGGACGTCCCGCTCATCCGCAACTTCGCCTGCGGCTATGTCGGCGGCGTCAAGGCTACCAATCCGGAAGCCAAGGTGATCCAGAACATGACTGGCGATACTCCGGCTGCGTGGAACGATCCGGCCAAGGGGGGTGAAATTGCCAAGTCGCAGATGGATCAAGGCTCGGATGTCATTTTCGCGGCCGCTGGCGGCACCGGCATAGGCGTCCTGCAGGCAACTGCCGACGCCGGCAAGCTGGGCATCGGTGTCGACTCCAACCAGAACGGCCTGCACCCGGGCAAGGTTTTGACCTCGATGCTCAAGCGCGTTGATGTTGCGACCTACAATGCCTTCAAAGATGGTGCTGAAGGCAAGTTCACCGCCGGCGTCAATGTGCTCGGCGTGAAAGAAGCGGGCGTGGACTATGCTGTTGACGACAACAATGCCAAGCTGATGACCGATGACGTCAAGAAGGCTGTTGAGACTGCCAAGGCGGATATCATTTCCGGCAAGGTCAAGGTTCACAATTACAATACCGACAATGCCTGCCCGTACAAATAAGCACGGACTTATCAATGATTCAAAGCCGCCGGTTTATTGACCGACGGCTTTGTTTTTTCAGATCGCCGCAAAAGGAGACCGCCATGACTGCCTTTGCTGTCCTTCTCAGTATTCTCGCCGCCATCGCAATTGGTGCGATGAGCCCTGGTCCGAGTTTCGTCCTTGTTTCCCGCATCGCCGTCGTCTCGTCGCGCAGCCACGGTCTCGCTTCGGCGCTCGGCATGGGTGTGGGTGGCGCGTTCTTTGCTGCTTTGGCCGTCCTTGGCCTAACCGCCCTGCTCATGCAGTTCGAATGGCTCTATCTCATGCTGAAGATACTCGGCGGTGGCTATCTGATTTACCTGGCGATCAAGATCTGGCGCGGCGCATCGGAGCCGCTGGCGCCGTCGGGAACAAGCGAGAAAACCCGGGGCATTTCCGTTTTCCGTGCCTTCCTGCTCGGATTGATGACGCAGCTCAGCAACCCCAAGACCTCGATCGTCTACGCCAGCATTTTCGCGGCGCTAATGCCGCCCTCGCCGCCGATATGGCTGCTCTTTGCCCTGCCGCCAATAATATTCTGCGTGGAAGCGGGTTGGTACACCATCGTTGCGGTAGCCTTCTCAGGGTCGCGCGCTCGGCTGATCTATGCCCGCTTGAAGCGGTGGATCGACCGGGGCGCTGGCGCTGTGATGGGTGCGCTGGGGCTGAAGCTGATGGTCGAGGCTTTCAAGGCGAGAACCTGATCAAAGTTCCCGCGCCAGAACGACAGGACCAGTTTCAGCGCCTGTGAGTGTCTCAAATTCCCGCCCGCCGATACGCCGGTATTGAACGGCCTCGCTCGTAAAGAAGAGCAAGCCACGGCCGGCACCATGCGAAGAAATTCGAGCGCTCTACGAAGATCACCATCAGTAGTGCGGTGGTTTGGTTACTGGAATATCGGGGGCCGTCTGCTCTTCCAGCACGAGAAACCGGTCGGTCAATGCATCGAGTTTGCGGCGCATCCCCTCTATGACTTTCCATTGCCCGGCTACCTGGCCGGAAAGTTCCTCGATCGTCTTTTCCTGCTCGGTCACCAGAATCTCGAGGCGGGTCAAACGGTCCGTGTTATCGGCTGTCATTGCTCGTCTCCTTCACCGTGCACGCTTCTCTCTAGTCCGGGTTCGATCATGGTTCAAGTTTGATAGGCTTTGATGATTGTTGAATCTTGTTTTCTTGACTGGAAAGAAAAAAATCCCGTGTTAGGGTCGAATTCCGAAAAGACGATAAAAGCTGAACAACAGCGGATGGGGACATGGCCGAGCCGGCGATTGAACTTGTTGGAATTGATAAGCGTTTTGGTGCCGTTCATGCCAACCGCGACATTCATCTGCGTGTCGAGAAAGGCACGATTCACGGCATTATTGGTGAGAACGGCGCCGGTAAATCGACGCTGATGTCCATCCTTTACGGATTTTATCAGGCGGATTCTGGAGACATTCGCATCAATGGGACCATGGCCAGCATTCCTGATCCCAATGCCGCCATCGCGCTTGGCATCGGCATGGTTCATCAGCATTTCATGCTGGTAGAAAACTTCACGGTGCTTGAGAACGTCATGCTGGGCGTGGAGGGTGCACCACTCTTGAAGAATGGCATAGCCAAGGCGCGCGCCGAATTGAAGCGGCTCGAGCGGGAATATCAGTTGGACGTCGATCCCGACGCATTGATCGAGGAGCTCCCCGTCGGTCTGCAGCAGCGCGTCGAAATCCTCAAAGCGCTCTATCGCGGTGCGGAGATCCTGGTGCTTGATGAGCCCACGGGTGTGCTGACGCCGCCGGAGGCCGATCATCTTTTCCGTATCCTTGAGCAACTGAAGGATCAGGGCAAGACGATTATTCTGATCACGCACAAGCTGCGCGAGATCATGGCAGTAACGGACAATGTTTCTGTCATGCGGCAAGGCGCTATGGTCGCGACCCGCAAGACCGAAGAGACCACGGTGGAAGAACTTGCCGAATTGATGGTCGGCCGCCGCGTGCTCCTCAGGGTACAGAAGGGCGAGGCGAAACCCGCCGAAATCAAGCTTTCTGTCGAGAACCTGACCGTACGCGACAGCCGCGGTGTTGTGATGGTCGAAAATGCATCCTTCACCGTACGTGGCGGCGAAATCGTCGGGATTGCTGGTGTGGCTGGCAATGGTCAATCGCAGCTGATTGAAACCATTGCCGGCATACGTACTGCGGTCTCTGGGCGTGTGCTTCTCGACGGGCAGGTTATCGACATAACCGGCGCTGCCGATCCGGGTGAGCTGCGCGATCGCGGGCTCGCGCATGTGCCGGAAGACCGCCATCATATGGGCCTGGTGCTGGCCTTCGAGGAATACGAGAATTCAATCCTGGGCTACCATGACGATCCGCTCTATCTCAACGGGCCATTTCTCGATCTCGATGCAATCCAGGCCGATGCACGCAAGAAGATCGAGAAATACGACATTCGCCCCAGTGACCCGCGGCTGAAGACTGCGAATTTTTCCGGCGGCAATCAGCAAAAGATCGTGCTCGCGCGTGAAATGGAACGCGATCCCGGTGTTCTTATCATCGGCCAGCCGACGCGTGGCGTCGACGTGGGCGCGATCGAGTTCATCCACAAGCGCATCATTGAAATGCGCGATGCGGGCAAAGCTGTGCTGCTTGTCTCCGTGGAGCTCGATGAAATCCGCTCGCTCTCCGACCGCATCCTGGTGATGTTTGCCGGCCGCATCGTTGGCGAACGCGACTCGGACGCCAGCGAAGGCGAGCTTGGTTTGCTCATGGCCGGCGTCGAACAGCAGGAGGCGGCGGAATGACGACTCAGGCACTGGTCGTCATCGATGTGCAAAACGCCATCGATGATCCGAAATGGGGCCGGCGCGGTCAGCCTGAAGCCGAAGCCGCGATCGCCCGGCTGCTGGCCGCCTGGCGTGAGCGACGCTTGCCGGTTATCCATGTGCGCCACGATTCCACAGACCCCACATCGCCCTACAGGCCGGGAACGGAAGGTAATGAGTTCAAAGCCGAGGTAGCGCCGCAATTGGGTGAGCCGGTCGTCGACAAGCGCACCAACAGTGCCTTCATCGGGACGGACCTCATGGATGTCCTGGACGAATTGCAGGTACACAGTCTCGTCATCACGGGCGTGCTGCTCGAAAACTCTGTCGACGCCACGGTTCGTATGGCCGCCAATCTCGGATTCGAGGTCACCGTTCCAGAAGATGCTGTCGCGAGCATCGACCGCAAGGATCATTGCGGCAAGCACTGGGCCGCTGAAGATGTCCATGCTTTGGCACTATCCATCCTTGATGGCGAATATGCCCGTATCTCAACCGCCGACGCGATCATCGAGACCTTGCCATGAGCCAGCCCTTTGCCAAATTGCCCGCCTGGGCCGACTATGGCCTCCTGCCGCTAATCAATCTGATTGTCGCCTTTTTCGTCGCCGGTCTTGTCGTTCTCCTTGTTGGCGAAAGCCCGGTCGATGCTGCCATCTTGATGGTCAAGGGTGCCTTCGGTTCGGGCGATGGCGTCGGTTATACGCTTTATTATGCGACGAATTTCATCTTCACCGGCCTTTGTGTCGCCGTCGCGTTTCACTGCGGCCTGTTCAATATTGGCGGTGAAGGCCAAGCCTATATTGGCGGTCTTGGCGTTGCGCTGGTGGGGCTTGGTCTTGGCAGCGCTCTGCCCTGGTGGCTGGCCTTCCCCTTGGCAATCGTGGCATCAGCGCTCGTCGGTGCATTGTGGGCATTGATCCCGGCATGGCTGCAAGCCAAGCGCGGATCACACGTTGTCATCACTACGATCATGTTCAACTTCATCGCCGCCAGTATCATGGTCTATCTTCTGGTTGGACCATTGAAGCCTTTAGGCAGCCAAGCCCCGGAGACCCGCGTCTTCGGCGAGGGTGGGCAGCTGCCGGGACTTGGCTGGCTATTGAACCTGGTCGGGCTCAATATGCGTTCGGCCCCGCTCAACATCAGTTTCCTGCTTGCCCTTCTGGCTGCATTTCTTGTGTGGGTGCTAATCTGGCGCACAAAGCTTGGCTATGAAATCCGCACCATGGGCTTCAGCCCCAAGGCGGCGCGCTATGCTGGCATCAGCGAGCTGCGGATCATTATCATTACCATGATGATTTCGGGAGCGCTGGCCGGGATGATGGCCCTCAATCCGATCATGGGCGCACAACACCGGGTGCAGCTGGATTTTGTTGCCGGTGCTGGCTTCGTCGGCATTGCTGTGGCGCTCATGGGCAGATCGCATCCAGCGGGCATCGTTTTGGCCGCAATCCTCTTCGGCATGCTCTATCAGGGCGGCGCGGAAATCGCCTTCGACATGCCCAACATTTCCCGCGATATGATCGTCATCATTCAAGGGCTGGTGATCCTGTTTGCCGGTGCGTTGGAGCACATGTTCCGCCCCTCGCTGCAACGTATTTTCCAGCGTATTGGCCGGGGGAAACGCGGGACGGCACCAGCAGTGGTGGCGGGAGGAGGCCAGTGATGGAATCGCTCACTACAATCCTCCAGCTGTTCGATTCGACGATCCGGCTTTCCGTTCCGTTGCTGCTTGCTTGTCTGGCGGGTCTCTATTCCGAACGTGCCGGCATTTTCGACATTGGTCTGGAGGGCAAGATGCTTGCCGGGGCTTTTGCTGCCGGTGCTGCCGCCACCTGGTTCGGCTCGGCCTACATCGGCCTGTTCGCTGCAGTGCTCATATCGGTGGCACTCGGCCTTGTGCACGGCTTTGCGTCCATCACTCACCGTGGCAACCAGATCGTTTCCGGCGTTGCCATCAACTTCATTGCTGCAGGAACGACAGTTATTCTCGGGCAGGCGTGGTTCAGCCAGGGCGGGCGAACGCCTTCGCTTCCCAACGATGCGCGTTTCAATCCGATCAATCTTCCGGGCGCACAGGCATTGCGCGATGTGCCGGTCATCGGCCCGATCTATTATGAATTGATATCCGGCCATTCGATACTCGTCTATCTGGCTTTTGCCATGGTTCCCTTTACCTGGTGGGTGCTCTACCGCACGCGATTTGGCCTGCGCCTGCGGGCGGTCGGCGAAAATCCAGCAGCCGTGGATACCGCCGGTGTGTCCGTGCCATGGCTGCGCTATCGCGCGGTAATCTGCTGCGGTGTGCTCTGTGGCGTGGCGGGAGCCTATCTGGCAACTGCCCAAGGGGCTGGCTTCGTCAAGGACATGACCGCGGGCAAGGGTTATATCGCGCTTGCGGCATTGATCTTTGCGAAATGGCGTCCGGTGCAGGCCATGTTTGCCTGCCTGCTCTTCGGCTTCCTCGACGCGGTGGCAATCCGCATGCAGGGGCATCCCCTGCCACTCATTGGCGAAGTGCCGGTGCAATTCATGCAGGCCTTGCCCTATATCCTTACCGTCGTCCTCCTGGCCGGGTTCATCGGCAAGGCCATCCCGCCAAAGGCCGGTGGCGTCGCCTATGTGAAAGAAAGATGAGAAGTTGCAAATGAGCAAGGATCTGTTCGATGCGGCGTTTGCCGCCATGCAGAAGACGCATTCACCTTATTCGCAATTCCCGGTCGGGGCGGCAATTCGCACCAGCGACGGGCGCATCTTTTCCGGCTGCAATATCGAAGTCGTTTCCTATCCTGAGGGCTGGTGTGCCGAAACCACTGCCCTGTCGCATTTCGTCATGGGCGGTGGTGGCACGATCACGGAAATCGCGGTTGTCGCGGAGAAGAAGGCAAAATGCACACCTTGCGGCGGCTGCCGTCAGCGCCTGGCCGAATTCGCCGGACCTGAAACGCGCCTGCATCTTTGCGACAACAATGGAATTGTTGAAACCCTGACGATGAGGGAAATCTTTCCCTATGGCTTCGACGCCGAAGTTCTTGGCAAAGGTGCAGCATGATCGCACCTGCGACAGAAGCTCTTATCCAAAAGCTCAATGGTCTTGCGCCGCGCATCGCGCTGGTGCTTGGATCCGGCCTCGGTTCGCTGGTTGATGCCGTGGAAAATGCCATCCGCATCCCCTATTCCGATCTTCCAGGCTTTCCGCATAGCGGCGTCTCGGGTCATGCGGGCGAAGTCGTCGCAGGTTATCTCTCGGGCAAGCCGGTGCTGATGCTGGCGGGCCGTGCCCATTATTACGAGAAGGGTGATGCCTCAGTCATGCGGCCCGTGATCGCAGCGCTTGCTGATCTTGGCATCGAAATGCTGATCCTCACCAATGCTGCCGGTTCAGTCCGTCACGACCTCGTGCCAGGCAGCGTGATGTTAATCGATGATCACATCAATTATTCCGGCCTCAATCCTCTGATTGGAGAGCCGTCGGATCAGCGCTTTGTCGGCATGACGGCAGCCTATGACAAGAAGCTCAAGGACGCCCTGACCATCGCTGCCGGTGAGGTTGGGGAAATGCTTGCGCCAGGCGTTTACATGTGGTTTTCCGGACCCTCGTTTGAAACACCGGCAGAAATTCGCATGGCACGCACGCTCGGTGCTGATGCGGTCGGCATGTCGACCGTGCCGGAGGTCATCCTTGCCCGCTTCTTTGGCCTGCGTGTCGCAGCTTGCTCGGTGATTACCAATTTCGGAGCCGGCATGACCGGGGCGGAGCTTTCCCATGAGGAGACCAAGGATGTAGCGCCAAAAGGCGGCGCACGCCTGCAGAAAATCATCCGGGCGCTGGTTCGGGAGATCGGTTAGGCGATGTTGTTGCCCCAGGAAATTATCCGCCGCAAACGCGACGGACAAACGCTGGATGCGGCGGACATAACCGCCTTTGTCAATGCCATGAGTTCAGGTGCGATCACCGAGGGCCAAGTTGCGGCATTTGCCATGGCGGTGTTCTTCAACGGTATGAAACGTGATGAGGCAGTGGCGCTGACGCTCGCCATGCGCGATTCAGGCGATATTCTTGACTGGTCCGATTTGCCTGGGCCCGCCGTCGATAAGCATTCGACCGGTGGCGTGGGTGACAATGTCTCGCTGATGCTGGCACCGATAGCCGCCGCCTGCGGCGCTTATATTCCGATGATCTCGGGGAGGGGCCTCGGTCACACGGGCGGAACGCTCGACAAGATGGACGCGATTCCCGGATACCGCAGCCAGCCGGACAATGCGCTGTTCCGCAAGGTGGTGCACGAAGTTGGTTGTGCGATCATAGGGCAGACAGCCAATCTCGCTCCCGCAGACAAGCGTTTCTATTCAATCCGCGATGTCACCGCGACGGTGGAATCCATCCCGCTGATTACTGCCTCGATTCTGTCGAAGAAACTTTCGGCCGGACTCAACGCATTGGTGTTGGATGTGAAGTCCGGCAATGGTGCCTTCATGTCCAGAAATCGCGATGCCGTATCCTTGGCCGAGAGCATTGTGGCGGTGGCTCAAGGGGCGGGTTTGGCGACCACGGCGCTCCTCACGGATATGAATGAACCGCTGGCCCTCGCCGCCGGCAATGCAGTCGAGGTGAAGAATGCCGTCGATTTTTTGACCGGCGACCGGCGTGATGCCCGTCTCGAAGCGGTCACACTGGCGCTGGTTGCCGAGATGCTGGTCTCAGCCAAGCTCGCACCAAATCACAAGGTCGCGACGGAAAAGGCACGGGATGCCTTGAGCAGCGGCAAAGCGGCGGAAATCTTCGGGCGTATGGTGTCCGGGCTCGGCGGTCCGGCAGATTTCGTCTCTCGCGTCAGCCATCATTTGCCCGTTGCCCCCGTGACGCACGAGGTGAGGGCCCCACAGACGGGTCATGTCTCGTCGATAGATACCCGAGCAATTGGTGTTGCGGTTGTGACGCTGGGTGGCGGCCGGATCCGTCCGCAGGATCCTATTGATCATGCGGTAGGGGTAACGGCTCTTCAGCCAATTGGCGCCAGGATGGACGAAGGCGAACCGGTCGCTCTTGTGCATGCTCGCAACCACGATGACGCCGCCGCCGCCGTGCGCGTCATCGAATCCGCTTATGGCTTTTCGGAACGCAAACCGCGCACTGTCAACCCCGTCTTCCGCCGCATAGGCGCGTGACTCACTTCGTTCCGTACATGCGGTCCCCGGCGTCGCCGAGACCGGGGACGATATAACCCTTTTCGTTCAGATGGCTGTCAATGGCCGCCGTGAAAACCTGCACGTCCGGATGCGCTTTGGTAAAGCGCTCAATGCCTTCCGGTGCGGCGAGCAAGCAGAGGAATCGAATGTTGCTTGCGCCGCGATCCTTCAGTTTCTGAATGGCGGCTATGGCGGAATTGGCCGTTGCCAGCATCGGATCGACAACGATTATCAGCCGGTTGACGATGTCTTCCGGCGCTTTGAAGTAGTACTCCACCGGCAGCAGTGTTTCATGGTCGCGGTAAAGCCCGATATGTGCGACGCGAGCCGCTGGCACCAGATCGAGCATGCCCTCAAGCAGTCCATTGCCGGCACGCAGGATCGAGGCGAAGACGAGCTTCTTTCCCTCGATGACCGGCGCTTGCATCTCCATCAACGGCGTCTGGATGGTGATATTCGTCAGCTGCAGATCGCGCGTCACCTCATAGCACAGCAGCAGGGAGATTTCCTTGAGCAACCGGCGGAATCCGGCTGTCGAGGTATCCTTGTCGCGCATGATTGTGAGCTTGTGCTGGACAAGCGGATGGGAAACGATCGTAACGCCCATGGGAAATCCCCTTCATTCTGAATATGCCGAACCTTAGCTGCTCGACACCGATCCCGCAAAGAGCTCATCGGCAACGCGCACAGTTTTGTCGGGGTGAAGACGTTCAAGCAGCTTCGTTCGCGTATTTTCGTCAACAAAAGCCCCCTTGATCGCTGTTTCGGTCACCGCATTGAGCATCTCTTCATCATAACCAAAATAAGTCGCCGCGATCTCGTATTCCCGCGCAAGGTCCGTATGGAAAAAGGGCGGATCATCGGAGTTAAGCGTCACCGGAACTCCAGCTCTCGCAAGCTCTGCAAAGGGATGGGCAGGAAAATCGGGATAGACGCTCAGCGAAATATTCGACCCTGGACAGCATTCGAGCATGATCTGGTCATCTGCCAGCCGCTTGACCAGATCGGGGTTTTCGATCGCGCGCACGCCATGGCCGATGCGCGCGGGTCTGAGTGCATCCAGGGCGTCTGCGACGCTTTCCCAGCCCGACAGTTCGCCCGCATGCACGGTAATGCCCAGCCCCGCATTGCGTGCCAGGTCGAACGCCGCGGCGAAGTCCTTGGGGCTATGCATCCGCTCATCGCCGGCCATTCCAAAACCTGTGACCAGCGGGTGCGGATTGTCCGCGATATACTGCGCAGCCGCCAGCACGGCCTCGGGCCCTTTGTGACGCAAGCCCGTCGCGATCATCCGGCATTCCAGGCCGGTAGCGCCTTTGGCCCGGCGCATGCCTTCCGCGAGCCCTTCAATGTAGGCGCGCGGGGAGAGCCCGGCGCTGATGGCATGGTCTGTTGAGATGAACACTTCCGAATAGATGGCGCCTTGCCTGCTCAGCGAGAGCAGATAGTCTTCGGCAAGATCGGCGTAGTCCTCGTCGGTACGAAATAGCATCGAGGCCTGATCATAGGCGCGGAGGAAGGATGTAAAGTCGTGCCAGACGAATTTGCCACCCTGAAGGAATGCCGAAACATCTGCGCCATATTTGGTGGCCTTTCGCTCGACCAGGCCAGGCGAGGCGGCCCCTTCCATGTGGCAATGCAATTCGGCTTTCAGGACCATTCCGGTCACTCCAGAAAAATTAAACAAATTAATCGACGCGGCGCTTCACCGCGCTACAGACAATAGCCTTATGCGTTTCAATCTTCTATGGTTCGCCGCAACATAGATCAGCAGGTACACACAATGAGCCAGCAACGAACCGGGGCCCATGGCGGCATGGAAACATCCTTCGGCTTTCAGGATGTCAGTGATGGGGAAAAGCAGGCACGCGTCAATGATGTCTTCCATCGCGTCGCCAAGCGCTACGACGTGATGAACGACCTGATGTCAGGCGGCCTGCATCGGGTCTGGAAGGATTCGATGATTGCCTGGCTTTCACCTTCCAGGACGGCGAATTGGAAAGTGCTCGACGTGGCCGGCGGCACCGGCGACGTCGCCTTCCGGATCATCGAAGCCTCCAATCGCAATGCCCATGCGACCGTGCTCGATATCAATGGCTCCATGCTTGGCGTCGGACGCGACCGCGCCGAAAAGAAGGGCCTTGCCGACAACGCCGAGTTTGTCGAAGCCAATGCAGAAGAACTTCCCTTCGGCGATGCGAGCTTCGACGCGTACACGATCGCATTCGGCATCCGCAATGTCCCGCATATCGATCGCGCACTGTCCGAGGCCTTCCGTGTTTTGAAGCCGGGCGGGCGATTCCTCTGCCTCGAATTTTCCGAGGTCGAACTGCCGGTCCTTGACAAGATCTATGACGCCTGGTCGTTCAACGCCATTCCGAAGATAGGCAAGGCAGTGACAGGCGATGCCGATAGCTATCAGTATCTGGTGGAGTCGATTCGCAAGTTTCCGCGTCAAGCGGATTTCGCCGAGATGATCCGTCAGGCAGGCTTCGAGCGGGTGAGCTGGCGCAATTTTACTGGCGGCATCGCCGCGCTGCATTCCGGCTGGAAGTTGTGAGTTGTGATTCCTGAATGAGTAAGCTTGCAGCAACATTTCGCCTGATGCGGGCCGGATGGATCATGACGCGTGAGGGGGTCATATCTGCCTTGCCCGCGGAAGGTCTGAGCGGCCTTCCTGCGTTCGGTCATCGGGTGGCCGGGCTTCTGGCGCGCAGGCGTGCCATGACCGCACAGCGTTCCGAACGTATGTCGCGCGCCATCAACAAACTCGGTCCATCCTACGTCAAGCTTGGCCAATTCCTGGCAACGCGTCCCGACGTGGTCGGAAATGAGGTGGCGGACGATCTGGCGCTCTTGCAGGACCAGCTTGATTTCTTTCCGATGGAGGCTTCGGTCAAGGCAATAGAAGGCTCGCTGGGACGGTCTGTCGAGGACCTTTATGTAAGCTTTAACGAACCAATGGCCGCGGCCTCGATAGCGCAGGTGCATCCGGCGTTCGTCAGAAACAATGGCGAGCTCAAGAAGGTTGCCGTCAAGGTGGTGCGCCCCGGCGTTCGCCAGCGATTCAACAATGATTTGGAGAGTTTTTTCCTGGTCGCGAAATGGCAGGAGCGTTATGTGCCGGCCACGCGCCGCCTTCGACCCATCGAAGTCACGCGTACCCTCGCTCAAACGACCCGCATTGAGATGGATATGCGGCTTGAGGCGGCGGCATTGTCGGAGATTGGCGAAAACACCAAGGACGATCCGGGGTTCCGTGTTCCAACTGTGGATTGGGAGCGCACCGGACGTGACGTCCTGACGCTCGAATGGATCGACGGCGTGAAAATGTCGGACATCGAAGGTTTGCGTGCTGCCGGCCATAATCTCATCAAGCTCGCGGAAACACTTATCCAGTCGTTCCTGCGCCACACATTGCGCGATGGTTTTTTCCATGCCGACATGCATCCCGGTAATCTCTTCGTCGATTCCGAGGGCCATATCGTTGCGGTGGATTTTGGCATTACCGGCCGCTTGGGCAAGAAGGAGCGCCGCTTTCTTGCCGAGATCCTGTACGGCTTCATTACCCGGGATTATGCGCGTGTCGCCGAAGTACATTTTGAAGCCGGCTATGTGCCGCATCATCATGATGTATCGAGCTTTGCCCAGGCAATCCGCGCCATTGGCGAGCCGATTCACGGACAGCCGGCGGAAACCATTTCCATGGCGAAACTGCTGACGCTGCTTTTCGAGGTCACCGAGCTATTTGATATGGAGACCAGGCCCGAGCTCGTCATGCTGCAGAAAACCATGGTCGTTGTTGAAGGCGTATCACGTACGCTGGATCCGCATTTCAACATGTGGAAAGCATCCGAGCCCGTTGTCGGCGGCTGGATCCGCCGCAATCTCGGGCCGCAGGGCATTCTCATTGACGCCCGCGACGGCGCAAATGCCCTCCTGCATCTGGCCAGGCAGGCACCTGAACTTCTGGCGCGCGCGGATCGCTTGTCACAGGAACTCGACCAGATGGCGGCGAATGGATTGCGCTTTGATGAACAGACCGCCAAGGCAATTGGCAAGGCCGAGGCGCGGCATACGCGTTCCGGCCGCGTCGCACTTTGGGTGATTGCAATTTGCCTTGTCGCGATCACCTATAAGCTTGTCGCTTGAAGAAACGATGCGATTGGTGATATCATTGATTGCAAATTGCGGGATAATTTTCGCGAAAGTGCAATCATATGGCCAGTATCACAATCCGAAATCTTGACGATACCATCAAGGAAAAATTGCGTCTGCGCGCTGCGGCACATGGACGTTCGATGGAAGAAGAGGTCCGGCTTCTCCTCGGGGGACTGGGAAATACGACTCCCACCGGGCTTGCACCTGCCGCCGTGAATGCTCATTCCGTCGCGTCGGGCTCCCTTTCCGGGCGGCGCGTACTCCTGATCATCGGCGGTGGCATTGCCGCGTATAAATGCCTCGACCTGATTCGGCGGTTGCGCGAACGGGGCGCCCAGGTGCGGCCGGTTTTGACCAAAGCGGCTGAAGAGTTCGTCACGCCGCTGGCTGTCGGCGCGCTTGCTGCCGACAAAGTCTTCACCGAGCTTTTCTCCCGCGAGGATGAACACGATGTCGGCCATATCCGCCTCTCGCGTGAAGCCGATTTGATCGTCGTTGCGCCGGCGACGGCCGACCTCATGGCCAAGATGGCAAATGGTCTTGCCAATGACCTCGCATCTGCCGTGCTGATGGCGACTGACAAGCGTGTGTTGATTGCCCCGGCAATGAACCCGAAAATGTGGGACCACCCGGCCACGAAGCGCAATCGCGCGACTCTGGAGAAGGATGGCATCCATTTTGCTGGTCCCAGCAGTGGCGAGATGGCAGAGAGTGGTGAAGGCGGTACGGGACGCATGGCCGAACCGCTGGAGATCGTTGCGGCGATCGAGCTGCTGCTCGACCGCCGTCCCAAGCCGCTGACAGGCAAGACCATAATCATGACCTCGGGACCGACCCATGAGCCGATTGATCCGGTGCGCTACATCGCCAATCGTTCTTCCGGCAAGCAGGGCCACGCTATTGCCGCAGCACTGGCGAAGCTCGGCGCCACAGTACGGCTGGTTTCCGGACCTGTGAGTATTCCCGATCCTGAAGGTGTTACGGTAACCCACGTCGAGTCGGCACGGGAAATGCGTGATGCGGTGGAACAGTTTCTGCCCGCCGATGCCGCTGTCATGGTCGCTGCGGTGGCGGATTGGCGCACGGCAAACGAGGCCGGCGAAAAGATCAAGAAAAAGCCGGGTGAAAAAGCCCCGGCGCTGCAAATGGTCGAGAATCCCGATATCCTCGCAGGTATCGGTCATAGCAAATTGCGGCCGCGCCTTGTCGTTGGCTTTGCCGCCGAAACCCAGGATCTGTTGAAGAACGCGCGCAAAAAGCTCGACAAGAAGGGTGCTGACTGGATCGTCGCCAACGATGTCAGCCATGCCACGGGTGTCATGGGCGGCGATCGCAATGCGGTGCGCATCGTCAGCCGTTCAGGTGTGGAAGAATGGCCGGACATGAGCAAAGGCGAGGTTGCTGAACGACTGGCTGCCAGGATCGCCGCCGCATTGCAGGCGGTTGAGGTTTAGGGCTAAGACCGGTCGGCATGAAAACGGAGTACCATTCATGATTCCCACCCTTGAAACCGATCGCCTTATCCTGCGTCCCCATCGGCGCGAGGATTTTGAGGCGGTTCACGCCATGTGGCAGCACCCCGCGATCTACACGCAAATAACGGGAAAACCATCGACCCGAGAACAATCCTGGGCACGCCTCTTGCGCTATGCGGGTCTCTGGCCCCTGATCGGTTATGGCTTCTGGGCAATGGAAGACAAGGCAACCGGACGCTTTGTCGGCGAGCTCGGCTTTGCCGACTTTCAGCGGGAGATCAACCCGCCGTTCGGTGACGCGCCGGAAATGGGCTGGGTCCTCGCACCGGAAATTCACGGCAAGGGCTATGGCAGCGAAGCGCTGGCGAGCGTTGTTGAGTGGGGCGATACATTCTTCAAGCAGGATCGGGCGCTTTGTATCATATCGCCGGAAAACGCCGCCTCGTTGCGAGTTGCCGAAAAGAACGGCTTCAGCAAGGTTCTCGAAACGACCTATACGGATGAGCCCGTCATACTTTTGGAACGGGCGTTTCGACCCAATTAATTGCCGCCGAGGCTGGCACGGTGTCAGCCTCGGCGTTATGTAAGCAAACACTTACAGTTCTATTCGACGATAATCTGGCTGTATTCCTTTCTGAGTCGTTCGAAATTGCCCCAGAACCCCGGCGTCTTGTCGCCATTGAGGTGATCGATGAGCACGCCGAGATGGGTGTGCCAGCCACTCGCAACCATGACCATTGAATCGGCACTGGCAAGACGCGTATGGGTCACCCTCAGCAATGTGTCGGCGCCTTTCGCTTCGAGTTCGAATGTGACTTCGGAATCCTGTCCCCCGTCCGGCCACGTAATGCTCAAGACATGCGGCGGCTCATAACGAAGAACCTTGCCTTCATTGGTTGCACCTTCGAAGTTCTTGAATTCGGCCGGTGTCGTTTCGTCCGTAAGTTGCGAATGGTAAAAGGTCAGTTTGACGTCACCGCCGACGTAATCGGCCATCGGGCCTTGCGCCAGCCATTTTTTGCGCTTGTCCGATTCCGTCAGATATGCCCAGACCCGTTCAATAGGGCCTGGCAGGATGCGTTCGATGCGAACCGTACGAGGCGCGGTGACAACGCCGAGCCGATCATTTCCAACATGCTCGTTCATTTCTGTCTCCTTGACGTATTTTCAGGTGTTGACGGTTTTTCTGGCAGTTTCCCGGCCGCCTGGGCCGTGGCGCGATCCTCCTCACGCAGGATTTCCTCAAGATCTTCCAGACGCGAGGTCCAGAACCTTTCATACGTGCGCAGCCACTCCTGTGCCTCGGCGAGCCGCGCCGCCTCAAGCTGGCACATATGAGTCCTGCCCTGGACATGCCTGCGGACCAGCCCGGCCCCTTCCAGCACCTTGATATGTTTCGACGCGCCCGCCAGCGACATGTTGAAGGGTGTCGCGAGTTCACTGACCGAGCGTTGACCATCCGTGAGCCGGTGGAGCATCGCCCTTCGCGTCGGATCAGAAAGGGCGTGGAATACGGCGTCGAGATGAGGTGCCTGAAATTCAACCATATGGTTTAATATCATTGAACCCAAATTTAGTCAACCATATGGTTGAATATTATTCTGCCAACATTAATTCCCTTCACAAGGCGCAAGGGTGCGAACAGGCTGGTACCTACCTGTTTTCGGCAAAGTAGCGGTTGATTGGATACGTTGCGCTAAAGAACCAGAAATCCCTGTCCCAGCGGATCGTCTTCCTCGACGATGAATTCCGCCTTGCCACTGTAATAGGCATGACCGGAAACACGGGCGGTAATGGCATCGTATTCGCCGGCTTTGGTTTTGGAGGCGACGAAGCCCGCGAACCTTGACCCGACGATGCTTTCGAAAATCCGCGCATTGCCCTCGCGGATCTGGCCCTTGGCATGCATCGCCGCGAGGCGTGCGGTTACCCCGGAGCCCGTGGGCGAACGGTCAAGTTGCGCGTCGGCGAAGATGCAGACGTTCTTGGTCGGACCTTCATTCCAGGCATCAGCCCCATCGGTCAGAATGGAGCCGTAGAGGAACGCCAGATCCTTGTGATCGGGGTGGTCAAGCGGCACCGCCTCTTTCACCGCTTCCGTTAAGATCGTCGCGGCTTCGATGAATTTTTGAGCCGGATCGCGGCCAAACTCGAGACCGAATTGATGGCAGTCCGCCATCGCATAAAAGGCGCCTCCATAGGACACGTCGAACTTCACTGCCCCAAAACCGGGCAGGTCGATGCTTTGATCCCGTGCAAACAGGAAAGCCGGGACACTCTCAAACGAGACGCCGCCGGATTTGCCCTCGCGCACTTCGACGGAGGCGACCACCATGCCACATGGGCATTCGATATGAACCGTTGTCACCGGCTCCACCTTGGGAACAATGCCGTAATCAATGGCATAGCGGCCAAGCGCGATGATGGCGTGGCCACACATGGTGGAATAACCTTCATTGTGCATGAACAGCACCGCGAGATCGGCGCCGGGAAGATTCGGCTGAACCAGCAATGCACCGTACATGTCGAAGTGTCCGCGCGGCTCGAACATCAGGATCCTGCGCAGGTGATCATGCCTGTCGCGTACATAGGCACGTTTCTCGAGGATTGTACCCTTCGGCAATTCGGGATAGCCGCCAGTGATGATGCGCAGCGGCTCACCGCCCGTGTGCATGTCGACGACCTTAAGTGGGGCATCCATCAGGCAATCTCCAGCAATGCGGGCAATTTGCGCATGTCGTCGAACAAAATACCTCCCGCGGCCGTCAGGCCATCGCGGTCCGCGTGCTCGTCGCCGCAATAGGCGAAGACACGCATGCCAGCGGCCGTTCCCGCTGTGGTTCCGGCAACACTGTCCTCGATCACTACGGCCTGGGAGGGCTCGTAGCCCATCTCTTTTGCGGCGTGCAAAAACAGATCGGGAAAAGGCTTTCCGCGAGCAACCATGGAAGCGCTATAGAGCACATTCTGGAAATGGCCGATAAGACCTGTTTTCCCGAGCGTTATGTACATCTTTTCGACATGCGCTGATGAAGCCACGCAAAAGGGAAGTGCGGCTTTCTTCACTGCAGAAATGACGTATTCAATGTGAGGGATGGCTTCGACACCATTTTCAAAGATGATGGGAATAGCCTGATACCAGCGGTCGACGAAATCCTCCCCGAGCGGATAACCTTCCGCTTCGACCTTCTCCTTGACGGCGCGCATCGGCATCCCGCACAGGTTTTTCCGTGCCTCTTCGAAGGTGATTGGGTAGCCGGATGCGCCGAGCATTTTCACGAGATGCTGGTTGGCAAGCGTTTCGGTATCGACCAGAACCCCGTCACAGTCGAAGATCACCAATTCGGGGCGTGCCATTATTCAGCTATCCTTATCCATGCCTTGTGAAAAGAGTTGTTGCAGGTCGCCAAATGGAACGCCTGTCTTGGTAAATTCAAAAGTGCCTTTGTCCAGAACCTCACGTGCGGCGTCGCGAACCGCGGTAAAGGCGGCCGTCGTCAAACGCGGGCCGAGCGAAATGCGGCGCACACCGATTGAAGCCAGCTCGCTGACGGTGAGCGATGCGGGTGCCAGCACACTCACCGGTTTTGAAACCGAAGCGCAGATTGTCCGGATGCGCTCGATATCGGAAATGCCGGGGGCAAAAAGTACATCGGCGCCGGCCTTCTCAAAGGCTTGCAAGCGCTTGATCGTGTCGTCGAAATCAGTCTGGCCGTGAAGGAAGTTTTCGGCCCGTGCCGTGAAGACAAAATCGGTCTTGAGGGCGCGCGCTGCTTCGGCTGCGGCCGCGACACGTTCGACCGCCAGCGAAAAATCGTAGATCGGCTTGTCTGGATCGCCAGAAAAATCCTCGATGGAGCAGCCGGCAAGTCCCGCCGCTTCAGCCGCAAAGATCGTCTCTGCGGCACTGTCGGCACTGTCGCCTTTGCCCTTCTCCAGGTCACCGGAAATCGGCAGGTCGGTCGCCCCGACGAGATCACGGCAATGCTGCATCATCACGTCGAAGGTAATTGTCCCATCGGGAAGGCCGCGTGAAAATGCGAAGCCGGCGCTGCTGGTCGCCAGGGCCTTAAAGCCCATAGAAGCAAGAAACTTTGTCGTCCCGGGGTCCCATGGATTGGGCATGAGAAAAATCTCGGATCGCTCATGCAACTGACGGAAAACCCTGCCCTTGTCCATGACGACCTCCCAGTCGAAAATCCAATCACGAAGTGCCCGTTGACCCGAACCCCCCAGCGCCGCGAGCCGTGTCACTTGCATGTTGCCGCTCTTCAATGGCGAGCTGGACAACCGGTGCCAGAACCACCTGCGCGATACGCATGCCGCGTTCCACGTAGAAATCGTCGTCGCCGAGATTGATCAGGATTACTTTTACCTCACCACGGTAGTCGGAATCAATCGTGCCCGGCGTATTGAGGCAGGTAATTCCGTTCTTGATCGCCAGACCTGAACGCGGCCTTACCTGCGCTTCGAAGCCCTTGGGAATCTCGAAAATCAGACCCGTAGGTACCAAGGCTCTGCGACCGGGCAGAAGCAGCAAGGGCCGGTCTTCGGGTACGGCAGCACGAAGGTCCATGCCGGCGGAACCCGAGGTTTCGTAGGAGGGTAGTTCGAGTCCCTCGCCATGCGGCAAACGGACAAGACCCAGAGCTGGGTTTTTCGGATGAGCGGAATCGGTTTCTTGAGCCATGAAAGTCCTTTTTCACCAGTCGGCGGGCACCGTCAACTCACAAGATTGGGGTGCATCCATTCTTTGCACATAATCTCCTTCTAACAGGCTACCCCATCTGGGCGATTCCCAAGAATGAAATCACACGGTATTGTCAGTCTGTATGAGATCAAAACCAGGTGATTCATGTGTCGTTGGGCAGCCTATCTCGGACCGCAACTTTATCTTGAAGATGTTATCGCCTCTCCCTGTCACTCCCTGATCGCTCAAAGCCATGATGCGCATGAGGCCAAGACGCGCACAAATGGCGATGGGTTTGGTGTCGCCTGGTATGGCGAACGGGACGAACCGGGCCTATACCGCGATATCCTGCCGGCATGGTCGGACCAGAACTTGAAGAGCCTGTCGCGGCAGATACGCTCGCATCTCTTTCTCGCCCATGTACGCGCATCGACCGGCGGGGCAACCAGCCGCATGAATTGCCATCCTTTCGTCTGCGGCAAATGGAGCTTCATGCACAACGGCCAGATCGGCCATTTCGATCGCTTGCGCCGCGGACTGGAAGCGCGTCTCGACGATGAACTCTACGCCCAAAAGTTCGGCTCGACCGATTCTGAACTGATTTTTCTGCTGATGCTGCAAAATGGTCTCGACGATGACCCGGCCGAGGCACTGGTCCGAACCGTCAATGACATTGTTGCGGAGGCCGAACGGGCCGGTGTTCCGGCGTTTGTCAGGCTCACCGCAGCATTTTCGGATGGCGAGCACCTCTACGCCGTCCGCTATGCCACGGATCGTTTCGCGCCATCGCTCTACACGGCGAGTCTGGCCGCAAGCGCCGGGCTGTGTGTGGTCTCGGAGCCGCTCGACGGTGAAGCGGGAAACTGGATTCCGGTGCCCCCAAATAGCTTCGTGACCATCAAAAACACCAAACGCATCGCCATTGAACCTTTCATGAGCGAAGAAAAATCCGGGCAGCTCGCCGAAACTGCCTGATCTGCCATTCAGAATTGGCAGTCGACGGCAAGGGCTGCGGCTGATAGAAGGCGCGCAACCATTCCCGTTTCAAGTTTGAGCCTTCTCTATGTCTTCTGCCGACCATCCTGTCTCCAAGCGCCGTACTTTCGCGATCATCGCGCATCCCGACGCCGGTAAAACCACGCTGACCGAAAAGCTGCTGCTGTTCGGCGGAGCGATCCAGCTTGCAGGCGAAGTCAAGGCAAAGAAGGACCGTATCCAGACGCGTTCTGACTGGATGAAGATCGAGCGCGAACGCGGCATCTCGGTTGTCACCTCCGTCATGACCTTCGAGTACAAGGATTGCATTTTCAATCTGTTGGACACGCCCGGCCACGAAGATTTCGCGGACGATACCTACCGCACGCTGACCGCCGTCGACAGCGCGGTCATGGTCATCGATGCCGCCAAGGGTATCGAGGCGCGCACGCTCAAGCTTTTCGAAGTTTGCCGCATGCGCGACATCCCGATTGTCACCTTCGTCAACAAGATGGACCGCGAAAGCCGCGATCCTTACGAAATACTCGACGAGATTGAGCAGAAGCTTGCGCTCGATACCGCCCCGATCACCTGGCCGATCGGGCGTGGCAAGAGCTTTGCCGGAACCTACAATCTGCAGAACAACACGGTGCGTCAGCGCGACTCGGAAGAAGTGCCGACGCCGGTCAACGGCCCTGAATCAGCCAAAGTGTCCGGCCTTTTGCCCGAAAACGAGCGTCAGGCTTGGATCGACGAGGTAACGCTCGCACGCGATGCCTGTAATCCATTCGACCTGCAGTCCTTCCGTGAAGGTCACATGACCCCGGTCTATTTCGGTTCGGCACTGCGCAACTATGGCGTGCGCGATCTGATCGAAGCCTTCTGTGACTTTGGCCCAAGCCCGCGAGCGCAGGATGCCGATACGCGCCGCGTCGAAGCGACCGAAGAAAAGATGACCGGCTTTGTTTTCAAGATACAGGCCAATATGGACCCCAATCATCGTGACCGGATCGCCTTCCTGCGTGTATGCTCGGGCAAGCTGTCGCGCGGCATGAAAGCCAAGCTGGTACGCACGGGCAAGCCGATGGGCCTGTCGGCACCGCAATTCTTTTTCGCCCGCAGCCGCCAGATTGCCGATGAAGCATGGGCAGGCGATGTCGTGGGCATTCCGAACCACGGCACCTTGCGCATCGGCGATACGCTGACGGAAGGCGAAGACCTCCTGTTCCGGGGTGTTCCGAACTTTGCCCCGGAAATTCTCCGCCGCGTGCGGCTCGACGATGCGATGAAAGCCAAGAAGCTGCGTGAAGCATTGCAGCAGATGGCGGAAGAAGGTGTTGTCCAGCTCTTCTTGCCGGATGATGGTTCGCCCGCCATTGTCGGCGTTGTCGGCGCGCTGCAGATCGACGTTCTGACGGAACGGCTAAAGGTGGAGTATACGCTCCCCGTCGGGTTCGAGCCGGCACGCTTCACCATCGCCCGCTGGATTTCAGCGGACGATCCGGCGGAATTGCAGCGCTTCATTAATGCGCATCGCGCCGATATTGCCCATGACCTCGACAATGATCCGGTATTTCTGGCGCAGAATTCCTTCTCGCTGTCCTACGAGGCGGAACGCTGGAAGGCGATCCGCTTCGCCGCGATCAAGGATTATCAGGTGCGCGAGGCCGCCTGACCTATGATCTGAGTTCCCGGCGCAGAATTTTGCCGACATTGCTCTTCGGCAATTCGTCGCGGAATTCGACCGAGCGCGGACGCTTGTAATTGGTCAGCCGCTCGGCACAGAATGCTTTCACCGCTTCTTCCGTCAGCGCCGGATCTTTCCGCACGACGAATAGCTTGACCGTCTCGCCCGAATGTTCGTTGGCAACGCCGATTGCAGCCGCCTCGCGGATGCCAGGATGCTCCATCGCCACTTCCTCGATTTCATTCGGATAGACGTTGAAGCCCGACACCAGGATCATGTCCTTCTTGCGATCGACGATCTTGGTGTAGCCGCGCTCATCCATATAGCCCATGTCGCCGGACCGGAAGAAACCGTCGGCTGTCATTGCCTTCTCCGTCTCGTCCGGACGGTTCCAGTATCCCGCCATGACCTGCGGCCCGCGAATGCAGATCTCACCAACTTCCAGCAAGGGAAGTTCCTTGCCTTCGTCGTCGCGAATGGAAAAATCCGTCGAGGGCAGGGGCACGCCGATGGTGCCGGAGAATTCCGTAGCGTCGAGCCGGTTTGCCGATGCCACAGGTGACGTTTCCGACAAGCCGTAGCCCTCGGTGATCAGGCAGCCGGTCACTTCCTTCCAGCGATCGGCCACCGGCTTTTGCACAGCCATGCCGCCGCCAAGTGACAGGATCAGTCCCGAGAAATCGAGCTTGCGGAAATCCTCATTGTTCAAGAGACCGTTGAACAGTGTGTTGAGGCCGGGGAAGATGTGCATCTTGTGCTTCTGCAGCTCCTTCACGAAGCCCGGAATGTCACGCGGGTTCGGAATGAGCACATTCACCGCTCCCTGTTCCATGCCCATCATCGCGTTCACTGTCAGAGCGAAGATATGATAAAGCGGCAAGGCGCAGATGAAGGTCAAATCGTTTGGCCGCGGCTTGATACGGTAGGCGACATCGCACCACAGCCGCATCTGCGCAACATTGGCAACGATATTGCTGTGGGTCAGGATCGCGCCTTTGGAAACACCGGTCGTGCCGCCGGTATATTGCAGGAAGGCAATATCGGGGCCCTTCACCTCAACAGGTTTGAGGGTCAGGGCTGTACCTTTGACCAATGCTGTCTTGAACGGCGTATGGCCGGGCAGTGACCAGGCAGGGACCATTTTCTTGACGCGCCGGACGACGAGATTCACCAAATGGCCCTTAAGGCCCATCATGTCACCCATTGCCGCAACGATCACATGCTGGACGGGGGTCTTGGTGATCACCTTCGCCAAGGTTGCCGCGAAGTTTTCCAGGATGACGATTGCCTTGGCCCCACTGTCCTTCAGCTGGTGCTCAAGCTCGCGCGGCGTATATAGCGGATTGATGTTGACGACGGTCAGACCTGCGCGGAGGATGGCTGCGATGGTAATTGGATATTGCAGCACATTGGGCATCATCACCGCAACACGATCGCCCTTTACGAGGCCGCGCGACTGGAGCCACGCTCCCATCGATTGCGAGTAGCGGTCGAGTTCAGCATAAGTGATGCTCTTGCCCATGCAGCTGAAGGCTGGCCGGTTGCTATATTGCTTGAAGGCCATGGCAAACAGATCGCCGACCGAATCATACTGCAAAGCGGCGATGTCGGCGGGTACACCGTCGGGATATGATTTGACCCACAGCCTGGGCGTGGGCTTCACCGGCTGCGCCGCATCGGTCTTTGGTTTTGATGTCGGTTTGGATGCCTTGGCTTTGGCCGCGAGCTTTGTCGCTGGTTTCGCAGGGGCTGGTGCAGCGGCCGCATTTTTCACATTTGCAGCCTTTGTCTTTGCGGGCCCTTTGGCTGAGCGAACCGCCTCTGTGGCAACGGGTTCTTTCTTTGACGCCGGCGTTGTGCCTTTGGCTGCGGTCTTCGCTGTTGGTGCCGGGGTGACGGCCGGGGCCTTGGCAATCCCCTTTGCAGCCTTCGCCTTTGCAGGCGCACCTGACGGTTTGCTGGCCACGGTCTTGTTGTTTGCCGCCTCCACTGTTTTGGCATCAGCCGGTGTCTTGGCTTTGGCTGCGGGCTTTGCTGCCTGTTTCGCCGGTGCCGGCTTTGCAATCGGAGCCCCGGCAATCTCCTTTGCGGTCCTCGTCTTGGCAGGAGCTTTCACCGGGCTGCTGGCCGCGGCTGTCTTGACACCACCGGCTGACTTTTTTGAAGCAGGTGCGGCGGTCTTCGCCTTGTCAGATGCCGCTTGCGCACTTGCGCGCCTGAGCGTTTTTACCGGTGTTGTCTCGTTCGCCACATTAACCTCCCAGTTGTTTCCCTAAGCCCGGTTCGCGGTTCTCCAGCCGCGCCCCATGCTACTCAACAATCCTATCTATTGCGAGAGGCGTCACCCATGCAAGTATTTACATTGACGTAAACGTAAAAATAGTCAGTCCGCTGTTTTTTCGTAATTCATTCAAAGGGCGCACTCTTGGCACAAAGTTGCCAAGGTTCGCCTCGACAAAGCATTCGCACTTCCTTCATCTTGTTCACCGAACGAAACTGGATCCACCGTGGAAACAATAACCATTGTCCTCCTGATGCTCCTGGCCGTGGTTGTCAGTGACTCCATTATCCGCATGCTGCCCTTGCCGGTGCCTCTGCCGCTGGTGCAAATCGGGCTTGGCGCGGTGATAGCTTCCCTGACCACCATTCGGGTGGAACTTGACCCCGATATTTTCTTCCTTCTGTTTCTGCCGCCGCTGCTGTTCCTCGATGGCTGGCGCATCCCCAAAGAAGGGCTTTTCCGCGACAAGGGCATCATCCTTGAAATGGCGTTGGGCCTGGTCATTTTCACCGTGCTTGGCGTCGGCTTCTTCGTGAACTGGATGATTCCGTCAGTACCCCTCCCTGTCGCATTCGCGCTGGCGGCCATCGTTTCCCCGACCGATCCGATCGCCGTCTCCGCCATTGCTGCGCGTGTACCGATCCCGTCACGCATGATGCACATACTGGAAGGTGAATCGCTGCTCAACGATGCATCCGGACTCGTCTGCATGCGCTTTGCCGTCGCTGCAATGCTCACCGGGTCGTTCTCCTTGTCAGAGGCGTTCTTCACCTTCCTGTGGCTCGCCATCGCGGGCACCGCCATCGGCGTCGGCGTTACCATTGGAGTAACCCGCGGCAAAGCGTTCCTGACCCGGCATCTTGGCGAGGAGAGCGGTTCGCAAATTCTCATAAGCCTGCTCATCCCCTTCGGCGCTTACCTTCTTGCCGAACATGTTCACGCTTCTGGTATTCTGGCAGCTGTCGCCGCCGGCATTACCATGAGCTATGCCGAAAACACCGGCCAGTCACTGGCATTGACAAGGGTGCGGCGCACTGCCGTGTGGGACACGGCGCAGTTTGTGGCGAATGGTGCTATCTTCGTGCTTCTCGGCGAACAACTTCCGGGCATATTTTACGGCGCGGTCGAGAACGTGCAGCAGGCAGGGAGTTCGAGTCCCTGGTGGCTGTTGGTCTATGTGGTGGTGATTTATGCAGCACTGGTGGGACTTCGATTCGCATGGGTTTGGGCCTCATGGCGCATCGCCCTGTCGCGCCCTTCCAGTCGGGAGAATAACATCGTACGGCCGAGTTGGCAGCTTGTCGCCACCATGTCATTTGCCGGTGTGCGTGGCGCGATAACGCTGGCCGGTATCTTGACGCTGCCGCTTTTCCTGCATGACGGAAGTCTTTTCCCTGCCCGCGATCTGGTCATTTTCCTGGCAACGGGCGTTATCATCCTGTCGCTCCTCATGGCCAGCCTTTGCCTTCCCCGGTTACTCAGGAATATCGATCTGCCTGCTGAGGATTCGAACCAGAAAGAGGAAGACTATGCGCGTATTGCCGCCGCCGAGGCGGCCATCATGGCGGTCGAACGGGCGCAGCACGATCTCGCTGCCGGACGCGCCGACGCTGACATCTATGCCGATGTGGCAACGCAAATCATGGAACTCTACCGCAAGCGGATCGACGGGCGCATGCATCTCGGCGAGGAACGCGAACAGACGGCTCGAAGCGAGGAGATCGGTAAGCTGCTGCATATTACTGCGTTGAACGCCGAGCGGCAGGAAATATATCGTCTGGTGCGGGCAAGGCGGCTTGAAAGCACCATGGCCACGAAGATGGTCCGCGATATCGATCTGCTTGAAGCCAGATATGGCTAGAGCCTTTCATACCTCATGGGCGGGAAGGAGTAGCAACCTGTCCAGATTACGCCTGATCTTCCAATACCAGCTCTGCACCCTTTGCCCCCACCATCATCGCGGCGGCATTGGTATTGCCCGAAATAAGGTTCGGGAACACTGAGCAGTCAATAATACGCAGGCGGTCCACACCATGGGCCCTCAGGCGCGGATCGACTACGCCCTCCAAAGGGTCGGATCCCATGCGGCAAGTGGAAACCGGATGATAGACGGTGCCGCTGCGCCGTCTGAAATCCGCAATGAGTTCATCGTCGCTCCGGCAGGCCGGCCCAGGCAACAATTCCTCGACGATCAGTCTGGACATTGTCGGTGTCGCGGCGATCTTGCGCAGGAATTTCACCGCGTCGAGCATCTCGGCAACGTCATGCTCCGTCGAAAATGCATTTGGCATGATGCGCGGCTGTTCCAGCGGATCGTTGGAGCGAATATGAATCGAGCCTGTACTCGTCGGGCGGCAATTGGAAAGGCCGATAGAGAAACCAGGCCAGGGATCCGGTGTGAGGATTGGTCTTTCACCCGTCTTGGGTACGACGGTAGAAAACGCCTGGAAATAAAGCTGCATGTTGGCTCGCTTGCGCGATGGATCGGTGCGGAAAAAACCACCGCCCTGGTTCATGCTGATTGAGAGCGGCCCGGTCCGCAACAACAGATATTCGATCCCGGCGAGAGCCTTGCCCCACCAGGGTCGCAACACCTGGTTGAGCGATGGAATACTCGCCCGGAAAGTATAATTGATGCCGAGATGATCCTGCAGGTTCTCACCCACCTGTGCGTTGTCGTGAACGACCGGAATACCAAGCTGACGCAGGCGCGCCGCATCGCCGATGCCTGAAAGCTCGAGGAGTTGCGGTGTGTTGACAGATCCACCGCAGAGGATCACTTCTCGCCCTGCCTTGACCGTTTCTCCTGTCCCATGACGCTTGAATTCGACGCCGGCCGCGCGCGTTCCCTCAAAGACGATGCGGGTCACCAGTGCCTGCGTGATGACGGTGACATTCGGGCGCTTCATCGCCGGGCGCAAGAATGCCCGCGCCGCCGACATCCGCCTTCCGCCCTTGGTCGTCAGCTGGTACGCACCAACCCCTTCCTGTGTTGCGCCATTGAAATCCGGATTGTATCCGAGCCCGGCTTCCTGAGCCGCCTTGATCAAATGGTTGGCGAGGGGATGGAACAGTTTCGAGCAATCGGTAACTTGAAGGCGGCCGCCGCGCCCAAGGCAGTTGGACGGCCCTTCGTGATTTTCAAGCGAGCGGAAGACCGGCAGCAGGTCCGAAGCGCCCCAGCCTGGATTGCCGCGGTCACGCCATTCATCAAAATCCTCCGCTGCGCCGCGGACATAGACCATTGCATTGATTGAACTTGATCCACCGAGCACCTTTCCGCGCGGCCAGTAGTCGGCAGTGCCACCGAGACCTGGATCAGGCTCGGCGCGATACATCCAGTTGACCGATCTGTCATAGAACGTCTTGCCATAGCCGAGCGGCATGGAAACGAAGAAACGCCGGTCGCTGCCGCCGGCTTCCAGGACCAGTACCGAATACCGGCCATCCGCAGACAGCCGTTCCGCCACGACCGAACCGGCCGATCCGGATCCAACGATGATGAAGTCAAAACAGCGCATGAATACCTAGCCTGGATGCAAAACCGCATCTGAGGAGGATATCCGGCTTCGGTGTCATAAACCCAAACGGCTTTGCGCCATGGCTTATGGAAATTGCGACAGGAGAGTGGCTTTAGCTTCCGCTGATGGTCTGGTTGAGGTTTTCGAAGAATTGCGTGGCGAGTTTCTTCGATGTCGACGAAATCAATCGGCTGCCAAGCTGCGCGATCTTGCCGCCGACATCTGCGTTGACCACGTAGGCCAGCACTGTTTCGGCGCCCTCCTCGGTCAGGGTCACATCGGCTCCGCCCTTGGCAAAACCGGCAATGCCGCCTTTGCCTTCGCCGGAGATTGTATAAGACGATGGCGGGTTGAGATTGGTGAGTTCGACCTTGCCGTTGAAGCGGGCCTTGACCGGACCGATCTTGACCCCGACCGTGGCTTCCAGCTCCGTGTCGGAAATCTTCTCAAGGCTTTCGCATCCCGGAATGCACGCTTTCAAGACTTCGGGATCGTTCAAGGCCTTCCAAACGGCGTCACGTGATGCGGCAATGCGTTCTTCCCCCGTCAAATCCATGCTGAACCCTCCCTCACTTTGCGAAATTTAGAATAATATTTGGACAAATAGAAGCGCTTCTGCGCCGTAGTTCCGCCCGCATTTGCCCCACACTCTTACCCTATTATGGAAAGCGTAGAGATTCTTCCTTCGATCAATTGAACTAAAACCATTCCAATGGCAGTTTGCCCACAATCAAGCGTGACTTCAGGAGACAGACATGGCGTCAGAACAAGCGAACGACCTCAAGCGGTCGGTTCAGGCATTGAAAGCACATTGGAAAAACGGCGCTCCGAAAAATATGCGCGCGACCTTTGCCGACGATTCAAAACGCTTCTCCCGCTACTCGCTCCAGCTCGATGATCTTCTGCTTGATTGGTCCAAATGCCTGGTGAATGACGAGACGCTTTCCCTGCTTGGCGATCTGGCAAAAGTCGCGAACGTCGAGGAGCGTCGCGACGCAATGTTTGCCGGCAAACCAATTAACAATACTGAGGGCCGGGCGGTGCTGCACATCGCACTGCGCAATCGCTCGGGCAAGCCGATCAAGGTCGATGGCGAGGATGTCATGCCAGGCGTCAAGGAGGTGCTTGACCGCATGGCGGCCTTCTCCGATGGTCTGCGATCGGGCAGCATCAAGGGCTCGAAGAACAAACCGATCACCGATGTCGTGAATATCGGCATCGGTGGCTCTGATCTTGGACCCGCCATGGCGACGCTCGCCATGTCGCCGTACCATGACGGGCCGAAGCTGCATTTCGTCTCCAACATCGATGGCGCGCACATCGCTGATACGCTTGCCGGTCTCGATCCTGCGACGACACTGATCATCATCGCCTCGAAAACTTTCACCACCATCGAGACAATGACCAACGCCAAGGCAGCGCGCAAATGGATTGCCGATGCACTTGGCGAGAAGGCAGTCGGCAAACACTTCGCCGCCGTTTCGACAGCGCTGGACAAGGTCGACGCTTTCGGCATTCCCGCGGATCGTATTTTCGGTTTCTGGGATTGGGTCGGCGGCCGCTATTCGATATGGTCGGCCATCGGTCTGCCGCTGATGATAGCGATTGGTCCGGAGGATTTCGGCCGGTTCCTCGATGGCGCCCATGCGATGGACGAACATTTCCGCAAGGCGGCTCTACCCAGGAACCTGCCTATGATTCTTGGCCTGGTCGGCTATTGGCACCGCGCCATCGCCGGTTATACCAGCCGTGCCGTGATTCCGTACGACCAGCGCCTCTCACGCCTGCCTGCCTATCTGCAGCAGCTCGACATGGAGTCCAACGGCAAGGGCGTGACCGTCGATGGCAAACCCGTTGCCGGCCCCACCGGACCGGTGGTATGGGGCGAACCCGGCACAAACGGCCAGCACGCTTTCTTCCAGCTACTGCACCAGGGTACGGACACGATCCCGGTGGAATTCATCGTTGCCGCCAAAGGCCATGAGCCGCATCTCGACAACCAGCATGAGATGCTGCTCGCCAACTGCCTTGCCCAGTCCGAAGCGCTGATGAAGGGCCGCACGCTCGAAGAGGCCAAAGCCCAGCTTGCGGCAAAGAACCTGCCCAAATCCGAAGTAAACCGCATCGCGCCACACCGCGTCTTCACCGGCAACCGCCCGTCGATCACGATTGTCCATGACAAACTTGATCCTTACGCGCTCGGACGTCTGATTGCGCTTTACGAGCACCGGGTGTTCGTCGAGGCACAGCTCTTCGGCATCAATGCCTTCGATCAGTGGGGTGTGGAGCTTGGCAAGGAACTGGCAACGGAACTCCTGCCGGTCGTCTCCGGCGAGGTCAAGCCAAAGGACAAGGACGCTTCCACGCAAGGGCTTGTCGCGCACTTGCGCAAGCGCCGCGAGAAATAGAGCTAAAGTCACACGAAATAATCGGAAAAGAATGATGAAGACGGAAATGATCCAGCTGGCCGGCGACGTGCCGGGCAACAGCATCGAACTGCGCGTTCTGCGTTTCGAAGGCAAGAATGAAAAGGCTGCGACAGCCTATCTGCAATCGTCCTTGCACGGTTCGGAATTGCCCGGACAGGCCGCGCTGCATTTCCTCGTTCCCATGCTGGAAAAGGCCGAGAGGGAAAGCCGCGTCGCCGGCAACATCACTGTCGTCCCGCAGGCCAATCCGATCGGCTCTGCACAGTGGCTATCGCATCAGCATCTCGGCCGCTTCGAATATTTCTCCAACGTCAATTTCAACCGGTCCTTTCCCTTGCTCGAGACGTTCGACACGTCCGGTCTTGCACAAGTCGATGCGCCGAAAGCCCTGGCCGAGCGGCTGAAAGCCCAGCTCCTGCGTCTGGCACTGCCGCATGAAATCGTGCTCGATCTGCACTGCGACGATGAAAGCGAGAGCTACCTTTACATCCACCGGGCTTTTCTGCCGGAAATGTACGATCTTGCTTCGGCGCTGGGCTCGACGGCGATCCTCTCCTGGGACAGCACGGCCGACGCCGCGTTCGAGGAAGCCTGTGCCCATCCCGTCTTGCAATTGCCCGAGGCCCAGCGAAAGGCTCGCGCGGTAACGACGGTCGAGTTCCGCGGACTGAACGACGTCGATATCGAAACCGGCAGGGCCGATGCCGAGGGCCTCTACCGGTTTTTGGTGCATCGCGGCGTTATTGTTGATCCAGGCGTCGAGCTGAAAGTAGATTTCAGCGGCCCTGTGACACCGCTGGAAAATGTCGAAATGATTCGCGCGCCGCAGGGCGGTATGATTCTCTTCCATGTCGATGTCGGCGCCGAGGTGGAAGCCGGTGCCAGGCTGGTCACGGTGGTAACGGTCCCCGGTGATCCGGACGGCGACATCACTCTGACCGCACCCCAGGCGGGCCGGATCCTTACCCGCCGCAGCCATCGTTATACCAGGCGCGGCGATGACCTGATGAAACTGCTGGGCACCAGGCGTTCCGACAACGCCAGGCCCGGCTCTCTGGAGGCTCGATGAAAACCGCCCGCTCATCGCGCATCCGCGGCATTCTTTTCGACAAGGACGGCACGCTGGTTGACTTCAACCGCACCTGGTTCGGCATCACCATGGAACTGGCGCAGAAGGCGGCGGATGGCGATGAAGTTCGGGCGCGGGCGCTGGTCGAAGCTGGCGGTTATGATTGGGAAATGGAAAAGTTCCGCGGCGGTTCGGTCGTCGCTGCCGGAACCATCCATGACATTGTCGATCTCTGGCATCCTGAACTGACACTCGAAGAAAAGCGGGCACGTATCCGCGATTATGACGACTACGCCGTGCGTGAAGGCTCGCGCCGCGCCGTCGGCATTGACGGCCTGCAAGTAACGCTGGAAGCCCTGGTCAAGCAGGGCTTTGTGCTCGGCATCGCCACGAATGATTCGGAAGCGGGTGCGCGGGCCACCGCCGAAGCGCTCGGCCTGACGGCATTGTTCAGCGTGATCATCGGCTATGATTCCGTAGCGCGCGCCAAGCCCCACGCCGATCAGCTGCATCTGTTTGCCGCCAGGACTGGTCTGGCGCCTGCCGCCATCGCCATGGTGGGCGATAATGCCCATGATCTTGAGATGGCCCATGCTGCGGGCGCGGGCCTTGCCGTTGGCGTGCTCTCCGGCAACAGCACGCTCGACGACCTTGGCCCGCTCAGCGATGCCATTCTTGGCTCGATCGTTGAACTGCCGCAGTATCTGGCGCATCGGGAGAGTTCCGCACCCGCGTAAGCCGTCAATTGCCATGATGACAATGATTTGGATGCTTGAAGCCATTCATGGTGCTATCAATTCGCTATCATCATAGCTTGAAGCGAGGGCAGCATGGATAGTCAGGGTTTTGCCGTTGGAATAGCCGACGTGGAGGCTGCCGCGACGCGGCTGGAAGGTCAGCTTGTACGCACCCGGCTCATTGAATCCGAGGCCTTGAACGCCCGTTACGATGCACGCATCCTCTTCAAGCCTGAATGCCTGCAGCGTACCGGCTCGTTCAAGTTTCGCGGCGCCTATAATCGGATCAGCCAGTTCACCCCGAAGGAGCGCGAGCGTGGCATCGTGGCGTTTTCCTCAGGTAACCATGCGCAAGGTGTCGCCAGTTCCGCCCGGCTTTTCGGCATCAGGGCCGTCATCATCATGCCGAGCGATGCACCGCAGACCAAGATCGCCAATACCCGGTCCTACGGTGCGGAAGTTGTCTTTTTCGACCGCTACAGCGAAAGCCGCGAGGCGGTGGCGGTACCATACATTGAAGAGCGCGGCATGGTTCTGGTGCCGCCCTATGATGACCCGTCCATCATGGCGGGGCAGGGCACGATTGGTCTTGAACTCATTGCCGAAGCCGGGGAACGCGGACTGGCGCTTGACGATGTCTTCGTACCAAGCGGTGGTGGCGGTCTCATCAGCGGTATTTCGGTTGCCGTCAAGGCGGGCTCGCCGCAAACGCGCATTTGGGGTGTTGAGCCGGAAAATTTCGATGATCTGCGCCGCTCGCTCATTGCCGGCGAACGCGTAACCAACGAGACGGGTCACCGTTCGATCTGCGATGCGATCCTCACGCCGCAGCCGGGCGTGCTGACCTTCCCGATCAACAAGCACAATCTTGCGGGCGGCATCGCCGTTTCCGACAGCGCGGTCAGGGCCGCCATGCGTGATGCCGCCAACCATCTGAAGCTGATTGTGGAGCCGGGCGGATGTGTCGCGCTTGCAGCGCTGGCGGCTGGTGAGGTCGATATCAGGGGCAAGACCGTTGCGGTGGTTCTTTCCGGCGGCAATGTGGATCTCGACATCTATGGCGGGCTGATCGCGGCTGCTTGAACTATGGTCGCAAGTGGGGAGAAACAACGGAACTGTCATCATATTGTTACTCTGCCGTCATAGCGGGTCGATACGGTTGAAATCCGTTCTCCCAGCCAGATAGCCAGAGGTAAGCGCCATGAACGACCAATCTCAGACATTCCGCACCAGCCTGCTCGAGGAAAATGACGGTCCCGGCCACAACCCGACCGACAATGCCACCATGGGCGAACTCATTGCCGCGCGGTTTTCGCGCCGCGGCTTCCTGAAGGGCTCGCTTGCCGTTTCCGCCATTGCCGCAACCGTAAGCCCGATGGCGTTGATGCTTGCCGATGACGCGCGCGCCGGGAGCAAGTCGGCCTTCACTTTCGAGGAAGTCGAGGCAGGTATTGACGAGAAACACCATGTCGCTGCCGGCTACGATGCGGATGTGCTTCTACGCTGGGGCGATGCACTCTTTCCGGATTCGCCAGAGTTCGATCCTTTGAACCAGACGCCGGAAGCCCAGGCCAAGCAGTTCGGCTACAACAATGATTATGTCGGCTACATTCCGATCGACGGTTCCTCCGAGCATGGCATCCTCGTCGTCAACCATGAATACACCAATGAACATCTGATGTTCCCCGGCATCGTCAAGGTTGTCGAGGGCAAGCTTGAGGTTGCACCGGCAGACCAGAAGCGTGTCGATATCGAGATGGCTGCCCATGGCGGCACCGTCGTCGAGATCAGGAAGACCGGCGGCAAGTGGCAGGTCGTCAAGGACGGCAAGCTTAACCGCCGCATCACCGCCAATACGGAAATGCAATTGTCGGGTCCCGTTGCCGGGCATGACCGCGTCAAGACCAATGCCGATAGCTCCGGCAAGAAAGTCTTCGGCATGATCAATAATTGTTCAGGCGGCGTCACACCTTGGGGCACCTACGTTTCGGGCGAAGAAAACATTCACGGCTATTTCCTCGGAAAACTGCCGGAGGACAGCAAGGAAGCCGCCAATTACAAGCGCATGGGCATTCCGGAAGGCGTCTATGACTGGGGCAATTTCCACGACCGCTTCGATCTGTCGAAGGACCCGAACGAGGCCAACCGTTTTGGCTGGGTGGTCGAGATCGATGTGAACGATCCCAATTCCATTCCGAAGAAACGTACGGCCATGGGCCGTTTCAAGCATGAGGGTGCCGATTCCATCGTCGCCAAGGATGGCCGTGTCGTCTTCTATCTCGGCGATGATGAGCGTTTCGATTACGTCTATAAATTCGTCACCGCCAGCAAGTTCAATCCGGATGACCGCGCCGCCAATCTCGATCTTCTCGATGAAGGCACGCTCTACGTCGCCAAATTCGATGTCGACGGCACGATCGCCTGGCTGCCGGTCGTCTTCGGTGAGGGCCCCCTGACCGAGGCCAATGGATTCCGCTCGCAAGCCGACGTCTTGATCGAAACCCGCCGCGCCGGCGATTTGCTCGGCGCGACCAAGATGGATCGCCCTGAAGATATTGGCCCGAACGGCGTCAATGGCAAAGTCTATGTCATGCTCACCAACAACACCAAGCGCAAGGACGACCAGGTCGACCCAGTCAATCCGCGCGCCAAGAACGCCTTCGGTCATATTGTCGAGATTGCCGAGGAAGATGGCAATTTCACTGCCACCAAGGGCAAATGGGAAATACTGCTGAAATGCGGTGACCCGTCCGTCGCCGATGTGGGTGCTTCTTTCTCCACCGACACGACGAAAAACGGCTGGTTCGGCATGCCCGATAATTGCGCGGTCGATGCGGATGGCCGTCTTTGGGTTTCCACCGACGGCAATTCGCCGAAGGAAACCGGGCGCACCGACGGCATCTGGGCAGTGGATACGGAAGGCGCAGCACGCGCCACGTCGAAGCTGTTCTTCCGTGTTCCCGTAGGCGCCGAAATGTGCGGCCCGCTCATGCTGCCCGATATGGCAACGATGATGGTTGCGGTCCAGCATCCCGGCGATGGCGGCGAGGATTGGAAGCCCTTCGGCCGTCCCTCCTACTATGAGGACCTTTCGACCCGCTGGCCGGATTTCAAGGACAACATGCCGGTGCGTCCGTCGGTCCTCGCCATCACCAAAAAGGGCGGCGGCAAGATCGGGGTTTGAGTGCACGAACAAGAGCCCCGGCTTGTGGGATATTCCCACAAGCCGGGGCTCTTTTGTCATTGGGCTGCAACTCGTTTCACAGTCACGCATGAAACCACGCCGGCCCGAGGGCAAGCGCCGTAGTGCGATGGCATCAATGATTGACGATCAGCTGGTTGTCCTCGTCGCCAGCGGACTTGTTTGCCCCTTCATTGCTGCCAAAGGCGACACCACCACCGGCCCCTCCCAGCATACCTGCCTGTGACAGCGCAATCTCCGCCAGGCGCTCGTCACGCCCGAAATTCTGCAACTCGATATCGGTGATCGCCACCTTGCCGCTTTCCTTGGGGAAAGCGAGTTTCAGTTCTTTGAGGTGTGCAAGGTCTACTCCCTCAAAGGCTTGCAAGGGGATGGCGACCATGTTCAGGAGGATTTTCACCTCGCCGTTGGCGTAGGGTGCGTCGGTCGGGTCGTCCAGCATCGGCAAGTCCTCTTCTTTGGGTGTGGTTCCACCCTTCTTTCGCTTCGGTGCGTTGTACAGTGCGTCGCTGAAATTGCTCGCATCGACCGTCGCCGACTTGCCGGCCGTGTCGGTAAGTGTGACCTCCACTTCCTGACCCAGCGGCCATACCACTCCAATGCGGAAGGTAAGTGAATCATAGTCCTTGGCGGAAAGGTCCTTGAGTTCGGTGACGATCGAGGCGTTCGGCTTCGACCAGGGGAGTTCCGCATGGTCCGCAATTGAGAGGAGGCCCTTGATGGCAATCCCAAAAGTATCAACTTTCCATGCGAAGCCCGGCAGACGTGTGGGTGCGCAGTTTCCTCCCGCGTTGGCAACGGAGGGCATGATGCACCGTGCGGTAGCATCAAAGTCTGAAAACGTAATGACGCCGCCGATGAGGCTGCGCCTGAGACTGTCTGCCCATTCGAAACGCTGGATCAGCTGACGCCCAGACTCGGCCTTCTGGACGGTCAGCACAATGCGTTCGTCGCAAGGGCCTTTGCCAGATGGACAGGCCTGTTCGGGCAACTGTGCCAGGCCGTTCCACCATGATGCGAACTTTTGCTCGCCTCCCACATGATAGCGCATGAACGAATTGATGATGAAAGTGCCGCCTCTGCGTTGATCGTCCGAGGTGAGCCTGATGGAGTCGGTGTTTGACGTGAGGCAATAATCAGGTCCTCTGCCTCTACCGAAGTCGTCGCTGGGCCAATGTGTATTGTAATAGTTGTGGTTGGCGCCGTTCACCATGATCTGATAGCGCGGTGCCGTATAGTCGGAACGGCCGAAGCGATTTCGGTCATAGGTGGAAGAACCCTGAAGGTTGCGCATGTCGCCATCGCAGGACGGCAGCAATGTGGCCACTGGCACATCGCTCAACCCGTTACTGCCGCCAAAATCCGTCTGCGCCAACAAAAAGGCTCCTTTGAAACTATACGGCGGGGGAACGTTCTCGTTTCCACTGCCGGCGGCGTAATAAATGTTGTATTTCGCGATCGCTGCTTTGAACCTGGTCTCATCTATGCTGGCCGTTGCGCTGCCAGCGGCGGGTATGACAGCTGCTGAAAGATCGGGATAAGCGGTTCTAAAGCCGGACGGTTGAGCCAGGAGAGCCGTCCGCAGATCCGCTTCCGTTACGCCGCTGCGGGTTTCGTTAAACAGTATGGCCGTGGAAACGCCTTGGCCACCGCGCGAATGGCCCATGACGCCGATACGAGTGAAATCGAGTTTGCCTTTCAGATCATTAAGAGGTCCAGGTTTACCGTCTTTGTCCACCTGACCATTCTCGTCGATCTGGCGCAGGCGATCCAGTGTGCCGAGTACGAGTTGGGCACGCGACTGGCCGGAAGAGTTGTCCCACCCCGCCTCATTGATAATCCTAGCGTCAATTGACAGAACCACATAGCCATGTGGTGTCAGATCCTCCGCGAGATAGTTGTATCCTTGAAAACTGTGTTCGGTCGTTGAGTCGGTGTGTTGCCCATGAAGGAAAACAATGACCTTATACCGCTCTGTATCGAGCGAGGAATCGAGTTTCTTTTCAGGATAGCGTATCCAGCCCTTGATCGGGCTGATGATGACTTTGCCGCCAGTAAAGGCGGCTGAGTCGGCACTATGCATTGTTACGACGTTCCCGAGATCATAGTCAAATGTTGGTGATGATTCAAACGTCTGGCCTCCCGCTGTATCCGGCGCTATCTCGATAAAGCGGGTGGCACTTTTGCTTGCGGCTTCAAGCGCGTTAACAATCGGGTTCGGCTCACCGCCTGTCGTAACCGGCGGGCTCGGATCTGTATTGGGAACGATCTTGACTTCGCCGGTCACCGGCTCGTTCGGTACCTTGGTATCGTCGCTCGTCGATGGCTCGGTTCCAGAAAATGTTGATTCCGGGTTCGTTTCGGAATCGCTGCCATTGCAGCCTGCCAAAACGGCAAGCAGTACGCCAAACAGACACGCGCTGCGCGTGCCGGATTTCACCCATTGCATCATCTTGAAAACTCCTTGGGCCAATGCCCTCAAAATAAATAATAAAAACAACGAAATCTGGCTTGTGGGCCGATCCGTAACGCCGGACCTGCTCACAAGCTTGCAATTTCAAAAGCAAGGGCTGTGCCAGAAAGCGCGATCTTGGCCTAAAGACTAAATGGTGCCGTCCTCCCAATCGAAAGCCGGTTCGCTCAGCTGCCGCGCATGATCGCGCACATCCTGCGGCCAGCCTTCGGTCAGGTCGGTGAACTGCTGGACGTTTCCGGCATAAAGCGCCCGCGCCACTTCTTCGTAGTGCGGCTGGTTGCCGGCCATCGCCATCATGAAGCGGTCGGCGGCTTCCTGCGCCTGCCGCTTGGCGGTGCGCCCGCTAGTTGCGTTGCGTGCCGCATCCACCAGCTTGCGTAACGTAACGGAAGCGCCGCCCGGCTGGCTGTTCAGCCAATCCCAGTGCCGCGGCAAAAGCGTTATTTCACGTGCCGTAACGCCAAGTTTCGGCCGCCCCGGCTTGCGCGGCTCGCTATTGCTCAGCCGCGCCACGATCTCCGCATCGCTGCCGCGCAGGTCGAACTCGACCTGCCGGCCAGTCGCGTCGTCGAAGATCAGGATCGTCTCGTGGGTCTCGCCCGCGTGCTTCACGCTGAGCGCCACTTGGGCGCGTGTCCCGCTGGCAATCTTGCGCGTGCCCTGAAAGGCCGTGCACTTCGTCTCTATATCGTCCATCGCGCTCACTCGCTGCTCAATCCAGGCGATAATTTACCCGGATATAACCCTATCGTCAATATACCCGGATAAAATTATTATGGGCGATTGTCGCGAGCGCCGCGTGTCGCCCTTCCAAAACGCCCCGAAATGCTCTATGTGGCGCGCATGAGCACTCCACTAGATCACATCCGTAATTTCTCCATCGTCGCCCATATCGACCATGGCAAATCCACCCTTGCCGACCGCCTGATCCAATCGACCGGCGGGCTGGAGCAGCGCGACATGAAGGAGCAGGTGCTCGACTCGATGGATATCGAGCGCGAGCGCGGCATCACCATCAAGGCGCAGACCGTCCGGCTCAACTACAAGGCCAACAATGGCGAGGACTATATCCTCAACCTGATCGACACGCCCGGCCACGTCGATTTCGCCTATGAGGTCTCGCGCTCGCTCTCCGCCTGCGAGGGTTCCTTGCTTGTCGTCGATGCCTCGCAGGGTGTCGAGGCGCAGACGCTGGCCAATGTCTACCAGGCCATAGACAACAACCACGAGATCGTCGTGGTTTTGAACAAGGTCGATCTTCCCGCCGCCGAGCCGGAGCGTATCCGCGAGCAGGTCGAGGAAGTCATCGGCATCGATGCGAGCCAGGCCGTGCTGATCTCCGCCAAGACCGGCCTTGGCATTCCGGATGTGCTGGAAGCCATCGTCAACCAGCTGCCGCCGCCGCGCGAGGGCGACCGCACCAAGCCGCTGAAGGCCATGCTGGTCGATAGCTGGTACGACGCCTATCTCGGCGTCATCGTCCTCGTGCGCATCATCGATGGCGTGCTGAAAAAGGGCCAGACCATCCGCATGATGGGCACCGGCGCCAAATATCCGGTCGAGCGCACCGGCGTGTTCACGCCGAAGATGCTCGCCGTCGACGAGCTCGGACCCGGCGAATTCGGCTTCATCACCGCTTCGATCAAGGAAGTCGCCGACACCCGCGTTGGCGATACCATCACCGAGGACAAGCGCCCGACCGATACGATCCTGCCCGGCTTCAAGCCGGCGCAGCCCGTGGTTTTCTGCGGCCTTTTCCCCGTCGATGCGGCGGATTTCGAGGATCTGCGCGCCGCCATGGGCCGCCTGCGCCTCAACGACGCCAGCTTCTCCTATGAGATGGAAAGCTCCGCCGCGCTCGGCTTCGGCTTCCGCTGCGGCTTCTTGGGGCTCCTGCATCTCGAGATCATTCAGGAACGGCTGGAGCGCGAATTCAACCTCGATCTCATCGCCACCGCGCCGAGCGTCGTCTACAAGCTCAACATGACCGACGGCACCCAGCGCGAGCTGCACAATCCCGCCGACATGCCGGAAGTGATGAAGATCGCCACCATCGAGGAGCCGTGGATCCGCGCGACGATCCTCACCCCCGACGATTATCTCGGCTCCATCCTCAAGCTCTGCCAGGACCGCCGCGGCATCCAGATCGACCTGAACTATGTCGGCAAGCGCGCCATGGTCACCTATGACCTGCCGCTCAACGAGGTGGTGTTCGATTTCTACGACCGGCTGAAGTCGATCAGCCAGGGCTATGCCTCCTTCGACTATCACCTGTCGGATTACCGCGAGGGCAATCTGGTCAAGATGTCGGTGCTGGTGAATGGCGAGCCGGTGGATGCGCTGTCGATGATGGTGCACCGCGCCGCCGCCGAAAAGCGCGGCCGCGACCTTTGCGAAAAGCTGAAGGACCTGATCCCCAAGCACATGTTCAAGATCCCGATCCAAGCGGCCATTGGCGGCACGGTGATCGCGCGCGAAACCATCTCGGCCCTGCGCAAGGACGTGACGGCCAAGTGCTATGGCGGCGACGTCTCGCGCAAGCGCAAGCTGCTGGAAAAGCAGAAGGAAGGCAAGAAGCGCATGCGGCAGTTCGGCAAGGTCGAAATCCCGCAGGAAGCCTTCATCCAGGCGCTGAAGATGAGCGATAATTGAGGGCCATGGCCCTCAATTCCCTGTCTTTATGACCCCGATGCGCCTCGTTCATCAGTTCCTGATCGGCAGCCTGATCCTGTGCAGCGCGGCGGCGTGCAGCACGACCGCGCCGCGCACCCCGCCCGCAGCCATGCCCATCACCCAGGGTGACCAGCCCGAACCCCCGACGCCCGGCATCAAGCCGCTGACGGTGGAACAGGAAGAGCAGGTCGGGGGGTGAGGCCGACAAAGCGCGATGGCTTCATACGTCCCACAGTTTAATCGGGCAGTGCATCGTCTTCTTCCAGAACCGACTGTTGCGCCTGTAGCAACCTGATCAATTTTCCAATTTCTCTTGGTCCCAGATCTCGATTTGATACAATGCGAACTACAGTATCGCTACCCAGTTTGCTACGCATCCATTCGGTTTCGTCCGCTACGACTACCCCAATATTTGCTCCAGTTAGATTTCGGTGCGAAGAATGAGAAGGTTCACCGAAGGGCTTTTGACCTTGCGAAATCGAGTTCGCCGTTTCGCTTGCAAAAGGCACTTCCGATGTAACCGTCTCCTCATACTCAACAGTATCCGAGATGTCTGGAGCCGTTATACCCGCAAACAACAATGCGTCTCGATAGGTCTGGATCACCTCGGACGCCGAAGCTTCACTGTAGGGAGCTTCGCCGTTGTCGACGCGATCAAACAACAAGTGATTTCGGAGCACAGAATCCGAAATCTTGTCGGGACTGCCGAAGCGTTCCCATAGCTCTTTGTGAATACTAGGCATAAGGGCTGAAGTCCTTATCGCTTGCTTGCGTTTGTCCGACTCTGGATCCGTGTCCTGAATGATGCGACGCGCAACGTCCGTAAGCTGAAATTTTCTCGATTTTCCCGTGCCTTGGTCGGAGAGCAGACTATACTGTATTAACGCAGCCGCACTTTTCAACAGGCCGCCACTCTCAACTGATAACTGCCATGCATCTGCTAAAACGGATATCCCGGCCGCATAGTGATTGGCTTTACGAAACAATTGCTCAGCCCTCTCTATTGCCTTTGGTAGAGTAAGAGAAGGATAGGGCGGGCTACGAAAGCGCTTGCGAACGTCAGTATTCTCGTTATTCATGGCCTTCTCCGAAAAGATTTTATTGCAAGTTACAACACCTGTAGCTGAAATATAGCACTATTATAGCTTGACATCAAGGATTGAATATGCGACAATGAAATTATAAGCAGGAGTTTCAGCAATGGGCAGAGCAGTAGCCGCTTGCGAATAGAGCGCCGTCGTAAGGGCAGTAACAAAAAGGGTCACAGAACACGTCGACTGATCCTCGACTGCAATGTGACCCGTGGTGTCAGTGGACAAGCCCGAATCCGCTGGACGGAATACTAAGATTGTCGATTTGTCTGAACCGTTTGCATTCAGAGAATCGCATTTCTCGGTCTCCGTTTCAAGAGGGTAATTTTTGAGTGAAAGGATTTGCCATGAACGACAACGGCAAACCAAGCTACAAACTTGCCTTCGAAGATGCGGTCATGAACTGGCTTCGTCATTGGGATGGTGAGTTCCAAAACCGCATTGCAGCAAGCTTCGACGTCAATCCTGGTCGCGTGAACGAAGTTCTAAAGGAACGAGCTCACGTCGGGAGCAAGGAAGAAGCACTTAAGAAGCGTGCTGCGTGAAACCCCGCCAACGCTTCCGAGCGTTGGCATCTCATCTCATCTCATCTCATCACTCTAACGGAGATTCAAATGGCTACAAACCCACCTAAGGGGGACGGTCATCGGAACGGCGCCGTTCGCGACCGTTCGCAGACCTTAAACCCTAAGACAGAAACATGGACAAAACGCGACTCAGATACTGGTCGCTTTATGGACGGTAAGAAAGGCGGCACGCCCTTCAAAGGTGTACGCAAAGAGAAGTAATGTTCTCGGTTATCCTCGGGTCCGCCCGAGGATAGCAATCATCGCAGGTCCACATACCAGCCATGCAGTTATTGCACTGCACAATACCCACACTCGCGCCTATCTTATGCCTGTTGAAACAGTGCCATAAGGGAACAGGCCATGAGCTTTCTGATTGATTTTGCCACGCGCAGCCGCCGCAACAATGACAGTGCCTATCGCGAAGCCCTGGCCATGCTGCAGGGCATGAGCGCGAGCGACCGTGCCGATATCGGCATCAAGCAGGCGGATTTCGCCCGCATCGCGCGCGAGATGTCGCGCCGCTGAATTTTGGGTGCTTTGCCGAGCGCATATCGCGGATCGTAAAGCACTCGGCTCTCCATGCATCGTAGAGCACCTCCGTCTCCGTCCATCGTAAAACACCACCCTTTCCGTTCATCGTAAAACACCCCCCTTTCCGTCATCCTCGGGCTTGACCCGAGGACCCACGGCAAAGAAGCGCGAGTTCGCCACCGCGCAACGCATTCCAGAGAATTACCTCTCTCAATGGCACACCAGCGCTGACACTCCGCTGGATCTCGTCGAGTTTTGTCGAAATGATAACGCTTCTTTGCCGTGGGTCCTCGGGTCAAGCCCGAGGATGACGGCGAGTGAGGTGCGCCGGGATTATCGGAAAGGGAGGAGGTGCTTTGCGATATACGGGAGGTGTGTGCTGCAGGATGACAGAGAGGGACGTGCTCTTGGATTATCGTAGATCGCTTCGCTCGCCGTTTATCGTAAAACGCCACCTCGTCATCCTGAATGCACCTTTCCATCTATCGTAGAGCACTCGGCTCTCATGTATCGTAAAACACCTCCCTCTCCGTTCATCGTAAAACACCCCCCTTTCCGTCATCCTCGGGCTTGACCCGAGGACCCACGGCAAAGAAGCGCGAGTTCGCAACCGCGCAACGAATTCCAGAGAATTACCTCTCTCAATGGCAAGCACACCAGCGCTGACACTCCGCTGGATCTCGTCGAGTTTTGTCGAAATGATAACGCTTCTTTGCCGTGGGTCCTCGGGTCAAGCCCGAGGATGACGGAAAGGGAGGTGCGCCGGGATTATCGGAAAGGGAGCGCGCCTCAGGATGACGGAAAGGGAGGTGCGCCAGGATTATCAGAAAGGGAGGTGCGCCAGGATCAGCGGAAAGGGAGGTGCGCCTCAGGATGATGGAAAGCGAGGTGCTCTACGACATACAGAGAGGCGATGCTTACGATGAAGGAAAGTTGAAAATACGCCATTCGTTGAATTTACCCGGGCGCCGTTTGCAATTCAAAATGCAGCATGTCCGGCTACGTTTATATCCTCGCCAACCACAAGCACGGCACGCTGTACATCGGGGTCACGTCCGATCTTGCCGGGCGCATGTACCAGCACCGCGAGGGGTACACGCCGGGTTTTGCATGGAGATACGGCTGTGCGCGGCTGGTCTGGTATGAAGAGCACGGGTTGATCGTAGACGCTATCCAGCGCGAGAAATCGCTGAAACGCTGGCATCGCCAATGGAAGATCGAACTTATCGAAAGCATCAACCCAAATTGGGAAGATCTTTACGCTACACTCTCGTAAACTCCATCACCCAGTTGGTTTCCCAGGTTTCGCCGCCATCCTTTGAAAACGCCTGCGCCCACAGCGGCATGTCGGGCGAGGGCGTCCACAGGAAGCGCACGCGCACCGGCACGCCGTCATCGGTGTCGTCGCCGTAGAAAACCCCCTTGCCATTGTCGAAATGGCCGATGATCGGCGGAAACATCACATTGCTGCGGCTGTCGGACCAATTCAGCGACCATGACCCGTCGCGCGGGTTGAACAGGCGCACCGTCAGCCCGGCAAAACCCTGTGACGGCATATCCATTTCCTCGATATTCGCCGTGCCATACAGCGCCTTGCGCACGCTCGACGTGGCGTGGAACTCATCCCATTCGTCAGATTGCTTGAACCGCTCCTTCAGCCGCAGGTTGCGGATGTTCCAGTCGCCGATGAGAAAATCGAAATCCGCCGCACTGCCAAGTGTCTGTATCTCCGCGTCCATCGCTAGTCCTCCCGCGCACCATTCTGCGTGCTTTTCGTGGATGAATATAGCGCAGGGCTCCTGACAACCTTGTGTCAGGAGATGTCAGGAGGAGAGGGGAGTTTTGGGTGCGTTGAGTGCGGCTTTCTCTCCCTCTGTGGGGGGCCGAAGGCGGGCGAGACCAGTGGTCGCCCCGGTAGCGATTTCGGCATCTTAGCTCTTGCTAAGTGCCAGAAATCGCAAGAGAGGGGATATGCTTCACTAAACTACCCCCTCACTTGGATTTTCTAAGGATTTAGCGAGGGCTAAATCCAAGAAAATCCTTTCTCTCCCACAAGGAGAGAGATAATCGGTATCGGCTGTGGGTGCCGAACTTGTCCAACCACGCGCAGTGCCCTTGCACGAAAATAATCGTGGCTGTTTATCCACGCCCCTCAAACCTCGGTTATTCTATCCCCGTCCTTTCCATGGGGAGCTGCTTCCGGAGCCGTTCGAAAGTGGGGAAGGACAGCGTGTCAGCGGGCGGGCAACGGACCCAAGCGCTGGCCGACCTGTTCGTCTTCGGAGGTCAATCTGCGCATTTTAGGCAGATATTGCCTCCATTGTTGACGCCAACGCCAATCGTGCGGACACTGCACCGACGGCGACGATGGGCCCGGACTCCAGGCGTTCATCCACTCGCCCCGCGGAACAAGCAGAAGCTGGCCGGCAGGGGGACAACGTTAGCGGGCGGTCTTCGGATCGCATACCTTATCTACCAAGACGCGCTTCGACGACCGCCCGTCTTCCCACAATGCAAACAATGGCCAGACTCAAGATGAGGGCGTGGCAAGGGGGAAAGCTGGCCTCTACGAAGCAGCTTACATACCGATGAGGAAATGATAATAGACAGAACATGACAACAAAACCGCGCATCACCATCACCTATTGCACGCAGTGCAGCTGGCTCCTCCGCTCCGCCTGGATGGCGCAGGAGCTGCTCTCCACCTTTGGCGCCGACCTCGGCGAAGTGTCGCTGATTCCGGGCACCGGCGGCGTCTTCGAAATCCGCGTGGACGGCGATCTCATCTGGGAACGCAAGCGCGACGGCGGTTTTCCCGAGGCCAAGGTGCTCAAGCAGAAGGTGCGCGATATCGTCTGGCCCGAGCGCGATCTCGGGCATTCCGACGGGCATAAGGCTGAGGTCCCTGCCAGCGCCGAGCACAGCGAGAAGCTCAGGGGCGGGGCAGACGGGGTCCCTGCCAGCGCCGAGCGCAGCGAGAAGCTTAAGGGCGGGGCAGACGGGGTCCCCGCCAGCGCCGAGCACAGCGAGAAGCTTAAGGGCGGGGCAGACGGGGTCCCTGCCAGCGCCGAGCGCAGCGAGAAGCTTAAGGGCGGGGCAGAAATTGAGTAAGCCGGACGTTACCACGACAAAGCTGGACGACGCCGCCCGCGCTGGCTGGTTGTATTATGTCGCCGGCAACACGCAGGACGAGATTGCCGCCAAGCTCGGCATTTCGCGCCAGTCGGCGCAGCGCATGGTATCGCTGGCGGTGTCGGAAGGGCTGGTCAAGGTAAGGCTCGACCATCCGATCGCCCATTGCCTCGATCTCGCCGAACAGCTCAAGCAGCGCTTCGGCCTGAAGATGGCGGAGGTGGTGCCGACCGATCCGGGCTCCAGCTCGACGACACTCGGCGTGGCCGATGCGGCGGCGGCGGAAATGACCCGCTGGCTGAAGTCGGAAGCGCCGATCGTGCTCGGCATAGGCACCGGCCGCACGCTCAAGGCGGCGATCGAGCTGCTGTCGCCGATCGAGTGCCCGCAGCACAAGGTGGTGTCGCTGACCGGCAACATTTCGCCGGATGGTTCGGCGGCTTTCTACAACGTCATTTTCAACATTGCCGACAAGATCAAGGCGCGCTCATTTCCCATGCCGCTGCCGGTCATAGCCTCTTCGCCGCAGGAGCGCGAGCTGCTGCACAGCCAGGCGATGATCCGCCCGGTGCTGGAATTGTCGGCGCGGGCCAATGTCGCCTTTGTCGGCATAGGCGACCTCGAGGAAGACGCTCCGCTGTTTATCGATGGCTTCATTTCGCGCGAGGAACTGGACGCTCTGCGCCGTGCCGGGGCGGTGTGCGAAATCCTTGGACGTGCCTTCGATCGCTATGGCGAACCCATCGAGGGGCTGACCAATGCCCGCGTCGCCAGCGCGCATATCCCCTCGCGCGACACCGCCACCGTCATCGCCACCGCCAAGGGTGCGAAAAAGCTACCGGGCATTGTAGCGGCGATAAAAGGCAATCTAATCAACGGCCTGATTACAGACGAGCGGACCGCGGAAACGCTTCTCGCCGGATAATTCCCTCCCATTGTTGCATCGCAGCGACGAATTGCTCTTGACTTGTTTCGCCGTTGTGTGAGTATTTGCCCACAAGACAAGCAATTGCTCATAACATTCGGGAGGAATGAAATGTTAACGAGAACGCTTCTGCTCGGCGCCGTATCTGCGCTCGCCATGGCGAGTTTTGCCCATGCGGAGACGCTGACCATCGCCACCGTCAATAATGGCGACATGGTCCGCATGCAGAAATTGACCGAGGACTTCACCAAGAAAAATCCGGACATCCAGCTCGAGTGGGTAACGCTCGAGGAAAACGTGCTGCGCCAGCGCGTCACCACCGACATCGCCACCAAGGGCGGCCAGTACGACATCATGACCATCGGCACCTATGAAGTGCCGATCTGGGCCAAGCAGGGCTGGCTTCTGCCGCTCGATGGCCTGGGCGATGCCTATGACAAGTCCGATCTTTTGCCGGCTATCAGCGACGCCGTCTCTGTCGATGGCAAGCTCTACGCTTCGCCATTCTACGGCGAAAGCGCCATGGTGATGTACCGCAAGGACCTCGCCGAGAAGGCCGGCGTGACCATTCCGGAAAAGCCGACCTGGGACCAGATCGCCGAAGCGGCGAAGAAGATGACCGACAAGTCGAGCGAAACCTACGGCATCTGCCTGCGCGGCAAGGCCGGCTGGGGCGAGAACATGGCGCTCCTGACCGCGACGGCCAATTCTTTCGGGGCACGCTGGTTCGACGAAAAGTGGACTCCGCAGTTCGATCAGCCGGAATGGAAGAAGGCCCTGCAGTTCTACGTCGACCTGATGAAGGAAGCCGGACCTCCCGGCGCCTCGTCCAACGGCTTTAATGAAAACCTTGCGCTGTTCCAGACCGGCAAATGCGGCATCTGGATCGATGCGACCGTTGCGGCCTCGTTCGTGACCAATCCGAAGGAATCCAAGGTTGCCGACAAGGTGGGCTATGCGCTCTTCCCGACCGGCGGCGTCGAGAACCACGGCAACTGGCTGTGGGCGTGGAACCTTGGCGTTCCGGCTGGCACCAAGAAGGCGGAAGCCGCGCAGAAGTTCGTCTCCTGGGCGACCGACAAGGCCTATACGGAACTCGTCGCGAGCAAGGAAGGCTGGGCCAACGTTCCTCCGGGTACGCGCAAGTCGCTCTATGCCAATCCGGAATATGAGAAGGCTGCTCCCTTCGCCAAGATCACGCTCGATGCGATGAATGCGGCCAATACGAGCAAGCCGACAGTCAAGCCGGTGCCCTATACGGGTGGCCAGTTTGTCGCCATCCCTGAGTTCCAGGGCATTGGCACGGCCGTCGGCCAGCAGTTCTCCGCAGCGCTTGCCGGTTCGATGACCGTCGACCAGGCCTTGCAGGGTGCGCAGGCGCTGACGACGCGTGAGATGACCAAGGGCGGCTACATCAAGTAGGATCCTCCTGGCTCCGGGCGGTTCCTGACGCGAATGTTGGGGGCCGCCCGGGCCTCCTTTTGCATTATCACTTTGACGTTCACTGCATTGGAACCTGACCATGGCTACGCTTCAGACACGCGCAACTGCCCGTTTCATGATGTCGCCCGCCGTCATCCTGCTGTTTCTCTGGATGATCGTGCCGCTTGTCATGACGCTGTATTTCTCGTTCCTGCGCTACAATCTGCTGATGCCGGGAACCGAGGAGTTTATCGGCTTTCTCAACTATCAGTACTTTCTGACCGACCCCGCATTCTTCACCGCACTCGGCAATACCCTGATGCTCGTCGGCGGCACGCTGCTGATCACTGTCATCGGTGGCATCCTGCTGGCGCTGGTGCTTGACCAGCCATTCTTCGGGCAGGGCATCGTCCGTCTTCTGGTGATAGCGCCGTTCTTCGTCATGCCAACGGTGTCCGCTCTCGTGTGGAAGAACATGCTGATGCATCCGGTCAATGGCCTTTTTGCGTGGATTGCCCGCTCATTCGGGTTCCAGCCCATCGACTGGTTTGCGGAACTGCCACTCTTCTCGATTGTCCTTATCGTCGCGTGGCAATGGCTGCCCTTCGCAACGCTGATCCTGCTCACTGCGCTGCAATCGCTCGACGGTGAACAAATCGAGGCGGCAGAGATGGATGGAGCCGGGGCGATCTCGCGCTTCATCTATCTGGTGCTGCCACACATGTCGCGGGCGATCACCGTTGTCATTCTCATCCAGACGATTTTCCTGCTCAGCGTCTTCGCTGAGATCCTGGTCACGACCAATGGCGGCCCAGGCATCCAGACGACGAATATCACCTATCTCATTTATATGCAGGCGCTCCTGCAGTTCGATGTGGGCGGTGCCTCGGCCGGCGGTATTGTTGCAGTGATCCTCGCCAATATTGTCGCTTTCTTCCTCATTCGCCTTATCGGCAAGAACCTCGAGAGGTAAAGCCATGGCCCGCGCAGTCACCACACGGCATAAGCTGACATTCACGATCCTCGGTTGGACGATCGGGTTCCTGATCTTCTTTCCGATCCTGTGGACATTCCTGACCAGCTTCAAGACTGAAGGAACGGCAGTCGCAACGCCACCGCAGTTCCTGTTCTTCGACTGGACTCTGGAAAATTACCACGAGGTGCAAAGCCGCTCGAACTACATGAAGCACGTCACCAATTCCGTGGTGATCTCGGTGGGGTCAACGCTGATTGGTCTGGCACTCGCCATCCCGGCCGCCTGGGCCATGGCATTTTCGCCAACCAAGCGCACCAAGGACGTCCTGATGTGGATGTTGTCCACAAAGATGATGCCGCCTGTCGGCGTTCTCGTGCCGCTCTACCTGATTTTCCGCGACTGGGGTTTGCTGGATACGCGCCTTGGTCTCGTCGCAGTCCTGACCATGATCAACCTGCCGATCATCGTCTGGATGCTCTACACCTACTTCAAGGAAATACCGGGAGAGATCCTCGAAGCGGCGCGCATGGACGGCGCCTCGCTGATGAAGGAAATCGTTTATGTGCTGACGCCGATGGCCGTGCCAGGTATTGCATCGACCATGTTGCTGAACATTATTCTGGCATGGAACGAAGCGTTCTGGACGCTGAATCTTTCCGCGGCCAATGCGGCGCCACTCACCGCATTCATCGCCTCTTACTCAAGTCCAGAGGGCCTGTTCTGGGCCAAGTTGTCGGCCGCATCCACCATGGCGATTGCGCCTATCCTGATCATGGGATGGTTCTCGCAAAAGCAGCTGGTTCGTGGCCTGACCTTCGGCGCAGTGAAATAGGTTTTCGGGGAGGATTATTATGGGAAGTATTACGCTCCAAAAAGTATCGAAGTCATTTGGAACCACTGCGGTCATTCCAGAAATCGACCTTGAAATCGATGACGGTGAATTCGTTGTCTTCGTCGGTCCTTCCGGCTGTGGAAAATCGACCCTGCTGCGGATGATCGCAGGTCTCGAAGATCTGAGCGGCGGCAGGATCGTCATCGACGGCAAAGACATGTCCAACGAGGCGCCGGCGAAACGCGGTTTGTCGATGGTATTCCAGTCTTATGCCCTCTATCCGCATATGAGCGTCTACGGCAACATCGCCTTCCCGTTGAAGATGGATGGCCAAGAAAAATCCGCTATCGACAAGAAGGTCAAGGATGCGGCGCATATTCTGAACCTCACCAATTATCTCGATCGCCGGCCGGGACAATTGTCGGGCGGCCAGCGCCAGCGTGTCGCCATAGGCCGCGCCATCGTGCGTCAGCCTAAAGCGTTTCTCTTCGACGAGCCGCTGTCCAACCTCGATGCTGCCCTGCGTGGAAACATGCGCCTCGAGATCAGCGATCTGCATCACCAGTTGAAGACCACGATGATCTATGTGACGCACGACCAGGTGGAAGCCATGACCATGGCGGACAAGATTGTCGTACTTAATGCCGGGCGTATCGAGCAGGTGGGCTCACCGCTTGAACTTTACCGGAGCCCGCGAAACGTTTTCGTGGCGGGCTTCATCGGCTCTCCTCGCATGAACCTCATCGAAGGTCAGGAAGCTGCCAAGCAAAACGCGACGACGCTCGGCGTGCGGCCGGAACATATCCGCATCTCCAAGACCGATGGTGCCTGGAAGGGGACCGTCGGTGTTACGGAACATCTCGGGTCCGACACGTTCATCCACGTGCAGGTTGATGGCGTTGGCAAGATCACCGTGCGAACCGATGGCGATTTCAGCACCGAATTTGGCCAGCAGGTCTATCTCACGCCGGAGCCGGCACGGCTGCATAGGTTCGATCCTAACGGGCAAGCAATATAAAGCGATGGGCAATTTGACATGAACAGACTTGCTGGCAAGACGGCTTTCATAACGGGTTCGGCGCGCGGCATCGGCCGAACGTTTGCGGAAGCTTACATACGCGAGGGCGCCGCCCATGTGGTGATTGCCGATATTAATCTGGAACGTGCACAGGAGACGGCAAAGGAACTTGGCAGCCAAGCGCATGCGGTCCGCCTCGATGTTACAAGCCAGGCATCGATCGATGCAGCGGTCAAGGAAACCGTCGACAAGTTTGGCGGCATCGACGTGCTCGTCAACAACGCAGCGCTGTTCGATCTCGCGCCAATCGTCGAGATTACGCGTGAAAGCTACGACAAGCTTTTTGCCGTCAATTTCTCTGGCACATTGTTCACATTGCAGGCCGTTGCCAAGGCAATGATCGCGCGTGGCAAGGGCGGCAAGATTATCAACATGGCCAGCCAGGCCGGCCGGCGCGGCGAGCCGCTCGTTGCAATCTATTGCGCTACCAAGGCGGCGGTAATCAGCCTCACTCAGTCGGCCGGTCTCAACCTGATCGAGCACGGCATCAATGTGAACGCGATTGCGCCGGGTGTGGTTGACGGAGAGCATTGGGAAGGTGTCGATGCGCTTTTCGCCAAATATGAGAACAGACCGCGGGGCGAGAAAAAGCGTCTGGTTGGCGAAGCCGTTCCCTTTGGCCGTATGGGCACAGCCGAAGATCTTACTGGCATGGCCATTTTCCTCGCGAGCGGCGAGAGCGACTATATCGTCGCCCAGACCTACAATGTTGATGGCGGCAATTGGATGAGCTGACGTTTCCCTGCATTCACCAGAAGGATGCAGGCGCATCTTACATGAAAAGAGGGATTAGGCCCGATGACTGTTAAACTCTCCAAAGCCACGCTGCAGAACTTGCCGAAAAATGTTGGCGTCCCCGGCTACAGCCAATCGGGACTGAAGGCCGGCATAATCCATTTCGGCATCGGCAATTTTCATCGTGCGCATCAGGCAGTCTATCTCGATGAATTATTCAATGCCGGCACAGATCATGAGTGGGGCCTTGTCGGTGCTGGCGTTCTCGCGTCCGACGAAACCATGCGACAGAAGCTGCAGGCGCAGGATTGGCTGACGACTGTTGTCGAGCAGGATAGTGGCCACAGGACTGCTCACGTCACGGCGTCGATGATCGACTATCTGCAGCCTGGCGACACGGCAAATATCATTGCTCGCCTTGCCGATCCTGAAATCCGCATCGTATCCCTTACGATCACGGAGGGCGGTTACTTCATTGATCCGGCGTCCGGGGTGTTCAATCCCCAGCACCCGGCAATCGTTTCCGACGCGGCCAATATCAAGGACCCGAGTACCGTCTTCGGCTTGATCCTTGCCGGTTTGATGCGCCGCCGCGATGAAGGAACGGCACCATTCACGGTCATGTCCTGTGACAATATCCCGGGCAATGGCCATGTGACCTGCGACGCAGTCAGTGGTCTTGCCGCGGTTATCGATCCGAATTTGGCTCAATGGGTCAAGGACCAGGTCGCTTTTCCCAACAGCATGGTCGATCGCATTACGCCTGCCACGACAGACCGGGAGAGAGGATTGCTTGCGACGGATTTCGGTGTGGAGGACAACTGGCCAGTTTTTTGTGAACCATTCAAGCAATGGGTATTGGAGGATCATTTTCCGGCCGGGCGCCCGGCTCTGGAGAAGGTCGGTGTGACCTTCGTCAAGGACGTCGCCCCCTATGAACTGATGAAAATCCGCATTCTCAACGGTGGTCACGCTGCAATCGCTTACCCGGCATCGCTCATGGATATTCATTTTGTGCACGAGGCCATGGAGGAGCCGCTTATCCGCGACTTCCTGACAAAGCTGGAACGGGAGGAGATTATCCCCGTTCTGCCTCCGGTACCGGGCACATCCTTCGACGCCTATTTCGACCTCATTGTCAGGCGGTTTTCCAATCCGAAGATCGGCGACACGATCCAGCGCCTGTGCCAGGATGGATCCAACCGCCAGCCGAAATTCATCCTGCCGACGACAGCCGACAGGCTTAAGGCGGGCAACGGTATTACTGGACTTTCGCTGGTTTCTGCGCTGTGGTGCCGGTTCTGTGCCGGGACGACCGATAGCGGCAAGCCGACGAATTATCTCGATGCAAGCGCTGAGCGATTGAAAGTAGAAGCTTTGAAGGCAAAGGACGATCCGAAGGCATTTCTGGCTATGACCGATATATTCGGTGAAGTTGGGACATCGCCGATTTTCGTGGAATCGTTCTCGCGAATCCTGCGGATTTTGTGGGACAAGGGCGCGCGCGAGACTTTGACGCTTTACCTTGCCGACAAGCTCTGAGATGGCAAAGCCCGCTCTCGTCATTTTCGATTGTGATGGTGTCCTCGTTGACAGCGAGCCGATTTCCATTGCAGTCCTCCTTGACATGATCGCCAAGAGCGGGACCGCATTGTCCGAGGACGACGCTTATGACCGGTTCCTCGGGCGCAGTATGACGACCATCAGCAAGATATTGCATGAGGATTATGGCTTTGCCGCAAGTGAGGCAGACCTCGACGAGATGCGCTCCAACCTCTTTGCCCGCTTCAGATCGGATTTGAAACCGATTCCGGGCATTGCCGAAACGCTTCGCGCGCTGGATGTGCCCCGATGCGTCGCCTCGTCAAGCCAACCGGACCGCATTCGCTTGTCCCTGACACTCACCGGGCTGCTTGATCTTCTCGACCCGCATATCTTCAGCGCCACCATGGTCAAACGCGGAAAGCCGGCACCGGATCTGTTCTTGCTAGCGGCAAAAACGATGAAAACGGCACCGACAGATTGTGTCGTTGTCGAAGACAGTCCCGCCGGAATTGAAGCGGCGAAGAGCGCGGGGATGCAGGTCTTCGCCTTCACCGGCGGAACACACTCGCGCGGCGGACGGTTGGAGGCGGCCCTTGCGTCTCTTAAACCAGACCGTATATTCAACGACATGTTGCAATTGCCCGGCTTGCTCAGAGACCTTTCGAAAACTTCACCCTGATGGCCATCCGATGCGATTTTCTGCGCTTCCGGTGCTCATGGACGCTGATTTATCAGGTTGAGTTCTCAAAGGCCCCATATGACAGCAAGTAATACCGAAAGTTCGTTGATGCCGAAATTCGTCTGTGCGGTCGATGTTGGGACAGGAAGCGCCCGTGCGGGCATTCTCGATGCGGCGGGAAATCTTCTTGGCCGGGTCGAACATCCGATCTTGATGAACCGTCCGCGGGCAGATCATGCGGAGCATGATTCAGAAGACATCTGGAAATCCGTTTGCGTAGCAGTGCAGGGCGCTCTTGCGGCCTCGAAAGTCGATCCGTCGCACGTTGTCGGTATCAGCTTCGATGCAACTTGTTCACTCGTTGTACGCGACGAGGATGGCCTCCCGTTGACCGTGTCGACATCGGGTGAGCACCGCTGGGATACCATCGTCTGGCTGGACCATCGGGCGCTGGATGAAGCGGATGAATGTACTGCGACGGGCCATAAAGCGCTGAGCTATCTTGGCGGCGTGATGTCGCCGGAAATGCAGACCCCAAAACTGATGTGGCTGAAACGGCATTTGCCGGAAAGCTGGAACAAAGCCGGCTATTTCTTCGATCTTGCCGACTACCTGAGCTGGAAGGCTTCCGGTTCACTTGCGCGCTCGCAATGCACGCTGACGTGTAAATGGACCTATCTCGCGCATGAAAGTGAAGGCTGGCAGCCGGACTATCTGGAGACCATCGGCTTGGAAGACATGATCGAGCGTGGAAACCTCCCTGACCACGCCAGCCCGATGGGCGCATTCGTCGGCACATTGACACCTCAAGCAGCCGAAGGTTTGGGGCTGACTACCGCATGCCACGTCGGTGCAGGGCTCATCGATGCCTATGCTGGCGCCCTCGGCGTTCTGGGCGGCTTTGCTGGTGACCTCTCCGAGATCGACCGGCACCTTGCCCTGATTGCGGGCACTTCCAGCTGTCTGATGGCGCTGTCGCAGGAACCGATTTCCTTCAGCGGCGGCTGGGGCCCGTATTATGGGGTGGCCTTGCCGGATTGCTGGCTGAGCGAGGGCGGCCAATCGGTGACCGGCGCCTTGCTGGACCATGTCATTCGCTGGCACGGGGCCGTTGGCGAACCGAATACAGCGTTGCACAAGAAGATCACCGACCGGGTAATGGAACTGCGTGCAGACGAAGGACTCGATCTCGCCGGCCGGCTGCACGTTCTTCCTGATTTTCACGGGAATCGCTCTCCGCTCGCCGATCCGCATGCGGTCGGCGTGATCAGTGGTCTGACACTGGATGCATCCTTTGACAGCCTGTGCAGGCTCTATTGGCGCACGTCAGTTGGCATTGCACTTGGCGTCCGCCATATCCTGGAAGCTCTGAATGACAAGGGTTACGCGATTGACACCATGCACGTCACGGGCGGGCACACCAAAAGCCCGCTGCTGATGGAACTCTACGCCGATGCAACGGGCTGCACCGTAATCACCTCCGCTGCAGAGGACGCGGTTCTTCTTGGTACCGCCATGGTTGCGGCAACTGCAGCAGGGCTTTATCCTGACCTGCCTTCGGCCTGCATCGCGATGAAGCAGGGCGGCCGCCCGCGCCAGCCAAATCCCGAGGCGCGCAAGCGCTTCGATCGCGATTACCGCATTTTCCTCGAAATGCATGCGCAGCGAAGGGTGCTGGACACACTTCAATAAAGGTTCGCGCCTATGACAGGCTCCAGGGCCCTGACCCTAGTGGGCTTCGTCCCAATTGTTCGCGGCACGTGCATCGACATGCAGCGGGACGGACAGGGAAATCGCCGGCATAGCGGCATTTTCCATGACCGCGCGAATGACCGGGATTGTCGCTTCCACTTCCGCTTCCGCCGTCTCGAAGATCAGTTCGTCATGCACCTGCAGGAGCATGCGCGCCGAGAGGTTCGCTTCGTCCAAGGCTGGCTCGATGCGGACCATGGCGCGGCGAATGATATCGGCGGCCGATCCCTGGATCGGCGCGTTGATCGCGGCGCGTTCATTGAATGCCCGGTGTTGCGGATTGGATGAACGAATCTCCGGATAGTGTGCCCGCCGCCCGAAAATCGTCTCGACATAACCGTGCTGGCGAGCGAACGCTTTCGTCGATTCCATATAGTCCCGGATACCGGGGAAACGTTCGAAGTAAGTGCGGATATATTGCCCGGCTTCTTCCCGTGGAATCGACAGCTGATTGGCAAGGCCAAAGGCGGAGATACCGTAAATAATGCCGAAATTGATCGCTTTAGCGCGCCGGCGCACTTCGGACGGCATGTCCTTCACCGGGACGCCGAACATTTCCGAAGCAGTCATTGCATGAATGTCGATGCCATCGGCGAAAGCCTGCGTCAGTTGGGGAATCTCGGCGACGTGTGCCAGGACGCGCAATTCGATCTGGCTGTAATCGGCGGAAATCAGCTTGTTACCGGGCTCGGCGATGAAGGCGGTGCGGATCTTACGGCCTTCACTGGTGCGTACCGGAATGTTTTGCAGGTTTGGCTCGGACGAAGAGAGACGTCCCGTAGAGGTCGCCGCCATGGCATAGGAAGTATGCACGCGCTTGGTACGTGGGTTGATATAGCCCGGCAATGCATCCGTATAGGTGGATTTGAGCTTGGTCAGCTGCCGCCAGTCGACGATCTTGCGCGGCAGCTCATGGCCTTCTGCGGCAAGGTCTTCGAGCAATTGGGCTGACGTGGACCACTGGCCGGTCTTGGTCTTGGAACCACCGGGAAGACCCATCTTGCCAAACAGGATATCGCCCATCTGTTTCGGCGAGCCGATATTGATCTTTTCGCCGGCCAGGCGGTAAATTTCTTCTTCGATGGCTGCGGCGGACTGGGCGAGGTCGCCGGACAAGCGCGAAAGAATCTGGCGGTCGACGGAAATACCGCGCTCCTCCATGCGGGCCAGCACCGGGATGAGTGGCCGTTCCAGCCGCTCGTAGACCGAGACAAGCCCATCGGCGACAAGACGCGGCTTCAACAGTCGCCACAAGCGCAAGGTGACGTCGGCATCCTCGGCTGCATATTCGGTGGCGCGCTCGATCGTTACCTTGTCGAATGTAACCGATGATTTCCCCGAACCAATCAAGTCTTTGTAGGCGAGGGGTTTGTGTCCGAGCCAGCGATCACAAAGACTATCCATGCCGTGGCTGCCCTCACCGGCGTCAAGCACGTAGGAGATGAGCATTGTGTCATCGAGCGGATGAAGGTCGATGCCATGGCGATGCATGACCAGCCATTCATATTTCATGCTGTGCGCGATCTTCAGCACCGAGCGCTCTTCGAGCAACGGCTTCAACAAACGGAAGACTTCCCGCTCGGGTATCTGATGCTCAATCAAACCTCCACCGAGGAGATCGCCGTCGCCAGACTTGTGATTGATCGGAATATAGGCCGCTCGCCCTGGTCGTGTGGCGAGCGACAGCCCGACGACATCGGCTTGCATTGGATCCGCCGAGTTGGTCTCAGTATCGAACGCGACAACACCGGATGTCATCGCCTCGTCGATCCAGACTTGCAGCGTCGCCACATCGCGAATCGTAACATAAGCGCTTCGATCGAACTTGGCGGCGAGCACCTCGTCGGTGCGCGATTTTACAAGGTCAGCAGGGGTTGCGGCGATATTCGATGCGGATTGCTTCGGCGAAGCCGCTGCCAGATTTGGTCCTGCGGATACTTGACGGCTTGTAATTTGCTCATTGGCCGGCTCTACGTCAACGTCTGGTCCATGTGCCTCGGCTACCGCTTCTATCTTCAGGCGGGCAGGTTCGACCTCACTTGCATCGACGCCGGTTGCTTCCGCGGCACGGCGGGTCAATGAATTGAATTCCATGGTCTTCAAAAAGGCGATGAGCTTATGACCGTCTTGTGGTTCAAGTCCGAAGTCCTCGATCCCGACATCGATCGGCGTGTCTTTCTTCAATGTTACCAGCTGGCGTGAAATGCGTGCCTGATCGGCATATTGAAGAATGTTTTCGCGCCGTTTCTGTTGCTTGATTTCGCCAGCACGGGCAAGAAGCGTATCCAGATCGCCGAACTCTTCAAGCAACTGTGCGGCGGTCTTTGGTCCGATACCGGGAATACCCGGCACATTGTCAGTCGAATCGCCAGTCAGCGCCTGAAGGTCGATCATTTTTTCTGGCGGAACGCCCCATTTCTCAATGACGTCTGGAATACCGATCTGCTTGTCTTTCATGCTGTCGTACATCGACACGTTTGGCGTGACGAGCTGCATGAGATCCTTGTCGGAGGAAATGATGGTAACCTCAGCGCCTGCTTCTTCAGCCAGACGCGCATAGGTTGCAATCAGATCGTCTGCTTCAAAGCCTTCCTTTTCGATGCAGGGCAGGTTGAAAGCCTTGGTTGCCTGGCGAATGAGCCCGAACTGTGGGATCAGGTCTTCCGGCGGCGCCGAACGGTTTGCCTTGTATTCAGGATAGATTTCCTTGCGAAAAGTATGCGACGAATAGTCGAAGATCACCGCAAAATGCGTCGGGGTGTCCCCTACCGATGTATCCCGAGCTTCCCGAAGCAGCTTCCACAACATGTTGCAGAAACCGGAAACAGCACCCACTGGCAAACCGTCCGATTTGCGAGTAAGGGGTGGGAGTGCATGATAGGCCCGAAAGATATAGCCGGAGCCGTCGACGAGGAAGAGATGATCACCATTTTTCATGGCCGATAGGATTAAATGATGATCTGCAAAAAGGGAATGATCTGTCTTTTTCTTTCCCCGAAAGATCGTTCGAAAGCGCTTGCATACTGACACAGATGCATCACGCGTTTGTTACGAAGATGTAATCTTCTGTGCCCTTGAATTGCCACGGTTTGACCCCCAAATCCAAGGTGTCGACGTTAGATCGATGTCCGGGAACAAGGCTCGTCCCCCGCCTGACCCCGGACTTGCGGCCAACCTCATCCCCCTCTCCAGGGTTGACCGCAAATGAGTGTAATGATCTGGTCGCCTGTGGTCCCCCCGCCACGGCGACCATTTCTTTTGTGGCTTCCAGAAATGCCACTTTTTTGTGCCGTGGCCAGCAAAATGCGCTAAGAAGAACTCCCTTCACGAGTCCCGGTCCACAGAAATCAGGAAATACCATGCCAGCTCTCGATCCTGTCTTGAATGCGCTTGATACCAACCTCGACAAAAGTCTGGAGCGACTTTTCGATCTGTTGAAGATCAAATCCATATCGACCGACCCAGCCTTCAAGACTGAATGCCGCAAAGCTGCTGAATGGCTGGTAGCCGACCTGAAATCGATCGGTTTCGAGGCGAGCGTGCGTGATACGCCGGGACATCCGATGGTTGTTGCTCACCATGAGGGACCGGGCGCCGACGCGCCGCATGTGCTGTTCTACGGACATTATGACGTGCAGCCGGTCGATCCACTGGAATTGTGGGAAAACGATCCGTTCGCTCCGGCAATCAAGGATGCGGGTAACGGCCGCAAGATACTCACCGGCCGTGGTACATCTGATGACAAGGGGCAGCTGATGACCTTTGTCGAGGCCTGCCGCGCTTATAAGGACGTCCATGGCAAGCTGCCCGTAAGGGTTTCCATCCTGTTCGAGGGGGAAGAGGAATCTGGCTCACCATCGCTGAAGCCGTTTCTCAACGCCCACAAGGACGAGTTGAAGGCAGATTTCGCCCTTGTCTGCGATACCAGCATGTGGGATGCCGAAACGCCGGCGATCTCCGTCGGGTTGCGCGGTCTGGTTGGCGAGGAAATCGTAGTCAAGGCAGCTGATCGCGATCTTCATTCGGGAATGTTCGGCGGCGCCGCTGCAAATCCGATCCGTATTCTGACAAAGGTACTCGCCGATCTGCATGATGAGAACGGGGCTGTTACCATTCCGGGTTTTTATGACGGTGTTGAAGAAACGCCGACGCAGATCCTGCAGATGTGGGAAGGACTGGGTTCAACACCCGAGAATTTTCTCGGCCCCGTCGGACTTTCGGTTCCGTCTGGCGAAAAGGGCCGCTCGATCCAGGAATTGATCTGGGCACGGCCAACCGCTGAAATCAACGGTATAACCGGTGGCTATACAGGTCAGGGATTCAAGACAGTGATCGCGGCGCAGGCCTCCGCCAAAGTATCGTTCCGTTTGGTGCACAAGCAGGATCCTGCAAAAATCCGTGAAGCATTCCGGGCGTTCGTTCGACAACGCATTCCGGCCGATTGCTCAGTGGAGTTCCACGAGCATGGCGGTTCGCCAGCTATTCAGCTTTCCTATGATTCGCCGCTGCTTACCAAAGCCAAGAACGCCTTGAGTGATGAATGGCCGAAGCCGGCAGTACTGATCGCCATGGGTGGATCGATCCCGATTGTCGGCGATTTCCAGCGCCTGCTCGACATGGAATCGCTGCTCGTCGGCTATGGCCTGGAGGATGACCGGATCCATTCACCCAATGAAAAATATGAGCTGAACTCTTTCCACAAGGGTCAGCGGTCGTGGGCACGCATCCTTGCAGCGCTCGCCAAGTAATTGAAAGAGATACGCTGATGACCATTCGCTCTCACCGCAACGATCTCCCTGACCTGAAGAATTACCAGGTTGACGCAGTTGCAATCGATACGGAGACATTGGGGCTCAATCCGCATCGTGACCGGCTCTGTGTCGTGCAAATTTCCCCCGGCGACGGCTCGGCGGATGTCATCCAGATCGACAGGGGTCAGAAGGCTGCGCCCAATCTGGTAAAGCTTCTTGGTGATGATGCCATCACCAAGATTTTCCACTTCGGCCGCTTTGACCTTGCCGTCCTTTTTCATACGTTTGGCGTCATGCCAAAGCCGGTCTTCTGCACCAAGATTGCCTCGCGTCTCGTACGCACCTACACGGACAGGCATGGGTTGAAGGAAATCTGCAGCGAATTGCTCGATGTAAACCTCTCCAAACAGCAGCAGTCGTCCGACTGGGCAGCACCGGAGCTGAGCCAGGCACAGCTTGAATATGCGGCGTCCGATGTTCTCTACCTGCATCGTCTTCGGACCATTTTACAGCAGCGGCTGGTTCGTGATGGGCGTGCCGAAGAGGCTGCTGCCTGCTTCGAGTTTCTGCCCACCCGCTCCAGGTTGGATCTGATGGGCTGGGCGGAGCAGGATATCTTCGCCCACAGTTAAAAGCATCGGACGATGGCGCCTGACCAAGTGAATGGCCGCCAGCCTGAAGCAGAATAGCGTCCGTCCGACGTTCTAAGTCGACGATTCGGCCGTAACCAAAGCTTCTCTCGAAGCTGTGGTGCGGTCGATGTGTGCCCATTGCGGCCGCTGGAACAGAAACTGCCCGTAGCCGATCCGTTGAATGAGGCCGTACAGAATCACGGGGCCAAGTACGCCGCTGATGACTGTCAAGAGCGATATCGTACCGATATCGGTTATGATCCAGCTCTTGAGCAGGATGGTACGAGCGATCGCCATTGGCAGAAAGAAAGCGAGGTAGACGACAATCGAATGCGCCCCAAGCCAGCGCAATGGGGCCACGGCTTTTTGCCAGGAGGAAAGAGAGCCGGCGATGAGCGCGGAAACCGACACGATGGCCAAGGCTCCAGCGAATCCGGCAATCAATGAAATCAAGGGCACACTGCTCCAGCCACCTAGCCCGCCAGAGGTGTAGCTTTCTTCCGGTATCCAGGCCGAAAATGGTTCCGACGCAGGATGGAACACCAGCCATCCATTGACGAGCCCCCATACTCCGAGAATCGCCAACGCTATCTGGGGGCGTTGCCGCAACCACTCCGCGATCCGGAAAATCGCCGGCGCAAACGCATATCCGGCGAAAAAGTAGACGAAGCGGCTGCAGAATTCGTCGATAACCAGCCAGCCCGTATGAATTGGCAAAGTCTCAAGAGCGCCGGCAATAATCAGGATAAGCCAAACATTGGTGCCCTTGAGCAGGCGTGTGACGATGAAGAACACGGGCAAGAGATAGATGAACCAGAGGGTGCCGAATGGCTGGACAAAGGCCAGAATGTAGGCGGAGAAGGCGCCGCTAAGACCGCTCTCAGCCACGATGCCTGGTGCTTTGAACAGGAACTGGATCGTGAGCCACAGGAAGTAGAAATAGGCGAAATGCACGACTTTGCGGTCGGCGTAGCGCAACCATGGGCGGTCAATCACAAGTCCGAGAAACAGACCCGATATCAGGAAAAAATCTGGCATGCGGAAGGGCTGTGCAAAGGCAACAACGGCGTGCATCCAGCCGCGTGCTCCTGCTTCGTTCTCGACACCCAGAACCGAATGCATCATCACGACAAAGATGATGCACACGCCCTTGGCAATATCGACCCAATCGACGCGCGAGTTTTCGCCGGTGTTCATGATTTTGTTCCCCAACCAATTTTCCTTACATAGATGAAATTAGACAAGGGGAAGTAAAATTCGAGTGATGAATGGGTCTGAAACGCCGGCAAGCCCCAAAAACAAAAGAGCCGGGCATAAGCCCGGCGAATTGTGAACGCTAAAGCGTCCAGAGGGGAACACGCAACGAGCGAAAAATGGGAGGAGAACCGCTCGTTACGCATGAATGAAAATAGAACTGCCCTAGTCCCTTTTCAAGGGCTGCAAGATAATATTTTACGCGTGCGAGCATTTTTTATCGGTCACCCTGATTTCTGGTGCAATTTTAATTGCTTGTAGCACCCGTTTGAGCGCTATCATCTGAAAATTCCTGCATGTCTTTGCAAACACCACGCCCGCGCAACTGACAACCACCAAGACGATACTGAGCTTCCGATGCTGGTGCGGGATTGAGCCGTTCAATGGCGCCCCCGCCACAACCGCCCAAGATCGCCGCGAGAGCTGCAAGGACAACAAAACGCATTGGTTCGCTCCTGATTTGATTGATGCAAAGTAGCGTTGGTTGCGGCGTTTCTCAATGATGCGATCTTGGCCGTGTGGAATCCAATCATCGGGACTTTAACCGCACCTTAAATCGCCGCAATTAACCTGCAACGGGTCGCGGATCATTCTTGCGGCTCATTTGGGGCGGGACTTCTTATTAATGGCATCACGCGATAAGGGCAGACAACGCATTGAGCCGGCGTTCAGTTCGGGCCGCCGTTCAGGCGATGATTTGCGCGCAGATCCGGAGGACAGGCCTGTGGCGAAACGCAAGACTGCACGCAAGCCCATTAGACCAAAACGCGCTAGATCCCGTCGTGGCAGCGGCCGCGGGGGTTTTCTTGGCTTGCTGCGGCGAGCGGTATATTGGTCGTTCGTGCTCTGTATCTGGGGCGGCATCGCCTTGGCGGGAACAGTCATTTACTTTGCCGCAAAGATGCCACAGACAACGACTTGGTCGATTCCGGACCGGCCGCCAAACGTCAAGATCGTTTCCGTAGAAGGCAATCTGATTGCCAATCGTGGCGCGTCGGGCGGCGAAGCTATCAGCTTGCATGAGATGTCGCCATATCTGCCTGAAGCTGTGGTGGCGATCGAGGATCGGCGCTTCTACTCTCATTTCGGGGTCGATCCGATCGGTTTTGCTCGTGCCATGGCTGCGAATGTCATGTCTGGACGATTGGTGCAGGGCGGTTCGACGATTACCCAACAGCTAGCTAAAAACCTGTTCCTGACGCCGGATCGCACGATCGAGCGCAAGGTGCAGGAAGTTCTGCTCGCTCTTTGGCTGGAGCGGAAATATACGAAAAAACAGATTTTGGAGATGTATCTGAACCGGGTCTATCTCGGCTCCGGGTCCTACGGCGTAGCCGCCGCCTCCAGGCGTTATTTCGACAAATCGGCCAAGGAAGTTACGCTGCCGGAGGCGGCGTTGATTGCCGGGCTGCTGAAAGCGCCGTCGCGACTATCGCCGGCGCGGGATCCGAAGGCTGCCAGTGAGCGCGCCCAACTTGTCCTAGCTGCCATGCGCGACCAGGGCATGATCGGCGACAAGGAACTGAACTTCGCGATGAAACAGCCGGCCTCGCGCGCCGCTTCCTATTGGAGCGGATCGGAACAATATGTGGCTGACCGTGTGATGGAAGAACTGCCGGCGCTGATCGGCGATGTGCGTAGCGACGTTATTGTCGATACCACGGTAGATCTTGGCCTGCAGAAGCTCGGCGAAGCATCAATTCGTGACCTTATCAGCAAGAACGGCGAGAAGCTCAACGTATCGCAAGGCGCGATGGTCTCGGTGGACGGTACAGGGGCCGTCCGAGCGCTCATTGGCGGCTATGACTACGCCAACAGTCAGTTCGACCGTGCAAGCGAAGCCAAGCGTCAGCCGGGCTCGGCGTTCAAGCCTTTCGTCTATCTTTCGGCGCTGGAGCAGGGATTTACACCGGAATCCGTGCGCAACGATGCGCCAATTCGCATCGGCAACTGGACGCCAGGGAACTACAACGGCAAATACTTCGGCAAGGTCACACTTGCCGAAGCGCTGGCGCGCTCATTGAATTCTGTCTCGGCACAGCTCGTGATGGAAGTTGGACCGAAAACCGTCGTATCCACCGCACACCGCCTTGGAATCGAATCAAACCTCACCTCCAATGCATCGCTGGCACTTGGAACATCGGAAGTCACGCTGCTTGAACTGACCGATTCCTTCGTGCCCTTTGCCAACGGCGGTTATAAGGCCCCGCTTCACATCATACGCCGCGTGACGACCAACGATGGCAAGGTGCTCTACGAATACAAGAGCCCGGCGCCAAGCCGCGTGATCGATCCGCGCAATGTCGGCATGATGAACGCGATGCTTAGCCAGACGGTGGAAAGCGGTACAGCGACCAAGGCAAAGTTCGGTTGGCCCGCCGCGGGCAAGACCGGCACCAGTCAGAATTTCCGTGATGCCTGGTTCATCGGTTACACGTCAAATCTGACGACCGGTGTGTGGTTCGGCAATGATGATGGCAAGCCGACGAAGAAGATCACCGGCGGGTCTCTGCCTGCAATCGCCTGGAAGGACTTCATGGTCGCCGCGCACAAGGGCGTTCCGGTAGCCCAACTGCCGGGCGACTATCAGCTGCGCCAGCAGGTTAATGACGGCAACGATATCCTCCCGGCATCAGGTGGCGATCCGGCCGTTCCGGCGGCTGAAGGTGTGCCTTCTGCTCAACTTGATCCGGCTGGACCTGTGCCACCTGCCGGCCTTGGCGATCAGACCGGATCAACCCGGCCGGTGCCGCCTGCAAATGTTGGCGGCAACGGTGGTCAAAAAGGCCGCAAGACGACGCTGTTTGATCTGATCATGGGGAACTGACCGCTTCGATCAGCTAGTCAACGTGCGCTTCACCGCCGACTTCCAACCCGCAATCTTCGCCTTGCGGGTTTTTTCGTCCATTTTCGGAGTGAATTGCGTGTCGCGTTCCCAGGTCTTGGAGAACTCACGGAGATTCGGCCAGATCCCGGCCTTTGATCCGGCAAGCCATGCAGCACCGAGCGCCGTGGTTTCGAGGATGTCCGGCCGATCGACCGGCGCATCGAGAATATCGGCGAGACGCTGCATGGTCCAGTCCGAGGCGACCATGCCACCGTCGACGCGCAATACGGTCTTCGTATCGGCGGATTTCCAATCTTTACGCATGGCATCGAGCAAGTCGCGTGTCTGGTACGCGACCGATTCCAGCGCCGCCCGTGCAAATTCCGCCGGGCCGGAATTGCGGGTGAGACCATAGATAGCCCCCCGTGCTTCCGCATCCCAATACGGGGCTCCAAGTCCGACAAAGGCCGGCACCAGGTAAACGTTTTGGCTCGGATCGGCCTGATCTGCGAGCTTGCCGGTTTCAGGTGCTGAGCCGATGATCTTGAGCCCGTCCCGCAGCCATTGAACTGCTGCGCCGGCAATGAAGATGGAGCCTTCCAGGGCATAAGTCGTTTTGCCATTGAGGCGGTAAGCAATCGTTGTCAGGAGGCGATTCTTTGACAGGACCATATCACTGCCAGTGTTAAGAAGAGCGAAGCACCCGGTACCATACGTTGACTTGAACATGCCAGGCTCGAAACAGGCTTGTCCGATTGTCGCCGCGTGCTGGTCGCCGGCGACGCCAAGAATGGGTATCGCGGCGCCGAACAGATCGGCTTCTGCAGCACCGTAGCTGGCAGAGCAATCCTTGACCTCCGGCAGCATGGCGCGGGGAATGCGGAGAATTTCCAGCAGCTCATCATCCCATTCATTTGTACCGATATTAAAAAGCAGCGTCCGTGACGCGTTGGTGGCATCGGTTGCATGCACCTTGCCGCCGGTTAGCCGCCAGATGAGGAAGCAGTCGACAGTGCCGAACAGCAATTCTCCATTGGCTGCTCGTTTACGCGCACCCGGCACCTTGTCGAGTACCCACGACAGCTTCGTGCCAGAGAAATAGGGGTCGAGCAGGAGCCCCGTCTTCCTGCTGAATCTCTTTTCGAGGCCCTGCTTCTTCAATTTCTGGCAAAGCGATGCCGTCCGCCGGTCTTGCCAGACAATGGCGTTATGGATCGGCTTTCCGGTTGCCTTGTCCCAGACGATGACGGTTTCGCGCTGATTGGTAATGCCGATGGCGGCAACGTCGCCTGCCTGGATCTTGGCATTTTCGATGGCGACTTCGCATGTTCTTAGCACCGACTGCCAGATTTCCTCCGGATCGTGCTCTACCCAGCCGGATTGCGGATAGATCTGCGTGAATTCCTGCTGGCTCTTGCCAGCGACCTTGCGGTTCTTGTCAAAAATTATGGCGCGGCTTGATGTGGTGCCTTGATCGATGGCCAGGACGTATCCGTTCATGCTCTCCCCCTCATTTCGGCGCCACGATATTTATTTGATCCCGGCAGATCAATCGTTGCGACATGATATGCCTCGAATTTCACAGTGCGATGGTCTATGGCTGATCCAACGGAGAATTGCCATGACCAATGATGAACCACGCAAGGTGCTTGTGCTGACCGGTGCTAGCCGCGGTATCGGCCACGCAACTGTTAAACGCTTTTCGCGCGCCGGCTGGCGCGTTATTACTTGCTCACGCCAGAGCTTTGACGACAATTGCCCCTGGCCGGCGGGTCCCGAGGATCACATCAAAGTGGATCTTGCTGATCCCGCCGATGTCGATCACGCCGTATCTGAGATAAGGCAGCGCCTCGCCGCTGAGGGAGGGAAGTTGAACGCGCTGGTAAACAATGCCGGTATTTCACCCAAGAATCCTTCTGGCGACCGGCTCGATTCGATCGAGACGCCGATGCAGACCTGGATGACCGTGTTTCAGGTGAATTTCTTTGCGCCAATCATGCTGGCGCGCGGCCTGTTTCAGGAACTTGAGGCGGCACAGGGATCGGTGGTCAATGTGACCTCGATTGCTGGCAGTCGCGTCCATCCGTTCGCCGGTACCGCTTATGCGACTTCAAAAGCTGCACTGGCCTCGCTGACCCGTGAAATGGCGTCGGATTTCGGCCCGCATGGCATTCGCGTCAACGCCATAGCGCCAGGCGAGATCGACACGGCGATCTTGTCGCCGGGGACCGACAAGCTTGTTGAACATTTGCCACTGCGCCGTCTCGGCAAGACGGCCGAAGTTGCCGAGACGATCTATTTTCTTTGCACCGAGTCGTCGTCCTATGTGACGGGCTCGGAAATCCACATCAATGGCGGTCAACACGTTTAGGATCAACCCTCCCCGCAAGGGGAGGGTACTGCATCCAATCGTCAAACGTAACGGTTGACGACGTTTTCCAGATATTCCTGACGGCCGGACTTGGGCTGGGGTTGGATTTTCTGATCCTCGACCCGTTTGGCTATGGCTTCGAGCGAGAGTTTGCCGGATAGCATCGCCTGCGCGTCCGGCTTCGACCAGCCCGCATAGCGGTCTTCGACGAACCCGGTGAGAGCTTTGTCTTCGATCATTCTTGCCGCCGCTTTGAGGCCGCGTGCGCAGGTGTCCATGCCGCCGATATGGGCGATCAACAGATCCTGCGGGTCCAGAGACTGACGACGCAGCTTGGCATCGAAGTTGGTACCGCCCGTGGTAAATCCGCCCGCCTTTAGGATTTCATGATAGGCAAGTGCCACCTCCGGAACGTTGTTCGGGAACTGATCCGTGTCCCAGCCAGATTGGTAATCATTGCGATTCATGTCGATGGAACCAAAAATACCGAGAGCGGCAGCTGTTGCGATCTCATGCTCGAAGGAGTGGCCGGCAAGGATTGCATGGCCCTGTTCGAGATTGACCTTTACTTCATTTTCGAGACCAAAACGCTTGAGAAAGCCGTAAACGGTTGCCGCATCGTAATCATACTGATGCTTGGTCGGTTCTTGCGGCTTCGGTTCGATGAGAATCGCACCCTTGAAACCAATCTTGTGCTTGTAGTCGACAACGAGGCTAAGGAATCGGCCCATCTGGTCGAGTTCACGCTTCATGTCGGTGTTAAGCAAAGTTTCATAGCCCTCGCGGCCACCCCAAAGGACATAGTTCTCGCCCTTCAGCTTCTGCGTGACGTCGATACACGTTTTGACGGTCGCGGCTGCATAGGCAAAGACATCCGGATCGGGATTGGTCGCTGCCCCCGACATATAACGGCGGTTGGAGAAGAGATTGGCCGTCCCCCAAAGCAGCTTGGTGCCGGTCTTTTCCATCTTTCCGGCAAAATAGTCGGCGATTTCATAGAGGCGCTTGTTGCTCTCCGCAATCGTTTCGCCCTCCGGACGCACGTCTGCATCGTGGAAGCAGAAATATGGGGCGCCGAGGATTGAGAACATTTCGAAGGCGACGTCAGCCTTCAATTTGGCGCCGTCCATCGTGTCGTTGAACCAAGGGCGCTCGAAGGTTTGACCGCCGAATGGGTCGCCCCCCGGCCAGACGAAGGAATGCCAGTAGGCGATCGCAAAGCGTAAGTGATCTTCAAGGCGCTTGCCCAGCACAATCTCATTTGGATTGTAGAAGCGATAGGCAAGCGGATCGGTGCTATCCGGCCCCTCATACTTGACTGGTTTTATGTCACCAAAAAATCCGCTGCTCATGACTGAACTCCTTTTAATGCTGGATAGAGGTTGTGATAGCGATCGTATGCCGCGTCGAATTCGGAGGTTAAATCCGTTTCGGGTTCGATGGTGTAGTCGGTTGCAGGCGCGACGCAGATTGCACCCGGATCGGCCTTCTCGGCTGCGATAAGTCCGAGGCGTGCCGCACCAAAGGCCGCACCGAAATCACCATCCGCTGGCACGTCGACAGGAATATTGAGGGCTGTCGCAATTGCCTTGAGCCAATAGGTCGAGCGGGAACCGCCGCCGACTGCAGTCACGCGATCGAGCTTTGTACCAGCCGCAGCAAGTGCGTGAAGGCAATCGCGGAAGGCGAAAGCCACGCCTTCGAGAACGGCCTGGGTCAGCGTCGCTCGGTCGCTGGCATGTTCAAGGCCATAGAAGGAACCGCGGATGGCCGAATCGTTGAGAGGCGTGCGTTCGCCCGAAAGATAGGGCAGGAAGGTGACACCGGCCGGCGAGCGCAATTGATCGCCGAGCTCGCCAGTGAGTTCCGACGGCTTGCGCGATGTGATTCCTGCGTACCAGTTCAGGGCGTCTGTGGCCGAGAGGATGACGCCCATCTGGTGCCATGTGTTTGGGATCGCATGACAGAAAGTGTGAACTGCACTTTCTGGATTGGGCAGATAGGCACTGTTGGCGGCGAAAAGCACGCCGGATGTTCCGAGCGAGACGAAGGCATGACCTTCGCCGACAGTCCCCATGCCGCAAGCAGAGGCAGCATTGTCCCCGGCGCCGCCGGCAACCACGACTTTGCTGCCCATACCCCAGCGCGCAGCAAGGTCAGCCTTCAGCATGCCGGAGACTTCGGTTCCTTCGACCAGCGACGGCATGTGGCTTGTATTGAGCCCGGTAGCCGCAAGCAAATCTGAAGACCATGTGCGTTTGCCGACATCAAGCCATGAGGTACCCGCCGCATCGGACATTTCCGATACATATTCGCCAGTCAGCCACAGGCGCAAATAATCCTTCGGCAGGAGCACGCGGCGAAGTTTCGCAAAGATCGCAGGCTCATTATTCCTCACCCACGCGACCTTTGGTGCAGTGAAGCCGGGGAAAACAATATTGCCGCTAAGTGTTCGAAATTTTGGATCGCTGTCCAGCTCCGCAGCTTCCTTGTGGCTGCGTGTATCATTCCACAAAATACAGGGACGCAGCACCTGATCGTCAGCACCGAGCAGCGTTGCTCCGTGCATCTGACCGGACAGGCCTATGCCCTTGACTGCAGCGAGCTGCTTGCCATGGGTCGCCTTCAGCGCCGCAATAGCGTCCTCTGTTGCCTTGATCCAGTGCGACGGGTCCTGCTCCGACCAGCCGGAATGCGGGCGCAAGATATCCAGTGTCCCGGTGCAGGAACCGACAATCGACTGGTGCTCGTCGATCAACAATGCCTTGACGCCGGATGTGCCCAAATCGAGACCTAAATACATGGATTTCTCTCCTGAATATTTGCTTATATTGCGCGTTTTAAGGGCGCTTCCTTGGTGTCGCCGGGCGCAAAGATTTGCGTATCGAGATGAAGCAGGGATGTCATCATGCATCCTTGCAGGATGAGCGGGTGTTCGTCCGGATAGCAATTGATGTTGAGGTTCTTGGTAACGCCCCAGCCCGACGTGCCGGAAATCATATTGCGCAATTCATCTTCGATGAGGTCGAAGACACCCGCGCCTGGTCCGACCAGCGCTACAGGTACCGGGTCGATGAGGGAGAACAGGCTGCGTAGACCCGAGCCAATTGCCTGTCCGGCTTTGCGAAATGCTGCACGCTCCTCACCATCGGCGGATCGGGCGCGATCGGCAACTTCGTCAAAAGTTGCCGTATCGACATCCTGTGCTGGCTGGGCGTTTTCGTCCTGGCCCGATATCCTCCTGAGAATGGCATAGTCGCTCGCATAGGCTTCGATGCAGCCATGACGGCCACAACGGCACAATGCGCCATTCGGCGTATGCAGCATATGACCGAATTCGGCAGCGGACGAATTGGCGCCAACAAATTGCTGGCCCTTCAGATAGAGACCCATGCCGATACCGTGGGACAGCAGGATCGCGGCAAAATCCTCCGCATATTGAACCGGGTCAATTGAGCGCAAAGCTTCGGCGATCATGTTGCAATCGTTGGCGACAGCAACAGCGACGCCGTATCGCGCGGAAAGCTCTGCTCCAAATGAGATATTGCTGTCAGGGGTGATTGGCGACCATAGCATGGTGGCACTTGCCGCATCCGTTACACCCTGCACGCCCATCGAAATGTGCATTAGCCGTCCTGCCGTGGCCGGCCGCCCCTCCAGCAGATTGTCAAGCATCTTGCATATCGACTTGATCAGGTCGGCCGTTGTCGCTTCGAGCGTCGGGACGCGTCTGAACTCTTCGGCAATCATGTGGCCCTTGTAATCGTATAGTACCGCATGGATGAGATTCAACGCGAGTTCAACGGTCGCAATCGTGGCTATTTCAGGGTTCAGCGTGAGTGCAACCTGAGGTCGTCCACGCCGGTGTGATGTGGTATCGCCGTCGCGGCTTTCCCCGATGATTCCCTCTGCAATGAGCGCGGTTGTGATGGCGGATACGGTTGAAGGACTGAGGCCGGTCTGCGCGACAATATCGGTGCGCGATACAAGTCCGTGACGGCGCAAGGCCGCCAGGACGAGCCTGCGATTCTGGCGCCTGACATCGTCAGGTCGCGCGATCTCATCGATCAGCAAAATGATTCCTCCCGAAATCTTTTTTTGTGCGCCGCAAAAAATATTGTTGCGTTGCAATAGCTTACACTACGAAAATCTAAGTTGACATGGAAATGGTTTTAAGTCACTATTTTTTTCGAGCCTCGAAATAAAGAGGTTTCGATGGTGGCCGGAGGTGAAGGGCCATCCATCGATCAGTCAACGTGCTGCGTGCACTGGGAGGGTTACCATGAAAAAATATGCAACCGCATTGGCGGGCGCTGCTGTCCTTGCTGTCTCTTTTGCCGGACCTGTTTTGGCGAAAGACAAGATCGTTGGTGTGTCTTGGTCAAACTTCCAGGAAGAGCGTTGGAAGACCGATGAAGCGGCGATCAAGAAGGCACTCGAGGCCAATGGCGACAAGTACATTTCGGCCGATGCACAGTCTTCGGCTTCGAAGCAGTTGACCGACGTTGAAAGCTTGATATCGCAGGGTGCCAACGCCTTGATCATCCTGGCTCAGGATTCGAGCGCGATCGGACCGGCTGTGGAAAAGGCCGTTGCCGAAGGCATCCCGGTCGTAGGCTATGACCGCCTGATTGAGAACAAGGATGCGTTCTATATAACCTTCGATAACAAGGAAGTAGGCCGGATGCAGGCACGCGGCGTTTTCGCCGTGAAGCCGGAAGGTAACTACGTATTCATCAAGGGTAGCTCATCCGATCCGAACGCAGATTTCCTCTTCTCCGGTGCTCAGGAAGTACTGAAAGAGGCAATCGACTCCGGCAAGATCAAGAACGTAGGTGAGGCCTATACGGACGGCTGGCTGCCTGCCAATGCGCAGAAGAACATGGAGCAGTTCCTGACGGCCAATGACAACAAGGTCGACGCTGTTGTCGCGGCTAATGACGGTACGGCGGGTGGCGCGATTGCTGCCCTGCAGGCCCAGGGGCTTGCCGGTACCGTTCCAGTTTCAGGTCAGGACGCTGATTTCGCAGCGCTCAACCGCGTAGCGCTCGGTACGCAGACCGTGACGATCTGGAAGGACTCACGCGAGCTTGGCAAGCAGGCTGCAGGCATCGCCTCGGCCCTCGCGGATGGCAAGAAGATGGAAGAAATTGCGAACGTCCAGAAGTTTGCCGGCGGTGTGAACAAGGTTGAAGTCAATGCTGTCTTCCTGACACCTGTTCCGGTTACCAAGGACAATCTCGATGTCGTCATCGATGCTGGTTGGGTGCAGAAAGACGTTGCTTGTCAGGGCGTCAAGGCGGGTTCTGTACCGGCCTGCAAATAATATCGCTGTTATCTATTGAGATCGAACGCCGCTGTTCCAATGGATCAGCGGCGTTTCAAAAAGAAAATTGAAACCGGGAGAATAACATGAGTGATCCGGCCATCAGTCTTGACCGGGCCCGCGCTTCCGAACTCGGCATCGTTGCCAGGTTCTTCAAGGCGACGGAGCTCGATACACGCCTTCTCGGCATGATCGGAGCGCTGGTCATCATATGGCTTGCCTTCCAGTTTCTATCCGGCGGCCAATTTCTGACACCGCGCAATCTGTGGAACCTATCTGTCCAGACATCATCGGTTGCTGTGATGGCGACGGGCATGGTTTTGATCATCGTCACCCGCAATATTGATCTTTCGGTCGGCTCCGTTCTTGGATTTGTCGGCATGATCATGGGCGTTACCCAAGCCGAGTTTTTACCGAAGCTGATTGGTTTCGAACATCCCGCCACATGGATCATCGCCCTTGGCATCGGCATTGTGACTGGCGCTTTGATTGGCGGCTTTCAGGGATTTATCATTGCATTTCTCGGTGTTCCGGCATTTATCGTCACGCTTGGCGGACTTCTTGTCTGGCGCGGTGCTGCCTGGTGGGTCACCTCCGGCCGCACAGTTGCGCCAATGGACTCGACCTTCCGTTTGATAGGCGGTGGTCCTGAGGGTTCGATTGGGGCGACCTGGAGCTGGGTCGTTGGTATCGTTGCTTGCCTTGCGGTTGTCGGGATGATCATCAACAGCCGCCGTCAGCGCAAGCGCTTTAATTTTCCCCGAAGGCCCGTTTGGGCAGAGATATTCATGGCGGCCATCAGCTGCCTCCTCGTTCTTGGCGCAGTCGCCCTTGCCAATGCCTATTACTGGCCGATCGGTATCGTTCGCAAATATGCGGAGGCTAACAATATCATTATTCCCGATGGCGGCCTGTTCATCTCCCATGGCATCGCCGTTCCGGTACTGATTGCTGTCGCGACGGGCATTATCATGACCTTCGTCACCACACGGACCCGCTTTGGCCGCTATGTTTTTGCCATGGGCGGAAACCCCGAGGCTGCGGACCTTGCCGGTATCAATACGCGCTGGGTGACGATGAAGATCTTCATCATCATGGGCATCCTCTGCGCCATTGCCGGTGCGATCTCTACTGCGCGCCTGAATGCAGCGACCAATGCACAAGGCACGCTCGATGAACTCCTCACTATCGCCGCTGCCGTTATCGGCGGCACGTCGCTGGCTGGCGGCGTCGGAACGATAGCGGGTGCCATGATCGGCGCGTTGCTGATGCAATCACTGAGCTCCGGCATGGTCCTGTTGGGGCTGGATACGCCGTTGCAGAACATCGTTGTCGGGCTCGTCCTTGTTGTTGCCGTCTGGCTCGACACGATCTATCGCCGCCGTACCGCTTGAGGGAGGACTAATTATGACCAACACACAAGCACCTCTCATCGACATGGAAAATATCTCCATTGCGTTTGGGGGTATCCGGGCGGTCGATGGAGCATCGATCAATCTCTTTCCTGGTGAAGTGGTGGCCCTTCTTGGCCACAACGGTGCCGGCAAGTCGACGCTGATCAAGATACTCTCGGGCGCCTACAAGCGTGACAGCGGCACGATCAAAGTCAACGGTGAGGAGGCGGCGATCAGCAATCCACGCGATGCCAAAGCCTATGGCATCGAGACGATCTACCAGACGTTGGCGCTGGCCGACAATGTCGATACGGCTGCCAATCTCTATCTCGGCCGCGAATTGATGACGCCTTGGGGCACACTCGACGATGTGGCGATGGAGCATAGTGCGCGCGAAGTCATGGGTCGACTGAATCCACGATTCCAACGCTTCAAGGACCCGGTCAAGGCGCTCTCCGGCGGTCAGCGCCAGTCCGTGGCCATCGCCCGGGCGATCCTCTTCAACGCACGCATTCTGATCATGGACGAGCCCACGGCCGCACTTGGGCCACAGGAAACGGCGCAGGTTGGCGAGCTGATCAAGCAGCTTAAGAGCGAAGGTATCGGTATCTTCCTGATCAGCCACGACATTCATGACGTCTTCCATCTCGCTGATCGCGTGGCGGTAATGAAGAACGGCCAGGTTGTCGGCACCGCCAAGGTAGGCGATGTCAATGAGGATGAAGTGCTCGGTATGATCATTCTCGGAAAATGCCCGCCCGGGGCGATACCGGGACCCGGTGCAGTGAACTGATTGCAAGAAAAAAGGCCGCTTCGAGCGGCCTTTTTTCTAAATCAAAGCAGAAAAATCAGATCGATTCGACCTGCTGAACCTCCGGAACGAAATGTTTAAGAAGATTCTGAATCCCGTGTTTGAGCGTAGCTGTCGAGGACGGGCAACCCGAGCACGCACCCTTCATATGCAGGAACACGGTGCCGTTCTCGTAGCCTCGGAAGGTGATATCGCCGCCATCTTGAGCCACAGCTGGACGCACACGGGTCTCAAGCAATTCCTTGATCGTGTCAACAATTTCCGTGTCGGCGCTATCGAAAAACTCGCCATCGGTCTCGCGCTGTGCTGTGTCGGCAATCTGGGTTGCATTTGCCATGACCGGCGCGCCAGACATGAAATGTTCCATGATAGCACCGAGGATTGCCGGTTTCAGATGCTGCCATTCCGGGCCTTCGGTCTTGGTGACTGTGACGAAATCATATCCGAAGAAAACGCCGGTAATACCGGGAATGGCAAATATTTTGCCAGCAAGAGGCGAAGCTTCGGTAGCGCCTGCCGCATCGCGGAAATCGGCTGTGCCTTCCTCAAGAACCACCTTTCCAGGCAGGAACTTCAAGGTCGCCGGATTCGGCGTTGCTTCGGTCTGGATGAACATGGTGGATCTCGCGTGTCTAGTTTAGAACCGTTCAAAGGGGATATAGGCCTTTAAACCCAACTCTTCAAGTCAAGATTGTAGCACGATTTTGGTGCGCGATCACGTAATCGCGTCGATGTCTTCATCGGAAAGATTGTAGGGCACCACCGTAACGGGGATGGAGAAGGATTCGCGTCCTGCCAATGACTGGACAAGGGGCCCCGGACCTTCCTTGCCGGAACCGGCGGCCAGTACGAGAATGGCAATATCCTGGTCTTCTTCGATGAGCTTTCGAATCTCTTCGGCTGTGATGCCTTCGCGCACGGCAAGTTCTGACTCGATCCCGATCGTTTCACGGACACTGGCGGCAAACTTGCTGAGCGTCGAATTGGCTCGCTCCTCAGCTTCGGCGCGCATGATCTGCTCGACACCAAGAAATGCTTGAAAATCGGCCGAATCTATAACGAAAAGAAGTAAAAGCACGCCTCCCGTGGTCTTGGCGCGGCGTGCGGCATAGGCGACCGCACGTTCGCATTCCGGCGTCTCGTCGATGACGGCAAGAAATTTGCGGCGGTGGCCGGCTTCGCGGCTCAGACGTTTTGATACCATGTGCTCAACCTGCCCTATGCACTGAGCGTTCGCAAGACCTGCCCGACTGCTTCGGCCTAGTCTTGCAGAAAGCCGATAATATCACGGACGTTGCGCAGCGTCTTCTCGGCTAGCACGCTTGCGCGTTCGCCGCCGTCTTTCAAAATTGCATCGACATAGCCTGGATCCGCGGAAATGCGCCGCATCTCCGCAGCGATCGGTGCCAGTTTCTCGACAGCAAGGTCAGCAAGAGCAGGCTTGAAAACGGAGAATTGCTGTCCGCCAAAATCCCGGATCACGCTTTCCTTGTCGCTGTCGACGAGAGCAGCATAAATACCAACGAGATTATCGGCCTCCGGACGCTCCTTCAGACCATCGATCTCCGACGGCAGTGGCTCGGAATCTGTCTTGGCCTTGCGGATCTTCTTCGAAATCGTATCCGAGTCGTCAATCAAATTGATGCGTGAAAGATCGGAAGGGTCGGACTTCGACATTTTCTTGGTGCCATCACGCAAACTCATGACACGAGCTGCAGGCCCGCCAATCACCGGCTCCGTCAGTGGGAAAAAGCTTGCGATCGTTTCGTCGCCCGACTGCGTCTCGACACCGAGGCCAAGTTCGGCGATCCGGCCGGAAAAGTCCGTATTGAATTTCTGTGCGATATCGCGCGTCAATTCCAGATGCTGCTTCTGGTCCTCACCGACGGGCACGTGAGTGGCACGGTAGGCGAGAATATCGGCAGCCATCAAGTTGGGGTAGGTGAAGAGGCCAACGGAAGCGTTTTCACGATCCTTGCCTGCCTTGTCCTTGAACTGGGTCATACGGTTCAACCATCCCATACGGGCAATGCAGTTGAACACCCAGGCGAGCTCGGCATGTTGGCGCACGCGGCTCTGGTTGAAGACAATGTGCTTCGTTGCATCGATACCTGAGGCGAGGAAGGCGGCGGTGACTTCCCGCGTGTTGCGCATGAGTTCCGCGGGACCACCCCAGACGGAAAGGGCTTGAGTAATCGCATGCTGGTCGACAACGCAGTAGATGCAATTATTGCTCTCCTGTAGCGCAACCCAACGGCGAATGGCTCCCAGATAGTTACCGAGATGCAAATTGCCGGTTGGCTGGACACCGGAAAAGACGAGCGGCTCAAAAGTGCTCATGAATGGTCCTTGATCGTTCGGGGATCGGGCTTGCAGGCGCCGATAGCAATGAAGTCGCGGTTTTGGCAGAGCGGGCCGTCGTATTCAAGCCCTATCGACGACAAGTCCTATCTGAGTTCCAGCAAGTCCCATTTATTGCCATAGAGGTCTTCGAAGACCACAACGCTCCCATAGGGCTCGTAGCGGGGCACTTCAAGGAAGCGTACCCCCGCCTTAACCATGGCTGCGTAGTCCGTTTCAAAATTGTCTGTATAAAGGAACAAGGTGACACGCCCGCCGGTCTGATTGCCGATACTCGCTTCTTGTGTCTCCCCGTCGGCCTTGGCCAGAAGCAGCTGCGCGCCATTTTTTTCTGGTGCAACGACGACCCAACGTTTGTTATCGGAAATTGGCGCGTCACTGACCAGGGTGAAGCCAAGGATATTCGTGTACCAGGCAATCGCCTCGTCATAGTCGCGAACGACCAGAGTTGTCATGCCTATGAAGCGGCTCACGATGCCGTGTCCTCCGGCGGGATATCGGCTGTCGTTGCCCTGCGTTTCACGTTCCGCCGGATCATACCAAGGCTGGCACCGCCAGTGCCGAAAGCAAGCGCAAAGTACAGGATCATCGACAACGCAACCAGAACCATAACGGCAATGGCTTGCGTATGGAGCGGCGCATGCGGTGCAAGGGCGGGGCCCATCCAGATAATCGCGTAATAAAGCGCGAATCCCATCAAACCTGCCGCAAGGATCAGGCGCGGAATACGTGTGAGCAGGGGAATGTCCCGCCCCCAATGGCCCCGCCAGACAAGCGTTCCGAAAAGTAGAAGTGCGTTGGTCCATCCAGCAACCACTTCTGCCGTTGCGATCCCCGTCTCCGCCATTATCGGGAAAAGTGTCAGCGCCAGCGTCACATTCACAATGACGGCGATGATTGCGAATATCATTGGCGTCCGCGTGTCCTCACGCGCAAAAAATCCTGGCAAGAAGGCTTTGATTAGTACGAAAGCCGGAAGGCCCAGACCGTAGATGGCAAGGATGTTTCCTACCGTATGTGTGGATGCGGTTGAGAAGTTGCCGCGTTCATATAGCATGCGAACGATCGGTTCAGACATCACAAGCAGTGCCGCAGCGGCCGGAAGCGTGAGGAACAGTGTGAATTCCACTGATCGGTTCTGCAGGCTGCCGGCCTCCTTCAGATTGCCGGAGCGAAGGGCACGAGCCAATTCCGGCAGAAGAACGGTCGCGACCGCGATGCCGACGACACCGAGGGGCAGTTGATAGATCCGGTCGGCGTAGGCGAGGGACGAGATGGCGCCCGATTTGGCCGAAGCAATATTGGTATTGATCAGGAGATTGATCTGGGTAATGCCGCCAGTGACCGCCGCCGGCAGAGCAAGCACCAGCAGGCGTTTGACATTCGCAGTCAAATGCGGACGGCGGAACCCGATGGAAATACCAGCGTTGCGTACGGCGAGCCAGACGATGGCAAGCTGAACCACGCCTGAAACCATCACCCCCCACGACAGGGCGTAACCAACTTTTGTGCCATCATGTCCCTTCAGCCAGGCATAACCAAGCACGCCGATAAGGATGACATTCAGGAAGACGGGTGCGACTGCGGCGGCGAAATAGCGGTGCAGGGAATTCAGCATTCCGCTCATCATGGCCGCAAGTGACATGCAGGCCAGGTAGGGGAACATGATAATCGCCATCGACACGGTGTTGTCGAACTTCAAGGCGTCTTCGACAAACCCCGGCGCTATTATGAAGCGCACGATCAGCGGCATTGTGAGTTCCATCAGGATCGTCAGGCTCAAAAGCACGGTGAAGAGTACACCGAACACCTCTTCGGAAAAGCGGCGTGCACCATCCAGCCCGTTGGCTTCGATTTCCTTCGCAAACAAGGGGACGAAGGCTGCGTTGAACGCACCTTCGGCAAACAGGCGCCGGAATGTATTTGGAAAACGGAACGCTGCGTTAAAGGCGTCTGCGATGGGTCCCGTGCCCAGCGCAGCGGCCATCAGCATCTCACGCGTGAAACCGAAAACGCGACTCATCAGCGTGCCGGATGCGACAGTCGCAAATTTCTTTACCAGGCTCATCTAATCCGCCGCCATGAGGATGTTTTGCCGTTGTGGCTGCGCTGTTGTGATGTCGCCTTCACCAAAGAGGGCAAGCAGTTTCTTGCGGATGCGATTCTGCCTCGCCGTATTGGTGATCTGATGGCCAACGAGATCGGTGACATAGAACACATCGATGACCTTTTCACCGAACGTCGTCACATGCGCGGAGGCAATATCAAGCGACAGATCGGAAATGATGCCGGTTATCTCGGAGAGTAGGCCGGGACGATCCAGCCCTTCCACCTCGATGACGGTGAATTTGTTCGAAAGTGTATTGTTGATTTCAACACGTGGCGTGATTTGGAACGCCTTGACGGCGCGTTTTGGCTTGGTACGGGCGGCCAGCATTTCCGGCAGATAGGATTTGCCGGACAGTACATCCTCGATCAGGCGGCCCACCCGCATTGCGCGTCGTCGTTCATCGTCATCAGTGGGAAATTCGCGACTGATGAGGATGGTATCGAGCGCGCGTCCATCGCTGGTGGTAAAAATCTGTGCGTCTACAATATTCGCTCCTGCCCCGGCGCAGGCGCCCGCGATGATCGAGAGCAGTCGCGGGTGATCAGGTGACAGGACAGTAATTTCCGTCACGCCCTCGAAATCATGGGTTTTGACCATCGTTGCAAGCGTTTTTTCGCTTGCGTCTGACTCGCGTACGAAGTTGGCGTGGCGAATCTGGTCGTCAAGGCTGACGGTCAAAAGGTAGTTCTGGTAGTGCAGTGCGAGATAGGATTGGCGCTCGATCTGTGGCCAGGATGACAGGGCATGATCGAGCTGTGCCCGGGCATGGTCAGTGCGTTCCTTGCGGGAGACTTCCGAGAAGCCGCCGGTGAGCAACAATTCCGTTTCGTAGAACAGGTTGCGCAGCAATTGGCCCTTCCAGCCATTCCAGACACCGGGTCCGACTGCCTTGATGTCACAGATCGTAAGGACCAGCAGCAGTTTCATCCGGTCGAGCGTTTGAACTATTTCAGCGAAATCCTCGATCGTCTTGCGGTCGTTGAGATCGCGCGACTGCGCCACCATACTCATGGTCAGGTGCTGCTCAACGAGCCAGGCAACGGTTTCCGTATCCGCTTTGGATAGGCCTAGACGCGGACCGATGCGTCTTGCGATGCGGGCTCCTGCGACGGAATGATCTTCGGGGCGGCCTTTGGCAATGTCGTGCAGGAGCAGAGCGACGTAGAGCAGCTTACGGTCCTTTTTCAGGCCCGGCATAATCTGATTGGCGAGCGGGTGCTCCTGACCGAGATCGCCGTGATCGATTTCCGACATAACCGCAATGCAGCGCAATAGATGCTCGTCGACAGTGTAGTGATGATACATGTTGAATTGCATCATCGCGACGACCTTGCCGAAATCGGGGATGAACTTGCCAAGAACACCAGATTCGTTCATGCGCCGTAATATGAGTTCCGGGTTGCGCTCCGACGTGAGGATGTCCAGAAAAAGCCGGTTCGCCTCGGGATTCTCCCGTAAATCAGAGTTGATCAGCGACAGTGACCGGGTCACCAGCTGCATCGCGTCGGGATGGAATTCCAAGCCGTGCACATCAGCCAGATGAAACAGTCGAATCAGGTTGATCGGATCCTTATGAAAAACGCCATCATTGGCGATGGTGATACGGTGATTGTCGACAACAAAGTCACTGGTGCCCGCAAGTTTGCGCTTTCGGCGCGAAAAGGTAAGGAAGATACGATTGAAACCAGGCACATGCTTTGCCTGCTCCTCTTCAAGAGCAGCGCAGATAATGCGCGTGAGATCACCAACTTCCTTGGCAACAAGGAAGTAGTGCTTCATGAAGCGCTCGACATCGCGCTGGCCGGGATGGGCCGTATAGCCGAGGCGCCGTGCAATCTCGCTCTGAATATCGAAGGAGAGCCGCTCTTCAGCCTTCCCGGTCAGGAAATGCATATGGCAGCGAACTGCCCATAACAGATCTTCCGCCTTCCGGAAGATCTTATGCTCAGCAGGTGAAAGCACGCCTAGCGTTACCAGCTCATCGCTCGTCTTTACGCGATAATAATATTTGGCAATCCAGAACAGCGTGTGCAGATCGCGTTGGCCGCCCTTTCCCTCCTTGACATTGGGTTCAACCAGATAGCGCGTCGCCCCTGCCTTGCGGTTCCGCGCATCGCGTTCAGCCAGCTTGGCTTCGATAAATTGAGGTCCGGTGCCCTTGACGACTTCTTCGTCGAAACGTTGTTCAAGCCTGGTGAAAAGCTCTTCATTGCCGCAAAGATAACGTGCTTCAAGGATCGTAGTGCGGATTGTCATATCCGAGAATGACAGGCGGATGCACTCGTCAAGGTTCCTCGTGGCGTGACCGACTTTGAGGCCTGTATCCCAAAGCATATAGAGGATGTATTCAACGACCTGTTCGCCCCAGGGCGTCTGTTTGTACGGCAGTAGAAACAACAGATCAATATCTGACCCAGGGGCCAGCCCGCCACGCCCATACCCGCCAACGGCGATAATGGTCATGCGTTCCGCCGTGGAGGGATTTACCGCGTGATAGACGTGCGTGATGGCGAATTCGTAGAGCGCCGAGATAATCTGGTCCATTAACCAGGAAAGCCGAATAGAGCAGAGCGTGCCGCCTGCGTCTTTCATCAGCATATCCTCAGCGGATTTGCGGCCTGCAACCAGTGTCTGTTTCACGAGTTGCAAAACGTCGTTGCGATCGACGGAAGCAGCGCCTTGTTTTCTCGCCGACTTAACCAGATCTTCAAACTGGCGATGAAGTTTGGTTGGGTTGACGATCTGTTCCAGTTTCAGGTCTGAGGCGCTCATGAACACGTCTTTATGAATGATGGCTCGCTATAGCCTGAATTTACCTCAAACGGAATGACTACATTTGAAGCAGGTTGAATCAGGATGTCGCGGTGGTCGCGAGGCCCTTCAACCGGTAAAGCGCCTCGAGTGCGTCGCGCGGGCTCAGCTCGTCAGGATTGATGGCGGATATCGCAGCAAACAGCGCGCTATCCTTACCCTGAACCTGTTTTGGTGGTTGGCGCTTCACTTCGACGGAGAAGAGCGGCAGGTCGTCGATCAGTTTGTCCGCCTTGCCGGAAGTCTCTTCCGCTTCGAGCTGATGCAGCACGTCGCGTGCACGATTGACGACCGCCTCAGGCAATCCGGCCAGGCGTGCCACTTGAACGCCGTAGGAACGGTCCGCGGCACCTTTGGCGACCTCATGCAGGAAAACAACATCGCCATCCCACTCCTTGACCCGCATCGTCACGTTGCTCAGGCGCTCGAGTTTTTCCGATAGCGCCGTCATTTCATGGAAGTGTGTCGCGAAAATTGCCCGGCACTGGTTCTTTTCATGCAGATATTCAACGGCCGCCCAGGCAATCGAAAGGCCGTCGAAGGTTGCTGTGCCGCGTCCAATCTCATCAAGAATCACAAGCGAATGATCGCTGGCCTGGTTGAGGATAGCGGCCGTCTCCACCATTTCGACCATGAACGTGGAACGTCCGCGCGCAAGGTCATCCGACGCACCAACCCGTGAGAACAGACGATCGACAACGCCGATATGAGCGGATCCTGCCGGAACGAAAGAACCCATCTGCGCCAGGATTGCGATCAGTGCGTTCTGGCGCAGGAATGTGGATTTACCACCCATGTTCGGGCCCGTCAGCAGCCAGATTGCCCCTTTGCCTGGCCCTTGTGGGGAGAGGTTGCAATCGTTGGCGACAAAAGGATTGGCCGCCTGCCGGCGCAGCGATTGCTCGACAACCGGATGGCGTCCGGCAACGATCTCGAAGGCCAGACTATTGTCGACGAGGGGGCGGCAATAGCCCTGTTCTTCGGCCAGGGCCGCCAGCGACACAGAAACATCAAGAGCCGCCAGGGCTGCAGCCCCTGCTCGTATAGCGTCGGCATTGGCAACGGTTTCGTTGGTCAGGGCGTCGAAAATACGGAGCTCGATCGAAAGGGCGCGTTCGGCAGCATTGGCAATCTTGGTTTCGAGCTCCGCCAGTTCCGTCGTTGTGAATCGCATCGCGTTGGCGATTGTCTGGCGGTGGATGAACTTTCCCTTGGCTTCATCCGTGCCTGTCATCGTGGAGGCGTTATTGGCTGTTACCTCGATGAAATAACCGAGCACATTATTATGCTTGATTTTCAGCGATTTGACGCCCGTCATTTCCATGTAATCGGCCTGCAGGCCGGCAATGATACGGCGGGAATGATCACGCAATGCACGCATTTCGTCGAGCTCATCATTGTATTGCGCCCGAACAAATCCGCCATCACGCTTCAACAGGGGCAGCTCATCGGCGAGAGCCCGTTCGAGATGCATTGCAAAATCGGCCGGTAGTTTATCCAGATACTCAAGGACCGATGCAAGTTCGACCGGCAATTCCTCGCTGTGGAAACGCTGAGTGATTTCCCCCGCCACTTCCAGCCCGCGGGCGAGGGCGCCCAGGTCGCGCGGACTGCCGCGCCCGACGGCCAGCCGCGACAGGGCGCGGGGCATGTCAGGCACACCCTTCAGCGCTTCGCGCATCTGATCGGCTAGTGATTGACGCGAGAGAAAATAGGAAACGGAATCAAGCCGTTCGGCAATGGCTATTGGATCAGTAAGCGGGGAGGTCAGCCGTTCTGCCAGAAGCCGGGCACCCCCGCCAGTCACCGTGCGATCGATGGCCTTCAACAAGCTCCCGTCGCGATTGCCGGAAAGCGTGCGCAAGAGTTCGAGATTGGCACGTGTGGCGGGATCGATGAAAAGTGATGAGCCTTCCGACTCCCGTTCCGGTCGCATCAACGGCGGACGCTCGGCGATCTGAGTCTTCTCGACATAGGCAATGGCGCCGGAAATAGCCGCGAGTTCGGCACGCGAAAACTGTCCGAAGCCATCGAGCGTGCTGACATCGAAATAACGCTGAATGCGGTTTTCCGCCGTCGCGCTATCAAAGAGACTCGGCGGCTGCGGGCTTACAGAACGGCCTATCGCGTCGAACACCGGCCGCAGCTCGGGATCGTGGAATACCGGGTCCGCGACGATCAACTCGCGCGGATCGACGCGCAGAATGTCGGCGAGAAGCCGGGAGGGATCGGTCTCACTGACACGGAACGTCCCGGTGGAGATATCGATCCAGGCAAGTGCGAACTGGCCCTGGCCAGATCCCTTGATGCGGCCGAGCGTCATCAGGTAATTGGCTTCCGACGGGTCAAGGAGCCTCTCCTCCGTGATCGTTCCTGGTGTTACCAGACGTACGACGTCCCGCTTGACGACAGATTTCGCTCCGCGCTTCCTCGCCTCGGCCGGATCCTCGATCTGCTCGCACACGGCAACGCGAAATCCGCGCGCAATCAGCTTTTGCAGGTAATCGTCCGCGGCGTGGACAGGTACCCCGCACATCGGAATATCGTCACCAAGATGTTTGCCACGCTTCGTCAGCGTGATGCCGAGCGCGCGCGAGGCCTCGACCGCATCGTCGAAGAAAAGCTCATAGAAATCGCCCATGCGATAGAACAGCAGGCTATCCGGGTTCGTCGCCTTGATCTCGATATACTGCTCCATCATTGGCGTCGGTCGCGCCAATGGTTCGGCCTCATAAGGGGATGGTTCTATGATAGATGCCAGTTCGGCCAAGACGCTCTCCTGATTTACGGGAGCAATCTATTCGCTATTGCAGGATTTACACACCTCTTCCCAACTCAACTATGGCTTTTCTCCACAGATGATGAGGTGACGGCGGTATGGAATCGGGCTTTAGCCGAAGCGTTTCGCTTCAGCAGCATAATGACTGATGTAGCGTTCTGATATGCGGCTGACCGGCAGGATTATGAAAACGTCGGTCGTACCAAAATCGCGATCAACTACAGCCCCATCACCAATCATCGCGCCAAGGCGTAGATATCCCTTGATCAGTGGCGGCATGGCAAACAGCGCTACCTTGGCGTTAATTGCTTCGTGGGGAACGAGATCCATGGGCTGATAAAGCGCTGGCAAGGCGCAAACGTCCCAATCAGGCGTGGCGCGGCAATTATGCTGCAGGAACGAAAGCGGCAGCGCATGGGCGGCCGGGACTGTGCCGTGGAAGGACGCGCACCCAAACATCACGCCAATGGAATGATGCCGGCAATAGGTCCATATGCCCTGCCAGAGCAATTCAACGGTACGTTTTGATCGGTACTCCGGCAACACGCAGGAACGCCCAAGTTCAAGAAAGCGCAATTCCGGCTTTGCTGCCACAAGGCGGTCGATTGAATATTCGCTGGCAGAATAGAAGCCACCGGTCTCGAAGGCTTTTTCCGAGCGCAGGAGTCGATATGTACCAACGATCTGTTTGTGCTTCGGTCCGGGAATCGACGTATCGTAGACAAGTAGATGGTCGCAAAAAGGATCGAAACGGTCGGCGTCGCGCTGTTCCATTGTTGCGGAGCCCTTGGCGCCGAGTTCGTCAAAAAAGACTTTGAACCGCAGTTGCTGTGATGACGCGATCTCATCCTCGGTTTGCGCAAGGCACACTTCCATTGTGCCGATGCGGCCAAGCACCGAAACAAGAGGTGGCGCCGTAAACGGCGAGGGTGTTGAATCAACCTGCGACATCATGCGCTGATCTTTAGTAGCTGATGCAGGTTCAAGCAAGGCGATGCCCATAGCGATTCGCTCTCTTACGAGGTTGATCGGTAAATCGTTTATCTACGAATACAACAAATGGATGACGGCTACATGACGTGGAAATGGGCTAATTTCCCGTTTCCGTTTCAGTTTTCACCCGGTTCGCCACTTCGGGCCCGGCGGTCGCGCAGCCATGTCAAAATTTCTTCTAGAACGACCAGCGCGGCGCCAATTGATATATAGGCGTCGGCCAGATTGAAGACGGCAAACGACCATGATGGCAGGTGAAAAAGAATATAGTCGATGACATAGCCGTGCAGACTGCGATCGATAAGGTTGCCGACAGCACCACCAATGATCAGCGCAAAACCGAATCGGGAAATCCAGCGTGACGATGCGGTGCTCCACCAAAGGTAGCTGACGAAACCAACAACAACGATCGTGAGTCCGATCAGCACAAGGTCGTGGAGGCCGCTAAGCATTGAAAAAGCGATGCCGTTATTGTGGACCCGAAAAAGTGCGAGAAATGGCAAGATATCGATCTGTTGTTGATAGTCCATGCCTGTCTCAACCAGGTATTTAACAATCTGGTCGCTGATCACGGCGAAGGCAACGACGGAAAAAAGGCGGTAAATGGCTTTGTTTTTCATGAATCGGTTTTTTTCTAAACTCCGCTGTCGAGCTTCAGTGCGTCGCGCCTGATCTCAAACAGCATTACGCCGGTCGCAATCGCAAGATTAAGGGAATCGGCACGGCCCTCCTGTGGAATCCGCGCAAGCTTGTCGCAGGTCGAGGCCAGTTGATCCGGTAGTCCTTGCTGCTCATTGCCCATGACCAGGATAACCGGCTTGTTGGCATAGGGAATTGTACGATAGTCGACGGCACCTTTAAGATGCGTTCCGACAATCAATCCCGAAAAGCTCTTTCTCCAGGAAAGAAACTCGGCTTCCGACGCGCGTACAAGCGGCATTGCAAAAACCGATCCCATCGTGGCGCGAACCGTCTCGAGTGAGAAAGGGTCGGTCGTATCGCCAATCAAAATGATACCTTTCGCGCCCACCGCATCTGCCGTGCGGATGATTGTGCCGAGGTTGCCAGGATCGCGCACGCGATCGAGCGCCACATAGACGTCGCTACCCAGCGGCTTGATTGCAGCAAGGGACTGAAATTTCTGTTCGAAGACGCCAACGACCATTTGCGGATTGTCGCGGCGGGTGATGGCGGAGATGACCTTTTCACTCACTTCAAGTACATCACCGCCTTTGGCAATCGTGCGCGCTGCGACCTGCTCGACGGGGGAATTGCCCTTGCCCGCCTTGGAATAGACCAAGGTCTTGATGATCCAACCAAGATCAAGCGCATCGATGACAAGTTTCAGGCCTTCGGCCAGGAAAACGCCTTGTTGATCGCGGTATTTCTTCATCGCCAGCGAGCGCAAATCCTTGACGATGGGGTTGGTCAGACTGGTGACCTCTTTCACCTTGCCGGGGCGGGCCAGTCCGGTGCCCCGCTGGTGATCTTCATTTTTGCTCATTTTGTCCCCCAACGGCTGAACAGTGAGGTCGAGAGGGCGCGTCCCGATGAGCGCTCGCGCAATATGAGTTCACCGGACTGTACCTCGCCGCCAAGACCGGTGAACGCATCCCGCATCAGTTCATGGATGGCAAAAAAAGAAGCGCGAATTGAATAGGCGGTCAAAACCACAGCAAGGGGATTTGGTGTAAGGATGGCGCGACAAAGATCAACCATATCCGGTAGATTGTCGAACAATTGCCAGACTTCACCGTTTGGACCACGTCCATAGGCCGGCGGGTCAAGCAGGATGATATCGTAGCCACTGCCGCGCCGTTCTTCGCGCGCGACGAATTTCATTGCGTCTTCGCAGATCCAGCGAACAGGTTTGCCGGCGAGCCCGGCCATTTCCTGATTTTCCCTTGCCCAGATGATAGCCTTCTTCGAAGCGTCCACATGGGTGACTTCGGCGCCGGCCCGCGCAGCGACCAACGAAGCAACGCCCGTATAGCCGAAGAGGTTGAGCACTTTCACAGGACGTTTTGCGTTGCGGATCAAACCATCCATGTAAGCCCAATGGGTGCCTTGCTCGGGAAATACGCCCACATGCCGGAAGGAGGTGAAGCGGCCGAAGAACGGGATGCCATCAAAAGCCAGCGGCCATGTCTCGCCGAGTGGCAGTTTCGGAAAGTGCCAGCGGCCAACGCCTTCCTCATCCGTATTGCCGGTGAATATGGCGTCGGCCTTGTCCCATTCTGTTTTTTCCCAGGCAGGAAGCCATATGGCTTGGCCTTCGGGCCGGACAATGCGGTAAGGCCCGTACTGCTCCAGCTTCAGGCCATTGCCACTGTCCAGCAATGCATAGTCGCTTGAAGGAAGGGTTTCGAGGATCAGCCCAGTTTTCTCTTGCGGACGTGCGCCAGTGCGGCGGGCCAGCAGGCGTTTCGGTAGTGGCTCCGGCCGCGGTGCCGCCTTTGGTTGCACATCGCTATCTGCGATCCTTGCCGACTTGGCGAATTGCGGTCGCGGCTTCGTCGCGTTCTGCCGGTGAGCAACGCTTTTGGGCGCGCTACTCCTGGGACCTGCGCCTTTTGCCTTTCTGATTTTTCCACCAGACGATTTCAAACGTGCTTTCCTCGTAGTACTTTGAAGGTTTCCTATGCCATGACGAGGAAAGGCGAAAGCAAAAACGCTCAGGACGATGCCGTAATGGCCTTTTCGTAGACAAGAATTCCTGCAGCAAGGTCTTCCAAGGCAGCGCCAACCGATTTGAACAACGTTATTTCGCCTGCTGATTGGCGACCCTTGACCGTTCCGCGCGTCAAATCAAACAAATCGCCAATCACATGTGTTGTCGTCACAACGCCGGCTTTGATCGGCTGCACGATATCTCCGCCTTCCTTCATGGCACCGTCCTTGGTGTCGACAAAGACCCGGGCACGCTTGACACATTCATCATCACTCTCCCGCATCGTTGGTGTGAAAGCGCCGATCAGATCGACATGGGTGCCCGGTTTAAGGTGTTTGCCGAGGATTAGCGGTTCTGTCGAAAGCGTTCCGGCGGTAATAATATCGGCTGCGGCGATCGCCGCGTCCTTGTCGTCGACGGCCCTGGCGTTAAAGCCTTCCTGGACAAGCTCGGCAGCAACTTTTTCCGCACCGGCCAGACTTCGGTTCCAGATTGAAATTTGATCGATAGGCCGTACGGCGCTGTGGGCCCTTGCCAAGAAGCCAGAAAGCGCACCGGCACCGATCACAACGAGCTTTGAAGCATCTTCGCGTGCCAGATAGCGAGCGGCCAGGGCAGATGCACCTGCCGTGCGCCACAATGTGAGGCGTTGTCCGTCAATCAAAGCCCTGGGCTCCCCGGTCTTACCGTCAAGCAAGAGATAGACGCCCATGACCGCCGGTTTCGAAACAGCGCCATTGTCGGGCGATACCGTCACGATCTTGACGCCCATATAACCTTTCGAAGAGTCGCCGAGGGCATCGAAATCCGACCAGGCTGGCATCAGCAGCAATGTCGATGCTGCACCATCGGGTCGCTCAACCGTGTGGTGATGACGTACGGGTTGGATGACACCCTGACGAAAGGCCTGTTCGATCGCAGCGATCATATCCGGCCAGCTTAGCAATGCGTCGACCTCGGCCGGGGAGATCAGTTTCATGGTGTGTCCTTGACAATGTATCGCTTAGTGGAGCGAAGGAAGGTTTGGGGTTGCCGCTGTTTCAGCGGATGCTTTTCGCGCTTCCTTGCGCAGGAGTTCCGCTTCCAATTTACGCTGACGCGCCAGCTTCCGATGCTTTCCCTGATTGTACCATGTGGCGAAACTCCCAAGGATCAGCCCGAGAATAAGCGCCGCGAAGAGCCAGACAAAAAGCGGAGCCGAGTAGGACAATGCGGGGTTGCCCGGATTGAATGGATCGATCGTGAGAGACACCGTCTCGCGATTGGCGACGGACAAGGCGATCAGAATGACGGCAAGCGGCACAAGAATGAGGACAATGATAACGCGATTGATCATATTTCTCTCCCCCCGCAACTTCAAACGCTTCGCCGATGCACCTCAGCCGTTGCCATTAAGCCTGTCGCGTAGTTCCTTGCCGGTCTTGAAGAACGGCACCCACTTTTCTTCGACATCGACACTTTCGCCAGTACGCGGGTTGCGTCCGCTGCGTGCGGGGCGGTTCTTCACCGAGAATGCACCAAAACCACGGAGCTCGACGCGATTGCCCTCGGCCAGTGCGTCGGTGATCTCATCGAAGATGGCGCCGACAATATTCTCCACATCGCGCTGAAACAAATGCGGATTGCGGTTGGCAATGATCTGCACGAGCTCTGATTTGATCACAGCGAAATCCCTTCCGGTTCAAGATCATCAGTCCCTAGTCAAAAAGCACTGGCCCAAGACTATGTCACTGATCTTATGGGTTTAATATCTTTATTGCGCCCCGACAGGCTTGCCGTCAACGTGCCAAACAGAAACGAGTCCGTCAAGGAACATACGATCTCCGGTTAATTCACGCAGCATTCCGCTGCTTTCTTCCGGAATGCCGAGATATCGGGTCAGCATTTTCACAGCCGAATCCGAAAAGAACAGGCCTAACAAGGAGGACTTTTCGACGGGCTTCCACTCAATGACCGGCAGTTTGTCATTGACTCCCTTGGTTTTGAGCCAGCCAAGGGCTTTATCTTCGCCGCCGAGCTCGTCTATGAGCTTGTTCGCGATCGCTTGGCGTCCAGTGAAGACTGAACCGTCTGCCAGCGCCAGCGCCTGTTCACGGCTGAATTTGCGCCGCTCCTGGACGAGGCCGACAAACCAGTCGTAAGAATCGATGATCATGCGGTGGATCATGGCTTTGGCTTCATCACTGGCAGGATTGAAAAAATTCGGCTCCGCTTTAAGCGGGCTTGATTTGATGGTTTCGACCTTGACGCCGAGCTTGGCCAGAAGCTCCGAGATATCGGGGTACTGGAATAGCACGCCGATAGAACCGATGATTGATGATTGACGGGCCACAATATGATCGGAAGCGCTCGCGATCATGTATCCAGCAGATGCAGCCAACGTCCCAACCTGTGCAACGACGGGCTTCTTCAAAGCAACCTTGCGGACAGCTTCATAAATCGCCTCGCCGCCAGCGGTCGTTCCGCCTGGAGAATCAACAGTGAGGATCACGCCTTTGACCGCAGCCGAATTCTCCACATCCTGCAGGCGCTTGAGCAACTCATCGTTTTCAAAAATAGTCCCCTCGACGCGAACTTTGGCGATGTGCGGTGTTCGTTTGCCTGAGAAGCCGTCTGAGTCGGATGTCAAAAAATAAAAAGAAATCAATGCAGCAGCAAGAAGGAAGAGCGTGAATGCCCGCCAGAAGGTGAGCTTCCTGCGGAGCCGTCGTCTGTCGATAATTGCGTCAGCAGTGTTTGCCATCGTCCTATCCGTTCGCTCTCATGTTCCGTTCGAATACTCTTCTGCGACATCGGTCTATCGAAGTCCAGACTTCACCCTCCGCCGTTTGGTACGCAGTGACACCTTGTATCTGGTACAATGACGGCATACTTGTTGCCTCAAATGCAAGTTATGCGACGGGTACCCGTCCATTTCATCGAAAAATAACCATATTGGCGTTCAACTAGCCATATTATTGTAATCGGTAAGCGCAGCCAGACCTATGTCAATTGAAAGAAATGATCCGCATCCGGAACGTGATGCGACCGCTGATGCTGACCACCATGCTGAGGTGGCGCGGCAGTTTGCTGCCTCGGACAAGGATTCAACAGTTTTTCGTGCTGCGGCGCGCCATTCGCGGCGCGTCCGTTTTCTCAAATTCGCTTTGCCTGCCGTAGCTTTGACAGGTGCTGCAGTGTTTTCCTGGTTCACGTTCTTTTCGGCATCTAGCGTGCCGAGCAATATTTCACTCGACAATGCCGGCATCGAGAACGGCAAGCTGGTCATGACTAATCCCAAACTTGATGGATTTACCAAAGACAAGCTGCCCTATAAAATGAGCGCGATACGGGCGTTACAGGAAGTGGGCAATAGCAACGTTATATCCCTGGAAGGGATCGATGCGGAAATTCCGATTGGAAGAGAGTTGCGGGCTCAGGTGAAGGCAAAGTCGGGTGTATTTGACAATGCCAACCGCCAGTTAAAGCTCGACAGCGATATAAGCCTGACGACTTCCGATGGCATTACCGCGCTGCTGCAATCGGCAGATATCGATATTGCAGGCAATTCCATGTCGACCGATCAGCCGGTCCGCGTCGAGAATGACAATTCGAGTATAACCGCAGACAGTATGCAAATTAGCGAAAACGGCAAGGTAATGACTTTCGAAAAGCGCGTGAGGCTTGTCATTCAGCCTACAAAGCTGCAAGAAGGTGCCAAGGAAGTCAAATCGCCGTAGTAGTTACGACACGTGGTATTTGACTTTGAGGGAATATCCCGGATTTAGGAGAGAAGACGATGTCGTGCGGGGCAAGACTGATCGGTATTTCGACCGTTGCATTGGGTATATTGGCATCCATGATGGTTCCCGTCGCTGCACAGGACGCTGGTGGCGCTGCGAACGGCGGTATAAAGCTGTCCGGCGATCAGCCGATCCAGATTGATGCCGACAAGCTGGTTGTTCACGACAATGAAGGTACCGCTACCTTTACAGGCAATGTTACCGTCGTTCAGGGCGCGACGCTTCTGAAGGCTGGCTCGATGATTGTCTATTATGTCAAAGGCGCAAAGAAAGACGCTACCGGCGCCTCGGCCACTGACGCGCCGAAGACGGGAGGTCTCGCCGGACCCGCTTCCCAGGATATCGATCATCTTGAGGTGAACGATAAGGTTTACGTCAAATCCGAAGATCAGGTTGCAACGGGCGATCACGGCACGTTTGATATGAAAACGGAAGTGCTTGTCCTGACTGGCGACAAGGTTGTCCTGACGCAGGGAGACAATGTAGCCGTTGGCTGCAAATTGACTGCGCAGCTCAAGACCGGTGAAGCCCAGCTCGAAAGCTGCAAGAGCGGCCAGACGGGCCGCGTCTCGATCGTTGTTGCACCCAAGAACGCCCCGAAGAACTGAGCTGTAAGTGTCCTTGTTTTCGCGTCGCTCCACCAGCAAGATTTCTGCGCGGCCAGACTCCAGCGTCTCTGAAATGCGACCTGCCGATCCAGCGGCGAAAGACCGTATGAAGGGGACGCTCGTCGCACGTGGTATCACCAAGAGCTACAACGGCCGCCAGGTCGTCAACGGCGTTTCGTTCGGCGTCCGCTCTGGCGAAGCGGTTGGCATTCTCGGGCCTAATGGCGCCGGGAAGACGACGTGTTTCTACATGGTTACTGGTCTGGTGCCGGTTGACAAAGGCACGATCGAAATCGACGGATTCGACGTAACGACAATGCCGATGTATCGCCGTTCCCGGCTTGGAATTGGTTATCTGCCTCAGGAGGCGTCAATTTTTCGTGGCCTTTCGGTCGAAAACAACATCAAGGCAGTCCTTGAAGTCGTCGAAAAAGATCGGGGTGCACGAGCTCAGGAGCTCGATTCTCTTCTTGAGGAGTTTCACATTGCCCATCTGCGCAAAGCTCCGGCGCTTTCGTTGTCGGGGGGAGAGCGTCGTCGCCTTGAAATTGCCCGTGCTCTGGCGTCCCGGCCAAATTTCATGTTGTTGGACGAACCCTTTGCCGGTGTCGACCCAATTGCCGTTGCAGATATTCAGCAGTTGGTGCGTCATTTGACTGGCCGCGGAATTGGTGTGCTCATTACCGATCACAATGTGCGTGAGACCTTAAAGCTCATTGATCGAGCCTATATCATTCACGCCGGACAGGTGCTCACCCATGGCCGTCCTGATGAAATAATTGCCAATTCCGATGTGCGCCGCCTCTATCTTGGTGATCAGTTCAAACTCTGATTTTACGATTTTCAGACGGTATCCGTGAGAAAAGGTATTTTCTGGCGCACGTCCTGGTTGAAAATTGCCGCGGTCGGAGGTTTTTTGGCTGCTTGCGATTGACAAGCAAGGATTGGGCCAGTTCTGTACACCCTCGTGCCACAAGTCCTTTTTTGGATAATGTGATGGCAATTTCGTACGGGAGTATCCGCCTGCATCATGGCCCTGTCGCCAAAACTGGATCTCAGGCAAACACAGGCATTGGTGATGACGCCGTTGCTTATGCAGTCGATTCGGCTGCTGCAACTGACTCATGTCGAGCTTGAACAATTCATTGAGCAAGAGATCGAAAAGAACCCCCTTCTGGAACGTGCTGAAACGAATGACGAGCATTTCTCGTTAAGCGAACAAGGGTTTGGCGCCGACCGGAATTCCAGCGATGATGGTGAATTCGGGCGAAGCACCATGAGCGGCGACCTTGATGCGGAGGGCAATCGTTCGAGTGAGCCAGGCGATCATTGGCTGGAGAGCGGCGAAATTACCAGTTCAGGCTCGATGTCCGATACTTTTGACAGTTCACTTGAGAATATCTTTCCCGATGATCCCGGCACACATGATTTCATCGCTGGCGATCTTGCTTCTCAATGGAAATCATCGTCAGGCGATGGGTATGTTTCGTCGGGGGGCGAAGGTTTTAATCTCGAACAAGTTACGGCATCTCCTGTCACGATACGCGATCATGTTGGCGAGCAGATTCTCTTTGCCTTCGAAAAAGCCACGGACCGCCTTATCGCGGCAGAACTCGCAGATCATCTCGATGAAATGGGATACTTGCGTGCCGATGTGGCCGAAATCGCAGAGAGGCTCGGCGTCGAAGCCGCTCACATTGAAAAGCTGATTACCGTCATGCAGGGCTTTGAGCCCGCCGGTTTGTTCGCCCGTGATCTGGCGGAATGTCTAGCCATTCAATTGTGCGCAAAAAACCGGCTTGATCCACCAATGAAAATATTACTGCAACATCTGGAGCTATTGGCAAAGCGCGATTTCCACAGTCTGAAAAAGCTTTGCGGAGCGACAGACGCCGATATTCTCGACATGCTGCAGGAGATTCAGCTGCTCGACCCAAAGCCCGGTACCGCATTTTCCTCAGGAGTGGCGGATAGTATCATCCCTGACGTGCAAGTAGATTTGGGGTCTGATGGCACGTGGAGGATTGAGCTTAATCCGAGCGCTCTGCCGCGTGTGCTTGTGAACAATCACTACTTTGCAACCGTTTCGAAAGCAAAGGCATCCGCGGCGGATAAGATTTTTCTCAATGATTGTCTACAGAATGCCAATTGGTTGACCCGTAGCCTCGATCAGCGCGCCCAGACAATCCTGAAGGTTGCCAGCGAAATTGTGCGCCAGCAGGAGCAATTTCTTCTCCATGGAGTGGCCCATCTCAGGCCGCTCAATCTGCGTAATGTGGCGGACGCGATTGGCATGCACGAATCGACGGTAAGCCGTGTTACCGCGAACAAGTATATGCTGACCAAGCGCGGCGTTTTCGAGTTGCGCTATTTTTTCAACGCCGCCATCGCAGCAACTGAGGGCGGCGAGCAGCATTCATCACAGTCGGTGCGCCACCAGATCAAGCGCCTCATAGATGCGGAAAAGCCAGACGATATTCTGTCAGATGACACGATTGTGGACCTATTGAAGGGGCAGGGCGTTGATATCGCCCGGCGTACCGTTGCCAAGTATCGCGAAGCGATGAATATCGCCTCTTCTGTGCAGAGGAGGCGCGAGAAAAAAGCACAGGCTTCTGTACGCAAGGCCGACGAAAAGTCGAGAGCCGATGTTGCCTGAATGGGTTGACCCAGTTCACGTAAAACTAGCTCTAGATTCATCCATCACTGAGGTGTAGAATTTTTCGAGTGGGTAAATAAACCGGACCAAAGAAGTCCGGATCAAGGAGAGAGAAGCGCCGGTACTTTGCGACAGTCGGAGCGAAAGCGCGCGTTTGAATATGAAGAATCAAAAAGCGAAATGTGATGGATCACTCGCGCGGATTGTGCGGGATGTCTTTGCTCGTCCCTCAACAACAGTGTAGATTGGGTCGGGCAATGAAAATCACAATGAAGGTGAGGTATCATGAGTCTGCGTGTATCTGGGAAACATATGGACATTGGTGACGCTTTCCGCATTCGGATTGAAGAGCGGATCGGGGAGATGGTGACCAAGTATTTCGATGGCGGATATACCGGCCACGTTACGGTGGAAAAGCAGGGGTCGCGATTTATCGCTGATTGCCTGGTGCGACTGGATACCGGTACGGTGCTGCAGGCGGCGGGTGAGGCACAGGATCCTGTGCTTGCCTTCGATGCGGCCGGCGAGCGCGTAGACAAACGTCTTCGCCGTTACAAACGCCGTCTGAAGTCACATCAGGCCCCGGGATCGAATGGAGTCTTTGACGACGTTTCCTATCGCGTCATGGCGCCCGCACCGGATGATGATGAGGATTTTCCGGAAGATTATGCGCCCACGATCGTCGCTGAGACGTCGATGGCACTCAGGAGTATGAGTGTGGCCTCAGCGGTTGTGGAACTCGACCTGAAAGATAGTCCTGTGGTTGTCTTCCGCAACTCTGGAAGTACGCAGGTTAATATCGTATATCGTCGCCCTGACGGAAATATTGGCTGGATCGATCCATCGGCAGTGGCTAGCCAAAGCGCTGCCCGGCAATGAGCAAGACATAGCGTAATTTGAACTATCGTTCGCGCTCGTGTAAGAGCGCGGGCGGTAACTGGAAGGAAGAGAGATAATGGATCTGGGTGATCTCATTCAGCCTGATGCTGTCCTGCCCGCACTGAAAGTCAATTCCAAAAAACAACTTCTGCAGATCATGTCGGAAAAGGCGGCCGCCTTGACCGGTTTGAGCGAGCGGGAGGTGTTTGATACAGTCCTGCAGCGAGAACGACTTGGCTCGACAGGTGTCGGTAATGGCATTGCCATTCCGCACGGCAAAATCAATAGCGTGAAACGCATTGCTGGCGTTTTCGCGCAGCTTGAAACACCTGTTGATTTTGAGGCGCTGGATGATCAGCCGGTCGATATTGTGTTCCTTTTGCTCGCGCCTGAAAATGCCGGTGCGGATCATCTGAAGGCGCTCTCGCGTATAGCGCGGATGTTGCGGGACCCAGAGCGTATCGCAAAACTGCGGACCGCGCATGATGCGAGCTTGATTTATGAACTGCTGACAGCGCAGCCGACGTCAAACGCCGCCTGACATAGGGTTTTACTCCAGCGCATATTCCGAAAAATTTCTTGGAAGGGATCGCCGGTAAGACGTGTGGTGCGGTAACCACTGCCGGCGGGTGGCTTTTCACGAGGGCCGGTCCAGCTTTCGCCCGTAAAGTTCCAATCGGTGGTGAACGATATCGTAGCCCAAAGACTTTGCGATTTCCAATTGCAGCTTTTCGATCTTGTCCGATTTGAATTCGATGACGGCACCCGTATCGATATCGATCAGATGATCATGGTGTTCGCCGTGCGCCTGCTCGAAACGGGATGGACCGCCATTAAAGGCATGGCGATGGATCGCACCCAACTCCTCCAACAAGTTCATCGTTCGATAAACGGTCGATAGTGAAATGCTATTGTCAATTTCGATGGCGCGATGGAAAATCTTCATCGCATCCGGATGGTCTTCCGTGGATGTCAGAATATCAAGAATGATACGCCTGGGGCGCGTGATGCGTACACCTGCCTTGCGGAGTTCCTTTTCATAGTCCGGCTTGTGATTCAGGGCATGTTTCATGGCGGCAATTATGCGCCAGATCGACACTAGTTGCAAAGATTCTCAACTGGAAAAGTCAGCGAAAATAGTTGGCTTGCTTCATTTTTGGCCTTTGCCGAGAAAGAATCCGCCGCCCGCGAAGGACCACAGGCGGCGGATTGAAGTCATCCGGTAATGGCGGCAGCATCACTCACTGCGCTTGTTGGCAGCACTTCCACGAGCACTTTATGTTCCCCAGAGCTCTCCAATGGAATTCCGCCATCAGCTTTCGCCAGCTTCTTGCCGTTGACCGTGATCTTCCTGCCGCCCTTTGCAGCTGGCTTTACCTCAACAATGTAACGGGCGCCGCCGTTCCGCAGCACAAAACTGAATCCGTCCCAGTCAGAGGGCAACGCCGGGTTCACAAACAGCCGGTTATTCTGCCGGCTGATGCCCAGGATACCTTCTGTTGCAACACGGTAAAGCCACCCAGCAGAACCTGTGTACCACGTCCAGCCGCCGCGTCCGCGCATCGGATCAACTGAATAGACGTCTGCCGCTACCACATAGGGTTCAACCCGGTAGGACTCGGCCTTTTCCGCGTCCAGCGAATGGTTCACCGGATTGAGTTTCTTGAACCAACGATACGCCTCATCGGCATCGCCAAGTCTCGCCATGGCGAGTACTGCCCACGTAGCGGCATGGGTATACTGCCCGCCATTCTCGCGCACGCCGACCGGATAGCTCTTGATGTAGCCGGGATCGTGCCGTGATTTGTTGAAGGGCGGTGTGAACAGCTTGATGATATCCACTTCATCATCGACGAGATGCGTTGCCACTGAATGCATCGCTTGTCTCGCCCGATCCGGATCGCCATAACCAGACAGCACGCTCCAAGACTGAGCGATCGAGTCGATCTTGCACTCTTCACTCTTTTTCGATCCCAGTGGGGCACCGTCGTCGAAATAGCCGCGGCGGTACCATTCACCGTCCCAGCCGTCCTTCTCGAGAGCCGCTTTCAGGCTTTCGATGTGCGCTTCCCAACGCTGAATGCGGTCCGTGTCCTTGAAGTGCCTTGCTATGGGCAAGACGTCCCGCAATGTGCTGATCAGGAACCAGCCAAGCCAGACGCTTTCGCCCTTACCGTCTTCGCCGACGCGATTCATACCGTCGTTCCAGTCGCCGGTCAGCATCAGCGGAAGGCCGTGCGAGCCGGTACGGACGATGGCGAGATCCAGCGCACGGGCGGCGTGTTCATAAACGCTGACCTTCTCGCTTGAAATGGCAGGTTGATAGAAGGCATCGTGCTCGCCATCTTCCAGCGCCCGACCCTCGATAAATGCAACCTGCTCGTCGAGAATGCTCATATCCCCCGTGACGGAGGTATAATGGGCAATGGCATATCCGAGCCAGACGACATCGTCGGATATCTTCGTCCGCACGCCCGCCCCTGTCGTCGGCAGCCACCAGTGTTGGACATCGCCTTCCTTGAACTGGCGGGCGGAGACGTTTAAAATCTGCTTTCGGGCAAGGGATGGATCAAGTATCAGCATCGACAGTGTGTCCTGCAGCTGATCCCGGAAACCGAAGGCGCCACTGGCTTGGTAGAACGCCGAGCGAGCCCAGATGCGGCAGGCGAGGCTTTGATAAGGCAGCCAGCGATTGACCATCACGTTGAATGCGTTGTCCGGAGTGTCGACCTGCAATCCATCAAGGAAGTCGGCCCAGATCGCCTTGGATGCCGCAAGTGTTCCCTCGAATGGACGCTTGTTGTGTTCGGCAAGAATGCGGCGGGCTTCATCGGCGCTGCTGGCATCGCCCATATAAAACAATATTTCCTTGGTCTCGCCCGCAGCAAGCTCAATATCAATGGCAAGCGCCGCGCATGGATCGCCGCCGGCTTCGACGAGATTTGACAAGGTCTTTGCTTGAAGCACGGCCGCCGGCCGGTCAACAGTACCGAGCGCACCCAGGAATTCGGCCCGATCGGCTGTCACGGATTGGGGCTTCACATTGCTGGCGAAGAAGGCCACGTTTGTGCGGCGGTCGACGCCGTAGGGGTTGCGTGCAAAGAGTACGCCGGTTTCCGTGTCGCATGAAGGCACGATGAATGGCGCGGTTTTTGCACGGGCATTGCCAAGCATCCATTCAACAAAGCCGTAGATGCGCAACCGTTTGATCGAACCGCCATGATTGGTGATCTGCAGGCGGGACACGCGCACCGGCAGCGTGGTATCTACGGTGTGGGTGAGGTCCAGCCCGACATTGCCGTGACGTGAGAGGAAGCTTGAATAGCCTTGTCCATGTCGTGTTTCGTATTGCACGGACGGATCCCGCAACACCGAGGCAGTCGGTGCAAAAGCAGTATTCTTGTCGAGGTCCAATATATAGAGCGCTTCGCCGGAACGGTTGATAACCGGATCGTTCGACCACTGCGTGAGTTGATAGTCGCGGCTGTTGCCAGACCAGGTAAAGCCTGCGCCCTCAGCCGAGACATGGAAGCCAAAACCGGGATTGGAAATGACGTTGATCCAGGGTTGAGGTGTACAGGTCGAACCGCCAAGACGAACAACGTATTCGCCGCTCTTCATGTCAAAACCGCCAAACCCATTCCAGAACACCAGATCATCGCCAGAGACATTTGGGCGGCGTGTACTCAGCAGTTGCGTCGGTGCCGGAGCGATCCCACGCCAGTCATCGGGCGTCGTTTCAGCAGTGGCAATTGTCTTGCCCCTGGTTTCTGTGACGGGAACCAGGTCAAGACTAAGGCCTTCCATTCGTTTCAACTGTTCAGCCAGCGAGCCGTTCTGGGCGTGCATCACAATTCGGGCCGACGCAAGCAAGGTATTGTAGCTCACATCGCTCATCTGATCGCGACGGACGGTGAAGATATGGACGCGCGGACCAAGCTGGGCGCCGCGAGCGCGACTGTTTTCGCAGATGGCTTCAAGCCCGCGCTGGAAATCCTGGGCATAGGAGAAGGATCGTTCGTTGATGACAACAACGTCCACGACGAGGCCTTTCGCCCGCCAGTATTCATGCGCCCGCAGGAGATTCTTCAATGTTTCCATGTCGGCTTCATCGTCGATGCGCAGGGCAAGGATCGGGAAGTCGCCGGAGATCGACATAGGCCAAAGCTCAGACTGACTGCCGAGACCGCTCGCGATGCTCTCGGATGGCATGCGCAAAGCCTTTTCCGGATAGATCAGGCTGGTTGCAACGCGCTGGAAGACCTGAGCCTCATCAGGATTGATGCCAATATGGTGGAGGCGGACCTGGGAACTAGTCCAGGACAGTGAGAATTCGCGTGCAAAGCAATCTGGATGACGGAACCGGGCGACGACTTCTTCGAGCTCCTGCCGGTTTGACCGGACGAGCGTCCAGAACACCAGTGTAACCTTCTTGTGGGCAGGTACGCGGACGCGGCAGCGCAGTGATGCAATCGGATCAAGCACGAAACCATGGCTGCCGCTCAACGTCGCGCCGTCATCGAAAGCCGCAGGGTTGCGCAGGGAACGTCCGCGGCCAATGAATGCCCGTCTGTCAGTTTCGGCTTGGACTTCGCGCATCGCACCGGAACTGTCGCTGACCATGTGTGCGACATGGATGTCAGGCTCGTCATTGCTGCGTTTGCGGCGCGTGGCGTAAATCGTATCGCCACGCTGGTCAATTTCGGTCTCCACAAACATTTTTGCGAAGGCTGGATGAGCCGTGTCGGTATCATCATTGGTCAGGACCAGTTCGGCATAGGACGTTACCTCGATGATTCGGTCTTTTGTGCCAGTGTTGGTAATGACAATACGCCGGCCCTCGCCGTCTGAGTCGGAAGCGACAATCGCCTCCACTGTCGTATGAAGCGTCCCTGTCTCCTTGATGAATTCCGCCTTGTAGTCGGCGAAGATCGTCGTGCTCTTTTCGCCAGCGAGCCGCACCGGATCGCCGGTTGCCGACCACCATTCGCCATTTTCCATGTCCCTGAGAAACAGGAAGGTCCCATAGCCACTTTCCAGGGCGTCAGGCTGGAAGCGCGTGATAGCAAGTCCGTTCCAGCGGCTGTAGCCGCCACCGTTAGCCGTCACCATGACCGAGTAATGCCCATTGGACATGACCTGCGTCGCGCGTGGCGCATTCAGAGGATTCTGGATGACGTGGATGGAAGGGGTTTCCTCGCTGCTCTCGACGGCTTTGCGCATTGGATTCTCGGCTTTCGCCTGCAGAACCGGAATTTCGCGTGGCGCTTTCTCCTGCAGCAGGAGTTCTGCTGCTTCGATGACAGGATCGGCATGGAACCGCTCGCGCATACGGCCTTCAAAGACCACATTATTGACCGCCACGATCGACATGCCGTGATGGTGCGCCATGTAGTTGCGGACAATGGCATATTCTTCGTCTTCGCGGACGCGCGACTTGGTGAAGTCGACGGCATCATAGAAGCCATATTGACCAAGCGCACCCAACGCGCGCAGCCGTTTCAAGTTCTTGACCGCCTCGGCCGGCTGGTATTGGCTCGCCATGATGCTTGCATACGGCGCAACCACGTAATTCTTCGACAGTCCACGCTTGAGGCCCAACGTAGGAACACCGAAATTGGTGTACTGATAGTTCATTTCCGGATCGCGCGCGTTGTAGGCGGCTTCAGAAATGCCCCATGGCAGCCCCTTCGAATCTCCATATTCGATCTGACGTTGCACGATCAGCTTGTTAGTCTGATCCAGCATGCTGCCCAGCGGCTCGATCATGACCAAAGGTGGCATGAGATATTCGAACATCGATCCCGACCATGAGATCAGCGCGCCGCGCCATCCAACCGGAACAAGCAGGCGCCCAAGGCGGAACCAGTGGTCGACCGGAATGTCACCCTTGGCAATCGCAAACAGGCTGGCCAGGCGTGCTTCCGAGGCCAGAAGATCATAACAGCTCGCATCGAGCTCATTGGTCTCAACACGGAAGCCAATTGACAGCAGACGCCGCTCCTTGCGCTCCAGGAAGGTGAAATCGGTATCGAACGCCAATTGCCGTGCTCGGGTTGCAAGCGTAACCAGCCGCTCGCGCAAAACGTCAGTGCCCTCATGTGTACCAATGGCATCGTCGGTATGGGCCTGGCAGGTCTTTACCAGCAAGAGGGCCCACTCATTGGCGGTCTCACTGACGGTGCTCTCAAGCTCGCCGTGCAATTCCTCGGTCAGGCGCTGAATATCGCCGGCGAAGAGGGACAGATTGATTGTGCGCAACGAGGCGGTTTCGGGCTCCTCCTTGATCGTCGTAATCGCGCGGCGGAAGTTCGCCACGCGCTCCTCGAGGCGGCGGCGTAAGGGCCTTAGCACCCGGCGATCATCCGGAATATCAGCGATTGCTTCTTCCAGGATGTCGGCAACGTCGAGAACACCGTCGAGATCGCTCTGCAGATAGACGGAGGGTGCTTCGGCCCACTTCTCGAGTGCGGAAGAAAGGGCAACGAGGTGGCCAGCGAGATTGCCACTGTCCACAGCCGAAACATACAACGGCAGCAGCGGCCGCAACGTAGTCGTCTCGTACCAATTGTAGAGATGGCCGCGATACTTCTCCATCCGTTCAAGGGTGTCGAGCGTCTGATCGATGCGTGTCAGCGTTTCATTGAAGCCGATCCAGCCGAAATCCCGGGCCGCGACGGTGGAGAGCAAATACATGCCGATATTGGTCGGCGATGTGCGCGTCGCAATGACGGGATGAGGGTCTTCCTGGAAATTATCGGGCGGAATGAAGTTTTGTTCCTTGGTTACGAATGTATCGTAATAGTGCCAGGTACGGCGTGCAAAACGACGCAATTCACCCTTGTCCGATGAACGGACATTGAGGTCGTCCAGAGGTTTGGCTGAACGACTGACCAGCCAGGCAATCATCGGTGAAAGAAACCAGATTAACGCAAAAGGCACCGCGAGGAACCATGCGCGGCTATGAGCTGCAAATGGCAGACCAATGGCAATTAAGGCAACAACCATCGCTGGCCACATCAGCTGCGTATAATAGCTGAGTGTATCGGGGGAACTGGTTTTGGCCTGTGCGGCAGCCCGCCACTCGAGCAGGTGCTTGCGTGAGATAAACAGGCGATAGAGCGTTCGCACGATGGCGTCGGCCATCAGGCAGGCCATATTGGCCAGGAAAGTTATTCGCAAGGCGATATCGGCGGCGCCGGCAAACACATCGGTCAGAATCGCTTGCACGTGACCTTTGAGCGACAGGTTCATGTCTGTCGGCACGAGGTTGGTAAAGAGTATCATCGTCGGCACGATAAACATGCTGAAGATCAGGAAGAATTGCCACAGCGTGGCCAGTCCGGGCGGCAGCAATGTCCATCCGGCAATGGCTGCAATCATCCAGAATATCGGCGTCAGGGAGCGGCGCAGATTGTCGACCATCTTCCAGCGGGTGACCGCGGTCACTCCAGGCTTGGTGCTGAACAGATAGGGCAGAAGCTGCCAGTCGCCCCGCGTCCAGCGATGGTGGCGGGAAATATCGACATTGTAGCCTGTCGGATAGTCTTCCACCACTTCGACATCGCTGACGAGCGCGGCACGGGCATAACCGCCCTCGAGCAAATCGTGGCTCAAAACGGAGTTTTCACCGATCTTGCCATCGAGCGCCGCTTCGAAAAAGTCGACGTCGTAAAGTCCTTTGCCCGTGAAGGTTCCTTCACCAAGTACGTCCTGATAGACATCGGAAACAGCAAAAACATAAGGGTCGATACCGCGGTTCACCGAAAAGACGCGTTGCAGGAAGGACGCGTCGTCGCCCGTCGTGAGTGATGGCGTCACCCGCGGCTGAAGAACAGAATAGCCGCTGACGACACGACCCGACTTGGCCCTGTAAATAGGGCGGTTGAGCGGATGCACCAGCTTGCCTGCAAGGCGGTTCACCGAGTCCGGGGTCAGTCGCGTGTCGGAATCGAGCGTCATCACGAACTTGATGTCGGTCGGCACTTCCTCATTCGACGGGAAGTAGGTCGTGTCCTTGTCACCGCGCAAAAGCAGATTGAGCTCGTGCAGCTTGCCCCGCTTGCGTTCCCAACCCATCCAGCGGTCTTCCTGGGCATTGAAGAGACGTTTGCGATGTAAAAGGAAAAAGCGTGGATTGGTCTGCGTGTAATGTTCGTTGAGGGCCGTAATTTTTTCGCGTGCATAGTCGAAAATATCAAGGTCGTCGTCAGTCTGCTCGAACTTGCTGTCGGCCCAATCTGTCAAAAGTGCAAAATAGACTTCGCCACGCGGATTGGTGAGATAGTGCACTTCAAGATTGCGGATATGTTCATCGACAGAGTCGCGTGACGTAATCAGCGTCGGCACAGCCACAAGGGTTTTCGCCTCCTGCGGCAATCCATTTTTGTACTCGAAGCCGATAAGCCGCGTTGGCGGCATGAACATCGGTATGATCCAGTTAACGAAGCCATTGGCGGTTTCCATTGTTGGGAAAACGGCCAACAGAGTAAACAGCAGCGTCATTTCCTGGGACAACCCCGCGTGACGCAACCAATAGTGGATCAGCAGCAAAATGGCGATCGAGAAGAAGGATGCGGGGACCCACAAACCAGCCAGCCCGAGTTTGCGATAGAAGCGCACCCAGCGCTCAAGCACAGTAGGGCTGTAGGCGCATTGTTTTTCGAGTTCCGGGCGGCCTTCTCCAGCCAGATAATAACCGACATCGCGTTTGCGTTGTTCGGTAACGCCGCCCTCCTCACCCGTCTGCTCGGCACTTTGCTGTGCCAGATCGAGGGCTTCCAGTGTGATGTCCTGTTCGCTCTTGCCGGAACGGCGAGCGATCTTTTCGATGGCCACGCGGTAAGCGTTGCGTGAATGAAAATCGAGCGCATCGAAATTCGAATGCTCTCGCAAGACGGCGTCGACGCCGCTGACCGTCTCGAACCAGGTAATCCAGTCGACATCGTCAATGGACTTCAGGCTACGGATGAGATTGCCCATCGTCACACCGCCGGTGGATTGGCGTGTGTGCTCCTGGATGATGGCATCTTCGGCATCGCTGCCGTTCTTTTCGAGTTCGTCTTCGAGCCAGGCTACAGCAGCGCCGGAATGCGTCGCGCCACCGCGCAGGCGATAGAGCAAATGCGTCGCAAAGGTGCTATCGCGCGCAGCCGGGGCATATTGGGCCAGAAGCTGCGGCAAAGTCTCCTTGTCAGCGTTCAGGGTGATTTCGTCGGCGACACTGTTGGCATAGGCACGCATGCGGCGCGCGCGCTCAACACGCAGGGAAAGACGTCGGGCATTCTCGATCAGGATAAATCGGACAGCGGAAGGCAGCGCCCACAATTCACCAATATGCAGCGGTTGGACCGTCTGGAAGCCTTCGACGATCGCGCTGAGGCTGTTCAATGAGAACTGACTATCGGTGTGGGCGACATAGAGCCATGCTAACGCCATGACCCGCGGGATTCCCGGTTTGCTAACCAGCGATGGCAGTTGCCTGAAAAACTTTTTGGGAAGGTCGCGCTCGACCTGCTGAATATTCTGATCGACAAGATAGTAGTTGTCGAGCAGCCATTGTGCCGCCGGTGTGATTGTCTCCCCGTTGCGTGCTGCGGCATCGGAAGAACGATAGGAATGCAGAATGAGTCTCGCATTTTCCACGGTGCGCTGCTCAAAGACCATGGGCTCATAGTCCGGCAAACGGACATCCTCACCCTTTGCGACGCGAGCACCCAAGTCTCTCAAATCATCGATGGACTTATAATGGGCCCTGATGGGATTAGGCTGGATAGAGAGAATCTGACCAGCAGTTTTCTTCTGGGATGCGAACGCTTGAAAAAAGCTCAATACCGGCATTTGCCTTCGTTTCGGTTGGAAGAAAAAATCTTCGAGATTGCAGCACAGAGTTGATCATGGGTCGAGTACCCGTGAGTCAGTTTACGATCTAATCGGGTCATGGCAATTAAGCTATCATCACTTTTGTCGTTAGCGATCAGTTTTGATGAAAATGAGTCAGATTTCTATTAGGCTTTGTATGTAATTTTGAGCAGTCACCGCGGCAGACGTGGATTGTTCAGGCGCGCTTTTCGAATAAAGAAGGCCGGGATTTGCCCGTCCCGGCCATTGTGCGCGATGGTGTCCGCTTCAGTTTTTTGGAAACACACGCCAATGCTTGGGGCGGAATGCAATTCCACTCATTTCGGTTGCAGGATGATCGGCAGTAATTCCGATTTCTACGCGGTCCGCAGACCCGCGAAGATCAAGCTCGACGCGTCTCGTTGCGCCCACACGGCGGCTGGCCACGACAGTTCCAGCGATGCACGCTTGAGAGCCGTCAACGATCTCGACATCGTGCGGCCTGAAGTAGAGCGATGCATCCCCGTTGGGAAGCTCGCTCTTGAGGCCGATCGGCCGGTCGGCGAGCCAAAGTTCGCCGTTTTCGACGCGAACTCCAAGCGTGCTCGATTCGCCGATGAAGCTATAGACAAATGGAGAGTTCGGCTTGTCATAGACTTCGTCGGGGGTACCGATCTGCTCGATCCTGCCCTGACTCATCACAACAACACGGTCGGCCAGTTCCAGCGCTTCGTCCTGATCATGCGTTACAAAGACGGTGGTGTGCTTGGTCTTGTCATGGATCTCGCGCAACCAGCGGCGCAGTTCCTTGCGCACCTTTGCGTCAAGCGCGCCAAAAGGCTCGTCGAGGAGCAGTATTCGCGGTTCGATCGCCATGGCACGCGCAAGCGCGACGCGCTGGCGCTGGCCACCCGAAAGTTGGGCCGGATAACGCTTCTCAAGGCCGGAAAGCTGTACGAAATCAAGAAGTTCTGAAGAGCGTCGCCGAATCTCATCAGTGCTTGGGCGTGTGTTGGAAGGTCGTACTTTCAAACCAAAGCCGACATTGTCAATCACAGTCATGTGCCGGAACAACGCATAATGCTGAAAGACAAATCCTACGTTTCGCTCCTGGACCGATTTCAGCGATGCATCTTCATCGCCGAAGAAAACCTTGCCGTCTGTCGGTGTCTCAAGGCCTGCAATCAATCGCAGAAGCGTTGTCTTGCCCGATCCGGATGGTCCGAGCAGGGCGATAAGCTCGCCCGAATTGATATCGAGCGACACGTCGTGCAGCGCCGGAAAGCGATCGAATTCCTTGCGTACACCACTTACGCGAACGTCCATTTTTATTCCTCTCAGTGTCCGCCGGCTGCGCGAAGCTCCGTCCCGTACCTCAGTTCCAGAAGGGATTTGAGAACGAGAGTCACCAGCGCAAGCAACGCCAGCAGCGAAGCCACTGCAAAAGCAGCGACAAAATTATATTCGTTGTAAAGAATTTCGACATGCAGTGGCATCGTATTGGTCAAGCCGCGGATATGGCCTGAAACGACGGATACTGCGCCAAATTCCCCCATGGCCCGGGCGTTGCACAAAAGCACACCATAGAGCAAGCCCCATTTGATATTGGGCAGGGTGACATGCCAGAATGTCTGCCAGCCATTCGCTCCAAGCGAGAGCGCTGCTTCCTCGTCAGTGGTTCCCTGTTCCTGCATCAGCGGGATCAATTCCCTTGCAACAAATGGGAACGTGACGAAAACAGTAGCCAGGACTATGCCGGGAACCGCAAACAGCACTTCAATTCCATGCGATTTGAACCATGGGCCAAGCAGACTGTGTGAGCTGAACAGCAGCACGTAGACAAGGCCGGAAATAACCGGTGAAACTGAAAACGGCAGATCGATCAAGGTTGTCAGGAACGCCTTTCCCTTGAATTCGAACTTGGCGATCGCCCACGCGGCAACCACGCCAAAGATGACATTGAGCGGTACCGCAATGGCCGCCACGAGCAATGTCAGGCGAATTGCGGCGAGCGCGTCGGGCTCAGGAAATGCGGCGAAATAAGCGGCAGGTCCCTTCCGGAAGGCCTCAACAAAAACCGAAACGAGCGGCAGAAGCAGGAATAGTCCGAGAAAGACCAGTGCAGTGCCAGTCAACAGGTAGCGCGCCGTGCGCCGCTCCGTCGTCGCGTGCCGTGCTATGGCCGTCGGGTCTTTGGTTCGCGGCTGATCAAGTGCCATAACCATACCTCCTGCGGCTCCACGCCTGAATGAGATTGATCACAAAGAGCATGAAAAACGAAATGAGAAGCATGATGGTGGCAATCGCAGTCGCCCCCGCATAGTCGAATTCCTCCAATCGGATCACAATCAAGAGCGGCGCAATCTCGGAAACGTAAGGCAGGTTGCCGGCGATGAAGATGACCGAGCCATATTCGCCGACGGCACGAGCAAATGCGAGCGCGAAACCGGTGAGGATTGCCGGTTGCAATCCGGGCAGAAGCACTTGGGTTATCGTTTGGAAGCGATTGGCGCCAAGCGTTGCCGCAGCCTCCTCTACCTCCTTGCGAATTTCTTCCATCACCGGCTGGACTGTCCGGACCACGAAAGGGAGACCGACGAATATCAGGGCGATGGTAATGCCGATGGGCGTAAAGGCGACTTTAATGCCAAGCGGCTCCAGCAAATGGCCGATCCAGCCATTTCTGGCGTAAAGCGACGTCAGGGCGATACCTGCGACTGCCGTCGGCAGGGCAAAGGGCAAGTCGACGATAGCGTCGACGATGCGGCGGCCCGGAAACCGGTACCGTACAAGCACCCACGCGACGATGACTCCGAAAAAGACGTTAACCAGCGCAGCGACGAAGGAAGTGCCGAAGCTGATCTTCAGGGCATTTACAGTACGCGGGTCAACGGCGACATTCCAGAATCCTGTGAAACCCAGCGACGCCGAGCGCCATACGAGGCCTGCCAAAGGGATAAGTACAATCAATGCGAGGTAGGCAAGAGTGAAGCCGAGCGTCAATCCAAATCCTGGAATGACGCTCGGCCTCTTAAACCGCCAACCCGCTTTCGCGAAGTTGGAAATCATGCTGTTACTGTTTCGGCTTGTAAATCTGATCAAATGTTCCGCCATCTCCGAAGTGGTAGGGCTGTGCCTTCGCCCATCCACCGAAGATTGGATCATCGATTGTCACCAGTTTCAACTGCGGTAATTTTTTCAATATTTCAGCTGGTACGAGTTCCGGCTCTGCCGGGCGGTAAAAATGCTTTGCAGCGAGCGTTTGACCCTCTTCCGAATAGAGATATTTGAGGTAGGCTTCAGCCGGTTTGCGCGTGCCCTTCGTATCGACATTTCCGTCAACGACGGCAACTGGCGGCTCAGCAAGGATCGACTGCGGCGGGACGACGATGTCAAACTGGTCTTCGCCGAATTCAGCCAGCGAGAGGTAGGCCTCGTTTTCCCAAGCCAGCAGCACGTCGCCAAGCTGGCGTTGCGCAAAAGTCGTCGTCGAACCGCGCGCACCGGTATCCAGAACCGGAACGTGCTGGAAAAGGGTGCCGATATATTCCTTGATCTTGGTTTCATCCCCGCCGAATTGGCCATAAGCCCACGCCCAGGCGGCCAGATAGTTCCAGCGTGCGCCGCCGGAGGTCTTCGGATTCGGCGTGATGACCTCTACACCGTCTTTGACCAGGTCGCCCCAATCCTTGATGCCTTTTGGATTGCCCTTGCGCACGAGAAAGACGATTGTTGACGTATAGGGAGCCGAGTTATGCGGGTATTTGGTACGCCAGTCGGCATTGATCTTGTTGGCTTTGACGATAGCTGAAATATCGCTTTCAAGCGCCAGTGTCACCACGTCGGCGTCGAGTCCGTCAATGACCGCGCGCGCCTGCTTGCCCGAGCCGCCGTGTGATGTCTGGATTGTGACTGTCTCGCCGGTGTCGGCCTTCCATTTGGCCGCGAAAGCCGCATTGAAATCTTTGTAAAACTCGCGTGTCGGGTCATACGACACGTTTAAGAGTGTGGTGTCCGCACGGGCAGCAGACATCGGCTGATAAGCGACCGTCGCCGTAAGCAACGCGGCCGCTAGTGATAGGGAAAGTCGGGAATGTTTCATGCCTGCCTCCGTATGATAACAACTGAAGCGTAGCAGAGCCCCTCTCAATAAGGGCGTTAGAAAGAATTCCTTTTATACGAAAAAAATAGAATATTCTACCAGATCCGCATAGCCTACTGAAATAGTCGTCTAATCAGCGCGAGTATGTGATTTACCCTCGCTCGGGAAAATCGGCGGGTAGCGCGCAAATGGGCGGCAAAGGCTGCAAACGCGCATTTTTAGAAAATGATCCATCACAGGCATTTTCCAGCGCGAGGGATCGCTGGCGACAACGCTGCCGCCAGTGACCCCAGTGATTATTTGTGGTGCAGAAGTTGCACTGGCGTGGCATCCGCAACCGTTACGTAGCTGGCGGGTGCCAGGCGGGTTTCGGTAATTGCATGGGTTTTGATCGGCATGACGAAGATCGCTGCCGTCAAGAGTGCAGTTGCAGCGATGGAAAGGCGCCGTTCCATGCGTGAATTGATGATCATGATGTCTCCCTTCCTAGTGATATTTCGCCCGAAGCGGGCGGGAAATAATGTCGTCGATAGCGGATTTGGGAATCGGCAAAAGCACCTGATCCAATTCGACCAGAGTTTCAGCAAAAGTGATTGCCGCGTTCTCGACTTCCTCCTGGCGTGAGGGACATGCCATGGCATTGAGGCAGGTTCGTGCCGCAACCATGTCGCAATTCTGGAGACCGGCGATCAGTCCCAAAGTGAGGCACTCTTCCCGGCAAACGTGATGCGATCCGAACGGGAAGGTTTTAAGTGGACAAAGCGCACAATGACGCAAGGTGCGGATGAAGAACGACAGCTCGGAAAGCGCACGGTTGCCGTTACGGCTACCGAGGAGTTCGCTGTAAAGTCCGTAGGCCATTTCCCATGCTATGACAGAACCGGTCTCGAACCCGGCCGCCCAACGCCGATAACCCTCGAGCACAAGCTTTTCCGGCGTGCGGTCGAAATAACAGCCTGTACCATGGCCGGTTTCAGATACGCGCGGATACATCGGCACCCCCATCCTGTTCGTTGTTGCAGGTCAAGGCGGGTGGCCTATTGCGGCCAATGCAAACGGTTGACTGCGCCGGCCTGTTAGGGCCCGCAACAGAGATTGAAAGCTGCCTGCGCAGCAATGAAACCACGCGCAAGCGCGGCAGAAAAAGACCTATCATGGGTCCTCCAATCGAAAGGGTTCAAGGCCCAGACATCAAAGGGGTGCGCTCTTGCGCTTTTGCATAAAGGCTTTCGAAAATCCCAATGTCAAACATTAATTGTTTAAAACCTATAAAAATATCAATAGGTTAGAATAATTCTAGGAAATTATGAGTTTTTAGTATACAAATGTTCGGATTGCCACAAAATGAGCATGCGCGCCCCCGCCGAAACGGGGGCAATGTTGTCGGGATCAACCTGCGATCAGCAGCCGTAATTTCTTCATCGCAACGTCCGGGCTTTCCTTGTAGTCGATCGTACTTTTCAGCCGGGCATCGCGATCGAGCAGCATGACCGACGCGGTATGATCCATCGTGTAGTCGCCATTTTCAGTTGGGACTTTTTTGGCATAGATCTTCCACGCCTTAAGAAATTTCTCCACCTCGTCGGGCTTGCCAGTGATACCGGTAATTCGGTCTGTGAAAGCTGATGTATAGCCCTTCATCACATCGGGCGTATCGCGTTCGGGGTCGACGGAAATGAAAAACACGCGCAAATCCTTGCCTTCGTCACCAAGCGTCTTGAGCCAGCCTGCCATCTCGAACAGTGTCGTCGGACAGACTTCCGGACAATGGGTGAAGCCGAAGAACAACGCTGTCGGATGGCCTTTGAAGGCCGATTCGGTAATCGGCGCGCCAGTCTGGTCGGTCAAATTGAACGGCGCCCCCAGCTGCACGGCTTCGGCCTTATTACCGAAACGAGTATTCGCGTATGTAAACACCAGAAAGAGCGACAGAGCGGCAATGACCGCCCACAGCCCAAAGCGCAAAAGACGGAAATTCATCAGTTGTGCTCCATGCTGGTGGCATTGGCCGGTCCGGCCATGAACTGAACCTCGACCTTGCCGGCTTTGGCAAACTCAAGCGTGACCGGAATCATGTCGCCTTCTTTCAGCGGCGCCGTAAGGTTGATCAACATCAGGTGCGTGCCACCAGGCGAAAGTTCAGCGGTGCCGCCAGCCGGGATTTCGAGCCCGTCTTTCAACTGACGCATCTGCATGACGTTTCCATCCATCTTCATTTCATGCACTTCGACACGTTGGGCTGCCGGGCTTGAGCCGCCGACCAGGCGATCGGCTTCCTTCGACTGATTCGTAATCGTGACATAGCCGCCGCCGATCTTGGCGCCGGGCAATGTCGCGCGTGTGAATGCGCCGCTCAAGACAAGATCGCCGGCTCTTACAGGTTCCATCATGTCATCACTCATCGCGGTAGCGTCACCTTTGCCCATGGCGGAGTGGTCATGTGACTGAGCAGCAGCAAATGAAACTGAGGTGGCCAGCAGCGCGAGCGCGGCAATTCGGGAAAAGGATCTCATCGGATGTCTCCAGTTCAGATTGTTCAAGAGAATACACGTTGCAAAGGCGAGGGGATGCGCGTGACCAGCTGGTCCAGGACCAGCATAGTGAGGATAGCGGACCCGGTAAGCGGAAAGAGGATGCCGAAGCCGAGAATGACGAGCGTCAGCATGGCAAATACACTCTTTTGCGATGGCATTGGCGGAACGCCGAGACGGCCCGAGGGGCGCCGCTTCCACCACATGACAACCGCCGAAACCGACGTCAGAACAATGGCGAGACAGGTCATGAGCATGACGATCTGGTTGGCCAGGCCCAGATACTCGCCCTGGTGTACGCCGATACCAAATTCGATAGCCTTGGCCCCCGCGCCATAATCGGCAAACTTCAGATCAACGAGCGGTTTGCCGGTATATTGGTCGAAGTGGATCGTTCGTTGTTTGGCAATGTCGTCCGGGAAAATAGCTGCCGTATAGACACCCTTCTTGCCGGACGGCAGAGAAACCTCGAAACCCGGTGCCATACCCGCAGCACTGGCCGAAGCGACAATTTGATCGAGACCGATAGGCTGTGCGGTGGCGCTTGGCGTCGATGTCGGCACCGGAGCGTTTTCGACGGTCCATCCGGAGTTGGTCAAAACTTCTTTAGTTGGGATTTTTGACACCGGCACATCGTCCCAGAGCTGCGCCGGATAACCGAGGCCAGCGCTAGACAGCGTCGCGTTGACCTTGTCGCCCCAATAGCCCGACCAGGGCATGCCTGTTATTGCCAGGAAGAAGATCAGGGCCCCGGCTGCGGCGCCGGTCACCGCATGAATATCCCGCCAGAACACGCGTTTGTCCGGCGTGCCCCGCACGCTGATCACGCCGCCAGTCTGCTTGCGCGGCCACCAGAGATAAAAGCCGGTAATGACGAGAATGAGCGCGAGACCCCCGACCGCCTCGACGATGCGATTGAACGCTGAACCGAAATAGTCGAGGCTGTGGATCTTCTTGACGACCCAGTTGAATTCCTCTTTCTCGCCGACCTTGCCAAGAACGGAGCCGCTGTAGGGATCGACGAAGACGAGAACATTGCCGGTATCGGTGCCAACCGTAACGCGAGCAGATTGCGTTGGCGCTGCGGGAGCACGATAGCGCGATACTTTCGACCCGGGTACCGCTGCCTTGGCATTATCAATCAACAGCGATGGAGCCAAGGCTTTGCCGCGCGGCTGCACCACATTGCGATAGGCGAACGCCGTATTGTCTATCTCGTCCTTGAACAGGTAGAGACTGCCGGTGACGGCCAGATTGAGCATGAAGGGTATGACCAGTAGGCCGGCGAAAAAGTGCCAGCGCCAGATGGCGCGGTAGAGCGAAAGACTGATGTCATTGGGCTTCTCGGAAGCCAAGCTTGAGACGGACATAGGTGTTCCATTCGTCTGGCAGAAAGGGTGACGGACTGCATCTGCAGGCCCGCCGCGACGCACCCCGGAAGGCGCATTGTTTCTGTCAGGCGAGGGGAGGCGCTTGTGGCGGAGCCGATGGGGGATAGAGGCTGCGTGCGATCAGGATCGCTTCGCGCTTTATTGCTGGCGAACGAGCTGGCTGGACCTTTGGACCGGCCGTGGAGGCGGGCGCAGGCAGGATGAACGACCCGGAGAGCCTGCAGGCCTCGCAACCGGTGCCGTGCCAGGAGCTCGTGTGCAGATCCTTGTCGCCGCTGCCTGGGAGACATAATACGGGAACAGTGCCATCTGGCAGCGTATAGGCAGCGAGATCGATCTGGCCGCCCGTCCCCGCTTCGATCGGCTGGTGCGCGAAAGCAACGAAAACGAGCGCCAATGCGCACAGCATGCGCACCGCCAATCGCCAATCGTTCCAGGTCTTGCGCATCAACGCCTCATGTTCCAGCCGGAAAGCTCAAATACATCAGCCGGGCGCCGAAATCTATGCGGCAAAGCGACAGCGAATGTTTAAAGGCGCTGAATTTCGATTAGCCAGGCGGTTTGAGGGGTGCCGGCGAAAGCAATCGCTTCAGACGGGGACAGATGGATCAGGTCATCGAGCCCAAACTGTGCTCTGTTCGAAGCCAGCGCATTCGAACGAAACAGTACAAAGGTTTCGTCTGCGCTGGCGGTAATATCCGCCTGGTCAAACCGCCTGACACTGGCCGAAAATCGTCCACGACGAACCATGACGTTGAGATCCGTGACTTCCCGGATAACATCGGCGCTCGTCGGGACATCACCGGGAAAGGCGATAGCCGGGGAGGCCGGGCCAATCAACGCCGCCTTGCCACCACCGATCGTCAGCCGCATCTCGCCGTCCAGGACGGCAAGAACCCGGTCGATATTGGCAAATGCGGAGAAAGGGCCGGAGCTTGGCACTTTTGCGATGCTGATGCGCCAGTCGAAATCGCTGACCGCTGCCCCAGACGGTGAAATCGCGATCTCGGTCGTGAATCCACCGCCATTCTTCCATGGCATTTGCCGGTGATCGCCGGCGCGCAGAATGCGCATCAGCCAAGAATACCCGGCAGGTTCAGGCCCTTTTCCCTGGCGCATTCAATGGCAATCTCATAACCCGCATCGGCGTGACGCATGACGCCCGTGGCAGGATCGTTCCACAACACGCGTCCGATACGCTCCGCGGCATCGCCGGTGCCATCACAGCAGATCACCATGCCGGAATGTTGCGAGTAGCCCATGCCGACGCCGCCACCGTGATGCAACGATACCCAGGTGGCGCCCGAGGCGGTATTAAGCAACGCATTCAACAGCGGCCAGTCGGAAACCGCATCGGACCCATCCTTCATCGCTTCCGTTTCGCGATTGGGCGAGGCAACGGAACCGGAATCGAGATGGTCGCGACCGATCACGATCGGCGCCTTTAGCTCGCCGGTGCGCACCATTTCATTGAAGGCGAGGCCAAGGCGATGCCGGTCACCGAGACCGACCCAGCAGATGCGTGCCGGCAAGCCCTGGAAGGCGATGCGCTCACGCGCCATGTCGAGCCAGTTGTGCAGATGCGTGTTGCCCGGGGTGAGTTCCTTCACCTTGGCGTCGGTCCTGTAGATGTCTTCCGGGTCACCTGAAAGCGCTGCCCAGCGGAACGGGCCAATACCCCGGCAGAACAAGGGGCGGATATAGGCGGGGACGAAGCCCGGGAATGCGAAAGCATTCTCCAGGCCTTCGTCTTTGGCCACTTGGCGAATATTGTTTCCGTAGTCGAGTGTCGGTATGCCCCGGTTCCAGAATGCGATCATTGCTTCGACATGCTCGCGCATCGACGCCCGCGCGGCTTTCTCGACCGCCTTCGGGTCACTTTCGCGCTTTTCACGCCATTCCGCCATCGTCCAGCCCTTTGGCAGATAGCCGTTGATCGGGTCATGCGCGGAAGTCTGGTCGGTGACGATATCCGGGCGCACGCCGCGGCGCACCAGTTCCGGTAAAACATCGGCGGCATTACCAAGTAGGCCGACGGATTTGGCCTCGTCGGCTTTTGTCCAGCGATCGATCATCTCCAGCGCTTCGTCCAGCGTCTCAGCCTTGGCGTCCACGTAACGGGTACGCAGGCGGAAATCGATCGAGTCGGGATTGCACTCGACCGCAAGGCAGCATGCACCGGCCATCACGGCGGCGAGCGGCTGCGCGCCGCCCATGCCGCCAAGTCCGCCGGTCAGGATCCATTTGCCCTTGAGGTTGCCGTCATAATGCTGGCGGCCGGCCTCGACGAAGGTCTCGTAGGTGCCCTGAACAATGCCCTGCGTGCCGATATAGATCCACGAACCGGCGGTCATCTGGCCGTACATGGCCAGACCCTTCTTGTCGAGTTCGTTGAAATGGTCCCAGGTCGCCCAATGCGGCACGAGATTGGAATTGGCGATCAGCACGCGGGGGGCATTGGCATGGGTCTTGAAAACACCGACCGGCTTGCCGGACTGGACGAGCAGCGTCTCATCTTCGTTCAGCGTCTTCAGCGTGGAGACGATCTTGTCGAAGTCGTCCCAGGTGCGGGCCGCGCGGCCAATACCACCGTAGACCACGAGCTCATTGGGGTTTTCGGCAACCTCCGGATCGAGATTGTTCATCAGCATCCGCAGCGGCGCTTCGGTCATCCAGGATTTGGCGTTGAGCTCATTGCCCCGGGGGCTGCGAATTTCCCGGATATTATGCCTTGGATTGTTCATTATCTGCTCCCCAATTTGATAGCGGTCTGTTCAATGATCTCGAGGACGTCCTTGAGATGCCGGCGCAATTTTTCCGCCTTGGCTTCATCAAGGGCAAAGGGCGGTGCTTCAGTCGCCAAGTGCGATGATTGCGTCAGTTCCATCTGAATGGCGTGGATGCCAAGCTGTGGCTGGCCGTAGTGGCGCGTCGTCCAGCCACCCTTGAACCGGCCATTGATGACGGCGTCATAGCCACGTGCGGCAAAGACGATACGGCCGACCGCCGAGGCGATTTCGGGCGAACAGCTCTTGCCTTCGTTGGTGCCGATGTTGAAATCCGGCAGCTTGCCTTGGAAGAGGAAAGGGATATGCGACCGGATGGAGTGGCAGTCATAAAGAATCGCCAGGCCGCAAGCCTCATGCACCCGCTTGATCTCATCGGCGAGCGCTGCGTGGTAGGGACGATGAAATTGCTCCAGCCGCGATTTTATATCTGCCGCATTGGGCTTTTCACCGTCACGCCAGATCGGCTTGCCGTCAAAATCCGTTTCCGGGATCAGCCCTGTGGTGTTTTGCCCAGGATAAAGGCTGACGCCTTCCGGATCGCGGTTTGCATCGATCACATAACGATGGAAAGTCGCCCGGACCGTCGTTGCTTCCGGAAGCAGCCCATCATAGAGCTGATCGATGTGCCAGTCGGTGTCGGCAAGCAGCTGGCCGTTTTGGTTGAGCCGCTTCCAAATATCGGCGGGAACATCGGTCCCCGTATGCGGGAACCCGAGAATGATCGGGGACAACCCCCGTTCGACTTCGACAACACTCATAAGTCTGTGTCCAAAACCGGCAGAATATCAGTAGAGATCGCGGCATTGAGTGCACCGGAGGCAATAAGATCGGAAACAGCTTTCAAATCGGGTGCCATGTAACGATCCTCATCCAGTGTCGGCACTGCCGTACGAATAACGCCGTGGGCTCGGGTCAGTTCCGGGCTGGTCCGCAGCGGACTGCGTAAATCGATACCCTGCGCAGCGGTCAGTGCCTCGATACCAATGATTGAGAACAGATTTTCAGTCATCTGCAGGAGGCGGCGCGCGCCATGGCACGCCATCGACACGTGATCTTCCTGATTGGCCGAAGTGGGCGTCGAGTCGACCGAGGCCGGATGGGACATCTGCTTGTTTTCCGACATAAGCGCCGCAGACGTGACTTCCGCGATCATCAGCCCCGAATTCAAGCCGGGCTTTCGGGCGAGGAAGGCGGGCAAGCCGTAGCTCAGCGCCGGATCGACCAGCAAGGCGATACGCCGCTGCGCGATAGAACCGATCTCGCAGATTGCCAGCGCAATTTGATCGGCGGCAAAAGCTACAGGCTCCGCGTGGAAATTGCCGCCCGACACGACGGAGCCATCGCTCAGCACGAGCGGGTTGTCGGTTACCGCATTGGCTTCAATTTCCAGCGTCCGGGCCGCCATGCGCAACAGGTCGAGACAGGCGCCGTCCACCTGAGGCTGGCAGCGGATGCAATAGGGATCCTGAACGCGCTCGTCCCCTTCGATATGGCTCATCCGTATGGGCGAGTTTTCGAGCAGCCGGCGCAAGGCGGCACCAGTATCGATCTGACCGCGATGACCGCGCAAAGTGTGAATATCCGGATGGAACGGCGCCGAGGAACCCATGGCGGCATCGGTCGAAAGAGCGCCGGTAATGAGTGCCGACTGACCTGCCCGGTGGGCGCGGAAGAGACCCGCCAAGGCAAGGGCGGTCGAAACCTGCGTGCCGTTGATGAGTGCGAGGCCCTCCTTTGCCGCCAGAACGACGGGCTTGAGCCCTGCCTTGGCAAGGCCAGTGCCCGCACGCATCTGCATGCCGTCAAATACAACATCGCCTTCGCCGATCATCGCTGCCGCCATATGCGCCAACGGCGCGAGATCGCCTGATGCACCGACAGACCCCTTTTCCGGAATGACCGGGATCACGCCCTTCTCCAGCATGGATTCGATCAGGCTGATGAGCTCAGGCCGCACACCGGACGCGCCGCGTCCCAGCGAGATCAACTTCAGCACCATAATCAGGCGAACGATGTTTTCGGGTAATGGATTGCCGACACCGCAACAATGGGAGAGGATCAAATTGCGCTGCAGGGTCTCAACGTCGGCAGCCTCAATCTTGATCGAGGCGAGCTTGCCAAATCCCGTATTGATGCCATAGACGGGCTCGGTGCCGCCGGCAATTTCGGCGATGCGCCGTGCCGCGGCCGTGATTCCTGGATGAAAGGAAGGATCGAGCCTGGCGGAGCCTCCCTGCCAGTACATTGTTTCCAAAACAGAAATTGGCACGGAGCCGGGATGAAGCGTGATGGTCATGACTGTGCTTTCAAAACAAGCTGATAGAGCGGGTTAAAGCCGATGCGGTAGCAGAGTTCCGCTGGTTGCTCGGCGTTCCAGATAGCGATTTCGGCGCGCTTTCCAGGCGTGATGGTACCAATCTCGCCTTGCAGGCCAAGTGCGTGCGCCGCCTCGCGTGTTGCCCCGGCGAGTGCTTCTTCCACGGTCAGGCGAAAGAGCGTGCAGGCCATGTTCATGGTCAATAGGAGCGAGGTAAGGGGCGAGGTGCCGGGATTGCAATCCGTGGCGACAGCAATGCGAACACCTGCATCGCGCAAGATTGCTACGGGCGGCGCGCGTTCTTCCCGCAGCGCGTAAAAGGCACCAGGCAGGAGTACGGCAACGGTTCCTGCCGTCGCCATGGCTTTCGCACCCTCTTCGTCGAGATATTCGAGATGGTCGGCCGATAGCGCGCCGAAGGACGCTGCAAGCTTGGCCCCACCGAGGTTCGACAGCTGCTCGGCATGAAGCTTCACCGGCAGACCGAGCGCCTCGGCCTTTGCAAAGACACGGGAGATTTGCGCGGGCGAGAAGGCAATGCCCTCGCAGAATCCATCCACGGCGTCGACCAGACCCTCCGCATGAGCTGCTTCAAGACCGGGCAGCGCCACCTCTGAAATATAGTCGTCAGCACGGCCGCGATACTTGGGCGGGACAGCATGGGCGCCGAGATAGCTCGTCAGGATCCGCACCGGGCGCATTGTGCCGAGGCGGCGCGCGACACGCAGCATTTTCAGTTCAGCCTCGATGTTGAGACCGTAGCCGGACTTGATTTCGATGGTCGAAATGCCCTCAGCCAAAAGCGTATCGAGCCGGGGCAGGCTTTGCGCGACAAGTTCGTCCTCGCCCAAGCCGTTGGTCGCTTTAACGGAGGAAATGATGCCGCCGCCAGCTCGCGCGATCTCTTCATAGCTCGCGCCCTCCAGCCGCATCTCGAACTCTCGGGCACGGTTGCCACCGAAAACCAGATGCGTATGACAGTCGATGAGGGCCGGGGTTGCCAGCCTACCGCCGAAGTCCTGGCGCTCGACAGTGCTCCAGTCGCCTGGAACCTCCTGTCCGACCCAGACGATCCGCTCGCCATCGATGCCGATCGAGCCATTATCAATCAGGCCATAGGGCGCGCCGGTTTGCTCCAGCGTGGCGATCTTCAATCCGGACAGAATTTTTCTCATCGGCCTTCGCAGCGTCCCCATTTATGGTCTTGCTCATATCATTATTATGTATATACATATTATGTCAATCGGTTGCGGGAGAAGAAATGAGAGACGCCATGAAATCTGTTTTTGCGCGGAAAGCCCTGACGCTGAACGGCTGGGAAAATGACGTCCTCTTGCACATCGACGCTTTGGGCCGCATCGCGTCGGTCGTGCCAAATAGTGCAGCCGATTCCGATGCTTACGTTGTTGATCGGCTGCTCCCTGCGCAGGCCAATCTGCACAGCCATACCTTCCAGCGCGGCATGGCCGGGCTTTCCGAAGCGCGCAGCCCGGCGGGGCGTGACAGCTTCTGGACATGGCGCGAGATCATGTATCGCTTTCTCGAATTTCTTGGCCCAGAAGACATCGAGGCGATCGCCGCATTTGCCTTCGCCGAGATGCTCGAAGCGGGTTATTCCAGCGTCGCGGAATTCCACTATGTTCATCATCAGCCGGGCGGCGAGCCCTATGCCAACTTGAGCGAATTGTCGGAGCGGATCGCAGCGGCGGCCAGCGCGACCGGCATTGGCCTGACGCTGCTGCCCGTCGCCTACGCGCAGGGCGGCGTTGACGGGCGCGCACTGACAGGCGGGCAACTGCGCTTCGGGAATGATCTGGAGCGTTATGTTGAACTGGCGCAAGTCGCTGAAAAGACTGCAAAAAGCGTCAGCCTCGACGCAGGTTTCGGTGTCGCTCCGCATTCGATCCGCGCCGTGAACGAGCGCGACCTTAAGGCGCTGGAGCAGCAGTTCCGCGGGATGCCCTTCCACATTCATATTGCCGAACAGATACCAGAGATCGAAGAGGTGCAGGCGGCCTATGGCCAGCGCTCGATGAGCTGGCTGCTCGATCACCTGCCGGTCAATGAGCGCTGGTGCCTGGTCCATTCCACCCATATGACGCCGGAGGAAACGCAGCGAGTTGCACAAAGCGGCGCCGTGGTTGGACTTTGCCCGATGACCGAAGCCAATCTCGGCGATGGAATTTTCAATGGAGTCAATTACTTGAGCGAAGGCGGCCGGTTCGGCACCGGATCGGATTCCAACATCCGCATTTCGCCATCGGAAGAGTTGCGCCAACTTGAATACAGCCAGCGGTTGCGGGATGTGTCGCGCGTTACCCTCTCGGTCGAAGGCAAGTCCTGCGGCCGGACGCTTTACGACACCGCGCTGGCGGGTGGTGCGCAGGCACTCGGCCGGGATTCCGGCAGTCTAGCCCCCGGCAAATGGGCAGACATGATTGCCATCGACGTTGAAAATGCTGCACTTTTTGGCCTGAGCGGCGACAGGCTGCTTGACGGCTGGATTTTTGCGGGCGACAGACAGGCCGTCAGCGATGTCTGGTCGGCTGGGCGCCATGTGGTGCATGAGGGCCGGCATCGCGACCGGACGGCGATCGTTAAAACCTACAAAACTCGCTTGGCAGCGATACTGGAGAGAGTGTGACGGCAACTGCACGCAAATCGTTCCATGCCATCAAGGCCGAGATGGCGCGGCGCATCGCCGAACGGGTCTGGGCGCCCGGAGCGTTGATTCCGGGCGAGGAAGTGCTGGCCGTCGAATTCAGCTGCGCCAGGGCCACGGTCAATCGCGCCTTGCAGGAACTGGCGCGCGGCGGTGTCCTGGTGCGCAAGCGCAAGGCTGGCACCCGCGTGGCGCTCCACCCGATGCGGGAGGCGCGTTTCGTCATCCCGATCGTGCGTCAAGAGATTGAAAACAAAGGCGGAATCTATCAGTTTCGCCTGCTTTCGAATAGAGTTGAGAAGGCGCCGCTGGCCGTCACCAAACGGCTCGGCCTCGCCAAAACGAAAGAGATGCTGCATGTGCGCTGCCTGCATCTTTCCGACGGCAAGCCCTATCAATATGAAGACCGCTGGGTCAATCTCGACGCCGTTCCCTCCATTCGCAATGAGACTTTCGAGACGGTCAGCCCCAATGAATGGCTGGTCACGCACTCGCCGTTTTCACAGGCCGAGATCATTTTCCACGCTGATCTGGCAGACATTGAAGAGGCCGAAATCCTTGGCATTGACGAGAAGGAATCGGTTTTCATCATCGAACGCCTGACCTTCGTGCTGCAAAAGCCTATCACTTTCGTTCGCATGAGCCACCCAGGTTCGCATCGGATGGTCACTCAACTCTAGACAACTATTTTGCGCGCCAAGGTTGATAATGCTTGGCCAGAATCGATGATTGTTCGGCCATTTTCGCCGGTTCCCGGGCAAGATTGGATCGCACTCGAGCGAAACTTTTCCAACCTTGGCAAAACATGTGTCAGACTTGGTGTTTCGTGCCATGAACCCATCAGCAACTGGCGGCGAGGGCGGTGCATGATCGGTTTTCGTGGATAAATGGCCATTGGCGTTTCGCCTCAACTGCACTATTTGAAAGCATCTTCGTAATACGCAATTCCGATTGGGAAGCCGCTTCACACTTTTCCTGGAATTGCGCCAAGGAATGACAGGGATGGAATTGCAATGGCAGGCGTGACGAAAGACCAGGTCCTCGAACAGCTGAAGACAGTGACCGGTCCCGACTTCAACAGCAACATCGTCGAGCTCGGCCTCGTGTCGGATATTTTCATTGCCGACGGCAAGGTGTTCTTCTCGATCACCGTGCCAGCCGAGCGGGCCCAGGAACTGGAGCCGCTGCGTGCCGCCGCCGAGCGCGTCGTCAAGAACATGCCGGACGTCACCGGCGCCGTCGTTGCCCTGACAGCCGAGAAGAAAGGCGGGCCGACCAGCGACGATGCGCCGCCGAAGGCCACCCCCTCGCCACGGCCCGCACAGCGGCCTGCTCCGGCGGGCGCGGTTCCACCGCCGCGCGTACCGGCTCAAGGTGTACCCGCCCAAGGAGCGTCCGCCCAGGGAGCATCCGCAAGTCCCGCACATTCGCATGGCCACGCTGCTGCACCGGTCAAAGCCGGTGTGCCGGGCGTCGGCGCGATCATCGCGGTTGCGTCGGGCAAGGGCGGTGTCGGCAAGTCGACCACGGCGGTCAACCTCGCGCTGGGGTTGCAGGCCAATGGACATCGCGTCGGCATTCTCGATGCGGACATTTACGGTCCTTCCATGCCGCGCCTGCTTGGCCTGCATGGCAAGCCGGAAGTGATATCGGGCAGGGTGCTCAAGCCGATGGAAGGCTACGGCCTGAAAGTCATGTCGATCGGCTTCCTGGTCGATGAGGAAACCCCGATGATCTGGCGCGGCCCGATGGTCATGTCGGCGCTGACGCAGATGCTGCGCGAGGTGCAGTGGGGCGATCTGGATGTATTGGTGGTCGACATGCCGCCCGGCACCGGTGACGCGCAATTGACCATGGCACAGCAGGTGCCGCTGGCCGGGGCCGTCATCGTCTCCACGCCGCAGGATCTGGCGCTGATCGATGCGCGCAAGGGGCTCAACATGTTCAAGAAGGTCGATGTGCCTTTGCTCGGCATTGTTGAGAACATGAGCTATTTCATCGCCCCGGACACTGGCGCGCGCTACGACATTTTCGGCCATGGCGGCGCGCGCAAGGAAGCGGAGCGCCTCGGCGTGCCGTTTCTCGGCGAAGTGCCGCTCGTCATGGAGATCCGTGAAACTTCCGACAGCGGAAAGCCGGTCGTCGTCAGCAATCCCGACGGCCCGCAGGCAAAGGCCTATCGCGACATCGCGGCACGAGTATGGGACCAGCTTGCGGCGGCGAAAGGCGGACGGTCCGCCCCGGCAATCGTATTTGAGTAGGGCGTAACCACTTCAGCCTGAACGCTCTGGCCGCAATGGTTTGCTCCTTGCGTGGCCATATCATGCAGCGCGCAAGCAGCGTTGGATGCGTCGTTTAGTGCGGGTTCAGTTCGCCATTCGCCGCTCTATTGCGGCGAAACCCGCCAAGGAACGCAAGACGGACTTGTGAGAAGCCATCCTTCCGAGATTTCGCACTGGATCTTCGCCCATAGGAGTTGTTACCGTTACGTACTTGCGGTGCGCAAATCCGAAAGCGATGATCGATGGGTTGGGCACGCCGCTCAGCCCTGTTACCAGCATCACGGCGTGCCCTTCGCGCGGCTACTCTACAGAGCACATCACATCAGGTGCTACGGGCGTGATTACGTCGAGCTACCCGCAGCAACATGTCTCTCTGTTCTTTGGCCTGATCAACGGGAGGGACACAATGGCAGACTATGCGAATCCGAGCAGGCGCGATATCTTGTTGACCGGCGGGTCGCTGCTCGCCATGTCAGCGATCGGCGCAGTTGCAAATGCAGCTGTCAGCAACACTGCTATAGCCCAGGCAGCGGGCAAAAAGCCCAACATCCTCGTCATTTTCGGTGATGACATCGGATACTGGAACACCAGCGCCTATAATCGCGGCCAGATGGGGTACCGTACGCCGAACATTGACCGTATTGCCAAGGAAGGTGCGGTTTTCACCGACCTTTACGCCCAGCAATCCTGCACCGCAGGGCGCGCGGCGTTCCTCACCGGACAAAGCTGCTTCCGCACGGGACTGCTCAAGGTCGGCCTGCCCGCTGCGCCGGAAGGACTGTCGGAGAAGGACCCAACGCTTGCCGAACTGTTGAAGCCGCAGGGCTATGCCACCGGCCAGTTCGGCAAGAACCACGTCGGCGACCGCAACGAGTTTCTGCCCACGGTTCACGGCTTCGACGAGTTCTTCGGCAACCTTTACCACCTCAACGCCGAGGAGGAGCCAGAAAACGTTGACTACCCGAAGAACCCTGAGTTCCGCGCCAAGTACGGCCCGCGCGGCGTCATGAAGTGCTCTGCGACTGACACGGATGATGCGACCGAAGACCCGCGTTTCGGAAGGGTAGGCAAGCAGAAGATCGAAGACACCGGTCCGCTGACCAAGAAGCGAATGGAGACTGTGGACGAGGAATTCCTGGCGGCTGCCAAGGATTTCATCGACCGGCAGCACAAGGCCGGCAAACCGTTCTTCTGCTGGTTCAATTCAACCCGCATGCACATTCACACCCATCTCAAGCCCGAGTCGACAGGCAAGACGGGTCTGGGGGTTGAAGCTGACGGCATGGTCGAGATGGATGGCATGGTTGGTGAGCTTCTCCAACAGCTCGATAACCTCGGCATCGCCGACAACACCATCGTTCTGTGGACCACCGACAACGGAGCAGAAGTTTTCTCGTGGCCGGATGGTGGCACGACGCCATACCATGGCGAGAAAAACACCAGTTGGGAAGGCGGCTACCGCGTTCCGGGCATGATGCGCTGGCCGGGTGTGATCAAGCCGGGCAGTGAGATCAACGAGATTGTGTCACACGAGGACTGGTTCCCACTCTCGTGGCGGCAGCTGGGGAACCGGACGTCAAGGATAAGCTGCTGAAAGGCTACGAGGCAGCGGGCAAGACCTTCAAGGTCCATCTCGACGGCTACGACCAGCACGACCTCTTGGCTGGCACTGGCCCAAGCAAGCGGAAGGAGTTCTTCTACTGGACCGACGACGGCAACCTCGCAGCGTTTCGCTATGACCGCTGGAAGATTCTGTTCATGGAGCAGCGGGCGGAAGGCTTTGACGTGTGGCAGGATCCTTTTGTCACCTTGCGGGTTCCGAAGATCTTCGACCTGCGCGCCGACCCCTTCGAGCGTGCCCAGCATGAATCCGACCAATATGACAACTGGCGGCTGGACCGGACATACCTTCTCGTACCAGCCCAGGCCTTCGTTGGCGAGCATTTGCAAAGCTATGTCGAGTTCCCGCCGAGGCAGAAGCCCGGAAGCTTCTCGCTCGACCAGGTGTTGGCGAAATTACACGAGGCGGGCAGCGGCAAGAACTGAAGCCACCGGCGCCAACGATCCCAGGTAATGGGGGGTGGCCTGCAGTCCCCCCGCTGCGCCTTACCTCAGCCTGTCCGCGTGCCAGGCGATATGATCGGCCATGAACGTGGAAATGAAGAAATAGGAGTGGTCGTAGCCGTCGCGCATGTTCAGCGTCAGCCGGATGCCAGCCTTGGCGCAGGCTTCTTCCAGAAGCCACGGCCTGAGGCCGTCCTCAAGAAAGCCGTCCGCCTTGCCCTGGTCGACCAGCAGTTCAGGTACGCGGTGGCCGTCCTCTATCAGTGCGACACTATCATAGGCGCGCCACACGGCCTCATCCGGGCCGAGATATTTTTCGAAGGCAGGGCGCGACCAGCCGGCAACGGAGGGCCGGGCGATCGGCGCAAAGGCTGAAACGGATTTGAAGCGCCCCGGATTCTTGAGAGCGAGCGTTATGGCCCCATGGCCGCCCATGGAATGGCCAAAAATGCCCTGACGCTGCATGTCGAGCGGGAAATTGGCGGCCACCAGTTCAGCCAGTTCATAAGCGATATAGGTTGCCATGCGATAATTCGTTGACCACGGTTGCTGGGTTGCGTCCAGATAGAAGCCCGCACCGCTGCCGAACTGCCAATTATCCTTTTCGTCCGGGACATGCTCACCGCGCGGGCTCGTATCCGGGCAAATAATGGCTATGCCCAGTTCGGCGGCAATGCGGCGGTATTCGCCCTTGTCCATGACGTTCTGGTGGGTGCAGGTCAGGCCCGACAGGTACCACAGCAGCGGCACTGGTCCATCCTTCGCCTGTGGCGGCAGGAATAGCGCGAAGGTCATGTCGCATTGGCAGGCGTCACTGCGATGGCGATAGACGCCTTGCGTACCCTCGAAACTCTTGGCAATCGATAGTGTTTCCATGAATTCCCCGTGTCGTGTTCGTTATTGGCCGAGCGTGACGGCGACGTTGACCGCTGCGGCAACAAGCACCGTGTTGAAGAAGAACGATACAATGGCGTGTAACAAATTAATCTTGCGCATAACCGTACTGGTGACGGCGGTGTCCGAAGTCTGCGCCGTCATGCCGATGACATAGGAGAAATAGAGAAACTCGATACCGCCCGGCTCCTTGCCACCGGGGAAATCCAGTCCGCCCACATGTTTGTGCTGCTCGCGCTTGGCGCCCTCGGCCGACTCATCCGGCTGCCAGTAGAGATGGGCATAGTGGATAGCCGCCATCATGTGGATCGTCATCCAGCCGAGAAAAACGGCGGCGAGCCCAAGCGTAAGATCAACGGGATTGAGGTTCTGGCCGGAATTCAGCAGCACGAAAAGCGACCCGACGGCCACCACGACAGTACCAAACGTGACGGCGAAAATGATCCAGACTGGCTCGTCCGAACGCGCGGCATTCTTGCGCAGATATTCCGGCGTCAGTTTGCGGACCTTGATGGCAGAGAGCGTAAGGTAAACCAAGAAAAATGCATTGGCAGCGGCGGCGTAGGCAACATGCGGCGCGAACGCCAAAGTCAGCACCAGCGCGATGAGCCCGACAATCGCCGCAAGAAAGAAGGGATTGTGCCGCTTCCACATTCCTGCCTACTCCGATGCGATGGCCGCGGGGCGCTGCATGTCGACATGTGGAATATTATCTTCGAGATATTCCTCCGAGACCCCGACAAAGCCGAACGATTCATAGAAGCGCTTCAGGTGGCTCTGCGCCGACAGCTTGATCGGGCTTTGCGGGTAGAGCCTTTCGCATTGCGCGATCGCCTCGACCATCAATCGGTCGCCAAGCTTCTTGCCGCGGTGTTCGGGTGAGACGATGACCCGGCCGATCCGCGCTGCCGGATCGTTTTGCGCTGGTTTGCGGATACGCGCGCTTGCGACCAGTTCCCTGGCCCGAAGCAGGCGAAGATGCAGCGCATCGGCATCCTTGCCGTCAAGCTCGGGATAGGGGCATTTTTGCTCGACGACGAAGACATCGACCCGCAGTTTCAGCATGGCATAGAGGTCGCGCGGGCTAAGCTCGTCGAGCCCGCTGAGCACGACCTTGTAAGCGTCGCCCTCCATCAGAAGGTCACGACCGAACGGATCGACTTGCCTTCATGCATGAGGTCGAAGGCGGTATTGATCTCTTCAAGCGGCATCTTGTGGGTAATGAGCGAGTCGATATCGATCTTGCCCTCCATGTACCAGTCGACGATCTTCGGAACATCGGTGCGGCCGCGCGCGCCGCCGAAAGCCGTGCCGCGCCAGTTGCGCCCGGTGACGAGCTGGAACGGCCGCGTCGATATTTCCTTGCCGGCTTCCGCCACGCCGATGACGATGCTGGTGCCCCAGCCGCGATGGCAGCATTCCAGCGCCTGGCGCATGACATTGGTGTTGCCGGTGGCATCGAAGGAGAAATCCGCGCCGCCGTCGGTGAGGTCCTGGATGGCGGCGACCACTTTATCATTGCCGACTTCGCTCGGATTGACGAAGTGGGTCATGCCAAACTTCCTGGCCATCTCTACCTTGCCGGGGTTGAGATCGACGCCGATGATCTTGTCGGCGCCGACCATGCGGGCGCCCTGGATGACGTTGAGGCCGATGCCGCCAAGGCCGAAGACCACCACATTGGCGCCCGGCCAGACCTTGCCGGTATAGATGACGGCGCCGATGCCGGTTGTCACACCGCAGCCGATGTAGCAGATCTTGTCGAAGGGCGCGTCTTCACGCACTTTCGCCAGCGCGATCTCCGGCAGGACCGTGAAATTCGAGAAGGTCGAGCAGCCCATGTAATGGAACACTTCACCGCCATCGCAGGAGAAGCGGCTGGTGCCATCGGGCATGACGCCCTGGCCCTGGGTCGCGCGGATCGAGGTGCAGAGGTTCGAGCGCTGCGACAGGCAGGTTTTGCACTGACGGCATTCGGGTGTGTAGAGCGGGATGACATGGTCGCCGACCTTCAGCGACGTCACCCCGGCGCCAAGCTCGCGCACGATGCCCGCACCTTCATGGCCGAGGATCGCCGGAAACTTGCCTTCCGAGTCGAGTCCAGACAGCGTGTAGGCATCGGTATGGCACACGCCCGTCGCCATGATTTCGACCAGCACTTCGCCGGGCTTGGGGCCGCCAATCTCGATCGTCTCGATTGTCAGTGGCTTCTTGGCTTCCCAGGCAACGGCGGCGCGCGATTTCATGATTGTCTCCCTATGCGTCTGTGCAACATGCTGATTTGCAAAGTTGCACTATCGGGATGGCATAAGGGGTCGTCAATCGAATGAGCGACATTTATCAAAGCGAAATGACGCGGGGCACAATCCTGCTGGACTTGGCGGCCGGAACCCTGTCAAAACGCCACACCATTGAAATGCGGGAAATGACCTGTTGAGAGACTTACCCACCCTTCCTGTCACCGAAATTCTGCCCGCGCTTGACGCTGCGCTGGCAAGGGGCAATGCGGGGGTGCTGGTCGCGCCGCCCGGCGCAGGCAAGACGACGCTCGTTCCCCTGCATCTCCTGAACGCGCCCTGGCGCCAGGGCCGCACCATTATCCTGCTCGAGCCGCGCCGGCTTGCCGCGCGCGCCGCCGCAAGCCGCATGGCGAGCCTGCTGGGCGAAGATGCCGGCGCGACTGTCGGCTATCGCATGCGGCTCGATAACAAGGTGTCGGCGAAGACGCGCGTGCTCGTCGTCACCGAAGGCGTCTTCGCCCGGATGATCCTCGACGATCCGGACCTGAAGGACGTTGCCGCTGTGCTTTTCGACGAATTCCACGAGCGCAGTCTCGATGCGGATTTCGGCCTGGCGCTGGCGCTCGACGTGCAGGCGGGCCTGAGGCCGGATTTGAAGCTTCTGGTCATGTCGGCGACGCTCGACGGCGCGCGCGTGGCATCGCTGCTGGGCGACGCGCCAGTGCTGGAAAGCAAAGGCCGGTCTTTTCCAATCGACATCCGCTATCGGGCCCGCAATCCCGACGAGAAGATCGAGGATGCAATGGCCAAGGCCATTCGTGACACGCTGGGAAGCGAGACCGGCAGCATCCTCGCCTTCCTCCCCGGCCAGCGTGAGATCGAGCGCACAGCGGATATGCTGGAAGGGCGTGTACCCCCTGACACGCTGATCGTGCCGCTTTACGGCGCGCTGGAGGGCCGCGATCAAGACCAGGCGATCAGGCCGGCACCCGCCGGCAAGCGCAAGGTGGTGCTTGCGACTTCCATCGCCGAAACCTCGATCACCATCGATGGCGTGCGCGTCGTCATCGACAGCGGCCTGGCGCGCCTGCCGAAATTCGAACCCGCAACGGGCCTCACCCGGCTGGAGACTGTCCGGGCGGCGCGTGCCGCCGTCGATCAGCGCGCCGGACGCGCCGGTCGAACCGGGCCCGGCATTGCGCTGCGCCTCTGGCGCGCCGAGCAGACGGCAGCACTCGAAGCTTTCGCGCCGCCGGAAATCCTTGAAGCGGATCTTGCCGGACTGGTTCTCGACTGCGCGGCCTGGGGCGTTGCCGATCCGGCAAGCTTGAGCTTTCTCGACCCGCCGCCTGCCCCGCCGATCAAGGAGGCCAGGGCACTCCTGGAGAATCTGGGCGCACTGCAAGGCGGCCGCATCACGCCGATGGGCAACGCCATGCGGGAGCTGGCCCTGCCAGTCCGGCTGGCTCACATGGTCCTGACCGCGCGCGAACGCGGACAGGGTTTGCGGGCCGCGGAACTTGCGGTGCTTCTCACCGAACGCGGCCTCGGCGGCAACGATATCGATCTCGATGTCCGGCTCACCCGCTTCCAGCGCGAGCGGGGTGACCGCGCCGTGCGTGCACGCGGGCTGGCAAAACGGCTGGCGGGAAATAGCGGACCGGCACCAGCGGGACCGGACAGTGCCGGCCGTCTGCTGCTTGGCGCCTATCCCGACCGCATCGCCAAGGCGCGGGGCAACGGCCAGTTCACGCTCGCGAACGGGCGGGGCGGCGAGGTCGATCCCGCCACATCTCTGGCAAAAGCGCCGTGGCTGGTCGCCGCCGATCTCGCCGGGCGTGCAGGACGAGCGCGCATTCTGGCCGCAGCGGAGGTGACCGAAGCGGAAATCCGCGAGGCTCTGGGGACAAGCATCGTCAGTGGACGGCAGGTCACCTACGATCCCGCTCGCAATGCCCTGCAGGCGCGCGACGCCACCCGCATCGGCGCCATCGCGCTTTCCGAGAAGACACTGCCCGCGCCGAGTGGCGAAGAGGCGGATCGCGGCGTCATCGCCGCGGTGTGCGCACATGGGCTCGACATCCTGCCGTGGTCGAAAGACGCAACGATCCTGCGCCGCCGACTCGCCTGGCTGCATCAGGGTCTCGGGCTCCCATGGCCGGCGATGGACGACGAGGCGCTCATCGCAACGGCGGGCGACTGGCTTTTGCCTTTCCTGAAAGGTACGGCACAGCTCGGCCAGATTCCGACACACGTACTGATCGAAGGTTTGCGTTCACGCGTACCCCACGATCTGCAGCGCAAGATCGATGCGCTGGCACCGACACATTACGAGGTGCCTACGGGTTCCAATATCCCCATCCGCTACGATGCCGGCGAACCGGTGCTCGCTGTGCGCGTGCAGGAACTGTTCGGGCTTGCCACGCATCCCGCTATCGCCGGCGGAACGATCCCCTTGCTGCTTGAGCTGCTGTCGCCTGCGCATCGTCCGATCCAGATCACCCGCGACCTGCCGGGCTTCTGGAAAGGCTCGTGGGCCGACGTGCGCAGCGACATGCGCGGCCGCTATCCCAAGCATGTCTGGCCGGAAGATCCAGCAAATGCATCGCCCACCAGCCGCGCCAAGCCGAGGGGGACTTGATGCATTCAGCGCGGATTTGACTTGGCCCTGTAGAAATCTCATATCTACCTGATGAGAAAATGCAGGAATGACCGTGCCGAGCGCTGACAAGACTATTGCTGTCACTCCCAAGCCATCCGCTGCCACGCGGATTGCCACCCGGCGAATCCTCGCCGTTTCCCATGCGTGTGCTGCAAGTGAAGCGCTCGCTGAACTTGGGGTAGCTGTGAAGGTAATCGGTTCGCTTGCCAATGGACGTTTCGGCCAGTCGTCGGACATTGATTTCCTCGTTCTTGAATGCCCTCGTCACCTAAAATATGGGATTGAGGGGATCGTCGAAGATTGTCTGCAAGGTTTTCGGTTCGACGTCATCTATCTTGATGACATTCCTCCTCATAAGCGCGGCCGTTTCAGCAGGGAGGCGGTCTGTGCGAGGCATCTTCGTTGATATCGAAAATGAACTGAGTGACATTGGTAGTGAGGTCGAGATGCTGGTCCGCGCCGTTGCCATCTACGAACGCGACGTGATCAATGCGGAACCCGCCTGGTTGTGGCTCGCGGTACAAGGCCTCGCCTCAGGAATCGAAAAAATCTACACTGGCTGTGAACGGGTCATGGGAATGATCGCGAATGACGTCGATGATGCCAAAGTCGATCACAGTGAAGGTTGGCACATTTCCCTTCTGAAGCGAATGGCACATCCATTTCCTGGTATTCGCGGGGCTGTAATCACTGATGAATGTTATAAAGCCATGGATGTGCTGCGTGCCTTTCGCCACCGCGAACGAAACAGCTATGGATTGATGCTGGACAGTGAGGTCGTGCGGAACCGGGCACTCCAGGCGGAGACTGCGTTTTGCAGATTTCGCAACGAGGTCCGGGCTTTCGCGCTCTTGCCTGTTGGCAAAGACTCCGATCTTTAGAGCTCCATGGTTCAGGATTTCGGCATACGCTCATCTTATCTGTCGCGACGCCTGCGGCTGACGACGCTCATCCGCCTGCGCTGGCTTGCCGTCGCCGGCCAGAGCGTCGCCGTGCTTTTCGTCGCGCTCTACCTCAAATTTCCCTTCCCCGTCAGCATATGCTTCGCGCTGATCGCCTGCTCGGCATGGCTCAACCTGCTGATGTCGTTCCGCTATCCGATCAACCACCGGCTCGAGCCACGCGCGGCGATTACCGTTCTCGCCTTCGATATCCTCCAGGTGGCGGGCCTGCTTTATATGACCGGCGGGCTGCAGAACCCCTTTGCCGTGCTGATGATCGTTCCCGTCATCATTTCCGCCACTTCGCTGCCGGCCTACGCAACGATAGCACTCGGCCTGCTTGTCACCATCTGCGCCACCCTTCTGGCCAATGTTTACCTGCCGCTACCATGGTATCCCGACGAGACGATGCAACTGCCCTTCGTGCTGATCGCCGGAGTCTGGTGCTCGGTGGTCTCGGCGCTGGCCTTTACCGCCGTCTATGCATACCGCGTTGCCGAAGAGGCGCGGCTGCTTGCCGACGCGCTGACTGCCACCGAACTGATCCTGCAACGCGAGCAACATCTTTCCGCGCTGGATGGGCTTGCCGCCGCCGCCGCGCATGAACTCGGCACGCCGCTTGCCACAATCGCGCTGGTCGCAAAGGAAATGGAGCGGAGCCTGAAGCAGGATGACCGTTTTGCCGAGGATATCGAGTTACTGCGATCGCAGACCGAACGCTGCCGCGAAATCCTGAAACGTCTGACGAGCCTGTCTTCAACAAGCGAAGAACATATGTCGCGCCTGAAGATTTCGTCGCTGATCGAGGAAGTCATCGAGCCGAATCGCAATTTCGGGGTCAATATCAAAGTGACCAAACTGCGCGGCGAGGGCATCGAGCCGGTCATCCGCCGCAATCCCGGCATTATCTATGGGCTCGGCAACCTGGTCGAAAATGCCGTCGATTTCGCGCGGGAGACCATCGATGTCCGCTGGGGTTGGACCGACAAGACAGTGGAGATCATCGTCAGTGACGATGGCAAGGGTTTTGCGCCCGATATTCTGGACCGCATCGGCGAGCCATACACCACGGGCCGGGACCGCGAGAGCAACGAACATGGCGGTGGGCTGGGGCTGGGGCTGTTCATTGCCAAGACACTGCTGGAGCGCTCCGGCGCCACCATCATCTTCCGCAATCGCAATGACCCGGGTCAAGGCGCTGAAGTTGTTGTGACGTGGCCACGCCACCAATTGATTGCGGAGACCTCCTGACAAGCCGGCTCTGACTTGCCAGGTTTAGCCAGCGGTTTTCAGGCGGAATTCTCAAAAAGTGTCTCTGATGGATAGTCTTTGACATTTTGTTCATTGCAAACCATTAGAGCATTGTACGGTAAATAAAACGCATTCTGCCGGCGGGAATTCGTGGACAAGGTCAAGGGGTTTGGCGAGACCGATGTCTTTCCATCGGGCGATGCCAAAGCCCGAAGGATTTGGCCAGAATTCACCAGGCCCTTCGGGTTTCCGGCTGGCGGACACCCATTTTGTCAGGCGGCTTCGTCCGATGGATAAACATCGGCCTCGCCACCTTCCGCGTGGATTGTCTCGCCATCCGGGAAACAGAAATGCGTTCTATTTACCGTACAATGCTCTACGGAGTATATTCATAGGAAATGAGCAGGAAAACCTGATGGAAAACACGGATCAGGACGATATTGAAGCAATTGGCGGAGATCGCACCCTCCTTCTTGTCGACGACGACAAGCCGTTCTTGCAGCGCCTTGCGCGCGCCATGGAAACGAGGGGTTTCACGGTCGCCATCGCCGATTCGGTCGAAGCGGGCCTTGCCAGTGTCAAGGTGAACGCCCCGGCCTATGCGGTGGTCGATATGCGTCTTGGCGACGGCAACGGCCTTGATATCATTGAGGCGATCCGCGCGCGCCGCGAAGATACGCGGGCGATTGTCCTGACGGGCTATGGCAATATCGCGACGGCTGTCAACGCGGTCAAACTCGGCGCCATCGATTACCTGTCGAAGCCGGCCGATGCGGACGAGGTTTTTGCGGCCCTGACCCGCCGGTCGGGTGAAAAGGTTGCTCCACCTGAAAATCCGATGTCTGCTGACCGGGTTCGCTGGGAACATATCCAGCGCGTCTACGAAATGTGCGACCGCAATGTTTCCGAAACCGCGCGCCGTCTCAACATGCACCGCCGCACGCTGCAGCGTATCCTCGCCAAGCGCGCGCCGCGCTGAGGTGCTACTCCATATCCGTCTCGGGCAGATGGATGCCCGATAGCTCGGCCAGTGTCATGCGTGCCGCGCTGACGCGGGCAAATCGCAGGGTCATGGCTTTGCGGGTGGCGCCTGCCAATTTGTGCTCCGGTGCATCGCGAATGATCTCGGCGCCATAGCCGTCGGAAAGAATGAACCCGCAATCCTCGGGGAAAATGTCCGCCGGAACACCGGGATGCGTGGCAAAGAACAGGCGGTCGCAATGCTCCCGGTAAATCGGCCATTTGCGATCGACCTTCCAATCCTCGATCGACGATTTGATCTCCACAATCCAGATTTCGCCGCTGCGCGTCAGCGCCACCAGATCAGCGCGCCTGCCCGATGCCAGCGGCAGTTCGGGCAGAACCGCGAGGCCGAGCTCAAGGAACAGCCGCTGCACGCCGCGCCGTACCAGCATGGCGTTTTCCGATTGCCGTCCATCGATGAGCGGACTTGTCTGACCTGGAATCACAAGGGGCATGATCAAAACGATATCGGCAAATCTGCAACCATGCGCAGGAAAAATGCACTAGCAGATTGTAGAAAACATGGTTAACAGAAAACTGCGCTTTACGGTTAATCAGGCATTAACAATAATGGCGCTAGAGAGGCAATAGCAAACGCCATCGCAGATTCGCATAATATTCAACGGGGTGACCATGCAATTCAAGACTATTGTCCTTGCAGTTGGACTGATGGGTGCAACTGCTCTAACGGGCTGTTCGACTATCGGACTGAGCTACTCGACCGCTTCCTACAACTCCGTTGTCGATGCCGGTTATGTCATCCCGGCCGTACCGCGCATGAAGGTTCCGCCGCAGTATCTGCGCCAGGAAGTCAACTACGACGGTGGCGAAGCAGCGGGTACGATCATCGTCGATACCAATGCGAAGTACCTTTACTACGTGCTCGGCGGCGGCAAGGCGATGCGCTACGGCATCGGTGTCGGCAAGGAAGGCTTCGAATGGGCAGGCACTGCCCGCGTCGCAATGAAGCGCGAATGGCCAACATGGACGCCTCCGCGTGAGATGATCCAGCGCCAGCCGGTGCTCGCCAAGTTCCGTGACGGCATGGATCCCGGCATCACCAATCCGCTCGGTGCCCGCGCCCTCTATCTCTTCAACAAGGGTGGCGACACCGGCTATCGCCTGCATGGCACCCCGGAATGGTGGTCAATCGGCAAGGCCATGTCCTCGGGCTGCATCCGCCTGATGAACCAGGACATCATCGACCTGTACAATCGCGCCCAGGTCGGTGCAAAGGTCATCGTCCGCTAATTTTGCTGGCTCATAAATTGGACAATAGGCCGCTTTCGAGCGGCCTTTTTTATTTGCTTGCCTGACTTTTGTCGTGTTGACCTGATCGTTAGGCGCCCCATAGATTGCGCCCATAGACTTCAGAGCAGCGCATAAACTGGCTAGAGACTGGAAACTCATCATGTTCAAAACCGTTCCCACCACGCCATTCGACGACCAGAAGCCCGGAACCTCCGGTTTGCGCAAGAAAGTCCCGGAATTCCAGCAGAAAAACTATGCCGAGAACTTCATCCAGTCGGTGTTCGATTCGCTTGAAGGCTTCAAGGGCAAGACGCTGGTGATCGGCGGTGACGGCCGCTACTACAACCGCGAAGTTATCCAGATCGCCCTCAAGATGGCGGCCGCCAACGGATTCGGCAAAGTCCTCGTCGGCAAGGGCGGTATCCTGTCGACCCCAGCTGCTTCCAATGTCATCCGCAAATACAAGGCGTTTGGCGGGCTCGTCCTTTCAGCCAGCCACAATCCCGGCGGTCCGACCGAAGATTTCGGTATCAAGTACAACATCGGCAATGGCGGACCCGCGCCGGAAAAGATCACCGAGGCGATCTTCGCCCGTTCCAAGGCGATAACGCAATATGTCATCGCCGAGGCGCCGGATGTCGATATCGACACAATCGGCACGCAGAAACTTGCGGGCATGGATGTCGAGATCCTCGATCCGGTCGCCGATTACGCTGCGCTGATGGAGGAATTGTTCGATTTCGACGCAATCCGCGCGCTGATCAAGTCGGGCTTCACCCTGCGCTTCGATTCCATGCACGCGGTCACCGGCCCTTACGGCAAGGAAATTCTCGAACACCGCCTCGGGGCGCCGGAAGGCACCTGCGTCAATTTCGTGCCGCTGCCGGATTTCGGGGGGCATCATCCCGATCCCAATCTCGTCTATGCCAAGGACCTCTATGATCTCTTGATGTCGGCAAACGGACCGGATTTCGGGGCGGCTTCCGATGGCGATGGCGACCGCAATCTCATCATCGGCAAGGGCATTTTCATCACGCCGTCCGATTCGCTGGCGATGCTCGCCGCCAATGCGCACCTGGCACCCGGCTACAAGGCGGGCCTTGCGGGCATCGCCCGCTCCATGCCGACCAGCGGCGCCGCCGACCGCGTTGCCGAGAAACTGGGGATCGGCATGTATGAAACACCGACCGGCTGGAAATTCTTCGGCAATCTGCTCGACGCCGACATGGCGACGATCTGCGGCGAGGAGAGTGCAGGCACCGGGTCGAACCATGTGCGCGAAAAGGACGGGCTCTGGGCGGTGCTGCTCTGGCTCAACATTCTGGCAGTGCGCCGTATCAGCGTGCGGGAGATCGCCAGGGAACATTGGGCAACCTACGGCCGCAACTATTATTCCCGCCACGATTATGAGGGTGTCGATACCGCTGCGGCCAATACGCTGATAGATGACCTGCGCGCGAGGCTGCCAAAGCTGCCCGGTACCTCTGTCCAGGGTTTGACTATCCAGACTGCCGATGATTTCGCCTACCACGATCCGGTCGACAAATCGGTCAGCAAGAACCAGGGCATCCGCGTGCTTTTCGAAGGCGGCTCACGCGTGGTCTTCCGCCTGTCGGGAACGGGAACGTCGGGTGCGACGATCCGCGTCTATGTCGAGCGCTACGAGCCCGATCCAAAGCGGCACGATCTGGAGACGCAAGGCGCGCTGGCGGATCTCATCCGCGCCGCCGAAGACCTTGCCGGAATCAAGGTTCACACAGGCCGCGACAAGCCCAGCGTAATTACGTGATTGCAGCGATGCGCGGGTCGCTGGCAAATGTGTCAAGGCTGAAGCCGAGCCGCGTATCGGGATAGTCGCAAATGGCATTGACCCCATAATTGGAGAAATGCAGGCGCCATGTCGTCATGCGCGTTGGGTGCGGCATGGCAAAGCAGCCGCAGGAGAGCAGGGCCAGATTGATGCCGCCCTGCGGATCGCGCACGGAACGATAGCGGATGAGCTCGATCCCGGCTTCATGCGCGGCGTCGGCAAGGTCGAGGCAGGCGGAGTAGTCGGTGAGGTGCGTCCATTGCTTCGCCTGGCTCAGGAAAGACGCGCTGGTGAGGTCGATGGCACTGGTCGTCGCGTAGCGCGCCTCGAAGGCCGTGAATTCGAGGGCATTGCGCGGCCACGGCGTGCCAGGGCTTTCGACGAAGAAAAGCAGCCTGTAGAACGCAGTTTCGGCCACGGCCGTTTCCACCAGCTCGCTGGCGTAGAACACGCCGGGTGAATAGCCCTCACGCCGGAAGCGTGAATTGCCGGGATAGCGGCCATAGCGGAACGGCGTCGCCAGCAGATAGTCGAGATGAACGCAGGATGGAGGCAGCGGCGGTTTGGTGGCTTCAAGCTCGTCTTCGAGCAACGCCTGTTCGTCGAGCGTGTCGACCAGCTTCATCGTGGAAACGCGATGCTGCGCCTCGACGAGACGCCAGCAGGCCCCGTGGCTGGAGCGTGATTCAGATCGGAGCGCGGCGGGCGTCCAGATAGGCGAGGACATGGGCGAGACCGTCAATGGTTTTGATCCGGTTGAGCGGCTTGCCGCCGAGCATGGTATTATCAGTTCGCATCCACTGGCGAGCCACGGCATCATCGCCGCCGACAATCGCATCGAGCGAGCGGTAGAGGCGAATGAACAGGAGGGCGAGTTCATAGCTCTTGCCGGTGAGCGGGCCACTACCCTCACTGCGCTTGAGGCGGGATATGCTGGGTTCGGACAGACCGACGACAGTGGAGAGCTCCCTGGCGGTCAGCCCCAGCAATTCCGCCGCACGCAGCAATGCCTTGGAGACCACGGCGGTCTTCCCCGGAGTTGCTGGTATGTGCTGTGCAGTGGTTCCCATGAATCGGCCCTTTCGCTGGAAATAAATATAGATTAAATTTCTGGTGAAATCAAGGGTGGTCGATAATCTCTCCCCTTGCGGGAGAGAAAGCGATTTCAGCATCTTAGCCACTTTGCTAAGTGCTAGAAATCGCAAGAGAGGGGATTTGCTTCACTGAACTTACCCCTCATTTGGATTTTCCAAGGGTTCAGCAAAGGGGCTAAACCCAGGAAAATCCTTTCTCTCCCGCAAGGGGAGAGATTATCGGCATCAACCTTCCTGACGCATCTACCGCCGCGCCGTCACGGTCATTGGCAGGCCGCCATCCGGCTGGGTGGTGAGCTTTTGCACCGGCCAGGGTTTGATCGCTCCCGCCATGTCGAACCGGTAGCGATGGAGCAGCGTTGCCAAAGCAATGATCGCCTCCTGCAAGGCAAAGCTGGCGCCGATGCAGACGCGCGGCCCCGCCCCGAACGGCAAATATTGGAAGCGGTCGATCTTGTCGCGATTCTCCGGATGGAAGCGGGACGGCATGAAGGCTTCCGGGTTGTCCCAGTACAGCCGGTGGCGGTGGACGGTCCAGGGCATGACAAGCACCGCCGAGCCCTTCGGCAGTTTCAGATCCTGGTATTGATCGTCTTCGATCGGCTCGCGGTTGATCGAGGGAGCCGGAGGATAGAGCCGCATCGCTTCCTCGAACGCGGCGCGGGTCAAGGGCAGGGCGTCCAGCCACGCATGTGGCGGCGGGACCTTGGCCTGATCCATGAAGGCATCGATTTCCTGCTCGATGCGATCGCGCTCCCATGGCGCCCGTGCCAGCAGATACAGCGTCCAGCCAAGCGCCCGCGCTGTCGTCTCATGGCCGGCACCGATGAATGTGATGATATTGTCTTCGATCTCGGCGCGCGACAGGCCTTCGGGCCCTTCGGCCCTGAGGAGAAGCGTGAGGAAATCATTGGGGACCCTGTCGCCTTCGTTCTCCATGCGGGTCTTGCGCATTTCCATCGTATTGGCGACGATCTGGCGGAAGAAAGCAAGGGCGCGGCGCCCGCGAATCTGGGTGAAGCGCGGCAGCCAGGCCGGCGCGCCGAGAAGATCGAGCGGATCGACGCGGCCCATGGTCTCAAACAGCCGGTCGACCTCGTGCGAAAACTGGTCGGGATCACCGGCGATCTCGCCGGAAAACAGCGTTTCGGCGAGAATGTCATAGGTCAGCATCGTCATGTCGCGCGACACATCGGTGGTGCCAGTGAGACCTTCGTAGCGATCGGCAAAAACCTCGGTTGTCCGCTGCATCGCCTCGGCGAAGCCGTGGATGTGGCGCGGTGTGAACACTGGCGCCATGGCCTTGCGCGAGCGCCTCCAGACCTCGCCTTCCGCCGTCAGCAGCCCATCGCGCAGGATCGGGCGCAGAATGCGCTGGCGCACCGCGGCCATCTTGTAATTCTTGGCATTGTCAACGAGCACATGGCGGATCAGGCCGGGATCATTGGCGATGATCGTATGCGCGAAGGACCAGTCAATTGAGACCCAAGGCTCGTTGTAGGACGGCTCGCCCCACAATTCGAGCGGATTGCGGTAAATGGTGCGGATAAGACGCAGCGTACCGACCGGCCCGGTGCGCGGGATCGGGGCAGGTGGAACAAACGCGGCTTGTACAGGATTCATTGGGCCTCCTCGGGTCCCATGTGGGGACAGGCGCGCGGGATTTCCACCAAATCGACCATTATCCTTTCGCCCAATGACCACGGTTCTGTGGTGGTTCCGCCTTGACGCCAACGCCCGAATGAGGTCTGTTTCGGCGCATATTTCATACGCCCTGATGACTGCAATCACAGACAATCTTTTCAGATATTCGATTTCAACCAATCTTTATTGTGAGGCCTTTTCATCATGCTTTTTCGCCTGTGCTGGCTTTTGCTGGCGATTTTCCTTGCATCGTGTAGTGGCGGATCGGATTCGGAGGAGGATCATGCTGCCAGCACGTTTGAAACCCTGTTTGAACCGCCCCGGCCACCGGTGCCGATCCCGGGTCCTGCCGACGCCATACCCTGGAGCGATCCCGATTACGGGCCAGAGGGCACGTTCGGTCTGCACGATTTTACCGAAACGCCAACCAGTAACGTGCACACGATTTACCTGAATGGCAATGCGATAAAATTCGCGGTAACTGCCGGACATCTGAAGGCCGAAAGTTCGCGCTACCCTTCGTCGAGCAGTCAAGGGAAGGCAGCAATTTTCTACACTGCCTATACGCGCGATGAGCTGCCCGAGGGCACGCGGCCGGTGACGTTCGTTTTCAATGGCGGGCCCGGCGGCGCGTCGGCCGTGCTTGACCTGAATTTTCTTGGACCGAAACGGATCGACTGGAATGCACCCGGATCGGCGACTTTGCCCCTGGCCGACAACCCCAACACCTTGCTCGAAAAGACAGACCTCGTCTTTGTCGATCCGGTAGGTACTGGATATTCGAAGGCGGTTTATCCCAGTCGGAACGAGGAATTCTGGAGCGTCGATGAGGACGCAAGCGTGCTCACCGATTTCATCATCCGTTACATCAACGCCAATCATCGTCAGGAATCGCCCAAATATGTCTATGGAGTTTCGTATGGGGGCATTCGCGCTCCAGTCATCGGACGCATGCTCTTGGAAAGCGGGACAGCCAAATATGCCGACAAGAAAGATTCAAAGAACGTTCTCACCGGTCTGATCCTGAACTCGCCGATACTCGACTACGAAGCAGATTGTATGTCCAATGATGCATCTTGTGGCGGCTCGCTTCCGACTTATGCGGCGGTTGCGGCCGATTGGGGCAAATCAATTGAACTAAAAGGTAAGCCTATCGATACAATTCCGGACAATGTAGTGCCATTTGTCTCCGCATATAACAAACTTTACGATTCGACGTTCAGTGGTGTCGATAATAGCAAGGCCCCCGATCGTGCAAAATGGGAAGCCTTCCTCAAGCAACCCGCGGCGCCGCCCTTCTTGAATCGCCTGTTTGAACTGACCGGTGTTGGCAAGCTTCATAAACCTGGAGACAGTGCCGCCAACAATCCGTGGATCGCCCAACCGAATATGAACAGCTTTGAATTCAGCTGGTATTTCGATGCAGGCAAAGACGATGCAGGCAAACCCCTAAAACTCGTGCTTGCCGATGGGCGGGCGACCATTACATTTGACGATACCGATTCAGCACTTGATCGCAGATCCGATTTTGATCCGCTTGCTAAACTCTATCAAGAGCAGTTTATCGGCTATCATTCCAATTTAGGTTATATGGGGAGCAATGGTGAAATCATCGACAAGTGGGATTTCTGGTCACATCATCCCGATGATCCGGTCAATCCTGGCAGGTTGGTGTCAAGTGTTCCCGATCTCTCCGAGAGCCTTAGCCTCAAACCTGATCTGAAGGTTTTGGTTCAGCACGGGTATTATGACCTGAACACGCCTTTCTATCAGTCCGAACTTGTTCTTGCCGCATTGCCGGAAGCGATAAAAGTGCCGGTCAAACTGTATGAAGCCGGTCACGGTATTGGTCCTGAAGATGGCCCAAAGGACAAACTCTTCCTCTACATCCGAGTGCGGCGCGACCTTGAAGCATTTTATGATCAGCCACTGCCAGGTATTGTACTGGCGGCTATACGTTCTCCTCGGCCTGAAAGGGTTCAGCCATGAGAGTTTGGTTCACCGCCGGAATGGCAGTGCTGCTTGCTGCGCAATGGCATGCACAGCCATCGGATGCCGCTGAAACCATGGCGCGGTTCAAACCCGACAGGCAGATGCAGGGGCGGTCGTTGCGCAGCATTGTTCCTTCATCAACAGGCCCGAAGCAAGGAGCGGTTCCCCTTACCCGCGAAATGGTAAGCGCCGCCGTCGACGCGCGCATCAAAGCCCTTTTCGATCGTGCGGCTGATCCTGCAACGCATCTTGTGACCGCTGCATCTGCAGAGAATTCGGGCGTGGGTTATTTCACTGGTCATTTTGCGGATATGGACCGGGACAGCGACGGGGCACTCTCCCTCGAGGAGGTCAAGGGTTTTCTCGATGCGCAGTCACCCATTGCGCGACCTGGATCGAAGGAGCTACAGACCATCGGGAAGACGGAGGTACAAATCATCGAGTGACAGGGTGCGGCCGGTCCGGTCCCCGGGGGCCTGAGCAGATGGACAGAACCAGTTCCTGTGTGTCCGTCAGGTGATTTCCCCAACGGCCGCTAACGGGGATGTGAGTATAAATCGCCAAAAAGTCCACCAATTGGCCATGATCCGTGGATAGAGCGGGTGTCATGAATTGGAAAAACCGGCATTAAACACTATATCTACCACTGTAACCGGGCATGATTCGCCCGGTTCTGTTATAAAGACGGGTGCGCCAATTCAGGCGCGAGAAAAAGATTGAAATTACATGAGTGAAACACCGGAGATGACAGTCGAAACCTCGCCGGAATACGGTGCGGAATCCATCAAGGTTCTCAAGGGGTTGGATGCAGTCCGCAAACGCCCGGGCATGTATATCGGTGATACGGACGACGGTTCCGGCCTGCACCACATGGTCTATGAAGTCGTCGACAATGCCATCGACGAGGCCCTTGCAGGTCATGCGACGCGCGTGACCGTGACGCTGAATCCCGATGGATCATGCACGGTGACTGACAACGGCCGCGGCATTCCGACAGATATGCACGAGGAAGGCGTTTCGGCCGCCGAGGTCATCATGACCCAGCTGCATGCGGGCGGTAAGTTCGATCAGAACTCCTACAAGGTTTCCGGCGGTCTGCACGGTGTTGGCGTTTCGGTCGTCAATGCGCTGTCCGTCTGGCTGAAGCTTAAGATTCGCCGCCAGGGCAAAATCCATGAAATGAGCTTTACCCACGGTGTTGCCGATGCCCCTTTGCGCGTCACGGGCGATTCCGAAGGTTTGACAGGCACCGAAGTCTCGTTCCTGCCGTCGACCGATACTTTCACCATGGTCGAGTTCGACTTCAAGACGCTCGAACACCGCCTGCGCGAATTGGCCTTCCTCAATTCGGGTGTCCGGATTCTGCTTGCAGATCGCCGGCATGCCGATCCGGTCGACCTCGAACTGTTCTATGAAGGCGGCCTGACTGCCTATGTGCGCTATCTCGACCGCGCGAAGAAGGAACTGGTCAACGAGCCGATCTATATTCGCGGCGAAAGGGATGACACGACGGTGGAAGTCGCGATGTGGTGGAACGACAGCTACCACGAGAACGTGCTCTGCTTCACCAACAACATTCCGCAGCGCGATGGCGGCACGCACCTTGCCGGTTTCCGTGGCGCGCTGACGCGCCAGATGACCGGCTATGCCGAGACGTCCGGCCAGGCGAAGAAGGCAAAGGTAACGCTGACTGGCGATGACTGCCGTGAAGGCCTGACAGCGGTGCTGTCTGTCAAGGTTCCCGACCCCAAATTCTCGTCGCAGACCAAGGACAAGCTCGTATCCTCGGAAGTGCGCGCCGTTGTCGAAAGTCTCGTCAATGAAGCGCTTTCGACCTGGCTCGAAGAGCACCCCGCCGAGGGCAAGGTGCTTGTCGACAAGGTCATTCAGGCTGCGTCGGCCCGTGAAGCAGCGCGCAAGGCGCGTGACATCACCCGCAAGAACTCGCTCAGCATCAGTTCGCTGCCGGGCAAGCTTGCCGATTGCCAGGAGAAAGACCCTGCCAAGTCGGAAATCTTCATCGTCGAGGGTGACAGCGCCGGGGGATCCGCCAAGGGCGGACGCTCGCGCCAGAACCAGGCGATCCTGCCGCTGCGCGGCAAGATCCTCAATGTCGAGCGCGTCAAGCTGGATCGCATGCTCTCCTCCGATCAGATCGGTACGCTGATCCTGGCGCTGGGTACCAGCATCGGCAAGGATGAGTTCAACCCGGACAAGCTGCGCTACCACAAGATCATCATCATGACCGACGCCGACGTCGATGGAGCGCATATTCGAACGCTGCTGTTGACGTTCTTCTTCCGGCAGATGCCGGAATTGATCGAGCGCGGCCACATCTACATCGCCCAGCCGCCGCTCTATAAGGTATCGCGCGGCAAGTCCTCGCAATATATCAAAAACGAGTCCGCCTTCGAGGAGTTCCTGATCGAATCGGGGCTCGAGGAAGCATCGCTCGAATTGAGCACCGGCGAAGTGCGGGCAGGTATCGACCTGCGTGCGGTCATCAATGATGCGCTCGCAGTGCGGCATCTGCTGCAGGGGTTGAACACCCGCTATGATCGCGCTGTCGTCGAACAGGCGACCATTGCCGGCGCACTCAATCCGGAAGCCATCTCCGATACGGTAAGGGCACAAAGCCTGGTAACGGAAGTCGCCGGACGCCTCGACCTGATCGCCGAGGAAACCGAAAAGGGCTGGACCGGCCGTCTGGCAACACCGGATGACGGCCTCGACGGCTATATTTTCGAGCGGTCGTTGCGCGGCGTGAAGGAAACGGTAACCCTCGACATGGCGCTGATCGGTTCTGCCGATGCGCGCCAGCTCGACCGGTACTCCGCCCGCCTGCACGAGATCTATGCCAAGCCGCCGGTGCTGCGCCGCAAGGAAAAAGCCGACTCTGTTGCCGGACCAATTTCTCTGCTCGAGGCCGTTTTCGCGGCGGGACGCAAAGGCCTGTCATTGCAGCGCTACAAGGGTCTTGGTGAGATGAATGCCGACCAGCTTTGGGAGACAACGCTCGATCCGAATGCGCGGTCGCTGTTGCAGGTGAAGGTCCACGACGCCACCGATGCCGATAGCCTGTTCTCCAGGTTGATGGGCGACGACGTGGAGCCGCGCCGCGAGTTCATCCAGGACAATGCGCTGAGTGTGGCCAATCTGGACGTTTAGGAATGGATCGGTGGTGCAGTGATTTTCAATGCACCACCGTTTATTCGGATAGTTAAACGAAAACCGCTCTAACCCAGTCGTTCGGCGATCCAGAGCTTGATAAGGGCTTGTCTGGTCACGCCAAGCCGCCGTGCCTGTCTGTCCAGACCTTCCACTACCCACATGGGAAAGTCGACATTCACCCGCTTGAGTTCTTCGTTGGGCCGACGGGCCTTCGACCAATCCACCTGTTCGGCAATATCTTCTCCCTCGTCGAAATTGCGGTCAAAATCACTTGTCTTCATAGTATTCGATTTCCTGTTTTCGGGCCCGGCGAACCGAAATGATGCGAACCTTACCGCTTCTGTAAACGCAGATGGCTGACCAATGTTTGCCTCTGAGTAAGCCAATTACGAGAAAACGCGGCTCTCCGTCCACTTTGGCTGGAGCTTCCAGCATCCGGTCATCTTTCCAGAGCGGTTGTGCTTCCTCAAAATCAATACCGTGTTTGATTTTATTGGACGCGCTCTTTGCCGGATCGTACTCAAACAGCATGGATCAGTATTGGTATAAGAAATATACCATTTCCGTGCATATGTCCACGAAATATCGGGTTCGGTGTCTGGTCATGCCTGATGCTATCGTTTGACACCAACCACCACCACGACCTGCAGGTTGAATCGAACCCCAGCGTTTTTATACTTTTGTACAACAACTCTCTTGCCTGTTCGGCGGCGTCATGATCTTTTGTCAAAAAAGAAGCGATGTCCCGGGGATAGGCCAAACGAATGCCCGGCAAAGATGGCGTACTTTTTTGAGTCAACCTGATCGGGAATTGAAATGCAGCCTGTCTTTGATGGTCACAACGATGTGCTTTACCGGTTGTGGAAACATTCAAGAGACGGGGCCGATCCGATCCAGGAATTTATCGATGGGACGACTTCCGGCCATATCGACAAGATCAGGGCGCTCAAGGGTGGCTTGATCGGTGGCCTCTGTGCCATTTACGTCCCTTCCGGTGATCTTGCCTTCAAGGCACCCGATGCCAACGGCCATTATTCGACGCCTCTCGCTGCGCCGCTGGACCGCGCGCCATCGCTCGATATTTCACTCGAGATGGCGGCGATCGCGTTGAAACTGCAGCGGGCCGGAGGGTGGAAGCTCTGCCGCACTACAGCCGAGATTGCCGAATGCATGCGCCGGGATATGTTCGCCGCCGTGCTGCATATGGAAGGCTGCGAAGCGATAGGTGCGGATCTGGCAGCGCTCGATGTCTTCTACGCCGCGGGACTGCGTTCGCTGGGGCCGGTCTGGAGCCGCAACAATATCTTTGCCCACGGCGTGCCTTTCGCCTATCCGATGCATCCGGATACAGGCCCCGGATTGACGCGGGAGGGCGAAGAACTCGTTAAAGCCTGCAACCGCCTTGGCATTCTCGTTGATCTTGCCCACATCACCGAAAAAGGCTTTTGGGACGTTGCACGCATCAGCGATCAACCGCTCGTCGCCAGCCATTCGAATGTCCATGCGCTGACCCCTGTTGCACGCAACCTGACGGACAGGCAGCTGGACGCCATACGCGAGAGCAAGGGTCTGGTCGGGCTCAACTATGCCGTCGCCATGCTGCGCCCCGATGCGCGCGAAAACGCCGATACGCCACTGTCTGATATGGTACGCCACATCGACTACATGGTGAACCGCATGGGCATCGACTGCGTGGCACTTGGTTCTGATTTCGACGGTGCTAAAATCCCCGGCGAAATTGCCGATGCAAGCGGAAATCAGAACCTGGTAGCGGCGTTGCGGGACGCCGGATATCTGGGAGATGATCTTGCAAAGATCTGCCGCGAAAACTGGCTGCGCGTGCTGCGATCGGCGTGGCACGAAGAAAACTAAGATTGCCAAGAAACCAATCGCTCTAAAACAGGGAACAGAACAATGTTGGTGAACCAGATCAATACCAAATTCCGGCTTCTTCTCGGCGGGGCGGCGCTTTCCGCGATCATGCTTTCCGGTGTACCGGCATGGGCGGAAACGCCGGCCGATACCCTTGTCGAGGCATTTGCCATCGACGACGTCATCACGCTTGATCCGGCCGAGGCCTTCGAGCTCACCATGGGCGAGATCAACGGCAACACCTATGACAAGCTTGTCCGGCTCGATATCAACGATCCCTCGAAGATCATTGCCGATATCGCCGAGAGCTGGACTGTCTCCGACGACGGCCTGACCTATACATTCAAGCTCAAGCCGGGGCTGAAATTCGCTTCGGGCAATCCGATCACCGCCGACGACGTCGCCTATTCTTTTGAGCGCGCGATCAAGCTCGACAAGAGCCCGGCATTCATCCTGACGCAGTTCGGATTGAAAGCCGATAATGTCGCCGAGAAGGCCAAGGCATCCGATCCGTCAACCTTTGTCTTTACGGTCGATCAGCCCTATGCGCCGAGCTTCGTGCTGAACTGCCTGACGGCGACGGTCGCCTCCGTGGTCGACAAGAAGCTGGTTTCCGAACATGTCGTTGGTGACGATTACGGCAATGCCTGGATGAAGACCGGCTATGCCGGCTCCGGTCCGATGAAGATTCGCGACTGGCGTGCCAACGAGATCATCGTCCTGGAACGCAATGACAATTATTACGGCACCAAGGCAGCGCTGAACCGCGTCATCTACCGCCACGTCAAGGAAAGCGCGGCGCAGCGTCTTCTGCTCGAAAAGGGCGACATCGACGTTGCGCGCAATCTCGAGCCGAACGACCTGGAGCAGGTCGTCAAGAACAGCGACATCACGACGACCAGCGCCCCGAAGGGCACGATCTATTATATCAGCCTCAACCAGAAGAACCCCAACCTGGCGAAGCCTGAAGTACGCGAGGCGTTGAAGTACCTGGTTGACTACGAGGCGATTGGCGAGAAGCTGATCAAGGGCATCGGCGAGATCCACCAGACCTTCCTGCCAAAGGGAATTCTCGGAGAACTCGATGAAAACCCCTACAAGCTGGACGTTGAAAAAGCCAAGGCGCTGCTGGAGAAGGCAGGGCTGAAGGAAGGCTTCTCGTTCTCCATGGACGTGCGCAATAACCAGCCTGTGACCGGCATTGCGGAATCGGTGCAGCAGACGCTGGCTCAGGCCGGTGTAAAGCTGGAGATCATTCCCGGCGACGGTAAGCAGACGCTGACCAAGTATCGCGCTCGCACGCACGATTCCTATATCGGCCAGTGGGGTGTCGATTACTGGGATCCGAACTCCAATGCGGAAACCTTCACCAGCAATCCTGACAATTCGGATGCGGGCACCAACAAGACCCTGGCCTGGCGCAACGCCTGGGATGTGCCGGACCTGACCAAGGAAACCAAGGCCGCCCTGCTTGAGCGCGATGGTGCCAAACGTGCCCAGATGTATCAGGATCTGCAGAAGAAGGTTCTCGAGACCAGCCCGTTCATCCTGATTTTCCAGCAGACGGAAGTCGCGGGTCTTCGCTCGAACCTGAAGGGGTTCAAGCTCGGACCATCATTCGATACGAACTACGTCTTCAACGTATCGAAATGATCGGGGCAAGTCCCGAGAGTTGATCATATGAGCAGCACCGAATCACGATTGGAGTCCAGGCGATCAGGCGCCTGGGCCTCCAGCCTCCTTTGGGCTATCGGCAGGTTCCTGCTGATTGGCGCCATCACATTCCTGGGGCTTCTTGCCGTCACGTTCTTCATTGGGCGGGTCATCCCGATCGATCCGGCACTGGCCATCGTCGGCGACCGGGCTCCCGCCCATGTGGTCGAGCGGGTGCGTGAGGAATATGGCCTCAACTTGCCAATATACCAGCAGTTCGTCATCTATATAAAAGACGCATTGCAGGGCAATTTCGGTAATTCGGTGCTGACCACCAACCCGGTCATGACCGATATCAGGCGGGTGTTTCCCGCCACCATGGAGCTGGCTACGTTCGGGACGCTCCTCGGTGCCGTATTCGGTGTGCCGCTCGGCGTGCTGGCAGCGGTCAAGCGCGGCAGCATCATCGATCAGATCGTCCGCATCATCGGACTGATTGGCTATTCGGTGCCGATTTTCTGGCTGGGCTTGCTGGCACTGCTCGTATTCTACGCAAAGCTTGGCTGGACCTCCGGCCCGGGCCGTATCGATGTGGTCTACGAGTACACATTTACTCCGATAACGGGCTTTTACCTGCTCGACGCGATCCTGCAGCGCAACTGGGATGCGTTCTGGAATATTTTCAGCTTCATCATACTTCCTGCCTCGCTGCTCGGCTATTTCTCGCTTGCCTATATCAGCCGCATGACGCGCTCGTTCATGCTTAACGAGCTGGAGCAGGAATATATTGTCGCCGCCCGCGCCAAGGGCCTGTCGGAAACCCGCATCATCTGGGGCCACGCGCTGCGCAATGCGGCTGTTCCCTTGGTGACGGTAATCGCGCTGTCCTATGCCGGGCTGCTGGAAGGATCCGTCCTGACCGAGACGGTTTTCTCCTGGCCGGGCCTCGGCATGTATATCACCAATTCGCTGCAGAACGCCGACATGAATGCGGTGCTGGGCGGAACCATCATCATCGGCACGGTCTTCGTTGCCATCAATCTGTTGTCCGATGTTCTGTATCGGGCGCTTGACCCACGGACACGCGCACGATGAGTGAACTTAGCCCCGCACGTCCCCTTTCTCGCCGCGAATGGCTGATGAGCGACCGGCCGCAATCGCGCATGCAGGCAAGGCTTGGCCGCGCCTATCTGGTCTGGAGCCGCTTTGCCAGCAACCGGCTGGCGGTGGTCGGTCTCGCCATCATCATCGCGCTGCTGCTGGTTGCGGCTTTCGCCGACGTGCTTGCCCCGCACTCGCCGGTTGCGGGCGATCTGCGCAATGCCCGCCTGCTGCCGCCGGGTGGCCTGTATCTCCTCGGAACGGACGATCAGGGCCGGGATATTCTCTCGCGGCTGATCTACGGCTCGCGCCTGACGCTCTATGTTGTCATCCTTGTCGCTATCATCGCCGCACCCATCGGCCTGCTTGTGGGAACGATCGCTGGGTATGCTGGAGGCTGGGTCGACTCCATATTGATGCGCATTACCGACATTTTTCTCGCCTTTCCCAAACTCATTCTGGCGCTTGCCTTTGTGGCTGCGCTTGGACCCGGCATCGAAAATGCGGTCATTGCCATCGCCATCACCTCTTGGCCGCCCTATGCGCGCATAGCCCGGGCCGAGACGCTGACGGTACGCAATTCGGACTATATCGCAGCCGTGCAGCTTATGGGCGCCTCGCCGACACGCATTGTGCTGCGCCACATCATGCCGCTGTGCCTGTCCTCGCTGATCGTGCGGGTGACGCTCGACATGGCTGGCATCATCCTGACGGCTGCGGGCCTTGGTTTCCTTGGCCTTGGTGCGCAGCCGCCATTGCCGGAATGGGGCGCAATGATCGCCTCGGGCCGCCGCTTCATCATGGATCAGTGGTGGGTCGCCGCCATGCCGGGCTTTGCCATCCTGATCGTCAGTCTCGGCTTCAATCTTCTGGGCGACGGCCTGCGCGATGCGCTGGATCCGCGAGGCAGCAGCCAATGAGCACGATGCTGACCGTCGAGGACCTTCGGGTCCAGTTTCCCACGCGCACGGGCACGGTCGATGCGGTGCGCGGTGTCTCGTTTACACTTGGCCGCGAGCGTCTTGGCATTGTCGGCGAGTCCGGCTCCGGCAAGTCGCAGACGGGGCGCGCGATCATGGGCTTGACGCCGCCGCATGCCAGGATCACCGCCAAGACGCTGAATTTCGATGGTATCGATCTCCAGACTGCCTCGGTGAGGCAGCGGCGGGCACTGCGCGGCAATCGCATTGCCATGATCCTGCAGGATCCCAAATACTCGCTCAACCCGGTCATGAGCATCGGCAGGCAGATCGTCGAGACGCTGCGCACGCACGAGAAGGTGAGCAAGAGTGCGGCGCGCCAGCGCGCGCTCGACATGCTTGCCGCCGTGCAGATCCGCGATCCGGAACGGGTCTATGATCTGCACCCGCACGAGGTCTCCGGCGGCATGGGCCAGCGTGCGATGATCGCCATGATGCTGATTACCGGGCCCGAACTCCTGATCGCGGACGAGCCGACTTCCGCGCTTGATGTTACCGTGCAGCTCGACGTGCTGCGCATTCTCGACAATCTGGTGCGCGACCGCGGCATGGGCCTGATCTTCATCTCGCATGATCTGCGGCTGGTCTCGTCGTTCTGTGACAGGGTCATCGTCATGTATGCCGGGCGTATCGTCGAGGAGATCGCCGCGACGGACCTGCACAAGGCGAAGCATCCGTATACGCAAGGCCTGCTCAACTGCATGCCGCAGATCGACAATGACCGGCATCCGCTGCCGGTACTCGACCGCAAGCCGGAGTGGGCCACATGATGAGAGCTTTGGTCACCGAAAATCTCGAAGTGGTGTTCAACCGGTTTCGTGCCCTTCGCGGTGTGAGCCTTGAAGTATCGCCGGGCGAATCATTCGGTCTTGTCGGAGAGTCCGGTTCAGGAAAGTCCACGCTCCTGCGCGCCGTCGCCGGTCTCGCGCCGGTGAGCGGCGGGACGATTACCGTCAACGGCAAAACGCTCGGCTCGAAGCGGACCAAGGCGTTCTATCGTGAAGTGCAGATGGTGTTCCAGGACCCCTACGGTTCGCTGCATCCGCGCCAGACGGTGGACCGGCTGCTGCTGGAGCCGCTGGCCGTTCATGGCTTCGGCGATATTGAAAAGCGCATCCTGCGCGCGCTGGATGAAGTGGGGCTCGGGTCGAGTTTCCGTTTCCGCTATTCGCACCAGCTTTCCGGCGGGCAGCGCCAGCGCGTGGCCATTGCCCGGGCGCTGATCCTGGAACCGTCGATCCTGCTGCTCGATGAGCCCACCTCGGCTCTCGATGCGTCGGTGCAGGCGGAGGTATTGAATTTGCTTGAGCAAATCCGCCGCGACCGGAAGCTGACATTCCTCATGGTCAGCCACGATCTCGCGGTCGTCACCCATATGTGCGACCGGCTGATGGTGATGCAAAATGGCGCCGAAGTCGAACGCCTGACTGCAGCCGAGCTTGCCATGCGCAAGGTGACGCAGGACTACACGCGCAACCTGCTGATTGCCAGCCAGGGATTTGTCCGGCCGGACGTGCGGCTCTAGGGCAGAAACGTTCATCTGATTTTTACCATGCCGGAAGCGAGTCCGCGGATTTCGACCATCCGGCGCGGAATAATGAAAATCTGAATGAATTTTCTAAGCCGGCATTTACGCCATGGAATCAATGGTTCCACTCAACGACTGGAGTGGGACATGAAGCGTATTCGAGATTTCCTGAGAGACCGCAGCGGGGCGACGGCCGTTACATTCACTTTGCTGCTGGTACCTTTGTTGGGCGTGACCGGACTTGCCGTCGATTACAGCCGCGCCAGCAATGAGAGGGTCACGTTGCAGAATGCGGCCGATGCGGCAGTGTTGGCCGGGGCGTCGATCTATGATGGCAAGAACTTGCCGGCAGTAAAAACGCGCGTCCTTGAAATGCTGAATGCAAACCTGACTAACGCTGGCAATAGTGGCGCAACCCACAACGTCACGGTCACGAAAGATGTACCTCCACGAATTCTTCTTACGCTTGACCGGCCGATGGCGACGACGTTCATGAGAGTCTTGAATCAAAACGCGATGGACATTGCCGTTAAGTCGGAAGCATCAGGGGCGCTGGCACCAGTCGAGGCGACATTCAACATCACAAAGGTCAAAGGAATCTACTACAAGAAGATTTCGGTGATTGTTGTTCGGGAGAATGGCGCTGAGGAGGAAGTTGCAGCTATCGAATACACCAACCCCAGTCAGGTTGACGGTAGCGGAATATCGGTTCCAGCGGTTGGATCATCATCTCAGACTTTTAAGCTCGGAAAATTCAAAACCTTCTATTTTACCATGATCGTCAAGAAGGGCGGATGCCCCATTGGCCAGAAAAACGATAACAACAAAACTCCCTCGAAAAGAAAGTGTGTGGCCTCTACCAGCTCCAGCGATCAACTAACACCAATTCCCGCTGGGCTTACGTTCCAGCAAGAATACAATCTCAAAAACAGCGCCAATGCCTTCCTCGTCAGAAGCGACAACGCAAACGATGCATGGCGGCTTGCTCTGGACGGTGCCCAAACGACAAAGCCGCACGAAGCGGAACCAGTGCTTATGAATGACCTGATGAATTGCGATGGTGTCACGAAAAAGCATGGTTGGGAGGATGGCGGCGGCAGCAATCCGGATTTCGAATATACATTGAAAACCGGGTGCGCATTGGACTACTCAAAAATTCGCCTGACCCAGTAGCCTTCCAACGAGAAAGCGGCGCAATTGACTTTGATCTTGCGCCGCTCCATCATGACTTCATTCCGAGGGGGGCACTGTACAGTGCTGAGATGGCGTCGAGCTGGACCCTTGAACCTGATCCGGGTTATGCCGGCGTAGGAACGGGAATTGAGCCTTCTTCGCGCACTCTGCCTTGTCTTCGCACATATCCGGATCTCCAACCTGTTCATGATGGAGTCCAGACTGTGCGACCAAAAGTAGATTTCCGGCTGAATGCCATTGTCGATCTCGACGCGATCGGCGGCGACAAGGACCTTGGCGCACTTGCGCTTGCAGCCGCTAGCGGCGGCGCGACGATTATCCAGTATCGCGACAAGAATTCGCCGACCCGGTTGATGGTGGAGCGCGCACGGACAATCCATAGCGCGTTGAAGGACACGGGCGTGCCGCTGGTCGTGAATGATCGCATCGATGTGGCGCTTGCCGCCGGTGCCGAGGGCGTGCATATCGGCCGCGAGGACATGCCGGTCCGCGATGCGCGGCTGCTGCTCGGCCCGGATGCAATCATTGGCCTGACCGTGAAAAACGAGGCCGATGCGCTGGCAGCAACGACAAGCGATATCGACTATGCCTGCATTGGCGGGTTATTCGAGACGCTGTGCAAGGCAAATCCCGATGGTCCGATTGGCTTCGACGGCTTCAGCCGCTTGGCGCCAATCATTCGGGCTGTGAAACCAGACCTGCCGGTTGGAGCAATTGCGGGGATCGATCTCGCGCGCACGCCGCCTGCCATTGCTGCCGGAGCGGATGGCGTTGCAGTGATTTCGGCGATTTTCCGGCAAGCCGACCCGAACGGCGCTGCGGCGGCCCTGCGCTCCGTGGTCGATGCAGCGTTGCAGGCACGGGCATGACCGCCATTGCCCTGACCATCGCCGGGTCCGACAGCGGCGGCGGGGCAGGCATTCAGGCGGATCTGAAGACCTTCTCGGCACTTGGCGTCTACGGCACCAGCGTTCTCACCGCCGTCACCGCGCAGAACACGCGCGGGGTCACCGCCATCGAAAATCTGTCACCCGGTATTGTCCGCGCCCAGATCGATGCCGTGCTGTCGGATATCGATGTGAAGGCGATCAAGATCGGCATGGTATCGACGCCGGAGGCCATCGAGACCATTGCTGCGTCATTGCAGCATTGGGGCCGCAGGGCGGTGCTTGATCCGGTGATGGTGGCGACATCGGGCGACCGCCTGTTGCAGCCGGAGGCGGTCGAGGCTCTGCGTCAGCTGCTACTGCCACTCGCTGTGGTAGTGACACCCAATCTGCCTGAAGCGGCATTGCTGACGGGGCAGCCGATCGCTGACGGCGAGGCCCAGATGGCACGGCAGGCGGAGCTCCTTCTGGCGCTTGGCCCCTCGGCGGTGCTGATCAAGGGCGGTCACTCAAAAGGCGAGTATAGCACCGACCTGCTGTTTGACGGCGTGACCATGCACCGCTTTTCCCGCCCGCGCATCGCGACAAGTCATGATCACGGTACGGGCTGCACGCTCGCCGCGGCGATGACCGCGGGGCTCGCGAAAGGATCAGATTTGCACGACGCGGCGGAGCAAGCGAAGGACTACCTGACGGCAGCAATGGCTGCTGCCGGGAATCTCAGAGTGGGGCAGGGACGCGGGCCCGTGCACCATTTTTACCGGTGGTGGCCGACGGCGCAGCCGTCATGATGTCTTGCCGTTCGAATGGCAGAGGGACCACCGAGGGAAGCACGACGCGCTCCTCGGCAAAGGCGAGCTGGGTTGGTTCCGCAAGCGCCGTTGTTGCTGCAGCGGGGCCGGCGGCTGCTATCGAAGGCGCAGCAGCGAAAGCAACGGGAGCTGGATCGACAGGCGCCGAATCCGGCTCCAGCACACTCAAAAGACCCTTGCGCTTGGCCTGATAGTAGTAGCCGCGGGAATAGAGCCGCACGGCCTGATCGGGATTGCTGTCGGCAACCTTGTAGGCGCCCGCCAGGTATTTCACGCCATATTTGAGGTTGGTTTCGGCATCGAGCAAATCCTTGGCGCTGCCATCATGGCCGAGGCCCCGCGCTGTTGCGGGCAATAGCTGCATCAGGCCCCAATATGGGCCGTTGCGTGCACCGGGATTGAAGCTGCTTTCGCGCTTGACCACACGGCGCACGAGCGATTCCGGTACGGCATAGGCAACAGAGTATTTCGAGATCAGACCATCGACCGATTTGTTCGAGGATTGGGCTGCAGGTTTGTTCTCCGAGGCAGCGCTTGCGACGCGCGGTGATGGCTCGGGAATAGGAGCGGATGCTGCGTTGGGCAGTTTCGGATCGGTTGTCGTGCAAGCGCCGAGAGCAAGAGCCAGGGTCAGGCAAGCGAAGGCGCGCAGCAATCGAGTTTCAAGCATTTGTCACCGGTTCGAAGGGCGGATGTTCAATGGTCGGTTCCTCATAGCTTGTTCGGGGTCATCTGCGGCAATCACTTTCCAATACGGATTGTTACAATCGTCCCATCTATGGTTGTGAGTGTGTTTTCGCATGGGTTGACTCCAGCATATATATCAATGTATCAGTTAGATATTGGTAAGGCCAGTTTACCAGTCTAGCGCGGAAAGGGAGTGCCGTGCGGGGAGGATCCATGTTCGCAGCCATTCAGCCGCGCCGGCTATACCGGCAGGTGGCAGACCAGATACGCACACTGATCGAGGGCGGCAAATTTGCCGTTGGCGAGCGGTTGCCGGGAGAGCGCGAACTGGCCGAGGAGCTTGGCGTATCCCGTCCGACAATCCGTGAAGCGCTGATTGCGCTCGAGGTGGAGGGGCTTGTGCATATCCGCATGGGTTCCGGCATCTACGTCACGGGCCAGCAGCGTGAAAAGCCTGCGCTGGCACCGGCCGACGATCTGGAGGGACCGTTCGAACTCCTGCGCGCGCGATCGCTCATCGAGTGTGCAATCGCCGAGGAAGCCGCAACGGTCGTGACGCCCGATCACATCGAATCGATGGACGCGGTGCTGACAAAGATGGCCCAAACATTCAACAGTCCGCGCACGTCCATTGCGCTCGATCGGACCTTTCACACGACGATTGCCAACATCATCGAAAACTCGGCTCTCAACCGCTTTGTCGGTGAGCTCTTCGACCAGCGCATGACGCCGTATTTCGAAAAGCTGGCCAGCTATTTCGAGAGCCCTGCCTCATGGCGAGAGGCATTCGAGGAGCACCGGGCCATTCGCGATGCTATCGCTTCCGGCGATCCGGGACGCGCCAAGGAAGCGATGCGATATCACCTGCAACAATCGCAATTGAGATTTTCCAGAAGCTTCGATGAAGATCTGGAAAGCGATAAGGGCCGTTCTGTGAAGGGCGGCCGAAATGGAAAGATCTGAAATTCAATCTGGGAGGATAACGGCATGAAGATCAAACTCACGGCAATTCTGGGCGCGGTTGCCGCGCTCGCACTTTCGGCGGCAGCCGCTCAGGCGCAGACCGCGCTGAAGTGGGCGCATGTGTACGAGACATCCGAGCCATTTCATACGGAATCCGTATGGGCGGCAGAAGAGATCGGCAAGCGGACCGATGGCCGCTACAAGATCGACGTATTCCCGGCATCGCAGCTGGGCAAGGAAGCCGACATCAACCAGGGCCTGAAGCTGGGTACGGTCGATATCATCATTTCCGGTTCGAGCTTCGCAGCACGCGACTACAAGCCGATCGGCGTAACTTATTTCCCCTACATTTTCCGCGGGCCGGAACATCTTATCGCTTATACGAAGAGTGATGTCTTCAAGCGGCTCGCAGCCGGCTATGAGGAAAAGAGCGGCAACCACATCGCGGCCGTCAGTTATTATGGCACCCGCCAGACCACGTCGAACAAGCCCATCGCCAAGTGCGCGGACATGCAGGGCCTGAAGATACGTGTGCCTGACGTTCCGGCCTATCTCGCCATGCCGCGCGCCTGCGGTGCCAATACCACGCCCATCGCCTTCGCCGAGGTCTACCTCGCGCTGCAGAACGGCACGGTCGAGGCGCAGGAAAACCCGCTGACCACCATCGAAGCCAAGAAGTTCTTCGAGGTGCAGAAGAACATCATCCTGACCGGTCACATCGTCGATCATCTCAATACGGTGATCTCGAAGCAGCTCTGGTCGAGCCTTTCCGATGAAGACAAGAAGATCTTCAGCGACGTCATGCAAGAGGCGGCAGAAAAGACGACAAAGATCATCGCGGACAAGGAAAAGGCGCTGGTCGCGAGCTTCAAGGAACGCGGTTTGAGCGTGACCGACATCGACAAGGCCGACTTCGAAAAGAACGTCATGGAAAAGGTGAAGTTCGAGGATTTCGGCTACGACAAGTCCGACTGGGAAGCCATCCGCGCCATCAAGGAATGACTGACGATGGCCGGGCGCTCTTCTTGCCCGGCCATTTCTCCTGAGACCTGATGACCGGAGACAACCATGTCAAATGAAGTTCACACACAGATTACCGCCGAGGAAATCGCCCATTCCTTCGAAGAAGCGGCGCCTGTCGCCAATGTTGCAGATTATGCAATCGAAGACTGGCTTACACTGATCGTCTTCTGGCTGATGACAGGCTGTGTCTTTCTGCAATTTTTCACGCGCTATGTCCTGAACGACAGCTATGCCTGGACCGAGGAAATCGCCATCAATTGCCTGATCGGCGTGGTGTTTCTCGGATCGGTGATGTGTGTGCGCGTCTCCCGCCATATTCAGGTGGATGTGTTCTACCACTACATTCCGGCATCCGTTGCCCGCGTCCTGTCGATCTTCGTCGATCTGGTGCGCATAGCCTTCTTCGTCTACGCCGTCTGGCTGATGTGGCGCTATGTCGACATCGTTGCCGACGAGCGCATGGTGACGGTGGATCTGCCCCGCAACATCGTTTTCTACGGTGTCCTGCTTGCATTCGTCCTGATGCTGTTTCGCGCCATTCAGGTTTTCATCAGCAATATTCGCCGCGGCTACTCCGTTCTGGAACGCCCCGAAGAATTCCAGAAGATCGAGGATTGATCGATGCTATTGCTTGTCGGAACTTTTCTCGTCCTCATGCTTGTTGGCGTGCCGGTGGCCATTTCCATGGCGGTGGCGTCCGTCCTTTACCTCGTGTTCTTCGGCGTTGCCCCCGACATCATCGTCGCGCAGCGCATGATCGCGGGCGTCGAAAGCTTCCCTCTGCTCGCCGTGCCATTCTTTATCCTGGCGGGCAATCTGATGAATTCGGCGGGCGTTACCGGCCGGATCTATTCCTTCGCCGTCGCCCTTGTCGGCTGGATGAAGGGTGGTCTGGCACAGGTCAACATCATTGGCTCGGTGATCTTCTCCGGCATGTCGGGAACAGCGCTTGCCGACGCTGCCGGTATCGGCACCATCGAGATCAAGGCGATGAAGGATCACGGCTATCCCGTGGAAGCGGCAGTCGGCGTGACCGCCGCGTCCGCAACGCTCGGCCCGATTTTCCCGCCATCGCTGCCCTTCGTCATCTACGGCATGATGGCCAATGTCTCCATCGGCGCCCTGTTCATGGCCGGCATCCTCCCGGGCGTCGTCATGACCGTGCTGATGATGGTTACCGTCGCCATCTTCGCCTACATCAAGAGGTGGGGTTCCGACGCGCCATTCAAGGTCAAGCAGCTTCTGGAAGCCTCGCTTGAAATTGTCGTGGTTTTCGCTGTTCCACTGGTCATCTATCTGCTGACCCTGACCGGCCTGTCTGTCAATGCCTCCGTCGGTATCGCACTCGTGCTCCTGCTTGCGGTCGACTGGTATTTCGACTTCTCCGCGGTCATGGCGCTGATGACGCCGGTCATCCTGATCGGCGGCATGACCATGGGCTGGTTCACGCCGACGGAAGCGGCCGTCGCAGCCGTGCTCTGGTCGCTGTTCCTCGGCCTGGTGCGTTATCGCACGATGACACTCGCGAGCCTTGCCAAGGCCAGCTTCGACACGATCGAGACCACCGCATCCGTGCTTTTCATCGTGACGGCGGCCTCCGTCTTCGCCTGGCTGCTGACAGTGAGCCAGGCGGCGCAGCTGCTGTCGACGGCCATTCTCTCGATCACCGAGAACAAATGGGTGTTCCTGATCCTGGTCAATCTGCTGATGCTGTTCGTCGGCTGCTTTCTCGATACGATCGCCGCAATCACCATCCTCGTGCCGATCCTTTTGCCGCTTGTACTGAAATTCGGTATCGACCCGGTGCATTTCGGTCTGATCATGACGTTGAACCTGATGATCGGGCTTCTGCATCCGCCGCTGGGCATGGTACTATTCGTGCTGTCGCGGGTTGCCAAGCTTTCGGTCGAGCGCACAACCATGGCCATCCTGCCCTGGCTCGTTCCGCTTTTCATCGCACTGATCGCCATCACCTTCGTTCCGGCGATTACACTTTGGCTTCCAACACAATTGGGTCTGATCAAATGAGTACCAAAGGCATTGCTGCAACTCTCTTCGGCGCGGAAGATCTGCGCGTCGTCGACGTCGAACTCGGCGAGCTCCAACCCAATATGGTTCGGGTCAAGTTCGGCGCCGGAGGTATCTGCGGCTCGGACATGCATTATTTCCGCCATGCCAGAACCGGCGATTTCGTCGTCACCTCGCCGCTCATTCTAGGCCATGAGGTAGCCGGCGAGATAGTAGGGGTTGGCAGCAACGTCACCGGGCTTACCATTGGTGAACGGGTCGCGGTCAATCCGTCCCGCTGGTGCGAGCGGTGCGTCTACTGCCATGAAGGCCGCGCCAATCTTTGCGAGAACATCTATTTCATGGGCTCGGCGTCGAAGACGCCGCATATGCAGGGCGGGTTCGCCAGTGTTTTCGATGCGACTGCGGCGCAATGCGTCAAGGTACCGGCGGAGCTGTCCTTTCAGGCGGCCGCGCTGGCCGAACCCTTGGCGGTTTGCCTGCACGCGGTGCGCCGCGCGGGGCATGTAAAGGGCTTCTCGACGATTGTCTTTGGCGCCGGTCCAATCGGTCTTTTGACAATGCTTGCATTGAAACACGCGGATGCGGGTTCAGTCACCATGGTCGACGTCGCAGCTGCACCGTTGAAATTTGCCCAAGAGCTTGGCGCCGATCAGATCGTCGATCTTTCGAAAGGCGAAGAGCAACTGGCTGAGCTCGCGGCGGCCACGCCATTCGACATCGCCTTCGAAATCTCCGGAACGGCGGCGGGGCTTGCCTCTGCCATCCGAACGGTACGGCGCGGCGGCACGGTGGTGCAGGTCGGCAACCTTGCCGGCGGGACAATTCCGGTCCCTGCCAATGCCGTAATGGCGAAAGAGCTCGACCTCGTCGGAACGTTCCGCTTTGGCGAAGAGTTCTTCGAGGCGGTCGAGTTGATCGTCGAAGGCAAGATCGATGTGCTCAAGCTGGTAACAGGGGAGTACAGGCTGTCCGAGGCGCCTGAAGCTTTCCGGATGGCCTTGGACAGGTCACGAAGCGTCAAGGTGGTCCTAACGGCCTAAACCTATTTGGTAACAGGACAGGGAGCGACAATTTGCTGTAGATGTTCACGCTTGGCGTAGGCGTTCAAATCGGCTAACAAGCACTGGTTAAACTGAATATTTCAACCATCCTGCGCTAGATTTTTTATTCTTTCGCAAGTTCAGAGATCCGGAAAATAAACGTGCCGCGAGTCTATATGTCTTTATATTCACTTCCGAAAATCGTGGCATTGATGGGTTTGATCCTAGGGGTTGCAAGCGGCTGTACCACAGCGGCCACGCTTGATCCGGCCGGGGTGGTTTCTGGCCCTGTTTCCGAAAAATCAGCTTCTATCGTCGTCGATGGCAGCACCGGGGTCGTTCTCTATCAGGCGAGCGCCGATCTGCCGCGCATTCCTGCATCACTGACCAAGATGATGACGCTTTACCTCACGTTCGAGGCCCTCCAATCCGGGCGAATAACCAAGTCGACGCTGATTCCCGTGTCGGCACACGCTGCATCGCAGGCGCCGAGCAAGCTCGGCTTCAGACCCGGTCAGACAATCGATGTCGATACGGCGATCAAGGCGATCGTGGTGAAATCGGCCAATGACGTGGCGGCAGCGCTTGCCGAATATCTCGGCGGCACGGAGGAGCAGTTCGCCGCGCTGATGACCGACAAGGCACGCCGCCTCGGTATGAGGGGCACGACGTTCCACAATGCCTCGGGTCTGCCTGATCCGCAGCAGATCACCACGGCGCGCGATATGGCGCTGCTGGGCCTCGCCCTGCGCCGGCATTATCCGCAGCAATATTATTATTTCGGGACCCAGGAATTCGTCTTCAACGGCAAGCTGGTTCGTGGTCACAACCGCGTGCTGAGCCAATTGAATGGCGCAGACGGCATCAAGACCGGTTATGTTCGGGCTTCCGGCTTCAACATTGTCACCTCCGTCAGTGACAATGGCCGCCAGCTCGTTGCTGTGGTCATGGGCGGGAATACGGCGAAGACCCGCGATGCACAGGTCGTCAGCCTGGTGAACACTTATCTACCTCAGGTTGCTTCCAGATAAATCCAAGGGTTGAAATATACCTGCTGGTCGTTGCATGGTTGGCACGATAACGACTCATTATTGATCCGGACTACCGGCTCAAGGCGAGAAGGATCGGCTAATGTGGTCCCACGTTTTGAACCTGCGCAGTCAAGCTATCGCTTGGCTCACAGCGGGTATTGGTTCCTTCGCGGCTCTGGCGGTCGCGTTTGCACTCGGCGCATTCGAGGCTATGCCGCAGCAGCAGGATCCGCAATTCACACCCAACGAGACAGTAGATGCAGGGCAGTGGCGCATCAAGCCGCTCGCCGCCCGCGTCACCAGCGAGAAGGCGTTCGGCGTGACGCCGAAGGAGGGCCAGAAGGCCATTGTCTTCGAGGCTGAAATGACGAATCTCACGGCGAGATCATCAAAGGATTATTACGGGGTTTTCCATTTCCCGTCTGCTATCGACGCACAAGCTGAAAAGCCGATGATCTATCTTGCACGCGATATGGCGCTTCTCCCGGATTTGCATCCGGGCATGACCGAAAAGATGGCCTATGTCTGGCTGGTGCCGGCCAATGCCGCCCCCACCGGTGCTGTCGAGTTTCTGGTGACCGCAAAGGTATACAAACCGCGTGACAATCTGACAGGCAGTCCCGGCTGGTACAACGAGCACACGGCTGGAACAGTTCGTTTCCCGGTTTCTGCACAGGCTGCACAGCAATGAAACGCAAGCTGGGAAATATACTGGTGCTTTGCCTGGCGATTGCAGTTCTCTACGGCATGCAGCGATCCAAGCCGCACTATATGGATTTGACGGGCCCGATGCCGGTGCACGGCAAGATGCATGAACCCGTGCGCACGCGGCAGTTCGACGTGACAGTTGACAATGTGGTGTTCGCCCGCGAGCTGACGCTCGACAGGTTTGGCGCCACCAAAGTGCTGACGACATCGGGATTGTGGGTGGTTGTGACCGCGCAGCTTGCCGCCACCAATGCCTCCAATACCGTGGCGCAGGCCAGCTGGGTCGGACCGACTGGACTGCAATATGACAGCTCGGATCGTGCCGGTTATCTGCCGGGGCTGCCCCCGCATTCGCTCAATCCAGGTTTGCCGAAGACTGCGCGCTTTATCTTTGAGACCCTGCCCGATCAGGTCAATGGCGCCACGTTTGTCGTGTCGAACCAGCTCTTTCCGAGGCTGGATTCGCAGGCGCGGATCGCCATTGACGATTTCAGGAAATTCAACGATGGACAGCCTTTGATCGTCGATAGCTTCGATCTGCGCAATTCCGCAACCGTATCCGGGAACTGAGCGATGAGCGCGTTAGACGAGACAGGATCGCAGCCGGAGGGCAAGTGGCGCCGCCGCAGTCTCTGGGCACTGATTGTGCTCGCACCGCTGACATTGCTCGAGATTTCCTATGACAGTGTGAAGGAACTGGTGCGGGGCAATGATCTTTGGCCGCGGGAAGTGGCGGCAAGCCAGACGGTGACATTCGGGGGCAGCAACTGGCAGTTCGCTTCGCTGAAAACGGTCGATGGCGTCAAAGCGGGCTCACTGCCGGCAGGGTCGGTCCCAGTGATTGCCCGCTTCCTAGTCGAGGTTGGCAATCCCGATCTGCAAAATCTATGGCTCGGCTGTTCGATCAAATTGGTGGATGCCAATGGGCGGTCGTGGCTGCCAGCGTCGGTCCCGGGCATGCCCTATCCGGCCGACGGCATCAAGACCTGCAGCTCGGCGGCCTTTTCCGGAGCTGAAAGCGGTGCGCGCATGGTCATCGAGGAGAATTTCCTTGTCCCTCAAGACGTGGCGGCCGAAGTGCGGCCGACGCTTGGTCTCGGCAGCGAGCGGCCATACTACTTGCGGTTTGCAGTGCCCAATTGACCATCCATGGCCGGTGCGGCGGCAACGGCATGCGCCCGCGAGGTGACCTTCCTGGTCATCGAAAATGCTGTCTCGAGAACAGCTGCGAGGAAACAGATGCGGAGCGGTTCGACAAGAATGCCGGTCGAGGAATCCTGGAAGGGGCTACCGAAAAGTAGTGACACGCCGTGAGAAATCACCTGCCAATAATCGAGAGCCAGCGGGCCGATCAGTCGCGTGGCGCCGATCCATGCCCAGGCTGCAGCCCAGTCGATCAGGCGGTAGCCGACGATCAACGTAATGATCAGCAACAGGCCGGAGTTCAGCGTCAGCCTGACCCCATTGGCGATGGGAAGATAGCGTGAACGATAACCGCCGATGAAGTGCTCGACAAAGTCGCGCAGGAACTTCGGGATGGCTTTGTAACGCTCGCCGAAACGTTCGATGCGGTGGTGAATGCGCATGAGTTCCTTATCGTCGCGGACATCATAGCCATAGACGAGCGCGACCATCACCAGCCAGATCACCGGCAGAAGGGCGTAGAAGAACAGTCCGATAATGGTGGTAGACACGCTGACGGAGGATTGCTCGACCGGGATGATGGTCGCGGCATGGGCAGTTGCAATTGGGAATTCGATGCTGGTCCAGAGTCCCTCGAACAGGTTGCCGATATTGCGGGTGGTCAACCAGGCCAGAAACGTGTCCTTCCATCGGCTGATCACATAGAGACCGATGAAGATCCAGTTGGTCTCGCAAACGACCACGATGATCTGCCAGATGGAGCGGCCGGTCCTTTCCTTCATGATCTGCGCGAACTTGCGCACAACCCATGAAACCGCAACCGACAGGATAAGCCATTTGGAGTCGAGCACATCAAGCACATTGCCCGACTCTCCCAATGGCGCGTAGGACAGGGCAAGGCGCGAATATTGCCGTATCGTATCGCCGAGAAACCCCCAGGCGGCGTAGTAGGCAAAGAACGGGAGAAGCGCCACGGCGATGATCGTGGCAAGGCGGGAAAGGCCGCGCTCCGGCCTGGCGCCGTCTGCTTCCCTTTGCGCCGTTGCTTGTGCCGCGGAGATCGAGGGTAATCCCGGCCGCACAATCTGGATCATGGAGACGGTCGTCACCAGTTGGGTAAGGGCGACAAGGGTCAGCAAGCCAAGGCCAGCGTAGTGGTTGATGAAGGCGGCCTTGACCGACAGCCACATCAGGAAGTCCGAGACAAGAAGGCCGAGGAGCACCATTGCGACCAGCTGGGGCCAGAAGCGCAACCAGAGCTGGAATGTCAGCTTGATGGGCAATGCCACTTCGGCCAGCATGAAAAACCTCTCGCGAATCTCATGCTGACCTTACTGATTTTTTCGGTGCTGTCACCGGCGGATGAGAACGGCTAGTCCCAATCGGGCGCAAGGTTGCGTGGATTGACGATGCGGCCGTCTGGTCTTGCGAGGGCGTGCAGTGCCCGCATCTCTTCCGGCGACAGCTCGAAATCGAAGATCTCAAAATTGCTCTTCGCGCGCTCCTCATTGACGGTCTTCGACAGCGCAACCACGCCCTCCTGCTGCACCAGCCAGCGCAGGACCACCTGGGCTTCGCTCTTGCCATGGGCAGCAGCGATCGCCTTGATGGCAGTATCGCCGATCACCTTGCCATCGGCCATGGCGTAGTAGGCGGTGATGCTCATGCCGGCCTTTCGGGCCGCATCGAGCACGGCAGTCTGACCGAGATAGGGATGATATTCGACCTGGTTGGTGACGATCGGTGCCTTGCTCAGCGCAACCGCTTCCGCCATCAAGGCGGTGTTGAAGTTGCTGACGCCGATATGGCGAACCTTGCCGGCATCACGCACTTCGTTCAAGGCGCCAATGCGCTCCGCCAGGGGCACATCGCTTTGCGGCCAGTGCAGGAGCAGAAGATCGACATGATCGGTCTTGAGTTTCTTCAGGCTTTCCTCGACCGACCGGATGAAATCCTTGTGCCGGTAACTGTCGACCCACACCTTGGTTGTGAGGAAGACGTCGCCGCGGGCGACACCCGAACCGGCGATGGCTTCGCCGACGTCCGCCTCGTTGCGATAGGCCTGGGCGGTATCGATATGGCGGTAGCCGAGTTTGAGGACCGCCGGGACCATGCGGAGGACGTCGGCGCCGGGCATACGGAACGTCCCGAAGCCGATTGCGGGGATCTTTGCGCCATTGGCGTCTACATTGAACATTGTTATTCCTTTCGATATTTCAGGCGGCGACGAGTTGCGCGGCGGCACGTCTGTCGAGCATCTGGCTCCAGAGGGTCAGAGCGAGCGCGCCGACCACCAGAAGAGCACCGACCCACGGCGTTGCGCCGAGACCGAGCGGCGAGGCGACGATGAGACCGCCGAGAAATGCACCACCGGCAATACCGAGATTGAAGGCGGCGATATTGAGGGCAGAGGCCACGTCGACGGTATCAGGCGTATGGATCTTGGCAAGCTGTACCACATAAAGCTGCAGGCCTGGCACATTGGAGAAGGACAGCGCACCAAGCGCGGCGAGCGTCACCAGAGACCATATGGGTGATACGGCGGTGAATGTGAAGGCTGCAAGGACGATGGCCTGCAGCAGGAACATGACCCCGAGAGCACCGACCGGATTGCCATCGGCGACGCGTCCGCCGACCATATTGCCGACCGCGATGGAGAGACCATAGAGGACGAGGATCAGGCTGACTGTCGAGCCGGCAAAGCCGGTGATCTCCTGCAGTACCGGGGCAAGGAAAGTGAACATGACGAAGGTGCCGCCATAACCAAGCGCCGTCATGGCAAAGGCAAGAAGCAGGCGTCCACTCGCCAGCACACGCACCTGATCGATAAGACGGGCAGGAGCGGCTTTGGCGATCTGTGACGGAAGCAGGATCGCAATTGCCATGAACGCGATCACGCCGAGTCCGGAGACGGCCCAGAATGTCGCGCGCCAGCCGAGCTGCTGGCCGATGAAGGTGCCGAGCGGTACGCCGGTCACGATGGCCACGGTGAGGCCCAGGAACATCATGGCGATGGCGGAGGCGCGACGGTTGGGCGCCACGAGATCGGCAGCAATGGTTGCGCCGACCGAGAAGAACACGCCATGGGCGAAGGCACTCAGCACACGCGCGACAAGCAGCAGTTCATAGGTTGGCGAGAGTGCCGCGGCCGTATTGCCGACGATGAAAAGCGCCATCAGGCCGAGCAGCAGCGGCTTGCGCTCGATGCGTCCGGTGAGGGCGGTGAGGATGGGTGCGCCGAAGGTGACGCCAAGCGCGTAGACACTGACGATGAGGCCGGCCAGCGGCAGCGATATATTCAGATCACCGGCAACAGTGGGCAGAAGACCGACGATGACGAACTCTGTCGTCCCGATGGCATAGGCGCTGATTGTCAACGCCAGAAGAGCGAGAGGCATTGTCTTGTCCTTTGAGTGGAGGCTGTCTTGGGAACCAGCCCGCGAATTGCGAAAATGGCGGAACGGGTCCGGTTGAGGCTGAATATGGCCTATCGCTATTACCTTGATAATCGCCTCATATTGCTCAATACTTGTGAAGTGAATTCACAAGTGGATTGGACCTCCGATCATGGATAACCGGGCTGGCGAGATGGATGTTTTCGTACAGGCGGTTGAGCTCAACAGCTTTTCCGCTGCGGGGCGGCGGCTCGGGCTGTCGCCTTCCGCCGTCAGCAAGATGATCACCCGGATCGAGGAGCGGCTCGGCACACGTCTCCTTGTCCGTTCGACGCGGACGTTGCAACTGACGCCGGAAGGCGAGATTTACCACCAGCGGGCACTTCGCATCGTTGCGGAGATCGAAGAGGCAGAACGCGCCGTGGCTTTTGGCGCATCGGCTGCGCCGCGCGGCCTGCTTCGGGTAAACTCATCGGTGCCGGTTGGCGTGCGCTGTATCCTGCCGCTCGTGCCGAAATTCCTGCAGTGCTATCCCGAGGTGAAGCTCGATGTTTCCCTGACCGATGGAGTGGTGGACCTGATCGAAGAGCGCGCAGATATTGCCATCCGCGTCGGTCCCATGCGCAACTCAAGTTTGAAGGCCCGCAAGCTGTTCGAAAGCCGCGTCGTGGTGATTGCTTCGCCAGATTATCTTGCCAAACACGGCATGCCCTCTCATCCGCGCGAGCTTGCCCGGCACAATTGCCTCACTTTCAATTTCCGCCGCGTGTTGAATGAATGGCCTTTCAACAATCCTGAAACGGGCGAAACCGAGATGCTAGAGGTCTCGGGCAACTTCCTCTCCAACAATGGCGTGACGGCACAGCAGATGTGTGTGGCGGGGCTGGGCATTGCCCGGCTCGGCTATTTCCACGTCAGCGAGGACATTCTTCAGGGCCGTCTCGTTGTCCTGCTGGAGGAGTACAACCCTGGGGACATGGAATTGATCCACGCCGTCTTCGTCGGGCATGAATATCTCGCGGCACGGGTGCGCAGTTTCGTCGATTTTCTGGCGGAGAACATAGGGATGCCTGGCCCCTTGACGAACGGCGCTGCAAGGTCATGATTATTCCGGATGAGAAAGCGATGACTGACGCTGAGAAACTCAAAGCTGTGCGCCATGCCTATGCCAGGCGAATCCTGGCTAGCGTCGGAGTTGACGACGCGCGTATCGAGCAAGCATTCGCGGAAGTGCCGCGCGAAGATTTTCTTGGTCCCGGACCGTGGCCGATAAGCCGTTTCGGCCTTGGCTATGTTTATACACCCAGCGCAGATCCCGCCTACCTCTACACGGATGATCTGGTCGGGATTGCGCCGGAGCGGCATATCAATAATGGCGAGCCATCGCTGCACGCCCACCTGTTGTGGTTTGCGCAGCCATCGGAGGGTGAACATATTGTGCATGTCGGAACTGGCACTGGCTACTACACGGCCATCATGGCGCATCTGGCGGGCCCAACTGGACATGTAACCGGCATCGAACTGGAATCCGATCTGGCAGCGCGAGCAAAGGAATATCTGACCGCATATCCGAACGCCGAGATTGTCGAAGGCGATGGAACAATCGTGCCGTTTGAACCGGCGGACGTGATCTACGTCAATGCCGGCGCGACACGGCCGGCTGATATTTGGCTGGATCGGCTGAATGACGGTGGCCGTCTGGTTCTGCCGTTGACCACCGATGATGGATTCTCGTCGTATAGCAGCATGCGGCCGCGCGGCGCGGTGTTCCTCATCACGCGGAAAGGCGCGGAGTTTCTGGCACGCTGCGTTTCAGGCGTTGCAATCTACCCTTGCGCCGGGATGCGGGATGCGACTTCCGAAAAGGCCCTCGCCAGAGCATTCGGGAACGGCGGCTTGAAGCGGGTGACGCGCCTGTACCGCACTGACGATATTCCCGATGAAAGATGCTGGCTGAAGGGGCCGGGATGGTGTTTCGCCTACGAATGAGGCGATGACACTGGATCGGCGGCTTTCGCCGCGGTTGTCCGGTTCTTCAGGTTGAGCAGATTGCCGGAAAGGATCAGCGCCGCGCCGGCCGCCGTGAAGATGTCGATGCGCTCGGCATAGATCAGCCAGCCAAGCACAGCCATCAGCGGCACACGCAGGAAGTCCATGGGAATGACCACCGTCGCATCGGCATAAAGCAGAGCCTTGGCCATGCAGAAATGCGAGAAGGTGCCCGTGAAAGCGATGATGATGACCCATGGCAGGACATGGAGCGATGGCCATTGCCACACATGCAGCGCAGGCAAGAGGCCGATGGCAGACTGGATGGTCAGCATCCAGAAGATAATCTTCACCACACTGTCGGTGCGGGTCAAAGATTTTACCATGGTGAAGGATATGCCGAAGGTGAAGGCGGCACCAAGCACAATCAGCTGACCTGCCTCGACGGTGCCGATCCCCGGGCGGACAATGATGACCACGCCGATAATTCCGAGCGCGATGGTCAGGATCCGCCAGATGTTCAGCCGCTCGCCGAGAAACATGACAGCCATCAGTGCGGTCCAGGCGGGCGTGGTGAATTCGATGGCGATCACCTGTGCCAGCGGGATCATCGACAAGGCTTGCAGCCAGGCGAACTGGCCGGCGTAGTGCGCACCATTGCGTCCCAGATGCTGCCAGATGCGATCGGTCTTCATCGCCCTGAAACCGCCTGAGGAGCGGATCAACGGATAGAGCATGGCGAGGCCGATGATCGAGCGCATCTCCATGATCTGGAAGACATTCAGCTCCCGCGAGGCTTCGCGGCCTGAAATCGCCATGAGGATGATGGCGGTAAGCGATCCCATCATCCAGAACGCCGCCTTCAGATTGGATTGCTGTACTTCCATGATTGTTTTGGTTTATTTCGCGTAGACGCTGGCAAAATCCGCGAAGCCCTTGACCTCGATCGGGTTCCCGGATGGATCGCGGAAGAACATCGTCCACTGTTCGCCCGGCTCACCCTTGAAGCGAACCACCGGCGGCATGACGAAATCGACATCTGCCTGTTTCAGGCGGCCGGCCAGCACATGCCAATCTTCAAGCGGCAGGATCACGCCAAGGTGTGGCATCGGCACCATATGATCGCCGACCTTGCCGGTATTGGTGGTTTCGAACGGCTTGCCGAGATGCAGCGAAATCTGATGGCCGAAGAAATCGAAATCCACCCAAGTGTCCGTGCTGCGGCCTTCCTCGCAACCGAGGGTACCGCCATAGAATCGGCGCGCGCCGTCGAGGTCGGTTACGTGATAGGCAAGGTGAAACAGCGAACGCATGGGGGATATCCTGATGGCGGGAGTGCGCTGGAACCTAGCAGCAAGGCTGAACGCAGACAATGCGTGGTTGCAGGAATTGCGGCTTCCATTGCTGGCGGGGGAACCAAATGAACCAACTGCGAGTTGTAGAAAGCTACTCTCGAATGGTTCCCGAAAACAGGAAGTTTGCAATGTCGATTTTGATCAGTCTTCTGATCACCGTTCTGGTGATCTTTCTCGTACTCTACCTCATTCAGATGCTTCCACTTGACGGTCGCGCCAAGCAGATCGCCCAGGTAATCGTGATCGTCATCGGCATTATTTCGCTGCTGCGGTATCTCGCCGTGTTTTAGCATCAAAGCGGGCGGGGCCCTTCGGTTTCCGCCCTTTCTACCGATTTTCCAGTTGACCCAGCAGCCAGTCGCGGAAGGCACGAATTTTCGGCACATTGCGCCGCGCTTCCGGGTACACAAGCCAGTAGAAATGGTCGGCGGTGCCAACAATACTGAACGGCTGGATAAGCTGGCCTTGTGCCAGCTCCGTTTCATAGAATGCGGGGGTCAGAATTCCCACACCCTGTCCGGCAATGACAGCTTTCCCCTCAAGATGCTGGTCGCCAAAGCGGCTGCGGGGATCGCCGCGCAAATCGGGTTCGGAAATTCCCGCGGCACCGAACCAGAGTTTCCACCAGGGATCGCCCGGATCGACAATCGGCAGTTTGAGCAGGTCCTCGGGTTCCTTGACGCCGCCGATGGTGGCAGCCAGCGCAGGGCTGAGCATCGGCGTGAAGTCGGCATCGAAGATCCTGTGCGCAACGATACCCGGCCAATGCCCGCTGCCCGAGCGTATGCCGACATCGGCGTCCTCGCGTGAAAAATCAACGACTTCGCGGGTGGCTTGCAGCCGGACGGCCAGCGCAGGCTGTGCCAGCTGGAACGAGCCAAGGCGCGGAACCAGCCAATTGGCGGCGAAAGTCGGGATTGTTGTGATCGTCAAGACGCCATCGGCACTCTCGCGGGTGGCAGCAATTGCCGCACGCATCATATCGAAGGCCTCACTCATTACCGGCGACAGGCGCGCTCCGACCTCGGTCAGGATCACCTGCCGCGGACGGCGCAGGAACAGCGCTGCACCGATGCGCTCCTCCAGAAGCTTGATCTGATAGCTGACGGCCGCCTGCGTCATACCGAGCTCTTCGGCTGCCTTGGTGAAACTGCCATGACGCGCCGCTGCTTCGAAGGCGCGTATTGCGGCAAGGGGAGGAAGGTTCATGCATGGCTCCGCATAAGGTGTCCTTATGCATGGTACTCGGCGTTTTGTTGGAAAACAAGCGCGGCAAGGTGCATCTAGTACTCAACACCAAGACGCAATGCGTCGCCAACAATTGGAGTTGAGATTATGAATACCGTATCGACACCACTCAGCCACGTTGCAACCCACGGCTCCTGGTGGAGCCGGATTGCCAATCCGGTGAAGCCAAACGGAACGGAAGAAAAACCATCCTACATCGATACCGGGGATTTCTCGGATCACATGCTGCGCGATATTGGCCTGCACGATGGCCGCCCCATGCGGGGGGACCGGCAAGAGCCAAACGATCTGAACGCAGTGCTCAACGACTACCCGGCACGCTCCCTGTGACGGTGCTATGCCTCAGGAGTCGAAGTCGGTTTCGAGTTGCTTTTCGAGCGCGACAAGGTCATCGGGCAGCGGCATGCCCATGGCCTTGAGCTCGTTCAGCTGTTCACGCAAGTTCTCATGAATCTCATGGGCATCCGTTGGCCGCTGGACCATCGCTTCGAGCAGGAGGGCTATCCGCGCCTTGATGTCTTCGAACGCCATGATGGTTCCTTTCACGTCTCATGCACTGCCGCTATGGTAGCAGATTATGTCCCGCCGGAATATTGCGCATCGGAGACCTTCTCCATCCATTCGGCAGATTTACCGTCGAGCATTTCCTGCATGGCGATATGAACCATCGTCGTGGCCGGTCCGGCGCCGTGCCAGTGCTTTTCACCCGGCGGGATCCATATCGTGTCGCCGGCCTTGATTTCCCGCAAAGCCTCTCCCCAAGCCTGGACGAGCCCGAAACCGGAAATGACGTGCAGCGTCTGGCCGAGAGGATGCGTATGCCAAGCCGTCCGCGCGCCGGGCTCGAACCTGACCGCTACCGCCTGCAGGCGGGCAGGTGCTGGCGCCTCAATGATCGGATCCTGCCAGACGGTGCCGGTGAACCAGTCCGACGGGGCGCGGCGCGAGGGAACCGAGCCAACTGCCTTTATATCCATTACGCACCTCCTGTGGTTTCTGGCACGCCGGTCCATTGCTGCGGGTCTGGCGTTGCGTCGACCGATGCTACCACCGAATCGAGAAATCCCGGAAAGCGTTTCTCCAGATCGTCGCGGCGCAGCGTCAGCATGCGTTTCGTGCCCTCGGGGCGAACTTGAATGACGCCCGCTTCACGCAGCTTTGCCACATGGTAGCTGAGGGCGGTCTTTGATCCGAGTTGAAGAAACTGGCCGCAGCTCATCGCCTTTTCGCTGTTGCGGGCAAGAATGGCGATCATCGTAAGGCGCGTTTCGTCGCCAAGCGCGGCAAGCACGTTTGGAAGCGCAATATCCTCGGTGTCCGGATGCGGAAGATAATTTGTCATGGGCGTTTAATAGCAATTGGCAGGAGAGATTTCAATGTTCAACATTTATTGGACTTTGTGCTTGACTTTTTGCGGGGAAAGTATCTTAGTTCAACGATCATTGAACATTAAGGTCTAATCTCATGGATATTCGTCTCGTCGGATTGGCGCTTGGCACGTTCGCCATCGGCATCGAGGGATTCGTGGTTGCCAGCCTCCTGCCGCAGATCGCCGGTGACACCGGTGTCACGCTGGTGCAGGCTGGTTATCTCGTCGTCACCTACGCCTTTGCCTACGCAATAGGCGCTCCGGTGGCTGCTGCACTGACTGGATCGCTCGACCGGCGCACTGTGCTGACCGGCAGCACCCTGGTCTTCGTCGCCGGTGCGCTTCTTGCCGCCGTCTCGCCCACTTACATTTTGCTCTTGGCGGCACGTCTGCTGATCGCTGTGATGGCCGGTCTCTACGCGGCGACGGCTCAGGCGACGGCGGTCGCCATTTCCGAGCCGCATCACCGCGCCCGGGCGATTGCCGCCATTGTTGGCGGAACCACACTTGCCGTGGCCTTCGGTGCACCGCTTGGCGCTTTCATCAGCGCCTTCGCGGGATGGCGCGGCACCTATTATTTCATCGCGCTCATCGGAGCGCTTGCAGCACTGGTTGTCTGGTTCATGCTGCCACGCGGCCTCTACGCAGACCGGCTGACAATCGCACAGCGACTTGGCGTCGTGCGCCATCCTGGCCTGTTGCCGGCGCTGCTGACGATGCTGCTTTACATGACCGGTCCGTTTGCGGTGTATACCTACATTGCCGCGGTCGCCGTGGAAGGAGCGGGTCTCAGCCGCTCGCTGATGCCTGTGGTCCTGCTTGCTTTCGGTATTGGTGCGGCGATTGGCAATTTCCTTGGCGGACAGTTCTCCGATCGCTTTGGCGCGACGCGAACCGTTGTCATAGCCTCGGTTCTCAATGCTGTCGTGCTGATGTCGGTCAGCTGGATCATGAATTTGCCGAACAATATCGCCGGCCCGAGCCTCATTGCGATCATGGTGATCTGGGGCGTCATCGCCTGGATGTTCCCGCCGGCGCAGGCAAGCCGCGTTCTGGCCATCGCCCCGGAAAGCGCGCCGCTTGCTCTTTCGCTGAATTACTCAGCGCTCTACCTCGGTGTGGCGTTCGGCTCGATGATCGGCGGGCAGGTCATCGCCCATATCGGCCTTGAGTATCTCGGCTGGATCGGCGGATTGTTCCCGCTCATGGGGCTGGTGGTGATCCGGCTGGCAAACACCGGCGTTCGCAAGGAGGAGTTGTCGATTGCGTGACGAATTATCCGCCGATGCGGGCGGTGCCGGTCTTGCCGTCATTACGGAACCAGGAAATCCTGTTCTCGCCGGTTCGCTTGATGGTAAAGCAATACTGCCGGCCCTTTCGCCAGGTCGGCCACTTCTGACAGAGTCTGTTGCCCTCGACCCACCACCGCCCGGCTTCTCTGGGCGCAAACATGCCCGCAGCCGAAATACCGGAAACGTCGGCGATAACCTGGCCACTGGCCTTGTAGGTCAGCGGAAGTTCGCCGCCAAACGGAGTTGAGAGATAGACACGCTCGCCTGTGATCCGCCTCTTGATTTCGCTGCCGGATAGTTCCTGTGCGGCTGCGGTCTCGCTTAGAGCGAAAAGTGCGAGTGTGCCAACGGATATGGTTCTTGCTGTGGTTTTCATGACACCGTTCCCGTCGATGCAATGGAGGTATTGTATCCGATAAGCTCGAGACCCTGTCCGGTTCGATTTAGTGTCAGGACCTGGATCCATGCAATGGCCGGCGTGTGTGGACCGGATGGGACAGGCGCTCGACTGCCGTTTCGTTGGCCAGGATTGGAAACCGGAAAAACGCCCCTGTTCACCTTGCCATCGTGTCCGGTTGACACGGTCATCACACTCGCCGTCCAGTCAACGATCCGGCTGGGATATTGTTCCCTGCCGGATGCGACGTGCCATTATGTGACGGGAACGGCCGCCAGCGTCCGAGCTTCGCGAAACGAGATCAGCCTGCGGTGATTTTCATCCCAAAGGACGAGTTTCACGCAAGCCAGGCTTTCCATGATTGTTATGCGCCCTATGTCGCCGAGTTCCGGATAGTCCTTGATCACCTCCGGAAGCCGGTAGCAGGGAACCCTGCTTGACAGGTGATGTACGTGATGAATGCCGATATTGCCGGTCATCCATCGCAGCACCCCTGGCAAAACATAATGGGATGAGCCGTGCAGCGCGGCCTCCTGGAACTCCCATTCCGCGCCCTTCGACCAATGGGTCTCTTCGAACTGATGCTGTACGTAGAACAGCCAGATACCGGCGGCCCCCGCCAAGGTGACAATCGGCAGGTGGATGAGGAGGAACGGGCCGACACCAATGAGCCACATCAGGACGATCGCCATGAGCGCAATCCCAAGATTGGTTGCCATCGTGGAAACCCAGGGTTCAACGCCCGAACGCATCATGCCGAATGGGAGGCGTTGCTTGAAGATGAAAAGCCAGACCGGTCCGATGCCGAACATGACAGCCGGATGGCGATAGAGCCGGTAGCCCAGCCGTCCCCAGCGCGACAAGGCGCGGTATTCGGCCACCGTGAGGGTGGTTATGTCGCCATCGCCACGCCCGTCGAGATTACCTGCGGAGGCGTGGTGCAGGGCGTGCGTCCGGCGCCAGTAATCATAGGGCGTCAGCGTGAGAACACCAATCACCCGCCCGGTCCAATCGTCGGTGTGGCGATGCGCAAAGAAGGAACCATGACCGCAATCGTGCTGGATCATGAACAGGCGCAACAGGAAGCCGGCAGCTGGAACGATGAGGACGAGGCCCCACCAGAAGCCGTAATGCACTGCTGCCCAAGTGAGGGCCCAGAAAATGGCGAATGGAACGATGGTGACTGCAAGCTCGAATGCGCTGCGTCCCCGGTGCGGTTTGCGATAGTTGGAAAGAATCTTGGGCCATGAGCGTTCGCCCGGGCCAATTGCAGGTAGGATTTTAGCGGAAGTTGTTTTCATCGGCTATCATAGACTTGGCGCCAATGCGCGCGCAAGATGGTCCGCCAAGAAACATTTGTAAAAGGATCAAGGATTCGGACCCTGACCCTTGATCAAGTTTTGTTTATATGGACAAAATTTGCCCTAGTGCACGATTGTCGCATCAAACGGCTTCAAACCATGATTATCCATGCTGTTCCGGTAGATTGCCGTTGCCTGGGTGCGATTGTGCGCCCGAAGCTTGCGGATAAGATTGTGGACGTGCACCTTTACCGTATGGACCGAAAGTGCCAGCCGGTCAGCGATGATCTTGTTCTGCAGACCCTCTGACAGAAGCTGTAATATCTCATGTTCCCGCAGCGTCAATGTTTTCACCGGCCATGCACTTGCCGGATTACCCTTCGGTTGATTGTAGAGCGAATTTGCCGTGCCGGATAATTTGTTAGACGTCTTTTCCATCAGACGAATGATGCTGGACGGATAATAATCACCGCCATTCAGCAATAGCCAAACAACTGCAAGCCAAACATCGAGTTTCAGGCTGAAAGGGAGAAGCCCTTGAATTTGCTTGTTGTCAAAGAGAGAGTTGAATTGCTGGAGAGCCGAACTGTGCTCATCCATCATCAGCGTGACCGAAGCGGCCGGAAAGCGCATCTTGCATCGCACTATGCAATCGGCAATGTCAGGTACAAAATCCGCATGGATCAAGACCAAACCGACGCCGGCATCAAATTCCTCGGGCTCAGCAAGCTTGCTGGACAGATTGACCTGAATATCGGGGAAGGTTCGTTCAAGTGACTGAACCAATCCCTGAAACACAACTCCTGGCTCGGCATATATAAAAATGCCGCCTTTGAAATTGGCGCCGTCATCAGGCTGGGTGCCATGCTGGATTTGGTCGGTTTTCATACGCGCAACTGTCACACTCATAATCGTACCCTACGCCAACGAATGAAGTAGTCCCCTTTTGTGTACGGTTTCATCGAAACATTATTATTTGGAATCACCTAAACCCTTGTAATTCATGCAATCAGCGAGGGTAGTGAACGCAACGTGACGCGACCGTGACGCGCCAGCGCAGTGTCTGTTTCTTATGGGTTGTGCACCGCTCGAAACGGGCAAAACGGTGTTTCCGCATACCGGAATACCGTGTGAAAGGGCGCCGGGATCCGGGGTTCTGCCCGGATTACGGCAAATCCATTAATCCAAAGGGACACACCAGCACAGCAAGGTTCATCCATCAGGTGGAACCGCTTCTCACTTCTCCTAAATGGCGCTGAATCCGCGACGCCGGTACTCTGCCATAAAATGCGCCCGGTATGACCGTGACAGGTGAACACACTTTGCATGGGGAGCGCTTAATCAACTATGGGGGTGTGTCTTGTTTGTATGGATCACCAATTGTCTGGCAGCATTGTCGGTAAGTGCGGTGCTGATCGTCATACTGAAGAAGGTATCGCCTGCGTTTGCTCTCGTGGATTATCCCGATTTGCGCAAACGGCACGATGGCGTGGTTCCTTTGTGCGGCGGAATCGCGATCTTTGCCACGTTTACAATGGTGATGCTCCTTCGGGACCGAGCCAGCGCGCTTCCGCTGAACTTTTGGGCGGGCCTGCTTATCACATTGCTTGTCGGGGTACTGGATGACCGCAACGAACTCTCGGCCGTCAAGCGGCTGGCAGCCCAATTCGTTGTCGCGCTCATCCTGGTCAATCCGCTTGCAGGAACCGCCATCGTCACCGGTATCGCGCTTCCGCCCGGCCTTCTCAATGTATCGTTCCCGCTTCTTACGCTCGTGGCCGTCCTGTTCATTGTCGGCCTGATCAATTCCTGGAATATGATAGATGGCGTGGACGGATTGGCAGGCGGGGCGGCGGCGGTTGCCCTTTTCTGGCTTGCTGTGATCGCCGCACTGAAGGGTGCGGGCGAACTTGTATTGCCGATGCTCGTGCTTCTGGCGGCAGTTTGCGGCTTCCTTGCCTTTAATATGCGCAGCCCATGGGTCGCTCGCGCCAAGATATTTCTCGGCGACGCCGGCAGTACGGCACTCGGCGCCACCATCGCTTTTCTGGTGATCGCGCTCTCGATCCGCGCCGAGATCGCCTTTCCAGTCCTGTTGTGGATTGTCATTGTCCCGGTACTGGATACGCTCAGCCTGATCGTTCGCCGGATGCATGCTGGTCGCAGTCCTTTGGCCGCGGACCGCTGGCACCTGCATCATCTCCTCCTCGACCGGTCAATATCACCAGCAAAGACGACAATCATCATCGTTGCGGCATCTGCGGTCTGTGGCGGCATTGGATGTGCGGGCATTGTCACAGGTGTGTCGAACCTTCTCATGACAGTGGCGTTGCTGCTGCCCCTCACCGGTCATTGCGCCTTTGTCTTCATTGCAAGTAAACCGGGCGCCATCTCGCTTCAGCGCGCCGCCCGCACAGCCACCGTGTCCCAGCTGACTTCAATGCCACCCATGGCAGTTCGACCTGACCTTAACGTAAACCATGCGTCTGCGCCGCCGCCCGCCAAATCGCGGCCCGGTATCCTTTCGGACGCTGTTTGAGATTCCAAGACTGTGGAGTGAGACTTTGCCAATATCCGTATTGATCATGACCCTGAATGAAGAAGACAGCCTGCCGGCGTGCCTGGCATCGCTCACCTGGTGCGACGATATCGTGGTTCTGGATTCGTTCAGTACCGATCGGACCGTCGAGATTGCCAAGGAAGCCGGTGCACGGGTTTATCAGCACAAATATGAAACCGAAACCAGGCAGCGCATGTACGGGCTGAAGGAGATTGAATTCAAGCACAAGTGGGTCTACATGCCCGACGCCGACGAGATCACGCCGGACGATCTGCGCGACGAAATGCTGGCGATCGCTGCCGATCCAGACCGGCCGGAAGCGATGTTCAGCGCCCGTTACAAGAACATGTTCATGGGTCGCTGGATCAAGCACAGCAGTCTTTATCCGACCTGGATCACTCGCCTGTGCCGGCCCGAACGCATTCACTATGAGCGCGAGTGCCATTCGCGGCCCGTTGGCGATGGACCGACGGGACGGCTGCGATCGCATTTCGTCCACTACAGCTTCAACAAGGGGATGACGGCCTGGTTCGACAAACACAACCGCTACTCCGGCTTTGAAGCGCGCGAATCCCTGCAGATCCTGCGCAGCAAGCGGATTCCCTGGACCGGGTTTTTCAGTGCGACACCCGAGGCCAGGCGGCGAGCACTGAAGGAATTCTCATACCGGCTGCCTTTCCGTCCTGCAGCACGATTCGCCTATATGTATTTCTTGCGCGGTGGTTTCCTGGACGGTTGGCAAGGCTATCACTATTGCCGGCTCATCGCGTCTTACGAGTACATGATCGTCATCAAGATGAGAGAATTGCAACGGCGAGAACTCGGCCTTTCGATATGAGCAAAGCCCGAAACTTTCCTGTGGCGGCTTTGCGGAAGCGTCGTATACCTACGCTGTCAGCCAAATCGATCACCGCGGGATTGTCGCTCGTGAGCGCCTTGATGATCGCTTCCGCAATCCTTGCGCCTTTTCTGGCCAACCTGCTTCTCACCGTCCGCGATCGGGTCAGCAAGGCGGACGTGATCGTCGTCCTCGGGGGCGATGGGCCAGCCAGGGCGGAGTGGGGTGCCGAACTCTGGTTGCAAGGTGCCGCGCCACGTGTGCTGATCAGTGGCGATGGCGATTGCTATTGGATCCGCAGGGCGATGGTCGATCGAGGCGTCGATGCGAATGTCATCACCGTTGAATGTCAGTCGGGTACGACATGGGAAAACGCTCTGTTCTCAGCACCACTGCTGAAACACATGAACGTACGCACCGCCATCCTCGTGACGAGTTGGTACCATTCGCGCCGCGCACTCGCGAGCTTTGCCGCGACTTCCGCCGATATACGCTGGATATCGGTGCCGGTAGAACCCAATAAGGCGCTTTGGAGAATGGCGCTCAGAATCGATGGAATTCAGCTTCTCAAAGAGTACCCGAAGACGGTGTGGTACGCCCTGCGCCGGCACCTCGGGATAGATTCAACGTTTGTTCCCCCGCAGTTTCCTTCAAGGGAATTACGCGCATGACGGTCTCGGCCAAGATCCGGCACACGGGTGTAGAGTTTGCTGGCCGGACGCATGACGAATGGTTCGTTCAGATCGGGAGATATCGACATGCGATCACGCTATAACGATCCGACTTTCGACATCGCTGCGCAGCCACTGCCTCGCTTCGGCGGCGCGACTTTTGCGCTTCGATTCCGGATCATGCGGTTGCTGTGGACCATCTGCTGGACGTTGTTTGCGGCCTGGACGCCGTCTCCCTTGAGCCCATGGAGAGGCTGGCTGCTCCGCCGATTTGGCGCGCGAATCCATTCAACGGCAATCGTCCGGAGCAGTGCAAGGATCTGGTGGCCCGGCAATCTCGCCATGGGGAAGCACGCGTCGATGGGTCCCGGCGTGATTTGCTACAATGTGGCGGAAATCACGATCGAGGATTTCGCCATCGTCTCCCAGCGGGCACATCTGTGCACCGGAACGCATGACGTCGATGATGAGGGGTTTCCGCTGAAAAGCCGGCCTATCACCATCCATTCCAACGCCTGGATTGCTGCAGAAGCTTTTGTAGGCCCGGGAGTCGTCGTGGGGGAAGGCGCCGTACTCGGTGCGCGCGGTGTAGCGGCTGGCAAGCTCGAACCATGGACAATCTACGTGGGAAATCCAGCGAAACCAGTCCGGACCCGCAAGCGATCAGCCGCCGCTGCTCAGTGATCGGCGGCGGGCATGAGCACTGCCGAATTTTCCGCCATCTTTGCATCGCGGTTATCGCCCGACTGATAGCCCTGGATCGTCTGCTCGGCGATCCGCGGCCATGTGTAATTTTCGCGAACCAGCCTCTGTCCATTTCGTCCCATGATTGAAGCCATGGCGGGATTGTCCAGGATGCCAGCAAGTGCGGAAGCGACCTCCGCCGGATCAAGAGATACCACAGCACCAGCATGCGCCGATTTGACCTCGGGAAAGTGACAGGCATCACTGACGACAACCGGCAAGCCACAGGCCATCGCTTCGGTGATCGCAACGCTGAACCCCTCCTGGCGGCTTGGGAGACAGAAGCAGCTCGCATCCACCAAAGCCCGCAGCTTGCCGTTGCCATAGAGTGGACCGGTCAGGTGGACGCGATCCTCTATGCCCAGTTGATCGACCAGCGTCACAAAAGCGTCTCTGGCTCCACCATCCGGACCTGCCACGACGAGATCGACATCCGGATAAGACCCGGCAAGCAAGACGAACGCCTGGGCAAGAATATCCAGCCCCTTCTTGGTATGAAGCCGCGAGAGGAAGAGCACGACGCGCTTTCCGTCAAGACGCGGCAGGCGTTCCGCAAAAAAGCCTTTTGCAGGCAATTCAGCAAATTCTTCAAGGAATATGCCATTCGGTATAATCAGATTTGGCGCGGAAAGATGGAGAGGTTCCAGCAATTGCGCCTCGTCCGAGTTGAGTGCAAGAAGGAACTTGGCCCTGTTCAGCATCTTGCGATATCCGAGTGCCAGTGCCACATGCTTCTTCAGACGCTTCTGTTGCATGCTCCAGACGTCGAGCATGCCGTGCGGCTGGATACAATACGGGATTTGGTTCCGCCTCGCGACAGCAGCGGCATTCTTGAGAATGGGCTCCCACACGCCGTGAATATGCATGAACGAAGCGCCTTTCAGCACGGTGCGCGACTTCCTTGCAGCCGCAAGGCCAAGCACCCGCTCAATCCGGTTCGGATCGGGAAGAAGGTGCCAGACGATCCGGGAAAAATGGGGAACGTCCCTGGCCGATTGAAAGGCGCGTTTCTGGATTTCACGGCCGCCATAGCTGACGATGTGAACGTCGTGACCCAGTGCCGATTGAGCCGCCGCCAAACGCACGCAGGTAGCCTGCGGGCCGCCCTTGGCCGGATCGATGGAGGAGATGACATGCACAATTTTCATGCGCGGCGCCGTTGAGCGGGAAGGGGAGAAAGAGCATCGAGCAGCCGTTCGCCATAACGCTTGACGGTGAATTCCGAGGCACGTTCGACGGCACTCTCCGACATGGCGGCCCTCATTCCCGGATGTTCAGCGAGATTTTTGATTGCCTTGGCGATCGCCTCGCTGTCGCAAACGGGAACGATGAATCCCTCAATTCCGTCGCGCACAACGCTGCCGGCGTTTTCGGTGCAGATCACTGGAAGTCCCGCCGCAAGCGCCTCGTAGATCGCGGTAGCCGATCCTTCGCAGATCGAGGGCAGAAGGAATACATCGGCCCACTCATACTCTTTTGCCATCTCCGAGCGCGGGACAATCCCGCGCAGTTCGACGGATTTTGAGAGATGCGCCTTCACCTCTGGTGCCAGGTGGCTTGGCCCCGCCATCCGGAACGAGGCGGTTTCACCAAGCAGACGGGCTGCTTCGGCAACATAGGGCGAGCCTTTCCGCAAACCGACTTGTCCGACCGTCAGGATCCGCAACGGTCCGCCGATACGGATGATGTCCTGGGGCGGATAATGCGGATCAAAGCCGTAAGGTACGACCACGCATCGCTCGGCCCTTCCACCGCGTTTGACGACATTTCGGCGCACAAACTCGGATGGGCACACGATAATGTCGGCGAGCTCCCATTCAGCCTTTTCCCGTTCTGCGAAGGCCATGGCATTCGGATTGTCGCTATAGACACCGCCCCACTCTGGAAACCGCTCGTGCTCGCCTTTGACAAGCTCTTCAACATCCTCTCTTGGCGCAATCATCTGCTCGACAACGGTCCACATGCCTTGCCGCTTGGCGGCCTGCATTTGTTCCAGTGCCTCACCACCGAAAGCATAGAGACCGGCCGCGTCATGAAATCCGCGCGACGCGACAAGGCGGGAGAATTGCGACCCGGCCCACACTGCATTGGCCATGTGTTCGACGACATCCTTCTCCTGCAATCTGCGGATTGCTGACCGGATGCCAAAGCTCGGGAACGTCGAAGTCAATTCCGGCGGAACACCTTTCGGGACACGGCCTGTCAGGCGCTTGACCGAGGAGGGAAACAGCGCGCGCGGGAGGCTGTTGACGAGGCGCGGCCAACCGTCCGTTGCGCAGATGTCGGTGTAGAAATGCGCGAGTTGACCTTCGGATGCGAAGATGCGTGGCACCGCATAGTGCATGCGCGCGCCCAATTGACTGACGACAACGGTACCATTCATTCTGCGGGTCCATAAACTGAGGATTCTGAAGTCGCAGCGGATTGCTGCCTGAACTTGTGCATGACATCCGACCACGCACCCACGGCATTATCGCGCGAAAACACCGTGTCGAGAACTCGCCGGGCATTCAATCCCATCTGCGCGCAGCGATCGGGAGAGTCCTTCATCTGAACGATGCAATTCGCGAGCCGTTGGCCTTCGCCGATCTTTACCGCTGCCCCGCAATCCGCGGAGGCTACAACACGTGCAACTTCGCCGTTGCTATCACCGACAAAGAGGGTTGGGCGGCCCGCAGCCAGGACGCCATAGAACTTGCTTGGGACGATGCAGTGCTCGAGCCTGGGTATCAGCGAGACGATATGCGCATCGGCTGTACTTAGGCTCTCCGCAATGTTTTCTGACGGCTGGAGTGGTTTGAAAATGACGTTCTTGAGCTCGCGATTCCGCACCACCTCTTCAACATGGGCACGCTGCTGTCCGCCGCCGATCAAAAGGAACTGAATATCCTCATTGTGACTGAGGAGGACTGCTGCCTCGAGCAGTGTCGAAAAGTCGTGTGCGCGGCCGAAATTGCCGGAATAGCCGACGACAAACTTGTCCTGCAGGCCCCAGCGCGTTCTCAAACTGTTGGAGGCGGGGGACACCGGATATATTTCGTCGCCATCGGACCAGTGATGCATGACGAATACCCGGTCATCCTCCAGCCCGTGTCCGGTAAGGTAGGACGCCATCGTTGCTGTCGGACAGACGATCATTGCTGATTTCCGCATCGACCAGTTGCGCATTATTCTGCTGAGCGTGCCAGGCAGGCTTTTGCTGGAAAGCATGCCAAGCTCCATGGCGACTTCCGGAAACAGGTCCATCACCCAGTTGACCATTTTTGCGCCGCGCCAGCGGATAGGCAGGGCGGTGGTGACAGACAACAGAGGCGGGTCGGTGCAGACCACGCAAATATCGCCCCTTTTCAAGTTCCACAGGCACCAGAGAAAGGCCGATATGTGAAAGGTTAGATAATCGATCGCCCTGCCAAGAATATTGCTTCGGCCAAAACGCGTCGCCCACAACCGTGTGACACAAAGGCCCCCCACCGATTCCTCATCGGGAAGTGTCACATTGGCATTGTCATGCAACGTACGGCTCGCAATTGCGGTGACTTCGAAACCGCGTCGTTTGAGCGCGAATGCCAACCCGGAGACCATACGGCTGGTCGCCGACTGATCGGGGAAAAAGTAGCGGTTTGCAAAGACGATCTTCATGTTGAATGTCCCAAGCCATGGCTGCACCACCAGCCCAAAAACGAGATTCTGGACCCCGATTGTTGCAGTTCGCGAGCTGCAAGAACAAGTTCAACAAAGGCACTACGATTGTTGGTGTGGTGTGGTGTGGACCTACCACTTCCGGAGAAGGCGGCGGCGATATCCGCCCCTTTTAGCGGGTTGGAACTGACCGGCATACCCGGCTTTCCATCGCC
>NZ_PGGM01000020.1 GCF_003010965.1 Phyllobacterium sophorae
AGCACACCGTCTCCTTCGATGCCCTGGTTGCCGAAATGGTGGAAGCCGATCTTCGAACAATCATGCGCGAGGAGGGCCGAAATGATTTCTATGGCTGAAAGGGACGATCACCACTTCGATCTGCGCGGAAAGCGGATTTGGATCGCCGGTCACTCAGGCATGGTGGGTTCCGCATTGACGCGCCGCCTTCGGCGCGAGGACTGTCAACTGCTTGAAGTTTCCCATGACGAACTCGACCTCACGCGCCAGCAGGAAACCGAGGAGTGGATGGCGAACGCCCGGCCGGACGCCATATTCATCGCTGCGGCCAAGGTCGGGGGTATCGTCGCCAATTCAACTTACCCGGCTGACTTCCTTTATGACAATGCCATGATTGCCATGAACATCATGCACACGGCGAACAGGCTTGGTGTGCAGAAATTGTTGTGGCTGGGTTCGAGCTGCGTCTATCCGAAATATGCTGAGCAGCCGATTCGCGAAGACTCGCTGCTGACAGGAGCGCTGGAACCAACAAATGAAGCTTACGCAGTCGCAAAGATTGCCGGGCTCAAGCTCGCCGAAGCTTATGCACGTCAATATGGAAGGCGGTTCATCACAGCGATGCCGACCAATCTTTACGGTCCCAATGACAATTTCGACCTGCAGAACGCGCATGTCCTTCCCGCCCTGATCAGGAAAATGCATGAAGCGAAGGTCGCGAGAAGTCCCAGCGTTGTGGTCTGGGGTACCGGAACACCAAAACGCGAGTTTTTGCATGTCGATGACCTCGCGGACGCCTGTGTGTTCGTGATGAAGAGGCACTCCGATCCGGAAATCGTCAATATCGGTTCGGGCAAGGAGATCTCTATTCACGATGCGGCGATCCTCATTGCCAGAATAGTCGGCTATCAAGGATCCATTGTGTTCGACACATCCAAACCGGATGGTACACCGCGCAAGCTGGTCGATCCCATGCGCCTGCAGGCAATGGGCTGGAAGCCGAGCATTGGGCTCGAAGCGGGAATAAGCGATCTCTACATGCGCTGGCAGCAATCAAGCACCTTGCCAAACGACGGATCGCTGGCGGTTTCGGCCGCCGGCTGACACCGTAAAAACCGCCGGCGCTCACTGCGCCGGCGGTTTTTTGTTGGCCTGGATTTGAATGTTCTCCGCTCTGGAAAAGCAAAGCCCGCCGGGCCTGTCGACGCCCGGCGGGAGAGCTGATTTCACGCAATCAGTTTACTTTTGCGGTAACCTCTTTCGGCAGCGTCAATTGTGCGCGGAGGATATCGCCGGCCTTGATCTGATCGTGTTCGGAAAGTTCCGTCTCGTGGTATTCCCCATTGACGTCGCGAACGACTGTGAACACCAGTTTGACCGTCTCTTCGCGGGTATTTGCCCGCTGTGCACTAGCGCCGATCTCGGCCATGGTTTGAACGATGAACGTCAATCGCTTGCGCAGCCGCATAATGTCGAGTTCGATGTCTCGCAATTCCTTGGCTGCATCATTCGATCGCTGATCGTACAGGGCCTGCAAGCTCTGCTCGATCGCGTTTTCGTTCTGCTTGGCACGAGCAAGAAATGATCCGAATTCCAGTGCATCGCGCCGCATTGCCGAGAGCTGACGTTGTGTATCACGCAATGTCGATTGAGCGGTGAGACCCTGCGCGACGAGCTTTTCCGAAGCGCCCACGTTCTGCTCCAGGAGCGAAATTTCTTCGTTGCGCAGCTTTGTGCTTTCCTCGAGCGTCTGGATTTCTTCCGAATAGTTCTGCCTCTGCGCCTTGAGTGCTTTCTCCTGGCTGGCCAGCGCAGCAAGCCGCAGTTCAAACAGTTTGCGCTCGGACTCGATCACACCCTGACGGGCAGGAAGATCATCGGTCCCGGTATCCTTGGCCAATACATATTCGAAGGTTTTGTTGTTCAGCTCGGCTTCCAGCCGCGCCCGCTTTACATCCTGCGCGAACAACTGGAGTGACGTATCGGAGTAGTCCTGACGCGCGGCCACCAGCTGGGTGCCGGCGACATCGAGCTTGTCGGTAGCCTGCTTCAAGCCGCCACTCAGGGCAAAGAGCTCTAGCGCGATCATGCCCGGACGGTATTCATATTTACCCGGTTTCTGAACGTCGCCGATGACGAATACAGGTGCATACTCCTTGACCGCAACCGAAACCGACAGACCCGGAATATGTTGAAGCAGCGCCTGGCTGATCGTGCTGCTGATTTCCGATATGCTGTGGTCAGCAACCTGAATATTGCCGAGAATGGGATATCCGATTGTTCCGCCCACACTCACAGGGAACGTGCCCGACAGCCCCGCGTCGCCATAAACCGTGATTTGCAGGACGTCGCCGGATCCGATCTTGTAGGGTTCTTCTGCCCATGCCGGCGAGATAGTTGACGATAACAGGAGCAGTGACGAGAAAGTCCAGGTCGTCACCATTCTGTTGATTCTGAAGCCCGTTCCGGGGCGCTTGTTTTTCTGTTTGATCAACATTGTCGACCTCATGCCTTTGCCGTGAATGAGCGTGATTTGACGTGCCCGGCGATCTTCTTGACCATTTTTTGTGGTGCAAGCTGCATCGGCAGGAAAGGTGTATCGTTTTTGGCCACTTTGCCGCGCCGGCGATCGCCATTGAGGACGATGCCGCCGATTTTGCGGCCGTCGGCCCGTAGCCTGGTGATGGCGGCGACAACCTGATCGGCGCGGGCTGTATCGCGCCGAACGACAACGACTGTCGTATCCACCAATGCTGATACACGGATTGCGTCGGCGCCACTGCTCACAGCAGGAGTATCGATAAGCACGATATCGTACTGGCGTTTGAGCTGGGCGATCATTTTCGAGAATTGTTCGTGGCCCAGAAGATATTCGGCTGGAACCTCACTGCTTTGCGTTGCCACGAAATCGATGGACGACGCAATATCGTGCTGTACGGCCGCTTCCAATGTCTGCCTGCCGCGGATCACTTCCTCGAGATATGGGCCGAACTGATCGCCAAACTCTTTTGCGACCATGGGGTTCTGGAAATTGGCGTCAACGACGACAGTCCGGATTCCGGTAGCAGACAAGGATCGCGCGAGACCTGCAACGATCAGCGTCTTGCCTTCTTGATCTCCGGCCGACGTTATCGCAATCGCCCTCGAGATTTTCGGTGATGCCGACAGCAGCAAGTGGGCCTGAAGGTCGGCGACAGCTCGTCCGAAGCTGGACTGGTTGTCGCTGATCATATGGGCCGCATCCTTTCGCTCACGGTTTGAGAGCATCGGGATCCTTCCGATAATGGGCAGTCTGGTCAACGCTTCGAGCGCTTCAGGCGAACGGATCGACCGGTCGAAAAATTCGAGAAGGAGTGCTGCAATGACGCCGAGGGCAGTGCCGGCGATTATGCCCAGCATCAGCCAGGTTTTCAGGCGCGGGCTGGACTTCGACATTGCCGGCACGGCACGCGATATCATACGTGCATCCGCCGATGCGATGCCGTCCTGTTCGATCGTCTGCTTGTATCTGGTGAGATAGCTTTCGTAGATTGCGCGGTTGGCTGCAGCCTCGCGATCCAGCTGGTCGGCGTGAACGAGCGCCTGGTTCGCCGTTGACATGCTATCTTGAATTTCTTTCAGATTAGCTTCGACAGCGGCTTGTTGCCGATGCGTTACGTTGATCTCGTTCCTTAAACTATCGATGATCTGCTGCACTTCCTCATCGACCTGAATTTTCAATGAATTGAGCTGAGACCTCAATTGTGGAAGCTGTGCGCTCTGAGTGGCTCCGCTCTGCTGTATTTCCAGAATCGAGCGCTCGATACGGGATTGTTCCGTCCGTAACTGCAGGATCGCGGGCGAACTCAGAACTTCGGTCAATGAAACGCCCGACTTGCTCTCGGCCGCCTCTATCGCCGTGGAAAGGCGAGCTTCGGTTCCGGCGAGCTTTGCGCGAAGATTTGCAAGTTCGGCATTCAGGGCAGCAATCTGCTGCGACTGAAGTGTCATACCGTTAGCCTTTACAAGGCCCGACTTTTCGCGAAAATCGGCGGCTGCCCGTTCCGATTGTTCGAGGGTCGTACGCAGACTGACGAGTTTGCCGCCGAGCCAGTCGCTCACGCGCCGGGTAGCCGAGGTCTGGACGTCGATCTGGTAGTCCAGATATGCTTCGCCAAAGGCATTGGCGGCGGCGGCAGAGTATTTCGGGTTATCTGCCTGGTAACTGATGTAGATCGTGTAGGAACGGCCGTCGTTGGCGACGTTCACGTTCGAAAGCAACTTGTCAATACGTGCGCGATTGTTGTCTTCCAAGCTGGCGGCGTCGCCGCTTGCCGGGGCTGCTGTCCCAGCTTTGGTCCGTTCGGTTGGTGCTGAGACCATGTTGCCATTTGCGTCAAACCCTTCGCGATCCAGCCGCAACAGCACTTTCTCGGCCATCATGCGCGAGGTAATGATGTCGAGTTCCGTCCGCAGGACCGGGCTTTCCTGCGGTAGCGGCGAAACCACCGATTCCGTCGGCAGCGCTTGAAGCTTGCGCACGTTGAGCGCAAGGATGGCCTCAGAACTATATTGCGCCGGAGAGAACATATAGCCGATCACCGACAGGCCAACCCCGATGGTGACGGTTGACAGAACGACGAGTTTTCTTCGCCAGAGTAGCGACACCAGTCGCGGAAATACCATTCCACCCTGTGCGGGCACGACTTCAGAAACGATCATGATTTGACCCCTTGCATAATCAGATTTCAGTTAGCTGACCGTTGTCTGGTCAGAATCTGGATTCGTGCGGAATCATGTCGCTAATTTTGTAGGCAACTTCGGTCCGGTTGGTCGCACCCAGTTTTTTCATAATGTTGCGGATGTGGACTTTTACCGTGCTCTCGCAAAGATTGAGCTCGTAGGCGATAATCTTGTTCGCCTTGCCGCGTCGCAGACCTTCCGCTACCGCTGACTGGCGTGCCGTGAACGACGTCGCAATGTGACGAAATTCATCGCTGCGACCGCCGACCAGCTTGCGCAGCGCAAGCACACTGCTCGCTGGAACAAACTTTCCGCCGGCGATGGCCAACTCGATTGCCTGCATGCAGATCTCGATGCCAACCGTTGTCGGAATATATCCCCTGACACCGAGCTCCAAAGCCTTCAGGACAAATGTCAGGTCGTCATTATCAGCGACAACAACAACAGCTGCGGTTTCGAAAGTTGCGACAAGTTCGCTTATTTCTGCGGTCAGCTCGGCGTCGTCCAGGCTCCTGTTGCCGGTGTTGATCAGGACAGCACGCAAGTTCGACAGTTCCTTCTTGGATGCCTGCCATTCCTCAAGGCTTCCGAAAGTAAATACCTTCAGGCCAATGTGATGATTAAGCAGCGCTTGCGCCAGACATTCGCGCTCCAAGGCCCGCTTGTCTACGATTGCTAGATAATCATCTGGACGATACTTTTGAAATTGGCGATCATTGTTGTATTTTTCGTTAAGTTGGTGATTATTATTTACAACGATGTCGCGATTATAAGACGTTACTTCACTTTTCCCCAAGTGAGATGGATGAGTATTCTCCATTTTAGTTCCCCAATTTTTATCATTTGTTGCGAATTGATATATTGAACGCGTCCAACCACGTTCAGCCGCACTTCTTTTCACGGTTTTTAATCTACGCTCTTTATTTGTTAGTGTCTTTAATCCTCTCATAATTCCTTCGATGTGGGAAAAATGCCCGGTGTAGGCAGCAGTAACTCGACACCATAGACTGGATTAATTCGTGCAGCCCCGCCGTTAGTTAGGAATCTGCAGATGTGCCTCGGAACGAGGCACATAAAGACAAGTTTATACTTGAATGTAGTTGTGATTTCGATCGCGAATGGAGCACTCAGAGGGGGCGCGCGAAGCTTGTCTTCCCGGTGATTCGCCTTGCCCGTGTCAGCGTTTGCGGGCAGCTGTCGGATATCAGCCGATTGCCAGCGTGAGCTTCCGGCTAGTGAATGCTTCAGCAAAGCGCTCAGCGGCGCGGCACTCCATGCCGCGCAAACGGGCAAGTCCCTTGAACGTCAGTTCGTCAAACCAGTCCTTCGATCGCTGCGTACCGAAATGTTCGAGCAGAAGCTGGACTTTGCGGTCCATGACGGCAGCTGTGAGCGGCACATAGGTGTTGTGCTGGGTCAAATCTCCATCCCACTTGGGGATCTCATATTCCAGCACAAGGTGGTTGCGGAAGATATTGGTTGTCAGCCGGTTGACTTCCCGATGGTCCTGATGCGCGTCGTCGCGGGCATGTGTGAAGATTACGCCGGGCGAAATGCGATCGCGCAAGGCGGTCAGCCATTGTTTGATTTCGCGGGTCTGGCTGGGAAAGTAACTGTCTTCGAATTCCGCAAGCTCAATCTTGCAGGACGCAGCCCCTTCAAGGAATGCCATAGCTGACTCATTCGCCTCCCGTGCACGCACGCCAGGCGCACTGAGTACGCACCAGTGGACATCAAGCAGGACGCCCTCGGCAATAAGACTGAGGATGGTCCCTCCCGCGCCAATCTCGATATCATCCGAATGAGCGCCGAGGCAAAGGACGGAGAGACGTTCCCCTCGTCTTGCCAAAGGCAACTGTCTCATAGCGCCTTGACCAAGCGGATGTTGGCTGTATCTTTCGCAGCGCCATGGATCGTCCAGGGCATTTCACCCCTTTCGACCATCTCTTGAAGTGCCTGCCAATCGCGCAATGTGTCCATTGAGCGCCAGAATCCTTCGTGCTTGTAAGCCATGAGCATGTCATCTGCGATCAGCCGGCTGAACGGCTCGAGCACGAGCTCTTCGGATTCCCTCATGTAATCGAAGATCTCGCCGCGGAACAGGAAATAGCCGCCATTGATCCAGATGTCGGAGCGGTCAGAAGACCGGAACTCGCGAACGCGGCCGTCTTCCGCAATATCGGCGAGGTGGTAGGTGAGCGGCGGACGGACCGCCAGAAAGCATGCAATCTTGCCGCTCGCTTCGAACTTTTCGATCATGTCGTCAAGGTCGACATTGCTCAGGCCATCACTGTAGTTGGCGAGAAAGATCTTTTCATTCCTTACCTGGTCGCGTACGGCCCAGAGCCGTTCACCGATGTTACGCCATATGCCGGTGTCGATCAGCGAGATGCGCCAATCTTTCTGGGATTCCCCCAGTACTTCTACGTTGCCATCGCCCGTCACCACACAATCCGAGAATGTCTGGGGTCTGCAATTCAAGAAGAAGTCCTTGACGACGTTTGCCTTGTAGCCAAGGCAAAGAATGAAATCATCGTGTCCGTAATCGGCATAATATTGCATGACATGCCGCAGGATCGGCTGTGAGCCGAGCGGGATCATCGGTTTTGGAACGTTCTCCGAATATTCGCGGATGCGCGTGCCCATTCCACCGCAGAACAAAACGACTTTCATGGCTTGAGTTCCTTCGGGTCGATGATGCTGACACCCGGAATGGGAACGACGAATTTTGCGCCCCATTCCTGGACATGCCGCATCTGTGCAACGATCTCGTCCTTGAGATTCCAGGGCAGGATCAGGATGTAGTCGGGTTTCAACAGGTCGATGGCTTCGACGGGTTCGATCGGAATATGCATTCCCGGCGTATAGCGGCCGTGCTTGTAGGGATTTCTGTCCACGGTGAAATCGAGAAAGTCGGTGCCAATGCCGCAATAGTTGAGCAGGGTATTGCCCTTGCCCGGCGCTCCGTAGCCGCAGATTGTCTTGCCGGCTTCCTTTGCTGCGATCAGGAACGAAAGCAGTTCGCGCTTCACCTTGCGGGCACGCTCGACGAACGAGGTGTAGACGGCGATCTTGTCGAGACCCGCCTTGATCTCATTGTTCAGCACGCCCGCAACGCTGGGTTGAGTTGGCCGCGCGCTGGTCTGATGCGCAAGATGAACGCGCAGAGATCCGCCATGCGTGACCAATTCCTCTACGTCAATGACTTTCAAGCCATGTTTCTTGGCCATGTGCTCAATCGTCAGAAGTGAGAAGTAAGAGAAGTGCTCGTGATAGATCGTGTCGAACTGGTTCTCGGCGATCAGCTTCTCGATATGCGGAAACTCGAGTGTGATCACGCCTTCCGGCTTCAACAGGAGCTTCATGCCTGCGACAAAATCATTGAGATCCGGAACCTGCGCAAGGACATTGTTGCCGACGATCAGGTCCGCGCGCAGCCCTTCGTTGATGAGGTCCCGCGCATATTTTTCACCGAAGAATTCAACCCTGGTGGGAACGCCTTTTTCAATCGCGACCTTTGCCACGTTGGCGGCGGGCTCGATCCCGAGCACAGGTACATTGAGCGGAATGAAATGCTGGAGCAAATATCCGTCATTGCTGGCCAGTTCAACAACGAGACTGTTGCGGTTAAGCTCGAGCTGCCGTGCCATTTGATGACAGTATTTTCGCGCATGCGCGACCCAGCTGGTCGAATAGGAGGAGAAGTAGGCATACTCCTCGAAGATGGCCTGCGGGCTCACATACTCCTTCAGTTGGACCAGAAGGCATTCGTCGCAAACGAATACGTGGAGCGGATAGTACGGCTCCATGGAATCGATCTGTTCGCGCGGAACAAAGCTTTCGCAAGGCGGGGACATTCCAAGATCAATGAAAGTGTGTTTCAAACCGGTACCGCACAGGCGACAATGATGAATTTTATCGCTTGGGCGGTTTGCCAATAAGAGAGTACTGGTTTGGATATTCATACCTTGGCTCCTGATCCACTGAACGAGATCACCGCACCCGAAACAAACTCCCTGGGTGCCGGGATCATCATCCTCATGGCAACGAAGGTACGGCCTCCGCGCCTCATGGGCGATATGACTATGCGATCAGGTGGCTCATCCGAACGGTGGAACGTGTCCATCCCGCGTCCGTCAAACGGAGTGCGCAGACGCCGCCGCGCGGGCGTTTCCGCAGACACCACGGGATTGCCGCCGCTGGAATTCACCCGTGCGGCCTACCCCTTATTGTGAGTTTCCCTGCGACAAGGAGTTTGACAAAATCGGACCCTCCACGCACCACTGGCAAGGGTTCGAACACGAGGCGAAACAGGATGAGATTTACTGAAACGGAACTGAACGGCGCCTGGCTGGTCGAGGCACTTCCAATGTCCGACGAGCGCGGCTCCTTTGCCCGGACCTTCTGCGTCAATGAGTTCCAGCAGCACGGACTGGAAACCAAGTTCGTGCAGCACAGCGTCTCGCATTCGGTGACAAAGCACACACTGCGCGGAATGCACCTTCAAACAGCACCGCATGCGGAGGTGAAAGTCGTCTCCTGCATACGGGGCGCCATAATGGATGTCATCATAGACCTGCGGCCACATTCCCCGAACTACCGGCGCTGGGCTGCCTATGAACTATCGGATTGTAACAACCGTCAGCTTTATATCCCCAAGGGATTTGCCCATGGGTTTCAGACGCTCAGAGATGACGCCGTGGTTTCCTACCTCATTTCGGAATTCTATAATCCCCAGGCATCGACGGGTGTCCGGTGGGACGATCCGGCATTCGCCATCGATTGGCCGGCAGAGCCGACTGTTTTGTCGGACAAGGATCGTGCCTGGCCATTGCTGGATACGGCATCGGCCTGATCTTACGATACGGCTTCAGCAAGGAGGCCATTTGCGCGCAGCAATTGGGCGGCGCGGGCAATGTCGCGGAAGGACATGCCGGACCGCTGCGCAATATCGAGCAAAGAGTGACTGCCGTCCGCCAGATTGAGAACCCACAAATAACCCATTGCGGTCTCCCCGGCGGCCTTGTCGCCGCCGAGCGCCGAGTAGAGGCCGCGCCGGCCGAGTTGAGGTTCACCTTTCGGGAAAAGGTTGACGGGTGTCCAGTTCATCTCGAGGATATCGATCACTTCCATGATCATTCCATAAGATGAGGCCAGATTTTCCGGAGAGATGAAATCCAGGTTGTCTGCTGAAGTATGGTATTGCGGAAAGGTACCGAACGCGCTGCGCTGGAAAAGCCCGACAGGAAGGTTGAAGCCGGGCGAACAATATTGCCGTTCGTCGTAGCCATAGGGACTGAAATCCTGGATGATTCCTCGCCGGCCCTCCGAGCTCAGGACATATTGCATTGCCTGATCGATGACGGCATTGCCGCGGCGGCTCCGCTTGTAATTCGGCCCCCCGCCATCGCCGACGCAGGAAACGATCAGCCCATGGTCGATGCGCGAAATATTGTCCTCGTTGGAGGCAAGCCAGGTTAGCGCGCCGATCGTTCCCGGCGCAAAAAGAAACCGGTAATTGTAGCGGGTCTTTCGCGACCGCAAGGCCGCGGCGAGACAGGCGAGCAAGGCCAGACCGGAACAATTGTCATTGGCGAGCGATGGGTGGCAGATATGTGCGGACAGCAGCACGTCCCTGTCGGACTGACCACTGTGGAAATATTCCCCATAAGTGAGGTGTCCGTCGGTCTTGTCCGCATCGATAAAGACTTCGTATTCGCCATCTTCAAGCTGAGCAAGCTCGTTGTGCGCCATGCAGAAACCCCACTGCTCGCTGTAATACGATGTCCGGTAGGGAATGAGATCCGGCTGTTCGGGAAGGGTGTAGACATGGGATTTAAGCTCGCTGAGCGGCATCGTTTCATGCACGGCCTTGCTGTAACCAAGCACATGCAAATTGTGATCGGCAAAATCGACGATTTTTCGCCCCGACGCGTTCTTGATGTAGGCGTCGCGGATGTTCCATTCCTGGGGTACGGTCCAGTCGAGCACCTGGGTGCCGGTGGGCACCTCATGCTGCGTAATATCGATATGCTGGCCGAGAACACGCAGCGTTTCGCGTACGCCGCCTCCTGTTATGCTTCGGCAAATCGGGAAGAGACGGGCGGCCAGTGCGTAGATGCGGATACCCACATCCACCTGCGCGTCGGCCGCCGATCTGATTGTATCGAACGAGACCATAAAGCTGTTCATGGCAAATGCTTCGCCATCATATGACTGCGTCTGCCAGAGCCGGGTGCCGTGTCGATGACGGAACACGACGCAGGCTATTGTTGAGTGTGCCTTCGTCGAGGGATTTTCGGATATGGCTTATGCGCTGGTAGCGCGGCCCTTCGAATTCCTGCAATGTCAGGCCAGCGCTGACATAGGCCGCATGAAGCTGCTCAGCTCCAGCCTTTGCATCCCAGGCCGGCTTGAAGGCCGGGAGTACCCGCGCAATCTTTTCGAAACTGACGCGATACGATCGGGTGTCAGGTCCTGCGTCCTCGGCAAACTCGAGGCGGCAGCCCGGGACGACCTGGGCCACGATCTCGGCGATTTCGCGGATGCGGTAATTATGTGCGGATTGACCGACATTGAACGCCTCGTTGTGCACCTTGTCCTTTGGCGCTTCCATGGCGGCCAGGAATGCGCGCGAGATATCTTCGATATGAACAATCGGACGCCACGGTGAACCATCCGACTTGAGCATGATGACACCTTCGGTGACGGCCCAGGCCACGAGATTATTCAAGACGATATCGAACCGCAGCATTGGCGACAGACCATAGGCTGTAGCGGGCCTCAGGTAAGTTGGCGTGAAACTGTCATCGGCCAGCTCAGCAATATCCCGCTCGGCGAGAACTTTTGAACATCCATAGGCCGTTACCGGATTAAGCTCGCCAGTTTCATCGATCATGCCCTCACCGGACTTGCCATAATTGCTGCAGGACGAGGCGAAGAGGAAGCGAGGAACACCGGCGGCCTTGGCCGTCCTGGCAAAGTTGACGCTGCCCCGATGGTTGATCTCGTAGGTTATGTCCGGGTTGAGGTTGCTCAATGGATCGTTCGACAACGCTGCCAGGTGGATGACGGCATCGAAGCCCTTGAGATCATTGATCTCCACATCGCGCACATCCTTGCAAACGCCAGGGATGTCCTTGATAGAGCCGCCGGGCGCATAGGAGCAGCTGCGATAAAGCTCCGCGTCGTAACCGTGAACGTCATGCCCTGCTTTCATGAGGAAGGGCACCATGACCGATCCAATATAACCACGATGTCCTGTCACGAGTACTTTCATTGCATCCTGTCCTTCTACGGATTTGTAATTGATTTTTCAGAACGGTACTTCCAGGTGCGGTAGACGGCGAGAGAGGAGTTAGGAGGATCGGGACGGCAATATGGACTAAACTTTTGGCAGGTGTGCTACGCCTTTTGCCCGATCTGACCAAACCTTGCTCTAGCTTCCACTCCCCAAAACCAGGACCCAATCGTCGAAACCTCCGGAATTGCGCGGTTCAGGCGTTTCAAACGTAACGATGCCCCGCCTTACGGATCCAGCCTCGGACGCCTCGGTGTACTTGCCGGAAGCGGGATCGTACCATCGCGCACGCCTAACGGATGGAGCCAGCGCGCTTGTATCGATCGCGATGCTGTTTCTTCCGGAGACGTAGAGGACGGCTGCTTTGCCCTCCTTCGTCATTGCTCCCAAAGCAAGGCCCTTGTCGGATTGGTCAGGTTTTGCCAGAAGCCTCCCGCGTTCCGGCTCGAGTTCCCACCAGGGTAATGAATCGAAGAATTGTTTCAGGTAGCTGACGCTTTGCGAGCCACGGCTTCCCAATGCATCCTCCCAGGTGCCCGGCGCATCGTAGAGGCCAGGTCCGGCAAAATGCCAAAGGGGATTGTTACCGAATATCTGACCGCAGGCGCCTGCCAGAATTGTACCGTACGCATTGAGCCGAAGAGATTGTTCGTCCGATCCACGCTCATTCTCGTAGGGACCCTCTATGAAGAAAAACGGGAGTGCCGGCCCAGCACGCTGGCGTTGGAGCGCGCGGTCGATGATCTCGTCATAAGCATAGAGAGTGTCCAGGGTGAACCACGGGGCTCCTGCCCAATCCCCGCTGCCGACGGTGTTCGCCCCGCGATGAACGGTCTGGAGCGCAGCCGGATTGGCATCGGATATGCCGCGCGCAAGTTCGTCTACCAGCCTTTTGTCGGGCGTATCATAGTCGCCGCCCTGGACCCAGATGATATTCGGATAGTCGCGATAACGCTTGCCGAGGTAGCGTCCGTAGCTTCGCATTGCTTTGGCACCCGCTGCCTTGATTTCCCGGAACCACCCTTCGGTGCCTCCATCGGAGCCGAGGTATGACGGAACGAGCAGAACGAGAAATCCGCGTTCCCGTGCGCGATTGAGAATCCAGTCTGCGTCGCCGAAATAGGCTTCGTTGGGTTTGGTGAAATCACCGTCCACCAGAAAGGGTGCGTGCTTGTAGAAATTGCGCGGGCTATTCCGGCTGAACCGGTGCTCGATGAGGGAAACGAGAATCGTATTGAAACCACGGCGCTGGCGATCGGCGAGATATTTGTCCGCATCCTCGCGGGAGAGGTCGCCGATCAGGGACCATGCGCTATCGCCCGTGATCAGAAACGGCCGGCCGGCCGCATCTTCCAGATACCGGTGATTGTCTGCAACCCGTAGCGGAAAGACAGTCTCCTGGGCGGCAGCGGCGAAGGAGCAGACAATCAGCAATCCGGCAAAAAGGCAGCGAAAGCATTGCTGGATAACATCAGCCATGCGCCGCCAGTTCCCGTTCGCGCACGGCCGCGGGTTTTGTGTTGAAACGGCGGAAGACCACTTCCGACGGACGGCCGACAAGATAGTTTTCAACACCGTTTTCGAGGGCTTTCTTGTAGATTGTGAGCGCACCGTCGACGGCTTCGATCGTCTTGGCGACATCCTCGTTGCTGTGGGTGTAGCTGACGACGAGCGATGGCATCAGCACGCCACGCTTGATCGTTTCCTGCAGGAACAGTGTCCGGAACGCCTGCGAAGGCTCGCGGTCCTGGTCGAGTGTCGCATAGGTGAGACAGCATGCCCGGCCGGTCACCTTCACAAAGGCGCCGAGACCGTGGCGGGTGACAGCCTGGGCGATTCCAACCCTCAGGGCCTGACCCTGAGCGTAGAGGTGCTCGATGACCGGTTCGTTCTGGTAAATGCGCATCGTTGCTATTGCCCCGGCCAAGGCGTGCGTTTCCGCCCCATGCGTCGTTGACAAGAGGAACACCCGCGGACTCTCCGTTTGTTCGAGCCCGCCCAGTTCCATGTACTTGCGTTTGCCGGCAAGTGCCGAGATCGAGAAACCATTGCCAAGCGCCTTGCCGAAGCAGGAAAGGTCAGGCTCAATACGATAGAATTGCTGAGCTCCACCACGATGCCAGCGGAAACCGGTGATCATTTCGTCGATGATGAAGAGGGCACCGTTGCGATGGCAAATATTGCGGGCCTCGTGGAGGAAATTATTCTCGGGATCGTCGCCGCGCGACGCCTCGAGGATCAAACAAGCAATCTTGCCCGGATACCGTTCGAACAGGCTGCTGACACTCTCGATATTGTTATACTGAAAACCAAGCGTCAGTTCCTGCACAGCGCGCGGGATGCCGGCGTTCATTTCCGTCGTCCCGATGAACCAATCATCGGTTGAGAAGAATGGATGGTCGCTGCAGCGGGCGATGTAATCACGGCCCGTCGCTGCGCGTGCAAGGCGGACGGCACCGGATGTCGCGTCGGAGCCATCCTTGCAGAACTTGACCATATCAGCGCTGGCGACCGTCTCCAGAAACGTCTCCGCGCATTCCACTTCCACGTCGGCAGGTCGCGTGAAGTTGCAGCCGAGTTGCAGCTGGCGGGTCACGGCCTCGAGAACCGGCGGATAGGCATGTCCGAGGCCCACCGCCCGGTTTCCCATACCGTATTCGATGTATTCATTGCCATCAGCGTCCCAGACATGGCTGCCCAGGCCCCTCGCAATGAACCCAGGCGACAAGACCGGATATTGATCATCTCCCTTGGCATAGGTATGGGACCCGCCAGGGATAAGGTCATGAGCCAGCCCACGCAGCTGGTTCGACTTTTCAAAATTGCTGATCAATGCGGACATGTGCCAATACCCCAATTATCGAACCTCTTGACCGCAATGCCTCCCGGGCACGTTGGACCTCATCACAGTATATGCCGGTCCCGGAGCAGAATTTCACTTCGGCAATTCAGCCATCCGCACGCGCCAAAAGACGTAGTGTGGGAGGATTGTCCGGCTTCAGATCCTTTCCCGCATCACCCGCAACCAATTCTTGATCGGAGTCGGAATAAACGTCCGCAAACCCGAACGAAGTCCCTTTGGCATTGACCACTCCTCGATATCGAGCGGGGCAGCTATGCTGGGCCGTCGTTCTTGGAGCTGCCTGATCACCTCGAAATAGCGGCGAGCCATGGCGTCGATGGTGAAAACATTCTCTGCCTTGTCACGCGCGGCCGTGGAGAGCGACCTTGAGGTGTCAGGGTTTGCTGCGATCTGCGAGATTATTTGTGCAGCTTCGGCCGTATTGCCGATCGAGAAGAGATAGCCGTTGACGCTGTTGTCGACGATCGTGTCGGTCACGCCCCGGATGCGCGACACGACCGGAATGCACCCGACCGCCATCGCCTCGGTCAGAGTCAGGCCAAAGCCTTCAAACCGCGAGGGCATGATCATGACATCCTGTTGAATGAGCAGACCGTGAACATCTTTGGGGTGCACCGCGCCCAGGATCGTCACGCGTCGGGCGTGGCGCGCGAGCTTCGATCGCAATGCCGGCAAATCTGGCCCGTCGCCTGCGACAGTCAGGTGAATCGATGGGGCCAGTTTGTCGAGGATGTCCGGCAACCAGAACACCCCCTTTGAGGCATCTTCAACACGTCCAAGAAAGATAACGCGCAATGGCTCCTTGGTCCGCGGGGTGCGCGCGAGCGTTCGTGACGAACGGGTGTCGGCAGCGTGAGGGATTGCAAAGGTTCTTTCCGCCTGGAAACCCATAGCCTGGACCAGATCGCTCCTGATACGCTCCGATACGCCGATGGCAGCATGAACGTGGTCCTTGACGGACGATGCAGCTGCATAAGTACCGGCGGTGATATTGTGCACCATCATGATGCGCATGATCGACTCGGGCAGATATCGCGCGATGTTGGTTTGTATCCGGTCACTCAGGACGTTAATGAATACGCCGTCGAACCCGCCGGCTTCAATGGCCTTTGCAAGCGCCTTCGCCTGATCCCGTTCCGTCGCCAGGCCGTCAATGTGTACCGCGTTGCCAAGTGCAAATTCGGGGAACCACTCGGGTTGTCGCAGCGTCTCGCTTTCGCCCATGGCGAGCCAGCAGACCTCGATACCGAACGCGGCCAATCCTTCGCGCAATTGCTTGAACACCGTATAGGTGCCGCCGATGTGCGGGCGTACGAAATAAGCGAGCTTCATTGAACATTATCCCCGGTGAAAACCATGCCAAACGTGAAAACTGATCACCGGCATGATAGCCGTGTCAGCCCTGTCCGCTGAATGTGTCGCAAAGGACGTATCGGACAGCACTTTGGCCGAAGCCATCAACCAATAGGCCTATCGGAATGAGGGGTGCCGTCAGCCGGAAGCGGACACAGGGGCAGTGCCACTGCAGAATTTCGATCGAACAAAAACTCAAGGAGGCAATCCTCTTGGGTCGAAAGCCGCCTCGCAAATTCCTCATCCCACCCCAAAATCTGGTTGCGCAGATTCAATCGTTGATCGAGAACTCTATTGAACTGCTGCTTGAGCAGGTCCAGATCGAATGTTTCTATGGACTGGCAGTAATCATCAAGATTCATGTCCACCATGAGTGAGCGATTTTTTACAGAATATTCCAGTGAGATCGCCGGGCGGCCGAGTTTCAAGGCACTTACAAGGTTGTGGTAGCGGCTGACGACGACAAGATCGGTCTTTACGATTTCAGTCATGAGTTCCCGCAAAGTGTGCGTCCTCACAGCTGCTACTTGATCGTAGACGTTCCGATTCGTTGACTTTATCCGTTCAATGAAATCCTGGATCGCTGACCAGTCGCCCTCATCTCCCGTAAGGAGCCGAACGCGAAATCCATTGTCCAGCAGCCAAGCAACAAAGGCATTCAACTTGTCCAAATAATGCCGGTAGATATTCTCGCGGTTTGTATTGCCTCTCGACCAGCCAAAGTAGGACATGACGCCTACACCAACGCTGATGGCCGCATCGCCGTCTGGCGGAGGCGATGCCGGACTTGCCAAGTTGAAGACAATGTCAGGATAGATGTTGTCTCGGTCGACGTTGACACCAATACTCTGCATGAACTGCTTCGACGCGAGATCCCTATAGGACCTGTAGGTTGCAAACTGTGCCGCCTTTTTCATGAAGAACCGGCTGAGCCTGTTTCGTATGGGCCCAGCACCGATGCAAACAAAGACGATCTTCTTGCGCAAGAGCCAGGCGATGAGGCACCACTTGAAAACCGTGAACGGCCACCCGAATGGGCTGTCCTGAAAATCATCCAGGAAACCGGTTCCCGGTACGATGATGACGTCAAGCTTACGGGTCTCCTGAATTGCGTACCAGATACCAAAAAGGCGCGAGGGTACGCGAAACAGCATACGGTTGATGGTGTTACCGATTGATTGTTCATCGAGCTCGGGAGACATTCGCTTCGCGGCAATGCCATACATCTGTTCAACGCGAGCTGGATTTGCGCAGATACATACAAGATGCGTATCGGAGCCGCGACGGCGCAGGAAAGCGATCATCGATTCAAGCGATGCGTCGTTTCCGCTATTGCCGCCACCAAAGAGCCCGAAGAGCCCAATTCTCATGCTGTGCCCTCCGGATTCTTAACGAAGAATCGATGGTTCTCTCAAAGCAACATGCTTTTCTGCTCCCATAATGTGCTTTTAAACTGCTGAGGGACATATATTCTTTCGGATGATTTATGATGTAGCGCGCACTCGCCACCCGATACGTGTCGCCGTCTATGGGAGCCCGATTGTGCTTGGAGCGGAGCCTTATGTATGTCGGCGCGTATTGGAACGCTTCGCGCATTACGCCGCTTGACTGTGCTCCTACGCCCAATAGCTGCATTTCCTTGCAGTACAGATGTTATAGCTTTGTAGTTACGTTGCCGAAGGAGGGCACGGAACTATGAAACACGTTCGTCGTGCCGTTCTGATGGCCACTATCGGGCAATACATCAGCATCATCGTCAGCCTTGTCCTCATTGCAGTAATGTCCCGGTTGATGACGCCGGCCGAGATCGGTCTGTCGGTTATCGGGTTGAGTGTAACGACCATGGTTTTCTCACTGCGAGAGTTCGTTACCTCGGATTTCCTCATCCAGCTCGAAACAGTCGAACGCCAGGACGTTTGTACCGCACGAACAGTAATGCTTTGTTTCACGTCGTTTCTGGGATTGGTGCTTTTGCTGGCGTCGCCAACGCTAGCCAGGTTCTACGACAACGAAACACTTAAACTGTTCCTTTCGTTGACGATTGCGGCAGCCGTTATTGAGAGTCTGGCGGCGCCAAACCTGTCACTTATTCGTCGCGACATGGAATTCGGTACGGTTACGCTGATCGATACGGTGCGCATTCTTGTGAATGCACTGGCGACCGTAGGCTTTGCCGTATTCGATCGGGGCGTCATGAGCTTTGCGATAGGTGCGCTCGTCTCGAGCATTGCGGCAACCGGGCTCGCATTAATGTCGCGCCGGTTGTGGTGGAGTTTTATTCCGTCTTTCAAGTCGATTCAGGCATTAACACAATTCGGGCGGTACAGGGGTGCGACAAGCGTTGTCGATCGCTTCTATGATGCCTTGCCAATGGTTATGCTCGGCAGCCTCATGTCTTCAGCTGCCGTGGGTCAATATAATCGCGGGGTCACGATTTCCAATCTTCCCGACAGATTGGTTCTTTCGTCGGTTTTTTCCGTGGCGTTTCCGGCATTGGCGGCGGGCGTGCGAGACAAGGTGGACATAAAGAAATCCTATTTGCGCGCGCTTAGCTTCATTACAGTGGTCTATTGGCCAGCTCTTCTGATGGTTTCGATTATCGCTGACCCCATCGTCCATGTCGTCCTTGGAAACGGGTGGAATGACGTTATTCCAATTGCGCGGTTGCTGACGCTTTCTTCCATCTTCTTTTTCCCGGTTGTCCTGACTTACCCATTGCTGATTGCGCTGAATGCCAATCGATCGGCATTTGCTTTTAACATGCTGTCCCGGGTCGCTTCGGCGGTAATTCTCTTCATTGCTGCCTTTTTTGGCGTCTTTGCCATTGTTGCAAGCCAGTTCATCAGTCTGCCGCTGCAGATGGTATTGTGCTTCATCTTTGTTCGCCGGTACGTCAAGTTCGCATGGTGGGATTTATGCAAAGCGATCTTACCCAGTGCATATGTCAGCCTTGCAACCATTGCAGGCCCGTTGACAGTAGCAGTTTGTCTAGGTTTTCGCTTCGACTTCACCCTCGCGCAAACCGCGCTGGTTTGCTTCCTCGCCATCGTGGGCTGGCTGATAGGTTTAAAGGGAACACAGCATCCATTTCTTGAAGAGATTAGCAGCGTCTTCATGGAAAGCGCCGGAGATATTCGAGCTTGGCGTCCATATTTCCTGAGAAGCGTTCAGCGGTGAGCCGGTTGCGATCGAGGAAAGGATAGTTCAATGGCGCGCGTGGACATCGCGATACCAAACTACAACTACGGCCGGTTTCTGCGCCATTGCGTCGCAAGCGTGCAGAACCAGGACATCGACGGCATGCGGATTCTCATCATCGACAATGCCTCAACCGATGACAGTGTCGAAATTGCCCGTGAGATCGCAGCCGCGGACTCTCGAGTTGAACTTCTTCTCCGCCCGAAAAATCTCGGCCCTCACGCATCGTTCAATGCAGCAATCGACTGGGCGCAATCTGATTATTTTACGATACTGTGCTCAGACGACTATCTGCCGGCCGGTTCGCTGCGCGCTGCCCTCTCATCGCTCGACCGGCATCCCGACGCGAACCTGGTGTTTGGCCACACGGTCTTCGTCCAGGGCGAAGAAGCGCCAACTCTCCCGAGCGGGTTGACAGGGGCTGAACAATATATGGCCGGCGACGCGTTTCTGCGCTGTTTCTGCAGTACCGGGCGCAGCCCAATCGATGGTCCGATGGCGGTGGTGAGAACGGAAGCGCAAAAGCGGCTTGGTTACTACAGACCGGATCTGCCACACACGGACGACATGGAGATGTGGATGAGGTTTGGAGCGATTGGAGCTGTCGTCAGGCTTGACGGTGTCCAATCGATCGTCCGCATTCATGGAGCCAATCAATCGGCCGTGCTGAAGAATGTGCACCATTGGAACATTGAATCGCAGGCGGCATTTGAAGCATTCTTCGAAGCTTACGGGGCGTCCTTGCGTGACGCGGATGAATTGCTCCGCAAAGCCAGGCGAAGTTTGAGTGACCGCGCCTATTGGTGCGCTGTTTCGCATCTGTTGCGTGGTGACCCGGGCGTGCGTGATTTGATCGGCTACGCAGTCCGGCTTCATCCGATGAGCGCTATACTTCCACCGTTAGGCTACCTTTGGCGCCGGCCTGACGCCATTAGCCGCCTCAGGTCGCTTGTCGGCATGGCCCGGGTTGATCCGGCACAATCTGCCTGAGGCCCGCCGCGCGACCTGTTCCAGCCAGCGATGCAAACTGGCTGTTCATTCTGGAAGCAAGTTTTTGATTCTGCGCACGATTGTTGGACGATACATCAGCCTCCCTCTTCTGGGGCAGTAGTACCCAACTGATGTTATCGGATATGGGAGACGCGCCGGTCTCATTAGTTTGGCGGCTAGGTTTCCCGCTTTGGTAGTAGTCCAGTATACATGAAGCTAATTATCATTCGAACGAATATCAGTGCTTAATATAGCCAAGGATGGCGATACTATGTGGACCGGAACGCCGATGATCGACGACGAACAAATACGGATTGAACTTATGGCCACACAATTCTGGCTGCGCGCGCTCTTCATGCATGTGGCGACCGGCACGCCGCCCAGTTCGTTTTCCGTCCAGGAGTATCTCACTGAACTCAAGAACTCGGCACCGCAGGACAGCGGGAGCGGCCTGTCCCCGGCAGATTGGGACACGGAGCATTTGCTTCACTATCCATGTTATGAGCGAGTAGGGTTGCAGATCATGGAAACGCTTCAAAGCCTGGAGCGGAAGCTGGCACCTTTCGCTACGCATGGAAGGCACTGAAAAATTGGAGCGTGTGGACTGTCTTATTGCAGGTGGTGGCGTCATCGGCTTGGCGATCGCCCGTGAGTTCTCACTGAGGGGCATCGAAACGCTCATCGTCGAAGCGGCCGAAACCTTCGGCACCGGCATAAGTTCCCGCAACTCCGAAGTGATCCACGCTGGGATATACTATCCGAAAGGGAGCCTGAAAGCACGGCTGTGCGTTGAGGGCAGGGATGCGCTCTACGCCTTTGCCGAGAGCCATGGCATCGCGCATTCGAGATGCGGCAAGTTGATCGTTGCAACCAATGATAGCCAGATCGGAACCCTAGGCACCATCGCCGCCCGCGCGAGTGCCAATGGTATCGATAATCTTCAACTTCTGTCGGAACTTGAGGCGAAGAGACGGGAGCCTGAGCTTACTTGCACTGCAGCTCTTTTTTCCCCGGCTACCGGCATCATTGACAGTCACGGGCTCATGCTTGCGCTCCTCGGCGATGCAGAAAGTCATGGGGCTGCAATAGCCTATCGTACGAGAGTCGCCGGTGGTGAAGTCAACGAAGATGGTTTTCGGGTTGAAACAATTGAAGGCGATAGCGCGCAACTGTTCGAGATACAGGCATCAATTTTCATCAATGCCTGCGGTCTTGAAGCGCCTGCCCTGGGGTCCGCCATCGCGGGGCTGCCGGATAGGTTTATCCCGCGCAGGCGTTACGCCAAGGGCAATTATTTTGCCGCTGCGGGAAAGTCCCCATTTACGCACCTTGTTTACCCGGTCCCGGAAGAGGGAGGGCTGGGGGTCCACCTCACACTTGATCTTGCCGGCCGGATGCGTTTTGGCCCTGACGTCGAATGGGTGGAGGATATCGAATACTCTGTCGATCCGCTGCGCGCATTGCGGTTCTATGACGAAATACGAAAATATTGGCCCGACCTGCCGGATGGTGCGTTGCAGCCCGCATATTGCGGCATTCGTCCCAAACTCATGATCGGCGGCGAGCCCGCCGCAGATTTCGTCATCGAGGGTCCGTCAGCCCATGGGATCGGAGGCCTGGTCAACCTTTTCGGTATCGAAAGCCCCGGCCTGACATCCTGCCTCGCCATCGCAAAGCATGTGGCGGATCTCGTGCGACCCAAGTGACGCGGGTGCGTTACGCCTTTTAGCCAGATTGCTTTTATCCCTGCCCTCCTGTTGACTTGGTATATAGAGTTTAGAGTGGCACTCATCATGGTCTGGTTATTAATCTGGTTACTGACGATACTTAGTTTCACGATGTTAATTCACGGGTTACTTGTACCCGGCCGATTCTATCACTACCCCTTCTTTGCCGCTGGTATTTTCATCAGCTTTATCCTGCCGCAATTGCCAGGATTGGCCAACAGCCGCTTCGTCCAGGACGAGGCGCTGGTCAAGACGCTGGTGTTCTCCTGTCTCTGTCTTGCAATGTGTGGCGTGGGGTGGAGCGTAGGAACGCGGCCGAAGATCGTCAAAGACATCATGTTCAGTGAGGATCGCCTCTTGAAGGCGGCCGCGGTCCTCTCTTTGGTCGGTGCATACTTTTTCTACAAGTTTGGACACCTTCCTGATGAATTGCGCTTGCGCGGCCAATTGTCCGGCCTGCCGGTGGCCTATCTCTTCTTTGCCAAGTTACTTACATACGGCCTCGCATTGGCGCTGATTTGCTATGCGCGGCGCGGTTCGAGAATAGCGCTCCTCATCATAATATTCGACGCAACGTTCTATCTCGAGAGAATTGTAATCGCCGGCCGTCGCGCGGAAACCGCTGAATTCTGTTTGCTGATCGCACTCGCCTTCTGGTTTCAAAGACGCTGGGCCGTCCCCCGTATTGCTGTTGTAGGGGGGCTCGTACTCAGTGTCGTCGGGATGTTGGGGGCCGGAGAGTACCGGGCGGCGACCTATTATGGCGAAACGCGCGACTGGAGCGCAGTGGTGAACATCGATCTTGAGAAAAACTGGAATCGGATGCTGAAGGAAGGCGGTGACGAGGTACACAACGCAGTGAGCTCGATTCAGTTCCTCGATGAAAGCCACCAATTCAATTACGGAATAGAGCACTGGAACGATCTGGTCTTCACCTTTGTGCCCGCACAACTCGTGGGCCAAGATATCAAGAGTGCCCTGATTATTCCGCCGTTAAACTCAATTCACAGCAAGTATTACACTCCTGGCGTCGGAGAAACGTCCACCGGCATGGCCGATGCTTTTTCCTCATTCTGGTATTTTGGCTGCGTAAAGTTCTTCTTGGTGGCGTTCGCCATGGGCCGGTTCTATTCAAACGCCATAAAAGGGAACACGCTATTCCAGATCGTTTATATGTTATCGGCGGTGCCCTCCATCCTCGTTATCACTCATTTTACCAACGAGATCGTCATTGCCTGGGTGCATATGGCTGCGTTCCTCGTCCCCGCGCTCTATTATGCAAGAGCGCGAAACTATCCCGTGGGCAATGCAGCTTTCAGCACGGCATGACCGCCAGACGCAGTGCCGTTCGAGCGATAGAATCGCTAACGTCTTGTTGAGGCAGGCGCGCCGGCAATCAAAATTGCCGGCCTAGTCCGATCGTTGTGTATCTACATCCCTTGAGTGACCAACTAGCCCAGATAGGTGGCTCGCGCTCAATGCGGCTACTCTCTACTATCTCCACCGGAAAGATTTTTTGAAATCGATGCAGCTAAAGGGGGTAGCGACGCGATGGGCGAGACCGCAGGTGAATTTCCGGAAGCCAGGAATGCCCACTATAATGAGCATTACTTTTCTTTTATCAATGACTCCTCAATATACTCCTCGGTGATAGACCGATTCAAATTTGAAAATGAAGTCAGGCCGACCGACAAGCTGATCGACTTTGGCTGTGGCGGTGGTTACATGCTCTCAGCCTTGCAGGCGGCGGAGAAAATTGGCGTTGAGGTCAATGAGGTCGCAGCCGACGCTGCACGTAAAAGCGGGCTCACGATCGTCCCCGCTCTTGAAGAAGTCGAGGATGATTGGGCCGACGTCATCATTTCCCATCACGCGCTCGAGCATGTGGACGATCCACTTGCAGTGATCCGGCTCATGCGGGCCAAGGTAAAGCCCGGTGGCAAGATCGTCATCGTTACTCCCGATGAGTCCTTCAAAATGCGCTACCGCGAAAATGATCCCAATTTCCATCTCTTTACGTGGTCGCCGAGTAACCTCGGCAATTTACTTAAGAGAGCCGGATTTGTCGGTATTCGCTCTGATGCCGTTCACCATCGTTGGCCACCCTACTGGTGGATCATCGGTGGTGTTCTGGGTCCGAAGCTCATGCACTACGCGTGCGTTGTTCATGGGCGTCTGCGTACAGGGATCAGCCAAGTCAAGGCGGTCGGCTACAGGCCTAACGCGATGTAACAAAGGAACCATCGATCCAGGATCGGGCGGGTTGGGAAGAGTGGTGCTGATGTTCGTCGACAACGTCAATGACATTTTTGACAAAATACACCACATCTGTGTTGTCGGATCGGGGCCGGTTGGCCTCGTTACCGCGCTTGAACTTGCAAGTCTTGGCCAAGCCGTGACATTGCTTGAATCGGGCCTGCTGGGACCCGATGCCAATATTCAAGCTCTTTCCGAGGCTTTCCTCGTGGATCCTCAACGCAACAGGGACATGGCCCTGGCAGTTCAAAGAAGTTTTGGCGGCACGTCGAACCTCTGGGGCGCCGGTTGTGTCCCCCTTGATCCGGTCGATTTCGCTCGCCGGCCGATCACCGCGGACGCGGCATGGCCACTCTCCTACGAGGAATTCGCGGCACATCTCAAGACGGCCTGCCAATATGCCAATTGCGGGACGAGCTTCGAAGAGCCGGTTACAGGGATTGGCACGGCCGATGACAGGTTTAGCGCCCATACGCTAATCCGCTATGCCCAGCCGCCAAGCTTCGGCAAGGCCTATCGAAGCACAATCGCCAAATCACCGTTAATTACCGCTTGTCTCGGTGCGAGCGTCACGGGCCTGTGTTTTGCGGAGGGTGGGGGGCTTGCGGGTGTCGAGGTGCGCTCTGCGGGTGGTGGAAGTGGTGTGTTGCGAGCTCGTATTTTCGTGCTTGCGTGCGGCGGTGTGGAAACCACGCGCCTCCTCCTCGCCGCGCAGGCCGAATCGCCTGCCCGTTTTGGGGGAGAAGGCGGACCGCTTGGACGATACTATATGGGACATCTTTCAGGTGATATCGCCGACATTCGTCTCAACCACGCCGGTCTCGACAAGGGTTTCGACTTTTTTCGCGCGCCTGACGGCGCCTATGGCCGCAGGCGCCTGACAGCGAGCGGTGCGTTTCAGACAAAAGAGAATCTCACAAATATCTCGTTCTGGCCCAAACTTCCGGCCATGTCCGACCCCAGCCATCGCGATCCCATACTGTCACTTGCATATCTCGCACTTTCCTTCCCGCCGCTGGGGCGCGCGCTGATGAGTGAATCGTTGAGGCGCATCAATGTGGGGGAAGGGACGGATAGACTTGCTCATATGCTCAATGTATTGCGCGGCATCCCAGCTATCACGCGGTTCCTCCCGGCGTTTGTTCATCGAAGGATGTTGTCCAAGCGGCGTTTGCCCGGACTGCATATGTGCAACGGTGCACGTCGGTATCCCTTGCATTACCACGCGGAGCACCTGCCCAACGCCAATTCGCGCGTCTACCTCTCCAAGGATCGCGATGCGCTGGGTCTGCGAAAAGTAGCTCTTGACCTGCGTTTCAGCAGCGCGGATGCGCAGGCGGTCGTCAGGACGCATCAGCACCTCGGCGACTGGCTAAAAGGTACTGGTCTGGGCGAATTGATCTGGCACGATACTCCCGCCCAGACCGAGGCAAAGGTTTTGGAGTTCGCCGGTGACGGAGTGCACCAAATCGGAACGGCGCGAATGGCGGCAAGTGCGAGGGAAGGCGTGGTTGACAGAAACTGCCGTGTATTCGGTTGCGATAACCTTTTTCTTGCCGGCAGCGCAGTCTTTCCTACCTCGGGTCAGGCAAATCCAACATTGAGTGCAATTGCACTCGCGGTCCGTCTCGCCCGGCAAATTGCGGTTGAGGCAGCCACGCACACAGCCTAGACGTTCAAATAAAGATCCCTTCGGCGGCGCGGCCGAGCCGAGCTATCTCCGAACTACGGTTGCTCGCAAGAATCGGCATGGTTTCAGGGTAACTTTGGGAAAACCACCGCAGAACGTTCCCGTAATCAAGACGATCACGCGCTTCGCCATGTCTGGAAAGATATCTGATCAAGCCAAAAGATGAAGTAGGAACGCCTGCCGGTATCGCTTGCACAAGTGATGCTGATTGGTCCGAAAGCTCGAACTGGACAATATCTCCGAGGAATCCCTGTTGGCTATTGCTCAAGAGCTGCTCCGTGCGAGCGGAGACGCCATAGAATCTAACTTTGCCGTCCTGTTTTAATCGGTCGAGCGTTTCGATCACCAGAGGCAGTTTATCGAAGTCTGCCCTATCTCGAGGTTCATGAAAAAACAGGAAATCGATGTAGTCTGTTCGCAACCTCCTAAGCGAATTTTCAACACCGGTAACTGCGGCAGCGGGTGAAAAATCCCGCTGTGCGTATTCACAGCCGTAGGTTCGTGAAAATGATTTCCGCAACGCCTTCGTGATAAAATAAAGCGACGTGTTGCGCGCGCCGAGGTCTGACGTGTTGATACCGAATTTGGTCGCAAGCGTTACCGAGTGTCGCTTCCCTTCCAGAATGCGACCCGCTTCTGCTTCGCATAGGCCATCGCCATAGGCGGCCGCGAGGTCAAAGTGAGCGAAACCCGCATCAAGCGCCCCAAGGACAATCTCCGTCCGTGTCGAGCGGGAAATGACGTGGTGCAGCTTGCCTAATCCAAAACCAATCCGGCGCCTGCAAAGGTTCGCTTGGTCCATTGCCATTTTTACCTGAGTTGGCAGGGACTTCCGATCTTGTCACCATTGATGATCCACGCAAAGCTATCCGATCGGATGAGCCAGAGTCGACCTCGGGCGGCATGTCCCACGCGATCTGGCTATCGAAAAATTTGGAGCAGAAAGTTTGGCTGGGGAACCTGGATTCGAACCAGGACTAACGGAGTCAGAGTCCGTGGGTCTACCGTTAACCTATTCCCCAACAGCCGCCCGCGAGGGACGGCGGTAATGGCCGGTGCGGGTCGTCATATAGTTGAATTCTTCCAGGAAGCAAACCCCTGATCGCATGTTTTTGGCAATTGTTTCGTATTTCGCCGGGGGAGTGGAGTGCGTGCCCGCGGCCCAAATCTGGACGCCTGCTCGAACAGTCCAAGAACGCCTTCGTAAACGAGTGGTCTTCCTCGTGACGCTTCCAGCTTGCGTTCATTCGGTGGCTTTGGCCAGCGGGGTCACTTTTGAGCTATTTATGACTAAAAAAAACTGTATTCCGGTAGGATAGCCCACGCGCTAAATGATTCCTCAGTAAGGATTTTGACCCAATTGCCTCAAGACCAATCACGCGCAGTGGTATCAGTCCTCCTTGCTACCTATAATGGTGCAGCATTCCTCAGCGAACAACTGGCTTCGATCGAGAGCCAAACCTACCCTGCCATTGATATCTGGGTGTCGGACGATGGTTCAACCGACGCAACGCTCGAACTGCTTGATTCCTGGCGGCAGAAATGGGCGAAGGGCAGGTTCACGGTCCTTCCAGGTCCACAGAAGGGCTATGCCGAGAATTTCCGTTCCCTGATCGTCAACCCTGACATTATTTCAGCCTATTATGCGTTCTCGGACCAGGACGATCTCTGGGAGCCGGAAAAAATAGCAACATCCGTGGGGTGGATAGAGCATAATTCACCGGCAGGACCGGCCCTGTTCTGCTCGCGCACGCTTGCAGTGACCGACGAAGGAAGTGTAATCGGTCCATCGCCTCTCTTCACACGTACGCCCAGCTTTAAGAATGCGCTTGCCCAGAGTCTCGCGGGCGGCAACACCATGCTTTATAATCGCGCAGCGCACGAAATTCTGGCGGAGGCTTCACGTCGATCGGACTTTGTCAGCCATGATTGGTGGATATATCTGATCGTTTCGGGGGCAGGCGGGACAGTACACTACTCGCCAGAAATGCTGGTTCATTATCGCCAGCACGTGAACAACCAGATCGGCTCCAATCTTGGAATGCTGGCACGCATAAGAAGACTGCGCCTGCTTTTTAAAGGCCGCTTCGTGGAATGGACCGACCTCAACATGAAAGGACTGTCCAGGAATCGAGACCTTTTAACGCGCGAGGCCCGTGAAGCCTGTGACCTGTTTAACGGAGTTAGAAAGGCCAGTCTTTTCCGTCGTCTCTATTATTTGTTCCGGTCAGGGGTTTACCGGCAAACAATGTTCGGTCAGCTGGGATTGTATATGGCAGCTCTTCTGCGCAAGATTTAAAGTGCGGCAGAGGGAATTTCTCGCACGGCATGGCTGCGATTGTCAGTTGGAGTATCAAAATCGCCGAAGACTGCATATAATGCGGTTACGATCCTCACGCGCGCGTGCCGCGGTATTTCCAGAATGTTGAGCCATGAGTAGTCTGAAATTTGGAACGAGCGGCCTGCGTGGGCTGGTTGTCGAGCTCTCCGATACAGTTTGCGGAGCGTATACCCGGGCTTTTCTGACGCATATGCACAGGCAGCACGCAATGCCCGGCGATGGAACAATCCTTGTCGGTTATGACCTTCGATCGAGTAGTCCGCAGATGGCCGCGGCCTGCATTGCAGCGGCGCAGGGTTTCGGTATGACGGTCGAAAATTGCGGACCCCTACCGACGCCTGCACTCGCGTTTCGGGCACTTGCCCTGAAGGTTCCGGCGATCATGGTAACCGGAAGTCATATTCCCGCCGATCGCAACGGTCTCAAGTTTTACCGGCCCGACGGCGAAATCGACAAAGCTGATGAAGCAGGCATTCTGTCGGGTCTCGAATTTGATGCGGCAACGCCGCTTTCCGGCAATGAGTCGCCGATCTCGCACAGTGCTTTGCAAGATTATGCCCAACGCTGCCGCTCGGTTCTCGGGCCCAACACCTTGGCCGGCAAGCGGATCGGTGTCTATCAGCACAGCTCCGTTGCACGCGATCTGCTCGTCGACATTCTGCAGACAGCCGGAGCTGATGTTGTCGCGCTCGGGCGCTCGGATATTTTCGTGCCGGTCGATACCGAAGCATTGCGTCCGGAAGACATAGCGTTTGCGGAGTCAGAAACCCGCGAACACGGCCTCGACGCGCTTGTCTCCACGGATGGGGATGCGGACCGGCCTCTTGTCGCGGACGACAGGGGTACTTTTCTGCGTGGAGACAGTGTTGGGCTGTTGACGGCTCAATTCCTTGGCGCGGACGCAGTGGTCACACCAGTCACCTCCAACACGGCAATCGAGCTGTCGGGATTGTTCAAGAGGGTTTATCGAACCCGCGTCGGTTCGCCCTATGTCATTGAAGGGATGGAACAGGCCGCGAAAGACGGTTATCAGCGCATCGTTGGTTTCGAAGCCAATGGCGGTGTCCTGCTTGGCTCCGGCGTCATCCTCGACGGCCGCCGGCTGGACGCTCTCCCGACACGGGACGCGATGCTGCCGATTTTGAGCATTCTTGGCATGGCGGCGATGAAGAGTTTCAACGTGGCTGAGCTTCTCAATGGATTGCCTTCACGCTTCACGCGCAGCGGCCGCATAGAACATGTGCCGTCGAGCGCGAGCGGCCCGTTTCTACAAGGTCTTCTCGACGCAGTCCGGCGACAAGGCTATTTTGCCGAGATCGGGATCATCAAGCAAAGTGATGCTATCGACGGCATACGGGTTGTTCTTTCGAGCGGAGAAGTGATCCATTACAGGGCATCCGGCAATGCGCCAGAACTGCGCTGCTACGCCGAGGCGTCGTCAGCTTCCCGCGCCGACGAGCTCCTTGAATGGGCACTGGAACGCGCATCGAATGCACTGAACTAGGGAACAGCCTTATTGTGGAGGTGGCGCCGGACGAGATGAAACTGCGAACTCGCATGTGATAGTTATGTCTGTCGATCTCCAGTCTGCTTTGCACCATCTCCGGACTGCCGAACGGCGATGCAAGATCGCAAGGCCCGACATAGCTCCGTAGAAATCTTGCAACTTTGCGAGGTTAGGAACATGGTTGTGGCCCAAGTCGCACGGCATTTCCTGCGATCCATGTGCATTCCGCAGTTCTAACGTAGCTCTTCAAATCACAAAGGACCTCCGTCATGCCGGATAACCTTAAGGAAGGCCTCGATCGCCGCGATTTCATAATCGCATCCATAGCTACGGTCGGCGCGTCGGCGGCCCTCGCCGTCAACGCTGATCCGGCGAATGCCCAGGACGCAGCGGCGCCCTCTGCCCATCCAACATCAGGAACGGTCTACACCGGCGATGTTATCCAGGGGAAAAAGGTCGTCAGCGCGCTTGATGTCAACGATCTGGAGCCGGGCCAGAAGCACTTCCTGTATTTTCAGGGTGTGCAGATGCCCACGGGGAAGCACTGGTATGTGTCTGTGATTGTCGCCAAGGGGGCAAGGCCGGGCAAGCGCGTCATTCTGGTCAGTGGCGTGCATGGCGACGAGATGAGTTCAGTGCATACGGTGCAGACCGTGATGAATCAGCTCGATCCGGCGGAGATGTCCGGCACTGTGATGGCGGTCACGGACGTGTCCGGCCCGGCCATCGAGGCCATGCAGCGCAGATGGCCCAATTCGGGCAGGGGCCCCGATCTCGTCGACATGAACCGGGTGTGGCCCGGAAACGAGAACGGTGCCACCCCAACCAGCCGGCACGCCGGGCTGCTGTTCAACCGGCTCCTCCGGCCCAACGCCGACATCGCGATAGACTTCCACACCGGGACAACCGGTTTCGAGGTCTCCGCATTCAATATTGCCAGCATGGATGTGCCCGAGATCAAGGCGATCGTGGATCTTTATCCCGTCAGGCAGATTTTCGACAATCACACCTATCCCAGCGTCCTGCATAATGCGTTCATCGAGGCGGGCATCCCGTCCTTTTGCCCGGAGGTCGGTGCTGCGCGCGTCCTCGACCTCGAAATGATCGCCCAGTTCGTGGAAGGCACAATGAACGTTCTCAAGCATCACGGCATCCTTGCCGGCCCCATGGGACGCACTGGCAAGGACGCGGGTGTCTTTGTCGGCAACAGCGCATTTCCGATTCTGGCAACGGAGGGCGGGTTCGTCGAACATCTGGTCAAGCTCAACGACAAGGTCGAAGCCGGACAGAAGGTAGCCCTCCAGCGCAACAGCTTCGGCGAAGTGGTTGCGGAGTACACCAGTGGCGTGGCCGGAGAGGTGGCGGGCCTGCGCAGCGACGTAATGTCCGAGCCCGGCAACCCCTTGGCATTTATCCTTTTCAACAAGGCGGCACCCGAGGGCGTTGAGTCTTATCCCGAGTAGTCCGCCGCCATATCGGCGAACTTCCAGAAGCCTTCTTTCGATCGGCACAACAGCCTAACGTCTGCGACCGGGTCTTGCAGGCACGCGGAAAGCCCGGTCTCACCACAGCTGCCATGGCTGGACCCGAACGTTCTCTTGGGCAAAACAGCAGACGCCGGTCCCCGGCATTGTTCTTCAACGTGAAGGTTTGGCGCACCCGACAGGATTCGAACCTGTGACCTCTGCCTTCGGAGGGCAGCACTCTATCCAGCTGAGCTACGGGTGCATAAATACGATGCGGTGGTTTGCATGCGTGCAGCGTTTCTAACCGATGCGGGGCAAGGCTTCAATGGCGAATTTCACTCTGCGGCAAGGAAGCTGTGGGTCAAGCTCTCAGCTTCGAAGGCGATGGCCGGCAGATCCACGCTTGAAGGGAACGACCTCGCCTCCGATCTGGCCCCGATCGTGTATGAGATGACGGAAGCTTTCCATGGGGGCTGGCTCCCCGAGATAGAATCCTTGTCCGGCGGTGCATAATTCGCCTGCCAGGAATTTGAGTTCGTCCGGCGTTTCGATGCCCTCGGCAAGAACGGGCAAGCCCAGGCCGCGCCCAAGTCCGAGGACAGCTTTCACGATGGCTGCCGCCTGTTCGTTCTTGTCGACCGACTTGATGAAGGATCGATCGATCTTGATCATGTCGAACGGAAACGCCCGGACATTAGACAGCGATGAATAGCCCGTACCGAAATCGTCCATGGCAATGCGCACGCCGAGCGATTTTAACTGACGCAATGTAACAAGCGCCCTGTTGGTATCCTTGATCAGGGAGGTCTCGGTGATTTCAAGTTCCAGCCGATGCGGCTGGAGGCCCGTCTGCAACAGGGCGTTGTGCACCCTCTGTGGAAAATCATGACTGTAAAGCTGCACCGCAGAAACATTTACCGCCACCGTCAGCGGTCTCTCCCAGCTCGCTGCCTCCTGGCAGGCCACGAAGAGCGCCCACTCACCCAATTGAAGGATAACGCCGCTCTCTTCGGCAATCGGAATGAATGTTGTTGGCGGAACATCGCCCAGCCGCGGATTTTGCCAACGCATCAGCGCTTCGAACCCCGTGATGATGCCCGTATCGATTTGCATTTGCGGCTGATAGACCATTCGAATTTCTGTGCGCGCAAGGGCGAGGCGAAGCTCTTGCTCGATCAGCCTGCGCTCCTTGGCTTCGAGGCCCATATTTGCTTCGAAGAAACGGTAGGTATTCCGTCCTTCGGCCTTGGCGCGGTAAAGCGCCTGGTCCGCATGGTTGAGCAAAGTTTCGCGGTCATTGCCGTCGAGGGGAAAGATTGCGATGCCAATGCTGGTCGATATCATCAGGCCGGTTTGTGTGTTCTCGCTTTCCGCCTGTAGTGCATCGAGAATGCTGTCCGCGAGCCGGCTCGCCGCCGTTGGGGTGACGACACCAGGAACGATGATGGCAAACTCGTCACCGCCCAGCCGCGCAAGCATGTCGGTCTGCCCGAGGAGCTGGCTGATGGTCTTGGCAACGCGCTGCAGGATTTCGTCACCTGCCGCATGACCGAAAAGGTCGTTGGTTTCCTTGAAACGATCAAGGTCAAGGCAAAGCAGGGCGACGAAATTTTCGCAGTTGATATCGGTCGCTGCGATCTGCTGGTCAAGCCGCGCGTTGAAGCTTCGGCGGTTGGGCAGAGCGGTCAGGGCGTCATGATGGGCAAGATAACTGATATGCGCCTCAGCCTCCTTGCGGGAGCGCAGATCGCGCACGGCGATGGCCCGATGCCGCTTTTCACCGAAATCGATGGTCCGCGCAATCAGTTCGACCGGGACCGGTGCGTGCGACGTAACCAGGTTCGCCTCGATTGACTCGTGTTGATCGCCCATCAGCCGGGACAGAAGGTTCGGATCCGCCAGGAATGTTTCGATCGACTTTCCAACCAGCGAGCGATGGGCGATGCCTACAAGTGCAGCAAAACTGTCATTCGCAGTAACGATGGTTTCGCCGTCGCAGATCACAAGACCTTCGACTGCTGCATTGACGAGCTTGCGCATACGCTCGATTTCACGAGCGTGGCGACGGCCGCGCATGTCGATACCGATACCCAGAAGACTGGCGACGAGGATCACAATAGTGCCGACAGCAACCGCCACGGCCAGAAGCTGAGAAGGAATGGCCCCTGCCGAAACCGTTATCGATGCATCGGGTGTTATCGAGACCGCGCCCATGGCGATGAAGTGATGGCTGCAAATCGCGAGGGCAAGCAGGACGGTTGCCGCAATTCTGTTTGCCATGCCGCCTTTCGACAGCGCCACGCTAGCCGCGGCGGCACCAAAGACAATACCGAGGGCAATCGCCACAACAACGAATGCCGGATTCCACGCAATGTGCCCCTCGATCTCGAAGGCTGCCATGCCGGTGAAATGCATAAACACGATCCCTGCACCGATAATCGCTCCCCCCGCGAGATCCGCATTGGGACGTTCGCTGGTCACGGCATGGAGGGCGCCCAGGCCGGTCATGGCTATCGCGATCAGGAGGGAGGCCGCGGTCAGCGTGGCATTGTAGCCATTGGGCAGATTGGGAGAAAAAGCGAGCATCGCAATGAAATGCGTCGCCCATATGCCGCAGCCGAAGGCGACAGCCACAACCCCCACCCAGAATTGCTTATGGATGGAACGGCGCGCGTGACGAAGCAGATTGGCGGCTGCATAGGATGCAAAGATGCAGACTGTTGCTGCAAGAAGAACAAGTCGGAGATCGTGCTCGTTGACGATACAATTGTATACAGTCAGCATTCGAGTCCCCCATAGCCCGCCTCTAACGTCAAGAATGCTATTTCTTTGCGTATTAAGGCGAGATTAAGGGAGTTTTTATTAGTGCAGCTGGATGGAAACGAAGTAAATAAAGAGAATATGACTCATTATTGAAGGTTTGTACGAAATCAATAGAGAAGGATACAAAAGTTCACGCGAGCCAATATTAATAAGCAGGTGCCGTTCCCGCTGGACTTGACGGGAACGGCATTGGAATATTCCGACGGTCACTCGATGTCGAAAGAAACACCCTGCGCGAGCGGAAGTGCCGAGGAGTAATTCACCGTATTGGTGGCGCGACGCATATAGGCCTTCCACGCATCGGAGCCGGATTCGCGTCCGCCACCGGTTTCCTTCTCGCCGCCAAAGGCGCCGCCGATTTCCGCGCCGGACGTGCCGATATTGACATTGGCTATGCCGCAATCCGAACCGTCCGGGCTGAGGAAGCGCTCCGCCTCCTGCAGGTTAAGTGTGAAGATCGAAGACGAGAGACCCGCGCCGACGGCATTGTGATCGGCAATCGCCTTGTCGAAATCGCTGTACTTCATGACATAGAGGATAGGCGCGAAGGTTTCTTCCGTCACCGGACCGTCCTGCTTCGGCATTTCAACGAGGGCAGGGCGGACATAATAGGCGTTGTCATGACCGGTATCGACGCGGGCGCCGCCGGTCACCTTGCCGCCGTGGTCACGGGCCGCAGCCAAGGCGTTCTGCATATTATCAAAGGCAGCCCTGTCGATGAGCGGACCGACCAGCGCCGGCGTCTCCAGCGGACTACCGACCGTGACGCTCTCATAGGCCTTCTTCAGGCGTGGAACCAGCGTGTCATAGACGCTCTCGTGCACGAAGAGACGGCGGAGCGTCGTGCAGCGCTGGCCAGCGGTACCCATGGCACCGAAGGCAATGGCACGCAGTGCCATATCTAGGTCGGCAGAAGGGCAGACGATGCCTGCATTGTTGCCGCCGAGCTCAAGGATCGAACGGGCGAAACGCTTGGCGAGACGCGGCCCGACCTCACGGCCCATGCGGGTCGAGCCGGTTGCCGAAACGAGCGCAACCTCAGGATGATCGACGAGAGCTTCACCCACTGTGCGATCACCCATCAGAACTTGAGCGAGACCGGCGGGAACTTCACCGAAACGGGCTGCGGCGCGGTCAAAGATGGCCTGGCAGGCAAGGGCGGTCAGCGGGGTCTTTTCCGATGGTTTCCAGACAACGGCATTGCCGCAGACGAGGGCCAGCGCCGTGTTCCACGACCAGACGGCAACCGGGAAATTGAAGGCGGAAATAACGCCAACGACACCGAGCGGATGCCAGGTCTCCATCATGCGATGGCCGGGGCGTTCGGTTGCAATGGTGAGGCCGTAGAGCTGGCGTGACAGGCCGACGGCGAAATCGCAGATATCGATCATCTCTTGCACTTCGCCAAGACCTTCGGACGCAATCTTCCCGGCTTCGATCGAGACGAGGCGGCCGAGTTCGCTCTTCAGCCCCCGCAGTTCCTCGCCGAACAGACGCACCAGCTCGCCGCGCTTCGGCGCGGGAACCAGGCGCCACTCGCGGAACGCGCCGGCCGCTTTTTCGATGGCTTTTGCCGTATCATCAGCGGAATGCACGGCTATGTCGGCGATTTTCTCGCCGCTCACGGGGCTGAATGAAGGCATTGTTCCGCCCGTATGGGCTGCTTCGTTCACACCCAGCTTGGAAAGGAGTGCTTTAACTTCTTGAGCAATGGTCATCTTGCTTCCCTTTGTGCTTGCCTGTTTGGCCAAATGGCCCAAGGCCTGATCGTTGACCGGTTTTTATCAGCCGGTACGGATTTTTGATACAGCCGCGCTTCAGCTTGCGAGCGCGACGGGTTTGAAATGCTGCCGGCAGCGTTCGATCGAGGCTTTTTGCAGGCCTTCATAATGCGCGAATTCATCGAGCACCGGCGTGCCGAGATCGGCTTCGAATTCCCGCTGGCTGGGGCTGGCGGTGAACTTCTGACTGTCATTGTCGCCAAGATTGGATTGAAAAATACCAGCGGCGCTGACAGGAAGAAAGTCCTCATAGACGATCGGGTCAAAGCGGACAGCCCCGAGGGCTATAAGGGCCTCGATATCGTAAGCGTCGCGGGCTGAGAGACCCGCCTGCGGGAAATGTTCAACTGCCGTGTAACGGAAATAGCCGAGACCTTGCCGGCGGATGCTGTCCCAGTCATCCGGAAAGGTTTTGAAGGCGTCAGTGAGCGCTGCGATGTAGGCATCGGCATTGGACCCGTCCGGGGCAGGGCGGACCACATTGCGCGATTCGGCCAGGAGCCGGTCATAGAGCGCCCGGCCCTTGGGTGTGAGGGCAACGCCGCGCTGCTCGATCTCGCCGAAGCGGGCCGTGTGCGAGCCGGTTTCCCACTCGCCTTGAGCATTGCGGAACGACACGGTTTCTTCCAGGGCCTTGAACGATGTCTGGCGCAGGAGGATAGGGCATGCGCGCGTGGGCGGACCCTCGATCACGGCCTTCGGTGAAATCCCGTAGGCAGGCATCTGATGCTGCACGGCATCGATGTCGAGCGTGCGCGGTGTCAGGTGGTTGATATGCGGTCCCTTGAACGATACGACGTCGGCGATCAGCCGGTGTGCGTCGTGCAGCCGGCGATATAGATCGCCGCTGACGCTTGCCTGATCATGCCAGCGGAATGTCGCGAGAATTTCCTTCACGAAAAGTGCGGCGTCATCCAGTTCCAGCCCGCCCTGGGTCTCCGCCTTTTCGACCAGGGAAATTGCCTTGGGCGAAAATATCTGCCGCGCCTGGAGCGTCTTGCGCGCTTCTTCGCGCAATTGGGTGTCGGCAATCAGATCAAGCCGCAACAGCGAGGTGAAGACGCGGAATGGATTGATCTTCAGCGCTGCGTCACCCACAGGACGGAAAGCGGTGGAGTGTACCGGAACGCCGGCCTCACTCAGATCGTAATAACCGACCGGATACATGCCCATGACCGCAAAGACCCGGCGCAGCATGGCGAGTTCGGCGGGAGTGCCGACACGGATAGCGCCGTGGCGCTCTTCCGAAATGCGGTCCAAGGTATCGGTCTGCTCAAGCCGGTGCCGTAGTTCCGGCTGGGCGGCGAGGGTCTGCGCATTCACCTTGGCGACCAGCGACAGAAGCGTTCCGTAAGCGGGGACCTCGGTCCGGTACATGGACGACATGGCTGCCGAAAATGACGCCCGGATCACGTCTGTCGAGATAAACGTAGCTGCGTTCATTGAGTAATATTCCGATTTGTTATTGCGACAGAAAATTTTTATCCTGTCATGCTCAATCTGGATTATAGATGGGGAACCAGCCTGCGGATTGCGATGATTCATACTGGGTTGATGCGAGACAAGAATGAAGTTGAGCCGGCGTTTGATACCCGACATCGATATCCTGCAGACGTTCGAGTGTGCTGCACGCCATGGCAGTTTCACCCAGGCGGCGAAGGAGCTCAATCTGACCCAGAGCGCTGTAAGCCGTCAGATGAGCGAACTCGAAAGCCAGATTGGGGTGCTGCTGTTTGAGCGCGTTCGGCAACGAGTAGTATTGTCCGGCGCGGGACAGAAATTCCTTCCCGAAGTGCGCCGGTTGCTCGGTCTTACCGAAGAGACCATGCTGCGCGCCATGGCGGCATCGCAATCCGCATCCTCGCTGAGCATCGCCACCTTGCCAACCTTTGGCAGCCGCTGGCTGATGCCAAGGCTCCCTGATTTTCTGCGCCGCCACCCGGAAATGGCACTGAGCGTCGCGTCGCGGTCGCGACCTTTCGATTTCGAGGAGGAGCCCTTCGATCTGGCCATTCATTACGGCCAGCCGGTATGGGCGCACGCGACATGCACTTATCTCTGCAGCGAATTGATCGTGCCGGTCGGGAGCCCGGATCTTTGCGCGGCAAATCCGGTCGGGACACCCGGTGAACTGGCAAACTCTGCGCCTCTTCTCCATCTTTCAACGCGGCCCAAGGCGTGGGCCACCTGGTTCGAGACAGTACAGGCGGATATCGTCAGTCCCTACAAGGGGCATCGCTTCGAACATTTTTCGATGGTGATCGAGGCAGCACTGGCCGGGCTCGGCTTTGCCTTGCTGCCGCGCTATCTGATCGAGCAGGAGCTCGCATCGGGGCGGTTGCTGGTGCTCTTTGACCAGCCGCTGCAGACCGAGAACAGCTATTATCTCGTTGTGCCAGACCATAAGAAGGAAAATCCCTTGGCACAGAGTTTCTTTAGCTGGATTGCCGATCAGGTCACTGACCGGCAGGCGGTCCCGCCAGTCATTCGCTAACGGCATCATGTCTTCGAGGAATTTCATTTCCGTTGGCAAAATCGCGCCCTATAACGACAATTGACTTGATGCGCCGGTTGCTGCCGGTCCGACCCACGACGGTGATCCCATGCTGAATGATGAACGTTCCCACGGCCTATGGGAAAAGACGGCGCCGCCCGCTCCGAAGACGGGGCGATTGCAGGGCGATATCTCCGTCGATGTTGCGGTCATTGGCGCTGGCTACACCGGATTGTCGGCGGCTCTGCATTTGGCTGAGGCTGGAACAAAGGTCGCAGTCGTCGATGCGGTCGAGATCGGATTTGGCGGTTCTGGCCGCAATGTCGGTCTTGTCAACGCCGGTATGTGGGTCATGCCCGATGATCTGCCGGGTGTCCTGGGACAGGTTCACGGGGAACGTCTTCTGGAACTGCTCGGCAATGCACCCCAGTCGGTGTTCAGCCTTGTCGACAGGCACAAGATCGATTGCGAACTTGAACGCAACGGCACCTTGCATTGCGCGGTTGGCATAGACGGAGTCAAACAACTCGAACAAAGGGCCGAGCAATGGCTTGCGCGCGGGGCAGCAGTGCGTCTCCTCGACGCGAAAGAAACGGCGGCCAAGGTCGGTTCCACTGCTTTTGCCGCGTCGCTGCTCGACAGCCGGGCAGGGACGATCCAGCCGCTGGGTTATGTCCGCGGGCTGGCAAAGGCGGCCCTTGGCGCCGGTGCTGCCATCCATACCGGAACGCCAGTGACCACGACGGAACGCTCAGGCACTCGCTGGATCGTTCGCACGCCGGCGGGTTCGGTATCAGCTGACTGGGTGGTGGTTGCCACCAATGCCTACACGACGTCGCCCTGGCCGGAACTGCGATCGGAACTCTTGCATCTGCCCTATTTCAATTTCGCCACGGCCCCGCTGCCTGAAGACGTCAGAAACACGATCCTGCCGGAACGTCAGGGTGGCTGGGATACGAAAGAAATCCTGAGTTCCTTCCGCATGGACAAGGCGGGGCGGCTGGTTTTCGGCAGCGTAGGCGCTTTGCGCGGTACCGGCATGGCCGTTCACAAGGCCTGGGCGGCACGATCCATTCGCAAGCTGTTCCCGCAGATCAAGGATGTGTCATTCGAAGCAGGCTGGTATGGCCAGATCGGCATGACCAGCGACAGCCTTCCACGCTTCCACACACTGGCACAGAAGATCATCAGCTTCAGTGGGTACAATGGCCGCGGTATCGCACCGGGTACGGTGTTCGGCCGTATCCTTGCGGAGCAAATCGTTGGCAAGATCACCGACGCCGATTTGCCGCTTCCGGTGACCCAACCAAAGGAACAAGGCTTGCGGGCTCTCCGCGAAGGCTATTACGAAGTTGGCGCGCAACTGGCGCATCTGGTCGGGAACAGGTTTTGAGATGTAGCGTTAACCCGACATTCGCAATCGCTTGCCATTCTATCGGTCCCGGCATATCTCTAGGCAATGGACAGCAGGAAGCCAATGCGGCACACCAGACCAAGCGTCTCCGCCAGCATTCTCGCCGCGGTCAGGAACCGCAACAAGCGCCCGACAGGCGTGACCCGAGTTGTGCGCGATGATTTGCTGATCGCATCCTATAATGTGCACAAATGCGTGGGCATCGATAAGAAGTTCGACCCCGACCGCATCGCCCACGTCATTGGCGAGATCGGCGCGGATGTCATTGCCATCCAGGAAGCTGACAAACGTTTTGGCGAAAGATCGGGACTTCTGGATTTGGCCCGGCTGCATCGCGAGAACAGCCTGGTTCCGGTTCCTGTGACGTCGCTTTATCCCAAGGGCCATGGCTGGCACGGCAATCTCCTGCTGTTTCGCGAAGGCGTTGTTCGCCGCGTTCAGCAGCTCGGGCTGCCGGGTCTTGAGCCGCGCGGCGCCTTGGTGGTTGACATCGACCTTGAGGCCGGACCCCTTCGCATCATCGCGGCCCATCTCGGATTGCTCAGGCATTCCCGGCAGCAGCAGTCTGAAGCTATCGTGCGAGCTGTTCACGCCGAGCCCTCGCGTCCAACGCTATTACTTGGTGATTTGAACGAATGGCGCGTGGGCAAGGGCTCCTCGCTTCACTTCCTGCACCCGATTTTCGATCCGGCGAAGAATGCAGTACCAAGCTTCCCGTCGCGGTTTCCTGTGCTGGCGCTCGATCGTGTTCTCGGCCATCCGCACAGTCTCGTCACAGCCATTGAGGTGCACGACACGCCATTGGCTCGTGTTGCTTCCGATCATTTACCAATCAAGGCTCATGTTAACCTGAAGTCGGCCTTGGCCGCGACGGAAGTCAGAGATAGGGCGATCCTAGCCAGATAATACGGTCGAGCAGACGTACCCAGAAGGAACGTGCGCGCAGACTTTGCAAGAGAACTGGCTTGGCCGAAGCCATCGCCATCTCGATGAGGCCCTCCACTTCGGAAGCGAACTGCGCATCCATGACCTCAAGATCCACTTCGAAGTTCAATCGCAAGGAACGCGGATCAAGATTGGACGAACCCACATAGGCCCACAGGCCGTCAATCGCCAGCAACTTGGAGTGGTTGAAATTGCCGCTGGCACGCCAGATACGGCAATGACCCTTTAGTATCTGATCAAACTGCGCGGTCATGGCGCGGTCGACCAGCTTAAGATTGTTGATCGCTGGGACGACGATGTCGACTTCCACTCCGCGACGCGCTGCAGTGACGAGCGCGCTGATCAATTCCCTGTCCGGCAGAAAATAGGGCGACATGATGCGTATACGCGTCTGGGCGATAGAAAATGCACCCATCAGCATGCGGTGATTGGCTTCAACGCTTCTGTCAGGACCGGAAGGTACGGCGCGGATGAAAACCGGTTCGCCAGCATGCTTCTCCGGCGTGGCGATGAGCCAGGGTTCACCCGACAGGACTTCCTTGGTGGTAAACCGCCAATCTTCCGAGGCGATATGGAAGAGATCCGTGACAATTGGGCCCGTGAGGCGGAAATGTGTATCACGCGCATTGTCTTCCCCGACAATCTCTGCGGAAAAACCCGCGCGAATGTTCATGCCGCCAGTAAAGGCGACCTTGCCGTCGACGATCATGATCTTTCTGTGGGTGCGAAGATTTGCGTAGGGTAGACGCAGTCCTATAATGATGTTGCCATTGAAGACGTCGACCTTGACACCATGCTTGGCAAGGTAGCCTACGATACTTGGGATGGAGTAGCGGGCACCAACAGAATCGATCAGTACACGGACCTTTACACCGCGCTTGACGGCCGCGATCAGTGCATTGGCCAGTCGCAGCCCAATCTTGTCACGGTCGAAAATATAGGTCTCGACGAGGATGCTGCGCTTGGCTCCCCCGATCGCGTCGAGCATGGCTTGATAGGCTTCATCGCCACTTTGCAGCATGTCAATGTCATTGCCCGTTGTCAGCCTGCATCGGCTGACCCGGTCACCCAAGGTTTTCATTGCGACAAATCGCTTCTCGAAATGCGCAAGGATATTTTCCGCGCTCGCATCGAAGCGCATGAAATGGTCCTGACCGATCTCATGCAGGAAGGCGCGTTGCGATGAGATCGAGGAGCGCCTGATGCGATTGATACCGGCGACCGCATAAATAACTGCGCCAATGACCGGTGAGAGGATGATCACGCCGACCCAGCCAATGGCAGCGCGAACCTCTTCCTTGGTCATCGTTGCGTGGATAGCCGCTGGTACGCCAAGGACGATAGACAACACAAAGAGGATTTGCGGCCAATAGGTAGGGAGGTAATCAGCCATTGCTGGAGGATTTCATGTCAAGACATCGAATCCCGGCGCGAGCGCCATTCGGCCAGCGAGACCGGCTGGTCGGGTATGCGGATCTCAAAACTCGTTCCTGCGACTTCACCCTCACGCAATTCAATCGTTCCCCCATGAGCCCGCACCAGTTCATGTACAATAGCAAGTCCAAGGCCAGTACCGCCAGAGCGGGCCGAGCCTTTAAAAGCCGTGAACAGATTTTCGCGCGCCTTGAGCGGCAGGCCAGGCCCTGTGTCTTCGACACCGATAATCGATGTTGTGCCGATCTGTCCGGCAGTAATTGTCAACCGCTTGACCACAGACGCGTCACCGCGGGTGTCGCCGCCCATCGCCTGGACCGAGTTGCGGCAAAGATTGGAGATAATGCGGAAGAATTGATCGGGATCGACGTCAATTTCGAACGACTCCGGCACCAGGTTTCTGAACTCAATCCCGGACTTCGCGTCAAGATTGAGCATTTCCTCGACGTCGCTAACGACCGTGCGCAACTTCACCCGCCTGCGCTGCGGTGGCGCTTCCTGCGTGCCGCCATAGGCAAGAACCGTCTGCGAATAGTTGATTGCGCGGTCGATGGTGCGCACCAATTTTGGCACGAAACGCTGGATCGCCGGATCGCTGGTGTTGGCAAGATGGTCGGACATGAGTTGGGCGGATGCCAGTATATTGCGCATGTCGTGATTGATCTTGGAAACGGCGAGGCCGAGATCGGCGAGGTGCTTCTGTTCCGAAAGCGTGCGCTGCAATTGGCGCTGCATGTCGGCCAGTTCGCGCTGGGCGATGCCCAGTTCGTCCTCGCGTTGCTCTGGCTTGATGATCTTTTGCGGGTCATCGGGCGCTTGCGCAAAGGCCAGCATATTGGCACTCATCCGCTGGATAGGGCGGATCAGCAGGCGGCTGATGGTAAGAAAGACTAGGCTTGCGGTAATTAGCGAGATGAAAAGTGAGATCAACGCAACGTTACGGGCATAGCGCAGCATCGCGTTGCGCAAGGGCGCGTCGGAAGTCAACAGTTCAATTATTTTTCCGGTGTCCCCGACCGGACCATAGACCCGGATGACGCGATGCCCGCCATTGACAAGCGTATCGAAGGCATCACGGATCATCGTGACGGGATCAGTCACCGTAATATCGATGTGTTTGTCGACTTTTGAGGGCATTTCGGAAACCGCCAGGAGACGCGATGCACCCTTTTCGCGCAGTACGATTGCTTTCGTGCCGGTTGCCAGCAGTACGTCATCCTGCACCGACTGTGGAATGTCTTTGTCATCACTCGCTGCAAGAACAACACTGGCCGCCGCGACCGTATTGAGGCGGTCGGACAGCCAGCGAATTCGCATGTCGGCCATGGTAGGTACAAAAATCATCACTTCGGCCAACAGACCGAAGAGGAGCGTGAGACGCAGCAGCTTACCCGACAGTCGCTTCAAGACGGGCAAACGCTGGCCGGCATGAAGCTCCATGTCCATTTTTTCTGGCTTTTGCTGGCTTGCGGTCATTTGTGCTCCGTCGCCGTTTGATGTAGGTCAAACGCCTTGCCGGCACAATAGAGCCTTTCTTACCTGGATAAAAGCGTTCTGCCGGAGCGAATTCGCAACAAGGTCAAGGGGTTTGGCCCGAAATTATCCGGCCCGCTGGTGGAGTACGACCAGGGGGTTTGACGGTTTGTTAATTGTCTCGGCTGCCAACGGCGGCGTCCGATGCAAAACATTGGCCTACCCAGCTTCCGGATCGACTGTCTCGCCATCCGGGAACAGGACCGGCTCTGGCCAGACAAGAAAGGCCAGATCCAGTTGCTCGATTTTGCCTGTTTTTGAATCACGTCAATCAATTGACTTATCAGCATCTGCCCTCTATAAGCCGCGCACGTCCGGGTTGACCGCCCCGGCGGCGTATTCTTATGCGCCAATGGCGGTCCTGATATGCTCCTGTCAAAGAACAGACCACAAGAAGGGCCGCACACCGCGGTATTTAACAAATGAAGCGTACTTATCAGCCATCCAAACTTGTCCGCGCACGTCGTCACGGGTTCCGCGCCCGCATGGCAACGGCAGGCGGCCGCAAGGTAATTGCAGCGCGTCGCGCTCGTGGTCGCAAGCGGTTGTCGGCATAAGGCGATCCGCGCGGATTCGTGCGGTTGGCCAAAGTTGGCACTACAGAATGAATGAGCAAAAACCACTCCGCCTTCGCAAGAGAGCGGAGTTTTTGGCTGTTCGGAACGGAGAGAAGCGCCGCGGCGTTTATTTTCTGCTGGAGGTCAAGGAGCGCGAGGATCGGGGTGGTCCGCCGCGCGTTGGTTTTACGGTCACCAAGAAGAACGGCAATGCCGTTATCCGCAATCGCATCAGGCGCCGCCTTCGAGAGGCCGTGCGCGTCAATGTTGCAGATGACATGCAACCCGGAACCGACTATGTGATCGTTGCTCGCCGTGACGCGCTTGATGCGCCGTTTACGGATCTGACCCGGGAACTCTCGAAACGGGTTTCCAAGAAAACACAGACTCGGCGTTCCACGAAGCCTTAACCGGCGCGGCAGGACCCGACCCCAAGGACTGACAATGGAAACGAACCGTAATTTCTTTATCACCATTGCCTTGTCCATTGTGATCCTGACGCTTTGGCAGGTGTTCTACATGAACCCCAAGATCGAAGCGCAGCGCGAACAGGCCCAGATCGAGGCCACGCGGCAAGGACAGACGCGCGTTGACGGGCAGGCAAGCACGCCTGCGGGAACGACTGCTGAGGGAACGACGAACCTGCCAGCATCGACGCCTGCAACTCCCGGCGCGAATATCCCCGGCCAGTCACAGGATGCTGTCCAGGCAGGCAGCCTGACCCGTGCCGCTGCCCTTGGTCAGTCCAGCCGTGTCAAGATCGACACACCGAGCCTTCGCGGCTCCATCAGCCTGACGGGCGCGCGTCTCGATGATTTGCAGCTGAAGGAATATCACGAGACCGTCGACGACAGTTCGCCGAATATCGAACTCTTGAGCCCAGCAGCGCTGGCTGATGGCTATTTCGCCGAGATCGGCTTCACCGGCAATGATCTGACAGGCACCGTTCCCGGTCCGGCGACGGTCTGGACCGTCGAGGGCAACAATACATTGACGCCGTCTACGCCTGTTACGCTGGCTTTCACCAATGAGAAGGGCCTCACCTTCAAGCGTACCTTCAGCGTCGATGACCACTACATGTTCACCGTCAAGGACGTGGTGGCCAATGGAGCCACTGCACCGGTCTCGCTTGCCTCGTATGGCCGCGTCACACGTTTCTCGAAGCCCCTGCATGCGAGCACCTATGTTCTGCACGAAGGTCCGATCGGTGTGATTGGCGATGACGGCCTGCAGGAATACACCTTCGCCAAGATCGAGAAAGAGAAGGAAGTCTCGCTGCCAAAGGCGACGACCGGTGGCTGGATTGGCATCACCGACAAATACTGGGCGGCGACGCTCATCCCCTCGGCAGCCAAGCCATTCCAGGCGCGCATGTCCTATTTTGAAGACGGACGCCCGCGGTTTCAGAGCGACTATCTATCCGATCCGACGACGATCGAGCCAGGCCAGTCGGCAACCATTGAGAATCTCATCTTTGCCGGTGCCAAGGAAGTCGGCAAGATCAATGCCTATGAAAAGGAACGCAACATCCGCCAGTTCGAACTGCTGATCGACTGGGGCTGGTTCTATTTCATCACCAAGCCAATGTTCTACCTGATCGACTGGCTCTACAAGGCTATCGGCAACTTCGGTGTCGCCATCCTCGTAGTAACGGTTCTGCTGAAGGCGGTGTTCTTCCCGCTTGCCAACAAGTCCTATGCATCCATGGCGCGCATGAAGCTCGTGCAGCCAAAAATGACCGAAATCCGCGAGAAATATGCGGACGACAAGGTCAAGCAGCAGCAGGCGATGATGGAACTGTACAAGACGGAGAAGATCAATCCGATCGCCGGTTGCTGGCCGATCCTGATCCAGATCCCGGTTTTCTTCGCGCTCTACAAAGTGCTCTACGTCACCATCGAAATGCGCCATGCGCCGTTCTTTGGCTGGATCCAGGACCTGGCAGCGCCGGATCCGACATCGCTGTTCAACCTCTTCGGGCTGTTGCCATGGGCTGTTCCGGCCTACCTGATGATCGGTGTCTGGCCGCTGATCATGGGCGTGACGATGTTCCTGCAGATGCGCATGAACCCCACTCCGCCCGATCCGACACAGCAGATGATCTTCAACTGGATGCCGCTGATTTTCACGTTCATGCTGTCGAGCTTCCCGGCCGGCCTGGTCATCTATTGGGCTTGGAACAACACATTGTCGATCATCCAGCAGGGCATCATCATGAAGCGCCAGGGTGTGAAGGTCGAGTTGTGGGACAACCTTGCAGGGATGTTCAAGAAAAAGCCCAAGCCGGCTGAATAAACGGGTTTCCCGGTTGCCTATGGAGTATAAAGCCCCCGGCCTGACCGGGGGCTTTTGTTTTGCTGCAGTTGACAAGGTGCCTATAAACATTGATTGCAGGTCGTATGCGACATGCCGAGATACGGACGGAAGAAAAATTGAGCGAAGCGCAGGAAACGACAAACAGGCTGATCGAGACGGGCAGATTGCTCTTCGCGCAGGGCTGGGTATTCATCCGCGGCGTTCCCGCCATGAAATTTCTGCCGCCAGAAGGCCCGCTTGAGATAGCCTTCGCCGGCCGGTCCAACGTGGGCAAATCCTCGCTGATCAATGCGATCATCGGCCAGAAAGGCCTGGCTCGCACATCGAACACGCCTGGGCGAACTCAGGAACTCAACTATTTCGTTCCAGAAGGTCATTCGGGCGAAAATGGCGATCTTCCGCCACTCGCCATCGTCGATATGCCTGGCTATGGCTTTGCCGAAGCGCCGAAAGAACAGGTCGATGCCTGGACCCGACTCGTCTTCGATTATCTGCGGGGCAGGACGACGCTCAAGCGCGTCTATGTTCTTATCGATGCCCGGCACGGCGTGAAGAAGAACGATGCCGAGGTGCTGGATCTTCTCGATCGTGCCGCCGTCTCCTACCAGATCGTTCTAACCAAGATCGACAAGATCAAGGCTGCAGGTGTACCGCGCCTCATGGAGGAAACAGCCCAGGTCATCAAGAAGCGTGCTGCGGCCTATCCGGTGATTTTGGCGACATCATCTGAGAAAGGCGCAGGGCTGGACGAGTTGCGCGCTGCCATCGCCTTGCTGCTCGAAGAATAGCTGCTGGCATAAAAAGGCCCCGCATCAATCCAGGACAATGCGGGGCATTTGTGCAGGTGCCCGTCTGCACAATCAGGTAAGTTTTCCAAATTACATTTTCGGCAAGAGAACCTTGTCAATCACGTGGATGACACCGTTCGACTGCTTGACGTCAGCAATTGTCACATTGGCGACGGTTCCGTTTTCATCGGTGAGAGTGAGCCTCTTGCCCTTGTACTTGGCGGTCCATACGCAGCCGCCAACAGTCTTGACCGGATGGGCGCCTTCGTCATCATCAACCATTTTCATGATGGTCTTGGCGGAGGCATCAGCCGCGACCACATGACAGGTCAGAATCTTGGCCAATCTGTCCTTGTTTTCCGGCTTGAGCAGCGTTTCCACCGTTCCCTTGGGAAGTTGCGCGAATGCAGCGTTGGTCGGCGCGAACACGGTGAAAGGACCTTTGCCCTGAAGGGTTCCGACGAGACCGGCTGCCTTGACCGCGGCAACCAGCGTCGTGTGATCCTTTGAGTTCACCGCATTCTCGATGATGTTCTTGTTCGCGTACATCGGGGCACCGCCCACGGTCGGGTTCTTGGCGAAGGCAGCGCCGGCAATCAGGACCGTTGAAAGTGCGATCAGGCGAAGTGATTTGGTTAACATCTCTATCTCCACTGTTTGTTTCCCCTCGGATGAGGTCAGCGAAGATACGGAAGGCTGCAGATATAAGTTTCAGCCGGGTGTGTTTATTATTGTGAGGGAAGGTTGTTTAGATGCCGCGAACCGTGCCAGCTGCAACGATTGCACCCGTGGGAGCTCCGCCGGGCGCGCCACCGGCAGGTTCAACGGTGATCGCCAATGTCGTACCATCGCGCAACTTTGCAGAAACGGGCTGAGGCAGATCGAATTCCGTCACTTGCGGCGATTTTATCAGGCCGAGTGAAACCGGAGCCTCGTTTCCGGCGATCAACCATAGTTCGAGTGACTTGTCCTGCGGGATGTCACCGGAAACCAATGTCATTTTCAGTTTTTTCGTCTGTTCGTCGAAGATCGCCAGGGTACGGACGGGGCTTCCTGCGGACTCCAGGGACGCCACCAGCTGAGGGCTGGTTGCGCGAGGCTCGATCAGATCGCGGCCAAAACCAATGACAGCAAGGGCGAGGGCGGCGAAAGCGAGTCCGCGCCAGAAAATGACGCTGGTCCACAACGGCATGCTGGCCAGGGTCGGTTCCGTTCCGAACAGGCGATGGTCAATCTGGCTTTTCAGGTGGTGCGGAGCGGCAACCGGTGCAAACTGATCGTTCAACGGGTCGAAATGCTGCTGCCAACGCGCCACGAGCTGCGCAAAAGGCTTGTCCGTTTCGATACGGCGCGCAACCTCGCGCCGCTCCTCGGCAGGGAGCACGCCCAGCACATACTCGGCGGCAATGAGATCATCGCCTTCCGGGATTGTGTCTTCGGGTGGGGTCGGGCTCATTTCTCCAGGCATTCCTTCAGTTTCAACAGGCTGCGGCGCAGCCAGGTTCTCATCGTATTCAAAGGCACATTGTAGCGTCTTGCCAATGCCTCGTAACTGTCGCCGTTCAGATAGGCGCCACGGACCGCGTCGGCTCGCATAGTATCGAGCTGGCCAAGGCAATCGTAGATGCGTCGCGCTTCGCCGGTGGCCATCGCGGATTGTTCGGGATTGGGTGACGGCTCGGCCACGTCCACTGCCTGATCCAGCTCTGCTGCGGCAGGCTTACGCGCGCGCAGCACATCGATGCAGTGATTGCGGGCTATCGCGACCAGCCATGAAATCGGGCTCGTGCCGGCGACGGCAAATCGATCTGCTTTGTTCCATATCTTGACGTAAATATCCTGCAGCGCGTCTTCTGCTTCCGTCCGGTTACCCAAGATACGCAGACAGACGCCAAAAAGTTTCGCGCTCGTTGACGTGTAAAGCGCATCGAAAGCCGCCCGGTCTCGAAGTGAGACCCGCGAGATCAGCTCCGATATGCCTTCAGGCGTCATGGGAATGGCGTTTCCAGCGTCTTGTTCGCGTAATTTAAATCTGGCGACGGGTTGCACTGTCAATGGCACGTCTACAAAAACGTTGGCGAGCAGCCTAAATCATGTTTGCTCGAACCCGTCTTTAGCGTTAAGAACCCCCGTCCTTCCCAAGCCGGAGCCTGCGCATCCATGTCCTCCACGTCCGACGCCGATCAAACCGCCGAAATCCAGGCAAATCTTCTCTCTGCCGCTCTGCCCTATATGCAGCGCTATGAAAACAAGACCGTGGTCGTGAAGTATGGCGGCCATGCCATGGGTGACGCCACACTTGGCAAGGCTTTTGCCCGCGATATTGCGCTTCTGAAACAATCAGGCATCAATCCCATTGTCGTTCATGGCGGCGGCCCGCAGATCGCATCCATGCTGGCGCGAATGGGCATTGAATCTAAATTCGAGGGCGGCCTGCGGGTCACCGACGCGAAGACGCTGGAAATCGTTGAAATGGTTCTGGCCGGCTCGATCAACAAGGAAATCGTTGCACTCATCAATGCCGAAGGGGAGTGGGCGATTGGTCTGTGCGGTAAGGACGGCAACATGGTCTTTGCCGAAAAGGCCAAGAAAACCGTGATAGATCCTGACTCCAACATTGAAAAGATCGTCGACCTCGGTTTCGTTGGGGAACCCGTGGAGATCGATCGTACGCTGTTGGACCTGCTCGCCCGTTCCGAAATGATCCCGGTCATCGCCCCCGTCGCGCCGGGCCGTGACGGACATACTTACAATATCAATGCCGATACTTTCGCGGGTGCCATTGCGGGTGCGCTTGCAGCTTCTCGGCTTCTTTTCCTGACTGACGTGCCAGGTGTACTCGACGGGAACAAGGAACTGATCAAGGAGCTTTCCGTTGGCCAGGCGCGCGCCCTTATCAAGGATGGTACGATCTCTGGCGGCATGATTCCAAAGGTGGAAACATGCATCGATGCGATCAATCGCGGCGTCGAGGGCGTCGTCATCCTCAATGGCAAGACGCCGCATTCGGTTCTGCTCGAACTCTTCACCGAGCGCGGCGCGGGAACTCTAATCGTTCCCTGATCACCTCTTGAGGTGATCCAGCGGGATCTTTCCCGGTCCCTTGATATTCTGCAGGACGAGCTGGGTGTGCACGTCGCGCACACCCTTCAGCCGCATCAACCTGTGCATGACGAAATCATTGAGATCGTCCACAGTTGGCACCATGACGTGCAACAGGAAATCGTGCTCACCCGTCATGGTCCAGCAGGAGGAAACCTCGTCCATGCGCTGGATCTCGGCGATGAAGCGCTCGGGTGAGTCGTCACTGTGTGTATTGAGGCGGACCTGCACAAAGACCTCGACCATGAGCCCTATCGCCCGCCTGTCAATGTTGGCGGCGAAGCCCTTGATGACGCCACTCTCCTGAAGGTGTTCGAAGCGCCGTGCGCAGGGCGTCGCCGACAGGCCGATCATTTGTGCAAGATCCGTTACTGCAATGCGCCCATTGCCCTGCAGGATTTGCAGCATCTTTATTTCAAAGTCGCTCAATTGAGGGGATGTCACTCAGTTTTCTCCATAATAAGAGATAGTTCACCCAAAATAATGCGCTATTGAGCTGTTTAGGTCAAATTCTCTCGTTTTCCCGTTTTATCCTGTTGGAAAGAACGAGGATTGGAGGAGCATCCTATGACTATCAGTATTGAAGCCTATGCCCGCGAATGTGCGGAGCAGGGGTTGCGTGGCAATTACGCAGTGTGCCAACCGGATTTCACCGTTGAGCAGCAATACGGCTACTCGGATGAGGATCAGGAAGTGTGGCGCACCCTATGCGATCGTCAGACGAAATTGACGTCGAAGCTCGCCCATCACAGTTATCTCGACGGCGTGGACGCGCTCGGCCTGCTGGACCGCATTCCGGATTTCCATGAGGTCAGCGAGCGGCTGCGCAAATTGACCGGATGGGAAATTGTCGCCGTCCCGGGATTGATCCCGAACGAGCCGTTTTTCGATCATCTCGCCAATCGGCGCTTTCCGGTGACGAACTGGCTGCGAAGCAAGAAGGAACTCGACTATATCGTCGAACCGGACATGTTCCACGACTTCTTTGGCCATGTGCCGATCCTGAGTCAGCCAATCTTTGCCGATTTCATGCAGCTATACGGCGAAAAGGGTGGTGCCGCATCACGCATGGGCGGCGAACAGCTTGCGGCTCGGCTTTACTGGTATACGGCTGAGTTTGGGCTGATGAGAGAGGAGGGTGCACCGCTCAAGGCGTTTGGCGCTGGCCTCATGTCTTCATTCAGCGAGTTACAGTTTGCTGTCACAAGCCCGGATGCGCATCATGTGCCGTTCGACCTGGAGACAGTGATGCACACCAGCTATGAAATCGACAAATTCCAACGGGCCTATTTCGTCCTGCCATCGTTTGCAGCGCTGAAAGATGCCTTCGAAAAGGCTGATATGGCGAAGTTGATTGCGCGCTGGAAAGACGTGGAGCCGCTGGACCCGGCGACCGTCTGACGCTATCCGGCAACCGGTCCGCCGGTTGCCGCCCCTCAAGCTGCGTTTTTGATATTGGACTGAACACACACGCAGTTGCGGCCGTTGCGCTTGGCTTCATAAAGCCTGCGGTCCGCAATCTGGAAAAAGTCGGCTATGGAGCCTTTCGACATGCCGACGACGCCGCCAATGCTGACGCTGAGCGGTACGCGTTGATTCTCGGGAGTCCGGAATTCAATCCTGGTTACTTCTTCGCGAATGGTTTCGGCAATTGATTTCACCTGGCTCTCATCGTCCGTCGCAAGATAAACTGCGAATTCTTCGCCGCCGATGCGCGCGATACTGTCCTGCAGGCCAACACAGGTAGTGATACATTGCGCGATGGCCATCAGGGCACCGTCACCATTGTAGTGGCCGTGCAAATCATTGATTTTCTTGAAATGATCAGCGTCGATGATCAGCAGGGAACCGGCCAGCTGTGCTCGCGCCCCGTCCACGTAGTTGAAGAAGGCCTCGCGATTGAGCAGGCCCGTCATGCTGTCGCGTGACGATTTTTCAAAGAGTTTGGCATTGGTGATCTCCAGCTCTTGCATGACCCGGTTGAGCGTTTCAAGCGTCAGCCGCAATTTCTCGGCCTGCCGGAAAACAAGGAAGGAGATGGCCGGAGAGATCAGCAGCGGACAGACAGTTGCGATCATGTATCCCCGCGGGTCGTGCATGTCATTGGCGGCCATGAGGGCGCCCGTGATCAGCAGAGAGCACGTTACCGAAATGACCATGACCATTGCACATTTGAAGAGAATTCTGGACATCGGACCTCTTGAACCAATTTCAGGTACTACGACGAATTGATGAAGCGCCTGTTAGCAGAAAATTTAAAAACGGTCGTAGTTCAGACTTTTTTCGTCTATTGATTCGGGAGCGAAACAGATTTTCTTGCATCTGATTTTGCGTCTTGAGAAACGGCGGAACCTGAATCGCATATGACAAACCAACCTGATCCACTGAATTTTGCCCATGTGACCGACTGGGTCTTCGATCTCGACAATACCCTTTACCCGCATCATTCCAATCTGTTTTCCCAGATCGATGTGAAGATGACGGGATATGTCGCAGATCTCCTGAAGCTATCCCACACGGATGCGCGCGAGCTCCAGAAGCGGTTTTACAAGGATTATGGTACCACGCTCAAAGGGCTGATGGACCGTTACGATATCGATCCGGATGATTTTCTGCAGAAGGTCCACGACATCGACTATTCCTGGCTGGTGCCCGATCCGTCCTTGGCAACTGCCATCAAGCAATTGCCGGGCCGCAAATTCATCTTCACCAATGGTGATCGCGGTCATGCAGAACGTGCAGCGCGCCAGCTTGGCGTTCTCGAACAGTTCGACGATATTTTCGATATCGTGGCTGCAGAATTAACCCCGAAGCCCGCCCGTGAAACCTATGACCGGTTTCTCGATATGCACAAGATCGAGGCGGCAAGCAGCGTGATGTTCGAAGACCTTGCACGCAATCTCGTTGAACCGAAAGCCTTGGGGATGACCACGGTCTTGATCGTTCCCCACAATTTCGAACCGACATTTTCGGAGATATGGGAACGTGATCCGGGCAATACGGACCACGTCGACTATGTCACGGACAACCTTTCCTCGTTTCTCAATTCAATCCTGCCACGGCCGGTGAATGTGAGCGAGACTGTCTGATACCGTCAATCCAATTCGTAAAAGGTTCGGATCACTTCCCAGGCTTGCTCTGCCTTGTCGACAAAGGTTATCAACTCGCGGTCTGATGGTGAAATAACCCCTTGGTCGACCAGAAAATCGAAGTTGATCGCTTTTTCCCAGAATGATTTGCCGAACAGCAGGAAGGGAATGCGCTCCATACGGCCCGTCTGAATAAGCGTAAGCGCTTCAAACGTCTCGTCCATGGTGCCGAAGCCTCCCGGGAAGATGGCCATGGCTTTGGCGCGCATCAAAAAGTGCATTTTGCGGATGGCGAAATAGTGAAAATTGAAGCAGAGTTCGGGTGTGACATAGGCATTTGGCGTCTGTTCATGTGGCAGAACGATGTTGAGACCGATCGTCGGCGCACCGACATCGGCTGCGCCGCGATTGCCGGCTTCCATCACCCCTGGACCTCCGCCGGTGACTACAACGAACTCGCGATTGTATGTGGTCGAAGAGTAGATCGAGCATAGTTGCGCGAACTTGCGCGCCTCGGCGTAATAATGGGAATTGGCTTCGAGGTTTTTCTTCTGTGTTTCGTTCTTGGCGGCCCAGGCAGCCCCGCCCGGCTCAGGAATGCGGGCTCCGCCGAACATGACAACTGTCGAGCGGATACCGCGCTCGGCGAGAGCCATTTCCGGCTTCAGCAATTCCAGTTGAAGCCGGACCGCGCGCAGGTCGCGGCGTGTCATGAACTCGGGGTCGGCGAAGGCCAGACGGTAAGTGTCCGATTGGGTTTGCGGCGTTTCCGGTGCGGTTTCGACGCGGCGGACCGCCTCGGAGGAGTGCGAGAATGGCGTCCAGCTATTTTTTTCATCGGTATTCAATTGTTCTACTCCTTCTGCGGAAACGCATGGCGCTTACAGAAAATCCGTTCGTGATCCAACATGGTAACGCTGAGATTGACCCTCTCCCAGACTTAACTTACTAGCCCTTATCGTTAGTCTATCCGCCCGTGTAATGGAGTGATGTGAAAATGTCCAAGCCCGATCTGACCAGTCTCGAAATGACGATCGACAAGGCCTTCGATGAACGCGATGCCGTCAGCACCGAAACGCGCGGCGAAATTCGCGAAGCCGTCGAAACGTCTTTGCTTTTGCTCGATAGCGGTACGGTACGCGTTGCCGAGAAGCAGTCAGATGGGGTCTGGAAGACCAATCAATGGCTCAAAAAGGCAGTTCTTCTGTCGTTCCGCCTCAATCCGATGGGCATCATCGAGGGCGGTCCAGGCGGCGCAGCCTGGTGGGACAAGGTGCCCTCGAAATTCGACGGCTGGGGCGCGACTGAGTTCACCAAGGCGGGTATCCGCACAGTCCCGAGCGCGATCGTCCGCCGCTCGGCCTATATCGCACCGGGGGTGATTCTGATGCCGTCCTTCGTCAATCTCGGCGCCTATGTCGACGAGGGTACAATGGTCGATACCTGGGCGGGCGTGGGTTCGTGTGCGCAGATCGGCAAGCATGTGCATCTTTCCGGCGGCGTTGGCATCGGCGGCGTTCTGGAGCCGATGCAGGCAGGACCAACGATCATCGAAGACAATTGCTTCATCGGGGCACGTTCCGAAGTGGTTGAGGGGTGCATTGTCCGCGAAGGTGCTGTCCTCGGCATGGGCGTGTTCATCGGCAAGTCGACAAAGATTGTTGACCGCGCGACCGGCGAGATTTTCTACGGGGAAGTTCCGCCTTATTCGGTGGTGGTCGCTGGTACATTGCCGGGCAAGCCATTCCCGAATGGCCAGCCGGGGCCGGGCCTCTACTGCGCGGTTATCGTCAAGCGCGTCGATGAAAAGACCCGTTCAAAGACATCGATCAACGAACTGCTGCGCGAATGATATTGATATGCGGAGGGGCCCTGGCCCCTCTCCGGCGGACCTTCAGCCGGGTGCTGCCCTAATCTCCTCAACCGAATGGCTCCGCAGGGGCTTGCCCTCTGCTTGCTTCACACGGGCGACCACTTTGCGGGTGAGCGGGACTGCAATATTCTTTCCAGCCGCCAATCGAACGATCTCACCCTGCAGGTAATCAATTTCAGTGGGGCGTCCGCGTGAAAAATCCTCCCACATGGACGAACGCGCTCTCGGGTCGATGGCGAGCATTTTTCGTGCGATAGCACGGAAAAGAAAATTTGGCAGCCGTAGTATCCAGAGAAGCAGCGCCGGCGATACGCCCTGGATCTTGGAGGGAGTGATACCATGCGCCTTCATAACCTCCAGACCTTCGCTCATCTGATCGGCCAGAAGCAGTCGCCACTTTCGATCGGCAAGCTGTGCCGCAAGTGGTAAATTCGACAAGGCATTGAGCGCGTTGTTGAGGTTCATCAATAGCTTGCCCCAGAGGACGCCCTGCATATCCGGGTCCTCGTTGACTGCAAGGCCGGGAACGGAGAGAAATTCCGCCAAATCGTCCAGCATGTCGTCGATCAGGATCGTTCCCCCCGTCGTTCGCCTGACCGTCAACGGGACGTCGTCCGGGTCGGATTGTACGACGTTGAACGGCACCATCCCCGAAATCACACGCGTCTTGGCAGGCAGATACTGACGCAACACCCCGGCGTTATTCACGCCATTCTGCAGGCTGGCCACGATTGCCGCTGCGGGCGCATTTTTGGCGATCAACTTGGCCATTTCCTCGGTCGCGCCGCTCTTGACAGCCACGAGGATGATGTCGGCTCTTCCGAAGGCCACTGCAGGGTCGCTCGCCAGGGAAAAGTGCTCTGGCCCGACCTGCCGCGCCGTACCATCCAGATCGATGATCTTGAGTCCTTGCCGCTTGAGTGTGGCCTCGATCCGCGGTCGCGTCAGGAAGGTTACCCTCTTTCCCGCTGCGGCAAGACAACCGCCGGCATAGCAGCCAATCGAACCGGCGCCGGCAATGACAACCCGGCTGTCACTTGCGATCATCGTCTTTGCCCCTGATTGACTGCTCATAAGGCATTAAAACAGATGCAGAAACTATGATCCAGTGCGTGACACGATCCTGCTTTTCCATTATCGCTTTGGACATGAAATCCTCCGCTGATCCCGTACAGAACCTCACCAAACTCATTGCTTGCCCGTCAGTGACGCCCAACGAAGGCGGCGCGCTGTCCGCTCTGGAAGCCATGCTTTTGCCGCTCGGCTTTTCCGTGGAAAGGCCGGTCTTCAGCGAGGACGGCACGCCCGATGTCGAGAATCTCTATGCGCGGCTGTCCGGCAACGGGCCGCATCTGATGTTTGCCGGGCACACCGATGTCGTGCCGGTCGGCGACGAAACAGCATGGACTTATCCCCCGTTCTCTGCCGCCATCCACCAAGGGGAGATGTATGGGCGCGGTGCGGTCGACATGAAGGGTGGCATTGCCTGTTTTGCCGCCGCGGTGGCGCGCTATCTTGACAAGAATGGCGAACTTAACGGCTCCATTTCATTCCTGATCACCGGTGATGAAGAAGGCCCTTCTATCAACGGGACGGGCAAACTGCTGGAATGGGCCAAGGCGAAAGGCGAAAGCTGGGATGCCTCCATCGTTGGCGAGCCGACAAATCCGGACAAACTTGGCGACATGATCAAGATCGGGCGGAGGGGCTCGCTGTCCGGTACGGTTGTCGTCAACGGTGTGCAGGGTCATGCCGCCTATCCGCATCTTGCCGACAATCCGGTACGCGGTCTGGTAACACTGGTTGACAGCTTGCTTTATCCCGCCTTTGACAAGGGCACGAAGGACTTTCAGGCCAGCAATCTGGAAATCACCACCATCGATGTCGGCAATACGGCGGTAAATGTCATTCCGGCCAAGGCAACGGCGGTATTCAACATTCGCTACAACGACACGTGGACGGATGAAACCCTTATGGCGGAAATTCACAACCGCCTCGACAAGGCGTCCGGACGCCGCAAATTGCGCCCGGGCAAGAAGGAGCCGGTGAACTACGACCTGATCTGGCGTCACCGGCCAAGTCACGTTTTTCTCACCCATGACGAGAAACTGATTGGAACGCTGACATCGTCGGTCGAAGCTGTAACCGGCAAGCGGCCGCAACTTTCCACCTCCGGCGGCACCTCCGACGCCCGCTTCATCAAGGATTATTGCCCGGTGGTAGAGTTCGGTCTTGTGGGCAAGACGATGCATATGGTTGATGAGCGGGTGGCAGTCGCCGACCTTGAAACGCTAACGCAAATCTATGAACGCTTTATTGCGGACTTTTTTGCATGAATGTACATGGGTGATATGCCGGATTTTGATGAGATTCAGCGATATCTGTGGGGCGCCTGGCGGATGATGAATGGTCACGCCGACGGGCTTGACCTTCTCGATTTTTCCGAAGACGGCTTCTGGCAGTCATTCCATGCGATTACAATTTCGCTGCCGCCGCTCATTCTCGGCTGGATCATCTTCGCAAATGACATGATCGCGCTGCGCCCCGAAACAGGAAACCGGTTTTCCATTATGGGGCGGGTGGCTTTCGTTGACCTCGCTGCATGGGTTCTGCCGCTGGTTGTTCTGGCTTTAAGCGCCCGGCGGCTTGGCTTGGCCAAGCGTTTCAGCCCCTATGTCGTCGCAAGCAATTGGGGGACAGCGATTGCCGCGTGGCTCATGGTGCCTGCGACACTGGCGCGAGTCCTGTTGCCCGGCTGGCCTGGCTTGGCTACCGGTTTTGGCCTCCTGCTCTATGGAGGTATCATGTTCCTGACTTATCGCCTGACGCAGGTTGCGTTGAAGAAATCGCATGCCTATACGGCGGCGTTCTTTATCGTGCTGGTTGCCGGGTCGCTGTTTCTGATGATTCTGCTTCAGGCCGTGCTGGGTATTTCACTGCCGGAACCGGCAGTGATCGGATAGTCCACACCAATAAGATATAGTCCGTGAGGCGGTGCAACCGGGCCGCAGGCCTTGCGGTCGTGGGCTGCAAGTGCTGCGCTCACGTCATCCGCGCTCCAGCGTCCACAACCCACTTCGTTGAGCGTCCCGGCAAAGGAACGGATCTGGTTGTGGAGGAAAGACCGGGCGGAAGCTCTGATTTCGATGATTTCGCCGTTGCGTGAGACACTTAGGTGATCGAGCGTTTTGACAGGGCTTTTCGACTGGCACTGCGTTGCCCTGAACGTGGTGAAATCATGGGTACCGATGAGCCGCTGTGCTGCATAGTGCATGGCGTCAGCGTCGAGCGGCTTCTTCACCCACCAGGCGCGATTCGCTTCCAGCGGGGCGGGGGGGCGGCGATTGATTATACGATAGAGATAGCGCCGGCCGGTCGCTGAAAACCGCGCATCGAAATTATCTCCGACCAGTTCGACATTCATGATACCGACGGTTTCTCCAGCGATCACGAGATGTGCGTTGAGTGCTTCCCGAATTTTCGAGCTGCTCCAGTCCTTCGTCAAATCCACGTGAGCCACCTGTGCGGTTGCGTGCACACCGGAATCGGTGCGCCCTGCTGCGCCAAGGGAGATGGTTTCGCCGCAGAACTTGAAGATCGCCTGTTCGATGGCAGCTTGAACAGTGTGTCCATTCTCCTGCCGCTGCCAACCCGCATAGGGGGTGCCATCATATTCGATCGTTAGTTTGTAACGGGGCACTAAAGGGCTCCAAAGGCTGGAGCATAGATGAGCTTGCCCGATCGTGGCGCGTCGCCAAAAGCGAACGCCTGCAAATAGTCGCCCTGGTGCGCGCTCTCGAAGCCCGCCGCGCTCTGACGCTCATAGCCGAAGCGCCCGTAATATTCAGGTTCGCCGAGGACCACCGATAATATCTCCCCAGCAGCAGCCAGTTGCGCATGCGCCGTTCGCACCAGTTTGCTCCCTGCGCCTTGACCCTGACATGCGGGAAGGACTGCGAGCGGAGCAAGCGCCACTGCATCGAATTCCTGTGCGCCGGTCACCTTCAAGCGCGAAAACAGGATGTGACCGATGACGGTCTCGTCGTTCAGGGCAACCAGTTCGAGTACGACATCTTTGTCCTGGCGCAAGCGCCGGACCAGGTTTGCTTCATCGGTTCCCGCGAAAGCTGCCGCGAGGATGTCAGAAATGAGGGAATAATCGCCGGATTGCGCCGCGCGGACGGTGATGCCACTCATGGCAACCGAGTCCCTTGCACGATCTTGGCGCCGCGCTGAAATTCTCGCCCGTCCATGACCTTGCCGCCAGCACGCTGCAGTGAGCGCAGGCGCACAGCGCCTTCGCCGCAAGCGATGCGCAAACTGTCATCAAGCACCGTTCCTGCATCACCAACTCCGGTCGCAAGGATCGACCGCAGCAGCTTCACCCTTTCCAGGTTTTCGCCGATTTCCATCTCGCACCACGTACCGGGGAATGGCGCCAGGCCACGAATGCGGTTGTGAACGTCTATCGCGGGTTGTGTCCAGTCGATACGGGTTTCGGCCTTGGTGATTTTCGAGGCATAGGTGACGCCATCGTCAGATTGGGGTGTCAGAGTAAGGCTGTCACGCTCCAGCGCCGCCATCGCGCGCACCATCAGATCGGCGCCGGCTACGCTGAGCTGGTCATGCAATTCACCTGCTGTCATGTCCGCGGTGATCTTGACCTTCTCGGCCATGGCTACCGGACCGGTATCGAGACCTTCATCCATCTTCATGATCATGATGCCGGTTTCAAGATCCCCCGCCATGATCGCCCGTTGGATCGGTGCCGCACCGCGCCACCGTGGCAACAGCGACGCATGGCCGTTGTAACAGCCAAGGCGGGTTCCCTGCAGAATCGCCGGAGGCAGAATCAACCCATAGGCAACGACGACCGCAACATCGGCCTGAAGCTCGCGAAATGCCTGCTGCTCGTCTTCGCCCTTGAGGCTCTTCGGCGTGCGCACCTCGATGCCGAACTGTTCGGCATTGCGTTGTACGGGTGAGGGCGTCAGTTCCAGTCCGCGGCGGCCCGCTGGGCGTGGCGGCTGGCTGTAGACAGCGACGATCTCGTGGCCCTGGCCGATCAAGGCATTGAGGATGGGCACGGAGAAATCCGGTGTGCCCATAAAGACGATGCGCAAACTCATCGGCCTACACCGCCAGCCGGCTCGGCGGTCGGTCCTTGGCGAGCTTCTTGAATTTCTTGACCACCATTTCGCGCTTTAACCGCGAAATATGATCGATGAACAGAACGCCATTGAGATGATCGATCTCGTGCTGGAGACACGTCGCCAGGAGTCCGTCTGCCGCAACTTCATGGGCCTTGCCATCAAGATCGAGATAGGAAATCCGCACGTCCGCCGGACGCTCCACCTCCGCATAGTAGTCGGGAATGGACAAGCATCCCTCTTCATAGATATTGCGCTCATCGCTGGACGACAAAATCTGCGGATTGATTAGAATTTGGGGTGCTCGAGGCTCGTCTTCCTTGGAAAGGTCGATGACCAGCATCCGCAGCGGCTCGCCGACCTGAATGGCGGCAAGGCCGATGCCCGGTGCATCATACATGGTATCGAGCATATCGGTGGCGAACTTGCGCAAATCGGCGTCAAAGCGCTCCACAGGTTTTGAAACCTGGCGCAACAGCGGATCGGGAAGAATGACAAGCGGTTTGATAGACATGAGCATCACCTAATATCTCACCTTTGAGCCGTCAATCCGAAGCACAAGTCATTTGTAAAAATGTTCTCGTTTTGATCTCACATTTGCGATCCGAATCGGTTAGTCTGCGCAATATGGAAACTTCAATTTCACTCAATCAGACGCTGTTTCAACTCGGCGCCAGCTCGGTCTCTGTCGGCGCAGCTCTTCTTTCGGCCGCGGCAATCACCGTGCTCGTGGTGCTTTTCGCTGTCATCGCCGTGTGGCGTTCGGGACGCCTGCGGCTCGTCGCCGAAATACAGGCGGAAGACCGCGCACGCGATGCGGAAGCGCGCATGGGCGAAATTCTCAAGAGCCAGTCGGAAATGCAAGGCCGCATGCAGACCATGGCCGAGCTGTTCGGCTCCCGCCAGGCCGAGCTCAATCAGTCGATCCGCGAACGGCTCGACGGGATGACCAGCCGCATCGGTCAGACGATGACCGAACAGACGCAGTCGACGCACGAAAATCTGGCGAAACTGCAGGAACGGCTTGCGGTCATCGACACGGCACAGAATAATATTCAGGCGCTCGCCGGGCAGGTCGTGCAGCTGCAGGCGATCCTTGCCAACAAACAGACGCGCGGTGCCTTCGGTCAGGCGCGGATGGAGGCGATCGTCGCCGATGGCCTGCCGCAGGGTGCCTATGAGTTTCAGGCGACGCTTTCCAACGGCAGCCGCCCGGACTGCGTCGTGCGCATGCCGAATGGCGCACCCAATCTTGTGATCGACGCGAAATTTCCATTGGAGGCGTGGAATGCTATCCGGGCGTCCGAGAGCCCGGATGCCAAGAAGATGGCGCTCGCGCAGTTCCGCCGCGATGTGGAAATCCACATTCGCGATGTCGCCGAGAAGTATCTGATCAATGGTGAAACCCAGGACACGGCATTCCTTTTCGTGCCTTCCGAATCGATCTTCGCCGAAATCCACGAGAATTTCGAAGGCGTGGTGCAGAAGGCGCATCGTTCGCGCATCGTTATCGTCTCGCCATCGCTGTTGATGCTGTCCATTCAGGTCATTCAGGCCGTGCTCAAGGATGTGCGGATGCGCGAACAGGCGCACCTGATCCAGGGCGAGGTCATCCGGCTGATGGAAGATGTGGGCCGGCTCGACGATCGCGTTCGCCGCCTGCAGACGCATTTCGGCCAGGCCAACAAGGATATCGACGATATTCTCGTTTCCTCCGGCAAAGTAACCAAGCGCGGCCAGAAAATCGAGGCGCTGGAATTTGCCGAAGCTCCGGTCGGCGATGTCGCCAGGGAAGCGGAGTCCGCCCGTACTGCCGCATCAGCGACAGGTCAATTGCGCCTGCGCGTCGTCGATGGCGAGGACTAAGCTGCCCCGAGCTTCTTTTGCCGGGCTTCCCAGGTGCCCGTTGTCTGTGGCTTGATGAATAGCGTCACGATATCCGGGTTGGCCTTTTTCAGGGCGGTCTCGATGCGCTGGACACAGGCCTCGATCTGTGGCGCCAGCACATGATCCTCAAATTCGACGCTGAGACCGGCAACGATCTGTTTCGGTCCCATGTGAACCGTTAGAACGCCGTTGGCTTTTTGAATGTCGGGATCTCCGTTGGCGATGTCGAGAATTTGCTGTTCGGCCTCGGGTAGCGCTGCTTCACCCATCAGCAACCCCTTGCTTTCGCGGGCGAGGAATATTGCCGTCGCGCCAAGGACGAGCGAGATCCCGATTGAGGCAACGCCGTCAAGTTCAGGCATGTCGAAGACTTGCGCAGCCGAAATGCCGATGAAGGCGATGATCAGACCAAGCAGCGCGGCAGTGTCTTCGAACAGGACGGTAAAGACACTGGGATCCTTGCTTTGACGCACCGCCTGCACATAGCCAAGCTTGCCCTTGACTGTCCGGAATTCTTTCAAGGCAACGAACCATGACGCGCCCTCAAAAACCATGGCAAAGCCGAGCACCACATAATTGACGAGGGGATTGGCGGCCGGTTCTGGGCGCATGATATGGGTGAGACCCTCGTAGAACGAAACGCCGGCACCAACCGCAAAGACGAGAAGCGCGACGATGAAGCTCCAGAAGTAGAGTTCACGGCCGTGTCCGAGGGGGTGCGTCTTGTCTGCCGGCCTTGCAGCGCGGCGCAGACCGTAGAGCAGCAGGCCGCCATTGCCGGTATCGACGAGAGAATGAACCCCCTCCGACAACATGGCGGAGCTGCCCGTAAAGAATGCGGCAATGAACTTGGTGGCAGCGATCAGCAGATTGCCAATAATCGCGGCATAGATCACCTTTTTCGATCCGGCATGAGTCGTTGCTGAATGTGATGCCATGCTGCCCCCTATCCGCTCGACAACGCCAGATGGTTTGAATCGTTCCGTGGCATGGCGACCATGCGATAAACGCACGCGCCTGGCGGGGCTGCGGCAGCAAAAGGTCGGAATGGCGCTAGCCGTCGCCTGCTTCATGCGCTAACCCTGCCTGCAAATAGCGCAGGGCATCATGGCTGAATCCACAACTGAACAAGCGATCTTCCTCGGCATCGATACGGGCGGCACCTATACGGACGCAGTTCTGTGGTCCGAACAACGCGGAGTCATCGCCAAGGCCAAGGCTCTCACCACGCGCCATGATCTGAGCGTCGGCATTGCGGGGGCGGTTGAGCGCATCGTTGCGGAGGCCTCCGTGCGTCCAGCGGACATCAGGCTTGTTTCCATGTCGACCACGCTTGCAACGAACGCGCTGGTCGAAGGGCAGGGTGGCCGCATCGCGCTCGTCATGGTGGGCTTCTCTGCAGCCGATCTGGAGAAGGCCGACCTTGGAACTGCTCTGGGCTCGGATCCGGTGGTGTTCATTCCCGGCGGACACGATGTCTATGGCCGCCCCCAACCGTTCGATACGGCTGCATTGATTGAGGCGTTGCCGCGTTTGAAGCAGGAAGTCACGGGCTTTGCCGTCTGTGCCTATTTTGCCGTGCGCAATCCGGAGCATGAAATCGCCGTCCGTGATCTGGTGCGCATGGAAACCGGACTTCCCGTCACCTGCAGTCATGAACTGTCGGCCAAGCTGAATGGCCCGCGGCGCGCCCTGACTACGGTGCTCAATGCCCGCCTCATTGCCATGATTGACCGGCTCGTGGCCGCGACCGAAGGTTTTCTCGACCGGCGCGGCATCCATGCACCGCTGATGGTGGTGCGCGGCGATGGCGCGCTTGTCTCGGCCGCCTTTGCCCGGCACCGGCCGATCGAGACGATACTCTCGGGACCGGCGGCCAGTCTGGTTGGCGCCCGGCATATGACCGGCCTCGACAATGCGATCGTCTCGGATATCGGCGGCACGACGACCGACGTGGCGGTTCTGGACAAGGGACGCCCGCGGCTCGACCCCAACGGAGCGACCGTTGGTGGCTTCCGCACCATGGTGGAAGCGGTAGCCATGCGTACCTTTGGCCTCGGCGGCGACTCGGAAGTATCGCTCGATGACAATGCGATGGCCCCTAGCATCAAGCTCGGACCCAGGCGGCTGGTGCCGCTGTCGCTGCTTGCAACCAATCACGGTGCGGTAGTCATCGATCATCTGGCGCGTCAGGTGAAAGCCGCGAATGCCGGGCGGCTCGACGGGCGTTTCGCGCTTCTGACCGGCGTTCCGGCACAGATGGCGTCGGGCTTGAGCAAAGGCGAGGCCGAGCTCTATGAACGCATCACCGTCGAGCCGCAGCCGCTTGACCGGCTGTTGAATTCTGTCTCACAGGCGGCGACGATCAACCGGCTTGTTGCGCGGGGACTTGTGCATCTTTCAGGCTTTACGCCATCGGATGCCTGTCACGTGCTTGGCCTGCAGAACAACTGGAACACGGAAGCGGCACGCTACGGTGCCATTCTCTATGCACGGCGCAAGGATGGCGCCGGGCGCCCGCTATGCGACACGCCGGAGGAAGTTTCCCACCGTACATTTGACGCGCTGATCCGCAGGTCATCCGAAGTCGTTCTCGAAACGGTCTTCGCCGAGGACGGGCTGGAGGGGCCGGAGACTGTGGCAAACCCCTTGGTGCATCGGGCTCTTTCAGGCAAAAGCGGGATTGCCGGCGTCCGGCTCGATATTGACCGGCCAGTGATCGGACTCGGCGCATCTGCCCCGGTCTATTATCCGGCAGTGGGTGAAATGCTCGGCACGGAATGCATCGTTCCAGTCGATACGGACGTTGCCAATGCTTTGGGCGCAGTTGTCGGACAGGTGCGCGTGTCGGTCGAGGCACATATCAGCCAACCCGTGGAGGGTTTGTTCCGGGTCATGGCAGGTGAGATCGTCAGGGATTTCCAGATTGAGGAGGAGTCGATCACCTTTGCAGAAGGTGTCCTGAAGCAGCAGGCCGGGTTACTGGCGCTGGAGGCTGGAACCGACGAAGCGCAGATCAGCATTGCCAGAGACATCAGTGCTGCAACCGTCGAGGAGCAACGCAAATTCATCGAGGCCGTGCTGATTGCCACTGCTTCGGGCAGACCGAGGATCGCACACTAGATCATTCTTTCCACCAGGGCATAAATCCTGTTCACTATTGATGAATTGACGCGGAATGCTCCGATGTGTTCAAGGGTAGGATGACGAAAATCTTGAAGGAACCGATCATGGGCGAGCGTATCGAAATCAACGGGTTGCAGGTGGCGAAGGAGCTCCACGACTTTGTGGTCAACGAAGCCATTCCGGGAACCGGTATCGATGCTGCACAATTCTGGTCAGGGCTCGCGCAGATTATTGATGATCTGGCGCCGAAAAATCGTGAATTGCTGCAAAGACGCGATGCTTTTCAGCAAAAGCTGGACGATTTCTATAGGGAGAAGCGCAACGCCGGCTATAGCCAGGAAGAATATGAGACCTTCCTGAAGGAGATCGGGTATCTGCTGCCCGAAGGCGGTGCATTTTCCGTGTCCACGAGCAATGTCGATCCGGAAATCGCGATCACCGCCGGCCCGCAGCTCGTCGTTCCGGTGATGAATGCCCGTTACGCGCTGAACGCTGCAAATGCGCGCTGGGGTTCACTCTATGATGCGCTCTACGGCACGGACGCCATTCCGGACGAAGGCGGTGCCGAAAAGGGCACGGCTTTCAATCCATTGCGCGGCGCCAAGGTCATTGCCTGGGCCAAGGCATTTCTGGATGAAAGTGCACCGCTCGATGGCGCGAATTGGGCGGATGTCGCTGGATTTAGTATTGAAAATCAGGAGCTTACCCTAGGCGTCAACGGCAAATCAGTTACGCTCAAGGACGAAGGCCAGTTTGCCGGCTATCGCGGCGATGCCAAGGCGCCGGCCGCAATCCTGCTGGTCAAGAATGGCCTGCATGTCGAGATTGTCGTCAATGCCGGCCACACGATCGGCAAGAGCGATCCTGCCCACATTGCCGATGTCCTGCTGGAATCCGCGCTGACGACGATCCAGGATTGCGAGGACTCCGTTGCCGCGGTCGATGCGGAGGACAAGGTCGTTGTCTATCGCAACTGGCTCGGTCTGATGAACGGCGATCTCGAAGACACATTCGAGAAGGGTGGCAAGACGGTCACGCGCAAGCTCAATGCCGACCGCGACTATACCGGCAAGGATGGCAAGCCGCTGAAAGTGCCTGGCCGCTCACTGATGCTGGTGCGTAATGTTGGTCACCTGATGACCAATCCAGCCATTCTCGACAAAGACGGCAATGAGATACCCGAAGGCATTATGGATGCGGCTATCACCGCTTTGGCTTCCCTCCATGATATCGGACCGAATGGACGGCACATGAATTCCCGTGCTGGCTCCATGTATGTCGTGAAACCGAAAATGCATGGTCCCGAAGAGGTCGCATTCGCCTCCGAACTGTTCGGACGTGTCGAGAAATTGCTCGGTTTGCGATCGAATACGATCAAGATGGGTATCATGGACGAAGAGCGCCGCACGACGGTGAATCTGAAAGAAGCAATTCGCGCCGCCAAGGAGCGAGTCGTCTTCATCAACACCGGATTCCTCGATCGCACCGGCGATGAAATTCATACCTCCATGGAAGCTGGCCCGATGATCCGCAAGGGCGACATGAAGCAGGCTTCCTGGATCGGCGCCTACGAAAACTGGAATGTCGATGTCGGCCTCGAATGCGGACTTTCCGGCCACGCTCAGATCGGGAAGGGCATGTGGGCGATGCCCGACCTGATGGCTGCTATGCTTGAACAGAAGATCGCCCATCCCAAAGCTGGCGCCAACACTGCCTGGGTACCATCGCCGACCGCTGCGACATTGCACGCCACCCATTATCACAAGGTCAATGTCGCCGATGTGCAGGCCGGGTTGAAAAAGCGCGGCCGGGCAAAGCTCAGCGACATCCTGTCTGTGCCGGTCGCCTCGCGCCCCAACTGGACGCCGGAAGACATCCAGCGTGAACTCGACAACAATGCGCAGGGAATACTCGGTTATGTCGTGCGTTGGGTCGATCAGGGCGTCGGTTGTTCCAAGGTGCCGGACATCAACAATGTCGGCCTGATGGAAGACCGCGCGACGCTACGCATCTCCGCCCAGCACATCGCAAACTGGTTGCACCATGGTGTCGCAACGGAGGCGCAAGTGCTTGAAACCCTGAAACGAATGGCAGCTGTCGTCGACAAGCAGAATGCGGGCGATCCGCTCTATCAGCCAATGGCAGCGGATTTTGATGGTTCCATCGCCTTCCAGGCTGCCTGCGATCTCGTTTTCAAAGGCCGCGAACAGCCCAATGGCTATACCGAGCCGGTCCTGCATCGCCGCCGGTTGGAGCTGAAGGCCAAGCAATTGGCCTCATAGATCCGAAAATGGCTGCCCTGTACCGCGCCCGATGCCTTGCTCTCCTGATCATATCGATCGTGGGGAGTACAGCATCGACGCTTGCGGGGGAGGTGCAGGCAGAAATCGAGATTGTTGATTGGGGGTTGACCAGCGCCAAGGAAGTTGGGTCCGAAGCATCCCCCGATACTCCAACGGGATTGAACCGGTTGGTGGAAGGACCGGTCAACGTGATCCGTACCACGAAAATTCACGCCTGCATCGGGACGAGCTTCGGCATTCTCTACAGGATTGCCGGGATGGAGCACCTTAATGTCCTTCCCATTACGGTGGTTGTTCTTCATCCGTTGATCAGGACCCCGGATGGAAGATCGATGCAGAAGAGCAGCTGGCCCGATAGCGCCGCTCCGCAGCAGCGCTATGCTGGCTGGGTTTTCGAGGAAAACTTCGAGCTCGTGTCCGGCCCATGGACGATCTCATTGCGTGATAAATCGGGCGAGGAACTGATATCGAAGAACTTCGACGTGATTGCTGGAAACTGCCCGATTTCCTGAAGTGTTTGTTCTGATAGGTTCTCAATCAACGCGAGGACGAAAGATGTCGAACCGGATGAGCCGCATTGGAATGCTTGCATGTTTCGTCAGCGCACTCGTGGTGGTATTTTCGTACGGAAGTAATGTTGCCTCCGGTGCTTCTGATTCCGGTCTCTATCGGTCACAGGCCGTCGTCTCCGGTCAAGGAGAGGCCAACAGGGCCCTCGGTCTCGCACAATGTCTGGAAGATGTTCTGGTCAAGGTTTCCGGCGATCCGCGCCTGATCGGAGACCCAAAGGTTGTCGAGCTAACCGGGCAGGCGGCCGGGTTTGTTGCCAGATTCCGGTATCGGGATCGTATGTCGGGCATTCCCATACACGACGAACAGGGCTCTTACGACAGGCCGCATGATCTTGCCGTCGAATTTGACAAGGCAAAAGTCGATGCAGCTTTGCAATCGCTTGGTCGGGAGCCCTGGCTCTCAACCAGGCCGCGTGTCGTGGTGTTCCTCGCGGTGCACGGGAGAAAGGAGAGCTTCGCATTGACCAGCGACAGCGAACATGATCCCGATATGCGTACTGCACTCGCAGCGGCCGCTGAACGGGTTGGTTTACGGATGGCGTTGCCAACACGGACGCAATTCGCACTCAAGGGCAAGAGCAGGGACATACCAGCTGAAGATTTCGATGTCGCACTGACTGGAACCTTGGCCTGGAGTGACAGGGCTCTCGGCTGGATTGCAGACTGGCGATTGCATTCGCCGGGGAGAATATATCATTGGCAAATCCGCGGTGTTGGCTTCGATGACGCCTTTCGCAATGGCATGCGGGGCGCCGTGCAAGTTCTTTCCGGTCATGGTCAGCCGCAATAGATTGCTCGCGGCGATGCTGCCTACTTGTTTGCTGGCTGATTCTTGTTTAGGCGATGGCGCATGAAACTGCTTGCGCTCGATACCGCTGCCAATCTCTGTTCCGTTGCCATTCTCGATGTCGAAACCGGGACTATCCTGGCAGAGATAAGCGAAGATATCGGCAAGGGGCATGCCGAGCGCCTGATGGCGGTGATTGGGCAGGTTACCAAAAGGGCCAATATCGCCATTGGTGAGATTGGCAAGATCGCGGTCAGCGTCGGCCCTGGCTCATTCACTGGCGTCCGCGTAGGTGTATCTACGGCGCGGGGCTTCGCACTTGCCCTGAAATGCCCGGTGGTTGGCATCAGTACACTCGAGGCGCTGGCCTACGATGCAGCGAAACTGATCCCGGGCAACTCCATTCTTTCGATCATCGATGCCCGGCGCGGTGAGCTTTATGCGCAATTCTTCGGCGAGGATGGGTCAGCGCTGTCGGAGCCCATGGTGACGACCCTACCCCAGATTCTCGAACAATTGACGGAGCGTGGTCCTGACTATGTCCTTGCGGGTTCTGGTGCTCCTCTCGTCAATGAAAATCTGGATCGCCCGCTCGACGCTGCCGTAAAGGCGGCAACCGGCAGCATCGAAGCATTCGCCCGGCTTGGCGCAGTGCGTATTGCCGACCGCGAATCGCCAAAACCACTTTATCTGCGCGGACTCGACGTCAAACCCCAACAGGGCTTTGTCCTGAAGAGGCAGGTCACGGAATGATCGGCTTTCCTTTCGACAATCTGCGGCCACGCAACTTCGTTATCGAACCGCTCATTCGCGATGACGCCGCAAACCTCGCTGGCATCCACAGTCTGACTTTCCGTCAACCGTGGAGCGATGACGATTTTCATGCCCTGCTGGTTGACGATAATGTGTTTGGGTTCATCGCCAGGGAAGAAGGAAATCGCAGGGCCCAACCCGGCGGCTTTGTACTGGCAAGGCTCGTGATGGATGAGGCGGAAATCCTCACAATAGCGGTGACACCGCAAGCGCAGCGCAGGGGCCTTGGCCATGCATTGATGGACGCGACGCTCCGACACTTGCACAACGCCCGCGCCGGCATGCTCTTTCTGGAGGTGGATGAACTGAACGCCCCGGCTCTGGCACTCTATCGCAGACTGGGATTCAAACAGGTTGGAAAACGGCCTGGCTACTACCAAACGGCCTCAGGGCGCTCGGCCGCTCTGACAATGCGCCGCGATCTGAAACCGGGTCGCTGACATGGTGGCCTGGTTGCGTTTCATGGTGATGGCGACGGCATTTGTCCTTACGATCCTTTTCCTCGTACCCTTGCAGTATGCGTTCTTGAAGACGGGCTGGGGGCCGCGAACCAAAGCGCCGATGCTCTTCCACCGTATCGTGAGTCGGCTACTCGGTTTCCGTATCCATGTGCACGGGGAAATGGCGAAAGATCGCCCGCTTCTGCTCACCGCCAATCACACCTCCTGGACCGACATTGTCATCCTTGGTTCCTTGCGTGAAATGGCTTTCATCGCCAAGGCGGAAGTGGCAACCTGGCCGTTGTTTGGCATGCTCGCCAAATTGCAGCGCACGGTATTCATCGAACGGGAAAAACGTGGAAAGACGCATCAGCAAGCCAGTGTCATCGCAACCCGCCTTGCTGCCGGCGATGCGATGGTACTTTTCGCTGAAGGCACGACTTCGGACGGCAATCGCGTCCTTCCTTTCAAGACTTCGCTGTTTGGTGCTGCCCAGGTGGCTATCCGCGAAACTGACGTGCAGACAGTGACCGTACAGCCGGTGGCGATCGCATATACCCGGGTTCACGGCATTCCGATGGGGCGCGTTCATCGGCCGATCGTTGCCTGGCCGGGCGATGTGCCACTCGGGCCGAGCCTCATCGGACTTTTGAAGGACGGGGCCGTCGATGTAGACGTCTGGTTTGGCGAGCCCATGGTGATCGATGAAAAAAGTGATCGCAAGGCTTTGGCGCGGACCATGGAAAAACGGGTGCGCGCGATGGTGCTCTCTTCGCTAATGGGCCGCGATCTTGTCAACCCGTCGGCCGAAAGCAACGAAGAGGCTATTCTCAACGGCGACAAAAACCGTTAGAAGCCTGCTCATGGACGATATCAACATTACCACCGAGCCGGATGCAGCCTCCGGAACCCTGACGCTTTCGCCAGCGCTCGCCAATACGCGCAAGGTCTATGTGAAGACCTATGGCTGCCAGATGAATGTCTATGACAGTCAGCGCATGACCGACAGTCTGGCGGCGGAAGGCTATAGCCCGACCGATACGGCCGAGGACGCGGATCTGGTGCTGATCAATACCTGTCACATTCGCGAAAAGGCGTCGGAAAAGCTTTATTCAGCACTGGGTCGTCTGCGCAAGATGAAGGATGCGCGGGCGAAAGAGGGCCGCGAGCTTACTGTTGGTGTCGCTGGCTGCGTCGCACAGGCCGAAGGTGACGAGATCACGCGCCGAGCCCCGGTTGTGGACCTGGTCGTTGGCCCGCAGACCTATCACCGGCTGCCGCAGGCGCTCGCCCGTGTGCGCCAGGGCGAACGTGTCGTCGAGACCGATTATGCGATCGAAGACAAATTCGAACATCTGCCAGCTCCAGCGAAAGAGCAGACCAGAAGCCGTGGCGTAACTGCCTTTTTGACCGTGCAGGAAGGGTGCGACAAGTTCTGCACATTCTGTGTGGTGCCCTACACCCGTGGTTCGGAAGTATCACGGCCCGTCGCCCAAATCCTTAAGGAAGCCGAAAAGCTTGCCGATGCCGGTGTACGCGAACTGACGCTGCTTGGCCAGAACGTCAACGCCTGGCATGGGATGAGCGATGACGGACGCGAGTGGGGCCTGGGCGAACTGCTCTATCGTCTGGCTGAGATTCCCGGTATTGCCCGTTTGCGTTACGTGACCAGTCATCCGCGGGACATGGATGACACGCTGATCAACGCCCATCGCGACCTTGCCATACTGATGCCTTATCTGCATCTGCCGGTTCAGTCGGGTTCCGATCGCATCCTCAAGGCGATGAACCGCCGACATACCGGAGCTGACTATCTGCGCCTGATCGAACGCATCCGCGGTGCCCGTTCGGACATCGCGCTGTCAGGAGATTTCATCGTTGGCTTTCCCGGTGAGACGGAGGCCGATTTCGAGGCGACGATGCAGATCGTACGCGACGTTACCTACGCCGCGGCCTATTCGTTCAAATATTCGCCGCGGCCCGGCACACCCGGCGCCGATATGGAGAATCATGTCGAAGAATCGGTGAAGGATGAGAGGCTGCAGCGGTTGCAGGCTCTGCTTAGCGAACAGCAATATGCCTTCCAGCGCAGTCTCGTCGGAAAATCAATGGATGTACTGGTCGAAAAGGCCGGAAGGGTGCCTGGGCAGATGGTCGGACGATCTCCTTGGTTACAACCTGTAATTATAGATGTACACGGCGGTCGAATCGGCGACATTATCAGCGTACGAATCATCGACACCGGGACCAACAGTCTGATTGGTGTTCGGGAGATGAACTCGGCGAGCAATGGGACTATAACGGGCTGAACACTTTTTTAGGAGAGCCGTTTGAACGCCACCGAAAAACTGAAACCCGCTCCGTCCGGAGCCTCGGATCTGGCGCATATCGTACTGACATTTGATAACAACCGGCTGGCGAGTGCGCTGTTCGGCCAGTTTGATGAAAATCTAGCCCGTATCGAGCAGAAACTGGGTGTCGATGTCCGCTCAAAGGGCAACCAGCTTGCTATTCGCGGCGAGCCAGGCGCCACCGAACAGGCGCGCAGGGCACTCGACCAGCTCTACGAACAATTACAGAAGGGCCATGACATCTCCGCGTCCGATGTCGATGGCGCGCTCCGTATGGCGATTGCCGCCGACGACCAGTTGACGCTTCCCACTATGGAAAACAAGAGCAAGATGGCTGCCGCCCAGATATCGACCCGCAAGAAGACGATCTTTGCCCGTACACCGACGCAGGACGCCTATATGCGCGCACTTGATCGCTCGGAACTGGTGTTCGGCGTAGGTCCTGCAGGTACAGGCAAAACCTATCTGGCGGTGGCCCATGCGGCGATGCTTCTTGAACGCGGACTTGTCGACCGCATTATCCTTTCGCGTCCTGCGGTGGAAGCGGGTGAACGGCTGGGGTTCCTTCCGGGGGACATGAAGGAAAAGGTCGATCCCTATCTGCGTCCGCTCTATGACGCACTCTATGACATGATGCCCGCTGACAAGGTCGAGCGCGCGATCGCCGCAGGTGTGATCGAGATCGCGCCGCTAGCCTTCATGCGTGGCCGCACGCTGGCCCATTCGGCGATTATTCTCGATGAAGCGCAAAACACGACTGCCATGCAGATGAAGATGTTTTTGACACGTCTTGGCGAAAACGGCCGAATGATCATTACGGGCGATCCAAGCCAGATCGATTTACCCCCCGGTCAGAAGTCCGGTCTGGTTGAGGCGCTCAGAATCCTTGATGGCGTCAGTGGCATCGTCACGGTCAGGTTCACAGACGTGGACGTGGTTCGTCATCCGCTTGTCGCTGCGATCGTGCGGGCCTATGACAAGGAAGGCGCCAAGGCCTGAGGCCTTGCGATGAGATTTTGATCGATATCGATATACTCGTTGAAAGCGCCGGCTGGCCCGAAGAGGCCAAGCTGCACGATTTGTCAGTGCGCGCCATCGCGGCTGCCTGGCAACAACTTGACGGCGGTGAACAGCCGGAGAGCGAACTGAGCCTCGTATTCACCGATGATGCGGCGATCAGGGAACTCAACAATGACTGGCGCGACAAGGACAAGCCGACCAACGTCCTGTCGTTTCCGGCTTTCGCACTAAAGCCAGGTGGAAGACCTGGCCCCATGCTTGGCGACATCGTGATTGCCCGCGAAACGGTAGCGCGAGAAGCTGTTGATGAGGAAAAGCCTTTCGATCATCATCTGACTCATCTTATTATCCATGGATTTCTGCACCTGGTCGGATATGATCATGTGACAGAAGCCGAGGCCGAGGAGATGGAAGGGCTGGAGCGCAAAATTCTGGAGCGTCTTGCAATTCCAGACCCATATGCGCTATCCGTCATCGACGATCAATCCGATTGAGGACCATGTCTGACACGTCGCACCAGAACGAACCTGCCGCGCCCCCAAAGGGCATAATGGGGCAGGATAGTGATGCCGAAGGGCAAAGTATCACCAGAGCGCAAGGCCCCGAAAAGCGCTCGCTTCTTTCCACCCTGTTTCCATTTCTTCGCGCTCGCCCTGGAACGTCCTTGCGAGAGGATCTTGATGCCGCGCTGGCAGAAGATCATCATGGCGATACGGCGTTTTCGCCCGAAGAACGTGCCATGTTGCACAATATCCTGCGTCTGCGCGAATTGCGGGTCGAGGATGTTATGATCCCGCGTGCCGACATCGAAGCGGTCGACATCACCACGACGCTCGGCGACCTTCTGGAGATGTTCGAAAAGTCTGGCCATTCGCGCATGCCGGTGTTTGCGGAGACGCTGGATGATCCGCGCGGGATGGTGCACATCCGCGATGTCGTCAACCACATCACCAAGATTTCGAGGGTCAAGGCGCCGCGCAAGTCGGCCGCCCGCGCACCGAAGGTGCCGGTTGCCGCTAAGTTCAATCTTTCCAATGTGGATCTCACCAAAACGATTTCAGAATTGAGCCTGATGCGGCCGGTTCTGTTCGTGCCGCCGTCGATGCTTGCAAATGATCTGATGGGACGGATGCAGGCGCAGCGCATCCAGATCGCCCTGGTCATCGATGAATATGGCGGGACAGATGGTCTGGTTTCGCTGGAAGATATCGTCGAAATGGTTGTCGGCGATATTGAAGACGAGCATGACGATGATGAGGTAATGATCATAGAAGAGCCGGAAGGTATCTTCATCGCCGACGCCCGTGCCGACCTTGACGAGGTTTCAGAAAAGATCGGTGGCGGATTTGTTATTGGCGAGCACGGTGAAGACGTCGATACAGTCGGCGGGCTGATCTTCTCGATTCTCGGCCGCATTCCCGTACGTGGCGAAATGGTGCAGGCTGTACCGGGTTATGAATTCCATGTGCTGGAAGCAGACCCGCGGCGTATACGCAGGGTTCGGATCGTACCGTTGCGCCATGCGGAGCGCCGTCCGCGTGCGGTGCGGCAAGGCGCGGCCGACGGGCCGGCGGAAACGGACGAATGATTGGCGCAAGTCTCACCGTTTAAGACTGAGGGAAAATCAGAGAGGGTGGGACACCGCATGGTCCAGCGTCTGGCCGGAAAGGTCATTCTCCTGTCCGGTTGGAAACGGGTTGCTTTGGCGTTCCTCATGGGTGCCATGGCGAGTTTCGCGCTTCCTCCATATGATTTCTTTGCAGTCTGTTTTGTGTCGTTTCCGGTGCTCGTATGGCTGATTGACGGCGCCGTCGACAATGCCAGCTCCGGTCCAGTCCGCCGATTGGTGCCTGCTGCGATGATCGGCTGGTGGTTTGGCTTCGGCTACTTCGTCTTTGGCCTCTGGTGGATCGGTAACGCATTGCTCGTGGACGCGGCAAATTTTGCCTGGGCCGTACCCTTCGCTGTCCTTGGCCTGCCGGCGTTTCTCGCGATCTTCTATGCCTTTGCTGCCGCGCTCGCCCGGCTGTTCTGGAGCGATGGCCTTGGGCGGATTCTGGCTCTCGCCTTTGGTTTTGGCATCGCCGAATGGTTGCGGTCCTTTATCCTTACCGGCTTTCCATGGAATGCCATCGGATACGCTGCCATGCCGGTGCCATTGCTGATGCAGTCGTCCGTCATTGTCGGACTGCTTGGGATGAATGCGCTTGCGGTAATCGTCTTCGCGATGCCCGCACTTCTTGCCAGCCGCCGCGATCTCAAATCAGGTCTCGCCGTTGCGCTTTTGCTGGTCTGTGCTCACGCCGGATTTGGTGCCTATCGACTGCATTTCGCCCATAGTGATGCCAAGGGACCGCAAATTCGTATCGTCCAGCCGTCGATCGCCCAGGACGCAAAATGGGATGCCAATGCCCGGCGCGGCATTTTCGATCAGCACCTTGCCCTGACCGGAGAAGCGCCCAAGGACGGCAAGCCCAAACCGCAAGTGATCGTCTGGCCGGAAACATCGGTCCCGTATCTCCTGACGAAAGCACCGGAAGCGTTGAAAAGCATTGCCGACGTGCTGACGGATGATCAGGTCTTGCTTGCCGGTGCCGTCCGCATGGAGGAACCAGGCGGCAACGAAGACCCGCTATATTATAACTCGATCTATGCCATCGATGGCAGCGGTGAGATTACCGGCGCCGCAGACAAGGTACATCTCGTCCCCTTTGGGGAATACGTCCCGCTAGAGAATGTTCTGCGCAGGTTTGGTGTAAGCGAAGTTGTTGAAATGCCGGGTGGATTTACCGCAGGGCCAACACGGCGTTCCCTCACGGTAATGGAAAATTTCAACATCCTGCCCTTGATTTGCTACGAGGCAATATTTCCGGCCGAGATGGCCTACCATGGCCCATCTGCCGATGCGATCATCAATGTCACCAATGATGCTTGGTATGGCAATACGCCCGGCCCTTACCAGCATTTCCGGCAAGCGCAGTTACGTGCGGTTGAGCAAGGGTTGCCCCTTGTTCGAGCTGCCAACAATGGCCTTTCCGGCATCGTCGATCCATATGGTCGAATCATCGACGCCCTTGCGTTGAACGCTGTCGGTGTCGTGGACGCCACGCTTCCAGCGAAGGTTCAGCTACCTCTAAGTGAAGATATTATCCCGCTACAATTCTGGATTGTAATTTGCATGGTGTTGATTGCAATGCTGGCGTATTTTTTACGCCACAGGACAAGGGTTGGTTGACATTTCAGGCATAGGCCTGTCGAATGACGACATATTTGGCCCGTTGATATATTGGTGATAAAATTCATTTTCAGCCCCATTTCATACGAATGAGATTTTCATGTCCGATAATAAAAAGAGACCTAATCCAGTAGACGTACACGTTGGAGCGCGAATTCGCTTGCGCCGCAACATGATAGGAATGAGCCAGGAGAAACTTGGTGAAAGCCTCGGAATAACGTTCCAGCAAATCCAGAAATACGAAAAGGGCATGAATCGCGTCGGTGCGAGCCGATTGCAAGCCATTGGCAATATTCTCAATGTTCCGGTCACGTTTTTCTTTGATGACATGCCGGGTCAATCGGACAAGCCCAAGGGATTCGATGAAGAAAGCGAGACTACCTATGTGGTGGGCTTTCTCAATAGCTCGGAAGGCATTCAGCTTGCCCGGGCCTTCGCGAAAATCACGGATGCGAAAGTCCGGCGGAAGATACTTGATCTGGTTCGGACATTGGGTGACGAGGAAGAGTGATCAGCTAAAAATTCGGCACGGCCGTTGAACGCATTCTTACCCGTTGCGCAAAAATATTCTCAATGTACCGTTTGTTTGAAAATGAAACCAATTGACTGAACCCCTCTACCTTGGCAAAGACTACGCAGCTCCGCTCAGACTTGGTCAGGCGGGCGTTCGGTTGCTTTCAAGAGGGGTTCCCCGTGACACGCAGTTCTTATCTTTTTACCAGTGAGTCCGTATCGGAAGGTCATCCAGACAAAGTCTGCGATCGCATTTCCGATGAAATCGTCGACATGATTTACAAAGAGGCAAAGAAGACGGGCGTTGATCCGTGGACTGTGCGCATTGCTTGCGAAACGCTGGCAACCACCAACCGGGTCGTAATTGCCGGTGAGGTACGTGTACCTGATACGCTTCTGAAGAAAGACAAAAGCGGTGCCGTCCTGAAAGACGCAAAGGGCCATCCGGTCATTAATCCATCACGATTCCGCGCCGCAGCTCGCCGCGCCATTCGCGATATCGGCTATGAACAGGACGGCTTTAACTGGAAGACTGCGAAGATCGAGGTCCTCTTGCATCCGCAATCCGCGGATATCGCCCAAGGCGTCGACAACGCTGCCGACCGTCAGGGCGAAGAAGGTGCCGGCGATCAGGGCATCATGTTCGGTTATGCCTGCCGTGAAACACCGGATCTCATGCCGGCTCCGATCTATTATTCCCACAAGATTCTCGAACTTCTGGCTGCTGCCCGCCACAAGGGTGAGGGCGACGCCGGTAAGCTTGGACCGGACGCAAAGAGCCAGGTCACGGTTCGCTACGTCGATGGCGTTGCAGCTGAAACGACCCAGATCGTTCTGTCGACGCAGCATCTCGATGCGAGCTGGGATTCCAAGAAGGTTCGCAAGGTCGTCGAGCCTTACATTCGTGAAGCCCTGGGCGACCTGAAGATTGCCGATGATTGCGTCTGGTACATCAACCCGACCGGCAAGTTCGTCATTGGCGGTCCGGATGGTGATGCCGGCCTGACCGGCCGCAAGATTATCGTCGACACCTATGGTGGTGCTGCTCCCCATGGTGGCGGTGCATTCTCCGGCAAGGACACGACCAAAGTTGACCGTTCGGCCGCTTACGCTGCACGCTATCTGGCAAAGAACGTCGTTGCTGCCGGCTTTGCCGACCGCTGCACGATCCAGCTTTCCTATGCGATCGGTGTCGCCCAGCCGCTGTCGGTCTATGTTGATCTGCACGGAACGGGTAACGTGCAGGAGGATGCGGTTGAAGCGGCCCTGCGCAAGGTCATGGACCTTTCGCCTTCAGGCATCCGCAAGCATCTCGACCTCAACAAGCCGATCTATGCCAAGACGTCCGCCTACGGTCATTTTGGCCGCAAGCCCGGCCGCGACGGCTCCTTCTCCTGGGAGAAGACTGATCTGGCGAAGCAGCTGAAGTCTGCTCTGGCCGCGTAAGCAGCCATTGCGAATAAACCGATGAGTGAACCAAGGCGCGAGCGTTCGACGGAAGCATTCTTCGGGAGAAGAAGTGGTAAAGCGCTGCGTCCCATGCAGCGCTCTATCCGCGATGAATTGCTGCCGCTGCTCAAACTCGATCTGAACACACCGGCATCTGCCGACCTTCGCAGTCTGTTTACTGCGGAGGTCGAGACGGTTCGGATGGAAATCGGCTTCGGCGGTGGTGAGCATCTGTTGCACGAAGCATCGCGCTGCCCCAAATCCGGATTTATCGGCGTCGAGCCGTTCGTCAACAGCATGGCGAAACTGGTTGTCGATCTGCATGAAAATCCGCTGCAGAATATCCGTCTCTACGACGATGATGCAACACAGGTACTTGATTGGCTGCCGGCCGCATCGCTGGACGGCATCGATCTATTCTACCCTGACCCCTGGCCAAAGAAGAAACACTGGAAGCGCCGCTTCGTAAGCCAGAAAAATCTCGACCGCTTTGCCCGTGTCCTGAAATCAGGAAGCCGTTTCCGTTTTGCTTCGGATATCGATACGTATGTGAACTGGACGCTGCAGCACTGCCGTGCCCACGAGGAATTCGATTGGCAAGCCGAGACTTCGGCTGACTGGCACACGCCCTACGAAGCGTGGCCCGGCACGCGCTACGAACAGAAGGCCCATCGTGAAGGCAGGATCGGCGCCTATCTGACGTTCCTGCGGCGCTAGGACATTCTCGGCTCCCCTTCAATTTGTTTTGCATTTCGCGTGACAGCTTCCTGACAGTTTTCTAGTATCATTTTACGGATGAGGAGACTGCTGGGAGGCTGTCCATACATTCATATCGTGAAGTCTCGGTTTGGTATGCATTTGCCAAACCAGCTTTGACTTTCGGCATCTTCCCGCTTCTTCACAGACCTATCAAAAACCGATGGCCGATGGCCATCATGGGAGGACTTCCAGAATGCGTAAGATGTTGCTTGCTTTTGTTGCCGCCGGAGCGATGGTTCTGTCCGGCCAGGCTTTTGCCGCCGACTACAAAATCATGGCTCCCGCAGCGCCAGGCGGCGGTTGGGACCAGACCGCACGCACGATCCAGACCGCAATGCAGGACGAAAAAATCTCCGGCAGCGTTCAGGTGGTCAATGTACCGGGTGCCGGTGGTACGATTGGCCTGGCACAGTTTGCCAACTCAGCCAAGGGTGATCCATCCCAGCTGATCGTTGGCGGCTATGTCATGGTCGGCGCTATCTTGACCAATGCCTCGCCGGTAACACTCGACCAGGTTACGCCGATTGCGCGTCTGACCGGTGAGTTTGAAGCCCTGGTCGTTCCGGCTGCATCGCCGATCAAATCCATGGCCGATCTCGTCGAGAAGCTGAAGGCCGATCCCGGTGCTGTTTCCTGGGGCGGCGGGTCCGCGGGCGGCACTGACCACATCACTGCTGGTCTGATCGCAAAGGCCGCCGGCGTCGACCCGACGAAGGTCAACTATATTGCCTTCTCCGGTGGCGGCGAAGCATTGGCTGCCATTCTCGGCGGCCAGGTTACAGTCGGCATTTCCGGTTACGGAGAATTCGAATCGCAGATCAAGTCGGGGGCCCTGCGCATCATCGGCATCTCGAGCGATGCCAAGGTCGAAGGCATCGATGCGCCCACATTCAAGGAAGCTGGCGTTGACGTTTCCATCCAGAACTGGCGCATGGTCGCAGCAGCTCCGGGCATTTCCGCGGAACAGGAAGCAGCAATCGGCGCCGACGTGGAAAAGCTGGTGAAGTCGAAGAGCTGGCAGGATCAGCTCAAGGCCAAGGGCTGGGCTGATACCTATCTCGCCGGCGATGCCTTCAAGGCACAGCTGGCAAAGGATACCGAAGCAACATCGGCAATCCTGAAAGATATTGGCCTGGTAAAATGACGCAAGAGTCACCGACATCCGAAACGCGCCGCCCTGACCGGGCGGCGCTGGTGATTGCCGCCATTATTGCGATACTTGCGGCGGTGATCGTCTACAGTACGGCGACAGCACATGGTGGAAGCGCCACCAGAATCGGTCCGTCGGCCTTCCCCTATGCCATTGCTGGTTGCCTCTTCGTTCTCTCGATCTGGACGGCCTTCGAAGCGATGCGTGGCGATTTTCCCGCGCGGGAAGAACAGGAAATTCAGCCTGTTATCTGGGTAATCGGTGGTTTGGCAGCCCAGATGCTGCTGCTGCATATCACGGGCTTTTCCATTGCGACCGGACTGCTGTTTGCCGCGACCGCACGCGGTTTTGGCAAGGGTCCGCTGTGGATGACAATTCCCATCGGCATAATTCTGTCATTCATCGTCTGGGTCATTTTCGCCAAGGGGCTGCAATTGTCGCTCCCTGCCGGGCCACTTGAACGTCTCATTTAAGGGAAGGCTCTAGATCCCGCTATGGATAGTTTTACCTTATTGGCACATGGCTTTGCCGTTGCAATGCAGCCGCTCAATCTGCTGTATGCGTTGATTGGCGTAACGTTGGGCACCGCAGTCGGGGTTCTTCCGGGCATTGGACCTGCCCTTACCGTCGCGCTGCTGCTTCCGGTTACCTACAAGCTCGATCCTGGGGGATCGCTTATCATGTTCGCGGGCATCTACTATGGCGGCATGTACGGCGGTTCGACCACATCGATTTTGCTGAATACACCTGGCGAGAGCTCGTCGATCGTCACCGCCCTTGAAGGGAACAAGATGGCGCGGGCCGGGCGAGGCGGTCCTGCACTGGCAACGGCGGCTATCGGTTCGTTCGTTGCCGGGCTGATCGCAACAATGGCGCTGGCGTTGATCGCTCCGACGATCGTCAAATTCGCCCTGTCGTTCGGACCTGCAGAATACTTCGCTCTGATGATCCTGGCGTTTATGACAGTTTCGGCGGCGTTCGGCGATTCCACATTGCGCGGGTTGACGGCGCTGTTCCTCGGGCTTGCCCTTGGTCTGGTCGGCATTGATCTTCAAACCGGACAGGCTCGCCTTGCTTTCGGTATCCCGGATCTGCTCGACGGTGTGGAAGTCACAACGCTGGCAGTGGCCCTTTTTGCCATCGGCGAGACTCTGAGCGTCGCTGCGTCCCATCGGTACGGCGAGGAAAAGATTGAGCCCGTCAAGGGTTCGGTCTGGATGAGCAGGGAGGACTGGTCGCGTTCCTGGAAGCCTTGGCTGCGCGGAACCTTCATCGGCTTCCCGATTGGCGCAATGCCTGCGGGCGGCGCCGAGATCGGCACGTTCCTGTCCTATTCAGTGGAAAAGCAGTTGGCGAAGAAGCCCGAAGAGTTTGGCCATGGCGCCATTGAAGGCGTCGCTGGCCCTGAAGCCGCCAACAATGCGTCGGCTGCCGGAACGCTGGTTCCATTGCTGACGCTCGGTCTGCCGACGAGCGCGACCGCTGCGATCATGCTCGCTGGATTCCAGCAATTTGGCCTTCAACCCGGACCATTGCTGTTTGCCAATAATCCGCAGATCGTCTGGGGGCTGATTGCCAGCTTGCTCGTCGCCAATTTCATGCTGCTGGTTCTGAACCTGCCGCTCGTGGGACTTTGGGTACGGTTGCTGTCGATCCCGCGGCATTGGCTCTATGCGGGGATTCTGGTCTTCGCCACGCTCGGTACCATTGGCGCCAATCCTTCGACATTCGAGCTTGGCATGCTGCTGGCCTTTGGTGTGCTTGGATATATTTTGCGCCGCTTCGGTTATCCGATCGCGCCGGTCGTTGTCGGATTGATTTTGGGCCCGATGGCAGAACAACAGTTGCGGCGTGCACTGGCGATCAGTCAGGGCGACGCCACCGTGCTTGTAGGATCGCCGATCGCGGTGATTCTGCTCGTGCTCGCCGTTTGTGCTGTCGTCGTACCGCTTATCATGCGCGCGCGCGGCAAGGGCAAGGTGCTCTCGGCGCTGGCCGCGAGCGAAGACTGATCAGGTCAGCCTGCGTCCACCGGGACCAATTAGTTCCGGTGGATGGAGCTGAACTGTACGGGGTCGATGCCGAGGGCGCGCAAGTCTGAGGCAACCGGCTGGTGGCCGATGCGCGTTGCCGATGCTACCGCGACAGCGCTGCCAAACACGTTCAAGAAGCGGCCGATCTTCGTTGGAATATGTATCTTTGTCATTTCTCTATCCTTTCGCAATGATGCTGCGATGCAACATAAATAGGAGGGATGACCAGATAAGTTTAGGTCCGATAGTGCAGGGCAGCCATGCGAAATTGCATTGCAAAAAGCGCCGATGGCAAACTGTGAGTAGAAATTCACGTCTGTGCTTGAAACCTGCATGTCATTTCGGTATATAGAAGTCATATTCTTGGTCGATAGAACAGGAGTGGGTCCAGACCGGTCCCGCTCTTTTTTGTTTCTTGGGGCCGAAACAGGGAAAAAATTTGCGTGACAGACGGCGCTGAAACAGAGCACGAGACAGCCTCCGCCAAGGGGCTTGAACAACGGATTATCACTGAAACCGGTGTCGATGCCCGGGTGGCCGGGATTATTGAGCCGGTATTGGAATCCATCGGGTTCCGTTTGGTGCGGGTTCGTCTCTCCGGTCTAAACGGACTGACCTTGCAGATCATGACCGAGCGTAACGATGGCACCATGACTGTCGAGGATTGCGAGCTCGTCAGTCGGACGTTGTCGCCTGTGCTCGACGTTGAGGATCCGATAGACCGGCATTATCATCTGGAAGTTTCGTCGCCCGGTATTGACCGTCCGCTCGTTCGTAAATCGGATTTCGTCACCTGGACCGGCCACGTCGTCAAGATTGATACGTCCGCTGTTCTGGAGGGGCGCAAGAAGTTTCGCGGCCGCATAGCGGAGGTTTCCGCTGATGCCGTCACGGTGGAAAGCGATCAGGCGAGCTACGGGGACAAGCCAGTCGTCGAGGTGCCGTTCGAGATGATCGCGGACGCGCGGCTTGTTTTGACGGATGACCTCATTCGTGACGCTCTGCGCCGCGACAAGGATTTGCGCGAGGGACGGATTCCGGAAGAGACCGATGCCGCGGCAGGCGAGGCAAATGCTTCGGCCGCCGAGCAGGAACAGACAAAACAGGATTGATATTTCATACGCCCGCAGGACAAGCGAGGCGGTGAACCCCCAAGGGGGAACCTTCAAGGAGAAGAACATGGCAGTCAGTGCAAACAGGCTAGAACTTCTGCAGATCGCCGATGCGGTGGCACGCGAGAAGTCGATTGACCGCGAGATCGTGATTGCGGCGATGGCCGATGCCATTCAGAAAGCTGCACGCTCGCGTTATGGCCAGGAAACCAATATCCGCGCCGATATCAACGCGAAGACCGGTGAAATCAAGTTGCAGCGTCTGCTTGAAGTGGTCGAGACGGTTGAAGATCCGGTAACCCAGATTGGCATGGATGCAGCTCGCGACCGCAATCCCGATGCCCAGCCCGGCGATTTTCTCGCCGACCAGTTGCCGCCAATGGATTTCGGCCGCATCGCAGCACAGTCCGCTAAGCAGGTTATCGTGCAGAAAGTGCGCGAGGCCGAGCGTGACCGTCAGTATGACGAATACAAGGATCGTGTCGGCGAGATCATCAACGGCAGCGTCAAACGCGTTGAATATGGCAATGTGATCGTCGATCTCGGCCGCGGCGAAGCCATTGTGCGCCGCGACGAGTTGATCCCGCGCGAAACTTTCCGCTACGGCGACCGCGTTCGCGCCTACGTCTACGATGTGCGTCGCGAGCAGCGCGGCCCGCAGATTTTCCTGAGCCGCACGCATCCGCAGTTCATGGCCAAGTTGTTCACCATGGAAGTGCCGGAAATCTATGACGGTATCATCGAGATCAAGTCGGTAGCCCGCGATCCGGGTTCGCGCGCCAAGATCGCTGTGATTTCCCGCGATTCTTCGATTGATCCGGTGGGCGCCTGCGTTGGTATGCGCGGTTCACGCGTTCAGGCGGTCGTCGGCGAGTTGCAAGGCGAGAAGATCGACATCATTCCATGGTCACCGGAGCCTGCTTCCTTCATCGTCAATGCGCTTCAGCCCGCTGAAGTTGCAAAAGTTGTTCTCGATGAAGACGCCGAGCGTATTGAAGTTGTGGTCCCGGATGACCAACTATCTCTTGCGATCGGCCGTCGTGGACAGAATGTACGTCTGGCCTCGCAGCTGACAGGCTGGGATATTGATATCCTCACGGAGCAGGAAGAGTCGGAGCGCCGTCAGAAGGAATTCGTCGAACGCTCAAATCTGTTCATGGAAGCGCTTGATGTTGACGAGATGGTTGGTCAGGTTCTTGCCTCCGAAGGTTTCGCCAGCGTCGAAGAAATTGCCTATGTAGATAGCGACGACATTTCCTCCATCGATGGTTTCGACGAGGAAACGGCGACGGAAATCCAGCAGCGCGCCCAGGAATATCTTGGCCGCATCGAAGAGGAGCGCGATGCCCGCCGCAAGGAATTGGGTGTCTCCGACGAACTTCGCGATCTGCCGGGCATGACGAATGCCATTCTCGTTGCGGTCGGCGAAGACGGTGTCAAGACGGTCGAAGACTTCGCCGGATATGCGGTTGACGAATTGACGGGCTGGCGTGAACGCAAGGATGGTGAGACAATCAACTATCCCGGCATCCTGTCGTCGTTCGAAGTCAGCCGCGCCGATGCGGAGCAGATGGTACTTGCTGCGCGCCTTAAAGCTGGCTGGATTACGGAAGAGGATCTTGCTGCCGCCGAGCCCGAAGCAGAAGCGGATGAAGAGGTCGCCGGGTAACGCTCGATCATGAAAGTGCATGATTTTTTTGAGCAAGGTCATGCGGAAATGATGAAGAGCGAACAAGGCGTGGAACCGGAAATGAACGACAGGACGTGCATTGTCACGCGTGAAAGCGGTACTGTCGATGACATGATCCGGTTTGTCGCCGCTCCCGATGGGACGATTGTAGCCGATTTGAAGCGCAATCTTCCCGGCAGGGGGTGTTGGGTGAAGGCCCAGCGGCGTTACATTGATGAGGCGGTCAAGCGAAAGCTCTTTCCGCGCGGGTTGAAAAGCAACGTCCTTGTTCCGGATGATTTCGGGCTAGCTGTGGATCAGATGCTTGCAAAATCCGCGCTTGGAAGTTTTGGGTTGGCGCGCAAGGCCGGTGTTGTGGTAACAGGGGCCGCAAAAGTGGACGCTGCCATCCGCAACGGCACTGCAGCTCTCGTCCTTCACGCGTTTGAAGCGGCGGAAGATGGTGTGCGCAAACTTGACCAGGCCCGCCGTTCGGTAGTTTATGCGGGCGGACCGGAGATACCCGCCCTTTCATTGTTTGAAAGCAGTGAAATGGATTTGGCATTGGGTGGGGTAAATGTGATACATGCTGCCGTACTCAAGGGAACGGCAGCTGCCGGGTTCGTTAAACGAGCCTGGCTGCTACAGCATTTTCGCGATGGCCGTGACGATCGGGCCGACGCTAAAGCGGCAGCTGCCGCGAAGGAAACGGAAACGGAATGAGCGATACAAAATCGACAGACGACAAGACGCTTGGCGTCAACAAGAAAACCCTGACCCTGAAGCGGCCGGGTGTTGAGCAAAGCACAGTGCGCCAGAATTTCAGCCACGGGCGCACGAAGTCTGTTGTCGTTGAAACCAAGAAGCGCAAGTTTAGCCTTCCGGACCACAAGCCGGAGGTTGCGCCTCCTGCTGCGCCGGCTCCAGCCCCGGCCCAAGTGGCAACACCTGCTCCGGCAGCGCCGGTGCGGCCTGCGCCTCAGCCTGCTCCAACGCAGGTTAGTCCGGCAGCAGCACCCCGTCCGGCAGCACCAGCCGCCGCTGCGCCCGCGGCCCAGCCAACCGCACGTCCTGCCGCGCCATCGCCGCAGCAGCGTCCGGCACAACAGCCCTACCGTCCGTCCGGCCAGCGTCCGAACGACCGCTCTGGCATGGTACTGAACACCTTGTCGGCTGCCGAGCTAGAAGCTCGCCGCAAAGCGCTTGAAGGTTCAAAGGCCCGTGATGCCGAAGATCGCGCCAAGGCCGCCATTGAAGCGGCCCGCCGCGCGGAAGAAGAGGCTTTGCGCGCCAAGGAGCGGGAAGATTCCGCCCGTCGCCAGGCCGAGGAAGAGGAGCGTCTGCGCAAGGAAGCCGAGGCCAAGCACAAGGCCGAAGAGGAATCCCGCAAGCGTCAGCCTGAGGTCAAGACAGTTGATGATGGAACCGCGAAAGCACCGGTGCGCAGGCCAAATGCAGCCGAAGAGGACGACGATCGCCGTGGTCCGGCAGGAGCCCGCCGTGGTGGTAGCGCCGCGCCGGCCAAGCCGGAAGTTCGCGCACCCAAGGTCGTCAAGGGCGAAGACGAACGCCGCCGTGGCAAGCTTACATTGGGCTCTGCGCTCAATGATGAGGGCCGCAGCCGTTCGCTGTCCGCCATGCGCCGCCGACAGGAGAAATTCAAACGGGGCATGCAGCAGGAGAGCCGCGAGAAGATCGCGCGTGAAGTCATTCTGCCTGAAACCATCACCATCCAGGAACTCGCTCAGCGTATGGCCGAGCGTTCGGTCGATGTTATCAAATTCCTGATGAAGGAAGGCCAGATGATGAAGCCGGGCGATCTGATCGACGCCGATACAGCCCAGCTGATTGCCGAGGAATTCGGTCATACGGTTCGCCGCGTTGCCGAATCTGACGTTGAAGAGGGTATCTTCAACGTGCAGGACGATGAGGCCGCATTCGCGTCGCGTCCGCCGGTTGTCACGATCATGGGTCACGTCGACCACGGCAAAACCTCATTGCTCGATGCAATCCGTCAAGCCAACGTCGTTTCCGGCGAAGCCGGCGGGATTACCCAGCATATTGGTGCCTATCAGGTCGAACAGAATGGCCAGAAGATCACCTTCATCGATACGCCGGGCCACGCCGCCTTTACGGCCATGCGTGCCCGCGGTGCGCAGGCAACCGATATCGCCATTCTCGTTGTAGCAGCTGACGACAGTGTCATGCCGCAGACGATTGAATCGATCAACCACGCCAAGGCGGCAGGTGTCCCGATCATCGTCGCGATCAACAAGATCGACAAGCCATCGGCTGATGCGCAGAAGGTCCGCAATGGCCTGCTTCAGCATGAAGTCTTCGTTGAATCTATGGGCGGTGAAACGCTCGACGTCGAGGTTTCGGCAAAGACTGGCGTAGGCCTCGACAAGTTGCTCGAAGCCATCCTGCTTCAGGCGGAAATTCTCGATCTGAAGGCGGATCCGACGCGGACGGCCGAAGGCGTTGTCATCGAAGCCAAGCTCGACCGTGGTCGCGGTTCCGTTGCCACTGTGCTGGTCCAGAAGGGCACCTTGCATCCAGGCGATATTATCGTCGCCGGTAGTGAATGGGGCCGGGTTCGTGCGCTCGTCAATGACCGCGGTGAGAACATGAAGGAAGCCGGACCGGCGACGCCTGTCGAGGTTCTGGGTCTCCAGGGTCCGCCACAGGCTGGCGATCGTTTTGCCGTCGTCGAAAACGAAGCCAAGGCACGCGAGATTTCCGAATATCGCACACGTCTTGCCCGTGAAAAGGCCGTGGCAAAGCAGGCCGGTTCGCGCGGTTCGCTCGAACAGATGATGAGCCAGCTCCAAGTAACGGGTCTGAAGGAATTCCCGCTTCTCATCAAGGGTGACGTGCAGGGTTCGATCGAAGCCATCGCCGGTGCACTGGATAAGCTCGGAACCGACGAGGTGCGCGCGCGCATCATCCATTCGGGTGCCGGCGGCATCACCGAGAGTGATATCGCCCTCGCAGAAGCCTCCAATGCAGCTATCATCGGTTTCAACGTCCGTGCCAACAAGCAGGCACGTGATCTGGCCGAGCGCGAAGGCATCGAAATCCGCTACTACAATATCATCTACGATCTCGTGGACGATGTGAAAGCGGCCATGTCGGGTCTTCTTTCGCCAGAGCGGCGCGAAACCTTCCTCGGCAATGCGGAGATTCTCGAGGTCTTCAACATTACCAAGGTCGGCAAGGTTGCCGGTTGCCGGGTTACCGAAGGCAAGGTTGAACGTGGTGCAGGTGTACGCCTTATCCGCGACAACGTTGTCATCCACGAAGGCAAGCTCAAGACCCTCAAGCGCTTCAAGGACGAAGTCGCTGAGGTTCCGGCGGGCCAGGAATGCGGTATGGCGTTCGAGAACTACGACGACATGCGTGCAGGCGATACGATCGAAGCTTTCCGCGTCGAACATGTGACCCGCACGCTCTAAGCGCGGCGTCTCGATCAACAATAACAGGGTCGCCGGAATAGTATCCGGCGATCTCTTGTTTGTTTGGATATGATAATAATGGCTCGTTTTGCTACCGGATCAGGCCCCTCACAACGTCAGTTACGCGTCAGCGAGCAAGTGCGCCACGCGGTTTCCCAAGTGCTCCAGCGCGGCGACGTTCGCGATGACACACTCGAAAATGCTGTTGTTGCCATTTCCGAAGTGCGCATGTCGCCTGATCTGAAAATTGCCACGTGCTTCGTATCGCCGATCGGGGCAGCGGATAGCGATGGCGTTATCAGCGCCCTGAACAAGCATTCCAAGTTTATTCGAGGGCGGGCGGCTGCTCATCTCAAGCAAATGAAATATATGCCGGAATTCCGTTTCCGCATCGATACGAGTTTCGACAATTATGCCAAGATCGATGCGCTTTTGCGCAAGCCCGAAGTCACGCGCGATCTCGCCGAAGATGATGATGACGGCGGCGATCCGAACCCGGGCGATGTTCCAGGCCACGGCGACGGTAACGATTGAATGGCCGATAGATAAATGACAAGACAGCGCAAGAAAAAAGGCCGTCCGGTATCCGGCTGGCTGATCTTTGACAAGCCGAAAGGCATGGGGTCGACCGAGGCCGTTTCCAAGATCAAATGGCTGTTCAAGGCTGAGAAGGCGGGCCACGCCGGTACGCTTGATCCACTGGCATCGGGCATGCTGCCGATTGCGCTTGGCGAGGCTACAAAGACTGTTCCCTATGTCATGGATGGGACAAAGATTTATCGGTTCACGGTCACCTGGGGTGCTGAGCGCACGACGGATGATCTCGAAGGCGAGGTGACCGTAACGTCCGACAACTGTCCGGATGAAGCGGCCATCAAGGCGTTGCTATCTAAATATACAGGCGTCATCCGGCAAACACCGCCCAAATTTTCGGCGATCAAGATCGCCGGTGAACGGGCCTATGATCTGGCTCGCGGCGGTGAGGAGATCGAAATACCTTCCCGTGAGGTCGAGATCGACCGATTGGAGTTGATCGATCGCCCGGATGACTCGACTGCGATCTTCGAGGTCGAATGCGGCAAGGGCACTTACGTGCGTTCGCTCGCACGCGATATGGGTCGCGATCTCGGCTGTTACGGGCATATCTCCGATCTTCGCCGCACTGAGGTCGCGCCATTCGATGAGTCAGATTTCGTCACACTTGCGGAACTGGAAGCGGCCCATCCGCCTGTCCCTGCCGAGGTTGAAGGCGAAGACCGCTCCTACGAGAGGCTTGCCGAGCGGTTCTCGGTGATGGATGCGTTCCTGATCGATACTGGAGCCGCGCTGGAAAGCTTGCCTCAGGTAGCGGTTTCGGACGATCAGGCTCACCGCATTCGCATGGGCAATCCGGTAATCCTGCGCGGACGCGATGCACCTGTTGAAGCCGACGAGGCCTGTGTGACCAGCAAGGGCAAGCTCTTGGCCATAGGTTTCGTCGAACAGGGCCAGTTCAAGCCGAAGCGCGTGTTTACGGCGTGAAACGGCCAAAATTATTTGCGACTGGTAATTTGTCACATTTTCGACTATACGGCCCGCAGCGATAGGCTTTGCTTATCGCTTTAACCGGCCCCCGCTGGACGACATCCCGGCCGTGGGCATCCTGTTTTCCTCTTCAAAAGAAAGGATATACGATGTCGATAACCGCTGAACGCAAGCAGGCAGTGATCTCTGAGTATGCAACCAAGCCAGGCGATACCGGTTCTCCGGAAGTCCAGGTTGCCGTTCTGACAGAGCGCATTGTCAACCTGACCGAGCATTTCAAGGACCACAAGAAGGACAATCATTCCCGTCGTGGTCTTCTCAAGCTCGTCTCGACGCGCCGCAGCCTTCTTGACTACCTCAAGAAAGTTGACCAGGGCCGCTACCAGACGCTGATCGAAAAGCTCGGCCTGCGCCGCTAACAGATTGGACCGGCGGGTGCGTTAGTCGCTCCGCCGGTCTCTTTCATCTCCAATGGAGATGAGGACTACCATGAGACAGGTCATGGGGCAGGATTGCAGGCAACTCGGTAGGGAGTTGCACGTTGTCTTGCCCGTGATTGGTCTAAACGAAACGGGACAAATGCGGCAATCCAAAGGGATGCGCGTTTTTTCCCACTGAAGGACAAGATATGTTTAATCAACACAAAGTTGAAATCGAATGGGGCGGTCGTCCGCTCATTCTCGAAACCGGCAAGATCGCCCGTCAGGCTGACGGCGCCGTTCTCGCCACTTACGGCGAGACTGTCGTACTCGCTACCGTCGTTTCCGCCAAGGAACCGAAGCCAGGTCAGGACTTCTTCCCGCTCACAGTCAACTACCAGGAAAAGACCTATGCCGCCGGCAAGATCCCGGGCGGCTACTTCAAGCGTGAAGGTCGTCCGAGCGAAAACGAAACACTGGTTTCGCGCCTGATCGACCGTCCGATCCGCCCGCTCTTCGCTGACGGCTACAAGAACGACACGCAGGTTGTTCTGACCGTTATCCAGCACGATCTCGAAAACAACCCCGACATCGTCTCGATGATTGGTGCGTCTGCTGCGCTGACGCTCTCCGGCGTTCCATTCATGGGCCCGATAGGCGGTGCGCGCGTTGGCTACATTGGTGGCGAATACAAGCTTAACCCGACCGTTGATGAAATGGTCGAATCGAGCCTCGATCTCGTCGTTGCCGGTACAGGAGATGCTGTTCTGATGGTTGAATCGGAAGCCAAGGAATTGGCTGAAGATATCATGCTCGGCGCAGTTATGTTCGGCCACAAAAACTTCCAGCCAGTGATCGATGCGATCATCAAGCTCGCTGAAGTTGCGGCGAAAGAGCCGCGCGATTTCTCCACGGAAGACCTTGCTGCTGTTGAAGCCGCCGTCTTGAAGGTCGCCGAAGCTGATCTGCGCGATGCCTACAAGATCACCGACAAGCAGCAGCGTTACGCTGCAGTCGATGCTGCCAAGGCAAAGGTCAAGGCGCATTTCTTCCCGGAAGGCGTTGAAGAGACTGAGTTTTCAGCAGAAGAAATCGCAACCGTGTTCAAGTCGGTTCAGGCGAAGATCGTTCGCTGGAACATTCTCGACACGGGCAGCCGCATCGATGGCCGTGACCTTTCGACCGTACGCCCGATCGTTTCTGAGGTCGGCCTTCTGCCGCGCACCCATGGTTCGGCCCTATTCACCCGCGGTGAAACACAGGCCATTGTGGTTGCTACCCTCGGCACCGGTGAAGATGAGCAATATGTCGACTCGCTGACCGGCATGTACAAAGAAACCTTCATGCTTCACTACAATTTCCCGCCCTATTCGGTCGGTGAAACAGGTCGCATGGGTTCGCCAGGCCGCCGCGAAATCGGTCACGGCAAGCTTGCTTGGCGCGCTATCCACCCGGTTCTGCCTGCCAAAGAACAGTTCCCGTACACGCTCCGCACCGTTTCCGAGATCACCGAATCCAACGGCTCATCCTCGATGGCTACAGTTTGCGGTACATCGCTGGCCCTGATGGATGCGGGTGTTCCGCTGCTCCGTCCGGTTGCCGGTATCGCCATGGGCCTGATTCTCGAAGGCGAGAAGTTTGCTGTTCTTTCCGACATCCTCGGCGACGAAGATCACCTCGGCGACATGGATTTCAAGGTTGCGGGTACGGAAGGCGGGATCACCGCCCTGCAGATGGACATCAAGATCGACGGCATCACCGAAGAAATCATGAAGGTTGCCCTGGCTCAGGCCAAGGACGGCCGTCTGCATATCCTCGGCGAAATGGCGAAGGCAATCACCGAAGGCCGTTCGGAACTTGGCGAATTTGCACCGCGCATTGAAGTCATGAACATTCCGACCGACAAGATCCGTGACGTTATTGGTTCCGGTGGTAAGGTCATTCGCGAAATAGTCGAAAAGACTGGTGCGAAGATCAACATCGAAGACGATGGCACGGTGAAGATCGCATCTTCGTCCGCCAAGGAAATCGAAGCCGCCCGCAAGTGGATCCACTCTATCGTTGCAGAGCCTGAAGTTGGCGAGATCTATGAAGGTACAGTTGTAAAGACCGCTGACTTCGGCGCATTCGTAAACTTCTTCGGCCCACGCGATGGCCTGGTACACATTTCGCAGCTTGCTTCGGATCGTGTTGCCAAGACTTCCGACGTGGTCAAGGAAGGCCAGAAGGTTTGGGTCAAGCTCATGGGCTTCGATGAACGCGGCAAGGTTCGCCTGTCGATGAAAGTTGTCGACCAGGAAACCGGCAAGGAAATCGTTCAGGAAAAGAAAGCTCAGGAAGACGCTGAGTAATCTTCTGTAAAAAGACTACGATAAAAGCGCGCCCGGATTCCTGTCTGGGCGCGCTTTTTTCTTGCGGTAACATATCTATAGATGGATCTGACTATGGCCCATGGTGCGCTCAAGACGCTCTTTCTGCCTTTTGAAGATGAAATACTGCCAGTGCCAGGCCAGGGTGCCCACTGGCTGTTTCTCGGTGCGGAAGTCGACCCCGATATTGCAAGCGACTGGCAGGGCGTCCTGACCTGCCTGCAGCCGTTCAAGCCCGATTACCTTGCGTTGCAGAAGGCGGGATTTAATGCCGTGCCACGGTTGCAAGGCGAGGAGCGCTTCGATGGCGCGCTGATCCTGATCGGCAAACATCGCGGCCGCAATGAAGCCTGGCTAGCACAGGCACTGGACCATGTGGTTCCGGGCGGCGTGGTCGTGGTTTCAGGCGACAAGAAGCTCGGCGTCGACAGCTTTCGAAGGACTGTCGAGACCATAGCGCCGGTCACAGACAGACTTTCGAAACACCATGCGGTCGCCTTCTGGTTCACGCGGCCAGATGAGCTGAATATCAATAAAATTCAATCGCTTGCGCCCGCGCCAACGAAGTTGGAAGATCGCTTCATGACGGCCCCGGGCATGTTCTCGCACACTGCCATCGACAAGGGTTCGGCCATGCTGGTCAAGCATTTCGAAGGGCGCATCAGCGGCCATGTAGCCGACTTCGGTGCAGGCTGGGGCTACCTTGCAAGCGAAGTGCTGAACCATCCGGAGAAACTCAAGTCGCTGGCACTCTATGAAGCCGATTTTGAAGCAATGGAAGCGGCAAAAACAAACATCGCTGCCGGCGAACTTCCTGTCAGCTTTCACTGGCATGACGTGAATAGTGAAGCGATTACAGAGATTTACGATACGATCGTCATGAACCCGCCATTCCATGCCGGACGCAGCGCCGACCCGACAATGGGGCAGGGGTTCATTGCGGTCGCCGCCAAACGCTTGAAGCCGGGTGGCAAGCTCTTGCTCGTCGCCAACCGGCAAATGCCCTATGAGGCAGGATTGAAATCCTTGTTCAAATCGGTGCAGTCACTTGAGGACGATGCTGGCTACAAGATCATCGAGGCGAAGAAGTGATCTCTACTCCGCACAACTAAATTGCCACTGCAAGTTGAAAAGTGTTGGCCATTTCGACAGGTTCTTGAGCCACTTCCGCAGATATTTGTGCCATTTCCGGACAGATCCGCTTAAAACCTGCACCGGTCTTATTACCGCATGGCCAGGAATTATTCCTTACCGTCGTCCGACTTTTTCAGTTCTTCCAAAGTTGGCATCGACACAATGTTGTAGCCCGAATCCACATAATGAATCTCGCCCGTGACGCCACTGGACAGATCCGATAAAAGGTAGAGCGCCGACCGGCCGACGTCTTCGATATCGACAGTCCTTCGTAGGGGCGCATTGCGCTTCTGATAGGAAAACATGGCACGCGCATCGCCGATGCCGGCACCTGCCAATGTCCGCACGGGACCCGCAGAAATTGCATTGACGCGAATGCCATCGGGGCCGTAGTCGGCGGCGAGATAACGGACCATGGCCTCCAGCGCGGCCTTGGCTACACCCATCACATTATAGTTGGGCATGACCCGGGTCGAGCCGCCATAGGTCAGCGTCAGGATCGACCCGCCAGCCGTCATCAGCTTCGAGGCGCGCTGCGCGACCTCGGTGAACGAATAGGCCGAGATCACCATGGTGCGGCTGAAATTGTCACGCGTCGTCACATCGGCATAGCGGCCCTTGAGCTGCGACTTGTCGGAAAAGCCGATGGCGTGAACCACGAAATCGATGCTGCCCCATTCTTTTTCCAAGGTGTCGAAAACCGCATCGACCGTTGCGATATCCTCGACGTCGCATGGCAGCAGGAGTTTCGAGCCGAGCTGTTCGGCCAGTGGCGCAACGCGCTTGCCGAATGCGTCGCCCTGATAGGTAAAGGCAAGTTCGGCACCGTTGCCGGCCAGTTCCTTGGCAATGCCCCAGGCAATGGAATGGCTGTTCGCGACCCCCATGATGAGACCGCGTTTGCCCTTCATCAACTCACCCATGTCTTCCCCTCAACCCTCGTAGCGCTGGTAGACCAGCGATGCATTCGTGCCGCCAAATCCGAAGGAATTGGTCAGGACCGTGTTCAATTTGACATTGTCGATCCGCTTGCGTGCAATGGGCATGTCGCTGAATGCCGGATCGAGTTCTTCGATATTGGCGCTCTCGGCGATGAAGTCATTGTTCATCATCAAGAGCGAATAGATCGACTCGTGCACGCCCGTCGCGCCCTGCGAATGTCCCGTCAGCGATTTGGTGGCCGAGATTGGCGGGCACTGGTTGCCCGAACCAAAGACTTCGCGGATTGCCTCGATTTCCTTGAGGTCGCCTACGGGCGTCGAGGTCGCATGCGGATTGATATAGTCAACCGGACCCTTGACGTTGGCGATCGCCATGCGCATGCAGCGGGCCGCGCCCTCACCGCTCGGAGCAACCATGTCGGCGCCGTCGGAGGTCACGCCATAGCCGACAAGCTCGCCATAAATCTTTGCGCCGCGCGCCTTGGCATGTTCCAGTTCTTCGAGAACCAGAACACCCGCTCCACCGGAAATGACGAACCCATCGCGGTTCTTGTCATAGGCGCGGGAGGCCACCGAAGGGCGGTCGTTATATTTGGATGACATGGCACCCATGCCGTCGAACAGCACTGACAGGGTCCAGTCGAGATCCTCGCATCCGCCCGCGAACATCATGTCCTGCTTGCCGTACTGGATCATCTCATAGGCGTTGCCGACGCAATGGTTGGAGGTCGCACAGGCTGACGAGATGGAATAGTTGACGCCCTTGATCTTGAACCAGGTGGCAAGCGTCGCCGAAGCGGTCGAAGACATGGCCTTCGGCACGGCAAACGGACCGACCTTCTTGCTCGAGCCGGATTCAATGGTTTTCTCGGCGGCTTCGACGATAGTACGTGTGGACGAGCCTCCCGATCCCATGATGATGCCGGTACGCTCATTGGAGATGAGGCTTGCATCGAGCCCTGCATCGGCGATGGCCTGATCCATGGCGACATGGTTCCAAGCTGTGCCACCGCCGTGAAACCGCATGGCGCGGCGATCTACCAGCGTTGACGGATCAAGTGTCGGGGCGCCGTGAACCTGACTGCGAAAACCATGCTTCGCATATTCTTCAGCGAAGACAATTCCCGATTTCGCTGTACGCAGGGATTCAAGCACCTCCTGCACATTATTACCGATAGAGGACACGATACCCATGCCCGTCACAACCACTCGCCGCATCGCGATCTCCTTGAAGGCACTACGTCGCCAAATTTGTCAGGCAGCGCTTTCCTTGAACAGGCCAACCCGCAGGTCAGTTGCTTTATAGATAGTCTCGCCATCGGCCTTTAGCCAGCCGTCGGCAATGCCAAGGACCAACCTGCCGCGCATCACGCGCTTGAAGTCGATGCCATATTCAACAAGTTTGGTTTTTGGTGTGACCATGCCGGTGAACTTCACTTCACCGGTTGAAAGGGCGCGGCCCTTGCCGGGTTCGCCAAGCCAGCCGAGGTAGAAGCCGGTCAATTGCCACATTGCATCGAGGCCGAGACAGCCGGGCATGACGGGGTCGCCGATAAAATGGCAGGGGAAGAACCACAGGTCAGATTTGATGTCGAATTCAGCGCGAATGTAACCCTTGCCGTTTTCGCCGCCAGTTTCAGAAATCTCCGTGATGCGGTCAAACATCAGCATGGGTGGTGCTGGCAACTGGGCATTGCCCTGACCGAACATCTCTCCGCGGGCACAGGCAAGGAGCTCTTCATACCCGTAGCTTGATTTCTGTTCTGGCATTCTTTCTCCCATCAACTATTTCACAGACTGCGCCTGGAACGCGAGATGATCCGGCATTCTGCGGAACCTATCACAGAGTGTTTCCGCCTGAAAACGCTGTCTAGAGCAAACCACGATCAAATGGAACCCTTGGCCTCATCAAGCCTCCAGCGAATTTGGCAGGGACATTACAATTCCGGAATCCTCCACTTTCCTCTAGACGAACGGCTTATTCTCTGCCTATTGATCGATTCCGCAAGACGGCATATATCAATCATGTAACACCATAGACAACTCGTTTATGGTGTGACTTTTGATATCAGTTAACGGAGTGGCAGACGGGCCATGCATATTTCTTATGAGATAGATGCCGATGTATCCTTGCAGGAGCGCTTGCGCTTTGCAGGATTGCGGCCGACCCGTCAACGTGTCGCGCTTGCGAGCTTGATCTTTTCCAAGGGCGACAGGCATCTCTCGGCCGAGGAGCTGCACGAAGAGGCGCAGGGTGCCAATGTGCCGGTTTCGCTGGCAACGGTTTACAACACCCTGCATCAGTTCACCCAGGCCGGAATGCTGCGCATTCTCGCGGTCGAGGGGGCGAAGACCTATTTCGACACCAATGTTTCCGACCATCATCACTTTTTCGTTGAGGGCGCGAACGAAGTGATCGATATTCCCGATGGTTCGGCCATGGTCGGCCATTTGCCGCCCGTGCCGGAAGGCATGGAAATCGTCAACGTTGATATTATTATCCGTCTGCGCAAAAAGCGCGGTTGATCAGCGAATTAAACAATCTGTATTGGTCCAGGGTATTGGGCGACCATAGTGTCGGCTGTCAGCAGGGTAATGCCTTCAACGGTCGCTTGCGCCACAAGTATGCGGTCAAATGGGTCTTTATGAATGGGTGGCAGGGACGCGACGAAGACTGCGTGTTCACTGGTGATTGGTAGTTCCTGATAGCCGTTGTCCAGCAGGCCTCGACGGAGCAGGCGTGAATCAACCTGGAAATCTGATCGGCCCAACCCAGATTTGACGGCTACCTCCCACAGGCTCGCCGGACTGAACATAAGTTCGTTGAATGGGTCGGCCATTAGATCGCGGGCTTTCTCGGGAAGAAGTTCCAATGATCCCGCTGCCCACAAAATCAGATGTGTGTCGAGCAGCAGCTTCATTCTTCGCCATCAAAAAGTTGCTCAATCTCTGTGCGGCCCATACTGTCGAAATCAGCTGGAACTCTAATCTGCCCTGCCATAAATCCAAACCGCTGCGGGTTCGTCATGGGTTCGTCCAGCGGTACGACTTTCGCAATCGGCTTTCCGGCCTTCGCGATCACGAATGGCTCGCCGTTGGCCGCCTGCTCGACCAAGCGGGACAGATGGGTCTTTGCCTCATGAATGTTGATCGTTCGCATCCGAATAGACCCAATGAACTAAGTTTAGTTTACTTAGTCCATTGAGCACGAAAATACAAGCCTGTAGCAGGATCCCGAATCTAATCGTCGAACTTCTCGTCCGGATAGGCGCCCCAGATGTCTGGCTGGCGCATCCAGCCACTGGCGCCGCTGAACACCACCCGGCAAAAAGCGCCATTACACGCCTTCAAAGTCCCCAATACACCTGGTTGTACCTTTGCGATTACGCCCGATTTGTCATCGGCATTTCGATAGACGTTGAGCATGGCCCCATCCTTGTCGCGCTGCCAAGGTGCCGTCATAGCCGTACGTTTGCCGGACAGCAGCGACTGATAGACCCAGCCCTCTGTGCCTTCTGAATCGCGGATACGCCGCCAATTGTCGTATTCCTGGACGATCTCGACCGGCAGGCCGGATTTCAGGAAGAGCCAGGTCACAGCATAGTCCCGCCCGGGGCCAACCCGAAGATTGACGCGGCCAGGTTTCAGGCTGACGAAGCGTGGAAGGGGCAGGCCGCTTGGACCTATCTGCGCTGCAGCTTCGGCTTTCGGCAATATGGGCAAACTGAGTGGCACGGCCAGGGCCAGGGCGGCCGCAATACTGCCTGCGTTAAGAAAAGCGTGAATATTTTTCAGGTTCAACAAAATCAGTCCTTCATCGTTCCGGACCTGCAATCGGCCGATTTTGCGGCAGAATGGAGAACGATCCCTATTTTTCTTTGTCTTTGATGCGCCGCCTTGATAGACAAGTGGAGGAGCGTACAAGAGCAATTGCAGTTTGCAATGACTTGGTTAAAGAGGTCTCAATAGCGTCTCTAAAAGGGAGGGGAATATTGGTGAGCAAGAAGCCTCTGGTCGTCATCACCCGTAAACTGCCGGATTCCATCGAGACGCGGATGCGCGAGCTCTTTGAGGCGCGGCTGAATGTCGACGACCGGCGGTTGTCCAAGGCCGAACTGATCGAGGCCGTGAGCCACGCCACTGTGCTCGTGCCCACCATCACCGACCATATCGGTGAGGAGATCATCCACGCGGCCGGGCCCAATCTCAAGCTCATCGCCAATTTCGGCAACGGTACCGACAATATCGATGTGGTCGCCGCAGCCAAACGCGGCATTACTGTCACCAACACCCCGAACGTGCTCACAGAAGATACCGCCGACATGACCATGGCGCTGATGCTGGCCGCCCCGCGCCGCCTCGTTGAAGGCGCAGCCATCCTGCTCGATGACGGAAAATGGGAAGGCTGGGGCCCGACCTGGATGCTCGGGCGCCGCATCTGGGGCAAGCGGCTCGGCATAGTCGGCATGGGCCGCATCGGTACGGCGGTTGCACGGCGCGCCAAGGCCTTCGGCCTGTCGATTCACTATCACAACCGCAAACCGGTGAACCCGAAGACCGAAGAGGAACTGGAGGCAACCTATTGGGAAAGCCTCGACCAGATGCTGGCGCGCATGGACATCATCTCGGTCAATTGCCCTTCGACACCTGCGACGTTTCACCTGCTCTCGGCACGGCGGCTCGCGTTGATGCAGCCGACGGCCTTCATCGTCAATACGGCGCGTGGCCAGATTATCGATGAGCACGCGCTGATCGAGCAGCTCGAACGCGGCAAATTGGCCGGCGCTGCGCTCGACGTGTTCGAGCACGAGCCTGCGGTAAATTCCAAGCTGCGCAAGCTCGCCAAGCACGGCAAGGTCGTGATCCTGCCGCATATGGGCTCGGCGACGCTCGAAGGGCGCATCGACATGGGCGAGAAGGTGATCATCAACATCCGCACCTTCATCGACGGGCATCGCCCGCCGGACCGGGTACTGCCCCGGGACCAGTGAGAATCCACTCTGACGGCCGATTATCTCTCCCCTGCGGGGGAGATAAGAAGTGATCCATCCTGGCTCACCCGAAGCGAATTACCGGCAAGCTTTTTGAACTCCCCCCGATCCAATCTGAGCGCAATCGGCGTTGGGTGGCCCATTTCCTGCGCGACGACAAGCCCGAGCAACAGGATCGCGTCCGGCTCGTGCAGGATGATGGCGGCGGGTGCGAGGCCCGCGCTGACCAGCTCCAGCAGCACGGCGGCGGCGGATGACGAACCAATCGTGCCGGGCAGGCACAGCACCTTGCCGCTGATCGACACGCCATGTTGCGGATGGCGCACATCGGCAATCAGCCCGGTCTTCGGATTGACCCCGCCCCAGAAGCTGATCGGAGCAGTGAGGACCAGCGCCTCGCCCTTGGCGCCCTGACCTTCGACAAGGATTTCCCCCTTCATGCCGCAACCCCGAACACGGGGCGGCCAAGGACGGCGCTTTCCACACATTCGGCCATGGAGCCGTAGATGACGCCATAGCCGGTGTTGCCGGGCGCGTAGTGGGCGAACTTGCCGGAATTGGTCATCAGTACCGCGCCGGCAATATCCGGCAGGATCGGCGTGACGACGACGCAGGTATCGACGACGATGATGACGCCGCTGGCTTCGAGTGTCTGGCGCCGGCCGTCCTGCTCCAGCGCGGCGAGCGCATGGCGGCCGGTGCAGGCATAGAGCGGAACCTTGAGCCTGCGCCCGGCGATCAGCGTTTCCAGCCGCGCGAATTCCTCCGTCGAGAGGTGGGGACTGCCGATGGCTACGGCATCGATGCGGCCGGTATCCATCGCGGTGGAGAGGCGGCGGCGCGAATCGGCAATCATCGCCGCCGTTACCCGGATCACCGCTTGCGGCGGCTGGTGATGCAGCGCCACGGCCAGGTCCGGCGCTTCCGGCGTGACGCCCGCCACATGGAACAGGCCGACGGCGCCCGCCGAGGCGGCCGCGGCGCCGAACGCTTTGAGCGCGTCCTCGCCGGGATGCGCCGCAATGCCCGCAACCACGCCGACCGCGTCGCCGATCTCGCGGCCGTAAAGGCTGCCAAGGATCGGCCAGGCGGCTTCGGACTGAAGGAACGCTGGCTCGAGGCCGGTCACGTCGAAGATCACCGTGGCGCGGCGGTTTTGCGGAAGGTGAAAACCGTAATAGGGGGCGAAGCCGGAAATGGCGCAGGCAATGTCGAGGAAATCGCCGTAGCGGTTGGTGCGTGCGCCGAGCACCGAATTGCAGAACACCACGGCGTTGCTCTCGCCCCAGGCGACATCGCTGCCCAGCGCCGGGCGGTGACCGGCCTGATAGGGCGCGCAGGTCCAGCTCGGCTCGCAGCCAAGCTTGCGGTAGGCGTCCATCATCCGCCGCGCCATGGCGCGCTCATGCGCCGGCAGCCGGTTCTTCGAACAGCCGGTCAGATCGAGCGAGCCGACATTGAGCGTCGCGCGCACCGCGACCTTGCCGCCGCCCTCAACCAGCTTTTCGGCAAACAGCGTGCCGGAATCGCCATGATAGAGCGCGCCGTCGATATGCGCCGAGGCGATGGGGATCAGCGACGGCGCACCCATCAGCCGCGCCGTGGCGGCGACGATGCGCATTGCCATCGCGGCGCTTGTCCCCAGCGCGCCGCCCGCGATTGCCTGCTGCTCTGCGGAAAGCTCGAGCGCCATGGCGTCAGGCCCTGCGGGCTTTGTACTTGCCGGCCTTGTACCGGATGATCTCGAAGCGCGAGGTCAGCGCATCGTAAAGCAGCAGCCGGCCGATCAGCGGCTCGCCAATGCCGGTGATGAGCTTGATCACCTCCGTCGCCTGCAGCGTGCCGATGACGCCAGGCAGCACGCCGAGCACGCCGGCCTCGGCACAGGCGGGCAGGAGACCCGGCGGCGGCGGATTGGGGAACAGATCGCGGTAGGAAGGGTTCGGCTCGCCCGCCGCGTTTTCCGCATAGGGCATCAGCGTCGTCACCGAGCCGTCGAAGCGCCCGAGCGCCGCCGAGACCAGCGGCCGCTGCTGTTCGAGGCAGGTATCGGCCAACAGATAGCGCGTCTCGAAATTGTCGGAGCCATCGACGATGATGTCGTAGCGGCGCACCAGACCGGCGGCATTGTCCGGCGCGATGCGGGTTTCGTGCGTCTCGACGGTCACATGCGGATTGATCGCGGCAATGGCGCGCGCCGCGCTTTCCACCTTGGCCGAGCCGACGAGCTCGCTCGAATGGATGATCTGCCGCTGCAGGTTCGACAGCGACACCCGGTCGTCATCGGCGATGCCGAGCGTGCCGACGCCCGACGCCGCCAGATATTGCAGCACCGGCGCGCCGAGCCCGCCGGCACCGACGACCAGCACGCGGGCGCGCTTCAGCTTCTGCTGACCGGGCCCGCCGATCTCGCCAAGGATGATATGGCGGGCATAGCGCTCGATTTCGGACGGGGAGAGGGCGGTGTTTTGCTGTTCTGTCATGACGACACACTAGGATATGATGGGCCGATAGGGAACAACGCCGCTCTGCTTTATCTCTCCCGCAAGGGGAGAGATAATCCGCACCCTGCGTCCTCAGGCCAGAAACTTCAGCCCGCCAATGCCCGAAACGATGAGCGCGATGCAGACGAGGCGGATCACCGTCGCGGGCTCGGCGAAGAGATACATGCCGAGCAGCGCCGTGCCGACCGTGCCGATGCCTGTCCACACCGCATAGGCGCTGCCGACCGGCAGGTCGCGCACGGCAAGGCCGAGCAGCACGATGCTGATGATCATGCTGGCGACAGTGAGAACAGTGGGGGTGAGGCGGGTAAAGCCCTCGGTATATTTGAGCCCGATGGCCCAGCCGATTTCAAAGAGACCCGCAACGACAAGTATAATCCAGGCCATGACGACCATCCTTCATGATTTGATCGGGCCGTCCCGGATTGTCTGGAAACGCGCTAAGCGTGGAGGCCGTCCTCCATTGATTTATTTAGGGTCGAGCGGGCGAATTGGCAAGACGGCGAAGGGATGAGTAATTTTGGTGTTTAGGTTCAAGGGGAGTGAAGGGGGGAAGGACACACTGGCGCGCTTGTGTTCGAGAATGCGCGCGGGCAGTGGCGACATTCGATACCCCCAACCGGCCCGGCACCTCGTAGAATAGGATGCCTTCAGGCCAAGCGCAAAGGGTCAGACGAGGCGCCCTGCAACCAAGCGGCCAGTGCCGTGTCGTCATTGCGTTTGCAAGGGCTGGTCGCCAACCCGGATGTGAAGCTGCGTTCCGGATTTGCCTGGAAAATGCTGTGGGGCCTTCCTCAGCGAATTCAATCGGGGAGCAGAGGGGAATTGGCGAGGTGGCGAGGGGATGAGTAATTTGGGTGGTTAGGTTCAAGGGGAGTGGGGGGATGCACGTCTGTGCACCGCTACGAATTTCCGCTTAGCGCGGAGCGGGGACGTTGAGGCGGATATTGTAAGCTTTCGCGCAATCCTTCATTAGTGGGTGGCGACAATGCAAAGGGAGATAATTCTAGCAAAATGGCAGCTCCAGACGACCTGAAACAGCTATTCCAGCTCCAAGAAGAAACTCTCTCGACCGAATTCAAGGCGTGGCTTGACTTTTCCACGGCCGAGGGGCGGGCGACTTTGGCGAAAGCAGCGATTGCCCTGGCTAATCACGGCGGCGGAACTGTCGTCATGGGCATGGCCGGTAAACCTCCTGCATCGACACCGCGCCCGCAAGCAATCCCACGCTATACATCTGACTCGGTGAACGCTGCGGTCAATAAGTACGCGGACCCGCAGCTTCATTGCAATGTCATGCACCTCAACCATCCACACACCGGTCATGAGCACACTCTGATCGTTGTTCCCGGTCCCCACGGCGTCCCCATCATGTCCAAAAAGGACCTGCCGGGCGTCATCGCTGCTCAGAAGACTTACATCCGCAAGCCTGGGCCGAAGAGTGAGGAGCCCTTTACTTCCGAAGAGTGGCGGAGCCTGTTCGCGCAGAACATGCAGGCCAACAGAGATACCATGCTGGAGAGCGTCCGCAACGTGTTCTACGGCCTCTCGACCGCTCCACAAGCTCCCGTCGACCGGCTGCAAGAATTCAGCGAAGAATCTCGGGCAAAATGGGAAGCCTTGATAGGTAGGCTCCCGCCGGACGACATCGCGCGGATGCCGCACGGTCGCTACGAGTTCACTTTTGAAATTATCGGGGTCCCTACCGCCAAGTCCCTGACAGAGCTGAACAGGCTGATCGAAAAGACCGCGGAAGTCAGGCACACGGGCTGGAGCCCATTTATCATCCTGTCCCGGCAGCCCATCGGGCCGGCAGCTGTGGACGGGGTGATTCAGACCTGGATCGGAACCCCGAAGGAATCCGGCCGACGCACCAACAACGTAGATTTCTGGCGCGCTCATCCTGATGGTCGGCTGTTCCAGGTACGCGCCTACGACGAGGACGACACTGACCGCTTCGCACCCGGTACAGTTTTCAGCCTGACGACGCCCATATGGCGATTCGGAGATGCACTACTGTTCGTTGCGCGCCTTGCCCGTGAGTGGGGCGATAATCCGACCATACTTTTCAAGGCGGAGTACCATGGGCTGAAGGGGCGCGAGCTGCGTGTCCTCGACCGCAACCGTGCGCCATTGAGCTATCCTCGAATTAGTCAGACAGAAACCGTGGTCGTTCGCGGAGAAGCCACGGCGAGCCAGATTCTCGATAACACGGAGGAAGTTTTACGGGGGGCGCTCGCTCCAGTCTACGAAGCATTCGATTTCTTTGTACTTCCATTTCAGGTCATCGTCCAAGAAGTTGCGGATCTAAAGGCAGGTCGGTTCTAAGGCACGCAACGATGCAGTCATTTCGGTGCAGCCGAGGCATTCCAGTTAGATTCTTGTTCAATGACGAGCACCCATCGCGAGCCAGCTGGATCAGGTCGGGTTAGGGGAGATGCCTGCGCTGCTTAGCCGTGGGTCCTCGGGTCAAGCCCGAGGAAGACGGCGAAGTGGGTAGGCTTCAGGGAGCACACCCTTCGTGGTGATCAGCAAGGCAGCGTTGTAGGGGTTCCGTCGGGCTTGACCCGAGTACTGCGGATGACCGACAAGTAGGCACCCTACCGTCATCCCCACCCAACCGGACACGCCACATGATACATTTCCATAAAGGTGCGAGAGTTGAATGGGCCAAGGGCGGCGCCGGTACCGGCAAGATCGTCGAGCAGTTCACAAAGTCTGTGACGAGGACCATCGAGGGTGTCGAGGTGACGCGCAAGGCTTCAAAGGATGATCCCGCCTATATGATCGAGCAGGACGACGGCGGCAGGGTCTTGAAAAGCGCTTCGGAGCTCAAGGCCGCGAAATAGCCGCGCGTGGTTCGACAGGCTCACCATGCGGGAGTTGGGTTGATTTTAGCATGAGGGAGGGGGGTGCTCCGTGGAGCCTGCGTACCTACCAAGGGAGATGAGTATGCTCCGTGGACCCTGCGCATCCACCACGGGAGGCGGGTGTGCTCCCTGAAGCCTGCCCACATCTCCGTCATCCGTGGTCCTCGGGT
>NZ_PGGM01000021.1 GCF_003010965.1 Phyllobacterium sophorae
GGAATCGGGGCCAACGCTCTTTAGATTCGACGCGGGAGCTTATGCACAACTACTTCAATTCCCGGCTGCGCAATCCCGAAAAAATTCTGCTCCAACGAGCAACTGCCGCCAAATCTGCCCCGGTTACGCTGCGGCCCATCACAGAGGCAACAGCCGCGCTGTGCCGGCTCGACGAGCGCATCGCCCGTTCGCCCGTGGGCGAGGGGTTGTCGAGCGCTCGCACTTCACGGACGCCTGCGCCTCGCTGCGGATCGACGGTGAACTCGTCCATCTCGAAGACCTCGTCCTCCATGACGCCACGAAGGATATTCGCACGCCAACCTATGAACCTATGAACTCACCATCGCCCGCGACGTGCTGAAAACCCGCCGGCGCATCGCCGCGCATACGTCCGGCTGGGCGCTGTCCGCCGAAGGCCTGCGCTCCCTGCGCGGGCACGGCCTCGCCGCCGGCGCGCCGACCGCAGCTCATGGTGACTGGGACCGGGACCGCCGAGCCGACTATCGACGCGCGTGCAGAAGGGGAGGGGAGGACGGTGATGACGGCGCCGCGTTCGATGCAGAGCTTGCCGCCATCGATGCCGTGCTGGCCCGATCCGAGGCCGCAATCGCCGGCGACAGAGCGCCGATCCGCATCGGGTCCCCGGAAAAGGATTTTCTGGTCTACGATCCGGACTGGAGTGAGGATGAAAGACTCGACGAATGGCAGGTGGTGCTGCGGCAGACACAAGACCTGCCACCGGTGCTACAGGCGATCGTTGTCCTCGATGCCTGGAGCGAACTCTCTGTTCAGCAGCATGCGCCCTGGCTCGGCAGGCTGTTTTGCGCTTCGATCCTGCGTGAAGCCGGCATCACCACCGGTGCCCATCTCGCCGCCATCAATCTCGGCCTGAAAACCATTCCTATCGATCGGCGCCGTCATCGAGACCGGGAGACCCGGCTGCTCGCCATCGCCCACGGTTTTCTGGCGCCGCCGAGCTCGGCCTCAAGCAACACGATCGGCTGGCGCTGGCGCGGCAGATGATGGAGCGAAAACTGGCGGGTCGGCGGACATCCTCAAGACTGGCGGAGCTGGTCGAGCTCGTGATGGCGAAGCCGTTGGTGTCGGCCGGGATGGTGGCCAAGACGCTCGATGTGACGCCGCAGGCGGCGCGGCGGATTGTCTTGGAGCTGGGGCTGAGGGAGATGACCGGGAGGGGGAGGTTTCGGGCGTGGGGAGTTATGTAAATCCACGGCTTACGAAATGACCCCGTCGCGCACTGGTTGGGCCCGTGCGGCGCAATGCCACTGACGCGCCAGCAGACCGACCTTCAAGCAGCGAATATTTCTCGCTGGCTCCTGACCTAATCCTCCAGCAAATCCGCCCACAACAGGCCCTTCTCTTCCCGAAACCGCTTGAAATAATCCAGCTCTTCTTTCACCGCGTCGTCGGACTTGAAATAGTCGTGCATGATGAGGTTGGACTGGTTGAGAATGGCGATGAAGGAATCCAGCGTTGCGGCGAGGTCTTCGCGGGTGGGTTTGTCGAATATCACCATGTCGAGGCCATCCTCCCGTGGCCGGAAGTGCCGCGACGTGAGCGCCCGGATGTTGTTATGGCTGTCGTTGCAGAGGCTGTTGTAGATTGACCGGTATTCGTTTTCCATTCCAGCCGCTTTGAATTTGTCATAGTTGCTTGGAATAGCTGATGCTTCGGTGAAGGCCTTCAGCTCCGCCGTATGATGATCGAGCTTCTTTAGCGCTTCAGGGTTATTTTTGAAGTAGATGAGAAAGGGGTTCTCTCCTTTCACTCCGGCGCCTGCGAGCTTAATCCACTCCTTGTGGTAAACGGCAAGCATCGCCTTCAGATACCCGTCGCTGTTCGCTAAATTGATAAGATCCACATGAGCTTCCATGGCGGACCTGAGCAATGTGTCCATGCCAGTATATGCGCCGCCCTCGCGAATAATGATGGCGCTGTTCGTCAGCTCGATGATGGTGGCGTAGAGCGATATAAGGGTCCGGTGAACTTCGCTGCGCTTGTCGAAACTAAGATTGCTAAGATGCTTTACGGTCACACTGTATAGTTCGATGATATAGCCGTACATTGGTTCCTCCGGGCAGAGAAAATTTGCACGGCTGGAGGTAAACGTCCAGATCATCCCAAGTGCGGTCTACAGCCAGAATCCTGAGTGAAGTTCTTCTCCGCAAGGCTGCGGTTCCCAGCAATGTTCTGTGCTGTGACAATGTTGGTTCCTCCGGGCATCCAAGGCGAGATGCGCTGGCGGCGCCCGCGGCCGGTAATCCTAGCCGGGATGGTGGCGGATACGCTCGACGTCACGGCGCTATCGGCGCGGCAAAGTATGAGCTTCGTGCTTAAGGAGATGTCGGCGATTTTTTAGCTGAAAACGATTGGATAAACCCACCCCTTCCCAACACCTGTGCTCGTTTCGCGCGAATACCTCTCCGTGAACGGATAGATCATGCTAGCAGCACGGCCCTCTAACCTTGATAAATAGTACAGCCCGAAACCCAGAACCTGTGGTTTTGTTGATAAGGGGCTCAAATATAGGTTAGATATGCGTTGTTTGCTGTTTAGCAGACTCACGGCCTCATCTAAGACAGCGGCCGTGACATAGGGGTCGTTCGCCGTCGCGAAAAAATTGAGATCCACGGCATGTTGGGTCGAAACAGCGGATACGCGGTCAAGGCGTAAAATGCTCTCTTGGTACATGTCTGCACTCAAAGAGGGAAAGCAATGCAGCTGCACAACTCGCGCGCTTTCCTTATTAGCTATTACTTGGCCAATTAAGCTATGATCATAACCGATGCCAACCACGACAACGTCATGGTCCATCTCGGGGTTGTGCAATCCTTCAAAACCAGCGACTTGGCGTACACTGACTGTCTCTGTCAGAGAAAAGCGCGTTTCGACCTTGCGCGAATAATGGCCTGGTTCAGTATATATGAACTCTAGTTCTTCGACCGGATTAGCTTTGAAATATTTCAGAAGCAAAAGGATATGGGGGTGCAAAAATCCCGTAATGTCGACGCACACGCTCTTGATGTCCGGATCGGCCAGGCCGCTTCGCCGAAGGCCCTCAACAACCAGCTCCGCTTCATTCTCAGGTAGCGAATCCACAAGATGAGGTCCTGCAGGATATTCATCGGTGCTGTATCCGTAATCGGGCAAGATCCACCAAACCTTCCGAGATGCATTTACCTCGTCAAATGTAGACTTCACCCGTTCATTGTCGTTATATGCCGAGATAAAAACGTCTCGATTACGCTGTTTCTCATCGGCTGATAGAAGACGCTTTGAGTCAATCAAAAATTGCAGCATCATTGATCACAGAAGTTTTGGTTGTTTTACAGTGGCATTACGCGAGACTTCGATGAACATGTTTTGAACCCGACCTCGCATCAGAGACGCCAGCGATGCCCGCTTCGTGTGATCTAAAATCGCGTTCGCGAGTTCTTGCTGTAGTTCAATCGTTCCCCGCCTATGGATCGATACTCCCCATCTAGGGGCAAGCATAGGGCCAAGCTGGTATTTGGCATCGACGGCGTGAGAGTTCTTGTTTTTGCTCCCTGCCTGGATTTTGATGAGGTATGACCAGTTCTCGCAGGTTTGTAGTACTTTGCGTGCGTTTTCGGTTAGTTTCTCCTCATCAACGCTGAACGTCCCAACGTCACATTCGCTCGGTTTGTCGCTGTATCGCACGGTTCGGAAGAGCACCGCCAGTGCTTCCACCGCTTCCCTTACGTCCACCCCTGTTCCCGTGGGCTGTGCATCCTCCCAGAACCAAGCGGCGCTGTCGAGAACACCAAGTGATTGGGATTCGACGCTGATCACGCCATCGGCGAATGGCTTCTCCCCTGCGAACGAAGAGCGACGGTAGATTTGCTTCAGAATACCAAGTAGATTCCGCGGGATTCCCTGTGACAAATGAACTAGCTGTTCCCAACCACAGTAAGGGATGGTTTTTCCGCATTCTCTGTAGAGTTGAGCGAGCAAATCGGAGCCGAAGTGGCTTAGGACATCCTCGTAGTCGGGTGCGGCAACTTTCCCACCTTTCATGAAGGCATCCGCTTTCGCTGATATAGATTCAGCAGCCGCGCGTATTTCGCCGGTTGTGTCGGCCCATGCTCGGTATAGCAAGAGGATGTTCACCTTCTCGAGTAGGGGATAATCCTTCATTGTCAACAGCGTTACGATTTGCTCCACCCATGACAATGGCGCGTCAAACCCCTTTGTAAGATTTGACCGTAGCTTTGCTATATGAGTTCTGTCGGCTCCTTTTTTGTCTCGGCCCGAAACCGCCTCAAGGGTCGGTTTCTGGTAAAAATTGGCCTTGTTTAGCTCTTGAAAGCAATCACGGAGTTCTCCGTTACGCCGCGATGTCAGACCGACTTGGTCAAGCCGCTTCGATACCAGTTTTTCAACAAAGACTTCATACGCTGATGACTCATCACGTAGGAAGGAATCGAGTTCTACGCGCTCGTATTCCGAGCCCCGCTTTATGGGTTCTCCTGATCCAAGCGTTTCGTATGTTCGAATGCCATACAATCTGGCGCCCACCTTAACCGTGGCATTTCCGGATCGGTATCGGATCAAGCTGTTGAGGAACCGTTGTTGGGTGGCAGTGAAATTTTCCGCCTCGTCGATAAGATAGACAAATACCGTCTTTTCGAATTCACGGATCCGTTGCGCTGCTATACGCGGGAGGCCGTAGAAAAGACTTCCAGGCGAGAAAGATATCACCACCGGGTCCATGGTTCCCGTGATCGCCACGTTGTTAGCCGCATAGTCAATATGCTTTCGTAACCGTGTGACATACTCAATGAGCTCGTCGATGGTCGAAAATTCACCCTTCACATTGATGTCGAAAAGTTGGTGGATATCCGAAACGAAGCCGCTTGAATCGTAGTCGCATTCCTCGTTTTCGTTGAGCCAGCTTTTGAGGACATCGAGAAAAGTGGCGACAAGCCAAAGCTCAAAATACATGCTGAAGATCGCCAGCCACAGGTCTTCAGTCTGCTTCTTGCCCGAGAATTTCTGCGAATTAAGTCCTTCGGCTCGCACGTAGATGCCGAGGTAACCATCTTTTACGACAGCATCGGTTATGCTTCCCGCCCTGGCTGCTTGCACCGGCGCAGAACAATAGCGCATCAAATGCGTCTTGCCGCTGCCTTTGCCGCCAACAAGGATCATCGGCATTAAAAGTCGAGGTTGAAGGAAGTTAACGAGACCTCCATGTTCGTCGGCGATATCAACCCAATAATCAAGGATCTCCGCCGCAGAAAAATCGGATGCCTTAACGAGGTCAAACGGGTTTTCGTCTAGTCGAATTGCCATGCTTCTAATCCTAAATCTTCGGATACCGTCTAAATATCGGTGTCCAAGGTATCGGAGAGCCGTTTGAGACCTCGCGCCATATTATTGGGAGCGTATTGTCTGGTGTGTTGTGATGAAATCCGAACAACATCTGACTGTCTTCAAAACCTCCCGCGTGGCCAGGAGCCAGCAGGTTGCCATAATGCAGAGCAACGTCGCGAACAGTTGCCTCAGATACATGCTCCGGTACCACCCGAAGATATCGAGAATCGTTAGAAAGGCACCGGTAACTAGCGTCCAGCTCGATAAGAGCAGCCGATCGCGCATTGAACAACGTGTTCGTCCTCACATTCGACATACCTGCTGCGGTTCCGAAGATTGAAAAGTAAGAAAATTCGATGTCAGGATCGAGCGCCCGAATATCCTGCAAGATGTTCCTGGAGTATTTGAGTGCTGTATCCCCCGAGCCGCATACATCATCCAAAAATATATATCGTCTGATGGATGTGTCCTGTAACTGCCTCGAGACAACGCCCCCAGGGCCGACAAACCTCTCAGTGATTTCTGCGTTGTCCAGAAAAATCGACTTAGTCAGCCCGTTCTCCTGCCTAAAAAAATATAGCAGATGAACGCCGCTCTCAGACGGATTTCCCACCCCAAGAAACCGCGTCCGGTTCAATTCTTCGGAAAGTCTCGCTCGTATCACATCGAGATCGCGAGTGTCGTCGGACGCCTTTCGGACCTCTTGAATAAGAGGTATAAGAAACAGATCTCTGTATTGGGCTCGTAGTAGAACACGAATTTCCGTGCTGCCGTAGTAGAGAAACTGGGCGAGGAGGTATAATGCGTGTAGTCGCTCCACCTCATTGGTATGGCCGCTCCGACCGTCGAAATTCTCCAACCACCGCTCGACAAGTGGCCAGCTAACTCGGCCTTCCCACAAAGCGGAATTCAACACGGTAATGCGTCGGCGAAGGCTGTCCCAAGTACTTTCAGCACCTTCGTCTTCCACAAGCGGAAGCAGGCTTCGGATTTCGTCCAACGGGCTCATCACACTTACACCGGCAGCTTCTTATGGACCAACATCCGGTGTTTAGTGATGGCTTCTGAGCATCCTTGCCCCGTTGCCATCAAACGTATTTCTTTTATCGTATCCGCCAGTCTCTGTCGCATTATCGAACCCTTTGTCCCCTCAGCGCTTTTGAAAAACAATCACGTGCTCTCGTTCAATTGTTCCGGCGGTTTTGTTGCGCTTCGTCATCAACCCTCGGGATCGTATATCGTCCACTAGTTCAAGCGTCGTTGTCAGACCTTTGCGCGAGAAAATGTCTTTCACAAACTGACTAGTTGAAAAATTATGGCCGCAAATCATATTATCCCCAACAACTAGAACTAGATGCCCGTTCTGTCGAAGTCGTGAAACGATATTTTCTGCCGCGTTGTCCATTTCGCGAAGATAAGTAACCGCAATGTGAGCACGCAGAGGATTAACAGCTTTGATTTTTTTTAGCACCTCCACAGCGCTAGACACTACTGAAGCGCTCTCCGCGTTGTAGTCAGATTTGCAAAAGTGCTCTCTGCCAATATTTAGTTTCTCTAGCTCGCGAAGCTGATTGGCGGGGGCCATTCCCAACCAGCCAATGCTTAAAGACGATGCTCGAATGTATTTTTGGGCTCCTGCGTAAGGCGGCGAGGTGATGATGAGGTCCGCCTTTGCTTCTCCATCTAGGTGATGTTGCCGCGCATCGGTGTAAATTTTCGAAATGCAGCCTTCCGGCATCTTACTTAAGCGAGCGCAGTTTGCCATTACAACCTTTTTGAAATGCTCGATAAGGTCTGGAGAGTGTATAATGTGCTTTTCGAGCGCCTCTCCCTTTAGTCGAACGGGTACAGAAAGTCTCGGATCGCTGACGCTCACTTTTTTCACACAGGCGGAAAAGCACGCCTCAAAAAAATCGAGGACAGAACCGGTTGTGTTATTTCGTATTGAATAAAGTAGAGAGCCGAGAGAGCTAAGCACAGCTTCAGAAAACCAAATATCCTTTTTGATTGTAGTAGTAAAAGAAACTTGCCGCGCTGCGTCGACATCAGAGATGACTGCATCAAGTGCTGCTGTTATTATATTGGAAGTTAGGTGTGTCGTCTTAGCTTTAGCTATAAGCCTTGCGAGCGGGTTTGCATCGGCGCCCATAGCCCGCCGTCCAGCTAATAGAGCTTCAACCAAGACAGTGCCAGACCCCGAGAAGGGATCATAGACCAAGTCGTTTGGTCGCGAGTACTTTGTGCAATTTATGAAAAATAGCGGGATGTTAAGCAGCAGCTTCGCAGGGTAAGAATGAAAAAGATGTGTGGCTCGATCCACACCAGACCCGAGTGGAACAAGGGCGCGGAAATTGACCGACATCGGTGAACCGTTGGCGTCGTATGCTTCTTGCAAACTCTGAAGGTCTGCGTCGAAGTTCCAGGTCTTAAGATCGCGTGTTTTAACTTGCGTGCTAGTTGGCGCAGCCCCTGCGGTAAAATCAGAGTCCGTCAGAGATCGAGCGCGAAGGGGACGAATAAATTCATTCATCTTTGAGCGCAGACATAAGCTCGGTCCATTCCCTTTGGGAAAGACCGCTCTCATCGAATGAGATCGATTTACCAACAAGCTGGCTTTTCACGACCTTCCACGCTGAAGCCGAGAGTGTCACCGCGCCTAGCTTGTACTCCTTGAACGCATCGTAGGTCAGAGGGACCCATTTTTCGGTGATTTCAAGCAGCCGTTCTGCATATGCGCGGATCTCGTATTGAGCGTGAGGATCGGCTCGTAGGCGTAAAAAATTCAACAAGTTGTGTAGATTCGTCTTCCAATACCACTGTGTGTAAAAATTGAGGCTCAGGTTCATGCGAGCGAGCTCGCGCGCGATGCCAACACGTCCATTGTCAATGACCATGCCTTCTTCGGAAACATTCAAAAGAGCGTTGTAGCCCGCGTAGCTGCGCTCAGCCTCTTCACGAAGAAGGTTCAGCACCCACCCGTTGTCGGCTAGAGGCGCGTCCTCGCGCCCTTGCTTGTTGTTGGCGGACTGCGCAGCCAAATTCGCGGCATCAGGCACATAAAACTCTTTGTCCAGAATAGAGTACCGGGCAGAGTACTCGTTCACACTCGCAGTTCTATGGCGTATCCATTGGCGAGCAACAAAGATCGGCAATTTAACGTGAATTTTAATTTCGGCCATCTCGAACGGCGTCGTATGTGAGTGGCGCATCAGATATCGGATGAGGCCGCGATCCTCGCTAACCTTCTTCGTCCCGCGACCGTAGGACACTCTTGCGGCCTGCACCACCGCTGCATCGTCTCCCATGTAGTCAACCACACGGATGAAACCGTGGTCGAGCACAGGAATCGTCTTGTGGAGAAGTTCTTCCAGGCCGATGGAGACAGCACGGTACGTCGGTTTCAAGTCGTCTCGCAGACCGTTTTCAAAGTCATTTTCCTGTACCAAATCATCCTCATAGAGTAGCTGTCTACGCTATATCAGTACTGTGAATTCGGCCTAGCGACAATCTAGAAGGCCTTTTTTCTTCCCAATTGCCTTCAAGGGATGGGAGCATCGCTTTGGATCAGCGTCGCGCGCGTAAAACTGCCGATAGCCCCACGCTTGTCTAAGATCATTAGGATCTTGCGGCTGCCCAAATGTTCGATCGAGAGCTTGATCGAAGACATTCGAATTCTTGCCGTTCATAAAGCACATTGGGATAGGCGCCGGATGAAGGCTTGAAGGTCAGCTTGCCAAATCTGTCTTGAATACCTCATTTGCATCCCATGTACGAAGGCAACAAACCACATGGCACTATGAAAAAGCGACTGAACGACAAAGTGCTCAAACGTGGGGATGTGATCCTGACAACCAGTGACGCGGGGATTAGTAAACTAATCCGCGCCACCACCATCAGCCCGATTTCGCACGCTATGCTCTATGTCGATCACTGCTCGGTCATCGACGCGACGGGAGATGGAGTTCACTCCGCTAACACACAACGACTGTTCTTCGAGCCGCACAACGCCGTATTTGTCCTTCGCGTCGAAGGTGGGCTGGATCCGGCAACCGCGGTAAAGATCTGCAACTATGTCCGCGAACGCGTCGGAAGCGAGTACGCAACTTGGGAAGCTGGCAGAGCCTGGCAGGGACTGGGAAAAAAAGGAACGCCCAAACAATTCTGCAGCCGTCTCGTTGCCCAGGCTTACGCAGCCAATGGCTTCAATCTCGTCAAGAACACGGATTTCTGCACGCCAAAGAAACTATTGAAGAGTGCGAAGCTCGTCGAAATTGCCGACCCTACGGTGGAAGTCACCGACGAGGAATATCGGGCCTGGCAGATACATCCCAACGGGTTAGATATGATGCGGCAGTCGACGAACCACATTCTCAACGGCGCTCGTAATATTGATAAATCTATTCAACATCTTAGTGACGTGGACACATTAGTGCTGGAACATTCCGAATACGACGAAGCCGTTTTGCAGCTTTATATAGAGTCGGGCTTTCTTCACGTTTGGAAGACCGATCACGAGATCAACCCGTGGCACTACGATGGGCAGCTTATGGAGGATGTTGGCAGTAGAAATTATGACGACGTTCGGTGGTATTGCGAGAGCACTCTGTCTGAGGGGTCTCGCACAGACAATCGATATGCGGCGAATGCCAAGGTCTACCAACATTACCAGTCGATGAGGCCCAGAAAAACCATTGCGATGCTCATGGCCTTCTATCAGATGTTAGCGGAGCAACACGCGCGCCGCCTCGATATCGCTGAGAATTGGCTCAAGCGTCACCCATAAGTATGGTAGCGAAAGCGGCTTTCTCCGAACCATCCGGCGCCTCGCGAAGTACACAGCAAGAGGCTACCTCAACTGAACTTGAAAAACATATTATCGTTAATGTTCAGTGCGATAAGGATTAAACATCTACAGGTCACCGGTTCCAATCCCTTCAAGACCAAGGATTTCGGAGCGCAACGAGGATCAGCTAGCACACGCGGCCGATCCAACAACCGAACGATTTCAATCAAAGAACGCGAACGTTTTCAGCCTTCGATTTTCGGGTCTTGCGATCCTGACCGACGTCGTCCTGATCAAAGATACGTTGTATGAGGGCGATGCGGCTGAAGCTGCCGAGGCGGTGGAATGCGTCGAAGCCGCACAATAGATATGCATAGGCGGCAACATAGGGCCGAACTGTTTGGTCCACCCAACCTGGCAATCGTCTTGCAAACGCGTGACGATCTTCGCCGATAAGGCGCACCCACGCATCCTCGTTCCAGCCCCAATACGGCGTACCTTCTTCGGCAGATCGGAATAGAACGACGCCAATGGCATCCTTGGACGAGCGACGATGAAGCTGTGTGTCGGGAATGCGGAGGTAGAGACGGGCCGCATCGAGCGGAGCCAGAAGCCGACCCACCTGCGACCACTCAAGCCGATTCGTGTTATGGCTACGCCGCCTCCGGAGATCCCAGTGTAAGGCCCAGAGCGCTTCTTGCTCACCAATCGCAAAAGACGGTGATCGATCGAACTCGGCTAGGTTCAACATCGGAGTATTCCGCTTAGTCAAGGTCATGCCGACCCCGCCGCGGTAGCTGCAAGAAGAGCAATCCTCCAGTCGTGAATCTGTGCCATACCACTGGCAAGCTTGGCGGCAAGCTCGCGACCCGACAGGTGAATATACTGGAGCGTCGTGTCGGGTGAGCGATGGCCGGCGAATGTCGCGATCGCGTGCAACTCCCAGCCAGCGCGCGCAAGATCGGTCAGGCAGAGGTGGCGTAAGGTGTGCGTGCTGAAGCGCGGCTCGCCAGCCTCGAGGGCGATCCGACGGATAACCTTGGACCATGTCCAAAGCGTCAACGGTTCGGCCCAGTTACGAGGCGACTCCGATAGAAACAGAGGTCCACGTGCCCGGCTGAGAGTTGAGCGATGAGCGAGATAGGCGCGAAGCAGCTCTCCTCCTGGCGCCGAATATGGAACCACGCGCTCTCGCCGGCCTTTTGTCGTTTCGGCTCGTACCCTGATTGTGCGCCGAGCCGGATCGATATCGTCGGTTCGCAAGGAACACAGCTCCTCGCGCCTCAAAGCGGCATCATAAGCGAGCGCCAGCATTGTTCGATTTCGAATTGGCTCACGGCTGGCGACCGTGAGAATTGCGTCCCATGCTTCATCGTCGGGTATCCACGGCAAATGGGTGAAGCGCGGCATCAGACCGCGGCGGCTGACCCCGGCCCGTCCTCCAGGCGCATATCGGCCACGACCGATCGGGCTGGATATTCGTAAGCCCTCCTCGACGAGAAAATCATAAAATAAACGGACCGCAGTCAGTCGCTGTTGTACCGTCGCATTAGAGAGGCGCGGAAAAGAGGGAGCACCATGTTCGGCGACACTCCGAGGTCGGAACGAGGGCCGGTCCGTGAGATCGCGTACGAAGAGAGCGATATCGTCACGTCCGGCACTGATGGGATCGATCAAATGGGTTGCGCAGAAAACGAGATAGGCCGTTAGACCACGACCGTAAGCGTCGATGGTTCGGGGCGCACAGCCGAGATCGTCGCGCATTCGCAGCCACGTCAGCGCAGGCGGAACGGAAGCTATCTCGGGGAAACGCCGCTCTATCGAAGCAGAAGACACTCTGTCCCTCCCAGTTTTCACCCAAATTCATGAAGCAATTCCACGTAACATATATGAAGATCGAGCGCTCGATGCGGCCCATTTCGCGCAGCGCCTGATTGAGCCGGTTTTGCCGGGGGGATGCGGCAAGTTTCTTGAGGATCACCGAGGGTGGCACCAGACCTGCGCCGATCGAAGCCTTCAGGCGCAATACCTCATCCCAGTGCTGCTCGATGACATCCATATTGACGGTTCCCGCGATCAGCGCGTCAAGCGGGGCGTAAGCCGGATCTGGATCGATGGCGAACAGCCTGCGATTGCCGAGATTGCGGATACGCGGAATGAGTCTGTAGCCGAAGGCATGGAACATGGAAAACGTCGTTTCGGTCGCGCCGGCGGTGTCTGTTGCGTGCTCATGGATTTCGATTGAGCTTTCGTTGTGAAGGAGCCCGTCGAGTACATAGGGAGCCTCGCTCTCAGACGCCTGGATCATGCGGGAGAAGAAGGAGGCGAAGCGGTTGGACAGGAAGCCATAGAGCGAGGCGCCGGGCCGCTTGCCATATTTTGCGTTGTAATCGAGGCTGGCTTCGCCGCGGCCGCCGGCCGGAAAGAACTGACCGTCTGAGGAGGATATATGGCCATCACCCCAAATCGCGGCAAAGGGATGGACTTGCTGCGCATCGACCAGAACGGCGGTCGCCGTGGCATAGGTTTCCGAGCGCAGATGCCGGTCCACCATCAGCATCATTTGATGGATCGTGACACCACGCGAGCTTTCAGCCATGCGCTCAGCGCCCGCATTGGTCGCGTCGGCAAGGATCGCCGCCATCAATGCCGCCTCATCGCTCGCCGTCTCACCGGTGCGATAATGGGTGAAGCTGTCGAGAAACCTGGTCCAGCTGTGAACTTCGGCGAGCAGGCTGGTGATTCTGATCCGTGGAACGAGGACATAAAGACGCCGACTGAGCGCTACGACCCTCTCGCGCTCATCCTCGCGAATGGGCGAGATTGACAGACCCTTGTCGGAAATCACCGCATCCGGAATGGCGTTGGACGCAGCCGCTTGAGCCAAGGCTTTCAGTTTGGCGTCAAGCGTGGCAGTGCGTTCGGCCCGCCAGGCCGCGAAGCTGTCCGGGATGGCAAGCCCCAGCCGTCCTTCCACGCGCATCAGGGCGAAGGTCGCGCGCGGCAACAGATAATCTTCAAAACTTCGCCATGCTCGGCTGCCATCGACCCAGATGTCGCCGGCCCGCAAACGATCCCGCAGGTGGACGAGCACCGCCACTTCCCAGGCGCGGAGGTCGATCTCGCCGCCGCCCGACCGGACACGTCGTCGCCATTTGCGGGTCAGGAAAGCAAGCGGCACGTGCGCGGGCAGCTTGCGTCCGCGGTAGAGCGCGGCAGATGATCCACTGCGGACAGAAGCGGATCGTCGGGACGAAAGGACCGGAAACAAAACGCGTCGAACAGGAACCGGGCCAGCTTGCGCATCGACTTGTGCCGCTCCACCAGTGCGTCGAATTCGTCGCTGCGATCAGGACGAACAACAGCTGTGGCTGCCGCCATACTGGCCAACAGTCCTTCCCAGCCGATGCTGGCTGCGATCGCCGAGGCAAAATCAGCGTTGCCCTCGCGTGCCGTCACCAGCGCCTCACCGAGCTGAAGATGATTGAGCGCCACACCGGCAAGGATTTCCGCTTCTTTCAGCCGGCGTTCCTTGCGGCTGACCTCGGCTTTGCGGCGGGCGCTGCCAATCAGTTTGCAGAACATGTCGATCGCAAAATCGGTGATCGACGCCTGCCTTTCGATGACGAAGGCGGTCAGCGTGGCGTAGCGACGCTCGACGGTTAGGCGTCGTATCTCACGCGCATGCAGGATGCGGGTTTCCCGGGCGATGATGCCATAGCGGTTGGCATGGATCGTCTTGCGCCTTTCATCTGGAATGGCGGCGGACCGCAAAACCTCAAGGCGGGCGATCAAACCCTTGAGGTTCTTCAGCTTCGCCCCTTCAGGTGCTTCCGCGATCCAGCCGAGATGGCTTCGGTCTCCAATCCGGTCAGCGACAAGCTGGTCAAGGACCTCAATGGAGGGCTGGGCCAACCTCCGGATCAACTCACGATAGGCATGCCTGCGCGCCGCTGCCCGACCGGCCATCGCCAGGCGTATCAGCAGTTCGGGGCCAGGAACGAGGAGCTTCCCGTCTTTCAGCGCCTCGATAACCGCCTGTGCGATCGGCATACCCTTCTCGGTAGCGGCCGCCTGGCGTGCTGCCGCGGTGATCAGACTGCGGTAGTCGCTCGCCCGGACAGCTCGCAGCCCAAGAGCGGCAACGATCTCGCGCGCATGTTCCCGGCGTGTTTCCTCACGTTGCGCATAGAGGCCGAAAACGGCAGGGTCGATGCCGAGCTGATCGGCGACAACCGAGACAATTGCCTGAGGCGGAGCTTCGCCCGCGCGCAGCGGCCGCCCCAAATCCCGGACCAACGCAAGCTGGATCGCAAAGCCCAACCGGTTGTGCGAACGGCGATGCCCCTTGGCGAAGGTAATATCCTCGACCGAGAGCGCATAGCGCGCCAAGGCCTCTTCATAAGCTTCGGGTGGCTCAAACAGTGTGGCACGCGACTGCGCGTCGAGGAAGGACATCGATCATCCCCGCCCTTAAAGCGAGGTGTCGGGCGGATCTTTCTTCCCCGGCCCGGTCCATCCAATCCGCCTCAGTGTGTCGATCAGCGTGGATCGCGGTACCTTGAAAGTCCGGCAAACGGACGCCTTGCTGGCGCCGCCTTCCAGGGCCGCAAGGACCTTTTCGGCGTCGATCGCCGCAGGCCTGCCGCCCTTGCGACACCGCCGGCGCGCCGCAGCCAGGCCGGCATTGACCCGCTCCGTGATCAGCGCTCTTTCGTATTCGGCAAGCGAGCCAAACAGGTTGAACAATGCGCCATGCGAGTTCGTGGTATCCATCGCCTCCGTGAGAGACCGGAAGGCGATGCCACGCGCCTTCAGTTCCTCGACAATCCGGATCAGATGCGAAAGCGAGCGCCCCAACCGGTCGAGTTTCCATACGACCAGAACATCGCCCCTGCGCCGTTCCGCGAGTTCTCTCACGACAGCCGTCCTCGCGCGTTGGAGACCCGAAATGACCATCAGCCTCTTGAGTTGGGGATGCGAATTTGAGCGAACTCTGGAATTTTGTGCTTCAGCCACTTCAGAGATTCTCCGAGAGCCCAATACTCAAGCTCGGCGACTTTTCCGGGATCCTTTGTTATGAGACTGTCGATATCAACATATTCGGCAGGCTCGCGGAGTGGCGTGACGGGATGTTGGAAGAAACCTTCTCCCAAATTTGCGCTTCCGCGGCGGTCTCGCATCGCAGCCTGATAGCCCCACGTGTTTTCAAAGCAAATTCGATCGACTCCCGAGGCTAGAAGCTGAGAAGTGATCTCAGCCACCGGAGCATTGCCTCCGCCGATCGGCACACCGAGCAGGCCACCCTCGCCGGGAGCGAGGATTACACAGTCCTTCAGGTGCGCCGAGCGTATCCAGGGGCGCATAAGATCCAGGGATGTCAACGGATCCTCATAGAACAGCATCGAGTTCACGTAGTCAAAAAGCCCTTGTACCCAAGGACTGTCGACGTGGGTGAGGATTTCGGCGACCTCGCTGGCCGAAATATCCTCGTGGTTTTCAAGAAGCAGTGGGATGCCGGCGCGCTCGGCTGCATGCGCCGCCTGGGCGAGATTGGCTTTGGCTTCTTCGACGCGAAGGCGCCTGTCCAAAGTTCCCTTGGTGTAGGTCCGCAAGAACCCCGCGCCGAGTTCTTGCGCTATGCCGAGCCATCGCTCGATATGCGCCGGCTCGGTCCCCGCGGTCTCGATATCGATCAGTATCCCGCGCTTTTCCAGATGGGCACGAAGTTTCCGAAGGTGCGCCGGCTCGATTCCAGAGATTTCGATGTACGGTTCAAAGCACGAGACGTTGATGCCATCGAATCCCAGGTCCGCGGCAAGATCGACGAGCGAGAACACATCAAAGCCCGGCTTGTGGCGATACTGATAACGAAGACCGTACGAATGCAGGAATAGTTTTGTCATGATTTCGAGAATTCCAGTTTGCGGGATGCATCGGAGGCTGCGAGGAGCGCAAGCAACGAGGCGATTAGAATGAAAATGCCTGGGATGAGCGGCGCCGCTGAATCGAGCAAAAGGCCGGTCGCATTGAGCTTGATCAGCGTTCCCCAGTCGGTGGTCGGGGGCTGGATGCCAATTCCGAGCAGGCTAAGCGCGCTCAGAAACATCAGGCAGGCAACGAAACGGTTGACGAGCTCGACAGCCGCGTAGGGACGAATGTTCGGCCAGATATCTCGCGTGACAAGATAGACGAAGCCTTCGCCTCTTATCCGAGAAAGCTCGACGAATGGCTCGGCGAAGATTTGGATCACCGGCGCCTTGAGCGAGCGATAGGCCCGCGTGAACTCGACCACGGTGATGATGATAATGAGGCTCGATGTGGTCGATCCGAAGGCAGCGATGAGCACGAATGCGATGATGAGACTGGGGATTGAATTCAGCGCGTCCATGCCGCGGGCGAGGATCGTGCCGGGTATCGTTGGCAGGGCGCTGGTCAGCACCGCGCAAGTCAGGCCGCTCGCCAACGACAGCAACGTTGCTGCCGCGCAAATGAACATCGTCACGCTACCGGCTCGAAGGACCTCGAACAGCATGTCACGCCCGAGATAGTCAGTTCCCAATGGATGCGCCGGAGAAAGGCTTTCAAACGGGCCGGCTCCAGAAAAAGTATCCGCCGATGTTCCGATGAAGAACGGCGCGATCATGAAGAAAAGGATAAAGCCGATGAATATCAGAGCACGCATTGCCGGGGTTCACTCTCACGATAAATAACACTCCCCGCCACATCCTCGCGAGACGCAGAGGGCGCATGGTTGTCCCTGACGGGGTGTACGACCTGACCGTCGCGCAGTTCGAGAACATCGCTTGCGAGGCGCGCGACGATCTCCGGCTGGTGCGAAACGAGCAGCATCGCCATGCTCCCGCTGGCCCTGTGCCTGTCCAGAATATCGGCGACGACATTTGCGTTCACCGGATCGAGTGACGCCGTGACTTCATCGAGCAGCAGCAGTGCCGGATGACTGGCGAGGGCAAGTGCTATGCCCAATCGTTGACATTCCCCACCCGACAGTTCCGCGCTCCGTTTGGAACGGTAGTCGGCGGGCAAGAGGACTTTCTCAAGCGCGTCCACAACGGCATCGATGGAATGATCGTGTCCGGCCTGACGCAGCCTTCTGCGAATGAGATAGTCGACGCTGAGAGCAGGGTTCAGATGCAGCTTCACCGATTGCGGCACATATTCGAGCTGGCGTTTTTGCTCGACGGTGCGACGGGAGTGGTGCAACGGTATCCGCTGACCGTCAACTTCAATGGTTCCTTTAGCGTCGCCATGCTGCCCAAGCAAGCTCCGCAGGATCGTCGTCTTGCCGGCACCAGAGGGGCCAACGATCCCGAGGCAGGCTCCGGGCCGTACCTGAAAAGCCACGTTCCGAACCAGCGGCCGGCCGCTCGGCGCCTTGATGCAGAGCCCGCCGACCGCCAATCGCGGCGGCTCAGTCAGCATTGGCTGGGGTTTGAACGCAGCGCGGGATTCTCCAACCAGCGGCGCTGCCGGACGTACGGATCTCGGCTTTACCGCCGGGGGAACAGACGCGCTCAGGTCGATGGTCTGATCCGAAAACTCGGCAAAGAAGGGGAGTTCGTGCGATATGACGAGCGCTGCAGCACCGATTTCCCTAACGCGAGCCTTGATGGCCTCGATGACGCTGGTCTTAAGATCCGGGTGCAGCGCCGTCGTCGGCTCGTCGAGAATAATCAGGCGAGGCGTCGCACAAAACACCGTCGAGATCAAAATGCGCTGCAATTGTCCGCCGCTATATTGGTGCGGATAGCGATCCTCATCAAATCCGGGAATCTCCAACCGCTGAAACGCCGCCTGAAGGAGTTTGCGGCGCTCGCTCCGCTCTTGCGCTGTGTCACCGGCAAACTCGGAGATCTGACCGACGACGTTCCGCGGGGCCGCCAGCGCCGTCGCCGAAGACTGCGGAATGTAGAGAATCTCGCGCCCCCACAGCGCCTGTTTCTGCCGCTGGTGCATCTGCAGCAAAGGCCGCGTCCCGAACAGGACTTCGCCGCTCACGATACGAACATTGGGTCTCAACCATCCCATGAGGGCGAGGCAAAGACTGGTCTTGCCGACGCCTGACGGTCCGATCATCGTCGACAGCGTGCCGGGCTTCAGTGCCATACACAGCTTCTCGATTCGCCTTGCACTAGCCGCGGAGTTAGAGATGACTGCCGAGAGGTCTTTGACTTCAAGAACATTGGCGGCCTCTGCGGTGTGTTGTCTTTCGGAGCTGTCTGGTTTCATAGCGCGCCTCTTTTGCTGATCTGGCCGGCGACCAGGTCCGACAGCGAGTAGATGCCCACATAGATGGCGGTGATGAACACTGCGCAGAATTGCAGGACCGGGATATCGCGCCAAACAACCGAGGACACCGCCAATTCGCCGATACCGGAAATACCGAAAACAACCTCGATCACCAGCACGCCGGTCAGCAGGTAAGCGCAGTAAATGAGGAGGAGGTTGACGATCGACGGGAGGATCGCCGGAACCGCATAGCGGAGCGCAATCCAGCTTCGGCTGAACCCGCGCAGGCGAGCGAATTCGAAATAGTCCTTCTTTTCCTCCATCAGTAGCAGCGACAGCAGCATGCGGCCGACATAGGCAATCATGCCGACGCCGAGACAGGCGCTTGGCAGAATAAGAACGCGGATATGTTGCGACACCGACTGATCTGGCGCCAATCGCGAGACTGCCGGCAGCAAATGGAGCTGGACGGCAAAAACGTAGATGAAAATATAGGCGATGAGAAACTCCGGTGCGCAAAGCACGATTTGCATGAAGAGCTGGAGGAAACGCCGACTTTGCGGAGGCGCGAGGAAAGACGCCACGCCGGCAGTCAGAGCAAGCGGAAACCAGCAAAGCGCGGCGCCAGCAAGCATCAGCGTATTGCCGAGACGCGGCTGAACGACCTCCCAGACCGGTATGCGGCTGGTGAATGATTGGCCGAATTCTCCTTGAAGGAAGTGAAGCAGCCAGGTGACGAAGCGCTCCGGCAAAGGCCGGTCCAGACCAAGGCTATGGCGCAGTTGGGCGCCTAGTTCCGGCGTGTAGTCCTGGCCGAGCAACTCCGTCACGAAGTCGCCCGGAATGAGTGCCGTCCCGAAGAAAATCAGGGCGGCAGCAACCAGGAGAATGACTAACCGTATTGTCAGTTCAAAAGCAATCGAACGGAGGTTTGCGAAGGGCGACCTCTGCTCGTGTTGCTCGGAAGTCAGAGAGTCAACGGACATCGCGGATCAAGCGCTCTGGTCGAGCCAAAGGTCAGCCATAGCCGGTCCGGTCAATGAGCCCAGCGGAGACGGCGAAACGCCCTTCACTTTGCTGGAGACCGCGTCAAGCTGATCGAAGAAGAGCGGGATGCCGGCGCCGCCATCGTGGTGAATCGTCTCCTGGATCGCCCAGTATAGTTCGCGACGCCGGTTGACATCTGTGGTGGCAACCGCCTCGTCCATCATTGCGTCCACCTTCGGCCGGCTCCAGTGCGTTTCGTTCCATTTCGCGCCCGAGCGATAGGCAACGCGCAGCATAAGGTCGGGCGTGAAGCGCGTACCCCATCCACTCACCATGAGCGGCTGCTTCAGCCAGACGTTGTCCCAATAGCCGGTGACGGGATCGCGTTTCGGCTCGAGCGAAATTCCCGCCTTGCGCGCCCCATCGGCATAGACTTGCGCCAGATCGACCGCAACGCCGGGTGTCACGGCGTCAGAGGAATGGAGGACCTGCGTCGGAAAGCTCAGTCCAGCTTTCTGCAGGATCGACTTGGCGCGATCGGGATCGTACGTGCGGATCGGCAATTCGGTATGGTAGAAAGAGCTGAAGGGCGGGATGGGGTGGTCATTGCCGATCTGCGCATGGCCGGCGCAAAGGCGATCGCGCATTTGCTCTCGGTCGAAGAGATATTTCATCGCATCGCGAACTTCAGGCCGGTCAAACGGCGACGTGTCGGTCAGCATGGCAATGACGTTGTGCACGCCGCTCGGGGAAGACACGACCTGGAAGCTGGATGTTGCCGCGATGCGCTTCGCGAGCGCGAAGTTGATCGTCTGCACGGCATCCACATCGCCGGCGAGAAGTGCTGAAGCGCGCGTGACCGCGTCCTGATTTCCCTGGAACGCAACCTCGTCCAGATAAGGCTTGCCGTTCTGCCAATAGTTTTGATTGCGGCGGTAAACATTGACGCCGGCCGGATTCAAGCCGTCTGCTACAAAAGGACCGGTGCCCAACGGCTTGTCAAAGGTCGAAAAGCCCTCTGGGAAGATGTAGAATCGGTCCTGCGCCAGCAACAGAGGGAAGTCTGCATCGGGGCGCGAGAGAACAAACCGCAGTGTATAAGGATCGTCCTCGACGATCTCGGTGATGTGTTCAAGAAGGGTGCGCAACGGCGACTGCGAAGCCGGGTCGCGAAGGCGGTTCAACGAATAGGTGACGTCCTTTGCCGTCAGGCTCTTGCCATTGTGGAACTCGACACCGCGACGCAGTTTGAAAACCCAAACGTCGACCTTGTTGTTGACCGGTTCCCAGCTCTCGGCAAGCATCGGAACGGGGTTGAGGCGGCTGTCGACGCACACCAATCTTTCTCCAACCATCGCGTAGGCAAAGTATACGCTGAAGGACGCGACTTTGGTGGGATCTAGCAGCGAGGACGAAGCTGTCTCCTGCAACATGATTCTTAACCGGCCGCCCTTGGTCGGCGTGGGACTTGTTTGCGCGAGACTTGGGCGGGTGATCGCCGCAAGAGCGGTGGTTCCGAGAGAGATGTTGAACATGCGGCGGGAGATGGGATGATTGAGCATTGCCGAATCCATTGTTTGTGTAGACTTTGCATGCGCCGTCCAGCCGACGTGATCTGTTTCGTTGCCGAGGCGTTTCGCAACTCGTATACACGAGTTTTCGTGACAGACGCATGACAGAGAGGTTAATTTTATGAAATCACGCCCGTCCGGGATGTCAGGACAACCCCGTTGGAAGACGATCGTCGAGACCTTGCATCGCGAGATTCTCGAAGGCGAGTTCGATAAGGAAGGGCGACTGCCCGCTGACACGAAAGTAGCCGAACGGTTTGGCGTCAGCCGCATGACCTCGCGCAAGGCGCTCGCAATCCTTCAGAACAAAGGGCTCATCCGGATCGAACATGGCCGCGGAGCATTCATCGAAACCGATATGCTCGAGTATCGTATGGCCTCACGCATTACATTTCCTCAGAATGTCCGCGCCAACAAACAGTTGCCAAGCCGAAAGCTGATCTCCGCCGAGAGCAGGTCGGCTGATGGATGGGTATGTTCCTGCCTCGATCTTGCTCCCGGAACATCGGTACTGGCCGTTCAGCTAATCGCGGAAAGCAACGGTCGGCCGGTGGCATTCAGCACCAGTTTCCTGGATTTGCCCAGGTTTTCAGGTTTCGTTGAGGCGATGGGCCCAGAGGCGGATGTCGAATCCGCCTTGGCGAAATTTGGATTTGCCTCTTTGTGGCCCGGCACTGCCAAGGTGATCGCGCGTATGCCGACAGAAGAGGAGGCCAAACTTCTTGATCAATCCCTGTCGAGACCGGTCGTCGAGAAGAGAGCCGTGGAAGTGGACGAGAACGGCAGGCCCGTGTGGTGCCATGTGACCTGCTACGCCGCTGACCGGATCCAGTTCGTTTTCGATGGGGAAGAGCCGGGCAAATAGGCCGTCATTCTAAGCCAGTTGCGAAGACAACTCACAGGCAGATACGAAATCAAGAATTAGCAAATCGACAAGTCCGTTCTCTGCCGTTGGCCGATCTTGCCTCGACCCAGGCCGATAATTCAGGCGGTACATGCGAAAATCACCCTTGACGCGCAAGGTCGGCGAAATTTGCCGTGTACAGGTCGTATGACCGCTCACCGGACGCGAAGCAGTGAGGCGTTTCTTTGATTTCAAGATAAGGCAAACCGAAATCACGACCTTGATGCCACGTTGCTGTCAGGAACTTCGCGCAAATCTAACGATGCTCGAACCGTCAGTACTGTTCAAAGCGAGTGCACCGTTAGGCTACACGACCGGATTATTCGAACAAAATGTTCTGCAGCGACGTGTGGCGGACCGGAGTTATCGACGGTGACGACATCCGATCCCTCCGGATCGAACTCGCCGCCACGCTGCAACCGCTGCATAACGTCATCATCGGCTTCACGACCACGGCTTCTCAGACGATCGGCAATCACATCCGGTGACGCCACGACGTTTACGATCTTCAGCCTAGAAAATCTTGTCCGCGCTTCGGCCAGGATGGAACGCGACCCGTTCGCGACGACCACGTCTCCATTGGCTAGCCATTCATCGATAATGATCGGCAATCCGTAGGAGAGGCCATGCGCTTGCCAATATAGAGCAAGAAGGCCTTCCTCGACCAGTCGCTGAAACGCTTCCTTCGTTGCGAACGCGCTGTCCTCGCCGCCGCCAGCGGGCCGGGTAATGATTCGTCGCACGAAGTTGAAGCGTTCGTCACCGGCGAGTGCCTCTTTTGCCAGGTTCAACAGCGTGTCCTTGCCGGCGCCGCTGGGGCCGACGACCAAGACCAGTGTTCCTTCTAGGCGAGCGCTATCGGTCATTAACCGAACCCTCCAACTGCATCTCGCGAAACGCAAAGCGGGAGGTGGCCACGAAATCGGCATGCGGACCTTCTTGCTCGAACAGGGTGATGGCATCGACGAGGAAATCTTCGTCGAGCAGCGGTCCGAACTGCCTTTTCAGCCGTGTCTTGACACCCTCCCGGTCTTCGGCCGACACGGGACCGGTCAAGGTCATGTGAAACTGGAAGCGGTCGAATACGTACGGATAACCCCACTGAACCAGATTGGTCATCTCCGCTTCATCGAGGCTCGACTTCAACCGCCGCTGGAGATCCTGTGCCGTCAACGGCGCACGGAAACGATCGAACTCCGATACCACCCGAGTGGCAAAGCTGCGGAGATATGGCGTAGTGTTGATGGGTGCGAGAGTGAAGAACTTTCCGAGCGCGGTGACCCGCAATGGTCCAATCGGACAGGGCGGTCGACGTTGCGCGAATTGTTGGATGGCAGTCTCCAGTTCCTGCCGGCTTTTGCCCGGCGCAAGGCGAAACGGCGGTTTCAACGTCGCATGAAAACCGTACCGCTGCGGTTCGGCTGTCAGTGCCCGGTCGGCTTCTGTTTGCTTCTTGGGAACAGGGGTGTTAGGATCGAAAGGATCGCGACCCAGCCAAAGTGCCGCCGCCCGGCTTAACGGATGCGTTGGAGCCGGAGCATAGTACAGCGCATATCGTCGGTCACCCCCTTGGCCGGTCATTCCACCATCGCTCCGGCTGACATTTGCAGGTCAGATTTGCCAGACGATGAAGGCACGGCTGCTTTTCCAACTTCAAACAACCGGTCTGCAACGGCGTTACGCACCTCCTTATCATGAAAGATGCCAACGACGGCTGTGCCACGTATTTTTGCCTCGTCGATCAGGTCGACGACCGTTGCGCGATTGGCGGCGTCAAGCGAGGCGGTGGGTTCGTCGAGCAGCAAGATCGGATAATCCACGATGAAGCCGCGGGCGATGTTGACGCGCTGCTGCTCGCCACCGGAAAAGGTGGCGGGCGCCAGCGACCAGAGGCGTTCGGGAATGCGCAGCCGCGTCAGCAGGGTCCTGGCACGCGCCTTGGCCTCATCGACCGGCATGCCGTTGGCGATTGCCGGCTCGGCAACGACGTCGAGGGCCCCGACGCGTGGAATGACGCGCAGGAACTGGCTGACATAGCCGATGGTGCTGCGGCGGATCTCGACGACCTCCCAGGGCTCGGCCGCCAAAAGATCAACGGTCTGGCCAAGGTGTTTGACCAGGATCTGCCCGGCATCCGGCTTGTAGTTGGCATAGAGCGAACGCAACAGCGTCGACTTGCCGGCGCCGGACGGCCCGTGCAAGCAGACGCATTCGCCGGCCTTTACCGTCAGTTCGACGTCGTCGAAGACCGGCAGGACGATGCCGCCCTGTGTGTGGAGCGTGAAGGTCTTGGTCAAGCCCTTGGCGTGCAAACGAATGGTCATGAGTTGTCCTTAAGTCTCAAACCTGCAGGACGGAGGAGACGAGCAGTTGGGTATAGGGATGATGAGGATCGTCGAGCACCTGGTCGGTCAGACCCTCCTCGATGACACGGCCACGCTGCATGACCATCAGCCGATCGGCGAGCAGGCGCACGACGGCGAGATCATGGGTGACGATGATCGCGGCGACGCCGAGCTCGCGCACGAGCCCGCGCAACAGGTCGAGCAGGCGTGCCTGGACCGAGACGTCGAGCCCGCCGGTCGGTTCGTCCATGAAGACGAGCCGGGGACGCGTGACGAGATTGCGGGCGATCTGCAGGCGCTGCTGCATGCCGCCGGAGAAGGTGCGCGGCTTGTCGTCAGTACGGGACAGGTCGATCTCAACCTTCTTGAGCCAATCCTGCGCGTCGGAGCGGATATCGCCATAATGGCGAGCGCCGAGCGCCATCGGCCGCTCGCCGATATTGCCGCCGGCTGATACGTCCAGCCGCAAGCCGTCGCGCGGGTTCTGGTGGACGATGCCCCAGTCGGTGCGGGCAAGCCGTCGCCGTTCATGTTCGGAGAGCGTCAGAATGTCGACCGGCCCGCGATCCTTCATGTCATAGCTGATCGAGCCGCTATCGGGCTGCAAGCGTCCGGAGAGGCAGGCAAGCAGGGTGGATTTGCCGGAGCCGCTCTCGCCAACGATACCGAGCACCTCTCCGGGCCGTACCGCGAAGGAGATGTCTCTGCAACCAACCTGAGTGCCATAGGATTTAGAGAGGCCCGAGACTTCAAGAAGCGGTGGCTTAGGGGCGGGTTTGCGGAGCGCACTCGCTGTCATGCGTCTTCTCCTGCCGCCTTGTCGTCCGGTGCGCTAGCCGCCTCGGCCTGGCGGGTGTTGCAAAAGTCGGTGTCCGAGCACACGAACATGCGGGAACCGCGGTCGTCGGTGATCATCTCGTCGAGATAGCTGGTCGTCGAACCACAGAGCGCACATGAGCCTTTCCACGTCTGCACCTCGAAGGGATGATCGTCGAAGTCGAGGCTTCTGACGGAGGTGTAGGGAGGAACGGCGTAGATGCGCTTTTCGCGGCCGGCGCCAAACAGCTGGATTGCGGGATTGTTTTCCATTTTCGGGTTGTCGAACTTCGGGATCGGTGATGGAGACATCAGGTGCCTTCCGTTGACTATGGCCGGATAGTCGTAGGTCTTGGCGATGCGGCCAAAGTGGGCGACGTCTTCATAGAGCGTCACCTGCATGGCGCCATATTCGGCATAGGCATGCATCTTGCGGGTCTCCGTTTCCCGTGGTTCCATCCTGCTGAGAGGCTCCGGACGCGGCACCTGGTAAACTAGCACCTGGCCTTCCTTCAGCGGCGTTTCCGGCACCCGGTGGCGGGTCTGAACGACTGTCGCTTCCGCGGTGCTTTCGGTTACCGAGACATCACAGACAGTCTGAAAGAAACGGCGAATGGAGACAGCATTGGTGGTGTCGTCGGCGCCCTGGTCGATTACTTTCAAAACGTCGTCAGGGCCGATGACGCTCGCCGTCACCTGAATACCGCCGGTGCCCCAGCCATAAGCAAGCGGCATTTCGCGTCCGCCGAAAGGCACCTGGTAACCGGGGATCGAAAGAGCCTTGAGCAGTGAGCGACGGATCATCCGTTTCGTCTGTTCATCGAGATAGGCAAAGTTATACCCGTCCTCTTTATGCACCTGTGCTGCTGTCGTGGTCATTCCGCGGCCTCCTTCGCCTGTTCTGAGCCAGTGGCCTTGCGACGATGTTCCTCGTGCTCAGTCCGCAATTGCCGCACGAGTTGCAGCTCGGCCTGAAAGTCGACGTAATGGGGGAGCTTGAAATGCGTCACGAAACCGTTCCCTTCGACGTTGTCAGTGTGGGAGAGCACGAATTCCGCATCCTGGGCGGGGTAGCGCACATTTTCGCCGAACTCTCGGGCGCGCAATGCCCGGTCAACCAAAGCCACCGCCATGGCCTTTCGTTCATTATGGGCAAAGGTCAGCCCATATCCGCGCGTGAACTGCGGCGGCCTATCGACAGAACCGCGAAACTGATTGATCATCTGGCACTCGGTGACTGTGATCTCAGCGATCGCGATTGGAAAACCGAGCTCTTCCGGAACGATCTCGACCTCTACCTCGCCGAGCCGCAATTCGCCAACGAAGGGATGGACACCGCCGTAACCGCGCGCCGTCGAATAGGCGAGCCCGAGCACGAAGCCCTCATCACCGCGTGCGAGATTCTGCAAACGCTGATCGCGGCCTGCCGGGAGGAGCATCGGTTCGCGGGTGAGGTCAAACACCTCACCATCGCTCTCGTCGATTTCCTCCTCGATCAGACCCTCATCGTTGAGTAGGTCAATGACGCGAGGTAGAGTCTCATCGAGTGGTTCGTGTGCAAGCTCAGCCTGCGGCCGTTCGAGACCTTCCGCCGCCAACGCGAAGTCAACCAGGCGGTGGGTATAGTCGTAGGTCGGACCCAGCACCTGACCGCCGGGGATATCCTTGAAGGTCGCCGAGATGCGCCTGCGTATGGCCATCTTCGAGGTGTCGATCGGCTCAGATACGGCGATCCGCGGTAATGTCGTCCGATAGGCGCGAAGCAGAAAGATCGCCTCGATCGCGTCGCCCTGTGCCTGCTTGAGCGCCAGTGCGGCAAGTTCACGATCGTAGACGGACCCTTCCGTCATCACCCGGTCGACGGCGAGCCCGAACTGCTCGCTGATCTGAGCGAGCGAAAGTTCGGCAAGATCCGGATTGCCCCGGCGGGTTTCGGAGATCAGCTTGTGGGTGTTGAGGATGGCCTGTTCCCCACCCTTGACGGCGACATAGGCCATTTACGCCTCCACTTTGATGGTGCGCGGCAGGCCCATCAGGGCATTGCCGCAGCTGAAGATCACGTCGATGCCACGCGGATAGAACTCGCTATTCAGGTCCCAATCGGACCAGAACCAGAAGGGCAGCCCATCGATGGCGCCAGTCGTGTTGTCCTTGATGCCCGGACCGCTCCAGGTTGTAACCGGTCCTTCGGTGAAGGACTTGACCTGGATGAGAAGGGTGGTCGAGCGGTCGGGATATTCAATTTCCCCTGAATGGAATTCAAATAGGCGCGGCATGTTGAGCGCGTCGGTGACGACAGCAAAGCGCGCCGTCGCCGTTTCCTCGATCAATGGCAGACCGCAATGGAAGCGGAGCCAGGCGGACGCTTCGCTGGAGGCCGTTTGGCGGTCGAGCCAAGCCGGCGTCTCGAAATCCATCAGCGTCAGGCAGAGGGCCGCCGTCGCCGGGGAGAACGGTCGCGGTGCGACGAAGCTGCGATCGAGCGGTATCACACGACCGGGATAAGCGGTTGCGAGAAGGGCGGCGCGGAAGACGGCCTGCGCATCGAAGACAGGATCGGCAAAGCCCGGCTTCAGAAGAGTGCCATCAGAGGACGTGGCGGTGATAGATTGCAGTGTCATGCCGGGTTCTCCCCGCGAACCATGGTGAAGAATTCGACTTTCGTGGACGCGGCCTTGCGGCTCTTCTCGATGCGGCGCGCCTGTTCTGTCTGGCGCAGCGGCTCGATCACTTTTGCGATGATCTCCTCGTGGCGGTCGGGCTGCTGCAGCAGTGCGTCGACGATTGCTGCAAGTTGTGCCTGCCGCTTGTCTCTACCTTGCACGTAGCCGTGGCCCAGCGTGCCGTCTGCAAGACGGATTGAGGCGCGCGCCACCGTCATCTCGCCGAGATTGAAGACCTGCCCGGTCCCGCCGGCCCGTCCCCGCACCATCACCAGTCCCACATGCGGTTGGCGGAGCCATTCGAAGCTCACAGCGGCCACGATCCCCGCAGTCAGTGCGTCCAGGTCGCCCGCATGACTGCGGGAGAGAATTCCGAGCCAGTCGGCGCGCTGCGGCGTTGTTGGCAAGTCCGCGTCTATTTTGGTGTTCAATGTCATGATTGTCGTTCCATTTGGCGCTCAGGCCCCTTTATAGATATTGCCTGCCGGCCACCCAGACGCTCCGGACCACCGGCACGCCGTCGACCAGGCGAATGCGCACAAGATCGGCACGCAGGCCCGGGGCAACGCGGCCCCGATCGGAAAATCCCATGGCGTTCGCAGGTGTCGCCGTCACCATGGCGACGGCCGAGTGAAGAGGGACACCGCGGTCAGCAAGCATGAATGGGGCTTGCAGAAGGCTTGATGGCACGTAGTCGGATGTGAGGATATCTAGCAAACCGAGATCGGAGAGAACGGCCGCGCTGACATTTCCCGAGTGGGAGCCGCCCAGGACGATGTTTGGGCTGCCCATGATGTTCAGCATACCGAGCTCGCGTGCACGGCGAGCGGCGTCGACCGTCGTCGGAAATTCGCTCAGTGAGATGCCGTTGGAATGCGACTCCTCGACGTCCGCAACGGTCGTGTCGTCGTGACTTGCGACCGGCACGCCGAGCGTGACCGCGGCTTCATGGATGAGACGGCGAAACTTTGGCGCGAACTCTTCCTGAACTTTTCGGCACTCTTCCAGATATTGCTCGAACTCGGGATCCGTCCATATGACGCCTTTCTTTTCGCGCCGATAGTTGCGGAACAGGGCGAGGTCGCGCCACTGCCGCTGGCCGGGGGTGTGATCCATGACGCTGAGCAGCCTGAGTGCCGGAAGATCGAGAAACCGTTCGACGATCTCTATGAGCAAGGGGTCCGACACTTCACATCGGAAGTGAAAGAAATGCTCGGCCCGAAACAGACCCTCGTTCCGTGCGCGGCTGATTTCTTCTATTGCTGTCCTCAGGATCCGGGCCCGGCCGCCGCCACTCTGGTAGTCGCCGAGTGCAAGCGAATCGAGGACTGTCGTTATTCCCGCGCAAACCATTTGCTGATCATGTGCGAGCACCGCGCCCAATCCGATCGGCCACTGAACGCCAGGACGCGGAAAGAAGTGACATTCGACATTGTCTGTATGGAGATCGATGAGGCCGGGCAAAAGGAAGTCGCCGTCACAATCGATGGATGCGCCGTTGGCGGCATCCGAATGAGTGACCCCGGAAATCATGCCGCCATCGACATGAACCTGGCCGGCGACCACCCGGTCTTCCAGGACCAGCATCGCATCGGAGAGCGACCAGCCGCTTTCGGGTGGGCGAAGGTGAAAGTCGGATTGGGTGGATAGGTTCATTTCAGATGTCCATGTGAATATTGAAGCTGCTGACGAATTCGACGGCCTTACTCGATCAGGCCATGATCGAGATAGTGGACGCCATCGACCTGGACGCGCCGCAATGTTTGCCGGTATTTTCCGCGTGTGGCGGATAGCTCATCGAAGATGATAGCGTGCTCCGACGGGTGGCTGTCGGCAAAGGCTTCGCGCAGCACCCGCCCCTTCATCGAAGGGGGAGGCGCTACACCGAAGACCGAGAGGATGGTGGGCGCAATATCGGTAATGCCGGAGAATATGCTCGACTGATGGCCGCGCTTGAAAAGCGAGCCGGCTGCGACGGCAAGGCACGACATCTCGTCGATATGGAGCCCCCCGTGGTAACCGGCACCATCGAAGAATGCGTCGTCATCGGCAAAGCAGACACCGCGAATGCCGAACCTGTTGTCTGAATCATTCCCGCGAAGCGTATAGTAGAGGTCGGGCGCGCGCGGGTGATTGACGAATGCGTCGCTCATCCTGATTGCCCCGGGGACCGACAGCTCGTCTTTGGCGATCAGCATGCCGCACCATGGCTCGGCGGAGAGAACTTCGACAATCCGGTCCAGCGTCTTGGCGCAGCGATCTGGCACGTAGATCTTGCCAACATGCCCCGGCAGCAAGCCAATCGCACCGCTTGACGTCGGATGTGACGACACCGGCAGATCGGCGGCTTCAAGGGCATCACGCACCGACACCCGCTTCACTTGGGCGATGTGCCCGTGATCCGACATGACGATGAGTTGGAGGCCAGGTTCCGTTTGCCAGAAGTCGAGAATGCGCCCCAACTGCGTGTCGGCATCCTTGATGACCGCAATGCTCTCCGGCGAGCCTAGTCCGCAGCCATGGAAGCTTGTATCCGGCTCGTTGAAGATGAGGACGGTCAAATCCGGTCTTTGCGACGGCCAGACATGGCGGAGAAAGACATCGGTCAGATATCTGCTGCTTGGGCCAGCTTGCGCCTCAGCTTCCGGCAGACCCGGGCTCGCGGCAATCTCCTCGGCAAGTTGGCGCGGGTAGGAATAGTTGAGATGTGGGTAACAGAACGAGAAGCCCCCATCGGCGACGCCGCTCAGGTCGACCAGCCGGGTGCAGCCGGGGGAGTTTCCGGAAATGACGGCCAAGCGCCGATTTGCCCGACGGAGAATGTCGCCCAAGGTCGGCGTGGTGAACAGCTTGCCGCCATAGGCGCGGTCCGCATAGTCGATGTCTTCGACGCTTCCGGTATTGATCCTCCTGCCGGGCATCACGCCCGGATCGGCGAAATTGTTGGCGACGATGCCATGATCAGCCGGTGGCGCTCCGGTGACGAGACTTGCATATGCCACCATGCTTTCGCTTGGAAAGACCGTCCGATGATTGGAAAAGCGAACGCCGGCACCTGCCAGACGGAGGAGATTGGGCGTCCGTTCCTCATTGACGATATCGGACCGAAGTCCGTCAAAGCTAACGATCAGGAATTTAGCATCTTGGCCGGGATTCAAGCTGGCGCTCATGACGTCACCTGCCGCTCTCGATGGAGCGAGGGCTGATCACCTCGGTGCCAGCCTTCGAGAGACGCTTCACAAACGCCGGCTCGGGAAGCTCGTTCGTCACGACCAGGTCAACCTGATCGAAATCCAGAATCTTGTAACGGCCGGGAATCCCGAATTTGGTGACGTCGCATACCACCATGACCCGCCGGCTCTGCTTGCGGATGACACTTGTTTGCGTGACATGAGAACTGGTCGGGCCCATGAAGCCGTGATCTAGCTCAATGCCGCTAATTCCGATGATGGAGAGGTCGAACACTCGGGGACGTAAAAAATCCAGCATTTCGGGACCGATGACGCTTCTGGTCGGCGCGTCGTAAAGGCCCCCGGCGAGATGAACCTCGTGCTTGCCCTGCGAGGCCAGAGCGGCGGCAACATCGGTCGTCCCCGTCACAAAGGTGGAACGCGCCATGTCCGCGATCTCGGCCGCCACCGCAAGCGCCGTAGAGCCACCGCCGATATAAATCATTGACCCTGGCGTGACGACGTCGCGCGCAAGACCGGCGATCAGCGCCTTGGCCTGGCGATCTTTGTCCTTCCTTGCTTCAAGCGGAGGCAGCTCGCCTGCCGAGACGCCGACCGCGCCGCCATGGACCCGCCGGAGTTTGCCCGTCTGTTCGAGGGCGCGCAGGTCACGGCGAAGCGTTTCGGGCGAGCAGCCGAGTTCGTCCACCAGGATCGAAAGTTCGACCTGCCCGCCGGACTCCAATCGTTTGAGTATGTGCTGACGCCTTGCAGTCCCGAGCATCGATGACCTCACGCTGGCTCTCTTGGAGCGTATTACGGTTTTGAAGCCGGCGACCTGGGCCAACTCGCTTTCGAGGCCCCTGATACAGCAGTTCCACAAAACGGTCAATAGCCATCATAAGCGGGCAACATCCTGCAATAAAACTGTCACATACGGTCGCTATGAAGGGTCCGACAGCAACGGAGGCAGCTCGAAAATGTCCAAAGGTGTAAAACGCAGAACCCTTCTGCGGGCGCTCGCCGCGTCAACGATGATGGCGGCTTCATTCTCGTTGGGGGCCCTGGATGCCGCCGCGCAATCAACGACGGCAGGCGGCAGGAATCTCACGATTGCCGTGCAACAGATTCCCGACAACCACGACCCGGTTTCGGAAAACACCAACGTCAATCTGCGCGTGATGTATTCACTCTACGACACGCTGGTGAAGGTCGACTTTCGCAATGGCAACAAGCTGGTGCCGGGGCTTGCCACAGAGTGGAAGGTGATCGACGCCAAAACCGTCGAGTTCAAGCTGCGTCCGAACGTCGTCTTCCACAATGGCGACACCTTTGACGCCAAGGACGTGGTGGCGACCTTCTCGCCCGTGCGCCTCGGCCTTGACAAGACTGTGCCAGTCGAATCCCGCCCGTTCCTCAGCGGCATCGACAGGGTCGAGGTGGTCGACAATATGACCGTTCGCTTCCAAATGAAAACGGGCGATGCCATCATCCTCTCCCGCTTTGCCTATTACCCCTCGCAGATCATATCGGCAACCGCGCTGAAGGAAGCCAAGTCCTATCAGGATTTCACGGCGATGGATGCCGGGACGGGCCCCTATAGCCTCGTCAGTCACGAGGTCGGCAAGGACGTCGTTCTCAAGAAGTTTGACAAATATTGGGGGAACCCCAAGGCAGCGGCCGACACGGTCACCTTCACGGCCGTACCCGAGCTTGCGACCAGAGTCGCCGGCCTTCTCTCCGGGCAGTTCGACATCATTACCGAGATTGGAACCGATGAGGTTGCCCAGATCGAGGCGAACAGCGCTACCGGCGTTGCCGGTGGTCCGGTCGCCAATATCCGCGGACTGTTCTACGACTGCATAAGCAGCCCGATCTCCGATCCCCGCATCCGCAGGGCCCTCAATTTTTCGATCGACCGCGAGACGCTCGTCCTGACGCTTTACAATGGCCGGGTCGGCATACCGCATGACTGGCAAATGGCCTCGTTCGGCGACTTGTACTTGGCAGACCGTCCGGCTGCTGAATACAATCCGGAAAAGGCCCGGGCGCTCTTGAAGGAAGCAGGCTACAACGGTGAGGAGATCGTCTACCGCACGCTGCCCACCTACTACGCCAAGCAATTGGAAACCGCGCAGATCCTCCAGTCGATGTGGAAGGCTGTCGGGTTCAACATCAAGCTTGAAGTGAAGGAAAACTGGGACCAGGCGACGAAAGATACGCCTGACCGCGCCATCATCGATTCCTCCTTCACCGGTTATTATTCGGATCCCCTGGGCCAATTCTGGCGTCGCTTCGGGCCGGAAAGCAGCTATACCAAACAAGGTTGGTGGACGATTTCTCCTGAAATGCAGAAGCTCGGTGACGAACTGACGACGTCGACCGACATCAAGCGTCGCCGTGAGGTTTTCGGCAAGATGCTAGATGAATTCGAGCAGGATCCCCATGGCGGTATGCTGCACGATCTGGCGCAGTTCATGGGCGTGCGAAAGGATCGCATCGAGCTGAAACCGCTGCCTTCCGAATATCTCGATCTGACCACCGAAGGCGTGAGCTTCAAGTAGATGATTGAAGCCAATCAAAGCTCCGGCGTCGTTCCACTCCAGCCCCTTTTGTCCATAAAGGGGCTGGGAGTAGGTTTTTCGACAGGTACCGCCACCTCAACCCTCTCCAGCATCTCGTTCGATCTGATGCCTGGGGAAATTCTCGGCATCGTCGGCGAGAGCGGCTCGGGCAAGAGCGTCACCTGCCGGGCGATTACCGGCCTGTTGCCGAACTTTGCGCGCGTCCGAGGCGAAATGATCTTCGACGGGCAGTCGCGGTCCCTGTCATCCCCACGTATGTTGGCACCGCTTCGCGGCGCGGACATGGCCATGATCTTCCAGGACCCGATGAGCGCCCTCGACCCGCTGATGACGGTGCGTCGTCATCTGAGATTGCGGACGAAGGAAGATCCGGCGATCTATCTGCGGCAAGCAGGCATCGACGAGCCCAACACATTGCTTGACACTTATGCCCATCAGCTGTCGGGCGGGCAGTGTCAGCGCGTGGCGATCGCCTGCGCGCTTTCCCGTAACCCAAGACTCCTGATTGCCGATGAACCGACGACGGCGCTCGATGTGACCGTACAGGCGGGCATCTTGCGCCGCCTGAAGGCGCTGAGCGCCGAGCGAAACATGGCGATAATCTTCGTCACGCATGATCTTGCCGTCGTCTATCAGCTTTGCGATCGGGTTCTGGTCATGCATCAGGGGCAAGTCGTTGAAAGCGGCGATGTGAAAACCGTTCTGACGGCTCCGAAGGCACCCTATACGCAGGATCTCATCCGGGCCATTCCGCGCCCCGCCGTGCGCGGCGAGCGGCTGGTAACCGTCCCCGGGGAACTCGGCCAATATTCCTTCCCGGCTCCGCCGGCGATTGCCGGTGGCCACCAGCTTCTCGAGTTTCAGGCTGTGAAGGTGCAGTACAAGCGCCCTGACGGCAGCAACGTCGACGCGGTCAAAGACGTTTCCCTCACTCTGAAAAGGGGCGAAATCCTCGGCCTGGTCGGCGAAAGCGGTTCCGGCAAGAGCACGCTCGCCAAGACGGCCGTCGGTCTCGCTCGGCCGATAAGCGGGAATGTCATGCTCGATGGCGAGCGGCTCGACTGGAACGCGCCCAGAATGCAATGGAGGCGGGACATCCAGTACATTTTCCAGGACCCGCGCGGGGCGCTTGACCCGTCCGCGCGCATTTTGAGCCAAGTGCGCATGCCACTCGATGTTCATCGCTTGGGAGAGGCGAGTGAGAGGGACGCCAGGGCACGCGCACTCATGCGTGCGACCAGGCTGGAGGACGCGCTGTTTTCTCGCAAACCCGCGAGCTTGTCGGGCGGCCAGCGCCAAAGAGCGACCATTGCCCGGGCCCTGACGCTTCAGCCAAAGGTATTGATTTGTGACGAAAGCGTTTCTGCGCTCGACGTCTCGATCCAGGCCCGCGTTCTCGACCTTCTCATGGATCTGCGCGAAAAGCTTGGCATCGCCATTCTGTTCATCAGTCACGACCTGTCGGTCATTGATCATCTGTGTGATCGGGTGGCGGTCATGCGTCAAGGCGAACTGGTGGAAGAAGGCGAAACGGAAGCCTTGTTCCGGCAGCCCGTCGCAGATTACACCCAGGACCTCATCGCGGCTATCCCGAGACTACCTTCATTCGCGGGGGTTCAAATCGCGAGGATTGAGGCAATGGCATGAACTGGCTCCTCCTGCGCAGCGGCCGCGCGATCCTGACGCTGCTTCTCCTTTTGACGTTCACATTCTTTACGCTGGCAGCAAGCGGCGACCCGGCCTTGCAGAAGTTCAGCCCCGACGTCGACCTGGCCACGATTGCGGCGTTTCGGGAAAAGTGGGGGCTCAACGAGCCGATCTGGAAGCAGTTCCTCATCTACCTTGAAAGACTGGCCCATTTTGATTTCGGCATGTCCTACCGGACAGGTCGCCCCGCCCTTGAAGTTGTCCTCGACAGGGTGCCCGTGACCCTGTCACTGGCAATTCCCTCCATTGTTCTGTCGATCGTGATCGGCATTCCGCTCGGATTTTATGCTGCCATGAACAAGGGACGTCTTGCGGATCGTATCACCATTCTGGTCGCGGTCATGGGACTTGCCATTCCTCCGTTCCTGCTCGGCATTTTCCTGATGTACGTGTTTTCCATCTGGCTCGGGTGGCTTCCGCCAAGCGGCTATGTCAACTGGACCTCCTATATCATGCCGGTCGCCAGCATTTCCGCAGTCTATGCCGCAATCTTTGCCCGCTTCACGCGCTCGGCGATGGTTGAAGTGATGAGCCATCCGATGATTGAGACGGCGAAGGCAAGCGGGCTGGCAACCGGATTGGTTCAGCGGGTTCACGTTCTGCCGAACGTTCTCTTGCCCCTGGTGACCATTACGGCGCTCGAATTCGGAAATGTCGTCACCTTCGCAGCCGTGATCGAAAACCTGTTCAGTTGGCCGGGCGCCGGCACGCTATTGATCGAAGCGGTCGCGGGCCGTGACTATGCCGTCGTCGAGGCAGTTCTGCTCTTGACCGGCAGCACGATGATCCTGGCGAATTTCCTGACCGATCTTTCCTATGGGCTCATTGATCCACGCATCCGCGATTATCGCCGTGCCTACCGCCGCTCACCAGACCAACTTCCTTCGCCGGAGGGCGCCGCATGAGCCCGTCAGGCAACTTCCCTCTGCTGATAGTGGCATCCTTCTTGATTGTGGCGGTGTTTGTTCTGCTTGCGATATTCGCCGCGCCATTGTCTCCGCATAATGTCGCCGACATTAACCTCCTTGCGCGCTTCAGGCCGCCGGTCTTCCTGGGAGGCACATGGGATTATCCGCTTGGGACCGATCGCCTCGGTCGTGACATGCTCTCGCTGATCTTGCGGGGCATCCAGATTTCTTTGACCATCGCGGCGGTCGGCACGATCTGCGGAGCCATCTTCGGAACAACCCTGGGGCTGTTGTCGGGCTGGGTGGGCGGCTTGTTGGATAACCTTGTCGGCATTCTGGTTGATTTCCAAGCCACCATTCCCAATTTGATCCTGATTCTGGCCCTCGTCACCATTATGCCCGAGGCAAATTTCGTGGCCTTCGTAATTATCATGGCGATGTATGGTTGGGACAGGTATGCCCGTCTGGCGCGTGCCATCGCACTGAATGCCAAAAACCAACCCTATGTGCAGGCACAGCAAGTCATAGGTGCCTCGGCGTTCCGCATCGTAACGCGATCGGTGTTGCCGAACTTCATGGCAGTGCTGCTCGTGACCATGTCGCTCAGTTTCCCGCAAACGATCCTGCTGGAAACCACATTGAGCTTCCTTGGTATAGGCATCCAGCCGCCAGACACGTCCCTAGGCGTCCTGATCGGTGAGGGCCGCGGACAACTCTACAACGCGCCATGGGTCGTCCTCTTGCCGGCGTCAGTCATTTTGCTGGCCACGATCTCCATCTCCATGCTGGGTGACTGGGCTCGTGATCGTGTCGGCGTGGATTGAAGCTATTTTCCGCCGGCGGGACCGTGTCGATTTCAGAAGACGATTTCACGTCTTCAGTAGGTCAAGCAGACTGTTTTCATACGGGCGCGCGCTTGGCTTTTGGTGCGTCTGTTCCGGCCCCGGTCCAACCAACGCGCTCCAGTGTGTCGATGAGTGTCGATCGCGGCACCTTGAAGCTGCGACATACCGAGGCCTTGCTGGCGCCTCCGTCAAGAGCTGCGATGATCTGTTCGATCTTCTCGGAGTCCAGTGAGGGTGGCCGACCGCCTTTGCGCCCGCGCCGTCGGGCTGCTGCGAGCCCTGCGGTCACCCGCTCCGCTATCAGGGCCCGCTCGTATTGAGCGAGTGAGCCAAAGATGTTGAATAGGAACTCCCCATGCGGCGTGGTGGTATCCATTTGCTCGGTCAGCGAGCGGAAAGCGACGCCACGCTCCTTCATCTCGTCGACGATCCGGATCAGATGTGACAGGGAACGTCCAAGGCGATCGAGCTTCCACACCACCACGACGTCGCCGGATCGAAGCTCCTTCATGCAGGCCTTCAGCCCCGGACGATCGTCGCGAGCGCCGGAGGCTTTATCGTGATGGAGATGACGTTCGTCGACACCGGCAGCGATGAGCGCATCGCGCTGCAGGTCGGCCGACTGACGTTCGTCGGCGGACGAAACACGCATGTAGCCAATGAGCATGTACGGCAAACCTCGAATTGGACGTTTTCGTACACTGCCACAATCCGACAGGGTTTGTCGCGCAAAATAGCGGGGTGGTTTGACGGTTTCGCAAGGCCGCCTGCCGGGTGACGACAATCACCTGTTTTCCGTAACCCAAGCAAATCCTTAGCGGGTATTATCGCAGAGGTTCCCACGATGCCCCATGAAGCGAGTGACAGAGGCTATTGAACCAACAACAGAGAAGCAGCGTCCGGAAAGCGGCTGTCTGGGACATTCTGAGCTTTTCGACCCGTTCAGGGGTCACATCCACAAATCTAAGCCGCGGTTGATGCAGTGATTTCCGCTACGGAATCCTCCTCGGTTCGCCCAAAAAACGGACAGCAAGGATACGAAGCCCTAGCGGAGCGATGGCCCTTAGAACCTTACAACCAGCTCGATCCAACGAGTTGAGACGCACGATTGACAATATGCGATTGGAACTCCGTGATCATCCACGTCGACGCTCAAGATCGTCATGATCGGTAAACTTCGTGGTTGAACCAGTAGCTCAGCCTCCTCCCGGGTAGGTAAGCGAGCGCTCAATCTCGTTTCTTTTCGTTGATATTTATCGACTCCAAGCTTAGCAAATGAGGTCGTTATAGATCCAGTTGCGGTGATGTGTTTTTCAATTCCGCTGAACCGCGGCAGAACAAAATACATCGCCGATAGGGAAACGGGAACTCCGTTTATAAAGTCGAGAAGGTCAATCTGCCGCACCAGTGAGCGGTTCCGAATATTAAGAGCACGCGAAACCAGCAGATCTGCGTTGACCTTTTCAGATCCGAGTACTTTCCTATCAGCGCTTTGGCTCAGCTGGCGAACTGTTGCACTTAAGCGCGCGTTTGGAGTGATTGCGTGCGCAATCGTGTTTTCTCGGACGTAAATGCCATGGCCGTGCTCCACCCTTATCAAGTCCTTATCGCGCAACGCATCCAAAGCTCGCCGGATCGTATGCCTATGCACGCTGAACCGAACCGCAAGGTCTGCCTCCGTTGGCAACCGCTCGCCCGCTGCCATTTCGCCCTTTTTTATATCGCGCTCTAGTTCCAGTTGCACTTGACGCCACAAAGGCAATGCGCGCGCTCGATCTACCACTCCCGGTTCAAGTGGCGGCAGGATTTTCGGCGCCATCGCAACCTCCTTCACAATTGGTCACAATTCTCTTCGGCGGCTTTCGCGTGGCTGTCAATTCACCCCAACAGACAACCAAGCCCGACATCTGCGATGTTTCAAGAGGCGTTCATTTTGCAGACATGCGCCTGTCACAGAACTGTCGTTAAAGGCTAGCGGTATCGCGACCGAACTCGCAACAACTTACTTTGGCTTTGCCAGAACTGACAAGGAAATCCGAAATGAACACCGCCGCGAGATTGCTTGGTATTTCGGTTGCAATAGGCTTTGCCGGATGTAGCTCGGTAAACGCTGCTGAGACCACGTTACGTCTGCTGCACAGTACACCAGTGGATCTCTATCAGGCCGTAAACAGCAGCTATCAGAAGTCCCACGGGGACATGAAATTTCAAGAAGACCCTGTGCCATCTGACTATGACGTCATGACGCAAGCCCTTTTGCGGTCGGCCGTCGTGGGCGACGTCCCCGATGTCGTATTCCAAGGCTACAATCGTGTCGGCGTGACGGTCCAACGCGGGCTCGCCATACCGCTCGACAAATTCATCTCGGGCGATACCGACATGGCGTCGCAGGGCTATTCCAAATCCAGTCTCGATATGTGTGCGGTCGACGGCAAGCCCTACGGCCTGCCCTTCGCCACCTCCGCACCGATCGTTTATTACAATCTCGACCTCGTCGGGAAGGCCGGTCACAGCAAGGATGCGCTTCCGACGGATTGGAACGGCATTCTGGAGCTGGCTCGCGACATTCGGAAACTGAACACTGACACGCAGGGCGTGTTCCTGGACTATGCAAATACTGGCAACTGGACATTTCAGGCTCTCTTGACGAGCTTTGGAGGGCAAATGATCGACGCCGACGGACGCACCGGCTTCAACAGCGATGCCGGCCGAAAGGCTCTACAGACTCTGTCGGGTTTCCGCGATGCAGGCCAGATTGACATGAGCACCAGCCAGGCTTTGCAGACGTTCACTGCAGGGGGCCTCGGTATTATGATCGCGAGCAGCAGTTATCTGCCGCAGTTCGAACAGCAGGCTGAGGGACACTTCAAGTTGGCGACCGGCGCATTCCCGATGGAGACGGCAAACGCGCGGCTTCCTGCCGGTGGAAACTGCGCGATGATCCTGACGAAAGACCCTTCCAAGCAGAAAGCTGCCTGGGATTATATCAAGTTCGTATCGGGGCCTGTCGGTCAAACGATAGTTGCGCTCAAGTCAGGCTACATTCCGTTAAATTCCAAGGCCATCGAGGATCCGGAACTTCTGGGGAACTTCTACGCCTCGCATCCAAATTATACGACGGCGGCGATGCAAATGCCGATCCTCACGCGGTTTCAGTCATTCCCCGGTGACAACTCCATCAAGATCACAACCGTGATCAATGATCACTTGGCGGAGCTGATGCGAGGAAAAGCAACTGCGGACGCTACGATGTCGGCGATGGTCAAAGACGTCAGCGCTCTGCTTTCGAAGTGATTTCTCTGCAAATTCCAGAACGGAACAGCCACGTGAGCAATATCAGCGTAATGACTTTCAACATTCACTCCGCGATCGGGCGGGATGAGAAGGTGAATGTCGACCGTATCGTTGAGGTCATTCGAGAAGTCGATATCGTTGCGCTTCAGGAAGTCGATAACTTTTGGCAGCGGTCAGGGAATGTCTCGCAGGTCGATTTGATTACTGCCGCCTTGCCTAAGCACTTCCATGCGTGGCATCCGGTGATCGATTTATGGAAGACCCCGACGACACGTCGCCAATATGGCAATCTGCTGCTGTCACGCTTCCCAATTTCGAGCATCAAACGCCACGCACTTCCCAAATCTGCTCCGCCTGACGAATTGGGACTGCAATGTGGGGTTTTGGAGGCGATCGTCGCCGGACCCTTCGGTGACTTGAGGGTGTTTGCCACACATGTCGTATCGACCGACAGCGTCAAGCAGATCTGCCGCCTCCTCGATATCTATAGGTCATCGCAGGAAGAAGGCGCGCCAATTTCGGGGAGCCATTATGATGAGACGTGGTTCGAAGAAGATCAGCCGACCAAGATCCCCGCCTCTGCCATTATCCTCGGCGATTTGAACATCAGGCCGGGGAGCGACGAATATAGGTCCCTGACGTCCGCGTCAGCTGGAACCGAGGGCGAGAGGCTGGTCGATGCCTGGTCGATCTGCAATCAGGCCTCGTCGCCATCTGTTGAAGGGACCGAGAACGATCCGGGCGCTACCTATTACGTCGATTTCGCCGCCAAGACCGGTGAACGCCTCGATCTCTGTTTTCTGTCGGCCGATATAGCAGACCGGGTGGAAAGTGCACAGGTCCTTGCTGACTGCGAGGCATCAGACCACCAGCCGTTGAAAGTCATCATCAGATCCGAGCCCTCGCATGAAGGCGGTAAGTAATGGCAGGAATTCTTATCGATAAGGTCGCAAAATCCTTCGGTGCGACCTCGGTTTTGCGCGAAGTGTCGCTGGCCATTGCCGATGGGGAATTTCTCACATTGCTTGGGCCGTCTGGGTGCGGGAAGTCGACGTTGCTCCGGATACTGGCCGGCCTGGACGTGCAGACGAGCGGTTCGCTGTCGATCGGCGACCGGGTGGTCGACGGTGTGCGTCCGAAGAGCCGCGATGTGGCGATGGTGTTTCAGTCCTATGCGCTCTACCCGCATATGACGGTGGCGGCTAATATGGCGCTGCCGTTGCGGATGCGCCGGCTGTCGTCACTGCAGCGGCTGCCCATGGCTGGCAAATTTCTGCCCGGGACGAAGGCAGTCACCGAGCGGATCGACGAGGATGTCAGACGGACCGCCGAAGCGCTCGGCATCGGCCATCTTCTCGACCGCAAGCCGGGGCAGTTGTCCGGTGGTCAGCGCCAGCGCGTGGCCGTCGGCCGCGCCATGGTACGCCAGCCGGCCGTCTTCCTGATGGATGAGCCGCTGTCGAATCTTGACGCCAAGCTCAGGGTGCAGATGCGCGCCGAGATCAAGGAACTGCACAAGCGCCTCGGCGTCACGTTTGTCTATGTCACCCACGATCAGTCGGAAGCCATGACTATGTCGGACCGGGTAGCAGTGATGCTCGACGGAGAACTCCTGCAAGTCGCTCCGCCCCAGGAGATCTATGCAGACCCGACAGACCGACGTGTCGCCGAATTCATCGGCTCGCCGAAGATCAGCATTCTCGATGGGATCGTCGAAGAAACAGGCATCGCCATGACCGCCGGGACGGTGTTTTCCATTCCGAAGGGGATCGAGTTAGGCAGCCAGATTGGGATCGGCATACGCCCCGAAGCTTTCGTACTTGCCGAAAAACACGGCCCAAACACCCTGACGGGGTCGATCAAACTTGTCGAGCACATGGGCTCGGATCTCTTCGTCCATCTCGATGTGCTGGGATCCGGCGCACCGATCATTGCCCGTCTTTTAGCGGAGCGAGCGCAACATATCGGCGAAGGTCAGACGCTGCATCTCGGCGTCAGACCCGACAGGCTGTTGTTGTTTGCGGCCGACGGCATGCGCATTCGGCCCAGCTCGCCCACTCCGGATATCACGGCCAATGCCAATGTCCTGCCGCTGAAGGAACGCGTGCTATGAGCCTTGCTGCTTCCACAACGGCAGCTGAGACCGGTGCGATTGCGTCCAATGGCGCGCGGAAAGCTCTGCAACGCCATCGGATCGCCGAGACCTTTACGGCTTGGTCGCTTGCCGGTCCCGCGCTCGTCTTCCTCGTCACCTTGTTCTTCCTGCCGGTCTTTGCCGTTTTCGCCATTGCGCTGACCGACTGGCAGTTCGGTGCCAGCACGCTCTCCTTCGTCGGCTTCAGCAACTTCAAGGAAGTCTTCGCCGACGAGGGCTTCCGCGCCTCGTTCGTCAACACGATCCTCTATGTCGTGATCGTCGTGCCTGGCACGATCATCCTCGGGCTTGCGATCGCGCTCTTGATCGAAAGCGGCAAGTCGATGCGCACCTTTTACCGCGCTATCCACTTCCTGCCCTTCATGGCGACGCTGACCGCCATGGCGATCGCCTGGGAGGCGCTGCTCCATCCCACCATCGGACTGATCAACCAGACGCTCGTCACCCTCGGGATCCCTACCGCCAACTGGCTGCGCGACGAAGATACCGTCCTGTCGGTGCTGGCCGCCATCGGCATCTGGCAGAACCTTGGCTATGCGATGGTATTGTTCCTGGCGGGGCTGAAGTCCATCCCGCAAGATCTTTATGATGCCGCTGATATCGACGGCGCCGATATGTGGCTCGATCGGCTTCGCACCGTCACTCTGCCGATGCTCGGGCCCGTCACCATGTTTGTCTTCATCGTCGTGGCGCTCAGAGCTTTCGAGACATTCGACACTGTGCAGGTCCTGACCCAGGGCGGCCCCGGCCATTCTTCCGAGATGCTGCTCTACACGCTGTACCGCGAGAGCTTCCAGTATCTGCGCACTGGCTACGGTTCCTCCGTCGCTGTCGTCTTCCTGATCATTGTCGTTGCGTTGACCCTGATCCAGGCGCGTGTGATGGACAAAAAGGTTCACTACCAATGAGCACATCCGAACCACGCGGCCTGACCGTCCCGGCCGCCATTACCCGCCATACTGTGCTGCTGATCACTGGCGCGCTGATCCTCATCCCCTTCGTCTGGATGGTGTCCCTATCGATCAAGCCGCCGGGTGAGATCTTTCGCGCCTCCTTCTCCTTCTGGCCGCAGCAGTTCTATGGCATCGAGAACTACACCAGGGCGCTAACCGAGGCACCACTTCCACAATACATGCTGAACGGCATCATCGTCTGCGGCTCGATCGTGATCCTTCAGGTGATCGTCTGTGCGCCGGCCGCCTATGCGCTCGCCAAGCTCGACTTTCCCGGCAAGAATCTCCTTTTCGCCATGGTGCTGATCGCGCTTATCCTACCGCATGAGGTGCTTTCGCTACCGTTGTTCATTCTCGGCTATCAGATCGGCATTCTCAACACCTATGGGGCGCTGATCTTCCCATACATCGTGTCGCCCTTCGGCATTTTTCTGTTCCGGCAGTTCTTCAAGACCATCCCCGACGATGTCGTACATGCTGCCCGCCTCGACGGCCTGTCTGAACTGGGAATAGTCTGGAAAATCATGGTGCCGATGGCCCTGCCGGCGATCATCGCCTTTGGCATCTTCTCCGTCGTCGGTCACTGGAACAGTCTTTTTTGGCCGCTCATCGCAGTGCGCGACCAGAACCTTATGCCGCCGCCGCTCGGCATCATGGCATTCAAGAACGAGGAGGCCGGAAACGACTATGGTCCGCTCATGGCAGCATCCACGATCGTCGTCGCACCTCTCATCATCGCGTTTCTCTCCGCTCAGAAATGGTTCGTCGAAGGACTGACCGGCGGAGCAGTCAAGTAATCAAAAAGGAAAACTGGATCATGAACATGAAATGGCGCAACCTTCTTACAGCCGCAACCCTGGGTATAATTTCCTGCGCATCAATATCGCCCAACGCACAAGCAAGCGAGACTGTGAATCTCACCATCTCGTTCTCGTATGGGCCCTATAGCGAACTTTTCGATGCGTTGGCTAAGAAGTTCGAAGAGACGCATCCGAACGTCAAGATCACAACGCTTCAGCCGATTGTCGGCACACACGAAGAGCATCTGCAGCAGGTCTTGCGGGCGGCTGTCACCGGCGGACTGCCGGACGTATCGTTCCAGGGCAATCATCTGCTACCCATCCTCGAGCAACGCGGCTTGCTCGTGCCGCTCGATCCTATGATCGAGAAAGATCCCGAATTCAACTCGCTCGGCTTGACCGAGGGTGCCAAGTCCGTGGGTCGAATTGGCAGCGTGACTTACGGCCTCGGCTTCCAGTCATCCGCTCCGGCAGTCTTCTACAATTCTGACTTGCTCAAAAAGGCGGGTGGTGATCCAGAAAAACTGCCCAAAACCTGGCCGGAAATCGTTGAGCTGGCCAAGGGCATTAAGGCCCAGGACGCAGGCACTATGGGCGGTTACTTCGATTATGCGTCGAGCGGGGCATTCACCTTCCAGGCCATAATCCGCGGACTAGGTGGCCAGATGATGAAGCCAGACAACACGACGATCGCGTTCAATGGCCCGGAAGGCCTTTCCGCGATGAAGCTGCTGAAGCAGTTCGTAACCGATGGCGGCATGAAGGACATGTCCCGCGATCAGGCCTATCAGGCGTTCGGCGCCGGCACGGTCGGCATTTTGGCGGGTGCGAGCTCCAATCTGTCCCAGTTCCAGAAGCTCTCCGGCGACCGTTTCAAGGTTCTTGTCGGACCGTGGCCGATCTCCGCCAATGGCAAGCTTCCGACCGGTGGACGTACGGCAGTCATCTTTACACGCGATCCGGCCAAGCAGGCAGCCGCCTGGGACTATCTCAAGTTCGTAACGGGGCCGAAAGGGCAAACGATGATGGTGAAGTTAACGGGTAGCCTGCCGAACAACGAGAAGGCGATCAAGGATCCTGCTCTTCTCGGTAAATTCTACCAGGACAATCCTAACCAGCTCGCCACGACCCAGCAATTGTCCGATCTCGGCGACTGGTACACCTTCCCTGGCGATAATGCAGTGAAGATCAATACTGCGATCAATGACGACCTGCAGAGCGTGGTGTCTCTAAAGCTGGAGCCGGACGACGCCCTCGACAAGATGGTGAAAGACGTTCAGGCGCTGCTTCCCCGTTAAGTCGGCATCAGACGCAAACCAAGAAGAAGAAGAAGACACTTGCCAACCATCAAAATATCGCGCGCGGAGCTCTTTTATGAGCTCCGCGGCCAAGGCCCGACCATGTGCCACCTACACGGTGGCACAGTCGGCAGAAGTCACTTTGCTTTGCTGAGCCCGATATTGGCCGAGCAATTTCAGGTTCTGGATTTCGATCTTCGAGGTGTTGGTGACAGTGCTTCGGATCCGATGCCCGATCGACTGGTCGACTGGGCGGACGATACGATCGAACTTCTCGATGCGCTTGGAATTGATCGGGTTAGCCTTCACGGGTCGTCGGCCGGCGGGCTCGTCGCACTGGAGTTCGCTGCAAAGTATCCGGAGCGCGTGGACCATCTGATATTGAGCTGCATTCATGCGCGCCCTGACGACGCCGATCGTCTGCGCAGACGCATCCGTGCGGCGCTGACGGATGCCTCCGACCCGGAGGCGCTCCTCGCTTGGTATACATTCATGTTCTTTTCGCGAGGCTACCTCGAATCCGCGCAAGCAGGCGAAGGCATTGCACTGCTGCATCGCATCGCGGAGACGATGCACGCCGCCCATTTGCGCACGCCGAGCGGCGGCCCCAGAACAGATGTGGATATGTCCGCCGTCTTGGAACGGATTGTCCGGCCGACGCTCGTGATCGCGGGCTCCCAAGACATAACGATACCACTCAACGGGGGACCGTCTGGAGTAGGTCCTGGAGAAATGGCGTGCCGGTTGCGTGGCCAGTTCGAGGTCATCGATGCGGGTCATCTCGCGCTCGTCGAACGCCCGCAAGAAGTGGCGGAGATCATCACGCGCTGGATCGACGGCGAAGCCTCCGCCTTGGCGCAACAATTACATCACGGGAAACATGCCCGCGATGAACAACAATCCAATTGGGAAGTGGGATAATGCCTGACCAATCTAAATTCGGCTGGCTTGAGACGCAAAGCGTCCTGGTTGATGGACTGAGCGACGACGCTCTGGGACTTGCGGACTTCCTCCTGCAAACGGCCCGGAAAGTCAGCGTTCTTGCGTCCGATCAACACCAAGGGGAGCCTTCCCGGATCACCAAGCTGGTGGCCGCGGGAGCAACACTCATCGAACGGGACGAGGCCAAGGAGCTGGATTTCGGCGATGCGGACACGATATTCGTCGATCTATTCACGTCTCCACGCTCGGCGTTGGTCGAAGAGGCACGAAAGCGGAATTTAACGCTTTCGTCCCTTGCGGAGGTGATCGTCAAATCCCAGCCGGACCAAACGATCGGCGTCACTGGCTCGGCAGGAAAGACGACGACGACATACCTGATTAGCGCAGTTCTCCGGGCCGCCGGACTGTCTGCACGCGCTTCGACGGACGATCGCTTCACGCCGTCAGGTCCTGGCCACGCCATGCTCGCATCTCTGCCTTCTCTTGGTGACGACGCCTGGAGGGTCGTCGAGCTGACGAGCCATCATCTCGAATACGTCAGCACGAGCCCGCACATCGCGGTCGTTACCAACCTGTTCGCCGATCATCAGGATTGGCACGGATCGTTCGATGCCTATCGTGACGCCAAAAAACGGCTGCTGTCGTTCCAAGGCATCAACGACGTCGCTGTGCTGAACTACGACGACCTGATCGTCAGGTCGGACTTCGCTCCGATCGTCAAGGGACGTACGGTCTTCTACAGCAAGACTGATGCCAGCGATGCGGACGTCTTCGTGTCGAACGGTGCGATCCTGGTCCGATCCGCCGCTCAGGGAGCGAGCAAGCTTTGCGCTGTAAGCGACCTTTCGATGCCGCGTCATCACATTTCGAATGCCTTGGCAGCGACTGCAGTGGGCATCGCGGCCGGGGCAAGGCTCGAAAGCATAGCGAGCGCCTTGCGGACATTTGCTGGTCTTCCGCAGCGGGGGCAGGTCGTCGGGAATGTCGGTTCGGTCGCTATCCACGACGATACGATCGCCCTCAACCCGAAAAAGGCACTCTCAGGGCTGGAAGCCTTTGCATTCGACGACGTCGTCGTCGTTTCCGGCGGGGCGATGGTCTCACCAGGCGGGGAACAGCGCGTCAGCAGCGATCTGGAGAAGGCTGATCTCCAGCTTTACTGCCGCGAGCTTGGTCGCAAAGCGAAAGCGGTTGTCCTCTACGGTGACGGCGGGGAAGTCATTCTCAAGATGCTGGAGAAGGACGGGCAGCAGCGCTTGACCGTCGAGGTCGCACCAGACTTCGAAGCCGCGCTGACTCAGGCGGTATCGCAGGCGGATCCAAACGGCAGGGTATTAGTCGCCCCGGTCTTCTACAACCGTCCGGCCGATTTGAAGCAGATCATCGAACGAGCAGTTCAGCCGCAGAGCTGACGCTCAAAAAACGACCGTCTTCCAGAAGCCAAGAGGAATATCGATGATTGGTACGACCGGCTTTATCCTCAAGCGAAGGAATGGGCTCAGCGGCAATGGCGACGCGACGGAAAACCTCTTTCCGGACAGCGGGGCAGAGATCCGCCTTATGAGGCCTATCGAATTCCACGGCTGGCTGGATCGCGCCGGTTTCGAGGTTCTCGCTGTCGCCGAAGACGACGCGGAAACGAATCTCGATGGGCAAAGGCTATGGGTGGTGCTCGGCGGCGCCATCCGCAGCCAAGACGAGGCTTTTGCAGAGAGGTTCCCCCCTCCAGGGGGAAAAAAGGACAGACCACAGAGCCCGAAGTCTGGAAATCGTTGCCGGGATGTCCTGTTTGAGGCGGTAGCCTCTCGGACATGTGAACAACTGAATAGCGGTCGCCCGTGATGAGCAACAATCCAATCAGAAAGTGGGATAATGCCTGACCAATCAAAATTCGCCTGGCTTTCGACTCAAAGCGTCCTGGTCGATGGACTGAGCGACGACGCCTTGGGACTTGCTGACTTCCTCAAGCAAACAGCACGGAAAGTCAGCGTTCTTGCGTCCGATCAACACCAACAGGAGCCTTCCCGGATCGCAAAGCTGGTGACCGCGGGAGTGACACTCATCGAACGGGGCGAAACTAAGGAGCCGGATTTTGGCGACGCGAAGACGATGTTCGTCGACCTGTTCACCTCTCCACGCTCAGCGTTGATCGAAGAAGCGCGAAAGCGGAATTTGACGCTCTCGAGCCTCGCTGAAGTGATCGTAAAATCCCAACCAAACAAAACGATTGGCGTCACAGGCTCGGCAGGAAAGACGACGACGACCTATCTTATTAGCGCAGTGCTCCGGGCGGGTGGACTGTCTGCACGCGCTTCGACGGACGATCGCTTCACGCCATCCGGTCCTGGGCACGCCATACTTGCGTCCCTGCCTTCGCTTGACGACGACACCTGGAGAGTGGTCGAGCTGACGAGCCATCATCTCGAATATGTCAGCACAACCCCGCACATCGCGGTCGTTACCAACTTGTTCGCAGATCATCAGGATTGGCACGGCTCCTTCGATGCCTATTGCGACGCTAAAATGCGTCTCCTGTCTTTTCAAGGCGCCGATGACGTCGCCGTGCTGAATTACGACAACGAAGTTGTCAGGACGCGCTTTGCTCCGATCGTTAAGGGGCGCACGGTCTACTTTAGCATGACTGACGTCCCTGAGGCCGATGTCTTTGTGTCAAATGGTTCAATCATGGCGCGTTCCGGGGAAGGCACAAGCGAGGTTTGCGCGGTGAGCGACCTTTCGATGCCCCGCCATCACATTCCGAACGCTTTGGCGGCAACCGCCGCAGGCATTGCAGCCGGAGTACGCCTCAAAAGTATTGCGATCGCTTTGCGAGGGTTCAAAGGTCTTCCGCAACGAGGTCTGGTTGTCGGACATGTAGGTTCGGTCGCTATTCACGACGATACGATCGCGCTTAGCCCGAAGAAGGCCCTGTTGGGCCTCGAAGCATTTGCATTCGACGACGTTATCGTCGTTTCCGGCGGGGCTTTGATCGCACCGGGCGGGGAGCAATGCGTCAGCAGCGACCTGGAGAAGGCGGATGTCCAGCTTTACTGTGCAGCGCTGGGCCGCAAGGCGAAGGCGGTCGTTCTCTATGGCGACGGCGGGCGAGTGATCCAAGAAATGCTGAGAAACGAACGGCAGACGCAACTGTTGGTCGACGTCGCACATGATTTCGAAGCTGCCTTGGCCAAGGCTGTCTCGCATGCAGCGCCGATCGGCAAGGTCCTAGTGGCACCACTCTTCTACAACCTTCCCTCTCATCTAAAGCAGATCATCGAAAGAGCTATTCAGCCGGGGCTGAAGCCCGTTCACCACTCAACCAAACCATCAAATGAGATCATGATGACTGTACAAGACAAGCCGGCTCTCGCAACCGAGGCCGCGCCCAGCGTCATCTACCGTAGTGCGGACTGGTACGACCAGCTTTATCCGCAAGCCCTGGAATGGGCGCAGCAAAGTCTTGAGATCGTCAAGACACATGCCGACGGTCAGCTTGAAAAGGTGCTTGACATCGGCTGCGGCACAGGACGAGCACTTGAACTGTTTCAGGGGAGCGGGGCAAGTGCGTGGGGCGTCGATATCCTGCCGACAATGGTGGCAGCGTCCCAGGCACGCTGCCCGGACGCCAACGTTTCGCTCGGCGATATGCGCAGTCTCGCATTGGACGAGACCTTCGACGCTGTCATATCGCTTGGATCTGTCTTCGCGCATGCTCTTACCGACGCCGACGTAGAGGCGACGCTCGGCACGATAGCCCGACTTACCCGGCCGGGCGGTTTGTTGGTGATCCACGTCTTGAACGGTGCCGCGGTGCTGGCAGGGGCCGTCAAACCGGAAGACCTATCGGTGGGTGCACGGGCGGACGACGGTGTCTACCTCGGCGAAGCAACCGGAACGATCAACCGGCGAAACTCACGCCTCGTCCTGAAGCGAATATGGCGCCGAGATGGGAAGCCGGTCTCGGAAGAACAAGTCGAGATCCGGCTCATGATGCCCATCGAATTCCAAGGCTGGCTGGATCGCGCCGGATTCGACGTCCTGGCTATCGCCGATAACGCCGCGCTCGAAGAAACAAATCTTGACGGGCAAAGGCTCTGGGTGGTGGCTCGGCGTCGTTCCTCGCAAAGATAGGCGCCTGTCGGAGAGTCTCCCTCTTCAGGGGCGCGAAAAAAGGACAGACCACGAAGTCCGTAGTCTGGAGATCGTTGTCGGGCTGTGCCGATTGAGGCGATAGGGTCCAGACATGTGAACAATTGAACAGTGGTTAGAATGCAATGACAACCAGAAGTGAACGGATGACGTTGCTTGCCGCGTCAGATCCTGCCGAGCTCGACAAGCATTGGAAGGAGTTCGATCGCCATCCGTCACTGAAATGGACAAGGCGTCCGCAGGTGGGGGCAATCGCAGTCAGGGGGCGCGCCAGCCGCACCGGTTCTCTGTTCGAGCTTGGAGAGATGACGGTGACGCGTTGCTCCGTCGAGGTCGACGGCGTCAGGGGCTATTCTTACGTTGCAGGTCGCAACAAGCGACACGCCGCACTGGCAGCCGTGTTCGATGCGCTGGCCGAAAGTGATGGGCTGAATCGATCGCAGATCGAGCGCATTTTGGCCGATTTGCAAGCAAAGCTCGATCGTCGCCGTGCCGGGAAGATCGCCCGGGCGAACACCAGCGTAGTCGATCTTCAGGAGTAGTAATATGGCTTCCGATATCACCTCTTCAGGCACCGCGGTATCACAGTGGGACGGCGACCACTCCGAGAACCGAGGATTCCGAGTAGTCCTGCGGGCGATGAGCAGGCCTGGCGCGGCGGTGCGTGTCGACGATACGAACGCAATCGATAACGGACAGCTGCCTCCAGCAATCAGTTGCCTTGCCAGATGCCTTATCGGTGCCGGAACTCCGGTCTGGGTCGATGCAGCTTTCAATTCGCCCCAAACTAAGGACTTCCTTTCGCTGTTTTGCGGCGCGACCATGGTCGACGAGCCGACGGCTGCGGCTTTTGCCTTTGTCGGATCGCCAGCAGATATGTTGCCGATCAACGCTTTTGAGTTGGGTGAGCAGGACTATCCCGATCGCTCGACGACGCTCGTCGTCTGGGTTCCCGATCTGATGGGAGGGCCATCGGTAACGCTTACGGGGCCCGGCATTAAGACGACCGTGACGATCGAGCCTAAGGGCCTTCCCGCGTGGTTCTGGCCGGCTTGGGATGACAACACGAAGATCTTTCCTCGCGGCATAGACATCTTTTTTACAGACGGTGTGAGCCTCGTCGGCTTACCGCGCACCTCCAGGCGGAACTAAGAAAATGTATCTGAAAAATAGTGGCGAAGACGCCATTAAGGCATCACACCGTTTGCTGGCGGCCAAACGCCGGGGAGACCTTCAGGTTCCGGAGCTTTCGGTCGACCAGATAGAACAGCAAATGAGTCTTGCGGTCGATCGTGTGATGGTCGAGGGAGGACTGTACGACAGAACGCTCGCAGCTCTGGCGATTAAGCAGTCACAAGGCGATGTGGTGGAGGCTGCATCGCTTATGCGTGCCACGCGCGCTACGCTTGAACGCTTCGGCGCAAGTGAACCAGTCGATCCGGGCAGGATGACCGTTCAACGCCGGATTTCGACGACGCACAAGGACATACCAGGCGGGCAAATTCTTGGCCCCACCTACGACTATACGCACCGGTTGCTCGACTTCGACACTGCGGTACCTGAAGGACTGGAAGACGTTGCCGACGAACTGGCCCCCTTGTCGGAGGCATCTTCCGACCTGTCGTTGGATGTTCACGCCCTGACCGGCAGCGATTTCGTCGAAGTTGAGCGAGACGAACGCGACTTCAGCGGCGACGCAGATCACACCGATGCTAAGAGCCGGAGATCGTCAGATCGTGGGGAGCGCCTCCGGAGGCTGGCGAGCGGCGACGAGGGTTTTCTTCTTGGTGTCGCATATTCGAGCATGAGAGGTTATGGCAACACAAAGGGCTTGGTCGGTGAGATACGCTACGGTGATGTGATGGTTGAGTTCACCGTCCCCGAGCTGGGCATCGTCGTTGGCGTCGGCGACATCGAACTGACGGAATGCCAGACATTGCACCCGTTCTTTGGAAGCAGGGACAAGGCGCCGGAGTTCTCCCGTGGCTATGGTTTGACGTTCGGGCAGGCCGAACGCAAGGCAATTTCCATGGCTGTCGTCGACCGGGCTTTGCGCGGCGAAGAGTTCGAGGAAGAGGTAAAGTATCCCGTTCAGGACGAAGCGTTTGTCCTGCCTCACGCAGACAGCGTCAGCTCATCAGGCGTCGTTCAGGTGCTGAAGCTTGCTCACTACGTCCATTTTCAAGGGCATCTGCAAGAACTGGAGGCCCTGAGGGCTCGCCATAAGCAAAATCTTGCGCCTGGCGAGGAGATGAAAGAATGACCATAGACCCGATCCCTCCTTTCGTCGAAGATGTCGGCACCAACTTCGCCTATCTCGACCCGCAGACCAAGCGTAGCATTCGTCGAGCTATCCTGAAGGCTGTCGCGATCCCGGGTTATCAGGTCCCGTTCGACAGTCGCGAGATGCCGATGCCTCCCGGATGGGGAACAGGTGGCCTGCAGGTCACCGCAAGCCTGCTTACTCCGGATGATACCCTGAAGGTGATAGACCAGGGAACGGACGACGCTACAAACGCCATCACGATCCGGGCTTTCTTCTCCAAGGTGTCAGGCGTTCCGATGACGGAGCGGACGGAAAGCGCGACAATTATCCAGACGCGTCATCGCATTCCCGAAACGCCTTTAAACGAAAACCAGATCCTTGTGCTGCAGGTACCTCAGCCTGAACCGTTCCGGCGTCTTATCCCCAGCGAAAAGGAGACGCGCAAGATCCACGCCCTTGGAAACTACGGCCTGATGTCCGTCATGCTTTATGAGAACATTGCAAGGCTCGGCCGGGTTGCCATTGCCTATGACTATCCGGTCAGGGTGCACGATCGATATCTAGCTTCGCCTTCGCCCATTCCCACTTTCGACAACCCGAAGCTTGATAACAGTCCGGCATTGGCGATCTTTGGAGCGGGCCGCGAAAAGCGCATCTATGCGATCCCTCCCTTTACGAAGGTGCGCAGCCTCGAGTTCGACGACTACACGTTCACGACGCAAAGCTGGGAGGCGCGATGCTCCCTATGCGGATCCTCCCACACTTATCTGGAGCAGATCGGCCAGGGTGACAAGGGAAGCACGCGCTACGTCTGCTCCGATACCTATTATTGCAAGAGCCACGCTCACGCGGATGAGCAACGCTGACTGCATTTCAAATCAATCGAAACACAACAAGCAAGAGCAATACACATGTCACTTCCAATGCCGAGCACCAATCAAATCGCTTCTCTCGAATTCACCAATGCCCGCATCGTGACCCCGACCGAGATCGTTCACGGCACTCTTCGCGTCGACGGAGAGACCATAGTGTCGGTTGAACAAGGGGGGAGAGCTTCGCCTGCGGCAATCGACTGCAATGGCGACTATCTGCTCCCCGGACTGATCGACGTTCATACGGATCATATCGAGAAACACGCGGTTCCGCGCCCACGCGTCTTCTGGCCCACGACTTCTGCGATCCTAAACTACGATGCGGCGATCATCTCCGCCGGCGTGACGACAGTATTTGATTCGCTGTGTGTCGGAGCTGCCGGCAAACCATTTCGCAAGCGCATCCTTCCGGAACTCATCCAGGGACTGCACGCGACCGGCGCCGCAGGCCTATTGAAGGCGGAGCATCTTCTTCATCTTCGGTGCGATCTTTTTGATCCCGATCTCGAAGAAGATCTCGAGAGCTTCATTGATGATCCTTCGCTCCGCTTCATTACGCTCATGGACGACAGCGCGCCGCGCCGGTCGGACGACTATTACCGCCGCGTGCAGCGAGAACGCGGGGAGACTGACGCCGAAGAGATCGAGAACCGTCTCCAGGCAAGTCATGCAAACGATCCCACCACTGCTGCGCGGATCCGGCCGTGGATCGTCAAATTAGCCAGGGAGCGGGGCATTGTGGTCGCCAATCACGATGACGCTTCTGCCGGACATGTCAAGGAAGCGGTTGAGCTCGGAATATCGCTCATTGAGTTCGCGATCACTGAGGAAGCTGCTGTCGCCGCACACGGGGCTGGCATGACTGTGATAGCCGGCGGCGCTAACGTCGTGAATGGAGGCTCTCATTTCGGCGGCGTGTCTGCAGAAGACCTGGTCAGGCGTGGAATAGCCTCCATCCTTTGCTCGGATTACGTCCCGGCAAGCTTGCTTCAGGCCGTATTCCGCATCGCCGGGAATGACGGTGGCCCATCGCTATCCGAAGCGGTCGCGCTCGTTACCGCCAATCCGGCAAAAACGTTTGGGCTCGACGACCGTGGTGCAATATCGGCGGGCAAACGTGCCGATATTGTCCGGGTCTCAACCTTCGATGGTGAGCCTTTGGTTAGCTCCGTCTGGCGGCAGGGGCGACAGGTTTTCTAGCCAATGCCGAAAGCATTCAATCAGCGACGCCGGAAAAGAGGAACTTGAATTGCCAGTAGAAATGGAAAATCGAGGTCCCTCGGCCGGGAATGATCAGGACTTTTACCGTCCATTGTTGGAGGTGAACGGCGTCACGAGATTGTATCTGAATGGCCTCGGCTGCCGGGATATCTCTTTTGTCGTCCATCCGGGTGAAGTGGTCGGAATCGTCGGAGAGAGCGGGTCTGGCAAATCTACCCTTCTGTCGTGCATATCGGGCCGGGCGACGATTGATAAAGGTTCCGTGATCTATGACATGGAAGGGGTCGGGCCCAAAAACATCTTCGAAATGTCGGAGGTAGAGCGGGAACGATTGGCTTTAACGGAATGGGGTATCATCCATCAGAATCCGCGCGACGGGGTCCGCATGGACGTCAGTGCCGGCGGAAATATCGGTGAGCGCCAGATGAGCCTGGGTCTTCGGCACTACGGAAAAATCCGGCAACAGGCGGGCGATTGGCTTGAGAAGGTCGAGATAGATCTTGATCGTATCGACGATACCCCGAAGGCCTTTTCAGGGGGCATGCAGCAGCGCCTCCAGATTGCCAGAAACCTTGTAACCCACCCAAGATTGGTCTTCATGGACGAACCGACTGGCGGTCTGGACATCTCGGTCCAGGCCCGCATCGTGGACCTGCTGCGGGCACTGGTTCGTGAGCTTGGTCTCGCCGTGATCATCGTCACTCATGATCTGCCGATGGTTCGGTTGCTGGCCGACCGCCTGCTCGTCATGCAACGCGGCACTATCATCGAAGAGGGTCTTACTGACCAGGTGCTGGATGATCCGCATCACCCCTACACTCAGCTACTCGTTTCGTCCCTCCCGCGGGCGTAGCGCCCGGAGCATCCCATGACCATTCGACTAAGCACGCGCAACCTGACCAAGAGTTTCACACTTCACACACAGGGAGGCGCAGTTATCCCGGTCTTCAAGAACATCAATCTCACCGTATCGGGCGGTGAATGCGTATGCCTGCACGGCCCCTCCGGCGCGGGGAAATCAACCCTGCTGCGTTCTCTCTATGCGAATTACAAGCCGGATTCGGGACAGGTTTTTGTCGAGCACCTTGGAGTAGTGACCGATCTTACGGGTGCGAAGCCTTGGCATGTGAAAGCTATCCGGCAGAGGACGATCGGGTATGTAAGCCAGTTTCTGCGCGCCATTCCTCGTGTTTCCTGTCGTGACGTGGTCATCGAGCCGGCACTCGCGCTGGGTCTTGATGTGGAGGAGGCAAGAGAGCGTGCTGAAACTTTGTTAAACCGTTTGCGCGTTCCGGAACGACTCTGGTCGCTGGCCCCCGCTACGTTCTCCGGCGGTGAGCAGCAGCGCGTCAACATCGCGCGCGGCTTTATCGTCGATTATCCGATCCTGCTGCTCGACGAGCCAACCGCGTCACTCGATGCCGCCAACCGGCAGACCGTCATTGAATTGATCAACGAAGCCAAGGCGCGTGATGCGGCCGTAGTCGGCATTTTTCATGATGAGGAGGTCCGCGACGCCGTCGCAGACCGGCTGTTCGCGGTCGGGAAGGTGTCAGTGAGCGACGCGCTTGCGGAGCCGACGAAACGCAAGGTTGCCGTCTGGTGCCGGACCTGCCCTCACGCCGATTTGCAATCTACTACACGCCCGCGCCGGAACATCCGCTGACGGTGGCGGCGAGGACCTGGCTCGGGCGGGACGCCTTTGCGCCGGGGACAGGCACCGCCGATGTCGGTAAGCGAGAGTTCATATCAGAGCCCCGGCGCTACGGATTCCACGCGACGCTGAAAGCGCCGTTCCGGCTCAAGGAAGGAACCCCAGTTGAGGCGCTTGAACGGGCGCTGCGGGGCTTTGCGGCATCGATGTCAGTCTGCCCGATCGGTCCCATGCGGATCGACCTCATTGGCGGCTTCTTCGCCCTCGTTCCGGTCCACCCATTGCCAACGCTGCGGGGTTTCGCGTCGCGCGTCGTCGAGACACTCGATCGGTTTCGGGCGCCAATGGATGGGGACGATCTCAAGCGGCGCATGAGCCATCAGCTCGACGACGTCGAGACGACCAATCTCGTCACCTGGGGCTATCCTTACGTCCGCGACCGGTTCCGCTTCCACATGACCTTGACGGATCGTGTACCGGAAGAACAGCGTGCTGGAATGCGGAATCGGCTGGATGCTGTCTTCCAGCCGTATCTGTCAGAGGACTATCGTATCGATGTCCTGTCGCTCTTCGTGCAGGAACATCGCAATGCCGATTTCGTCGTCCGCTCGCAGTTCGCTTTGAAGTCTGGCGCGGCCCTCAGGACGGCGGTCTGATGCCCAGGGAGTTGCGTGGCCATCTTGTCCTTGTCGTCGGTCCCAGCGGCGCGGGCAAGGATACCCTCATCGACTATGCACGCGACCGGCTTCGGGCCGATCCGCGCGTGTACTTCGTGCGCCGGATCATCAGTCGTCCGGCAGGTCCCGGCGAGGATCACGAACCCGTCGAGACGGACGAGTTCGACCGTCGTGGTCGCGACGGCGGTTTCTCGCTCCACTGGCGGGCGCACGGCCTTTCCTACGGCATTACGTCGGAGATCGATGACTGGCTGGAACGCGGCGATGTCGTGGTGGCCAATGGCTCGCGAGCCATTCTGCCAGCCGCGCGGCGGAAATACCGGCAATTGCTTGTCGTCAATGTCACCGCGCCCATGGACGTTTTGGCGTTGCGTCTGGTCGAACGGGGGCGCGAAAATCTGGAGGGCATCAGACAGCGTCTGCTCCGGAGCGAGCAGCAAAGCATCGAAGGTGACGACGTGCTGCATATCGACAATTCGGGTTCGCCCGAAGACGGTGGCGAAGTGCTGATCCGCATTCTTCTTTCGATCCACAGTGCAAGTCGGGACCGCTGATTTTTTCAAGGAAATTTCCGTCGCAAGCCTCGCTCGCAAAAGCCAAAGTTTCGCAGTGAGGAGCAGAAAAGTGGCGCATCGCTCGAAGGTCGGCCGCAACTGATGACCGTTCCCGACTTCATCCATGCCGGCGAAACTCATGTCATCACCCGCATCGAGCGGCAGGCTGAAGGCATCACCGCCGCCAGGAAACGTGGCATCTACAAAGGGCGCCCACCGAAGATTGATCGCGCAGAAATCCTGCTTCGCCTGCAACAGGGTCAGGGACCCAGCAAGATTGCCCGCGATCTCGGTATATCGCCCGGCGCGGTCTAGCAGGTCCGCAAAGGTGTTTCCGAATGAGCAAGGCAAACCGCATCACCCGTTTGACGTCGAGCATATTCCCGATCGCCGCGGCTTCAAGTTCACCGCCGACAATGTGGCCATGCTGCTCAAAGTTCACGTCAAACCCTGATGTTCACCAATTGTTCTCCGACTTGGCCAAAATCCCATATGTGGAACGGCCCGCTTAGCAAGATCTTTCCTCGAGCATTTCCCAAATAAGGACGGTGCGGGGAACCATGCCGTCTGTTCCCAAGATATCAGGAATTGACTTGATCAGTCTCGGACGGTTGTACGTCAAGAGGCAATAGCGCGTAGCCAACCTGATCAATGTGCGCCTGATTAAGGGCCTCTATAGCGTCATCACGTATATACAGCACTTTTCCAGCTCGTTTTTCAGTCAAACCCGGAACATGCATTCTGGTGACCACACCGCGGTTCTCCATAACCTTCGAAAGGAGATCCAACTGCGAGTAGTGTGAGTCCACACTTTTTGCCAATCCCTGGATGGTGGGCCTGCGACCATTATATATTTCGGCCGCCAGTCGATTGACGAAAGCGATCTGACGATAGCGAGTCGATCCCGTGTCATTGGCGAACCGGGATTTGTCGATCATCTCGCATAGTATGAGCAGATCATTCGGCTGAAGCAGGATCGGTGCAGGTATTGGTTCCATGGGTTTAGCCGGACGCCCGGCCATAGCAGCTAAACCCGAAACAACCAACTGTCCAAGGACCACAGGTATCCGGGCCCCCAACATCTGCGCCATAGCCACAACTTTTTCATGCTCCTCGCGGGGCAGAAACAACTTTGTTTCCACATGGCCTGGTTCGAGGGATTCCGCCCGCCATTTTTCACGGTATTCTGTGTACTTCGATTTTGATGTCATGGCTTTTGTGTTTTGCTCTGCATTGCTTGGAACAGAACAAGGTTGGGGTGTGGCATGTCCGGAAACGCCCATAGCCCCGCCCTGGACTGCTTGGCCGTGGCTTCTGCCACAAGGTAGGGCATGTAGACAGGTTTTGCGCCATTTGAAAAGGCCGCGAATGCAAACCCCTCAGTGATGAGGACTGTGCCGAGATCAAGCGATTTGTCACCAACATGCGCCGAACAAATGACCAGGATGGTCGCAGGCTCCTGCGGTGTCGTCGAAGGCAACTGCGCTATCGGAGAACAGGTTGGTTTGGTATCCCGTATCGTCGCTGCGAGCATCGCCAACGATACGGTTCCGCAATCTTGTTTTATTCCAGAATGATCAGTGTACAGGGTGCCGCGAATGCATGCCTGTACACCGTAGAGCCGCAGTTTTTGCGTTCCCTGCTGCCAGGTATCGCCTGTAAGAAACGATAATCCAGTTTGCGGGATTGAAAAAACCCGTGCGGCAGGCTGTGGCCGCGACTGATCGGTCTGTTGAGCAGCTCCTATTGTGGAATACAGGGCGATGATGCCGGATGATATGATTGCGATCGAGCGCATCGTAAAGTTCTCCCAATGACCAAGGAAAGCGGAAAGCTTGGTTCAACCTTAGCGACGTTGTGGAACTAGGATCTGGTGCCGGGAGTGGTGCAGTTGGTGCCGTCGCTCGAATTGGTGATGCAGCTCACATCGTACCCAGCACCTGATACCAGGTACTTGCAGACACTCGTTCCCGCACCATCAGCTGTCCCAGGAGCGGTGCAATCCATGCCACTCTTGACGAGATTATCCAGCTTGCCGCCTTTGCCGCAGCCAAATTGGCATGCTTTGAGAATGGAGGATTGGGTGATCTTGGCGCAGGTTCCGTTGTGGCAGACCTCCTTCGCCAAGGCAGAGGTCATGCCGTTCCTTTGAGCTTTCGCCCATTCTCGTTGCTGGTACGGGATCCATGCAGCGACCTGGGCTGACGGGTCATTGAGAAACTGTTGTGGGGTTCCGTTATAGAATTCCTGGAATGTGCCGCTATTGCAGAACTGAAAAGCGCCATAACAGGTGACGCCGTTCACTGCCGGGGAGACGCTGGAAAAGTTTCCCTCACTTTTGGAAACGTTCGCAGCGTATTCGGCGCATGCGCTCGGCATGCCGGCATTCATGAGACTGACCGCGCTTTCGCCTGCGAATGCCAAGGAACTGGTAAGGGTGAGAAAGAAGCCGGTGTTTGCGAAAAAGCTGCCGAGGGTTCTCATTTTATCGGCTCCACATCATAGGAACCGATGAAGGGCTTGGCCGCCTCGTCAAGTTCCTGTGTTGTGATTTTCTTATAGTTCAGGGAAAGCGATGCGGACCCGCCGAGCATGACTTGTGGATTGGCTACCACCTGTGTTTGTCCATCTTTAGACTTGTGCACGAGCAGCGTGGTACACATGGTCTGCATATTGCAGTCTCCGCTCGTTTGCGACAGCAACCACTCACCGGATGGGGTTGTGAGACGCGCGGTGTAGATGTCCGGGTGGTGCGGGGGATTGCCATATGCTGCCAGATCCTGCGAATCCCAGACACCGTCGGGATCCCGGCTTGCATTCTTTAAGGTTAACTGAAGGTTGAACTTGTATCCGTCATCAGCCTTTGCTTGCATCGTCGGGACAAGCAAGGAAAGCACCGTTGCCGGCATTAAAATGCGAGTCGTCAGTCTCATTGCTGGTTCCTTCTCCGATAAGCAAAATTGAAGATTTTTCGGGCGCTGTCACAGGTGAGAAAACACAGCGAGCAGGTCATGAGATAAGCCATACGAACGGTGCGCCAGGCGTAGTAGGCGCCTATGCAGCCCATCCCCGCGACAATGAGAGCTTCGTAGGGCCGGGAGATCGGATCAGCGGCGACGGCTTGGATCCATTTGAAAAGTTCGTTGACCCACAGGCCAGCCGTGGCTAGTGCGCCGACAAATAAAATGGCGGGACCGATTGGACCAGCCTCTGGTTGCTTCTCTGTACCGTAGACATAGATATTTTGATCATGATTCATGGTGTAGCTCCTTTTTCGCAGTCGCAGTATATCATTTGATGTACCTGGATGGAATCCACCATGATCACTATGTGCTTGTTTTTCCTGTCGTTTTAAACGTTCGTTGGTCTGCGCCCTATTTATTCAGGGCAAACCAAACGCGCTGCTTCACGCCCTTGTTGTTCGGAATGTCAAAGTAATACGGCTTGTCGCGAAGCTTGCGCGGTTGGGTCTGTTCGAGGGAACAGGAGCCGAGACTGTTGCCGCTGTAGACCCGTTCGGTCTCAACGCCAGCCGGAGTTTGCCTTAAAAGTTCTCTCGCCGCCTTGCTGTTGCAGTTTCCGAGATTGCGTTTGCAGATGTTCGCGTCTCCTCGACTGGCCACGCTGTTATTTCCGGAACCTGAGCCGTCACCGGTTGCAGACCAGCCTGCCGGGCAGGGCTCGTAGCGTTCCAACCCCGGCTTACCGGCGTTGCCTCCTTTGCATATCGGCCAGGAAAAGCCGGGCAGAGACATGGCAGCAATGAGTTTTTGCATCGGCGGAACGCAATACGGCACGCCGTGCCAGGAGGGATTGTCCGAGGCTGCACAGAGCAACACCTGACAGCCCCACGAGGCGTCGGCTGCTCGCGCTGCGGTGCCCGCCATCAACAGCATGCCGACTGCGCCAGCCGATGCCAAAAGGCCACTCCCAACACTTTTCATGTGATCCCTCAATGGTTGCTAAAAAATAATTCTTGCTAGGGTAATATTTCTCGCTATAGATGATATATAGTGCCGTCAATCGCGTCGCGGCTGTCTGGTCGGGGATGGTCGACGCACTCCTGAGTGCCGCAAATGGGTAAATAATCACTTTTATAAGTTACCTGAAAAGAGAGGGCAACATGAAGGGGCTGGTCTTCGTTTCAAGCGCAACAGTAATTTGGCTGTGCAGCGCAGCGTGGGCGGAGCCGGCGCCTGCCTTGGCAGATGACGGTCCGGTTCAGGTCACTGCCGTCGAAAAGCAGCCCGTTGACCGCATCACGCGAAGAGTGATCGAAGCAGCGACCTCGACAGCGCCACGCCCGCGCCCGGACGTGTCTATTCGTGCCTTACCCATGGGGATACATTCTGACAACACCCCGCCGTCAAAGTACGCTGACCAAGGTTGCCTCGACAATGAATTCGACATCAATGCCGTAAAGACCATGATCGAGGCTGAAGCCGCGCGTCAAGGAGCGGATGCCAAGCTGGCGCTTGCGATCGCAGATCAGGAATCCGGATTTGGCGCCAGCGTTAATTCGACCGCTGGCGCTCGCGGCATCATGCAATTGATACCGGCCACGGCCGCGCAGTATGGCGTCACGGATATTTGTGACGCTGCCCAGAACATTCGTGGCGGCATCGCGTTCCTGAAGGATCTCGACGTGACCTTTGGCGGCAACGTCATGTTGATGGTTGCCGCTTATAATTCCGGCGAAGACCGCGTGTTGAAATCAGGCGGCATCCCCTCGATCTCCGAGACTGTCAACTACACGGCACGAGTCACCAATGCCTATTATGGATTCAACAATACGCTGAAGGGCGGCAAGCGCACCAAATCCAATGCGGTTGCCGATAGTGCGGCACAGCAGCTGTCCGGCGTGACCGAACTTCCGGTTCAAACGATCGGCGACGGATCTCCCATCCCCATCAATCAACCGAAATCCAGAACCGACGGGGGCCGCCACCAATGGATCGGCGGTTCGGTTCTCTATGTTCAATAGGAGACAGAGCATGAAGACTGCGACCAAGACCCGGTTTTTGAACACGACTTGTGCCGCTCTGATGATCGCCCTGGCGATTGCCGGCAACCCCGAGATATCTGCCGCCGCTGGCGGCGGCGATGTATTCCAGCCCATCAACAATGTGTTTGAGCAGGTCCTGACGTTCATGACCGGCACCTTTGCGACAACGGCTGCGACGATCGCGGTTGGGGCCGTTGGTTATCTCGCATTGACCAGCCGCGTTCCCTGGTCCTGGCTGTTCTCGATCGTTGTCGGAGTGGCGTTCATCTTCGGTGGCGCTCAGCTCGTCTCTTCCATTACCGGCGGGATCGGAAACTAAGCCATGAATACGGAACAAACAGATCCGGACAAGCCGCAAGCCGTCCCACTCGTGCTCGGTTTGACCCGGCCACGCATGCTGTGGGGCATCCCGTGGGGCTTGTTCGTGGCTGAGATCGTTCTGGTGTTGATGATCTTCCTCAACACCAAGAACCTTCTGATGTTTCTGCTGATCCTGCCGATGCACGCGGCCTCGTATGTGCTGACGATCAAGGATGCCCGGCTTGTCGATATCATCCGGGTTCGTCTGTTGAAATGCGCCGGCACCCGGAACGCCAGGTTCTGGGGCGGTAACTCCTACACGCATTGAGGAAAAAATGGTCTTACAGCGGGCGGTACGCAGTTCACTGAAGTTCGGGACCGTTGCGGCGCGTGAGAAAAAGATTTCTTCGCACGTGCCTTATGTGCGGCACGTCGATGAGACCACGCTGCGCACCAAGGAGGGCATGATCCTGTCAATCCTGAAGATTGACGGGTTCTGCCACCAGACGGCGGACCAGTCGGAAATCGATATGAAGGCGAATGTGCGCAATACGCTGATGCGTTCGTTGGGCGACAGCCGCTATGCCGTTTACAGTCACATCATTCGTCGCCGGATCACCCCGTAGACAGCGGGATCCTTCGCCAATCCATTCTGCCGCGATCTCAATGACCGATACATGCAGGGTCTGGCTGAAAAGCGCATGTACGCCAACGACCTCTATCTGACCGTCATTCGTCGCGGGTTTCAGGGCAAGGTCGGGCTGGCGGATGCATTTGTGTCACGCTTTCGCAACGCCGCCGGTGTTTCCGCCGAGGTGCTTGATCGCGAGGCGCATCAGGAACTTAAGGAACAAGTTGCCAATATCCAGAAGGATATGGCGGAATATGGCGCGCGCATTCTGACCGCGACAGTGCGCAATGGCAGCGTTTATTCCGAACCGCTGGAATTCCTCGCGCAGCTCCTCAATGGCGCGCAGCAAATACCGATGCTGCTGCCACGCATGGGGCTCGACGAATATCTGCCGACACGGCGCATCACATTCGGCAAGAAGCAATTCGAGCTGCGCGGCGCCGTGGATATCGAAACACGCTTCGGATCCATGGTTTCGTCACGCGAATATCCGTCGTGGACAGTATCGGGTGTTCTCGACGGGCTTCTGAAAATTCCGGGTGAGTTTATCGCAACGCAGTCGTTTGCCTTGCAGGACCGCGCCCCGGTGATGGAAGAGATTGCCAAGGTTGAACGGCAGATTGCCGCATCCGATGAGGCCGGCACATCGCTTGAGGAGGCGATCAATCTTGCTCGTGATGAGATTGTAAATGGCCGCGCTGTCATGGGGTACCATCACCTGACAGTCATGGCGATCGGTGACACGCTGAAGGAACTCGAAGCTTGCGTCCAGGCGGTGACCAAGGAAATCCAGAATACCGGCATGGTCACGGTGCGCGAGGACCTGAACGCTGAACCGGCATTTTGGGCGCAACTACCCGGAAACTTCGCCTATATCGCCAGACGCGCCATGATTTCATCGCGCAATTTCTGCGGACTGGCGTCATTTCATAATTTCGCGGTTGGCAAGCCTTCGGGCAATCACTGGGGTCCAGCGATCTCGCTGCTGCAGACGACCTCGATGACGCCATACTATTTCAACTTCCATCGCCAAAAGGTCGGCAATTTTACCGTCGTCGGCCCGACGAATTCAGGCAAAACCACCGGGCTCGCCTTTCTGATGGCGCAGGCGATGCGCGTCACACCGCAACCCCGCTGCGTATTCTTCGACACGCTGCGCGGTGCAGACATCTTTATTCGGGCGCTTGGTGGCCAGTACGAGATCCTGGAACCGGGTGTGGCGACCGGCTTTAATCCACTGCAGCTGGAGGGCTCAGCCAGTGACAGAGCCTTTGTGCTCGATCTTCTGCGCTTTTTGGTACGGCCACGCGACGGCCGGCAGGATCTGTCACCAGAACAGGAGAACATCCTCGAAGCGGCAGTGCAGCGCATCTTCGCCATACCGCCAGCCGAGCGAAATTTCGCGGAAGTTGCGCATCTGTTGCGTGGCGGCGAAAAGGCTGGGCATGATGACTTGGCCTCACGTTTCGACAATTGGTGCGATGCGCGCGGATGGCTGTTCAACAATCCGGTCGATCAGTGGGACGCAGACAAGGGCATCGTCGGTTTCGACCTGACGAAGGTGCTCGACGATCCGGACATTCGCACCGCTGCCCTTGGCTATATTTTCCACCGCATCGAAGGCATGCTCGACGGCAAGACACCGATGATGTTGTTCATCGATGAAGGCTGGAAAGTGCTCAGCGATGATAAGTTCTCGAAATTCCTCAATGAGAAACTGAAGACCATCCGCAGGCTGCACGGCATCGTCGGCTTCGGTACGCAATCGGCGAAAGACATCGTGTCCTCAAAAATGGGGCACACCATTCTGGAACAGACGACGACCAACCTGTTTTTCCCCAATGCCAAGGCGGACCGGGAAAGTTACATCGACGGATTCAAGCTTTCGGAAGTCGAATTCAACTGGGTGCTGACGACGCCACCCGAAGCGCGTCAGTTCCTGGTCAAACATGCAAATGACAGCGTCATCGCGACGCTCGATCTGAGCCACATGCTCGATTTTGTAAAGGTCATTTCGGGCAACGCGGCCACGGTGGCCGAGTGCGAGGATCTACGCTCGGCGTATGGCGATCACCCTGCAAACTGGCTCCCTTACTTTTTGCGGATGGAGGACTGAAGCATGAGCATGTTCTTGCGTATGACGACAGCCTGTCTTGTCACCGGCCTGAGCTTTCCTGCTCTGGCGCAGGTTCCGACTAATGATGTGGAAAGGACCGGCGAGGAGAGCAACACACGCGTCTGTATGGAGCGGGCTCGCACCTACAAGCAGCGGTCGGAAGCTCCGACCAATGGTGTTCGCGGCAGTTTTGCGGACCAGGGCGGTGGCGGATCTCTATCACAGGCGGGTGGCGGCAATGTCATGGGCGGCGCCTTCAGCGGAACGACTGTGGGCGGCGTGGATCTCGCCGGCATCATGGCCGGTGTCGCATCGCTGAAGTCCAACAATGCGGGGCAGGTGGCGGGCGCCTTGAGCGCAGTCAGTGCGGCGATCGAACAAAACAGACGAGGGTTGGTGAGCCAGGGCCAGGCGATCGGTTCGGTTCGTCCATCCACCTGAGCAAAGCGCAGAGAACCAATGCTGCGTAACACCGCGACGGCGACGAAAGGGCCCATACGGCGCAGACAAGAATGAAGCGTAACGACAACGGTCAAACATAGGAGATCCTGCAATGGCAGACATGACCAATTACATAAGGTTCAACGGTGACGAACTCAGCGGCAATCTCGCCTCGCTGAACTACGACATCGATGTCATCGGTGAGCGCTTTCACAGCGACAATGAGAAAGCCCCTCTCTTTCGCCTGTTCGGTTCATCGCCACGTGGCCGCAAGATTGAGATAGGCGGTATCTGGCAGAAGGTAAGCCAGAAGGAAAAGCCTTACTACACGCTCTCCGTCAATACCGGATTCGGCAAGATCAACGCCAATCTCGGCCGCTAATCCCGGTCAGGATGATGAGGAACTGATGGCTGTCATCCCCTGGGATTGACCGAAGCGAGTGGAGACCGCAGCGCTCGCAACGCCCCGGTCCCTAGGGCTGGCACTTGTGGTGAGTAAGCCCTTTTAACAATCGTTCAATTCTAAGTTTAATGATGCGCTGCTGACCATAGCGCTTCAAGCGGAACCCTGAACCAGAGGCCCAAAATGCCAAAAGCAGCAACACCTCAGGAATTGCGCGCGAAACATACCATCTTCCACTTCGGGGCGCGCCGTCGCCATCCTTGATCTTGCGGACGATCTACGTGCCTCCGATCACGCAATCCGAATTGTGCTGGGGCATCTGCACCGCAAGAATTTGATTGCAACGGACGATCTCGAGTTTACGGAGCGATCCAGCGTGTGTTTTCGCACTGAAACCGGCGATCGTGCCTGCCTCAAAAGCTGTCGCTGACCGGTTTGCCTTGCGTGGCGTTTGGAGGGCGCAGGAACCCTTCACGATCGATCCGGCCATTCGTACGCGTAGGCGTTCATGACAAAGCCGCTTGAGGTTGTTGGCTAAAGCGGCTCCAAATATCGCCTTGACCCGTCGCCAGCTTCTCAATTAACTGGCCGCGACGGTTCCCCTACCCGAGAGGCGGTGGGGAATAATAGGGAACACGGTGCGGACGACCCGCATGGGACCAAAACCGTGGCTGCCCCCGCAACTGTAAGCGGAATTGATGCCACTGTGCAAGTCGCAACTGCCGATTGTCCACATAGTCCAAATTATCTATTGAGCCACATCCAGAGGTTGTTATGTTGCCGGCGCCGGCGGTCTTGCCGGTGGTCATAACCCCGATTTCAGATATGCCCTTCTAGGGGACATGGCCCTTTTATTCCCTCCCAAAGGAGAAAGCTCTCGCGCAAGCGAGCGAGGTCTGGCGCAAGCTCGCGCTTCTTTCACGGCGCCAGACCTCTCCGGCTTAACCACTTATGCTCAATTGATGGATGTGTGACCGCCATATGTTTCAACGGCCAACGGAGTTGGCATTTGCAACCCGATCCCCTCCATACCAGAGATATGATCATCATCGCCGCATTGATCGTGGTGAGCATCTTTGTGTTCGGCGCCGTAGCATCGGCCGTCGAAAGAGCCAAGCCCAGTTTCGACGCACCGCCGGCCGTTGCTCGTCACTGACGTGACTGCATATTTCCGGCGGCCATGACTTGCTGGGCGGCCCCAATTAACTTCGTGCTAGGCGTGAATTCGACTATTCCATTTCTTATGATGCGCCCGCGCGGCCCGTCGCTCATCAACATCTGCGTTTCGATAAATCCGAACTGCACACTGCCTTCAAGCTTTTCGACTGCTTCCAGGGCAGGTTCCAGAGCATCATAGGCTTGCAACGAAATTGGTACCTCAGTGATCTCTCCGGCGGTCGCTTCCCCGATGGCCTCGAGTATTCGCATATACTTCAGGCCGACAATGACGAGTGCGTTACCAATTCCATGCTCGAACATATAGGCTTTCTCAAAGACTTCGATGTCCTTGGAAAGTGCATCGACATTAACCTTGGGTACACTCGATCCAAGCTTATCGGCGACCAACCCAAATACCTCCTGAAGCTTCTTTTTATCCGTTGCTTGCATACCATGGAGAAGTTGAAGCGGGATGGGGAGCGTGTTGGGTGACATGCCGGAATGGCAAATTGGAGCCACATCAATGCCCCGGGTCCATCCAGCACCGGCCTCGAAATTGATCCACGGCCGGCCAACACTTTGAGGACTGCACAGGACCAGCATGGCAACACAGTTTTGAAGCCCGTTTGTAATATTTTCCAGCCAGCGCTCGCCGAGGGCAATACTATCGGACTCCGAAGACACGAACACTTTGACCGTGTTCAGAAAGCTCTCTTCGATCAAAGTTTTGAACATTGCTGCCAGCTCAGCTTCTTCATTGATGTGAGAAATGAATATGGTTGGTTTTGTCGTTGGCTTCTTTGCCATGCGGGCCCCCGATAAGTTCGTCGGCACAACCACTAACAAATTAACTTATTGCGAGTCGACCCTGTGCCCTTTCTCTCCATAAGTTTCTGCAAAGGCATCGCTTTCATGGATAGGAAATACCCCATGGAAAGCAAAAAGTACGGCATCGACCCTCGCGGATCGTGCCTTAACCCCCTCGTTCGTCAGGTCGTGTGGTGTGTCGCAGGAACGCTGATCGCTTTCTCCATGCCGTCGTGAACCAACCACAATAGGCTTGGAATTTCCAAGGCACTGAGGCCAAGATCAATTTCTTTGTCAACCACATCGATTCCCCAAACCAAAAACGCTGTGCAAACAATCGCTTCCGTTGACGAAAATCAAGTGCACGCATCATGCGACGGTTAACGAATTTAATGTACTGTAAAGGAGCTAAAGGCCCAAGGCGCCCCTGGCAGGGCTCAGCCGGAAGACCCGCAAATGTCGAGCGCCATGCGCCAACGACTACACGGCCTATTTGCGGTAGATCACCGTCAACAGCTCGCCGAAATGCTATAACCATGAGCTTCTGTATCAAAAATCAGTAGTTTGTGCGACGACACCGGACGCTGCGAAGCACGCCCGCCTTTCACGTTTCGGGGTCAATCTCACCACCCGTGCGCCTAGTGGCTAATCCTTGCTGCACCATCGCCATAGCCGGCAGGATGAACTGATGTACGTGCTAGAAGGGGAACCGACGCTGATCACCGACAGCGGCGAGATTCAGTTGCACCCAGGTATGTGCGCGAGATTTCCAGCGCACGCGCGGTTCATCTCGAAAACCGATCAGCTCGCATCCTGGAAATCGGGGGGCGAACTTCTGACGATGTTGTCGAGTATCCCGCGACGATCTCCGGGTTAGATTCTGCCCGGACGGCACGTGCCTGTTCACGAGAAAGGACGGTCGAGAATATTGACCTTCCTGTAGCAGCGGCACGAATCTCAGGATTTCTGCGATAGAGCGCGGCGTTGGCCGAAGATAAACGGCCACCCGAGATTCACGCCGAGGCCGGCGAGCAAGATCAGCGCCAAGCCAACAGCCTGCATTGCGGTGACAGAGCGATCAAAGACGAAGAAATCAGACAGCAGGGCAGCGGCAGGGTTCAGGAAGGATGCAGCGGCAATGACGGTGGTGGGCACCCTGGGATATGCCGAATACAGCAGCACATAGACGATGCCGGTATGGATGACGCCAAGCCCAATCAGCCATCCCCACACGGGGGCATAGCCGCCCTGAAGCGTCGCCACGTTGAGAAACGGCAGGAAGGCGATGCATCCGATCAAGCAATGGACCGCACTGAGCACGTCCGGCTTCACGCCTTTGACCGCGCGCATGGTCAGCGTCGTGGCGGCGTAGAAAAGCGAGGCAACGAGCGCCAAGCCGACGCCGATCAGCCAATTCCGGTCGGTCTGCACATCCCCGAGCTTTGGCAGGATGGTGAGGACCAGGCCGAGAAAGGCGAGACATATCCACCCGATCTTGTGCGGCGAGAGCGCTTCGCCCAGAAGCAGTCCGCCGGCGAGCACGATCCAGAAGGGTTGGAGATGATAGATGATCGTTGCGAACCCGATCGAGGTTCGATGGAATGCCTCGAACAGGGTCAGCCAATTGAGCACGAGGCAGATGCCGCTCATCAGCACGAGTGGCCACAGTTTCCGCTCAATGGAGATAAGGCTTTGCCAGCCACCCCGCAACGAAACCCATCCGATAAGTGCCAACGCTCCGAACAAGCAGCGGAAAAACACCACGTTGAAAGTCGGCTGGCCGGACGAGACGGAAAAAAGCCCTGCCGTTCCTGACAGAGCCATGCCTAGGGAGAGCATGATTGTTGCCCGTGTCAGACCCGCTCTAGATTCCATCTTTTCTCCATTGTGGCAAATATCCCGAGTTTTCCATGGCATGAATCGCCGACTTTTGCGACAGCAGCTTTGAGCAAGCCCTAAGCGGAATGGTACACGGTCGAACAGTGCGGCGAAGCCGGGGCCCACCTCCAGCCTCTTCCATCCGCGCCCACGTCCCTCTGCAAGAGCAACCACGATCAGGCGAGGCGCAATTACGCCGACCGGCTCCTTGTTGGCCAGGCGATCACAGCAATGACGCCCGCATCGTAACGCAGCCAATAGGCAGAATAACTGCGGATATCTGCGTATCCTGGCGAATTCCAACAAGAGCCACAACGCTTTGAAATGCGGTCACCCTATGCCGGAGCGCTCCTCCTCACCGTGCCCGTGGAGCCCGTGGCACCACCACGGCGGAAAAGAAGTCGCCATTTTCGACCGGATTGTCCTCTTCGTTGCACCGAAACTTTTGGGACGGCGGTCCATTCTCCACGTGTCGCGATGGCTCACTGCCGTCCGGATCGACCGTCCCCCGTAGAATCCTACACTTTCCAACCGCTCCTCAGCATGCATGTTTGGGCCGTCCGCAACTCAGGTGTGATGGCCCGCACCGACGACATCATCAACGTTGCTGGCCATCGTCTATCGACTGGCGCCATGGAAGAAGTGTTGTCCGCACACCCGGACGTGGCCGAATGCGCCGTCATCGGCATGGCTGAGGGGACGAAAGGACATATTCCGCTTGGCTTCATCGTGCTCAATGCGGGCGTCTCGCGTGACATCAGGATCATCGAGAGCGAGGTCGTGGCGTTGGTGCGCGAATGCATCGGACCGGTGGCGGCTTTGAGAACCGTGGTAACGATCAAGCGCCTGCCAAAGACGCGCTCGGGAAAAATACTCCGAGGGACAATGCAGAAGATTGCCGACAAGGAGGCGTGGGCTGTGCCCGCGACAATGACCCTGTCATTTTGGACGAGATCACTGCAGCGCTCCAGGCGCGCGGGATAGGAATATAGGATGTGAATCGAGCAAAAAGACAACGATCTTTCGGAAGATGGCCAATTTCCAATTGTCCGCCGTATCTGCTGCCTTTCGTTTCCCCGCAAAGTTCTCCCACTTTCCGCCACCGAAATTCATACCGTCGTCCTCACGCATTGTGGGCGTATTGATTTGGGGGTGTGCGTTGTGCCACGGGTCCACAAGATTTGATGTCATCGGTAGCTCCGTCCCAGTCACAACCATGATCCCGGGTTCCGCTGAAGTCCTCGTTCGACTCTGTTCGTCACCAGTCGGATTCGCAGCCGTCGGCCGAACTCCTTATCGCCATATCCAGTGAGCCGTCCGGTTGTCGGAAGGGGTCGTAGGTAATCCGGTCGATAATCTCGTTGTCCTGGCCGAACACCAGCACCTTCGGCTTCATCTCGATCGCTTCATCGATCTGGCAGTAGACGCTGGATGCTATGATGATTTCATCGCCAAGCTGACACGTTCGCGCCGCGGCGCCATTGAGTATGCAGCAGCGCGAGCCAGCTTCCCCGTAAAGGACATAGGTGCTGATCCGGGCACCCGACATCTTGTTCCAGATTTCCACGTATTCGAGCGGGACGATTCCAACCGCGCGGCAAAAATCTGCATCGATCGTTATCGATCCGTGGTAGTCGAGCTTCGATTCCGTTACCCGCAGACCATGCAGTTTGGCGCCTACGAACTTTTTCACCCGTCATCCTCTCTCTTTTGATTCCTCATTTTTTCAAACGGCAAACACGATCGCACCGCCTGTCAGTCCTGCCCCGGCCGCAGTGAGCAGAAGCCTTTCACCTTTCACAAATCTTCGCTTGCTGTTGGCGACAGAAAGGGAGAGCGGAATGGTGGCGGCTGACGAATTGCCGTAGGTTTCGATCGTGCGGATCGTCTTTTCCGGCTCGATAACGAGGTTACCGCAAATTCTGTCGAACATGCGCGCATTCGCCTGGTGCGGAACGAAATGGTCCAGGGCAGCGGCTGCAATCCCTGCCTGTTCCAGCGCCCGCTTCGAGGTCCTTGTCATGAGCGCGACGGCACGTGAGAAAACCTCGCGGCCATCCTGCATCGTCATCAGGAAGTCCTCTGCGTTCATATCGCAGGCAAAAGGCCGGTTGCTGCCGCCGGCCGGTATCTTGATCAAGTCGTAGCCACTGCCATCCGATGCGAGATCGGCGGAGAGGAGGCCGCTTTGCCGGTCTCTAATGGGCGCGAGCACGACGGCGCCCGCCGCGTCGGCAAAAAGCACCGCGCTTGCCCTTTCCGCGGGGTTGATGCGGCGGCTGAGGATATTGGCGGCGACCACCAGCACGGCGCGGCCATGGGCGCGGACGAAGCCGTCGGCGAGGGCGAGCGCATAGAGAAAACCGGAGCAGGCGCCGGCGAGATCGACGGCACCGGAGTTCACGAGACCCAGACGGTGGGCAAGGAGCGGGGCCGACGGTGGCAACAGATGATCCGGTGTCGAGGTCGCAAGTAAGGTGAGGGCGATGTCGTTTCGAGCGATCTGCGCCTCCTCGAGCGCCATTCGTCCGGCATCGGCGGCAAGGCCGCTCAGCGTCTCGCCGTCTTGGACCCAGTAGCGCGTGCGGATGCCGGTTCTGCGCTCGATCCAGCCTGGTTCGAGACTAAGCTGCGCCTCGATCTCGCCATTGTCGACGCATCGCGTTGGCACGGCATGGCCAAAGCCGGCCATGTGGGAAGACCAGGCCAGCATCGTCAGACCTTTCCGAGAACGATCGATGCCACTTCATCTATGGCGTCATAGGCGCGGCCGAGCTCCTCCGCCGTCACGCAGTAGGGCGGCATCAGATAAATCACATTGCCGAGTGGACGGATGAGCAGCCCACGCTCGCGAAACTGCTGTCGCATGCGGGGGCCGACCTCGGCGAGGTAACCGCCGGATGGCGCGACGAGATCGAGCGCTACAATCGTCCCGGCCTGGCGGATATTGGCAAAACGCTTATCGCCTGCAAATCGCTCAAGGTTTTGCCGATGCAGCCCCATGAGATTTTCGATCCGCTCGAGCACGGGCTCGCTGCGCCAGATGTCGAGATTGGCGACCGCGGCGGCACAGGCGATCGGATTAGCGGTATAGGAACTTGAATGAAAGAAGGTCTTGCGCCGGTCCGTGGACACGTGAGCGTCGAAGATCGCACCGGTGCAGAGCGTTGCCGCGAGCGGCAGGGCGCCGCCCGTCAGCCCCTTGGACGTGCACAGGATATCCGGGGTGATACCGGCCTGTTCGCAGGCAAACATCGTTCCCGTTCGGCCCCAACCGGTCATGACCTCATCGGCGATCAGCAATGAGCCATGGCGCTCCGCGATTGCCTTCAATCCGGCAAGCACGCCGGCATCATACATTTTCATGCCGCCGGCGCCGAGGACCAGAGGCTCGATCAAGAGTGCCGCAATGCCACCCGCCCGGCAAAAGGTTTCAAACATGTCGAGCGTCCGCTGTTCCCGGCCCGTTTCCGGAAAAGCAAGCCGGTCGACGCCGAACAGCAACGGCTCATAGGCGGCATTGAAGACGCCCCGTTCCCCGGTCGACATGGTGCCGATGGTATCGCCGTGGTAGCCGTGTTCCATCACCACGATACGGTCGCGCGGTTCTCCCCGATTGTGGAAATAGCCGAGCGCCATTTTAAGCGCCACCTCGACTGAGGTCGAGCCGCTGTCGGAATAGAAGACGTGCTTCAATCCAGCCGGCACCACGTCTATCAGGCCTTCGGCCAGTTTTTCGGCGGGCTCGTGCGAGAATTCGGCAAAGATGATCTGGTCATAGGCATCTGTCGCTGCGCGGATCGCCTCCATGATCGTGGGATGGCGATGGCCGTGGGTTATGACCCACCAGGACGAGATCGCGTCGAGTATGCGGTTGCCATCCTGGTCGATCAGAAAGGCGCCCTCGGTCGACACGATGGATTTCATCGCCGGTTCGAGCGCATGCTGGGTGAAGGGGTGCCAGATGGTCGAGCGGTTCATGCGGGCACCTTTGCAAAGCAAGCAAGATCGAAGTTCTCACGGAACGCCCGGCGCAGCCCATCGGCGGTGGTGTTCTCAAGCCAAGGCAGTCGGCCGAGCGAGCGAACGCCACCGATTTGGACGATGATACGCTGGGTTTCGCGGTTCTCGTCGCCGATGAAGACGATGCCGAGGACCGGAATGGCGCGGTGCCGCATTAATTCGAGCGACAGCAGCGTGTGGTTGATCGTGCCAAGCGACGTCCTGGCGCAAAGGATGACCGGAATCTGCCAGCTGGCAAAAACATCGGCGAAGACGAGATCGTCCGAAAGCGGCACGAGCAGCCCTCCTGCGCCCTCTATCACCAAGGGCCGGCGGGTTATCGGCGGCACGAGCTTTTCCGGATCGATTGCAACGCCGTCGAGACGAGCCGAGAGATGCGGCGAGGCGGGCGTCGCAAGGCGATAGGCTTCCGGCAAGATGCGCCCGCGCGGAACCCCGCTGAGGCGGGCAATCGTCTCGCTGTCAGTCTCGCCATCGAGCCCCGACTGTACGGGTTTCCAGTAATAACCATCCAGGGCACCCGTCAGCGCTGCAGCAAAGACCGTTTTCCCGATCCCGGTATCGGTGCCGGAGATCACGAAGCGCGGGCTCATGGCTGGTCCTCCTCAATCGCAGTGGCGAGCCGCTCGGTCATCTGTGCAATTTGCTTCTCATCGACATTGAGCGTGATGGAGATCCTCAGACGCGCGGTGCCTTCCGGCACGGTCGGCGGCCGGATCGCCCTGATGTCGTAGCCCTCGGCCTGCATCCGGGCCGCGATCCGCACCGATCGGCCATTGTCGCCGATTATCACAGGCAGGATCTGCGAGCCGCTGGGGCAAACGCTAAGCCTGGAGCGCAACTGTTCGCCCGCAAAATCTTTCAGGCCTCCAGCTGTGTGCGACGCTCAGGTTCGTCGGCAATCATACGCAATGCCTCCCGCACCCCAGCGGCCATCAGCGGGGAGGGCGCGGTCGAATAGATGAAATTGCGGGCACGGTTGATCAGATAGTCGGCGAGTGTCGAAGGCAGGCCCAAGAGCGCACCGGTGACGCCAAGCGCTTTGCCGCACGTGTGCAGCACCAGGATATTGCCGTGGGTCTCCAGCCCTGAGGCAATGCCCCGGCCGCCGGGGCCGAAAACGCCCGTCGCATGCGCTTCGTCGATGACGAGGAAGCCGTCATGCCGGCGGGCGAGATCCGCAAGCGCGCCGAGCGGCGCCTTGTCTCCATCCATTGAATAAAGGCTCTCGATTGCAATCCATGGGCGCCCCTTGCCACCGCCTTCGCGCCACCTGCGGATTGCCAGATCGAATGCTTCAACGTCATTGTGCGGCACGGCGACCGCCTCGGCCTTGCTCATTGAGATGCCGTCATGGGCGCTGGCATGGATCAAAGCATCGTAGACGATCAGGTCGCCGCGCTGTGGCAGTGAGGAGAATAGCGCGACATTGGCCGCAAATCCGCTGCCGAAGTAAAGGACCTTCTCAGCGCCGAAGAACGCGGCTGCCTCAGCTTCAAGCGCCTCGTGTTCGGCATGATTGCCGCGTAACAGCCGCGAGCCGCCGGCGCCCACCGGTACACCTCGGTCGATTGCAGCCGATATTGCAGCCTTCAGGCGGGGCGCATTGGCAAGGCCCAGATAGTCATTGGAGGTGAAATCCACGCCCTGATGCGGGACGAGTTCGCGGATTCGCGATTGGCGCTTAAGTCCGGTAAGCGTGGCCTCGTAGCGGGCGAGCGCCGGCAAACTCAAGGCGCCGGCTCCAGTTCCATCGGCTTTAATCCAAGTCGGCGGAAGAGTGCGGCGTCATGATCCTCGCCGGGATTGTCGGCCGTCAGCAGCGTATCGCCGACAAAGATCGAATTGGCTCCTGCGAAGAAACAAAGGGCCTGCATCTCGTCGCTCATCTCCGTGCGGCCAGCCGACAGGCGTACATGCGAACGCGGCATCAGGATACGAGCGAGCGCAATGGTGCGGACAAAATCGATGGGGTCGACCGGCGCGGCATCGGCGAGCATGGAGCCGGGGATCGGGATCAGCATGTTGATCGGCACGCTCTCAGGCGGCACCGGCAGGTTGGCGAGCGTCAGCAGCATCGAGATACGGTCCTCGACCGTCTCGCCCATGCCGAGGATGCCGCCAGCGCAGACCTTCATCCCCGCCTCGCGCACATTCGCCAGCGTCTCCAGGCGATCTGCGAAGTTGCGGGTGGTTATGATCTCAGGATAATAGCGCTCGGACGTATCGACATTGTGATTGTAATAATCGAGGCCGGCGTCGGCGAGCTTTTCGGACTGTTGCGGCGTCAGCATGCCGAGCGTCATGCAGGTCTCCATCCCGAGCGCCTTGACGCCCTCGACCATGGCGACCAGCGCATCCATGTCGCGATCCTTGGGATTGCGCCAGGCAGCGCCCATGCAATAGCGCGTCGCGCCGCCCTCCTTCGCCTTGCGTGCCTCTGCCACCACCCGCTCGACCTCCAGGAGCTTGGAGGCCTTGAGACCTGTCGGATAATGGGCGGACTGGCTGCAATAGCCGCAATCCTCGGGGCAGCCGCCGGTCTTTATCGACAAAAGCCGGCTCATCTGAATAGCGTTCGGATCAAAATTCGCCCGATGAACCTGTTGAGCGCGGAAGAGAAGGTCGTTGAACGGCAAATTATAGATTATGTTGGCGTCTTTCAACGGGACGGACGTGCTGAGGGACGGTTTGCTCTGAAATTCACCATTTAACACCGCAACGTTCTCCCTCATCTCTGCACTCTTCATCATCTTGGTAGTGCATTCTTCTATCTATAATTGTGCACTGCAGCATACTCAACAGTCTACCCGCAAAAAGAAACTCGATCTGGCAGCCGGGTAAATGGAGCAACTTAAGGACATCGGTCCCGCGCAACTCTGACCGGAGCACATCGCGTATACAAAGGCTGGAGTTGCCGTTGTCAGTTCACCTCTTCCAACTCGATCAGCGTCCCGAAGAAATCCTTTGGATGCAAAAACATGACGGAATTGCCGTGGGCGCCGATCCTGGGAGTGCCATTGCCAATAACGCGGGCTCCTGCCGCCGTAAGTTGATCTCGTGCGGCAATAATATCCGTGACCTCGTAGCAGATATGGTGCATCCCGCCGTCCGGGCTCCTGGCGAGAAAGGATGCAATTGGCGATGCCTCTAACAATGGCTCAAGCAATTCGATTTTGGTATCGCCAACGGTAACAAAGGCGACAGTAACCCCGTGTTCGGGCAATGGCTGCGCGGCCGACACTTTCGCACCGAGACTATCGCGATAGCGGGCGATGGCGGTTGCAAGGTGCGGCACCGCCAATGCGATGTGATTGACCCGGGTCAAGATGTCATTCATTGCGTAGCCGTCCCTCAGCCAGATCCAAGACCGCTCGCGCCGCATCGACGACATTCGTGCCGGGCCCAAATATCGCCGAGACCCCATGTTCTTGAAGAAAATTATAATCTTTTCGCGGAATCACGCCGCCACATATGACTATGATGTGCTCGGCTCCCTTTGCCTTCAATTGGCGGACTAGTTCCGGCATCAGAGTCTTGTGACCCGCGGCAAGCGAGGACACACCGATAACGTCGACTTCCTCCTCGATGGCGAGATCTGCCGCCTCGTCCGGGGTTTGAAAGAGAGGGCCGGCCAAGACATCGAAGCCAATGTCACCGAACGCTGAGGCAATCACTTTCGCGCCCCGGTCATGACCGTCCTGACCGAGTTTGGCGACCAAAATTTTTGGTTTACGTCCTGCTTTGCGAACCCGCTCTGAAAGTCGGGCTTTCAGCGTCTGATATTGCGGATCCTTTTCGCTTGCGGGGCCGTAAATGTCGCCTACAACTTCTGGGATTGCATCGTGATCACCGTAAGTGTCGCGCAATGCGTCCGAAATTTCTCCAACTGAAGCGCGAGCCCGTGCCGCTTCGACAGCGGCGGCCAGGAGATTGCCTTCGCCAGTGCGGGACACCTGTTTCAGGGTCGCGATCGCATCGGCCCATTTCTTCGGGTCGCGAAGCAGGCGGGTCCTATCAAGCCGCCGGATTTGCGCTTCCCGGACGGCCTTGTTGTCGATGTCGAGGGTTTCGATGTCGGCCTCCTCCGGCAGGCGGTACTTGTTGACGCCAACGATCACGTCCTCGCCGCGATCGACCGCGGCCTGCCGCTTGGTGGCGGCAGCTTCGATAAGCCGCTTCGGCAAGCCCTCGCTGACGGCTTTCGTCATGCCGCCCAGCGCCTCGACCTCTTCCATCAGCGCCCACGCTTTTTCCGCAAGTTCTGCCGTCAGGCTCTCGACATAGTATGAGCCGGCTAATGGATCGACGACCTTGGTGACGCCGGTCTCGTGTTGAAGAATGAGCTGCGTGTTGCGGGCAATGCGGGAGGAAAACTCGGTCGGCAGCGCGATCGCCTCATCAAACGAATTGGTGTGCAGCGATTGCGTGCCGCCGAGCACCGCCGACATTGCCTCGAATGCGGTGCGGATGATGTTGTTATAGGGATCCTGTTCGGCAAGCGAAACGCCGGACGTCTGGCAATGGGTCCGGAGCATCAGCGAGGATGCTTTCTTCGGTTCAAACTCCTTCATGATCCGCGTCCAGAGCAGCCGGGCGGCGCGGAGCTTCGCTGCTTCCATGAAGAAATTCATGCCGATGGCGAAAAAGAAGGAGAGGCGACCAGCGAACTCATCGACATCGAGACCCTTCTTCAATGCAGCGCGCACATATTCGCGACCGTCGGCCAACGTGAACGCAAGCTCCTGCACAAGTGTCGCGCCCGCTTCCTGCATGTGATAACCGGAGATCGAGATGGAGTTGAAATTCGGCATCTCCTTGGCCGTGTATTCGATGATGTCGGCGACGATTCGCATCGATGGTTCCGGCGGATAGATATAGGTGTTCCGCACCATGAACTCTTTTAGGATATCGTTCTGGATGGTGCCCGAAAGCTTGTCGCGGGTGACGCCTTGTTCCTCGCCCGCGACGATAAAATTCGCAAGAATTGGGATCACTGCGCCGTTCATCGTCATCGAGACGGAAACCTTCTCGAGTGGAATCCCGTCGAAAAGGACCTTCATGTCCTCAACACTGTCGATCGCGACCCCCGCTTTACCCACATCGCCGACAACGCGCGGGTGGTCACTGTCGTAGCCGCGATGGGTGGCTAGGTCGAAGGCGACGGAAACGCCCTGCTGGCCCGCGGCGAGCGCCTTGCGATAGAAGGCGTTTGAAGCCTCCGCAGTCGAGAAGCCGGCATATTGACGGATCGTCCAGGGACGCCCGGCATACATGGTAGCGCGAGGGCCGCGCACAAAGGGCTCGAAGCCGGGCAGGGAGCCCAGATGCGATGCACTGGCGAGATCGTGAGCCGTATAGAGCGGCTTCACCGCAATCCCCTCCGGGGTATTCCAGAAGAGCTTTTCAGGAGAGGCCTTGAGTTCCCTTTCAGCGAGAGCCCGCCAGTCCATCATCGTCGTGTCGGGCATTACTGGAACTCCATGATCACTTCATCGACCGCAAGCGAGTGACCGATCTTCGCCTTCACGAGCTTGACCACGGATCTTTTCTCGGCCTTGAGGACGTTCTCCATTTTCATTGCCTCAACTGTCGCAAGCGATTGTCCCGCTTCGACCTGCTCGCCCTCAGTGACCAAGATCTGGGTGATAACACCCGGCATAGGACAGAGTAGCTGTTTTGAGGTATCGAACGCCTTCTTCGCCGGCATGTAACGTGAAAGTTCGAAGGTGCGTGGAGCCATCACCTTGACGACTTGGTCGAGCCCCTTCCAACGCAAGCGCCAGCCAGTCTCGGCCTTGGCTATCTTGATTCCGAACGTCTTGCCGTTGAGCGTAAAACGGCCATGTGGCGCTCCAGGGGTCCAGTCCGATACAACAACGTGTGAAACACTATCTTCAAAGCGAATGCCGATATTGCCAGCCTCAAATGTCACGGTGATTGGCCAATCGTCGCCGCCGGCCACCACCACGTACTCGCTGCCAAGCGTGCGTGCGTGATTGGCGAGCGTGCCGGATATTTTGGTCTTGCGGCTATCGTCGGCGAACTGGGCGAACGTCGCCACAGACGCTAGCAGCCGTGACTGATCGGTATTGGGTTGAACCCCATCAAATCCGCGGGGCCATTCTTCGGCTATGAAAGCGGTCGTTATGTTCCCAGTCAGAAATCGTGGATGCGCCATGACCGCTGATAAAAACGGCAGGTTGTGGCCGATGCCGTCGACCTCGAAGTCGTCGAGAGCGTCCGCCATCGCCGCGATCGCTTCACCGCGCGTGGGTGCCCAGGTACAGAGCTTGGCGATCATCGGGTCGTAGTACATTGAGATCTCGCCGCCTTCGGTGACGCCGGTGTCGTTACGGATGACGGCTCCGCCGGCCTGAGGCCCTTCCGCTGGTGGGCGGTAACGGGTCAGTCGCCCAATCGATGGCAGGAAGCCGCGATAGGGGTCTTCGGCATAAAGCCGGCTTTCGATGGCCCAGCCATTGAGTTTCACATCGCCTTGGCTGAGCGCCAGCCTCTCGCCGTTCGCGACGCGGATCATCTGCTCGACCAGGTCGATGCCGGTGATGAGTTCAGTGACTGGATGCTCGACCTGGAGGCGCGTGTTCATTTCAAGGAAATAAAAGTTTCTGTTCCCGTCGACGATGAACTCGACCGTGCCGGCGGAATGGTAGCCAACTGCCTTGGCCAGTTGTACCGCCTGCTCGCCCATGGCCTTCCGCGTCGCCCCGTCGAGGAAGGAGGACGGCGCCTCTTCCACGACCTTCTGGTTGCGGCGTTGGATCGAGCACTCGCGCTCGCCAAAATAGATGACGTTGCCATGCTGGTCGCCCAGCACCTGGATCTCGATATGGCGCGGCTGGTCGACGAACTTCTCGATGAAGATGCGGTCGTCGCCAAAGGAGTTCTTCGCCTCGTTCCTCGAGGATTGGAAGCCCTCACGCGCTTCCTGATCGTTCCAGGCGATGCGCATGCCCTTGCCGCCGCCGCCAGCCGAAGCCTTGATCATGACGGGATAGCCGATCTCGCCCGAGATCTTGACCGCCTCGTCACCGTCGGCGATCAGGCCCATGTAGCCGGGCACAGTTGAGACGCCGGCTTGCGCCGCCAGTTTCTTCGAAGTGATCTTGTCGCCCATGGCCTCGATCGCGCCGACCGGCGGGCCGATGAAGATCACGCCCTCCTGTTCGAGCCGCTCGGCGAAGGCCCGGTTTTCCGACAGGAAGCCGTAGCCGGGATGCACGGCGTCTGCCCCGGTCTGGCGGATCGACTCAATGATCCGGTCGATCACCAGATAGGACTGCCCCGAGGGTGCAGGCCCGATGTGCACCGCTTCATCCGCCAGCTTCACATGCATGGCATCGCGGTCGGCGTCGGAATAGACGGCGACGGTGGCGATGCCCATTTTCCGGGCGGTGCGGATAACGCGGCAGGCGATCTCGCCTCGGTTAGCAATAAGGATTTTGGTGATCATTTTTGGCCTAATCTTCAATGATGTATGTCTCTGAAGCCTCAAGATGCTTCCATTTGGGACGCGCGCGGTTGAGGCTGAGGGGCACATCGATCACACAACGACACCAGTCGAAGTCGTCCTCCCGTTCCCGCCAAACCAGATCTGCTGGGGAACAGAAAAGCGAGCTGAGGACCCTGGGCGTCTTATAAGTATCGCCCCGATGGATGACGTTGCTGCACATCGGAACCCTCACAGCGGCATTGTGTCGTGCTTACGCCAGTGGCTTTCCTGCTTCTTGGAGCGGAGCATGGCGAAGGCGCGGGCGATGCGTTTGCGCGAGGAATGCGGCATGATCACCTCGTCGATGAATCCGCGCTCGGCAGCGACGAAGGGGTTGGCGAAGCGGTCCTCATACTCTTTCGTTCGCGCGGCGATCTTTTGCGCGTCCTTGAGCTCGGCGCGATAGAGGATTTCGGTCGCGCCCTTGGCGCCCATCACCGCGATCTGGGCGGTCGGCCAGGCATAATTGACATCGGCGCCGATATGTTTGGAGGCCATAACATCATACGCGCCGCCATAGGCCTTGCGGGTAATCAGCGTCACCATCGGCACAGTGGCTTGGCTATAGGCGAAGAGCAGCTTGGCTCCATGCTTGATGATACCGTTATACTCTTGCGCCGTGCCGGGCAGGAAACCGGGAACGTCGACCAGCGTCAGGATGGGAACGTTAAAGGCATCGCAGAAGCGGACGAATTTGGCGCCTTTGCGCGATGAGTCGATGTCGAGGCAACCGGCAAGAACCATGGGCTGGTTGGCGACGACGCCGACGGTCTCGCCCTCAATGCGGATAAAACCAGTCAGGATGTTGCGCGCGAATGCTTCAGAGATCTCGTAAAAATCACCCTCGTCGGCAATGGCGAGGATAAGTTCACGCATATCGTAGGGCTTGTTGGCGCTATCGGGGATCAGCGTGTCGAGCCGATCCTCCAGTCGCGCCGGGTCATCGAAGAAGGGCCTGACGGGCGGCCGCTCACGATTGTTGAGCGGCAAGAAATCGAAGAGATCACGGATGCCGGTGAGCGCCTCAATGTCGTTGTCGAAGGCGCCATCGGCGACCGATGACTTGGACGTGTGCGTCTTGGCGCCACCAAGATCCTCGGCGGTCACGATCTCGTTAGTGACCGTCTTCACCACCTCTGGACCAGTGACGAACATGTACGAGCTATCGCGCACCATGAAGATGAAATCCGTCATGGCCGGCGAATAGACGGCACCGCCGGCGCATGGGCCCATGATCACGGAGATCTGCGGTACGACGCCAGAAGCCTCGACATTGCGGCGAAACACTTCCGCGTAGCCGGCAAGCGAATCGACCCCCTCCTGAATACGCGCGCCCCCAGAATCGTTGAGCCCGATCACAGGGGCGCCGTTGCGCACGGCCATATCCATGATCTTGCAGATCTTCTGCGCATGCGTTTCCGACAGCGAGCCGCCAAGCACGGTGAAATCCTGGCTGAACACGTAGACGAGTCGACCGTTGATCGTACCCCATCCGGTCACCACCCCGTCGCCTGGCACCTTGTTTTCGGCCATGCCGAACTCGGTCGTGCGGTGGGTGACGTACATGTCGTATTCTTCAAACGAGCCCTCGTCGAGCAGCACGTCGAGCCGCTCTCGTGCTGCGAGCTTGCCTTTCGAATGTTGAGCGGCAATGCGAGTTTCGCCGCCGCCAAGGCGGGCAGCATTTCGGCGCATTTCTAGTTGATCGAGTATTTCCCGCATTGTTGTCAGTCCTTCTTGTTCGCCTCCCATACACAGTCGAAATACGTTGCAAAATATCAATAGATGTGCGCATGAGTACTGCTCCAAGTTGAATTCTGAGATTTGCAAAGTTGCAAAATGGCGGTAGGCAAGCTTTATATTGGGCGAAAGGTGCGCGATCTGCGCCTTGCAAGTCAGACGACACAGGCGCAATTTTCCGAGCGTCTTGGCATATCGATAAGCTATCTCAATCAGATCGAAAACAATCAGCGACCGGTATCTGCCGCCGTGCTGCTTTCACTCGCCGACAAGTTCAGGATTGATCTTTCCGACCTGTCAGGAGGAGAGGGCGATCGGTTGCTTTCGGCGCTGTCAGAAGCGCTAAGTGACCCGCTGTTTGCTGCCTATACGGTCAACCTGCATGAACTGAAGCTTGTCGTGCATAACGCGCCTGGGATAGCCCATGCGCTGATTGCCGCCCATCAGGCCTTTCGCCACAATTCAGAGCAGCTTGCGAGCATTGACGACACGTTGGGGCGAGCTTCATCCGTGGCTGAGAATACGCCCTATGAGGAGGTCCGCGATTATTTTCATTTCGTCGACAACTACGTCCACGACATCGATATGATGGCTGAAGAGCTGGCGCAGGAAATCGGTATCGGCGACCTAGAGGCTTTTACTTCGTTATCCAAGTACCTTGAAAACACTCATGGAGTGCAGCTAAGCCGGGCCAATCAAGATGACGATCTTATGCGGAGCTTTGATAAGGAAAAACGTGTATTGACGCTCAACCCTTATCTTCCTCCGGCGACGCGCGATTTCCAGATCGCACTGCAAATCGCCCAACTTTCAGCGGGACAGCTTGTTGATCGCGTAGCCGCCAACGCTGCATTTCGCACTACAGAGGCATATGAGATCTGTCGCATCGGACTACACAATTATTTCGCCGGTGCACTCATTTTGCCCTATCGACAATTCCTGAAGGCGGCGCGGCAGGTTCGCCACGATCTCGACCTGCTGACAGTGCGTTTCGGAGCAAGTCTCGAGCAGGTCTGCCACAGACTGTCGACCTTACAGAGGCCCGGGCAAAAGGGCATCCCCATCTTTTTTGCGCGTATCGACCGGGCCGGTAATATCACCAAGCGGCACAGTGCGGCCAAGTTGCAGTTCGCGCGCTTCGGTGCCGCCTGCCCGCTCTGGAATGTGCATCAGGCATTCGAGGCGCCCGGGCGCATCATTCGTCAACTCGCGCAGACGCCTGACGGTGTTCGCTACCTCTGTCTTGCCACGCAGATTAGCAAAGGTGGTCGCGGCTTCCACTCCGGACGCCAGCATTACGGGCTGGCTCTCGGCTGTGAAATTTCCTATGCGGATCAATTCGTCTATGCGGACGATCTCGATCTCGCCAACGTCAAGGCATATGATCGGATAGGGATCTCGTGTCGGATTTGTGAGCGAACCGATTGCGCCAGCCGCGCCGTACCGCCGATCAAGAGCCAATTGATTGTTGAACATCACAGTCGTAGTCAATTGCCGTACAAAATTCGTTCGCTCGTCGAATAAGGAGCCTCGGCGTTGGCTAAAGGATACTAACCCTCTTCACTTCGCGGCAGTACGTGTCGGCTGATATCATCTTTGTCGCGTGTGATGGTGCTTAGTGCTCAACTGGACAAGGCTTGTTAGTCTTCGTGCAGTACTAAATGGTCGGAAGTTAGATGCGATTAAGCAACGGAATGTCGCATTCAGTCAGGTTTCGACTCTTTGGGCCGCCCGATAATCATGCAAAACGACCGGCGACGGGCAATCAACGGAGTGGAACCTGCAAATGTCAAATGAACTTCCCTTATTGGATGAAGACGGTGACGGCGGTCGTTTTACGGACACGCGAAGTAAGTTTCGCGAAAAGCCTGATAAATTGCTCGATATATGCAATCTCCGGATCGAGGCGACTGTCTACCCACCCGGCGAGCGCCCACAGAATGTGGTTCTCGTTAATGACGTTTCGCTCACATTGAAGCGGGGCGAGGTATTGGGCTTGATAGGCGAATCTGGCGCGGGCAAATCGACCTTAGGTCTGGCCAGCATGGGGTACGGTCGAGGCGGTGTCAAAATTACCGGTGGCGAGATCATCATTAATGACCGTGACATACTGAAAGGAACACCAAATCAAATTCGTAAGCTACGCGGCCGGGAGGTCTGTTACGTCGCTCAGTCGGCGGCCGCCGCGTTCAATCCAGCGCACCGATTGATGGACCAAGTGGTAGAAGCGGCGCTCCTGCACGGCATGGCAACGCGAGCGGATGCCGAAAAGCGGGCGATTGCTTTGTTCAGGAAGCTTAGCCTGCCTGACCCCGATAACATCGGCAAACGATTCCCCCACCAGGTTTCTGGCGGTCAGTTGGAGCGTGTTATGGTAGCTATGGCGCTTTGCTCGGAGCCTGATCTCATTGTCTTTGATGAGCCAACTACGGCGCTCGACGTCACTACCCAGATCGACGTGCTGGCTGCGATACGGAACGCGATCCGCGACACTGGGGTTTCAGCGCTTTATATAACCCACGACATGGCCGTGGTGGTGCAGGTTGCACACGAGATAATGGTTCTGCGCAACGGCGAGCTTGTAGAACGGGGCGCCACGCAGCAGATCGTCAACGCGCCTCGCGAACAATACACGCGAGCACTCGTTTCCGCGCATCACATTGATCACGTGCAAAAAGACCCTGCTCCTGTGCCGGTGCTATCGGTAAAAGGCGTGACTGCAGGTTACGGTGATGGTGCGATCAAGGTGTTGCGCGACGTTTCCTTGGAGCTTCATTCTGGGCAAACGCTCGCCGTCGTTGGTGAATCGGGTTCGGGCAAATCGAGTATTGCGCGGGTGATCACCGGATTACTGGCACCTTTCAAAGGCAGCGTTCAATTCGATGGGCGTGAACTTCCGCCCCGACTGGTTGATCGATCAAAGGAGGATCTGCGCCAACTGCAAATGATCTATCAGATGGCGGATGTCGCGATGAACCCGCGCCACACAGTAGCGACGATCATTGGTCGCCCGCTCGAATTCTACTTTGGCATTGGCGGGAAGGAGCGCGACCAGCGCGTGGCAGACCTGCTCGATAAGATCGAAATGGGTGCAGGCTATGCAGATCGGTATCCGGCTGAGCTGTCGGGCGGACAAAAGCAGCGCGTTTGCATCGCCCGTGCGCTTGCGGCCAAGCCGAAGCTTATCATCTGCGACGAGGTGACTTCGGCGCTTGACCCTTTAGTTGCCAACGCCATCCTGAAACTCCTGCTGCAATTACAAAAGGAAGAGGGGGTAGCCTACCTTTTCATTACCCACGATCTTGCAACGGTGAAATCCATCGCAGATTCCATCTCGGTGATGTATCGCGGGCAAGTCGTCCGCGATGGGCCCAAGAGCAAGGTCCTTGCGCCGCCGTTCGACGCTTACACTGATCTTCTTCTTTCTTCCGTGCCGCAGATGGAGGTCGGTTGGCTGGACAAGGCGATCGGCGCTCGGCGCATGGAAAGCGCCGGAAACTAGTCGTCTTGCTGTTGAGTTGTCGATGCTAAAGGTCGCCGGCGCTTGCTAGTCCTGATTGACGTGACTGAAGATGCACAGAGGTTGAACGCTGGCTGTCTGTGACAGCCTCATTGCGAGGCCTAGTGACCACGTCCCAGCAGCGCGTTGCGACCAATGGATCGCGGAGGGGCAACGGCCGGTATGGCCTGTTTCAGCCAGTATTTGGGCCGCAGTGCCAGTTGAAAATCAAAAAGCCTGGCTTGGCCATTTGCGTTCGGAAGGGTGCAACGGGGCGTAAGCTGCCCACCCAAGCTCAGATACTTCAATCCCGATCAAGCATGGCGCCCCACGACCGATTCCGGATTTGCGTCTCGCCGCCAGCGCGCTGCCTTCAACAGATTCCCGCAATCATACAGAATTTCAAATCATTCATGGACAAGCGACGCGGATTGACTTGCTTGAACAAGCCCATGATTGTCAAGATCGATCTTGGCCCGTGCAGTTGGCTTCTCCCACAATCCGACCGAGTTGAAGGGTGCGCATCCGTTCGAGCTCAGTACATGCCAATGCATCGCAAGGCCCAATACATCGTATAGGCGCGGCCATGACGATCTCTTGTCGGAAAATGCTAAGCCAGCGGCGAACGGCGCATAGTTTGTTTTTGATACCGGTTCAATTTTAGCATTATCGTGGGCCGTGCGGTGCGCAAACGAAAAGGTGTTCCAATGACGCTGCCTCCTTCAAAAAACGCTTTCCGTTTAATCAAGGAAAGATATTCCGCGCGCCATTATTGCCAAGAGATGGCATTGAGCCTGTCATGTCGAGAAGGTCAGGGACCTGGGAGGTTATTGCGCTGTAAAGATTGTGGGCCAGGGGTTGCCGGCTCAGATACCTTGAGGCGTTTCGCGCTACAACGCGTGCAAACGGAACCTGCGCTGATTGTAGCTACCGCCCAGACGGGCGCTGGTCCGCGCGACCTAGAGGCAGCTGTTTAAGAATTTAACCGCATAAGGAGAATGTGATGGAAATAATTTCCCATGAAACGACCGAATACGAACACCTCCTGTATGAGGTTGATGACGAACACGTCTGCTGGCTGACCCTGAATCGGCCAGACAGTATGAACTCCATGAATGAGCGTCTGCTGGCTGAGCTCCGGGCCGCGCTTCTTCGTGCCGACTTTGATGATAAAATAAATGTAGTGGTCATTCGTGGCGCCGGCCGCGGATTCTGTGCCGGACACGACCTCTATGAGGACGCGACCGACGATCGTTCGTCGATATACGGATATCGCATGAAGTACTTTCGTCAGTTTGATCAGTTCACCACGCCGTGGACCATCAGCAAACCGGTCATAGCGTCTGTTCATAAGTTTGCGATCGGGAAGGGATTTGAGCTTGCCCTCTTTTGCGACATAACCATTGCCTCGTCGGATACAAAAATTGGTTACAACGAAGTTCGCTACGGCATCTCCGGTCACTGCATGTTCATGCCCTGGTTGGTGAACATGAAGAGCGCAAAAGACCTTCTGCTCACAGGACGTGATGTGTCAGCAAATGAAGCCAAGGATATGGGACTGATCACCGAAGTGGTTCCGCCTGAGGATCTTCATGAAGCCACGCGTCGGAAAGCCACGCTCATGGCACGAATGCCGCCCGACATGCAACGAATGCACAAGATGTATCTCAACCGCGTTTACGAGATGCAGGGGCTCAAGGGCGCGACCGACTACTATCTTGAGTTGATGGCACCGCTGGGTGTACTGCCGGTTCCCGAGTATGCCGAATTCACCAAGATGACGACTGAAAAAGGTCTGCGAGCCGCATTGGACCATGCTCAGGCACGATACGAAGGACTCGACTGAAGACACGCTGACGGCATTCGCCCCGGACATCGTGGGCAAAAACTTGATCCTCCGCGGGATGCTTTGCAGGAGGTCATCAAATCCCGGTTTGGTCCAAGAATACGCTGCGAGGCCTCTTCCGGGCCAACCTCAAATCCATGTCCCGATAAAAGTATATAGAGGACCTAAATGCCCAGCAGATCAGGCAGTACACAAACAACCCAAAGCTTTATGGAGCCCAACCTTAGCCGCCATACCGCCCCTGAGAGCAAACTCGAACGTCTCAAGCGTATGCTGACACCTCAAAGTGCGGTGTTCATCGGGGGGCCGTTTATGACCACTGCAATTGAGTACTGTCGTGCGATCGGTTTCCGAGGTCGCCTTCATGTTGTCAATCCGCGACGGGCTGAGATCGCTGGCATTGCCTGCCTGCCAAATGTCGCCAGCCTGCCGGAAGTGCCTGATGTGGCGTACGTGGCAGTTCCAAATACAAGTGTTGTCGAACTCATCCGAGAGCTTTCGCGGTTCGGGGTTGGAGGCGTCATTTGTCACACCGCCGGCTTCTCTGAAATGCACGGTGGGGAACGTTATCAGCAGGCACTTGTCGAAGCAGCGGGCGACATGCCGGTCATAGGTCCCAACTGTCCAGGTATGGTGAACTTTCTCGATCGTTCCGCCTTCATGATGGACAATTTTGGAAATCATGAAGGAAGCAGCGGTGTTGCGCTCATCAGCAGCGGTGGGTCTTACCTTTTGGATATTGGCTATGCCGACCGCTCGCTGCCCGTGTCATATTCGGTTGGGCTCGGCAATCAGGCAATGGTCTCTGCCGCGGATGTCATGAATGCGATCTTGGATGATGCCCGCGTATCCGCCATTAATCTCTACCTCGAGGGTATCCCAGATCCGGTAGCCTTGGCCGCCGCGGGTCTCAAGGCAGCGCGCAAAGGAATTCCTGTCGTGGTCCTCAAGGGGGGGCGCACTACTGCAGGCCGTCGCGCAGCCCAGTCGCACACTGCGTCACTTGCGGGCGATGACGTAGTCATGTCGGCCTTGTTTCGGCGACTTGGATTTGTCCAAGTGCGCTCGGCCACGGAAGCAATGGAAACGCTCAAGATGCTTATGTTCGCACCTCGTGTTCGGGGCCGGCGAACGGCACTGGCGTCCACTGGCGGCACGTATGCGGTGCAAGGCGGCGATATGGCGGAGGCTTATGGATTGGAGTTGGGGCCCCCGTCGCCATCGGCATCTAAGGAATTAGAAAAGTATTTGCCGGCCTTGGTGCATTCCGCCAATCCGCTTGACATTTCCTTTGCGCATTATGATCCCCTGGAACAAAATCTGAACATTTATAAATCGTTCCTTTCGGATGACTACGACTTGGCTCTCATGGTTATGTGCTATCCACCCGATGGTGGATTTGATCCAACAGGCTGGGACATAACATCCAGTGCATTCGCGCAAGCCGCGGGCGGGCGAGGGATACCCGCAGCATTCATCAACACTATACCTGAAGATTTGCCGGGCAAAGTTCGAGAGCGGATGATTGGCGAGAATTTGGTCCCGCTGATGGGTATGGAAGACGGTATGCGCGCAGTGGCAAATGCCGTACGCTTTTCGGAGCTTGCTGACCAGCTTGCTCTACGTACCGATGAGGAAATTGCCCTACCTGACTATCGGACCGGCTCTACCGAAGGGGCAGCGCTCGACGAGGCTGCCGCCAAAGCCGAATTGGGTCGCGCCGGCATTTCAGTTCCACGCAGCGTGGTCGTGAAACATGATCAAACGGATGGTCTGGACAAGCTTACATTTCCGGTGGTCGTCAAAGCGCTTAGTGCGGAGCTAGCACACAAGAGCGATCTGGGAGCCGTTGCACTGCGCCTCGGCACGCCAGAGGCGGCTTTGAAGGCGGTGCGGGCAATGGCCGACAAGTTGCAACAAAGCGTCCCTGACCTCTCTATTCGCAACTTCTTGGTAGAAGAAATGGTGCAGGACGGTGTCGGCGAGTTGCTCGTGGGAATTCGCCGAATTGACGCGATGGGTTTGGCTCTCACGGTCGGAATGGGCGGCACAGACGCTGAGCTCTTACGTGACACAGCGACACTCCTTTTGCCGGTTTCGCCTGAGACCATTGGCGCGGCCGTGCGAAGCCTCAAACTGTTCCCATTGCTCGACGGCTGGCGCGGTCGGCCAAAGGGCGATGTGGACGCGGCTGTTAATGCTATTCAAAAGCTCGCTGAGTTAGCTATCGCCAACGAGAACCGATTCATCGAGGCCGAAATCAATCCACTCATCGTATGCCGAGAAGGACAAGGCGCAGTTGCTGTTGACGCGGTCATACGACTTGGCTGAAACCGGTAGCCATTGAATAGATCGACTTGGGCAATTCAAATAGAGGAGATACACCAATGGGTGTTCTCAAAGGGGTAAAGATTGTTGAGATGGTCGGGCTTGGCCCTGGACCATTTTGCGGTATGTTGCTTGCCGATCTCGGTGCAGACGTGATTGCAGTGGAGCGTCCAGCCGCAGGCGCCGGCAGTCCTCGGCCGTGGGAATTATGTAGTCGTGGTAAGCGTTCGATCATTCTGGACATCAAGAAGCCAGGAGCTGTCGAGACGTTCCTGGAACTTATTGACGGGGCCGACGCACTGATCGAAGGTATGCGACCAGGTGTAATGGAACGCCTTGGTCTGGGTCCAGACGTTTGCCTCGCGCGTCGCCCGTCCTTGGTCTATGGTCGAATGACGGGGTGGGGACAGTATGGCCCTCTGTCGCAGGCTGCAGGACACGACGCAAATTATGTGGCTCTATCTGGTGCTCTATGGCTTGCAACCCAGCCTGGCCAGCGGCCTGATGCACCACCCGGACTGCTAGGAGACGTCGCTGGTGGCGCGCTCTATCTCGCGATCGGAATTCTCGCTGGCATTCTGCGCGCCAGACAGGACGGCCAAGGGCAGATAGTCGACGCCGCGATGCTCGATGGCGCGGCGCATATGCTAAATTTCGCGATATCCTTTCTTCCCGATCACTATGGCGGCTCCTTCGACAAGGCCAGGCCCGCAGCTCTTGGTATGCACTGGGATCGTCCTTATCTTTGCGCCGACGGCGGATGGATCGTCGTACAAGCTGTCGAACCACAATTTTACGCCGAACTCATTCGGCGCCTCGGCCTCGACCAGGATCAGCGTTTCGTCAACGATCAACGAAATCCTGACGCTTGGGCTTCGCTTGGAGATGAGCTGTCGGCACTCTTCAAGACAAAGAGCCGCGCCGAATGGACCCGGCTGCTAGAAGGCACGGATACCTGCTTCTCCCCGGTCCTGGCGCCGGAGGAGGCGGCAGCACATCCCCATAACATTGCGCGTGATATCTACAAGACCGTCGACGGTGTCTTGCAGACAGCGCCGGCGCCGCGCTTCTCGGTCACTCCGTCGGGCGAGCTGGTCTCTGTGCCGGCGCGTGGCGCGCATACCAAAGAGGTCCTCGCCGAACTTCAACAGAATGGGACGTACGGGAGGTCGCACAGGCGAATAAGAAAAGGCACATGATTGTCAGTGCCGCCCTGTTATCGAGGCCACGGTCGACGCTGCTTAGACTTGGAGCGTATTGGCACCATGTTTGTCTCGCCTGTCAGGAAAATCGAAAAACACGCGATGGAGTGCAACAGCCACATGGCCCACTGCAACATGCTCTTCGACCCGTGACGGAGATCATGCGTTTGATGAGATGGCGCTCGGGGCCGAGGCAGCGTGCGCACATCGAGGTCGTTATCGCAACGCAATCGTGGAGGTGCACGATCGGACGACGCGATTGAAGTTGCTCCAAAACTTGGGCCCGCGGCATCGTCAGCCTCGCAGCGCGCCAGATAATTCTCGGCGCCGTAGAACTTCTCATCCTCGATAACTACGGACTTTAGCCTATCGACAGCAATGCTCTCTCCTGGAAATCCTTGAGGGACTAAACGGCTGCGGGTCGACGCTTGTCATCAGCCAATTCCCCGCAGCCAGATGGCACGAAAAGATCAGCGAACCCGCCTGTGCCGGCGCAATATTGGATCGTCTTGTTCACAACGCGCACAGGCCTGAAATGAGCGGCGAATCCATGCGCCGTCTGCGCCAATCGGCAGAAATATAGGCCTGCAAGGCCGGAACGCAGAACCGTGGCAAATATCCTGGCCAAGACATTGTTGGATGCGCACCCCGCGAAGCAGACCGCCAATCTCCTCTCTCAGAATGCAGGTTAGTCTCAAAGCGGGGACGATTCTAGGGGAGTACCTCTATCCCTTACGGCACTTTGCAGAAGGTTCATTCTGGAATCTTCGCCTATAATAGCTTCGAAGCGATTTGGCAAAGGCCTGCAGCCGACCGGGTATACGCTGCTAAAGCTTCGTCGGCGAGAAATTAATTGGGCACAAGCTGGCGGCGTCATTCCTTCAGCCCGCTGGCGGAGTGCAAGAACCAGTCCACGATCAAATTGACAGATACCGCCAACAACGCGATTGCGCCAGCGGGAAGCAGGGGTGTAATATCTCCATAGACAATCAACGTCGCAGTGTCACGTACCATTGAGCCCCAATCTGCGGTTGGCGGCTGGATGCCGAGCCCGAGGAAAGATAGTCCGCTGATGAGTAGGAACACGAAGCAAAACCGAAGGCCGAATTCAGCTATGAGTGTTGGTGCAATGTTCGGCAGGATCTCACGTGTCATAATCCAGATTGGTCCTTCCCCGCGGAGCCTCGCCACTTCGACGTAGTCCGAAACTTCGGCGTTGATTGCTATGGCACGTGTGAGTCGAAACACCCGCGTAGAATCGAGGACAGCAATAACGATTACGAGGGTAGGAATTGAGGTGCCGAAGATGGAGAGCAGTAGCAGCGCGAAAATCAGCTGAGGTATCGACATCAAAACGTCGACGAGGCGGGACAGAATCTGGTCGGTCCACCCTCCGAAGGTGGCTGCCGCCAAACCGGCTGAAGCACCAATGGAGAATGCGAGGATCGTTGTTATCAAGGCGATCCCGATGGTGTTGCGCGCACCAAATATGAGTCGGGTAAACATGTCGCGACCAAGATTATCGGTTCCGAGCCAGAAGGCGGCGCTCCATGGTTCGAATTGGGTGCCGACGATCTCTGCCTCTCCATAGCGGGCCAGGTGCGGCGCCAGAAGTGCGGTCAAGGCATAAAGCGTAATGATCACAATTCCAAACTTTGCACTCATTGGGGCCGACACGAACTTGCTGGCTCCTGACCGAATTATTCCTGGAGTATGCAAATTCGTCATATGGCCTCGCTCACAAGCTGTTCATAGTAAGTATCGTAGATCATTTTGGATGCATAAGCCGCGGATTTGTTACGATAGAAAGGACATCGGCTGTAAGATTAAGCAAGACGTAAGTAGCAGCGAAGATTAAACTGCAGGCTTGCACGACTGGAATGTCCCGTTTCTGGACGGAATCGACAATAAGCTGCCCAAGGCCGGGGTAGACGAAAACGACTTCGACCACAACAACGCCGGTGATGAGATATGCCATATTGAGAACGACAACAGTGGCGATGGGTCCCCATGCATTGGGTAGAGCATGTCGAACGAGCACCCTCCACTCAGACAGACCCTTTAGGCGCGCTGTTTCGATATATTGGTTGCCCAAAAGATTGACGATTGAAGTCCTCGTCATTCTCATCATATGAGCCAGTACAACCACCGCAAGTGTGAGAGCCGGCAGGGCGATTGCGGTTAGCCGATCCACAAAGCTGGTGGTTGAGTCGACATCAGAGAGGCTGGGCAGTACTCCTGCATGCACCGCGAAAATCAAGATGAGTATATAAGCCACGAAGAACTCTGGAAATGAAATGGACGACAGAGTGACCACATTGATCGCACGGTCAATAAATGTGTTCCTGTTGATTGCCGCCACGATCCCCCCAAGCAGCGCCAAAGGGACTGAAATTATTGCAGCACTGAGCGCAAGGAAGAGCGTATTAAACAGCCGCGGGGCAATAAGCTCCCCGATGTCCCGGCCGCTAGCGAGTGCCGTTCCGAAGTTCCCATGGAGTATACCGCCGAGCCACCTAAGATACCGGAGGTGAACGGGGAGATCCAGGCCCAGGCTCTTGCGGAATGCTGCGACAGTCTCGGGCGTCGCCGACTGCCCGAGGATCTCGGTCGCGATATCTCCCGGAAGGAGTTGAATCCCGGCGAAAATGATAATTGAGACGATCCACAAGGTCAGCGCGCCCAAGGCGACACGCTGACCGATAATCCTTAATATTGAAGTCATGGTAGCTTTCGATCTCAGGCTTCAGCGAACCACCAGCGCTCCGTACAACGGAATCCATCCAGATCCCAGTTGGAAGCTATCTTATTGTGACCGACCTTCCTCGACAGGGCACTGACGTAGTTCGCGAAGACCGGTATGATCGAGCCGCCGTCATCGCTGCAAAGCGTCTGCATCTCTGAATACATCTCCAGACGTTTAGCGTCGTCGAGTTCTGACCGGGCAGAGACCAATAATTCATTGAAACGACCATTCTTCCAATGCGCTTCGTTCCAAGCGGCACCAGCGGCATAAGCTTGCGAAAACATCCAGTCGGCTGTGGGCCGCCCTGCCCAAAAGGCCTCACAGAAGGGTTTTTTCAGCCAGACGTTGTCCCAATAGCCATCGCTCGGCTCGCGGACAACATTGATGGTGATGCCGGATTTGGCAGCATTCTGCTGGTAAATCGCTGCGGCGTCGACCCCACCTGGAAAGGCGGCATCCGAAGCTGAAAGGCTGACTTTTAGATCAGCAAGACCAGCCTTCTTGAGGTGGAACTTAGCCTTTTCGGGATCGTATTCCCGTTGCGGCAGGTTCTTGTTGAAGAAGCGATTTGTGGATGCGATTGGATGATCGTTGCCGAGCTGGCCATACCCCCGTAGCAAGGTATCAAGAAGCTGTTGCCTATTAATCGCATATTTGAGTGCAAGTCGGACATCCAGATTGTCGAATGGGGAAACATCACAATGCATTGGCATGGTGTAGTGTTGGGTTCCGCCGATCGACACAATCTCCAGATTTTTGTTCCTCTCCAGCAAGTGCACCGTCTTCAGGTCGCAACGTTCCATCGCGTGAATCTGGCCTGTCGTCAGCGCGTTTGTACGCGCTGTGGCATCTTGAATCACGAGGAGCTCGATCGAATTAAACCAGGCCGCATTCGTTTTCCAATAATTTGCAAAACGTTTGGCTGTTCCTTTGACGCCGTAGTCGACGTTCTCCAGAACATAACCTCCGGCTCCTACTCCGGAGACGTCTGCCTTTCCGTCCTTCGCGGGCACCATAGCCAAGTGATAGTCTTCGAGAAGGTAGGGAAAATCTGCATTCCCGTTCTTCAGTGTGATAACTACAGTTCCGGGACCGTCCGCGCGGATATCATCGATCGCATCAACGGTGCTCTTTGCGGCTGATTTGGATTCATCCCCTCGATGGTGATTGATAGAGGCGATAACATCGTCGGCATCCAAGCTTTTGCCATTATGGAACTCGACGCCTTGCCGCAACTTGAAGGTCCAGGTCTTGGCGTCTTTTGACGCTTCCCAGGATTCAGCGAGTTCGCCGGTTACTTTCCCATCCGCATCAATTTCCATGAGATAGCCATGCAGGCTCTTGCCGAACACTTCTGTGAACGCGTTATTATAAGTCGCAGGATCGAGGGTGTCGGATGTGCCACCGGCAGCGACTCCAAGTTTGAAATGCCCCCCCTTCTTCGGCGTTGCTTCCTGGGCGATAGCCGGCAGGATGCCACCTGATGAAGTGATGGCCAGAGCGCCTACCGCTGCTGCGGATTTGAGGATACTCCTGCGGTTCACCTTCATAGCCATGTTTGAACATTCACCCCATTTGTTCATTGCAGTTCTCCTCCTTTTAAGTTGTTTATTATGCCGGCAATTACTCAGTCAACATCGACATCTGGCGCGAGGTCAGCAAGGCCCATGGACTTGGAAGCCAAGTTTCCTGGCGCGGATTTGCAAACTCGATTACCTCGAAGTGTTGCACAATCTGGATAGCCAATTTAACATTCCCCGACGTCAATCTGCGTTTTTTGGACAAATGGCGGCGAGTGGACAGTCGATGAAATTCCTCCTACTCGTGCGGCCCAACCTTAACCGGCCGGCGG
>NZ_PGGM01000022.1 GCF_003010965.1 Phyllobacterium sophorae
CGGGACTGGAAAACCGCCAAAGGTCGCTATAACTGCAATCATGCGAAAACTTATCGTCCTCGCCAACGCGCTCCTGCGCGACAACCGAAAATGGAACCAAAAAGCCACTTGATCAAAACGGATACTCTAGGTGGAGAGGGCCGTTCTCACCCGCTCGGCCAGAACGGTCAACTGATCGGCCGAATTATGGCCAATCAGCATGTAGCCATGGGCTTGATCGGACCAATAGACGACATTCATGCCGTGGCGCTGTTCGGCGCGCGGGGAATTCGGCCCCTTGGATGACCGAATGATGCAGAGCGCCAGCGGCCCGCTGGCAGGGTCGAGATAGGCGATCTGGCCAAGGGGTTTGCCGTCATACTGAAGAACCTGAGCGCGCTTCAGCGCGATACCGGGCAACGAAACCGCTTCCGCGGGAAGCGACAGGCCAAGGCTGTCGCCAAGACTGCGCAGTTGCTGGCCTTGCGATGATTCATCACTCGTCAGGTTGGCAAGTGTATCGGCTGTGTAAAGCGACAAATACTCCGCGACAACCGCACGCCACTCCGATCCGTCGCTTTCGCTGGAAGCATCCTGCATTTCAATGTAGGCGCGATCCGCGACGACGCCTACAAGGACCAAGCCGATGGCGGCGGCGATAAAACTGCGCCGGTTCCAGTTTTTCCCTGCTGGTTCCGCCGCAATGGACGAGGGAAGACCTTGAAGAATGGCCTCAAGATTAGCTGTCGGAGCATTCTCAAGCAAAGGTTCGAACGCGTCATAGAAAGGCATCTCGCTGCGCGACAGGAATTCGAACCGGGTGGAGACAGTCTCATCGGTGTTGATCAGTGTATCAATCCGAAGGCGCTCGGCGTCATCCAGTTCCCCATCGAGAAAGGCGACCAACAGTTCGTCGGAGGGCATTTGGTCTTGTCTGTGGTCAATCATCAATTCCCTCCTTTCGTTCGTTTCGCGACCATTTCCGGACCGGCATTCTCGGCAAGTTTTGCACGAGCGGCCGCAAGCCGGCTCATCACCGTTCCTATGGGCACATCCAGCACGTCGGCAATCTCCTTGTAGGAGAGGCCCTCGACATAGGCGAGGAACACCGCCGTCCGTTGAGCTTCGGGCAAATCATTCACTTGCCGCAGGACCTGATTGGCCAGAACATGGCGCTCGGTTTCCTGTTCACCGTCGAAGGTAAGCGTGACGTCCGCGTCGACAAAACCGTTGCCCATACGGATCCGCCGGGAGCGAACTTCATTGAGCCAGATCGAATGCAGGATCGAGAACAGCCAACGGTCAAGCCTTGTGCCGCTCGTAAACTGGGCGGCGCGCTCCAGCGCACGCACACAAGTAGCCTGGACGAGATCATCTGCAACATCGCGCTGGCGGGACAGCACCACGCCGTACCGCCAAAGCCGGGCGAGGTGCTGGCTCAAACTCGCCCTGATTTCGTGTTCGCTCGCGATAATTGCCTCCGTCCCGGCGTGCCCAATCCGGACTTCCAGTGCTGACGACTGATATGGGTTCGCCCGACTATATGCAGAAAGTTCGAAATGAGCGATGGTCACTTTGATCCCTTGTTTGTGAACGCCTCACGACCATCGCTCGGGCTCTTCCAAGCCAGGCAATGGCCCAGTCAAATCTTCGACGGCTTCTCGATCGCTTCCTGAAGATCCTTGTATTCTTCGCATGTGGTTCCGCAGATCGACTTGATGGTCATGAGCTGCTCCTTGGCGAGATCGATCTGACCCTTGACGACGTAGGCTTCGCCCAGATATTCGCGAACTTTCGCATATTTGGGATCAAGTGCGACCGACTTCTTGTACCAGGATATGCCTTCGTCGGTTCGCCCAAGCTTGCGAGTTGCATAACCGCGATAGTTGAGGGCTTCCTTGGTGTTCGGATCTTTCAGCGTGTCGAGCATCTCCAGCGCTTCCTGGTATCTTCCTGCCTCGGCCAAGGCGTAGGCGTATTCGGTGCGATCCTTATCGGGAACGAAACTGCTGTTCTTGCTGACGCATTTCTTGCTCCTGGAATCGTAAACCTTGCCTTTCGCACAGGTGGGCGTTGCATCCCCACCCTCACCACCTGCGGCAAACACCGGGGTGGAGAGGGTGCTAACGGCAAGCCCGGCGCCGAGCAAAGCCAATGGAAGCTGATGGCGCAGTGATCTGACGATATTTCTCATGGCGTGTATCTCCGCTGAATAGAACTCACGGATGGAGAACACAGCTGGGCGAAGTTTTATTCATCGCCTGGAGATTATTTTGCAGCCAGGGCACGCGCGAGTGCGACGCCAGCGAAGTAAATCGATTTCCAGAACCTGATCAAAAACAAGAATCCCGTACTCATATCCAGTGTGATTTTAATCCTGAATTCGTTTCGCGCAGGACGGCGAAGGTCTATTCTTGAGACAATACAAATGAATCCATCCACGAAAAGCCCATATGTAATGAACTGCAGAACGGTTGAGCCCATGAACGCCGATGTTACCAGCGGAACGCTCCTGCAATCATTGCTTGCGGGATTTGATGGACGTCCCGCCAAAGCGCCGGATGACGCAAAGCGCAGGTTCGCAGAGCCGCTCTCTGCCGTTGACGCAGCGAAGCAGCTTGTCGACAAGGCCAAGCGCGCGGCAGATATCAGTCTCGATCGTGCGAAGGCGGCACCCAAACCTCACGAAATCACCAATCCGGTATTTGTCGCGCTGTTCGACGCACACCAGCGCGACAGGGAAGTTCTCTTCGCAGCGATGCGCGCGCTTGATGCGGCGCGCCTTGCTGTGAAGGGCCAATAGTTTGCGCATGCGTTGTCGTTAGGCGGTGCCCAAGTAGCTCACGTCCATCCTTCAAACTCGTGGTATGGAATGTCGAGCTCCCTGGCGCAGTATTCTTCGTAGCTCTTCACCTCGTTCCAGGCTTCCGCAACGATAGCAGCCGAGCCTTTGCTCATATTCCAATCGTCGTCCGAGCGAATGCCATTGAGAAGATTTGTCAGAACGGCACTCGTCAAACAGGCGAAGCGGAACTCAAATCGATCAGAGACACCCGTGAAGTGGAAGCTGACAATCTTGTTGTACTGGCCCTGCTGGGAATCCTCTTCAGAACCAAAATAGGGGTTGCCTTGCTCGTCCGCCTCAAAATCATAGATGGAAATTTCCACGCCGCTGACCAGGTCCTTACCCGCGATCTCCGGAAATTGAATCGCATCGAGACGGAATTTGAACGGCACAAAACCTGGCGAATCTGCAAATGAAACATCTGGGTGGATTTCGCAAATCATATCGAATTTGTTCAATTCTGAAACCAGTGCCGGAATTATCTCATCGGAGATTTCCTGCAATGGCGTATACACGGTATATTCCATGCTCATCAGCAATAATCCTTTGAAAAATATATGAAATTATCAATTCGTTCGATCATGGCAATGCAGTGCCCATTATGCATGTTCACGTTTTGTTTTCAAGGACCTCATTGATGTATTTGGCGGGTTTGTGCTGTCGTTGATCACATCGGGCTGCGAGCGTTTCACAATCTGAAACAAGGGTGGAACTGCTTAACATCCAAAGCGCCGCTTGTTCAGTGGATTGAATATCCTGTTGACAGATATCCTACAAGTGGTTAACCAATTCGAAATTGAAATTTCAGACCGGACTGGGTCAGCCTCGATGACGTTCAAATCACTCAAGCCGTTGCACCGCGCGCCATTGCTTCATGTTTCCGTGCAGGAGAGCCTGCGGGCCTACATCAACGAGAATGGCCTTGGAGCCGGTGCACCCATGCCGCCCGAGGGCGAGCTTGCCAGCCAGCTTGGCGTTAGCAGGAACTCTTTGCGCGAAGGCATAAAGGCGCTGGAATCGGTTGGTGTTCTGGAGTCGCGGCGAGGGGTGGGCGTCTTCGTCAAGGCATTCTCGTTCGAACCATTGCTTGACAATCTCGCCTACGGGCTCGGCGGTGCACTCCGTCAGATCGAGGAGGTGCTGGAGATCCGCCGCACGCTGGAGGTAGGCCTTATCGGCAAAACCCTCGAGAGAATTACCGACGAGGATATCCACGAACTGCGGCAGGTCGTGGCGCGAATGCGCATTCATGCTGAACGCAACGAGGCCTTTGTGGACGAAGACAGACTGTTCCACCGACTGCTGTTCCGCTGCCAGGAAAACGAGACGCTGGTCAGGCTCATCGAAGTGTTCTGGCTTGCCTTCTACAAGGCATCCGACTTCGTCAATCTCGAAAATACCGATCCGATGGCCACCTGGCGCGATCACGAAGCGATCGTCGATGCGGTGGAAGCCAGAAATCTCGAAGACGCGCGCAACCGTCTTGACAGTCACTACGAGGGGATCGCGCGGGTGATTGCACATAACAAGACCAATACATCCAATGGGAGGATACTATGAAACTAAGAATGATGGCTTCGGCGCTGGCGATATCCGCGGCACTGATGGGAGGCGCATCTTTGGCACCGGCCACCGCCCAGGCGGCAACCTTGTCGGGTGGTTTTGACGTGGGACCCGGAGGATTCCAGGGTAACTTCAATCCCCTGGCTGCGACAGCCGGGTTCACCTGGCTCAGTGTCTATTACGAGCCTCTCGTCACCTATGACGAGAAGTTGCAGAAGGTCACCGGAGTTCTGGCGGATTCCTATGCGGTCAGTCCGGACCAGTTGACCTACACGTTCAAGCTGGCCGATGCCAAATGGCACGACGGCAAGCCTTTCACGGCCAAGGACGCCAAATTCACGATGGGCCTGGCCATGGACGCGAAATCGGGATCGGTTCTTGCCGCGCGGTTGAAGGCAGTTGCCTCGGTTGAGGCACCCGACGATCATACACTGGTCGTCAAGCTCAGCGCTCCAAGCGCAAGCACGCTTGATACGATGACCAAGGTGATGATGCTGCCCGAACATGCCTTGGCATCCATACCCATCGATCAGCTCGCGAAGAACAGCTGGTGGTCGACGGCACCGGTCGGCACCGGGCCATTCAAGTTCACCAAATACGTGACCGACCAATATGTCGAACTTGCTGCAAACACCGAGTATCGCGGTGGCAAGCCTGCGCTGGAGCGGGTGATCAACCGCTATTTCGCCAATCCGGCAGCAGCTATCGCTGCACTTCGCGCCGGCGAAATCCAGTTTACCTACGTCGATTCCAATGACGTTTCGACGTTCAAGGGCGACGAAGGCTTCAGGGTGATCGAAGGCGACTCATATGTCGTGAACTATCTGGGCTTCAATCACGACTCGCCCATCTGGAAGGATGTCCGTGTCCGCCAGGCTGTGATGTATGCGATCAATCGCGACGCCATCATAAAGAGCCTCTATAGCGGCGCCGCCAAGCCGGCTAATTGCGCCTATGTGGTCGATCAGCTGTTACCGCAGGGCATCGACGCTTATGCCTACGACCCGGAGAAAGCGAAGAAGCTGCTCGAAGAAGCCGGATGGGCGCAGATCAACGGCGACAAGCCGATTACACTGCTGACCTATTATACGACACCGCTGGCGACCAATGTGCTCGCCGCCGTTCAGGCCATGCTCGCACAGGTGGGCATCAATGTCGTCCCGCGAGCGGTCGATACGCCGACTTACAACAGTATCGTGCTCAACCCGGCGCCGGACGTCGCGCAGTTCCAGATGGTGTATGCGGGGCTGCAGAACGGGCCCGATGCGGGCAGCATCAATGTCGGTCTTAACGAGAAGCAGATTCCGCCCGCAGGTCCGAATGTCGTGCGCGCCCGCATGCCCGATCTGAATGCGGCGCTCGATACGGCACTGGCCGAGCCCGACGCCTCCAAGCGCGATACCCGCTATCAGGAAGTCTGCAAGGTGATGAACGCCAATCTGCCATGGGCGACGCTGTGGGTCGCAAATCGCTATGGCGTGGTCTCGGCAAAGGTCAAGGACTTCACCTGGACGCCCGCGCCGGGCGGTGGACCCTATCAGGCCCATCCGGAAAAATGGTCCATCGCCGAATAGACCGTTTGCTTGCTTAAAGCGGGGTGGCCTTGGTCACCCCAACACAGCGGAAACAAAATGCTTCAGTACAGTCTTCGACGCCTGATGATAGGAGTGGGCATGCTCATCGCATTGAGCATGCTGATCTTCCTGCTCTTGCGCCTCACGCCGGGCGATCCGATCGATGCCTATATCGATCCCAATATCCCGATGTCGCCAGCGCAGCTCACCGACCTGCGTAGCCAACTCGGGCTCGACAAGCCCTTGCCGGTGCAATACCTGGCGTGGTTGCAGCAGGCCGTCTCCGGCAACCTTGGCCATTCGATCAAGCGTCAGGACCAGCCGGTATTGGGTCTTGTCCTTTCGCGGATCGGGCCGACCGTGCTGCTGATGGGTTCCGCATTGGTCATTGCCATTATCACCGGGATTGTCACCGGTGTTATCAGCGCCGTGCGCCGAAATTCCGCCACGGACCTGTCGTTCTCGGTTTTCGCGCTCGTCGGGATCTCCAGCCCGGCATTTCTCAGCGCCTTGATCGGTCTTTACATATTTGCCGTGCGGCTGAACTGGGCGCCCTCCGGCGGCATGCTGACACCGGGCGCGGAATTTTCAGTTGCCGATCTGCTCAGTCACCTGATCCTGCCGGCCGCACTTCTTTCCGTCGCGCAGGCCGCATTGATCATGCGCTATATGCGCTCTTCATTGCTGGAAGTGCTTAATCAGGACTATGTGCGAACCGCCCGCGCCAAGGGCGTCAAGGAATTCTGGGTCGTAGCGAAGCACGCCTTGCGCAATGCTTTGCTGCCGGTTGTGACCGTCATCGGTTCGACCATCGGACTGGCTATTGGCGGCGCTATCTTTATCGAGAGCGTGTTCAACTGGCCGGGCATGGGGCTTTTGCTGGTGAACGCCGTAGAAACGCGCGATTACCCGGTTATCATGGGCGCGACCCTTGTCATCGGTGCCTGCGTGATCGTCGTCAATCTGCTGACCGACATCACCTATGCGGTCATTGATCCGCGAATCAAGGTGGGTTGAGATGCTTGCACGTACTCCTCCCTCCAGCCCGGGTCCAATGGCTCGCGCGTTCCATCGTTTCGGCCATAACAAGGCGGCGCTCTTCGGGGTCTCGGCAATCGTGCCGATGCTGGTGATGATTCTGTCCTATCCGCTGTGGTGGACGTTCAAGCCGAACGACATCGATCTTCTGGCCATGAATAGTGGACCCACCGTAACGCACTGGTTCGGTACCGACGGCGTCGGCCGGGACGTGTTTGCCCGCGTTCTCGAGGGCGGGCGGATTTCACTGCTGGTGGCAGTCGCGTCGACTGCCGTCTCGGCAATCATCGGTTTTCTGGCCGGGGCAATCTCGGCATTTGCCGGACGCTGGGCCGATGCCGTCACCATGCGTTTCGTCGATCTTGTGATGACCTTGCCGCCCGTTATCTTCCTTCTGGTGCTCGCATCGATCGCCGGCACCGGCATCTGGCCGACGGTGCTCGTCATTTCCCTGCTGTCGTGGCCACTGCTGTCGCGCATGATCCGCTCACGCCTGCTCGAATTGCGCGAACGCGACTTTGTCATGGCATCGCGGGGCATGGGGGCGGGGCTCGGACACCTCTTGTTCCGGCATGGCTTGCCGAACTCGATCGATATCCTTGTCGTTTACGCGACGCTACAAATCGCCAACGCGATCCTGCTGGAGGCGGGCCTGTCCTTCCTGGGGCTGGGTATCGCGCCGCCGGCTGCCAGCTGGGGCAATATGCTCAATGCTGCGCGGTCAACTGCGGTCCTTGAACAATTTCCCTGGCAATGGCTGTTCCCCGGCGGCGCACTGGTCCTTGCTGTTCTTGCAATCAATTTCATCGGCGATGGTCTGAGGGATGCCTTCGATCCTCGCGCAGAACTAAACTGAAAACGAAAGAAAGCGAAAATGACGAAATTCCATGGTGTTGTTCCTCCCGTCGTGACACCGCTCAATCCGGACTTCACGGTCGACTATCCGTCTTATACCCGCGTGCTCGAACATCTGATCGGGGCAGGTTGCCATGGCGTGTTCGTGCTTGGCTCGACGAGCGAAGTCGTATTCCACGATGAGACGACGCGCCGGCAAATTCTCGAACACTCGGTGAAAGTGGTCAATGGACGAGTGCCGGTCATCGCGGGCGTGATCGACGCGACGACGGACAATGTCATCCGTCACGCGAAGGTCGCAAAGGCCGCCGGTGCCGCCGCGGCGGTCGTGACCGCACCGTACTACACCGTGACAAGCCAGTCTGAGACGATGGACCATTTCCGCTATATCAAGGATGCCGTGGACATTCCGCTGGTGGCCTATGACATTCCGGTTTGCGTCCATGTCAAACTGGCCCGCCCTACGGTGACGACGCTGGCCAGGGAAGGCGTCATTGTTGGCCTGAAAGACTCCAGCGGCGACGATGGCAACTTCCGTTATGCCCTGCTCGATCTTGCCGAACACAAGGATATTTTCTTGATGACCGGCTCCGAGATTGTCGTCGACAATGCGCTGCTGATGGGCGCACACGGTGTCGTTCCGGGTCTCGCCAATGTCGATCCATCCGGCTATGTGCGGCTGTGGGAAGCGGCGCAGCGCGGTGACTGGATTGCTGCCCGCAAGGAACAGGAGCGGCTCTGCCGCCTTTTTGAGATCGTGTGGATCGCGCAAGGACGAGTGAGCGGCGGTGCCTCGGGCGTTGGCGGGTTCAAGACCGCGATGCGCAGCCTTGGCATCATCAGCACGAATGTCATGCCACGACCGCGGCAGGCGCTCAATGACGCGGAGGCGGCGCGTATCGATGCGATTCTGCGGTCAACCGGCCTGCTTGGCTGAGCCGGATATGGACAAGCGCATCGACCCAATACTCGACATTCGCGGGTTGCGGACAATCTTCCGCACCCGCGGCGGCGAGATTACGGCTGTCAACGGCATCGACCTGACCATTGCGCCCGGTGAAACGGTGGCGCTTGTCGGCGAATCCGGTTCCGGCAAATCCGTAACCAGTCTATCGGTCATGCGCTTGTTGACCCGCAATGTCGGGGCGATTGCGGCGGGCAGTATCCGCTTCAAGAGCAAGGATGGTGCGATCCGGGATCTGGTGGCGCTGGATGAACAGCAAATGCGGGGAATCCGCGGCGACGACATCGGCATGGTCTTCCAGGAGCCGATGTCGAGCCTCAATCCTGTCTTTACCGTGGGTGACCAGATAGCGGAGCCCATTCGGATTCACCGCAATGCGGATCGGAAATCGGCGATGACTGCAGCAATTGCACTTCTGGATCAGGTCGGCATTCCCGATGCGAGACGCAGGGCAGGGCAGTATCCGCACGAGCTCTCCGGTGGTATGCGGCAGCGCGCAACAATCGCCATGGCGCTGGCCTGCGATCCGACATTGCTGATCGCCGATGAGCCAACGACCGCGCTGGATGTGACGATCCAGGCGCAGATTCTCGACTTGCTGCTGAAGCTGCAGCGTGAACGCGGCATGGGCATGCTTTTTGTCACGCACAATCTGGGCGTCGTTGCAGAAATAGCCCATCGCGTGGCTGTGATGTATGCCGGTCGCATTGTCGAGGAAGGCCCTGTTGGCGAGGTTTTTCGCAATCCGCGCCACCCCTATACACTTGGGCTCCTCGCATCGATGCCGCGGCTTGGAGATGCGACCCGCATGAAGCAGGCCGGAGAGAAACTAGCGGCTATCCCCGGGGTCGTGCCGAGTCTCGCGGACATGCCGGGGGGCTGTGCTTTTTCTCCACGTTGCAGCTATGCCCTCGACGCCTGCCGGACGGCGGTGCCACCGCTCGCCGAGGTCAATGCAGCGCATCACAGCCGCTGCATCAGATGGCAGGAGGTAAGCCGATGAGCGTCCCATTCGTTTCAGTTCGTGATCTGGCGAAGCACTATGTTTCGCGCGGCACCAAACTCAATATACTCGAAGGCATTTCATTCGATATCGGCAAGGGCGAGGTGGTCGGTCTTGTCGGCGAATCCGGCAGCGGCAAGACCACGATCGGCCGCTCGGTGTTGCGTCTCGTCGAGCCGTCGTCGGGCAGTGTTCAATTCGACGGAACGGAACTGACGACGCTCTCGTCCGCACAGATGCGGCGGGCGCGGCCGCGAATGCAGTATATTTTCCAGGATCCCTTCGCCAGCCTCTCGCCGCGCATGACAATCGGCGAGATCCTGACCGAAGGTCTGAACATTCAGGGCATCGGAACCCGCAAGGAACGCCTCGATCGGGCGCGAGCCGCACTCGAACAGGTCGATCTGCCGGCCGAAGCGATCAACCGCTATGCGCATGAGTTTTCCGGAGGGCAGCGCCAGCGTATCGGTATTGCACGCGCTTTGACGCTTGCTCCCGAATTCATTGTCGCTGACGAGCCTGTTTCGGCACTTGATGTGTCGATCCAGGCGCAGGTGATCAATCTCTTGCGCGATCTGCAGCAGCGGCTCGGACTAACCATGCTGTTCATCTCGCATGATCTAGCCGTGGTCGAATATATCTGCGACCGGGTGATCGTCCTTTATCTCGGCCGCATCATGGAGATTGCCGCCAGCGCCGATCTTTATGCCCGGCCCCAACATCCCTATACACGGGCTTTGCTGTCAGCGATCCCATCGCCCGACCCGGACGCGCCGCGCAATCGCCAGATACTGAAGGGCGATATACCGAGCCCGGCCAATCCGCCCAGCGGCTGCGTGTTCCGCACACGATGTCCGAATGCGCTGGATGCCTGCGCCAATACGGTGCCGCAATTGCGCGAAATTGCGCCCGGCCAGTTCAAGGCCTGTATCCGCGATGATTTGAGCTGACCCGGGAGTTTGCTGTGATATCAGAAAACCCTGCCATTGCCGGTAATTGGGCCAGTCTGCTCCTGCCGATAGAGGCAGATGACAGTATAGAGTTCAGTAAACTGGGCGACGAGATCGATATCCTGATCGAGGCGGGTGTCGATGGTATCTATTCGAATGGCACTGCGGGCGAATTCCACAATCAGACAGAAGCGGAATTTGACCGCATCCAGCCGGCGCTTGCCGAACGTTGCAAGCGGGCGGGAATGCCTTTCGTCATTGGCGCGTGCCAGCCTGATCCGGCAATCATGCTGAACCGGGTGCGCCGCGCCGCATCGTATGGTCCGGCGGCAATTCAGGTAATATTGCCCGATTGGTGGCCGCTGACCAATGACGAAGCGATCGACTTTCTCCACAGGGCATCCGAGGTAGCAGGTGGGGTTGCGCTGATCCTCTACAATCCGCCCCATGCAAAGCGCGTTCTCTCACCAAAGGATCTTGCGGCAATATTGGCACCGGTACCTGGCGTAACCGGCGTGAAACTGGCTGATGGCGGCAACGACTGGTACGCCGAAGCCCGCACATATTTGCAGGCTGTTTCGCTTTTCGTTCCAGGGCATCATCTCGCCACAGGGGTCAAAGAGGGGGTTGCGGCGGGTTCATTTTCGAACGTCGCATGCCTCAGTCCGCGGGGCGCTCAACGATGGACGCAAATGATCAATGAAGACATTGCTGCCGCTCTGGAGATCGAACAGCGGATCTGCAGATTCATGGACGAACATATCGTGCCGTTCCGGCAGAAACTCGGCTATTCAAATGCCGCTCTCGATAAGTTGCTGGCCGCCGTGGGCAATTGGGGACCTGTGGGAACGCGCCTCCGCTTTCCCTACCGCTGGATTGCCCAGGATGAAGCAGAACGTCTGCGTGAAATTGCGAGGCGGGAATTGGCAGATATACTGGCGTGACTATCACATCCAGCTGACCCTCTTCAAAAAAGTGAGGCCCAGATTGCCACATGGTTTTTTTGCCATGGACGATACTGAGCCTCTGTCGAGATGCCTGTCGGAACTTGTCCGATGCTGTCTCGGCACTCATAAAACGCACTGACGCCGAGATTGTTCCAGCAATTCTGAAAAAAATTTATGGACTACCCTAATGGGATGTCAAAAGGGATTTTCTTATTTCGAACAGTGCTTTGGCTATTGCGATGTCGGCTTCTGAGCCGGCAGTTTCCGCTGTCTGCTGAAGAAGCTGTTCCCCCAGTTCGGACAGAGCCAGCGCTACCTCGTTGCGATCCCAGCCGACACTCAAGGCCTGCTCGGCCAGATACTCAAAACCCGGCTTCAGCGCTTCTTTGCATTCTCTGGTTCTGTCCGATTGATTGTCGGAGCTTTTTGTCGGTTCCATCATCATCATAGCCATGATTTTACGTTCGCAATGAACAGACACAAGGCGTCAAATGGGAGTAACATTCCGCAAATGGAGTAGGTAGCCGGCAGTTCGGGTCTAAACCGGTGTAGCCGGGAGACACTTGGTTGCGTCTTACGCCGCTGCCGCGGAATAAAAACGGTGATAAAGCTCGCGCTCCAGTTTGCCGAGGTCCGTATCGACCAGAGTACGGTCGCCGTGATGCAATAGATACACAGCGCCGCTCTTTTCGATGCAACAAAGGCCGTCGGCATAATAAAAGCCTTCGCCTTCGCACAAACCGAGCGCATGGAGGTCATCGCTATAATCACGCGAAGCTTGGAACTCCTCGAAGCTCATCGTCATTCCGGTCATCCTTCCTGCCGCCATTTCCGCGTCAGCGGATAGTTTGCACCGATTCGCCCGTGCGAAACCAACATCACGGCGGAGGAGGGGGCCTGTAACCACTGTTTTTTTAACTTTGGTATCGCGGCAGGCCGGGCGCCAACGCGAATCCTTATAGTATTTTTATATCTCTCCCATGGATGCCGTCTCGAATTCATATGCCGTTCCAAGTCATATCTTGGCCGGTCCTGGCCCTGGAGCTATCCGCTCACGGCGGTGACCGATCGTTTTATTTACGTCTTTGCGGGCCCGATCGGACCCGGCGCAGTAATGGAAAAGGAGTTCTTTCGATGGACGTCGTTGTTCTTGGAATTGGCATTTTGTTCTTTGTCCTGTCGCTGGCTTACACCAAGGCCTGCGACAGTCTTTGACGGGAAGGAGTGCCAGATGACTATCGACTACATTCTCGGCGGCGCTGTGACTCTGTTCCTTCTCGCCTATCTCACCTACGCCCTCGTGCGCCCAGAGCGCTTCTGACGCCAGGCACGGAAAGTTCTTCCCATGACTCTCAACGGTTGGTTACAAATCCTGGTTTTCTGCGGGATCATCATTTTGCTCGTAAAGCCGCTCGGTGGCTACATGACGCGGGTATTCAACGGCGATCGCACGTTTCTGTCGCCCATTCTCGTTCCCGTGGAGCGGGGCCTGTATCGCCTGGCCGGGACAAGCGAACGCGAAGAACAGCATTGGACCATCTATACAGCGGCTCTGCTGTTTTTCAGTCTGGCCGGCTTCATCGTTCTTTATTTCCTGCAGCGGTTTCAGGGGGATCTTCCCCTTAATCCCGCGGGAATGGGTGCGACCGAACCCAATCTCGCGTTCAACACCGCCATCAGCTTCGTGACGAATACGAACTGGCAGAACTACGGCGGCGAGAGCACGATGTCCTATCTCGTGCAGATGGCCGGCTTGACCGTGCAAAACTTCGTTTCTGCGGCGACCGGAATTGCCATCGCAATTGCGCTGATCCGCGGATTTGCACGCGCATCGGGCAAGTCGATCGGCAATTTTTGGGTCGATCTAACGAGGAGCACGCTTTATATACTGCTGCCCATCTGTGTCGTCTTGACGCTTGTATACGTCTATCTCGGCGTGCCGCAGACACTGGGAACCTACGCCGTCGCGACGACGCTAGAGCGCGCCAAGCAAACCATCGCCGTCGGCCCGGTGGCCTCGCAGCTGGCCATCAAGATGCTCGGTACCAATGGTGGCGGCTTCTTCAACGTCAATTCCGCGCATCCGTTCGAAAATCCCGATGCGATCTCAAACCTCATCCAGATGGTGTCGATCTTTGTCATCGGCGCGGCATTGACCAATGTGTTCGGCCGGATGGTCGGCAGCCAGCGTCAGGGCTGGGCCATTTTCGCCGCCATGGGCTTGCTGTTCCTGGGCGGTGTGATCGTCTGTTACTGGGGCGAGGCCGCCGGCAATCCGCTGATCCATGCACTCGGCATCGACGGCGGCAACATGGAAGGCAAGGAGACGCGCTTCGGCATCGCCTTGTCAGCGCTGTTCGCCGTCATCACGACGGCCGCATCCTGCGGCGCTGTCAACGCGATGCATGACAGCTTCATGGCGATCAGCGGCATGATTCCGCTCATCAACATGATGCTTGGCGAAGTGGTTATCGGCGGCGTTGGCGCGGGGCTCTACGGTATCCTGCTTTACGTCATCATCGCCGTCTTCGTGGCTGGCCTGATGGTTGGCCGCACGCCCGAATATCTCGGCAAGAAGATCGAGGCCAAGGAAGTCAAGATGGCCATGCTGGCTGTCCTATGCCTGCCGCTGGCAATGCTCGGCTTCACCGCGGTTGCGGCCGTTCTGCCCTCCGCGGTCGCTTCCATCGCCAACGCGGGTCCGCATGGCTTCTCGGAAATCCTTTATGCCTATACCTCCGCCGCGGCAAACAACGGTTCGGCATTCGGTGGCCTGACAGGGAACACGCCCTGGTACAACATCACGCTCGGCGCCGGCATGTGGATGGGGCGGTTTTTCGTGATCATTCCGGCTTTGGCGATCGCCGGTTCTCTTGTGACAAAAAAGACTGTTCCGGAATCCGCGGGCACATTTCCCACCCACGGCCCGCTGTTCGTTGGCCTGCTCGTCGGTGTGATCCTGATCGTCGGTGGTCTCACCTTCTTCCCGGCGCTGGCCGTCGGACCGATCGTCGAGCATCTCGCCACCGGGCTCGGGCAGACATTCTGACGGAGCGCACCATGCGTCACGGCTATCTGCAATTCGACATTCAGGCCCGCGCAGGAAATCTGGCGCGGGGCGCAACCCGGCGCGTGCGCGCTTCCGACATCATTCTCGGCATGGCGATGATCATGCTGCTCGTATGGCTCGCTGCATACGCCTTCATTCACATCCACAACTGGAGTCTCTCATGAGCCAGTCCAAATCCGCGAGTCTGATGGACTCATCGATCTTGCTGCCCGCCATCGGCGGCGCTTTCAAAAAGCTGAACCCGCGCAGCCTCATCCGGAATCCGGTGATGTTCGTCGTTGCCGTGGTCTCCGCATTGACCACGGTGCTTTTCCTCAAAGAGGTGGCAACAGGCGGCCAAAGCCTCGGCTTCTCCTTTCAGATCATCTTGTGGTTGTGGTTTACGGTGCTCTTTGCCAATTTTGCCGAGGCAGTCGCCGAGGGGCGGGGCAAGGCACAGGCGGATTCGCTGCGCAAGGCCCGCACTGAAACCCAGGCGAAGCTGCTCTCCGGCGACGACGCCGCCAAATTCAAGCTGGTTCCCGGCACCAGTTTGAAGGTCGGCGATGTCGTCCTCGTGGAAGCCGGTGACATCATCCCGTCCGACGGCGAGGTCATCGAGGGCGTCGCTTCGGTCAATGAATCGGCGATCACTGGTGAATCCGCTCCTGTCATCCGCGAGTCCGGAGGTGACCGCTCGGCCGTCACCGGCGGTACGCAGGTCCTGTCCGACTGGCTGCGTGTCCGCATCACGGCGGCAGCGGGCTCGACATTCATCGACAGGATGATTGCGCTTGTCGAAGGCGCTCAGCGTCAGAAGACACCGAACGAGATCGCCCTGAACATTCTCCTGGCAGGCATGACGCTGATTTTCGTCCTGGCAACAGCAACCATTCCGAGCTTTGCCAGCTATGCGGGCGGCGCTATTCCGGTCGTCGTCCTGGTCGCCCTGTTCGTGACCCTGATCCCGACAACGATCGGTGCGCTGCTGTCGGCAATCGGTATCGCCGGCATGGACCGGCTCATCCAGTTCAATGTACTGGCAATGTCCGGACGCGCGGTTGAGGCGGCAGGCGACGTTGATACGCTGCTTCTGGACAAGACCGGTACGATCACCTTTGGCAACCGCCAGGCCACCGAACTCCTCCCGGTACAAGGCGTCACCGAAGAGGAACTGGCCGATGCCGCCCAGCTCGCCTCGCTGGCCGACGAGACACCCGAGGGCCGTTCGATCGTCGTGCTCGCGAAAGAAAAGTACGGCATTCGCGCCCGCGACATGCAAACCCTGCATGCCCACTTCGTACCATTCACCGCACAAAGCCGCATGAGCGGTGTGGATATTGACGGATCGTCGATCCGCAAGGGTGCTGTTGATGCCGTCCTTGCCTATGCCGATCAGACGGCGATGGCAGCGGCGCCCGCAGCGGGTGGGACGGTCGCGACAATAGGAAGGGGCGCCAGCGCCGGGACCGTCCGCGATCTGCAGGCTATCGCCGACGAAATCGCCAAGGCCGGCGGTACGCCGCTTGCGGTCGTGCGTGACGGCAGGCTGCTTGGGGTGGTTTACCTCAAGGACATCGTGAAGGGCGGCATTCGTGAGCGTTTTGCCGAGTTGCGCCGCATGGGTATCCGGACGGTTATGATCACGGGGGATAATCCGCTGACGGCGGCAGCTATCGCCGCGGAAGCCGGCGTCGACGATTTCCTCGCCCAGGCAACGCCGGAGAACAAGCTGTCGCTCATCCGCGACGAACAGTCGAAAGGCAAACTTGTTGCCATGTGCGGCGACGGCACCAACGATGCCCCGGCATTGGCGCAGGCGGACGTCGGCGTGGCGATGAACACAGGCACCGTGGCCGCGCGAGAGGCCGGTAACATGGTGGATCTCGACAGCGATCCGACCAAGCTGATTGAGATCGTCGGGATCGGCAAGCAGTTGCTGATGACCCGCGGGGCGTTGACGACCTTCTCCATCGCCAATGATATCGCCAAGTATTTTGCCATCATTCCGGCAATGTTCCTGGCGTTCTACCCGCAGCTGGACGCTCTGAACATCATGGGATTGCAGACGCCTCAAAGCGCCATCCTGTCGGCGATCATCTTCAACGCGCTGATCATCGTCGCGCTCATCCCGCTGTCGCTGAAGGGCGTCAAATACCGGCCGGTCGGCGCCGGTTCTCTCCTGGGCCGCAACCTTCTGATTTATGGCCTCGGCGGTGTCATTGTCCCCTTCATCGGCATCAAAGCCATCGATGTGGTCATCACGAGCCTCGGGCTCGCATAAAGGATCATCCCAATGTTGAAACAACTCAAACCCGCGATTGTCATGGTAATCGCCCTTACGGTCATCACAGGCCTGATCTATCCCTTAAGCATGACCGGTATCTCACAGCTACTGTTCCCTCGTCAGGCGAATGGCAGTCTCATCGAGAAGAACGGCACCGTCATCGGTTCGGAACTGATCGGCCAGGCATTTTCCAGTGACAACTATTTCCATGGCAGACCATCCGCTGCGGGCGACGGGTACAATGCCGGTGCCTCCAGCGGTTCCAATCTCGGACCCACCAATCCGAAACTGATCGACCGTATCAAGACGGATGAGGCAGCATTGAAGGAAACCAATCCGAATGCGGCCGTACCGATCGATCTTGTCACCACGTCAGGCAGCGGTCTCGATCCGCATATTTCGCCGGAATCGGCTTATTTTCAGGTACCAAGGGTCGCCAGAGCTCGTGGTATTGACGAGACGCGCGTTCGCGAACTGGTCGATCAGAATGTCAAAGGGCGCGAGCTTGGTTTTATGGGTGAGCCCGTCGTCAATGTTCTGGCGCTGAACCGGGCGCTTGATGATCTCAACACACAATAGTCGAATGGTGCGGATGGGAAGGCGCGCCGGCGCCTTCCTGTTCATGGCCGCAGTCATGCCGGCATGCAACAAATGCATCCGGTTCGGAAGCTGGTCCAGGTGCTGGGCGAAGCGGTTAAATGTGAAACACGCCGATTGTGATGCCGAGGCTGAGGCCGATGGTGAAAACGGTCAGGCAGTTAAAGGCTGTCAGGCGCATGAGGTTGTTCCCCCGTCATTGTTGATTGCCAATGCATCATCTGACAAATGCGCCGTGCCGACAATCACCCCAAAGGGATGAAGGCCCTGACGGCCAGGGATGGCGGAACTAGTGTCCGTCCAGTCTTGCAGCCATGGACAAATCGACCTGGGGACATTGATGCCAATGCCCCTTGTACGCGCCATCCATGTCTAGGGTTGCAGGTTAACCGTCAGCTTTGCGATCTCGCCAGTGAAACGGAACGGCACCTGGTAATCGTTGTCTTCCACACCCGTGCGGGTGTCCACCCCGACGTCGAAGGTCTCATCCCATGGCATTATGATCGGGATCGTGTGCGGAATTTTCTGACTAGCAACCTCTGTGCCATCCACCTTAAGGACGCCTGCACCACCCTTGCCGAAGCCTGGGCCATCAGCCTGGAAAGTGAAGACGATCGTATGCTTTCCTGGCGTCAGCACCTCAGGCCCCTCCCAGCGGAAGCGCTCCATATCTACCAAATTGTAGAGAAAAACGGGCTTGCCCTTGAGCAGATAAAGCCCGTATCCGCCAAAGCGGCCGCCAGTGGTGACGAGCATGCCGTCGCCGCCGCCCTCCGGTATGGTGACGTCCGCAGTGATCGAGTAGGACTTGTTCAGGATGCTCGGAGCATCGCTGGTTGGAAGGCCGGACAAAACGCCTGAGTATGTGAATCGTTGCGCCCTGCGGTCGCACTCGGTCGTGATGTGAGGATGCGCTCGAGGATCGAGTTATCCAGCGGGAACACGTTGTACTTCGCCGCCTCCATCAGAAACATTTCCTGCATCTCACGTAGCTTGTCCGGCATTTTTGCAGCCAGATCGTTGTACTGCGAGAAATCCTCCGTGAGGTTGTACAGTTCCCAATTGTAGCCATCAACGACATCGGGCATCTTGCTTTTGCCCATCAGCCAAGGTGGGGCGGGCGGTGTCGTGGCAGCGACCCAGCCGTCGTTGTAGATCGCGCGGTTGCCGAACATCTCGAAATACTGCGTCTTCCGTGCCGACGGAACATTGGCGTTCGCCTTGTCCCAACTGTAGGTCATGCTGACGCCTTCGATCGGTTTCTGCGCCACGCCATTGACCATCACCGGCGCGGGTATCCCGGTCGCCTCGAGAATCGTGGGAACGATATCGATCACGTGGTGGAACTGGCTACGGATGCCGCCCGCGTCCTTGATCCGTGCCGGCCAGGCCATCGCCATGCCCTGCCGCGTACCGCCGAAATGCGAGGCGACCTGCTTTGTCCATTTGAACGGCGTGTCGAAGGCCCATGACCATGCCACAGACATATGCGGATAGGTCTCGTCTGAACCCCAGACGTCATAAAACTTCAGCTGGTCTTTGACGGGAATGTCGATGCCCTGGATTGTGATCACTTCACTGGGCGTACCGAGTGCACTTCCCTCTGCGCTGGTGCCATTGTCGCCCTCAATGTAGATGATGAGTGTGTTGTCGAGCTTGCCGACGTCCTCCACGGCCTGGATCACCCGCCCGATCTCGTTGTCGGAATAGGCGACATAGGCAGCAAACACCTCCGCCTGATGTGCGAAGAGTTTCTTGCTGTCGGCGTCAAGCGTATCCCATTTCGGCAGATCATCTGGCCAAGGCGTCAAATGCGTGTTCGCCGGAACCACGCCGAGGTTCTTCTGGTTGACCAAAATCTGCTCACGCATTTCGTTCCAGCCCATATCGAACTTGCCCTTGAACTTGTCGATCCACTCCTGGGTCGGATGGTGAGGTGCGTGCGTGGCACCGGGCACGTAATAGACAAAAAACGGCTTGTCAGGCGCTGCGGCATTCAGCTGCTTGATATGGTCGATGGCGTTGTCGGCTTCGTCAGTGATGAGATTGTAGCCGGGCTTGCCAACCCATGGAAAAATCTGTGTTGTGTTCTGGAACAGGTATGGCTGCCACTGGCTGGTGTCACCACCCATGAAGCCATAGAAATAATCAAAACCCATCCCGGTTGGCCACTGATCGAACGGCCCCGCAGCACTGTATTGAAAGGCAGGCGTGTTGTGGTTCTTGCCGAACCACGAGGTCGCGTAGCCGTTTTGCTTCAGGATTTCGCCGATCGTGGCGTTGTTCACGCCGAGGATGGAATCATAGCCAGGATACCCGGTCGCCTGCTCTGAAATAACACCAAAACCGGAGGAATGGTGATTGCGGCCGGTGATCAATGCGGCCCGTGTCGGCGAACAGAGCGCGGTGGAATGAAACTGGGTGTAACGCAGACCCGCATTTGCTACCCGGTCCAAAGCCGGCGTCGGGATGACACCGCCAAATGTTCCGGCTACGCCGTAACCCGCATCGTCGGTCATGATCAGCAGGACGTTGGGTGCACCCTTGGGCGGCACGATTTGGGGCGGCCAGTAGGGTTTGGAGCTCTTGGCATCGAGACCGATTTGCCCGCCGAACGCCGGAGGCTGATTGGGCAAGTATTTTCCATCGATCGTCGTTGTTGCGCTCGGCGAACCAGGCTCACCCGTGGCTTGCTGCGCATCAGCACGATGGTACGAAACCGCCGTCAAACTCAATGTCGCAAGAAACAATGTGCCGATTCTCAGCATCGTCGTAGCCTCCCGTTCGTTCAGCTATAAACTTGTCACCATGGGCAACAGGCACAAGTACGTTACGGTAACGCAATCGCTGGTGCCCGCACCTTCCTCCAAGGTATGTGGCCCGCCATTCGGCGGTTGAGGCTCAACTGTTCAATGCAACAGCCAGCTTTCGAGTGGCAGAATGCCATGGAGCAAGGGTCCAAATGCAGCTGTCACGCTGTTCTTCCCTTTTCAGCCAACAATGTTACGATGCGTCGGGGGAAACTCACATGGATATTGTCAAAAGCTGGTATTCAATCCCGATCGTTGCAATCACTGTGCTGCAGCTCGTCAATTCCGGCGCTTCAGCGCAGGAATCAAGTGAAGACTTGGCCAAAAAACTTTCAAACCCCATCGCATCACTAATCAGCGTGCCATTCCAGGGAAACTACGACAGCGGCTACGGCCCCAACGACGGAGAGAAATTCTACGTCAACATCCAGCCCGTCATTCCGTTCACGCTGAACGAGGATTGGAACCTCATCTCGCGAACCATTGTTCCAGTTGCCTGGCAGAACGACGTCGCCGGACCGTCCGGCGACCAGTTCGGCCTTGGCGATACAACCCAAAGCCTTTTTTTCTCGCCCAAGAAGCCGACAGCTGGTGGCATCATCTGGGGTGCCGGTCCGATGTTCCTCCTGCCGACTGGAACGGACGATCTGCTCAGTGGCGAAAAATGGGGCGCAGGGCCCACAGCGGTCGTCCTGAAGCAGGAAGGACCCTGGACCTTCGGCGGGCTGGCCAACCACATCTGGTCGTTTGCCGGTGATGACGACCGCAATGATGTCAACGCGACGTTCCTGCAACCCTTCATCTCCTACACTACCAAGGATGCCTGGACCTTCACGCTGAATACCGAGTCGACCTATGACTGGGAGGCCGAACAATGGTCGGTGCCAGTCAATTTCACGGTGGCGAAGCTTGTGAAGATCGACAAGCAGCCGATCAGTCTGTTCGCCGGATTGCGCTATTGGGCTGAAAGTCCGGACAGCGGACCCGATGGCTTCGGCGCGAGGGCCGGCATAACCTTTCTCTTCCCGAAGTGACGCCGAAAGCCCGCACAGCTACGGGAGAACGTTGACCGCGCGGGCGGCAACGATGACGAGCGTCAACAGCGAGATCGTGCTCTCCAGCATCATCAGCATCTTCGCGCGTCTCGTGAGCGGAAGGACGTCGGTGGGACTGAATGCCGTCGCCGTGTTGTATCCGAGAAACAGGTAATCGAGGAACAATGGCTGCCAGTCGGGTAATGTGACCTCGGGTGCCGCCGCCTGCGGAAAGAGCCAATCCGGCTTTATTGTGGTTCCACGCGCCCGGGAGAATGGCCCGCCGCGATCGATTTGCCAGTAAAGCAATGAGAACGTCAAAACATTGGTGACCCAAATCGCAAGCGATGAGGAGAGCAGCGAGACAGCGCGGGTTTCCGGTGGATGAAGCGTGATGATCCCGATCATGTCTGCCAATTCTGCCGCCGTGTTGGCGATATAGGCCGCACCAAGGAGCATGATCACGGTCTGCTCAATGCGTGTCCATAAACTGCTTGCAGTTAGTGTGACCACAATCATGGGCACAATAACCACAAGCGCGACGATGTAGGAAACCCACGCTGGCATCAGACGCACATGGTGGGGCAGCACTGCCAAAAGACCGAGCACGGCCAGTATCGCCAGCGCAGGAGCCCATCGTGGTTCGTCGCGGACAGGGTGCTCGCTCATGGGCGTTGCAACAGTTCAGCGTCGATTGATTCCGTCTTGCGGCGGCCGGATCGGAAGTCCGTGCAATGGGCAAGACCGGGTCCATATGTGATCTTTGGTTCCATAGTTGCTCTCGCTGCCCAGCCGCTCCCAACCTGATATCCGACGAGAAACCTGCATGTTGCCTGGAAGGTGCACCGGCAGACTATCCCCGGCACTTCGATGTCACAAGGCAATTGCGCTTAATGCAGCGGTCGCGAGGCGATGCCAAGGCCCATGTTTGCCGAAAAGTCCAATCGGTGACATGTTCAATCTCGACAAGATCAAGCTAGCGGCAGCAAAAGAATATGTCTGTCAACGTCGATCAACTTTCCACAATGATCGCTCATGCGGTGGCTCCAGCGTTTCTGCTGGCCTCCATCGCAGCTCTGGTGTCGATCCTGATCAACCGGATGGCAGGGGTGACAGACCGAATCCGGTCCATCAATCAGATTGCCGATGATGATCCTGCTCGCACGTGGCTAAAGTCGGATATCGCCCGGTTGAAGCGCCGTGAGACATTGTTGAATCAGTCGCTTCAACTGGCGGTCACGGGCGCGATCGGGATCGTCGTCCTCCTGCTGTTTGGGTTTGTCGTGGCTCTCCTCGGATATCGCCATGAATTGGGCGCAGGTGTGTTGTTCATCGTCTCCCTATGCCTGCTGGTCGGTTCTCTATTCCGGTTCCTGCAGGATATAAAGATCTCTCTGAGCGAGCACGATCATCACCATTGATGTTGATCCCAATGGGAGAACGCTGCTCATTGCCGCTTCAATTTTTCCCAACCACCGCCCGCAACTGTCTTACAAGGTCTGCGATCTGCGGATTGTTCGGCTGCAAGCGGGCTAGCGCCTCGGCATGTTTGAGTGTTTCTGGAAAGCGCCGAAGTTTTAGGCCAAATTGGATCGCAACGCCGAGCATGTTAGCGTCCGTTTCCCTCCCAGCTTTGTCAATTATCGCCAACGCGTCCGCAGTCCGGCCGGCCGAATCCAATGCAATGGCGAGCGTCGTCCTATACCGGGAATTGTCTGGATCAAGACTTACCGCCATCTCGAATTCCGCAATTGCGTCCGGCAACGCCTTTATGCGGACGAGCGACAATGCGTGGCCGTAGCGGAGGTCGGCCTGTTCGGGCGAAATCGCGATTGCCTCGGCGTAGGACCGTTCGGATTTTTCGTTCTGGCCGGAGGCGCGGTAGAGCTCGGCAAGATTAATGCGCGCGCCCGAAAACGCCGGATCGAGCACGAGCGCCTGGCGGAACACTTTCTCTGCCTCGTTCAAGCGTTGCTGGTCGAGCAGGAAGGATCCATAATTGTTCTGGACCTCGGCGACATCGGCGTTGGCCTGGACATATGCCCGCAGATCTTCGATAGCGGCCTCGAAAGTGCGGCGTTCATTGCCGAGGAAGTCCAGCGATGGTATGCGGCCAAGTGCCGTGACGGCCGCCACCCGAACGGCGCGTGTATCATCGCCGAGCAGCTTCCCTATTGCTTTTAGCCTGCTCTCCAATGGCAAATTGCCCGCCGCTTCCGCGGCTCCGAGCCGGACAAGCGGATCGGAATGTCCCGCTGCCGCCTCGACGTCTGCCGCAACATCTGCTCCACCGACCCGGCTCATCGCGGTAATCGCGCTGCCCTTGACGATGCCTGCCTGATCACTGTCCGCGACAAGCTTGCGCAGTGCGCTGATTGAGGCCGGATCATTCTGCGCCGCGCCTGCGAAAGCGTGCGCTATGGTCGAACGTTCACGCCAGGCCGTGCCGTACCACTTATCCATGGTTTCGGCGGCCCAGGCACTGGTTTTACCAGCATGGCACGTGGTGCAGCCATTCGGCGTGCCGTACATTTCGGAAAGGTCGGGACGCGGGGTCACGAAGGAATGATCGCGACGCGGGTCGACCTTCATATAGGTGCGCTGGGGCATATGGCAGTTGGCGCACTGCGCTCCGGACGAGCCCATCGGGTGATGGGTGTGGGCCGGTGTGTCGAAGTCGCCGCCTGGATTGAATTTCACAAAGCGCTCCGGAGCGTTTGCTGTATGGCATTGCGTGCACAGAGCATTGCCCTCTGCCTTTAGTGTTGCCTCATGCGGCCGGTGACAATCGAGGCATGTGACGCCTGCTTTGGCCATCTTGCTTTGCTGGAAGGAGCCGTATTCGAATACCTCGTCGAGGATCTGTCCGTCAGGAAAGTAGAGGTCCGAACGAAGCAGCGCCGGGGAGAAATGATCGAGAAAGCGTTGTCCGGGTTGATAGCCGTCCAGAACCTTGGTCCGTCGCGAATGACAGCCAAAGCAAGTGCTCGCATCGATCTCTGACAGACCCAGGGTCGGTCCGATCGTCGTCAGGACTGCTTGCGATTTCGTCTCGGCCCATTCGACATGTTTTGCCCCGCCGCCGTGACAGGATTGGCAGCCGATGCTGGTCGCGACATAGGTTGATCTGTATTCATTCGCCTGCGGCTGATAGTTGGTCTGAGGATCGGTCGAATGGCAATCGATGCAGGTGCGGTTCCAGCGGTAGAATGGGCCCGTCCAGTGATATGTGGACCCTGGTCTAGCGGGTTTGCCTTCGCCAAGCCAAAACCATTCCTGCTTGTTGGTGTCCCAGGCGATGTCGAGAGCCTGCAATCGCCCGCCACCGAGATCGATAAGGTACTGCTGCAGCGGCTCGTAGGCAAAGGTGTATTTGACCTCGAACTCCGCTTGCTTGCCGTCAGGTCCTTCAGTCCGGACGAACGAGCGACCGTCCCGGCGAAAGAAGCTTGTCACGATGCCATCGTGATCGAACTGGACGTCGTTGAAATCAGCCCGCACGGTTGTGTCGCCGGCGAGGGCCATTGCTTTGGCGTGATGTGATTTGGCAAAGGCCTCCGCCTCATCGGTGTGGCAGGAGGCACATTTCTTCTCGTCCACGAACCCCTCGTGCATCGAGATCAATGGATCGACCACAGCAGTGGCGGCGCTCTCTGCGCCGACAGCCTGCCCGGTGAGCGCAAGCAGGCAGCAAAGGCCAAGGGCTGCCTGATAAATTGCCGTTGAGCGAACGTGAACACTGCCCATTGCGTCGAGTTGCTCCTTGGCGCGGAAACGTAGGTAACAATGGTTCAATCGCGAAAGATTTGCTTCCAATCTGCCTTCATGTCCACAATCGTCCACTGATTCACGGAAGCGGCATCAAGCGCCGTGTCGAGGCGGCCGAACTCGGTGTTCCGATCATAGGCATATTCGCGCTCCGCATCGGTGTGATGAATGAGCATGCCAAAACCGGGCGTTCCGCCCAATGTTGTCCACTGCAGCATTTCCAGGTCGCCATCGGAATTTCCGAACGCGGCAATTGGACGACGGCCAATGTGCTCGTTGATCCCCACGGGCTTGCCGGCCTTGTCATCTATGAAATTTATCTGCGGCAGGCGAAACAGTGTCGGTGCGCCGTCCTTCATCTCGAACTGCGTCTTGATCGACGAGCCGACGACCTGCTCGGGCGGGATGCCATAGACCTTTTCGCTCCAGGGCCGCATCATCTCGATGCCGCCGCCCGATACGATGAACGTCTTGAAGCCATTGGCACGCAGATAGGTGAGCAGTTCGAGCATCGGCTGATAGACCAGCTCGGTGTAGGGTTTCTTGAACCGCGGGTCACGCGCGGTTGCAATCCAGTCCGTTACGATCTTCTGGAACTCTCCGGTGGTCATCCCGGCATGCGTCGCCATGATGAGCTCCACGAGGCCTTTTTCGCCGGCGGCTGCGAGGGTCTTCATATCACCCTCAAGCGCCGCCTTGAACGGTTGCGTGTCCTTCCACTCCGGATGCGATGCGGCTTCAGTTTTCACCCGGTCGAGGGCGAAGGCGAGCTGGGTGTACATCGGATGTTCGACCCACAGGGTGCCGTCATTGTCAAAGACGGCGATGCGTTCCGGCTCCGGGACGAAGTCGGGCGAATTTTCGGTGGTCACCTTTTTGACAAACTCGATGATGGCCGCCTTTGGTGCCGTGTCGTTCCACGAGGGGAGAGCGTCATTTTGAGCCAATGCCGGTACAACGACAAGAAGGATGGCCGCGATACAGAGCGCCCCAGCACGGGCGACTTTGGCAAGATCATGAGCCTCGTACATAAGGGCTTCCTCCAATGCGAGCTGCGCGTCCCAGACGCGCCGGCGGTGCGAACGAGAGGACCCCCGGTTCAGGCCGGGGGTCCAATTGAATGTCAATTGCCCGTTGGTAACGGAATGCTGACACCTTCCTTCGCGAGCGAGTCCCGCACCCACTGGAACCGCTCATAGTTCGAGAGCGTGATCGGTCCTGTGTACCCGACACTCTGCATCTTACGCGGGGGATACTCGACGTAAGTGGCCATGATCTTCTTCAACTCCTCACCCATGACCACGCCCATCCAGGTCCGCTCCGTGAAGTTGTTCATGAAAATGTCGTAACGTTCCTGGGGATCCTGCCATAAATCGAACACCTGGGGCACCGTGGCGACATATTTTTCCGCGCCTTTCCAGCCGAGATTCGAGTCAACCGCCAAGCCACCGGTCGGGGCCCCGTCATCGCCGCGAATATTGAACGCGAACTTGTAGTTGTTGACGCGAATAGCACCGGGTGAAAGCTCGTTCTCGGTGAAATAGAACCAGGATTTGCGCTCGGATTTGCCGGTACCAAGCAAGACCGGCGACATGTCATAGCTGTCGAAGATAATGGGCTTGTCTTCGCGGTCCTTGTCGGGAAGCGGAACGCCGGCAACAGAGGCGAATGTGGCCATCAGATCGAGGCCGCCGACGACGTCATGATTCTTCGTGTTGGGCTTGACCTTGCCGGGCCATACCGCAATCGCGGGAACGCGGTTACCACCCTCGCGCAAAGTGCCCTTGCTGCCGCGGAAGGGCGTGTATCCGGCATCGGGATAGACGTCCTGCCACGCGCCATTGTCGGTGGTGTAGAAAACAAGCGTGTTCTTGTCCATGCCGGTTTCGCGCAGCTTGTCCAATATGCGTCCGATATGGGTGTCGAGTTCGACAACCGAATCTGCATATTTGCTTTTCGACATTGACTTGTGCTCGAATTCCGGTGCCGGCATGTTCGGCTGGTGCACCTTCATGAAGTTAACGTTGATAAAGAAGGGCACGTCCGGCTTCTGGGAGGCCGTATCAAGGAATTCAATTGCGGCTTTCTCGACGTAGTTGTCGAAGAACGGGATGCCGACGATACCTTCCTTGCCGTCAATCGTGGGAGTATCGACATATTGGCCGTTGACCTTGAATTCCTCTGTCACCGGGCCTCCGGCCTTGCCGGACAGTGCGCCTTTCGTCACTTTCTGAAACATTGCGCGGAGTGCCGGGTCCATGTCGGGGAACCACGTCGGATCAGCATAGGTGTAGGCGTTGAGATGATACAGACCAGCATATTTCATTTCGTCGTAGCCCTGCGCATTGGGCAGCGAATAATCCGCCTCACCGAGATGCCATTTGCCGGTAAAATAGGTCTGGTACCCGCCTCGTTTCAGCACTGAGGCGAGGGTCCATTCCGCTGCCGGAAGCCCACCACCCTGGCCCTGGAAGGCTACTGTGGTCATACCGCTGCGGTTGGGAATGCGCCCGGTCTGCATGGCGGCGCGGCCAGGGGTGCAACTCGGCTGAGCATAGAACGAGAAGAAGGTCATGCCTTCGCTTGCCAGCTTATCGATGCTGGGAGTCGGCATCCCGCGCCCTTCACCGCCACCATAGGGACCAAGATCGCCATAGCCGGTGTCATCGGATACGATGAACAGAATGTTGGGCTTTCTTTGCGCTTCCTGGGCCTGTGCGGGGGCAAGTGCGCCCCAGAGAACGGACGTAACAGCAAACGCACTGATACTATAGTTTAGAACCTTGCGACGCATTTTCTTCTCCTCCGTTTGACCCTCCAGCTTGTCGATCAATGAGGGGTGCTGACAGGCAACGACAATTCAATGGATGCCGCTGCCGCGTGTTCACCTTGAATTCAATCGAAACAACTGGAGCTCTTTTAATTCCGCGCACTCTTCAAGCTGGAGCGACGTCCAGCCCAAGTGTCGCGAACCCATCGCCAGCATCCTACTTAACCGCGACCGCCGGCGGTATTGTACCTTCGGGCAACACTGTTTTTTGTGAGCTTGGGCTTCGTCGAAATACTTCATTTCCAGCACGTTCCGGTTGCCGCACCAGTGTTTCGCCTCTACGATCGTATCGATGCTCTGAGGGGGGAGAATCTAAATGCGTCTCATGATGCCCATAGTATTTTTCTCGGCGCTGATGCTGGCCGGTTGTCAAACAGGCGGCGATGGCACGGGGGCGGTTCCAGCGTCCGCCGTACCGCCGAGTATGGTTGCAACAGCAACGGCCGCTAACGGCGGGCCAATGGATGTGGCCGATTTGGTGAATGCGCCAGCGGGCACAGGAAGATCCCAAATGCTGGCTCGTGGATATAGAATTGGTATGGAACAGGGGCAGACCATTTTCTGGTGGAACCCGAAGACAACAATTTGCGCGACTACCGTTACGGCCAAAGGCCGCTATCAAACAATTGGAACTGCAGAGGCCCGATATTGTGGGCAAAATTCCAGTTAGAAGCGAGCTATAAGAAGAACGCTACGGAATTGCGATCACCACCATGCGCTGCCGTGCCCCAAGGCCGGTGGCGGCCGCGCCGGAAGGGTGGTACCGTGCCTACGGGAGCGAATCTGGTTGGCGTGCAATGACTTTGTTGCAGACAGCCGCAGCTATGTTGAGGGGAACAACATGAAGTATTCCGTTTCTTTGATATCAATGGTGGCTGCTGGTCTTCTGGCCGCAGGTCCCGTGCGCGCAGCCGACATCGCGTCGCCGATGGCACCTGAACTCAAGCAAACCGAACAGGACGGCTGGACGTTCGCGGTGAGCCCATATTTCTGGGCAGCAGGCATGTCCGGAGATACAGGTCTGTTTGGCCTTCCGACAGTGCATACCGACATGGATTTCGGCGATATCCTGAATGATCTCGATTTCGCAGCCATGGCGATAGGCGAGGCGCGGTACGAGCGCTACAGCATCTTTGGCGATATCATGTATTCGAAGATTTCTAGCGGTTCCGGTACGCCGAGAGGCATCATTGCCGACGATGTCGACGTGACCTCCGAAACCTTTGCCGGGCTTCTCGGCGCTGGCTATTCGGTACTGCAGAATGACCGGGGCAATCTCGATCTCGTCGCAGGCCTGAGGGTATGGCATGCGAGCACGGAGATCTCGTTCAGCGGCGGCATTCTCGATGGTGTGAGCCGTGAAGACAGCGCGACCTGGGTCGACGGTCTCGGCGGGATACGGGCAAAATATTCAATCACCGACAAAGTTTATTTTACGGGATGGGGGCTTGTCGGAGGCGGCGGGGCCGATGTCGACTGGGATGTGGCCGGTGGTATTGGCTACAGTTTCAACGAAAAGATATCCGCGGTCGCCGGGTACCGGGCGCTTGGCGTCGATTACAGCAACGACGGCTTCGTCATGGACATTGTTGAACAGGGGCCGATCTTCGGTGTCGTCATGCATTTTTAGCCGCTGCGGCTTAGCGATCCTTGGCGGGGGAGATAGCAGGCAGCAAGGCTGGTAGAGCGGCGGCTGACCTTCAACGGTCAGCCGCAATCGGCCATCCTGATTCAGATCAATCGATCAGTTCAGTAGCAAGGTGGAAGCGGATAATATCCGCATTGCGGGTAATAGTAGGGATTGGCCGCCGCCCCAATGGCCGCACCTGCCACCACTCCCGCTGCGACCGCACCGCTGCCATACCAGGCCCCGTGGTAGACGGGGGCGTGCCAGTAAGCCCCGCCGACATGAGCAACATTGACATCATTGACATGGGCGAAACTGCCGTGGAACCCGCCTGCACCGACATCGCCGCCATGGAATCCGCCAGCCGCAAAGCCTCCGGCGAAATGATCGATAAAGAGTGCGGCCGGCCCGGACCCGCCATCGAGACTTCCTTCGAGAACCGTAACATCGAATGTGAGGTTACTGCCTTCAAGCTTTGGAGATTTGAGGGTGACCACGGCCTCACTCACGTCTGATCCGTCGCCGCCCAGCACCGAAACCGTAGCGTTTGGCGGATCAATGGCAAAGTTATCCTTGCCCTCATCCCACTGCATTATGAACTGCTCGGTGGTGACATGCCCGGCAGCCCGTACCGGGCGATCGGCAAAGACGACAGAATTCGCCGAGACCCCGGTGAGAAGAAGCTTACCGCCATCAAGCTTGGCACCAGACGAATTAATGACTGCGAGGGACGGCACCGGGCCAGTCGGTGTGACGGTACCAATGGTTTTTCGCAAGGGCACATTTGGCTTTTTGACAGGATCTTGGGCAAATGCTCCAGGTGTTGCTCCCGAAAAACTCCCGACAACGGCTATAAAGCCTACGATGGGAAAGATTTTCATATCAGTAACCTCCAAGTAAGAGCGGAATGTGCTGGTAGGTTCTAACAAAGCACTGGACAGGACATGCACACGTCGCGACCAACGTGTTCGCCTTGACCCGTCTGCTCAGCCAGAACTTCTTCGAGATTTCGAACCGCGTGCCTTGGAAAATGGTGCGCAGGTCGCAAACATCGTACGCAAGAGCGGGCCGAGGCGATATTGTACTTTGGGGCAACACGCATGCATCAGCCATCGATCGGACCGCCATCGGTAGCCCCGGAACCCAATATATCGCGATAATCGTCTTGCCAAAGAGTGGGGGCATTTCCCGGATGGGCATCCATACTTCCCCGGATAGTACTACCCGGCCAATCTGTTACTATGGATCAGCTTGTTGGGGGCAAGTACGATGGGCATGGTGCGCAATTGGAAGGTTCGATCGAGCCGATTCGCCCAGAATCCGGGCGTATTGTGTTGCGTATTTCTCGTGCTCCTCATGGCGGCACCGGCCGCCTCGATGGAGATTGTGGACCGCGCTCCCCGCGTTCTGATCCTTTATCCCTACGATGAGAGAATAGCCGCAACAACTGAAGCCGGGGAAGCAGTGCGAAACCGGCTGCGGGAAAGGACATCAGGCAAGATCGATATTTTCTCGGAGTTTCTCGATCTTTCGAGATTTCCGGAAAAGACCCACATCGAGAAAATGGCCCGCTTTCTCACTGGCAAATATGCCGATCGCCGCCCGGACGTGGTGGTTGCGCTCGGGGAGGAATCGGCAAGCTTCATCGTCACAAACCGCAATATCATCGCTCCCGGAGCGCAAATCCTTGTTACCGGCTTCAGCAAATCGACCGCCGAGAGTATGCGCTTGCCCAGTGATGTCGTCGGTGTCTTCAACGAGTATGACGTAACGAAGACGCTCGAGTTGGCACGCAGCCTTCAGCCCCAGGCGCGGCATCTTTTCATTATCGGGGGATCGGCGGACTTCGATCGTGCGTGGCTCGCAACGGCTCGTTCCGACCTTGCGGGCCGGGCCAAGAATTATGAAACGACCTATCTGGAGAACTTGACGATCGATGAGTTCGTCGATCGCGCCGCTCATCTTCCCCCCGACAGCATCGTCCTCGCCCTGACCATTTTCAAAGATCGCACCGGGCGCAACTTCATACCGCGCGAAGCCATCAAACAGATAGCGGCAACTGCCAGCGCCCCGTTCTACGGCCCTTATCCAACCTACCTCGACTACGGCATCGTCGGCGGCAACATGGTGACATTCGAGTCGCTGGGGCTGGCCGTTGCCGACCTCGCCATCGATGCGGTAGCCGGGAAGCCGATTGCCAACGTCGATGCTCCGCAAACCTATATTGCCGATGCGAGACAATTAAAGCGCTGGGGGCTTTCGGAGAGCGATCTGCCTTCCGGAACTGTCCAATGGTTCCGGGAAAAAACACTCTGGGAACAGCACTGGCTGGCGGTCCTCGCCACACTCGCTGTCATTGCTGCGCAAGGCGTCGTCATTACCGGCCTGCTTATCGAACGCCGCCGCCGCCGTGCCGCGGAACTGGAATCACGCGTTCGTCTCCTTGAGCTTGTCCATCTCAACCAGTCCGCGACGGCTGGCGCGTTGACGGCGTCTATTGCACATGAACTCAACCAGCCACTCGGCGCGATCCGCAGCAACGCTGAGGCGGCAGAGCTCTTGCTCCGGGGCGTGACGCCGGATCTCGAGTTGATAAAGCAGATTCTCGTCGACATTAAAGATGACGATCAGCGTGCGGGCGATATCATTGCCCGTCTAAGGGGGCTGCTCAAGAAGCGCAGTGAGATCGATTGGACGGAGTTCGACCTCAATGATGTGATAAACGGTGCGATCCAAATTCTCCGGCCAGAAGCCGAGCAGCGAAGCATCGTGGTCAGTTCCCTCGGCGTGACGGAGGAACTACGCGTGCGCGCTGACAAGGTCCATATCCAGCAAGTCATTCTCAATCTCGCCACCAATGCGATGGATGCCATGCTCGACGTGGCGTCGACCGAAAGGCGTCTGGTGTTCCAGACCCGGCTGACGAAGGAATCCAAGGTCGAATTGTCGATTTCGGATACCGGCCGCGGCATCCCCAGCGAAAAGCTTGTCGGAGTCTTTGACGCGTTCTACACGACCAAGCCGACCGGCACCGGGCTTGGCCTTCCCATCGCCCGGATGATCGTCGAAACCTACGCGGGCAAAATATGGGCAGACAATAGTCCGGGAGGCGGCGCTGTTTTCCGCTTCGTCCTGCCTCTCGCTCGAAACGGATAAGCCAGGTGAGACCAGTTATTCACATCGTCGATGACGACGCCTCGTTTCGAACTGCAGTGGGCCGGCTGGTAGAGGCATCCGGTTTTCGGGTGGCGCTCTATGAGTCCGGCGATAAAATTCTCGCGGTCTTACCGAACTTCGAACCTGGTTGTATCCTCCTCGACCTTCAATTGCCTGGCCTGAGCGGGCTTGAACTGCAACAGCATCTCGTGGAGAAAGCACCGTTGCTGCCGATCATCTACCTCACAGGCCAAGGCGACATCAAAGCCAGTGTGATGGCGATGAAAGCGGGCGCAGAAGATTTTCTAGAGAAGCCGGTTGTTGGCAAGACCTTATTGGCGGCGATCGAACGAGCGCTGTGCCAGTATGAAAAACGGCATGTCGAACAGGATCGGATTCATAGCCTTCAGGTTCGGGTGGGAAGCCTCACTCCACGCGAAGCGCAGGTTTTCGATCTGATTGTTCGCGGCAAGCTGAACAAGCAAATCGCCTACGTTCTGGGAACGTCTGAAAGAACGGTCAAGGCACATCGGCACTGCGTCATGGAAAAACTTGGAGTGCGCTCCCTTGCCGAGGCGGTATTGATTGCGGAGAAAATGGGGCGCCTCGATCCTGCGTCAAACCCATCGCCTTATGAGTGAAGCCTGCGCACTTCCCTTTAGGACAGTATCGTTGGTCCTTAGTCAGCTCTATCATCCATCGAGCTGACCATTTTCTCAACACTGGCTGAAGTGAGGCACAAAGTTGGAACGCCCACCAAGCATCGTGGCTGTCGTGGAAGACGATCCGAGCATGCGCAGGAGCGTTCGGCGCTTGCTGAATGCCCATGGCTTCGTGACGGAGGAATATTCGTCGGCCGAAGACTTTCTTCGTCACTCTGCCGCGACCGAAATCAACTGCCTTGTCCTCGATATTGATCTCGGCGGCATATCCGGGATCGAGTTGCAGCGCCGATTGAGGGCTTCGGGGTCCAAGCTTCCGGTGATTTTCATCACTGCTCTCGAAGACGGCGCACTGGAAGCGGAGGCGACACAGGCCGGTTGCATTGCCTATCTGCGCAAGCCATTTCCGGCCAACCTGCTAATCGACGCCATCAACAGTGCTTCAGCGGCGGATTGAACGGCGGATACCGGCTTATGCCGGCGCAGGGCGGACACTGCAGAAACGTTCACGTGAAAACGATCAAGAGCCTGGCGCCATCGCTCGATCCCTGATTTTTTGTATTAACTTTGCCGTTTTGTTCCACCAATGAAAAACAGTATTTAACCAGTAAAAATTGCATGTTGCCGACATGCAACCAATGGTTGTTATTTTAACCCTACCGTTAAATTGATCTGGTTGCGTCACTTGCCTGTTAATCGAATCCCGCCATTGATTGGACCAACTAGCGACACTCGCTATTCAGACAATCTTGGGAAATAGCATGAACGATAGGTTCTATACTGCCAACCGGGTCAGAAACAGGCATCTTCTCGCGGGCGTGAGTTGTGCCGCACTGGCCCTCGTTTGCGGAATTCCCTCGGAAGTCATGGCAGGGACGTATACGGCCAGCGACCCGGGACAGCTCAATGGAGCCATTGCGGCGGCGAACGCCGATGCCGATCCAAATGCAACGATCCAGCTTACCGGCAGTTTTTCGGTTACAACCACAAGTCTGACCGCACCCGCCAAGCCCATCACCATTGACACTCAAGGTTTCACACTTTCCGGCCAAGCCGGTGCCGGTGCAAGCAGTGGCGGCGGGGTGAACCTGGTTGGTGGAGCCGGCGGCATGTTTACGCTGGTGGGGAACTTCAAAGGCGGTAACGCGGATTTGGGAGGCGGAGGGCAAGGTCTGCAGATACGGCTTGGGGCATCAGTGACCAACAACGGATTTGTGGAAGGAGGAAGCAGCCTTGGTGGATCTGGAGGACCGGGCGTCATACTCGGCGGACCGGGCGCACCAGGCACTTTGATCAACAAGGGCACGATTCGGGGCGGGACAGGAGCCCTCGGCGGCGGGCAAGGCTTGCAGGTTCGCACCGGCGCAAACCCGGTCGTCAACAGTGGTACGATTGAAGGCGGAGCGGGGGCTCATGCGATCCAAGCGAATACGGCGACCGTAAGTCTCAATCTCATCAACAGCGGCACAATCCGGGCAGGTGCTGGCCAGGCGAACGCGATCGGGCTGGCGCCGGGAGCGACGACAGGCATCATCAACCTTGAACTGCAGGCCGGATCGGTGATTGAAGGCAATGTCGTTGCGAATGCAGCGGCAACCACCGACACCCTTCGCCTTGGCGGAACCGATGACGCCATCTTCGACGTGTCGGCCATCGGCCCGCAATATCAGAACTTCGATATCTACCAGAAGACCGGTACGAGCGACTGGTATCTCACAGGTACAGGTACAGCCACGACGAACTGGGATATCCAGAGCGGGTTCCTGACCGTTGGCAATGGCGGCACCAGTGGCAGTGTCATCGGCGATATCACCCTGAATGGCGGAACGCTCGGTTTCTTCCGCTCCGATACGGTCACCTTCGACAATGTCATCACCGGGACCGGCGAGGTCATGCAGTATGGCAGTGGCAAAACGATCCTGAACGGCAATTATACCTATAGCGGCCTGACGTCCGTTGTTGCCGGCACTTTGGCCATAAATGGCTCAATCGCGACGCCGGTTTCCGTGGCCAGTGCCGGTACGCTTGGCGGCATCGGTACGATCTTCGGCGATGTGACCAACACTGGTACCGTTGCTCCTGGCAATTCCATCGGCACATTGACCATAAACGGCAATTATATCGGAAGCGGCGGTGTGCTCGAGATCGAAACTGCGCTCGGCGGCGACGCCTCGCCGACGGACCGTCTGGTGGTAACCGGCGACACCTCCGGCAGCGCCGGTGTACGGGTAATCAATGTCGGTGGTACCGGTGCGCAGACGATCGAAGGGATCAAGATTGTCGATGTGGGCGGCGCCTCGAATGGCGCATTCTCGCTGCTCGGCGATTATGTGATCAATGGCGAACAGGCGGTCATTGCCGGTGCCTATGGCTATACCCTGCATAAGAACGGGGTGAGCACCCCCAGCGATGGAGACTGGTATCTGCGATCTGCACTTACTTCGCCGGCCGAACCTGGTGAGCCGGAAAACCCTGGGGAACCGGGTGTACCTGGAAATCCTGGTGGACCTGAGGGCCCGATCTATCAACCCGGCGTGCCGATCTACGAAGCCTATGGTCAGGTCCTGCAAAGCCTGAACGGTGTCTCGACCCTGCAGCAGCGCGGAGGCAATCGCTATTGGGCCGGGGCAGGCAATGGTGCGCTGGCGCAAGGCGATGGCTCGGGCATGGTCGAAGCCGCACCGCTCCCCTCGGAAGGTGGCGATATCGCGATCGATTCCCGTGGTATCTGGGGCCGGATTGAAGGTGCGCATGGCAAGTTCGAGCCCAGGACTTCAACTACGCTGTCTGACTATGATGCCGATACATGGGAGGTAGAGACAGGGATCGATGGCCAGTTCCATGAAAGCGATGCCGGTAAGCTCATCGGCGGTCTCACCGCCCATTACGGCCATGCCTCCGCCGACATAGCCTCGTTCTTCGGTGATGGCTCGATCGACACCGATGGATATGGTCTCGGCGGCACGCTGACCTGGTATGGCCAGAACGGCTTTTACCTCGACGGACAGGCGCAGGCGACATGGTATGATAGCGATCTCACCTCCACCACGCTTGGGAGCAGTCTCGCCGACGGCAATGACGGCTTTGGCTACGCCTTCGGCCTTGAAACCGGAAAACGGTTCAATCTCAACCAGAACTGGACCATGACGCCGCAGGCGCAGCTGGCCTATTCCAATGTCGATATCGACGACTTTACCGATCCGTTCGGCACCGACGTGTCGTTTGGCAGCGGCGACAGCCTCAAGGGCCGGATCGGCGTTTCCGCCGATTATCAAAATGCCTGGGAGGACAGAGCCGGAAAGCTCACCCGCACCAATCTCTATGGCATCGCCAACCTCTATTATGAGTTCCTGGATGGCAATGAGACCGACGTCTCAGGCGTGAACTTTGCCACCGCCAATGACCGCACCTGGGGCGGCATCGGGGCAGGCGGCAGCTACAATTGGAATAACGACAGTTACTCGCTCTACAGTGAGGTCTCCGTCAACACCAGCCTGTCTCACTTCGCCGAAAGCTATAGTCTCAATGGGACAGCGGGGTTCAGGGTGAAGTTTTAACGCCACCCGGAACACTTATGCTATCGCAAGGGTACCGATCTCCGCCTGCGCCGCCTTTAGCGATACCTCGCGCTGCCGAGCGCTGATATTAACGCCGTCGGCAGTGATGACTTCCGGATCAACGATGCCGACGAAGGCGAACACGCTCCTCAAGTAACTCAGCGTGTGCTCAAAATTCTCGGCGGGGGAGCCCGGTCCGTAAAAGCCGCCGCGCGCCAGCGCTATGATGACGCGTTTGCTGCCAAGCAGGCCTTCGGGTCCCTTTTCCGTGTAACGGAAGGTCTTGCCGGGGACGGCGATGCGATCGATCCATGCCTTCAGCTGGCTGGGCACGCTGAAATTGTACTGCGCGACGCCGAGAACGACCGTGTCTGCGGTCAAAAACTCCTCTAGAACGTTTGCCCCAAGCGCAAGGTCCGTCTTTAATGCAGCATCCTGGCCGACATCCAAGCCCGCCCGGACCACGCCGACGTATTTGCCCGACAGGTGCGGGATCGGTTGGGCCGCAAGATCGCGATAGACCACTTCAGTCATCGGATCGAGAGACTGGATCCGTGCGACCACCGCCGCCGAAAGCGCCCGGCTCACCGAGTTTTCGCCGAGTATGCTGGAATCGAGATGAAGAAGGCATGGCATCAATAACCTCACACCTGTGTAGCAACAGGATTTCATAACAATGGGACAGTCGCCCGTTATCTTAATTGCACTTTTATGTCATTTCGACTAAAAGGTCAATATGACATTTGGATAGAGGATGGCTAATGGCGAAGATTGATCTGGCACGGAGGGCAAAAATCGGACGCGACCGGCGCGAGAGGACCCGCGCACATATCCTCAACGCGGGAGCGACGCTGCTTGCGGAAGGGGCTGCGCTGACCTTGGATGCCGTGGCAGAGGCGGCGGGCCTCGCCAAGGGCACGTTTTACTATCACTTCGGCAACGTCGAGGAGTTGATTGCTGCGGTGAATGTGCAGCTGGAACGGAGCTTTGACGAGGTGCTGGCACCTCCTCATGCGGGGTTAAGCAATCCGGTCGCGCGCCTGTCCTTTGCATTTGCGCAATCCCTGGAAAAGGCGCTTTCCGATACTGCCTGGGCGCGGCTGGTAGTTCAAACCTCGCAAAAGCCGAACAAGTTCGGCGGCGGAGTTCGCAAAAAGCTTACGGCCGATATCGCCGAAGCGATAAGACAAGGACACATGGCCGTGCTGGACCCGGAACTCGCCACTGACATCTTCGTCGGAATTTGGCTCCAGGTGACACGAGGCACTTTCGAGCGAGCCCCAACGCCTGATTTGACTCGCAAGGCCTTGCAGGCGGCGCTTCGAGCACTCGGGAGCGCTCCGCCTGAGGGATTATCCCTATCGACATGATGGCGCTTTGTCCGGCCAGTCTATCCTTGCTGACCAAGACTACTACATGCCAGCGGCTGGCAGGCGCTTGAGTACCGATCCCGCCTGCTGGGCGCTGAGGCCAATCGCGCGCAAGATGGCACTGATGACAGCATCAGGGTCGAACGAGGACAGTCTGTCTTCACCGATCACGCGCAACATGTGGAGCATAATCCCGACGACAATCTCGACGTTCAGTTCCGCCGCCGGCGCTTCCTGAGACAGGTGTTGGAGGTCCTCGAGGAGACGGCGGCGGATGTTGTCGCCGCTTTGCGGATTGGTTGCTGTCATCCTTGCGACCACTGCGGCCCATCGGGAGTCATTGAGGGCTTTGTCGATGAATGCTCTACAGCCGAAGGCAATGCGCAGGGCAGGCTCGGTGAGGGCGGTCCGGCCCGGCTGCAGCAGTTCATCGAACGACTGGACCAATTCCTCCGCGACCGCCGCGGCCAATGCTTCCAGGCTATCAAAATGAGTGTAGAACGTTCCCTTCGCGACGCCTGCCTCCTGAACCACGTCATCCACCGTGACGGATTCCACAGCCCGTCCGGCAAACAGAACATTGGCAGCTTCAACAAGCTGCGCACGGGTTTTTACGCGCTTTTCGCGTCCAATTTCGGCTCGGCGGATCAGGTTGATGTTTGCCATCGTGATTCCTCAAAATTCTACCTACAAGTAAGTCATATTGACCTGAAAGGCCAGTTCGAAGCCGGAGAGATTTACATTTCCATTCTCTTGCATAGCACCCATGCGCCTATTTCATATTGACTATAAGTTCGAAATGACTTAATAGTCACTGAAATGTTGATCCGCCGCTGGCAGGCGTAGGATTTCTCACACCATAAAAACCTCGAACCCTATCGCTGAGGCTGAGCTGCGCCCCTGGCTCATACCTTTTTGGTTGCAAACCGTAATGGAGCAAAAAATGCAGCCTATACGTCTTATTGGAATCGGTCTCGCCTGCGTCCAACTCGCCGCCTGCGAAGACAAAGCAGAAGTCGCACCGCCGCCGCAGCATGTCCGCGCCATTCACGCCTCGCTCGCCGAATATCAGCCGCGAGCGGAAATCACCGGCGAGGTCAAGGCCCGGATCCAGTCGAACCTTTCGTTCCGGGTAAGCGGCAGGGTGATTGAGCGCTTTGTCGACGTCAGTTCACCCGTGCACGCCGGCGACATTCTCGCCCGCCTCGATGACAGCGAACAGCGTGCCGATGTGGAAGTCGCAAGGGCGGGGCTGCAGTCGGCGCAAGCGGTCGCCACGCAGAAGACGCTGACTTACGAGCGGTATGAGGCGCTGCTGCGCTCGCGGTCCATCTCCCAGGCCACTTTTGATGAGGCTGATAAGGAGCTGCGCACGGCGCGGGCCTCCCTGGAAGCTGCCGAAGTGGCGCTGGGGACGGCGGAGGATGCTCTTTCCTACACCAAACTGAAAGCCGACGCCGACGGGATCATAACCGCGCGGGACATCGAGGTGGGCCGGGTGGTGTCGGCGGCGCAGCCCGCCTTCACACTTGCCCATAACGGGCCCCGGGACGCCGTTTTCAATATCTTCGAGGCCTTTTTCCTCGAAGGTCAGCCGTTATCCGGTGTCGATGTTGCACCGGTGTCGGATCGCACCCCCGGAGCGCGGGCGACGGTGAGGGAGGTCTCTCCCTTCATCGACACGAGAACCGGAACCATCCGTATCAAGGTGGCACTCCCCGAAGATGCGCAATGGCCGCTCGGCACGCCCGTTGTCGGCGAGTTCCGCTCGCCGCCACGCCAGGGGATCGTTTTGCCTGCGAGCGCTATCGCCTCCGCCAAAGGCGAGCCCGCCGTGTGGCTCGTCGCCCCGGGCAGCAGTTCTGTCTCACTCCGGAAGATCGCAGTCGCAAGATACCGCGATCGCGACGTGATCGCGTCCGGCGGTATCGCCCCGCAGGACCTGATCATCACCGAGGGAGGAAAGTTTCTCAAGGAAGGTCAAACCGTGGCCTGGGAGGACAAATAAGATGTCCCATTGCCGCTTTCATTGCTCGATTTCAGTCCTTGCGTTAGTCGCTCTTCTTGCCGGCTGCAATCAGGACGCCAGCTCTGGCGAGCTGGCTGGACCGCGCCCCGTCAAGTCCGTAGCCGCCAGCGCAACGCAGGCGCAGACAGTGCGCTTTCCTGGCGTCGTCCAGGCGGGAGTGCAAACCGATCTCGCATTCCGCACGTTGGGGCGCGTCGTATCACGCAAAGCGGGTGTGGGCGACCTCGTGCGTGCCGGCGACGTCGTGGCCGGGATTGATCCGCTCGCGCTTGAACTCGCCGTCCGCAGCGCCGAAGCCGATCTGCGCAGCGCTGAAGCGCACCGTGGGAACGCCCTGTTGACGCAGGAGCGCAAGCAGAGGCTGGCGTCGACGAGCGCCGCGAGTGCCGCGGATCTGGATCTTGCCGAGCAGGAGTTGAAATCGGCGCAGGCTAACGTGGCAAAGGCCAATGCCGGCCTCGCTAAGGCACGTGAGCAGCTTGGTTATGCCGAGCTCAAGGCCGAGTTCGATGGTGTTGTGGCGGCCACGTCCGTTGAAGTCGGACAGACGGCAACCGCCGGCGAGCCAGTCCTCACACTCGCTCGCCTTGACCAGCGTGACGTGATCGTCGACGTTCCGGAAGAGTATCTCCGGTCTGTGCGCGTGGGCGACCATTTCGACATCGCCCTCCAGCTCGATGACACGCTGCGGACCTCAGGCGTCCTGCGCGAGATCGGCCCGCAGGCCGATGCCGGTACCCGCACCCACAGGCTGAAAATCGCCATCGATAAAGCACCGGATGTTTTCCGTCTTGGTTCGGTGGTCACCGCTACGCCGCCAAAGGCGCAACAGGGGCTGCCCGTCGTGCTGCCTGCAACGGCGCTCGTCAAGAGCGATGGCACTGACCGTGTCTGGGTTGTCGACCCCGCAACCCACACCGTTTCACTCAGACCCGTACGACTCGACATCTCCCCGACTGGCGTCCGCTCCATCCGGGTCCTCTCTGGGCTCAAGGACGGAGAAGAAGTGGTCGTCGCGGGCGTCAACCAGCTGGCCGAGGGGCAGGCCGTGAGAACACAACAGGAGCAGCGCCCGTGAACAAGTTCAACCTTTCAGACTGGGCACTCGAGCATCGCTCGCTCGTCTGGTATTTTATGATCATCTTCGCAGTGGCCGGCGCGTATGCCTACATGGCCCTCGGCCGCGAGGAAGACCCGTCCTTCACAATTAAAACGATGGTGATCCAGGCCCAGTGGCCCGGCGCGTCCGCCCAGGAAGTGACGCAGCAGGTCACCGACCGCATCGAAAAGAAGCTGCAGGAACTCGACAATCTCGAGCATACCCGCAGTATCACCACCGCCGGACAGACGATCGTCTTCGTCGATCTGCTGCCGAAGACGAACGCGCAGGACGTCAAGCCGACCTGGTCGCGGGTCCGCAACCTGATTGACGATATCAGGCACGAGTTCCCCCAAGGGGTGGTTGGTCCGTTCTTCGATGATCAGTTCGGCGACGTCTACGGCAATATTTTTGCCTTTAGCGACGACGGGCTAAGTCAGCGGGAGTTGCGTGATTTCGCCGAGAACGCCCGAACCCAGATCCTCAAACTACCGGATGTGGGCAAGGTCGACATCGTCGGCGAGCAGGACGAGGTTATTTATCTCGAGTTCTCAACCCGCAAGATCGCTGCCCTTGGCCTCGACCGCGCCGCAATCATCTCGGCACTGCAAGCGCAAAACGCCGTGACACAGTCCGGTTTCGTCGAGGCGGGTCCGGAGCGCATCGCCTTGCGCGTCGGCGGCCGATTTCTCTCCGAAGATACCCTGCGCGGCATTAATCTGAGGGTAAACGACCGCTTCTTTGCGCTGACCGACGTCGCCAGCATCAGTCGCGGCTACGTCGATCCGCCAAGCTCTCTTTTCCGCTTCAACGGGAAGCCGGCAATCGCGTTGGCGATTGGCATGAAGACAGGCGGAAACCTGCTGGCCTTCGGCGAAGCGCTGGAAAAGACCATGACCAGGATCGTTCAGGATCTTCCCATTGGCGTTTCGGTCGAACAGGTCTCCGACCAGCCGGAGGTGGTTCACGAGGCAGTGGGAGGCTTCACAAAAGCGCTGTTCGAGGCGGTCGCCATCGTGCTTGCGATCAGTTTCATTAGTCTCGGGTTCCGTGCGGGGCTTGTCGTGGCGATCGCTATTCCGCTCGTTTTGGCCATCACCTTCATGGTGATGCTCTATTTTGGCATTTCGCTGCAGCGGATTTCGCTCGGAGCGCTCATCATCGCGCTCGGCCTTCTCGTTGACGACGCCATGATCGCGGTTGAGATGATGGTGGCACGTCTGGAATTGGGTGACAGTCTCACCAAGGCGGCTACCTATGTCTACACGTCCACAGCCTTCCCGATGCTCACCGGCACGCTCGTGACCGTCGCGGGATTCATCCCGGTCGCGTTCAACAAAAGCAGCGCCGGCGAGTTCACCTTCACCCTCTTCGTCGTCATCGCCGTATCACTCATCGTATCCTGGATCGTTGCTGTAGTGTTCACGCCCCTTATCGGCGTGACCTTGCTGCCCAAGTCGATGAAGAAGCATGCACAACACAAGGGCCGGTCCGCGAAGGTATTTTCGCGCTTGCTACAATTCTGCCTGCGCTGGCGCTGGATGACGATCATCGCCACGGTTCTCCTCTTTGCCGGATCGGTCGTCGGCCTGTCGATGGTGCAGCAGCAGTTCTTCCCGAGCTCCGACCGTCCGGAACTCATCATTGACTGGAACCTGCCGCAGAACAGTTCGATTGCCGAAACAGGCGGTCAGATGGGGCAATTCGAGCGCGAGGTGTTAGCCGGCAACCCTGCGGTCGAGCATTGGTCGACCTATGTCGGACGGGGCGCGCCCCGCTTCGTTCTTTCCTTCGATGTCCAGCCGGCCGACGTTGCCTTCGGGCAGACCGTCATCGTCACCAAAGGGCTCGATGTCCGCGACAAGCTGAAGAAGGACGTCGAAGCTTACCTTCAGAAGACCTTTCCCGGAACTGACGCCTATGTGAAGCTCCTCGAAATCGGACCCCCCGTCGGCAAGCCGATTCAGTACCGCGTGTCCGGCGAGGATCTTCAGACGGTGCGTGATCTGGCACAAAAACTGGGGTCTGTCGTCGGCACCAATCCTTCCCTCAAGAACCTTGCCTTTGACTGGAATGAACCGGCGCGCGTTGTGAAGATCGACGTGATGCAGGACAAGGCGCGCCAGCTTGGCGTCTCGTCCCAGGACATCGCCATGGCGCTCAACACCGTCGTTCAAGGAGACTCGGTCACGCAGGTCCGGGACGACATCTATCTCGTCGATGTCGTCGGCCGTGCCGCGGAAAAGGAGCGCGGCTCGATCGGCACGCTGCTCGACCTGCAGCTCCAAGCCAGCAGCGGCCAGCCGGTGCCATTGTCGTCGGTCGCAACGTTCCGCTATGAGCTCGAACAGCCGACGGTCTGGCGGCGCGACAGGCTCCCGACGATCACCGTCAAGGCCGGGATCAGCGATACGACGCAGCCGGCAACCATTGTCAAAGCGCTCACCGACAAGATTGCGGCGTTCGAAAAGACGTTGCCGGCAGGCTATCACGTCGAAGTCGCCGGCGCAGTCGAGGAAAGTGCCAAATCGCAAGGTCCGATCGCGCGCGTCATCCCGGCCATGCTCCTCGTCATGGCAACACTGCTGATGGTGCAGCTTCAGAGCTTCCACAGGCTGTTCCTGGTGTTCTCTGTTGCCCCATTGGCCCTCATCGGCGTGGTCGCGGCCCTTTATCTGAGCCATGCCCCGCTCGGCTTCGTTGCCCTCCTTGGCGTGCTCGCGCTCGTCGGAATCCTCATCCGCAACTCGGTGATCCTGATCGTGCAGATCGAGGAATTGCGAGCGGAGGGAATGTCGCCATGGAAGGCGGTCGTCGAGGCGACCGAACATCGCATGCGGCCGATCATGCTGACCGCGGCTGCGGCGACCTTGGCGCTGATCCCTATCTCGCACGAGATCTTCTGGGGACCGATGGCCTACGCAATGATGGGCGGCATCGTCGTGGGAACGGCGCTGACGCTACTTTTCCTGCCGGCGCTTTATGTCGCCTGGTTCCGGATACCGCGTGAGATCGAGGAGCACTGAGATGGACGCCAGAATGTCTTCCGCCCTCTTTCGAAGATGCGCTCCTCAACTGCTTTCGGTGGCGGTGCTCATGTGCATCGCCATAACCGGATGCGCGACCCGGGTGGAAAACGTCCTGCAGCCTCAAGTGGCCGTGACCGCAAGCGATGCCAGCCGGGTGAACATGCTGGTAGCGACGACGCGCAAATCATCGGACGATCCCGGTCGGCTCTATTCGGGCGAGCGCGGAACGGCGATCTCGCTCAACAACGTCTCCGTCTCCATTCCTCCAGATCGAAACCGCAAGATCGGCAAGGTGCAATGGCCCTCACGCCTACCGCCGAATCCGCAAAAGGAGTTTGCAGTCCTTGAAGCCGGCAAGGTTGCGACGGAAGGACAGGCTTTCAAGTGGTTTCGCAAGAACCGTAACGCCAAGCGGCAGGTGCTCATCTTTGTCCATGGCTTCAACAATACCTACGCCGACGCCGTCTTTCGCTTCGCCCAGATCGTTCACGACTCGGGCACCGATGCGGCACCAATTCTCTTCGCCTGGCCATCGCGGGCGCGGGTTTTCGACTACCTTTATGACAAGGAAAGCGCCAACTACTCGCGACGAGCCCTGGAGGACCTGATCCTTCAGGCGACCCGGAGCCCCGATGTCGACGACGTAACCATCCTCGCGCATTCGATGGGGACCTGGCTCGCGGCGGAGGCACTGCGCGGGGTTGCCATGCGCGAAAAATCTATCCCGGCCAAGATCAAAAATGTCATCCTTGCATCGCCAGACATCGATATCGATGTGTTTCGCCGCCAGTTCATCGAAATGGGACCAAAACGGCCGCATTTTGCGATCCTGACATCGACGCGCGACAAGGCTCTGGAGGTCTCTGGCTGGCTCTCCGGCGGCGTCGACCGCGTCGGTGGTGCAGATCTCAAACCATATGCCTCTGTACTTGATAAACTTGGCGTTTCGGTCATCGACACGAGCGCCATCGCCTCGAACGATCCGCTCGGCCACAATGCCTTTGCCGATAGTCCTGAGATCGTACGCCTGCTTGGGAGACGGCTGGCCGGGCAATCGCTATCGGGACGAGAGGCGTCATTCGCGGATCGCGCGGGGGTGGCGGCTGCCAACTTTGCCGGGTCGGCGGCCCGTGTGGCCGTTGCCGCTCCGGTCTCGGTCATCAGCGGCGAGGCTCGCGACGTGTTGAAACGCGAACTTTCCCCATCGACCGGGCAGCTCGTGGACGGTCAGATCTCGTATTGAAGTCATGTCCGATCACTCCGAATGGGGAATGTCCACAACGGGCGAACCAAGGGTTACGAAATCGCTAGAGCGGTAGTAGTCGTAGACGGGACGCCCATTAACTTGCCACGCGAAGGTGCCAGCGGCAGCGATCATTTATGCTTCGGCCGCCTGTTTCCCAACCCGATCAGTATTTTGAGGGGACGTAGAGTTCCGGCGGCAAGACCTTTCGCTCGTAGTCTGGATTGAACACCCGCTGGGGCAGCGTGATGTCCTCGTGTGGAACATCCTCATAGGGAATTTGTTGCAGGAGATGATCCATGCAATTCAGGCGGGCCCGCTTCTTGTCATTGCCCTCGACGATATACCACGGTGCTTCGGGAATAT
>NZ_PGGM01000023.1 GCF_003010965.1 Phyllobacterium sophorae
AGCGCCGGTTCGGAAAGTTCGAGTTCGTAGTCCTCGTCGAGCGTATCGGCGAGCTCTGCTTCCAGCCAATCCGTATTTTCGCCCTTGTCCTTCGAATAAGTCATCGCACCACTCCAAATCTGGCCAAACTGTTGCGCCCGTTTTATCCCTTTATGCCAGGATCGCGTGACGGCAATCTAAAGTTTCGTCGCGATCAAAACCGTGCCGTCGATCCAGCGGCTCGAATTCAGACTCGGCCTGTAGTTTAGTCCTGAAGCCTGTGGCGGCCAAAACGGGCGCGATTTACCGTTTCGACTCGTGATCGTGACAGAAACATTGCGGATATGTGACGACCGTCGTGTTAAACGGCTCGACCCGCAAGCAGAATTTATTGAAAGTTAAGAAGCGCGGCCAGCCATAGGTGGTCGTCGCGCCAGCCGCGCCCGACACAGACGAGCAAGGGGTTGTCATCCGTGTCGACGCGAAGCCTAAACACTGTGGCGATCGTTTGATATCACCCGCACGGGTTAAATAAGGGGTAAAAGAACCGTTTAGCAACGTTTGTATCGGCAGCATGAGATGCTTGCCCTTTCAAACTCGGCAAATGACTTTTACCTTGCCACCGCCGTCCAAGCAGCACCTTGCAATGGGCGATGATCGTGAGTCGTGCGCCACTCCTAGGCCCAGCGCGAGGGTCCACCTTTTCCTGATAACAACCAAAAATCGGAACAACGTCAGGATCGATGAGTTTAAAACGCGTGAAGGGACATTCAACGGGAAGATGTTCGATGAAGAGCATTATCCTCAAAAGCGTCCTCGTCCTTTGCGTTGCAACAGGAGCATTCGCGCAAACGGAAATCATCAAGAAAAATCCGGAACAGCAAACTGAAAGTCAACAAAGCGAAAACGTCATTGCGAAACAGAAGACTGAAATCCGGCAGGTAATCATCGAAACGAAGGCTGAGCCTGTCCGCGAAATTAATTTCGAAGTCAAGGTCGGCATGACTGTGCCGAATACTGTTAAACGACTGCCGCTCCCGCCAGGTATCGTGAAGATCGTTCCGAGGTATGCGGATTACGAGTATTTCGTGCCCGCCGACGGCCGCATTGTCATCGTAGATCCTAACTCGCTGGAGATCGTTCTCGTGATCGAGTAGTAGATGCCGAGTGGCCATCCCTTCCGATCGGCGGCCGCAGCAGAAATAGTCGTTGGCGAGACAACGAGAAGCTGCGTGGGAATGTCCTGACATGCAAAGGTCATGCGATCCTTTTCGGCCGGATCATCCTGTCGCTCGAGTACACGCCAATAAAGTAGAAAACGTAAGCGGCGAGGGCACCTACTGCCCCCAGGTAGATGTTGAAGGGGATCGAGACCCCAAAGAACAGCAAGGAACCAACCGTGCCTGTGATCGCACCCAACGTTGCGTAAGGGCCGGGAGGATTGTTGGGACGCCTGGATCCGATGACTGTAATGATGATGGCCGGCACCAGCGCAATTGCTCCGATGAGTTCGGACACAAAAATAATGAACCGAATGTGACGGTTGTCCGGGCTATCGACAATGAACTGCAGGCTGTTGATAAAGAAGAGAGAGAACCCAACACCGGCGACCAGTGATGCTAACACGAAACCGGCCAGGAAAAAGGCAAGACGTCCAACCAAACTGGCGACCAGAAGCATGAAATGTTTACTTTCATTTAGGGACATTGGTAACGGTACCGAGGTGGTTGTTGACCAGGTTGAAGGCTAGCACCAAGGCTGGCGCCTACCAGTCCACCGCCGGGCCAGATTGCGCTCGACAAGAGTCTCTCCAACGTCCTTGCCATTGACTGAGACAAGGGCGAGCGTCCGTCCATACTGGTCGATCATGCGCCTGGTTTTGGGATCGCCGCGCGCAATCCGTATTTCCTTGCCATCGAGCAATCGTTTCAGCGCGGCTTTGGCTTCGAGGCCGCGAGCAAGTTCGCTTTCACATCTGGCATTGCTGATTTCGGGCGTGTCGATGTTCGCGAGGCGGATCTTCTCCCGGTTGAGCCAGATCGTGTCACCGTCGATTACATAGAGCTGTTGGCCATTGGCCAGACTTGCGTGTGCGCTTTCCATTGGTTCCGGGAAAACAGCAAAATAGAAATAGCACATCGCCAAACCCAGAACGGGCAGTGCCCAGCGTTGTACGTGCCGGCCCCACGATCGGTGCCAGCGGAATCGCCGCCGCTGCTTTCCGGGACCCTCGGGAGGCCTGGTCCATTCGCTTGAGACTACCTTCAGCTTATCACTCATTCCCGTGCCCTATTGTCCGGGCTTCATATTGACACCTGTTCAATAAAATATGGATTGAGCGAAATGCTAAGATTTGAAATTAATAGAGGTTCCGATTCATGCGGCTTACTGACTGCTCCAACCCAACCAATAACGAGCGGCGCATAGAGGTAATGAGGTAATCGCGCATGATGAGCAGCGGCCCAATCAATGACTGAGCTTTACCACGTTGGACAATGTCCGGGTTGCCGCCAAGGATGGTTAATTCTGCAGCGCAATCTCTCTAATCAGGGCATTTACGCTCATTGCGAAGAGTGCGAATTGGGTTTCATTTCGCCAGGTGATCTCGTGCCACCATTGAATGGTTTTCTAACCATCCGGCCTATCGCCCTCAATCGGAAGAACGCACTCTTTGCCGGGCATCACGCCGGAGCCGAGAACTGGGCGACCATTGCTTCGCTGATCGAGACTTGCAAACTCAATGCTATTGATCCGCAGGCCTACCTGACAGCCACGCTTAACGCCATCGTCAACGGCCACAAGCAGAGCCGGATCGATGAACTGCTGCCCTGGAATTATCCGCTTGAGTAACACGTGCACAATCGTAGGGCCCAAGCGGACAAACTTTCGTTCAGAGCATCATAGCTTGACCAGTTGCTTGCCGAAGTTCTCTCCCTTCAACATCCGAACGAAAGCGTGGGGCACGGTCTCAACCCCTTCCGCAACATCTTCCCGTGTCTGAAGCAGTCCCTGTTTGTACCATGACTGCAGATCGGCAATCCCGATTTCGTATTCTCCCTCGTGGTCGTCGAGCAAGAACCCTTCAATCCGCGCACGGGTGATCAGCGTCCTTCTGAGATGCCTGACACCGATATCGGGCTGGTCAAATCGGTCGGCCAAGGCAATAGTCCCGACGACCACCACCCTGCCAAAGGTGTTGAGGTTTAGCATGGCTGCATCGTGAATCGGCCCGGCGGTATTGTCGATAAAGACATCGACGCCTTCGGGGCATGCGGTGGCGACATCTGCCACGAGATCAGCCGAGCTTCGATGGTTGACGCCGGTCCGATATCCAAGCTCCCTGCACCATTCCAGCTTCTCGTCTGAGCCCGCAACAGCGACTGGGTCGAACCCTTTGATCCGCGCGATCTGTCCCGCAATCTGTCCCACCGCTCCTGAGGCGGCCGAGATCAACACCGTTTCCCCCACCTTCGGAGTCGCGGTTTTGAGGAGGGCAAAGTAGGCGGTGAGACCGGGCATGCCGAGATAGCTCAGCGCGGACTGAATCGGAGCGTCCGTAATTGTCACTGATTTGGCTGACGCGGCCGGGATAACGCTAAACGGCTGCCAACCAAAATGATCGCTCATGACGACGTCGCCTGGCTTGAACTCTGGAGACTCAGATGTAATTACCTCGCCAATTCCGCCGCCGCACATCAGATCGCCAATTTTAAAACCAGTAGCATAATTCTTCGCGGGGCTGATCCGACCGCGCATATAGGGGTCGACGGAGAGCCACAAAGTTTTCACCAGCAACTCACCATCCGCAGGCTGGGGAATTGGGCGGTCCTCCAAGGCCCAGTTCTCGACGGAAGGCATTGCGGGAGGGTAGCTCCGAAGTATCCAGCTAGGATTCGTGGGCATGTCCATCTCCCAATTGAGCGTTCGCCGTATTGATGCATGAATCCGATTTCCGTGTTAATGGTCGCTCGATGAGAGACATTATTTTGAATTTCGGAAGAATGGCGGATGGATATGATCGAGGCCATGAAGGTGGCCGTGGCAGTCGCCAGGCATAACAGCTTCTCTTCTGCGAGCCGGGATTTGCGCCTTTCCGCTGCCTCGGTAAGCCGCATTGTGGCAGACCTTGAGGCCGATCTCGGCGTACGTCTCTTCAACCGCACCACCAGGCAGATCAATCTGACGGATGCCGGGATGGAGTTCGTTCAAAAGAGCACCTGCCTCCTGGAGGAGCTTGATCTGATGCGGAGTGCGGTACGCGAACGCCACGACACCCCCCGCGGCCAGCTCCACGTCTCCTGCGTAACGGCCTTTGGCAATGAGTGCCTGGCACCAGCGGTTCCTGAGTTCCTGCGACGGTTCCCGCAGCTCGATGTCTCTATCGACCTTGGCAATCGGCTGGTCGATCTCATAGGAGAGCACTTCGATGTCGCCATCCGGGTAGGACCGTTGAACGATTCATCCCTGATCGCACAGAGGATTTTCACGCAGAGGATCGTGTTTGTCGCTACGCCCCAGTTTTGCGAGCAATATGGGACACCCAAGACCTTAGATGAGATCAGAGCTTGCCCATCCGTTACTCAGGTCAGCGGGAATTGGGGGCGCGTACATAGGTTTTCGCATGGAGGAAAGGTCATTGACTTCGAAGTGCCGCAGCATCTGACAATGAACTCAGCGCGAGCGGTGAGAAACGCCTGCCTTACGGGCGGGGGCTATTCCCTCTTGGGCGATTTCATGGTCGCCCAGGATATAGCGGAGAACCGCCTCGTGCGGCTGCTGCCGGACTATGAACCCATCGAGCAACCGATCTTTGCGTTCTACGCTCAGCGACGGCATACCCCACGTAAAATCAGGGTGTTTATTGACTATTTGGCGGAGGTGTTCAGCGGCAAGAATACCACGTGAGACCTCATGACATCTCCTGTCGGGGACAGAATCGCCGCCCCCAGCAGGCTACTTTTCTCCGCACCACATTCAGGATTCTTGTTTAGGTGCCGATGGCACACCGCTTACGCAAAAATCATCGTTCGAATAGTGGAGGTCCCAGCATGAAGATTGATTTAGGCGAAGTGCTTGATCCATTTCGCAGGCACGTCATCGACATCAATGATGCGCTTGCTTCCCGGGATCGAGGTCGAGTTGGCCGTCGAACCAGTCCTGACGCTGCTTCAACAGGCCCGGCCGCTCCTGCTCCAATGCATGTGCGGTCTTTTTTTGTACGTGAAGCCGCGCCCGCGCAGCCAATTGTTCAGCGCGCTCCGGCCAATCCGCACGCCGTGCTCGTCCACCAGGCGCGTGACCATCTCGTTGAGCGTAATATCCTTTCGCTTCTCGATCATGCCAACTATGAAACCTTCATGGGCATCCAGGCTTGAGCCGCGCCGCCGTCCCGTCGCACGCGCTTCCAACTCGCCCTCTCTTGCTCGCGCGATCCAGCGGATCGCCGTCGAAGCCGCCACACCGAACCGGGCCGCCGCACGGCGCGCCGACAAGCCCTCGCTCGATGCCTTCAAAACGCGAACCCGTAGATCGCCGCTCAATGCCCGTCCCATCAAATGCCTCCATCATTGGAGACCTTGAATCAGACAAACATCATGCTGTCACTTCACAATCGATTCATCGATCAATGGATATGCTTGTCTTATGACTGTCCGCGCTTCTTGTGAGAGAAAGAAGCGCCGGAGAGGGCTGCCACCTCGTCCGGCGATGGGGGATGGATCGTGGATGTGCAGGCCGTCTGAAGGGCCGAGCTAGAGTGTGATCGCCCCCATCTTTTCCAATCGTCCTGAACGGATACCCAGGGTCTCGCCCTGGATGACAAGCATAGGAGGCGGAAAAGATGCATCAGGATACTATCGGCGCCGACATTTCGAAAGACCATATCGATCTTCATCGCCTACCAGGTGGCGAGAGGCTGCGGATTCCCAATGACCGCAAAGGTTTTGTTGCAATCCTCAAATGGATCGGCGGTTTGCCCATTGACCGTATCGTCTACGAGCCAACGGGCGCTTATCACAAAGCGTTCGAGCGCTTCATGATCGCCCAGGGCCTGCCGGTCGGCGTCACGCCCCCGTCGACAGATGCTTAAAGGGCATAGACCGTCATACGGTTACAGCTTCGGGCGATCCTTGCTATTGTTCCCCCACCGAATGCCGTGGCTACGAATTTATCTCAGTAGAAATTGAGAAAGGAAACGTCATGAAATCAATGACCCGCCGTATGTTCACCGGATCCCTTGCGTCGCTTGCCGCCATCAGCCTCCTTTCAAAGGTCGTGCTGGCAAAAGATATAGTCAAGGCAACAAACGTCGTACTTGTCCACGGCCTGTTCGCTGACGGTTCATGCTGGTCCGACGTAATTGGACGCCTTCAGGCGACTGGGTTAAACGTGACCTCGGTACAGAACCCGCTGACGACGCTTCCGGAAGCCGCCGCCGCCGCCAAACGCGTTCTTGACCGCCAGGACGGGCCAACGGTTCTTGTCGGGCATTCTTTCTCCGGGATGATCGTCACAGAAGTTGGAGTGCATCCGAACGTCTCCTCGCTTGTCTACATTGCCGCCCGCGCTCCGGATGCCGGAGAAGATTACACCGCCTTGGCCAAGACCTATCCCACACCTCCAGCTACCGCCGGCATTGTATTCGACGGCGATGAGGGTCGACTGACCGAGCAGGCCTTCCTTCATGACTTCGCGGGCGACGTGGCTGAGAAGCAAGCCAAAATTCTCTATGCCGTACAGGCACCTTTCAACAAGGCTTTGCTGGCTGGCAAGACGACACAAGCCGCCTGGCGATCAAAGCCGAGCTTTTACGCGGTCTCCAAGAACGATCGCACCATCGATCCTGACCTTGAACGCTTCATGGCAAAACGCATGGGCGCTAAAACGATTGAGCTGGAGTCCAGCCACGTGTCGATGATCTCGCAACCAGAGGCCGTGGCGGCGCTCATCCTCGAGGCGGCGGGCATGGACACGAAAGGTTGAGAGGACCCTTTTTGCTATGTTCGGCGGTATCGTCGATGCTGTCACAAATGCCGGTCGCGTGATTGCACTTATTGATCTCTTCGGGCGTATGACGCCGGTTTTATTCGAGGCGCGACAGCTCAGCCCAGCGGCATAGACCGACTTAATTGCCGCTTCGCGGCCACTTTCGGACGTTTGCTAGCCGGTTATGCAGCGTCCATAGAACTCGCCGCCGCCGCCCCGGCTCCCTTTTTAGGGCTGCTCCTGGCCGCACTTCGACGCTTCACGCGTCCTCATGCAGGCATCAAATCGATGACCCGCATGATCGCGACCGCGCTGCTCGTGTTCTGGGTGCCTTCTGTCGTATCGGCTTTAGCGCAGGTCCAAACCTCGCCTTTCTTGACTGTGAACTTTTTCTCGTTCTGAACGACCGACAGTTCTCCCTCAGTCATGTGGCAGAGCATATCGTTTTTCATCACGTTGTCCGGCGTCTTCGCCCCGGGTTGGATCACGACATCGCGCAACTTGACCATTGCATACGCTTTTATGTTTGATGCCCGCTCGCCCAGCGCTACTTCTCTGACACCGGGTGCAAGCTCCTTGCCCTCATCGGGACCGTAAGTCTGTGCGGCTGCTGGGGTCGCCCAGACTATCAGAGGCGTTGCAGCCATGGTAAGACCGAGTGCGAGTGTGGATCTACGATTGACGGATTCCATTGCTTCCTCCCTAGCCAAATCGTTGGAAATTAGGGTCAACCCACAAGTATTGGGCCGATGCAGTCAAGAGTCAACGAGCCATACGTGGTCGCGGTCGCCACATTCGGCGGTGTTGTCTATGAAGTTACAAACGTCGGCAGAGTGATCGCGCTTATTGATATTCTTCGGACGCATGCGCCAGTTGAATTCGAGGCGAGACAGCCCGACTCTGCGGCTCATGCCGGATTGTGGCAGCGATCTATTTCGCCGAAGTTGTGATGTAGTTGATGATACATTTGTGGTGATAGTTCACGGGCAAATGGAGTAACAGCGCAGGGCTTCACTTCAGAAATAAAGTTCCGAGTCACTTTGACACTGTACAAAGATCGAAGTTAGAGCGGATCATTTTTTGTCACCTGCGGGATGTTAAAGCCTTCTTAGCGGAGACATAGCTCTGTATTATATCCAAATTGGTATATTATTTTAAATTTTGAAGTATAATTTAATTACATGAATTTGATTGTAATGATGAGTTACATAATTATACTTGTGCTAAATGTTAAACTGCTTATGGCCTGCTTTTAAAAATATGTGGGAGGATGAATGCAATGGCAACGATAGTCGGTACCGGTGCTAACGATAGCCTGTTTGGGACGAATGAAAAAGACGGTATCTGGGCTCTCGGCGGTAACGATCGTCTGGATGGCGGCGCGGGAAGCGATTTCCTTTATGGCGGCACAAGCAATGATACTCTAACGAGTTCCGACGATTTCGACCGCCTTGATGGCGGCGATGGCGACGACCGGCTCGTGCTCAACGGCGTGGGAGGGGCTGTGACAGGTGGTGCCGGTGTCGATACGCTCGTTATCGACTTTTCCGGCAGCCCCGAGGCAGTCACGTTCAATGGCCTTAACAGCCATCACATTATCGGCGGCTACTGGAATCAATGGGATCCCGCCAATCATATTTACTTCCGTGACATCGAGCGGCTCGAGCTGACAACCGGTAACGGCAACGACTTTATCAGGGGTGGCACTGGTGACGACATAATCTCGACAGGAGGTGGTGCCGATAGGATAGGTCAGGGCTATTCAGAGGAGCCGGGGGATTCCGCCGGCGGCGACACAATTGACGCTGGCGCAGGTGATGACACCATAGAGGATTATTTCGGAGCCAATCACCTTTTTGGAGGCGCCGGCGACGACAGTATTAATACGACACTCGCGTCCGCTGCGCTTGATGGTGGTGCTGACAATGACATTCTGGTGCTTCAGGATTTTACGCGGACCGACGCTGTCACGGTCGATTTCGCGCAGGGTATTGCCTCGACAGGGACCATTTTCCGCAATTTCGAGTTCTCTACCGTTCAGACGGGCCAGGGCAACGACACCATAGTAGGAGGCGACCATATCCGGCTCAATGCCAATATGCATGGAGGTGATGATCGCTTCGGGGGAGCCGCCCTGGACGAGTCTGCCAATGGCGGTGGGGGCAATGACTTCCTCTTCGGCGGTGGCGGTAGAGATGATCTCTCCGGCAGTATTGGGGATGATCATCTTGATGGTGGTGCTGGTGACGACGGTCTGTATGGCGAAGATGGCAACGACGTTCTACTCGGCGGTGATGGCAATGATTTGATCTGGGGCGGCTCTGGTGATGATCACATCGAAGGGGGAGCTGGAAATGATCGAATGTTCGCGAGGGCTGGGCCCCTTGGGGGAACTGCAGGTAACGATGTACTGCTCGGCGGTGAGGGCGACGATTGGCTTGCTGGTGGCGAGGGTGTTGATCAAATCGATACATTGAGCGGTGGTTCCGGTGCGGACAGACTGGAGGGCCAACTCGGTGCAGACATTCTGGAAGGCGGGAGCGACGCGGACACCTTCGTCTGGAAAGAAGCCACGGCACGCCTGAATGGCGGCATAGACCACATCACCGACTTTGATACTGCTGGCGGCGACGTGATCGAACTGATTGGATTTGCTTCAAGCAGCACTGGTATTCACGATTTCAACAGCTTTCTCGCGGCGTCCCACGATACAGCGGAAGGTGTCTATGTCAGTTTTGATGGCGGCACCAATGGTATCCTCATCGAAGGCATTTCGATTGCCGATCTGTCGGCCGACGACGTTGCCTTCACCTAATGCCTGCTGCTGAGCCTTGTACTTCGTCGCTCATGCTGCGGCGAAGAATGAGCGATGCTTGGCCCCTTCGACGGCGGCAAATGACTTTTACCTTGCCACCGCCGTCCAGGCAGCACCTACGCCTCGGCTTTGCGATAGGCTGCGACGACAAGCCAAATTGCGGAAAGCAGGAAGTAGAACGCGCCGAACCCAGCATAAGGGGCGATGTCCAGAATCGTCGGCGCCACTATTCCCAAGGATCGGCTGATCATGAAGCCGCCGGCGAGGGCCGATTGTCCACCACTCAGGATCATCGCCCATTGCGCGCCATAGTCACGCCAACGCCTTACTCCCGTGTTCAGTTGCAGCAGACCCGAGAAGATCGCCCAAACGCCAAACACGGCCAGAACGGCATATGTGCTGTTGCTGACCGCCACGATGACGGCGAGTGTCGCCATCATGCTGACTATGGCATTCAATGCTTGGGACGGATTGGCTTTCAGGCCACCATTTACCCGGGCGTCAACCAGATTGGCAAAGGCGTCCCATGCCGGGTAGATCACGAGCAGAAACGCGGCAGAACGGGGTTGGCCGCTGAAGAGAATGGCGGCAGCAACCCAGGCGATAGAGAATATGGCGCGTGCGAAATAATAGGATCGCAGCCAGCTGGACTGGATCGAAATTTGGATTTGCATCGGCAGGTTTCCTTGTTGTGAGCTACCTACCAGTAGGAAGGTGCACTCCTTGAGTCAACCCGGTCCTCGAACACCTCATTGTGAACAGCAGGAGCGATGTGCACCTTGACATTTTGCCTACTAGAAGGTAGGTCGCGATATGAAATCAATGACTTCGACTTCGGAAAAAATTCTCGACATCGCACAGTCTCTTATCGTCGCGGGAGGCTATAACGGGTTCAGCTATGCCGATATCTCGGCTGCGATCGGCATTAGGAGGGCGAGCATCCACCATCACTTCCCGACGAAGGCCGAGCTGGTCTCGGTGTTGGTGGATCGCTACAGGCGGCAGGCAGAAGCGGGTTTAAAATCTCTCGGGGAGCAGGTCTCAAGTCCTGCCGAACAACTGCAGTCCTACCTGAACTACTGGCAGACATGCATTCGCGATGCCTCGCCGCCCTTCTGCGTCTGTGCGATGCTCGCTGGCGAGACGCAGATGCTGCCGGAAGAGGTCGCATCACAGGTTCGTGCCCATTTCCATAGTCTCGCGAGTTGGCTTACGTCGGTGCTGAGCGCTGGAGCAGAGCAGGGCTTGTTCCGTTTGAACAAGCGGCCCGAGGAGGAGGCCCAAATGTTGATGGCATCGGTTCACGGGGCAATGCTCTCTGCGAGGGCTTTCGGCGACCCCGGACTGTTCACGAAAATCGTCAACCCTCAGATCACCAAGCTACTCTCACCGGATTGTTTGAGGACTGCTCAATCTAGGTAATTATACCCAGTATTTGAAAATAATCCTTTTACCGCAAAAGCAAATTAGATATACGCGACAGGTGATTTGCAGCTGACTGGCGGACCGAGGGACAGGGAACACTCGCCGGGCGCATGGGAAGAGCTTCACGGCTTCCCGTCATGGAAATCTATTCTCGATATTTAGTGTCATGCGAAGTGGAGAAGTGGTCATCTCGTCTGGCTCATAACCAGAAGATCGTCGGTTCGGCTCCGGCCTACCGCAGCCGATTATGAGGGCAGAAAGTAAATGCTCGCCAAGAAAAGTACAAAAAGGGCCATCGCAAAAACAATTATTTCAAGTATCCAAGCTCCGTTTTTAGTCATTGCCTTTTCTTGTTTTTATTGGCTCATCGCAAACCGTATAGTCTACCTCCCTTTGCTCAAGCGCACCTAAATTCTTCGCGAGCGCCTGAATAGCTTGCCTCCACATCTAGCATCATCGGGTGGTCCACGGCCGGCATGGGAAGAGCTTCACGGCTTCCCGTCATGGAAATCTATTCTCGAATACACCGAGCGGGAGAGGGGAGATCGGCGGTTCGAATCCCTGTCGCAACCGGTTGAGCACATGATTTTGGCCGTCGGGATCTATTGGTTGTTGGGTTGAAAGAGCCACAACCACGCTATTAGCGCGGTCATCAGGATGACGGCGTACACAACCAGATTTCTTCTCTCAAAGTTTTTTCCCAGTTTGCCCACGGCAAACGAAACAAACGACCGCATTTCTGCAATTCAGCCAAACGACGTAGCGCCGGATGCCCATTCCGCGCCCGAAGGCGAAGAGATCAACTGAACTGACGCGCGTTTATCGCTGCCATCGGCCTGACTGTGTCTGCAGGTGGAAGCCGCAGCGAATGGCTATTCGTGCAGGAACTGTAACTTGATCTTGATACCAGTTCCTGAAGCTTCCTTGGATCGGCCTCCCAGCAGGATATCGTCCCCGTCGATTTCACCTTCCATATCAAGGGCATTCTTGCCGCGTCCCAATACGGTTTCCACTCCCTCGATGGGCATCCCTTTGTACGGAAAAGCTTTTACCCGGGCTGTGACTCGGTTCCCGGAAACTGAATAGGTACCTACGTAGTAGATCAAGGTATCTCCGCCATATACGCGACCATCGCGCAGAACTACTAATCCAATCCCCTCCATGGTGAGGGTATTGAATTCCGCTCTGTATATGCCTTCGCGAAATTGCTTAGCCATTTGATCCTCCATTCTTCAAACGATCAATCGCTACCCCAGCTATAACGCACGAGGAGCAGATCATCGGATGGTTCGGCCATGTGCCATGGCGGATGCCAGCGGACCGCCGCAGTTCCGCGGTCAGCGAAGTTTAACAGCCACCCCGCAGGAGCCTATATCGGCGGAACCACTACCCCTTTGATTCGACGAGGATCACCAGAGACTCCGGCACCACCCCGTCGAAGGCCATCGCATCGGCGGCCGCCTTGCTCTGCATCGCCGCCTGCAAGGCATCAATATCCGGAACGTCCATCATCACCGCCACGCGAGTCGGATCTTTAGGATCAACAAACGTTCGGATGTTGGTCACCCCGAGCGGACCGAAAAGCTCCTTGCGCTTCGGTGAGGTGAGCCAGTGGTTCGCGTCCTTTGTGATGTTGTGATGGCCAATAATCGTTGGCATAGCACCCTCCCTGCGACGACGCTGACGGCCGGATCAAGGGCCGCGCTCCATATCGCAAGGCTACTGTGCGCTGTTTTTGCTGGGCTGTAAATTGTGGCGGTCAGGGCGCGGGGACGGTTGAGCAAGGGGCGCAGACAGATGATGAAGATCGCCTTGTCGTCACTGAGCACTGCCGTGCGGGAACGCCGGCTGATAGCCGGAAGGACCCTTGCAGCAGTTGCTCAGGACTGGGGTGACCGAAACAGGTCAAGGATTGCCGTATGGCTGCTCAGAAGAAGGGCGGGCAGAGATGGGCTAATAGGGGTCGGCGGGAGGCAAACTGGAAATGATGATCACCGCGCCGGAGGCCGTCAATCGGTTCGAACTCGGCAAGTAGTACTTCATTTAAATCGGCCGGATAAAAATGCCGCGCCTTTATTTGCAAGTTCGAGGCGACGGCAAAGCTTAGAGCAAGCCGGGAAGTGGTCATCTTTCTCGTCTGGCTAATAACCAGCAGATCGTCGGTTCGAATCCGACCTGCCGCAACCAATCTCTGACGGGTGTTGCGCTCCTTGTGCGCAAGGAGCGCAACAATGCAAAACGCGATGGCACCAGCAATACAGGTTAGCAGCCAACTTGGCGAAGGTCTTCAACAAGGACCTTCAATTTCTGTTCCGGGTCAGCCTATTTTACGCGCCGGAATTTGACGACCTGATCCCGCGACTGCATAGCAAGTTTCTTTAAGCGTGTTTCTTCGTCGAATTGATATCGACGCGCACCTCGCCAGTTGGCCTGATAGTCTTCTTGTTCCATTGCCGCAGGATAGCCAAGGCTGTCTAAGCTCAGGTTTATTTGACCACTAAAATCTTACTGGCTCTTACTGTACCCCCTTCGAATCTAGGTAGTTATCCCTAGGTGATAGCGGCCCGCGGCTTAAGACTCCACATCGGGCACGGTGCATAGTACCGTCAACTCATCCTGCTAAACCTCATTCTCAAGGAAATGCATGGCGATCTCCGGACCTGAACCGTTAAACAAGCTCCTGAGAAACCTGCGCGCGAAAGATTTCGATCTTCTCGCGCCTCATCTGAAGAAACGCGAGTTCCATTTAGGATATGAGATTGAAAGCCCCAACGTGTCGATTGCGGAAGTGGTTTGATCGAGACGGGTTTGGTATCCGTGATTGCAGGAAGAACTCCGGGACCGCAGGTCCAGATCACAATTGCCGGTGTCGAAGGCATGACCGGGACGAGTGTTGTACTTGGCGCGTCGCAAACGTCTCTCACAACCTCCGTGGTGATGCCGCAACCGGCCTTACGATGCCTTCCAGCGCATTGCGCGACGCTCTGTTGCGCAGCGAGACACTGCGCGGCTACCTGTTGCTGTATGTGCAGGCATTCCATGCGCAGGCTGCATCAGCGGGGTTGGCCAGCCAATATCAAGTCGGAGCCAGACTCGCCCGCCAATTGCTGATGATCCATGACCGTATCGATGGGCAACTTGGTCTGACGCATGAAACGCTTTCCGCCACGCTTGGAACAAGAAGGCCATATCTCACCGAAACGCTAAACAGGTTTGAAGAAACCAGACTCATCAGCACAAGGCGGGGCGCGATCTCGATTCTTAGCAGGGCTGGGTTGATTAAACTCGCTGATGGTTCGTATGGAAGTGCCGAGTTAGAGTACAGAAGATTGCTTCTGAAATGAGCGCTCGCTTGCGGCACATCGAGGTTTATGACGTAATCGCGCATGATGATCAGCGGCCCAATCAATGACTGAGCTTTACCACGTCGGACAATGCCCGAGTTGCCGCCAAGGATGGCTAATTCTGCAACGCAATCTCGCAAATCAGGACATTTATGCTCATTGCGAAGAGTGCGAATTGGGCTTCATCACGCCAGAGGGATGTTTGTCACCTTTCGTGGTGTCGTCGATGCGGTTACAAATGCCGGCCGCGTAATTGCGCTCATTGATGTCCTCGGACGTATGACGCCAGTTGAATTCGAGAAGAGACAACTCACCCCTCCGACGCACGAGCGGCTCAATTTCCGCTTCGTGCCCACAAGCGGCAACGGGGGGCTGCTGGTGTGGAAATCACTTTGAGAGTATTTTCTTCATTAAAGGCTAGGCCTAGTTGACTTCGGTTGCGGTCGCTTACGCGCCATGCCGCGGGAGGAGCCTGTGATTGCGATGGCGCGCTTTGCCCACCTTACCCTTCTTGCCTTCGCCTTGGGATTGTTGCCCGGAATTGCACTGGCTGGAGAGCCTTTCGTCCCCAGTTGGATCAAGAACGATCCCACAGCCAAGACAGTGGCTATAGAGATTGTTGCCGATTGGAACCAGGTCGAGCGGTACCGCAGGGATAATATCCGGACCGACATAATCGACTTCAACGGCTACTGGGGCGGCAATCTTATGATCATGGTGCCAGCAAAATGGTCGGTACAGATCGAGTTCATCAATGGCTCCTCGTCTTTCCGGCACAGCCTCATGGTGACCAGGGTCTATGCTCAGTCAGAGATGCCAGTGAAGTTGACGGCCAAAGATGCGATCTTTGGCGCGTACACCGATCCGCCAGAGGGAATCAAAACCAATGAGCGGAGACAACTCAACTTTGTTGCGCAGCCGGCCGGGAACTATTTCCTCGCCTGCGCCAGGCAAACGCATTTGATGGACGGACACTGGATCGGTTTCGAGGTGAGAGACAAGCTCGAGCAGGCGGTGGCAATCGTCCATGAAAACAAGTTTCCGCAGGAGCAGCCCCCAGGACGTCCATAGGTGTGCGCGAGCCCGCCTGCGCGTCACGGCGTCGTCTTGGCGATCAATGCAATCCATGGCGGCTACAATCTATTTCCGAATGTACAGGCAAAGCAGAACTAAAAATCATCGTTCGAATAGTGGAGATCCCAGGATGAAGATTGATTTAGGCGAAGTGCTTGATCCATTTCGCAGGCACGTCATCGACATCAAAGATGCGCTTGCTCATGCCCGTTATCGCTACGATGGGCTCGACTTGATCTTGGAGACGGTCTCGGACTCCAAGGTTCGCGGTGCCTCACAGGAGATTTCGCCGTGGCGGGTGAAAAGATGAATGTCGTCGACGATATGCTAGACGAACTCTATCGGCAGCTATCTGACGTCGATCGTATGCTGGAAGGTTACGCGTCAAAACGAGAGTGACAGCGGGCGAAGGCCCGTTCGTGCCGCGATTGTCGATGCAGTTACAACTGCAGGCCGCGTAATCGCGCTCATTAATATCCTCGGACGCATGACGCCAGTTGAATTCGAGCCGAGACAGCTCACCCCCCGCGGCATGGACTGCCTTGATTTCCGCTTCGCGCCCTGAAGCTTGACCTTTGCAGCTCTCCAGCGAGTTCCGAAAGCTGACGTTGCTGCAGACTGGCGCAGTTGAGCAGTATCCTGGCATCCTTGGGAGGTCGACTTGAGGTTGGCGCCGGCCTCTGTCAGGGCTTCACGAACCGATATGCGAAGCGATCGGTCTCGCTCTTGATCAAGGGATCGAAGACCTTGATCGCGTGTGGATCGTTCCCGTTAGCGAGCAGGGTACTTTCCGCATCCAGTACGAAGCCGGCAGCCTCCACCTCCTCGCGTACGGAGGCAGGGTCGATGCGATGCAATGACTGGGCATCACCTGTGCCGGCTCCGGCGGCGGCGGCGTGATCGACAATGACGTAGAACCCACCGGGCTTCAGCCGCTCGTAGACAGCTCGATTGAAGTTAGCCGCCGTCGCGCCCCTTGCCTGCATCAGCGCGGTGTGGAGATCGTGGTAGAACAGGTGCAGCCACAGGACATCCGCTGGCTGCGTGATCTCCGGCATTGCCACGAGGTCCGCTGAGACGGCTTCGACGTTTTCCCGGCCTGGCTCTTGCGCGATAGTTCGCAGGAGGCCGACCGGATCGTTCTTGAAGTGCGCGACTTCGGCCGGCACGAAGCTGGTGACTCGACCTTCGGGTCCAACGACGTCGGAGAACAGGCGCGTCCAGTCGCCGGCGCCTGGATAAACGTCGATGACGGTGGCACCCGCATCAATGCGTGCGAACCGGATCAACTCGGATAGTTTGGATTGGTCGTACATCGGAATCTCCTTTACGGTTGGGTATTCGACGAGCGCGCGGCACGCGAGACGGCGATCCGCTCATTCACCTTCGGCGAAAGCCGATGGTTGCAGAAGGCCTGCGCTATACGGGCCCGGACGCGTCCATCTGCGCGGCGCGTGCCAACGCTTGCGTGTCTATGTATTCCTGGATGCTGGTCAGTCTGCCGTCCCGGACCGTGATGGCGAAGATCCAGTCGTCCTCGAACGGCTTGTTCGTGGCTTTGACCTTCCCGCTGGCGAAGCCGACGATGAGAACCCGGTCTCCTTGTGCGACAAACTCCCGGGGTTCCGTGGAGGTTTCCATCGACCTGGACGCCGTATCCAGCAAATCTGCTAGTCCCGCGTGCCCCCGGTAGGTGCCGGCCAGCGGCCAGTCCTCGCCCGGAATGATCCACTTGATGTCTTCGGCAACCAGCGCCAACAGAGCCTGTCTGTCGCCGCGGCCTATCGCGGCGAAGAAGTCCTTCGCGGTCTGGATGTTTTTTTCAATACTCATGGGAATATCTCCATTTCGCTGTGATCGGATCGCGTTCGATCCGATCCGTACATCGTGGTCCTGTCGGTGGGGCCTCGTTTTATCCGTCGAACTTGACCAAATCCTTGAAGATCAGATGACCCCAGCTCTTTCCGCGCGCCTGGACCAGCAGCCCGCCTTCCGATAGCCCGCCAAGCTTGATCGGCGCGAAGCCCAGATTTTCCGCGAGCGTACCAATCTCCGCCGCAGCGTCGTCATCGTCGCTCGCCAGGAACACGACTCTCCTGCCGCCATGCACGGCCGGATCTTGGCCAAGGGTGGCAGCGAGCAGATGGTTGAAGCCCTTGACCAGCCTTGCGCCAGAAAAAACCTGCGCGACGGCCTGGGAAGACGGCTGTCCTCCCAGTTGCTCAGGGGGCACGCCGTAGGCATTGGTCACATCGACGATGGTCTTCCCCTGCCAGGTGGGGAGCACCTTTGCGACATCTGGATGCGACTCGAAACGGACTGCCAAGAAGATGATATCCGCCTTGACGGCTTCCGCTAGTGTTCTAGCAATGACCTTGGGCCCGATCGCGGCCGCATCAGCTGCAAAGCTTTCCGGGTCCCGCGTGGTTGCAACAGATACTTCGATGCCCTTGCGTGAAAAGGCCTTGGCCAGAGCTCGGCCGATATTGCCGAAGCCGATGATTGAGTAGCTCATAATGCTTCTCCGATCCTGTGTTAAGGTTGGGTCAGACCTGCGCCCAACCACCATCGACGGCGAGATCTATACCGGTGATGTAGGAGCTTTCATCGGAGGCAAGGAACGTGAGCGCAGCCGCGATTTCCTCTGGCTTGCCCCTGCGACCCATTGGGATCTGTGCAGCAAACTGGGCCACCGCCTCCTCGGCTTGCTCAGCGGTGAGGCCGGTCGTTGTCGCCAAGGCGGGAGTCTCGATCGCGCCGGGGCTCATCGTATTGACGCGGATATTGCGGTCCTTCAGCTCTTGGGTCCAAGACCGCGAGAAGCTGCGAACAGCCGCCTTGCTAGCTGCGTAGGCGCTGAACGCTGGCAGCCCCATCACATTCGCGACCGAAGAGTTCAGAATGATCGATCCGCCGTCTTTGAAGATGGGAAGGGCCTTCTGCACCGTAAAGAACAGGCCCTTCACGTTAACATCGAAGGTCTGGTCAAAATGGGCCTCAGTAGCTGCCGCGAGCGGCGCGACTGTACCTGCGCCCGCGTTTGCGAAGAGAATGTCGATGTGACCATGTTTCTCCTTCACGGTGGCGTAGAGCCGGTCCAGATCTTCCAAGCGCGAGACGTCGCCCACGACTGTTGTCACGTTTTTCCCGATAAGCGCCGCGGCCTCTTGTAAGGCTTTCTCGCGTCGCCCAATGATCACGACCTTCGCACCTTCTTCCACGAAACGCTTGACTGTGGCCAAGCCGATCCCGCTGCTTCCGCCCGTGATGACTGCGATTTTACCTTCGAGTGCTTTCATAATCTTTTGTCCTACGTTGTGTGTGAGTTAGGCACGGAACCGCGCCGGGGTCAGAGTTGAGCAAGGCCGCCGTCGACGGCGACTTCGCTGGCGGTCATGAAGCTGCTGTCGTCCGACGCGAGGAAGGCGGCCGCGGCCGCGATCTCCGCCGGAGCGGCCATGCGCTGGAGCGGGGTCATCGCGCCGTAGGCCTTTTGGCCCTCCTCTCCGAGCGCTTCCTTCGCGAGTTCGGTCGCCGTCGCGCCGGGCGACAGCACGTTGACCCGGATACCGGTACCCTTCAGATCCTCCGCCCAGGTCCGTGCGAGATTGCGCACGGCTGCCTTGCTGGCGCTGTAGGCAGTGAATTCCGGGGCGCCGGTGGTCCCGGCGCTCGATCCCGTCAGGATGATCGAACCGCCCGGGCCCATCAGTGGTAGCGCCTTCTGGACCGTGAAGATCGTGCCCTTCACGTTGGTGTCGAAAGTGTCGTCGATGTGCTTGGCGGTGATCTGGCCGAGAGGAAGCGGACTTCCGGCCCCGGCATTGGCGAAGACGATGTCGAGGCTTCCGCGCTCGGCTTTCACCGCCGCGTAGAGCCGATCCAGATCGGCCTCATCCGAGACCGAGCCCTTCACCGCGCGGGCGTTGGGTCCAAGCTCGGCCACAGCCGCATCGAGTGCTTGCTGCCGACGGCCGTAGATGAAGACGAAGGCACCCTCCTCGATGAAGCGCCTTGCAGCGGCGAGGCCGATACCGGTGGCGCCGCCCGTGATCACGGCGGTCTTTCCATTCAATCTGATCATGTCATTCATTCCTTGTGTCGCGTCTCGGGTCGTCGCTTTTGCGGAGACATCCTCCGACAGCCTCGATATGGGGTCGCCGGCGCCAAGCGGTGAGTGCGCAATCGCGCGTGTCCGTGGTGCGAAAACGATCCACTTACGTGATCGAACGCAGCGACGGCCATGCGCAATCCGGCCCAGTAGGGTAGACTGGTCTTTGGAAGCCGCCCCATGCGGCGCGGGAATGGACCATGATCGACTGGGATGACGTTCGCTACTTTCTTGCCGCCGCACGTGGCGGCTCAGTGCGGGCTGCCGCCAAGAGCCTGGGAGTCAACCACTCGACCGTGCTGCGACGCATTGCTCAGCTCGAGGAGCACCTCGGGGCGCAGATGTTCGAAAAGCTGCCTTCGGGCTACCGCCTGACGGCCGCGGGCGAGGAGGTTCTCGAGTTCGCGAATCAGATGGAAGCCTCGTCGCACCAACTGGAGACGCGCGTCTTCGGGCGCGATCAGAGCGTACGCGGGCTTCTACGGGTGACGCTGCCCCCGTTCCTTGCGACACACCTGCTCATGCCGGATATCGCAGATTTTGCGCGTCTGCATCCGGACATCGAGATGGAGATCGTATCGACCGGCGAGGTCGTGAATCTGACCAACCGGGAGGCGGATGTGGCAATCCGGATGGTCTCCGATCGCAAGACCCTGCCGCTCAATCTTCATGGCCTGAAAGGTCCGGATCTGCTCGCGGGTGTTTATATGTCCCGCGATAGACTGGCCGCGTGGCGTGCGGGTGCGCCGGATCCAATCCGGCCCATCGTCATCGGCGGTCAGGCTGTTCCGAACTGGGTCGACCAAGGGGAGTTTCTCGCCACAGGGGTTCCGTTCAGGACGCCGGACGCCGACGCGCAGATCGCTGCGGTAAGGCAAGGGATCGGCATGACCAAACTGCCCTGTTTCGTCGGAGATGCCGATCACTTGCTGGCGAGAATTCCGGGCATCGATCTGAAATCACCTGCGACGATCTGGCTTCTCACGCAGGGGGAGACACGCAAGACGAAGCGCGTGCGGCTTTTCACAGAGTTCATATCCCACCGACTCGCCGCGTACGCTCCGCTCCTCGCGGGGCGGTCCATATCGCGCGGCTGACGTCCCGTGCCAAACGCCAAAAATGGGCTGGGGAAATTGCTGTTGGAGATGGCATTCCCAAGGGGACAGGCCGCGGAGTGGCCGCTCTCCGTGAAATCGAAACGCATAGTGGACGGTCCGCTCCCGGCCCCAAATGGGTCATGCTGCCAAGTCGAGCCGACGTCCGCATGTGGCGCGAAGGAGACCCCATCCTATATCAGGATTTACCTGAAGCCGATATTCGTTTGCGCAACGTCATAGTACGTTCATTTGCCGCCGATAGGCCCATACCCATGTATAGGAACGGGGATCGGGTATGTTGCCAGTCAAATCATACGTCATATGCGGGACACCAAGAAGCGGCAGCACGCTCCTGTGCGACCTCTTGGAGAGCACAGCAATTGCAGGCCGGCCCGCCTCGTACTTTCGAAGCGTTGCCGAGAAGCGTCAGGGTCTTTCCGTCAAATGTCATCTCGACGTTGGCAAATCCGCCCGAGCGCTTCGCGCGGATCTTGTCCGGCCTGCCCATTTCCATAGCACCGGAACTGGCCAGCATGATTTCTGGTGCTCTTGGGTGACGACCTCAAGATTGGTGGTCTTTTGCGGAATTATGTAGCAAAGACTGGTTTTTGCTACATAATTCCGGTCTTTTGCGCCGCCAGGTAGTCGGACATCGCCTTGAGGATTGTTTTGGCTTCGGCCTCACCGGCCGATGCGCCTGTTGGTGTTCCAGACGCGATAATCAGAGCCAACGCTGCTGATGAACGTGTGGCTGCGGTGGATTGTATCGCTTTTCGGGCTATTGTTTTTCATCGAAATACGCCTTCCTTTGGTATCGCGTTCGCCGGATATCGGTCCGATCCCAACGCAGTCACAGGATCGTTTCAGCTGGCGCAACCCACATCAGCAAATGCAGCCGCTGGCATCGCATTGTGAACGTCTGAGCTTCAGTCGCCATCGTCTCGATCATCATCATCGTCATCATCGAATCGCGAAGGATCGACGACTGGGAGCAGGAAGATACGCCAGTCCTCGTGACCACCAGGTTCGCCCGACTGGCCAGCAGTCGCGCGGCTAGCTTGCCAGGCCTCGGCCTCCTTCGGGAGGGGTCCGCGCAAAGTGATTTCCGAGACACCATCCCAGAGGGAACGGCCTTGGTTTTGGAAGACATGCAGGTCCCGCCGCAACCCCTTGTCCGACAGACGCGCCTTGGCATCATCTTCAGTTACCGCGTCAAAAGCGACAATTCCTCGTCCTGAAATCTCGGCCACGTATACGGTCATTTTTCGATCCTCTCAGAGCTTGGGTTGATGGGCTCCCGATGGCTGAAAAGGTGCGGTGCATGTGCGCTGGTGCTGGTCGCTGTCACTAACCCGACAGCACTTTTTGGTCTGGGTCAGAAGACTTGTTTCTGGCAGTGGCGCCGTCAGCTCAGCTTTCACCCTCCACCAATTTCAATTTTGCTTCAGTGGCCTTCTTGCGTGCGATCGTTTCGCCCGCAGCGGCCACTGCAGCTCCCGAATGCTCCTCGCCAGCGACCTGCACCGTCGGTGAGGCAAATCCGATACCGTTCTCCGCGAACGCTTCGCGTATCATCGCGTAAGCACGTCGCCGGATGGTGGATTGGTGGCCGGGTTTCGTCATCATGGCGAAGCTCAGCTTGATGCCATAATCGCCGAACTCCTCCACGCCCTTCATTTTTACCGTTTCGATGATTTGCGGGCCGAGTTCTTCATCTTCGAGCAGCGCTGCACCGACGCCCTTCACCAGCTTTTTGACTTTGGCGATGTCCGCGTCGTAGCTGACAGAGATGAAAAATTTGTCGATGGCCCAATCGCGGCTCATGTTCTGCACCGCGCCCAATAACCCGAAGGGAACGGTGAAAACCGGGCCTCGATGGTGGCGCAGTTTGACGGAGCGGATGCTGAAGGATTCGACAGTGCCCTTGTAGCTGCCGCTCTGGATATATTCCCCCACCCGAAACGCATCATCTGTCATATAGAACACCCCGCTGATGATGTCCCTGACCAGCGCCTGCGAGCCGAAGCCGATAGCAACGCCGAATATTCCGGCGCCGGCAATCAATGGACCGATCGCCACGCCAAGCCCGGACAAGACCATCATGACGGCGATGGCGGCGATCAGCACGGCCAGGAAATTGCGCAGGATCGGCAGCAGGGTCATCAGCCGTCCGCTGCGGGCCAGCGCAGCTTCATCGCCGCCTTCGATGCGGGCGCGCTCGATGCGCTGATTGATGATGCCCTTGACCATATGCCAGATCAGGTCGGCGGCGAGCAGGACCACCACGCCGCCCAATACGCCGCGGATCATCCGGCTGGCAGCCTCGTCCTCCACCAATCCGCTTGCACGAAATCGCACGACGGCTGCGAGCCAGGTGACAGCAAGTGCGATGACAATCACCCTGGCGCCCCGCTCTATGAGAACCTCAAAGATCGGGTTCCTGGCCTTTGCCGTATCGTCAGGCCCCGAGAAGAACGATTTCACGATCGTGCTGGTCGTTTTCAGAATCGGTGGCAGGATGAGTACATATATGCCGACCCACAAAGCCAGGCTCATGCCGGCAACCCACAATAGCCATAGCAGGCACAGATAGAATGTGAGCAGCCACTCCTTGACGCGGTAGGCTCTTGAAGCAATAGGGGCTTCCGGGCGGTTCCAAACGGTTTCGAGTGCAACCGCCAGCAGACCAAGACCGATGAAGTAGACGATCAGGCTCTTGACGTTGGGTGTGAAATTGAGTGCGGTCATCACTCTGGCGGCCGCCCATCCCGTAAAGAAGATGCCTGTGAACAAGGCAACGCGCCGATACCAGAAGCCGGCCATCACATCATCCATCGGAATGAGACGCATTTTGCCGTGCTCACCTGCAGGTGATTGCCCGCGATGAAATCCCAGGAGAATGGCGGTCAACCGCGTGATCACGCGCCAGGCAATCAGGCCGACGAGCATGGGAAGGACAAGCATGGCCAGCAGCGGGGGCCAGGTGAAAGCAAGAAACGCACCGATGCTGGCCAAAGCAAAGACCACCAAGGGTGCGATGGCTGCGAAGATCGACCGGCCGATCACGTGATGCCGTGCGGGCGTGCCTCCCTCGACCGCATCGGGTGTAACGTTCCGCCGTATCGCCTGGCTGACCAGTCGCCGGAAGACAAATTCGGCGCCGAAGCCGAGGGCCGCAAATGCGCCGAACAGGAGCAGGATTGCTCCCGGACCTCTCCCGTTGATCTCGGTCATTATCGTGGAGCTTGCCCCCGAAAACTCGGCAGGAATTGCCGGAACGGCTTGCCCCAGTCCCCGCAAATGCGCTCGAACGGCGTTCGACCAAAGCATAATCTCATCCGCTGCAGGCGCGGCCGGAGTCTCCGCCGCCTGCGGCGCACCCTTTGCGGTGATCCAGGCTTTGACATCCGGATCGTCCAGGAGTTTGATCAGTTCCTCAACCTTGGCTGGAGGGGGCGGCGCAGCTACGCTCTGCGCTTGCGAAGGCGTGAGAGACGCGTACAATAAAGCGAGGCTCAACGCCAGCAGGACGCTTACCTTGGCGGTCAAGTCCCGGATTGCAGCAATGTGCATTCAAAACCCCCGACATGCAGTTTCAACAATATACACTCAAGAAGTCGGCCTGTCTCATTTACAATGGGTGCGGGGAGCCTTCCGCCAAAGGCGTTCGCTTACGAGGACATCTCCCTGACTGCCAATTCAACACAGCGCTAGTGGCCATGTGCTTAGGCGCGATCTATTGGGCAGGCATGGGGCGCGTCGTGTTTGGCCAGAAGCAAGTCCGGCTGTTGCATGCGCGGACGCTTCTTATGGCCGGAGAAGGAAACGCTACTTCGGTGGCGTTCGGTGTCGGCTACGAAAGCCCGAACCAGTTCAGCAGGGAATATGCCCGACAGTTCGGTTTACCGCCATCCAAGGATGTACTACGTCTTCGAGGCGAGGCCGCGTAACTGTGCCTATGCGGGAGAAGTCCATTTTCGACCGCTTTGGGCTGTATTCCAGACCCTGGCGGTTTTGTGTCCGCTTTCATCTCGGTTAGCCAGCAGCGGACAGTCGGTAGTCGGCCCCGTGAATACTTAAGATCAAACGTTTTCTTGAGGGCCAATGGTGGCCGAAGGAGAACTCAAATGGGTATTGCACAATACGATCCTGCCGCATTGGGCCGACCGGCCTGGAACGCCGGCCGAAAAGTCGGCATCAAAAAACCCCTGAAGCAGCGCCAGATCTGGGCGATTCGCTTCTTCCTCGACCGGGAGGGGCGCATGAGAGATCGCGCGCTGTTTGATCTAGCAATAGACAGTAAGCTCCGAGGCTGCGATCTTGTTAAGATCAAAATCAGAACCCTCGTCACAGGTCAAGAAATTCGAACCCGCGCCATGGTCATCCAGCAAAAGACCGGTCGTCCTGTACAGTTCGAGATCACAGCCGACGTCAGGGCAAGTCTGCTTGCGTGGCTTGAACGGAGAGGTGGAACAATTGACGACTACGTCTTTCCCAGTCGAGTCGATCATTCCCATCATCTCAGCACTCGCCAGTATGCCCGATTGGTCGATGAGTGGGTAACTGCAATTGGGCTAAAACGCGAAGACTACGGGACACACTCGCTTCGACGCACGAAGGCCGCGATGATCTACAGAGTGACGGGCAATCTTCGTGCAATCCAGATCCTGCTTGGACATACCAAAATCGAGAACACGGTCAGGTATCTTGGTGTGGACATTGAGGATGCGCTGGAACTAGCGGAGCATACAGAGATTTGACAGAGTGCGGCCTCGCACCCAGCGGGGCCGTGCCTCTTGGGGAAAATGTTTCTGGTTCTAGCAGTTCGAGTGGGCGGCTATGCGCCCTATCCCAGCCATTCAATTAGGATCGCCCGATGCCCAAAGCTGTCGTTTAATTTGGCGATGATGAAGTCCACTTAGGGGTGGAAAGCGGTCGTTTGCCTAGACTTCAGGAAAGATGGCGTTACGACCGGAACCGGTCGTTTGATGTTCCGCTTCTCGCAGCAGGCCCTCGAGGCGGGTTGCCCATTCCTTGTTGCCATCTCTGAACGGACCAAGCGCATCGCCGGCAGGCTCCGGGAGATCGCCTGCAGCGGCGGCGAAGCGGCGAGCCTCCTGACTATGTCCCAAGGCCGTGTGGCAGCACGCCTGAATGCGGAGCAGCGCCGGCCAGCCAGGCCGCGCCTTTAACGCCGCACGCCCCGTGTCAAGCGCGCCCTCGACGTCGCCCGAAAAGAACAGCGCAAGGATCAAGAGACTGAACCAGACCGCATTCTGCGGATCATGGGGGTTGAGTTCGAGGCCGCGAGCCAGCGGCTTTCGCGCGCCGGCCGCATCGCCCACGAAAAGACGGGCCATGCCGAGGACGAGATACCCCAAGGCGAAGCTCGGACCAAGTTCGATGGACCGCTCCGCTGCAAGGATCGCCTGGTCAGCCCTGCCTGTGTAGGCCGAGACAATCGCCAGCGAATAGTGCGCATACGGATTCCGGGCGTCGAGATATATCGCCCGCAAGGCCGCATCGAGTCCTTCCTTCCCGTCCGCGGCGGGATTTTCCGTCCAGCCATAGGCGATGAGGCCTGCGTTGACCCGCGCCCGCCAGATCTGCGCCTCTGGAAGCAAGGGATCGAGCTCCGCGGCCTCTCGGAAGAATCGCCTTGCGAGAAGGTGGGTTGGCTGCGTTACCTTGTGAAAATTGAATGTACCTTGCCGTACAAGTTCCCAGGCGGTCACGTTGCCGGTGTGCGGGGCAACCTGAAGTCCATGCCGCAACAGCAGCTCGGGCTCAACTGCCGCTGCGATCCGCTCGGCGATGGCGTCCTGCACCGCAAATACCTCGGCCACCTGAAGATCGTAATGTTCGGACCAGACCGTGGCGCCCTTCATTGCGTCGGCGAGGTGCACCGATATCCGAATCCGATCGCCGGTACGCCGGATGGCTCCATCCACCAGAAAATCGACGCCAAGTTCGTTCGCGATAGACTTCGGATCCCTCGAGCCATTCCTCCTTGCGAAACTCGCCCCACGCGACGCGACACGGAACCATCGGAACCGAGCGAGCGCCATGATCAGGTCGTCGGCGATACCGTCGGCCAGATATTGTCTCTCGGCATCGCCGCCAAGATTCTCGAAAGGCAGTACTGCAATCGCGGGGCTGGATCTCGCCTCCCCATGCCCTTCGCTACCGGGTCCGTCGGTCCGGCTCTCCACCGGACCGGAGAATCTGTATCCGACCCGTGGGACCGTGACGATCAAGTCGCCGCCGTCTGATGCCGGGCCGAGCAGCTTGCGAAGGGCAGCAATCTGAACGGAAAGATTACTCTCCTCGACGGCGAGGCCCGGCCAAACGGCATCCATCAGCGTCGACTTGGCGACGACACGCCCATCTGCCGCGAGCAGAACGGCAAGCAGCGAAGCGCCGCGGGCGCCGATGGCGACAGGCCGATTGTCACGGAGAAGGCATCCGTTCTCGGTAATGAACTCGAAGGGGCCGAATACAAGGTGCTGTGCGTTCATGATTGGCAATGATACGCCCGTTTCGCAGTTTTTCGGAATTTTTCGGCGCTCGTTTAAGGACTTGTGCCGGCTCCGCGCGCAGATTCAGTTCCGTGCAGCAATTGAGGTGGTAGGAGCGATGAAGAACCAAGCAATGCAACCGAAAAATTCTCATGCATTAACCGCGGAAATCGTACGCGGGAGTGACAGCTATGTCGCCGAGCAGGGGTCTGTCTATCGCTCGGGAGTCTCGGCGGAGAGCGTCGGATCCAGCGAGCTGTGGCTCGGGATGATATCGCTACCCGCAGGGAGACGAACCAGCGCCCATCGCCATCAGGGACACGAGACGGCCCTGCTTATGACCGCAGGCAAAGAGATCGAGATTTGGTCGGGGGCCGGGCTCGAACGGTGCGAAAAGGTCTTCCCCGGCGACTACCTGTTCATTCCGGCCGGCGTTCCGCACGTGGCCGTCAATCGCAGCACGGAAACCGCCGAGTTCCTCGGTGCCCGCAACGACCCCGCAGCGAACGAGAGCGTCGTGCTGATGCCGGAACTCGACGACATCGTACCCTAATCAGGCCGGGTGGTGCGCCATGGCCATCATCGAACAACGTCTGGCCGCTATGGGTCTGGAACTGCCCGAGCCTCTGAAAGTTCGCGAGGGGCTGCGTATGCCTTTCGCCTGGGTCCTACATCTCGGGGCACGTCGCGTGCAACCAGGATGGGACATTGGCAAAACCCCTCGGCAAGGTCGGGACCGAGGTGTCGCCAGAGCAGGGTTACGCGTCAGCGCGGCTCGTTGCCCTGGCTCATCTCGCGAGCCTCAAGCGGGCTGTCGGAAACCTCGATCGGGTTACGGCTTGGCTGCGCGTCTTCGCCATGGTGAATGTTGCTCCGGGTTTCAATGAGACGCCGCTGGTCACAAACGGTTATTCCGATTTGATACTGGAGCTGTACGGGCCTGACGCTGGCGCCCACGCCCGTTCGTCCATCGGCATGGCCATCGCTTTGAATGCGCCCGTAAACTGCGAAGCGGAAGTGGAAATTGACGGGTGACGGCTTAGGGGTCGGTAGCTGCCGGACCGTAAAGCGCCCCATGTCGGTCATTCACATCGAATTTAGTGCCACCTGAAAGCAGACGTTGCCAGAGTGGGCCCTAAGCTTATGAACGATAGAACGTTGCGATCCGTGTTAAAGCCAACATCTGAAACTAAAAGAACCGAGCGTCGTAGGCAGTTAGAAGGGGCGGCGCGATCAAGGATGGCTTTGAGCTGATCCGCTCGGCGAAGTCAGTTTGTAAATCCAAGAATCTCGTCATGGAGGCCGGCGATCTGGACATTGAGCGCTTCGATAGCTTTCAGAATCGCTGCCGCCTCTGCCGGCGCGCTCTCGGGCAATTGGTCAAGGCCGTTGCAAGAATGCACGAGCTGCCCAAGCAGCCTGCGCAACCTGTCCTTTCCAAACTTACCGTAGATGATCGCGTCAAGCCGATCGGCAGCAGTCTTGCCACGGGCCTCTCGCAATGCGTCGCGATAGCCGCTCAATTCCTGCATGCTCATCTCGACGTTGAAAGCGGTAGCATCTTGGCTAGCCGCGATCGCGGCGATATCCTCGAGCGTACCAGTTCCGGCCGCGATTACTTCCAAATAACGTCGCGACCCCTGCGGCGCGAAACAAGAGACCAGCATTGCCCTTTCTCTGGACGTGAAATCGAATTGTGCCCGCCTCGATCCTGCACAAACCCCGCGCACATGACAGGTCCGGCAGGCAGGCCCCAGCCCGTAACCAGTCCGTTTTCTCCGTCTTGGTTTTCCAGTCCTTCTTTAGCCTGTACGCGCTCTGCGGAGGGGACCACTGTCGTTACGAGAAAGGTAAAGATGTCGGCCCGCGCCGCAACTCGTACTATTGGTTTAATTGTCTCAATATTGAAAATGGACTAAACTAACACCATTGAAGGGGAACAATCAGATACTATTCGCCGACAAGGTTTAAACCTATCGATTTTAAGAAAAATGGGACAGGTTAGTTCCGCTTCATCTCTTGTTCCATGTACCGGTCGAGGCAACTCGCGCCGGCAAAGATTGGAGATTTGTCATGCCAGCCAATTGGGCACCACTTCAGAAACTTTCGAACGGTCGAGTCGAGTGGCCGACGGGTCCGATGACGGGCCTCCACCCAAACTTTGAGCCCACGTGGGTCGAGGCCTGGGTAGTGCAGTCTACCACCGGCGCGAACCCAGCTGATACGATCTTGGCGGGACCCAGTCAAAGCACCGCCCAGAGTTCGTGGACAGGTTTTACGCCGAACCAGTGGACTGCTGCCGAGCCTGGGTGGAAAAGCGGAGACTTCTATGCCGGACCAGCATTGGGGATCTCGCTCCTGGCAATGCGCAATAAGACCACAGGGGATCATGAGTTCGATTGGTGGTTTCAGCCGATCACTCTATTTTAGAGCTCGGCAGCCGTTGAGCTACGCGTAGTTGGAGGATGAAATGGTCATCGATGACGAATTTATCAAAAAATTTGAGATGCAGATCGAAGCCATGAAGAATATGCAACAGAAGGTCGGGAAGGCGATCGAAGACGCCCAAAAGCAGGTTGAAAAACTGAGAGAAGCGAAAGGGCAATCTGTTGAGGACGTCTTAAAGTAAATGTAATGTCCTACCGTTCAGGACCGTGGTGGCTGGGATCGCTCGGTGGAAAGGACCCGAAGGCATATTCCACTTCGTCGGGAGAGTCGCGGTTGGACTCTGGTACCAATTTGACGCGCGCGGTCGCGTGCGCCTTGATGCGCAAAACATCGCACACCCCTGTTTTGGAAGAACAATTGGGATTTGAGTTCTTTACATCAGCAGTGTGGTTTGCAGCCCGGTATTCCCGGTTTCCGCTACTGGCATTGCCGGAGCGCAAGGCCGTGAAGTTATTGCGCGCGTGGTCTGCCAGCAAAGCTGAAGTCAGCGCGGCTGAACGTCCCGCCATCGGCGTTGTGAACGCGACCTCTATGGTTGCGTTACCCCGGCGAAGGTCACCAAGTCGGCCACCGTGAAGTCTCCGGCAGTGGACGAAGGCAGGATAGGTGTGAACCCGCCGGCGACGTTCAGATAGGACGAGGCATCCCTCTTCAAGATCCTGACAAACGTCTCCGCCACGATGCTGCCGCCGACCGGACCCAACTGATTTCCACTGTGGAGGACGGCGGCCTCACGCAGGACGTAATACCACAGGGGCGTCTTGCTCAGCAGCAAACCGCCGCTGGAATTCAGCACAGCCACTTCGGCCGCCGGCAATCCAGATGTCAATTGCGCCGTGGTCATAGGCGTGATGCCGAATGCGTTGGCCATGCCCTGTCCGCTCGGCAGGCCGAGAGCCAGAGCACGCCGGAGGTTGCGCGTGGCCAAAATCGCCATCATTCCCGCGAAACCGGGCAGTGATTCCAATCCATTAGCCATGAAGCTATCGATTTTACGGGCCTTGTTGTGAACCGGCACTGGCACTCCGGTATCAAAGAACGCATTGAAGTCGACGACCCAGTTTGAAAAGACCGGCAGCCGCGGATTGCGATTGAACTCGAAAACCTTTCCGAGTGTGGCATTCGGGAAGTTGAAATTCACCCAGTACGTATCGCGGACCATGCTGTGGCCGAACCGGTACGCTGCCACCGCGAACTCGACCGGCATTTGGAACGGACTGCCGATAGGAGCAGAAACGCTCGTCATTGCGTTGTTCACGGCGGTCGCTCCGCAGATTCTTTCCAGAAAGTCATGCACCACGGCCCATTGGTAGTGATGGGTCACGATTCGCTTGGCCTCTGCGAAGATGTCGCCCGCGAATGCTACTGCAAGCAGCAGGTCAACGACGGCATTATGGAAACGCAGCATCGCGTGCTGGAACTGGACGATGATCAGGTTTTCGTCGTTACGCGGATCACCGATTACGGCAGTGTTCGTACCCTGCATGCGGGGGACTTCCCAGTTCGTCTGCGGGACCATTCCTGATAGGTCAGCGTTGTTGCTGGGGCCGCCCGAGCCGGTAGGCGTGTTCGTGCCCCTGTGCAACTTGATTGCGGTGGCTGGACCGGATGCAGGAAAATCATAGAGAAACGGATCCAGGCCAGGCCCGCGACCGTAAACAGAATCCAAATCGAGCGCCGGGCTCCGCATGTTATTGATCGTATTCGCATCGGTTTCGGCGTCGAGAGTCGACGAGACGTCGAACGTGATGTCATGGTCCACGAACTGACCAAAATAAGTGAAGCCTGCCGGAATCGAAGATACGCCCGCGTCAGCAGGATTGTCAGATGCAGGATTGGGATCACGGCCGGCGTCTCCCATCATGTTACCGAGTTGGCCGAGGAGTGCTTGCGTGGCGAAATTGAATGGCAACTTCGTTGCCTTGCGGGTGGCTGGTGACGACATGTACCCAAAACGATCGGCGCAGGCGGAACTGAGCCGCGGGAACGGGAACCAGTAGAGCGGAATTTTGGCTCCGTGAAAACGTCGAAGTCCCGGCTTTAGGGCAGGGATAGACTCTCTGACGTCTTCCGGAAGTTTCTTGACGGTAAGGGTCGCCGGCTCGATGCGGTTTGCGCTGGCCAACAGCTGCTCTATCGAAACGGTGGGCCTCAGATCCATTTCGATCAGACGCCTTTGCAGCTTTGACAGGGCCATTGGCTTTTTGTTAACGAATCCCTTGGGAATGGATGTTCTCTTAAGAAATTCGCCAACTGGCCCGGGAATCTGGGAGGTCGCCGCGGCGTCGGCTTTATCGGGTTTTCGTTTCCTGGACTTGGTCGCTTTGGAAGCCTGTTTCGCTGGAGCACCCTGTTTCGTTGCCATACTTGACCTCTTCAAAATGATTTTAAGAAGCAGCATCACCCGCTCCATGGGAGAGGGGCATTCAACAAGCCGGATATCGGTTCACGCAGGATATGAGAACGAGAAGGGAAACGTTCGGAGAGATGTCGTTGCGTGAGGTTGGCGAACTCCCAACTCAGACTCGCGGGCGCTGATGAAACGCGCTTCCACCGACACCTTTTCCGCAGCACCCCCCCTTGCTGCATCTCCATTGCCGACTTCCTACAGTGTCACTTTTTGACGAGTTTGCCTAGCCGGCGTCGGGTTGCGGTCGCGGCGACCACGTTTCCCTTGAGCTCGTACAAATGCAATGCCTCTGACGCAGCGGCAATCGCATCGCTAAGTCGGCGGGGCGTCTCGAGCACGTGAGACAGGTCGACAAGTGCATCCGCGTGGTCGTTGACAAAATCAGTCGCTTCGGCAATCGCCAACGCCTCGCGGGCGAGCTTTTCCGCAACACGGGTCTTTCCCCTCCGCGCCAGCACACGTGCGCGCACGCGGCGCCAGCGGATCTGCGTAACCAGGTCGCCGCTCGCGGCCAGTTTTGAACTGAGCCTGGCAAATTCCTCGGCCTCCTCGTCTCGCTCCTGCTCCAGGATTATGACAGCAAGAGTTGCGGCCATCGTCGAGCGGAATGCCCGTTCGCCCATCTCTTCAAGAGCGCGGTATGCCGCATGCGCGCTTTTCTCGGCTGCAGCTGCGTTCCCGGCCATTAGTTCGACGACGGCCTCGTGCTCGGACGACGCCACGTAAAGTGTTAGGCCAAGGTCAGCGTAAGTGGCGTTGCTAGTCGCGATCAGTGCGCGGGCGTCCGCAAAGCGGCCGGCAATCGCGTTGAGGCATGCGAGTTGGCGGAGGATAGCTGCCTCTGACTCGGGGCTTTCGCGTACTTCGGCCCGCATCGCCTCACAGCGACGGATGCCCTCGGGGGCTGGGGTGGGGCCGAACCAGAGCGAAGACGCAATCCATGTGAGAATTTCGTGATACTCATGCAGATCGCTTGCTCGTCGGGCATGGCTCGCCGCACGCTCCCACGCCTCGGCGGCGGCCTCGCCGCGAGCTCCGTTAAAATGGAGCCACGCTTGGAGCCGTCTGGCGCGGCACAAGCCGAGGTCGTCTTCCAGTCGCTCAAAAATTGGGATTGCGAAGGTCGCCGCCTGTGCCGCCTTCTCCAGTCCGCCCTCCTCACCGAGGAGAAGCTGCAGGAACTGCCGCTGGACCAGGATACGTGCGACCAGGCCCTGGTCGTCGGCGATGGCAGCGAGCCGCTCCGCCTCGTCCAGCACGCGCCCAGCATCGTCAAGCCGTCCCCCTTCAATCAGCGCGCCGCTCAACTCTCCGAGCAACGCAATCCGATGTGAATCATCTGTGGGAAGCATTCGGCAAACCCGATCAAGCAGGCCAATTGCGGTGGGAAGATCGCCGCGGACAAGCGCTCGCCGCCCGGCTGCCTCAAGCCTTTCACTCGCCCGGGCAGCAAGTGAAGTCGTGTGCACGTCGCCCGGATCGAGCGAGATGCGGTACTGGAATGCCTGTTCCAGGTGGTAGCCGACAAATTCCTCGAATTCACGCAGCCGGTCCGCGGCCGTCAGTTCAAGCCAGGCCGCGAAACGCTCGTGCAGGTCGGCACGCGCGTTCTTCGGCAGGGAGCGATATGCAGCGTCGCGTATCAGGACGTGGCGGAAGCGGTAGGCCTTGTCTCCAGCGAACGTCGGTGTCTCCGGGCGGATCAGATCGCGGCGTACGAGTGCGAGCAAACCGTTTTCCAGTGTGTCGAACACTGGGCAGGCCAGTTCGCTGAGGGCACTGAAATGGAACGATGAGCCCTCAACCGACGCTGCAGTCAGAATGGCGCGCTCGAGAGGGGATAGACCCTCGAGACGTGCGGCGAGAAGCGCATTGATCGACGAGGGAACGGGTAGCTCCGCGAGTTCGGATGCAGGGACCCAGCCATCAGGCCCGCGGCGGATCACCGCGTCGTCCACAAGCATCGCCACCAGTTCCTCGGCGAAGAGTGCGTTGCCCTCAGCTGCGCCGGCGATTTTCGACTCGGCCGCGGGCGGCAGAGGCACGCGGCCGAGTAGGTTGTAGATCAGCTCGCGGCATTCCACGTCGCTGAGCCGCTCGAGAAAGATCGAAGTCGCGTTGCGCCTCCCCGCTCCCCAACCGGGATGTGTATCGAAAAGCTCTGTCCGCGCGATACAGATCAGCAGGATTGGAAAATCGCGCGAGAACTCTGCGAGGTACTCGATCAGTTCGATGAACGTCGACTCCGCCCAATGTAGGTCATCCACCACAACAACGAGGGGATGCCCTCGCGCCACTGCCTCAAACAGCTTGCGGACGGCCCATGCAGTCTCCTCGGTCGTCCCTTGTCCCGCGCCACCAAGTCCGATCGCCCCGGCGACGCGCTCAGCAATCAGCTCGGCTTTTTCTTCGCCCTTGAGCTGATCCCCGATCGCGGCTGCGAGCTTATCACCGGAGTCCAATCCCTCCGCGCGCGTGAGCTCTCGGATGATCTCAGCCAGCGGCCAATAGGTGATGCCCTCGCCATAGGCCAGACAGCTGCCGTGCAAAACCGTGATGTCCTCGGGGAGGTCGTTCTCAAACTCGCGCACGAGCCGCGACTTTCCCACGCCGGCATCGCCAAGAATGCTGACCAAATGGCAAGTCCTGTCGCCGAGCACATTCCGGAAGACTGTATCAAGCAGGGCTCGCTGGCGTTCGCGCCCGACGAAAGGCGAGTCGAAGCGGCGTGCAAGACCGGGTGCATTAGCGAGGACCTCTACCAGGACAAGGGCGGAGATGGTCTCTCCATGCTTGAGCTCGCGCGGCCCGCTTGGCCGAACGACAACCGCATCGCGCACGAGCCTATGCGTCGTCTCCGCTATCAGGATCTCACCCGGGGCCGCTGCCTCCTCAAGGCGCTTTGCGACATTGACGGCATCTCCGGCGACTGACGGATATCCCTGCATGTTGTTGCGGACTATCACCTCGCCGGTGTTGATGCCGGTTCGGTTCACAAGGCGGATACCCCAACCGGCTGCAAGCTCATCGTTGAGGACGCCAAGTTTTTCGCGAATCTCGGCCGCTGCCCGCACCGCGCGCACCGCGTCGTCTTCGTGGAGCTTCACGCCAAACAAAGCCACTATTGCGTCTCCGATGTTCGTTTCCACGATTCCACCATGTCGTTGAACAATGGCGTTCAGCTCGCCGAAGTGGCGGGTGAACACGTTCCGGAACGCTTCGGGATCGAGGGAGATGCCGAGCCCCGAGGAGACGACAATGTCGGTGAAAAGTATCGTAACTGTCTTGCGGGCGTCAGCACTCGGATCCGACGCTGTCGGCTTAGCCGGAGCCGAGGAACGGACCATCTGGTAGACTTTCACGGGCCGGGCGATGTTCTTGAGCTTCTGTTCGCCACCGTATTCGAAACGGACGTCTATCTTTCCCGCGAGTTGGTCGTACGCGGAGCCTGTAATCAACACGCTTCCTGGTGCGCAGAGTTGTTCAAGACGAGCGGCCACGTTGATGGTATCCCCCAGCAGATCGTCGTCCTCGACCACGACATCTCCAAGGTTCACGCCAATACGCAAGACGATCCGGCGTTCGTAACTCACGGGTTTCTGCCATTCGGCAACCTTTTCTTGCACCGCCGCGGCGCAGGCCACGGCATCGACGACCGAGACGAACTCTGCAATCAGCCCATCACCCATCAGATTGACGATGCGGCCGCGATGCTCGGCGAGCAAAGGTTCCATGAACGATTGCCGCAGATGTTTCAACGCGGCAAGCGTCCCGGCTTCGTCGGCCTCAACGAGGCCCGAATATCCGACGACATCTGCAACCAGTATTGCGGCGAGTTTTCGCCCGATCCGAGGCAATGTCATGTATCGGCCTCCGCGCGGGAGCTTTCCCCCACCAACAGTCATTCGGGAATGAAATAATAACCCATAGCCGCGAATGCGACGACTAGAATCGGACCCGCATCAGGTCAAATACAACTCGAAAAGCGACAGTTCGCGGTTGCCGATCCCTTACCGCGACGTTCAGTTGAAGACGAAAAGTGGATGTTTTCATTGCTCAAGCGCCGTGGGCTGCGATGATTAATATCGGTCACGCGAAGTCCGTTGCCGCATGCGGATATGCAGTCGCCCACAACCTCTTGAGGCTCGACTAGGAGGAGTGTACATTAAATCAACTTTGCATCTGTATTTTGCAAAAAACGGGGGAGCAAATGGACAAGCGGTTGACGCGACGTCGCGTTATGCGCAACGGGCTCGTGCTCACTGCCGCCGTCGCCGTGATGGGACCGCTCTCGATGGCGTCCCCGGCAGAGGCCGGGGAGTCAATCGATTCGATCACATTGGCGCTGCCCAGCATCCCCGAAAGGCTGTTCATTCCACAAGCTTGGTCGACCCAGGCCGGCGCGATATTATCGCTCGTCCAGGAAGGTCCCCTGACCTTCGGCGATGATCTTGCTCTTCAATCGGCGCTGGCCGACCGATGGGAACGGGTGGATCCGACGACGCTCAAGTACCACCTGCGAAGCGGCGTCAAATTCGGCGACGGTAGTCCGCTTACCGCTGACGATATCGTCGCAACGTTCAAATATCACATGAGCCCCGGTTCCCAGTCCTTGCTTGCCGCCTTCTATAATTCGGTGGAGAGCGTCGAGGCTACGGCTCCCGATGAGGTAAGCGTCAAATTGAAGGCGCCAAATGTACAGTTCGCCTTTACGCCCGCCCACATGGCGGGTTTCGTGTTCAAGAAGGAACAGCTCGCGGACACGAAGATCGGAACGGCCCAGGCCCTGCCGCTGGGGACGGGCCCATACAAGCTTGTCGAATTCGCTCCGACAGAACGGGTCGTGCTTGAGGCGCGCGACGACTATTGGGGGCCGAAGCCAGTCATCAAAAAAATCACGTTGAAGGCAATTGCAGACCGGCCGGCTCGACTTCTCGCCATGCAGCAAGGCGAGATCGACGGTGCCTTTGATCTCGCCATCTCCGACATCGAGCAGTGGAAGAAGCTGGAAAACGTCGACATCAAAACCGCGCCGTCGCTGGGAGTATACACGCTGACTCTCGACCATTCGATGCCGCCATTCGACGATATCCATGTGCGTCGTGCGGTAGCCTACTCGGTGGATAGGAAGGGCCTGGTCAAGGCGCTGCTCAAGGGCTACGGCGAGGCAGCGACCGCGCTGAACCCGCCTGAAATGTGGTCGGGAGTGCTGCCGGCCGAGGATCTCAGTGCGTTTTATGCGACTTTGCTGGACCATAATTCGTTCGATTTGAGCAAGGCGAAAGCCGAACTTGCACAATCCAGCCACCCGGACGGCTTTGACGTCACCATTCCCGCATCGAATTCCGATCCTTACATGATCGATATCATGCAGTCGGTGGTGGAGAATCTGAAGCAGATTGGTATCCGTGCAAGCATCAATCCGATCGACAACAACGCTTGGCTCGCACAGTACTTCCAACATGAGCATCTTGGCATGCAGATCATGGCGTACTATCCGGATTTCCCCGATGCGGCCAACTACCCATACCTCTTCTTCTCGAAAGATCAGGCCACGCAGGGTGGCATGAACGGATCGAACTTCAGGAACGACCAAGTCGATGCGTCACTGAAGATCGCCAATGAGAACCCCGACCGGAAGAAGCGCGCCGATGCATTAAAGGACGTGTTCAAGGTCGCCGACGATGACGTCGCCGTCGTGCCGATCTTCTGGCCGGACACGGCAATGGCGATCAGCAGCAAGTACAATTTCAGTGGCTATACCGCTTTCTGGTATAGTGTTCCGTGGGCGATCCGGGGTTTCGGTCTGAAGTAAGAGATCGCCGCGCGGGTTGGACACGGTTATTTTTATTGTTTCGCCATATGGATCTACGCCGAAGCATCCTACCCAGGATTGAAGGTGTCTACAAATGGACCTCTTTGAAGCGAGTCTGGGCCGTTTCGACCGGTATGTCGGGTGGCCCCGGTGACGGGCTCGAGCCTCATGGTGGTCGTCATGCGGCGGATCGCCGTGGCGATCCCGCTGCTTCTCGTCATCTCCTTCGGCGTTTTTGCACTTGTCCACATCGCGCCCGGCGACCCGGTGCGCTCCCTGCTAGGCGCGCGCACGTCAGACCCGGTAACGCTCGCCGCCATCCGTGCACGATACCACCTGGACGATCCGCTCCTCGTCCAATACGGGAAATGGTTGTCGCAGGTGATCCGAGGCGACCTCGGCGTCTCCATCCAGGGCAATCAGGCGGTGACGAGCATTATTGCGGGTCGCCTCGGCGTCACCGCCTTCCTAAGCTTGATGAGTACTATTCTCGTTCTCGGCTTAGGCATCTTGCTCGGCGCGGTAGCAGCCTTCCGACATGGCACTTGGCTTGACCGGTTGGTTGTCGCGTTCGGTGTTTTCGGCGTTAGCGCTCCCACCTTCGTCACGGGCATTTTCCTTCTCTATGTCTTTGGCGTCATGTTGCACTGGTTCCCGATCTTCGGTCCGGGAAGCGGCTTCCTCGACCGTGCCTGGCACCTGACACTTCCGGCGATTGCGCTTGCGATATCGGTCATGGCGATCGTCGTCAAAATCACGCGCGCAGCGATGATCGAGGAGCTGTCCCGAGACTACGTCATGTTTGCGCGAGCACGCGGCCTGAGCTCACGTCGCATTTTGTTTGCCTACGTGCTAAGGAATTCTCTCATTCCTGTAATCACGGCCGCTGGGCTGATTGTCGTCGGCATCGTGGCGGGCGCGATCTACGTGGAGGTCACCTTTTCGCTACCAGGTCTCGGCGCCTTGACGATCGATGCGATCCTGAAACGCGACATTCCGATGATTCAGGGAACGACGTTGCTTTTCGCTGCCTTCGTCGTACTGACCAACCTCCTAGTGGACGTGATCTATGCGCTCATTGACCCGCGCATCCGCTTCTGCAGAGTCGCGTCATGACCGCCCCAGCTATCGGCGAGGCACGAAGGAGGAATCAGCCGTTGCGCGTTCCAATCGTCATTCTCGTTGCGGTGCTGATCATCACGGCGGTCACGATCTGCGCCGTCCTTGGCGAGAGGATCGCACCCGATTCGCCCTTCGTCCAACGTCTGGGGGTTGGTGACACACTGCCTTCCCCAGCCCACATTGCGGGAACGGATCTACTCGGTCGCGATGTGTTATCGCGGGTGATCTACGGTGCGAGAACGGCTTTGGTCGGCCCGGTTGTGGTCGCCGCAGGAGCTTTCGCAATTGCGACCCTGCTTGGTCTCCTTTCGGGTTACCTTGGCGGCCTCGTCGACTCGGTGATCACCCGCTGGGTCGATTTCATGCTCGCGTTGCCGGCACCGCTCGTTGCGATCGTCGTCGTGGGTGTAATGGGAGGCGGATACTGGACCGCCGTCCTGGTTCTGGTCGTCCTATTCATTGCCCCCGATACGCGCATTGTACGCAGCGCGGTCCTCGAGCAACGACCGCGTCCCTATATCGACGCCGCCCGCTCTCTTGGTATCTCGAAGAGGCGCATCCTGTTCGTGCACATCCTCCCCAACATCGCACCGATCATCCTCGCATATGCTGTCCTCGATTTTGGCTTCGCGCTGGTCAATCTCGCCGGTCTGTCTTTCCTTGGCCTCGGTGTGGAGCCTGGAACCCCCGACTGGGGCAGAATGCTCTTCGAGAACCGCAATATCCTCTTCTCCAATCCGGTTGCGCTGCTCTTGCCCGCAGGAATGATCATCCTTACCGCGGTCAGCATGAACCTCATCGGCGACTGGCTGTTAGAACGGTTTGCCAAGTGAATACCGCGGTGGGGCGCACTTATCGGGAGGGTCCGCTCCTCGAGGTCAAGGGGCTAACGATCTCACATGGCGCGATCCCCATTACGACGTCCGTCGACATCGTGTTGAAGCGGGGAGAGACCATCGCGATCGTCGGCGAATCCGGGTCCGGAAAATCGCTCACGGCAAGAGCAATCGCCGGCATATTGCCGCCTGGCATGAGTGCCACCGGCGCTGTCACACTCGACGGCATCCCCCTGATGCGGGTTAGCGAGAGTGAACTGCGAAAGATTCGCGGGTTTCGAGTGTCGATGCTTATGCAGGATCCGTTCACGATGCTGAATCCGCTTATGCTAGCCGGCGACCACATTGATGAAATGCTGCGCCACCGGCCCGAATTTGCGTCTCGTGCTGCAAGAGCGGAGGAGGTTAAACGACGCCTCGCGGAAGTCGGCATCGTGGATGAGGATGTAGCTCGCCGCCTGCCATTCCAGCTATCGGGAGGAATGTGCCAGCGTGTTGCACTTGCCGCCGCGCTTGCTCGCGATCCGGAGCTACTGATTGCCGATGAGCCCTCGACGGCGCTCGACGTAACCACTCAGGCGGAGATCATCAAGCTCCTTCGCCGTGTCCAGCGCGAGCGACACATGGGCCTCATTCTCATTACGCACAACCTGCGGCTCGCGTTCTCGACCTGCCAGCGGATCTATGTCCTCTACGCCGGCTCTATCCTGGAACTCGGTGACGCCGCAGCTGTCGAGAGTCAGCCCTTTCATCCCTACACTTTGGGCCTCCTGCTCTCGGAGCCGCCGGTCGATCTACGCGTGCCCCGGCTGCCTGCGATCCGTGGGTCAGTGCCGCGCGCGGGCGATGTTGCCTCCAGCTGTGCTTTCGCCGACCGATGTGACTGGGTAAAAGAGATTTGCCGGACCGGTAAGCCGCCGCTCGCCGCCCGCGAGGCGAGCCGGTTCACAGCATGCATCCGCCAGCACGAGATTCAGGGCGAACTCGACGCTCTGCGCACGGCAGCGGTCCTCGCGGCGCCGCCGATAACGAGGCCTCACGGAGAAACGGCCGGGGCGCTCGTTCGCGTGGACTTGCTCGCCAAGACATTTGCCGCCAAGCGGCGCCGTCCGATCTACGCTGTAAAGAGCGTATCGCTACATGTGATGCCGGGTGAAAGTGTCGGCCTGGTCGGCGAATCCGGCTCAGGCAAGACCACGCTGGGGCGCTGTCTCGTCGGCCTCGAAACCCCGACTGCTGGCAAAATTCTCGTTAACGGCATTGCGGCAGAGGATTTTGGAGCCATGACGAAGGTAGACCGCGCCCTTGTTCGGCGGACAATTCAGATGGTTTTCCAGGATCCGTATTCGACACTGAATCCCAGGCACAGTGTCGGTCGAGCCTTGGGGGAGGCGCTTCAGGCGTGCGCAGGCGCCACAAGCGCGGCGACACCGGAAAGGATTGCGTCACTGCTGGAGGAAGTCGGCTTGTCTCCCGCCTACGCCATGCGCCGTCCCGCGACGCTTTCGGGTGGCGAGCGCCAGCGAGTGGCCATCGCACGTGCACTTGCGGTCAAACCGGCAATTCTTGTTTGCGACGAACCAGTATCCGCGCTCGACGTCTCGGTGCAGGCGCAGGTGCTCAATTTGTTCAGGCGCCTCCAAGTTGAACGCGAGCTCTCCTATCTCTTCATCTCGCACGACCTGGCGGTCGTCCGCCAGATCACCGAGCGCATCTATGTCCTCTATCTCGGCGAAATCGTCGAGGAGGGACCGACGGAGAGGGTCATCGAAAATCCGCACCACCCATATACACGTCGCCTAGTTGAGTCGATCCCGCGCTCAGCATTACCAAGGCCTCCATGCCCAGGAGATATTCGTACTTAGGCCAGCCGTATGAAAGTGCGCAGAGCTGCGGCTCAGCGTAAGCAGTGTCGGGACCGATCCCTAAAGCAAGAGTGGAACGCGCTTACCCGCTCACGGCAGCTATCCCATTATCGCGCTCCAGAACCAGTCAGTCTGGTTCCGGCCCCAAATCGGTCATTCAATCACCCCTGGCTGATGTCGGCTGCTGGGCGTTTGAAATAAGGGGCTTTGGTTTGGCAATTTTAGTTGGGATGATTTACGGGTAGGTGCAGTGAAGGGCCTGCCTTTTCGGCCGCTGCTCTTAGGCGCTTGTCTCTGGTCCATAAGGTCGCTCGCTGGTCAAGGAGGACGGATGCCAGCAAGTGAGCATCGGTGTAGCCAATGCCGATGCTGAAAAGACTGTGGCGATCGATCATTGTCATGACTTCGTCGTGCGTGGCGACAACCGCCGCGCGCTGCGCAGCCAGAAAAGCGATCACGCTGCCGCGATCCCGAAGGCTGCCAAGCGCCAGCTCACCGATCACGGCTGGGTGGCAAAGTAAGAGGTCGTCTTCAATAATCCTGCGCAGCTCCGTATCAACACGACGAAAATGATCAATCCAGATCGAGGTGTCCGCGAGTATCACTTGGCCGCTGCGCTCCGGCGGCGCGGAGCCGCCTCGGCATCGGGCATAGTTCCTCCGAGCGCGATGAGGCGCTTTCCGGACTCCACACGGACAAGCGTTTCCAACGCCTGGCGCACCAGGGCCGCAGTTTCATTTGTACCGGTCAGGAACCTAGCCTTCTCCATAAGCGTGTCGTCGAGGTTAATAGTCGATCGCATGATGTAGCTCCCTAATTGAAGCGCGGAAAATAGCACCATTTGGTGATAAAATCTATGCCGGTTGCAGCATTTCTATGCCGTGCGGTCACTGATGCGGCATCGAAAATTTCTTACCCGGAGGGTCAAAGCTCAAGTGCTATTGACTATTTACATGCTGGCCGATCTACCATCATAAATGGTGGGCTCACGGTTCCTATCCTTTCAAGGCGAAGGCAGTTTTGCACAGATAATTTGCGCCCGGAGGAATAACGAGTTTTGTGTAAAGGTTTGTTTTCATATCGAAATATGATCTCGTTACGAGACCGAAATATATAGCCGTCCTGTTCTTGCGATCAGGACGGCCATAAAGACTTTCGTTGCCCCGCGCTCACGCGCCGTAGACGAGCTTGTCCTGGCGGGCCCTGAGTTCGACGATCTTCGAGCCCGCGGCCGGGACAGCATTGGCGCTGGTGATGAGTGCACCCTTGGCGATCGGGGCGGTGACGCTGCCGCCCTGCAACAGGCCGCAGGGGATGGCGCCGGCGCTGCGGGCTTCCCCCGCCGTCATGATAAAGGCGCGGTAGCAATATTCGCCGATCGCATCGA
>NZ_PGGM01000024.1 GCF_003010965.1 Phyllobacterium sophorae
AGCACACCGTCTCCTTCGATGCCCTGGTTGCCGAAATGGTGGAAGCCGATCTTCGAACAATCATGCGCGAGGAGGGCCGAAATGATTTCTATGGCTGAAAGGGACGATCACCACTTCGATCTGCGCGCAAAGCGGATCTGGATCGCCGGAAACTTTCAAACGGCTTTGTGAGGGATTTAAGGGCAGGGTGCCGGCGCCAATGGAGCGTCAGGTTGTGGATCAATTGCTTCGGGCGGTTGCTGCTGCGGCTGTCCCTAGCGGCAGTTTGCTATTGCCTTAGGCTATGACCTGAGCGAACTTCTCGTGCCGGGCATTTTTCAAGCACCGGCAATTGAAGAACCTCGGGAGGCTAAAATGACTTTCGAAGAGCCACCGCTCAGCACCGTCGGCATTGAGCCAAAAGATGACAAATGGTTCGTAATGGTCCACGAGAAAGGAAAAGTTGCCCAGCGTTCCTTCGGCACAGAGGCCGAAGCGAAGCAATTTGCCAAACAGGAGGAAAAGCGCCTGGGAATCCCCAGCCGATAGGCCGGTCATAATCGACCGAGCACGACCCTGGGCGGCGAAACTTCTCCTTCGCAGATCTGCACCGAACATCAAATCAGGCTGACATCCTAAGATTTAACAAAGTTTGACCAGAATCAAATCGTTTGCTTCAAAGTTATGGATAATGGCCATGTTGTGTTGAGGCATGAGCGAATCCTATCTTTGACGGATACGAAACAAGAAATTCTCTTTTGCCAGTGACGCATAACATTGGATCTGCGTCACCGTTTGCGCGTCATTGGCTTTTTGGCAGCTTCAGACGGAAGTAGCGGATCCCATTTTGATGGTTATTTTCGCAGAGGTGAAAAACCTGCTGTGACGTTAAACCCGGTCGGTTCAAGCCTTAGCCGGCCAGTCCTTCTTTTTATCCAAGGCAATCTCACGATCGCCAGTATCGTGCTAAGTGACACAAAAAACCTGCGCCGCCACTGCCCAGGGCGGGCCGGCAAGCGAGAAGATTCAAACTTGGGCCTAGAAAATCCGATAGGCACTCCGTCCGGCGGCCTTAGCAGCATAAAGGGCCGAGTCGGCCCTTTTGAACAGCTCCGCGGGAGCATCCCCGTCTACCACGAAGGCAATTCCGACCGAGGCGCCCGAGCGAAAGCAGCGCCCGCCTTGTTCAACTGGTCTGGCCAGGGCATCAACGATCCTCTGGGCAAAAGCCTCAATTGCATTCCTGTCGTATTCAGGCCCCGTCAGAACCCCAAATTCATCACCGCCGATGCGCGCAACCACTTTTGCGTTCTGGCACACTTGCGATAGACGAACCGCCATCTCTTGCAGGCACTCGTCCCCGGCTGCGTGCCCCAAGGTGTCGTTCACCTTCTTGAAGCCGTCCAAGTCGATCAGAAGCAGAGCGCCTGAACGATCGCCGGTATCACATAACGCGGCCAGTTTGGCCTGAAACTGGCTCCGGTTTGCAAGACCGGTCATTGCATCAAACTCAGCCAGATACCGTGTCTGGTCAAACAGGATCTTCTGCTGGGTGATATCCTGCTTCATCCCGAATATCCTGACTGGCACGTCATTTTCGCATTCAATGCTTGCAGTAATACGTATCCATCGACGGTTGCCTTTCGCAGTGACGATCTCGGCATCCAATCCGAAGCCGCTGCGATTTGCGATGGCGTTGCTGCGCCGCTTTTCCAGCTCTTTGGCGGCCTCCTCGGAATAGCAGGCGACGGCCTTTTTCCTGTCGAGGGGAGACCCGCGAGGAAGATCGAAGAGGTCGTAAACCACATCCGTCCACTCAAGCGTTTCATCCGGTAGACTGCATTGCCAAACGCCAATTTTGGCTGCGGCAGATGCTTTTTCGAAGATTTTCTGGCTTTGTGCAAGAGCCAGGCTTTGCTCAAGTATGATGGCGTCTTTCCTTGCCAGCTCCGCTTTGAGGCGCGCCACCTGATCACGAATTAAAAATTGCAGCGACTGGGGAACCATTTCGAGGATGCGGCGGGTTGCTGAAAAAGGCTTGCGCGGGCTGACCTCTGACATGTGAACGCTTTTTATCCCCTTAAAAGTACCAAACACACCCGGCAATCAGTATGCGCAAAAACTACATACCATGATCATTCTTAAACGATCGTCTTAAACCGTTCAACGGAGCGTCATGAGGCCAAGAAGACATTATCGCGGAGCAGTGTCTTCTCACTCCGGCCGCATGTTGGTGATTGGCGCCTTGAGAAATCTCGGTGCTTAAGTTTCGTCCCTGTTGAAAATAACTTTGGCAGGAAAGGCTGTCCGGTCGTTTTTTAATCCACGCGCTGGCCTCCTTACGCCAAGGACCAGCGGTGAGGAACGCACGTTGGCGCGCTAATTTCCTGGTCAAGCGGTGGCGTTGACCATCGCCTTCCTGGTTGAAAGAAACACCAACGTCCGTTGCAGCGCAATGAATGCAAAAAGGAGAGCGCCCACGACGATTTTCGTCCACCAGCTGGACAAGGTTCCGTCGAAGACGATGTAAGTCTGGATGATGCCCTGGATGATAACGCCGACAAAGGTGCCGGCAACATAGCCGACACCACCCGTCAGCAATGTTCCCCCAATGACAACAGCGGCGATCGTGTCGAGCTCGACCCCGACCGCGGCCAGCGAGTAGCCGGCGGATGTATAAAGGGAAAAGACGATACCCGCCAGTCCGGACAGGAATCCTGATAGTGCATAGATAGTGATTGTCGTCCGGGCCACGGGAATGCCCATCAGTTGGGCCGATGTGCGATTTCCACCGATCGCATAGATATAGGATCCAAGCTTGCTGAAATGAGCCATCACGATACCAATGAGGAAAACCAGCACCATCAGGCAACCGATGAATGTCAGGCGGCCGCCGCCCGGCAGCCGGTAATACATGCCCTGCAGCATCGAATAGAATTCATGATTGATCGGAATGGAATCCGTTGTCATGACGAAACACATCCCGCGCATCAGGAACATCCCGGCCAGGGTCACGATAAAAGCCGGCACATCGAGATAATGGATGATGAGGCCCATGATCGCGCCAAAAGTCGTGGTAATAATGAGTGCGATGGCAAACGCCGCCAGCGGATGCACGCCATATTTGGTGATGAGTACGGCAAGCAATACGCCCGTAAAGGCGATGACCGATCCAACCGAAAGATCGATGCCTCCCGACAGAATGACGAACGTCATGCCGACAGCTGCGATCCCGAGAAAGGCGTTGTCGGTCAAGAGATTGCCGGCAACCCGCGTGGACAACATCGCGGGAAACTGCATGACGCAGGCGGTATAGGCAAGCGCGCAGATGAGTAGTGTCGCATAGAATGGAAGAAGCCGCGTGTTCATTGGCGCTTTGCTCCCTTTGCGCGCAATTCGGTTTTCAGGAATTGCCAGCCACCCGCGGATGAGAAAGACTGCGCCAGAAGGATCACGATGATCATCACCGCTTTGAGGATGAGATTATATTCCGGGGGGAACCCGGAAAGCAGGATCCCGGTATTCATCGCCTGGATGATGATGGCACCAAGTGCTGACATCAGGATCGAGAAGCGTCCGCCGAACAGCGATGTTCCGCCAATGACAACCGCAAGGATCGCGTCAAGTTCGAGCCAAAGCCCGGCATTGTTGGCATCGGCCCCGCGAATGTCAGCAGCAACGATGATGCCGGCCAGCGCCGCACACAGACCGCAAAACGCGTAAATGACGAAAAGGAGCAGCTTGCTGTTTAACCCCGCATAGCTGCTGGCGCTGCGATTGACACCAATGGACTCGATCAGCAGTCCAAGTGCAGTCCGTCGAACGATCATGATCGCAAACACAAGTAAAGTGGCGGCAATCAGCACTGGCATCGGTATGCCGAGCACCGCGCCCGTACCGAAAAAGATCAGGGCTGGATCGGTGAAGGTAATGATCGACCCTTCTGTGATGAGCTGTGCGATGCCGCGGCCTGCAACCATCAGGATGAGGGTTGCAACGATCGGTTGGAGATCAAAATAGGCAACGAGCAATCCGTTCCACAGACCGCAGAAAAGTCCTGTCCCGAGCGCCGCAACAATGACCACAGGCAGTGAATAGCCGGCAACGGTCAATGTAGCGGCGATGGCTCCGGAAACCGCCATGACCGCGCCCACCGACAAATCGACCCCACGACTGGCGATGACGGCCGTCATGCCAATGGCGAGAATGATCACCGGCGCACCCCGGTTAAGCACGTCGACGAGGCTGCCGAACAATCTCCCATCCTGCAAACGAATGTCAAAGAAGCCGGGAAACGCCAGATAGTTCAGAAACAGGATCAGGGCCAGCGAGAGGAGCTGCGGCGAAGCCTTGGTCAATGCAACTGCATTTATGCGGTTCATCCGTGCACCTCGCCAGGTTCGGCAGCAATTTTCTGCATGATTTTCGTCGTCGTGATGTCGCCGCCTGCAAGCTCGCCCCGATGCGCGCGGTCACGCAGCACAACCACGCGTGTGCTGTAGGCGACGATCTCCTCAATTTCTGATGAGATGACGAGAAGCGCCATGCCGTCATCACAAAGCTGATTGATGAGGGCAATGATCTCCGCATGGGCGCCGACGTCGATGCCGCGCGTTGGTTCATCCAAAATGAGGAAGCGCGGATTGGTGGCCAGCCAGCGGGCAAGAATGACTTTCTGCTGGTTGCCACCGGAAAGAAACTTGATTGGCTTTTCAATATCGGTCGTGCGGATGTCCAGCGCTTTGACGAACTTGTCAGCCAGCGCAACCTGCTGTCTTCGCGACATTCGTTTGAACCAGCCCCTTTGGGCCTGCAAAGCCAGCACGATGTTTTCCCGCACCGAAAGGTCGCCGATAATTCCATCGGTCTTTCGGTCCTCCGGGCAGAGCCCGAAACCCAGCGCGACTGCGTCTTGCGGCGAGCGAATGCGGACGGGAACGCCATCCACCGCCGCCTCGCCGCTATCGGCAGAATCGATGCCGAACAACAGCCGCGCCGTTTCGGTCCTGCCTGAGCCCAGTAGACCTGCCATGCCGATTACCTCGCCCTCGCCGATGTCCAGATCAAACGGCGCGACACTGCGGCTCCGACCCATGCCTTTGAAGGAAAACTGCTTCATTTCAGGCTCTGGCCGATCCCGGCGGACATTGTGCGTCACGGCCGCCAGCGCACGGCCGAGCATAAGAGAAACAAGCTGCATTTTTGGCAGTTGCGCCGTCAGTTCGGACCCGGCAACCTTGCCGTTGCGCAACACGGTGACCCGGTCGCAGATTTCATAGACCTGATCGAGGAAATGCGTGATGAAGACGATCCCTAAGCCCCGCTCCTTCAGCCGCCTGAGTGTTGTAAAGAGCATTTCCGTTTCGTGGCGATCAAGGCTCGCAGTCGGTTCATCGAGAATGAGAATGCGGCCCGACATATCAACGGCTCGTGCAATGGCAACAAGCTGTTGCACCGCGACAGAATAACGGGACAGATCCGACGAAACATCGATGTGAAGGTCATATTGACGAAGCAATTCGCGGGCGCGCTTCTCCATGCGGCCGCGATCGATAAAACCAAAGCGCATCGGCTGACGGCCGACGAAGAGATTATCTGCCACAGACATGTTCGCAAGCAGGTTTACTTCCTGATAAACCGTGCCAATGCCAAGATGTTGCGCCTGTAACGTATCACGAACCTGAATGGTCTGCCCGTCAAGCTCCATGACGCCCATATCTGGCTGATGGACGCCAGTTAGCACCTTGATCAGCGTTGACTTGCCGGCGCCATTTTCCCCCAGCAGCGCATGAATCTCGCCGCGCCGAATGGTCAAATCGACAGCGTCCAGAGCCCGGAAACCAACGAAGGATTTGCATATGCCTCGAGCGGCCAGCAGAACAGTAGGGTCCGTCATTGCGCCCTCTCCCGTGAGCGGTTTTGTCGGTGGGACTGGCCGTCTTAAAGACGGCCAGTCATGACGGAGTGATTAGTACCCCAATCCCTTTTTCTCTTCGTAAACCTTCTTCGGGTCATCAGCCTGCGTGTAAAGCTTGGATTCGGTCTGGATCCACTTTGGCGGTGCCTTGCCGCTCTCCTTGTAGGCTTTCAGGGCGTCGAATGCAGGACCTGCCATGTTTGGCGTCAGCTCGACCGTGGCGTTTGCCTCTCCTTCGGACATTGCCTTGAAGATATCCGGCACGGCGTCGACCGAGACGACAAGGATATCCTTGCCCGGCTTCAGACCAGCCTCTTTGATGGCCTGAATGGCCCCAACTGCCATGTCATCATTATGGGCATAGAGCGCACAAATGTTCTTGCCGCCATTTTCCGCCTTGAGAAAGCCTTCCATGACTTCCTTGCCCTTGGCACGGGTAAAGTCGCCGGTCTGACTGCGCGTAATCTTGATGTTCGAGGCGGCTGCGATGCCCTCCTCAAAACCCTTCTTGCGGTTGATTGCGGGGCTCGATCCTACTGTTCCCTGGAGCTCGACAACATTGCAAGGCTTGCCCGCTGTCGTTTTGACAAGCCATTCACCCGCTACCTTGCCCTCATGCACAGTGTCAGAGGTTACCGCCGTCAGATAGAGGTCGTCATTGGCAGTCTCGATCGTCCGGTCAAGCAGAATGACCGGGATTTCGGCTTCCTTGGCTTCGGCGAGAACCGTATCCCAGCCTGTCGCAACGACAGGCGCAACAAATATAGCATCAACGCCCTGGGCGACGAAGCCGCGGATCGCCTTGATCTGGTTTTCCTGTTTCTGCTGTGCATCGGCGATCTTAAGATCGATGCTGCGCTTCTTTGCCTCGATTTTGGAAACGGATGTCTCGGCGGCACGCCAGCCTGATTCCGATCCGATCTGTGAGAAGCCGACCGTCAGGTCAGACGCAGATGCTGCTCCTGCAAAAGACATGGCAACCGTACTGGCAAGTAGAATTTTCTTCATCAGCGACACGATTATTCCTCCCGAATTAGGTGATTCCGTAAGATCCTCCCAGACCTCAATAAAGCTATTATAATATAGTATTATAATTGGCAAGCACCGGTTGGCGAGCTTTGTGCACCATGAGAATCTCAGAAGGCCGATGATCACGGCCTAGAGGCTTGACTAGGTTGTAGTGCCTGGCCCCGTAGCGGACCTGGCATTGCAGACACTCGCCATTCCTCCAACGCGCGCCTCCGCCCGAACCCCGTTCGCTGAGCGCGGAGAACTCAGCGCCGTACAATTTCTAGGAAGCATAACCACCTGTTCCTTCGACAATGCCGATAAGAGCTGATTCGGCCGATATCGATTGGTGTAATGCAGTCCGGCAAGAACGACCCTGGCCGTTGCGCCGATGATACTGCCGATCGCACCAAACCGCCGCCGTCCGGGCAGCTGTCGCGCCGCGTTGTGTCATGAACGGTCGCCTCCCAATGGCTTGTCCGCCGATGACCGATCACTCTTATCTTGGCGGTATTTGATGATCGGTATCGCGCAGGCCTGGCGCTCGATTGCCCTCAAACCCCTCGGCCGCGTGGATCGAAGATAAAATTCAGCCCGAATGCAGCGCCTTGAAGGCGTTGAAGGAACCTAGGTCAAAAACGTGTTTCGGTACGAGAGTGATTTTTCATGCATTTGGGAGGTCGCTGTGCACAGACAACACCGGCAGAATGTTTTGGTGGCAATGATTGGTGTCTGGCTTGTCGCGTCCCCGTGGTTACTGAATGACAGCAGCCCGGATACCGTCGGCCGGGATATCGCATTGAAGAATTTCATTATTGTTGGCATCGCATTGTTTTCCATCGGGTTCATGGCGATTACCAACCACCGGCTATGGCAGGAATGGTTGGATGTTGCCGCTTCCGTGTGGTTGATCGTTTCACCCTGGGCGCTCGGCTATCACGCAATACCGACGGCGGTGTGGAATGCGATAATTTGTGGCTTTGCTGTCATCGGCATTTCAGGGTGGGTAATTTTTTCCGATCGATCGGCGCGCGCTCTATAGAAATTGCATTCTATCTCACCGGTGAGGACGCTTGGTCGCTGAAAACCCCGACATTCACCACCATCATTTTGATCAACGCCCTGCCTGGCGGAGTGACTCAGGACGGTGTTGTCGAAAATGACACAGAACCCAACAAACTACTTAGCGACATCGAGGAGCATTTTTTAGCATCGCATTGTCTGATTTGGTCGCGGATATCAGAATTCCCCACACCACGCGATATCACCCCGACGAATGAGCGCAAGCCAGAGATTTCTAGTATTTAGGAACATTTACGGAACTGATGCTGCCCACGGCGTTTTGCGAACGTTGCAGTGTTGCGCATGCACGGTTGGCTGGACGACATCCAAAGAGCGTCGCAAGGCCCGGCGTCCGGTTTCAACTCGTGGCGTGATGCACCCGTCACGCGAGAGCGAGGCGGGTTTTTGACATCTGTACAAATATAAACGCTCGAGAAAACGTTCCTCTGAAAATGTCGATAGTATTTGATTTTGGACGATATTGATTGGTGCCTGTTTGTCTACAATATTGCCTAATAAGGCCGCTCTAAATGGCAAGCGTCGGTGGCCGAAATATGCCGGATGACAAGAGGAGTGATTGGTCGTGATACCCCTCGGCAAGCCCCTCGAACAGATTTTGGGGGTCGCTGCGCTTCTTTTGCTGGCGATCGGCTGCGTTGTTGTGCTTTGGCCGTTTCTGTCGGCCATTCTGTGGGCGGCGGTCATATGTTTCTCGACATGGCCCATCTACACGAAGTGCGAGCGGGCTGTCGGCGGCTATAAAGCGCTGGCGGCCGCGATGATGACATTGCTGGTAGTCCTCGTTCTTGTCGCCCCGTTTGCCGTGATGGTTGCGGCCCTGGCGGACAGCGTGGGCAGCCTGATCACGGGGACGATCCGCATTCTCGAGCAAGGTCCTCCGGCGCCGCCGCGTTGGGTCGAGGGGGTACCGGTAGTTGGAGAGAGCTTGGCTGTCTATTGGCAGAGCTTGGCTCACGACGCTCCCGCCTTCATCGTTGAGCTCAAGAAGTTGGTCGGCCCTCTCACCGATATCGCCGTAACTGGCGGAACCCTATTCGGGATTGGCCTTCTTGAACTCGTGCTGAGTGTAATCACCGCCTTTTTCTTCTATCTCCACGGCCGACGGATGACAGCCTATATGCGCGATATCAGCGAACGATTCGCCGGCTCCCGCGGCCACCAGCTACTCATGGTCGTCGGAGCAACCGTGAAAGGCGTCGTTTACGGCTTGATCGGGACTGCACTCGCGCAAGCCCTCTTGGCCGGTATCGGTTTCTGGATCGCCGGTGTTCCTCAGGCGTTAGTGCTTGGTTTCCTTACGTTCGTTTTGGCATTTGTCCCGGTCGGTCCCCCGCTGGTATGGGGCGCAGTGGCGCTATGGCTCTTTGTGCAGGGAATGGTTTGGTGGGGCGTCTTCGTTGCGGCATGGGGTTTGCTGCTTGTCAGTAGCATCGACAATGTCCTCAGGCCTTATGTCCTCGGTAAGACCAACAATCTGCCCGTGTTGCTCGGTCTGTTCGGGTTCCTTGGTGGGGTTCTCGCCTTTGGCCTCATCGGCATATTCCTCGGCCCGGCACTGCTTGCGGTCGCCTACAGCCTCTTCCTTGAGTGGACAGCCGCCGAGGTAGAGGAACGCAGGCATCCCACGCCGCCTCCGACGGATCCTGCCTGAGCTCTTGAGTCGGGAATAGCAGGCTACGCAGGCTAGCAAAGAATGTCTAAGACACTGTTTTACACGGGATCGTAGAATTCTAAGCATCAATCTACATTTGCCCTTACCCGCATTTTCAAAGGAACGATTTCAACACCAAACGAAATGTCATGTCGTTGCAGGTCAGCAAGCCGTTGCTTGTCCCGCTCTGCCATTGCGGTGAGACGAAGAGATTGCGGATTGATGGAGACGAAGCTTTACCCCTCCCGGAGATCGGAAGCCTTGCATCATTCGCTCTTTATTCCGCAGCGGCACATGCGAATCTGCGCCGGGTTGTTGAGACCCTGAGGGAGCAATGCTCGAGTTCTGGCATGACCGAAGCTTTGCTGCTCCGTATGAGCGCAGCTTGTCAGTGGTTATGTGATTTGGCGCCAGCCCCTGTTTCTTCAGCAGGCGGACCAGTAACCGCTTGGCTGCCTGGGTATTGCGGCGGGTCTGGACAATCTCTTCGAGCACATATTGGTCCTGATCAACCGCCGCCACAACCAGTTTCGCTTGCCGGCGATGGAGATCACGACTTCATCCAGATGCCAAACATCATTCGGCGAAGGCCGCTTGGGACGACTCCGACGCGCTCTATCTGCGGCGGAAAGCGATGGTAGCCCCCCTGACCCTAATCCTCTTTCGGCTCTTTCTTGAGTGGCAACATCAGGCGCAACGTCAGGAAGGTGAAAAGCGAAATGATGAATGCAACGTCGTAGCTCTCAAGGCCGACCGCGACGCCGATGGCTCCTGTCGACCAGATGCTTGCGGCCGTGGCCGTGCCCCGGACGGAGTCCTTTAATTGTAGGATGGCCCCGCCACCGATAAAGCCAACACCGGTGATCAGCCCTTCGACAATACGCGCCATGGCTTCAGGGCTATCGGACACCAGGCTTTCGGCACCCTGAATAAAGCCGCAGCTCGCCAGCGCTACGATGGGAAATGTCCGGACGCCAGCGCTGCGCTCTTGAGTTTCGCGCTCAACGCCAATCGGAAAAGCCAGGATATAGGCAATAGCCAGCGCAATCACATGCGGGACAATGGGCAAAGAATTTAGGTAATGAAATGTCTCAAGCAATTAATTCCCCCCTCAATGGTTGTGAATATTGCAAGGTAACGCTTCATAAGGGCTCCGGGTTCCCGCTCGTCAATCCGCTATGCCGTGCCCTCCTGCCCTCCACCGGTCGCTCGTCTGTCCGTATTCGGAGCGCGCTTTGGGCCAAGATTGGTGGCATCGGCAAGGACGCCTGAGCATTCGTAGGCGGGAGCCAATAGTGAGTCACGCCACTTTGATGATTGGAATCTAAATCGCGCAGGACTGTTGTTGAATGTCCGTTCGGCAGAGATCGACCTTGATCTATCGATTCTTCGGGACTATCCGAGCAGCCCAAGAAAAGCTAATCCTATTAGATCGAGGCCCGTGCCTGGAGCGGGCATTCGTAAGCTGCTCTTGGAAGGTACACACCTTTCATTTTCATTGATAGGAAAAGACGGCTCCCTGTTCTGTCAGTTCCTTTTCGTACAGTTTGAGATCTCTCTGAAAGTCATCGGCATTGAATCGACTGAACTTAAGCTCGTAAGATTTGTCGCCCCTCTTTTCATCCAACGTTTTCCGTCCACTGGGATGGTTTGTAATTCTTAGCCGGATTTTCATAGGTTGCCTTCAGTCATTGTTTGCGGGGGACGGTCAACGAGCCATGGACCCGGGATGGGCCCAAGCTAATCTCACTCGTCGACGGTTGGAATGGGGGGTGTTGCCCCCCACACCTTCAAACAGGTTTGCTCAGTTCAAGCTGGCATGCCTGGGCAAGGTCTGTATTTGGTTTGTCTGTACCGAGTGCGGTCGCCCACCCTGTCTTTTCGATAATTGCGCGGCGGCTATAGGAGGAAGCCGCCTTCAGTTCCGCAAGGATTTCCGCTGATTTCGGGTCGCTCTTCGAGCGCTCGAGACAATAGGGCGTCAGTGCCAGCGCAATAGCAGAAACCGATTGTTCGCTCGCAAATTTCCGGGAACTGCCGCCAGTGACCCAGCCACCCCAACTGAATCCCACAATAGCCATGGCAATAGCGCCAGCGACCGCACCTGTTACAGCGGGCTTGGTCCAATTGGGGATTTGCATGATGGTGTCCGTTCTTTGATGGACAAGAGCGCATGATTGCGCGCGAGACGCTATTCGTAGCATGGAACCTCAAATTTCACGTACGAATTCTGCACCCCGCGAACCTAACGTCTAAAACAAAATTCAAACGATCCAAAATTCAATGCCGCAGTGATATAGCTCTTTGCTGGGCCTATCAACTCGAACGTCAACAACCACTGCATCAGCAGCTCCTAACCTCCACGATATTTTGTACTGTAATCGTTTCTATTCGCTCTTATAGTTCCCGGCTAATATGCGATGTAGTCAACCGATGCAGGTCACCCGAACGTGCGCCAATTTTCCTGTATCGCCTTTTATTCGTTCGAGGGACGATTAGATCAGTCGTTAAACATCTGCGTGGTGACATGACCACGAAGGAGCCAATGCTCATCGCGCTTCAAAAAGTGAGTAAATCCTATCGGACAGCAGAAGGGCCGTTGGAGGTCCTGCGCGAGGTGGATCTCGGGCTTGAAGTCGGCCGAACCCTTGCTATGACCGGAGAGTCAGGCAGCGGCAAAAGCACCCTTTTGCACCTGGCAGCAGGGTTGGACCATCCAGACTCCGGCCGCATCGAAATCGCCGGTCAGGATATCTCACAGCTGAACGACGCCAGCCGCGCCGCATTACGGCGCGGCGTGGTCGGATTGGTGTTTCAACAGTTCAACCTGATCCCTTCACTTGATGTAGCGGCCAATCTTTCCTTCCACGCGCGTCTCGCCGGGCGCTACAATTCGGCTTGGCAATCGGAATTGATCCAGCGGCTTGGGCTTGAAGCCCTGTTGAAGCGCTACCCCGAACAGCTCTCCGTCGGCCAGCAGCAAAGGGTGGCGATCGGGCGAACGCTGGCAGCGCGTCCGAAGCTTGTGCTGGCCGACGAGCCGACGGGCAATCTGGACGAGGCGACCGGTGATGCGGTGCTGGCGCTGATGCTGGAACTGGTGGTGCAGACCGGGGCAGCTTTATTAATGGTGACCCATTCGACACGACTTGCCGAACGGCTCGATGCACGGGTGCACCTTCACGCCGGGCGGATCGCCTGATGTTTTATGCGAGCATGTCCGCCTTGCTTTCCCATTGGCGCCGGCGACCGATGCAACTGGCAATGCTGCTCATGGGCCTCTCTCTGGCGACCGCCCTCTGGTCGGGTGTCCAGGCGATCAATGCTGAGGCGCGGGCCAGCTACAATCGTGCAGCGTCGATGCTGGGACAGGATCGCCTCGAACAATTGGTATCGGCGGACGGGGAAACAATCCCGCAGCAGGTCTTTGTCGATCTCCGCCGGGCTGGCTGGCTGGTGTCTCCGGTCCTGGAGGGTCAGCTGCGTCTCGGCGCCGTGCGGCTGCACGTCTTCGGCATCGAACCTGTGAGCTTGCCGCACGAAGCGCAGCAGGTGGATCTGGCAGGAGGCGATAGTCTTTTGCCGTTCATCACCCCACCGGGGCTGCTCTACGTTTCGCCGGGCACGGTAGAACAGCTGGCAGGCCAGCAAACGCCGCCATTGCGGATCGCAAAAGACCTGCTGCCGGGCATTGCAATCACCGATATCGGGATAGCCCAGTCCCTGCTCGGAAAGCCCGGCCAGATCAGCCGCCTGATCGTCTCGCCGGACCAACCTGTCGATCGTGCCACGCTTGCGAGGACTGCGCCGCAGCTGACGCTGAAGAAACCGGATCCCGAGGGCGATTTGGCGAGACTGACCGACAGCTTTCACTTGAACCTGACCGCGTTCGGCTTTCTGGCCTTCGCGGTCGGGTTGTTCATGGTCTATTCCGCGATCGGGCTAGCCTTCGAACAGCGCCGCTCTACCTTCCGGACGCTGCGCTCGCTCGGTCTGTCGACGCGATCGCTGACGGGTCTCTTGCTGACGGAACTGATCATGCTGGCACTGGTGGCAGGGGTCGCCGGATTGACCCTCGGCTATCTCGTCGCATCGCTTCTTCTGCCGGGAGTTGCCGCAACCCTGCAAGGTCTCTATGGCGCCAGTATTCCGGGGGTGCTGACGTTGCGTCCGACATGGTGGGCGACGGGACTGGGCATTGCTGTTTTCGGAACACTTTTGTCGGCCGCCCAAAGTCTCTGGCGCATTTGGCGCATGCCTCTGCTGGCACCGGCACAACCGCGTGCATGGGCGCGAGCGTCGGAAGCTACGTTCCGCACCCAGGCAATTGCCGCGATTACGCTTTTTGCTTTGACGCTTGCGCTCGCTTGTTGGAGTACCGGGCTGATCGCCGGGTTTTTCATCCTCGGAGGCCTGCTCCTGGGAGCGGCGCTCATGTTACCTGTCCTCCTCGCGCTGTTCCTCCTCTTCATGCAGCGCTGGTCGGTGAAACCTGTGACGGCGTGGTTCTGGGCGGATACACGCCAGCAATTGCCCGGCCTTTCGCTGGCGCTGATGGCACTCCTGCTAGCATTGTCTGCAAATGTCGGCGTGGGAACGATGGTGTCAAGCTTCCGCTTGACGTTTACCGGCTGGCTCGATCAGCGACTGGCCGCCGAACTCTACGTCACGGCACGAACCGAGACTGAAGCTAGCGCCCTTCGCCAATGGCTCACACCTAGGGTAGATGCCATCCTCCCGGTCTGGAATGTCGAAGGCGACGTCCAAGGACAGCCAGTGCAGATCTTCGGCGTAGCCGATGATGCGACCTATCGCGACAACTGGCCTCTGTTGCAGGCGACGTCCGACGTTTGGGATCGTGTGGCCCGCGGCGAGGCCGCTTTGGTCAATGAGCAGCTCTCGCGCCGCGATCATCTGAACGTCGGCGATCCTCTCATCCTCCCCGGCGGCTGGACGACGGTAATCGCGGGAGTTTATTCGGACTATGGCAATCCGACCGGACAGGTTATCGTCGGCATAGCTGCCTTGACATCGCACTATCCGGACGTCCCCCGGCTTCGCTACGGTCTGCGAATGGCCCACGCAAAGGTTGCCGGAGTGCGCAGCGAGCTGCGCAAGCAGTTCAATCTTCCTGAGCAAAACGTGGTTGATCAGACGAGTCTCAAACGCCGGTCGATTCAAATTTTCGAACAGACGTTTGCTGTGACCGCGGCGCTGAATGTGCTGACCCTTGGGGTAGCAGGGCTGGCGATGTTTGCAAGCCTGATGACCCTGTCGGGGATGCGGCTGCCGCAGTTGGCACCAGCCTGGGCAATGGGATTGACGCGGCGGCAATTGGTCCTTCTTGAATTGGCTCGAGCCATGGTGCTGGTGGTCATTACCCTGCTTGCGGCGCTACCCGTCGGCATCGGACTTGCCTGGGTACTGCTCGCGATCGTCAATGTCGAGGCATTTGGATGGCGGTTGCCGATGCTTTTGTTCCCGGCCGACTGGCTGCGACTTGGGGTGAGCGCGCTTGCCGCCGCGCTGCTGTCGGCGCTGATCCCTCTTTGGCGTCTCGCGCGGGTTACGCCCACCGATCTTCTGAAGGTCTTCGCCAATGAACGCTAGATCTTTGCTGTCGGCACTCTCTGCCGCAATTATGCTTTGCAACGCTTTCGGCGACGCAGCTAGTGCTCAGGGATTTGCCGGCCTTGGAACGACCGCGGAGGGATTTGCAGTTCCACAGCCCGGGATCGCGTTGAACTTTCCGGTCGATCACGGGTCGCATCCGAATTATCGAATCGAGTGGTGGTATCTGACGGCAAACCTGAAATCCGCCGACGGCACGGAGTATGGCGTACAATGGACGCTCTTTCGCTCAGCACTTGCACCGGGCGAAAACACCGGCTGGTCGAGCCCGCAGGTCTGGATGGGCCACGCGGCATTGACGACGCAAGGGCAGCAATACGTCGCCGAGCGCCTCGCCCGTGGTGGCGTCGGCCAGGCCGGCGTGACCGCCTCGCCCTTTGCGGCCTGGATCGACGACTGGCACATGCAAAGCTTGGTTGGCGGCCAACAAGACGGGTTGTCAAATATCGGCCTCAAGGCTGCTGGTGCGAAGTTTCGCTACGATCTAAGGCTTCGCGCAACCGGTCCGCTCGTTCTGCAGGGCCAGAACGGCTACTCCGTGAAATCCGCAAAAGGGCAGGCAAGCTATTATTACTCGCAGCCTTTTTACTCCGTCGAGGGTAGGCTTGATCTGCCGGAAGGCGCCGTTGCCGTCACTGGGCAAGCGTGGCTAGACCGGGAATGGTCGTCACAGCCGTTGGCAGCAGATCAGACCGGATGGGACTGGTTCTCTTTGCATCTCGACAGCGGCGAAAAGCTGATGGGCTTTCGCCTGCGGGATGGCGGTAGTGGATTTACATCCACAACATGGATTTCCGCACAAGGAGAGCCGACGCCGCTACCTCCAGGGACACTGAAGCTTACGCCGCTCGACACCGCGCGTGTGGCCGGTCGCACTATCCCGGTTGCATGGCGCATCGAATTGCCATCTCGCAATCTCAATATTACCGCGACCGCGCTCAACCGCGAGGCGTGGATGGGGACGCGAACGCCCTATTGGGAAGGTCCAATAAGCTTCAAAGGCTCCCATGCGGGTCGGGGCTACCTCGAAATGACCGGTTACTGATCCTATTCAGCTCGCCTTCCTGTGGCGACCCGTCTTCTGAGTGCACGGTTGATCATTTTGCATCTCGCTCCATGATCCGACCTCAGCTCGGACAGCTTGTCTAGCGCGGATGCCGGAGCCCTGGTAGCTTCTTCGACTATACCGCCGAGCCAAGGCGAGGCCGTTACTGACAACGGCCAATTTGGCGAAAATCAATGGCTTCCAACGTCCGGCCAGTCCGCTCACCGCAATTGGTGAGACGCGAATCTCCACGTCTGCAAGCCTTGGATGCCGCTACCTATCAAAATGGCGCGAGCGGGCGAACGCCAACAGCGCCCCCTCGCCCACTTTCGGGTCAAGGAACAATACCCCGGCAGGCCCAGGCGACGTTAGCAAAAGACCTCGGGCCATCGGGCTGGCCGGCCTCGTAGGCGTCGCGAACAGCGGCGCCGGTGCGCGTCCGCTCAGCGGCGTTGAGCGTAGCGACATACTTGCCGAGCGGCCCCTCGCCCGCGGCAATGGGCGCCCAAAAGTCGTCAAAGCTTTGGTAGTCCATGCGGATCATCAGCTCGGTTTCCGTAACATTCACGAGACCCTGCTCGACAAAAGTCCGTTTCATTTCGCCCGGCTGCATCATCGGTTGGAAACAATAGCGGCCGCGCAGCTGGCGCCCGCCTTCACTAAGTGCCGCGACCGTGTCGACCATCATTCGCATGCCCGGCATGCCGCCGAGATGATCCCACACGGCCGCCGCCACTACGCCGCCTGGCCGCACGACGCGGCGCATCTCGGCGAGGGCCTTGCCGGCCTCGGGTACGAAGTGGAGCACGAGAAGGGCCAGGGCGCGGTCGAACATGCCGTCTCCGAAGGGTAAAGCGCAGGCATCAGCCTGCCGGATCGTTACGCGCGGGTCGACGTTGCGCCGGATCGCCTCCTCAACGAAGACGGGCGAATAGTCGATCGCGGCAATCGCGGCGAGATCGCCGGTCCTGGCGAGCGCAAAGGTCAAACTGCCGGTGCCGCAGCCCACGTCAAGAATCGTTTCGCCGTCAGCCAGCCCCACAAAGTCGATGAATAGCGGCGCGAGTTTTTGGCTCCAGCGGCCCATGAGTTGCTCATAGCCGGCCGCATCGTGAACATTGAAGGTTGAGGTCATCGAAGTCTCCATACGCTGGCCGCATGCTAGACCTCGATGGCGTGCTTGCCAAGGCGCGGGAGCAAGTGCTGTTTTGGGATACTGTGCCCGCACGCCTTACTCCCGGGCCTTATTGGCTAGCTTCCCTTTTCCGGGTTAGCTAAGGTGACCGCACTCGCGAAGAACGATCGAAACAATATAAGGAGTTCTTCGATTTCGGTTCCATCAACGGCGTGTTCGAGTAATGAGCTCGCGCTCGAATCCGGCCTTGTAACGATGATGCAGAGGGGCTGCCTGAGGATAAGCATCGTCAAGAATTCTACATGCGCGCTTATGTGCTTCGATCAATTGGCAAAGTTTAAAGGAGGGGGATTGTCCGGGGCTGGTAATATCCGTGTCGGATCCAAACGACCTCAAAGGTGCAGGCGTCGGCACGATGCCGTTAAGCAACGATTTGAGCATATCCCTCCGTCTGGATTTCATGGGCATATCTCCTACATTTGCCGAACATGCTGCTTGGCATTGAAAACAACGTTTGATGCTGGCTGATGACTTGATGACGGCCAATCTTTCTCGTAGCGGCGCTGAACGCGCCGGCATCGACGGCTTTCTCCGCAGCGATGAATTCTGCCTCGCGGAGGGGCCGTTTCGACAGAACGCGCACCAGGCGTGTGTATGCATCTCCTCGTGCCATATAAGTATCAATATTGTTGGCATCGAAACTTATGACCATGTTCAAACCTTTCGAAGTCTCTTCTGTAAAGTTTCGACGCGTCTCGCTTGAACGCCCAGTTGGTCATCAGGGATGGAGAGCGAAGCCCTAAATGTTAACAAAACCAATGGCAACGAATCAGATCCTCGATAGTGAGATACCACTGGATTTAACGACAATCCACCAGAATTTAGCGTTACGACAATAAAATTTAGCCTATGGCTAAAAAATTGACAACATTTTAGGCGGAGCCATTACTGCGAGAATGGCGAAATACGGCAAACGAGATCTTCTTCGGGCGGCAAGAATAGCGCTCGGGATAAAGCACGATCAGATGGCTTCGCTTGCGGGTGTCAGTAGACCAACATTGACAACAATTGAAGGTTCAGAACATAACGTGGGCACTAGATCGATTGACAAAGTGGAAGCTGCTCTCGAACGCGAAGGTATTCAATTTTTGCCGGAGGCAGAAAATTTGGGTCCAGGATTTAGGCTTCCAGTCTTGAAAAAATAGCATGGCCATCCGGGCGTCGGCGCTGTACAGATCGACAAAGTTCGTTTGGCGTTGATCAAATTGGGCCTAGACTTTTTGCCATCTACCGAGGTTGCTGTTCGAAGGGCTAGGGGAAGTTACAGAGAGTGTTGGTTGGGTCTCTCATATCGGCGGCTGCAACCGAATAACGGCCGGCATTATGCAGCGACGATCTTTGACGTTCGCCGGAATTTGGGCCACCCCGGAGCCGCCGCGATTTTAGGATGGAATGCAGTTCGGTGTCATTGCTAGTGACGATCCCACCGGTGATCGCACGTTTACACGTGAGCATCCGCAGTTTCATTCTCACCAAGTTATATGAACTCATCTATGCAAAAGGACACATTGTCCGGCCCCATGCGTAACGTGGCGGCCCACCCGGTACGTTAGGCATGCTGTGCGTCTTGCGAGGGTTCCTGGTCCCGCAAGTCAGCTGTAACACGTCGCGCGCCATGACTTTGAGCGAGCGATTGCGATCCGAATTGAATCAGGACTTGAGCCGCGCAATTATCCCCTCCAGCGTCTGGACAGCACTTTTCTTGTCCAGCTTTTGCAGGTCGAGGAAGATTCTCAACCCTTCTTGCTCTTCCCGGATCGCTTTGCCATGTCCGATCATGTCATCGATCCGCTCGAGCACTTGGTAATTTCGCACTGGCTTGGCTATGCCTTTGGCGCGTATCGGTTCGCGTTCCTCGGCTACAACCCTGTCCTTGACCAAAGAATAAGTCGCATGGCTCATAAGAATGCCGCCGAGCTGGGCATGGGACTGCAGCCGGGACGCCAGGTTCACTTCACTGCCAATGATGGTGTACTCCATGCGGTCTTCACTGCCGAAATTACCGACGGTGCAATAACCCGTGTTGATGCCGATCCGCAGCTGGAAGGGCTTCTGCAGTCCCTTGTCGCGCCATTCTGTCTGCAAGTCCCACATCCGTCGCTGCATCGCGATTGCCATGTTGACGCAAGCCATTGCATCTTCCTTGACGCCCTTCGTCTCAGGATCGCCAAAGAACGCCAGGATTGCATCGCCAATGTACTTGTCTACGGTCGCTCCGTGCGCCAGAGCGATCTTCGTCATCTCGGTCAGATAGTGGTTGAGCATGGCCGTCAGCTCCTCCGACTCCAGATCATCTGTTGTCTCGGTGAAATCGGCGATGTCAGAAAAGAATATGGTGAGCTTCTTGCGGCTTGAGGCTATTCTTACGTCTTGTGTGCCGGCGAATATCGATGAATAGACCTGGGGCGACAGATATTTCGAGAGCTTGTTCGACAGGTTCACAAGCGTCCGGTTCTTCTCGGTAACGAGTGCGTTTGCTCGCTCAACTCTCGACTTCGCCTTGCGGATTTTTTCTTCGGCCCGCTTGAGCTGTGTGATGTTGGTATAGACAGCAACGATTCCGCCCTCTGTCGTCTTGCGCTCGTTGATTTGAATCCAGCGGCCATTGGCGCGCTGCTGTACATGGGGCGGGCCGGGTTGCCTGTGTCTGGCAAGTCGCTCGGCGATCCACTCCTCGACCCGTCCTTTCGCGTCCTTCACAAGACCTTGTTCTGCTGCATTGCGGATCAGCTTTTCATACGGCGTCCCTGGCGCTGGCGTGCCCAGACCCGGATAGAGCAGTTCACCATAGGCGCTGTTGCAGACAATAAGGCGGTCCTCCGCGTCGTACAGCGAAAACCCCTCCGAGATTGATTCTATCGCGTCCGTCAGGCGTTGATCGCTGCGCTGGGAAACGATCTCCGCGTGCTTGCGTGCGGTCACGTCGCTCCACGACCCGATAACTTCAAGGGGCTGGCCATCCTTGTCGCGGACCAATTGCTGTTCGTCGTTCACCCAGCAATAGGCCCCGTCCTTTTTACGAAATCGATACTCGACGGTATGGCGGCCCTTTTTGTACAGGTGGACGGATTCGGATTCCACCCAGGCCAAGTCGTCGGGGTGTACCCGGTCACGCCAGAAATCGGCGTGCTCAAGGTACTCATATGGCTCATATCCAAGCAAGCTTTTGATATTCTCGCTGATAATGATCGGCGCGTAGTCGCCGGTCGCCTTGAAGCTGTAGATGACGGCAGGCGCAGACGACAACACGCGTACGAGACGGTCCTGGGCAGCGACAAGTGCTTCGCTGATTTGCTTGCGGGACGTAATGTCGTTCCACGCACCGACCACTTCGATCGGATCACCTTCAGCGTTGCGCTGCAGCTGCAGATCGTCGCTGATCCAGCAGTAGTTGCCGTCCTTCTTGCGGAACCGGTACTCATTGGCGATACGTCCTTCCTCGAAAAGCCTCGCATAGTCATTCTCGACGCGCGGCAGGTCTCCCGGATGCACACGGTTGCGCCAGAAATCTGGGCTCTCGAGATACTCCTCACGCTCATAGCCGAGAAGGTCTTTGACGTTGGGACTGATGAAGGTCGGCCAGTAATCGCCCGTGGCTTTGAAGCTGTAAATCACAGCCGGCACACACGTGAGAAGATATTCGACGCGCGCCTGTGCCGCCGCCACGGCTTCTTCGGCCCGCTTGCGTTCTGTAATGTCGCTCCACGACCCAACAATCTCCAATGGCTGGCCGTCCGCATCCCGGACCAGATGCTGTTCATCATTCACCCAGCACCAGGTGCCGTCCTTCCTGAGAAAGCGGTACTCGACCGTATGACGTCCCTTCATAAACAATTCGACCGACTCGGCTTCCACCGCGGCGAGCTCGTCAGGGTGAACACAGCGCCGCCAGAAATCTGCATTCTGGAGGTACTCGCGAGGTTCATAGCCCAACATGGCCTGAATGTTGTCACTGACAAATGTCGGTGCAAAGTCTCCCGTCGCCTTGTAGCTATAGATCACAGCCGGTGAGCTCCCCAGCAACCGGGACAGGCGAGTATGCGCTGCCGCCTTGGCTTCCTCAGCTGCCTTGCGCGCTGTGATATCGCTCCATGATCCGACGATCTCCAGTAGCTGGCCCTTCTTGTCACGGATCAATTGCTGCTCGTCATTTACCCAGCAATAGGAGCCATCCTTGCGGCGGAAGCGATACTCCACCGTGTGAGTACCGTTTTGGAAGAATTTTGAAATCGCTTCCTCGACGCGAGCAAGATCGTCGGGGTGCACCCGGTCGCGCCAGAATGACGGATTCTCAAGGTACTCGTCCGGCGCGTAGCCGAATACCGTTCTGATGTTTTCACTGACGAACGTGGGCGCGAAATCACCGGTCGCCTTGAAGCTGTAGATCACGGCAGGTGACGAACTCAGCAGCCGCTCCAACCGCTGCTGCGCCGCCGCCTGCGCCGCCTCCAATTGTTGGGCCACCTTTCTGCCGCGCTCACGCGTAGCCTCTCTTATGGCCTGCTCAATAATTGCGGCGGTGCCATCATCATCGAACTCATCCAACGGGATCGGCAGAATATGAAGCAGAGCCGCCGTCGCGTTCTTGGCGTATTCCTTCGCGGTCATGACGGTGTAATTGGGGCTCCTATTATTTGATTTCCCAGGTCGTGTTATGCGGGATATCCATCGCAGTGTAGCCACCTGGACCAGACAATGCCGGCATTGCTATGCAGGCAAAGGGTTCACTCCCGGTAATTCCCTTGTACTTGCCACTGCCGCCGGTGATGATATGCGTGCCACAACCCATCTCTGGCTGTGACTTGTCGACGTCGCGCGTGTCAAACGTCGAGAAAATCTTGTCGCCGTCGTTGTCGGCCAATACGCAGGCACCGTCGATATATTTCTTCTCGCCCGACGCGACACTCAGCGCTGTACAATGTGCCGACATCTTGTCGAACATCTTTTCTCCCTTCATGTTTTCGGTGGTACCGACCGCCTCGAGCGAGGTGGCTGTACCGAGGTCAGCAATGTCGATGTTCATCAAAGGCCGGAAAATGAAGTGTGTCACATAGGGTGTCGTCCCCTTCTTTTCGATCGCCTGTCCAAGGACGATCCCAGGGGCAAAGGCCACGAGGACTCCAGCGAGAACTGCGGCTTTAACCCGCGTCATCGTTGCGGTGGATGCAGCGACCATGTTTGGGTTATCGGGTTTCATTGGTTCCTCCATTATTTGTGGGCACGGCGCTGCCCGATTGATTGAGTCCTGGGTTACCCCCTTGCCGGCGTCCTCGATGACATTGTCAATTTACCCATGCTACGCGGCGTCGCATTTCAATATTGGCGAAAGCGCCTAGTCATGTATCAAAGGAGTGTCTCCAGCATTCACTCTCCGCCGGTAGACCGTCAGCGCAGGCGCTTGTTCCCGGATACACCTTGTCGATGTCCGTGGGTGTCACATGGGCGTCGACAATTCGCCGCGCCTCCTTCGGTACAATATCGAAGATGGCCGCGCTGGCTTACGCCTAGCCAAAGTCGCACTTTAATCGATTGAATTTCCACGCATCCAGACACGACTCAGCGCTCCGTAAAGACCACTTACAGACAGTCAGCCCACGATGTACGCAAATACGCAGGCAGCACTGCTGCGCCTGTTTTCATGTTCTGCTCAGAAGTCACCCTGATGACAACGTCGAAGAATACTTCCTCCGACAATGTCGGAGATTGCCAGGAAAATGTGAATGGCAATCTGTGAAAATCATGGCCACCCCCCACGCTTAAACGCGCGCGAATTTCTCCTCAACTTTTTAGAATACTACGAATTCGTTGATAACGAAACCTGTGGGCAGATAGCCATTTTGATCTATGATTGTGGGCTTTGCGCGCTCGCACAACCATGGAGAAAAATACGCCCGCATATATACAGCCGATCAGTGCAAACCCGCGGCCGCACTCTGATTGTCATATGCCAAACCGGCTCGCCCCATATCCCACCCGTTTGTTGTAGGACGACCACCTTGTAGACAGCCTCCGCAGCCACGCGATCGGAAAGGTCGCCGATGGCGCCGCCGGAGTTTCGCTGCGGCCAGCATAGCGCCCTCGAATAAGGTCAAGGCTGTGACCTCGTCTCCCCATGCTCGACAAAAGTATCTACGATGAACAAGTCCGATGACGGGAAACGTCACCTGATGCAATTATTTCTCTGTATTTGGTCCTGACTGCCTTACACCATTATATGAAAACAACGTCGTCCGCTGACAAATCAGCGAGCGAAATGTCCTCGATGAGAATACCGTTCGTGTCACCGTCGAAACTGACGTACACACCGGCCGCTGTATCCTGCGAGGCGGCAACAAAGCTGTCGAAGTCTTCAAAACCGGCGCCATTCGACACGTAACTGCCGAATCTGATCACGTCGCCACCAGCGGTGTCAAAATCGACAATGCGATCAATGCCATTGTTGGAAGGTATTTCATAATCAAACCAGACGAATGTGTCGGCACCGGTGCCGCCTTCCAGAGTGTCGGCTCCACTTCCCCCAACAAGTGTATCCTTGTTGGCGCCGCCGGTAAGGATGTCGTTACCTTCATTGCCCCGCAGCTCGTCATTGTCCTTGCCGCCAGACAGGAAATCATATCCGATACCGCCAAACAGCCTATCGGAGCCATCCTCCCCGTAAAGAACATCGTTGCCGGTTTGACCCGAGAGGGTGTCAAAACCCGTTCCGCCCCAGAGCGTGTCATCGCCCGCACCGGCATCCACACTGTCATGGCCACCACCGGCGCGTACGATATCATCCCCGGCACCCATACCTCGGATGTCTTCATTGGCATTGCTAAGTGTCAGATCCAGCCGCTCTATGCCGCGAAAGTAAATGCCGACGCCGAATGTGCCGACCATGGCGTGCCCGGCACCGAAATTCAGATGAAGCGCGTAAGGCGATGTCGACGCATCCATAACGAGCGTATCGTTTCCCTCGCCGCCGTCTACCGCTCCACCATATACGGCAACACTCTCGCCGCTAAATACCAGCCGGTCATCACCGCTGCCGCCGTCAAGCCGGTCAAAATCGTCGGAACTTGTCAGGACATCGTTGCCTGCGCCGCCGTAAAGGAAATCGTTTCCCGCGCCTCCATCCATGGTGTCATTGCCGCCGAGACCCCAAATATTGTCGCGCTCATTTGTTCCGAGCAGCGTATCGTTCGTATTAGTACCGACAATTTTTGCCATATCACCACCCCTTTGCTGGTCGTATTGTTTTGCGGATACCGTTGACCGGATATCCATCGTCAGTGTCTTAAGTGAACACTACGTCATCGGCCGAAAGCTCGGCGAGCGTAACACCTTCGATGAGGATACCGTCAGTCTCGCCGTCAAAGCTGACATAAACGCCGTCCTCGGTATCATGCGAAACCGCAAGAAAGGCGTTGTAATCGGCTATATCGAACCGGCTTATCTCAATCACGTCGCCACCGCCCGTATCAAAGTCGATGATGTGATCCACGCCACCATCACTGACAAAACGAGACCAGGTAAATATATCGGCGCCGTCGCCACCGGTAATAAAATCAGCCCCATTTCCGCCCGAGAGGACGTCAGTGCCTTCGCCGCCGTCCAATTGATCGGCTCCGTCCATGCCGAATATTTCGTCATCGCCGGCACCGCCTTCCATGACGTCGTCGCCGATTTCACCCGAGAGCGTGTCGGCGCCGTTGTCACCACGAAGTACGTCGTTACCTTCTCCGCCCCACAATTCGTCATTACCGGATCGACCTTCGAGAAGATCGTTGCCAGTGCCGCCACCCAGCCAGTCATTGCCATCGGCACCGCGCAGCATGTGGTCATGGCCATGGTCTGCATAGACGCGGAAATCCTCGATGTTGACGAAAGTCAGTCCGGTTCCGGTTGAGCCGCTCGCAGCATCAAAATCAACGGCGACCGGGGGATTGAAGAAACTAATGTGAAGGTTGTCTTTCCCTTCACCACCATCGATTTTACCGTGCTGATAGCTTGCACTCGAAAAGACGTTGATCACGTCATCGCCATCACCCCCATTGATAGCTAAGCGCTCATTGATTTCATCGGACGGACTGGCATCCACAATGAGGTCATTACCGTTGCCGCCGTTGAGGACATCGGCCCCGCCGGTAGTCGTAAGAGTGTCGTTGCCATCACCGCCAAACAGCTTGTCGTCACCGCCATCGCTTCGCAGCTCATCATTGCCATTGCCGCCATCCGTCTCGTCATTGCCAGCTCCGTCTTCGATGCGGTCGTCACCCTCACCGCCGAGCAGCACGTCCGTGCCTTCATTGCCCGTGAGCCAGTCGTTACCGGCATGGCCTTCGATGCGATCATCACCACTCCCACCGCCAAGACTATCCTTGCCGCCACCCCCGAGCAGGACGTCGTTGCCATCACCGCCATACGCACCGTCATTGCCGTTTCCGCCCTCGACGCGATCATCACCTGCGCCTGTGTTGGCCTGGAGTTCGGGTAAGTCAGTCGCGATTATTGTGTCGTCACCGCTACCCGTTTCGATGTAAATGTCCTCAAAATTGTGGACAGTCGCGCCGGTCGAGGCGACGCCGCTGACGAAATCCATGGTGACATTTTCGGTCCGCGCTGAATCGTAAAGCCACAGCTGGTCATAACCATCTCCGCCATCAATTTCGGCAGAGGAGAGCGTCGTTGTGATGGCGTCATTGCCGATGCCGCCAAAAATATGGTTGTCTCCGAACGTGTCGTCGATGGTGTCATCACCAGCACCAGCATCTATCGTATCGCTGCCGTAAGAGCTCCGTTCATCCAGAGCGTTCGGGTATTGCGGCCCTATCCAATCCCTCCCATCTCCAGTCGAGATTACGTCGTCGCCCGTATCACCCTGAACAGTGTCATTACCGCTCCCCGTCGTCAGTTCCAGCCGCTCTACGTCGCGGAAGTAAATATGATTGCCGGCCGCCGACGGGTCTCCGATGAGGCCATGGCCGTTAAGGCTGTTGAACCTGACCGAGGCAGTGGTCGATGAAAGATCAACGGCGAGCGTATCGACACCGGCTCCGCCGCGCGCCGCGCCGCCCGTTCCGGTGAGCACAAACCGGTCATCGCCATCGGCGCCGTCAAGCTCGTCATAGCCGATCGAGCTCGTCAGGACATCGTTGCCTGCCCCGCCGTCAAGGCGATCATTTCCTGCAGCGCCATCCATGATGTCGCTGCCGCCGAGACCCCAGATACGGTCATTCTCGTCCGTCCCGTGCAGATTATCGTTCGCGACCGTGCCGACGATTGTTGCCATTGCACTTATCCTCCCAGATATTTAGAAAAAACTATAAGGAGTTTTGTTTTTATACAAGTATTACTATGCAACATATTATGGAATATGTTTAATTTCATGTAATTCGATTATACTTCAAATTTGAAAACAACACAGAAATAGAATATGAGTTTAAACCGTAGTCTTTCCACGAAAGATATTTTTACCTCGCGCATCTGATGAAACGTTGCTCTGCGCTAAATTCGCCCCGAGCCGACCGAATAGTGTCACGCGGCTTAACTGTTGTTCTGGCGTCACTCTTCGACGAAGTCAAAGTCTACGAGCGGGCGATCTGGACGCCGGGCTCCGTATTGCGATGTAGACGAACAGCGGGGCATGGCCATGGGCATCTCGTCATATACGGCTTTTGACAAGGTGTTTGAGTCGCTGGCGTCAGCGGCCAAGTATCTTTCGCCATTCTACTATCAGCTCGTCGCCGAATTGCTCGTGCGCAAGCACAGGTCCGACGAGGTGCGGCGCCGTTCTGCCAAAGGCGGTGGCGCTCAATCCCAGCGATCCGCGGAATTATGTGGAGCTGAATCAAGCCTTGAATTCAACGGCAGACTGAAGCAGGCGTGACTATCTCGATGAAGCGATGCGCGTTGACCCCGGGCTGAACGGACTTGCGGCACTACCAAGCCCGGACTGGCCGCTTTCGGGGAGACAGGCTTGAGGAAGCTGTCGGTTCTCTTGAGAAAATTGACTTTTCAATAGCCTGACCCCATGGCCAAAATTCTATGACTTGCAGGTCCTCCTTTCGGCATACGGACACTGCGCACACAGAAATATTTCGTTTTCAAACCGAGCGGATATCGGGCGCCTGCCGGGGCTGCCGGCAGATGTCAACCTGGACCCAAAGGATCGGCTGACCGGAGCGCAAATCAAATCCGTCGCGTTACGCCAAGAACGGCGCGGCCGCATGACGCCCGACAGCGAACCGTACGGCCGCATGGCCACAGCCGACGGTCCATCACCGTGACCATTGGCTCACGTACAAGAACGGGGAGGACCTGGGTGCAAGGAAACTTCCTGTGCAATGCCAATCCGAAACACCTTACGGCCTGTGGTGCCGTGTTCCGCAATTCCACCGGAACGTGTGAACAAGTGAACGGAATAATCAAAACTTCGCGTTGGCATCTGATTCCAAGACGCAAATGAGGGCCAAGGCTCCCTTATCGGGAACTATTTCGAAGATCGTCGTTGTTTGTCGCAGAATCCAGTTCGGCTGAGTCCCTACACCGCATTCCCGTTGCAATTTGGGCTCATTGAATTGACGGTGGGAGGTGATCTCACCCTCTTTTTCGTTCGGCACCTTACTTCACGGTCCAGAGTTTGTTTCCGGCTATCGGCGAAAGCTCACTGACGAATCGGTCCGGACGCGATGTGAGGTAGTCATCCATTTGCTGAAACCGATTGAACTCTTTATATATGTACGGTGAGTGCTGTAACCGCACCTGCTTAAGGAGTGCGGAAGCTTCTCTGGTTGAACCAAACAGGCGATACAGCTCAAAAGCTGCTTTCGGCTCTAGAGCAGGATCCAGGATGCGCCACATCTTGATGAACTGGTTGACGAGTGCCAATTTAGAGTTTGGTAAGCGCTGCTGCCCAGTTGGTTTTGATAGTGACGACACGAACTTTTTAGCAGCCGCGACCATTTCGCCATAGCGATCGGTCTCCGCGAGCCAGACCCGGCCATTTACGGCAAGCGTGCCTTTTGCCAGCGACACTACGAATCGGCCGTCACCATCGAATCGCATGAATAGATCCGGGACCTCACCTGAGTATCGTTCGAATGCCATCACAAAGCATGGGTGCTCTGCCGGATCGGGGACCGAATCTCTCCACCTCGTTGCTTTGGCGACGGCCTGTGTAAACTCGCGCACTGCGAGAATGTCTTGGCTTATCCACACCGGATTCAATGACCACATTCTTAGAATCGCCTTACTTGCGGCCAGTGCTGGGACCGTGAACAGCACCAAAAGTTACCAAAATCTTACCAATTCCAATGACTTACCCCTAACAAGCGGTTAATGGATGCCTGTTTCGTGATAAAATGGCAACACCAAGGCGGCAAGCGTTGCTGCAACATGACTTGGCGATTGCCCATGTCGATAAAATTGGATTAAACAGTGTTGGTCAACACGACACATATTGGAGAGATCAACAATGAACATTAAGAGCCTTCTTCTCGGCTCCGCTGCAGCCCTGGTTGCAGTCTCGGGGGCACGTGCTGCAGACGCAGTAGTTGTTGCAGAACCAGAACCAGTTGAATACGTTCGCGTTTGCGATGCATACGGCGCGGGCTTCTTTTACATTCCAGGCACCGAAACCTGCCTGAAGATCAGCGGCTATCTGCGTTACGACGCACAGGCCGGCGATGATCCCTACACTGGCTTCGACAGCGAGACCTGGCGCAAGCACACTCGTGCAACGCTCCGTTTCGACGCTCGTTCGGAAACAGA
>NZ_PGGM01000025.1 GCF_003010965.1 Phyllobacterium sophorae
CGATTACATCGAGCGCTTCTACAACCCAAGGCGTCGCCACTCAACACTGGGCTATCTCAGCCCGAACGATTTTGAAACCAAGGTGGGATTAGCTTAACCTCGTGTCCGAAAAACCGGCAGCAGGCCAGTTTAATGAGCTATACATTAAGCGCTCTCAATAGCTGCATGCAGGGCAAGATCATCAGATTAACCATCGACGCGCCAGAGAACCACGGGAGGACATCATGAAAGTATTGGCTAGGGCGCTCTCGAAACATACAGGACACACGCATTTAGTTTGTGACGAAGAATTGGCCGAGGAGCGTTTCAGAAAACCGGCAAAAGGCAATCTTTTATACCGTGTCCCCAGTGGAGAACTGACTCTTTCCGGGCGGTATATTCTGACCGTGGAGTTAGACCCTCAAGAGATAGCTCGAATCTACAACGACATGGTGTTAAAACCATTGAAAGATGAACTAGCAGATTTGAAGGCGACACTGGCCAAGCTTCAAACGACATAGATCGATTTAGACAGCTCATTCTCGCTCTTGCAGGCCATCGCCAGGTGATTTTGCCTATCGCGTGCGGTGGCTTGATACGGAACAAGCTTGCGGCTTATGAAATTCGCAAGGACAGGTCAGGCGGAATATTGATGGTCCGCTCAACGCTATGGAGCCACGTGAAAATCTGCTCAGCAACAACTGCTCCTCCTTCGGCGTTTATGGCGCATTCCCACACGACGGCGATCCGCCAATCCGACTGCTGGAGCGTCGTTAGAATCCTTCGGTCTCGTTGTAAATTATCCTCGAACTTTTTCGACCAGAACTCCGGCCGTGTAGCCGGAGTTGTCGCAAATCGACAGCCTTGATGCCTGTGCCAGAAGCATCCGTGCACAAAGACTACGGCCCGGCGTTTAGGAAACACGAGGTCGGGCTTTCCCGGCAAATTCCTGCCGTGCAGTCGATATCTTAATCCAAGTGCGTGCAGTGCATGACGCAAGGCTAACTCGGGTCTGGTGTCGCGTCCTCGAATTCCTGCCATCATCCTTGAGCGAGTGGCTGTGTCGACAATGTCGACCATTTAATTATTCCTCTAGCTAATTCCGGTGGTCCTGGTATGTCGTAGCGTAACGAAAAGAAAGTGTCTCTGTATGATCACAAGTTTCAAGACGGTCGATCTTTTCGCCGGGCCAGGGGGGCTGGCGGAAGGCTTTTCTTCGTTGCGCGACGATGATGGCAACATCGTATTTGATATCGCACTTTCCGTCGAAAAGGAAACTTCAGCATTTGCGACGCTTCGCCTCCGCAGCTTTTTCAGGCAATTCGACCGGATTCCACGCGATTACTACGACTATATAGCCGGGTCCATTTCGCGCGACGAACTAATCTCACGTTACCAAAAAGAATGGTCAGCCGCAGTGCAAGAGACAATGATGCTTGAACTCGGAACCAAAGCTGCCACTGCAAAACTTGATCCGATATTGGACAGCATTCGAGGGGCTGCTGGCGGGGAGACGGTGCTGATCGGCGGACCGCCCTGCCAAGCCTATTCGTTAGTGGGCCGCGCGCGCAATCGTGGGATCAGCGGTTATGACCCTGCCGAAGACCATCGCCACTTCCTCTACAAAGAGTATATCCGGATTATCGAACGGCTGCAGCCTGTCGCCTTCGTCATGGAGAATGTGAAGGGTATTTTGTCATCGAAGGTCAGCGGGGACAGTATTTTCGATCGTGTGCTGACTGATCTACGCTCCGCTGGAGGATCGAAGGACAGTTATACGCTAGTTCCACTAGTCGCGGGCGCAAGCGGCCGTCACGGCGGCCATGTCATCCGGTGCGAGGAGTATGGAATTCCTCAGAACAGACATCGGGTCATTCTCGTCGGCATCCGTTGGGATAGGGCCGCAACAGCAAACGGAGGAATTCTCTCGGGTCACACCTTGGACCCGGTCGCCATGCAAGCCACCGTCGCCGACGTCATCGCCAACATGCCCAAACTCCGAAGTGGTCTCAGCAAAACGGAAGACGCCCCTGAGACATGGCGGGCAGCTGTTGTTGCGGCATTTCATTTCGCGGCATCGGCTTGCCGGAGCCAAGGCACGCAGCTATTGCGTGTAGCGGATACCCTTACCAACCATGCTACAAGACTACAACAAGAAGTAAGTCTCCCTCCACGCTACAGCACTCAGATTTCAACGGTTTCCGACAGAACCCTCAATGCATGGCTTGTCGATCCCGAACTGACAGCACTTCCCAATCATGCAACGCGCGGCCATATGGAAAGTGATCTCGCGAGGTATGCGTTTGCAGCGGTATTCGCCGAACTTTTCCAGCGATCTCCAAAGGCAGTGGAATATCCCCGTGAACTAGCTCCCGCTCATAACAATTGGGACACGGGCATATTTGCTGATAGGTTTCGTGTGCAACGCTGGAATGCACCCTCCAGCACCATAACAAGCCATATATCCAAGGATGGTCATTACTTCATCCATCCCGACCCCACGCAGTGTAGGAGCCTCACCGTACGCGAGGCAGCTCGACTGCAGACGTTTCCTGACAATTATTTTTTCGAAGGAAACCGTACTCAGCAGTTCGTGCAGGTCGGGAATGCTGTTCCCCCGCTGGTTGCTCGCCAAATCGCAGCGGTTCTTAAGAAGTTGCTCATCGCCTAGAGAAGCTGTCGCGTTGCTACATTATCAGAATATTTACGAAATGTTTGTCTTAGGTTGACGCATTCCATGATTTGTGACATGTTTTCCAAATATTCTGGAAATATGAGGCAATTATGCGTGATAAACGTCAAAAGTTTGTGGAACTTGCTGAAGCGCGGGTCAACAAGGCTCTCAAGGATGTCCAGCTCATTGGTAATCTGTCGAATAAGTCTGCTTACGAGTTCAATGAAGCGGATGTCCGCAAGATTTTCGGCGCCCTGCAGAAGGGGCTCGAATCTGCAAAGGCACGATTCTCCAAGGAAAACGAGGATGCTGGCGGGGAGTTCCGCCTGTGAATGCGTTGGCACCTACTTGGCGTTTCAGGATTTTGTCCGCTGACGAAGTCGAGCTGGAGCCGACTCAACGCGATCAGTTCAATAACGACGAAGTCGGTCTGGCCGACGCTCTCGTCAGGGAGTCCATACAGAATTCTACCGATGCCGCCAATGGGATCGGAACGGTGAAGGTCCGGTTTTCTCTTCTCGAGCTTTCAGGTTCCGACGCCTCCCGGTTGCGCTCATCTCTGGACACTCTGCAACCGCACTTGATCGCGTGCGGCATCCACGCCGGGCAAACAGGGGACGAACCCGTCCGTCTGCTTGTGATTGAGGATTTCAATACTACCGGTCTCACCGGTGACCCCTCAACACTCGACAACAGCCATTTCCGCAATTTCTGGCGCGTACACGGCCGATCGGGAAAATCCGGCAAGGCCAGTGGTCGCTGGGGCTTGGGCAAGCTAGTTTATTCCTCATCATCGAAAATCCATGCATTTTTCGGATGCACACTAAGAAATGGAGATTCCGCTCCACTACTTATGGGGCAGGCTGTCCTACTCAATCACCAAGTTGGTGGACAAAGGCACCCAGCCCATGGCTTTTGGTTTAGTGAAGATGGTCCCGATGGAATCCAGCTCCCAATCGTCGATAAATCGCTTACATCCGATTTCAGCGACTTGGCGTGCCTTGAACGCGGAAATAACCCTGGGTTGTCGCTGATAATTCCGTACCCGCTTCCTGGAATTACCGAAGAGGCCCTGTTGTCGGGCGTAGTCCAAAACTACTATTTTCCCATCCTCGCTGGGCGGCTAGTCGTGGAGATTGGCTCGCGTGCTCTCGATCGCTTGAACTTTTTGGAGACGGCTGCGGGCGTCAAAGGTGTTCATATTCCGTTCCCCTTTGTTAATAGTGTCAGTGAGCGCCTAGGCAAGATTCCCACCGTCGAAGCAAAAACCTCCATCGAGGAACACGGTTTGAGCGAAGACCATTTCACATCTGCTGACCTCGAATTTTTGCGCGCGGAGTACACGGCGGGGAAACTTGTGCATGTAGCTGTTCCCATCCGGCTTAGCCGCAAGGATGGGAGTAACCACGCTGGAGCAGTTGACCTGTTTCTTCAGAAGCCACCGGAAGCTGGTGACTCCTTCGCGCTGTTCGTGCGTGGCGCACTTACGGTTCCAGGGGAAAAGCGCTATTTCGCCGGAATTCCGGCGTATGGAGCGATGGTGGCCTCTGAGGAGGGAACGGCATCCTTTCTCGGAGATGCCGAGAACCCCGCTCATACCTCATGGAATCCTCAGGCAGAGAAAGTCACCGCCAACTGGCGCAATCCTTATGTTACACTGAAGGGTATTCGGAACGGGTTGCGATCTCTCCATTCTCTTTTGGCGGAACATGTCGAGCAGAGTGAGCCCGATGCGCTTATCGATTTTTTTTCGTTGGTGGACGCAAACCCTGTAACGGGGCAGCACAAGAAGAAGACGCCGATACCAAACCCGGTGGTTGCACCACGGGAGAGGTCAATTCTTGTAAAGCCAGTGGTGGGCGGATTTGCGATTGTGCCGGGCCCCGGCGCAATAAACTGGACTTATCCGAAAACGGTCACCGTGCGCGCGGCATATGACATGATCGGCGCAAATCCCTTCAAGAGGTTCAACAAATTCGATTTCGATCTCTCGAAGGACATCGAAATCGAATTGAAGGACATTGAATCAGCAATAGTGAAACCCAACGTCCTGCAACTGACGTTGCGCTCCCCTGATTTTGCTCTCGAGGCAAGCGGCTTCGATCCCAATCGTGACCTTGTGGTTGAAGCGAGGAGTAAGGGATGAGCTCAATCAAGAGAAGAATTAATTCGACTGGCCGCAAACGTGTCCCACACGAGCGAGTGAGAGTAAATGTACTGCCGCCTAAGCCGTCTGAGCCGCTGCAAGCATCCATAATTTTGAACTTGCAAGGCTTGGGCTTTCCGACAACTGCATTGATCGTATTCGAGGCCTATCAGCGCTCCACCGCGATGCGGTTCGAGTTAGGTACAATCGCAGAGCCGATGGTTCCCGAACAACTGAACCTGCGGGATCTTGATCCATCCGGCTCCGTACTTTTCAGGCTCAAACTGGTATCTGGAGATGATAACAGCGGTCGCATAGTTGGTGCGGCTGATCGACTTCGACCCGCCAGCGATGAGAACGAGGATGGCCGCAAAAGCTTGTTTCCCATCGATCTCAGGGACCTCGGTCCCGAGGTCTGGAAACTCGACATTGGAGACGCGGGACCTAGACTGTTGCTCAATTACTCGATTCCGGGTTTCATCGATCGGGTGCGGACGGACCCGTTGGTTCAGGGCCTCCTTCTTCCAGCCGCCTTGCGCGGTGTACTCACCGAGCTGGCGCGAGACGCCGCAATCGAAGACGACGATGAGGTAACGTGGAAAGCAGACTGGCTGCAATTCTGCCGCGAGGAACTGCGTCTTGCCGAGGAGCCATCGGATTTAACGACCGATGAAGATCGCGAAAATTGGATTGCTGATGCTGTGCAGCGCTTCTGCAAGACGGGGGAATTCGTGTCGCGGATTCGCCATTCAATCAGTGAGGTAGCATGATGCGTTTACGCGAGCTGAACCAGGAGGGAGTGGATCGTTTCGAGGCATGGCTCGCGGATGGAGCCTTAGGCGAAACTCCCCTCTATCTCACGACGGATTCCACGACCTCAACTCCTGTTACTGAATTGATTGACCTTTCGCCACAGATATTTGCTGATCGATATCATTTCGGGAAGTATTTGGTCGACATCTTGGCACCGCTGGATTCTCTACAGTTGTCGACTGATCGTCGGCTGTGGACCACACTTGCACTCATCTGGTTGGACCAACTATGCCCTCGATTGACGAACGGTACACGCAAACTGGACCAGAGTTATCGGTATGTCCTAAGTGCCGACTATCGACACTATTACCGCCATCTCGTGCGCTCTCCTTGGCAACTGGTCAAAGATCATGGTGAGAATGCAAAATTTTTATTGCTACCTACAGCCGATTCTCCCCACCCACTTCGTCGGCACGGTGAGATACTGGAGCAGTTGGGTGGACGGCAATCGGTTCTGCGAAGCCAATCCGTCGTTGCCGAGGCAAGCCGACTTTACTCCAACCCGAAGACTGGCAGGCCCCGAAAGGGTGTTGCAGGTAACGGACGAGGTAGTGTGCGCAGGTTGGCACTCGTACTGCGGCAGCTCGACCTCACGTTCGATGTAGAAGCGATGGATGATGGCAAACTGTTAAGCATTCTCCCTACTGAATTTGATCGCTGGAAGTCCAGTACTCAAGTAACGGAGGGATGAACTAATGGAGGATGCCTATATCCTCGCCCAAGACGCTATGGCAAAGCTCCGATCAGCAATCTACCTCGCAATAAAAGAAGCGCCGCGAGAGGGACTGAAGAACGCCCAGATTGGACGTTCCCTTGGCATATAGTCTGGTCACGTTGGCCATGAAGGCCACATCTCGCGAACGATTCTTGCTTTAATGGAGGCGGAGGGGGTCGTCGAGCAGGATTCTGCCACGAAATACTGGCGCCTCCGCGACGATGGTGCTGCCGAGCCCTGATGTTGGAATATGAGAGTGGCGGGTGGCTGCCTCAACATCGGGATGAAAGGAGCGCCTTGAAAGGCAACGGGTTGCAAAATCCAGCCATGCATTGGTTGAGTGGCAGGCACTCGTTTTTCGCTCGTACTGCCTGACTCTTCGCCTATCGTAACTAGTCTCAAAGGCGCTAATGTCGGACACAATCAAATTCCGGGGGCAATACGGATTCGCAACTAGTTTCAAAACTGCCCCGGACCTCGGTATCTCCCAAGAACGCGGTCAAATACTCTGGTAATCTGACTGCCATGCGCAGCACGCAATTCCGCCGCAAAATCCACCGGAGTCATTTGAAGCTGCGCGAACCATTCCTGTCCCGTCACAGAATGGTGCTCCAGGATGGCCGTCCATGCCTCGGGCTGTGAAAAACGGCGATGAAGCGCAACGTGGATAGGCTGGCTGATCGGATAGGAATTCCACGGCTCATAGTAATTCTCGGAATGATACTGCACCTTATGCGTTGAGCCGGAGATGCAACATATGGTGGCCCCGGGTAGGTAACCGTCCTCAATCAAGAGCGAATGAAGCTGCCAACCCCTCACCCGTTCCTCGTGAGTGAACCCATTATAAACAGGTAGTCGATCCCATTTCCACGGCCGCAGCCGATCTTCAAGCTCCGACGTCGGAGGTATCTCTTCGCGCAGCCAATATCCGATAGATGGAGGATCGTCCTATTCCAAGCCGACGAGCAATCTCGACCGGGCCAATGCCTCCGCGATGCAGGTCGAGTACTCCATCGGATTTCGCGCGCGCGGTGGGCGTGCGTCCCTTATATTTCCCATCCGCCTTGGCCTTCGCAATCCCTTCACGCTGCCGTTCCAGCATCAGTTCCCGCTCGAACTGGGCAATACTGCCGAGCAGATGGAGCATCAGCTTGCCCGTGGGAGTTGTCGTATCGAGATTGAGCCCAAGAATACGAAGGGAGGCCCCCTTCTGATCGATGGTTCTTTGGATAGAAAGTAGGTCGGCCACAGACCGTGCCAGGCGATCGAGTTTGGTCACTACGAACACGTCTCCCTCGCGCACATAGTCAAGGGCGCGCTGAAGCTCTTCACGGTGTGCTAGGGACGAAGCCCGTTCCGAAAACAGTTTAGTCACTCCTGCCGCTTCGAGATCACGCTGCTGCGCCGCCATCCCGGCGACCTGCTCAGCCGTTGAGGTTCTCGCATACCCAACAATTGCGCTCATGACTTCCCCAATATGTTTCACTACATCTAAGATATATTGGGACAGTGCGTACCAAAACACAAAGGTTATTTATTTGGGACGGAAGAAAAGCACATGGCCCAGTCCCATTGGGGCGAGGTCATGTGGAACAGCCGATATTGTTGGGAACCTGTGAACTCACATAGAGAGACTTGATCTTTTTCCCCGGCTGCTGGTGGTTACGCGTTCATTGCGCTCCTAGCGGCGACGCCGTTCCGCATCTTCTCTCGTCACGTGAGCGCGGCCGCGTGGAAGTGCCTGCACACCACTGGCGTTTGGGTTATGACCATATTTTCGCACTGTCATTCCCGCGTCACACAGCAACCACGCCGTTACAGAATGGATCGCTTGTGACGGATGTGGTATGACAATCGCTGCTTTTTGATCCTCGTGAGGCCATAATAAGTTGTTGTTACAAAAGGGATAAATTTAACAATCCGACGAAAACAAAAATATCGAGCGCCAAAAGAGGAGATGTTATAAATAGCGCAGTGTGACATAGGGGACATTCTGGCTATGGAATCCATATCTGCGCTCTTGAGACGTGTCGGCCCATCGCTCTCAACGGAATTGATCGCCGAGATGACGAAAGACGGCGTATCGCTCGCGTCCGCTCGCCAGCGCATCGCACGTGCAGGGCTGGAAGTCGTGCGGTTGGCTGGCCTCAGGTTTCCGCACAATGCCCGCTTCATTTACCTTCCGGAGCAGTTCGGCGACCAAGCATATTGGCGCGCGGTTGAGCGTGTTTTCCGCAATCATGGCAAGGCTTACTGGAGTGCGATGGCCGGACTAAAGGCGCGCGGCGGCTGCTTTCCCCGGAAATACTTTGCCAGCGTCTGCGGAAGTCCGGCAGCACGCGTAAGGCAACTTTCGCCAGAGCGCATCCTGGAAAGGCTCTCCGCCATCCACATGCTGGAGGAAGTTACGGACCAAGATACGGGCCAGCCTTTCGTGAAGTTCAAACCCCATGTTTATGGACGCGACGAAATCGCGACAATTCGCGCCCGCCTAGTGGCCGAGAACGTCGTGCTCCACGGGATGAAGGAATGGTTCCGCCGGACGGGCTTCGGTAGCTTTGACAGGGTACGCCTTCGCGACGATGATACATCTCCTGTAGTTTCCTCAATTACCTGGGATTTGTCGGCACCCAGTTATGCGCGCCCACTCGTCAAGGCATCCGCCTTTGGCCTCAAGCCTGGATTTTTGGTCTGTGACGTAAACTTGCGGGGCGTTCTCGATGAAGATGCCGTCGCCGCTTTCGTTCGCAAGCACGACCTGGCATCGGCTCCCGCGAATGTAGCTCCCATTATGCCTTTCCTCATTGCAGACGGCTTTACGTCTGCAGGATTTGGCATGGCGAAGAGCAAAGGTGTCTTGGCTACCACGACGGCTCACCTTTTCGGCGGGGACGTAGCCAAGGCGCTGCGGGACCTGATCAGCCTTCTTACGGATACCGGAAAGACGGCATCGGCGAATCCCGAACATGTTGAGCGCGTCTTATCGAACCTGACCAGGATTGAGGGCGCAGCAAACAATCTGCGCGGGGCGTTGTTTGAGATCGTTGTCGGTTCCCTGGTGAAGGACGTGGAAGGCGGATATCTGCGCGCAGGCGAAAAATGGACGGACTTCAGATCAGGACGTTCGGCAGAAATTGATGTGTTGCTGGATCGGCCGGAAGATAAAGGTGTCCTGATCATTGAATGCAAGTCAAAGATCCCCGGCAGCAGGGTCAACCTGGAAGAGGTTCAGAAATGGCATGGCGACAGGGTGCCACTGCTGCACAACATCATTCGCATGGACAGCCGGTTCTACAACAAGCCGCTGAGTTTTGAGCTTTGGACAAACGGGCCTATTGCGGACGATGCGCTGGCCTGGCTACAGGAACAGCCTGCGCGCAGTGATCTAAGTATTGCGTGGAGGGACGGTGAGGAGATGAAAAAATATACGGATAGAGCTGCGAATTCCGCCATTCGCAAAGCATTGAATGAGCATTACTTCCGGCATCCTTTGGCGCGGATCGAGGGCGCTGTACGCCGGGCGACTCCACAGGAAACATTAGCAGTTGATCGATAAGGGGAGCAGCGATGACTATCGTCAGCCAGGATAACTGGCAGTTCTGGTTAAGCAACTCATCTGAAGTGGAACGGCTTCAAGGCATAGCCAGGCCCGATACCATTCTTGAATTTTCACACGCTGGCGATCTTGTTCGCCATCTTGGGAGTGATCAGAACGACGATTTTCTTCGCCTGCACTCAAAAATAGACAAACGTCTCGATGCAGACCCCGTCGCACAAGAATGGGCCAAGCGGAGAACCCTGCTGAAACACCTTAGCCATTTTCCACGCTATCGTAGCAACGAGTATGACCGATATCATGCTGCCGCCCGTGCCGTTTTCTCCGGCACTGCGGACTCAATGCAGGGGGGCATGGTAAGCGGGCTCGATGATGAAATAGAAAAGTCTTCAATCACCGTTCCTGCCGGCCAAGTGCTTTTTCATGGCCGCGCGAATGATGATCTAACCAGCCTCCAGCCTTATACGACATACATATCCACCTCGCTTCACCCGATCATTGCAAGGAACAGCGCTTTCAGGAGAGCAGGTGTAGGGAATAAGGATGGTCAGCCGCGTGTATTTCTGCTGACACTCACTATTCCGCTACCGGCGTTGTGGGGGCAGATCGGAAAATCATGCGAATACGAACTACTACTTCCCCGAAATCTTGTCATCCAGGAGACAGGGCGACATGTTGGCACTAAATTTGAGACTGTTTTCGCAGATGTGACTGCCAGGAAGTAGCATGTCGCGTGACTGAATATCTAAAGTTATTTTATGTGAAGATATGGCAGAACGAACCCTATATTTCGATGAATCCGGTTTTACCGGTTACAACCTGCTCGACCCGTCGCAACCGATCTTCGCGATTGCCAGTGCGGATATATCCGAGTACCGAGCCCAAGGGATACTGCGGGAGTCCTTTCCGCGTTACCGAGGTGCCGAATACAAGTTCTCCAATATCTGGGGCTCAAATAATCGGGCAGGACTACTGCGATTTGCAAGCTTTCTGGAGGGCTTGCAGGACCTAACTTTCGTCTACATGGCGGACAAGCGGTTTGCCGTGCTGACCAAGATAGTCGATTTCCTCATAGAGCCTTACATCACCGACGGCGGATACGACTTCTACGCTGATGGTTTTTGCTGGAAGTATGCGAACTACATCCACTTCGGCTTGACCCAGTTCGCGCCTCCAGAATTGCTGGATACGCTGCTACGCCGCTATCAGGCTTTCAGCCGCAATCCGTCAGCGGAGAGCCTTGCGGCATTGCAGGCGCGCTTGCGCATAATGGCTGCGAGTACAGAGGAGCCGGTTCAAATTTTCCTCGAACAGATGGCGCTGGGCGCGGAATTGTTCGAACGCTACCACAGCCTTGAGAGTTTCCACGGATCAGACGAGTTGCAGACAACAACAATGCTGGCGATCGTCTCGCATTGGCGCCAGCGTTACCCTGAGGATTTTGCTGTCATCCATGACGATTCATCAAACTTCCTTAGAAGTCGGGACATGTGGAGAATGATCACCAATACTAATGTCCCGCATCAACTCCATCGCAGCGGTGACGGTAGTTACGTTGAATATCCCCTACGTGTGATTTCAACGACACCAATGAATTCGCAGGCCAGTTGGTCTATTCAGTATTGCGATGTGCTGGCAGGCCTCGCGACCAAGCACTTCAATCCGCGCACGGAAGGGGATGACCGGGTCTTTATGGATCAGGTGATAGAGGCTGGTTTGAAGCATATTACTTACAACGGCATCCGTCCGGATGTCATATTCCCGGACCAGATTCCTCCCCGCCGTCGCGAGGGGCCGGATGTGGTAGATCAGATGACGGGCATTATCTTTGGCCCTCACAACCGGAATAGGTAAAATATGAATCCACTCGAGGGGCCGTTGGTAAAATGTTCCGACGTAAAGTTCCGATGTATAGTATTGTCGCCAAAAAGCCGTCGGACTGTTCCGCCCGGGAGCTTGAGCAGTTCGTCAAACTGGTGATGGCTGGCGGTGAGGTCGCCAACGGTTTGCCTGCTCGCGTTCAGAAGGAGGTCAGCCTCGTGATGCTATTCAACGACGAGGAGCTGGTCGGAACGACTGGACTGAAGCGTCCTGAAACAGATTATCAAAACAAGGTTTTTCGCAGGAACCAGACGAAACGGGGTGCAAATTCCGGACAAGGATTGTTCAACCAGCACTTTGCAACCGGTTTCAAAGTTTAGAAGTTTTGGAAGTTAGCTCGGGCCCTACATGGAGAAACGAGCCTATGTGGGAGCGATATTTTGCAACCCGTTGCAATTTTTTGCTAGTTACGAACCGTGTGATCTGGACACCAAATGGTCAGTTTGCAACCCCGGAAAACTCACGTCCAGGGTCATCTTCTTTAACCACATATCCAAAGTGGACGGACGGGCACCCTGACCGTATCGATCTTCTATATTGGCGCCTCTGCCCCAACCTCCTAGTGCCTTGATTGCATCCGTGGGCAGTCCTGCACTGGTCATGGCGTCGCGAAAACCATGACGAAAGGAATGAAATGATAACCCAGAGAGCATGCCCACATTTTCACGCAGGAAATAGCTAAATCTTTTCTGAAATAAATCGACAGTGTGGCGCTGATCTTCACCCGGTAGTTCTGGGAACAATCGACCACCTTTGGTCCTTGCAGCATCAACAAATTCCGAGAATCCCAGACGCTTCAACTCTGGATGAACAGGGATACGGCGTACCGACCCCGGCGTTTTCAAACTTCTTCCCGGACTCCTCTCAAGCGCGAACACTGTGACACCATCAACGATCCTAATGTCGTCTACCGATAGCCAAACGATCTCGCCCAAACGCATCCCTGTAAAGATACCGATTAAAGGAACCCAGAAACGCCCTCTTCGATGAGGTGCGTCCCACTCGGGCAAGCGAACCAAAATTTGGTTTAGCTGCTCAATTGAGAACGGCTTTCTATTCGAAAAGCTCCTCGATCTATTCGACAATAGTCCCTCCGCGGGATTGCTATCGATGAAACCCTTTGTGCGAGCGTATTTAAAGAAGGCAGATAGGTGATGGACATACACCTCAATGCTGCCTGCAGACAGCAGTTTCGCTCCATCCGTTTTAGCAAGGAGCGCGATCTGCTTGAGTGTCTTTTCTCTGTATCGCGCATACTTGTTATAGTTCGAAGGTAGTCCTGCAATTAGCTCGTGAACCTCTGAGCAATCCCGGCGTTTGATATCCCCGACTTGACGATCTGGACCAACAATGGCTTGGAGCGCGGCAAACGGAATGATGTACTTCTTGCCAGCACTGACGGTCAGATCGGCCCGCGTAGGATCGTTTTTGAAACGTTCCACAAGTTCGCTGATGGTTATTGAATTCTCGGCCTCTAGAGTTGGAGCAGGTTCATGAACGTGAACACTATCAAATAGCCGATCGTGGACGGTGCCATATTTTGCTTGTCCGATCCGATCAAGTTCGCGCTCATAATGTTCGATTTGCGCGCGGCGCAACAGTTCCGCAAGCTCGAACCACAGACCGTCGCCCCGTTTCAATGGTAAATTGTACTGTTGAATCAAAGCATCAGCCGTTAACTGAAACGCAGGCGCCCACTGTTCTTCATTTGGAGAGCAAAGATTGCCGAGGTCCGATTTAATCGCATCCAAATATTCCTGCGATGGTTCTGCAGGAATATTATTTTTTTCTAGCTGGTAGAGATACAACCGAGTTATCTGATTGAGCTTGGTCCGGTCAACGCCCGGCGGCGGCAAGTTCGCCAGAGCAGGAGCTATGCCAAGCTTGGCTTTGCTAAACTGCGTTGAGACTCGTTCTGCCGCACTCCGAGCTCGTTCTGTAGCGATTCTGTACTCAGTAGTTTTGAGAGCGATAACAATCTGCTGCCTACCACCGAAGAACTGCCGAATTTCCTCAGGTATCCGTCTGACGTAATAATAAGCGCTCTTCTTTCGCACTAGCCCAGCGATTTTGGCCAATTCGGCAACCCTGTATGCTCGGATGTTGGAACCCATGTTGGAACCAAAGTTCCAAATATAACCTTACATTACAAGGTATTATAGCCTTTTCAAGGGGCTAGAAAAGAAGTGGTGGGCCCGGAGGGACTCGAACCCCCAACCAAGCGGTTATGAGCCGCCGGCTCTAACCAATTGAGCTACAGGCCCCACCTGAAATTCGACATACCGGGTACTGCCCTGCACATCTGCCGCGATCAATAACGGGAAAAACCGCGAATGCAATCCCTGACTTCGTCTATCCTGTCCTCATGCTCTGATTTCCAACGGAAAAGCAGCCGCGAGTTTCAACCGTTTTCCTGTTCGGCCAGCACAAGCAGGCGCCGGGCGCTTTCCTCATCCGTTATAAACACCGTCGGGCGCACGAGCGTCATCGCGCCATAAAGCGCCCTGATCTTTTCCTTGCCACCCGAGGTCAGGACCCGCGTCGGCACGCGCTGCACCGTATCTATGCCGACGGACATGACGAGATCATGGATAGGATGGTCGACCAGACGGCCCTGTTTGTCATAGAAATGGAACAGCAGATCGCCCACGGCACCGCGTTCCGCCAGAGAGGCCTGGTGCCCCTCATTGAGAAAGCCGATGTGATAAGGCGTGCTCGATGCCGTTTCTATTGCGCCTACACTGAGGAGCACAAGATCAAGGTCCTCGGCCATCTCGAACACGCTTTTCAGGCCGCAACGCTCGATTAACGCCGTCTTCGTCTCGATACTGTCGACCATGGCAGGCGCAGGAATGAGATAACCATCACCCTGGAACAGTTGGGCAAATTGCCAGGCAAATTCCGCGGGGTTGAACCGGCGAGGTTGGCTGATACCGCCGAGCAAGGATATGACCGTAAAATTTTCAAGCGCCCGCGCTTCGAGGTACGACAAAGTGTTGAGAAGCGTCCGCCCCCATCCGACACCGACGCGCATGCCGTTGTTGACGACACCGGATAGATAGTCGCCAGTTGCGGCAGCTATTGCCGGGATCGGGTCGTTGTCTGGATGGGATAATGGCGCGATGACCACCTTGTCGAGGCCGAACTGCTTTTCAACCTTTCTTTCCAGCGCGACCAGGTCAGAAAGATAGCCCTGAATTCCGATCTTGACCTCGTTGCGAGCCCGCGCCTCGGCGAGCATACGCACTATCGTCACGCGGCCGACGCCGAGGATCTCCGCAATCTCGTTCTGCGTCATTTGCTCGATATAGTACATCCAGGCGGCGCGCATACGCATGCGGCTGATCTTGGTATCGGGCTGCCCCACGTCCAGAGGAGTCTTTTGCAGACTATTCGTCGAACCATTCGTTCGCTTGCGTCGATCGGTCAATCGTCTCCCCCTTTGATTGATTGCGGTCCCACCGGCAGCAAGTGCTGTGCCGATGCCAGCACATTATTCCCAGTACACTCCACCAGAATGTTGTTTAGCAAGCCATGAAAAACAGATACAAAGTCTTATCCACTTGCGAGCAGAGGTTTGCCACATGATCCGGGATATTTCGAACGAGATCGTCGTCAGTCTGAAAGACCGGCTGCGCGATGTTCGTCACCTTATCCGGGCGAGCCGTCACGGGGTCGAGCCAGTGACGCAGACCTTGCCGGACATTCTGTTCGACAAGGCCGCACGTGCAGTTGACAAGGCACTAACTGCTGCCGAAACGGTTTCGATTTCCCTCGTATCACAAGACCCAGCTGCACATTCGACGACGATCGAAGCGCGCGGGCTCGACGTTTACTTCCCGGCGGATACCTGCACGGGCGAAGCGCTTTTCCGCCGCGATATCTACTATCTGACCAAACGCATGTTCAGCGTTCTCGGATCGAACAATGCCCTGATTCACGAAGCAACCTTCTCCGGTGTCCATGGCGCAATGATTCGCCGTCACGGTGCACTTTTGCGGGCCGCGAAGGTAGATGGCGGGCTGGACGATATATCGACTGCCTGCGCTGCCATGGCGATCGAACTGCAGTCGCACTACCATACGGAACCTTTGACATTGCCAGCACACTACGAAGCGCAGCCGGACACTGAGGCTGAATATCTGTGCTTTGCATCTATCGCTCTGGCCATTGGCCTTGCAACCTATGCGGACCATGAACCGGGTGAAGAGCGACTTGTCGAAAGCGCGCTCCTCGCCTTGCAGGCCAGGCAGGACAAGTTCGATCAAGCTATCCATGCGACTGATCGGGCCGAGGCGTTCTCCGGTCTATTTGCCTTCCTGATCCCCCACTTGCCCTAGCGCAAGAACGCATTTCTTGGCGCGCTGGATCGATGAAGGGCTCATGCTTAGCTCTGTCAGGCCCATCCCAACAAATGCCGGGATCAGATCCGGACGGCCAGCCGCCTCACCGCACATGCCGACCATGATGCCAGCTTCAACGCCAGCCTTCGCCGTCAGCTCGATGGCCGCCATGACCGCCGGGTGTGTCACATCGTTGAGCTTGGCGACGGTTGGGTTAAGCCGGTCGGCCGCCATAATATATTGCGTCAGGTCATTGGTGCCGATGGAGAAGAACGCGACTTCCTTGGCAAGCATTGGCGCGATCATCACCGCCGCCGGCGTTTCGACCATGACGCCAAGATCGAACGTGGCGTAAGCCTTGTTCTCGGCTTCCAGCTCTTTTGCGCATTCTTCGATCAGCGCGCGCGTTGCACGGACTTCATCGAGGCCGGAAACCATCGGCAGCATCACCTTGATGTTCCCGTGCACTGCTGCCCGCAGAAGCGCTCTGAGCTGCGGTTTGAACACATCCGGCCGGTCCAGGCACATGCGGATACCTCGCCAGCCGAGAAAGGGATTTTCTTCGTCGGGGAAATCGATGCCGGAAATCGGCTTGTCACCGCCAATATCCAGCGTGCGGACAATCACCGGATAGGGTGCAAATGCCTTGGCCAGCGTTGCATAGGTCTCTGCCTGCAGATCTTCCGAAGGCAAATGGATGTGCCGCATGAACAGAAGCTCGGTACGAAACAACCCGACACCCATGGCGCCGGCTTCCTGGGCCGCTTCGATCTCTTCCAGCGACCCCAGATTGGCAGCAATCTCGATGATGGTGCCATCGGCCCGCTTGGGTATTATATCCTTATAGGCCCGCAGTGCCTGCTTTTCGGTTTTCGCCTTGCCAATCTGTTCGTGGAAGCGATCGGCTGTCGCCTGATCGGGATCGGCAAATACATCGCCATTGTTGCCATCCAGCGCCACAGTCTTGATATTTTGCAGTGCGTGCACGGAGCGGCCAAGCCCTAGGACAGCGGGAATGCCGTGCGCACGTGCAATGATCGCCACATGCGAGGTGGCACCGCCATGCCCGCAGATAACACCGGCAATGCGTCTCAGTGGCGCGCGAGCCAGATCCCAGGCACCGATATCCTCGGCGATCAGGATGGCACCGGCCGGAACAGCATCGAGATTGGCATCATCCTGGCCCAGAAGCGCTAGGCATATCTGCCGTCCGACAGCATTCACATCATCGGCACGGGCAACGAGGTAAGGATCATCCATCGACGCGAAATCGGCGGCGATTCTTGATGTGGCGCCGATGACCGCCGATACCGCATCGATACCGCCATGGACAAGTTCCCTGGCGGAACCAGTCAGTTCGTCGTCGCAGGCAATGTCTTTTAGTGCCGCGATGATACCGCGATCGCTTTCGGCCAGATTGTTCGTCGCCAGCGATTTATCCATACGCTGTTGTACCATTGCGAACGCTTGCTTCAGCCGTGCGATCTCACTCGAGATTTCTCCTGCACCGAGCAGCCGGTTTTCATGTTTGATCTCTGCAGGAAAAAAGCCGAATGCGGGTCCGATTGCAACGCCTTCGCTTGCCGCGACCCCCCGCATATTGCCCGCAGCTTTCGTCTCGTTCGAGTAGAGCGCCGTCTGCGGCTTGGAGGTAGGTTCCGCCGACTTTGTCTCGACCGAGGAAGCTCCCTCTTCTTCTGTACCGGAACGCGGATTCTCGAGATAGCCAATCAGCGCCTCGATGGCTTCTATCGCATCTGCCCCCGTTGCTCGAACAGTGATTTCCTCATTCTCCTTGACGCCGAGCAGCATCAATTTGACCGAGCTCTTGGCACTGACCGATTTGTCCGCCTTGATCAACTCGATATCCGATTCGAAACTCTTGGCGAGTTTGACGAACCGGGTAGCTGGCCGCGCATGCAATCCGTCATGCACCCGCACAATCGTCGAGCGTTCCATTCAGTTCTCTCTTCGGCAGTTCATTCTGTTACTGGTTCAGATAACTACCCGATGGTAATTGTCGTTCCAACCTTCAGCGCTGACACCAGTTGTTCGGTATCGATTTCCGTGGCGCAGATCTCACCCGGCCGTTCAACCTCGTCTGAACCGTTGAACGTGATGACCACGTGGCCAATGTCTCTTACCTTCTGCCAGGCGTATTCGCCAATGCCGGTGATTCTTGCAGAGACATCGCCGATCTGAATTGTCGATCCCACGGGCGGCGTCGTGTCGGAAGGCTTGCCTTCCACGCTGTGCAGGATCGAAACTTCGGCAAGTTCAGGCGGCGCGCCATCTGCAAACAGGATGACAACGCCACCCTCCGCGAGATCCGCCACCTCAGGTCCGACGGCTGTTACCCGTGTTTTCAATAGGACTGACATGATGGCGAACCTCTTTTTCTTGGTCGTTGAAGATCAGAATACGATCAGGCTGACAATCCAGGCAATCAGCACCGAGACTGGCCCCATGATCTGGCGGCTGATCAACACCGCCGGAACACCGATCTCGATGGTCTTGGGCTTGGCTTCACCCAGTGCCAGACCGACCGGGACGAAGTCGCAGCCAACCTGCGTATTATAGGCAAACAGCGCCGGCAGAGCCATTGCCGGCGAGATCGTGCCATTGGCAATCTGCGGACCGATGATCGCAACGCCGATGACCTGCGCAATGACCGCGCCCGGTCCCAATATGGGCGACAGGAAGGGCAGGCCGCAAATGGCGGAGATGACCAGCAAGCCGACAATATTGTTGGCAAGTGGTCCCAGAGGTTGCGCCAGAACATCGCCAATCCCGGTATAGAGGATGAAGCCGATGAGCATGGTGACGAACGCCATGAACGGCAGAACGTTACGCACTACCTGGTCGATGGTACGCCGTCCGGCATTGAAGAAAATGCCCACCACGCGACCCATGACACGGCCAATGGTACTGATGAAACCAATCAGTCCGCCTTCACCGGCGTCCGATTCAGCCTGAGTACGGCTGGACATCGAAGCTGCCAGTTCAGCCGGTGTCGGATCTGACCTTGCCCCGGCAACGGCTGCAGGCTGCGATCCGTCGGCGAGCTCAATATTGCCTTCCTTCACCCCGGACACATAGATATCCTCGGTGATGAACTGGGCGAGAGGACCTGCCTGGCCAACCGGCGTCAGATTGACTGTCGGAATACGCTTGCGCGGATAGACGCCGCAACGTGCGGTGCCGCCACAATCGACAACCACCACGCCCATTTCACCCTCAACCGGCGGCGCCTTGAAGCCGTCGACGGCTTCACCGCCAGTGAGTTCAGCAATACGGCGCGCGACCGGATGGATGCCACCACCGGTGACGGACACAACCTTGTTACGCTGAGGCGTCAGCTGGATGACAAGCGGCCCGCCCCAACCATTGGAGCCCTTCGAGATTTTGACTGCTGTATAGGTCTTTGACATTTTACTGTTCCCCGCCCCGAATTAAAGCTCGATGCCCTGACGGCGCGCCATGATCGCAGTAATGCGTTCGGTCAGCATGCCTTTGAGCAGGATTACCACCAGGCCAACGAGCGCATACCAGATAGCGACATTGATGTGGTAGCCGGTGGGAACAGCGCCCTTCTTCTCCAGTTCGAGAAGTGCGACGAGGATACCGCCCCAGACGAAATATTCGCCGGGATTGATGTGCGGGAACAGGCCGAGCGGCGGATGTACGTAGGAAACGGCCGCATCGTAGAAGGCTGGCTTGTGCTTTTCTTCGAGAAACGATCCGAACGTATAGGCCATTGGATTGGTCAGGAAGAAAACGGAAAGCACTGGCAGGACCGTGTAGCGTGTCAGGGCTATACGGCCTGCGCCGCGGGCGATACCATGCACTCGCTCTTCACCGACAAGTTCTGTCAGTGCGTAGAATGCCGTCATCAGCACAACGAGGGTTGGGATGATGCCCGTAACGAAGCCGGCAAAGACCTCGCCGCCCTTCTGGAAAATACCGATGAAATATTTACCCGCGCTGGTGAGCCAGCCAAGCTGCTCTTCCTGCTGGACGTTCTTCAGCTTATCCTTGAATTCTTCGACAGTAATGTCGCCAGTCGACTGCGCCAGCACCACAAGGTCATTGCCTGCATGGTCAATGGCCTGTTTGCCATGAAGCGCAGCATCCGAAACCATCGCTCCCGCCACCGAAATATGGTGCGCGGCGATGTCAGCATGTTGCGCCAACATTGTTAGAATTGACATGTTCCCTCCTCCTAATCGACCGTCCTTCCGAAACGGCCGTCCCTATGCGTTGACTGCCTTGATCCCAACTAGACCCGGCCGCGCCGGTTCTGCCCTCGCCTTGTCTATTTGTTCAATCGCCCGTTCTGCCGCCTTGGCCAGAGCGGGCTCCTCCACACCGGCCATGACCGGATCCCTCCGCATTGCATCGAGCGAAATACCCTCGAACTCCGTGCGCCGCTTGAATTTCGCAAAAACCGACCGGCCGCTCATAACCAAAAAACGCTGGATGGTGAGATCTGGCGTGACGAGAATGAGAACAATCACCCCCTTGCCAAATCGCCCGCGAACATTGCCCGCGCCGACAAATCCATCATTGTATTTGGAAGTGATGCCTTTCATCACGTCGCTGTAGTGGCGCATCTGGTACCAGACGCCCAGTGACTGCAGCGCCCACAAAATACCAAGGGCAAGCAATCCCCATTGCCACATCGCCATGTCTTCAACCTCCCAACGCCCGACCGCCAACATATGCTATGATCGAACGAAAAAATATAGAACATTTGTTTTTTGTAATGTCAATATGTATGATTTCTGGAACCGTTGAAAACTTGGCTTATGCTGCGCAAAAGCGTATGACGTACGACACTAAAGTCGAAAGTGAGAAGGCATGGATTTTCTTTTTAGAGACGAATTGGTCCACATGCCGGATTTACGGCATCGCCTGCGCCGGCTGCGTTGGTTTCGCATGGCTTTTCGCAAGAATGCGGCGGTTATAGCGGATCATTATGGTTATCATTTCGTCATCGACGAAACCAAGCTGACACGAGCCTTTCTCAATTGGATCGAGACGGTCGAGAAGCAGAAATCTTATTCCAAGATCGATCGCAAGGATTTCATTATCTTCGCTGCCGGCCTTGTACTCAAGGAACTGATCACGGAAGCACCGGCAAAGGTACGCAGCCAACCCAAGCGCAACGATTCTCAAGCCTCCCAAATGCAGGATATCATTGCATTCTGGCCCGAAGGCTTCCTTTATACCAACTACTGCGTTGGGGCGATTGCCGCCATATGCGAGCAGGAATTCGGTACGGCGCCGCAGATCGATAAATGCGCCGACGATCTGCGCACCTGGTGGTCCTACCGCGAAAACGTTCAGGAAATGCCGGGCTATGCCATTGCTTTTCTTGACAAGTTTCTTGGTGCGGAACCCAATTGGGTGATGCCCAACCTTGCTTCCGCCCGCAGCGCCATTCAACGGGCGATGGTCCCGCCAAAATCCGGCGGCCCTACCCTGCCGACTGGCAGACCTCGTGCAGGATCCGCATGATTTTCTCCCGTTGCTCAAGCTGGGGCATATGCCCCGTCCCGGCAAAGACATGGACCGCAATCTCGCCTGGCAGGCCGGTTGCATGCGCTGCAGGAATGACACGGTCTGCAGCACCGAAGATGACGCGGACAGGAATTGCGAGGTTGCTGAGCCTTTGCCGTATGTCGAAAACCTGAGTGCCGTCGGCAAAGAACCGGTCGGCAACGAGCTGCTGCGCATCGCGCAACGCCACATCCTGTGATTGCGCCAGCGTCGCGTTGATGAATGGCTTGGTCAGCAGGCTCTCATCCTGCACCAGCTGTTTCATCCAGGCGACGAGACTTGGCTCGGTGCGGGCGCGGACAAATCCTGAAAGGAATGCCCCGTTGATTTCCGGACCCAGTCCCGCCGGCGCGATCAACGTCAAGGCGCGGATATCGAGATTGCTGCGCGCAGCAATCTCCGTGGCTATCGCGCCGCCAAAGGAGTGTCCGGCCAGGATGGTCCCGCCCGAATGATGGGCAGCAATGGTCTGCTCGACCTGAGCGGCGATTCCGTCGAGATCATCCGGAATAGTGTGTGTCGAACCGCCATGACCGGGCAGATCGATAGCAAGGATGGGATTGTCCAGTGTTCCGCCGCCCAGCATCGGACGCCAGCTGTTGAGATCGGATCCGAAGCCATGGATAAGGACCAGCGGCGCCCGGCCCGAACCATTGCCCTCGCGCAACCAGACCGCATGCAGCGGCGCATCGCCGTTTTGAACGACAGGCGATCGTGCAGGCGCTGATGGCTTGGCCACAACCGGCGCTGTTACGGCAAGACCACCCTCGACGTCTTTTTTCTGGATACGGCCTTTCGGCCCGGAGCCCTTGAGGAAGTTTAGATCGATCCCGGCTTCCCTGGCGATCCGCCGGGCCAGAGGCGTAGCTCGAACCCCATTGGTCTCAGTAGCGACTGGATCAGGTTTCACCGGCGCAGTTTCGGCCGGTTGAACAGCAGGCTTTGCTTCTTCGGCCATGACAGGTTTCTCGGCCGGCTCCTTGGCTGGTGCCGCCGTGCTATAGACTTCGCCCTCGGCGTAGATCCACGCCACCGCCTGTCCCACCGGTACAACGGCGCCCTGCGGCTTCACATCGCGCAATATCCCCGAGGACGGCGCATCAACTTCCATGGCCGCCTTGTCCGTTTCGATTTCGAACAGCAGTTGGCCCTTGGACACGCTGTCACCGTCATTGGCGTACCAGCGCGAGATCTGGCCGTTCTCCATATCCATATCGACCTTGGGCAGGATCACTTCGACTGGCATGGCCTAACGAACCCCTTTGACCAGATCGCGGGCGCTCTTCAGAATGCCTGGTACCTGCGGCACGGTCGCCTTCTCCAATTCCGGATTGTAGGGAATTGGTGTTTCGGCGCCCCCAAGCCGCACGATTGGCGCATCGAGGTAATCGAAGGCCTCGCTCTCGGCGATCATCGCGCTGACTTCCGCGCCGACGCCCAGCGTCTTGACGCCCTCGTAAACACACATCAGCTTCGACGTTTTCTTGACACTGGCGATGATCGTCTCCTTGTCCATCGGGCGCACGGTACGCAGGTCAACTACCTCGACATTAACGCCTTCCTTTGCGAGCTCTCGCGCCGCTTCCAGCGCCTTATGCACCATGATGGCAGAGGCAACGATGGTCAGATCCGTACCTTCCCGCACCACAGCGGCCTTGCCGATCGGTACGGTGTAATGCCCCTCGGGTACGGGCCCCTTCATCTTGTAGAGCAGCTTGTGTTCGAAGATCATCACAGGATCCGGGTCTTCGATGGCCGCCAGCAGCATGCCCTTGGCATCGTAAGGCGTCGAAGGCTGGATCACCTTGAGGCCCGGCACATGGCCAAACCACGCTTCAAGGCTCTGGCTGTGCTGCGCAGCCGCGCCCGTGCCGGAGCCCGCCGGGAACCGCATCACCAGCGGTACCGAGACTGCGCCGCCAAGCATGTAGCGGATCTTGGCCGCTTGGTTAACGATCTGTTCCATCGCCAGCGCGGCAAAATCCGAGAACTGGAATTCGAAGATCGGCCGCATGCCCGTCAGCGCCGCACCGACGGCAACACCTGCACCGCCAAGTTCTGAGATCGGCGTATCCATCACCCGGTCTTCGCCGAAACGCTGCACCAGATCACCGGTGACCTGAAAGGCACCTCCATAGACGCCGATATCCTCACCCATCAGAAATACGCGGTCATCGGCCTCCATGGCAATCGCCATGGCTTCCTGGATCGCTTGCGAGTAGCTCAGTTCGCGGATTATCTCATTCATCTAATTTCAGTCCGTGTAAACGTCGCGTGTCAGATTATCGAGGGTTGGCGATGGGCTGTTCTTGGCGAACTCGATCGCCTCGGCGATTTCCTTCTCGGCATCCGCACGGATCGCTTCGATATCGGCGTTGGTGACGAAACCGAATTCCTTCAGCTGATCTTCGAAAAGATGGATAGGATCGCGATTTGTGATCCAGTCCTCGATTTCTTCCTTGGTGCGATAGCGATTGCGATCGCTCTTGGAATGGCCGCGGTGACGATAGGTCTTGCATTCGATCAGCGTCGGCCCCTCACCCCGGCGCGCCCGTTCGACGGCTCCGTGCGAGGCCTCGGCCACATCCGACAGATTGTTACCGTCAACGATCACGCCCGGCATGTTATAGGCGACAGCCCGGTCAGCGACATTGGCGACCGCAGTCGAACGCTTGGTTGAAGTCGACATGCCATATCCATTGTTTTCGCAGACGAAAACGACCGGAAGCTTCCAGACCGAAGCCATGTTGAGCGCCTCGTGAAAGGCACCCTCATTGTTGGCACCGTCGCCGAAATAGGAGATGACAACCTTGCCGTTCTTCTGTTTCTTGGCGGAAAGCGCCGCACCGACGGCAATCGGAATGCCGCCGCCGACAATACCATTGGCGCCGAGATTGCCCTTGGAGACATCGGCAATATGCATCGAGCCGCCTCGGCCCTTGCAATATCCGGTCTCCTTGCCGAAGAACTCTGCGAACATTTTCGAGACTTCCGCGCCCTTGGCGATACAATGACCATGACCGCGATGGGTCGAGGTGATCATGTCATCCTCGCTGAGCGGCAGGGAAATGCCGACCGCACTGGCTTCCTGACCGATCGAAAGATGCATCGTGCCGTGAATGAGGCCACGCGTATAGGATTCCTCCGCACCCTCTTCGAAGCGGCGGATGAGGTACATCTTGCGCAGGGCTTCCTTCAGCTGTTCCGGGGGATAATGCCGGAACGCGAAGGGAAGATTGCTCCCATCATCTTGTCGCTTGGCATTTGAACTTCTGGCGGATGCCATGTCGGCACTCCTTGTCTGGTTGCCTTGATCTTGTATCTGCGCCGATGCGTCGACGCCGGTCACGCGCCGTAGACGAGCTTGTCCTGGCGAGCCCTGAGTTCGACGATCTTGGAGCCCGCGGCCGGGACGGCATTGGCGCTGGTGATGAGCGCACCCTTGGCGATCGGGGCGGTGACGCTGCCGCCCTGCAACAGGCCGCAGGGGATGGCGCCGGCGCTGCGGGCTTCCCCCGCCGTCATGATAAAGGCGCGGTAGCAATATTCGCCGATCGCATCGA
>NZ_PGGM01000026.1 GCF_003010965.1 Phyllobacterium sophorae
CATTCATTGTTCTTTCTCCCCCGCGGGCGCTCCCCGGCCAAAGCCGGGAAGCGGGGCGGCGCATGGGTGGCAATTCGGGCCTGCCTCAGCCCTTGCAAGCCTCGGCGGTCGTGGTGCCGTCCGGCAGCATCACTTTAGTGTATCCGTATTTGCCGACCGCCTTCATCATCTCGTCGGAGCCGATATAGTCTTTCAGCACGGCGTTGAAGGCGTCGACCGCGCCCTGCTCGTTCAGCGGGAAGGCGATGGCAGGATAGTTGGAGGGCGCAGCCGAATTGAAAGGATCGGCCACCTCAACAGCGGCGTCCTTCTCGGCGAGAGTGTACGCGTTCAAATTATAAAGGACACCGGCAGCAGCACGGCCGGCCTTTACAGCCTGCACGATCTCCGGCGGTCCGGCGACCTGCATGATCTTGTCGTCGGCGATGCCGACTTTTTGCGCGTCCTGGATTGCGGTGTAGCCGGCGCCAGTAGCAAAGGTGAGTCCTTTGTCACGCATGTCCTCATAGGAATGCAGGTTTTCCGGATTGCCCTTTGGCACGACCAACGCATCTTTGGAAAGGGCGATCGGTTCGCTGAACAGCACGTTGCGACAGCGTTCTGGCTTAATCCACATGCCGCCCGTGATGATGTCGAAGCGACCAGCCTGCAGGCCCGGGACGAGCGAGCCCCAATCCGTTACGACCGGCTCGATTTTGGTCGTGCCCATCTTTTTCAGAACGTCCAGCGTCATCGCATTGACCAAGCCGAGCGGCTCGTTGTTATCACCGGGATAGGCGCTCGGAGGTTCGTTGGTGAAGCCGAGGCGGATCGTTTCTCCACTCTTGATCTTCTCGAGTAGTGCCTGCGCCGAGGCCGAACCGGCAAAGGAAGATATTGTCATCGCCGCTATGCCGAGTGCCGCCATTCCCCTCAAGATTGCACGTCTTGAGAGACTAGTCCTGTTGTTGAGGGATTGCCACTTGTCCATTGATTAGTCCTCCCTTGTCGTTTCGCCGCTGCATAGGTAGGCGCGCTCCGAGCGGCATGGCCACGCGCGGTTGGAATTCAGGAAGCGATGTGGGTACATCTCTTCGTACGATAGAGCAGCGCGTAGGACGTCCTCGTCCGCGCCACGTGCGCCGATAATCTGCATACCTATTGGCAGTCCGTCGCCCGCTAACCCGCACGGAACCGTGGAGGCAGGCTGCTGGCTAAGATTGATCGGAAAACTAAAAGAGGACCATTCTACCCAGCTCTGCAAGCCGCTTCCGGGCGGAACTTGATGGCCCGCCTCGAATGGGAGAATCGGCACGGTCGGCGAGACGACGAAATCGAATTCGGCGAGCAGGCCATCCATGGCCGCTCCAAACCTGGCGCGGCATATCTCGGCAGCCATGCGTTCGACACCACTATAACCTTGGCCAACACTCGCCGCGTGAAGGAGCCCGGGATCGAGGGCGGACCACCTCGCGGGGTCGATCGAGGACAATCTGTTTGCAGCTCCGACATACCAGTGACGGTAGAACACTTCGAGAAGAGTATCCTGGTCCGGCAGGCGGATTTCCGCGATTGATGCGCCGGCATCCTCAAGATCCTTCAGAACGCCCTCGATCGCGGCGCCCACAGAAAAGTCCACTTTGCCCACGCAGGGCTCTTTCCAATAAGCGATGCGCTTCCCCCTCCAATCGAGACGGGACACGTTCAAACTGCGGTGGCTGACAGGCGCCTGGGTCCAGTCGCGAAGATCCCGTCCAGACATAATGTCCAACATTGCGGCAGCATCACCTACTGTACGCGTCATCGGACCAATATGCGCGACCGTACCAAATGAACTTAGGGGATGGGCAGCAACCCGCCCGTAGCTCGGTTTGTGGCCGACAATTCCGGTGAACGATGCGGGGATTCGTATTGAGCCCCCACCATCGGTGCCTAGATGCAACACGCCTGCCCCGCAGGCCGCTGCGACGGCCGCCCCGCCCGAGGAACCGCCGGGCGACCGGGCAGGGTCCCATGGATTGCGGGTGACGCCGAATGCTGGACTATCGGTCACTGCTTTCCAACCAAATTCAGGCGTGGTTGTTTGGCCGATGAAAATTGCTCCGGCCTTGCGCAAACGAGCGACTGAAGGAGCATCCTGGCGAAGAGGCGCTGGATCGGTCGTTAGGCTCCCGTACCGCACAGCCCATCGTTCCACATGGACTATGTCTTTCAGGGTAGTGGGTATGCCATCTATCGGCGAGAGCGGCTCTCCTTTCGCCCAGCGCCGTTCGGCCGCACGGGCCGCCTCTAGCGCATTTTCCGGGTCAAGGAAGCTGAACGGGTTTAGCGCCGCCTGTATTTCCGCCGCTCGGTCGAGGGTTGCCTGGGTTATCTCTACGGGCGAAAGCTGCCCATTTCGATAGGCCGCGGTCAGGGATTTCACATCGAGTCGATTGAGTTCCGATGCTACCGGCGAGGGTCCGCTGGCATTTAGGTAGTTATTCAATGTTGAGTTCCTCCACTCTTCGGCAGTATGCAGCGGGGAACAAAACCTATAAAATACATTATTTGATGCGAATTAATACATGGAATGTCACTATGAATATGGCTCTTCGCCAACTTCACTACGTTGCGACTATCGCTGAGACGGGATCGATCGCCGCGGCGGCACGAAAATGCAGGATATCACAATCATCCATACTGTTGGCCCTCGACTTGGCCGAGATCGAGATGGGAGCGCGACTCTTCGAACGGCGGCCTTCGCGGGGCGTGCAAGCAACCCCTGCGGGCGAGCGTTTTTTAGCTTCTGCACGACGTTTGCTGGCCGCTGAAGCGGAATTCGAACGCACGATGGAAAGGCACAGTCAAGACGCGCCCGCGGTTCTTCGAATCGGTTGTTTCGAGCCGTTTGGAGCTCTCTTCATGCCCGAACTTCTGAGGCGGTTCATCGAAAAAGGAGGGGTAGAGGTCCAGTTGTTCGAGGGCGAGCAGCCACAACTTTTGAAGTGGCTGGAAACGAATGCCGTTGACGCCATAGTCACCTACGACATTGGCGCAGGCCTTCCAGAGGACGCGGCGGTGGTGGCGCGCGTTCCCGCTCACGCGCTGTTGCACGTCGACACTTCGTTAGCAAAGCAGCCGGCGGTAAGTCTAACCGATCTCGCCCGACTGCCTTTCGTTCTTCTGGACTTGCCGCAGACGTCCGCCTATCTATTGACCTTATTCGACATCGCCGGGCAGCGGCCGAAGGTGGCATTCAGAACGCGGAGTTACGACTCAGTGCGCTCCGCAGTCGCGTGCGGGTTTGGCTTTTCAATACTTAATATGAGGCCCGTCGGCAAATGCAGTCCAGATAGTGATCAAATTACGCGGCGGCCCCTCATTGAAGATCTGCCTGCGCCGCAGTTGGTGATCGCCGATCGATACGGATCAGCAAAGCCGCCGTTCCTACGGCGGTTCACGAATGTGGCGCAGATGTTATTCAAGGAGATTGGGTTACCCCTCGCCGGTCGCCTCGGCACACAGTAGTTTCGGTCCGGGGCACCCGATCCACTGTAGTCTTCGCAAACTACAGAGAACGACAACCCGCTGAAAAAACTCACTTTAAGGTTCGGCAACGCTCTAAAGACGTGAGAAGGCTTTGGCATGATGGAAGGCAGGTCCGGCTTCATGGAGTCATTGTTGCCTTGATCAAAGGCGAAGCTGAGACGGTCCGACAATCGGGCTGAGGGCGGCATGGACGCTCTACCGATAGTTGAGGCGTCAAACAAGCCGCGGGTGTCGGAAAGGCCATGACGGTCATACGGCCATGCTTCTGGGAGCCGCGAAACGCTTTGCGGATACGCACAACTTCAAGAGCACCGTTGCCCTAATCTTTCAGCCCGCCGCCGAGGCGCCCAGAGGATGGTGGAAGGTATCATGGAATGTTTCGACATTTCTGGGGTCAGGACAAGAGCAGATGGGGTGGTTGCCGTCCTCCCCTAACGGCATCGCGATGTGCCAAGATGATGTGGTGTTGGCCACAGGATGGAGAGGACGGCAAGATGAAGGATACGATGATCGGGGTGGATCTGGCAAAACATGTTTTCGTGCTACATGGGACGTCGACGACCGGTGAGGTGAAGTTCCGCAAGAAGCTGTCACGGAGGCAGTTCTCCCGGTTCATGTCAGAGCAACCGCCAGCGCTTGTGATCATGGAAGCCTGCGGCGGAGCCCATTACTGGGCACGCGAGATGGTCAAGGTTGGCCATGAGGTTAAGCTGATCGCGCCGCAATATGTGCGCCCGTTCGTGAAGCGGCAGAAGAATGATGCGGCCGATGCCGAGGCAATCGTCGTCGCGGCCCGTTAGCCCGAGATGCGCTTCGTCGAGCCCAAGACGTCGGATCAGCAAGCTCGGGCGATCCTGTTCCGGGCGCGTGCGCGGATTGTTCACCAGCGCACGGAATTGGTGAACGCTTTGCGTGCCGTTCTATACGAATATGGCCAAATCATTCCGCATGGGACAGCGCATGTCAAGCGTGTTGAGGCGATTGTCGAGCATGCAGAGATCGACCTGCCCGAGCTTGTGAGAGAAGAGTGCCGCGACCTTCTGGCGCAGATCAGCGAGAAGACGGCCCGGATCGAAGGAAAAACAAAGAAGCTCACGGAACTGTCTCGGCAGAGCGATGTTGCACGACGGCTTCAGACCACGCCGGGCGTAGGTCCTATGATCGCACTGGCCGTCGAAGCTTTCGCGCCAGCGATGGAGCACTTCCGGTGTGGCCGAGATTTTGCCGCTTGGTTAGGTCTCGTTCCGCGACAATTTTCCTCTGGCGGGAAAGAAAGGCTTGGCCGCGTATCGAAGGCTGGTCAGACCGATATCCGCAGGCTACTGATCATCGGCGCGATGACCCGCGTGAATTGGGCGAGCCGTAAACCACCTATACCCGGCACTTGGATGGCGCGGATGCTGGCGAGGAAGCCAAGGATGCTGGTGGCAATCGCCCTGGCGAACAAAATGGCACGCATGGTCTGGGCGATGCTGACTCGGCAGGAAGATTATCGAAATCCGGCGCTGGCTGTGGTGGCGTGATAAGAAGCCAGCCGCGAACAGCCAACGTCGGCGAAGAGGTGTGAGAAGTCGATGACCTGAATGGGCGCATGATCGAACCGATCCGGATAAGGAAAACCAGCTTTTGAACTGGAGCTCGTAGCTCGGAGAGCAGATTTGGACCCGATCCGCAGATCACCATACCGGCCAGCGGCTTCTGAAAGCGCAGCAAGCAAAGGCCTGACAGAAGACCGCACTCGATCACATGTCAAAAGGTCAGAAACTACTTGCGCAACGGACGGCAACCACAGAAGTCCAAAATCCTGCGCTAAGTTCGAACGGACGATGAACATCATGCAGCCCGGAGAAGACAGCCATGAAGTCGCAAGGGTCTGAAGCCTTCGGGCATTTGCTGCTCGGTGTCCCAGGAATAGTTGCCAGTGAGGTTGATGTGCTCCCAACCTGAGCGGCGAGACGTGCTTGGGCAGCTCGTCGGGAGTTTTCCTGCCCTGCTGGCGTAGATGCGCCGTGGCACGGCTGAGAGAGACGATATTCCAGTAAACGACGGTGTTGACGACCAGATTAAGCCCGGAGGCGCGGAGGGCCTGACTGTCGTAGGACCGATCTCGGATTTCACCGCGCTCGATGGGCTGCGAGGGAACAAGTATCTCCGACTCGCTGCATCTACGCGCATTTCAGAAAATGACGCTCATTTCCTGCGTTTGTTGAGAATGATTCGTAGCAGGGCGGCCCACTTGTGCTGCTATGTTTATGAAGCGAGGCGCTAGGCGCTCCGGTTCGAGGAGTTCTAAATGTCACGTGCAAACTCGCCGTCGAGACCGACATGCTGGTCACGCACGCGGCGTGATGAACTTTGAGACCGTTCGTTGTTCCCCAAGACCCAAGACAGAAGCCTGATCATGAAAACCATCTCACCCCGCGACCGTCCTCTGCTTCGCTTTGTTGTCATCACAGACACACATGTGAATGGGGAGGGAGATTCTCCCTATCCTTATCCGAGCGGTGTGCTCGCAAATGCCCGTGCGGCAGCGGCTTTCGCGAAGATCCGTACCCTGAAGCCGGACTTCGTGCTACATCTGGGCGATATGGTGCACCCGCTTCCAGGGCAGGTCAGCTTTGCGAGCGCCGCGGCGAATTTCCGCGAAATGGTTGGCGACCTGGAAGTCCCTATCCGGTGGGTGCCGGGCAACCACGACATCGGCGACAAGCCAAGCGCTTGGCTCGTCGCTCCGCCGGTCAGCAAGGAGACGCGTACACTCTATACGGATGCGTTAGGCCCCGACCGGCATTGCTTCGAGCATCATGGCATCCGCTTCGTGATGGCGGACGCAACCCTCATCAACAGCGGTATGGACGCAGAGGAGGAGCAATGGAACTGGCTGGATACGAACATTTCCCGCGACCGTCGTAGCTTCCTGTTCATGCATTATCCACCATATCTCACCGACACCGATGAGCCGGAGCATTACGACAATATCGCAGATCCCGGCCGCTCCCGCCTCCTCGCCATGCTGCGTGACCGCCCGGTGGAAGCGCTCTTCACAGGCCACGTCCACAACATCTTCATGAACAGGTTTGGCAATACGGATATCCATGTCCTGCCGGCAACCTCCTTTGTGCGTAACGACTACAGCCAGCTATTTCCTGTGCCGCCAACCGATGAGGAGAATGGGCGAAACCATGTGAGCCGCCTTGGCTTCATGCTCGTGGAGGTATTCGAGAAGGGACACACTGTTCACTGGGTCCATACCAATGGTGGAACGGATCCCGAGATCGCCGATCAGCAGATGACAGTATCCATGCTGCACCCACGTCGTCGCACTGCTCCGGTCGGGGTTGACCTCCGACAGGAATGGGCGCGCGCCCTGCCGATCGTTCCAGACGGCGTTGTGGATGAACTGAGCCGTAAATACGTCCGCAATGACCATCTTGCGATGCGCTTGCAGTCGCTCGGCCTTCGCCATCTTCGCGTTCCGATGCAGGATATAATTGACGAGCGAGCGGCTGCGCGGATGTCGGATTTCGCCGCCTTTGGCCATACCTTCACCGTCTACGGTGTCGGCGTGCCGACAACAGAAATCGGTGACCGCTTGGCCGCTGTAGCGCCGATCCTCTCCGGCGTGGAAGTTATTCTTCCGTCCGAGGCATTCGCCGAGACCTCATCCCTACTTGCGGCATTCTCTCACTCGATCGGCGCGCCGGTCATGCTCTCCAAGTTGCGCGCCTCAGCGCACAGCGAAGGCAAGGGCGATGGTCGTAGCCTTTATTCGCACCTCCCTCGGCATGGCTTTCCCGTCGAAGAAGCAGACGAGGCGTTCGCCGCGATCCCAGCGGGCATCGCAGGTCTCTGCTTCGCCGTCGAACCGACCGCACCGCTCTGGGCTGCCCTGGAAACAATCGCCTCTGCGGCGCACAAGAACGGCAAGCGCGCGCTGGCGCATCTGCGGCTAGCTGGCGCCAGCTTTGCCAAGGATGCAGGCACGCCTGAAGAAAACGCACGGCGGATTGCTGAGGCAACGCTGGCTGGTTGGGCCCATCGGGCAGTGCTGGATATCGTGATAGATACCTTCGTCGATTTCGATCGTGGTTACGTTCTGCGCAGCGGCTTGTTGAATTCGCTTTGCGACTTGCGCCCCGCCGGCGCCGTCCTCCAGCGCCTGGCTGAGCTGTTGGCGGATACACCTGACGGCGGAAGTGTGCGGTCCGAAGGATCGCTTCGCTACTTCAGCATTGCCGGCAAGCACAACGCGCTTGCGTTGGACAAATTGCCGACTATGAACGGCTCGGCGACAGCAATCCGGCTCGACACCGGCGCCACGATTGCGACCGACGTCGAAGCCGCCGGCATGCCGATCCTCTTGTCTTGATGTCGGGCTGCCCACCGAACCTTGATCAACCCCCAACTTCTTCTGGTTCTCAAGATATGCGCGATTTCCAAGTGTCAGGATGGCCATCGATCTGATCCATGGCCGGTATGGCCGCCACATCACACCACCCCATCTGCTCTTGTCTTGACCCCTTTCTCAGATCTTCAGCATGCCTAACATGCCGGACGTGGATGTCGGTACGTTCGGGATTTGCGATGGCTCAATTATGGCTGCGCTCCTTGAATTCGACATCACCTTGACAGGGAAAGGAGGTCATGCGGCCGTACGGCACCTGACCATTGATCCCGTCGCCGTTGCTGCTCAGATTGTCGTCGCCCTGCCAAAACCTTGGTCTCCCGCAACACAGACCCGACTGATACCTTGGTAATATCCGTCACTAAATCTGCCGGTGAAGCAGGTTGAAGGTAAGGGTTTCGAGCCGACGGCGTTTGAATTCGATCTCTACCCCAAGTCCATGCGCGATGCCGTCGGCGCACGCCTTGATCTATCGTTCAGAAAAATCCCACAATGCCGGCGAAAGGCCTGGACCATGCCGCCCAATGCAACATCATCCGGGATAACGTTACATGTGCGATCACGGCGGCCGCAATTTCGTGGGCCGTGGCTCGCTGAAGACAAAATCAAGGCCCTGATGAGATCGGAGGATTTCGCGTACATGCTTGAGTCCGGCCGGTGCCTTCATTTTAATCGGCAACCGAGCGACTGCTGCCGTACACAACCCTATGATTCGACGACGAGGCTTTGCTCTATCGCGAGGGATCTTCCACACCCCACCAGCAAATCGTCGCTTATTGCGCAGATAGCTAGAAAACGCCGATTTCCTGCGTTCGGACAGGATAATTCGCACAAAGGACCCATATGACGGCTGCTATGCTCACGAAGTGAACACAGTCCGCTTCGCATAATAACAATGCCGACCTGATGCGGCTACCCTTTGCTGAGGAAATGAAACTAATGATCACTGAACATAGCATATCGGTTGGGGGTATCGCGACATCATATTGCGAGAAGGGAGCCGGTGAGCCAATTGTATTTTTGCATGGTGCCGGCTTCGGCGCAGAGGGAAAGAATTCCTTTGTTCGGCAACTGAATGGGCTATCCGATCAATTTAGGGTAATCGCGGTTGATCAGCTCCATTTTGGTGGGACAGACTATCCCGCTGATGGCAAATATATTAACCGGCTTGGTCGGGTGGATCATGTAATTAGCTTCATCGAAGCGCTGGGAGTGAAGCAAATCACGCTGGTCGGCCATTCAGAAGGATCATTCGTCGCCGCCCGAGTTGCGATTATGCGTCCCGATCTTGTTTCCAAGCTCATACTGCTGACTGCCAGCTCCGTATCACCGGCGTTTGGAGACGACCGTGACGAAGCCTGGATGCAGGCCTGCCGGCAGACTTACGACGTGTCCGACCCGATGCCGAGCGAGGAGGAATATATCGCCGCGTACCGGAAAAGCTGCCGTGCCTACGGGCAGGATTTGGAAGACGCCAACCGAGAGGCCTATCGGCGGGCCGCGGCGCGCGGACAATATGAGATCTTCCAGAACCTGCCCGAAGAAGAGATCGATCTGCGAATTTATGTGGTGCTTCAGCAAAGATATATTTTTCCCTACCTTGATCGACTTCGGGCCCAGACGTTGATCATCTGGTCCAAGAACGATCCTACAGTGCCACCGGGTCGCGGCATGAATCTGGCAAAGCTGATCAGAAATTCGGACTTCTACCTAATGAACAATGCAGGCCATAGTATCCAAAACGATCAGAGCGAAGCCGTGAACAGACTCATCCGTCAATGGCACGGGTAACTCAACAGCGAAGGGAGCTACAATTTGCTCGCACGCGAGCATTTCCGGACGCGCACCTTTTCTCGATCGCAACTGCCGTCATGTGCAGCTCAACCCCGAAGAGATCGCTAAGCTCGATACGATCAGCGGCTGCACCCCCGATGCGCCCTCGGCGGAGGTCGGAGTTTTCGGCCCCTGATTCAGAAGCACACGGGCTAGCCCCCGTGCACGGATTTCATGAGCGCGGCCGGAACGTTGTATTCAATCGCGCCGTGAGGCCGCCAAACCTCCAACTTTTCAGCTGCGTCCGCAAGACGCAAGAACCCAGGGCGCTGACAGGCACTCTGCCCGCAGGCGACCATTGAATGCCTCGAAGGCATTCGTGGGCCTGTAGTGAAAGTACTGCCCGCTCCATGGCATCGCTCGCGTCTTGGCCATTTCGAGGAGTTTGGCACTGCTCCAACAGTTCTTCACGAAGCGGGTCTGCACCCAGATATGTCGACGCCGGCAATGGCGAGGACCCACGGCGAAAGAGCAACGCCGAAGATCGGCAGGCCTAAGAACCACCAGTAGAGCTGCAGAGAGGTACCGCGCAAAACTCGATATAGGCGACGCCGAATCAGCGCAGCGGCCAGCGGGGCGAGACCCGGCTCATGCCGACGATCAGCGCCAGCATGATCGCCACCAGAGATGCCCCAAGGGTGACGATTAGGGTGATCATGAGGAGAGCCCCGGTCACGCTGAAGCCTCACCCTTCCTCTGGACGCTCCCCGCCACTCCAGGCCGGGGAGGCGGCCAGGCACATGGGCGGCAATTCTCGCTAGGCTTCAGCCCTTGCAGAGGTCGGTGGCCTTGGTGATGTCCGGCAGGTTGATTTTAGTGTAGCCGTATTTGCCGACCGACTCCATCATCTCGTCGGAGCCGATATAGTCCTTCAACACCTCGTTGAAGGCATCGACCGCGGCCTGCTGGTTGGGCAGGAAGGCGAGACTTGGGTAGCCGGCTTTGCCCGGCGGCGGGGTGAACGGATCAGCCAGTCCGACGCTGTCGTCCTTGTCGGCGAGCTCCTTCATCGTGAAATAGTTGAGCGACCCCGCGGCCGCGCGGCCGACCTTCACCGCCTGCAGGATTTCGGCCTGACCGGCGACCTGCATGATATGATCCTCCGGGATGCCGACGTCTTTGGCGTTCTTGACCGTGTCGGAGCCGGCGCTGGTGACCAGCGTCAGGCCCTTGTCACGGATATCGTCGAAGGAGTGCAGGTCTTCAGGATTGCCATTCCGCACGAGCAGGGCTTCGGTAAACTTAGCGAGCGGCTCGGTGAACAGCACACTGCGGCAGCGCTCGGGCAGGATGTACATGCCGCCGGTGATGATGTCGAAGCGGCCCGCCTGCAGGCCAGGAATGAGGGAGCCCCATTCCGTCACGATTGGTTCGACCTTGGTCGTGCCGAGCTTCTCAAGGATGTCGAGCGTCATGGCGTTGACGAAGCCGACCGGCGCGTTGTTCTCGCCAGGATAGGCCGAGGGAGGGTCAATGGCGAAGCCGATCCGGATTGTCTCTCCGCTCTTGATCTTTTCGAGCAGCAACTGCGCCGAGGCTGAACCGGCCATCGAGCCGAATGCTACTGCCGTTATGCCGAGTGCCGCGATTCCACTCAAGATTGCACGTCTTGAGAGACCAGTCCTGTTGTTGAGGTGTTGCCCCTTGTCCATTGGTTAGTCCTCCGTTTTCTGGATCGGTCGTTAAACTCCCGTACCGCACAGCCCATCGTTCCACATGGGCTATATCTTTCAGGGTAGTGGGTATGCCGTCTATCGGCGAGAGCGGTTCTCCCGCGGTCAGGGATTTCACATCGAGTCGATTGAGTTCCGATGCTACCGGCGAGGGTCCGCTGGCATTTAGGTAGTTATTCAATGTTGAGTTCCTCCACTCTTCGGCAGTATGCAGCGGGGAACAAAACCTATAAAATACATTATTTGATGCGAATTAATACATGGAATGTCACTATGAATATGGCTCTTCGCCAACTTCACTACGTTGCGACTATCGCTGAGACGGGATCGATCGCCGCGGCGGCACGAAAATGCAGGATATCACAATCATCCATACTGTTGGCCCTCGACTTGGCCGAGATCGAGATGGGAGCGCGACTCTTCGAACGGCGGCCTTCGCGGGGCGTGCAAGCAACCCCTGCGGGCGAGCGTTTTTTAGCTTCTGCACGACGTTTGCTGGCCGCTGAAGCGGAATTCGAACGCACGATGGAAAGGCACAGTCAAGACGCGCCCGCGGTTCTTCGAATCGGTTGTTTCGAGCCGTTTGGAGCTCTCTTCATGCCCGAACTTCTGAGGCGGTTCATCGAAAAAGGAGGGGTAGAGGTCCAGTTGTTCGAGGGCGAGCAGCCACAACTTTTGAAGTGGCTGGAAACGAATGCCGTTGACGCCATAGTCACCTACGACATTGGCGCAGGCCTTCCAGAGGACGCGGCGGTGGTGGCGCGCGTTCCCGCTCACGCGCTGTTGCACGTCGACACTTCGTTAGCAAAGCAGCCGGCGGTAAGTCTAACCGATCTCGCCCGACTGCCTTTCGTTCTTCTGGACTTGCCGCAGACGTCCGCCTATCTATTGACCTTATTCGACATCGCCGGGCAGCGGCCGAAGGTGGCATTCAGAACGCGGAGTTACGACTCAGTGCGCTCCGCAGTCGCGTGCGGGTTTGGCTTTTCAATACTTAATATGAGGCCCGTCGGCAAATGCAGTCCAGATAGTGATCAAATTACGCGGCGGCCCCTCATTGAAGATCTGCCTGCGCCGCAGTTGGTGATCGCCGATCGATACGGATCAGCAAAGCCGCCGTTCCTACGGCGGTTCACGAATGTGGCGCAGATGTTATTCAAGGAGATTGGGTTACCCCTCGCCGGTCGCCTCGGCACACAGTAGTTTCGGTCCGGGGCACCCGATCCACTGTAGTCTTCGCAAACTACAGAGAACGACAACCCGCTGAAAAAACTCACTTTAAGGTTCGGCAACGCTCTAAGAGTTCGTTTGGAAAATCGAGAGGGTTGGGATTTTCCCGTAAAGTGACTTGTGATTCAAGCTCTGAATGTGGACCGAGGAGAGCCGCGGGCGAATGGCCTAGATCGCCAAGAAAACCTAGCGCTATCCATCCGATTTGGCGGACGAGGATTGGGGGCAGATCGCTCCGCTAATGCCCAAGCCTGGGCGTCGCGGCCGTCCGCGCGAGGTAATCCCGGCATTCCTCGCAAACCAGCCCGCGCAGGTCATTATCTGGCTCGTCGAGAAGCACCTCGATGCGCTTGAGGTGGACGATGCCCTGGGGGATTGTGTGACCGTATTCGTAGAGCACTGCATGCAGGGCATTCACGAGCTCGGTGCGCTGATGGACGAGACGTTCACGTGCCCGGAACAACACCGCCCTCAACCACCAATCGCACAACGCGCGCTCAATGCAGCTTCGAAGCAGCGACTAATTCCGTTTCCTAGCACGGGATCCAAATCCGCTTTGACGCGTCGTTACCCTTTAGAATAACCGCCAGATCGTCGGTGCTTGAGGCTTCAGTCTGGCGGCGGGGATGCCATGAGCGGTGGTCTTGGCTCTGGCTCTACGCCGCAAACTCCGCTCTTCCGACGTCAGGCGGTTGTTCTTTTGGACGGATCGAGAGGCGCCCACTCGGCTTGACAGCTAATGTCATCGCGCAATCCGGCGCGAGTTTGGCTCTTTTTGCAGGAATGCGGCTTAGGAAACCGCAACTGCGCTGTCGATCGGCGCCGAAGCAGCAATAGTCTGATGGCATCACGCACCACTAGGAGTCATAAATGAGAGGCACCGCAATCACTGCACTGCGCCGGCTCCAACGGCCGGATCTTTTGCAAAGAAGCGCTTATGTGAACGGCGCCTGGATTTCGAAGCCGGAGACACTTAGCGTGGTGGATCCTGCAACTGGCGAGGAGTTGGCTCAAGTAGCGGCCTGCGGAGATTCCGATGTTGATGATGCGGTCAACTTCGCGAGAGCAGCGTTTCTCGAGTGGCGCGACATGCTTCCTTCAGAACGTGGTGCATACCTGCGGAAATGGGCAACAAGTATGCGAGGAAACGCGGAAGACCTGGCCGTCATCATAACCGCCGAGCAAGGAAAACCAATTGCTGAAGCTCGCGGCGAAGTTTCATACGCTGCTAGCTTTCTTGATTGGTTTGCAGGGGAAGGCGAGCGAACTTATGGCGAAACCATCCCCAGCCATCTCACGGGAAGCCGACTGGCCGTGCAGATGCAGCCGATTGGAGTCGCCGTCGCCATTACGCCATGGAATTTTCCATCGGCAATGATCACCAGAAAGGCAGGAGCCGCGTTGGCTGCTGGCTGCACAATGATCGTAAAGCCGGCACCAGAAACGCCCTTGTCGGCGCTCGCCCTTGCCCGTCTTGCCGCGGACGCAGGGATCCCACCCGGCGTGTTTCAGGTGATCACGGGCGAAGCTCCGCCACTTGCCGAACGGCTGTTGAAGCATACAGACGTGCGTGCCTTCTCTTTTACGGGCTCCACCGCGGTCGGACGAATCCTGCTCGAGCAATCGGCGAGGACTGTGAAGAAGGCCTCGCTTGAGCTCGGCGGCAATGCTCCCTTCATCCTTTTCAGCGACGCGCCAATCGAAGCCGCGGTCACTGGCTGCATCGCAGCCAAATTCGCGACATCAGGTCAGGACTGTCTTGCGGCAAACCGGATTTATGTGCAGCGGGGAGTCTATGACCATTTCGTAGAGGAATTCGCCAAAGCCACTGGAAGATTGAAAGTCGGTCACGGATTGGAGGCTGGGATCGACATCGGTCCGATGACCAAGGCGTCTGGCGCTGAAAAGTGCAGGCAGCAGATTGCCGAGGCTGTTTCAGCCGGGGCGCGAATGGTAACCGGCGCACAGGAAAATCCTCTTGGTGGGAGCTTCGTGACGCCCACCGTGCTCGCCGATGTCACCGACGGAATGCGGGTCGCGACCGAAGAAACCTTCGGGCCTGTGGCTGCAATCCTGCCCTTTCACGACGAAGGGGAGGTGGTCGCGCGCGCCAACAATTCGGAGATGGGCCTTGCGGCGTATGTCTACACCCGAGACCTCAACCGCGCGATGCGGCTCTCCGATCGGCTCGAATACGGCATGGTTGCCATCAACACGCCGAAATTTACGGGAGCAGGCATCCCGTTCGGCGGTTGGAAACAGTCCGGTCTAGGCCGGGAGGGCTCCAAACATGGCATCGCCGAGTATCTGGAACCAAAATACATATGCTTTGGAAACATCGATTCATAAGAGGAAAGTCTGATGACCATCAACATCAAAGAAATCAGCGAGAAGGACAGGAACTCTGTCCTGCATCCATTCACGCAACTGAAGGACTTCGCGACCGGCAAGCTTGGTGAACCAACGATCGTGGAGACAGGCAAGGGCATTCGCATCCAGGATGCGCACGGCAATCAATTGATTGATGGGTTCGCCGGTCTCTATTGCGTGAATGTTGGCTACGGCCGCGCCGAGGTCGCCGAAGCCATCTCACGTCAGGCCTATCGTCTCGCCTACTATCATTCCTACGCTGCCCATACGACGGACGAGCTAGCAATCCTTTCCGATCGCCTCGTTAAAATGGCGCCTGGCAAGATGAGCAAGGTTTTCTACGGCATGTCCGGCTCGGACGCCAACGAGACTCAGGCTAAACTCGTCTGGTACTATAACAATCTGCGGGGCAAGCCGAACAAGAAGAAGATCATCTCGCGTGAGCGTGGTTATCACGGTTGCAGCGTTGTGTCCGGGTCGATGACCGGGATGAGCTTTTATCACGATCATATGGACTTGCCGCTGCCGCAGATTGTTCACACCGGTGTTCCACACCACTACTGGGGCGCGAACCTCGGCGAGACCGAGCCTGAATTCTCGGCGCGGCGAGCTACTGAACTTGATCAACTGATCGAACGCTTAGGCTCAGAGAACGTCGGCGCGTTCATCGGCGAGCCCGTACTTGGCACCGGTGGCATCACGCCCCCGCCGGAAGGATACTGGGAAGCGATTCAGGCCGTTCTCAAAAAGCATGATGTGCTCCTCATTGTCGATGAAGTCATTACCGGCTTCGGCCGCACGGGCTCCATGTTCGGCTCACAGCACTATGGCATCGAACCCGACCTCATCACGGTCGCGAAAGGTCTGACCTCTGCCTACTTCCCGCTTTCCGCGGCGATCGTGGGTGAGAAGGTCTACAAAGTATTGGAAGACGGTGCCGACAAGGTCGGAGCATTCTCGCACGGCTACACCTACTCAGGTCATCCGATCGGAGCCGCAGCAGCCAACGCGGTTCTCGACATCGTCGAGAAAGAAGACCTCCCCGGCAATGCTCGTGAGGTGGGCGCGTTCTTCCAAGCGCAGCTGAGGGACAAGTTCGCGCAGCTGCCGATCGTCGGTGAGGTACGTGGTGTCGGCCTGATGGGTGCAGTCGAATTTGTCGCTGATCGCGATAACAAAACGCGGTTCGATCCCTCGCTAAAGGTTGGCGCACGCGTCTCCAAGGCGGCTCGCGATCGCGGCCTGATCGCACGCGCGATGCCGCATGGCGATATTCTTGGCTTTGCCCCACCGCTCGTAACAACCAAGGCTGAGGTGGAAGAGATTGTTGCAATCGCCGAAAGCGCCGTCCGATCCGTTATGGATGAGCTTGTTCGCGAGAGCCAGAAAATCTAATTGCGTTCGACCGTCTTGGCGAGAATCAAAGGGCAGATCAAAGGACGGGTATGATCGGAACTCGCCGCATTGGTTCGGCGCCGCTTATATTGAGTTTCTTCCGCGGAACCTCGATGCGGATACCGTTCAGGAGTAGCTAGGTGCCCAATTCGACCGAACTCAATCCCTGGGAATGGCCCGAAAGCCATTGGCGGCAGCGCGTCAACAAGGTCAGAGCGGGCAAGGCATTAAGACCAACGTGGCCCGACGGCAAACGCTGCGCCTTCGCTATGTCGTTCGACGTCGATCACGAAACGAGCGAACTACGCAGCGGAGGGCAGTCCCTGGGTAGACTATCCTGGGGGCAGTACGGGAACCGACGGGGGATGCCTCGGATTTTGGAGCTGTTAAGAAAGTACGACGTTCCAGCGAGCTTTTTCGTTCCCGCTGTGATCGCTCAGCTGTATCCAGACGAGCAACGCGCCGTTGTCGGTGAAGGCCATGAAATCGGGATGCACGGCTGGATACACGAGCTGAACTCCGAACTGAGCATGGAGAGCGAGCGATCCCTAATGATGAGGAGCGCCGACATCCTTGAAAAAATCACGTCCAAACGCCCGACCGGAATTCGGACTCCTTCATGGGATTATTCCGACGCAACTCTCCAGCTCATACGTGAAATGCAATTGACATACGACTCATCTCTTATGGCCGATGATAGTTGCTATGAGCTGCTGGAAGACCAGGAACCAACAGGAGTCATTGAGATACCGGTAGAATGGATTCGAGACGATGCAACTTATCTTTGGATGAGTCCCGATGGGCCCTCACGGCCAGATTTATCGCTCGATGACGTGCTGGCTGTATTTATACGAGAGTTCGAAGGAGCGTATCAAGACGCCGACTTATTCCAGCTGACTCTGCATCCACACGTCATTGGATATCGCTCAAGGATCTGGATCGTCGAAGAACTAATTCGATGCGCTAAAGCAAAGGGTGACGTTTGGTTCGCCACACATCATCAGGTCGCGGAGCGTGCGGCCTCGTGCCTCTGAACACATGCCAGACCGCAAAATCTGCAATGCTGGCCTGCAGGTAGGGCCAGTCGGTGAATTCGGTACCGCGATCGAAGGTGATCGAGCGCCGGGCGAGACGGGCAGGGATTGCAACACCTGAATCAGCCATCCATAACAGGCTTCGATTGCCGGTCATTGTTGCGCAGGAAGACGGCAAATCGGGTGACGCGCTCGCGTCCCCAGACCTTTGCCGCTTCACTCCTAGAAGTTACGCTGCGTCGTCGCTGCCGCCAGCTGCTTCGGAGATGTCCTGGCGCCATCAAACTGGTGTAGTTAACTTCTGGCGTGATCACGAAGCCAGGGACCAGTTCGTGGGCAACGTTAAGAGCGAAAGCATAGCTGCCTCGTTCTTCATAAGCGCCCTGACCATTGAGGGCCACTTTGTCGGAAAGTTTAGCAGAGAAACCTGCCCGAGCTGCCCAATCGCCTTCCCAGGCACCGAAGAAGTTACGATCGTTCGGTTCGAACGCGCCATCATTGTAGTCAGACTGAAATCCGCCCATGACGAAGGCAGAAATCGTGTCGGTGAACTTCACGTCCAAACGCAGCTTGGCAGCAACGTCTTCGACATTGGAGTCATAACCAACAACACCGGAGATTGCGCCCCAACCCTGTTCGAACTTCGCACCAGCAATAACGTGTGGCTTGTAGTCTTCGATGACATAATTGCCACCGAGTGCGCGGTTGCCGTCCTGGCCCTGTTCAGCCGCGATGATCGCCGAGAAGCCATTGCCGCCCTTGAAGGTGTAGCTGAACTGGTTAGACGAACCGGACTGATAGTTGATCACATCATCGTTGAGGACGTTGCCAGCATTGAGGGCGGTCGGAAGCGAAGCGCCATTGTCTTCACCGTTGGTGAACTGGATATTGGTCTGAAAGTAGGAACGCAAAGTGCCGAGTTCGGTTTCAGAACGGGTGTCGAAACGGAGGGCTGCGCGCGACCGCTTGTACCAGCTCTCGTTACCCTTGGCGCCAACATTGCCACCTGCGTAAATGTTGTCACCGACCTTCATCGTAACGGACGTAGCCGCTGATCTTCAGGCAGGTCTCGGTCCCCGGAATGTAGAAGAAGCCTGCGCCCTAAGCGTCGCAAACGCGAACGCATTCAACGGGCTCTGGTTCAGCAACAACGACTGCGTCTGCGGCGTGCGCGCCGGTTACTGCAATGAGGGCTGCAGCGGAACCAAGTAGAAGGCACTTGATATTCATGAATTAATCCTTTGTTAGTTGACTAAGCTTGCTAACGGTTGCGAGCAGCAATCGTACCTGCTTGGGCTACAACACACGTCGGCTTGGGCGGTGAAGAACTAACGAATTGACGGGCGCCCGTGTTGCCGATTGGCAACAGATGGTTCAATGAGCTTGCGGATCATGGTTGTACGTTAAACGGTGGTGCCATGGCACGGACGCGGGCGGTCTTGAACGAGGCAAATTCCAATGAGCAACACGACTGTGAGTTTTCGGTGGACCAACCCCACGGCCTCGCAGTTGTTAAATACAAAGCCGCACCAGTGAGGACGAACAATTGCAACACGTGCGATGGTAACGGATATGGCTTTGTCGGCATGATCAGATCTTGGTGTCGAGAGTTGTTACCCTATCAAGGCATTGACCGCATTTTGATGGAACCCTTGTACCACTCGCAAGGCCCTCGCCCCTCCGAGGAACTTATTGCTCACGTGATGTTGAATCCCTTTCGTGCTTGAGAAGAAATTGGCCGCTGGTGGTATCATGTTTCGCACGAGACGATGCGGATATGGGAGGGGTTGAGCAAGCACTTCGTCAAGAACAATCCAGTAGGGGAGGCTCGGCGACAAATGGTACCTCGTCGAGGCTGTCGATCACAAGTGCATCATTTTTGACGTTCCAGTATAAAGCCCCCGCAACCCACCCGCGAAGCGTTTGATTGAAACAGCTTCTCAAGGGCAAAGAGGGCCGCGCGTCATGACCGATGACAAGCTGCGGTCATGACGCGTGTAGAAGCCCGATTTTATCCCCTACGCGGAACGGTCCGGAAGTAAAATATCGACTACGACTTGAAGCTGAGCACAGCTATAACGATCGGCTCATCCAAATTTGTGATTGGCACTTGAGTCGAATTCCGAGCCGATTGGCGACAACTGACCCAGTTAACTTTCGCGCAGCGCCGCACCGCGCACATCAGATGGTGTAGCGGCATAGCGCCGACGGAAGGCATGATTGAAGTAAGACAGATCCCCGAACCCGGAATCAAAGGCGATACTACAGATGGTCCGATGGACAAACCGCCGGTCCGCCACTAGGCGATAGGCGTGGGCAAGTCGCTGCTCCAGGACGAAGCTGGTAAAGGTCGTACCGGCACCCGCGAATAAAGCGCCGATATAACGGGGCGATATAGCGTGGCGGCACGCCAAGAAGTCGATAGTTAGATTGCGATGGGTAAGGTTAGCGACGATGTCAGCTTTGAGCGCGGCGAACCGTGCTTCGCGTTTCCCGCGTCCTTCGATAAGGTCGCGCGCATCACGTGTTGCGCCACAGGCAAGCGCGACGAGATCATGAATATGGAGAGCGAGCAGACGGCGCGCGTCCGGCGTCACGATCGCCTCTTCGGCGTCCAGCGCTCGAATGTAACCACGCAAAAGGCACATAGCTTGCGTGTCACGGACTACAGCAACGCTCAAATCATAACTCTGAACCAGCGGCAGCAGCAATTGACGGCGCAGGCGTACACTCAATAGTCGCATGCCCGATGCCGCATCAATCCTCGATCTTTTTCCGGGCCCCCCGATCGCGCCCATGCCAGCACCAAGTTCAAAATCCACGCCGTCGACTTGCAGCGAGAGCGTGCCGACCAGCGGGACCAGGAGACAAAGATCGCCGTCCTTGGCAGCATGCAGCGTTCGCATGGGCGAGCAAACGCTGTGCGCTATGGCCACTTCGGGCAAAGTTCGGATGGTGGTCTCCAGGCGGAATTGCGCATCCGCGTGCGGCTCGATGTCCAAGTCGTATAGTTGACGACTATGCTCTTCACAATACCATTCGATCCATCGACGGTCGGTCTGATCGGGCGATACAAAATGGATTTTGCGAAAATCAAACGTTTCAGCCGTCATTAATACCACCCACGGTACTGGAACCGACGTGTCGAACAGGGTTTCTTGCTGTTCCATGCAAGCCGTAGATCAACAGTCGCTGCGGATACAGGTCCCCCAACGTGCGAAACTTGTGCGCCGGGAAGCCCAGCGTAGGCACACCTGTTCGTCGGGTGACAGCTTCTTCCCCACATCACCTTAGGGGCCGTGAGACAACTGCTATTGGTTGGGCACGGGTACGAGCTGCGTCTGTCGTCCGCTCAATCGCAAGCTCCATCTGCGGCGGAAACTCTCCGTCATGCAGGGCCTGGAGATGCTGGACTACGTCCTTATCCGCGGCCGTGAGCCGATGATTCAGGCGAAGAAAGTCCATCCAGGTTGGCGTGCGGAATGTCTCTGTCCAAAGTGAAGGCGTTTGAAGGTTGCGTTGGAGCGTCCAGTTACGTGCACCGGCGCGGCTTTGAACGTGCCGCCTTGCGCGCATGCAATCCAGAAAGGCCGCCTTATTCTCCTCTGATATGGAATACTCCACTTTGGCGACGATCGGGCCACTCCTGGGCTTCAGATCGAGGGCGAGTTCCGGTGGATGAAAATCCGAACTTTCTTGATCTGCTTCTTCCCACGGACGTACCGGCAACAGTATTCCGGCTGCCGCGACCAGCAACAGAGCCCCTGAGGCACCCTCCAAAGCCCATGTCAAGGAGTAGTTCTGGGCGACAGAACCCCAGATCCAGCTGCCGGCAGCCATACCGCCAGCGCTCAAGGCGTAGTAGATCGAGAGCGTGCGGCCGACAACCCACCTTGGGCTGGCCAACTGCACCGAGACGTCAATGCCCGTCCAGGTAACAAGCCAACCCGCACCGCCGAGTGCCAGTGAAAGGGCCGCCACAGCGACCGACGATGTCAGTGCAAGGGAAAGGCAACATGCTGCGCAAGCGACTGACGCGACCGCCACCAGCTTGTTTTGCGACATGATCCGCCTGAGGAAGCCGTTGCTCATGCCGGCGATGAAAGCCCCTGCACCGAAGCCGGCCAATAGAATGCCGTAGACGATTGGCCCGCTTTGCAACTGATCGCGGACGACGAGAGGGAGCAGCGCGAGTATGGAGATACTGGTCAACCCGAAAAGGGCTGCACGGGCGATCGCCGACCTGATCTCCAGGGACGTCGCCGTGAAGCGCAGCCCGTCGTGAATAGCCGTGCTCATTTTCTCACGAGGGAGAGGCGAAGACCGAACGTGCCATTTGGTGCGCCATATTGCGCTAAGAGGCGTCAGATCGCAAAGGGCGGCCAAGGCGAAAGCGGCCAGCGGTCCAAAGAAAGCCAGGATCACGCCACCCAAAGCCGGACCAACGCTTCGTACGATGTTATATCCGACAGACATAAGCGTCACCGCGGCTGGAATATCGCGCTTGTGAAGGATATCGCCGACGGAAGCGTGCCAGGCCGGATCATTCAGCGCGAAGCCGCAGCCGGCCAAAAAACCCAATCCGAGTATGAGCCAGGGACTGACAAATCCCAGTCCCACAGAAATCATCAGCGACGTTGACGCCAACGTTAACAGGCAGTGTCCGGCAAACATCACCCATCGGCGGCTGAAATTGTCGGCAATGGCTCCGGCAAGGATTGAGAGGAAGAACACCGGCAACGTGGATGCGGCCTGCACGAGTGCTACCATCAGATCGGAAGCCGAAATAGTTGCCATCAGCCAACTGATGCCCACCGTTTGCACGAGCCACCCGAGACTGGATATTTGTGAGGCCGTCCAGATCGAACGAAACACCTCGTTCCGCAGCGGAGCGAGGGTCGTTGAAACGGAAGGAGCAGAATCTTCACGCTGCATGATTTTTGTTTACCTTCAACGAGGATCCTTTCAGTTGTTGGAGAGGAGTGATGTAACGATATAACTGCTGCTCACTTTAAATCGGTGGTTGTGATATGCGGATACCGACATTTCTCGTCTGAACGTAGCCGTCCAGCGCTTCCTGACCCTTTTCCCTGCCGTAGCCGGACTGCTTTACGCCACCGAACGGTGTTTCTACGCCACCGACGAACCATCCATTGACGTAGA
>NZ_PGGM01000027.1 GCF_003010965.1 Phyllobacterium sophorae
CGCAGCGGAGGCGGCGAACAGGGTTCTCCTTGCGATTGAGCAATCGCGCGACGCGATGGAACGTGCGGAGGCCGGCGACCGCAGTCCGGACAAAATGGCGGCGCTTAGACAGGAGCTCGACTCGCGGCTCATTCAGGCTGCCGAGCTCGGCGCCAACGGCAACGGGCTCATCGGCGAAGTTGCCGAAGTTGACGAGGAACTGAACACCGTATTGCAGGCGGTGGAACGTCAGCGGCATAAGGCCAATCGCGAAAGTGCGTCAGCCAGTTCCGAGCGATCCGAGGCGGCTCGCGATTCGGAGCGCAGCGCTCCGGACGGGGGTTCGGCATCTCAAAGACGCAGTACAGAGCGACAGCCGACTGAACGACAGGATGCTGCCGCACACCGCGAAATCGGCGACAGCACACGTGGCGACCCCATCAAGCAGCATGTTCCCCGTCTGGAGGAACTGCAGCGGGAAGCTGATGAACAAAGAGCACACGATCGCGATGATCGCGACCGATAATCGGAGAGCAATGCCATGCGAGACGAGAGACGTATCATCATCGTAGAGGAGAACAGCAAGAGCAGCGAGGGATGGGCGAAGGTGTCCAGCACTGTGTTCGTCGTTGTCATGCGATCGCATTGATCGACCGTGGGCTGACAATGGCCATGGGCGACAGTCGTTGGCTGGTTCAACCAAGGCCTTTCGGGGAGCGGCTAGCATTGTGACGACATCAGGAGCCGTGCTTTTGGGCCGCGTCTCACCTTTCGATAAGCCCGATCCTGAAGCTCACGCAAGACCTACCTCAACCGGATCGGGAACCGTCTCCTTTAGTACCTCGGCGATACTTAGTCTGCCCCGAGCCGAAAGTCCCGACCCATTCGCCATCTTTGCTTGAACTACGCGTTGGAGCTGCTCTGCGGTCGGCCGGAGGCGGCTCTCTAGTTGCGCGAGGCGATTATCCGCTATTTCCGTCCCAACGGGTCGGATGGCTTGGCGGGTTATCGGCAAACTTCTTGCAATCAACTGCGGGGCACGGTGGTCGCTGAAGCAGGTCAAGGACCCGTCGCCCCCATCTGCATTCAGCAAGCCGTATTTATCCTCGAGCGCGGGCACTGGGAGGCGGACGACGAAATCCGCTTCCGGAACATTGGGCTGGTATTTGACGGACTGATCAGCGGCCGTCTTCAATCGGCCGTGCGCATGATATCTGAGCTTGTTGGCGAATATTGGCCGTTCTCCCTCTACGAGCAGAATCACGCGGTCGTCCGGCATCTGCCGGATCTCCTGAGGCATCATCAGATCGCGTTCGCGAATTTGCTCAACTTTTGTCCGGCGCGGCAGACCCATCAGTTCCAAAGTGCGCGACTCAGACTTGTACCGAATGGTCTTCTTTCCGAGCGCGCGAGACGCATACTCAGCTGTCGCCTGGTCATTGGCGCCAAGAATAAGCTGAAGACCGCAATTCCCGAGGAGGGAATGCCGGGAGGTTTCTCCGTAGATTTCGTCGAGATTCTTCAGGTCCTGGATGATGAAGGCCATCTTGATGTTGTAACCCGCAACATATGGCAGCTTATTCATGATCTCATCCATCCGCTTGAGCTGCCGAAATTCATCGAGCAGGAAGTAGACCGGTAAGGCCGTCGGATCGAAGTCGCGGGTCAGAAGATCCATACTTTGTTGCACGAACAGGGTCAGGAGGGGCCTCAGGATCGTGATGTCGCTGATATTGGGTGCGAGGTAAATGGAAACCTGTCGCCGGCGCATGGATGCAAGATCAATATCGGTCACGTTGGTTGCGGCAATGACTCGCTCATTGCGAAAGGGCTGCATCGCCTTCTGGATATCCAGGAGCGCCGATCGCGCGGCCCTCTCATTCAACGAAATATAGGCGTTGAAACTGTCGGTCGTAAATCTCGAGAGGTCTGGCTCGTTCTCTTTGATCAGCTTCATCAGCGCCTGCAAGTCGACCCCCGAGTTGAATATGGAATTGACCTCGCCAAGATTGCGCCGGTTTTTGTAACGTGTGCTTTCCAGAACGTAGCTGATAACGCCAGCAATGACCTGCTGAGCCGTGCCCTGCCAGACAGCGTTCTCGGATCCGATCGTCTCGGGAATAAGGAGGCTAGCCATATTCTGGATATCGATCGTTCGGCTTCCACGATCCTGTCGAACAAAATCCAACGGGTTCCATCGATGGGTTTTCTGCGCCCCCGGCGAAAACAGGAAAATCTGATGTCCGTTGGCTTTCCGATAGCCTGCAGTGTGCTGGAAGATCTCGCCTTTAAGGTCGGTAACGATCATCGAGCCTGGAAACATCAACGCGTTCGGGATAACATACCCCACCCCTTTTCCCGACCGGGTGGGACCGACGATGAGATGATGACGGTCATCCTGCCGTCGCAGAATGTGGTGGCCCATCCGGCCAAATATATGGCCGTCTTTGCGAAACCATTTGCCGCGGCGGATCGAGGCAATGTCCTGAAACGCCGCGTCACCGAGCGGACTGGAGGGCCGCCGCAGACCAAAAACCCCAGCAGCCGTTGCAATCGCCAACGCTGGCACCAGGGCGCTAAGCGCTGCGACCTGCAACGGGCGACTATTCGAATAGAGAAGAAACTGCTGGAACGGGACGAAGGGGTTCGCCGTTACCGTCAATTGAAGTACGCGGCCGTCTTTGTATAGAAACTGGAGGATCAGGGCATAGCTGATCATCCACACCGCTATGGCGATCAGTCCACAAAACAGCAAATAGACTGCAAGATATGCTTTGCTCATACGACTTGCCTGGCAAAGTAAATCTCAGAGACTCCGCGGCGCCCTCCCTCCCGCCGCAGCTGGATGACCACCGGGATGACCATCTGAATGTAGGACATCAGGTCTTGCTTTGAATAACCCGAAGACATTCCTGCTTGCTGCATCATCATCGCCAGCTGTTCGTAGGCACCGAGCGGTGTGTCGGCGTGGACGGTCGACATGCTGCCTGGGTGACCGGTATTGATCGCGCGCAGGAAGGCAAATGCCTCGGCCCCCCTTATTTCACCGACGAATAGTCGGTCGGGCCGCATGCGCAGCGACGCCTCTAGCAATGACTGGATGGTCACCTGCGCGGTTCCCTGATGACCGCGCGATGCGAGAAGGTGAACGACATTCTTTTGTGGTGGGAACAGTTCGCGCGTATCTTCTAACGTCAAAATACGCTCGTGTAGGTCGATGGTTTTCAGGCAAGCGTTCAGAAAGGTGGTCTTGCCGGTCGATGTGCCGCCGCTGATCAAAACCGAAATGCGCTGCCGTATTGCAGTATGAATGAAGTCGTAGATGCGCTCGCTCCGCAGCTGCTCGATCAGTGTTCGGTCCACTTCGCTGGGGCCGCCGACGGCAACGGACACCTTTTCCAGCGATCCGTTGTCGCGGTATCCTTCGAGCGTGAAGTTGCTCGATATCTGTTTCCGGATGGAAATGGCGCCGCCGTCAACAGCCGCAGGCGGAAGAACGATTTGAACCCGCTCGCCCGTTGGCAGTGCTGCGCTCAGGATTGGATTGATACGGCTGATGAACTGGTGCGTTGCGCCGGCGACGCGCTCACCAATATTTTCTATCTCAGACGCGTTAAGCGCCGGAACATGGTGATATTCCATCGTCTCTGCCCCGAGACGTTCTATATAGACTTCGCCAGGTCGATTGACCGAGATCTCAACGATACCGGGATCGTCAAGAAATGCCCGTAACGGATCGAGGGCCCGATCGAGGAAATAGTAAGGGCTGTTCTCAACGGCGGTGATTTTGGCCAAGACCTCGCTCATGCTTGATCTCCTCGAGCGCTTCCTCGACCGGGTCCGGATACATCGCGGAGAAATCGAGGTCTTGGCGGACATAGACGAAGATGCGTTCGCCCTGCTGAACGCTGATCGTCGGTGGAATTTTAAGGTGTTCTCCAAGCGCCTGGTTGGCCATGTCGGAGAATGTCTGTACGATCGTTGCGCGGGCAAGCTCCGCAGCCCGATCAGAATCGGACTCCCCGGCACTGCTGCTGCTGGACTGACCGCTGCCGTAGCCTGCGAGGTAGCTTGACCCGGCGCCAACGATCGACAGCAGGATGGCCGATCCGAAGCGCTCCCGCCATTTGTTGTCGATGATACCGGTAAGACCGGATCTTCCCAAGGCGTCACTGCCGATGCTGTTCAGCCTGACGGATACGCCATCATCGCGCAGTAGCCGCGTCCAGATGACGAAAATGCGCTTTTGGCCGCGGGTAATGTCGGACTGATATTCCCCGATAAGGCGAGTCCCGGTCGGAATCAATATTCGGCGACCGTCGAAGGAATAGACGTCCTGTGAGGTGATGGCGCGGATTTGACCCGGCAGATCGCTGTTGATCGCTGTCTCCAGAATGCCCGGGATTAATGTTCCCTCGGGTATCATCGCATCGACACGGTCAATTTGCCGGGCTCTGGCCGACCGGTCGCCGATCGCAGAGGCGGACGCCAGGAACCGGCTGTTGCGGTCTTCTCCGGCGACCGTCGGTGCTCCTTCCTGGCCTGCAGAGAGGGTACCTTGGCCACTATTCGCGCCGGCAGAGTCAAATACGACCTGTTTGGACAAGAAGCGTTTCGGGAACTCTTCCATCTTCTCTGGTTGGCTGGGTATTTCCCCTTCTACCTCGGCGACTCCGGGGGGAGGGGGAACATCAAATTGTGTCGCCTGGGAGGGTTCCTCCTTCTTTTCTTCAGGGGGAGGGTCGGGCAGTTTGATGACCGGCTCCGGGTCGTCGTGCGGCTGATCCTGATCATCGCGCAGAAAAGACGGTGGTCGAAAGGTTGTCGTGGTGAACTCTTCATCCCTCTCTTCCTTGTCCGGCAGACGTTTATCCGGCGCAAGGACCACGACATAGGCGAGCGCCGCTCCGCCGACAACAAGGGCAGCGCCTGCGAGAAACTGCTTGCGCCGCGCACGCCTGTCGCTCACCGCCGCTTCATCGGCGGAGAGCAATGCTTCGAGTTCGGGAGAGCGCTGCATCAGTTTCCACTCCTTCGGCGTAGTGTTGCATCCTCATCCGGGCTGGGGGCCATGATATCGGGGGCGGGAGCACCGAAATCCGGCTTTCTTAAGTTGAAGATGCAGGTCCACTCATCGCCGTCGCGCAGTGTGTATTGGGTTGCTGTCCCATCGACGACGATGTATTCCCCCTCGCGCCGGAAGTTCCGCAAGGTCTCCGTGAAATCGGCATTGACAGCGAAGATTGCCGGTACACGGGCACCGAATTTGAGAAAGGTCTTTTTACCGTCGTCAAACACCATCAAGGGCCTCAGCTTTTCCTCGCCGGAAAAAGAGTAGTCGATGTTGACGTCGGCTTTGTCCACGCCCGCTATATTCGGGTTGGCGGCACGAGATTCGGCCTCCTTGCGCAAAGAGGCATTGAGATCCTTCTCCGGGTAAACGAAGCGGATTCCGAAGACCTTTTTGCCATCCTCGGGCGCGAAATCATTCAGCTCGAGATAGTAGATCCGCTTGGTGGTCACCACATTCATGTTGGTGCTGACCTTCCTGGCCTTTGGTTTGACGAAAAGGATATTTCCCTTGTCAGTCGGCACCACATCCCAACTCTCGCTATCGCCGAGGGCAACAGTCTCGAACTTCTCGTCTTCATCAAAGATGATCATTGTGGAAATGCCGTAGGTGGCAAAGACGCGCACAACGTTGTTGGGCTGGTAAACAACACTAGTAACCCGCGGGTCAAGGCGCCCCGATGACGGGGTTTGCGCGCAGTGGGCGGCAGGAATAAAGGCCGCGACTATCATCATAGCAAGGGGGGTGCGCCGGATCATCCGCTGTTTCCCTCGGTCACTGTTTCCTGATCCCGGCGATAGTCATAAACTTGGAAGCCGAGGGGGTTTTCGAAACGCCATTCGTTGGTGGCAGGCGTGTCGGTATAGCGATAACGAACGACAGCAATCCAGTGTCGCGGGATGGATTCTGTTTCCGATTGTTCGACCGTGGCAAAGCGCACGATGCCCGTGCTGGCGTTTGGAAACGTGACCGACGCAATCTGCGTGGTGATGCGCTTGTGGCGTCCGTATAATCTGGCGGGGTTCTGAGGATTGACGGCGCTATAAAGGTCCTGCAGTTCACGCGCCGCGTTGCCGGTTGAAAGCAGGGCGGCAATCCCGAAATTTTGCTCGATAGCATAGGGATCATAGCCCTCACGCGAACGGATATAGCGTACGATATTGGCTTGGGTGACGGCCTGCTGCTCGGTCAGGTTCGCTGGCCGTGTCAGGCCCGTTTTGACCTCGATGTAGCCGGTATTCTTGTCGACCTCGACGATGTATGGCTCGAAACTCTTCAGCGGCACGAGCATGGCAAGGGTAACCAGACTGACGAAGGTAGTCGCGCCGAAAATCATCGTCACTAACCATGCAAGCGCCCGCGAGCGTTTTGCTTTTCTAACAATCTCCTGTTCCCAAATGTCTCCGCTTTGATAATAGGTCCGTAATCGCTCGTCACTCGTGTCTGCCATTATCGTCACGCCTCCAATATGTTGGCGCCGGTCAAGTCGGCGTGCTGTTCTGGATGATCTTTGTTTGCAAGGCAGCTCTGGCGCCGGAATTGTCGTTATCGCCACCGCCACGGTATCTATTGCGCAAGGAACTGCCCGCACGGTAGGCGGTCCGTCCTGTGGACATTGTTCCGCCTGCCGTTCCTAGGCCGAGTTTGCGTGTGAATGTCGTGGCAGAATGTCCCACTACTGCACTGAGGCCTCCAGCAATGCCCTGGCCGATCGACTGGATGTAGAGCATGACGAACGCGCCTGCGACGCAGAGCAGGAGAAATCCGGCTATGTCGGCGAGCGTTAACATTCGGGCACCGCTTGCAGCATCAATCTTGGAAAGCTCAGGATCCATGGCGGCAATCAGAAACGATGCGACGACGTAGATGAACAACGGGATGAGCGCGTAGGTCAAAACCTGGTTGAACCAACCTACGCCATAGCCGCGCGTGCGCTCGAACAGCATGCAGGCAATGAAAATCGGCGCGGTACCGGTCAACACCCATAGCATGACCTTCGCCAAAATGAGAATGGCCAGGGCAACAGCGATGAAGATCCCGGCGCCAACCATGATCACAACGCCGATCATGCTGGGTAGAACGGAAAAATACCCCGATTGCTCAGCAAAAACGGATGCGGCCTGGTTCGAAGTCCTCCAAATTTGCGACAATCCGTTGGTCGGTTCTGTGATGCCGGTGCCGGATGCCGCCAGGATCGCCCGCCCGATATCCTCAGGCGTATCATTGATCCAGTGGTAAAATAGATTGTTGAAATTTGCCCACGAGCTCACCAACGCCAAAATGATCATCATGCGGACAATACGGCCGATGATTTCGGATACACCAATGCGTGCGGTGCCGAGGAACAGCTGCAAGCCGTAATAAGCAACATAAGCCACGAGCATGACCTGCAGGAGCGGCATGATTTCCTGGCCGACGACGGTGTAGGCCTTTTCCGAAAATGTCGTTCCGGAATCCTCAACGCGCTGCAGCAGATCGCCGAGAAAATCCTCCATTCCTGCTCCTCATTTTACCCCGATGGTTGCATATGTTCCTGCCGGACTATTGATGGCCTGCATGGGGCCGCAGTCCTGGCGGGGATCCTCCCCATAGGAGCTGAGCTCGGCCGGACGCTTACATGGGGCAGTCTTCTCCTTGATGCTGCCGCATCCCGATAGCGCTGTCACCGCAAGGATGATGCCCAGGCAGGCAAGTCCCAGTATGCGGTCACTTTCCATAAGTCAGCGCTTTTTTGCTGTTGGAAATATCGGTCAGGCGGCGCTGATTCTCGGCCTGCAGCGAAGTCACGGCACCGTTCATCACGCCGATCACCTCGTTCAACGTCAGGCCGGATTGGACCTGCAATTGTGTATTCTGATCGATGGATCCTTTGATATCTTCTGCCTTACCGATCTGCTGCCCGGCTGCCTCGAAGGCCCTGCGTCTCGTTTCCGTTGCCTTCTGCGCGCCATTGATCAACGCCGAAATCCCTAGAACCGTATTGACCAGTTGCTCATAGGATTTGTCACCGGAGAAATTGCTGTTTTCCCTGCCCGAGAGCGACCTAACCAATTGCAACCCGTTGATGAACGCAGTGGCAGCCTTGGAAACATCACCGCCCATACCGCCGAAGTCGGCAACGCCCCCCTTGATCAGGCTGTTGGGCGGCGGCAAGGAGGAGACACTCAACCCTTGGCCGATCGCCAGATTTTGCAACGGCCTGGCGCTGGCGCTGCGATCGCCTGTGACGGCCTTAAGTGTATCCTCGACGGTACTCAGAATATTCTTATTGGTGTCGAGGATACGCCCGGCGGTTTCTGCGGTCTCTTTGGCGACCTCGTAGTTCCTTTTGTCGATTACCGGCACATCGGCGTGGGCAACGCCAAGTGGAAGAACGGCAAGCGCGGCGATTATCGTAGAAATTTTCATGATCGACTCCTATTGAGGTTGCAACATCAGTCGGACGTTAGCGTCGTGTTGACGTTTTGCGACGCAAGCCTTCTGTTTCGAATCCCACACGAGATTTTGCCTGGGATCACAAATGCCAGTGGCATTGGGGGTTCGATCATCGCTCTTGCCGCTTTGCGTCGACCGCGATGAACTGGAAAGGCTGGACGTTAGAACCGCATTGCGGGAGCTGATCAGCTCAGCCATGGCAGTACCAATCCTGATAACGTTGTTCACCATCTCCAGGTTGGCATTGCGTGCAGTGGAATTGTGGTCCCAGCTTTCCTGTATTGTCCTGCTCTGCAGCCCCGCCCCTTGCTGATACCAGCTACGGACATTGGTCAGACTTTCCGATGAGGCGGTGGTCGTGCCCATCGCATTCAGGGTGCTGTCCCGCAGGCTGGCATATGCCATAGCGCTGCCGCCATAGTTCAAGGGAATGCCGGATTTGTCGGAGCCTCCGAAGGCCGGTAACCAGTCCTGGATAATGCTGCGAACGTAATTTTGCGTTTCCTTGAAGGGCGGAATTCCGCCGTATCTGTTAACGTTACCGGGCCCGGCATTATAGGCGGCGAGCGCCAAAGCGACGTTGTCGTTGTAAAGTCGGAGCTGCTGCCTGTAATACCGCGCGCCGCCTCGGAGATTCTCCTCGATGTTGTTTTCATCGACACCGAGCTGATCCGCCGTGCCGGGCATCAGCTGTGCAAGGCCTATCGCACCGGCGCTGGAGATGGCGCAGGGATTGAACCGGCTCTCCTGATAGATGAGCGCGAGGAATTCATTTTCATCGACACCCTCTGCGCGGGCAACACGGCGAACCAGTCCCGAGATCTCGGAATTTTGCTCAGCCGAGCCCACCGGATCGTTGCGGCGCGAGGGCCGGTACAACGAGCACGTCACCGAAGCGTTGATCGTATGGCGCTCCTTGTCCGTTTTTTCGATGCCGCGTGTTGTTTCACCGCGTGCCGTATCCTTCTTTAGAATGGCACGGTCGATGACCGGAACATCGGCCCTGGCGACACCCATCATTTCGAACATGGCAACGACGACGAGGCGAGCGGACAATAGTTTCATGGCCAAGCCTCCCAGCCGCAGAATTTCGCGAGCCAGGCCGAAGGATCGTCACCGAACTCGTTGCGCAACCGGGCGCATTCCTCGATGGTTTCCTTACGGCCCGACAGCACCTTGATGATGTCTGGCATTGTGCTGAGGTCGAGTCTGGCAATAACGCTGTCGGTGCCGTGTTTGATCAGGAAGGTGCGCTTTTCGGGAGGCGTCGTCCGGATGAAGGTGAACTCTTTGACTGTAAGACCGAAGCGCTTGATGTAACTCTCCTCGTCCGCGCGAGGGTTGGGAAAGTGAATATTGGTCGCCGACTGCTCGATCAGAGTATGCGCGGCGGGTGCACGCGCGATGTCGGCCGCTGACTGCGTTCCGAAACCCACGATCCCGTTCAATTTGCGGATCGTCTTCATTTTATCGACAATAAAGGCACTGAAGATTTCGTCTTTCAGCAGCCGCCAGCCTTCATCCATGAAGACCATCACCGGAGTGCCGTCAAGGAGCTCGTCAAGGCGATGAAAGATGTACATCAGGGCCGGCGTTCTCAGCTCGTCGCTGTCAAGGATGTTCGTCATGTCGAATCCGAAGACGCGGTTGTCTGACAGTGTAAGAACATCGTGCAGTGCGTTGAAAAGCCAGGATTTCTCGCCATCTATCCACGGCCGCAGCCGCGCGCTCAAATCGTTGGGACCGGCACGGGATCGGCCGATCAGAAGACCAGAGTAATTCGAAAGGTTGCGCAGTGCCGCCGGCTCCTGCATCAACCGCAGCAGGGCGCGTTCGAGAATATCTTCCTCTTCCTGAGTGAATTTGTAACCGTCCCCGCGTTGAAGCATGGCTTTCAGCAAGCGCAGCAGAAACTCCCGGTTCGGACCCGTATTCTCAAGCTGGAGGGGATTGAATCCGGTGGATGTGCCTGGTGTCAGAACTTCATAGGCGCCATTCATGGCGCGTACAAAGATCTCTGCACCACGGTCCTTGTCAAAAAAGACGGCCCTAGGCGTGGGCTGGACCCGGAATGTTTGCGCAAGCAGGAATGTGAGGGCGATGGTCTTGCCGGAGCCCGTTGGCCCGGTGACCAGGAAATGCCCAATGTCCCGCCGATGGAAATTGAACCAGTATGGCGTCTGGCTGGTCGTTTCCAATATTGTCACCGGCGTTCCCCAATGGGGGCCTTCAGTCTGGCCGCCCGCAAAATTATGCATCGACGAGAGTCCGGCGTAGTTGGAGCTGGAGAGCAAAGCCCTGCGGGCGATATAGGCATGATTGCCGGGAAGCTGCGCCCAGAACCCGGCCTCAAGATTGAGATCCTCACGCAACCAATTGACGTTCATATCTGTGAGACAGGCACCGAGATCGGAGACGGCTTTGTTGACGCCTTCTAAATCACGCGACAGGCAAAGCAATGTCATGTGGTGAAGGCCGAACACCGCTTCCTGGTTCATCAGGCTATTCAACGCTAAATCGATATCGGTCTCGACGTCGCTGCCGGCCTCGTCCGACGCTGCAATCTGACGCTTCAGACGCGAGATGCGCTCCTGCGCGATCGGTTTGTCAGAGATGGTAAAGGACTGCGTCAAAATGAATTCGTGGTTGACCTGCAACAACCCGTCGAGCATGCCTGGGCCTGTGAAGGGCGGGTACTCCTTGACCGACAGTATCGCACCAAAGCGGTCGTCGGCTTGTGTTGGCCCCTGTGACTGCACGGTGCGCCTGGAAAAATGCAGGCGAGAACTGCCGACATAATTGGCAATGCTCATCCGCGGCAGACGCATCTTTCGCGGAATCCCGCAACTCACCAGACTATGGAAGAATTCGCAGGGCTCGGAATAAGGCTCACCATTGCGATAGAAAATGCTGAGGGTGCGCGCTCCGTACTTCTGCAGATCGCGGCAGATATTGCCGACAACTTCTTCGAGTTCATCGACGGACTCCCGCAGCTGCTCATCGAGTGCCGCACGTGAATTCGCCCGTTCGATCAGCCGACGGGCTTTGTGGCCGACAGCCAGAGGACCGTGCATTCCGGAGCGCAAAACCGTCAGATAGAGTTCGTTGGTGAACATCCGTTTGTCGCTGAGATGCGCCATGTAGCGCGTGTTCAGCAGATCGCAGAAGGGGTCATCGAAACGCCCCTCGAGTTTGCCGTCGACCTGGCGTCGGATCACGGTCGACCAGAGAGAGAATCGGCTCGATCCGAGTGCACGGATCATCGTGTTGTGCACAACAGATCTCATATTAAGTTCCGCCTGATCCTCAGTCTGAAAGAAAAGACCATTGAGCCGTATGACTGATAGCAAGGCTCCACTCTCAAGCTTGACGACCGCGTCGGACACATGGCGCAAATAGGGGATGTGTTTGGCCATTGGCTTTTCGCGGCCGGCCGCGTTTCCAAATCCAAGTTCTTCGCGAATGAGTCTCAGCATAACTGTCACGGTTCGTAAGAGTTGGCGCCCCAGAAGTATTTGTTGGGCGTCTTTGGCGTCATGCGTGCCACAACCTGCAACACGTCGAGGATCCGGCTGTCCCATGTGCAAAGCGTGAAGAGGGACAGATAGGCCGCCGGAGCGGTTAGCAGCGCCCATACCGTTGCCGTGGCAAGCCATGCAATGATCGTTGCGCCGATGACAATAACGATAGCCATGTAAGGGACCCCCCACAGGGTCGGCGATCGGGTGAGACCGATAATCAGGGGCGTCAGGATCGGCGCGTCATCTTCGAACTCAGCCATACGTCAGTTCCCGACTGTCGACATCAACTCATCGACAATTGCCGGCGCACCGAAGACCAAGCCGATACCAAGAACGACGGCACCCGCTGTGAACCAGCTCAACCGACCGGCAAATGCAAGAAAGCCGAGACCGATGACGGCAATGATGGCGACCAGGCGCCCGAACGGACCGGTGATAAAATCCACAACCGCCTGGACTACCGTCTGGAGCGGCGCGAACGCCTGGCTGGTTGCCTGTGCGATGGCGATATCGCTGGCGAGAAGTTGCGACACGATAAGTGAAACCAGACTCACCGCAATCCTTGTGGTCCATTCTTGCTGGTCGGAAAAGATGATTTTCATTCACGTCTCCTTCACATTAAAAATGCATGACCCCTTTGACGAACCGACTGCCATGGCCGCGCAAGGCACTGCTTGCTTGCGCGCCGGAACCGGCTCTGTCCTTCATCGCCCTTGCTGCGCGGGGCGAAAGCTCACCGTGTTCAAGTTCGAGCCCCAGCTGGTGATTGATGACGGTTGCGACGTAGCGAATGGTTTCGCCAAAGGGCGGAATCCCGCCATTGTCGTACACGGCCCGCCTTCCGGCGTTGTAAGCTGCAGCCGCAAGCAACGGGTTTCGGAATTCATCGAGCAGCGCTTTCAGATGACGAACGCCGCCGTCGATATTGGATTTCGGATCACATGGCTCCTGCACACCCAAAGCTGTTGCAGTGGGAGGCATAAGCTGCATGGGGCCGCGTGCACCTTTAGGACTGTTGCGGACCTGATCGAACCGGCTTTCCGCCCAGGCAATGGCTTTGGCAAATCTGGGGTCGATTGCGTACACCGCTGCCGTCGCGCTCACCAAAGCTTCGATTTCTGCGGGGCTGAAAGGTGAGGGGCCGCATTCCGGTATCATCGATCTTGTGCGTGAATATAATATGTTCATATTTCCTGTCGATGCTGGCGCAACAGATTTCACCGCGGTCGTCATTAAGTCGTGCGGCATGCTGGCCTCTACGTAACCGTTTGTGATCATAATGCCGCCGCCATAGGAACTTGCGATCTGGCCTGATGGTCGCAACCCAAACTCGCTGCGAGAAATCGCGGCCTTTGTCGAATTTACAGTCTGAGTACCTGGTGCGGAGACTAATTCAGCAGGTGTTAATCTAGTAGGATCAATAGCATAAGCCTCTGCTGCGCAGCAGACTGTTAAAAAACTGATACCCGCGAAAGCGGCGGCCTCCTTCAAACTCATGATTACCTCGCGTTTGCTTTCCGGTTCGGATCGCGTTGAATTTTGCAGTTGAGCTATCGACAGAAACTTACATTCGTGCTCTAGTGCGTTACCATTCGTGTTCATAACTACACGCAAAAATTCGAATAGAAAAGTGCAAATTAACCTGGGAGACCAGAAAAATGCGAATACGAGCGGTAACGGGCTATGTGATAGGGTCTACGGCTTTTTTGGCGGTTTGCGTGCTTGCAGGTCAAACGTGGGCAGGCGGTACGATCGACTCCGCCTACGTCAAATCCCTGGCGGCGCCGGGAAACACGGTGGCTGTGGTCGAGTATTACGATCCCGCCGGGAAGGTGCTCGACCGCAAAGGATTTGCCTCACCTGTTGGTTTCCGCGCTGTGTCACCGGTCGATATCGAAATAAACCCGAAGATCAGTCTTCATCTTTTTGGGCTGGAAACCTGTAACGGTGAGATGGTCAACCGGAAAGAAGGCTTTGCCGGCACATGCGCCGACTTTGCCCGGCAACAGATCGAGATCATGTTGAAGGGAGCAAAAGTCCTATTTTGCCGCGCCTTCCTGACGGAGCGTGAGGCTCCCCGACAAGATGTGACCTGTTTCGGATACTATTTCTATCCGGGGTCGCTCGACACGGTCGATAATCTCGAAGAACAGCTCGTTTCGCTGGGTGCGCTCCGCCTAGCCAAAAATCCGGATGGCACCCTGATGCGGCCCGACCTTGCGGAGGCGGAAAAAATTGGTCGCCGCGGCTTTGGCATGTGGGGGGACCCCAGGGTGCGGGACAAATGATATATTCATTGATCGCAGCCGCGCATTCAGCCCCTGCCGGCTATTTCGAGATCGGTTCGGGGGCCGTCCTGGAGACCGGCGATACCCTGATGATAGGCGGCATACGGATCTGCCTCTATGGTCCGCAGTCGTGTTTAAAGGGAACGTCAGGAACAAAGAGCGATCATGGCGAGGCGTTCTTCGCGGTCCTGGTGGCTTTATCAGGGACACAGCGCCAGTCTGAGCGCGTTGCCCAACAACACAACCAAACATTCGTCGTTTGCTTCGCGACGGTCGGCGGTCACGGATTGGATCTGGCAGTGATGCTCATTGCCAAAGGCAACGGTTTCGCCAGCCTGCGGCCGGATGGTTTTCCGGTGCACGCGCCTTACGCTGTCGCCGAGCAGGGCGCCGATGGCGGCGGCAAGGGGTTTTGGCAGATCAAGGACGTCCGATGCCCGGCAAGGAGTGTCCCATGAGCCGGCGCCTCGCACTGGTTTTATCTGTTTTGATCTGTGGATCGGACCGCGGCGTAGCAGCTGACTTACCCACTGGCTCAGCCCAGAGCCGAAAGGTCAGCCTGAGCAATATCACTGGCCGCGTGGCGGTCGTAGACGGACGAACACTATGGTTCGCCGGCCGGCGTATTCTCGTAACGTTGAATGGGATCGACAGTTGCGATCTACCGCAATGGGCATTTGATCCGGGGCCGAACGACAATAGCAGCTTTCTTCGCCCGATACCCTGCGGTGCTCTCGCCAAAGCTTGGCTAAAGCGGAGCATCGGTCACCGTGCGGTTACCTGCCAATTAATGACCAGTCCGGGCTCCATTGCCGCGAGCGGAATTTGTCAAGCCGGTAATATGGATCTCGCCCATGAGATGCTGCGGGTTGGTTTGGCGCGATTGACCACAGCTTTTCGATCCAACCCACGTTATATCGCAACGCAGCGGCGTGCGGTCGGCGCGCGTTATGGGATCTGGGCAAGCTCTGTCCTCGACATGGCGGAGTGGCGCCAAAAGGCGGTGGACAAGACGCTAGGTCGCAAGCCATTGGCCGACATCAATCTGCTTGCCGAGCGCCAAAACGAGATCACGCCTCCGTTCGCCGATGCGCACCATTACCCAACCCGCCGTGACCGCTAGGCTTTCAACACCATGTTCAAGGGGGTCATTGTCCGTGAAGTTTATCCTTACATCGATGCTCTCCATCCCATTTGCGTTTTATTTTGCCTCGCCCTCACAAGCGAGCGATTGGGGTTGCGAGGTACTCTTGTGTGCTGCGTCTTCCAACCCGTCCTGGCACGATGTCGCCAGCTGCCGCCCACCCATGGAGAAACTGATCACAGCGATGAAGAAGCCCGGGTTTTCGTGGCCGATCTGCCAGGGAGCTGGTACCGGAAAGCCGGGATATGAACGATACATGGAGTGCCCGGCGGGATGGATGCCGACCGCGAGTGGCGGTGTCCGCGACCATCAGGCCTCCGGGGAAAAGTCTAGGTGCATGCGCCGCGTAACGACTTGCCGCTCAAGAGTTCATTCGTCGCGAGATGCTTCCGGCGATGGTGTCACGCGGATGTTCTCAGATGGTCCTTCCTGCGCCCTCACAGAATTCATGCAGAGGCCTTTACGACCCGACCCGTACTATTTCGATATGAAGGAGGAGGTCTCTGGTCAACTCACCCGGTTCTGGTTCAACTTGCGCAAATGACCGATGATTGCGCTCGCTAGAGGTTTCGGCGGCCTTGATCGATAGAGCCAAATTCCACGAAGTGCATGGCCTTTTGGCGCCGTCGTGATGTATGACATCAGCGCAACCTTTTGGACTTGGGAAATGAGTAAGGATTTGAAAAACCACATCGCGGAATTGGAACTGGTGGAAACCACTGATCCCGACAATGAAAAACCAGTCTACAGGAGACCTGGTTTCGACGGTATAGCAACGTTCGGAGAATTGGATAACAAACTTGGTGAAGCACTGCGGCGCTGTCGTCAAGAAGAAGGCCTCAGCAGGGCGGAGACAGCGAGGCTTGTTGGTCTAAGCGAGCAGGTATACGGACGCTATGAACGAAACTCATCTAAAATGACGGTCAGCCGACTGATCCACCTGAGCGAAGTCCTCGGGGCATCCCCGCTTTCCATGCTGTTTAGCACTGCTCCTCATTTGTGGGGCAAGACAGAAGTGGAAGCCGAAAGCAGGTTCCGAATAATGAAATTGTTGGAGGATCTTCCTCCCGAGACTATGGCTTCCGTCACAACCTTGCTAGAGACCGTCGCTGTTCTTCAGGCAAAGGCGAACAAGATTTAGGAGGCACTCTCGGCGCTGCGCTAAAGAAACAGTTCCACCGATCTCATGACTTGCGTGATTGTTCCTTCATCCATGGAGGTGCGAGTCTTTGCCAGCATCAAACTCAGATATATCAATTTGGATTGGGCCCCCAAGTTTGTAGAGGGACGAACGTCAATCAGATGCTTGCGGAGGAATTGTTCTTCAAGAATTTTTATCGCAAGAACCCGTCGAACCTCGCCCGTTTCGGGCATTTTCGTCTGAAGCGCTTCCATAGATGTCATCAGACGAGCATGCCGCTCCAAAAGTGTCCAAAGCTCCTGGTCCAAGCACTCTTCTAATATTCTTGCCGATGCGTTTCGCGATGTCGATGGCATGCCTGTGACCCCATGCAAGCGTGTAACTGCAACTGATCAGATTGAGACGGGTTAAATACAACGGAGCGGATCATAGACCTCTCACCCACCTCGCCAGGTCGGTGTAAGGCTCTGGCTCATAGACGTACTCAAACGGTATCGCAGGATGGACCATCAACGAGAGATAGCGCCAAAGATTTTCGCGACTGTTACTTGCCGCAAGACCATAGAAGTTTCCGCTGTTCCAAGTAACGACGCAGTGTTTAAATTGTGCATAAACTGCGCGCGCCATCTCTGCCAAGGTTACTTGGCCGTCGTGCATTGTTGTGAGCACGAGTTTCGTTTTCCTCGCAATCTCCTCGGTACCGAAGTAATGCGTCTTGAAGCCGAAGTCCTTTTGAGATTCACGTCCTTGGTATTCTCCGGCATCAACGGCCCGGAACTTCTCCAGCAGCAAGAGGATCCCGTCAGCCTTGAGATGTTGAGCGACAAATTCGATTTGCTTTGGTCGATTGGGTGAGTACATCTGAAACGTGGTGTCTTCCAAGATGAAGTCGAACCCGTCAGAAAACGGTTCGAGCTTCTTGTCGGAACGGAGGTGTTCTTTGGTCAAGCGATGGAAGGGACCGAGGAAAAAGCTGGCGTGGGCCGGTTCACCGAACGCCATGAAGCACTTGTAATTCTCCGCGTTCGGACTGCAAGACAACGATCGAATACTCCCCCGGCTCAGTTCGGATAAACTACGCGCCATCGTGCCTTCCGCAGTGCCAAGACTGTAGAGCAACACGTCATTCGTGTTCAATTGGCTGTATCGCAGGAGCGCATGCGCCATGCGGCATTCCTCCTCCAGGCGATACGGAATACTGCTATGATAGTGTTGGTCGAAGAAGCCCTGGCGGCGTGAATGAAGTTCGACGAAACGATGAAGAAGTGCGTCATAGGGGAAAAGCCGTGTATCGACGGCGGGTCTGCGAATGGGCATTCCAGCCTTGCCGGCTGCGGTCTCGGCAAAGAAGCCGGCCAGTTGGTTCAAACGCGGGCCGCGGTCGCACTCGGCGATAAAGTCCGTGAAAGCTTGCATCGTGGTACACCTACGTGATTGCATTCCAAGGTACGACGCTGCCGGGCTGTCAGATGGTATTCCGCAGTGATTATGCAGGCCCTGCTGCCATCTGCCGCCCGCGCACCGTCCCATAGGTGGTAGACCGCGGTCCGATAGCGCGCTTTCACCGGCATGCCGTTTTTTCACGAAAGTGCCATCATCGCCAACCGTGGGTTGATCGCGGATTGTTCGATAACCCAAGATGAATCTATAACCCGTTTTGATTAGTTAATTGGAGGGATCGCGTCTTTTGACGGATACATCTGAATTTGAACCCGACGAGGTCCGCCGCTCGGTTCATCAAACACTGGTCCATAACTATGTCGACTGGGGAATGGTGCGGGCGCACATCGTTAAAAGAACGGGGTTAGCACGTCAGGAGACGCGCATTGCTCGTGCCCAGCATTCGTTTCTGATAAACCTCAAGGGTGGGGCACGGTGTGGTGAGGATTTCGTCGAAGGGCGTTCGGTTGGCTTCACCCCCCGCCGTCCGGGCTCTGTCGTTTTTGTACCTGCTCACCGTGAATGGAGTGGATGGGACGAGGGAGACGCCATCGGTTCGTATCTATTCGTATCCGTCAATCCCACGTTCATTGAGCAATCCCTCGGTTCCTGGCACCTGGCGGGCTTGAAGCCGGCCATCGGGTTTCGAGACAACATCATCGAAGATTCGCTTCAAAGGATCGCGACCGAGCTCAACAACCCCGATCCAATCAGTGCTGCCATGGCTGAAAGCCAGGCCGTCCAGCTGTTCGTACAGTTACTCAGACTTAATGGAGTTGGTCTGGAGCCAGCCAAGGGTGGACTCTCACCGCTCAATCTCAAGCGTATAAACGCCATCATCGAGAGCCGACCGGCGAACCCGCCGAGCCTGGAGGAACTTGTCCGAGAGATTGGCGTAAGTCGACGTCACTTCTTTCGCGCGTTCAAGCAGTCTACGGGCAAAACACCTCATTCATATGTTGCAGAACATCGGTTGAAACGCGCAGTCGACCTCCTTCGTGCTACCGATCTTTCGGCGACCGACATTGCACTGGAATGTGGGTTTTCGAGTTCAAGCCACTTTACCGTTGCCTTCAAACAAGCCTTTCGCACCGGCCCGTCGGAGTTCCGCCGCAGGTGGCGTAGTTGATGCCCATGGCGGGGATATTTTGGCACGATTTCGAAAGTCCGGCACGATTCCGAAAGCGTAACGGTCGGAAATTTCCAATGACACTTGCAAAGCCATTTCCGAAAGCTGCCAATGCCTCGATCCTGTTCCGGCGCAGATTATGGATCGCATTCGTTCAACTGGTACCTCGCGAGCACGTTTGCTTCGGCCGTAGGGCGGAACGCCTACCACTTTGCCTGCGCCTGGATCCTCGTTGTTTCGGGACACGGCGTATCAGCTGTAGCAGTGTTTTTCACATCCCTGAGCATGGCAGAACTGATCGCGAGCCCACTCGCAGGATGGATGTCTGATCACTGCGATCGGCGTCTTCTCTGTTTGATAGCCGATTTCGTCCGATTCTTAACCGCGTTGGCTCTGGGGGCCATCATGATTGGGTCGGATCTGCATTGGGCGATCTGGTTGTCGACAATTCCCTTTGCGGCGTGCGACCGGATTGCGCTTACGGCGTCTCAGTCCATGATACCATCCGTTGGTGCTGGTCTTCCGCTCTCGACAGCAAATTGCATCGTGTGCTTCTTGACGCAATCAGGAAGTCTGGTGGCGGCAGCGCTTGCTGGTGTCTTGCTGCACGTCTCCGCCCCGACGTTTACACTCGCAGCAATAGCCTCGGCTTTTGCGATATCCGTATGCTGCATGTGCCTCGTCCGGCGAGAACCACTGTCTGCCCAGGATACAGGAGATACAACCAAATCGGAACTGCGTGTCGACAACCATTTGCTCCGACTTGGCGCCGTTTATGCACTTCTGTACGTCGGCGGCATGTTGGTAAGCGTTATTGGACCGAGCTTTGTGTTTGAAGAACTTGGGGGCAGCGCTATAGATTTTGGTCAGCTTGAAAGCGCCTGGTCCGCTGGATCCATCCTGGGCGCCATCCTTCTTATGCCGCTAGTCCGGGTCATAGACATTCCGATATTGCAACTGATCATACTCGCCCTTACCGCTTTCTCTTTTGCAGTGTTGAAAATGCTGGATTTGCCGTGGGCTCTACTCGCGTTCGCTACGTTAGGCACACTTTTTAATCTGGGCAGGGTTGCCGTTGAGGTCACTCTTCAGTCGAGCATTCCACGAGCGACCTTGGGCCGGGCAAAAGGCGCTCTGCATTGCACCGGAGTTTTTCTCGGATTGATCCTTTTTGCAATTGGTGCGGCGTTTTCCGACCAGGTAAGACCCTCTACAATTTTTCTGGTATTTGCTGGGATCCTCGCTCTGAGCCTAGTCGTTCTGATCGTTTTTCGGGTTGATTGGTACCAAAAGGGCTGAACGGCGATGGACCTTGCGCCACCGTCGCAGAAAGCACCGGATTTTCGGCGATTGCCGATGGCCCCGATTATTCCCTTGCGAGCAAGCTCGACACTACTATCGTCGAGCGCGGGGAAGGTCGTAGCAACAGTATCTCAACTTCCTTGGTTGTTCCGTTTCAAAAGCAGATTTGCTAAGGCGAGGAAAAAATGCGTTGGGTTCGCGAGAAGATTCTTCCGGGGCCTCCTCAGCCATATGATGACCGCAGTCGAGAGGTCGTACTGCGACATTGGTTGACCAGGACCGCTAGATAACGAGAACATTTCCGTGCATTTCTTCTAAGTCGTCGCGAGCCCGACCACAGCACGAGCAGAGGGATCCAAGCTTCCTGCCTGCGGCTTGATCTTCCTCATCATGCGACGATAGATACCAACCCCTGCGCGGCGATCCTCGACCATGCCGTGGACCGTTTCAGGACCATGGATTGCCGCACGAAAATCGGCATACGGTGTCAACTTTGCGCAAGTTTCGATGTGCGCGGTCGAACCGTTATGCACAAAGCATCCTTTCGCCTTGTCGTCCGTTGAGAACTCTGTTTGCCAATTAGCTCGTCTCGCGGCGCACTATGTCTCAGCGATCAGATTAGCCGGGGAGATTTCTAGGGCTTTTGCAAGATAGTATAAGTTATCAAGACTGACGTTGCGAACGCCGCGTTCGATCGCCGAGACGTTCGTGCGATGCATTTCAGTACGGAAGGCCAACTCATCCTGACTTATACCCAAAACCTTACGCTGCGCCCTTATATTGTGCGCTAACGTTTTTCGTAGAGGTGATGGGCGGTCTCGTTTCACGATATCGAATTTGTCGAATTTAACTCTTTATGGCGACAGAGTTTATGGCTACATTGCGTTTTACTGAGGCCGCGGTGGCACTGACGGCAGACCAACCAGCAGGTGCGTTTGGTGATCAAATTCAGTCGATTGTTGCTTGTTGTTTGGTGTCTGTCGCGGGGGCGTGCCGCGACATACTCACTTAACGGGGAGTGACAGATGCGTCACCGACAAGTCCCGCGGACCGAATGGCAACCCCGCCCGCTACACCTGCAAGCGGGTGCGGGCGAGTGGCCCCATGCTGCTGACCTTTATGTCGGGCGTCAGGTTGCCGCCGTCCGCCTTCAATCCGACGTAACGCAGGCCGAGCTGGCCCGCGCTGTCGGGATAAGCCCCCAGCAATTGCAAAAATATGAGAACGGCAAAAACCGCATCAGTGCATCCATGCTCTTTGAAATCGCGACATGCCTCGGCGTGCCCGTCGGCCGCTTGTTCCAAGGTCTGCCGGGAAATGCGACGCAGAAGGGCGAGGTAGCGTCTCTCCCCGTCGACGAGCGGATCACATTCCTGGCAAGCAGTGAGGGGCGCCGGCTGATTGAAGGGGTGATGCGGCTGCATCCTCGCACGCGCCGCCGCGTATCCGCCCTCATCGCGGCTTTGGGCGA
>NZ_PGGM01000028.1 GCF_003010965.1 Phyllobacterium sophorae
TTTCGACCCGGCGTTAGCCGCGAAGCCGGTAACCTTTGCCGCGATGTGACTCTGCCGGATGTCATCGCGCCGGAGAGACATCGGCAAAATGACTTGCAGAAGGCTGTGAGCGGCAGCATCTTCTTCCGGGGGCAGAACTGAGTTGGCCGAGGCCCGCCGAACGCAGGCCTTGTCCGCGGCCGACCGCGACCCGATTGGCTCTCATGTCCCACGCCTTTGTTAGCCCGTTCATTTTTAGGCTTCCGTCGCCGCCGAATTGCGGCTAGAATGGAGCGCGTAGCGCAGTTTTCCTGCGCATACCTGGTTTACTGCGGAGAATCGAGCTTGGATTTGGATCGAATCGACCTGAAAATTTTGAGCGCCGTCCAGTGCAACAATCGCCTGACAACCGAACAATTGGGTCAATTGGCCGGTCTCTCGCCCACCGCTTGTCAGCGGCGACTGAAGCACCTTCGAGATTCCGGGGTGATTCAAGCAGATGTCGCGGTTGTGTCGCCTGAAGCCGTAGGTCGGCCACTGATGATGCTGGTCTTGGTCGATATTGAGCGCTATCGCTCCGATGTCATCGATCGCTTCAAGCAGACGATACAGCGGGCACCGGAAGTTATGAGCGCATATGCTGTGACGGGCAATGCGGATTTCGTTCTCATAATCTCAGTGCGTGACTTGGCGGAGTATGACGCATTTTCCCAGCGGTTTTTCTTCGATAGCCCCGTTGTCAGGAACTATAGCACAATGATCGTGATGGATCGCACCAAGGTGAGCTTGGCCATACCAATCGACGTCTAAAAAGACATATCTTGCGGCATTCCAGCTCTAGTGCTTTGCTATCTGCCAAAGCGCCTCCGCCGGAAGGATACTGGAAGGCCATCCCCACCGTTCTCAAGAAGCGCTACGTATGGCCGAGGTAGTTGCACACAAAAGGTTCGCTTGCAGCCATGTTGGTCGCCCTTAGCGCCCTTGGAGAGCGGCAACTTAGGACCATCGTCGTGGTTGCAGGCAGCATTGACAAGAGTTCCGCAAACTTGGTGTTCGCGCTATTGCTCGCGGGCCATGATCCATTCAAGGACGGTCCGGTTCCCATTAATTTTCGGTGTGCGCAACTGAACCAACAACCCGCCCAGTTGCCCATCGCGATCGCGTCGAAGGCCGTGGTGACTGACGGCGGCGCAGGCATTGGACGTGGCAATTGCCCTTTCCTGCCACGACATGGTGCCGGACTTCTTGTACCAGAGTTGCCGCTGTGACGCAGCAACAGAGTGGCGGCGATATCCATCAACTCGGACGCGTTACCGGGAGGACTAAATACCGGCAGGGCGGTAGTTCTTCGAAGGTTGTCGAACATGGAGAGTGTCGCGATTCCCTCGCAGCGCGGCTGTCCTCAATTGCACCATCTGGATCACGTGGCATTCCAGATTGAAGAGCGCCGGCGCTATGAGGGCAGAAATATGCAAAGATAGCGGCAATATGCGGATTTTCTGCACCGGCAGAGGTTTAATTGGCGCAAAGCGGCCCAAATAGACAGATAGATTTCCGATCACACTTGGTCAGCGTATCGAGGGCGCCCGGATGGAACGGGGTAGTCTAAATTTGCTGAAAGCATAACCCGATGCAGCTAGCCCGGGGTCGGTCGGCGGCTATCGAATTCTGCCGGTTGGCGGTTTATGGGAGGTTGACGTTGGTTTTCGATTATATCGTCGTGGGTGGCGGTTCCTCTGGATGCGTGATGGCGAACAGGCTATCCGCCGATGGAGGTCACGTGCTACTCATCGAGGCCGGTCCAGATACGCCGCCGAATGCCGTTCCTGACGACATTCAGGATGGCGATCCAACGCGTGCTTACCTTAATCATGATTATCGATGGCAGTCGCTCCACGCGACGACGGTGCGAGATGGCCGCAAGCCTATTCATTACGAGCAGGCCCGGGTCATGGGCGGCGGCTCTAGCATCAATGCCCAAGTCGCCAACCGCGGCGGGCCCGGAGACTACGATGAGTGGGCCTCAAGCGGTGCAACGGGCTGGGGTTGGGAAGACGTGCTGCCCTACTTCCGTCGTCTCGAATGCGATTTGGATTTCGGCGGCGAATTTCATGGCAAGGACGGCCCCTTGCCAATCAAACGTGTGCGCCAATCAGACTGGTCGGGCTTCATCCGGGCAATCTCCGAAGCGTACGATGCGCTGGGACTTCATTTCAGGCCAGACTTCAATGGTGCGTTCGGTGATGGCTACTCCGTCGTTCCCTTGACCAACCGCAACGGTCATCGGGTCTCCTCCGCGATGGCCTACCTACGTGAAAGCGTTCGCTCTCGCCCCAATTTGACAATTCTGCCGGAAACGACAGTCGTGCGGCTGATCTTTTCGGGAACCACGATAACGGGGGTCGAGACCGAGAACAAATCCGGCTTGCAATCGTATAGCGCTCCTTGCGTGATCCTGTGCGCCGGAGCCCTCCATTCACCCGCCATATTGATGCGCTCCGGGATCGGACCCGCGAAGCAATTGGTACAACTCGGTATTCCGGTTGTTGCAGATTTGAGAGGTGTGGGCCAGAACCTTCAGGAACACCCGACGATCTGCGTTTCGGCCTATTTGAAGCCGGCCGATCGCTTGTCACCCAATGTGAGCGAATATATTCAGATGCACGCCCGCTACTCGTCGGGTTACGATGGCTGCCCCTCGACGGATATGGCAATATCGACTGTTGCCAAATCATCTTGGCACCCACTCGGGAAGCGCCTCGGCACTCTCGCCTTGTGGGTCAATCGCAGTTACTCGACGGGAACCGTCGTACTCACGGACCGTTCGCACAGAATAGAGCCGGAGGTCGATTTCAACTGGTTGAGCGACAAGCGGGACGCGGAGCGCCTGAAGCAGGGCTTCCGTTTCATAGCCCGCCTGCTACAGCAAGATTCGCTGTCCTCTGTGGCGCTGGATCCGTTTCCGTCCGCTTTGAACGCGCGAGCGAAGCGGGTGAGCAAGGTCAATCGTACAAACTATGTGCTCACCTCAGTTCTGGCGCTCCTCATGGACAGGTCTCCGCGGCTGCGCCGTGGGCTTATTAGGCGCGTCATAACGGAGGGTCATGGCCTTTCCGATCTCATCAATGACGAGGAACATTTGGATCGGTATATTCGCCAGAACGTTATCCCAAGTTGGCATCCGACGTCGACTTGCAAGATGGGGGCGGCCGTGGATCCTGGCGCTGTGACCGATCCGTCGGGGCGCGTTCTTGGTATTTCAGGTTTGAGGGTCGCCGACGCTTCGGTCATGCCGTTTTGCCCCCGGGCGAACACAAACATTCCAACAATTATGGTGGCTGAGAAATTGGCCGACACGGTCTTGAGAGAAGACAGACAAAGCTAAGTAGGGCAGACCCTGCCGGTCTTGCGATTGGGCTCGAGGTCACTGAATCCGGACCCGACCGCCGACGTCACTATGACGGCAAGCATTAGCGCGCAATGGGCGACGTTCGACCCCTGAGCGATCCGCCGATGCTCGCCCGGCGCGGTGTCGAAACGGTATGGGCGCTGGGGCGTGTACGAGCAGATCGCAGATCGCCCCAGCTCGCTGTTCTCGGGAGCCATGCCGGGCGTGGTGCCACCTCTACTGGCCATGCCGCGACGACTTACCCCAATTGGTCCTAGAGCACGTTCTGTTTAATCCGGTTCATATCCTGCGGCTTTGAAGTAGTTGGCACATTCGGCTGGGGTGAAGAGGTCGACGACCGCGCCGACCGCGTTCCCACAGAGCCTTGATGGTTCTCTCGGCCTTTGCTCGCAGCAGCGCCTTGAGTTTGGCGAAGGCGTTCTCAATCGGATTGAAGTCGGGACTCGCGCCTGCGGCCTTGTGGGCGGGCAGGTTGACGAAGTGCAATCCCACGCTGACGAGGTCGTGCCTACTTTCCGTCAGAGCGAGAAACTCGAACCGGGAAAGATTTATGAAATATGGAGGTCTTTGATCGGGCCGATCGCGCATGTGGTGCGGAAAGGACATAGTCTCGAGCTGACCATTGCCGCTCCGAGCGCTAACAGGGGCCTTCCGGCTGGCGCGATTTCCGTTAATAGAGTCTTCTACTCAGAGAAGTACCCCTCGACGATTCTTCTCCCGATTCTTCCCGGCGCCGTTGCCAAAGCGCCAGCACCGGGATGCGGCACGTTACGAGGCCAGCCTTGCCGCAAGGAAACGAGCTTTGTCCCCGGAGGACTACTGCTGATCCAATAAGTTCATGGAAACTGCGCTGGAATTTCTGAGAATGCGCCGGCAAATCAACACGATCTCCCTGGCGCGCGTTGGCAAAATAGCGACGAGAAATAGGGAAGGGTCCGTGAATGCGCGTTAAAGCCACCATCACAATAGCTATGAAAGGCCATTTCCAGAAGTGGTTGTGCGGGTTTGCTGCAATGATCTCACGGTCGGTGCCGGCGATGCCGCCTAAGGGATTCACCGACACGCTTGCGAAGCCGGTGCCCAGACGAAAGTCATAGCAATTGGTACGGGTGTTTCTCAAAGCTTTGCTATGCTTGTCGAACTATTTTCTGGCGCATCCTGACGCCGATGCCGTCTTCTACATGAACGCGGGATCGTGACGGATGCGATCGATCATCGATAGTATGGCGTCGAGGGAGGCGCTCATGGGCGGTTCTCCTGTGCCATTTCTTTGCCGGCGGCATCGTAAAAAGCCAGAGATCGTTGAAGAACTCTGTCTCCGGCTCCTTGGAGGGTGCCCCCGTCGTCAATTGCGGCTGGATGCAAACGGCGGACTGTCCCGCTGCGGCGGTGATCCGGATGCACGCGTCGTTGCTTGCGGCCCTCCAGGACGGGATGGACGGCTATTAGTGGACCATTCTCGAAGATGCGAACTTCGTCTGCGAGAGAGTGGACTTCAACCAGTCTACTTCGGGTGGCATCAGGGACGCTGTAGGTATTGCCGCCCACACTGACCATGCCCTCTCGAGAGATCCCGGCGCTCCAGCTTCAGGATCGAACGGAGTGGAATTACGCTGCCTGAATGGCCTCAGCTTGCCGCTTACGATTGACTGCAGGGCTGGCATTAACAGCCTTGCGGTGCTGGTTGACGAAGGCACTGGATCCCTTTGCGCCAGCGGTTTTTGCGTTCCACGCATTTCACCAGGAGCGGGCACACCAATGATGTGTTCCCGGCCGAACGACTCTTCTTCATCTAGCTTTCCTTCCGGACGGTCCAGTTCCAATCGAGGGCCTTTCAGGGAGCAGCCCAAACTTGCAAGCAAAATCGGATTGAGCAAACCAACATGTTCTTGTGCATCGATTAGCGGATCGATGGAAATATGCGCGTGAGTCCAAAAAAACGACGATTTCCTGCACCTTAAAGTGAAATATGCAGGAGGAACCGCCGTTGTGCTGCTATGTTCATGAAACGGGCACGGAGCAACCCGGTATGAAGGGCGGGCTTGTTGGATCGTCCGAGGCCTACCGAGGCGCGCTCCGAAAGCCCGCATAACGATGGGAACTGCCGGATAATAATCATCCAATAAATGGATATAATGGTCGTCTCAGGCTTTGGCGACCAGCGGCAAAACAAGAACGGAAGGAATCACGAGGTGGAAGAGCGGAAACACGGCGAAAGCAGGAATAATCCCCCGAGACGTGCAATCCTGAGGGGAATAGCGGCACTCGGCATTACGGCGATGGCGTTCGCCTCGTTTGCCGGTTCGGCGTCGGCGCAGTCGCTACTCGAGAAGATCAAGAGCGGAGAAACGATCCGCCTCGGCTTCACCAACGAGCCTCCCAGCGCCTATCCCGGTGAGAACAACGAGCCGCTCGGCTTGGTCAATGCGATGACGCTGGACATTCTGAAGAAGATGGGTACGACCAAAATCGAGCCGGTCGTCACCGAGTGGGGAGCACTCATCCCCGGCCTGCAGGCCGGTCGCTTTGACATTGTCACGGGCGGCATGTGGATCAACCCGGAGCGCTGCCGAAACGTGCTGTTCAGCGAACCGATCGCCACGTCCAATGGCGCGATGATCGTGCCGAAGGGCAACCCGAAAAACCTGCACTCCTACGAGGATGTGCGTGACAAGGGGCTCACCCTCGCCGCTGGCGCTGGCGACACCGCGGTCAAGGGCGCGCAGAAAATCGGCATCGCCGATGACAAGATCATGCAGGTCGCCGGACCGGCGGAGATTGTACAGGCTGTGAAAGCCGGCCGCGCCGCCGCCGGCGCCCTCTTCAACTTGACAGCGAACGCCCTGTCCGCGAAGGACCCTAGCATTGAAGTCGCCGACCCGTACACCCCGCCCACGCCCTCCAACTATCCTGCCATCGCCTTCTCGCTCAAGGAGCAGGCTGCGGTCGACGCCTTCAACGCCGTGTTGAAAGACTATCTCGGCTCGGACGAGATGATGAAGGCGGTCGGCAAATACGGCTACACTAAAGCGATGTTGCCGGACGGCAACACGACCGCCGAGGCTTGCAAGCGCTGATGCCAGGCCCGAATTGCCACCCATGCGCCTGACCGGTTCCTGGCCCTGCCCAGGAACCGGAGCGGGGTAGGATTTTGGAGTTCCAACCACGGCCGTATGCCCCGGTTCCGTCGCTCCCGATATGGTACGCAGCATCGCCGATCGCGCCGATGCGCTTGATCCGGATGATCTCGCACGGACCGTCGGGATGCTGGTCGAGCTACTCATACATGCAAGCGTCGCGGAATTTTCCATCAATTGCCAGCTCGAGGAGTTCTACTGAGCATGCCCGGACCGTTCGTCGTACCCGTTCATGGAGACATTGAATTGCCAAAGGAGGTGGACTGCATCGTCATCGGCGGCGGCATCGTCGGCGTCTCGACCGCGCTGGAACTTGCTGAAAGCGGTTTGCGGGTGGCTTTGTGTGAAAAGGGCGGGATCGGCCAAGAGCAGTCCAGCCGCAATTGGGGCTGGGTACGCATCTCTCGTCGGGATCCGCGCGAGATCCCGCTGATGGCGGAAGCACTGCGCCTCTGGACGAGTCTCTCAGCACGAACGGGCCGCGATACTGGCTACGCGCGCGCAGGAATTATATTCACTTGTGCGAATGACAAGCAATATGAACAATATAAGAGCTGGCGACGTCATCTAGAAGGATATCAGCTCGAATCGCAAATGATCGGTGCGACGCAATTGCGCGACCTCCTTCCCGGCTCCAATCTCGATGCCAAAGGAGCGCTGTACACACCTGCTGATGGTCGTGCCGAGCCGCAGAAGGCTGCCCCAGCGATTGCCGAAGCCGCGCGCGAGCGCGGGGCCTCCATTCTAACGGAGTGCGCAGTGCGCGGTGTGGAGACGACAAACGGCGCTGTGTCCGGCGTTGTCACCGAACGGGGCTTTATTGCCTGCAATGCGGTTGTCCTCGCCGGAGGGGCTTGGTCAAACCTGTTTTGCGGAACGCTTAGTCTCGATCTTCCGCAGTTGAAGGCAATGAACACGGTCTTTCGTACGACGCCGGTCGAGAACGGACCGGAACAGGCCGTGTGGGGGAAGAATTTCTCCATACGCAAGCGCCAGGATGGCGGATATACCATCGCTTCCACCAACAACAGTGCCGTAGATATCGTGCCGAGCTCTTTTCGGTATGCGCTCGACTTTCTCCCAGCTTGGAAAACAGAGTGGCGATCGCTGAGTTTCCGTTTGGGAAGTCGTTTCGTCGAGGAGGCAAGAATGCCGAGCCGTTGGGCAATGGATGAGGCCAGCCCCTTCGAATACTGCCGTGTTCTCGACCCCAAGCCTTCGAATAAAATCTCGCAGTGCGCCCTTTTGGATGCCCGGAAGGCATTTCCGGTTCTGGACAAGGCGATGATCGCGCAGCGCTGGGCCGGTTATATTGATGTCACGCCCGACGCCCTCCCCGTCATTTCAGCGGTCGATGCCATTCCCGGCTTTTATGTCGCGACCGGGTTCTCGGGCCATGGCTTCGGCCTCGGACCAGCAGCAGGCAAGCTCATGGCAGACATCGTCACCGGGCGCTCACCGATCGTCGATCCGACGAACTTCAGATGGTCGCGGTTTTCAGACGGAACGAAGGTCGCGCCGGTCAGTGGATTCTAATCGCCCCAACAAGAGGGCGGGCGCAGCAAAGTGGAACGCTACTACATTTACTTGGAATACTAGTGCGAGAAAAGGACGGCAGCAATGAGGCTGAGTGAATACGTAGAGTATGATGCCACTGGTTTGGCCTCTCTTGTAAATGCCGGCGAAGTCACCTCTATGGAACTGACGCACTTGGCCCGCGAGGCCTACGACGAGGTCAATCCGCTCGTCAACGCTGTGATCGAATTTTACGAAGATGCCGAGGCGGTTGCCGGTGCGGATACTGGACCCTTCAATGGCGTGCCATTCCTTCGCAAGGATATCGGAGCCAGCGAGGCTGGCCGCCTACAAGAACGAGGAAGCCGCCTGTTCAAAGGTTGCCGCTCCGACACCGACAGCTATTTTTTTCGTCGCGCCTGGGAGGCCGGGCTTCGGACTATAGGAAGAACAACGACATCGGAAATTGCGAAAACCGGAATGAGCGAGTCCATTCTCAATGGCGTTACCGGCAATCCGTGGAATTTGGAACGCTCCGCAGGGGGCTCATCCGGGGGGGCTGCCGCGGCGGTGGCCGCCGGGATCACGCCAATTGCACATGCCAGTGACGGTGGCGGGTCAATTCGCAACCCGGCGTCCTGGTGTGGCCTTGTCGGGCTGAAGCCGTCCCGCGCGCGAGTTTCCGGCGGTCCAAACAGCCAGGACGCCTCGTTTGGCATGAGCAAAAATTTTGTTCTTTGCCGCACTGTGCGCGACATGACCGCCGCGCTGGACGTCTTTTCCGGTCCCCATCCTGGCGATCCGTTCATTATCGTCCAGCCGGACCGTCCTTATGTGGAGGAACTCTCAAAGCCCACCGGCACTCTGAGGGTCGGGGTCGCGAGGACCAAATGGGGCGCACTCAATCTCGATCCGGAAGTCCTGCAGGCTGTCGAGTCGACGGCCGTGCTTCTTGAGGAAATGGGGCATAAGGTCACGGATATCGAGCCGCCATATGAGTCCGCCGAGTACAGTGCACTATTTCGCGCCTCCACGGTTCTTAGCGCGAGGTCACTTGAAGATGCGGCGCAGGCTACGGGACGCACTATCAACGCGGACACCTTAGAGCCGATCAATCTTAAGCTTTATGAGTATGGCCGGAACTTAAACGCATTCCATGCAGCAGGGGACCAACTTGAGATCCTCCGGAGAATGCGTTTCCGTGTGGGCGAGGCGATCCATGCCTTTGACATACTGCTCACCGCCACGATGCCAACCCTTGCCTTACCGCATGGCGGCATCTATTGCGCAACCAACCCAACGGTTTCCGCAGAAGAATTCTTTAAAGCGGATGCCGCGCTTTTTCAATACACGGGCGTATTCAATGTCACCGGGCAGCCTGCAGTCTCCTTGCCCTTGGCACAAAGCGCCAGCGGCCTGCCGATCGGAATTCAGATCGTCGCCCGTTTTGGCGACGAGGCCACACTGGTTCGTGTCGTTCGCGATCTGGAGGAGGCTAGACCGTGGAGGCAGCGGAAAGCACAGGTTCGAGCGGGTAGCGACAATTACCTCTAACAGGTTTCTGTTAGGCGACGAGGATGGTTTTCTGGGCTGTGGGTTTTGGCGGTCGCCCAGCTGGCGCATCCGGCCAAAGTGTTCGATTCACAAATGGAGTGGTGGCAGCATCTGGCGCGTTGCTCGATTAGCATCTTCGACCGGACCCTGCTCCAAGCTATCGAACGAAGCCGGCACTTGGAGCGTGCTCCGTGACTACGAACGGATCGAGCTGCCGCTCTCAACAGAAGCGAAAAGACGCTGGCGCAGGGGCTTTGATGATGTGGGACGCCCCCAACGGCCTTGTTGTGGCCAGCATTGCGTCAATGCGGAGGCGTTACTCAAACCGTCAAAGGATTCTTCACGAACCCCTTGGCGCCCGGCCCTGTCGCGTCGATGTACTGCCTGAACATCGGCACGATCACGCCCCCCGGATGATGGCCACGATACAGATCCTTGCGCTTGCTCTGGTCGAATTCGCCGCGCCTCGATGAGAAGCTTGTCGAATTTGTCGTTGAAGAAGTGCGTGTTGTTCCATGGCGCTGTCGACGAGCTTCATCAATGGGGTAACCCTGCCAATTGATGGCGGCTATCTCACTGTTTAGATGCAGAGCAGAGTAAGGCGGTAAACGTAGGTCGCATGGTAAGGCGTGGCCTCATCGGCGCGAGGAATGTAACCATCTCCGCTACGCAATTTCGTAGCTCGATCTGGCCAGGGTCTCGCAAACCGGACGAGACTTCCAGGGCGTGGTAGCACCCGCTGCTGCTGCTGCCCACCTTGCAAGCTGTGCTTTTTTGATTTTTGGAGGAACGTTGGAATCATGCAGTTGAGCGGTAATCAGAGATTAGAGGCTTATCGGCGAATGCTTCGCATCCGCCGCTTCGAAGAAGAGGGTATGCGCCAGTTCAAAGGTGGTAAGATCCCCGGTTCTTTCCACGCGAGCGTTGGTCAGGAAGCCGCCATCGTAGGGGCATGTCTGGCTCTTCAGGACGATGACGCCATGACCGGAACGCATCGTTCACACGGGCACCCGATCGGTAAGGGCGCGCATCTGGACGCGCTCATGGCCGAGCTGATGGGAAAAGAGGGCGGCATTTGCAAAGGGCGGGGCGGTTCGATGCACCTTGCAGACCGCTCGGTCGGGATCATCAGCGAATCTGCCATTGTTGGAGGGGGCATTCCTCTGGCCACAGGCTGCGCGTTCAGCGCCAAGGTTAGAAGCGTAGACCAGGTTACACTTTGCTTTTTCGGCGATGGAGCCGTGAACCAGGGCACCTTCCACGAGAGTCTCAACATGGCCTCAGTGTGGAAACTTCCGGTCATCTATCTTTGCGAGAACAACGGCTATGCAATCACCACATCGCTGGCTCAAAGCCACGGGCAGCCGGACATCGCGCTACGAGCCGCTGGCTATGGCATGCCGGGGGTGACGGTTGATGGGCAGGACGTGAACGCCGTCTATGAGGCTGCGGCACAGGCCGTGACGCGAGCGCGGGCGGGCGATGGGCCTACTCTCATCGTCGCCAACACCTATCGTTTCGATGAGCACAACTTCGGGATGGTGGTTCCAGGGCAGCCTTATCGATCGGTTGAAGAAGTCGAGGCTCATAAGCGCGATCGGGATCCGATCGTGCTTTATCGCACTGTGCTACTAGAACAAGGTGTCAATGAAAATAGTCTGACAGCAATAGAGAACGAAGCCGCTCAAGCCGTCAGGCAGGCTGTACAGTTTGCTCTAGCCAGCCCAATGCCTCGCCCGGAAACCTTGCCTGACCACATGTTCAATTCGTCGCTTGCAGGCCATAACAGCTTCGCGGCTAAGCTGGAGAGGAACTAATCGACATGCAAAGTGCTGCTAAGGAATTTGCCGCAACAGCCGGCGCCTATATCAAGATGACCTATCTTGAAGCGCTCACGCAGGCTCAGATCGAGGAGATGGATCGTGATGAGCGCGTCTTCCTGATGGGAGAAGACATTTCTGTCTACGGTGGCGACAAAATTGTTGAGCGGTTCGGCAAAAACCGGGTCTGGAACATGCCGATTTCAGAAGGCAGTTTCACCGGCTTGGGAATCGGCGCGGCCATCAATGGATTACGACCGATCGTAGACCTCTCAATCGCCAGCTTTATGTATCTCGCCTCAGATCAGATCATCAACCAGGCTTCAAAGTTGCGATATATGACTGGAGGCCAGATCGACGTTCCGATCGTGTTTCGTTGCTGCATGTTCTCAGTTGGGTCCAAGGCGGCGCAGCATGCCGACCGGCCTTATCCGTTCTTTATGAATGTGCCGGGTCTCAAGATCATCTGTCCGACCAGCCCGGCCGACATCAAGGGGCTTATGAAGTCCGCCATTCGCGACGGCGATCCTGTGCTCGTCTTCGAAGACACCCGCCTGTGGCCGCTCAAAGGCGATGTCTCCACAGATCCGGAGTACGTAATTCCGATTGGCAAGGCGAACGTGAAGCGCGAGGGAAAAGACGTAACAATCGTCGCTATTGCCGGCGCCATTCGGCCGACGATGGAAGCTGTAGACGCACTTGCCGAGGAAGGCATTTCGGTTGAGGTGATTGACCCACGTACGTTGAAACCGCTCGACCACGAGGCGTTCAAAAATTCGGTCGCAAAGACCGGAAGGTTAGTAATAGTTGAAAACGCGCACGCCGTCTGTAACGTCGGAAGTGAAATCGCAGCGGTCATGGTAGAAGAAGCTTTCGATCTGTTGAAGAGACCGGTCCTGCGCCTGAGTGCTCCCGACATTCACGTGCCCTTCAGTCCGGCTCTCGAGAAGAACTTCTACCCGACCAAGGAGCACATCATAGCTGCCGTACGACGGCTGCTTTAACGTCCCAGGATACTACTAGAAGGCTAAGCACAAATGACAACCGACATTGTTCTTCCCTCAAGGGGGTGGGTATCGAGGAAGCTACTATAGTCCGCTGGTTAAAAGCTATTGGAGACAAGGTCAGCGAGGGAGAAGTTCTCGTAGAGGCCGAGACAGCGAAGGCCACGATGGAAGTTGAGTCGCCAGCAAGCGGCGCACTGGCCACGATCGTAGCGGCAGAAGGCCAAACCGTGGAGATAAACGCAGTCATTGGAACGATCGAACGCTGATGTCCAGTTCCTTTACCGAGGAAGCACTGACTCCATTGCGGAAAGCCATAGCCGCCAGGATGACGCAGGCAAAGCAGACGATCCCGCACTTCCGGCTTGTCGCTAACATCGAAGTTGATGCCCTCTTGCATTGGCGGGCAGCGAGCAACGAAGTTGATCCGACAAAAAAAATATCGGTAAACGATTGTCTCATTAAGGCAGTTGCGGTGTCGTTGGTCAACAATCCGGGCATTAACTGCCAGATGACGGGCAGCGCGATTCACCGATTTCACAACGCAGACATTTCGGTAGTAATCGCCGTCGAGGGTGGTTTAGCAACTCCAGTGGTACGCCGTGCCGAAGCCAAGTCGGTGATGGAGATATCCGCTGAAGTAAAGGATTTCGCGGAGCGAGCTGGTCGCAACGCCCTCAAGCTCAGTGAGATATCAGGCGGGTCGTTCAGCATATCTAATCTTGGCGGGTATGGGATCGAGCAGTTCGACGCCATCATAAACCCACCACAATGCGCCATTTTGGCCGTAGGGGGCGCCAGGCCCCGAGTCGTGGCGGATCCCCTCGGCAACACGCGCGTTGCAACGATGCTGACTTGCACGCTGTCAGTGGACCATCGCGCAGTCGATGGAGCCGAAGCGAGCAAGTTTTTGCAGGGCTTGCGGGAGGTCATTTCCGATCCGAATCGATTGGCATGAGCTTGAACTCCGCGAGTGTATCGGCTCGGGTTCAGGAGGCATAGTTGAATAGACGGGGAACCGGCGCAAGTTGCGGCGCGTCGACAGCGATAACAGGAATACCCGGCGGGAAGCAATCAGGAGGTCTTATGCATAATGTCATGGTGAACGGCGCGGCAATCCCGGTAATCGGCCTTGGGACTTGGACGCTTAAGGACGAAGTGTGCTCGGAGTTGGTCGCAGACGCACTTTCGCTCGGCTACCGCCATGTCGATACCGCATCGACCTATGACAACGAGCGCGCGGTAGGCGAGGGGCTGCGGTTTTCTGGCGTACCGCGCGACGAGGTCTTCGTCACCACCAAAGTCTGGTATACCGATATCGCTCCGGGAGACCTGGAGCGATCGGCCGAGGCGAGCCTGAAGCGGCTTGGCCTCGACACGGTCGACCTGCTGCTGATCCACTGGCCACACCCGGAGATTCCGCTGGCGGGGTCGATCAAGGCGCTGAACGCGGTTCGAAATTTTGGCTTGGCGCGGCACATCGGCGTGTCGAACTTTCCCACCAATATACTTGCGGAGGCTGTACGCCTATCGGATGTCCCGCTTGTGGCCAATCAGGTCGAGTATCATCCCTATCTCGACCAGACCAAAGTTCATGCCGCCTGCCGCGCGGTCGGCATGGGGATGGTCGCCTATAGCCCGCTCGGCCGAGGTGGAGCGCTACTCGAGGAGGCGGTGATCGGGGAGGCCGCCAAGCGGCACAGCAAAAGCCCGGTGCAGGTCGTGCTTCGCTGGCACGTGCAGCAGGAAGGCGTGGTCGCCATTCCGCGCGCTGAGCGCAAGGAGTGGCTGGCGGAAAACATCGACGTGTTCGATTTCGAACTTTCCGCTGAAGAGATGGCAGCGATCACGCGGCTCCGGTTGCAAAATCTGCGCTTCTACGTCAACGAAGGCTACCACGCGCCGCAATGGGATACACGTGATTAATGTAGCGAATTGGTGTTCCAGTTTGTCGTAGCGGGTTGCGATCCGCCTCGACTTGGTTGAGCTTGGCGAAAAAGCCATCGATGCCACAGCGGTTCCTTTAAGCGATCTCGTCGCAGCTGCGCTGGCGTTTGGCGCGCCGTCACTGGCGCGGCAGATGCAACCACAGCGTGGACAACATGATGTTTTGTTCTTGGGCTCGGTAGTCAGAACGATTTTATCGGCCGAAGGCAAAACTTGCACAACAGAAACATCGGGTGGAATCAAAGCTTTCACAATATGAAGGATCGGCAAATCACAAGGTTGATTGCAATTCCAACCTTATGCACCTGTTCGATTCATCCGTGAATCCCATCACCCGCACCAAAAGTGCGGATGAACCCGGAATGACAGTCCTGTTTTGCGAAATACGCAGCATCTCCTCGCAACGTCACAGGACGACACGCATTGAGCTTAGCCTTCTCTTCACGATTGAGCTGCACATGGCGGTTGCGGCAGTTGCGACCGCAGCCGTGAGAAAAGATGCGTGTCCGGAAATGCTGGCGGTCGAGCACCTTGCTGTTCCCCTTCGGAGAGCGGCTGTAGCCGCGCGTTTGTGCGATCCAATCAATGGGAAGCACACAGGCATTCGTCGCAAGACGGTCGACAGGGACAAGTCTCCTGCGCCTCTCAGATGGCCAATCGGAGCCATGTTGTGTTCATGGTTGCCACTCTGCCTGCTGCTCACTTTAAATCGGTGGTTGTGATATGCGAATACCGACATTTCTCGTCTGAACGTAGCCGTCCAGCGCTTCCTGACCCTTTTCCCTCCCGTAGCCGGACTGCTTTACGCCACCGAACGGTGTTTCTACGCCACCGACGAACCATCCATTGACGTAGACTTGGCCAGCCCAAAGGTGGTCGGCGGTCCAAAGAGCCCGATCTAGATCTCGGGTGAACACACCCGCTGCCAAGCCCTGATCGGTGTCGTTCGCGAGATCGACCGCCTCTAGGGGATCATCGAACGTGGTGACGGCGAGGACAGGACCGAAGACTTCCTTCTGGAAAAGATCACTATCTCGTGCAACACCGGCAAACACCGTCGCTGCCATGAAATAGCCGTTCCGCTCGGAAAGTGCAGTTCCCCCGGTCACGAGCCGTGCCCCCTGCGAGAGTGCCGTCTGGCAGGCCCGCTCAACCCCCTGTCTCTGCTTTTGCGAGACTCCCACATCTCGGCGCTGTTGCCGAGCTGTGCGATCGGGTCGCCGGCATGTATGCAGGCGAAGTAGTGCAGCAGGGCCCGACGCTGGAGCCGAACGCAATCAATTCCGAGATCGCTCGCTCGGCCGGCACCCTTCTACAAGCAGATCGCCGCGCTTCGCGAAAAACACATCGCGGCTGTGCCGCCGCGCGCGAGCTCGCCATGATCATCTGGCACATGTTGAATGCCGACTACATATCGGCCGGCGTTGCTCGCCCGTAATTCGGATCGGTCGAACTCGGTCGAGCTGCGTGCCGGCTTCCCAAGAGCATGCCAGACGTGGCGCCGCGTTCGACACTATCCCGATCAAGCGCGCCAAAGAACGATCCCGGGTCGAGAAGGCGAAAGCTGCCTTTGCAGCGGCGACTTAAACATGTTCAGTTTAATCGGATAGCGGATCGATGGAAATGTGCGCACGCATCAAAAAAACGCGGATTTCCTGCGTTACATTGAGAGATACGCACAAAGTACCGCAGTTGCGCTGCTATGTTTATGAAGTGGGTACTGAGCCGCAATGCTCAGATGGAGAGTCGCAAGGGTATCGAAGCGCGATCTGAGACCCGCATAAGGGAACCGCCGCATCATAATTCATGTCAACAAATCGATATGAACATCGTCTCACGGTTTGGGGCCGGCGGCGAAACGAAAATGGAGGACTAACCAATGGTCAAATGGAAAGACGACGAACGCAGCTTCAAGTCTGCAATCTTGAGGGGAATGGCGGCACTCGGCATAGCGGCGATGACAATCTCCTCATTTGCCGGTTCGGCTTCGGCGCAGGCACTACTCGAGAAGATCAAGAACGGGGAAACGATCCGCCTCGGCTTCACCAACGAGCCTCCCAGTGCCTATCCCGGTGCGAACAACGAGCCGCTCGGCTTGGTCAATGCGATGACGCTGGACGTTCTGAAAAAGATGGGCACGACCAAAATCGAGGCGATCGTAACCGATTGGGGCTCGCTCGTCCCGGGCCTGCAGGCTGGTCGTTTCGACATTATCACAGGCGGCATGTGGATTAACCCGGAACGCTGCCGCAACGTGCTGTTTAGCGAACCGATCGCCTCGAGCAATGACGTGATAATCGTGGCGAAGGGCAACCCGGAAAACCTGCATTCCTTTGAGGATGTGCGTGACAAAGGGCTCACCCTCGCCACCCTCGCTGGCGGCACCGCCATTGAGGCCGCGCAGAAAATCGGAATCGCCGACGACAAGATCATGCAACTCGCCGGACCGCCGGAGATTGTACAGGCTGTGAAAGCCGGCCGCGCCGCCGCCGGCAATCTCTATAGTCTGAACGCGACTACTGTTGCCGAAAACGATCCCAACATCGAGGTGGCCGACCCGTACACCCCGCCGGGGCCCAACGAACATCCCGCCATCGCCTTCCCGCTGAACGAGCAGGCTGCTGTTGACGCCTTCAACGCCGTGTTTAAAGACTATCTTGGCACTGACGAAATGATGGCCTCGGTCAGCAAATATGGCTACAGCAAACGCGATCTGCCGGACGGCACCACGACCGCCGAGGCTTGCAAGGGCTGAGGCAGGCCCGAATTGCCACCCATGCGCCGCCCCGCTTCCCGGCTTTGGCCGGGGAGCGCCCGCGGGGGAGAAAGAACAATGAATG
>NZ_PGGM01000029.1 GCF_003010965.1 Phyllobacterium sophorae
GAATTCTCCGACCGCGTCTGCTTCTTTTACGACGGCAAAATCGCCGAACAGGGCCCGCCCGACCAGTTCTTCGGCAATCCGCAGAACGAGCGAACGCGACAGTTCCTCAGTGCCGTGCTCGAGGCGAGGTAAGGTCGATCGTACTGCTGGTCGAGTTGTGCGCTGGCACAATTGCCCGCCGGAACTAGGTGTTTGGAAGGAGAGGCTGCACCGGACTTAGCTGCTTTCCGAGGCAGACAAGGAACAGCGTATCCTCGGCATGAAAACGGGAGAGCTTCCACCTCAAGCCAGTCTTCCGATTGAGCGGCCGACGGGGCTTGCTCGCAAGCCGAGAAATCGATCCCTATTTCCCCGCCATTGGCCATTAGCGATTAAGGTTGCTTCGTGCACGCATGTTCAATGAAAAACTAAGATCGTTGCATCCGAAGGAGCCTAAGTCAGAGCCCATTTGGCTCCGGACACGCGCACCGGCTTCATACGAGCTTGGGGTCTTCAGCATTAACGAGTTTGTACCCCACTCATGCGCATGTAGCAAAATAACGCCGATCTCCTGCGTTTGGAAGGGATATTTCGCTCAAACTGCCCTTTCTGACGCTGCTATATTCATAAACGGCACCGAGCAGCCTGCAACTCTGAACTGACGGCCAGTATTGCTAAGGAAACAATGACCACAGCAACTGCTTCCCGACTCAAGAAAGCTCCTTCCATGACGAATCAACCACAAAGAGCCCTCGGAATTTTAGGACTGGAGGTCGGGCTGGCGCCCGGCGAATTTCCGCCTCCACTTCCATACTCGGTTTTCAATCCAGCAACTTTCGACTTCCCACTAATCATAGAGACGGCGGCAGGAGCTTGGGCGGATAGGGTCATCCCTGGCGATCCTACGCTCGAACCGGCCTACATTGCAGCTGCCCAGCGACTGGTCGAGCGTGGCGCCGTCGCAATATGCGGAGACTGTGGCTTCGCTATCCGGCATCAGGCAGCGGTGGCTGCGTCGGTCAAAGTTCCGGTGGCGATGTCGAGCCTGCTATTGGCGCCCACGCTACTCCGGCAGCTTCCGGCCGACGCGAAGCTCGCCGTTGTGGCTGCAGACTCGACACATTGCGGCGTAGATCTGCTGGGTGTCGATGATCCAGCCGCACGGGCAAGAGTAGTGATCGGCGGCATCGAAGGCGGTGCGTTGTGGCGTAACGGGAAGACTCGGCCACCAAAGCCGACTAGTGTCGCCGAGATTGAGTTTGATGTGGAGGCCTGTGTCGCGCGACTTCGCGCTGCACATCCGGAAATTGCCGCACTCCTGTTTGAATGTACGTTGTTCCCGACGGTGACGCCAGCCATCCGCCGTATGACAGGACTGCCCATTTATGACACCGCAACGCTTTATCGGATGACGTTCGCGTCCGTCGCTTGATTGCCGGAAAGGGCTTCAGACAGTCTGCGAACAAACCCCTTGGCCTTTTCCTTGGGTATCGTCGTGACGACATCCGTCCGTGCGCCCCACGCTTGCGAATGATCCGATGCCCCGAAGCCGTCATTGACGTGAGTGATATGGCTCTTTTCCATATTCAGCATCAACTTCAACTCACCTTCCAGAAACACACGGCATTCCTCGCGGATTTCCTCTGCCTGAGCCTTGGTTCCTTTTACGATCACGACAAAGCTGCGCCTGGCTCGGGCTGACCAGACGCCGCTATCGGTCGGGCGAGGTCGATTACGATGGTTCATATCTCACGGAGAGGCGACAACCGTCTGCGCGGCTGCTTTACGAAGCAGCGACAGGGATGCTTGCGCGAACCAGCGCCAGGAATGAAAGTCGCCTGAAAGACTGGGGCTCAGTTACGCGAGCGGCTTGGCTTCAAGCGGGCCGCTGTGGCCGTTGCCCGCAAACTCGCGGTTATCATGCATACCATGCTCAAGACGGGAGAAATCTTCAACCCATCGGCCGCAGAGACTGCGCGCAAAACTTAGGAAGACCTTGCCTGCGAAGACCATGATGCGACGGTCTTGTACCGACCGCGGAGACAACCATGTTCCCGACAAACGATTGCTCTCACATCAAAATGAAGTACTGAGCGAACCCTGAGAACGCGCCATACGACCGATCCCAAGGGGTCAAATCTTCAATTCGCTTGACACCGTGCCGTGAACACGTGTCCGGAACTCCTCGCGCGTTTGTAAACGGGCTTGACTCGCAAAGCGCGATTAGACAACCAAGTGTAGCCGTAGCCGTTTGATGGCCCTCACGGTATTCCTGCCACAGCAGATTGAGCGTCACGCCTTTGCGCTTCAGATCGCGGGCAATCTTCGGCCAATCCGGCTCATTGGTGTCACGCGGCGGTCGCCCCATCCGACGGAAGAGCCGTCGCTCCAGTACCTCATCATCGTCCAGCCCAGGAGGAAGCGGCCAGACTGCAAGACCGGCTTCACGTGCCCGCAGCAAATACGTCGATACCGACGTCTTGCTTATCTTCAAACGTTCCGAAACGGCGCGTATCGGCAGTTCCTGCTCAAACGTCAACCGCAGTATTGATCGGATATCCTTCACGCTCGTATCTCTCGCTTGCTTCCGTCTGGGCGTCATGTCCTCGCTCAAAAACACGAGGGCAAATTGCCAGATCGGCGCTCACGAAAATCGATCTAAATCCACCGCCTACTTTGTCCGCGACTTACTGAAATCCTTGTCCGCGACTTTGTGAAACCCGCATCTATGACACCGCAACGCTTTATCGTATGACGTTCGCGTCCGGCGCTTGACCGCATAGAGGCCATCGAAAATATCCTAACGGATGAGGTCAGGTCTGGATGGCGATCCGTTTGGAAATGCACTTTCATGATAAGAGCGGCCACACGGCAAGTTGTTGTCCGGCGTCAGCAGCACCAGTTAGACAGAACCGATCGGAGCGGAAAGGTGTAAGGTCGATGGCGGGGGGCGTGCGTCCAACGAGGTCAGCAACAAGCCTCCCGGTTTGCGGTCCGCTGGTCATGCCGCTATGGGCGTGTCCAAAGGCCAGGATCAGCCCGTCATGGCAACGGGCTCGGTCGATGATCGGCAGGTGGTCGGGCAGACAGGGCCGATGTCCCATCCAGACGCTGTGGTTCTCCACGTTTAGGTCCGGCATGATCTGCTTAATTCGCTTGACCAAAACCTCGGCACGTTCGGGCCGCATTGGCGCATCTAACCCAGCGAATTCGAGCGTTCCGGCGATGCGGATGTCACCGTCGATAGGCGACGCCGCGGCCGGCCGATCGGAACATATGATTGGGAATGGCGGCGCCGGGATGTTCGGATTTGGGAAGGTGGCGTGGTAGCCGCGCTCGGTTTCGAGCGGAAAACGGTAGCCAAGTGGACCCAGCAGTTTTCCAGACCAGGCGCCTGCGGCGACGACGACCGTATCGAAGCTGCGGTTGGCGATGGATGTGATCAGGCGCCAGCCGTTGGCCTGAGGTATCAGTCGAACAACCTCTTCGCGGACGATCGACCCTCCTTCTGACTCAACCTGTGCAGCGAGGCGGCAAACGACCCGGTATGGGTTCACGGCGTGACCGCGACGCTCGTGGAGGATCGCGTGCGAGATCTTTACCTTGAGCGTTGGTACCAGGTCCCGGACTTCGTCTCGGGAGAGGGTCCTGGCCGACACACCATGCCGTTGCCAGATCATATCCGTGATGGGCTGGCGGGCCAGGTTATCCTGCCAGAAGTAAAGCTGGCCGTCGCAGCGAATCAACTCGGAAAAGGCTGCCGGTCCGAGCATGGCCTCGTACTCTGCGAACGCCGGAGACTGTAGCGCCATGATTGCGTCCGAACTCTTCAGCACGCGGTCCAGTTTACCGGCCCGCATCCATCGCACGAGGTAGGGTACGACCCGAGGCAAGTAGCGCGGCTGGATCGCCAGCGGGCCCAATGGATTGAGCAAGTAACCCGGGACCTTCCTCAGCAGACCCGGGATCGATAGCGGCACGCAGCTGTCCGGGCTGATCATGCCAGCATTGCCGAACGAGGTCCCGCTCCCGGGTCCTTGCCGCTCTATTATCGTCACGTGATGCCCGCGGCGGAGGAGGTTCAGCGCAATCGAGGTGCCGACTATGCCGGCACCGATGACAGCCACGTTCTGTTGGTTCATCTGGACGTCCTTAGTAACGACATGCCGGGTTGAGAAAGATGTCCCAAGCGACTTTCGATCGCATATGCCGCGGTTAGGACGGTGGTGTCGGAATAGCGCGCACCGACCAGTTGTAGCCCGACGGGCAGCCCTTGATCATCTAGTCCCGATGGAATGGATGCTGCTGGTTGCTGGGTCAAGTTGAAGGGGTAGGTGAAGGGGGTCCAGTCCACCCACCCCGTGTAACTATCATCTGGCACATTTCGTCCGACTGGGAACGGGGCGATAGGCATCGTTGGTGTGACCAAGAGATCGTATTTTTCGTGGAGCTTCGCCATAAGAGCGGAAAGCTCGAACCGCGTCGCCTCAGCATCCTGAAATTCGGCAAGCGTGATCTTCAGCCCGCGTTCGGCACCTTCCAGAAAGCCAGGATCCAGTAGCTGTCTTTGCTGTTTGTTCATTCGTGACACAATACGGGCGGCGCCGGCGAACCAAAATGTAGCAAATATCTCGACCGGATCCGCGAATCCCGGATTGACTTCGACCACCTCGGCTCCAAGAGCCCGAAGCTGGTCGACCGCATTATCGGTAACTTTTTTGATGTCGTGCGCCAATTTCACATACCCAAGGTCCCGGCTATAGCCGACCCGCAGACCCTTAAGGGTTTTTGGTGGATCGATGTCGAGACCGGGATAAGCGGGTCCCGCATAACCGTCGCGAGCGTCCTTTCGTGCGATGACATTCATCATCAGGATCGCATCCGCGACCGTGCGGGTCATCGGCCCCAAATGAGACAGCGTGGTCATGGCGCTAGCGGGCCATTGCGGAACGATGCCGAAGGTCGGCTTGAAGCCGAAGGTTCCTGTGAAGCTCGCTGGTATCCGGATTGATCCCCCACCGTCGCTACCTTGATGAAGAAAGCCAAGGTTGAGGGCCGCCGCGACTGCGGCGCCGCCCGAAGAGCCGCCTGGCGTCAGGTCAGGATCCCAGGGGTTGCGGGTGATGCCGTAGAGAGGGCTATCTGTAACACCTTTCCAGCCAAACTCCGGAGTGGTGGTCTTGCCAAGGATAACGGCACCGGCCTCGCGAATGCGCGCTGTAACGGGCGCGTCGTCTGTCCAGGGTCCCTCGGCGCTACCGGACAATGAGCCACGTCTTGTCGGCCAGCCTCGTGTCAAGGTGAGGTCTTTGATGGTGGTCGGAATGCCATCAATTACTCCGGCTGGTTCCCCCTTCATCCATCGACCCTCCGAAGCTCGAGCAACAGACCTGGCCCCTTCGTGGTCGACGAGGCAAAATGCGTTCAGCGTCGGGTTGTTGGCGTCGATGCGGCCGAGACTGTCATCGACGACTTCAACGGGCGAGAGCTGCCGCCTTCGGTACAGTTCTAGGCATTCGCACGCCGATAAACCCTCAAGAGATGTTGGCACGGATGAACAACTCTTCATTTTATGAATTCCACTACGTTATGTTCTTCAGGCACACCCGCCCCCTTGTTGGTTATTTTACGGCCCTCTCGACCTTACTGGAGCTGCAGTGACTCCCTTGCATCTTTCGCTACCCGGCAGTGCGCATCACATTCAGATTGTGTATTAATGTCATCTGGCAACGAGATAGCTGGAAGCTAGTGAGGGCCGTGGCCAGATTCATGGGCTACACACAGAAACGAACCGACACATTTTCCAGCTATGTATATAAAATTCAGCAACTTGGCTGGTGGTAATGCGCCGGCACACGGTGAATGAAGCAAGAAATTGGAGCAGTTCAGCGATCGAGCGTCTAATCGGGCCCGATCACGAAATACGTTCCCCGTCGCAATACCTCAAGCCACGAGCGTGTTCTCTACGAGCTTGATCCAGTACGATGTTCCGTACGGAATCGCCTCGTCGTTGAAATTGTAGGCAGGGTGATGCAAGCCGGCGCTGTCGCCGTTTCCGCACCAGACGAAAGCACCGGGCCGCGCCTGCGCCATGAAGGAGAAATCTTCCCCTCCCATGACCGGCGGCGTCTCGAGCACGTTGTTTTCACCGACCACGTCCTTCGCCGCGCCTACCGCAAGCTCGGTCTGCAGGGCCTGGTTGAAGAGGACTGCATCGAAGCTCTGGAAACTAAGATCTATCTTGGCGCCGGTTATTTGGGCGGTGCCGGCGACCACCTCGCCGAGTCGCTTCTGGAGAAGCTTACGCACTTCCGGCTTCAGCGTGCGCATGGTGCCCACCAGCTCCGCTGTCTGTGGAATGACCGGCACTAGTCTCTGCCCCGCCTGGAATTGGTGGAACGAAATTCCTGCTGATTCCAAAGGGTCAACGTTCTGAGCCAAGATCTGCTGCAGAGCCGTGATGAGCTGCGCGCCGACAAGGATGGGGTCGATGCATTCATTGGGCCTTCCGGGATGACCGCCGCGGCCTTCAATTCTGATCTCGATGCCATCCGTTGCCGCCATCACCGGACCTTGCCGGATGCCGAAGGCACCAATCGGCAAGCCTGGACGATTGTGCATTCCAAAGATCTGTTCGATACCGAAGCGCTCCATCAAACCGTCTTCTATCATGGCGACCGCGCCCCTACCGATCTCCTCGGCAGGTTGGAAGATCATGACTGCCGTTCCGGCAAAATTCCGAGTCTCGGCAAGGTGCCGCGCCGCGCCCAACAGCATCGCGGTGTGGCCGTCATGACCACAGGCATGCATCAAACCTTCGTTCTTGGACGCATAGGGCACATCGGTCGCTTCGTCGATTGGCAGCGCATCCATATCAGCGCGCAATCCGATGACCTTGGGATTGCCGTCGCCCACGACCCTATTGCCCTTGATGACGCCGACGACGCCGGTCTTGCCGAGGCCGGTCACGACCTCGTCGCAGCCGAATTCGCGCAGCCGCTCGGCGACAAAGGCCGAAGTACGTGGGATGTCAAAGCCCAGTTCGGGATGTGCGTGAATATCTTGGCGCCAAGCCACAATCTCAGGGAGAAGGTCGGCGACGCTATTGAAAATGGCCATGGGAGTTTCCTTTCTTTTCGATGTTGTAAGATCGATGCAGTCTACGCCTCGTAGACCCGAATTTGCAGGCGAACTAGGCGCGTTTGTCCCTGGGCGCATGCCCCGATCCTCTTTTGCAACGAAGGCGCGCCAAGACTAACTTGGCCGCCTGCCGCGCCCGGAGACCGCCCCGGCAAATACGTCCTCCGCAATGGCGCGTCGACACGATCGACCTCCAGCTGATCGAGCGCCGAAGATATGCTGTCTGCAGTCAGTCCTATAACTCCCATCTCTCATCGCACGAAAAGTTTGCGCTCGAAATTCGTGAGTATTTCACATCCTGTCTCTGTCACGCGGACGGTTTCGCTTGTCCCCGCGTGGGCCAAGCCAGATACCTCAACGACAGAGGGAATATGGAACGTCATGTTTGGACGGAGCGTGCGACTTTCTCCCCGCTGGAAAGAAAGAATATAGCCCTCGCCCCAATCAGGCGCGTAATTGACTCCAATCGAGTATCCGGTTCGCTTAAATCGCCCCTCATAGCCACCGTCCGTCACTGCCCTTGACCAGACATCCCAAACTTCCCCGAGGGGACACCCTGGCCGGATGGCCTCAAGCATTTTTTCAGGGGCCTTGCGGGACACATCTTCCATGCGCACTAACTCACGGCTAGCTGACTTGGCGACGGCAATTCGTATGAGCGCTGCACTGTAGCGCCTGACATTGCCCGACAGTTCCAGCAGGACTGGATCGCCCTCGACGATTTTCTGCCGGACCAGGTCGCATGTGCGTGGGTGGTTCGAATGCCCGATGAAATAAGTGGCGGCCCGCCCGGGTACTCGCTGCCCATGATTGTCGCAACCCGCTGCATCTCGGCAGCGATATCATCTTCGCTTGCGCCAACGTGAACTTGGTTAAGGCCGGCCTCCATACCCGCATTCGCGATCCGGGCAGCCTGGCGAATATACTCGATTTCGAGTTCCGATTTCACAACCCTAGCGCGTTCGACGGTGAGGGATCCGTCTTCAAATCTCGTGGCTGAAAGCAGTTCTTTGAGTCGTTCATAGTTTCTGATTGTCAGAAACCAGCTTATTTTTTCGATTCCAATGGTCGAGTTGGCGAATCCCTTGGTTCGGATCGTGTCTGCAAGGAGTTCGATGGGAGATTCGTGGTCCATGTAACTAGTGCGTTGATCGGTCCACGCATACAGTTCGACTTTTGTAACTTCTATTACAGGGATTATAAGGAATGGATCGCCGTCACTCGGCACTAACAAGAACTGAGCAGAGGCATAGCCTGTTGTATCGAAACCGGTCATGTAGTAGATGTTTTCAGGAGTTGTCACAACCAGAAGATCCAGGTGCTTATCCGACATCTCCTGTCGAACAGCTTTGAGGCGCCGCTCAAATTCGGCAATTGGAAATGCCAGATCTTTTTGGACAACGGCCGCGCCCACGCCTGAGACTTTCATCTATTTCATCCTTGATTCATCGGTACGTCGCTCCGTATGCCCGAAGGGTAGCAAGTGCCACACAATTTCTTTACGCGAAGGCCTCGCCGGTTCTGCAGGAAATCGGCGTTTTTTGGTAAACCGCGCACAATATCCGCACGGCCAAGCGCGACCCGAGCCAGATGCGAGCATTTTGGAATTCGAAGGTCGTCGTATTCCACGTAGCGCGACATTCATATCTGCCATATCTACGCGATCGCGGTCGAGGCTGATGGATGCCAACTGGAGCATAGAGGACCGATTGCTTCTGATTAGACTACGGCTGAGAACGCCGGTGCAAAAATCCACTACTGAAGCGGCCGTATAGTCTGGCTGTTGACCGGAGTAAACTCAGTCAGCGGTAGCCTTCGCGCCTTTGGCCGAGGGCGGGTACAAAGAGCGTGGAGCTTTATGCGCGGGTGCGGCGTGCCGTCTTCATTGATGGCTTGAGCAAACGGGAAGCGGCGCTGCTTTTCGGCATCGACCGACGGACGGTCAACAAGAAGCCGCGATTTTCCGTGCCGCCGGGCTACCGACGCAGCAAGACGGTTCGCCGCGCAAAGCTCGACCGTTCACCGACATCCTCGATCGGATCCCGCAGGAAGAGCGCGAACGGCCGAAGAAGCCACCTCGAAGCGGATCTTCGAGCGGCTGAGCAAAGAGCACGGCTTTCTCGGGACGGCACCCGCAAGTGTTTATGGAGCTTGTTTCCCACTACCTGTTTGCGATTGCTTCGGCCGTCCCGACCGTCGGTCCATAGGGATGATGGTCTCGGAAGCTGGTCGACGGTAGCCAAGGCGCTGTGCGGACGTATAACGCAGCGACAGAACGCCCACGGGACCATTGAGCGGAAGCTTCTTTATCCGTGGCATCCCTGGAGCGGACATGTTGTCAAGGTTCACGAGGTGATCGACAAGGCCGACGGGGACTTCTTCCGCTGCAGTCTTACAGGCTTGGTATCGGACCGTTGGCTGGAGATCCCATCCTGGATGTTCGACCATTAAGATAGCGTACCCTGGCAAGTTTGCGCAGCTCCGCAAGTTGATATCGGCGCGCTGTACCCTTTGGCCAATTTCCTTCAGGACGTGGTGCCTGCTTTGGACGCAGCATCACAATTATCGAATTCGAACGCAGCATTGATCTCTCACGACACGAATCGGAGCGATGCCCATGCCACGCCAACGCCAGTCCTATCAGTTCGATCTGTTCTCCCATCCGCAGGACGCCGAGACGGCACAAACGCCGCAATGGCAGACACTACCCGAAGAGACGCGCCAGATGCTCACGAAGATGATGGTCCGTCTGATCCTCGAACACGTCAGTGGCGACCACGCCGCGGAACGAGAGGAGGTGCATCATGATGTCTGAGAAGATTAGTCCGCATCATTTGGAGCGCAAGGCCTTCTCTGTGTCCGGCAATCCTCGGCTCATCAGGTATTGCACAATCGCGAGAGCAGCACCCTGCAATATGCCATGCGCGATCGCCTGATGCCGCTGGGCTGGTCCTGCATTGAAACGGTAGATGATGATCTCGCTCGCTCGGCGGCGGGTGGCGTAGCACGCGCCGGATTTAATCGCATGGTGGTCGAGGTCTGCCTTGACAAAGTCGGTGCCGTCGCGGCGCGGGAAGTCTCGCGCTTTGCCCGCAACAGCCGCGACCGGCAGCAGCTTATCGAGATGTGCCGGGTCGTCGATACCGTGCTGATTGACCAGGAGACGGTCTATGCGCCGCGGCAGGGCAACGATCGGCTGCTGCTGGGATTGAAGGGGAGCCTCAATGAATACGAGCTCGATCTTCTGCGCCAGCGTTCCCTGTCGGCCCGGTACGAGAAAGCCCGGCGTGGTGAACTCGTCGTCACTGCCCCGGTTGGTTTCCTGAAGGTCGGTGACCGGATTGAGAAGGATCCCGATCGCCGCGTCCAAGAGGCCATCACCCTTGTCTTCGACAAGGTGGCCGAGTTCGGTAGCGCCCGACAAGCTTTGCTGTGGTTCCTCGAGCATGGGCTGGATTTGCCTGCGAAGTGCAACAACCGTGAAGTGGTCTGGCGGCGGCCAAATGCGACGATCCGCCGGATGATCGAGAATTCGATCTACGGCGGGCCTATGCTTATGGTAAGAATCGTGCCGCGCCGGGATACGGTGCGGCGGGCAGTCGATCTGGGATCCGCCGCAAGGCACGGGAAATGGCTGGCGCTGTCAGTTGGGAGCGGGCAGAGGCGATCCGCAAGATGGTGAGCGACAACAGGCCGGCGTCACCTGGCACGTTATTACTCCGGCTAACGGGCGCACACAATTAATCCGGCGTTGAGATACGGCAACGTCCGCATCATGCCGGTATTTCGACATGGTTCCAATCTCCGCTAACAAGCGGTTGCCGATACTCCAGCAAAGTTCGCCTATTTCCTCTGTCGTAAGGCGATTGCGCGCGGCGCGGCGTAAAGGTTCTTTGGGCGGATCAATCCAGAACATTCAGGATCACTGCAAAGATCTCATCTCTGCGCAGGAAAACGGCGTAATTAGTTAGAAGTTTGTTTGAATTCAACGCAGGGCAATGCATAAAATAGGGAGGTCAGCGAAGACCTATGGCTGGCTTTCATTAGTTAAAGAATTTTTGGCCTCTATGGAACCTACCTATGCAACGCTCGCCCCAACCAACTAGCTCAAACGCCTCCTCAATCGCCAGCAGCCTCCTTATGAAGGAACGCCCCATGCTTCCTTTGGACCTCACTAAGGAGTTTCCCGCCACCGCAAACGCCGTCTACATGGATGTCGCGAACCAAGGGCTCATTTCAAGAACCACATGGGCATCTATCGAGCCGCATTTGGACAATCGGTTGCATGGAAGAAACGACGAAGAAAGCATGTTGGAACATGTCGAGCGTACTCGCACCAGGTTCGCGCAATTTATCAATTCAGATCAAAGCGAAATTGCTATTACAAAGAATGCATCAGAGGGCATCAATATAATCGCCAACGCGTTCGACTGGAGGCCTGGAGACAATGTCGTCCTGTGCCCAAAGTTGGAGCACGCAAACAACATCTTGCCTTGGCTTCAAGTGAAGGATCGCCACAATGTTGAGCTCCGAGTCGTGGAGCCGGACAACGGGTCAATTCCACCAGATGCCGTCGTAAAGGCAATTGATTCTCGCACCCGTATTGTCGCGCTGGCGACGGTGACAATGGTGCCGGGATTTCGAACCGTGCTCGAGCCAATATCGGAGGCCTGCAGGCATTATGGCGCCTTTCTTTTGGCGGACGCCACGCAGTCTGTTGGAATACTGCACACTGACGTTGCCCAACTCGGCATAGACGGTCTAGCTGTTTCCACGGTGAAGGGGCTGATGGGTCTTTATGGATCGGGATTCTTGTATTGCCGCCAGGAATGGGCCGATCGGCTAAATCCGGCCTACCTTGCGCGCTTCAGCGTAGACCTTGGAAACGCACCAGAATCGGCTCCAGTACCTAGTTCCGTGAAGTTGCGCCGCGGCGCCCCCCGGTTTGACGTTGGGCATTACAACTTTCCAGGCATGTTGGCTGCCTATGCGTCAATGGGGCAGTTACTTGAAATTGGAACCGCAGCGATTGAGCGAAGCGTCACGTCGCTGACAAAGCGGCTGGCCTCTGGTTTCTTAGAACTCGGGCTACCGGTCTGCGGCGGGCCTCCAGGGAGGCACACTGGTAGCATCGTAGCCCTTGGCGACACATCCGCACTTGTTGGAGGGCGCCCTGTCGACGACCGCATTCACTCGCTTCACGAGCACTTCACGAATAACCAGGTGATTGTCTCGGCACGCAGAGGCATGCTTCGGTTCTCCCTGCATCTTTACAACACCGACGACGAAGTAGATCGCGTGATCGACCTGGCCAAAATCTGGTTAAAGCAGCAAAAATAGCAATAATCATGCACAATAGAGGAGAGGTAATGTCAATCGCGTCCGTGCAGACTGTAGCGCTACTTCAGGAACTTATCAAAATCGAGAGCGTGAATCCGTCTTTGTCGCCAAAGGGAAGTGGAGAGCAAGCGGTTGCCGAACACCTCGAGCGTTTCTGCAACGAACGCAACCTCCCTTATGAATTTCAGGAGGTGGCAGACGGTCGCTCGAACTTCTTGACCTGGGTGCCTGGGAAGGACCCCGACAAGCGCATTCTATTCATCGCTCATATGGACACGGTTCCTATTGATAAGTGGGAGTCAGATCCGTTCTCTGGAGAGCAACGGGAAGGGCGGATCTATGGCCGAGGTAGTTGCGACACGAAAGGTTCGCTTGCAGCTATGTTGGTCGCCCTTAGCACCCTTGGAGAGCGGCAACCCAACGCCACCGTCGTGGTTGCAGCCAGCATTGACGAAGAGTTCCGCAAACTTGGAGCTCGCGCTATTGCTGATTCAGGCGTCACTTATGAGGGCGCGGTGGTCGGTGAACCAACGGAGTTAGAGCTTGTTGTGGCTCACATGGGTTCCGTCCGCTGGCAAATCGAGGTTGAGGGCGTGCCTGCTCATTCTTCAAAGCCTCATCTCGGTGTGAACGCGATCACGGGGATGGCCAAGGTAATATTGGCGCTTGATGAGCACCATCGGTCCCTGGTGTCTCGAGCGCAGCACCCATTGGTAGGCTCCTCACAACTGACCGTCAGTCTTATCGAAGGAGGTTTAGAACTTACCACTGTGCCGCCGGTATGCCGTATCTGGGTAGATCGGCGTCTTATACCAGGGGAGCGCCCGCAGGACGCCATACAGGAGGTGGAAAGCATATTGGAAGGCTTTCGCCGGGGTGAAGACAAGATCAACGTGCGGTCATTGCTGCCCGCGTTGGAAGACCCACCTCCAATCAGTTCTGAGTCGAGCAAAATTGCAGCAGTGGCAGCAGCGGCCTGTGCCGACGTCGCCGGGACCGGAGAGCAGAAAGGAGCCACAGGCGGCTCGGATGCAAATCAGCTGTCATTGGCCGGAATTCCTTGCGTCGTTATCGGGCCTGGGCGTACTGCTCAGGCCCATACGAACAACGAGTTCGTTGAAATAGATCAGCTAGCCAAGGTGGTCGAAATATACCAGAAAATCATGCTTAGCTATTAGACGTAGCCCAATTGTGCGAGTCGCAGATGCACCCTATGGCGGTGTGAAACAAATCCGCTATGGATATAAAGGGGGGCAGGGATCCAGAACCTGAAACTGGTGACCCCCCCCAAAATGGTCCACCGTTATGTTTAGGAAAACGGAGAATTGAAGCTGTTAAGCAAGCGGCACAAGCCGGAGGAGATGGTGACGAAGCTGCGACAGGTTAAGGTGCTTGTCGGACATCCTCGACGAGTTTAGCCGGGAATGCCTGACGATTAAGGTCAGGCGAAAGCTGAACTCGACCGGTGTCATCGACGCCTTGACCGATCTTCATCCTGCGTAGTGTGCCTAGCCCCATTCATTCCGACAACGTCCTAAGTGTGCGGCTGATCGTCAGCATGCTCGCGCTGCATGACGCTCGTCAAGTCCCATCGTTGAACCAGACGGCTTCCACTGGCACGGGAAAAGTCTCTTCTTTAGCGATGTAGCGTTCGAACTTATGCCGGACGCCGTTCTCACGCTGGCGGATTGCAACTGCCCAGCAATCCCCAAGGTCCCGGCGCAAACCCGCATTGCCGAACTTGGAAAGTCTGGCCACGATACTGACCGGATTGCTGTGTTGAGAGATCCGATCCGCAGAATTTGAGGAACTGCCGATGACGGTGGAAACGGCGTAGGTGACCAGCCTCCGCGATTTTGGTTAGGGCATTGATTGGCCGATCCCGGGAACCTGCCGCAGATCTAATAACCCGGGCTGTGTCGCAGCAGCTCATCGCCTTTGTTTCGATCTCGTTACGTTGGTGGATCAGGCTGCGGGCTTCGGCCACAAACATCCGGAACATGCGAATGGCGGGAGCATCAAGTGGCAGCGGCGATCCGATAGAGGTGCGAGCAGTCTCGAAAATATCGATAGAATCTGCGTCTTGCTGACTGTCCTGCCCACAACGTAGGATCGCTGGGTCGCCGGTGACACGTTGCGGATCGTCATGTTCTCGATCATCCGCCGGCGAATCGGGCTCATCTCGGCCATCTTTTTGCTCCTGTTTTCAAGATTGCGCTTCAACAGCCGCAATCCTTCAAAACAGAAGCGTCATCCGCAAACCGCCCCGCCGTGTCAGCGGCTTCGTTCAGCCCCTTCGATTCCGCTTAAGCCGTGAACCGCTCAAAAAGCCCAAAACCATGCTCAGGCGGACGCGAACAGCATCAGTAGCGAAATCGCCTTGAGACAGGATGTACGCGAAAACAGCAGGGCAACTCGCCAGGATTTGCACCATCCAGTGATCAGTGGTCGTCCGCTGCGGGCGCTTGTCGGTGGCGCTATTCATCAATTGGCAAAGAAAACGATGCCTTAATCCGATCCATAACGACCGTTGTCTTAAATATCTTTACTTCGGGTTGTTCGTAAAAAAAGCGACGGGTAAATGCCTCATACTCTGCCATGTCACGCGCAGAAACTGTAAGAATGAAATCGGCTTCACCTGTCACATAATATGCGCTCATGATCTCCGGCGTACGCCGGATCGTTTGCTTGAAACGATCAATGATATCTGAGCGATCACGCTCGAGACTGATGGACACCAGCATGAGCATGGGCCGTCCGACGGCTTCTGGCGAAACTACGGCAACATCAGCTAAAATCACACCGGCGTCTCGAAGTCGCTTCAGTCGCCGCTGACAAGCGGTAGCCGACAGCCCAGCAAGTTCGCCCAATTCCTCTGTCGAAAGGCGATTGTTGCGCTGCACGGCGTTGAGAATCTTCCGGTCAATTCGATCCAAATCCATTCATAATCTCTGCAAAAAGCGCGACTCTGCGCAGGAAAGCGGCGCTCTTATTCGTCGTTTCAACCTCGCTCAGTCGGTCCCATCAGGGGCCCACGACAAGGGTAAAAGACGCCGCGTACCTAGTTCGCCTCGAGCACGGCACTGAGGAACTGTCGCGTTCGCTCGTTCTGCGGATTGCCGAAGAACTGGTCGGGCGGGCCCTGTTCGGCGATTTTGCCGTCGTAAAAGAAGCAGACGCGGTCGGAGAATTC
>NZ_PGGM01000002.1 GCF_003010965.1 Phyllobacterium sophorae
CACGCTCCTTCACCAGCTTCACCGCTTCAAGCTTGTATTCGCGGCTGAACTTTCGTCTTTGCATTCATACTCTCCGGTTTCACGCAGAACACCTTAACTCAGTGTCTATGAAACCGGCAGCAGGCCACTATGTCTGTGTCGCCGCTTCGACGTTGGGGGATAGTCCTGTTTGGGACCGAGATCGAGCTGCGATCTGCGGCAACATGGTTCGGCTCTATAAATTAGTTCACACCGTTCTAGATCAGACTACCCAGCGGCGACAGGAGGCCGCATTCATATTCGCGAGGCTAGTGTTCGAGACGTTGGTAAATATTCGTTACATGATCGAGCATTTCGAGCCGCAGCTAATCGACGAATATGTGAAATACTCGCTGCGCCATGAGCGGAAGTTGAGAGACCGGGTATTGGCAAACATCGATGCCCGCAACGGCATCATGCTTCCAATCGAAGACAGAATGCTCAAATCTATCGAAAGGGCTGCTACTGCAGCAGGGGTGCCCTTGGATGATGTTGATATAAGCCAGAAGGGACCTTGGGGAGGCAAGAACCTCTTCGATAAGGCCGAGGCGGTGGGGCTAGGGGGCATCTATCTCGGCGCTTTTGGTGGTCCATCCCATGGTGTCCACGGCAACTGGCATGAGATATATTCAAACCATGTGGAGTGGGACGAGGAAAGTGGGTTTACCCCGAAGCTTGATTGGCATCATCCGCGACCACAGGTCCTTTTTGGCTTGAGCACTTTGATAATCGAAACGCTGGCCATTTATTTTAGCTTCATGTGCGGTGAGCAATGGGAAGCAATTTTTGGCGAGCCGCTTTCGGACCTAAGCCATCGTGCCACATTGGCCTCTAACGCTCACGAAGCCTATCTCGCCGGTAAGCAGTGGCCAGAAATCTGAAACATATTTCCGTTGGCCAACGTTGGGCCATCGGAACGTATCGGGACACATCGGGAACTTTGGGAAGGGCGGACCAACATTTATTCAATGAAATCAATGCGGTTTGGGTTTCCTCCGGGCCCACCATTTCTCTAGCACGCGCCATGGACTGCCACACCATGATGTTGAGCAGGAGGTTCTACATCTGAAGCACGGTCCCGTATCGGATCGGACTCTCGGCATTGACCGCCGCCCAGCTCAATTATTGGAGGCTAGGACGAATACACTTGGTCCCGCAGCCATATCGGCTTCCAATTTGTCATAGAAGCCATCGCGGTCGTGCGGTTGCGAGATCGGCGGCCCCAATCGCGCCGGCGTGACGCTCGAGACGGGCGCTCACCAGCGTTGGACAAAGCGAAATTTTGGGAATGTAAACGCACTGCGAATTTGATCGAGATATCCTTCAGCGGCGCATCCTCCGGACGAGGAAGCCGCTGATTCACTGTCTGAAGCTCAAAGAAGCCAGCTCAAGCCGAAAGCGATTGCGACACCGGCGGCGAAGATGCAGCTGTAAAGAAAATATGATCGATGGTGCGGCCACGCATCGTCATCATCTTCGTCAAGATCATCCGTTATATAAATGTCCTCGCGCCGCATACCGGACTCCCGATAACAACCCACTCAACACTAAACCCTTTGAACGCCTTCAAGTTCCAACACCTGTGAGCAATGATGTTCCGTCACAGGCGATATATTTCTCCATTATGAACCATTCACTTCAAGGCCCTTTAAGCGTTGACGGTATTATAAAAGCTCTCCCCCAGCCGTAATCTCAAACATCCGCCTGTTGCGCCAGTCCATCCACGTCACCAGCAATAGCAAGGACACATCCAGGAGTAGGGCAAGAAATCGACCGGTCGTTTGGTGTCTCGTGTCATGTGCCCAATCCTCATCATTCCGCCCCAGCCACCCTCGAGGAAGCCATGGCCCATACCATCAAGATCAATGGAACTGCTCACAGCGTCGACGTCGATGATGACACCCCCTTGCTGTGGGTGCTGCGAGATGTGCTCGGCATGAACGGCACCAAATTCGGCTGCGGAGCCGCATTGTGTGGCGCCTGTACCGTTCATATTGACGGCGTGGCGACACGTTCCTGCGTCACCACGATCGACAGTATCGGTGACAGTGCGGTCACCACGATCGAGGCTATCGGCGAAACGCCGCAGGGAAAGGCTCTGCAGAGGGCCTGGCTCGATCTGGAAGTGGTGCAGTGCGGCTATTGCCAGTCGGGACAGCTCATGTCGGCCGCAGCACTCTTGACCGATACGCCGAAGCCGACCGATGCCGATATTGACGGTGCAATGGCCGGAAATGTCTGTCGTTGCGGCACCTATCAGCGCATTCGCGCTGCCATCAAGCAAGCAGCGGAGGCCTGAGGTCATGAACACAATCGATTTGAACGTTCCCATTCTCGGGCAGAACAAGACCTCGCGCCGTGCCTTCCTGCAAGGTGGCGGCTTGCTATTGGGCTTCGCCATGACCGGCATGGGCAGCAAAACAGTGTTTGCCGCAACTGCGGCGCAAGTGACCGAAGCTGAGGTAATAGCGCCATTCGAACCTAATGCCTTCATCCGCATCGATCCCAAGGGAGTCGTGACGCTGGTCATGCCGATGGCTGAAATGGGCCAGGGTGTCTATACCTCCATGGCCATGCTCCTTGCAGAAGAGTTGGAAGTCGACCTTGACCAGGTGTTGCTGCAGCATGCCCCTGCCAATGATGCCCTCTACGCCAATCCGATACTCCAAAGCCAGACGACGGGTGCCTCAACGACGATCCGCGCGTTTTGGACGCCATTGCGTCAGGCAGGTGCGGTCGCTCGCAACCTTCTGATTACGGCTGCGGCCAAGAAATGGAACGTCGATCCTGCGACCTGTCAGGCCAGAAAGGGCGTTGTTTCCGATGCGTCGGGCTCACTACACCTTGGCTATGGGGAATTGGCGGAGGAGGCGGCCAAGCTGCCAGTACCGGCCGCCGACAGCGTGGCGCTGAAGGATCCGAAGGATTTCACCCTAATCGGCACCAGGGCCAAGCGGCTGGACACATCCATAAAAGTGGACGGCCGTGCTGAGTTCGGCATCGACATCAAGGTGCCGGGAATGAAGGTCGCGGCGATCGCCATCTCGCCCGTTTTTGGCGGCAAGCCCAAAACAGTGGATGACGCGGCAGCGCTTGCCGTCAAGGGCGTACATCAGGTGGTCAGGACGGACGAGGCGGTTGCCGTCATTGCCGATCATACGGGAGCGGCCAAGAAAGGATTGGCGGCGGCGGCCATCCAATGGGACGATGGTCCAAATGCCACGGTCAGCAGCGCTGACCTCATCAAGCAGCTTGACGAAGCGTCAAGGCAGCCTGGTGCCGTTGCACGCAATGAAGGTGACGTCGAAAAGGCGCTCGCCGGTGCGGCACAACGAATAGATGCCATCTATCAATTGCCTTTCCTTGCTCATGCGACGATGGAGCCGATGAATTGTACCGTACATGTGCAGAAGGACAGCTGTGACATCTGGGTTGGCACCCAGGTACCGACACTTGCCCAGGCGGCGGCTTCCAAGCTCACCAACTTACCTATCGAGAAGGTGAAGGTACATAATCGCTTGCTCGGCGGCGGTTTTGGGCGGCGCCTCGAAACTGACGGTATTGTCCATGCCGTCAAGGTTGCCAAGCAGGTGGATGGCCCGGTCAAGGTCGTCTGGAGCCGTGAGGAAGATATCCAGCACGATATGTATCGCCCCTATTACTACGATCGGCTCTCCGCAGGGCTGGATGCAGATGGCAAACCCGTAGCCTGGACGCACCGCGTCTCAGGTTCTTCGATCATTGCACGCTATATCCCGCCGCTGTTCAAGGATGGACTCGACTTCGATGCTGTTGAGGGTGCTGCCGAGCCACCCTATGCCCTGCCAAACATCCATGTCGACTATGTGCGGGTCGAACCTGCCGGCATTCCGACTGCCTTCTGGCGCGGCGTTGGCCCAACACACAATATATTCGTCGTCGAAAGCTTTATGGACGAACTTGCACATGCGGCAAAGCAGGATCCCGTCGCCTACCGAAAGGCGCTGCTCGGGCACAATCCGCGGGCGCTCGGTGTCCTGAACCTCGCGGCTGAGAAGTCGGGCTGGGGAACAAAGATGCCTGAAGGTCATGGCCGTGGCGTCTCGGTGCAGTTTGCCTTTGGTACCTATATCGCGCAGGTGGCGGAGGTGGAGGTCGCTGCTGATGGATCGGTCAAGGTCAATCGGGTCGTTTGTGCTGTCGATTGCGGCTTGGTCGTCAATCCGGACACGATCGAAGCGCAGATGCAGGGCGGAACGATTTTCGGTCTGACGGCGGTCTTGCACGGTGCGATCACGCTCAAGGACGGGCGGGTCGAGCAAGGCAATTTCGATACCTATTTGCCGATGCGGATCGATGAGGTGCCGGTGGTCGAAACGCACATGATCAAGAGCGCCGATGCACCCGGCGGCATAGGCGAAGTAGCAACGGCGGCTGTCAGTGCGGCGGTGACGAATGCGATCTTCGCAGCCACCGGTAAACGCGTCAGGACCCTTCCGATTGATCCCGGCGTTTTGAAGAAGGAAGCCTGACCGGTTCCAAATCAAGTGGCGCTGGGGCCCTGTGTCACGGACATGGGCTCCAGTTTTTCATGCTCGGCAGCTTGGCGAATTCATGCCTGTCTGGCTTCTCGAACCCCCACGACTTCCTTGGAAAATATTACGGCTGCGAACACAAGTGCGCCCGCGAAGGTGATAAGCGAGCCTATGCCGACAAGGGGCTCTAACTGGGTGTTGCCGAGTTCCATGAAGTATAGGGCGGGCAGCATGACCAACAAGCCAAATGTGTACATTGCGTAATGGACCATTGCCAGCCGCTTGTTTGCCTTGGAAGGATTGAGAGCATAGTACCCTCCAAAAATGGCACTCGATACCCAGCCGAGAAGGTTGACATGGGCATGGGCTGCTATCGTGGTGTGGTTTCCCGACATTCCCATCTGCAGGCCCACAATCAGGCCTATGATCAGCCATATGATTGCTGTTTTGAAAAACAGCTGAGAAATCTGTGGCATTTGCGGTTCCCCTCCGAACTGCGATTTAGTGATGTGGCGGAGAATACACGCGTGTCCAATGTCTTTCTAGCAGGCACATCTAAGCAAAAATAATCAGATTCAATACGTTTTTGATGGATATCAGGTATGGGGTGCTTCAATATTTTCCATCGGTGCGCGTACGGTCCAAACAATGCGATTGGCACTTTGCTCCAGCGTGCCTTCGCCGCCAAGTGACAGCGGTGTTACGCGTTCGAGGACAACTTTGCCAAATCCATTGTTGCGTCCCAATTTGACGGCAGGTCCGCCAGACTCGGTCCAGGCTAAATAGAAACTCCTGCCTCCATCGCCAACGAACCAGTCGACGGTAATGTGTCCGGATTCTGCCGAAAAAACGCCGTACTTGGCCGAATTTATCGCCAGTTCATGGAAAGCGATTCCAAGGTATTGGACTGCATTGGGTTGAAGCGTGATCGTTGGACCTGACATCGTGATATTCGCTTCGTCACCGAATGGCCTGATCTGTGCCAAAAGCAGATCTGAAATCGTCGCCCCGCGCCATGCGACATGCACCAGCAAGTCGTGTGACCGTGCGAGCGCCATAATCCTTTCACGAACTTGCTGCTCAAATTCAGGAGCATCACCGGTGCGGTTGCCTGTCTCGCGGATCATGGACAGGATCACGGCGTATTGGTTCTTCACGCGATGGTTCACCTCCCGCATGAGCATCAAAATCCGTTCTTCGTTCTCTTTCTTTTCGGTAATGTCGCGCGCAATTTTTGAGGCACCAATGACGCGGCCAGACGAGTTTTTTACCGGCGACACTGTCAACGAAATGTGGATACGATCGCCGTCCTTGCGTTGGCGTATTGTTTCATAATGGTCGATTCTTTCTCCCCTGCGGATGCGCTCGACAATGCTTGGTTCTTCATTCAAGCGCTCAGGCGGGATTAGCAGGGTGATGGAACGGCCAATCATTTCGTCCGCCGTGTAGCCGAATATCCGTTCGGCACCCTTGTTCCAGCTGCGAACAATTCCGGTGAGGTCCTTGCTGATGATCGCATCGTCTGATGATTCAACGATTGCAGCAAGTCGTTGCGTGGCAATTTCGTCTCGCTGCCGGTCGCTTACATCGAGCAGCATATTCAATGCACCGACGATTTCGCCCCGCTTGTTGCGCAGCAAGACCGGACAGGGCAGAAAAGTAATGCGGCTGCCGTCGGGCCTTTCAGCGATTGCCTCTGTCCCGCGAACCTCCCGTTGTTCACGAAGGGTCACGGCCATTGGGCATTCATCGTGCCGCATGGGTGTTCCGTCGGGCCAGTACAATTTCCACGACCCGCACCACTCATCCTCGCCTATTTGAGGTTTTCGCCCCCAAAGTTCAGCTGCAGCTTTGTTGTAAAAAGTAATAATTCCAGATTTATTGGTGGTATAGACCGCAGCGGGGAGATCCATGATGATCGTGTCACGGCTATTGTTGTCCATGCCATGCAAAGCTGCTAGCGAAGATGCAAATGAACTTTGCGGAACGTCCACAATTTCCCCAATCCAACGGCAATTCTCTTCTTGTTGTCGGTCAAAACCAGGAGTCGCTGGTTGCAACAAGATTCCGAGTATTGCCGTTAAACTGTTTGCGACGTACTTGGTTCCATTCCTTGCGCATGCACATTGTCGGTCGCCGGAGGTTGAAGGGGTGGCGCTTTTCGATGAAAGCACTTGAAATGCAATTGCAGGCCGGTTTCGCAAGGAATCCAGCCTGCAATATATTCAGCGTATCGCTTGAGCGCCAGTATGCTTGAGTTCTATAGACCCGGCGTGCGAACCAATCAAATTGCGAAGACGACAGCTGCAACTGCAAGCGCGCCAAACAAAATCATCGAGCATGTCATCCAGTTGGAGATATCGCCGTTTTCTTTCGTATGCCGCATCATCGCCTGACTCCTCCTGAGCATAGCCGGTTGCACCGGCCCGTTCTCAAAAATCACGAACATCCGTCGCTGATTTTAGTTTCCAGCTGTTTTCATAAGTTGTCGTGATTCATAAACTGTCGCTGGAAGGTCAGAAGGTCTAATCCTGTCACTCCAGTTTCAGTGTAAGGATTATAGCGCTTTCAATTTAGTCGTTCAATTTGAACCGAGCGGATGGTCATCACATTTTGATAGCAATTGAAAGGAATGTGATACTGTCGGTTCAGCTCGTGGCGGCGTCCAACAGCCTTGGAAAAACCATCCGCACCAAGGCACCACGACCGCCGTGGAAACTTTCCGGTGCATCGAGCATTTCAAGATGCCCGCCATGATCCTCGACGATTTTCTTGACGATCGCGAGGCCGAGACCCGTTCCCTTTTCGCGTGTCGTTACATAGGGCTCAAGTAACTGGTGACGGTTTTCGGACGGCAATCCTTTGCCATTATCAAGAACTTCGACAATGATCGATTGGCCAGCGGCAGTGGCGCGGATGAGAATAAAGCCTGCCGTGATCTGACCGGTCTCTAATACCGCATCAATGGATTCCGAAGCATTCTTTATGATATTGCCGAAGGCCTGACCAAGCAGGCGGCTATCGAAATTTCCTAGAAGCGGTTCATTGGCAATATCGTGTTCAAACTTGATCCGGTTTTTGCTTATTTCGACGAGGAAGGACGCATCGCGCAATACGTCGCGGATGTCCGTCGCTGCCAGCTGGGGCTTTGGCATGCGAGCAAATTCGGAGAACTCGTCCACCATGCGGCCGATATCGCCGACCTGCCGGATGATGGTCTCGGTGCACTGGTCGAAAACCTCTCGATCTTCGACAATGACCTTGCCATAGCGGCGCCGGATGCGTTCGGCGGACAGCTGTATCGGCGTCAATGGGTTTTTGATCTCATGGGCAATCCTGCGGGCCACATCGGCCCATGCAGATGAGCGATGGGCGGCTACCAGGTCGGTAATGTCGTCGACTGTGACCACATAGGACGTGTTCTTGGTGTCAGCGTCTTCCCGGGTGATCTGGACATTGAAAGATCGTGCGATGCCACCGCGTGTGATGCTGATCTGTTTGCGGCTGGAAGACCGGCCGTTCTCGCGTGCAGCCACGAATACCGCACCGATCTCAGGTAAAATCTGGACAAGGTTCTTGCTGGCTGCCTGCAGGCCGTCAATTGACAACATCTGTTCGGCCGGACGATTGAGCCCGGCGATATTGCCTTGCGAATTGACGCTGATGACCCCAGCCGTCACGCCGGACAGGACTGCTTCTGTAAACCGCCTCCGCTCGTCGATCTCATCCTTGGCCGAGATGAGGTCGCTGTGCTGAGTTTTCAGCTGCTCTACCATGTTGTTGAACGTTTGCGAGAGCGAACCAATGTCACCATCCGATCCGCGCACGGGGACGGAGACGTCGAAATTGCCGGTGGCTACGTCCTCTGCTGCGCCGATCAGCATCCGGATCGGTTGAACGACGCGATTGGCGACCGCAATACCCGTCCACACTGCGGTGAGCAGCAACAGCAATGTGAGCTCGATGTAAAGCAGCGCGTAGGCGATCTGCGTATTGGAACGGTTGTTTGCCAGCGATTGATACTCAGTGTTGTTGTCCGTCATGACGCGCATATTGTCGAGCGCAGAGGAATCCACCGCACGGATTGTATAAAGATACAGGTCTGGCAAGGCCTGTGTCTTGACTACGGCGCCGACAAGATTTGTGTCCCCGGGCGGTATCAGCACAGGCTTGTCTCCGGCCGCACCTTTCAGCGCTTCCAAGGGCACTGCGGGCAATGAATGATCTACGAAGAGTTCTGCTCTGACGACAACCTCGCCGGTCGACTTGACCAACGATGCGCCCAGCAAATTATTGCGGCCGGCATCGTATGTCAGCCAATCCGAGAATGCGCCCCGGTCGAGACTGTAGAGAAGTCGCCTCTGATCCAGGTCTATCGCCATGGAAAGTGTTGTCGTCAACAGGCTCTGTACGTTGTCCTCCATGTAGGATTGCGCTGCCTTGATCGACATGTCGATGATCTGGTTATTCTCCGGTTTGATCCATGAGTTCAGCCGGTTGTCCAGGACAATGAGCGAAAAACACGCAACAATAATCGACGGGATCGATGCAATCAGAGCAAAGATGATCGCGATGTTGGTATGCAGGTCGTTGTGCTTTTCCTTGCTTTTGAACAGGAGCAGTTTTTTCAGCGTCGCGTAGGACAAATAGACCAGCACCAGAATGGAAATGGCATTGGCAGCGATGATGAGCTGGGTCGTTTGCTTTGTCGGTGATACGTTGGTGATGCCCATCATGACGATGAACGAGACGATCGTTGTCGCCAAAACCAGGAGCGTCATCACCAACGCGCCTTTCGGCAGAACCTGCGGTTTCACTACAGTCTTGCTGGCGGGCATCCATTCGCCTCGTTGGATCCCCCGATCGTTCGGAGCGGATCACATAGTTCTGTTGTCGATTATCGGTCGTGGCGCCGCTTGTAAAGCAAGCTTGCATAACCAGCACACTTTGAGGCAACAGGAAGAATGGGCGCGTTGCCGATGTGCCACGGCTGCCTACGGAGAACCTTATGACAATCCGCACCATACTTAAGTTTCCCCATCCAGGTCTGCGATCGCATGCCAAGCCTGTCACCGAGTTCGACGGTGGCCTGCAAATGCTGGCACAAGATCTCCTTGAGACAATGCGTGCTGCTCCCGGAATTGGTATTACCGCTCCGCACATTGGCGTCCTGAAACGGCTTGTCATCATTGAACTGGACCCGAATGCCGGCGCCCGGTTCTATGCCAATCCCGAAATAGAATGGGCCTCCGATGAATTTACCCGGCACGAGGAGGGAAGCATTGCTATGCCGGGCGTCTCGAATGAACTGGAGCGACCCATATCAATACGCGTCCGCTACCAGGATCTTTCAGGTGTTTTACACACCGAGGAGGCGAGCGGCCTTTTGTCAGCTTGCCTGCAACATGAAATCGATCAGCTGGATGGCCTGTTCTGGATACATCGCCTGTCGAAATTGAAGCGTGATCGCGTGATCAAGCGCTTCGAAAAGTTGCAGCGCATCCAGAAAGCGTAGGGCTGTTCAGCGGTGAATCGGGTCTTTCCAGGGGACGCCTTCCGGCTTTTCCACAGGTTCGATATCGAGATTGACGACAACCGGTTCCTGACCGGAGCGGACAAGGACACATTCCAGTGCTTCGTCCGGGCTGGCGTTGATCTCTTGGTGCGGTACGTAGGGCGGTACGAAAATGAAGTCGCCGGGGCCAGCTTCCGCGACAAATTCCAGCCTCTCGCCCCAGCGCATGCGAGCGCGGCCCTTCACCACATAGATAATGCTTTCCAGGTCGCCATGGTGATGCGCACCGGTCTTGGCATTGGCATGGATCACCACGGTGCCGGCCCAGATTTTCTCGGCGCCTGCCCGGGCACGGTTGATCGCAGTTGCGCGATTCATGCCCGGTGTCTGTGCCGTGTTCGGATCAAGTGAATCGCCCGGAATTACCTTCACACCGTGCTTACGCCAGTCGATAGGTTGCTGACGATCTTGGCCACCATCGTGGGGATGATTGTTGGACAAGGTTATCTCCTGTTTCTTTCCAAGTATCGACGTCAATCTAATCAAGATTGCGACGCTCGACCAGACTGGCTTTTAATGACGATTAATTAACCTCACCTCGGAGTATTTACCTTGACGATCTAACTCTTCGCTCGCCAATGTGTGTCAGCTGCGGGTGTTTCCGCAGTTGTCTGGAACGCTGGGTGATGCCAATCAGTAAATCGCGAAAATCACCGTTCAATGCCGGGAATGAGCGCGGTGGTGATCGCCTGCTTCAGATCGAGGCGGTCTATGACAAGGTTCCCGTGGGCCTTTGCTACATCAATCGCCACGGAGTCTTCGTGACAATCAACGATCAGTTGTCACGCATGCTTGGAATTGCAAGTGAGTTGGCGCTGTGTCAGCGCATCGAAGACATTGTACCTGACCATGCGCCTCTTCTGCGCAAGGGATTGGAAGCGGCTCTCGCTGGACTTGCCATTCCCGATCAACAGATCGAACATTGCGAAGATACATTCATGGTTTCTGCGGCACCAGTGATGAATGATCTGGGCGAGTTCGCTGGTATTTCCGTCGCCTACACCAACATCACGAATATGAGAAAAATGGCCGAGAAGCTGTGGGAAACCGAGCAGCGTACGGCCTATGCGCTCGAAAGTGCTGGCCAGTGGATATGGGACTTGAATATTGCGACGATGCGCGTGTGGCGTTCGCCGCAATACCGCATACTGCTCGGCCTTGACCCGAACGGCGCAGATTCAGAAAGCGTTGCCTGGGATATCGTGCACCCTGATGACAAGGCCCACGCGATTCAAGCGTTTGAGGATGCCGTCAGTGGTCGCACGTCACATTTTGAAGCGATATACCGTGTGCCGCGCGGCGCCGGCGGCAACGCATGGATACTAAGCCGTGGTAAGGTCGTTGAATATGGCCCCGACGGTTCACCGTTGCGGCTCCTGGCGACAAGTGTCGATATCAGCGCGCAGAAGCGTGTCGAGGAACAGCTCTCAACGACGGTACAGTTGCGGCTGGAACTCGAGCAGAAATTGCTGGAAGCCAACCGCAAGCTAAAGAACCAGTCGGAACGGGATCATCTGACCAATCTGCCCAATCGCCGGAAGTTCAGCCATCTGCTGAAACGGGAGTTCGTGCGTGCCATCGAAAATGCAGATACCCTGGCGGTACTGATGGTCGATATCGACCATTTCAAGGCTTATAATGATTTCTACGGGCATCTGGCTGGGGACAAATGTCTCGTGCAGGTGGGACGCGCCTTGAACAAGGTAGTCAAGGATAGCGGGGGATCTGTTGCACGGTTTGGCGGTGAAGAATTTGCGGCACTCCTGCCCAGCATTGCAACAGAACGGGCCGCCGATATTGGTGGTCGAATGCTTGAAGCAATTTCCGCCATGCAGCTTGAGCACGGCGCCAGTCCAAGCGGGAAGGTTTCCGTCAGCATCGGCATGGCGGTCCTTGACGAAGCTCACCGTGTGGCCGTTCCCGGCCCCGACGACCTTCTGAATCTGGCTGACAGTGCGCTTTACGAATCGAAACGCAATGGACGTGGCAGGCTGAGTGTTTGGGGTGCCTTCACGAGATAGGCCGTTGCATGCCGCGTATCGACTTCCTCCAAATCATGGGTGCATGCAGGTTGATCGACCGGACTTCTGGTTGCGATTCTCCTCCATGGTTTGCGAGCCATGCAATACTGTTTTTCACGATTTCGTCGACCGGCTGGGAAAACGTCGTGAGCGCATACGATGCCCATGCTGCCTGCTCGATATCATCAAAACCGACCACGCAGACGTCTTCCGGAATCCGCAGCCCGAAATCATGACGTGCTCCGTCCATCAGTCCAAACGCCATGAGGTCATTGACGCAGAATACCGCATCTGGTTGCTTTGGTTCAGCAAACAAGGTTTGGGCAATCTTGCGGCCGCTCTCATAGACTGTGTTGCCATGTCGAACGACCGTCACATCAAGGCCGAATTCCGCCGCGGCAGCAACGAAGCCTCGTTCGCGAGCCATCAGGCTCGGGGTGCCAACCGCTGAGTTGGCGAGAGCAAGGTGGCGGCAACCGGCGCGTAAAAATGCACTTACTGTCACTCTCGCGGCATGGCCGTCATCAAGATTGATGCGGAAAGGCCCGTCGATCTCGTCATCCCTGTTGATCAGAACAATGCGCTGTCCACTGTCGAGACAGAGTTTTGTGATTGCTTTGTCCGGTAGCCCAGACAAGAGAATGGAGGCGTCGGCGCGGTAATGCAGGGTCTGTCGCAACGCCGCATCGACGCTGCCATCCGATCGATCCGTGTTGATCAGCATCGAAATCTTGCCGGCCCGCTGCAATTCGTGGGTGAGGGCGCGTACCAACCGGGCGCGGTAGGGCGTATCCATCTCCGATACGACGAGGCAGACAATACCGCTTTCGCTGCGCATCAAACCGCGCGCCAACTGATTGACATGATAGCCAAGCGCTTGCGCGGCCGCCATGACGCGCTGACGCGTTTCATCCGATACGCTGGCGCCGGGCGTAAACGTGCGCGACACTGCCGACCGGGAAACGCCGGCCCGCTTCGCAACATCATCGGCGCTGACGAATGATTTGTTCAATTGCCTGATCCCACCGATTAGCGCTCTCCCTTCTATCATCTTGCACGCGATTGCGTGGGCTTGCAATCCCGCATTAGGCCTCAAATATTCGCGCATCGAGCAGTCATTCAGCTTGACAGCCTGTCTCAGCATGTGAAATCTTTGCACACGCTTGCAAAAAGGCGTGCGGCATGGAGGTGCCGCTTTTTCAGGGAGGAAAATCATGCGTTCTGTATTCGCAATCGCTGCCGCTTTTGCCGTTGGTCTTCAGATGATGCCAACCGAAGTGCGCGCTGCGGACAATCTCAATTTGATCTGCTCGGCCGATGTCGTCATCTGTGAGTTGATGAAGGGCATGTTCGAGAAAGAAACCGGCATTCAGGTTAATATGGTGCGTCTGTCATCGGGCGAAACCTACGCCAAGATCCGAGCTGAGGCACGCAACCCGAAAACCGATATCTGGTGGGCTGGTACGGGTGATCCGCATTTGCAGGCCGCATCCGAAGGACTGACACAGGAATACAAGTCGCCCATGCTCGACCAGTTGCAGGATTGGGCGAAGAAGCAGGCAGAGAGTGCTGGATACAAGACGGTTGGCGTTTATGCCGGTGCGCTTGGCTGGGGCTACAACACAGAGATCGTCAAGACTAAGGGCCTGAAGGAAGCAAAATGCTGGGCGGACTTGATCGATCCATCCTTCAAGGGTGAAATCCAGATCGCCAACCCGAATTCATCTGGCACGGCCTACACGGCGTTGGCGTCCCTTGTGCAGATAATGGGCGAAGACAAGGCTTTTGACTACCTGAAGCAGCTCAATGCCAACGTCTCGCAATATACCAAGTCCGGATCGGCGCCGGTGAAGGCTGCTGCACGCGGAGAAACGGCGCTCGGTATTGTCTTTATGCATGACGCCGTCGCGCAGATTGCCGAAGGCTTCCCTGTAAAGGCCGTCGCTCCTTGCGAAGGCACGGGATATGAAATCGGTTCTATGTCGATCATTAAAGGCGCTCGCAATCTTGATGCCGCGAAGAAATGGTACGACTGGGCGCTGACTGCCGAAGTGCAATCGCACATGAAGGAAGCAAAATCCTTCCAGCTACCTTCGAACAAGTCTGCGACGGTTCCGCCGGAAGCGCCGAGGTTCGAAGACATAAAGTTGATCGACTACGACTTCAAGACCTATGGCGACCCGGCCAAGCGCAAGCAGTTGCTAGATCGCTGGGACAAGGAAATTGGCGCAAGCGCCAACTGATCCCTCCGCGCTTCTGACGCTTATATGTCCGGACCGACCGTCCGGACATATAGTCAGCGCAGGCAACTATCTTTCATGAATCAAGGCGGCAAGTGGCGTGATGGAACGTAGCGACCGGAGACTGAACATTGCTCTTGGTATCGGGCTTGCCGGGTTCACTCTCGTGCCCTGGTACAGAATCGAAAGTGGCTTTTTTAATCTCGGTTGGCTGGGCAATTTCCCGACAGGGCCGGAAGAAGCGCCTGGCTTGGCGCAAATCTTCGAATATGGCCGCTGGACCTTGGCGGTCTTGGCGCTGCTCTTCATTGTCGGCCTATGCGCTCGAGCCTTCAAGGTCTCGCCATTGCGTTCAAATATGCTGATCACTGCAGGTGGGGCCGGTCTCATCTTCCTTGTTTTGCAAGGTCTCGCGGTCGGTTTCAGCGGCTGGACGTGGACGATCAGCGAAAGTCTTTTCGGACCGCTTGCGGATGGTCAATCATCCATGGGGGCGGGGGCAGGGCTGGTTGCGTTGTCCTTTGTCTTGTTGTTTTCCTTTGGCCTCGCCGAGCGCGGCGCGCTCAGGGGCGATGCCTTCGTGGTTGCCTCGATCGCTCTGCTTGTTGTCCTCGTCAGCATTTTTGTGTTCTATCCGGTCGGTAGCATGTTTGTCGGGGCCTTCCAGACCTTCGACGGTTCGTTCGATCCCTCCGGATTTGTCCGCAACATTCAGGATCCATCGATCTGGAGCCTGGATTGTGTCATCGGTGGCAATCGTTGCGGGATTGCCTGGCGGACCCTGCTTCTGGCGATACTTGCGGCCTTTAGCTCTACGTTACTTGGTCTATGTTTCGCACTGGTCGCGACACGTACACGCTTTCCATTCAAGAAGGGTTTGCGACTTCTGACGATCCTGCCGATCATCACGCCGCCTTTCGTCATCGGCCTCGCGCTCATCCTGCTCTTTGGCCGCGCCGGTGTGGTGACACAGCAGCTTTCCAACCTCTTCGGCATCGAGCCCGGCCGCTGGCTCTATGGCCTCACGGGCATCTGGATTGCACAGGTTCTCTCGTTCACGCCCATCTCATTCCTGGTGCTGATCGGTGTCGTCGAGGGTGTCAGTCCATCCATGGAAGAAGCGTCGCAAACGCTGCGCGCAGACCGCTGGCGCACATTCTGGAAGATTTCACTGCCCTTGATGAAACCCGGGCTGGCCAATGCTTTTTTGATCGGATTCATCGAGAGCATGGCGGACTTCGGCAATCCGCTGGTGCTCGGCGGCAGCCACGGGGTGCTTTCGACAGAAATCTTCTTCGCTGTTGTGGGCTCGCAAAATGATCCGTCGCGTGCCGCCGTGCTGGCGATTATCCTGCTGTTCTTCACGCTTTCCGCATTCCTTGCGCAGCGTTTGTGGCTCGGCGGCAAGAGCTTTGCGACCGTAACCGGCAAGGGCGATTCGGGGGCACATATCGCCTTGCCCCGATCGCTTTCAATAGGTGTGCATGCCATCGTCATTCCATGGATCCTGTTCACGCTGGTCATCTACGGCATGATCTTCGTCGGCGGCTTTGTCCGGACGTGGGGTCTCGATAACACGCTCACGTTCGAGCATTATCAGCGCGCATTCTCGTTCAGCTTTGATAATGGCGTGGTTGCCTGGACAGGGGTTGCGTGGAATTCCTTCTGGACAACCATCAAAATCGCGCTGATTTCGGCACCGCTCACAGCAGCAGTCGGACTGCTCACAGCCTATTTGATCGTTCGTCAGCGCTTCGTCGGACGCAATGTGTTCGAGTTCGCGCTGATGATGAGCTTTGCGATACCCGGCACAGTTATTGGCATCAGCTACATCATGGCGTTCAATTTGCCGCCGCTGGAGATGACCGGTACCGCGCTGATCTTGATTGCCTGTTTTGTCTTCCGCAACATGCCGGTTGGCGTGCGCGGCGGCGTGGCGGCGATGAGCCAGCTCGACAAGAGTCTGGACGAGGCGTCATTGACTTTGCGGGCGACCAGTTTCCGCACGATCCGCAAAGTCATTTTGCCCTTGCTTCGCCCCGCGATCGTGGCTGCGCTGGTCTATTCATTCGTCCGTGCCATCACCTCGATCAGCGCTGTCATATTTCTGGTCAGCGCGGAGTACAATATGGCGACTTCCTATATCGTCGGCCTTGTCGAGAACGGCGAATACGGCGTTGCCGTGGCCTACTCGTCAATGCTGATTGTCGTCATGATCGTCATCATCACCTGCTTCCAGCTACTGGTGGGCGAGAGGAAGTTGCGCCGCGAGAACCGCGTTGCGACCGCCTTCGTTCCGTCTGCCGCACCTCAAGAGAAGGCCGTATCATGACAACCCATCGCACCGGTTCTGTTGTTTTCGCCAATGTCAAAAAGCAGTTCGGAACCTTCACGGCCATTCACGATCTGACCCTGGATATCGAACCTGGTACGCTTGTGACCTTACTCGGTCCATCAGGCTGCGGCAAAACGACGACCCTTCGCATGCTGGCCGGTCTCGAGCATCCGAGTTCGGGACGCATTCTCATTGGCGGCAAGGACGTTACCATGCTTCCCGCGAACGAACGTGATGTCTCGATGGTATTTCAGTCCTACGCCTTGTTCCCCCATATGTCGGTGCTTGAGAACGTTGCCTATGGGCTCGAATCATCGAAGATGAAAAAGAATGAGGCGCGTGAACGGGCAGAGGAGGGGCTGAAGCAGGTTGGTCTTGCCGGTTATGGCCAAAGGCTGCCCGCCGAGCTCTCCGGTGGCCAGCAGCAGCGTGTCGCCGTTGCCCGCGCACTGGTGCTCGAACCGCAGGTGCTCTTGCTTGACGAACCCCTCTCCAATCTTGATGCTCGCCTGCGGCGCCGCGTGCGAACGGAAATCCGTGAGCTGCAGCAGCGCCTCGGTTTCACGGCCGTCTATGTCACCCATGACCAGGAAGAGGCGCTTGCGGTGTCGGACAGGATCATAGTCATGCAGGACGGTGTTGTTGCCCAGCAGGGCTCACCGCGCGAACTCTACGAAGCACCCGCGTCATCCTTCATCGCCGACTTTATCGGTGAGGCCAATGTGGTTCCCTGTGAAGTGCTGCGAAGTGATGGCGGGCAGGCGATCATCCGCGTTGGCAGGCTCGAACATTCGGTTCCCGGGCGAAGCGCGCGGCCGGGACCGGCCAAGCTCGCCGTCAGGCCCAACGCGATTACGCTCGAGGCGGCTGAAGCCGGCGCTTTTCCCGGAAGCATCCGGCATGCCGCCTATCTCGGCGATCACGTGGAATATGAAGTCGAAACGGAGGCGGGCACACTCTTTGTCGTGGATCCAGCCGTCGACAGGAACCTTGCGCCTGCCACGAATGTCAGCATCGGCTTTCATCATCGTGGCATCGCCATCATCAACAATTGACGCCTGTATCCATACCGAAGGAACGAACATGACATCGCATGCCGCTGCTGATCTTCAGGATCGCTTCGCCCTGGCTCAGAAAATGGCAACCGAGGCCGGGGCCGTGGCTCTTGCCCATTTCAATGCACGTGAACGGCTGGTCATCGAGACCAAGGCCGATCCGCACGATGTTGTCTCAATCGCCGATCGCGAAGTGGAGGATCTCATCCGGACGCGAATCGCCGTGGCATTTCCGGGCGATGCCATTCTTGGCGAAGAATATGGCGTCAGCTCAGGTACGTCCGATTATACGTGGGTTATCGATCCGATTGACGGCACTAGCCCCTTTGTCAACGGCATGCCGACGTGGTGTGTTTCCATCGCAGCCTTGCATGGAGAGGAAATAGCCATCGGCGTCATCTATGTGCCGTGCAACGATGAACTCTACGCGGCAGCCAAGGGCATGGGTGCCGCATTGAACGGCAAGGCCCTGAAGCTTGATGCGAGCCGTAACATCCGCAACGCAGTGACCGGCATTGGCGCCAACAATCATGTGACACCGGCAACAGTGGCAGCGATTGTTGAAAAACTGCTCGATGCCGGCGGCAATTTCATTCGCAATGGTTCCGGCGCGTTAATGCTGGCTTATGTCGCGGCCGGGCGGCTGGTCGGCTACTACGAACCATATATGCATGCCTGGGATTGCATGGCGGGCTACTGCCTGGTCAAGGAAGCCGGCGGCTGGCATCATCCATTTCCTGTCAAGGGTGATGGCCTTACGCGAGGATCGCCGGTGCTCGCTGCTGCGGAAGGTGCTGTAAGCGATCTGCGCGCAATAGCAGGCCTTTAGGGTCGAACCAATTAGACTGCTGGCGCAGGCGGCTATTCGACAGCCGTTTCGCCGTCGACCGTCGCGTGCCTGGCCGACAATAGTTTCGTATCGCTCGGCTGAAACCGTCCCTCGATATCGAGATAGGTTGAATAGAGAACGCCGGCCACGAAAAGAACCGCAACGCCGTAATCGCACACTTTGATCAAGAATAACCGCGTGTGCCTCCCTTCATAATCATAGTAGCCTCGAGTTCTTTTCATGGCCCCCACCACATTTTTACCCATTAAGCTATTTTACGACTGACGCCGGTACCTCGCAATCAATCGGAGGCTAATCAGTTGGAGTGGCACGAGTGATGAGTGAGGCGGCCAACTAGATCCCTTGTGACTAAGCTGACGAAAACCGCACGTTGAAGCGAGGCAGGCCCTGTCGGCCCAGTGAACACTGTCGCTCTATTAGGGCGTGGGAAAATACCTGCGCTGACGAACTGGTAAAATTGAGGGATCGCCCGCCAGCGGGTCAGGTATCGCGCGAGAGCTTGTCACGCAAAAAAATGTCAATTTCCCGCTCTCGTGGCAAATGCAAATCATTGACTTATTTCAGCGAATAACATCGACTAAAGTATGATGCTGTAGAGCAGAGTTTCTTTAAAGCTGGATAGTCATGACGGTCGTGCGGAATCTTTTGTGGGCGCCAACAATAGGCTTATCTTGGCTGTGGGGGTTGGGGTTCTTCTATTCTATCCATGTCACGTTGACTTATGGGTGGCTCGGCTTTTTCGGCTTTGCCATCGCCAATGTCGCGGGTCTATGGCTGTTCGGCTATATTCTTGGCCGCACCAAGCGCCCTCCGGATCAGATCATCAAGGAAATTGAAGGCCGTTACGCGGGTGTATTCCTGCTCTTCCAGATGGCCGCGCTAGTTGTCACCATCTTCGGCTTTGTAGCTTATCTTTGGCAGCCGATTGTCGGCGAGGGCTCTCCGGTCGGTGTTGCCCTGTTGCTCTTGTTTGCCTGCGCCATCGGGCATGCGCTGTCATTGCAACAAATAAAATTATTGCACATTGCCTATACCGTAGTTGGTGTCGCCGCTGGCATCGTCTTGCTCATTGGGTTGCGCCAGACGTCGGATTATCCGGGGGTGCCGCTTCATCAATTCGACAGTCGCTTCTATGGCCTGGTCATGCCCACGCTTATTGGCTTTCTGCTTGGGCCCTGGCTCGACATTCAGCATTGGCAACGGGCCGTCACCATCAAGCGCGAAGGCGGTAACGTGGGCCTTGCATATGGGGTTGGTGCATTGCTGTTCTTCGGGTTTCTATTTCTGAACGCCTTGACAGCCTCCGCCGTCGGCCCGATCGGCAGCATTCTTTCGATCGATGGGCTGCCCAGCGCCCAGGGTGCCGTTTCTGCAGCCACTGTGCTCGCTGCAGAAAACGGGCAGCCATATCTCGCAGTTGCCTTTGTGGTCTGGACGGTCATTGCCCTCGCTTCAACCGTGGACAGCTTTTATTGCGCAACGTCGTGGTTCCTCAAGGGTAAGAATCTACGCAGTAACAGTCCGCTTCTCGCCCTGATCCCTGACGGTGTGGCCTCATCGCCCCTATGGCTTCTATTTGGCGCTGTCTGGGTTGCCTTCACTGCGGTTCCAGCGAACTTTTCATTGATGTATTTCATGATGCCTTTTGCGACATTGTTTGTCAGCGCTTCAGCCAATCTGGTCTGTGAAGCGCTGGGCGCCAGGCCGAAATTCGATCCAGTGCTGAGCTTCATGATCGGCTGCGGTTCCGCGCTGATATTTGTAATCGGATATATCCAGCCAATACCGGGTTTCCTGTTCATCTCGCCGTTCATAGGATTGATTGGCGCATTGCCGGCTATCATTGAGTTGGTTGGCCCGGCCTCGAAAGCGATACCAGTCGAGATCGTCGACCAGCCTTTCCGAATGATGACGCCATCACCATTGACGGGTGTGTCTGGCGGCGAGGATATGTCGCCGTCACATGGCTTCGACGGAGAGTGGTTCGTCATGCAGTTGGTACCGACCTATGACGACACCAATTCGGTCGGCAACGTTTATTTCGCCAATTATGTCCGTTGGGTGGGCAAGGCGCGCGAACTGTTCTTCAATGTCTGCATGCCGGATTTCGACCTCGCCACAACGCGGTTCTATATCCTTACCCGGTCGTTCTCTCACGACTATCGACGCGAGTCGAAAGAATTTGAACAGATCAGCGTGCGGATCAAGATCGCGCGGCACAACCGCAAATTCGTCACGTTGCAGCACGAAATTCATAGCTCGGCGCAAGGCCTGCTTGGGCACGGCGAGCAGTCGTTGATGTTCGTGGATCGGGAAAATTACACTCCGCTCGACATTCCGGGCGAGGTAATCAAGGGCTTTCTTCCCTATTGGCCCAAAGATTCCCGCCTGTCTCCGAGCTACCGGCCACCTATCCAGGATGCTGCGAAACGTCAGGCTTGAGGTATTCCACCGGCCATTTCAGCTGATTGACGAGTCGTCCGGGATCCAGACCTGGCTTCATATGGACAAACTTTTGCTCTAGCTGGCGACCTGATAGCGCTCGCTGTCAAATGCCAGGAGTTCGAAGGTCTTTTCAACAGGCTCGGCAGGGCTGAACAGGAAGCCCTGCACCTGATCGCAACCTTCCTTCTGCAGGCAGGCGAGCTGTTCGCGGGTCTCTACACCCTCTGCGGTAATCTTCATGCCCATGCTGGCGCCGAGGCCCATAACAGCGCGGATGATCGCGAGGCTCCCCCGATTGTGGGGCAGATCACGGACGAAAGACTGGTCGATCTTGATCTTGTCGAACGGCATCTTGCGCAAATAACTCAAGCTCGAATAACCCGTCCCAAAATCGTCCAGTGCAATGCTGACGCCCATGGCGCGGAACTGGCGGAGCAGAGAGATTGCCGCAACATTGGCCTCGAGGAACACTGATTCCGTGATCTCGAGTTCCAGACGGTTCGGTTTCAATTTGTTTTTCGTCAGGGCATCGCGGACAATCGATGCAAGATCGGAGTGCCGGAATTGGATTGCAGATATGTTGATCGCAACATGGATGTCCTGCGGCCACGAGACGGCGGTACGGCACGCTTCTTGAATGATCCATTCGCCAAGAGGAATGATATTGCCGGTTTCTTCAGCGATCGGAATAAAGATGGTCGGTGAAATGAAACCGTGTACCGGATGTTTCCAGCGAAGCAGGGTTTCAAAGCCGACGGTTTTCAGCGTCTGCGCGGAAACGATGGGCTGGAAGTGCAGGATAAATTCCTGCCGGGCCAGCGCTCCCCGCAAATCCATTGCCAATGCACGCTTTGCCTCGATGCGCGCATCCATTTCGACCTCATAGAAGCGGAAGCTGTTGCGGCCCTCGTTCTTGGTACGATAGAGCGCGAGGTCCGCGCAGCGCATAATGTCGTTGACGCTGTCGGTCGGAGCGATTGCAATGCCGACGCTGATATGGATGTTGATCTGGATACCATCGATCCAGAACGGCTGTGAAATGCTCTGGACCAATTGCTCGGCAAGCTCGGTTGCCGCTGCTTGATCGGCACCGCGCGCCAGAATAGCAAATTCGTCGCCGGACAAGCGTGCGACTGTGTAGGTTGCGGGTGAGCTGCCGCGCAGCCGATCGGCAACCTGCTTGAGCAGTTGGTCGCCGATACCGTGGCCGAAGCTATCATTGACCGTCTTGAATTCATCGAGATCTATACAGAAAACAGCAAAGCTGCGCAGGCCCTTCTCCAGGTCCTTGGTGGCCTGGCCGAGCTGGTCGGTGAATAGTGTACGGTTCGGCAGGTCCGTAAGCACGTCGTAGCGGGCAAGATAGGATAATTGGTCATCGGATTGCTTCGCCGAGGTTACATCCGAACCGACGCCGCGATAACCGACGAACTGCCCCGCATTGTCAAAGATCGCCTTGCCGGTCAGGGACCACCAGCGTGTCTCTCCCTTGATGTTGATAGGGAGGATGTGATTGCGGAACGTTGTGCGGTTTTCGATAGCCTGCCAGATGGAACCAACCTTGACCGCTTCCTCGGCGTGGGACTGATCGACCTTGAACAGTTGGGCAAAGGGCATACCCTGTAGCTCTTTCGTCGTCTTCGCGGCAATCTGCGCCAAACGCGGCGATGTGTGCTGGAGTTTCAGGTCAGCGTCGGTTTCCCATATCCAGTCGCTGGCGTTTTCTTCGAAGTCGTATAGCAGCAGGCTGATGACCTCCTTTTGCTGTTCCACCTTGATCTGGTCCAGCGTACGCATGACAATGAGATTGCTCATATGTACGATGGTGAACAGTATGAAGAGGGCATAGAAGGCAAGTAGAATTGCTATGAAAAGAAAGAAATCCTCACCGGTCGAGGCAAGAGCGAAAAATGAACCGGTGATGATTGTGCCCGAATAGGCGATGGCCGCGAGCGGAACAACCGCAACGCCTATCCCGGTTGCCATCAAACCCGCTGCTGTACAAGCGATGAGAAGCCTGTGATAAGCGTCGGCATCGAGAAACAGCATCAAGGGAATGCTGGCAAGGCAAATGCCATAGAGCGATGATACGATAATCAAATACTTGATTGCATCAAAGCCGAGTTCCTTGATCTTGGGGACCTTGTACCATTGCCAGCAGGCAAAAAGCGAGCCGGCAGTCATCAGTGTGACCACCGTCGTAACGCCGGCAAGATAGGGGCGCGGGCCGAGATCCCAAAAAACGAAAGCGACGACGAACATGACACACATCGCCACGAGGACAGTAAACGGCGCCAGTCTGAGCGCAACATCCATCTGCTCGGCATAGACACGGCGTTTGACCGCCGGGTTTATCGCCCCGCGCATTCCGAACATCGATCGGATCGCGTCAAATGTATGAAAATTGGACAACGGCACGCAAAGCCCTCAGAATCGTGAGTTCATCTTTCCCCATGTTAGTTTTTTTACGTTCGGCATTGGTTAATATACTTAGCATTTTTTTTAATAGTTACCAATGTCTTTATGGTGCGTTGTCGCTTTTTGGTTAAGATGATTTTTCTACATTTAAGCCAGTTGAAATCAACGCTGATTATATTTGATATATATAAAATGGCTTTCGTGAATTGAAGGCACCTGTTTGTAGTAATTTTTCAAGAAATCGCATTCTTTTATTCAAATATATTTATGTATATTTGTTTAATTGCTTTCTGCAACCTGCTCCGCACAAATTACGACCTTTGATAGTATATTTGGTGTATCTCGTCGATCAAAAGAGCGATCGGTAAAAAACGGCTCGGAAGCCTGCCCTGTGCTATGTGCTGCAGTCCGGTATCAGCAGGCCGTTGCGCCAGACGTTCAATTTGGTACGGCGAGTACAGCTGTCAGCAGGCCGGGGAATGCCTCTTCCAGATCGCTCCTGCGTAACTCGTTCATATGGGAAGTACCGTCGTTGCGGGTTTTTACAATGCCTGACTCGCGCAGCACGCGGAAATGATGGGACATACTTGACTTTGGCCGCCCGCCATCGAGTGCAGCACAGGTTGCTTCTCCTTCGAGCGCCAATTTACGAACAATCGAAAGGCGCACCGGGTCGCTCAAGGCGTACAGCACCGATTCAAGTTGGATCTCGGAGGTCGGGGGATGCCGGAACTGTCTCATTCCCAAATCATAGCACAAGTTTTCGTGTATTGCTATTGTTCGAATAATATCGAACTATCAAAATATTGAAGTTGAGTTCCCCTACGGATCCAACATTGGAGTGATCATATATGGCTTCTCTTTTCGAACCCTTCACCTTGAAGGATGTGACATTGCGCAACAGAATCGCGGTGTCGCCCATGTGCCAGTACTCGGCTCACGATGGGATGATTAATGACTGGCACCGTGTCCATCTTGGCGCATTGGCGCGTGGCGGTGCAGGCCTCTTGGTCGTGGAAGCCACGGCCGTGTCACCGGAAGGCCGTATTACACCGGGGTGCCTTGGTTTGTGGAATGACGAACAGGCCGCTGCGTTGGCGCCATCGGTGCAGCTTATCAAGGATGCCGGTGCAGTGCCTGGAATACAGATCGGCCATGCGGGGCGTAAGGCGAGTGCCAATAAGCCATGGGAAGGCGATGACCATATCGTAGAGGGTGATCCACGCGGGTGGGAGACGATCGCGCCATCGGCCATTGCCTATGGCGGTGGCCTTTCGAAGGTACCGCACGAAATGACAAAGGCTGATATCGAGCGGGTTAAGCTGGCGTTTGTCGACAGTGCGAGACGCGCCCTGGCGAGCGGGTTTCAGTGGCTGGAATTGCATTTCGCACATGGCTACCTGGCGCAGAGTTTCCTGTCGCAACATTCCAACCATCGAACCGATGAGTATGGCGGCAGCTTTGAAAACCGCAGCAGGTTCATTATCGAGACTTTGCAAGCGGTGCGCGCAGTCTGGCCCGAAAATCTGCCCCTGGCGATGCGCCTTGGTGTCATTGAATTTGACGGCAATGACGAGGAGACGCTGCAGGAGGCGATTGAACTCGTCAAGCGGCTGAAAGCCAACGGGCTCGATTTCATCGACGTGAGCATGGGCTTTTCGCTCGGCAAGGCGAGTATCCCCTGGGGGCCAGCTTTCCTCGGGCCGGTTGCAGCCCGTGTGCGCCGCGAAGCTGGCATTCCAGCTTCCACATCATGGTACATCAGCACACCACAGCAGGCGGATGGGCTGGTGCGTGACGGCGCTGTTGATCTGGTCATGCTGGCGCGACCGCTTCTCAACGATCCGCACTGGCCCTATAAGGCGGCAAAGGAACTTGGTGTGGAGAATCCAGCTTGGGTTCTCCCTGCGCCTTATGCCCATTGGCTCGACCGGTACCGCGCGGCGTAGATCTATATTTCTGGAGTGAGGAGTGGGCTTTCACCCACCCCTGCCAGTCCGGTTCTTTTCATTTCTGGTGTGATGCAAAACGGCCGGTGACAGCATTGTTCGCCTCCGCTTCGACGGCAAGGCCTTGCCTCGGTCGGGACCAATCTCCCGGTCACACCGGCTGGCACGGCGCTATCTGCTTCTGCCGTCGTTGCAATTGTGTGCTCGCCAAACTCATTGCGTGGTTCGAGGGGCTGCGCAACGAACGCAACATTGGCGTTGCAAGCGGTTGTTTTGGAATAGCGTTTTCACAATCCACCGAAATATGGAATGCCTTGCGTGGTCGTTTGCGAAGGCATTGCCTAAGTTGGCTCACAGGTGGAAACGCTTCTCTCACCTCAAAAAGTCGCCCCAAACTGCGTTGAAATGTTCATGCCTGTCGTCAAGGTCTATCGAAAATCTCGGATGGTCTGTATAGACGGTCGCAAAAAGACAACAGGGCGGATGTGCGAGCACCGCAAATGAATATGGCGATTGTGACAAACAGGGCAAAGAGCCCAATTAATGTAGCTGCGAATGACGAGCCGGCTGTCCAGAAGACGGCTAATCCCATGGTTGCATTCGAAGGCGTCTCCAAACGCTTCGCGGCTGGCCGGACCAGCGCGGAAGTGGTGGCGCTGGCCAATATCGACCTTGTCGTTCCGCGCGGTTCGGTGACCGGAATTATCGGTCGTTCGGGTGCGGGCAAGTCCACTCTGATCCGTCTCGTTAACGGGCTGGAGAAGCCAAGCTCCGGCCACGTCCTTGTCGACGGTGTGGATGTCGCCGGACTTGATGAGAAAAGCCTGCGTGCCGTGCGCCGCTCCATCGGCATGATCTTCCAACACTTCAATCTGCTGTCTTCGCGTACTGCCTTCGACAATATCGCATTGCCGCTGGAGATCGCGGGCGTCGACAAACAGTCGATCGAAAAGCGCGTCACCCCCTTGCTTGAACTCGTTGGCCTATCTGATAAGCGCGATCGCTATCCGGCCGAGCTGTCGGGCGGGCAGAAACAGCGTATAGGTATTGCCCGCGCTTTGGCGACGGAACCAAAACTTCTGCTTTCCGACGAGGCAACCTCGGCGCTCGACCCGGAAACGACGCGCTCAATCCTGGCCTTGCTGAAGCAGATCAACAGGGAATTGGGGCTGACTGTTCTTTTGATCACGCATGAGATGGAGGTGGTGAAGACCATAGCCGATCATGTTGCAGTCATCGATGGCGGACGCATTGTCGAGCAGGGGCCGACATTCGACGTTTTCACCGGACACATACATGAGACCACGCGGGCGCTGCTCGGGGGCCTCGCCGGCATGCGTCTGCCTGAGTTTTTGACCAGCCGGATTTCAGAACGGCCCGAAGCCGGTTCCCGCACCATTCTCCGCGTGGTTTTCAAGGGAGAGAATGCAACGGAACCGATGCTGGCGCGGCTCGGCAGCGACCTCGGTATCGAGGTCAACATTCTGGCCGGCGCCGTGGATGAGATTGCTGGGCGGCCCTTCGGCATGCTCGTCGTTTCGCTGCGCGCAGATGAGGTGAAGATCGTTGAGGCCCGGCAGTTCCTTGCCGACCACGGCCTGTCATCCGAGGTGGTTGGTTATGTCCGCTGATATTCTCGCACTTCTTCTCAAAGCAACCGGCCAGACTCTGTATATGGTTGCCGTGGCCGGGCTGATCGGCTCGCTTTTCGGTATTCCGCTCGGTGTATTCCTTGCAACCAGTGGTCGCGGTGAGCTCTTTCCTGCGCCTTGGGTGAACAAGGTGCTTGGTGCCGTCGTGAATGCGACGCGCTCGACCCCGTTCATCATCCTGGTTGTCGCCATCATTCCGTTCACGCGCCTTGTCGCCGGAACGTCGATCGGCACGACAGCTGCCATTGTGCCGTTGACGATTGCCACCATTCCCTTCGTGGCGCGATTGGTAGAGACGGCAATCCGCGAGGTGGATCCCGGTCTGACGGAAGCGGCCCGGGCTATGGGTGCAAGCCCGATCCAGATCGTGTTCAAGGTGTTGCTGGCCGAGGCACGGCCCGGCATCGCTTCAGCTTTGACCCTGACGATTGTGAGCCTGATTGGCTACGCGGCTATGGTCGGCGCGATTGGTGGTGGCGGTCTGGGTGATCTTGGTATCCGCTATGGCTACCAGAGATTCATGCCCGATGTCATGGCCATCGTGGTTCTGGTGCTGATCGTGCTTGTGCAACTCGTGCAGAGCGCCGGTGACCGGCTTGCTCGCAAATTTGACAAGCGCATCCGTCCACGCTGAGTTCTTCATAAAACAGGAGTTTGAAATGTTGAAGAGAATCCTCGCCACCGCCGCTTTGGCCGCAATCCTGAGCGCGACCGGCGCAATGGCCGAAACGATCAAGGTCGGCGTGACCCCGGGTGAGCACGCGCAGATCCTTGAGAAGGTCAAGGAAGTTGCCAAGCCCAAGGGTCTTGATATCGAGATTTTCGAGTTCTCGGACTACGTCGTGCCCAACCAGGCGCTGAATGATGGTGAACTCGATGCCAATTCCTTCCAGCACAAGCCTTATCTGGACAACCAGATTGCCGACCGCAAGTTCGATCTGGTCGATGTCGCCTATACGGTCAATTTCCCGATGGGCGTCTATTCGAAAAAAGTGAAGAGTTTCGATGAGTTGGCCGACGGAGCTACCATCGCGATTCCGAATGATCCGACCAATGGCGGCCGCGCTCTGCTTATCCTGGCAGACAAGGGCGCTATCAAGTTAAAGGACGGAGTCGGCCTCAAGGTAACGACTGCCGATATCACCGAGAACAAGAAGAACTTCAAGTTCGTCGAACTCGATGCTGCCCAGCTGCCGCGTTCGATCGACGACGTGGATGCTGCGGCGATCAACACGAATTATGCGCTCGAGGCCGGCCTTGACCCGATGAATGGTACAATCCTCAAGGAAGGCGAGAAGGCACCGTACATCAACCTGATTGCTGTTCGTACCGCGGACAAGGACAAGCCCTGGGTAAAAACCTTGATCGAATCCTATCACTCGGATCCGGTGAAGCAGTTCATCCTCGACAAGTACAAGGGTGCCGCTGTTCCAAGCTGGTAATCACAGACTTCGGGAAGAATCTCACCCTGCGGGTGGGATTCTTTTTCCGTCTGCGCCAAACAGATGCAGCTTTTCCTTCGGGATTATTACCCGCAAATTGTCGCCGGTCTCTGAAATCGAACGGCCCGCCACCCGAACGACGACGCGCTCGCCGCCGACAATGCCGTAGACATAACTCTCCGCGCCGACTGGCTCGACGCCCAGCACTTTAAGCTCGAGAAGCAATCCGCCAATGTGCGTTTCGCTTCCGGCGGCGACCTCCAGATCTTCCGGCCGAAAGCCGATCACAGCGCCTGCAGCCGGCACAGCCAGGCCCTCCGCACCGATGCGTGTTCCATCTTTCAGCACGAGCCCAGTGCTGTCTGCCGTGACATGCACGAGATTCATTGGCGGGGCGCCGATGAAACTGGCAACGAAAGTGCTTGCGGGCTTCTCGTAGATATCGAGCGGAGCGCCGATCTGTTCGACCGAACCGGCATTCATCACGACAAGTGTATCTGCCAGTGTCATGGCCTCAAGCTGGTCATGGGTCACATAGACGCTGGTCACGCCCAGCTGACGTTGAAGGTTCTTGATCTCAACGCGCATTTGCCCGCGCAATTTGGCATCGAGATTGGACAGAGGCTCATCGAAAAGAAACACCTTCGGGCTTCGGACAATGGCGCGCCCCATGGCGACACGCTGGCGCTGCCCGCCAGAAAGTTCTTTCGGGCGCCGCTCCAGAAGATGAGTCAGTTCAAGTATTTGCGCGGCATCTTTCACGCGCTTGTCGATCTGGTCTTTCGGCATGCCGCGATTGCGCAGCCCATAGGCCATGTTGTCATAGACTTTCATATGCGGATAGAGCGCATAATTCTGGAAGACCATGGCGATGTCGCGCTCGGCCGGTCCAAGATTATTAACCACAGAGTTCCCAATCTTGACCGTACCATCCGTGATGGATTCCAGCCCGGCGATCATGCGTAGCAGGGTCGATTTTCCGCAGCCGGATGGGCCAACCAGAACGCAGAGTGCGCCATCCTCAATGGCGATGTCGACGCCTTTGACCGCTTCGACTGAAGTTCCATAGACCTTGCGGACATTGGTGAGTTCTACGCTAGCCATATCAATATCATTTCTCCGTTTCGACCAGTCCGCGCACGAACCAGCGTTGCATCAAAACGACAACGAGGATCGGAGGAACAATGGCGAGAATGCAGGTGACCATCACCAGATGCCACTCCGTATCGGCATCGGCGAAGGAAATCATTTTGCGCAAACCGATGACGATGGTCGTCATGTCGTTGCGGTTGGTCATGAGCAGCGGCCAGAGGTATTGCGTCCAGCCATAGATGAAGAGGATCACGAACAGCGCAGCTATGTTGGTTTTCGACAGGGGCAGGAGGATGTCCTTGAAGAAACGCCATGGTCCAGCACCATCGACGCGCGCCGCTTCTACCAGTTCTCCCGGAATGGTCATGAAAAACTGCCGGAACAGCAGCGTCGCCGTTGCTGATGCCATCAGCGGCAGTGTCAATCCCGTATACGTGTCGATCAGTCCGAGATCGACCATGACCTTGTAGGTAGGCAGAATGCGCACCTCGACTGGCAGCATTAGTGTGATGAAAATCAGCCAGAAGAAGACCATACGGCCGGGAAAACGGAAGAATACGATCGCATAGGCCGACAGGATCGAGATGACAATCTTGCCGACGGCAATTGCAAGCGCCATGATCACTGTGTTGAGGAGCAGGCGGTCGACGCCGACGCCGCCGATACGGCCGACACCACCGAAGAGCGCCGCCGAATAGTTCTCCCAGAAATGGCTGCCGGGCAGTAGCGACAGCGGGGGATGCATGATCTCCTGCAGCGACTGTGTGGAGGCAACGAACGTGTAATAGATCGGGAATGCCACGATCAGAATGCCGATGATCAGGATGATATGGGCAATGAGCCGGCCAATGGGATTGTTCTGAATCATCGTCTTCCCTCAGCCGTAGTGGACTTTGCGCTCGACATAGCGGAACTGTATCGCCGTCAAGCCGATGACAATGATCATCAGGATCACCGATTGCGCTGCTGAATCCCCGAGGATCAAATTGACAAAGCCGTCGTTATAAACCTTGTAAACCAGGGTTTCCGTCGCCTTGCCGGGTCCACCCCCTGTGACCGCATGGATGATGCCGAACGTGTCGAAAAAGGCATAGACCGTATTGACGACCAGCAGGAAGAACGTCGTCGGCGCCAGCAGCGGAAAGACGATGGTCCAGAACCGTTTTGTCTCGCCCGCGCCATCGATAGCCGCGGCTTCGATCAGTGACTTTGGAATTGATTGCAGGCCGGCAACAAAAAACAGGAAATTGTAGCTGATCTGTTTCCAGGCCGCCGCGGAAACCACAAGCACCATCGCTTGATCGCCGTTGAGCAGCGGGTCCCAATTATATCCAGCCGAGCGGACCAGATAGGCGAGTGTACCCATCGACGGATTGAACAGGAAGAGCCAGAGCATGCCCGCGATGGCCGGTGCAACCGCATAGGGCCAGATCATCAATGTGCGGTAGATGCCTTTGCCACGAATGACCTTGTCGGCCATAACGGCAAGCAGCAGGGCCAGAGCCATTGCAATCAGCGCGGTGGCCATGGAGAAAATTACAGTCACCTGAAGCGAGTTCACATAGTTGGCATCGCTGATAACACGCTTGAAATTGCCAAGACCGACAAACTGCGTTGAAAGACCAAACGGATCCTCGCGCAAAACGGATTGATAAATGGCCTGCGATGCGGGCCAGTAAAAGAATATCGCGGTAATGGCGAGCTGCGGTGCCAGCAGCAAATAGGGTAAAAACTTGTTTGGAAAAGTGACGCGTGTTGACGATGCCATGAATGCCTCGTGTGAAAATAGCCCTGTCCGTAACCGATACGGACAGGGCTGTCATGAGGGGATATTATTGACCGAGTGCTTGCTTAATCGCAGCGTTGCCGCGCTTGACGGCGTTATCGAGAGCCTGTTGGGCAGTCTGTTTGCCAGCCAACATGTTCTCGTACTCCTCGTTCTCGATGTCGCGAACCTGCGGCAGGTTAACGAGCCGGACACCCTTGGAGTTTTCCGTTGGAGCCTTGCCCAACATCTGCTTGATCGGAATCTCACGAGCAGGGTTCTTGTCGTAGAAACCGGATTTCTTGGTTTCTTCATAGGCGGCCAGCGTTACCGGCAAGTAGCCAGACACCTGATGCAGGCGCGCCTGGATGTCGGTCTTGGAGAGGAAATTGAAGAAGGCAGCAACACCCTTGTATTGCTCGTCACTCTTGCCGGCAAAGACCCAGAGGCTCGCGCCGCCGGGTATAGTGTTCTGCGGGGCGCCCTGGGCTTCCGGTTCGTACGGCAGTTCGCCCGTGCCGTAGTTCATGCCCGACTTGACGACATCGCCGAGACCACCGGATGACTCGGTAAAGATTCCGCATTCGCCAGAGATAAAGAGCTGTTTGGCTTCAGAGGTACGTCCGCCATAACGGAAAGTGCCATCTTTAGCCAGGTCCGCAAGTTCCTGGAAGTGCTTGACGAAGATTGGCGCGTTTATCTTCAGCTCGACATCATTGCCGGCGATGCCGTTTTCATTGGTGCCGAAGGAAAGATTGTTCCAGGCAGCAAAGTTTTCAGTATGAATCCAGGTTAGCCAGGTTGAGGTAAAACCGCATTTTGCCGCGCCGCTGGTCTTGATCTTCTTGGCAGCTTCCCAGACCTCGGGCCAGGTCTTTGGCGGGTTGTTCTCGTCGAGACCGGCCTTCTTGAAGATATCCTTGTTGTAATAAAGGATCGGCGAGGAGCTGTTATAGGGGAAGGACAGCATCGTGCCGTCCGGCTTCGAATAGTAGGAGACGATGCCGGGCAGATAAAGGCTCTTGTCGAACTTCGCGCCCCCCATCGACAGGATGTCGGCAACTGGCTTGATGGCGCCTTCGGCGCCCATCATGACGCCAGTACCTGCATCAAATACCTGCATGATATCGGGTGCCTGCTTCGCACGGAAAGCGGCAATGCCGGCATTGAGTGTTTCCGGATAGGTGCCCTTGAATACCGGAACGACCTTGTAGTCGCTCTGGCTCGCGTTGAATTCCTTCGACAGCGTCTCCACAACTTCGTTATTGGCGCCTGTCATTGCATGCCACCAGCTGATCTCGGTGACGGCGAAGGATGATGTGGATGAAGCGAGAATAATGCCTAGTGCAAGGCCCAGGCGTGTACCACGATAAGTCATTTTAATCTCCCATGATAAGGCGTCATCTGAAGTGCGCTTGGGTGCAGTATCTCCATTATGTGACAGATAAACAACAGGTTTATGACTTTGAACTCATACCTTGGTTCAAGCCTGTGGAAAAAATGCGCAGCTGTTCACTTTTGCGCCATGCAATTAAGGGGCTTCAGACCAATGTGACGCCAGCCTTCCGCATTTTTGTAATCATTGCCGCAAGCGAACCCCCAAGATTTATGCCCCGGCATGCATCGAGAAGCACATCAGCGGCGAATCCATGCTCGACTGCATCCAGTGCCGAATAGGCAACGCAATAGTCAGTCGCGAGGCCAACGAAAGTCACATTGGTGATTTCGCGTTCCCGCAGGTAACCGGCGAGGCCGGTGGGTGTCCTGTGGTCATTTTCGAAGAAAGCCGAATAACTGTCGACATGCGGCCGGAAGCCTTTGCGGATCACCAGTTCAGCCTTTGTCCATTGCAGATCGGGGTGGAAGTCAGCGCCACCCGTTCCCTGAATACAGTGATCCGGCCAGAGCGTCTGCTTACCATAGGGCATCTCAATCGTTTCGAACGGCGCCTTGCCTGGATGCGTTGACGCGAAACTTGAATGCCCAGCCGGGTGCCAGTCCTGGGTCAGGATGACATGATCGAAGCGCACGATGAGCTTATTGATGACCGGAACGATCTCGTCGCCGCTATCCACAGCGAGCGCGCCAGCCGGACAGAAATCATTCTGTACATCGATGACGATCAGCGCATCCTTGGCCATTCCAATTCTCCGACTATCGCGGACTAAGGAATATGGCCAATGCGTTCCCGGCGTCAACGTGCGAAGTGCAGATCCCCGTCGATCCAGACGTGATTGACATCGAGCTTGTCATCAAGGTGGACCACATTGGCAACGAAGCCGGCATCCAGGCGCCCATAGTGATGATGGATGCGGATGCTCTCTGCCGGATAGAGTGAGGCCATGCGAAAGGCCTCGTCGAGCGGCAATCCAAGTTCGCGATGGACGAACCGCACGGCCGAGATCATGTCGAGGTCGGCGCCCGCGAGTGTGCCATCCTCCAGCGTCAGGCGGCCGCCGGCACGTGTGATCTTGCGGCCATTCAGTGTGAACGATGTAATGTCCGTACCGATCGTGGACATGGCGTCGGTGACAAGGAATATCTTTGACGGTCCCTGTTTGGCACGCAGCGCAATCGACATCGAAGCCTTGTCGACATGAAAGCCATCGGCGATCAATCCGGCAGACAACGTGCCCGATTGCAAAGCCGCTCCCACCACGCCGGGACTGCGGTGACCAAGCTGGCTCATGGCGTTGAACAAGTGTGTGACCATCGTGGCGCCCGCGTCCTTGGCTGCCAGGGCGATCTCATAGGAAGCGCCGCTGTGACCAAGGCTGACGATTATCCCGGCGTCCGCCATTGCCCTTATCTTGTCTACTGGCACGGTTTCCGGCGCGACCGTGGTCAGGAGAACCGGAATTTCCTGCGCCGCCTCGATGAGGGCAAGGAGATCGGCGTCGTCCATTGGACGGATCAGCTTGGGATCGTGCGTCCCCTTGTGCGTAATAGAGAGATGTGGTCCCTCGATATGCAAGCCGATAAATCCCGCAACCTTTTCCTGCGCCGCAGCTTTGCCCGCGGCGAGCGCCGCTGCCGTGATCTCTGGTGTGTCGGTGATCAGCGTCGGGAGCAAGGCCGTGGTGCCAAAGGCGACATGCGCATCGCATATGGTGCGGATCGTGTCGACACTCGGGCCGTCATTGAGAAGCGCGCCGCCGCCGCCATTGACCTGAATATCGATGAAGCCGGGCACGAGCATGCCGCCCTGCAGTTCGACATTTCGGATATCGCCATGCAATGTTGAGGCCGCCGTAATGTTCTTCACGACGCCGCCATCAACGACCAAGGCTGATTCGGCATGCCAGTTCTCACCGTCGAATATCGCGGCGCCAGTGAGTGCGTATACGGTGCTCATAAGGTTTCAGTCACTTTTCTCAAATGCGGCGGCTCATCCGGGTTCAGCCCGCGGCTGCGGGCAAAGCTTTCCACGAACGCATAGAAAGACACAAGCAGGGCAAGCGGATCGGTCAGCGGATGCGATGTTGCCACAAACGGCAGGGCGGTCGCTTTGGATGGCTTTGTCGATGTCAGGAAGACTGCGGCACCCTGTTCCGCCAGACGGTCCGCCGCTTCGACGATGGAGTCTTCGGCTGCGTCGCGCGCCGCCAGAACCAGGACGGGGAAGCCTTTGCCGACGATGGCTTTCGGTCCGTGCATGACTTCGGCGCTGCTATAGGACTCAGCGTGAACCGCACTGGTTTCCTTGAATTTCAGTGCGACTTCGTTGGAAATTGCAAGGGACGGCCCGCGTCCGAGGACAAAAAGTGAATTTTCATCCTTCAGCGCACGGGCAAAGGGCGACCAGTCGCAATCGATGGCCTTGGCCAAGGCCGCCGGAAGCGCGTCAATGGCGGCTAACAGTTTCTTGTCCTCGGTCCAATGGCCGATCAGCGCAAGACCGGCAACGGCCGAGCTGACAAACGACTTTGTAGCGGCAACACTGCGTTCAGGCCCAGCCAGGATATCAATGGGAAAGTCGCTGGCATTGGCGAGATCGGAATTGATCACATTGGTAATGGCGATGGTAAGTGCACCGCTGTCGCTTGCTGCCTTGGTCATGCTGACGATGTCGGGGCTCTTGCCCGACTGCGAGATGGATAATGTGGCGGCGCTCCCAAGCTTGAGCGTCACACCATAAATCGACGCCACGGAGGGACCGAGTGAGGCGACCGGGACGCCGGCGGTGAGTTCGCTCGAATATTTCAGGAACGCGCAGACATGATCGGATGATCCACGGGCGATCGACGCCAGGAAGGGCGGGTTCTTCTCGCGCAATTTCGCGCCGGCTGACGCAAGTGCATCGCGGGAAGCGTCCAAAAACCGCGCCGTGACCGCGGGAATGGACAGGATCTCTTCCCGCATCAATGTTGTCTTGGTCGTCAAAGCACTGCTCCTGATATTTCCGAAGAATCGCCAAGCTTCAGTTCGGCGACAAATTCATAGGCGTCGGCCCGGTAGATCGATCGTGTGAATTCGATCACCTTTCCTGATTCCAGATATGATATGCGCTCGATGTTCAGGCTGGCCGAGCCGGCCGGAACCTGGAGCAATTTAGCATCATTTTCCTTCAGTATGGCTGCCGAAATACGCTGTATCGCACGGACCGGCCGGTTGCCGCCTTCCGCCAGAACCGCATAAAGCGAAAGCGTTACCAATTCCGGGTTGGGCAGGACGTGAACCGAAAGTGCCGCCCGTTCGATTGCCATCGGGGTATCATTGGCAACGCGCAGGCGGCTGATGCGAGCGACCTTTTCGCCGGACGACAAGCCAAGCGTGACCATTTCCTCGGGCGAGGGGGCATAGATACCGCGGTCGAGCCAGGTCGAACGGACGATCATGCCGCGTCTGGCCATGTCCTCGGTGAAAGATGTGAGATGCGAAAGTGACTGTTCGACGCGCTCCGAACGCGGCGCAACGAATGTGCCGGACCCGTGCCGCTGCACAAGCAGACCGCTATTGACCAGGCCCTGGACTGCCTTGCGAACCGTGACGCGCGATATGTCTGCCATGGCTGCGAGTTCGCGCTCGGGTGGCAGTGCATCGCCCGGATGGAGCATGCCATCGCGCACGGCATTTTCGATAAGTCGTTGCAATTTGACGTAAAGCGGTCCGCCGCTGACGGAATCGTTGAGTGTTGGAAGGATGTCAATCAAACCGTCAGCCATAGATCACCCCCACCGTGACTTCGGCGAAATTCTTTACAGCAAGTTGTACCGCTCCGGTCAGGGCATCATTCAAGGGTTTTTGAAGTCTAGCGCGATAGCGTGGTGACAGGAGCGGCTCGTAAAGCGGGCCAAGGCCACCCAATAACGAAAGGCGCATCGGCGTTCCTGCCATGATTGCGTCTAGTCCCTCTTCGATTTGCCCGACCGTTTTTCGCAAAATGGCAAGAGCGACCTTGTCCTCTTGTGCGGCATAGTCGAAAACCATGGGCGCAAAAGAACCATAATCGCTTGGGCGCGCCGAATGAGCGAACTGAACGATGCGATGTGGATTGCCGCCAAATCTCTCCATGACCGCGCCGGTCATGGGGGAGGAAGGATGGAACCCGTCATGGGCGAGCAAAGTCTCTTCGAGCAGATCCCGGCCCAGCCGTGCGCCACCCCCGAGATCGCTGACGTTGAAGCCCCAGCCCCCCGCGAAGCGGATATCGGCACCGGATCGGCTAACAAAGGCAGAACCAGTGCCAAGAATAACCACTGTGCCGTCATGGTCCCCAAGCGCTCCCTGAAGCGCAATCACGCCATCGGAGTACACAAGCGAGTTCTTGAACGGCAACATTGCTTGCAGTTGGGCGCTGTTGCCGCCGACATTGGCGCCGGCAAGGCCAAGGACTGCTGAGATAGAGCTGATCGCGGAGGGATCAATCTGGGCCGCTATGAGTGCTGCTTCCGTTGCATCAAGAATGTTGAGACGTGCCGTATTCATGTCTGTCATGATATTGGCCGAACCGCTTTTGCCGACGCCCAGCACATGGCCGTCCATATCAGCCAATGCGGCCCTGCAGCCGGTGCCACCACCATCAATTCCCAGGAGATAAGTCACGTTCATTCGCCCTCCAAAAAACAGAATACCAATAAAATACCAATAGCCAAGCAATAATTTATGCTTTTCCAATTTTTTCCAAAACTCATTGAAATGTAAAGATAAAAAATGCAAGCCAGACTTTTGTATCATATTTTTTTAAGATTTGCTGGACAAGTGGTATTTTTTTGGCATTAATTATCGGAACGAGGAGAGAGGCAGTGGGAACAGCACGTACCGAGCAGCGTAACGACAAGGCATCCGGACTGGACGAGCGATCGCCAGAAGATGTCCTTCGTTTGCTGCACGATGCCCAGATTGAGGCTGCGGCTTCCGTGGCGCGGGCAACGAATTCCATCGCCAAGGCTGCTCTCCTGGCCGCCGATACACTTCGCGCTGGCGGGCGTCTCGCCTATGCCGCGGCAGGCAGTTCTGGCCTTATGGCGTTGGCCGATGCGCTAGAGTTGCCGGGGACGTATGGTATCGCTCCGGATCGTATTGTCATTCTGCTTGCAGGCGGGGTCGCCAGCCTCGACCGCCTTGCTGGCGTCTATGAAGATGACAAGAGCCAGGCGGCCAAGGACATTGCGCAGGCGGACCTTCAAAAGGGCGATTGCCTGATCGCGATTTCCGCCAGCGGTACGACACCCTATGCGCTTGCTGCCATCGATGAAGCAATCAAGCGCGGGCTGAAAATCATCTCGATCGCCAATAATCCCGATGTTCCGCTGTTTGAAGGGGCAGATGTCACCATCACACTGGAGACGCCGCCAGAAATGGTTGCAGGGTCAACACGCATGGGTGCCGGCACTGCTCAGAAGATCGCGCTCAATCTCTTGTCGACTTTGATGGCCGTGCATCTCGGCCATGTCCATGACGGTTACATGGTCAATCTCACCGCGGACAATATCAAGCTGCGCGAGCGGGCAGCGCGAATTGTATCGGCCATTAGCACCTGCGATATCAGCGACGCTGCAAAGCTGCTTGAGGCGAGCGGCGGTTCGGTCAAGGCGGCGATTCTGCTCGCGGCAGGCGCGGCAAATGCAGAAAAAGCATCAGAAATTCTCGAAAGCAATCAACAGAGGCTTCGCCCGGCGCTTTCGGAACTGAAAGGGAGTCTTGGTTCTCGTTAAGAATCCGGGCTCTCATTAACGGCACTGCTCATAAGGGTGCAACAGGAGACTAAAATGGGAAGCACGACACTAAAAACACTGCTTATGGCGACCAGCATCCTGGCTACGGCCGGTTTTGCTCACGCCGCAGATACCACGCTGACGATTGAAAGCTGGCGTACCGACGATCTCGCCATCTGGCAGGAAAAGCTCATTCCGGCGTTCGAAGCCAAGAACCCGGGCATCAAGGTCAAGTTCGCTCCGACACCGCCAACCGAATATGACGCGGCTCTCGGTGCCCGCTTCGATGCGGGCAGTGCCGGTGACATCATCACTTGCCGCCCCTTCGATAAATCCCTGGAGCAGTTCAAGCGCGGCAATCTGACGAGCCTGAACGATCTCCCGGGCATGAAGAACTTCTCGGATGTAGCCAAGGCTGCCTGGACGACCGACGATGGCAAGGACACGTTCTGCGTGCCGATGGCTTCGGTTATCCATGGCTTCATCTACAACAAGGATGCCTTCGAGAAGCTCGGCATCGCCATTCCGACCACGGAAGCCGAATTCTTTGCTGCTCTCGACAAGATCAAGGCAGACGGCACCTATATTCCGATGGCGATGGGTACGAAAGATCTCTGGGAAGCCGCAACGATGGGCTACCAGAACATCGGACCGACGTACTGGAAGGGTGAAGAGGGCCGTGCCAAGCTCATCAAGGGCGAAGCAAAACTGACCGATCCGGAATGGGTTGAGCCTTACAAGGTTCTTCTCAAGTGGAAGGATTACCTTGGCGACGGTTTCGAAGCCCAGACCTATCCGGACAGCCAGAACCTGTTCACGCTTGGCCGGGCTGCAATCTACCCTGCGGGTTCGTGGGAAATCGGCCTGTTCAATACGCAGGCGCAGTTCAAGATGGGTGCATTCCCGCCGCCGGTCAAAAATGCCGGCGACGCTTGCTACATCTCTGATCACAACGATATCGGTGCCGGCCTCAATGCCAAGAGTGCCCATCCGGAAGAAGCCAAGAAGTTCCTCGAGTGGGTTGCTTCGCCAGAATTCGCCGACATCTATGCCAATGCACTTCCAGGCTTCTTCAGCCTGAATTCGACACCGGTGAAGATGGCTGATCCGCTGGCACAGGAATTCGTCTCGTGGCGTGAAAAGTGCAAGCCAACGATCCGCTCGACCTATCAGATCCTGGCGCGCGGCACACCGAATCTCGAGAACGAAACCTGGGTTGAATCGGCCAACGTGATCAACGGCACGGACACGCCGGAAGCTGCCGCCAAGAAGCTGCAGGACGGTCTCGACAGCTGGTACAAGCCTGCCAAGTAAGCAAATCGCTAGCCGGGGCGTCCATAACAGGGCGTTCCGGCTATTTCTTTAGCTGAAGCGCGACGTGTGCCGTCACGCTATCATCTTGCACAAGGTAGTCGTGTGCCGTGTTAAGCACGACCAAAAATCAAAAGCAGGGGTCTCGGATTCAATGGCCACAGTCGCAGAAGTATCGATCGATCGAGGTGAGGACAAGCGCCAGCGTCGCTGGCACATTCTGGTGTTTTTGCTGCCGGCCCTGCTTGTCTATACGGCGGTGATGATCCTGCCGCTCATCGAAACGCTGCGGCTATCCCTGTTCAACGTCAAGGACGGCCAGAGCGCTTTTGTCGGCTTCGGTAATTTTCAGGTGCTCTTCGGCGATCCGCGGTGGGCTGCCAGTTTCTGGAATGCCCTGGGCAATAACTTCATCTTCTTCCTCATCCACATGCTGGTGCAGAATCCGATTGGCGTTGCACTGGCCGCCCTGCTGTCGGTGCCGAAGCTGCGTTTTGGCGCGTTCTACCGCACCGCGATGTTCCTGCCGACCTTGCTGTCCTTCGTGATCGTCGGGTTCATCTGGAAGCTGATCCTGTCGCCGATCTGGGGCGTTTCCCCTTATCTCCTTGATCTGGTCGGGTTGAAGTCGCTGTTCTCGCCGTGGCTCGGCAAGCCGGACACTGCGCTGATCGCTGTGTCGCTTATTTCGGTCTGGCAGTATGTCGGTATCCCGATGATGCTGATCTATGCCGCCATGCTGAACATTCCCGATGAGGTGCTTGAAGCCGCCGAGTGCGATGGGGTAACCGGCTGGAGCCAGTTCTGGAAAATCAAGCTGCCGTTGATCCTGCCCTCCATCGGCATCATCTCCATCCTGACGTTTGTCGGCAATTTCAATGCGTTCGACCTGATCTATACGGTACAGGGCGCGTTGGCCGGGCCAGATGGATCGACTGACATTCTGGGTACCTTGCTCTACCGCACCTTCTTCGGCTTCCAGCTGCAGATCGGCGATAAATCGATGGGCGCGACGATCGCGACGGTGATGTTCCTCATCATCCTGTCGGGTGTCTGCCTCTACCTCTTTGCCATCCAGCGGCGCATGCGCCGGTACCAGTTCTAGGATCAAGCACATGGCAAAACCAACCGCTTCACCCATCCGTACCGGCTTCGTTCATTTGGCTCTCGGCGCCTACACGCTTGTCGCGCTGTTTCCGGTGTTCCTGACCGTCATCAACTCGTTCAAGGACCGGGCATCGATCTTCCGTGATCCGCTCGGACTGCCGACGCCATCAACATTCAGCCTCGTGGGCTATGAAACGGTTCTGAAACAGGGCGATTTCGTCCTGTATTTCCAGAACAGTTTCATCGTCACCGCCGTGTCGATCTTCTTCGTCCTGCTGTTCGGAGCGATGGCGGCCTTCGCGCTTTCGGAATATCGTTTCCGCGGCAACACGATGATGGGCCTCTATCTGGCGCTCGGCATCATGATCCCGATCCGTCTCGGGACGGTGGCTATTCTGCAAGGCATGGTTGCGGCAGGACTGGTCAATACGCTGACCGCGCTCATCCTCGTCTATACGGCGCAAGGGCTGCCGCTTGCTGTCTTCATCCTGACCGAATTCATGCGAACGGTTTCCGACGACCTGAAGAACGCCGGGCGCATCGATGGTCTTTCCGAGTACTCGATCTTCTTCCGGCTGGTCCTGCCGCTGGTCCGGCCAGCGATGGCGACGGTCGCGGTCTTCACCATGATCCCGATCTGGAACGATCTGTGGTTTCCGCTGATCCTCGCACCAAGTGACGCCACCAAGACGGTGACACTCGGCAGCCAGGTGTTCATCGGCCAGTTCGTGACCAACTGGAATGCGGTTCTTGCAGCCCTGACGCTGGCGATCGTGCCGGTGCTGGTTCTCTACCTTGTCTTCTCGCGGCAGCTGATCCGCGGCATAACATCGGGAGCGGTCAAATGACGGCACAGAAACCGATCCGGGTTCTTGTGGCGGGGCTCGGGAATATGGGCCGGAGCCATGCGCTCGCATATCACAACAATCCGGGTTTCGAGATTGTCGGACTGGTCAACCGCTCGGTGGTTCCGCTGCCCGAAGAGTTGTCCTCCTACGCGATCCATCCGTCGTTCGGTCAGGCTCTGGCCGAGCTCAAGCCCGAGCTAGTCTCGATCAACACCTATTCCGACAGTCACGCCGATTATGCCGTGGCGGCGATGGAAGCGGGTGCGGATGTCTTTGTCGAAAAGCCGCTTGCGACCACAGTCGCGGACGCTGAACGCGTCGTTGCTGCCGCCAGAAAACATGGCCGCAAGCTGGTGATCGGATATATTCTCCGCCACCACCCGTCCTGGGTGCGGCTGATCGAAGAAGCGCGCAAGCTAGGCGGTCCCTACGTGTTCCGCATGAACCTCAACCAGCAATCGAGCGGCGCGACATGGGAGACTCACAAGTCACTGATGAAGACGACATCGCCGATCGTCGATTGCGGCGTGCATTATCTCGACGTCATGCTCCAGATCACCGATGCCAAGCCGGTTCAGGTGCGCGGCATGGGCGTGCGTCTCACCGATGAGATCGACCCGAATATGTATAATTACGGCCATCTGCAGGTGCTGTTCGATGACAAAACGGTCGGCTGGTACGAAGCAGGCTGGGGTCCGATGATGTCGGAAACCGCCTTCTTCGTGAAGGATGTAATCTCGCCCAATGGTTGTGTGTCCATCGTCATGGACCAGAACGCCAAGTCGGACGATATCGACTCGCATACCAAGACGTCGACCATCCGGCTGCACGCGGCAAAGACGGGACCGGACGGCCGCTTTGCCAAACCGGACGAACTTTTGAACATGGCGGGCGAGCCGGGGCACCAGGATCTCTGTGATCTTGAACAGGCCTTTGTCCTCAAGGCAATTCGCGAGGATCTCGACCTTGGCCGCCACATGCAGGACGCCGTCCGCTCGCTCAACGTCTGCCTCGCGGCGGATGAGAGTGTGCGTACCGGCAAGCCAGTAGACCTATGAATTTGAATCAAGAAACGGGAACAAGACATTGGGTTCTTTGAAGATTGAAAATATCCGCAAGTCCTTCGGCCATGTGGACGTGCTGAAAGGCATCGACCTCGAGGTCAAGGATGGAGAGTTCGTGATTTTTGTCGGACCGTCAGGTTGCGGCAAATCCACCTTGCTGCGGGTCATCGCGGGACTCGAGGATGCGACTTCAGGCGACATCCTGATCGATGGCAAGAAGGTGAACAACACGCCGCCTGCCAAGCGCGGCATTGCCATGGTGTTCCAGACCTACGCGCTTTACCCGCATCTCTCGGTTCGCGACAATATGGGTCTCGGTCTGAAACAGGCAGGCAAGCCGGCGCAAGAAATCAAGGAGCGCACCAGGATCGCCTCGTCCATGCTTTCGCTCGACGATTATCTTGAGCGCCGTCCGGCAGAACTGTCCGGTGGACAGCGCCAGCGTGTGGCCATCGGGCGCGCCATCGTTCGCGAACCGCAGCTGTTCCTGTTTGATGAACCGCTTTCGAACCTTGATGCCGCGTTGCGCGTCAATACGCGTCTGGAAATCGCCCGTCTGCACCGGCAGCTGAAGGCAACCATGATCTATGTCACGCATGATCAGGTTGAGGCGATGACCCTCGCCGACAAGATCGTCGTGCTGAACCAGGGACGGATCGAACAGGTTGGCTCGCCAATGGAGCTTTACAATTCGCCGCAGACGATCTTCGTTGCGGGGTTTATCGGCTCGCCGCAGATGAACCTGATCGACGCGGCCAAACTCGGTCAGACCGGTGCCAGGACCATTGGCATCCGCCCGGAACATATCCAGGTGAGCAAGACATCGGGTGAATGGAAGGGCTCGGTCATCCATGTCGAACATCTTGGAGCCGATACGATCATCTATCTCCAGACCGATTTCGGGCCGCTGACGGTCCGTCTTTTCGGCGAACACAATTATGATGTCGACGGCACGCTCTATGCCACTCCCGACTCCGGGCGGACTTACCGGTTCGACGATGACGGGCAGGTCATCAAGGCCTGACGATTCATGTCATGACATCATAAAGCGTTTGGGCCATAGTCCGGCGCGTCGCGGAATCAGTTCCGCGCCACCGGTATGGATAGGAACAGGACGACGACCATGAGCTGGACACCCAATTCCAAGCGCTACGACACGATGAAATACAATCGCTGCGGTAGGAGTGGCCTCCATCTCCCCGCCATATCCCTCGGGCTATGGCATAATTTCGGCCATGACACGCCGCATCGGGTCAAGCAGGCGATCTGCCGCCAGGCCTTCGATCTCGGAATCACTCACTTCGACCTTGCCAACAATTACGGTCCGCCACCCGGCTCCGCCGAAGAGGCGTTCGGTGAGATTTTGCGGAACGATTTCAAAGGTTATCGTGATGAGCTGATCATCTCTTCGAAGGCCGGATACAATATGTGGCCCGGGCCTTATGGTGAATGGGGCAGCCGCAAATATATGATCGCCAGCTGCGATCAGAGCCTGAAGCGGCTGGGTCTCGACTATGTCGACATTTTCTATTCGCACCGGTTTGATCCGGATACGCCGCTTGAAGAGACGATGATGGCGCTGGATCACATCGTCAGATCCGGCCGCGCGCAATATATCGGCCTTTCCTCTTATAATTCAAAGCGTACGCGCGAAGCTGAGGCCATACTCGAAGAGCTTGGTACGCCTTGCCTCATCCATCAGCCGAGCTATTCGATGATCAATCGCTGGATCGAGGAAGATGGGTTGGTCGATACGCTTGAGGAACTCGGCATCGGTTCGATCGTATTCTCGCCGCTGGCGCAGGGAATGCTGACCGACAAGTATTTGAAAGGTGTGCCGGAAGAGAGCCGGGCGGCGCAGGGCAAGTCGCTCAATCCCGATTTTCTGAATGAGCGCAACGTCGCCAATATTCGCTCGCTCAACGAGATTGCTGCCAGACGCGGACAGACGCTTGCCCAGATGGCGCTCGCCTGGGTGCTGCGCAAAGGCCGCATCACCACCGCGCTGATCGGAGCGAGCAAGCCGCAGCAGGTGGTTGATTGTGTCAAAGCGCTCGACAATCTCGCATTCACCGATGCCGAGCTGGCCGAGATCGATACCTATGCGAACGATGCGGACATCAACCTGTGGGCCGCTTCGGCGGAACGCAAGGGACCGGAGCGCAATCCGCCCAAGCGCGATTGATACAGACATCGGCAACGCCTGCGGCATTGTTGCCGCGGGCAGTCTCGTGCCAAAGCCAAGATTGGCAGCGCTCCGCTAATGTGCGAAATGTCTGCACCCAGAAATTGATACGGATTGGAATGCTTCGATGAAAATTGCGATGATCGGGACCGGGTATGTCGGTCTGGTGTCGGGCGTTTGTTTTGCGGAATTTGGCTTTCAAGTCACGTGTGTAGACAAGAACCCCGCCATTATCGAACGCCTGCAGGCGGGCGAAGTCACAATTTACGAGCCTGGCCTGGATGAACTTCTGGTGCGCAATGCGCGCGACGGCCGCCTGGTCTTCACAAACGATCTGGCAACAACTGTCGCTGATGCAGAAGTCATCTTCATCGCCGTCGGCACACCGTCGCGTCGCGGGGATGGCGAGGCCGATCTCCAGTATATCCACGCGGCCGCTGATGAAATCGCCGCCGCGATGAAGCCAGGCGCCGTCATTGTTATCAAATCAACCGTGGTTGTCGGCACCAATGCGGAAGTGCGTGCACGCATTGCCAAAGCACGTCCGGGCGTGCCGTTCTCCATGGTCTCCAATCCGGAGTTCCTGCGCGAAGGCTCGGCCGTCGAGGATTTTTTGCGGCCTGACCGCGTTGTGGTCGGTGTTCACGACGACGCGGGCGCTGCGGCGATGAAGCGGGTTTACCGCCCGCTTTATCTGCGCGAGACGCCGATGATCGTGACGACGCTCGAAAATGCCGAGATCATCAAATACGCCGCCAACGCCTTCCTGGCGATGAAGGTGACTTTCATCAACGAAGTGGCCGATCTGTGCGAGAAGGCCGGTGGCAACGTGCAGGACGTCGCGCGGGCGATCGGCATGGATAATCGCATCGGCTCGAAGTTCCTGCATGCGGGACCGGGTTTTGGCGGGTCATGTTTTCCGAAGGACACGCGCGCCTACGCCGCAACCGGCCGCAAGAAAAATGCGCCGCAGACCCTGATCGAGCAGGTCGTTACCGTCAATGAAAAGCGCAAGCGTTCCATGGCCGAACGGGTCATCGAAGCCGCCGAAACAAATGGCACGAAGGCTGTTGCCGTCCTCGGCATTGCCTTCAAACCCAATACCGATGACATTCGCGAGTCTCCCGCGCTTGATATCATTCCCCTGTTGCAAAAGGCTGGTCTGACTGTGCGCGCGCACGATCCTGAAGCCCGTAGCGCGGCCGAACCGGTCTTGCCGGGCGTGGTGTGGTGCAAGTCGGCATACGAGGCCGTCGACGGCGCAGGGATTACCGTCCTGCTCACTGAGTGGAATGCCTATCGGGCGCTCGATCTGAAACGGGTGGCTGATCTGATGAGCGGCAACACCCTGTTTGACCTGCGCAACGTCTATAGTGCACAGGACCTCGAAGGCACCGGCCTCGAATATCATTCGGTGGGAAGGCCGCTGGTGGGGAAGGGGTAATCAGACCACATTCAGCTCCGTTCGAACTCGAATGGAACGCGCCGCCATATTGCCTCCAGTTGCATTGACCTGACAGCCCTTGCCTCCCATTCACGCAAAATACAGGCAATTCTATCCCCGTCGTGATTTACCAGAGCCGGATAGAGGGCGGGGTTCTGCCAAGATAGCCATTCTGACATGCGCTCGTTTTCGTCAATGAGCATACGAGCGGTAGTGAAGTCGCCAGCAATAAGCCGGGCGGCGAATTCCAGAGGCGCCGATTCAAAAAGGGAGCTTCCGCGAAAATGTCCGCTGCTCATCTGAAAAAGGAGCTCACGTGTGGACGCAATCGATCGTAGCTGAGGCAAAAGAGTGTTCTCGATCAATTCCAGCATCTCCTCGATAGACTCCTCGCCAGTGTGGTAGAGGTGGCTGCCTTCGCCGTCAGTTGGTATTGCGTCCGATCTGTACAGACGCTTACCCCAGCGCCGATCGACATAGGACAGAGGTGAGGGTATAACGCCAATTGCCATCTGCGGCACGAAGGCGCGCGGATCAACGCTGGCATCGATGTTCACGATCCGCCATAAATATCCGATCGGGCCTATTAGTATTGATCTGTGAACTAAAATGAGATCGTCATGACGGTTCAGCAGTGGCTCCAAGGCCGTGGCAACTTCAGAAATAGTTGTCAAGGTAGCCTCGCTATGCCCGAGTTCGAGCGAATACCAAGTTCCAGGGGAAACGGCGTTGTTTCCCAAATCTTTGTCAGTTTGAGTCCATAGACAGTGATTCTCTCTCTTGCATGGAGCAGCCTTGCGAGTTCGCCTTCGTCCTCACCTCGAAGGGCAGGATGAAGGGACGGAGTTAGTCGATCCATGTTCGAACGAAGGATACTGTTTGACTCCCAAATACTAAGGGCCGAAGCAAAATCGCCGAGTGCTATTGCGAGAAAAAATCTGATTGGATCGCCAAAAACATAATTGCTTTGAAATTCGCGCTGGGACGCAAATGCAATGTAGCTTTCCAGCGTCTGCATGCTTCTCAGGTAAGGTAGCACTTCCTTCTCGATCAAGTCGAACATCGCTTCAATACTATGGGGATCGCTCACGCTTGGCGTCTCGCTTGCGGGGTCATTGAATCGGTCGCCGAACCCACCCAAGGGATAGTCGCCATAGCCGAAGAGTATGTAAATGTCGGTCGTTGGAAGGAACAGTTTCGGGTCCATCCTACGTTCAAGTCTCACGCCGCGGACAAAATGGTGGACGGGCTTGACGACTATCGTGCGGCCGATTAGCGCTAAATCGTCGTAGCGCTGAAGGAGCGGCTGTACTACATTACGTACATCTTTGATGGTGGTCATCTTGGATCACCACTCCTTGATGGCGCCGGGGCTCGGCTTGACCTGGATAACAAAGAACTGTCTTGTGTTCGGGAACGTTTTGGAGCTGGAATAGGCAAAGTTACCCATTCGTGTTGAATCAAGCGCCGTTTTCCCGGTCTTGAAATCATATATGCACGTCAGGTCGCTTCCAACGGATTCGTATACATCGAGCCCCAGAGATCCTCCCTCTTTTGTCCTGACTCCTTCCCGGTAGTAATCGCTTGTAGCTCCTTCGAGCGGGGCCATCAGATAAAGCTCTGCTTTGAGTGTCGGATCCCCTAAATCCGTCACTATATTTGCAGCTCGCAGGTGAAACTGGATCCCGTAGTTCTGCGGTGATCCGTAGGACGAAATGGGTCCCATCGTTGATGCAACGTTGTCCGCTATGGTTTGGATCTCCCAATACTTGGGACAAAACTTCCTAACCGTATCTTTATCCACCTCGCGTACACTCGCCCAGACCTTTGTATCGGTCTCTCCCTTGGTGAATTGCTTCGCGCGTAGCGAAAGCAGCGGGACGACATAAGGGTCATCCGCAGCTGCGATCGCGTTATATTGCTGCACGGCATCGGCAAGAGGATATTCGAGTTCCGGCGTTTTAAGAAACGAGAGGAGGCTCGTGACGGAGCGTATGACCGGATGACTTCTGACGATTGCCCTCAGCGGAATATTACGGTCGATCTCCCGCGCGATTTGCTCGGCTCGTCCTATCCATGAACCGGTCGCTGGCTTCGAGGCACTTTGAGCAAGAGTGGCCCCGGTTACAATCGGATCAATGCCACCACCTGCGTCAGTCCATTGGCCTCCGTCGGAATTGCCGGCTGGCACGCGTGGCTGGTTGGGATCATATTTGTAACAAAGGTCCAGTTCATCCCAGACCTCGAGTTGCATGTACAGGAGATCCTGCTTGTGCTTGAGCAACTGATACCATTCATCGTAACGGGGGCTCGGACCGTGGCGCGTTGGCGTTCTTAGCCGAGTATCATTTGCCTTTATCTGGCGGATCAGGTCGTTATATGCGGGATGCTCTTTGATCGATCGATGCATGAATAAGGTCCTTTAAAAGGACTATAATCCTATTCATCCTCGCGGCCGTCAATTCGACAATAGTCGCAAACGGTCCACTACCGGCTCAGCCGAAGACCAGAGACTGGTGGACGCCAAACCCCGCCATCGCGCCTGCGGCGGAGGCCAGAGTAGCATTGGCCATGGGGCTGGCCGCATCGCCTGCCGCAAAGACCCCTGCAACCGTCGTTTCTTTCCGGGCGTCAACGCGAATGTAAGGTCCGAGCGGTCCATCATCGAAGGTGCAGCCGAGTTGCTCCGCCAGCGCGCTCGCCATTTGGGTCTTCGGTGCGGTGAAGAGGGCTGCAACGGGTACGATCCTGTCATCGCTGAGCCTGACAGCTTCAAGCGCGGGCGCTTTGCCGAGGAGCTCCACAATGGGTGTCCGCTCGATCCGGGCGCCGCGGGCCGTCAGGCTTGCAACTTGCTCGCCGTCCGGCTCGAATGCCCCTTGCGTGAAGTAGGTAGTCGGACCCCAGTCAGGTAAAAGCATGCCCTGATGCGGCGAGGAAGGATGATTGGCAACGACGCCGACAGCCTGGTTGCCGACCTCGTAGCCATGGCAATAGGGACAATGCAAAATTGTCACCCCCCAGCGTTCCTGCAGGCCCGGAATTCGTGGCAATTCATCCCGCACGCCCGTGGCCAGAACGAGTCGTAAGGCAGACTCTTCCCCTCCGCCGGCGAGTGAAACTGAAAAGCCACCTTCACCTGCGCTGGCGGCCAGGGCTTCTTGGCTGGTGAAAGCTACAGTAGGATAGAGGGCGAGTTGCCGCTTGCCCTCATCGATGATCTCACGCGGCGGCTCGCCATCCTGGCCAAGAAAGCCGTGCGACGTTCTTGCGAAGCGATTACGCGGATGGCCCGCGTCGATAACAAGCACTTTGCGGCGAGCGCGAGCAAGTTGCATGGCTGCTGACAAACCGGCAAAGCTGCCACCGACAACGATCAGATCATACGGCATAGTTCTTCCTTTTTCCTGCAGGCGGGTGGATAACGTCAGATTTAGAACAACATAAGTTACATGAAACTTAGGAGTCAATAGCATGTAACTAATCTTGTTACGGAATAGGAATTGGTGTGCTATAGCGCCCTATCAGGAGCGGAAAAACATGAGACACGACAGCCGACTATCGCGCATGCTGCATGTCCTGATCCATATGGATCGGCACAACGGGTCAGCGACTTCGGAAAAGATCGCGCAAATGCTGAACACGAATCCGGTTGTTGTGCGCCGAACAATGGCGGGGCTGCGGGAAGATGGCTACGTTCGTTCCGAGAAGGGACATGGCGGGGGCTGGACACTTGCCCGGCCGCTCGAAGAGATATCACTGCTCAACATCCACCGGGCTCTTGGAAGCCCGGAGGTGTTCGCAATCGGGCTGGCGATCGACCATCCCGATTGCCTCGTGGAGCAATCAGTCAATGCTGCCTTGCGGGACGCCTTCACGGAAGCCGAGGCATTCCTCGTCTCGCGTTTCGCCAGCGTGACGATTGCCGACATTGCCCGCGACTTCGACGACCGTTACAGCAGGTGCGATCAACCTCAAGGCCCCGCCGCCTGCAATTAGGCCGGCGGCCACGGCCAGGCCGTAACCTTAATAGTCGATCACACCATCGAGTGCGTAGTGCTTTACCGTCTTGCGGTTGGCAATCAATTCCTCGACCGTCGGCGATCCTGTCATGGCGCGAGAAATGGCCAGTTTCGTTGCTTCATAGTTGGTACGGTAAAGATCCTTGTGGTCGAGATTTTCGTCGTCGGCACAACGCGGATCGAGCCAGACCGTGATGATCATGCAAATTTCGTCAGCCTGATCCCTGGGGAGAATATCCTCGATAAGACAGTCGACGATCGCATCGCCCATGGCCGCCTGTACGACACCGCCGAGCAATTCAGCATAGGCCATGTTCTTGATGGTGACTTTGGTAGTCATCATTGTCGCCGGCCGTACCGCCTGGTTGAGGTCGCGCACCACGAACATGCGTGTATGACCCTTGACCTGACCCATCATCGACGCGAACGCTTGTCCTACCGGGCCCCTGACCGACCCGATCACTACCTCCGGCATGGCGTCTGTGACCTGACCTTCTGCTGCCAAAACAGTCGCTTCACCCGTACGAAACCAAATGTCAGTCATTTCTTCTCCCTTTCGATTGCGGTTCGAACCTATTGGCAAGGATCACACCAGTCCAGTTGACGAAAAGCCGCTCATCCCGGCATCTGGAGGGCATAAAGCTTGCCATCTGAATCGACCATTTGGTCCGGCTTATTTCACTGCCTTGTATAGTGTAATGGTCATTCTGCGGCCTTTGCTGTAGTTGACGCCAGATACTGTTGCGACCGCCGCAACCGATCTCTCGCCCTGGGGCAAATTGCTGATAAACGCGTCGTGTTCGCGATCGTCGACAGCTGAAATCGCGCATGCCGGGTCGCGCAAGAGGTGCTGTGCCGCGCCCTGACCATCGGTGAGGAGGGTTTTGGTTCCAGCCAGGAAGACCAGGCTTGGCTCGGTATACCTCGCCGAAGCCAGCACGCTGTTGCTGCACGGTTTCGCAGCATTGAAGGCATTGGCGATGGCTGGGCTGAGCCATATCGGGGTCAAGGCCGGAATGACCCCCCAAGTGAGCAGTCCAAGGGTAATTATCGCAAAAGTTGCAGCAGCTTGCAGCGCACCCTTGAGGTTCTGATTCAGGATGAGCCCGCTGGCGAAGATGCCTGCCGCAAGCGCGGTGAAGAAAACAATGACGCCCGGGAACGAGAACGAACCGGTCATGACATAGGGGAGGACAAGGCCCGCTCCCATAAGTGCGAGCGTCGCGGCGGCGAGCCCCAGCAGCGTCAGGCGTTCCAGCCAGATTTGCCAGCGGCCGCGATAGGGCTGCATGGCAATACCGGTGTCGACGGCCCATGCCATCATCAGCAGAACGGCTGGATAAGCCGGCAGGATGTAGTGCGGCAGCTTGGTGGGTACGAGTTCCGTCACCAGCCAGAATGGGATATACCAGGCCATCAGGAAGGCAAGGCGCGGATCTTCGCGCAACCGGCTCAATGCCTGCAATCCGCCGCGAATGGCAAGCACGCCAAACGGCCAGATGAAGAAGACGAAGATCAATGCGAAATAGCCTGGCGGGGCGCCATGGCTTTCCTGTGCATCGCCGACTTTCGACAGGAAGTCCTTGTTGACGGATTCGTTGAAGAATGCGCCGCCGCTCTTGAGAGTTATCAGGATGAGCCACGGCAGCACGATTGCCAGCAGGATGAGAACGCCGCTTAACGGCTTCAGCCGTTTCAGCCAGCGCCACTCACGATAAAAAAGGCTGAGAGTGCCCATCGTGAGGAGGCTTATGAACGGTGTGATGGGGCCTTTGATCAGCACGCCGATTGCGGTCGCTACCCAGAAAATGAGGGCCGGGGTCCACCGCTCCGCCGCCTGCACACGGCTTGCCATCCAGATCCAGGCCAGTGCTCCCTGTGCGAATACGACGGTCGCCAGCACCGTGGCATCGGTCTTTGCCACCCGCGCTTCAAAGCCGAGCATGACGATGGCGGCCAGCGCAATCCCAGCGAGCAAACCTGCGCTTTGGCCGAAGAAGAATGCGCCGAGCGCCGCGGTTCCAATCACTGCGAGTGTCGCTCCGGCCACCGAGACCAGCCGGTACGTCCAGACCGGTGTGTTGTCACCGTACCCCGTCAACTTGAGAGCGGCGCTCTGCAGCCAATAGATGCCGATCGGCTTCTTGTAGCGCGAGGCGTCCTGAAAGCGGATATCGACGTAGTCGCCACTCTCGGCCATCTGGTGGGTGGCCTGGATATAGCGGGATTCATCACGGTCCAGCGGCGGTATCGAAGCGATACCGGGAACGAAGGACACGAGGCAGATAAAGATCAATAGCAGGTAATGGCTGGCGCGCAGCCGCCTGGCACTGCCCGGAGCAGGATCGGCGTGGGTCATGGCAGTCCCCTTGCTCACGTGTCCTGTGTCATCGCCTTCTTCTCATTGGCGATGAGCCAGAGATTGCGGATGTAGACGATGAGGCCAAGACCCTGCCCGGCGATGAACACCGGATCCTTGCGGACAATGGCATAGATGAACAGCAGCGCACCGCCGAACAGCGAAAAGAACCAGAATGTCACCGGCACTACACTGCGCTTGGCTCGTTCCGAGGCAAGCCACTGCAGCACAAAGCGCATGGTGAAACAGGCCTGCGCAAAAAAGCCGAGCACGACCCAGGCGTCAAACTGCGCGATGAATACCGAATGCAGCCAATTGGTGATAGCGTCAGCCATGGCTGATCTCCGTAATCGTTGGAACGGTCTTGCGGCGCTTTCTCAGCCACCAGACACCGTATAGATCGAGAATGCCGCGCAGCCCGCGGTCAAGAATGCCGTAGTTGGACTTACCATGGCGGCGCTCGCGATCGACAACATCCACATGCACCACACCGTAACCCTCGCGAATGACGAGAGCCGGCAGATAGCGATGCCAGCCATCGAAAAACGGCAGCTCGCGGAACAGGTGGGTGTGCAATGCCTTGAGGCCGCAGCCGCTATCGCGGGTATTATCCTTGAGGATTGCACCGCGCAGCTTGTTGGCATATTTCGACGAAACCTGCTTCAGTTTGGTGTCGGTCCGCTTCAGACGCTGACCCGCGGCGATGCCGATTGCCGGTCCGGCCTGGAGCAAGGCATCAGCAAGTTGCGGCAGGTAAGCGGGATTGTTCTGGCCGTCGCCATCCATGGTGACCACAACCTTGCCCTTGGCGGCAAACACGCCGGAACGCACGGCCGCGCTCTGGCCAGCGGATTTGTCGTGGCGAACATGGCGCAACGGCTTGCCTGATTTGATCCTCTCACCGAGTGCCTCGCCAGTCGCGTCGGTCGAGCCATCATCCACCACAATAACTTCGTAGCTGCGGCCATCCATGGCTGCATCCACTTCATCGAGGAGAAAGGCTAGGTTGGCGGCCTCGTTGCGGCACGGAATGACGATTGTGATTGCCGGATTGCTCAAGTCAGACGCTTTCGTATTGTCTCATCAGGCGCGCTCCATAACATTGAAACTGCCGCCTTGCTATCCTCATTTGTGTTACGAAGCCGTAATGCCCGCCCTGCCGATCAGCGCTTGTTACGGATTTCGGTGAGTGTCTTGGCCGGTGTGATCGCCTCGGGGTCAAGACGGATCTCGATGATCGCGGGCCTGCCGCTTTGCACCGCCCGCTGCCACGCTCCCGCGAACTCCTCAGTGGCCTCTACCGTCTCGCCGTGCCCGCCATAGGCGCGGGCCAGCATGGCGAAATCCGGGTTGGTGAGATCCGTTGCCGAAACCCGGCCCGGATATTCCCGCTCCTGGTGCATGCGGATCGTGCCATATATATTGTTGTTGATCACAAGGACGATGATCGGCAGGCTATATTTGACTGCCGTGGCAAAGTCCTGACCGTTCATAAGGAAACAGCCGTCGCCGGCAAAGCAGACGACGGTGCGTTCCGGATAGAGCTGTTTCGCAGCGACGGCAGCGGGAAGCCCGTATCCCATAGAGCCGGACGTGGGAGCGGCCTGCGTCGCGAAGCGGCGGAAGCGATGGAAACGGTGCAGCCAGGTGGCATAATTGCCCGCGCCATTTGTCATGATTGCATCTTCGGGCAGCACACTCTCGAGATAGGACATGATCGGTCCCATTGCCACCTTGCCGGGACCTGTCTGCGGCGGCGTCGACCAGGTGAGATAGGATTTGTGCGCAGTCTCCGCTTCGCCGGGCCAGTTGATGTGGGATGGCGGCGCAAGATGCTCGACCGCTTCGGCAAAGGCATCGGGTGCCGCGTTGATGGCCAGGCCCGCACGATAGACCCGTCCGAGCTCATCCGCGTCGGGATGGACATGGATAAGGGTTTGCCGGGGGTAGGGAATGTCCATCAGCGTATAGCCGGAGGAGGGCATTTCGCCGAAACGCCCTCCAACCAGCAACAGCACATCCGCCTCCTTCACGCGGGTGGCGAGGGCCGGATTGATGCCGATGCCGACATCGCCGGCATAATTCGCGTGCAGATGGTCGAACAGCATCTGGCGACGAAAGGAACAGCCGACGGGCAGATGCCATTTCTCGGAAAAGCGTGTGATCGAATGGACCGCGCGTTCATTCCAGCGCGAGCCGCCGAGGATCATGAAGGGCTGTTTCGCGCCCTGCAGCAGATCGGCAAGCTTTTCAATGCTGGCGGGTGAGGGGCCAGTCTCGACCGGTTGCCAGCCTTGCGCGTCGACCGCGTTGACGGCGTCGGTGAGCATATCCTCTGGCAAGGCCAGCACAACGGGTCCCGGGCGGCCCGAGGTCGCGACTGAGAATGCGCGCGTTACGAACTCCGGTATGCGCCGCGCATCGTCGATCTCCGCCACCCATTTGGCGGTGTCCGCGAAGAAACGGCGGTACTCCACCTCCTGAAATGCCTCGCGTTCACGCGCCTCGCGCTGCACTTGTCCAATGAACAGGATCAGCGGCGTAGAATCCTGTTTGGCGATGTGGATGCCGGGCGACGCATTGGTCGCGCCGGGACCGCGTGTAACGAAACAAATGCCCGGTTTGCCCGTCAGCTTGCCCCAGGCTTCTGCCATCATCGTGGCGCCACCCTCTGCGCGGCAGACCGTTACGCCGATGTTTGCATCATAGAGCGCGTCCAGTACGGCCAGATAGCTTTCCCCGGGGACGCAGAACAATCGTTCCGCGCCATTGGCCGCCAAGGCTTCAACGATCAGTTCACCGCCCGTTTTCATTGTCTGCATCCTTCAATTCGTTCAATATTTCGGCGCTGTGCTCGCCAAGGCGCGGCGACGGCCTGTCATAACTAAGGGGGGTCTTCGACATGACGATCGGCGTGCGCACGGAAGGTATGGCATTGCCATGGGCGTCGTCGAGATCAAGCCGCAATTGACGGGAAACGATTTGAGGATCGTCGAACATTTCGCCGATCTGGTTGATCGGGCCGGCCGGAACGGCATTTTTGGCGCACGCTTCCAGCAGCTGGGCGCGGGTGTGCTTTCTTGTTTCGACTCTGATCAGAGCGGTCAGTTCGGAACGGTTTTCCAGCCGTGCCCGATTGGTCAGGAAACGCGGATCGCTGGCAAGACTGTCGAGACCGGCTATGGCGCAGAACCGCGCGAACTGGCCGTCATTGCCAACGGCAAGGATCATGTGGCCGTCGGATGTGGGCACGACCTCATAAGGTGAGATATTGGGATGCGCATTGCCCATGCGGTGCGGACTCTTGCCCGTGGCCAAATAGTTCATCGCCTGGTTGGCCATCACCGCGGACTGCACGTCGAACAGCGCCATGTCGATCATCTGGCCCTCACCGGTACTGGCCACGTGCGCCAGCGCCGCCTGAATGGCAATGACGGAGTAAAGCCCCGTGAAGACGTCGGCGACGGCAAGGCCAACCTTCTGTGGTTCACGGTCGGGTTCTCCGGTCACCGACATCAGTCCCGACATGCCTTGGATGATGAAGTCATAGCCTGCCTGCGCAGCGTAGGGACCGGTCTGCCCGAAGCCGGTGATGGAGCAATAGACGAGACGGGGATTGTCAGCGCTCAACGAGGCATAGTCGAGGCCGTATTTCTTCAGGCCCCCGACCTTGAAATTCTCCAAAACCACATCCGCCGTCCGGCAAAGCGCCCTGACGGTTTCCTGGCCCTCTGGTGACGTAAAGTCGATTATGATGGAACGCTTGCCGCGATTGCATGAGTGGAAATAGGCGGCCGAGAGGTTTTCACCCTCGCTGCTGGTAATGAAGGGAGGCCCCCAGCCGCGCGTTTCATCGCCGCCCGAGGGATTTTCCACCTTGATAACATCGGCACCGAGATCGGCGAGGATTTGTCCCGCCCACGGACCAGCAAGAACGCGGGCGAGTTCGATTACACGAATACCTTTAAGGGGGGCATTGGACATTTTGGTCAGGCACTCTTTAGACTGATTGTTCGCTGCGCAAGCGTGTGAGCAGCCCATTCGGCGAAATCCTGCATGATCACTTCCCTATTGATTTCATTGAGGCCTTCATGCCGCGTATCCTCGTAGATCGTGGTGGTGACATGAGTGAAGCCAAGCTTGCGCATCCTGGTTTCAAGGTCCCTGACCGCCTTGCCCTTCGCCGTTGCCGGATCTTCCGCACCACCAACGAGATTAAAGGGCAGGTCGCGCGGAACCTTCGCCAGTAACGAATCGTCGGCACCCGCAAATATGAAGTCGAAAATATCGCCCCACATGCTCACGGTGGGGTTCCAGCCCGAAAGGGGATCGGCAAGATAGGTGTCCACTTCATCGGGGTCGCGTGACAGCCAGTCGGATGCAGTACGCGCATTCTTGATACCGCGTCCCCAGTCCTGAAACGTGAGTTTCGGGAGAATCATGCTTGGAACGTCTGAGCCAAGGAACATGCGTTCCGCGCGCAGGATTCCCTGTGCTAAACGACCGAGAAAGCCTGCGGAGAAATTGGCGTTCCAGATGGCCGCTGCGGCCACCTTGTCCGGGTGCCCCAAAACGTAATTCAGCGCGATAAGCCCGCCCATCGAATGGCCGAACACGATAAGCGGCAGTCCGGGATGACGGCTGCGAGCAAGATTGTTGATCGCATCCACGTCGTCCAGCACATGATTGAGTCCATCAGCCGGAGCAAAGCGCCCGGCCGGAGCGCCCGCGGCCCTGGTCAATCCATGACCGCGATGATCATGGGCATAAACGTGGAAACCCTGTCCATTCAGGAACTGCGCAAAACGCTTGTAGCGCAGCGAATGCTCGCTGACGCCGTGATTGATGTGGACGATTGTGCGGGCTGGCCCAGCCGCTGGTGAAAAACGCAAAGCGAGCGCTGCGCCTGCGGCTGTCTTTACCAGTTCTACGTCGTCAAATGGCATCCGGTGCCTCCCGTTGCAATTGAAAGGGTGACGCACGATTAGTCAATGCGGAAAAAATTCGGTTTGAATCCGCCTAAATTGTTCTGGCTCTGCACAATAAATAATCATGTAGCCATCAATGCAATTTTATTTTGCAAAACCTCTTGCAAACGGCAAAAACATGCCGCAGAACTTCATTCCGAAAGAGATTGGATGCTGGTGCTCCTACCCCAATTGCCACAACTGTGTACGCGTGACGCGAGCGTTTGATGCAGAGGATGTAGCAAGGGAACTGACCGCGTGTATCCAGACCTTGCCAGTTACATGGCCGTTCAAGGGAGAAGAGGACGCTCCCCCAATGCGGCACCAGAGGGGAAACCGGGTGACGGAAATATCCGCGCCCGGTTTCGCTCGTTTTGGGGGCCAAGTGCCAGAAATCGCAAGAGAGGGATCGTTTCGCGATGATCTCGCCGTGGTTGAAAAGCACCTTCCTCTTCGTCATCCTCGGGCTTGACCCCAGGACCCACGGCCGAGAAGGACTGAGATATCACGGCACGCAACGCATTCCAGCAAAGTGAAATTCCCAATGGCCGTTTGCGTTGACGGTTTCGTTCCCTGGATCGCGTCGGGATGGTGGATAAATTCTCGCCCTTTGCTTGGGTCCTCGGGTCAAGCCGGAGAGGGAGCCACCCTGCGATTATTGGAGAAGAAGGTGCCTGTCGACCCTTGCACGATCTCACCGCGCGCAAAATAATGCTGCCAACTTATCCAACACCTGCAAACCTCGTTTATCCTAACCCCGTCCTTTCCATGGGGAGCTGCTTCCGGAGCCGTTCGAAAGTGGGGGAGGACGGCGTGTCGATGTGCGGGCAACGGACCCGGGCAGCGGCCGACCTGTTCGTCTTCGGAGGTCAATCTGCCTGACACACAGATATTGCCTGCGTTGTTGATGCCGACGCCAATTGTGCGGACACTGCACCGACGGCGACGATGGGCCCGGACTCCAGGCGCTCATCCACTCGCCCCGCGGAACAGGCAGAAGCCGGCCGGCAGGGGGAAACGTCAGCGGGCGGTCTTCGGATCGCATATACCTTCTACCAAGACGCGCTTCGGCGACCGCCCGTCTTCCCTAACCACTCAATGGCCAGACTCAGAGAATGAGGGCGTGGCGGGGGGAGCGCTCACCGTGCGGAATGTCCGAAATAACCAGCTATGCATTGCCACCTGCGCCCCTTTCGCCTACATACGGCGCAAATTTATGTCCCTAAAATCCCGAACATCGGAGTGACGCGCGTTATGGCACGCCAATTCATTTATCATATGGCCGGCCTGAACAAGGCATACGGAACCAAGAAGGTTCTTGAAAATATTCACCTTTCCTTCTACCCCGACGCCAAGATCGGTATCCTCGGGCCGAACGGTGCCGGTAAGTCGACGATCCTCAAGATCATGGCTGGCATGGACAAGGAATATACCGGTGAGGCCTGGCTCGCCGATGGTGCGACCGTTGGTTACCTCGCGCAGGAGCCTGTTCTCGATCCGACCAAGGACGTGATGGGCAACGTCATGGATGGAGTTGCCGACAAGAAGGCAATCCTCGACCGCTACAATGAACTGATGATGAATTATTCCGACGAAACCGCCGATGAAGGCGCCAAGTTGCAGGATATCATCGACCACAAGAACCTGTGGGATCTGGAATCCCAGGTCGAAATGGCGATGGAAGCGCTTCGCTGTCCTCCAGGTGACAGCGAAGTGACCAATCTCTCCGGTGGTGAGCGCCGCCGTGTGGCGCTGTGCCGTCTGTTGCTGTCGCAGCCCGATCTTTTGCTTCTCGATGAGCCGACCAACCACCTTGATGCGGAAACCACAGCGTGGCTGGAAAAGCACCTGCGCGAATATCCGGGCTCTGTCCTCCTGATCACGCACGATCGATACTTCCTCGACAATGTGACGGGCTGGATTCTCGAGCTCGATCGCGGCCGCGGCATTCCATATGAAGGCAACTATTCAGCCTATCTCGGCGCCAAGGCCAAGCGCATGCTGCAGGAGGGCCGCGAGGATGACTCGCGCCAGAAGGCACTTGAACGCGAGCGCGAGTGGATTTCCGCCAGCCCCAAGGCCCGCCAGGCAAAGTCGAAGGCGCGCATCAAGGCCTATGACGCGCTGGTCGATGCCGCTAACGATCAGCGTCCGGGCGATGCTCAGATACTCATTCCGGCGGGCGAGCGCCTTGGTCAGGTCGTGATCGAGGCAGAGAACCTTACCAAATCCTTTGGCGATCGCGTTCTTATCGAAAACCTCACCTTCAAACTGCCCCCCGGCGGCATTGTCGGCATTATCGGCCCTAACGGTGCCGGTAAGACTACCCTGTTCAAGATGATCACCGGTCAGGAAAAGCCTGATTCCGGCTCCATTCGCGTCGGTGACACGGTGCATCTCGGCTATGTCGACCAGAGCCGGGATCATCTGAAGGCTGACAAGAACGTCTGGGAAGAAATTTCCGGCGGCAATGAAATCATCAAGCTCGGCAAGCACGAAATGAATTCGCGTGCCTATGTCTCGGCGTTCAACTTCAAGGGCGGCGACCAGCAGCAGAAGGTCGGCAACCTCTCGGGCGGTCAGCGCAATCGCGTGCATCTCGCCAAAATGTTGCAGGCCGGCGGCAATGTTCTGCTGCTCGACGAACCGACTAACGATCTCGACACCGAAACATTGGCGGCGCTTGAAGATGCCTTGGAAAAATATGCGGGCTGCGCCGTGATCATCAGCCACGATCGCATGTTCCTCGACCGTCTGGCGACGCACATCCTCGCATTCGAAGGCGACAGTCACGTCGAGTGGTTCGAAGGCAATTTCGAAGACTACGAGAATGACAAGATCCGCCGCCTCGGACCGGACAGCGTCAATCCAAAGCGTCCGACATACAAGCCTTTGACGCGCTGATCTTCCTGGGAGGGTGGAAACGCCCTCCCATCATCATTTTTGACGGATCCATCAGTCATATTTGCTGGTTTTCGCGGTCGATTTTTTTAAAGTACGGCGAGTTTCACGGAGCGCGCAATGACCGACCTGTTTGCAACAAAGACCGGGATTCTACCCTCCCGCAAGATCGGTGGACGGGTTAGCGGCCTGTTCGAGGCGCTTGCAGGAGATTTCGTCACGACGCCGGCAAGCTCGCTCGAACTGACTTTTGACGGGATTGTAGGCGATTACCACGCCGGTGCCACCCGTAAGTCCGGCGGGCGTGAACCCTGGTATCCGCGCGGCACGGAGATGCGTAATGAACGCCAGCTTTCCATTCTCGCATCGGATGAGTTGAGGGAAGTCGCCAACGGCATGGGGTTGGCGGAACTCAGGCCGGAATGGATCGGTGGCAATATGGTTATCGACGGTGTTCCATCGCTGTCGATGCTGCCACCACGCACCCTGCTGTTCTTCGAAGGCGGCGTGACCCTGAGGGTTGACGGTCAAAATGCGCCTTGCAAGGTGGCTGGGCGCTCCATCGGCGAGCATGCCGCTACGGCGGACCATACCACCACGGCGCTGGATTTTGTCCGGGTGTCGCGGCGTTTGCGAGGGATCGTGGCCTGGGTGGAGAAGCCCGGCACCGTTCGCGCTGGCGAAAAGGTCGATGTGCGTGTGCCCGAGCAATGGATTTATCAGCCCTGAGGCTTGCGCCAGAGAGTTTTCTGTGGCGAATGGTTTGAAGGTCCGGTGCCTGCCGATTGAACAGATCGCGGGAGAATCGGGAAGCCGGTGAAAGTCCGGCACGTGCCCAACGCTGTAAAGGGGATGGGCCGCGCAAATGCCACGGATGTGTCCGGAAGGCGCGCGGTTCAGATGAACCTCAGTCAGAAGACCGGCCGGACCTTATAGCCCAAACCGCGCGGACGGCGGGAAGGGTTTTCAAGCGTTGTTGGGAGCAAACAATGCACGACATATCCTGTGGTCCAGTCACCGCGGCCGGCTTTTCCGATGAGGAGCGCGCCGCGGTCTACAAAGCCATCTATACCCGCCGCGATGTGCGCGACCAATTTCTGTCGCGGCCGATCCATGACGAAGTGCTGACGCGGCTCTTGGATGCCGCTCACCATGCGCCGTCGGTCGGCTTCATGCAGCCGTGGAACTTCATCGTCATTCGAGACGAAGCGCGAAAAGCGGAGGTGCACCGTGCCTTCACCCGCGCCAATGAGGAAGCGAAAGCGCTGTTCGCCGATGAACGGCAGGCGCTCTACGCGTCGTTGAAGCTCGAAGGCATCCTGAAAGCGCCGATCAATCTTTGCATCACCTGCGACCGGACGCGCGGTGGCAAGGTAGTGCTTGGCCGCACGCATAACCGGCAGATGGACATTTACAGCACCGTCTGCGCCGTACAGAACCTCTGGCTTGCGGCTCGTGCTGAAGGCATCGGTATCGGCTGGGTCAGCATCTATCACGATCGGGACCTCCGTAACATTCTAGGCATTCCAGACCATGTTGAGATCGTTGCCTATCTGTGCATGGGCTACGCCGATGAGCTTTATGATGCGCCGGAACTGGAAAAACGCGGGTGGCGGCGAAGGGTGCCGCTGGAAGACCTGATTTTCGACGAAGAATGGCAGGGGGAACCCACTATCAACTCGGGTCTTCTTCGTCCGGATCCAGCAAGCGGGTCGCGCGCCACTCGGTCAGCTTCCGATTGATCGCATCAAGTACGAAGTAGCGGGCAGAATCCTTGTCATAGCCCTCGTCACGCAAGGCGTCATAATCCGTGTGCTGGTGGCGGACATGGGCCACCGCCGCCAGCCATACAGCGATTGGCGGTGGCAGCGTCCTCATATGCGGCGCGCCTGCCGCAGCGCGTATCGGCTCTGAATCCGAATAGGGAACAGCCGGGAGAAGCAGCGTCAGCGCCTTGTTGATGGCGCGCTGGCGATTTGTTCCTGTGCTCATGCGTCTTCCTTTGCGGCGATTCTCGCGGCTATTTCAGACGCGGCAAATTTTGTCGTCAATGGCAAAAACTAACTTGCCAAAACCTTATTTCTCACATAAACATATCTTTATGTCTTTTGAGGTGAATGATGGACAAGCGTAATCTCAATCTTGATCTGATGGTCGATACGCTGAAAGCAGCGGCGGAGCCAAGCCGGCTGCGGATCCTGGCGCTGTTGTCGCGGGGCGATCTGACCGTTTCGGACCTCACTTCCATTCTCGGCCAATCGCAGCCGCGCGTTTCGCGCCACCTCAAGCTGCTGTTTGAAGCAAGCCTGATCAATCGGTATCAGGAAGGTTCGTGGGCCTATTTCCGTCTGGCAGATTCCCTTATCGTCGGCGATATAGCCCGTTCGCTGCTGGATCGCCTTGATTACGCTGATCCTCTGCTGGAACGCGACCTTGAGCGCCTCTCCTCGGTGAAATTGCAGCGTCGCGAGCGGGCTGCCGCTTACTTCAGCGCCAATGCGACAAGCTGGGATGTGATCCGCTCTTTGCATGTACCAGATGGCGCCGTGGAAGACGCTCTTTTGAAGATTGTCGGCCGCAAGCCATTCCAGGCCATGCTTGATGTCGGCACGGGCACAGGACGCCTGCTCGAGCTGTTCTCGCCGCTTTATGTGCGCGGCGTCGGTATCGACATCAATCGCGACATGCTGACCATTGCCCGCTCCAATCTGGACAAGGATGGCATTACCAATGCGCAAGTGCGCCATGGCGACGTTTATTCACTGCCGGTTGATCGTGAATCCTTCGATTTAGTGACCATTCACCAGGTCCTCCATTTCCTTGATAATCCGGCCGAAGCAATTCGCGAGGCGGCACGTGCACTGCGCGCAGGAGGGCGAATGTTGATTGTCGATTTCGCCCCGCACGAACTTGAGTTTCTGCGCGACAGCCATGCGCATGTGCGTCTGGGCTTCAGCGATACGCATATGCGTGACTGGCTTACCGAAGCCGGTCTGATGCTCGAGGAAAGTCTGGAACTTGAGCCGAAAGACAAAGACAAACTGACTGTCAAATTGTGGCTGGCACGCGACCCGCGCTTGCTGATTGCCGATCCCGCTTTAACCTCCCGCGTCACGGAGAGCGTATAATGAGTTTTTTCCGCCAGTCCCGCCGTCCCGATCTCGGAACCAATATCCGGGTTTCCTTTGAATTTTTTCCGCCCAAGACCGAGGTCATGGAAGAGCGGCTTTGGGAAACAGTGACGCGCCTTGCGCCACTCACCCCGGAATTCGTCTCGGTAACTTACGGCGCGGGTGGCTCAACGCGTGAACGCACTGCCCGCACGATCAAACGCATATTGACGGAAACCGACGTCAATGCCGCAGCACACCTCACTTGTGTCGATGCGACGAAGGAAGAAGTGGATACGGTCGTGCGCGAGTTTGCCGCCATGGGCGTGAAACGTTTTGTCGCGCTGCGCGGGGATCCCGCAAACGGTGTCGGTGCCAATTACAAGCCAACGCCCGGTGGGTATGAAAATGGTGCCGATCTGGTCGCTGGTCTGAAGGCTTTCGCCGATTTTGACATCTCCGTTTCCGCCTATCCGGAAAAGCACCCTGAGAGCCCGGACTTTGCCACTGACATCGATATGTTGAAGCGAAAAGTAGATAATGGCGCCACGCGGGCGATTACGCAGTTCTTCTTCGAGAACGATCTCTATGAGCGGTACGTCGAGAAAGTACGTCGCGCCGGCATCTATATTCCCATTCTCCCGGGAATCCTTCCGATCCACAATTTTACGCAAGTGACGAATTTCTGCTCGCGGGCGGGCACGCATATTCCAGGCTGGCTTACGGAACGATTTGACGGGCTGGAAAACGATCCGCAGACCCACCAGCTGGTTGCTTCGGCCGTTGCCGCCGAACAGGTGCTCGACCTGGTTGAGCGGGGCGTGCAGGATTTCCATTTCTACACGATGAACCGCGCCGATCTTGCTTTTGCAATCTGCCATCTGATCGGCATACGTCCAGGGAGCGGCGCGTTAGAGGGCGCCTTGGCTGGGGCCGCCGCTTGAGGTGAGGGATAAAACGGGAAGCGGCCCGGTTGCTATAACCGGGCCGTTCCATTTTGTTTCACTTTACTAACGGTCAGAGACCATCTCCGTCGCGCTCTTGTTTGACCTTAGGGTATCAGTCCTACGACCATTGCACCAATAAATGCGAACGCTGCACAGATCATAAGGACATTCATCGATCGAGTTAGTCCCATCGTTTGTCTCCTGCAGTTAACCGATTTAACATAGCGCAAATTTGCCACAGAAAAAGCCTAATTATTGCGAACTCGTGACAATGCGTGTAGAATTTTTTTGCCTAGGAACCATAAGTTTTTGAAATAAAACAGATTTATAGTAGCAAAAAAATTCTAAATTCACGATAAAATGTTCCAGAAACGGGTATATTTTTGCACTGCACAAGAATCTGCCATGGCTGCGGAATTTACCATATTTTGCCGCAATCCTGCCAGGATTAAGCCACGCATTTTGAGCTGTGCGATAAGAGGTTTATTGAAAACTTTAGGCTTTTTGCTGTTTTTGCCAAGCAGTCTGAAGCCGTCCATCGATAATCAGCAGACCTGATGCGATCAGCGCCATGCCAAGGAAATCGTGAGCCGCGAGACGCTCTCCGAGAAAAATTGTTCCAAGCAATATCGCGCTGACCGGGACGATCAATGTCACGAGCGACGCATTTGTGGCGCCTGCCGCCCGCACAATAGAGAAATACAGAATGTAGGCGAAGGCGGTTGAGAGAAGGCCGAGGCCGAGAATGGCCAGCCAGACGCCGGTGTCTATTCTTGCCACATCGGGAACGCCATCATACGCAAGCACGACGGGGAATCATGATTAGCGTCGAAGCGGTCATTTGCCCGGTCGACGTGATTGTTGGTGGCACCCCCTTGAAGCGCTTGGCGAGAATGCCAGCAAATGCATAGGAGAGGGTTGCCCCAATTACAGCTATCTCCGCCCAAAGTGGTCCGCCCAAGCCGGTCAGAACGCCGGGTCCTATCATGACAACAAGTCCGAATATGCCCAGAAGAATCCCCGCCAGTTTGTTCACCGTGACCTTTTCGTCCACCGTCAAGACCGCAGCGACGACGACCGTCCAGATTGGTGTGGTGGCATTGAGGATGGATTCGACACCGGCGCCGAGCACCGTCTGGCCAATGAAGAGCAGCGAGAAGGGGATGACGTTCATGAGCAGTCCCAACCCGGCAAATTCAAGCGCATGCTGTTTGTAGTCCCAAAATCGGACGCCGCGGCTGAGCAGGTAGAGGTGCAGCGCCAATGCCGCTACCAATACGCGAAACAGAACGAGGGTCAGCGGCGGAACGACCTGGACCGCGACACGCGCAAAGAAGAAGGATCCACCCCAGATGGCGCCAAGCAAAAGCAATTGCAGCCAGGCAAAACCGGTCATGGCGAGGGGATTCGATGTCGTCGTTTCGGCCGTAGACACAATCACAATCCTTTAGGAAAAAAATGCGGCTCAACAACCTCTTACCGTCTGAAAGATATAAAGCCACCCGATTCCTGCCGAAAGAAACCGACTTTCGTCTGTCATCCGTCCTTGATAAGAGTTTTCCATGACGCAGAACAAAACGATGCAACGATTCGCCTCGGCCCGTGAAGCAGCGCTCACCCTGCGGCCGGATCAGCCCGTTTATTGCTTTCGACCGCAAGTCCTGGTTGAGGACGCGCACCAGTTCAGACAAATGTTTCCGGGCGAGACGGCCTATGCGGTCAAGACCAACGGTGAACACCTCGTACTCGATACGCTGGCGCGCAATGGCATCAACATATTCGATGTTGCATCACCAGGGGAATTCGAAGCGGTGCGCAAGGTCGCTCCGAAAGCGCAGATGCTCTATATGCATCCGATCAAGGCGCAGTCCGATATACGCCTCGCTCTAGAAACCTATGGCATTCGCGTGATGGCCGTCGACCATGAGGACGAGATCGCCAAGGTGACACGCATCGTGCGGGCGCTGGACATCGATCCTGCCAGCGTTACCCTCTATGTACGGTTGCAAACCAAGGGGCATGCAGCCTACGAATTGTCCAAGAAGTTTGGTGCAGCTCCCGCTCACGCGGTCGAGCTTCTGCAGCGCGCGCATAAGATTGGCTACAACGTTGGCCTGTGTTTTCATGTGGGCAGCCAGATCGAGGACCCCGACACCTATGAGCGTGCGCTGAGTTCGGCAGACTGGGTGCGCAATCGTGCGGGTGTACCGCTGGCCGGCCTTGATGTCGGTGGTGGTTTTCCCGCCGAGTATGGGCATGACCCCAAGCGCAAGCATGTGGAAATGCCTTCGCTGGGTCAGCTGATGTCGCGGTTGCGCGGCGACATCAAGGAGTACGGCTTTGGCGATTTGCCGCTGGTGGCGGAGCCAGGGCGCGTCATCGTCGCCAGAGCCTTCTCGCTTATCGTGCGCGTCCTGTTGCGCAAGGGCAGGCGGCTTTACATCAATGACGGTATCTGGGCCTCATTGTCCGATTCGTGGACCGGCAAGATAACGCTGCCTGCCCGGTTCATCCCGGATCCTGCCAAGAAGCACCGCAATGGCGATCCAAAGGCGATTGTGCCGTTCAAGGTTTGCGGGGCGACGTGCGACTCCGTCGATATCCTGTCGCGCCCGTTCTGGCTGCCGGAAACGGTCGACACGGGGGACTGGATCGAGATCGGTCATATAGGTGCCTATTCGCTATCGTTGCGCACCCGCTTTAACGGTTTCTATCCCGACACTTTTGTCGAGGTAGAGACACCATTCGACGCGGGCGATCGGCCCGAGGGTTTTGCCTCGCTCGAGACGATGGCCTACACAGAGCTTTAGAGCCTTTCATCAAAATGCGCCGTCGTGAATAGTGGCGAAATATATCTGTCACAAAAGGATTGTATCGACATCAATATTCTGAATTGAGAGATATATTGATGAGAATTGTTATTAATACTTTAGTCTTACTTATCTTTGCGGCAATGATTTCCGCATGTAACGGCAGTGATCCAGCCGCGCCAAAGAATGATGGATCCGACAGTACGTTTTCCGGCAAGAGCGAATTGCCGAAGGTGACAGTCCTCCCACCAGCGGTTGCACCGTCAAACGAGACAGTCGTATTGCCGCCGCAGACCACCACTGCACTGAAAGACCTCGGGCCAATCGTGTGGCCCTTGCCCTTGCCCGAAGCGCAGCCCACCGCCGCGCCACAGGCCGTACAGGTCGGTACCAGGCCTTACTATCTGGTCGATAGCATGAGCGATGGGCCATTGAAGACCAAGCTCAAATCCTGCGCTAACGGGCCTTTCAAACGGACGGATTTCGCCATCGCCCACCGCGGCGCGCCTTTGGAATTTCCCGAACACACAAAGGAAGGCTATGAGGCGGCCATCCGCATGGGTGCGGGCATCCTTGAGTGCGATGTGACCCTTACCAAGGACAAGCAGCTCGTTTGCCGTCATAGTCAATGTGATCTTGCTCAAACGACAGATGTCCTGTCCAACAAGGAGCTGGCGGCAAAATGCTCTGTGCCTTTCAAGCCTGCGGATGGCTCGAAAAAGGCTTCTGTTTCCTGCTGCACATATGATTTTACCTTGGCTGAGTTCGAGACACTGAAGGGAAAACTGGCAGGGTCCAACCCCGATGCGACGAAACCAGGCGAATATCTGAAGAACGTAGCTGATTGGCGCACTGGCCTCTACACACGCGGCACCGTGATGAGCCACGCCCAATCGATTGCCTTGTTCGACGCGGCTGGTGTCAAGATGGCCCCCGAGCTTAAGAAAATCACCCTGCCCCCAGGTTACACCCGCGACAATTTCAGGCAGCAGCTTGTTGACGAGTACAAGGCCGCCAAGATCGAACCGTCCAGGGTGAGCATACAATCGGACAATCTTGACGATTTGCTGTATCTGATCGCGCATGAACCGGAGTTCGGCAAGGGCGCGTCTTATCTCTGGTCACCATCGTCTACAGTTTCCGACGACAGGCTGGCAACCCTATACAGTCAAGGTATCAGGACCATATCGTCAGCCGTGGGAAATCTTTACGATACCGAGAAAACCACCAATAAGCTTATCCCATCAGCGGCAGCTACCAAGGCAAAGAAAGCCGGATTTGAGCTTGTCGGCTGGACGATGGAGCATGACGACGATGTCCCCGGTGAAAATGGTGATGATGTCTACGGTTTGATGGATGTGCTTGCCAAGGACGTTGGCGTGAAGGGCGTGTTTTCAGATTGGGTGCGGACCACGAGCTATTATGCGAGCTGCATGGGTTTGAAGTAGGCCAGAAATGATTGTCGGCGGGGCCGTCGAGCCGAGGGTTTTTTTCCTCGTTCAAAATCAATGCCCCTTGGAGCATTGCCGACGAAATATATCTGTCACAAAAGGATTGTATCGACATCAATATTCTGAATTGAGAGATATGTTGATGAGAATTGTTATTAATACTTTAGTCTTACTTATCTTTGCGGTAATGATTACCGCGTGTAACGGAAGTGATCCAGCCGCGCCAAAGAATGATGGATCCGACAGTACGTTTTCCGGCAAGAACGAATTGCCGAAGGTGACAGTCCTCCCACCAGCGGTTGCACCGTCAAACGAGACAGTCGTATTGCCGCCGCAGGCAACTACTGCACCAAAAGACCTTGGACCGATCGTGTGGCCTCTGCCATTGCCCGAAGCCCAGTCGGCCGCTACGCCTCAGGCCGTGCAGGTGGGCGTCAGGCCCTACTTTCTGGTCGATGACATGAGCGAGGGGGAGTTGAAGACCAAGCTCAAATCCTGTGCCGATGGTCCGTTCAAACGGACGGATTTTGCCATCGCCCATCGCGGCGCGCCTTTGCAGTTTCCCGAACATACCAAGGAGGGTTACCTGGCTGCGATCCGCATGGGTGCCGGCATTCTCGAATGCGATGTTACTTTCACCAAGGACAAACAACTCGTCTGCCGCCACGCGCAATGCGATCTTAATGATACAACGAATATTCAGGCCACAGCGCTCAAAGGCAAATGCACAGGCGGTAGATGCTGCACATCGGACATTACCCTTGCCGAATTCAAGACGCTTCGGGGAATGATGGAGGCACCTACAAAGGATTGGCGCACCGATCTTTATGCCAACCGGAGCGGCACCTTGATGTCCCATGCGGAGTCGATTGCGCTGTTCGATGCGGCGGGCGTCAAAATGACGCCGGAGCTGAAGAATATGGACAGGTCAATAGCAGGCTATAGTCTCGATGATTACAGACAGCAGGTTGTCGATGAGTACAAAGCGGCCAAGATCGATCCGTCCAGCGTGAGCATACAATCCTTCAATCTTCCTGACATACTCTATTGGATCAAGAATGAGCCGGAATTCGGCAAGGGCGCGTCTTATCTTATCAAGTTTCTTCCAGATCCGACCAGTCTTGCCGGCCTTTATGCACAAGGCGTCAGGACGATATCGTCCAGCCTGGATGGTCTTGCGCCATTAGTGGGTGAAAAATATGTCCCGACGGCAGCTGCTCTTGCCGCAAAGAAAGCCGGATTTGAGCTTGTCGGCTATACCATGGAGCGCGATGGAATGCCCGGCAATACGGGTGATATGACTTATGGAAGGATGGATGTGCTTGCCAAGGAGGTTGGCGTGAAAGGCGTGTTTTCCGATTGGGTGGGGACGACAAGCTATTATGCCAGCTGCATGGGTTTGAAATAATATTAGTCAATAACTTCGCAGTGACGGAGGATCGTTGATCCTCCGTCATCACAAGATCGGGATCAAAGCTTGCCAAGGAGTTCCGGCGTTGGCCATGAATCGGCAGGCAGCCCAAGCCGAATCTGCTCCTCACGGACCGCATCACGCGTGAGAATGCCGAAAACGCCATCGATCTTGGGGCCCATATCGTGGCCGCGCGCCACAAGCTTGTTCTGCAATTCCTTCATCTGTTCCGGATTGAGACCAGGTTCAGGATTGGTCGGCTCCAGCGGACCGGCACCTGCCAGCCGCGTGGCGAAATAGGCTGCGGTGGTTGCGTAAATGATGGACTTGTTCCACTCGACGAAGATGTCGAAGTTCGCGTAGGACAGGAATGCCGGCCCCTTGCGGCCCATCGGCAGCAGCAGCGATGCATCGCCATCGTCGGGACCGAGCGGTCCCTTCATGCCGGTCACGCCCCATTCGGCCCATTTGGAGTGGGGCAGGCGATTGGTGCGGATGGCGTTTTCCCAAGGCAGTTCCTGTGTGAGCTTTACTTCCTCAAGCCATGGCTGGCCTTTGCGCCAGCCAAGATCGCGCATGACGCGTGCAGCGGTCATGATCGCGTCGGGGGCGCTGTGTTTCAGGTCGACCTTTTCATCGCCATCGCCATCGACACCGCGCTCCAGATAGTCTGAGGGCAGCATCTGCATCTGGCCGATCTCGCCGGCCCAGGCACCGGTCGTCTTGGCGTCCACGACACCGCTGTCGAAAAGCTTCAAGAGAGCAATCAACTGCGGCCGGAAGAGCTCCGGCCTGCGGCAATCGAAAGACAGGGTGAGGAGAGCATTGAGCGTGTCAAAATCGCCCTGGACCGCGCCGAAATCGGTTTCCAGCCCCCAGAAAGCGGCGATAACAGGGCCGGGAATGCCATATTCGGCTTCGGCCCGGGCAAAGGTGTCGGCATATTTCTTGAGGTTTGCGGCGCCCTGCTTCAAGCGGTAGTCGGATACCATGCGCGATGAGAACGTCAGGAAGGTCTGGTTGAAAACGCCTTGGGCGCGGTCGCGCTCAAGCACCTTGTCGTCCATCGACGCTTTGAACAGTTCGCTAATGCCCTTGTCGGTGACCCCAGCGGCCTTTGCCTCATTGATCAGACCGTTGAACCATGGTTCAAGTTCCCCACCGCAAGCAGGCTTTGCGACTACCGGCTGCGGAGGTGCCACCTGATCAAGCGCATTGGCGGCGCTGGATATGACTAAAAGGCTGGCGGCAATGGCAATCGATACTTTGTTCATCAGGGAATCTCGTTAATACGAGCGTACTTCAAGGTACGCGAAACTTTCCCTGCTAATGCACGAATATGCGAGGGAGGTGAAGTCAAAGAATTGAGAGAAAGGCAGGACGCCAACCTTTATCGCACTTTGTTGCGGACCAGCCACTGTTTCCAGGCGCTTTCGTTGCCCGCAAAAACATTAATATCCGCATCGCCGCGAATTCCGGGGACTGCCCCGGTTCCGGTATATTGCCAGAACGTCCAGGGATGGGGGCCATACCTCTCGTCGGGATGACCGGCGACGGAGCGCAGCCAGAACGGATAACCGTCAAGTTGCCGCAGATCATTGTCATCGAAGAAATCGATGGTGGTATAGATGATCGGGCGTTTGCCGTAGTGGCGCTCCAGAATATCCATGAAGGTGCGCATCTCACTGCGGACAATCGCGGCATTAGGTCTGAGCTTGCATGTAGGAGAGGCCGCGTTCCACTCCATGTCGAGAACCGGCGGCAGCGCCCCCGGGTCGTTCGGCACGTGACTTATAAACCAGCGGGCCTGATCCTTTGCGCTCCGGCAGAAATAGTAAAAATGATATGCACCGCGTGGTATGCCAGCGGCCCGGGCAGCTGACCAGTTTGCGGCGAAGCGGTCATCAAAGCGATCGCCGCCCTCCGTCGCCTTGATGAAGACAAAGGAAATTCGGTTTTGGCGAAGAGTCTGCCAATCGATTGTCGATTGATACTTTGAAACGTCGGTTCCATGGATCGGATAACGCCAGGGCGTCCTGCCATTCCATTCGTGCGGGTCACGGTCGCCAAAGCGCGGCGCGCTAACGTTGCCAGATGGCGCTGCCATCTGCTGGAGGGAAGAGGGCCGTTTCGCTTCCGAAAAGTCGTAATCAACTGTCGTGCAGCCGCAAAGTAGAAGAGTGAGCAAACCTGCTGCAAGACGTTTCATGAATTGTGGTCCGTATTTTTAATCGTGGCGGGGCATTGGGTGCATGCATACTGATGCGTCATTATGCTTAATAAATTGCGTGTGCTAGCTCATGGCTACAAACTTTTGTCCCAGATTTGTATCCATATGTATGTGCTACCAACATCGGTTATTCTTCACCAGCTTTACCAGACAGGGGAGGAATGACGATGAAGACGATCATCCTAGCGGCGTTGTCCCTGGCAGGCTTGCCGTTCATGACGCCGTTGCATGCGCTCGACCTGAATGCGCCGATTGATCCTGCGCGCTGCCAGCACGCATTGGACCGCTTCGAACGAGCTCGGCATAACTTTGCTGCAGCGAAGTTCGCCCTGGACAGGGCGATTCAGCTGCTCGGTTCGGCGCGCTTTGCCAGCCGAGTCGGGATGAACATCGATCTGGCAAGCAGGCAAACCGATGTCGACGCCGCGCTTTCCCCATATATCGAATCGATTGGCCCGGCATATGGCGCCATTGAGCTTCTGAACGCCAATTGCAATGCCGATGCGGTCAAGCAGATGGTGCGAGTTCCGTCCAGTGCAAAATTCAAGGACAAAGTGGACGAGAATATCTCGAACCTCTTTGGTGCCGGCGCCGACAAACTCGCCGACGATCAAATGACCGACATCAAGCGATTGTTCGACTCCATGAAGGCGGAACGGAAATGAGTAGTCTCAACGTTTGCTGACCGACGGCTCCTTGGCTCGCTGCGATTTTTTGTTAGCTGCACGAATTCGTGACCCGTGTTAAGCGTGCGGATGTGATCGATCGGGGGAAACGGAATGATCCGAAGACTTGGCCTGCTGGTTCTGTTCGTTGGCTTGATCGGTCTGGCAAATGCTTTTCTCGCTTCCTGGGTGACAATCAATCGGGACGACCTCGGCATATCAGTCAGCCAATCGGGAAATTGCGTGCGGCCGGCAATTCCGAGCTTCTGGCGGAACTATCGCGGCTTTCCCGATTATGACAATGAGCTGATTGCCGATTATTTTGGCGTTTATGCAGCTTACGCGTCGAATGCTTACCGCCCCATTCCGCGTGAGCGATTCAATCTCAAGCCGGATTATTTCGGCTGGGTGCCGCAAGGCGAACCAATCGCAAAGCCAGGCGGTTTCTATGCCGAACTCTACTACCGGAAAAACTCCGATCGCCTGTCGGTGATGATGGTCTTCAGGGGGAAGGATAAATTCACAAGCATCACCGATCTCATGAGTGAAAGCACCTATTTCACACAAATGATCAATCCCTGGGATCAATACCGGACGGCGCGCAAGGAATTTGCAAAGGTGCGAAAGGAAACTCAGGCTAGCGCGGGAGGGTTACCGATCGAATATATCATGGTCGGCCATGGACTGGGCGGCGGACTTGCCCGCCACATGGCAGCGTCGTTTCCATGCACGGCCGCAATCACCTTCAACTCGACCTTTGTGTCCAATAACCGGCGTCTCGCGGAACCCTATGACGGACAGGTGGTGGATCTCTTCGCCGACAACGATCTGACTTCAAGAATTGCGATCTTGCCCAATCCGCGCGCTTTTTTCCGCATTTCGCGCCAGCATCAGTGGTATCGCGTTCGCAATGCCGGTAATTTTGCCGGTCAACAAGGCATGCTCCGGGCGGCTGTTGCTACGGCCCGTATACCTGTTATGTGCCTGCTTCGCGCCGATTGCGAATTGAATAAGAGTGTCAGCGGCGACACGGCCGAGCCCAATCCGCAACGCATGCGATCGGCGGCGGACATGTCAACGCTCTATTGCCTCGCAGGTCCAAACTCTGAGGGTTCCAAGAACGATCTGTGTAAATAGTGGTTCCGGTCAATGCGGCGAATGACAGAAATCCATGCGAACCCACGATAAAGACGATGAGCCTCAGTTTCGGTTTCAGTCTCGACCGCAATCGCATCGGCCACGTCGAACAGATCATTGCGCGGCGCCACGTGGTACCACGCCAGCCATTTGTAGAGCGCGGTTCTCGTGAAGCCCGGCAGGTCTTTCAAGTCGCCGAAATCGACTACGTGCAGGGCTCCGCCGGGCGTGAGATGGCTCACGGCTTCACGCATCACTGCTTGCCATTGCGGGATCATCGACACTGCATAGGAGATGAAAATCCGGTCGAACTGGCGTCGTCCGAAAAGTGCTGCGGGACTAAAGTCAGCGGCATCGGCATAGGCAAGGTTCGTCCGCTGACCAAGGCCCGCCGCGCCGATCTTCTTGCGCGCGGTGGCGAGCATTTCATTCGATATGTCAATGCCGTAAAGCGAAGTCTTGGGATAAGCCTCTCCGGCTAGAACAAGATTGCGGCCGGTGCCACAGCCGATCTCCAGAATGCTGCCTCTTTCCGGCGGATTGAGGCCCGCGATCATCGGATCGCGGCCGAGGAGATAATACTTGCGGGTGGCATCGTAGAAGTGCCGTTGATGCCGGTAGACCCGATCCATCAATGGTCCGTGTTCAATCTTGGCAAACATTAGATCAGTCCTTAAGCGAATACAGATGAAACCCGCCATAGATCGACGACCGGTCGCGCGCGTGCAGTGCCAGCGATTGTTCTTCGTCGTAGGACCAGCGATCCAGTACCGCATCGTCGATGCGGCCCGGAAGTATGGTTGGTTCGGCCGCGGTACGGAATATGACACGGGCGCCTGGGGCGGCGGTACGGCTGATTTCGCTCCAGAGTTCATTGAGCTGGGTATCGTTCATCCAGTCCTGCGCATCCAGAAGAACGTAGCGGTCGACCGATGCGTCCGGCTTGGCGGCAAGAAACTCCGTCAGGGAGGCATTAACGACGCTCATTCGCCCGGCGCGTGCACGCACGGTAGCAAAATTGCTGCGCGACAGGTAAGGGGGCAAGGGGCCAGTTTCGGCATTGTCGCTGTAGCCCCGGCCGAACGCTTGCCAGGCGAAATAGTTTTCCGAGAGCGGAAACCCGCAGGCAAGCTTCTCGAGCCGGCCGCGCAGAACTTGCGCCATGTTTCCATTTCCGGCGGTTGCCAAAGCATCATATTGCTGCGGCGGGATACCAAGGCCAAACAACGAGGATTTGCGCTTCGTTGCCCAACGGATCATTCGTTTGTCGAACAGCGGGGCAAGCGCGCGATCGAAATAGGCGCGCTGCTCTTCCATGGTCGATGCTTTTAGGATGTCGCGCGGATCGATGCCATAAAGTTTTGCCACGCGGTGCCCCATGCCTATAAAAACGCCGAGCAGGCCGTGACGATAAAGGTCGCGCGAGAAAATCGTGATGCGGCGCCGACCGGACAGCATGCGCTTTTCCCAATAGGCGCGGCTGCTCGCATCCAGATGTGGCTGGATGAAGCGCTCATACGCCGCAAGATTTGTCTTGTCGTCGGCCGTGCCATAGAAGCGATAGAAGGCATCGTAATTGGGCAGGTTGGCAATCGCCGCCAGTTTGAGCCGGTTGAAGGCGACATGGGCCGTATTGAGGTCGACGGCCTCGACGCTGGCCGGATCCGCAGTCAGATAAGACATGGCGTTGCAGCCGCCGGATGCTATGGTGACGACGCGGTGACCGGCCCGAATCTGCAGCGCTTCCATGTCCACTTCCGGGTCTTCCCAGATTTGGGGATAGACCAGTCCCTTGAAGACATGAGCGAAAAGCCGCTCGGACAACCCGGCCCGCGACAGAAGCCGGTTTTGACGAACCGCCCTGTTGAGCTTCTCGTTGCGCGGAAGAGGGGCACTTCTGGATTGTCTAGCAAGCGGCATCTAATCGAATCCCCTTCGTTGGAAATTCCTACCCGCCTAGCATTCTGATGTAACAAACCAGTGACGCTTTCACGACGCCCCGCCGAGTTCAGTTCTGACCACGACGGACATCCCAGGCGCCAGTGACTTTGCAAGTTGCTGATCCGGGTCCACTGCTATGCGTACTGAAATGCGTTGAGCTACCTTGGTGAAATTGCCGGTGGCGTTGTCCGGTTTCAGGACGCTGAATTCCGAACCTGCGGCAGGTGAAAAGCGTTCGACGTGACCCCGCAAGCTCTGGCGGTTCAACGCATCGACCGTGAAGGTCACCGGCTGACCGGGCGCGATGTTGCTGAGCTGGGTTTCCTTGAAATTGGCGATGACCCATACGTCCTGCGGTACGATGGCCATCAACTGCGTGCCAGCACTGACATACTGCCCAAGCTTCACACCAACTTCGCCAACAGTCCCATCGCGCGGCGCGACAATGCTGGTATTGGCCAGATCGATTTCCGCAAGCTTCACTGCAGCCTGCGCACCGGCAACGGCGGCTTCGAGCGACCCTCGGCTCACCTTTATCGTTTCCAGGTCCTGCCGGGATACTTCCAGTGCCGCCTTCGCCTGTGTGACTGAGGACTGCGCCTGTTGCAGCGTTGTCTCGCTTTGTTCTGCATCGCTTTTTGTCATCACACCCTGATGGGCGAGGGGCTCAATCCTGGACCAATTGGCCTGGGATCGTTTGAGGCCGGCGGCGGCGCTATCGAGCTGTGCCTGGCTCGAACCGATCCGTGCTTCCGCTACACGCTGCTGTTGCGTGGAATTGTCGAGCGCGGCCTGTGACGCCGCCAGCGTAGCCTTCGCCTGGTCGAGCTTCTGTGCAAAAATCCTGTCGTCAATCTTCGCCAGAAGCTGACCCGCCTTGACGTGGTTGTAGTCCTGAACCGGCACATCCACGATATAGCCGCTGAGTTGCGGGCTGATCAGAGTCACATAGCCTTTTACATAGGCGTTCTCGGTTGTCTCGATCTTGCTGTGAAAAGGCGGCAGCCTCCATGCGTAGAGTACCAGCACGAGGCCGGCAATACCGGCGAGGACTGCAACAAGGGTTGCGGAATGGCGAAGATATCTGGACATGATTTCAATCAACTTGCTTGGATAGCTGCAGGTATCGCGCGGGAGCGCAAATGCCCTCCGATGGCGACGTGCATGAGAAGGGCAATAAGTGCGCAGAGAGAGATGGCGGCGATAAGCAGGAAGGCATCATTATAGGCGAGTATATTGGCCTCGCGGGTTACCTGCGATGAGAGCAAGGCAACGCCCTCGGCGTTGAGCAACACCTTGTCGCCGATCACTCGGCCATAGGTATCCGCCAGTTGTGCCGTACGCTGGGCGACAAGCGGGTCGGACATGATGATGTGCTCGGCGAGAATATTGGAGTGGTATTTTTCGCGGATCGTGATGAACGAGCCGAATGCCGCCTGGCCGAGAAGGCCACCCAGACTCTGCGTCGACAGGAACACGATAATGAAACTCAATAAATAGTTCGGACCGCGCTTCAAGGCTGACGTCAGGCCGACAGCCATCGCCGGCGGCAGGAACAGTGCAGTTGCCCCGGCAATGAATGCTTGGCTGATATACATGTTCGAAGGACGGGTGAGGTTGGTCGACTGACTATCCATATATGAGCCGATGATCAGGAAAATCAAAGCAGTGGCGTGAATGGCGGGAACGCGCTCGGGTGACATGACAGCGGCGCAGCACAGGCCCGCGACGATCATCGACAGCATAACGATGATATACAGCAGCGATATCTGGTCGTTCTGAAGTCCGAGATTCTGAAAGAAGTTGTTGGCAACGGAAGATTGCTCAGAAACGGCAAGCCGGAAGAGGAGAATGGTCCCGGCGAAATGCACGATCTCTTTACTGGCAATCCATCGTATATCAAGGAGGGGTTTTTCGCGATTGAGCTCGATCACCACAGCTGTTGTCACGGTAACAATCGCAATGATCAGCAGAACGCCAAGCCAGGACGCTTCCCGCCACCAGTAGAGCCGGCCGGTCATCAGGACGATAGCTGTGCAGCCGAAACCAATGGCGATCAACAGGTAGCTTACAACGTCGAGTTTCTCGATCACCTTGACCCGCGGCATGGGTGTTAACGGCAGAACGTAGATGACACCAAAGGCAATCAGTGCGAGCGCCACTTCAAACATGTAAAGGCCCGGCCACTGGCCGATGTCGAGCAAAGCCGGTGAGAGCAATCGCGCCAGCGGGGAGGCAAGAGAGATATTGGTGAGGACGAGGCAGATGCCGATCGTCATCTTCCGCGCCGGGGTGAAGGCCTCCAGCATATATAGGAAGGCGAGGCTCGATAGCGGCGCTGCCGCCACGCCGGCGACGAAGCGTATCATGATGGCCGACTGCAGATCCGAGACAAACAAATGCAGGAGCGAGACCAATACGAATACGGCGATGCTCAGCTCGGCGAAATTGCGAAGACCATATTGGTTGCGGATCTTTATCAGCGCGATCGAAAGGCTGACATTTGGCGCCATATAGGCGGCTAGCAGCCACGTGGCTTCCGTGTTCGTGGCACCAAGATAGCCTTGAATTTGTGGGATGTTCGTCGCGATGAGGTTCATCCCGAGACCCTGCGTCATCGATAGCAGCGTCGAGGCAGCAATATAGGCGGCCGACCGGAGCGGGTGCATAGGTGAGGGCGCTGCCGCAGGAGCAGTGACCTGCTCTGGCACCGGCGCCTTTCCAGTGGGATCGTGGCCGACAAATTCTGCCTCGGGGATCATTGATCTATCCCCGCTCGATCAAGTCGCCGAGTTTGATATTGACTGCGCGCAAGACATCAATGGTCTTCGCCAGGTCCTTGTCGTCAATGTTGCTTAGGAATTCTGCACGCAGCTCCTGAGCCAGGTGATTGACGTCCGTGGCGAGATTGGCACCGTGCTTCGTCATGACGATCTGCTTCACACGCCGGTCGCCTTCCAGTGCGCGACGTTCGATAAAGCCTTGCTTTTCGAGGCCATCGAGCAATCGTACCATGGTTGGCGTTTCGATCTCGAGTTCTTCCGCCAGTTCTTTCTGGTTGAGAACGCCCCGCCGGTCGAGCAGCATGAGCGTTCTTGCTCGCGCAAGGGTCAGGCCGAGCTTCTTGACGCGGGCATCGAACAGCGTGCGAAGTTTGCGGCTGGCTTTGCTCAATTCATCGACAAATTGAAAATGTGGAGTTTGATGGGGCATCCGGTAGCCATATAATGAGTAGTGTACTAACTATTATCATGCGATATAACTTCAACCGGTCTGCTTTTCAAGATGCCGCCGATTATTTTTCGTTATTGATAGTCAGCGGAGGTCGAGCCGCAACAACTCATCGTCGTAAGATTGGCCGTTCACGCGCAACGAGTCTTTTTCGAAGCCGTAGACAGTAAAACCGAGGCCGAGGTAGAGCGTTCGAGCTGATACATTCGCGGCGGCAACTATCGCTTTCAGCGTGTCGACGTGAAGGCGGGCATAATCGATGACAGTCTGTGTCAGCCGTTTTCCGAGGTCATGACCGCGCCACTCAGGATCGACAAAAACGCCCCAGAGCGACCCCTTATGTCTTTCCTTGAGCGCGGTACTAACCGCGAATCCAGCCACGCCGACGAGCTTGCCTTCCACAAAAGCACCGAATACGGCGTTCGGCCGAGCCTCCAGCCGCTGCCGCACCTCCTCTATGCTACGATCCACTTCTTCTTCATGGCTTGAACCGAATGCCTCGGGGACCGTACGCAGGCCGAACAGACGGAATGCCTGGAAGGATTCGGCGTCGCTGGCCCGCAGCATTCGGATAGGAATGGTGGTTTTCATCTGATCGAGCTCTGGTGATATGCGATCCCGACCGTTGGGAAACTCCCAATCATATCGGTAAAGGTGCCGCGATCGATCCAGAAATCCCATTTGCCGTTCATATCCGTTTCCATTCTAAGCGATCGGGTGATTCGCAAACTTTGGCGCATAATTTCCTGTCGAGATTAAGCAGGACGCAAGACGAGGGCAATCAACGGAAGAATTCACGCCAGGTTATCCGCGAAGTTGTTGATATCCACCTGAAAATTAACCCAAAACAAAAACAAAACCCATCTCCGCCCCATATTGGGTAATGTGGATATTGAGGGGCCACTTTAATATTATGGAGAGGAAAACCATGAAAAATAAATTCGCTGTTTCCCTGGCAGCAGTCTCGCTTCTGGCGCTCGCTGCCTGTGGCGAAAGTGAGCAGAAATCGGAACAGGCTCCAGCAACCACGGAACAACCAGCTCCAGCAGCAACGCCTGCGCCAGCTCCGGCTCCGGCTGAACCAGCAAAAACAGAAGCGCCCGCAGCCCCGGCTGCACCCATGAATGCGCAGGACACGCTGAACAAGCTGAAAGAGCAGGCTGCAACAATGACAGCTGAACAGAAGCAGGCGGCTGTCGCAACTGCGCGCAAAGCCGCGGAGGATGCTGCAAAGGCCGCAGGCCAGACCGAAGACCAGATTAAGACCGCTGCTGATGCGGCGGAAAAGGCCATCAAGGACGCACTGGGCGTCCAGTAATGCTTTGATGTTTCGAAGAAACGGCCAGCCATCCGGCTGGCCGTTTCCTTTTGAACAACGGTGCGTCAACCGGTCCTTCCCGGCAGCTGCTTCCGCTCATTATCGCTCTCGCAATTGCGAAAGAATTTGAATAAAACGAATTCATGTCGATTTGGCGCCGCATCAGCGATTTCATCACCAGCACAGCGATCGATGCTTTTTCCAGCATCATCGAAGCGGTGCGTACCGCTTTCGAAGGAGATCCGGAAACGCGGCGTCGCGTTGCATTTTCGATCGCGATGATTGCGCTGTCGGCAAAGATGGCCAAGGCTGATGGCATCGTAACGCAAGCTGAGGTCAATGCCTTCCACGAGATTTTCCACGTGCCACCGCAATATCAGGATCAGGTGTCCCGTCTTTATAATCTCGCCAAGCAGGACGTGGCGGGCTACGAGGCCTACGCAACGCAACTGGCTTCGCTGTGCGGCACTGGAAAACCCAATTGCAAGATGCTGGAAGACATTCTCGACGGGCTGTTTCATATTGCCAAAGCGGATGGTGCCCTTCATGACCAGGAATTGATTTTCCTCGGCACCGTTGCGGAAATCTTTGCACTCGATGAGGATAAGTTTGATCGTATTCTGGCGCGGCACGTCAATCGCGGTCAAGCCGATCCTTTCCTCGTATTGGGGATTTCTCGAGACGCCAGCTTTGAAGAAGCGCGCAAGCAATATCGGGCGCTTGTTCGCGAGAATCATCCGGATATGCTGATTGCACGAGGTGTCCCGGAAGAATTCATCGCTATCGCCAATCAGCGTATCGCTGCAATCAACGCGGCCTGGGAAAAAGTCGAAAAAGACCTGAAGGCATATGAGAGCGTTTGAACCTGATCATTTGCGCGCCGATGTTCATTCCTCGCCGAATTCGGGACCACGCAAGGATGGCAAACGTGTGTCTTTCCTGGTCCTGCACTACACCGGCATGGAAACCGGTGAAGCGGCGGAAAGCTGGCTTACCAATCCGCAAAGTGAAGTCTCGGCACACTATATCGTTCATGAAGATGGCCGCATCGTTCAGATGGTACCTGAGAGCGAGCGAGCCTGGCATGCCGGCCAGAGCTCCTGGAAGGGTGAGACGGACATCAATTCAAGTTCGATTGGCATTGAGATTGTCAATGGCGGACCACTGTTCGATTTTCCTGGGTTTGCTGAACCGCAAATCGATGCGCTGATCGACCTGTGCAAGGGCATTGTCTCACGCCATGGCATCCGGCCCGAAGCCGTCCTGGCGCATTCGGATATCGCGCCTGCGCGCAAGATCGATCCAGGTGAGAAATTTCCTTGGCGGATACTCCATGATGCGGGCGTTGGCCATTGGGTCAGCCCCTCGCCGATACGGGGCGGGCGTTTTTTCTCCTTGGGCGATCAGGGCCAGCCAGTTGAAGCTCTCCAGTCCATGTTGGCGCTCTATGGCTATTGTGTCCCTATTGATGGTGTGTTTGGAACTACGACCGAATTGGGCATTTTGGCGTTCCAGCGCCACTTTCGTCCCGCCAAGGTCGATGGAGTCGCGGACATGTCAACTATCGAAACCCTGCATAGACTACTTTCTGCATTACCAGCGCTGACTGTGTAAGTTGTTGAGCTAGAAGGCCTTTTTCAGTCCTATTTGTGCGTCGCAGCATATATATTTCAATGGGTTACACAAAGTTATTTGGCCGATCAATATTCGGCTGCATTGGATCGTCACATCCTTGGCCAGTGTTCTGGCTCTGCTCCTTTGATTTTTGGGCGACGGAACGATCCCGGCGCGTACGCTCGTGCGGCCCAAGCATCTAGACGGAAAACGATGACAAAAAAATTTGGTATGATTTTCGCCCTTCTTGGGGCGATGGCCTTCTATGGCTCGAATTCAGCGCTCAGCAGCCCAGCGGAGACTACAAACCTCGCCGATTTCATCAAGGCGAAACGAGTCGAGGAAGCCAAAGAAAAGGTCAGCGGCAAATCCACGAAGGCTGTCCCATCAAAGGACAAGGGCAAACTGAGCGCTGCCAAGGCGCCCGTTGCTAAGAAAAGTGCAGCAAAGGCACCTGTCGTTAAGAAAAGTGCAGCAAGCGCAACTGTTGTTAAGAAAAGTGCAGCAAGAGCGGCTGCAGTCAAAAAAAGCGCTGGCACGCCGGAGCAGGTTACCAAGAAACCTGCTGCCTACAAGCGCCCTGCCGTACATGCCAGGGCTCGCATGAAGACGGTCGTGCGCAACGAAACGATCGACTCCGTGACGACCGGGAGCATCGCCACTACCCCCTCGACGGGTTCGACGAAATATTCGACGATCATCAATTCCTATGCGGCTTCGTACGGCGTGCCGGTGGCTTTGGCGAATGCGGTCATCCGCGTCGAAAGCAACTATCAACCCAATACGACGGGAAGTGCCGGCGAAATCGGTTTGATGCAGATCAAGTTCGAGACGGCCCGTGGTCTCGGCTATACCGGTTCGCGCCAGGCGCTTTACGATCCCGATACGAATATCCGCTGGGGTATGAAGTATCTCGCCGGTGCCCACAAGCTCGGCAACGGCACGACTTGCGGCACGATCCTTCGCTACAATGCCGGCCACGGTGCAACTCGCATGAATCCTGTCTCGGCCAATTACTGCGCCAAGGTGAAAGTGCAGATGGCTTCCATGTAAGCTTTTGCATGATCCTGGTTCGCATCAAGAAGCCGGTGGATCGCTCCACCGGCTTTTTCATTTGCGTTTTTCTTCCAGAACGCATTTATACGGATCGCCAGCTGGCCGGGCAGCCGCGCATGTCATAAGCCGAAAGGCGGCATGTGAGGAAAGTCCGGGCTCCAGGGAAACACGGTGCCGGATAACGTCCGGCGGGGGCGACCCCAGGGAAAGTGCCACAGAAAGGAAACCGCCCCGTCTTTCGTTGCGCCGGATCCGGATTGGATCAGACGCAAGGAATGACGGGGTAAGGGTGAAAGGGTGGGGTAAGAGCCCACCGCGCAACTGGTAACAGGGGCGGCATGGCAAACCCCACCGGGAGCAAAACCGAATAGGGACGGCGTGCCGGACGAAAGTCCGGCGATCAGTTTCCGGGTCAGTCGTCCGGGTAGGTTGCAGGAGGCGGGTGGTAACATCCGTCCAAGATGAATGGCTGCCGCGCCGGACGAAAGTCCGGCCATACAGAACCCGGCTTACAGGCCAGCTGGCATTTCAGTTTCTATCGCGGGAAGCGCGGGATTGTCGCTTCCTGAACGCGCGGTACCTCGCATGCCTTGCGTTCCTGCCAGAGTCCTAACCCTTCATTAAGCTTAATGAGCGATAAATTCAGAATCGCCGGAAGTGTGCCGGAATCACGGTTGATTCCCATCACGTGTCCTCTAGTCCCATTGACGCCCATAGTGCCCCATGATATCGATCGATCTCATCAGTAGCGTTCAGTCGACACGGTGTTTCCCGACAGATTTGGCATGCCGAGCATGGCATCCGGCCCACCTTGCCGGTGCCTGGACGACTGTTGATGGGGCTTACGCATCGAAGCGATCGATGGGTGTAGCAGGGGTTGAAATAATCGAGGCCCTCAGGGCGGAAACGGCGGAGTTGCGTTTTGAACCGGTTCCTCGGACATGTGACGAACAGGATCGATGCGAAGGGGCGGGTCTCCGTGCCGGCGCAGTTTCGTTCGATCATCCAGAAGGCCGGGCACATCGAACTCTATGCGCTGCGATCTCTGCATCTTCCTGCGCTCGATGTGGGTGGACCGGAACTGCTGATGCGGTTCGACCAGCGTCTGGAGCAGGAGGATCCCTTTGCGGAAACGGCGGACGATATGTCGTTCTATCTGCACGCGGACGGCGGTTTCCTGAAGCTGGATGGGGATGGGCGGATCACAGTTACGGACTTCATTCGCGAACATACGGGCATATCGGCAGATGTGACCTTTGCGGGCGCGAACACCCATTTTCAGATGTGGCATCCGGACAGGTTCGAAGCGCATCGGACAAGGGTGCGGGAGCGGCTGGCGGAAAAGCGCCGCCAGGAAAACCTGCGCATTCCCGTGGGGACCAGCTGATGCCCGGTTCCCGCAGCAATGCCACGGAGGCAGGCGAAGATGGCCGTCACGTCCCGGTTTTGCTTGACGAAGTGATTGCGGCGCTGCAGCCGGCAAAAAATCAGCTGATCATCGATGGCACGTTTGGAGCAGGTGGCTACACCAAACGCATTCTTGAAACTGGCGCTTCCGTTACCGCGGTCGATCGTGATCCGTCGGCCATCGAGGCTGGCCGCGCCATGGAAAAGGAATATGCTGGCCGTTTAACCCTCGTTCAAGGCACATTCTCCACACTCGATCAGGTGGCTATTCTCGGTGCTCCGGACGGCATCGTCCTCGACATTGGCGTTTCGTCGATGCAGATCGATGAGGCGGAGCGTGGGTTTTCCTTCCAGAAAGACGGACCGCTCGACATGCGAATGTCAAGTTCGGGTCCCAGTGCCGCTGATGTCGTCAATCGTTTGAAAACCGGTGACCTTGCCCGCATCTTCAACTTTCTCGGCGAGGAGCGCCATGCGGGCCGTATTGCCCGCATGATTGACAAGCGCCGTTCGATGGAACCTTTCACACGCACTCGAGACCTGGCCAATGCGATCGAGGCGCTCGTCGGCAGAAATCCAAAAGTGCCGATCCACCCGGCAACACGTGTGTTCCAGGCTCTGCGCATATTCGTCAATGACGAATTGGGTGAATTGGTGCGCGCACTTCACGCCGCCGAGCGCGTCCTGAAACCTGGCGGTCGCCTTGTCGTCGTAACATTCCATTCGTTGGAAGACCGCATCGTCAAGCGCTTCTTTTCCGACCGCTCGGGCGCCGGCGGCGGTTCGCGTCATCTGCCCCAACTGGAACAGCGTCTCGCCAGTTTCACACCGGTCGGCAAAGGTATTGTTACACCGTCTGTGGACGAAGCCGCACGCAACCCGAGGGCGCGTTCGGCCAAGCTGCGCGCCGGCATCCGCACAGAAAACCCGCCACTTGCCGAGGATCATTCGATCTACGGCTTGCCGAACCTGCCCACATTCCATGAAACAGCGAGGAGCTGATCCGTGCTGCGTACCTTCGACATCATTTTGATTGGACTGATGATCGCGGCGGCGTCCGTGACGTACAAGATCAAACACGACGCTGAAAAACAGATGGCGCAAGTGAACAAGCTGGAACGGATGATTACGGATGAGAAGGATACGATTGACCTGCTCAAGGCCGATTGGAGTCTGTTGACGCAGCCAAATCGGCTGCAGAAGCTGGTGGAATCTTTCCAGGGGCAACTCGATCTGCAGCAAGTCGAAGCGCAACAGATCGTCAATATCAATGAGCTGCCCCAGCCTAAGCCTGTTTCTGAAGGCTTCGATGATGTTGCCAATATCATCACGGAAGCAAATGCGGGGAAGACCGCAAAACCAGACACGACTACGACCGGCAGCATCGCCAGACCAAAGGCAGCTCCGAAGCCCGTCAAACGAATTGTTCAGAATGCAACGCCAAAGCCAGTGGGGCTCTATTAATGGCTGTGATGTGGATCAAACGGAAGAAGGCCGAGCTGGCGGCGGGTATTGCGCCCGCGTTCGAACTGGATTCCAAGAAAAAGAAGTCGGGTAACCGCGCACGTAATCGCATTGTCATGGCCATAGCCTGCTTCATGGGCATTTACGGGATTATCGGCGGCCGGCTCGTCTATTACGGCATGCAGGAAGACACCACGGGCTATAATGGCCCGACCGGAGCGGTACTTGCGGCACGTCCAGATATCCTGGACCGCAATGGGGAAGTGCTGGCAACCGATATCAAGACCGCTTCGCTTTATGCGGAGCCTCGCAAGATCATCGATCCAGACGAAGCGATCGAACTGCTTTCCACAGTGTTACCCGATCTCAATTTCGAACAAACGTATAGCCGCCTGAAGAGCGGCTCAGGCTTTGCATGGCTCAAGCGCGGACTGACGCCGCAGCAGAAAAGTCAAATCATGGCCCTTGGAATTCCGGGCATTGGCTTTCGAACGGAGAAATCCCGCTTCTATCCCGGTGGACCCACCGCATCGCACATCCTTGGCCTCGTCAATATCGACAACCAGGGAATTGCTGGCATGGAAAAATACATCGACGAACAAGGGTTGTCGGACCTGCGCGATGTCGGTCTTGCCGATAGCCGCTCTCTTGAGCCGGTGCGATTGTCAATCGACTTGCGTGTCCAGCACGTCGTGCGCGATGTGGTCGTCACCGCGATGCAACGTTATCGCGCTATTGCGGCAGGGGCGGTTGTGCTCAATGTTCGAACGGGTGAAGTGCTTGCCATGGCATCGGCACCCGATTTCGATCCGAACAATCCGTTCAATGCCCTGGATAAAGATCGCCTCAACCGCATGTCTGCGGGCACCTTTGAGATGGGCTCGACCATCAAGAGCTTTACGACCGCGATGGCGCTCGATTCCGGCAAGGTCAGTCTGAGCAGCACGTTCGACGCCAGCCGCCCGATCACCATCGGGCACCAGACGATCCGCGATTTTCACGGCAAGCACCGCGTATTGAGCTTGCCGGAGGTGTTTATCTACTCCTCCAATATCGGTTCGGCGAAGGAAGCTGATGTTGTCGGTATTGAGGGCCACCGCGAATTCCTGCATCGCCTGGGGCTTCTGGATCGAATGACCACGGAACTGCCGGAAGTCGCACGTCCGATGGAGCCAAAAGTGTGGAAGAAGGTTCACTCCATCACCATAGCCTTCGGTCACGGAATGGCGACGACGCCGCTGCAAACCGCCGTTGGTGCTGCTGCACTGATGAATGGCGGCAAACTCATAGAGCCGACCTTCCTGCCACGCACGATCGAAGAGGCCGACAAGGTGGCAAAGCAGGTGGTAAGTGAAAAGACCAGCGAGGACATGCGTTATCTTTATCGCCTGAACGCTGAGAAAGGCTCCGGTGGTTCTGGCAATAGGGCAACAGTTCCTGGCTATCGCGTCGGTGGCAAGACAGGTACCGCGGAAAAGGTCATCAATGGCCGTTATTCAAGCGATGTCCGGTTCAACGCCTTCGTTGCGGCCTTTCCTATCGACAATCCTGAATATGTTGTCTTGACGATCATCGACGAGCCGAAGGCCGAGGAAGGTAAGGTTGGTGCCACGGCTGGCTTCAATGCAGCTCCGATGGTAGCCGATATTATCCGCCGTTCCGCCTCTTTTCTCGGCGTGAAACCAGACTTCGGGGAAGAACAAGAATCTGCTCCAATGATGGTTACGTTTGAGTAGTGCCGCAGATTCGACTCAAAACGGTGCGCATTGCGAGCAGACTCGATGAGTTGATGAAGAATAACGTTTGAAAAATGGGTTCCAGTCCGGCCATGAAACTGAAAGATCTGAATGGCATTCCTGCCTTGGCTATCTCCGAACTCGGAGAGAAGACGATCAATGGCTTGACGTCAGACTCCCGGCAGGTGGAGCGCGGTTTTTTGTTCGCAGCACTCAAGGGCTCCAAGGCTGACGGCGTCGCTTATGCGACCGATGCCGTCGCACGAGGCGCGACCGTTATTATTACCTCCAAGGGGGCGAAACTCGGCAAGATCCCGGTTCCAATCATTTACGTCGATGATCCTCGCCGCACATTGGCATTGGTCGCCGCGAGCTTCTACAAGCTCCAGCCGGATGTCATGGTGGCCATCACCGGCACCAGTGGCAAGACATCGGTTGCTTCGTTTACACGCCAGATCTGGGCGCAGGCCGGTTTCGCTTCGGCGAGCATTGGTACCACCGGCGTCGTTTCGCCCAAGCGTGAGGATTACGGTTCACTGACCACGCCGGACCCGGTCGAGCTGCATAAATTGCTTGGCGAGCTCGTTGATGAAGGCGTGACTCATGCTGCTATGGAAGCCTCGTCCCATGGTCTCGACCAGCGCCGCCTCGACGGCGTCAGATTGTCTGCCGGTGCCTTCACCAATCTCGGCCGCGATCACATGGATTACCATGCAACCGTCGAAGAATATCACGCCGCCAAGCTGCGGCTCTTTACTGAATTGCTGCCGAAGGGCGCACCGGCGGTCATTTTCGCGGATGATCCATTCTCCAAGCCCACGATTGCTGCTGCCACCGAAGCCGGTTGCACGGTTCTGACTGTTGGCCGCAAGGGAGATTTCATTACACTGAAACGCGTTGAACACGAGCGGTTCCGCCAGCATGTGGAAGTGCATATTGCCGGTGAAATCTACGAAATTACCCTGCCACTGGCCGGTGATTTTCAGGTAGCGAACGGGCTCGTCGCCGCTGGCCTTGCCATTGCGACGGGCGTTCCGGCCGCTGCCGCGATGCGGGGTCTGGAGCGTTTGAAGGGTGCGCCCGGTCGGCTTGACCTTGTCGGCGCGACAGAGGACGGCGCACCCGCCTATGTCGACTACGCCCACAAACCTGATGCCCTGGAAAATGTCCTCGCCTCGGTTCGGCCATTCACAACGGGTCGGGTTATCGTGGTTTTCGGTTGCGGTGGTGATCGTGACAAGGGCAAACGCCCGATGATGGGCGAAATCGCTACCCGACTTGCTGACGTCGTCATAGTGACCGACGACAATCCCCGTTCAGAAGTTGCTGCGACGATTCGGTCCGAGATTCTCGCCGCAGCGCCAGGTGCCCGCGAGATCCCGGACCGGCGGGAGGCGATCCGCGAAGCTGTCGCGATGATGAAATCGGGTGATACGCTGATCGTCGCTGGTAAAGGTCATGAAGAAGGCCAGACCGTGGGTGACGTGGTATTGCCGTTCTCCGACCACGTCGAGGTCGGACAAGCGCTCAAGGACCGGCTCGCGCGCCAGGGCACTCGGGAGACCGGTGCATGAGCCTGCTTTGGACTTCTGATGCGATGATCGAAGCCATGAACGGCCGGCCCGTCGGCAAACTGCCGGATGGAATTACCGGCATTTCGATCGACACGCGCACCTTGCGCAAGGGGGAGGCGTTCTTTGCCATCAAGGGCGATGCGCTGGACGGCCACGATTATGCGACAGCAGCTGTTGCAGCTGGCGCAGCGCTTCTTGTTGTGGCGGAAGCAAAATTGCCCGCGCTCGGTAAGTTGAAAGCACCGATGATTGTCGTTGATGACGTGCTGGCGGCGATGACACGGCTGGGCCTCGCATCGCGACAACGTTCACACGCCCAAATCATCGCAGTTACCGGCTCAGTCGGCAAGACAACGACCAAGGAAGCGTTGCGGCACGTACTTGCCGAAGCGGGTAAGGTTCATGCATCGGTTGCGTCGTTCAACAATCATTGGGGTGTGCCGCTGACCCTTGCCCGCATGCCTGCGGACACCGACTACGGTGTGTTTGAAATCGGCATGAACCACGTCGATGAAATTCGCCCTCTGGTCAAAATGGTCAGGCCGCATGTTGCGCTGGTTACCCTGATTGCGCCGGCGCATCTCGGCCACTTCAAGAATCTCCAGGAAATAGCTGCCGCCAAGGCAGAAATTTTCGAAGGGTTGCTGCCAGGCGGGTATGCCCTGCTCAACCGTGACGACAAGCATTTCAAATTGCTCGAAAAGCTGGCACGAGAGGCCGGCGTCGAGCACATCAAGACCTTTGGCGAAAATGCGCGAGCGGATTACCGTTTGATCAAGCTCAAGCTGCACGGTGAATGCTCCTGCATGACAGCGCGTCTCGCCGGCGAAGAAGTCGTTGCCAAGATCGGTGCACCAGGCAGGCATATCGTTCAGAATGTTCTCGCAGTCCTCGGCGCCGCGCATCTGACGGGTGCGGACATGGCCAAGGTGACTTTGGCGCTTGCCTCATTGCGGCCGGAAAGTGGCCGCGGTGCCCGCCATATTCTCGAAGTAGCCAACGGTACAATCACGCTGATTGATGAGAGTTATAATGCCAACCCGGCATCGATGCGCGCTGCGATAGAACTCCTGGCTGCAGCCACACCTTCCGGTAAGGGGCGCAGGATCGCGGTTCTCGGCGACATGCTGGAACTCGGAAAGCAGGCTCCGAAGCTGCATGCAGACCTGTCGTCAGTGATTGTCGCCAATCATATCAACATGGTTTTTCTCGGCGGACCGGAGATGGCAGCGCTCAAAGCGGCCATGCCGGTTGAATTTCACGCCGAATACAGGCAGAGCGTAGACGAATTGCAACCGCAATTGCTGAACACGATCAGGGCCGGTGACGTGATTATGATCAAGTCATCCAAGGGGACTGGGTTCTCTCAGATCGTGAAAACGCTCTTGCAAAAATACAACACCGTGGAACCTCTCGGCCCTGCCGAGTAATCCTGCGGTTATGGGGAAATAGCTGATGCTTTACTATCTCGCCGGTCTGGCGGAACATATCCAGTTTCTAAACGTGTTCCGCTACATCACGTTCCGGACCGGCGGTGCGCTGATCACATCTGCGTTGATTGTCTTCCTTTTTGGTCCGCGCATCATAGACTCGCTGCGCATTCGCCAAGGCCGCGGCCAGCCCATCCGGGCTGACGGCCCCCAGACCCACTTCAAGAAAGCCGGTACACCGACGATGGGCGGCCTGATGATCATGACGGGAATCCTGCTCTCGTCTCTGCTCTGGGCAAATTGGTCGAATGTCTATGTCTGGATCGTACTGCTGGTGGCCCTGTTCTTTGGTGCCATCGGTTTTTATGATGACTATCTGAAAGTGAGCAAGCAGACGTTCAAGGGCTTTTCTGCCCGAGCGCGCCTTGGTATTGAATTTCTGGTCGCTGCCATAGCGGGCATTGCCATTATGTGGGCAGGGCAGGAACCCTTTTCCTCGTCACTGACTTTCCCGTTCGCCAAGCAACTCATTCTCAATCTGGGCATATTTTTCATTCCGTTTGCCGCCTTCGTCATGGTTGGCGCCGGCAATGCTGTGAATTTCACCGATGGCCTGGATGGCCTGGCGACGGTTCCAGTCATGATTGCGGCGGCTTCGTTTGGTGTCATTGCCTACCTTTCGGGTAATGCGATCTTCGCCGATTACCTGCAGATCCACTTTACACCGGGCACGGGTGAACTCGCTGTCGTGCTCGGTTCGGTTATCGGTGCCGGACTGGGCTTTCTCTGGTTCAATGCACCGCCTGCGGCCATTTTCATGGGCGATACGGGATCACTCGCGCTCGGCGGGCTCATAGGCGCTGTAGCTGTTGCCACGAAACACGAAATCGTCCTCGCCATCATCGGCGGCGTCTTCGTCATGGAAGCCATGTCTGTCATTATCCAGGTGGCATCGTTCAAGATGACCGGCAAACGCGTGTTCCTCATGGCGCCGATCCATCATCATTTCGAAAAGAAGGGCTGGACGGAGAGCCAGGTCGTGATCCGCTTCTGGATCATCGCCGTGATCCTCGCACTGATCGGCCTTTCTACACTCAAGCTCAGATAAGGCTTCTTGCATGATTGCTGCCCGCTCCATGAAGGACATGACCGTCGCGCTCTTTGGCCTCGGCGGTTCGGGCATTGCAACGGCGCAAGCTATTCTTGCGGGTGGCGCCACGATCATCGCCTGGGACGACAATCCCGATAGCGTTGCGCGGGCGCAACGCGCGGGGATCGAGACTGGTGATTTACGGCGAGCAGACTGGAAACGGTTTTCTTCTTTCGTACTGTCGCCGGGCGTGCCCCTGACGCATCCGCGACCACACTGGACGGTGGATCTCGCGAGAGCCGCCGGAGTGGAGATCGTCGGCGATGTTGAGCTGTTCGTGCGCGAGCGCAATCTTGCATGCAAGAACGCCCCCTTCATCGCAATCACCGGCACCAACGGTAAATCGACGACGACGGCACTGATCGCGCACATGATCAACGCTTCCGGTCGCGACATGCAGCTTGGCGGCAACATCGGAACCGCCGTAATGACCCTGCAGCCGCCGGCTGACGAACGCTACTATGTCGTCGAGTGTTCTTCCTACCAGATTGACCTGGCGCCTTCGCTCAACCCCACGGCGGGCATCCTCTTGAACCTGACGCCCGATCACCTCGACCGGCATGGAACGATGCAACACTACGCCGAAATCAAGGAACGCCTTGTTGCTGGCAGTGATACGGCGATTGTCGGTGTCGATGACAGCTATTGCGCTGCGATTGCCGATCGGCTGGAACGCACCGGCAAAGCCGTAATTCGCATTTCCAAGCGCATGCCCATCCGTGATGGATATTTCGCGGAAGACGCAAATCTCATTCATGCCAAGGACGGTGAGCGAAATGTCGTCGCGTCACTCGCAGGCATCGGCTCTTTGCGCGGCGAACACAACGCGCAGAATGCGTTGGCTGCATTCGCCGCCTGCCGCGCCGTTGGTCTTTCAGTGGAGGAGATCAACACCGGATTGAAGACCTTTCCCGGTCTCGCCCATCGCATGGAACAGGTCGCACGGCTCGGAAGGACGCTTTTCGTCAATGATTCCAAGGCAACAAATGCGGAAGCCGCGGCACCTGCACTGTCCTCGTTCCCTCGCATTTACTGGATTGCCGGAGGGCTGCCCAAAGAGGGCGGCATCGCTTCGCTATCCGGGTTTTTCTCGCGCATCGCCAAAGCTTACCTGATTGGGGAAGCCGCGCCGCAATTTGCAGCAACGCTCGGCGAGGCCGCCCCTTACGAGATATCCGGCACGATAGAAGCTGCAGTGGAACACGCTGCAAGCGACGCGGCCAAGGATGGTTCTACGGAACCCGTGGTCCTGCTGTCGCCTGCCTGTGCCAGTTTCGATCAGTTCCAGAATTTCGAGAAACGCGGCGAGGCATTCCGCTCCGCCGTCCTTGCGCTTGAAGGCGCAGCACCTATCATGGGAGCTAGAAGCTAATGGTTAGTCGTGTTGACCGTGGTCCCGTAGCCGACTGGTGGTGGACAATCGATCGTTTTCTCCTGGCAGCCTGTCTTGCCCTGATGGGCCTTGGAATTCTGCTGTCCTTCGCGGCTAGCCCCGCCGTTGCCGAGCGCATCGGGCTCGACAGTTTTCATTTTGTCAAACGGCAGGCGTTGTTCATGGTGCCTGCGGTCATCGTCATGTTTGCTGTATCTTTCATGGCGCCTCGGACTATTCGCCGTTTCGCCATGATCATGCTCGGTATATCGCTCGTAGCGATGGTCGGTGCCTTGTTCTTCGGTATCGAAGTCAAGGGCGCGCGGCGCTGGGTTTCGCTTGCGGGTGTTTCGATTCAGCCGTCGGAATTCATGAAGCCGGCCTTCGTCATTGTGTGCGCCTGGCTGTTTGCGGAGAATGAGCGGCGCAAGGATATTCCGGGAAACTTCTTCTCGATGGTGCTGTTCTGTGTGGTTGCAGCGCTGCTCGTCGCCCAGCCCGATCTCGGCCAGACCATACTGACCGCGGTCACCTGGGGCGCAATGTTCTTCATGGCTGGGGTGCCGTGGCTTTGGATCATCGGGCTCGGCATTCTGGCGGTGGGCGGCTTCTTTGGTGCCTATACGGTGTTTCCGCACGTGGCGGGCCGTATCGACCGGTTTCTTACGGGCGAGGGCGACACATTCCAGGTGGACACCGGGCGTGAAGCGATTATCCGCGGCGGCTGGTTGGGCCAGGGACCGGGAGAGGGCACGATCAAGCGAATTATTCCTGATAGTCACACCGACTTCATCTTTTCGGTAACGGCGGAAGAATACGGCATTGCGCTTTGCCTGCTAATTGTCCTGATATTCGCTTTTATCGTTATTCGCGGCTTGTCGATCGCGCTGAAGGAACGTGACGATTTCACCCGGCTATCAGTCTCGGGGCTGGTGATCCTTTTCGGGTTCCAGTCCATCATCAATATGTCGGTCAATCTGCATTTGATGCCTGCCAAGGGTATGACTCTTCCGTTCATTTCCTACGGCGGTTCGTCGCTCATTGCGGTTGCAATCTCGACGGGGCTCCTGCTCGCGCTGACGCGGCGCCGGCCCGAAGCGCGCCGTTCGGCGACGCTGGCCGATTCGAAGACGCGTTCGATGGTAGGCGCAGTCTGAGTGGCCATGTCGAAAGGTGTCATATTTCTGGCCGCCGGCGGTACCGGCGGTCACCTTTTTCCGGCCGAGGCGCTGGCACACGAATTGATGGCGCGCGATTGGGAAATCCACCTCGCCACCGACGATCGCGCCCAGCGCTTCACGGGTGCATTTCCTGCCCGGCAGATACATATAGTGCGATCCGCCACGATTGCCGGACGCAATCCATTTTCCTTGGCGAAAACCTTCTGGACGCTTTGGCAGGGAAATCTCGATTCTCGCAAACTCTTCCGACAGACGAAACCAAAACTCGTCGCTGGATTTGGCGGCTACCCCACGCTGCCGCCGCTCTACGCCGCGAGCGGCATGAAAATACCAACGCTTGTCCATGAGCAGAATGCCGTTATGGGCCGTGCCAACAAGGCTTTGGCGACCCGTGTCAACGCGATCGCCGGCGGATTTTTGCCGAACATTGGCGGACCCTTTACGGACAAGACCATCGTCACTGGCAATCCGGTTCGCCCAGCAGTTCTCGCTGAAGTCGGCAAGCCCTACCACCCCTCGCAACCACATCAACCCTTCCATTTCCTCGTGTTTGGCGGCAGTCAGGGCGCGCAATATTTTTCATCCGCCATTCCCGCTGCGATCAAGCTGCTTGCCCAGGAAGATCAGGATCGGCTCATCTTGACGCAGCAGGCACGTGCCGAGGACGAGGCCCAAGTGCGTTCCGCCTACCAATCGCTCGGGATCAAGGCAGAGGTCGCGCCGTTCTTCAAGGATATGCCACGGCGCATCGCCGACGCACATTTCATTTTTTCGCGATCCGGAGCGTCGACCGTTTCAGAGATCGCCGCCATCGGGCGGCCCGCCATCCTCGTGCCGTTTCCGCATGCGCTCGACCATGACCAGGCAGCGAATGCTGCGGCATTGCAAGCGGCTGGCGGTGCAGATGTTATCAAACAGCCCGAGCTTTCGCCCGAACGTATAGCAAAGATCTTGACGAGCGCGATGAATGAGCCCTCCCGGCTGGCATTTGTTGCGGAAAAAGCCCGCAGCACTGGCAAGCCTGACGCTGCAAGGTTGCTTGCGGACCTCGCAGAGGCTATTGCGTCCGGTCAAACCATCACGGAATTCAAAAAAGGAGTGCGTCCATGAAGATGCCGCTCAACATTGGCCTTGTTCATTTTATCGGTATCGGCGGTATTGGCATGAGCGGCATTGCCGAAGTCCTGCACAACCTCGGCTACAAGGTACAGGGCTCCGACCAGGCAGACAGCGCCAATGTGCAGCGACTGCGGGAAAAGGGCATTGAGATATTCGTTGGCCACAAGGCCGAAAACGTCGGTGATGCCGAAGTCGTTGTTGTTTCGACCGCCATCAAGAAGTCCAATCCGGAACTGATTGCCGCGCGGGAAAAGTTACTGCCGGTCGTCCGCCGTGCGGAAATGCTGGCCGAACTGATGCGCTTCCGCAAAGCTGTCGCCATTGGCGGGACGCATGGGAAGACGACAACGACATCGATGGTCGCCACATTGCTCGACGCCGGCAATCTCGATCCTACAGTGATCAATGGCGGGATCATTAATGCTTATGGCACCAACGCACGCATGGGTGAGGGCGACTGGATGGTCGTGGAAGCGGATGAGAGCGACGGTACGTTTCTCAAGCTCCCTGCCGATGTGGCGGTGATCACCAATATCGATCCGGAGCATCTCGATCACTACGGCACATTCGACCGTGTTCGCGAAGCATTCCGGCAATTCGTTGAGAACGTTCCGTTCTATGGCTTTGGCGTCATGTGCCTGGACCATCCCGAGGTGCAGTCGCTGGTATCGCGCATAGAGGATCGCCGGGTTATCACCTACGGCGAGAACCCCCAGGCGGATGTGCGCTTCATCAATCTTGTGGTCGATGGCGCGAGTTCCCGCTTTGATGTGCAGATTGCAAAACGCAAGACTGGCGAAATAACCGAGATCACTGGCCTTCGCCTGCCGATGCCCGGCCGCCATAATGTCTCCAATGCCACTGCGGCAATTGCGGTTGCACTTGAGCTCGGCATTTCCGCTGAAGACATCAAGAAGGGGCTATCCTCCTTCGGTGGGGTCAAGCGACGGTTCACACACACCGGAACGTGGAACGGTGTCGAGATTTTCGACGATTACGGCCACCATCCTGTTGAGATCAAGGCTGTGTTGAAGGCGGCGCGCGATTCCGCCAAGGGCCGCGTCATCGCCATCGTCCAGCCGCATCGTTTCACGCGCCTTGCCAGCCTGTTCGACGAATTTGCTGCCTGCTTCAACGATGCCGACACGGTTATTATCGCTCCGGTATATACGGCGGGCGAGGATCCGATTGAGGGTGTTACGTCGGAGGCTCTGGTTTCACGCATCCGGACTGCCGCGCACCGCGATGCCCGCTACATTGGCGGGCCGCAAGAGGTTGCGCCTCTGGTCGCTGAAATCGCCAAGCCGGAAGATTTCGTGATTTTTCTGGGCGCAGGCAGCATTACCGGGTGGGCCTACGCCTTGCCAAAGGAACTCGCGGCGCTCTAGATTTGGCGGTTGCCCCGACAATTGCCGACGGGGGCGAAACTGCTGGAAGGATAATATGTCTTCACTGATTGATGGCGAAGCCCTGCTGAAAAAGCTGGGGAACCGATTTTCGGGGTTGCGAGGGCGTTTGACGCCCAATATGGGAATGGAAAAAGTTACGTGGTTTCGTGCGGGTGGCCCTGCCGAGGTCATGTTTCAGCCGGCTGATGAGGAAGACCTGTCAGCCTTCCTGAAGGCTGTTCCAGACGAATATCCGATTCTCCCGGTCGGCATCGGTTCCAACCTTCTGGTGCGCGACGGCGGCATTCCAGGGTTTGTCGTGCGCTTGTCCGCCAAGGGATTTGGCGAGGTAGAGCGCGTCGGGGATTCGCAGCTTCGGGCAGGTGCCGCGACGCCCGACAAGCGCGTAGCAGCGGTGGCGCTGGAGGCAGGCATAGCCGGCTTTCATTTCTATCATGGTATCCCCGGTGGCATCGGTGGCGCTTTGCGCATGAACGCCGGCGCCAATGGTGTCGAAACCCGGGAGCGGGTGGTCGAAGTGCGAGCCCTCGATCGCAAGGGAAAGCTGCATGTGCTCTCCAATGCCGATATGGGCTATGCCTATCGCCATTCTGGGGCCGCGCATGACCTGATCTTCACCTCGGCGCTCTTCGAAGGAACGCACGGTGACAAACGCGACATCCAGGAGGCGATGGACGCGGTGCAGCAGCATCGCGAGACTGTGCAGCCCATTCGCGAGAAAACCGGCGGTTCAACCTTCAAGAACCCGGAAGGCTCATCTGCATGGAAGGAAATCGACAAGGCCGGCGGGCGAGGCCTGATGATCGGCGGCGCTCAAATGTCGCCCATGCATTGCAACTTCATGATCAACACGGGCACTGCCTCCGGATACGACCTTGAAACGCTGGGCGAGACCATAAGGTCCCGCGTGCTGGAAAAATCCGGCATCAGGCTGCATTGGGAAATAAAGCGCCTCGGGTTGTTCCGAGCCAATCATGAAGTGCACGAGTTCATGGGGCAGTTGCTCTAGCACGTCGAAAGCTGTGATCCTGCACGACGCCGCTTTCGACCCGGAAGCACATTTTTTTACACGAAATTTCATTGTTGAATCATTGGGGACTTGTCAGCGAATCAACTCTCTGATTCTTTAGGGGTAAGCGTTAACTGATTTGAGTCGGCTGGTTTTCACCAGTCTCGGGTGTCTGCGGTCCCTGGCCGCCGGATGTGCGCCGACTCATGCCTTTTTTCGCTTCTGATGGGGAAGTGTTCGAGGGGTTGCCTTGATGGCGAAAAAGCATGTTGCGGTGCTAATGGGTGGCTTTTCATCGGAGCGTCCGGTGAGTTTGTCCTCCGGCAATTCTTGCGCCGATGCTTTGGAGGCGGAGGGTTACCCGGTCACCCGGGTTGACGTCACCCGCGACATTGCCAGTGTGCTTCGTGAGTTGAAGCCCGATGTGGCGTTCAATGCGTTGCATGGTCCGTTCGGCGAGGACGGGACCATCCAGGGCATCCTCGAATATCTTGAAATTCCCTATACCCATTCCGGCGTTCTCGCCTCCGCTCTGGCCATGAACAAGGAGCAGGCGAAGATCGTTGCCAAGGCGGCCGGCATTCCGGTGGCCGAGGCGAAAGTCATGAACCGGATGAGCTTTTCTTCGAAGCATCCGATGAAGCCGCCCTATGTCGTCAAGCCGGTGAATGAGGGGTCCAGTTTCGGCGTCGTGATCGTCAAGGAGGATCAGTCGCATCCGCCGCAGGTCATCACCTCGGGTGATTGGAAATATGGTGATATCGTCATGGTCGAGCGCTACATTCACGGGCGCGAATTGACCTGCGCAGTGATGGGGGATGTCGCCATCGGCGTGTGCGAAATCATCCCCGTGGGCCATCAGTTCTACGATTATGATTCAAAATATGTTGCAGGTGGATCAAATCATGTGGTTCCCGCTAAAATTTCACTAAAAATTTACCAAAAAATACAAACACTGTCACTCAAGGCGCATCAGGCAATTGGATGTAAAGGGATTACCCGGTCGGACTTCCGTTACGATGACCGTTTTTCCGAGGATGGCGAGCTTATCTGGCTGGAAGTTAACACTCAGCCGGGCATGACTCCCACCTCTCTCGTGCCTGATATCGCCAAAGCTGCGGGGCATACCTTCGGTGAATTGTTGAGTTGGATGGTGGAGGACGCATCGTGTTTGCGTTGAAGGGCAAAAATGCGCACCCGCGGGGTGTCAAGCCGGTGTCTTCGGGCAGCGCGGCTGTTTTGGGCCGTTTCCGCATCGTCCTGCCGAAATTCCTGCGTAAACCGGTGCGCGTGTTTTCGCGTATGGTTGAGGGCGAAGTTTCGATCCCCAACCATGTGGGCACAATCGGTGCCGTTGCCTTTCTGGCTTTAACCGGTGCGTATGGCGCAATTCTGGGTGGTCACGCGCCGGAAGTGGTTAAGGTCACGACCTCAACTTTCGGTTTCGCCATTGAAGACGTGAAGGTCGTCGGTAACAAGGAAACCTCTGAGATCGATGTGCTGGGTGCGCTCGGTCTTGATGGTGAAACCTCTTTGGTTGGTTTGAGTGCTGCCGATGCGCAGAAGGCTGTCGCAGGGCTGCCCTGGGTCGAAACCGTCGATGTGTTCAAGGTCTATCCGAACACGATCCAGATTTCGATTCATGAGCGGACAGCCGTCGCCGTTTGGCAAAATGGCAGCGAACTTTCGGTAATCGACGCAGATGGTCGCGTCATCGTTCCGTTCTCTGGCGGTCGCAGTGCTGCGTTGCCGCTGATCATCGGTGCAGGGGCTGACAAGCAGGCGAAACTGCTTTTGGCGCAAATGGCAGCCTTTCCGCAAATAGCAGGTGAGGTGAAGGCGTATGCGCGGGTCGGTGACCGGCGCTGGGACCTCCTTCTGAAAAATGGCGTGACCCTGATGCTGCCGGAATACAGGATCGACGAGGCGCTTGCTGACATTGCCGGCATGGACCGCAAGGCGGGGCTTCTGTCGCGCGATATCGCATCGGTCGATATGCGTCTGACAGATCGCGTGGTCGTCAAGCTGACACCAGATGCGATGGTACAGCGCGTTGAGTATTTGAAGGCGCGGGACAAGGCGCCAAAGCGTTCGGAGAAGCGTATATGAGTATTCTGAACGGAAAGGGCACGTCGAATGGAGCGCCATCCGCAAAACGGACGCGCTCCTTGACAGTTCTTGACATTGGTTCGAGCAAGGTATGCTGCATCATTGCGCGGCTGCGTCCGCGCGAGGAAAGTGCGCACCTGCCGGGCCGCACCCATCGCATCGAGGTGCTTGGTATCGGGCATCAGAAGTCGCGTGGCATCAAGTCCGGCGTGATCGTCAATCTGGACGCTGCCGAGCAGGCGATCCGCCTGGCAGTCGATGCGGCCGAGCGGATGGCTGGGCTGACCGTCGACTCGATGATCGTCAATATTTCCGCGGGTCGCCTCAAGAGCGAGAGCTTCTCGGCCAGCATCAATCTTGGCGGGCATGAGGTCGATCAGGCGGATATTCGCCGTGTGCTTGCAGCCGGAGCCAAGCAGGCACTGGCAACGGAGCGCCATCTCGTTCATTCGCTGCCCATCGCCTATGGTCTCGACGGCGAGCGCGGCATTCGCGATCCGCTGGGCATGATCGGCGATACGCTCGGCGTTGAAATGCATGTGCTGACAGCCGATGCCGCGCCGCTGCGCAACCTCGAGCTTTGCGTCAACCGTTGCCACCTGTCGGTCGAAGCGATGATTGCCACACCCTATGCCAGCGGTCTGTCTGCGCTTGTCGACGACGAGGCCGAGATGGGCGCTGCCTGCATCGACATGGGTGGCGGTACGACGACGATTTCGGTTTTCTCCGAAGGAAAGTTCATTCATGCGGATGCGATCGCCATTGGCGGCAATCACGTGACGATGGATGTTGCGCGCGGCCTCTCTGCCCACATGGACGATGCGGAGCGGCTCAAGGTCATGCATGGCTCGGCACTGCCCAGCGCTGCCGATGATCGCGACCTGATCAGTGTCTCACCTCTTGGCAATGACGGGCGTGATGTCCCCAACCAATATCCGCGTGCCGTCCTGACGCGCATTATTCGTGCTCGCGTCGAGGAGACGCTGGAACTGGCGCGCGATCGGCTCAATCAGTCCGGCTATGGCCAGATTGTTGGCAAGCGGGTCGTCCTGACAGGCGGAGCCAGTCAGTTGGCAGGGCTGCCCGAAGTGGCCCGCCGCATCCTGGCGCGCAATGTGCGAATCGGCCGTCCCCTTGGTGTTACGGGGCTTCCCGAAGCAGCCAAGGGACCGGCTTTCTCTGCAGCGGTTGGTCTTCTGATCTATCCGCAAGTCGCAGGAATTGAGGAGCGTTCTGTAAAGGCCGGTTCATCATCGCTGATGACAGGTACGGGTGGGCGTTTTCAGCGTATCGGCCAGTGGCTGAGAGAGAGTTTTTGATCAATCGGGGAAACCCAAAAAAATACCGCAGCGGCGAGGCGGTAAAGACGAAAAGGAACGGAACACATGAGCATCAATCTGCAAAAGCCGGATATTACCGAGCTTAAGCCCCGGATCACCGTTTTCGGTGTTGGCGGTGGCGGTGGCAATGCGGTCAATAACATGATCAATGCCGGTTTGCGCGGTGTTGAATTTGTTGTGGCCAATACCGACGCGCAAGCGCTGTCGCAATCCAAGGCTGAACGTCTGATTCAGCTCGGTGCCGCAGTGACGGAGGGCCTCGGTGCAGGTTCGCAGCCGGAAGTTGGCCGCGCAGCTGCTGAGGAATGCATCGACGAGATCAACGATCACCTGTCGGGCACGCACATGTGCTTCGTCACCGCTGGCATGGGCGGCGGCACCGGCACTGGCGCCGCTCCTGTTGTCGCCCGCGCGGCGCGCGAAAAGGGCATCCTCACCGTTGGCGTCGTGACCAAGCCTTTCCATTTCGAGGGTCAGCGCCGCATGCGCACCGCCGATATGGGAATTACCGATCTGCAGAAGAACGTCGATACTCTTATCGTCATTCCGAACCAGAACCTCTTCCGCATTGCCAATGACAAGACGACCTTTGCCGATGCATTCGCAATGGCCGATCAGGTTCTCTACTCGGGTGTTGCCTGCATCACCGACTTGATGGTGAAGGAAGGTCTGATCAATCTCGATTTCGCTGACGTTCGTTCGGTCATGCGCGAGATGGGCAAGGCGATGATGGGCACCGGCGAAGCGTCCGGTGATGGCCGCGCAATGGCTGCCGCCGAGGCCGCGATTGCCAATCCTCTGCTCGATGAAACCTCCATGCGTGGCGCCAAGGGCCTGCTGATCTCGATCACTGGCGGCCGCGACATGACGCTGTTTGAAGTTGACGAGGCTGCGACGCGTATTCGTGAAGAAGTAGACCAGGATGCCAATATCATCCTCGGCGCAACCTTCGACGAAAGCCTCGAAGGCATCATCCGCGTTTCCGTCGTTGCAACTGGCATTGACAAGCAGATTGGGGAGTCGGCGCCTGCGCCGATCGAATTTCGCCAGCCTCTGAAGCCAATTGCCAAACCTGCTCCGCAGGTCGCGGCAAGGGTTGAGACAGTTGCCCGTCCGGTTGTCCAACAGCCGGCCGCTCGCGTGGCAGATCCGGTAGCGGACGCTATTCGCGCTGCCGAGCAGGACATGCCGCAGCGTGCGCCGCAGCCTGCTGAACAGGAATTCCGTCCACAGAGCCGCATTTTCCAGGCTCCGGCACCGGAAGTCTTCGACGCGCCCGTTGCCGCCGCTCCGCAACAGCCTGTTCAGCCAGCACCTCAGCCGCAAATGCAGGCAGCACCTGCACCGCAGCCGGCTGCCCCGCGCATGCCGAACGTGGCTGATTTCCCACCGGTCGTGCAGGCGGAGCTCAATGCCCGCGACATGGGAACGCGTGACAACGGTCGTGATCAGGCTGCCTATGAAAGCCACGAGGATCGTGGCCCTATGGGACTGCTGAAGCGTCTCACCGCTGGCCTGACCCGCCGCGAAGATGAGACGGCCCGGCTGGAACCGGCGCAGCCGCGGGAACCCGCCATGCGTCCGGCCGAACCGCGCCGCCCGCTTTCACAGGATGCGTCAATCTATGCGCCGCGTCGCGGACAGCTTGACGAACAGGGCCGGGTCCAGCCGCAGACACGCCAGCCTTCCGAGGATGATCAGCTCGAAATCCCGGCGTTCCTTCGCCGGCAGGCAAACTGATCCGGTCACGGAATATTAACGAACATGAATTCCGCCATTGTATCAGTGGCGGAATTTTTCTTTCAAACTATTGAAATGACATGGGAACGACTTAGCTGGTGGTATAGCGCTTTCGTTACAAACGTCTCGAAAGCGTGATTTTGCATCATGCAGTGCCAACTGTATCTTGCGCTGCAACATGAGCGCGATGTTGATTCTGACGCATACGTCGTTGCGAGGTTAAGTATCAGATGCCGGATAAAGCTATCTGGCTCGCGGTTCACGGGCACGAGGTTTCAATTGCACGATTTCCAGACAACGATTGCAGAGCGTATCTCGCTTTCCGGCGCAGGCGTGCACAGTGGTGCGCCAGTGACGATATCGTTTGTGCCCGCCGACCCGGATACCGGTATTGTTTTCCACAGGCTCGATGGATCTGGCGATAGCCACGAAATTCGAGCGCTCGTGTCCGAAGTCGGTACGACAGATCTGTCAACGACGCTTGCCAGCCGGGCGGGGATTAGCATCAGCACTGTCGAGCATGTCATGGCGGCGATTGCCGGTGCTGGTATCGACAACATGATTATCGAGATCGATGGTCCGGAAGTGCCTATCCTTGACGGGACATCATCCGCGTTTTTGGACGCCTTCGAACAAGCCTGTTTTGTGCACCAGGCGGCGAAGCGCCGGTTTATCCGAGTGCTCAAGACGTCGCGTATCGAGGCGGGAGCTTCATGGGCGGAATTTTGTCCCTATGAAGGCACGCGCTATGAGGTAGAGATTGATTTCGAGACGCCGGTCATTGGCCGGCAGAAATTCGCCAGCGATATGAACGCGGCAATCTTCCGTAAGGAAATTTCGCGGGCGCGTACCTTCGGCTTCATGCGCGACGTGGAAAAACTCTGGGCCGCCGGCTTGGCGCTTGGCTCATCGCTCGACAATTCCCTGGTCATCGGCGACGACAATTCCGTCATCAATCCTGGCGGCCTGCGCTACGAGGATGAGTTCGTGCGCCACAAGACTCTTGATGCCATTGGCGACCTGGCGCTAGCCGGAGCTCCATTCATTGGCTGTTTCCGCTCCTATCGTGGCGGCCACCGTCTCAACGCTGCCGCCCTGCGTGCACTTCTTTCAGATCATACCGCATTCGAGATTGTGGAAATGGCGGGCAAACGCGGACAGTCGCGAGGCGCGTCGCTCGTTGCTGTAAACGCTCCTGTCTTTGCGCCTTGGGCCATCTGACAACGGTCAGAAGCCTGGTATCTCCTTGTGCACCGCCTGCAGCATGATTGCTGCCAGGCGCGCCGTCGCGGGTTCGGATTGCGCTTCCGCGCGATGAAGGACCAATCCGAGAGACGGCAGGGCGGGTAATCCACCATCCGCTGGAACCAGAGGTTGTACGCTAGCAGGAAGTCCAATCGGGGTACGGATCGTGACTCCCAGCCCTGCTGCGGTTGCCGCCCACAAGCCCGCCAGACTTGGGCTGGTAAATGCCAGCCGCCATGGAATTCCCGCGCGGTCGAGCGCGTTCGTTGCCGCGGTTCGCAAGAGGCACGGCGCTTCCAATGCGGCCAGCGGCAGCGATTCGTCTGCCGACGCCATCCAATCCTTTGGCTCCCTGGCCGGGCCAACCCAGCACATCGGTACATCCATGACGCGTTGGCAGTGGGGGGTAACCGCTCCAGCGCTCCAGGCGAGAGCCAGATCGAGACGCCCGGATGTAACGCGATCGATCAGTTCCGCATTGCGAGCCACGCGCGCCTCAATCCTCACCTTTGGATGAGCACGCGCAAATTGCCCAAGCACTTCCGGAAGAATGGTCTCGCCAAAATCCTCCTGCAGGCCGAGCCTTACCCAGCCCTCAAGCCCGGTTCCGTGGATCGCCGTGGCAGCTTCATCGTTGAGATCGAGTAGACGGCGTGCGTAGGCAAGCATGGTTTCCCCTGCATCGGTGAGTGCCAAGCCGCGTCCTGCTTTTATAAAAATCGGAGTTTCCGCCTGCTGTTCCAGTTTCTTTAATTGTGCGCTTACCGCCGAGGTGGAGCGCCCTAGCCTGTCAGCTGCCTTGGCAAAGCTGCCAAGCTCCATGCCGGTGGCAAAGGTTCTCAACACATCGAGATCGAAAGTGATCCGTCGCATTTTAATTATCCTGTTTTTCAGGATCATAAGTCCTGTATTTTCTGATTTTCAGGATGAATATGCCCGTCTATGAATCCAGCGTCAAGTTTATCGAGTTGCTACTCAGGCTGTATAGAAAGGATCAATTCCATGCCTTTTACCCGAATCTCGCTTCTTGAGGGTAAATCACCCGAATACCTGAAAGCGCTCTCAGACAGCCTTCATCAGGCGATGGTGGAGACTTTCAACGTACCCGCGGATGACCGTTTCCAGGCCATCCATCAGCATCGCCCCGGAGAACTGATCTTCGATCGCAATTACTTCGGCGGACCGCGCTCGGATGAATTTGTTGTTTTCTCCATTACCACGGGCAAACCGCGCGACACGGCGACAAAAAAGGCGTTCTACAAGCGGCTGGTCGCGTTGCTGGAAGATGCGCCCGGTATCAGGCCGGAGGATGTCATGATCATTATCAGCACATCGAGCCGGGATGAGTGGTCCTTCAGTAATGGCGAAGCACAGATGCTGGACGCCGTATGACCTGATTGCATGGAAAGGAATCGTGGCCATGATTGCCATGCAGTACAGTTTTTCTTTGCCGGCCGACTACGACATGTCGGTCATCGACCGGCGTATCGCGGAAAAAGGGCATCTGCTCGACAATTTTCCCAACCTGAAATTGAAGGCCTATCTGACGGCGCGACGGGACGATGAAACCCGAAGCCAGGAGAATCTCTATGCGCCGTTTTACCTCTGGAACCACGAGGAGGGTCTGAATGATTTTCTTTGCGGGGAAGGTTTTGTCGGGCTCACGCGGTCGTTCGGCTGGCCGCAGGTCAAGACCTGGTTCGTCTGGCAGGCGCACATGTCACCGGCGATCCGCGAGGCAACGTTTGCTACGCGCGAAATCCTGGTAACGCCAGGTCATGTTTCGCTCGCTGAATTGCGCAAGCGTGAAAGCGAGGAAGCCTTCCATGACGTCGAGAAAGGTGGTGCACTTGCCGCTATTTCTGCATTCGAACCCACAAACTGGACGCGGATTCGCATTCAACTATGGGGCGAGCCACAGTATATAGTTCCGCAAGATGGCACCCAGGCCTATAAAATCGGGCATCTTTCGCTGCCAAAATCGGATTAACGGGGGTCTTTGCCACTCATTTTCCGGTCCGCCACAAAATTGGACGATTACATGGCAATAAGATTGCTGATTCTCGTCGCTTGTGGTTTATGAACGCCCAACCGACGGTAAGATTGACTATGCCTAGAGCATGAGCCGCAAACGTGATATCGGGTTTGCGATCAATGCTCTTAAATTATTATGTGGGGCCGGAGACAGCATGGCGAATTGCAGAATGTCGATGAAAACAGGGTTTGGCAACAAGGCCCGGATGGCCCTTCTGCTCGTTCCAATTGCCAGCGCTATAGCCATTTCCGGTTGCGCCTCGAAAGACGACGATCTGGATCTGAATGCCTATGTCGACACGATCGAACCTGCTGACGTTCTCTACAACCAGGCGCTTGCCAACCTGAATTCCGGTCGCCTCGACGAGGCTGCCAAGAAGTTCGACGCTGTTGACCGGCAGCATCCCTATTCGGAATTTGCCCGCAAGTCACTGGTGATGGGCGCATTTGCCAACTATCGTGCCGGCAAGTATGACGATGCGCTTGCCATGACCAAGCGTTACGTTGCCCTCTATCCGACGCAGCCAGAAGCTGCCTACGCTTATTACATCACTGGCCTTTGCTACTACCGCCAGATTCCGGATGTCACGCGTGAACAGAGCATGACACGACGCTCTATTGCCGCCTTCAGTGAAGTGGTCGAACGCTATCCTGATTCCGAATATGTTGAAGATTCCAAGGCGAAGATCCGTTTCGGCCGCGACCAGCTCGCCGGCAAGGAAATGCAGGTCGGCCGTTACTATCTTGAGCGCAAGGACTATGTCGCAGCGATCAAACGCTTCCGCGGCGTTGTCGAACAGTATTCGAACACGCGTCATGTCGAAGAGGCCTTGGCCCGGCTCACGGAAGCCTATTACGCCATGGGCATCACCAATGAGGCACAGGCTGCGGCGGCAGTTCTTGGTCAGAACTATCCGGACAGCGAATGGTACAAGGATAGCTACAAACTTCTGCAGAGCGGTGGCCTGGAGCCGCGTGAAAGCACGGGTTCATGGCTGTCCAAGGCCGCATCGGCTATCACTGGTGGCAAAGACGGCGTCTAGTTTAAACACCCTAACCTGAGCGATCATGCTTTCGCATCTGTCGATCCGCGATATTGTTCTGATTGAACGGCTCGACATCGAGTTTCGCGAAGGCTTGTCGGTGCTGACCGGCGAGACCGGTGCCGGTAAATCCATCCTGCTTGACGCGTTGTCGCTTGCCCTCGGAGCACGCGGCGACGCCTCCCTCGTGCGCCATGGCGCGGAGCAGGGGCAGGTTACGGCAGTCTTTGATGTGGTGGGCAGCCACCCGGCCCGCACGCTGTTGCGTGAAAACGATATCGACGACGACGGCGATATCATCCTGCGCCGGGTGCAAACCGCCGATGGCCGCAGCCGTGTCTTCATCAACGATCAGGCGGCTAGCGTCACGCTGCTCAAGGAGCTTGGCCGCAGGCTCGTCGAAATCCACGGCCAGCATGATGACCGCGCATTGATAGACATCGATATCCACCGCACACTGCTGGACGCTTTCGGCGCTTTGGAAACCAAGGCTGCACTGGTCCGGGCACTGCACAAGACGTGGCGCGATACGGAGCACGCGCTGGTTCGCCACCGGGCCAAGGTGGAAGCGGCAACACGCGAAGCCGATTACCTGCGCGCCTCGGTCGAGGAGCTTGCCAAGCTCGATCCAGAACCGCAGGAAGAGGAGACGCTGGCAATCAAGCGCACGGACATGATGCGCTCCGAAAAGATCGCAGGCGATGTCAACGATGCCAACGAGGTCCTGTCCGGCAATGCGTCGCCCGTGCCCTCGCTCGCCAGCCTGGTTCGGAGGCTTGAGCGCAAGGTGCCGGAAGCGCCGCAATTGCTGGAGCCGGTCGTCAAGGCGATCGACGAAGCCCTGAACGCACTGGCCGAGGCGCAAAATGGTATCGAACAGGCCATTCGCGCCATCGACTTCGACCCGCGTGTGCTCGAACAGACGGAAGAACGGCTGTTCGCACTTCGCGCCGCCGCGCGGAAGTACTCGGTTGCGGTCGATGATCTTCCAGCTCTACGCGACAGGATGGACGCCGACCTTGCCGATATCGACGCCGGTGCAGAACGCCTTGCTGCATTGGAAAAGGAAGCCGTGGCGGCGCGCGAGGCCTATGATCAGGCAGCCATGGCACTTTCGGTGGACCGCCGCGAAACCGCCGGCCATCTGAAACAGGCCGTCATGGCCGAGCTTCCCGCACTGAAACTCGAGCGGGCGGAATTCATTGTCGAGATGGCAACCGATCCGCAGAACCGCACATCCGATGGTATCGATACGGTCGAGTATTGGGTGCGGACCAATCCCGGCACCCGTGCCGGCCCCATGATGAAAGTCGCGTCCGGCGGCGAGCTTTCACGTTTCCTGCTGGCGCTGAAAGTGGCGCTTGCCGATCGCGGCTCAGCGCCGACGCTGGTGTTCGACGAAATCGATACGGGGGTAGGCGGCGCCGTTGCCGATGCCATTGGCCAGCGGCTGCGGCGTCTCGCCGGACAGGTCCAGGTGCTATCGGTAACCCATGCGCCGCAGGTTGCCGCACGGGCGCAGACGCATTTCCTCATTGCGAAGGCTGCCGCCGGGAATGACCGTGTGGCGACGTCGATCCGCGCTATGGAAACGGGCGACCGGCAGGAGGAAATCGCCCGCATGCTCGCCGGTGCCAGTGTCACTGACGAAGCGCGCGCCGCGGCTGTGCGCCTTTTACGCGAAAACGCTGCCGCCGTTTCCTGAGCGACCGGGTCCCGTGAACGCGCGGTATTGACGGTATTCCCGGCGTCTCTATCAGCTAACTTATCCACGCTCTCTTTCACCGCCGTATCCTTGTCTCAACGCAACGGGACGAGACACGATGAACGTTCTCAATTCACTGGAATACCGCAAGGCCTTTGGTAACTATCTGCGCCGGGGAACTCCCATACACCTGTCGCTCAAGGCGGAAGATCTCGGTTATCCAACGACTCATTATATCTGGCGCACACGCGGCGACCCACAGGTCCGCCCTTCTCACATTGAAAATAACGGCAAGGTATTTGCCTGGGATAATCCGCCGGAAACCGGCCATCCGGGAGGAGACTATAATTGCCGCTGCACAGCCGAACCCTATGAACGAGGGGACAGCGAATATGCCTATCAGACTGTTATCAGCGACATCAAGGACAATCCAAAACAGTGGAATACGTGGAACTTTATCGATCATTTCAGAAATGGTGGTGGTAGGCCCGTTACACTGTCTGAGACAGGCAATTTGGCGGGCCTGATTTTCCAATATTTTTATCCCGCTTTGGTGATCGATCGCATTAACGCGCAGATCATCGACGCTGCCAGGAGGGTGAAATCTGGTCCGGTCTCCTACGATTTCGACGGATCGTATCAATTTATCAACTATGTTATTGCGTTCGGGGGCGGTGTCGTCGGCGGGCAATTTACAGGATCGGTCAAAACCGAAAACGGCATGATGTATATAGAAGGTGAAATCGTCTACCAATACTCGGACACATTTACGGATACTGCAGACTTGCGGGAAATCGCGACTGGTTCCTCTGCCTTGACACCGGATTCGTGGCAATGGACAGAATTCGGAGGAACAGCGTACTCGATTACAGCTACATGGACCACACGTTTCACAAGCGAAGCGAAAATCAATGCGGAAGATAGCATGTACCGATGGCCGGAATGAGTGTCTATTTCCCATAAACGACGCGATGCGTCAAAAGTATGTAGTCCCCAAACGCATAGAAAAAAAACATAAGCGATAGAACGAGCAATGCGGCAACAAGTGGAGAAGTTAAGAGGATAAACATATTGCTTATCAAGTTCTTCCTGCAAAATATCGGCCTTTTGGGATGAAGCCAGATGCGCCGGATAATTTCGAAGGCCGCAGCATATCCGACACTTGTTGTCCAGAAAAAATAAAAATACAGGTCGCGGACTTCCACCGCACGGTACTTTTGCGTGGTGCAATCGAAACGCATGGCTTCAAGTTCACCGGAGGGGATGCGGGCGAGGCATTCGGCATAGACTTCGGTTGCAACCCGTTCATCGAATGCGGCCACCAGTTTGCCAAGCAAGACGGCCAGGGCAACAGCGCCGACCAATCGCGCCATCGTGAGCCAGTCATTTTCCTGTGGTCTTGCGCTAAGTACCAAGGCTGGAGGTACAACAACAAAAAGCCAGAACCAAAAATTCATGAGGGCGCTTGGGCCACTTTCTCTTTCACAACGGGCTCGCTAACGTTACACACATGACGAAGCACAACAATTAGACGATAGTTATGGCAGACATTCCCGTAGAACACTTGAGCGAGGCGGAAGCCGCCGAGGAACTTGGCCGCCTCGCAGCCGAGATTGCCCAGCACGACTACCGCTACAATACCGAAGATGCACCGATCATCTCAGACGCGGCATATGACGCGCTGCGGCGGCGGAACCTCGCCATCGAGCAGCGTTTCCCGCATTTGAGGCGCGAGGATTCGCCCTCGAACAAGGTGGGCGCCAGCGTCTCGGAAAAGTTCGGCAAGGTCACTCACGTCGTGCCGATGCTCTCACTGGACAATGCATTCCACGATAGTGACGTCGAGGACTTCGTCGGCCGTATCCGCCGATTTCTCAAACTTGCTTCGGATGCGAAAATCGGAATCACGGCGGAACCCAAGATCGATGGCCTGTCGCTCTCACTGCGCTATGAACTGGGGCGGCTGGTAACGGCCGCGACGCGCGGCGATGGCACGACCGGCGAGAACGTCACGCTTAACGCCCGCACGGTGGCGAGCATCCCCAATGTGCTGGGTGACAATCCGCCCGATGTGCTCGAGGTACGCGGCGAGGTCTATATGAGCCATGCGGATTTTGCCGCGCTCAATGAGCGGCAAGCCAAAGAGGGCAAGCAGATATTCGCCAATCCGCGCAACGCGGCGGCGGGCTCGCTGCGCCAGCTCGATGCAACGATCACCGCCTCGCGCCCGCTGCAATTCTTCGCCTACGCCTGGGGTGAGGTCAGCGAGATGCCGGCCAAGACGCAGATGGGCATGGTCGAAGCATTCCGATCCTATGGCTTCCGCGTCAATCCGCTGATGCAGCGTTTCGAAACGGTGGAAGCTCTGGTGAAGCATTATCACCAGATTGAAGAACAGCGTGCCTTGCTCGGCTACGACATCGATGGTGTGGTCTATAAGGTCGATGATCTGGCACTGCAGCAGCGGCTCGGTTTTGTCTCGCGCAGTCCGCGCTGGGCGATTGCGCACAAGTTCCCGGCCGAACAGGCGATGACGATCCTCAGGGGCATCGATATTCAGGTTGGCCGCACCGGCGCGCTGACGCCGGTGGCGCGGCTTGAGCCGGTCACGGTCGGGGGCGTCGTCGTCACCAACGTGACGCTGCACAATGAGGACTACATCAAGGGCATCGGCCAAAATGGCCAGCCGATCCGCGAGGGCCGGGACCTCCGCGTTGGCGATACGGTCGTGGTGCAGCGCGCCGGCGATGTCATTCCGCAGATCGTCGACATCGTTGCGGACAAGCCGCGCGGGCCGTCGGCCTATGTCTTCCCGGACATGTGCCCGGCCTGCGGTTCGCACGCGGTGCGCGAGGAAGGCGAGGCGGTGCGCCGCTGCACCGGCGGGCTGATCTGCCCGGCGCAGGCGGTGGAGCGCATCCGCCATTTTGTTTCGCGCAATGCCTTCGACATCGAGGGCCTTGGCGAGAAACAGGTCGAATTCTTCTTCAAGTCCGATGATCCGGCGCTGCACATAGGCACGCCCGCCGATATATTCACGTTGAAGAAGCGCCAGGCCAACTCCCTCACCAAGCTTGAAAACATTGATGGTTTTGGTGCGACTTCGGTGAAGAAGCTTTATGACGCGATCGACGACCGGCGCGAAATCACGCTCAGCCGCTTCATTTATGCTCTCGGCATCCGCCACGTTGGCGAGGTCAATGCCAAGCGGCTGGCAAGAGCCTATCGCTCCTATGAAGCACTTGCCAATGCTGCAATGGCGGCGGTGCCGCCCAAGGACAGGGCCGACAAGGGCAATGATGCATGGCGCGAGCTGAACGAGGTCGAAGGCATCGGCAGCATTGTCGCCGAAGCATTGGTCGACTTCTATGCGGAAGAACACAATCGCGAGGCACTTGCAGCGCTTCTGGCGGAGGTGACGCCTCTCGATGAGGAAGTGAAAACGGTGGGTAACTCGCCGGTTGCCGGCAAGACCATTGTCTTCACCGGTTCGCTTGAACGCATGTCGCGCGACGAGGCCAAGGCCATGGCCGAGCGTTACGGCGCCAAGACGGCTGGTTCCGTTTCCAAGAAAACCGACCTTGTCGTGGCCGGTCCTGGCGCTGGATCAAAGCTGACGCAGGCGCAAAGTCTTGGCATCGAAGTCATCGATGAGGATGGCTGGTTCACACTGGTGGGCGCATGAGCGAGATTGTATTTAAAGGCTTTGGTGACAAGGCGCTGCCGTTTCTGAAGGCACTGGATTTCCATCAGAACCGCGAATGGTTTCTGGAAAACAAGGATTTGTTCGAAGCGCATCTTTATGAACCGCTCGGCGATCTGGTTGAGGATCTGCTGGTGCGTTTCGAGAAGGCAGGCCTGCCTTTCCGGGGCGACAGGAAGAAATCGCAATTCCGCATTAAACGCGATACGCGCTTTTCCAAGGACAAGAGCCCCTATAACCGGCATCTGTCCGCGCTGTTGTCGCCCGACGGCAATAAATGGGTGGAGAGCGGCTGCTTCTATGTCTGTATCGGCCTTGAGGATTATCGTGGGTGCTATGCCGCCATCGCCTGGTGGCAACCGAAGCCGGAACTTCTGCTGGCCATGCGCAAGGCTATCGTCGAGAAGCCGGAAAAGTACCGTGCAATGGTCAAGGCGCTTGCCAAGAACGGGCTCGAACTGAACGACACCAATCGTTTGAAGCGAACGCCGCGCGGGTTTGAAACTGTCACTGATCCAGATCTCATTGAAGCGCTGCGCAACCGGAACTTCGTCGTCCGCTTCCCGATTGACCCCTCCGGCATCACCTCGCCAGGGCTTGCCGACGATCTTCTCGACTTTGCCGTGCGCGCAAAGCCGTTAATTGACTGGGGCAGGGCGATTGAAGGGACGCTGGTCGTCTGAGCGCAGCTACTCGAGCCACTCCGTCACGAAAACATCGTTGGCGTGAATATCGATCGTCTCGAGCGTGCCGGGGCCCAGATTCTCGAATTTATGCGGTGTATCGGCGGGTGAGACGACGATCTGACCCTCATGGGCGTCGATGATTTCGCCACCCACCGTAAAGCGGGCATGGCCCTTACGGATGATGAATGTCTCGGTGTAGGGATGTTTGTGCAGGCGCGGACCGGCGCCGATGCGTTCCTGGCAATTAAAGATGATCGATACATTGGTGCCATAGGGCTTGCCGGTGACTTCTCCCCGCCAAAGCTCCGGATGATGCGCCCAGACGTCGCGATCGATGACATGCGCCATGGTTTTTCTCCCTTTGAACGCTCTCGAGCCGAACCTACCTACAGGGCAATGCGGTGACAAGAAGGGGCGGCAGTCCCTTATTGCAGCAACATTGATGGTATCGATCAACAAATCTCACGTGACAGCCTGACCATCCTGGCCTAGAGCAGACCCATGGACGAGCAAATATATCAACGGGACACCGCCACGGCCGAACCCACGAGTTCCCGGTCGCAATTCTGGGAGGGCTTCGCCAAGGGCTTGCCCATCATGATCGCCTCGGCCCCGTTCGGCCTGTTGTTTGGCGCACTTGCTGTCGATAACGGCTTTAGCGTGTCCGAAGCGGTGCTGATGAGCGCCGCGATCTACGGCGGTGCCAGCCAGATGGTTGGTATCGAGCTCTTCGGCCACAACATACCTGCTTGGCTGATCGTCTTTTCGATTTTCGCGGTCAATTTCCGCCACGTCCTCTATTCGGCCGCCGTGGGCCGGCGCATCGGCCATTTCAAGGCGGTGCAGAGCGCGCTCAGCTATTTCCTGTTGACCGACCCGCAATATGCGGAAACTGAGAAGCGAGCGGAATCCGGGAAACCGGTGACATTTATCTGGTATCTCGGCGTGGCCACGCCGATCTATGTGATGTGGGTATTCGAAGCGTGGATCGGCGGTCTGTTCGGCAACCTCATTTCCGATCCGCATGCACTCGGTATCGACATGCTGTTGCCGATCTATTTCCTCGGACTGGTCATGGGCTTTCGCAAGCGCGACAACTGGGCTCCGATCGTCATTGCCAGCGCCATAGCCTCGATCATTGCATACAAGACAGTCGGTTCGCCATGGCATGTCAGTATCGGCGCCTTGGCCGGTATTCTGGTGGCCGTGATCGTTGCCAAGCCGGAAAAAGCACAAGGGAAACGCTGATGTCTTCGATATTCTGGATCATTGTCGCCGGCGCAATCCTGACATTCCTGACGCGTATTGGCGGTCACCTGGTATTGTCACGCTTTGAACGCATTCATCCGCGTGTCGAAGTGGCGTTGAATGCGGTGCCGGCTGCAGTCCTGACGACGCTGGTCGCGCCCGCGGCTGCTACCGCCGATTGGCGCGGTCTGGTGGCGCTGGCCTTTGCCGGGCTGATTTCACTGCGCTTCAATGCCCTGACAATGTTTCTTGCCGGCGCAGCAATGATTATCCTGCTGCGCCAGCTCTCCTGATCAACCTTTCAGTTCGTGGCCGAACGGCTCGGTCGCCGCGATAAGCCATTCGCGTGCCGGGCCGGTCGTGTGCGGGAGCAGAGCCTCGCGAACGCGCGCATGATAGGCATCAAGCCAGATCAGTTCTTCCCGCACCAGCAGGCTGGTGTCGATCAAACGCTTGTCGATGGGGCAGAGTGTGATCGTCTCAAAGCCCATCATCGGAATGTCTCCGCCTTCCGGCACTTCCGGTTCGGTGACGATCAGCAGGTTCTCCGTGCGGATACCATAGCCACCAGGACCGGGTTTGTAGTAGCCGGGCTCGTTGGAAAGGATCATGCCCGGCAGCAGTTCCTGCACGCCCCGCTTCGAGATGCTTTGCGGCCCTTCATGCACCGAGAGAAAAGAGCCGACGCCGTGGCCAGTTCCATGCCCGTAATCATAACCCTGCTTCCACAGCGCAATGCGGGCGAGAGCGTCGATATCCATGCCACGCGTGCCCTTGGGGAAGCGTGCGGTCGTGATGGCGATCATACCTTTCAGCACCAGTGTGAACTTGCGCTTCATATCGTCGGTCGGCTTACCCACCGGCAGCGTGCGGGTGATGTCGGTCGTGCCGTCGCGGTACTGGCCGCCGCTGTCGATCAGGTAGAGTTCGCCGTCTCCCAACGTGCGGTTCGACGCGGTACTGACCCGGTAGTGCGCGAAGGCGCCATTTGGCCCCGCACCGGAGATGCTGTCGAAGGAAAGGTTTTCGAGCGGCATCTGAAAACCCTCTGCCACCGTACGGCGCGTTTCTTCCAGTTTCGTCGCGGCGATGATCTCGTCGATGGTCCCGGGCGCTTGTTCATCGATCCACGATAGGAAAGATACCATGGCCACGCCATCGCGCTCGTGTGATTTGCGCGCGCCTTGAAGCTCGGCGGCGTTTTTGACGGCGCGTGGCAAGCGGGCCGGATCAAGGCCGTCGGCGACCTTTCCGCCAGCCTGTTCAATGATCAGTCGAAGCTTCTCGGCTGCCAGCGCTGGATCGAGCATCACCGTCTTGCCTTCGGCGGCGAAAGCCGAAATATCTCCCTCCAATGCCGAGGGCGGGCGCAATGTCGAAAGCTGTGTAAGGTACGCCTCGGCTTCGATTGGCAGTTTGCGCTTGTCTATAAAGAGTAGCGGCTCTCCCGATGCGGGAAGCAGCGCGAAAGCCAACGGCAGAGGTGTGTTGCTGACGTCATTGCCGCGAATATTGAACGCCCAGGCAATTGACGAAGGATCCGTCAGGATCGTCGCATCGGCTTTTGCCTTGGCAACTGTCTCGGCCAGTTCGTGCAACTTCTCGCTGGCAAGCTTGCCCGCATATTTTTCCGGCTGGATGGTGACGGCTTCGAGCGGCGGGGCTGGCTGATCGTCCCATATCATGTCAACCAGATTGTCTTTGACTGCAACGAGACTGCCACCGTTCTTTTCGAGTGCCTCCCGCAGGGCCTTGGTTTCGCTGATCGTGTGCAGCCAGGGATCAAAGCCGATGGTGAATTTCTTTTCGGCATTGCGCAGCCATACCGGTGGCGGAGTATCGACCAGACTTTCAATCGTGAAGATTTCTGGATCCGTCTGTTCGGCGGCCTGCAACGTATAGCGACCGTCAACGAACAGATAGGCTTTGCTTTTCAGGATCAAGGCAACGCCGGCCGAGCCGGTAAACCCGGTCAACCAGGCCAGACGGCGGGCGCGGGCGGGTACATATTCGCCCTGGTGCTCATCGGCGCGCGGGACGAGAAAACCGTCAAGGCCAAGGGTCTCGAGTTCGGCACGCAGCCTGGCGACGCGCGGCGCGGCGGTGGCTGGATTGCTTGCGACCTCAAACGACTGAAACATGATGATTGGAACCTCTGCTTTGTTAGAGGTCGAAACCTATCTCCCTGCCTTCACGCGTGCAATGGAGGAGTGGACTTAGCAACGGGATTCTGCCGTTAAAGCCTCAGTCAATCACAGTTGCATTGCACAATTATATCCTCGCAGTGCACAATATACATGGCTGCCATGCGCACACGGCGCTGGTTCGGAGCCACCCAAATCAACTACCCTTTGCAATGGGAGGATCGGTTGCCACCATATGATCATGGAGATGAGAGATGGCATACAAGATCCGTGGATTTTTCAAGACAGCGCTCGAAAATCTGATCGCCTGTCGTACAGCCCAGATGCAAAGGTATGTGGTGCGGTCAATCGACGGGACACGCGAAAGAACAAGACACCGCAACTATTACGTCTAAGCCGCTTTGCGTGCCGCGTTGGCCTTGAGGTGCAAGGTCACCCAGCCCTCCCGGCGCAGTGTTTTTTGATGGAATAATCCCTGCACGCGGTAAGCGGCGAGGACTTTGTCGCGCTGTGTTTCCAGAATGCCTGAAAGGATGAGCGAACCGCCCCAGGCGAGGTGTCTGCGCATCTCGGGTGCCAGCTGCATGAGCGGCCGTGCCAGAATATTGGCAACGATCAGATCGAACGGCGCGGCGAAGCGCATTGCCGGATGGTGAAACCCTGTCGCGGTTTCAGTCCGCACCCGTGCGGCAACGCCGTTCTTCACGACGTTTTCCTGCGCCACCGCAACGGCGACCGGATCGATGTCCGTCGCCAGGACGGGGATGGGGGCGAGCTTGGCAATGCCGATGGCGAGCACTGCACTGCCGGTGCCGAGATCGAGCGCATTGCGCGGATGTTCTCGCCGGATGACCTCGCCGATCATGTCGAGGCAGCCGGATGTAGTTCCGTGATGACCGGTGCCGAAAGCTTGTCCTGCATCGATCTCGATGCCGAGGTCATTGACTCGCCGCTTGTCACGGTCATGCGAGCCGTGCACGAAGAACCGCCCGGCGCGCACAGGCGTCAGCCCTTCCAGCGAATGCGCGACCCAATCGATATCTGGTACCTCTTCGCGCTTGAGTTCCAGGCCAAAGGCATCGCTGCCGAGAACATCCCTGATACGAGGCTCGATCTCGTCCGGCTCGAATGTATAAACGGAAACCTCGAATATCTCGCGATCCTCATCGACTTCGCAGGTCGAGATCGGCAAGCCATCCTCCTCGAATGCGCGTTCAAGCATGGAGAAGACGCGGTCGGCTTCGATCTTGCCGGCAGTGAGGAAAAGTCGGGTCTGGGTGGTCATCAGGAAACAGGCTTTCGGATATTCGGTCAGCTCTTGGCGAGACGTTTCAATTTCTCGACAGCCGTATCAGGATTTTCGCCATAGGCAATGGTGCCAAAAAAACCGCCCTTGCTGTCCAGAAGAAAGATCGAGGCGGTATGGTCCATGCTGTAGTCATTGCCTTCCCCGGGAACCTTGCGCGCGTAAACACTGTAACCCTTCAGCATCGCCGCCATCTTGTCTGGCTCGCCGGTGACGCCAACGATCCGGGTGGATACATTGCTGACATAGGCCTTCAGCGTCTCAGCGTTATCGCGCTCAGGGTCCACTGTGACGAAATAGGCGTTAATGTCCTTTCCTTCCGGTCCGAGCTTCTTGAGCCAGCCGTCGAGCTCGAACAGGGTGGTCGGGCAAACGTCCGGGCAATGGGTAAAGCCGAAAAATATGGCTGAAGGCTTCTGACGGAAAGCAGCTTCCGTGATGGGCTCACCATTCATCGTTGTAAGCTGGAACGCCGTGCCGAACGGTCCTTGATTGCCGCTGGCCGACTGGCGCGAGGTCTGGAACGTGATCCATCCGGCCGCGGCAGCAAGAAGCGTGATCGCTACGATCAAAAGTGGCAACAGGCGTTTGTTCATGGATAATGACTCTGGAACTGCGACGCGATTACATGCACCACGCCAGTCCCGCATTGATGAGGGAAAGGAAAATGGAATCGCCCTGATTGAACCATGCGGCGAAAGTCAGCCCGGATGCTGCTGCGGCGCCGAGTGCGAGCACTGCATAAAGCACAATTCTCGGTGCGCTGATGGAGGATGACGTTCTCATGGTGCGAATATAGGATTTCGGCGCCATTTATGCAAAGCAAAGATGGAGACCGATACTCCATACAACAACCCCTGTCCTGACCTGGAGATTTGGAGCTGGCTGCGAATCCGGCTCCCGCATATTTCCTGAAAGCACAAGCGCGGATAAACATTTTAAATCTGGCATGATATACTTGTTCCGACTTCAATCGGGGGGAAGCGGAAATGAGAAACATTACCTTGGCGGTTGTTACCGCCACGATTGCACTTGGCGGCTGTGTATTACCCAAAGTATCCGGAACGCCGTTGGTTGCGCCGGACACGATCTACGAGGCACCACCTGTTCGACTAACTGAAAAAGGTGCGTTCTTGCGGAAAGACAACAGGTCGGCCTATTGCCGTTCCGAGGCCGCCGGACTGTATGGGACGCGTTCGCAATACGTCAAAACCATGCCTCTGGCCGTTGGGACTGATGGCTCGATGACGATCGACGGAAGCGTTGATAAAGGCAGCGAGGGGACCAAGAAGTTCCAGTGCCGGTACAATTCCAAGGGCGCATTAATTGGTGCCAAAGCGCTGTAGATTGTGGTGCCCATCCGATGGCGTTTCTGATCGTCCGCGCCGGCAGGCGTGACGTGTCGCATGATCGATATCATTTTAATTGGACCTTGTTTTCATTGGGGCAAATTGCCATTCCATTAGTTTCTATGCAAAGGAATTGCCCAAACATCATTTGAGAAAATTCATGGCCGGCACAGACGATCCACGCTTCCAGAACGACCAGCCGCGCATTCATCCAAGCGCGCAGCTGAAGGGTGTAAAGCTCGGCAAATATACCGAGGTCGGCGAGCGAGTCGTTTTGCGTGATGTGACGGCTGGTGATTTTACCTACTTCGAGCGCCATAGCGAGGGCATCTATGCCGATATCGGGCGCTTCTGTTCGATTGCAGCGAATGTCCGCATCAATGCGCTCGAACATCCGATGGAACGGCTGACGACGCATAAAATCAGTTACCGGCCAAATGAATTCTTCCGCTATCAGGGAATTGACGGCGCATTCCGTGCCCGCCGTCAGGCCAAGCGAGTAGCCATCGGCCATGACGTGTGGATGGGCCACGGCGCGGTGATCATGCCCGCTGTCAAGATAGGCCACGGTGCGGTCATTGGCGCGAATGCTGTGGTCACCAAGGACGTGGCGTCCTATACGATTGTTGCGGGCAACCCCGCGCGGCTGATCCGCCCTCGCTTTCAGGAAGAAATTGCCAACCGCTTGCTGCAGCTTGCGTGGTGGGATTGGCCCTCAGGGACAATCTTCGAAGCCATTCCCGATATACAATCGCTCAGCATTGAGGATTTTCTGGCCAAATGGGAACGTTAGTTGCCACTGCCATTCCGCTTGCAATCTTCCAGCCCAGTATCCAACTGTGTCTGGAACCTGTTCGCAACTTCAGGAGATTTTCGATGAGACGCACACTCGCTGCACTGGCCATTCTCGGCGCCGCAATCCTGCCTGCCCAGGCTGAAGAAGTCGGCAAGGTCGGCGTCGACTGGTTCGGCAATGACATTGTCATCGATGCGGTCAGTGATCCGAAAGTCCAGGGGGTTACCTGTCATCTTGCCTCATTTTCGCGGGGCATGATCGACCGGCTGCAGAAGGGGAACTGGTTCGAGGATCCTTCCAACGCCTCGATCTCCTGTCAGCAAACCGGCCCGATCACTATTGACGATATCAAGCTGGGCGAGGGGGGCGAGCGCGTGTTTTCCGAACGCACCAGTCTCATCTGGAAGAAACTCATTATCACGCGGATCTATGACAGCGCGAATAACTCGCTCATTTATCTGGCCCACGCCAGTCAGGTCCAGGATGGTTCCGCCAAGACATCGATCTCGACAATCCCGCTCTTCGCAGGGAACGTGACCTGGACAAAGGGCAAACCGGAATAATTTCGACGGACACGATGCCGCCGGTTTATCCGGCGGTATTTCATACTATTTGCCAATATCATTTCGATTTTTCATGATGCAGAATAATCAAGCTTTTTCAAAGGTTTGATGATGAATTTTCGCATAAAGAATCATAGGCTCGGTGCCGCTTCCACGTCCAATGTGAGTTTTGTCCGCTCGCCCAATACCGGCGGCGAGCTGAAACCCAAATTCCTGATCATTCACTACACGGCAAGCGGACCTGACGCCGATATTGCCAGATACTTCTCGCAGAAATCCACCCTTGTCTCGGCCCACCTTGTCATCCGCCGTGATGGGTCCATCACCCAGTGCGTCCCATTCAACCTGGTTGCCTGGCACGCGGGTAAGAGCCAGTGGATCGGCAAGGATGGCGCGTATTCGGGCCTGAACAGCAATGCCATCGGCATCGAGATCGAAAATTGGGGACCGCTCGCCAAGAGTTCGGCGGGCTGGGTGTCATGGACCGGCGCCCCGGTGGATGGTTTGAAGGTCATCGAAGCCCGCCATAAATTCGGCGTGCCCGATTGCGGATGGGAAGTGTTTGCGGCAGCTCAGATCGAGACCGCGATCGCCGCCGCACGGGCCATCTGCAGCGAATATCCGATCGAGGACATCATGGGCCACGACGATATTGCGCCCGGCCGAAAATCCGATCCCGGTCCTGCCTGGGACATGGCGACGTTCAAGGCAAAGGTCAGGGGCGAGGCAGAAAATGGCGGCGCCGTCATGGTGGTTCGCTCCAGCAGCGGGCTGAATATCCGTGCAGGCGCTGGAGCTTCCTACCCCACGGTCAAGCCAGCAGCCTTGCCTGACGGGACGAGAGTGCTGGTGCACGAAGCCAGTGGAAAATGGCGTTATGTCTCGGTGTTGACGCGGGCGGGCCAGCCGGATTTTTCCGGCTGGGTGCATGGCGATTGGTTGTTTGAGGGGTAGGCAGAACGGGCCGGAGAGAGCCGCTCAAATCCCTTTGACGAAACTGTCCAGCACCCGCTTTTGCCCGGCCTTGTCGAAATCGATCGTCAGTTTGTTGCCTTCGATTGACGAGACGTTGCCATTGCCGAACTTGATGTGGAACACGCGATCGCCGACATCGAAATTCGAAGGCGTTTCGCTGACGGATTTCGCCACCAGTTCGCCATCGATGGTGCGGCCCTTGACAGAGCCGCGACCGGCGCCATGGCCGGAATCCGTCTCGCCATAGCCGATGCGCTCGACCCGCGCGCCGGAACGTGAGCCCCAATTGTTGCGTGTCGCGTCGGAGCGGTTCGCTTGCGCCCTTTGCCAGCCCGGCGTTGAATAGGTGTTCTCGAACGGATCGGCACGATCGAAACGCGATTGGCCGTAGCCACCCCCGCCACCATAACCGCCGTAGGAATTGCCGGTCGCTACCACTTCCACATGCGCTTCCGGCAATTCTTCCAGGAAGCGGGAAGGAATCGTCGATTGCCATAAGCCATGGATACGCCGGTTGGAAACGAACCAGATGTGCAGGTTTTTCTTGGCGCGCGTCAGACCGACATAAGCGAGGCGGCGTTCTTCTTCGAGGCCGGAACGGCCGCCTTCGTCGAGCGCACGCTGGTGCGGGAAGAGCCCTTCCTCCCAGCCGGGCAGGAACACCGTCTCGAATTCGAGGCCCTTTGCCGAGTGCAGCGTCATGATGTTGACGGCATCGAGATTTTCGTTCTGCTCGGCGTCCATAACCAGCGCGACATGTTCGAGGAAAGAGCGCAATGACTCATATTCCTCCATGGAACGGATTAACTCTTTCAGGTTTTCCAGCCGGCCCGGCGCTTCGGCTGAGCGATCCGCCTGCCACATCGCCGTATATCCGGATTCGTCGAGGATTTTCTCGGCGAGCTCCGTATGCGGTGTGGAATCGATCGATAATTGCCAGCGTTTGACGTTCTCCACCACCTCGCGCATGGCCGAGCGTGGCTTGGGCTTCAACTCTTCCGTCTCGATGAGGTCCATTGCCGCGTCGAGCATGCTGATATCGCGTGCCCGCGCATAATCATGCACCTGGCGGATCGCTGCCTCGCCGAGGCCACGCTTCGGCGTGTTGATGATCCGTTCCAGCGCCAGATCGTCCGAGCCTTGCGCGACAACGCGGAAATAGGCGAGCGCATCGCGGATTTCGAGGCGCTCATAGAACCGCGGACCACCAAATACCCGATAGTTCAGGCCGAGCATTGCAAAGCGGTCTTCGAATTCACGCATCTGGAACGAGGCGCGCACCATTATCGCCATATCATTGAGATTATGGCCCTTGCGCTGTGCCTGCTCGATTTCCTCGCCGACGGCGCGCGCTTCCTCTTCGGAATCCCAGGCGGCGTGCACATTGACCTTGGCGTCTTCCGGGGTCGCGGCATCGGTGAACAGCGTTTTGCCGAGGCGGCCTTCATTGTGCGAGATGAGGAAGGAGGCGGTGCCGAGAATATGCGCTGTCGAGCGATAATTGCGCTCGAGGCGAATCACGACCGCGCCGGGAAAATCCTTCTCGAACCGCAGGATGTTGTCCACTTCCGCGCCGCGCCAGCCATAGATCGACTGGTCGTCATCACCAACGCAGCAAACATTCTTCGAGCCCTGCGCGATCAGGCGCAGCCACATGTATTGGGCGGTATTGGTGTCCTGATACTCGTCAACCAGGATATAGCGGAACTTGGCGTGATACTCCTTCAGCACATCCGGATAGGCGCGGAACATGCGGATTGGATGGCAGAGAAGATCACCAAAATCGCAGGCATTGAGCGTCTTCAGCCGGTTCTGGTAGGCGGTGTAGAGCTCGCGCCCCTTGCCATTGGCGAAGGAACGCGCATCGCCCTCAGCGATCTCCGACGGGCCGAGTCCCTTGTTTTTCCAGCCGTCTATCATCAGCGCGAACTGCTTCGCGGGCCAGCGCTTGTCGTCCAAACCTTCGGCCTGGATGATCTGCTTGATCAGGCGGATGACGTCATCCGTATCGAGGATGGTGAAATCGGACTTGAGACCGACCAGTTCCGCATGACGCCGCAAGAGCTTGACGCCGATGGAGTGGAACGTCCCGAGCCAGGGCATGCCTTCCACGGCGCCGCCAACCAGAACGCCAATGCGCTCCTTCATTTCGCGGGCCGCTTTATTGGTGAAGGTCACAGCCAGGATCTGGCTCGGATAGGCCTTGCCGAGCGACAGGATATGGGCGATGCGGGAGGTCAGGACGCGGGTCTTGCCAGTACCGGCACCTGCAAGAACCAGAACCGGGCCTTCCGTCGTTTCAACTGCAAGGCGTTGCTCGGGATTGAGGCCATTAAGATAGGGCGGTGCACCACGCGCTTGCATGGCACGCGCGGCGATACCCGAAGGCTGCCGAGGCAGATCAGGTTCGTCGAAAAATGGAATATCGTCAGGCAATCCGGACATTTGACCCCAATGTAGTGATTCGGCACCGAAAAACCAGATAAATGCGATACAAAAAGAGAACGGCCAATCTTGGGCGGGCGCCTTTCCCCCGAAACCTGCAGTTGAAATATTCAAGCGCCGATATTGCGTCGTCCTGTTTTAAGGCTTACCCATTTTGATCAGAGAAGATTGTGGCAACCGCCGGCGCGTTCGCAGCCGCATGCCAGCGCATTCGATCCTGATTGAGCTTGGAAAAGGACTCCTACCCCATGGCAATCACTCTGACGGCTCTCATAATTTTCCTTGTCGGTGCGGCGCTTGGTGTTGGTGGTGTCTGGCTCGCCGTACTTGGCGGCAGTTGGTACTACATCTTCGCCGCACTCGCTTTCCTGATTACCGCCGCTCTTCTCTTTCGGAAGCGGCCTTCTTCCTTGCTCGTCTATGCGCTCCTGGTAATTGGCACGCTTGGCTGGGCAATCTGGGAAATTGGCTTCGACTGGTGGCAGCTCGCGCCACGTGGCGGCGTCATCATGCTGTTTGGGCTCTGGCTGCTCACACCATGGATACGAGGTGGGCTTAACGAGGAAGAAGGGCGCTCGCGTTCAGCGTGGGGCCCGGCAATTCCGCTGGCGATCACGGTACTCGCGGCCCTCGGCATTGCCGGCTATTCGATGACGCAGGATCCGCAACAGATCGCCGGAGAACTCAGCAAGGAAGTTATTATCCCGACGCCCGATCTTGGCGGTAACATGCCAGAAGGCGACTGGCATCAGTATGGCCGGACGCCCTATGGCCAGCGCTATTCGCCGCTGAAACAGATCACGCCGGAAAATGTGGGAACGTTGCAGCTTGCCTGGCAGTACCAGACCGGCGACGTGAAGCTGCCAGAAGATATCGGGGAAACCACTTATCAGGTGACCCCGCTGAAGGTGCGTGACACGCTCTATCTTTGCACGCCGCACAATTGGGCGATCGCGCTCGATGCGGCAACCGGCAAGGAAAAGTGGAAGTACGATCCGAATGTCGGCCTCAATCCGGATCGCCAGCATCAGACCTGCCGCGGCGTCTCCTACTACGCCGACCCAACATTGACTGCAGGGCAACCATGCGCGGAGCGGGTCTACCTGCCGACTTCTGACGCGCGCCTGATCGCGCTCGACGCAGCCAACGGTCAGATTTGTCCATCCTTTGCCGACAAGGGCACGCTTCATCTCGAAAAAGGCATGCCCTATAACCCGGCGGGCTATTATTATTCGACATCGCCGCCCGTTATTGCCGCGGGCAAGATCATTGTCGGCGGCGCGGTCAATGACAACTACTCAATCCATGAACAGTCGGGTGTCATCCGCGCCTTCGATATCAACACCGGTGCGCTGGTGTGGAACTGGGATTCGGGCAATCCCGATGTAACGACGCCGCTGCCGGAAGGGCAGACTTACACGCATAATTCACCCAATAGCTGGTCTGTCTCCAGTGCCGACGAAAAGCTTGGTCTGCTCTACGTGCCGCTTGGCAACCAGACACCGGACCAGCTCGGGGCAGGGCGCAGCGCCAATGTCGAAAAATTCTCGTCGTCGATCGTCGCGCTTGATCTGAACTCCGGCCAGGTGCGCTGGGTTCGCCAGACCGTCCATCACGACCTTTGGGACATGGATGTGCCTGCACAACCGACCCTTGTGGATATCAACACTGCCACCGGCGCGGTTCCAGCACTCGTCGGACCAACCAAGCAAGGCGATATCTATGTCCTCAACCGGCTTACCGGCGAGCCGATCCTTCCAATCGAGGAAGTGCCGGCGCCGGCGGGCGCTATCGAAGGTGATTTCACCTCACCGACCCAGCCGGTTTCGGGTCTGACCTTCATGCCAAAGCCGTTGACCGGCAAGGACATGTGGGGCGTTTCGATGTTCGATCAGCTGGCTTGCCGCATCGAGTTCCTCAAGTTGCGTTATGAGGGACGCTACACGCCGCCGTCCCTCCAGGGATCGTTGATCTATCCGGGTAATTTTGGCGTATTCAATTGGGGCAGCGTCGCAGTGGACCCGGCGCGTCAGATCATGTTCGGTATGCCGACCTATCTGGCGTTCACGTCAAGGCTTGTTCCTCGAGCTGACGTTCCCCCGCCTGGCGCTGGCACAAAGGGCAGCGAACAGGGCCTCAATCGCAATGAGGGGGCACCCTATGCGGTCATCTTGGCACCGTTCGTATCGCCGCTTGGCCTGCCCTGCCAGGCGCCGCCATGGGGCTATGTGGCGGGCGCTGACCTGCGCACCGGCAAGATTACATGGATGCATCGAAACGGCACCGTCCGCGATTCCTCGCCCTTGCCCTTACCATTCAAAGTTGGCGTTCCCGGCATTGGCGGTCCGATCATCACCGCCGGTGGTGTGGCATTTCTGGGTGCTGCGGTAGACGATTATCTTCGCGCGTATGACGTGACCAGTGGTAAGCAGCTGTGGGAAGCACGGCTCCCTGCTGGCGGTCAATCGACGCCGATGTCTTTCGCCTTGGCTGATGGCAAGCAATATGTGGTCATCGTCGCCGGTGGTCACGGGTCAGTCGGGACGAAACCCGGCGACTACGTCCTCGCCTATACCTTGCCGAAATAGGAATGGAAGAAAATCATTTTCCCGGTCTCGCCCCCGGGAGGTTTTCTTGAGTGCTTTTCTCCAGTTGACGATCGCTTGAACTGCGAATATCCATGGCAGCGGCAGATACAGCCGGCCGCTCGCGGGCCTTTGGCCGAGGTGAATGTATCGATTGAAGCTTCGTTTCATCCTTTGAATGATGAACGGGTCGGCAATGCGGGCACTGACTTTCCTCGTTCATCAGACGCGAAGGATTGACCATGCGCACATTCAATGACGCCAAGGCGATTGCCAAATCGCTGCGCCAGGCGCTCAAGCAAAAGAACATCGAAATCTCCCACAGCGAGGGTCTGGAACTCGTTGCTGCCGGTTTCGGTTTCGACGATTGGAACGTGCTTTCAGCGAAAATCGAAACCGTAGAGCATGCAAGGCAAGGAGCAGTTTCATTTGGACCGGCCAACCCGATCCTGCGAATTTTCGACGTTGCGAAGGCGAAGGAATTCTATCTCGATTATCTCGGTTTCACGCTCGACTGGGAACATCGTTTCGGCGACAATTTCCCGCTTTATTGCCAGGTATCCCGCTCTGGCCTGACGCTGCATCTCAGCGAGCATTCCGGCGATGCCAGCCCGGGCGCTCGGGTTTTCGTGCGTATCCAGGGCATCGACGCGCTACACAAAGAACTCCACGCCAAAGACTATCGCTTCATGAAACCGGGGATCGAGGTGCAGCCTTGGGGTCGAGAGGTGATGGTCATTGATCCGTTCAGCAATCGCATCTCGTTCTGCGAGCAATGATGGAGCGCGCCGGGTCTCTCCGCTCTAACGTTGCGGCAATTTCAGCGGAGCCCCCGTTTTCACGGCCCGGATAGCAAAATTGGAGCGTATATCCGCGACTCCGGGTAGCATGAGAAGCTTTTCTGTCAGAAACCGCTCATAGGCGCTGAGATCCTCGACGACCACCTCCGCAAGGAAATCCGCTGTCCCCGAGATCATGAAACAAGCTGTTATTTCCGGAAGGGCAAGCAGCGCCGTGTGCTGCGCCTCGGCATTCTCGCGGCTGTGCTGTCCAACTTTGATTTCCACGAACACGGTCAGACCGAGGCCAACCTCCTTGCGGTCGATATCCACCCTATAGCCACGAATGACTCCGGATTTTTCCAGATTTCGGATACGGCGCAGACAGGGTGAGGGAGACAGGTTGACCCGCTCGGCAATCTCCACATTGGTTGCCCTTGCATCCTCTTGGAGCGCTTCGAGGATGCCGATATCGAATTTATCGAGATTTGGCATAAATCACCTGTTTGAAAATTTAATCTTCTCGGAAATTGCTGAAATGATATCTGGAATGGCATTAACTTGCAAGGACATGCTCATGCCATCGGAGATATGATTGTCTCAACCGAAATCATTCGGGCAGATTTGAGAGGAAACTCCGATGGTTGCTCTTGCTCAGGACTACAAGAAGTCAAATTCGCTCGGCGCAGGATATGCCGGCGCGCTGGTTACCGTCTTCATCTGGGCCACATGGATCATAGCCACTCGTCACAGCAGCGGCACGCATCTCGGCACAATCGATCTCGGCCTTATCCGCTATGGCGTTCCAGCGCTGGTGCTGGCTCCGGTCTGGCTCAGGACCGGCCTGTTCCCACGGGATGTTCCGCTCGCCTTGCTGGCAATCATGGTCTGTGGTGCCGGTGCGGTGTTTTTCCAGTTCACGACCTTCGCCATTCATTCGACGCCCGCCTCGGCCGTCGGCGTACTCCTCGGTGGCTCCATGCCGCTTGCCGCCACGCTGATCGGTGTGTTGGTATTTGGCGAGCGCCCCGATCTTGCCCGCTGCCTTGGTCTTGCAGCGATCGTCGCGGGTCTTGCCATTCTGCTGGTGCTGGCGCTGGGCAATCATGCGATCTCCTGGATCAGCTTCGTCTTCCTGCCGCTCGGTGCACTGCTTTGGGCTGGCTATACCCATGCCTTCAAGCGTTCCGGTCTGACTGCACTGCAGGGCGGCGCGCTCATTGCCATCTGGTCATTCCTCATCCATGTTGGCCTTGCACTCACCTTTGGTACGACGATCTTCGAAGTTTCGCTGCCCGAGATCGGCTTGCAATTCCTCAGCCAGGGCATTCTTTCCGGATTGGCTGCCATGTTGGCCTATGGCATCGCCGTCCGTTCACTTGGTGGCAGCCAGGCCGCAGCATTCAGTGCGCTTACTCCGGTACTTGCTGCCTTTGGCGGCGCCTTCTTCCTTGACGAGCCGGTCGGCGTCTGGGAAATTGCAGCAGCAGTGATCACCGGACTTGGCGTTGCCCTTTCCACCGGTATCCTTTCCCATCGCCTCAAAGGGTGATGCGAACGGTCCAGCGCCTCGTCAATCCACGGGATCAAAGGAGGCAATGATGAACGAGCAGAAAATTACTCCGAGAATCACTCAGGCAATGGTCGAAGCCTATGATGAATATACCCATCTGACACTTGACCGCCGCTCATTCATGGACAAGTTGACCAAACTGGCGGGCTCTGGTGCTGCTGCCGCAATGATCGCACCGATGCTCGCGGCAAATTCGGCACGGGCCGCGATTGTTGCAGCGGACGACAAGAGGCTTCGCACCAAGGATGTCGTCTACCCGGGAGCGACGGGTGAGATCAAAGGCTACAGGGCAAGTCCCGCTGAAGCATCCGGCAGGCTTCCAGCGGTTATCGTCATTCATGAAAATCGCGGTTTGAACGACCATATTCGCGATGTTGCGCGGCGCATGGCCCTTGAAGGCTTTGTCGCCCTTGCGCCCGATCTGCTGTCTGTGGCCGGCGGTACCCCGTCCGATGAGGAAAAGGCGCGTGAAATGATCGGCGCACTTGACTCAAAAACGGCGATTGCCGAGGGGGTGGCAACGATAGAATACCTCCGGAACGACAAGGCAACCAATGGCAAGGTTGGGGTCGTAGGCTTTTGCTGGGGCGGTGGCCTCGTTAATGATCTGGCAGTCAACGCGCCTGATCTTGGTGCAGGGGTCGCCTATTACGGGCGCCAGGCCAAGGCTGACGACGTGGCGAAGATCAAGGCGCCATTGTTGTTGCAATATGCCGGATTGGATACGCGCATAAATGCAGGCATCGACGCCTACAAGAAGGCGCTGGAGGAGAATGGGAAAACGTTCGAGATCCATGTCTATGAGGGCGCGAACCACGCTTTCAATAACGATACGTCGGAGGCCCGCTACGACAAGAAGGCCGCGGACCTTGCCTGGAGCCGGACAGTAGAGTTTTTCAAGAAGAACCTGAGCTAAGGCCCGCGTCGCAAAAACGAAATACAAAACCAATCGCTTGCCGGATCGTGCTGCGGCTACTACCTCTTGTGCTTCAGAATGCGACAAGGAAAGCACCAATGCGATTTGTCACCCTCTACCTGAGTGTTTTGCTGTTCATGCTCGTTGGCATCCAGTCGGGTTCTGCTCAAGAAAAAGTCTTCCCCGGCGGGTCAGGGGTGGGCCTTGTGCCTCCTTCCGGATTGGTTCTTTCCACCAGTTTCAGCGGATTTGAGGATGCCGCCAAGGGTACCTCCATCGTCGTGACGGAATTGCCCGTCGAGGCCTATGCGCCGATCGCGGCGAAATTCAACCCTGAAGGATTGCGCGAAACCGGTATCGAGGCTGCCGGACCTCCCCAAGACTGGCCCGTCGAAGGTGCTGTCGTGTCTAAGCTTATTCGCGGTAGTCAGACAGCCGCGGGCATCAAGTACCGCAAATGGATCGTTCTGGTCGGTGCAAAAGCCACCACTGCTATGGTGACGGTACAAATTCCGGATGGCGTGGCGGGGGGCTTGTCGGACGCAGATGTGGAGAACGCTTTGCGCACTATCGCGGTCCGTACGCCGCCCAGTCTGGAGGAGCAGATCGCGGCGCTGCCGTTCAAACTCGCCGATACGGCCGGCTTCCGGCCCGTTCGTGTAATTGCGGGCGCAACGTATCTCCTGACCGAGGGACCGAATGATGTTGCGGCCAATTCATCCCAGCCCATGGTCATCATCGCCTCAAACCTCAACACTGCCCCGGAACCCGCGGCGCGGATGGATTTTGCCAAGCAGGCCTTCGCTTCGTTGACGGGGATCAAGGACGTGCGATCCGACAATGAGACGAGCTCGCAGGCGGATGGGGCGGAATGGGTGGAGATTGATGGCAGTGCGAAGGATTCTGCAAGCGATGATCCGCTCTACGTCGCACAGATTGCGCGTTTCGAAACCAGCCGGTATGTCCGGGCGATCCTGATTGTGCGGGACAGCGAGAAGGACAAATTTTCGGACCGTTTCCGAAAACTAGCCAAATCCATGACGATCAATTAAAATTGGCTATGGAGAAAAGCTACCGACTCACCGAGAGCGAGATACGGCCACTGATCCGCAACTATGGTGGCTGCATTGCAACGGATACGATCACGATCGATGGTTATCCGGTACGCTTCATGTACCGTGAGGATCCTGACAACGAGTTTGACAGTGGCTGGCGCTTTCTTTCCGGCTTCGAAAGCGACGATTATATGGAAGATCCGGAAAACAGCGGCATATTTGAAGTCAACACCATAGCCAACTACGATCCCAGCATCATTCCGCTTCTCGATTCTCCCGTCGGCAGCGTTTTTGAAAAGACCGGCGAACAGGAACGCTTCGTTGCCGTCACTGATTGGCAGCCCGGCGAGGACGATGACGAAGACGAAGATTGAGCCTGCGCTTTCTTCGCCTTGAGCCTGTCAAACTTCACACAGAGTTACAACTGGACAAGTCGCGTGCATTCTCCGAAAATGCATTCGTAAAAGACGATCTTGAGTAGAAGGTGGATACGGGAATGGCATTGGCAGACGCAGGAGCATTGCTGCGCAACGAGAATGGAATCGCGACCGTTGTTTCCATTCTTAAAAAACGCTTCGGTGATAACGCGCAGACCGGCAAATCTATCCGCGAGCAGCATGCTCATACAACCAGTTATGTGCCGAACCAGGCGCCGGATCTGGTCGTCTTCGCTGAATCGGCAGAAGACGTTCAGGAAGTTGTGCGGCTTTGCGGTGAATGGCAGGTGCCGGTTATTCCATTCGGAACGGGTACGTCCCTGGAAGGACAGGTGAATGCACCTGCAGGTGGTGTGTCCATTGACCTTTCACGCATGAACCGCATTCTCAAGGTCTATAGCGAAGATCTGAATGTTGTCATCGAACCAGGTGTTACCCGCAAGGAGCTCAACGAATATCTGCGTGATACCGGGCTGTTTTTCCCCATCGATCCAGGCGCCAATGCGAGCTTGGGTGGAATGGCGGCCACGCGCGCTTCAGGCACGAATGCCGTGCGCTATGGCACGATGCGTGAAAACGTGCTGGCGTTGAAATCCGTCATGCCGGATGGCCGCCTGATCACCACCTCGAAGCGGGTGAAGAAAACCTCCGCCGGTTATGACCTGACGCGCCTGCTGATCGGTTCAGAAGGGACGCTCGGCATCATTACGGAATTGACGCTGAAACTCTATGGCATACCGCAGGCGATTTCTGGCGGTATCTGCGCGTTCCCTGATCTTGAGAGCGCCTGCAATGCGGTGATCGAAACGATCCAGATGGGTATTCCCGTCGCGCGTATCGAACTGGTCAATCAGCTGGAAATGCAGGCGATGATCGCCTATTCGAAACTTGATTACGAACCGGCACCCTATCTCTTCCTGGAGTTCCACGGCAGCGAGACCAGCGTTGCGGAACAGGCGGAGCTTTTTGGCGAAATCGCAGCCGCCAATGGCGGTGGCGAATTCAAGTGGACGGCCAATGCCGAAGAGCGGGAAAAGCTCTGGTCGGCGCGGCACAATTCCTATTTTGCCTGCATGACGCTGGCACCTGGAAAGCAGTCGCTATCAACGGATGTATGCGTGCCGATTTCGCGGCTTGCCGAATGCATCGTCGCAACCGAGAAGGACATCGAGAAGAGCGGCCTCATCGCGCCCATCGTGGGTCATGCCGGTGACGGGAATTTTCACGTGCTGGTGCTGTTCGATGAGAAGGACGCAAACGAAATCGAGAAGGTGGAGGCTTTTGTTGAGCGCCTCAATCTCCGGGCGATCGCGATGGACGGAACCTGCACCGGTGAACATGGCATAGGCCAGGGCAAGATAAAGTTTCTGCGGGCCGAGCTCGGCGGTGCTGTTGATGTGATGGAAGCGATCAAACGTGCCATTGATCCGGGAAATATCATGAATCCCGGCAAGATCTTACGGCTATAGGTTCGCAGAATGATTCCAGGCGCTAAACCATTGTCTAAGCGTTGCAAATCAATGAGAAAGACTATCATGTCATTTCGCCGCCCAAAACCGGTCGTTGTGGTACCCGGCGCGAATTGATTGGAGCAAGATACTGGCACGCCTGTTTGTTTTCATCGGTGGATTACTGGTACTGGTGCTGACGGCGGCGCTGGTTGTGCCGTATTTTGTCGATTGGGCAGGCTATCGATCCTCTTTCGAGCGCGAAGCCTCGGCTCTGCTCGGCCGTCCCGTCACAGTCGCTGGCAGTGCCAGTGCGCGGCTCCTCCCATTCCCATCGGTGACATTTTCCGATGTGAAGGTTGGCGATCCTGGTTCCGAACCGGTAATGACGATCGAAAAGTTTTCGATGGATGCGGAACTTGCGCCGTTCATACGTGGTGAGATCCTGATCTTCGACATGCGGCTCGAAAAGCCGAGGGCGACAGTCCGGATCGACAGAGATGGTGTCGTCGATTGGGCCATCCGCCCGCGTACGCCGTTTCATTCGGCGCAAGTCAGACTTGAGAACATGCTGATCACCGATGGTGCTGTGATCATCCGCGACGCATCAACATCGACCACGCGTAACATCTCGAACCTTGATGCCAAACTCTCGGCGACGGACCTTTCCGGGCCGTGGAGCTTTGATGGCACGCTGTTCTTCAATGGCCAGAAAACGGCACTGTCGGCCTCGACCGGCGCACTGAAGCCGGATGGCACGCTGAATTTGCGTGCGCGCATTATCCCGGATGGCGTCCCGGCCGCGTTCGAGACCGACGGCCAGTTGACCTTGAGCGAGGGGGCCCTGAAATACGCTGGCGGGATTGCCATCCGTTCGGCAGACGAGGTTGCGGCCGCTGGCGGTACCATGGTTACCGCAAAATCCGAGAAGCCGCTGCTTTCAAGTGTACGCATGACAGGACGCTTCGAAGCGGACCATGCAAAGATCACCATTCCCGAATTTCGTATGGAGCAGGGTACCGCCGACGACCCCTATATCGTCAACGGCAATGCGCTGTTCGATTACGGCAGCAATCCACGTTTTGAAATCAAGGCGGACGGGCAGCAAGTCACTTTCGACAGTCAGAGTGAACCTGCCAAGGGCGTGACCCCCAAGCCGGTGACCGCGGCCGAGCGGATGGGTGTGTTTCGCCGCCTCATGGATCAGTTGCCGATACCGACCGTTCCCGGCACGATCGATCTGAAGCTGCCTGCAATTGTCGCCGGCGATACGACGATCCGTTCCGTGACGATTGATGCTGCACCTTCCGGCAATGGCTGGGCTATAAACCAGCTTAAGGCGGAGCTGCCCGGCCGTACCCAATTTGAAGCCAAGGGCATATTGCAAGTTGGCGAGAGTTTCGGTTTCGACGGCAAGCTGCTTGTGGCATCGCGGCAACCATCAGGTCTGGCTGCATGGCTGACCGATTCGGTCGACGAAGCAATCCGGCGCTTACCCGGCGCAGGCTTCTCAGGTGATGTAAGCCTGCATGATGACCTGCAGAAGGTCGACAATCTCGAAGTGGCCTTGGGAGGTGCCTCACTGAAGGGTTCCTTGGTGCGGAGCGCCAAGGGTGAATCCCTGCCGCTGACACAGTTGGTGCTGGAGGGTGGGGCGCTCGATGCCGATGCGCTGGAAGCTTTCATGGCGGTCCTTGGCAACAATGAGAAGGCTTCAGTGGACGGTGCATCGCAACTGCGCGGGCAGGATCTCGACGTGCATTTGAAGGCGGGGCCCGTTACGCATGACGGGCTCGTGGCCGAAACGCTGGATACCGCCTTCCGCTTGCGTGGTGGTGTTTTCGATATCGACCGGCTGACGATCGGCAATGTGGCGGGTGCGACCATCACTGCGACCGGCAAACTCGAGCCTTTCAAGACAGAACCCGCCGGCTCGATCGATTCGACTGTTCTCTCGGATAATCTTGGACCCTTTGTTGCGGCCATCGCCGAACGATTTCCTGATTTTCCCTTCATCAAGGCATTGAGTGAACGTGCTGCAAGATATCCAGGGCTCTTTGAAGAAACCCAGCTCAGCATCCTTGCCAACACACTGCACGGCAAGAGCGGGGCCGAGGAGTTTTCATTGAGTGCTGCCGGAAAAACCGGCGGAATGGATGTGACGCTTTCTGGAACAACAACAGAAAATTCTGAAAAGCGGCGCACGCTCGAATTAACTTTGGATGCACGCAGCGGTCAGGCCGAAACGCTCATGGCACTGATAGGATTGCCAGCCTTACCGCTCGGTTTGGCAGGCGAACTGGAAGCCGATCTCGCGATGAAAGGCAACGAGCAAGACGGTCTTCAGACACAGTTGTCGCTGAAGTCGTCAAACGGACAGGCACTTCTCGACGGCAGTTTCCGCAATGCCGCAGGCGAGCTCAGCGGCGAGGGCCGGGCATCCATCAAGGCGACGGATATTGAAGCTTATATCGCCACCGCCGGCTATTCCTTGCCCGGATTTGGCAATGGCATGCCGACCGATGTGGCAAGCAGTTTCCAGCTCGCCAAGGGCAAGCTAACTCTGCCGGACCTGAGCGGCCAGGTAAGCAACACGAAAATCAGCGGACGGCTCGGGCTCGATCTTGTGGACAGTATACCTGGAGTTCAAGGAGATCTGTCGCTTGCACGGCTCGATCTGCCAGCGGTGACGCAATTCATGCTCGGAACTGATGCTATCGATGGCGACGGCAGAGGCGTCTGGCCGAAATCGACATTTGCAGGCGCACCGCTGTTTCCAATCAATTTCAATCTGAAGATCAAGGCAGACGAAGCGGATGCCGGCATTCTCGGGCCTATCGGGAAACTCGAGGCAAATGCAGCGCTAAAAGATGGGTCGCTCCGCTTTGACGACGCGAAGGGTGAACTCCTTGGCGGCCGTTTCGACGGTATGTTCGAGTTGCGAAACACCAGCGGCACAGGTCTTGCAACGGGACAATTCACGCTGGACCAGACGGATCTGGATGCGCTCTACAAGCCTGTCGAAGACGACGGGCCGCTCAAGGGGAAGACAAGGATCTCTGCGTCGGTCAATGCAACTGGCACGTCCGTAGCCGAGATGATGCAGTCTGTCGCTGGTTCGGGTGTCGTTTCGGTCAATGATCTGGTAATCGATGCCTTCAACCCGGCGGCACTGAAACCTATCCTGGCGGACGCCGACGCGGCGGATGGACCGGTTACTTCGGCCTCGATCAATGCCACGATCGGTAAATACTTCAACACCGGTGAGTTCAAGGCAGGGGATGCGGAAGTTGCCTTCACCATTGCTGGTGGCATGGCGCGGACATCGACATTCCAGTTGCAAAACGAAGGTGCCACCCTCGCTGCCGACCTGCGGCTGAATTTCCCGGATCTGAGTATCGCGTCGCAAGGCCGGTTTGCCTTCGATCCAGGCACAGCCATCGTTGCAGGCGCGGATCCTGTCGTCGAGTTTACTCTGTACGGCCCATGGGCCAATCCAAAATTGACGTTAAACCGCCAGCCGTTGGAACAATTCCTTACCCAACGAGCGCTCGAACGCGAGCAGCAACGCGTCGAGACGTTGCAGGCAGCTCTCGTCGAAAAGCAGCGCCTGCGCCGTGAAGTGCAACTCTATCAGGCGCGTGCGGACGAACGCGCTCGTCTTGCCGAGGAGGCCCGGCTCAAGGCCGAGCGGGAAGCACGCGAAGCCGCGGAACGAGCGGCCGCGGAGAAGCGGGCAGCAGAAGAGCGAGCCGCAGAAGAAGCGGCGCAAAAGGCGCTCCAATCTCTACCTGCGCCACCATCCGATAGAGGGGAGACTTCCGCCCCACCCCAAGGCGCCGGTGCGCTTGACAAACAGTCAGTCGATGAATTCCTGAAAACGCTCGAGCCCAAATCCCTGGAGCCAAAGATTCAGTAACGCTGGTAGTGGCTGCATCGACATCGCTATTGCTGGTTGTACGCGTCCTTGAGCTTCTGGATATCGATTTTATACATCTGCATCATTGCGGCCATGACGCGGTCAGCTTTTTTCTGATCCTTGTCGCGCAGCATTTCGGGAAGAATGGAAGGAACGATTTGCCATGACAGGCCAAATTTGTCCTTTACCCAACTGCAGGGGCGAATTTCCCCGCCACCGGCCGTCAGCTTTTCGGTCAGGCTATCCACTTCTTCCTGGGTACTGCAATCGATGGAGAGCGATATTGCCTCGGTAAATTTGAACTGCGGCCCGCCATTCAGGGCGATATATTCCTGGCCTGCAAGCTGGAAAGTGGCGACGAGCAGCGAGCCTTCCCTGGTTCCCCCCTCTTTGCCCCAGTTGGTCTTATTGAGAATTTTGCTGTCCTTGAAGATGGACATGTAAAAATCCATTGCTTCTTCGGCGTTTCCATCGAACCAAAGGCATGGGGTGATCTTTTGCTTGGCTGGCATCGGGTTTCCCTTTTTCATCGTGATTTGCACTAGGGTCAGGACCCTGATTAACAGTCCTGACCTACCTTAAGACGAATGAGGCGTTGTTGATCCGACACGGTGCGGTGAAATATTTCAAGTGCTTTCGAACCGATTGAATCCCGGAGCACGCGATGCCGCATCAGCAGGCGGGGGGATGCATGAATTAATGAGTCAAAACCAACGTTTACTGGTGACTGCTGCAGTTCTTTCTCACCCAATCGAGCGCGTAGATCCGCAGTGCGGAAGATAGATTGGAATCGCGATCGCGACTCTCGTCAATCTCGGCAATGAGGCTTGCCAACGTGACCTCGCGCTCCGCGGCTATCGACAAGATGATGTCGTAAAAGGCATTTTCGAGTGAGAAACTCGTGCGATGTCCACGAATGCTGACAGAGCGTTTGCGGACGAGGCTCACTTGCCGTCCGGGTCCGATACTTCGGCCTCCGGAACGGCGCGCTTCTCTAGCCGGTGATCGTCAAGAAATCGCGTTGTCTTGCAGTTTGCTTCGCGCTCATATTGCTTCTCGACCTTCGTGCGACCGTACAGAATCCGGTTTTCGGCCGCAGCCTTGTCGTTGGCTTCTTTGGCCTTGCGCTTTTTTACCAGCCGAAGGTTGACGATCTCAGCCACAGCAACAGCTATTTTTTCTTGCGGAATGAATCCAGCGACACGACAGAAGCGGATGATTTTTCACCGTTTTCATCAGAACCGGCCTCCGTCTTCTCGCCACCCGCTTTTGCTGGTTTCTTGGCCGTTTTTACCGGCGGTTTGGGCTTGGCGGTTGTCGCAGCCACTTTGGGCTTCTCCACTGGCTGGGGCGGAGCAATGCTGGTGATACCCTGGTCGTTATCGCCAACGGTTTCTTCGACCTCGACGTCGAACTCCAGCTCGAAGTTCACCGAGGGGTCATAAAAGCCGCGAATAGCGGAGAAAGGAACAACCAGACGTTCAGGCACATCACCAAAGGAGAGTCCGACTTCGAACAGTACATCGGTAACCTGAAGATCCCAGAACTGGTGCTGAAGGACGATGGTCATCTGTTCGGGATATTTCTCATGCAGACGCGTCGAAATGCGCACGCCCGGGGCACCCGTGAGAAAAGTGACAAAGAAATGATGGTTGCCGGGCAATCCTGCCTTGGCAACTTCGCCTAGCACTTTACGGATAACGCCACGTAGCGCTTCCTGGGCAAGTATATCGTAGCGGATCATATCTTGTGGCATTCATTCTTATCCCATGGATTCACCCCTCTCTGTCAAGCGGAGATGGCGACCGTATTTCGACCATTATGGCGCATGGCTAACGGAATTGCGACCGCTTGTCAGCCGCACAAATAAATTTAACCCATCATGCCAAAATTGGCGGATGCAAAACACGCCATGGAACTTCGTTTGCTGCAAATTTCATGATGGTGGAACAGGGCATGTTTAGCCAACGACAGCAATCATTGGAGACGCGGAGGGATTCTCGCGCGGGGGTTTCGCATAGGCGCGCAGAAAGGTACTTACGGCGTTGCGCGCCGCACTTTCGAGTTGTTCGCTCGAAGGCGTTTCGCCAAACAGCGTGAGCATTTGCAGGTCTGCGTTGACCAGCGCGAGGAACTGGCGAGCCGCTAGATCGAAGTCGTCAATCTGCAGGGCGCCCTTGTGGCATAGCCGCGAGAACAGTGCGCCCAATGCCGTGCTGATCTTGCCCGGCCCGCGCTGACGCCATGCTTCAAAAAGATGCGGATAGCGCCCGCCCTCCGATTGCACCAGCTTGCGCAGGAACTTTCCATCCTGATTGCACAAGCAATTCTTGGTGAGGCGAATGGCGAATGCGGTCAGGTCGTCTTCGAGATTGTCGGACTTGTCCGGAAAAGTGGCCAATATGGAAAAGAGCATGGCATTGGCACGATCCATGACGTCCTCGACCACGGCAGTGAAGAGTGTTTCCTTTTCACGATAATGATTGTATATGGTCTGACGCGACACGCAGGCCTCCACGGCAATTTCATCGATACTCGCTCCGGAAAATCCCTCACGGCAAAATACGTGCGCTGCTGCGTCGAGTATGGAGATACGTTTTGAGCATTGACCACGCTGGGTGTGGCCGGTTGTCTTAAGCGGGTGATCGTCGCGACTTTTCATGAAGTGAAGATAATGCGTGTTGACGTGTTAGACAATGGTGTCTAAATTTACAGGTGTGTCCAAAATATTTGACACCCGTTGTAAGACTCTGAGAGCACCGTCCTCCCAAGCCCGTGCCCTCCCACCGAAGACCCGAACCAATTCGAACTCTCCTGAGAGCAATGCGTCGCTGAAGCAACCAGGTTTCGCGCCGCAGTTTTCTGAAAGACAATCATCATGACGAGCTCCTTCTTTCGTACGGCACTCATCCTTGGTCTCTTGACCGCCATCGGCCCCTTTGCAATTGACATGTACCTGCCGGCCATGCCCTCCATTGGCAAGGAACTCGGCGCGGATAATAGCGCGGTGCAGATGAGTCTTCTGGCTTTCTTCATCTCGTTCGCCATCTTTCAGCTTTTCTATGGTCCCCTATCCGACATGTGGGGCCGCAAGGCACCGCTTTATATTGGTATAGGCCTGTTCGCAGTGGCCAGTATCGGCTGCGCGCTCGCAAGCGATGTCGAGACTTTGATCGCTTTCCGCTTTCTCCAGGGTATCGGCGGTGCCGCGGGCATGGTTATTCCGCGTGCTATTGTTCGCGACATGCATACCGGCGTGCAGGCGGCGCGGTTGATGTCGCTTCTGATGCTCGTTTTCAGCATCTCGCCAATTCTTGCACCGCTGACGGGTAGTGCCGTCATCGAATTCTATGGTTGGCGGGGTGTGTTCTGGGCGGTGATGATCGCTGCGTTTATCGGATTGATTCTGCTCTCTACCCAGCTGAATGAAACCCGGCCGAAAGCGGCACGCGCCGAAAGCGGCCTTGGAAGCGCCATGGCAGCCTATCGCCTGCTGCTGGGTGATCGCAACTTTCTGACGCTCACCTTCATTGGTGGCCTCGGTATTTCCAGCTTCCTGGTTTATCTGGCGAACTCACCCTTCGTGTTGATCGATCATTATGGGCTGACACCGACCCAGTACAGCATGGCTTTCTCGATCAATGCGGTCTCATTCTTTGCCGTATCGCAGTTTACCGGCTGGCTCGGCGATCGGTTCGGGCTGGTCCGGGTGATGCGCTTGGCTGTAACGGCTTTCTCGTTGACGATGGCGGCAATGGTCGTTGTCATGAGCTTGGGCTTCAATCAGCTGCCGGTGCTGGCTATCTTCCTCTTCGTTGGCTACGGTTTCCTGGGGCTGGTCATTCCGACGTCATCCGTGCTCGCCCTTGAGGACCATGGCGAGATTGCCGGTACTGCTTCCGCATTGATGGGTACGCTGCATTTCGTGACCTCGGCCGTAGCCATGGTTATCGCCGGCCTGTTCTTCGACGGAACCGCTTTGCCAATGGCCGCCGGCATCGCCCTGTGTGCGGTCGGTGCGTTCTTCCTCACACAGGCAACAATCGGCCGCCGCCGCGTGGTCGAGGCGGAAGCGGCCGCCGAATAGCGTTCTGATCCTCCATCAGATATGAAGAGAAGAGCCCGGGACATCGTCCCGGGTTTTTTATTTTTGCCGGTTGCCGCTGCAGATCGGCTGGGCCAGTATCTCGGCGAGTACACCTCTTTCGTTTGCCTGGGCGCGGGCGACGTAGTGTGAGAAATGCTGCGCTGCCAGTGCCCAACCCGCGATCAACGCGATAGCAGTTGTGGCAAGGGTCACTGCCAACCGGGCGCGCGGCCACCAGCCAAGCATGGCTCCGAACCTGGTTCTCCATGCTGTGACCAAGGCGATAAGCAAGGCTCCGAGTGCGCAGCACATCGTGCCGGCTCACTCGTGCAGGGAACAAGCGCAATCGGGCTCGTGGTACCGGCCATTGTTACCAACCATGCCACCCTTGCCATACATGTTCTTCGGCCGTGCCCAATCAACCAGATTGTAGTGTGGCCCGGTCTCGTTGCGTCCCTTCGGCATGACGTCGAGATAGCCGTAAATACCGAGAAACTGCTCGCCGCCGCGGCTGAAAGCTGAATAGGTGTGGAAGATCTGACCGTCATCGTCCTTGTAGAAGACGCTCTCGCCCGAGAGGTCTTCCAGCCCGGGGTCGGTCTGCCGGTAATTGTAGTAAGCGTTCTTTTCCGCAACTTCCCTGGGGATAAAGGACACGTTGAAGTCGTAGTTGAAATCGCTGTGAAACGATGAAACCCATGGGAAGTGCCAGCCCATGGCCTTGCGCAAAGTCTCGATCTCGGAGATCGGTGCGCGCGCCACGGCCACGTAGGAGACATCGTGGTTCTCGAGATGCGCCATGAGGCCTTCGATGTGATCGACTTCCAGCGAGCAGCCGACGCATTGCTGTCCCTGGCCGGGTCCTTTCATGAAATGCTTGAGGAAAAGCTGGCTGCGCCCGCCGAAAAGGTCGGCGAGTGTCACTTTCCCCGAGCGGCTGTCGAAGACATATTCCTTGTCAATCTTCACCCAGGGCAATGCCCGGCGCTGCGCGCTCATTTCCTCCTGCGCCCTGGTGAAGGCTTTCTCCTTGGCGAGAAGCGCCACACGCGCTTTCAGCCATTCGTCCCGGGATGCGATCTCATGTTGCATTGCTTCCTCCTGTTGCTGATTGCCTCAATGGGAATGCTGCAGATATCTCGGCTACTCTTGTGAAAGCAGCTCCTCGAGGCGATCGAAGGCGCTGTTCCAGCCATGCTCATGGCCACGGCAATTTTCGGGTGTATCGAAGACGCTTTGACGGAATGTCATCATTGTCTTCTCATCTTGCGGTTCGAAGGTAATGTTGACGAGCGTCTCCAGTCCGGGTCTGCCGTCCTCCTGATCCCAGGCGAAGGTGAATACAAGTCGTTTACCCGGCACGATGTCCCGGTAGACACCGCCGTGCCAGAGCTTTTCGCCGCTCGCGGCGGAGTCGAGGCAGGCGCGCCATTTACCGCCGATCCGCAGGTCTGCTTCGACATATGTTGCCGGATAGTCACGCGGCCCCATCCACTGCAGCATGCGCTTGGGATCGGCGAAAGCATCGAAGACGAGGGCAGGCGGGGCATTGAATACGCGCTTGATGGTCAGGACGCGGCCAGCCGTTTCATTTGTCACGTGAGCTGTGGTTGTGTCAGACATCTTCCTCTCCATTTTTCTGAACATCCTGCAGATATTCCTCCAGCCGATCGAAGCTGCCTTCCCAGAAGCGCCGGTAATGCTCCAGCCAGTCCGTTGCCTCCTTGAGCGGGGCCGCATCAAGGCTGCACGGCCGCCACTGGGCTTCGCGGCCGCGGATGACGAGGCCGGCTCGTTCCAGCACCTTGAGGTGTTTCGTGACCGCGGGGCCGGACATCGCGAAAGGCTCAGCCAGTTCAGTCACCGAAGTGGTGCCGAGCGCCAGACGCGCCAGGATTGCCCTGCGCGTCGGGTCAGCAAGCGCCGAGAAGATATGGTCAAGTCGATCGGGTGTCATTTGTTTATTAAACCATAAGGTTATTTAACTATATGGTTTGATACGCGATGTGATCGGTCACGTCAAGCCGTGATTTTGAATCGGACGAAGCCCGGTTCAAAACCGCTGACATTGTGCTGAAATGAGGAGAGGGAGTAGTGGAGGTTTCTGTTGCCAGGTACCTCCGAACCCCGCCTAGAAGTGCGAACCCCTAGGACTTAATTTGAAGCGATCACACCGCAATTAAGCAGCGAGACGTGCTTCCGCATAGTTGTCGTTTGCAACTACTGAGTTAGCCCGATAACGGTGGTACAATGCCGGGCAAAAGTTCGATCTTTACACCCTTGTCGATCCTATTTCGCCCCCGCCACAAGGCAGCGAAATCAGCTGCATTGTGGTGGAGGCGCCGGGTACCGCCCCCGGGTCCAATGGGCTTATTGCATCGTCCGTTTATCGCCATAGCTGGCCAAAGCCAGCAGGGCTTATATAGGGCCTGTTTTATTGAATTGAAAGAGTGGATTGACTTGGAAACGATGCTGGGGAATGTTTCAAGGCGTCTAAACAGTCATCGCCTCATGCATCTGCCAGTTTGTGCGGTGTCTTCATTCTCAGGGAGGTTGCAATGCCGGGCATTGAACCTAGCAATCAGGGGATTTTTCCATGAGTGATTATCTAAAGGATGTACGTCACTACGATGCGGCTGCTGATGAGGCGACAGTTGCAAAAATCGTCAAACATCTCGGAATTGCCCTGCGCAATAGGGATTCATCACTGGTTTCCTGCACAGATCCGGAAGAATTGAAGCGGGTTCGCACCAATTGGGTCGAAAAGAAGCTCGGAATTACCGACGCTGCCAAAGCCGATGCTGTGATTGAATCGGTCTGCACAGCCATGAAGGCGGACAACAGCAAGAGCCGTGTGACCTTTTACTACCTGACCGCAAAGGGGCTCGGCGCGCTCGGCAGTCTCTGATCAAATCCTGCCCGTCAAACGAATCATCCCTGGCGGTACGCCGGGGATTTTTCATTTGATGCGCGGGTTTCACCGGCGCAGCGCTGTGGATCACAGACAAGTTTTAGTGCTTCGTTGGCCGAATCTGCTAAAGATAGCACATGCGTACTTATCTCGATCTCCTTCAACACGTTCTCGATACGGGCATTGACCGCGGTGACCGGACCGGCACCGGTACGCGCTCTGTTTTCGGCTATCAGATGCGTTTCGATCTCGCGGCAGGCTTTCCTGTGCTGACGACGAAAAAGCTGCATCTGAAATCCATCATCCATGAGCTGCTATGGTTCCTGCAGGGTGATACGAATATCGCCTATCTGAAGGAAAATGGGGTTACGATATGGGATGAATGGGCTGACGAGAATGGCGATCTCGGACCGGTCTACGGCTATCAGTGGCGGTCCTGGCCAGCCCCTGACGGCCGGCATATCGACCAGATTGCCGGGCTTTTGAGCGCTATACGCAAAAACCCCAATTCAAGACGTTTGATCGTTTCGGCGTGGAATCCCGCGCTTGTCGACGAGATGGCGCTGCCGCCCTGCCACTGCCTGTTCCAGTTCTATGTCGCCGATGGCAAACTGTCGTGCCAGCTTTATCAGCGTTCAGCCGATATCTTCCTCGGCGTCCCATTCAATATCGCCTCTTACGCATTGCTGACAATGATGGTGGCGCAGGTCACGGGGTTGCAACCTGGCGAATTCGTTCATACCCTTGGCGATGCGCACCTCTATGCCAATCATTTCGAGCAGGCGAGGCTGCAGCTGAGCAGAACGCCAGGACCGCTGCCACAGATGCTCATCAATCCGGAAGTCACCGATCTCTTCGCCTTCAAATATGACGATTTCCGTCTTGTCGATTATGTCGCCGAATCCAGCATCAAGGCACCGATCGCGGTCTGAAGCCGCCGTTCTGACCTTGAAGACGAATGTTCATTTGAAACGGATGTTGCCTGCATGATCAGTTTTGTTGTTGCAATAGCCGAGAATGGCGTGATCGGGCGGGAAAATGGCCTGCCTTGGCGGTTGTCGTCCGATCTCAAGCGCTTCAAGGCCACCACGATGGGCAAGCCGATCATCATGGGCCGGAAGACCTGGGATTCGCTCGGGCGCCCGCTACCTGGCCGGACCAACATTGTCATCACGCGCGATCCTGCATTTGCCGTCGATGGAGTTATCGCGGCGCGTTCGGTCGATGAGGCACTGATGATCGCCGGAAGCCATGCCAGTGCGGACAAGGTCAATGAGATATGCATCATTGGTGGTGGAGATATCTTTCGCCAGACATTGAACCGGGTCGACCGGCTCTATGTAACGTGGGTACTTGCCGAGGTAGAAGGCGACGTCCATTTCCCTCCGATCGATCCGAAAATCTGGGTAGAAATCTCCAGTGAAGATTTCTCCGCCGGCGAAAAAGACAATTACGCAACACGCTTTGTCGTTTATGAGCGCCGCTGATACGCTGAGGCAATCGCATGCGGTATGAAAATTTCGTGATAAACAGTCATAATCGTTCGACTTTTTACCAAATCCGCTTGAAAAGCGACCGCGTGCGTTGAAAGCGCGCCCCGCCATCCCTATAAACGGGATGTTGCGTTAGCGGGAGGACGCCACGGGGTGGTACTTTCCGTTCAAATTAAGAGGTAGGAATGCCCTGGAGTAATCAGAACGGCGGCGGCGGCCCATGGGGTGGCGGCGGTAACAATAGTGGCGGCGGTGGCCCTTGGGGTCAAAAGCCGCAAGGGGGCGGGGGTGGAAACCCACCGGACCTCGAAGACATACTTCGCCGCGGTCAGGATCGTTTGCGTCAAGCTCTTCCGGGTGGTTCCGGCGGCAGCCCCGCGATCTGGGGGCTGATTGCTCTTGCGCTCGTCGCCTTCTGGCTTTTCCAGTCGATTTATACGGTCCAGCCGGACGAACGAGCCGTCGAATTGCGCTTCGGCAAGCCCAAGCCGGATATTGCCGAGCCGGGACTGCATTTTCACTTCTGGCCGATTGAATCCTATGAGAAGGTCGAGATCGTCGAGAAGCAGAAGAACATTGGCGGCCAGGGCGCTCGCGGCGCCAAGGAAGGCTTGATGCTTTCCGGGGACCAGAACATCGTCGATGTGCAGTTCTCTGTGCTTTACCGCGTGGCCGATCCCGTCTCCTATCTCTTCCACGTCGAAAATCCGGAAAATCTGGTCCAGCAGGTGTCGGAAAGCGCCATGCGCGAGATCGTCGGACGCAGCCCGGCCCAGGATATTTTCCGTGACAACCGTGCTGGCATCGCCAACGACGTTCGCGGGATTATCCAGAAGACACTCGATGAATATGGCGCTGGCGTTGCGATCAATGCCGTGTCGATCGAGGATGCGGCGCCACCGCGTGAAGTGGCCGATGCGTTTGACGAAGTCCAGCGTGCCGAGCAGGACGAGGATCGTTTCGTCGAGGAATCCAACCAGTATTCCAACCAGAAGCTCGGTCAGGCGCGCGGTGAAGGCGCGCAGATCCGGGAAGACGCTGCTGCCTACAAGAATCGTATCGTTCAGGAAGCTGCCGGTGAGGCGCAGCGCTTTACTTCCGTCTATGACGAATATGTCAAAGCCCCGGAAGTCACGCGTAAGCGTCTTTTCCTCGAAACAATGGAGCGTGTGCTGAAGGACTCAAACAAGGTGATTGTTGATCAGAGCGGACAGGGCGTCGTGCCTTATCTGCCACTGCAGGAACTGACCAGGCAACGCCCCGCGGCCGAGGGAGCAAAGCAATGAACCAGAACCGTTTTCCTCTTCTCGCGGGTCTGATCGCATTCATTGCCCTGTTGGCCTATTCGTCAATCTTTGTCGTCCGGGCCGGCCAGCAGGCCATCGTCCTGCGTTTCGGTGAGATCGTCGAGGTCAAATCCGATCCTGGTATCTATTTCAAACTGCCGTTCGGCTTTCTGGAAGCAGACAACGTACAGATGATCGAAGATCGTCTGCTAAGCTTCGAGCTGGACAATATCCGTGTTCAGGTTTCGGGCGGTAAGTTCTACGAAGTGGATGCGTTCCTCGTCTACCGGATCACCGACCCGCGCAAGTTCCGGCAAACTGTTTCCGGTGACGTGACGCTGGCTGAAGCGCGTCTGCGTACACGTCTCGATGCGTCGTTGCGCGGCGTTTACGGTTTGCGTGGCTTTGAGGCCGCTCTCTCTGACGAGCGCACCGGCATGATGCAGGAAGTGCGCGAGCAACTGCGTCCGGATTCTGAAACGCTCGGGCTCCAGATTACTGACGTGCGTATTCGCCGGACCGATCTGACGCAGGAAGTCTCGCAGCAGACCTTCGACCGCATGAAGGCCGAACGTCTGGCGGAAGCCGAACGTCTGCGTGCGCGTGGCCGCGAAGCAGCGCAGCGAATCAAGGCTATTGCCGACCGCCAAGTGGTCGAAATCATCGCAGAAGCCCGCAAGGAATCGGAAATTGCCCGAGGTCAGGGCGAAGGCGAGCGCAGCCGTATCTTTGCTGAAGTCTTCTCCAAAGATCCGGACTTCTTCGCGTTCTACCGGTCTATGACAGCTTATGGCACGGCTTTGGATAATACGGGAACAACGATGGTGCTTTCACCCAATTCCGAGTTTTTCCGTTATTTCCAGGACTCCCAGGGTACGTTGCCTCCGGTAAGCGGTGCAACGCCTCCGGTCGCTCCAAAACCTGCCCCACAATAGGGGCAGGTGTAGACGATGGTCGATTTTCTGGATGCGGTAGGGCTGTTCCTCGTCTTCGAGGGGCTGCTCTACGGCTGTTTTCCGTTGATTGCAAAACGCGTTGCGCGTGATGTCAGCGAACAGCCTGACGGGTTCCTGCGCATTGCCGGCGTCGCTTCGATTGCGATCGGCGTGGCGGTCGTGTGGCTGGCTCGCGGATAACGACAAAAGGACCGTCGCAATCAAACCTTTGTGTCGGCGGTCATATTTTTGTCTACTCTCGCCGTTCTGTTGTATTCTATTGTCCTGACCTTACCGATGAAGGCCTGAACGCATGTTTTTAAACACTGGTCGCCCTGTTTCACGTCCTGCTACCGCGGTGCTGGCGCTGCTTGCGATGACGGCAACAAGCATCACACCGGCTTTCGTGCCCATAGCGTCGGCACAGACGCAAGCGCCTGCAGTGCCCAACAGCATGCAGCCCAGGGCGCAGGGCCCGGCTTCCGTGGCTGATCTCGCCGACGGGCTGATCGACGCTGTCGTCAACATCTCCACGTCCCAGACCGTCAAGGGACAAGACGGGGAATCGGGCCCGGTGCCCATGCCGAAAGTTCCCGAAGGTTCACCGTTTCAGGAATTTTTCGATGAGTATTTCGGAAAGCAGGAACCGGGGAGGAACAACCCGTCACACCAGGTCCAGTCCCTTGGTTCTGGCTTCGTGGTAGATGCCGAGCAGGGTATAGTCGTCACAAATAATCACGTGATCGCCGACGCGGATGAGATCGAGGTCAATTTCAACGATGGTTCGAAATTGAAGGCGGAACTCATCGGCAAAGATACCAAAACCGATCTCGCGGTGCTCAAGGTCGATCCGAAGAAGCACAAGCTGGTCGCCGTCAAGTTTGGAGATTCGTCCAAAACCCGCATCGGTGACTGGGTCATGGCGATCGGCAATCCATTCGGACTTGGCGGCACTGTGACCGTGGGCATCGTCTCGGCGCGCAACCGGGATATCAATTCGGGTCCCTACGACAATTTCATCCAGACCGACGCTGCAATCAATCGCGGCAATTCGGGCGGACCGCTCTTCGACATGTATGGACAGGTCATTGGCATCAACACGGCCATCATCTCGCCGACGGGCGGATCGATCGGAATCGGGTTCGCCATCCCGGCGGAACTGGCCTCCGGAGTGATCGCGCAGTTGCGCCAATTTGGCGAAACACGCCGCGGCTGGCTTGGCGTGCGCATTCAGCCTGTCACGGATGACATCGCCGAAAGCCTCGGCATGACATCGAGCAGGGGGGCACTGGTTGCGGGGATAATCGACGGCGGCCCTGTCGCCAATGGCTCGATTCTTGCGGGCGACGTCATTACGCGCTTTGACGGCAAGGACGTCAACAACGTCAAGGATCTGCCACGTGTTGTCGCCGAGAGCCCGGTCGGCAAGGAAGTCGATGTCGTCGTGATTCGCAAGGGCAAGGAGCAGACCGTAAAGGTTACGCTCGGCCGGCTTGAAGATAGTGACCAGCAGGCCAAGAAGGACGATCAGACCGGGCAAGGCGAGGATGGCGCGGTCCAGGGCGTCGACGTGCTCGGGATGACGCTGGGTGCACTTGATGATGATGGCCGCAAAACCTTTGGCATCTCGAAGGAAGTTCAAGGTGTCCTGGTTACCGAGGTCCAGAAAGATTCGGTTGCAGCCAACAAACGCATCGAAGCCGGCGACGTGATCGTCGACATCGCGCAGGAGACCGTTTCGACGCCGGAAGATGTGGCCGCGCGGATCGAAAAATTGCGTGATGAGGGCCGCAAGAATGCCTTGCTTATGCTCGCGTCCAAAACCGGCGAGTTGCGGTTCGTGACACTCCAGATGGATTGATGGAGACGATAATCGTCAACGGGCGGTACCTGCAGGGTATGGCCCGTGCAATATTGATTCATGACAGGCGGGATCGCCAAACGATTTGCGCAAGAACTGTCGATTCTTGCCCCGGCCCCACCGAATCTCGCTCAAGATATGGTAGTTCTGGCTCAGTTTTTTCAACTATGGCGTGAATAACTGGTGTAGCGACGCGAAACAGAGTCAGACAACGAAATCGGTCTTCCGGTAGCCCTGAATGTAAAGGAGCGCCGTGAGGTCGCCGTGATCGATCCGCATCCTGGCTTGTGCTGCAACTGAAGGTTTTGCATGCAGTGCCACGCCGGCACCGGCCAGTTGCAACATGCCAAGGTCGTTTGCTCCATCGCCGACGGCAATTGCTTCTTGGGGAGAGAGGTTGAAGCGGTCGCAGATCGAGCGCAGCGCCGCGACCTTGGCCTCGCGGCCAAGTATGGGCTCCTTGACCAGACCGGTCAGGGTTTCTCCATTATCTATCAACGTGTTAGCGCTATTCTCGTGAAAGCCGATCATGTCGGCGATGCGCTGCGTGAAAGCTGTGAACCCACCAGAAACGAGCGCGGTATATGCTCCATGTTTCTTCATCGTGCGCACCAGTTCCGGTCCGCCGGGCATCAATGTGATACGGCTGGCAATGACCTTGTCGATGACCGCGAAGGGAAGGCCCTTCAGAAGCGCCACGCGTTCGCGCAGCGCGGGTTCAAAGGCGACTTCGCCATTCATCGCTCGCGCCGTGATCGCCGCGACCTTGTCTCGAAAACCAGCTTCGTCAGCCAGTTCATCAATGCATTCCTGCTGGATCATGGTCGAATCCATATCCGCGATCAGGATTTTTTTACGTCTACTATCTTGATTTTGCACAATAATATCAATGGGTGCGCCATCGAGTGCGTCCGCCAGTTCAGCATGGACGCGGGCAGCATCCGTGCCATCCTTGAGGGCAATGTCGCAGGCAATTCCATCCGCCAGCCAATAAAGACCTGTTGCATTGATGGCCGCCGAGGCTTTAATCCCAAGCGAAGGTGTCAGGCTTGATGTGACGGGATTGGCGATGAGCGTGGCCATCAAGGGCATTGGATAATTTCCGATTGGATGGTTGATGTGACAACAAGACAGACAATCCTGATAGCCGGACCGACGGCCAGCGGCAAGTCGGCACTTGCGCTTCGTCTGTCCGGTGAAACCGGTGGTGTGATTATCAACACCGATTCCATGCAGGTCTACGATGTGTTGAGCCTCTTGACAGCGCGCCCAGGACCCGACGATCTGAACGCGGCACCGCACTATCTTTACGGCCACGTGGCACCTTCGGTTGCCTATTCGACGGGCAGGTGGTTCGCCGATGTCGAGAGTGTGCTCGGCATGCCAGAACTATCTGATAGGCCAGTAATTTTTGTCGGCGGAACAGGTTTGTATTTTCGGGCGCTGCTCGGCGGACTATCAGTAATGCCTGATATTCCGGCCGATATCCGCGTGCACTGGCGCCAGCAGGAGGCGGTTCATGGCGCCGAGAAACTGCACGCTATCCTCACCGAAAAAGACCCTGTTGCTGCCTCGACCCTGCGACCGACTGACAGCCAAAGGGTCGTTCGGGCACTCGAAGTGTTCGACGCGTCGGGCCGTTCAATCATCGAATGGCAAAAGGAGAGCGGCAGGCCGCTGATCGACGGTGAAGCAGCGCGGAAGGTTGTCATCGAACCTGATCGGAAATGGCTCGGTGAGCGTATCGCACGGCGGTTCAAAATGATGATGGGGGCCGGTGCAATCGAGGAAGTCAAGACCTTGTTATCATTAGGTCTTCCCAATGCACTTCCTGCCATGCGAGCGATCGGCGTAAGCGAGATAGCGGAGATGCTGGCGGGACGATTGAGCGTGGAAGAAGCAGCTGAGCTAGCAACAATTGCCACGCGACAATACGCAAAGCGGCAGATGACGTGGTTTCGCAACCAGCTTACCGGCGACTGGGAGAGATTGTCTTATCCCTGAGACATTAACTCTTGTCGCTGCGAAAGCTACGAATGAGATCGCTGGCGCGGAATCGGTCGGTGCTCTCCTGTTGCGGCTTCGGCACTTCTTCTTCCTTTCGAGTTCCGGTATCGAAATTACGCCAATGCGACCTTGCCGGCTCTTGAGACGGGAGGGCAGATGTCCGCTGGCTCGCTACCGGTGTGCTGACGATGTTTTCGAAACTATCGATAATATCGTCATTGTTGGTACTCTCCGCAGCATTGAGTTGGCGCATCCGCATTAATATTGTGTCGAGAGATATATGGGTATCGCCAAGACGAACCGATTCCTGCGTCTTCGTTATGTGCGCTGCAGGAAGCTGTTCGGGAGCGATCGTCTCGAACATCATTCGCATAGGTGTTGGGACCGCTTCACCAAAGGCGATGGCTTCGCGGTTGGCTATCGAGGACAGAAAGCCGATTGTGCTTTGCGATGCGCCGGTAATCGCGCCGCGAATGATCTCTTGGTCCCGCTCATTGCCAAGTCGCATGGCAAAAACCGTGCTGCATTGGGAGAGAATCGTTGGGTCGAGTTCGCCGGGACGCTGCGTAATAACCGCGAGATAGACACCGTATTTCCGGCCCTCCTTGGCGATACGCGCGATAGCTTGGCGTGTTGGCCAGAAGCCGGCGGTGGCGTCGGCAGGAATGTAGCGATGAGCTTCCTCACAAACAACGAGCGTCTGCACGCGCCCATCGCTTGATACGGCAAGATCGAAAGCCATACGGCAAAGCACGGAGGCAACCGAATTCACCACCTCCGAGGGTAGTCCCGCCAATTGGAAGACACAAATGGGGCGATCATTCTTCGGAACGCGAAAGATATGACCGATGGTCTGGCGCATCGTGTCGAGTGTCGTCGGTGCTGAAAACATAAAGCGATAACGCGGATCAGCAACCAGCGCTTGCAATCGCTGCTTGAGAGCCTTCATGGTCGGGCGGTCCGGTTTGCCATCCAATTGGCCAATGCGCTCTTCAATCAACTTGATCAGATCGGCAATTCGGTAGGGCGCCGGCGTATCAGCGGTCATCGACGAGTAGTCACGGTCTTTTTTCAGAAGTGATGAGGTCGCCGCTGCTTCGGCACTTGCAAAACGTTCTTTGGCGATCGGAATCATGTCACGCAGGGCATCGACTTCCGCGGGTACTGTTGGCCTTCCACGAAAAACCGCCTCGGCAAATTCATCCAATCTGAACAACCAGTAGGGCAGATCGAACGTCGTGTAGTCGATTGAAATTGAATGTTCGGGAAAGGCGCTGGCAAATTCATTGTGCGGGTCGAGGATCAGCACCCGCAAATCCGGGCGCTGTCTGATAATCTTGCGCAAGAGCAAGGATACGGCGCTGGATTTGCCGACACCTGTGCTGCCCAGGACTGCAAAGTGCCGAGAAATAAGACTGTCGATTGAAATAAGAGCAGGGATATCGGCATTCTGTGACAGATGGCCAACCGAGACGGTGTTCTTGAGCGTCGTCGTGTAGATCGCCGCCAGGTCCGCTGCGCGGATGCGGTGAGCAATCGCGCCCATATGCGGGTAAGTCGCGATACCCGACGAAAATCGCAACGTGCCGTCGGTTTGCGTGTCAACCTGGCCGACAAGCTCAACATGGATATGAATGCTTTGATCGATACCCTGTTCCCATTGCGCACCCGGAAGATCAACTTTGTAAACGAGGCCAACGACGCGACTTTCGGCGACTTGAATGGAGATGAGCTGGCCGACTGCCCAATAATCTTCCGACGCAGACACCGATGGCCCGGTTTTCGCATGGATGATGGCCTTTTCGCCATTGCACTCGATGACATGCCCATCAGTCCGATTGCGGACGAAGGGTCTGGCTTGTCCAGCAGGCAATGCTTCAGTGTTCATGTTGGCGACTGTTCTCGAACCAGTATTGCACGTTGAGGCATCCTAAGGTTGAGGCGTTGAGATTATCTTAGCAACGCAGCGGTAATTGTCTTTATCGTTCTGGCGAACAAAGCTTTTGAATTGATCGCATTTAGCCGTTGACGGATAGAATTTGCTAAATTATCGTCCGCGACCATGAAAACAGTTCTTATCGTCGTGGGATCGCGCATGGGCAGGGTGTTGTAAGCACCCGGCGAAAGCTCCCATGCGCGAAACACAGGCTCCTTCGGGGGCCTTTTTTATTTCCAACATCTCAGCTAAACGAAAACACCCTCTGAAGGGCCGAGTGCCGCAGAATTTACGGGAAGAGATCAATGACCGCAGAAAAACAGGATAGTGACAGCCATACATCGCAACGCCGCGAGATGACCGGTGCCGAAATGGTCGTGCAGGCCCTCATTGATCAGGGCGTAACGGATATTTTCGGTTACCCGGGCGGTGCTGTCCTTCCGATTTATGATGAACTGTTCCAGCAGGACAAGATCAATCACATTCTGGTTCGCCACGAACAGGGCGCTGGTCATGCCGCCGAAGGTTATGCCCGTTCCACAGGCAAAGTTGGCGTTATGCTGGTTACGTCGGGGCCCGGTGCCACCAATGCGGTGACGCCGCTTCAGGATGCGTTGATGGATTCCATCCCGCTGGTTTGCATCAGTGGTCAGGTTCCGACCAGCCTGATTGGCTCGGATGCTTTCCAGGAATGCGATACCGTCGGCATCACCCGCCCTTGCACCAAGCACAATTGGCTGGTTAAGGACGTCAATGATTTGGCGCGTGTTCTGCACGAGGCTTTCCATGTTGCGAAGACCGGACGCCCGGGTCCGGTTCTGGTTGATGTTCCGAAAGATGTTCAGTTTGCAACTGGCATGTACACGCCGCCAGAAACCGCACCGCGTACGAGCTACAATCCCAAAATCCAGGGCGACATCGAAGCAATCAAGCAAGCTGTTGCGCTGCTCGTATCGGCAAAACGTCCCGTTATCTATTCCGGTGGCGGTGTCATCAATTCCGGCAATGAAGCCAGCAAGCTTTTGCGGGAACTGGTTGAACTCACAAATTTCCCAATCACTTCGACATTGATGGGGCTGGGTGCTTACCCGGCGTCGGGCAAGAACTGGCTCGGCATGCTTGGCATGCACGGGACCTATGAGGCCAATATGACAATGCATGACTGCGATGTCATGCTGAACATCGGCGCTCGCTTTGATGACCGCATCACTGGCCGCATCAGCGGTTTTTCTCCGAATTCGAAGAAAATTCATGTCGATATCGATCCTTCCTCTATAAATAAGGCGGTGCGGGTCGACGTTCCGGTCATTGGCGATGTTGCGAATGTACTTGAAGACATGGTGCGGCTGCTGCGCGCGTCGTCTATGCAACCCGACAAAAAAGCGCTCGGCGAATGGTGGTCGCAGATTGACCTGTGGCGGTCGCGCAAGTCCCTGTCCTATACGCGCAACAAGGACGTGATCATGCCGCAATATGCGCTGGAACGTCTCTATGCGCTGACCAAGGATCGCGATACCTACATCACGACCGAAGTCGGTCAGCATCAGATGTGGGCGGCCCAGTTCTACGGTTTTGAAAAACCCAACCGCTGGATGACATCAGGTGGTCTCGGCACCATGGGTTACGGACTGCCTGCGGCGTTGGGCGTGCAGATTGCCCATCCGAATTCGCTCGTCATCGACATTGCCGGCGATGCGTCAGTTCAGATGACGATGCAGGAGATGAGCGCTGCGGTCCAATATGAGGCTCCGATCAAGATTTTCATCCTGAACAACCAGTATATGGGCATGGTTCGTCAATGGCAGCAATTGCTGCACGGCAACCGTCTGTCGCATTCCTATACGGAAGCCTTGCCGGACTTCGTCAAGCTGGCCGAAGCCTATGGTGGGCATGGTATTCGCTGCGAGAAGCCCGGCGATCTCGATGATGCCATTCAGGAAATGATCGATGTCAAGAAGCCGGTCCTGTTCGATTGCCGTGTGGCCAATTTGGCAAACTGCTTCCCGATGATCCCTTCCGGCAAGGCACACAATGAAATGCTTTTGCCCGATGAGGCGACCGATGAGGCAGTAGCCAATGCCATCGACGCCAAGGGCAGGCAGCTCGTTTAAGTAACCGGAGAGGACGAACAACATGAACGCTCAAAACCTGGCCTCCGGCTCGGCATATTTTATCGCAAAGGAAACGGAGCTACCGGTCACCACGGTTCTTTCGGTCCTTGTCGACAACGAACCGGGCGTACTGGCCCGGGTCATCGGCCTGTTTTCCGGGCGAGGCTACAACATTGAAAGCCTTACTGTTTCTGAAACCGAACATGAACAACATCTGTCACGCATCACCATAGTAACGCGTGGCACGCCGCATGTCCTCGATCAGATCCGCCATCAGCTGGAGCGCATTGTGCCCGTTCACCGGGTGGTCGATCTCTCCGTTCGGGCAGATGAACTGGGCCATGAAAAACCGATCCAGCGCGAACTTGCCTTGGTGAAGGTGGCGGGTCTTGGCGAGCACCGCAACGAGGCTCTGCGCCTTGCCGATGCCTTTCATGCCAAGGTGACAGACGCAACGACGGAGCATTTCATCTTTGAGATTACCGGCAAGGGATCGAAGATTGATCAGTTCATCGCCATCATGAAGCCACTCGGTCTTGTCGAGATCTGCCGGACGGGCGTTGCTGCGATGAATCGTGGCCCGCTCGGCATGTAGTCGAGCCTTCAACTGAAGCTTGTCAGGGATCCGATTGTATCCCTGACAAGATTGTCATTGAGCCAAATCGCGTTCGATTCTAGCTTCCACCCGCTTCATAGGATTGGATTTAAAGGATGACGCTTGAGATTTTTTTGACGCTGCTCGTTTTCGCCTTTGTAACCTCCATCACCCCGGGACCGAACAATTTCATGCTCTTGGCATCGGGTGTCAATTTCGGTTTCAAACGCACTATCCCCCATATGTTCGGGATTGGCAGTGGCTTCTTCACATTGCTACTCGGCGTCGGTCTGGGGCTGGGCGCATTGATCGAAACGTTTCCGCTCGTCTATACCATCCTCAAGTTTGCGGGCGGCGCGTACCTCATTTACCTCGCCTACCAGATTGCCATGTCCCGTTCGCTCAATGCCGTTGATGGCAAGGCACGGCCCATGACGTTTATCGAAGCCGCAGCATTCCAATGGATCAACCCGAAAGCCTGGGTCATGGCCATTACTGCGATGGCCACTTACACGTCGCCCGAAGCCTATCTTGCCACTGTTTTGATCGTCGGTGTTGCCTTTGCCCTCGTCAACATACCGTCTGTGTCAAGCTGGGCCGCCTTTGGTCAAATGATGCGTGGCTGGCTCGCTGATCCGGTTCGCCTCAAATGGTTCAACATCGCCATGGCGATCCTGCTTGTCGTCAGCTTATGGCCAATGCTGAAGTAAGCTTGCACCAGCGATAAGAGGCGAATAAGATTTTCCCATGCCAAACGATCACGATCATCATCACGACAATGAACTCGATCCTATGGCCGCGCGAGTGCGGGCGCTGGAGACCATTCTAACTGAAAAGGGTCTTATCGATCCATTGGCCATCGATGCCATCGTTGAAACCTATGAAACGAAGGTAGGGCCACGAAATGGAGCCAGGGTCGTGGCAAAAGCCTGGTCTGATCCCGAATATGCTGATTGGTTACAACGCGATGCAACGGCCGCTATCGCTTCGCTGAGCATCACCGGGCGGCAGGGTGAGCACATGCAGGCAGTGTTTAACACAGCCGACACGCACAATCTTGTCGTTTGCACACTCTGCTCCTGTTATCCGTGGTCGGTGCTCGGCCTGCCTCCTGTCTGGTATAAATCACCGCCATACCGGTCAAGAGCCGTCATTGATCCGCGGGGAGTGCTGGCTGAGTTCGGCGTTGTCCTTCCGGAAACGACCAAAATTCGTGTGTGGGATTCGACCGCTGAGTTGCGCTATCTTGTGATACCACTCCGGCCGGAAGGTACGGACGGTTTGGATGAAGCACAGCTTGCGGAATTCGTGACGCGCGACTCGATGATTGGCACCGGACTGGCCAGCGCACCGGAGGCCGCATGAACGGCCCGCAGGATCTTGGCGGGCAGATGGGCTTCGGCCCCATTGTGCCGGAATTGGACGAGCCGCTGTTCCATGCGAACTGGGAAAAACGCGCACTTGGGCTGACAATTGCTGCCGGTGCCATGGGGCACTGGAATATTGATGAGAGCCGCCACGCGCGCGAATGTCTTCATCCGGCGGATTATTACTCCTCCACCTACTACGAAATCTGGATCAAGGCGCTGGAGGTGCTGCTCAAGCGGCACGGATTTGTCTCGCCGCAAGAGCTGGCGACAGGTCAGTCCCTGGGCAAAGGTACAGAGCCCAAGCGCATTCTGAAAGCTGACAACGTGGCCGCAGCACTCGCAAAAGGTGGTCCCTGTGATCGACCTGTTGCACAAGAGCCCCGCTTCGAGGCAGGGGATCGCGTGCGGACGCATAATTTCAACCCGGAGACGCACACGCGATTGCCGCGTTATGCGCGTGGCAAGTTCGGGCGGATTGACGCTGTCCGCGATGGGTTTGTTTTCCCCGATAGCAATGCCCATGGCAAAGGCGAAAACCCGCAATATGTCTATACGGTTGTCTTTACCGGGCCTGAGATATGGGGTGATGCAGCAGATCCTACTTTGACGATTAGCATCGATGCCTGGGAGAGCTACCTTGAGCCTGCGTGAGCTGATTACGCATTCGCGGGGAATAAAGGCAAACGGCGACACACCCGTGTTTGCCGAACCTTGGCAAGCGGAAGCCTTCGCGATGGTAATCGCGCTGCATCAAAAGGGGTTGTTCACTTGGAACGAATGGGCGAACGCCCTCTCGGGACAGTTGAAGCGTCCCGGTGCACTGGATGATGCCAGCGACTACTATCAATGCTGGCTGCTGGCGTTGGAGTCTCTCATTACGTTGAAGAATATCGCGGGCAAAGAGGATATTGACCAACTGACTGCCGCCTGGCAGCGCGCCGCCCATGCGACACCGCACGGGCAACCCATCAAACTCGAAAATGATCCGGACCGGCATTAAGATGCAAATATCGTCGAGAATTCGCCGGATGGCGTTGTGCGTCGTGATTTTCTGGCCGGCGCTCGTTGCGAGCCATGCCATAGCACAAGATACTTCCTGGCCGGCAACGACGGAAGAGGATCTGCGCAAGGTCATTACCGGGGCCACGCTCACGGGAGAGGTTAAAGCTGAACCGCCGTTCAATTTCACCGAATTCCTCGGCCCTGACGGAAAGTCTCGGGGTAAGATGATCGAATGTTGCAAGCTGGATCAAGTCCTGACGAATGGGATGTCTTACTCGGGCGACTGGACGCTGGAGAAGGACAGTCTTTGCCTGACCTATGAGGGCGAAGAGCAGAAGATTTGCTGGAGGCTGCAGGTCAAGGGTGATCGTTTTCGTATGGTTGACCACCAATTCGGCCGAGTAGGCGAGGGCCAGATACGTCCCGGTAACCCGGATAACTTATAGTATTAGAACCGGCACGCCCATTTTCCTTGCCCTTTGACAGCGAATCCTGTCACTCAGGACCATGCAATTATCACCGCAACAGGATGAAGCGCTTCGAGCCGTTTCAAAATGGCTGAAAGACGGACGCAGTCCGATCTTCCGGCTTTTTGGTTATGCCGGTACAGGCAAGACGACACTTGCCCGCTATTTCGCCGAGCATATCGAGGGAGATGTCCAGTTCGCGGCCTTCACTGGCAAGGCCGCCCAAGTGCTTCGGTCCAAGGGCGCCGTGAATGCTCGTACACTGCACTCTCTCATCTACCGGCCGCGCGGTGAAGAGGCTGTCGAGAATGAAACCACGGGCAAGACCAGCATAGCCCCGACATTTTCTCTGAACCGCCAAAGCCCGGTGTCCAAAGCCAAGCTCATCGTCGTTGATGAATGCTCCATGGTGGACGAGCAACTGGGGCGCGACCTCATGAGTTTCGGTACGCCCATACTCGTATTGGGTGACCCTGGTCAGTTGCCGCCAATTTCGGGCGGCGGCTTCTTTACGGAGCATGACCCTGATTTCCTCTTGAGCGAAATTCATCGGCAGGCGCGCGACAACCCCATTATCCGCCTCGCGCTCGACGTCCGGGAGGGACGCGAATTCAATTACGGCGATTTCGGTGCGGCAAAAGTGATCGCCAAAACTGACGTGACACAGGATCTTGTGCTCGGCGCCGACCAGGTGCTGGTCGGCACCAACCGGACACGCCGGCGCTACAATCAGCGTCTGCGTGAACTGAAAGGTTATTCGGCGTCATTTCCTCAGGCTGGTGACAAACTGGTCTGCTTGCGCAACGACCCGGCCAAGGGCTTGCTCAACGGTTCATTGTGGAAAGTCATGACCTCGTCACGGGAAACGGTAAAACCCGGTATTAACCTTCTGGTCGCTCCAGAGGATGAAGAGCCAGGCAGAGGCGTTGCCAAGATCAAGCTCCTGAAGGCGCAGTTCGATGATCCCGACGCGGAAATTCCGTGGCAAACCAAGAAGCGCTTCGACGATTTCGATTATGGCTATGCACTGACAACGCATAAGGCGCAGGGTTCGCAATGGGATGAGGTCGTGCTCTTCGACGAAAGCTATGCATTCCGCGATACGCGCGAACGGTGGCTCTATACGGCCATAACACGGGCCGCGGAACGTTTGACGGTTGTGCGTTAAGCTGGCTTTCAAGAAAATTTAACGTTCCGTCAAAAGTCTTTGCTCGTGTCAGCTCGCCTTATGGGTTTCAATCGGTAAGCCGAGGAGTGACGCTTTGAGATGATTGGCAACGCGAACAAGATTGTCTGGGACCTGCCCCATGTATTCCGTTTCAGGGGCCAATCCGTTCGCTTCGGGACGTTTGGTAGCGGCCAGGCGCTGGTGTTTGTGCATGGAACACCATTCTCGTCTGCTGTGTGGCGTAAGATCGCTCCGCACTTTGCCTCGAACCGCAGCGTTTATCTCTTTGACCTGCTCGGTTACGGCCAGTCCGAGATGCGAGATGGACAAGACGTCTCGCTTGGCGTCCAGAATGATCTGTTCGCTGCGCTGCTCATGCATCGGCAAATCGAAGCCCCGGACGTGGTTGCCCATGATATTGGCGGTGCGACCGCTCTTCGTACCCATCTTCTCAACGGAGCGGATTTCACTTCGCTGACACTGATTGATCCGGTCGCGATTGCGCCTTGGGGTTCTCCCTTCGTCCAGCATGTGCGCAGGTTTGAAGAAGCCTTTGGCAGCCTTCCTGCATACATTCATGAAGCCATTCTTGCTGCTTATATCGGCGGTGCCGCCTTTCAACCATTGTCACGGGAAAGCCTTGAGCTTTATTGTGCCCCTTGGCAAAACGAAATAGGGAAAGCTGCGTTCTATCGGCAAATTGCACAGATGGATCAACGCTTTACCGACGAAATTGCAGACAGGATCCCAGCCATTCGTTGCCCAGTCTCGCTTCTCTGGGGGCAGGAGGATCAATGGATACCGATCGAGCGCGGACGTAAGCTTGCGTCACTGGTTCCCCATGCAAGGTTTCACACGGTTCCAAGAGCGGGCCACCTTGTTCAAGATGATGCCCCCGAGGCGATCGTTGCAGAGCTGAAGAATTTTTTGAGCTGAATGCCTGGACTGTTCGCTGGTTCACAAAATGATGGTTCAGGACCGGTTTCTTGGGCGTATGGATATTTGGATTTGGCGAAATAACGATGTTTAATGTCGCACATCTCCTGTAAAAGACTGGGCAGTAATCCCCCTGCCGGACATTAATCATGACAGCCACACTCTCCGTTAATCTTAATGCAGTTGCGATGCTGCGAAATCGGCGCGATCTGCCCTGGCCGAATGTTATTAGCCTCGGACGCGTCGCTCTGGCGGCGGGAGCGTCCGGACTGACCGTCCATCCGCGTCCGGATGAGAGGCATATCCGGTTTTCAGATTTGCCCGCGATCCGCGCTTTGATCGATGATGAGTTTCCCCAAGCTGAGTTCAATATCGAAGGCTATCCAACAGCGCAATTCCTCGACCTCATTGCAGGGAATGAACCAGAGCAGGTGACGTTGGTTCCCGATGACCCAGCACAGTCCACATCGGATCATGGCTGGAACATGAGGCAGGACGGTGAATTTTTGCAGCCTATCATTGCGGACCTGAAACATCGGGGCATTAGGGTTTCATTGTTCGTTGATCCGGATCCGGAGGCTCCGGCGGTGGCCAAGGCGCTGGGCGCTGATCGTGTCGAGCTTTATACCGGGCCCTATGGCGGTGCTTACGACGATCCGCGTCGCGAAACCGAGGAACTGGCAAAGCTTGGCGCTACTGGTGTCGCGGCGGCCGAAGCTGGGATTGCGGTTAATGCCGGGCACGATCTGACTGTCGCCAATCTTCCGGCACTGGTCAAAAGAGTGCCAAATCTTGTCGAAGTTTCGATTGGTCATGGCCTCACGGCGGAGGCTTTGATGCACGGAATGTCTGGGGCTGTAGAAAGATTTCTCAATGCGCTCAAGGCCTAGCCCCTTGATTTGGGCGCAGGATTTGATTTGTCATGCGTTTTTGCATACCGTGAGCAAAGAGCTATGAGAAAATGGCGATTGATATTGCGTTGCAACACGACTAACTCGTCCGCCCACGCTGTCAGAGCGAGGAAAAATCTATATGAGTGACGAGCAATTGGCTGACGAGGGCTATTATAAAGATCCCGTCGCCCATGAACCGGAAATGCATCATAAAGAAGCCTTTCCGGTGCTTGTGCTAGGTGCACTTGGCGTCGTCTATGGCGATATTGGCACGAGTCCGATTTATGCTTTCCGCGAAGCCCTTCACGCTGCGTCGCTCGACGGCTCGTTGAGCCGCACCGACGTGCTTGGCGTCGTTTCGATGATCTTCTGGGCACTGACAGTCATCGTGACAATCAAATACGTTCTATTTGTTCTGCGTGCCGACAATGACGGCGAAGGTGGGATTCTTTCGCTGATGGCGTTGGCACGCGCGAGTTTCAAGACTCGCCCGCAACTTATTCTGGCTCTGGGGATTGTCGGTGCATCGCTATTCTACGGTGATGCGGTAATTACTCCCGCGATCTCAGTGCTTTCGGCTGTCGAGGGCCTGGAAATAGTGACTCCAGCCCTTGAACCATTCATCGTTCCGATTACCTTGGTCATTCTACTGACTTTGTTCTCGGTGCAGCGGTTTGGTACAGCCCGAGTTGCAACGATCTTCGGGCCGATTACCTTGCTTTGGTTTCTGGCCATCGGTTTCTTTGGTCTCTGGCATCTCGCGGATGATCTCAGCGTTTTTGCAGCGGTCAACCCGGTGTATGCATTCGAGTATATCATCGACAATCCCGCCACTGCTTTCCCTACGATCGGGACGGTGTTTCTGGCTGTCACGGGGGCAGAGGCGCTCTATGCCGATTTAGGCCATTTCGGGCGCAAACCCATCGCTACCGCATGGATGTGGATCGTTTTTCCTTGCCTCTTGCTCAATTATTTCGGGCAGGGCGCATTCATTCTGGCCCATGGCGAAGCCGCCAAGAATCCATTTTTTGAAATGTTTCCGCACTGGGCGCTTTTGCCAATGGTCTTGCTTGCCACCATGGCGACGGTTATTGCCAGCCAGGCTGTCATCTCTGGTGCCTATTCGCTATCGCGACAAGCGGTCCAGCTCAATCTTCTGCCTCGCCTTAACATTGAACATACATCGGAAAAGCAGTCGGGACAGGTCTATCTGCCCCGGGTGAACGTGCTTCTCGGTCTTGTCGTCATACTGCTGGTGCTGGGCTTCGAACGCTCATCCAACCTTGCGTCGGCTTATGGTATTGCTGTTACCGGCAACATGCTTGTCACCACGACGCTACTTTTCATCGTCATGAGCCGGATCTGGAAGTGGCGCCTGTGGGTTGCGGTATCGTTGACGCTTTGCTTCCTGATCATAGATTTGACGTTCGTTTCCGCAAATCTGATCAAGGTAGTCGACGGTGGCTGGGCATCCCTGGTGGTTGCATTCCTGATCGTCCTGGTAATGGCTACCTGGGTTCGTGGTAGCCGTCAGCTCTTCGAGAAAACACGCAAGGGCGAAGTCCCGCTTGATTTGATCTCCAAGAAAATGGCTGAAAATCCGCCGACTCTTGTGCCCGGCACTGCCGTGTTCCTGACTGGCGATCCCAAAAGCACACCAACCGCGCTCATGCACAGTCTCAAGCATTACAAGGTCTTGCATCAGAGCAATGTGATATTGACCGTGGTTACCGCTCCAACGCCGCTAGTGAAAAAGAGCGACCGTGTGCGGATCGAGCCAATCAACGACCTGTTTATGCGGGTCACGCTAACGTTCGGCTATATGGAGCGTCCCAACATCCCCCGGACATTGGCAATTTGCCGCAAGCAAGGCTGGAAGTTCGACATCATGACGACTTCCTTCTTCCTGTCGCGCCGGTCGTTGAAGGCATCTGCGCGGTCCGAAATGCCTCGCTGGCAGGACCGCCTGTTCATTGCCCTGGCACGGACAGCGAGTGATGCCACGGAATATTTCCAGATACCCACAGGCCGTGTGGTCGAGATCGGGACGCAGGTCAACATCTAGGCAAGCGGGAACGCAACTCAACACATCAAATATTTAACTCGCGGTTGAGAATCTTGAGCCAGAATCGGACTTTCCTGGTCCATATTCGGGTAAAGACGGGCGGATTTGCCACGAGACGCGTATAAGAATTGGCGGACGCCTCAAAAGTTTTTCATTGCGCTTGTCAAAACACCTCCAGCATACTAAAACGCTGCCGTAACGTACGGTACGGTACGCAAGGAGATGAGGCGTGCAGTCAACAGTGGAAGTCAGCGAGACCGCATTGACGGAACGTCAGAAAGACGTTCTCGATGCAGCGCTGACTCTGCTGGTCGAGGCGGGGGATACGCTGACCATGACGAGCGTCGCGCGCCGCGCGAGCTGCTCCAAGGAAAGCCTGTACAAGTGGTTCGGCGATCGCGACGGGCTGCTGACGGCGACCGTACAGTGGCAGGCCTCAAAGGTGAGGGGCGTGCCAGTTGATCCCGAGGCGTTCGGCTTGACTTCCCTGACCACAGGTCTCGAGCGCTTTGCGTCTGACTGGCTGCGCGTCCTGTCCGGTACGATATCAGTTGCGCTCAACCGGGTTGCCGTTGGCCATGCCGGCAGCGACAAGCACGATCTCGGGGCCATTGTTCTCGAGAATGGGCCATTCGCCATGGCACGCCGCCTGAAGCCGCTGCTTCGGCTTGGGCGTGACACGGGCCTGCTGCATTTTCAGGATACGGATGAAGCATTCCGCACCTTCTTCGGACTGGTCGTCCGCGACGTACAAATCCGGTTGCTTCTCGGCGACCGGTTCGAATTGACTGAGGCGGCGATCGACCGGGATGCCCGGCGGGCGACACAACAGTTTCTGGCTCTTTACGGGGCTGACACGAAAGCGGCCGGGGACGGCCACTAAATCCTAACACGGGAAGGAATAGAACAATGCGCGTATATTATGACCGCGATGCGGACATCAACCTGATCAAGTCGAAGAAGGTCGCCATCATCGGCTACGGTTCGCAGGGCCGCGCCCATGCGCTCAACCTCAAGGATTCCGGCGCCAAGGACGTGCGCATCGCGCTTCGTCAAGGCTCCGCGACTGCCAAGAAGGCAGAAACCGACGGCTTCCAGGTCGTCAGCGTTGCCGAGGCCGCAAAGTGGGCCGACCTGATGATGATGGCAACGCCGGACGAACTCCAGGCCGACATCTACAAGGATCACATTGCCGACAATATCCGCGACGGCGCCGCAATCGCCTTCGCCCATGGCCTCAACGTGCATTTCGGCCTGATCGAGCCGAAGAAGTCCGTTGACGTCGTCATGATCGCGCCCAAGGGCCCGGGCCATACGGTTCGCGGCGAATACCAGAAGGGCGGCGGTGTTCCTTGCCTCATTGCCATTCATCAGGACGCTTCAGGCAATGCCCATGACCTCGCGCTGTCCTATGCCTGCGGCGTTGGTGGCGGCCGTTCGGGCGTCATCGAAACCAACTTCAGAGAAGAGTGCGAAACCGATCTCTTCGGCGAGCAGGTTGTTCTGTGCGGCGGTCTGGTCGAACTGATCCGCGCCGGTTTCGAGACCCTGGTCGAAGCTGGCTATGCGCCAGAGATGGCTTATTTCGAATGCCTGCACGAAGTGAAGTTGATCGTCGATCTGATCTACGAAGGCGGTATCGCCAACATGAACTACTCGATCTCCAACACGGCCGAGTGGGGCGAATATGTCACCGGTCCACGTATCATCACCGCCGAGACCAAGGCCGAGATGAAGCGTGTCCTGAACGACATCCAGACTGGCAAATTCACCTCCGACTGGATGCAGGAATACAAGGCCGGGGCATCGCGCTTCAAGGCTATCCGCCGCAACAACGACAAACACCAGATCGAAGAAGTCGGTGAAAAGCTGCGCGGCATGATGCCGTGGATCGGCAGCAACAAGCTGGTCGACAAGGCAAAGAATTAAGCTTCGCTTTATGGGAACAACAAAGGCCGGTGGAACACTCCACCGGCCTTTTGTCTGGTTCAGAAACTGTCCGTCAAGTCTGCCCGCGTTGCCGCGAGCTCGCAACCATGCATGCGCCGGATCATTCCATAAACTGGATGGTCTCGACCAGCGTCGTATTTACTCCCGGATTGCTGGCGACGAGCGCAGCGCCTGGCTTATCTGAATTGTCGATGTCCAATGACCAGATGCGCACATTAACATCATTCATCTTGTCCTTGATCTCCGGGATGCCAGCCATGGGCGAGGCTATCGGGAGTTTCAGTTTTTGGTCAAAGACAGAGACCACGCCATTTTTTGTATCGATTTCCTTCTTGGCATCGAGTGGCACCAGAGTTGTGAAAGTAGGCGAGCCCGTGGGTTGATGGTTCAATTTCCAGATAGTGCTGAATAGTGGGTTACTCTCACTGGAACTCACAATACCGTCATTGTGGATCGCATATTGTACATGTTTCGTCTTGAGGTAAGTCGCGGTGTCCAAACTCATCCCGGCAGCAATAACGAAATCCAGTTTGAAAGTCTGATCTTCGAGTTGGGCCATGCGAAAGGTGTCCTTTTGCACGCTGGCCATAGCGTAATCCAGGCAAATATCAATGCCGAAGGGCAGGCCATCGATGATGTCGTTATGAAATTTTTTTGCTGGTGCATTGCCTTCCGGTAATTTGGGAAAAGGCTGGTCGTGCGCATCGAAGGATTGCCCGACTGTCGAGGTTACGAACTTGATATAGATCGTCAGATCGCCCTTATCGCTCAGGAGGCATTTCTCTACGCTGTCAGTTAAATGCGTATTGACCGGATTTTTAGGCAGTGCGGCAACCGAATATGTACAGTTGCGTCCATCAATGAAGTCGATCGATGACACGACCCGTTTGGGCCAGATCATATAGGCGGGGCGCGGATAATCCGAATCGTCCAATGGCAGATTGTGCGTGCAGGTAAGATAATTGAACGCCTCATACACAACCTTGATCTTGCTCGCTCCGCTGCCGGTCGGCTTGATGTTGGGGTTTGGTTTCAGTGCTGCGACCGTGCCCGGCAACAGGACGATGTGACCGTACAGGCTCGCCGGAAACTTGGATATCAGTGTTCTTACATTTGCCTTGACCGTATCCAGAAACAAATCCGCTGAATTTTTCAATTCGTCTTCGGTCAGGAAATCCCCCCAGGGCACGTTCCAGTAAAATTCCGGAGCGGTGAAAAAGCTGACCTCGAACTCCTTGGGCGGATGTTTCTCAAAAGCTTTCACCATGGCCCGGTAGAAAAGCGCAAACCTGTTATCAAGCGAGCGCTTCAGATAGGTCCCCATATCTTCCTTCGCACCACGCGCGGAAACCTGCGAGAACGAATTATACTCAAGATTGTAGATACCGACCTTTTTCGGCCATGATGGCGCGGGTGGCCGCCAGGTCTTCCCTTCCATTGACCCCGGGTTTGCTAGCCCGGACGGCGCCATGCCAATTGGCCCGGGCGTAAAGTCCGTTTGTTGGAAAGCTGCGTCTATTCCTCCCAGCGCGGCGTCGTTTTCCCCTGGCGGCGTGGCTGTTGACCCGGTCGGCACGGCTGTTGACCCGGGCAGCGGGTCAGTTGTCTTGTATGGTGGCAGCGGTATCGACAGCCCTTGTGTCGCGGGCACGTCCGACGGTGGCGGCGGCGGAATGTTGAATGTCGTTGAAGTGGTTACCGCTTCCTGGGTCCCGTTGCCGCCCTCGTTGCATCCACCCAACATTGTCAGGAGCGGTACGGCAGGCAAATAGGCACAGCCCATCAGAAGCGCGCGCCGCAGCTGCGAGACCTGATTGGCGTCCGAAGAGGACTGCTTCTTATGGTTGATTCCGAAATTTATTTTCACTTCATACCCCACAAAAATTGCTGAAAATATCTTTGTATCCCGCTGCGAATGCGGGCTTTTCAATCAATAAAGCGGCTAAATATCGAACCGCTGCATTCGTAAAGCAGGTTTCGTGCCAAATACTTCACCAAGACGGAAAAGTGCGCGCGTGGGACGATTTGCAGCCCTGGAGCGATACATTGGACAGGCGGAACGCATCAATTATCCTCGCCCGAGGCTCTAATCGCTGAGTTGATTGAAACTGTGCATCGGCTCTCCGGCGGGCTGCCTAATATTTGGAGAGGTGTAGGCTCATATCGAAGCAGTCTGCCGGAGGGAATGTGTGGGCAATGTCGAGGGTTTGGCGGGGCCGATAGCGGCGTCCCTGAGCGGTCATCCTCGCGGATTGCCCCAAGTGGACTTCGCAACGTGTTTTTGGAGGATCCTACAAATCGCAGCGGCGGCGCGGGCCAACGAACGGCTGGTAGGTGTTGTCGAAAGCCCGATAGGATTGGTATTGGGCCCGGCAGCGCTCCGTTTGCGTCGGTCCGGATGGGCCAACCGGGCGGCGCACGCGGAAGTCAACGCAACGGGATGATCCGGTGCAATCGCGTGACGCCGGATTGATCGGAGAACCGTTGCGAAGAATAAGCGGCTTGATCGGTACCACGTCGAGACCGCGCGGTGCCGGCCGATAAGTCTCGACTCCCTGAGCGGAAGCGCTGACAAGTTGCGTTGCCAACAGGAGGCCGAGCGCCGCGGGCAGGATTTTCAAAGCTGTCATTATCGTTCCGCCATGATCCGTCATCCATCTCATATAGGCGCATCTTGCGATGATCGCTACTGGTGGCAATCCGTCAATAAGGATAGGTTCAATCTGGAGGAACGCAGTTGCTCCACAGATTGTTTCAAACGCTCGAGTCTTGCATGGTTGTCCGCATCGCTACGTTCAATGTCGAAAATCTCATGAACCGTTTCGACTTCTCGGGTTTCAAAAACAATCTCAACAAGGACCGGACATTGCAACTCTTCCAGATTCAGGATGAGGAACAATACCGGCAGTTGGAGCAGGCACGGACCATCGCCCATGCCGACGATACCCGCCAACTGACTGCACTGGCCATTGCCGAGACCCACGCGGACATTCTCTGCCTGCAGGAGGTGGACAATATCGGCGCGCTGAATGCATTCGAATTCGGCTATCTTTTCAAGATGGTGGGAGAGGGCTACCGGCACAAGTACATGATCGAGGGCAATGACAGCCGCGGCATCGACGTGGCGGTGCTGATGCGGGAGACCACCCGCTATGGGGAACCGATCGAATTCGTCAAAATGACCAGTCATGCCCACAACACCTATAATGATTTGGGCATCCATGGCCCGGAGCTGGCGCTGCTCGGCATCGAACCGCATGAGCGCATCTTCAAGCGCGATTGTCTCGAGATCGATTTGTTCATCGGTGGCATGCCCCTGACGCTATTTGTCAGCCACTTCAAATCAATGGGTTCGCCGCGCAACGGGCTGGACGGGCGTGCATCGACCATGCCGGTGCGGATTGCGGAAGCGCAGGCGGTGCGCCGGATCATTGAAGACAAATATGCGTCAAGTGGCGGTTCGGCAGACAAGCGCTGGGTGATTTGCGGCGATTTCAATGACTATCGCGAAAGGATCATCATCGGCGGCGATTCGCTTGCCGGATATACGTTCGAGCCCGTCAGCGAACCTTCAAGCAGCGTTGACATCCTGCTGGAAGGCGGTTTTTGCGAAAATCTGGTGGAACGCCGCCCCGTCATGGATCGATGGACGCTCTACCATACGCGTGGGCCGCAAGAGCGCCACCTGTGTCAGCTTGACTATATCCTGGCGTCGCCGGCCCTGGCACGCAGCAATACCAGTGCGGTCCCCGATATTATCCGGCGCGGTCAACCATACCGGACCATATTTCCACCGAATCAGGAGGTAGAACGGTTTCCCCGCGTAGGCTGGGACCGACCGAAAGCCAGCGACCATTGCCCGGTCGCAGTCTCTCTCAACATGGTTTGATTTATGATAGGTATTCCCGAAAAGACTGTCATCCCGATCAAGAGCGCAATTGTGCGCATAGACAGTGCACCGCTGCGCTATGAGTTGCAGCACAACGCGGCAATCGCCTCCAACTGGCAAAGGGCCACAACCGCCAATCCTGCCCTGTTCAATGGCTCGTTCTTCATGGCCGAGGAGGCACATCTGTCAGTCGAAGCATTCGAGGCGAGGTATCATCGCACTCGCTTTGCCACGATGATGCATTGGAAGGCAAATACATCGAATGACAAGCCCTGGCACATCTATGGCGTCGGGGTCATTGTTTCCAACGACAACAAATTGATCGCGGGCCGGATGGCTCCTTCGACTTCAGCAGCTGGCCGGATCTATTTCCCTGCCGGTTCCTTTGATGACGATGATGTGGTGGGTGAATACATCGATATCGAAGGCAACATGCACCGGGAAGTCGAGGAAGAAACCGGCATCGTCCTCCCGGAAGCCGGGAAGCGCGACGGAAACATTCATCTGGTCACCGCCAACCGGAACATAGCGCTGTTCCTGCGTCATTATTTTGATCTCAGCGCAGATGATTTGCTCGAACGTATCCGGGCACATATCTCGTCCCAGGTTGATTCCGAACTCGACGATATTACGGCTATTTCAGCTGCGGGTGAAATGGGTGAAGCGACGCCGCTGACGTTTCGAACCTTTGCCGATTGGCATTTCGGACATCGCTGAATGTTACCGTCACAAGGTTTGACTTGAACACCCCACGCCTTGGTCTATTTTCTCCGGACAATGCCCGGGAGAAATTCAAATGAGCGGTCGCAATTATGAGGTTTTTGACGTTTTCACCGACAAGGTGCTGACCGGAAATCCGTTAGCCATCGTGCATGACGCGGAAGGTCTGGACGACCTCACCATGCAGCGCATCGCGAGAGAGTTCAACCTTTCAGAGACTGTCTTTATCCTGCCCGCGAAAAACCCGGCCCATACCGCATGGGCCCGCATTTTCACACCCGACTACGAAATGCCGTTTGCGGGGCATCCGACAGTTGGAACTGCTGTGGCGCTGGCTCAGCGCCGTTTTGGCGATGGCAAGGAGGGGCAGCAGGATGCATTGATCATTCTGGAAGAACAGGTTGGACCTGTACGCTGCGGGGTGAAGCTGAGTGCAGGCGGTGCGTTTGCCGAGTTCGACCTTCCACGCTTGCCCCAAGCGATACCCTATAAATATGACAAGATCGCCATCGCCAATGCGATGCGGCTTGAGCCGCGGGAGATTGGGTTCGAGAACCATGTTCCGAGCATATGGGACGCTGGCGTGCCATTTCTGCTGGTGCCGATCCATGGCCTCGAAGCGGCGGGACGCATCAGAATCAACCAGACCGCCATGAAGGATGTCGCGCCCACGATTGGCCATCGCCAGCTGCCGGTCTATGCCTATTGCCGCGAGACGATCCTGCATGGCAGCCATTTTCATTCGCGCATGTTTGTCAGTGATGACGGCACCTATGAAGATCCGGCGACAGGGTCAGCGACGGCTGCCTTCGCAGGAGCCATCCATGCCTTTGATGAGCCGCTCGATGGTGTGTTGCGGCTGTCGATAGAGCAGGGGCACGAAATGGGGCGGCCGTCTCACCTGCGTCTTGAACTCGACATCGTCGACCAGAAGCTGACAGGCGGGCGTATCGGCGGCTCCGCGATCAAGATTGCGGAGGGGCAGCTTTTTGTGTGAGGTTCGACTTTGCGCTGTTACTGTCCGCCGCCGTCATAAAGTTTTCAAGAAGGGCTGGACAGGCAGAATTTGCGCCGTTATAGAGCCCTCACCTTCGGTCGTCAAAGCGGCTGACGGGCACATAGCTCAGTTGGTAGAGCAGCTGACTCTTAATCAGCGGGTCGTAGGTTCGATCCCTACTGTGCCCACCATTCTTTCGAAAAAAGGGCCGCACGGCCCTTTTTTCATGCATGCAAGGCAGGCGCCTGCCTGCTCGCAAATCGCTAGAGGAGAGTTTCCATGAGCATTCGTCGCATTGAAGTTGGTCCGCGCATGAGCCAGGCCGTTATCCATGGCAACACTGTCTATCTCGCCGGTCAGGTTGGCGGGCCAGGCAAGAGCGTCACCGAGCAGACCAAGGACGTTCTGGCGGCAGTCGATCGCCTCCTCAAGGAAGCGGGTACCGACAAGTCCAAGCTGCTGCAGGCCATTATCTGGCTCGATGACATGAAAGACTTCGGCGAGATGAATGCAGTTTGGGATTCGTGGGTCGAGCCGGCCAATACACCGGCACGGGCAACCGGCGAAGCCAAGCTCGCGACCCCGGAATACAAGGTCGAGATCATCATCACCGCAGCCATTTGATTCGTCCGCGGGACCCAAATCGGGCTGCCGCGTCCCGGAATACAAAAGGTACCCGCCGGGCTGATCGGAATAACTGGCGGGAAATAAAGGAAAGCCCGAGTAAATTGCTCGGGCGCACTGGATTTTTGGCGCGGAAATGCATAAAGTCCGCGCTTCTCCGGATTGCCGTAGTGGCAATTCTTCAAACGCTTGTCTGATTGCGGTCAATTGTGGTTCTGCAAGACGAGGCAAGCATGGGTAAGGAAAACGATTGCAAGTTCTCGTCCGTGACAACAATGTCGAACAGGCCCTGAGGGTCCTGAAGAAGAAGATGCAACGGGAGGGTCTCTTCCGTGAAATGAAGGCGCGTCAGGCATTCGAAAAGCCGTCCGAGCGCCGTGTCCGCGAAAAGGCAGAAGCCGTGAGCCGTGCCCGCAAGGCTGCACGCAAACAGGCACAGCGCGAGGGCCTGTTGCCCGGTCCGAAGAAAAAGGAACGCGTCGCCCGTCCGGCTGCCAACAATGGCAGCGATTTCAACAGATAATCCTTGACCGGCCCGACCGGTCATTTGCTGAGACGACAGAACCCGCACAGCCTTTGCTGTAGCGGGTTTCGTTTTTCATGAAGGCTTTTGACAGAATTATCCGGTTTCCAAAAAGTGCCTTCTTGTGAAGCGAGACGTGGCATTCCTATTCATAGGCGACATGATTCAACCGTCCTATGGAGTTACAATGGCGCTCAGGCTCAACATCATCATCGCCAGCACACGGCCCGGCCGTGGCGGGCCGGCAGTTGCAAAATGGTTCAATGAATTTGCCAGGCAAGATGGCCGGTTTGAACCTGTTCTGATCGATCTTGCCGAAATCAATCTGCCGATCTTTGACGAACCCAATCATCCGCGCCTGAAAAAATACGAACACGCGCACACCCGCAAATGGAGCGAGATCATCGATTCGGGTGATGCCTATGTTTTCGTTACCCCGGAATATGATTGCTTCGCGCCGCCGTCGCTGACCAATGCGATGATCTATCTCTGGCAGGAGTGGAACTACAAGCCCGCGGGTTTTGTCAGCTATGGCGGTGTCTCGGGAGGCTTGCGCTCGGTCGAATCAGTCAAGGGACTGATGGCCGGATTGCGCATGGTTCCCATTCCGGAAGGCGTTCCGGTGTCTTCGTATCAGCAGTATATCAACGATGAAGGCGTATTCCAGCCGAGTGAAAGCATCGTGACAAGTACAATGACCATGCTCGGCGAGCTAACCAAATGGGCTGGCGCATTGAAACAGCTTCGCGCATAGCAAGACATTCACCCGCTTGACAACGAAGTCGCGAGCGGGTCAGTTAGGGTTATTCACCAGGGGAGTCCCGACAAGGGGCTGAGATACTGCTGGCTTTTGCAGCGCAGTGACCCGTTGAACCTGATCCAGTTCATACTGGCGTAGGGACGGTGCAAAAGTCTTCGCGTTTGGTGCTTCGGCTCGACTTGTATTTCGGACTCGCGAACTCCTTTCATCCTTCCGGCACAGAACTGGGTTTCCACGCAAATAAACTGCAAAGGAACCTGATGATGACCGCTATAGCAAAAATCACCGAGGCCCCGAAGGTTTCGACCGGGCCGCTGCCTGCCTCCACCAAAATCTATAAACCGGGTCGCATTCATACCGGGATTCGCGTGCCCATGCGCGAGATCGCTGTTCATCCAACTGCCGGTGAACCCAACCTCACGGTTTACGATTCGTCGGGCCGATACACAGATCCATCCGTTGAGATTGACATCGCCAAGGGTCTGCCGCGTATCCGCGAGCCGTGGCTCGCCGCCCAAGGTGACACCCATTCCTATGAGGGCCGGCACATCATTCCCGCCGACAATGGTTTTGCCACCGGCGAGCGCCTGACGCCGGAATTTCCGATCCGCAATCAGCCGCAGAAGGCAGCGGGCAGCAAGGCCGTTACCCAGCTCGCCTATGCACGAGCCGGTATTATCACGCCGGAAATGGAATATGTCGCGATCCGTGAAAATCTTGGCCGTGAGGCGGCGAGAACGGCCGCTGTGCGCGACGGCGAGTCATTTGGCGCTTCCGTGCCGGACTATGTGACCCCGGAATTCGTTCGCGAGGAAATAGCCCGCGGCAGGGCCATCATTCCGGCCAATATCAACCATCCAGAACTTGAGCCGATGATCATCGGCCGCAACTTCCTGGTCAAAATTAACGCCAATATCGGCAATTCCGCCGTCACGTCCTCCATGGCGGAGGAAGTGGAGAAGATGGTCTGGGCGATCCGCTGGGGTGCGGATACGGTGATGGATCTCTCCACCGGGCGCAACATCCACAATATTCGCGAATGGATCATCAGGAATTCTCCGGTGCCGATCGGGACCGTGCCGCTGTATCAGGCGCTGGAGAAGGTTGGCGGCATCGCCGAGGACCTCACCTGGGAGATCTACCGCGATACGCTGATCGAGCAAGCAGAGCAGGGGGTGGACTATTTCACCATCCATGCCGGCGTGCGCCTGCATTACATCCCCCTGACGGTGAACCGCGTGACAGGCATCGTGTCGCGTGGCGGTTCGATCATGGCCAAGTGGTGCCTCCATCACCACCGCGAGAGCTTCCTTTACGAGCATTTCGAGGAGATCTGCGATATCTGCCGTGCCTATGATGTGAGCTTTTCTCTGGGGGACGGCCTTCGGCCGGGCTCGATCGCCGATGCCAATGATGCGGCGCAATTTGCCGAACTTGAAACGCTCGGCGAACTCACGCAGATCGCCTGGGCCAAGGACTGCCAGGTGATGATCGAGGGGCCGGGTCACGTCCCGATGCACAAGATCAAGGAAAACATGGACAAGCAGCTTGCCGTTTGCGGCGAGGCGCCATTCTATACGCTTGGACCGCTCACCACAGATATCGCCCCGGGCTACGACCACATCACGTCGGGTATTGGTGCCGCGATGATCGGCTGGTTCGGCACGGCGATGTTATGCTATGTGACGCCGAAGGAGCATCTTGGCCTGCCCAACCGCGACGACGTAAAAGTCGGCGTGATCACTTACAAGATCGCAGCCCATGCGGCGGATCTCGCCAAGGGGCATCCGGCGGCGAAGCTGCGTGATGACGCCCTGTCGCGGGCGCGCTTCGAGTTCCGTTGGGAAGACCAGTTCAACCTTTCGCTCGATCCCGAAACGGCACGGCTCTATCACGATGAAACCTTGCCCAAGGAAGCGCACAAGGTGGCGCATTTCTGTTCCATGTGCGGACCGAAGTTCTGCTCCATGCGCATTTCCCACGACATCCGCGCCGAAGCGCAGAAGGAGGGCATGGCAGCCATGGCGGAGAAATTCCGCGAGGGCGGCGATCTCTACATGCCGCTCAACAGCGAGGCCTGACATCGTGGACGTTCTGGTCAGAGGCGCCGGCGTCGCGGGGCTCGCCGCTGCCCACGAACTCGCGTCGCGCGGGGCGCATGTAACGGTCTTAGATCCTCTCACCAGCGGGCGAGCCTCCTGGTATGCAGGGGGCATGCTTGCCCCCTATTGCGAGCGGGAAAGCGCCGACCAGGTGGTTGTGGATCTCGGTTTGCGAGCAGCGGACTGGTGGGACGCCGCGCTGCCCGGCTCCGTCATTCGCAACGGTACGCTGGTCCTTGCCCCGGCGCGCGACGTCAGGGAAGTTGACCGGTTCGGGTCGCGGACATCCGGCTATGAAGTGGTCAAGGAAGAGGCCATTGCAGCGCTTGAGCCTGATCTGGCCGGGCGCTTTCGCAGAGGTTTGTTCTTTGAAGGGGAAGCACATCTCGACCCGAGACACGTACTGATAAGTCTGGCCGCAAGGCTTGCCACCGCGGGCGTTTCGTTTGAAACGGATCTATCGCATTCTGCAGCGGGCAGCTTTGATTGGATCATTGATTGCACCGGGTACTTTGCGGCCGATGAGGACATACGCGGTGTGCGCGGGGAAATGCTGATCTTGCGCACACCTGATATCTCGCTATCGCGTCCGGTCCGGCTCGTTCACCCGCGCTTCCCGGCCTATGTCGTGCCGCGTGAGGACAACACCTTCATGGTGGGCGCGACGATGATTGAAAGCGACTCGCATGGACCGATCACGGCGCGTTCGATGATGGAATTGCTCAACGCGGTCTATAGTCTGCATCCGGCATTTGGGGAGGCCGAAGTCATCGAGACGGGGGCTGGGGTACGCCCGGCCTACCCGGACAATCTGCCGCGTGTGGTACGCGAAGGACACACGATCAGCATCAATGGACTTTATCGGCACGGATTTCTGCTTGCACCGGCGATGGCTATGCGGGCCGCCGACATGATTTTTCAAACCCGGAGCGAAAGCCCATGAAACTTTTCGTCAATGGTGAACCGCACGACGTTGCCGCGCAATCTCTTGACGCTTTGCTCAGGGAGCTGGAGTTCGAGGGCGAGTGGCTGGCGACAGCAGTGAACGGCGAATTGGTACGGTCACCCGATCGTTGGGCCTGCCGCTTGAATGACGGCGATCGGGTTGAAATTCTCACTCCGCGGCAGGGGGGCTAAACATGCTGAGACTCTACAAGACCGAACTTTCCTCCCGGCTTTTGTTGGGGACGGCGCAATATCCTTCGCCTGCCATCCTGGCGGATTCGATCAAAGCTTCCGGCACGGAAATCATCACCGTATCGCTCCGCCGTGAAATGGCCGGTCGTAAATCCGGTGACAGGTTCTGGTCACTTGTCCGGTCACTGGGAACGCACATTCTGCCGAATACGGCTGGATGCCATACGCTCAAGGAGGCTGTCCTCACAGCGCAAATGGCGCGGGATGTGTTTGCGACCGACTGGATCAAGCTCGAGGTTATCGGTAATCATGATACGCTGCAGCCTGACGTATTTGCGCTGGTCGAGGCTGCCCGTATCTTGTCCGATGACGGGTTCAAGGTCTTTCCCTATACGACAGATGATCTTGTAGTCGCCGAGCGCCTGCTGGACGTTGGATGCGAAGTGTTGATGCCATGGTGCGCGCCAATAGGTTCGGCGCTCGGTCCGCTCAATTTGTATGCATTACGGTCATTGCGGGGACATTTTCCTGAAGTGCCAATGATCATCGATGCCGGTCTGGGACGTCCTTCGCATGCGGCTATGGTTATGGAGCTTGGGTTTGACGCGGTCCTGCTCAACACTGCGGTGGCAAAGGCGGCTGATCCGGTGGCGATGGCGGGCGCATTCGCACTAGCAACGCAGGCAGGCCGGGCTGCTTATCGCGCCGGCATGCTGGAGCCGCGCGATGTGGCCGTGCCGTCAACGCCGGTGATCGGCAAGGCGGTGTTTGCGCAATAGCTGGGTCTGCAAGCTCAAGGCCCGAGGCTCTAGCTGTCGAGCATCTCGGCTATCTTACCGTCCTCGCCATAGACGAGACAATCGGCGATGGTCGTCCTGTCGAGAACGCCGCGCGTGACATTGGCAACCTCGTTGAAAACATGACGGATTTCGCATGTCTCCTCGCTCTGGCAATCCTCGCAGCGGCGATAGGCGATCTTGCTCAGGCAAGGCAGAGGTGCGATCGGGCCATCAATGAGGCGGAGCACTTCGCCGAAGGTGATGTCTTCGGCTGGCTTGAGCAGCAGATAGCCGCCCATCTTGCCACGACGGCTCATGACAATGCCCTGATGCTTCAGATCAAGCAGAATCTGTTCAAGAAACTTCTTTGGAATGTTCTGTTCTTCCGCGATATCCGAGATGAAGAGAGCCTTCTCGGCATCTGCCCTGGCGAGAACGACGAGCGCCCGCAGAGCATATTTGGCTTTTTGCGATATCATTTTTCTTGCCTGACTACCGTTGTGGTGCAGTCATAGTCCCTCGCACCGCATTTTCTAGTGTAAAAATGTTAAAAAAATGAGTTTTTCTGCGGCCGATAAATGTCTCAAAAATAATGTGTAAGACCCTGAAAAATAATAATTCATTAAGATTTCAACGAAGATCGCTTCAAAATCCATACACGATTAACCCGGTAGAGATTGTTGACAAATGATTTCAAGCAGTCATCATCGGCTATCGGTTGACCGCAAAAGGCAACTCCACTCTGCAACCGAATTGTTTATGGAGGTCGCAATGTACAGTGAAGTATCAGGCATTTTTAATCGGGCGGAACGCTTGTGGCGGGGCGTTTTTGCTGCTGAAACTCTTGATCGGAATGCAGGCGATCTGAAGCAACGCGACAGCGAGGAAGCTTCGGCCAAGAAGCACCGCAACTGGACCGAGGAAGATTTCCTCTGGTGCTGGCAGCATCGCGGTTTTTGGTGAGTCTTTTCCAATATTCAGGCAAGAATTCCCTCCGGCAGAACGATTCTAAATAGACAAAACTTGCTCTAGAGCAGGCAGCGCCGCGGATTGCAGGCTGCTTGCTCTGTTTTGTTTCATTCGCAGTATTTGATTTCAGTTCAGTCCAGGACATTGGAACATAAATTCTTCCGCAGCGCTGGTTTTACCGGCATCCTCGCAAAAATTGTCCGCGTTTCAATCAGGTCGCGCGGATCGGGTGGCGAATGCAATGCGGCGGTGCAAGTGCGCCGGCGAGCTTGGGAGAATTCAATGAAAAGACTGTTCGTATATGCCGCGGTGGCGCTGAGCCTGAGCCTCACTCCGGTCAAGGCCGCCGACGAGCCGAGCGAAATCCTCAATGTTTCCTACGATATTTCTCGTGAGCTTTATGAGCAGATCGACAAGGCCTTCACCGCCGCTTACAAACAAGAAGCTGGCAAGGATATAACCGTCAACCAGTCGCATGCCGGTTCTTCGAAGCAAGCGCGCTCCATCCTTGAGGGGCTCGAAGCCGATGTCGTTACCTTCAATCAGGTGACCGATGTTCAGGTTCTGCACGACAAGGGTGACTTCATTCCTGCCGATTGGCAGTCGCGTCTCCCGAACAATTCATCGCCCTATTATTCACTGCCTGCCTTTCTCGTCCGGGCAGGGAATCCAAAACAAATCAAGAACTGGGATGATCTGGTTCGTGGCGACGTCAAGGTAATCTTCCCCAACCCCAAGACGTCTGGCAATGCGCGCTATACTTATCTTGCGGCCTATGCCTACGCGCTCGAGGCGAACAACAAGGACGAAGCCAAGGCACAGGAATTCGTGAAGAAGCTGTTCGCCAATGTGCCGGTATTCGATACGGGCGGCCGTGCGGCCACGACCACATTTGCAGAACGCGGCATCGGCGATGTGCTGATCACGTTCGAGGCGGAAGTATTGGGGACGCGCAAGCAGCTTGGCGAAGACAAATACGAAGCGGTCGTCCCGCCGGTAAGTCTCCTGGCCGAATTTCCGGTAACCGTCGTTGACAAGGTTGTCGACAAACGGGGATCGCGTGCCATTGCTGAAAGCTATCTGAAGTTCCTCTATTCGCCGGAAGGGCAGGACATTCTCGCGCAGAATTTCAACCGGGTGAACGACGAAACGGTGAAGGAAAAATACGCCGCGCAATTTCCCGAGACGCGCCTGATCACGGTCGATGATGCCTTTGGCGGATGGAACAAGCTAACGAAGGACCATTTCTCCGAAGGGGGTATCCTCGACAAGGTTTTCACCAAGCGGTGATTTTCTTTGGCTAAAATCCATGTTCGCGGCGCGGTCTGTTGACCGCGCCGCTTCATTTTCAACCTTCGCTTGCGTTAACTACAACTTCCTCTAGAAAACTGCTCATGTCGTTGCTTTCAAAATCGAGTACGCGTGGAATATTGCCGGGTTTTGGTCTCACGATGGGTGTGACCCTGCTATACTTTGCCGTCATCGTTGCCCTGCCGCTTCTGGCCATGCTGTATAAATCAGTCAATTTGGGCTGGGCGGATTTCTGGACCATCATTTCGTCGGAGCGAGCGCTCGCGACCTATCGCATTACGGTTGGCGCGGCAGCATTGGCGACAGTTTTCAACGCCGTGTTTGGCGTGCTTCTGGCCTGGGTGCTGGTACGCTACGAATTTCCCGGCCGGCGCCTTCTCGATGCAGTGATCGACCTGCCGTTTGCGCTGCCGACAGCCGTGGCCGGTCTCGCACTCGTCACTGTCTTTTCTACAAATGGCTGGTTCGGCCAATATCTTGAGCCACTTGGCATCAAGGTCGCCTATGCGCCGCTCGGCATTGCGCTGGCCATGATGTTCACCAGTATTCCTTTTGTCATCCGGACGGTGCAGCCGGTGCTGGAAGACGTCGCGACCGACGCCGAGGAGGCCGCGCGGTCTTTGGGCGCTACCAATTGGCAGATATTCGCGCGGGTTATCTGGCCGGCCATTTTCCCTGCATTCATAGCGGGTTGCAGCCTTTCCTTCGCACGCAGCCTGGGTGAGTTCGGCGCCATTGTCTTCATATCAGGCAATTTGCCATTCGAGACGGAAGTCATGTCGCTGCTCGTGTTCATCCGGCTGGATGAGTATGACTATCCGGCGGCGGCCGCCCTGGCGACCGTCATGCTTGTCACGGCCTTCGTCATGCTCTTCGTCACCAATTCCATTCAGGCCTGGCAGCTTCGATATGCAGAACGCAGCTGATCTCGTTGTCCCGGCCATCGCGGTCCAACCGTCGCGGCGGCATGGCGCCAGGCCCTCACGGCCGTCGCACTGGCTGCTGATCATTTCGGCGATCCTACTGTCGGTCCTGTTCATCGGCGTGCCCATGCTGGTGATTTTTACCTATGCCTTCCGCGAGGGGATCGCCGTCTATTTCTCGCAGATCGCGCAACCCGCGACCCTCCATGCAGTGTGGCTAACGGTTTTGACCGCGATCGTCGTTGTGCCGATCAATATGGTGTTCGGCATTTGCGTGGCCTGGCTCGTCACGCGCTTCCGTTTTCCCGGGCGGCGGCTGCTTATTACATTCGTCGAGATTCCGTTCTCTGTCTCACCCATCGTTGCAGGCGTGACCTATCTGTTTCTCTATGGCAGTCAGGGTCTGCTCGGACCGCTACTCGACAGCTATGACATCAAGATCATGTTCACCGTGCCGGCCATCATTCTCGTCAGCCTGTTCGTGACAAGCCCATTCGTAGCGCGCGAACTTATTCCCCTGATGCAGGCGCAGGGCAGCGAGGACGAAGAGGCGGCGATCACCCTCGGGGCGACGGGTCTGCAGACATTTTTCTACATAACACTGCCCAATATTCGCTGGGCGCTGCTCTACGGAGCGGTGCTTTGCAACGCCCGTGTGATGGGTGAGTTTGGTGCTGTTTCGGTCGTTTCCGGCGCTATTCGGGGCCAGACGAACACGTTGCCGTTGCAGATCGAACTGTTGTTCAATGATTACAACGTCACCGGCGCCTTTGCTGCTTCGTCTACGCTGGCACTGATCGCGGTGGTGACGCTGGTACTGAAATATCTGCTTGAGCGGAAGCAGACCAGTTAGGCCCTTGATTCTGGCCGCATGGCGCTTCAGGCGGCGCGCTGTGTGCGAAACCTCTCCTGAGGCCGCCGCATGGAATCGGCGAGAATGTAGGCCTCGGGCCATGATCCGAAACCGCTCTCGATGTTGATGTGCCCGGCATATTGCATATCGACAAAGCCAGCGCCCCAGATATCGGCAAGTGCCCGCGCTTTGTTGAAGGATATATAAGGATCGTCCCGGCTAGCGACGACGATCGAGGGAAAACCGAGATTGTGACGCGGCAGCGGTGCAAAGCTGCGAAACTTCGAATCGTGTACGGCCATGCGTTCGGCATCAGCCGGCGCAACCAACAAAGCACCCGCTACATGGGCCGCCGATGGGCGTCTGGCCAGGTGTGAGACGAGAACGCACCCGAGGCTATGAGCCACCAGAATCGCGCCGGGCGTCTCCGCAAGTGCTGCCTCCAGCACATGCAGCCATTGTGACAGCACCGGGTTCTCCCAGTCATCCTGCTCAACGAGGCGTGCGGTCTCATCCTCAGCCAGCCATTGACGTTGCCAATGTCCCTTTTCGGAACCGCGATATCCTGGAATGATCAATGTCGTCATCGGTGCTACCTTCAAACAAATTTTCTTAAGGGGAAAATCTGACGTGGCTTCAGAATAGGCCGGCGACACACATCCTTGAAGGAACAGCACACTAAACTCTGCGAAATCTTGAAAATATTCCTGCATAAATATCGATGATCGTAAAATGGCCCCGACGTTCACGGTCAGGCTTCACCATCCTTCTTGTACCAGCGCAGCAGCAGTTGCGAGCGCTCGAAAAAGAGCACCACAAGCAGCGAGAGCGCAAAGGGGATCAGAAGATAGAACAACCGGAAAATGATGAGCGCTGCCAGCACATCTGCCTGATCCATGTCAGGCAAACCAGTGAGGAAGACCAGCTCCAATACGCCGAGGCCACCTGGCGCATGAGAGATCAACGCGGCAGAAAATGAAACCAGAAATATGCCGAGAATGATGAGGAAGCCGGGATTCCCAGCAGCTGGGAGAGTGAAATAAATGATGGCGGCGGCACCGATGAGCTCCAAAGGCCCGACGACGAGTTGTTGAGCCACAACCGATAGACGTGGATACTCGAGTGTGAAGCGGCGAATACGCAACGGCTTGAAATGCAGCCAGCTGCCAAAAACATACAACGATACGACTGCCAGCGAGCCAAAACCAAGGACGTAGCTCAAGGAGAGCAGATCGGTGTTGAAACGCTGCAAAAGTTCCGGTTCGACCAGCAGCACAACGGCGCTGAGCGTCAATACTCCCAGCAAGAAGGTAAACGAACAGAATGCAATCAGCAGTGCAATTTCGGGTCCGCTCATACCTTGTGAGGAATAGGCACGGTAGCGGACGACCGCGCCGGACAGTACCGACGCGCCGATATTGTGCGAGAGCGCATAGGTTGTGAATGAGCAAAGGGCAATGAACACCCAGGAAATCTTGCGGCGAAGATGCAAAAGCGCAATGCGGTCGTAGCCGGCAAGTGCTGCATAGGCGACGAGGGATGAAACGCCCGCCAGAATCCAGCGATGCACGGGAATGGCGTAGAGGCTGTGGATCACGTCGTCGAGCGAGATGCTCCGCAGTTCCCGGTAAAGGAGCCATACGGAAATGCCGACGGCAGCCAGTCCGATGACCGGCCATACATAATCCTTCAACTTCATGCTTTTTCCTGCCGAGCTGTCATTATAGGCTTCTTTTTATCATTGTCCGGTCAATGGTCCCTCCGGCTTCGGCTCGTCAAGGTTGAGAATATGGGCAACGATGCCGCGTGCGATCTCGCGTTCGCCCATAATGACTGCATCGGCACCAAGGTCCTGTAAATGTTGTACTTCGGCATCCGAATGGGCACGAGCCAGAATGTTGATGACCGGATTTGCAGCACGTGCCTTGACGACGACTTGCCCCGCCTCGAATGCGTTCGGAATGGCAAGTATCAACTGGCGCGCGCCGGCCAGGTTGGCGGCCGCCAGAATATCTCCATTGGCAGCATTGCCGACGATCGTTTCGATGTCGTCGTCACGCAGCTTAGCCACCGTTTTGTCTGCGTCTTCAATAACCAGAAAAGGCTTGCCGGCTTCCTTCAAGGCATCGCCAACGAGACTGCCCACACGGCCATAGCCAATCAGAACTGCATGATCGGTAAGCGTGGTGGGGCGGATTTCTTCAACGTCGGACTCCTCCACGGGGGTCGCCTCAGGATCAGCAACAGGCTCAGCTGTGGCGGGGAGGCGCTTCTCGAGCTTCGGTTTCAGATAGCTGACCCCGGCAAACACGAGCGGGTTGAGTAGAATGGAGAGGATAGCTCCGCCAAGGATCAGATCACGGCCTTCTTCTGGCAGCATGCCCAGCCCCACGCCAAGCTCGGCAAGAATGAAGGAAAATTCGCCAATTTGCGCGAGACTGGCAGAAATAATGAGGGCTGTTCCCATCGGATAGCCGAAGGCAAGGACTATGAAAAATGCCGCCAGCGACTTGCCAATGACAATGATCGCAAGGGTCGCGAGAAGCGGCAGCGGGTCGTTGACGATCGTCATCGGGTCGAACAGCATGCCGACAGATACGAAGAACAGCACCGCGAAAGCGTCGCGCAAAGGCAGGGATTCTTCTGCTGCCCGGTGGCTGAGTTCGGATTCGCTCATGATCATGCCGGCGAAAAAGGCACCGAGCGCCAAGGATACTCCAAAGAGCTTCGATGCGCCGAAGGCAACGCCAAGCGCAATTGCGAGAACCGCGAGACGAAAGAGTTCGCGTGAGCCGGTATGCGCGATCGCGTGCAAGGTCCATGGAATGACCCGGCGGCCGACGATGAGCATGACCGCAACAAATGCTGCAACCTTGCCGAACGTCAGTGTGATGACGCCGCCTATGCCGAGATTAAAATAGGATGCGATCGGGTCGCTTGCGGCGTGGATTGCCCCGTCCGCTGTGCCGCCGCCATTGATGGCGCCGGCGATGGCGGGCAGCAATACCAATGCAAGGACCATCGCAAGATCTTCGACGATCAGCCAGCCAACTGCGATGCGGCCGCGTTCAGTCTCGATGAGACGGCGTTCCTGCATGGCGCGCAGGAGAACGACCGTACTTGCTACCGACAGAGCCAGACCAAAAACCAACCCGGCTTGCATGTTCCAGCCAAGGATCCAGGCGAGACCTGCACCAAGCAGGGTTGCCGCCACGATTTGCACGATGGCACCGGGGATAGCGATCGCGCGGACCGACAGAAGGTCTTTCAGGGAGAAATGCAGCCCGACGCCAAACATGAGCAGGATGACGCCGATTTCCGCGAGTTCGGCCGCCAGGTCCTGATCGGCAACAAATCCGGGAGTGTGGGAGCCGGCCAAGACGCCGGCGACAAGATAACCGACAAGGGGTGGAATACGCAGGCGGTTGGCAATCGCACCGAAAATGAAGGCCAGTACAAGACCTATGACGATTGTCGCAATCAGCGGCGTTTCATGAGGCATATGTCGGCGTCTCCCCCTTGTGAGCTATTGAAAGAATGAAAAATCACGGTCCTGCAGCAGGGACCCGTCCAGCAGTATTGCGTACCGGGGAGGGCTTGCAAACCGATTTCGTCGATATGCGGTGCAGGAAGGTGATTTTTTCCCTGCACCGCAAATAGTTAGCGTCGATCGCTAACAAGGATTTCCGGTCAGCCCTGAGCTACCGGTTTTTCACTGGAACCAATGCGGTGAGCGTGGTTCTTTTCCCACCAGGTTCCCAGCAGCAGCAAGATCGGCGCTGCAATGAAGAGCGAGGAACTCGTTGCAATGACAACGCCGAAGAGCATCGGCAGAGCAAAGTTTTCCACTGCCTTGCCGCCCCAGATCGCCATTGGAAGCATGGCAAGGAAGACGGTCAGTGAGGTGTAGATACAGCGCGCCAACGTCTGATTGATACTCAGATCGATGATCTGACGCAGGGGCATTTTCTTGTGGATGCGCAAATTCTCACGCATGCGATCGTAAACCACAACCTTGTCATTGACGGAGTAGCCAATGATTGTCAGCAGGGCCGCAATCGCCGTCAGATTGAAGTCGAGTCCCATCAGCGCGAAGAAGCCAACCGTTTTGGTGGTGTCGAGGATCAATGTAGCGATCGCACCAAGCGCGAAATGCCATTCGAATCGCCACCAGATGTAAAGCAGCATGGCCAAGCTGGCGAGAACGACCGCGAGGATACCCGACCGAGCCAGTTCTTGACTTACCTTTGGTCCGACGACTTCCGAACTTTCAATCTTCACACCCGGATCAAGCTGCTCGACCGCCGCCTTGACTTTGGTGACAGCTTCAGTCTGCGCGATCTCGCCACCCTCTTGCCGCTGCACGCGGATAAGAACCCTGTTGTCACCACCAGCTTGTTGCAGGGCGACTTCTCCGAGACCAAGACCCTCCAGTGTTGAACGCATGGAGGCGAGATCAGCCGGCTTTGAGGTTGTGACGTCGACCTGGATACCACCCTTGAAATCGATGCCATAGTTCAGGCCAGGGTGGATGAACAGAACGATCGATGCGATCGACAGGAAGATGGAAACGCCGATACCGAAGAAGCGCGCGTTCATGAACGATATGTTCGTGTTTTCCGGAACGAGCTTGAACAGGTGTTCGATACGGATTGTTTTCATTTTCCGGCGGCGGACAATGGCGGTCATCATGACGCGGACGACGGTGACAGCAGTGAACATCGAAACGAGCGCGCCGATGATCATGGTGATGGCAAAGCCGCGGATCGGTCCGGTACCGAAAAGGAATAGCAGGAGCGTCGCGATAAGGTGTGTGGCCTGCGAGTCTATGATCGTCGAATAGGCCAGCTTAAAGCCGCGATCGACCGCAGCCATGGCGCCGATGCCCTTGCGCGCTTCTTCGCGAATACGTTCATTGATTAGAATGTTCGCGTCCACGGCAAAGCCAATACCCAAAATGATAGCCGCTATGCCGGGCAGTGTCAGTGTCGCGCCAAGCAGGCTCAATATGCCGAACGTCAGCACGACATTCAGTGCGAGAGCAAGATTGGCGATCAGACCCCAGCCGCTATAAAGGACGAAGATAAAGCCGACGACGAGCGCAAAGCCGATCAGACCTGTCAGCAGGCCCATCTTGATGACGTCGCCGCCAAGGTCGGGACCTACCGTGCGTTCTTCAATCACGGTAAGGGGCGCGGGTAGCGCACCAGCGCGCAGAAGCGCCGCAGTCGTGACCGTGTCCTGGACTGTAAAATTGCCCGTGATCTGACCAGAACCGCCAGTGATCGGTACCTGGATTACAGGCGCCGTCAGAACCTTGCCGTCGAGAACGATGGCGAAAGGCCGGCCGACATTCTGGCTGGTAATGTCCGCAAATTGACGCGCGCCGACGTTGTCAAAGCGGAAGGTTATGATCGGCTGGTTGGTCTGCTGATCGAATGCTGCACGAGCATCGGTCAAGCGCTCACCGCTAATGGCCACCCGGTCTTCGACCGGATAGGTTATGGCGGGATCCTTCACATCCGGCAGGGTCGTGACGCCTGGTTGCGGCGTTTCACCCGCATTGCGGTCTGCGACCATGTGGAAAGTCATCTTGGCGGTGCTACCAAGCAAAGCGCGGAGCTGGCTTGGATCTTGCAGGCCCGGAAGCTGGACAACGATGCGATCCGAGCCCACGCGCTGGATGGAGGGTTCCGCTACGCCGACCTGGTCGACACGGCGACGGACGATTTCAAGGCTCTGCTGCAGTGCATTGTCGAGCTTGTCCTTCATCCCCGCTTCGGTCAGCGTCAGGCGGATCTGATTGTCGTTGGTAGTGATGTCAATGTCACTGACAGGTGCCGCAAATCCAACCTGCGCAACCTGGGTGGTCAACTCACGCAAGGCAGTGACCGCAGCGTCGCGTTGGGCAGCATCGGCGAGGGTAACGACAACGCCGTCGCCAGCAACGCGAATGGATTGCGGCTGGATTTTGGCTGTACGCAAATGGCCGCGTGCGTCATCCAGCATGGACCTGATGCGGTCTTTCTTGAGGGCCGCCGCATCGACTTCGAGAACCAGATAGGACCCGCCGCGAAGGTCAAGACCCAATGCTACCTGTTTCTTGGGGAACCAGCTGGGCATGGCATCGAGCTGCGCCTTGGTAAACATGTTGGGGAGAGCGAGGACGATGCCTGCAAGAATGATAATAATATAGGTCCATAGAACCCATCTCGAAGTACGCATATCTGTGTTCCGTTGTGAGGTGCGGGCATGCTGCCGAGAACTGGATTACGAGTCTGCTTGGCGGCAGGCGGAGTTTGTTTTCGTCGTATCCTAAGCGGAAACGGTGATGTCAGGCCGCGGTCAAAGGAGGCGCGCGGGCGCTGAAAACTGAATTGTGGCCCAGTGTAAAACTTGAACTGACCTGAACGGAAAGTACATTCTTCCGGTTTGCGATAACCAGTCTTGAACCCGTGGGCAGCAATGTGTCCTGGGGACCGCTATCGGATTGCAGGCCACTCTTGATCTTCAAATGCAGCGCTTCCAGCGCCACGACGCGCATTGGCCGCTGCACCGGAGTCGATTGATCGCCGGCCTCGTGGGCGAGGCGCGTTTCGTTCTTGTTCGGTGTGCCGAATTCGCTGCTCGCGATACCGGCGTCGAGGCCTGTCAAGTAGACAGTCCCCAAGGCGGCCCCGATTGTCGAAACGAGCCAGAAAATAGAAATCAGGAGCGGCGCAGCGCTGCGCTTTCCTGTTTTGCTATTTCCATGAATGCCCATTCTCTTATCCAATATTCAATTATCGCGGTGCTGAGCACCTCGCTGCGACTCTATTTATGAACTCTGGCAGGCTGAGTCACCTAAAATCGTCGTGTTATGGCCAGGATGGCCCGAAAATATGTCGTTTTGCAGGAAACGGGTGGAACGAAACAGCCAGGATGGCACTCTTGTTCAACAACGGAGAAGTCATGATGGCAGATACAATCAGAAATGCAGCAGCAATCCCGTGGCGCACGATCGAGACGGAGCTGGACAATTTCGGCTGCGCCATTTTGAAGAATGTGCTGTCCAGGGCGGATTGCGAAGAGCTTGCGACGGGTTATCCCGATGACAGTCAGTTTCGCAAACGCATCGTCATGGCGCGGCATGGATTTGGGCGCGGCGAATACAAATACTTCAGCTATCCGCTTCCCGGCCTTGTGAGCGATCTGCGCCAGTCGCTTTATCCGCCGCTGGCCGGCATCGCCAACCGCTGGAATGAGTTGATGGGCATTGATGTCCATTATCCGGACCAGCATGAAGCTTTTATCGAGCGATGCCACGAAGCAGGGCAGGACCGGCCAACGCCGTTGCTGCTGGAATATGGCGAAGGCGATTATAACTGCCTGCACCAGGATATATACGGCGTACACGTCTTTCCGCTCCAGGTCGCGTTTCTGCTGTCCAGACCCCAGGAGGATTTCACGGGTGGCGAGTTTGTCCTGACAGAGCAGCGACCGCGCATGCAGTCACGTGCCGAGATCGTGCCGTTACAGCAGGGCGACGCAGTGATCTTTCCGGTAAGCCAGCGTCCGGTTAAAGGAACGCGTGGCCACTACCGGGTGAATATGCGCCACGGTGTCAGCCGCCTGCGCAGTGGCAAGCGCCATACGCTCGGCATTATCTTCCACGATTCGAAGTAGGGTCTGTTGATATTGACGCCATGGCCGCCTGCAAATGGCACGTTTCTGCGCTTCCGGTGCTCATGTACGACGATGTGCATTGCACTCCGGTGCTTGAAAGCACCATTTTCGGCACACGCTGACCTGAATCTCAACGGCCCTCGTTGCATCGACCCGCGAAGAACCGCATTGTGACGCGGTAAACCGCGTGCATGGGGCCTCGATGGATTATCTGATTTTCTGGGACTGGCTGAATTTTGCGGCGCGCTGGCTGCACGTGATCACGGCAATCGCCTGGATCGGATCATCTTTCTATTTCATTGCGCTCGACCTCGGATTGCGCCGCCATGCGAACCTTCCGCAAGGTGTGAATGGCGAGGAATGGCAGGTCCATGGTGGCGGCTTCTACCACATTCAAAAATATATGGTCGCGCCGGCGCATATGCCTGAACATCTCATCTGGTTCAAATGGGAGTCCTACTTCACATGGCTGTCCGGTTTCGTACTCCTGTGCATCGTCTACTATGCGGGTGCCGATCTCTATCTGATCGACCGCAATGTTCTTGATGTTTCGACGCCGGTCGCGATTCTGATCTCGCTCGCATCGATTTCAATCGGATGGCTGATCTACGACCTCTTGTGCAAATCGCCGCTTGCCGCAAACGATACTGCGCTGATGATCATTCTTTACGCCGTGATCGTCTTCATGGCTTGGGGTTACACGCACCTTTTCACTGGGCGAGCCGCGTTCCTGCATCTTGGCGCATTCACCGCGACGATCATGTCGGGGAACGTATTCCTGCTGATCATTCCAAACCAGAAGAAGGTTGTTGCCGACCTCATTGCTGGGAAGGTGCCGGATCCCAAGCTCGGGAAGCAGGCCAAGCAGCGTTCGACACACAACAATTACCTGACCCTTCCGGTTATCTTCCTGATGCTGTCGAACCACTATCCGCTCGCTACTTCCACGCAATTCAACTGGGTCATCGCAGCGCTGATATTCATCATCGGCGTGCTCATCCGCCATTACTTCAACTCGCGGCATGCGGGGACGGGCAATCCGCACTGGACCTGGCTGGCCAGCACCATTCTGTTCATTATCATTATCTGGCTTTCGACTGTTCCCCAGGCCTTGACGGGCGAGCGAAAAGCTTCGCGCGCCGCTGAACCCTTCCTGGACGCAGCGAATTTCGAGCAGGTGCGGGATACGGTTATGGGACGTTGCTCCATGTGCCATGCGGCGGACCCTTCCTGGGAAGGGATCATGATGCCGCCAAAAGGTATTCGCCTCGATACGGACGAATTGATTGCGACCCATGCGAGCGAGATCTACATTCAGGCGGGCGCCAGTCATGCCATGCCCCCTGGCAATCTCACACAAATGACTGACGGCGAGCGTGCGCAGATTGTCTCGTGGTATCGTGGGGCAGTAGCGGGAAAATCAATGCAATGACGGAACTATTATTGCGTGGCCGTATCCTGACCTTTCATGACGAACCGCTGGCCGGCGAGACAAGCCCGGAAGCGTTCATTTATCTCGAAGATGGCGCCTTGCTCGTACGCGATGGAAAGGTCGTCGCACTCGATGACTATGCGCGGCTGCGGGGAGGGGAAGGCCGCAATGTCGAGGTCATCGACCATCACCCGCATCTGATCATGCCGGGCTTCATCGACACCCATATCCATTATCCGCAGATGCAGGTCGTTGGTTCCTATGCCGGCGCGCTGATGGAGTGGCTCAATAAGTATACCTTTGTCGAGGAGCAGAAGTTTTCAAATCAGGGACATCCGGAGCGTATCGCCTCGGCTCTGTTCGATGAACTGATCCGGCATGGCACTACGACAGCCGCGGCTTACTGTTCGGTACACAAGGCATCGGTCCAGGCGTTCTTTACCGAGGCGCACCGGCGTAACATGCGTATGATTGCCGGTAAGGTCATGATGGACCGCAACGCCCCGCCGAGCCTGCTCGATACGGCGCAATCCGGCTACGACGACAGCAAGGCACTGATCGACGAATGGCATGGCAAAGGCCGCCAGCTCTATGCGATCACGCCGCGCTTTGCGCCGACATCGACACCGGAACAACTTGAGATGAGCGGTACTCTGGTTCGCGAACATCCGGAACTGCATGTGCAGACGCATCTATGCGAAAACAATGCGGAAATCGCCTTTGTTGCGGAGCTGTTTCCGTGGAGCCGGGACTATACGCACGTCTATGAACATTACGGACTGCTCGGGCCGAAGACGCTGCTGGGGCACTGCATTCATTTGACGGACGCGGAAATCGGGGCAATCGCAAACAGTGCTTCAGTGGCAGTGTTCTGTCCGACCTCCAATCTGTTCATCGGCAGCGGACTGTTTGATCTTGCACGGCTGCGCGCGTCGGATCCACAGGTTCGGACGGCAATTGCAACGGACATCGGCGGTGGCACTTCCTATTCCATGCTGCGCACGCTGGATGAGGGTTACAAAATCCTCAATATTCAAGGCCAGAGATATCATCCCCTGCGCTCGTTCTATCAGGTGACACTTGGCAACGCACGGGCACTGTCATTGGAGGGCAATATCGGCTCGTTCGTACTTGGCGCCGAGGCTGACTGTGTCGTGCTAAATGCGCGTGCAACGCCTGCCATGCGCATTCGTATGGAGACCGTGGAAACGCTTGTGGAAGAGCTCTTCCTGATGCAGACAATGGGCGATGACAGGACGATCGCCGAGGTTTACGTGGCGGGCAGGGCGGCCAAAAGCACTTTGACAAGCTGAGGATGTAAGGAACCAAAGGACAGGCTTGGCCGTTCGACACCGTCAACTGCCTCCGACTTCGGGACCTTTCATGATAACACAGCATCGGGACTTAAGGAGCGGCCGACCTGTTTGGCTCGGTCGACCGGCCTCCCGTGTCAAGATTGACCTGCTCTCTGATGATATCGAAACCGATATCGCAATTGTTGGCGCCGGGATAAGCGGCGCGCTGATGGCTGAAAGCTTGAGCGAGGCCGGATTCAGGGTTTCGATCTTCGATCGCCGCGAGCCAGTCACAGGATCGACACCGGCCAGCACCGCCCTCCTGCAGTTCGAAATCGACACACCTTTACATCAGCTTGCACGACAAATTGGTCTCAAGGATGCTGAGCGAGCGTGGCGCCGCTCGAAGCTTGCTGTGGATGCACTGCGCGAGCGGACGCGTGAGCTGAAGATCGCCTGCGAGATGAGAAACAGGAATTCGCTTTACCTTGCCGGCGACCTTCTCGACGAGAAAGGCTTGCAGAAAGAATTTCTGGCGCGCCGCCGGGCGGGCTTCGAAACGAAGTTTCTAGATCAAGACGAACTGAAGACCAGATTCCGCATCGATCGCGAGGCGGCTCTGATGAGCTTCGGCAATATCGAGGCAAACCCGCGTAAACTGGCCCTTGGATATCTGCGCGCGGCGATAGAACGCGACGCGAAAATTTATTCGCCTGTCGATGTCATATCGATCGAGCCAAGGTCTCGCGACGTGCTCGCCACGACCCGGGAAGGGCGGAAAATCCGCTGCAAGTATCTCGTGTCTGCAACGGGGTATGAAATTCCCAAGCAGGTGCCGCAAGAAGGACACGAGATCATCTCCACGTGGGCTCTTGCAACACCACCGCAGAAAGAATGGCTTTGGCCGGAAGGCTGTCTGATCTGGGAAGCGTCCGATCCATATCTCTATATGCGCACTACAGGCGACGGGCGCATTATTGCTGGCGGTGAAGATGAGGAATTCGAGGACGAAGGCGAGCGCGACGCGAAACTCCCCGCAAAGACCAGGGCCATTCTGGAAAAGCTTAAAAAGCTGTTTCCCAAAGTGACTGCGGAAGCGGACTACGCGTGGACAGGTAGTTTCGGTTCCGGTTCCACCGGTCTGCCGACGATAGGATCGATCCCCGGCATGGACCGCTGCTATGCTGTGCTTGGTTATGGCGGAAATGGCATTACATTTTCGATGGTCGCGGCACAGCTCATCCGTGGCCTGATCAACGGAACAGGCGATCCGGACGAGGACTTGTTTGCTTTCAAATAGGTCTATTCGACGCGGTAGCCTACCTCGGCGGCCGCGTGACCCAAGGTCTGCCAGAACGAGCGAGCGAAGGTGCGGAATACATAGATATCGAATGTTTCGTCGTCGATCCGCTGGATGTTGGCGTGAATATCGTGGTGCAGCGTTGCGCGCCCATATGCGATGGGAAATGCATGTTCGGAAAAGTCGATCGCAAAGAGCTTCGACAAAACCCACTCCGAACCTGGTCCGCCGATGCGGATGACGGTGCGGCCATGGGTGAGATCGATCATCGTTCCCAAATCAGATGAAATGGCGGACCGTAGTCGCAATTCAAGATCGGGTGTTGCTCCGACCACAAAATAGCGGCCGGGAGCAAATCCGAAGACCGACTTTTCGCCCGCGACGCGGCCAAGACCAGGTTTATTCTGAAGTACAAGACCGGTGGCGCTGCCTATTGCCGTGAGCACTGCAGGTATCGTATCGATCCACGCAGTGACCTGAACGATCGACAGGTTCTTGCGCTCTCGCAAGGTCACGCCAACGCCTGCAGCGGCATTGCCGTGATCGCCGGGGACGAAGAATGCTCCGAGCGGGGATTGTCGTTCAGCCATGCATCCGGCTCCCTTCTGGATCGAACATGTGGTGGCTGACGATCTCCACCGCGCAATGCTTGTCACGGAGCAAATCCGTGGCGAAGGCGCGGTTGCCGATCATGGATGTTCCGTGTTTGACCAGCGCCAATGCAATATATTTGCCGAGGGCAGGCGAATAGCAAGCTGCCGTGACATGGCCGAAGCTATCGGCTGGTTCGCGGGGAACTGGATCGGTTACGATGTGACTGCCGCCAGTAATCGATTGATTATCCATCGAAATCAAACCGACAAGGGTAAGCCGGTTTTCGTCCTTGAGCCCCTCGCGGTTAATCATGGCGGAACCGATATAGGGCTTCTTTTTTGACAGCATCCAATCGAGATGCAGATCATGGGCGGTCGTTCTGCCGTCGATTTCAGCACCCGTTACGTGGCCTTTCTCGATGCGCAACGTGCCAAGTGCCTCAAGTCCGTATGGCATTATGTCAAAAGGCTTGCCGGCGGCGAGCAACGCTTCCCACACCCGGGTACCAAATCCGGCACCGCAATAGACTTCGTAGGCAAGTTCGCCAGAAAAGGAGAGGCGGCAAATCATGATGGGAATGCCCTCGATTTTTCCATGGACGATGCCCATGAAGGGCAAGGTCATGTTGTCGACCTTGGTGCCCGTTACACAAGCCTCTAGCACGGCGCGCGCGTTCGGACCGGAAACGGCCGATCCGGCCCAGACATCCGTGACTGAAGTCAGATGGACCCGCAAATCCGGCCATATGCAATCGAGGTAGTATTCCAGATGCTGCATGACCGTTCCGGCGTTGGCCGTGGTCGTGGTCATCAGAAACTGTGTCTCGCCAAGGCGCCAAGTCGTGCCGTCGTCAAAGGCGATGCCATCCTCCCGCAGCATCAGTCCATAGCGAGCCTTTCCGACGGGCAGGGTAGAAAACATGTTGGTATAGACCCGGTCGAGAAGTTCGGCAGCATCCGGGCCCTGGATATCGATCTTGCCAAGCGTGGAAACGTCGACAATGCCAACGCTCTGCCGAACGGCCCGCGCTTCGCGGATATAGGCCTGCTCGACAGTTTCTCCATGACTGCCGTAGATCATCGGGCGATGCCAAAGCCCCGCCTCATAAGTTTTTGCGCCATTTGCCAGATGCCAGTCGTGCATGGGTGTCAATCGGTGCGGACGCAGATCGCCGTAACGCTCGCCCGCAAGGACGCCGAGGGAGACCGGGGTGAAAGGAGGACGAAATCGCGTCGTGCCCGCCTCTGGGATCGATATACCACGCACGTCCGCCATGATGGCGAGGCCGGGAACATTCGAGGTCTTGCCCTGATCAGTAGCCATGCCGAGCGTGGTGTAACGCTTCAGATGCTCCACTGAATGGAAACCCTCGCGATAGGCGAGGCGGATATCGTCAGCGGTGACATCATGCTGAAAATCGACAAACGCTTTTTGCGATTTGACGGAAGGTTCGATCTCGAAGACCGGGGCGGGTGAGGCATCCAGCATCGGCGCTTCGACCTGAGGAAGGACAAGCCGGCTTTTGGCGGAACCCTTGGTCGCAGCATCGGACAGCACGCTGATCGTGTCCATATATCCGGCAGCCGAGCCTGTGGTTACCCAGTTCTGGTTTGGCTCCGGCGGCAGAAAGGCTTGCAAATCCTCATCCCATTCGGGTTTGCCGCCTGCCTGGCTCGCCAAATGGATGGCAGGAGACCAGCCACCCGAGACACCAAGGCAGTCAGTCCTGATCTCGCGGGGGGCGCCCGAAACCCGGCCAGTCCCGGCGTTGAAATGCTGAACCGTGATTGAGCTGAGTGCCTTGCCCGCATGCGTACCCGTGACGGCATGCCCAAGGAGCAGTTCGGCCCCGGCGACGCTGGCGATATCACGGCACGCACCAGACACATCGGCGCGCACGTCTACGATCGCCGCAATATTGACGCCAGCAAGCGACAGCGCGCGCGCAGCATCGTAAGCGCTATCGTTATTGGTAAAGAGCGTGACATTGTTGCCAGCGGCAACGCCGTATTCGGTTGCATAGCGACGCACCGCATCGGCAAGCATTACACCCGGACAATCATTGCCGGGGAAGACGATCGGGCGCTCGAACGCGCCGGTTGCCAGAATGGTCTTGCCGGCGCGAATGATCCAATGGCGCTGACGCGGTTGGCCTTTCGTCCGGTTCGGCTTGAAATCGGATACACGTTCGACGGCGGTGAGGACGTTGCCGTCATAATAGCCCCAGACTGAGGTACGCGTCAGAAACCTGACGTTCGGCAGGTCCGCAAGGCCCGCAGCCTTTTCACGTGCCCAAACGGCAGGGTTGCGCCCATCGATCAATTCGCCGGATGCGAGCAGGGACCCTCCGGCGATGGGCCTTTCTTCCGCGATGATGACCCTTGCCCCTGTTGTGGCAGCCGCTTCAGCCGCGATCAGACCCGCAGGACCGCTGCCGACGACAAGAACGTCGCAGAAAGCATTCATTCGTTCATAACGATCCGGATCAGGCGCGGTGCCAGCCTTACCCAGACCGGCCGCTCTGCGAATGAATTTTTCGCAGAACATCCAGAATGCGGTGTTCTTAAAGGGACCGATCGCCGGCCCCATGAAGGTCTTGTAGTAGAACCCCGCCGAGAAAAGCGGCCCCGCGAGCTGGTTTGCTGCCATGAAGTCATGTTCCAGCGACGGAAAGCGATTTTGGCTCAGCGCTACCAGACCGTCGTAAATCTCCAGTTCTGTTGCGCGCATATTGGGCTCGCGCACATCGCCTGACATCACGGTAACGAGTGCATTCGGTTCATCGCTACCCGCGGCGAACACACCTCGAGGCCGATGATATTTGAATGAACGTCCGAAAAGAGTAATGCCATTGGCCAGCAGTGCCGACGCAAGCGTATCTCCCTGATGGCCGCCGTAAGCCTTGCCATCGAATGAAAACCTGACCGATTTGGAACGATCGATGCGTCCGCCCCTGGATAGCCGCGAGCCCGTCATGCCCGCCCACCGTCGTTGATAGAGGCGGCTACGTCCCGTGCCAAAGCAACCGACGAAATCGCATGGGAAGACATGTCGCGCGTGACGACGAGATGCTGACGGCAGCCGCCCCCGTGCAGCCAGAACTCGCGGTGGGAGCCGCCCGTGTTGGTCCGGTCATAGACGTAAGCGTTCCAGGCAGCCTGGTCGGTCGATGCCGGTTCGGGCCGTTTTCGTGTTGCATCGCCCTGATAGATGAATTCTATGACGTCGCGTGGTCCGCAATAGGGGCATTTGATGATCATGGTCTCATTATCTCAAGGCGAATCGGTTCACTGGCTATACGGTATATTCGACGTTCTGTTTTCTGGAGAGCCAGTGAACAGATTGTGCTGGAATTGGTCAAGACAGGTGCAGATCGACGGCGGGCAGTCTGTTCTTTCAAAAGCTGTCCATCCCCATGAATCATGATAACCCTTCTACCATGCTATTGTCAGAACACTGGCGCGATCACCAGGAAAGCGGCGATCAGTATCATTGGGCCGACTTGTACCGGCACCGAAAGTAAAAAGTGCCTTGATTGTGCCGACATGAACGGGCAAGTCGAGAGATGAAAACTATTCGTACATGGATTTGAACCTGTGATTTCTCCTTTCCTCCGGCAGATATTGCTTACGATTGCAGCCGTGTTGATTCTGGCTGCCCCCGTTCGCATGGCGGCCGCGCAAACTCCGGCACCCGGGCAAGTGCAGGCTCCGGTATCGGGTATTGTCGCTGAACAGCGCCCCGCGATCGATGCCTTGAAAAAGCAGATCGCCGATTATGAACAGAAGAAGGACCAGGCCGATACCGACGCAGCGTTGGCTGATCTGCGCCTCAATCTGGAAGGCACTGCAAAGAAACTGCTGGAGATCGGCGTCTCGTTCAGGCCGCGTATCACCGAAATCAATTCGCGCCTCGAGCAACTGGGACCTCCACCGGCGCAGGGACAGCCGCCCGAAGCGCAGGTCGTAACCGATGAGCGGATGCGGCTGACAACTGAAAAAGCCGAAATCAATGCCGTCCTTGGCGAGACGGAAGATCAGTTGATCGAAGTCAACAAGATGATCGATTCCATTGTCGATGCGCGGCGCGAACTTTTTGCCGACACGCTTTCACAGCGAGTGGACATCAACTACTCGCTCGGAACTGAAATCATCACCGCCTATGGTCAAGAACTGCAGTCGATGAATCAGCTGATTTCGTCGTGGTGGCGTTTCGTTGTGTCGTTCAAATGGCAATCAATGCTGGCGGCAACTTTCTTCGCGGTCATTGCCGCGCTTGTGCTGCTGATCGGCGGGCAACGGACGCTGGGCCACCTCTATCTGCGAGACGCGAAGATTGAATCGCCGTCCTATTTGAGCCGTTTGGCGGTGGCCTTTTGGTCGACGCTTATGCGGTCGCTGACCGTCGTTGTCTTTCTCGCGACAACCTATCTGTTTCTCGGCTATTTTAACGTGTTGCGTCCGGATATCGCTTCCCTGTTCTACATGCTCTTTTGCGTGATCGGCATAGTCTATTTCGTTCACGCGCTGGCCCAGGCGGTAATCTGCCCCGGAGCGCCCAACTGGCGCCTGGTGCGCGTCGCGCCAAGACCCGGACGTATCCTGATGGTTTTGATTACGGCCACGGCAACCATGACCGGGCTGGATTACATCGCGGATACGATCAACCAGATTGCCGCGTCGCCATTGTCGTTGACCGTGGCCAAGAGCCTCGTCGCTACTGTCCTGGTCGGGCTGCTCATTATCGCGATGGCTTTCCTCAAACCGCTGGAAGATGAGGAGACAGGGAAGACCAAGCCGTGGCCAAGGGCCATGCGGATATTCCTCTTCACCATTGGGTTTGTTCCCATCATTGGAGCGCTGTTCGGCTATATTGGCTTTGCGCGTTTTGTATCTCAGCAAATCGTCATCAATGGCGCCGTCGTTGTCACGATGTATCTGGGTTTTCTCACTGCCCGGGCCGTATCTGATGAGAATGCACTTGCAGGGACCAAACTCGGACGGGCCGTGCAGACGCGCTTCGGCATGGATGAAACAACGCTGGACCAACTCGGGCTGGTGGCCAGCATTGTCATCAATGTATTTGTCGTTCTCTTTGGTATTCCGATCATACTGCTTCTCTGGGGATTCCAGTGGAGCGAGATGTCGGCATGGTTCCTGACGATCGCTACAGGCTTTCAGATCGGCTCCGTCAATATTTCTCTGGTCGCCATCGCGATCGGTATTCTGCTGTTCGCCCTGTTCTATTTCTTTACCCGTTGGTTCCAGGGATGGCTCGACAACAGAGTCATGGCCCGGGGCAAGCTTGATTCAGGCGTGCGTAATTCTATTCGCACAGCCGTTGGATATCTGGGTTTAGGCATTGCCGGCGTCATAGGTGTTTCGGCCGCGGGGATTAATCTTTCCAGTCTGGCGCTCGTTGCCGGTGGTCTTTCGCTCGGTATCGGCTTTGGCATGCAAGCGATTGTATCGAACTTTGTTTCCGGTCTTATCTTGCTTGCGGAGCGTCCTTTCAAGGTAGGGGACTGGATAGAGACAGGTGGCGTCGGCGGTATCGTCAAGAAAATCAGTGTCCGCGCCACCGAAGTGGAAACATTTCAGCGGCAGTCCCTTATCATTCCGAATTCGTCATTCATCAATGGCAGCGTCGGGAACTGGACTCATCGCAACAAGCTGGGACGTGTCGACATTCCGATCGGCGTGTCGCACAAAGTGGACCCACGCCGTGTTCACGCGATCCTGATGGATATCGCCCGAGGTCACCCGCTCGTATTGAAGAATCCAGAACCTTTTGTGGCTTTTAAATCTATAGTCAATGCAGCAATGGAATTCGAAATACGCGTCCATCTCGCAGATCTTTCCAACTCCGGTACCGTTCAAAATGAAATCCGCTTCACCCTGATTGACCGCTTTGCCGAAGAAGGGATCGAAATGCCCCATCCGCAACAGGACGTGAATCTTCAAATTGACGATGCAGAGGCAGTTATCGAACTGCTGACCAACCGGGTGAAGTCCGAACTGGCCGCGGAAACGAAGAAGTTGAGATCCTGATATAGACTGAGGGAAAACAACGAGGCGTTCAGTTGCTGTTCAGTTTGATGCCGCTATAACTGTTATTGAAAAGGGCGGTTGGGCTCTTGTTAACAGGGGCGGTGGAGACACCGGGTAAGAAATGAACAAGTTTGCTGTTGCGGTTCTTCTGAGCGTCATCTTTGCTGGACCGGCATTTGCTGCCAGCGTCAAGAACGATGAAGCGAGTGCCCAGACCCTTGTTGTCACCGAGGGTTCGAGCAAGACTGAATTGCAGGTTGGCGCCGGTGAAACGGTTGAGTTCTGCAATAGCGGTTGCTTTGTTACATTTCCCAATGGGGACCGCGAAGCGTTGACGGGCGGTGAAACTGTTGAAATCAAGGGCGGGAAAGTCTCGATCAAATAATCTACCTGTTTGCCCCGGCGAAAAGTTCACGAGCCGGCTGAATTCATTTCAGCCGGTTTTTAATTATTCATTCACTGTCGATACTCTTTTCCAAACTATTAATCGCGGCACGCATTGAGGTTCACCCTTCATTTTTACTTTCCCGGTAAGTCATCCGCTGATAGGCAATTAATATTGCTGGCGTCGAGTGGGAAAATGACTTCAGGGACATGTTGTGGTGGATGCTCAGTCAGAAAACAAGGCAATCGATCTCGTAGTAGATCTTGATGGCACACTGATTGCCACTGATCTTCTATGGGAAAGTACCTTCCAACTGCTCAAACAGAATATGCTGTATCTTTTCCTTTTGCCGATATGGGCTCTGACAGGAAAAGGATATCTCAAGCATCAGATATCGCTTCGTGTGGCAATCGATCCGACCGTGCTTCCATATAGGGGAGATTTCATTGCCTACCTGCGCGAGGAACACGGAAAGGGGCGCCGCCTGGTGCTCGCGACGGGAGCGGCCCGCAGGTTTGCCGAAAGCATAGCTGCGCATCTTGGTTTTTTTGATGCAGTCTATGCAACCGATGGAACCCGCAATCTGACATCCGCCCACAAGACCAAATTTCTACTTGAAACCTTTGGCAACGTTAAGTTCGCCTATGCGGGAAACAGCAAGGCAGACGTCCCCGTGTTCAACGCGGCGAGCGAAGCTGTCGTTGTTGCGCCGGACCGAGCCGCGGCAAAGTGGCAGCGTGCGCATTCGGCCCGGCTGTTCGAGGCGCCGAAAACCAATTGGAAGACTTTTTTCAAGATGCTGCGTGCGCATCAATGGATGAAGAATACCCTGATCTTCGTTCCGGTCATACTCGATCATGAGATCATGAACTGGAGCATTTTGCGCGATGCAGTCGTTGCATTCCTTGCATTTTCTGCAGCAGCGTCGGCAATCTATATCGTCAACGATCTGTTTGACCTCCCGCTGGATCGCCAGCATGCCCGCAAGAGAAACCGGGCGTTTGCCAGCGGAGCATTTTCCATCGCCTTTGGTCTGAAAGTGTCCGTCGGGCTGCTCATTCTGGCCGGACTGCTTGCTGCTCAACTGCATTGGATATTTGCTGCGGTGCTGGGGGCATATCTCATTACCACCACGGCCTATTCATTGTCATTGAAGCGAATGTTGCTCATCGACGTTTTGACGCTCGCGGGCCTTTATACACTGCGCATCCTGGCTGGAGCCGCCGCCACCCAGATTGAAGGGTCATTCTGGCTATTGGCCTTCTCGTCGTTCTTCTTTCTATCGCTGGCTCTCGTCAAGCGTTACGTCGAACTGCAAAATACGGCTCTGGTTGAAAAGAGCCGCATCGCAGGCAGAGGATACCGCCAAGCCGATCGGGAAGTGGTCGCCCAATGTGGCGTCGCATCAGCTTTTGCCGCTGCGACAGTTCTCGCGCTCTATGTCAACAGCGATGCGGTGGTCAGTCTTTATTCCTACCCATGGATGATCTGGCCACTGTGTCCTATCGTGCTCTATCTAAATATCCGCATCTGGATCCTGGCACATCGGAACGAGATGCATGACGATCCCGTCGTCTTCATCATTTCCGACTGGCGCAGCCAAATGGTGATCGCTATTGGCGCCGCATTGCTGCTCTATGGCGGCATGCGTTCGTGATCAGTACTTACGACAGTTTCGGGCTGATCGACCGGCGCTCGCGTGCCTCGATTTCGCTTGACGCCGCGCGACAGGTCTTCGAGCATGGAAATCCACAGCCGGGCAGCTTCTTGCCATTCGGCAATGGCAAGTCTTATGGCGACAGCTGCCATAATGATCATGGTACGCTGGTTGACATGCGAGGCAGCGATGGACTCGTTTCGTTCGATCCGCAGACCGGTCTGCTGGTGGCGGAAGCCGGTATCCTGCTTTCAGAAATCCTCACGATAGCCGCGCCGCTTGGGTACTTCCTGCCGGTAACGCCCGGTACGCGTTTCGTTACGCTCGGTGGTGCCATTGCCAATGACGTTCATGGCAAGAACCACCATCGCCGTGGCACATTCGGCCATCATGTCGAGCGGTTCGATTTATTGAAATCCGATGGTTCGGTCGTGCCGTGCTCCGCAGCGATGAATTCCGGATTATTTGCCGCGACCATCGGCGGCCTTGGCCTTACCGGTATTATCCTGTCCGCCAGTATCCGGTTGATGAAAGTCACGTCGCTGGATGTGATGGAACGGATACAAGCCTTCGCCTCACTTGATGAGTATTTCGATCTCGCGCCCCAGGCCGACATTGATAATGAATATGCTGTCGCCTGGGTAGATCAGCTTCAGGCAGGAGTCAGCGCAGGACGCGGTGTCCTGATTACGGGAAACCACGCGGATAACGGAAATTTCAAGGTCGGGACAAAGGCATCGAGGCTTGGTGTGCCGTTCGATCTTCCTGTCTCGGCGTTGAACCGTCCGAGCCTGAGGCTTTTCAATGGCGCCTACTATCACTTGAAGGGCCGAAAACACGAGCCGCATCTTTGCGACTATCAGACGTTTTTTTACCCGCTTGATCAGATTTCCAATTGGAACAGACTTTATGGACGCAGGGGCCTCTACCAGCATCAGAGCGTGATCCCTGAAGCACAGGCTCGACTCGTCATACCGCAAATGCTTGCTGCAACACGCGAGGCTGGGCAAAATTCGTTCCTGACCGTGCTCAAACGCTTCGGCGCGATCACCTCACCGGGTTTCATGTCGTTTCCGCGGCCCGGCTATACTTTGACCGTGGACTTCCCCAACCGCGGCACCCGCACCCTGGCATTGCTGCAACGTCTCGATCAGATGACGGTCCAAGCCGGAGGGCGGGTGAACCCCTACAAGGATCAGCGGATGGGTGCTGCAGTTTTCAAGGCTGGCTTCCCGGCATGGAGAAGGCTGGAAAAGGAGCGTGATCCGGCATTCATTTCCAATTTCTGGGCGCGAACTGCGTTATCGCAGGAGAATTAGGCGAATGCGTCAGGTGCTTCAAATTTTAGCAATGTGCTTGGTGTCTTTTCAACGCTGGGTTGTTATTGGGTCAATGAGCTAAAGGACCGATCTGACATGACAAAGTATATTCCATTCATCCTGTTTACGGTCATGACCAATGCGGCGGCGCAAGTCATGCTCAAGTACGGCATGATCACACTGGGACCGGTCAGTTTCAGTATGGACACCATCATCCAGCGGATATTCCAGATCATTTTCAATCCGTGGGTTTTTGCTGGATTGGTTATGTTCGTGATCTCCATGGCGTCGCACCTCTACGTGCTCTCCAAGGTCGATCTCTCCTTCGCCTATCCTTTCCTGAGCCTAGCTTATGTTGCAGTCGCTCTGTTTGCATGGCTGGTCTTCAAGGAAGAACTGGGGGCGTACAAAATTGCGGGTATTGCCTTCATCATGGTTGGAACAGTCCTGATCGCTCAAAGTGGCCGCCATGCAACGGCAGGGCCGAGTGAACAGGCACCGCCAGCAACCACAACATCGTCATGAGTGAGTCTAATCGATGAGACATATTATATTTGGTGGCGATGGTTTTGTGGGGCGGCATCTAGCGCCAAAACTCGTCGCGGATGGTGAAGAGGTTATCGTCGCCGATATCGTGAAAAGCGATCTGGCTCACTATGGCGACGTGAATTTCGTCAGATGCGATGTCACGGAGCCAGCGTCCATCGCTGCTGTCGGCATCACGGCCGATGACGTGGTATACAACCTGTCAGCCAAGATGCTCTCGCCTCTGCAAGTGCGGTCGAAGCGGCATGATTTCTTCTTTCCAGTCAACTACTTCGGTACCGAAAACATCATCAAGGCAATGGATGGGGCCGGTGCCAGGAAGCTGGTCCATTACACGACCGACATGATCTACGGCCACACCTTTGTCTGGCCACAAACCGAAGAACACCCTGCTGCACCGCTTGGTGAGTACGGTTTGTCGAAACTCAAGACCGAGGAATTGGCGGCAGAGTGGCGCGAACGCGGGATGAATATTTCACTGTTCCGTCCCCGGTTGATCATAGGACCCGGTCGCCTCGGAATTCTCGAAAAGCTGTTCAAGCTCATTGATTTCAACCTGCCGGTGCCAATGATCGGCTCGGGCAAGAATCCCTATCAGTTTATTTCCGTCTTCGACTGTGCCGAGGCCGCGCGTGCCGCCTGGAAAGCCGGTGTGCCGAATGAGGCATACAACCTGGGTTCGCTCAACCCTCCGCCTGTCCGTAAACTGCTCGGCGATCTGGTGAAGTTTGCTGGATCAAAATCGATCCTGCTGCCGACGCCGGCATGGGCGGTGAAGCGGACACTGGACTTCTTCGATTGGGCGAACATGCCGATCATGGATCCGGAGCAATACCTGATTGCGGACGAGATGTGCGTGCTGGATGTGTCGAAGGCGGAACGTCAGCTTGGCTGGAGACCGCAATATCGCGACGAAGACATGCTGATCGCGGCATACAAGGAATATCGCAACAAGAAAGACGGCAATACCGTACAGCAACCATCGTCCATAGCGGCGGAATAACGGGGAATGGCGATGAATAAGGTGACAACGGCGATGCAGCACCAGACGGTGCAGGGACTGATCAGCAAGCCGGATCTGCTTACGGTCGAAGATGCAAAGGTGATGTCGCTGCCGCGCATGACCGAGATTTTCACCAAGCATCTCAATCCGGGCCAGCTGCATTTCATGAAGCTGCTTGGTTTTCACAAGGTGAAGATCGAGCGCGCCGATGGCATGTATTATTATGACCAGAACGGCCGCGCCATCCTTGATTTCTTCGGCGGTTTTGGTTCGCTCGCTTTTGGCCACAATCATCCGCGGATCGTTGAAGCACGCAAGAAATTCCAGGATGAGAAGCGTCAGGAGATCGCCATCGCCTTCATGTCGCAATATGCGAGCGCCCTTGCGTACAATCTGGCAGCCTGTTCACCGGGCGATCTCGACATGGTGTTCCTGGGCTCTTCCGGCTCGGAAGCAATGGAAGCGGCGATCAAGGTTGCGGAGCGCGCCGCGGGACCGAAGAAGCCGAAGATCGTCTATGCCGAGAATTCCTTTCACGGCAAAACCAAGGGTGTGTTGTCGATCACCGACGGCCAGCTCTATCGCGGCGATTTCAAGCTCGTCGACAATACCGTTCGTGTTCCATTCGGCGATATTGACGCTATTGAAAATGCCTTCCGCTCCGATCCTGAAATCGGTGTGATCGTGCTGGAAACCATCCAGGGCGGCGGCGGCATTATCCAGGCGCCGAACGAATTTTGGCAGAAGTTGCGGGCGCTGTGCGATCAGTACGGCGTGTTGTGGGTAGCTGACGAGGTCCAATGCGGTTTTGGCCGGTCTGGCAGATTCTATGCCTTCGAACATGCCGGTGTGGTCCCCGATGTGACCGCTTTGGCTAAATCGCTTGGTGGCGGCAAGGCTGCTGTCGGTGCGATGATCGCCCGGCGTGAGGTTTATATGAAGGCCTATGGCACGCCGAAGACGGCGATGATCCATGCCATGGCCACTTTCGGCGGTATTGGCGAAGCCTGTGCAACGTCCATAGAAGCGATCAATATCCTTTACGACGATCATCTGATCGACAACGCCGCTACGACAGGTGACTACCTGTTGCAAAGGCTGGAAGAGCTTAAAGCCAAGTATCCGGCCATGATCAAGGATGTACGCGGCAAGGGCCTGATGGTTGGCCTGGAATTCCATGACTTTTCCAAGACCGTGCCGGTCGTGCTGCGTCCGGTTCTGGCTGTGCTCGACGACAAGCTGAAAGGCTCGCTGCCTGGCTTTATCGGCAGCCATCTCCTGCGCGACCATGGTGTGCTAGTCGCCTTCACCGAGTATAATCGCAATGTGGTGCGCCTTGAACCACCGCTCATTTGCGGACGGGACCATGTCGACGACTTCATCAAGGCGCTGAACGAGGTGCTTTCGCGTGGGATCGTGCGCATTGTCAAGGACTTCGTCAAGGCGCAGGTGAAGTAGGCCGGGACACTTGCGTTTTATTGTCGGGCAAGCTTGATGTCTGACCGGATTAGCAGATCCCAACAGTCGTCGAGCTTGACCACCTTCCGGTCGGAAAGCGCTTTCTCGTAGATGCGCTGCAGAGAAAGACGCGCGCTTGTCGTCGGGCAGGAGGGGCGCAAAACGCCATCGGTAGCGCGAAAAGATGCTTCCTCTCCAGCTGTCAGACTACCGACCGTGCGAAAAGGATCAGCACCGATCTGGATGTTCCTTGGTGCATCCCGATCCAGAATCCAGGGAAACGGGTTGACGAAGTCCAGCGTCATCAGTGTGTTCAGCCGGACGCCGTTTTCGCTTTCGAACTGCTTGACGGCTTTCACTACACGGTCTGCCGAGATGACCCAGTACATTTGATAGTCGAGTTCGGAATAAAGCTGCCAGCTCGGCAATTGATCCTGTTGCGCAAGTTGGCGGTAGGCGCCCGGGTTTTGCGCATAGTGTAATTCCAGCAGCTCGGCACGATCCATTAGGTCCCGGCGGGTTGAAACGAGGGCCATGGTTTTGACGTCGGTCACCGGGGCGGCCACATAGGTTGGCGCGACGGCAATAAAGCGCAGCGTGCCGTGCAGAACTTTGGTGACCGTCGGGATCGCCGTGAAGGCGACGAGACAATAGACTATCAACCGGTGCTTTTCGGTCAGCACGGAAGTCTTGAGCAACATTGCCAGCAGCACGGGCCAAAGGAAGATGAACTCCTGACTGCCGGTATTCTGGGTTTCGAGGAAAATGCCCGCGACGAGTACAACGCCGATCCAAAGCCAATCCCGATCGAAACCCGATGCGAAGCCCTTTGATGTTTCGCTCTGACGTGAGCTGTTCAGGTTTTTCAGAAGAGTGCCTCGATCCAACCAGAACAGGAGCAGGATGAGGGCCCCGGCAGCCAGGATAACGTCGAGCTTGATTGAGAACACCGTCAAAAAGCGGGAAAGAAGAAGGCCTTCATTCATGCCGATCAGCGCCGCGATGCTTTTGAGATAGGCCGATATCATCCCGTGGTTCAGTTCGAGTCCCAAAAGCACCAGGGCAAAAAAGCAGGCCGCAAGCAAGACATGGCGCCACATGAACCGGCCCGCGAGGATTGCGAAAAGGCCGATAAGCCCGCCCGCGAAAAAACCGGTAATCTTGGTCAGGAAAAGCGCGAGCATGGCCAGCGCGGCGACAACGGCAAGCTTGCGACCGCTTGGCAGAAAGACGAGGGCGCTTGTCAGCACGTAGAGCAGCACCGAGGTGTGCCGATTATAAATGCCAAAACCGTTCACGCCGGGGTAGGAGTGAAAGCTCTGGGTGTTGATCGGACAGAGGGCAAAGATAAGAAAAGGCACGAGGATCGCAAATGCAATCTTGCGGCTCCGCCTGTCGATGTCGGCAATGATCACCGCCATCAACGGGGCTGCAGAGATCAGTCCTGACCACTGTGCGAGAAGGGTGGGCTGACCGCCGGGAAACAGCCTCTGCAGCCAATAGAACTGATAGTATTCCAGTGCGCCAACCGGAGCGTGGAAATCCACTGCGGGGATTTGCCCAAGCTTTATGCGCTGGGCCGCGTCAAGATAGATGTAAGTGTCCCAATACATCGGGCCGATTGGCAGGATCAGCGGCAGCGATAACAGCACGCATATCGTGACCAGAACGAGAGCGAGCAAAGCCAGCGGCGAACAAATCAGGGCGTAAGGTCTGGTGATGCCGCTGGAAAGAACTGACATGCTTCTTCGTTTCGATTTCTACGACGTATGAAGACTATCTTTAAGGCCTCAATCCTCCACATTGCGTTAAACTGCCGCTGGGATTTGCTGCGGCTTTGCAGCAAAACACTGTCGTTTTGCCGCGCGTCGCGGCGTGTTTTGGCCATGTCGCAAACAGGCCTTAGCGATAGACACGAGGAACGGCATAGTGCACAAAATCGGCAAGGGCCGTTCCGACCATCGATCGATACCAGAGGATAGAGTGAAATGAAGACTGAGGCGCGTGTTGTCGTTATCGGCGGTGGTGTGGTGGGTGTCTCGACACTCTATCATTTAGCCAAGAAGGGCTGGAGCGATGTTGTTCTGATCGAGCGCAAGGAACTGACATCCGGATCGACCTGGCATGCAGCCGGCCTTTTGCCATTGTTCAACATGAGCTATTCGGTTGGCCAGATACACAAGTATTCGGTCAAGTTCTATCAGGAGCTGCAACAGGAAACTGGCATGAATGTCGGTTTCACCAATTGCAGCAATATCCGCCTCGCCCGTACCAAGGACCGCTGGGACGAATATATGTATTATGCCGGTGTTGCGGAGACCATCGGCGTGCCGGTCAAGTTGTTGACACCGGAACAGGTCAAGGAAATCTGGCCGCTTGCGGAAATGGACGGCATTCTCGGGGCAATCCAGCATCCCGAGGATGGCTACATCCAGCCTGCGGACTTGACGCAGGCCCTGGCAAAGGGTGCGCGCGACCGCGGCGCAACGATCTATCGCTACACGGCCGTCCTTGGCATCGAGCAGTTGCCTTCGGGCCAGTGGCTGGTGAAGACCGACAAGGGCGACATCACTGCCGAACACGTCGTGTCGGCAACGGGTAACTTTGCCCGCAAGACCGGCAGGATGGTTGGTCTGGATGTACCCGTCATTCCGGTTGAGCACCAGTATATCGTGACTGAACCGCATCCGGCTATTCTTGAGCGCAAGGCCAAGGGTCTACCGGAAATGGGCGTCCTGCGCGAAAGCGACTCGTCATGGTATATGCGTGAGGAGAATGGTGGCTTGCTGCTCGGACCTTACGAAAAGGGCGCGCCGGTCTGCTATGTCGACGGACCCTCGGATGAGAGCGAGTACGAACTTTTCCAGGAAGATCTCGATCGCCTTGAAATTCATATCGAAACTGCGATAGCTCGTGTTCCGGCATTCGGCGAAGTCGGTATCAAGAAAGTCTACAATGGCGCAATCGCGTACACGCCTGACGGTTCGCCGATCATCGGACCTGCTCCGCGCCTGAAGAATTTCTGGCTGAATGAAGGTCATTCCTTTGGCGTCACCGCAGCCGGCGGTGCCGGCTGGCAGCTGGCGGAATGGATCGTCGAGGGCGAACCGTCCATCGACATGATGGGCGTCGACCCGCGCCGGTTCGGCCCCTACGCGACCGAAGGTTATCTGAAGGAAAAGAATGAGGAAGCTTACGCCGAGGTTTTCTCCGTGCATTATCCCGACGAGGAACGCGGCGCGGCGCGCCCGTTGAAGCGTTCCCCATCCTATGATCGTCAGAAGGCACTCGGCGCCGTCTTTGGCACGGTCTATGGCTGGGAACGGGCCAACTGGTTTGCACCTCAGGGCTATGGCCTCGATGTCGCCAAGCTCGACAAGCCAGACGTGATTATGAACCACAATCATCCCAAGCCCGATGCCGATGGCAAGGTCAAGGAACTGTGGTCATTCCGCCGGTCCAACTATTTCGAACATGTTGGCCATGAGATAAAAAACGTGACGAACAATGTCGGTCTTCTCGACATGTCGGCCTTTGCCAAGATGGAAGTTTCCGGTCCGGGTGCTCGCGGCTGGCTGGATTCGATCCTCGCGAATCGCATCCCGAAGAAACAGGGTCGCATCGCCCTGTGCCACCTTCTGACGCCGCTGGGTGGCGTCCGTTCGGAGTTCACTGTCTACGAATGGGCTCCGGGCAAATTCTACCTCGTGTCTGCGGGTGCCTACGAGAACCACGACCACGACTATCTGCACAAGCTTTTGCCAGCGGATGGTTCGGTAACACTGCGTCCGATCACACAGATGTATGGCGTTCTGGTCCTGGCAGGACCCAAGAGCCGTCAGGTCCTCGAGAAGCTTACCCGCGCGGATCTTTCCAACGAGGCATTCCCTTGGCTCTCTGGCAAGGAAATCAGCGTGGGCACAGCAACTGCACATGCGCTGCGTGTCAACTTCGTTGGCGAGTTGGGCTGGGAGCTGCATCATCCGATCGAACAGCAGAATACCCTCTATGACCTGCTGCTCGAGGCCGGCGCAGAATTCGGCATCAAGCCATTCGGCATCCGCGCGATGACAGCGATGGCCGTTGAAAAATCCTATCGTCTGATCCCTCGAGAATTGTCGATTGAATACAATGCGTTCGAAAGCGGTCTTGATCGTTTCGTTCATCCGAACAAGGGCGAGTTCATCGGCCGGGATGCGGTGGTCAAGGCGCGCGAAGAGGGCTTGAAGTGGAATTTCGTGACCTTGGAGGTGCATGTTCCTGGCGTCTCCGATGTCGATGCGCGCGGAAGTGAGCCGATCTACTTCAAGGGAGAACTGATTGGCCGCGCTACCCATGGCGGCTATGGCTGGCGCCTTGGCAAGAGCCTCGCCCTGGCCATGGTAAAGCCCGACTATTCCGCACTCGGTACTGAACTTGAGATCAAAATCCTCGGCAAGACACACAAGGCAACCGTTATTCCTGAGTCGCCATTCGATACCGAAAACGAGCGCTTGAAAGCTTAAAGCGCCGCGCTCATTCAAACTTGATGAAAATGGCGCGCCGAAAGGGGCGCCATTTTCTTTGAGCGGGACTCGTTCAACTGAATGTGAACGAGTCCAAAGTCGCTTTGCGTTCTCACGTTTTGCGGTACACTTCAGGCATGTCATCGCGAAAGAGAGCTCTGAGCAGTTTTCTGTCACTGGCGGCTTTGTTGGCCAGTTTTTCTGCGCGTGCCCAAACAGCCGAGACCGATGTTGATGTTGAACTGGTACTCGCGGTAGACGCATCGCGGTCCATGGAACCTTTCGAACAGAAAATTCAGCGCGATGGTTATATTGCCGCCTTCCGCCGCAAGGAGGTAATCGATGCCATTCGCGAGGGCGTTCATGGACGCGTCGCGATCACCTATGTGGAGTGGGCAGGGTCGACAGTACAACGGACGATTGTCCCTTGGACATTGATTGATAGCACTGAGTCTGCCGAACGGCTCGCGGCCGCACTTGGTCAGCCTATCCCGTCGACACAGAGCAGGACTTCAATTTCCGGTGCGATCGATTACAGCAGCACGCTGTTCGACAATAACGGTTTCAAAGGGATGCGAAAGGTCATCGATATATCAGGTGATGGCGCCAATAATAATGGCCGGCCGGTCGCGGAGGCACGAGAGGAGGCAGTGGCCAAAGGGATCACTGTCAATGGCTTGCCCCTAATGACGCGTGGTGATTTCTATTCCGACTGGGCAGTTGCTGATCTTGATATCTATTATAGTAACTGCGTCATCGGCGGGCCTGGTGCATTCATGATCCCGGTCAATTCGTGGGACCAATTTCCCGAGGCCGTTCGCCGTAAGCTCGTGCTGGAACTTGCCGGGAAGGAGACGCTTCCCACAATCCTTATTGCCCAAAACAGACCAGAATATGATTGCCTGTCCGGCGAGCGCATATGGCAACGGCGCATGCAGGACTGGGAATCGCGATAGAGACTTCTGTTTCTTCGCTCTAGGCGGCCATCAATTGCTTGCGGTCAGCGCGTTCCTGCTGTGGCGAGCGGCCGTAAAGTTCGCGATAGCACTTCGAAAAATGCGATGCTGAAACAAACCCGCACGCCACTGCCACTTCGACGATCGGCATGGATGACTGAATCAGCAGGTGCCGCGCGCGATCAAGTCGAATCTCGAGATAGTAGCGGGCAGGGGAGCGCCCCATTTCCTGGCGGAACAGCCGCTCGATTTGACGGCGTGACAGCCCGACGTGATCGGCGATCTCGATCAACGAAAGCGGTTCGGAGAGACGTGCCTCCATCAACTCGATGATAGTCAGCACCTTGGAGTTCTGTACCCCAAGCCGGGCCCGCAGCGGCAAACGCTGCCGGTCGTGGGGGCTGCGGACACGGTCGGTCAGAGCTTGTTCGCAAACGCGGTTGACGATGTTGTCGCCAAAGTCGTCCCCGATAAGTTTTAACATCATGTCCAGCGCTGCCGTGCCACCGGCACAGGTGTAAATATTGCCATCCACCTCGAAGAGGTCGGCATAGACATCAGCCTTTGGAAAAGATTCAGCGAAGCCCGGCAAATTCTCCCAGTGAATGGCGCAGCGCTTGCCCGAAAGCAGGCCAGCTGCGGCGAGAATATGGGCGCCGGTGCACAGACCGCCGACGGCAACGCCGCGGTTGAATTCTTCACGGAGCCAGGCAAAGACCGACTTGTTCTGGAATTTTTCGACATGCACACCGGAACAAACGAAAACCATGGAGGGACGCTCTTCACCGGTCAGATACCGGCGCTCGTCCTCGAGTGATGAAGTGGTGGCGCATTCAACGCCATTGGATGCCGTGACCGGTTTCGCGTCCACGGACGCAAGACGCCAGCGATAGGCTTCGTAACCGAGCATGCGATTTGCAATGCGCAGCGGTTCAATCGCCGTCGCAAAGGCGATCATCGAAAAGCTCGGTACCAGGAAAAAAACGAAAGATCGTTTCGTGAGGCCAACTTGATCCATGATGATTCTATGTTCCCGTATCTGGCTTTCGAGCCATGTCGCAGCTGAAGTAGCAACTTCAATTCCTGGACGCGGTCTCTAGAGCTTTTTTACAGATAGAACCATAGAATTATTCTAAATGGAAGGGATCTAACCTGTGTCGCAAAAGCGCAGGTATCACATATGATAAAGGGAGCAGACAGGCTGTTATCTGCTCCCTTTGTTTGTCTGTTTCATGGCTAGCGCCGGAACTTCAACTTGTTGAATTCGCTGACCTGCCGTTCGTATAGATCTGGCCAGCCGATGTCGCATCGAATGTCGTCTGGCAATCCATCAAGCGCCATTTCGGTTGCCCGCAACCGGCGCTCGCGAATGAAGACCTCGTGGGCGCGCGTAATGGCCCGGGTAAGACGATTCGCTTGATCAACAACAGAGGTAGTTGCGCGTTCTGCAAGACTACGTGTGTGGCTGTGATAGAGTTCATCGCAAGTGGTCATTTTCATACTCCTCTTGATTATCGGCATTTTCCGATGCCGTCCGCTTCCTGATCTTGACTATCGTCTCGAGTTGATGTTCAATCAAACGAAATTATAGAACAGTATGTTTCAGAAAAATTGATGGAGGATACGACGTCATGTCAGCACCCATGCATCATCCCATCCCGATCCTGGATCTCGATGTATTGCGTACGTTCGCAATGATTGCCGAGACCGGGAGTTTCTCGAGCGCTGCCAACGCGGTATTTCGCACGCCGTCGGCGGTTTCCATGCAGATCAAGAAGCTTGAAGAAACATTGGGCCACGTGCTGCTCGAGCGTGATGCGCGCTCCGTGAAATTGACGCCGAGCGGCGAGATTCTTCTGGGCTATGCCCGGCGCATGCTGGCGCTCAACCGCGAGACGGTCGCCAAATTCATAGCGCCGACAGTCTCGGGCATTGTGAGGCTCGGTGCTCCAGATGATATCGGCGAGCGCGTATTGCCGTTCGTACTCAAGCGGTTCTCGGAATCACATCCCGACGTAACGGTCGATGTCGTGATCGATCAGAGCAATAGCCTGCGCAAACGACTGGACGAGCAACGACTTGATGTCACGCTCGTCAATGTGAACGAGACGCTGGCCAAGGTCGATGAGATCGAAATTCTGATGACCGAGGACATTATCTGGGCGGGCGCCAAATGTGGCACGGCCCATGAGCGCAATCCCCTGCCACTTTCCATGTGGGAAGAGGGATGCATCTGGCGTGCCGATGCGATCAACGCGCTGGAAAGTGCCGGCAGGGAATATCGCGTTGCCTATATGAGTGCCCATACAATGGGACAGCGCGCCGCTATTATAGCCGACCTTGCCGTTGCGCCGTTTTCGAAGTTCCTGCTGGACGACCACATGGTTCAGCTTGGCCCTGAGCATGGTCTGCCGCCGCTAGGCGAATCCAAACTCGGTATGCTTGTCGCCAAGAATGCGGGCGCGCACGTCAAAGCGGTTGCCCAGCATTTGCGGGTTTATTTTGAAGGTTATGAGAGGACGGGGAAACTGTAAGTTTACCTGCTCCGGCAATATGCCTTCAACGCCCTGACGGCATCCACGCTCGTCTGCTTGCGCGAGGCGGTTTCGAAACCAAGCCGCCTTGCCGCTTCGCTGACCGGGGCTGTCAGGACTGCGCAGGATGAGTGTATCTCGTCAAACGGCACGCGATCCATCAAGAGGTATGCATTGCCGATATTGATCCCGGAGCCGGGCATGATCTTGATCCTGCCCATGGCGAGCTCATACGTCGCTTCCAGATCGCTGATGCCGGCAAGGGCGTCCAATGACCGGCCCGACGTCAAAATGCGTTCAAATCCGAGTTCGACGGCCATGGTGACGGCTTCGTCGAGGTCCGGGACGAGGTCGAATGCACGGTGCAGTGTGACGCCGAGCCCCTGGCACTGGCGCATCAGCCGCTCCAGGGTTGAATAGTCGAGCTCACCGTTGGCGAGATTTGCGCCAAACACCACACCGGCCAATCCCGCAGAGCGAACGGCATCAATCTCGCGCAGCATTGCATCGATATCAGCCTCGGCGAAAACAAAATTGCCTGGCCGGGGCCGGATCATGGCGTAGATGGGGATCGGCGAAACGGTTGCCTGTCCAATCAGGCCAGGGGTTGGTGTCAGCCCGCCCAGTTCGAGCGCCGAGCAGAGTTCGACCCGGTCCGCACCACCGCAAATGGCCGCCGCCAATCCTTCGGAACTGTCGACGCAAACCTCCAGCAAGACGCTCATTTCGTGACTTCCATCAATCCGAGCACGCCGGCGCCGATCAGACCGGGCTCGATCTTGAGCTCGCCGGGGATGACCAATGGTTTGTCGGTCCTGCGCAAGATGCGTGCGCGAACGGCCTCATCCAAGCGTTGGATGAGAGGGACTGAATTGGCAAGCCCGCCGCCAACAGGCACGATGGATGCGCCGATAACATTGATTGTCATCGCGAGCGGACCGCTGACTATGTCGATGTAGCAATCGATTGTTTGCTCTGCCGCAGGGTGGCCAGCATTCCATGCGGCAATAATCTCGGTGCTTGGCAAATTCACGCCGTGCAGGTGGGCGTGCAGCCTCTCCATGCCACGTGCAGCACCAACCGCATCGACACAGCCGACCTGTCCGCAGCCACAGGCATAGCGCGGAATGGCCACTGGCGGATTGCCGGCGAGCGTCGCTGAAACGGGTCCGTGACCCCATTCGCCGGCGAAACCGCCGGCGCCTTCGTGAATCTTGCCGTTGATGACAATACCACCGCCTACACCTGTACCGAGAATAATGCCGAAGACGATGCGATGACCGCGTCCCGCACCAACCACGGCTTCAGAAAGCGCAAAGCAGTCGGCATCATTGGCGACGAGAACAGGTCTTTGCAGCTTTTCGCTGAGATCGGCGACAAGCGTTCTGCCATGAATGCACGGAATATTGGCGCACGTAATCTTGCCGGTATCGGAATCGACGACGCCGGCAATCGAGATGGAGACAGGGTTTGCCGGATCAACGCCGCCATCCGCAGCGATCTTTTCAATGGCCGCCGCAAATGCGTCGAAGTCATGCAGCGGCGTCGGTACTTTCGGCAGCGGCCTTATATCTTCGGGCGAATAGGCAATCGCGCCCTTGATGGCAGAACCGCCAATGTCAAAGCAGGCTATCATGGCAAGCTAATTCCGGAATCAAATGATCGTGGATGCTTGATAGCGGAAATTGACTGCTGGACAAAGCTATTCGCGGTTGCGCCGTGCTGCACGATCCTCTCGCGAGCGGCGTCGCGGCGTTGCATCGCCAGCAATACCATCCTCGCTGACATTCTTGCGTGGCGGCAGGGTCACAGCCAAAGATAGCTTCGGGAATGGATCGATCTTGTTCGGCATGGCCATGGCATAAACGAAATGTTGCTGGAATTTTGGTTCCAGCGCCGTCTCGATCTTCTCGATGCGGGTAACTGTGTCTTCAATCTCGCGGCGATAGTTGCGATTAAGCAGGGCCATACGCGCGCCCGTACCGGCGGCGTTGCCCACGGCCAGGACCTTATCCAGATCGCAATCCGGGATCAGACCCAGGACCATGGCGTATTTGGGGTCGATGAAGGAACCAAACGCACCTGCAAACCGGATCTGGTCGACATGATCGATACCGAGCTTGTCCATCAAAAGCTTCACACCGGCATAAAGTGCCGCCTTGGCAAGCTGGATTGCGCGAACGTCGTTCTGCGTGATGATGATTGTCGGCGAACCTTCATGCAGAAGGTACGAAAAGGTCCGTCCGGTGGCCCTGACACGGGGGGATTTTGCAGCCAGGGCGCCGTCGACAACGCCATCTTCGGAGATGATTCCGGAAAGGTACATCTCGGCAATGACTTCAATGATGGCCGATCCACAAATACCCGTGATACCGCTGGCCTGCACGGCTTCGGCAAAGCCTGCCTCGTCGGACCATTGTTCCGTGCCAATGACGCGGAAACGCGGCTCCAGCGTCACGGGGTCAATGCGCACGCGTTCAATTGCGCCAGGCGCGGCGCGCTGGCCGCCGGAGATCTCCGCGCCTTCGAAGGCGGGACCAGTCGGAGATGAGGCAGCGACAGTGCGGTGCCTGTTGCCCAGGACGATTTCGGCGTTGGTCCCGACATCCACGAGCAGCATCATTTCGTCCTGGCGATGCGGGCCTTCGGCCAACGTCGCAGCGGCGGCATCGGCGCCGACGTGCCCCGCAATACAGGGCAGCATATAGACCCGTGTTCCGGCGTTCATTGCCAAGCCGATGTCCGTCGCCTTCAGATGAACCGCGCCAGAAACAGCAAGCGCAAAAGGCGCCCCGCCGAGCTCTGTCGGATCAATGCCAAGGAACAAGTGATGCATAATCGGATTGCCGACGAAGACGGCATCAAGAATGTCTTCGCGCGCAACGCCGCCCTCGGCGCAAACCTTGTCGATCAGTCCATTTATGGCCTCGCGCACAGCCTGCGTCATGCCTTCCCGGCCGTCCGGGTTCATCATGACGTAGGAGACGCGGCTCATCAGATCTTCGCCGAAGCGGATTTGCGGATTGGACGTGCCAGCGGATGCGATGGTGCGGACTGAGAGCAGCGACGACAGATGCATGGCGATGGTCGTCGAGCCGATATCGCAGGCGATGCCATAGGCTTCGTTCTTCAGGCCGGGCCATAGGCCAATCATGGTCGGCCGCGATGTCTCCTCGTCCTGGTATATGGCGGCTGTAACGCCCCACTCACCCTTGCGCAAAATCTTCTGGACGTTCGGCAGGATGTGGGCATCGACTTCAAGATTGCGGACGCCCCATTCCTTTTCGAGGGCAGCTTTCAGGCGATCGAGATCACCGAGCGGCTTGTGCATGTCGGGCTCTTCCACCTCGACGTAGCACATATGAACCGCGGGGTTGCGCTCGATGATGCGCGTATCGGCATCCTTGCGCACAACCTGCGCGTTGACCTGAACATCGTGAGGAACGTCAACGACCAAATCGCCGAGAATTGTCGCCGAGCATGACAGACGCCGGCCTTCCTTCAGGTCGCGCTTTTCCGCATAGCGCTGTTCCTTCGGCCCGAACTCTGAAATGTGTTCATTGGAGGAAGTAATGCCGTGTTTGGCAAACTGCCCCTCCTGCACTTCGACCTGGCAGCGTCCACAAATACCGCGACCACCGCAGACACTTTCGACATACACCCCGAGGGTGCGCGCAGCGTCCAGTACAGGAGTGCCTACAGGAAAGCGTCCACGCTTACCCGACGGCATGAAGAGAACAAGCGCTTCCTTTGCCGATGCCTCTGGTGCTTTGACGGGTGCGTTCACAATCGATGCTCCAAACTTTCAAGGCGAGGGGCAGTTTAACCGCCCGCCGCCTTTGTATGCTGGTCAGTTTGCGTAACGCAAACCGTCAGCCTGCGGCGCCGCGCCGCGCCTCGCGACCGCCACGACGGCGACCGCCACCGGCGGAATCGGCCGGCACGGATACAGAGGGCGCTGCTCCTGCCGCTGCTGGCTGGTGATCGCGATATTTCTTGATCCAATAGGTGCAATTGGCGTCCGTTCCGTTGAGAACGTTGGCCGCATGAACGGCTTCCATTTCCTGCGGACGGCAGGGGTTCATGATCGCCGACGTCATGCCGGCGCCGATTACCATCGGAATGAAGCCGGCATTGATGCCATGGCGATGCGGCAGGCCGAAGGATATGTTGGAAAGACCGCAGGTCGTGTTAACCTTCAGCTCCTCGCGCAAGCGGCGCAGCAGCGCGAAGACCTGGCGGCCAGCGTCGCCAAGCGCGCCAATAGGCATAACCAGCGGATCGACCACGATGTCATGCGCTGGAATGCCGAAATCGGCGGCACGCTGCACGATTTTCTTGGCCACGGCGAAACGAACGTCGGGGTCCATAGAAATGCCGGTCTCGTCGTTGGAGATCGCAACGACAGGCACATTGTATTTCTTGATCAGCGGCAGGATGGCTTCGAGCTTCTCCTCTTCGCCGGTCACGGAGTTGACGAGGGGACGGCCCTTGGCAACCTTCAGTGCAGCTTCGATGGCAGCGGTAACCGAACTGTCGATAGACAGCGGCACATCGACCAGGTTCTGGACGATTTCCAAGGTCTGAACCAATAGACCCGGCTCTGTTGCATTTGGATCAACCGCCGTAACACCCGCATTGACATCCAGCATGGTTGCGCCGGCAGCCACCTGCTCCAGCGCATCCTTGATGACGGTGTCGAAATTGCCGGATATCATTTCCGCCGCGAGTTTTTTGCGGCCTGTCGGATTGATCCTCTCGCCGATCACGCAGAAGGGCTGATCAAATCCGATGATGATTTCTTTGGTCGCCGAGGCAACGATCGTGCGGGTCATAAGTGCCTTTCCTGGCCGTGCTGGCCGTTCCTCAGCTGGCTGCTGCGTTTGCGGATGTGTGGGAAGCGTTGTGTACTTTCCACGAGCCACGATCGACGAGCCATTCGGACGATTTTTTCAGGCCGCCGAAGGGGAAGATGTGGATCTGTTTGATCGCGGAAGCCGGATTTGCAATGGCATGCTGTTCGATCGGGCCAACAACACCCTCGGGTGAGTGGCTCGTGGCGAGCGCCGTCAGGGAGAGGGCATTCTTCTTCAGGAAGCTGATGGAATTGCCAACACCGCACATGGCGGCATATTTGATCAAAGTGGTGATCTTGGCAGGACCGGCAACGCCAAGGTGCACAGGCAGATCAACGCCGTGTTCGCGCAGTGATTCCGAATATCGGATGAAGCGATCGGCGTCGAAGCCGAACTGGGTAACAACGCGCAGCTTGGCGCCAGTGCGCTCGCCGAAATTCTTCTTCAGGCGCAATGCCTCGATTGCGACAGCTTCAGAGAACTCAGGGCTGCCTTCAGGATGACCGGCCACACCCATCTCGGTGATGCCGTATTTGTCGAAGAAGCCTGTCTCCAGCACTTCCATCGTCGATGAGAATTCCCCGGCCTGACGCTCAAGGCCGCCGCCGATAACGAGAACGTCGGTAACGCCAGCCTCCTGAGCGGCGCGGCGGATACGGGTTTCGAGGGCTGCCTTGGTCGACAGCCGCCGTGACGCAAAGTGCGGCACCGGCTTGTAACCAAGATCATGAATGCGCTTGGCCGCAGACGTCAGCGTATCCACGCTGTCGGTGCCCATGTCGGTAATATAGACGCGGGTACCCGCTGGAAACAGACCAGGCAGGTCCTGCGATTCAATGGCCTGGCGTGCTGCCACTTCGATGGATGCTGCGATCTTTGTCATTGGCTTCGCTCTCAATTCATGAATTGTCATGTCCACCTGCCTTTACAAGCGCCACAAGGCGTTCCCGATCATATTCGTTTTCAATTCGCGCCAAGGCTGCATCAGCCTCAGTATCCAGATCATCACTTACAGGCACCGGAGTGCCGCGACGCCATTCCGCCAGATAGGCGTCCGAATCTTTGGCGCCAATCCGCATGGCACACATGTCGATGGCTTCGGTAAAACGAAGGGGAAGCTCGCGCTTTGCTGCCTGACGGCCCTTCTTGACGGTCACTTGAGCAGGAATGTCCCGCCAATAAACGACAATGAGATCAGCCATGCAATCAATCCTCCGATGAGGACCCTTTTGCCGGAATATCAGGGGTTAAGCTTGCTATCTCACGACGCGCGCGCACTCAAATGCGACGTGCTTCATTAGTGTTTTTGCGACAGGCGATTCAGAAAGGCCAAAAGCTTGCGGCGTAAGCAACCACACTCGCGGCAATGAAGGCAAAGCCGAAGACAATACTGATAGAGACGACGCCGAGAATGAGTCCTGCGAGCATCAGTCTGCCGTCCCGCTCGCAGAGCGCAATGCCTATGATTGCGGTAGCCAAGGCAGGAAGCCAATTGGAAAGGGGCATAGGAAGCACGACGGACATGCCAAGAATAGTGGTGAACACACCCAACCAGCGATCACCTTGTTTGCGTCCGAATGGCCAGTTGCGCGGCCGGATGAACCGCTCCAGCCATTGCAACCAGGGAACGACCTTGTCCGATATTTGCCGAAAGCGCTCGGGAGAGATCGTTTTGTCGCGCATAAAGGCAGGAAGCCAGACTGACTCGCGGCCCATAACCATCTGCACGGAAACAAGAACGAGGGGAATTCCCGTGACGACACCGGTCCCTGGTGGCAGTGGCAAGAGATTCAAAATGGCAAAAAATGTGAGGAGTGCCGCAAAACTTCGATCGGTAAAGGCGTCTTCAAGCTCGGTGAACGATACCGGCACGACGGCGGTAAGCGACAGATCCTCGAAGACCTGCGAAAGAGAGCGCGGGTCATTGTCCGCTGTTGAATGTATGGTCGCCTCATCGGGCTTTATTTCATGATCTGCGTCGATAGCGGCCATCGTCTCGTCTTTGTTCGTATTTTGACGCATATGGAGCGATAATGGTGACATTGCAATGACGAAAGCAATTCAGCGCTTCAATTCAAGAATATCCATGAGCGATTCGAGGGCAGGGGCGGGAAACTCGATCCGGAATTCATTGCTGCCGGTACGATAGGCATAACCCACCTGGTCATTGTCCGGTCCCGCGCTATACGCCTTCGGCTTCTGGCCGGCAATATAACCGACTCCGAGATAGGTGAGGCGGTTATCGCTGTCGGTGTAAAAACGTCCCTTCGTCCGCTGTGAACCGCTTGTCTTTTCCAGCACCCAGCCTGACCCATCGTCGATGACACGGCAATCGAACCAGTCATAGACGGTCAACGGTGGTTCGTTGCCAAGTTTTGTCGTCCGGCATTTCCAGTCGCCGGTCATATTGAAGTCTTCACTGAAAGTGAGGTTGGCTTTGGCAAGCGTGGCGTTCAACACCTGCACATCCGCTGCAGCGCCGCCCTTTCGCGCCTCATCGAGCGCCTTATTCCTGGTTTCCTCGTATTTGTCGAGCCGGGCCTGATCGGACTTGGTAATCAGCCGAGTGATCGCCCCGTCGGCGTGAGCATAATTTGCACAAGAAAGGCACAAAATGGTTGCGATAGCGGCGCGAAACATCGTGGGATTACTCCTGTTTTGGTCCGGTTTTGTGCAAATGAACAAAGAAACGGTTCATTTGATGGCGCCCGACGCGAGCTAATGACCTGTCACAGATATCAGGGCGGGAACCAGATCGCCATAACCGGTGAGGCGGCGCTCATAGGTCAGACCAAGAAAAGCGGCAGCCTCTTCGGCTTTGGCAGTCAACTCAGCATCATCTGTTTGCGCCAGATAGATCATTTTCGTGTAGTTGCCGAAGTACATATCACGTAATTCGGGATGACGATCCAACCCAAGGGGCTTCACCAGAAATGCGTCGAAATGGCGGGCGAGAAAATCCGTCATGAAAAACGAGGTCATGTCGTCGTCCCACTGCGTGGCGAACGTTTCATTCCCGACATAGAATGAAAAGCAATGCGGTCCGGCGATGCGTTCGACGCCATGTTTTTCACAGACGCGATCGAGCATTCCGCCTGTGCCGCAATCGGCATAACCGACAAAAATGCGTTTGATACCCTCAGCTTTTGCCTTGATAATCGCGCGATCCACGGATGGTGCAATCTTGTCGGGGTAGTGATGATAGATCGCAGGCAGGCATTTCAGGTCTATATGATCGAGGCCAAATTGTTCGCGTATCGCCAGGATTTCACGGGCGATCATCCCGCAGGCAATAACCCTCACGGTCTCTGCGGATCTCGTTGACTTTCGGCTTACATTCATGGAACTGATTTTGCTCCATCGCGTTATGCGAGCGTTGGATTTATTTTACCAAAACGGGAGATATCGTCCATGAGACTATCACACATCGCTCCGATTGCCGCCATTCTTGCCGTTGTCGCTCTTGCAGGCTGCGCAAATACCATTCGCGGCATGGGTGCGGACGCGGCCAATACGGTCAACGCGACCCAGAGCGCTGGTCAAAGGGTGGCAAGATCTGCCAATTAACTAACGATGTCGAGCCCGCGAGGTGTTTCTCATTGGCTCCAGCCAGCATTTCAAGAGCGGCCGCATTTGCGGCCGCTTTTGTAATGTTCAGGCACCCGAGAGTTGGTTGTGCTTGCGCTTCATGAACGCCTTGGCCGTCTCCACCGCTACCGCCGCATCGCGGCAGTAAGCGTCGGCGCCGACAGCCTTGCCGAACTCTTCATTCAGCGGCGCACCACCAACCAGCACGACATAGTCGTCACGAATGCCCTTTTCCTTCATCGTGTCGATCACGACTTTCATATAGGGCATCGTTGTCGTGAGTAGTGCCGACATGCCCAGAATGTCAGGCTGATGCTCTTCGATGGCGGCGAGATAGTTTTCGACGGGGTTGTTGATGCCAAGGTCGATCACGTCGAAGCCGGCACCTTCCATCATCATCCCGACGAGGTTTTTGCCAATGTCGTGAATATCGCCTTTGACCGTTCCAATTACGAGCTTGCCCTGTTTGGGGGCGCCGGTGGCGGCGAGAAGGGGACGCAGAATAAACATGCCGGCTTTCATCGCATTGGCTGAAAGCAGAACTTCCGGCACGAAAAGAATGCCGTCGCGGAAATCCTCGCCGACGATGCGCATTCCCTCGACCAGAGCTTCGGTAAGGACCTTGTAGGGTGCCCAGCCGCGCTCAAGAAGAATTTGAGTGCCTTCCTCGATTTCTTCCTTCAATCCGTCATACAGATCATCGTGCATTTGCTCGACGAGTTCATCGTCCGAAAGCTCCGAAAGAATGATTTCATCATCGGCCATGGGTATGCGTCCTTTCAAGCGTTATGCACAGGTCAGTATCATAACTGGCGTTCTATTAACATATCGGGCAAGTTGCTGAAAACGCATCGCTTAAATGCGACCTAGTAAATGACGAAAACGACTGGGTGTTTGTCTTCGATGCGCCATTGCGTGCCGCACACGGAAACGCCATTACAAGCGTCGGCGTTAGGATTTGGTCTGGTTAAGAAGCAGTCCGCGCTTCGAGCGCTTGGAGAAAGATAATGATTGAGGAAACGCCAATCGATGCACCCGCTGAAGCGGAGACAAGCAGTGGACGGCGCGGCCGCGGCGCTGGTGCAGGTGCTGCCGCGCGTCGAGCAGCCCGTTCCGGTGGTGGTCCCGGCAAGTCTCTCACCTATATCACGCGCAAGATTCGCACCTATGAAGTGCTGGACGAAGAGGGCCTGGCGCTGATCGAGGCGAATGCGGATACCATTCTCGAAGAGATTGGCATCGAATTTCGCGATGATGCCGAAGCTCTTGCTTTGTGGAAGGAAGCTGGTGCTGACGTTAAAGGCGAACGCGTGCATTTCCCCAAGGGGCTTCCACGGTCCCTGCTAAAGACAGCCCCTTCAATTTATACGCAACATGCCCGCAATCCCGAGCGCGCTGTGCAAATCGGCGGCAATGCTACCGTTTTTGCGCCGGTGTACGGCCCGCCCTTTGTGCGTGACCTTGATGGCAATCGCCGCTATGCAACGATTGAAGACTTCAACAATTTCGTCAAACTTGCCTATATGGCGCCATCCATACATCACTCCGGTGGTACCGTATGCGAACCGGTCGATGTACCGGTCAACAAGCGCCACCTTGATATGGTCTATGCTCATATCAAATATTCTGACAAGCCCTTCATGGGGTCTGTAACCGCACCGGAGCGTGCGGAAGATACTATTTCAATGTGCAAGCTGGTATTTGGCGAAGATTATCTCGATCAGAACACCGTTTTGACCAGTCTTATCAATGCAAATTCGCCGATGGTATTCGATGAAACCATGGTCGGTGCGTTGAAGGTGTATGCACGCAACAACCAGGCATGCATCGTCACGCCGTTCATTCTCGCAGGTGCGATGAGTCCAGTGACGGTGGCAGGTACGCTGACGCAGGTTCTGGCGGAAGTTCTCGCGGGTGCATCGTTCACACAGCTGATACGACCAGGCGCACCGGTTATCTTCGGCACGTTCGCTTCATCGATCTCAATGCAGTCGGGCGCGCCGACCTTCGGTACACCGGAACCGTCGCTGGTTTCCTATGGCGCGGCGCAATTGGCGCGCCGTCTCGGATTGCCTTTCCGTACGGGCGGCTCGCTGTGCGCTTCGAAAGTACCCGATGCGCAGGCTGCTTACGAGAGTGCCAATACATTGAATTCCACGCTGCTTGCCGGCACGAACTTCGTTCTGCATTCGGCGGGTTGGCTCGAAGGCGGTCTGGTCTCGTCCTATGAGAAGTTCATGATGGATATCGACCAGCTCGGCATGGCGCAGAAGATCGCCGAAGGCGTGGACCTTTCCGAGAATGGTCAGGCAATGGACGCCATTCGGCAGGTTGGGCCAGGAAGCCACTATCTTGGTTGCGACCACACCCAGGCGAATTTCCAGACGGCTTTCTATCGCTCGAATATCGCAGACAACAATTCCTACGAGCAGTGGCTGGCCGAGGGCGAGAAGCGTGCGGACCAGCGTGCCAACGAACTCGCGCGCCGCTGGCTTGAGACTTACGAAGCGCCTTATCTCGATCCGGCAATCGACGAATCCCTGAAAGAGTTCATTGCCAAGAAGAAGGCTTCGATGCCCGACGCCTTCACTTGAAAGAAGCCCGAGGACGGCCGGGCTAAAGTGGCCAATTTGATCCACAAGGAAGTCTGGGCCTCTGCTGTAAAGGGCTCAGATGCCGGATGACCGTTACTCATCCGATCCTCGATCAAATCGCCGCCGCGCTGGAGCCATATGGTTTGGTCCAGCGCGGCGGTATTGTTTTTGATGAAGTTAACGTTCCTTCGCCCTTGATCCGGGGATCGCATTTTCGAAGCGTCGTCCTGGTGGGGCACTTCGGCTCATCGATTTGGCCGCATTTCGTACGATGGCGAGAAGATCATCCGGGCGCGCAAGATCCGCTCGATACCTGGTCCAGGGAAGTGTTGACTGCGGTGGCCGCAAGATTTGGCGCAACGGCGGTGTTTCCGTCCGACCAGCCCTATCTGCCGTTTCAGCAATGGGCGATGTGCGCCGAAGGACTGAATACTTCTCCGCTCGGAATATTGATTCATCCGCAATATGGGCTATGGCACGCATTTCGTGGGGCACTTCTGTTTGATCATGTGCTCGACTTGTCCAGCGGTGGTCCGCAACGTCATCCCTGTGACGATTGCCGGGACAGGCCGTGCCTTTCAGCCTGCCCAGTGAATGCTTTCTCCATTGACGGATATGATGTCGTTCGTTGCCGTGGCCATCTTGCTTCCGGAGAAGGGGACACGTGCATAACCGGCGGTTGCCTGGCGCGCCGCGCCTGTCCTGTCGGACACGAGCATGCCTACTCTGCACAACAGATGCGGTTTCATATGCATGCATTCGCGAAAGCCTGAGGCCGGGCAGACCTGCGCGCAAGAAAACTTATGCTATTTCAAATGCTTAGCCGAGTTTCCCAACAAAAGATATATCGTTGGCTTGATAAAAGATATATCTTTGTATAGATATTACTTATGAAAGATATAACTAGGAGACATCATTCCATGTATGGTCATTGCAGAAAACACCACGGCCACGGCGGCGATCATTGGTCGCGCGTTGAAACAATGTCAGGTTCGCACGAGGGCGGGGGCCGCTTTGGCGGACGCGGACGCGGCGGTCCATTCGGGCGGCATAGAGACGGTCCGTTTGGCGGGCGTGGTCCCCGTATGTTCGATCCAGGTGCATTGCGCCTTGTCGTCCTCGGTTTGATCGCGGAAGAGCCACGTCACGGCTACGACGTCATCAAGGCGCTGGAGGCAAGGTTCCAGGGCGCCTACAGCCCGAGTGCAGGTGCGATTTACCCGATGCTGCAGATGATGGAGGAGGCCGATCTTGTCACTTCCACCACAACTGGCAACAAGCGGCTCTATACGATCACGGAACAGGGGCTTGCCTATCTCGAAGAGAATCGCGCGGAGCTGGACAAGATCAACGCCCAACTCGACAATGCTTCTGGCGAGATACGTGGTGCCGCTTTGGGCGAGGAAATGCATGCGTTGAGCTTCGCGCTTCGCTCGAAGCTTCGCAGCGGTTCGCTGACTGCCGAAAAGGCGGATCAGCTGCGCGAAATCCTGAAAAGGGTCCGCCGCGAGATCGAGGACCTTTGACGGCCCCAGAATAAAATAGAACCAGCGGATGAACCGCTGGTTCCTATGTCTAGCCGCGGCGCCCGCGACGCTCGCGCTTTGGTGTGTCGTCCGCGTGGGCGGCGAGCTTGTTGCGCATCGGTCCAATAGTTTCGACGATCGTCTCAACAGTAGGGCGTGGCCCATGAACATGGCTGTCGAGCGCCTTGCGCATCGCTGCCAGATGCTCAAATGACGTACCGCAGCAGCCGCCGATGATCCTAGCGCCGCCATCAATGGCAAGGCGAGCGTAATTAGCCATCAAATCGGGTGTTCCGGAATAGAAAATCTCGGATCCACGAAATTCGGGAATGCCGCAATTCCCCTTGATGACAATAGTCGCAGACGGATCGGCCTCGCTCATGTCAAGCAGGGACGCGAGAATGTCTGAAGCGCCGACGCCGCAATTAGCACCAACGGCAACCGGCTTTTCGCCGAGACCATCGACAACGCCATGAATTTCTTTCGGTGGCAGGCCCATCATCGTCTTGCCCGCCGTATCGAACGAACCCGTATAGACGTAGGGGAGGCCGACCTTGACCGCAGCTTCGGCAGCGGCGCGGATTTCGCCGGGCGCCGACATGGTTTCAATCCAGGCGACATCGACGCCGCCGGCCTTCAAGCCTTCCAGTTGCTCTGTGAAGGCTGCGACTGCGTCTGCCTCGGTCAAGGCACCAAGCGGCACAAGCAATTCGCCCGTTGGACCGACCGATCCAGCAACGATGACCTTTCGATCCGCCTTGTCGGCGACACCGCGGGCAAGTTCCGCCGCTTTCTTGTTGAGCTCAAACACTCGATCCTGTGCATGATGCAGCTTCAGTCGATGCCTCGTGCCGCCAAAGGAATTGGTCAGGATGATATCTGCACCGGCATCCACAAAACCCTGATGCAGCGCGGTGATCTTTTCCGGCTGGGCATCGTTCCAGAGTTCTGGCGCTTCGCCTGCTTCGAGGCCAGTCGCAAACAGGTTCGTACCGGTTGCGCCATCAGCCAGCAAAACGCCTTTTTCGGCGATGAGTTCAGCGAGTGGATTTGCAATGGTCATGACGGATATTCCTTTAGGATCGAATAGATAACGATATAAGGAAGTCTTTATATGTGGTCAATCGTCATTTGCGACAAGGTTTGCGCAAATTAGACCACCTTCAAGGAGGGAATGTACGCCGCCACTTCGTGCGCATTGATCTTGGCGACACGGATCAGGCCGTCAAAATGCCGCTGCAAGGTAAGTACCGCCTCGGTCGTGTTTAAAACCAGATACATTTCGCCGACAAAGATAGCCGCGCGATAGGGTCCGAAAACCGTGTAGGGGACCGAATACCGCTCCCTCCCGTCGAATAGGTAGAGGCGGAAGGAGGGGTAAAGCTCATCCAACAGCACTGCCATATGTTCGAGCTGCTGGAGGCGGACACTGCGGGGAAGGTCGCTCCATATGCCGCAGCCGGCAGCGAAATCCTGCAGTCTCTGGAACGGCATACAGACCTCCATATCCGTACCTGGTTGCCGGTTATAGTCCAGGCGAAATGCGGTTTCGCTTATCTGTGTCGCCGGGTCGCGGTGAACCATTGAGGTTTCATAGGCGATAACCGCCCGGGTGCGCAGGAGGTCGGGGAAGCGGGCAGGCACATAGCGTATCTTGCTGCCTGTGGCTTCCGCATGCCAGCGAACCAGCAGCGTCTGTTCGAAACCGTCCACGCCCTCTTCGATTTCGAGACTTGGTCGCAGTTCACCAATGATGCCTTCATCCTGGCTGAGACCCAACAGCCAATCAAGGGACACCCCATAGCGCTCCGCGATGTTGAGCAGCGTTTCGACGCGGGGGAGTCGCGTGGACTGTCCGGACAGAAGTTGTGAAAGCGCCGACCGATCGATTCCGACCGATGCGGCAAATGACGACTGGTTGTCACCGCTGCGTAAGAGAAGGCTTTTCACACGCTCCTGGAACAGGCGAGAAAGATCGCGTTTATCCATTTCTTCTCCGCATTGTTTACTAAGTACAACATATGCTTCATTTGGTGCGCATAATCAACACTTTCTCACAATAATCGCATTGCTGACAACTCCTGACAATGAGACCATGAAAAACATGGAATCAGAAAGACATACGGAAACAACTGCATACCAGCCCCGGCGAAAGCGCCTTGGCATTGAATGGCCAACCATCGGTCTCATGATCGTCTGCTACGGGCTTTGGTTAACCGCCGGCTATTACATTTATCCCGTCATGCCGATCCTGGCTTTGGCCCTGATGGCGGTTTCAGTGGCATTCCATTCGTCCTTGCAACATGAAGTATTGCACGGCCATCCGACACGTAACGGCATGATCAATGAAATTCTTGTCTCGCTGCCGATAGGCCTTGTCTTTCCCTATCGGCGTTACAAGCACTTGCATCTGAAACACCATGCGGACGAACGGCTGACAGATCCCTATGACGACCCTGAGAGCTATTATCGGGCTTTGGGTGATTGGGAGAAGCTGCCTTCGTTCGTCAGGGCATTGCTCGGCTGGAACAATTCCCTTGTGGGCCGGATCGTTATTGGACCGGCGCTGATGGTCGTCGGCTTTGTTGTCAACGAGACAAGATTGGTTGTTGGGGGCGATGACAAGACCCGCACCGCCTGGGTGCTGCATGGACTGGGTCTTGTTCCGATGCTGGCGACGGTGTGGTTCGTATTCGGCATCCCGCTCTGGCTCTATGCGCTGACGGCTGTTTATTGGGGGTTGTCGATCATCTCGATCCGCAGCTATTGTGAGCATCAATGGTCGGAACGTCCGGACGGGCGGACCGTCATTGTCGAAAAATCGCCTTTGGCGCTTATATTCCTCAACAACAATCTGCATTTCGTCCATCACAAGCGTCCAACGGCGCCGTGGTATGATCTGCCACAACTTTACCGCGAGCAGCGCGAGGAGTGGCAGCGCATGAATGGCGGCTATGTCTTCCGCAACTATTTCGAGATCTTGCGGGCTTACGCTTTCCGCAAGAAGCAGGAAGTGGTTCACCCCGTTCTGCGGCGCGAACCGGCACCTGGACGCGCTTTCCGTCCGCGCCGCCACGGCATCAGTTTGCAGGGCGGCTCTACACTTCCCATTCCCGCCGAGCCGCCTAAAGAGTAGGACACTCAGGTCGAGGCGGCCTGCAAATGGCGTTTTTCTACGCTTCCGATGCTCACGTACTCAATGTACGCTGCGCTCCGGTGCTCGAAAACCACCATTTTCGGCTCGCCCTCATCTGAGTCCACTAGACCTTAAGTGTAGAACATGACCTTTGTTGCGGCTCTGCCGATGTACGATCTGCCCGAACGGCGCGCCGAAGTGGACGCGCAGTGGATAAGCATGCGCGCTATCCTTCGCTCAAACGGATATGACGCACCTGAATATCTGATACGGCGCAATGCCGATCTTCCGGCGGTCCCCGGCGGTATCAAGGATGCTGCGGGCAATGTCATCGCGCCTGACCCGGCGACGCTTCCCCCCGACGAGCTCGATCTGCCGACGATGTGGCGCCATCCGGATTTGCTGATAACGCAAAGCTGTTGGGGCCCGATGGAACTGGGTCTCGACCGGCATGTCCATCTCGCCGGGCAGGACGACTATTCAGGCATAGAGGGCGGCGATGGTGAACTTTACTCCAGCGCGCTGGTCATGCGGCGAGGCGAGGGAGAGCCGGTCGCGGCCCCGGCGGACGGGAGAGCGAGACTCCCGATCGATCTCATGCGGCACAAGCGGCTGGCCTTCAACAGCCGCGACTCGATGTCCGGCTACCTTGCGCTTCATCGTGATTTGAAAGCGCAGGACAAAACGTTTGGCCTGTTCGGCGGTCTTGTCGAGACCGGCGGGCACCGCGCCTCGATTGAGACGGTTGCCACGGGCCGCGCCGATATCGCCGCCATTGATTGCAAATCATGGGAGCTGGCGCAGCGGTATGACGAGGCGGCGAGTGCGTTGATTGTCGTTGGCTGGACGGGCAGGCGCAAGGGCCTGCCCTTTATCTCTTCTCGAAAGCTACCCGCGCATCTTTTCGCCTGACGGATCAAACGGCGGCTCGACAGTGATGCGGGCGGCACGGCGGATACCGAGGATCTCCACCTCGAACATCCCCTGATCTTCATGGGTTGCAAGCTCTGCGGGCACGTAGCCCTGTGCCATGGAATGGCCGACGAAGTGAGCGTAGCCGCCGGACGTGACCCACCCGACAACGCGCCACTCACCTTGGATGGCACCCTTGTCGCCCGCGTTGGCGACGACCTCTCCGGTCGCGTCAAAGCGCGGCGCGCCGACGCCATGACCGGCCTGCACGACGCCGTAATCCTTTGAAGTTTTTGCCCAGATCGGCTCATCGCCCATCACATCGGCAGCGCCATCGCCATGCGGCACGTCAATCAGGAAAGAAACACGGCGCAGTCTTGTACTGGTTCCTGCGTCGAATTCCGCCTTTTCCTTGGCGGCTGCTTCGCGGCCGATAAAATCATTCTTGGATAGTTTGATGAAACGGTCCATCGAGCCTTCGTATGGCCCGTAGATCGGTCGCAGCTCACGGAACCAAGTCGGAAAGTTCTTCTCAAGCCGCATGGCGAGCAGGGCGCGCATGCCGAAATCGACGATGTTGTATTCGGCTCCAGCTTCCTTGATCCTCTTGTAGACGAGGCGCTGGTAAGCTGGCTCCATCCAGATTTCATAACCCAGGTCGCCCGTATAGGAGATGCGGTTGACCTTGCATGGAGCGCCGCCAACGGCCATCTCGCGGAAATCCATGAAGCGGAATGCGGCGTTAGACACATCTTCATCGACGAGTTTGGCAAGGAGGTCGCGGGCTTTCGGACCGGCAATTGCAAGGCCCACGAGCGTCTGGTCGAAGCGGTGAATGCGGACTGAGCCATCCTTCGGTTGATGCTTCTGAAACCAGCGCATGTGATAGCGCTGGGCGGCGGACGACCCCCAGATCAGAAAGCGATCATCAGCGGCCTTGGCAATGGTGAAGTCGCCGATCAGTTTCCCCTTTTCATTGAGCATTGGGGTAAGGACGAGGCGTCCCGTCTTCGGCATTGTATTGGTCATCAGGTGCGAGAGGTAGGCTTCAGCGCCGCTGCCCGTCACTTCATATTTGGCGAAGTTGGCGATTTCCGTAATGCCGACACTTGTCCGTGTGGCGCGGACCTCATTGCCGACATGCTCGAAGTCGTTGGAACGATGGTAGGATACGATGTCGCGCGCTTCAGTGCCCTCGGGTGCGAACCAAAGCGGCGTTTCGAGGCCCCAGGAATCGCCCATCACAGCATTCTGGCCGAGCATCGTATCGTAGAGGGGCGTGGTCTGTTGCGGACGCCCTGCCGGCAGTTCCTCGTTGGGGAAGCGGATGGAGAAACGCCGCGAATAGTTCTCACGCACCTTGGCGTTGGTGTAGCGCAGGGTCGCCCATTCGCCGAAGCGGGCAACATCCATGCCCCAGACGTCGAAGCCCGGTTCGCCATGCACCATCCAGTTGGAGAGAGCGAGGCCTACGCCGCCGCCCTGGCTGAACCCGGCCATGACGGCGCAGGCAGTCCAATAATTGGTGAGGCCCGGTACCGGACCTACCAGCGGGTTGCCGTCGGGTGCGAAGGTGAACGGACCGTTGATGATCTGCTTGATCCCGGCCCTTTCGATGCCGGGAAAATGCTTGAAGCCGACTTCGAGGGAAGGCGCGATACGATCGATGTCCGGCGGCAAAAGCTCATGGCCGAAATCCCACGGCGTATTGACCGGAGACCATGGCTTGGCAGCCTTTTCATAGGTGCCGAGGAGGATGCCGTTGCGTTCCTGGCGCGTGTAGATCTCACCCTTGAAGTCCATGACGCCGATAAGTTCACGCCCTGTCGATTTGTTGAACTCCATGACTTCCGGCACGTCCTCTGTCAGGAGATACATGTGTTCCATGGCGAGAACCGGCAGTTCCAAACCGACCATGCGGCCGACTTCGCGCGCCCACAGCCCGCCGCAATTGACAACGTGCTCGGCCTTCACGGTGCCTTGCTCCGTGACGACGTTCCAGGTGCCATCGGTTTCCTGCGTCAGTTCGACGACACGATTGCGCAGGGAAATTTCGGCACCAAGCTTTCGAGCGGCCTTGGCATAGGCGTGGGTTGTGCCCGACGGATCAAGGTGGCCCTCGACCGGATCCCACATGGCACCGACGAAATTGGTCTCGTCCATGAGGGGGAACATGGCCTTCGCCTCGGATGGCGTTATCAGTTCGGTGTCCATGCCGAGATAGCGGCCGCGAGCATGGGCAAGCCGAAGAAAATCCATACGCTCCGGTGAATCCGCCATCATGACCCCACCGGTCAGATGCAGACCACAGGACTGGCCCGAAAGCTCCTCGATCTCCTTGTAGAGGCTGACCGTATAGGCCTGCAGCTTGGCAACATTCGGATCGCCATTAAGCGTATGGAAACCGCCGGCCGCATGCCAGGAAGAGCCGGATGTCAGTTCCGATCGCTCGATCAGCATCACGTCGGTCCAGCCGGCGCGTGCAAGGTGATAGAGGACCGAGCATCCGACAACGCCACCGCCAATGACCACTGCTTTAACGTGCGATTTCATAGTCTTATGCCTCATGTATGGGAATGTGATTCAATTCGTTGAGAATGCGATTCAACTGGTCAGAAATCAGTTGGCGCGCCACCTTCGGCCTTGCGCTTCGCGACAAAGGCATTGATTTCCTCCTCGATCCCGGGGTCGATTTCCGGTTTCTGGTAGGTCGCCAGACGCTCTTTCCAGACCCGGTTGGCGCGTTCGATGGCCGTGGGCGAACCGGCCTCCTGCCAGGTTTCATAATTGCGCCAGTCTGAAATAATCGGCGCGTAGAAGGCAGTCTTGTAACGTGATTGCGTATGGGCCGTGCCGAAGAAATGGCCGCCCGGACCTACATCGCGCATCGCATCGATGCCGAGTGCGTCTTCAGACAGATCAAGCGGCGTCAGGAATTCCGCCACCATTTGCAACAGGTCGAAATCCAGGATCATCTTTTCATAGGAGCAGCAGAGTCCGCCTTCGAGCCAACCGGCGGAATGCAGCATGAAATTGGCGCCCCCCTGGATCGCGCCCCAGAGCGAGAACACCGATTCGTAGGCAGCCTGGGCATCGACGGTGTTCGCGGCGCAGACATTCGAGGTGCGGTAGGGGATGCCGTACCGGCGGGCGAGCTGGCCGCCGACCATCTGGGCTTTCATGTATTCAGGCGTACCGAAGGCCGGGGCTCCGGATTTCATATCGACATTGGACGTGAAGCCGCCATAGCCGACGGGCGCACCCTTCTTGACCATCTGGGTGAAGGAGATACCAGCGAGAGCCTCTGCATTCTGCTGGACCAGCGCACCAGCGATCGTTACCGGGGCCATGGCGCCGGCGAGCGTGAAAGGCGTCACAATGACGACCTGGCCGTTGCCCGACATCTGTATGATGCCTTCCATCATCGGAATGTCGAGCTTCAGCGGAGAATTGGTATTGATGATCGTGTAGCAGGATGCCTCGCTCTGCAGCTGTTCATGGCTGACGCCACGGGCGAGGCGGGCAATCTCAATGCCGTCCTGATTGCGTTCTTTACCGAGCGAATAGATATGGAACGGTTTGTCGGTCAACGTTGCCAGATCGCGGATACATTCCAGATGACGAACCGATGGGTGAATGTCGATTGGCTCGACGGGATAGCCACCGGTCGCATTTATGATGTTGTGCATCTGCGCCAGTTTCAGGAAATTGCGGAAATCCGCCTGGTTGCCCGAACGTCTGCCATTGTCGGTATCCGAACAATTGGGCGCCGATCCCATCTGCGCAAGAATCAAATTGTTACCGCCAAAGCGGACATTGTGTGCCGGATTGCGGGCACGCAGCGTGAATTCGGATGGTGCATGGCTGACATATTCGAGGATCATGTCCTTGTCGAAATGTACGCGCATCGTGCCAGGGGTGACATCGGCACCAGCCCTTTTCATGATTTCACGCGCACCGTCATGCAGAACGTCGACGCCGATTTCCTCCAACACTCTCAGCGAACCGTTGTGAATGGATTCCAGTTCATCGTCGGAAACGATTTTTGTCGGCGCGAATGGAATTTTCAGCTGGCGGAATGGTGGCTGGTCGAAGGCTCCGCTTTCCACGCTGCGGGGCCGGGACCGACCACCACGCCGGCCATGATCCCGCGATGATGTGTTCGTGTCGATCTCAACTGCAGGTTCATTCATTGCTCATGCCCTTTGCTTACACCCATGGCGGGCGATCTTGCCACTATCGCCAGAGGCGCAATCAGCGTGCGCGGCGTGAGCGACGCCGAGCGCAAGGGAAGCGACATGCTATAGTGGCGCCTATCTTTCTTGTGGGGGAGAAAGCGATTTCAGCATCTTGAGCCCTTCGCTCAAGTGCTGAAAATCGCAGGTGATGGGATTGCAGTCAGTAGCTTGGATCTTCCAAGAATTCAGCAAAGAGGCAAATTCAAGAACATCCTATCCCTCCCTCAATGGGAGAGATCAAAGGCCCTTGGCTTACTCCGCCGCGGCCCGGGAGGTCAGGTGGCTGATCGGTGTCACCATGGCCTGGATCAGGCTGTTCATGCTGATCACGCCGGTCGGCTTGCCACTATCGTCGACAACCGTCGCATATTGCTGGTTGGCGTCGGTCATGGTTTTGGCAGCTTCTTCCAGGATGGTCCCGCTCTTGACCGTAACGCCTCCCGTTGCAGCCGGAGCACCCGAATGAGTCGCGATGGTATCGACCATGATGACGCGGCCGCGGTTGACTTCCTTGACAAAGCTCGAGATGTACTCGTCCGCGGGCTTCAGAACGATGTCCTGGCCAGTCCCTTGCTGGACGACTTCGCCATCGCGCAGGATTGCGATGCGGTCTCCAAGCCGCAGTGCTTCGTCGAGATCGTGGGTGATAAAAACGACGGTCTTCTTGATTTCCTTCTGCAGATCGAGAAGCACTGATTGCATATCCATGCGGATCAGCGGGTCGAGCGCGGAAAACGCTTCGTCCATCAGCAGGATAGGAGCGTCATTCGTCAGCGCGCGGGCGAGGCCGACACGCTGCTGCATACCACCGGAAAGCTGATTTGGATAATGGTCCTCAAAGCCTTTCAACCCGACTCTTGCGATCCAGCGGCGCGCCTGTTCTTCCTGTTTTTCCCGGGAAAGCCCCTGGATTTCCAGACCGTAAACGGTGTTGTCGAGCACCGTGCGATGGGGAAGCAGGGCGAACTTCTGGAAAACCATCGCTGTCTTGTGCCGGCGGAACTGGCGCAGATCGTTCTGGTTCATCTTGCAGACGTCGGCGTTGTCAATGATGACCTCGCCCGCCGTCGGGTCGATCAAACGATTGATGTGGCGGATCAGCGTGGATTTTCCCGAACCGGAAAGGCCCATGACCACCTGAATGCAACCAGCCGGCATGTCGATATTGATATCGCGTAGGCCAAGGACATGACCGTGTTTTTCATTCAGTTCCGTCTTGGACATACCCTTCTTGACGGCTTCGACATAGGCGTCCGGTCTTTGACCAAAAATCTTGTATAGATTCTTGATCTTGATACCGGCGCCTTGAACGTTGCGATCAGCCATGGACCACCTCCTGGTGCTTCTGAAGACGCTTGCCATAGGCCTGACTAACGCGATCGAAAATGATGGCAATGCCAACGATGGCAAGGCCGTTGAAAAGTCCGAGAGAGAAGAACTGGCCATTGACGGAACGCAGCACCGGCTGGCCAAGACCCTGAACGCCGATCATCGAGGCGATGACCACCATGGCAAGAGCCATCATGATGGTCTGGTTGATGCCAGCCATGATCGTGGGAAGGGCGAGAGGTATCTGCACATTCTTCAAACGCTGCCAGCTGGAGGACCCGAAAGCATCCGCTGCTTCCAGCACGTCCTTGTCGACAAGCCTGATGCCCAGATTTGTCAGGCGGATCATCGGCGGAATGGCATAGATGACTACAGCGATCAGCCCCGGCACCTTGCCGATACCCAAAAGCATGACGACGGGGATCAGGTAGACGAAACTCGGCATGGTTTGCATCACGTCGAGAATGGGATTGACAAGACGCTGGAAACTATCCGAACGCGCCATGACGATGCCTATGGGAATGCCGACGACAATGGAGACGACCGTTCCGACGAAAATCATGGCGATGGTCTTCATCGCATCGCTCCACATGTCGAAATAGCCAATGAGGAGCAGGGTGATGACGGTTCCTGCAACGATCTTCCAGTTGCGGCTGGCGATCCAGGCGATGCCACCGATCAGGAGGATCATGATGGGCCAGGGCGTCGCCGTCATAAAGCGCTCGGCCTGGATAAGAAAATACTGCAGCGGCTCGAAAAAGGATTCGATGACATCGCCATATTGACGGGTGAAAGCCTTGAAGCCCTCATCCAATGTCTTTTTCAGATTGCGCAGCGTGTCGTCATTCATATTTGGGAATGAGTAGAACCAATCCATGTCAGTACCCTTCTATAGCCATCCCCAGCGCTACGCCCTTGAATGACTGAAGCGGTTGAAAGCGATGGCGTTCAACCTATCGAGAGTGGAGTACGGCGAAGCCCTGTTTCGCCGTACTTGACTGTCGTTATTGTATGGCCGCTTTAACTTTATCTGCGGCTTCCGGAGAAACCCACTTTGTCCAAACGGCCTCATTGTTCTTGAGGTAGTATTTAGCGCCATCTTCGCCTGTCGCCTGATTGTCGACCATCCAGGCAAGCAGCTTGTTGAATTCGTCAGTCGAAAGCTGCCGCTTTTTCAGATAGTCGAACGCTGGACCCGAAGAGTCGGCGAACTTCTTTGTAACAACCGTATAAATATCAGAGATTGCCCAACCATTGGGTTTTGGATCCGGGCAGTCGGCAACGACAGTGCATCGTTTCCATTCCGCTTCGTCAAACGGTACGCCGTTCTCGAGCTTGACCATGGGATACTTGCCGAGAATGGCCGTGGGACCCCAATAATAGCCCAGCCAGGGATCCTTGCGCTCATACGCCTTTGCAATCGAACCATCGAGGCCGGCAGCAGATCCTGTGTCGACGAGTGTGAAGCCATTTTTTTCGCCTTCATAGGCTTTGAAAAAATTGGTCGTCGTAATCTGGCAGGCCCAACCCGATGGACAGTTAAAGACCGCGCCCTTCTTCGGATCTTCCGGCGAGGGAAACAGCTCCGGATGTTTCATGGCATCGGCGATCGTCTTGATTTCAGGATGCTCATCAGCGAAATATTTGGGAATCCACCAGCTTTCCGTACCGCCTTCGGTGATCGCAGGCGCGGCATAGACTAGCTTTTCTTCCTTGACCGCCTTTTCCAGCTGGTCGCGAACGGTGTTGAGCCAGCCCTCCGGCGCGATGTCCGGCTGACCTTTCTCAATCATTGATGTAAACGTCGGGACTGTATCACCCGCAACGAGTTCGGCATCGCAACCATAGCCTTCGCTAAGGATGATCTTGTCGAGATTGGCAAGGGCTTCTGCCGACTGCCAGTTCATGTTGGCGATTGTAACTGTACCGCATTCAGCCGCTGATGCCGATCCGGCATAACCGAACAGACCAGCGGCCAATATAGTTGAAGCGAGCAGCTTCTTCATGTTCTTTATCTCCCACTCATTTGACAGTTCACCCGAAAACGAATTCTAACTTGGTACTGCCTTACCCAGTCGTTCGCCTATGTGCCATTTGGCATCTTTATCCCGGCAGAATGCAATGGTTTCATTGAATAAATGCGGTATATCGCGACAACGCCTATCGATATAACGACGCCGGGAATATGAATGCGATGTCAGACGGTACATTGTCATCGACGCATCGTAACAAACGAACAAACGAAAGATCAACGTTTTAGGCAATTTTTCCTGTCGTACATGGTGGCAGCGGCGCTGAATATGGCTTTTCCATTAGCGTCACGCCAAGGCGAGCATACTTTTTTAGCCAAACTGCCCAAGGTGTTAAGGCAGACAAGTGGCTTTGGCATACCTGCCATGCAAATTTGCATGCGTGATTACTGTAAATGCGACACGCTGTGGCGAAATTTCCTGATCAAACATTAGGCAAAGAGCGCATTTGAGTGGCAACAACAGTTTACTCATCGAGGTGCAGAAATGCTCTATATTTTTAACCGCAACAACCGCGTACACATTTCGTGGAATGCCACCGAAAAGCGTAACGCGCCTTCCGGCAACGCGAAGAGCGGCATTGGCTCTGCGCTGTCCTTCATCTGGACCCGTTCGGCCGGCTGATTTACGGCTAAGGCCGTTCAACTCGAGAACCGCTGCCTTCAAAAAAGGTAGCGGTTTTTCTATGCAGGCTGATCTATAGCGTCCATATCAAAAAACCGCCCTGTCCGTGATGGAACAGTGCGGTTTTTTGCCAAATTACGCATGGCTTTCCGCCGAACGATACCCTGGCAGAAATAACGACTCCGGTACGCAGTACCTGATCCGGAGCAGGGAGCAGGGTCTTGGTCTGCTCACCTGTAAAGTTTTAACCGGACATCGTTACCGCGAGGTTATCGAGAACTTAATCAAATCTAAATTCTGGAACTTTCCGGGCGTTTCTTTGTGATAATCAGCCTTGGCGCTTTGCATCACGCAAATAATTGATGATGCCTGAAAAATCAGAACCTTCATTACCCGCCGCACCAAACTGCGCATAAATCTCCTCGGCATGCGCACCAAGCGGTGTCGCTGCGCCAACACTGTTGGCGGCTTCCTGCGAAAGTTTCAGATCTTTCAACATCAGCGCCGCGGCAAAACCGGGCTTGTAGCCATTGTTGGCAGGGGAGGCCGGTACAGGTCCAGGTACCGGGCAATAGGTGGTCAGCGACCAGCATTGACCGGAGGAGGTGGAGGCAACATCGAAGAGGGCCTGATGCGAAAGGCCAAGCTTTTCCGCGAGTGCGAAAGCCTCGCTGACCCCGATCATCGAAATGCCGAGGATCATGTTGTTGCAGATTTTCGCTGCCTGACCGTTGCCCGCTTCGCCGCAGTGGACAATTCTGGCTCCCATCTGCTTCAGGACGGGTTCGGCCTTGACGAATGCCTCTGTGCTGCCGCCGACCATGAAGGTCAAGGTACCGGCCGCGGCGCCGCCAATGCCGCCGGATACGGGGGCATCTACCGACAGCAAGCCATTCTTTTGCGCGATATCATGAGCCTTGCGCGCCGAATCGACGTCAATTGTCGAGGAATCGATGAAAAGCGCGCCATTTTTCGCGGTCTTGACAACGGATTCATAAACCGACAGCACGTGTTTTCCCGCCGGTAGCATGGTAATGACGACCTCGGCGTCGGCGACAGCAGCCTCGGCGTTGGCGGCGATTGTTACGCCGTTGCCTTTGGCCGTATCCAGGTTTTCTGGCAACAGGTCAAAGCCAAGAACCGTGTGTCCGGCTTTCACAAGATTGGCGGCCATTGGATTGCCCATATGTCCAAGACCGATAAAAGCGACTGTTGTCATCGCAACGTTTCTCCCTGATATAATTTTGTTTAACGGCCCGTCATATGCCGGGCGATGATGACCCGCATTATTTCGTTGGTGCCTTCCAGAATCTGGTGAACACGCAGATCGCGGACGATTTTTTCGATGCCATAGTCGTGCAGGTAGCCATAGCCTCCATGGATTTGCAGTGCGTCATTGGCGACGTTGAACCCGGTATCGGTGACAAATCGCTTGGCCATTGCCGACCATTTCGAGGCGTCATGTGTCTTGTGGTCGAGCTTCGACGCGGCGGTATAGAGCAGCATCCGCGCGGCGGAAAGCTCGGTCTCCATGTCGGCGAGCTTGAACTGCAAGGCCTGGAACTGGTTGATCGCCTTGCCGAATGCCTTGCGCTCAGCCGCATAAGTAATCGCCTTGTCGAGTGCGGACTGCGCGCCACCGAGCGAACAGGCGGCGATATTCAAGCGTCCGCCATCGAGCCCGCCCATTGCTATGCGGAAACCGTCGCCTTCCTCGCCAAGCCGGTTTGCTACCGGAACGCGACAATTGTCGAAGATGACCTGCCTGGTCGATTGCATGTTCCAGCCCATCTTGTATTCGTTGGCGCCAAATGACAGGCCGGGCGAGTCCTTTGGAACAACCAATGCGGAGATTCCCTTCGGTCCATCCTCGCCGGTCCGTACCATAGTGACGTAAACGTCCGAATCGCCCGCGCCGGAAATAAACTGCTTGGCGCCGTTCAGCACATAATGATCGCCGTCACGCACGGCGCGTGTCTTGAGTGCGGCAGCGTCGGAACCTGAATTTGGCTCGGTCAGGCAGTAACTCGCCAGCCATTCCATGGATGTCAATCGCGGCACGAAGCGCTGACGCTGCTCTTCATTGCCGAAAAGATCGATCATCCATGTTCCCATATTGTGAATCGATATGAACGCCGAGAATGCCGGGCATGCGGCTGATAGCGCCTCGAAGATCAGCACTGCATCCAGTCGTTTCAGCCCGGAGCCACCCACATCCTCGCGCACATAAATGCCACCCATGCCGAGCGGCCCGGTTTCCCGAATGACATCTGCCGGAAAATGCTTGTCACGATCCCAGGCGAGTGCATTGGGCGCTACGCGGTCTGCTGCAAAAGCCCGTGCCATGTCCTGGATAGCCAATTGATCCTCGTTGAGTTCAAACTGGCCCGACGCGGATTCCACGCTGCTATCCATGGCTAACCTCCCTTTATTCTTAGTTGTTCCCCACTCTATCCCATGCTCCAAGCCGTGCAACGTCTTCGGTGGGGCTAGGAAGAGAAAGACATATCCGCTACTCAAAGCGCATGACACGCGCAATCATGTTGCAAGGAACCGGCTCTGACGTTGGTAAATCCGTCCTGGTGGCCGGGCTTTGCCGGCTTGCGCGCAATCGCGGGCTGAACGTGCGTCCGTTCAAACCGCAGAATATGTCGAACAATGCTGCTGTCAGCGACGACGGCGGCGAGATCGGCCGGGCGCAGTGGCTGCAGGCACTTGCCTGTGGCGTGCCATCCTCGGTGCACATGAATCCGGTGCTGCTGAAACCGCAATCGGAAACCGGCAGTCAGATCATCGTTCAGGGCAAGGTCTGGGGACAGGCCAAGGGCAGGGATTATCAGAAATTCAAGGCGCAGCTGCTCGATGCGGTGATGGCGTCGTGGAATGTTGTTTGCGATGGCGCCGATCTGGTAATCGTGGAGGGGGCGGGCTCACCTGCGGAAATCAACCTGCGTGCCGGTGATATTGCCAATATGGGCTTCGCCACGCGGGCCAACGTGCCAGTCGTTCTGGTTGGCGATATCGACCGGGGTGGCGTGATCGCGTCGATCGTTGGCACGCACGCGATCCTTCAGCCTGAAGATCGCGATATGATCATCGGCTACATCATCAACAAGTTTCGCGGCGACGTTTCCCTTTTCGACGAGGGGCTGAAATCGATAACCCAATTCACCGGCTGGCCGTCATTCGGCGTTGTCCCGTGGTTAAGGGATGCCTCCCATTTGCCTGCGGAAGACTCTGTCGTCCTGGAGCGGCTGGTCAAGGGTGAGGGGCGGGCGCTGAGGATCGCAGTCCCCGTTCTCGATCGCATTGCCAATTTTGACGATCTGGATCCGCTGATGGCGGAACCGCAGGTGGACGTCGTGATGGTCCGCAGCGGCGAAAGGTTGCCAGCGGACGCAGGACTGGTAATCATACCGGGTTCAAAGTCGACGATTGGCGATCTGTTGCGCTTCCGGGAAAATGGCTGGGACCGCGATCTCGACATGCACAGGCGGCGCGGCGGCCACATCATCGGCATTTGCGGTGGCTATCAGATGCTCGGCCGGACCGTTCGCGATCCCGAGGGAATCGAAGGCGGTGTCACGGAAGCCGAAGGGCTGGGCCATCTTGATATCGACACGGTGATGGAACCGGAAAAGACTGTGCGCAACGTCGAGGCGCATTCATTGCAATTCGATCTTCCCTTGCAGGGCTATGAAATCCATCTCGGTAGAACGACGGGCCCGGACTGCGAGCGTCCGACAGCGCGCATCAATGGCACTGCAGACGGTGCTGCGTCCGTGGACGGCAAAGTCTTTGGTACTTATCTGCATGGGATATTCGGGGCGGATGACTTCAGAGCGGCATTGTTACGATCCATGGGAATTGCGGCCGAGTCATTTGACTATCGCGCCAGAGTGGATGCGGCCCTCGATTCGATAGCCGGCCAACTGGCTGAAGTTCTCGATATTGACGCATTGTTGAAGGCAAAATCGCAGCGATGACGCGGCAGGCGGCGTTGATGTCGCAGATTCGTTTGACATTTCTGGCGCTTGATGAATAACGTTCAACCCATGATTGGTTCCCGCATCGGCCAAAGGCCAAGGGATCAAAAGGGAATGTGACGGCCGTACCCATCAGGGCGGCCTAACCGCAGCCGACCCCGCGACTGTAGAGCGGCGAGGGTCAATGTCAGTGCCAGAAGCGAAAGCCGACGGCAGCCACTGGGAAACCGGGAAGGCGGCATTGATCTTGCGACCCGCGAGCCAGGAGACCTGCCAGTCATAGGGCAATAGTGCCGAAAACCGAAGGGGATTGTCCCTTCAAGGCCCTACACGGAGGTTGTTATGGCTGCTGCACGTACTTCGACTACGATTTCGCTCCCCCTCGCTACGCGTCTGACAACGGCGGTTTTTTCGCTGATGCTCGGCGTGTTCATAATTTATGGCGTCGGCCTGTCCCATTCCGAAACGCTGCATGACACAGCGCATGACACGCGCCATTCATACGGATTCCCTTGCCACTAAGGCTGATAACGGCTGGATAGACTGATTCAGCCGCCAGCGCTTACGCATTGAAAAATACGGTTTGTTTGCCCGGGACGTTTTTGCGTACCCGGCATCTTGCTTTAGGGATTGGGAGCAGATCTCATGTTGGTAAAATATCTTCTGGCTACGATCGTAGCTGGTTTGTTGGCTGGTATCCTTTTGACGCCGGCCATGTATGTGCGGGTTGTTCCGCTCATTCTTCACGCCGAGGAATATGAAAATGCCGGCGGACACGAACATAGCCATGACACTGCTGCGGCGACCACGGCGGAAAGCGCACCGGCTGCCGTCGCTCCGCATGCGCACGAAGAAGAGGAGGCGGGACCTGAGCTTCCATTTGGACGACTCGGCAATACACTGCTGATCAACCTGGTTGCCGGTGCAGGCTTTGCGCTCGTCACAGGTGCTGCAGCGCTTATTCTTGGCAGGAAGATTACACTGCAGAACGGGATTTACTGGGGTCTCGCAGGCTTCTTCATCTTCAATTTCGCACCCGCATTCAGCCTTGCGCCGGAATTGCCGGCAATGCCTGCCCCCGATCTCGCCGCGCGGCAGGCCTGGTGGCTTGTCACCGTCTTTCTCACAGCAGGCGGCGTCTATCTCCTCGTCCTTCGCGAGGAGGTTTGGGCCAAGGTCCTGGGTGTTGCGCTGATCGTTGCGCCGCATGTCTATGGTGCACCGGAAGCAGAAGATCTTTCGTCACCCGTGCCACCTACGCTCGCGTCGGAATTTGCTGTATCAACGCTGGCGACCAACCTGTTTTTCTGGGTTGTGCTTGGAACGGCGCTGGGCTGGGCCATTCAGCACTATGCGGCATCGGAGCTGGATGCCTGATGATAATTCCACCCCCAAAAGGCCCCCGGCAATGTTAGGACATGGGGTCACCTTTATCCTTGGCGGTGCGCGTTCCGGTAAATCTTCTTTTGCCGAGGGTTTGATTGAAGCATCCGGTTTGGAAGCTGTCTATCTGGCCACCGGCAAAGCGTGGGACGATGAAATGTCTGCGCGGATAGGGCTGCACAAAGCGCGGCGCGGGTCCGCCTGGACGACGATTGAAGAGCCACTCGATCTGGTCGGCCTTTTGCAAAGCGAATCCGCTGGCAACAGAGCGGTCCTTGTCGATTGTCTCACACTTTGGCTCACCAATCTGATGATGGCGGAGCGCGATATAGAGGCGGAGACGGCGGAGCTTGTGGCCGTGCTGCCACGACTCAAGGGGCCCCTGGTGTTCGTATCGAATGAGGTGGGTCTCGGAATCGTTCCGGAAAACCGCATGGCGCGCGAGTTTCGCGATCATGCGGGGCGCCTCCATCAAGCCGTGGCCGGGGCCGCGGCAACTGTCTATTTCGTGGCAGCAGGACTGCCGCTCAAAATGAAGGGATAAGAACATGCAGGGTCAAAAGATGCTTGATCAAAAGATTCCGGCAACGGTCATCACCGGCTTCCTCGGCTCGGGCAAGACGACGATGATCCGCAACCTGCTCGAGAATGCCAATGGCAAGCGCATCGCACTGATCATCAATGAATTTGGCGATCTGGGCGTCGATGGCGGTCTGCTCAAAGGCTGCGGTATCGAGGCATGCCGCGATGAGGATGTGATCGAGCTCAACAATGGCTGCATCTGCTGCACTGTGGCCGATGACTTCATCCCGACGATGACCAAATTGCTTGACCGTCCCGACCGTCCGGATCACATCGTGATCGAGACCTCCGGCCTCGCATTGCCGCAGCCGCTGGTTGCGGCCTTCAACTGGCCGGAAATCAAGACGCAGGTGACCGTCGATGGTGTCGTCACGGTCATCGACGCTGCCGCCGTTTCGGAAGGCCGCTTTGCCGACGACCACGATAAAGTCGACGCGCAGCGTGTCCAGGATGAATCGCTCGACCACGACAGCCCGCTTGAGGAACTGTTCGAGGACCAAATACGGGCCGCCGATCTCATCATTTTGAACAAAACCGACCTCATCAGCGGCGCTCAGCTCGACGCGGTCAAAAACGATGTACAGAGCCGGTCAATACGCGCGCTCAACATGGTTCCGGCGAGTTTCGGTAAACTCAGCAATCAGTTGCTGCTCGGACTTGGCGTGGGCACCGAGGACGATATCGCCAACCGCAAATCGCATCATGAGATGGAACACGAAGCGGGCGAAGAACATGACCACGACGAATTCGAAAGCTTCGTCGTCGGGCTTGGTCCGGTGGCCGAGCCGAAATCATTTGTCGAGAAGCTGAAGAGCGTGATTGCCGACCATGATGTTCTGCGGCTCAAGGGCTTCGTCAACGTACCTGGCAAGCCGATGCGCCTTGTCGTGCAAGCGGTGGGTTCGCGGATTGAACACTACTTCGACCGCAGCTGGCATCCCGGTGAAGAGCGCCAGACGCGACTGGTTGTTATCGGTCTGCACGATATCGACACGGCGGCCATCTCAAGTGCAATGAATGCCGCAGCGGCCTGATTAGAGGAAACCGAATGCATCTCCTGCTTGCCCAGAAAGGCACCATAGCCGAAGGCACCGAGGCGGTTGATCTCGGCCAGACGCCGGGGGATGTGCTGTTTCTCTCCGCCGCAGATACGGAGTTGGCGAGTCTCGCATCTGCCCGGCGGCAGGCCGGTGATGGGGTGTCTCTGCGCCTCGCCAATATGATGTCGCTGGCGCATCCGATGTCCGTCGATGCTTATGTCGAGCGGACCGCGCGCCACGCCAAGCTCATTGTCGTGCGGATTATCGGCGGCGAGAGCTATTGGCCCTATGGGCTGGAAGCTCTGCATGCCTGCGCCGTCAATCACAAGGTCATGCTTGCCGTTCTGTCCGGCGACGACAAGCCGGATCCAGGACTCGACCGGTTCTCGACGATTGCGCGGCAGGATCGGGATGCGCTGTGGCACTATCTGCTTGAAGGGGGAGCGCAAAACGCCCAGCGCTTCCTCGACTATTGCGCTGCGTTGATCGACGGCAAGGACAAGCCGCAGGAAGCAGCGCCACTGCTTAAAGCCGGACTGTGGTGGCCGGGGAGTAGCGCTCCCTCGCTTGATGAAATGCGGAGGCACTGGCGGGAAGATTCTCCGGTTGCCGCGATTTGCTTCTACCGCGCGTTGGTGCAGAGCGGACAGACGCAACCGGTAGAGGCATTGATCGAGGCGCTGAAGGCGAAGGGCCTGAATCCGATGCCGCTATTTGTCTCGAGCCTGAAAGACCCAGTCTCGGTGGCGACACTGGAGGCCATTTTCGGAGAGGCCCCGCCGGCAGTCGTCCTCAACGCAACTGGGTTCGCGGTATCCGCACCCGGCGCTGCGCGCAAACCCACCGTGCTCGAGCATGATGGCGCGGTGGTGCTGCAGGTGATCTTTTCCGGATCGAGCGCCGAGCAATGGCGCAATTCCGGCCAGGGCCTCTCGGCTCGCGATCTGGCCATGAATGTGGCGCTGCCGGAGGTGGACGGACGCGTACTTTCTCGCGCGGTGTCGTTCAAATCGGCACGGCAATACGATGAGGCGGTCGAAGCCAATATCGTCACGCATGAACCGCTGGCCGATCGCGTTGAATTCGTTGCCGCGCTGGCGGCGAACTGGGCGAGGCTGCGGGCAGCAAAACCCGAGGCGCGGCGTGTTGCCTTGATCATGGCCAATTATCCCAACCGCGATGGGCGGCTTGGCAATGGAGTGGGCCTCGATACCCCGGCAGGCACGTGGCACATGCTGAATTCGATGCGCGATCATGGCTATCGCATTGCCGATATTCCCGCCGATGGCGACGCGCTGATCCACCATATGATGGCGGGGCCGACCAACGCAGCGAGCGATGGCAGGGAAATCCGCGAAACCATTTCCCTTAAACAATACAAGAGCTTCTACGGGAAGCTTCCACAATCGATTCAGCAGGCGATTGCTGCACGTTGGGGCGAACCCGCCACTGATCCATACTTCATGGCGCAGGCAGAGATGTTTGCGCTGCCGCTCGCGCGCTTCGGCGAAACGCTGCTCGGTATTCAACCGGCACGCGGCTACAATATCGATCCGAAGGAGACATACCATTCGCCGGACCTCGTACCGCCGCATGGTTATCTCGCCTTCTATGCCTATCTGCGAGAGGTCTATGGAGCGCACGCCATCGTGCATGTCGGCAAGCATGGCAATCTCGAATGGCTTCCGGGCAAATCTCTCGCACTGTCGGAAACCTGCTATCCGGAAGCCGTGCTTGGCCCGATACCTCATATCTATCCGTTCATCGTCAACGACCCGGGCGAGGGAACCCAGGCAAAGCGCCGCTCGGCTGCTGTCATTATCGACCATCTTACACCGCCGCTGACGCGCGCCGAGAGTTATGGACCGCTGAAGGACCTCGAAGCGCTGGTGGATGAGTATTACGAAGCCTCGGGTGTCGATCCACGCCGCTTGGTGCGGTTGAAAGTCCAGATCCTTGATCTGGTACGCGACATCGGGCTCGACAGCGATGCGGGTATTCATGACCATGATCCCGACGATCTCGCCTTGCAAAAGCTGGACGCCTATCTTTGTGATCTGAAGGAAATGCAGATCCGTGACGGCCTGCATATCTTCGGACGCTCACCGGAAGGGCGTCTGATGACTGACCTTGTTGTTGCCTTGGCACGTGTTCCGCGTGGTTCCGGCCATGGTGCAGATCAAAGTCTGCAGCGGGCGATCGCGTTCGATCTTGGACTTGATGGCTTCGATCCGCTTGACAGCGAGATGGCCGCGCCATGGAACGGGGCCCGGCCCGATATCCTGCAGGCGGTTTCGGATGATCCATGGCGTATCGCGGGCGATACGGTGGAACGTGTCGAACTTCTGGCAGCGAGGCTGGTGTCGGCGGAAGTCGAATGCCCTTCAACGTGGACGGCGACTGCCGAAGTGATTGAGGGCATCCGCACGAATCTGCATCCTGCTGTGATTGCCTGCGGCGACGCGGAGATGAAAGCCCTGTTGATGGCGCTGGACGGCCGGTTCATCGCCCCCGGTCCTTCAGGAGCGCCAACGCGTGGCCGCCCCGACGTGCTGCCGACCGGGCGTAATTTCTTTTCGGTCGATACGCGGGCCGTGCCAACGCCCGCGGCATGGGAACTCGGGCAGAAATCCGCCGAGCTTTTGATCCGCCGTTACACGCAGGATCATGGCGAATGGCCGACTTCGTTTGGACTGACTGCCTGGGGCACGTCCAATATGCGCACCGGTGGTGATGATATTGCCCAGGCGCTGGCTCTGATCGGCGTCAAGCCGATATGGGACATGGCCTCACGCCGGGTCACCGGCTACGAAATTATCCCGATTGCCGTGCTCGGTCGTCCGCGCGTTGACGTCACCCTGCGCATTTCCGGCTTCTTCCGCGATGCCTTTCCCGAGCAGATCGCCTTGTTCGATACGGCAGTGCGGGCGGTCGGTGCTCTCGATGAGGATACTCAGGACAATCCGGTCGCAGCCAGAATGCGCAGCGAGCAGGCGCGGCTTATTACGGAAGGTGTAGAGGAAAAGCTGGCCAGGCAGCGCGCCGGTTTCCGCGTCTTTGGCTCCAAACTGGGGGCCTATGGCGCTGGATTGCAGGCGCTCATGGACGAAAATGCCTGGGCAAAGCGGGACGATCTGGCTGAAGCATGGCTCGTATGGGGTGGCTATGCCTATGGCGCGGGCGAAGAAGGCAAGGCGGAGCGCGGGCTACTGGAAGAACGGCTGCGCACGTTGAACGCAGTCGTGCAAAATCAGGACAATCGCGAACACGATCTTCTTGATTCCGATGACTACTACCAGTTCGAAGGCGGCATGTCGGCAGCGGTGGAACTCGTATCCGGCGAGCGGCCCACGATCTACCACAATGACCATTCGCGTCCCGAAAAGCCGGTTATCCGCACGCTTGAGGAGGAGATTGCTCGCACGGTGCGCGGGCGTGTGACCAACCCAAAGTGGATCGCAGGTGTCATGCGCCATGGATATAAGGGCGCCTTTGAGATGGCAGCGACGGTCGATTACCTCTTTGCCTTCGCGGCAACGACGGGAGCCGTCGGTAATCACCATTTTGAAGCCGTGTATCAGGCATTCCTGGTGGATGAGGATGTGCGGGCTTTCCTGCGGGAGAAAAACCCGCACGCTTTGCGCGATATGGCGGAGAAGCTCGAAGGGGCGGTGACACGCGGTTTCTGGACCCCCCGCTCCAACTCGGCACGGTATGAACTCAGCAAGCTCGCTGCCTGATAATTTGATTCGGAAGGAAACGCCAAATGGCTGAAAAATCACAAAAATTGCAGAATCTGACCGAAGCGGAAATAAACGAGCGCCACGCCGACAAGATGCGCAAGAAGAAGGCGGTGCGTGACAAGATTCTGGCGACCAAGACTGATGAAAAAGGTCTCGTGATCGTCAATACCGGCAAAGGCAAGGGCAAATCCACAGCCGGCTTTGGCGTCGTCTTCCGCGCGCTCGGCCATGGGATGAAGATCGGCGTCGTGCAGTTTGTAAAGGGCTCATGGGATACGGGTGAACGCTGGGTTCTGGAAAAATTTCCGGAACAGGTGACTATCTCAGCAATGGGCGAGGGGTTTACCTGGGAGACGCAGGATCGCGCACGCGACATCGCCATGGCGCGCAATGCCTGGGAGCAGGCGAAGGCAATGATCCTCGACGACGAAACGGAACTGGTGCTCTGCGACGAATTGAATATCGCCTTGCGCTATGACTATCTGCCCGTAGAAGAAATCATCGAGGTTTTGAAGCAGAAGCCGCACATGAAACATGTGATCATCACGGGACGAAACGCCAAAGACGAACTTATCGAGTTTGCCGACCTCGTCACTGAGATGGAAATGATCAAACATCCGTTCCGTTCCGGCATCAAGGCCCAGAAGGGAATTGAGTTCTGATGGCCGACAGCTGGCAATTCTGGGCGGTCGTTTCTGCGATGTTTGCAGCCCTGACCGCCATATTTGCCAAGGTTGGTATCGAGAACATCAACTCCGATTTTGCAACGCTGATCCGGACCTTTGTTATTATCGGAGCGCTATGCGTGTTCCTGACAGTCAGCGGCCAATGGCAGGGCTTGTCGGCAATTTCCACCAAGACGTGGACATTTCTTATTCTGTCAGGGCTGGCGACAGGGGCTTCCTGGCTTGCATATTTTCGTGCGCTCAAAATCGGTGATGCGGCGCGGGTGGCCCCTATCGACAAGCTTTCCATCGTCATGGTGGCGATCTTTGGCGTCGCTTTTCTCGGAGAGAAGCTTTCCGGACTCAACTGGCTCGGCGTTTTGTTGATCGCCGGAGGCGTTATCCTACTGAGCCTGCGGTTCTGAAGAGCGCAGCGAGCCATGTTCCCCAGGGATTGTCGGCATAGAGAAGTTTGGTGGCCAGCGCCAAGCAGACGACGATCAATAACGGCTTTATGATTGCTGCGCCGGATTTCATTGCCAGACTGGCACCAACGCGGGCTCCGGCGAACTGAGCGATGCCCATCAGCAAACCGATCTTCCAGTTGATCACGCCAAGAAATGCAAACGTAAGAAAGCCGCCAAGATTGGATGCGAAATTCAGAAGCTTGGTATGGGCCGTAGCCTTGAGCAGGCCGTAACCGGCAAGCGAGACAAAACTCAGCATGAAAAAAGAGCCGGTTCCCGGACCAAACAGCCCATCATAGAAGCCTATGAGCGGCACGATGGTAAGTCCGAACAGGAATGGCGTGACACGGCGCGCACGATCCACGTCGTCCATATTGGGTTTGACCGCAAAATAGATGGCAATCGCGATCAGCAGGACCGGCAGGAAGGCACGTAGCACATCCCCAGGCAAGAAGCCTGCCAACAGAGCTCCGCCAATGGCTCCAAGCGCGGACATGAGCGCAGACGGTAGTTGGCTCTTGAGGTCGACATGTCCCTTTTGCGCATAGGCGATTGTGGCCGAGGCCGAGCCAAACAGCGACTGCAGCTTGTTCGTCCCAAGGGATTCGACGGGCGAAAGACCAGCCAAAAGCAAGGCCGGCACTGTTACGAGGCCTCCGCCTCCAGCAATCGAGTCGATGAAGCCTGCGACGAACGCAGCGAATATCAGGAGTGGTGGTACGTTTTCGAGGAAGGCGGACATGGGGAGGGTCTCTGTGCAACGCGGCGGACCATAGCCAGATTTTTGCGTTTGGCGAGCAGTTTTGGCGTACGGATGCCTCGCAGTATGCGAATCGCCGCCAGGTGTGCTGTTTCGGCACTTGAATTTGCGGGTCCGCGCTGCAATCAATCTTAAAGGACAGTTGGGGGTACAATGAGCGAAAGCATTTTTGATCGGATTACCGCTTATCTTGGAGCAAAAAGTGCGGTGCAAAAGGTCGCCGATGATCCGGTGTTGACGGCAGAGCTTTTGCTTTTGCTGCATGTGGCATTGGCGGACGGCAAGACGGACAAGACCGAATATGCTGCTATTCTGGGTATCGCGGAGAGTGATTTCGGTATTCCGCGCGACGAATTTGCTGAGGTGGCAGAATATCTCAAGGACTTCGGTTACGAGACGACGAGCAAGCAAGCTGCGCTGGCCTTTGCCGATGTGCCGTTTGATCGCAAGGTGTCGCTGCTGCGTCACCTTCTGGTGATTGCAAATGCAGACAATGATCTTGATCCCCAAGAGGCCAATCTGATTCGCACCACCGCGGATCTCCTGGGCGTGACACCCGAAGAATTGCACAAGAAGCACTGATGCCCCGGCCAATTTACGCGCTTGGTATTGGCTGCGAGCGCGGATGCGATCCGCAAGAGGTTTTATCCCTGATCGAACGTATTCTGAAAGTCGCCGGCGTCAAGGCCAGCGATGTGATTGGAATATATTCAATCGATCAACGCCGGAGCGAACCGGCCCTTTTGCAAGCCGCGGAATACTTCGGCTTGCCGTTGACATTCTTCAGTGCTGAAAGCCTGGAGGAACAGACGCCCCGACTGCTCAATCCATCGGAACGGGTTTTTGCTCTGGTCGGCTGCCATGGTGTGGCGGAAGCGGCTGCGCTTGCGGCCGCGCGTTCGGATGGCGTACTGGTGGTCGGAAAGACCAAATCCGCTCACGCCACCGGCGCATTGGCAGAGATAGGCGAGTTGAGACAATGAAAGTTCACTTTATCGGCGCAGGTCCCGGCGCACCGGATCTTATCACCGTGCGCGGCCTGAAACTTATCCAGTCCTGTCCAGTCTGCCTCTATGCCGGGTCGCTGGTTCCACCGGAAATGGTGGCGGAGGTACCTGATGGCGCGAGGGTGATCGACACCTCATCGCTCACGCTGGACGAGATCATCGGTGAGATCGAGCGGGCGCACGCCGAAGGCAAGGAAGTGGCGCGGGTACATTCGGGTGATCCGTCGATCTACGGGGCGGTCGCTGAACAAATGCGACGCCTCGATGCGCTCGGCATCGCCTATGATGTGACACCGGGCGTTCCGGCATTCGCAGCCGCTGCTGCTGCCTTGAAGAAGGAACTGACGGTCCCGGAAGTGTGCCAGACAATCATCTTGACGCGCACATCAATGAAATCGTCGGCCATGCCGGAGGGGGAAGATCTGGCCACACTCGGGAAATCCGGCGCGACACTGGTCATTCACCTGTCGATCCGCAATCTGGCGCGCATAGAAACCGAGCTCACGCCGCTCTATGGTGCAGATTGCCCTGTGATCGTTGCCTATCGCGTTGGGTGGCCTGACGAACAGTTCATCCATGGGACGCTTGGCGATATTGCGGACAAGGTAAAGGCATCCGGCCTCAGCCGGTCTGCCATGATCTTTGTCGGGCGCGGTTTGTCGGCCGACGCGTTTCGGGACTCAGCGCTCTACCACAAGGATCACAGCCACACGTTACGTTCGCGCCCGGAGTGAACCCAAAATCTCGTCGACGAACTGACTTACACTTTCGATATCTATCAGTGTGTGTGTGCCGGGGCGGTGTGGCCGGTCGATCATGATGACGGGCAGGCCGAGATCACGAGCGGCTTTGATCTTCGTATAGGAGGCAGAGCCACCGGAGTTGCGGCAGACGATAAGTGTTAGACGCTTCTTCGTCAGGAAAGCTGTCTCATCTTCCACTTTGCCGGGCCTTGAGAGCTCCAACTCGAAATCGACGAGATCGAGCGGTGTTTCTGGCGGGTCGATCATGCGGACCACGAAATGCACATCACCGCGACGGGAGAAGGAGGCAATGTGCTGGCGTCCCAGGGCGAGCAGTACGCGAGCCCTCGTAGGGATGGCAGCGACTGCCTCCTCAAGCGATGCAACGCTTGTCCATCGGTCACCGGGCTTTGGGTGCCATGCCGGCCGTTCCAAGCGGACGAACGGAACTTGGGTCGAAGCCACTGCCACGAGTGCATTGTCAGAGATTTGCGTTGCGAAGGGATGGGTGGCATCGATGAGCAGCGATACATTCTCGCGCGCAATGTAGCCCGTGAGCCCTCTTGCGCCGCCAAACCCGCCAGTGCGAACTTCACCCTCGAGTTTTGCTGGATCGCGTGTGCGCCCTGCGAGCGATGAAATTACGCGGCGGCCTTGCGCTACGAGCAGAGTGGCGAGTTTCGAAGCCTCCGCGGTGCCGCCAAGAATGAGGATCGGACGATCAGACACGGGAGAGCACTGTGCCTTTGCGATCAGTGACGATCACTTCCACCTCGACCGGCGCTCCCTTGAGAGTGGCAAGTGCTGTTTGCCTGGCCTTCGCAGCGATCGGGCTGGCGAGATCGATCCCGAGACTTTGAGTCAATTCAAGCACTTCCTGAGCAGTGTTGGCATTCAGAATCCGCTCTCTCATATTTGGGTCGAGACCAAGCTTTTCCGCTTCATCGGCCAGAAACGTCATACTGACCTGGCTGCGTCCCGAATGAAGATCGAGCGCACCTTGCGCCAGTTTCGTCAGTTTGGCAAAGCCTCCAGCGATAGTCAGCCGGTCAATGGGATGTACGCGCAAATATTTCAGGAGCCCGCCGGCAAAATCACCCATATCGAGCAGCGCGATTTCCGGAAGGTTGTAGATGGCTTGCGCTGCATCTTCGGAAGTGGAGCCAGTCGCGGCAAGGACATGCGTCAATCCCGACGCGCGCGACACGTCTATGCCGCGATGGATCGAATGGATCCAGGCAGCGCAGGAAAAAGGATGAACGATGCCAGTGGTGCCCAGGATCGAAATGCCGCCGACAATGCCGAGACGAGGGTTCCAGGTATTCTTGGCGATTTCCTCGCCCTCGGGCACGGAGATCGTGATGATGATATCGGCGGGCAAGTCATACTGCGCACAAATCTCTTCACAGATTTTGGTCATCATTTGCCGCGGTACGGGGTTGATGGCTGCTTCGCCTGGTGCGATCGGCAGGCCCGGCAAGGTGACAGTACCGACGCCTTCGCCTGCGACAAACTGGATGCCGCTTCCGGGCGGTGCGGGGAATACGGTCGAGATTATGGTTGCGCCATGTGTGACATCGGGATCATCACCAGCATCTTTGACGATGCCTGCCATGGCGTAACCGTCGCCGATCGATTCGATCGCCAGCTGGAAATGCGGGACCTCACCCTTGGGCAGGATAATGGCCACCGGATCGGGAAATTCACCAGTGATCAAACCAATAAGCGCAGCTTTCGTCGCTGCGGTTGCGCACGCACCCGTCGTCCAGCCCCTGCGCAAAGGCCGGTCGATCGTTTCGTCTGGTTTACGCAATCCGGCATCCGGTTCATCACTCATACGGATCTTATAGACCAGCTTCTCCGCCCGTTGCATGATTTTTCCGATAAGTTCATGCTTGCGGTCAGAAAAATTGTGCTATGCGCAAAAAGGACCAGTGAGCGATGGGCGCAATGAAATCAAAACTGCCAAAGTTTGAAGCGGGACATGTTTGGCTTGTCGGGGCAGGGCCGGGGGATCCTGGTCTTCTGACGTTGCATGCGGTCAATGCGCTCGAACAGGCTGATGTGGTGGTCTACGACGCGCTGGTCAATAAAGATTGCCTGTCGTTCGCCCGTCCTGACTCAACCTTGGAATATGCCGGCAAGCGCGGCGGCAAACCGTCGCCTCAGCAGCGGGACATTTCGCTGCGGCTGGTTGAGCTGGCGCATTCGGGCAAACGCGTCCTGCGGCTGAAGGGCGGCGATCCTTTCGTGTTCGGGCGCGGAGGCGAGGAAGCGCTTACCCTGGTTGAACATGGCGTACCGTTCCGGATTGTCCCCGGCATCACTGCTGGGATCGGTGGACTTGCCTATGCGGGCATTCCGGTGACGCACCGTGAAACCAACCAGAGCGTCACCTTCTTGACCGGGCACGATGCAACCGGTCTGGTGCCTGATTCGATGGACTGGAGTAGTATCGCCAAGGGCTCTTCGGTGATCGTGATGTACATGGCCATGAAACACATTGGCCTGATTGCCTCGCGGTTGATCGGCGCCGGACGTTCGAAGGATGAACCAATTGCCTTTGTCTGTAACGCGACAACCGGTGAACAAAAGGTGCTGGAGACGACTTTGGAGAAAGCCGAGGCGGAAGTGAGCCAGTCCGGTCTTCGGCCGCCTGCCATTGTCGTCGTCGGCGAAGTTGTGCGCTTGCGCGCCGCTCTCGACTGGCTCGGTGCGGTGGAGGGCCGCGTGCTCAAGCAGGATCCTCTCGGCACCCGCCGGGAAAAGGATGCAGGATGAAAGGCGTCATCGTCGCCGCGCCAGCTTCCGGCAGCGGCAAGACTACAGTAACACTGGGGCTGCTGAGGGCACTGCACGATCTTGGAGTCGCTATCGCCCCGGCGAAAGCCGGTCCCGACTATATCGATCCCGCCTACCACACGCTCGCAAGCGGCGTTCCTTGCGTCAATCTCGATCCATGGGCTATGCGGCCAGATCTGATCAGCGCCCTTGCATCCCGCCATATCGAAGGCGGCAAGATGCTTGTCGTCGAGGGTATGATGGGGCTGTTCGACGGGGCGATGGACGGAAGAGGGTCGGCGGCGGACCTGGCGACACGCCTTGCTCTACCGGTCATTCTCGTTCTGGACTGTGCCCGGCAATCGCACTCAGTTGCTGCGCTCGTCAGCGGATTTCGTGATTTTCGCCGCAATGTAATGATAGCAGGGCTGATCCTCAACCGCATCGGCAGCACGCGTCATGATGCCATGCTAAGGTCGGCGCTCGAGCCCGTGGGCATACCGGTCCTGGGCTCAGTGCCGCGCGACGAGAAGCTGCAACTGCCAGAACGGCACCTCGGCCTTGTTCAGGCAGGCGAACACGTGGACCTCGACAATTTCATTGCTTACGCCGCTTCCGTCATCGTCGAACGGATCGCTCTTGATCGCATTCAGCAAATCGCTGGCCGCTATGGTCCCACGGCGTCCATGGCAAATATCGCGCGAATTCCGCCGCTAGGACAGCGCATTGCGGTTGCCCGCGACAATGCCTTTGCCTTCTCTTATTTGCACCTGCTGGATGGCTGGCGCAGGCGGGGCGCGGAGATCAGCTTCTTTTCGCCCCTTGCCAATGAAGCGCCTTCCGAGACCTGCGACGCAATTTATCTCCCCGGCGGCTACCCTGAACTGTACGCGGGACAGCTCGCGCAGGCTGCAAATTTTGCATCTGGGATGAGGCAGGCAGCAGCCAAGGGCGTTTCCATCTATGGCGAATGCGGCGGGTATATGGTTCTGGGCGAAAGCATCGAGGATGCTGCGGGCGAAAAGCATCAAATGCTGGGGCTGTTGCCGGTCGAAACAAGCTTTGCAAAGCGCCGACTGCATCTTGGCTATCGGCGGCTCGCACCACTCGCCGCTTCACCATTCCAAGTTCCGCTGACAGCGCACGAGTTTCACTATGCCAGCATAATTCGCGAGGGCGATGCCTTGCGGCTCTTCCAGGTCAAGGATGCGCTCGGCGAGGATTTGGATGAGGCGGGTCTGCGCGTCGGATCGGTCTGTGGCTCCTACATGCACGTAATTGATTTGGCGGGATGATGCAGGTTGAACATGGAGGGGCGCTCGACCGCGCCATGGAGCGTTTCGGCGGCGGGATCGACGACTGGTTTGATCTTTCGACAGGTATCAATCCGGAAGTTTTCCCTTTGCCGCCGATCGGGCCCGAGATATGGAATCGGTTGCCCGACGAGAAGCTGCTGGCATCGGCACTGCGTGCAGCAAGCAGCTACTATGGCATGCGAAGCGATGCCGGAATTTCAGCGGCGCCGGGAACGCAGGCGCTGATCCAGATAATGCCCGAACTGATGATCAAGGGTGAGATTGCCATTGTTGGTCCCACCTATCAGGAACATGAGCAGTCGTTCCGGCAAGCGGGCTGGACTGTTGCGAATTGCCGGAGCGTTGATGACATTCCCCAGTCTGCAAAGGCTGCGGTCATCGTCAATCCGAACAATCCAGATGGGCGCGTGATTGCGGTGGATCTTCTGCTAGATTTGGCGAGACGACTGGATGGCAGGGGCGGCTTTCTCATCGTCGATGAAGCCTTTGCCGATCCGCATCCTGAGGTGAGCATCGCCGCGCATGCGGGAATGAATGGGCTGATTGTCCTCAAATCCTTCGGCAAGGTCTTTGGTCTTGGAGGGCTGCGTCTTGGCTTTGCGCTTTCGACGAGCGCTATTGCGCAGGCTCTCAAATCGCGCTTGGGCCCTTGGCCGGTATCCGGTCCCGCGCTGGCGATTGCAACGCATGCGTTTTCAGAGAAGCAACTGCTTGCAGACTATATGGCGCGGCTGAGCGTACGCCGTACACTGCTTGCGAACGTTCTCGCTGAGGCAGGCGTTGTCGAGATTGGTGGAACGATGCTGTTTTCACTGGTAGAGTTCAGGCAGGCGCATCTGCTTCACGAAGAACTTTGCAAGCAGCATGTTCTCACGCGAAAATTCGGTTATGCGCCACAATGGCTACGTTTTGGTCTGCCATTGGATGAAAACGCGGCTGACATCTTGCATCAGCGCCTGGGGAAGGCCCTGAGCACAGTTTCAAGCTGATATTCTGATTCAGAGGGATCGAATTATTCATGGTAATCAATTTCTTGATTCTGTTTCTTGCCTTGCTTGCTGATCGTTATTTCGGCGATCCGGACTGGTTGTGGGAAAGAATTCCACATCCGGTCGTCCTCTTCGGCAAGGCTATCAGCTTCGTAGACCAAAGGTTCAACAAGCCGACCAATTCAGACTATGAAAGGCGACGCGACGGCTTTCTTGCGATGCTGGGCTTGCTTGTGCTGGCAGCCGCGGTCGGCTGGCTGGTGCATGTGGCGCTGCGAACCATCTCTCCTCTTGGCGAGTTGATCGAAGCTCTTATCGTTGCGGTGTTCCTCGCGCAGCGAAGCCTTGCTGATCACGTCTCCCGTGTTGCCAATGCGCTGCGCGACGAGGGAATTATAGGGGCCCGGCGGGCTGTCTCGATGATTGTTGGACGAGATCCGGAAGTGCTCGATGACGCAGGCGTCAGCCGTGCTGCCATCGAAAGCCTCGCGGAGAATACGTCCGATGGGATCATCGCGCCGGCATTCTGGTATGCCTTGCTGGGGCTTCCGGGACTCCTTGCCTACAAGCTGCTGAACACCTCGGACTCAATGATTGGTCACCTGAACGATCGCCATCGCGATTTTGGACGCTTTGCCGCCAAGCTCGATGACGTGGCCAATTGGGTTCCTGCGCGACTGACGGGGCTGCTGATTTCCGGCGCGGCCTGGATCGTGCACGGATATGATGCTGCGCTTCGATCGTTCAATGTGATGATGCGCGATGCGCGTCTGCACCGCTCGCCCAATGCAGGTTGGCCGGAGGCCGCGATGGCTGGCGCTATCGAGGTAGCGCTGGCGGGCCCGCGCGTTTACGGCGGCGTTACCGCCAATGAGCCTATGCTGAATGGCGCGGGCCGGCGTGATGTCGGAGCCGAAAACATCGAGGATGCACTCAACATCTTCAGCGTCGCGACTGCGACCTTCACTGTCGCCATCCTCGTCCTTTTCCTCGTGGGGCTGCTGCTCTAACCCTGTTCGCCAATACGTCGCGCCAGGGCTTTGTGCAGATCGGGTGAGGCCTGGACAAGCGCTCGCCCGGCGTCGGATTGCGGATTGCGCAAGACTTCGCCGGTATTCCCGCGCTCGACGATCTTGCCGTTGGACATGATCATGACCGTATCCGTGATGGCGCGAGCCACCGCGAGATCATGGGTGATGAACAGATAGGCGATGCCGAGCCGGCCATTGAGATCGGCGAAAAGGTCAAGGATCTGCGCGCGGATCGACACATCGAGCGCCGACACTGGCTCATCGGCAACGATCAGCTTCGGTTCTGTGATGATGGCGCGGGCGATGGCGAGGCGTTGACGCTGGCCACCGGAAAATTCATGCGGATATTTGTCCCGGTCCTTTCGCGGTATGCCAACCCGCTCCAGTGCCGCATCGATACGATCGCGTTTTTCGGAAGATGAGAGCGGGCGATCCAGCAGGTAGAGGGGTTCTGCCACGAGGCGGTCTGCCTTGTGTCGCGGATTGAACGACCCATATGGATCCTGAAATACCACCTGCATGTTTTGGCGGACAGGACGTAGCGCATCTTCTTTCAGGTGGTCGATGCGTTGATTTCCAAATTTTATCTCACCGGCGGTGGGCCGATCGAGCGCAAGAATCATGCGTGCCAAGGTGGATTTGCCACAACCGGAGCGGCCAACCAGTGCCATGGATTGACCCTGCTGGAGATCGAAGCTGACATCGTCAACTGCTTTCGTGTCTTCGCTCCGGGCAAATAAGCCGCTGCGACTTCCACGGTAGCTGCGCTCAAGATTGCGGGCTGAAAGCAGAGAACCCTGGCTTCGAACATGCTGGTGGCTCGTCCGATCCGGAACATGCATCGAGGCCTGCGCCAGCTGGCGTGTGTAGGGATGGGTCTGCTCCGTCAGGATCTGCGTGGTCTCACCATTATCCATCACCTCGCCATGGCGGAGAATGGTTATCGAATGGGCCGTGTCGGCCACTACCGCCAGATCGTGACTGATGAGCAGCAGCCCCATTTTTTGTTCGTCGACGAGACTTTGCAATAGCTCCAGGATTTGGGCTTGCAGGACGACATCCAGCGCGGTGGTCGGTTCGTCGGCGATCAACAGTTTCGGTTTCAGTGCACAGGCGATGGCAATGACGACGCGCTGGCGTTGGCCACCGGAGAGTTCATGCGGATAGCGGCGAAGCGGAAACTTTGAAGTCGGCAGGCCAACCCTGTCGAGAATGGCGCATGTCTGCTCTTCTGCAACGGCGCGGCTCGCTCGTGTGTGTTGCCGGATCCCTTCTGCGACCTGTTCACCGATGGTTTTCACCGGATTGAGCGCCGTCATCGGTTCCTGAAACACCATGCCGATGTCGTCGCCACGCAACTGGCACATATCGGCTTCGCTTGCCGCCAAAATGTCCTTGCCGTTGAAGCGAATTTGCCCTTCTGCCTTGGCACCGCTTGGCAGCAGTTTCATAATGCTGAGCGCAGTCATGGATTTGCCTGAGCCGGATTCGCCCACCAATGCGCGGATTTCACCCGGATCAATGGCGAGATCGACGCGCTTCAAAGCCTGAAAGGCTCCGATCTTCAATGACAGGTTCTTGATTTCGAGCAAAGCCATTAACGTTCCCGCCACAGCTTCGGGTCAAGGACATCGCGCAGGCCATCGCCAAGCAAATTGAGACCAAGAACGGTGGTGACGATGGCGAGACCGGGAAACAGGGCCATGTGCGGGGCGATGCTGATCATCGTCTGCGCCTCGAATAGCATGCGGCCCCAGCTGGGCATCGGCGGCTGGGATCCAAGGCCAACATAGGAGAGACCCGCTTCGGCAAGGATACCGAGCGAGAACTGCATGGTTGCCTGCACGACGAGGAGGTTCGCCATGTTGGGCAGAATATGCTCGACCGTGATGCGCGCCGCCCCTTTGCCCGACGCACGGGCAGCCAGAATATATTCACGCGGCCAGAGCGACAGCGCCGCGCCGCGGGCGACACGGGCGAAGACCGGAATATTGAATATGCCAATCGCGATGATGGCGTTGACAGCGCCCGGTCCGAAGACAGCCGTGATCATGACCGCCGAAAGGAGCGCGGGGAAAGCAAAGATCAGATCGTTGAAGCGCATGAGCACCTCGTCAATGACACCGGCGCGCGCTGCAGCCCAAAGGCCGAGCGGAATGCCGACGCCTGCGCCGATCACCACGGAGACGAAGGCGACGGCGATCGAATTGCGGCTGCCAACCATGATCATCGAGAGAATATCCCTGCCAAAGTGGTCGGTGCCGAGCCAGTGGGCCGCGGATGGCGGTTTCAGCTTGCCCACGATGTCGAACGTGCCGACCGCATAGGGTGTCCAGACAAAGGACAGTGCCGCAATCAACGCAAGCAGACCCGTAATGATCAATCCGATGGCAAATGACCTGTTGGAGAGAGCCTTGGCGATATTCTCACGCCATATGGTGGAGGTATTCATGCGCGGCTCCGAAGGCGCGGGTCGACGACGGCATAAGACAGATCAACCAGAAGATTGACCAGGATCACGGTGGCCACAAGCACCATGACCACGCCTTCGACAACAATCAGGTCGCGCTGGGTGATCGCCTGGAACACAAGACGGCCGAGGCCAGGCAGGTAGAAGACGTTCTCGATGATGATCGTCCCGGCGAGCAGGAAGGCAAATTGCAAGCCGAGAATGGTCAGAACCGGGATGAGGGCATTGCGCAGCGCATGACGGTAAAGCACCTTGCGGCGGCTTAGTCCCTTGGCGCGGGCCGTGCGGATGTAGTCTTCGCCGAGCACGTCCAGTAGGGCTGAACGGGTGATGCGTGCCAGGATGGCGGCCTGCGGCAAGGCAAGAGCGATCGACGGCAGGATCAGGGACTTGAGGCCAGGCCATAGACCGGCATGCCAGCCGGGAAAGCCGCCTGCCGGAACAAGCCGAAGCGTCACTGCGAAAACATAGACAAGGAGGAGGGCGAACCAGAAATTGGGAATGGCGACACCCACCTGGGCAACGCCCATGGTCGCGGTATCGGAAAGCGAACCGCGTCGCGCTGCGGAAAACAGGCCGACCGGGATGGCAATCAGGGTGGACAGAGCCAAGGAGATCAGGGCAAGCGGCAACGAAACCGCGACGCGTTCGGTGATCAGATCGATGACCGGGACTGAGTAGGTATAAGACCTACCCAGGTCGCCTGAAAGGAGGCCACCTAGCCAGCTGAGATAACGGGTGATCAATGGTTGATTGAGCCCCATCTGCTCTTGAAGGGTACGGACGGCATCTTCGGTCGCATTCATGCCGAGCATCAGGCGGGCCGGATCGCCTGGCACGACTTCAAGCACCGCAAACACAACGACAGATGCTGCCAGCAGCGTAAGGAATCCGATCAGAACGCGCTTTGACGCGTAGCTCAGCATGAATCAGCCTCGATTTTGGCGACGCTGGCGAACATCACTCCGCCCACTTCACCGCGGTCAGATCGTTGGCTTGAATCGGACCGTTTTCCCACAGCCCCTCGATCTTTGCGTCCCATACGCCGGTTTTGGGTAGCTGGAACAGGAAGGCCGCGGGAACATCGGTTGCCAGAACCTTCTGGGCCTGCTGGTAGAGTTCCGTACGCTTTTCTGCGTCGGAAGTTGCTTCGATCTGCTTGATCAAATCCCTGAACGCCGGATTGTCATAGTTGAAGTAGTAATCATCGCGGGCGAAAATGTTGAGATCGTTGGGCTCGGTGTGGGAGACGATCGTCATGTCGTAATCCTTGCCCTTGAAAACCTGTTCGAGCCACTGGGCCCACTCCAACGGTATGATCTCGGCTTCGATGCCGATTTCGCGGAGCTCAGCCGCAATGATCTCGCCGCCGCGTCTTGCATAGGTGGGTGGCGGCAATTTCAGCGTCGTCTTAAAGCCATCAGCGTGGCCGGCCTCGGCAAGTAGCTTCTTTGACAGCTCGGGATCATAGGCGGTTTCCGATGTCAGATCGAGATAGGCTGGGTGATGCGGCGGAAAGAATGAGCCGATAGGCGTTCCGAGGCCGAACATCGCGCCGTCGATCAGCGCCTTGCGATCGATGGCGTGGGCAATGGCTTGACGCACCTTCAGATTGTCGAAGGGTGGCTTCTTGTTGTTCATGCCGAGGACCGTTTCGCCTTCGGTGGTACCTATAACCACCTTGAAGCGAGGGTCGGCCTGAAACTGCGCGATAGTTTCATAGCTCGGGAAAACCGGAAAGGCCTGCACATCGCCGGCCATGAGTGCCGCTGTGGCCGCTGCCGGATCCGGAATGACACGGAATGTGGCCTTTTCCAATGCTGCCGGCGTACCCCAGTATTCGGGGTTCTTCGAGATGACGATCTGCGAGCCCTTGGCCCAGGAATCGAACTTGAACGGGCCGGTTCCGATCGGCTTTTCCTTGTTGGTCCCGGCGCTTTCCGGCGCGACGATCACCGCATCACCCCAGCCCATATTATAGAGAAAATCGCCATTCGGCTGTTTCAGGGTGACCTTGACGGTCAATGGATCCACAACCTCCACCGTGTCGATGGCGGCAAACAGACCCTTTTGCGCATTTGTGGATTTGTCGGCGTGAGCGCGATCGAGCGAAAACTTGACGTCCTCGGCATCGAATGCCGTGCCGTCGTGGAATTTTACGTCCTTGTGCAGCTTGAAGGTGTAGATCTTGCCGTCGCCGGAGATCGTCCAGCTCTCGGCGAGGGCAGGGAGAACGTCGCCTTTCGCTCCGATCCGCGTCAGGCCCTCGAAAATATTGGCGTAGACGACCTCATCAATCGCAGCAGCGGCACCTGCTGTCGGATCGAGGTGCGGCGGTTCCAGCACGATGCCAAGCACCAGATCGGTTTTTGCCGCAAAGGAAGCGGTGGACGAGAGTAGCGCGATAGCAGCACCTGCGAGGACTGACTTCCAGAATTTCATCATTCAACGTCTCCCGAACACTTTGCCGCAACTGGAATGGACATTTATCTCGTCTAGATCGACCCGGTTAATAACACCTTCAAACCGAGTGCCATGACTTTAGCCGACTCGATCATGTCTTCGATACCGACATATTCATCGGGCCGATGCGCGAGGTCGAGGATGCCGGGCCCATAGGCGATGCAGTCATGCAGCAATCCAATGCGCGCGATATGCTTCTGATCGTAGGTGCCGGGAGAAATTACATAGTCGGGCTCTTTGTTGAAGACGGCGCGAATGCCTTCGGCAATGGCTGTCACGACCGGCGCGTCGCGCTCGGTCATCAACGGTTGTACCTCCATGATGTCGCGAATGTTGTAGTGAAATTTCGGCCGCTCCCATTGCAGCCGGTCGAGGATTGAACTCACCTCGCGCTTTACCTCGGCAATGTCCTCTTCGAGCAAGAAGCGGCGATCGATGGTCAACAGGCAGGAGTCCGGCACATTGGGAGAAGGCAATCCGGAATAATCATCGGTCTGGCCGCCATGGATCGAATTGATGTTCATCGTCGACCGGCGCGCGCCCTCCGGCACCACGGGCATACGCGTCTGTTTCTGTTCGAGCGCCGGAAATAGTTCCTTTTCGAAGGCTTCAAGTACTGCGCCCATGTGGCGGACCGCGCAATCGCCAAGAAATGGCATTGAGCCGTGCGCGATCTCACCCTTGGTCTCGATCTCTGCCCACCAGACACCGCGATGGCCAAGACAGATGCGATCTTTGTTGAGCGGTTCGGGAATGATGACGTGATCGACGCGCGGCTTGGAGAAGAAACCTTTACTGGCGAGATAGGCGACGCCGCCGAAACCGCCTGATTCCTCGTCCACAGTGCCGGAAATCTCGATAGCACCGGAAAAATCGGGATAGACTTCGAGAAAAGCTTCCGCAGCGATGATCGAGGCCGCAAGTCCGCCCTTCATGTCGCAGGCGCCGCGCCCATAGACCTTGCCGTCCTTGACGACACCTTCAAACGGGTCGACCGTCCAACCTTCGCCGGTATCAACGACATCGATGTGCGAATTGAAATGCACGGTCTGGCCGTGAGTGCGGCCGTCAAAACGGGCAACGACATTGGTGCGGGGATAGCGGTCAGTGTCGCCGGGTGTGCCTTCCCCGCGAATCAACTGGGTTTCGAAGCCGAACTTTTGCAACCGCTGCGCGAGATACTCAGCGCAAGGTGTGTAGGCCTCGCCAGGCGGGTTGATCGTGGGAAAGCGGATGAGTTCACGCGTCAGCGTGATCAGGTCATCACGTCGTTTCTCGATGGCGCGGGAGAGCTTGTCGTCCATGCTCATATCAAATCAGGACCGCTCCCGATTTGGCAAGAGGCAACTTGTTGCCCGTAGCAAATGCCGTTTTCCTGATGAGATGTCGTTTGTGTGTTTGGCGGTTTGGAATTGTTCTTATAAAACAAGCCACGAAGCATGTGACGAGCGGGGCCCATCAAAAATGAACGCAGAACCACACCTTGCCCTGTCGGAGCCGGTTGGTGATGAAATCCGCAAGACCACTTGCTACATGTGCGCCTGCCGTTGCGGCATCGATGTGCACATCAAGGACGGCAAGGTCCGTTACATCGAAGGCAACCGGGACCATCCTATCAACAAGGGTGTTCTGTGTGCCAAGGGATCCGCGGGGATCATGCAGCATTATTCGCCGGCGCGCTTGCGTGCACCGCTGCTGCGAACCGGGCCGCGCGGCTCCGGCGAGTTCAAGGAAATCAGCTGGGAAGAAGCCCTGTCGCTGGCTGTCGATTGGCTGCAACCTGTGCGCGAGACCGCGCCGCAGAAGCTGGCATTTTTTACCGGCCGGGACCAAAGCCAGGCACTGACCAGTTTCTGGGCGCAGAATTTCGGAACGCCCAACTATGCTGCGCATGGAGGTTTCTGCTCCGTCAATATGGCGGCGGCGGGGATCTACACGATTGGCGGGGCATTCTGGGAGTTCGGTGCTCCCGATTGGGATAAGACGAAGCTCTTCGTGCTGTTCGGCGTCGCGGAAGACCACGATTCCAATCCGATCAAGATTGGCATCTCCAAACTGAAGAAGCGCGGTGCGCGATTTGTCTCGGTCAATCCGGTTCGCACTGGCTATTCCGCGGTCGCCGACAACTGGATTGGAATCAGGCCGGGCACGGACGGGTTGCTGATCCTCAGCGTCATTCACGAGCTCTTCAGGACTGGCAAGATCGATCTCGATTATCTGCAGCGCTACACCAATGCGCCGTGGCTGGTGATCGATGACGAAGCCAAGGAGGATCATGGCCTCTTTCTGCGCGACGACCTCGGCAAGGCGCTGGTGCGCGACCGCAAGACGGGTGCGCTGGCGCGATTTGACGAGCCAGGTCACGTGGCCGATCTCAATGCAGATTTCGTCACCTCGGACGGCCGGAACGTGCGCAGTGTGCTGCGGCTGATGGCAGAAAAATATCTCGATCCGAAATATGCGCCGGAAGCGATTGCCGCTGAAACCGGAATTGCGGCGGCAACGATCCGGGGATTGGCTTCAGAAATTGCTCGCGTGGCGTTCGAAGAAGAGATTGTGGTGGAACAGCCCTGGACCGACATGAAGGGCGAGCAACACGAGGTCATGATCGGCCGGCCGGTGAGCTTTCACGCCATGCGCGGCATCTCCGCCCATTCCAATGGTTTCCAGTCGGCGCGAGCCTTGCATGTGCTGCAGACAATCATCGGCTCCATCGATTGCCCTGGCGGTTATCGTTACAAGCCGCCCTATCCGAAGCCTGCCACCGCGCATCCGCGGCCGCATGGCAGGGCCGAACATGTAAAGCCCGGCCAACCGCTCGCAGGTCCGCACCTGGGTTATCCACTCGGACCTGAAGACCTGCTGGTGGACAGCGACGGCAAACCGCAGCGCATCGACAAGGCGTTTTCCTGGGAAGCGCCATTATCAGCGCATGGCATGATGCACATGGTCATTGCCAATGCCACTGCAGGCGATCCCTATCCGGTGGACGTGCTGTTTCTCTATATGGCGAACATGGCGTGGAATTCGTCGATGAACACGCGCGGCACTATCAAGATGCTTGAAGCGCGCGACGAGACGACGGGCGAATATATAATCCCGAAAATCATCTACTCGGACGCCTATTCATCGGAGATGGTCGCCTATGCCGATCTGATCCTGCCCGACACGACCTATCTGGAGCGGCACGACTGCATTTCGCTGCTTGACCGGCCGATCTCCGAACCGGAGGCCGCATGCGATGCGATCCGCTGGCCGGTCTTGGAGCCGGACCGCGATGTGCGTGGCTTCCAATCCGTGCTGATCGATCTTGGCGCGCGGTTGAAGCTTCCCGGCTTTGTCGATGGCGAGGGCAATGCCCTTTACAAGGACTATGCCGACTATATCGTCAATCACCAGCGTAAACCGGGAATCGGCCCGCTGTCCGGCTGGCGTGGCGCGGATGCGCAGGGCGAGGGCCGTGGTGCACCCAACGCGGACCAGCTGAAGAACTATATCGACCATGGCGCCTTCTGGATGAAGCCCATTCCCGAAGAGGCGCTATATTTCAAGCATCACAACGCCGCGTATCAGCAATTTGCCATCGATATGGGCTTCTTCGATGCGCCCCAGCCGGTCACTATCCAGCTCTACGTTGAGACACTGCAGAAATTCCGGTTGTCGGCGCTTGGTGTCCGGAAACCCGTTGCGCCCGAGCAATACAGACAGCGCTTGCTCGACTGTTTCGATCCGCTGCCTGACTGGTACCGGCCCTTCGAGGAGCAAGGTGTCGATACCGCTGAATTTCCGTTTCATGCGATCACGCAGCGGCCCATGGCGATGTATCACTCCTGGGGCTCGCAGAACGCCTGGTTGCGGCAAATCCATACCAGAAACCCTCTCTATGTCCCCAGCAATATCTGCGATGAGCTGGGCTTGAAGGATGGCGATTGGGCCTGGGTCACATCCCATCATGGACGCATCAAGTGCGAGATCGCGCGGACTGACGCCGTGAATGGGAAAACCATGTGGACTTGGAATGCGATCGGCAAGCGCAAGGGTGCCTGGGCGCTTGATCCGAATTCACCTGAAGCAACGAAGGGCTTCCTGCTGAACCATCTCATTCACGAACTCCTGCCCCCCAAAGGCGATGGCATGCGCTGGTCCAATTCCGATCCGATCACCGGGCAGGCGGCCTGGTACGATTTGCGCGTGCGCATCGAAAAAGCCGAATCAGGAGCAGAGATCAGCGAGCCGCATTTCGGTACGATCAAGCGGCCCGGCAGCCAGAGGCAGCCGGTGGACGAGTTGCGCTATGGGGAGGAGTGGACAAGCAAATGACCAGCCTGCCGCAAAACCGCACCGCCAAAAGGCTCGGGCTGGTCATCGACCTTGATGTCTGCGTCGGTTGCCATGCCTGTGTGATCAGCTGCAAGGAATGGAATACCGGTGGCTATGGCAATGCGCTATCGGACCAAGATCCTTACGGAGGAGACGTTTCGGGGACGTTTCTCAACCGCATCCACAGTTTCGAGGTGGTCCCGGAGGGCGGGCAAATTATTGGCGAAGCTGGCGATGCGCGTGTGGTGCATTTTCCGAAGTCCTGCCTGCACTGCGAAGATGCGCCATGTGTGACGGTGTGCCCAACCGGCGCTTCCTACAAACGCGCCGAGGACGGCATCGTGCTGGTTGACGAGGACAAGTGCATCGGTTGCGGGCTTTGTGCCTGGGCCTGCGCCTATGGCGCGCGGGAGATGGATTTGGCCGCCGGCGTGATGAAGAAATGCACGCTGTGTGTGGACCGCATCTATAACGAGACCTTGAAGCAGGAAGACCGCGTGCCATCCTGTGTCAGGACCTGTCCGGTAAACGCTCGGCATTTTGGCGATCTTGGCGATCCTAATTCCGACGTCTCGATCATGGTGGCTGAAAGAGGCGGGTTTGACCTGATGCCGGAGCAAGAAACGCGGCCGACAAACAAGTATCTGCCACCCCGCCCACGGACTTGCCTGAGCGACAGCGCGCCGATCATCCCGCTTGCCGAAAACACCGAAGGCGCGCGTGGGTTTTTCGCATGGCTCGACAAGACGCTGGACCGGATTTAGTTCATGCATCCAGCCTTTTCGATCATCCTGTTCACTACCTTGTCAGGTCTGGGTTATGGGCTTGCCGTTGTGCTTGGACTTGGTTTTCTTGATCCGTCACTGTTGTCGACCAAGCTCGCTTATCTCGCATCGCTTGCGCTGATCGGCATCGGGCTCCTGTCCTCGCTTCTGCATCTCGGCAATCCGCAGCGTGCATGGCGGGCGTTGAGCCAATGGCGCTCCAGCTGGTTGTCGCGGGAGGGCGTGATGGCCATCGCGACGTTCGTTCCGCTGACTTTGAATGCGACGCTGGTGATATTCACTGACAGGTACGATGCAATTCTGGGTCTGATTGGCGTTCTCGGCGCGCTCGTTACCGTCTATTGCACATCGATGATCTATGCATCGCTCCGGACCGTTGGATCATGGCATACGAGACTGACGCCACTGTGCTTTATCCTGATTTCACTGGCGGGCGGGCTTCTGCTTGCCGGTGCCTTCGCGGGTGGAAACGCGTTGATGGTTGAGTTGCTGGCGCTAGCAGTGATTTTGCTGGCATTGATTGCCAAAATGGTCTGGCGCAACCGGGCCACGACATTGGTGCCGGTCTCGACGCCTGAAAGCGCAACGGGCCTCGGGTTCATCGGCAAGGTGCGGTTGTTCGAGCGACCGCATGCGCTCGACAATTATCTCACACGGGAAATGGGCTTCCGCGTCGCACGCAAGCATGCCGCCAAGCTATGGGTGGTCGCATTCTTTTTTGGCGCGATCCTGCCAATTCTGACACTGCTCATTGCCATGGCGGCAGGCAGCGGACCAACCGCGCAACTTGTTCTTGTTGCCGGCGTCGTTGCGCATTTTCTTGGCGTTTTCGTCGAGCGTTGGCTGTTCTTCGCTGAAGCCAAGCACGCCGTGATGAACTACTACTAGGTCAGTTCCAGCGCTTGTGGAACCACATCCATTGGCCGGGATATTCGCGGACCCAGGTCTCGACCTTGTCGTTCAATACCTGCACGGTTGCGGCGAGGTCGATTGCGCCTTTTTCATCGCGAGGCAGTTCCATCTTCTCTTCCAATTCAAGCCGGAACCGGCCACCCGGCAATCGCACACAGCGCGCGGGGTAGACATCGCACTCATATTGTCGCGCGAGCTTCGCCAGCAGCGGATTGGTCTTGCATGGCCGATTGAAAAAGGTCGAGGGAATGCCTCGACGAAATTTCTGATCAACCAGCATGCCGACATTGCCATTGATGTTGAGCACGCTGGCGAGCGACCACGCTGCACCGGCTTTCGATGGCACCAGATGTCCCATATTGGTGCGCCGGGCACCCAGGATTCTTTTGGCGACGTATGGATTGTTCGGCGGGCGGAAGAGGGCGGTGACATTCAAGTCGAACGTTGCAGCGCAAATGGGCAGCAGTTCGAAATTGCCGGTATGACCAGTGAAGAAAATGTGCGGGCGGTCCTTCTCCTCAAGTAGACGTTCAAAGATTTCGCGGCCATGCACCTCGATAAGCCCCGTTTTGTCGCTATGCGGATCGTAATCGAATATCGCGTCGAGAAAGACGTATTCGGCGGTGAGGCGAGCCATGTTGCCCCACATGTCCCGTGCGATCTCCTGCAACTCTGCTTCGGGTTTTTCGGGATAAGCCTTGCGCAGATTGCCCATCGCCACGCGGTGGCGGCCCATCAGAGGACCGATCTTGCGGGCAGCCGCATCCATGAAATCCATGGCAGCTTTCGCTGGCAGGCGCCGCAGGAGCCACAGAATGCCAAAGATGACATGCGCCGACAGCCAGTAGTTGAATGACTTCAACTTCTGGCTCCAACGGTACAGAGCTAGTTTTGTATCAAGTTTCATGAAGGGTCAGTTGACGCGCAGGATGATCTTGCCGAAGACATCCCGGCCTTCCATCCGCTTCAACGCCGTATCGATGTCGTCGAAGCCGACTTCCGTATCAATGACAGGATGGACCAGACCGCGCGCCATTTTCTGCATGGCGTCAGCCATGTTTTCCATGCGGCAACCGAACGAACCGAGCAGTTTCAACTGCTGCTGGAACAGCATCATCAGATTCATGCTGGTTGAGACGCCCGATGTCGAACCGCAGGTCACAAGACGTCCGCCGCGCCGCAATGACAGCATGGAGCCGGCCCAGGTGTCGGCGCCGACATGCTCAAAGACGACGTCCACGCCCTTTTTCTTGGTCAGCTTGCGGACGACACCCTCGAAGCGGTCTTCGCGGTAATTGATGACGTGATCGGCGCCGAGCGCCTTGGCTTTTTCGATCTTGTTGTCGGAGCCGACGGTGGTGATGACGGTGCAACCTATCTTCTTGGCAAGCTGGATGGCTGCTGAACCGATACCCGAGCCGCCGGCGTGAACGAGAATGGTTTCGCCTGGCTCGAGTTTGGCATTGTCGAATAGCATGTGCTCGACCGTACCGAATGTGACCGGAGCAACCGCCGCGCCGATCTCATCGACGCCGGGAGGTGCGGGAACAAGCAGCCGGGCTTTGAGGTTTACTTTTTCCTGAGCAAAGCCATCGAGATGAAAACCATGCACGCCAGAGACATGCTCGCAAAGGTTGTCGCGACCTTCACGGCAGGGTCGGCAGAGGCCGCAGGTCTGGGCGCCATAGATGGAAACCAGCTGACCCGGGAGCAGGCTGACGCCCTGGCCGATCGCATCGATGACGCCAGAGGCTTCCGCGCCGATCGTCAATGGCATCTTGCGCTTGGCGAATGCCATGCCGCGCCAACCCCAGACATCGATGTGATTGAGCGCGACGGCCTTGATGTTGACCGTGACTTCACCCGGACCGGGTGGGGGCGGAGGGGCAATGTCGACGATCTCGAGCTTGCGGTCTTCAATCAGCTGTAGTGCACGCATATCAATTTCCGTTTCCTATTCAGGCCACGGATTAGTTCGGTTCTGCCGTCATGACAAGACACGTATTTTGTCCACCGAAGCCGAACGAGCTGGAAAGGACCGAAGAGACACTTGCTTCACGCTTCACATTCGGCACGACGTCCATGACAATTGCCGGGTCCGGATTATCATAGTTGATCGTCGGAGGGATCGTACCCGTCTGAATGGTCAGCACCGAGAACACGGCTTCGATAGCGCCGGCTGCGGTCAGCGTATGGCCGATCATGGACTTGTTCGACGACACAGGAAGCGACGAGATGCGCTCGCCGAAAACGGTCGATAGCGCTAGATATTCCATCTTGTCGTTTTCCGGCGTCGAGGTGCCGTGAGCGTTGATATAATCGATCGCATCTTCCTTGATTCCGGCATCGTCCAGCGCGGCACGAACCGCGCCGATGGCCGGTGAGCCGTCGGGCTTCGAGCGGGTTCTGTGGAAGTCATCGGCCTTCTCGCCGCAACCGCGCATGATGCCGAGAATATTCGCCCCGCGCGCGATGGCCGATTCCAGGGATTCCAGCACCAGCGCGCCGGAGCCTTCGGCCATGACGAAACCGTCGCGATCCTTGGAGAATGGCTTGGCTGCCTTGTGAGCGGGCTCGTTTTGTGTGGAAAGCGCCGAGAGCAGGGAGAATCGGATCAGAGCTTCGGCCGAAACAGAACCATCCGTGCCGATCGACAGCACGCGATCACTCTCGCCGCGCCGGATTGCCTCGACGCCAAGCTGAATGGCAGTCGCTCCCGATGCACAGGCCGTAGAAAGTGTGACGGGCAGGCCACGTGTGCCGAAGGTGTCGGCCAGGCATTCGGCTATGTAGCCAAATTCAACGGTGTTGAACATATCGACCTGCGGGCCACGGCGGCATGCTGCAAGGAGCAGGTCGTAACCCGGTTCGCCTTCGGACTTAACCAGCGCATCGAGGGCAAAGCGGTTGCGCCATTCAAGTTCGACCGGCGGCGCTGCCAGGAACAGCGGTCCGCCAAAATCATCGACAGGGAAACCGGCCTGGGCGATTGCTTCTTCGGCTGCGAGCGAGGCCAGTTTCTGCGACAACGCAGATGCGCCCTTGCTGCTTTCCTCAAGGAAATCAACAGTGCCGGCGATTTGCGTACGCAGATTATCCAGCTCAAACCGCGTAATCGTATGAATGCCGGAAGTTCCGGACGTCAGTGCAGCCCAGTTCTCTTCCTTGCCTTGTCCGAGCGATGAAACGACGCCAAGACCGGTGATGGCGACGAGGGGGCGGCCAAGATGATCAGTATATTTGGACATGGGAATATCCTTCAAGCTTTGACCAGGCGGGCAACGCCTTCGCCACGGGTTCCGCCAATGGAGGTCGCCAGCGCTGTGTCGATGCTGGCCGGTCCCGCTTTTTCGTTCTCAGCATCGATTGGCGGGAAGGCGGAGCCCTTGAAAAGGCTCAGGGCTGCAAGCCCCACGACAAGTGAGAACTGCGCCTCGCGCAGATGGCCAAGTTTGCCCGCAACGCCGCGCACTACGGAACTCGAGAAGGTATCGAGCGCAGACTTTTCCGCCGCTGTTATGCCCTTCGCGCCGGATGCGCCTGAGATGATCAGATCGGCGGCTTTGTCGGCACTGGCGGCACCGACGAGTTTTGCGACAGTTTCAGTCAAGTCGTCCCGGCCACGGCGGATTTGTGTGCTGTACACACCCTCGATTGCAGCGTAGGCGCGTGCGCCACGCTTCTTCGCGTGATCCGCACTCTCCAGTACGAGAAACGCACCGCCAGAGCCGGTCACAATGCCACCGCCGGCAGTGGCTTCCCGTTGCCAGAGAGGCGCCCAGCCATCCGTTTTCAGCATGCCATTCAACTCGTAACCGAGCAGCATATCGGGATGTTCTGAATTGTAAGCTCCACCGACAAGTGCATGTGTGCTTTGGCCCGAGCGAATGCGCGCAACCGCGGTATCGATCGCCGAAATACCTGCACCTTCTTCGCCCATGAAGGTACGCGAAGAACCGGTCACCTTGTGAACGATGGAGATGTTGCCAGCGAGCAAATTCGAAAGCTGTGCCAGGAACAGCGTTGGACGCAATTCCGTTGACAGTTTTTCATTCAGCATGGTGCCGAGATCATTACGAACCCGCGCCTCGGCCAGAATCTGCTTGTCGACGGTGACATCGCGTTCACCTCCGCCTGCTGCCACCACCATATCCATCGTCGAGCAGAGCGCTTCGTCGTCCTTGATACCAGCGTCCTGGAGCGCGAGACCGGCGGTATAGGTGCCGATGCGCTGCCAGGTCTCCATCTGCCGCTGGTCGCCGCGCTTTGGAATCTGGTTGTTCCAGTCAACCTCACCCAGCGGGTGGACGGTATAGGGCCTGAACGTCTCACTGTCGGTGCGAGGCTCGGCTTGGCCGTTGAACGCTTCCCAATGGGCATCGGCGCCTTCGCCGAGCGATGAAATCAGTCCGATGCCAGTGATAACGACGGTGTTGTTCTGCATTGTCTCGCAACACCGTTGTAACGGTGCACCCGGTTAGGTGGATAGAAGGAGCCTTTCCGAAATCGTGATCGGAAATCAGGCGTTTTTTGCGGCGACGAGTTCGTCGATTTTGGCGCAAAGGTTCTTCAACACGAAGTACTCTTCGGTCGGGACCTTGCCGTCATTGACTTCCTGAGTCCACTGTTCGAGCGGGATCTTGATACCGAAGGCCTTGTCGATCGCAAAAACGATGTCGAGAAAATCAAGGCTATCGATGCCGAGATCGTCAATCGTATGGCTTTCCGGCGTGATGGACTCGCGGTCGATTTCACTGGTTTCGGCAATGATATCGGCGACCTTGTCGAATGTTTCGGACAATTGATTTTCCTTTGCTTACCGTGCCTTTTGCGAGGCACTGATGTCTGATGAGCCGGTATCTAGCGTTTTTCACGGCTTAGGGAAAGACCAAAGCTTGCATGCTGATTAGTCGAATATGATTCTTCCGGCGATATGAATTGTTTCACCTTCTTCGGCTGGACCGACCACGACAGCCTCAGTCGGGCGGGGGGTAATCCCCGTCAGCGACATTATATTGGCACGATCCGTCATCATTACCAGATTGCCGGAACTCTTGAACTTGATGATCACCGCGCGAATCTCGTCAATCTGGGATTGCTTCGCCGCGTCGTCATTAGCTATTGGATCAAGGGGTTTGAAGACCTCGGCAGGGACCGAACCAAAGGAAAGGCGGGCGGTTTCTCGTGCATTGCACGTCGAACTGGTGAGGATCTTGTCGATTCGCACGCCTCGCGCGGCAAATCGTGCCCCAAGTTTCTGGGCGAGTTGGCGTCCGCGATCCGACAGCGTTTGGGTTGCTGAACAATCGACCGAGTTATCCACCGTGGGGCTCAATGTTCCGGATGCGTCGGCACCCTGAATGAGGATCGTGTATCCACCCCGCGCCACGCGCGCCCAAGCGGCATCCGTCGCAACCGCATGCGGAATCGCTCCGAAGGCGCTCAGCGCGAACGTTGCTGCAACGAGTATAAAGGTCTGTAGCCGCTTCAACATTAGTCTCCTTATCAGCCGAAATGGTGATTTGGTGAAGAAAAATAAAGTGAAGGCTTTGGAACAGCTTGCGTGACAGTTCCTGCAGGCCTATTCCGGACGGCGATGGGTCTGATTCAAACAATCATCGTCGTCTTCGGTGTGATTGCCATCGCTTATGCTGCGGCGCATTTCAAGCTGTTGGATGAGCGGGTTGGCGATGGCCTGTCTGACTTTGTCTTCATGATCGCCGCGCCCTTGCTGCTTTTCAGGACCATGGTGACCGCCGATTTTCATGGAGCGGCGCCGTGGCAATTGTGGATTGCCTATTTCACCGGTGTGATTGTCGCATGGGCAGCGTCAGATCTGGCAATCAAACTTTTTTTTGGACGCGATAATCGCGCGGGCGTCGTCGCCGGTGTCTCAGGTGCGTTTTCCAATCTCGTCTTTCTCGGCATGCCTCTCATGCTTGGTGTTTTCGGCCAGGAAGGGTTTGCCATCCTGTCGCTGATTGTCGCCATCCACATGCCCATTATGATGGCCGCTTCCATCACCCTGCATGAAATCGCGATGCGCCGGGACGGCGTTTTCGAAGGTGAGGGGAACTTTGCTTCGGTTGTGCTGTCGTTCTTCAAAAGCCTGCTGCGTAATCCCTTCGTACTTGGCATCCTCGCGGGCTGGACCTGGCGTCTCACCGGATTGCCGATGCCAATCATAGCCGATTCACTTATCCAGACATTGGCAAGCGTTGCTGGACCTGTTGCGTTGTTCGCCATGGGGATGGGGCTGAGGAAATTTGGCATTTCCGGCCATGTTACCGCTTCGCTGGTCATGTCAGCGATCAAGCTCGTTGTCATGCCCGCCGTCGTCCTGGCCGCAGCATGGTTCATCGGCCTGCCGCCCTTTACCGCAAAAATTGCGGTGGCTTCGGCGGCGTTGCCAGCGGGTGTCAACTCTTATCTGATCGCGACGCGCTTCGGCACGGGGCAGGCGTTGGCTTCCAATTCCATGGTCATGGCAACGGCCCTGTCGGCAATCACGATGGCTTTCTGGATTTCGGTCGTTACGCATATATTTGGCTAGCCGAAGCCTGTTGCAGCTTTTGCCAAAAAGGAGCAGGGTAACGCCATCGCCTTGACCAAGGCGCACATTGCCGCGCGCAGTGCAGGGTTATCCTTCACGGAACTCACCGAACAACAATAACCCTTCGAACACAGGGAGAAACATGATGTTGCAGAAATCCAGCCAGTTCATGAAGCAGGCGAATCTCATCAATGGTGAGTGGGTGGCCGCCGATTCGGGCAAGACGATCGACGTCATCAACCCTGCGACCGGTTTGAAAATCGGTACTGTACCCAATTCGGGCAAGGCGGAGACACAACGTGCAATCAGTGCCGCTGCTGAAGCGTTCAAGACGTGGCGCAAGACATCGGTGCTTGAGCGTTCGAAACTGATGCGCAAGCTGCACGATGCCATTCTCGACAATCAGGAAGCGCTCGCCGAACTCCTTACATTGGAACAGGGCAAGTCGCTGGCGGAGTCGAGGGGTGAGGTCGGCATGTCAGCTGCCTATATTCTCTGGTATGCGGAAGAGGCGCGCCGGACCTATGGCGATGTCGTCCCATCGCCCTGGGCGGATCGCCGCATCCTCGTTACCAAGGAGCCGGTTGGTGTTATCGGTGCCATTACGCCATGGAATTTCCCGTCATCCATGCTGGCCCGCAAGATTGGTCCGGCGCTTGCGGCCGGCTGCACAGCGGTGGTCAAACCCGCAACCCAAACGCCCTATTCAGGTTTGGTCTGGGGCGCGCTCTGCGAAGAAGTCGGTATCCCGAAAGGCGTCGTCAATATTCTGACCGGCTCCGCTTCCGAAATCGGTGGCGAGATCACCAGCAATCCGCTGGTGCGCAAGATTACCTTCACGGGGTCAACCGAGATCGGCAAAATCCTGATCAAGCAGGCAGCCGATACGGTGAAGAAAGTATCCATGGAGCTTGGCGGCAATGCGCCGTTCATCGTATTCGATGATGCAGATGTGGATCGTGCGGTCGATGGTGCGGTCATGGCAAAATTCCGCAACTCCGGTCAGACGTGCGTTTGCACCAACAGGTTTCTTGTCCAGTCCGGGATCTACGACACATTCGTGGAAAAGTTTGCGGCTGCAACGCAAAAGCTGAAGGTCGGTGATGGCCTGGAAGCAGGAACCCAGCAGGGCCCCCTGATCGACGAAAAGGCCGTCGAGAAGGTCGAGGAGTTCATTGCCGATGCACAACAAAAGGGCGGCAAGGTGATCACGGGTGGCAAGCGTCACGCGCTGGGCGGCAGTTTCTTTGAGCCGACCGTGATCGGTGATGCGAAGCCGGACATGCTGTTCACCAAGGAAGAAATCTTTGGCCCGGTCGCTCCTGTCTACAAGTTCGGGACAGAACAGGAAGCGATCGATCTGGCCAACGACACCCAGTTCGGCCTTGCCAGCTATTTCTACACCCAGGATCTCGGCCGGGTATTCCGGGTTTCCGAGGGCCTGAAATATGGCATGGTCGGCGTCAACGAAGGCATGATCACAACTGTGGAAGCGCCCTTCGGCGGCGTGAAGGAATCCGGCCTCGGCAAGGAAGGCGGGCACCAGGGCATCGAAGATTACCTCGATACCAAATATGTTTGCGTTGGCGGTCTGGGGCTCTAAAATAAATGAACACAGAAATCTTCGGCCACACGTCTGATGGCGAGGCAGTCCACCGCATTACGATTTCCGGCGGCGGGCTGACCGCCAAAGTCCTTACCTGGGGCGCCGTTATTCAGGACCTGCGGCTCAAAGGTCACGAGCACCCACTGGTTCTCGGCTATCGGGAATTTGCCGATTATCCGGTCCATTCGCCCTATCTGGGGGCGACGGTCGGCCGCTCCATCAACCGTATTCGCAATGGTGAACTGACGATCGATGGCAAGACCTATGCGCTTGAGCGAAATTTTCGCGATCTGCACAATATCCATGGCGGCAGCGAGGGCGCGGGCAATCGTAACTGGGAGGTTGTAGCAGTTGGTCCGGATTATGTGACGCTAACTATCCAGTTGGGTGACGGCGAGATGGGCTTTCCAGGCAATCTGAGCATCACCTGTACTTACATGCTGGAATCGAAGGGAATGCTGGCCATTCGCATGGATGCCGTTACGGACAAGCCGACGATCTGCAACCTAGCTCATCACAGCTACTTCAATCTCGACGATGGCGGTGCAACCGGCGCGCTTGACCATCAGGTCCGGATCGACGCGCAGGCCTACCTTCCGGTCGATGCCGACCTCATTCCGGATGGACGGGTTTTGCCGGTCGCCGGAACAACTCATGATTTTCGGGAGTACCGGACGATCCGCCGTGAGGAAAACGGCCAGCAGATTGTCTATGACAACAATTTCTGCCTTGCCAGTCAGCGCCAGCCGCTGCGTCTCGTTGCCTCCGCCAAGGGTCCCCAATCAGGTATCGAGTTGAATGTGCTGACTACGGAACCCGGTGTCCAATTCTATGCCGGGAATACGCTTGGTGGACGCCCGCCAATCGGTTTGACCGGCAATACTTATGGGAATTATGCCGGTTTTTGCTTTGAAGCGCAGATATGGCCCGATTCCACGCATTTTCCCTATTTCCCTCAGGCAATCTTGCGGCCTGACGAAACCTACAGCCAGATGACAAAATACAGCTTCAAGAAGGCCTAGGCCTCGAACGCCTTGCGTGCCGCGTCCATGGGGGCGAGCGCTCCATGGAACTCCACGATGCGCGCAGCAACTCTGTGCGCGTGGGCCGCTGCTGTCACGGGATCCAGATTGGCGAGGCGGGCGGCGATGTAGCCGCCATTGAAACTATCTCCCGCGCCCGTTGTATCCACTGCCTTGGCGCGCGAGGCCGGAACCTCCTGGCGTATGTCGCCGGCAACGACCAATGCCGGTTCGGTGCCGTCTTTTACGACAATCTCGCGCACGCCGTAGGAAGCGATACGATTGGCGGTGTCTGCCGGGGTCGCATCGCCAAAGAGCGCATTCTCATCCGGGAACGTCGGCAGGGCAATGTCGGCAACGTGAAAGGCATTGCTCAAGACCTGCTTGGCTGTCTCGGTGTTTTCCCACAGGCGTGGACGATAATTGGCATCAAAGACGATACGCGAGCCCTGGCGGCGTGCGTTGCTAACCGCATTCAGGACGTTCTGACGGCTTTTCGGGCTCAAAATGCCCATGGTAATACCGGAAAAATAAATGATCTCGCGGCCATCGAGACTTTTCGCCAATGCTTCCGGATCATCGGCAAGGTGACGGGCGGCGGCATCGTTGCGCCAATAGGTGAAGGAACGCTCCACCCCCGTCAGTGTGATGGCATAAAGACCGGGGCGCGCGCCCGGGATAATCGGGCTGTTGGCCGTGTTGATGCCATTGTCGCGCAGGAATGTACGCTGTTTCACCGAAAAGGGATCGTCGCCAAAGGCGGTCACGTAATCGACTGCGAATTGCGGCGCGGTGAGGGCGCGGACATACCAGGTGGTGTTCAGTGTATCGCCGGCAAAACCCATGCGCCACTGCTCGCCATTGGCGCCGGACAATTCGATCATGCACTCGCCAATCGCCGCAAATCCGCTCATGAAATCCTCCACAACTCCGGTCGGCTGCGACTGATATACGAGTGTGCCGCCGCTGTCATTTCCTAAAACCAAGGGCTGTCATATTCAATTCGTCATGCCATGTTAGTCGGCGAATGCGTTTTCAAGGTGAACGGAGGTGGTGATGTCGCGGATCACGACGATTGAACAGCTCGAAGCCATATATAGCGGCATTGCCGACGCATCGACCGCCAAGGTGACGGATCGAATCACTGCGGAATACCGGCTGTTGATCGAGGGCTCGCCTTTCGTGGCTCTGGCAACCGGCGGTCCTGAAGGGCTCGACTGTTCACCGCGCGGCGACCTTGCCGGCTTCGTGCGGATACACAACGAACAGACGCTTATGCTGCCGGATCGCCGCGGCAACAATCGAATTGATTCGCTGCGCAATATCATCCGCGATCCGCGCATTGCCCTGCTCTTCCTCATTCCCGGACTCACCACGACATTCCGGGTGAATGGCAGGGCATTTATCGATACCGACCAAGCACTGCTCGAAAGCTTCATCATTGATGGCAAGGCGCCGCGTTCGGTTATCGTCGTTGACGTTGAGGAAGCCTATTTCCAGTGCGCGCGTGCGCTCATCCGCTCCGACTTGTGGAATCCGGCGAAGCACCGCTCGCCCAAGGAATTTCCAACGCCCGGGCAGATTTTGGCTGCACTCAGCGAAGATCGTGTGGGTGGCGAGACCTATGATCGCGAATGGCCCGAGCGCGCCGCGAAAACCATGTGGTGAATTGGCCGGTTCATCTATTGTCGATGGCAATTTCCATCCGGTCGGCGGCAAAGCGGGTCTTGGCATATTCGACGGGATAACCTTCCATGTCGACGTTGATGGCGGTGGCGACAAGAACGATCGCGCCGGGCGAGAGCCGCAGATGCCGCAGATCCTCCGCATCCGCGTGGCGGGCGGCAATGATCGTCGACTTGCGCAAATAATCGTCTATTCCTGCAGCTTTAAGTGCAAATGTTATCGATCCGGATGAACGGTAATCTTCGACGATATTCGGAACGCGCGCTGCATCAAACCATGCCGTGGCGCAGGACACCGGACTGCCATCTGCCGTATGCATCGTGTCTATTCTGATGACCTGTCCCGCTCCCATATTCAACGCTTCAGCGACTTCAGGTGTCGCGTCTTCTACACGGTGCGCAAGCAGAATGCCTTTGGTTTCGCGCACTTGCGTCGCCAGAATTTGCGAGAAGCGGGTCCGCTCGCCAATGCGGTAGATCAGTTTCTTGCTGTTGGCAACGAAGGTGCCGCGCCCCTGTTCGGCCCGCAGGACACCTTCCTTGGTCAGGGCGGCTATGGCGCTGCGAATCGTGTGGCGATTGACGTCGAAACGAGTAGCCAATTCAACTTCCGGTGGCATTCGCGCCCCGCTGGTCATTTTCCCCGCCGTGATGTCGCCCCTGATCTGATCGGCGATCTGGCGCCAGATGGCCACGCCACTGTTGCGGGTGATGAATCGTTCTGAAGGCACGCTCTGTCATGCTCCTGTCATTGACGGGATCTATAGCTAGGTTTATTGTCTAGTTGTATAGATGAATAGACAAATAGCAGTGAGGTGTCAATGAGCAACGAACATTCTGGGGCCACCCCAGCCGCTGGCGAAACTGATTTCGGGCGCAAAGCCGCCATGGCTTTGCTGGCGCAGGCGACCGTGCAGGAGCTGACGCAGTTCTGGGGGCAGTGGGCTGACAAGCCGCGGGTTGAAACGCTGCGCGGGCCGGAAACCGGACTTGTGATGGTGCGCGGACGGATCGGCGGCGGCGGCGCTCCCTTCAATCTGGGCGAAGCGACTGTGACACGCGCGACCGTACGGCTCGGCAGCGGCGCAGTTGGCCATGCCTATGCGCTCGGACGGCAGGGCGAGAAGGTGCGCCTTGCGGCTGTCTTTGACGCGATTTGGCAGGAACCGGTTCATCGCAGGGCTGTTGAGGATGCGATCCTTACTCCCATTGCGCAACGCCTTGATGACAATCTCGAACACAGACGAGCCGAAACGGCAGCGACGAAGGTCGATTTTTTCACAATGGTGCGGGGGGACGACTGATGCGTGCAACGACACAGGTTTTTGAGGGCGGCTTCAGGGATACGGTGCGCAATTCGCAGGAAATTTTCCGGGCGCTCATGGACGCTATGGCCAACCCTGGTCGCGTCATGCCCGTGCGCGATCTTGTCAACGCCCCCGCGCCACTCGCGCCGGTTGCCGCATCGATTGCAGCGACACTGTTCGACCATGACGCAACCGTTTGGTCCGACAAGGCAATCGCCGGTTCAGAAGCTGCAATTGGTTGGCTGAAGTTTCACACGGGGCTTGAATTGACAACGAATCCATCCGACGCGCAGTTTGCCCTCATTAGCGACGCCGAAACCATGCCTTCGTTCGAAGCATTCGCCAAAGGAACCTCGGAATACCCGGATCGCTCGACGACCCTTATCTTGCAGATCGACGGTTTCGATGGTGCCGGGGAACTAAGGCTCGAGGGTCCCGGGATCAAGGACATCCAGACCTTTGCGCCAAGTCAGTTGCCGAAAATGTTCATCGATCAATGGGCCGCCAATCGCGGTGCCTTTCCGCGCGGTATTGATCTGATCTTTGCTGGCAAGGGCGCGCTCGCCGCTTTGCCGCGCACGACACGCATTTCGAAAAGGGAGGCTTGAGCCATGTATGTTGCCGTCAAGGGCGGTGAAGCCGCCATTCGCAATGCGCACAAACTGCTGGCTGACCGCCGCCGTGGTGATCGCTCCGTGCCTGCGATCGGGCTTGAGCAAATCGTCGAGCAGCTGGCGCTGGCGGTAGACCGCGTGATGGCGGAAGGTTCGCTGTACGACACGGAACTCGCGGCGCTGGCGGTAAAGCAGGCGCGGGGAGACATGATCGAGGCGATCTTTCTCGTCCGGGCCTATCGCACGACGCTGCCGCGTTTTGGCTATACCAAACCTGTCGAGACTTCGCTGATGGCGATCGAACGCCGCATCTCGGCAACGTTCAAGGACCTGCCAGGCGGCCAGTTACTGGGACCGACATTTGACTATACCCATCGCCTGTTGGATCCGGAGCTGGCAGGGGATGTCGCGGTAGAAGTCCCTGAACGCCGGGTTGAATCGCATGAACAGACACCGCGCGTCACCGACATTCTTGGTCATGACGGCATGATCGAATCTGACGGCGATATGCCAGAGGGGGCCGATACCGGCGATCTCACGCGTGAACCTTTGTCGTTTCCGCTGGAGCGCGACTTGCGACTACAGGCGCTGGCGCGCGGCGATGAAGGTTTTCTTCTCGGGCTCGCCTATTCGACGCAACGCGGCTATGCGCGCAGCCACCCCTTTGCCGGCGAAATCCGCATTGGCGAAGTCGAAGTCGAGCTTGAGGTTGCTGAACTCGATTTTCCGCTGACGCTTGGCCGCATTCGGGTGACCGAGTGCCAGATGGTCAATCAGTTCAAGGGTTCATCGAGCGAGCCCCCGCAATTTACGCGCGGCTATGGCCTTGTCTTTGGGCAGAGCGAGCGGAAATCGATGTCGATGGCGTTGTGCGATCGGGCTTTGCGGGCGCGGGAACTAGGCGAAGACATTACTGCTGCAGCACAGGACGAGGAATTCGTCATTTCCCATAGCGACAATGTGCAGTCGACCGGTTTCGTCGAACATCTGAAACTGCCGCATTACGTCGATTTCCAGGCGGAACTCGACCTGATTCGCCGCATGCGCTCCGAGCATGAGCGCCGCCACACCGAAAACAATGGTACTCAAGAGGCAGCAGAATGACAGAGCTTGCGACGTACAATTTCGCCTATCTTGACGAACAGACGAAGCGGATGATCCGCCGTGCAATTCTCAAGGCCATAGCCATTCCGGGTTATCAGGTGCCTTTCGCCTCTCGCGAAATGCCGATGCCCTATGGCTGGGGGACAGGCGGCGTCCAGGTGACTGCCGCAGTCATTGGCCCTGACGACACGCTGAAGGTGATCGATCAAGGCGCCGACGACACCACCAATGCCGTATCGATCCGGGCCTTTTTCCAGAAGACCGCCAACGTTCGCGTAACCACGAAAACGACGGAAGCGACGATCATCCAGACGCGCCATCGCATTCCAGAGGCTGCGCTGCAAGCGGGGCAAACGCTTGTGTATCAGGTGCCAATTCCGGAGCCGCTGCGTTTCCTCGAGCCGCGCGAAACCGAAACGCGAAAGATGCACGCGCTTGAAGAGTATGGGCTGATGCACGTGAAGCTCTACGAAGACATCGCCCGGCATGGTCATATCGCCACCACCTACGCCTATCCTGTGAAGGTCGAAGGCCGGTATGTGATGGATCCTTCGCCCACCCCAAAGTTCGATAATCCGAAGATGCACAATTCACCGGCGCTGCAATTGTTCGGGGCAGGGCGCGAAAAGCGTATCTATGCCATTCCGCCTTATACGGAGGTGGTTAGCCTCGACTTCGAAGATCATCCATTCGAGATCCAGACATTTTCGCAGCCCTGCGCGCTGTGCGGCGCCAAGGGAAGCTATCTCGACGAGGTCATCCTCGACGACAAGGGCGGCAGCATGTTCGTCTGTTCCGATACGGATTTTTGTGAAGACCGGCAGGCAGAAGGCCAGCTTTCGGCCAACCCAGCGGAGGCAGCAGAATGAGCGAGACACCACTCCTTAAAGTCAGTTCGCTTTCGAAATTCTACGGGAGCCGGATCGGCTGCCAGAACGTCACATTCGAGTTATGGCCGGGTGAGGTCCTTGCTGTCGTGGGCGAATCCGGTTCGGGCAAGACGACGCTGCTTAATTGCCTGGCGACGCGGCTTGCGCCATCTGCCGGGTCGGTGGAATACCGGATGCGTGACGGTCAATTCCGCGACCTCTACCGCATGAGCGAGGCCGAACGGCGTTTCCTGATGCGCACCGATTGGGGGTTTGTCCACCAGAATCCTGCCGATGGATTGCGGATGACTGTCTCTGCCGGCGCCAATGTTGGCGAACGGTTGATGGCAGTCGGCGACCGGCACTATGGCAAGATCCGCGCCACCGCGACCGATTGGCTGGGCCGGGTGGAGATTGCCGAGGACCGTATCGACGATCAGCCGCGCGCTTTCTCCGGCGGCATGCGCCAGCGCCTGCAAATTGCCCGCAACCTTGTGACCAGCCCACGTCTTGTCTTCATGGACGAGCCAACCGGAGGTCTCGATGTATCGGTGCAGGCAAGGCTGCTCGATCTTCTGCGCGGCCTCGTCAATGATCTCGGTCTCGCAGCAATCGTCGTTACGCATGATCTTGCGGTGGCACGTCTTCTCTCGCACCGCATAATGGTGATGAAGGATGGCCATATCGTCGAAACAGGTCTCACCGACCGCGTGCTGGACGACCCGCAGGCGCCTTACACCCAGCTTCTCGTCTCTTCCATTTTGCAGGTCTAGAAGCAATTCCAGGAAAATGTGCAGCGGTTTTCTGTCCGGAATTGCGATAAAACAAAAAGGTAAAATCATGCCGACACCTCTCGTTGTTTCCGATGTCGCCAAGAGCTTCACCATGCATCTGCGTGACGGCATTCGACTGCCCGTCGTGGCAAACGTCTCCTTCTCCATCAAGGCCGGTGAATGCGCGGTGCTTGGTGGTCCATCCGGGGCTGGCAAGAGCTCGATCCTGAAAATGATCTACGGCAATTATGCCGTGGATGCCGGCCAGATCATTGTGCCGTACCGCGATCGGCTGATTGATGTCGCAGCTGCCGATCCGCGCACCATGCTCGGCATTCGACGCGACATGATCGGGTACGTCAGCCAGTTCTTGCGCACCGTGCCGCGTGTTGCGGCATTGGACGTGGTGGCCGAACCGCTGATCGCGCGCGGTGTGGATCGCACCGGGGCCCGCGACAAGGCAGCGTCATTGCTTGCCGGGCTCAACCTGCCGGAACGTTTGTGGTCGCTACCGCCGGCCACATTTTCCGGTGGTGAGCAGCAGCGCGTCAATATTGCACGCGGCTTCATTACCGACCATCCGATCCTGCTGCTCGATGAGCCGACAGCATCTCTCGACGCCAAGAACCGCGATGTCGTTGTCTCGATGATACAGCAGAAGAAGGCTTCCGGCGTTGCCATGCTCGGGATCTTCCACGACGAGGACGTGCGTGAGGCTGTTGCCGATCGCATTATCGATGTTACGGCGTTTTCAGTATCAAACGAGGCTGCAGCATGACCAGGCTTTCAGAAACGCCGTTCATTCACGCGACCGCGTCTGTTCATGATTGCCAACTCGGTCGATACACGGAAATCTCCGAGCGCTGCCGCATCAGCGAAGCCATCCTTGGCGACTACTCCTACATCATGCAGGACGGTGCTGTCTGGTGCGCAACCATAGGCAAATTCGCGAACATCGCCGCGAGCGTTCGCATCAACGCGCCCAATCATCCGACATGGCGGCCGACACTGCATCATTTCACCTACCGATCCAGTGACTATTGGGAAGATGCCGGCGTCGACGAGGCATTTTTCGAATGGCGCCGGACGAACTTCGTCACCATTGGCCACGACGTCTGGATCGGCCATGGCGCAACCATTTTGCCGGGTGTCACCGTTGGCAACGGGGCTGTGATCGGGGCGGGGGCGGTCGTCTCCAAGGATGTCGTGCCCTACACCATTGTCGGCGGGGTTCCCGCCCGCAAAATCCGCGATCGCTTTGATGGGAAAACGGCTGAACGCCTGCAGATCCTGGCATGGTGGGACTGGGATCACGCAAAATTGCGCATGGCTCTCGATGACTTCCGCACGTTGGATATCGAGGCTTTTCTAGAGAAACATTCAGCCTGATCAAAGCTTTACACAGTTGTCACGCAACTGAAATCAAACTGCCATCGCAGCTTCACACAATCGCTTTACGACAGTTCAAGGCCAAAGGGATGAACTGATGCTGAAGATTGAAAATGTGACGAGGCGTTTTGGCAAGTTCACTGCCATCGACGATGTCAATTTGGAAATCCCGCAAGGTCAGATGGTTGGTATTATCGGCCGTTCAGGCGCGGGCAAATCGACCCTGCTGCGCATGATCAACCGGCTGGTCGATCCCTCCGAAGGGTCAATCTTCTTTGAGGGAACCAATGTTGCGCAATTGAGAGGTTCGCAGTTGCGAAATTGGCAGCGTGACTGTGCGATGATCTTCCAGCAATTCAACCTTGTGCCGCGCCTTGATGTTCTCACCAATGTGCTGCTTGGCCGTCTCAATCACCGGTCGACCATCAAGAGCCTTTTCGGCATGTTCTCTCGCGAGGAACGCGCCATGGCGATCGCTGCTCTCGAGCGGCTGGATATCGCCAAGACCGCCTTGCAACGGGCCGGAACGCTCTCCGGAGGGCAGCAGCAACGCGTGGCCATCGCACGCGCCCTCATGCAAAACCCCAAGATCATTCTTGCCGACGAACCCATCGCCTCGCTCGATCCACGCAATGCCCAGGTTGTGATGGAGGCGCTGCGTGACATCAATGAGAAGGAAGGTCTGACAGTTGTCACCAACCTGCACACGCTCGATACGGCGCGGCATTTCTGTCAGCGGATCATCGGCATGCAGGGTGGCAAAGTTGTCTTCGACGGAACGCCGGACGACCTGACAGAACTTGCTGCGCGCCGCATCTATGGCGCCGACGGTATCAAGGACGCGTTTTCAGAAGCCATTACATCGACAAGCATCAGCCGCGGCGCACCAAAGCCGATACCGGAGCTGGAGGCCATTCTGGCCGCGCGTTGAGCGCAACGAGATCGTCTCGCCCACGTACGGGCTCATATGAAAATAGATCGCAAACCCATTTTTGGACGTTTGACAGGAGAGAACCATGTTGCTCAAGAAAGCCCTACTGAGTGCAATCGCAATCGGCGCAATGCTCGCTGGTTCGATGGCCCGCGCTGAAAACCTCGAAACATTCCGCGTTGGCATTATCGGTGGCGAAAATGAGGCCGATCGCCTGCGCAATTATCAGTGCATTGTCGATCAGCTGCCGAAGGTCCTCGGCGTCAAGGAAGTGAAGCTTTTCCCGGCGACCGATTATGACGGCGTTATCCAAGGTCTGCTAGGCGGTACACTCGATTATGCAGAACTTGGCGCGTCCGGTTTTGCAAAAATCTACCTGACCAACCCAAAGGCGGTCGAGCCAATCCTGACGACGGTTCAGACCGATGGTGCGACCGGGTATTATTCGATCATGGTTGCCCGCAAGGACAGCGGCATCAAGTCTCTCGCTGACATGAAGGGCAAAAAGCTTGGTTTTGCTGATCCGGATTCCACGTCCGGCTATCTTATCCCTGTGACTTCACTCCCGAAGGACATCAAGACTTCAGTCAAGGATTACTTCAGCGAAACGGGTTTCGGTGGCGGTCACGAGAACCTCGTGCTGGCCGTCAAGGACGGCAAGTTCGATGCCGGCACCACCTTTGGTTCGGGTGTTGGTAAATTTGACGAAGGCTATACATCAGGCAACCTGCGCAAAATGGTCGACAAAGGTGTCATCGACATGAAGGACTTTGTCGAACTATGGAAATCGCCGCTCATTCCGAACGGTCCGATCGTTGTTCGCACATCGCTCGACAGCAACCTGAAGTCCAAATTCAAAGACTACATGATGAACTTGCCGAAGTCCGATCCCGCCTGCTTTGCAGCGACAATGGGCGGTGACTTCAAAGGTTATACGGAAGTGAACACCGAATTCTATCAGCCGATCATTGACGCCCGCAAGGCTCAGATCGGCGGATAATTTCACAAAAACCGCCCACGGCCAGTTCCCCCGGGATCTGGCCGTGATTTTTTTGTGCCCTGGAAGGATAGATCAATGAGCCGAGCCATTTCCGCCGAGCTTTCCGCTGACGGCATCCAGATCGAACGGCACTGGCAGGAGCTCGCCGCCCGCCGCCGCGCTTATTCCTGGCTCATCTCGATATGCCTGCTGGTTGCAGTGGCTGGCTCCCTCTGGTTCGCCAATGAGTCAAATGCCGGCAAATTCTTCGACCGGCTGCCACATTTTTTCGATTTTGCGGGCGATCTCATTCCGCGTGACGGCTGGGAAGTCTGGCGTGCCATGTTCGATCTGCCATCGCCCTATTTCGACGGAAGTATGAAATATGATTATCCGGAGGGGCGGGTCTATCTGTTTGGCGGATTCTACTTTCCGGAATATTTCTATAAAATGCTGGAAACGCTCAATATTGCGATCCTTTCCACGCTCGTTGGCTTTATTTTCGGCTTCCTGCTCTGCTTTCTCGCCGCCAAGAATCTGGTGAAGAGCAAGCTGATCCGTTTCGCGGCGCGCCGCTACATGGAAATCCTGCGTGCATTCCCCGAAATCGTCATCGCCGGCTTCTTTGCGGCGATATTGTCACTGGGCCCGATCCCCGCAATGTTCGCCGTCGGCATCCACACGATTGGAGCGCTGGGCAAGCTGTTCTTCGAAGTCGTCGAGAATGCAGATATGAAAGCGGATGAAGGTCTGCGGGCCGTTGGAGCAAACTGGTTCGAACGGGTCGGCTTCGGCATTGTCCCGCAGGTCATGCCGAACTTCATGTCCTACGCACTGCTCCGTCTGGAAATCAATGTCCGCGCCTCGACCATTATCGGTGCTGTCGGTGGTGGCGGAATTGGCGAGGAGTTGCGGCTGTCGATCGGCCGGGGCCATCAGGCAAAGACGCTCGCCATCGTGCTGCTGTTGCTGGTGACGATCATCGCCGTCGATCAATTTTCCGCCTGGTTGCGCCGCCGTCTTGTCGGCAATCAGGCCTTCGCTTTTGGTGGGAAGCAATCATGAATGCACTCTCGTCCGCCGCCATCACCGATTTTGAAACGCGCCACCCTGCTGTCTTCAACCCACCCGTGTGGAAGCGCTTTATGCCGCTTCTGATCGGTGCTGGCATTGTACTTTATGTCGTTTATTGCTGGTGGTTCTTTTCCATAGGAGCCGTGCTTTCCAGCGGCCAATGGCAGCGCGCCGAACTCTATGCACGCGACTGGGTTTCCTACGCAGTCAGAACGACCGTACGCATGTCGCCCACAGCAACAACAGTCACATATCCGCGGTTTTCCGAGCTCGGCGACAATCCAAAACCGGATTGGGTGGTTCAAAACGGCAACAATGTCGCCATATCGTTCGGCGCGGGCAAATCGCTTGATATCAATGACAGCCGCGTGATCGCCACACGCAATGGCGAAAGCCTGACGGTTCTGATCGCAGCCGACGGTGCCAAGCCTCAAGGGGCGCTGCCTGAATGGGCGACGCTGAAAGAGGATCAGGTGACCGTCACTTTCGGTTTCGCCGGTCAGGCGGACATCATTCCGGAACGCGTTGTGGTGAGCCGGCGGTTTCCCGGATGGGCGAATTTTGTGTTCGATACCAATTCGCCATTCTGGAACAAGTCATTCGGCGAAGTGGCATCGATGATCACAAGCGGCGAACGCATCAAGCCGGAAATGTCCAATGCTGCCCTCGCATTCGACAATATCTGGTACAATTCGTCATGGCAGCACGGCGACGTCTGGACGAAGCTGATGCAAACCATCGTCATGGCCTTCATGGGAACGCTGCTTGCGTCACTGGTTTCGTTTCCGTTAGCATTTATTGCCGCCCGCAACATCATGCCGAATTTCTTCGCCAACCAGATCACCAAGCGCTTCTTCGATTTCTTGCGATCGGTCGATATGCTGATCTGGGCGCTGTTCTTCACCCGTGCCTTTGGTCCTGGGCCGCTCGCCGGTATCTCGGCCATCTTCTTCACAGATACAGGCACCTTGGGCAAAGTCTATTCCGAGACCTTGGAAAATATCGACGACAAGCAGCGCGAGGGTGTGAAATCAGTCGGTGCCTCGCCATTGAATGTGCAGCGTTACGGTGTCGTGCCTCAGGTACTGCCGGTCTTTGCCAGCCAGGCGCTGTATTTCTGGGAGTCCAATACGCGGTCCGCGACCATCATCGGTGCAGTGGGGGCAGGCGGCATTGGTCTCAAGCTCTGGGAGGCTATGCGTACAAACACCAACTGGCACAATGTCGCCTATATGGTGGTGCTCATTCTTGCGGTGATCTTCATTTTTGACAACATATCCAACGCGCTGCGCTCACGCTTGATGGGAAGGCAGCAGCATTGAGGCAGGTTGTGTTCAAAGGCTTGTCATAATCGGAGCGTAACGCGAGAGTGTTCCGGAGGAATCAATATGCGCTATGCAATCTACTTCACGCCGCCATCCAGCGATCCGCTGCTCAAAGTAGCGGCGAATTGGCTCGGCCGAAATGCCTTTACCGGTCAACCGGTGAGAACACCGCAGATTCGTGACCTTGCGCATGAAGATTTTGCCCAGCTAACGGAATCGCCGCGGCGCTATGGATTTCATGCGACGCTAAAAGCGCCATTTCACCTCGCGGACGGCATCGAGGAACGAGAACTCTTGTCCGCACTGATGCATTTTTCCTCTTCAATCGATCCGGTTGAGATTCCGAAACTGCGGATCGCCTGTCTCGACGGGTTCTTCGCGCTCATTCCTGCAGAGCCGCTTGATCGTCTCGATCAATTGGCCAATGATGTCGTTGTCGCATTCGACCGTTTTCGCGCACCGCCAAGCGAGCAGGAGATCAAACGTCGCGAGCCTGACAAAATGAGTGTTGCACAGCGCCGAAATCTCGAACTGTGGGGCTATCCTTATGTATTCGAAGATTTTCGCTTCCACATGACACTCACTGGACCGGTGCCTGAACGGGATCGGCCGAAAATTGAACGTATCTTGAGTGAGTTCCTTGAGCCAGTTCTTGAAGAACCGGTCGAAATCAACAATCTCGCTCTGTTCACTGAAGCCGAAGCCGGGTTCCCTTTTGAAATACACTCGCTGCACCCGCTTGCGGGAACCAACCGAAGAAAGACTGCATAAATGTCTGCCGAACTGATCTTGAACAATGCAAAAATCGTTCTCGAAGATGAAGTCATCGCAGGATCGGTTGTGATCCGTGACGGCAAAATTGCCGGCATATCAGAAGGCAACGTTGAAGGCGGAGAGGATTTTGAGGGCGATTATCTGATTCCCGGTCTGATCGAACTGCATACCGATCACCTTGAAGGCCATTATTTGCCGCGCCCGCGGGTACGATGGAATCCGATTGCCGCCGTTCTCGCACATGATGGGCAGATCGCGACGTCGGGCATCACGACCGTTCTCGATGCCCTGCGGGTAGGGTTGGACGAGGACGCGGACATCACAGCTGCAGAAACCCGCAAACTGGCCGACGCGATTGAAAACAGCGTCAAAGAGGGCCGTCTGCGTGCGGATCATTATTTCCACCTGCGTTGTGAAGTTTCAGTGCCTGATTGCCTGGAGGGCTTCGCCCATTTTGATAATGACAGCCGGGTTCGGCTGGCATCGCTGATGGATCACGCGCCTGGTCAGCGCCAGTTCGTCAATCTGGAAACTTATACCTACTACTATCAGCGCAAGCTGAAACTCTCCGATCAGGAATTCAATGCATTCTGTGAAAAACGCATAGCGGAATCGGCCAGGAATTCCGGCCCGCAACGAAAGGCGATTTCCGATTTGTGCCGCGAGCGGGGCATTGTGCTGGCCAGTCATGACGATGCGACTGCTGCCCATGTCGATGAAGCGGTCGAGCAAGGCATTCATGTGGCGGAGTTTCCAACGACGCTGGAAGCCGCCGCCGCCTCAAAACAGGCAGGCCTGTCAGTGCTGATGGGCGCACCAAACGTGGTGCGCGGCGGCTCACATTCGGGAAATGTCTCGGCACGTGAACTGGCCGAGCATGGCTATCTCGACATTCTTTCATCTGACTATATTCCGTTCAGCCTCATCCAGTCGACGTTCTTCCTCAGCGAGGCGGTCGATGGCATTACCTTGCCGGACGCTGTGCGTCTGGTGACAAAGAATCCAGCACAGGCTGTCGGGTTCGACGATCGCGGCGTCATTGAGGTCGGCAAGCGCGCTGATCTGGTGCGGGTGCGTGTCGATGAACATATTCCTGTGGTTCGTACCGTGTGGCGCGAAGGCCGACGGGTTGTATGATGGCGGCTGCGATGATCGAACGTGCCCTCAATGAGGCGTCTGCGCCGCTTCGCAATGGTGCCTTTGTCGCCGTGGTCGGGCCGAGTGGTGCCGGCAAGGATACCATCATCGATTTCGCCCGGGCGGTGCTTGGCGGCGAGCCGGGCTATCATTTCGTGCGGCGGGTCGTGACACGTCCGTCCTCCGCCGATACGGAAGTTCATGACACGTTGAGTGAGGAGCAGTTCCTGGCGGCAAAAAGGGCAGGGGAGTTTAGCCACTCCTGGGAGGCCCACGGTTTGTACTATGGCCTGCCACGATCTGTCGACGACGAGATTGAACGTGGTGCAGTCGCTGTTGCCAATGTCTCGCGCGGGGTCCTGCCTGCACTTCGCGAGGCCTATTCCAATTTTCTGGTCGTCCATATCACGGCTTCGCATGAGGTTCTGGCGAAACGGCTGTCCTCCCGCGGACGCGAAGATGCTGAGGAAATCCGCCGGCGTTTGACGCGGGCCGCTCCAAATCCATGCGATCCTTCCGGCGCGGTCATGATCGATAATTCCGGGGCTGTCAGCGATTCCGGTAATGAGTTTGTTGCGGTATTGAAAAGGACCGCCGCGTTTGTGGCCGTTTCCGAATAGATGTAGTGTTTAAGCAAACAGCCGGTAAGTACTGAAAGAAATGGGAAAAAATCCGGAAGCGACGCTTCCGGATTTTCATAAGAGCAAGACGGTCAGAAATCGCGCTGGAAACGGATGATACCGCCCAGTGCGTCGTCGTTGCCGCGATCTCCGTCAAACCTGGTGTAGTCCACTTCTGGCGTTACCGTAAAGCCGGGAACAAGCACGTAAGCGACGTTCAAAGCCGCAGCGACTGTGCCTTCAGACTCATAGGCGAGCTGAGCATTGACGGTTGCCTTGTCGGTCACTTTGGCGGCCAAGCCACCCCATGCAGCCCAGTCTCCGTGCCAAGGCGCTAGGAAATTGCGGTTTGTGCGTGTGTCGTCATAATTGGACTGATAGCCGCCCATGACCCAGGCTGTCACCGCGTCGGTGATTTTCACGTCCAGTCGAGCCTTGCCGGCAAATTCTTCGACGTTGGAATCGTACCCTGCAATGGCGGAGATTGTGCCCCAACCCTGTTCATACTTCACCCCGGCTAGAACATGAGGCATGTAGTCCTCGATGACGTAGTCGGCATAACCGTCGTTGATCGAGCCCTGTTCGGCGGCAATGATTGCAGAGAAACCATTACCGCCAGCAAAGGTATAGCTGATCTGGTTCGTTTCCCAACTGTTGTAGTTGATCACATCGTCCTGGATGATATCGCCAGCGTAACCGTTCCACGAGCCGAAAATTTCATCAGCAATACCGACACGGAAGCCGCCGAGCTCGATGAATGCCTGGGGAATGCTCGCGCCTTCGTTCAAACCATCTTCGAAGTCGAAGCGCGTTTGGATGTAGGAGCGCAACGTACCAAGTTCGGTTTCCGACCGGGCATCGAAGCGGACCTCTGCGCGCGTGTGCTTGACCCAGGTACCTAACTCGCCACCGTTGTAGACGTCATCGCCGCCTTGCGCGTCATAGCGTACATAGCCGCTGACCTTGAGGCAGGTTTCTGTACCCGGGATATAGAAGAAGCCGGCGCCATAGGCGTCGCATACGCGGACATATTCAACTGGTTCCGGTTCGGCCACGACGACCGCATCCGCGGCGCGCGCACCAGAAACTGCGATCAGGGCAGCAGTGGAACCCAGGAGAAGGCTCTTGATATTCATTTCAGATCTCCGATCAGGAAAGATTTTCATACAAGCTCATGTCCCCGGAACGGATGCTTAGTCCTGTTTTTTGAATGGCGCAAAACCGATCTATTATCGAACCGCGGGTTCGGAAATCGGTGTTGCGATTTTAACACGTGACTAACAAACAGTGAGATTCGGAACCTGGTTGTCAGCATCAGGGAAATCAATTGTGCTAATCATTGGCGGCACACCTTCCGGGCATCACCGGCGGTCGCAACCTGTCTGTAAAGGTGATAACTAACGAATTCATGCAAACGAAAATCTATCGGGGAATGCTGAAATGAGATTAGCCTGCTACGTCCTGGTTGCCGCCGCTCTCGTCTTTTCAACGTCATGCACGACGCCCAATGTCGACACCAATCTGGCGACCAACTCCCTCAGAAACTCGGTATATGACGAGTGTGGATGGGCACCCGACGCCTCTACCCTCTCCGGCTTGATTCCCGCCATTTCACAGGGGCGGGACGGATTTCAAAGAACCACCAGAGCAGTCTGCGCTGCGGCAAAGGGCGCGCCGGCTTCCCCAGGGGAGTTCGTAACTGTCGAGGTCGAGGGAAAACAGGTTCGCGGAAGGTTTCTCCAGCCGGGAGAGAAACTCACTTAAGGCCCGTAGGTCGTGTTGAGATGAACTCTCGCCGAGGTCAATGTCGATGACATGAGCCTGCTCGTATTCATCACCGTCAGGAGCAGGCTGCGTCCAAATCGTGCCGCCTGCCCCTTTCAATATTAGCTTCGTTAATGCCTCGTCTCCGTTCCCTCAGACCCGATAGCGGTTAGAAGGTTGGGAGTTGCACAATCGAAATTCCATAGAAAATATAGGCACCGATAGCCGTAGTGATTGCGATAACGATCAGCATTGCCCCATCTGTTAATTCGAACATTTCGCCCTCCTTATTATTATTTTTCACAAGTCTAGCAAATTGCGTCGCCCTTGGCTGCACATCAACCTGAGCTAACCAGGTAGAGTTAATTGGCTGATGGCCAATGGCATCGATGTCTCACGATCCCGTGAGCAGTGAAACACGGCGTGGGCACCCCGCTGAGTTTCATGTTATGAGTTGCCGATCACGATGACATCCCACTCAAGCCAGCACGGAATGTGCCAGCCAGATGCGGAGTTCAAGCATGGTTACTTTCAAGCTCAACGGACAGGAACGGAGTTTTGACGGGGATCCCGAGACCCCGCTGCTCTGGGTCTTGCGCGATTTCGAGAAACTCACTGGCACGAAATATGGTTGCGGTATCGCCCAATGCGGTGCGTGTACCGTCCATATGGACGGTACGACACGCCGAAGCTGCATCACGCCGGTCTCAACGGTCGATGGGTCGGAAATTGTCACCATCGAGGGTGTCACCGGCAAGGAGGCTGACGCAGTCAGGAAGGCGTGGGTCGCGATTGACGTCCCGCAATGCGGCTATTGCCAATCAGGGCAGATCATGTCGGCTGTTTCCCTTCTCCAAATGACCCCGAAACCCACTGACGCGGATATTGATGGAGCAATGGCAGGAAATATCTGCCGCTGCGCCACCTATCACCGCATCCGGCAGGCGATTCATGACGCCGCCGATATCCTGGAGGGTTAAGCGATGACCCTGCACCACATCACAAGCACGCGCCGCTCCTTCCTGGCAGGTGCTGGTTTAATCATCGGTTTTTCGCTCGCACCAAAGATTTTTGCGGCAAGGGCCTTCGAAGGTATTCAGGCGGGAGGGGGTGAAGCGCTTTCGACGATGAATGCCTTCGTGAAGATCGGCACCGATGACACAGTGACTGTGCTGTCGAAGCACATAGAGTTTGGTCAGGGCCCATTCACGGGACTTGCCACCATCGTAGCAGAAGAGCTCGATGCCGACTGGAGCCAGATGCGGGCTGTTCATTCGCCGGCCGATGACAAGATCTACGCCAATCTCGCATTCGGTCTGCAAGGTACCGGTGGTTCCACGTCGATTGGCAACTCATATGAACAGCTTCGAAAAGCCGGCGCGACGGCAAGGGCAATGCTCGTCTCGGCGGCCGCCGAAGAGTGGGGTGTTCCGGCGAGCGAAATAACGGTGGAACATGGCCGCATCAAACACGCCGCATCGGGCAAGGAAAGCGGGTTTGGTGCATTGGCGAGCAAGGCTGCCAAGCAACTCCCCCCTGCCGAGCCAAAGCTGAAGGATCCCCAGAACTTCACGCTCATCGGCAAGGAACTTCCAAAGCTCGATACCCTCGGCAAGACGAATGGGACAGCCGTTTTCACGCTCGATATCACTGCAGACAATATGTTGTATGCCACCGTTGCGCATGCTGTACATTTCGGGGCGGCGGTCAAATCCGTCGATGATGCGGAGGCTCGCAAGGTCCAGGGCGTAGTCGATATCAGACAGGTACCCCAAGGCGTGGCCGTCTACGCTGACAACACGTTTGCGGCGCTGAAAGGTCGTGAGGCGCTGAAAATCGAATGGGATCTCTCCAAAGCCGAAACTCGATCAAGTGACGAGCTTGCGGCCGATTACGCTAAGCTTTTCAACGAGAAAGGTCTCGAAGCGACAAATACCGGCAATGTCGAAAGTGCATTCACCGGCAATGGCGTGCAAACGTTGGAGGCAGAGATCACCTTTCCGTTTCTCGCCCATGCGCCCATGGAGCCGCTCGACGCGGTGTTCATCAAGGCCGCCGATGGATCGGTTGATATCTATAATGGCGCCCAGTTCCCGGGAATGGACAAAAACACTGCAGCAAAGGTGCTCGGTCTCGATCCTGGGAAAGTGCGGGTGAATACGCAACTTGCGGGCGGGAGCTTTGGCCGCAGGGCACAATTCGGGTCGCCCTACATCCAAGAGGCGGCGGCGGTTTTCGGAGCCACTGACGGCAGCCGTCCGGTCAAGCACATGTGGACACGCGAGGACGATATTCGCGGTGGCTTCTACCGGCCCATGTATGTTCACAAGATGCGTGGTGCGATAGACCCGGACGGGCGGATTATCGGTTGGGACCAGGCAATTGTTGGTCAATCGATCTTGGCAAAAGCTGACCTGGATGAAAGTTCGGTCGAGGGCGCTTCCAACTTGCCCTACGTAATTCCCAATTTGCGCGTCATTTCGCATAATACCACGCTTGCCGTGCCCCCGCTCTGGTGGCGTTCGGTCGGTCACACTCATACGGGATTCGCTGTCGAAACCTTCGTCGATGAATTGCTTGAGAAAGTGAACAAGGATCCCGTGGAAGGCCGGCTGGCGCTCCTGACCAGGGAGCCGCGACATATGGCGACACTGAAGAAGGTTGCCGAAATGGCGGATTGGGGTTCGCAGGTTCCGGAAGGGCGCCAGCGCGGCGTTGCGGTGGTAAAGAGTTTCGGGACTTATGTGGCGCAGATTGTGGAAGTATCCGTTGCCGACGACGGCACTCCCCGGGTGCATAAGGTATGGTGCGCTGTCGATTGCGGAGTGGCAATCAATCCCAATGTTATCACGGCTCAGATGGAAGGAGGTATCGGGTACGGTGTCGGGGCAATCCTGTTTGATGCGATTACACTCGGCGAAGGCGGCAAAATCGTTCAGTCCAACTTCCATGATTACCGCTCACTGCGCATCAATGAAATGCCCGCAGTCGAAGTCGCAATAATCCCCTCAACCGAAAATCCGACCGGTGTTGGCGAACCTGGGGTACCTCCGGTGGGGCCGGCAATAGCCAATGCATGGCGACGGCTTACGAATAGTCCGGTTCGGCGTCTGCCGATCGTAAGTGTCCTTTCCGCATAGGAGATGCACGCTATGAGACGAAATATCGCCTTCATTTCCATTGCGCTGTGCCTCGCCGTCAATGCGGCAGTTGTGGCCACCAATATTTCATTCGCCCAAGACAAGTCGGTGCCGGAGAAAGATAGTCTAAAGCCGGCGTCGGCATTCCAATCTATTTCTGATGAAAAACAGCGGTCTGTCGCCCTTTTCGAAGAGGCAGGGAAAGTCATCCAGCATCCGCGATGTGTAAATTGCCATCCGGTGGGTGACCGGCCATTGCAGGACATTGCCATGCATCCGCACCAGCCACCCGTCTCGCGCGGTGAAGCTGGCATGGGGCTTCCCGGAATGACCTGTAACACTTGTCATGGGGCTGAGAACGTTAAGGTCGTCGGCCAAGCGGAGACGATCAAGAGCATTCCTGGCAATCCCAATTGGCATTTGGCACCGATTGAAATGGCTTGGGAGGGCAAAACCCTAAGTTACATCTGTAAACAGATCAAAGATCCGCAGCGCAATGGCGGCAAATCGCTGGACGGCATCATTGAACACATGGCGCACGACGACCTTGTCGGCTGGGGCTGGAGCCCTGGTGAAGGCCGCGAACCGGTTCCGGGGACACAGAAGGCGTTCGGAGAACTGATCCAGGCATGGATTCAAAGCGGAGCCGCATGCCCATCATAGTTGACCGATCCTGTTAGGCTTGTTCTCATGCTAAAGTGAATCGTCAATGACTGCCATTGCGTCAACCTCGAGAAGGTAATCGGGTCTGGACAATGCGGCTACTCCCACCAGCGTATCGGTTGGCTTGTGATCTCCGAACAACGAAATTCGCCCTTCCTCAATCATGGCCAAGTGTTCGCGCTTATAGTTGGCCACAAAGATTGTGAGCTTTGTCACTTGCTGTGGCCGGGCGCCGGCCGCGGCAAGCGCCCGTCCGATGTTGGCAAACACCTGGCGGGCCTGGGCGGTCATGTCGCCGGAGCCAACAACATTGCCTTCACGGTCCTCAGCTACCTGTCCAGCGATGAAAACCAGCCTGCTCCCCGTGGCAACGATCGCATGGCTGTAAGTGAGAGGGGTAGGTATGTCGGTAGGATTGATACATTTCAATGTCATTGATCTGGTCTCTCGCGTTCAAGACAACTCTGGATGATTTGGCTCTTCCGATTTCGACTGCCGGTTTCAATTTGCGGCGTGTTATCGCGTGCCGTCGCAACTCGGCGTGATCGGCGGGTGCCTCCCGGTGGACAGTTTCACCGTTACGGATTATGACGATCCGACCGTTGTACCCGAACGTTTTTCGCTGTCTTGGTGCGGCACACTTGGCTGCATTTTAGGGCCAAATAAGTGGAAATGGTCAAGAACAGCTTTGAGGGGCAGCCAAACGGACATTTTGGAACTGACGGCAAGTGATTGAAAACTCGAAAAAACGCAACGATTACAGCGACAGCCGCTTCGCAGTGGCGCCGATGATCGATTGGACCGACCGGCATTGCCGGACGTTCCATCGACAATTCACACGCCATGCCTTGCTCTATACCGAAATGGTGGTTGCAGATGCGGCGATCCATGGAAATCGCGAGAGAATTCTAGGATTTGCAGAAGACGAACATCCCGTTGCCCTGCAACTGGGTGGGTCCGATCCTGCAAAACTGGCAGAAGCCGCGCGCGTCGGCGAAGCCATGGGTTATCAGGAAATCAATCTCAATGTCGGCTGCCCATCTGACCGCGTTCAATCGGGCACGTTCGGAGCTTGCCTCATGCAGACGCCGGGCGTCGTTGCTGCATGTGTGCACGCAATGAAGCAGGCAGTCGCACTTCCGGTGACAGTCAAGTGCCGTATCGGCGTGGACGATCAGGATACCGAAGTGGCTCTGGATGACCTTGCAGGCGCCGTGTTCCAGACCGGTGCCAATGCGTTGTGGGTACATGCGCGCAAAGCGTGGCTCAAGGGCCTTTCACCGAAGGAAAACCGCGATATTCCGCCGCTGGACTATGATCGCGTCTATCGCCTGAAACGGCAAAATCCGAATCAATTCATCGGGATCAATGGCGGTATTCAGACGCTCGATGAAGCGGTTAAGCATTTGAATCATGTAGACGGCGTTATGCTTGGTCGCGCTGCCTATCAGAATTCGATGCTCCTCCTCGATGTCGATACGAGAATATACGGCGACGATGGCGCATCGGCCTCGATCGGCGCCATCATCGACCATATGTGCGACTATGCGGATGCCCACATCGTGCGTGGCGGCCGGCTTTCTCATATCACCCGGCACATGGTGGGCATGTTTCACGGCGCTGCGGGTGCGCGTCGCTGGCGGCAAATTCTCTCGACCGAAGCAAATCAGGCCAATGCCACGAGCGCTGTGATCCGTCGCGCCTTTGAGGCAATCCAAACCACTCCAGCTGAAGAAGCGGCTTAATCCGACAGGACCAGGCGGTCGCCGCGCACGGAAAACCCGCTGAGCGTATTCAGAAAATTCATGCCGAGCAGACTGCCGGCCATCCGGCCGTCCTCGGTAACCATTGCGCGGATATTGCGCCGTTCGATGGCACCGATCTTGATGCTGTCCAACGTAACATTCGCGGCCGTTGTCATGCCATTGGCGGTCATGATCGGTGTTCTGTAGGAGAGCTTGTCCGGATTGAAACCGGCCCGGCGGGCATCGTCAGCCGAGAGCACGATTGAGGATGCACCGGTATCGATCATGAAGGGCACGGTTGCCCCATTCACTTCACCCCGAACCTCAAAATGACCATTATCTGCCTTGGCCAATGTCACGGTGACCAGACCATCGCCATTGCTGTTGGAGATGGGGCTGCCGGGAATCAAACCCGCTGTAATGCGGTGGCCGACGTCCTGCAATTCATAGCGATATTGATAACCAGCGACGAGGGCCAGAATGATGATGATCCAGATCGCGATGCTGCGCAGGAAGTGGCTGAGCGGTATGCCCGAGCCGAGGAGGGCGGAGGCAAGGACAATACCCCAGATACCCATATAGGCGAGGCGGGCAAAATCGTCATTGGCCATGCCCAGCGTCGAACCGCTATCGCTATTGGCCATCAGCAGAAGGAGAGTGCCGCCAATGAGTGCGATGATGATCCAGAACAGGCGGCTCATGGTTTGATCATACCTCCTGCTGTTTTTCGCGTGCCATCCGGTTTCGCCGAGTTTCGCGGCGTGGACGCCGCTCGACAGTTTCAAGCCGGGCAGGCAGGCCCGCCATGATGGCGCGGCGATTCTCAGGTGACATGATCGACCAGGCACCAATTTCGTCGCGCGTGCGCCCGCAACCAAAGCAAAAGCCCGTTTTCATATCGATCGCGCAAACAAGAATACAGGGTGACTCGATGATGCTCATGGCACAGATTTGGTACGGTTAAAGCGCAATGACAAGCCCGAGCAGAAGTGAAATCGTCGTGAGTTGTTGTATGGCGCCCAATGTATCTCCCGTCTGTCCGCCCAGCTTCTCCCGGCATAGCCGTGAAAAACCAAGGAAAACGAGTGCGGTCAGAACTGCGGCAATGATGACGGCCGTTAGTCCGCCGGCGGTGCCATAGCTGATCGCAAGGATGACTGCGCCGAGGAAAAAGGCAAAATTGGTGTCTTCGGCACTTGGGATTCCTGCCCGGTCAGCGACACCGCCGGCCCGCGCGGATGGCAGGCTCTGCCAGAATTTGACTAGTGCGGCCCGGCTGCCGGCTTCCGTTCCAACAATGATGATCACTGCCTGGAATGGTCCAACTTCATCGACGATCGTGGCCAGCAGTGCTGTTCGCAAAAGGACACTGACGATCAGGGCGAGCGTGCCGTAGGAGCCGATGGACGAGTCCTTCATGATTTCGAGCCGTCGCTCTACCGAATTGCCGCCGTAGAAGCCGTCGGCGACATCGGCCAGCCCGTCCTCATGCAGCGCGCCGGTGGTAACGATCAAGGCCACAATCACAAACAAGGCGGTGGCCATTTCAGGCAGATCGAGCGTAACCGCGACGAGCAAAATGATCGACGCGGGCAGGGCGATGATCATGCCTGCAAGGGGAAAGCCGCGGACTGTATCATGGAGAGAACCGCTGTACCCGGCGAACCAGTGCGGCGAGACGGGCAGTCGCGAGAGAAAGGCCAGCGCCCGCATCGTCTCCTTGACCAGTTCCATATTGAAAAACCTCTGAATCGAAGGGTCGCGACACTCTGTGCCGTGTGTTGACCTTTGCCTTTTCTCTTCCAGCGCTTATAGGACGGAGGTTCCTAATTTGCCATGAAGACTTGATTGCAAGGGATATCATGACCACTGGCCTGCCGTTTGACGATTTTCGCACTCTGATTGACACATTGCCCGGACCTGACGAGGCGGCTGTTGCAGCCGTACGCAAGCGCGATGCGACGCTGACAAAGCCGCCCGGCGCGCTGGGACGCATGGAAGAGATTGTCGAATGGCTTGCCGCATGGACGGGCCGGGCCAAGCCACAGGTCACACGTCCTCTGGTGGCGGTCTTTGCGGGAAATCACGGTGTTACTGCGAAGGGCGTTTCGCCCTATCCATCCTCGGTGACGGCGCAGATGGTCGAAAATTTTGCTGCGGGCGGAGCAGCCATCAATCAGATCTGCATCGCCAACGACCTCGGCCTGAAGATCTTCGATCTCGCGCTCGAATATCCGACTGCAGACATCACCGAGGAAGCGGCAATGGACGAAAAGACCTGCGCGGCTACAATGGCTTTCGGCATGGAGTCTATCGCTGGCGGCACGGACCTCCTCTGCATCGGTGAAATGGGGATCGGTAACACAACGATCGCAGCCGCGATTTTCCACGCGCTCTATGGCGGTACAGCGGAAGATTGGGTCGGACCTGGCACAGGATCGAACAGCGAAGGTTTGAAGCGCAAGGCCGATGCCGTTCGTACTGCAGTCGCGCTGCACGCATCACATCTGAAGGATCCGCTGGAAGTCCTGCGGCGTCTCGGCGGCCGTGAAATAGCGGCCATGGCCGGTGCAATCCTCGCGACACGCGTGGAAAAAATCCCGGTAATCATTGATGGCTATGTCGCGACGGCCGCGGCTGCGGTTCTGCATGCTGCCAAACCCGACGCGATCGATCATTGCCTGTTCGGGCACGTCTCAGCGGAGCCAGGTCATCGCAACGTTCTGGAAAAGTTGGGCAAAAAGCCGCTTCTCGATCTCGGAATGCGGCTTGGCGAGGGCACGGGTGCCGCGCTGGCTGCGGGCATTGTCAAGGCAGCTGCGCTCTGCCATAGCGGCATGGCGACGTTTGATCAGGCGGGCGTCAGTAACCGCGACTGAGACGGTAAAAGCCCGCAGAAGCGGGCTTTTTTCTTGAGTGAGTTAGAATTCCTTGCCGATCTTCGCATCGACCGAGTAGCTGCTGGCGCCGCGAATGACGAAGAAGAAAAGGATCGCCGTCCAAAGGATCGACTTTTCCGCACCGCTCCAGCCTTGTCCCTGGACAATACCGTGGAAGTAGATGGTGACGGCGAGGATAATCGTCGTGGCAAAAGCGGCCGGGCGGGTGAGCAGTCCGATGGTCAGTAGAATGCCGCCCACGAATTCGGTCACGGACAGCAGCGGAGACCAGAACACGCCTGGATAGAACCCCAGGCCTTCGACCATTCCCACAGCACCGAAGGGGTTCATGATTTTTCCGGAACCATGTACAATCAATGCGATGCCGGTTATCACGCGCAGTATCGTTTCCGAGAATTCGCCCAGATTGCTATAAATGTTGCCGAGGGCAGGGATGACCAATGGCCGATTATTTCCATTTGCGTTCATTAATACATTTCCCCAATCAAATTGTTGCCCTGCACGGAGCAATGCAGTGCTGCTAAATAACGAGCAAATAACAATAAATTGAAGTTGAGTTTTTCAGGCGGCTTTTTGCTGAACGGGTTTCTTGGGACTTGCCGGCGTCGCTTGAATGACGCGGCTGCGCGGGAATGTCGCCAGTGCTTCCGTGCCCTCACGCAGCTTGGAGAACAGGTGGAATTCTCCATCATGGATATGAACAAGCGCTTGCACAATGGGGAGCCCAAGGCCAGTTCCCTGTTCGGCGTTCTTGATGGCGATCGATCCCTGTCCAAAAGCCGAAAGCACGATCGGAATCTCCTCGGGCGGGATGCCGGGACCATTGTCACGAACGGAGATGTATTGCCCGCCGCCTACGGTCCATCCCACCTTCACATAAATCTTGCCATTGGGCGGAGTGAATTTCACGGCATTGGCCATGAGATTGAGCAGGATTTGACGGATTGAGCGCTCATCGGCGTTAAGCAGCAGCATTCCCGTCTCAAACTGTGGAATAAGAGTGATGTCCTTGTTGCGTGCCTTCAAATTCATCATGTGGATGCATTCATTGGCGATTTCGGCCAACAGCAGGGGTTCTTCCTTGATCGTGTATCGCCCGGCCTCGATGCGGCTCAGATCGAGGATCTCGTTGATGAGATTGAGCAGATGTTCGCCGGATGCATGGATATCGCTGGCGTATTCCCGGTAAGTCCCGTTCTGAATGGGACCGAGCACTTCCTTGGCCATGACCTCCGAGAATCCGAGGATGGCGTTGAGCGGCGTGCGCAGTTCATGGCTCATGGAGGCGAGGAATCGTGATTTTGCCAGGTTGGCTTCCTCTGCCCGCCGCCTTCCTTCGTCGGACATGGCGTTGGCTGTTTCGAGCTCGGCGATCAACGCGTCTTTCTCGGCCTGAAGCGCCAGGGTAACCGCAACGGACCGGTTAAGCCGGGTCGCGACCAGATAGAAGAAAGCAAGCCCTGCAAACAGCATGGCGACCATCACTGCCATGAGGGGGGTATCCATGTGATTGGATGCGAGGAGTGTATAGGTGATCACCGGCAGTGTGAACGCGGCCAGGACCGCGGCGCGCATGGCCGATGCAACGACAGCGGTAATGGCCATGGCAAGAATGATCACTACCGCCTTGATAACCGGAAAAAGGCCGGCGCCACAGGCCGGGCAATCGAGGTAAGCGAAATAGGCCCAACCTATGCTGGTCATGAAATGACCGCCGAGATAGATCATCTGCCATTGCCGGATGTATTCGTTGCCAATGCCTCGTTTTGCCAGGCGCCGCGCCAGTAGGCCAAGTACACCGTAGAGACCTATCGTAAAGCCCGCCCACAGCACGATGCTCTTGCCAAGGCCTGCAAAGACGCCGATGACTGCGATCATCACAATCAAGAGCGGGATCGTTGCCGCATTGACGATGAGCGCCCGGGTGTGCATGAACAGCAATTCGCGTTCGAAATGATTGATGCCAGAACGCTCCATCAGGCGGTCGCGGGCGCCGCGCATGAGCTTCGACAGATCCTTGTTGCGCGGCAATTTGCGGCGATCAACAATATTTTTGTCTGCACTGGTTGCGTCGAGTAGTGCCATGCGCCTCGTTCCAGATGGCCTTAGGGCGTAAACGCATGGATAGAATACCGTCTCGATTCTATCTATAAGTTCACGAGCTGATCTGCACTTGTGGCAGCATTGCATCGCAAGCCTATTCATAAATGATTAATGGAGCATCAAATCGAATGGGAAGAATCGAATCGATTCTGGAAATTTGAGGCAATTCATGGCGCATTGTAATCCCGTGCATCACCGATGAGCAGAGGCTATCGCAGCTATCGCCGCAGATGGCGGCGTCCGGTATCGGCGCCGCGCTCGTTTGGCCGGAGGGTGCTGGATTTTGTGTTGATGGCGATCTTTTTTGCTTTGGTCGCCTTACTTGTTGCCAAGCTCAACCAGCGGGAACCAGTGGAGCCTCTTGTGGGCAAAGCCTACGTTATTGACGGCGATACGATCTCGGTTTCCGGGAACCACATTCGCCTCAAGGGTATTGACGCGCCGGAACTTGCCCAAAGTTGCGGCAATGCATCAGCGCCGAATACCTGTGGTCAGGCCTCCCGCCAAGCGCTAATCCGGCTGATCGGCGGCAAGCCGGTCCAATGCGCGGAAGACGGGCGCGACAAATATAATCGAAGGCTTGCAACCTGCTCCGCCGGTGAGCTCAACCTCAACCGGGCAATGGTCGAGGCGGGACAGGCCGTCGCTTATGGCGACTATCATGATGCGGAGACGCAGGCTCGCGGCGGCAAGAAAGGCTTGTGGGGCACAACGTTTGAGATACCGCAGGATTGGCGCAGGGAACACGAGAAGGAACTACTCGAGCTGCCACAACAGCAACCCAATCGCCCGGCAGACTTGATCGAACAATTGTCTGGATGGATCGGTCGCCTACTGGGAGGAATTCTGTGAAGCTTTATGATGGGGGCCGCGCGCCCAATCCACGCCGCATACGCATATTTCTGAACGAAAAAGGCATTGAAGTGCCGCTGATACCGGTCGATATGGCCGCTATGGGGCACAAATCTCCGGAGATCACAGCACTCAATCCATTCCAGCGCCTACCGATACTCGAACTCGATGATGGCACAATCCTCACTGAGTCCGTCGCAATCTCGCGCTATTTCGAGGAGCTCCACCCAGAACCTGCCTTGTTTGGTACAGGCGCGGTTGGCAAGGCACAGGTTGAAATGTGGAACCGCCGTGTGGAGCTTTATCTCCTCGCGGCCGTTACAGCCGCCTTCCGCCACACACACCCGGCGATGGCCGAATGGGAAATACCGCAAGTTCCCGCATGGGGTGAGGCGAACCGCTCAAAGGCCGAGGCTTACATGAAGATCATGGATGACCAACTCGCGAGGAATGAATTCATCGCCGGCAGCGCGTTTTCGATTGCCGACATCACGCTACTCGTGGGGGTCGATTTCCTGAAGCCAGCGAGAATCCAGATACCCGAGGAACTCATCAGCCTCCGCCGCTGGCATGGCGCCGTCTCGAACCGCCCGAGCGCCAAGGCGTGAACCTTGACAAATTCGCTGTTACTCGCTGCTTTGTCTGCCGAAATAGAGACCTGCCGTATTTGCCGGGAGGCGCCGCGTTACGGTTCGCCCTTGCCGGTCGAACCGAATCCGGTCTGCGTCGTGTCTTCAACCGCGCGCATTGTCATTTGTGGGCAGGCCCCCGGCATTCGCGTCCACAATACCGGTTTGCCGTTCAATGATCCTTCCGGGGATCGGCTGCGTGCCTGGCTCGGCGTCGGTAGGGACGCCTTCTACGATCCAAACAAGTTCGCCATCGTGCCCATGGGATTCTGCTTTCCAGGTTATGATGCGCACGGCGGCGATCTTCCACCCCGGCGGGAATGTCGCGAGACGTGGCATGATCGCGTGTTTCAATCCATGCCACAGCTCGAACTCATCCTGACGATCGGCCAATATGCACAGGCCTATCATCTCGGCCGTCGCCGTAAGCGCAGCATGACGGATACGGTCCTCAACTGGCGCGAATATTTCGAAGTGGACACCGGCCCGTCCATTCTGCCCTTGCCGCATCCCTCCTGGAGGAACAACGTCTGGTTGAAGAAGAATCCATGGTTCGCGCAGAACGTTCTACCAGTCGTGCAGGAGAAGGTCAGGATTCTAATTTCCCAGACATCTGGATGAAATTTTTTTCAGATTTGCAAAGATTGGAATAATTTTCTTGTACGCAAGTTGATTATCGGACCATAAAGTATCCCATTCCACAGGGATGACAAACATGGACAGACTCGACCGAAAAATTCTTCGCCTCCTCCAGGAAGATGCAACGCTTGCGGTGGCAGATGTCGCCAAGAAAGTCGGCCTTTCGACGACTCCATGCTGGCGCCGTATCCAGAAGCTGGAAGAGGATGGCGTGATCCAGCGCCGGGTCGCGGTTCTGGACCCGGTTCGCGTCAACACGCGGGTGACCGTTTTTGTCTCGATCCGCACCGGGTCGCACAGCAATGAGTGGCTGAAGCGCTTCTCCGAAGTTGTGCAGGAATTCCCTGAAGTGGTCGAATTCTATCGCATGAGTGGCGACGTCGATTATCTCCTGCGCGTTGTCGTGCCGGACATTGCCGCCTATGACGCAGTCTACAAGCGCCTTATCACAAAGATCGACATTCGCGATGTCTCGTCTGCCTTTGCCATGGAGCAGATCAAATACACGACCGAACTGCCGTTGGATTATATGAGTATCGAGAAAGAACCGGCCTGAGAATAATCAGGCCGGCGCCGGCGATTGTTTATTTCTCCAGCCGCGCCAACAGGGACGATGTATCCCAGCGATTGCCGCCCATGATTTGCACATCCTTGTAGAACTGGTCGACCAAGGCAGTAACCGGCAGCTTGGCGTTGTTGCGATTCGCTTCTGCGAGGCAAATCCCCAAATCCTTGCGCATCCAATCGACGGCGAAGCCGAAATCATATTTCCCGGCATTCATGGTCTTGTGGCGATTTTCCATCTGCCAGGAGCCGGCTGCGCCCTTGGAGATGACCTCGATGACCTTCTCGATATCAAGTCCCGCTCTCTTGCCGAAATGAATACCTTCCGCGAGGCCCTGGACCAGGCCGGCAATGCAAATCTGGTTGATCATCTTGGTCAGTTGCCCGGCACCGGCTGGCCCCATCAGGCCGACCATCTTGGCAAACGACTCAATGACCGGCTTTGCCATGTCAAACGCATCCTGTTCGCCGCCGACCATCACCGTAAGTGCGCCATTTTCAGCGCCTGCCTGACCACCGGAGACCGGGGCGTCGAGAAAGTGGAAACCTCTCTTGCGCGCTTCCGCGTCGAGTTCGCGTGCGACTTCTGCAGAGGCGGTCGTGTTATCGATGAAAATCGAGCCCTTCTTCATCGAATGAAATGCGCCGTTTTCGCCTGTTGTCACTGCACGCAGATCGTCGTCGTTGCCAACGCAGGAAAAGACGAAATCCTTGCCCGCTGCCGCCTCTTCCGGAGTTGGTGCGTAAGCGCCCTTGAACTCCCCGGCCCACTTTTTTGCTTTCTCACTGCTACGGTTGAAGACCGTAACGTCATGGCCGCCGCGTGATTTGAGATGACCTGCCATCGGGTATCCCATGACGCCAAGACCGATAAAAGCGAGTGTTGCCATTACATAGTTTCCTCTGTCAGATAGGACATAGTGTTGAGTATCCGGATCGGGGGACGTTAGGACAATGCGGCGGATCATCAAAGGCCTATTGTGGATTGTTTTCTCCCTCATCCCCATCGCCCTCCTTGGGTCGGTTCTCGGCTACGTCTGGCTTGCACGCTCGGTCGCGCCTGCAACCGGTGAAATGACGCTTGCGGATCTGTCTGGGGCTGTCACGGTCACCCGTGACAAGAATGCGGTGCCGCACATCAGTGGCAATTCGGTTGATGACGTCCTGATGGCCCTCGGTTTTGTGCATGCGCAAGAGCGGCTTTGGCAGATGGAAGTGAACCGGATGGCCGGGCAGGGCCGCCTGTCCGAGCTTTTCGGGGACAAGACTGTCTTCACCGACCGCTTCATCCGGTCAATTGGTCTCTACGAATCCGCGGAAAGCTCCCTTGCGGCGCTGAACGATGCGGACCGCAAGAAAATTGATGCCTATGTGCATGGAATCAATGAATTTATTGCCAGTGCAGGCCCGACATTTGGCTCCAAATATTCGCCGGAGTTCGTCGTCCTCGGCCACAAGCCCGAAAAATGGGCGGCAGCAGATGTGATTGTAACGTTAAAACTGATGTCAGTGACACTGGCAGCCAACATCGATGACGAAGTGTTACGCCTGAAATTTGCGCGCCTTGGCATGAACGACGCGGAGATTACCGACTTGCAGCCGCCAGTGCCCGCCGACACGCCGCCGCCCTTGCCGGATTTGCGTCAGGTACTCGGCTTGCCAAGCGGTACCCTCAAGGCCGGAGCCGTCGAAGCCGAAAAACAGTTTGCGTCGCTGAATGAATTCATGGCCACCGGTGCGTCGAACAATTGGGTTGTTGGTGGGGCGCGAACCGAAAGCGGAAAGCCGATTCTCGCCAATGATCCGCATCTTGGACTGACGGCACCCGGAATCTGGTATCTCGCGCATCTTCAAGTCAAGAATGCTGATGGTACCTCAAGGAATCTCGTCGGGGTGACCTTACCGGGTGCACCGCTGGTCCTTCTCGGTCGAAACGACAAGTTGGCCTGGGGTTTTACGAACACCGGCGCGGATGTTCAGGATATTTTTATCGAAAAGATCAACCCCGCTAATGCGAACGAGTATCAGACGCCGCAGGGCTTCCAGCCTTTCGAGAAGAAGAACGTAGCGATCAAGGTGAAGGGCGGCGATACCGTCAATTTCGAGCGAATGGTCACGCGCCACGGCCCGGTCTTGCCCGCTGACTATCGCGGGCTTGACCATTATTTACCTGACGGCACCGTCGCCTCGTTGTCCTGGACAGCCTTGGCTGGTGACGACACGACCGTTTCCGCAGGTCTGAAGCTGTGGGATTTTGCCAATGTGTCTGACTTCCAGAATGGTATGCGTGATTTCATCACTCCGATGCAGTCGATCGTCATTGCCGATGTGGAGGGCAATATCGGGTTGATTGCACCGGGGAGAGTGCCTGTCCGTGACCCGGCCAATCAGATCATGGGTCGCGCCCCATCGCCGGGCTGGGACGCGACATATGACTGGAAGGGCTTCATTCCGTACGAGGGATTGCCTCGGGTCTACAACCCCGCTGAAAATGTGCTGGCGACAGCGAACACAAAGATCGTGGATGCGGCTTACCCGCATTTCCTTACCTTTGATTGGGACGAACCCTGGCGGTTCGAGCGGATCAAGACACTTGTATATGGCGCGAACGAGCAAACGCTGGCAACGAACGGCAAGGTGCAAGGTGATGCGTACGACAATGCCTATGCAGTATTGCTCCCGGTTATGCTCAAACAAGTCGGCGGCCGCAATGATGTAGATCTGGACGTCGTCAAGCAGTTGAGTGCGTGGAACTTCGTCGAAGACCGGGCCCGTGCCGAGCCCTTGCTTTTCAGTGCATGGCTCAGGATGGCGACAAAGCGAATTCTGGAAGATGATCTCGGTGACGCCTTCCCGTCATTCTGGCAGGGCCATGTTGGCGCCATGTTGCGCTGGCTCGGTCCAAATCCAGCGCGTGATTGGTGCGATGATGGCCGCACGCCGGAGAAGGAGAGTTGCGGCGACATCCTTGCATTGGCACTTGGCGACGCGGTCAAGGATCTGGAAACGCGTTTGGGTTCTGACCGCTCGAACTGGAGTTGGGGCAAACTGCATTATGCCTATGGCGCCCACCGGCCGTTTGCGCAGGTCAGCCCGCTTGACCAGCTTTTCAACGTCACGGTGCCGGCGTCAGGCGGTGCGTTCAGCCTCGATCGGGGCAAATCTTCCTTTACCGACGAAAACAATCCCTTTCGGGTGACCCACGGTACGAGCTACCGCGGCCTGTTCGATCTCGCCGATCTCGACCGGTCGACTTATATCCAGACCACGGGTCAATCGGGAAACGTATTCTCAGCCAACTATCGTGATTTTGCTCAGAAATGGGCGAACACCGAAGCAATCTCCATTCCAACTGGCGAGCGGGCCTATGAGGAAGGTCTGCTAGGGGTGTGGCGCCTGAAGCCAAAAAACTAGGAGAATGCCGCTCAGGTGAGGGGGATCATCACTGCCTTCTGAAATGCCGGGCGCTCTTTCAGCCGCTCATACCACGTAACAAGATGCGGGTGATCCGGCCGCTCGATAGGCATTTCCAACCAGGCATAGGCAAAGCAGCCAAGGGGAATGTCGCCCACACCGAATTTTTCACCGGACAGGTATGGCTGCTGGGCAAGGGCGGCATCAACGATCGCAAACAGCCTGCCGCAGTCCTGAATGCCCTTTTCCTTGGCCGCATGATCCTGTTTGTCAGGTGTCAGGCGCACAACATTCCAGAAGACGTCGCGGAAGGGGGTGGCGAGCGTGGACGTCGCCCAATCCATCCACTTTTCCGCCTTTGCTCTCGCAGCGGCATCTTCGATGTGGAGCGTCGCTTCGCCATACTGCGCAACAAGGTAGCGCACGATTGTATTGCTTTCCCAAAGCACCAGATCCTTGTCTTCCAGCGTTGGCACCAAGCCATTCGGGTTCATCGCGCGATACTCGGGATCGGATACGATGCCGAATGCACCCCCAGCTGGACTGTTCTCGTAGGGAACGCCCACTTCTTCGGCAGCCCAGAGGGCTTTCTTGACATTGTTCGAGTTTGTCCGGCCCCAGATCTTCAGCATGGTTCGGTTCTCTTTTCGTGGATTTGCAATTAGCGAATCAGGTGGCGCGTAATGCGGCGCTCCATCCAATCCCATAGATGCCGCAGTATTTCCACCAGAACCAGATAAATGATTGCTGTCCATAGATAGGTCTGGAAGTCAAACGTGCGCGAATACGCAAGTTTTGTATAACCCATGAGGTCATAAACCGAAATCAGGGCGACAATCGCCGAGCCTTTGATCATCAGGATGACTTCATTCCCGTAGGGCCGCAAAGCCACGATCAAGGCCTGCGGCAGAATGATTTTCCAGAATGTGACCGCTTTGGAAATCCCCAGCGATGCGGCTCCTTCCCATTGTCCCAAGGGAACGCTGCGGATGGCGCCTCGCAAAATTTCAGCCTGATAGGCGGCGGTATTGAGTGCGAACGCCAACAGGGCGCAAAACCAGGCTTCGCGGAAGAATACCCACAATCCAATCGATTGCAGCTCTTTATTGAATGAACCGACCCCATAATAGATCAGGAAAACCTGGGCGATCAACGGCGTCCCGCGGAAGAAATAGACGTAGAAATAAGCAACCGATGAAATGATACGGTTATTGCTCAAGCGGCCCAATACGACCGGAATGGAAAGCACCGCGCCGAGAATGATTGAGCTACCCACAAGGGTGATCGTGGTTCCGAGGCCGGAAAGGTATGTGGGGCCGTATTTCCTTACGAGATCGATGTTCCAGGCACTGTAAAGGTAGACCAGCAGCCCGAGAATGAGGGCGGCCCAGACTCCGACGAGTATGTGCCCGATCACGCGTGATCGCGTCCAGCCTTTGGGTGGCGCGGGCGGACGCAAAACGGTCGGGGTCCGTGCGTTGATGAAGCTCTCGGTCATCGCTTTGCCCCGCTTTTGGCCGACCATCGGTCAATGCCATCGATTACAAAGGATGACAGGATGGCAAGCACGAGATAGATCATGCAGGCCGTGCCGTAGAACAGGAACGCGTGTTTTGTAACACGTGCGGCAACTGAGGTCTGGCGCAATATATCGGCAAGTCCGATCGCGGAAACGAGGGCTGTGTCCTTGAGCAGGATCATCCAGAGATTGCCCAGTCCAGGAAGCGCTATCCGGATCAATTGCGGCAGGATGACCTTGCGCATTGTCTGGCCGTAGGAGAGGCCAATAGCATAACCGCCCTCGTACTGACCTTTCGGAATGGCGCGGAACGCCGAGAGGAATACTTCGCTGGCATAGGAGGAAAAGACCGTACCCATCGCGAACATGCCGGCGATGAATGAATTGATCTCGATCGTACCTGTGTAGCCCAGGAGCTGGCCCAGCTTCTGGATACCAATCTGACCGCCGAAATAGACCAGGAACAAAGTCAGAAGTTCGGGTAATCCGCGGAAAATCGTCGTATACATATTGGCAGCAAGCTTGACCGACGGTTCTTGCGATTGCTTGCCGAGAGCGACGAAAAAGCCGATAGCCAAGCCGACTGGCAGCGTTGCAAGGGCCAAGCTGACCGTTACGAGAACACCGCTGGCAATGCTAGGGCCCCATCCGCCTTCGCCAAAACCAAGTAACGCTATTGAGCCTTCCATAGGCAACTTTCATGTTTCGCGGGCCATTCCCCAGGGCTCTTTATTCGAGCCAACCCGTCATTTTTGAAGTTCGTGTTGTGAATGGCGGTCGCCCGCCATCCACATATTTAACAAGTCAGATCAATCGGCTCAATCTTCGCCGCCGTAAACGTCGATCTTGAAGTACTTGTCGTTGATTTCCTTGTATTTTCCGTTCTTGCGGATCGCAGCAATCGCCGTGCTGAACTTGTCAGCCAGGGCGGTGTTGCCCTTCTTCACAGTCACACCGGCACCCGGACCATGGATCGCAACGTCAGGTTCGAGCGTTCCCAGGAGCTTGCAGCATGCGCCGGCTTCGCTGTCGAGCCACTGGCCGAGAACGATCACGTCGTCCATCGCAGCGTCGATACGACCATTCGCCATTTCGAGTTTATACTCGTCTGCCGTCGGATACATCTTGATTTCGGAGCCGCTATATTTGGCTTCGGCAAAGTTCGAGTGGCTGGTGGAGGCCTGAACGCCAAGGGTCTTGCCCTTTAGCGCTTCCGGAGTGATGTCCTTGATGTCGGAATCCTTCGGGACGACGATGGCAGGCGGAGTATTGTAATATTTCTTCGAGAAATCGACCTTTTCCAGACGTTCTGGAGTGATCGACATCGACGCGATTATGGCGTCGAATTTACCGGCCTGCAGAGCCGGGATCATGCCGTCCCAATCCTGGGTCACGAAGGTGCATTCTGCCTTCATCTCTTCGCACAGAGCCTTGCCGATATCGATGTCGAAGCCTTCCAGCTTGCCATCTGGCGTCAGGTTATTGAACGGCGGGTAGGCACCTTCGGAGGCGATTGTAAGCTTAAGGGCGTCCTCTGCGTGAGCCGCACCCATGGTAAAGGCAAGGGCCGCAGCGGAAATCGCGAGTGCGAGACGCTTGGTGATACGCATTTATTTGAACCTCTCTTTTATGGCCCGGCTGTTCCCCTGCTTTTTTGGACAGCCTTCCGGGCAAGTCGCAGTTTTACTGCTCCTGACGCGGATATTCCCACTAGTTTTGAGCCAAAAGCAACTGTGAATCGTGCGCCTCCGGACGAATCTGGAGGGTAAAAACATACAATTATTATTGCTCTTATACTTTTGTTGCGCACGTTTCGGTGGAAACGTCATTTTCTGACGCGGCCGTCAGGAGAGCCCTGTCTCGCGCTCGACGAGGTCGGCCAGGCCGGTGATATCATCAAGGTCGTAGACGGGGATTTTCTCCCCGGCCAGGAGATGGTCGCTGGCGATCGCTACGATTGCCGCATCGTTCAACGCCAGGCGCTCTCCGGATCTCCCCTCGAGCCTTCTCGTCTCGATCTTCTTGTGATGTTCACGCTTATAGCCTTCGACGAGCACAAGATCACAAGGAGCAAAGCGTGCAATAATTTCAGCCAGAGAAGGCTCTTTTTCCTCGGCGAGTTCATGCATCAGCGCCCAGCGCTGATCGGACACAATGGCGACTTCACCCGCACCTGCTTTGCGGTGGCGGTACGAATCGGTGCCCTGCTTGTCGATATCAAAATCATGATGGGCATGTTTTACCGTCGATACCTTCCAGCCTCGTCGCGTCAGTTCACTGACGAGCTTGACCGTGAGTGTGGTCTTTCCCGAGTTCTTCCAGCCGGTGATACCGAAAATCCTGTGCATTCCGGATGTCATTGTAGTGCGGTCCATCTTTGCCGGGCGTCGGCAATATCCTGCGGCGTGTTGATGTTGAAAAATGGGTCGAACAAGGCGCCCGACTGTGTTGTCACAATCGGAAATTCCGCGATCTTGTGCGGATGCCCTTCGATCCAGGCAACGACACGGCGATTTTTGGCGTCGCTTAGCCAATGGCGAAGGTCAGTTCTGAGAAAGACGGGCCACAGCCCAAAGACCGGATGAAGCCTGTCGCCGGACGCGGCAACGCCGATGTGGCCGGGCGTTTCGGCGATGGAGCGCCGAAGTGTGCGAACAAGATCATCGGGAAAGAACGGGCTGTCGGCGGCTACAGTCAGGATGTGCGAAAATGGCGTCGGCTGCCTATTGGCCCATTCCATTGCGGCCAGAATTCCGGCGAGCGGGCCGGCAAAGCCGGAGATGTCGTCCGGTATCACCGGCAGGTGCAAATCTGCAAAATGCTCGGGAGCGCCGTTGCTGTTCAAGGCGACGATGTCGATCTGGCGGGACAGGCGTTCGAGTACATGGTCGATCAGGCGGCGGTCGCCGAACGGCAGCAGCGCTTTGTCCTTCCCCTCCATCCGGCGCGATTGTCCGCCTGCCAATATGATACCCGCAATCCGCACCGTCACACTCCATCCGGCGATGTTGTTGCTGCCGCAGCCGTCATCGCCACAGGTTTCATGCGGTTGACGGTACGCTCACGGTAGAGCGTATAGAGCCCGCTGCCAATGACGATGATGGAACCGATGATCATCGGGAGATCTGGAAGATCGCCGAAGAACAGGAAGCCGAGGACGATTGCCCAGATCAAACTGGTATAGCGGAAGGGCGCAACGAATGAAATCTCGCCCTCGCGCATAGCGAGGATAATGAAATGATACGCAACGATCACGCAGCAAGCCGCGAGTGTCAGGAGCAGCGTATTTGTCAATGTCATCGGCGTCCAACCTCCCAGCGGGCCGATCATTGCCACGCCAGCGAGGGAAACGCCCACCGAAGTCAACGCGGAAATCATCAAAACGGGAATGGCTTTCGGCACCTTGCGGGTGGCGAGATCGCGGAGCGCAGCGAAGATGACAGTGATGACGACCAAGAAAATATAGGGGCTTACACCATCATTGCCGGGCCGTACGATGATGAGGACTCCTGTAAAGCCAACGGCGATCGCAACCCAGCGCCGCCAGCCCACGGGCTCGCCGAAGAACATAGCTGCTCCCATGGTTACCACAAGAGGCAGCGCCTGCAGAATTGCTGACGTCAAGGCGAGAGGGACGTGGACAAGGGCGACAAGAAAGCTGACTGTCCCAACCACTTCGCCAATGACCCGCAGAACGGTCATTCTATGCAGGGCCTGGCGGAGAGGTATCAGCATTCCATTGTGCCAGGCGAGCGCAATGATCAGTATGGTGGCGATCGATCCGCGCACCAGCATGACCTGACCCATATTCATATGCTCGGCGACGAATTTCACCGTCGCATCATTAAACGTGAAGCTGGCCATGCCAATGGCCATATACAAACTGCCACGCAGATTGGGAGATAGCGCCAAAATTGTCATTTCCGAATGAGTGAGCGATTCTCCTCCAGAATCGCTAAATTGATATATCAGCCTGCGCTCCTGAGCGCATTCGGAATATTTGAGAAGCTCGCGGGAGGATCTTAACCGCCGGTGACACTCATATGCCGGGAGACGGCCGGGCGATTGTGGCGGCGATCGATGATGAAATCATGCCCCTTGGGCTTGCGCCCAATGGCCTCATCGATCGCATTGTTCAGAAGCGCATTGCCTTCGGAAGCCCGAAGAGGCTCGCGCAGATCAGCAGCATCTTCCTGGCCGAGGCACATGTAAAGCGTGCCGGTGCAGGTGAGGCGAACCCGGTTGCAACTCTCGCAGAAATTGTGGGTCATCGGCGTGATAAAGCCGATACGGCCGCCGGTTTCCCTGACCTCGACATAACGGGCAGGGCCGCCTGTCTTGTAGGGGATATCCTCCAGGGTAAATTCCTCGCTGAGCTTGGCGCGCAGCAATGAGAGCGGCAAATACTGGTCGGTGCGGTCGAGATCGATTTCGCCCATCGGCATTGTTTCGATCAGCGTCAGGTCCATGCCTCGCCCATGCGCCCATCGGATCATTTGCGGAATTTCGTGATCGTTGAAACCCTTGAGGGCAACTGCATTCAGCTTGATTTTCAGGCCGGCATCCTGCGCAGCGTCGATGCCTTCCATGACACGGTTCAGATCGCCCCAACGCGTGATGGCACGGAATTTTTCAGGGTCCAGCGTGTCGAGTGATACATTGATGCGCTTGACGCCGTGGTCGGCCAGCTCGTGCGCATACCGTGCCAATTGCGAGCCGTTGGTGGTAAGCGTCAGCTCTTCAAGAGCGCCGGATTGCAAATGACGGGAGAGTTCGCCAATCAGATGCATGATATTCTTGCGCACAAGCGGTTCACCGCCGGTAAGACGCAGTTTTTTCACGCCTTTTTCAATGAATGCTGTGCAAACACGGTCGAGCTCTTCGAGCGTCAGGAGGTCCTTTTTCGGCAAGAATGTCATGTGTTCCGACATGCAGTAGGTGCAGCGGAAATCACAGCGATCCGTTACCGATACGCGCAGATAGCTTATCGTACGCCCGAATGGGTCTATCATCGGTGCTTGACGTTCCGTCCTATCGATCAATGCAAATTGGTCCAAGGCTTCCTCCTGCAAAAGAGATAGGGTGCCAGCAGCCGCTTGTCCAGTCACGGGACGGTGCATGCGTTTACACCTTCTGGCATTTGTGCGCTTGCAGGCTTCATTTGCGGTGCTTACAGAGGAGCAGAACAAGGATTATACATCATGACCAATGCTTGGCCGAAAGAATTGCGTGTAAGCAAGGATCGCCGGTCGCTAACGATCACCTTTGACGACGGCGAAAGCTATAATTTGACGGCGGAGCTTCTACGGGTAGCGTCGCCATCGGCGGAAGTTCAGGGGCATTCACCCGAACAGCGCGTCACTGTGCCCGGGAAGGTGAATGTCGAAATTGCCAAGATGGAGCCTGTTGGCAATTATGCAGTGCGCATCATCTTTGATGACATGCACGACACGGGGCTGTTCAGCTGGGATTATCTGATGGATCTTGGCCGCAACAGGGATGAACGCTGGCAGGCATATCTCGATGAACTCGCCGAAAAGGGGCTGAGCCGCGAGCCCTTCACTCCACGGCGCTCCCACTAGAGCAAATTTTGTCTTTCTGGAGCCAGTTCTATCTCAGAACTATGACTTTTGTGCCAATGTCGACATTGGCGTAGAGATGCTTGACATCGTCATTGGCCATTCGGATGCAGCGGGATGACATGGCCTGACCAATCGTCCAGCGTTGATTGATGTGCAGGCTTTCCGGCCAGGAATATTTTTCTGATAGTTTGATCTTGTGCACGTGCAGGCATAGTCAAAGAGGATACGATTTATACTGTTGCGCATAGCAAAAGCAGGAGGAAAAACTTGTTCACCGTGTCCCCATTCGATCCAGCGAGTCGATTCTTCTGTAACGCTATTGGAAGATTTTTAAAATAACTCGGTGGGTCAACGAGTTCTCTTGTAGATCAACATGATAATCAATGTGTATCGCGATTGATGTGTCGAAATCGGCACACAGCTTAAAATTGTGCTCCTGGATAATAATCAATCGGGGGCGGGGCATTGTTAAAAGAATCTAAATAGGATGCGATGAAACTGGCCGAACACCAAATCAATGGCCCATGTTCACCCGTGGGCATGACAGTACCATCCGGGCGGACATCATGAATTCCTTTTCAAAAAAGCGTGCGATTTTTCTGGCTGCATTGTTATCGGCGACGGCAGTCTCGATTTCGCAGGCCTCGGCAGCAAACAATCTGATGGAATTGCTGTTCGGTAACCGCCGCGTGGAGTCCAAGCCTGTCGGTCCTTCCAGACCCGGCGAGGGCATTGACGAACAGTCAGCGTCTGTCAGACGCCCGTCAGCGCCGATCAAGCGCGTCACTGTGACTGCGCCGACGAATTACGATTACAAGCCCGAAGCGCTCGTTCAGATTGACTTTTCCAGGGTCGATCCTCAGCTGACTGCCTCCGCGGATCATGACACCGTAGCGCCGCCACAGATGGAACAATTCGGTCTCAAAATAGATCACTTAAAAGACGCGCATGTGCAGGCGGAAAAACAGATCGCCGACGCCATCGTTTCCTATTACGCCACGAAACAGCAGCCGATCTGGACCGCATCATATGATGTGACCTCAAAAGCCAAGGCTGTTCTGGCGCTCTTCGCCAAGGCTGGCGAAGATGGCCTTGATCCTCAGGATTACGCCGTCAAGGTGCCGGGCGATGATTATGACCGTGCCAATATTCCAGCACGGCTGAAGGAACTCTCCGAGTTCGAATTGACGCTGTCGGCGCGCGCGCTGCGGTATGCGATGGATCAGGGTGAGGGCCGTATCAATCCAAATCGTCTGAGCGGGTTCCACGATATCGCGGTTGGCCGCGTCCGTCCACGCGAGGTAATTGATCAGCTCGCTTCTTCAAGCGACCCGAGCGCCACGCTTGTTGCCTTTGCGCCTCAAAGCAAATGGTATGCCGAATTGAAGCAGAGCCTGGACAAGATCGGCGATGCCAAAGAGCCCACTGTGCGCGTTGCTCCGGGTACCCTGATAAGGCCGGGCGAAGTAAATCCGGAAATTCGCAATGTCGTAGCCCTGATCAAGGCAAAAGCCCCCGAAGACTATCTGGCAAAGCACGAGGCTGTGCTGCTATCGCACGAAAATACCGACGTCTATGACGAGAGCCTCGTCGAAGCCATCAAGGAATTCCAAAAAGGACAGGGGCGCAAACCCGATGGCATCATCGGCAGCAGCACCATCAATACGCTTCAGGCAGAAACGACCTCATCCAAGCGCGATCGAATTCTCTATTCGATGGAACGCTTGCGCTGGCTGCCGCATGATTTCGGCACGCGCTACGTCTTCATCAATCAGCCAGCGTACCGTGCTCAGTATTTCGATGACAACACCGAAAAGCTGGCGATGAACATCGTAGTCGGGTCACCGACGAACCAGACCTACTTCTTCCATGACACGATCGAAACCGTTGTCTTCAATCCATCTTGGGGCGTGCCACGGTCGATCATTCTCAATGAGATGATGCCGAAAATTCTCAACAACCCATCCTATCTCGAGAATAGCGGTTATGAAGTCTATGACAAATCCGGGCGCGTCATCCCTTCAAGCGCGGTGAATTGGTCACAAGTTGCCGCCAGTGGCGGTGGCGTCGGCATTCGTCAAAAACCGAGCCTCGACAATGCATTGGGTGAGCTGAAAATTCTGTTCCCGAACAGCCACGACATCTACATGCATGACACACCGGCGAAATCCTATTTCAAGCGGGACATGCGGGCATTGAGCCACGGCTGTATCCGGCTGGAACGACCACGTGATATGGCCGCCGCCGTGCTTGGTGTTCCGGTCGAAGACCTGAAGCAATATTTCGGCAAGAATGAGCGCAGCGTCAGGGTGAAGGACCAACTGCCCGTTTACGTGTCCTATTTCACCGCTTGGCCCGATGCCGCCACCGGCGAAATCCAATTCTACAACGATGTCTACGAGCGCGATGCCTACCTCGCAAAGGCATTCGCGAAAACGCGGGCCGTCCGTCAGGCCGCTGAGGTTGCCCAGACTGCAGGGCTCTGAAGTCCGCTGCTCTAGCTCCTGGGCTCTATTTCGAATGGGGGCAGGCTCTGAAATGCAAGTTTCAAGGCCTGCGACCAACCCTCCGAAATGATCTCGTAATAGGGATCGTGGCGTTCGATCCGCTTTTCGAATCCGAGCTTGAAGCTGTCGGATTCATAGAATTGCAGGTCAAGCGGCAGCCCTACCGACAGGTTGGACTTCAATGTTGAATCGAATGATACCAGCAACAGCTTGGTCGCTTCTTCGAATGTCATCGCCGGATCGTAGGACCGTACAATAATCGGCTTGCCGTATTTGTGCTCGCCGATCTGGAAAAAAGGCGTGTCGGGCGTGGACTCGATGAAATTGCCTTCCGGGTAGATCAGGAACAGACGGGGATCCCCGCCTTTGATCTGGCCCCCGAGGATAATCGACGCTCCGAACGAATCCGCGCGTTGCCCCCCGGAATCCACCTCGTCGATGACATGTCTTATCGTATCGCCGACGAGCCGCGCGGTCTGGAACATCGATGGCATATCGTAGATCGATGGCGACCGTTCAGAGGGTGTCTTGGTACGCTCATTCAAAATACTGATGACGGCCTGCGTGGTTGCAAGGTTACCAGCGGATAGCAGCGTGATTACGCGATCGCCTGTTTTGGCCCAGGTGTACATTTTCTTGAACGTCGAGATGTTGTCGACGCCAGCATTGGTCCTTGTGTCAGACATGAACACAAGACCACGGTCCAGTTTGAGGCCTACACAGTAGGTCATAGCGAATCCCGAATTCCGATTCCGAATGAATTTTGAGATTACTGCTCCACATTGACCTCGACGGCAAGTGATTCGATGCCTGGTCCAAAGCGTATTCCGGAAATCGGGGCTGCTTCGCGGTAGTCGAGGCCGCATGCTACGCGGACATAGCCTTCATTCGGGCAAATATCGTTGGCTGCATCGAATCCGACCCAGCCGAGCCCCTCGATGTGGGCTTCGGCCCAGGCATGGCTTGCCGTCTGTTCGATCGTATTGTTGAGCATCAGATAGCCAGATACATACCGTGCCGGAATATTCAGGACGCGTGCGACCGACAAAAAGATGTGTGTGTGGTCCTGACAGACGCCTTTACCATTCAAAAGCGCTTCCTCGGCCGTCGTGGCCACATTGGTCGATCCTGGTATATAGGCCACTCTCTGGTGCAATAGTCCCATCAATTCATGCATGATCGCAAGTTTGTCGGTCCTGATTTGAAGGCCGGCCGCCAATTCGCGAATCGCCTCTCCGGGCTTTGTCAGCTCGGTCTCCCGCTCATAGAGCCAGATCGGCATGAAGTTATAGACCTTGCCGAGAACGCCCGTGCGATCCTCGGTTTCAACTTGGCCTGAAGCGCGGATGACGAGCTCCTCGACGTTGCGTTCAAGGCTTATCAAGGTCGTGCGATTGCCATAACCGTCGCGATAGTTCGCCTCCTGCGTTGCCCCTTTCACCGTCACCGTCCAATCGATAACCTTTTGCCCTGGGCTGCTCTGTGGATGCAGGCGCAAACGCAGTACCGAATAATGCACCGGGGAGTCATAACGATAGTTGGAATTGTGATGAATGTTCAAAAGCATGGGCTTCAATCGAAGTTGTAGGCCGCAGCAATTTTGCTGCTCAAGCTGTTCGTTTGATAGATGAGATCGCTCAGAAATTCATGAAGACCGTTGTCAAAGATGGTCCGGATATCATTGTTTTCCAGGCGGATCATTATACTTTCCGACATGTCATGGCATTCGTGCCGCTTGCCATAATCGCTGGCAAGGTATTTCAGATTATCCACGATGTTCGAATAACAGAAATTGAGCGATCGCGGCATTCTGGAGTTGAGGATCAGATAGTCTGCAATATTTACGGGATTGTATTCCACGTCATAGACCCAGCGATAGGAGCGGTGCGCTGAAACGGAGCGCAAGATTGACTCCCACTGAAAGTTGTCGAGTGTCGTGCCAACATACGAGATCGACGGCAGCAGGACGTAATATTTGACATCGAGAATGCGAGCGGTGTTGTCCGCCCGCTCGATAAACGTCCCGATGCGTGCAAAATTGAAAATCTCGTTGCGCAGCATCGTTCCGTGGAAAGCGCCGCGGATGATCGCGGTTTCACGCTTGATCTGGTCGAGCACACGCGGAAGATCGGTCTCGGGGACAGCCTGTGCCAGCGTGGATTTGAGGATCATCCACGTCTCGTTCACACTTTCCCAGGCCTCGCGCGTCAGTGCCGTGCGCACCATGCGCGCGTTTGAGCGAGCTGTCTCGACGCACGACATGACGCTCGACGGGTTTCCGGGATCGCGCAGCAGGAAATCAGACACCAGGCTGGCATTGTATTCGTTGTACTTGTTGTCGTACCCGATTTTTACACCGGCGCTCATCAGAACCGAGGACCATTCTTCCGGTGCATCGGAAGTCTTCGTCAGAGCCATGCGCAAACCGGCATCGATCAGGCGAGCCATATTCTCTGCCCGCTCAATATAGCGGAACATCCAGTAGAGACCATTTGCGGTTCGGCCAAGAAGCATTTTTCGGTGTTATCCCTCTTTGTCTCTGGAACCGTCTTTGGCGGCCCTCATCCCCTCAGAACAAGTCTAATCGTCCAGCACCCACGTGTCCTTCGTGCCTCCGCCCTGACTGGAATTGACGACAAGCGAACCTTCTTTCAAGGCAACGCGTGTCAGCCCGCCAGGCGTGATGCGAATGCGATCGGAAACAAGAACAAAGGGCCGCAGGTCCACGTGCCGTGGCGCCAGGCCCTTTTCAGTCATGATCGGGGTCGTCGAAAGTGCCAGGGTCGGCTGGGCGATATAGTTCTTGGGGTTGGCCTTCAGCTTGAGTGCGAAAGCCTCGCACTCCTTCTTCGAAGCGGCAGGACCCACCAGCATGCCATAACCGCCTGAACCGTGGACTTCCTTGACGACGAGATCGGCGAGGTTTTCGAGCACGTATTTGAGTGTGTCCGGCTCGGAGCAGCGATGGGTTGGAACATTCTCCAAAATCGCCTTGCGGCCAGTATAGAACTCGACGATTTCGGGCATGTAGGAATAGAGCGCCTTGTCGTCGGCAATTCCCGTTCCAGGGGCGTTGGCGATTGTGATGTTGCCCGACCGGTAGACATCCATGATACCGGCGACGCCCAGTGCCGAGTCACGGCGGAAGGTGAGGGGATCGAGGAAAGAATCATCGACCCGGCGATAGAGAACGTCGATCGCGCGATTGCCCTCGGTGGTCCGCATGACCACCTTGCCGTTTTCCACTTTCAGATCGCTGCCCTCGACGAGCTCGACACCCATCTGATCCGCGAGGAATGCATGCTCGAAATAGGCCGAGTTGTAGATGCCCGGCGTAAGAACAGCGATTGTCGGTGTCCCTTTGCATCCGGGCGGTGCAACTGCTGCAAGCGATTGGCGCAGCAGCTTCGGGTATGTTTCGACGGGGCGAACCTTGATCTGCTGAAACAGTTCCGGAAACAACTGCATCATCGTTTCGCGGTTCTCCAGCATGTACGAAACACCGGACGGTGTGCGCGCATTGTCTTCAAGCACATAGAACTGGTTTTCTTCAGTTCTTACGATATCGACGCCGATAATATGCGTATAGACGTTGCCGGGCGGACGGAACCCGACCATTTCAGGTAGATAGGCATCGTTGTGGGTGAATAATTCTCGCGGAATGCGCCCCGCACGAATGATTTCCTGACGGTGGTAGATATCATCGAGAAACGCATTGAGGGCCATAACACGCTGCTCAATGCCTTGCGACAGGCGGCGCCATTCATTGCCGGTGATAATACGGGGAATGATGTCGAATGGAATGAGCCGTTCGGCTGCTTCTTCGTCGCCATAGACTGCGAAGGTAATCCCGGTCTTGCGAAATACATTTTCCGCATCCAGCGCCTTCTGCGCCAATCGCTCGGGGTTCTGGGTATCAAGCCAGCATTTCAGCTGTTCGTATGGCAGGCGCACATCACCGCCGGTTTTGATCATCTCATCAAATGGCTTCACTAATACCCCCTTTATATAAGTGTCATTCAAGCGGGTTCAGCAAAAAAAGCAAGCACATTCCATCGTTTAAGCGTGCACACTTTACTCCAGCACAAAAATTAGGCAGCCAAGACGGGATTGAGGCAAGCGCAATACGATTCCGGTTATGGCGTAGGCGCTAAACAATAAGAAGCCCGGATAAGGATCCAGGCTTCTTGGATTCGGCAGGTATCGGTGAAGACTTACCGGTAGGGTGAATAGCACTGCCGGCGCGGGCCACCATAGGGTTGATAGGTGTTGTCATAGGCCCGGTAGGACCGGTAACGATTGTAGCACCATTCCGTATGTGAACTGCCGGTGCGGTATACGGGAGCTGACTGGCTGATCGCATTACCGATGATCAATCCACCCGCGAATGCTGCGAGCGGGAACCAAGCGTCATTATAGTAGCGATAGCCGGGACGGTAATAACGGTAGCCGCGATATCCATTATAGTAATTGTTTCCATAGTAGCCGTCACCGCGCCAGCCACGATAACCGCGCCAGCCGCGATCGCCGCGCCAGTTCCCGTCGCCGCGCCAGCCTCGATCGCCGCGCCAGCCGCGATCGCCGCGCCATTCACGATTGTAGCGGGGCATGCGCCTGAGGACGCGATTGTCCTCATTGACCAACTGAATATTGCTGGGCGTTTCAACGGAAAGCAGTGCCAACGGTGCCGAATAACCGGGCACCGTTCCGGCAGACATCGTACTGACCGACATTGCGAGGGCTGCCAGTACCGAGGTGAGCTTTCTCATATTTCCTCCTGAAATCCGAGGCTTTATGCCTCGCATTTATGTAAGAGCAAAGAAAAGTCTGATGGTAAGCCAAATTGGCGTAGCATCAATCGACAGAGTAACGTGCGATTCTCGCTTTTGTTCCAGATCACCTTTGAGTTACTTGATTCCATCAAGCATTAACGGCACCGATCAGATCGTCCGCAAGTTCGACTTTCAATTCACGATAGTGTGAGATGATCCGGCTTGGATCGTAAGTCGCAACTGGATGGTCCGAATAGCCGAAATCGACGGCGACGACAGGAATTCCCGCGGCTTTCGCTGTATCGATATCGGTGCGGCTGTCGCCAATCATGACCGCGCGTTCCGGATCACCGCCGGCTTTCCTGATTGTTTCAATCAAATGACGGGGGTCGGGTTTGCGAAATGCGAACGTATCCGAGCCGCAGATTGCGCTGAATCGCGATGACTGGCCAAGCCCGCTCAACAGGTTGACAGAAAGTGCTTCAAACTTGTTGGTACATACCGCCAACAGATAGCCGGCGCCTGAGAGGTCTTCCATCGCCTTCTCGGCGCCTTCGTAGAGCGCCGAATGGCCGGGCATATGGGCGCTGTAATGTGCAATGAAGACGTCGACCAGCCAATCGAGCTGTTCCGGACTGAGAAGCTTCTGCTGTGCCTCAAAGGCACGTTCGATCATCACGCGCCCGCCTTGCCCGACATAGCGGCGCAGCGTGACGGGATCGACCTTTTGCATCCCGGCCTCGCTGAGGCAGTGATTGAGACTATCGAGAAGATCGGGTGCGGTATCCACCAAAGTTCCATCGAGATCAAAAACAACGATTGGTTGCGACATTTGTTTTCCTGTGACGTGGCGAAATTAATTCGCCAATTTTGTGGTGGGCACCCTTACACTCAAGTATAAGGCTGGCTGTAAAACAAGCAACGAGCCTTGACCCGATAGCCTGACGTGTTAGGAGCCCAGTGTCACGTCAAACCGATGTCGAGTCAAAGCTACAAGAGGGCGCACCACGAATGGATGCCAGGACATTGAAAATCAAAGCAGCTGGTGAAGCGCTGACCTATGTCAGGGATGGAATGCGCCTTGGAATTGGAACGGGTTCGACAGCCGAAGAGTTTGTGCGGCTCCTTGCGGCAAAAGTCGCATCCGGATTGAATGTTATTGGCGTGCCAACCTCCGAGCGCACTGCCGCGCTTTGCCGTGAACTTGGCGTCAAGCTCACCACTCTCGAGGATACGCCGGCACTTGATCTGACGATCGATGGTGCGGATGAAGTTGGCCCGGAACTCGCGCTTATCAAAGGCGGCGGCGGGGCTTTGCTGCGTGAAAAGATCGTTGCGGCCGCGTCGACAGAGATGATTGTAATTGCGGACGAATCAAAGCTTGTGGAAACGCTTGGCGCCTTTCCGCTCCCCATCGAGGTTAACCGATTTGGTCTTGCAGCCACCACATTGGCGATCGAACTTGCGGCTTCCAGACTTGATCTTTCAGGTACACTTACATTGAGGATGACGGGAGCAGAACCATTTGTTACAGACGGCGGGCATTTGATCCTGGATGCATCTTTTGGCCGCATTCCGGATACAAGAGCGTTATCGGCCGCTCTGCACGCCATTCCTGGTGTCGTGGAGCACGGACTTTTTTTGGATCTGGCGCGTGTGGCCATTCTGGCCGGTAGCGACGGTATCCGGACATTACTGCGCCGCGCGCCCGGTTCGGACGCATAAGGACGTAGCAACAAATTAAAATGGCGCATGATCCTTTGCAAAATCAAAGACGATTTTTGGGTCATGCGCGGCAACGAAAACGGAGCGATAAATTCATGAACCGAGCATCTGGCTTTCGCCGCTTGATTGCACCCCTGTCTGTTGCGATCATGCTTGGCGGTCTTTGCACTGCACAAGCGCAGGAAATTACCCCCTCGCATCTGGCGGCGGCCCGCGCTGCCGTTTCCGCAATCAAGACCACGGACATGTTCGACACCATCCTGCCTGACGCTGCGCGCGGGCTGAAGAGTGAATTGATTCAGAAAGATCCGAATCTCGAATCCGTTATCAGCACTGCCGTTGACGAGCAGGCACTGGCGCTTGCATCGCGTCGTGCCGATCTTGAAAACGAAGCTGCCCGCGCCTACGCCGTTTCGTTCACCGAAGAAGAGCTTAACGCCATCACGGGCTTCTACACATCTCCCGCAGGAAAAAAGCTGCTGTCGGAAGGCCCGATCGTGACGCGTGAAGTAAACAAGGCTGCAACGATCTGGGGGCGCGGTATCGCCCGGGATCTGGCGCAGGCCGTTGCCGAGAAGATCGCAGCCACCGCCGCGGCGACGGCGCCGGCCACGCCTGAGGCACCAGCCAAGCCGAAACCCTGATTGCTGCATGGATACAAAATCTGCAAAGCCCGGTCTCTAGCCGGGCTTTGTTCTTTTAAGCCGCCACGATACAACCCATATGCAATGACCTGTCGACCAGATTCGGAGTGTTACCATGACAAGCTATGACTACGACCTATTCGTCATCGGAGGCGGATCGGGTGGCGTACGAGCGGGTCGGCTTGCCGGCGCCATGGGAAAAAAAGTCGGGCTCGCCGAAGAATACCGGATGGGGGGGACCTGTGTCATTCGCGGCTGCGTTCCAAAGAAGCTCTTCGTTTACGCTTCCCAATTTCCGGAACATTTCGAAGCTGCCGCCGGATACGGCTGGAGCGTTGGGGCGACTACGTTCGATTGGCCCACACTGGTCGCCAACAAAGACCGCGAAATTGCGCGGCTGGAAGGGCTCTACCGAAGCGGGCTCGATAACTCAAATGTCGAGATTTTCGACAGCAGAGCCGTGTTGATCGACGACCATACGATTGAAATCCTCAAGACCGGCAACCGGTTCAGTGCCGATCAAATTCTTGTCGCTACCGGCGGCCACCCCAATCCGCATGTGGCTTTGCCCGGGCATGAGCTATGCATCAGCTCGAACGAGGCTTTTCACCTCGAGGAACTGCCGAAAGCCATTGTGATCGAAGGCGGGGGCTACATCGCGGTGGAGTTCGCGAACATATTCCATGGTCTCGGGGTTGAAACCACGCTCGTCTACCGTGGTAAAGAAATTCTTTCACGGTTTGATCATGATTTGCGGCAATTGCTGCATGCGTCCATGGTTGCCAAAGGCATTCGCATCCGCTGTGTTGAAGTTATCAAAGAGGTGAAACGGCCGGACAACGGGCGTCTTACCGTTCGTCTGTCAGCAGGCGATGAGCTTGTGGCAGACCAGGTAATGCTTGCGATCGGACGCGTGCCCAATACAAAAACGCTCGGACTCGAAGCGGCGGGCGTCGAGGTCGACGAGATTGGCGCGATCAAGGTTGATGCATATTCGCGTACCACCAAGGGAAATATCTGGGCAGTCGGGGATGTGACGAACCGCGTTCAGCTGACGCCCGTCGCCATCCATGAGGCGATGTGTTTTCTTGAGACGGCGTTCAAGAATAATCCCACCAGGCCCGACCACCGGCAGATCGCCACCGCTGTTTTCTCGCAACCGGAAATCGGTACGGTGGGCCTCAGCGAAGAGGAAGCGGGCAAGCAGTTCAAGGAGCTTGAAGTCTATCGCGCCTTGTTCCGTCCAATGCGCAATACGCTTTCCGGGGCCAAGGACAAGATGCTGACCAAGCTCATTGTCGATGCTGCCAGTCGAAAGGTCGTTGGCGCGCATATATTGGGACCCGACGCCGGCGAGATGGCGCAGCTTCTGGCCATTCCAATCAAGGCGGGTTGCACCAAGGATGATTTCGACCGGACCATGGCCGTGCACCCGACAGCATCGGAAGAACTGGTGACGATGTATAAGCCGAGCTACCGCATCGTGGATTGCCAGCGCATGGACTGATACGTTGCCTAGGCGGCCTGTGCTATCCGGCGCGGCGCCGCATTTTCGGGAATTTTGGCGTGCAGCAGCCAGTTGGTGACTGCAGGCCATAATTTTCCGGCCTGGTGCTTCCGGAAAAAGCCCAAATGCCCGATCTGGGTGTCGGCGGATTGGCCCGGCGAAAACCACATTTCGTGAACCGGCGCATTGCCGAAGCGCGAGAGCAGATCGTTCACCGCTCTTCGCGTGCCCCAGACATCGTCGGTTATTCCGACCGAAAGGAGCGGGATCGCAACCGATTGGAAATGTCTTGCTTCGGGAACTGCCGGATCGGCGAAGAGGAAATTCGGATTGCGGCACCACCGCGCCCAATCGCGAAAGATGGTTCCCGGAACGGCCTCGCCCAATCCTCCCCACCTTGGCAGTTTGCCGAAGGGGATGGTGAGAGGCACGCCGAGAAGATTCATCTTGGCATACATCGCGCAGGGTTGGGCCGTGTTGCGGTAGTAGCCGGAGAGCGAGGCAAGCATCGTGTAACGTTCGAACTCCGAAGCACGATTGCTGAGGCCAAGGGCAACGCCACCATAGGAGTGGCCAATGCCGACAAGCGGGCGGGGTCCTGCAATGCGCTTCAATTCGTCCAGGGCAGCCGGGAAGTCGAGTACACCCCAGTCCTTCAGGTTGAGCCGCGCCTTCCAATTTCGGGGCACGGCCGATTTTGCGACACCGCGATAGTCATATGTCAGCACATACGATGCGCCCAATTCTACCAGACGGCCGGCAAAATGCCGGTAAATCGTGTCCGGAACCGCCGCAGCAGATGAAATAAGGATGGCTGGGCCGTCGCCGGTCCCTTCAAACAGACTTCCATGCAGCGGAAAACCATCCGCTGCTTCAAATATGATGTCGCGCAATCGATCCTCCCAGATCTTACCTTAACGTTAACGTAATTCAAATTGATGTAGCGGGCAACGACGAAAATGCTTTGCCGTCACAATCCTTAACGGGACTGGTGCAAACGATGTAATTGGACTATATGAGCGCCTTCCGGCATGACCGGAGAAACCCCGAACAATCGCTACCAATATGGAAAGCAAATAACAGGTGCAATAATGACCAAGAACTGGACACCGACTTCCTGGAGAGGCATGCCTATCAAGCAGGTGCCATACTATCCGGACGCTCAGGCCGTGAGCGATGTCGAGGCCCGTCTTCGTACTTATCCGCCGCTCGTATTTGCAGGTGAGGCGCGCAAGCTAAAGAAGCAGCTTGCAGCTGTTGCCAAGGGTGAAAGCTTTCTGTTGCAGGGCGGCGATTGCGCCGAAAGCTTTGCCGAACATGGTGCGGACAATATCCGCGACTTTTTCCGCGTATTCCTGCAGATGGCCGTCGTCCTGACGTTCGGGGCGTCCAAGCCTATCGTCAAGGTCGGCCGCATCGCCGGCCAGTTCGCCAAGCCGCGTTCCTCGGATACCGAAACGAAGAACGGCATCGAACTTCCGATCTACCGCGGTGATATCATCAATGGTACCGAGTTCACGGAACAGTCGCGAACTCCCGATCCGGCCCGTCAGGAAATGGCGTATCGCCAGTCAGCCGCTACGCTCAACCTTTTGCGCGCTTTCGCACAGGGTGGCTATGCCAATCTGGAGAACGTAAACCAGTGGATGCTGGGTTTCGTTGCCGATAGCCCCCAAGGTGAGCGTTATGGTTCGCTGGCACGCCGCATCTCCGACACGATGGACTTCATGCGTGCCGTGGGTATTACGTCCGAGAGCAATGCCCAGTTGCGCGAGACGGATTTCTATACCAGCCATGAAGCATTGCTTCTCGGTTATGAAGAAGCCTTGACCCGCGTCGATTCTACTTCGGGCGACTGGTACGGCACATCAGGCCATATGATCTGGATCGGCGACCGTACGCGTCAGGCGGATCATGCTCACGTCGAATACTGCCGCGGTATCAAGAACCCGCTTGGTCTCAAGTGCGGTCCGACCTTGGAGCCCGATGACCTGATCCGCTTGATCGACCTCCTCAATCCGGCGAACGAACCGGGCCGCCTGACGCTGATCAATCGCTTCGGCCACGACAAGGTCGGCGATCATCTGCCGAAGCTGATCCGCGCGGTGCAGAAGGAGGGCCGCAACGTGGTCTGGTCCTGTGATCCCATGCATGGCAACACGATCACCGCCAATGGCTATAAAACACGGCCGTTCGACCGCATCCTGAAGGAAGTCGAAAGCTTCTTCGCCGTTCATCATGCCGAAGGAACCTATCCGGGAGGCATCCACATCGAAATGACCGGCAATAACGTGACGGAATGCACCGGCGGTGCGCGGGCGATTTCGGCAGAAGATCTGTCCGATCGCTACCACACCCATTGCGATCCGCGCCTCAATGCCGATCAGGCTCTGGAGCTCGCATTCCTCGTTGCCGAACTTCTCAAGAAGGAGCGTGACAGCCATCCGCAGAAGCTGGCCGTCAACGCCTGACCTGCTGGCCACGCGTGCATATTGCAAAGGGCGGTCTCGGACCGCCCTTTGTTGTGGGTGACCTGTGCAATTCCAATTAGCCCGGTGTTTTGGCTGGAGTTTTGCGTTTCAGGATTCTATCAAGGCTGCATGGACACAAAACCCTCGCGCCGAATCCGCCTGACTGCGTCTTTCCGTTCGTTCATGGAGAATGAGGCCTCCGGGGGCATCATTTTGATGGCAGTTGCCGCTTTGGCGCTGATCATTGCCAATTCACCGCTGAGCGAAGACTACTTCGGGTTCCTGAAGACCTATGTCGGCGGGTTGAGCATCCTGCACTGGATCAATGATGCGCTGATGGCCGTGTTCTTCCTTCTTGTCGGCCTTGAAATCAAGCGTGAGATGATCAGCGGACAGTTGTCGAACTGGTCGCGCCGAGCATTGCCTGGCTTTGCCGCGCTCGGCGGCATGATCGTCCCGGCGCTGATCTTCCTTGCCTTCAACGAAGGGGAGACCATCCGTGGCTGGGCAATCCCGTCCGCCACCGACATTGCCTTTTCGCTCGGGGTGCTGTCGCTGCTCGGCTCGCGGGTCCCGCTATCGCTAAAGGTGTTCCTGACAGCCCTGGCCATCATAGATGATCTTGGCGCTGTCATCATCATCGCCCTGTTCTATTCAGACGGCTTGAACGTGCCTGCGCTGGCAGGCGTGGCCGCTGTCTTTGGCATTCTCATCGCGATGAACTACCTCGGCATGGTGCGGCTGTGGGCATATCTCGTTCTCGGCGTGATCTTGTGGATATTGGTCTTCAAGTCCGGCATCCACGCGACGATCGCCGGTGTGCTGCTTGCCCTGGCCATTCCCATGCGCGGCGAAAAGGGACAGGCGGATTCGCCGCTGCTGGAGCTCGAACACGCGATTCAGCCCTGGGTTGGATTTCTCATTGTGCCCATCTTCGGTTTCGCCAATGCCGGTGTCTCCTTCAGCGGCGTATCGCTGTCCAACCTTGCCGACCCGGTACCGATCGGCGTTGCCGCTGGCCTCTTCTTCGGCAAGCAAATCGGTGTTTTCTCGTTCGCCTGGGTGGCCATCAAACTGCGCCTTGCCGAGCGTCCGGCGGGGGCAACCTGGCTGCAAATTTACAGCGTCGCGATTCTTTGCGGTATTGGCTTTACCATGAGCCTGTTCATCGGATTGCTCGCCTTTGCCAATTCGCCGCTGCTGCAGGATGAAACGAAGCTGGGCGTGCTGCTCGGATCGTTGTTGTCCGCTGTTGTCGGCGCGGCGCTGTTGCGCCTGTCGTTGACACGTCCGGCAAAGGCGTAAATGCGAAAGGCGTCGCTTGCGGCGTCGCCTAAGTTCGTCGTCGATAATCGGGAGGTTGTGGTTGTGGTCGAGTTGCGTCGGGGCTCTTGTCTTTGCGGGAAAGTACATTTCGAAACGCGGGGAAATCTGCGTGGCGTCGTTTATTGCCACTGCTCGCAATGCCGCAAGCAAACCGGCCATTTTCTGGCGGCGACCAATGTTCAGGACGATTCGATAAGCGTTTCTGGCGAAGAGAATATCGGCTGGTATGAGGCGAGCCACTTTGCCAAGCGCGGCTTCTGCAAAAACTGCGGCTCGGTCCTTTTCTGGAAACACAACGAGCTTGACTATATTTCCGTCATGGCAGGGGCATTCGATTATCCTTCCGGACTACGCGCCGAAAGCCATATATTCGTCGCCGACAAAGGCGACTATTACGAGATTGGCGACGACCTGCCGCAATATGAAAAAAGTGGCGGTGGTGTCGTGGTTGCGGGGACTGACCGTTCAAAGGATTGACGCGCGCCAATCTCCCCGTAAAGCTGCCCTCAGCGGAAAACACGGGGGCGGGGCATGCATCGGCTAGTATTGGCATTCATCAATTCCATGCGTGCTCTGAAGCATCTGGCGAAGCATGAGCAAGCGGTCCAGCAAGAACTCATTCTGTTTTTCCTTTCCATTCCCATCGCTGCCCTTATTGCACCCTCCGGTCTTTCTTTCCTGCTTCTGACCGGGTCCGTTTTGTTTCTGATCATGATTGAAGTGCTCAACACCGGCATCGAGGCAGCGTGCGATGCGGTTTCATTGGATTTTCATCGCGAGATCCAGATCGCCAAGGATTGCGGGTCACTTGCCGTGCTGATTTCGATCATCCTGGTTGCAACGGTCTGGTTCTATACGCTCTGGACGGTGTTTTTTTCCTGATGCATGTTACCGCCCACATTGTTTATCGAACAACGAAATGCTAAATACTCAACATGAGCAAAAATCCCGACATTCTCCGTATCGCCATCGCCCAACTCAATCCGGTGCTGGGTGACATCAAGGGCAATCTGGCAAAAGCCCGCGAAGCACGAGCGGACGCCGCACGTCAGGGCGCCGATCTCGTCCTTTACACCGAGCTTTTCATTTCGGGTTACCCACCGGAAGATCTGGTGCTCAAGCGCGCTTTCATCGAAGCCTGTGAAAAGGCGGTGCAGGATTTCGCCCTGGATACCGCCGATGGTGGTCCGGGGGTCATCATAGGAACGCCGCTGAAGCGTGAGACCGGCTTGCACAACTCGGTCATGGTGCTCGACGGCGGTAAAGTGATTGCCGAGCGTTTCAAGGTCGATCTGCCGAACTATGGCGAGTTCGATGAAAAGCGTGTCTTCCAGGCTGGCCCCATGCCCGGTCCCGTCAATTTCCGCGGGGTGCGCATTGGTATTCCAATTTGCGAGGATATCTGGGGCGATCATGACGTCTGCGAAACGCTGGCGGAGAGTGGCGCGGAAATTCTCTGCGTACCCAATGGCTCGCCCTATTATCGCGGCAAGGTCGATGTGCGCTATCAGGTGGCGCTGCGTCAGGTGATCGAGACGGGACTGCCACTGGTCTTTGCAAACCAGCTCGGCGGACAGGACGATCTGATTTTCGACGGTGCCTCCTTTGCGTTCAATGCCGACAAGAACCTTGCGTTCCAGATGTCGCAGTTCGAGGAACAGCTGATCGTCACGACATGGCGGCGCGGAGCCAATGGCTGGGCATGCCATGAAGGGCCGATGTCGAGGATTCCGGAGGGCGAAGAGGCGAATTACCGTGCCTGCATGCTGGGCCTGCGCGATTACGTCAACAAGAATGGCTTCAAGGATGTCGTGCTCGGCCTTTCCGGTGGTATCGACTCCGCGATCTGCGCTGCGCTTGCGGTGGATGCATTGGGCGAAGAGCGCCTGCGCGCCGTCATGATGCCTTATACCTATACGTCGAAAGATTCGCTGAAGGACGCCGAGGATTGCGCCCGCATGCTTGGTTGCCGCTACGACATCGTGCCGATCTTCGAGCCGGTACAGGGCTTCCTCAAGGCGCTTGGCCCGACTTTCGAGGGCACCAAGGAAGGCATTACCGAAGAAAATCTGCAGAGCCGCGCGCGTGGCACCATCCTGATGGCGATTTCCAACAAGTTCGGCTCCATGGTGGTGACCACGGGCAACAAGTCCGAAATGTCGGTCGGCTATGCCACACTCTATGGCGACATGAATGGCGGATATAATCCGATCAAGGACCTTTACAAAATGCAGGTCTATGCCATGTCGGAATGGCGCAATAACAATGTCCCCGCCGGTGGTCTCGGCCCTTCGGGCGAGGTTATCCCGGTGAACATCATCAAGAAGGCGCCCTCGGCCGAGCTGCGTGAAAACCAGACCGACCAGGATTCGCTGCCGCCTTATCCGGTGCTCGACGATATTCTGGAATGCCTCGTCGAGCACGAGATGGGCGTCGATGAAATCGTCGGGCGCGGTCATGACCGCGCGACGGTCGAACGCATCGAGCACCTGCTCTACATTGCCGAATACAAGCGCCGCCAGTCTGCGCCGGGTGTAAAGGTGACAAAGAAGAATTTTGGCCGCGACCGGCGTTATCCGATCACCAACCGGTTTCGGGATCGAAGCTAGACCGGCTAACTGTTGCAATCTGGCCGCACCAATATCCGAAAAGCGCCTGCCTAAAAAACAGGCGCTTGGCGCCCGGGAACGATTCACCTATAAGCGATCTTCCGGCAATGAAGACCGGGAGGTTCACGAATGACAGCTTTTTCCATGTCCCCGCGGGGCGGCGTTCGTTCCTGACACGTGATGACGGGAAGCCTTACGGCCTCTCGATTGACTTCACGAAGTCAAGGTAACTCATCGCCGACATTGGCCTTTCCTGTATCCAGGCGAGTCGCCAAATCAATCATGCCGTACTGATTCTTGTTCCCTTTTCACGGCATTCTTGTCTGAATTTTCTATTGAGGCCGGTGCGCTTGGCGCTGGACATTATCATGTCTTTTTTTCGATTCGACCTGCGCGGTGGTGCATTCCGCAGCGTTCTTGGATTCACCTGGAAACACTGGCAAAAGCAGCCGGTGCGTCTGGCTGTCATTCTTGGTGCGGTGTTGCTTTCGACACTGGCCGACGTTTTGACACCGCTCTATTCAGGGCGGCTCGTCGATGCGGTCGTCAATGGTCACGCCACCGAAGCAGTGGTCTGGAATGCCGCAATCGCGGCGTTCTCGGCGTTGCTTGCCTTGTCGCTGGGTGCGATCGTCCTGCGGCACATCACCTTTATTGCGGTCACGACTCTGACATTGAAGATGATGTCGGATATTGCGTTGGGTGCATTCTACCGCATCCAGCGGTTTTCGACCGACTGGCATGCAAACAGCTTTGCCGGCTCGACCGTGCGCAAGGTAACGCGCGGCATGTGGGCGCTCGATCTCCTGAACGATACGCTGTTGCTCGCCCTGTTCCCGTCGATTGTCATGCTCGCTGGCTCAACAGCACTTATGGCGTGGTACTGGCCAATGATGGGTGTGATCATCGGCATCGGATCGCTGGTCTTTGTCTCGGTCACGATGATGATGTCGCTTGGTTATGTCGCACCGATGGCAAGCCTTGCCAATCGCTGGGACACAAAGCTCGGCGGGTCGCTCGCCGATGCTGTCAGCTGCAATATGGTGGTGAAGGGGTTTGGTGCGGAGAGCCGTGAAGATGCGCGCCTGGCCAAGGTTCTGACCAAATGGCAGGACCGTACAGCCCGCACCTGGATCCGCGGCACACGCAACGGCACGACGCAAGGCTCGATGCTGCTTATCCTTCGGGCTGCGGTCATCGGCTTTGCGCTGGTCCTGTGGTCGAATGGGCAGGCGAGTGCGGGTGACATCACCTTTGTGCTGACATCCTTCTTCATCCTGCAGGGCTACCTGCGGGAAGTCGGGATGCATATCCGCAATTTGCAGCGTTCGGTCAATGACATGGAGGAATTGGTTGATATCCAGAGTCAGCCGCTTGGCATTGAAGACAGGCCTGGCGCCAAGCCGATCCGGATCACCAATGGCAAGATCGAGTTCGACAATGTGACCTTCCTCTACGGTGCGCATCGTCTGCCGCTCTACGACCGGTTCTCGGTGACGATCCGGGCAGGCGAGCGGGTGGGGCTGGTCGGTCACTCCGGATCGGGCAAGACGACTTTCGTCAAGCTGATCCAGCGACTGCATGATGTGAAGGCCGGTCAGATCCTGATCGACGGTCAGGATATTGCCGGCGTGCGCCAGGCCTCGCTGCGTCAGCAGATCGCCATCGTGCAGCAGGAGCCGATCCTGTTTCATCGGTCTTTGGCGGAAAATATCGCCTATGCGCGGCCCGGTGCCACGCAGGAGGAGATCGAGGAGGCCGCAAGGCAGGCCAGCGCGCATGACTTCATTTCGGCTTTGCCGAAGGGGTACAGCACGCTGGTGGGGGAGCGCGGTGTCAAGCTTTCCGGCGGTGAGCGGCAACGCGTGGCCATCGCGCGGGCGTTCCTGGCAGATGCACCCGTTCTCATTCTGGACGAGGCAACCTCCAGCCTCGATTCTGAATCGGAGGTGCTGATCCAGCAGGCCATGGAACGGCTGATGCTGGGACGGACGACGCTGGTGATTGCTCACCGCCTGTCGACCGTGCGTTCGCTCGACCGGCTTCTGGTCTTCGACCACGGCCGGATCGCCGAGGAAGGCAACCATGAAGCGCTGATCAGGCTCAATGGCGGTATCTACCGCGGCCTGTTTGAGCGGCAGGCGCTCGAGCTGACCAAGGGGCTTGTCCTCAACGACGACTAAGAATATGGGCCGCGTGCAGGCGCGGCCCATATTGCCAATTGTAGCGGCATCCGATATGCCCCCAGCATGACCATCACCGTCCGTTTTGCACCATCTCCGACCGGTTACATCCACATTGGCAACACGCGGATTGCCTTGTTCAACTGGCTGTTCGCGCTGAAGAACAATGGCCAATTCATCCTGCGCTTTGACGATACGGATACTATTCGTTCCAAGACGGAATATGCCGAGGCGACGATCGCGGATCTTGACTGGCTGGGTATCAAACCGGTGCGTATCGAATACCAGTCTAAGCGTATTGCGAACTATGACGCGGCAGCCGCGAGGCTCAAGGCATCGGGCCTGCTTTATCCCTGTTATGAGACGGCCGAGGAACTGGAACGCAAGCGCAAACTGCGTCTGGCTCGCCGCCTGCCGCCAATCTATGGCCGGGATGCCCTTAAACTGACAGATGCCGACAGGGCAAAGCTTGAAGCGGAGGGCCGGCGTCCGCATTGGCGTTTTCTCCTGCCAAACTTCAAGGACGATCCATTTTCGATTGCGAGGACCGAAGTTCACTGGGACGATCTCGTGCGTGCCAGGGAAACGGTTGATCTTTCGTCGCTGTCGGACCCGGTTCTGGTGCGTGAGGACGGCACCTATCTCTATACGTTTACATCGGTCGTCGACGACATAGATATGGAAATCTCCCATATCATCCGTGGCAATGACCATATCACCAATAGCGGCGTTCAGATCTCGATCATCGAGGCTCTGGGGGCGAAGGTCCCCGAACTCGGGCATATCAACCTCCTGACGACCGCCTCCGGCGAGGGAATTTCCAAACGTACCGGGGCACTCTCGATCGGCAGCTTGCGCCGTGACGGTTATGAGCCGATGGCTGTTGCCAGCTTGGCGGTGTTGATCGGTACATCGGAAAATGTCACTGCTGTATCCAGCATGGATGCGCTTGCAGCGATTTTTGATCCCGCGGCCACATCGAAATCCGCGTCGAAGTTCGACCCTGCAGACCTCGATGCACTCAATCGGTCGCTGATTCACGCCATGCCCTTCGCCGACGCGAAAGAGCGTCTTGAGGCGCTGGGGATCAAAGGCGATCGCGCAGAAGATTTCTGGCTGGCTGTGCGCGGCAATCTTTCGCGCGTGTCGGATGCCGCCAGCTGGTGGAAGATCATCAAGGACGGCCCTGCAACGGATGAGCAGCTTGCCGAAGAGGATCGCGAGTTCGTCGGGGCCGCGTTCGATCTGCTACCGCCTGAGCCGTGGAATCGTGACACATGGAAACAGTGGACCGATGCCGTAAAAGCGCAGAGCGGGCGAAAGGGCAAGCCGCTATTCATGCCGCTGCGTGTCGCGCTTACCGGCCTGACTTCTGGTCCGGAGCTTGCAGACTTGTTGCCCCTGCTTGGTCGGGAAGGAACGCTGGCCCGACGACCCTGACCTTGCGGTTGGGGTCGATGGGCTTGTCTTCGGTCAAGGGTTTCGGCTTCTCGATATTTCCCTTCGCTGGCTCGCCCAATTGAATAATTGAAGAGGGGTTCGCTGCCTCCGCAGCAGGTGCGGGCTCCGCAGGCTTGCTTTCCGTGGGTTTCGCCGGTTCTGACCTGGCTTCGAGCGATTTGTTTGCATCGGGAGCTGGTACGGGTTTGACTGGTTCCACGGGTACTTCCCGCGGATTTCCCAGCGTCTTGAAGTTTCCGGCAGGCTTCTGGCAAAAACATTGCGGCGTTGCAGTGGCGCCAACATTCCTGAACTTGAAAGCGTTCGGCATGTTTTTGTAAACATCCCCTCTCAGCGAAATCATTGTTTCAGGATTCTGGTTGTCGGTCGGCTGATAAAAAAGCTTTGCGCCCGGGCATTGGGCCTGACATTGCGTTTGATCACGCGAGAAATTCTCGGCACCCGTTTCGTAGGAAATCGGGAAATAGTAACCGTCGCATGTGCGCACGCACAGCGTCTGATAGCGGCCGCCGTAAACCGGTGCTGTGCTCATTTCCCGCTCGATCGGTTCCGGCTCGTTCCCGAGGATATCATAGGGACGCGGCTGAGCCACATCGCCTGGCAACTCCTGCAATGGCTGGTCGCGTTGCGGCTCATCGTAAAGCGGGACATCGCGCCGGGGCTCCGCATGGATCGGCTCATCGATTGTGGGGCAGTCATTTGCATCAAGCGCCGCTTCAACCCGATCGCGCCGGAGCGTGAGTTCATAATCGTCCGGATCAGAGCTGCTGTTAAGCTGATCAAGCCGTTGCTGCATCCGCATGCAAATATCTGAATTTGCAGAAGCAAGCTGCGTCGTTGCCACAATGGCGGCAACGGCAAATACAAGGAGGTGAAGTAACCGATACATCCAGAAGCCCGGGGTTATCATGCGCATTCGAGGGGAAACGAATGCGCATGACCCATCCACAATGATGCGGCAGTAATGAGACATTCGCAGGCTTATTCCGTACGTTGTGATGCCTCCACAACAGCCAGAGCCGTCATGTTGACGATCCCGCGTGATGTCACGGACGGCGTCAGGATGTGCGCCGGCTTAGCCGCGCCAAGCAGGATCGGTCCGACGTGCAGTGCGTCGGTTACCGTCTTGACGACGTTGAGCGTGATGTTTGCGGCATCGAGGTTGGGGAAGACCAGCAAATTGGCTTCGTCGCGCAGACGCGAATGCGGAAGAACGCGCTCACGCAGGACCTGCGAAAGTGCGGAGTCGCCGTGCATTTCGCCGTCCTGTTCCAAATCTGGGGCCTTCGCCCGCAGGATTTCCGAGGCAGTACGCATTTTTGCGGCGCTATCGGAATCGCGCGAGCCGAAATTGGAGTGAGACAGCAATGCTGCCTTTGGCTCGATTCCGAAGCGGCGGATTTCATTGGCCGCAAGAACAGTCTTTTCGGCGATTTCCTCGGCGGTCGGATCAATGCTGACATAGGTGTCAGTGAGGAAGAGCACGCCGCGCTGCGAGATGAGCAGGCTCAGGGCAGAGAAATTGCGAATGCCTTCGGATTTGCCGATGATCTGGTCGACGTTGCGCAGGTGCCGTTCGAAACGGCCCTCGAGACCGCAAATCATCGCATCAGCTTCACCGCGGACGATGGCAAGAGCAGCAATGGCAGTGCTGCTGCCGCGAACGACGCTTCGCGCCACTTCCGGCGTCGTGCCGCGCCGCCCGGTCAAATTGACGAGGAGATCGACATAGTCGCGGTACCTCGGATCGTCTTCGGGGTTGATGACGTCGAAATCGGTGCCGATCTTGATCTTCAGGCCGTAGCGCTGCAGACGAGACTCGATGACCTGCGGACGCCCGATCAGCGTAGGGACGGCGATCCCTTCCTCCAGCACCACCTGCGCAGCACGCAGGACGCGCTCATCTTCGCCGTCAGAATAGATCACGCGCTTCTTCTCGGCAGTCTTTGCTGCCGTGAAGATCGGCTTCATGATCAGGCCGGAGCGGAAGACGAAACGGTTCAACCGGTCAAGATAGGCGTCGAAATCCTCGATGGGACGCTCGGCAACCCCGGTCTCCATGGCCGCTTTCGCCACTGCCGGGGCGATGCGCAGGATGAGGCGCGGATCGAAAGGCGAAGGAATGAGGTAGTTCGGACCGAAAGTTGGCGTTTCACCGGAATAGGCGCGCGCCGCCACATCCGATGGCTCTTCGCGGGCGAGCGCCGCAATGGCCTTCACCGCGGCCATTTTCATTTCCTCGTTGATCGCGCTCGCCCCGCAATCAAGTGCGCCACGGAAGATGTAGGGGAAGCAAAGAACGTTATTGACCTGGTTGGGGAAATCCGACCGGCCCGTGCAGATCATGGCATCAGCGCGCGCGGCGCGTGCTTCTTCCGGCATGATTTCCGGGTTCGGGTTGGCAAGTGCCATGATCAGCGGGTTGGGGGCCATCTGCTTCAGAAGCTCAGGCTTCAACACGCCGGCGGCGGACAGGCCAAGGAAAACGTCAGCGCCGCCGATGACGTCGGCGAGCACGCGTGCATCGGTCTTCTGCACGTAGACTGATTTCCAGCGATCCATCAACGTATTGCGGCCTTCATAGACGACGCCATCGATGTCACAGACCCAGATGTTCTTCCGGTCCGCACCGAGTTTTACCAGCAGGTTAAGGCAGGCAAGGGCCGCTGCGCCGGCGCCGGAAGCGACGATCTTCACCTTGGAAAGGTCTTTGCCAGCAAGCTCCATACCGTTGAGGATAGCCGCTGCCACGATGATCGCCGTGCCGTGCTGATCGTCATGGAAGACAGGAATGTTCATCTTGGCGCGGAGCTGTTCCTCGACCTCGAAACATTCAGGAGCCTTGATGTCTTCGAGGTTGATACCGCCGAAGGTCGGCTCGAGTGCCGCTACCACATCGACGATCTTGTTGATCTCCTGGGCGTCGATTTCGATGTCGAAGACATCGATATTGGCGAATTTCTTGAACAGGACGGCTTTGCCTTCCATAACGGGCTTGGATGCAAGCGGTCCGATATTGCCGAGGCCAAGAACCGCAGTGCCGTTGGAGATGACGGCGACGAGGTTGGCACGGCTCGTATAATCTGCTGCCGTTGCCGGATTCTCGTGAATGGCAAGACATGGCGCGGCAACGCCAGGCGAATAGGCAAGTGCCAGGTCGCGTTGATTCCCCAGCGTCTTCGTAGCCTGGATTTCCAGCTTACCCGGTTGAGGAAAGCGATGATAGAACAGGGCGCTTTCTTCAAGGTCGGAACTGCTGGGTAGGTTGTCCTTGGCCATGGATGAAGTCCTCCGGGAAAATTGGCTCAGCGTCATAAATTCGCGTTTCAATTTGTGTAGCACGCATAAATAACAGCGCGAGGCATAAATGAAGTCTATTTTGTTACAAGTGTTTATCTTCTGAAAACACCGACTTTTCCGTGCCGTCATATGATTGTGACATGAATCGGGTTTGTGTCAGCGCAACTGGACGCCCCGGCGTCAGCGCTGAACGGAGATCAGCACCATGGTCGAGCACGAGGCCCGTAAGTTCCGTACGCTGTTTTTGTCCGATGTACATCTCGGCTCGAAAGGCGCGAAGGCAAATTTCCTTCTCGATTTCCTGAAATACCACGATGCGGATACGATTTATCTTGTCGGCGACATTGTCGATGGCTGGCGCCTGCGCCGCAGCTGGCATTGGCCACAGGAACACAACGATATCGTCCAGAAGCTTTTGCGCAAGAGCCGCAAGGGCGCCCGCATCCTCTATATCGCGGGCAATCACGACGAGTTCCTGCGCGATTTTCAGGGGACGCATTTCGGCGGCATCGAGGTGATGGATCGCACGATGCATGAGACAGCCGACGGCCGGAAGTTCCTGGTCATCCATGGCGACCAGTTCGACGTCGTGGTGCGCAATGCCCGGCATATCGCCTATCTCGGCGACTGGGCCTACGACGCCGCGCTGGCCATCAACACGATCATGAACAAGGTACGGCGCATGCTCGGCCTGCGCTACTGGTCGTTTTCGGCCTGGGCAAAGTTCCGGGTCAAGAAAACTGTGAACTTTATCGGTTCATTTCAGACAGTGGTTTCCGAGGAAGCCCGGCGTATCGGCGCTGACGGCGTAATTTGCGGTCACATCCACCACGCAACGATCGAGCACATAGACGGTATAGAGTACATCAATACCGGCGACTGGGTGGAAAGTTGCACCGCAATTGTCGAACATCATGATGGCCGCATGGAGCTGCTGTCGTGGACGCATCTGATCGGCGAGCTGGCCGGTTTCGCACCCGTCGTTCGACTGGACGACAAGCGTCCAAAGGCGGCGAATGCGGCCTGAGGGTAGCGCCCAGCCAAAACGGCTCGTCATTGTTTCTGACGCCTGGCACCCGCAGGTGAACGGTGTGGTGCGGACGCTGACCAAGTTGCGCGAGCAGATGGAAGCGCGCGGCTTTGAGGTGACGATCATTTCGCCAGCAGACTATCGTTCGGCCCCCTGTCCAACTTATCCGGAAATCCGCCTGGCATTGACCCATCCGTTCGCGGTCAAGGCGCGGATCGAGGCGCTTCAGCCGGCATTCGTCCATATTGCCACGGAAGGCCCACTCGGCATCATGGCGCGGCGAGCTTGCCTGAAGAACAATTGGCGCTTTACCACCAGCTTCCACACGCGATTTCCCGAATATCTGCGCGAGAGGCTGCCGATCCCGCTTTCCTGGACCTATGGTTTCCTCCGGCGTTTTCATAATGCGGCTGAAAGCTGTCTTGTCCCCACGCAATCGATCCATGACGAACTGGTGGCCCGAGGCTTCGATACGCTTAAGGTGTGGACGCGCGGCGTGGACCGTGAACTCTTCCGTCCCCGACCGGAAGTTGATCTCAAGCTGGCCCGTCCGATTTTCCTGTGCGTCGGCCGTGTTGCACCGGAAAAAAACCTCGAAGCGTTCCTGTCGCTTGATCTGCCTGGAACCAAGCTCATCGTCGGCGACGGTCCGGATCTGGAGGAATTGAAGCGGAAATTCCCGAAGGCCGTGTTTGCCGGCAAGAAAGAGGGCGATGAGCTTGCCCAATTCTATGCGGGGTCTGATGTCTTCGTTTTCCCAAGCCGCACCGACACATTCGGACTGGTGCTCCTGGAAGCCATAGCCTGCGGTCTGCCCGTGGCTGGCTATCCCGTGCCCGGCCCAAAGGATGTAATCGGCGCCTCGGGTGCGGGCGTCCTCTCAAACGACTTGCGGGAAGCGGCGCTCGCCGCGCTGGATATGGGCCGCGTCGATCCCGATGTCAGGCTCCAGGGTTTCAGCTGGGAGGCCTGCGCCGATATTTTCGAGAGCGTGCTGACGACAATTGTCGGTTCGAGGGAACTTGCAGCGAGCAAGGTGAAATCCAGTCGCGCTGTATCTGCTCAATAGCAATATTCCATTTGTTGGGAAGTCAAATCTCAATCGAAGAATAAAATCACCAGCGTTTCTAGGCGCTTGGGAATTTTCGTGTTAGTTCGAAAATTCAGGCAATGCAGGGTTGCGATTCTGCCTGGGCCATTCTGATCTTCCGAAAGTTCTTCAATGATAGCCGCCGCCTCAGCGGACACGTACCAGGAGAAGCCGCCTCGTTTCGAGCTGCGGGTTGCACTGGCCTATTTCGCGATTTTCATGTCCAGCGGATTGCACCTGCCGTATTTTCCGCTGTGGCTCGAGTACCGCTCCCTGACGCCGACGCAAATCGCCATCGTCCTGTCCATGCCGCTTTTCGTGCGTGTCATTGCAGCGCCGCTGGTTTCCATGCTCGCAGACCGCTCAAACGACCGCGCGCATATTCTGACCATTGCCACGATCCTCGCGGTCCTGGTCGCTGCCTTCTACTTTGTGCCCTTCGGCTTTGCGGGAATTCTGGTTGTTTCGCTGGCATTGGCACCGCCGTGGACATCGCAGGTACCGCTTGCCGACACAATCGCCTTGTCGGGTGTGCGCCGCTATGGCGCTGATTTTGCCAAGATGCGTGTATGGGGATCGATATCCTTTCTGCTCACCTCGTTCGTTGGCGGTATTTTTATCCAGAATGTGGGCGAACACATCATACCGTGGGCATTGCTGGGCACACTGATAGCAGCATGCGCCATGAGCTTCATTGTGCCGCGCATCGGCAAGCCGCGCCGCCTGTCTCCACTTTCGGATGTGGACATGGCGGACGCGGGCAGGGCGCTGCGACGGCCGGCCTTCGTCACCTTTCTGATCGCCACCGGCATTACCCAGGCCAGTCATGCCTATGGCTACAGTTTCTCCGCGATCTATTGGAAATCGATCGGTATCGGGGAAACCATGATCGGAACGCTGTGGTCGATTTCCGTGGTGGCGGAAGTGATCATGTTCACCTGTTTCCGCCGGCTTTTCGGCCGCCTTCACCCGGCCAAGGTGCTGATGATCGGCTCGGCAGTCGCGATGTTCCGATGGACGGTGTTTCCGCTCATTGCTCCGGCCGGTCTGGGCGTCGCCGGGTTTCTGGTTGTCCAGAGCCTGCATGCTTTCTCGTTCGCGCTTTCGTTTCTCGGCATGCAGAAGATGATCGCGCTTACAATTCCCGAAGAACGTGGTGGCACTGCCCAAGGACTTTCAACATTTTTTATCGGCACATCTCTGGCAATTGTCACGATGGCATCCGGCCCGCTCTACAGCGCCACCGGCATCTATGGTTTCTATGTTATGGTCGCTTTCGCTGCTTTCGGGCTCTTCCTCGCGAATGTCTCGCTAAGGCTCGAACAACGGGAGGCCTAGGAAAAGGAATCTAGCCCCAGAGTTCCGGTTCGGGTGGTGAGACACGGCTGCCTTCGAAAACCAGACCGGGATCGCGATCTTCTTTCAGGATCAGGGGACCATCGAGATCGACAAAATCCGCGTCCTGAGCTACCAGTGTGGCAGGTGCCATCGCCAGCGACGTTCCGACCATGCAGCCGACCATGATGCCAAAACCAAGTTCGCGGGCGCGCTTTTGCATGCGCAGCGCCTCCGTCAGACCGCCGGTCTTGTCGAGCTTGATGTTGATACTGTCGTAGCGGCCAAGCAACGTGTGAAGATCATCGGTGCCATGGGCGCTTTCATCGGCACAGACCGGTACCGGGTGCGGTATCTCGGCAAGGATATCGTCCTTTCCGGCAGGGAGAGGCTGCTCGATGAGCACCACGCCGGCCTTGGCCGCAGCAAGCATGTTCTCAACGATGTTGTCGCCGCTCCAACCCTCATTGGCGTCGATGATGATGCGGCTCGCGGGTGCCGCCTCGGCAACCAAGCGAATGCGTTCCGCATCATTGTCCCCGCCCACTTTGACCTTGATCAACGGCCGGTCGGCAAAGGCAGCAGCTGAAGCAGCCATCGCCCGGGCATTACCGAAAGAGACGGTAACTGCCGTGGTAAGGTCCCGCAACGGAGGCAGCCCGACCATGTCCGCCACCAGCTTGCCGCTGCGCTTGGCCTCCAGATCCCATAATGCACAATCAATGGCGTTGCGGGCGGCACCTGCACCGATGAGAGCGGGCAAATCCTCCCGGGTGGCGCCGTTCAGCAACGCGTCGCGCAGCTTTTCAATTTCGCCGCAGACAGAATCGAGGCTTTCGCCATAGCGTGCGTAGGGCACACATTCGCCACGTCCGACATAGTCGCCATCGGTCAGAATGCAGAGCACGACCGCAGCTTCGGTTTTTGAGCCGCGGGAGATTGTAAACGCCCCCGCTATGGGCCAGCGCTCAACCATTATCTCCATTTTTAGTGCCATTTTTCACGCCTTAATTGTTCAAGTGACATCAGCCAAGAGACTCGATATGTGTGTGTGATGTTGACCGATAGAGCAAACAATTCAAGTGCTTCTACCGCAGCGCCGCCTCACGTTGAATTCAGCAAGGAAGGCGATCGCGCGACGGTCACGCTTACTGGTGCATGGACGACCCGCAACGTTCGCCGCGTTGACGAGCGTATGCGCGAAATCGGTCGCGATAACGGCTTTTCAAGTGCTGTAATTGACCTTTCGGGCATTGAATTGCTCGATACCGCCGGAACCTGGCTGGTCGAACGCTTGCGTACCAGGCTTGAAAAGGCCGGCAAGCAAGTCACGATCGAGGGCCAGGCCGAGAGTTGGGGCGCGCTGTTTGAGGCTGTGGGCGAAGCTGCGGCAGCCCCCGAGGATGCAGTTCCTGCCGCAAAGCCCAGTCTGGTGATTCGCTTTCTGGAGACCATTGGCAAAACCGTCTACGCCTTTGGGGACGATTTCATCATGGCGATGCACATCCTGGGCGCCACCGTACGCGGCGCCCAGATGAAGGGTAGCGGCCGCAGCGGCATCAGGCCCGCGGCCATCGTTCACCAGATCGACAGCATGGGTATCGGCGCCGTTCCAGTCGTTGTGCTGATGTCAACGATCATCGGCGCGATCATCGCGCAACAAGGTGCGTTTCAGCTGCGCTATTTCGGGGCCGAGATTTTCGTCGTTGATCTCGTCGGTATTCTCGTCCTGCGCGAAATCGGCGTGCTTCTGACCGCGATCATGATTGCCGGGCGTTCCGGCAGTGCGATCACGGCAGAGATAGGCTCGATGAAGATGCGTGAGGAGACGGATGCGCTGACCGTCATCGGTCTCAATCCGGTGGGTGTTCTGGTATTTCCGCGCCTTGTCGCGCTGGTGATCTCACTGCCATTGCTGACGATCATAGCCGACTTTGCCGCTCTCATGGGCGCAATCGTCATCACCTGGGCCTACTCCGGAATCACTCCCGACGCATTCATTCAGCGGCTGCGCGATGCCATTGATTTGTCGAGCTACTTGGCGGGCTTGATCAAGGCACCATTCATGGCGATGATCATCGGCATCATGGCTTCCGTCGAAGGAATGAAAGTCGGTGGAAGTGCGGAGTCGCTTGGCCAGCGTGTGACCGCATCCGTGGTCAAATCGATTTTCGTGGTGATCGTCGTTGATGGTATTTTCGCTATCTTCTACGCATCGATCAATTTTTAGGTCAGGGACCGCCGAGGCGCATGACTCCGACAGCAGCCAACAAACAGATCCCCGACACAGAGGCCAAGGATGTCATCCTTTCTATAAAGGATGTCAGCGTTTCATTCGGCACGTCGAAAGTGCTCGATAATCTGTCACTTGACGTCTATCGCGGCGAGATTCTTGGTTTCGTTGGTGCATCCGGTACTGGCAAGTCGGTTCTTATGCGGGCAATACTTGGCCTGAACCAGAAGCAATCCGGAAAGATCAGCATTTTTGGCCACGATATCGACAAGGCTTCCGAACAGGAAAAGCTCGGCGTCGATATGCGCATGGGGGTACTGTTTCAGCATGGCGCGCTGTTTTCATCGCTGACGGTGCTGGAAAACATTCAGGTCCCCATGCGTGAGTACCTTGATATTCCACAAAGGCTGATGGATGAATTGGCGCGCCTGAAGATCGACCTCGTCGGACTGAAGCCCGACACGGCGGAAAAATACCCGTCGGAACTTTCCGGCGGCATGATCAAGCGCGCGGCTCTTGCCCGTGCACTGTCGCTCGATCCGGAGATTGTCTTTCTCGACGAGCCGACCTCGGGTCTCGATCCGATTGGCGCGGCGGATTTTGATGAGCTTATCGCCAACCTGCGCGATACGATGGGGCTTACGGTCTACATGGTGACCCACGACCTCGACAGCCTGTTCGCGGTTTGCGACCGAATCGCTGTATTGGGTAAGAAGAAGGTTCTCGTTGAAGGAACCATCGACGACATGCTGGCGTTTGATGACCCGTGGGTTCAAGAATATTTCCGCGGCAAGCGTGCGCGCCAGATCGTCAGCAATGGCAACAGCAGGCGGCGGCCAGGAGGCGATGGAACGACGCCACAGCCTGCACAAGGACGAGAAGGTCAGGTGGAATAGACCATGGAAACGAAAGCCAATTATGTCCTGGTCGGGATTTTCACGCTGGTCGTCTGCATTTTTGCGTTCGGCTTTGTCTACTGGATCGCCCGTTATGGCGATCGAAGCGAAACTGCCACGCTTGAAATCCGCATCGTCGGCTCTGTTACCGGCCTCGCCGAAGGCAGTCAGGTGCTTTTCAACGGTATCAAGGTGGGCAGCGTCCGGCGGCTGTTCATCGACGCCAATAATCCCGATGCGGTGATCGCCCAGACGGAAGTCAACGCAACGACTCCGATCACCCGTTCGACACAGGCGACGTTAGGCTTTGCCGGCTTGACCGGTCAGGCGTTCATCGAGCTCAAGGGCGGCAAGCTCAACGAGCCGAACCTGCTCGAGGAAGCCGCGAAAGACGATCAGATCGCCCGCATGGATGCTGATCCTTCGGTGGTGAACAACCTTCTGCAAAAGGCGCAAACGATCCTCGAACGCGTCGACGGTGCGGTGAGCACGATCGAAAGTTTTATTACCGAAGTGAAGGGCCCTTTGGTCGATACGGTCAACAATACGAAGAAGTTTACCGACGCGCTCGCGAACAATTCGGAAGTCATCGACAAGTTCAGCCAAAGCGCGGAAGACGTGCAGGCCGTGGTCAAGGAGGCGCGGGAAATGATGACGCGTCTCAATTCTGCATCGACCCGGGTCGATGGCGTTCTCGTCAAACTCGACAAGCAACTTTCGGATCAGGATGGCAGTGTTGTGAGGGAAGCGCGCGAAACAATGCAATCCTATCGCGCAGTGGCCGACAATCTCAACGCGCGACTCGGTCCGATCACCGACAACATCAACCGATTCTCTGGACAGGGCTTGCGCGACGTGCAGGCGCTCGTAAATGAGAGCCGTCAATCGGTCCAGCGGATCGAGCGGGCGATCACCGATCTTGAAAAGAACCCCCAGCGCGTGATTTTCGGTGGGGGAGGCAACGTTCCTGAATATGACGGGCGCACACGCCGTTGACTTTGGCAGATTCGCATCGCATGAAGGCTAACGGATCGTTGCGCTTCGCGGGGACAGGGGCATTGGTGAATTCAAGAACGACAGTTGCCGCTCTGCTGATCACCTTGTCCGTATCAGCCTGCGCCAGCAGCAAAAAGCTTGATACATTTGATCTTTCCAGTGCCTCGCCGTCCGTTACTTCACCGCGAAAGCAGGGGCGTCAAATCCTGATTGCCGCGCCGTCTGCACTCAAGGCGCTCGATGGCGAAAACGTTGTCGTTCGCTCGGGTCCCAATTCGATTTCGTTCCTCAAAGGGGCGCAATGGGCCGACCGGCTGCCGAATATCGTGCAGTCACGCCTGATTCAGGCCTTCGAAAGCACACGCCGCCTTGGCGGCGTGGGCCGTCCAGGCGATGGCCTTGCCATCGACTATCAGGTGATCAGCGAGATTCGCACCTTCGACATCGATGCTTCGGCGGGAGAGACCGCGGTTGTCGAGCTCGCCATAAAGATTCTCAATGACAAGAATGGAACCGTGCGCTCTTCGCGCGTCTTCCGCTCGACATCGCCGGTCAGCGGGCCAGGCAATGAATCGTATATCGCCGCTCTCGATCGCGCGTTCGACAGTGCCACAAGCGATATAGTGGCCTGGACACTGTCGGTTATTTAGCCGCTCAGGCAGCCTTGCTCAGGTCACCGGCGTCGGGGCCGGAAGCAAAGGGCAGCTCTTCGTCCGCCCATCCGGTGATTCCGCCGATCATGATTTTCACGGGACGGCCAAGTCTGGCGAGTTTCAGCGCGGCCTGATCGGCTCCATTGCAATGAGGGCCGGCACAGTAGGCGATGAACAGCGTGCCGTCTGGCCATTCTGCCGTACGTTCGGCCGATATTTCGCGGTGCGGCAAATGGATCGCGCCAGGAATGTGGCGGCGTTCGTATGCAGCCACTGTCCCGACAACATGGAGAAGCACGAAATCCTGGTTGCCTGTCATCAATGCCGATGCGACATCGGCACAATCGGTCTCTACTGAAAGCCGGCGGGAAAAATGTTCGATGGCGATCTTGGCCGGGGCGGCGGGAACATCGGTTACGTAGCTCATTTTGTTCTCCTTTGTGGATGGCCTATCAATAGGACAGCCATGGAAGGTCTGGTAGTTGGCGAGATTGCCATATATCGTCAAGATCATGTCAAACTCATCCGTTGCTTCCCGCCTTGAAAACCCGCTCGTCGTTGCTGTTGCCTATGATGGGCTCTGCACGTTCGAATTTGGCGTCGTCGTCGAAATGTTCGGACTGCCCAGGCCCGAGATGGGCGATGACTGGTACAAATTCGCAGTCGCCAGCATTGAAATGGGCGAACTGCGTGCCACGGGTGGTGTGCGCATCATCGCCGATGGTGGCCTCGATCTCTTCGACCATGCGGGAACGATCATCATGCCGGGCTGGCGCGGCGTCGAACACTCCGTGCCTGAATCGCTGGTGCAGGCGTTGAGACGGGCGCATGACAACGGCGCCCGCATTCTTTCCATCTGTTCCGGTGTCTTCGTTCTGGCCGCGGCGGGCCTTCTGTCGGGGCGCAGGGCAACCACCCATTGGCGCTATGCGGACCTGCTGACAGAGCGCTATCCGGACATCGAATTTGCCCCGAATGTACTCTATGTGGACGAGGGCAACATTCTGACCTCAGCGGGAAGTGCGGCCGGAATCGATCTTTGCCTGCATCTCATTCGCCGGGATTTCGGTACAGAAGCGGCGAACAAGGTAGCACGGCGTCTCGTGGTTGCCCCGCACCGCGATGGGGGACAGGCGCAATTCGTCGAACGGGCTGTGCCAGCGCAGCATGAGGGTGCGCGATTCTCCCCGCTGCTCGAACGCATGCGTAAAGAACTGCACCACGGCTATTCCATCGCGGCCTTGGCAAAGGCCGCCGGCATGAGCCCGCGTACTTTCCTTCGCCGGTTTCAGGCCGCGACAGGTTTGACGCCAGCGAAATGGCTGTTGTCGGAGCGTTTGGCAAAAGCACGGGAGATGCTCGAGAGCTCATCCATATCTGTCGAAAAGATCGCTAAATCCACCGGGTTTGGTACCGCAGCGACATTGCGGCACCATTTTCGCCAGGAACTGGCCACGACGCCGACTGCTTACCGCGAGATGTTCGGTCAGGAACAGGAATTGTTGTAGTGGCTGAAATGTTTTCGCTTCGTCTGACAAAAAAACGCGGCTCAAGGCCGCGTTTTTTCTTGTCTGGACCAAGATGTTACCGCAGGCGATTACTCGCATGCGCCAGCATCGTGTAGACCTTGCCAGTGTCTGACGTCAGATAGTTCTGCGTCATGACATTGTCGCGGTCGTTGCGGCTCACGTCTTCGAGAAGACGTTCGAAATCATCCATGTAACGATCCACAGCGCGGCGGAATTCGCTGTCCGCCGTGTACTTGCGCTTGATCTCGTCGAATGTCTGCTGACCCTTGAGCGTATAGAGGCGGCGCGTGAACACGTTGCGCTCGCCGGCACGGTAACGTTGCCAGAGTTCGACCGATGCCTCGTGATCGATCGCACGGGTAATGTCGATCGACAGCGAGTTCAGCGATTCGACCACCTGGCCCGGGGAACGGGCACCGGTCTCAGGCGATTTCGCCTTGGGATCCGACTGGGCCTCGTCGCTGGAAGCGCGGCGCAGCAGGTCCGAGACCCAGCCATTGCCGGCCGGACGCTGAGCCTGTGCCGCGGTGCCACGGACATCGATGCTGCCGCGCATTGCCGGTGCGGCAGGCGCTTGAGCTGTTGTGGCCCTCGGTGCTGTCGCCGGTTCGCTACGCTGCGGCTGCGCCGCAACGGCGGCTGTGCGAGCCGGAGCAGCTGCGCGGGCGGCGCGAGCTTCGCCAACGTCCGTGAGACGGCCGGATTTCTGAACGATTTCCGACAGTTCCTTCAAAGCGTTGATCTGTTCGGAAACAGCCTTGCGCATTTGTGCGGTCGACTGTTTTGCTTCTTCCGGCATGTCCATAACGCCGCGCTGCAATTCGGAACGGGTTTCCTCGAGTTCCGCGCGAATGGCGGCGGATGAGCGACGGATTTCGTCCGTTGCAGTGGCGAACTTCTGCGATGCCTGTTCGACAACCTCCGAGATAGAATTGCGGATCTGTTCGGTCGTCTGTGACGCACGGCCTTCGGCTCGATCGAATGCCGAGGATACCAGCGATTCGAACGAACGCATGGTCTTCTCGATGCCCTCCGATTTTGCCACCAGTCCGGCTGCCAGATTTTGCAGCGCTTCCTGGCGTTCGTCGAAGGTCGATGCGAGGTTCGACTGCGATGCGTTGATCAGTTCCGATGCCGAGTTCAGCATGCGGCCATGTTCATCGAAGCGCTTGGCGATGGCGGCAATGTCCGTCAGCGTCGAACCCGACAGCTCTGACAGCTTGCCGAGATTACCGTCGATGAGACGCGTCGATGTCTCGAAAGACTCCGCAGCCTTGGTGGCATTTTCGGCAAATGCGGTCGTCGTGTCGAGAAGACGCCCGTCGATGTCGCCGAGGTTCTTGGTCGCCATATCGATCAGTTCACCGAGCTTCGCATTGGAGGCGGAGAGGCGGTCGATGAGATTGCTGACGTCGTCGGTGAGGCCAGCCTTAGCCGCCTGGACAGCAGTGATCGTCTCGGCCGTGCGGCTGGCGATCGCGTTGATCAGAGCCGCATTTTCGACACGCAGACGTTCCGTTGCGGCCGTTGTCGCTTCGACGAGCTGTGAAGCCAGCGTGCGGCCATTGTCTGCGAGGCTGTCGACCAGCGGCTGTGCGGTATTGTCAAGGATGCCGATGATTTCCTGCGAACGGGCAGCAAGGACTTCGTTGAGTTCGCGGGTGCTCTCGGCAAGCTTGGATGCGGTAGAATCCGTCGCGGCGGAGAAGCGGGCCTCGAGCGCTTCCAGATTGGCTGCGGCTTCGCGGGCGCGCTCACCAAGACGCTGTTCGGTTTGCGCCAGGCTCTCATTCATGCGCTGGCTGAACGCCTCGCCATGACCGTCCAGCGCTTCACCGGCCTTCTGTGCCTCACCCGTGAGCGAAGAGGCGGCCTCGGTGATCTTGTCGCGCAAGGTGCGTGCAACGACGGAAGCGCTCTGCTCCAGCGACTTGCGCACATTGTCCACGCCCATCGCGAGCGCGTCCTGCATGGTCGTCGTGCGCTCGTCGATGGTTCCACCGTGGCTTTCGAACGCCTTTGCCAGCACTTCGGCGCTGTCCTGCAGCACAGCCTGAAGCGCAACTGTGCGGTCGCTGATCGCGCTGGCTTGATTGTCCAGCGTCTGGCCGATGGCGGCATTGCCCTGTTCCATGGCAGCCCGGATGCCGGCGATACGGTCATCAAGCACGCTTGCATGCGCATTCAATGTATCACCGATACGGGTGTCGCTATCCGACAGGGTTGCCCGGATCGCCGCGGCCCGCTCTTCGAGAGCGCCGATATGCGAAGCGAGCGTGTCGCCGATCTGGCTGTTGCTGGTGTCGAGCACCGAGCGAATACCCGATGTGCGCTCTTCAATATCGTGGGCATGCTGAGCGAGGGTCTCGCCAATGCGTGCGTGGGTATTCTCGAGTGCCGACTGGATGCCGGCAGTCCGCTCATCGAGCGAAGACGCATGGGTCGCAAGCGTCTGGCTGATGCGCGCATCGCTGTTGACCAAGGCCTGCTCGATACCCGCGGTGCGATCCTCGATAGAGCTGGCATGAGAAGCCAGAACGTCGCTGATGCGTGCGTCGCTGTCGATGAGTGCCTGGCCGATCCCTGCAGTGCGTTCTTCGATTGCGCTGGCGTGAGTGGCCAGAACATCACCGATACGCGCATCGCTGCTGGTAAGTGCGGACTCGATGCGGTTCGTCCGATCGTCCACGGAATCAATGAATCCACCGAGCGTGTCATCGATACGCGCGCCGCTGTTAAGCAGTGTCGATTGAATCTCCGCGTTGCGGGCGTCGATGGCCTGCGTATGGGCCGAAAGGGTCTCGCCGAGCTTGATATCGCTGCTCGACAATGCCTGCTGGATTTCCTGATTGCGCTCGTCAAGGCTCTTGGCGTGCTGATCCAGGGTCTGGGCGATCTTGGAATGCGTATCGACGAATGCAGCGCGCATTCCGGATGTGCGATCGTCAATGATCTTGGCATGGGCATCAAGCGTCTGACCGATGCGGGAGTCGTTCGTCTGGATCGCCGCCTCGATGCTGGAACTGCGCAGGTCGATTGTGCGTGCATGTTCGTCGAGCGTTGCGCGAATCTTGGCATCAGTATCCGAGAAGGCGGCGTGCATGCCAGAGGTACGGTCTTCGATCGCTTTTGCGTGTTGTTCAAGCGCCGAGCCGATGCGGGCATCATTGTCGTCGAGGGCCGTACGCAGCCCGGCAGCGCGATCTTCGAGGGAGACAGTGTGGCCCTCGACAATCTGGCCGATGGCGGCGGTGCTGCTTTCGAGAATGGTTTTGAGATTTGCGGTGTGATCGCCAATCTGACCGGCCTGTTCGAGAATGAGCGAGGCGGCGCGATCCGTTTCACTCGACAGCGTGGCTGCCAGTGCCTCACGGCTTTCAACCAGTCTGTCCGCAAAGGCTGCCGCATTGGTGGACAGCAGGCTGCCAACCGATTCCGACAGGCTCGACAGATCGTTGCCGATCTTGGCTTTGGTCTCGTCGACGATCCCGTCGATCGAGGCGCGGCCATCGGTGAAGGTCTTGGCGATATCGCGGGTGCGCTCGATCAGCTGTTCGTTGATCTGGCGTGCACGGGCTTCAAGCGCCGAGTTGAGACGCTCTGTGCTTGTGTCCAGCGACTGCGCGCGTGTCTCGAACTCGGCAAGCAGCGAACGCCCGCGTTCGTTGATCGTCGTATCGAGGCCGGCAAGACGTGTGTCGAATTCGCCGACAAGGGTCTGGGTTGCGTCGCCGAGCAGCGAGAGCATGCTGTTGGTGCGGCCATCGAGTGTGTCGGCCAGTTTCAGCGTTACGGCGTCGGTCTGTTCGGACAGGGCAGCAATGCGCATTTCCAGAAGATTTGCAAAGGCTTCGCCGGAAGTGCTGATCTTATGTGAAATGTCGTCGGAGCGCGTAACGATCGATTCGGAAATTGCCTGGCCGCTCTGGGTCAGGCGGTCGATGAGGGTCTCGCCCGACTGGCTGATCGACATCGTCAGGTTCGTCGAAGCACTGGAAAGGTTTTCGCGCAACGCATCACCGGCTTGCGACAGTTCATCCTTCAACTGTTCATGCGCACTCGATATCGAGGCGCGAACACGTTCGGCGTGGCCAATGACAGACTCGCGTTCACCGCCGAGCCGGTCGACCAGCGTCCGGATACGATACTCATTGTCCGTATAGACGCGTTCGAGCTGATTGACTTCGGTCTGGACAAGGGTTTCGAGTTCAACGGCGCGGGCGAGCGTGCGCTCGACACCCTCGCTCATCGCCGCAACTTCGCGGCGCACGGCTTGTCCCAGCGAGGCAACACGGTCCGAAGACAGCATTTCCGGTTCGGACAGACGCATGGCGGCTTCAGCCATGGAGCGCGCGGCATATTGCATTTCCTGAGCGCGGCGTACCATCAGGGCGAAAGCCCAGAACAGCATGATCGGCACAATGATGGCCGCGGCCAGTCCGATTGCATAAGGCGCTGCGGCGAAGTCCGACAATGAGCGGATCGACCATAGCGAGGACCCGTAAAGTGCGTTGCCGAGGACAAGCACGCCGGCGGCCCAGAGGACGCTTATGATTGCGGTAACGAGACTATAGGATCTTGGTGCCTGCACCGGGGCCGATGGACGCGAGGCTGATTTCGTCTGCAGCAGATCATCGTTTGCCGGCTTGAATGTCTGCGCCGGTATGGCCGGAGCCTTGGGTGGCGCGGGCGGTGCGGCGGGGATCGGATTTGCAGCCTTGATCTGAGGTTTTGGCGCGGGCAGGGGAACGGCAGCCGCCGCCGCAAGGGGCGCCTTGATTTCAGCCGCTTTCACAGGTTCCGGCTCTGAAGGAGCATTGTGCTTTTCGGCTGCGAGCTCCTGTGCTGCCTGTGAAATCTGGGCTTCCAGATCGTTCAAGGACAAAAGATCGTCATCGATTGGGGACAAATCCATGTCCATCCCAAGCGTCGACTCGTCGAAATCAATTTCGAGAGCCTTTTCAAGAGCTTCCCCGAGTTCTTCTTCGGTCTTCGCTGCTTTGCTTTTAGGAGCTGTGGCCATGTTTACCTCACAATATTGGGCGGTGACCACATGTGGAGCTCACCGCGCCATACTCATTACGCCGCTACTGTATCGTACTGGCACATGGCTTGGAAAGAAACAATGGATTCGGGAAATGCTTAAAAGTTTAAACACAAGGTTAATTTTTGCGCGTGACCCAAAAAATCGCTTGTTTGATTTTTTGACGCCCGCTGCGTCCTTGGTGAGGCCCAGGAACCAGCGGCACAGTATGATCGAATGAAATTTCACAGGAAAATCAAAATTTACCGAACGTTCACCATAAGTGCCTGTTTTTACACCGCGACTGCCACGTTTTAACCTTGAATCATCGGCATTTGAATAAACTCGTTAGTTCATTTGTAAATGCGTTGAGGAGAGTAAAAATGGCACAGCAAGCATCGATGGCCTTCGCGCTGCCGGGAGGCGAAAAATCGAAGCCATCGCGAAAGCGCCCCATCGATCTCGTTCATCTCACACGCGAGACCTTTGGCAACAGAGCCCTCGAAATCGAAATTCTCAGCCTCTTCTCGCGTCAGACATGCGGTATCGTTGACCGGCTCGCTCAGGCCAATCCGGACGAGCGCGTCCGTCTCGCCAGATCGTTGAAGGGATCGGCCCGGGCTATCGGCGCTTTCGGTGTCGCAGAGCTGGCGGAGGCGATCGAGCAGGCGCCATCCGATTCCCGAAAGGTCAAGGACCTGCGCCCGGTCGTTGACGATGTCCGTGATTATATAGCGGCAATTACCCGGTAACGTTCCTGGCCAGCAAGCTCGCCGCTTTCCGGGGAAGGGTGGAACCGTCATCGTAAGGCTGCGTCAGGGAGTACAATTGACTTCCCTGTCCGAATCCCTATGTCAGCGGTAACTTTCCTGCTTGGGGCATTTTTTATGGCAAAGATCACGTTTGTCACTTTCGATGGCGCGCGAATTGAGGCGAACGCCGAAAACGGCTCGACCGTGATGGAAAACGCCATCCGCAATGCGGTCCCGGGTATCGATGCGGAGTGCGGCGGCGCTTGCGCCTGCGCCACATGCCATGTCTATGTCGATGAAGATTGGACTTCCACGACGGGGGAGCCCGAAGCCATGGAAGAGGACATGCTGGATTTCGCCTACGATGTTCGCCCTAACTCCCGCTTGTCCTGCCAGATTCGGGTTTCAGACGATCTGGATGGTTTGGTTGTGCATGTGCCGGAACGCCAGGCCTGATTGGACGGCTGTTTTTTTCTCATCCACCGATTAGAATAACTGCCATGCCCGCCGTTTTGGTGTCACGGCAAAGCGCATTCTCTTGACCTCGACGAATGCAGTCGTTACGCGCTGTGCAGCCCGTGCGTATCCAGACCAGAAAGGCGCTGACGCACCAGCCATAATCCCTTTCAATCTGCACGGCATGCAGAAGGTCCTGGTGTGAGGAATTTACGATGAGCGAGATTATCAAGACTGATGTTGTGATCATTGGCGCCGGGCCGGTTGGCCTGTTCGCTGTCTTTGAACTTGGCCTCTATGATCTCAAATGCCATCTCATCGATATTCTTGACCGCCCGGGCGGCCAATGCGCCGAACTCTATCCGGAAAAGCCGATCTATGACATTCCGGCATGGCCGATCATCAGCGGGCACGATTTGACCGAGAAGCTGATGGAGCAGATCAAGCCGTTTGCACCGCAGTTCCATTTCAACCGCATGGTGACCAAGCTCGAGCGCCAGGCCGACGGCTCGTTCCATGTCGAAACTGACGAGGCGGAAGTCTTCGAGGCCAAGGTTGTCGTGATCGCCGCTGGCGGTGGCTCGTTCCAGCCGAAACGTCCTCCGGTTCCGGGCATCGAGGCCTATGAAGGCAAGAGCGTGTTCTATTCGGTGCGCCGCATGGAGGAATTCCGCGATCAGGACATCCTGATCGTCGGTGGCGGCGATTCCGCGCTCGACTGGGCGCTGAACCTGCAGCCAATCGCGCGCAGCCTCACCGTCGTGCATCGCCGTGCCGAATTCCGCGCTGCGCCCGATAGCGTCAAGAAGATGTTCGAGCTGGTCGATAGCGGCAGTGTCCGATTCGAACTCGGCCAGGTTTCCGGTCTCAAGGGTGAGGGCGGCCAGCTTACCCATGCAACGATCAAGGGCAGCGAAGGTGAAGTCCACATTCCCGTCACGCGTATGCTGCCCTTCTTCGGCTTGACGATGAAACTTGGACCCATTGCCGATTGGGGTCTCAATCTCAACGAAAATCTCATTCCAGTGAATGTCGAGACCTTCGAAACGTCGGAACCGGGTATCTTCGCCATCGGCGACATCAACTGGTACCCCGGCAAGCTGAAACTTATCCTCTCCGGCTTCCACGAAGCCGCGTTGATGACTCAAGCGGCTAAACACATCGTAAGCCCGAACGAGCGGATCGTATTCCAGTACACCACGTCATCAACCAGCCTGCAGAAGAAGCTGGGCGTCAATTAAAGACCCATTGTGGAAATGGGTCGATGAACCATCTGGCGCGGTTCGAGAACCGGAAGCGCAGAAAATCGCATGAGATGTCCATCAGGATGCATCAAGGATTTTTGCCGAATTCGCGAATAATCCGGTAGGTAAGAAGCCGCCCAAAACGATCTTCGAAATTTTTTGCCTCGACGCGGTCGAACTGGACTTGAGCGAGGTCGTGCTGCAGCATCAGTTTGACCGTCAGGGCATCGATATCGGCCTTCAAGGTGGGGCAATCGCTGCGCCAGGGGAGCGCCTTGAGCCGGCGCTCCATATCCCCGGCTGCAGTACGGGCAATGGAGATATGACTTTCCTCGTGCCGCTTGATATCTGACGACAGCGTGTCCCATACCATGGCGAGGTCCGGCTTGGCTGTCCGGCGCTGCTTCCACCGCGGCAGATATACCTGCGCATGGACCGTGATGCTGGCTTCGACGACACGGCAGCTGCTGCCATCCGAACCGTACTTGATCCGGTTGGTGAGACGCATCCTCGTCATGCCGGGATGGCGTTGCCCCGTCTTTTGCAACAACGGTCCGCGTCGGTACAATTCGCGGTCGAGATCTGCGGCGGTGCGGCCATTCAAGGAAAAATATTCGTATTTTCGCAAGACTGTTGCCGCGTCGGCGGCCGGCGCGGCCAAGAAAAGCGCCATACCGAGTGACACAGCTTTGGCTAGAGTATGCATGTAGATTTCCCTTCTCAGCCAAGTCTGCCTGATCCTGACCCTATCGTCAAAAACATTGCTGATGAATTGACGTTACGCTCGTTCTGATCAAAAACAGGACAAGGATTTGTGAAGTTCAAGGAGCGCGCCGATGCAACGGGAATGGAAACTGGCACATGGCCGGTCTCTGACTTTGGGGAACGAAGCGCTCATCATGGGAGTCCTGAATGTCACGCCTGACTCCTTTTCCGATGGCGGCGTTCACTATTCGTTGAGTCACGCGCTGGACGGCGCGCGCAAGATGATCGCCGAGGGCGCATCCATCATTGATGTCGGCGGCGAGTCGACGCGCCCTGGTGCGACGCGCGTTGAGCCGGCCGTCGAGCAATCCCGCGTGCTGCCGGTGATCGAAGCGCTGGTGAAAGAGACGGATATTATAATATCCGTCGATACCTATCGCGAAGAGACCGCTCGCCTCGCCGTTGCCGCCGGTGCTCACATTGTAAACGACGTCTGGGGCGTTCAGCGCGAGCCGGCTATTGCCGATCTCGCCGTCGAAACCGGTGCTGGCCTTGTCATTATGCATACTGGACGCGAGCGGGAGCGTGATCCGGATGTCATTGCCGATCAGTTCGCGTTCCTCAACCGGTCGCTCGAAATTGCCAAGGTCGCTGGTGTCTCACGCGACCAGATTGTGCTCGATCCGGGGTTCGGATTTGCCAAGGACACAGCGGAAAACATCGCCCTGATGGACCGCTTCTCTGAACTTTTGGCCTTCGGCTATCCGTTCCTCGTTGGCACTTCGCGCAAACGCTTCCTCGGCGCAACGTCGGGCGGAGAGGCCGAGCAGCGCGATGTCGCGACCTCCGCCTCGTCGGCGATCTTGAGGCTCGGGGGTGCGGACATTTTCCGCGTGCATGATGTTGCGATGAACCGGAGCGCTCTGGCACTGGCGGACGCCATGCTGAACGCGCGCCGCCGGCGAAGTTGAGCATGCCGATGCGCAAGGCCTGGCTGGGGCTTGGTGGCAATATCGGCGATCCGGTGGCGTCCATGGGACAAGCCCTGCGCGCATTGGACAGCCGAAATGATACGAACGTCCGTGCGGTATCTCCCGTTTACAAGACCCCGCCATGGGGCAAGACCGATCAGGCCTGGTTTCACAATGCCTGTGCCGAAGTTGAGACCGCGCTTGAACCGGAGGCATTGCTTGCCAGCTGCCTCGATATCGAAGCGCGCATGAAGCGCCAGCGCCTCGAGCGCTGGGGTCCGCGCATCATCGACATCGATGTCCTTGCCTGTGAAGGCATGGACAAGTTTGAAAGCCCGACACTGACACTGCCGCACCCGCGCATGACCGAACGTGCCTTCGTGCTGGTCCCGCTCGCCGATATCGCACCGGAATTAATGGTAAGCGGCAGGCCGGTCGCCGCATGGCGCGAGCTATGCGATAAGACCGGCATGACAAAAGCCAGCAGCGACGGGGGCTGGTGGCGTCAGACAGATTAATGGAAAAAAGGCCCGGTAACGTTGCACTGCGGACCATTTATGCTCAGTTTTTGGCGATGCTGCCGACCGCCGTCTGGTCAACGCGCTTCAAGGACATGCCGACAACCGGAATGAGTTGATCTTCCAGCCGCACGGAAATGGTGACGTTCATCGTGTTGTCGCTGGTGAACTTCGCCTGCATGGCGCCATTGAGTTGCTTGCGGCTGATTGACAGGACCACCTTGTCGCCGGAGACATTTCCGCCGGTGATGTCGAGGCCCTTGCCAGCCGAGCCATCGAGGAAACTGCCCTTGTAGCTATTGCCTGCCCGGACGATCGTTGCCCGCATCGGCTGATTGAAGATGCCAACGCGGCAGCTGCCATCGAGCGTCATGCCGGCTTTCTCTCCGGGTGTCGTGCCATCAAGGGTGCAGGTGAACTTGGTGCCTTTGTATTTGCCGGCAACAATCTCGCCCGGCCCCACCCATTGGCCTTCAACGGTCTGGAAAAACTCGGCATCCTTATCCTTGGCTTGCGCCGGCAACGCCAGAAGCGCGCAGGCGAACAGGGACAGGGTAGCGGCTGCTGCGCTTCTTTTCATCGACAAGACTCAACACAAATCATTGGAATGGCACTGGTCCGATCATCGTCCGGAATGGTTAACGGATAGTTGTCATCCACAGAAAACTTGGCTTGACGGAAATTGCAACCCCAAGAGGTCGGTAAAGCGACGCCTATGGCTTTCTTGCACCACCAATGCGTGCCAGATCCCCGATGAAATCGCCAATGCTCGGGCGTCGTTCCGCATTGAAGGGAAAAGGCCGCACCAGATCCATGGCTGAAATGCCGATGCGTGCCGTCATCAAGCCATTGATGACGCCTTCGCCCAGCCGCGCCGATAGTTTCGCGGCAAGGCCGTGTCCCACGAGCTGCTGGATGATGCTGTCGCCCATCGCCACCGTGCCCGTGACAGCCAGATGCGCTATCACATTGCGCGTGAGCTTGAGGAAGCCGAGCGTTCCGGGCCGTCCGCCATAGAGTTCGGAGAGACGGCGGATGAGGCGTGCCGACTCGAACACCACGTAGCCGATATCGACCAGCGCGCGGGGGCTGACCGCCGTCACGATTGAAACGCGCTTCGAGGCGGCGAGGATCATATCGCGCGCCTGCCGGTCAAGCGGGCGCAGCAGTTCGGTCTCGCTGAGCCGGATCAGATCGCGGCCGTCTATGACATCGTCGCGCAGATCATGAAGGAGTGCCCGGCCCTTGGCCGTCGCGGGGAGGGCTTCCGCAATCGAGACAAGTTTGCCGACGGCAGCTTTGGCGGCCCGCACATCATTGTCGGCGGCGGCCTTGGCGGCCTCGTCGCGCAGGTTCTGAACTGAGGCGAGACGGCGCAGTGCGAACGCTTCCCTCAGCACGATGGCCATCAGGGCAAAGGCGGCGACAGCGCTGACGCCGAGCGCGACCCAGCCGAGCCACGGCACGCGCTCGAACAGCGTGCGGATGAGGTTGTCGGCCCAAAGGCCGAGCGCCAGCGATACCAGCACGCCAAGCGTAACAGTCAACAGGGAGGCAAAGGAGAAGCGCCGTTTTTGGGCGATAGCTGGTGGCGGGGTCAGCCCGTCCAGTTCGTCAGCCGTGGCGGTGTCCGGATCGAATACATCGACCGCTGCCGGCGTGATAACTGCGGTATCCTTGATCGCGGCCGGCTTGCGCTGCTGTATCGATGTGGCCTTGCGCGGCGCTTCGGCCGGTTCCTGCGGCTCCAGGCGAAAGGAGGCGGGTCTGCGAGGATGATCCGTCATGCGAGGCGATCTCCGATGAGGAACTGTAGTGCGCGATCGAGCCTAATGTGCGGCAAGGACAGCGTGAAACCTTCCGCTGTCTTTTCCAGCCGGGGCGGGCGAAAACGGACGAAGCGGATCGCGGGGTCTTCAGAAACTGATTCCGCCTGCTCAAAAATTGAATCCGGTTTTGCCGGTAAGTCGCCGGGAAATATCGCAGTTTCCGTTTTGCCGTCGAACTGTTCGCCATTGATCGTTTCGCCCTTGAGGGGTGTTCCGACAATAACCGGCAGAACTTCCTTGCCCTGCGTCACCGTTGCCTCGCGTGTGGTCCGTACGGCGGCCATGGCGAGAACATCAACGCTCGCACCGGAAAAATCTGCCCGGCTTATGGCGCGGTCAACAAGGCGGCGGACAATTGCCTGCAGCCGGTCATGGCTCTCATGATGCAGATGATCGGCTTTCGTCGCCGCAACCAGGATGCGGCCGATGCGCCGCTGCACGAGGCCCGTGAGGAAATTGGTGCTGCCAGGGCGAAAGCAGGAGAGAATTTCGGTCAGCGCCCGTTCCAGATCGGCAATTGCAGCCGGGCCGGCATTCATTGCCTGCATGGCGTCGACAAGGACGATTTGCCGGTCAAGCCGGGCAATGTGCTCGCGGAAAAACGGCTTCACCACGTGGGTCTTGTAGGCCTCGTAGCGCCGTTCCATCATCGCACCAAGTGATCCCGGACGCAGTTTCGCGCCAAGATTTGGCAGTGGGGCGAAGGTAAGCGCTGGCGAACCGTCGAGGTCGCCCGGCATGAGGAAGCGGCCGGGTGGGAGCGTCGAGAGCGCGCGCTCGTCGGCTTTGCCTGCCTTCAGGTATTCGGTAAAACTTTTTGCCAGCCGTTGCGCCGCCATCTCGTCCGCAGCTGAATCCGCGTCGGCACTGTCAGCTACCTTCAGCCAGTCCACCGCAACGTCGCAGTGGCTTGGCTGTTTTGCCAATTCAAAGGAGTCTTTTGAAAACTGTGCGTAGGATTTGCCGAGCAACGGCAAATCGAGCAGCCATTCGCCAGGATAGTCGACAATGTCTACCGACAGCTTGCCGCCGGCAAACATGCGGTTCCACATCGAAGCCGATTCATATTCGATCGTAAGGCGCAGTTCGGATATTGCCCGGGTTGAATCCGGCCAGACGCGGTCATCGATCAGCGCCTTCAGATGATCTTCGTACTGGAAGCGCGGCACCGCATCGTCCGGCTGCTCTTCAAGATAGGCGCGGGCGATGCGGCCGGATTTTTGAGCCTCAAACATCGGAAGCCGTCCGCCGTGGATGAGATTGTGCACGAGCGCGGTTATGAAAACGGTCTTGCCGGCGCGCGAAAGACCCGTGACACCGAGCCGAAGCGAGGGCGAAACCAGCGCGCTGGTTCGATCGGCCAAGGTGTCCAGCGCAATTTTCGCTTCGTCGGTAAGCGTCGTCAGTGTTCCCAATTCAACCGTCCTATGGCCGCAGTCACAATCTGAGCCATATGGGACGAACCCCGTTCAATGGCAAGAAACTGAGCAAGAATTTGGCGTGTCAATGATGCGTGGAGGGAGAGAAGAATGCTTGCAACGTGCCGGTCCCCGGGCGGATCTCTGCGAGCGGCCCGTCAAACTGGATCACGGCGAGACCTGCCGTTGGAAAACCGGACTCAAAATTCGGGTGCGACGGCGGCTTGCCGCGTCCGGCGAGGGCGATGGCCAGTTCCTCCATCATGGGATTGTGGCCCACGAGCATGATAGAACTGGCGTTTTCATGCTCCAGTCCGGCCATGCGGATCGCCATGAGATAGGCGTCGGGCCCGCCCGAAAACAGTTTCTCGGACTGTTCGAGGACGAATGGAGGTTCGAGGTCGAGATATTCGAGGGTTTGCTGCGCTCTTATGGCGGCCGAGCAAACGACGATTTCGGGTTTCAGGCCGGCTCGCCTCAGTTCCTGTCCCAGAATCCTGGCGGCTTCGATCCCATCTGTATCCAGCGTCCGGTCGAAGTCCTTCTGCCCGGGGGAAGGCCATGCCGCTTTCGCATGCCGCAGCAAATAGACCTGGCTCATCCGTTATCTCCAGTGCATTCCGTTCTAGACAAAGCTTGCTCTAGATAAGGTGTCATGCTTCATGAAAAGACACAAATAGTCGATAAATGTCTGCGGAAAATGTGACAGTTATCAAATAATTGTGCAAAACCGGTTTGCGACAATTCTGTGCGGGATGCGTTTTTGCAAGGCAGCGCGCAACGGGTCTTAGTGCGTTGGAGCTATGAAACGGCGGAAATTGGGCCAGTTTCCTCATCTTTCGGATCAGAAAATCGCGAAACTTCGCGGATTTTGCCAATAATTTGAGCAAATTCGTGGCATTTCTTTCTTTGATTTACATGTCTTTTTGTAGTTGTGCGCCCCTTTGACACGACCTATATAGGCCTCCTCGCGTCTCATAGGTGCAGGGTGATTCAAAGATGAATAAACTTATCGATCTTGACTATAAGCCCACGGATGACGAGCCCTTCATGAGTGATCGGCAGAAATCCTATTTTCGTGAAAAGCTCATCAACTGGAAAAACGACATTCTGCGGGAAGCGCGCGAAACGCTTGAAATCCTGCAGCAGGAAAACGCGAACCTGCCGGATATTGCAGATCGTGCATCCTCCGAAACCGACCGGGCCATTGAACTGCGCGCGCGTGACCGCCAGCGCAAGCTGATCTCCAAGATCGATGCCGCATTGCAGCGTATCGACGATGGAACCTACGGATTCTGCGAAGAGACAGGGGATCCGATCAGCCTGAAGCGTCTGGATGCGCGTCCAATCGCAACTCTATCCATCGAAGCTCAGGAACGTCACGAAAGGCGCGAGAAAGTCTACCGCGACGACTGAGCTGGCAACTGCAAATGAGAAAAAGGCCCGGTTTCCCGGGCCTTTTCTTTTTGCAGCAACAGCAGGCGCTCTAGCGTTTTTCTGGCTTGGACAAATCACCCAGCAAACGTTCCATCTCGTCTTCGATGCTGTCGGCCTTTGCAGGCTTTTCATCCTTGCCCGGCGCAATGTGCAGTTCGCTTTCGACATCGGTCTCGAATGCATCCGTAAAATCGAGATCCCCCAAGGTAACTTCCGGCTCCTCCGTCTCAGCAGGGCCTTCGAGCGAGGGTTCCTTGTAGGCTGATGATGTCGGTTCGCTGCGTACGGCAAAGGGGAAGGCGGCCGCAGTCGTCGTTCTGGCCTCTGCCGGTGCCGCCCGCTCTGGTACAGCCGTTTCGGCGGCCGGTTCACTTCGGGCCGCGGTGCCAAAGGAAGGAGACGCCGTACGTTGCCAGTTGTTGCCGTTGTCTCGTGCCGGTGCGTTGACCGCGGGCGGTTCGGCCGCCGGCGCTGTTGCCGGAGCTGGGTCCGGCGTGATTGTTACATAGGGAACGGGTGCCGGAGCATGTTTCGGAGGCTCCGCCAAGCGCAGGTCCCTGGGTGGTGACACCGGCTGCGGCGGCGCCGGGCGAAGCGGTACCTGTGGTGCTGGTGCGGCCTGAACCGGTTGGGCCGGCCGCTGCGTTGGCGGGGCCGGAGGGGCGACGCGCGGAGCTGGCACGGCTGGTGCGGCCGGTTGCGTGCGCGGCGTTTCCGCAGTCCCGCTTGCAGCCCTTGGTTCAGGTTCGGCCGGTGCTGCGTGCGCAGCCGGTTCGGCGCGCGAAGGCTGCTTGGCGAACTGCCGGATGTTCTGCTCGATGACCAGATCGCTGGGGCCGCCGATCAGGATCAGATGTTCGACATCGTCGCGCCTGACCAGCACGAGCCTCCTCCGATTGTCGACCGCGGCCGCGTCGGTAACTGACAGGCGCACCTGCCTGTTGCGCCCGCCGGCAACGAAAGTGCCGCCCGTCACCCGCCGCAGGATCGCGAAGACGATAAGGAGGAGCGCAATCACCAGAATGAAAAGCAGTACAAATCCCACGATAGGGGCAGCGGTGTCGCCAACGATAGTGGCAAGCCAAGCGTTCATGACGAACTCCTTATTTGCGATCTCCGAACCCGAAACTTGGTCCCCGACACGGGCTCCGGAGCATTACTTTGCGTGACACAAGGGTCAGGACCCATTGATCTGGTCGAAATGGTATGAGGCTTTTCGTCCGGATACAAGGAGCAAAAGGCGACGGAAATGTGGTTCATTTTCAAGTCTTTGCGACAATGCAGCCGGTCGAAAAGACCATATCCTCCGGACGCCGGAACCGCTGAAAGCTCCAATGTCGAACCGTTCGTCCGGGGCGAAGACTCCGCCCTTCAAGCTTCTCCTCGCATCTTTTTGCCGTTTCAGGCGCCATTGTCGACCATATCAATGGGTCTGGGCCCTGATGCGAGCGATTGTTAGCCGCATCCCCGATGATGCGATGCTCAACGATCATCCGCAGGCCGAAATTGAACAATTGTCGAACGGAATGGTGGAATACCCTGTGGCACATAAATGATGGGGTTTATACCGCCTCAAAGATATGATCCAAACGATTCGGTAATAGACCTCGGCCCGATCCAGGGATGTGGCCGATGATGAAGAAAAGGGGTTTGAGACGCATGTCTCAAGAAACGAACAGCGATCTTTATCCAGAACCGATCATTGCGAACACCAAGTCGAGCAAGGCGGGCTTGCGTCTGGTCATTCTCGGCGTGTTGCTCGTCGGAGTTTCAATCCTCTATTTCATCTATCGCGATCAGCTTGGACAGCAGTTCCTCCTCGGCCTTCTCGGCACGCTTGCCATGACCGGCGTGTTTTACCTGTTCGGTTCAGCAATCAACGTCATCCAGTTTACGCCGCGCGGCACGAGCGACGAACTCACCCGCGCCTTTGTCGATACATTTCCGGAAGGCACAGTCGTTTGCGACCAGAAGGGCCGTATCGTCTATGCCAACCGGGCTTATGCCGAACTCACCGGCGTCACCAATTCCAATGATGTGCGCGCGATAGAGCATATTCTTTCCAGCGAAGCTGCGGCCTCCGATCCGATCTACAGGCTCGCCAACGCCGTGCGCGATGGGGTTTCCGGCCAGGAGGAATTGCGCCTGTCGCGGCCGCTCGACCCGTCGCGCGAGCCAGTGCCGACCTGGTACAGGGTCAAGGCGCGGCCCGTTGCCGGTATTCCCGACCAGACGGCGCCGGTCTATGCTTGGCAGATCGCCGACATTTCGGCGGAGCGGGCGGAGCAGGAGCGCTATTTCCAGGATATTCAAGAAGCCATCGATCATCTCGACCATGCGCCGGCAGGCTTTTTCTCTGCCGATCCGGATGGCCGCATCATCTATATCAATGCCACCCTCGCCGAATGGCTTGGCGTCGATCTGACCCGGTTCACTCCGGGCTTGATGATGGTTCGCGACATTGTCGCAGGCAATGGCATGGCGCTGATCAATGCGGTCAAGACCGAACCCGGCACGAGCCGCAATACGGTCATCGATCTCGATCTGGCAAAATCCAATGGCCAGAGCCTTGCCGTGCGCTTCTATCACCGCGTTCAGGCCCAGCGCGATGGCAGGCGTGGCCCGACCCGCACCATCGTCCTCAACCGCGCCGAGGGCGAAGACACTTCCGCTGCGTTGCGCGCGGCCGAGGTAAGGTTCACGCGCTTCTTCAATTCGGCGTCCATGGCAATTGCCGCCGTCGACGCCACCGGCAAGATCCTGCGCACCAATGCAAGGTTCCTCGGCCTTTTCGCGCCTGTGGTTGATCGCGATGACATCGATCGGCGCATCCCGCTGGAAACCGTGGTGCATGAACGTGATCGCGAGGCTTTCGACCGGGCGCTGGCAGCAGCCTTCGCCGGCCAGGCGGAGATTTCTCCGGTCGATACGGTAATCCCCGGCAATGAAGAGCGGCATTTGCGCTTCTATATCAGTCCGGTCTTTGACGCTGGTTCGGAAGACGGTGCCGAGGAAGCGGCCATCGTTTCCGTGGTCGAGACCACGGAGCAGAAGGCGCTCGAAGCCACCATGGCCCAAAGCCAGAAAATGCAGGCGGTGGGGCAGCTTGCAGGCGGTATCGCACACGACTTCAACAATGTTCTCACCGCGATCATCATGTCGTCGGACCTGCTTTTGACCAATCATCGCGCGTCGGATCCGTCCTTCGCCGACATCATGAATATCAAGCAGAACGCCAACCGCGCTGCGTCATTGGTCCGTCAGTTGCTGGCATTCTCGCGCCGTCAGACCCTTCGGCCGGAAGTTCTCAATCTGACCGATGTGATTGCAGATGTACGCATGCTGTTGACGCGCCTTGCCGGTACGCAGGTCAATCTCAAGATCGAGCATGGGCGCGATCTGTGGCCGGTACGCGCCGATCTCGGCCAGTTCGAACAGGTCGTGGTCAATCTCACCGTCAATGCACGCGATGCCATGCCCGAAGGCGGAGACCTGATCATTCGTACGCGAAACATGAGCGAAGCCGAGAGCGCCGAGCTGAATTATCGCGATCTCGTGCCGGGCGATTATGTATTGGTCGAGGTGGCGGACACCGGCACCGGCATGACGCCGGATGTGATCGCGAAAATCTTCGAGCCATTCTTCACCACCAAGGAAGTGGGCAAGGGCACTGGCCTCGGTCTGTCGATGGTCTATGGTATTATCAAGCAGACTGGCGGTTCGATCCATGCCGAGTCGGAACTCGGCATGGGTACGACATTCCGCATTTTCCTGCCGCGTCATGTGGAGGAAACGCACCCAGCGATGCTGGACGCCAATGGCGAAGTCCTGGTGACGGAAGTGCCCAGGAAGGAGAAGAAGACGGAAAAAGCCACCGATCTTTCCGGTTCCGCAACCGTGCTCCTGGTCGAGGACGAGGACGCGGTTCGCATGGGCGGCCTGCGCGCGCTACAGTCGCGCGGCTACACGGTGCACGAGGCATCGAGCGGCGTCGAGGCCCTGGAGGTGATGAAGGAGCTTGGCGGCAAGGTCGATATCATCGTCTCCGACGTCGTCATGCCGGAAATGGATGGCCCGACGCTTCTGCGCGAACTGCGCAAGGAGTATGGGGATATCAAGTTCATATTTGTTTCGGGCTATGCGGAAGACGCCTTTGCCCGAAACCTGCCGGAAGATGCCAAATTCGGCTTCCTGCCGAAGCCGTTCTCGCTGAAACAGCTGGCAACGGCGGTCAAGGAAATGCTCGAGAGCGAATAGATTCTGGAGATCGGTGGCGCAGGTATCAATTGCGCCCACCAAGGGAATAAGGCATCGCTCAGCGATAGAAGCTATTCCAGTCCTTCAAACAGCACCGTTGAAAGATAACGTTCGGCGAAGGAGGGGATGACGACCACAAGGTTCTTGCCCTTGTTTTCGGGACGCCTGCCAACCTCTATGGCAGCGGTCAGCGCCGCACCGGAGGAAATACCGACCGGCACGCCTTCGAGCCGCGCCACCAGTCGCGCATTGGCGAAGGAATCCTCGTTGGAAACCTGGATGACCTCATCGTAGATATGCGTATCGAGAACTGCAGGCGCGAAGCCGGCGCCAATGCCCTGGATCTTGTGCGGGCCGGGATTGCCGCCTGACAGCACCGGAGAATCCTTCGGCTCGACCGCGATGATCTGCACGTCCGGTTTGCGTTGCTTCAGGACCTGGCCGACGCCAGTGATGGTACCGCCAGTACCAATGCCGGCGACAAAAATATCGACCTTGCCGTCGGTATCGTTCCAGATTTCCTCGGCCGTGGTCCTGCGGTGGATTTCGGGATTGGCCGGATTGTCGAACTGGCCGGGAATGATCGCATCCGGCGTTGTCTCGACAAGCTCATTGGCCTTGGCGATGGCGCCCTTCATGCCCTTGGCGCCTTCCGTCAGAACGAGTTCCGCGCCGAGCAGCTTCAACATCTTGCGGCGCTCAACCGACATGGTTTCCGGCATTGTGAGGATCAGGCGATAACCCTTTGCTGCAGCAGCAAAAGCCAGCGCGATCCCCGTATTGCCGGAGGTCGGCTCGACGAGCGTGGTCTTGCCCGGTGTCGCCTTGCCCTGGGCTTCAAGCGCTTCGATCAGCGCGACGCCGATACGGTCCTTGACGCTGGAAATGGGATTGAAGAATTCGAGCTTGGCCAGAAGATTGGCGCCGACGCCCTTTTCCTTGGCCAGTTTGTCGAGACGGATAATGGGCGTATCGCCGATCGTGTCCACAATGGAATTGTAAATGCGGCCCCGGCCGGGTTTGCGCGCGTTATCATGGCTCATGAATATTCTCCCAATTCTGGATTGCGTCGTGAATCGATCTTATGGGGCGTACCTGAAAATTCATAGTCGAAGCCGTGCGCAAACCGCCTGCCGGCCGGAAATGCCTACTAATATAAGCTCGTTGTTAGAATAATATTCCGGATTATGAAGCGCGCCCGGCAATGGCCAGTGCTGCGCCCGCCATGAAGGCTGCGGCGGTGCGGTTCAGCCGCTTGAGGGCGCGGGGGGAAGCGAGCAGGCCGCGCGCCTTCGCCGCCAGCGCCAGATAAGGCACGAGCACAACCAGCAAAACCAGAATCGTCAGCGCAGCCAGGATCGAATAATCAGCGAGCGTGATTGTGTGCAGGTCGACCAGAGTTGGCGTCAGTGCGATGTAGAAGAGCATGGTCTTGGGGTTGCCGAGTGTCACGGCAAGGCCAGCCAGCACGGCGGAGAGGGCGCCACCACGGCTTTTCTTCGCCTCGATCTTCTCGGCCGAAATGCCGGAGGTCCAGAGATCCCAGGCGAGGTAGGCAAGATAAGCGACGCCGGCCCATTTGATCACGAGGAAAACCGTACCAAACGTTTGCGCCACCATGGCAAGACCGAGCACGACCGCGGTGAGATAGGTGAGGTCGCCGATGATGAGCCCGAGCGACATGAACAGCGAAGAACGGAATCCCGAGCCAAGCGCCCTCGCGACAAGGGCGGTTACTCCCGGTCCCGGAATGGCGGCGGCAATGGCGAGTGCACCCGAATAGGCGACAAAACCGGCAAGTGTCATGATGAAGCTCTGCTAATGGGGTTGGCGGAGGCGGACGATACTACCGTGCCGCCTTTCTGTCCATGGGCGCAAAACCTGGGATCAGGGCTTGAATCAATCCCCGAGTCCCTATAGTTTAGAACTATTCTAATTTTGGATCGCATCATGCTTAGCCGTTTCTTCGGTCACCGCCGCCATGACCTCGCTTCCCTGTCTGAACAGCAAATCCTGGCACTCGCCATTTCCTCCGAGGAGGACGATGCGCGCATCTATCTCGCCTATGCGGACGGTCTGCGCGAGAACTTCCCGCAGAGTGCCAAGGTATTCGAGGAGATGGCCGAGGAGGAAAACGGTCATCGCCAGTCATTGATCGACCTGCATCAGCAGCGTTTTGGCAACCAGATACCGCTCATTCGCCGCGAGCATGTGACGGGTTACCTTGAGCGCAAGCCGGACTGGCTCGTGCGTCCGCTTGGCATCGACAGGGTGCGGGATATGGCCGAAAAAATGGAAGAGCAGGCCTACCGCTTCTATACGGAAGCGGTGAAACTTGTCCGCGATGCCTCGACACGCAGGCTGCTCGGCGACCTGGCCGCCGCCGAAAAGGTGCATGAATCGCTGGCACATCGTCTCGGTGTCCAGCATACCCCGGAAGACGTGCAGGAGGTCGAGAAACAGACCGAGCGGCGTCAATTCATTCTGACCTGGATCCAGCCTGGTTTAGCGGGACTGATGGATGGTTCGGTATCGACCCTCGCGCCGATCTTTGCAGCCGCCTTTGCCACGCAGGATACATGGCAGACGTTTCTCGTCGGCCTGTCGGCCTCGCTTGGCGCCGGCATTTCCATGGGTTTCACCGAAGCCGCGCATGATGACGGCAAGTTGTCCGGCCGCGGGTCGCCATTGAAGCGCGGCCTCGCCAATGGCCTGATGACCGCAATCGGCGGCCTCGGTCATGCTTTGCCTTACCTGATCCCGGATTTTTGGACGGCAACGACCATCGCGGCTCTTGTGGTCTTCGTTGAACTTTGGGCCATCGCCTATATCCAGCACCGTTTCATGGAAACGCCGTTCTTTCGCGCAGCGATTCAGGTCGTGCTCGGGGGCAGCCTTGTATTGGCGACGGGCATCCTGATCGGCAACGCCTGATATCCGGAGCCGAATCACCCAGATCCACCGGAACAGGGACGAATTTGCGCTCTTTCAAGTTTGAAAAAAACTTTATTGCCCAACTAGTTAAGGCTAATTTTTCATGAATTTATCTCATTTTAACCAACGCCGTTCAGGAGGCGTTCATCTTTATGAGTTAAATTTTAGCTAATTGATCGCTACCGGCGTTTGCCCGGCCAGCCAGAACCAAGAGACCAAAATGATGACCATGATTATCCAGCTGCGCGATACGCTTCGCGTCGTCCGCGAATTCATTGTGCCGAGCTACCGGCCCGAACGCCACTATATGCGTGGTCCGGGACCGGCATGTGCCCAGCGCAATCACGGCCACGGCGTTCAAGCATCATGATAAGTGCGCGCATCAAGCGGGGCCTCATCACGGGCTCGCAAGCCATAGTCACGCACAACGGACGCAATCCGCAGCCGGTAATCGGCAAAGATCCCGGCGCGACCGTCACGCTGGGCCATACGATGTTCCTCGGTCTGGCGCCAAGCCGCTACTGACGCTTCGTCACGCCAGAAAGAGAGCGACAGATAACGGTTCTCGTTGGCAAGGCTGCGAAACCGTTCCACTGAAATGAATCCGTCCATCGTCTCCAGCAGCGGACGCAGATTCGCTGCCCGGTCGAAATAATCCTTGCCCCGCCCCTCGGCAGGCTCCACTTCGAAAATCACCGCAATCATCTGATCAGACCTCCGTTCGTTCCGGTAATGAGGCGCAGAAATGTGCGATCCTCACGCCGGATGAATTTCTTCTCTCTGGAGAACTCATAATTGGCGCGCCCCTGCGGATCGGCCATGAGGCGCGCGCGGTAAGCCTCATAGGCTGCCAGGTTTTCGATGTTGTAGGCAGCATAGGCGAGTGTGGCAGAACCTTCATGCGGCGCATAGTATCCGATGAGGTCTGCGCCGCAGCGCGGTATCGCCTCGTTCCAATTGCGCGCATATTCCTCGAAAGCATCCTTCTGATAGGGGTCGATGTCGTATTGGATGAAACATGTGATGGTCATTATGGTCACTCCTTTGCGTGTGGGTTGACCATTCTTATAAGCAGCAATAGTGCTTGATACTTCGAGCGTTTTCGAAGCATTCGTCACCGCGACGACCTAGATTTGCCGGGCAACACCAACGGAAAATACCATGTCGAACAATGCCAGATTTGCGGAAATAGCAGCGCTCGCCGGTGATCCTGGCCGGGCGAGCATGCTGAACGGGCTGATGGATGGCCGGGCGCTGACGGCATCGGAACTGGCGCAGCTCGCCGGTGTAACCGCGCAAACCGCCAGCAGCCACCTTACACGCATGACAGAGGCTGGCCTGCTTGCCGTGGAGAAGCAGGGCCGGCACCGCTACCACCGGCTGGCGTCCCCGGCCGTGGCACAGATGATCGAGAGCATCATGCGGCTCGCAGCACCGGAGATTACCGCCAAGCCGGTCCGGACCGGTCCGCGTGATGCAGCGCTCAGGGCAGGGCGCACCTGCTACGATCATCTGGCCGGTCATCTGGGTGTTTCGATGACCGATGCCCTCATCGATGCCGGGCATCTCGATCTTGGCCTCGATGCGGGCGAGGTGACGGATAGCGGTCGCGCGCTCTTCGATCGTGCCGGTATCGATATCGAGGCGATCACCGTCAGGCGCGGGCGTATCCTGTGCCGCCCCTGCCTCGACTGGAGCGAACGCCGCCCGCACCTTGCCGGCGCAATCGGCGCGGCGCTGTGCAGCCATTGCTTCGACAATGGCTGGATCAGGCGAATCGAGGGCACCCGCGCCGTCTCCGTAACGCCGAACGGCCAGAGACAATTGCGCGAGACCTTTGGCGTCAATCTCTCCTAGTCGTCCGGCTTAAACATGTCTGGTGATGCCGCCATCGATGCGAATGTTCTGGCCGGTGATATAGCCTGCATCGTCTGACAGCAGGAATGCCGTCGTCTTGGCGATCTCCGCCATGGTGCCAAGCCGCTTCATGGGCACCTTGTCTTCGGTTCCCGGCTTGTGGTCGAGACTGTCGATGTATCCCGGCAGTAGCGCATTCATGCGGATGTTATCGGCGCCATAGCGATCGGAATAAAGCTTGGTATAGGCACCCACGGCAGCGCGGTAGGCGCAGGACACCGGGAATACCAGGCTCGGCTCGAAGGCGGCGAATGTCGTGAGGTTCACCCAGGCGCCCTTGCCCTGCTTCAGCATATAGGGCGTCACCAGCCGCGCCATGCGTACGACGCTCAGGACCATCAGGTCATTGCCCTCGATCCAATTTTCGTCGGTAATGTCGAGGAGATCGCCCTTCGGCGGATGGCCGGTGAAGTTCACCACGGCATCGACGCGGCCATAGGCCTCGACCGTCCTGGCGACCAAAGCCTCAAGATCCTTGGCTTCGCCTGCCGAACCCTTGATGCCGGCGCCGCCCAGCTCGGCGGCCAGTTCCACCGCACTGCCGGAAGGCGACATCAGGCCAAGGCGATAGCCACGTTCGTGCAGTTCGCGGGCAATAGCAGCGCCCATGCCGCGTCCTCCGCCGGTGATGATTGCGACGGGAGCCTGTGAGGTGTCAGTCATGATCTGGCCTTTCAATGTTTGGAATGGTGCCGAGCATGTTTGATCGCTGCGGCTCACGCAAACGAATTCACCTTGCGGCGATGCTCAAATATTTTGAACTGCGTTGAGAAAATGCGTCAAAAGTCGAATTGAATTTGTTGAGATAATTGTGAGAAGTCTTCAAACGGCAATCACGAAAATACATGACGATGGCGATAGCTTTTGATAGTCGTGGATATGCAAAGCGCTTGCGTGAAAATGGTGTGTACCAAGGCCACGCAGAAGCCCATGCCGAAGCTGCGGGGGATTTCATCATGTCCGAACTCGTTACCAGGTCCGATCTGGCAGCTGCTCTGACAGCTCAAACGCTGGCGCTGACGTTGCGTCTCGGTGTGATGATGGCTGTCGGATTCGGTGTTCTGGCAACACTCATGAAGATTCTTTAGCGCTGCGTTGAAAGCTTATTGAAAGCCTGGCGCGAATAAGGAATGATCAACGCCATGACCATTCGCTCGATCACCATGATGGCTTGCTCTGTCCTCCCCTTCAGGGGTGGTGGAAAGCTGTTGCGCTGAAATTGACGCGAAGTTTCACCAGACCCTGCCACTGAGGCGCGCGGGGTCCGGTCCTGCTCTCCTCATAGACAATGGAGAGCCAAATGCCTGATCCTTCCATTTCCCCATCCAATGCCGGCGGATTATCCATCCGGTCCACCCGCGTCACGGATTTCGAACAGATAACCACTCTCTCGAACCTGCCGCTCTATCGTGCCGGTACCCTGCGCTTGCCCTATCAAAGTCTGGAACACACGCGAAAATGGCTCGAGAGCCATGGCAGCGGCACGCTGAGCATCGTTGCCGAGATCGACGGACAGATTGTTGGCGTCGCCGGCTTGCAACGGCTTGAAGGACGGCGCCTGCACGCGGCGGATCTCGGCATCGGCGTGCATGACCAGTTTACCGGCCAGGGCATCGGCAAGGCTTTGCTTGGCGCCTTGATCGACGCAGCGGACAACTGGCTGAACATCAGGCGTATCGAGCTGACGGTCTTCGCGGACAATGCCCCGGCCATCCGTCTCTATGAAAAATTCGGATTCGAGACGGAAGGACTGCTGAAGGCCTACGCCTTCCGGGAAGGGCGTTTTGCCGATGCCTTTGCGATGGCGCGGGTGAGGGGGATTTGATTTGGCGGGTCGCCCGAAGTTACCGGAATTCTGCGGTTCCCGATTTCCTGGATGACGACCATCAGCAATATTAATGCGGAGCCCAGTGCCATGATGGCCGCAATTCCCTATTCTGCCGGAGGGGACGAATTTCATTCACACTGCGCCTCCTTTTTCCTCTCCCTTCTTTTGCCCGAATCGATTGTATATTCCGGGCCACATCCAACCGGGGACCTGATTCCATGATGAAGAAACTTGCCATCTGCTGCCTTGCAGCGACCTTTCTTGCGGGCTGCACGACGACGGATCCCTATACGGGTCAGCAGAAGGTGTCGAACACCGCGGGCGGCGTGGCGCTGGGCGCGATTGCGGGTGCCGGACTCGGCATGCTGGCGGGCGGCAATGACCGCCGCAATGCGCTGATCGGCGCCGGCATCGGTGCGCTCGGCGGCGGCGCTATCGGCAACTACATGGATCGTCAGGAATCGGAGCTGCGCGCGCAGCTGCAGGGGTCCGGCGTTTCGGTTACGCGCAATGGCGACCGGATCATCCTCAACATGCCGTCCAACATCACGTTCAACACCGATCAGGACCAGGTGAAGCCGCAATTCTTCGAGACGCTGAATTCCGTTGCCATCGTCCTGCGCAAGTTTGACCAGACCACGGTCGATGTCGCCGGCCATACGGACTCCACCGGCAGCCTGCAGCACAACCAGCTCCTGTCGGAGCGGCGCGCACTGTCGGTTTCCAACTACCTGACGCAGCAGGGCATCGACAACCGCCGCTTTGCCGTTCAGGGCTATGGCCCGACGGAGCCTGTCGCGACCAATGCCACCGAGGCCGGCCGCGCCCAGAACCGCCGCGTCGAGCTCTCGATCGCGCCGCTCACCTGAGCGCGGACAGCGCCACGGCAATCTTGGCTGCAAGGCGCGCATTGTTCTCGACGAGGGCAATGTTCGCCTTGAGGCTGGTTCCCTTGGTGATGTCGAGCATTTCCGCAAGCAGATAGGGCGTCACCGCCTTGCCGGTGACGCCGTTTTTCGTGGCGCGGGTAATCGCCTCGCTAATATACCCGCTCATGATCCCCGCCGGGATTTCGCTTGTCTCAGGTATCGGGTTGGCGATCAGCATGCCGCCGACGACGCCGATGGCATCGCGCGCCGCCTGGAATTTGGCGATGGCTTCAGCCGTATCGAGACGCAGCGGCGCCTTGAGCGGTGCCCCGTTGAAAATAGCTTCCCGCGACCAGAACGCCGGCAAGACGTCCGAGCCATGGACCACGACCGGAACGCCCTTGGTTTCAAGCACTTCCAGCGTTTTCTCAATATCCAGAATCGCCTTGGCTCCGGCCGAGACAACGATGACCGGCGTGCGGCCAAGCTCTTCCAGATCGGCGGAAATGTCGAAGCTCTGCTCCGCTCCCTTGTGCACACCGCCAATGCCGCCGGTGGCAAAGACCTTGATGCCGGCAAGGTGCGCCGCCAGCATTGTCGCCGCGACTGTCGTGCCGCCGGTGCGGCCTTCCGCTAGCGCAAAGGCGAGATCGGCGCGGGAGAGTTTCATGGCGCCCTTGACCTGGGCCAGCGCCTCGCGCTCCTCGGCCGACAGGCCGATCTTCAGGCGGCCATCGACAATAGCGATGGTTGCCGGGACCGCGCCTTCCGCGATGATGATTGCCTCGACATCCGCCGCCATGCGGCTGTTGTCCGGGTAGGGCATGCCGTGGGTGATGATCGTGCTTTCCAGCGCAACCACCGGCCTGCCAGCGTCCAGCGCTTCTTGCACTTCGGGGGCGATATCGGTGAAGGGGTTGAGAGCTCTGGTCGTCATGGCCGTTTCCTTTTTCTTTCAGCTGAGAGGGAGACTACAGCCGGGATGCACGCAAGTGCACTTTCGAATTGGTGTGATGAAAAACGCGGGCTCGCCGAGTGCGTTTGCAATGTCAGCATGGAAGCGGCCATGCCTTCGCGCACGGCTTCAGGAAATGCGGTACCGCGCATCAGCGCGGCAATCGTCCCGCCCGCCAGCGCATCTCCAGCACCGGTAACGTCGGCAATACCGTTCACCGCAGGCGGCACGATCGAAAACGCATCGCCGCCGGAAAAAGCGAGGGCGGCATCGCCGCCGTTGCTGACGATCGCGCCGCACAGGCCCTTTGCGCGCAACGCCGCATATATGTCGCTCAACGCCGCATCGGACCCGAGCCCCGTCAATGCCCGCGCCTCGCGCCGGTTCATGAACAGGCAGGTGAGACTGCCGAAGACCGGCGCCAGACGCGAAACCTTGGCCGGTGAAATTGCCAGCGCAAACAGCGGCCGGTCGCCGGCCAGACCGGCCAGCCGCTGCAGCGCATCCGGCGGCAGGTTGGCATCGCAGAAGACAGCATCGGCCAGGGCGATCGAGTCCCGTACCTTGCGCCGCAGCAGCTGCCTTGGCAGCGCCAGCTCGTAAAGCTCCATATCGGCAATGCCGGCGACCACATCGCCGTGCTCGTCGAGGATGGCGGTATAGCTCGGCGTTGCCCGGTCCATATACACGGCGGAGCCATCCTTGATCCCTGCGGTCTGGATCGCCGCGCCGATCATGTCGCCGATCCTGTCGCCGCCGCGCACCGAGAGGATTTCGGCTGAGACACCGCGCTGCACCGCGAGCCGGAGTGCGTTGAACACGCCGCCGCCGGGCTCCTCGCGCATAATGCCAGGATTGGATGCGCCCGGCACGAATGGCACGCTGCTTTGGCCGCGCCGATCGAGATGGGCGCCGCCGACAGCGAAGAGCAGCGGTTTTATCGTTGATGTCATGGTTGATCGCTTATCCGGGGTAAAACTTCAAGTTGCGAGGCTTTGGTTTCGCTCTTGTCCTAGAACGGCGGATGGCCGGACGCAATCATTCAGGCGATTCGAATTCGCCGCAGGAACTTTACCCCGCAGCCCGCCGGTCCGGCTGCAGATCATGCGTGCGGCATATGATCCTGACAAAAAGAACATTTTGCGAACATTTTTAAGTTATTGTTTATTTACAATGAGTTAAGCCTGTTGCCAAATAAGAACAAAACAGATACAAATAAGTTCAGATTCAGGAACATCCGTACTTCATGGATAACACAGGGGTAGTGTAACATGGCTCAAAATTCTTTGCGGTTGGTTGAGGGTAATTCGGTGGATAAAACGAAAGCACTGGACGCGGCATTGTCCCAGATCGAAAGGGCCTTTGGTAAGGGCTCGATCATGCGGCTTGGCCGTAATGAGCAGGTGGTGGAGATCGAAACGGTCCCGACCGGCTCGCTGTCACTGGATATTGCCCTTGGCGTCGGCGGATTGCCGAAAGGCCGCATTGTCGAGATTTACGGACCGGAAAGCTCGGGCAAGACGACGCTCGCCCTGCACACCATTGCCGAGGCGCAGAAGAAGGGCGGCATTTGCGCCTTCGTCGATGCCGAACATGCGCTCGATCCTGTCTATGCCCGCAAGCTGGGCGTCGATCTGGAAAACCTGCTGATTTCGCAGCCGGATACCGGCGAGCAGGCGCTCGAGATCACCGATACGCTGGTGCGTTCCGGTGCGATCGACGTTCTGGTCGTCGATTCGGTTGCCGCCCTGACGCCACGTGCGGAAATCGAAGGCGAGATGGGCGACAGCCTGCCGGGCCTGCAGGCGCGTCTGATGAGCCAGGCGCTGCGCAAGCTGACCGCCTCGATTTCCCGCTCCAACTGCATGGTCATCTTCATCAACCAGATCCGCATGAAGATCGGCGTGATGTTCGGCTCGCCCGAAACCACGACAGGCGGCAATGCGCTGAAGTTCTATGCTTCGGTCCGTCTCGATATCCGCCGCATCGGCTCGCTGAAAGAGCGTGACGAGGTTGTCGGCAACCAGACCCGCGTCAAGGTCGTTAAGAACAAGCTGGCGCCGCCCTTCAAGCAGGTCGAATTCGACATCATGTATGGCGAAGGCGTTTCCAAGACCGGCGAGCTGGTGGATCTCGGCGTCAAGGCCGGTATCGTGGAAAAATCCGGTTCCTGGTTCTCCTATAATTCGCAGCGTCTTGGCCAGGGCCGCGACAATGCGAAACTGTTCCTCAAGGAAAACCCGGAAATCGCCAACGAGATCGAAGTGGTGCTGCGCCAGAATGCCGGACTCATTTCCGAGCAGATGCTCGACAAAGGGCCCGACGACACTGAGGATGATGGTCCCGAGGCCGCCGAAGGCTGATCTCTCAAGACAGGCGGTTTCCCGTCTCTGATTTTAAAACCCGCAGCCAGGCTCTGGCTGCGGGTTTTTTTGTTCGCAAAGCGGTTCACTCCTTGCAACGTCAAGCAGTAACCGCGCCGCGTAATGCCAGGCACCGGCATCCGCCTGGTGCGCTTGTCGAACCACGGCATCAGGGATTTTCTGGACAGCGGGCAGCCCTGTCGCTACAAGCGTTGCGGTCCGCCCCTTCGATGTGAGAAGGGGCCAATTCCGCTTTGGATAAAAAGAAGTCAGAGGCTAAGAAACATGAGTGGCGTCAACGAGATCCGGTCGACATTTCTGAACTATTTCAAGAAGAACGGCCATGAGATCGTGGCGTCGAGCCCGCTTGTTCCGCGCAATGATCCGACGCTGATGTTCACCAATGCGGGCATGGTCCAGTTCAAGAATGTTTTTACCGGCATCGAGCAGCGCCCCTACAACCGCGCCACCACGTCGCAGAAATGCGTGCGCGCTGGCGGCAAGCACAATGACCTCGATAATGTCGGCTATACTGCTCGCCACCACACTTTCTTTGAGATGCTCGGGAATTTCTCCTTCGGCGACTACTTCAAGGAAGAGGCGATATCGCTCGCCTGGAATCTGATCACCAAGGAGTTCGGCCTTCCCAAGGACAAGCTGACGGTCACCGTCTACCACACCGACGATGCCGCTGCCGGGTTCTGGAAGAAGATCGCAGGCCTGCCTGAGGATCGCATCATCCGCATTGCCACCAGCGACAATTTCTGGGCGATGGGCGATACCGGCCCGTGCGGTCCGTGTTCGGAGATTTTCTACGACCATGGCGAAGACATCTGGGGCGGTCCTCCCGGCAGCGCCGATGAAGACGGCGACCGCTTCATCGAGATCTGGAACCTCGTCTTCATGCAGTTCGAGCAGGTAACGAAGGAAGAGCGCATTGATCTGCCGCGTCCGTCCATCGACACTGGCATGGGTCTCGAGCGTCTCGCCGCGGTTCTGCAGGGCAAGCACGACAATTACGATATCGATCTGTTCCAGACGCTGATCCACGCGTCGGAAGAGGCGACAGGTGTGAAAGCCGAGGGCAAGTTCCGCGCCAGCCACCGCGTTATCGCCGATCATCTGCGGTCGTCGAGCTTCCTCATCGCCGACGGTGTTCTGCCCTCCAATGAGGGCCGCGGTTATGTCCTGCGCCGTATCATGCGCCGCGCCATGCGCCATGCGCAGCTGCTTGGTGCCAGGGATCCGTTGATGTGGCGCCTGCTGCCGGCACTTGTGCGCGAAATGGGCCAGGCCTATCCGGAACTGATCCGCGCGGAATCGCTGATCTCGGAAACACTGGAACTGGAAGAAAAGCGTTTTCGCAAGACGCTTGAGCGTGGCCTGAGCCTGCTTGGCGATGCGACGGAAAAGATGGGCGAGGGGGACAGTCTGGACGGCGAAACCGCGTTCAAGCTCTACGATACATTCGGCTTCCCGCTCGACCTGACGCAGGATGCATTGCGCCAGCGCGGGATCACCGTCGATTCGGATGGCTTTGCGGCCGCCATGGAGCGGCAGAAGGCGGAAGCCCGCGCCAGCTGGGCCGGTTCCGGCGATGCCGCTACGGAAACCGTGTGGTTCTCCGTGCGCGACAAGGCCGGTGCCACCGAATTCCTTGGCTATGAGACAGAAAAAGCCGAAGGCATCATCACCGCGATCGTGCAGGACGGCGCGCTTGTTCAAAGCGCCGGGACAGGCGAAGCTGTGTCCATCGTCGTCAACCAGACCCCGTTCTATGGCGAATCCGGTGGCCAGCAGGGTGACACCGGCACGATTACCGGCGATGGATTCAGCGTGACGATTACCGACACGCAGAAGAAGAACGATGTCTTCGTCCATATTGGCAAGGTGACCAAGGGCACCGTGAAGGTCGATGCGCCGGTGGAGCTCAGCGTCGATGGCACGCGCCGCACCCGCATCCGCTCCAACCATTCGGCGACCCACCTGCTGCATGAGGCCCTGCGCGAGACGCTCGGCACCCACGTGGCACAGAAGGGTTCGCTGGTCGCCCCGGACCGCCTGCGGTTCGACTTCTCGCATCCGAAGCCGATTTCGGAAAAGGAACTCGCCGTCATCGAGGATCTCGCCAACGAGATCGTGCTGCAGAACGCGCCGGTAACGACGCGCCTGATGGCAGTCGATGATGCGATCAAGGAAGGCGCCATGGCGCTGTTCGGCGAAAAATATGGCGATGAGGTGCGCGTGGTTTCCATGGGCACGGCGCTGCATGGCGACAAGGCCGGCAAGAGCTATTCGACCGAGTTGTGTGGCGGCACCCATGTGCGCGCCACCGGTGACATCGGCCTTATCCGCGTCGTCTCCGAAGGTGCGGTCGCTGCCGGTGTGCGCCGTCTCGAAGCGCTGACGGGCGAGGCTGCCCGCCGTTACCTCGAAGAACAGGACGAGCGCGTCAAGGCGATCGCCGGTGTACTGAAGTCGTCGCCCGCCGATGCGCTGTCGCGTGTCACGGCGCTGATGGATGAGCGCCGCAAGCTCGAGCGCGAGCTGACGGAGGCACGCAAGCAGTTGGCTCTCGGCGGCGGTTCCGCTTCGGGCGGCGCGCAATCCGAGACCGTCAATGGCGTGGGTTTCATCGGCAAGGTGGTCAGCGGTGTCAATCCGCGTGATCTGAAGCCGCTGGCCGACGATGCGAAGAAGACCGTTGGCTCCGGTGTTGTTACCTTCATCGGCGTGTCGGAAGATGGCAAGGCCAGCGCGGTTGTCGGTGTCACCGACGATCTCGTCGGCAAGTTCAGTGCTGTCGATCTCGTGCGCGTTGCCTCTGCGGCGCTTGGCGGGGCAGGCGGCGGTGGCCGTCCTGACATGGCCCAGGCTGGCGGGCCGGATGGCTCGAAGGCCGAAGCAGCCGTCTCCGCCGTGCGTGAAGCTTTGGCCGGATAATCTTTCTGCTCACCAGCCGCGTGTAACGCGCGGCTGGAAACTATCTCAAGTTGTTATTGGATATTTATTGGTATTTGAGACTTATTGTTGAGGTCTCAATACTTGCGTATTTGCTTTTTACTGTGCCAGAATACTACTGAGAATTACTTGATCCATTTTCACCGACTAACCTGTCCACTTTCAATGCGCTCTCTAACAAAACGCCAGTTTTAGGGCGTCGTTGAGCAGCATCATCGCAAGCTTTCGCCTGACAGAAATGCACTTGGAACCCTGTTTTTTCGGTTGACCACGGGAGAAATCGTGAAGCGCTTACTAAGCCTGGCATTGATTGTCGTCGGCCTGACGTCCTGTGTAGCCAGCCGCCCGCCGCACATAGAAAGCGACGTTCACACTGGTTCCAGCATGGCCTATGGCTCGTACCACAATATCCGGGCAAGTACCGGTGAGCTGGTCATCCGGGCATTTATCTCGTCTAATTCCGATTACGGATTCTCCACGGTATACGGCAGCGATGACAAGATAGGCATTAACGAAGCCTGGAGCTTCGGCAAGAAGTTTCGCTACATCAAAGGTGGAAGTGTCAAAAGGGGCTGTCGCGGTTGCCTGGCGAAGGAAGTCGGTGCTGTAATCCTGAGCGAATCCGAATTCCATTCCGCGGCCGTCAATGGCTTCGAATTTGAGTTGAGTGGAAAGGCTGGAGACGTTACCGGTCAAATTCCGCCTCAGGCGTTCAGCGAAGTATTAGGTCTTCAAGTCAAGCTCAACGCGACCAGCAGCAGTGCAGGTGGGGATGCCCCAGCAAATCAAACCCTCGAAATAGCAACGCCCGATGAAGCCGAGCCGGGTTAAGCAGATGGCTCCGCACGAAAGCCGCGCGCTGCGGCGATATGCATTGGAGCGATGCTGTAGCTGTTCAATCCCGCCAGCACAGTCGGATCATTTTCCGCAAATTGTATGGCCTCGTCGGGGTGCAGCACCTCCAGCAAGGCGATGCCAAACCATCCGTCAGGATCTCGAACCGGCCCGTAGGCCAGCACGGTTCCGGCCTCGAAGTACTCGCCCACATAAGTCATGTGCTGGCGCATCAATTCCTGTTCGTCATCATCCATGTCTTCGGCAAAGGTCGGGCGCGGCGGGATAAGCCGGAAAAAGAACTGCTGCTTGGTCATCGTCTCGCTCCCTGTTCCTGGCGGTGGCGATGGATGATACTTCATAATGGCCCATCGCGGCACGGTTTTTCGCAAAAGACCGCACCGCGAGGCGATTGTTGGCGCCCTATGGCTAAAACAGCGCAAGTATTCAGCGATCTAGCTTGCGAGTTTCTCGCCGGCCTTCATCTCGCTTGCGATCAGCGCACCAAGCCGGGACATACCCGTTTCGATAATCTCGGCATTCGGCAGCGAAAAATTCAAACGTATGGTGTTCCTGCCGCTTCCGTCGGCGTGGAAGGCGCTACCTGGCACAAATGCCACGCGAATTTGTTCGATCGATCGTGCCAGCAGCTGCGCGCCATCCATGCCGGAGGGCAGGGTCAGCCAGACGAACATTCCGCCTTCCGGCTTTGTCCATGTCACCCCTTCCGGCATATGGCGCGTCAAGGCTTGCAGCATGTAGTCGCGGCGCTCCCGGTAGTGGGCGCGGGCCCTTTCAACCTGATTGTCGAAATGCCGTTCCGCAACATGTTGGATGACCATCTGGTTGATGGTCGGGCTGTGCAGGTCTGCGGCCTGCTTGATCAGCACCAGTTTGGTGATGACCGGCTGCGCCGCGCAGACCCAGCCGACGCGCAGACCGGGCGTCAGGGTTTTCGAAAAACTGCCGGAATAGACAACGCGGGTGCGGTCGATATGGCCTTCGCGCTCGATATCCAGTGCCAGCATCGAGGGAACATTCTCTCCCTCGAAGCGCAGGGCCTGATAGGCGGCGTCCTCGATGAGCGGAATGTCCAGCTCATGGGCGAGGTTAACCAGTTTCACGCGATCGTTGCTGCTGATGGTTTCGCCGGTCGGGTTGGAAAAATCTGCGGTCAGATAGGCCAGCTTGACCTGGCCACCTGCTGCCTGTGCGTTGGCGCGGTAGGCGGCCGGGGTCATGTTGCCGCCTTCCGGGATCAGGCGGTCATAGCGCGGCTCATAGGCATTGAAGGCTTGCAGCGCACCGAGATAGGTCGGCCACGTCGTGAGGATCGTGTCGCCGGGGGATACGAACAGCTTGCCGAGATAGTCGAGCGCCTGCTGCGACCCGGTGGTGATGATGATATTGTCGATCGTGCAGGCGACACCCAGCGACGCCATGTGCCGCACCAGCCATTCGCGCAGCGGCTTGTAGCCTTCGCTGACAGAATACTGCAGGGCAGTGTCCGCACTCTCGCCCAAATGGTCATCATAGGCGGCGCGGATCGCATCCTTGGGGAACAGCGCCGGATCGGGGATGCCGCCAGCAAAGGAAAGGATGTCCGGCTGGTCAAGCAGCTTGAGCAGTTCACGAACCTCCGAAGCGCGCATCTTGTTGGCGCGCGCGGCGTATCTGGCATCCCAGTTGTTCATTGCATCCTCCACGAATTCCGGCGGCTCACTCGACTGCAAATAGCATAATATGTCAATAATGCTGTCGTATTTTGTTGAGACTTTCATGAAAAAAAGCCCCGGCAAACCGGGGCTTTTTCAATTTGTAATGGGACGTGCCTCAGGCAGCCATGGCCTTCGACAGGTTTTCGTTGATCTTGTCGAGGAAACCTGTCGTGGACAGCCAGGGCTGGTCCGGGCCGATGAGCAGCGCCAGGTCCTTGGTCATGTAGCCGGCTTCGACCGTGTCGACGCAGACCTTCTCAAGCGTATGGCTGAAGCGTTCGAGTTCCGCATTGCCGTCGAGCTTGGCGCGGTGGGCGAGGCCACGTGTCCAGGCGAAGATCGAGGCGATGGAGTTCGTCGAAGTTTCCTCGCCCTTCTGGTGCTGGCGGTAGTGACGCGTCACTGTGCCGTGCGCCGCTTCGGCTTCCACTGTCTGGCCGTCCGGCGTCATGAGAACCGAAGTCATCAGGCCGAGCGAACCGAAGCCCTGGGCCACGATGTCGGACTGAACGTCGCCATCATAGTTCTTGCAGGCCCAGACATAGCCGCCGGACCACTTCAGCGCCGAAGCCACCATGTCGTCGATCAGGCGATGCTCATAGGTGATCTTCTTGGCCGCGAACTTGTCCTTGAATTCAGCATCGAACACTTCCTGGAAGATATCCTTGAAGCGGCCGTCATAGGCCTTGAGGATAGTGTTCTTTGTGGACAGATAGCACGGGACGCCGCGGTTATAGGCATAGTTGAACGAGGCATGAGCGAAATCGCGGATGGAGTCGTCGAGATTATACATGGCCATGGCAACGCCGGCGCTTGGTGCGTCATAGACTTCGTGTTCGATGGTCTTGCCATCTTCCCCGACGAACTTGATCGACAGCTTGCCCTTGCCGGGGAATTTGAAGTCGGTCGCGCGGTACTGGTCGCCGAAAGCGTGACGGCCGACGATGATCGGCTGGGTCCAGCCCGGCACCAGGCGGGGAACGTTCTTGGCAATGATCGGTTCGCGGAAGATGACGCCGCCCAGAATGTTGCGGATCGTGCCGTTTGGCGACTTCCACATCTTCTTGAGGCCAAACTCTTCAACGCGCTGCTCATCCGGGGTGATGGTGGCGCATTTGACGCCGACGCCGTATTGCTTGATCGCATTCGCCGCATCGATCGTCACCTGATCGTCGGTCGCATCGCGGTGCTCGATCCCAAGGTCGTAATATTTCAGGTCGATGTCGAGGTAAGGATGGATCAGCTTGTCCTTGATATATTGCCAGATGATGCGAGTCATCTCGTCGCCATCGAGCTCGACGACCGGATTTGCAACCTTGATCTTTGCCATGGATGTTCAGCCTCTAATTTGCTGCGTGTGGGAATGTCAGCATCGGTTTTCAATGAGGGTTCGCGCCCCTATAGCACCGTGATTGCAGAACGCAAAGACAGTTGGTCAAGAAGAGGAAGGTTATCGTCGACGTCGATGCCGATTATCTCCCCCTTGGCGGGGGAGAAAGGATTTTCTCGGGTTTAGCCCTTGCTAAATCCTTGGAAAATCCAAGAGAGTGGGTATCTATCTCATACCCCAAATAGCCCCTCACTTGCGATGTCTGGCACTTAGCTGACGCTAAGATGCTGAAATCGCTTTCTCTCCCACAAGGGGGGAGATAATTGGCATCGACCTTCGCGCATCCCTTTGCACGGTAATTGCGCAACGCTGTGGAACGGCACTATCGATACGCAGCATTGCTCATCAAAAAAACGCGAGCTATGACGGCGCAATGTCAAGCAAGGATTGAAAATGGCCGGTACAGACAGACAGCGCACTCTTATTGCAGAAGGTCCAGCGATCATTCTGGTGGAACCGCAACTGCCGGAGAATATCGGCATGGTGGCGCGCGCCATGGCAAATTTCGGTTTGGCGGAACTGCGTCTGGTCAAGCCCCGCGAGGAATTTCCCAATGACAAGGCACGCTCCGCCGCCAGCCGTGCCGACCATATCATTGACGCGGCACAGGTCTTCGACGATCTGCCGTCGGCGATCAAGGACCTTCAATTCGTCTATGCAACCACCGCGCGCGAGCGCGATGCCTTCAAGCAGGTGCGCGGTCCGGTTGAGGCCGGTCAAACCTTGCGCCAGCGCTTCAACAAGGGTGAGAAGACAGGAATTCTTTTCGGGCGGGAACGCATCGGCCTCAATAATGACGAAGTCAGCCTTGCCGATGAGCTGGTGACGTTCCCGGTCAATCCGGCATTCTCGTCGCTGAATATTGCACAGGCGGTTTTGCTCATGTCCTATGAGTGGATGAAATCAGGTCTCGAGAAGCACACCGACACCGCCTTTCGCGGCCCGGAGCTCGAGCCCGCGCCCAAGGAACAGCTGCAGGGCTTCTTTAACCACCTCGAGGACGCGCTGCAGGCGCGCGGTTATTTCCGGCCGATGGCGCGCAAGGAGATCATGGTCAACAATCTGCGCGGCGTGCTCACAAGACCCGGCTTTTCGGACTCCGAATTGAAGCTTCTGCGCGGCGTGCTGGTCTCGCTGGATTATTTCAGCCCGAAGACACCGCGAGGCTCCGGGGCGCCGGAAGGGCGCAAGCGCCAGAAAGTTCCTTCAGAGAAAAAAGCCAGGCAACCTGAAACTGGGGATTCATCAAGCGATGAATGATGTGACAACGGACCGCCCAATCCTTGTCTTCGACAGCGGTATTGGCGGCTTGACGGTGTTGCGCGAAGCGCGCGTGCTGATGCCGGAGCGGCGCTTTGTCTACATCGCCGACGATGCGGGTTTTCCCTATGGCGAATGGGAGGAGGGCGCATTGCGTGCACGCATCGTCGGCCTCTTCGGTGGGCTCATCGCCGAGCATGATCCGGAAATCGCGATCATCGCCTGCAATACAGCCTCCACTCTGGTGCTCGAAGACCTGCGCAAAGCTTATCCCGACGTACCCTTCGTCGGAACGGTCCCGGCGATCAAGCCTGCGGCGGAGCGCACGTCGTCAGGTCTCGTCACTGTCCTCGCCACCCCCGGCACGGTGAAGCGCGCCTATACGCGCGATCTCATCCAGTCCTTTGCCACCAAATGCCATGTGCGCCTTGTCGGCAGCCAGAATCTCGCTCGCCTCGCCGAAGCACATATTCGCGGCGATCCTATCGACGATGAAGCCATTCGTGCTGAAATCGCGCCGTGCTTCTATGAAAAGGATGGCCAGCGCACCGATATCGTCGTGCTGGCCTGTACGCACTACCCCTTCCTCGCCAATGTTTTCCGGCGCCTTGCACCCTGGCCGGTGGACTGGCTTGATCCGGCCGAGGCGATCGCCCGCCGTGCGCTATCCCTGATCAAACCGAACGGCAGGGGCACCGAGCCGGAACATGGCGACGACATAGCCGTCTTCACCTCCGGCAATCCGGATTTCTCGACAAGAAGGCTGATGCAGGGTTTCGGGCTGGATACGGGCGTGATGGCCTGAAAAATTCGAACATACTGAGGCGCCAGCGCACCTCCGGTTGCCGGGACGACGCCGTCATCATCTTCCAGTAGCCCTCAGGCCGTTGCCGCCGCCTCAGCCTTCGCCACGCCACCCAACTCCTGCCTGATCACCGGCGCCACCTTCGTGCCATACAGTTCGATCGCCTTCAGCGTGTTCGCATGCGGCAGACTGCCAAGATCGATCTGCAGCATGAAACGGTCATGCTTGAAGTAGGTGTGCTGCAGCATGATCTTGTCGATCACCTCCTGCGGCGAACCCACCAGCAGCGCGCCGCGCATCGTCCGTCCGGCTTCGTACTGGCCGCGATTGCTCGGCGGCCAGCCGCGCTCGCGGCCGATCTTGTTCATCACCACCTCATAGCTTGGCCAGTATTCGTCCGAAGCCGCCTGCGAGTTCTCGGCGACGTAGCCATGCGAGTTGATGCTGACCTTCAGCTTTTCCGGTGCATGGCCAGCCTTGGCGCCTGCCTCGCGGTAAAGTTCGACCAGCGGCGCGAAGCGGTGCGGCTCGCCGCCAATGATCGCCACCGCCAGCGGCAGGCCGAGCGTGCCGGCGCGGATCACCGATGCCGGTGTGCCGCCAACGGCGATCCAGACGGGCAAGGGATCCTGCAGCGGGCGCGGATAGACGCCGAGATTGTTGAGCGGCGCGCGCAGCTTGCCGCTCCACGTCACATGTTCGCTGGCGCGCAGCTTCAAGAGCAGGTCGAGCTTTTCGGCAAAGAGCTCGTCATAATCGTTGAGATCGTAGCCGAACAGCGGGAACGACTCGATGAAGGAGCCGCGTCCGGCCATGATCTCGGCGCGGCCGGAGGAGATGAGGTCGAGCGTCGCATATTCCTGGAAGACGCGGACCGGATCGTCGGAGCTCAGGACGGTCACGGCGCTGGTCAGGCGGATATTCCTGGTGCGTGCCGCGCCCGCTGCCAGCACAACCGCCGGTGTGGAGATGACGAAATCCGGACGGTGATGTTCGCCGATACCGAAGACGTCGAGCCCGACCTGATCGGCGAGTTCCATCTCTTCGATGAGGTTCTGCATGCGCCGGTGCGCACTGATTGCCACACCGGTCGCAGGATCGGGGCTCATGCCTGCAAATGTATAGATGCCGAGTTCCATCTGTGTACCCTTTGTTCACTGTTGCTGCACAGGTAAGCACAGTTTCAGACGATGTGAAGAACGCACATCGCGGTTGCCGAGGCACCAAAAGGATACCGGATGGGTGGTCTATCTCCCCCCTTGTGGGGAGAGATAACCGGCATCGGCTGTCGCTCCAGATCAATAAGCCACAGTAAATCGCTGCTTGATATGCTTCGGCTTTTCCGCCTCATCGACAATTGCGACGGCCAGGTCGCTGACGCTGATCGCGCTCTTGCCCTCGGCATCGAAAACCGGATGGTCCTTGCCGAGCCGGTACTTGCCGGTACGCTCACCCGGAGCGAGGGCGAAAGGCGGCGACAAGAAGGTCCAGCCGAGTTCGGTCTCGCCGCGCAGATCGTTCAGCGCCTGACGGGCACCAAGCGCGCCTTCCTTGTATTCGGCCGGAAAGCCCTCGCCATCGACGAATTGTCCGCCGGCCTCATTGTAAAGACTGCCCGCACCGCCGACAACGATGAGACGGCCAATGCCTGCCCGCTTGGTTGCTTCGGTGATCGACCTGCTGGCTGCAATGTGGACCGCCTTGATGTCCGGGTTGCCCCAGCCGGGATTGTAGGCGGAAACGACGATGTCGTGGCCTTTAAGCTTGGCGGCGAGATCGGCCGTGTCGAGAGCGTCGGCCTCAACTGCCGTAACGCCATCCAGCTTTTCCACCTTGTCCACGTTGCGAACCAGCGCGGTGACGCTGCCGCCGCGTGCCACGGCCTCTTTGAGGATTTCCGCGCCGACAAAACCCGTGGCACCAATCAATGCGATCTTCATTTCGTTCTCCTTTGATGCAGGTACGCATCGTTTTCTGGTTACTAATAATAACCATGTATGCTAGAAGCTGGAGCTTGAGAAGAACGCACTTTTTCCGTTTCAGGGCACACGGAAGTAACCGCCCTGGCAATATGACGAGGATCGGCATGAGTATTCACGCAAAGACCGAGGGCAAAACGCCTCTGCTGGCAACCATGCCGGCCATGGAATGGGATGGTACCGGCTCCTGTCCGATGCGCGAAGTGCTTGATCTTATCGGCGATTCGTGGAGCCTGCTGACAATCATCAATCTGCAGTCCGGTCCGCGCCGCTTTAACGTGCTGCGGCGAATGATCGAGGGTATCTCCCAGCGCATGTTGACCGTGACGCTGCGCTCGCTGGAGCGTGACGGCCTGGTCACTCGCACGGTCAAGCCGACTTCGCCGCCGGAGGTTACCTATGCGTTGACGGAGATCGGTCATTCGATTGCGGTGCCGATTGGCGCGCTGGGTGAATGGGCGGTCAAAAACCGCGATCATTTGCGCGCTGCGCGCGAGGCATTTGATGAAGCAAGGGTGGATTAGTCACCAACAGCGATCCGTAATCTCTCCCCTTGCGGGAGAGAAAGCGATTTCAGCGTCTTAGCCCTTGCTAAGTGCTAGAAATCGCCAGAGAGCCGAGAAAATCCTTTCTCTCCCACAAAGGGGAGAGATAATCTGCATGAACGTTTGAGCTGGCTGGAACCCCTATCCGCCGGTTGCGTTTTTCTCCCTGTGCAACAATTCACAGGGAGAATGACAATGCCTGCAAAATCCCAGGCCCAGCAAAAGGCAGCCGGTGCGGCGCTTTCCGCCAAGCGCGGACAGACCAGGAAAAGCGAGCTCAAGGGCGCGTCAAAGAGCATGTATGACTCGATGAGCGAGAAGCAACTGGAAGAGTTTGCCGAGACCGATCGCAAGAACCTGCCGAAGAAGAAGACCAAACACTGATCAGGTCCCGGGGGCGCGCACTCATTGGCAGATGCGCGCCTCGCATTTTTTCCCGTGACAGCCGAGATCGAGGTGCAGATTGCCTTGATGGGCGGCGTCTCCATCCGGGCCGATCACCGTCATGAACCGGTCGCAGCTTGCCTTGTGCAGCGAACGCCAAAAGGTCTGCTCCTCGGGCTTGCCCTTCCAGCCTGAGCCAAGTTCCGTGGTCTTGCCGTTCTTGAATTTGAACGAGACGATATCGACGGCATTGGCGAAAGCGTGTTCCGAGACCCGGCCCTTGTGGCCATTATTGACCTTGCGGCACTGATAGTCCGAACCAGTGGTAATGCTTTCGATCTCCGCTCCGAAATTGGCCTGTGCCTCCTTCTGTACCTCGACGACCCACGTCGCCAAAGAACTGGCCATGGCGCAATTCGTGGTGACGGGAGCAGCGAATTTCACCGGGTTGTCCTTGCCAATGGCGGTGACCTTCAACGGCGAGCGCTCGCCGCAGACGCCCTCGGAGAGCGGCGGAATAATTTCACCCTGAACATCGCCATTCATGATGGCAGGACAGGCATTCTGGTAGACGCGGTCGGGCGAAGTCGAGGGGTCGGCCTTCTCGGCGCCTTCTTCGTGATCGGCCTTGCCTTCGTCAGTGTCAGCGGCACGAGCTTTCGGCAACGGGTTCGGTCCCAGCTGCTCGGCCGGTTTTGGCGGTGCCTCAGGCTTCTCCACCGGTTTCGCTTCAGCGGCCGGCTTCTCGTCAGGGACGGGCGTCGTTTGGGGATCGGCCTTCTGTATTCCCCCAGCGGGCTTTTCCTCGGGCTTCGGTGCTTCCGGCGTCTCGGCCGCGCGAGGATTGGCCTCCGGTATTGGCGGCACGGCTGGGAGGGGGACTGCAGGCTGGGGTATACTCCTGGTACGATGTCCTCGCCTGTGCCGCGCGTCCGCATCACCGGCAGAACTGATGAGGATCGTACTTGCAATACAGGCGGTGAGGGATAGAAGAACGAGTGTCGAGAAACGCGACTGCCGCGAGAATAGGGTCATTACCGGCTCTACTCCTGTTGAGCTTAGGTCGTAAACTCGTGAATAGGGTCGAAATGGTCATTGTCGATCCTATTCATGAGCTCACGACCTGACCCTAACGTCTGAATTGTGGCAGCGGTTTCAAATTATATGATCCGCTGAAACATGTGGGGCTGGGTCGGAGCGCAGAAAACGTCATTTGCAGGCCGTCAGAGCGTGAATACCAACAGGCCCTGGCTTGACATCACAGAACCTTCACACTAGAAGCCACCCCAGCGCAGGGCTCAACGGCTCTGCGTTTCATTTGACGTGTCCCGTGAGTGATTTCGCAAAGCGTGCGTGAATCATTCTGTCAGTCTTCACAAACAGGAGGCAGAGGAGGGCGCGTTTCCTTGAATCGAAGTGTGAACTTCGATTCGTATTTGTTTGAAAGGAAATGCGATGAGCAAGCGCGAATCGTCCAAGTATAAAATTGACCGCCGTCTTGGCGAAAACATCTGGGGCCGTCCGAAGTCCCCGGTAAACCGCCGTGAATATGGCCCCGGCCAGCACGGTCAGCGCCGCAAGAGCAAGCTGAGCGATTTCGGTGTTCAGCTGCGCGCAAAGCAGAAGCTCAAGGGTTTCTACGGCGACATTTCGGAAAAGCAGTTCCGCAAGACCTATGAAGAAGCCGCTCGCCGCAAGGGCGACACCGGTGAGCAGCTGATCGGTCTGCTCGAGTCGCGTCTGGATGCGATCGTGTACCGCGCCAAGTTCGTTCCGACGATCTTTGCAGCGCGTCAGTTCGTCAACCACGGCCACGTCAACGTCAACGGCCGCCGCACCAACATCCAGTCCTACATCTGCAAGGCTGGCGATGTTATCGAAGTGCGCGAGAAGTCGAAGCAGCTCGTTATCGTTCTGGAATCGGTTCAGCTCGCTGAACGCGACGTTCCCGACTACCTTGAAGTCGATCACAACAAGATGGTTGCCAAGTACAACCGCGTTCCGGCCTTCTCCGATGTGCCATACGCTGTACAGATGGAACCGAACCTGGTTGTCGAATTCTATTCGCGTTAATCTATCTTCCGTTTAAGAAAAGCCGCCCCGGAGAGATCTTGGGCGGCTTTTTGTTATTCCAACCGGAGTCCCGGCATGACCGACCTTCAAGACGTCGTCGACAGTGTCCATCACGATCTTGCCGCTCGCATCGGCGAGGGCAAGCTTGCTGACTATATTCCCGAGCTTGCGACGGTCGACCCGAAGCAGTTCGGCATTGCGCTGGTGACAGTCGACGGAAAGGTGCACGCAGCCGGTGACGCGGAAACTGCTTTTTCAATTCAGAGCATCTCGAAAGTCTTCACGCTGACCCTGGCGCTCGGCAAGATCGGCGATGGACTGTGGAAGCGCGTCGGTCGTGAGCCATCGGGCAATGCCTTCAATTCCATCGTCCAGCTCGAGCAGGAAAAGGGCAAGCCGCGCAATCCCTTCATCAATGCCGGTGCAATCGCAGTTGCCGATGTTGTGCTGGCCGGGCATCTGCCCAAGGAAGCCATTGGCGAAATCGTGCAATTCATCCGCCATCTTTCCGATGACGAGAGCATTGCCATCGATCACAATGTCGCCCGATCGGAGACGCAGACCGGCTATCGTAACGTGGCTCTGGCCAATTTCATGCGGGCATTTGGCAATCTCAATCATCCGGTCGAGCACGTGCTTGGCGTCTATTTTCACCATTGCGCCATTGCCATGTCGTGCCGTCAGCTGGCCCATGCGGGGCTCTATCTCGCTTCCGCCGGACGCAATCCGCTCAGTGGCGGCAGCGTGGTGTCGTCCAGTCGCGCCCGCCGCATTAATGCGTTGATGCTGATGTGCGGGCATTACGACGGTTCGGGAGATTTTGCTTACCGCGTCGGCCTCCCGGGTAAAAGCGGTGTCGGGGGCGGCATCCTCGCCATTGCTCCGGGCAAGGCTTCGATTGCCGTCTGGTCGCCTGGGCTGAATGAAAACGGCAATTCGCTGCTTGGTTCGGCGGCGCTGGAACTCCTGGCGCAGCGCACCGGCTGGTCGGTGTTCGGGCAGTAGTTTCAAAGATTTGCATCACCACGCATGGCACGTTTGCAACAAGAGTTGGCTGAAGCTATAAGCGTCGCGCAACGAGGTGTTCACATGACAATTCATGAGCCAGATCTAAGCGACGCCGCCGGTTGCCACCCGATGTTCCTCGGCGTGCCATCCAATGTCGAGTTCAACAAGTTGCGCAAGCGTCTGCTGCGCAATACGAGGCAAGCGCTCGAGGATTTCGCCTTGGTGAAGCCGGGTGAACGCTGGCTCGTCGGCCTTTCCGGCGGCAAGGATTCCTATGGTCTCCTCGCGCTGCTGCTCGATCTGAAATGGCGCGGGCTGCTGCCGGTAGAGCTGCTCGCCTGCAATCTCGACCAGGGGCAGCCGAATTTTCCCAAGCACGTCCTGCCGGATTTCCTCAAGGCAAACGGCATCGAGCACCGCATCGAATACAGGGACACCTATTCCATCGTCACCGGCAAGATTGCGGAAAACCAGACCTATTGCTCGCTTTGCTCGCGGCTGCGGCGCGGTCATCTCTATCGCGTAGCGCGCGAGGAGGGCTGTTCGGCGCTGGTCCTTGGGCATCACCGCGAGGATATTCTTGAAACCTTCCTGATGAACCTCTTCCATGGCGGACGCCTTGCCGCGATGCCGCCGAAGCTGCTCAACGACGAAGGCGACCTGATGTTGCTGCGGCCGCTCAGCTATTGCGCCGAAGAGGATCTGGAAAAGTTCGCAGCGGCCATGCAGTTCCCGATTATCCCCTGCGATCTCTGCGGCAGTCAGGATGGGCTGCAGCGCAACATGATGAAGGCGATGCTTGCCGATATCGAAAAGCGTATGCCGGGCCGCAAGGAGATCATGATCCGCGCGCTGGCCAATACGCGCCCGAGCCATCTGCTCGACCGCAAGATATTTGATTTTGCGGGGTTGGTGACGAGCTAATGTAATCGGCATTGCTGTGAACTAAAGTTCAATTGAATGGCGTGAATAGTCATGCAACGCTTGGTCTCTCCCCGAGGGGAGAGAAAGCGATTTCGGTACCTTGGGTTTGAGCGAAGCGAAGACGCAAGTGCCAGAAATCGCAAGTGAGGGGATTCTAGGGAGATAGCCATTCACAGGATCGTCCCACCAAAGAACCGTAGATTTGCGCGGGAAATGCGCAAAGACCCGACGTTGGCGGAAAACATTCTGTGGCAAGCTCTACGCAACAGGCAGTTGAACGGTTTGAAATTCAAGCGGCAGCTTCCATACGATCGTTACATCCTGGATTTTATCTGCCTTGAATCGCGGTTGATCATCGAGCTTGACGGCGATCAGCACTCGGATTCCATCGCTGATTCTAGCCGGGATGCCCATTTCGCTCGCCTCGGTTACAAAACGCTGCGCTTCTGGAATGATGAGATCGTGACGAATCTTGACGGTGCATGCTCACAGATCTTGCATGAAGCCAATGTGCGGCGAAAGCTTTTGAATAGCCCCTCACTTGCGATTTCTGGCACTTAAGCCGATTTCGCTCCGCTGTGCGTCGCTCGGCTCAAGCGACCGAAATCGCTTTCTCTCCCCAAGGGGAGAGATTAAGAGCTCCATGCTCGTGGCGCGTATCCATGCAAGTACCACATTGGATCAACGGTTCTACAATTGCTCACACCGGCTTGTTGTGCGGCTGGAACAGTTTCCCCCGCTCGGCAATGAGCACGAAGATCAGGCCGATCAGCGACAGCACGAAAAACCCTGCGACCAGAGGCAGTGTCGTGCCGTCATAGGCCTGTCCGATCAATGCGCCGATAGCGCCGCCGCCCGCGGTGCTCATGAAGCCAAGTACGGACGACGCCGTGCCGGCCACGTGGCCAAGCGGTTCCATCGCCAGCGAGTTGAAGTTGGATCCGATCCAGCCGAACTGGAACATCGCCAGGGCAAACAAGAGCATATAAAGCGCGAACGGTGTGGGTTGCGGCCCGAACAAGGTCAGCAGCAGCCACAGCCCGTTAATGCCCATGAAGGCGAGGAGCGCACCGTGCGACAGCCGGCGCATGCCGAAGCGTCCGACGAACCGCGAATTCACGAAGGACGAAAACGCCATCATGATCGCGACGGCGGAAAAGGCGACAGGAAACCAGACGCCCAGATCATAGATCCCCACATAGATCTGCTGCGCCGAGTTGATGAAGCCGAACAGGGCGCCAAAGATGAAGGAACTCGCCAGCGTATAGCACAGCGCCACACGGTTGGTGAGAACGATCTGGAACCCTCGCGCCACCGATTTCAATGTGAACGGGCGCACGTCCGCCGGATCCAGCGTCTCGGGAAGGCGGATATAGACCCACACAAGCACCGCGCTGGCGATGGCAGCCATGAAGATGAAGATCAGGTGCCAGTTGCCGAACAGCATCACCGCCTGGCCGGTGCCCGGTGCAATGACCGGGACGACCATGAATACCATCATGATCAGCGACATGACTTCGGCCATCATCCGACCGCCATAGACGTCGCGGACAACGGAAATCGTGATGACCCGTGTCGCTGCAGATCCGATGCCCTGCAGCAACCGGAACAACAGGAGTGAAGTAAAGCTCGGAACGAAGACGCAGGCGATCGCCGAGATGATGTAGATCACCAGCCCCGTAAACATGGGCACCCGCCGGCCGAAGCGGTCGGAGAGGGGGCCGTAGAACAGCTGGGAGATCGCAAAGCCCATCAGATAGGCGGAGATCACATATTGCCGGTGATTTTCGCTGGTCACGCCGAGGCTGGCGCCGATTTGCTGCAGGCCGGGCAGCATGATGTCGATGGCCAGGGCATTGATAGCCATCAGCATCGCCATCATCGCGATGAATTCAACCTTGCCCATCCCCTTCAGGCGAGGAGCGGACGTGTTCGTAGGGGCATCCATGATGAGACCTGCAAAATATCAAACAAAGACAAAGGCGTCGGGACGGCCGACGCCTTTAACATTGAGATTCCGGAATGCTCCGGAACCAATTGAACTTATTGCGTAATCAGGCGGCCTTGGTGGCGACGCCCTTTTCGCTCAGGAGGGTCTGCAACTCGCCCGCCTGGAACATTTCGCGGATAATGTCGCAACCGCCGACAAATTCACCCTTCACATAAAGCTGAGGAATGGTCGGCCAGTTGGAGTAATCCTTGATGCCCTGGCGCAGTTCGTTGGAGGAGAGGACGTTCACGCCCTTGTAGTCGACGCCGATGTAATCGAGGATCTGCACGACCTGACCGGAAAAACCGCATTGCGGGAAACCGGGGGTGCCTTTCATGAAGAGAACGACGTCGTTGCTCTTGACTTCATTGGCGATGAATTCGTTGATACCGCTCATTTCGGGTCCTTTCGCGGCCGCGCGGGGAGGAATCGCGGCCAAAAAATGCTTTCGAGGCTATTTTACCTCATCTCTTTGCCCAGAAAAAGCACGATGGGCGCGCGAACGCAAGTCAAACTATGGCGCGCGGGTGTTACTCCGGCGCGCTGGTCTGCAGGGCGAGGGCATGCAGAACCCCGCCCATATTGCCCTTCAGCGCATCGTAGACCATCTGGTGCTGCTGCACGCGCGACTTGCCGCGAAAGCTCTCCGCGACGACTTCGGCGGCATAATGATCACCATCACCGGCGAGATCGCGTATCGTCACCTTTGCATCCGGAATGGCGTCCCGAATCATTTTTTCGATATCGCGCGCGTCCATTGCCATCTCGTTCTCTCCTCAGGCGGCCTGTATATTATCGTCCGCCTGACCGCTCATATAGTCAGGGAACCACGATTCGTGTGCTTTTGTCAGGTCTGCTACAGATATGGAGAGTAGACGCCCAATCGTCAATGCATTGCCGCCAACTGTCCCGAGCTTGCGGAACGGAACGCCGCAACCTTCAGCATTCAGCGTGATGATGTTGGCCATCTCCGGCGAGGCAGCGACGAGATAGCGCGCCTGGTCTTCGCCGAAGAGCAGGGCGTGCGGGGTAGTCTCGCCGATCTCGACGCTCGCGCCCTTGCCCGAAGACATGCACATTTCGCTGAGGGCGATCGCCAGGCCGCCGTCGGAAAGATCGTGGCAGGCCGTGACCTGTTCGTTGCGAATGGCGGAGCGCACGAAATTGCCGTTGCGTCGCTCTGCGACAAGATCAACGGCCGGAGCCGGACCGTCGGCGCGGCCATGCAGGTCGCGCAGGTAGATCGACTGACCGAGGTGCGTACCATCGCCGCCAAGCAGGACCAGCACGTCGCCATCGCGCATGCCGCCGATCCTGGCGGTCTTTGTCCAGTCCGGGATGAGGCCCACGCCGGCAATGGTCGGCGTCGGCAAGATCGCCTGGCCATTGGTCTCGTTGTAGAGCGAGACATTGCCCGATACGATCGGGAAGGCCAATGCGCGGCAGGCGTCGCCGATGCCGCCGACAGCCTTGACGAGCTGGCCCATGATTTCCGGCCGTTCCGGATTGCCGAAGTTGAGGTTGTCGGTCGCGGCCAATGGTTCCGCGCCGACGGCGGTGAGGTTGCGCCAGCATTCGGCGACCGCCTGCTTGCCGCCCTCATAGGGGTCGGCTTCGCAATAGCGCGGTGTGACGTCGGAAGAAAAGGCGAGCGCCTTGCTCCGGTGGCCTTCGACACGCACGACACCGGCGTCGCCGCCGGGAAGCTGCAGCGAATTGCCCTGGATCAGCGTGTCATATTGTTCATAGACCCAGCGGCGCGAGGAGAGATCGGGTGAGCCGATCATCTGCAGCAGCGCCGCGCCGTAGTCTGCGACTTCAGGAACATTGGCGGCGGGGAGCGGCGCATGCTTGCCCGGCTCCATCCACGGACGGCCATATTCCGGCGCCTGATCGCCGAGATCCTTGATCGGCAGATTGGCGACTTCCTCGCCATCATGCAGCACGCGGAAGCGCAGATCGTCGGTCGTATGACCGACAATGGCGAAATCCAGGCCCCACTTCCTGAAGATGCCTTCGGCTTCGTCTTCCTTTTCGGGGCGCAGCACCATGAGCATGCGTTCCTGGCTTTCGGACAGCATCATTTCATAGGCGGTCATGCGTTCTTCGCGCACGGGAACGGAATTGAGATTGAGCTCGATGCCGAGATTGCCCTTGGCGCCCATTTCGACGGCCGAGCAGGTGAGGCCGGCCGCGCCCATGTCCTGAATGGCGATGACAGCGCCGGAAGCCATGAGTTCGAGCGAGGCTTCAAGCAGGCATTTTTCGGTGAAGGGATCGCCCACCTGCACTGTCGGGCGCTTTTCGTCGATCAATTCGTCGAATTCCGCCGATGCCATCGTCGCGCCGCCGACGCCGTCACGGCCGGTCTTTGCGCCGAGATAGACGACGGGAAGGCCGACGCCCTTGGCTTCCGACAGGAAGATCGCGTCGGTCTTGGCGAGACCCGCAGCAAAGGCATTGACGAGAATATTGCCATTGTAGCGGGCGTCGAAATTGACCTCGCCGCCAACCGTCGGCACGCCGAACGAGTTGCCATAGCCGCCAACGCCTTCGACGACACCGGATACGAGGTGACGTGTCTTCGGATGCGAGGGTTCGCCAAAGCGCAGCGCATTCATCGCGGCAATCGGGCGTGCGCCCATGGTGAACACATCGCGCAGGATACCGCCAACGCCTGTCGCCGCACCCTGATAGGGCTCGATATAGGACGGGTGATTGTGGCTCTCCATCTTGAAGACCACGCAATCGCCGTCGCCGATATCGACGACGCCAGCATTTTCACCAGGCCCCTGGATGACCTGCGGTCCGGTGGTCGGCAGCGTCCGCAGCCACTTCTTCGAGGATTTGTACGAGCAGTGCTCGTTCCACATGGCGGAAAAGATTCCAAGCTCGGTGAAGCTTGGCTCGCGCCCGATCAGGTCGAGGATGCGTTGATATTCATCCGGCTTCAGCCCATGCGAGGCAACGAGTTCCGGTGTGATCTTGACGGTGTTGGAAATGGTCATGGGTCCTGGAATATCCGTGCGCGGTTCGACTAGCTCACCATGAGGGGCGGCTTTTGGCCTCTCTTTAACCCATGTAGTGCTGCGGCGCGACAGGAAAATGGTTGGAATCAACAGAGAGGCTCAGTGGCGCTTGTTCGCATTGACGGCCAAGCGTAACTTCTTCCGGCACAAGCAATAAATGCCGTTTTTTGAAAGGGAAACAAAATGTCGGGAAGACTGGCGGGCAAGGTGGCGATCATTTCCGGCGGAGCGACCGGAATGGGCGGGGCAGCATCCAGGCTCTTCGCAGCGGAGGGCGCAAAAGTGGCGATTATCGACCGCAATGAACAGGCGTCCGCGGCGACGGTATCGGAGATCGCCGCCGCCGGCGGGCAGGCTGCGTATTTCGTCGCCGATGTCTCAGATGAAGCGCAGGTGCAAAAGGCGGTCGCCGGTGCGGCTCAGGCGTTCGGCAATGTCACAGTGCTTTTCAATCATGCCGGTACGATTGTGATCAAGCCGTTCCTGGAAACGACGGTGGAAGAATGGGATTGGCTGCACGCGGTCAATGTGCGCTCGATGTATCTGATGACGCGCGCCGTCATTCCCCACATGCTTGAGGCCGGTGGCGGGTCGATCGTCTGCACCTCGTCCATTTCAGCTGTCGCGGCCACGCCGATGGAAGTGCTTTACGATACGACCAAGGGCGCCTGCCACATGTTCGCGCGGGCCATTGCAGTCGAATTTCGCGACCGCAATATCCGCTGCAACGCGGTCTGCCGGGCTTCATCCGGACGCCGCATGGCCTGCGCGAAGTGGATGAACTGCAGAAGAGGGGCGTCGACGTCTCGGACGAGGCGATGACCGCGGCACAAGGGCGTATCGGCGAGCCGGAGGAAGTGGCGCGGGCCGCCCTGTTCCTTGCCAGCGACGAGGCGAGCTTCATTACCGGCACGCACCTCTTCGTCGACAATGGGTTTACGGCGATCTGAGGCGAAGCGTGTTCGATACAGTTCTTGAACTGGAGTGCCGGAGCGTCTCATGCAAGAGTGTCATTGGGCCACCGAAGTACAGGTCAAACGACCTGATATAAAGGGAGTTAGGACAATGACGGTTTACCTGATCGCAGACGTCAAGATAACGGATGACAAGTGGGTGCCGGAATACGCTGCGATGGTACATGAGATCGTGCACAAGCACGGCGGCAAATATCTGGCACGCAGCGGCAATATAAAGGTGCTGGAAGGCGATCCTCTGGATACGACCCTCATTGCCATTCTGCAGTTCCCGACCTCAGAAACAGCCGAGGCTTTCGCCAACGACCCGGAATACGCCGCATATGCCAAGGCTCGTCAGGACGGCAGCGACAGCCGCTTCCAGCTCATCGATGATACGGATATTGCCGGAACGATCCCGTATCTCGGCAAGGGGTGAGGAGGTAATTCTCAAGGGCAGATGCCGATTATCTCTCCCCTTTGCGGGAGAGAAAGGGTTTTCTTGGATTTAGCTTCTCGCTAAATCCTTGGAAAATCCAAGTGAGGGGATTGTTGTGGTCATCAATTTGAAATCCCCTTGCGATTTCTAGCACTTAGCAAGAGCTAAGATGCTGAAATCGCATTCTCCCCCACGAGGGGGGAGATAAACGCTGCGGTCAGGAATAACTGTCGTAACTCGCATTGTCGGTTTCCATGAGCCGGCGCAGGATGGTGAAGCCCTGTTGCAGTTCCTCGCGCGTCCTCGGCACCGTAAGTCCCAGCCTTACCCGGTGGAATACCTTCTCGGTACGGCCCGGTTTGAATTCGTCCTCGTCGTCGATCAGCACGCCTTCATTCAGCGCGGCGTTCTTGAAGGTGCCGGAGAGCCAGGGGTCTGGCAGCTTCATCCACAGAAACGGCGAAAGGGGTTGAGAGATGAAATCCATGCCAGCGAAGGCTGACCGGGCGATCGCCTCTCGCGCCGTCACTTCCGTCTGGACCTTGGCACGGATGGCGTCGGCCTCGCCGCAATTGACGATCTGCGCGCCAAGCTCGGCCATGAGGAACGGCATGCCTCCGCTGACCATCTTGTGGGCAGTGAGCACACGTGCGGCAAGGTGAGGCGGGCAGGCGACCCAGCCGCCGCGAACGCCCGCGGCGACGGATTTTGACAGGCCGCCAATGTGGAACGTGCGTTCCGGCGCCAGATCGGCGATCTTCACGTGATCGTGCCGCGTGAGCGATCCGTAGATCTCGTCCTCGATGATCCAGACATTGTAGCGCCGGGCTATCTCGACAATGGCATGGCGATCCTCTTCCGGCATGGTGGTGGCGGTTGGATTGTGCAGCGAAGGCATCAGAAACACGAGCTTCGGGTGCTGCTGGGCGCAATGCCGCTCGAAATCATCGGGTGTCAGACTGCCGTTCTGCGTCTGCATGATGATGCTGCGGCGGCCCATGAGGTTAACGCTGCGCGCCGCCGAACAATAGGTCAGGTCTTCGAAGGCAATCCTGTCGCCGGGAACGGTAATTGCCGCGATCACCGCAAGAATTGCTGAATGCGCACCCAGCGTCGGCACGATCGAGGCTGGCTCCGGCACCCACCCTGCGGCAGATAGCCATTTGCTTCCCGCTTCCTGCCAGGACGCGGGGAGGGTGCGGGAATAGCTGGAAATCTCGCTTGGGTATTGCTTGGTGATCTGTGCCAGCAGGCGTTCCATCGCGTCGGATTGTCCAACCTCGATTGCTGCCGTGCTGTCCATGCGAATCTTGCCGGGCACGGCAACCGGTCCGCGTGTGCCGCCAAACGGTTCGGTATTCTGTGGCGGTACCAGCGATGTTTCCTTGTGATCCGTCACATAGGTCCCGCGCCCGACCTCGCCGCTGACAAGCCCGCGTTCGCGGATGAGATTGTAGGCGCGCCCCACCGTGCCGATGGTCACGCCGATATCAAAGGCCAGATTGCGCTGCGGCGGCAATTTTGTGCCCGGCGCCAGAATACCCTCGGCGATGTCGGATTCAATTCGTTCAGCCAGCCGCAAATACAGCGGGCCTTTGCCTTGTTCAAGATCAGGAAGCCAATTTGTCATGGTGACAATTATTACATTGCGATTCCAATTGAGTCAATTCATACAATAATTGCACATATAAGAGACAATTGGACCTCCCAAGGACAAGAACAATGAGTACAATCGATACAATTAGAAGGCGCGGTGGCTCGGAAATCCACAAAGCATCGACCGGCAACCGCGGATTGGTACGCACAATCTCGGCTCTATCTGCCTGGTATGGCAATGCAATGGTCAAGCGCCGGACGCGGCTCCATCTCAGCGAGCTCAGCGATGAGCTGCTGAAAGATGTCGGCATCGCGCCTGCCGATGCCCGGCGCGAGTTCGGGCGGCCCTTCTGGGATTAAGAATTCTGCTCAGGTGCTGCCTGAGCAGAATGACCTGTTGCCCGTGATCTAGCTGTTTGCCGAACAGGAGGGCTGCCCGCCGGCCCAACGGCGGACGTCGGAAGCAATGCGATTGCCGGACGAATGCATCATGAGCGGGCCGAATACCTCGACCTTGGCGGGGTTGCCTTCCGCATGGACAACGAGCAGCGGACGTCCGCCCGGATTGCTCGCAGGCACCACCAGGATGCGCGGCCTTCCCGAATAGGAATCAAGTTCCGGTGCCAGCCGATAGGGCTTGAAGTTTGAATCTCCCGATTTGAACCAGCAGCTATTTGCCGCGAGCGCCACACGTTCCATCGTTGGCAGCGCGGCCTTCTCCGAGTTGAACGCCAGGCTGCCTGGTCCTGGCTTGGCCTTGGACTGGCATCCGGCAACCGCCGCAAGCGCGATCATTACGGCGATACCGATTATCGGCGTTTTCATGCATTGTCTCCACTGCTGCGCCGTGCGTCCTTGGCGGACAAAGGACGCAGCAGCATTTTGAAATTAGGGGCGATCAGGCAGACTCGAGTTCACCCTGGAACACTTTGAGGCCATCCGTCATCTCGTACCAGACCAGCGATAGCACCGGATCCTGAACAATAAGTTGCTGATAGGCATCAAATTTCGGATAGGGATCGAGAAGGTTTTCGCGGCCCGATATCTTGCGGAAATTGTTGAAGATGAAGCGTGTTGGCGTCAGCCAGGCATCGGCAAGGGTCATCTGGTCGCCCAGCGCGTAAGGGCCATGGCCGAGGCGTTTTTCGGTTTCCGTCAAGCCGGTTTCCATCTGCTTGAACAGCTTGGAAATCCGCGTCTCATCCTTCGACTTGAGATAGATAAGCTCGAACAGCTCCATCACCGGTGCAAGGACTTCGAGTTCGGCAGCGCGCGCCGTCATGCGCACGATGGCGCGATCGCGGGAATCGGCCGGCAGCAGCGAAGGTTCGGGAAAATGTTCTTCCAGGTATTCGGCAATCACCGGTGCCTCGACGATGGTGAGGCCAGAACCGGTGATCAGAACGGGAATGCGGTTGAAGGGGGAGATGGCGCGGAACTCTTCCGGGATCGGAAAGCCTTGTGGCGGCGCGACGATCTTGATTGGCGCTTGCTTGTAATAAGCGATGCAGCGGACGATGGAGGAGTAGGGGGATAGCGGCCGCGAGTAGAGTTTCATTGAGCGTTCCTCCGTTTGAGCCGTTTTTCTGGCTTATGCAAACACTGCTTCGACCAAGCGTATAGGAATGCCCGCAGAGATCAAGGAAGACGGAAGGGATTGATGATGTGAAGCTGGCTATCGATGATCATGCCATCTTGCATGTCCTCGGACCAGAGAACATCGCATCCGCTGAGTTTGGCGGAGGCAATTATGAGCGCGTCAAAAATTTGGAAGCCGTACCGTTCAGCAATGACAATCGCTTCATCATGGACATCAAGGTCCATGGGCACCACGATCGGGCAGAGAATACGGATCGACGAAAGCGCATCACCAATTTCGCCCCAGTTCATGTTGAGTTTGCGGCGAGCAACATTGGTAAACTCGTTCAGGATCTGCACCCCGATCGTGCAACCTTGGGCAAGGAGTTCCTGCGCCCTATGGCTGCGTGGATCCTCTGCAAAAGCATAAATCAGGACATTGGTATCCAGAAACTCACCTGGCATTGGCTTCGTCACGATCGAATTTCCAGTCGCTGGGTAGTTTCTTTCCGAAAGCGCGAATACGTTCTAGCGCACGCTCGCGGCTGCGATCATGTGCGATATCGAAGGTGCGCTCGTCCGCCACGCGGATTTCAATCTCGGTGCCTTCCACCAGGCCCAATGCGTCCACAACCGTTGCAGGCAATCGGATGGCGAGGCTATTACCCCATTTGGCGACACGCATGATGAGCTCCTTTAGGATATACACAGAACAATGTATATCCTAAAGGCTATTCAGTCAATAACTCAGGCGGCAACCCCGAGAATGCCTGCAAACAGCGCACGGCCGTCGGTTCCGCCGTGAGCCGCCTCGATCAGGTTTTCCGGATGCGGCATCAGGCCGAGAACATTGCCGTTCTCGTTGATGACACCGGCGATATCATTGATCGAGCCATTCGGATTGGTGCCTTCCGCATAGCGGAAAACCACTTGGCCATTGCCCTCGACGCGCGCCAATGTCTCTTCATCGGCAAAGTAATTGCCGTCATGATGGGCGACAGGGCTGCGGATGATCTGGCCATGCGAATAACCACGGGTGAAGGCGGTATTGGCGTTCGTCACTTCGAGCTTAACTTCGCGGCAGACGAATTTCAGCGAAGCGTTGCGCATCAATGCGCCAGGCAGCAAGCCTGCTTCCACCAGGATCTGGAAGCCGTTGCAAACGCCCATCACCATGACGCCCTTGCCGGCTTTCTCGCGGATCGCCTGCATGACCGGCATGCGTGCGGCAATCGCGCCGCAGCGCAGATAGTCGCCGTAGGAAAAGCCGCCGGGAATGACAATCAGATCGACATCGGGGATTTCCGTGTCGGTCTGCCAGACCGTGTGCGGCGCAACGCCGGAAATCTTCGTCAGCGCCGCAATCATGTCGCGGTCGCGGTTGAGGCCGGGAAGGAGGACAACTGCTGATTTCATGGGTGTGGTTCAAACCTTGCTTGTGCTTCAGAGAATTCTCTAAGTTCGAGACGGTTTTCGATGCGATCGAGGCGATCAATGATCTGTACATCCGAAGCACGAAGATCGTTGACCATGGCGAATCCTTGAAAAGTCATCAATCAATAGCGAAACTATAATCCTCGATCACCGTATTTGCGAGGAGCTTTTCGCACATCGCCTTGAGGTTCGCCTCGGCCTTGGAACGGTCCGTCGTGTCGAGTTCGACATCGAAAACCTTGCCCTGGCGCACGGAGCCGACGCCATCGAAACCGAGACTGCCCAGCGCGCCGACAATTGCCTTGCCCTGCGGGTCAAGAACGCCATTCTTCAAGGTTACAGTGACACGTGCCTTCATCGACTTGTCTTCTCCAGTGCTATTTGACCAAAACGGGCCCGGCCGGGCGCGTCGGTTCGTTTTCATTCATGATGCCGAGACGGCGCGCGACTTCCTGATAGGCCTCGATGAGACCGCCCATATCGCGGCGGAACCGGTCCTTGTCCATCTTCTCGGCGGTCTGGCTGTCCCAGAGGCGGGCGGAATCCGGCGAGAACTCGTCGGCAAGAACGATACGCATCAGGTCGCCCTCGTAGAGGCGGCCGCATTCGATCTTGAAATCGACGAGCTGGATGCCGACGCCAAGAAACAGGCCGCTCAGGAAATCATTGACGCGGATGGCAAGCGCCATGATGTCGTCGATTTCCTGCGGGGCGGCCCAGCCGAACGCAGTGATGTGCTCTTCCGATACCATCGGGTCGTCAAGCTCGTCATTCTTGTAGTAGAACTCGATGATCGAGCGCGGCAATACCGTGCCTTCCTCGATGCCGAGGCGCTTTGCCAGCGAGCCGGCGGCGATATTGCGCACGACCACCTGCAGCGGGATGATCTCGACTTCCTTGATCAGCTGCTCGCGCATGTTGAGGCGGCGGATAAAGTGCGTCGGAATCCCCATGCGGTTGAGCTGGCTGAAGATATATTCGGAAATGCGGTTGTTCAGGACGCCCTTGCCGTCGATGACTTCGGTCTTCTTCGGGTGTAGCACGGTTGTATCGTCTTTGAAGTGCTGGACGAGTGTGCCTGGTTCTGGTCCTTCGTAAAGGATTTTGGCTTTGCCTTCGTAGACACGGCGGCGACGGTTCATTGCGGATTCTCTGGTATTGGAGTTATCGGTCGGCCCCGGGTATGATGCAGTGCCGTCATGTTGGCGCGCTAACTATCTTAAATGCAAGCATTCTACAATGATCCTTTATGGAGGTCCCCCGAATTATGGGATATATGGGACTATGGAGCTCCAACGACAATGTGACCTCATACCCCTCAAGGTGTATAATTTGAGCCTTTCGATTTTCTGGAGAACGGTTATATGAAAATGAAGAGCGACAAACATTGGGGATTTGCCTGAAAAACGCCCAACCTCCCAATGTAGACTAGCGTGGAAGTAACCGATCATTTTGCGGGAGCAAGAGAGGATGACAATGGAAGATCGCAAGAACGCCTTTGAAAACAAGTATGCGCACGACGCAGAAGTGCGTTTCAGGGCGGAAGCACGGCGGAACAAGCTTCTCGGCCTTTGGGCGGCAGAAAAGCTCGGCAAGACCGGCGAAGAGGCCGAAGCCTATGCGAAAGAAGTCATCAAGGCGGATTTCCAGGAAGCTGGCGACGATGATGTCTTCCGCAAGATCCGCGCCGATTTCGATGCGGCCGGCATCGACAAATCCGACCATCGCATTCGCCGCACCATGGAAGAACTTATGATCGAGGCCATTCGCCAGATTGAAAAGTCCTGATCCATCGAAGATTTCCATCAAAAGCCCGGCCATCGCGCCGGGCTTTTTGCTTTTGAGGTTCCCGCGCGCCCTTGACCCGCCCCCTACACGCTTCCCATAATCCCCCCAAATCACCACTTGAGGAATCATCATGTCGCTTGTGTCACGCCTCAGGGCTGGGGAAACCATCTATTCGGCCTGGTCGAACCTGACCGACCCGCTTGTCATGGAAGCGCTGTGCCGGACATCGCTCGATGCGGTGCTGCTCGACATGCAGCATGGCGCGCATGATACGGCGAGCATTGTTGCTTTGACTGGCATCATCCGGGCGGCCCAAAAGCATACGCTGGTGCGCGTTCCCGTCGGACGGTTCGACATGGCGAGCCGTGCGCTCGATATGGGTGCCGAAGCGGTTATTGCGCCGATGATCAACAGCGTGCACGATGCACGGCTCTTTGCCGCCGCGATGAAATACCCGCCGCTGGGCGAACGCTCCTGGGGGCAGCTGCGCGGCCGTCCAGGCAGCTATGGCGCGGGCGGGTCGGGCAGTTATTTGCGCGAGGTCAACGACGCGACGCTGTCCTTCGCCATGATCGAAACCCGCGTCGCCTATGAATCGCTCGACGATATTCTGGCGGTCGAAGGCATTGATGGCGTGTTTGTCGGCCCGTCGGACTTCTCCATAGCCTGGAGCAACGGGGCCGAGGTCGACGCGGGTTCCGAAGCCATCATCGAGCCGCTGACACGGATTGCAGTCAAGGCGAAGGGCGCAGGCAAGCTTTGCGGCATCTACGCTGCGACGCCCGCTCTGGCACAGCGCTTTGTTGGGCTCGGCTATAGCTATATCCCGCTCAGCGTCGATACTGCGTATCTGACCCTCGGCGTGCAGTCACTGCTGGACGCAGTGAAGGCATAGGCTTCTTTCCGGCATACCCTGACGAAACGTCACAACCGCGACAGAAACTGGGCAAACACCATCGAGCCTTCCGGCCAGGGGCCATGTCCGCTTTCAGAATTGAGATGGCCGCTGTCGCCGGCATCGACGATCATTGAGCCCCAGGATGCGGCGAGATCGTCCGCCACCTCATAGCTGCAATAGTGGTCGTTGCGGCTGGCGACGACAATTGACGGGAAGGTGAATGGCTCGCGCGGGTAGGGGCCGAACGTCATCAGGTGCTTTGGCCGGATCTTCGGGTTGGAAACGTCCGGCGGCGTCACCAGGAAAGCGCCCTTCACCTTGTCGCCGATCTCGGGAATGGCGTGGATGAAAGTCGGCACGCCAAGCGAATGCGCGACGACGACGACGGGCCGCGTCGCTGCATTGATGGATTTGACCACTTCGGCCACCCAATCCTCGCGCACGGGTTTCGTCCATTCCGCCTGCTCGACGCGGCGCGCTGTCGATAGCTTCGACTCCCAGCGCGTCTGCCAGTGATCGGGGCCGGAATTGGTATAACCGGGGACAATGAGAATATCTGCGTCTTTGACCTTCATGCGCCCGTATTTAGGAAAAATGGCGGGAGATCGCAATATGGAAGCGAATGCCGGCCACAGCTCATGCTGCGTCGGTCACGTCGCATCTTTGGGTTGCAAAGAGATCGCGGCCGATGGCGCGCGCAGTGTCCAAATGCAAAGCCGGATCCAGCGTTTCCGATTCGAGCAGGAGTTCTGACGTGGCGACGCATGCACCACAATAGTCGAAGATCCCGTGGTCGATCTGCGTCTTCATGGCGCTGGCATAGCCATGACGGGCATAGGCTCCCGCGTCGCTGCCTCCAATGCCGACGAGATGGACCCGCAGGTGACGAAGCTTCTTGACCAGCTTGGCATCCGGGCGGAAGTCGAATGCCCAGCCATTGGCGAAAACGCGATCGATCCATCCCTTGAGGAGCGCTGGCATCGACCACCAGTAGACGGGAAAGATGAGTACGAGTGCATCGGCGCGATCGATCCTCGCCTGCTCGGCGGCAACATCGGCCGGAGGCGGCGCCAATCGGCGATGGACGGCAAGGTCAGCCGCGGTGAACCTTGGATCGAAAGCTTCGGCCACAAGGTCTGCGATTTCGAAAGTATTGTCCGGGGCGGACAGCGATATGCCCTCGGCAACATGCGCGGCGATGGCATGACTGAGCGACTTGGGATCGGGATGCGCGACAACGATAAGCGCGTGCATGTTGAAAACTCCTGCTGACTGATTGCGGACGAAGGCCTTAGGCCGTATACTTTTAGTAGGCTACATTAGGTAAGTTACTTTTGGTATATAAGCATGTCAAGCGCTGAAACGAGAGAAATGCTTTCCGGTTCGCCGCTGCGCCGCCGCTTGTCGAGGGATGATCGGCACCGCCAGCTTCTGGATGTGGCATGGCGGCTGGTTCGTGAGGAGGGAACGGAAGCCTTGACGCTCGGTCGGGTCGCCGGGCAAGCAGGCGTTGCAAAACCCGTCGTATACGACCATTTCGGAACGCGGCCAGGGCTGCTAGCTGCGCTCTACCAGGAATACGACGCCCGTCAGACAGCGCTGATGGACTCAGCGCTTCAGGCAAGCGAACCGGTGCTGGCGCAGAGGGCTGCTGTCATTGCGTCTTCTTACGTAGACTGCGTGCTTAGCCAGGGCCGCGAGATACCCGGCGTGAGCGCGGCACTCGCCGGTTCACCGGAACTCGAAAAGATCAAGCGCGCATACGAAGCGGCATTCATCGAGAAGTGCCGCATTGTCCTCACCCCGTTCGCGGGAGCAGGCGATATCGCTTCGGCTGCTCTTTGGGCGATGCTTGGAGCGGCCGAGGCCCTGTCCTATGCCGCAGCGACCGGAGAAATCACGGCGTCGGAGGCCCAGGACGAACTCTTCGAAACCATCGTCGCGATGGTCGCCAGAAGCACAAGCGGCAGCACTCGGCCAAACATCCGATAGACAAAGGTCCGCCGCCCGGTCGATGGAGATGCTGCCTAACGGCCTTCACCCCTTGCCACAGGGAGTGCTAGCATCGCGCCGATTCCATTTGCGGAGACAGGCATGACGATATTGGTCACGGGCAGTTCTGGTCATTTGGGCGAGGCGCTGGTTCGCGTCTTGCAGGAGCGGGGAAAGGAAGTTGTCGGGCTCGATATTGCCGAAGGTCCATACACGACGCATACCGGCTCGGTCGTGGACCGGCCTTTCGTCAAGAACTGCATGGCGGGAGTGACGGCCGTGTTTCATGCGGCGACGCTGCACAAGCCGCATGTCGCCACCCACGCGCGGCAGGAATTCATCGATACCAATATTACCGGTACGCTCAATCTTCTGGAAACGGCTGCGGCGGCGGAGGTTCGATCCTTCATTTATACCAGTACGACGAGCGTCTTCGGCGATGCGCTGATCCCGCCGGATGACGAACCGGCGGCGTGGATCACCGAGGATGTCCGGCCGATACCGAAGAATATCTACGGCGTCACCAAAGCTGCCGCCGAAGATCTGTGCCAGTTGTTCAACCGGAACCAGGGGCTCGCGACGATGGTGCTGCGGACATCTCGTTTCTTTCCTGAAGAGGACGACAACAGGAGTGTCCGCGATGGCTTTGCCGACGAAAATATCAAGTTGAATGAATTTCTCTACCGGCGCGCCGACATCGAAGATATCGTCAGTGCACATTTGCTGGCGGCCGAAAAAGCGCCTGAACTTGGTTTTCGGCGCTATATCATCAGCGCGACAACGCCCTTCACGCCGGACGATTTGCCTGATCTGCGGCACGATGCTCCGCGCGCCGTGCAGCGGCATGTTCCCGAATATGAGCAGGAGTTCGAGCGGCGCGGCTGGAGGATGCTAGAGAGCATTGACCGTGTCTATGTCAACGAGCGGGCGCGGATCGAGCTCGGCTGGCAGCCGCGTTATGATTTCGGGTTTCTGATCGAGCGGCTGGCGGCGGGCAAAGATATGCGCAGTCCGCTGGCCCAACTGATCGGATCGAAAGGCTATCACGCCGAGAGCTTTTCGGAAGGGCCTTATCCGGTGGAATAGGCCTTGGGTTCGACAATCCGGTAAACAATCTAGCGCTATGTGTTCACTGTTTGTGAACAAGCTGTTCGCTGGCACATGGCTTGTTTCGGGCGTGGATAAATCCGACTTTATCAGCAACGAAACGGATATGTTACGAAGGGATGCGCATGAAGCTCACACGCCGGGATGTGGTTGGTGGTGCGGCGGCCCTTGTGGCGATGGCGGGAAATGCCCGCGCGGAGACAAAGATGGACAAGATTTCCTTTGCAGCGACAGCGCCGACTCATGTGTCGAAGGTTGGCATCAAGGCCAAGGACGCGGATGCGCTGTCGAAATATTACCAGGACGTCGTTGGTCTGCGGGAGATTTCGCGCAAGGGGCAGTCGGTCATCCTCGGGGCGGGCGAGACACCGCTGCTCGATATAGAGCAGGCCCCTGCTATCCGCGCCGACGATCCGCACAGTGCCGGCCTTTATCATACCGCCTTCCTGTTGCCGGCCCGCGCAGATCTTGCCCGCTGGGCCAAACGGGCAATCGACAGGCGCACCCCCATTGTCGGCGCCTCGGATCATCTGGTCAGCGAGGCGATCTATCTGACCGATCCCGAGGGCAACGGTATCGAGATTTATGCCGATCGTCCGCACGAAAGCTGGAAATGGAACGGATCGTCGGTGGAGATGGCCACCGAGGCGCTCGATGTCGGCAATCTGCTTGGCGAGCCCGGCAGCGACATCTCTTGGGCCTCCGCGCCAGACGGCACGATGGTCGGCCATTTGCACCTGCGCGTCGGCAGCGCCAAGGAAGCGGAGGCCTGGTGGCAAAACGAACTCGGGTTGCAGACAGTTGCAGGGTATGGCGGCAGCGCCGTATTCATGTCGACCGGCGGCTATCACCACCACGTCGCCGCCAACTCCTGGCAGAGTCGCGGCGCCGGTCGCCGCGACAATGACCGCTCGGGTCTTGCCTGGGCCGAATTCAGCTCGGCCGATGCAAAAGACGAGCGAGAGATCGTCGATCCCTGGGGCAATGTCATCAGGATCGTGCCTGCGAAGGGTTAGTTGGCACTTACGCGACCTCCTTCATTCTGAATTGCCACCTCTCCGTCATCCTCGGGCTTGACCCGAGGACCCACGGCTGAGCAGCGCCATGTGATCGCGTCGTGCTCCAACGGAATCCAGCCGGACGATTTCTCAGTGGTAAGCTGCCTCACCATTTTTCAATGACTGGACGCCGCCAAAATGGTGGATATCGCCTCGCTCCTTTGCCATGGGTCCTCGGGTCAAGCCCGAGGATGACGGAGAGGCAGGTATTTGAAGATAAAGCGGGAGGTCCGTACCCGCCGGTACGGTACTTCAACGCATTGCAACGCAAGCACGCAAAATCCCGGGAAAATTAATCGAACGCTCGTTCAATTAATTTTCCCGATCACTCGGTTTTAACTGGCGGTTCCTCGCTGTGTTCGGAGACAAAACCGCTATTCCGACCGATCAATTGCTCAAGTCAGAGCAATCCTCACCCAAGAAGAGGCGATTCTGGCTCGAGAAACCGCGAAAATTGCCAGGTTTCTTCAACCGATGGCTTTAATTCAGTTGTTGCCAGTTGCCTCAAACACGCGCTTGAAAATCGTATCGACATGTTTGGTGTGATAGCCGAGGTCGAACTTCTCGCGGATCGTTTCCTCCGGGAGGGCGGCGCGGACGTCCGCATCAGCGAGCAATTCCTCCAGGAAATCCTTGCCGTGTTCCCAGACCTTCATGGCGTTGCGCTGGACCAGGCGGTAGGAATCCTCGCGGGAAACCCCAGCCTGCGTCAGCGCCAGCAGCACCCGCTGTGAATGGATCAGACCACGGAACTTGTTCATGTTTTTCAGCATGTTATCCGGATAAACCAACAGCTTTTCGATAACGCCGACCATGCGTGCCAGCGCAAAATCGAGGGTGATGGTCGCATCCGGACCGATCATGCGCTCCACGGACGAGTGCGAAATATCGCGCTCATGCCAGAGCGCCACGTTTTCCATTGCCGGCAGGGCAAAGGCGCGGACCATGCGGGCGAGGCCGGTCATGTTTTCGGTCAGCACCGGATTGCGCTTGTGCGGCATGGCGGAGGAGCCTTTTTGACCGGGTGAAAAGTACTCTTCGGCTTCCAGAACCTCGGTCCGCTGCAGGTGGCGGATCTCGACGGACAGCCGTTCGATTGATGAGGCTATGACACCCAAGGTTGCGAAGTACATGGCGTGACGGTCGCGCGGTATGACCTGCGTCGAAACCGGTTCTGCCTGCATTCCCAATGCCTTGGCGACGTGTTCTTCCACGCGCGGATCGATATTGGCAAAGGTGCCAACTGCGCCGGAGATGGCGCAGGTTGCAATCTCCGCGCGTGCCGCCACCAGACGGGTGCGGCAGCGCTCGAACTCGGCATAGGCTTGCGCCAGCTTGACGCCGAAGGTGGTCGGCTCGGCATGGATGCCATGGCTGCGGCCGATGGTGACGGTGTCCTTGTGCTCGAAGGCCCGCGTCTTCAGGGCGGCGAGAAGCTTGTCCAGATCGTCAAGCAGGATGTCGCTGGCGCGCATCAGCTGTACATTGAAGCAGGTGTCGAGCACGTCGGATGAGGTCATGCCCTGGTGCACGAAACGTGCATCAGGTCCAACGATTTCCGCCAAATGTGTAAGGAAAGCAATGACATCGTGCTTGGTCTCGCGTTCGATCTCATCAATGCGATCGATGTCGAAAGTGGCCGCTCCGCCCTTTTCCCAGATCGTTTTCGCCGCCTCCTTGGGAATGACGCCGAGTTCCGCGAGGGCGTCGCAGGCATGGGCTTCAATTTCGAACCAGATGCGGAACTTCATTTCTGGAGACCAGATGGCGACCATTTCAGGCCGCGAATAGCGCGGGATCATATGTTTTCCTGTCGGCGGTGTTTATGGGCTTGAGGGCGGTCTAGCAGACCGGAGCCGTTCACTCAACGCTGCTCTTTTGGGATGCGGCGCTATTGGCGTTTGGTGACAGCCAGCCAGCGATAGTCCGGGCCTTCGAAGCCCATTCCGCGGACGGCAATCATGACCGCTATCACCCGCTGTCCGTTGGGCGGGTAAAATGTCTGGACAGCGCCTATGCTGTAGCCTTGGGGGCAGCCGCGGCTTGCCGGTATCGATGTATCTTCATGCAGCAATTCAGGCTTGGCGTTTGCCCCGTCCTCGAGAAGCGTCAGGCGGAACCCTTTGATTTCACCGATGTTTTGGCACGTCTCGCTGGCCGGAACCGGGACTTCCTCAAGCTGCACGGTCAGTGCCGGGTCGATGGCCGGAAAGACCGGGCGTGGATTGACCTTGACCTTGTATGGATCGGCCGAGAGCTCGGTCACGGGATTGGCGGCGACCGTCTGGCCGGCATTCGCCCGCAGTTCCTCATCGGTCAGCGAGGTCACGCCCTGCGCATCCAGACTGGCCTTGTTGCGGGCGTTCTCGAGCGAAGAATTCTCGTCGTCGAGCCTGACGCGGACCGGTGTCTTGGCGAGAAACTTGTCTCCCTCCGTGTCGATGTAGAACCGGTTCGAATAGGGGAAGCCCGAACCGTCCTGCACGCCATATTCTTCGAAAGCAAAGACGCTGCCATCCTTGGAAAAGCCGAGAATATCAAGCTTTGCCGCGTCTCCGGCCTGCGCCGCGATCGGCCACGAAGTCACGAGCAAGGTGACGAGGGCGCGGCGGAAACCCATCATGATCCTGTCACGCATGCACTGCGGATGAGGTCTATATTGGCGCGGTACGCGGCTTCGGATCCGCCCTTGTAGATGGCGGAACCGGCGACGAGCGCATTGGCCCCAGCCGCGGTGACCAGCGCCGCCGTTTCGGCGGTGATGCCGCCATCGACTTCAAGATCGATCGGCCGACTACCGATCATCGCCTTGATTTTGCGTATCTTTTCCTGCGTTTCCGCGATGAACTTCTGGCCGCCAAAACCGGGGTTGACCGTCATGACGAGGATCAGGTCCACATCGTTCAGCACATATTCGATGACCGATTCAGGGGTCGCGGGATTGAGCGCGACGCCAGCCTTCTTGCCGAGGGTGCGGATTGCCTGCAGCGAGCGATGCAGATGCGGCCCCGCCTCCGCATGAATGGTGATAATGTCCGAACCGGCCTTGGCAAAAGCCTCGAGATAGGGATCACAAGGCGAAATCATCAGATGCGTGTCGAATACGGCATCGGTCAGCGGACGGATGGCTTTGACCACTTCCGGGCCGAAGGTGATATTGGGGACGAAGTGCCCGTCCATGACGTCGATGTGTATCCAGTCTGCGCCGGCCTGTAAAACGGTGGTGACTTCCGCGCCAAGCTTGGAAAAGTCCGAAGCGAGTATGGACGGTGCGATGACGAGCGGACGGCTCATGGAGGATCTCCCGTAAGAATTTGTGCGCCGGTTACCACGGGTGACACCGTGGCACAATCGAAACCATCAGAGCCGTGACCGCCAAACCGGGAAGGGATCGTTGTCCGCAGGCGTTGCGGTATATACACCGCGCGCGATCGCACGCGCCATCGTTGAGGCCGCAGTGGCGCAAAGGTCAATGAATTCAGCGGCTTCTGGTGTTCTTCCGCTGGTTCCGGTGGCGAGCGTAAAAACCAGATCGCCGTCGAAAGGAGTGTGCGATGGCCAGATCGCCCGGGCAAATCCATCATGGGCGGCGATAGCGAGACGCTTGGCCTGCGCATTGGTCAATATCAAATCGGTGGCGACAACGCCGATCGTGGTATTCGCTTGAGGCGCTGGATCGTTGAACTTTGTCTTGATCTCGACAGCATCGGCAGGAAGCGGATGCGGCGGGCCAAGCCCGCCAAACTCGTCGCCGATTTCGAACGGCGCAGCCCAGAAATGCCTGCTTTTTCCGACAGTTACGGAGCCCAATGCATTGACGGCCACCAATGCGCCCACGGTCGTTCCGTTTTCCAGAAATGACGAAGCGGAGCCGAGGCCGCCCTTCAATCCCGCAACGGTTGCACCCGTTCCGGCACCGACCGTGCCGAGGTCAAAATCACGCGATGCCGATTGCGCGGCAGCGTAGCCAAGTTCGCGGTAGGGCGGGTAGCGTCCCCATTCCTTGTCGCCGCCATTCAGAAGATCGAACAATATTGCAGCCGGGACGATGGGGATACGTTGCGTGCCGACTTCAAAGCCGATGCCCTTTTCGCGCAAGGCGGCCTGAACGCCGGACGCCGCATCAAGCCCGAAGGCTGATCCACCCGATAGAACCAGCGCATTGATCGCCTCGACCGTATTGTGCGGCTCTAGAAGGTCTGTTTCCCGTGTGCCCGGCGCGCCGCCGAGAACCTGGACGGCGGCAGTCGCGGGCATATCGCAAAGAATGACGGTGCTGCCGGACTTGATCCTGGCGTCCGAGGCATGGCCCACGCTCAAGCCTTCGACATCGGTGATGAGATTGCGCAGACCGGTCTTGATACTCATCAGTTGGTCTCCAGCACGAACTGGGTCCCATCATACTTCTGCAAGCGGTATGTGTCGGCAATCCGCTCTCCGGTCGTATTGAACTGTACCGGTCCAAGCGCCGTATCGAAAACATTCTTGCGGAGGAGTTCCGTCAGCGATCCGGCTTGCGCCTGCGCCGCGGTTAGGACCTGGATCGCAACTTCTGTGGCAGCGTAGGCCGGTACGGTATAGCCTTCCGGCACCTTTCCAGCGAGTTCGATGCCATTCCTGGCGTTACGCGCGCTTTCCAGCATCTGCGGCTCACGCGGGGCAATCATCAATGTGCCGGGGGCAAGGTCACTGCCATTGCCTTTGGCATTCAACGCTTCACCGCTGGCGATGATCAGGGGGTAGCCAAGCGCCACGGCACTTCGGCCGATGGCAGCTACGTCGTCGCGTTCGCCGCCGACGAATACCTGGGTTGCGCCGGCACGTTTCAGGCGCGCAACCAGTGCATTCTGATTATCGAGACCGGGACGATAGGTATCGGCGAAGACCGGTTTCAAGCCCTTCTCCTCAAGTCGGCCGCGCACACCGGATGCGAGTTCGCGCCCAAAGATCGTGCCATCATCGATGATGGCGAAGGGTGCCGAGTGCCAGAGTTCCGCAAGAATATCGCCGGTTTCGTTTGCTTCGTTGCGGTCCGATTGCGCAATCCTGAAAACGGGGTAAGGCTGTGCTGTCCGCAATTCCGTCAATGTCTGCGACCGCACCCCGGGTGTGATGACGGGGATACCCTTTTGATTCAGGATGGGCAGGGCTGCTTCGAGCGATTCAGCGCAGAGAAAACCAATGACGAGCGTCACATTGGCCTGAACCATCTGCTTTGCGGCTGCTGTGCCACCCGCGGCATCACATTTGTCGTCGGCCGTGGCGATTGAGATCGTCTGGCCATCCTTGTTTGCAGCAACAGCAACGTTCACCCCATCCACCAATTGTGCACCGAGGCGCGCAAAGGAACCGGAAAGCGGCGCAATGACGCCGATCTTGTCTTCCGCATATGCGACACTGCAGAACAACAGGCAGAGGCCAAACGTTGCGGTGCGTATCATGGAATTCATTGCGAGAATGCCGTTTCCCTTTGGGTGATATGATCTACACGTTTTCGGTAACCGTTTCCTTCACTCTGCGCAATCTAGGTCTATATAAAAGGAAGATATCGGAAAAAATAATCTGCCCCTATGGTTGAGACGCGTGTTGCGATAGTGATGGTTCAGACAACGGAATAGAATTGTGCTTATTGCCAAAGATCAGAAGATAGAGCCGCTCGCATTTCGTAATGCCATGAGCCATTTTGCCGAGGCGGTCCACATCTTGACCACGGATGGTCCGGCTGGGCGCCGTGGTGTGACGATTTCGGCAGTATGCTCGGTTTCGGACAATCCGGCGACCATGCTGGTTTGCCTCAACCGCAGCCATGAATTCAATCATCTCTTCATCGAAAATCAGGTATTTGCGCTAAATACCCTGTCAATCGGCCAGCAAGCACTTTCTGAAGCTTTTTCGGGGAAGGGCGAGCTTTCCCAGCAAGACAGATTTGCGCTCGGACGCTGGCAAACGCTCCAGACCGGAGCACCCGTGCTGATGGATGCACTGGCGAGTTTCGACTGCCGCATTATCTCAACGCACGAAGTTGCAACGCATTATGTGATCTATGGCAAGGTCACCGCGCTCAATACAGGTGAGCCCGGCCGCTCTTTGATCTATCTCAACCGCTCCTATCACAGTGCAGGAGACTAAGTCGTAAACGCTTATAGGAAGCAGAGACAATATGGCCGCAAAGTCAGTTTCGTCGTTGCCGCAATCAATCGAGGACACGATGGCCCTGCTTGAAGCAGGGGGCTATGTCGCGGACCGTTCTCTGGCAACAGTACTGTTTCTCAGTCTGCGCATGAAACGGCCGCTTTTCCTCGAAGGTGAGGCGGGCGTTGGCAAAACCGAGATCGCCAAGGTGCTTGCAGCAACGCTGGACCGGCCATTGATCCGCCTGCAATGCTACGAAGGGCTGGACGTATCTTCGGCCGTCTATGAGTGGAACTATGCAGCACAGATGATCGAGATCCGACTGGATGAAGCAAGCGGCAAAGTCGATAAATCGGCCATTGAACGCAATGTCTTCTCTGAAAAGTTTCTGATCCGCAGACCCGTCCTGCAGGCGCTGTCGGGTGAGCCAGGCAAAGCACCGGTCTTCCTGATTGATGAGCTTGACCGGACGGACGAGGCTTTCGAGGCGTTCCTGCTTGAGGTGCTGTCGGATTTTCAGGTCACGATCCCCGAGCTTGGTACGATCCGATCGGCCGAGCCGCCAATTGTGATCATCACCACAAACCGGACACGTGAAATTCATGACGCCCTGAAACGCCGGTGTCTCTACCACTGGGTGGACTACCCGTCTGCGGAGCGGGAGCTTGAAATTGTTCGCCGCAAAGTACCGGCTGCCAATGAAAGGCTGTCGGATGAAATCGTCCGCTACGTGCAGAAACTGCGCGATATGGATCTGTTCAAGCTGCCCGGTGTTGCTGAAACGATCGACTGGGCGGGGGCGCTGACGGAAATGGACAAGCTCGCTCTCGATCCTGAAACGGTGTCGGATACGATTGGAGTTCTGCTTAAATATCAGGACGATATCGCCCGGATTTCAGGCGGCGAGGGCCGGCGCATCCTGGACGAGGTGAAAGCTGAATTGAGCGCGGCGTGATATGGAAACGTTCGCCTCATCACCCGGGATAGCGCGGTCCGACAGCCGGCTCGCGGACAATATCGTGTATTTCGCTCGCACGCTGCGCAAGGCCGGATTGCGAGTTGGTCCGGCATCGGTCCGGGATGCCATTGAGGCCGTCCTGGCGGGAGGGATCGGCTCCCGTGACGATTTCTATTGGACGCTGCACAGCGTTCTCGTCACGAGGCGCGAAGATCACGCAACTTTTGACGAGGCGTTCCGGCTCTATTGGCGCTCCCGTGAATTGATCGAGAAAATGCTCGCCATGTTCTCGCCCGTCGCCATGGCGCGCGAACGGCCAAAGGCAAGAGCGGCGGAAGCCCGTGTTGCCGAGGCCCTCTTCAAGGGCGGTTCACGCAACGAACCGGGTGAACGGCCGCCGGAGGTCGATATCGATGCGCGATTTACGTTTTCAGGCAAAGAAGTGCTTCGGACAAAGGATTTCGCACAGATGTCGGCCGAAGAACTTAACCAGGCACGCCGTGCAATGGATCAGCTGGTACTGCCCGTCGACAAGGTAGAGACGCGGCGTTTCCGCAATGATCCCAAGGGCGGACGGATTGATCCGAGAGCGATGATGCGTACCAGTCTGCGCACGGGCGGCGATCTCATTCTCCCGAGATTCCGCACGCGGCGGGAAATGCAGCCACCGCTGGTCGTCCTTGCTGATATCTCCGGTTCGATGAGCCAGTATACCCGCATCTTTCTGCATTTCATGCATGCGATGATGGCGAAGCGCCGTCGTGTTCATTGTTTCGTTTTTGGCACGCGCCTGAGTAACATCACGCGGCCTTTGCGCTCCCGTGATCCCGATGATGCCATTGCCCATTGCGCTGGTGTCGTCCAGGACTGGTCGGGCGGTACGCGCATCGGCGAGACGCTGCGAGAGTTCAACCGGCATTGGTCGCGCCGCGTGCTTGGCCAGGGTGCGGTGGTATTGCTGATCACCGACGGACTGGAGCGTGAAGAAACCAGCGGGCTCGAAGCGGAGATGGAACGTTTGTCGAAATCCTGCCGGAGGCTGATCTGGCTCAATCCATTGCTCCGCTTTGAAGGTTTTGAGCCGCGTGCGCGTGGCGTAAAAGCTATGCTTCCCTACGTTGACGAATTCCGCGCCGTACACAATATGGATGCATTGGACGACTTGTGTAGAGCACTCAGCCGTCCGAATGACAAGAATGACGACCCGAAGCGCTGGTTGCACCGATATTGAAGTTTGTGGTACTGTCATACAATGCAAAGTCCTTCTGAAGAAATACGAGATCCGCTGCTGATCGCCGAGGGCTGGATGGCCGAAGGCCGTGATGTGGCAATCGCCACCGTCGTCGAAACATGGGGCTCGGCCCCGCGCCCGGTCGGGAGCCATCTGGTGATCGACGAAGCGGGAAACTTTGAAGGTTCGGTTTCCGGTGGATGCGTCGAGGGCTCAGTGATCACCGAGGCGATGGAGGTCATCAGCCAGGGCAAACCGCGCATGCTGGAATTCGGTGTCGCCGATGAGACGGCGTGGCAGGTCGGGTTGTCCTGCGGCGGACGTATCAAAGTCTATGTTGAACGGCTGGGTTGAGCGTGGATCCGTATTGCCTCAAGAAACTCAACGAAGAACGCCGTGCTCGCCGCGCGGCTGTTCTGTTGACCGATCTTGGCGATGGGCGCGATCGGGTAATCAAGGAGGGTGATCCTGTTGCTGGTCTGCTTGGAGATGCGATCAGGCAAGCCTTCTTGTCCGGGAAATCCATGATTGCCGAGATTGAGGGGCGTCCGTTCTTCCTTAATGTCCATCTGCCGCCTCCGCGCCTTGTTGTGATCGGTGCGGTCCATATCAGCCAGGCTTTGGCGCCGATGGCGAAGATCGCTGGCTATGACATGGAAATAATCGATCCACGTACTGCCTTTGCGACTCCCGAGCGGTTTCCCGGCGTAAAGCTTTTCGCCGAGTGGCCACAGGAAGTTCTCGAAACGCGCCCGCTCGATCCCTACACCGCGGTTGCCGTTGTCACGCACGATCCAAAAATCGACGATCAGGCCCTGGAGCGGGCACTGACGGCCGGATGCTTCTATGTCGGTGCGCTCGGTAGTCGCAAGACGCATGCAAAGCGAGTTGACCGCTTGAAAGCGCTTGGTCTGAGTGACGGGCAGATAGGCCTGATTCATTCACCCATCGGCCTCGATATTGGCGCTGCGAGTCCCGCCGAGATTGCCGTTGCGGTTATGGGTGAGGTTATCAAGGCGTTCCGCGCGAGAGGGCTGCAGGCCACGCGGCAACTGGAAATAACAGCATGATTTTTGGTGAGACTTCCATCGAGGATGCACTTGGCGCCATCCTCGGGCATTCGACGCATGCGGGTGCTCTGAAGTTGAAGAAAGGCCATGTGCTCGCGGTACGTGACATTGAGCAATTGCGCGAAGCCGGGGTAACGAAAGTTATCGCTGCCCGCTTGCAGGAAACCGATATGGAAGAGAATGCAGCTGCCCAGAAAGTAACCCGGGCGCTGCAATGGTTTGGCGTAAGGGCAGGACCAGCTTCGACTGGCCGGGTCAATTGCTATGCGGAAAGAGCCGGTCTCTTCACCGTTGATGCAGATCTGATCCATGCCATCAATGCGATCGATCCGTCAGTGACGATAGCAACCTTGAAGCCGTTCGAGCGGGTCGAGCAGGGGCAGATGGTTGCGACAATCAAGATTATTCCGTTTGCAGTTGCAGTTTCTGTCATGGAAACGATCAGCGAACTGGCACGAAGCCGTACTGCCTTTGGTGTTCATGGCTTCGCCGGGTCACGTGTCGGACTGATACAAACGATGTTACCATCGTTAAAAGCAACTGTGCTCGACAAGACGCGCAGCGTCATCGAAAAGCGGATTGCGGCGAACCATGGATTTTTGACCTCGGAACTGCGTCCAGCGCATGCCAGCGAACCGCTTTCTGCTGCGATACGCGAACTGCAAAAGGCCAATGAAATTGTTATCGTCTTTGGTGCATCCGCGGTTGTCGATCAAGCCGACGTTGTGCCAGCGTCGATCAGAGAAGCAGGCGGAGCCGTCCATCACGTCGGAATGCCGGTCGATCCGGGAAATCTGCTGGTACTTGGCGAACTAGGCGGTAAAGCAGTCATCGGGGCGCCAGGCTGTGCGCGAAGCCCCAAGGAGAATGGCTTTGACTGGGTGCTTGAACGGCTGATGGCGAATGTGCCGGTTACCAAGGCTGATATCGTCGGCATGGGTGTCGGCGGGCTCCTGATGGAAATCCCAACGCGTCCACAACCGCGTGACCCGCGGCCGCCAGCTGCGAGGTCAAACGTGGCGATTGCCGTTCTCGCTGCGGGCCAGTCGACGCGCATGAAGGGGTCCAATAAATTGCTCGCTACCTTCGACGATGTGCCGTTGGTTCGGAGATCGGCCATGACGGCAATCGAAGCAGACGGGCATCCGGTTATCGCTGTGCTCGGCTATATGGCGGAAGAATGCAGTGCCGCACTGGACGGTCTCAACGTCGTGACCGTGCTGAATAAGGACTATGCCAGCGGGCTGGCCTCGTCGCTGCAAACCGCGATCAGGCATGTGCCACCGTCGGCGGATGGCGTGATGATGCTTTTGGCCGATATGCCAGCACTGTCGGCAGCTGATCTGAAATCCATGATCAGCCGGTTTCAGAATGCCGGCGGCCAGTCGGTCGTCAGAGCAACATATGAGGGAAAGCGCGGCAATCCCGTGCTCTTGCCGCGGCTCTTGTTTGACGAGATATTCTCCCTCGCCGGTGATGTGGGAGCGCGGCATCTGATCGAACGCGGTGATATTCCGGTCATCGATGTTGAACTTGGCGAGGCAGCGGCTATTGATGTCGATACACCAGACATGCTGAATCGTGCTGGCGGAACTATCCCTGACACCATCCGATAAGGAAAATCATTTGATCAGGTCTTTACTTCTCGCCGCGCTGGCGCTCGCGTGCCTTTCGAGCGCCGCTTCGGCATTACAGCTTGAACCTTATAAGGACGATCTCTTTTCCTATCCCGGCATTCTGAAATCAGATGACGGTGGCGACTATGTTGTGGTGGAATACAACGAGATGCGCGACATCAACGGCCGTGACCAGGTGCCCGAACGCCGGGTCAAGCAGAATTATGTCTCACTTCAGCCAAAGCGTTCGCAGAAGGATCTTGTTGTAACCACGAATACCGGTCCGGTGAAGGTCATGGCGGCGGGTAAGCTCGATCAGGGCGCTTCCATCATCACCATCTATCTGCATGGGCAAGGCGGCAATCGCCAGCAGGGCATGAATGACTTCACCTTCGGCGGGAACTTCAATCGGCTGAAAAACCTTATGGATCGTAATGGCGGGCTTTATTTGACGCCCGACTTCAGCGATTTCGACGACAGGGGTGAAAGCGAGATAGCCGGGCTCATAAATTATTTCAAATCGCAATCGCCACAAGCCAAACTTATCGTTGCTTGCGGATCAATGGGTGGGGCTCTGTGCTGGCGGCTTGCCCGGGACGCCAAGGCAGCCAAGAGCATTTCCGGTCTCGTCATCCTCGGCTCACTATGGGATGAGAATTTCATCGGGTCGGCAGCGTTCAAGCGGCGCATCCCGGTTTTCTTCGGCCATGGAAGCCGCGACCCGGTCTTTGCGATCGACAACCAAGAGGCCTTCTTTCAGAAAATCCGGGGCTCGGCGAAGGGATACCCCGTGCGATTTCACCGGTTTGAAAGTGGCAATCATGGTACGCCAATCAGGATGATTGATTGGCGCGGCGTGCTGAACTGGATGCTTTCAGTCGCACCCTGATACCCTCCTGTCTGTTGTTGCAATAAAGTCCCATTGTGGCAGTTGTGCCACTAGACAAACAGCGAAAAGCGAATAGTTTCCGGCCATATCCAGTCCTGTGATGAGACTTTGCGGAGAGAGCAATGCGCCTGCCTACCAATCCTTTGAGCCGAATTGCCGCTTTGGCCGTTCTTATCCCCCTGGCAGCGTGCTCAACGACAGGCGAGCCCAACATGATGCCGACGATTCCGACGTTCGCGCCCATTCGTCCGCCTGTAAATTCAGCCCTTGCGGAACCGTGCATTTCAGCGGCAGCCACCAAATATTTCCTGTCTGAAAGCAATATTAAAGCTGTCGACGTCGAGGCCGTTGGTGGTGGTGTAAACCAGGTAAGGCTAAAAGCCGACCTTCGCGACGCCATGTGCACCGTAACCGACAAGGGCAAGGTCCGGTCCGTCGTTGATACGATGCCGAAGAGTGCCGATCAGGTCGCGGCTGAGCAAGCTGCTGCCCAGAAGGCGGCCAACCCTGCTCCAGCGCCCGTCAAAAAGACAAAGAAGAAAAGCTGACCGGCCGCATTCAATTGGACGGCGCGGACTCAACCCGCGCCGTTTTGATTGCTCGGGCCTTCGGACGGCACAAGAACCTGAAGCTCGCCGGCGTGAATGATTATCACGACGTCCTTTGGCAACCGCACCAGTTCACCGTCGATCGTCGCTTTGGCGCCGCGTCGCAACCGCGGAAAGTGCAGTTCTACCTGTTTTGCCGGAATCTCATCGACATCGGGATTGTTGCGCCACGATCCCGTCAGCACCGTGAACGCCAGTTTCATCAGGCCAGCAGGCGTCAACCGGCCCGCAATATAGACGCCAAGCTCGCCGCGATTGACACCCTCTGGCACCGGCAGCATGCCGTGGCCATAGGGATTGTTGGCGATTGAGATCGCCGAAACCGTTCGCTCGATGGGGACACCGTCGATATTCAAGCTCACATCGAACTGCGGCGGATTGCCCATGACCTTGGCAAAGGCGCGCAAACTCGCCAGCCGTTTGCCCCAGCGAGAGCGAAACTCCAAAGTGTTGCGCAGCTTGATTATCTGCGGCTGAAAGCCAATCGAAAATTGGTGGACGAAACTCTCCTCGTTGGCTGTTGAGATGTCGACCGCCTGTATCGTTCCTCCAGCAAGGCTTTCCAATGCAGCGTTCAATTCCAGGGGAATTTTCAATGCCCGCGCAAACAGATTCATTGTTCCAGCCGGTAGCACAGCCAGCGGTACTCCAGCCTTCCATGCAACATCTGCGGCGGCCGAAATGGTGCCATCGCCACCGCCAGCCATCAGCACATGCTCACCGGCCTCGGCAGCGACGTTCTTTAGGGCTTTTATGATATCCTTGCCCGCTACTACTTCACTCTCGAATGTATGCCCGTGCTTTTCAAATATGGTTCTGGCTGTTTCGGAAAAAAGCGTCATGTCCATAGTGCGAAACGTGCCGCCATCACGGTTGAAAACGGCATGGACTTTCATTTCTGATCCTTGATTTTCGGCCGCAGGATTCGATCGGAAGATGATCGTTTACGCCAAGGGAAGCAATGCCTCAGCGGCTGTTTGGTTCCGTTTCCCGTGTCAAGTGAGGGCTGGTAAAGCCAAGCTTCCTCAGCGCATCCCTAATTTCGGGCGCGCTCATGAACAGTTTCCAAAGAAGACCGCTCCGGTGGTTCTCGATCATCGCGACGACCGGCCCTTGGTCAATTGCGAGATACGTTCTGGCAAACCAATTGCTCGTCAGCGAGAATGCGTCAACAAGGCCAAACCGTCCAGTGATCTTGCCATGGGGCAGAGCCAGGAAACGACGTAAAGCGCGCATCGATTCTTCAGGCAGATAGGGAAGGCTGCTCAGTGCCGCGGTGGGTGCAATCAAGCCGAAATCCAATCCCGGCGAGCTGACGACATAACCTCTCGGACCGTGACTTGAAGTCAATCCCCAGCAATCGGACCCATACCCGGTATAGCCATGTGGATTATGCAGGCTGTGCAGATAGTTGATCCGTGCATGACTGCAATTCTGTTGCCAGTAATCCGCATAACGATCTGCAAGGCCACGGGGGTCGATCCCACAGAACGAATAGTGTGCGAAGAAGAGCGGCCCGCCATAATCCGGACCGAGCGGCAGCTTCACGCCGTAATAGCTGCGTCCATTGATGAAGGCACCGTTGGCTGCAAAACCCTCGTGATAAATTTCAGCGTCAATGCCGTAGGAAGGCGAAGCGGCCGCCAGAACGTAGGTGACCAGCGCCTCGTTCCAACCATGTATCGGCACATTCCGCGCCCAGCCGAATTTCGGGCTGTGATGCCAGTAGAGAACCTTTTCAGTGTTTTTGATGTGGGAATTCCACTGAACTGCGTGCCAGAGCCGATTGATTCTGTCGCGGATGCTGGCTTCACCCCGGTCATTTGAAGCAAAATATTGCCGAACGCAGATCAGACCCTGGAACAGGAGAGACGTTTCAACCAGATCCCCACCATCGTCCAGCTTTGTGAAGGGGACGGTCGAACCGTCGGTGCCATTGATAAAATGCGGGAAAACGCCGTTGTATCGCTTCGTGCGTTCAAGTGCTGACAGCATCTTGCCAATGCGTGCTTTTGCCTCGTCGCGCGTGATCCAGCGCCGTTCGACGGCGACGAGGATCGCAATAAACGCGAAGCCAGACCCACCGATGGCGACAAGATCATTCCTCGGGTCGGCAGTTCGTCCAGACCGGTCGCGCGCGAGGCCGCTTTCCGGATGGGAGCCCTCCCAGAAATAGCGAAAGCTTGCCCGTTGTACCTGGTCCAGCAGAATGTCATCGCCATCTTCCGCTGCAGGCGGGTACCGTGGCTCGGATCTCAAATACATGGGGGCGACAGAAATCCTTGCACAGGGCGTTATGCCGGGTTGCATCGGGCGATCGTCTGATCTCTATAGCATGTAGTAGGCGATATTCAGTCTGGAAAACCGCATATCTTGCAATTAGCGAAGGCCGATGATGCAGATAGATCAGTTCGTTTTTGACCCGCTTCCGCAACCGACTTTGAGAGTGGTCGGTTCGGACAAGTTGTTTCCGGTACATCGGATCTATTGTGTCGGGCGCAATTATGCCGACCACGCCATCGAGATGGGGCACGACCCAAACCGTGAACCGCCGTTCTTCTTTCAGAAAAATCCGGATTGTCTTGTAACAGAGGGGCGGGATTTCCCGTATCCGTCCGCAACCTATGACGTGCATTTCGAGATGGAGATGGTGGTGGCGCTCGGAAAGGGCGGAGCTGATATCGACGTAGACTATGCGCTCGATCATGTGTTCGGATATGCCGTTGGTCTGGACATGACGCGCCGCGACCTGCAGGGCGAGGCGAAGAAGCTCGGCCGCCCTTGGGAAGTTGGCAAAGCCTTCGAAGCGTCTGCGCCATGCTCGGCCATCGTGCCTGCTTCGCATATCGGCCATCCGGCCAAAGGTGCCGTCTGGTTGAAAGTCAATGGAATGGAGCGGCAGCGCGGCGACCTCGGTCAACTTATCTGGAAGGTGCCGGAAACAATTGCCTACCTTTCGACGTTGTTCACGCTGCAGCCCGGGGACCTTATCTACACCGGAACGCCAGCAGGCGTGGGGGCAGTAGTGCGTGGTGACGAAATGCATGGCGGCGTGGACGGAATAGGCGAGATACGGGCGCGCGTCGTTTGACATTGATCCGGGAAATACATTTTGCCAGCGAATGGAAAATGTTGCGTCTCTGAAACGGCACGACAGCCAGAAAAAATTTTGATCGCCGTTATGCGGGCGGCGGCTGGTTTGTTTCGCCGAAAAATGAGAAGTTGAGCGGGAAATCGGGGCGTTTCGGCGGAATTTAGCGGCGTGCGGGTCAATTGCGATACGATGCGTTGGCTAAGCAAAATACGCTCGCAAATCTGTGAAGAATGGCGGTGTTGTCTTTGAAAATAAATAGTCTATTGAGGATTATTCGTCGATCACCCTGTGTCTTAAAAGTGCCGTTTCATGAACCACCGCATTCTCTTTGGCTCCTATCCGATTCCCCGCTTCGCCGGGATCGCCAGCCATAATTTTGTTGTCTGGATCGATGAGAAGGGCAGGCCGCTTTACGAGATCAACGGTGGCGCCGCGAATGCCGATGGGAGTTTCAATTATTGCGCAATCCGTGGTCCGTTGACTGCCGTGGTCACTGACTATTCAAAACGCGATCTTGTGTACTGTCCCGAGTTTTATGTGCGACCCACGTCTCGTGCGACGCTGCTGATTGAGGGCAGCTATACATCGATCGCCGCACGCTGGCGTGCTGCCGTTGATGTGGCCGCGCGGATAAGGCTTTCGAACTTGCGGTATTCGTTCCTGATCCAGAACAGCAATTCCGTCGCCACTGCCATTGCCGAAGGGATGGGACTCAGCCCGCCTTCGGCGGCGATTGGCCGGGTCAGGGCGCCTGGAAGCCATCGTCAACTGGTACTCAACCCAACTTAATCAAGAATCGCGCTGGTCATAGGATTGTAACAACAGCGTGTGTAAAATTTGGCCCGCCTTGATGCGTGGAAGTTTAATTTTGTCTCTATTCTGGGCGCAATCCCGCCATTATTACAGCGCTAATGACGCCTTCCCAAATTCCTGGTGAAATTGGCAACTCCTTTAAATCCGTTTCTTACTTCGGAACAACGCCAATGACGTTCCTTCCTAACCACGACAAGCAAATTCAGAGACTTGAGGCCCGCGCGCAGTCAAGGCTGCCGTGGTGGGGCAAAAAAACCAAATCGGCAATGTTCGCGTTCTTCGGAATTGCTGTCGCCGTTGTCAGCTTGCTCGTCCTAAGTCACCTGTCGAGCGAAATTTCCCTTCACGACGTCAAACGCTCCCTGCATGCCATACCTAATGACGTCCTGCTGACCGCGCTATTCTTCACGATTGTCAGCTTCGCAGCCGTTGCCCTGTATGATGTCGTTGCGGTCGAAACGATTGCGCCGGGACGGGTGCCATATCACATATCCGCGATGGCGGGCGGTGCCGGGTATGCAATTTCCAATGCGCTGGGGTTTTCGCTTTTGACGGGCGGTGCGCTTCGATACAGGGTTTACGCTGCGGAAGGCATCGATATCGCTGATATTGGCCGAATTATCGGCACTTCCTGGCTTGCGATCTGGTTTGCGTTCACGATCCTGATCGCGGTTGCCCTTGTTATCGATCCAACGAGGATCCCGTGGGTTGTCTCGTTCGGCCCGATGGTGGATCAGGTGATCGGCGCCTCAATTCTGGTGGCGGTCGCCGTGCTCTTGTACTGGCTTTCCCGCCGCGAGCGAACCCTGCAGATCGGACGTTTCTCGGTCCGCCTGCCGTCGTCGCAAGGTGCCTTGCTGCAGGTGTTGGCCGGGCTCGTTGATGTGGCGGCAGCGGCCGCAACACTCTATGTGCTGCTCCCCGCGGGGTCGGTCAACAGTATCCCGGCGTTCGCGCTTGTCTATGTCGTCGCGGTGGCTCTTGGCATTGTCAGCCATGCGCCAGGTGGCATCGGTGCATTTGAGGCGACGATCATTGCCGGTCTGGGGCTCGGTCAGAATCCCGGCGCGATTGCAGCACTGGTGGCATACCGTGCCATCTACACGCTTATTCCCTTCCTGGTGGCGATTGCCGGTTTCGTGGTCTCCGAGATCCTGCGCAAGCGTCACATCCTTGCCGGCCCGACAATATCGGCAGTGCGAATGTTCGAGCCGCTGATCCCGCCGCTGTCGGCAGGCATTGCGTTCCTCGGCGGTATCGTTCTCTTGATCTCAGCGGTCATTCCCGATCTGCACCACCGGCTTGAGATGCTCGCGGACGTATTGCCGATGCCGTTTCTGGAAATGTCGCACCTGGGCGCGAGCTTTGTTGGTGTGGGATTGCTGATCGTGGCACGCGGACTGGCCCGGCGGCTCTGGCGCGCCTGGTTCGTTGCTTTGGTGCTCTTCAGTCTTGGCGCGATTTTTGCGCTTGCAAAGGGCCTCGCCTGGGAAGAAGCGCTGATGCTGACCCTGATGGCCGGCACGCTGCTGCTGTTTCGCGATTCATTCTACCGAAAACCGTTGGGTGAGCGTTTCACACTGACTTGGGGCTGGCTGGCAAGTATCGGTACGACGGCATTTGCAGTTCTCTGGCTCGGCTTCTTTGCCTACCGCCACGTTGAATATGCCAATGAACTCTGGTGGGAGTTTGCCTGGGATGCCCAGGCGTCGCGGTTCCTTCGTGCTTCAGTGCTGGTTCTGACATTCTTGGCCGCCATTACGATCAATACCGTGATCAATGGGGTTGGCCGGGGCAAGCTGCGTGCTCAGCCTATCCCTGAACGGGTGCCTGATCTGGTTGCGGCTTCCCCCAGGGCTTCCGATGCGCTCGCCTTGCTTGGTGACAAGCGCTTTCTGATGGATCCCAAGGGCGAAGGCTTTGTTATGTATGCCCGCTCGGGCGGTAGCCTGGTATCGATGGGAGAGCCCGTAGGCAGCGATGGCGCGGTTTCCGATCTCGCCTGGGCGTTTCGGGGATTGGCCGACCGCACCGGAACGAGAACGGTATTCTATGGCGTGGGACCGGAGAGATTGCCATTGTTCCTCGACATGGGATTGACCGCGTTGAAACTTGGCGAGGTTGCCCGCGTCGATCTCAGCGATTTCTCACTGGAAGGTTCCAGGCGGCAGCCGCTCCGTTACGCAGCCCGGCGGCTGGAAAAGGAAGGGATCTCCTTCGAGATCATTTCGAAAGACCAGACGCAGGATATTTTGGATGAACTTCGCGGCGTGTCCGACGCCTGGCTGGAAATGAAATCGGGTTCCGAGAAGCGTTTCTCGCTTGGCTCGTTCGAGAACGCCTACCTTTCAAATTTCGATATCGCCGTCATGCGCAAGGAAGGTACAATCGTCGCATTCGCCAATTTGTGGCGGGGTGCAGACAACCAGGAAATCGCCGTTGATCTGATGCGACACTTGCCTGACGCATCCAGCGTGATCATGGACGGGCTTTTCGCCAATCTTCTAATGGCTGCAAAAGCGGAAGGATATCGCTGGTTCAATCTTGGCGCCGCTCCGCTCTCGGGTCTCTCCGATAGTCATCTGGCTTCGCGATGGAACAGGATCGGCTCTTTCATTTATCGTCGCGGTGCCGAGTTTTATCGATTTGATGGCCTTCGTGCTTTCAAGGACAAGTTCGACCCGAAATGGACACCGTACTATCTGATTTGCCCCCCAGGCCTAGCAACGCCTCGTTCACTTATTGATGCAACGAATCTTGTGAGCGGCAGCCCCTTCGAGGTGTTTAAACGATGAAATTTCTGCGCAGACCCTATCTCGTCATTTTTTCCCTTCTCATTGTCAGCATCGTCCTTGCCGCAGCCCTTCAACTTCTCCCGCGATTTGGTTTCGGACCGGCGGGGAAGCGAATTCTCGTCTCATCGGAACGATTAAATGACGTGCCGCTCCTGCAGCCGGATGGCAAGCCGGCCGGCATTGCCATCCTCGTGTCGCAAAAGGGAGGGCCTGGCCCCGACGATGAAGCCATGACGAAGATGCTGCTTGACCGCAATTTTCTGGTGCTGACGGTTGATCTCGAGAAGTGGCGGAAGGAATTGGATCAGGATACTGGCGAATGCACCTATTTCGTTTCCGACCTCGAGGGAGTCGCCAAAGAGGCTCAACGGATGATTGCTGTCGATACCTATATGCATCCCGTGGTAGTTGGCATTGGCGAGGGCGGCGTCATATCCTTTGCTTCCGTTGCCGACGCACCAGCGGCGACGCTGGCGGGCGCCGTGGTCGTCGATCCGTCCGCCGCCCTGAAGACCAAGCTGCCATCCTGCGAAGGTGCTGACTACGAGACTGTTGCAGGCGAGGGCTTCAGTTATTCCTACGATGCGGATCTGCCTAATCCGGCGACGATTGTCCGGGAAAAGCCTGACATTGACCCCAAGGGCCCGCCGAGCGCCGGATTCTTTCTGGCGCAGGAAAAGATTGGTGCCACCAAGGTCGAACGTTTCCAAATGGCAGCGGATGCCGCGGTTGATATTGCCAGGGAAGACGCTTCCACGGAGTCGTTGCCGATAACGGATATTCCGGCCGGCGATGGGCAAGCAAAATATCTGGCCGTTTTCTTTTCCGGAGATGGTGGTTGGCGCGATATTGACAAGTCCGTTGGTGATATCATTGCAAAAAAAGGAATTCACGTCGTTGGGGTGGATTCGCTCCGCTATTTCTGGTCGCTGCGTAAACCAGAAGACATCGCCAAGGACATTTCAAGGATCGTCGCGAAGGCTGATCCAACGGGCAAATTGCCGGTTGTTTTGCTCGGTTATTCATTCGGTGCAAACACCATACCGTTTTCCTGGCCCTATCTTTCCAAGCAACTGCAGGATCGCGTCAGCCTTGTTGGCTTGATCGGCACGGAAGAAACCACGCCGTTTCAGGTATCGGTTGGTGCGTGGCTCGGAATGGGAGGCGACAATGAAGTTGCGCCGGCGGTAGCAAAACTACCGCTGGACAAGGTCTTGTGCGTCTACGGTTCGGAAGAGGACGATACTGCCTGTACCGCTCCCGCACTGAGCGCAGTTCAGAAGATCGAGCTGCAGGGCGATCATCACTATGACGAGAAATACGATATGCTGGCGTCCAAGCTCATGGAGGCGATTTCAGCGCGGCAAGCGAAGTAACGTCCTGACGTAGAGCGCTTCCGCTTAAAAAAGCGTCGCGGAAGTGCTCTATCTCTTTGTTATTACCATTTCCGGACGGAAAACCGCTTCACCCTTTTCCTGGAAATCTAGGTGGCAGGCTGCGCGTTTTCTATTTGGAGCTTCTTTGCAGCATCGGCATACTTCTGCGCGATGACGGCGCAGACCATGAGCTGGATCTGATGAAACAGCATGAGCGGTAGCACGATGCTGCCTATGCTCTGCCCGGCAAAGATAACCGTGGCTATTGGAATGCCGCTGGCAAGGCTCTTTTTGGAGCCGCAAAAGGTGATGGCTATCTCGTCTTCCTTTGAGAATCCCGCCCAACGACTGCCAAACATCGTAATGGCCAGGACGACGGCGAGGATTATTACATCGACGACAATCACCACACCGAGATCGCGGATTGAGATCGTGCGCCAAAGGCCCTCGGTCACAGATTCGCTGAAAGCAAGGTAAACGACCATAAGGATCGATCCTCGATCCACGGGCATGAGCAACTTGCGCTTGGCTCGAATGAATTCGCCGATCCATGGTTGCAGGATCTGACCCAGAACGAACGGGGCCAACAGCTGAAGGAGGATCGACTTCAACGCATCAAGGGAGAATCCTGCATGACCGCCCGCTGAAAGCAGTATACCGGCGAGCAATGGCGTCAGGAACATGCCAAAGATATTAGACGCCGATGCGGAGCAGATTGCTGCTGGTACATTGCCGCCGGCGATAGACGTGAAGGCGATTGAAGATTGAACCGTTGACGGCAATACACAAAGAAAAAGAACGCCAGCGTAGAGCGCCGGCGGCAGGATGCCCGGTACCAGAACCCCCGCGCAAAGGCCGATCACCGGAAAAAGTATGAAGGTGGCAGCAAGGATGGTCAGGTGGAGTTTCCAATGGAGGAAACCTTTAATGACTACGTCACGCGACAAGCGCGCGCCGTGCAGGAAAAACAACAAGCCGATGGCAACCTTTGTCGCCAAACCGAAATAATCCGCTGCAACGCCGCTGACTGAAAAGAACGAGGCGAGGATCACCGTGGCGATCAGCATGATGGTGAAAGTGTCAGGCAGAAAGCGGCGCATGGTTCTTTCCAGGACTTATTGCATTTAACCCTCGTCTATCACAGGCTTTGCCCGGCTGGAAACGCACGCTGCATATCCTAGCCCTCGCTCGAGCTGCTGAACACACACATGCCGCGCCTTTCCCCTTTCAATTCTTCGCTTTCCGGAGATGATCGTGCCGTGAATTTGCACGATACTTTTGCCCTACTTTGCAATGCTCATTTCAGAGGTTTCCAGGCGCTTATTGCCCAGTATCAACAACTCTTCGAAGTGATTCATGTCATTGAACCTGCAAAAGGCCGGCGGATGAATTTCAATGACGGGAGCTTCGCGATCGAGCAATTCCAGGCAATCATCGAACAGATCCTGCCATGCAGGTAAGCGGTCATCCGACAGCCAATCGATGAGGTAGGCGAAGGTAATGTGAAAAACATATGCGTCGTGGTCTGGGTGTCTGTAGCCAAATTGCATTGATAGCGCCTCACGCCAGGCCCTGATGGTTCGTTCGTCTTCCGGGGCGGCTCCCTTGACCGTAAGTCCTGCTGGCGTGACATCAATCACCTTGATGCGGAATGACCCGGCGCCTTCAAATCCCTGCAGGCGTTTCAGATAGAGATCCGTCATCTCATCGATGCCGGTGTCGAGGGGTACATTATCGGGCCAGTAGGGCAGGGCGCGCCGATATTCGATGATGCCTTGAAACAGCGTCATGTGGAGGCTGGATACAGGTGTAAAAGTCAGTTTGTTGGCGTCAGGCATCGACATAATGCGGTCGCGCACTTCAAGGACTGCCCGTTCGGATGCGGACCCATTGATCAGATGGCAGACAACCGTGTTGCCGGGCTCCTGCAGAAAATTGCCGTTCCTGTCATAGCGCGTTCCCAAGTGGCGAGGAGCGCTGGAGTTGTTACCTGCTGCGTATCGGGCGAGGGATGGTTTGGTGGGCTGGGGCATAAGAAATCCGTCACAGTTGGCGCGTTCATGGGCGGAAGGATGAAACCGATGCGAATCGCACCGTGGCATCATGGTGGCTCACGAGCTTGACAGCGAGATGAACGGTTGACGCGCCGGCTGCGCACCAGCCTTCACTTCCTTGAGTATCACTGACTTAATTCTTGTGTAAGTTGACAAATCTTATCATAAATGAGTGTCGAGCATGCTTCGTATCCTGTCACCGCGACTATACAGGTGCTTCGGATACCAAATCCTCTTGCACGCTTTTTTTGACTTCAAACCTGATTTGCGCGATCAAGAAATGAAAACAGAAAAGTTCGAATCTGGTAACGATTGAAAATGGACGGAACGGTTGCTTCAAAACCAGCAAATGCAGTGCTGGAACTTAACAACATCTGCAGGCGCTTTGGCATTACCGAGGCGCTGCGCGATGTGTCCCTTGCGATCGTTCCGGGTGAAATAATCTGTCTGGTGGGGCAGTCGGGTTGCGGAAAGTCTTCCCTCCTGAGAATCATTGCCGGTGTCGATACGCCTGACAGTGGCGTGCTGCTGTTAAAGGATGAGGAAATCGCAGGACCCAGTCGATTTGTTGAACCTGAAGCCCGCAACATTGGCTTCGTGTTTCAGGATTATGCACTGTTTCCGCATCTGACCGCTGAACAGAATGTTCTCTTCGGGCTCAAGGGGCTGCCAAAAAAGGAAGCCCGCGAACGCGCGGCGGAAATGATTGATCGCGTTGGCTTGTATCCGCTGATGAAACGCTACCCGCATATGCTCTCTGGCGGTGAGCAGCAGCGCGTTGCACTCGCGCGTGCGTTGGCTCCCAGCCCCAGCATCCTGCTCATGGACGAACCGTTTTCGAGCCTGGACCGGGGCCTCAGGGAAAAGGTGCGCGATGAAACCCTGACCCTGCTGCGAGCACTTGGAACGACGGTCATCATGGTTACGCATGATCCTGAAGAAGCGCTTTCAGCAGGCGACCGGATCGTTCTGATGAGAAAAGGCCAGATCGTGCAGACAGGAACCGGCTATGACCTCCACGATCGCCCGAATTGTCGCTACGCAGCCGACTTCTTTTGCGCCTTCAACAAGGTTCCCGGCACATACCGGAATGGGCGTATCGAGACGGCGATAGGGGAATTTTCATGTGAAGCTACACTGGCCGAGGGGAGCGCGGCCATCGCATATATACGTCCACAAGCGATTTCGGTTGGCCAAGACAAAGGACATATCCCGGGGCGTATTACGGGCCGCCTTTTTCTCGGGGAGGTGGAACAATTGACCGTTCAGGTCGAAGGCTTGTCCGAGCCACTGTTGGTACGCACGATGATGCGGCTTCCGGCCACTACCAATACCATCTGGCTAACAATTCGGGCCGAAAGCCTTTTGGCATTCAGCGCACACTGAATTTAAACCTGTCGACCTGTTGGTGATCAAATCTTTATGATTGGTTGAACCGGTGAAAACTTGACTATTTTACTCTATTATGTTCCAGCACTGCCGTGCTCATTTCAAAGGTAAGGGGGGTCGAATGAACAAACTTTCCATCGTTAAATCCATACTGCTTGCAGGATCGGCTGTTTTAGCCGGAGGCACGGCATTCGCCGCTGAAGTCAATATCTATACGACACGGGAGCCTGGATTGATCCAGCCGCTGCTCGACTCGTTCAAGAGCTCCACAGGTATCGCGGTCAATACCGTTTTCCTGAAGGACGGTCTTGCGGAGCGCGTCGCATCGGAAGGCGAAAGCTCACCGGCTGATATACTTATGGCCGTAGACGCCGGCAATCTCGTTGACCTTGTAGAAAAAGGTGTCACCCAGCCAGTCACTTCCGCTGTGCTGACCGAATCGATACCTGCGCAACTGCGTGATCCGCAAGGCAACTGGTTCGCGCTGTCGACACGCGCACGGGTGCTCTATGCGGCGAAGGACCTTGACCTCGCATCCTTCAACTATGAAGACCTCGCTGATCCGAAGTGGAAGGGGAAAATTTGCATACGTTCGGGCCAGCACCCCTACAACACTGCGCTTTTTGCTGACTACATCGCCCATCATGGTGCTGAAGAAACGGAAAAGTGGCTGGCAGGCGTAAAGGCAAATCTCGCACGCAAAGCCGCTGGAGGCGATCGCGACGGCGCCAAGGATATTCTAGGCGGTATTTGTGATATCGCAATTGCCAACTCTTACTATGTTGGCTTGATGCGTTCGGGCAAGGGCGGTGAGGAACAGGTTGCCTGGGGCAACGCCATCAAGGTCATTCTGCCGACGTTCAAAGATGGAGGCACGCAGGTCAATATCAGCGGCGCTGCAGTTGCCAAGCATGCGCCTAACAAAGAAGAAGCCATCAAGCTGCTGGAATATCTCGTTTCCGATGAAGCCCAGAAGATCTATGCTGAGGCGAACTTCGAATACCCGGTAAAGGCCGGAGCAGCGACAGATCCGATCATTGCCTCACTCGGCAAACTCGAGATCGATCCAACGCCATTGACTGAGGTAGTCAAGCATCGCAAACAGGCGAGCGAATTGGTCGACAAGGTCGGCTTCGACAATTGATGACCGGAGGGCGCTCGACCGCGGGTGCCCTTTTCTCTTACGTCCGCAAATGGAAGCAAACTTGACGCCTGTCCCAACCAAGAGCCGGCCGTACCGTCGCGCCGGAACGGCTTGGCTTTTGTCAGCTGGGATGGTTGCCATTCTGGTCATGCTGCCGGTCCTGGCCCTCGTGTATCAGGCGATGCAGGGCTCTGCCGGATTATGGTCTCATCTTCTCACAAACGTCCTTCCGGCGGCTCTGACTGACACCGTGATACTCCTTTGCGGCGTTGGTCTGCTGGCCGCCATTCTCGGTACGACTACCGCTTGGTTGGTCACTGCCTATGACTTTCCCGGGCGTGGTATTCTGGAATGGGCGCTGCTGCTTCCACTGGCGGTGCCGACCTACATCATCGCTTATGCCTACCTCGATATCTTGCACCCGATAGGCTCTCTACAAGGGACGATTCGCTGGCTCCTCGGCTATACAAATCCGCGCGAGTTCCGGCTTCCGGATATCCGCTCTATAACCGGCTGCATCATCTTGCTTGGGTTTGTGCTGTACCCTTACGTTTATATTCCAACACGTGCGATGTTCTTGACGCAAACAGCCAATTTGATCGAGGCATCACGAACCCTCGGTGTGTCAAGGCGGAGTGTCTTCTGGCACGTGGCTCTGCCGCTTGCACGCCCGGCGATTGCCGTAGGAATCAGTCTCGCTCTCATGGAAGCGCTGAATGATATCGGAGCCTCCGAGTTCCTCGGTGTTCGCACCCTGACAGTTTCAATTTATACGACATGGGTTACGCGGTCGGATCTGCCCGGTGCCGCGCAGATTGCGCTCTCGCTGCTGTGCGTGGTGGTGGCGCTCATCGCGCTCGAGCGGTGGGCCCGGCGAGAACAGCGCTATTCGATCAGTGCGCAACGCAGCCGCTATTTTGAACCGCACAAAGTGACGGCGATAAAAGGCCTGCTGCTATTTGGTCTCGGCTCCCTTCCGGTACTCATCGGATTTGTTGCCCCTGCCAGCTACCTTGTAACTCATGCTTGGAAACGCTTCCGGTTTGCGGGCCTGTCATCTCGATTCCTGGACGATGCGGCAAACACGATTGTTTTCGCGGCCACTGCGACGGTTATCGTAGTCATATTGGGTCTTGTCGTCGCCTACGCGGTGCGACTGCGGCCAGGACCATCCGCGACCTGGTTCTACAGGCTTTCAACGATGGGCTATGCTGCTCCCGGAACCGTGATCGCCATCGGGGTTCTGGTCGTTGTCGGCAGTCTTGATCGTTTCATCGACAAAACCACCATTGCCTGGTTCGGCATATCTGCAGGCCTTGTTTTCATGGGGTCTGGCGCTGCACTCATTTATGCTTATGTCGCAAGGTTTCTGGCGATTTCCGCGGGTGGGACTGAAGCAGGATTGGCGCGCATTCCGCAATCGTTCGACCATGCTGCACGGACACTCGGCCAAACAACCGAAGGCACTTTCAGGTATGTTCATTTGCCGCTTTCGAAAGCAGCCCTGACGGCGGCGGGGCTGCTCGTATTCGTCGATTGCGTCAAGGAACTGCCCGCGACCCTCCTTCTGCGTCCGCTCAATTTCGAGACATTTGCAACTCAACTCTATGGGGAGGCGGCGAGGGGCACCTACGAAGAAGCCGCGATCGCCGCCCTCGCGATCGTCGTTATCGGAATCCTGCCTGTTGTCCTGCTATCGAAAGTGGGACGACCGAAAGGCTGACCTTGGCCAAGGGGCGGCGTTCGATTGTGAGGAACCGCAATGTCGATGAAGATGTCGTCGAGTGGGCAACTGTTGCAAACCGAAGAGGATGGGGAAATGGGCAAGAACTTCAGCTGGTTGAACGAACCTGTTACATTCAGCGGCGACACGCTGGAGCTCAGGCTTACGACAGACGAAAAGACCGATTTCTGGCAGGAAACGTTCTACGGATTTCAGCGTGACAACGGTCACGCTTATCTGACGCCAGTCAGCGGTGATTTTACCGCCAGCGCAACTGTCCGGGGTGACTATCAGCAACTCTACGACCAAGCTGGACTCATGTTGCGAATTGATCAACGCAACTGGATCAAGACCGGCATTGAATACACGGACGGACTGATGCATTTCAGCGTGGTCGTCACAAACGGCACCTCGGACTGGTCAGTCATCCCCCTGCGCGGTTCGGGCAAGGACGACGAAGTCGCGGTGCGTTTGACGCGACATGACAATGCGGTTCGCGTGCAATTTTCAGTTAACGGGGCGCCGTGGCAGCTCGCCCGTCTGGCGCCGTTTTCGAGCGCCGACGCTCTAGTGGGCGTCATGGCCTGCTCGCCAGAACGGGGCGGTTTCGAGGCCGTGTTTCAAAACCTGAGTGTGGGCCCCGCGATTGCTCGCGATCTTCACGGCTAGTCGTTTCTTAACTCCCGAAAAGTTCCGGACGCTTTTCGCGCAGATGCAGAAGCAGTTTGCCCATTTGAGAGATGTGGGTCTCCATTGCCTTGGCGGCCCGATTTGCGTCCTTCTCTGCAATAGCAGTAATGATTGCCTCATGCTCGATCAGGGTCTCGATCATGCGCGTCTCATAGTGGAGCAGGAGCCGTCTGACGCGATCGATCTGGCTCCGCTCCTTCGAAGCGATCTCACGTAGACCTGCCAATCCTGCGGCATCGCAGATCATGTCATGCATTGCTTCGTCAAGTTCGTAGAACTGCTCAAAATCAAGCCTGTCCGCGGCTTTCCTTTGGCGCTCCAGATTTTGTCGCAGGCGGGCCAGGAGTTCTGGTGTGCTGCGCTCGGCGGTTCGGCGGATCGCTGCTGTTTCCAGGGCCATGCGCACAAATTGCGCGGTTTCGATCTTATCCAGCCAAAGTCTTGCTACAAAGGTTCCCGTTTGCGGATAAATTTCGACCAGACCCTCATCGGCCAGGCGGTTGATCGCGTCGCTCACGGGCGTTCTTGAGACACCGAGCTGTGAGGCCACGAGTTCCTTGCGGATGGCCTCTCCGGGGGAGAGCTGCGATGAAATGATCGCCTGTCGCAGTATCGTATAGACTTGGTCCTTGCGCGTGACCGAGACGACTTTTTGCTCCCTATAGTTCCTGCTCGAAGAACGAAGCTGCAAGATCCAGTCACCCCCAAGAATACCGTTTCCACTGCCGAAAATCGATCGCCACTCAACCGATTGACTCTGCCTCAATAACATCTAACATGTTACACGCTAACTGGAAAGAATGTTTTGGGAGGAGCATTTTGGACAGCCAATTCCCAATCGTATCGTTGCGTGGGATCAGCAAATCCTTTGCTCACGTGGTAGCGCTGAGAAGCATCGATCTTGATATCCATGCGGGTGAAATCCATGCGGTCATGGGTGAGAACGGCGCAGGAAAATCGACACTCGTGAAAGTCTTGAGCGGCGTTCATCGCCGTACCAGCGGGCAAATGACGGTTCGCGGCCGTGAGGTCGATTTTGCGACCCCGAAAGAGGCGGAACGCAATGGTATTGCGATCATCCATCAAGAACTCAACCTTATTCCAAGCCTGAGTGTTTCGGAAAATATCTTTCTCGGACGGGAGCCGCTTAAGGCCGGTTTGTTCATCGACTATGCAGAGATCGAAGCGCGGAGTGCCGACATTCTCGCGAAGTTCGGAATTGATATCGATCCGCGCGCAGATGTTGAGAATCTTCGTGTGGGCGAGCAGCAGTTGGTCGAAGTTGCGCGCGCTCTTTCCTTGAATGCGGATGTGCTCGTCCTTGATGAGCCGACCTCCGCCTTGTCGGAAGCTGAAGCACAGAGGCTTGCAAGCTTTGTACGCGCGCTCGCCCGTAAAGGCGTTGCGATCGTCTATATTTCACATCGCATGAGCGAGGTCTTCGCTCTCGCCGACAAGATCACGGTATTGCGTGATGGCAATTTCATTGCGACGCGGCATTCCGGTGAAATCAGCGAGCGTGATGTTATTCGCATGATGGTGGGGCGCGAACTCAAAAAGCAGGAAGCCAAATCGTCAGTTTCCGACAATCCGGTCGTCTTGTCCGTACGCAATCTCGGCCTGCAAAGGCCCAACTCTCGCGGACGAATCCACAGCGTTGTCAACGATGTGAGCTTCGATCTCCATGCTGGCGAAATCCTAGGCGTAGGCGGTCTGCTTGGCTCTGGCCGGACTGAAGTGCTGGAGCTCATTTTTGGAGCGGCGATCGGCAAACGCTCGGGCTCCATCCGGCATAGAGGGGTCAGCGTCCATGCCCAATCTCTTACACCGCGCGGATCTGTCTCCAAAGGCATTGCATTCCTGACCGAGGACCGCAAAGGAACGGGGCTGTTGATGCATTCCGATATTCGTTCGAATGCCGTCTTGCCTTCCCTTCCATGGATTGCACCACTCGGCTGGATAACCAGATTTCGGGAGAACGCCGTTGCCAACCGGATGATAAAGGCGATGCGGGTTCGTTGCCAGGGACCCGATCAGAGGATCGATGAGCTGAGTGGCGGAAACCAGCAGAAGATTGTTCTCGGCAAGTGGCTGGAAACCAGACCGAGCGTTGTGCTGCTTGATGAACCGACACGGGGCATCGACGTTGGCGCCAAGGACGAAATCTATGACCTTCTCAAGAAGCTCGCGGATTCCGGCGTCGCAATCGTCATGGTAAGTTCGGAATTGCCGGAACTTCTCGCGCTTTCGAACCGTATTCTTGTGATGTGCGAGGGCAGGGCGACTGGCATCGTCGAGAGTCGTGAGTTTTCCGAGGAGCGGGTGATGGAGCTGGCGACGCCGTTGGGCAATGCGCTTGCGGGAGAAGCTGCATGACCGGTACGGGCGAGAAAATCATGCGATCATCGAGCGGCATGGAACGGCTGAAATACGTCTTGAAGGCGACTAAGCTCTATTGGGGCCTCGCCCTGCTGTTCCTTGTGGGCGTGCTTTCTTCACCCGTCTCATCAAAAGGCAATAACATCTTTCTTTCGTTTGGAAATCTGTCGGACGTTTTCCGTCAGATTTCGGTCACCGGCATCACCGCTGTCGGGATGACGCTGGTTATCCTGATCGCCGGGATTGATCTGTCGGTTGGATCCGTCCTTGCCTTGGGATCAGTGGTTTGCGCGATGCTCCTGACCAATGAGGGGTGGTCTGCTGCCTATTTACTTGGCGTTCCCGCCGTTTTCCTTCTGGCCTTCCTGCTTCTGTTTGGCGTGGCTGCGTTCGGACTCAAGCTGCAAAGCCGCTTTTCGAATTCCACCCATGACAACCCGCCGGCCAAATCAAAGGTCGCCGCGACCCTTGCACTCGTAGCGGCTTTCGCCATTGCTCTTTGGATAGCGTCGAGTTCCGACGCGAAAGCCGGTGTGCTGCTGGTACTTCTCGTGGTGCCCGCCGTCGGGTTCATGCTTGGCACCGTGAATGGACTGATCATTGTCGGAGGACGCCTGCAGCCATTCATTGTAACGCTCGCGATGATGGTTGCGGGTTTGGGAATAGCACGGCTTACTGCGGGCCAGAATACGGCGGTCTGGCCCGTCTACACGGGCAGCAACGCTACAGAGGATTTCGAAGCTTTACGCTCGCTGATATTCGGAATCGTGCCCGTTCCAGGTGTTATCTTTGCCGGCATTATTGTCCTGTTTTGGGTCGTCCTGAAGTTTACAAAGTTTGGGCGCTACGTTTACGCTATCGGCGGCAACGAGGAAGCCGCTCGCCTGGCAGGTGTCCCAGTGTGGCGGGTTAAAATCACCGTCTACGCCATTTCGGGCTACCTCGCAGCACTTGCCGGTATTCTCTATGTCGCACAGTATCGTCAAGGGAAGCCCGATGCGGGCATGGGACTCGAGCTGGATGCCATTGCAGCCGTTGTTATCGGCGGCACCAGCCTCATGGGCGGACGAGGATCGATGATCGGAACGCTGGTCGGTGTTCTGATATTCGGCTTTCTCAGCAACATTCTCCAGCTCAACAACATCGACAGTAACACCCAGCTCGTCTTGAAGGGCGTCATCATCATCGTGGCCGTATTGCTCCAGGAACGGCGTTCAAGCGGATGGTTGTTCTTCCTGTCCCAACTCAGGGTACGCAATCAGCCCGATAGATCCGTGCAAAACCAGCAAGTCGATCGACAGCGGCACGGTGAGTGAGTCGCATAACAAAGAAAACACAAGGGAGAGAGACAATGAGCATTACTCGCAGACAACTTGCCAAATGGGCCATGGCAACCGCGCTAATTGCCCCATTCGCATTCAACGTCCCCACCGCAGACGCCAAGGACAAATATGTGATCGGCTTCAGCCAGACGACAACCGTGGAGCCCTGGCGTGTCCAATTCAACAAGGATCTGGAGGCCGAGGCCAAGAAACACGCCAATGTCGAATTGCTGGTCGCGGATGGCCAGGACAAGACGGAAAAACAGGTGGCTGACGTTGAGAATTTCATTCGGCAAGAAGTGGATGCCATCCTGATTTCACCCAAGGAATCGGCTGGTCTCACCGGCGTTGTCGAGAAAGCCATGGATGCCGGGATTCCGGTCATTGTTCTCGATCGCAACGTCGATACCGACAAGTTCACGCAGTGGATTGGTGGAGACAATGTCGTCATCGGGGAGGCAGCCGGCAAATATGCCGTCGATCTCCTCGGCGGCAAGGGCAAAGCCAAGGGCACGGTCGTCGAGATATGGGGCGGCCTTGGAACGCAGGCCAGTCATGACCGGAGCAATGGCTTTCACAAATATACCGATGCAGAGCCAGGCATCAAGTATTTGCTCGACAAGCAATCGGGCGACTGGAAGCAGGATCAGGCCTATAACATCATGGCAACCGCCTTGCGCAACCATGAGGACATAACGATGGTCTACGGCCACAATGACCCGATGGCCTATGGCGCATATCTTGCGGCGAAGGATGCGGGCCGGGAAAAGAATATACTTTTCATCGGGGTGGACGGTCTTCCGAATGAAGGTGTGCAATGGGTGAACAAAGGTGAGCTCGCAGCGACATTCCTCTACCCGACGCCCGGGGCCGAAGGGCTGCGCCAAGCGCTGAAAGTGCTGGCTGGAGAAAAAGTCGAGAAGAAGATCGTCCTTGAAACGGAAGCGATTACAAAGGAAAACGCCCCGGCGATTTTGAAAGCCAACGGTCTGTAATGTCGAATGAAATGGCGAGCCGCGTGATCGCGCGGCCCGCCCCAGGCATGTGCCCGTTTACCGCGTTTGGCTGAATCGTTTGCATCGGCGACGCTGGTGGCGCTCAATGCTGTGGCCAATTCCTTGTTGGGAGCATTGACAGGCAGGAGAATCGAGATGAAGAAAAGTGTCATACCCACCGTGACGATTTTCATGTTGAGTTCGCTGATGACCCCTTCTTTCGCCGAACCACTCAAAACCATGGCTGATGTTGGACGTGCGATCAATACCTGCTGGACCGCGCCATCAGGCTTGAAGGGCACCGTGACGCTCAGTTTCAGTTTCAAGCGTGATGGTAGTCTGTTTGGTAAGCCTCGGCCCACCAACATCAATGTCGAAGGCGACGACAAAGCGCGCCAGCAATTTATTGAGTCTGCCATCAACGCACTGAGCGCCTGTACGCCGCTGACTTTTTCCTCAGGACTGGCGGAAGGCATTGGCGGTCAGGTATTTACGATGCCTTTCAGTGCGCCGGATAATTCTGGCGTAACGCCTACAGTCAATACACAGTGAAGGTCTGTCGAAGGTCTATAGCCGCTTCAATTAGACAACCAGGGAATAAACGGCGGCGAAGTGTATGCCGGCCGCGATGAGGACGAAAGCGTGCCAGATCGCATTGTGAAACGGCAGGCGTTCAAGCACGTGGAAGATGACGCCCAACGAATAGACCATGCCGCCGGCGAGTATCAGCCAGAGTACCGAAGCTGAAAGGGCCCCCGCCAGTTCATGATAGGCAGCAACACCGCTCCAGCCCAGCGCGAGATAAAGTCCGATCGACAGCCTGTCGAATCGGTCTGGCTTCAGAATTTTCAACATGATCCCGGCCACCGCAATCACCCATACACCCGAGAGGAGCCACCAGGTACCGCTCTTGGCCATGAACGGCGTGTATGTCCCAGCAATAAGCAGATAGATCGCTGAATGGTCGAAACGCCGCAACAAGCGTTTCACCGGGGAAATCGGCCATATATTGTAGGCCGCAGAGAGCGCCATCGAGAGAACGAGCGTTGCAAGATAGATCGCGGTTGCCGCCGATGTGCCTCCGGCTGGTTGATTGAGTACGATCGTCAGCAGGGTCGTCGATGCGATAACGGCGAGAATGACGCCGACAATATGAACCGCGCCATCCGCCCACAACTCTGCCCCCGAATAATTCCGGAATATCGTAACGGGTAGGGCGCGTGTCGGTGGTGTCTGCAATGAGCTTCCTTGTTGATTAGGGTTACCAGCCTATTTCATTCCAATGGATAAACAACCAAAATCCGCCCCGTGCAATAGACCCGGATCGACAGGTCCGGTCGTGTCGCATGTCCCGGCCGTCTGGCGACGTCCCCCAGGGGGCATGACAGTCGCGCCAACCCGGCCAGGAAGAGCCCGATGCGCGGATAGGGAAAATATGTAACACTGTTATACTATGTTCAGTTCCTCCTCTGGGGAATATTGGAAGAGAAGTGCAAGAACTTGAACACCGGAGTGTTCGCTTGCTGCGTCGGGGGCGGCCATTGAATATTCTGCGCAGATACGGTGATCGCTGGAACTGGGTGCTCGTTCCGGCACTTTTGCGCCGCTTCGGCCTGATCTTCCCCGACGGAAAGAGCCTGTCCGGCAACACTGTGATGAACGCGCGCGCTTCGTCCTTACTGCCCTACGGGCTTTTTCTGCTTCTCGCCGTCGCTGCCATCGTCATGGTGTTCGTTGTTGGTGTCTTTGAGAGCAGGGACCGCATGATTTCGCAGTCCAAGATCCAGCTGAGGCAGAAGACGGCGCTACTGGAGGCCTATGTCAGCAAGTTACTCGAGGCGAATGACATGGTCTTGCAGAACATTGCGTCCGAGATCGATCCGATGCCCTGGCCTGAAATTATTGCCTCGGAACGGGTATCGAAGCTATTGGCGACACAGAAGCAATATCTGAAGCATTCGGGTGTCATCGCTCTCGTCAACCAGGACGGCTCCCTGGTGTCCTATAGCGAGGGTTTTCCGGCAAAATCGTTCAGCGTCACCGATCGGGATTACTACCGGTTCCATCGTGACAATCCCTCGGATGCGACTTTCATCGGCGAGCCATTGATTGGCCGCGTTTACGGCAAGCCGTCCTTGACGATGAGCAAGTCATTGCGTGGACCCGACGGGAAGTTTGAAGGTTTGATACTGATAACAATGCCGATCGAATATTTCTCCAGACTGTTCAAGGGAGCGGCCTCGCCATCGGACGTTGCTCAACTCCTGCGCGACAATGGAAAAGTGATCGTAAATGTTCCTTTCCTGGAAGGAAGCACCGCAGTGCCCCCCTGGTTCCCCGATGCGGTGTCCGAACATCCCGATGCGGGCGTCATTCAGAATATTTCATCGACAGAAGGAGACGACCGCCTGGTGGCCTACCGGAAGGTCGAGGAGTTTCCGTTTTATGTGAGTTATGGCATAGACGAGGGCAAGCTGCTTTCCGGGTGGCGGCAGTCGATTCGGGTTTACGGAGCTGTTCTGGCAACAGCCCTCGCGGCCTTCATGGCGACGGCATGGCTCGCACGCCGCCGATCGATTGCGCTGGTGTATTCGAACGAGTCTCTCCGGGAAGTGAGTGAGCGTGTTCTGGTATCGCAAGATGATGAACGGCGCTCGATCGCACGGGACCTGCACGATTCCACCGGACAACACCTCATCGGCGCAGCCATGGAACTGGCAAATGTGAAATCCCGCATGCGCAATATCGATGACGAAACGTCCAAGGCGTTGGCGCGCACGGCGGAACTCATATCTCAAAGCAATGAGGAACTGCGAACACTTTCATACCTGCTGCATCCGCCGATGCTTGACGAGTCCGGGCTACCCAATGCCTTGGAACTTCTCGTCGTTGGCTTTGAGGAGCGCAGTGGGCTGGAAATTGAATTGCGGGTTTCGCCCGAAATCGGGACGAAGAGACCGCCGCCTGGCGTGGAGCTGGCTATTTTCCGTATCGTGCAGGAAGCGCTGACCAATATCTACCGGCATTCCCGGGCTCGCACCGCGACGATCAGGCTTGTTCGGCAGGGAAGCGACTCCAGCTCCATGCTTTCGCTCACGGTGAAAGACGACGGCGTTGGTATTGAACGCCGCAACCGCAAATACATAGGCGTCGGTCTTTCCGGCATGGAGGCACGCTTGCGTCCGCTCGATGGATTGCTCGATATATCCACGGGCAGAAAAGGGACGACGATATCGGTAAAGGTTCGTGGCTGAGAACCACGCCGGATAACTCAATTTTCGAACGTGTACCATCATTTCCGAAGACGGCGATGCGGTTCTCGCGCCGAACGAACTTCGCGCCGCCCTGGCGGTCACCGACTTGCAATACTGCTCATGGAAGACGATCGCTTGGTTGGGCTACGGCCGCTTGACGCAGCGGAAACCGACGTGGCTTGTGGACGTATCTTCCGGTTCTGCATGGCGGGCGGCGGGACGATAGCGCCGGCAGTAGTTCGGCGCACAAAGATGCGACCCGCCCTTGAGTACACGCCGTGGAATGCGAATCTCCGGTTGGGCTGGATCGTAGCTGGAGTCCATCGCTCCACCCCTGGGATTGACGGGAATGCAGCAAGCTTTTGCCGCGGGTTCGGGGTGGCGGGTCGACCAGAAATCGCCCGTCCACTCCCATACATTTCCGATCATGTCGTAAACGCCATATCCGTTTGGTGGGAAACTGCGGACGGGCGATGTTCGGTCATCGCCTTGGGAGCGAAGGTTGTGATGGGGGAAAATGCCTTGCCAGGTGTTGGCCATTAGCCGCCCTCCGGGCGTCATCTCGTCACCCCAAGCAAACTCGGCGTCGACCAGCCCGCCGCGTGCGGCGAGTTCCCACTCGGCCTCCGTTGGCAAATCCTTGCCCGCCCAGTCAGCATAAGCCTTGGCGTCGCAAAAGGCGACATGGACAACGGGATGCTCGAACTTGCCCCTTATGTCGCTTCGGCGTCCATATGGGTGTCTCCAATCGGCACCGAATTTGAATGTCCACCACTGGGTGATGTCGGGGCTTGTGACAGGACGGATTGGCGGATCGAACATCAGCGATCCGGCCTTGAGCATATGAGGCAATGCGCCGGGATAGTCCGTCGGATCGGGCGTTTTTTCTGCGAGCGTGACATATCCTGTAGCTTTGACGAATTCGATGAACTGACGGTTGGTGACGGGGGTTTCGTCAATCCAGAAACCATCGACTTCGACCGGATGGGCAGGCGCTTCCTCGGTGTAGTGCTTGTCCGAACCCATCGTGAAGGTTTTCCCGGGTATCCAGACGAGCCCGTCCTCGGAAACGGACGGCTCCTTGAGGGTCTCCCGCCGGATTATAGCTGTCATCCTGTGTCGCCTCCGAATTCGTCTGGTCCAGCATCAATAAGAAGGGGCGCCAACTGAAGTACGTTACGGTTACAAACGGCTGTTCAAGGGGTGAGGATGTGAAACTGGACGGGGCAGGCGGTTCCGAATCGATGCACATCGTGCGTGACGCGAGTTCGGATAAAACTGCTGCCGTAACAGTTAAGTACTTCGTTCTCCTCCAGGATTGATCAAAGATCGGAATCCTCAAACTAATCAACAGGAGCCCTGGATGAGTGCGACACGTTTCCCGATCATCTCTGTCATTACATTCATTGCAAGTTTGCTCTTGTTCCAGCAGGCCCGGGCCGACGATGTAAAGCTGTCCGGCTTTCCCTCGCTTGTCCTATCCGGTGGAGCTGCCAAAGCGACCTCCCATCCCATTCCAAGGCCTTTCGATAACCGGGTGAAGGCCGATACACTCGACATCGGATTCGGTCGGACCGCTCTGGATGAGATCCAGAAACAGTTCGGAGGCGAAATCCGAACACGCGGTGCAGGAACGGGGGCGGCGAGCTGGTTGTGTTTTCAGGTGGCGCTCGACGGTCACGCCTCGAACCTTTGGTTCATTTCCAATGGAGAAGGCAGCGGTTCGAAGCGTCTCCTGACGATGGTGGCGGCGGAGGAAAGCGATACGGCGCGGTCGGGTTGTTCGCAGGGTCCTGAGACACTCACCGTATGGATGCTCCCGGTACCCGGCTTGAAAGACCGTGAACAAGATTTACAGAGCGCTTTTGGCACATCGGTGAAAGACGGGATCATTCGGTATTCGAATGAAGCTGGACCGGATAATAATGGGTTTACGACGTTGCAGGCGCTTGTCTACAGACTGGAAGACGGCAGGATCAATGCTGTATCGTTTGGTCAGATCACGACGAAATAGTCGAGCGCAATCACTCTGCCACCGCTGACATTGGACCGGCACGTCGCGCGTTGCGATTTAAAGCGAGTACGTAACAGTAACGCGAATTGGACAAAATCCGTCACCTGGATCAGGCAGGCAATAGGCTCATGCGAGCGGACATCTAACGAAAATACTTCAATATAATTCCCGTATCCGCCCTGTCGAACCAAGATACGACATGGCGTTTACCGTAACGTACTCCCAAGCAACACCCTATTGGACATTATTGCATGTTGGTGGGTGCACAAATCCGCTGTCATCGATTTGTGTACCTTGTGCGTATGTTCACAATCGGAACCGAATAACCAGGAGCAGGTTCAAAATTAAGGCGATGTCGACGGCGTCAGAGCAACGGGGACTCTGGAAGTTGATGCTCAAACTGCCCGCAATGCGTGGACGGTTGCAGATGCTCAGCGCCCGAAATCCCACCCTGCTGAGCTTGTGTGATGCATTTGACGAAGCAAGCTCCACACTCGATCGTTTGCGGCGAAATGGCTCCGACGATCTGAAACTTATTGCCGAATACGAAACGCTGTGTTCAGATCTCGAGGGAGAGGTCATCGACATTTGCATGCGCGCTAAGATGATCTGAACTTGCGAGACGTAAATTAAACGTATCAGTACAATTCCGCTACAACCTAGGGTGTTCACCCTATGGCGTCGCGGAACGTTCCGTTCGATTGTATCCTGAGATGAAAATTGCGGGGTTCTGCCATGGAAGTTGACGCGAATGTCGACCTACCGGAAACGGAAGGGGTTACCGAGCTGGAGGCTCAGATGGAGCTGGACAGGCTCCTTGCCGACTCACAATTCCATTCGACGGAGCGCAATAGGAATTTTCTGAGGTTTGTCGCCAAAGAAATGTTTGAAGGGCGTGGCGGTGCGGTAAAGGCGTACACGATTGCGGTTGACGTTTTCGGCCGTCCCTCCAGTTTTGACCCCACGACTGATCCGATTGTCCGTATAGAGGCGACAAGGCTCAGGGCATCCCTTGCTCAGTATTATGAATCCCGTGCCGAAGAAGGCAGCGTTCGCATAGAATTGCCGCGCGGAAGGTATATCCCGGTCTTCACAAAAGCACCGCCGCAGGGGGACAACCTCGATGATGTCGACGCTGCCGACGAACCCAGATTTGAGGGATTATACTCCGGGTGGTGGAACACGGCCTCGAAGCGCAGTTTTATCGTTTCGGTTATCGCTGTCGCGGCAGCCTTTGTCACAATTTGGCTGGTTTCTGCCAAATCACCTGTATTCTCGGACAAGCCTAGTGTCGCAGTCGAGATGAAGCTGGCAGGTAACCAGACAGATATCGAGGCCGGACTTATCCGTGACTATCTGATGATAGCTTTGTCGCAATTCCAGACACTCAAGCTTGCCGCTGGTCAAACGCCCGATGTTGTCGCTGCCGGTGCCGCACAGGCCGCCCCCGGGCCGCTGTCGTTCAACTCTGCGCAACGAACGACAAGTCCTTATCACGTTATCCTCAAATACCACCCAGCAGATGCAGATCGCGCGGTCTGGTGGCAGATCGTCAATCCTGTAACCGGGGAAGCACTGCACTCGGGAGTCGAACGGGTCTTGGTGGACAAGAAATCAGAGACCGATGTCCGGCGCGAACTCGTCACGAACCTTGCGACCCGGTTCGCCGGCACCCGCGGCGCGATCAACAGCATTGAACTGGCACGTGAGCTGACTGCGCCAACCTTTGGTAATGGCTGTATTCTTCGTTCTGCTGTGGCAGTTGAGCAGTTCAACCCCGATGAATTGTGGGAAGCCAAGACTTGCCTCGATGCCACGCTCCTGGCGGCACCCAATGATCCTGACGTCAACGCTGAGCTGGCAATCGTACTCCTGGAGTTGGAGGCGCCGGAAGTGTCGGCCGAATTGACCGCGCGCGCACTCGCACTTGCAAATCGATCTGTCACTCTCGCGCCGACGTCGGATCGTGCCAGCTATGCTCAGATGCTGGCCCTGTTTCGAACTGGACAAATGGAAGCGGCCTTCGCGTCCGGGTATCGGGCCATGTCGCTCAATCCGAACAACAGCGTCATACCAGCCCGATTGGGTTCTTTGCTTTTTGCCCATGGCAGATGGGCGGAGGGCGCCGGTTTGGCCATTAAGGCTGGCATGATCGAAAACGTCCCCAATACCGACACGGGCCTAACTTTGGCTCTTGATGCCTACCGGCGCGGAGAATTTGCCGAAGCCCTCCTTCGGGTCCAGCAAATGGGACGTTCTGACAATTATGTGGCGAATATTCTTGAGATAGCAGCATCCGGGCAATTGGAGGAAGCCGGGAGTGCGAAAGACGCGGCACATCGCGTGAGTTCTTATCGCGAACATTTCTGGACGTCTTTCCGCGCTGACATGACGGCGAGGCACTATGTGCCTGCACTTATTGACCAGCTTGCCGCCGGACTGATCAAGGCGGGCGTCCCTTTGCCACGCCCCGTGGCGGACGCCGCCAACTAGAGGCGGCATCGCCGCGAGCTTCGGGACACCCGCCGGTCAGGACGTCATCAAGAAGCGATATAGCGATCTGGCTTATCAGCGCGCGATGCAGATCCACATATGGGCGCTGCCGGCACGTTGAGCGGGAGGTTTACAAACATGCACAGGGGGTAGGCATCGAAAAGGACGAAGACCGCAACGTCGAGGCCGGGTCCAAATATCTGCGCTAACTGATGGATACTTATATCAACGAACCCGGTTTGAATTAACGTGACCGGCAGTTGCTGGCATTTGCGGCTTACAATGCCGGTCCGGGGAACGTGAACAAGTTCCGCCACAAGGCCAAGGAGATGGGCCTTGATCCGAATGTGTGGTTTGGGAATGTCGAGAATTCCGCCGCTTCAATAGCGGGTAGGGAGACGGTCCAGTACGTCGGCAACATCTATAAATACTATGTTGCCTATACGATGCTGGCCGAGAGGCTCCAGGAGAACGCTGATGCTTTCAATACCGGGACAAAAGGCGGTTAGCGCGCTCCAGTTTCAAAACAGCAGAAGGTGTTTGAGAACCGGAATGAGTTCCTTGACGGGAAGCTGCGTGAAGCCGGCCGCCGCAAATGGCAATAGCGCAGCCGCAGATACCGGGACGAGCGTTGCTCTGGTCACCAGCATTGGGGAGAGTTTCTTGGCGGCCTCATAGAACTTTGCGGGGTCCGGAATCTCATCCTCGGTTACGTTGCCTTCATCCGCGATCACATTTCTACCCAGCGTTTTCCGCTCGGCCTGCCGCTGGTATTCGGTTCCGCGGGTCGCGGCAGCCAGCAGTGAGCTTTTCTTGAGGTCGGAAAGCAATCTCATGAAACATATGAGCGGAATTCCGAAATAGGCAAATATCAATGCAAGCCACAAACCCATGATGGTACTGAGCGCCGAAACCGTGAATGTGCCGTGCAGGACCTGGTGGGTTACAGCTGCCGAGATGACGCCACTCACGGCAACCGTGAATAGCACATACGCGTTGGGATACTTGCCGATGAACCCAAGACCACCATGGCCATCCGGGTGACTGGCGACGAGCCGGGTTTCCAGCCGCGAAAGGTCCCGCAACAGCAGGGACCATATGATGTGCCGCCACAGAGCACGTCCCACCAGGAACCAGAAGAGCGTATTGCTGACGATGATTGACCACCACGCCGCCGGGCTGAGCGATGTGCTGGCATCGTTGATCGTTGTCGCCCATGATGACGATGTACCATTCTGGTCATTCATCAAGAGAACGCCGGAAGCCAGCAGTGCCAGCAGCAGACATATCAGTTCGGCCGGCGTTGAGTTTCGCCGGCGAAGGGCTCTGGCCACCGCCGCTTTGGCCAGACCAAGGGACTTTGGCGTGAGGAGCCGCCCGTCGAAGAGTTGCCGGACACTTTCGCGCAGGTGCTCTTCAATCTGTGTTTCCGCCAAAACGAGGAGGCCGATCGCTAGAAAGAAACGCGCCCAGGCGCCGGGATCGAGCAGAAAGGGACGAGCCGCGAGTGGTCCGAGGGCCGTACCCGCCACTACACTAAGAATCAATGGAACACCCCAGGCCAACGAGACGAAGACAAGTGCGCGGACGGCCGGATTGAGACCCTTGCCGCGAATTAATTTCGCCTTTAGTTGCAGGTCATAAAACGGCCCTCCGCGGGCGATGAGAAAGGGCCGGGGGTGATTGGGGTCGTCCACCATAGACGAATCAGTAGCTCAATTCGCTTGATGGCGTCTTGCTTCCCAAAGTTCTGTCAAGTTTGCTGGGTTTCTTCGGGGCCTGATTTTGCTGCTCGAGCACTGTCAGTGGCGCAGCCACCGTCGTAGCGGCTACCTTTCCAACCGTGCTGACTGTTCCGGCAACCACCGCCGTTATGCCCTGGCCGAGCGATACATTCGAATCGGTCAAAGTCTGCCCGGTCACCAGGCGCTGGCCGATTAGCTGTACGACCTGCGGGCTTTCCGCGAATTTGCCATGATTGAGCCTGTCTCCGCTTTTGACCTTGGTCAGGTCGATTACTGTAATGCCGGCTTTTTCAAGCTGGGTGCGATAGGGCTCGTCCGCCGGATTGATCGCTCCAAGCCGTTGCACGTCGCCTGAAATGAAACGCGAAGCTGCAAGTGCCCGGTCGTCCTGGGAGACGAAGATAGTAAATTGCGGGCGTTTCTCGCCCATTTCCGTCCATTGGCGTGCGAACACATCGACATCAATGTCTGGCGATGCGAGAATGACGTTATCAATCTTTGCGGCTACCCTGCCGTCACGGATTGCCATCTGGCGCAAGGATTCCACGGCAAGCCAAGTCCCCATGGAATGAGCCATGACCGTGATATCCTTGACGTCCGGGTCTTTCGCCAGCGTACGCAGCGTCTGCTCGAAAGCCACCCGTGAGTAGTTGGTGCTTTCCTTGTCGTAATTGTAATCGAAGACGCTGGCGCGAGACGGCCAGGTAAAAAGGATTGGAGCCACTTGCGCGCCGGAATCGTGAACGATTTGGGCAAAGCGAAACACGGAATCCTCATAGCGATTGTTGAATCCATGGACGAAAACCAGAGCATGGCCGCCAACGGTGTGCTTCCGGAACCAGGACCGGCCATCCTCGACGGAATTCAGCTGCCTGACGTTGGTAACTGCAAACTCGGTTTCCGGATTCGGCGGCAGCCGCTTGGGCCACTGGACGCTGCCGGCCTTGCGATACTTGTCAGAAGGAATCGAAACAGTGATTTCGTTCAGATAGGGCCGTGGACTGCGCTCGCCCGTAAATAAGGTAGCAGGATCATCCGAAGGGACGCGGCTTGTCACGACGAGCATGTCCACTTTTGACCCGCCGGTCGCTCCTGTGGTGAGAACGGGGGCCATGACACCCCTGGCGTGGCCGGCGCATCCACCCAATACAAGGGCGAACAACAACAGGGCAGGTACGCCGAAGCGTGGAAGCCCAAGGGACGGGGTTGGTCCTGGAGTGTGATACTTCATGTTTCGCTTTTTCGACAGGTCATGCTTCAATGAGCCGGTTTCTGATCGCATACCGAACGAGCGCGGCGGTTGATTTGGCGTCGAGCTTGCGCATGGAAGCGGAACGGTGGCTTTCAACCGTTTTCTCGCTGAGCCCCAGGATCGCTGCGGTTTCCTTGTTGCTGTGTCCCTCCGCAATCAGTTTGACGACTGCCGTTTCCCGCGCCGTCAGTATGCTCGGCGAGGCATCCGATTTCGCGAGATACGAGGACACCAGGATATCGGATACCGTCTTCGTAAAGAATGGCTGATGGTGTTCCAATGCTTCCACTGCCTGAACCAGGTACAAGGTCGCATCCGACTTGAGCAGATATCCCCGGACGCCAGCTTCGAGAATATTCCGCAACAAAGCCTCGTTATCGTGTTGGGTAAACATGAGGACTTCGGTCTTGGGGCTGTGGACACGGATCTGGCGGGCAACTTCAATCCCGTTGATGAAGGGCAGGGCATAGTCGAGGATCGCGATTTCTGGTTCAGTTACCCGCGCTTGTTCCACCGCATCGCGTCCATCGGCTGCCTCGCCCACGACCTCCCAACGATCTCGTCTCGACAGGATCGCCCTGACGCCTTGCCTGACGATCTCATGGTCGTCAGCGATTAGGATTCGTGTCATAGTCGCCCCCGCATTTGGTCGGTCCGGCATGCTCCTCATTTATCCCCGAGATGGCCAGAGCAGAACAGATTACTCCTACACCGGAAATGCGGTTCCGGCAAAAATTAACAGTTACGTACTTCCGGTTGCGGCGCCGATGCCCGTTAATGCCGCAACAAATCAGCGGGAGCGCCCAAGATGAAGCAACGACCGTTCCGGGAATTGTGTCCGCCAAGCTGCGGACCTTCCCTTGCGAAGCCGGTGAGACGCCTCCGGTCGACAATGCTCGGCCAATTGTTAGCCTTGGGGTCGATGATATATTTGCTGCTGCCCGGGGTTGCGGTTGCCGCCGATCTCGTCGTGGCGATGCCGAATTGGCCCTCGGGCCAAGTGACGGCAAACATCATCAAGTCCGCACTGAAGAAAGATCTCAGTCTGGATGTCGAAGTGCGGGAGATGGGCACGATGACCGCATTTGCCGGCCTCGCCTCCGGACAGGTCGACATACATCCTGAGGTCTGGCTGCCAAATCTCGCTTCGCTGGTGGGCAGGTATGCCGGCAAGGATGGGCCGGTGCAGATCGCCGATATCGGCGTGTCCGCATGGCAGGGAATCTGCACCACCAGGCAGACCGTCGAAAAAACTGGCATTCGTGCCGTAGCCGACCTCCTCGACCCGAAAAAGACCGCTGCCTTTGATACGGACGGCGATGGCCAGGGTGAAATGTGGGTTGGTGCGGAGACCTGGTCGTCGACGGCGATCGAGCGCATTCGCGCCAGCAGCTATGGCTATGCCAAGACAATGCGCCTGCTTCAAATGCCGGAGGAAATGGGCATGGCGGCAGTCGATGCCGCGGAGGCGACCGGCAAACCGATCATTTTCGCCTGCTATAGTCCGCATGTCGTCTTCAAGTTGCACGACATCGTCAAGCTCGACGAGCCCGCTTACGATGCCGCCAAATGGCATGTCGTGCTTCCAGCGGACGATCCGGATTGGCTGTCAAAGTCGAGCGCACCAGTGGCTTGGGACAAGGCGCATTTCCACATCGCCTACGCGAAAGCGTTGGCGACCAGGAAACCCGAGGTTACCAAATTCCTCGAGAGTATCGATTTCACGCCGGAAGAGATCATCGAGATGAGCTATGCTGTCGAGGTCGACCGCCAGTTGCCCGCTGCCTACGCGGAATCCTGGGTCGCCAAGAACGGTGACCGCGTCGCCAAGTGGTTGAAGGGGAGAGTGCAATGAAGCCGGTTTCGCGTTTGCCTTTCAGCACAAAGTTCATTGGCGGGATGGCACTGGCCGGATTTCTGGCCGCTTGCGTCGCCAGCATCGGTTTGGCGCAAGTGCCCAAGACGCAGATTTATGATGCGAAGACACGCACCTGGGTCAGTTACGACAGCAGGAAAGCCCGCAAATACTACGCTGCCAACGGGCAGGTGCCGGAAGCCTTCCGCAGGCAGGTCGTGGTATTCCGGACTGCTGAAAAGCCGGGAACCATCATAATCGACGGCAACCAGCATTTTCTCTACCTCGTAAAGGGTGGAGGGCAGGCGGTGCGCTACGGGATCGGTGTAGGCCGCGATGGCTTCGGTTGGGCAGGCATTGTACGGGTGGGCAGGGTGGCCGAATGGCCAACTTGGACGCCGCCAGCCGAAATGGTGGCGCGTGATCCGAACGCTGTCAAATTTGCGGGCGGCATGCCCGGAGGCCCCGACAACCCGCTGGGCGCGCGTGCGCTTTATCTGTACGAGGGTGATCAGGACACGATTTACCGTATCCACGGAACGCCCGAACCATGGTCGATCGGCCTGAATGTATCCTCGGGCTGCATCAGAATGAACAACGACGACATTGTCGACTTGCATTCACAGATTGAGGTGGGCGCAAAAGTGATCGTGCTCATGCAGGGCGCATCTCTTTACAAGGGTGTTTGAGCAGCAAAAGCAGGGGGAACGCGATGCTTTGCAAATCGGTGTGGATCTTGAAAACAATACTGCCCTTCGTTTTTGCGGCAGGTTCGGTGGCCCTTGCGGGATGCCAATCGAGCCCAGCGCCCGAAAACATGACGCGTAATACGATGCAGACGGCACCGGCCGACCTGCAACTTGCTTGCGCAACGGCGGCGTCGACAAAATTCGGAGCAGATCACGCTTCGGTTCTCCCGGTAAGTTCGAGTGTGCTCGACGGTGGAAAGTATCAGATCATCCTTGAAGCCAAGGGACAGCGTTCGACTTGTCTGATCGATCAGGCAGGAACTGTCCTCTCGCTGGAAAAGGCCTGAACATAATGCCGTAAGCTACACTGGCACAACATAAAACAAGAATCCGCCGATGCGGAAGGCCGATGAGGAGATGCCGGAATGTCATGGCACCGAAAGACGATCGCGCTCGTTGCATCAGCCGCGCTGATGTTCCTTTCCGGATCAGGAATCCAATATGCAGCAGCCCAGAATGCGGCTGCGCCGGCCGCTACAACGGCACCAGCAGCCGAGGCGCCCAAACGACTTACTTCCACTGAGCTGCAGACGCTTGTTGCACGTGTCGCCCTCTATCCCGATGACCTCGTTGCGCTGGTGCTGTCGGGCAGCCTCAACCCGCTACAGATCGTGCAGGCCGCAAGATTTCTGGACCAGAGCAAAACCAAGCCCGACGCGAAACCGGATCCTTCGTGGGATGGCAGCGTCGTATCGCTTCTCAACTATCCCACAGTCCTGACCATGATGAATGACGATCTCGACTGGACTGAAGAACTGGGAGAAGCGGTCGTCAATCAGCAAAAGGACGTGCTGGTGGCTATCCAGGAGTTACGTGACAAGGCCGTAGCCAATGGCGTGATCAAGTTGGATGATAAAGTTATCGTCGAGACGAAGAACGACAATGTCATCATCCGCCCGGCAAAAAAAGAAGTGACCTATGTCCCTGTTTATGATCCGGTTATTCTGACCAGTTCGACATATGTGGCGACGGCGCCGATCGTCTATGGCGACCCGTATCCTTCCTACTACTACCCCTACGCGCCCTATTGGGCCGGCTTTGTTACCGGTGTGGCCTTTGGTGCCGCTGTTGACTGGGATAACTGGCAGGCCTGGGGAGGCAACGACGTCGACATCAACGTCAATAGTTTTAATCGCAACGACTTCCAATTCGACAAGAACAACATCAACAACCTGAACTTTGACAGCAGCAAGCTCAACTTTGACAGCGCTTCGATCGCAAACACCCTTCGCGAGAACAAGGGAAATCGCCTTGATCTGCGGAACAACGGCCAGATCGGAAACCTTAGCGGTCTTGCCGGCGCTGGATCGAGAATCCAGAGCGGCGACGTGCGCCGCGATGTGCAAAACCAGTTGACAACCGGCGGCGGCAACCTCGCAAACCAACTTCCGGCTCAGGGCGCAAATCGGCCGGCCAATCGTAACATCGGGCAGAATGCAACTGCCAATCGTCAGAGCCTGAATGATGCCAGCACAACCCGTCCCGGACGGCCAAGTCAAAAACCGGCTGGCCGCGTTGATAGCCGTCCCGGGCAACCGGGCGCGCTCGGCAGTTACGGCTCCGGTCGCGATGCCCGCTTCTCGTCCCAGCGCGGTAACGTCAGTCTGGGCGGCGGCGGAGGTGGACCAAGGTTCCAGGGTGGTGGAGGCGGAGCACGCTCCCAGGGCGGCGGCGGTCGCTTCCACCGCTGACCGGATGGCCAATCGGACTTTCCTTTCGAAGGGATCTCAAAATGTACGGCACAACTCCGAAAATATTGCTGGCCTCTGCGCTCCTGTCCCTGGCGGCATCGTTGTCCACATTCGCGGCAGAACCGTCGCTCCAGCGCTTCGTCGGTCCAGAGCCGGAAACATTCATGGAGCCGGGCGAGGCAGTGGATGCGCTGAAAAAGGATCTTGAAGCGAAGGACATTGATCACTTGGCGAAGATTCTTGGTCTCAAGGCCGAAGAGGCCAAGAAGTCGGATGATTTCGACGAGCGGCTCACCGACCTTCAGAAAGCTGCCAAGGAGCGCGCGGAAATCCGGGGCCGCGAGGATGGTGTCAAGGAAATCATCCTTGGCAATCTCGCCTGGCCATTTCCATTTCCTTTGGTCAAGCGCGATACAGGCTGGCAGTTCGATACGCTCAAGGGCCTCGAGGAAGTTCTGGCGCGGCGTATCGGTGAAAATGAAATTGAAGCGATCCAGACCTGCCGCAATTACATCCTCGCCCAGGTTGCCTACGCCAAGGACGATCACGACGGTGACAGCGTCCTTGAATTCGCCCAGAAGATTATCAGCGATGAGGGCAAGCAGAACGGTCTCTACTGGAAGTCCGCAGGCGGCGAGGAAAGCCCGGCAGGCGGTTTTGGAGACGCTTCAAAGATCGAAGCGGCGGCAGGTTCGGACCGCGGCTATTTCGGTTATCGCTACCGCGTCCTCAGGGCTCAGGGCAACAATATCGCGGGCGGCAAATATGATTTCGTCATCAACGGCAACATGATCGCAGGACACGCGCTGATCGCCTGGCCTGCGATTTATGGCGAGACCGGCGTCATGACATTCGTCGTCAGTCATCATGGTACCTTGTATGAAAAAGACCTGGGGCCCGGTACCGGCAAGGCGGTTAAAGAGATAAGGTCGTTCAATCCGGATCGGACGTGGGAGCCTGTCGAGGATTGATCGGGATACTCAGAACTGGGGGAGGCGCCGCTGATGTCGACGTCGACTGGGATGTTGCGGGCGGCATAGGCTATCAGTTCAACGAAAGGATCTCCGATCTTCGGCGCCGTCATGCATTTCTGACGCGCCGACGCGCCAGAATGGTCCGCCGTTACTGACGGACGCCAGGTCCATTTGATACTCACATGTCGCACTTGTGATAGGTGATATACATGTTGTCCCCAAACGGGTCGAAGCGCTCGAACGTCTGGCTGTCAACGATCTTGAATGTCACCGTCTGGCTGTTTTCCATCATGGAGTCGACGCAATTCAGATTTGCGGCAAGACGGTCCTTCTGTTTGCGTACACTCTGCGTCGTGCATACCGCATTCGGTCCGGCAATCCGGCTTCCCGTGACAAGCAATCCGGTCGATGTCGATGCGGTCCGATCCTTGAAGTCGATCTTGTCGCCGACTTTTTTAAACGTATCCGCGCATTTTGTTCCATCCATGGTCCATGCACCCTGCAGCTCCTTGATGGATGCAGTCATGGCGCTGGTGGTCATGCACAGGCCGGCGACGCCACTCAAAAACATGACCTTGCTGAATTTGTTTTTCATCGAGGTAACTCCGAGATCCGTTTCACGCTCGCAACGATAGGCATTTGTCCCAGTGCCGGAAATGGGACCGGCGGGAATATACCGCTACGATACGGTAAATGCGCGGTCCGCCAAAATAATTGTGGCTGTTTATCCAACACCTCCAAACCTGGGGAACTGCTTCCGGAGCCGTTCGAAGCGGGGAAAGGACCGGCGCCTCCGATGGCGGGGAACGGACCCGCTGTCCGGGGAGGTTCTGTCCAAGGGTTCCCCAGCCGGTACTAGGACCGGCGCGTGCTGGACGAGCACTCTAAGGGGCACGTAGGTGACGCATGGAATGCCGCAAATGGCCTTCCCCGGTGCCGAAGCCTCCCAAGCGGAACGGACGGGATGAAAAGTCGCCGGACGGGCGGTCTTCGGATCGCATTACTACTTCTACCAAGACGCGCTTCGGCGACCGCCCGTCTTCCCCAACCACTCAATGGCCAGACTCAGAGAATGAGGGCGTGGCGGGGGGAGGGCGTTGTGGCGCTACGGCCAGGACCGCAAATGCTCGATAAGGGCTATGCAGGGACGGCATTTCCCGCTGGCCATTGCCGGTGGTGCGTCAATGCTGCCGCAGGATGTAATTGAAATCGTTGAAGGTTTGCAAATTGATTATGGGCAGCTTGCTGGTTTATCCGACATATGTTTTGCATTTAATATGCAATTTCAATTCGTTACAGGTAGAAGCGCTGCGAGGAAACGTTTGTGATCAAACCGTAATATCAGTGTCACATCACTGTAATAAAAGCTCTGTAGATAGCGCTTACTTCAAAAGATTTCTAACGGGAGTAATGACTATGACCAAGCTTCTCACTACGGCTGCCGTTGCTGCGATCGCGATCGCAGCTTCCCTCGGTTCAGCCGCGGCTCGGGATCAGATCCGTATCGTCGGGTCGTCGACCGTATATCCATTCACCACAGCTGTGGCTGAAAATTTCGGCAAGACCTCTGGCATGAAAACACCGGTGGTTGAATCAACTGGAACAGGCGGCGGCATGAAGCTGTTCTGCGCCGGCGTTGGTGAAAGCCATCCTGACGCAACCAATGCCTCGCGTCGCATGAAGAAGGGCGAATGGGCGGATTGCACGAAGAATGGTGTCAAGGATATCGTCGAAATCCTGATCGGCTATGACGGTTTGACTTTTGCTCAAGCCAAGGCTGGCCTTCAGATGAAGATCACCCGCAAGAACCTCTTCCTGGCATTGGCCAAACAGGTCCCGGATGCTGACGGCAAGCTGATCCCGAACCCATACAAGAACTGGTCGGACATCGACGCGTCGCTTCCGAACGAAAAGATCGAAGTTCTTGGACCTCCTCCGACATCGGGCACACGGGACTCGATGCATGAGTTGTTCATGGAAGTCGGTGCCGGTGAAATCCCTGCACTGAAGGCCCTGAAAGAGAAAGATGCGAAGGCATTTGAAACCGTGTGGAAGTCGGTTCGTGAAGACGGCGCTTACGTTGAAGCCGGCGAAAACGACAACGTCATTGTTCAAAAGCTCGAAGCAAATCCAAAGTCATTCGGCGTTTTTGGCTACTCGTTCCTCGAAGAGAATGTTTCGAAGTTGTCCGGCGTTCCAATTGACGGCGTTGCACCCTCTTTCGAAACGATCGCCGACGGTTCCTACAAGCCTTCGCGTGAGCTCTTTGTGTACCTGAAGAAGGCCCATGTTGGCGTTGTTCCGGGTCTGGATAAGTTCGCATTCGAATATGTTTCTGATGCTGCGACGGGCGACGAGGGTTACCTTTCCGATAAGGGCCTCGTTCCTCTGCCGGCAGAGAAGCATGCGGAAGTTGCCAAGGCTGTAAACGCCTTGGAGCCGATGAAGGGCGATGAGCTGAAATAAGCTCGCTACGAAACGGGGTAGCCGGACGTAAACTCCGGCTGCCCCGTTCTCGCATGAAGCTAATGGGCAAAGACCGAGATTGGCGCGACCATGACCACAGCATATTTCCTGATACTTGCGCTATTTACCCTCACGTGGTTTTTGGTGGGACGGCAAAGAGCATCATCCCTTGCAGGTGCTGATCCATCCGCGCTCCACTCGCTACCGTCGTACCACGGGCTTTTCCTGGCGGCATTGGTGTTTCTGCCAATGCTTCTCATATTTGCCGTGGGCGCTCCGCTTGCCGAGCGATACGTGGAAGCTACGGCGCTGAAGGGTTTCGACCCCGCGACGGTTTCCGAGGGATTGGGACGCAGCGCAATCCTTCGTGACATCCAATCCGTCCTGGCGGGCAATTATTCCGGAACTGCGGCACCCGAATTGACCGCGGGTGCATCCGCATATGCACAGGCCTCGAATTTTGCTCATTGGTCGCTGCTGATTGCCGGCGTCGTCGCCGCACTGCTTGCCGCTATGTCCGGCTTCCGCCTGATTGGCCCGGAATTCCGCGCTCGCAACAGTGTCGAGCGATTGGTCAAATATGTGTTGCTTGCATGCTCTGCAATCGCAGTGCTCACCACCGTTGGCATTGTATTTTCGGTGCTTTTTGAAACGATCCATTTCTTTTCAAAGGTTTCTCCGATCGACTTCCTGTTTGGACTTCAATGGTCGCCGCAGACCGCCATTCGCGCTGATCAGGTTGGTTCGTCAGGCGCATTTGGTATTGTGCCGCTCGTCACCGGTACTTTGTTGATTACGGTGATTGCGATCGCTGTGGCGGGCCCATTGGGACTTTTTGCCGCCATCTACATGGCTGAGTATGCAAGTCCGCGGGTGCGTGGCATCACCAAACCCATTCTGGAAATCCTTGCCGGCGTTCCAACAGTGGTCCTTGGTTTTTTTGCAGCCCTGACAGTCGCGCCATTCATCCGCGGGTGGGGGGAAATGGTGGGCTTGAATGTGGCGTCGGAATCGGCGCTTGCCGCAGGGCTGGTCATGGGCATGATGATCATTCCGTTCGTCTCGTCGCTTTCCGATGACGTCATCAATGCCGTTCCCCAGGCCCTGCGGGACGGCTCCTATGCCATGGGTGCCACGAAATCGGAGACGATCAAGAAAGTGGTGCTGCCTGCCGCGCTGCCCGGCATCGTATCGGCCTTCATGCTGGCCATATCGCGTGCCGTTGGTGAAACCATGATCGTCGTCATGGCGGCAGGTCTTGCCGCCAACCTGACATTCAATCCATTGGAAGCGGTCACAACCTTTACCGTGCAGATCAAGACAATCCTGGTCGGTGATCAGGAGTTCGACAGCGCCAAGACGCTCTCCGCCTTCGCACTCGGTTTTGTGCTCTTCTTCTTCACACTTGTGCTCAATTTCATCGCGCTCCAGATCGTCAAGAGATATCGGGAACAATATGACTGACATCACCTCATCGTCCGACATTGTCGTCACCGCCGATCCGCGCGACGCGCTGATCAAGAAGCGGTATCGTGCAGAGCGCCGTTTCAAGTTCTATGGCATCGCCGCGATTGTCGTAACTGCGATCTTTCTTTCCGTTGTCCTTATCGACATCCTGCTGAAAGGAATTCCTGCGTTCTCCGAGCACCGCATTGACTTGAAGGTGATTGCCGATCAAGCCGCATTGGACCCTCAAAAGACCGGCGATCGCACGGCACTCCTGGCCGGCAACTACGACAAGATTATTCGCGACGCTCTGGCGGCACAGTTTCCCGACGTAACGACGCGTGCTGACCGGCGGGCCCTCAACGGCCTTTTGAGTTCCGGTGCTTCGGATGATTTCCGCCGCATGATCGTCAGCAATCCTTCGTTGATTGGCCAGGAAGTGACTGTTCCCGTGCTGCTTTCCGATGACGCCGATCAATATCTCAAGGGGTATCAAACGGCCGAAACGAACCTCAAAGGCGACGGCACACTAACCCAGACCATCAACGGCGATGTTTATTCCTTACGGTCATCCGGTGATGACTTCGCCAAGGCTTTCAAGGAAATTCAGGCGTTCCTATTCGAACGGCTTGACAGTCTGCGAAGTGAAATAGCGCGCCTTGAACGATCTTTGCCCGGTTTGGCGGGTGATGCAGCCGCTGCATTGAGCGGGCAGATTGAAACCCTCAAATCTGAAGCCAATACGCTGAACGCGCGGATCACAGACGCCAACACCGCAATCGAACTCGACCAGCGGTTGCCCAGTCTGCTCGTCAACGTGAACGGTGGTACCATCAAGGCAACGCAGATTAGTCCCGCCGGAATTGATGGTCTGAAAATGATCACGCCGACAAGCACGGAGCCGGCGAATGCCGGAACGTGGTCGATCCTGACGCTCGAGACACCGGAGTCCAACCGGCGAGTCCAGGATCAATCGGCCACTTGGCTCGAGCAATTGAAAGCAACGGGGACGCTCGAAAAGGCCTTCGCCACACGGTTCTTCACATCTGGTGATTCCCGTGAACCCGAGCTTGCCGGTATCCGGGGCGCTTTGACCGGAACATTGTGGACGCTCGCCGTCACATTGATCCTTTGTTTGCCACTCGGCGTCGGCGCGGCGATTTACCTGGAAGAGTTCGCGCCTAAAAACCGGATCACCGAAGTCATCGAAATCAACATCAACAATCTTGCGGCTGTTCCATCGATCGTCTTCGGTTTGCTCGGATTGGCAATGTTCCTGAACTTTTTCGGTCTCCCAAGATCCGCGCCGTTGGTAGGCGGTCTGGTGCTGGCCTTGCTTGTCCTGCCGACAATAATTATCGCCTCGCGCGCTGCCCTGAGAGCTGTTCCGCCATCCATCAAAGAAGCAGCCCTTGGTGTCGGAGCATCACACCAGCAGGCCATCTTCCACCACGTGTTGCCCTTGGCCATGCCAGGTATCATGACAGGCACCATCATCGGCATGGCGCATGCTCTCGGTGAAACCGCTCCGCTGTTGATGATCGGCATGGTTGCCTTCATCGTTGACATACCGGGAGGTATTACAGAAGCGTCGACGGTGCTTCCAGTTCAGATCTATCTATGGTCTGATCTTCCGGAAGTTGCCTTCCAGGCCAAAACAGCCGCCGCGATCCTGGTACTGCTGGCATTTCTCTTCATCATGAACGCTTCAGCGATCATGCTACGTCGACGCTTCGAACGTCGTTGGTAAACGAGGTATAAGGACATGAACATGCTCACTGAAGTTGATGTGGAAAAGAAATTGTACGGCACCCCTGATCAGACCAACATCAAGATGCGCGGTAAAAACGTATCCGTATTTTACGGCGCGAAGCAGGCCCTGTTCGATGTCAACCTTGACATCAGGGAAAATGAAGTCACGGCATTGATCGGACCCTCGGGCTGCGGCAAGTCCACTTTCCTCCGCTGTTTGAACCGTATGAACGATACGATTTCGATCTGCCGCATTACGGGCGACATCACTCTCGACAATCGTGATATTTACGATCCGAAAATCGACGTCGTTCAGTTGCGTGCGCGAATCGGGATGGTGTTCCAGAAGCCTAATCCTTTTCCGAAATCCATCTATGAAAACGTTGCTTACGGCCCGCGGATTCATGGTCTGGTCAAGGGCAAGGGCCACCTCGATGAGATCGTTGAAAAAAGTCTGCAGCGAGCAGGGCTTTTCACTGAGGTCAAGGACCGCTTGCATGACTCGGGAACGAGCCTTTCCGGCGGCCAGCAGCAACGCCTGTGCATTGCCCGCGCCATCGCCGTTAGCCCCGAAGTCATCCTGATGGATGAGCCGTGCTCCGCGCTGGATCCAATTGCCACTGCCAAGGTGGAGGAATTGATCGACGAACTGCGCGAGAACTACACGATCGTCATCGTTACGCATTCGATGCAGCAGGCCGCCCGCGTTTCGCAGCGGACAGCGATGTTCCATCTCGGCAATCTGGTTGAGGTGGGCGACACGGAAATGATGTTCACCAGCCCGTCGGAAAAGCGGACGCAGGACTATATTACCGGGCGCTTTGGTTGATCCCTGAAACGAGGATATGGACATGACAGAACATACAGCACAGCACACCGTCCGTTCCTACGACGAAGAACTGAAGTTCCTGGCGCACAAGATCGCGGAGATGGGCGGTCATGCAGAGCGTATGGTTGAACAGGCAGTTACGGCCATGGTCAATTCCGACAACGCGCTGGCACAGCGCGTGATTTCGGACGATCTTATTCTTGATGCCGGCCAGCGCGAGATTGACGAAAAAGCCATTACCATCATCGGCAAGCGCCAACCAATGGCGATCGATCTGCGTGAAGTCATAGGCACGATCCGCATTTCCTCCGATCTCGAACGCATCGGCGACCTTGGCAAGAACATCGCCAAGCGCGTCGTTGCCGTTACCGATACCCGCCAGACATTGTCGGTCTATCGCGGCTTGCAAACCATTGCGGAACTGGCACTGACGCAGCTGAAGGACGTGCTCGACGCCTACGCGACGCGCTCGGTACAGCAGGTAAACATTGTGCGCGAGCGGGATGACGAAATCGATGCGCTGTATACTTCGCTTTTTCGCGAGCTCCTGACATATATGATGGAGGATCCGCGCAATATCTCGGCCTGCACGCATCTTCTGTTCTGCGCCAAGAATATCGAGCGGATTGGCGACCATGCGACCAACATCGCCGAAACGGTATATTACATCGTCACCGGCTCACAACTGCCGGCCGAGCGGCCGAAGGAAGACCAGACCCACAGCATCGTTGTCGATGAAGCCAGACAACCGTAATCCAGGATAAATGAGCCATGGCGATAGCCCCCAAAATCACCGTTGTGGAGGACGAGGAAGCTTTGAGCGTTCTTCTCCGGTACAATCTTGAAGCTGAAGGCTATGTTGTTGAGACGATCACGCGCGGCGATGAAGCGGAAATTGCCTTGCGGGAAAAGGTGCCGGACCTTCTGATCCTCGACTGGATGCTGCCCGGCCTTTCGGGAATCGAGCTCTGCCGGCGCCTCCGCGCACGTCGCGAAACGGAAATCCTGCCGATCATCATGCTGACGGCGCGCGGCGAGGAGAGTGAACGTGTCCGGGGGCTCTCTACGGGAGCCGACGATTACATGGTCAAACCATTTTCGACGCCGGAACTTCTTGCTCGGATCAAATCCATGTTGCGGCGGGTCAATCCGAGCCTGTTGTCGCATGTGCTGAGCTTTGGTGACCTGAAGCTGGACCGCGAACAACACCGGGTATTCCGCAAGGAACGCGAATTGAAGCTTGGGCCGACTGAATTCCGCCTCCTGGAATTCCTGATGCAGTCTCCGGGACGCGTGTTCTCTCGTGGCCAGCTGCTCGACAATGTGTGGGGCGCTGATATCTATGTCGATGACCGAACCGTTGACGTGCATGTCGGCCGCTTGCGCAAGGCTATCAATATTGGCCGCTCGATCGATCCGATCCGGACTGTACGCGGCGCTGGCTATTCTTTTGGTTGACGAACTTTTGTCACGTCCGTTGATCCAGTGGCCCCGCGAATGGTGCTGCCAGTACCACCTGCCAATAGCGCAACAGAAAACACGCCTGCATGCCATTCCGGGCCCGAGGCGGTCCTGGTAGGGCGACATTAAGGGCTTGCATTTCATCTATCATGAACCCCATTGCCAGTCCGTCCATCATCGAATTTCAGGGTTACGGCTCTCTCGATGCCGCCCTGAGCGCTCTCGAACCCCACGGCGCCAAGTCCTCATCAATGCAACGCCACCACGGTCACGAATCGATACATCTTCATGGTCGTTCAAGCGATGCGGTTTTACGCCAGCCATTACCAACCTCCCGATGCACCAAAAGCAGTTAGCGCAACGGACTCCATAGGGAGCTCTTCCAAGCCTTGAGTTCATGGAGGAAGACCTGCAGTTTCGCCGGCAAATAGCGTCGTGTCGGGTAGACGGCGTGCACGAAAATTTCTGGCGATGACCAGTCTGGCAGAAGACGAACGAGTTTGCCTTGTCGGATACGTTCGTCGCAATAGGTTGACGGCAGCAGGCCGATCCCATGCCCAAGATAGGTAAAAGCACTTATCGAATGGAAGTCCCTGCTTGATAAGGGTCCGGACACATGCAGTTTTACCGATTTGCGTCCGTTGACCAAATGCCATTCCGCCTCGTTGTTGCGGCCGTTGAGCAGAATGCACTGATGGTCTTTCAAATCCTCCGGTTTCACGGGGGGCGACCGGCCTTCGAGATAGCCTGGAGTAGCGACGACGTAGCGGACGCTCTTCCCTATTGTCTGGGTTACAATTGTCGAATCCCGAAGTTCACCGAAACGAATGCCGACGTCAACGTTCTCTGCAATCAGATCGAGGAATAGGTTCGTGACGAAAAGGTCGACCTGTATCCGTGGGTACGTTTTCAGGAACGCGGAGAGAAAATCATAAAATGGCTCTTGACCCATGATCACCGGAACAGAGATTTTCAGCAGGCCTTCCGGCTCTTTCTGCGTCTGTGTCAGAACCCGCTCCGCGTCAAACAAGTGACTGAGGGGTTCGCCGCATTGATTGTAGTAGGCACGGCCCTGGAGGGTGAGCGTCAGCTTGCGGGTCGTTCGCTGCAGCAATGTGACACCGAGCTGATCTTCGAGTGCGGAGACTTTCCGGCTGACAGTAGACACTGGCATCCCGAGCGCGTGCGCGGCCCGGCTGAAGCTTTGGAATTGCGCAACCTTCACGAAAACCGCGATGTCATTGAGATCGACCATGCATTTGATTTTTGCATAAATGGAAAAAAGATTCCAGATATTTCCATCTAATCGCGGAATAGAACGTCAGCCATATTCATTGGGAGCAAGCACAATGCTGCGCAATCCAATGGAGATCAAAATGCAAACACGAAAGACTGTTGTCATTACGGGAGCCTCGCAAGGTATCGGAGCAGGCCTCGTTAACGCCTTCGTCGATCGCGGCTACAATGTTGTCGCGACATCTCGCCAGGTCAGTGCTTCGGATGCTTTTCGAGCCTCAAGTCAGCTGGCGCTGGTCGATGGCGATATCGGCGATCCTGAAACGGCAACAAAAGTGGCAGAAACCGCCATGGACCGGTTCGGGACGATCGATGCTCTCGTAAACAACGCCGGTATTTTCTTCACTAAGCCATTCCTTGATTATACAGTGGCCGACTTCAAAAGATTGTCCTCGACAAATCTCGAAGGCTTCATCCACCTCACCCAGCTTGTTGTGAAACAAATGTTGGCGCAGAAGTCCGGCGGCAGTATCGTCAGCATCACGACGCCGCTAATCGATCATCCGATCGCTGGCCTCACCGCTTCGGTCCCGATGATGACCAAGGGCGGAGTCGACGCGATCTCCAAAAATCTCGCGATGGAATATGCGAGGGATGGGATCCGGGTCAACACAGTCGCTCCCGGCGTGGTCGACACACCCTTGCACAGGGACAATCCGAAGGAATTCCTGAGGACGCTGTCGCCGATGGCGAGTATTTCCAATGTCCAGGAAATTGTCGACGCAGTCGTTTTCCTGATCGAAGCGCCACATGTAACCGGGGAGGTGCTGCACGTTGACGGTGGCGCACATTTGGGGAAATGGTAGACCATGCGAAAGCGCCCGTGGCCGGCGCAGAACCGCGGCTGCAGGAGCTCGGCATCACGCTTCCCCCGCCGCCGACACCGCTTGGTGCTTACGTCGAAGCGGTGACGATCGGCAACCTCGTCTACCTGAGCGGCATGTTGGCCGTCGCAGGTCGTGAAACTCCCTTCGTCGGACGCGTTGGCGTTGAACTCACGGTCGAGCAGGGCCGCCAGGCTGCCGAAGTGGCAAGCCTCAACGCTCTATCGGCGGTAAGAGAATATCTGGGCTCTCTCGACAAGGTCAGCAGAGTCGTAAAGCTTGGCGTTTACATCGCGACCGCGGGGGATTTCAGGGAGCATCCGATAGTAGCGGATGGAGCATCCGAGATGCTGGTCAACGTCTTTGGAGAGGAAAAGCTTTCGGGCCGGATCGTGCTTGGCGTCGCGAGTCTGCCGCTCGGTCTGCCCATCGAGCTCGAACTCGTCCTGGAAGTCGATGCTTGAACGTTGCCAACAGTCCAGATGACCGTTGCTATCCTAATATAAATCCGGATGCTCAAGCGCCCGGATTTATTCATGTCGTCTCCCTCTTGAATATTTCAACCGGTACGACGAGGTTACTATTGCGGTCAATTCCTTTGGGACAAGGCCGCCGGTTTGATTAAATCAGCCGCCGCCAGCCGATACTCGCAGGTAAGATTGTCCCGCAGAGGGCTGCGGCTGCATGGTTAACAAAGGTGCAACGATCAATCATCGCAAAGCCTGCCGGACATCCGATATTCGCCAGAAAGGACGTTTGATTTCGACGAGTTGGCGGCGGGGGTCGCCAGCCTTCACTCTGTCGCGGATCAGTGCAACCAAGTCCGCTTTAACAGCCGGATCGGACAAGAAATAGCTGTGGCCGATGAAGCCGCCGCCTGAAAACTCGACGAAATCGACCAGCCTTCCCATCTGAGACCCTGCCCATTTGGACGCCGCCTGGCTCCTGTCTTTGGGAAGCCTGCCGACTGCGAGCTGCCCCAGCCGCAAGGCGCTGCCGAAGAGCAGTGTTGATGCCCTCAACGCCTTGTCGCTGGGAGACGAATAAACCGTGAGATGCATGGCGCCTTGAGGCGGGAACCTGCTTGGACTTGATTTGCTGCCGAAGGCAAGGTCTGGGTCCGATACCCACGCGAACAACTTGGAAGAAGCCACATCGAGATCAATATCGGGAGCGAAAAACACCGCGTTCGCGATCTTGTAGCGCTGCCAAAGCGAGGATCGGCTGACATAGGCTTCAATGGCGAGTTGCTGCACCACACTCGCGAGTACATCGGTTCCGCGGCTATGCGCCAGGAGGTGAAGCCGCTCGACACCCTTAGCTTCGGCGATGATGCGGATGGCTTTCTTGAAGTCCGCGACTGCAAACTCGCTCGACTCGCGGTCGATGTTGTAGCCAAAGAAAAAGCCGCCGGAGCCCCCGGCAGGCCATGTCAGGACAATGCAGGCAAACTGGTTCTGCAGCGACCGGCAAATCTCGCCTGTGGCGCGCGCGGCGTCGTCGAAGCTGTTGCCGTATCCGTGAATAAAAACCACGACTTCCTTACGATCGGCTGTTGCGAGACGACGAGCGACGTCGGCCTGCAGCGATGCGGCAGCCTGGTCATGGGCCGCGACTGCCCTCGGCGTGCGGTGTAGTCCGTTCGCGGTCGCCACGACGCCGTAAGGTGTCGCTGGAAACTGCCCGGTCCCGGAAATCACGCCGACACGCAATTCACTTGTGGGAGAGTTGCGGGTCGGGGTGACCGACACCGATCCGAAGCTCAAGAACATGGCTCTTTCGGCACCGTAAGACAACGTGCTGTCCGATGCAGTTACAGGTGCCCGGTCGGTAACGTAGAGGAGGTCGAAGGCTCCAGAACTCTGGCGGGACCGAACGGTCGGGGTGTTTTGCAACGCCGGCGACGCAGTAACGGGCGGCGTTGCAACCTCCGCGCGCTGCGTGGCACAGCCGGCGAGGAAGACAAGCAAGAGGAGCCCTGACATTGCCCGACAAAAATTTATTCCGACCTCTCCCATGCGTCCCCCATCCCGCTGCTTTCAAACGGACGAACCTTTGGTACCTCGGTTCCGGCGGCCGTTTTTCCAGTCGGAGCTCGTGCTCCTCCATGGCGTTGGTGCACCAATATCCAGTCGAGGATCGCTATATTTTCGGTAAGCGCATCGCCGCGTCGAAGCCGTGGCGGCTTGGCCGCAACAATGGGCGATTATGGGATCGAACGATATTATACGTGGGGCTATGTCCTACAGTGCCTTGAGGTAGGGAAGGTCATTGCATTGGTTGTCCAGTACAATCGCATGCTTGGTCAAAGACGTGATTTGTTGGGACCGGATATCCGTTGATGCCGGATTGTTCGCTACGTCAGCAGCGCTTTGCGTCGGGATTGAAAAACGGAACAGAGCCCCGCCGGCTGGATGATTGGCCGCAGTAATCGTCCCTCCGTGGGCGTTGACGATTGATTGGCAAATAGCCAGTCCTATGCCCAGCCCGCCTTCCTTGGTCGTGAAGAATCCATCGAAGATTTGCTCCATGTGATCGACGGGGATACCCATTCCAGTGTCCCTGATCGAGAAGGCGACATGATCGTTGCCGTCCAAACTGGTTTTGAGATAAATTTCGCGCCCCGTCTGAGGTGCCGGGTTCATGGCCTGGATGCTGTTGACGACCAAGTTGACTATAACTTGCTGCAATTGAATCCGATCACCATGCACGTGTGGAAGATTTGGCTCCAGGCTGGCCTTGATGACGACGTTTTTGTCTTCGGCCTCGTGGCTAAGAAAAACTAGGCATTGCTGAACGACATCATTGAAATCAAGCAAAGCATTGGTGGGTGCGCGTTTGCCGGCCATATCCTGGATCCGGCCAATTATTTCAGTGGCTCGCTGAGCGCTGTCGACGATACGAGATGTCAGTTGCTCGACCTTTTCAAGATTTGGCACAGCCTTCCTGAGATGGCGCAGAGTGGTCTGTGCATTCATCAGGATCGCTGCAAGCGGCTGTTTTATTTCGTGCGCTATCGAAGCGGTCATTTCGCCCAGCGTCGAAAGTCGCGCGGCGTGGAAGAAGTCCGCCTCGATTTTACGCAACCTGGCTTCTGCCTCCAGGCGCGGAGTGTTGTCGATCATGACGAGGATTGTTGCGCCGGATCGTTTACCCGGTACACGGAAACGATGTTCAAGTTGAAAACTTTCGTTCAACTCGCTGACGCTGCACGGTTTTAATAACCGATCAGTCACGGCTCCGTCAAAGCTATACGAAAGGTTAAGCCGGGTATTCATCACGTATATCCGCAGGCAGCGATTGCCATACACGAACCAGGTGCGTGAGGAAGGGCGTCTTCATCTTTCGCATCAAGTTGCTTCGATGGAGTTTGACCGTGATCTCCGAAATGTTGAGTTCGAAAGCTATCTGTTTGCTCATCGCGCCGCGAACGACGGCCGCCATGACTTGCCGTTCACGAGGGGTTAACGTCGCATAGAGTGCGCGATTGGCGTTGGATGTGTACTGTTCCGCTCGCTTATCCTTGTCTATTTCTATGGCTCTGTTCACCGCGTCGAGCAGAGTCTGGTCACGAACGGGTTTGGTCAGGAACTCGACCGCACCCGCTTTCATCGCCTGGACTGTCATCGGAATGTCGCCGTGGCCGGTCAGGAAAACGATCGAAGCGGAAATGCCGTTCGCGGCCAGGCTAATCTGAAAATCAAGACCGTTCACGCCGGGCATGCGGACATCGAGTATCATGCAGCCTGGTCGATCCAGCACATCGGCGTCGATGAGCGCCTGCGTCGAGTCGAAGCCGACGGCATCAATACCGACAGATTCCAGCAACTCGCAAATCGAAAGGCGCACCGATTCGTCGTCATCCACCACCAATACAAGTGGACCAGACTCGAAACGAGCTCGAGTTTCCGTTGCGCTGACTATATTCCCTGACGAAATGTTCATTTTAACCTCCGATGCGTTGCGCAGCCTTACGCTGGTCGCGACAGTTCAGCCTTCCGAATGATCGTTTGTCTGAATTACAGTGCTGAGCCAGTCCTCAAAACATGTCGGGCCGATGCGCGGATCATCGCCGGGCGTCAGCGATCGATCGTTCAATTCCGCACCAAAGAAGCGTGCATGGACGTCTGGGATCACGGTTCGCGGGTCCTTCGTGGTATGCAAGTATTGACGTACAAGCTCGTCGATCGGCACCCGTTCTGGCCCCGCGATCTCGACCGTGCCGTTAATCGGCACTCCGACCGTAATTTTGGCCAAGGCGTCAGCCACGTCGTCAGAACCGATGGGCTGGAAGAGGGCAGGCGACGCCCGGACGAATTTCCCCTCCGTCCCCGATTGGGCGATGCCGTCCACGGTTTCGAAGAACTGTGTTGAACGGACGATCGTATAAGGAATGTTCGAGGCCTTGATCAGTTCTTCTTGAACCATCTTCGCGCGGCAGTGGCCATTCTCAGGAAAATGCTCGATGCCGACCAGCGAAAGCGCGACGTGATGCTCCACACCGGCGGCTGCTTCCGCAGCAAGGACGTTACCACCTGACGTCTCGAATAACTCCAGAACGGCCATGTCCTCGAATGAGGGAGAATTTGCTACGTCGACGACCACCTGAGCGCGTGCGAGTGCGTTCGCCAGTTCCTCATCAGTGAGGGTTTTGATGCCGGGGTTTGAAGATGTCGACACCACGAGGTGGCCCTGCTGGTGAAGTCTGTTGGCGAGCTTCGTTCCAATAACGTCGCTGCTGCGGATCAGTACGATTCTCACGACTTGGCCTCCGTTCCACATTGATCACGATCATTTGTGAGGGAGAATGCCAGCGCGCGGGCAGGAAGTCCTTGCAGAGCCCTTGAATTACAATTGACTCTCTCTTGAATATTCGTTGAAGAATCCGGCAGACAGGTCTCCCGGTCACAGTCACTTGTGCCCGGCAATGATGACGACATCGGCCTTGACCTGCCGGGAAATACTACAGATGCCTCATCAAGGAATACATGGACTTCCTCTTCGGAGGCATCGAGTATCTCCATCGCCTCAGCTAAAGCCGTCAGTGTTGATTGAGCGGAACGCCTGCCGTGCTCGAGGTGATACGGAAGTGAGGTCGTGGGTTCCCCAGCCAACCTCTGATTGGCGGAAGTTTACCGAGTTGAAATTTCTAATGAGAATTCGGCAACATCGTTCTAACGCCCCTATGGCTTCAGCAGATGATGGGTTATACGGCGACGTGGGCGGGCATTGCCACAGCGCCGACGGGCATACTTGCAGTCATTATTGCGCCGATTGTCGGTCGGCTCATGTCGAGGATAGATCCGAGACTGATCGTCAGCTACGGCATGGCGGTTCTGGCAGTCTCCTTTTACATGCGAGCACATCTCAACGCCAAGCCGACTCGCCTCCGATCTGCCAGCTGCGTCGGTGCGGAACATCGGTCAGTTCAAGCTGAAGGGCTTAGTCGGTGAGCATGACGCATTCACTATCACTTCCGACCACGAAAGTGAGCCATAAGCATCAATTTGACAGTGAGGGCCGCCCGCAGCCATTGCAGGATGCCGTGCGGGCGCCGCCGAGCGCCTCGTTGATGATGCGGCGGATGGTGCCCGGGCAGGGCCGCACTGCGCTCTGCAGCCGAGACAACCATAAACCTGGCCATCGAGCGCGTCGGCTCCGCCTCGACGGCGGAGCGGACATCCTGATCAGTAAACACATTGCACGAACATACGATCATGGCGCGATGTCCTCGACGGCTGGTACGCCTAACCGAACAAGCGGTCAGTAGTCCCAGAAGATCGGTACCCAACGAAAGGTATCGCCGTCGACCGCCACATGACCGACGGAGGGGAACGGCAGGTGAGTTGCCACCAGCAACTCACCGCTCGCGGCCAGCTCGCGCAAAAGACGGACCCTGACGCGGGCCGCTTCCTCGGGGTCGTGTTCAAAGCCGTTGAACCAGTCGGGGTGATCGAACCCGACCGTGAATACGGCGTCGCCGGCGAACATCAGCCGGTCGCCGCCGGATGCGAGGCGGACCACGCTGTGCCCGGGGGTGTGGCCGCCGGTGCGGGTGACGACTACCCCTGGCGCAACCTTGTACTCGTCCTCGAACGTCTGCAGATTGCTGCGATACTCTTCCGCGAACCGCTTGGCGGCCGCCCGAAGCGCGTCCGGGAACCCCTTAGGCATGGAAACGTGGGAGAAATCGGGCGACGTCCAGAATTTGACCTCGGCGGCCGCCACGTGGATTCGCAGGTCCGGACGCAGCTGGTCCTTCACCCCGTCGACGAGCAGCATACCAATGTGGTCCATGTGCATGTGGGTAAGCACTACGTCGGTCACGGACGCAAGATCGATGCCGGCAGCCTCCAGTCGATGGGCCAGTTGCCCGGCCTTCGGCAAGTTCAGGTCCGGGTCGTCCCCCAGTCCGGCATCGATGAGTATGGTCTGGCTGCCGCTACGCACCACCACCACATTGAGCCCCCAATCGAGCATGTCCGCCGGCAGAAAATTGTAGTCCATCCAGGCCGTCCTCGCGGCCGGGTCGGCGTTGTGACCCAACATTGCACCTGGCAGCGTTAGCACCCCATCGCTAATGACCATTACGTCAATTTCACCGATCTTTAGCGCGTAGCGCGACGGAACCAACTCGTCGGGTCCCGGCCTAGTGGAATGTGAAGTGTTGTCCAAGCTCATGTTAACCTCCTGCTGATTTCCTGATTGAATTTCAATACTCCCGTTTGCAACGGCGATGTATCACCCTGTGGTATAGGCTGCGTATATCCAACGCATAGGGATCGGCACCTGTGAATTCATTGCGGTGTTCTCCTTCCAATGTTGGTGGAAAGCTTGCCCGCGGACAGCTTCCACGCTGTCCGCGGCCGCGATTTCATTTTGTAAAAGGACGTCGATCCACCTCCGCGTCGTGCTCGATGAACTGACTGAAACTGTCCCAGGGGCTCCCTTGAGCGGAAGCAATGTGTCATCGTTCAGTTCGACCCCGTAGTAGCGAGCGCTGTTGTCGGTTATGACCTGGCGCATGTCTTCGTTTGCTGCGAGGTGGATGCGCGCAATTTCGTCGAGACCGAATCGCTCGTGACCGCTGATCTCTACGGTATTGTTCCTTGCTGTTCCCATTGCCAATTCGGCCAGCATTTCGGCGACGTTGTCAGCTGCTATCGGTTTTACCGATGCCGACGGAAGCCGAAAGCCGTCACCGTCTGCCCCCATGTCGATCACGCCGCCGATGAACTCAAAAAATTGCGTGGAATGGAGAATGGTGTAGGGCCTCCTTGCTGCCCTGATGAGATTTTCCTGTACCATTTTCGCGCGGAAATAATCACTCTCAACAAGCCGAGGTGTGCCCACCACGGAAAGCGCGAGGTAGTGTCTGACGCCAGCATTTGCTGAGGCAGCCAACAGATTCCGGGTGGAGGCCTTAAAAAAATCCAAAGCCGTGTCGTCGCCAAACGACGCGGCGTTCGTAACGTCGATAACAACGTCGGCTCCGGCTATGGCCGCTCCGAGGCTGTCACACTGTTGACACCGAGAGAAGTGGACGCAGCGACCACCTCGACACCTGTCTGTCCAAGTTTCTCTACGAGGTGCATCCCAATTCGCCCGGTCGCTCCCATGACCGTGATTTTCATCGACTGGCTCCCTCTATTGCGCCGTGAACGGCGCCTGATTTCGCCCTGCCAAGCAGCTTGCAAACATTGGAGTTACTCCACCGGCATGACGACCGGAGCGTCCTTGTTCTTGAGGAGCACAACAATAAATTTAGCTGGTTCGGTCGTGCTCGCGTTCCGGCTGACCAGGTGAATGTCGGAAGGGCCTTCGTAGAAGGTCTCTCCCGGCGACAAGGTGACTTCCTTTTCCCCCTTGACCTGCATCGCGATCGAGCCCTCCAGAACGTAGACGAATGCGTTCGCCTCGTGTTTATGAATGGGCGAGGAACCGCCTGGCTCATACTCGACTGATATCATCAGCCCCTCCTTGCCAGGGTAATTTGGAAGGTCCTTTTGCATGAGCGGCGTAACCTTTGCGGCGTCTTCAGCGGCAAACGTCACACCTCCAAGGAGGCAAACTGCAGCCGACACAAACAGCGATAACAAAGCTGACTTCATTGTCGTAATCCTTTGGTTGTTGAATGCGTATGCCCGTTTGAAACCTGGGCAGGAGACTAGCGCTCAAGTTTGTTCTGTGTCTGCGTTACTTCGGCTGTTGGGACTGACGGAACCAATCCTCGAAGTTGATCTTGCCGAGCCGCGCACCGCCTAAGGGCACAAGTGACTGATCGTTCAGCTCAGAGCCGAAATAACGCGCGTGGACATCTGCCTCGACTGTCCGCGGATCGTTCGCCGCTTTCAGATACCGGGCAATGATCTCGCTCATGGGAGCGCGCTCGGGACCCGCGATGTCGATCGTGCCGTTGAGCGGTTTTGTGAGAGCGACATCCGACATCACATCGGCAACGTCGTCCGAGGCGATAGGCTGGAAAGCGGCGGGCGAAAGACGAGCGACGTTGCCGACGGTTCCTCCATCGGCGATGCCCTTCAGGAATTCCATGAACTGGGTGGAATGGACGATCGTGTAGGGAATCGGCGATTCCTTGATGAGCCTCTCCTGGGCAAGTTTGGCCCTCATATACCCGCTTTCGGGCAACCGCTCTGTCCCAACGATCGACAGGGCTATATGATGCTTGACGCCAGCCTTGGCTTCGGCGGCGAGCAGATTGTGTCCCGACGTTTCGAAGAATTCGAGCACAGCCTTGTCTTCCCAAGATGGTGCGTTGGCGAGGTCAACGACGACCTCGGCACCGACCAACGCTTCCGCAAGCCCTTCGCCAGTGATGGTGTTGACGCCGGTGTTCGGCGACACGGCAAGAACCTCGTGGCCCTTGTTGCGCAGGCGTATGGCGGTCTTCGAGCCGATGAGCCCGGTTCCCCCGATAATAACAATTTTCATAACGCATCTCCCTGTTCGCGGCCCTCAGGCCTGATGATTTAGGTTTCCGGCTGTCCAAGCTGCACTCGGCCGGGAAGGCGTTTGGCCTGGACAAGTCGCGGTGGTTCCTGGTCGCCTTACCTGAGATCTGCCTTGTTGGGGCCGAACTTGGCATCTGCGGAACCAGGCCATGCTGCAAGGCGATAAAGGCGCAATCGGCGCTCACCATCGATTTTGGCCTGCTTGACGTGCATACCAAGGCAAAAGGTGCAGCCGTTCTGCTGCGCTGCATGGATGGCGACGAGATCGCGGACCAGCTCTTCGGTTGTGCTCTCTCGGATTGCAGCCAGAAACTCGGTGAATTTCGTCAGAAGCTCTGGCGACCCTTCTGCATACTTGACACGCTGAGTCATTCTCGCCTCCTCATTATTGCGGCTGCTCCGGATTGGTTCGCTGCTTCCGACAATGACTGGGGAGACAAAATCATTCTATCATGCACGGGGCGTAACGCACTAATCGAAGGGTTTAGTCGGCCCATACCCAAGTCTAGAAAACGCGGATAGAAATGACGCCGGCTGGGACGCAAGCTGCCGATTTCTGCGACCGAGGTATGCCGCCTGTCGCGTGCCGAGGTTAGGGGCGTTCGCTGCCGACTCGGTGCATTGCCGCTTCAGCTAGTCACATCCACGTACAATCATGGATTTCCATGAGGTGCGGCAGGGGCATGGTTGGATTAAGCTGCGGTATGATTTCGTCGGCCCGGACATTGACTGTGAGTGGTATAAGCGGCGTAGACGGTCCCAAAGTTTGCTTTGTCGGGCAGGAGCGGCCGATTATGCCGATAGAAATCGAAGACCAAAAACCGGTCAATGAAGTGTTACGGGACCGGGAGCACGAGCTCTCGCTACTGGTAGACATGGTTCCGAGCCACCTATGGCGCTTGACCCCGGACGGCGAGCCCACTTTCTTCAACAAGCGCATGGTCGATTTCCTCGGCCTGGACTTACCGGACACGGACAGACCAGGAATGAGCCGATTGGAGGCGGTAATCGAAACCGTCCATCCGGATGACGCAGCGGAGTTTAGAGGCAGGTTGAATCGCTGCCTCGTCACCGGCGAGCGCTTCACGATGAGATATCGCCTCCGCCGCGCAGATGGCGTCTATCGCTGGATGTCGAGCAGCGCCGAGCCGATGCGGGATCGTGACGGACAGATTGTCCAGTGGTATGGCCTCTGTCATGGCATAGACGATCAGATGCACGCTGAAGAGGCGCTGCGGCAAAGCAGGCGGCAACTTCAGCAGATGATCGATGCCGTGCCGGTGCGCATCTGGAGCGTAACGTCAATGGATTCGCCGGTCTACTTCAACAAACGATACCAGGACCACTTCCGCTCCGTGATCGCCAACTTCGAAGCAATCGGGGAGCCGCGCATCGAAACGCTGCTGCGAGAGCTGATTCATCCCGAAGATGCTCCGGAGGTGCAGCGAACGTTGCTTAATTGTTTCGAAGCTGGCCGCGGCACCGTGATGCGGTTTCGATGGCGTGAGAAAGACGACATTTATCGGTGGGCGGAGTGCAGGGTAGAACCCCGGCGTGAGCAAGACGGAACGATTGTTCAATGGTACGGCGTTTCTCTCGACATCGATGATGAGATGCGCGCCCAGGTGGCGCTGCGCGAACGGGAGCGGGAACTCTCGCTGCTCGTCGACATGGTTCCGAGCAACCTCTGGCGGCTGACACCGGACGGCGAGACTACGCTCGTCAACAAGCGCATGGCGGACTTTCTCGGGATGGACCTGGACGACAAGCAACAGTTGGCAGTCGTGTTCGACACCATCTTCCACCCGGACGATGCCGGGGCGGTGGAAGACGTTCTCGGCCGCTGCCTTCTCACGGGCGACCGCTTCTCCATGAAATATCGCCTGCGTCGGGCGGACGGAGTATACCGGTGGATGTCCGGTCGCGCCGAACCCCTACGAGATCAGGACGGTCGCATCGTCCAGTGGTTCGGTCTTTGCCACGACATTGACGATCAGATGCACGCCGAAGAAGCGTTGCGACGGGCCTCGGAGAGGCTCGCGCAGGCAACTCGGGCGGCAAGCCTGGCCGAGTTGTCAGCGTCGATCGCACATGAAGTAAACCAGCCGCTCGCCGCGATCGTCGCCAATTCCCACGCATGCCACCGTTGGCTGTCTGCAGAGCCCCCGAACGTCGAACGCGCCAAGATCACGGCCGAGCGCATCACCCGTGATGCCAACTCGGCGGCGGAGGTTGTCGGTCGTATCCGCGCCCTCTTCCGTCACGCTCCAGAGGCCAGATTACCTGAAGACGTCAACCGCCTGATCGATGAAGTGTGCCTACTGATGGCTGACGAAACCACGGCGAAGACCGTCTGCGTCGAGACGACCCTTGAGCCGGACCTGCCGCTGGTCGCACTCGACCGGGTCCAGATACAGCAGGTGTTCGTGAACCTGATCCGGAATGGGGTCGAGGCGATGGACGCCGTAGCGGGCAGCGCTCGTGCGATCAAGATACGCTCGTACCGCGATGGCCCCGACGCAATCCGCGTTGAGGTTCGCGACGATGGAACTGGTTTCAAGGATCCCCAGCGGGTCTTTGAGCCGTTCTTCACCACAAAGGCGCATGGGATGGGTATGGGACTCGCAATTTGCCGGTCGATCATCGAATCGCATGGGGGGCGCCTTTGGACCGCCAACAATGAGCCGCGCGGGGCGACCGTCGCCTTTACGCTTCCGCTGGCTGCGAGTGAAATGCCATGAAACCGCCCGAGGAGATCGTCTTCATCGTGGATGACGATGCCAGAGTCCGCGAGGCGCTCGGAGAACTGCTGGAGTCCTTGGGATGGCAATCCGCGACGTTCGCCGTCGCCGCTGACTATGTAGCCTATGCGAAGCCCGATCTCCCAGCGTGCCTGATCCTCGATGTCGAACTGCCCGACGTCAACGGTCTGGAGTTCCAGAGGCAACTATCGAGTGACGTCCATCCTCCTATCGTATTTCTCACGGGGCACGGCGACATTCCATCGACGGTGAGGGCGATCCAGGGTGGCGCTGTCGACTTTTTGACCAAACCCGTCGGGGAGAGCGATTTGATTGCGGCGGTTCGCGCGGCCATCCAGCGTGACCGGGAACAACGTTCGACTCGCGCGGAACTGGCCGATCTTGTACGCCGTTTCTCGGTGCTTACGCCGCGCGAGCGCGAGGTATTGCCACTCGTGGTCAGTGGGCTCCTCAACAAGCAGGCGGCGGCGGAACTCGGCATCAGTGAGATCACCCTTGAAATCCACCGGGGCAAGATCATGCACAAGATGGAGGCGACATCGTTCGCCGACCTGGTGCGGATCGCCGAAAAGCTGCAGATCCCAATCACTCATTCCAGACGATCAGGAAACTCGCGAGAATGACCAACCCGAAGCCCATAATAGCGATTGTCGATGACGATCAGCGCCTCCTCGACTCGCTTGAGGATCTTCTCGAGTCAGCGGGACATGCTGTGCGGGCATTTTCGTCGGCACAAGCCCTCCTCGACTGCAACGCTCTGAAGGAGATCGGTTGTCTGATCACCGATATCGGTATGCCCGGCATGGACGGCTTCGAGTTGCAGCGCGTGATGAGCGAGAGACGAGTTGACCTGCCGGTGATCCTGATTAGTGGCAGGCACCAACTCGCCGAACAGATGCAACCAAAGCCTGGCTGGTTCTTCCGCAAGCCTTTCGACGGGCAAGAGCTGCTTGCAGCGGTTGCCGACGCACTGACCGGAAAGGGGTATCCAATATGAGTGAGAGCTATCATGCAAATGCAAGCGATAAATTGCCTGATCGATCGCCGTCCGCGGGCAGCTGGGCCAAAGCGGAGCACCCATTGGTCATCCTGGTGGATGACGATGAAAGGCTCCGTGAAGCACTGGACGAGCTAATGCAGTCGGTGGGCCTGGACACAATCAGCTTCGGATCGACGCAAGACTTCCTCGAAGCCGAGCTTCCGGATCGGCCGGGATGCCTTATCGCCGACGTGCGGATGCCGGGCGTGAGCGGTCTCGATCTCCAGCATAGGCTCCTGGAAAGTGGTGACGGCAAGCCGATCATCTTTCTTACCGCCCATGGCGACATCCCGATGTCAGTCCAGGCGATGAAGGCGGGAGCGGTCGATTTCCTCACCAAACCCGTGCGCGACCAAACGCTACTTGATGCAATCGCAGCAGGGATTGAGCGCGATATCAAGCAGCGCGCCCAGGCACGGATCGTTACCGACCACGTAAGCAAGTTCGCGCTGCTTACACCACGTGAACGTCAGGTGATGCGAGAAGTCGCAATTGGCCAGCTGAACAAGCAGATTGCCTTCGGCCTCGGCATCAGCGAGATCACTGTCAAGCTCCACCGTTGCAACGTCATGCGCAAGATGGGGCTCATGTCGGTCGGTGAACTTGTCCGCGTGTGGGAAGCGCTGCCTGCCGGGGTGCGAAAGACGCTGGAGACCGGACAGCTTCAAACGCACTGACCGAGTGGGCGAGGCACGGTTCCAATGGCCGCTTCAGCCCGGCACTTCGATGGAGGCGGCAGCCGTTCCCCGGCCTTGCCGAATAACGATCATCGCAAGCCCCCACGCGGCGGCGGTGATCACGACGCAGACCCCGGCGAGGCCGGCGTAACCCGCCGCCCCGATCACGCTGCCAGCGACAAGAGGGCCTGCAGCGAATCCGAGCAGATAAGCCGATCCCGCGGCCGCAGCCCAACGTCCGTTGCGGTCGAGCGCCGCGGCCAGACCAAAAAGATACGGGATCGAGAAGTAGTAAATGACGACCGACGCGACGAGGGCGGCGACGTAGACTGTTGGGTTACGCCAGAGACAGAGCGCGAGCACGACAAGTGCGAATCCGGCGCAGAACCCCGAGATAGGGATTGCCCGTCCCCAGCGCACATTGAGAGCAGTGGCGGCTCCTGCTCCTGCGAGACCGACGAGCGACGCGACGGTCAGCACATAGCCGACCGCGGTCGTATCAAGACCCGCGCCCGCGCGCTCGCCCAAGGGCGCACTGAACGCATAGATCGCAGCCGAGGCGGTCAGGTAAAGCACGATCGCGCCGAACGTCATGACGCCCAGCAAAGGTGGGGCCTGCGCCGTGTCAGCTTCAGCTCGGTATCCGCTCTTGGCGCGGTCGTCCGGAATGAGGAGCAGGAGCGGCGCGAGTATGAGCGTCACACCCGCGATCAAGGCGAGGATGCCGCGATGTGCGAAGGCAGCGGTGAGCTGACCGCCGATAGCGAAGAGCGCGACACTGCCCAAGGCCCAGATCACCTGAAAGTAGCCATAAACCTTGTCTGGGTTTCTGCAATGGGAGGCGACAATGGAAAGCGACACCGCATAAAGTGTGCCTTCCCCAACACCCGCAAGAACGCGGAGCACCGCGAGCCATCCAAGCGAGACGCTGAAGATTGATGCGCTTTGAGCGACCAAGACCAGTGCTGCGGCGACGAGGCCGACGCGCCGATAGGAAAACTGGGGCAGGATGGGTGCGATTGCCATCGCAGTGACGGCGAGGGCGAGGAACTCGGCGAACGCGATAAAACCGGCGTCGCGTTCCGACAGTGAAAGACCGTCCATAACCCCGGCAATCACAAAGGGAGACATCTGCGGGACCAGCCCGCCGATCACCTGCGCGGCGATCGCGCCGGCCACGAGAATCGCAGAATTGCGAGGCGTCAAAGAATCGCCGGTTTCGGTCATGGTTTGACTGAACTCCATGGTTATCCGGCCGGAGCATACTCGAACCCCGGCAAGCGCAGCTTGGAACGATGTGAGCGGTTGACATCAACGATTCACGCGCGACAGCCGAAACTTTATCACTGGATCGTTCGATACGTCGAGCGGCGTCCAGTTTTTCCAGAGAACGGAGCCAGCGGTCACTGGCGGTCATGAAGCACCTGCATTTGGTCCTGTGTAGTGTGACCTTGGGTATAAGCGATCCAAACCAATGGACGGGATGTTTGAGCCCGGCATGTGAGCTAATTTTCTTCTGTGAGCTGTGTTAACCGGATGCGACAGAGACGATGAATGCAGAAGTTTTTCCGGTTTCTTCCCGCAGCCAACGAATTGGCAGGCGAGCGTGCCACCTGTCCGGCTCTGCATCCCGAAGGGAGATTGCTGCATGAATGAACACACACAGTTTGAAACAATCGAAGCGTCTCGTCGTGACCTGCTTCTGCTCGCGGCGAGCGTGACGGTCATGGCTGTGACGCCTTCGCTGGCGTTCAGCGCCCAAGGTGTTTCACCAACCAGTTTTAGCAACAAAAGCGAAAGGACGAATGACATGGGCTCACTTAAAACCAGGGATGGTACGGAAATCTTCTACAAGGACTGGGGAGCGGGGCAGCCGATTGTTTTCCATCACGGCTGGCCGCTCTCCAGCGACGATTGGGATACGCAGATGCTGTTCTTCCTGGACAAGGGTTACCGCGTCATCGCTCACGACCGTCGTGGCCACGGCCGCTCCACCCAAACCGCGACCGGCAACGACATGGACACCTATGCTGCCGATTTCGCTGAACTCGCAGCGTCGCTCGACCTGCGCGATGCCATTCATGTGGGGCATTCGACCGGCGGCGGCGAAGCTGCCCATTACGTCGCTCGCCATGGCAAGGGTCGCGTGGCCAAGCTGGTGCTGATAGGGGCCGTTCCGCCGATCATGGTGAAAACCGCGGCAAATCCGGGTGGCTTGCCGATTGAGGTCTTGGATGGCTTGCGTGCCAAGCTCGCTGCCAACCGTGCGGAATTCTACTGGAATTTCCCGATTCCATTCTACGGTTTCAACCGCGAGGCCGCGACCGTATCCGATCCGATCCGTGCGAACTGGTGGAGGCAGGGCATGATAGGCGGTGCAAAAGCGCATTACGACTGCATCAAAGCCTTTTCAGAAACCGATTTCACCGAAGACCTGAAAGCGATTGACGTTCCAACGCTTGTGATGCACGGCGACGACGACCAGATCGTCCCCATTGCGGACTCCGCGCTCCTGTCGGCCAAGCTCTTGAAGAATGGGACACTGAAGGTCTATGAGACATATCCGCATGGCATGTGCACGACCCATGCCGACGTCATCAATGCGGATCTTCTAGCGTTCATAAGAAGTTGAGTGATATCTGCGGCCGGTGACGTGGGGGCACCGGCGAGATTGAACTGCACATCAATCAGGTGCTAATAGCTGCCCCAGAATTCTGGGACAGCCAAATCGCAGTGAAAAGGACACGGTGGGCGTCCTGAGCGCGATTCTCCTTGCGAGCATCAAGGAGTGCAAAAAGCGCTTAACTACAACCGCTCGTGGCGCCACAGGTATCGCATTTCAGGCAGGTGCCATTGCGCACCATCGTGAAGTTCGAGCACTCCGAGCAACTGTCCCCGGTATAGCCCTGCATCATTGACTTGATGCGGCGGTCGGACATTAGCTTCTTCGCCTCGGCCTTGGCTTCCTCAGCTGCGGCCTCTGCGTCGGCGTTGTCGAACAGGGCCGATGCGGCGCTGTTCTCGGCTTCCGTCTGGTCCTTGGCACGCTCTTCATAGTCACGCTTGAAGCCCGTGGATTCCTGTGCAACAGCGGCAATTGCTGGTTTCGCAGCGAGTGCCGTTGTCGTGCGGCTGGTGAGGGTCGTGACATTTGATGACGCAGTTGCCTTCGGCGCGCTGACGACGCCCGCTCCCCCTGCGTTGCTAAAACCCTTCGGATCAGCCTTGTTGGGAGAGACCACCTTCAGCGAAGCACCGCGTGTCAGTCCCTTCGAGACCGGCTCAGCCTTGCCTTCGGAAATGCCGCGACCCAGCGAGGTGTTGGAGAAATCCGACTGATCTACATGAGCAAGGTCGTGCCGATCCAGATAGGAAACCGCAAGTTCGCGGAACAGATAATCCAGGATAGATGTCGCGTTCTTGATCGCATCATTGCCCTGGACCATGCCAGCCGGTTCGAACTTGGTGAAGGTGAAAGCCTCCACATATTCCTCCAGGGGCACGCCATATTGCAGGCCAAGCGATATCGCGATGGCGAAATTGTTCATCATCGCCCGGAAGGCGGCGCCTTCCTTATGCATGTCGATGAAGATCTCGCCCAGACGACCGTCGTCAAACTCACCGGTGCGCAGATAGATCTTGTGGCCACCAACCGTGGCTTTCTGGGTATAGCCCTTGCGGCGATTCGGCAGTTTCTCGCGATCGTGGATGTATTTCTCCACGATGCGTTCAACGATCTTTTCGGTGACCTGCACCGCGCGGGCGGCTGCTGGGGCCTCGATGTACGCCTCGATTGCATCATCCTCATCCTCGTCTTCATCGGCAAGCAGAGATGCGTTCAGTGGCTGCGACAGCTTCGAGCCATCGCGATAAAGTGCATTGGCCTTCAGAGCCAGCTTCCAGGACAGCATGTAAGCGGATTTGCAATCTTCAACAGTTGCTTCGTTTGCCATGTTGATCGTTTTGGAGATCGCACCGGAAATGAAGGGCTGTGCCGCAGCCATCATGCGGATATGGCTGTCGACCGAAAGATAACGCTTGCCGATCTTGCCGCACGGGTTGGCGCAATCGAAAACCGGATAGTGCTCTTCCTTGAGGAAGGGCGCGCCCTCTAGCGTCATCGCACCACAGATGTGAATGTTGGCGGCTTCGATTTCCTTCTTGGAGAACCCCAGGGCGGGCAGGATTTCGAAGGAGATGTCGTTAAGCTGCTCGCTGGTGAAGCCGAGCACATTCTTGGCGAAATCTTCACCAATGGTCCACTTGTTGACTGCGAATTTGATGTCGAATGCCGACTTCAGCGCCGTGTTGAGCGTGGCGATGATCTCGTCGGTGAATCCCTTTGCTTTTAGCGAGCCGGGATTAATGCCGGGCGCCTGATTGAGATTGCCGTGGCCGACAGCATAGGCCTCGATTTCGGCAATCTGACTTTCCGAGTAGCCGAGCGTGCGCAAAGCCTCCGGAACGGCGCGGTTAATAATCTTGAAGTAACCACCACCGGCGAGCTTCTTAAACTTGACCAGCGCAAAGTCCGGCTCAATGCCTGTCGTGTCGCAATCCATGACGAGGCCGATCGTGCCGGTAGGCGCAATTACCGTGGCCTGCGCATTGCGGAAGCCATGCTTTTCGCCAAGCTCCAACGCCTTGTCCCAAGCGGACTTCGCATGGGTGATCAGGTCCTGATCCGGGCAATCAGCAGCAATCAGCGCAACGGGGTTTACGGCCAGGCCTTCATAGCCTTGATTTTCGCCATGGGCGGCGCGGCGATGATTGCGAATAACGCGCAACATATTGGCGGCGTTTGGCGCATAGCCGTTGAAGGCACCGAGCTCCTTGGCCATTTCGGCCGAGGTGGCATAGGCAATACCGGTCATGATGGCTGTGAGAGCTCCGCCAATGGCACGTCCTTCAGCGCTGTCGTACGGAATGCCGGAGGTCATTAGCAGGCCTCCGATATTCGCATAGCCAAGACCGAGCGTGCGATACTCATAGGAGAGCTTGGCAATTTCCTTGGACGGGAATTGCGCCATCATCACGGAAATTTCGAGAACGATCGTCCACAGACGCGCCGTATGCTCGTAGCCGGAGACGTCGAACTTGCCATCCTTGCCGCGATAGGTGAGGAGGTTGATCGAGGCGAGATTGCAGGCCGTATCGTCAAGGAACATGTATTCCGAGCACGGGTTGGATGCGCGGATGGGACCGGCGGCCGGGCAAGTGTGCCAATCATTCATAGTCGTGTTGAAATGCAAACCCGGGTCAGCCGATGCCCAGGCCGCATATCCGATTTTCTCCCAAAGATCGCGAGCCTTCAGCGTCTTCATTACCTTGCCGTCCTTGCGGGCGGTCAGGTTCCAGTTGCCGTCGCTTTCAACAGCGCGCAGGAATTCGTCCTTGAGCGAAACGGAATTGTTGGAATTCTGACCGGCGACAGTCAGATAGGCTTCGGAATCCCAATCCGTGTCATAGGTCTTGAAATCGATATCCGTGTAGCCCTGCTTGGCAAACTGGATGACGCGCTGGATGTAGTTTTCCGGGACCTGATTCTTCTTGGCTGCCTTGATCTCACGCTTCAGTGCCGGATTTTTGGCCGGATCATAGCAATCGCCATTGTCGGCCTCGCAATTAACGCAGGCCTTCATGATCGCAGCCAGATGCTGCTTGACGATCTTGGAACCGGTAACAAGAGCCGCAACCTTCTGCTCTTCTTTCACCTTCCAGTCGATATATTCCTCGATATCTGGGTGATCGACATCGACAACGACCATTTTCGCAGCGCGGCGAGTCGTGCCGCCTGACTTGATGGCGCCCGCAGCCCGATCGCCGATCTTCAAGAACGACATCAGGCCGGAAGAGCGGCCGCCGCCGGAGAGCTTTTCGCCTTCTCCGCGCAGGAAGGAGAAATTCGAACCGGTACCGGAGCCGTATTTGAACAGGCGCGCCTCACGTACCCACAAATCCATGATGCCGCCTTCGTTGACCAGGTCGTCCGCGACGGACTGGATGAAGCAGGCATGCGGCTGCGGATGTTCATAGGAAGATTTGGACTTGGTCAGCTTGCCGGTGTCCGGGTCAACGTAATAATGGCCTTGCCCGGGACCATCGATACCATAGGCCCAGTGCAAACCGGTGTTAAACCATTGCGGCGAGTTGGGCGCGACGCGCTGGGTGGCGAGCATGTAAGCAAGCTCATCGCGGAAGGCGAGGGCATCAACTTCACTATCGAAATATTTGCCTTTCCAGCCCCAATACGTCCAGGTGCCGGCAAGACGGTCGAAAACCTGACGCGCGTCCATTTCGGAGCCAAAACGCTCTTCAGCGGGCAGGGCGGCCAAAGCCTCATCATCAGCTACCGAACGCCAGAGCCACGAAGGAACCGAGTTTTCCTCGACCTTCTTCAACTTGGCTGGCACGCCGGCTTTGCGGAAATATTTCTGCGCCAGAATATCGGCGGCCACCTGACTGAACTGGGCCGGAACATCAATATTCTCCAAACGGAACACGACAGATCCGTCCGGGTTCTTGATCTCACTCGTCGCTACGCGAAATTCAATCTCCGCATAGGCTGACTGGTTCTCTTTGGTAAAACGCCGTTCGATCCGCATCTGTCTCGTCCTTGTCCCTATATATAGTGTCCCTTGGGCGCCGTGTGAAGTGTTGCGCGCCGCATGAACACAAATCCGCCCTATCCGGTTTCACCACTGAAAACCGGTCGCTTCACCTCAGCCCGTCATTGATGCGATATCCCGCTTCATTTCCGGGCTTGGCGGCCCATTTGCTGACGCCTGTCGTGTGATTCATCGTTGATGAGAATGTCACACTATCTGGTACGCAATATACGTGTAAACACTAAATATTGTGTTAAGGCGCTATTTACCCAACAAATATTTGCCTGTGCATGTCCAGTCTTTTCCATCCAGATACGGCTCCTCGATGCCACGCGCCAATTGGGCACAAGGTCCGGAAAACACAGTAGAAACTGGAAGAAAACCGGGTACAGACACTCCGGTCACGCTACAAACGCAACGCCGAAAACCATAAAAAGTGACTCGCGGGCGAGCGTCAAGAAATAGTTTTTTGCATATTTGTGACCGCAATATCTTGTGTGTCACATATGTGGATAACGGGGAGAAACGCGTGCGGGTATTTGCAATTACTGGTCGCTTAAAGGCCAGTCTGGAAGTGCTGGAACATATCTGAAAAAGCTATAATCCAAGCGTTCCGCCGACGCGGTCAACGAACGCTGACTAGCTCAGGATCAAAGCGCGCTATGAGGGCTTTCAATTCCGGCTCTTCGACGCGGCGCACCGATTCTTCGACGCTAACCCATTCGAGCCGCCGCTCGCCGCGCTCCGGCCAATTTTTTTGTTGATGCGTAAAGTGCATTGGAAAGACATCGACAACGAAGTCGCCGACTTCACCGTCGCTCATATCTTGTTTTTCGTATGTATACGTGCCGATGGAAAAAGGGGCGATGTCGCCCCGGACGCCGGCCTCTTCAAAGGCTTCTGCCCGCGCAGATTGCGCAAACGTCTTGCCAATCTGCGGCCAGCCTTTGGGTAAAACCCACCGGCCAGTGCCACGGCTGGTGATCAGGAGAATTTCAGGCCGTTCCTTCTTGACGCGATAAACAAGCGCCGCAACCTGGCGAACCCTGCCGTCTGGCGTCTCTATCCGCTTGCCGGTCACAATCTCATCCCGATAGGTTACGTTCAAGGCTCCACTCATTCTTCTATCTTGTTTAGCGTAATTGTGGACCGATTCGTTGAAACCACAATAATTCATCAGCAACTGTTTTATGCTTACGCACGACTTGTGACATTTTTTTGAACAGCAGTGCAAAAAAATCACATTAGTAGATAACATACTGAAAACATGGGATGATCTCGGACAGCGGCATTTCGCTAAAGGATGGCTGGAATGAATTGGCTACAACAGATAGACTCCATTCAAACCGCGACGTTGGGAGGATAAATGACGTCTGCCCGTTCCTCGTTTGAAGATATCGGACATTCTGCCGATACGGCGGCTTCCAGAGATGAGAGCGCCAGTATCATTGCATCGTGCGTCTATGCCAACGGAAAGCGTATTGCCGATATTTCCATTGACGACGCGGGAAAATGGACCAATACGGAGGGGCACGTCGTCTGGATCGGGTTGCTGGAGCCTGACGGGGAGCTGTTGCATCGCGTCCAGAAGCAATTCGGGCTGCACAGTCTGGCTATCGAAGATGCGGAACATGCCCATCAACGACCCAAACTCGAGCAATATGGCGACGCAATTTTCGTGGTGGCCCGTACTGCTCAGCTGATTGACGGCCGTGTGGCCTTCGGCGAAACCCACGTCTTTCTCGGTAAGGGCTATATTGTCAGCGTTCGTCACGGAGCATCGACGTCATACACGGCGGTTCGTCAGCATTGGGAAACCTCGCCCTATGCACTTGCCAAGGGTGAAGATTTCATCCTTTACGCGATCCTCGATTTCATCGTCGACAATTATATGCCCGTACTGGAGGCAATACACGACGAGGTCGAATCTATCGAAGATCGGGTTCTCACAAAACCAATGACCAGCAACGATATCGAACGGCTCTACATGCTGCGTCGGGATCTGCTGCGTCTGCGCAATGCCATCGGTCCGCTTGTCGATGTTTGCGGGCGCCTGAGCAATACGGATCTGCCACAGATTCAAACTGCGATGCAGCCACTCTTTCGGGATGTTACGGACCACGTTCGCACCGTTCAGGAAAAGATCGACGGCTTGCGGGAGGTTCTCGCGTTTGCCTTCGAAGCCAGTTTGCTCGTTGGTCAGAGTCAGGAGACGGCCATTTCCAAACGCTTGGCATCATGGGCCGCCATATTGGCGGTGCCGACGGCTATCGCCGGGATTTACGGCATGAACTTCAAGCACATGCCGGAACTGGATTCGCCCAATGGTTATTACTGGGTTATGGGCGTGATCTTACTTGTGTGCCTGACCCTCTTTTGGCGTTTTCGCAAGAGCGGCTGGCTTTAGGATAGACTTCTATCCGCGGTGACCCTTGGTAATCGGTTCCTGATAGGTCAGGCCCATGTCCCATGGGAAATAGATCCAGGTGTCCTGAGAGACTTCCGTCACAAATGTATCGATCAGCGGGCGGCCCTTTGGCTTGGCATAGACTGTGGCGAAGTGCGCCTTCGGCATCATTGCGCGCACGATTGCCGCGGTTTTGCCCGTATCGGTCAGGTCATCGACCACCAGTATGCCGTCGCCGCCATTTTCCAGAAGCCGGGAATCGACATCCTTTAGCACCTTGAGTTCGCCCTGCTCGTCATACTCATGGTAGGAGGCAATGCATACGGTCTCGATCATGCGGATGCCGAGCTCCCGGCAAATGATCGCTGCGGGTACGAGTCCACCGCGGGTAATGGCCACCATGGCACGCCATTCACGTTGCATCCCTGCAACCCGCCAGGCGAGGGCGCGGGCATCCCGGTGAAACTGATCCCAGGAGACCGGAAAAGCTTTGTCAGGAAGGGACATGGCATGCACTCCATCAGGAAAATAAAATACGCGGACTATCCGCGAGGAATGCATTTCGCAATAGCGGGAAATGCGAGTGCATGGCAAGCAACTTGAGCCGCGTGCGGGCCATCATGCCAAGAAAGGTGTGATTTTAGCTGTTCAGCGCGACATTAACGTCAAGCAGGGCATGTCGGCCATGATTGAACTGGTGACGCCACCGAAAACCCACTCTTTCAGGCGTGACTGGCTATAAGCGCCCATCACAAATAGCGATGCATTGTTTTCGGCGATCCGCCGCCGCAAAATTTTGTCTGTAGATTCGCCGTGTGACTCGATTATGTGCGGATTCACGTTGACGCCATGGCGCCGCAGTGCATCAGAAAGCGGTGTGCCAGGAATATCCACACTGGGGTCGATGGATTTCTTCGGATCAACCCACACGATATCGACACTTTCTGCTTTGAGCAGCAGGGGGAGCGAATCGAAGGCAGCGCGAGATGCTTCGCGTTTCCCGTTGAAAGCGACAACAACGCGGTCGATCTTTTCCGGCAACGCAGTCTTGTACGGAACAAACAGTACTGGTCTTCCACTCTCCATGACCAATGGATCAGTGACGTCGTTGACGCTATCGGGGTCATTGGGGTCCGGTTGTCCTGCGATAATGATATCGGCGCGCAGGGCACTCTGTGTGACCCCGGCAGACGGGCTGCTGCTTTCGCAACGGACGATACGAAACTCGTGGGAGATCGTGCCTCTTGCCATTTCTGCGTTGAAAAGGGCTGTGATCGCTTCCGAATTTTCCTTGTGGCGCTGTTCGTGCGCTTCAAAGAGGGTTGTATCGGCAAAGCCGGTCGGATCTGCGTAAACGATAGGCGAAGGAATAGTATAGAGACCAATAATATGGGTGCGCTCGCTCGAAGAAGCAATCAATCTTGCCGCGCCAATAACCCGCCTAGCTTCACGTTCGCTGCGAATGAATGCGATGATCGTGCGAAATGCCATACTGGCCTCCATCGGTTGTTGCACCATTAGATGCATATGGCACTATTATACGCCTTGAGCGCAACAATTACTCTGTGTTTTCGGCAGCTTGCGTAAATACAACGCATCTCAACGCAGGGCGGTTTCGGACGCGATTTGCGCCACCATTTCCTTGACTGCCGCCTCTGCTGCAACGAGTTTTTCGGCATCACGTGCGCGGATGACCAGCTCGGTGGAAAACCTATCGTTTTCGTATTTCGGATAGGAGCCGATAATCGTATCGGGGTGGGCTGCCTGAATTTCACGCAGCGGAACGGCAATCGCGCCCTCGCCGAAGGGACAATTCACCGACCGGGACATGAGCTGCTTCCCGACTTTCAACGTTGGAATGATATTGTCGAGCATGGCCTGAAAGACCGATGGAACGCCGGCCATGACATAAACATTCCCGATGTTGAAGCCAGGCGCTGTCGACACGGGATTGTCAATATGCACCGACCCACGCGGCATACGTGCCATGCGCTGACGGCTCTCGGTGAACTCGATCCCGCGGGCAGCGTAATTGTCGCCCATGAGTTTCATTGCTTTCGCGTCGTGCTCGCAAGGTACGCCAAAAGCCTTTGCAATTGCGTCAGCGGTTATGTCGTCATGCGTAGGGCCGATTCCTCCCGAAGTGAAAATATAGTCATATCGCCCACGTAACGCATTGAGGGCCTCAACAATTCGGTCCTCCTCATCAGGAACGATCCGCACTTCTTCAAGGTCGATACCAACTGCCGTCAGAATATCGGCCAGATGGCCAATATTTTTGTCCTTGGTTCGACCGGATAACAATTCGTCGCCAATTGCGAGCATGGCGGCGGTCACGATTTCGTTCGTCATCAGGAATCTCCTAGCGGAGAGGCGAACGTAATTGTCCGAATGGATCGCCGCAAGCCATTTCAAAGCGTGGCAGGTGCGCTCATCGGGCAGTCCGCCGGTTGTAGCAAAACAACGATTGACTGAATCGCTTTAACCGTCGAAAAGCAAAAGCGCGCGGACGTGGCGAAACTGGTAGACGCAAGGGACTTAAAATCCCTCGGCCATAGGTCATGCGGGTTCGACCCCCGCCGTCCGCACCACGAACAAGCAAGCCCACAGTATGATCGTGCCCGCGCTTGATCTTGGTGTGGGTGGATTTGCAATCCAGTTTCAACTAAAAGCGGCGCACTTAACGGTGTGAGAAAACAATGCCTGCCATTTTGGTTCAATCTCCTGTGAGCAGGATCAGAACATTTGTCTCGGAATATCCGGCGCTCTTGTTTGTATTGGTGTATTTCGCCTTTCAGGTCTTCTTTCTGACAATGATTTCAAACGGCGCAGGCGTCGACGATGCCGAGCAGTTGGCTTACGTCGGCGCGTTGCAATGGGGGTATGGAGGTTCGCAGCCGCCGCTTTATACCTGGATAAACAGCGTAGCCGGCAGTGTGCTCGGAATCAGGCTTTTCACGATCTATCTTGTAAAATTCGGAATGCTGGCCAGCCTGTTCGCCAGCGTATATTTTGGTGCCCGTTTACTCGGACTGCCTCGCGCAGTTGCTGCTGCCGGCATGGTAGGCATTTTCATGCTGCCACAAATTGCCTGGGAGTCACAACGGACCCTGACCCATTCGGTTGGTGGAACGACTGGCTGTGCGTGGGCATTTCTGGCGTTTGCCTGGCACTTGAAATCGCGTTCCTGGCGCTCTGCAGCACTTTTGGGACTTGCATTCGCCTGTGGTCTGCTTGGCAAATTCAATGCAAGTTTCTTTCTTATCGCGTTGATTTTGGCCGGCCTTTCGATACCAGCCTATCGATCAGTCCTGTTGTCACGCAAGAGCGTTCTCTCGGCGGTCGTATTTATTGCTGCCGTAACCCCTACGGGCCTGTGGGCCCTTGCGCATACCGAGAACTTGCTGGCGCGAACGCACAAATTTGAAATGAATGCAGGTGGCCAGCTCCTGATCAGCCGGCTCCATGGCGAATGGAAACTTTTTCTAAATAGCATTCTATTCGCAGGCGTTGCGCTGGTGTTCTTCCTGATGGCCTGGTGGAGAAGCCGTGCACAGCGGATTTCTCGGCCCCGGGACTGGATGGATGGCGAGAAGCTCATTGCACGGGTTCTGATATTTGCACTCGGCGGCGTCTTTATTGGCGTTCTCATTAGCGGTGCGGCGGAGGTCAAAGATCGCTGGCTGCAACCCATGCTCTTTCTGACGCCGCTGTTTCTTTCAGCCGTCCTGGGACGTGCCATAGAAAGTGATCTGCCGCTTAAGCGCTTTGTTGTGGTCGGCGCAATTTGCGGTCTGATCGTGATCCCGGGCCTGGCGGTCAACATTTTATACGCCCGCGATGGCAAAGCACCTTCTATTGGCCAGTTGGATTATGCCAGACTTTTTGCCGTGACCCGAGCCGATGGCAACTATCAAACGGTTGTGTCGGACGGACCGCAATTGCCTGGAAATCTGCGTCTTTTCGACAATTCCATCAATCCGGTGCATCTGGAAATGCCGAATGCTGTGTCGCATATTCATTTTCCAGCACTTTTTGTCTGGTTCGGCGAGGACGTCAACCCGGTCGTGATGAACCTAATGAGCAGCGCTGGAGTTGCTGCATCTCCCGCCGAAATCAAACGCATATCACTCAGCTACAAATATTACCCGGACAAGACAGACGCGGTGAGCTACGTCATCGTCCAGGCTCGGTAGGGCTCGACGCATCAATCCTCAACAAAGACTTCGTCGCGCTTTTTCCTGATGCTCGGGAGGAGCACCACGACGAGAACCGCGACTGCCAGGAGCAGGAGGGTGAGGCTGATTGGCCGCGTCAGGAAGGTAGTCGGATCGCCCCGCGACATGATCATCGCCCGGCGAAGGTGTTCCTCCAGCAGCGGTCCAAGTACGAAGCCCAGCAGCAGAGGTGCTGGCTCGCAGCGCAATTTTGCCAGCCCGTAGCCAATGAACCCGAAGAAGGCGACCGCGTAGAGATCAAATACATTGGAATTGACGCTGTAGACGCCGATCGAGCAGAACGCGATGATGGCTGGAAACAACATGTAGTAGGGGATCGTCAGGAGTTTAACCCACAATCCAATCAAAGGCAGATTAAGCAGGATCAGCATCAGATTGCCGATCCACATGGAAGCGATGATGCCCCAGAAGAGGGCTGGCTGTTCGGTGGCGACGTTAGGGCCGGGGACGATGCCCTGAATGATCATGGCGCCGATCATCAGTGCCATAACGGGATTGGCCGGGATCCCCAGTGTGAGCATCGGAATGAACGATGTTTGAGCGCCCGCATTGTTGGCGGATTCAGGCCCCGCCACGCCGGCGATCGCTCCCTTGCCGAACTCCCCCGGCGTCTTCGAGATGCGCTTCTCGACAGTGTAGGATGCAAAGGAGGCAAGGATCGCTCCACCGCCGGGCAGAATACCTAGCGCTGAGCCAATCGCCGTACCGCGGAGAATCGGCGCCGCCATCTCCTTCCAGTCTTCCCGCGTGGGCAGAAGATTGGTGACCTTCTTGATCATCACATCGCGATCGTGCTCGTTTTCGAGATTGCGAAGAATCTCCGCAATGCCGAACACGCCGACAGCAAGTGCGACGAAATTCAAACCGTCGGAGAGTTCCAGGATTCCAAGATTGAAGCGTGGCGTCCCGGTGTAGATGTCAGTGCCGACGAGCCCGAGAAGAAGACCCAGAACAACCATACCGAGCGCTTTGACGACTGAACCATGGGCAAGCGCGATAGAGGAAACGAGACCGACGATCATCAGTGAGAAATATTCGGCTGAACCGAATTTCAAGGCAACCGCCGTCAGGGGCGGAGCGAATACGGCAACGAGGAAGGTTGAAACCGTTCCCGCAAAGAACGAGCCAATGGCAGCGATGGCCAGCGCTGCACCAGCGCGCCCCTTACGCGCCATCTGGTAACCATCGATGGCAGTGACGGCGGACGAGGATTCGCCTGGCATGTTGATCAGGATTGCTGTGGTCGAACCACCATATTGCGCGCCGTAGTAAATGCCCGCCAGCATGATCAGGGATGAGACCGGTTCAAGTTGGAAGGTGATCGGCAGGAGCATGGCAATGGTCGCGGTGGCGCCAATGCCGGGGAGCACGCCAATCAACGTGCCAAGAATCACGCCAATGAAACAGAAGAACAGGTTCCACGGTGAAGCGGCAGTGGCAAAGCCGAGAATGAGATTGCTGAGAAGATCCATGGGCCGCCCTTACTGTCCGAGCCAGGGGCCAAAGCGCCGGAAGGGCAGGCCGAGGGCATAGCTGAATACGATGACGGAAAAGAGTGTCAGTCCACCGACAAGGAGGAGCGCCGTACCAGGGCGCATCTTCGTGCTGGCAAATGCCGCAAGGAGGGCGGTGAGAAATAGCGACGGAACAAAGCCGAGGCCACGAACGGTCAGGCCGAAAAAAATAGGCGCCGGCAAAATAAACAGTATACCACGCCAGGCGATGGGGCCCATTGGTTCATGCTCGACCTGCGTGCCCTGAATGATGACGACAATGCCAAGCAACACAAGCATGCCCGCCAGAACCAGCGGAAAGTAACCGGGACCCATACGGAATGCTGTCCCGAGTTCAAGTCCATAGGCTTGTATGGCGAAGAACAAGCCAACGAGTATGAACAACACGCCACAAATCAGGTCACGCGAACTGAAGCTCAACGATTTCATACCGCCCCTCCCGCCGTCTTACGGCAATTTTTATAAAAAAGGGTCAGAAATGATCTATGGTTTCTGACCCCTTGTGGATCAATCAGCGTATTGACCAGCGGCTTCAATGACCGGTTTCCAACGGGTGACTTCGCTTTCAAGCTTTGACTTAAGGCCTGCGGGCGTTGCTTCCGCATCGGTTACCGGTACGGTTCCGAGCTCAGCAAAACGCGACACGATATTGGGGTCTTTCAACGCCTTTTGAAGCGATGCTGACAGCTTCTGCGTAACCTCCCCGGGCGTCCCCTTTGGAGCATAAATGCCGTGCCAGATACCAACTTCGAGTCCAGGCAATCCAGCTTCAGCAACGGTGGGGAGATCGGGAAGGGCGTCGAGCCGTTTGGCCGATGTAACCGCGTAAGCCTTGACCGTGCCGCCCTTGATCTGTTTTGTCGTGTTGGTGGTCTGATCACACATCAGATCCACTTGACCGCCAAGAAGATCAGTCATGGCCGGGCCCGTGCCCTTGTACGGAACGGTCACCAGCGACGTTTTGATTTCGCTCATGAACAACATGCCGCACAAATGAGACGCGGCGCCGATACCGGCATTCGCAAGGCTCACCTTGTCGGCATTTGCCTTCACGTATTCGACCAGGCCCTTGAGGTCGGTTGGTTCGAAATCCTTTCTGGCGACGATGGTCATGGGCACGTCGGTGACGAGGCCGACATATTCGAAAGCGTTGAGCGTATCGTAAGGAAGCTTGCGATAGAGCGTAGCGCTCGTCGCCATGCCGATGTGATGGAGCAAAAGCGTATATCCATCCGGCTCGGCCTTGGCCACCTGAGATGCTCCAAGCGTACCGCCCGCGCCGCCAACGTTCTCAACGATGATTTGCTGATCAAGATCTTTGGACATGGATTCAGCAACAAGGCGCGTTACCGTGTCGGTTGGACCGCCAGCCGCGAACGGCACGACCATTGTGATGCTGCGCTCAGGGTAGCCTTGGGCGTTTGCTGCTCCCGAGAGCAGGGCCAAGACTGCTGTGGCAGCTAGCGAAATAGCGAGTTTGTGCATTAATGTTCCTCCCAGAATAATGCTCGAAACGGCTTCAGCGCACCTTCGTCGTCGACGCCATCAATATCTTTTCTCCTGCGATATTGGCAGCTTCGACTTCGGCGCGTAGCATTCATGCTATCGGACGTAACCACGGCTGGTATGTCAAGCAATTCATGGGGTTCGTGAATATTTTTGACAATTGGACTGTGAACAACGTCGCGAGGTCCGTTTTCGTGTATGCATCGTTCCTACCCATTGAATGACTAGAGGTAACGCAATGAGCAAACAGGCAAGAGCCGGCAACCGACCGCAGTCTTGGACGCAATCAGCATCCCTGCTGGTGGATGTTGCCATGGGCCGAAGCCACGCGGATATCGTGGTGCGTAACGGTCGTCTTGTCAGCGTCTATTCCGGGGAAATCATTGCGGGCATCGATATTGCCATTGTGGCAGGTAGGTTTGCCTTCGTCGGCCATGGGGCGACCCATTGTATTGGGCCCAAAACCAAGGTGGTGGATGCCGGAGGGCGCTATCTGATACCTGGTCTCTGTGACGCGCATATGCATGTCGAAAGCGGGATGGTTACGGTCACCGAATTCACACGTGCGGTCATTCCCCATGGCACAACATCAATGTTCATCGACCCGCACGAAATTGCCAATGTATTGGGCCTTGAGGGCGTGCGGTTGATGCATGACGAAGCGCTGGCCATGCCCATCAATGTTCACGTGCAGATGCCAAGCTGTGTTCCTTCGGCGCCAGGGCTGGAGCATGCCGGTGCTGCCATCACTCCGGCTGACGTTGCAGAGGCTATGACCTGGCCAAATATTATCGGGCTAGGTGAGGTTATGAACTTTCCGGGCGTCGCAAACAACGATGCCACAATGCGCGGCGGCATTGATGCAACCGTAAAATCGGGCAAGACCGTCGGTGGTCACTTTGCTTCACCGGAGCTTGGCCGGGCATTCCATGGTTACGTTGCGGGTGGTCCCGAGGATGACCATGAGGGCACGCGGATGGAGGATGCGATTGCTCGCGTGCGCCAGGGCATGCGGGCAATGCTGCGTCTTGGGTCGGCCTGGTACGATGTTGCCAGCCAGATCAAAGCCGTGACGGAGCAGGGGCTGGATCCACGCAATTTCATATTGTGCACCGATGATAGCCATTCGGGCACGCTGGTGAATGAAGGTCACATGGACCGCGTCGTTCGTCATGCGATTGCGCAAGGATTGAAACCGGTGACCGCAATTCAGATGGCGACCTTGAACACGGCACAGCATTTCCGGCTGGAGCGCGAAATTGGCTCGATCACGCCAGGGCGCCTTGCAGATTTCCTGATCGTGTCGGATCTTGCGAACCTGACGATCGATCGCGTTTACGCGCGAGGATTGCTCGTGGCCGAGCAGGGCAAACTTGTTATTGAAATACCGGCATATAACTATCCCTCATTCGCCAAGAATACGATCAAACTTGGCAAGAAATTGAATGCCAAGGATTTCGATATCAAGGCGCCCAAACCCACCAAACATGTCACTGCGCGGGTGATCGGCGTGATTGAAAATCAGGCGCCTACCAAGGCACTGGAAGCTGACCTCTCCGTATCCGACGGCATCGTCCAGATGGACCGGCGGAACGATGTCTGCCAGATTGCCCTTGTCGAACGCCACCGTGGAACAGGTGCAGTGGTCAACGGCTTCGTTTCCGGCTTTGGTTATACGCTTGATTGCGCCATGGCTTCGACTGTCGCCCATGACAGCCACCATATGATCGTGGTCGGCACAAACAAGGAAGATATGGCAAAGGCTGCCAATAGGCTTGGTCAAGTCGGAGGTGGCGTTGTGCTGTTTTCCAAGGGCCGCGAACTTGCCCTGGTGGAAATGCCTATCGCGGGTCTCATGTCCGACCAGCGTGCGGAAATAGTCGCGGGGAAGGCCGACAAGCTGGTCAGCGCCATGCGTGCGATGGGCTGCAGCCTCAATAATGCCTACATGCAGCATTCGCTGCTGGCGCTGGTGGTCATACCGGAATTGCGCATTTCGGATGTCGGGATTATCGATGTAAGGACATTCGAGAAGGTTGACCTGTTCCTATGACTGCTTTCATCAAGGCCGTGGACCGCGCAACGGAAAAGATGCGTGTGCTATTCCCGGAAACGCCGCTGCAACTCAATCACTATCTGTCCCATAAATACGGTGCGCAAATCTGGCTGAAGCGCGAAGATCTATCGCCGGTACGCTCCTACAAGATCAGGGGCGCATTCAACTTCATTTCCCACTATCTGAACGAACACAAGTCCGGGAGCCCGATTTTCGTTTGTGCGTCTGCCGGTAATCATGCCCAAGGTTTTGCCTTCATTTGCCGGCATTTTGCCAAGAAGGGTGTCGTCTTCATGCCCGTGACGACGCCGCAGCAGAAGATAGACAAGACACGCAGTTTTGGCGGCGAATTCATCGAGATCCGCCTTGTTGGCGATATTTTCGACCAATGCTATTCCGCAGCGCAGGATTATGCTGCCGAGTCGAGTGCAGTGATGGTACCGCCCTTCGATCACATGGATATCATCACCGGGCAGGCTACTGTGGCGCATGAGATCGCTGCGCAGCTACCGGACAAGCGCAAACCGGATTTGATGATCCTGCCTGTTGGCGGAGGCGGCCTCTCCGGTGGCGTTACGCGCTATCTGGCTGATCTTGGCTGGGAAACGCGCTTCCGCTTCGTAGAACCCGCCGGCGCGCCAAGCCTGAAGCGCAGTCTTGAAGCCGGTAAGCGCGTCAAGCTTGATACCGTCGATAATTTCGTCGATGGCGCTGCCGTTGCTGAAATCGGGCGGGAAAACTTCAAACTTCTCAAGGGCTTCACGGCAGATTCTGTTACTTTGATTCCAGAAAATCGACTGAGCTCGACAATCCTGGAAATGCTCAACGTTGAAGGGATCGTCGTAGAGCCAGCGGGCGCTTTGGCAATAGACGCGCTCAAGGACTTCAAGAAGAGCGATATCAAGGGCAAGCGGATTGTCCTCGTCATTTCCGGCAGCAATTTCGATTTCGAGAGGCTGCCCGAATTGAAGGAGCGGTCGCTGCGCTACGAGGGTTTGAAGAAATACTTCATTTTCCGCTTTCCTCAGAGGCCAGGGGCGTTGCGCTCGTTTCTTGATCTGCTGGGCCCGGAGGACGACGTTGCACGTTTCGAATACCTCAAGAAATCGGCACGCAATTTCGGGTCCGTGCTGATCGGTATTGAAACGAAAAACAAGGTCAATTTCGACACCTTGTTCAAACGGTTTGACGAAGCCGGCTGGGCTTATCAAGACATCACTGACAATGAAAGCATCGCGGGACTGATTATTTAAGGAGGCAGATGGCGACTTATATCGTTCTGTTTCGAGGCGTCGGCGGCGCGACGTTGCTGCCCGTTCAGCCATTGAAAACGGCCCTGATCGAAGGCGGGTTTGAACGCGTCGCTACCTATATCAATACCGGCAATGTCGTTCTTATTTCGGACGCGAGACCCAAGGTTATCGTACAACGGATTGCTGCTATTGCCTTGGAAAAATTTGCTTTTTCCAAGGCAATCATGATCCTCAGCAAACCCCAATGGAAAAAACTCATCGCTGACAATCCTTTCCCGGAACACGCCGGGGAGGGCGACAAGCTGCATGCATTTCTCATGGAGAAGAAGCCGGACGATGAAGCCGTCAAGGCGCTGGAACGCAAAGCGATTGGATTGCCTGAGCAATTCAGGATCGGCGGCAAGGTGCTGTACTATTACCCGCCACAGGGCGCTTCCCAGTCCAAATTACACGGAAAGATTGAATCCACACTAAGAGTCACCACTACGGCGCGCAACTGGAATACAGTTTTGAAACTTGAGCAGTTGGCCGACAAGCTGGAGAAGACTTCATGACGACTTATATTGTGCTTTTCCGTGGCATCAATGTCGGAGGGAAACGGGTCGTGAAAATGGAAACGCTCCGGACCCTGCTGATCAAGGCAGGTTTCACTGATGTGAGAACCTATATTCAGAGCGGAAATGTCGTTCTGGCGTCAAACCAAACGGCGCGGCGTATCAACGAGACCATTTCAGCTTTGTTTTCGAAAGCATTCGGCTTCGAATCACGCATATCTATTCGTAACGTTGATGAGTGGAATTGCATGGTTGCCAAGAATCCTTACCCGGAAGCCAGTGAAAGCGCCAAATCCCTTCATGCAGTCATTCTCGACGGTGATCCGACTGACGCGGCGCTGGCGGATTTTACCAGCAAGGCCAGCGGGAAGGAGAGTTTCACCTTGAGAAACCGCGTACTCTATCTTTATACGCCTGATGGCTTCGGCACGTCCAAGCTTGCCCTCGCCCTCGACAATGCGTTGAAGGTGCCACTGACCGCGCGCAACTGGCGCACTGTCCTGATGCTTCAGGAGATTGCGGCTTCAATCTAGGGGGACATGAGCGCGCTTTGCAGAACCTGAAAAATGTGCGGATCCGTGCACTGCGCTACGTTGAATCGCATATAGGAATTTGCCGATTGCGATTGGCTGAAGACATTGCCAGGCGCAAAAATGATCCCTTCTGCGAGTCCGTATCGAGCGATTTTTGCGGCGTCGGCACCATCCGGCAGTTTGCTCCATAGAAACATGCCACCCTGCGGTTCGATCCATGGCGTAAGGCCAAGCGCCTTCAATCGGACGCCGGTTTCGCTCATGCTTCGTGCCAGTCGCGTCCGCAAAGCATCCATGTGTTTGCGGTAAGTGCCATCTTTCAGCATGAAGAGTACGAGCTCGGCCGATAATTGCCCGCCGCCGAAGGACGTCGCAATACGGATATCTACAAGTCCTTCGATCCAGTCCCGGCGCGCTGCTATAAAGCCGCAGCGAATGGACGCCGACAGTGATTTGGAGAAACTGCCAATATGTACGACCCGGTCGAGCCCATCGAAAGCGGCAAGGCGAGGGGCAGGCTCATGTTCGAAATCGGCAAAGATGTCGTCTTCGATGATTGTGAGATCATGTTGTTCGGCGAGCTTGAGCAGCCGATGTGCAGTGACAGGGGAGATCACAGCACCTGTCGGGTTATGCAAAGCGGAATTGGTAATGTAGAGACGCGGGTGATGTTCATGCAGCGCCTCGGCAAAGCGCTCGAGATCGGGGCCGGCGGGCGTATATGGTACTCCGATTACCTTGGCGCGATGTGCCTTGAGCAAAGCGTGAAAATTGAAATAGCAGGGATCATCAACGATGACCGCGTCGCCAGGCTCAATCAGGAACCGGCAGAGCAGGTCGATAGCCTGCGTTCCGGATTCCGTCAGCATGACCTGATCGGGCGCGGCTTCAACGCCGTGTTCGGCCATGCGCCGTGACAGGAGTTGGCGTAGCGGTTTCAGCCCAAGCGGAGATGCATAATCTGTCAGGGAGGCATTATCGGCTCTTGCCAAAGCCCGCAGGGCACGGCGAATACCTTGTTCTGGCATCCATAAGGGAGGTAGCCAGCCGCAGCCGGGCTTTGCCATGTCTGCGCTGGCATCGAGTGACATCCGCGACACCCAGAGTGGGTCGATAGCACGGTCCAGCTGGGGCTCGATTTCCGTCAACGACAGTGGTGGCAGATGTCCGGCCACGTAAAAACCGGATCCGCGTCTCGACTGGATGACGCCTTCGGCTGCCAGCCGGTCATAAGCCTCCACGATCGTCGACTTCGAGACCTCCATGGTTGACGCAAGGCTGCGGATTGAGGGCAGCTTGGCGCCCGGTGTCAGGGTTCGTCCGGCGATGCGCTGGCGGATCGCGTGCATCACACGCTCAACCAGCGTACCACCCACATGATTGGCAGCAAACTTCATATCCATCTGTATTGCTGACCTTTCCATTACAGTTCTTAAGGATTGTACTGCACCGTATCTGGAAAATCCATGTTCGAAGGCCGATACGACGATAAAAATATGATGGCTGGATGAAAAATATGGACAAGATAACGAATGGCTGGATCAATGGCTTCGTGGGCGTACTGATCTTCAGCGGATCGCTGCCGGCTACACGCGCCGCCGTTGCGGATTTCGACCCCATTTTTTTGACGAGCGCTCGTGCCACCATCGCTGCGGCGCTGGCACTAGCATTGCTGCTTGCCTTTCGTGAAAAGCGCCCGACAAAGGCCGATCTCGGCCCGCTATTTATCACAGCGATGGGTGTGGTTGTCGGGTTTCCGCTACTGACAGCTCTGGCACTGCGTCACATCACTTCGGCACATTCCATTGTGTTTGTTGGTCTTCTGCCGCTTGCAACCGCTATATTTGGCGTCTTGCGTGCGGGTGAACGCATGCGTCCGCTGTTCTGGCTGTTTTCCTGTCTCGGCAGCCTGCTCGTTGCCGGTTTTGCGCTGACGCAGAATCTCTCCGCGTCGTTGACCGGGGATCTCCTGATGTTTGCCGCGATTGTCGTTTGCGGCCTTGGTTATGCCGAAGGAGCCCAGCTCTCACGCAGACTTGGGGGCTGGCAGGTCATTTGCTGGGCGCTTGTTCTTTCGTTGCCGGTCATGCTGCCGCTTACGCTTTATATACTGCCCGAGAACTGGAGCGGCATTGGTGAGCCAGCATGGATTGGCCTTTTCTACGTCTCGCTATTCTCGATGCTGATTGGCTTTATCTTCTGGTATCGCGGTCTCGCACAGGGCGGAATCGCGGCCGTCGGTCAGCTGCAATTACTGCAGCCATTCTTCGGCCTCGTTCTTGCTGCAACGCTGTTGCATGAGCCCGTGGGCTGGCCGATGATCATTGTCACCATGGCGGTCATCCTGTGCGTTGCGGGTGCCAAGCGGTTCGCCAAATAATTCCGTCGTTTTGCGTTGCACAATAAAATCGTTTGCTTTTTAGCGCAAGAAAGCCCATATGCCGTTCAGGCGCTTGGACCGGTCAATCCGGACTTCCGAACTAGGACTTGTGGCGTCTGAGACCCATCCGCATGAAGCGGAGGGCACGGCTGCGCAAGTCGCATGGAACCACAAGCCTTTGGCATATGGTTTTCCGCGTCTCGTCGTTCATCCAGAAATTGTTGCACGCAGGTTGCGCCCTGTGATGCGTTGTGTGGCCCGCGATAATCCGCGCTGGCCAGTGAAAGAAGATTGAATTGGAAACTATTGAAACAAACGGCTTTGCGGCCATGGGTCTGAATGCCATCCTGCTGAAAGCAGTCGAGGCTGCCGGAATGGCTACTCCCAAGCCGATCCAGGCACAGGCCATCCCGGCACAGCTTGCAGGTCAGGACATTCTCGGCATCGCCCAGACGGGTTCTGGCAAGACAGCAGCTTTTGCTCTGCCAATCCTGCAGAAGATCATCACTATCGGTGACAAGCGCAAGGGCAAGACGGCGCGCGCGCTGGTCCTTGCGCCAACCCGCGAACTTGCCGTGCAGATCGAAGAAACGTTCCGCACCTTGGCGAAAGGCGCACATATCTCGACCGCTCTCGTCCTTGGCGGCGTTTCGCGTATTGCGCAGATCAATAAGATGCAGGCCGGTGTCGATGTCCTGATCGCAACCCCCGGCCGGTTGACCGACCTTGTTCGTGACAACCGCGTCGATCTATCCGAGACGCGTTGGCTTGTGCTCGACGAGGCCGACCGCATGCTCGATATGGGGTTCATCAACGACGTGAAGCGTATCGCCAAGGGCACGCATCGCGATCGCCAGACCGCGCTGTTTTCGGCGACCATGCCCCAGGAAGTGGCAACGCTGGCAGCCACCCTGTTACGTAATCCGGTTCGCGTTGAAGTCGCACCGCAGGGCACTACAGCTGCCGAAATCAAGCAGGTCGTGCATATGATCCCGACCAAGCAGAAGAAGCAGGTTCTCTCTGCCATGCTTAAGGACGAGACCTTGGCTTCGGTCATCGTTTTCACCCGCACCAAGCATGGTGCTGATGCTGTGACGCGGGTCCTCGAGAAGGACGGCTATGACGTTGCCGCCATTCACGGCAATAAGTCGCAGAATGCACGCCAGCGCGCGTTGAACGGCTTCAAGGATGGTTCTGTGCGCGTTCTCGTCGCCACCGATATTGCAGCACGCGGTATCGATGTCGTTGGTATCAGCCATGTGATCAATTTCGACCTGCCAGACGAACCAGAGAGCTACGTTCACCGCATCGGCCGTACCGGTCGTAACGGTGCATCGGGCTCGGCAATCACATTGTACGATCCTGCAGAAGAGAGCTCAAAGCTGAAGGCGGTTGAACGCGTCACGCGGATGCGCCTTCCGATGCATGATTCCCCAATCGATCTGTCTAGCTTGCCGGCTCGTGCAGCCAATAGCGACCAGCGTCCACCACGCCGCGAAGGCGGCACTGGCGCACCTGGCAAGAAGCCGCACCGCGGTCAGTCTGCCGGTTCCGGTAAGCCGCGCGAGGCGCGCGGCGAAAAGATCTGGAGCAACGACGGTGGCGCGCCGGCGCAAAAGCGTCCCTTCCGCCGCAACAAGCGCAAGAGCTTTGGCGCCAAAGCCGCCTAGGCGTCCTCGCCAACGACTTTCCGGCCGTCAGCACATCGTGTTGGCGGCTTTTTATTTGCTGGTTCCCTTCGATCAACTTGTTCCACCAAAACAAATAACCGCATATCGTCCAGTTTGAGGAATTCTGCGCTTGAACGCCTTCCCCGGGGCAAATAGGTTCAGTTCCAACAGAATGAAGGACTATGCGCATGTTTGATTCAGTGATCGACACCATCGGAAACACACCGCTCATTCGCATGAAGAAAGCGTCCGACCTCACCGGTTGCGAAATTTACGGCAAGGCCGAGTTCTTGAATCCAGGCCAGTCAGTCAAGGACCGCGCGGCGCTCTATATTATCCGCGACGCTGAAAAGCGTGGACTGCTCAGGCCCGGCGGCGTAATTGTCGAGGGCACGGCCGGTAATACCGGCATCGGCCTCACCATGGTCGCCAAAGCATTGGGCTACCGCACCGTTATCGTGATCCCCGAAACCCAAAGCCAGGAAAAGAAGGATGCGTTGCGGTTGCTCGGCGCGGAGCTTGTTGAGGTGCCTGCTGTTCCCTACAAGAACCCGGACAATTATGTGAAAGTCTCCGGCCGTCTTGCGGAGCAGATGGCGAAAACCGAGCCGAATGGTGCGATCTGGGCAAATCAGTTCGACAATGTCGTCAATCGCCAGGCGCATGTGGAAACCACGGCACAGGAAATCTGGCGTGATACGAATGGCAAGGTGGACGGATTCATCTGTGCTGTTGGCTCTGGCGGCACGCTGGCCGGCGTTGCCCAAGGGCTGAAAGTCAGGGATGCGTCAATCAGGATCGGGCTTGCTGATCCGCTCGGTGCGGCGCTCTATTCCTATTATACGACGGGTGAATTCAAGGCCGAGGGAAGTTCGATAACCGAAGGTATCGGGCAGGGGCGCGTTACGGCCAATCTCGAAGGCTTTGCGCCAGACTTTTCGTACCAAATCCCGGATGCGGAAGCATTGGAAGTGGTGTTCGATCTGGTGACGGAAGAGGGGCTTTGTCTCGGCGGCTCGTCCGGCATCAATGTTGCCGGTGCAATCCGCATGGCGCGCGATATGGGGCCAGATCACATCATTGTCACGGTCCTCTGCGATTACGGCAACCGCTATCAATCAAAGATGTTTAACCCCGAGTTCCTGCGTTCCAAGGATTTGCCTGTGCCGGCATGGATGGAGGCGAAGACCAACATACCGGTTCCGTTCGAGAATAAATCCTGATGGCGTACGACACGATGATCCTTTTCCGCGACGATTCCTACATGAAGGAAATCGACGCGACGGTGCTCGCGATCAATGAACGCGGCGGCATTCTAATGGACCGGACGGTGTTTTACGCAACCTCGGGCGGCCAGCCTGGCGATACGGGCATGTTTATTCGCTCCGATGGCTCGACCATCGCAATAGCGGCAACCGTGACTGGCGAAACTAAGGATGAGATCATCCATGTGCCGACACCTGATCAGCCTGTTCCTGCAATTGGTGAAAGATTACGCCTGCGCCTCGATTGGGACCGGCGTTACAAGCTGATGCGAATGCATGCAGCATGCCATTTGCTCAGTGTCGTCTGCCCGTTTCCGATAACCGGCGCGGCGGTTGGCGAGGATGACAGCCGCGTGGATTTTGATTTACCGGATGCAGGCGTGACCAAGGAAGGCGTAACCGCGAAACTGATGGAATTGGTCAATGCCAATCATCCCATCTTCACACGTTGGATCACGGATGAAGAACTGGCCGCCAATCCGGGCCTGATAAAATCCAAGAATGTGCGTCCACCAATGGGCACTGGACGCATCAGGCTGGTGTGCATCGGCGAGAATGCTTCAGTGGATTCTCAGCCCTGCGGGGGAACGCATGTCGCTACCACTGGCGAAGTCGGAGCGATCCACATCGGAAAAATTGAAAAGAAGGGCAAGGAAAACCGGCGGTTCCGTATCCGCTTTGGTACCTCGCCGGAAGGAGAATGAACGTGTCGGACAAGAGCGCTTTTGTGGTTTCCCCCGAATGGTTGCAAGAGCGTCTGGATCAACCGGGCCTCAGCATTCTCGATGCATCCTGGTATTTCCCATTCCAGAATCGAGACGCCAAGGCGGAATATGATGCGGCGCACATTCCAGGCGCCGTCTTTTTCGACCACGAGAAACTGTCAGATTCCGACTCATCGCTACCGCACACCTTGCTAAAGCCGGAAGCTTTTGCGGCAGCCGTCAGCAGCATGGGGATCACAAATGACGATACGATTGTTGTTTATGATGGTCCGGGGATGCACACATCGCCACGCGTCTGGTGGATGTTCCGGACAATGGGCGCGACGAGTGTATTCGTGCTCGACGGAGGTTTTGAAAACTGGAAGAAGGCCGGCAGGCCGGTTACCAATGCGGTGACCAAGATCGCGCCATCTGCCTTTGTGCCCAAATTCGATGCTGCCAAGGTGGCGAGCTTTGCCGACATGCGCAAGATCGTCGAGAATGGTTCGCGGCAGATCGCCGATGCCCGCGCTGCCGGCCGCTTCAAGGGTGTTGATCCGGAGCCGCGGGAAGGGTTGCGCTCGGGGCACATGCCGGGCGCGCGTAATGTCCCTTCATCAAGCTTGGCTGATAACGGATATCTGAAAGATATCAGTGCTCTAAGACAAGTTCTGGATGAGGCTGGTGTTGACCTGTCACGACCAATTGTGACGAGTTGTGGATCGGGCATTACGGCGGCCGTCATTACGCTCGCACTCGAATCCCTCGGTCACAACGACAATATGCTTTATGATGGGTCTTGGACTGAGTGGGGCGGAAACAAGGACACACCGGTCGTTACCGGGGATGCATGAGTCATGACCGACGCAGCAAAGCCACGAATTTTGAGAACGCGGGTTACGCACTTGGAAATGACGGAGCGGCCGACCCAGTCTGTGCCGACGCCTGTCAGCTTCAAGCTCGCATTGATGCGGGCCACGAAGATTTCGCTGCCATTCTACCGTTTTCTCTACGAGCAGGTCGGAAAACCGCACCATTGGTCGGTGCACCGCAACCTGAGTGATGAGGATTTGGCAGCAATCATTCATCGCGACAATATCGATATTCACGTTCTGTACGCCGACGGATCGCCAGCAGGCTTCTTCGAACTTGTGCTCGACGAAGCGCAAGGCGTCGCCGAAATTCTGTATTTCGGCCTGGTTCCGGAGTTCCAGGGAAGGGGCCTGGCCAAGTTCTTTCTGAATGAGGCGATCTCGACAGCATGGATGAGTAGCCCGCAAAAGGTGATCATCGAAACCAATACACTCGATAGTCCGCGTGCATTGCAAATGTACCAGAGGATGGGGTTCAAGCCCGTCAGTTTTGCAGAAGCGGAAATCGAAGCCTGGAATTAGTCTTCGATATCGTCTTGTTTCCACCTTAAGTTGTATAGCGGGGCGCCTAGAATCTCTCTATCAGCTCTTCATAGAAGGGTTTCAGGGGGATTGAAATGAATTTGAAGCAAGTATTGTTGACCGTGACGGCAGTTTCGTCAGGACTATCAGCTGCCGGTTGCCAAACATCGGAACTCACAAGCACCCGTACCGGGTCGTCTGCCTTTACGATATCTGCAAAATCAGGGCACAAAACTGGACTTTTAAGCAACTATATGGTCAATCCAGACTGTTCCAGCGGCAAAGTCCCTGATTTCAAAGTTGCAGCAGCTCCCGCAAATGGAACGGTTGATCTCTGGCGAGGGGCGGTTTCTCCTTTCTTCGCACAAGGTCATTCGCTGCAAAAGTGTAACGTGCGCAAAATTGCAGCGGTCGGTGCTTTCTACACCTCCAAATCAGGTTTTGTTGGTACCGATAAAGTGGTTGTTTCGAGCAAGGCGCCCGGCAGTGATGTTTATAGTTATGTCACTGTCCATATTAACGTTGCGAAATAAGACACCGCTTCCATCCGATGCTTTTCCTGCAAGAATCGGGTGGTTTCATGCGAAATTGAGGTGTTTCCTTGCTCCAACAAAGGAGGCACTCATGAGCACGATCCGATTTATTGCAATGCCCACCACGCTCGCCCGTCACTATCAGGCGGGCGGTCCTGATGCCAATGGCCAGACACCGGAGGTCCAAATCTCGGACGGAGATGGCGTGCCCTGCAGGCACTGTCTGCACAATGTGAACGCAGGTGATAAATATCTCGTCCTTTCACACCGGCCGTTTCCGGCACCGCAGCCCTATGCGGAAACGGGGCCGATCTTCCTGCACGCGGATGAATGTGAGCGCTATGGAGAGACGACGGAAATGCCGGAGATGTTTCGTGAAAGTCGTGACTACATCCTGCGCGGCTATTCGTGCCAGGACAGGATCGTCTACGGAACCGGCGGAGTGATCAAGACCAATGACATACCGGATCGGGCAGAAGAGCTGCTGAAACGCGACGATGTCGCTTACGTCCACATGCGCTCGGCAAGGAACAATTGCTTCCAGTGCCGGATCGATTTGGCATAAAAAAGCCCGGACGTGTGTCCGGGCCCTTCTAAATTTTATGCAATAATATCAGGCGGCTATTGCCGCTTTTGCTTCAACCATCTCAAGACCGAGTGCCTCGGCGACAGCCTGATTGGTGATGCGGCCCTTGTGGACGTTGAGACCATTGCGCAGGTGCGGATTGTCGACAAGCGCCTTGACGCCCCGGTCGGCCAGCTGCAGACCATATTGCAAGGTGGCGTTATTGAGCGCATGGGCCGAGGTGACTGGAACGGCACCGGGCATATTTGCGACGCAGTAGTGGATGACGCCGTCGACCTCATAGGTCGGCTCCGAATGGGTCGTGGCGTGGGATGTTTCAAAGCATCCGCCCTGATCGATGGCGACATCGACAATGACGGCGCCTTTCTTCATGCCCGACAGCATTTCGCGGGTCACCAGCTTGGGTGCCGCAGCGCCCGGGATGAGAACGGCGCCGACGACGATATCGGCGGAAAACACTTCTTCATCAAGGGCTTCTATGGTCGAGTAGCGGGTGTGAATGCGGCCGCGGAACAGGTCGTCGAGCTGACGCAGACGCGGAATCGAGCGGTCGAGGATTGTCACGTCGGCGCCGAGGCCCGTTGCCATCATTGCCGCATTGATGCCGACAACACCGCCGCCGATGATGGTCACCTTGCCGGGTAGCACGCCAGGCACGCCGCCGAGGAGCACACCGCGTCCGCCATTGGCCTTCTGCAATGCGGTCGCACCGGCCTGGATGGCGAGGCGTCCGGCAACTTCCGACATCGGCGCAAGCAATGGCAGGCCGCCGCGATCGTCCGTTACAGTTTCGTAGGCAATAGCAGTGACGCCAGAGGCGAGGAGACCTTTTGTCTGCTCCGGATCTGGAGCAAGATGAAGATATGTATAAAGAATCTGTCCGTCGCGAAGCTGCGTCCATTCGCTTGGCTGCGGCTCTTTTACTTTAACGATCATGTCAGATTGTGCGAATACTTCTTCAGCAGTCTTGGCAATCTTTGCGCCTGCTGCCTGATAGGCTCCGTCGTCGGCGCCTATTCCAATGCCAGCTCCGGACTGGACGATGACCTGATGGCCATGGGCGATATATTCGCGTACGGCCCCCGGAGTGAGACCGACGCGATATTCATGGTTTTTGATTTCCTTCGGGCAGCCAACGCGCATAACGCCTCCTGATAGTGTTTATAAGTGTTCCCGTTTGAGGCAAATATCACATCACGAATCGCGTCGCATGTCCTTGCCAAGAAGCCTCGACTGGCTTGCATTTTTCGAATAATCTTGCGCGAAACAACACATCTGCCGAAGAAAGCTCGAACAATGTCATTAGACAGGATTGATATCGCCATACTCGACAACCTGCAGAAGGATGGCCGCATGTCGAATGCGACACTGGCCGAAAAGGTGGGCCTGTCGCAATCTGCCTGTTCACGGCGATTGGATATATTGGAGAAGTCGGGCGTCATCCGCGGGTACCATGCGCGGCTCTCAAACAAGATGCTCGGGCACCCGGTCATCGTAATCGTCAATATTTCACTTTCCGGTCAAGCCGATAAACAACTTCGTGAATTCGAAACGGCAGTAAAGCGATGTCCAAATGTTCTTGTTTGTTACCTTATGTCTGGCGAATATGATTATTTGCTTCGCATTGCTGCGAGGGATCTTGAAGACTACGAGCGTATACACAAATTCTGGCTCTCGGCCATGCCGCATGTGACGAAAATCAATTCTTCATTTGCGCTGCGCGAAGTCGCGGACCGCACCGGCCTCGGCGTCGAAACCGCGCTTATCGATGTCGCAAGCTAGGGTACGCTTCAACTAGATACACCTATTTTTCTCGCGATGATTGATAAGCTTTGGCCATAATCGCACGTTCTTTGGCAAGAATCGGCGGTTCACGGGTGAGATTCGATTATTTTGGTGGAAGATTGTCCCGGCAGCTACCCAGATGGTGTTCACTCCGCGGCGAATGCTTTCTTGATCTTGGCAGGCGCCTTGGCGTGCCAGGCAAGTTTGATGCGGTGCGCAAGTTCCGCGTCGGATACAGCGTCCAGGTGCATCAAGATGTAGGGCCAGCCCTTGTAGTGGTCGGTCTCGAAATAGATGTTCGGCACGTTTTCCATGAGGAGAGGTTTTTCCTCCAGCGGACAGTGAATGGCGAAGGTATCCTTATCCTTCAAACGACCGAGAAAGGATGTCTTCACTTTCAACGAGGGCGTACCGTGGGTGGTGCTGCGCACGAGTTCGGGAAGGTTCAGTCCGTTGGCGATAGCCCAGACGCGGTCAAAGGCTTCATCGAATGTATCGGTTGTCATGATTTATAGAATACCTGGCGCACATCGATATATTCTGAACGGAACCCGGCCTCACAATAGAAGAGATAAAATTCCCAAAGCCTCTTGAAGCGACCATCAAAGCCGAGGTGCCGTAACCGGTCCCATGAACCCCAAAACCGCTGGCGCCATTCGGCAAGCGTCCTGGCATAATCCTGCGGAAAGACATTCTCGCGATAGATATCGAGGCCGAAGTCCTTGCCAAGTTTTTTCAGCTTCTCCGGCGTCGGCAACATGCCACCGGGGAAAACATAGCGTTGAATGAAATCCGGCCGCTTGCGATAGCGATCGAAGGATTTGTCGTTGATGGTGATGATCTGCATGCCGGCGCTGCCGCCGGGATTGAGGCAGTCCTTAACCTTGCCGAAAAATACCGGCCAGTATTTCTCACCGACCGCCTCGAACATTTCGATCGAGGCGATGTGGTCATACTTTCCCTTCTCGTCACGATAGTCCTGAAATTTGATCTCCACCTTGTCCGAGAGCCCGGCCTTCTGCATGCGTTGTGTCGCATATTCGAATTGCTCGCGACTGATGGTAAGCCCGGTCACATGCGCACCAACCTCACGTGCAGCATACTCGGCAAAGCCACCCCATCCACAGCCAATTTCCAGCACTTTGCTTCCAGGGGTAATTCCGATGTTGCGGGCGAGGGCGCGATATTTTGCGGTTTGCGCACTTTCAAGATCGTTGGCGCCTTCGCCATACAGCGCCGAGGAATACGTCATCGTCGGATCGAGCCATTCGCGATAGAAGGCGTTGCCGAGATCGTAATGCGCCGAGATGTTTTTGCGCGACCGGGTCCGGGTATTTTCGTTAAGCCAATGGCGTAGCCGCTGGACAGTGTTCATGAACCAGTTTGAACCGCCCGCAAGATCCTCGCCAACCTGTTCGTTGACCACGAAGAGTTCCAGGAAGGTCGCGACGTCAGGACTTTCCCAATCGCCATCCATATAAGATTCGGCCAAGCCGATTGTGCCGCCAGAAAAGGCTCGGCGGGGTAAATTCCAATTGTGCAGGACCACCGCGGCATCGGGACCCGTTTGTCCGCCGCCCACCTTGAAGACACGCTTGTCCGGTGTGGTGATGGTCAGCGTGCCACGTGGCAGATGAGCAGCGGCGCGCAATGCAGCCTGGGCCTTCAGCGGGAGGCCCCTCACTGCCGTGCCGACGTTTTCAGGCGTCAGCAGTTTGAGCTGCGCCAGTGTTCCGGAAGAAGCGTTCCTTGTCTTATTCGTCATCTGTTCGATCTTTCACTCTGCCGGCTCAATATTTGCCGCCAAAAGACAAATGTTCAAGATGTATTCATTCATGAGCTGTCCCGGCAGAACATGCGTACTCCACAGCAAATTGGATCATCTGTAAATGCGGCGGTGCTTTTTCGCACTCACCCATGCGGGATACAACTATCCGGCAGGTCCTGACCCTAAAACGTGGTTCACCAAGTAGATGCAAAACATAAAACGCACTTTTGAGGTCAATTATAATGCAACCTTATTCAACTGTAAGTAGAAACTTCTTGATCGGTCGTGGGTTTATCAGTTAACCAATCGAAGGTTTTCGCAATGACGGCAATAAAGTGCCGATAATTATTTGAGAACTAGAAATTTTTGTTGCAAGACCGTGCCGATCTATAATACATTTTAAATGTATGGTCCGTTAGAATCGGAAAATAATTACTGAGATATTATTGCTGATCGAGAGATTGTTGTATCACATCGGATTATTTAAAGGAGGTTCAATGAGTTTCAGCATTTTGCCAAACCGTGCCGTATTGATGGGCTTTGCTGCTGTTTTGGGCATTTCCAGCCCAGCTTTGGCGGTCACGGTGACAGGAAGTTTCACGGTCAAGATCAACATAAATGCCGAGTGCAGGGTGGTATCATCCGAGGAACACAATTTTGAAGGACGTGGTATCATAGACCAAAATATTGATACGCAGAGCGCCATTAAAGTGCAATGCACGAGCGGGACGCCTTACAGTGTGGGTCTCGGGCTTGGAATTGGGGCAGGCGCAACGCTTGCAGCCCGTAAAATGACTGGGCCAGGTAATGCCACGATCAACTACAATCTTTACCGGGATGCGGCCTTTACGGAAGTCTGGGGGACGACGGCTGCTACCGATACATTGTCCGGAACAGGAAACGGAGTGGAGCAGTCCATTCCCGTTTACGGGCGGGTTCCAGCGCAGTCCACGTCAGCGACCGGTGCCTACTCCGATACGGTAGCGGTAGCCGTCACTTACTAAGAGACTGGTTTGCGGAAATCATCCTGACGGACAGGATAGTTTTTTGGTTCTCGCCAAATGCTTCGTCGGGCTGATTTTCCGGTAGGTCTATCGGGTTAATTTCATACTGGAGATCGAATGCGAACCGTGCTTTATGGCATTGGGGTGATGGGCCTTGTGCTTTTTGCGGGTGTTGTCCAGGCGGCCTCCCTGCGCGTATCCCCCACCAATCTCGAAATGACAGTGCCCGGCAGTGCCGGGATCCTCACGTTGACCAACGAAGCAAAACGTCCGATCAATGTGCAGATAAGAGTGTTCCGCTGGACGCAGGTAAACGGTGCTGAACAGCTCGACCCCACCAATGACGTGGTGGTCAGTCCGCCTTCCACCAGTCTTTCCGCGAACAAGGATTATGCAATCCGCGTGCTTCGCGTGGCGAAGAAACCGGTCGTGGGTGAAGAGAGCTACCGAGTTATCGTTGATGAGTTGCCCGATCCTTCGCGCAAGAAGGCCGGAGCGGTTACCCTTGTCGTGCGCTATTCAATACCGGTTTTCTTCAAGGATCAGGACGCAACGCCACCAAAGGTCGACTGGGGGATTGCCAAAACGAAAGGGTCGCTGGTGCTCACTGCCCGTAACACGGGTGACATGCGGCTCAGGCTTGCCGATGTGCAACTGACCCAGCAGGGCCGTGTGCTCGGCGCGCGCGAGGGGCTCGTCGGTTACGTGCTGGGCGGCGCAAGCATGCAGTGGCCCATTGCCGGCGGGCATTCGGTTTCCGCGGGATCAATCGGGCTGAAGGCGCAAAGCGAATCCGGGTTGTTGAATGCCGATATTGCGATCAGCGGCCGTTAGGCTGGGGGCGATTATTTGCATGAGTTTGTGTCCGCCTTCCTTGTTGCAGGCGCAGGAGCCAGGGGGAGACGCGCCGGGTCATACGCAATCGCAAAACGCCGGGACAAAGGACCTCTATCTGGAGGTCTTCATCAACGGTGATTCCATGAAAATGATTGGTGCATTCAAGCAATTGCCTGACGGCGCGCTGGTAGCGCGACCCGAGGAGCTGCGAGAGGTGGGCCTTGAGCCGAATGGCAAGGCGGCCGCTCCTGACGGATCGATCAGGATCGATCGATTGCCAGGTGTCGGATACCGGATCGAGGCCGAAACACAGCGCCTTTACTTCACGACTCCAGATGCAGGGCGTGCGGCCAAGGTCATCGACATCAATCCGGAGCCTGATAAGGAGCGCCAAAAGCCCCAATCCAGCTATGGGGCAGTGCTGAATTATTCGCTGTTTGCCAGCACGGACAATTTGATGGACGGGAATGTGAAGCCGTTCCAGGGCATTTCCGGCGGCTTCGATGCGCGATTCTTCAGTCCCTATGGAACACTCAGCCAGTCGTTTACCGCAAGGTACAATTGGCCCGTTCCGGCTGATGACCGGCGGGGGATCGCTTGCGTATCAGCTCTATAGCGATCCAGCGCGGCAAGTCGTCTGGGGCTCGTGGATTTGGGCACTCACGCCACGCCCGCCGGAAATCTTCGTCGACGTTCCGCTTCTTGGACTCGGAACGACCACGACGACAATATATGGTCAGGTTCGCGCCAACCAGCCGACGGCGCCCGTCGGCAGCTATTCATCGGCATTTTCCGCAGCGCAGACCCCGTTCCGCTATCGCTACAATGACAACAATGGATGCGCAAATCCCGCGGGCATTCAGGGGACCACCAGCTTCACGGTCAGCCTCCAGACCGCCAAGGATTGCCTCGTTTCCGCCCATGATATCGATTTTGGCAATCGCGGCGTGCTGAGTTCCAATATCGATCAGGATGGACAGGTAACGGTGACATGCTCTCCGTTGACGCCCTACGTCGTGGCGCTCGGCCCCGGCGGCGCCAATGCCGGTCCGACTGCACGAAGAATGACCAAAGGGGCGGAATCCATTACCTATGGACTTTACCGCAATGCGGTAAGAAATCTTGCCTGGGGGGATACTGCCGGCAGCGACACGGCGAGCCAAACAGGCACGGGTCATGCTCAGAACCTGCCGGTCCATGCACGTATCCCGCCGCAGACGACACCGACGCCAGGCGCCTATAGCGACACGATCGTCGTTACCGTTACTTATTGACGTACGGGAACATTCGGTTGGCGAGCAAAAATCCATTTTGTTGACGCGATGGTCCAATATCACCCATACCCATACCCACGCTTGCGTATATAGTGTGAGGCGATGCAATTACTGGTTGATATGTTAGACTTAAGTAAAAGGCGATATTCGTGCTTAGGTTGAGTTGTTCTATATTGGCAGCTTGAAAGCTTGGATTAGTCTTAATATTTCGAATCTTTTGCCGATTTTCTGTTGACATGGACGCTATCCACGTCGTAGGCGAAATACTTATTAATGCCTCCCAATTAATTGGGGTCTATTTTTTATTTTTTGCCGGATAACCATTATGAATTGTCTTTTTTCAGGGCCCGGCCTGCGCGCTGCGGCTATCGTCATGGCTTTGTCGCAACCGGCGCTGTCTGCATCGCCGACGGGGACACTGAATATCGGTTTGACACTCAAGGGTGGAAGCTGCGAACTGAAAAGTGTGCCCAGCATCGATTTCGGCACCTATGCCAATCTGGTCTTCAAATTGGGGAGGCGCGATATCGAGAAAAGAGCTGACATTGTCATCAATTGCGCCGCGAACACCGGTTACACGCTCACGCTTGGCGCGGGGCTGAATGATGATAATGAGGCCATCGATTGATGCGCAGCGCTAAAGGCAATCTCGTCTGGTATTATTTGATGTTCGGCCGGGAGAGCATCGAAACCTTTCCCCTCGATGAGAATAATAAACCGATAACAAGGGGCACAGGCACGGGAGCGGACGAGCCCATAACGGTTGTCGCAGGTATCCCGCAGAATATGAGAAGCCCAAATCCTCTTCCCGGAGTCTACAAGGATACGGTTACGCTCATACTCACCTTCTGATGTTTTTTGTGGAGGGCATTTGCAACTACAGAATAATACTAAAGGACAATCGAAATAATGCGCCTATGTTGTTGTGTGTTTAATCGGTAACACCAAACAGGCGTTTTTGTAGAAAGCAGATATACTTTGTATTTTCAAAATGTAGCGCATTGACACCTTGCGCCAGCGATATGTTAACAAACGTTCTCCCAATTTATAGGGACCAATTTAATTTTGAATCATAGGGAATTTTTTGATGATGTCTCGTATTTCAACACGCATTGCATTTGCTTCCGCGCTCGTTGCCTCGCTTGGTTTCACTGGTTCTGCGTTTGCGGCTTCCAAGAGCGGCACGCTCAATGTCCAGCTGACAATTGAAGAGGGTTGCAGTGTCTTTGACACTGACGGCGCCAATCTCAACTTCGGTACATGGTCCGGTCTGACGGACAACATCAAGCAATCAGCAACGTTCAACGTTTCCTGCAGTACGGCAAACGCCAAGTTTACCGTTGGTTTGGATGCCGGCAAAGGCGCTGGCGCCAGTGCTGCCGCGCGCTATATGACGAATAGCACCGATGCGACCAAGAAGGTCGGCTACAATCTCTACACTGCATCTGACTATCAGAAAGTTTGGGGTACAGGTGCTGATGCCGTGAGTTATACTGCGGCGACGACTGCCGCCCAGACGAATGTGCCGTTCACGGTCTACGGCTGGGTAAAGCCCCAGATCAATCCTGGCTCTGGCGTCTACAAGGACACCGTCGCGATCCTGGTTACGCTCAACTAGCAGCTCTGCACATCACTGGAGGACGCCATGCGATCCTTGTTATACGGCATCGGCCTTCTCGGCCTTTGCGCGTTTCAAACCGGCATTGCCGCGGCGTCCTCCCTGCAGGTTTCGCCTACCCGTATCGACCAGGTGATGCCGGCCAGCGCCGGCGTCATCACCCTCAGGAATGAGGAGAACAGACCGGTCAACGTGCAGGTCCGGGTCTTCCGCTGGAGCCAGGTCATGGGTGTTGAGAGGCTGGAGCCGACGGCCGATGTGGTCGCGAGCCCGCCATCGGCGCAGATCGGCGCGGGCAAACAATATCTGTTGCGCGTGGTACGGATCAGCAAAGCGCCGGTCACTGCCGAGGAAAGCTACCGGGTACTGGTCGACGAACTGCCGGACCCGTCGCAGCTGAAGGCGGGCACGGTCAATTTTACCGTGCGGTTTTCACTGCCGGTCTTCTACAGGAGCGAACAATCGGCTGCAGCGCGGGTCGGCTGGAATATCCGGCGCGCCAATGGCGGCTATGTCCTTTTCGGGTCCAATGCCGGCGGCACGAAACTTCGCCTGACGGATATTCAGCTGCTGCAGAGCGGCCGGATCATCGGCGTCAAGAAAGATGCGGGCGGCTATGTGCTGGCTGGAAGCTCGGCGCAATTTCCGCTCGGCCCAGCAAAAGGGCTGAGACCGGGTCCGGCAGTCCTGAAGCTGCAGACCGACAGGGGAGCTCTCGAAGCCGATGTCGACGTCAGCAACTAGAGCAAGCCTTGAAATCCTGGCGCGGTGTGGAGATGACGCTCCGCGCAGGTTTTCAACGCGTGCTCTTCGATGCATCGGGCTGGCTCTGTGGGCCATCGCCTGCCTTGACACGGCAGGGCGGGCGCAAGAGATGCCGCTTGATGCCGCGCCGGTGGCGGCTATTCAGGTGGCGGGCCAGGTGGCGGGGGCGCAGGGACTGCAGCTCGCAGTCTATATCAACGACGTCAATACGGATTTTGTCGGCACATTCGAGCAATTGCCCGACGGCAGCCTGACGGCCGAGCCGGATGAACTCGAGGAAGTGGGGATCAAGCCCGTCAAGAATGCGATCCGGCCTGACGGGTCAATTCACCTCAACGATCTGCCGGGCATCGCATATCATGTCGTGCCGGATACCCAGAGCATTTACGTGACCGCGACCGATGCGGCGCGCGTGCCGCGCAAAATCGATCTCGATGCGCGGCGGACCGGGCGGGAACGGCCCAAACCCTCCGCGAGCACCGGCGCAGTTCTGAACTATTCGCTCTATTCGAGCTCCAACAATTTGATGGACGGCGACCTCAAGCCTTTCCAGGGCATTTCCGGCGGTTTCGATGCACGGTTCTTCAGCCCGTTCGGAACATTGAACCAGTCCTTCACCGCCAGCTTCTCGGACAGCGAATTGCAGGGCGTCAGGCGGCTGAACACCACGTGGAACTATTCCGACGCGGAGCGCCTGATCACCTATAATGCCGGCGATCTCGTCTCGCGCGGATTGCCCTGGACGCGTTCCGTCTACCTCGGCGGCATGCAGATCGAACGGAATTTCTCCTTGCGGGGGGATCTTGTAACCCTGCCCATGCCTGTCGTGTCCGGTTCGGCAGCGGTTCCTTCGACGCTTGATGTCTACACGCAGAATGTAAAGACCTACAGCACGGAGATTCCGGCGGGGCCGTTTGAACTGTCCAATTTTCCGGTGATCAGCGGGGCGGGCGAGGCCCAGGTGGTGTTGAAGGATACGCTCGGCCGTGAAACCAGAACGACATTGCCGTTTTATACTTCGAGCGAGCAGCTGGTCAAGGGACTGCTCGATTTCTCGGCGGAAATCGGCTTTCCCCGCCGCGGTTACGGCAACGAATCCAATGATTATAGCAGCGACATTTTCGGCACGGCGACGGCCCGCTATGGTCTGACCAACTGGCTGACTCTGGAAAGCCATGTGGAGGGTGGTGCCGATCTGTTGAACGGCGGCATTGGCGCCGCCTTTCCGCTCGGGCGCTGGGGCGCCACGTCGCTGGCGGTGGCGGGGAGCCGGCATGACGGCGAAACCGGCGTGCTTGTGAACGGGTCGCTGGAACTGCGCTATGACACATGGACGCTTTACGGCCGCATGCAGCGCACTTTCGGGGATTATGACGATATTGCTTCGGTTTCCGCCGATAGCGAGCGCATTCGCGATCAGTTCTACTATTATCCGGGCGCGCGGATATTCTCGGCGCGGGTACCGCGTTCGATCGATCAGGTGAGCTTCAGTCTTCCAACGCCGTTCAGCCGGTCCAGTATCAATCTTTCCTTCACACAGATCGAAATGGATAACGGCGAGAGAAACCGCGCGGCAAGTGCTTCCTACAGCCAGTCGTTATTCAAAAATACGTCGCTCCATGCGTCCGCCTTTACAGATCTAGACGACAGCGACAATTTCGGCGTCTATGCCGGACTATCCGTATCTTTCGACAACGGCATCTATGCCTCGACCGGTACCGACGATAACGGCGGCGATATTGCCGGTTTCGCGGAAGTTGCGAAATACGCGACCACGGAACAGGGCAGCTATGGCTGGGCCGCGAGAACCAGCGAGGGCAAGACGCCCAACCGCTCGGTATCGGGCAGCTATCGCGGCAAGATCGCGCACGTCGATGGCTATGTGCAGCAATATGGCGACGCGGCACGAGTCAGTGGTCAGATCGATGGCGCTATTGCGGTGGCAGGCGGCGGCGTCTTTGCCACCAATCGTATCGATGACGCCTTTGCCGTGGTCAATGTTGGCGCCCCCGGTGTCGAAGTGAAGTCCGGCAACAATGTGGTTGGGCATACGAATGGCAGCGGGCGACTCATCGTGCCGGATCTCAACTCATGGGAGACCAACCAGATCGATATCGACCCGCAGAACCTCCCCGTCGATGCCGCTATCGGTGATACGCAAAGCATTATCGTTCCCGCTAACCAGGGCGGCGTGGTGGTGGATTTCCATGTCAAGGAAGCTGGCGGCGGGGCGATCGTCACGTTGCTCGATGCAAATGGAAAGCCGTTGGCGGCCGGGCTTCTGGGGAAGATCGACGGTAGCGGGAACACGTTTGTCGTCGGTTATGATGGCGAGGCATTCGTCCAGGGGCTCGCGCCGGGTGAAAATCTGGTTTCGATTGAACTGACAGGCGGAAGCTCCTGTCATGCAGCTTTTGCCTACCGGCCACAACCCGGAAACCAGGTATCAATCAGGAATGTGGTGTGCCAATGAGACGGTTGTTGTTACTGCTGATCTGCCTTGCCGGGTTCACGCTGGTCCCCCGGATGGCTTTCGCGCTCACCTGCACGTTCGCCCCGAGCGGGGAAATGGTCTTCTCGGGCAGTCCGTCGGGGTCCGCCGTTCTCGACGCTTCATTGAACATAACCTACTCTTGCTGGAGTACACCCCTCGATCCTGGAACAACCGTTCTGGTCTGTCCGGCAGTGGGCAGGCTTGACGCGGCAACCGGAACACGCAGCATGAAGGCCGGCAGCAGTGATCTAAAATTCCAGCTCTATTCCGATGCGGCCAGATCGAAAGTCGCCCCGGACCAGGGCTATCCAGCGACCCTCATGCAATTGGCGGTGGTCTTTATGGGCGTCGGCAATGGAACCTTCACATTTCCCTATGGGCGGATCGAGAAGCAGCGGGTGGAGTCAGGAGACTATTCAGCGAATATACCGATTACTTTTTACTATCGCTGGCTGACCCTGTTGGAACCGCCGCCTGGCTGCCCGCTTGGCGTTGGCACCCAGACTACGCAAATGAATTTCATGGCCAGGATCAAGGTCGACAAGACTTGCTCTGTGGACACAAGTCCGATCAATTTCGGCAAGATGGCGGCCCTGCCGCAGGGTCAGGATATCGACGCGACCGGCTCGCTGAAAATCAACTGCACGCCGAATGTGGGTTACAATATCCTGCTGGGCAACGGCAAAGCGGCGATCGGCCCTAACGCCAGGAAAATGTTCGCCGGATCAGACCCCGTCGGTCAATCGATCGGCTATGGTCTTTACAGCGACCCGGGCCGGACTGCTTCCTGGGGCGATATGATCACTGCAAGCGGGCAGGCAGAGAAGCTTGGTACGGGGACAGAGCAGAATTATACCGTCTATGCCCGTGTCCCCAGGGGGCAGGCGACACCTCCAGCAGGCATCTATTCCGACTACGTCATCGTGACCGTGACTTACTAGGTGCTGATGTTCACGCCATGGCGAAATGGCGCCTGAAACGGCAAGAAAATGCAACGCAGGTATTAAAAAAGCAAAAGGCCGGGAGCTACCCGACCTTCCTAAGCTTACCTCAACATCAGTGCCAGTACATCCGTGGTCAAAGATGGAAATAAGCTATTCGCTATGTGTAATCATTAGCCTGTCATTGCGACAGAATAATGACAGGCGGTAAATGACTGGAAGCGCGTACGCCATACAAATCGCGCTTGGGAACAAGGTGAATGATCAAGGTAAACGCGGGGTTAATAGATCGGCACAAATTAAATGAAATCGCTCAGGCCGGTCCCAGCATCCTGTCCTGGTTCGTTCGTCCGCCCATGCAGCGGTAGCGAACTTCGTAGCGAGGATCCATGATAGCCGTCACATCCTGCGCAGTGCAGTTGCGTCCGGAGCTGCGCAGGTACTGTTCTGCGGCATCGCGGTAGACCACTGGAGGAGTGGCAACGAGGCTGTTGGCGACGCCCATACCAAGGCCGCGGACGAAACCTTCGGTTGCCGAGCCGCCTGTACCCGGCCCTATCATCATCCGGCCGCGCGCCGGATTGTCGATGATCTGGAATGACTGGCCGCTTGACGCCGTGAACTGTTGCTGAGGCAAGCCGCCATAGTTGGATTTAGCGTAATTGATCCCGGCGCAGCCGCTCATTGCAATCATCAGGAGAGGGGCCGTCAGCCGCAAAAACAGTTTCATGATTCACTCCCGCTTTCGTTGAATCGTGGTCTTTTTGGTGCAGTCTTCGTCACTGGCAATCAACGGTCCATTTCCCGGTTGGTTCCCGGATCGCGATTTGCCCGCAACCCGGCGATGACCTTCGTGGCCGCCATTGGAAGGTCTTCCGCGATCAGTCCAAAGCCGAGATGGTGCGCGGCTGCGCCGTGAATGTAGACCGCCGCGCAAGCTGCTTCAAAGGGCGGCATGCCTTGCGCCATCAATCCCGCAGCAAGCCCCGCCAGCACGTCACCGGAGCCCGCGGTCGCCAGCAAAGGCGTGCCGTTGGTATTGATCGCGGCGCGACCATCCGGCGCTGCGATCACGGTATCGGCACCTTTATATATGACGATCGCGCCGGCGCGGGCGGCGGCCTCGCGAGCTCGTTCGAGCTTGGATGGCGTCTTGGTGGCGACGATATCCGGAAACAGCCGCTTGAATTCGCCCTCATGGGGCGTCAGTACGAGACGGACCTCCGGAAAGCGCTGCGTTGCATTGAAGAGGGCGTCCGGGCGATCCTGAAAGGATGTGATCGCATCGGCGTCGAAAACCAGTTTGACTGACTGGTCCTGCAGCAGGGACAGGGAAAACTCGCGTGTTTTATCACCAATGCCGAAGCCGGGGCCAAGCACGAAGGCAGATGGTTTTCGCCTCTCGATGAACGATATCAGGTCTTGCCTGTGATCGCAGCGGCTGAGCATGATGGAGGTGAGGTGCGCGGCATTGACGGAGAGTGCTGTATCGGGCGACAAAACGGTGACCGCGCCTGCACCGCTTCTTGCTGCTGATAGCGCCGATAGCCGCGCTGCGCCGGTCGAGGTCGCATCGCCGGAAAACACCGCCACATGGCCGCGCGTGTACTTGTGCGTGTCCGCACCGGGCGCCGGAAGCAGCTCTCGCCACAGGCGCGGCATGTTTTCGAAACAGCCTGGCTTCACGGCGGCGAGAACGTCATCCCGGATGCCAATATCGACGACGGTCAAATCACCACAGAGCGTGCGACCCGGGTAGAGCAGGTGACCGGGCTTCTTGCGGAAGAACGTGATAGTGGCGTGCGCCTCGAGGACGGGGCCGAGCGGCTGTCCGCTGGAACCATCGAGGCCCGAGGGCATGTCGACGGCCACCCGGCGCACCGGCGCATCGTTGGCGCGGGCGATGGCGCCTGCGGCCTTGCCTGCTATCGGCCTGTCGAGGCCAGCGCCAAACAATGCATCCACAACGAGACTGCCGGGCGCCGGTTCAAAACCGTCGATGGCGCGGGGTTTGACAGGGCAGTCTGCCAATGCCCGCGCTGCATCGGTTCCGGGCTTCGGGGAGCCTGTGGACCAGACCTGCACACGAGCGCCGCTCTCGATCAGGAGACGGGCAATGACGTAGCCGTCGCCGCCATTGTTCCCGGGCCCGCACAGGATGTGAAATTCCGGCATGTCGCCATGATGCGCCAGAAGATGACGGGCGATGGCATGGCCGGCGTTCAGCATGAGAGCGTAACCGTCGCCGGGGCCAGCCGCGATGGTTAGCCTGTCAGCTTCACCCATCTCGGCGGGGGTCAAAATCTCGTAAGCCATTGGGGGCAACGCTTTCCTTGAGGATCATGCCGGGCAGAGTAGAGCTTTCGCGCCTGTCCCGGAAGCCTCCAACGCGGCAATGCATCCAAAGTCCGCTTCATGCGTTCATGATGCGTCATCCTTGGAGGTAATGTCATGACTGCTACACGCATCAAGCAACATATGGAAGTGATCGGCGCCGACGGTGTGCATGTCGGTACCGTGGACAGGATCGAGGGCGGGCGAATCAAATTGATCAGGAAAGACAGCGGCGAGGGTACGCACAAAGGCCATCATCATTATATTTCGATATCGCTGGTTGCGGATGTGGAAGGCAACCGCGTTCGTCTTTCTGCCAATTCTGACGTGGCGGTGATGTTCGAGGAAGAGGCGCCGGAGAAATAAGCCAGCAGTTTATCGGTCGCCTGGCGCCGGCTAAACCGCCCCCAGCCGGACCAGCACTGCGCGCGGAATGCCATAATGCTGGATGGGATCATCGTGATTGCGCAGGCCGCATAGTTCGCGCTGGATGAAATAGGCGTGTACTGCCTGTGCCGCGGCCTTAAGGCACACCTCCCGGTCCACCTCCGCCGCAGCGTGCAATCTTTCCAGCGTCCGCTCGACTTTCTGTCCAGCGCGCCCGAGCGCCGCAGCCGTTTCCGCCAGGATTTCCATGTCAATGGCGCTCGGCGGGCCATTCTGGTCAAACCGGGCGGAAATGCTTCGGGGCGATCGAAAAGACATGACGTATCGGCTGTTGAAGCGGTTGAACATGCGGATCGCAAAGCGATCGCGAGCGAATACCGGCACGATTCGAGCACAGAGTCGGTTTTGCCGCAAGCTCGGGTCATTCAATTCGCCAGCGGCGGCCTCCAGAAAAAGCTGAAACCGCCAAATGCTGTCCGCGAGCTCAGAAAAAGCAAAAGGCCTGAGCGATTTCTCGGCTCAAGCCTTTGAAGTGACTGGCTCCCCGGGCCGGATTCGAACCAGCGACCGATCGGTTAACAGCCGATTGCTCTACCACTGAGCTACCGGGGAATATCTACTTAGTCATCAGCGAAGTGGCCTATAGCAAAAGGGTTCCGCTTTTGCAAAGGACGATTTCGATTTTTTTCCACTAATGTGCATAACAAAACGATGACATGCGTCGGGAGGCTTCCTACATCGGGACTGAAACGCCATTTAACGAGAAGAGAATATCGTTGTCCGATCGTCCGGAAGATACTGATACGCACCCCAATACGGGACATCACAAGCACCAGTCGCACAGGAAGCGCCGGCACATGCGCATCTTTGGCCGCCATGTACCCGTGCCGCAATCGGTGGCAATGCGCCGCATGCTTGGCGGATTGCTGGTTGCGGGCGGCACTCTGGGCTTTCTGCCCATCCTTGGATTCTGGATGGTTCCGCTTGGGCTCGTCGTGTTGTCGCATGATTCGGCTATCGTGCGGCGCAAGCGCCGTCAGATCGAGGTCAAGCTGGGCCGCCGGTGGAAGGGCAGCTGGTTTGATTCAAACAAGAATGAAGGCTGAGCGGGAATGTGGCGACAATTACAATGATTCCGCCTGTTCCGCATATTGCCTGGTCAAACCTTCGTATTGATCGAATGCCGGCAGAGCTTCGAAGCTGTGAACGGCCGGCGTGGTCGCCCAAGGCAGCTTCTCGCTTGTCCATGTTTCGATGAATGGTGTGAACCAGCCGGGATTGTCGAGCATGGTCGGGCGAAGGTTGACGAGCCAGTCAAGACCTTCGGGCCTTGTGAACATCCAACTCATGCAATGGGGGCAGAAATAATGCCGGGATGCGCCATGCAGACCGCCAATGACTGGCTGTCCTTTCGTGATTGAGAAGCCTTCACTCGCAATAGCCGCACTCAACGAGTAAGCGCTGGCGCTCATGCGTTGGCAGCCGGTGCAGTGACAGGCCATGGTAAGAAGGGGCTTGGCAGTAATCTTCAGGCGCACCTGGCCGCAACGGCACCCGCCCTCCTGAGGTAACGCGAATCCGCTCATGATCAGTTCTCTCAGTTGCTGCAGCCAACGATAAACAGGATTGGCTTTGACTGTCAAAGGAACGAACCGCGCCGAGTTCCAGCGATGCTACACTGTTGGCAGCAACAACATCAACGCACCGATAGCCGCAATCAAGAGACCAGGCCAATTGGCTTTCAGACCAAGAAAGCGCAGGCCACGATGGCGCGGCTCGAGCGTGAGACCGGCTGGCTCATGGGGAGAAGAATGCGCATCGGTCAACCTGCCGCGATAGATGGCGACTCCTGCCATATACAAAAGTCCGCATGTAACCAGCAATGCACCGACGAGAGTGGTTGTTGCCATCGGAGCCTCCTCAAGCAGGTAACGGATTGCATGCGCTTTCGTTCCAGAGGGCCCTGGAGCGATTGTTTTGCGCATGTTCATTTTTCGTATTGCGGCACAAAACAAAAACGGCTATTCGGAATGCCGCAAGTGACGCTGTTCGAAATGAATATTCGTCGCTTCTATAAGTAGTTAATTTCATTAGCTATTTTGACTTTGGGGCCTCGTGGCGGAGTGGTTACGCAGAGGACTGCAAATCCTTGCACCCCGGTTCGATTCCGGGCGAGGCCTCCAATAAGTTCAGGCGCCACATCAACTAATTGATTTACTTATCTTTTCGTCAAGTGTGGCAATCCGGGACACCACCCGTCATCAGGGTGAGGCGATACCTTCCCCATTTCACGCCAGTCAACTTCGAAATGGCCCGACCCGCGCATCGGACATTCCGCGTATAAACTTTCATGGTCTTGCATCCTTGGCCTCAAGCGCTGCCGATCAGGACCTCTTCTATTTGCCTGACGCGTTCGCGCCTGCGTCTAAGGCGCTTTCCAACACGGCCGAAAAGCCGCTTCTTGTGTGTCGCTTGCCGGCTGGCTTGCAGCTGTTCGATATAGACAACGTCGGTTTTTTCGTTGGTCAGGCGGTCAAAAATCCAACAGAAAGATACTGGCAGGGAACCGACTTGAAACTGCCGTGCGCCGGATGCCTGATCCTCCGCTATTATTTGCTGCAATACCAATTGGTCCCAAATATCAGGGTCTTCGTCGCACCGTTCCTTCCACATTTCGATGAGGCGAAGTGCGGCAGGTGTATCGTTAATCAGGATGGTCGCTGATATCAGTCGCCCATTGTCCGAATAATGGACTGCAAGGTCGCCGTCAAACGAGGCTAGCGCAGGCCATGGATTGCGATGGAAGACCGCATCAACATCCACGTAAAGAAGCGGGCCTCGCTTATGGCGACGCTCTTTCAAAAGGAAGCTCGGTTTCATGGCAGCGTTGCGGACCCAACTGCCAGCGCTTTCAATGGCGGTAGCGGTGACCTCCAGCCCCAAGCGCACGGCCGAGGCGATCATACGCCTGGCTTCATGTACGTAGAATGAGTTGGAGGTGAAGAAGGCGACGATCTCTCCCGTTGCCTGGGCAACTGGATGATGTTCAATTTCGCGATCATCCGGGAAGGGGACTATGATGGACCGGTGCGCAGATTTGTTAGCGCGAAACAGGTCAAGGAGGCGCGATAGCATAGGTGGCCTTGTAAGGATTGGTCTTGAGAGGGGGTACCCATGCACCAGCTTTCGGGCTGGTGCAACCCCAACGCCAAACTGCTGCGCGTGGCATCAAGGTGATTTAACGCCCTCTCACCTCGCTCCCGGTGAGGTATCCACAGTGCTTTTCCGTGTTTAACTAATTGATTTTCTTGCTGACCCCTTTCCGTGCAACCTTGGTTTGAAAAGCTTGGCAGTGTCATTTTGCGATTCTACCCCAATCACTATCCGGCCCAGCGATCGAGGGACGCAATTCAGCGGCAGAGATAATGAGGTCGCGAAACAAAAACATTAGTGTTGACTAATTAATGAGTGGTGGCTAATGTAATAGCCATGATTGAAGCCGTTACCATAAGCGCTGTCCTGCGCACCCTTGCCGATCCGACCCGCCGGGCCGTCTACGAGCGTGTCGTCAGCTCCGATGAGATAACCGTGGTCGAACTGACGCGAGGGAGCGGCGTAACACAGGGTGCCATCTCCCAGCACCTCAAATCATTGAAACAGGCGGGTCTGGTTGCGGAGCGGCCCGAGGGCCGGAAGGTCTATTATCGCGCTGAACCCGAGGGCCTTTCGCCGCTCGTCGAGTGGATGAGCCATTACGGCGTATTCTGGCGCGAGCGCTTTGCAAACCTCAGAACCTTGTTAACGGAGATGGATACATGAACGACGTCGCGCTGAAGTCCGGCACACAGGAAATCGTAGTCGAAGAGGTCTTGCCGCATGCACCGGAGACGATCTGGAAAGCGCTGACAACAGGCGAATTGATTAATCGCTGGCTGCGGATGCCTTTGATCGGATTCGAGGCGGTGGAGGGCAGGCACTTCACGTTCCAGACGACGCCGGCCGGCATGTGGGACGGTGTCATTCACTGCCAAGTGCTGGAGGCGAAGCCGAACGAGCGGCTTGCTTATGCCTGGAAGGGCGGACACGAAGGAAATGCCGGCTATGGCTCACGTTTGGATACAGTGGTCACGTGGACCCTCTTCAAAGTCGATAGCGGAACGCGCCTTCGTCTTGTCCACTCCGGCTTCGTACTCCCAAGGAACGATGTGGCGTTCACGAATATGGGCGCAGGGTGGAAGAGGGTTGTCCCCAGCATCGGCGATGTCGTTGCGGAACAGGTCTCTTCAAAGAAGCTGCACTGACGCGGCGTCGTGAAGAGTACAACAGGGGCTGACTGCTGCGTTCATTCACCCAGACACTGAAAATGCAGAGTGCCGTCCGTTGCTGGTTCTGTGGGACCAACCGGGCTTTATCGCAGGAGTGAAAACATGAGCAAGGCTTATACCGGCGGATGCGCCTGCGGCGCGATCCGTTATGAAATTTCTGCCGAACCAATAGTGATGAACGACTGTCAGTGTCGCGACTGTCAGCGGAAAAGCGGCACAGGCCACGGATCCTATCTGACCTTCCCGAGCAAGGAGAGTGTGAAACTCAGCGGCGAAGCCATGCATTGGGATATCGCCAGCGATAGCGGCAATGTGAAGACGCGTTCCTTCTGCCCCACCTGCGGATCACCGGTCTATTTGACGTTTGCGGCCATGCCCGATCTGTTCACAGTGCACGCCGCGAGCCTTGACGATCCAAGTCGATACAAGCCGCAAATGGTAACCTACGGCGTGCGAGGCTACGCCTGGGACCACATCGATTCAAACCTGCCGAAATTCGACAAGATGCCTGCGCCATGATGTGTCTAGCTGGAGCGTCGTTCCGAATAGCGGCGGTAGACGCCTTTTCCGGCTTTCTTGGCGATATAGAGGGCAGCATCACCGCACCACAACAGGCTTTCAGGTGTATCGCCATCGCGCGGCGCAAGGGCCGCGCCGATAGTAACACTGATTGCCGCCGGCTCGGCCCGGCCAATATCGTAGGGCTGTGAAAGCGTGCCGATGATGCGGTCGGCGATGCTGGCAACCTCGTTCGCCGTCACCTGCAGCAGGACGATAGCGAATTCGTCGCCATCGATGCGGTAGACCACATCATTCTTGCGCATGCATGACTGCAGGCGATCAGCCACAAGTCTAAGCAGCGTATCGCCCTCAGCGCGCCCATATTGTTCGTTGAATTTCTTGAACCCGTCCAGATCAATGCAGAGGATGGCAAACTCCAGCCGGTCGTCGAAATCGCTTTCTGCATAGGACCCGCAAAGACTGTCGAGATGCTCCTCGAGCGCGGCTCTGTCAGCCAGTCCTGTCAATTCGTCCTGGCTGATGGGAGACGCGTTGAATCCTTTGATCTCGATCATTTGCTTTGAATTCCTATCGTTCGCACGAACGATTCCATGCACTGAAGTATAGAATGACAGGTGCAGCCGAACTGTTCAATCCCGGAATAATCCTACGGTTAAGGGAGTTTGTTACCAGATACTATTTTCTTATAAAGATATTTCGCACTTGAACTTGCAGTCTGACAAAGCTTCCTGCTTTCGTTGGTGCAGCGAGAATAACGAGGAGATCAAGCAAGTATCGATGCGCGATCCAGTAAAGCACGACCGATCCGGATGACCCTGATCTCCTCGATGCTTACAACAAATGGCGGGAACGCTGCGCGGCGAGCAGGCTGACCCCGCGCCATGGCCGTGTTGTCACCTCCAAATCAGCCGCAGATGATTCGGGCGGCAGGCGTGGCATCGCTATTGTACCCTGGTCTTCGGGCGACCGGCGAAGCAGTTGACCGGGGGCGGGTGGCGGACAGTGGTGCATGAAGGCCGCAGTCCTGAGACAATGTGAACAGTGAAGCGCCGTCGCGTTAGTCATTCATTGACGCTGACGGAAAATTTTGCCACATCCTCTGACAAATTGAGATAAATTGGTGCTTCTATAGGAAGATGGTCCTCAAGGATCATCAACTTTACAGGCGGCAGGTTGGATGCGGATCTGTCAGAAGCATGTTACGCGCCTACATGTGTTGCAGGCGCCTTGCCAGGAAAGCTTGTAGAATATGATGCTGAATTTCGAAGACTTGCGGATCAAGATGGTCGACAATCAGTTGCGCACGACTGATGTGACCGACAAACCGCTGCTTCAGGCTTTTCTTGATGTCCCGCGCGAGAAGTTTGTGCCAAGCACACGTCACGCACTGGCCTATATCGATGACGATGTCCTGGTTTCGGCTGCTACGGCAGACTCTATCGCCCGCTATCTGATGCAGCCGTCGCCTTTCGCGAAGCTGGTTCAGCTTGCCAATGTCCAGCCCGATGATGTCGTTCTCGATATCGGATGCGGCACGGGCTATTCATCAGCCGTGATTTCGCGAATCGCAGGTTCGGTGATCGCTCTCGAAAGTGACAGGAATCTGGCCGATCAGGCGACCGCTATATTGTCGGAGTGCGGGTCGGATTGTGTTGTGGTCGTCCATGGGCCGCTGGAGAAGGGTTATCCCTCCGAAGCGCCCTACGACGTAATCATAATTGAGGGTAGCGTGGACCACGTTCCTAGTACATTATTCGATCAATTGAAGGATGGGGGCCGACTCGTGGTTGTCGAGGGGGCGGGAAATGCAGGCAAGGCAATGCTTTACGGAAAAAATGATGGGGTTGTTTCCGGACGCCGGGCTTTCAATTCCGCAGTCAAACCGCTTCCCGGATTTGAGAAGGTAGCAGAATTCGAATTCTGAGTGTCGCCTATGAGACAAAAGTGCAACGGTTGAGTACTTTTGTCAGCAGATTGGAAATTGTGCCTGTGGCCTTCTTGCCAATTGGCGAACAATGAACAACATGTTGTCGAACCAATCGGTTCGGTTGGACGTGCAAGTTTAGAGAATGAAGGGGCTTATAGTGTTCTTAGCGGGTAAGCGAGTACTCACCGCAGCGCTGATGTCGGCGACGGTATTGGCCACTACGCCTTCGATGGCTGAAACAATCTTTGGCGCAATGGCCAAGGCATACAGCAACAATTCCACGCTCAATGCCGACAGGGCGGGCGTCCGCGTTACGGATGAAGGCGTTGCAGTCGCGAAATCGGGCTACCGTCCGGTTGTATCTGCCACGGCAGATTTGACCACGACCGCTAGCCGGCTTGACGGAGGTACCCACGGTACCAGGAATACCGGAACGTTCGGGATACAGATCAATCAGACGCTCTTTGATGGTTTCACCGTCAGCAACAACATCAAATCGGCCAAGACACAGGTTCTGGCGGCCCGCGAAAACCTGCGCAACAACGAGCAAAACCTGCTCTTCAGTGCTGCTCAGGCGTATATGGATGTCTATCTGAACCGCCAGATCGTTATTCTGCGCCAGAAGAACCTCGAGTTTCTTGACGAGCAGCTGCGCGCCGCAAAGGCGCGATTCGATGTGGGCGAAGGAACCCGTACGGACGTTGCGCAGGCGGAGGCATCGAAGGCTTCCGCGATCGCCACGCTCGATGCGGCAAAATCGGATGAGAAGATCGCGGAAGCGAATTATATCCAGATCGTTGGAACGACACCCGGCAGGCTGGCGGCTGCCGCTATGGCCTCGAAGTCATTGCCGAAATCGATGCAGCAGGCGTTTTCAATCGCAACCGGCAATCATCCGGCAATTCTCGCCAGCCAATATGCCGTGGACGCGGCCGGTTACAGTGTGAAGGCCAATGAGGGGCAACTCCTGCCACAGGTTGGACTTGTGGGTACAGTTGAGCGCGAGGAGATTTTTTCAGGCGGTATCAGCACCGGCACGACGGATAGCACCTCAGCGTCCGCAGGTATCCAGGTGACGATTCCGATCTACAATGGCGGCCGGACCTCTGCACTTGTCCGCCAATCCAAGGAAACCCTGGGCCAGCGTCGCATCGAGGTCGATGTGGCGCGCGACAGTGTCCGCCAGGCCATCGCTCAAGCTTATTCGCAAATGGAATCAGCCAAGGCACAGATCGTTGCACAAAGGTCAGTGGTGGCTGCCGCGCAACTCGCCTTGAACGGCGTGATCGAGGAGCGCAAGGTTGGCCAGCGCACCACCCTGGACGTCTTGAACGCGCAGGCCGACGTTCTCACCGGTCAGGTATCGCTCGCACAGGCCGAACGGGACAGTGTCGTTACCAGCTATGCGGTTCTGTCAGCCGTTGGCCGATTGACCGCATCGCAGATCGGACTTCAGGTTGCCGAGTACAGACCGGAAGAGCACTACGAAGCGGTAAAGGACAAGTGGATCGGTCTGCGCACGCCGGACGGGCGCTGATTTCCGATTTATCCGCGGTTTGCCGCTTTCAAATTTGCCGCCAGGCCGACCGCCTGGCGGCAAATTGTTTTCCGGCGCCAGTTGAGGCGTTTTTCAGAAAATCTGTGGGTTAGCTGCAAACATTTCGCCTGAGGATTCTCAAACGCATTACAAGCCTCTACACTGAATACAGATTCGTTGCAGCGCAACGAAACAAGATGTAGTGGGCAAGAGCATCATGGCACAATCATCCAGCGTCGCGCGGGAACCCTCCATGGAGGAAATTCTCGCATCGATCCGCCGCATCATCGAGGAGAGCGATACCACGCGGCCCGATGACACGCCGCCAGTTCCCGTCAACTCCGATATCCCATCGCGTACGGCGGTGCGCGAGCCCCATTCTGCCGATCGATACAGCGATGAGGAAGCCGAGCTGCCACCACGCGAAGGCATCGCCGTCGCAGCCGCCACGCCATCGTTTGAATCGCCGCTCGGACGGTCTTCTTCGCCACTGCAATCAAAGCTGGTGGAACGGGAACCCGCGCCCGACACGCCGTTGAACGCCGATATCCCGGACAGGCAGGCCGCCGATGCTCCTGGCCAGCAGGTCGCGCCACTGCCCGCCGAAACGCTGGAGGACGCCTCGGGAGTCCATACTGCGACGAAGGTTCCTGAAATGCATCCTGCGTTGACTGAAGAAGCTGCATTGCGGCAAGAAGATCCGGCAGCTGCGGACTTGAATCCTCCGGTGTTCGATACGGAGGCCGTCGAGCTGGCCGATACCCTGTCGGTCCCCACCCGTCTCACTGGTCCGGAACCGGATGCACGAATGGACGACGAAGTGTCGCTCGATCTGGAGCAGGCGCTCGAACCCATCCTTTCCGAGGCGGCCGAGCGGCAGGTGAGTTCAGCGTTCGATGATCTGTCATTCGCCGTCCGCAATGAGCAAAGGCGCTCATTCGATGAGATCGCGCAGGAGATCATGCGACCCTTGCTGCAGGACTGGCTGGACAACAACCTGCCGACGCTGGTCGAACGCCTCGTGCGCGAGGAAATCGAGCGGGTGGCACGAGGCGGCCGACGGTAAGCCGGGCCGCTTGCGCGTTGGAATTACCCAGCTGTGCTAGCGCCCCTGGATCACTTTGAGCGCATTGGGAGTAAGGGCGCCCTTATAGACGGAATTGATGTCGTCGCGCGTCAGTTTCCCGCTGGCAACTCCCTGGACAATGCGTCTGCAGAAGACCGTCGGCACGCTTGCGACTGACGTCCCCGCCAGCGTAGCAAAACTCTGGCGCCGCTCGGGCGACATGTTACCCACTGAGGTGGAGCAGTTTGCGATTTCAGCTTTCTGCTGAGCGGGATTTCGCACGCTGGCTTGTACTTGCTTGTAGCGGTTTTCAGACACCATGCATCCCGCCAGCACAAGCGCAGCGAGGCATGATGTAACCAAATGCGAGATTTTCATTCTCTTCCCCCAAAATGCGCCACTGTTGCGCGGCTCACTGGTCGAGGGTTCGCATTGATTCGTCAAGCGGGCGCGAAGCACGTTTGACAGTCATCATTGACTTTTCATTGACTTATAGGCGGCCATTCGGTTTACACCGTAGCCAATCCTTTTTCCGCAAATGACGGACACTTTGTATGCTTGAGAAGACGTATGACGCCGCGGCCGTAGAGCCCGAAATCGCAAAACGCTGGGACGAAGCCGGGGCCTTCAAGGCCGGGGCCGGCTCGAAGCCGGGCGCCGGTCCGTTTGCGATCGTCATTCCGCCGCCAAACGTGACGGGTTCCCTGCATATGGGCCATGCGCTCAACAACACGATCCAGGACATTCTCGTCCGTTTCGAGCGCATGCGCGGCAAGAACGTACTGTGGCAGCCGGGAATGGATCACGCGGGCATTGCCACGCAGATGGTTGTCGAGCGGCAGCTGATGGAGCGCCAGCAGCCAGGCCGCCGCGCCATGGGCCGTGAGAAGTTCGTGGAGCGGGTATGGGAGTGGAAGTCAGAGTCTGGCGGCATCATTGCAGGTCAGCTCAAGCGCCTCGGTGCATCCTGCGACTGGTCTCGCGAGCGATTCACCATGGACGAAGGTCTGTCGAAAGCTGTCCTTGAAGTTTTTGTCACGCTTTACAAGGAAGGGCTGATCTACAAGGACAAGCGCCTCGTCAACTGGGATCCGAAACTTCTGACTGCGATTTCCGACCTGGAAGTCGAGCAGCACGAGATCAAGGGGAATCTGTGGCATTTCCGCTATCCGCTGGAAAACGTGGCTTTCGATCCGCAGAATCCGCATACTTATATTGTCGTGGCAACGACGCGTCCGGAGACCATGCTGGGCGATACGGGTGTTGCGGTCAATCCCGGCGATGCCCGCTATCACGCGCTGATCGATAACAATGTCATTCTGCCACTGGTCGGCCGTCACATTCCCATCGTTGCCGACGACTATGCCGATCCGGAAGCGGGTTCCGGTGCTGTCAAGATCACGCCGGCCCATGATTTCAACGATTTCGAAGTCGGCAAGCGTAACGATCTGCGTCAGATCAATATCCTCAACACGGATGCTTCGATCCATCTGAAAGACAATGATGAATTTCTCGAAGGCCTGGAGCCATCGAGAAACCTCAGTCAGCTGATACATGTTCTGGATGGCAAGGATCGTTTTGCTGCACGCAAATTGATTGTCGCGATGATGGAAGAGGGCGGCTTTCTCGAGAAAATCGAGGACCACACCCATATGGTCCCGCACGGTGATCGTGGCGGTGTGCCAATTGAACCGTACCTCACCGATCAGTGGTATGTGAATGCGGCCGAGCTCGCCAAGCCGGCGATTGCCAGTGTGCGCGAGGGCCGGACCAATTTCGTGCCGAAGAACTGGGAAAAGACCTATTTTGACTGGATGGAGAATATCCAGCCGTGGACGATCTCGCGCCAGCTCTGGTGGGGTCATCAGATCCCGGCATGGTACGGCCCGGACGGGCAGGTCTTCGTTGAACGCAGCGAGGAAGAGGCGCTAAGCGCCGCCATCCAGCATTATCTCGCACATGAGGGGCCGATGAAAGCTCATGTCGAGAATCTCATCGAGAACTTCAAGCCGGGTGAAATCCTGACGCGCGATGAGGATGTGCTCGACACGTGGTTCTCGTCGGCACTCTGGCCATTCTCGACCCTGGGCTGGCCAGACAAAACGCCGGAACTCGCTACCTACTATCAGACCGACGTTCTCGTGACGGGATTTGACATCATTTTCTTCTGGGTGGCCCGAATGATGATGATGGGCCTGCATTTCATGAATGAAGAGCCGTTCCACACGGTTTACGTTCACGCGCTCGTTCGTGACAAGAACGGGGCGAAGATGTCGAAGTCGAAAGGCAACGTCATTGATCCGCTCGAACTGATCGACGAATATGGCGCAGACGCGTTGCGCTTCACCCTGGCGATCATGGCGGCGCAGGGACGCGACGTGAAGCTTGATCCAAGCCGCATCGCCGGTTACCGCAACTTTGGCACCAAGCTGTGGAATTCGACGCGCTTTGCCGAAATGAACGGAGTGGCGCGCGATCCATCGTTCCGCCCGGAGCATGCCAAGCTTACGGTCAATCGCTGGATTCTGACAGAATTGACGAATGCGGTGCGTGATGTCACCGATGGAATCACCAGTTATCGCTTCAATGAAGCAGCAGGTGCTGCCTATCGCTTCGTCTGGAACCAGTTCTGCGACTGGTACATCGAACTCTTGAAGCCGGTATTCAATGGCGAGGATGCAGAGGCAAAGGCCGAAGCCCAGGCCTGTGCCGCCTATGTCCTTGACGAAATCTACAAGCTGCTGCATCCGTTCATGCCGTTCATGACAGAAGAGCTTTGGGCGCATACGGCAGGCGAGGGGCAGGCACGCGAAACGCTGCTTTGCCATGCGGGCTGGCCGGAGCCAGAATTTCTCGATGCCGAGGCTGCAGCCGATATCAACTGGCTCATCGATCTGGTCACCGGCATTCGCTCGGTGCGGGCCGAAATGAACGTTCCCGCATCGGCAGTGGCGCCCCTTGTGGTCATCGGTGCCAACGATGTGACGGAGGAACGCCTTCGGCACCACGACGCTTCGATCAAATGGCGCGCCCGTGTGGCGACGATTACGCTGGCCGCAGACGCTCCAAAGGGCTCGGCTCAGTTTGTCATCGGCGAAGCCACGGCCTGCCTGCCGCTGGGAAGCCTCATCGACGTGAACGCCGAGATTGCAAGGCTTACCAAGGAAGCCGGCAAGATTGCCGATGAATCGGAGAAGATCGCAAAGAAGCTTGGTAACGAGAAGTTCGTCGCCAATGCGAAACCGGAAATCGTCGAAGCCGAGCGCGAACGTTTCGCCGAGTTGCAAGCCTCGGCCGAAAAAATCGAAACGGCGATCCGCCGGGTACGCGAAGCGGGTTGATGACAAAGATTCGCGAGCCGGCGCGAATCCCGCTTGATTGAATCGAGACTTCCCCTTGAAACACAGGGGGAAGCTCCCCATTTCCGCCAGTGAAAAGCCCCAATTTTGTCATTTTCCGGCGGCGTTGCATTTGAGCAACAACGGCGTTTTCCGCCCAAAAATCATTGATTTTGCCACTAACCAATTCGGATTAGTTGAAAAAATAGCGAAACCTCGATCTCGAAATCGAAAATTTCGGAATTTTTCGATTCTCCATCGCCCCGTTGAAGAATCAGCCTTTCGCAAACCCGTTGCACGATCGGTGTGCTTTGTTACCTATTACGTATTGGTAACAATTTTGCTGAACTGTTGCGGCGTTCAGGAAGTTTTTGGACTTTCGGGGGATAACTAATGTCTAAGGCTATTTCAACGATTTTGGGCGGGGCGCTGCTTTTGACGGGTGTGGCCTCTGCTGCTCAAGCCGGGGGGCTAGAGCGCGGAGGCTACAACTGGGAATTGTTGTTCGACCCTAGCCGCGTTGCAACGGAAGCAGGCGTGATATACGTGATGCCTGACCGCAAATTCAAGAACGCTCGCGATATCAATCCGCTTGATGGGCTTGGCGCCAACGGCATCGGCGGCGGGTCAACCTCCGGTCATGAAACACCGAACTATACAGTTCCACGTTTCGGCGCGAAACTCGGCATCACGTCAGATTTCGACTGCTTGGGAACTTATTCCGAGCCATGGGGTGTTCACACCAATCCAGGTGCCGATTGGGTAGGCGCAAACCAGAACATTGAGACCAAGATTAACAGCAAGGACTATGGTCTGACCTGTTCCTATAAATTCGACGTAGGTAAGGGATACCTCCGCGCAATCGGCGGTGTGTCCTACCAGGAGGTCGACGGCTTCAAGGAAAGGCTTGTTCTCGGTCAGGTTCTCCAGACCCCATTCGCAGCAGCAGGCTTTGACGGAACGGGTGTTCTCGACCTGAAGGGCGATGGTTGGGGCTGGCGCATTGGAGCGTCATATGAAATCCCAGAATACGCATTTCGGGCAAGCTTCATCTATAACGCCGAGGTCGATCTAGGTCGGATTGCCGGCACGATCGATGTTACAGAAATTCCTGCGATTTTTGCCAACCCGCTTCTACCATTCGCTGGACGGATCATCGACGTATATGGAACGGCAACGTTGCCGCAAACCGCTGAGTTCAGATTCCAGACTGGTATCGCACCAGACTGGCTGGCTTTCGGCTCGGTAAAATGGGTCGATTGGAGTGTGCTCCAGGTCGTCGGCTTCTGTTCGGTAACGGTTCCCACCTGTACGCCTGCCGCCTATGCCACATCACTCGATCTGATGTTCCGTGACGGCTGGACGGTATCCGGTGGTGTCGGCCATAAATTCAACGATCAGTGGAGCGCACAGGTTCAGCTGAGCTGGGATCGCGGCACATCAACTGGTTTGACTACGCAGACCGATACCTGGCTGCTTTCGACCGGCGTTTCCTATACACCGAATGATAAGTTTGAAGTTCGCGCCGGCGGTGCGGTCGGTATGCTGACGTCTGGCGAGTATGGACCACCTCGAAGCTGCCCCAGCAGGTCTGGGGTCTGCGGCGGCGACGTTGCCTATGATTTTGGCGATGACTTCGTAGGCGCCCTGTCGCTTTCGGCCAAGCTAAAATTCTGATCCAAACCTTTGATATAAAAGAAAAGCCCGGCAAACCGCCGGGCTTTTTTATTGAGATGGCTCTGGCCAATACGAACCCCCTTCCAGTGTAAAATCATTTTTCTGCCGTTCAAATTTTGTGACGATTCAGCAACACTTCTGCGCGATGATCTGCAGCGCAAGAGCGGGGGACAAATCTGCCCATTTTGCGCCACAAACCCGGAGCACCTCAATGGAGCGGCAACCTTGGGTGGTTGGAAACATCGAGTAATAGTGCAGATGCTCCGCATGGGAAAATGATGGACGCGTTAGTTATTTCGAAGACCCGATCTGCAAGACGTCAGCGGACGTTCGTTCATCATTTTATTGTGAGCCCCAGTATTGCCGGAAATCCGTCAAATGATTGCTGGAATGATGTGCGAGGCTTGAACATCTCGCCGCTGAATGCGGTGTTCATGCAGGCTGGCGAGTATAGTACCTGGACGGTTGAAATGGCGCGCGGTGTTGCTGCGACAGATCTGGTCAGGGTGAAGGAAGAACGCTGCCATGTTCGTCACTGAACGCCTTGTCGCTCCGCTGGTCGGAATTGGCCTTATGATGAGCGCCATGACGGCACCTTGCTTTGCGTTCGATACCAAGAATGAAATGAATGAGGATTCCAGCCCGTTTGCGCTCTTCAAATTCGGCTTCTCGGCCTACAAGAATGGTCACAAGGATGAGGCGGTCAAGGCGCTTCGCTTTGCCGCCGAGAAAGGACACCAGGGCGCCAACTGGAAGCTTGCCCGCATGTATGCGGAGGGTGACGGCGTCAAGGAAGATGACTACGAAGCCTATAAGATGTTCGAGCAGGTCATTCGTGAAGGCGCTGATCAAGGCACGCAGAACGAAAGCTATGTCGCCGACGCCCTTGTTGCACTTGCCGGCTATTTGAGGCGCGGTATTCCCAATTCACCCATCAATTCCAATCCGGGCGCTGCGCGCGATCTTTATCTGCAGGCGGCGTCGAATTTCGGCGACTCCGATGCGCAGTTCGAACTTGGCAAGATGCTGATGAAGGGCGAGGGCGGACAGCCCAACCCCAACCAGGCCGCACGCTGGTTTCGCCTTTCGGCACAAAAGGGTCATGCGGGTGCGCAAGCCATGCTCGGCAATCTGCTGTTCCAAGCGGGAAAGACGGTGCGTGGTCTGGCGATGATGACGGCGGCTCTCGAGCATGCCAGCAAGCAGGATCGGGCCTGGATCGGCGATATCCAGGAACAGGCGTTTTCAATAGCCGATGAGGCTGACCGGCGAACTGCCATGGTACTCGCAGAGGATATCATCAAGACCGGCGACTTCTAGGACCTTCCAATTCACGCTGATGGACATCTGATGCGATTTTCTGCGCTTCCGGTGCTTACGGACCAATAGGGCCGCTACGCTCCGGTTCTCGAAAACCGCACCAGCCGCCTGAATTCTCGAAAGGTCTTTAGCCAGAACTGCGTGCTAAGCGATCGAAATCGCTACGGGCACATGATCCGAGGGCTTTTCCCAGGCGCGGACATGTTTCTCGATACTCGCAGACTCAAGCAGGTTGGCCGCTTCGGGTGACAACATCAGATGGTCGATGCGAATACCGTTGTTCTTCTGCCAGGCTCCGGCCTGATAGTCCCAGAATGTATAAGTCCCTGCCGCATCGGTGACGCTGCGGACAGCGTCAGTGAACCCGAGATTTTCGAGCCGACGAAATGCCTGTCGGGTTTCCGGCTGGAACAGAGCGTCGTTGACCCACGCTTCGGGCACCTTGGCGTCGACCGGCTCGGGAATGACGTTGTAGTCGCCGGCAAGTATGAGCGGTTCTTCCAGCGCGAGCCTTTCTTCAGCCCATCGTTCCAGCCGCGCCATCCAGCGCAATTTATACGGAAATTTCTCCGTATCGATCGGATTGCCATTGGGCAGGTACAAAGAGGCGACGCGCAAGGCGCCATTCCCGGTTGAGAAGACCGCTTCGATAAAACGCGCCTGTTCGTCCGCATCGTCTCCGGGGAGGCCACGCGTTACCTCCTCCGGTGATTTCTTGGACAATATGGCAACGCCATTGAAGCCTTTTTGGCCATGCGTTTCGACATGATAGCCGAGAGCCTCGAGTTCGAAACGCGGAAAGCCATCATCGACGGATTTGATTTCCTGCAAGCAAACGATGTCCGGATCGGATTCTTGCAGCCAGGTGGTGAGAACCTCGATGCGTGCTTTTACACCGTTGATGTTCCAGGTGACGATTTTCATGGCAGTTCCGCTCTGGTTCAACGGTGAGAATTTATGGATTTATCAGACGGAAAAGCTGGTTCCGCAACCACAGGACGATGTGGCGTTGGGATTGCGGATCTGGAACGACTGTCCCATCAGATCGTCGACGAAATCAATTTCCGAACCGCCAATATAGGGCAGGGAAATCGAATCGATCAGTACCCTTGCGCCCAGCTTTTCAATTACGATGTCGTCGGCGTCCTGCGCATCGACCAGATCGTATTTGTAGGAGAAACCCGAGCAACCGCCACCCTCGACCGAAATGCGCAGGGCGGTCTTTTCTGGATCGGATTTCAAAATCGCCGAGATGCGCCGTGCGGCGGCGTCGGAGACAGAAACATTGGCTAGTTCGGTCATTCTTTACGATTCCTCTGCGGATTGCTCCGCTGCGCTCGGCCGGGGATTGACATTGCCATGTCACACCTTGCCATTCATCATACACCATAGCTAAGAATTGGCGACTGTGAAGTCAACGATGTCCGCAGTCACAAAACCGGAAGGCGCGTAATTCAGTCATGTCGATGCAGGGTATCGGATTCGGTTACAGGGAGCGCGCGGCTTATGCCTGCGACCCCGAGAAAAGCCGAGGGCGGCTTGTCGAGGAAAACGAGAGCCCCACTCGCACTGTGTTTCAGCGCGACCGGGACCGAATTATCCATTCAACCGCGTTCCGGCGGCTGAAGCACAAGACACAGGTGTTCATCGCGCATGAGGGTGACCATTATCGCACGAGGCTGACACATACGATCGAGGTGGCGCAGATCGCCCGGGCGCTGGCGCGGTCCATGCGCCTCGATGAGGATCTGGCCGAGGCGATCGCGCTCGTGCACGATTTCGGCCATACGCCGTTCGGTCACACCGGCGAAGATGCGCTCAACGACAAGATGGGGGACTTTGGCGGTTTCGACCACAATGCGCAATCATTGCGGATCGTGACGAATCTCGAAAAGCGTTATGCCGAATTCGATGGGTTGAACCTGACATGGGAAACGCTCGAGGGGTTGGTCAAACACAACGGTCCCCTGATCGACAGCGCGGGCAACGGGCTCAAGCATGCGGTGCCCGCGTCAATTCTTGAATACAACGCGCGGCTTGACCTGGAACTTGCGAACTACGCTTCGCTGGAAGCCCAGTGTGCTGCGATTGCAGATGACATCGCCTATAATGCGCATGACATCGATGATGGATTGCGCTCAGGTCTGTTGTCACTCGATGCGTTGGAAGGTGTGGCTATCACCGGCGATATCCTGCGTGCGGTCAGGCAGAAATATCCGGTGCTTGATGATGTGCGCACATCCCACGAGATTGTGCGGCGGCAGATCACAATCATGGTCGAAGACGTCATTCGGAGCGCGCAGGCGAATTTGGAGGCGCTCAAGCCGCAGACTGTCTGCGACATTCACGGTGCGGGGCGAATGATTGTGGGATTCTCCGCACCGCTGCGCGAACAGGAGCAGCTGCTCAAAGCCTTTCTCTACGAGAACCTCTATTTCCACCAGAGCGTGGTGCGCGTGCGCAAATCCGCTGACATGATTGTGAGAGACCTGTTCGACGCGTATCTCGCTGACGAACAGTGCATGCCGGAAGGCTGGCGGAACGGCGGGACACGGGGCGATTTGACGGCGCGCGCACGGCTTGTGGCGGATTTCCTGGCAGGTATGACCGATACCTATGCTGTGCGCGAACACCGCCGGCTGTTTGACCATACGCCCGAATTGTCCTAGAGACCGTCTGCAAATTCACCCTGAGGGACGTCTGATGTGATTTTCAACGCTTCCGGTGCTCGTGGACGAAAAATGTCGACTTCGCTCCGATTCTCGAAAATCACACCAGCTGCCCCATCAGGCTTCCAATGTCTCCTGAGGCGAACCCAACTTCGGCAAGTTAGCCGAGCAATCGATACAAAACCCGAATGAGTATGATGTCATGAATATCTTCGCGGACTTCGATACGCGGATCAAGAACGCCCTGCAAGCGCTTGAATTGAAAACAACAGATGGCGCTGAGGTTGATCTGTCACGCGTGGGCGTGGAACCGCCGCGCGATGCGAGCCACGGGGATATCGCGACCAATGCGGCAATGGTGCTGTCCAAGGCGGTCGGCCAAAATCCGCGCGAACTTGCGGTAAGGATTGGCGATGCTCTGAAGAACGATGCTGATGTCGGCACGGTCGAGGTGGCGGGACCCGGTTTCATCAATCTGAGGCTGAAGGACACTTATTGGCATCGGCAACTCGCAGGCATGCTGAATGCCGGCCTCGATTATGGCCGGTCGAAGATCGGTTATGGACACCGGGTCAATGTCGAATATGTCTCGGCCAATCCGACCGGGCCGATGCATGTGGGCCACTGCCGGGGTGCCGTGGTTGGCGATGCGTTGGCCAACCTTCTCAAGTTTGCGGGTTATGACGTCGCCAAGGAATATTACATCAATGACGCCGGGGCGCAGATTGACGTTCTGGCGAGTTCCGTGATGCTGCGCTACCGCGAGGCGCTGGGCGAACATATTGGCGAGATCCCTCCCGGGCTGTATCCGGGCGACTATCTCGTTCCGGTCGGGCAAGCGCTGGCGAAAGACTTCGGCACGAAACTCCTCGAGATGCCGGAAGACGAGGCGCTTGCCATCGTCAAGGACCGGACGATCGACGCCATGATGGCGATGATCCGCGACGATCTCGCTTCGCTCAACGTGCATCATGATGTGTTTTTCTCCGAACGGACCTTGCATGCGAACAACGCAAAGTTGATCCGGTCGGCGATCAATGACCTGACGCTGAAGGGACATGTCTACAAGGGGAAACTGCCGCCGCCTAAGGGGCAGCTGCCGGAAGACTGGGAGGATCGCGAGCAGACCCTGTTCCGGTCAACAGATGTTGGCGATGATATCGACCGGCCGTTGGTCAAGTCTGACGGGCAATTCACCTATTTCGCCGCCGATGTTGCCTACTTCAAGGACAAGTACGACCGGCATTTCGATGAGATGATCTATGTGCTTGGAGCCGATCATGGCGGTTATATCAAGCGGCTGGAGTCGCTGGCGCGAGCCGTTTCCGGTGGAACGGCCAAGCTGACTGTCCTGATATGCCAGCTGGTCAAGCTCTACCGCAATGGTGAGCCCGTGCGGATGTCGAAGCGGTCGGGTGAGTTCGTCACTTTGCGGGATGTCGTGGAAGAGGTGGGCCGCGATCCCGTCCGGTTCATGATGCTTTACCGGAAGAACGATGCGCCGCTGGATTTCGATTTCGCCAAGGTGACCGAACATTCCAAGGACAATCCCGTTTTCTACGTCCAGTATGCTTCAGCGCGGTGCCATTCGGTTTTCCGGCAGGCAATCGAGCAGCTTGGCATCGGTGAAGAAGCGCTGGCGGCAAGTGCCCAGCATTTCCATCTGCTCACGGATGAAAGCGAAATAGCGCTCATCCGCAAGCTTGCGGAGTACCCGCGGCTCATCGAAACAGCGGCATTGCATCAGGAGCCGCACCGGCTGGCTTTCTACCTCTATGACCTTGCAAGTTCGCTACATACGCAGTGGAACAGGGGAACCGAAAATACGGACTTACGTTTTATTAAGGTTAACGATCCAAACTTGTCCCAAGCCAGGCTAGGGCTGGTTCAGGTTGTTTCGAAGGTCCTGGCGTCCGGATTGTCTATAATTGGTGCGGACGCCCCGACTGAAATGCGCTAGAATGCGCTGAAAAGCGTAGCAATCCTGTCAACTTTTGCCCACATTGCGCTGGTAAGGCCAATGCGTGACGTCTTCGGGCGTCCCACAGTTGAGAGTACAGGATTAACGCCATGGCGGACAACTATCTTCAGCGTTCTCACCGGCAGGATGATTCGCGATTAGGTTCTGACGACCCCTTGATGGAGCTTTCCCGCATTATGGGAACGCCGGAAGAGGATGAGTCTGCGACCGGATCTTCAGATGAATTTACCCTGGATCTTGAACGCGAGCTGATGGGAGGTTTGGATGAGCCGACCCTTCCCCGGTCCGCCCAGCAGGTTCCTGACCATAGTCAGCCCGCAGACGATCATTTCGCCGTTCAGGACTTTCAGGAGTCCATCGAGCGGGAATTATCTGCGAGTGAACCTTCCAATGCACCCGAGGAAGTAGCCACTCAGCCTGCTTTTGCTTATGAAGAGCCGGATTATGCCGATTACGAGCCCGACGCCTCTTACACGGATCGCGAGGTCGGTGAGGGGATAGATGCTCCCATAGCTGCGCAGCATGAAGCGCACCCGGTTGCTGCGGCTCCATCACTTAGCCTGGAGGATGAACTGGAAACCCTGCTAGCGGGCTCCGCCCAGCCTGTCGTGCAGCGATCCGCAAATGCCACCTGGGGCTATGGTTCGCAAACACAGGTCGCCGGGCGTACGGAGCCGGCACCCTCGATCAGCCGGACGACATCCTATCAGGAGCCAGCATCGCAGCCGTCCTTCACGCAGGAACCAGCGGTCTATGAGGCCACTGACGAGCAGATTCAGGATGCGTCGGACGAAGATTTTGATACCGACGAACTGATGGCGGCTTTCGATGATTTCGACGTTCCATCGGAAATCGAGGAAGAACAGGCTGTCGTTGCATCCGAGCCGGTTTTTCCGCGCTACCACAGCGTTGAGCAGTCGTATGCGCCTGCGCACGAACCGATCGAAGTGCCGGTCGCTGCGCCCGTTGCCAGCGCACCGAAACTGCCCGAAGTTCACGATCTGGGCGATTATGCCGATGAGCTCGATCGTGCGGCATCTTCGATCGATGCGGCGCCCGACGTTGATACGGTGGCGGTGACCGAAAACCGGGTCGACTACACCGAGTCTCTTGATCTGCCGGCGGTAGACTATGGGGATGACGTTTCGGACCACCATGGTCTCGGGGAGCTTGAGACAGAGTTTGCCGAAGTGTTTGGTTCGATAGAGGCCGAAGACCAGCGTACCACTGTTGCCGAAGAAGCTTCGGCGCCAGAGCCGGTTAAGGACGAGTTTGCGGATATTTTTGCCGACGTGTTCGGCAATGAAGCGGAACAGGGCCGTTACAACGCTGCCGGTTACGCCACCGCAGCAGCAGCCGGCGCAGCCGGTATAGGGATAGCTGCCGCCAACGCGCAGCAGAACCGTCAGGCAAACCAGGCCACCTATCAGGACGGACCGGACGCCGATGATTTCGGTTATGATCCACGGCAGGACAATGTCGACATTGCCGCAACGCCCTATGGGCAAAAGCAGGCGAAGGGCAGAAGCAGCCTGTTCGTGCCGGGTGTCGCTGCAGCAGTGGTGCTTGTGGCCGTCGCTGGTGCGGTAGCCTATAAATGGACTGGCGGCCCGGGTGGTGAGCCCGTCGTCATCATGGCGGACAAGACGCCGATCAAGGTTCAGCCGGAAACCGCCAGCACCGCCGTTGTTCCCAATCAGGACAAGGCCGTGTACGACAAGGATGCCACGGCGGCACCAGCTGCACCGAAACAGGATCAGCTTGTAACTACCCGTGAGGATCCTGTGGATCTCGCTGCCGATGAGGACGAAGACGTGCCAGCGGACCTCGGCAAGGTCGAGGCACGGGTCGATCCGGCAGAGCAGGATACTGCCGCCAGTGAGCCACCGGCTGAGCGCAACGGCGCGATCGCACCGCGCAAGGTCCAGACAATGGTGGTCAAGCCTGACGGAACGATGGTTGCATCCATTCCACAGGCTGGCGAGCCAATGAGTGCCGGTCCTGCCGCTGCTCCGGCCGAACGCCCTGCTGCGCCAGCCCCGGTCAGTACAAATGCACCGGCCGCTCCAGTAGCATCGGCGGACGATCAGATTGGTTCCCTCGTCCAGGATAGCGAGCCTGCTGATCTTGCACCTGTTGCTGCCCCTGAAGCTGTACCTGCGAAAACGACAAAAGCTCCGGCAGCGGGCAAGCTGCCTGCCAAGCCGGTCGAGACGAAGAAGATTACCCAGGAAACGGTCGCATCCGTAGGGCCGAAGAATGTTCCGGTAGTCGAGTCTCGCCCTGCCGAGCAGCCACTGGACATCGTTGACCGCGTGCCACCGAAGAATGCAGCTGGTCAGCAAGTCGCCTCCACCGCCCCCGCGGCAGGCAGTTACATGATCCAGATCGCTTCGCAGCCAAACGTTGAAGGTGCGCAGAAGACTTACGCATCGCTGTCACAGAAATATGCAAGTGTGATCGGCGGGCGCGGTGTGGATATCAAACAGGCGGAAATCGCCGGCAAGGGCACGTTCTTCCGTGTCCGGATCCCCGCTGGCTCCAAGAGCGATGCAAACGCTTTGTGCGCCAAGTATAAGACTGCAGGCGGCAGCTGCTTCGTTACGCAGTGACGCCTCCAACATTCTCGTGAAGAGGCGGCAATGGCCGCCTTTTCTTTTTTTGCGTCAAAGAAGTAGACTCTGTGCATGAGCGAATCAAAAGCATGGATTGCCGGAACCACCGGTTTGAAACTGACCCCCGATGAAATCGCGTTCTTCCGCGACGAGCGTCCATGGGGTTTTATTCTGTTTGCCCGCAATGTCAGCGAACCCGCACAGATCGAGGATCTGTGCGCGCATCTGCGCGATCTGGTCGATCGTGACGACGCGCTTGTGCTGATCGATCAGGAAGGCGGACGCGTGCAACGGCTGCGTCCTCCGCTGGTACAGAACTATCCTTCAGGATCGGCGCTGGGTGCGCTTTACCGGGAGGACGAAGAGAAAGGCCTGCGTGCTGCATGGGTCATGTCACGTCTCCACGCCTTCGATCTGCTCAAGCTCGGCATCAATGTGGATTGCCTGCCGGTGCTGGATGTGCCGGTTGAGGGGGCAAATGATGTGATCGGGACACGGGCTTATGGCAAGCATCCGGAAATCGTGACCGCAATGGGGCGTGCGGCGGCAGAAGGTCTGCTTGCCGGCGGTATGCTGCCAGTGATGAAGCATATGCCGGGCCACGGCCGTGCGTTTGCCGACACCCATCATGCGTTGCCAACGGTCGCGACGCCGCTGGAAGAGCTGGCGGAGCATGATTTTGCGCCATTCCGCGCTTTGGCGCACCTCCCGATGGCGATGAGCGCGCATGTGATCTTCTCGGCTGTCGATCCGAAGAACCCGGCCACGACATCGGGTAAGGTGGTGGAAGAGATCATTCGCGGCTATATAGGCTTCGACGGGCTGCTGATGAGCGATGACATCTCCATGAACGCACTTTCTGGGGATTATTTTGATCGAACCAAAGCAATCTTTGCGGCGGGACTCGATATCGTGCTTCATTGCCACGGTATCATGGACCAAATGAGAGCGGTCGCATCGTGCACGCCAGAACTCGAGGGTAAGGCGCTCGAACGGGCGTCGCGAGCGATAGATTACAGAAAAGAGCCGGACACCTCCAATGAGGAAGAGCTCCGGGAAGAATTCCAGCGCACCTTCGAGGCGGTGGCATAAAGGCGAGAAGAATTTGGCTGCGAGCGAGCAAAAGACCAATGGGAAGAGCACGACGCCGATGGAGGTGCTGTGGGAAAGCCCGTCTGATCGCGGTCTCAGCGAGCCCTCGCTGGTCATAGATATCAAGGGTTTCGAAGGTCCGCTTGATCTTCTGCTGCATCTTGCCCGCAATCAGCGGGTCGATCTTGCGCGCATTTCCGTGCTCGCGCTTGTCGAACAGTATCTCGTCTTCATCCGTCAGGCGCAGGCCCTGAGGCTTGAGCTGGCGGCCGATTACCTGGTGATGGCCGCGTGGCTCGCCTATTTGAAATCAAAGCTGCTGATACCCAAGGCTCCTGGTGAAGAAGGCGAGAGCGGCGAGGAACTCGCGGCAACGCTGCAATTCCGACTGAAGCGGTTGGAGGCCATGCGCGATGCGGCGACCAAACTGATCAATCGCAACAGGCTTGGCCGCGATGTTTTCGTGCGGGGCATGCCTGAGGCGGTCATCGTCGATCAGACCAATACATACTCAGCGACACTTTACGAGCTTTTGACTGCCTATGCCTCACAACGCCAGAAACGGGCGGTTTCGCAAGTGCAGATTGCACGGCGCAGCGTTTGGTCGCTCAAGGATGCGCGCACGATCCTGATGCGGCTGGTGGGCGAGACGAAGGACTGGACGGCGCTCGATCAATATCTGCTGGAATATATCGTTTCTCCGGCGGAGCGAGCCACGGCGCTTGCCAGTTCTTTTGCCGCCAGCCTGGAAATGGTTCGGGAGGGCCATCTCGAAATCCGCCAGACGGGTGCGTTCGACCCGATATACCTCCGCAACAGGCCCGCAAGATTGGCGGAACTGCCGGTTGCGCCAATTGAGGACATGGTCAATGGCTGATTCCATGCAGGACCAGTTCGAGATCGAGAACGATGAATTTGAATCATCGGCTGAAAACTGGAACTCGTCGCTTTCTCTTTCAGAGGCATTGCGCATGGCTGAGGCCATTTTGTTCGCATCGGCCGAACCAGTGAGCGAAAAGGCGCTGCAGGAGCGCCTGCCATCCGGTGTTGACGTTGCGGCGCTGCTTGGAGAATTGCAGGAAATCTATTCCAAGCGCGGCATCAATCTTCGGCAGGTTGGCGGTGCATGGGCATTCCGCACTGCGGCGGATCTGGCCTTCCTGATGAATCGCGAGGCTTCACAGCAGAAGAAGCTTTCGCGAGCGGCGCTGGAAGTCCTGGCAATCATCGCCTATCACCAGCCGGTTACCCGCGCGGAGCTGGAAGATATTCGCGGCGTGGAGACGTCCAAAGGTACGCTCGATGTATTGATGGAGACGGGCTGGATCAAATTTCGCGGGCGCCGGCGCACACCGGGCCGCCCCATAACCTATGGCACAACCGCTTCGTTCCTGGATCATTTTGGCCTGCAGGAAGTGCGCGATCTGCCGGGCATTGACGAGTTGCGCGGAGCTGGATTGCTTTCAGCACGCATGCCGGCCAACTTTGCCATTCCGGTGCCGGCGAACGATCCGGATGAATTGACCGAGGATGAGGATCCGCTGACGGACATTGACCTTGAAGAACTCGGTCTTTTGACTCCCCGTATAGAACATGATTGAGACAAGGTTTCTTGCCTACTTTTGTGCGCAATGGTGGCGTAAAGAAACCGTGGCGGAAGAATTCCTGCCGGAGTCTTCACTTCGGACTTGCGCGGCGTTTACATGAATGTGAAAGAGCAGAATATACTTGTGTTTGAAAAGCACGGGAAAAAGGCATAGATCAGCCCAAACTGTTGGGCGAATGTGAGGAATGAAATGGGTAGTTTTTCAATTTGGCACTGGCTTATCGTGCTCGCTGTCGTGCTTCTGCTGTTCGGTCGCGGCAAGATTCCGGAACTCATGGGCGATGTTGCCAAGGGCATCAAGAACTTCAAGAGCGGCATGAGCGATGATGATGCCGCCGCCGCCGATGATTCCAAGACGATTGACAATCAGACGAGCCAGCCGGTGAATTCAGTCAAGGAAAAGACGACAAAGTCTTGAATGACAAGAATTAGTCTTGTCCTGCGCGCGGTCCCGTTGCCGCGTTGTGGCTGGAGCATGATGGATGTTTGAAGTTGGTTGGTCGGAAATCCTGGTTATCGTGATCGTCCTGATCGTGGTGGTCGGTCCGAAGGATTTGCCGAAAATGCTGCGCGCATTTGGCAAGGCGACGACGAAGTTTCGCGCCACCGCCGGTGAGTTCCGGCGGCAGTTCGACGAAGCCCTCAAGGAGGCTGAACTCGACGATGTCCGCGATATCATCAAAGATGCCAAGAGCCTTGATCCACGCAGCGATATCCGCAAGGTGTTCGATCCGGTGCGGACGATTGGCGAGGAAATCCGTTCAAGCCTGAAAGATGCGACGTCAACCGCGAAGGAAAATGTTGCTGTTCCGGACCCAGAAGCGCCCGGCGCCGCGCAGTTGCAACCGCAGGTCATGGAACCATTGTCGTCAACCACCCCTGCGGCCGCCGCGACCACGACCGCAGCCGAAGCGACAGAGCCAAAGGCTCCGGCTGCTAAAAAGACAGCAGCAGCCAAGAAGACCGCAAAGCCGGCTGCGGTAGCTGATGCAAAGCCGGCAAAGGCACCGGCAAAAAGCACGGCGAAGCCGCGGAAGAGGGCTGGCGATACGGGGATACAATCTTGAACAAGATCGATGACGATATCGACAAGAGTTCGGCGCCGCTGATCGATCATCTGATTGAATTGCGCCGGCGTCTGATCTGGGCGCTGGTTGCGTTTTTCATCGCGTTCCTCGGTTGCTTCCACTATGGCAAGCAACTGTTCAATCTGCTTGTCATTCCCTATCAATGGGCTGTTGGCTGGGCAGGTTTTGACCCGGCCAAGGCGCAGCTGATCTACACCGCACCGCAGGAGTTCTTCTTCACCCAAGTGAAGGTCGCCATGTTTGGCGGTCTGGTGCTGGCGTTCCCGGTGATTGCGTCGCAGATCTACAAATTCGTGGCTCCGGGTCTGTATCGCAACGAGCGCATGGCGTTTCTGCCATTCCTGATTGCATCGCCGATCCTTTTCCTCCTGGGCGGTGCGCTGGTATATTTCTTCTTCACGCCGATGGTCATGTGGTTCTTCCTCGCCATGCAGCAGCAGGGGGTTGCCGGTGAAGTGCAGATTTCGCTGCTGCCGAAGGTGTCCGAATACCTCAGTCTCATCATGACGCTGATTTTTGCCTTCGGATTGGTTTTCCAGCTGCCGGTGGTCACGACGTTGCTGGCGCGCGTTGGCCTCGTCGGGTATGAAGGGCTGAAGTCGAAGCGCAAATACGCTATCGTCATCGCCTTCATCGTCGCTGCAGTCATTACGCCGCCGGACCCGGTCAGCCAGATCGGTCTTGCGCTCCCGACGATCATTCTCTACGAGATTTCCATCTGGATGGCGCGTCTGGTCGAGAAGAAGCGTGCGGCGGCCGATGCCGAAGCGCAATCGGAGTCCAGCGAAATCTCCTCTTCCTGACGCCTCAGATTTCGCCGGGCGCCTCGCGCCCTTAGTCAACCAATTCACTCCAATACGGCTTTATTCCCATGCTCGATATCAAATGGATCCGCGAGAATCCGCAAGCGCTTGACGCAGCTCTGGCCAAACGGGGCGTCGAGCCGGCATCATCCCGGCTGATCGAGCTTGACGAAAAGCGCCGTCAGCACATCGCCAAGCTGCAGGAAGCACAGGAACGCCGCAATGCCGCCTCGAAAGAGATTGGCAAAGCGATGGGCGCAAAGGACCAGGCGACAGCCGACCGTCTCAAGGAGGAAGTCGCCGAGATCAAGCTGTTCCTGCAATCCGCCGAAGAGGAAGAGCGCCAGCTCGACCGCGCGTTGAACGATGCGCTGTCGGTGCTGCCGAACGTGCCGCTGGAAAGCGTGCCTGTCGGCAAGGATGAAGCCGCCAACGTCGAGACACGGCGCGTTGGCGCTTTGAAGAACTTTGCCTTCGAGCCAAAAGAGCATTTCGAGATCGGTGAGAAGCTTGGTTACATGGACTTCGAGCGGGCGGCGAAGCTCTCGGGCAGCCGCTTTACGGTTCTGAAAAGTCAGTTGGCTCGGCTGGAGCGCGCTCTTGGACAGTTCATGCTCGACCTGCACACGACCGAGCATGGCTATACCGAGGTCAGCCCGCCACTGCTGGTCAACGACGATGTGCTTTACGGTACGGGCCAGTTGCCAAAATTCGCCGAGGACCTGTTCCAGACCAGCGATGGCCGGTACCTCATTCCCACTGCTGAGGTCCCGCTGACCAATCTGGTGCGTGAGGAAATCCTCGATATTCGTGACCTGCCGATCCGCATGACTGCTCTAACCGCATGCTTCCGCTCGGAAGCCGGTTCTGCCGGCCGTGACACGCGCGGCATGCTGCGCCAGCATCAGTTCATGAAGGTCGAGCTCGTATCGATCACCGATGCCGAGCGTTCCATCGAAGAGCATGTGCGCATGACGGCCTGTGCGGAAGAAGTGCTGAAGCGGCTCGATCTTTCCTTCCGCACGATGACGCTTTGCACGGGTGACATGGGCTTTGGTGCACAAAAGACCTATGATCTCGAAGTCTGGCTGCCCGGCCAGAAGGCCTATCGCGAAATCTCCAGCTGTTCGGTCTGCGGCGACTTTCAGGCACGCCGCATGAATGCGCGCTACCGGCCGGAAGGCGAGAAGTCGACGCGTTTCGTTCATACACTCAACGGTTCCGGTGTCGCCGTTGGACGCGCATTGATTGCCGTCGTCGAAAATTATCAGAATGAAGACGGCAGTGTCACAGTTCCTGATGCACTCGTGCCCTATATGGGTGGACTGAAGCGGATTGAAAAAGCAGCTTGAATTTAAGGGGTAGGGCAATGCGCATTCTCTTGACCAACGATGATGGTATTCATGCGGAAGGTCTGAGCGTGCTTGAACGCATTGCCCGCCAGCTGTCTGACGATATCTGGGTGATTGCACCGGAAACCGACCAAAGCGGTCTGGCGCATTCGCTGACACTCTCCAATCCGTTGCGGCTGCGCAAGATCGACGAGCGGCACTATGCCGTGCGCGGGACGCCGACCGACTGCGTGATCATGGGGGTCAAGCACCTGATGCCGCAGGCTCCTGACCTTATCATCTCCGGTGTCAATTCCGGTTCGAACATGGCTGATGACGTTACATATTCCGGCACGGTTGCCGGTGCGATCGAGGGCACGCTGCTTGGCATCAAATCCATCGCCCTTTCGCAGGAATACAACCTCGACGGCGGCACCCGCATTCTGCCTTGGGAGGTTGTCGAGGAACGGGCACCGGCGCTTTTGAAGAAGCTGCTTGGTGTCGAGCTGGCAAAGGGTGTGCTCATCAATATCAATTTTCCGAGTTGTGCGGCTTCGGAAATAGCAGGAACGCGTGTGACGGCGCAGGGCAAGCTCTCACATGGCCTCACCATCGAGGAACGCCACGACGGGCGTGGCCTGCCTTACTACTGGCTGCGCTATGGCCGCGGCAAGGATGTGCCTGCGGAGAACAGCGACGTAGCGGCGATCCGCAGCAACCATATTTCGATCACGCCACTGCAGCTTGACCTGACCGCACATGAGATGCGTGCAACCTTGGAGAATGCGTTCGCATGAAGCCCGCACTCTCGGAACGTGAAGGATTTGCCGCTTTTGTTCTTCGCATGCGCTCGCTCGGCCTTACCGACCAGCGACTGATGGCCGCCTTCGAGGCGACACCGCGCATGACATTCGTCAACGGCAATCTGGGCAATGTGGCTTATGGCGAAGGCATGCTGCCAATCGAGTGCGGCGAGTTCATGGAAGGACTGGATCTGCAAGCGCAGCTCATCAAGACGCTCGAGCTGGAGCCCACGCATCGCGTGCTCGAAATCGGCACGGGTACAGGCTTTACCGCAGCTGTCATGGCGCGTCTTGCCGGTCGTGTGCTCTCGCTCGAGCGCTATCGAACCCTTGTTGAAATTGCCCAGCAGCGCCTACAGGCTTTGAAGATAGAGAACAGTTTCATCAAGCACGCCGATGGCAGGCATGGCTTGGCACATGATGGTCCCTTCGATCGCATTATCGTCTGGGGTGCCTTTGAAAGCATGCCGCGCCCGTTCGTCGACCTGCTGTCTTCCAACGGCGTGATGGTGGCGCCAATCGGCCCGCTCGATGGCAGGCAGGTGATCGCGCGTCTTTCGAAAATCGGCAGCCGCTTCGAGCGGCAGGACATGATGCCGGTGCGTTTCCTGCCGCTTTTGGAAGGGGTTGCCGCCGCGCTCTAAAGTTGCAACGGTTTAAGAGTTTGGTGAATTTTTTACAAATTTTATTCGCCTTTTAACGGTCGAGTAACATTAACGCGATCTAATGCTCCCAATATTCTTGTATTGAGTACGGGCGGGATATGCGATGCGTTTGAGTACACTAGACAAAGCGTCACGGCGGCTGGCTCTGAATGCCGCTATTCTCACAATTGCCGGCGTGGCTGCAGGTTGCAGCTCGGGCGTGCAGCGCTTCACCAGCGCGGATTTCAGCTCCGGCTACAGCGATAACCAGCGGTCAATCATGCAGACACAGAACAACGGGCCGCAGCCTTATACGCCGCCGGTCGATTCAACCTATACCGCCTCGGTCAATCGTGGTGCGGTGCAATCCGGGGGTGTCCAGCGCGGCAGCCTGCCGCCGGTTGGCGCAGCAAGCGCATCGGCCCTCCCGCCGGTATCGTCGCAGCCGTCGCGTCCAGCGTTGGCGCCGGTTGCAAGCGCGGCGCCATTGCGGCAGCAGCAGGTTGCTTCCGCTGAGTCCACCCAGTCGATGCAGGCTGCACCACTTGGTGCAAACTCCGGCACTTTGAAGACTCCGGATGGGCGCGAGGCCAAGATGCCGGCAAAGCCAGCTCCTGCCCGGGCGCCTTCAAACGAAGTCGCGGTCTTGCCGCAGACACCGCAGGTGAAGGAAAAGCAGGCCGCCCCGTCGGCGACGCCGGCAACCACGGCAAAGAACATGACGCCGCCAAGCAGTGGCGGTTCCTATACCGTGCAGAGCGGCGATACACTGCATGCGATCTCGCGCAAGACCGGCAGCAATGTCGAGGCGATCAAGCAGGCGAACAATATGAAGGACGGCACCGTTCGTATCGGCCAGTCGCTGATCATCCCTCCATCCAATGCGGCGCTGGCGCAGAATGTCGCCAATAACATGAAGCCGAAGGGCGCGGTCGATCAGGTCAAGACAGCATCGACACCACCAGCTGAGCAGCCAAAGGTTGTGGCCAATGCCGCCACACAGGCCGCGACCGCTGCGGCAGCGCCGCAGGCGGATACCCAAGCCAAGCCTTATACGCCGCCCCAGGCCAGCGAAAAGGTGATCGATGAAGCCGAAAAGGATGTTGCTGCCGCACCTTCCGCGACGGGTGTCTCGGGGATGCGCTGGCCGGTTCGTGGCCGTGTCGTTGCCAATTACGGCAAGGGCAGTGATGGTATCGATATCTCGGTACCGGAAGGCACGCCGATCAAAGCCGCTGAAAACGGCGTTGTCATCTACTCCGGCGATGGTCTCAAGGAATTTGGCAATACGGTTCTGGTACGCCACGACAATGGTCTGGTTACCGTTTACGGCAATGCCAGCAAGCTCAACGTTCAGCGCGGCCAGAAGGTCAAGCGTGGCGAAGAGCTCGGACGTTCCGGTATGACCGGCAACGCTACGACGCCGAAGTTGCACTTCGAGGTTCGCAAGAATTCGACACCGGTCGATCCGTCGAAATACCTCGAATCCTGATCGATCAGAGAATGCACAAAAGCCCGCGCCGGAAGGTGGGGGCTTTTGTTGTTTTCATAGTTTCTTGCCGAGACGGCCCGCAAGATCCTGGGTGAACTGCCAGGCAACACGGCCAGAACGCGATCCGCGCGTGGTCGACCATTCCAGCGCTTGCGCATGGAGCCGGGATTTTTCCACGGCCAGGTCGAAATGGGCCGCATAGCCGTCGATCATCGACAGATAATCGTCCTGGCTGCACTTGTGGAACCCGAGCCAGAGACCAAAACGATCCGAGAGCGAGACCTTTTCCTCGACGGCTTCAGATGGGTTGATCGCGGTCGAGCGTTCGTTCTCAATCATGTCCCGCGGCAGGAGATGCCGGCGGTTCGACGTGGCATAGAAGATCACATTGTCGGGCCGTCCTTCGACGCCGCCTTCCAGCGCTGCCTTCAGGGACTTGTAGGACGTGTCGTCATGGTCGAAGGAAAGGTCATCGCAAAACAGGATGAAGCGATAATCCGTGTCCTTGATGGCCGCCATCAGGGCAGGGAGGCTGTCAATATCCTCCCGATGGATTTCGACCAGTTTGAGCGGATGGTCACCGGCTGGGGTGCCACTGTTGACAGACGCATGGACGGCCTTGACGAGCGATGACTTTCCCATGCCGCGTGCTCCCCACAGGAGCACATTATTGGCTTGCAGACCGTCGGCGAACCGCTTGGTGTTATCAAAGAGGATGTCGCGAACGGTGTCGACACCGCGGATCAGGGAGATATCGACGCGGTTGACCTTGCTGACCGGATCGAACGCGAGGCGATCCGGATTCCAGACAAAGCAATCCGCCACGTCCAGCCTGACCGGTTGTGGCTTGGGTGGAGCCATGCGCTCCAGCACTGCAATCAGACGGTCAAGTTTATCTGTGAGCAATTCCTCGGACATTCGCATCAAGCCTTCGTTTTTGTATGCGTGGTGTCACTATCATGTTGACGGTAAATCGAAAAGCAGCACACGCAGTTTTGTACGGTTGCTTTTGACAGTCCAAACATTGTATTGCGCAGGCTGGTTCATTCAAATTTGTTCTCTGGAGGTTGTCTCTATGTTCGTAACTCCCGCATATGCACAGGCAACGGGTGCCGGTGGCGCACCGGAAATGCTCATGAGCATCCTGCCATTCATCCTGATCTTCGTGATCATGTATTTTCTGATCATCCGCCCGCAGCGTACGGCAGCGAAGAAGCGCGAGGAGCAGCTGAAGAATATCCGTCGCGGCGATACGATCATAACGGGCGGTGGCTTCATCGCCAAGGTGACCAAAGTTTATGAAGACACAGGCGAACTCGACGTTGAAATCGGTGACGGCGTAAAGGCGCGGGTGTTGCGCGGCATGGTCGCCGACGTCCGGGTCAAGGGCGAACCGGTTGCCGACAACAAGAAATAAGGCATAGTTGCGGGGCGGCCATGGAGCCGCCCTGTTGATTCTAGGTTCGAGGGCCGGAACCGTATGCTGTATTTTAGCCGCTGGAAAACTGTACTCATCTGGGCTGTGGTCCTCGCAGGCCTGATCCTGGCGCTGCCAAATGTCTTCACTCAGGACCAACTGGTGAACTTGCCAGATTGGCTGCCGAAGAAACAGCTGGCGCTGGGCTTGGACCTGGAGGGCGGTTCGCGCATAGGCCTGCAGGTGGACAAGGACCACTTGCCGGACACTGACGCGACGATCGCAGTCCTCAGCCGCCGCCTCAGCGAGCTTGGCTATATAAATCCCCATGTCGTGAGCCAGCGAAATGGCCGTGTGCTCGTCGAGGTGCCGGGACTCTACGATTCCCAGTTGCTCAAAGACATATTGAGTCTGACGGGTGAACTCAGCTTCCAGATGGTCGACCCTTCTGTACCGGTGCAGCAGGCTATCGATGGTGCGCCGCCGGAAGGCGACGAGGTGGTCTATTCCTTTGATGACCCTCCCGTTGCCTATCTGGTCAAGAAAGAACCCCTGGTTTCAAACAAGAATTTCGTCGATGCACAGGCCGGTATCGATACCGCGACCCAGCAGCCGGTTATTACCTTCAGGCTGGACAGTATCGGCGCCGACCGTTTCTCGAAGGCGACCAAGGCGGGCGTCGGTCAATCCTTTGCCATCGTTCTCGACAATCAGGTACTTTCGGCTCCGGTTATCAGCGAAGCCATTCCGGGCAATACGGGCCAGATTTCCGGCAATTTCGATCTGTCGGGCGCCAGTAACCTGGCACTCGTCATGCGGGCCGGAGCTTTGCCAACAGATGTCACGGTGATCGAAGAGCGAACGATTGGCACGGATCTTGGTGCGGCGGCTGTTGTATCCGGAAAAATCGCTGCCATTATCGGTGCGGGCCTCGTTATTCTCTTCATGCTGTTGACGTACGGGTTCCTTGGCGTGATCGCCAGTATCGCCCTCGTCGTCAATGTGATCCTTATCCTCGCGGTTTTGACACTGTTCGGCGCGCCTCTGACGCTGGCCGGGGTTGCTGGTATCGTGCTGACGATCGGCATGGCGGTCGATTCGAATGTTCTCATTTATGAGCGCATCCGCGAAGACAGGCGCGCTGGCTTCTCGGTCATACAGGCCATCGATTCCGGATTTTCCCGCGCCCTGGCAACGATTGTGGATGCCAATGTCACCACACTGATCGCTGCTCTCGTGCTATTCATTCTCGGCAGTGGACCGGTACACGGCTTTGCCCTGACAGTGACCATCGGTATCGTTACGACGCTGTTCACGACGTTCACCCTGACGCGTTGGCTCATTTCGGTGTGGGTGCAGCGTTCGAAGCCGAAGGAAGTTCCCCGCGCGCCGCTCAAGCTTGTTCCGAACGACACCGAAATACCATTCATGAAATTGCGCGGCCTGACACTGGGCTTCTCCGCACTGTCGAGTATTGCAGCCATCGCGCTGTTCGCGATTGTCGGCATGAACTTCGGCATCGATTTCAAGGGGGGAACGATGGTCGAGATACAATCGCATGAAGGCGCGATTGATCTTGACGATGTCTATAGCCGGCTTGATGAACTGAACATCGGTGAAGTCAAGATCGAGCCTTTCAAATCTGACGACCGGGCGTTGATCACCGTGGGCAGCCAAGGCGAGGGCGAGAACGCCGAACAGACGGTCGGCGTCAAGATTCGCGGCGAATTGCAGGATGATTATGATTTCCGGCGTGTCGATGTGATCGGCCCTTCAGTATCGAGTGGTTTGTCGCAGGCTGGAGCACTGGCCGTCGCACTTTCGCTGATCGCGATCTTTGTCTATGTGTGGTTCCGGTTCGAGTGGCACTTCGCGCTGGGTGCGATCCTGGCTACCATCCACGATGTGGTGCTGCTCCTTGGCATGTTCGTTCTCTTCCAGATGGAGTTCAACCTGTGGAGCATAGCCGCCTTGCTTGCGATCGTTGGCTACTCACTCAACGATACGGTGGTCATCTATGACCGCGTGCGCGAGAACCTGCGGCGGCACGGGAGCGGCATGTCATTGTCGGCCATACTCGACGCTTCCATCAACCAGACCCTGTCGCGTACTATTTTGACCTCGCTTGCGACGTTCCTGGCGCTCATCGTTCTCTATGTCTACGGCGGTGACGATGTGCGATCTTTTGCGCTTATCCTTGCAGTTGGCATTGTCGTCGCAACCTATTCCTCGATCTTCGTGGCAGGGCCGCTGTTGATGCTGTTCGGGCTCAAGGGCCATGATGTGATCGACAACGGATCGACGGCGGCGGTTTCCGAGCAAAACGGAGTTTAGACAATGGCCAAAGGCATTGAAATCCGGGACGCCCATTTCCCTGGGCGGGCGCCTATCGATGCCTATGGAAACGGTGGATTTCGCTTTGCCGACATGTCGCATCGCGGGTCCATTCTCTGTCTGCCTTCGGGCATTCATGGCTGGGAGCCAAAAACGCCACCCATTCTGACGGCCGCCGATTTGTCGCTTGTGCTGGAGCAGGCCGCCGACATCGAAATATTGCTCGTCGGAACAGGAACGGAATTACGCCGGTTGCCGCAGGAACTGCGCGATGAGCTGCGTAAGCACCGCATATCGTCCGATCCGATGAGCACGGGCGCGGCGGTGCGAACCTACAATGTTCTGCTGGCGGAAGATCGCGCTGTCGCCGCAGCGCTGATTGCGGTGGAATAATTCGGCGCGGCGCGATATCTCACCCCCATGAACGCCAACGAAACCCACTGCATGCAATTCCTGCGGGATGCGGATCCTGACCGTTATCTCTCCGTGCTTTATGCACCGGAAGACAAGCGCGGGGCCTTGGCCGCGCTGTATGCGTTCAATGCGGAAGTAGCCCGCATCCGCGATCTGGTCCACGATCCGCTTCCGGGAGAGGTCCGGCTGCAGTGGTGGCGTGATCTTATCAATGGCAAAGAGCACGGCGCTGCGACCGGCAATCCGGTTGCCGCTGCACTGCTCCATACTGTGAAGGCGCATGGTCTGCCGCGAACGGCGCTCGACAATTATTGCGAGGCGCGGATTTTCGATCTCTATGACGATCCGATGCCAAGCCGCAACGATCTGGAAGGCTATTGCGGCGAGACAGCATCAGCGATGATCCAGCTGGCGTCGCTGATTCTTGATGCGGATGCTGCTCCCGCACACGCAGATACGGCCGGGCACGCAGGTGTCGCGCAGGCAGTGGCAGGATTGTTGCGGTTGTTGCCGCTGCATCGCCGCCGCCGCCAGGTCTACATCCCGGCGGACATACTCGCCGCTGTCGGGGCAAGTGCGGCCATGGTGCTGGATGGCTCGGACAAGGCAGCCACGCGGCGTGCAATCGATGCGATGGTGGCACTTGCCGAGGACCACCTTTCCAAGTTCGAGGCGGCCGCAAAGTCTTTACCGGCAACCCTGCGTCCAGCCTATCTACCGGCCTCACTCACTCGTACCTATCTGAAAAAGCTCAAATCCAACCGGTCTGATGCCGCCAATGAAGTTGCCGATATCTCGCCACTCGGCCGCCAATGGGCAATGTTCAAGGCATCGGTACGGTAGACCTATTCGGCAGCTTCGGCGATTGCAGGCAGACCCAGCCAGGAACGGCAGTCGGCCAGGGCTCGCGCACTCATGGCGCGTTTCTTGGCGTTGGACTTTTCCTTGCCGCGCAGCCGTTTTCCCTCGAACTTCGGTGCTTCGATGGGCGGGAACAGGCCATAATTGACATTCATCGGCTGGAAGGACCGCTTGCCCGGCTCCTCGTCGGTAACGATATGGCCGCCAGTTATGTGCCCGAGCAACGCACCGAAAGCTGTTGTCAGTGGCGGTGGCGTGACAGCTTGGCCGAGACGTTCCGCCGCGGCAAAGCGCCCGGCGAGCAGGCCGATGGCGGCAGACTCGACATAGCCTTCGCAGCCGGTGATCTGGCCGGCAAAGCGGAGGCCAGGGCGGCTTTTCAGCTGCAAGGTCGGATCAAGCAGGATCGGGGAATTCAGATAGGTATTGCGGTGCAGACCGCCGAGCCGGGCGAATTCCGCATTCTCCAATCCCGGTATCATGCGAAAGATGCCGGTCTGCGCGCCGTATTTCAGCTTGGTCTGGAAACCAACCATATTGTAGAGCGTGCCAAGCGCATTGTCCTGCCGCAGCTGAACCACCGCATAGGCCTTGACGGTGGGATTGTGGGCGTTGGTCAGGCCCATCGGCTTCATTGGGCCATGCCGCAGGGTTTCCACCCCGCGTTCGGCCATCACCTCAATCGGCAGGCAGCCGTCGAAATAGGGCGTGCCCTCCCATTCCTTGAACTCTGTCTTGTCACCCGCAATCAGCGCCTGGACGAAAGCCTCGTACTGCTCCCTGGTCATCGGGCAGTTGATATAGTCCTTGCCATTGCCGCCCGGGCCAACCTTGTCGTAGCGCGACTGGAACCAGCAGACATTCATGTCAATCGAATCGTAATGCACGATCGGCGCGATCGCGTCGAAGAAGGCGAGGGCGTCGGCACCGGTTTCCTTGCCAATGGCTTCGGCGAGTGATGGCGCCGTCAGCGGGCCGGTGGCGATGATGGCCTTGTCCCACTCCGCCGGTGGCAGGCCGGTGATTTCCTCCCGCTCGATGGTGATCAGTGGATGGGCTTCAAGCTTTTTCGTCACCGTTTGCGCGAAACCATCGCGGTCGACGGCAAGCGCGCTGCCGGCCGGAACCTGATGGGCATCGGCGGAAGCCATGATCAGTGAGTTAGCGAGGCGCATTTCCGCATGCAGTACCCCGACCGCATTCGTCTGCGCATCGTCCGAGCGGAAAGAATTGGAGCAGACGAGCTCCGCCAGATCTTGCGTCTTGTGCGCATCGGTGCCGCGAACGGGACGCATTTCATGCAGGATGACGGGAATGCCAGCTTCCGCAAGCTGCCAGGAGGCTTCGGAACCGGCGAGACCGCCGCCAATGATGTGTACAGGTTTGTTCGACATAGGCTTCCCATAAACCCTTTGAAGCCATGCTTCAACGTGGAAAAGCCGCCGCAGGCACGCTGCAGCGGCTCTTTAGTCTACAAGCGTGTTCAGGCGCTGGCCTTGTCGAGCTCGGCGATGTCGTTCTTGTCCAGCTCAAGCGATGCGGCCTTGATCAGGCTCTCCAGCTGTTCCAGCGAGGTTGCGCTGGCGATTGGTGCCGTGACGCCTTCGCGCTGAATGATCCACGCCAGGGCGACCTCCGCTTGCTTGGCCTTGTGCCTGGCAGACACCGCGTCCAGCGCACCCAGAATGCCGCAGCCGCGCGGGTTGAGGTAATCCTTTACCCCGCCACCGCGAGCGCTTTTTCCGAGATCGGCTTCGCTGCGATATTTACCGGAGAGGAAGCCCCTGGCGAGGCTGAAATAGGTGATGACGCCAATATCTTCTGCCATGCAGAGATCGCGCAGTTTGCCGTCATAGCTCTTGCGGTCATAGAGATTGTATTCCGGCTGCAGCACGTCATAGCGTGGCAAGCCCTTTGCGTTGGACACATCCAGCGCCCCGCGCAGCTGATCCGCATCGAGATTGGAGGCGCCGATCGATTTGATCTTGCCCGCCTTCAACAGTTTGTCGTAGGCGCCAAGCGTTTCCGCGTAGGGTGTATCGGGATCAGGCCAATGCGAGAGGTAAAGATCGATCGCGTCAACCTGAAGACGCTTCAGCGAGGCTTCTACGGCCTTGGCAATATAGGCGGCGGAAAGGTCTTTCTTGCCTTGCCCCATATCCGAGCCGACCTTGGTGATGATCACCACCTTGTCGCGCGCCTTGCGTGATTTAACCCATTCGCCAATGATCACCTCGGATTCGCCACCCTCGTTGCCTGGAACCCAGCGGGAGTAGGCATCGGCCGTATCGATGGCGTTGAAGCCGGCATCGGCGAAACGGTCGAGCAGATCGAATGAAGTCTTCTTGCCGGCGGTCCAGCCGAAGACATTTCCGCCAAAAACCAATGGCGCGATGGATAGGCCAGTGCGGCCAAGTCGACGTTTTTGCATGGAACGTACTCCTGGGAATCTGAGGCGGAATTGGAATGTAGGGCTGGGCGGAGGGCGTTTCCAGCCCGGCGGTCAGTCAATGACGAGAAACCATAAGATGTAAATTCGGTAGGCTTGAGCGATAGCCCTTGCTAGAGTTTCTGCCATGCGCATCACTGGATCAAGTACTCTGCCGCTGCTCCTCTTTGCTGTCCTGTGTGGCACTGCGTCAATGGCGCGAGCGCAAACCTTTCGCGTTTGTCACGGCTATGGCTGCAATTTTCAAACAAAGGTGACGCTGACGGGAGCGGACCGCGCCAAAATCGCCTCGATAATGGCGGATGGCCGCAAATCCGCCGAAGCGGAACGAGCCGCTGTCCGCCGCGCCGTGCAGGTCTTCGAGCGCCGCAGCACGCAGGTTATTGGTGTGACCGACCGGCCGAAAATGGATTTTGGCGCTGGGCGTGAGAAGGGGCAGATGGATTGCGTCGATGAATCGACCAATACAGACCATTTCCTGCGCTATCTGCAGAGTGCCGGTCTGCTCGGTTTTCACAGCGTCAGCCGTCGCGACGCGCGCGGGAGCTTCCTGGATGGGCGTTATCCGCACTTCACTGCGGTTCTCCGTGACCGTTCCGGTACATTGTGGGTGGTCGATTCCTGGTTCGAGCCGGGGGGCGGGCCACCTGATGTCATGCGCTTGGCGGAATGGAAGCAGAGGGGCGTTGGCGGCGCACGCTGAAATGAAGGGTCGAAAGCGCTCCAAATTCCTGGCGTAGGCCAGAAACAACAACACCCACCGCGGGAGGAGGTGCGGTGGGTGTCGTTTTGTAAAGGCCAGCTGGGAGGAGGAGTGCCGGCCTTTGACCGCGGGAGCTCTGGGAGGAGGATGAGCCCCGGCGATATTCTGTTGTGCTATTAGCGTACTGCGGACTTCTTGGCGACGAACGGGATGTCCGAACGGGCAATGCCCAGATCGCTGAGTTCGCGGGTCGACAGACGGTTCAGCTCGGAAACCGTGTCACGATAACGGCGCCAGTTGCTGTAAGAGCGGATAAGGTTCATTTCAATCACCACTTCGGTTCGTTGTTTTGTTGATCACTCTTGATCGTTGAACTGAAGATAGTGCATGGCCCTCAGAAGTTGCAGAGCCAAGTTTGCAGGTCAGCTATGCAATTGTTGCATTGCAACATTAATCGATTTTAATTGTTGCGTCGCACAAATGTCATCTTTGCGGCAATCGCTCGAATCGGGCCATGATTGCGTTCTTGCTGTCTCTGGCGTTAGTTGAGAGCGAAAGAGCGAATCAGGAGCATCCCGTGGCGATTTCCTTCGGCGTAAGAAAACATATTGCGCGCTGGCAGCAGGATGGCTTGATCGATGACGCCACGGCCGAACGCCTGCGCAACGATATAGAGAACAGGGGTTCCGGTTTCGGCCTTGGCGGCATTCTCGCGCTCCTCGGCGCCGTCCTTCTCGGCGCGGCCGTTGTTTCGCTCGTCGCCGCCAATTGGGAGGCGATGCCGCGTCTTCTCCGTGTTGGCCTCATCATGTCCGTGCTGTTTATCGGCTATATCGGCGGGGCATGGCGGGAAAGCCGCGGCGACAAGGTCTTCAGCCAGGCCCTCTACCTGACAGCGGCGATTACCTTCGGTGCTGGAATTGCTCTGGTCGGCCAGATGTATCATCTGTCGGGCGATGCCGCGGACGCTGCACTCCTGTGGGTGGCCGGTACCATGGTTGCCGCGCTGTTCCTCCGCTCGCCCGTGCTGGTCTCGGCGAGTGTCGCCATTACAGGCTTCTATCTGTTCTGTTCGCTCGAACCTGCCACAACGGAGCGGCTCAGCTATCTCTGGCTGGTCCCTATCCTGCTTTTCATCTGTGGCGGTTTGGTCTGGTTCACCAATGGGAAGGCGGCCAGGCATTTCATTGCCCTGTTGCTGATCATCTATGTCTTCACCGTCAGGTTTGACCTCGACCGGAGCTGGATATTGTGGCTGGCCGCCATCCTTGGCGGTGCGCTCTTCCTGGCGGACGCATTGGGTAATAGTGCAATGCAGCGGCTGACAGGCTGGGCCGAGGCAATCGGCGCTTATGGTTTCATGATGCTGCTCCTGGCATTGATTTTCTTCCAGTTTGACCAGTTCAGCGATGGCGTCGGCAATCAGGTTATCATCGGCTTTGCCATTCTTGGCTGTTCGATTGCAGGTCTTGCACTCTCTGGCCACCGCAATCTGGCGGTGCGCTGGAGCGCGTATACAGTCTTCTCGCTTGAGGTCCTCTATCTTGCCTTTGAAACCATAGGCACACTGATCGGGACGGCAAGCTTCTTCCTCAGTGCGGGCGTGCTCGTGCTGCTGCTCGCAGCTTTCGTCATCCGGATGGAGCGGCGGCTTCAGAGGAAGAGCCCAAAAAAGGAGGTAACGGTATGACTTTGAAGTTGAATCGCTTCCTCTGGCTTGGCGCTGGCGTGGCGCTGCTGCAGTCCGGCGCGCTTTACGCCATGGTCGCACAACATGCCTCCATTCTGCGCAATGGCACCGATATCACGCTGCTGACCGAGCCCGTCGATCCACACGATCTGCTGCGCGGTGACTATGTCACTCTCGGTTATGGCATTTCCAACATCGAGGCGGGCAAGATCAGTGGAACCCCACCGGTCGCGGACGGATTGGCCGATATTTATGTGACGGTGAAGCAGGGCGATGACGGCGCCTGGACGTTCGGTGGTGCCTCCTGGCATAGACGCGAGGATTTGCAGGCGGGCGAGATCCAGCTGCGCGGCCGCACAGCCAGCTTCGCCAATGCCACCGTCTACCATCAGCTTCGCGTCACCTATGGCATTGAGCGTTATTATGTGCCTGAAGGTCAGGGAAAGGCGATCGAAGACCAGCAGCGGGAGCGCAAGATCGAGGCTGTGATTGCCGTTTCGCCCGCCGGTGATGCGCAGATCCGTGCGCTGAAGGACGATGGCAATGTGCTTTATGAAGAGCCGATCTACTGACCACCCGCATTCACTCATGCGCCGGGAATTATTGCTGGCCGATGCTCGCCTTTTTCCTTTGACCCATTCAAAGACGGTGATATAGAGACCGGCGCTTGGGGTGCAGTTACGCCTCCATCTGCGGATATGGCGAAATTGGTAGACGCACCAGATTTAGGTTCTGGCGGGAGACCGTGGGGGTTCGAGTCCCTCTATCCGCACCAGCAAACTTCTCAAAAGTAGTATCTTACCCGGACGCAATCTCTTCAACGGCCGCTTTGGCCCCTCCAGCTTGGACGACCGCGCATGTAGCGCGGAGCTGTTAAAAGCCCCGCGCTGGTGCCTCCACCACTGGCTTCCGTTTGCGCCGCAAGGACCTGAGCGCAACATAGAAGACCGGCGTCAGGAACAGGCCGAAGAAGGTGACGCCAAGCATGCCGGAGAACACGGCCGTACCCAATGACTGGCGCATTTCCGCGCCGGGGCCGGTGGCAATCATCAGCGGGACCACACCGAAGATGAAGGCGAATGCCGTCATCAGGATCGGACGCAGGCGCAAGCGGCTCGCCTCGATGGCAGCCTCCACCGGTGTAGCACCGTCTTCCTCGTGCTGACGGGCAAACTCGACGATCAGAATCGCGTTTTTTGCGGCGAGACCGATGAGGACCACGAGCCCGATCTGAGTCAGGATATTATTGTCCATCCCTCGCAAGCTGACGCCTATGAGCGCGGCGAGCACGGCAAGCGGAACAATCAGGATGATCGCCAGCGGCAGGATCCAGCTTTCATATTGCGCCGACAGTGCAAGGAAGACGAAGACTACCGACAGGCCAAAGATGAATATTGCCGTGTTGCCGGTGCTGCGTTCCTGGAAGGCGAGTTCCGTCCAGTTGAAAGTGGTACCGGGCGGCAGCGTATTGGCGGCGAGGGCTTCCATCTTGTCGAGCGCGTCGCCCGTGGAAACGCCGGGAGCGGGGTTACCCTGCAACGGTACCGAAACGTACATATTGTAACGCTGCACCAGCGATGGGCCGGTCGTATCCCTGATATCGACCAGCGTCCCGAGCGGCACGAGTGCCCCGGTTGACGAACGCACCTTCAGATCCAGAATGTCTGCACGTTGCATCCGATACGGCTGGTCAGCTTGCGCACGGACCTGATAAACCCGCCCGAAGGCATTGAAATCATTTACATAAGACGTTCCAAGGTTGATCGACAATGTCTCAAAGATATTCGGTATCGGGACATTCAATGCCCGCGCCTTGTCGCGGTCAATTTCGAGAAAGTATTGCGGGCTTGAGGCCGAGAATGTCGTGAAGACGCCCGTGAGACCGGGCGTCTGGTTGGCCTGTCCCATCATCTGATAGGCGAGGGCGAGAACCCGGCGCATATCGGAACTATCACGGTCGAGCAGCTGCATCTTGAAGCCGCCGGAATTGCCGACGCCGCGGATTGAGGGCGGCGGCACGGCAATAATGAAAGCTTCCTGGATGCTTTGCAGGCTTCCAAAAAGGTTGCCAATGATGGCGTTGGCGGTCTGGCCATGTTTGAGCCTTTCCTCGAAAGGTTCAAACGGTGCAAAGACGACGCCGGAATTTGAGGCATTTGTGAAAGTGGCACCGTTGAAGCCAGCAAAAGCCACGGCATTGCTGACGCCAGGGACTTTCCTGACGATCTCGGATGCGCGTTTGATCACTGCGTCCGTGCGTTCCAGCGATGCGCCGTCGGGCAACTGGACAACGACGATGGCATAACCCTGGTCCAGTGTGGGGATAAAGCCGCGCGGCACAGTTGTCGCCATATACCAGGTAGCTCCAAGGAGAGCCACGAACACCAGAAGGCTGGCTATCAAGCCTGTCGCAGATCCAACAAGGCTCCGGATAACCCGCGAATATCCGTTCGCCATCTTGTCGAACCCGGTATTGAAACCGTTTGCAAGCGTTCGTCCGAAGCGGGTCAAGGGATTTCGCGGTGCCGTGGCGTGCTCATGGGGACGCAGGACGATTGCTGCCAGCGCCGGCGAAAGCGTCAATGAATTGAGCGCGGAGATCGCAGTTGCGACGGCAATCGTCACGGCGAACTGCAGATAGAACTGACCGGTAATGCCTGGAATGAACGCGGTGGGCACAAAAACAGCGATCAGCACCAGCGAGATGGCGATAACGGCCGTTCCGACCTCATCCATCGTCACGTGCGAGGCCTGTTTCGGCGTCATCCCCGCCGCCAGGTTTCGTTCGACGTTCTCGACGACAACGATCGCATCGTCGACGACGATACCAATGGCGAGCACCAGACCGAACAGCGTCAACATGTTCAGCGAGAACCCGAAAGCCAGCAGGAATGCCAACGTGCCGATTAGCGATACCGGGATCGCGACGATCGGGATGATGGCTGTCCGCCACGATTGCAGGAAAACAAGCACCACCAGGGCAACGAGGATTACGGCTTCGAAAATGGTCTTATAGACCTCGTTGATCGATTCCGAGATGAATTCGGTGGGGTTGTAGACGATGTCGTAGGTTAGCCCAGCTGGAAAATCCTTGGCCAGGTCCACCATGGTCGCTTTGATAACGTCGGCGGTCGCCAAGGCATTTGTGCCTGGACGGTTGAAAATGCCGAGAGCGACCGCAGGGCTGCCGCCAAGATAGCTGTTGGTCACGTAGTCCTTGGCGCCAAGTTCGACGCGGGCGACATCCTGCAGCTGCACAAGCCGTCCGCTTTCCGTCGCCTTGACAATGACATAACGGAATTGTCTCGCATCGCTGAAGCGGCCTTGGGTTGTCACCGTATACTGGAAGGCATTCGTTCCAGAGGCGGGTGGTCCGCCGATGGAACCGCCGGAAACCTGCACGTTCTGCTCCTGCAGGGCCTGGACGACATCACTCGCCGTCATACCATAGGCCGCCAGTTTTTGGGGATCGAGCCAGATGCGCAGGGAGAATTCACGTTCGCCAAAGATCGTGAGATCACCGACGCCATCGAGCCGCAACAGGACGTCGCGAATACGCGAGCGGGCGTAGTTCGAGACGTAGAGCTGATCGTAGCGATTGTCCGGCGATAGAAGGTGAATCACCATCATCAGATCCGGTGAACTCTTCGTCGTCGTTATGCCGAGACGACGCACTTCTTCAGGCAGGCGGGGCTCGGCGATCGAGACGCGGTTCTGCACAAGGACCTGCGCCTTGTCGAGGTCGGTGCCGAGCTTGAAAGTGATTGTCAGTGCCATCGATCCGTCGGCCGTCGAATAGGAAGACATATACAGCATGTCCTCGACGCCGTTGATTTCCTGCTCGATGGGGGTCGCCACCACATTGGCAATGGTTTCTGCATCGGCACCAGGATAGGAGGTGCGCACGACGATCGTCGGTGGAGCGATTTCTGGATACTGCGCAACCGGAAGCTGCGTATAGGCGATGCCGCCGACAATCAGCAGAACGATGGAAAGAACGGATGCGAAGATAGGCCGGTCGACGAAGAAATGCGCGAACCTCATTGGCTGGCTCCCGCGAAAGACGGGCCTTCCTGCGGCAGCACCACAAGTTCCGGCTTGACCTTTACGCCCGGACGAATCCGCATCAATCCGTTGACAACAATGGTCTCATCGCCAGTCATGCCCTCGCGGATGACGCGGTAGCCGTAGAGCGTGGGCCCCACTCTTACCGGCTTAGGCGTGACGGTACCGTCCTCGCTGACAACATAGACAATCCGCTCGTTCTGATCAGAGCCGATCGCATCGTCAGGTATGAGGATGCCCTTGTACTTGTTCGACGCGGCCACTTCGACGCGGCCGAAAAGCCCCGGTTGCAGGATGAGATTGGGGTTGTCGAACCGGGCACGCACCCGCATCGTGCCGGTCGCCGCGTCAAGACGATTTTCCGCAAAGTCGAGTTTTCCCTTGACTGGCGGTTCGTTGGAATCGGTCAGCTTAACCGTTACTTCAAGCCCGCCACCGCCTTCCTGCAGGATTTGACCGTTTTCACGGGCCGTGCGCGCATAGTTGAGCAGATTGCGCTCGTCCACATCGAAGTAAAAGTCGATTGGGTCGAGCTGGACGATGGTGGTCAGTATCGTATCGTTTGCATTGACCAGATTGCCGACAGAGATCAGCCGGCGGTCGATGCGTCCGTCCTGGGGGGCGGTAATTTCCGTGTACATCAGGTTGAGCTTGGCGCCGTCAACAGAAGCCTGGGCGCCGGTTACACTGGCCTGGCCGGCCAGGAACGCGCGCCTTTGGTCGTCAAGGGTCGAGACGGACAACGTCCCGCTGCCAGTGAGCGATTCCGTCCGCTTGTACTGGGCTTCCGCATAGTCGAGCGTCGTCTTGGCAACCTCCAGCGCCGACTGAGCCTGTGCAAGCGCAGTCACATAGGGGCGCTGGTCAATCGTGAAAAGCGGATCACCCTTCTTGACCAGGGCACCATCCTTGAAATGCACCTGGTCGAGATAACCATCGATACGGGAACGGACGGCCACTTGATTGACAGCTTCAAACCGCCCAATGAACTCATCGGCATCGATAACGTCGCGCACGACCGGTTTCGCTACCGTCACGGGTGGCGGCGGAGGAGCGGCCTCTTGGGCGAATGCTGCAGATGCCGAGAAAATGACGGCAGTAAAGCCAAGTCGAATGGCTGAGATGAACGTTCGTGACAAGGGTAGCCTCCGTGACAATCAGACTTCCGATGCGTCGCGCGGGTAAATGCCGAGGTACTCAACTGGTTGGAGCAGCTGGAAGGCCGATTCAGCGGACGATCAAGTCAAGCAATGCAAGTCAGGTATTCAACGCTCTATAAGGTGCTCGTGAAGTCTCGACACGTTCGGCACGTTGCGCAACCGGCACAATGTGCATGCACAAATCAGCCGTCTCAAAACCCCACGTATCCAGACTTGCACAGTTCGATTTCCTTGTCACCTCGCAATCGTGGGTAGCGGAGGGCTTAGGATCCGCAATTTCGCCGCCCGCGATGGCTCCACCATTGATTTTTGTACTGAGTGGAAGTAAAGGGAGCGACCAGTCGGTAAAGGTGCAATTCTTCCGCAACTTTGTGCCACATTCTGTGATACAATCTGTGCCACAAATTGAGAGTTGAGTTAGAAATAAGGCAATAAAATCAACGTGGATGGCAGGAGCTGAGCTTGCTCCATCCGCACCGAAGCCACGATGGCAACAGTTTTTCTCCCGCAAATTGGCAACCAAGCCGGAGACGGCGGGACAAATGTTAAAAAAGTGAAGGTTTGGACATGCAGGTTACTGAAACGCTCAATGAAGGGCTGAAGCGCGAGATCAAGGTCGTTGTTCCGGCCAAGGATCTGGAAGCAAAGCTTTCCGAACGCCTCCAAGGCGCCAGCGCCAAGGCGCGTATTAACGGCTTCCGCCCCGGCAAAGTGCCCATGAGCCATCTACGCAAGATGTATGGCAAGTCGTTCATGGCTGAAGTTGTCAATGAGATCTTGAGCGATTCATCACGCTCGATCCTTGCCGATCGCAACGAAAAGTCGGCAACCCAGCCTGAAGTCGTCATGACCGAAGACGAGAAGGAAGCGGAAAAGGTCTTGAGCGGCGAGGCGGATTTTGAATTTTCGCTGAACTACGAGGTTCTGCCTGCGATCGAGATCAAGGATACCTCTAAGATCAGCGTCACGCGTGAAGTTGTCGACGTAAGCGATGAGGAAGTCGAAGAGCAAGTCAAGCGCGTTGCAAGTTCTGCCCAGACCTTCGAAACGAAGAAGGGCAAGGCCGAAAGCGGCGACCGCGTTACCATGGACTACCTCGGCAAGGTCGACGGTGTTCCCTTCGACGGCGGCGCTGACAGCGATGCAACGCTTATTCTCGGTTCTGGCCAGTTCATTCCGGGCTTCGAAGACCAGCTGATCGGCGTCAAGGCTGGCGACGAAAAGCAGATCAACGTGACGTTCCCGGCCGAATATGGTGCCGCCCATCTTGCTGGCAAGGACGCAACCTTCGACATCACCGTCAAGGAAGTTGCCAAGCCGGGCGAACTTGAAATCAACGACGAGACCGCCAAGAAGCTCGGCATCGAAAGTGCGGACCGCCTGCGTCAGGTCATCCGTGAACAGATCGAGAGCCAGTACGGCACGTTCACCCGCCAGAAGGTAAAGCGTCAGATTCTGGATGCGCTTGATGGCGAATACAAGTTCGAATCGCCGGAACGCCTGGTAAATGCCGAGTTCAATAACATCTGGGCACAGATCGGTAACGATCTTCAGGAAGCCGGCAAGACCTTCGAAGACGAAGATACGACGGAAGAAGAAGCTCGTGAAGAATACCGCAAACTGGCTGAACGCCGTGTGCGCCTGGGCCTCGTTCTTTCCGAAATCGGCAACAAGGCCGGCATCGAAGTAACTGAGGAAGAATTGCAGCGCGCCGTTTACGACCAGGTTCGCCGTTATCCCGGCCAGGAACAGCAGATCTATGAATTCTTCCGCAAGACTCCGGAAGCGGTCAACAATCTGCGCGCTCCGATCTTCGAGGAAAAGGTTGTCGATCACCTTCTTTCGAACATCACTGTTACCGACAAGAAGGTGACCAAGGAAGAGCTGATGGCTGACGACGAGGCGGATGCCAAGCCCGGCGAGGCCAAGAAGCCTGCCAAGAAGGCGGCGCCGAAGAAAGCCGCCAAGAAGAAGTCCGACGACGAGGCATAAGCTTCACCGTTCCGATCATAAAGAGGCCGCTTCAAGCGGCCTTTTTTCTTGCCTTGAGTGACCTGTTCAGTACGCACGCGCCAGAAGAACCGCCGCACCAACGATATCAGCGTTGCCGGCGGCTTTCTTGCCCGAGGGAAGGAGATTGCCATCCTCAAGCCCAACGCGACTGTCATAGCCTCGAGCCATGGCCTCTCTGAACATCGGCCACACACTCGCTTCATCGCCATGCATCAGAATGGGAAGCCTGAATTTGGCTCGCGCCAGGACCGATATGATTCCCGTTGCAGCGGCCAGGCCTTCGTCGATGTCCTGTTCGTTGATTTCAATCAACACGCGAAGGCATTTTCTGGCGTCAGGCAATGTCACGAAGCGCTCGGCATCACTGATGGACCAAAGTCCGGCTTCCACCCCAATGCCCTTGCCGAGAATCAGTGAGATCACGTCCGGAGCGTCTTCTTCGATAAGATTGACGGAAACATAATCAGGAAGTACCTGCCACCGCTCGATCTGTCCCTGGCGTGCCGTGCCACCGGGCGGTATGCGCCAATGGGTCGAAAGTCCGATGGGAGTGCCCGGTACATTGTGACGGATTGCAAGTATTGCCTCTGCCGTGTCGTTGGGATCGAGGCTCTCGGCACCGCTGGAACTGCGAGGATGGATGTGCAGTTCGCTTGCACCCGCCGCCACCGCAGCTGCTGCGTCTTTGGCGAGTTCTGCCGCCGTATAGGGCACCGCAGGATGAAAGTCGCGTGTTCGTCCACCGTTCAAGCAGGCTTGCAGCATGGTATGCACTCCAGTCGCGTAACCGCAGTTGATCATAGCGGATTTCGTGCTGACAGCGAGATGTCATGATAAATGAGCGAAAAACAGGGGGTGGGGATGGAACTCCCGCAACCCCCACTTTTGATGTCAGTTCTTGATCGGAATCCAGATCTCCATGCCGCCATTGCCGGTTCGTGGGTCGAATTCGGGGCCGTATCGCTCGAAATTCGGTGCGTCGGCAACTTCATGCCGGGATTCGGGCAGGTACTTGCCCCAGATGGTCATCATGGTGCTGCGGATCGACGAGATGTGGTCCCGATGCGTGAAAACCAGATACCGCTGTGCGGGAATGCGCACCCGGCTGAATTCGTCCGGAAGATCGGAAAAGTCCGTAACTTCCACGCCCGCAATATAGTCGAAATTGTTCTCTTCGTCGCTGTTGCAGCAGACGCCGTAGTAAATGTCGCCAACCTGGCCGGACACATTGCCCGCATAGGCATTGAATTGCTGCCATTGGGACGGGATCGCCTTGCTGGTCTCACAATTATAGCGGGCACCGATGCCAGCGATGAGCATTGCTTTGCCCTCGACGGTGCGGGGTGTTTCGAGATTTACAACAAATGATTCATCCATTTTGAGTGCCTCCACCATTGGAATGTTTTCGACATGGCCTTGCGTACGGACCTGTTCCGGCGTGAAACCGAACTGGTCGCGAAAGGCCCGGGTGAACGCTTCATGGGAGTTGTATCCGGCGCCGAGAGCGACGCAGAGAATATCCGGGGCACCCTTGGAAAGGATCTTCGCCGCTTCGGTCAGCCGCCGGCCGCGCAAGTAGCCACTGACAGAACGGCCTGTGAAAACGGCGAATGCGCGGGACATGTAGAAGCGGGATATGCCGGCCGAGGCCGCAATATCGTCCAGTGTAATGTCCTCGGCAAAGTGACCTTCGATAAACCAAATCGCCTTCTCAACCGGATTCATTCAAACCTCCATTTAGCACGGAACCGGGATAAGGGCTTTTGGTGTGGCGCATTTGATTATGTTTGCGCTCGGCTAGAAAAGATTCAGACCTTTGAGACTGGCATGGCCATTCTTGCCGATAATGATGTGATCATGCACGACGATGCCCATCTGCGCACCAATATTGGCGATGGTCTTGGTCATGTCGATATCGGCTTTGGAGGGTGTCGGATCACCGGAAGGGTGGTTATGCGTCAGGATGATGGCGCTGGCGGAAAGTTGCAGGGCCCGCGCAATGACCTCGCGCGGATAGACGGGCGTGTGATCCACAGTTCCAACTTGCTGCACTTCATCGGCGATCAAAGCATTTTTCTTGTCTAGAAACAGGATGCGAAACTGTTCGCGCGGTTCGTGCGCCATGGCCGCTACGCAGTAATCCATGACTTTACTCCACGAACTCAATACGGTCTTTTCCCGAATATCACTGCGGATCATGCGGTGGGTGAGGGCGGAGACGAATTTAAGATCGAAGGCCGCAACCGGCCCGCAACCTTTCACTTCCAGCAGCAGATGTTCCGGTGCGCCAAGGACCTCGGCAATCGAGCCGAAACGGGCAAGCAGCGCCTTGGCCAAGGGTTTTGTATCGCCCTGCTTGAACGACCGGTAGAGCAGCATTTCCAGCATCTCATAATCGGCAAATCCTGCATGGCCGACTTTTTGAAATCGTTCTCTCATCCGCTCGCGGTGGCCGTGATAATGCGGGGGATCTTCCGCCGGCTCGGTCTTCTGCTCCGCGTTGCGCTCTCGCGCTTCTGGCTCAACGGCAGGTTGTTTGGAGGAGAGTTTCGTCGAGGGTTCGTTGAGGAAGAAAGTCGGTTCTGGCTTTTCTTCGCTCATTTGCCTCGCGTTCCTATTCGAGTTTCAATCCCGGCGCGAACAAACCGGCCGGCGACAGTGTAAAGATCTCGCAGCCATTATTGGTGACGCCAACCGTGTGCTCATATTGCGCAGTCAGCGAGCGGTCGCGGGTAACCGCCGTCCAGCCGTCGGCGAGAACTTTTACGTGCGGGCGGCCTAGGTTGATCATCGGCTCTATGGTGAAGATCATGCCCTCGCGCAGTTCGACGCCTTCGTTCGGTGTGCCGTAATGCAGTATGTTCGGGGTGTCGTGGAAAAGCTGGCCGACGCCATGGCCGCAGAAATCACGCACGACCGAGCAGCGTTCCGACTCTGCGTAGGATTGGATTGCGGCGCCGATAGCACCAGTGCGGGCACCGGGCCGTACAGCTGCTATACCGCGCATCAAACTTTCGTGGGTAACTTCCATTAGCCGCTCGGCAGCACGTTTTATTTCGCCGACGGGATACATGCGGCTTGAATCGCCGTGCCAGCCATCGAGGATATATGTCACGTCCACGTTGACGATATCACCGTCGCGCAATGGCTTGTCATCTGGAATGCCGTGGCAGACCACGTGATTGATCGACGTGCAGCTGGATTTGGTATAGCCGCGGTAATTCAGCGTTGCGGGCAGCGCGCCGTGATCGGCACCGAATTCAAAGACGAATCTGTCGATCGTGTTCGTCGTCACGCCCGGCGCGACGATCGATGCTAGCTCATCCAGGCAGCGTGCTGTCAACTGGCACGCCTTGCGCATAGCCTCAAACCCTTCCGGGCCGTGAAGCCTGATCTGCCCGGTGTTCTTAAGGGGCGCGCTTTGCGCATCGAGATAGGTGACCATTATGCTGTCCGCTTGACGTCAGTCGATAATTGGCATCGTGCTGATTGCAGCAATGCCGGTAGGCGTGATGTGGCATTTTAATGCGTAAGCTTCAACCCCGCGCCGCATTGCCCGCTCAAAAGCAGCGGCATAAATGGGATCGAGGTCACCGCAGATTTTCAAGCTATCGCAGTCTCCACGCTGGATGACGTAGAGCATGACACCACGATGGCCACTTTCAACCATGTTGCCAAGTTCGTCCAGATGTTTTGCGCCGCGTGCAGTCGGAGAATCGGGAAATTCCGCCAGGCCATTCGTCCTCGAAAAATGCACGTTCTTGACTTCGACATAGGCGCTGGGACGCTCCCCATCATGCAGCAGTATATCGATGCGCGAATTGATACCGTATTTCTGCTCGCGTTTCAGTTCGCCGTAGCCCGTCAACGTGGGCAGCAAGCCCGACAGGATTGCTTCTTCCGCAATGCGATTGGGAAGGCCGGTGTTAATGCCGACAATTGTGCCCTGCGCTTCGACCATCTGCAATGTGTGCGGATATTTGCGTTTGGTGTCGTTCGAAAGCGACAGCCAGACCCTGATACCAGGATCGGTCAGCCCAAGCATCGAACCGGTGTTGGGAACCGAGCTGGTAATGGGATTACCATCATCCAGGATGATATCGGCGAGAAAGCGCTTATAGCGTTGAACCAGCCGGCCGGTGACGAGAGGGGACGTGAAGATCATCGCAACGGTTTAGCCGACCTCGAACGTCATAACAATCGTGGGTCGTGGTCCAGGCGGCGCCTGTCTTCCATAAAAAAACCTGCCTTTTGAAAGGCAGGTTAGTTTGCTCTGGGGTGGGAGAATCGGGCTCGAGTGGAGGTTGATTCGAACCCTGCTGCCGCAGATATGAGTGGCGGCAGTGATTTATGATAGGTCAGCTCATGATTTCGGTCTCATAACTTTGTCTAACAGCCGGTGACAAAGCTTGAAAAAACTGGACTGTTCTAATCCACAAGTCTGTCACATGCTATGTGCAGGGACGAAACCCATCAGGAGGAGACATGATGAAACTCAAGTTTTTCCTACCGTTTGTTGCTGTCGCGGCATTAACTTTGGCGGCCTGTGACAACAAGCCGTCAGAAGGCACAACCACACCGCCCGCGACCACATCCGAACCGACAACGCCCGCTCCCGCACCAGCCACCCCGGCTCCAGATCCGGCGAAGCCGGCACCAGCAAACTAGGCTGGACAACAGAATACGCAAACGGCCGGCTCATTTGCAGCTGGCCGTTTTCATTGCAGACGAACACAAAACCGTGAGAGTTTCGCGCCGTAAAGCTTTGATCTTCCTGGAAAAAACCTGGTACGCCCAAGGGGAATCGAACCCCTGTTTGCGCCGTGAAAGGGCGCCGTCCTAACCGCTAGACGATGGGCGCCGCTCGGTTAAGCGGCTTATAGTGAAACAGGTTTTCCGCCGCAACCCCATAAAGCGTTTTTTTTCGAAAAAATGGAACTTGTTCAATTCGCGGGCCGGATAGATGGGTCCCACCCCTCATCGGCAAAGTATTTCGTAGGTGAATTTAGGCCCGCCGGCGTGAGCAGCGCCAGTTCCAGTCGCGCCGCGGACCAATATCGACGTGTACTGATTCGGTATGACAATAGGTGCCAACTCCACCTCGTCCTGACATGGACCGCGCAAAATTAGCCAATTCCCACTTGGAAACCCCAGGAATTTGAATGTCCGCTGCGGCGCAGGACATGTGCAGCGAGGCCTTGGCGCCGTTTACCAGGCGGTTATAGGGTGGGCTGCGATAGCCGGAGGTAACAATTACCGATTTGCCGTAGCGGCGCTCGAGAGTCTTGAGGATACCGACGAGCTGCGGCTTGAGGCAGGCAACCTGTACGCTTTCGCGTTGAACTTTGAGGCCGTTCGGTGCAAGGCGCGCCAGACCTGCCGCCGACGCCAGAATCAATGGTGCGCCAGCTGCTTCGATGTCATCATCGGCATAAAGACTGTCGCGCTGCATGATCTGGATGCCGGCATTGGGCCGCACGCCAGGCAGCGATGACAGATGTTCCGTTTTGCCAGCAAATGATTCGGCGGACGGAAGCGCCGATGCGGTCTGTACCGGGGTTTCAACCGCCCGGAGCTGCGGCTGTGATTTTGGCTGGATGACCGCAACCTGGCGGCTTACCGGCGATTTTGCCTGGTTGTTGGCAAAGAGCCGGACGAGCAGGCCATTATCCCTGCCGGACGGCGGCTTCCTTTCGGGCGTTGCAGCCTGCTCCGTATTGGTTTCAGCAGCGTCGCCAGCTTTGGCATTCGTGGGTTTGGCGCCATCCTTATCAGCAGCAGTCGATTGCTGCGTCTCCTGTGGCTGGGCGGGCTGCGGGGCAGGCGGCGTCCTTGTTGAACTGCCAAACAAGGAAGTTCTGACGGGCGGCGCCACAGCGGCAGCCGCACCTGCGACCTCTTGTGTCTCTTCTGTTTTGGCTGGGGTGTTCGATCCGAACAGGGATGACTTGACGGCGGGCTTCATCTCGGCAGGAGCAGCTGCTTGCTGCGTTTCTGCTGTGGGCGAGGGCGTTGCGCCGGCGATCTGCGCGGGCTTGCCGTCACTGGGTTTGGCGGCCTCTGTGACAGCCTTCAGGGCGTTGGTCTCGGTGGTGCCTGCCAGGGCAAGCGCTTCCGGAGCAACGGTCTCAGTTCCGCTTGATGGCAGGGAAGAATCGGCGGCATGCTTTGAATCGCTGGTTGGGGAATTTTCCGGGGTGACGGCCAAAGCAGAAGTAACACTGGGGCTTGGTCCAGTCGAAGTGCAAGAAGTAGCGGCCATAGCAGAAAGCACGAGGACGCATGCAACCGTGCTCGCCCGAAGGGCCGAAACTGAAGCTGGCAGTATGTTCAACGATTCCCCCGTCTCGTCTTTTCCGGCCCCGTAGCTGTTCAGTCCGGTCCGCTTTTGTAAGAGCAGAAAGCTCGCGAAGTTCTATTGAAGTGCAAATAACACCGGCAGAGAGTCGCCAGAGTTAATGAACTTTTATCATCTGCACAAGGCGTCAAGTATACGTAGAATGAGGCGAAAACGTGATTGGCCACTTTCTTGCCATTGTCGAGAAGTCTTCTTGAAGCGATTTCACAGACTGGAACCGGTTGTTTTCATACACGCACGCGTACATAGGTTCCGGGCGCATCGGCAAGAATCTCCATGTTATTTTCGCCAGGCTTACGGGCAGGAACACGTTTCTTGTCCTGCGATTCGATCCATTTTTCCCAGTGTTTCCACCATGAGCCGGGATGTTCACTAGCCTTGGCCAGCCAATCGTCGAAAGAACCAACGGGCGCCGCGCCTGTCCAGTACTGGTACTTGTTCTTCTCCGGAGGATTGACGACACCGGCGATATGGCCCGAACCCGCAAGCACATAGGTAACATCGCCGCCAAAATACTGGCAGCCGGTAAAGACTGAAAGTGCGGGTGCGATATGGTCCTCCTTGGCAGCAAGATTGAAGATCGGGATCTTGACGTCACCGAGCGAGAGGTTTTCGCCGGCAAGCTGCATCATCCCGCGCACGAGGTTGTTGTCCAGATAGCAATTGCGCAGATAGTAAGAGTGGTTCGCCGCGCTCATGCGTGTAGCGTCGGCATTCCAATAGAGAAGATCAAAAGGTACCGGCTCGCGCCCGCGCATGTAGTTGTTGACGACATAGGGCCAGATGAGATCGCCGGAGCGCAGCATATTGAACGCGGTCGCCATGCGCGTGCCGTCAAGGTAACCCTCCGCTGACATTGCGTTCTCAAGGGCCCTGATTTGGTCCTCGTCGACAAAAACCTTCAGGTCGCCAGCATGGGTAAAATCCACTTGCGTGGTGAACAGGGTTGCACTCTTGATCCGGTCTTCACCTTCCCTGGCAAACAGCGCCAGCGCAGCGCTCAGCAGCGTACCTCCGACGCAATAGCCTATGGCATTGACGGCTTTTTCACCGGTGGCCTTCTCAATCGTATCCAGACCAAACCGCAGCCCCTCGTTGATATAGGCCGTCCAGTCCTTCAATGCGTGGCGCTGATCGGGGTTGACCCATGAGATGACAAAGACCGTATGCCCGCGATCAATGGCCCATTTGATGAAGGACTTTTCCGGATTGAGGTCGAGAATGTAAAATTTGTTGATCCAGGGCGGACAGATCAGAAGAGGGCGCTTCAACACGTCCTTTGTGGTTGGCTCATATTGGATGATTTCTGCCACGTCGCTGCGTGCGATGACCTTGCCCGGCGTTGTTGCCACGTTCTCGCCGAGCGCAAACTTGGTCAGGTCTGACTGGCGTAAACGCAGGTCGCCGCCGCCGGCGACAATGTCTTCCGCAAGCATCTTCATGCCACGAACGAGATTCTCGCCGTTGCTCGCAACTGTTTCTTTGTAGAGTTCCGGATTGGTCAGCAAGAAATTGCTTGGCGATGCGGCCGTGGTTATCTGCCTGACATAGAAAGCGGCCTTGTGCCGCGTGTGATCGTCGAGCCCTTCAGCATTCTCAACCAGATCTCCGGCCCAGCGCGCCGTGACCAGGTAGGCTTGTTTGAGAAAATCGAAAAAGGCGTTCTTGCCCCAGTCTTCGTCGGTGAAGCGCTTGTCGCCCTTTTCAGGCGTCACCACGTCTTCGACCTCTTCGCCGCCCATACGACGGATGGAATTCGACCAGATCGCCATATAGTTCGCGAACAGCTTCGTTTGCGCCTCCAGCGCGCGCGCCGGTTCAGACAGCCAGTATTCGGAAACCTTGGAGAGCGTTTTCACCACATCGGTGACAGGATCGGCCAGCGTATCGCGCTTCAGCCCCTTTTCGCGTGGCTCGACCCAGGCGGACGCAGCTTTGCCGGCTTGCTCGATCATATGGGCGACATTGCGCGCAAAGGCCTCTGGATCCTTGACGACATAATTATCAAGGTTTGGGGTCTTGCTGCTCTTGCCGCCTTGATTATCCATATAGTCGCTCCCTCCCGCCGCTAAAGCAATATTGACATCATATCATGAATTGGTGCTATCCCTCTAACGTGCAATTCTTATCACCATGATGAATATCGTTTTTTGCAGTCAGGACACACGATGAACACTCCGGTCAAAACCATCTTGCGCTTGTCGGTTGGCGCCGTTCTGATTGCTGGTTTGGGTGCTTGCGCCAATACGCCTCCTGCGCCCATGTCCAATTCCCCCTTGACCGGTCCCGTAAACACCGGGACATATCCGCATTTTACCCCGGATCCGAAAGGCGAGACGACGCAATTTACGCCTGAAGAAAAGGAAGCCTTGCGATCAAGGACCACTGCAGCGAAAAACAGCCAGGTTGGTCCGTCGTCGGATCCCGCGGTCGCGGCCCGCAGGCAAGCGGAGATGCAACTCCTTAAAAAGCAGCAGGCAGAAGATCTGAAGGCGATCGAGGGGAAGCTGTAAGCCCATAATCGCCCTCTGCTTCTTACGGGCTCAAAAACCCGCTCCGAATAGGCGCTCTACGGCTAGCATCACAATTCTACGAAGATGCGCTTCAACCACCGGTGGCTTCCCTCACACGATTTCACGGTCAGGCGCGAAAGCGGATGTGGCGGGGTTGGGCGCAAACGATTGCTATCCGCAATGATTGCTCGACCCCAGCGGCGTTTCGGTGTATAGCGCACGCGCACATTCAACCCTATTGACCGGACCCAACCCTATGGAAGAATTTCATAAAGTTCGCCGCCTGCCACCTTACGTTTTTGAACAGGTGAATCGCCTCAAGGCGAGCGCGCGAGCCGCGGGGGCGGACATTATCGATCTTGGCATGGGAAATCCGGATCTGCCGACGCCACAGGGCATCGTCGACAAGCTGTGCGAAGCCGTTCAGGACCCGCGCACGCATCGCTATTCTTCTTCCAAGGGTATTCCCGGTCTGCGCCGGGCGCAGGCTGCCTATTACGATCGCCGTTTTGGCGTCAAGCTCAACCCCGATACGCAGGTCGTGGCGACACTCGGCTCCAAGGAAGGCTTCGCCAATATGGCGCAGGCCATCACGGCGCCGGGGGATGTGGTACTTTGCCCGGATCCCACCTATCCGATCCACGCCTTCGGCTTCATCATGTCCGGCGGAGTTATCCGCTCAATTCCTGCTAAACCCGACGACCAGTTCATTCCGGCGTTGGAACGCGGCATCCGCCATTCAATCCCGAAGCCCCTGGCGCTGATTCTCAACTATCCGTCCAATCCGACCGCACATGTCGCTTCGCTGGATTTCTACAAGGACGTCGTGGCTTTCGCCCGCAAGAATGAAATCATCATTCTGTCAGACCTGGCCTATTCCGAAATCTACTTTGATGACACGCCGCCACCATCGGTCCTGCAGATACCTGGCGCGATCGATGTCGCCGTAGAATTCACGTCGATGTCGAAGACATTCTCCATGCCCGGCTGGCGTATGGGCTTTGCCGTCGGCAATGAGCGGCTGATCTCGGCGCTGACGCGGGTCAAATCCTATCTTGACTATGGTGCGTTTACGCCGATCCAGGTCGCTGCTGCCGCTGCGCTGAACGGTGACGGCTCCGACATTGCCGAAGTGCGCAATATCTACAAACATCGCCGTGAGGTGCTGGTGGAGAGCTTCGCCCGTGCCGGCTGGGAGGTCCCCGCGCCTGCCGCCACCATGTTTGCCTGGGCACCAATTCCCGAAAAATTCCGCAGCCTTGGCTCGCTCGAGTTTTCCAAACTGCTGATCGAACATGCGGATGTCGCTGTTGCCCCTGGCATCGGCTTTGGCGAACATGGCGATGATTATATCCGTATTGCCTTGGTGGAGAACGAACACCGGATCCGTCAGGCAGCCCGCAGTCTCAAGCGGTTTCTTGCAACCGCCGACGAAAAACTGCACAACGTCATTCCGTTGAACCTGCGTCGCTGATCGGACGCACGTCAAGGGAATCCGCGGCGCCGTCCGGCGCCGCTTCAGAAAATCTCAGGGAATTGAATGATGAGTGAAGCGCTGCGCGTGGGAATCGCCGGACTGGGCACGGTTGGTGCCTCGGTCCTGAAAATATTGCGTGACAAGGGCGAAATGCTCACCCGTCAGTGCGGCAAGGAAATTATTGTGACTGCCGTCTCGGCGCGTGATGCAAAGCGTGACCGCGGCGTGGATTTCTCGTCGGCGACCTGGTTCGACGATCCGATTGCTTTGGCCAGGTCCAACAATATCGATGTTTTCATCGAACTCATCGGCGGCGACGAGGGCCCGGCGAGGGCCTCGGTTGAGGCAGCGCTCAGGTCCGGCCGCCACGTCGTCACGGCCAACAAGGCGCTGCTGGCCAAGCACGGTGTTGCGCTCGCCAAGATTGCAGAAGACAAGGGGGTGCTTCTCAACTTCGAAGCGGCGGTAGCCGGCGGCATTCCCGTCATCAAGGCGCTGCGCGAGTCACTGACCGGCAACACGGTTTCGCGCGTCTATGGCATCATGAATGGTACCTGCAATTACATCCTGACGCGCATGTGGGACGAGGGCATTTCCTTCGAGGATTGCCTCGCTGATGCGCAGCGCCTTGGCTATGCCGAGGCCGACCCTACCTTCGACATCGAGGGCAATGATACGGCGCACAAGCTGGCGATCCTGACGAGTCTGGCTTTCGGCACTCAGATTGCGGCTGACGACATCTATCTCGAAGGCATCAGCAATATTTCGCTCGCCGACATCAAGGCGGCAGACGAACTCGGCTACCGCATCAAGCTCCTGGGTGTTGCATTGAAGACCGACAGCGGCATCGAACAGCGTGTTCATCCGACCATGGTGCCGGTCGAGTCCGTCATCGCGCAGGTCCATGGCGTGACCAATGCGGTGGCGATCGAAACCGATCTGCTTGGCGAATTGCTTCTGTCCGGCCCCGGTGCCGGCGGCGCAGCCACAGCCTCGGCGGTTATTGGCGATCTTGCCGATATCGCGAAGAGCCGTCCGGGCTTCCAGCATGGCCCGGTGTTTGGGACGCCTGCCAAGGCGCTTGCGCCTTACAAGCGTGCCAGGATGCGCGCGCATGAGGGTGGTTACTTCATCCGCCTGACTGTGCATGACCGCGCGGGTGTGTTTGCCGCGATTGCCAAGCGTATGGCCGACAACGACATTTCGCTGGAATCGATTGTGCAGCGTCAAAGCGCTCACGACCAGCCCGAGGCAACCAAAACGGTCATCCTCGTGACACACGAGACAACCGAGGCGGCCGTCAAGAAAGCGCTTGAAGGCATCGTCAAGGATGGCCACGCGACTGACAAGCCGCAGATGATACGCATCGAGCGTGCGGGTTAATCCTGTTCTAAAAACCCGGCTACACCGTTTAATCGATTAGCTTTTTCGGCGAGGGGATTTTCTTGCCCGTCGGCTCTTGCCGCACGGTTGTGACTTTGACAAAAGGTTTGCATACCGATGCTAAGGAACGCTGTATTTATTCGAAATATGGCAAATCGACACCAACGCAGGAAACATTATGCCGAAAAATTCCGACCAGATTGAAGCAGGTCTCGATCGTATTCTGACCCTTGAGCTAGTGCGTGTAACCGAGCGTGCGGCCGTTGCTGCAGCGCGGCTGCGCGGGCGCGGCGACGAGATGGCGGCCGATCAGGCGGCTGTTGACGCGATGCGCCAGGAGCTTAACCGCCTGCCCATCTCCGGTACTGTCGTGATCGGCGAAGGCGAACGCGACGAAGCGCCGATGCTCTACATTGGTGAGGAAGTTGGAACGCGCAACGGACCGGCGGTCGACATCGCGCTTGACCCGCTGGAAGGCACGACGATCTGTGCCAAGAACTTGCCGAATTCACTTGCCGTCATTGCAATCGCTGAAAAAGGCAATCTCCTCTACGCACCCGACGTATACATGGAAAAGATTGCCGTTGGACCCGGCTATCCGGCCGGGATCATCAATCTCGATGCACCGGCGATCGAGAATATCACTGCCGTGGCCAAGGCCAAGGGCGTACCCCTCAGTGAAATCACAGCCTGCATCATGGATCGTCCGCGTCATGCCCGCCTCATCGAGGAAGTGCGTGCAACCGGCGCTGCCATTCGCCTGATCGGCGATGGCGACGTGGCCGGCGTCATCCATACGACGGACCCGGATGAAACCGGGATCGACATCTATATCGGCATTGGCGGTGCACCTGAGGGCGTATTGGCTGCTGCAGCGCTGCGTTGCATCGGCGGCCAGATGCAAGGACGCCTGCAGCTCAACAGCGACGACAAGATCGCCCGCGCTGCCAAGATGGGCATCAGCGATCCGAAGAAGATCTATACGATGGAAGAAATGGCCAAGGGCGACGTGCTCTTTGCCGCGACGGGCGTTACAGATGGCAATATGCTTTCCGGCGTCAAGTTTGCGCGCGACTACATCCAGACCCATACGGTTGTCATGCGTTCGCATTCCCAAACAGTGCGCGAAATCAAGGCCAAGCACCAGGATCTGTCCAAGTTCCAGTAAGAACACTTTGGTCAGTTACATGGACTGCCGGTTCCGAAAGGGACCGGCAGTTTTGCTTTTTAACCCAGTTTCGTGATCAAGTGTGACTGTACCCTATTGGGATCAAATGATTTTTGCTATTTTGATCTCAGAGGAATTCATTCCGATAGGACAATCATGAATATCCGGTACGGAATAGCATGTAGTGTATTGTCGGCGGTCCTTGTTTTGGCCGCTGTTTCTTCGCTGCAAGCGCAGGAAGCGGATCTTGACCTCATTCAGGGCTATCGTTCCGGTGACATTCTGGTTGGACTTCCTGAAACCTCGGGTCCCTTTACTGTGATCAGCCGCACCAGTGATCCGCAAAACTTCAGCGCTACCGTGGAATATGGAGGTGTGGACGCGCGTGCGATCGTGTCGATCAATGGTGTCCGCGCCAGCAATGTTGCAGGCATGTACCCTGTCAGGGACGGGCCGGACGATCCTGTGGTGCGCAGCCTTCTCGATCAGGCTTTTCAATATCATAGCAGCCAGCCCAACCAGATCGCGGTACGAACCAATATCAGTTACGGCAATCGGGCCATGGCTTGCGTCAGTTCGGATGATCCCCAAAAGAAGGATGATTTTCTGGTCTGTGCGACTGGTGTTCTTGGCCGCTACATGCTGATTCAGCCGGTCATGAATTACAGGCTCAGTTCGAAAGGCGTGGTTGACCGCCAGCTCGCCGATTTCGCCTCATCGATGGCTCAGGCCATAAGCGAGCTGGCGCTGCCGGCGGGGAATTGAGCCACTGTCTGCGATTGCCGTTGGATACATCTTTCGAAGCATTGCATTCATTGCCGCCGGATGATTGAACCTTCAGATGATTTCTGAACGGCTCTTCCTCGGCGTTGAACAATCGGCAACCGGTCTGAAATGGGTCGACCGGCTGGGACAGCGCGAGGCAAATATCGCGCTTGCCATGGCGCAGAACCATGGTTTTCCCGATCTGGTGACGCGCGTTCTGGCGGGCAGGGGTGTTGGTCTGGACGAGGCGGCTTCCTTCATGGAGCCGACGATCAAGGGCCTGATGCCGGATCCAGCTTCGCTGACTGATATGAATAGGGCAGCGGAGCGCATCGCCAAGGCTATCGCCGGGCATGAGAAAGTTGCGATTTTTGGCGACTATGACGTCGACGGCGCCTGTTCTTCGGCTATCCTGTCACGTTTCCTGACCCATTACGGCATTGCCAACCGGATTTACATTCCGGACCGGATCTTCGAGGGCTACGGTCCCAATCCGTCGGCGATGCAGGAGCTGGCGGCGCAGGCGTCGCTCATTGTCACGGTCGATTGCGGCACCAACAGCGCGGCGGCGATTGAGGCGGCCAAGGCGGCAGGCGCCGAAGTGGTGGTGCTCGATCACCATCAGGTAGGCGGCGAATTGCCGGCTGCGGCGCATGCTGTTGCCAATCCGAACCGGGAGGACGATCTCTCCGGCCAAGGTCATCTCTGCGCTGCAGGGGTGGTATTCCTCACACTGGTGCAAACGCTGCGGATCATACGCGAAAAGCGCATCGCCACCGGCACGCTTGCGCCTGACCTCCTGTCGCTGCTCGATCTGGTGGCGCTGGCGACCGTGTGCGATGTAGTGCCGTTGAAGGAGCTCAACCGGGCCTTCGTCGTCAAGGGCATACTGGTGGCGCGGGCCCAGCAGAACGTCGGACTGGCCGCGCTGGCGCGTGTCTCGCGCATCGGCGAGCCGTTGAATGCCTTTCATTTCGCTTACCTCATCGGGCCGAGGATCAATGCTGGCGGGCGCATTGGCGATGCCGGGCTTGGCGCAAGGCTGCTGACGCTCGACGACCCCAACGAAGCGATGCGTATTGCCGAGGAACTCGACCGGTTGAACCAGGAACGCCAGGCGATGGAAACCATCATGCTGGAACAGGCCGAGACGGAAGCGATGGTCGAGCTCTCCGCCGGGGCGGGACCGGCAGTTCTGGTCACCGCCAGCGACGACTGGCATCCGGGCATCGTTGGGCTTATTGCGGCGCGGCTAAAGGAGCGCACGCGGCGCCCGGCTTTCGCCATCGCCTTCAACGCCAATGGCACGGGCAGCGGTTCCGGCCGGTCGATCAATGGCTTCGACCTGGGAAGGCTGGTGCGAAATGCGGTTGAACAGGGGCTTCTCGTCAAGGGTGGCGGTCATGCCATGGCGGCAGGAATCACGGTGGAACGGGGCAAGTTGGGCGCGCTAAGGGCGTTCTTCGAGGAGAATGCCAGCGACATGGTCGGCCAACTCCGCGGCAACGCATCCCTTGCCATCGATGGCGCGTTGAGCGCCGCGGGCGCCACTGTGCCCCTTTATGAAACCATGGAGAAGGCCGGTCCATACGGCTCCGGGCATCCGCAACCGGTTCTGGTACTGCCCCATCACCGGTTGGTCGATGCCCGGATGGTCGGCACGGCCCATGTCAAGGCGACGCTGGCCGGAGCGGACGGCAAGCGCATCAACGCTATCGCGTTCCGGGCGGTCGGCAGTCCACTCGGCGACTTCCTTTTCAATCAGTTGGGCCAGTCAATGCATGTGGCCGGCAACCTCGCTCTCAATCACTGGAACGGCTCGACCACCACGCAATTCCGCATCCTCGATGCGGCAAGAGCCATCTGAATCATCGTTTTTTGTCAGGATTGGACATTTCTCCTACAGATTTCTATTTCATATCTATATCACATATGTTCTAGTTTTGTTCTCAGTTGAGAGCTTCGAGCATGCGTAAACCGACCCATCCTGAAAAGCTGTATCTGGATTTCGACAGTTTCTTTGCCAGCGCCGAGCAGCAGCTCAATCCGGCGCTGCAGGGACGTGCGGTTGCTGTTGTGCCGCTGGATTCGCCCCATACCAGTGTCATCGCCGCGAGCCACCAGGCCAAGCCCTTCGGCATCAAGACGGGAACGCCGGTACGCGAGGCGAGGGAGAAATGTCCGGACATCGTCTTCATCGAAGCACGACCGGATGTATACGTAAAGTTGCACAACCGCATTCTCGAGACGATCGAGCGCTGCGTGCCGATTGCCTCGGTGCGCTCCATCGATGAGGTCTCCTGCAGCCTGCTGGCGTCGGAGGCGCGCGAAGCCGAGGCGCTGGTGGCGCGGATCAAGCGCGCCCTGCGTGACGAGATCGGGCCGATCCTCACCTGTTCAATCGGCATCTCGGTCAATGAACTCCTGGCCAAGATCGCGGCGGAAATGGACAAGCCGGACGGTTTTGTGCTGCTGGATCATGCCGACCTGCCGGGAAGGTTGTTCGACCTCGAACTGCGCGATCTGCCGGGCATTTCCAAGGGCATGGAGACGCGGCTGGGCGAGGCGGGCGTCACCGATATCCGCGGTTTGTGGGATCTCGCGCCGAAGCACGCCCGCGCCATCTGGAATAGCGTCGAGGGCGAGCGCTTTGTCTCGGCGCTGCATGGCTACGCGGTGGAAAAGCCGGAGACGGTCAAACGCATGTTCGGCCATGGCCGCAATTTGCCGCCGGACTGGCGCGCGCCGGAAAAGGTGCTGCAATGCGCCAGGCTGCTGACGCTCAGCGCCGCCCGCCGCCTGCGCCGCTCGCATTTCCGCGCCGGAGCCATGAGCTATACGATCGGGGTCAGGCGCGACAGCCGCGTGACACTGGAAGGCCAGTTCCGCCCGGCGCGCGACGACCATACTTTCCTGAATTGCCTCAATGATTTGCACGCAAAACTGCTGAAATCGGGCGAGATGCGCAACATCAGCAATGTCACCGTGGTGCTGCACGATCTATCCGGCGAGGAGGAGGCGAGCCGCGACCTGTTCGACACCGGCGCGAGCATGAAGCAGCGCGGCCAATCGGAACGCGTTTCGGATATACTCGACAAGGTGCGCGTGCGCCACGGCTCGAAGGCGCTAAACCTCGGGCCCATGAATGGCCCGGGCAACTATATCGGCTCGAAGATCGCGTTTGGGCGCATACCCGAGGCGGAGGATTTTTGAGGTTGATCCGATTTCTCTCCCTTGCGGGAGAGAAAGGATTTTCCCGGATTTAGCCCTTGCTAAATCCTTGGAAAATCCAAGTAAGGGGATACTTTTCTGTTGAAGTCAAGAATCCCCTCTCTTGCGATTTCTAGCACTTAGCAAGTGCTAAGGTGCTGAAATCGCTACCAGGGCGAGCCACGGAGCTCGCCCGCCTTTCGGGCCCCTCAATGGGGGAGATAACCGGCCGGACCCACGGTGCTACCGATTATCCAGCTCGGCGCGCACCAGTTGCAGCCCGCGCCGGGTGACCCGGTAGGGCCCGCCACCGGCGGACGCGATTGCCCTTTTCTGTTTCAACTTGCGAAACAGCCGAAGATCGCAGGCCATATAGCGGGAGCCATCGCGGGTGAGGCAGATGATCTCGACAATGGTCTTGCGTTGGTCTTTTTCGAGCAGAATCTTGCCGCCCTGGGCGAGCAGGTGAAGAATGCGCTGTTCGTCGCGCGAAATATCCATGTCTGTAGTCCTGAGGAAAACGGGCAAAAGCCCATGAAAACTCGTCCGCAGCCGGTGATGCCGGCGCGGGGCTCCTGTTTTCATGCCCCAAGCTTCAAGGAAGCTGGGCTTCAGCGGGACTCAGACTGAGAAGACATAAGGACTCCATCGGGTGGATGGCCGATATATAACGCGGACAATCCGGATGTCAAAGCGGCGCGGAACCTTCGCAGCTCCGGCGGGATTATAGATCATCACACGAGGGAGGATTGCCAAGGACCGCGCCGCGATCGAGCCATTGATTGCCGAGGATTTCCATTTCACCAGCCCGCTCGACAACCGCATTGATCGCACCATCTTTTTCGAACGCTGCTGGCCGAACAGCGAAATCATTGCGGGTTTCGAATTCATCCATCTCGTCCCCACGGGCGACAAGGTGTTTGTTGCCTATGAGGGCAGCAGCACCGACGGCCACAGGTTCCGCAACACGGAAATCCTGACCGTTCGCGAGGGCAAGGTCACCGACGCGGAGGTCTATTTCGGCTGGTCGATCCCGCACAAGGCAGAACCGGGCGGCTTCGTCGACAGTTCACAATAGGCAAGGTCCGGTCGCACTTGATCAGCTTGGCGCCGGCGGCGCCGCGCTGGCGATCTGCTCCTGCAGCCGCAGCAGCGGGCCCGGACTGAGCTCGGCCGGCGGGCTGTAGGGATTGGAGAAGGCGTAGATGAGAAACAGGATGATGCCGGTATAGGCGCCGAATATCGAAATCAGCAGGATATTTCGGCGCCGCGGCGGGTAGGAATAATAGGCGAGCGAAATGAAGAACAAGCCCGAAAGCGCGGCGAACCAGAATATCGCGCTCATGGTATCGGCAGCGGTGCTCTCGCGCCTGGTGCGGCTGTCGGAAACGACATAGATGCGGTCGAGCATGTGGCCGCGCAGGCTTTGCTGGCGCGGATTTGTTGGCACGAGGTCGAGAACCGCGCGATAGGCCTCGTCCCATTGCGCCCAGGCTTCCGGCGCCAGCCGGTCGGTCTCGCCAAGTTCCTGCCATTCCTTATCGACGACGACGCGGATATAATCGCTGAGTTCCTTCTGGATCGCTCCCTTCTCGGCATCGCCATAGCGCCCGGCATCGAAATAGATGTCGGCGAGGGCATTGGCCTCCGTGGCGGTCTGGTAGCGGAGCTGCTGGTAGTCGATCATCTCCTGCGCAAAAACCAGCGCCAGGATCAGCCCGTGCAGCGCGGAAATGCGGAAGATGACCGAGCTCGCCAGGTCTTTTTCGTGGGTCTCGGCCTCGCCGCCGGTGATCCACCGCATCAGGAAATAGGAAGCGAGCGTCAGCGCGATGGTTCCGCCGACGAAAATGGCACCGACAAAAACCTCGAAAAGCATGCGGCATCTCCCCCGGGACGGTATTTTTAGCTGCCGGTTATGCGCGTTGTGCGCAACCGGAGCAGCATTTATGCAACCGATGGTATCCCCTGGGGGTAATTTACGTGGATTTGGCGGGAATGCTACTGGGATCAATGAGTGCGCAGAAGCCAGAAATCAAATAGTGAATTTTCAACGTAATTAGCGTGCTGCCCCACTGGTAATACGATGTCCGACTCGGATATTGAAATAATATGACTAAGACTGTTTCTAACATGGTAGTTCAAGAAGATACGACCGCAGTCATCGACCTCTTTTGCGGGGCGGGTGGGCTGGCCTATGGTCTTAAGATGGCCGGGTTGCACGTGGCTGCGGGCGTCGATCTTGATCCAAATTGCAAGTATCCATTGGAAACAAATACTGACGCTGTTTTTGCGTGTCGGGATGTTTCGGACCTAGCTCCCGAAGATTTAACACAATGGTTTGGCGATGCTTCGGTTCGTGTATTGGCAGGGTGTGCTCCCTGTCAGCCATTTTCCACTTATTCACAAAGCCGTAAGTCAGTCGATCATCGGTGGACGTTGCTACGTGAATTCCAGCGTTTGGCCATGGCTGTTCGTCCAGAGATTGTTACCATGGAAAACGTTCGCGGTTTGGCGACCCAGGCCGTTTGGAGCGAGTTCGTCCAAGGGTTAGAGGAAAGCGGCTATACGGTTTCTTGGAGCGAAGTAACATGTACAGATTATGGTATTCCCCAAAATAGGAAACGATTGGTGTTATTGGCCTCTCAGTTTGGGCGAATTGAGCTGATCGAACCAACCGAGAAAAAAATTGTCACTGTAATGGATACCATTGGCGATCTGCCTCCCATCGCGGCAGGAGAGCAATTTGATGGTGATCCCTTGCATATATCATCGACATTGAGCTCTCTCAATCTGCGTAGAATGAAGGCTTCGAAACCAGGGGGAACGTGGCGAGATTGGCCGAATGACCTTCGAGCGGATTGTCATGTCCGCGAAACCGGAAAGACATACCCTTCGGTATATGGTCGGATGGAGTGGAACAAGCCCGCACCAACCATGACGACTCAGTGTTTTGGATTTGGTAATGGGCGGTTTGGTCACCCAAAACAAGATCGCGCTATCAGTCTTCGCGAGGCCGCGCTACTGCAATCGTTTCCACGCGATTATGCTTTCTTGAAACAAGACGAGCAAGTCTCTTTTAAGCGCCTTGGTACCTTGATCGTAAACGCAGTTCCACCAAAGCTCGGAGAAATAATTGGGCAATCCATCCGCCAGCACCTTGTGCAAGTGCGTAGTGGTACCCTGCCGGGAACACAACAACTGTCTCTGCTCTAAGATCGTCGGCGGAATATAATCGACCTTAAGAAAAATTGGGGGATTGCATGGGGAAACAGACACGGAAACGGACCGTTTCGGCTGAGCAAATAGCAGATGCCGAAAGGCAGATCGTAGACCGTTCCCGCCGTATTGATTTCTACATGACTGAATACTCAGTCGAATTGCTCGTCGAAAAATTGGGTCGGGAGGATTTCGTGATCCCGAAGTATCAGCGGGAATTCACGTGGGATCCGTTTCGGAAATCCCGATTTATCGAGTCCCTCATTATGGGCTTACCAATTCCGTTTCTTTTTTTCTGGGAAATGGACAGCGGAAAACTAGAGATCGTTGATGGCTCGCAGCGCCTTCGTACTCTGCACGAATATGTGCTTGGCGATTTGAAACTTTCCAATCTCGAAGAGTTGTCATCGCTTTCCGGTACCAGGTTTTCGGATCTCCCTCCCTCACGTCAAAACAAGATCAGGAATCGATCAATTCGCGGCATAGTACTTAACGAGCATGCCGATGATCAAGCTCGCTTCGATATGTTTGAACGAATAAACACCGGCAGCAAAGCAGCGAACACTGCTGAAGTCCGTCGTGGCGCGCTTGGCGGCCCGTTCTTAGATTTGGTGGTTGACTTGGCGCGTACGGAATCTCTGGCGGAATTAGCACCCGTGTCGAGCAAATCCGAGCGAGAGAGGATACGCGAAGAATTAGTGACCAGATTTTTTGCCTATGGTGATGGAATGGACGGATATCGAGACAGTCCATCCCGTTTCATATTTGAATATACGGGTAAGATGAATCAATCTTTTCAAGATCGACCTGAATTAGTTGAAGAGTACAGGGACCGATTTAACTTGGTAATGGCATTCGTTGAACGCGTGTTCCCTCACGGATTCCGCAAAACTGAGAATGCAAACACCACCCCGAGAGTTCGTTTCGAAGCAATCGCCATCGGTAGCTATCTCGCCCTCAAGGATCATCCAGAAATTGCAAACGGAGACATACCAGATGTTTCCGTTTGGCTCGAAAGTGAAGGGTTCAAGGAAGTACAACCTCTGATGCGGCTAATGTGAAATCCAAGCTGCTGAGACGCTTAGAATTCGTTCGCAATGCTCTTGTGGAGGGGTGATGCCAGACGAACTTTCCGAGCGTTTTGAGGAACGGTTCTCTGAAATACTTGCTTACTTGGATTTCTTGGAAAACGTTCAGACCGCAGTGCAATCTGGTGTTCCTCAACTAGGCGGTGAGGACGGTCTAGTGGTAACCACTCTGCAACAGCGGATTCTCTATTCGGGCGTGTACTTACAGCTATATAATCTTGTCGAGTCGACCATGACGGGATGTTTGGATGCAGTAAGCAAGGCTGCGATACAACAGGTCCACTGGGGCCCGGCGGATTTGAGCACCGAATTGAGACGTGAATGGGTCAAATATGTGGCTCGAACGCACGTTGAAATGGGTTCCGACAAAAGACTTGAAAAGGCCATCCTGCTTTGTGACCATCTGGTCTCGGCGTTGCCGGTCGGCCCGTTTGACATTGAGAAAGGTGGAGGAGGCAATTGGGATGACGGTGAGATTCATCGCGTCGCTCTACGAATTGGTTTCGATCTAAAGGTCAGCAAACGCTCGTTCAAAGATGTGAAAAAGATCGTACGAGATGATCTTGGATCAATGGCGTTGATTGTTAGCCTTCGAAATAAATTGGCTCACGGTTCAATGTCTTTCGCGGAATGCGGCCGATTTGATACGGTCAACGATCTAAAGCAGATATCAAAACGCGTCGCGGCTTATCTAAGAGAGGTGGTGGAGGCATTCATCACATATATAAAGGAACACAAATATTTACGACCGGAAGTCAGGCCACAGCAAGAGATACCAGCAAACTGACTCAGTGGAGAATATAACTTCTCCAGAGCGATCTTTGCTTATGTCGCGAATAGCGCAACGTGACACCAAACCGGAAATGGTCGTGCGACGATTAATTCATTCGTTAGGTTACCGGTTTCGTCTGCAAAGACGAGAACTACCGGGTACCCCCGATCTCGTCCTCCCACGATTTCGCAAAGTGGTATTCGTTCATGGTTGCTTTTGGCATCGCCATCCTGGTTGCAAATTAGCTTCATTCCCAAAAACAAAGATTGATTTTTGGCGCGATAAATTTTCGCGAAATATTGAACGAGACAATAGGAAAGAAGCTGAACTAATCGCTCTTGGCTGGGATGTCTTAACCGTTTGGGAATGCCAAACTCGGAAACCCGAAGCGCTACGCGTTCGGCTCCGTGATTGGCTCTCGGATTCCATTAATTGCAATAACAGTAATAATTAGCTGCCCCAACCGCCTCCGCCGCACCAACTCCGCCTTGCTTTCTCGCTGTGTCCTAATCAGCTTCCAACGCCGGTGCGTCGTTTTACGGGCTGACCGTCCACGTGCCCACGACGCGGTCGTGGCACCGCCACCGATTATGGTGCCGCCCGGCCTTGCGACCATCATCGATATTCTAATGACGTCCGTTTCCCGACACATCGGTGGAACTTGACAGCGATGCAGAGCGTTTTGCGGTGATACAACATTGCAGGAGGACGTCATGAACGCTCATGCCAAGCCAACGAAGAACGAGATCGTCAACCTTGAGAAATCCTACTGGGACGCGATGAAGGCGAAAGATGGCCGCCGCACTTCCGAACTCTCGGGGAAGACCGCGCTCGTCACCGGCGCACAGGGGGTCATGCGTATCGAGAAAGAGAAAATGGGTAAGATGACCGAGGAAGGAAATTGGAGCCTCGACTCCTATGCCCTTGAAGATGTCGAAGTATCCACGCCTTCGCCCGATATTGCGCTCATTGCATACACAGTTCGGCAGAGCGTCACGATGAACGGCAAGTCGCAAGATCTGCGGGCAGCCGACAGCTCTGTCTGGATACGCGGGTCGAAAGGATGGGAGTGTCACGCCCACAGCGAGACATTCTTAAAGTAATATAGCGGGGCCGCCAGCGTATATCCTTGCGTGCGGCCCGCCTTGAGACCAACGGAGTTGGCTTCGTCGTCGTGGGCCTTGGAGCAGACACCGCCAGTATTGGCGTCTGGAACATGAAGCTCGCCATGGGAGCACCAATTGAGTTAGATTGGTGCGCGTTTTGTTTTCGCTATCCTTCTGTAGGAATATTCATGAATAGACCATCAACGGCTCTTCTTCCTTTGGTCTTGACTATCGGTTTGCATTCCCCGCTTGCATTTGCCCAAGAGGACAGTGCAGCGCAGTATACAACCATCAACAAGATCATAAGAGGCGAGGGAAAGCCCGGTGAATCCGCTACGGCCAAGAACGGGGAAGTTATTTACACCGTTCTGGAAGGTGGCATCGTTGAAATCAGGAATATACGCTACAACACCGTGCAACGTTTCAGTACGATAAAGCCGAACGATAACTTCAAGTCAAAATAGCGACGCTCATGTCTGCCATTCGCACCATGGCATTCTGATGCGTGTACGTCAAAGTCAGCGGGGAACGATGAAACTGGGTTTTGTAGGAACGGGTGCCATAACCGAGGCCGTCGTCACCGGGTTGATGAAATCGAGAACGAATATCAGTGCAGTTACTGTCTCGCCTCGTAGTGCGCACGTCGCCTCCCGGCTGGCGGGGAAGTTTCCGCTCGTGCGCGTCGGCGTTGACAATCAGGATGTCGTGGACAGCGCCGACATCGTGTTTCTTGCGGTCAGACCACAGATCGCCGAGGAAGTGGTCAAATCACTCAGATTTCGTGAGCAACAGCAGGTGGTGAGTTTTATTGCTGCTGTCCAGATCGAGGCGCTTGCCGGCTGGATTGGCGTGCCCGTAACCATCACCCGGACAATTCCCCTGCCATTTGTCGCTGAGTTGCGGGGAGTGACGGCAATCTATCCGCCCAATGAGCAGGTAGCTGGGCTGTTCTCATCGCTCGGGACTGCGGTGCAGGCGGAGAACCTCAAGCAATACGATCTTTTCGGCGCGGCGAGCGCGCTGATGGCAACATATTTCGGCCTGCTGGAAACAAGCGCCCGTTGGCTCGAAGCGGAAGGAATGTCCTATGATCAGGCGAGTGCGTATCTGAAAGGGCTGTTTGGCGGCCTGTCCCATGTCACGGACGCCTCGAAGGAGCAATCGTTTGAGGCAATGGCTTCCGAGTTTTCGACAAAGGGCGGCCTGAATGAGCAGGTCCTTACGGAGTTTACCGGGAATGGTGGAACAAAGGCGCTGACGCTCGCTCTCGAATCCGTCCTCAAGCGTATCGAACAGAGCTGAATTACCGGGCACCAACATCCGGCTGCGTACGAAACAGCAGCCAATGCTCGTCAATTGGATGAATTTGCGCCGCCGCGTCTCACCATCTCGGCCATGGCCCGTGCTTCCGCGGTGTGCTGATCGGCTTCGAGGCCCTCCGCAACGCCGGTACGGTCACTTTCCGGGCGGTTCTGGCTGACCTTCCACTTGCCTTCGATCGCGGCGATTTCGATCTCGATGCCGATGATGCCTTTCAGCTGGGCGTCGATATAGCTTGGCGGGGCGTCATCGACCGTCCACGGCGTGGCGCGCGGCGCCTCGTTGTGGCCGGTGAGGCTCGCAACCTGGCCGGCAAGCCAGGTGCGGTCGTCGATAACCTTCGCCATGCCGCGCACCTGTACGATGGCATAGTTCCATGTGGGGACGACCTTGCCGGTCTCGCGTTTCGTCGCATACCAGGAGGGCGTCACATAGGTCTGGGCGCCCTGGAAGACGATGAGCACACGCCCGTCCTTTTCGAGATCGCGCCATTGCGGATTGGCGCGGGCGAGATGGCCGCGCAGCGTGCCCTTGGGCGAAGCTTCCGAGTCGATCAGGAATGGAATGGCATTGGCGACCGGGCCATCCGCGCCGGTCGAGATCAGCAGGCCGAGCGGATGCGCCCTGATCAGGCCGTGCTGGATTTCGAGCCTGTCCTCACGGAAATGCGGCGGCTGGTACATGCGGTTACTCCCTGCGGTTGCGGCGGGAGTTTGCCTTAAGGCCAGGTTTTGCACAAGGTTCAGGAGAAGAGAGCGAAGCGCGGCTCCCGCGCTTCGCTGCGCGCTCAGGCCGCCTGCTTGGCGTAGGCGAGAATGAAGGCGACAAGCGCGGCGATGTTGGCGAGGGTGCGCACATGGTTCCACGGCAGCCACTCGGCGAGATAGCGGGTCCATAGCGTTACGCCTTCCGGGCTCGACGGCGCAACGGCAGCCAGCGCATCATTGAGCGGAACGTTGAACACCATGGTGACGCCGATGGTGCCGGCGAGGAAGATGAGGCTGCCGATGAGCAACCATGCCGAGCCAGGCTCGGCCCATCGCAGAATGCTGACAACGCCGAGACCGAGGCAAAGCAGGGCCGTGCCGAAGAAGGCGAGGCCGAAGGTGGCGTTGAGGATCGTCACATTGATCGAGTTCATGGCGGCGATCCCCTGTTCGGGCGGCAGCTTTGCCAGCGCCGTCATGATGAAGCTGGAGAAGGCGAAGAACAGCCCGGCCATGAGACCGCTGCCGACCGCTGCGATCAGGGTGAAGAGCGGAATCAAGGCGATCATTTCGCGTTCTCCCAGATGCCGGTTGCGGCGGTCTCGCGGGCATAGTCGGCAAAATCGCGCGGTTTACGGCCGAGCGCCTTCTGCACGCCGTCGGTCACGTATTCGTTGCGCCCGTCGAGCACCACGGTGAAGAGCTCGTTGACGAGCGCGGCGATGTCGGCGGGAACCTGTTCCTGTTCGAGGCCTTGCATGAATTCCTCCGCGGTGATGGTGCGGTAGTCTATGGTGCGCCCGCTGGCCTTGGCAATCTCGGCTGTGGCCTCGGCGAAAGTCAGCATGCGCGGGCCGGTTACCTCGTAGAGCTGGCCGACATGGCGGTCATCGGTGAGGGCGGCGGTGACGATATCGGCGATGTCATCGGCATCGACGAAGGGTTCGCGCACACTGCTGACCGGCAGCGACATTTCACCGGCAAGGATCGGGCCGAGCAGCATGCTTTCGTTGAAGTTCTGCATGAACCAGCTGGCGCGGACAATGGTCCAGTCGGCACCGGAGGCCTGCAATGCCTGCTCGGCGCGCTGGGCTTCCGGTTCGCCGCGGCCCGAGAGGAGCACGAGGCGCTTGACGCCTTTGCGTACGGCAAGGCGGGCGAGATCGCCGACGGCATCGGAAGCGCCGGGAACGGCGAGGTCGGGATAATAAGTGATGTAGGCGGCCGAAACGCCTTCGAGCGCAATTGCCCAGCTTTCCGGATTCTCCCAGTCGAAGGCGGGGCTGGCGCGGCGCGATCCAATGCGGATGGGTACACCCCGCGCAATCAGCCGCTCGGCAACGCGGCGCCCGGTCTTGCCGGTACCGCCGACGATAAGGACAGGGAATTTCGAAGCGTGAAACGTCGTCATTTTCATCTCCTATTAAACGTGAGTAATTCTCATATTTGCAAATGTGATAAATCCTCATATTATAAGAGTCAAGGAAAATGTGAGGATTATTCATGAACAAGATTGCGGCGGTTGAGAGCGAAGCGGGAGCGGTGCGCCGTGAACCGATACAGAAGCGCAGCCGTGAGCGGGTGGAGCGCATTCTCGGCTGCGCCTCGACCTTGATCGAGAAGAGCGGCAGCGATGCCATGCGCATGAGCGACGTGGCAGAGATGGCGGGGATTTCGATCGGCTCGCTGTATCAATACTTTCCCGACAAGGGCGCGATCATCCGCACGCTGGCGGACCGCTACAATGTGGCCGGGCAGGTCTGCATTGCGGAGGGTCTGGCGGACGTACAGGACCGGGAAGGGTTGCGACGGGCGTTCGGCGAGCTGATCGACGTCTATTACGCAATGTTCCTTGCCGAACCGGTGATGCGCGACATCTGGTCGGGCACGCAGGCCGACAAGGCACTGCGCGACATCGATCTCGCCGACAGCCGCCTCAATGGCGCCGTGCTGGCTGCGGCACGGGAGCGGGTCGATCCCAAAGCGGACCGCGCGGAGCTGGAGACATCGAGCTTCCTGATCATGCAGCTTGGCGAAGCGACGATGCGCCTTGCAATCTCGGTGGAGCGCAAGGAGGGCGATGTGCTGGTGGAGCAATACAAACGCATGGTGCTGCGCGAAATGATGGAGGGGTAGTCATGACCAAGGCCACGATCGACACCTGCGCCGAAATTTTCCTCAATGGCGAGACGCTGGTCGAGACCATCCCGGAGACCTATCTTGCACCAGGCGCGGCGCAGGGGCAGGGCCTCCATACGCGGCGGCCGTGGGCGAGGGATGAGGTGCTGTGCGTGCTCGACGGGCAGGTGGTCGAGGCGCACCGCTATCCGGTGATTTTGACCGAGATGGAGTGGAATGCCTTGCCGGATGAGATGCTGCTGGTTCGGCCCTTGCGCACCAGCTACGGCTTTATCAATCACAGTTTTGAACCGAACCTCCAGATCGGCCCTGATTACCGGACGATCCGGGCTGTGCGTGCGATTGCTGCAGGCGAGGAACTGACGCTCGACTATGCGGCACAACCGGTGCCCACAGGCTATCTGGAGCGGGATGACACGCAGTTCATGCGTAGATCCTAGTCAGCCGCACTGGTGTTCGCGATCTCGCGGCCAAGGCGAATTGTTTCCCGGATCAGCAGCTCCAGGTCGTCGCGCCGGGTTCGGTGATTGTTGATTGCGACGCGCAGGCAATGCTGGCCATGAACAGTCGTATCCGAAATGGCTGCCGTGCCTTCTTCCTGCAGGCGCAGCATGATCTCGGTGTTGAGCGCCTTCAACATGTCGCCATCCATTCCTTCGAGGTGATAGCGGTAGCAGACGATATTGATATTTGTCGGCGCCACCAGTTCCAGCAGGGGTTCGGCCTGGATGAGCGTGGTGAGGTACCTGGCCTGCTCGATGTTCTGGTCGATCAAACGTCCGAACTTTTCGATGCCATGCTCCTTGAGCGCCATCCAGACCTTGAGGGCCCGGAAGCCGCGGGTGGTCTGCAGGCCGAAATCATGCAGCCAATTGGCCGAGGCGAGGCCGCGCGGCGTCATCTCCAGATATTCCGGCGTGACGGCAAATGTCGCGTGGTGCGCATCGGCATCCCGGATGAGTGCACAACCGGCCTCGAATGGAGCATGCAGCCATTTGTGCGGGTCAAGTGCAATGGAATCGGCAAGCTCGATTCCGGCGACGCGATATTTGTTCTCGGGAGCGATAGTGATGAGCGCGCCGATACAGCCATCGACATGAAACCACAGGTCTTCTTCCGCAGCCAGTTTCGCCAGACCTTGCAGATCGTCAATGGCCCCGGTGTTTACGGTTCCGGCCGTTCCGATCACGCAAGCTGGTTGAAATCCCCCAGCGCGATCCTCGGCGATTGCCGCACGCAATGCGGTGATGTCGATCCGCAGGCTTGCATCGGTTGAAATGCGCCGCAGAGCCCGATTCCCCAATCCCAGCGCCTCCATTGCCTTGCGGTGGCAACTGTGGATCTGATCGGAGCCATAGAAGCGCAAGGGTTTCTCCATGGCAGCGAGACCCAACTCGCGCACGTCTACGCCGGCTTTCCGGTTACGCGCCACGGCGAGGCCAATGATGTTCGCCATCGAACCGCCGCTGACCAGGGTGCCGCTGGCCGAAGCGGGGAATCCCAGCATCTCCTTGCACCAGTTGACCACCTGCTGGTCCATATAGGCTGCAGCATGGTTGCCGCCGCCAAGGTTCGACCCCTGGATTGCCGCCAGAAAATCGCCGAGCGCCCCGGTAAAATTGCTCGAACCCATATACCAGGCCCAAAAGCGGGGATGAACGTTTCCCATGGGATAGGCCATCACATTGTCGACAACCTCACGATAGATTTCCGCCAGCGGCGCTGGCTCGTGTGGCAGAGGAGATTCAAAGAATGCCTTCACCTCCGCAGGAATTTCCTGCCACACGGGGCGATTGCGGATATCACGCAGATAGCGGACGGCATCGTCGACGACCTGATGAGACAAGGCTTGCACATCGGCCCAGTCATCCGGGTCGAGCGTTTCTTCGGCAGCAGCTTTCCGCAAAGTGTCCATTCGAACCTCTCCCAAACAGCGCCCTTTGCAGGGCGGCGAAGTGAAACCTTGGCATCGAGCGCAGAGGGGGCTCTCTCCCCGAAGCGCTTCTCCGAGCCAATCGGGTGGCTCACTATGGACCGTTTGGAGTGTGTTACAAATGAAAATCCGCACCGGAAGAACGTAGCCGATCCCCAGGAACCTCGATGGTTCAGCGCCAGACGGCGGATAGGCCTTCAACCGTACAGAACATCGCATCGCCCATAAATTTCATGCCCGCCATCGCCCGGTCCGCTGCCTCAGCTTCGCCGCCGCCACAGGCGTCCTCTACCACAATCGGGATAAGGCCAAGATCGGCGCCATGGCGGACAGTGGGTTCAATGCCGATTTCGGTGGCGATGCCGCAGATGAGAAAACTCTTCAGGCCGCAATCGCGCATGGCGATGGCAAGCGGCGTCCCTTCAAAGGCCGAGAATGTGATCTTGTCGAAAATCACCTCGTCGTCGCGAACTTCAAGTTCCGGGGCAAGGGCAAAGCCGGGGCTGTCGCGCAAGAACCAGGGGTTAACATCCTCGACCGATGATTTGCGCTGCCAGGCCATCATCTGCCGGAACTGAAAGACACCCGCCATCCGTGCCGGCAAGGACATGTGCCGCATGAAAAAGACGCGTATCCCGGCGGATCGCGCAAGCTGAAGGGTGTGCAATACACGCTCCAGGATAGCGGGCCCATTTTCCAGCTGGCGCAAAATCCCGATCTGCATGTCGTAGACGACAAGCGCCGTCGTCTCTGGCCTCGTTGCCTCGGCAATGGTTTCAGGAATAGCAAGACCGTGGATATTCTGCATTGGCCGTCCTCCTCTTGTCTCCAAGCGATCGAGTTCGAGTCGCTGTTCCCAGGGTCACGTTAGCACGACCACACCGGGAAAAAAGTGCGAGCTTCGCGGTCGGCTTATGGAGAGATCGAGCGCGGAATCGCCAGCATTTCCTCAATCTCACGTCATGCAGATTGAGAAACACTTGCCTCATCCGGCGGATTGCACTAGCCAATGTAAAGATATTTTTAGCTACGAATGACAGGCCAGCATGACTCTCGTTGATACCCGTACGCCCGAACCCAAGCGTTTCATTTCCGGTGCCACAGGCGATTGGGAGATCGTCGTCGGCATGGAAGTTCACGCCCAGGTTACATCCAATTCGAAACTGTTTTCCGGCGCGTCGACGACTTTCGGCGCCGAGCCGAATGAGAATGTGTCGCTGGTCGATGCGGCGATGCCCGGGATGTTGCCGGTGATCAATGAATGGTGCGTGCGCCAGGCGATCCGCACGGGGCTCGGCCTCAAGGCGCAGATCAACCTCAAGTCGGTTTTTGATCGCAAGAATTATTTCTATCCCGATCTGCCGCAGGGCTATCAGATTTCGCAGTTCAAGCAGCCCATCGTCGGTGAGGGCAAGATGATCATTTCGGTCGGCCCCGATAAGAAGGGCGAGTTCGAAGACATCGAAATCGGCATCGAACGCCTGCACCTGGAACAGGACGCGGGCAAGTCTTTACACGACCAGAACCCGACCATGTCCTACGTCGATTTGAACCGGTCCGGTGTCGCACTGATGGAAATCGTCTCCAAGCCGGATATGCGCTCGTCCGATGAGGCAAAAGCCTACCTTACCAAACTGCGGACCATCGTGCGTTATCTGGGCACGTGCGACGGCAACATGGACGAAGGCTCGATGCGCGCCGATGTCAACGTTTCCGTGCGCCAGCCAGGCGGCGAATTCGGTACGCGCTGCGAAATCAAGAACGTCAACTCGATCCGTTTCGTCGGACAGGCCATCGAGTACGAAGCGCGTCGTCAGATCGCGATCCTCGAAGACGGCGGGTCGATTGATCAGGAAACACGGCTGTTCGACCCGGTGAAGGGCGAAACACGCTCCATGCGTTCCAAGGAAGAGGCGCATGATTATCGCTATTTCCCCGATCCCGATCTACTGCCGCTCGAATTCGAGCAGGCATATGTCGATGAGCTGAAGGCCGATCTGCCGGAGTTGCCGGACGACAAGAAAGCCCGCCTGGTCTCTGAGCTGGGCCTGTCTGTCTATGATGCGTCGATCCTCGTGACCGAGAAGGCGATTGCCGATTACTACGAGGCGGTAGCCAATGGGCGGGATGGCAAGCTTTCCGCCAACTGGGTGATCAATGATCTGCTCGGTGCGTTGAACAAGGCTGGCAAGGGCATTGAGGAATCGCCGGTTTCGCCGACGCAGCTTGGCGCAGTGATCGACCTTATCAAGGAAGGCACGATTTCGGGAAAGATCGCCAAGGATCTATTCGAGATCGTCTGGAATGAGGGCGGTGACCCGCGCGAGCTGGTTGAAAGCCGCGGCATGAAGCAGGTTACGGACACCGGTGCGATCGAAAAAGCGATCGACGACGTTATTGCTGCCAATCCGGACAAGGTCGAGCAGGCCAAGGCAAAGCCCAGCCTCGCCGGCTGGTTTGTCGGACAGGTGATGAAATCGACGGGCGGCAAGGCCAATCCGCAAGTCCTCAGCGATCTGGTCAAGTCCAAGCTCGGGATCGTCGAATAGATGTGGGTCCGCAGCGCTACGAAAGAAGATCTGAATGCTGTGCGCGACATGCTGGTCGAAACCTGGCACGCGACCTATGACGATGTCTACGGGGTTGAGAAAGTCAACGCGATCACCGATCGCTATCACTCGCTGGACGCTTTGAAGAAGCAGTTGGCCAAGCCTTATTCGGAATTCATCATCGCTGACGATGGCGCCGACATTCTGGGCATGGCCTACGCATCCCAGAAGGATCACAAGCTGTCGATCCTCAACCAGCTCTACGTCCATCCCGAACATCAAAAGCAGGGCGTCGGATCGCTGCTTCTGGCCGAGGTCGAAAGTGCTTTCCCCGGCGTCTTTGCGCTGCAGCTTGAAGTTATCGAGCAGAATCAAAACGCTATCAGATTTTATGAAAGCAGGGGATTCGAACGCACCAATGGCCGCATCGACAATTGGGGCGAGCCGAATTCGGGCATCTCCGCCGTAGTGCTGGAGAAATCGCTGACCGGGTATGAGCTGGCACCGTGACAATTGATACGGAACTGATGTTTAGGCAGGCCGTGCGCAAAGATCTGCCGGCTTTAGTCGAGTTATTTGCCGATGATTCCATTGGAGGCCATGGTGATACGACTGATCCGGCGGCTTTACCGCTTTACGAAAGTGCTTTTGCAGCGATCCAGGCGAGCCCGAATGATCTCCTGTTTGTTGGCGTTCTAAAAGATGAAATCGTTGCTACCGCGCAGGTGACCTTCATTACCTCGCTTACCGGGCGCGGAACGAGGCGAATGGCCATCGAGGCCGTGCAAACGCGCGCTGACATGCGCAGCAGGGGCATCGGTGCGCGGTTGATCAACCACTGCCTTGATGTCGCTCGAGAGCGCGGTATTGCGCTGGTGCAATTGACATCAAATGCCAAACGTCCCGATGCGCACCGCTTTTATGAGAGGCTCGGATTTGAAAAGACCCATGCGGGTTTCAAGTTAAGGCTGGAACCTGCTCGCGCGTCAACTTGACCCTTGCTATCGCGCAATGATACGGCCATAAACCGTTGAGTTGCCATAGTAGTATGGATTGAACGACATCGTTCGAGGATTGCCATGAAGACCTTCTTTACTCAGTTTTTCACCTGGTGGAATGGACAGACGCTCGGTACGCGCTTCTTCACCTGGCGCAAGGGTACCAAGGTCGGCGAAGACCAGTTCGGCAACGTCTATTATGAAGGCACGTTCGATTCCGAGGGCCGCAAGCGCCGCTGGGTGATCTACAATGGCTACGCCGAAGCGTCGGCCATTCCTGCTGGCTGGCACGGATGGATGCATCACAGGGTTGAAACGCCTCCTTCCCGCGAAGACTACAAGCCATATGGCTGGGAAACGAATCACCAGCCTAATCTAACCGGCTCAGCAGCCGCATACCGTCCGAAGGGTTCGATTGCACATGGCGACAATCGCCCGACCGTGACAGGTGATTACGACGCCTGGACGCCCGGTTCTTGATCCGATCTTCTTCTGCCACAATTGGTCATTATCGACGGGCTGGAATCGCAGTCTCCCTTGGCAACAGCTGAAACCGGAAGTGAAATGATCCGTTCGACTCTGTCCTTTCTCTTCCGTCAGAAGATTCGCCTTGTTGCAGCCGGACTGATCGCTGGAATGATCCCCGCGACACTTGCGACGCGGGCCTTGGCCGACGAAAAGATTACCAATCCAATTGCCGTCTTTTCCGGTCTCGACAAGATTACAGGCCGTATCACGACCTTCGACGTCTATATCGACGAGACCGTGCAGTTCGGTGCGCTGCAGCTGACGCCGCGCGCCTGTTATACGCGTCCCGATACGGAAGCACCGAAGACGGATACGTTTGTCGAAGTGGATGAAATCACGCTCGACCGCAAAATCCGCCGGATTTTCTCCGGCTGGATGTTTGCCGACAGTCCCGGCCTCAACGCCGTGGAGCATCCTGTCTATGACGTCTGGCTGAAGAGCTGCAAGCAGAAGTCCGACGTTCCCGCGCCTGACAAGGGGTAGGCCCCGCTACGCCGGTGCGGACCAGGGCCATTGTGAGGTGGCCCGTCAGCCGGCCTTCGGGCAGTTGACCATCCACGGTGTGCCGAATTGATCGACAAGCATGCCAAACCGTAGCGCCCAAGACGTTTCGGTGATCGGCAGTATGACGGTTGTAGCGTCCTTTGACAGCGCGGCGAACAGGCTTTCGGCCTCGCCTGGGGTGTCCGTGTGAAGGGCAACGCTCATGCCTTGTGCCTTCTGGAAATTGGGAGAAGGATCGTCCGATCCCATCAGAACGTTGTCGCCGAACTTCAGCGATACATGCATGATTTTCTTTGCGGATTCGGGCGAATGATCGCCGCTCTCCGGCATTTCGTCAAATCGGATCATGGCCTCGATCTTGCCACCTAAAACGTCTTCGTAAAACTTGAATGCTTGTTCGCATTGACCGTCAAAAAGCAGATATGGGTTGATTTTCACGGCAGGTCTCCTTTTGTGGTTGGGGTCTTCCCGGTCCAAGGACGAACGTCAGGCAGTCAGTCCGACATCCCGGCAAAAATTTATTGGATTGCACTAAGCGCTGGCGGGAATGCTCCAGGCTAGCACGGCAATGTGATGGTTATGTTGCTCTAGAATTCAGCCGGCTGGGCCAAAGCATTTTCCAGCATTTTCTGGTACTGCCGTCGCGGGATCTCGACCGCACCAAAAGTCTCCAGGTGATTGGTGGTGAATTGGGTGTCGAGCAGCGTGAAGCCTTTGTCGATCAGATGGCCGACGAGATGGACGAGGCAGACTTTCGATGCATCCCGTTCGCGTGAGAACATGCTCTCGCCGAAAAAGGCCGAACCCAAGGCGATGCCATAGAGCCCGCCGGCCAGCTTTCCGTCGTGCCATGCTTCGACCGTGTGGCAATAGCCAAGTTCGAACAGCTTGCCATACGCCTCGCGGATGGGGGCATTGATCCAGGTGCGGGCGCGTTCGCCGCTACCGCTGGCGCAGCCGTCAATGACGCCGGCGAAATCCGTATCATAGCGAATGTCGAAACGCGCCTGGCGGACAACCTTGCGCAGGCTGCGTGATACATGAAAATTCTCAAAGGGGATGATGCCGCGCTTTTCCGGACGTACCCAGAAGATTTCGGGGTTGTCTGCCTCTTCGGCCATAGGAAAGACCCCGGTTGCGTAGGCGCGCAACAGCAATGCGGGGTCAATTCTGAATATCTCTTCCGGGTCTCTACCCGACATACCTATTCTTCTGCTGTGTCAGCTGTATCGCCAGCCAGATATTTCTCGAGCCAATGAATATCATAATCACCGTTGGCAATGTCGGGATTGTTGATCAAATCCTGAAAAAGCGGCAGGGTCGTCTTGATCCCGTCGACAACGAACTCATCCAGGGCCCGCCGCAGACGCATCATGCATTCAACCCGGTTGCGGCCGTGGACGATCAGTTTGCCGATGAGGCTGTCGTAGTATGGCGGGATCTTGTAGCCCGTATAAACACCGGAATCGACACGAATGCCGAGACCACCGGGCGTATGGAAATGAGTGATCTTGCCAGGTGAAGGCGTGAAGGTCCGCGGGTCTTCGGCGTTGATGCGGCATTCGATGGCATGGCCGGAGAAACGGATGTCTTCCTGGGTTACCGACAGTCCGCCGCCGGAGGCGACACGGATCTGTTCGTGGACGAGATCAATGCCGGTGATGGCTTCGGTCACGGGATGCTCGACTTGAAGGCGGGTGTTCATTTCAATGAAATAGAACTCGCCATTCTCGTAGAGAAACTCGATGGTACCGGCGCCGCGATATCCCATGTCGGCCATGGCATTGGCGCAGATCATGCCGATCCGCTCGCGTGCATCGGAATTGAGGGCAGGTGAGTTGGCCTCTTCCCATACCTTCTGGTGGCGGCGCTGCAACGAACAGTCGCGTTCGCCGAGATGCACAGCCTTGCCATTGCCGTCGCCCATGACCTGGACTTCGATATGGCGCGGTTTCTGCAGGTACTTCTCGATATAGACCGCATCGTCGCCGAAGGCGGCACCAGCCTCGGAGCGCGCAGTCGACAGCGCAATCGACAGCTCGTCCTCATTCAGCGCGACCTTCATGCCGCGGCCACCGCCGCCGGCTGAGGCCTTGATGATGACCGGATAACCGATCTCGGCGCAGATGCGGGCTGCTTCCTTGTCGTCGGTGACGCCGCCATCCGAACCGGGAACGACCGGAATGCCGAGACGTTTTGCGGTCCGCTTGGCCTCGATCTTGTCGCCCATGACGCGGATATGCGCAGCGGTCGGGCCGATAAAAGTGATGTTATGGGCCTCAAGGATTTCAGCAAACTTGGCGTTTTCCGAAAGGAAACCGTAACCAGGATGGATCGCATCTGCGCCGGTAATTTCGCAGGCAGCAACAATCTGGTGGATATTCAGATAGCTTTCGCGCGAAGGAGGCGGGCCGATACAGACGCTCTCGTCGGCTAGGCGGACATGCATGGCGTCAGCGTCGGCAGTCGAGTGCACGGCGACTGTCTGGATGCCGAGTTCCTTGCACGCACGCAGGACGCGCAGAGCAATTTCGCCACGATTGGCTATGAGAATTTTCTGAAACATCACGCTCTCGATCTGGCCCTTACTCGATCACAACCAGCAACTCGCCGTATTCGACTGGCTGGCTATCGGTGACGAGGATGGCGGTAACAGTACCGGCGCGCGGCGAGGGGATCTGGTTCATTGTCTTCATCGCTTCGATGATCAGAAGCGTCTGGCCCTCCTTGACCTGCGTTCCAACCTGTATGAAGTCGCGCGCGCCCGGCGCGGGCGCAAGATAAACAGTCCCGACCATAGGCGACGGAATGGCATTCTTCGATGGATCGCTGGCCGGTGCGGCAGCCGCCGGAGCAACAGGAGCGGCAGCGGGGGCTTGTGCGTAGACCGCCTGAGGCGCTGCAGCCTGAACCGTGACCTGCCGCGAAACGCGAATGCGAAGGTCGCCCTGTTCGATCTCGATATCGGTGAGGTCCGTCTCGTTCAGGATTTCCGCAAGATCGCGGATCATGACCTTGTCGATCCCGGTGTTTCTGCTAGCCATGCTTTTTCAAGCCCCTTATTTCTATTTGGCGGTCTGCGCTATTGCGACGCCGCCAGCTTGATGAGTGCGCGCAGGCCCATCACGTAGCCATCGACCCCGAAGCCACATATCACCCCTTTAGCCAAAGGGGAAACGTAAGAGTGATGACGGAATGACTCGCGCGCGTGAATATTGGAAAGATGAACTTCCACCAGCGTGACAGCGGCCGCGCGGATGGCATCATGCAATGCGATGGATGTATGCGTGTAGGCGGCGGGATTGATCAATACCAATGCCTTCTGCTCGCCTGCTTCCTGAATCCAGCTGACCAGATCACCCTCATGATTGGACTGGCGAAAGATGATTTCAACCCCGAGGGACTCACCTTCTGCGCGGCACAAAGCCTCGATATCGCTCAATGTCGCGGCGCCATAGATCCCCGGTTCACGCTTTCCAAGCATGTTGAGGTTCGGGCCGTTGAGGATGAAAATCTGCTGCTTCATGATGTACCGGACGGTTCGAGGTTCTGGTCCCATATAGACGGCTTATCGGCAAGCGAAAAGCCTGCAAAGTCACGTTATTGCTTGTCCACAAAGGGTTTTCGCAGGCAGAAGTAAATATTAACTCTATTTGTTGCGAATATGGCTGATCTTCTCGGCCAGCGCGTCGGCGCCAAGTGCACCAGGAACAACCTCATTGCCTACGACATATGACGGTGTGCCGGTGATGCTCAGGCTGTTCGCCAGGTCATAGTTGTCGCGGAAAGCCTGCGTAACCTCAGGCGACTTCATCTTCTCGCGTAGCTGTGCCTCACTGGCGCCAAGTTTGACCGCAATCGCCATCGCGGATTCTTCAGTCGCGCGACCCTCACCGCCCAGCAGATCACGGTGGAACTCAAGGTATTTATCTGGCATCACCGCCTTGAATGCCTTTGCAACAATATGCGCACGAGTTGAATCCGCACCAAGGATCGGGAATTCCTTCATGACGAAGCGCAGGTTCGGATCGCTCTGCAGTAGCGCATCCATGTCCGGCAATGCCTTTTTGCAATAGCCGCAATTGTAGTCGAAAAACTCGACGATCGTCACGTCACCATTCGGATTGCCGAAGACGGCGTCCATCGGCGACAGAAAGATCTTGTCCCTGTTTTCGCTGATAACCTGCGTCGAGGCTTCCTTCTGAGCTGCCTCCTGCTTGGCGTTGAGAGCTGTTTGGACTTCGATCATTACCTCGGGATTGTTGATGAGGTAGTTCCGCACGATCCCTTCAATTTCTGCCCGGTCTGTGGTCGCGGCCGTGATCGTTGACATGTCAGGTGCAGCGCTGACCAAGTCAGTCCGCCCCGCCTGGTAGCCGAGAGCGAGCGCAGCAACGCCGGCAAGACCGGCGGCTGCAGCAACCAGAGTGACTTTTGTCATAGTGAACTGTCCTTTTCAAATCCTGTTTTGCAACGAACGCGGACTGCCGCGTCTCACTTGCGCTTGGTCTTGGTGCTGATGATATCCTGAGCCTGTATCCACTCGGGTGAGCCACTTTTCAAGCCACGCTGTGCGCGAGTAGCAAAGATTTGCGCTTCCTGGATCTTGCCGGAATAGTATTTTTCTTCCGCACTGGCCAGATCGGAACGGGGCATGTCACCCAGTTGGCCATAGGCTTGCGCCAGGTAACCGTAACCAGCAGGAGACTCGCGGTCCCGGCCGATACCTGCCTTGATTTCGTTAATCGACGCCTTCAGATTGGCTGGCGTTCCCGTTAGCATCAATGCCCGGCCATAGCTCATGCGGATCAGGCTGGACTTACGCGAATCGAGTGTGCCGGCCTTTTGAAATGCTGTAGCCGCATCCGCCGCTTTATTTTGCTTCAGCAGAATTTCCCCCCTTATTTCCTGGAAATAAGGGTTCTTCGGCTGTTCCTTGATCAGCGCATCGATCTTAGAAAGTGCTGATTGCGAAGAACCGTTGAGATACGTCGCAATAGCATCGCCGTAACGTGCGCCGATATTGCGCGGGTCCTTGCGGAATGTCTGCAGGACACTGGCTCCGCCACCGGTATAGGCGGCGATTTTGCCGCGCATGAGGTCGTGACGCTGTTGCAAGGCAGGGCTGTCCAGCTTGTCGAAGTAGGGACTCGCCCGCGCCAGTGTTTCAAGATTGGCAATGCGTTCTCGCGGCAAGGGGTGACTGATCCGATACGGATCCATGCGTGTACCGGTCAGCGACAGCGCGCTGGAAAAACGTTCAAACGTCGTCAGCATGCCCTTGGCGGATTGTCCGGTGCTTGCAAGGTAGGTGATGGCGGAACGGTCTGCCGCCATCTCTTCCGTCCGCTGATAGTTGAGCAAGCTTCGCATGGCGACTTCCGTACCACCCATGGCGACGCCCGCGCCAGCCTGCGCGAGCCCGCCCTGGCGGCTGGCGGCACCGGCAACCATAGCGCCTGCTCCGAGCAAACCTGCCACGACAGCCATGGTCTTGGCATTAGCCAGTTGTTCTCGAAGCTTGAATTGGTGACCGCCGGCAAGATGACCAGTCTCATGCGCGAGAACACCGATGATTTCGTTAGGCGTTTCGGCCTGGAGCAGGGCACCGGTGTTAATGAAAATGCGGCGGCCGTCGACAAACGCGTTGAAACTGGGGTTGTTGACCAGGACAATGCGGATTGCCTGCTTGCCAAGGCCCGCCGTCTTGACGATGGGAGTAGCATAATCGGTGACCAGTGCCTCAATCTCCGCATCACGAACGATTGGCACGGATCTCGATTGAGCCCTGGCGACAGACGTTTGCCCGATAGCCAGCGCGCACGCGGTGAGTAGGGTAAGGAGACTGCGCATCGCCGCAGCAATCGATTGACTTGAACTGATCTTTTGGAATGCAATCATGTCCTATTCGTACCCAAATCGACATTTGAAAGAAAGAGAGGCTTGTAACGCTCCCCACTTTGTGAAGCCAGCCTATTCCGGCAAATCTGCGGCGTCAGCAAGCAATTGACAGATCTCGATAAAGAAGAACCGGCAATGATGCCGGTTCTTCATGTCGTTTATTCATGATGGGCTTTTGAAGCTCAAAAGAAGCCCTTCTTTTGCCACCAGCCACGCTTGGGCGCCGGTTCACCTTCGTTTTTCTTTTCCTTCGCGGTGGAGGAGGTAACAACTGGCTTGCTCTCCTCGACCTTCTTTGGTTCGGGCGCCGGTGCGGGTTGCTCCGGTTCCGGCTCAGGCTGCGTTTGCACAGGAGCTGTTTGAGGCGCTTCCACAGCGGAAGTCGCTTCGTCAGCAACTGCTTCAACGGCCTCTACTTTTTTTGCCGACTTGCGCGGTGCGCGTTTCGGTTTGGCCGGTGCTTTCAATTCCGCTTCGGCAAGGACCTCGGCGACGGCGATTTCGGCCGCTTCAATTGCCGCCTTGGCGCGAGACTTGCGTTTGACGGGTTTCTTCGCGGGAGCTTCGTCGATCACTGCTGGTGCGTCGGTGACAAGCGCCTCTGCGGTCACAAACACGGATGCTGCCTCTGCCGCATCGGCGATCGCTTCGATCGTCTTTGGCTTGGCAAAATCCGGCAACGGGATCGACACAAACACCGGCTCGGCGTCCGGAACGATCTTAGCGGCGACCCGGCTGTCCGTATCGTCGCCATCGCGCTTGTTCTTGCGACCGCCACGACGCCCGCGGCGGCGCTTCTTGCGACGCTCGTTTTCTTCCTCGCGTGCTTTGGTAGCAGCAGCATCCTCGCCTTCAACCGGAGGCTGGTCGGCATCATCGGCATCGTCGTCGCTACGGACTGACTGGCCTTGCTCCGCGCCGGCTGATTCCTGGCGATCGCGACCACCGCGACGACGCCGCTTGCGTCTGCGCTTACGCGATGCATCGTCATTGTCGGCGGTTCTCACAGGTTCGCCCGTCTGGGCTTCTGTGACGTCCTCATCCGCATCTTCGACGACCGGGTCGGTTTCATCGAAATCATCGGCGATGCCGATCGTCGGTGTCTCGGTCAGCGGAATGATCGGTCCGAGCGCCAGAGAACCCTTGTCGATGGCAAAATGCTGGGCACCGACGCTGTCGTCTGCTTCTATGCTTATGGTCAGGCCAAAGCGTGTCTCGAGATCGGCGAGGTTCTGTCGCTTGTGGTTGAGGACATAGAGAGCAGTCGCGACCGTCGTACGAACAATGATATTGTTCTGGGAGTGGCGCAGCAGATATTCCTCGATCGACCGCATGACGTGCAGAGCGATGGAGGACGCGGAGCGCACGTGGCCTGTGCCGCCGCACATGGCGCACACTTGGGTCGTGCTTTCAAGAACGCTGGCGCGGATGCGCTGGCGCGACATCTCAAGAAGACCGAAATGCGAGATCCGGCCGACCTGAATGCGGGCGCGATCATCTTTCAGACAATCCTTCATCCGCTTTTCCACCGCGCGGTTGTTGCGGTTCTCTTCCATGTCAATGAAATCGATGACGATCAGCCCGGCAAGATCGCGCAATCGAAGTTGACGCGCAACTTCATCCGCTGCTTCAAGATTCGTCTGCAAGGCAGTGTCTTCGATGGAATGTTCGCGGGTCGAGCGGCCGGAGTTGACATCGATTGCCACCAGCGCCTCAGTCTGATTGATGATGATGTAGCCGCCGGACTTGAGCGTCACCTGCGGCTGCAGCATGCGGTCCAGCTGCGCTTCGATACCATTGCGAGCAAAGATCGGCGTCAATTCGCGATAGGGTTGAACGACCTTGGCGTGGCTCGGCATGAGCATGCGCATGAAGTCCTTGGCCTCGCGATATCCGTTCTCGCCGGCAACGAGGATTTCGGTGATATCCTTGTTGTAGAGGTCGCGGATCGAGCGCTTGATCAGACTGCCTTCTTCGTAGACGAGGGTAGGTGCAGTTGATGCGAGGGTGAGACTGCGGACGTTCTCCCACAAGCGCATCAGGTATTCGTAATCGCGCTTGACCTCCGGCTTGGTACGCATGGCACCGGCAGTGCGCAGGATTACGCCCATGCCCTTCGGCACTTCGAGATCCTTGACGATATCCTTCAGACGCTTGCGGTCCTGAATGCTGGTTATCTTGCGCGAAATGCCACCGCCACGTGCAGTGTTCGGCATCAATACGGAATAACGGCCTGCAAGCGAGAGGTACGTCGTAAGAGCCGCGCCTTTGTTGCCACGCTCTTCCTTGACAACCTGAACCAGCAGGATCTGCCGGCGCTTGATGACATCCTGGATATTGTACTGACGGCGCTGAAAGCGCTGATGCGTCGGTACCTCCTCCATCGCATCCTCGGCTCCAACGGACTCGACTTCATCAAGTTCGTCGTGCACCTCGTCCTTGTCTTCGTTAGAACGGCCCCTGGACCTTCTCGAACGGTGATCACCGGCGTCGGATGCGGGCCTTTCTTCGGACTCGCTCCCGGTTGCGTCATCCGCCTCGACAACGATGGCTTCCGAAATCACATCCGCGTCGATCGATGCTGCGCGTGTCTGGCCACTGCTCTCCCCGGACGAGCTGTCATCAGCCGATTCGTCCGCGGCGGCGTGTTCAGTTGCCCCGTAATCGTCGCCGGACTCACTGACGTTTTCCTCGTCGGAAGCTTCAAGCTTTACCGAATCGTCATTCTGCCTCGGACCACGACGGCCGCGGCGGCGATTGCGTGAGCTGCGATCGTTGCGATCACGGCTGCGCTGCTCGTTTGCATGCTCTTCATGATCTTCATCCTGGCTGGCAGCTTCTGCCTCGGCCTCTATCAGAGCCTGACGATCGGCGACTGGGATCTGGTAATAATCTGGGTGAATTTCGCTGAATGCGAGGAAGCCGTGGCGATTGCCGCCATATTCAACGAATGCAGCCTGAAGGGACGGTTCTACGCGCGTAACACGCGCCAGGTAGATATTGCCTTTGATTTGTTTCTTGTGTTCCGATTCAAAGTCAAATTCTTCAATCCGGTTGCCGCGAACCACGACAACGCGTGTTTCCTCCTGGTGGGAGGCGTCGATTAGCATTTTGTCCGACATTATAATTCTTCTCCCCGGCTAAAACGCTGTCGACGCGGGGCAGCCAGGACACCCGTAAGGTTCCTGGAGCCGCGTCTTCACATTTGCCGGATTTATTAAAGTTCGCAGAAACAGACAGACACGGCATCGCGCGGAGCTGCCCTCGGGCAGCCGCGGCTTGCAAGCCGGTTAAAATCACGTCTGTACCAAACATTCCTGTTCCTGACGAAACGACCTCACGAATGGCACGCTTGTTTGCAATGCCGACCCAGTTACTGCGCCGTGCGTTCTTTTTTGGACGCACAAAGGACGCAATAACAATTAACGTTGCGCATAATCCTTATCCAAAAATCGGAATGATTCTTGGGGTTATGCGTTAACACCCTCGAAAGGGCTGGCTCCACGCGCCTTGTCTGCGCGATCTGCCGTTACAAAAGCGCTGCTGACAATCCCTGTCCGCTCGCGCCAAATTCTTTATCGGTTACCTACAGCGAAGCTTCGCATCGCCGCTCCGTACCTCTGCCGTCGGTGTCAACCGGTCGTTCGCCGTGACATCAAAGAGCCTGATTCCGGGGGGCGGAAAGTAACCCACCTTTGCTTTTAGGAGGTGTGTCGCGTAATGACAAGGCCTTCTTCATAATCGTGTCATCGACGCGCCCGCCAGATAAGCTTGCATAAGACATTATTAACCATGGTTCCTTACCTAATAGTCATAGATAGTATGTCCCGGGCAGAGTGCCAATGCGTGCCCGGTCTGATACAAGGTGTGCATCGGGAAACGCCTGCCCGATAGCTTCGAACGACAAAGAGGTGAGTGTGATCTGTCGAATATTCATGGCTGCATTCTTTGGTTTTCTTGCCTTTGCACAGGCGGGGAATAACGGACATGCAGCCGATGATCTGGCGGCTCTGACCTATCAGGCCGCTGGCGACGAGCTGCGTACGCGCGTTGTCATCAATTTCGATCATGAACCCGAAGTATCGACGATGCTGCTTGGCGAGCCGCACCGATTGGCGATTGATCTGCCGAAAACCGTTTTCGCCTTCGACAAGAAATCAATCGAGTCGCGTGGTCTGATCACGGATGTGCGCTATGGCATGATCGACGATTCACGTTCCAGACTGATCTTCACGCTCAAGGGCCCATTTGTGGTCGAGCGGCTTGACGTGATCAAGAATGACAATAGCCCCGGCTATCGGCTTGTGGCCGACCTCGTGGCCTCGTCGGACCAGAAGTTCGCGGACGCCCTGAAGGCACAGAACCAGACGACAGCTTCAACGGTTGTGGCTCCGAAAGGTGACCGCATCGCGAGCGCCGCCGCCAACGAGGTCAGCAAGGGACCGAAGCCGTTCACGGTTGTCGTTGATCCGGGACATGGGGGTATCGATAGCGGCGCGGAAAGCGGCAGCGGGAGTCTTGAGAAAAATGTCACACTGATGTTCGCGCAGCAGTTGCGCGATGAACTCGGCAAGTTACCTGGAATCCGCGTCGAAATGACTCGCAACGACGACACATTCCTGCGGTTGTCGGAGCGTGTGCGAATTGCCCGGCAGTACGAGGCCGATCTGTTCATTTCGATACATGCCGATACGATCAATCGGGGCAGCATTCGCGGTGCTACGGTTTACACAGTGTCAGACAAGGCTTCCGATGCCGAGTCGCGGGCCATGGCGGATCGCGAGAATCGAGCAGACGCGGTGGCCGGTATCACTTTCGACAATGAAACACCGGAAATTGCGGATATTCTTATGGATCTGACGCGCCGGGAGACGCACACATTCTCATTAAGCTTCGCCAAGACGGTGGTGAAGTCCCTCAAGAAAGACGTCACCATGATCAACAATCCGCATAGGTTCGCCGGTTTCCAGGTCCTGCGCGCGCCGGATGTTCCGTCCGTTCTGGTGGAGATCGGTTATCTCTCCAATCAGGAAGATGAGAAACTGATGCTCGATCCGGCCTGGCGCAGCCATGTTGCGCAACGACTGGCGGCTGCTGTCGGTGAATATGCCGGGATGAAGACGGCCGGTGCGCTAAACTGAGGATTCCTGCACGTTAGGGTTGTGAAAAAATCACAGGCCTCTCCGTTGCCGAAACTCCACATTTGGTATTTAAATTGTAAAGGGAAACGAGTTTTCCTTGCCTTTGTCACATTTGTCGCTCAATTGCATCGACGAGCTTTCGGCATTGCACTAAGTGGTTGCCGGACCGGGAAAACCCTTAAGGTTGGTCATTCCCGCATCGCAATCTGCATGGATCGAGAGCATGCATTGATTTTATACGTGCCAACAGGTGAAATGGGTTCCGGATACAAATGATACGCTTGATCGGATATTTTTTCGGAATCGGCACAGTGATGGCGCTGCTGGGAGCAGCTGCCGTTGCGCTTTACGTCGTCAGCATATCGAAGGATCTGCCTGATTACGAGGTTCTGGCGAAATACGAGCCGCCAGTGATGACGCGCATCCATTCATCGGATGGCCAGCTTATGGCGGAGTTTGCGCGCGAGCGCCGGCTTTACTTGCCAATTCAGGCTGTGCCGGACCGGGTAAAGGCTGCGTTCATTTCAGCGGAAGACAAGAACTTCTACCAGCATCCGGGTGTTGATATCGGCGGCCTTGCCCGCGCCGTGATGACCAATATCCAGAATTGGGGTTCCCGGCGGCCCGTGGGGGCATCGACCATTACCCAGCAGGTGGCGAAGAACTTCCTGTTGAGCAACGACCAAACCATCGGACGCAAGGTCAAGGAAGCGATTCTGTCCTTCCGCATCGAGCAAGCCTATTCCAAGGACCGCATTCTCGAACTCTATCTCAACGAGATTTTCTTTGGTCTGAATTCCTATGGCATCGCCGGCGCTGCGCTGACTTATTTCAACAAATCGGTCAACGAACTGACTGTCGCCGAGGTTGCCTATCTTGCCGCGCTGCCCAAGGGGCCTTCCAATTACCACCCGTTCCGCCAACCCGAACGGGCGGTCGAGCGCCGCAACTGGGTCATCGATCGCATGGCTGAGAACGGCTATGTAACCATGGAGGAAGCGAAAGAAGCAAAGGCAGAGCCTTTGGGCGTCACGCCGCGCCATACCGGCAACTATCTTTTCGCTTCGGAGTATTTCGCCGAGGAAGTACGCCGCCAGATCATCGCCCGCTACGGCGAGAATGCCCTTTATGAAGGTGGATTGTCAGTCCGCACGACCCTCGATCCGAAAATGCAGGTTCAGGCCCGCGCAGCGCTTCAACAAGGTCTCTTCAAATATGATGAGGCGCGGGGCTACCGGGGTGCCTACAAGACAATTTCGACCAATGGCGATTGGGGAATTCCGCTCTCTGAAATCAAGGCATTTTCCGACGTGCCGGATTGGCAATTGGCCGTGGTCCTGGAAGTCACGCCGGAACAGGCGATTATCGGCCTGCAGCCGGAACGGGAAACCTCGGACAAGCTTGTCAATGAACGCAAGAAGGGCACTATTGATGCCGCGGACATTAAATGGGCGTTCCGATTGCTCAGTAATGAAAAGCGCACCACGGCTAAAACGCTGGAAAATATCTTCAACGTCGGCGATGTGATTTTCGTCCAGAAGAAAGAAGGCAGCGATACGGCGTTTGATCTCCATCAAGTCCCGAAGATCGAGGGCGGCGCGGTAGCGATGGATCCGCATACTGGTCGCGTGCTGGCCATGGTTGGCGGCTTCTCGTTTGCCGAATCAGAATTCAATCGGGCAACGCAGGCGATGCGTCAGCCGGGCTCATCTTTCAAGCCGTTCGTCTATTCCGCGGCACTCGACAATGGTTATACGCCGGCTTCGGTGGTGCTCGATGGACCGATCTCGGTTGACCAGGGCGGCAGCCTCGGTATTTGGGCTCCCAAGAATTATGGTGGAAAGTTCGCCGGTCCATCGACATTGCGTTATGGCATTGAGCAATCGCGCAATCTGATGACCGTTCGGCTTGCCCAGGACATGGGCATGAAGCTGGTCGCCGAATATGCCGAGCGTTTCGGCATTTATGACAAGATGCTGCCCGTGCTTGCAATGGCGCTCGGTTCGGGTGAGACGACTGTTCTGCGCATGGTCACCGGCTATTCGATCATCGCCAATGGCGGGCGCAAGATAACGCCGTCGATGATCGATCGAATCCAGGACCGGTATGGCAAGACCGTCTTCAAACACGACGAGCGCAAGTGCGAGAACTGCTCGGCCGCCGAATGGAAGGATCAGCCTGAACCGGAACTCATCGACGATCGCGATCAGGTGCTTGATCCGATGACGGCCTATCAGATCACCTCGATGATGGAGGGTGTCGTTCAGCGCGGTACTGCGACTATCCTTAAGAGCCTCAATCGTCCGATCGCCGGCAAGACCGGCACCACCAATGACGAAAAGGATGCATGGTTCATCGGTTTCACGCCGGATCTCGTTTTTGGTGTCTATCTTGGTTACGACACGCCCGTTCCGATGGGCAAAGGCTTTACCGGTAGCGGTCTTGCTGCTCCGGTGTTCAGGGACTTTGCAGAGGCTGCGCTCCAGGGCCAGCGTTCCGTTGATTTTCGCGTTCCGGAAGGCATGACAGTTATTCCGATCGACCGAAAGACGGGCATGCGCGCATCTCCTGACGGCCCGAATGTCATCATGGAAGCGTTCAAGCCGGGTACGGGACCTGCGGACAGTTATTCCGTAATCGGCATGGATACATTCTCAGAAGGGTCGCCGGTTGGGGTGCAATCTCCCAACGTCAATCGTGCCCTGCAGGGTGGCGGCGGCGGGCTGTTTTAGCCGCTTCCCTTCCGCATTTCGTGGAACGCTGAAGACTTTACATCGAGCGGACCAGTCAATATGGTCCGCCGAAATCTGAAAGCCATAAAAAGACAAGAAGGAACGGACAGCCAATGCGCGCCGAAATTGAGACGCTGGTCGACGAGATCAAGCAGGCCATAAGCCTGCTGAGGAGGCATCTTTGACTGGGATACCTCAATCAAACGCTTAGGCTATCTGAATCAGCTTGCCGAAGACCCATCTCTCTGGAATGACGCGCAGGAAGCCCAGAAACTGATGCGCGAGCGCCAGCAGCTGGAAGACAGCATCAACTCAATCCGTGCCTTGACCCAGTCTCTGGAAGACAACATCGAACTCATCGCCATGGGCGAGGAGGAGGATGACAAGTCGATCGTCGCCGAGGCGGAAGAAGCCATTCGCAGCATCAAGCAGGAGGTCGATCGCCGTCAGATCGACACACTGCTTTCCGGCGAAGCGGATGCCAATGACACTTATCTCGAAGTGCATTCCGGTGCTGGCGGCACGGAAAGTCAGGACTGGGCATCGATGCTCCTGCGCATGTATACGCGCTGGGCCGAACGCAAAGGAATGAAGGTCGAACTGCTCGAAGTGCATTACGGCGAAGAGGCGGGCATCAAGTCCGCGACCATTCTCGTCAAGGGACACAATGCCTACGGCCTTCTGAAGACGGAGTCCGGCGTGCACCGGCTGGTGCGTATTTCGCCATACGACTCCAACGCGCGCCGGCATACTTCGTTTTCGAGTATCTGGGTTTATCCGGTCGTCGACGACAATATCGATATTGCGGTCACGGAAGCTGATGTGCGCATCGACACCTACCGCGCGTCCGGTGCCGGCGGCCAGCACGTCAACACGACCGATTCGGCCGTTCGCATTACCCACATCGCAACCGGCATCGTCGTACAGTGTCAGGCAGAGCGTTCGCAGCACAAGAACCGCGCGACCGCATGGTCGATGTTGCGCGCACGTCTCTATGAGGCGGAGCTTGAGAAGCGCGAGCAGGCGGCGGATGCAATTTCAGCTTCCAAGACCGACATCGGCTGGGGTCACCAGATCCGTTCCTACGTGCTGCAGCCCTACCAGCTGGTGAAGGACTTGCGCACGGGCGTTGAAAGCACGAGCCCGCAAGATGTGCTCGACGGCGATGTCGACACGTTCATGGAGGCCGCGCTTGCACACCGCGTGCATGGCACGGATGCGGAAGTGGAAGACATCGCCTGACGTGCGTCAGGCGGCTCCCAGCTCAACATGATCCCGGCAGCCCTTGTGTTTCTGCTTCAGCCTAAAGTTCCGCCGCGATTTGCCGTCCAATCGTAAGATAGCTGGCGGGGTTGATCGCATTGCCATTCTTGCGAACCTCGTAATGCAGGTGAGGGCCGGTGGACCGGCCGGTGCTGCCGACCTTACCGAGAACATCGCCCGAATTGACGTGCTGGCCGGCACTCACGAGGATCTGGCTCATATGGCCATAGCGCGTGGACAGGCCGTTGCCATGGTCTACCTCGACCATATTGCCATAACCGCCGGTATAGTCGGCTGCCGTCACTGTCCCGTTGGCCGTGGCCAGTACAGAACTTCCGGAAATAGCGCGGAAATCCATGCCTGAGTGGAACGCCATCATGCCGAGAAGCGGGTCTCTTCGCGCGCCGAAGGGGCTTGAGACCGGCATGCCGGGGACCGGATTGGCGATCGGCACGGCCTTCGCCAGAGCCTTGGCTCCTTCAAGTCGTGCAAGTGCTTCATCAAGGTCCACAAGCTTGGTGTCAAATCCGGCTACGGGACTTGTGCTGGCAAGCAGCAACGGACCGCCGGCGCCCCACTTGTCATCATCCAGAACCGGTTTGACGCCGGTTGCCGCCAGCGCTTCCATGATCTTGTCGGCGCTTTCATAGGCGTTATTCGATAGCGTCTGTATTTGTTTGGCTTGCCGGTATTCGATCGTGTTCAGGGAATGGTCGACGGAATCCAGAATCTCGGCCTTGTCTATCCCGGTTCTGGCTTTGTTATCGCGCGGCGGCGGCTTGCGCGTTGAGGTGGTCGGTCCCGTAATGATCGGATCAATGCCGTAGAAGCCATCCGGTTCTTCGGAATGCACGATGCCCTGGCCGTCCCGATCCATGACAAGGTTGGTTTCTGGCTCTATCGGCAAGGCTGTTCCGGCGCGCTGAAGCAGGGGCGCAAGCTTCTCGTGCCGTTCGCTCAGGGTCTTTTGCCGTTGGACAAGTTCGGCAACTTTACCATCCATCAATTTCTGGTCGAGCAATTGCCGGCTCGTAACGCGGTCGAGCTGTGTGCGCAGGGCTGCAATACGGTCCTCATACGCCTGCTGCAGGCGGGCCTGCCTCGCGACACTGCCGCTGATGAGGTCGTCACGGAAGACAAGATACGAGGTCGCGAGCAGATAGCTGCCGGCGAGGCCGAGGGCGAGGGTGCCGCCAAGAAGCGCCGCCCAAGGCCTGACAGTGAAATGACGGATCGTTTCGCCCCGTGCGATGATAATCGTGTGAGGTTCTCTCGTGGCGCCGAAGATGCTGGGATATTTGACCTTCTTCATTGCGGCTACGCCCGTCGATTTTGCAGCTTCAATTTGTGAAATCATTACACTCCGTTAGGGTTAATAAACCCTGACAAAGGTGAGATTCTCATCCGAATTTCAACTGAAACATGCAAACTAGGCCCGGAGCGTCCTGGTTGCTTCGAGCACCTCGGCCGCATGACCCGGAACTTTGACCTTGTTCCAGACTTTTGCGATCTTGCCGTCCGAATCGATCAGGAAGGTTGTCCGCTCCACGCCCATATATTTGCGGCCATACATGCTCTTCTCAACCCAGAGCCCGTAGGATTCGATGATGGCCTTATCCTCGTCGGCAACCAGCTCAACCTTGAGGTCGTGCTTTGTCTTGAACTTGTCGTGCTTCTTGACGGGATCCGGCGACATGCCGATGACTTTTGCGCCAAGCTTTTCAAATTGTGGTTTGAGCCCGGAAAACTCGATCGCTTCCTGCGTGCAGCCGCTGGTATCGTCCTTGGGATAAAAATACAGGATGACCGGATTTCCGCGTAAACCTGAAAGGGTAATCGTGCCGCCGCCGTCGCGGGGCAAGGTGAAATCGGGGGCTTTGCTGCCGATATCCAAAGCTGTCATAGGAATGCCTTTCTTTCATTATTGAATGCGAGCCTCAGTTACGCAACTATAGAGAGGCACGGGAATCGTCTACGGTTTCCCAATTGATTCCTCAATTGGCTTGGGAATTTGACAGAGAAACCGGAAAAAGTCCGTTTCACAAAGCGAGACTTCACAAAACTGCACCATTACCCTTCGGCTTTCGAACAAAGCGAGGTTCCCGTGGTGATGCCGCCAAAGCGGTCCCGTCTGCGGTTTGCCTGCGGTGCAGTTTCCTCATTTCTTATTTTGATTGCCGTTCTTGCTGGCATAGCCTTCGTGGTTCTGCGCGTCGGCGTGGGCGGCGAAGCGCTGACGCAGCGCACACAGCTGGCGCTCAAGACAGTGCTTGGGCCGGAGGCTGATGCGACGATCGAATCCGCACAAATCTCCTTGGATCAGCGCCGCCACGTGGCCCTCGAGGCGCGAAACGTCAATATTGCCGACACGAAACGCGGCATTGAAATCAACGATGTCCGCTCGGTGCGTATCGGATTGGCTACGCTGCCTCTCCTGCGCGGCGATGTGCGGGTCGAGCGACTCGAACTCGATGGTGCTCACATCAGGGTTACCTCGCAGGTTCCATTCGATTTCATGTCGCTGGTGCCCATGGATGACCGCGGTCTGGTCAATCTCGATGGTGCAACGGATGTGATTTTCGCCGGTCTCGAAGGTGCAGTCTCCCTGCTCGATCAGCGCGAGACACGCGACATAACGATTTCAGATACGTCGTTTGATTTCACGGTTGCCGGCGCACCGGAACGCCTGCGTATCGTCAAACTCGACCTCTCGGAGACGGGCGGCCCGGTAGCTATCAAGGGCACGGTGGAATGGCGCGGCAAAGAAGTCGAGGTTTTCGCCCAGGCGGATCGGTCGGCGATTGGTGCCAAAGTTGAGGCCTTTTCCCTGGCGATCAGCGAGATTCCACTGAGCGGCAAATTTGGCGTTGCACCTGTTCCGGATATTGACGGCATCAAACCGGATGGAGCGTATCTTGCCTATGATAACCAAGCCGAGGTGAAGCTGGACGGAACCGCCGCTACCATATCCGAACCGGCGCGCATACGAGGCACGATCAATGTGGGCCAGGGCCCGGTTACGATCGGCAATGTTGACGATATGGTGGTGGAGTCGCAGATCAATTTCGAGCATGTATCGGGCACGGACAAAGTCGAAATCAAACCTTCCAATATCCATTTCGGGGCGTTCAAAGGTGTTGTCGAAGGGGCAGTGGGACCGGAGCCCCGCTCCACGGATGGCGTCGCGCCGGCAAACGCCGGCTACCGGTTCGAATTGATCACGCAGCAGGCCACCTCGGCCCCGCAGGATTCCACCGAGCCGGCACTTGCGTTCAATGCGCGGGTTGCCGGGCGGTATGACCAAGCACATAAGCAGCTTGACGTTTCGGAAATTGCCGTGCGCACCAATGCCGACAGCGAACTGTACGGACAGGCGGGTGCGACATTTGGCAAGGGATCGCCGGCCATGACGCTGGCGCTGCGCATTCCCAAGATGCCAGTTGCGCATGTCAAGCAGCTATGGCCGATCTGGGTTGCCACAGGTGCACGCCGCTGGGTGCTTGAAAACTTTTATGGCGGTACGGCAAAGGATAGCAGGATCGATGTGATTTTCCCCGCCGGCCGGTTCGATGGTCCGGGAAAACCGCCGCCGCTAAAGGCTGACGAGGTTCAGGTTGATTTTGCGGTAGAAAATTCACGCTTCGATATCGTTGGTGATCTGCCACCTGTCCGCAATGCGGATGGCAAGATCAACGTGCGCGGTGCCTATACGACCATCAATCTGGAGAAAGGCTCATCCTTTACCCCAAAGAACCGCGAAGCGCGGATTGTCAACGGCACGCTCATCATTCCCTGGGGACCGCAGCGGCCGGTTTTGTCCGAGCTTGATCTCAATCTGGAGGGCGATGCCTCGGCGGTGGCCGAAATTATCGGCTTCAAGCCGATCAACGGCCTGAAGAATCTTCCATTCGCACCGGAAGACATCAAGGGCAATGTGAAGACCCATGTGCTGGTGACGTTCCCGGTGACTCGCCGTTCGCCGAAAGGCAGTTTGAAGTGGTCGGCGGAGATGGCTCTGTCCGATGTTTCAATCGCCAAGAAAATTGACGGGCAGACAATCACGGACGCGGATGGCACGCTGTTCGTCACCGAAGACGAGGCACGCATCGATGCAAAGGCGCAGCTCAATGGTATTCCTGCTGAAGTCAAATTGTTTGAACCATTGGGAAGCAACACAGCCAAACGCGAACGGAACGTAACCCTCCAGCTCGACGACAAGACACGCAATGCGCTGTTTCCAGCGCTCGACCCGCTGCTTTCGGGGCCGATATCGGTTGATATCGACAAGGCCCCGGATGGCTCGCGGCTTGCCATCGCCGATCTGACCAAGGCCGAAATCAAGTTGGCCCAGTTGGGTTGGACCAAGGGTGCTGGAGTCAAGGCGAGTGCCAAATTTGCGCTGCAGCAGGACGGAGACAACGTCAATATCCGCGATCTGGATGTATCTGGCGACACGTTCCGCCTGCGCGGCGACGTAAAGGTCGTAGGCGGTGACCTGACTTCCGCCGATTTCAGCGATGTAAGGCTCAACCGCGGTGACAATATTGCCGTCAAGGTCTCCCGGACCAAGTATGGCTATCGTGTGGATGTGAAGGGCGACTCGTTTGATGCGCGGCCGTTGCTCAATCAGATCACGGACAAGAAACAAAAGAACGCCGATAGCGGTGGCAAGCAGCGTATCCTGGTCAATGCGGACATTGGCGAGGTAGCGGGCTTCTATTCGGAAAGCTTCAGCAATGTTTCACTTTCCTATGAAGGAGTAGGCTCGAACGTTTCCGGCCTTGCCTTTAACGCGATAACGAAATCCGGGCAAAAGGCGATTGCCACGGACAGTTCTGAAAGTGGCGCACGGTCCATTAGTCTTCAGTCAAAAGATGCCGGCGCGGTCCTGCGGTTCTTCGGCTTCTATGACAAGATGTCGGGCGGCACCATCAGCGTCGCGCTGGATTCCAAGGGCGACGGTCCGTTGCGAGGTCAAGTTGATGCGCGGAACTTCACGCTGGTCAACGAGCCCCGTCTTGCAAAACTGGTCTCAACATCGCCAAACGGCACGAGCCTGAACGATGCGGTGCAGAAAAACATCGACGTTTCTACAGTGACATTCGATCGCGGTTTCTCGCAGATCGAAAAGGGTTCGAACTATACCAATCTCGCCAATGGCGTCATTCGTGGCTCGACCATTGGGACAACGTTCCAGGGCGTGCTCAGCGATCCACAGGGCAATATGTCCCTGACTGGTACATTCATGCCCGCCTATGGCATCAACCGCATTTTTGGCGAGTTGCCAATTCTCGGGCTTTTGCTTGGGAACGGACGGGACCGCGGGCTGATCGGCATCACCTACAAGTTGTCAGGCCCGCTGAAGCAACCGCAGATTACCGTCAACCCGATCTCGGTGATTGCGCCCGGCATTTTCCGCTCGATCTTCGAGTTTCAGTAGAGAGCCAAACTTATCTCCCCTTTGTGGAGGAGAAAGCGATTTCAGCATCTTAGCCCTTGCTAAGTGCTAGAAATCGCCAGAGAGGGATTCAGCGCGATAGATGCAATCCCCTCACTTGGATTTTCAAGAAAATCCTTTCTCCCCCACAAGGGAGAGATGGGCATCAATCGTCGTGCTAAACCGGCCGAACCAAAATGTGCTTCTTCTTGCCGAGAGAAAGCTTGACCACGCCGTCAGCCGTAACTTCGGACGTTCCGACCTTCGCCTTTTCGTCGGCAATGCCGATGTCGTTTAGCCGCACCGCGCCGCCCTGGATATGACGGCGCGCTTCGCCGTTCGATCCGGCAAGCCCTGCCTTGACGAGAAGTGTCAGGATGCCGATCCCGGCCTCGAGTTCACTGGTGGCGATCTCGATGGTCGGCAGATTGGTCGCCAGAGCGCCTTCCTCGAATGTTTTGCGCGCGGTCTCCGCCGCTTCTTCCGCCGCCTGTCGCCCGTGAAGCAATGCAGTGATTTCAGTCGCCAGGACCTTTTTTGTCTCGTTGATCTCCGCACCGCCCGAGGAGGCAAGCCGTGCAATCTCGTCCAGCGGCAACGTGGTGTAGAGTTTGAGGAAACGCTCGACGTCGGCATCTTCCGTGTTGCGCCAGTACTGCCAGAAATCATAGGGGCTCAGCAGTTCGGCATTCAGCCAGATTGCTCCATTCATCGACTTACCCATCTTGGCGCCCGATGAGGTGGTCAGCAGTGGTGAGGTGAGGGCGTAGAGCTGCGGTGTCCCCAGGCGATGGCCAAGGTCGATGCCGTTGACGATGTTGCCCCATTGGTCTGACCCACCCATCTGCAGGCGCAGGCCGTAGCGCTTGTTAAGCTCGACGAAATCATAGGCCTGCAGGATCATGTAGTTGAATTCGAGGAAGGATAGCGACTGTTCGCGGTCGAGCCGCTGTTTGACGCTATCGAAGGACAGCATGCGGTTGACCGAAAAATGCTGGCCGACATCGCGCAGGAATTCGAGGTAGTTGAGCGGCAACAGCCATTCGGCGTTGTCGACCATCAGCGCGTCTTTCGGACCATTTCCGAAGTTCAGATAGTTGGAGAAGACCCGCTTGATGCCATCGATGTTGTTCTGGATTGTTTCCGGCGTCATAAGTTTGCGCGCCTCATCCTTGAACGAGGGGTCTCCAACCATGCCGGTGCCGCCGCCCATCAGGGCGACTGGACGATGACCGGTCTTCTGCATCCAATGCAGCATCATGATCTGCAGCAGGCTGCCCGCATGCAAGCTGGAGGCAGTCGGATCAAAGCCGATATAGGCTGACACGGTTTCCCGGGCGAAGAGCGCATCCAGACCCGCATCGTCGGAGGTCTGATGGATGAAGCCGCGCGTGGAAAGCGTGTGCAGAAATTCGGATTTGAAGGCAGACATGAACATTTTCCTGATTGAATCGGCGTGCACGAAATGCGTGCCGTGTGAGACGGAGCCGTTAAGAGCAAATTTTGTCCATATGAAGCCAGTTCTGTTTCTCGGCTGGCGGCCAACCACTTTGTCAGGCGGCGTCGTCCGATGGAAACACATCGGCCTCGCCAAATCCCTCGACCTTGAACCAAATTCCCTCCAGCAGAACGGCTTCCTATAGACAAAACTTGCTCTAACATCATTCTCTATCGAATCACAAGAAAGGCAGTGTCTTGGCGGCGATACGGCGTGCAATCGGCCTGATGAGCGGAACGTCCATGGACGGAATCGACATCGCCCTCCTCGAAACCGATGGCCGCGCCGAGGTACGGCGGGGTCCTTCGGACTTCATGCCATATGAAACTGCGTTCCGGCGCCAGATCGAAGCTGGACTTGAGGATGCGAAATCGATCAGGACGAGAGATCAGCGCCCCCGAGAGCTGACAGCTGTCGAAAAGGAACTGACGAAGCGCCACGGCGACGCAGTGCTCAAGTTCCTGTCAGACTGCAAGATCAGCAAGGATGATATTGATATCATTGGCTTTCATGGACAGACAGTCCTGCATCGCCCACTGGAGGGCCTGACCGTTCAACTTGGCGACGGCAAGATGCTGACGGAAATGACGGGCATTCCGGTCGTCTATGACATGCGGGCCAATGACATGATACACGGCGGGCAAGGCGCACCGCTCGTGCCGGCCTATCATCAGGCGCTTGCCGCACGCGTTCCATTCGAGCTCAGCAAGGGCAAGCCGGTCGTCTTCGTCAATATTGGCGGCATTTCCAACATCACGATCATTTCAGACGGTGAAGACCCGATCGCTTTCGATACCGGACCAGGAAACACGCTTATCGATCAGTGGGTGTCTGACAAGGCCGGGATCGCCTACGACGCGGGCGGTTCGATCGCCAGCGAGGGGCAGATCATTGCCAATATCGTAACGCGCTACCTGGCGAAACCATTCTTTGACCTGAAACCGCCCAAGTCGCTGGACCGCAACGATTTTACCCTGGCGGATCTTGGCGATCCCGAACTGGCCGATGGAGCGCGGACCCTGGCGCGCGTTACAGCCGAAGCGATCCTCATGGCCGGTGCCTACGCGCCGGACAAGCCATCGCTCTGGATCATTTGCGGCGGCGGCCGCAAGAACACCACGATCATGAAAGATCTCGCGGAAGGCGCTGCGACCATCAGGGCAAGTGTCATCGTCGCGGAAGATTTGGAGTTCAACGGCGATTCGATGGAGGCCGAAGCCTGGGCCTATCTTGCGGTGCGGGCGCTGGATGGATTGCCGCTGACATGGCCGACCACAACCGGCTGCAACGCCCCCGTGTCCGGGGGCGTGCTGGTAAAGCCCTTTTAGCGCAATCGCTTCGGCTTCGCTTCGACCAACTCGCCATTCAGGCGGCGGTCAAGATAGTCGGAGCATTCAGCGATGACTTCGTCGGTCATGCCGGAGAAGAAGTGGTTGGCACCGACCATCGTCTTCTGTGTAATGGTGATACCCTTCTGCGTCTTCAACTTGTCCACAAGACCCTGAACGTCCTTGGGTGGTGCGACCTTATCCTGATCCCCGTGAAGGATCAGGCCGGACGAGGGGCAAGGTGCAAGGAACGAGAAATCATAGGTGTTTGGCTGTGGCGCCACTGAGATGAAGCCTTCGATCTCCGGCCGGCGCATGAGCAGCTGCATGCCGATCCAGGCGCCGAAGGAATAGCCCGCGACCCAGCAGGTCTTGGAGTCCGGATGCAGCGACTGCACCCAGTCGAGAGCACCAGCGGCATCCGACAACTCGCCTGAGCCATGATCGAATTCGCCCTGACTGCGGCCAATGCCACGGAAGTTGAACCGCAATGTCGTGAAGCCGCGTTGCTGGAACATGTAGAACAGATCGTAGACGATCTTGTTGTTCATGGTGCCGCCAAACTGGGGATGCGGATGGAGGACGATCGCAATCGGGGCATTTTTTTCCATTGAAGGCTGATATCGGCCCTCAAGGCGTCCCGCTGGTCCATTGAAAATAACTTCAGGCATGTATACTCCACTCTTCGCTATGGGGCTCTTCTTGACACGCCGGGCTTGACGGCAATCAACAGCACCCATAAAACCAGTTTAGAACCGTTCAAAACTGGTATAGAATTTTATCTCGGAACGGCTTAATAGGCTGGTCCGAGGCGGAATTTCAAGAAAATTGCGCTTTTCGACGGCGCAGAGTTCAAAAGAACAGGATTGAGAAGCAGGCATGGCCCGAAATCGCGCCTATCTGGACTACAATGCGAGTGCGCCGCTTGTCCCGGCAGCGCGCGATGCAGTTGTCCATGCTCTGATGCAGATTGGCAATCCGTCTTCCGTTCATCTGGAGGGCCGTGCCACAAAGGCGATTCTTGAGGCAGCGCGCCGCGATGTCGCTGCTCTCGTGAATGCCAAGCCCGATTATGTGGTGTTTACATCGGGTGCGACCGAGGCAGCTTCAACTCTTCTGACCCCGAACTATGTGATGGGGCGGGCGCCGATGCGCATGTCCCGGCTTTATGCAGGCGCCAGCGAACATCCATGCATCCTTGCCGGCGGGCAGTTTTCTCCAGAACAGATCGACAAAGTGCCGGTGGATGGCAATGGCTTGCTCGACCTTGAGCGATTGCGCGCTCTGCTAACTGCACACGACCGCAGTCAAGGTTTACCCTTGGTTGCCGTGCAGGCGGCCAACAATGAAACGGGCGTTTTGCAGCCAGTCGAAAAAATTGGCGCGCTGGTGAAGGAATTCGGCGGGCTGTTCGTGGTTGATGCGGTTCAGGCAGCGGGACGTATTCCACTCGATATTGCAATATGTTCTGCCGATTACCTCATCCTGTCTTCGCACAAGATTGGCGGACCGAAAGGCGTCGGCGCAATTATTGCCGTTTCCGATCTGGTGATGCCGAAGGCGCTGGTTCGCGGCGGCGGACAGGAAAAAGGCCATCGCGCCGGCACGGAAGCCCTGCCGGTGATTGCCGGTTTTGGCGCGGCTGCGCGTTTGGCGCGCGAGTGCGTGAGTTCTGGTGGCTGGCCGGCGCGAACTCGCGAGACTATAGAGCACGGAATTCACGCGATCGCACCCGACGCCATAATCTATGGTGAGACTGTGGAGCGGCTTCCGAACACCACTATGTTCTCGATGGCGGAAATGAAAGCGGAAACCGTGCAAATAGCTTTCGATCTTGCCGGAATTGCGCTATCGGCAGGGTCTGCCTGTTCTTCGGGAAAAGTCGGCCCCAGCCATGTGCTGGCGGCGATGGGATATGGCGATGGGATGGGAGGTCTGCGGATCTCCACAGCGCCTGAAACCAGCGAAGAGGACATCGCGCTTTTCCTCGACGCGCTGAAAAATATCGTCGCGCGGCGCGACCGGCCGAAGCCGCCTGCCGCTGATGCGGCGTAGAGAATTTCGATTATCGGCAAATTATAGCCGGTAATTGCAAAAAATCCGGTGAATGCCGGTGTTAAATCGTGCAATTGCACATTACATAGAAGGCAAATATTCAAGACGACATACGCCTTGACGTTTGCAACTGCGGGGCCTTGACCCCCGCGTGGATGGAGAACGCCAATGCCTGCCGTGCAGGAAACTATTGATCGTGTCCGTACGCTGGATGTGGACCAGTACAAATATGGCTTTGAAACCCTTATCGAGATGGATAAGGCGCCCAAGGGCCTGAACGAAGACATTATCCGCTTTATCTCTGCCAAGAAGAACGAACCGGAATGGATGCTGGAATGGCGTCTGAAGGCTTACGAACGCTGGCTGACGATGGAGGAGCCCACATGGGCACGCGTCAATTATCCGAAGATCGACTTCCAGGATATGGTCTACTTCGCCGGTCCAAAGAACCAGACTGGCCCGTCTTCGCTTGCTGATGTGGACCCGGAACTGCTGCGAACCTATGAGAAGCTTGGAATTCCGCTGAAAGAGCAGGAAATTCTTGCTGGCGTGCGCAAGGTCGGCGAACCGGGCCCGGATGATGAAGAAGAAGCCAGCGACAACGTCTATAAGTCAGGCCGCGTCGCGGTGGATGCCGTATTCGACAGTGTCTCGGTTGTGACCACGTTCAAGGCGGAACTCGCTAAAGCCGGCGTCATCTTCTGCTCGATCTCGGAAGCGATTCGCGAACATCCCGAGCTGGTGAAGAAGTACCTCGCCACGGTTGTCCCGGTTTCGGACAATTTTTACGCGACGCTGAATTCGGCAGTCTTTACCGACGGCTCGTTCGTCTATGTGCCGAAGGGTGTGCGCTGCCCGATGGAGCTGTCCACCTATTTCCGCATCAATGAGCGGGATACGGGCCAGTTCGAACGGACGCTCATCATCGCCGAAGAGGGCGCTTATGTGTCCTATCTCGAAGGTTGCACAGCGCCGCAGCGCGACGAAAACCAGCTGCATGCAGCGGTCGTCGAGCTGATCGCACTGGACGATGCCGAGATCAAGTATTCGACGGTGCAGAACTGGTTCCCCGGCGATGCGGAAGGCAAGGGTGGCATCTACAACTTCGTCACCAAGCGCGGCGATTGCCGCGGTGTCAATTCCAAGATTTCGTGGACCCAGGTCGAGACCGGTTCGGCGATCACCTGGAAATACCCATCGGTCATCCTGCGCGGCGACAATTCACGCGGCGAGTTCTATTCGATCGCCGTATCGAATGGTCATCAGCAGATCGATAGCGGTACAAAGATGCTGCATCTCGGCAAGAACACGTCGAGCCGCATCATCTCCAAGGGTATTTCAGCCGGCAAGTCGAACAACACCTATCGCGGCCAGGTTTCGGCGCATCGCAAGGCTGAGAACGCCCGCAACTTCACCCAGTGCGACTCGCTGTTGATCGGCAATGATTGCGGAGCGCATACGGTGCCCTATATCGAGGCAAAGAACGCCACGGCGCAGTTCGAGCACGAGGCAACCACCTCGAAGATCTCCGAAGATGCGCTGTTCTATGTGATGCAGCGCGGTATTCCGGAAGAAGAAGCAATTGCGCTGATCGTCAATGGTTTCGTCAAGGAAGTCATTCAGGAGCTGCCGATGGAATTTGCGGTTGAAGCGCAAAAGCTCATCGGCATCAGCCTCGAAGGCTCAGTCGGTTAATGGCCCCGGTCATGAAGGAAGAGCTCGACAGACTTCGCCGGCGCTACAAGGAGCTGGGCGAAGTCATCGACGACCTCACGGATACGTTGGGTCATGCTTCCTCCGCGACCGAAAGCGTCCTCGAGCCAGAGCTGATTAGGGCGCGCAAGGAGCTGTCATCAGTGGTCGAGCGGCTAAAGAGCCTGAGCGGCGAGACCTGATAATTTGGGCGGCGTGCGCCATCGACTGACAGGATCAACATTTATCATTGGGATCGCCAAGGCTGATCCCCGGAATTCGAAAAGGTAGTACCTATGCTGGAAATCAGAAACCTTCATGCGAAGATCGCAGACACCGACACCGAGATCATCCGTGGTCTGAATCTCACCGTCCAGGCTGGCGAAGTCGCGGCGATCATGGGGCCGAATGGTTCGGGTAAATCGACGCTGTCCTATATCCTCGCGGGCCGCGAAGATTACGAGGTCACAGAAGGCGACATTCTCTACAACGGCGAGTCCATTCTCGAGCTCGACCCATCAGAGCGCGCTGCCAAGGGCATCTTTCTGGCATTCCAATACCCGATGGAAATACCCGGCGTCGCTACAATGGAATTCCTGAAGGTGGCGATGAATTCGCAGCGCAAGGCGCGCGGTGAAGAGCCGCTGAAAATTCCGGAATTCATTTCTCGGGTGAAGACCGCTGCCTCGTCGCTGGACATGGATATTGCCATGCTCAAGCGCCCGCTCAATGTCGGTTTCTCCGGTGGTGAGAAGAAGCGTGCTGAAATCCTGCAGATGAAACTGCTGGAACCGAAGCTTTGCGTTCTCGATGAGACCGATTCCGGGCTCGACATCGATGCCCTCAAGATCGTCGCCGATGGCGTCAATGCCTTGCGTTCGCCGGACCGCGCCGTGATCGTGATTACGCATTATCAGCGCCTGCTCGATTATATCGTGCCGGACAGCGTGCACGTTCTCTACAAGGGTCAGGTGATCAAGTCGGGCGACAAGGACCTTGCACTGCATCTCGAAGAGAATGGCTATGCCGATATTATCGGCGAGGCAGCCTGAGGATCGCTATGATGAATGTTCATACAGGACGCCAGCCCACAGCCGCTGAATCGGCGCTGGTCGACGCTTTTGTCGACCGGATGGGCGACCTACCCGGGAACAGCGAGATAACCAGTGCCCGCGACAACGCCATAGAGGCGTTGAAGACACAGGGCCTGCCGTCGCGCCGTGTTGAGGCCTGGCACTATACGGACCTGCGCACATTGCTGCGCAGTGTTGCCGTCTATGACGAGACAGCAGGAACCAATGCCTTGCCGCCGGTTATCGCCGGTTCGGCGGTGGCTACCGTTTCCAATGGTGTGGCTCTTGTTGCCCCGCGTGTTGAAGGCATTGAATTCACCAAGTTCAGCGACAAGCTGATCGATGGCTCGGTTATCAGCCAGCTTGCCATTCGTGATGGCGACGATGCGATCGGCCAGATCAATGCGGCCTATGTGACCGATGGATGGGCGGTATCGTTTGCCGATGGTCTGCAGCTGGAGGCACCGCTCGAATTGCAGAACGCGCAGCTGCGCGGGCAGGGGCATGTGCGTTTTCCGGTCAAGTTCGGCAAAGGCGTCAAGGCAACGATTATCGAACGGCAGACCGGCGGCGAGGGCGAAGGCTTTTCGACGAGCGTCAGCAACGTAACCGTTGCCGACAACGCGGAAATTACCTGGATCATCCTGCGCGAGCAGGGCATCCATGCCACCCAGCTGGCCCAGTTCACCGCGACGCTCGGTGCCAACGCCAGGCTGACGCTTTATGTCGTCAATGCCGGCGGCAAGCTCGTCCGGCAGGAAGTCCATGTGCTGGTGAAGGGCGAAGGCTCTGACTTCCAGCTTCGCGGAGTGAATCTGCTCGGCGGCGACAGCCACACCGATGTGACGATGACACTTGGCCATCTGGTCGAAAACACGACATCGGTGCAGATCATCCGCAATGTGGTGACGGACCAGGCACGCGGCGTGTTTCAGGGTCAGATCAAAGTTAACAAGATCGCCCAGAAGACCGATGCCCGTATGGCGTGCAACACACTGCTGCTTTCTGACGATGGCGAATTCGATGCCAAGCCGGAGCTCGAGATCTTTGCCGACGATGTGGCTTGCGGCCACGGCGCGACTGTTACCGAAATCGATGGCAACCACCTGTTCTATCTGCGGGCGCGCGGCATTCCGGAAAACGAAGCGCGTGGCCTTTTGATCAAGGCTTTCGTTGCTCAAATCGTCGAAGAGCTGGAAAACGAGCCACTTGTCGAGGCGCTGGAGGCGATTCTCGAAAAATGGCTCGCCGCACACGTCTAGTCGGTCGAACACAGCTAAATCTGCACGGGAAAGCGCGGCAATATGGATACGAAGATCATTCAAAGCAGCTACGACGTAGAGGCGATCCGCCGCGACTTTCCCATCCTGTCGCGTGAAGTCTATGGCAAGCCGCTGGTCTATCTCGACAATGGCGCTTCGGCTCAAAAGCCGCAGGCTGTGATCGACATGATCACGCATACCTATCGAGAAGAATATGCCAACGTGCATCGCGGCCTGCACTTCCTGTCGAACGCAACCACCGATGCCTATGAAAAGGCACGTGAAAACGTTCGCCGGTTCCTGAATGCCGGTTCTGTTGATGAGATCGTGTTCACGAAGTCTGCGACGGAAGCGATCAATACCGTCGCCTACGGCTATGGCATGCCAAACATGGGCGAAGGCGACGAGATCGTGCTTTCGATCATGGAGCACCATTCGAACATCGTGCCGTGGCATTTCATTCGCGAACGTCAGGGCGCAAAGCTCGTCTGGGTGCCTGTCGATGATCAGGGTGCATTCCACATCGAGGAATTCGAGAGCCGGCTAACAGAACGCACCAAACTCGTGGCCATCACCCATATGTCGAACGTGCTCGGCACCGTGACGCCGATCAAGGAGATCGTCCGCATCGCCCATGCGCGCGGCATTCCCGTGCTGGTCGACGGCAGCCAGGGCGCCGTGCACCTCCCGGTGGACGTGCAGGATCTCGGCTGCGACTGGTACATTTTCACCGGACATAAGATTTACGGTCCATCTGGCATTGGCGTGCTTTATGGCCGCAAGACCATGCTTGAAGCGATGCGGCCTTTCCAGGGCGGCGGCGAAATGATCGAAGAGGTGACGGAGGATATTGTCACCTACAATCACCCGCCGCACCGCTTCGAAGCGGGCACCCCACCGATCGCCCAGGCGATCGGACTTGGTGCGGCGATCGAGTATGTCGAGAAGATCGGTCGCGCCGCCATTCTCGCGCATGAGGAAAATCTTCGCGACTATGCGCATGAGCGGTTGCGGCAGATCAACTCCTTGCGCATTTTTGGCGATGCCAAAGATAAGGGCGCGATCATTTCCTTCGAACTGGAAGGCATTCATGCGCACGACGTATCAATGGTGATCGACCGTGCCGGCGTTGCCGTGCGGGCAGGGACACACTGTGCTCAACCGCTCTTGAAGCGCTTCGGCGTCACTTCGACATGCCGTGCCTCATTTGCCATGTATAATACGAGAGACGAGATCGATGTTCTCGCCGATGCGCTGGAAAAGGCGCGGAAATTCTTTGGGTGATGACGATGACCGACAAAGTCGAGACACTGGAAAAAGACGAAGCGACGCTCGCTGACGCCGGTTCCGTGCATACCGGGGTTGGGACAGCGTCCGCATCTGCCATTCCGGCCGAAGAACTGGCACGCATGACCGATGATATCATCGGGGCACTGAAAACCGTTTATGATCCGGAAATTCCGGCCGATATTTATGAACTTGGCCTCGTCTACAAGATCGACATCGAGGATGATCGCTCGGTGAAGATCGAGATGACATTGACGGCCCCGGGCTGTCCGGTTGCTGGCGAAATGCCCGGATGGGTGCAAGATGCGGTTGGCGCCGTCGAAGGCGTCAGCTTTGTCGATGTCACCATGACCTTCGATCCGCCCTGGACACCGGACCGCATGTCTGAAGAGGCGCAAGTCGCCGTCGGCTGGTACTAGGGCGCTTCGCAGCCTTCCGGCACGCTCTCCTCGAAGGGTTTTTCGGATTTCTCCAGCGTTCCATCGAGGATCGATAGCGGTACATAGGGTACGCCCTGAATCGCCGGGTTGGCGAGCCTCAGGCGATAGCAGCCGTTAAAGACCGTGGCAGTACCGTCCTTGGCGGCGGATTTGATCGCCAGCGGCTGGCTCCAATAGGCGGAACCGGCTGCGCCTTCGCCCACGGCCTTTCCGAACCGCACCTCCACCGAGGCAGTGTTTTCGTAACCTGCCTGGAATTGCGGGAAGGGCTGCGGCGGATTGTCGGGAGAATAGTAGCTGTAGGCGCGGGCGTATTCGCCTCTGTTGATCGCGTTGTAGTAGGATTGGATCAACGTTTCCGGTGTGCTGCGATTGTCGAGGTATTCCGGCGGTGTCTGGGGGGCTGCTTCCGCTGATTGCTTTGGCGCCGGTGTTTCTGCGGGTGCTGTTGCTTCAGGCTGTTTGGTTTCCTGAGCCAGCAATGGTGAAAGGTCAAGCGCCAGCGCGGCTATGCTGCAAAGAACGAGATGGCGATAATGCATGATTTCAGCCTTCTGCCGGTCGTGTTTGTGGGTCTGAAGCAGTTTGAACACTTGCAGTGACGGTTGTGTAACATTAACTATGGTACTGAGTGATCGTTCCGCGATCTCGAACAAGAGAGATGAGAAATGGGTCGTTTTTCTGTCATGACGTTGACTGACGCCGCCGCACAGCGCGTAAGCGAGATTGTGGCGACGCGCGAGAATGCGCTCGGCATTCGCGTCGGCATCAAGAAAGGCGGCTGCGCCGGCATGGAATACATGATCGACCTCGTCACGGAAGCGAAAGCTGGCGACGATGTCGTCGAAAAGGACGGCTCGAAGGTCTTCGTCGCGCCCGAAGCCGTTCTCTACCTCCTCGGTACGCAAATGGACTTCGAAGTGACGAAGTTGCGCACCGGCTTTGTCTTCAACAATCCTAACCAGACATCCGCTTGCGGCTGCGGCGAATCGGTCGAACTGACGCCGGCAAAGCCTGAAGCGATCGCTTCCGCCGCTTCCTGACGTTTCGCCATGGACAATGATGCGATCGAGGATCTGTTTTCAGGCCTCGGCCCTGTCACCATCAAGCGTATGTTTGGGGGCAAGGCGATATATTTCCAAGGGTTGATCATCGCGCTTGAAGTGCAGGATGAAATTCTCCTGAAGGCCGACGAAGTTTCGGCGCCCGCTTTCCAAGCTGCCGGCTCCAGGCAATGGCGTTATGAGCGCAAATCGAGAAAACCCGTCGATATGCCGTACTGGTCCATCCCCGAAGATGCTTTCGACGACCCGGACATCATGACCGAATGGGCCAGGCTTGCCCGCGAGGCATCATTGCGCCGGGCAAAGTAAGGCTCACGCCAGACCGCGCTGCCGAACCAGATCGATGGCGTGAAGTGTCGGCAAGGTCAGGCGTTCCGGTAGTTCGTCGAGGGAGAACCAGTCTATCCCGCCGTGCTTGTCGGGTTCGAGCAGTTGCATCTCACCGGAATAACTCTGCGCCAGGAACAGGACACCCAGCCAATGCTGCCGTTCGTCATGGAAGAGCTGCTCGCTGAGGCCGAGGAGAGCGATTGCTCCAGCCCGGAGCCCGGTTTCCTCGAGGGCCTCGCGGCGAATAGCCTGTTCGGCGGTTTCGAGAAAGTCCACTTTGCCGCCGGGGATGCCCCAGGCGCCGGCCTCAGGGCTTTTCTTGCGTTTCAGCAGGAGGATATGGGCATCTCTCAAGAATACGATGCCGCATCCAACGCCGGGTGACTGCACGAGCAAGCCTCAGATTTTGGTGTCGATCAGCATGAATGCCGGAATTTCGTCACCGAAACCGACCGGTGCCGAGCCCATGTCGTCGCGGTCGCGGCGGTGGTCTCGGCGCGGTTCGGCATGCGGGACGCGAGCGCGGCGCTGCTCGTTTTCGGCCTTGATAGCAGCCTTTTGCGGCTTCTCCGCCGTGCGGATGACCGGCTGTTCCTCGACTGGCTGAACGTCGGCTTCCTTTGCCCTCTCGGCAGCAGCGATGATGTCGATTTCCGACTGCGGCCGCTCGCGTTCGCGGCCTTCATTGCGCGGCCGGCGTTTCGGCTCGGCTTTACCCCGGGCGCGACCACGGCGCGGCGCTTCGTCCGGCTCCGTCGAGACGGGCAGGGTGGAAAGATCGCCATCGTGCCAGATGATATCCTCGCCAATCAGCTTTTCGATCGACGCGAGATATTTGGTATCGGCCGGCGTCACCAGGGTGAACGCCTTGCCGGAACGTCCGGCGCGGCCGGTACGGCCGATACGGTGCACGTAATCTTCCGAATGGATCGGCACGTCGAAATTGAACACATGGCTGACGTCGGGAATATCGAGACCGCGTGCGGCGACATCTGAGGCGACGAGAAGCTTGAGCTTGCCGTCCTTGAAGTTCGCCAGCATCGTGGTCCGGGCACGCTGATCCATGTCGCCATGCAGGGCGCCGGCATCGAATTCATGCTTCACCAGCGAGCGGAACAGCTCGGAGACATCCTTCTTGCGGTTGCAGAAGATGATCGCGTTCTTCAGGCCTTCGTCCTCGGCGCGGATCAGGTCGCGCAGCACGGCGCGCTTTTCCCAATCCTTCTTGCCGGATTTGACCAGCTTCTGTTCAACCGTCTTGGCGGTCGTCGCCGCCTTGGCAACTTCGATGCGGACGGGCGAATGCAGGAACTGTTCCGTCAGTTTTGTGATTTCCGGCGGCATGGTGGCCGAGAAGAACAGCGTCTGGCGGGTGAAGGGGATCAGCTTGCAGATGCGCTCGATGTCCGGGATGAAACCCATGTCGAGCATGCGGTCGGCCTCGTCGATGACGAGAATATCAACAGCGCTCAGGAGCAGCTTGCCGCGCTCGAAATGGTCGAGCAGGCGGCCGGGCGTTGCGATCAGCACGTCGGCGCCGCGTTCGAGCTTGCGCAACTGATCGTCGAAGGACACGCCGCCAATCAGCAGCGCGACATTGAGACGATGGTTCTTGCCATATTTGACGAAGTTTTCCTCGACCTGCGCTGCGAGTTCGCGCGTCGGCTCGAGGATCAGCGTGCGCGGCATGCGGGCCCGGGCACGGCCCTGCTCAAGCAGCGTCAGCATGGGCAGTACGAAAGAAGCGGTCTTGCCGGTACCGGTCTGCGCGATGCCAAGGACATCCTTGCGTTGCAGCGCATGCGGGATGGCGCCAGCCTGGATCGGTGTCGGAATTGTATATCCTGCTGCTTCTACAGCATTGAGCACTTTCGGTGAAAGGCCCAGATCGGCAAAGGTGGTCAAAGGAGGTTTAACTTTCTATCTGCAGTCATTGCGGTGCGGTCCGTCCTCGGCCAAAGCGTCAGACGCTCGAATTGCACAGCGTTTTGCTGCAATGGCGTTACGGCGCGAACCAGCAAAAGTCAACTCTCAGGTGAGGACACATTTAAGAGTTTGTTACAATTGTCCGCCATTTTATTCTAATGTTGTCAATAAAGGAACTGTTCCTTGAGAATTCGTTCGTTCCAGGAATGGTTCTTGTCAAACAGAATGGTCGCCCGCAAATGAGATGCTTCCTCGACCGTGACGGATAGAACGGACTTTACTTCCGTGTGATCGGCGACCGCATTGACCGGCCGCTTCTCCGGTTCGAGAATATCAAAACGCACAGTCACCCGGTTTGGCAGGAGCGCACCGCGCCAGCGCCGGGGGCGAAAGGCGGAAACCGGGGTGAGGGCCAGCAGCCGCGCATCGAGGGGGATTATTGGCCCCTGCGCGGAGAGGTTGTAGGCGGTAGAGCCGGCGGGGGTTGCCACCATGACGCCGTCGCAGATCAATTCTTCCAGCCGCACCTTGTCGTCGACGGTGATCCTGATCTTCGCTGCCTGGTAGGACTGGCGCAGCAGCGAGACTTCATTCAGCGCAAACGCCGTAAACTCACCGTCTTCGACGGACTCCGTAACCATCTTCAAAGGCCGGATGGTCTCGGCATGCGCTGCCTCCACGCGTTCCTTCAATCCGGTGCCGCTGTATTCGTTCATCAGGAAGCCGACGGACCCACGGTTCATGCCATAGATCATCTTGCCCTGGTTCATGTAGTTCTGCAGCGTCTGCAGCATGAAGCCATCGCCGCCAAGCGCAACGATGACATCGGCATCCCGCGCTTCGGCGCCACCGTAGATCCGGGTCAGTTCATGCTGCGCCTCGTCGGAGTCCGGCGTGCCGGAGGAAAGAAAAGCAAATGTTTCGATTTTCCGGTTCATGGCTGCCTGCATGCGCGAATGACTGAGGACCTATCGCCTAGCACGCCATGACCCATCTGGCAAAACGCGGGGCGATCAAAAAAACTGTAAAATTATCGCGCAGGGCTGTTTTTTCGTTTTACAGATCGGAGGTTTGTGCTAATCGGACGCCGCTGCCCTTGTAGCTCAGTTGGTAGAGCATCTGATTTGTAATCAGAGGGTCGGGAGTTCGAGTCTCTCCGGGGGCACCATTTTTCCTCAATGAAATTTTGACTTGTCAGGAACCTGCAGGCGACCCGGTTCGCTTGTGGGCTAAATTGAGCACAGCGCCGATTTTCGCAGGCGGAATAACAGCCGCCCCGAACCAAGCAACCGCCGACATCGCGCCAAAAATGATCGATACCCAAACCATGCTAATCTCCTCTCCATTGTGCAATCCGCGCTATCGCCGCGTAGGGATCTCGCGCCCAAGGAACTTGGCAACCTCGTCAATGGTTTCCACCACACCGTAAGTCTTGCCGTCGATGGTATATTGCGGTGATATTCCGTTAAAACTCGTTATTGAGTTTTCCCTATAGATTGGTCCGCGACGACGACTCAGTTCTTGCTTTGCGAAAGGCATTCGAAGGTTTTCAAGTTGCTTTTTCCTCTCCTTGATCGTCTTACCTAGATCAGTCGTGAAGCAGGCTGTGTGCTGATCCATCGTCCTGAGAACCTCGTATGCTCCAAGCGTCCAAAACCAAAAGAAGTTGTAAGCTTTCAAGAACTCCGATGTGCTGGCCGCGGTGTTCGGACCTATAGCGTTACTCAGCATCGTTTGATTTCTTCGCCCATCTCGCCCACTGCCCGGGCTTGTGTGTTTGTGTAGACTGAAAACTTCATGAGCGGATTATCGTTCAGCATTTTCTCCATTGCCGCATTCTGATGGTCCGTGGTGTTGCTCATTCCTTGTCGCTCACCGCCCTGATGGCTCGTTGGAATCGCAAGCATTTGCCGATGAATGATCACACCAAGCTATGGATGAAATCGTATATCTATCCCATGCATTGACCAAGTTGTGTGTTAGTACCATCGTCAAATCTATCGATGACTCGGGCCGACTATAGTGCTGCAGCCGAGATTCGAACAGGGTCGACACCGTGACCGACGACAATATTAATCGCTTGAAATTGACCTTCGAGCAGGCAGAGGGCGTTGCCCCGCTGCCACGACAGTTGGAGTTGCAAGAAGTTTCGCCAGAGCTGCGAGCACAGCTTTGGCAATACATTCACGATTCAATCGTGAGCGCGATGAAGTCTGGAGAATACGGCCTATATGTCGGCGGAAGTTGGCAATCGATTTTGCGTTCGATGCATGTCGATCACTACCATCGTATGATAGACGATTTTGTTAGCGATTGGGGCGTTCATAAGAAGCTGCTGCGACGCGTTTTTCAGGATGGCTCTTACACGGCAGTCTTCGGATTTCTGCAGTGGATACTACGGCATCGAACGCAGCCAAGCCACAATTTCTCTAGCGAAATTGATGCTCGCTTAGCTCGGTGTCGATCGGCCTATCGTGTCGTGAATGGCAACACGATTGTTCCGGTCTCCTCACCAGAAGAAAAGCAAACACTGGACCGCGCATTCGCCGACCTCGCTTCCACAGAGTTCAACGGGGCACGCCAGCACTTGAAATTAGCTGCTGAGCGGGCAACGGCGGGAGACTGGGCTGGAAGTGTCCGGGAAAGTATCAGTGCGGTGGAATCAACCGTGAAGTGTATCGACCCAGATGCGAAAGAACTCCGGCCCGCGCTCGCTGCGTTAGAAAAGCAGGGCACCGTTCATGGTTCGCTAAGGCAAGGGTTTCTCAATTTGTATGGGTACACGAGCGATGAAAAAGGCGTCCGTCACTCGCTGTTAAAAGATGATGCCGCGAAAGTGGATCAGACCGAAGCGCTCTTTATGCTCGGGGCCTGTGCAGCATTCGTCTCATACCTGATCAACAAAGGCCGAGGATCGGGACTAATCAGCAAGTAGCGCCCTCCAAAGCGGGTATAAAGACGTGCTGTTGCCTGAAATCCGGGCCCGTCGCTTGGTGGTTTGATCCTTTTGGCCACTCCATCTTGCAAAATTCCTGGCCTCGCGCTTGGATAGGATAGCATTTGCCGCTCAACGGGAATTATTTGCGGTTCCCGTTGCGAGAGCAGTTCGCGGGTTTTCTCTGCGCGAGCCCGCCCTATCTTTGTGATCCAGGACAAGGAGACCGCCATGTGCCGCAACATCAAAACGCTGTTCAACTTCGACCCGCCAGCGACCCAGGAAGAAATAGATGCTTCCGCGCTGCAATTCGTGCGCAAGCTCTCCGGCTTCAACAAGCCGTCGCAGGCCAACGCGGAGGTGTTCGACCGGGCTGTCGCGGAAGTGGCGGATGCGTCGCGGCGTCTGCTTTCATCCCTGCACACGCATGCGCCGTCGCGTGACCGGGATGTCGAAGCCGAAAGGGCACGCGAGCGCTCAAGGGCAAGGTTCGCATAAACAAGGGTAAGCCGGGGGTGAATGGTCCGCCGGTGCGCTATGATAGTCCCGAAGCCGCCTATCCGCGGACGTTTCTCATGCTGACGAGATACAGCAGCCCGTAGGTCAGGGCGAAGGAGGCTAAGCTGGGAAGCAAATAGTCAATCATAATGCTCATCTTGCCCTAACTATATTGGCGAGAAAATGTTCCATTTTCACTATAGCATAAATGCAAAAGGTTGGGTTTCGGTTTACGCCTTCCTTTATCCTATAAATATTTTGGTGGGCTTGCGCCAGCCTGGAAAGCCGAAAATCCACATCGAAAGCGAGTCGGGCGAAGCACGGCCGCCTTTAACGGATTGGCGCGATTCGAATGTGTTCCTGCCTTCACCTGCCGGGGGCCGAAGGCGGGTGGACACGCGGCACGCCCGGGAGCGATGCCGGCATCTTACCCAAGCCGGATCCTTGGAAAGTTCAAACGGGATAACTTCGCAATGATCTCTCCATGGTGGAAAAGCATCCGCCTCTCCGTCATCCTCGGGCTCCTCGATCTCCGTCATCCTCGGCTCCTCCTTCTCCGTCATCCTCGGGCTTGACCCGAGGACCCACGGCAAGGGTGCGCCTTCCATGAACCACGCGATATGCATTCCCGAGAATTGCTAAGATCAATGAAGCGTGCCGCCGGAACTATCACTCCGCTGGATCCCGCCGAGTTTTGTGCAAATGTACCCCTCCTTTGCCGTGGGTCCTCGGGTCAAGCCCGAGGATGACGGAGAAGGATGTGCCCTGCAACTACGGAGAAGGCCCTGCAACTACGGAGGGATGTGCCCCGCAACTGCCGGAGAGAGGCGCTCGCCGAACAATGCACAATGGGACACAGTTCACCAGGAACGCAGCGCAATCAAAAATAATCCCGCCAACTTATCCACGTCTTCCAAACCTCGTTTATGCTAACCCGGTCCTTTTCACGGGGAACTGCTTCCGGAGCCGTTCGAAGCGGGGAAAGGACCGGCGCCTCCGATGGCGGGAAACGGACCCGCTGTCCGGGGACGTTCTGTCCAAGGGTTCCCCTGCCGGTACTAGGACCGGCGCGTGCTGGACGAGCACTCTAAGGGGCACGTAGGTGACGCATGGACTCAGAGAATGAGGGCGTGGCGGGGGGAGAAACGTGACGGCCTTTTCGACGTTCTTGATCACTTTCTCGATTCGAACTTGCCGAAGTCCGGCTTTTGACAGACAACGTTGACGTAAAGGTAATGCGAATCTGCTCGTGTTGTCAGGCAATTGGAATTGGGAGGTTTCCATATGGCATATGATGCGGACGCCATCGTCATCGGCGCCGGGCTGGCGGGGCTGGTAGCGGCGACGGAGCTGGCCGATGCCGGAAAACGGGTGATCATCCTCGATCAGGAACCTGAGCAGACCCTTGGCGGACAGGCGTGGCGATCCTTTGGCGGCTTGTTCTTTGTCGATTCTCCCGAGCAGCGGCGCTTGCGCATCAGGGATTCGCGCGCGCTTGCCCTGCAGGACTGGATGGGCTCTGCAGCTTTCGACCGGGACGAAGATCACTGGCCGCGCCGGTGGGCAGAGGCCTATATCGATTTTGCCGCCGGCGAAAAGCGGTCCTGGCTGCATGCGCAGGGCATGCGCTGGTTTCCCGTTGTGGGATGGGCCGAACGTGGCGGATCGCTGGCCACAGGGCATGGCAATTCCGTGCCGCGCTTTCACATCACCTGGGGAACGGGAACCGGCGTGGTCGAGCCATTCATTCGCCGTGCCCGCGAGGCCGAACAAAACGGGCGCATTTCCTTCCGCTTCCGGCACCGGGTGACAGCGCTCGTCACCAACGCGGGATCGGTTGATGGAGTCGAGGGTGAAATCCTTGTGCCAAGTGATGTCAAACGCAGCGAACCAAGCTCACGCATCGTCGCTGGTTCTTTCCGCTTGAGGGCACAGGCCATCATTGTCTCGAGCGGCGGCATTGGCGGCAATCATCATCTGGTGCGCAGGAACTGGCCAAGGCGGCTGGGCACGCCGAAACATTTGATCAGCGGTGTTCCGGATCATGTCGACGGGCTGATGCTCGGCATCGCGGAGCGGGCGGGCGCCCATCTGATCAATGGCGACCGCATGTGGCACTATGTCGAAGGTGTACACAATTGGGATCCGATCTGGACGAAACACGCGATCCGCATCCTGCCCGGGCCGTCCTCGCTCTGGTTCGACGCCGACGGAAATCGCTTGCCGGCGCCATGCATGCCCGGTTTCGATACGCTGTCGACGCTCGATTACATCATGAAGTCCGGTTACGATTATTCCTGGTTCGTGCTGAACCAGACGATCGTCAAAAAGGAATTCACGCTTTCCGGGTCGGAACAGAATCCCGATTTTACCAGCAAAAGCTGGCGGCAGGTGGCGAAACGCGCCCTGGGCGGCGTGCCCGCGCCGGTCCAGGCTTTCCTCGACAATGGCGAGGATTTCATCGTCGAGAAAGAGTTGCCGGATCTTGTGTGGCGCATGAATGCGCTGACCGGGGACAATCTCATTGATGAGCGCCGGCTGAGGGCCCAAATCGAAGCGCGTGATCGCGAAGTCGATAACCCCTACACCAAAGATGCACAGATCACGGCGATCCGCGGCGCCCGCAATTATATCGGCGACAGGCTGGTGCGCGTGGTTCCGCCGCACAAGATCCTTGATCCGAAGCACGGGCCCCTAATTGCAGTTCGGCTCAACATTCTGACGCGCAAATCGCTCGGCGGTATCGAAACAGACCTCAGCGCACGGGCGTTGAAGGCGGATGGTGAGCCGCTGGCGGGTGTCTATGCGGCAGGCGAGGCGGCCGGGTTTGGCGGCGGCGGCATGCACGGCTATAATTCGCTGGAAGGCACGTTCCTTGGCGGCTGCATCTTTTCAGGCCGGATAGCGGGCAGGGCGGCGGCGAAGTCCGTGTAGGTTCCAGGCAGGTTTGATCAGGCAGACAGGCGCATTGATCGAATGACGTTCGACAACACCTGGCTTACGGGCGATCAACAGGTATTGTTCCAGATAGATGCGTCATGAACGCTGGCCACGGATAATCATGTCGAACTGCACAACGTTCGAATAGATCGGCGTGCCGACATCCATGCCATAGCGTGAACGCATGACCTTGCCCTGAACATGAAAAGTGATCGAGTTCTTTCCATGGTCGGACAGATTGGCTTGAAAACTCGCCGGGCTGCTCTTGCCGCGTGCCGTCAGGATACCTGCCACTTCGGCTGTATCGGGGCTAGTCTGGGTGATCTGCGTGGACTTGAATGTGATCGTCGGAAAATTGGCGCTATCAAAAACCGCGTCGGACCGCAGGAAACTCTCGACACGGGCCTGTCCGGTGGAGACACTTTCCGGATAGAGCGTGAAGTTGATGGTTGACCGGCTAATATCCGAATTGTTGAGGGAGAACACGCCCGAGAATTTCTTGAAATTCCCGTTAATGCCGCCACCGCCGACCTGTGTCACGGTGAACGCGACGCGAGACGATGGCTGGATATTGTAGCGCCCTGCAACTTCGGACAGGGTGTCAGCTTGGGCACCCACCGGGGAAGCGGCAAGGAGCGCTGCAATACCTGCCCGGAGAACAGTCGAGAACAAACCGCTCGTGGTGCTCATGATGATTTTCCTGTCAGTTTGATTGCCTGGTGCCGTCTTTTGGCTGCATTCGGTCTCAGCATGCGTATCAGGACTGTATCTCGCTTCCAGAAATGGTGGTGCAGGGCGGCAAGGATATGCGCCACCGCGATGACGGCGGATAGGTAGGCAAGCCAGGCGTGGCTGGCCGACCAGAAAGCTTCGGCGCTGTCCGATATTGCGATTGGCAGCTGCGGGATCACCACCAGATTGAACATGAATGTCGGTATCTGCAGCGGCGAGCTCGATGCCACAGCCCATCCGGTCAGAGGCACAATGAACAGACTGGCATAGAGGGCAATGTGGGCCCCATGTGCCGCTACTCGTTCCATTTGGCCCATTGATGCAAGATCACGCGGTCGAGCATTCGCGGCTTTCCAGAGAAGGCGGAAGGCAGAGAGGCCAAGAACGAGGAAACCGAAGGATTTGTGCCACTGGTAGAGGCTAAACTGGAGGGTGAAATCGCTCACCCTGACCATCAGGTAGCCAAGCGCGATCTGGCCAAGGAAAATGAAGCCGATAATCCAGTGAAACAGGATCGACACTAAACCAAACGAATCCTTGGTGTTTCGCAGCATTTGTGCACTCCATCGCGCAGATCGACCTCATGAGATAGGGCCTGCCATGTGGTGAACACCGCTGGTTCGAATAATATTCGAACGTCGTTTTTTCTTTATTGTTTGGCTTTGGAGCTCAGGTAACGCTGCGCTGCATAAAGGGAGATTGCGGCCGCATTCGACACATTGAGCGATTTGATGGCACCGGGCATGTCGAGCCGCGCGAGGTGGCTTACGGTTTCTCGTGTTTTTTGCCGCAGCCCCTTGCCCTCGGCGCCGAGCACAAGCGCGATGCGGCCCGCCGCCATCGTGTGCTCCAGTTCGAGCGGGCCTTCCGAATCAAGGCCGATTGTCGTGAACCCGAGTTCGTGCAGTTCGCCGATCGCATCGGCAAGATTGCGTACTTCAATATGGGAAATGAGTTCCAGGGCGCCGGAAGCGGCCTTCGCGAGAACGCCGGTTTCCTGCGGGCTGTGCCGTGCCGTGGTGATGATGGCACCTGCACCAAAGGCAACCGCGGACCGCATGATCGCGCCGACATTGTGCGGATCAGTGACCTGATCGAGAATCAGCAGCAGCGAACTATCCTGCAGTGCCTTGAGCGACTGAGCCTTCAGCGGCTTGGCCTCAATCATCACACCCTGATGCACGGCCTCTGAACCGGTTTCGCGGTCGATGGCGCGCGGGTCGACAATTTCGACGTCGAAGGGCAGGGCATCCGAATCGGTAATCTCAAGCCGGTCGAGTGCGTTCTTAGTCACCAGCATCCGCTTGATCTGGCGCGCGGGATTGTCCAGCGCAGCGCGTACGGTGTGCAGACCATAGAGCCGCACGAGGCCCTCTGGCGCTTGTGTGCCCTCGACAGCCGGGCGTGACGCGCGCTGAGCCTGCGGCGGCCCGCCTGCCTTTTGGTCGCGGAATTGGCGGCGCAGAGTCGCATAATGTGAATCTTTGGGGGTACGGGAAGGTTTTTGATCGGTCATGGCGCGACATATACTCTTTTGACCCGCTATGCGATACAGACATATCGCGAAAATTGAAGCCGCAGGCGGCTCTACCGTGAATATTTCTTTAGCCTATTTCCACAAGCCATTCATTTTCTGAAGTGAAGTGTTGACACCACGTGGGCTAGTCGGCATAAGGCCCTCCGCAAGCAGCAGCCGGGAAATGAAGTCCGGTAAGCTGTGTGCAGAGTGCCAGATGGCGCGGTTCTATCGGCAGTGACCGGAGGAGTGCCCGAGTGGTTAAAGGGGACGGACTGTAAATCCGTTAGCTTGGCTTACGTTGGTTCGAATCCAACCTCCTCCACCACTGCCGGAACCGAACGCCTGGCGCACCAAGATGTGCGGGTATAGCTCAGTGGTAGAGCAGCAGCCTTCCAAGCTGAATATGCGGGTTCGATTCCCGCTACCCGCTCCAGTTTCAAGAGCACCGCATACACGCGAGCGAGCGCGTATAGGTGCTCTTCGATTTTTGTCTTGAGCATTGTACATTCGCTCATGTGTTTCCATATGAACGAGCAAGCTCAGGCAATTCAAACCCGGTCGATTTTTTTCGATTGAGCGGGTGACTGTGCTGACGGACGGCTCGCTGTCTCGTCTGAGCGACAAACATGGTACCGGCGCAAGACCGGTTATGATGACGAGAGAACGACAGCTATGGCTAAGAGCAAGTTTGAACGTAACAAGCCGCACGTCAACATTGGCACGATTGGTCACGTTGACCATGGCAAGACGTCGTTGACGGCAGCGATTACGAAGTATTTCGGAGAGTACAAGGCGTACGATCAGATCGACGCAGCGCCGGAAGAGAAGGCGCGCGGGATCACGATCTCGACGGCACACGTCGAGTATGAGACGCCGGCGCGTCACTATGCGCACGTCGATTGCCCGGGCCACGCCGACTATGTGAAGAACATGATCACGGGTGCGGCGCAGATGGACGGTGCGATCCTGGTTGTCTCGGCTGCCGACGGCCCGATGCCGCAGACGCGCGAGCACATCCTGCTTGCCCGTCAGGTTGGCGTTCCGGCGATCGTTGTGTTCCTGAACAAGGTTGACCAGGTTGACGATGCCGAGCTTCTGGAGCTGGTTGAACTGGAAGTGCGCGAGCTTTTGTCGAAGTACGACTTCCCGGGCGACGACATTCCGATCGTCAAGGGTTCGGCTTTGGCTGCGCTTGAAGACTCCAACAAGGAAATCGGCGAAGACGCGGTGCGTGCGCTGATGGCGGAAGTCGACAAGTACATCCCGACGCCGGAACGTCCGGTCGACCTGCCGTTCCTGATGCCGATCGAAGACGTTTTCTCGATTTCGGGCCGTGGTACGGTTGTGACGGGCCGCGTTGAACGCGGGATCGTCAAGGTTGGTGAAGAAGTCGAGATCATCGGCATCAAGCCGACGACGAAGACGACGGTGACCGGCGTTGAAATGTTCCGCAAGCTGCTCGATCAGGGCCAGGCAGGCGACAACATCGGTGCGCTGATCCGCGGCGTTGGCCGTGAAGACGTGGAGCGCGGCCAGATCCTTGCCAAGCCGGGTTCGGTCAAGCCGCACACGAAGTTCAAGGCAGAAGCCTATATCCTGACGAAGGACGAAGGTGGCCGTCATACGCCATTCTTCTCCAACTACCGTCCGCAGTTCTACTTCCGCACGACCGACGTGACGGGTGTTGTGACGCTGCCGGAAGGCACGGAAATGGTCATGCCCGGCGACAACATCGCAGTCGATGTGACGCTGATCGTGCCGATCGCGATGGAAGAGAAGCTGCGCTTCGCTATCCGTGAAGGTGGCCGCACCGTCGGTGCAGGGATTGTTTCTTCGATTATCGAATAATCGAAGAACAAATCCCGGTTGCTACCAACCGGAACCGAAGATTGCGAGGCGAAAGCTCGCAGCTGGTGCAGGCATCGTATCGTCGATCATTGAATAAATTCGTCGAAAGACGGAACAATAGAAGGCGGTCCATCGGGCCGCCTTTATTATTAATGCCGAACGACCGTCGCGCTTCGGAGCGCAGTGTCCCGATTCGGCAAGCAAAATCTCATGCAGCCTTGAAAGCGTCTCGGCAGCATAACTATATGGTTTATGCGGTTCGCGAGATGCCAAGCCAGCGGTTCGCCCGAGCTGCAATGCCCAGGATTGTCGAACTCACGCATGAATTTTGCTCGAAGGTGCAAGAAGTCGTATGATGGGCCTTGAAAAGGCAGCGGCTTTGTGGAATGTACGCCCCGGACGTAGGGGAGTAGCTCAGTTGGTAGAGCGGCGGTCTCCAAAACCGTAGGTCGCAGGTTCGAACCCTGTCTCCCCTGCCAACGCATAGTCTGCCGGTACACGATTGGATGGTGCACTGACAGATGTTTGGAAAGAAACGAATCCGGGGGCCTTGTGTTTTTCCGGAATCGGTTCTATGTAACATTAACAGACACGCGGTGCGTGGAGCTGAACAGTCAGCTTTACGGGCCGCAATGGTGTGGACAGATGGTGTTGCATTGATTGCAGCGCAGCATGTTTACAGCAACATGACACGCACGAGCGGTAAATGGCATCCAAAACGAATCCAATAACTTTTTTTCAGCAAGTGCGCGCTGAAACCGCAAAGGTCACATGGCCTTCGCGTCGCGAAACGCTCATTTCCACCGCGATGGTGATGGTAATGGCGTTTTTTGCTGCGATCTTTTTCTTCGCAGCTGATCAGTTGATGGCGTACGGGATCGATCTCGTTCTCGGTCTTGGTCGTTAACGCAGGCTGACAAGAAAATCGGGATTGGGAATCAATAATGACCGCGCGCTGGTATATCGTTCACGCCTATTCGAATTTTGAAAAGAAGGTCGCAGAGTCGATCGAAGAAAAGGCAAGGCAGAAGGGTCTGTCTCACCTTTTCGAGAAGATTCTCGTGCCGACCGAAAAAGTCGTCGAAGTGCGCCGTGGCCGTAAGGTTGATGCGGAGCGCAAGTTCTTCCCGGGTTATGTTCTGGTTCGTGCTGATCTGACCGACGATGCCTATCACCTGATCAAGAACACGCCGAAGGTTACGGGCTTTCTCGGTTCGGACAACAAGCCAATCGCGATTTCCGATAAGGAAGCCGAGCGTATCCTGACCCAGGTCCAGGAGGGTGTCGAGCGTCCAAAGGCTTCGATCTCATTCGAGATCGGCGAAAGTGTTCGCGTTGCCGATGGTCCGTTCGCTTCGTTCAATGGCACTGTTCAAGAAGTCGACGAAGAGCGTTCGCGTCTCAAGGTGGAAGTTTCGATTTTCGGCCGCGCCACGCCGGTCGATCTGGAATTTGGTCAGGTCGAAAAGGTCTGACTATTTGGCGGCTCTTTGAGCTGCCCGCCACGTCAGTGGCGATCATGGTGGGAGGTGAAGCGGCCTTTAGCCGGGCCATCAAGCCGCACCACCAAACTGCAACCGCTGGTTTTCCGGCATAATGTAAAGGCAGAGAAGTTATGGCTAAGAAAGTAGCAGGCCAGCTCAAGCTGCAGGTTTCGGCAGGATCGGCAACGCCGTCCCCGCCGATCGGACCGGCACTTGGTCAGCGCGGCATCAACATCATGGAATTCTGCAAGGCCTTCAACGCGGCTACGCAGGAGCTGGAAAAGGGTTCGCCCATTCCGGTCGTGATTACGTATTATCAGGACAAGTCCTTCACGTTTGCGATGAAGACGCCGCCGGTGTCTTACTTCCTCAAGAAGGCTGCAAACCTGAAGTCCGGCTCGAAAGAGCCAGGCAAGGTTGTTGCCGGCAAGATCTCGCGCGACAAGGTCCGCGAAATCGCCGAGGCAAAGATGAAAGACCTGAATGCAGCGGACGTTGAAGCCGCCATGCGCATGGTCGAAGGTTCTGCCCGTTCGATGGGCCTGGAAGTGGTGGGCTGAGACGATGGCAAAACTTTCAAAGCGTGTAGCGAAGGTTCGTGAAGGCGTTGATCGCAACAAGCTCTATGATCTGACTTCGGCGATTGCCATGGTCAAGGAGCGTGCGGTTGCCAAGTTCGACGAGACGATCGAAGTTGCAATGAATCTCGGCGTTGATCCTCGCCATGCGGACCAGATGGTTCGCGGCGTTGTCAATCTTCCGAATGGTACGGGCCGTACGGTTCGCGTGGCTGTTTTTGCCCGCGGCGAGAAGGCCGAAGAAGCTAAGAAGGCCGGTGCCGATATCGTCGGTGCAGAGGATCTGTTCGAGATCGTCAATGGCGGTAAGATCGATTTCGATCGCTGCATTGCCACGCCGGACATGATGCCGCTCGTCGGCCGTCTCGGTAAAGTTCTCGGCCCGCGCGGCATGATGCCAAATCCGAAGGTTGGCACGGTTACGGCTGACGTTGCCGCTGCCGTCAAGGCTTCCAAGGGCGGTGCTGTCGAATTCCGCGTTGAGAAGGCCGGTATTGTTCATGCTGGCGTCGGCAAGGCATCCTTCGATGCCAAGGCTCTGGAAGAGAACATCAAGGCATTCGCTGATGCCGTCACCAAGGCAAAGCCAGCTGGCGCCAAGGGTGAATACGTCAAGCGTGTCGCGATTTCTTCGACGATGGGCGCTGGCGTCAAGATCGATCCATCAACCGTACGTCCTGCGTAACTGTTGATTGAAGTCTCAAGCCTAACCGTTTGAGATAAAAGAATTCCAGGCCTTTCGGGGCCTGGATAACCGGATGAAAGTCCGGTTATCCTGTCCGAGATTGCGGGTGGTTCGCCTTAATATCGCAAGAACCCGCATGAGACGTGGAACAACCAGGTTTTGAGGGCTTCGCCCAATGAACAAGGTTCGAACCGTAGTTGCCTTTCGCTTGCAGCCGATTTCGGCGAAGCAGGGGGGACAGGATCCTCAAGTGCTGTGTGGTTCCAGTTTCAAATTGGCTCCTTGCAGCAAAAGGCAACCCGGCAGGGGCGCAATCAAGCGTTTCTGTCAAATGGAGAGAGACAGTGGAAAAAGCGGAAAAGCGCGAATTCGTCGCGTGGCTGAATGGAGTCTTCAAGGACTCTGGTTCAGTTGTCGTGGCCCACTATACCGGTCTCACCGTTGCGCAGCTGAGCGATCTTCGCTCCAAGATGCGTGATGCTGGTGGCACCGTTAAAGTCGCGAAGAACCGCCTTGCCAAGATCGCTCTTCAGGGCACGGATTCGGAAGGCATCGCTGATCTGTTCACAGGTCAGACACTCGTTGCTTATTCCAACGATCCGATTACGGCACCAAAGATCGCCATCGAATTTGCCAAGGGTAACGACAAGCTCGTCATCCTCGGTGGCTCGATGGGAGCAACAACTCTCGACCCTGATGGGGTAAAGGCTCTTGCCGCACTTCCATCACTCGACGAGTTGCGCGCAAAGCTGGTTGGTATGATCCAGACACCGGCAACACGCATCGCTCAGATCGTCAACGCACCGGCAGGTCAGCTTGCCCGCGTTTTCGGCGCCTATGCCCGGAAGGACGAAGCGGCATAAGGCCGTTCTCGCTGTCACAATATATCGAACCTTGTAAAGGAATACCAAAATGACTGATCTCGCAAAGATCGTAGACGACCTGTCCAACCTGACCGTTCTCGAAGCTGCTGAACTTTCGAAGCTTCTTGAAGAGAAGTGGGGCGTTTCTGCCGCTGCTCCTGTTGCTGTTGCTGCTGCCGCTGGCGGTGGTGCAGCTGCTGCCGCAGTTGAAGAAAAGACTGAATTCGACGTCGTTCTGACCGAAGCCGGTGCTAACAAGATCAACGTGATCAAGGAAGTCCGCGCTATCACCGGTCTCGGCCTCAAGGAAGCCAAGGACCTCGTTGAAGCCGCTCCCAAGGCGGTCAAGGAAGCTGCTACCAAGGACGAAGCTGACAAGATCAAGGCACAGCTCGAAGCTGCTGGCGCCAAGGTCGAACTCAAGTAAGTCTTGCGTTATTGGCGGGCAGGGCAACCTGTCCGCCAACTTGCCCCTCCGGGGGTTCCGGTACTGAACCCTTTTCCTGACGGCAATTTCGATGCTTTCAGGAAACGGGTTTTGTCCCGTTCACGGGGCCGCAGAAGCGGTTTTAAGAAACAGGCCAGTTTCTGGCATAAAGACGAGGAGCGACGATGGCTCAGACCCATTCTTTCAATGGTCGTAGGCGCGTACGCAAGTTTTTCGGTAAGATTCCGGAAGTCGCAGAGATGCCGAACCTCATCGAGGTTCAGAAAGCTTCCTACGATCAGTTTCTGATGGTGGAAGAGCCCAAGGGCGGGCGTCTGGATGAAGGTCTGCAGGCGGTATTCAAGTCTGTCTTCCCGATTTCGGATTTCTCGGGTGCTTCCATGCTCGAATTCGTCAAGTACGAGTTCGAGGCTCCAAAATTCGACGTTGACGAATGCCGTCAGCGCGATTTGACCTATGCCGCGCCGCTCAAGGTGACGCTGCGCCTGATCGTGTTCGATATCGACGAGGATACGGGCGCGAAGTCAATCAAGGACATCAAGGAACAGGACGTTTACATGGGCGACATGCCGCTCATGACGGACAACGGCACGTTCATTGTTAACGGCACCGAACGTGTGATCGTATCGCAGATGCACCGTTCACCAGGTGTTTTCTTCGATCACGACAAGGGCAAGACGCATTCCTCAGGCAAGCTGTTGTTCGCCGCTCGCGTTATTCCTTACCGCGGTTCGTGGCTCGACATCGAGTTCGACGCAAAGGATGTCGTCTATGCGCGTATCGATCGCCGCCGCAAGATTCCGGCGACGTCGCTGCTGATGGCGCTTGGCATGGACTCGGAAGAGATCCTGTCGACCTTCTATAACGCCATCACTTTCAGCCGTGATGGCGATACCTGGCGGATTCCTTTCTCTGTCGATCGTTTCAAGGGCTTCAAGGCCACGACGGACGTGATCGATGCGGATACCGGTGAAGTCATTCTTGAATCCGGCAAGAAGCTGACGGCACGCAGTGCAAAGCAGCTGGCAGAGAAGGGTCTCAAGTTCATCAAGGCGACGGAAGACGACCTGTTCGGCTCCTATCTTGCCGAAGACATCGTCAACTTCGAGACGGGTGAAGTCTATCTCGAAGCCGGCGACGAACTCGACGAGAAGACCCTCAAGGTTCTTCTCGACACGGGTGTTTCGGAGATCAATGTCCTCGATATCGATCACGTCAATATCGGACCGTACATCCGCAACACGCTCGCCGTGGACAAGAACGAAAGCCGTCAGGACGCGCTGTTCGACATCTACCGCGTGATGCGTCCGGGTGAACCGCCAACGATCGACTCGGCCGAAGCCATGTTCAAGTCGCTGTTCTTCGACTCAGAGCGTTATGATCTCTCGGCTGTTGGCCGCGTGAAGATGAACATGCGCCTTGATCTCGATGCGGAAGACACCGTTCGCATCCTGCGCAAGGAAGACATCCTTGCCGTGGTCAAGATGCTGGTCGATCTGCGCGACGGCCGTGGCGAAATCGACGACATCGACAATCTCGGCAACCGCCGTGTGCGCTCGGTCGGCGAATTGATGGAAAACCAGTACCGTGTCGGTCTGCTCCGCATGGAGCGCGCCATCAAGGAACGCATGTCGTCCATCGAAATCGACACTGTGATGCCGCAGGACCTGATCAATGCGAAGCCGGCAGCTGCTGCTGTCCGCGAATTCTTCGGTTCTTCGCAGCTGTCACAGTTCATGGATCAGACCAACCCGCTGTCTGAGATCACGCACAAGCGTCGTCTTTCGGCATTGGGACCTGGCGGCTTGACCCGTGAGCGTGCAGGCTTCGAGGTACGCGACGTTCATCCGACGCATTACGGCCGTATCTGCCCGATTGAAACGCCGGAAGGCCCAAATATTGGTCTGATCAACTCGCTCGCAACCTTTGCCCGCGTCAACAAGTACGGCTTCATCGAAAGCCCGTACCGCAAGATCGTGGACGGCAAGGTGACGGACGAAGTCGTCTATCTGTCGGCAATGGAAGAAGCCAAGTACCATGTGGCGCAGGCCAATGTGGAACTCGACGCTTCCGGCGCGTTCACGGACGAATTCGTTGTCTGCCGTCATGCGGGTGAAGTTCTGATGGCGCCGCGTGAAAACGTGGATCTGATGGACGTTTCGCCGAAGCAGCTTGTCTCGGTTGCCGCAGCGCTTATTCCGTTCCTGGAAAACGACGACGCCAACCGCGCCCTGATGGGCTCGAACATGCAGCGTCAGGCCGTTCCCCTGGTTCGTGCCGAAGCGCCGTTCGTCGGTACAGGCATGGAACCGGTTGTTGCTCGCGACTCCGGTGCCGCCATCGGCGCACGCCGTACAGGTATCGTCGACCAGGTCGATGCGACCCGTATCGTTATCCGTGCAACGGAAGATCTCGTTCCTGGCAAGTCAGGCGTCGATATCTATCGCCTGATGAAGTTCCAGCGCTCGAACCAGAACACCTGCATCAACCAGCGTCCGCTGGTTCGTGTTGGCGACCGGATCGAAAAGGGTGACATCATCGCCGACGGTCCTTCGACGGATCTGGGCGACCTGGCTCTCGGCCGTAACGTGCTCGTCGCGTTCATGCCGTGGAATGGCTACAACTACGAAGACTCCATCCTGCTTTCTGAAAAGATCGTTTCGGATGACGTCTTCACCTCGATCCATATCGAGGAGTTTGAAGTCATGGCCCGCGATACGAAGCTTGGACCGGAAGAAATCACGCGTGACATTCCGAACGTTTCGGAAGAAGCGCTGAAGAACCTGGATGAGGCTGGTATCGTCTATATCGGTGCCGAAGTTCAACCAGGCGATATCCTCGTTGGCAAGATCACACCGAAGGGCGAAAGCCCGATGACGCCGGAAGAGAAGCTTCTGCGTGCCATCTTCGGTGAAAAGGCTTCGGACGTGCGTGACACCTCGATGCGCATGCCGCCCGGGACTTACGGTACAGTTGTGGAAGTTCGCGTTTTCAATCGCCACGGCGTTGAGAAGGACGAACGCGCCATGGCAATCGAGCGCGAGGAAATCGAGCGTTTGGCCAAGGACCGCGACGACGAGCAGGCTATTCTGGACCGCAACGTCTATGGCCGTCTGGCCGATGTTCTCAATGGCAAGTCTGCCGTTGCCGGACCGAAGGCGTTCAAAAAGGGCACTGTTGTCACGCAGGACGTCATGGGCGAATACCCGCGTTCCCAGTGGTGGCAGTTTGCCGTCGAGGACGAGAAGATCCAGGGCGAAATCGAAGCTCTGCGCAACCAGTACGACGACTCCAAGAAACTGCTCGAGCAGCGTTTCATGGACAAGGTCGAGAAGGTCCAGCGCGGCGATGAGATGCCTCCAGGCGTCATGAAGATGGTCAAGGTCTTTGTCGCTGTGAAGCGCAAGATCCAGCCAGGCGACAAGATGGCTGGCCGTCACGGCAACAAGGGCGTTGTTTCGCGTATCGCCGCTGTTGAGGATATGCCGTTCCTGGAGGACGGAACGCATGTCGACATCGTGCTCAATCCGCTTGGCGTGCCGAGCCGCATGAATGTCGGGCAGATCCTTGAAACGCATCTGGGCTGGGCCTGCGCCGGAATGGGCAAGAAGATCGGGGAACTGATCGAAGCCTACAAGGCACAGCACGCACAGGGCAACGGCGACATTGGTCCGCTGCGGGCGACGATCGAGTCGATCATTCCGGACAATGACCGCAATGAGCCGGTTCGCAACTATGACGATGAGAGCATCGTTCGTCTTGGCGAGCAGATGAAGCGCGGCGTGTCGATCGCAACACCGGTGTTTGACGGTGCGCATGAGCCAGACATCAATGTGATGCTGGAACAGGCGGGCCTGAAGTCTTCGGGTCAGTCGACGCTCTATGACGGACGTACGGGTGAAACTTTCGATCGTCAGGTGACTGTCGGCTACATCTACATGCTGAAGCTGCACCACCTGGTGGACGACAAGATCCACGCCCGTTCGATCGGACCATACTCACTCGTTACGCAGCAGCCCCTGGGTGGTAAGGCCCAGTTCGGCGGCCAGCGCTTCGGTGAAATGGAGGTCTGGGCCCTTGAAGCATACGGTGCGGCTTACACGCTGCAGGAAATGCTTACGGTCAAGTCCGATGACGTCGCCGGTCGTACCAAGGTCTACGAAGCCATCGTCCGTGGTGACGACACATTCGAGGCCGGTATTCCGGAGAGCTTCAACGTTCTCGTCAAGGAAATGCGTTCGCTCGGCCTTAATGTCGAGCTGGACGATACGCGCCAGCAGGAGCAGCAACAGGCCCTGCCGGACGCTGCAGAGTAAGAAGGGAAGGGTGCGCAGTTCGCTGCGCACCCGACCAGTTTGTTTCGAGCCGCTGCAGAAGCGGCATTTGATCTAGATGGACCGCGGCGGCGGATATCCATCGCAAGCAGAGGGCACTTTCTGCCCCATGGAGAAACGGCATGAACCAAGAGGTCATGAATCTTTTCAATCCTCAGGTACCTGTGCAGGCATTCGATTCCATCCGGATTTCGATCGCCAGCCCTGAGAAGATTCTGTCCTGGTCATACGGAGAGATCAAGAAGCCGGAGACGATCAACTACCGCACCTTCAAGCCGGAGCGGGATGGTCTCTTCTGTGCTCGGATCTTCGGGCCGATCAAGGACTATGAATGCTTGTGCGGCAAGTACAAGCGCATGAAATACAAGGGTATCATCTGCGAAAAGTGCGGTGTGGAAGTCACACTGTCACGTGTTCGCCGTGAGCGCATGGGCCATATCGAACTCGCGGCCCCGGTTGCGCATATCTGGTTCCTGAAGTCGCTGCCCAGCCGTATCGGCACGTTGCTCGACATGACCCTCAAGGGCATCGAGCGCGTTCTCTATTTCGAGAACTACATCGTGACCGAGCCAGGCCTGACTGCCCTGAAGGAGCACCAGCTCCTTTCGGAAGAAGAATACATGATTGCCGTCGATGAGTACGGCGAGGACTCCTTCACCGCACTGATCGGTGCTGAAGCCATTCATGAACTTCTGGCATCGATGGATCTGGAAAAGATCGCTGGCGATCTGCGCGAAGAACTGGCGACAACGACGTCGGATCTGAAGCAGAAGAAGCTGATGAAACGTCTCAAGATCGTCGAAAACTTCCTGGAATCGGGTAATCGTCCGGAATGGATGATCATGAAGATCGTTCCGGTCATTCCGCCGGATCTGCGTCCTCTGGTTCCGCTGGATGGCGGCCGTTTCGCGACTTCCGATCTGAACGACCTCTATCGCCGCGTGATCAACCGCAACAACCGTCTGAAGCGCCTGATCGAACTGCGCGCTCCTGGCATCATCATCCGCAACGAGAAGCGCATGCTTCAGGAATCGGTCGATGCGTTGTTCGACAATGGCCGTCGCGGCCGTGTGATCACCGGTGCCAACAAGCGTCCGCTGAAGTCTCTGTCCGATATGCTCAAGGGCAAGCAGGGCCGTTTCCGTCAGAACCTGCTCGGCAAGCGCGTTGACTACTCAGGCCGCTCGGTCATCGTGACCGGTCCGGAGCTGAAACTGCACCAGTGCGGTCTGCCCAAGAAAATGGCGCTCGAACTGTTCAAGCCGTTCATCTATGCCCGGCTTGACGCCAAGGGTTATTCCTCGACTGTCAAGCAGGCGAAGAAGCTCGTTGAAAAGGAAAAGCCGGAAGTCTGGGATATTCTCGATGAGGTCATCCGCGAGCATCCGGTTCTCCTGAACCGTGCGCCGACGCTGCACCGTCTTGGTATCCAGGCATTCGAACCCACCCTGATCGAGGGCAAGGCAATCCAGCTGCATCCGCTCGTCTGTACCGCTTTCAATGCGGACTTCGACGGTGACCAGATGGCTGTTCACGTTCCGCTTTCTCTGGAAGCGCAGCTTGAAGCCCGCGTTCTGATGATGTCGACGAACAACATCCTGCATCCCGCGAACGGTCTGCCGGTTATCGTTCCGTCGCAGGACATGGTTCTCGGCCTTTACTATCTGTCGATCGTTGCGGCCAAGGAGCCGGGCGAAGGCATGGCTTTTGCCGATATGGGCGAACTTCACCATGCCATCGGCAGCGGTGCTGTGACCCTGCACACCAAGATCAAGGGCCGCTTCAAGAGCATTGATGCGGACGGTAAGCCGACCTCGAAGATCTTCGAGACGACGCCCGGCCGCATGATCATCGGTGAGCTTCTGCCCAAGCACCACAATGTGCCTTTCGACATTTGCAATCAGGAAATGACCAAGAAGAACATCTCCAAGATGATCGACACGGTCTATCGCCATTGCGGTCAGAAAGAGACGGTCATTTTCTGCGATCGCATCATGCAGCTCGGCTTCAGCCATGCCTGCCGCGCCGGTATTTCTTTCGGCAAGGACGATATGGTCATTCCGGAAACCAAGGCAAAGCTGGTTGCTGAAACCGAAGCTTTGGCGACGGAATACGAGCAGCAGTACAATGACGGCCTGATCACTCAGGGCGAGAAGTACAACAAGGTCGTTGACGCTTGGGGCAAGTGCACCGAGAAGGTCGCCGATGAAATGATGGCGCGCATCAAGGCCGTCGAGTTCGATCCTGTCACTGGCCGCCAGAAGCAGATGAACTCGATCTACATGATGTCGCACTCTGGTGCCCGTGGTTCGCCGAACCAGATGCGTCAGTTGGGCGGTATGCGCGGTCTGATGGCCAAGCCTTCCGGCGAAATCATCGAAACGCCGATCATTTCGAACTTCAAGGAAGGCCTGACCGTGAACGAGTACTTCAACTCGACCCACGGTGCCCGTAAGGGTCTCGCCGACACCGCTTTGAAGACGGCTAACTCCGGTTACCTGACACGCCGTCTTGTTGACGTCGCGCAGGATTGCATTGTCATCTCTGTGGATTGCGGCACGACGACGGGCCTCACCATGCAGCCGATCGTTGATGCGGGCCAGGTCGTTGCGACCCTCGGTCAGCGTGTTCTCGGCCGGACCGCACTCGAAGACATCCTGCATCCGGTGTCAGGAGACGTGCTTGTCACCGGTGGCAACATCATCGACGAGTTCGATGTCGATGCCATTGAAAAGGCTGGCGTTCAGTCGATCCGCATCCGTTCGGCCCTTACCTGTGAGACCCGTGGCGGCATCTGCGCCAAGTGCTACGGCCGCGATCTGGCCCGTGGTACTCCAGTGAACCAGGGTGAGGCTGTCGGCGTTATCGCTGCCCAGTCGATCGGTGAGCCAGGCACGCAGTTGACGATGCGCACGTTCCACCTTGGTGGTACGGCACAGGTGGTCGATCAGTCGTTCCTCGAAGCCAGCTATGAAGGCACCGTGCAGATCCGCAACCGCAATGTGGTGCGTAACTCTGATGGCCATCTGGTCGTCATGGGCCGCAACATGGCCGTCGTCATCCTCGATGCGACCGGCAAGGAACGCGCTACACACCGCGTCACCTACGGTTCGCGCATCTATGTCGATGACGGCGATAACGTTAAGCGCGGCCAGCGTGTAGCCGAATGGGATCCGTACACTCGTCCGGTCATGACGGAAGTCGAAGGTCATGTCGAATTCGAAGACATGGTCGATGGTCTTTCGGTTACGGAAACGACGGACGAATCCACCGGTATCACCAAGCGCGTGGTCATCGACTGGCGCTCGACTCCGCGTGGTTCGGATCTGAAGCCTGCTATCGTCGTCAAGGACAAGGCCGGCAAGGTTCTGAAACTGGCAAAGGGCGGCGATGCACGCTTCCAGCTGTCCGTGGAATCGATCCTTTCGGTCGAGCCCGGTTCACATGTGAAGGCGGGTGACGTTCTTGCCCGTATTCCGATGGAAAGCGCCAAGACCAAGGACATCACCGGTGGTCTGCCGCGCGTTGCGGAACTGTTCGAGGCCCGCCGTCCGAAGGATCACGCGATCATCGCCGAAATCGATGGTACGGTTCGTTTCGGCCGCGACTACAAGAACAAGCGCCGCATCGTCATCGAACCGAACGACGAGACGCTTGAACCTGTCGAATATCTGATCCCCAAGGGCAAGCCTTTCCATCTTCAGGACGGCGATGCCATTGAAAAGGGCGATTATATTCTCGATGGAAACCCGGCACCGCACGACATCCTGGCCATCAAGGGCGTGGAGGCTCTGGCTTCATACCTCGTCAACGAGATCCAGGAAGTCTATCGTCTGCAGGGCGTTCTGATCAACGACAAGCACATCGAAGTGATTGTTCGTCAGATGCTGCAGAAGGTCGAGATTACCGAGTCGGGTGATACCGGGTTCATCCCTGGCGACCACGTCGACCGGATTGAGCTGGACGAAATTAATGAGCGTCTTGAAGAGGATGGCAAGAAGCCAGGCTACGGCACTCCGGTGCTGCTCGGCATCACCAAGGCCTCGCTCCAGACGCCGTCGTTCATCTCGGCAGCGTCCTTCCAGGAAACAACACGCGTCCTTACGGAAGCGGCTGTTGCCGGCAAGATGGATGCTCTGCAGGGCCTGAAGGAAAACGTCATCGTTGGACGTCTCATCCCGGCAGGTACCGGCGGCACGGTCAAGCAGATCCGCCGCATTGCCGGTGCCCGCGATGAATTGATCATCGACGAACGGCGCAAGGAGTCGGGTGCAACAGCCGCCAAGGCAGGCCCGATGCTGACGGACATGACAGGCCAGCCGGCCGAATAAACCGGTTCCTGTAACAATGAACAAGGCCGCCCCGGGGAGATCCGGGACGGCCTTGTCTGTTTCAAGATTCAACCGAACGCACCAGAATTGCTCGTTGTAGTAGAGAATATTGGGTCAGATTCGCCGATTGTTGGGTAAGAACCGGCCAAGCTTGGGCCAAATTCGCAATGTTGCGCACAACCTCTCTACAAGAATGCACGTCGCCCGCCTCCCGGCTAGTCTGGCCGCGATTGAACGAAGCACCCGCCTGACAGCCAACCGTAACGTTTGGTACGGTTCGTAAGAATCTCAATTCCAGATTGCGGACAGCTGCATGAACCGGCAAGGCAGCACGCTACTCATTGAACTCTATGAGTGCAGCCTGACCGGTAAGGGCATTCTTGTAGGCGGAGAGGTGGGGTTCCTCGTCTGGCTCTTCGGTTAGCGTCCCGATCTCGAGAAGTTCCGCTTCGTCATAGCCTTCATTGGCGAGAATTTGCAGAGCGACGCTGACGAGATTGTCGGTGTCGTCCGTCATCAGCAGCAGATGGACCTGCCGCGGTTCCTCTTCCTTGTTTTTCCAGACATCGGCGACGATGAGCTGGACAGGTTTCGACTCGGATGGTGCTGATGACATTGAATGATTCTCGATTCCTGGTTTCAAGGGTGCAGAATGGATATTTTGACGCCTCTTATCATAATCCGGCGCGAAAACGCTGTGCACGATGTGAAATTTTGCTTGAATTAATGCCTCCTCGGCGAAACTATCTTTCATTCAGGCCACAAAGCGCCTGTAAACGCTGCAATCCTTAATAATATTTGGGGTTCAGGCTTGACGAGAGCCCGGGGACGAAGTATCAGCAGCCCATCTGAGCCGATGTGAGATTGGCTGTTTCGGAGCGACACGCTCTGGAGTTCATCTCAAACAGGGTTCGTTTTACGATCGAAATGCAATTTGCCGCTCGCATGAAGCCAACAGGGCTTCCTCTGCTTTTATTCGGGCAACCACCTCGCGGTGGTTTATTTGCCCGAATTCGTGCATGAGCATGGCGCTGAAACGGCCCTGACGGGCGAAGATACGAGATTTGTGAAAGAGGGAAGGTTGAATGCCTACCGTAAACCAGCTGATCCGCAAGCCGCGCACTGCGCCGGTAAAGCGCAATAAAGTCCCTGCTCTGCAGGAAAACCCGCAGAAGCGCGGCGTTTGCACTCGCGTCTATACGACGACACCGAAGAAGCCGAACTCGGCTCTCCGTAAGGTCGCCAAGGTGCGTCTGACGAACGGATTTGAAGTCATCGGATATATTCCGGGTGAGGGGCATAACCTTCAGGAGCACTCTGTCGTGATGATCCGCGGCGGCCGTGTGAAGGATTTGCCGGGTGTTCGTTACCACATCATCCGCGGTGTTCTGGATACCCAGGGCGTCAAGAACCGCAAGCAGCGCCGTTCCAAGTACGGTGCGAAGCGTCCGAAGTAAGATTTTCCGGGACTTTGGCCACCAGGTGGGTCAACCCGATGCAGATAAGAGACAAAGAATATGTCCAGACGCCATAGTGCAGAAAAGCGTGAGATCAATCCGGATCCGAAATTCGGCGATCTCGTTCTTACCAAGTTCATGAATGCAGTCATGCATCATGGCAAGAAGTCGATTGCTGAGCGTATCGTTTACGGTGCGCTTGAGTCCGTTGAGGCCAAGAGCAAGCAGGAGCCGGTTGCCCTGTTCCATCAGGCTCTCGACAATGTCGCGCCGCACGTAGAAGTTCGTTCGCGCCGCGTTGGTGGTGCGACCTACCAGGTTCCGGTCGATGTTCGTCCGGAGCGTCGTCAGGCTCTCGCTATCCGCTGGCTCATCAATGCAGCTCGCGGCCGCAATGAGACGACGATGATCGATCGCCTGTCCGGTGAGCTCCTGGATGCTGCGAACAATCGTGGCTCGGCCGTGAAGAAGCGTGAAGACACGCATCGCATGGCGGAAGCCAACCGCGCATTCTCGCATTACCGCTGGTAAGCGTCGAAACCCTATTCTTGAAGGCACCCTATCATGGCCCGCGAATATAAAATCGAAGACTACCGTAATTTCGGTATCATGGCGCACATCGACGCCGGCAAGACCACGACCACCGAGCGTATCCTTTATTACACCGGTAAGTCGCACAAGATCGGTGAAGTCCACGATGGCGCCGCAACCATGGACTGGATGGAACAGGAGCAGGAGCGTGGCATCACGATCACTTCGGCTGCGACCACCACGTTCTGGAAGGGCCGCGACGGCAAGATGCGCCGTTTCAACATCATTGATACGCCTGGCCACGTCGACTTCACGATCGAAGTAGAGCGTTCGCTGCGCGTTCTCGACGGCGCAATTGCGCTGCTCGATGCCAATGCCGGTGTTGAGCCGCAGACCGAAACCGTCTGGCGTCAGGCTGAGAAGTATCACGTTCCGCGTATGATCTTCGTCAACAAGATGGACAAGACCGGCGCTGACTTCTATCGCTGCGTCGATATGGTCAAGTCCCGTCTCGGTGCCAAGGCGCTTGTCATGCAGCTGCCGATCGGTGCTGAGAACGAGTTCAAGGGCGTTGTCGATCTGATCGAGATGAAGGCCCTGGTCTGGCGCGACGAGCAGCTCGGCGCACAGTGGGATGTCGTTGAGATCCCGGCTGACCTGAAGGACCGTGCAGAAGAGTTTCGTGAAAAGCTGATCGAGACCGCTGTTGAGGTCGAGGAAGCTGCCATGGAAGCTTATCTCGAAGGCAACATGCCCGACAACGAGAAGCTGCGTCAGTTGATCCGTATCGGCACCTGCCGCGTAGAATTCCATCCAGTATTCTGCGGTTCTGCTTTCAAGAACAAGGGCGTACAGCCGCTTCTTGACGGTGTCGTTGAATTCTTGCCTTCTCCGGTCGATGTTCCGGCGATCAAGGGTATCGATCCGAAGACCGATGCAGAAACAGTTCGTAAGTCGTCGGACGAAGAGCCTTTGTCGATGCTGGCATTCAAGATCATGAATGACCCGTTCGTTGGCTCGCTGACATTCTGCCGCATCTATTCCGGCAAGCTGACCAAGGGCATCTCGCTCGATAACACGGTGAAGCTGAAGCGCGAGCGTATCGGCCGCATGCTGCAGATGCACTCCAATTCGCGTGAAGACATCGAAGAAGCATTTGCCGGTGACATTGTTGCCTTGGCAGGCCTCAAGGAAACCACTACGGGTGACACGCTTTGCGATCCGCTGAAGCCGGTTATCCTGGAACGCATGGTGTTCCCGGAGCCAGTTATCTCGATCGCGATCGAGCCGAAGACCAAGGCTGACCAGGAAAAGATGGGCCTCGCGCTTAATCGTCTTGCTGCTGAAGATCCTTCCTTCCGCGTCAAGTCGGACGAAGAATCCGGCCAGACCATCATTTCCGGCATGGGCGAGCTTCATCTCGACATTCTCGTCGATCGTATGCGCCGCGAGTTCAAGGTCGAGGCGAATGTCGGTAATCCGCAGGTTGCCTATCGTGAATCGATCACCCGCAAGGCTGAAATCGACTACACACACAAGAAGCAGTCCGGTGGTTCGGGTCAGTTCGCTCGCATCAAGGTCGTCTTCGAGCCGCATGATGGCGATGAGTTCATCTTCGAATCGAAGATCGTCGGTGGTGCAATTCCGAAGGAATACATCCCTGGCGTCGAAAAGGGTATCTTGAGCGTCATGGGTGCGGGTCCGCTCGCAGGCTTCCCGATGCTCGGCGTGAAAGCCACGCTGATCGACGGCGCCTACCATGATGTGGACTCTTCGGTTCTCGCCTTCGAAATCGCAGCTCGCGCTGCATTCCGCGAAGGTGCGCAGAAGGCCGGTGCCCAGCTGCTCGAGCCGATCATGAAGGTCGAGGTAGTAACCCCTGAAGATTACGTCGGTGACGTGATCGGCGATCTGAATTCACGTCGTGGTCAGATCTCGGGCACGGAAGCTCGTGGTATCGCTACCGTCGTCAATGCAAACGTGCCGCTGGCCAACATGTTCGGTTACGTGAGCAACCTGCGTTCGATGAGCCAGGGTCGTGCACAGTACACCATGCAGTTCGATCACTACGAACCTGTTCCGACAGCAGTCGCACAGGAAATTCAGAAGAAGTTTGCGTAACCAACCGGTTGCGCGTGACAGTTGAGTTGAGCCTGAGCAGGCGAACATAATAACGGAGAGCTCAGATGGCTAAGAGCAAGTTTGAACGTAACAAGCCGCACGTCAACATTGGCACGATTGGTCACGTTGACCATGGCAAGACGTCGTTGACGGCAGCGATTACGAAGTATTTCGGAGAGTACAAGGCGTACGATCAGATCGACGCAGCGCCGGAAGAGAAGGCGCGCGGGATCACGATCTCGACGGCACACGTCGAGTATGAGACGCCGGCGCGTCACTATGCGCACGTCGATTGCCCGGGCCACGCCGACTATGTGAAGAACATGATCACGGGTGCGGCGCAGATGGACGGTGCGATCCTGGTTGTCTCGGCTGCCGACGGCCCGATGCCGCAGACGCGCGAGCACATCCTGCTTGCCCGTCAGGTTGGCGTTCCGGCGATCGTTGTGTTCCTGAACAAGGTTGACCAGGTTGACGATGCCGAGCTTCTGGAGCTGGTTGAACTGGAAGTGCGCGAGCTTTTGTCGAAGTACGACTTCCCGGGCGACGACATTCCGATCGTCAAGGGTTCGGCTTTGGCTGCGCTTGAAGACTCCAACAAGGAAATCGGCGAAGACGCGGTGCGTGCGCTGATGGCGGAAGTCGACAAGTACATCCCGACGCCGGAACGTCCGGTCGACCTGCCGTTCCTGATGCCGATCGAAGACGTTTTCTCGATTTCGGGCCGTGGTACGGTTGTGACGGGCCGCGTTGAACGCGGGATCGTCAAGGTTGGTGAAGAAGTCGAGATCATCGGCATCAAGCCGACGACGAAGACGACGGTGACCGGCGTTGAAATGTTCCGCAAGCTGCTCGATCAGGGCCAGGCAGGCGACAACATCGGTGCGCTGATCCGCGGCGTTGGCCGTGAAGACGTGGAGCGCGGCCAGATCCTTGCCAAGCCGGGTTCGGTCAAGCCGCACACGAAGTTCAAGGCAGAAGCCTATATCCTGACGAAGGACGAAGGTGGCCGTCATACGCCATTCTTCTCCAACTACCGTCCGCAGTTCTACTTCCGCACGACCGACGTGACGGGTGTTGTGACGCTGCCGGAAGGCACGGAAATGGTCATGCCCGGCGACAACATCGCAGTCGATGTGACGCTGATCGTGCCGATCGCGATGGAAGAGAAGCTGCGCTTCGCTATCCGTGAAGGTGGCCGCACCGTCGGTGCAGGCATCGTATCGTCGATCATTGAATAAATTAAGGTTTTATGCGGAAGACGCCTGCTATAGGGCGTCTCCGCTAAACAAGGAAAAGATGAAATGAACGGTCAAAACATCCGCATTCGCCTCAAGGCGTTTGATCATCGGATCCTTGACGATTCGACGCGGGAAATCGTGTCGACTGCCAAGCGTACCGGTGCCAACGTGCGCGGACCGATCCCGCTCCCTACACGGATCGAAAAGTTCACTGTTAACCGCTCGCCGCATATCGACAAGAAAAGCCGCGAACAGTTCGAGATGCGCACTCATAAGCGTCTTCTCGATATCGTAGACCCAACCCCGCAGACAGTTGACGCGCTGATGAAGCTCGATCTTTCCGCTGGTGTTGATGTCGAGATCAAGCTGTAAGGCTTGAGGACGGAAGGACGAACCGATGCGTTCAGGTGTAATTGCACAGAAACTGGGCATGACTCGCGTCTACAACGACGCAGGTGAGCATGTGCCGGTGACAGTACTCCGGATGGAGAACTGCCAGGTTGTGGCTCAGCGTACAGTCGAGAAGAATGGCTACACTGCCGTTCAGCTCGGTGTTGGACTGGCCAAGGTAAAGAATACGACAAAGAGCTTGCGCGGTCATTTCGCGACGGCTTCCGTCGAGCCAAAGGCGAAGGTCGCGGAATTCCGCGTCTCGGCCGACAATCTTCTTGATGTCGGTGTTGAGATCACCGCCGAACATTACGTTGCCGGCCAGAAGGTCGATGTGACTGGCACTTCGATCGGTAAGGGTTTTGCCGGTTCGATGAAGCGCCATAACTTCGGCGGTCACCGCGCTACGCACGGTAACTCGGTTACTCACCGCGCTCACGGTTCTACCGGTCAGCGTCAGGATCCGGGCAAGGTGTTCAAGGGCAAGAAGATGGCCGGTCACATGGGTCAGACCCGCGTGACGACACAGAACATCGAAGTCGTTTCGACGGACCTCGATCGTGGCCTCATTCTGGTCCGTGGTGCAGTTCCTGGTTCCAAGGGTGCATGGATCCTGGTACGCGATGCCGTCAAGGTAGCGCTGCCGGACAATGCTCCCAAGCCAGCAGGTCTCCGTCAGGCCGCAAATATCGAAGCAGCCGTGTCTGATGCAGAAGTCGCACAGACAACCGAGGGAGCCGAATAATGGATCTCACAATTACAACACTTGAAGGCGCCGAAGCCGGCAAGGTGAAACTCTCCGAGGAGATTTTCGGTCTTGAGCCGCGCGACGATATCCTTCAGCGCATGGTCCGTTACCAGCTCGCCCGCAAGCAGCAGGGTACGCACAAGGCAAAGGGCCGTTCGGAAATCGCACGGACCGGCGCCAAGATGTACAAGCAGAAGGGTACGGGCCGCGCCCGTCACCATTCGGCACGTGCACCGCAGTTCCGCGGCGGCGGCAAGGCTCACGGTCCGGTTGTTCACAGCCACGATCATGACCTGCCCAAGAAGGTTCGTGCTCTTGCGCTCCGTCATGCCCTGTCCGCCAAGGTCAAGGCTTCCGACCTGATCATCGTCGATGATCTGCTGTCGGCTGAAGCCAAGACCAAGGTACTTGTTTCGCAGTTCGCCAAGCTTGGCCTCGAAAATGCGCTTCTCATCGGCGGTGCCGAGATTGATGCGAATTTCCGTCGCGCTGCTTCGAACATCCCGAACATCGATGTTCTGCCAATTCAGGGCATCAATGTTTACGACATTCTGCGTCGTGGCAAGCTCGTGCTTTCCAAGGCAGCAGTTGAAGCTCTCGAGGAGCGTTTCAAATGACTGATCTTCGCCACTACGACGTGATCGTCAGCCCGGTCATCACGGAAAAGTCGACCATGGTTTCTGAACACAACCAGGTCGTCTTCAACGTCGCCAAGAAGGCAACGAAGCCGGAAATCAAGGCCGCAGTCGAAGCGCTGTTCCGCGTGAAGGTTACTGCAGTCAATACAGCTGTGCGCAAAGGCAAGGTGAAGCGGTTCCGCGGCATCGTCGGGCGCCAGAGTGATGTCAAGAAAGCAGTCGTGACGCTCGCCGAAGGGCAGTCGATCGATGTTTCGACTGGTCTCTGAGGGGCCGTGGAGTAAAGACAATGGCACTCAAACATTATAATCCAACCACACCAAGCCAGCGTCAGCTGGTGATCGTGGACCGTTCGGAGCTCTACAAGGGCAAGCCTGTCAAGGCCTTGACCGAGGGTCTGTCGTCGAAGGGTGGTCGTAACAACTCCGGTCGCGTGACTGCACGCTACCAGGGTGGCGGACACAAGCGCACATACCGCTTCGTCGACTTCAAGCGCCGCAAGCACGATGTAGCGGCCAAGGTTGAACGCCTTGAATACGATCCGAACCGGACCGCATTCATTGCGCTCATCCGCTACGAAGATGGCGAGTTGAGCTATATCCTGGCTCCGCAGCGTCTGGCAGTTGGCGACAGCGTTATCGCTGGCGCACAGACCGACGTGAAGCCGGGCAATGCGATGCCTCTGTCTTCGATCCCGGTCGGCACCATCATCCACAATGTGGAGATGAAGCCAGGCAAGGGTGGTCAGATCGCTCGCTCCGCCGGTACCTATGCGCAGCTCGTCGGCCGCGACCAGGGCATGGCAATTCTTCGCCTGAATTCAGGTGAACAGCGCCTCGTCCACGGTTCGTGCTTTGCCACGGTCGGTGCAGTATCCAATCCTGACCATGGCAATATCAGCCTTGGTAAGGCAGGTCGCAGCCGTTGGCTCGGTAAGCGTCCGCACGTTCGCGGTGTTGCCATGAACCCGGTCGATCACCCCCACGGTGGTGGTGAAGGCCGTACGTCGGGTGGACGTCATCCAGTTTCTCCGTGGGGCAAACCCACGAAGGGCAAGAAGACGCGCTCCAACAAGTCGACGGACAAGTTCATCGCTCGTTCGCGTCATCAGCGCAAGAAGTAAGAGAGGTAGTCTGAAATGGCTCGTTCAGTTTGGAAAGGCCCGTTCATCGATGGCTATCTTCTCAAGAAGGCTGAGAAGGTACGTGAGGGCGGTCGCAGTGAAGTTATCAAGATCTGGAGCCGCCGCTCCACGATCCTGCCGCAGTTCGTTGGACTGACCTTCGGCGTGTACAACGGTAACAAGCACGTTCCTGTTTCGGTCAACGAAGAGATGATCGGACACAAGTTTGGTGAATTCGCACCGACGCGTACCTATTACGGGCACGGCGCGGACAAGAAAGCGAAGAGGAAATAAAGATGGGCAAGGCTAAGGCTCCGCGCCAGCTTAAGGACAACGAGGCGAAAGCCGTTGCCCGCACGCTCCGCATCAGCCCTCAGAAGCTTAATCTGGTGGCTGCTTTGATCCGTGGCAAGAAGGTGAATGCCGCTCTTGCCGACCTTGAATTTTCGCGCAAGCGGATTGCAGGGACGGTGAAAAAGACTCTCGAATCAGCTATCGCCAACGCAGAAAACAACCATGACCTGGATGTTGATGCTCTGGTTGTTGCTGAAGCCTATGTAGGCAAGTCAGTCGTGATGAAGCGTTTCCATGTTCGTGGCCGCGGTCGTGCAAGCCGGATCGAGAAGCCATTCTCGCATCTGACGATCGTCGTTCGCGAAGCTGAGGAAAAAGGGGAGGCCGCATAATGGGCCAGAAGATTAATCCGATTGGCTTCCGCCTTGGCATCAATCGGACCTGGGACTCGCGTTGGTACGCGAACACAGGTGAATACGGCAAGCTGCTGCATGAAGACCTGAAGATCCGCAAGTATCTGATGGACGAACTGAAGCAGGCCGCCATTTCCAAGGTGGTGATCGAGCGTCCGCACAAGAAGTGCCGCGTCACGATCCATGCTGCACGTCCGGGTCTGATCATCGGTAAGAAGGGCGCCGATATCGAGAAGCTGCGCCGCAAGCTGTCAGAAATGACCAATGCAGATGCCGCACTCAATATCGTTGAAGTCCGCAAGCCGGAAACAGACGCGGTTCTCGTTGCTCAGTCTATCGCTCAGCAGCTGGAACGCCGTGTTGCATTCCGCCGTGCCATGAAGCGCGCCGTTCAGTCGGCCATGCGTCTTGGTGCAGAAGGCATTCGTATCAATTGCTCGGGCCGTCTCGGCGGCGCGGAAATTGCGCGTATGGAATGGTACCGCGAGGGCCGTGTGCCTTTGCATACACTTCGTGCCGATATCGATTACGGAACTGCTGAAGCACACACTGCCTACGGCATTTGCGGCGTCAAGGTCTGGGTCTTCAAGGGCGAAATCCTTGAACACGATCCAATGGCCTCCGAGCGCCGTGCTGTTGAAGGTGATGCCAGCCATCAGGGTTCGGGCCGTCGCCGCGAAAACGCTTAAAATAGCGTCTTTCGGAAACGAGAATTTTGGAGTAGAGAACAATGCTGCAGCCTAAGCGCACAAAGTTCCGCAAGCAGTTCAAGGGCCGTATCCACGGCGCGTCGAAAGGCGGCACGGATCTGAATTTTGGTGCTTTCGGCCTGAAGGCCCTCGAGCCGAACCGCGTTACGGCGCGTGAGATCGAAGCCGCTCGCCGTGCAATTACCCGTCACATGAAACGTGCCGGTCGTGTGTGGATCCGGATTTTCCCGGATGTACCGGTCACCTCGAAGCCTACCGAAGTCCGCATGGGTAAAGGTAAGGGTTCAGTTGATTATTGGGCTTCCCGTGTCGCACCAGGCCGCGTCATGTTCGAGCTCGACGGCGTTTCGGAAGAAGTCGCTCGTGAGGCACTTCGTCTCGGAGCGGCCAAGCTTTCGGTCAAGACGCGCTTTATTCAGCGCATCGCAGAATAAGGGGTGGATGTCATGAAATCCGCAGAAGTCCGGGCGATGAGCCTCGATCAGTTGAATGAAGAATTGGGTTCCCTGAAGAAAGAGCAGTTCAACCTGCGCTTCCAGAAGGCAACCGGCCAGTTGGAAAAAACCGCTCGCGTCCGGCAGATCCGCCGTGATATTGCGCGCATCAAGACTGTCGCCCGCCAAAAAGCGGTCGAGAGCAAGGCTTAAGGAAGAAAACCATGCCTAAACGCATTCTGCAGGGCGTTGTCGTGAGCGACAAAAACGACAAGACCGTTGTGGTCAAGGTCGAGCGGCGCTATTCGCATCCGCTCCTCCAGAAGACTGTGCGCCAGTCCAAGAAGTACAAGGCGCACGACGAGAGCAATCAGTTCAAGGTCGGCGATGCCGTTTCCATCCAGGAATCGAAGCCGATTTCGAAAGACAAGCGTTGGGTTGTCGTTACAGACGCCCCGGCGAGCTAAAAATCTGTAGGTAAGTACGCAGCAATCGCGAGGGGCAAGGAAAGCCCAGTCCGGTTGAACAAGAAGAAGGCGGCTAGTCATGATTCAGATGCAAACAAACCTCGACGTGGCGGATAATTCCGGCGCACGTCGTGTCATGTGCATCAAGGTGCTGGGCGGTTCGAAGCGGAAATATGCTTCGGTCGGCGACATTATTGTCGTTTCGATCAAGGAAGCAATTCCGCGCGGCCGTGTAAAAAAGGGTGACGTGATGAAGGCGGTGGTTGTTCGCACCGCCAAGGACATCCGTCGCGCGGACGGGAGCGTTATTCGTTTCGACAAGAACGCCGCCGTCCTGATCGACAACAAGAAAGAGCCTATCGGCACGCGTATCTTCGGACCGGTTCCGCGCGAACTCCGCGCAAAGAGCCACATGAAGATCATCTCGCTGGCTCCAGAAGTATTGTAAGGAGCAGACGATGCAGAAGATCCGTAAAGGCGACCGCGTTGTCGTTCTTGCTGGTAAGGACAAGGGCCGTACCGGCGAAGTAATCAAAGTTTTGCCGAAGGACGAGCAAGCGCTCGTTCGCGGTATCAATGTTGTCAAGCGTCACCAGAAGCAGACACAGAATCAGGAAGCCGGCATCATTTCGAAAGAAGCGCCGCTCCATCTGTCGAATATTGCGATCGCCGACAAGGATGGCAAGCCGACCCGCGTTGGCTTCAAGATCCTCGAAGACGGCAAGAAGGTACGTGTAGCAAAGCGTTCAGGAGATCTGATCGATGGCTGATGCAAAGATCGAACCCCGTCTGAAGAAGCAGTACTTTGAAGTAGTACGTAAAGCGCTTCTCGAGGAGTTCAAATACGACAACGAGATGCAGATCCCCCGCATCACCAAGGTTGTCCTCAACATGGGCGTGGGTGAAGCTACGGCTGACTCCAAGAAGCCAACTGTCGCAGCCGAAGATCTGGCATTGATTGCTGGTCAGAAGCCGGTTATTACCCGTGCGCGCAATTCGATCGCTACCTTCAAGGTGCGTGAGAATATGCCGATCGGTACGAAGGTCACCCTTCGTAAAGAGCGCATGTATGAATTCATCGACCGTCTGATTACGATTGCGCTCCCGCGCGTTCGAGATTTCCGCGGCTTGAATCCAAAAAGCTTTGACGGTCGTGGCAATTTTGCCATGGGCATCAAGGAACACATTGTGTTCCCGGAAATCAACTACGACAAGGTTGATCAGATCTGGGGCATGGACATCATCGTTTGTACGACTGCAAAGACGGATGATGAAGCACGCGCTCTTCTGCGCGCCTTCAACTTCCCCTTCCGCCAGTAACGGCAAGCGTAGCGAGGTATATGAAATGGCTAAGACGAGCGCAGTCGAAAAGAACAAGCGCCGTGGTCTTCTGGTAAAGCGTTTCGCTGCAAAGCGCGCGCGCCTGAAGGCTATCGTGATGAATCAGTCGCTGCCGTTGGACGAGCGCTTCCGCGCTACCATCCAGCTGGCAGAACTGCCACGCAATTCCACCAAGGTTCGTATTCGCAACCGTTGCGAAGTTTCGGGCCGTCCGCGCGGTTACTACCGCAAGATCAAGATGTCGCGTATCGCATTGCGCCAGCTGGGTTCGCTCGGCCAGGTGCCCGGCGTCGTGAAGTCGAGCTGGTAAGGGAGAAGACGGATGTCTATGACAGATCCTCTCGGCGATATGCTGACACGTATCCGTAACGCAACGATGCGCAAGAAGGGCAAGGTTTCCACGCCTGCCTCCAAACTGCGTGCACGTGTTCTGGATGTTCTTCAGGCCGAAGGCTATATCCGCGGATATAGCCAGGTTGATTTCGAGAACGGCAAGTCCGAGATCGAAATCGAACTGAAATATTTTGAAAATGTACCGGTAATTCGCGAGATCACCCGTATTTCGAAGCCCGGCCGTCGTGTTTACGTTTCGGTCAAGTCGATTCCGCAGGTTGCGAATGGTCTTGGTATTTCCATCCTGTCGACGCCGAAGGGCGTGATGGCAGACCACGAGGCACGTGAACAGAATGTCGGCGGCGAATTGCTCTGCCGTATATTCTAAGCAGCGGCTTGGAAAGGTTTGAAAAATGTCTCGTATCGGTAAAAAACCCGTGGCAGTCCCGCAGGGCGTAACAGCCAGCGTAGACGGCCAGACCATCAAGGCCAAAGGTCCGAAGGGGGAACTCTCCTTCGTCGCCAATGACGATGTTGTGGTCAAGTTTGAAGACGGCGCCGTCAGCGTTAACCCGCGTGACGATTCCAAGGTCGCTCGTTCGAAGTGGGGCATGAGCCGCACGATGGTCGTCAACATCTTCACCGGTGTTAAAGACGGCTTCGAAAAGCGCCTTGAAATCAGCGGCGTCGGTTATCGTGCGGCCATGCAGGGCAAGAACCTGCAGCTGTCGCTCGGCTTCAGCCACGAAGTAGTCTACCAGGTGCCGGAAGGCATCACAGTTGCTGTCCCGAAGCCGACGGAAATCGTCGTCACCGGCATCGACAAGCAGCAGGTTGGCCAGGTCGCAGCTGAAATTCGCGAATATCGTAGCCCAGAGCCTTACAAGGGCAAGGGCGTGAAATATGCGGGCGAGAAGATCGTTCGTAAAGAAGGCAAGAAGAAGTAAGGAATTCGTGTCATGGCATCGCCGAAAGAAATCATTCAGCGTCGCGCTTCGCGTGTTCGCCGCCAGCTCAAGGCGGTTGCCGGTGACCGTCCGCGGCTCAGCGTCCACCGTTCTTCAAAGAATATCTATGCGCAAATCATCGATGATGCGCGTGGTCACACTATTGCATCCGCATCCACTCTCGAAGCTGACCTCAAGGGCAAGCTGAAGACTGGTGCAGATTCGGACGCAGCGGCACTGATCGGCAAGCTCGTTGCAGAGCGCGCTGTCAAGGCCGGCATCAAGGAAGTCGTCTTCGATCGTGGTGCTTATATTTACCACGGCCGTGTAAAGGCGCTTGCTGAAGCTGCCCGCGAAGCTGGTCTCAGCTTCTAAGGTAAAACTTTCGAAATCCGGAACTGCAAGGGCTTGTCTCTTGCAAGCCGGATTTCGCAAATATCATTCGTGCTACCGGAAAAGAAAAAGGAATTAGGAGCATGGCGCAGGAAAAGAGAAGCCGCGAGGATCGCGGCCGCAACGAAGAGCGCGATAGCGAATTCGTTGACAAGCTCGTGCATATCAACCGCGTCGCCAAGGTCGTCAAGGGCGGCCGGCGTTTTGGCTTTGCTGCTCTCGTCGTTGTCGGCGATCAGAAGGGCCGCGTAGGTTTTGGTCATGGCAAGGCACGTGAAGTGCCGGAAGCTATCCGCAAGGCGACTGAGTCCGCCAAGCGCGAAATGATTTTCGTGCCGCTGCGCTCGGGCCGCACCCTTCATCACGACGTTGAAGGCCGTCATGGCGCCGGCAAGGTTCTGCTTCGCGCAGCCACAGCTGGTACAGGCATCATCGCCGGCGGACCAATGCGCGCTGTCTTCGAGACGCTTGGCGTGCAGGACGTTGTCGCAAAGTCGCTCGGTTCGTCGAACCCGTACAACATGGTTCGCGCGACATTTGATGCCCTGAAGCATCAGATGCATCCGAAGGACATTGCTGCCCAGCGCGGTATCAAGTATTCGACACTGCAGGCTCGCCGCCGCGACGTGGTCGGTTCGGAAGAATAGGCCAGAAGCTGGCGCAGCAGGGCAGGGCCTTTGGTCCCTGCTCACTGTAGAGACTAAAGGACAAAGTCATGGTTGAGAAGAAGAAGGGTAAGACGGTTACGGTCGAACAGATCGGCAGCCCTATCCGCCGTCCAGCAGAACAGCGCGCAACGCTGATCGGCCTGGGCCTCAATAAGATGCATCGCCGCCGTACACTTGAAGATACGCCTTCAATACGCGGCATGATTGCCAAGGTTCAACATCTCGTCCGCGTTGTGGACGAGGCTTGATACCGGAGATTAGACAAATGAAACTCAATGATCTGAGTGAAAATCCAGGCGCCACCAAGGCCCGCAAGCGCGTCGGCCGTGGTATCGGTTCTGGTTCCGGCAAGACTGCCGGTCGTGGTGTCAAGGGTCAGAAGTCGCGTTCGGGCGTTGCCATCAACGGTTTCGAGGGCGGTCAGATGCCGGTTTACCGTCGCTTGCCAAAGCGCGGTTTTACCAACATCTTCTCGAAGAACTTCAACACCGTATCGGTTGGCCGCATCCAGACTGCGATCGACGCCAAGAAGCTCGACGCCAAGGCACCAGTCACGATCGAAGCTCTCAAGGCTGCCGGCGTTATCCGCCGCCCCAAGGACGGCGTTCGTCTCTTGTCGGACGGCGAGATCACGACTGCGGTAACGTTCGAGGTTTCCGGTGCATCCAAGGCTGCGATCGAGAAGATCGAAAAGGCCGGCGGTACCGTCAAGCTTCCAGCTGCTCCTGCAGCCGCAGAATAAATCGGACTATTCAGGCGGCGATCTTCACGATCGCCGCTTGTACCTTTTATCAAGGGCACATATCTGGGTAAAGCCGCCGATTCCCGTTTCGGGTGGCGAGGCCCTGACGGGCACAGACCGGAGACTATAATGGCTTCAGCCGCAGAACAGCTCGCGTCAAATCTCAATTTCTCTGCTTTCTCGAAGGCCGAAGAGCTCAAAAAGCGCATTTGGTTTACGCTCGGCGCATTGCTGGTCTACCGGCTCGGCACTTATATCCCGTTGCCGGGGATCAATCTCGAGGCCTATGCGCAGGCGTTCAACAATCAGGCGCAGGGCATCCTCGGGATGTTCAACATGTTCGCCGGCGGCGCCGTTGCCCGCATGGCGATTTTTGCGCTCGGCATCATGCCCTATATTTCGGCATCGATTATCGTCCAGCTGATGACTTCCGTCGTTCCGGCCCTGGAACAGCTGAAGAAGGATGGCGAGCAGGGCCGCAAGGTCATCAACCAGTATACACGCTACGGCACCGTGCTTCTGGCAACGGTTCAAGCCTATGCGATTGCGGTTGGTCTGCAGGGCAGCCAGGGAATCGTCGCCGATCCGGGTCCGTTCTTCCTGTTCTCGACCGTCATCACGCTTGTCGGCGGCACCATGTTCCTCATGTGGCTGGGCGAGCAGATCACTGCGCGCGGTATCGGTAACGGCATCTCGCTGATCATCTTCTCCGGCATCGTCGCCAACCTGCCGCAAGCTATATCCGGCACGCTGGAACTTGGCCGTACCGGCGCCCTGTCGACCGGCATCATCCTTGCCATCATCGTGCTGACGGTGGCGGTCATCGGGGTCATCGTTTTCGTAGAGCGCGCACAGCGCCGCCTGCTGATCCAATACCCGAAGCGCCAGGTCGGTAACCGCATGTTCCAGGGCGACACGTCGCACCTGCCGCTGAAGCTCAACACAGCGGGCGTTATTCCGCCGATCTTCGCTTCGTCGCTGCTGCTGCTGCCTGCCACGATTGCCGGCTTTGCCAATAGCCAGAACATGCCGGCCTGGGCGACGACGATCCTGTCATCGCTTGGTCATGGCCAGCCTGCCTATATGTTCCTTTATGCTGCGATGATCGTCTTCTTCGCCTTCTTCTATACGGCGCTCGTCTTCAACCCGAAGGATACTGCCGACCAGCTGAAGAAGCATTCTGGCTTCATTCCCGGCATCCGCCCCGGCGAACGCACGGCTGAATATATCGACTACGTTCTGACACGTGTCACGGTTCTTGGCGCCATCTACCTGGTCATCATCTGCATGCTGCCTGAATTCCTGATCTCGTGGGCCGGTGTTCCTTTCTATCTCGGCGGGACGTCGCTGCTGATTGTCGTGAGCGTGACTCTCGATACGGTTGCGCAGATCCAAGGGCACCTGATTGCGCACCAGTATGAAGGGCTGATCAAGAAGTCGAAGCTCCGTGGGGGGAAACGTAACAGATGAGATTAATACTTCTCGGACCACCGGGGGCAGGTAAGGGAACTCAGTCTCAGCGCTTGGTAGAAAAACTTGGTGTACCGCAACTCTCCACCGGAGACATGTTGCGCGAGGCGGTGAAGGCCGGAACAGATGTCGGCCTGCGGGCCAAGGCTGTCATGGATGCCGGCAACCTGGTTTCCGACGAAATCGTCAATGCGATCGTTTCTGACCGCATCGACCAGCCCGATGCGGTCAAGGGGTTTATCCTCGATGGCTATCCGCGCACACTTGTTCAGGCCGATGCCGTCGAACAGATGCTGGCCGACAAGGGCCTCGAACTCGATGGTGTCATCGAGCTTGAAGTGGACGACAATGTTCTGGTGGAGCGTATATCCGGTCGTTACTCCTGTGCGAAGTGCGGTACCGGTTATCACGATACGAACAAGAAGCCGCATGTCGCGGGTGTCTGCGACAAATGCGGTTCGACGGAATTCAAGCGCCGTCCGGACGACAATGCCGAAACGGTGCGCACGCGCCTGGAGGCATACTACAAGCAGACTTCGCCATTGATTGGCTACTACTATGCCAAGGGGAAGCTGAAGAAGGTCGATGGCATGGCGGACATGGAAGATGTCACCGCGTCGATCGAAAAAATTCTGTCGGAATTGTAACTCTGACAAAAAACTATCGGGGGAGTTGACTTTTCACAGCGATTCCTTCAAGTACGGCGCAAATTCGCTTGGATATAAAGCGGTCGGCGCCGATCCGGTAAAGCAGGTTCGGGGCTGATCGTTTGTGTTTGTCCCGGATATCATTTTTCATCCCGTCATCTGGCTGCCGCGTTGGCACTCCAGCTCTGCCGGTTAACAAGGAGAACAGACGTGGCTCGTATCGCTGGCGTCAACATCCCGACGAACAAGCGCGTTGTTATCGCGCTTCAGTACATTCACGGGATTGGTCAAAAGTTTGCTCAGGAAATCGTCGCGAAAGTCGGCATTCCTGCAGAGCGTCGCGTCAACCAGTTGACCGATGCGGAAGTCTTGCAGATTCGCGAGACCATCGATCGTGATTACCAGGTTGAGGGTGATCTGCGTCGGGAAGTTTCGATGAATATCAAGCGTCTGATGGATCTGGGCTGCTACCGCGGTCTGCGTCATCGCCGCTCGCTGCCGGTTCGCGGTCAGCGCACGCATACCAATGCGCGTACCCGCAAGGGTCCTGCCAAGGCAATCGCCGGCAAGAAGAAGTAAGTTTATTCCGGCGCGGTCCGCTGCGCCGGTTCTGCTTTTGCAGAGATCAGTGCTGGTTTCGCACTCTAACTGAAACCACGGTGGAGCCTCTGGAAATACGGAGGCGTCGAGATCAACTGAAAGGACTACCATGGCCAAAGAAGCCACGCGCGTTCGCCGTCGCGAGCGCAAGAATATTTCGTCGGGCGTTGCCCACGTCAATTCGACATTCAACAACACGATGATCACCATTACGGATGCACAGGGCAACGCGATTGCCTGGTCCTCCGCCGGTGCGCAGGGCTTCAAGGGTTCGCGTAAATCCACGCCTTTCGCTGCACAGATGGCTGCCGAAGACTGCGCCAAGAAGGCACAGGAACATGGCATGCGTTCGCTCGAGGTTGAAGTTTGCGGACCTGGCTCCGGCCGTGAATCGGCTCTGCGCGCACTCCAGGCTGCCGGTTTCACGATTACGTCCATTCGCGACGTAACGCCGATCCCGCACAATGGCTGCCGCCCGCGCAAGCGTCGCCGCGTCTAATCTTTTGCGACAGGATTTGGCCGCATGAGCTGATTTTCAGCTCCTCTGCGGTTTCCACGCCTCAATGCCACGATTGGATGGTGGTAAAGGCAAGGATGAAGGAAAATTAAATGATCCAGAAGAACTGGCAAGAATTGATCAAGCCGAACAAGGTCGAGTTTCAGACCTCCGGCTCGAAGACCAAGGCAACGGTCGTCGCTGAGCCGCTTGAACGCGGCTATGGCTTGACGCTCGGCAATGCCTTGCGCCGTGTGCTCCTGTCCTCGCTGCGCGGCGCTGCCGTAACAGCTGTGCAGATCGACGGCGTTCTGCATGAATTCTCGTCGATCCCCGGCGTGCGTGAAGATGTGACGGACATCGTCCTCAACATCAAGGAAATCGCGATCCATATGGAGAGCGACGGTCCAAAGCGCATGGTCGTCCGCAAGGAAGGTCCGGGCGTCGTAACGGCTGGCGATATCCAGACCGTTGGCGATATCGAAATCCTCAATCCGGAACACGTGATCTGCACGCTGGATGAAGGCGCTGAAATCCGCATGGAATTCACTGTCAACACTGGCAAGGGCTACGTTCCGGCTGACCGCAACCGCGCAGAAGATGCTCCGATCGGCTTGATTCCGGTCGACAGCCTTTATTCTCCGGTTCGCAAGGTGTCTTACAAGATCGAGAACACCCGCGAAGGTCAGGTTCTCGATTACGACAAGCTGATCCTGCAGATCGAGACCGATGGTTCGATCTCCGGCGAAGATGCCGTTGCCTATGCAGCGCGCATTCTTCAGGACCAGCTGGCAATCTTCGTCAACTTCGACGAGCCGCAGAAGGAAGTTCAGCAGGAACAGGTTACCGAACTTGCGTTCAACCCGGCTCTGCTCAAGAAGGTCGATGAACTCGAACTCTCGGTTCGTTCGGCAAACTGCCTGAAGAATGATAACATCGTCTACATTGGCGATCTTATCCAGAAGACAGAAGCAGAAATGCTGCGCACACCGAACTTCGGCCGCAAGTCACTGAACGAAATCAAGGAAGTTCTGGCTTCCATGGGTCTCCATCTCGGTATGGAAGTTCCTTCATGGCCGCCGGAGAACATCGAAGATCTCGCGAAGCGTTACGAAGACCAATATTAAGAACCCGGGCTCTTGCCCGACAACAAAGCCCGGGCCGTGAGCCCGAAAAAGAGAAACTGAAGGAGAAGGCTCATGCGCCACGGTAATTCAGGCCGCAAGCTTAACCGGACTGCCAGCCATCGTAAGGCGATGTTTGCCAATATGGCTGCATCATTGATTGAGCATGAGCAGATCGTGACAACGCTGCCCAAGGCCAAGGAAATTCGCCCCATCGTTGAAAAGCTTGTCACGCTCGGCAAGCGCGGTGACCTGCACGCACGTCGTCAGGCCATTTCGGCAATCCGCGATGCGAAGCTCGTCGCCAAGTTGTTCGATACACTTGCTCCGCGCTACGGCCAGCGCAACGGCGGCTACATCCGCATCATGAAGGCGGGTTTCCGCACCGGTGACAATGCACCGCTCGCAGTCGTCGAATTCGTCGATCGCGATACCAGTGCCAAGGGTTCCAAGGACCTGGCCCGCGTTGCCGCCGAACAGGCTAGCGAAGCCGAAGCAGCGTAATCGACGCTTCGACGCTATAGGAATTGAAAAGGGGGCCCGCGCCCCCTTTTTGTGTTTGTTGATTTGCCGGCGACGGCCCGGGAGAATTCAGCCTCCAATTTTTCCGGTGTAACCGTTACGTACTTGAATCGTTCAGATCGCTTCTCCAACCTTTCCGTATGAAAAGCTCCAGGGAGGGTTCGATGAACAGGAGTCAGCGAGAAAACACGCAACTCAATACAGCAATCGCAAATCGCAATCGCCGTTGGGTATCAGGAATGGCATTGCCAGTATGGTTGGCGGCTTGCGTCTTTGCCGGTGCTGCAGCGGCCCAGCAGCCGACACAAGCGCAGCAAAATGCGATCAAATCAGCCTGCCGCTCTGATTTCATGGCACAGTGCTCGGGTGTCCAGCCAGGCGGTCAGGCCGCCCTTTCGTGCTTGCAACAGCATAGCTCGTCACTGTCAGCCGGTTGCCAACAGGCGATTGGTGCCCTTGGAGGCGGGAAAACCGCACCGGCAGCGACTACGGGGAAAGCTTCTTCTGCAACTGCGCCAGCTGCGGCTGCGCCTGCCACACCCGCACCGACGTTTACGCCCCGCGAAGAAATGGCCATCGCGCGTCAGGAGTGCGGTCCGGACTTCAGGTCACTTTGCAGTTCGGTAGCACTTGGCGGGGGTCGCGGAATTGCCTGCCTGAGGAAGAACATGGCACGACTGTCGCCAGGCTGTCAGAAGGTGCTGACGGCGGGCAGGTAGCAGCTTCTTGCAGACACTGCCGGCTAATATCCCAACTCAAGTCCAACGCAGCTGGTGTCGGGCGTCGCCGGCCCGCATTTCGTGTTCGGGGGTGCCGCCCAAGACATGGCCACGATCGTCCGACGGTCACGCTTGACTAACACATATCTCCGTGGTTATAAGTCAATCAATAGCCAGCGGGTTATCGATCTAAATGACAAATGCTCACGATGTGCTCTTCAGAACGCTCGCGGATCCGACCCGGCGGGCCCTCTTCGAACGGTTGTGCCATGAAGGAGAGCAGACGGTAGGGGCACTGACAGCTCAGTCCGGGGTCTCGCAACCGGCTGTGTCGAAGCACCTCGGGGTCCTGAGGCGAGCCGGGCTGGTACGTGACCGCCATGAAGGACGACAGACCCATTATAGCGCGCAGCTCGGTGCCTTGGCCCCGCTGCTCGACTGGACAAAGGAAATGGCTGGGTTCTGGCAGAACCGGTTCGACCACCTCGAAGACTTGCTGAAAAGGATGGACCAATGAGCAAACCTGCTACCGAAGCGCTCTCCGTCAATGCCAAAAAGACATCCAGGGGGCCGGCGAAGGTCGCAAATGACGCCGCCGCCAAGGGGGCAAAGGCGGCCAAGCCGCGTATGGCGAAACCGAAGGTGCAGCCGAGCGAGCCCGGGAAGCCGGTCCTCCTCGCGGGCGGTAACCCGCAGATCGCGAAAGCCTATGGCGACGCCCCCGTGCAGGCTTACATTGCGGCGATGCCCGGTTGGAAGAGCGATGTCGGGCGCCGGCTCGATGCACTCATTGTGCGCACCGTACCGGGCGTGTACAAGGCGGTCAAATGGAACACGCCGCTCTACGGTTTTGAGGGCGAAGGCTGGTTCCTCGGCGTCCATTGCTTTGAGAAGTACGTCAAAATTACCTTCTTTCGTGGCACCTCGCTGCGTCCCGTTCCTCCCGTCGCGTCCAAGATGCACGACGTACGCTATTACCACATCCACGAGAACGACCAGCTTGACGAAGCGCAGCTTGCCGCTTGGGTAAAACAGGCGAGCGAATTGCCCGGCGAGCGCATGTGAATGGTCAGATGAAGAAAGCAGCCTGGAAAACACCAAGAGGACGAATCCAATGAGCCAAAGCGCGACCGAAACACGCTCAGTCGTTATCGAACGGGAGATGCCGCATCCGCCGGAAAAGATCTGGCGCGCGCTCACGCAACCACACCTGATCGCGGAGTGGCTGATGAACAACGACTTCAAACCGGACATGGGCCACCGTTTCAATCTTCGCGCCGACTGGGGCGCTGTAGACTGTCAGGTGCTTGCGATCGAGCCGAACAAGACGCTGTCGTACACGTGGGCGGCCTACGGGCTTGAGAGCGTCGTCACCTGGACCCTGACCCCGATGGGAACGGGGACCCATCTGCGCATGGAGCAGGCGGGTTTCCGTGCGGATCAGCAGCAGGCCTACGGGGGCGCCAAGAGCGGCTGGCAGCAGTTCTTCGGAAATCTGGAGCAAGTCCTGGCACGGATAGACTGAAATTCTGCCGGCACAGTTCAAAGTCAGGTCCTGTTTGGTCGCAAGATAGAAAAACAGCGGAATGAGGTGCAAACAACATGAAAAATAGCGCAACGACCACGGGCGAATCGCCTTCCCGGCTGATCGACGCGAGGATCAAGGAACTGGATGATTGGCGGGGCAAGACGCTCTCCCATGTCCGCGCACTCATCAAACAGGCTGTCCCCGAGGTTGTCGAGGAGTGGAAGTGGAGAGGTGTCCCGGTTTGGTATAAAGATGGAATGATCTGCACCGGCGAGACGTACAAGAGTGCCGTGAAGGTGACCTTCGCCAAGGGCGCCTCGGTTGATGACCCTTCAGGACTGTTTAATTCCAGCCTGGAAGGCAACACCAGGCGCGCTATCGATTTCCATGAGGGGGATGAAATAGATGAGGATGCCTTCAAGACGCTCATACGCGCCGCTGCTGCCCTGAACAGGTCACCGGCGCGAAAGTCAACCACTTCCACCTGACTTCACCGGTCCGCCAGAGCCAGCTTGACCCCCAGCGCAACGAACGCTCCGGCAAATGTCCGGCGCATCCACGTCAATATCCGCGGACGCGAGATGACATGGTTGCGCACGGACGCGGCGAATAGACCGTAGGCGACGAACACGACGAAGGTCATCGCCATGAAGACACCGCTCAAGCTGAGCATGCGCATGAGCGGCTGGGGCTCGGCGCCACTGACGAATTGCGGCAGGAACGCCAGAAAGAAAATCGACAGTTTTGGATTGAGTATGTTGATCAGGATTGCGGTGATGGTCACTTGCATCAATGACCTTTCACCGCCGTCATCCTCGACATTCAGCGATCCCTTTTCGCGCAACGCGTTCCAGGCCATATAGAGAAGATAGGCGACACCCACATATTTGAAGGTGTGGAAGGCGAGGGCGCTTGTGTGCAGGATCGCCGCCAAACCTCCGATAGCCGCTGCCATATGTGGAATGATGCCGATTGTGCAGCCGGTTGCTGCCGCGACGCTCGCCTTGGCTCCCCGCGCGAGGCCGGTCGCCAGAGTATAGACCACCCCTGTCCCGGGCGAGATCACGATGATGAATGATGTAATGAGGAACTCGATGCCCACGATAATGCTCCTTAAGGGTTCAGTTAACGCACTGAAACCGAACGGGAGCCGTTCGTCTTGAACAGGATTGCAAGAGGAGCAAAAAATCAGGCGACAGCGGCAGCATAAGCACCCGGAGAGACACCGTATATGCGAACGAACAGGCGTGTCATATGGCTTTGGTCGGCGAAGCCGCTTGCTGCGGCGGCATCTGCCAGACCAGATCCTCGCGCGATCAGGCGGCGGGCGGCATCAATCCGCCGCTGCATGAGATAGGCGTGTGGCGTGAGACCAGTTGCCTTGGCAAAGCCGCGCAGGAGCTGAAACCGGCTCAGGCCGGATTCCCGGGCGAGATCCGCCAGTGTGATCGGGGCGGCCGGCTGATCGTCGATCAGAACCTGTGCCTTGCGCACGGCGAAAGGTGCCGGGCGGGATACCTTATTTTCTTGCCGTTTGTCGATGATGCCGTCAAGCAATGCCAACAAGAGCTCTTCGCGATGGAGTTGGGATGACGTGTTGCAGGGCGTTATCATGGTTGAAAACAGCTGCTGGAACAGCGCCGCCACGCTGGCATTGTCCATCACCGGCTGTGCAAACTCGCAACCCGGCCGACCGCCTTCATTCATGTCGCAAACGGCCTGACTGACAATCTCCGGGTCGAAATAGAGCATTCGCCACGAGCGGCCGGCATCGCCTATGGGCATGCCGTCATGCACCTCGCCGGGATTGACGGTGATGACATTGCCTGGCCCCGCTTCCACCGTGCCGCGACCGCTATGGGATTTCTGCGCGCCTTGATGAATGACGCCAATGCCATACTGCTCATGCGTATGCCGTGGAAAGGAATGGCGCGTTGCAGCCTCGATGACCTCAATACCGGCCACTTCGCAGGGATAAATCCTGAATTGACCCTTCAACACCCCATTTCCATTCCGCTTCTGCATGCGTACCGGGTCCCAAACAGACAAAACTTGCTCTAAGTTATCCCAAATCCCCGGTCTCAAGAAGGTGCAACCTGGGGCGGGATAAGAGGTGTAATCATATGTCTCAAATTTGCTTTGTTTCTTGGCTGGTATCTCCGTTCAAAATCACCACATTGGTCGAGACAGTTTGACTGATTCATTACGTATCCGGAGATTGATATGAGTTTCAAAGTCCCACCATCGACCCGGGCATTTTTCCTGTGCACCGCAGTTCTTGCCGGCATGGTGGCGCCACTTCATGCACAGACGGCCACCGATACGGCCAAGCAACTGCCCGCAACCCGCAGCGAGCTTCAGCTCTCCTTCGCGCCGCTCGTGAAGCAAACGGCTGGCGCCGTCGTCAATGTCTATGCGGCGCAAGCGGTACAGACACGCTCGCCCTTTGCCGGCGATCCGTTCTTCGAGCAATTCTTCGGTGGACAGCAGTTCAACGGCCCTCCGCGCGTGCAATCCTCGCTCGGTTCCGGCGTGATTGCCGATGCGTCGGGGATCATCGTGACGAACAATCACGTCATTCGCAATGCCGATACGGTGAAGGTTGCGCTATCGGATGGGCGGGAGTTTGACTCGAAAGTTCTTCTGAAAGACGAATCCACCGACCTCGCGATCCTGAAGATCGATGCCGGTGAGCCGCTGCCCGCCTTGCCATTGGCCGATTCCGACCAGGTGGAGGTGGGCGATCTCGTGCTGGCCATCGGCAATCCGTTCGGTGTCGGGCAGACGGTGACGAGCGGTATCGTTTCGGCGCAGGCGCGAACACGTGTCGGAATTTCCGACTTCGATTTCTTCATACAGACCGATGCAGCGATCAATCCCGGCAATTCGGGCGGTGCACTGATCGATATGACCGGCAAGCTCATTGGCATCAACACCGCGATCTTTTCGCGTTCCGGCGGATCAATCGGAATCGGATTTGCCATTCCTTCCAATATGGTACGGGCGGTTGTTGAGACGGCAAAGGGCGGTGCGGACACGTTTGAACGCCCGTACATCGGTGCTGCTTTTCAGAATGTGACTCCGGATGTCGCTGAAGGGCTTGGCATGAAACAGCCCTATGGCGCCCTGGTGACGAATATCACCAAGAACGGACCGGCAGAGAAGGGCGGGCTGCTCGTCGGCGATGTGGTTTTATCGGTGGATGAGATGCGGATCGAAAATCCGGACGGGCTTGGTTACCGCCTGAGCACCGCAGGCATAGGCAAGACGATAAGGCTGGACGTATTGAGCCGCTCGAAGGAAAAGACCATCACGGTCGTCTTGGAAAAGCCGGGACCGGACTCCCCGGACAATCAGATGCTCATTCAGGGCAGAAATCCCCTTTCCGGTGCGCATGTTATCAAGCTCACTCCGGAAGGTGCGGCGCGTCTGCGCCTGCCGTCCGATACGGAGGGCGTGGCGGTTGACAAAATTTTCCCGAATACGCCCGCCGCGCGGATCGGCTTGCAGCCCGGCGATATTGTGCGTGGGATAAACGGCGCGGAAATCGCAACCATGGCCGATCTGACAAAGGCAATGTCAAGCAAGCCGGTGCTTTGGCGCTTCGAATTTGAGCGGGGTGGTGACATAATCAGGCAAGTCATTCGCTAGAAGAGATAGGTAGAGAGTATGGCGGATCTGTTTTCGGTCCATGACGATCCGGCATTGGACAGGAGCCGGCCGCTTGCCGACCGGCTGCGGCCGAAAACGCTGGGGGAAGTCACCGGACAGGAGCACCTGACCGGCCCGGAAGGTGTATTGACGCGCATGATCGATGCCGGTTCGCTTGGCTCGATGATTTTCTGGGGCCCGCCGGGAACCGGCAAGACGACAGTGGCACGGCTGCTTGCCAATGAGACCAATCTGGCTTTCGAACAGATTTCCGCTATCTTTTCCGGTGTCGCCGACCTGAAGAAGGTCTTTGACATGGCGCGGGCACGCAAAATGTCCGGCCGCCAAACTCTGTTGTTTGTCGACGAGATCCATCGCTTCAACCGGGCGCAGCAGGATTCATTCCTGCCGGTAATGGAGGACGGGACAATCGTCCTCGTCGGAGCGACCACGGAAAACCCTTCATTCGAACTGAACGCCGCTCTCCTGTCTCGCGCCAGGGTTCTGGTGTTTCACCCGCATGACGAGGCAAGCCTCAGCGCCCTGCTGGAGCGTGCGGAGGGCCATGAGAGCAAAGCCTTGCCCTTGACTGCGGAGGCACGCGCGAGCCTTGTCCGGATGGCTGACGGCGACGGACGGGCAATCCTGACGCTTGCCGAGGAAGTCTGGCGCGCGGCACGCGACGGCGAGCTATTCGATGCCGAGCGGGTGCAGCAGATCGTGCAGCGCCGGGCGCCGGTCTATGACAAGAGCCAGGACGGACACTACAATCTTATCTCGGCCCTGCATAAGTCTGTGCGCGGATCCGATCCCGATGCTGCGCTCTATTACCTTTGCCGGATGTTCGACGCGGGCGAGGACCCGCTTTATCTCGGCCGGCGGCTGGTACGCATGGCCAGCGAGGATATCGGCATGGCTGATCCGCAGGCGCTCGTGATCTGCATTGCCGCGAAGGATGCCTATGACTATCTGGGCTCGCCGGAAGGCGAACTCGCCTTGGCGCAGGCCTGCGTCTATCTCGCCACCGCGCCGAAATCCAACGCTGTCTATACGGCCTACAAGGCCGCCATGGCGGTCGCAAAACAGAATGGCTCGCTCGTTCCGCCGAAGCACATCCTCAATGCTCCGACCAAGCTGATGAAGGGCGAAGGGTATGGCAAGGGTTACGCCTATGACCATGATCAGCCCGATGCCTTTTCCGGCCAGAACTATTTTCCGGACGCCCTCGGCCGGCAGACGTTCTACGATCCGCCGGAGCGCGGCTTTGAACGTGAGATCCGCAAACGGATCGATTACTGGAACAAGCTTCGCCAGGAACGCGGAGAAGAATAAGGAAAGGCCGCTCAATAGCGGCCTTTCGTTTGCGTGGACGTTTGCGCGTTAGAGCCCGAGGCTCTTAAGCAGCTTCCGGCTTGCGCGGGAATGGCGTGACGTTTGCCGTGTCGTCGTCGAGCTTCAGGCCGCCGGCTTTGAGCAGCGAGGTGAAGCGGCCGTTCTGACGCGCCAGCTCATCGAAGCTGCCGGATTCGATTACTTCACCCTGATCCATGAAGAGCACGATATCGGCGTCGCGGACCGTGGAAAGACGGTGTGCGATGATGAACGTCGTGCGGTTCTGGCACAGCTTGTCCACTGCAACCTTGACGCGTGCTTCGGTTTCGACGTCGAGCGCACTGGTTGCCTCGTCGAGCACGAGGATCGGCGCGTCCTTGAGGATGGCACGGGCAATGGCAACCCGCTGGCGTTCACCGCCGGAGAGCTGCGAACCGCGTTCGCCAACAACCGTGCCGTAGCCGCCGGACTTCGCGAGGATGAAGTCGCTTGCATCGGCAGCTTCGGCAGCAGCAAGCACGTCCTCGGCACTGGCTTTCGGGCGGCCAATACGGATATTGTCCTCGATCGAACGGTTGAACATGCCGGCATCCTGGAACACCGTAGCGATGGCGTTGCGCAGCGAACGGCGGCTGATCGTGCGCGTATCTATGTCATCGACAAGAATACGGCCTTCCTTTGGATCATAGACACGCTGCAGCAGGTTGATCAGCGTCGTCTTGCCGGCACCGGTCGGGCCGACAATCGCAACTGTCTGACCGGCCTTTGCCTTGAACGAGACATTCTTCAGGCCCTGGGTCGAATTGGCGAATTCGAACGACACATTCTTGAATTCGACATCGCCGCTGACATTGTCAATGTCATGAACCGTCTTTGGTTCTACCGCATAGGCCGCGGAGGCTTCCATATCGAAGAAATCCTCAAGCTTTGCGCGGGCCGCGAAAATCTGGTTCACAAAGGCGCTGAGCTGATCCAGGCGACCAATGAGCAGGCCGGCGAAGCCGATGAACGACACGACCTGACCGACCAGCATTTGGCCTTGCATGACGAAATGTGCGCCGAGGGCCAGAACCACGAGGATGGATATAGTAGACGCCATGCGGTTGATGCCGGCGGCCAGGGCCCACCAGTTCAGTACAGGGTATTGCGCGGCAAGCAGCTGCTTCGCGTAGGACTGCAGCGCACGCGTTTCTTCGTCGATACGATTGTAGCTTTGCAGGACAGAGATATTGCCCATCGAGTCGGTAACGTGGCTGAAGGCCGTAATGTGATGACGCTCGACCTGAGCCTGACCGTCCTTGGTCTTTGCTGTCACAAAGCGGCTCACGAGGACATAAACGACACCCAGAACCGCCAATACGGAAGCCAGACGCCAGTCCTGCGCCACAGCCATGGGAATGAGCCCGACGAGCGCAACGGTGGTCGCGAGGTGAGTGCGCATGAATTCGAGCCACAGGCCGAACAATGTCTCGATGGCGCGCAAAAGCGTATGCATCGCATTGGATGTGCCGCGCTGGTGGTGCCACGAAAGCGGCATGCTGATCACGCGATTGTAAGATTCGGTGAGTACGGCGAGTTTGCGCCGATGCGCAAGCCGGTCGGCCTCCCTCGCAACGAGTACATTGGCGCCGATGTGGAACAAGCCAACTGCAGCCAATTGAGTAAGGGGAACCCATATGTCCGCCTTGTCAGCAATTGCCTGGATGACGAGGCCCATTAGCAACGGCTCAAACAGCATCGTCAGAGCCAAGGCGATGTTGACCACGCAGATAAACACGGTCGCGCGCTTTTCAGCGCCGAGATATTGGAGCGATTTCCAATAGATGTTCAACAATGACACTATGCCACTCCGCTTGCTTGGGCTGCTACTCACGCCGCAGATTGACTCTGCATCAGACTCTTGTGCACCGCAATATTCAATGCTCTAAAGTCTTCGTAGTTGTGCGTTCCTACAAGGAACATTTTTCTACGTCGCGTAACGTCCCGTGATGATTCAACCATTTGAGTTCACAAAATAAACTGGCCGAGCTGAATGTAAAATGAACGCAATATTACTTGTGGCATCCGGCGGAGCGATAGGCTCTGTTGCGAGGTACCTTGTCGGGGTCCTGATGACCCGGGCTTTTGGTGCGAATTACCCCTATGGGACGCTGACGGTGAATGTTGCCGGCGGTTTTCTGATGGGGCTGTTCATCGGCATTATGGCGCAGCGGCTTGAAGGATCGATGGACCTGAGGCTGTTTGTTGCGGTCGGGATCATGGGGGGATTCACCACGTTCTCGTCATTTTCGCTCGATGTTGCCGTGCTTTGGGAGCGTGGTGAGCTCCTCACTGCGCTGATTTATGTCCTTGCAAGCGTGATCTTGAGCATTGGCGCGCTGTTTTTAGGATTATGGCTCGCAAGAATGACTGCATAGTGCTATTCGCCTGAGCAAAAGGTGGAAGTAATGGCAGCGGTAGAACAAAAGACAGTCGATACGGGTGAGGCGGAAATGCGTCTCGACCGGTGGTTCAAGGTACATTATCCGGGTCTGGGTTTCGGGCACCTGCAGAAATTGCTGCGCTCTGGCCAAATCAGGATCGACGGATCCCGCGCCAAATCCGACACAAGGCTGCAGGCCGGACAGACTGTCAGGATTCCGCCGCTTCCGGTGGATTCGAAGGCCGAAGGTCATCTGACCGGCAAGAGCATTCGCGGCCGTGAGGACGGCGATGTCCTGTCGCAGATGTTGCTCTACGAAGATCCGAAGGTTTTCGTGTTCAACAAACCGGCCGGTCTGGCAGTGCAGGGCGGCTCCGGTGTCAATCGCCATGTCGACGACATGCTGGAAGCCTGGCGCAACAAGAAGGGTGAGAAGCCCCGCCTGGTTCACCGGCTGGACCGCGACACGTCCGGCGTCCTTGTGGTTGCCCGTACACGCGGCGCGGCACAGGCGTTGACTGCCGCTTTCCGTGAACGCGAGACGAAGAAAACCTATTGGGCGCTGGTGAAGGGCATACCACGCAAGCGGGAAGACAAGATCACCACCTGGCTGGTCAAGGAAACGACCCCAGACGGCGACCGCATGCGCGTTGCCCAGCATGGTGAGCCGGATTCGGATCACGCCGTTTCCTACTATCGTGTGATCGAATCCGCCGGACAGGTTCTGACCTGGCTGGAAATGGAGCCCTATACGGGCCGGACACACCAGCTGCGTGTTCATGCCGCTCATATTGGCTGCCCCATCATTGGTGATCCGAAGTATTTCGAGGCGGACACGAACTGGTCGTTTCCAGGCGGTATCCAGAACCGCCTGCATCTGCATGCCCGCCGCATCCGTGTTCCCAACCCTTCGGGTGGCGTGATCGACGTGACCGCGCCGTTGCCGCCGCATATGGTGCAGACGTGGAATTTGCTGGGTCTGGACGAACACGACGGGGATGACGACAGTTAGAATCTGTCCCGCAATACTCTAAACCAAAATTGGACTTCGACGATGCGTAACGATCTTTTCAATATGGATGCGAAACAGGATCTTTCCGATCCGGATCCGGTTCGCCGCGCACAAATCCAGTCAAAACTGCCATTACCCAAGCGCTTCTACAAGGAGGCCGCAGTTGCCGAGCGCGAGGGCAAGTTTGCCATCGAGCTCGACGGGCGCGTCGTCAAGACGCCGGCCCGGCAGAACCTTTGCCTGCCGACGCGGGCTGCCGCGCAATTGATTGCCGACGAATTTTCCGCGCAGGAAAAGGAAATCGATCCGGCGCGCATGCCTGCAACGCGCCTCGCCAACACGGCAATCGATGGGATCGTCAATGACCCGCAGGCGGTTCTGGAAGATGTATTGCGCTTCGCCTCATCCGACATGCTGTGCTACCGCGCCGGCTCGCCTGAACGGCTGGTCAACCGGCAGACCGAACTCTGGGATCCGATCATCGAATGGGCAGCATCCGCTCTCGGTGCGCGCTTTGTGCTCGCAGAAGGCGTGATGCATGTGGAGCAGCCGCGCGAGGCGCTTGGCGCGTTCAGCGTTCATCTCGGCGGGTTCAGTGACCCGTTCGCCATTGCAGCCTTGCACATGATTACCACGCTGACCGGATCGGCGATCCTGGCGCTGGCTGTGGCCAAGGGCGAGATTTCGGGCGAGCAAGCCTGGAAGCTGGCGCATGTCGATGAAGATTGGACGATCGAGCATTGGGGCGAGGACGCGGAAGCCGCTGCTCGCCGCGCAGTCCGCGAACACGAAATGATGGCCGCAGTGAAGATGCTTGAAGCGGTTTCGTCTCTCTGAATCGCCATTTTCAGGACAATAGGATTCGCGCCAGCTTCTGAGTTGCAATTTTAAGCAACTGTAGGTCGACAAAATGATCGTATAGAGTTGTGTGAAAATATGCTTGATGCAATTGTTAGTTGATATTTCATATTTATATGGTTGCAAGTTTATAATTATATTACAACTTTGGTATTATATTTGTCTAATAATGCTGGCCTAGCGGTCATACTTTGGTATAACTTACCTTATGCCTGCATGCCGCAGGAGGGGCGAGGAGACCTGCAATGATCCTGGGGCACAATCCAATTGCGTGGGCACTCGCCGTCACCCAACTGACAGCCGCGCCAGCTGGCGTTCCGCGCAATCCGGAACGCCCCATGAATCCTTCGTCATGCAAGGAAGCGCTGGACCGTGTTGAGGAAGCCGCGGAAGGCAGTCCGCTGATTTCGTCTGAACGAAATAAAATGTTGCTGCGCGAGGCCATCAAGAAGGCCAAGCAGCAGTGCCTTACCAGCCCGCCAAAATAGATTTCAGATTAACGACTGTCTGTTGATCCGGCTGAAGCCTTCAGCCGGCAGGGAGGTCGTGTGCCATTTTTTAGCGACAACCGGGAGGAATGAGCATGCCAAACATTGTGGAAACAACAGATGCGGCCGCCAGTACCAGCACGAGCTATGCACTGGTTGCCGGGCAATCCGCCCAGGGCCAACTTGCAGTTGCGGGAGACCGCGACTGGTACCGGATCGATCTCGTCGCGGGCCAGACATATACATTCGGTATGACCGCAACCGGCGATGCCGCCAGCCAGGTGCGCGATACCTATCTGCGTCTGCGCGACAGCGCAGGCATGCAGATCGCCTTTGATGATGACAGTGGTGACGGATTGAATTCGTCGATCACCTTTACTGCGATTACCTCCGGTACCTACTACCTCGATGCGGGCGCGTACAACGATGTCTCGGCCGGCCAATATGATCTTTCGGTTGCTACCGAGACTCTACCGCCGCCGCCGGCAGGCAGCGAGACGACCGATGCAGCCGCGAGCACTGCCACCACCTATGCGCTGGCGGGCGGGCAAACGGTTCGAGGCAATCTCGCAGCGACGGGGGATCGAGACTGGTACCGCATCGAACTGGTTGCGGGGCAGACCTACACATTCGCCATGGCGGGAAGCGGGGCGGCAGGTGCCCAGGTTCGTGATACCTATCTGCGATTGCGCGACAGCACGGGTGCACAAATCGCCTTTGACGACGACAGCGGGGAAGGGCTGAATTCGACGATAAGCTTTACCGCGACTTCATCCGGCGTCTATTATCTCGATGCAGGGTCATACAACAATGCCTATGCCGGCCAATATGATCTTACAGTTGCGGGACCGCCTCCCCAGCCACCCCAACCGCCTTTCGATCCAGGCGATCCGCTGCCGCCGGCGCGCGTCACGGAGACTGCCGACGCGGCCGCCAGCGCCACAACGGCATATTCGCTTGCTATCGGGAAGTCGGCTCAAGGCCAGCTTGGCACTGCAGGCGACCATGACTGGTACGGCGTAAACCTCGTTGCTGGCCAGACCTATACATTCGCGATGGTAGGAACCGGCATCTCCGGGGTCAACGATAGCTATTTGCGGCTTTACAGTGGCGCTGGCGCGCAAATTGCCTACGACGACGACGGCGGACCTGGGGGCAATTCCACCATTACCTTCACCGCAACGACGTCCGGGACCTATTATCTCGATGCGGGCGCCTATAACGACGCTTCTGCCGGTCAGTATGGATTGTCTGCGACCTTGGGAAGCAAAGCCTCCTACGACGAAATGATGGGCGCAGGCGCCCTGATCCGACCCGGCGCGTCATGGAGCACGCCGGGCACGGCTGCAAGCGTCACCTGGGGTATCCGCCAGTCCTCGGCCACTGCGACCGATGCGTCGGGAAATCCGACGCCTTTCATCGCGCCCTCGGCAGCGCAGATCGCTAGCGTACAGGCGGGCCTTGCCTTATATTCCGAAGTTGCGAACCTCACCTTCAGCCAGGTCAATCCCGGCGGCACAACGAATGATGCGACAATCCTGGTGGGTGCGTATTCGTCCAATGTGGATGGTGCGGGAGCATTTGCCTATTACCCCGGATCAACGGCCAGCGGCGATTTGGCTGGAGATATCTGGCTCAACAATACGAGCGTGTCGACCACGTCGCTGCCGAATGGCAGTTTCAGTGCCTTCGCCATTGCTCATGAAATGGGCCATGCAATGGGCCTCGCGCATCCGGGAGACTACAATGCGGCTCCCGGTCTTCCCATCACCTATGCCAACAATGCGCAATTCGTTCAGGATGACCACCAATACTCGGTGATGAGTTATTTCGACGAGTCCAATACCACTGCGTCATATAATGCTTATCCCGACACACTGATGCTGTATGACATTCTTGCCGTGCAACAGCTCTACGGCGCCAACATGACCACCCGCGCCGACAATACGGTTTACGGATTTCACTCGAATGCCGGGTCTGTCTACGACTTCGCGATCAACCGGGATCCCGCACTTTGCATTTGGGATGGCGGCGGCACCGACACGGTCGACGCGTCCGGATTTGGTCAAAACCAGATGATCGATCTGCATGACGGCTCGTTTTCCAACATGGGCGGATTTACCGGGAACATATCCATCGCCTTCGGCGCGATCATCGAAAACGCCATCGGAGGCAGTGGGTCAGACACCTTGACCGGCAATAGCGCCAGCAATGCGCTGACCGGGGGAGCCGGCGCCGACACCTTCTGCTTCAAGGATTTCCTGGGTGTAGGATTCAGTATCGACACGATCACGGATTTCTCCGCGCAAGACGATACGATACGGCTGGACCCGGCGATTTTCACAGCACTTGCGCCGGGCGGCCCGCTTTCGGCCGATGCTTTCCACGTCGGCTCGATAGCCGCGGATGCCTCGGATCGGATCATGTACGACAGCGGAAGCGGCGCGCTTTACTACGACCGCGACGGTGCAGGGGGTCGCGCCGCGGTCTGTTTCGCAAACCTTTCAGGCGGGCTGGCCGTGACCAGCGCGGACTTCCAGGTTGCATAGCGGAGTCCAAACTAAAACCCCGGCTCGTGCCGGGGTCTTTCCTCGTGGAATGTGGTCCAATCAGACCGAATAGTACATGTCGTACTCGACCGGATGCGGGGTCATTTCGAAACGCATCACTTCGGCCATCTTCAATTCGATGAAGCTGTCGATCTGATCGTCATCGAACACGCCGCCGGCCTTCAGGAAGCCGCGATCCTTGTCGAGGCTCTGCAGGGCTTCACGCAGCGAGCCGCAGACGGTCGGGATCTTCTTGAGCTCCTTCGCAGGAAGGTCATAGAGGTCCTTGTCCATCGGTTGGCCGGGATGGATCTTGTTCTTGATGCCGTCGAGGCCGGCCATCAGCATCGCGGCGAAGCCGAGGTAGGGGTTGGCTGTCGGATCCGGGAAGCGGATTTCAACGCGCTTGGACTTCGGCGAGGAGCCGAAAGGAATACGGCATGACGCGGAGCGGTTGCGCGCTGAATAGGCCAGCAGAACCGGAGCCTCATAACCTGGAACCAGACGCTTGTAGGAGTTGGTCGAAGGGTTGGTGAAGGCATTGATCGCCTTGGCATGCTTGATGATGCCGCCGATGAAGAACAGGCAGTTTTCCGAAAGGCCCGCATATTCATTGCCCGCGAAAGTCGGCTTGCCATCCTTCCAGATCGACATGTGAACGTGCATGCCCGAACCGTTGTCGCCGAAAATCGGCTTCGGCATGAAGGTTGCGGTCTTGCCATAGGCATTGGCGACCTGATGCACGACATACTTGTAGATCAGCATCTTGTCGGCGTTGCGGGTGAGGGCGTCGAACTTGATGCCAAGTTCGTGCTGGGCAGCGGCCACTTCGTGATGGTGCTTTTCAACGCGCACGCCCATTTCGGTCAGAACCGTGAGCATTTCCGAGCGCATGTCCTGCGCGCTGTCGATTGGCGGTACGGGGAAGTACCCGCCCTTGACGCGCGGACGGTGACCAAGGTTTCCGGTTTCATAGTCGGTGTCGTCATTGGACGGCAGTTCGGTGGAGTCGAGTTTGAAGCCCGTATTGTATGGATCAGCCTTGTACTTGACGTCGTCGAAGACAAAGAATTCAGCTTCGGGGCCGACGAAGATTGTGTCGCCGATGCCTTCGGCCTTCATGTAGGCTTCGGCCTTCTTGGCGGTTCCGCGTGGATCGCGATTGTAGGATTCACCGGAAATCGGATCGAGAATGTCGCAAAGGATAACCATCGTCGACTGGGCGAAGAAGGGGTCCATGTGAACCGTATCGGTGTCTGGCATGAGCACCATGTCGGACTCGTTAATGGCCTTCCAGCCAGCAATGGAGGAGCCGTCGAACATGACACCGTCGGCAAACATATCTTCATCGACTTCGGCAATGTCCATCGTCACGTGCTGCAACTTCCCCTTTGGATCGGTGAAGCGGAGGTCAAGGAACTTTACGTCGTTGTCCTTGATCTGTTTCAGAATATCTTTGGCGGTCGTCATGTCAATTTTCCTTATTCAGCGACGATGAAGGTTGTTGCCGGCGCGAACGCACCTGCAGATGGGTGTGGGGATCAGATGGCGTCGATGCCGGACTCGCCGGTCCGGATGCGCACAACTTCTTCGATGTTGGAGACAAAGATCTTTCCGTCGCCGATACGGCCGGTCTGCGCGGCCTTGCGGATCGCCTCGATGGCGGCCTCGACGGATTCGTCGCCCAAAACGATCTCTACTTTTACCTTCGGCAAGAAGTCGACGACATATTCGGCGCCACGATACAATTCGGTATGACCTTTTTGACGGCCAAAGCCTTTGGCTTCCGTGACTGTGATGCCTTGAAGGCCCACTTCCTGCAGTGCCTCTTTCACCTCATCCAGTTTGAATGGTTTGATGATGGCTTCGATTTTCTTCATCAGAGAACAGTCTCCCTATGCATAGCAACGGGCCTCTTGCCCGCTTGCCACAACAAAAAGCAGGAAGCATGCCAACTGGCCTCCCGGGTGGAAATAAATCCATGAATAGGATTTTATCGGGGAAGAAACGTAAATTCCTTCAACCTTTGGTGCGCTGCTACCGCAATAAGCCACTCGCCATCAACCGAAGTTGATGAAAAAAGATGCAAGTTGCATATAAAATAGGCGGCACGTGCTTGCTGGCGCGCACAATTACTACGCAACGCGCTCTTTCAACGCCCGTGCTGCCTGCGGAGCGCGCACTTTGCCTTCATGGATGAAATAAACGAAAACATCCCGGGCTCGTCTCTTTGCGTGCTCATCCGGCGAGGCGAGCGGCAGGTCATCAGGTTCGCCGCCATTTGCCCAAACATTGGTGCGCTCTGCCCATTTGTCGAGCGCATCGGCTGGGTAGGCGGTCTCGATGGTATCGTCGCCCTTCTGCAGGCGGGCATATATGAAGTCCGCGGTGACATCGGCGATTTCGGGATATTCGAAATGTTCGGCATAGACCACCGCGACGCCGTTCTTGCGTGCCAGGGCGATAAAATCGGGATCGATGAAAGAAGGATTGCGGACCTCAACGGCGTGACGCAGGGGAAGACCGTCGTGCTTCTTCGGCAGGAGTTCGAGAAAGGCGCCAAAGTCATCCGCATCGAATTTCTTGGTCGGGGCAAACTGCCAAACGACTGGCCCAAGCCGGTCGCCCAGTTCGACAATGCCGGACTTGACGAAGTATTCGATGGAATCGCCGGCTTCGGCAAGGACACGGCGGTTGGTGACGAAGCGATTGCCCTTGACCGAAAAAATGAAGCCGTCCGGGACTTGGCTGGCCCATTTGGCGAAAGTCGCCGGCTTCTGCGTGCCATAATAGGTGCTGTTGATCTCGATTGTCTGCAGATGCTGGCCTGCGTATTCGAGTTCCTTGGTCTTGGAGAGACCTTCCGGGTAGAAGGTGCCGCGCCACGGCTCGAAAGTCCAGCCGCCAATGCCGGTTCGTATGGTTCCGCTTTCGCTCATTCCGCTTCTCCTCCCTTCAATGCCAGATTGAAAAAACCCGCCACGAGGGCGGGCTTCAGGTCATTCCGCGGCCGCCTGCACCTTGTGTCCGGGACGCCGGCGCAGAAGCTCCTTGAGGAACTGACCAGTATAGGAGCGGTCGACTTCGACAATGTCCTCCGGCCGGCCAACAGCGACAATCTCGCCGCCGCCATCACCGCCATGCGGTCCAAGGTCGATTACCCAGTCGGCCGTCTTGATGACCTCGAGATTGTGCTCGATGACGACGACGGTATTGCCTTGATCCACCAGTTCATGCAGGACTTCAAGAAGCTTCGCTACATCGTGGAAATGCAAGCCAGTTGTTGGCTCATCGAGGATGTAGAGCGTGCGGCCGGTCGCCTTGCGCGACAATTCCTTGGCGAGCTTTATGCGCTGCGCTTCGCCGCCGGACAGGGTATTGGCCTGTTGACCGACATGGATATAACCGAGGCCGACCTTGGCAAGTGTCTGCAGCTTGTCGCGTACTGCCGGAACTGCGGCGAAGAACTCGGCACCTTCCTCGACGGTCATATCGAGCACGTCGGCGATCGACTTGCCCTTGAACAGAACCTCCAGCGTCTCGCGGTTGTAGCGCTTGCCATGGCAGACATCGCAGGTGACATAAACGTCCGGCAGGAAGTGCATCTCGATCTTGATCACGCCATCGCCCTGGCAGGCTTCGCAGCGCCCGCCCTTGACGTTAAAGGAGAAGCGGCCGGGCTGATAGCCACGTGCCTTCGCCTCGGGGAGACCGGCAAACCAGTCGCGGATCGGAGTAAAAGCGCCTGTGTAAGTTGCCGGGTTGGAGCGCGGCGTGCGGCCGATCGGCGATTGGTCGATATCGATGACCTTGTCGAGAAATTCCAGCCCGTCGATGCGGTCATGGTCAGCAGGATGTTCGCGCGATCCCATGATGCGGCGCGATGCGGCCTTGAACAGCGTTTCGATCAGGAATGTCGATTTGCCGCCACCGGAAACGCCGGTCACGGCGGTGAATGTGCCAAGTGGAATCTCTGCGGAGACGTTCTTGAGATTGTTGCCGCGCGCACCGACGATCTTGATGCGCTTCTTGGTTGTCTTGCGCCGCTCCGATGGCACAGCCACCTCTATGGCTCCGGACAGATATTGGCCGGTGAGCGATTTCGGGCTGGCCATGATATCGGCGGGCGACCCTTGCGCAATGATCTCGCCGCCATGAATACCTGCGGCCGGACCAATATCGACAACATAGTCGGCGGTGAGGATCGCATCTTCATCGTGCTCGACGACGATAACGGTATTGCCGAGATCGCGCAGGTGGCGCAGGGTCTTCAACAGTTGCTCGTTGTCGCGCTGATGCAGCCCGATGGACGGCTCGTCGAGCACATAGAGCACACCCGTAAGGCCCGACCCGATCTGCGAGGCCAGGCGGATACGCTGGCTTTCGCCGCCGGACAAGGTTCCGGAATTGCGCGACAGCGCCAGATAGTCGAGACCGACATCGTTGAGGAAGCGCAAGCGCTCGCGAATTTCCTTGAGGATACGTGCCGCAATCTCGGTCTGTTTTTCGTTGAACGTCTTGTCGATTTCGCGGAACCAGGCGTCGGCATGGCGAATGGACTTCTCGGTGATCTGACCGATATGCATGCCGCCGATTTTCACGGCCAATGCTTCAGGCTTCAGCCGGTAGCCATTGCAGGCAGGACAGGGGGTGCCGGACATGAAGCGCTCGATCTCTTCGCGCGACCAGGCAGAGTCGGTCTCCTTCCAGCGCCGCTCGAGATTTGGAATGACACCTTCGAACGGCTTGGTGGTGCGATAGGAACGCAGGCCGTCATCATAGGCGAACTGCACCTCACGGCTGCCCGTGCCGTAGAGAATGGCCTGCTGCGCCTCCTCGTTCAGATCGCTCCAGCGGTCGCCAAGCTTGAAGCCATAGGCAGCGCCAAGGGCATCCAGCGTCTGATTGTAATAGGGCGAGCTCGATTTCGACCACGGGGCAATTGCACCATTCTTCAGCGTCAGACTCTCATCCGGCACGATCATCGTCGGATCGATCGCCTTCTGCGTGCCAAGGCCATCGCAGGTGGGGCAGGCGCCGAAGGGATTGTTGAACGAGAACAGGCGCGGCTCGATTTCCGAAATGGTGAAGCCCGAAACCGGGCAAGCGAATTTTTCCGAGAACATCAGCCGCTCATGGGTATCGTTCTTGGACTTGTTGGCGGATTCACTCGATGTTTCGTCAGCCGGAAGCGGCTTATCGGCAAATTCCGCAACGGCAATGCCGTCGGCCAGCTTCAGGGAAGTTTCAAGACTATCCGCCAAGCGGGCGGCAATATCGGACCGCACGATGATACGGTCGACCACGACGTCGATATCGTGCTTGTATTTCTTGTCGAGTGCAGGGACATCGGCGATCTCGTAGAAAATGCCGTCAACTTTCACGCGCTGGAAGCCGCGCTTCTGGAGGTCGGCCATTTCCTTGCGATACTCGCCCTTACGGCCGCGGACGATTGGCGCAAGAACAAACAGGCGAGTGCCCTCTTCAAGCGCGAGAACGCGGTCGACCATCTGGCTTACAGTCTGGCTTTCGATCGGCAGACCGGTTGCCGGAGAATAGGGGATGCCGACACGCGCGTAGAGCAGGCGCAGATAGTCGTAGATTTCCGTGACAGTGCCAACCGTCGACCGCGGGTTGCGGCTGGTTGTCTTCTGCTCAATGGAAATAGCCGGAGAGAGACCGTCGATCTGATCCACGTCCGGCTTCTGCATCATCTCGAGAAACTGCCGCGCATAGGCGGACAGGCTCTCGACATAGCGCCTCTGCCCTTCGGCATAGATCGTGTCGAATGCGAGCGACGACTTCCCCGATCCGGACAGGCCGGTCATGACAATCAGCTTGTCGCGCGGCAGGTCGAGATCAATGTTCTTCAAATTGTGTTCGCGGGCGCCGCGAATGGAAATGTATTTCTGATCGCTCATGTCTGTTTGCCTTTGAGAGGGCACGCTATTCTGGAAGGAGGTACTGCCCTCTGGCGAGAGGCTTTCCTATATTTAGAAAGTCCCTGCCGTTTTGCGAGGTCAAACCCTGATGGAATCACCATAGCCATGTTGACATTGTTAGAGCAAGTGATAGAACAAAAAAAGAACAAATCGCGCAAGTCATGCTGACATTGAGTGAAAGCTGTCGCAGTCTCATGGTTGCCCGCGAAAACCTTGTGAAAGATGGCGATTGACGGGCGGCGGGCGTTGAAAGTCTCCTGACAAATCTGGCAGGAGCGTTTCGCAAGGCGTCAATGCTGATATGGCCAGGAACGGTATATTGTGGATAGCGGTAATCAGTTGCCCGCCATGAATGCGGCTTCTGTATGATGGCGCAAATTTTAAAATCGGAATTTACGGAGTTTAAATCATGGCAGGCAGTGTCAACAAGGTCATTTTGGTAGGAAATCTTGGCGCTGACCCGGAAGTCCGGCGGTTGGGTTCGGGTGACCCGGTCGTTAATCTCCGCATTGCGACGTCGGAAAGCTGGCGCGACAAGAACAGCGGTGAACGCAAGGAAAAGACTGAATGGCATAGCGTTGTCATCTTCAATGACAATCTGGCCAAGGTTGCCGAGCAGTATTTGAAGAAGGGCATGAAGGTCTATCTCGAAGGTGCGCTGCAGACCCGCAAGTGGCAGGACCAGACGGGCAATGACCGCTATTCGACGGAAGTCGTTTTGCAGAAATTCCGCGGCGAGTTGCAGATGCTCGATTCACGCGGCGAGGGCGCCGGAGCTGGCGGCGGCCGTTCGTTCGACAACAATTCGAGCCGTGGCCAGGTCTCGGACAACGACTACGGCTCCGATTTCGGTCGCTCCAGCGCTTCATCCAGCAGCTCATCCAGCGCAAGCGGCGGGAATTTCTCGCGCGATCTCGACGATGAAATCCCGTTCTGACAACTGGACGGATCAGACAGCGGATGAATAGTGCAAACGCCCGGTCATGATCAGTGATCTGGGCGTTTACGCCGGACTTTTTTCGATTGCTTTCGCTGCCGCTACCGTTCTGCCGATGCAATCGGAAGCGGCGCTCGCCGGCCTTCTCCTCAGCGATGCCTATTCACCGGCAGTTCTGATTGGCGTTGCCAGCGTTGGCAATGTGCTCGGCTCAATCGTCAACTGGCTGCTTGGCCGCGGAATCGACCGGTTCCGCGATCGCAAATGGTTTCCCGCCAGTCAGGCGCAGCTTGATCGGGCTGCGTCCTGGTATCAACGCTACGGCAAATGGACGCTTCTTTTGAGTTGGGCACCCATCATAGGTGACCCGCTGACGGTAATTGCCGGGGTATTGCGGGAGCCCCTGCTCAGCTTCGTTATCCTTGTAGCCATTGCCAAGACCGGTCGCTACCTCGCGATTCTGGCACTGACCACAGGCTTGTAAGCTGCCGCATCAGGGATGCATTTTTGCGCCTTTGGTGATTTTGTCGACCAGCTTCCTGTCAGCCCGCATGGCGATGCCAACGACCTTTGCATCATCCGGGGCGAACTGCGCGAAGACCGCGCGGTTTGCCGCATCATGGCCGGTGGAGAACATCTCCTCGACGTAGAGACAGGTTCTGATATCGCGCTCGAGCGAACGGCGGTGAATATTTGAAATCGTTGCCTGATCGGCTGCCAGCACGATCACTGGCTGAATTGACAGGGGGTTATAGATGTTGCCAGCACGGTCGCGGTAGGGTTCGCCGATCACCTCAGGTGATTGGGCAACGATGCCGCTGGTGAGAAATGCGGCCACATTCAGCGCTTGCCAGGACGCAAGGTCGTTTCGCAGCACGATTGCAATTTTGGTATCGAACATCGATATAGGTTTCCGTGTCATGAAGAGTTGGGCTTATGCTGGACGTTTTAGGCGAAGAGGCAGTGCACAGTCTTGGACGTTTGTGCGAACTACCCGGGCAGGACGCCATCCTGTCGGCACCTTCCAATCCAGGCCTTGAACGGATCGAAGCGCGCTTTGCCGGCGATGGCTACGACCTGCACCGGCATGACACCTATGCGATCGGGGTGACGCTGCACGGTGTCCAGACGTTCTGGTATCGCGGCCAGCGGCGCTATAGCCTGCCCGGCAATATCATCGTGCTTCATCCGGACGAGATCCATGACGGCGGGGCCGGTACCGATGATGGCCTGCGCTATCGCATGCTCTATCTCGAGCCGTCGCTGGCGCTGCAGTCGCTGCGCGCCGGCTCGCTGCCGTTCGTCAAAGACCCGGTTTTCGCTGATCCGGCCATGGCGGCCATTCTGTCGGCCGCTCTCGACAATCTTGACGAGGAATTGGATGAGTTGGCGGTCGACGATATCATTTCCCGATTGACGCAAAGCCTGGCCCGGCACGCCCGGCAGAACGTCAAGCCATTGGGGCCCGCTGCTGTGCGGCAGACGGAACTGGCGCGTGATTATCTTGAGGAACATGCCTTGCGTCTTGTCCGCTCAGGCGAGCTCGAGGCGGTAAGTGGGCTTGATCGTTACACTTTGTCCCGGCATTTCCGGGCGCTATACGCCACAAGTCCCCACCGTTTCCTGCTGATGCGCCGCCTGCAGCGGGCACGCGAGATGATCAAGGCCGGCGACCCACTGGCCGAGATCGCGGCGGCGGCGGGATTCACGGACCAGAGCCATCTCAACCGGCAATTCAAGAAAGCCTTCGGCTTGACCCCCGGACGCTGGGCAGCCCTGATCGGCGTCAATTCTGGCTAGCACACACGATACCTCAAGGCTGGTGCGCGTGTGGTGCAATTGTCCGGCCCGGCGCCGTCTGTTAGACAGGCGTTCGGTTTGTGCATCGGAGCCCTGTCATGACGGAACCCCAGACGCCATCGAATACGCGGCACCGCCTGGTCATCGTCGGTGGAGGCTTCGGTGGACTGGAGACGGTCCACAATCTTCGTAATGCCGATATAGACATCACGCTTATCGACCAGCGCAACCATCATCTGTTCCAGCCCTTGCTCTATCAGGTGGCGACTTCGACATTGGCGACATCGGAAATCGCCTGGCCGATCCGGCATCTACTGCGGAAGTACAAGAATGTCAAAACGCTGCTGGGTACGGTCGAAGCGGTCGATACCGCCGCCAGGACCGTATCAACTGCCGATGGCGAAACGATTCCCTACGATACGCTGGTGCTGGCGACCGGTGCACGCCATGCATATTTCGGCCACGACGATTGGGAACCGTTCGCGCCCGGCTTGAAAACGCTGGAAGATGCAACGACGATCCGGCGGCGTATTCTTACTGCATTCGAAAAAGCAGAACGTGAGCCTGATCCGGCGAAGCGCGCGGAGTATCTGACATTCGTGATGATAGGTGGCGGTCCGACAGGGGTCGAGGTTGCCGGAACGATAGCCGATCTTGCCCGCGATACGTTGAAGGGTGATTTCAGGGTAATCGATCCGGCATCCGCGCGTGTCGTGCTGATCGAGGGTGGACCTAGGGTATTGCCGGCTTTCAGTGAAGACATGTCCGCCTATGCAAAGAAAGCGCTGGAAAAGCTAGGCGTGACGGTCCACCTCGGCAATCCGGTCACCGAATGCCATGCGGACGGCGTCGAATTCGGCGGACAGTCACTGCGCGCCAGGACCATCATCTGGGCAGCCGGTGTCCAGGCATCGCCCGCCGCGAAATGGCTGAATGTACCCGCAGACCGCGCCGGACGGGTCATTGTCAATGCCGACCTGACGGCACCGGGATATCCAGAGATCTTCGTCATCGGCGACACGGCCACCGTTGCCAATGGCGGCAAGGGTACGGTGCCCGGTATCGCTCCAGCAGCCAAGCAGCAGGGTGTCCATATTGCCAAGACGATCAAGGCCAGACTTGCCGGGGATAGCGCATCATCGCCATTCGTGTACCGTCACGCCGGCGATCTGGCGACGATCGGCAAACGGGCCGCGGTAACGGATTTTGGCTGGATCAAGCTCAAGGGCTACATCGCTTGGTGGCTATGGGGCCTTGCCCATATCTATTTCCTGATCGGCGTGCGCAACCGCCTGGCGGTTGCCTTGAGCTGGCTGTGGATCTCAGTGAGCGGCGCTCGCAGCGCGCGACTGATCACACAGCGGGACGCTGCAGAAGAAGCGAACATGGACGAAAGCGGAGGCTAGAGCAGATTTTGCCAATCCCTCGACTTTGAACCAAATCCTGTACGGAAGAATGACTCCAAATAGACAAAACCTGCTCTCGCAGGGCAGCCGTCAGCCAATAAACGTCTTGATGCCGTCGGCCACGAACTGAACGGCGAGGGCGGCGAGAATGACGCCGAGAAGACGGGTCAGGATGGAGCGGCCAGTCTCGCCAAGGAAGCGGTCAACGCGCTCGGCAAGCAAAAACACCACATAAGATGCGGCAATGCAGATCAAGATGATACCGATTAACGCCAGGCGCGATGTGGCGTCGGAAAGCGTGCCCGCCAACAGGATAGTGGCGGAGATCGCGCCCGGACCGGCGATAAGCGGAATTGCGAGCGGGAAGGCAGCGATGTTGCGGATATGGTCCTTGGTGATGGCCACCTCGGCGCTCTTTTCCTTTCGCTCGTTGCGGCGCTCGAAAATCATTTCGAAGGCGATCCAGAACAGAAGCAGACCACCGGCGATCCGGAAAGCGCCCAGCGTGATGCCAAAAAGGGCCAGGATCTGAGCGCCGGCGACGGCAAAGATAGTCAGCACGATGAACGCGATAAGGCTTGCCCGCAACCCGACCTGGCTGCGCTCCTTGCGATTCATGCCGCGTGTAAGCGCCAGAAACAGCGGTGCCAGACCCGGTGGATCGATCGTCACCATCAAGGTCACGAGCGCATTGAGAAGAGTGTCAGAATACGCCACGATTTTGCTTTTCTTTTCTGTTTAAAGCTCGCCAACCTGCCGATCAAAGCCTCCGCAACCTATCGGATTCTCTATCCGGCGTCGAGAAACATGGAAATCCTTGCGCAAGTTTTTCGCCGCATGAGAAAAACTATTTTATCTTATTGATATTAAAGGTTTTTCTGCTGTGAATTACTGTCCCGTTTATTGGCTTTTCGCCCGGAAAGCCGCTATAAGATCAAAGATTGATTCTATACGAAAGATGAGTGCCTCGTGTCTGACCTAACTCCACCTTCTGGCCCCGAAGACGATAAATCCGGCCCAATCTCCGGAATCGAGCCCATTTCCATCATAGAGGAAATGCAGCGCTCCTATCTCGATTATGCGATGAGCGTAATCGTCAGTCGTGCGCTGCCTGATGTGCGCGACGGTCTGAAGCCTGTGCATCGTCGCATCCTGCACGCGATGAACGAGATGGGCCTGTCGTGGAACCGGTCCTACCGCAAATCGGCCGGTGTCGTCGGTGAGGTGATGGGTAAATTCCACCCGCATGGTGACGCCTCCATCTACGACGCACTTGTCCGCATGGCGCAGGATTGGTCATTGCGGGATCCTCTTGTCGACGGGCAGGGGAATTTCGGTTCGATAGACGGCGATTCACCGGCCGCGATGCGGTACACGGAATGCCGTCTGGAGAAGGTAACGGAATCGCTGCTCGAGGATATCGACAAGGAAACAGTCGATTTCCAGGATAATTACGATGGGCGCGAGCAGGAGCCTGTGGTTCTGCCTGCGCGTTTCCCCAATCTTCTCGTCAATGGTTCTGGCGGTATCGCAGTCGGTATGGCAACGAATGTGCCGCCGCACAATCTGGCCGAGGTTATCAATGGCTGTATCGCGCTGATCGACAACCCGGCGATCGATTTACCGGAAATGATGGAGATTATTCCCGGTCCGGATTTCCCGACCGGGGGTATCGTCCTTGGCCGCTCGGGCATCTACTCAGCTTACAGCACAGGCCGCGGTTCGATCCTCATGCGCGGTAAAGTTGCAGTTGAGAGCATGCGCGGCGATCGCGAAGCCATTATCATCACCGAAGTTCCGTATCAGGTGAACAAGGCGACAATGATCGAGAAGATGGCCGACCTGGTGCGTGAAAAGCGCATCGAGGGCATCTCTGACATTCGCGATGAATCAGATCGCGACGGATATCGCGTCGTCGTTGAACTGAAGCGTGATGCGGTGGCGGACGTCATCATCAACCAGCTCTATCGTTTCACACCCCTTCAGACGTCTTTTGGCGCCAATATGGTGGCGTTGAACGGCGGCAAGCCGGGACTGCTCAATCTCCTGGACATTTTGCGCGCGTTCGTCAGCTTTCGCGAGGAAGTTGTCAGCCGCCGCACCAAGTTCCTGCTGCGAAAGGCGCGCGACCGCGCGCACGTCCTGGTTGGCTTGGCCATTGCCGTCGCCAATATTGACGAAATCATTGCACTTATCCGCCGGGCGCCCGATCCTGCTACGGCCCGCGATCAGTTGATGGAGCGCCGCTGGCCCGCCAATGATGTTGCGCCGCTGATCACCCTGATCGCTGATCCGCGCCATACGCTCAACGACGACAACACCTATAACCTCTCCGAAGAGCAGGCGCGCGCTATTCTCGATCTGCGATTGCAGCGCCTGACAGCGCTAGGCCGCGATGAAATCGCTGACGAGCTGAACAAGATCGGCGTCGAGATCGCCGATTATCTCGAGATCCTGGCATCTCGCCTGCGGATCATGGGTCTGGTCAAGGACGAGCTGGTCGTAATTCGCGATGAATTCGGCACGCCGCGCCGCACTGAGCTTACCGAGGGTGGCGCCGATATGGACGATGAAGATCTCATCGCCCGTGAAGATATGGTGGTGACCGTCAGCCACGCCGGCTACATCAAGCGTGTGCCCCTGGTGACCTATCGCGCGCAACGCCGCGGCGGCAAGGGCCGTTCCGGCGTGACGATGAAGGACGAGGATTCCGTTACACGGCTGTTCGTGGCCAATACGCATACGCCGGTGCTGTTCTTCTCGTCGCGCGGCATCGTCTATAAGGAAAAGGTCTGGCGTCTGCCGATCGGTACGCCGCAATCACGCGGCAAGGCACTCATCAACATGCTGCCGCTGGAACAGGGCGAACGCATCACGACGATCATGCCGCTGCCGGAGGACGAGGCAAGCTGGGCCAATCTCGACGTGATGTTCGCCACGACGCGCGGCACGGTTCGCCGCAACAAGCTGTCCGACTTCATCCAGGTCAATCGCAATGGCAAGATCGCGATGAAGCTTGAGGAAGAGGGCGATGAAATCCTCAGCGTCGATACCTGCGACGAGTTCGACGATGTATTGCTGACTGCCGCCGGCGGCCAGTGTATCCGTTTCCCCGTAACCGATGTGCGTGTGTTCGCCGGGCGCAACTCGATCGGCGTGCGTGGCATCACATTGGCTCCGGGGGACAAGATCATCTCCATGTCCATTCTCGGTCATGTGGACGCAAGCCCCGCCGAACGCTCGGCCTATCTGAAGCAGGCTGCGGCTGAAAGGCGGGCACAGGGCGCCGACGACGTTGAAGAAATTGCTTTGGTCGGCGAGGAAGCCACAGATGTGGCCGATCTTTCGCCGGAGCGTTACGCCGAACTGCGCGATCGCGAAGAGACCGTGCTGACGGTTAGCGAATATGGCTACGGCAAGCGCTCGTCGTCCTATGAATTCCGCGTTTCCGGGCGCGGTGGCAAGGGCATTCGCGCCACCGACACGTCGAAGACCGATGAAATAGGCAAGCTGGTGGCGTTGTTCCCGGTCCAGGATTCCGATCAGATCCTGCTCGTATCGGATGGTGGCCAGCTGATCCGCGTTCCGGTCAATGGCATCCGTGTCGCCGGACGCTCGACCAAGGGCGTGACCATTTTCAATACGGCTGATGGGGAGAAAGTGGTTTCGGTCGAACCGATTTCCGAAACGGAAACCGATGATATCGAGGCTGAAACGTCCGTTGAAGCCGAGGCAGCAACCCCTGTCACGGATCCCGGCTCTGAAGAAGTCTAGCGCCGCCGGATCGCGCGATTAAAGATCGCTACGATGGTGATAAACACCGAAGCGGGATGTTCTGAGAGGAGCCTCCCGCTTTTTATTTTCTTCTACAATCATGATGATGGCGGAAACGATCATAGCAACCATCATGGCAATGCTCAGAAGAATAAACATATTCTGTCCCTTCGATCTTGCACTCTTTCAGAGTTAGCAACGTGCTAACTTCGAAATGGTTTCACACCATTGTCTCACGCTTAGTTGAAGTTGCCTGAATGCTTGCTGATTGCTGTGTTCATCTCCCGTTCATCCGATCGATTCCGACCATTGAAAGCGCCGGGCAAAACGGTTAGGAAAGCCCCATGACAATCGCGATTTATGCCGGATCATTCGATCCGATCACCAATGGCCATATCGATGTCCTGCACGGCTCGTTCCGGCTTGCCGACAAGGTATTCGTGGCGATCGGTATTCACCCCGGCAAAGCACCGCTGTTCTCATTCGAAGAGCGGGTCGACCTGATAAAGCGCGTCGCGGCCGATGTGTTCGGCAAAGACAGCAACCGTCTCGACGTGATTGCCTTCGATGGGCTCTTGATCGATGCGGCACGCAAGTATGGGGCATCACTCATGGTTCGTGGTCTGCGTGACGGCACAGATCTCGATTATGAGATGCAGATGGCGGGGATGAACGGCCAGATGGCCCCGGAATTGCAAACCGTGTTTCTCCCGGCGGACCCCTCGGTCCGCACCATTACTGCCACATTGGTTCGTCAGATTGCCGCTATGGGCGGTGACGTCCGGCATTTTGTTCCTGCTCTTGTCGCTGATGCGCTCGAGGCAAAATTCAAATCCTGATTTTTGGAGACTTTCATGTCCTTTATCCGCACAGCGCTCCTTGTTGCTGCCGTTTCGTCCCTGTCATTCGCAGCGCTGGCCCCGGCCCGGGCCGATGACGCGAACACCATGACCATCAAACTCAAGGATGGCGACGTCAAAGTCGAGCTGCTTCCCGATCTTGCGCCGAAACACGTCGAGCAGATCAAGGCGCTTGCCAAGGAGGGCGCCTATGACAATGTGGTGTTCCATCGGGTCATTCCAGGCTTTATGGCACAGACCGGCGACGTGCAATATGGCAACACGGAAAAGGGTTACAAGCCGCAGGCTGCCGGGACGGGTGGCTCGACGCGTCCGGATCTGCCTGCCGAGTTCTCGAAGGAGCCTTTCGTGCGCGGGGTTGTCGGTATGGCACGCGCGCAGAATCCCAATTCCGCCAATTCGCAGTTTTTTATCATGTTCACTGAATATCCCTCGCTGAACGGCCAGTATACGGTCGTCGGCAAGGTCACGAGCGGTATGGATATCGTCGACAAGATCAAGAAGGGTTCGGAGGCAGACAACGGTGCAGTCGAAAACCCCGACAAGATGATCAAGGTCACGGTTGGTTCAGCCAAATAATCACTAGCTTAGTTAAATCAGGAGATTGCCGAAAATGGCTTACAAAGACCCAGAAAACACCATCCTTCTTGAAACCACGAAGGGAAGTGTCGTTATCGAACTCTACCCGGATCTCGCGCCTGGACATGTCGACCGGATCAAGGAACTTGCACGCGAAGGTGCCTATGACGGCGTTGTGTTCCATCGCGTGATCGATGGATTCATGGCGCAGACCGGCGATGTCAAGTTCGGCAAGAAGGGCGGCACATCGTTCAATCCAGCCCGCGCCGGCATGGGCGGTTCGGAAAAGCCCGACCTCAAGGCCGAATTCTCCAATGCCAATCATGGCCGCGGCGCCTGTTCTATGGCGCGTTCGCAGAGCCCGAATTCGGCCAACTCGCAGTTCTTCATCTGCTTCGACGATGCAGGCTTCCTTAACCGCCAGTATACGGTGTGGGGCCAGGTTATCGAAGGCATGGACAATGTCGACAAGATCAAGCGCGGCGAGCCGGTGCAGGATCCGGATTCCATCGTTTCCATGCGCGTTGCAGCAGACGTCGAATAAGATCGTATTGATGCATTATGCGTGTTGATCTTTTCGATTTTGATCTGCCGGAAGAGAACATCGCATTGAGACCTGCAGAGCCGCGCGATTCAGCGCGGCTTTTGCTTGTGAAGGCGGATGCGTCCGGGTTCGAGGACAGTTGCGTCCGCAATCTTGGCGATTTCCTGCGGCCCGGGGATGCACTGGTATTCAATGATACCAAAGTGATACCAGCACAACTTGAAGGCTTTCGCGAACGTGAGGGCGTGAAGGCCCAGATCAGCGCGACTTTGCATATGCGTGCTGGTCCTGATCGCTGGAAAGCGTTTCTGCGACCGGCGAAGCGCATCAAGCAGGGTGAGCGTATCGATTTCGGCCACGGCAACAATGCGTGCCTGCTCGGAGCATTGCAAGCGACGGTCACTGAAAAGGGCGAGGCTGGCGAAGCGCTGCTGGTCTTCGATTTCAGCGGTGCAGATCTCGATCAGGCAATTGCCGCGGTGGGTCATATTCCGCTACCGCCGTACATCGCTTCCAAGCGTGCAGACGACAGCCGTGACCGGGAGGATTATCAAACGGTTTACGCAAGGGAAGAGGGCGCGGTCGCAGCGCCGACGGCCGGCCTGCATTTCACGCCTGGGCTGCTGGACGATCTGAAGAAGCGCGGGATAGAAGAGCATTTCGTGACGTTGCATGTGGGTGCAGGCACGTTTCTGCCGGTCAAGGCCGAAGACACAGCCAATCACAAGATGCACGCGGAAATCGGGACAGTGGATCAACGGACGGCCGAGGCACTGAACGCCGTGAAGGCGCGGGGCGGGCGTATTGTCAGCGTGGGCACGACATCCCTGCGGCTGCTCGAGAGCGCGACGGACGCAAATGGCGTGATCCAGCCGTGGTCCGGCCCGACGGACATTTTCATCACGCCGGGTTACAAGTTTCGCGCTGTTGATATGCTTATGACCAATTTTCATCTGCCGCGCTCGACACTGTTCATGCTGGTCTCGGCCTTCAGCGGGTTCGAACGCATGCATGCGGCCTATGAATATGCGATCAAAAATCACTACCGCTTCTATTCCTATGGCGATGCAAGCCTGTTATGGCGATCGGCATCATGAGCGAAAATTTTGAATTCAAGCTGATTGCCACCGATGGCATGGCGCGGCGCGGTGAAATCACCATGCCGCGTGGAACGGTACGGACGCCGGCGTTCATGCCTGTTGGAACCGGCGGCACCGTCAAGGCGATGTACATGGACCAGGTACGCGACCTGGGTGCCGACATAATCCTTGGCAATACCTACCATTTGATGCTGCGGCCGAGCGCCGAACGCGTTGCCAAACTTGGCGGACTGCACGAGTTCGCGCGCTGGGCAGGGCCGATCCTGACCGATTCCGGCGGATTTCAGGTCATGTCACTGGCGCAGTTGCGCAAGCTGACCGAAAAGGGTGTGACCTTCCGTTCGCATATCGATGGCAGGGCCTATGAGATGAGCCCAGAGCGCTCGATCGAGATCCAGGGATTGCTGGATTCAGATATTCAAATGCAGCTGGACGAGTGCGTCGCCCTGCCGTCGACGCCGAAAGACATTGAGCGGGCGATGGAACTGTCGCTCCGCTGGGCGGAGCGCTGCAAGGTGGCTTTCGGCAACCAGCCTGGCAAGGCGATGTTCGGTATCGTGCAGGGCGGCGACGTGGCCGATCTGCGTGTTCGCTCGGCGCAGGCACTGAAAGCCATGGATCTGAAGGGCTATGCCATTGGCGGGCTGGCGGTCGGCGAGCCGCAGGACGTCATGCTGGAAATGCTCGACATAACCTGCCCGGAGCTACCGGTTGAAAAGCCACGCTATCTCATGGGTGTCGGTACGCCGGATGATATTCTGAAATCGGTGGCACGCGGGATCGACATGTTCGACTGCGTGATGCCGACGCGGGCAGGGCGGCATGGCCTTGCCTTTACCCGGCGCGGCAAGGTCAATTTGCGCAATGCAAGGCATGCCGACGATCCGCGCCCGCTAGACGAGGAATCGCCGTGCCCTGCAGCACGCGACTACAGCCGCGCCTATCTGCACCATCTGGTCAAGTCCGGCGAAGCGCTTGGCGGTATGCTGCTGACATGGAACAATCTTTCCTACTACCAGCAATTGATGCAGGGTATTCGCGATGCAATCGAGGCTGGCCGGTACAGCACTTTTGCCGAGGAAACCCAAGCTGCGTGGGGCAGAGGCGACATACCCTTGTTAGCGTGATCAGACGGCTGCGACCGGCGTTTCTGACGCTTCGGCCGGCTCGAACAGGTTTTTCAATCGGTCGATCGCCGCGACCTGTTCGTCCCGGCTGAGCAAATTCATTTCGAAAAGTTTCAGGCTGCGCAAACCTTCGATCGTCAGAAAAACCATCATCACCAATGTCGGATCTTCAGCGTTTTCGCGCATCCGCTGCAGCAATTGCCTGTTATAGCGGCGAATTGGCTCAAGGAAGCCCGGGTCGTTAGCAATCGCCGCAAGAATGCCGGACGGTTCGGGTTCATTGCACAAAAATTCCGCGCGGTAGACGGCGATGCAAGCAAGCACAACACTGTTTGGGCCATGGTTTCTTGCTGCTTCTTCACGACGAAGTGATTCGTCGAATTCAGACACATGCTGCTCTACGAGCGCCTCAAGCAATTTGGCCTTGGTCGGAAACGTATAGAGCAATCCCCCTTTTGAAAGACCCGCTCGCCGCGCTACCGCATCCAATGAAAGGTGAACCGGGCCCACCTCCTTGGCGATTTCGGCCGCGGCTTGCAAAATCTTGTCTTTCGTGGAGAGAGTATCATTCGTCATTCTAACACTTTCGATCTATGAGAGGCGTGAAACCCGTATTGACATTACCGTCCAGACGGTACAGTACATGGCGCGTGGCAATCAAGCCCACCTGACGTTAATCTCATTTGACAGGCTGGCAGACCTCTTTGCTGGCCATTGTTTTGTTCCGGAGCAGTTCCCATGAAGCGGTTCATTCTACCCGTAATCGTTGTAATTCTCGTTGCGCTGCTCGGAGTCGGGTTGGTTGGTTTCAACTTGTTCCGGGACAAGGCGATCAAGGATTTCTTTGCCACCATGCAGCAGCCGGCGGCTCCTGTCTCGACATATACGGTCGAGCCCGGCGAGTGGACTCCCGAGGTTGAGGCGATCGGCACGGTGAGCGCCATTCAGGGCGTTGAGCTGTCGGTTGAGGTTGCCGGGATCGTCAAGGATATTCCGTTTACCGCCAATCAGACGATCCAGCAGGGTGCTCCACTTTTGCAACTCGATGACGCTATCGAGAAGGCTGACATCGTCGCCGCCAAGGCACAGGATGTACTGATGGACCAGACACTGGCACGCGCACGTACACTAAGTACCCGCGGCGTCGGCGCAGTGTCCAGTGTTGATGAGGCGCAGGCGGCGTCTCTGGCCAAGAAGGCCGAGATTGCCAAGTTGGAGGCCGTTATGGAGCAGAAGCTGCTGAAGGCGCCGTTCACGGGTACTGTCGGTATTCCTCGCATCGAACTCGGTCAGTATCTCGCGCCGGGCACGGTGGTGGTTACCCTGCAGGACCTTACCACGATGCGCGTTGATTTCACGGTTCCAGAGCAGGCGTTGAGCGAAATCAAGATCGGTCAGCCGATCAAGCTCGGTCTGACGGACAATGATATCAGCTTCAAAGGTGAGATCACGGCTATCGAACCAAGAATTGACCCGGCGACGCGGTTGATTTCCGTTCGCGCGAAAGTGGACAATCCGGAAGGAAAGCTACGTCCGGGTCAGTTCGCCCAGGTGCGTGTGACTCTCCCGAAGGAAGAGGACGTTTTCACCTTGCCGCAGACCGCTCTCGTTTCCAGCCTTTACGGCGACTACGTCTTCGTTGTCCGTCCTGCGCCGGACGAAGCCAAGCCAGCTGATGCTACGAAGCCGGCCGATGCCCAGTCATCGGGCGCGGCAAGCGCTGCAGATGCGGCAAAGCCGGCCGAAGGAGCCGATGAGAAGAAAGAGCCGAAGCTTGTCGCGACACAGGTTTTCGTCACGCCAGGCCGCCGTTCTGGCCTTGTGGTCGAAATTACCAAGGGCATCAAGCAGGGCGATATTGTCATAACCGCCGGTCAGAACCGTTTGAGCCCTGGTGCCGCCGTCAAGATCGCAAATGACGTGAATCCGGCCAACACCAAAGAAGCAGGACTGCCAACAAAATGAATTTCTCAGACATTTTCATTCGCCGTCCGGTCCTGTCGACGGTTGTCGCTCTGATGATTATTCTCCTCGGCGCTCAGGGGCTCGTGAACCTTTCGGTTCGCGAATATCCGAAGGTCGAAGAAACGGTCATCACCATCAAAACAGCCTATGCCGGCGCCAGTGCTGATCTGATGCAGGGATTCATCTCTGCTCCTATCGCCAAGGCCGTGACGACCACGGAAAACATCGACTATGTGACGTCGTCGTCAGCCCCATCGTCGAGCACGGTCACAGTGCAGATGAAGCTCGGCGCCAATCCGGATGCCGCGCTGACCGAAGTGATTTCCAAGGTCAACCAGGTGCGCGGCGACCTGCCCGAAGAAGCGGACGATCCTGTCATCACCAAGGGTACAGGGCAAGACTTCGCGACCATGTATCTGGCCGTGCAGAACCCGAACATGACGAGCGAGCAGATCACCGAGTATCTGGAACGCGTGATCCAGCCGCGCATGTCGACGATTCAAGGCGTCGCGGACGCGCAGATTCTGGGTGGCCAGGTCTTCTCCATGCGCGTGTGGATCGATCCGATCAAGCTGGCGGCGCGCAAAACGACGGCGTCGGAGGTCTTGACCGCCATCAACCAGTCGAACTTCCTGTCGGCGCCGGGCAAGGTGGAAAACCTTTATAACGCGTCGCCGATTACGTTGAAGACGACGTTGCAAACCCCGGAGGCGTTCGGCGCCATGCCGATCAAGTCCGATGGTGACAATATCGTTCGCTTGCGCGATGTAGCGCGTGTTGAACTTGGAGCTGTTAGCAAGGATACGATCGTTACGTTCAATGGGTCGAGCGGCACATTCCTTGGTATCTTTCCAACCCCTGCTGCCAACCCGATCGACATGACGGCCGCCGTTCGCAAGGAATTGCCATCGATCCAGGCAACCCTTCCCGAAGGCATGTCCATCGTCATGCTTTACGACGCGACGGAACAGATCAGTTCGTCAATCGATGAAGTGTTCAAGACCATCATTGAAGCCGTCCTCATTGTCGTCGCCGTGATCTTGCTCTTCCTCGGGTCTTTCCGCTCGGTCATCATTCCGGTGGTCACCATCCCGATTTCCTTGGTTGGTGTGTGTTTCTTTCTCTTTCTGCTCGGTTATTCGATCAATCTGCTTTCGCTTCTGGCTATGGTTCTGGCCATTGGTCTCGTCGTGGACGATGCCATCGTGGTTCTGGAGAATATCCATCGCCATATCGAGGAAGGACTGAGACCGCTCGACGCCGCGCTGAAAGGCATGAAGGAAATTACCGGTCCGATCGTCGCCATGACCATTACGCTGGCAGCTGTGTTCGCACCGCTCGGCTTTACGGGTGGATTGACCGGTGCCCTGTTCCGTGAGTTCGCTTTCACTCTTGCGGGCGCCGTTATCATTTCCGGTGTGGCAGCGTTGACTGTCTCGCCAATGATGTGTGCGTTGTTGTTGCGTGCGGGTGGCCACAGCCGGTTCCAGCAGATTGTTGACCGCAGTTTTGGCTGGCTCGAGGGTGCCTATGAACGGCGCGTCGCCGGTTCGCTCAATTTCCGCGCCGTGACCTTGTTTACCGTTATAGCGCTTGTCGCGCTGACCGGATTCCTGTTCACCAAGACGTCGTCCGAGCTTGCGCCGGAGGAAGATTCCGGCGCATTGTTCGCCGTCGTCAATGCGCCGCAATATGCGACGTCGGACTATACCAAGCTCTACGCCGACCAGATCGATGCGTTGACCAAGGATTTGCCCGAGCTGAAAGCCCGGTTCAATATTCTCGGCCTGGGCACGACCAACTCGGCATTCGCGATCTGGGTGTTCAAGGATTGGACGCAGCGCGACAAATCGCAAAAGCAGTTGCAGCAGGAGCTGCAGGGCATGATCAGCCCGATGGCCGGTGCTGAAGCCTTTATCTTCGCCCCGCCCACTTTGCCGGGCACCGGCGGCGGCCTGCCGATTTCCGTGGTCATCCAGTCCACCGGTCCTGCCGACAAGGTGTTCGAGGTCGCCGAGGAGATCAAAAACAAGGCGCAGGCCTCGGGTCAGTTCATCATCGTCCAGAACTCGCTGTCCTTCAATGCTCCGCAAGTTACGGTAACCATCGATCGTGACAGGGCTTCCGCATTGGGTGTACCGGTCAGCGATATAGGACAGACGCTCGGCCTGCTTGTTGGCGGCGGCAAGATCTCGAAGTTCGACCGTGACTCCAATAGCTACGACATCATCCCGCAGGTGCCGCAGGATTATCGTTCGAATCCGGAAAAACTCGGCCAGTATTTCGTCAAGAGTGCATCCGGCGACATGGTGCCGTTGTCGGCTGTCATCAAGGTTACCGAAAACGCATCGCCTGCAGCAATAGAACAGTTCAATCAGTTGAACTCGGCAACGATCTCTGCATTGCCATTGCCTGGTGTTACGACCGGACAGGGGCTGCAGACGGTTATCGACACAGCCACCCCTTTGATGCCCGACGGTTTCTTCATGGACTACTCCGGTCAGTCACGTCTGGAGATCGAGCAGGGGAGCACGATCCTCATTGCTTTCCTGCTGGCCGTGGTCGTCATCTATCTGGTGCTTGCAGCTCAGTTCGAGAGCTTCCGCGATCCATTCATCATCATGATGTCGGTTCCGCTGTCGATCTTCGGCGCGATTGTGCCGCTCAATCTCGGATTGGGTACGCTGAATATCTACACCCAGGTGGGGCTGATCACGCTCGTCGGACTGATCACCAAGCATGGTATTCTGATGGTGGAGTTCGCCAACCAGCAGCGTGATTTGCATGGTATTTCCCGGCATGATGCCATTATTCTTGCTGCGAAGACCCGCCTGCGTCCGATCTTGATGACCACAGCGGCCATGGCGCTCGGCGTCATTCCGCTGATCACGGCGACGGGTGCGGGTGCGGCAGCCCGCTATTCGATCGGGCTGGTGATCTTCTCCGGCATTCTGGTCGGCACGATTTTTACGCTCTTCGTCGTTCCGATGTTCTACACCTTCATCTCGAAGAAGGATGCGAAGACCGAAACGACTCCAGCGCCAGATGCGGGTATTGCTCCAGAGCCCAGTCATCCCTGAGGCAGGCGGTAGTCAAGAAGAAAGCCTCCGAGCCCTAGCGGCCCGGAGGCTTTGTTTTAATTTGGAATTTTTGAGAAATCAGGCGCGTTTAACGGCGCGAAGTATAACGAGGAGGATAACCGCCCCGATCGTTGCGGCGATGATGGCGCCGAGAATGCCGCCGCCGAGCGAGATACCGAGCGCCGGGAAAAGATAACCCGCCAGGAAGGCACCTATCACGCCAACGATCAAATCTCCGACGAGGCCAAAGCCGCCGCCGCGGACGAGTTGGCTCGCAAGCCAGCCCGCAATCAAGCCCACCAAAAGGAAAACAAGAAGACCTTCTGCACCCATAATGAAATCTCCATAAACCGGTTTCGCCCGCGCACAGCCCCAAAAATCAGTCGATCCCTGGAAAAGACGATGCACCATTCATCGCGTTACTGCGTCCCATGCGCGTCGAATGGAACGCAGGGCGTAGTAAGATGCTTCGCCGGCCGTGGATTCCTCAGTCCATGTTTGGCAGGAGAATCACCTTGGCAATTTTACGACGGTAAACAGAATTTGGATAACGAAACTTGTAATCAAATAAATGCGTGGTTGGGGAGCCACAATACAAGAAACTATACCGGCAATGGTTTCCCACGACCGGCATAGTTTCCCGCACAACGAATTTCCGGACTATCGAGGATTACTGCGTGACAGCTGGCTTCTTTACAGCGGTCTTGGCGGCGGTTCCATGCACCTTCTTCATATGATGCTTATGCGCAACCTTTTTAACTGTCGTGGTGGGGGCGGTCGTCGTTGCAGCAGGAGCGGCGCTCGCAATGGAGCTGAGAACCGGAGCCGATACAGCGAGAGCAACGGCGAGGCCGAGAGCTGTGTAGAGGGACTTTTTCATGGGTCAGTTTCCTTTTGATGCGGGCTTTGGGGACGCAGTCGATCAATCGGTGACCGGCTGCACACCAAGCAGCTTCAATGACTGTGCGTACGCTCTTATGCCCTGTGCCTGCTTGTTGCTTGCGCAGAATCTGGCCGCCTGTCTTTGAAGTGCTTTCGCCTTGGCCGCCCGTTTTGCCTCGGCGTGTTCGGTGATTGCGTGTTGAGCCTGTATTTGAAGTTTTCCGCAAAGTTCGATGCGGGTCGGCGTCTCGTCGGCAGCGGACTGTTCGATCGATGCGGTGAGGATCATCACACCGGTCAGGAGGGGAGCCGCAATGGTTGCGATGTTTCGAAGAAGGGCCATTTTTGAGCTACGAAGTAATCCCGTTTCAATCAGTCATGCCAAGTTCGACACGCTCTTTATCCGGCATGACTGTTGCCTCGGTTTTTCTGCATTGTTGAGTTTTGTTTCTGGATTGTTTCCGGACCAACGATCCCAAAAAATTGCGTGGCTTTTCGAATGGGATCGTGCGTAAAAACAAGGAGTTGGATTGCGCCCAAAGGCAAAGCGCAAAGCCGTCGCCACCGGGAAATGAGCATGAAATCCGAAGCGCATATTCTGATTGTCGATGACGACGAGGCCATTCGTGATCTCCTGCATGAGTTCTTGAAGAAGCGTGGCATGCGCGTCTCGGTTGCAAGGGACAGTGAGGAAATGCAGGACGTCCTTGCGCGCACACCGATCGATCTTCTGATTTTGGACGTTATGCTTCCGGGCAAGAGCGGCATGGAAATCTGCCGGGAGATCAGGATGCATTCGCGCATCCCTATCATCATGTTGACCGCCATTACGGAAACAACCGACCGGGTCGTCGGGTTGGAAATGGGTGCGGATGATTATGTCTCCAAGCCGTTTGACCCCAGGGAATTGCTCGCGCGGGTGAGGGCGGTGCTGCGCCGCCTGGATACGTCGGCGCCGGACCGGAGAATGGAACCTCAGATTCACAAATTCGCCGGTTGGACCATGGATTGCGCGCGGCGAAGACTTGTCTCGCCCGATGCCGTGCGCGTGGAACTCACGACAGCCGAATTCAACCTGCTAGAAGCATTGGTGAAGAGCTCGCAACGGATGCTGAGCCGCGATCAATTGCAGGAGCTGGCGGGAAGCAGCGCCGCCTATGGTTATGATCGCAGCGTCGATATTCTCATCAGCCGCCTCCGCCGGAAGATGGAGGATGATTCGCGCTCGCCGAAACTTATTCTCACAATCCGCAGCGGCGGTTATCAATTCGTTCCGGAAGTCACCTCGGAATGAAACGCTTCCTGCCTCAATCATTGCCGAGCTGGATCCTGCTCATTCTGATTGCCGGACTTCTGACCACACAAGTCGCCACGCTTTCGATCGTTTCGCGTGACAGGACTGAAAGCAACGACGTGCTTGAGCTTTTCCGGTTGAGCGAGCGTGCCTATACCTTGGTCAAGGTCCTCTACGCGGCGCCGGGGCCTGAAAGAAAGCAGCTCGCTGCCGCGTTGTCCAATAGCGCCAATCCGCTCTCGATGTCCGATCAACCAGCGGTGACTTCGGTCATCGCCGCTGATGACAGCCTTGCGGAGCTTGAGGACGTTCTGGTCGCGCGGCTGCAGGAGTTCGGCGTGACAGATGCCCGGATCCGCCGTGTTTCGGCCAGAGTCCCCACCAACACTGCACCCGGCCCCGGCGCGCCTGATCCTGACGCCGGTTTGATCGAACGGCAACTATCCGCTTTGGCGGAAGACTTCAGCCAAAGCGACGGGCTCGCTGCGTCAATCAAGTTCAAGGATGGTCAATGGCTGAACTTTGTCACACCGATTGCACCTGTGAACCCGATATTCACTGCGCAGACGCTGCCACTGTTCATCTCCGTGGCCGCCATTGTCATTGCCATGTCAATCTGGGCGATGCGCCGGCTGACGGCCCCGTACACCGCGCTCGAGCAAGCGGTCAAACGCATCGGTGAAGACGTCAAGTCGCCGCCTCTGCCTGAATTTGGCAGCAGTGAATACAAATCGGCGGCAAGGGCGGTGAATGCCATGCAGGCACAATTGAAGGAATATGTAGCCGACCGCGAGCAGCTGGCGGCGGCACTCGCTCATGATCTGCGAACGCCGCTAACGCGCATCCGCCTGCGTCTCGAGCTTTTGCGCAAATCCCCTCTGCGCCAATCGCTGACGCACGACCTGAACGATATCGAAGCCATTTCACGATCGGTTATCGATTTCGCAACTTATGAGATCGTCGACGAGGAACAGGAGAAGATCGATTTCTGGTCGCTCGTCGACTCGGTCACTGACAACTATCCGCAGGTTTCGTTCGACAAGCCAGCGCGCGCCTCACGCCGGCTGATTTGCATGGGTAGACCGATCGCTCTGCGGCGCTGCGTCACCAATCTGGTGGACAATGCGGTGACCTATGGCGGGAAGGCACATATCAGCCTGGCACCAAGTGGAGGCGACATCCTGCTGACAATCCATGATGAGGGCCCTGGCATCCCGCAGGCAAAGCTGGACGAGGTGTTTCAGCCGTTCCGGCGGGTCGAAAGCTCCCGCAACCGGCAAACGGGTGGCTTCGGCCTTGGTCTGACGATCGCGCGCAATATTGCACGCCGTTGCGGAGGGGATATCAAACTGGAGAATGATGTGAAGGGCGGCCTGAGGGCTGAACTGCGAATTCCTCGCATTGCCTGAATAAAAAGCTAAACGGCGAGCGTTGCGGCCAAACGGAGGCGAGTCGAGATTGGTCCGGGGGCCTGGTGGGCAACTACTCAGGTTAGCGACAGAAGCGTAATGGCTTGATTTGTTTTGTATTGTGGTGAGCGCGCAGGGATTCGAACCCTGGACCTACTGATTAAAAGTCAGTTGCTCTACCGGCTGAGCTACGCGCTCCCAAGGAAGCCAGTTCGCTGGCCTCGGGAAGTGCGGCGGAACATAGGTGCGACTTGCCAATCGGTCAACAGCTATTGTGCATAGTTTTCGCAACAAAAAGCGTTGTTTTTGCTCGTTTCGCTAATTTTCGTTCGAAGGCGGCAATAAACATGCGGTCATACCAACCGGGGAGCGCCGGGATAAGGCCGAACTGGCGAAAAGGTGATTGGAATTCCCGAGGGATTCGGCTTAATCCGGCCCACAAGACGAAAATGCCAATGAAGGAGCGCGGATGGCGCTTGATGTTTCCTATCTGACCGCAGCTGGCGCCGGGGCCCTGTCGTTTCTTTCACCTTGCGTGCTGCCGCTGGTTCCGCCCTATCTCTGCTACATGGCTGGCGTGACTGTCGAGGATTTTCGTTCCGATCAGACCGCAGCGCGAATCTCACCGGTGCGGCAGGCACTTCTGCTGTCATCGCTGGGCTTTGTTCTGGGTTTTTCCACGGTTTTTGTGCTGCTCGGTGCAGGCGCTTCAACGATCGGCGGATTCCTGCGGATGTGGCAGCAGGAAATCGGCATAGCGGCCGGCATCGTTATCATTTTGATGGGGCTCAATTTTCTCGGCGTATTCCGGCTGGCATTTCTATCGCGCGAGGCGAGGTTTCAAACGCAAGGGGCGCCCGCCAATCCGTTTGCCGCCTATGTGATGGGGCTCGCCTTTGCATTTGGGTGGACACCGTGCATCGGCCCGGTGCTGGGTCCCATATTGGCGCTGGCCGGCGCGCGCGACACGGTGGCCGATGGTGCTTTGCTGCTTGCCGTCTATTCGCTGGGTCTTGGCATCCCATTCATTATTGCCGCGCTGTTTTCGGGCATGTTCATGCGATTCCTCGCCAGATTCCGCACGCATCTCGGCAAAGTGGAAAAGGTAATGGGCGGACTGCTGGTGCTGACAGGTATTCTGTTCCTGACAGGCGGCTTGCAGACATTCTCGTTCTGGCTCCTCGAAACATTTCCCATCCTCGGTCAACTCGGCTAAACAGACGGAAGTTTCCATGTTGGAAACCAATGGCGTGTCATGGTCCGGCACGATATTTTAGTCAAAACTGATCTGGAAGTCCGACATGACATCACGTTCCTGCCTCACGGTTATTCTCGCTGCCGGTGAAGGTACGCGCATGAAATCCTCCCTGCCAAAGGTACTCCATACCATTGCCGGCCTGCCGATTGTCGCCCACGTGGCCAAGGCTGTGCATGGCGCGGGTGGTAGCGATATCGCCCTTGTGGTTGGCAACGGTGCCGATCAGGTCGAGGCTGCAGTGCGATCGGTGACCGCCAATGTAACGGTGCACGAGCAGGCCGAGCGGCTGGGAACTGCCCATGCCGTGCTTGCAGCACGCGAAGCCATCATGCGCGGTTACGACGACATTCTGGTGGTCTTTGGTGACACGCCGCTGGTTGAAACGGCCGCTCTCGAACAGGCGAGGACCAAGCTCGCCGCCGGTGCAGATATTGTCGTCATGGGTTTCCGGCCGACAGTGCCGAATGGTTATGGCCGCCTCATAGAACAGGATGGTCGTCTGGTTGCGATCCGCGAGGAGAAAGACGCGAGCGAGGCGGAGAGGAAGATCGGCCTTTGCAATGGCGGGCTGATGGCGCTGCGTGGCGATGGTGCGCTTGAGCTGCTGGAGAAGATCACCAACAACAACGCCAAAGGCGAATATTACCTCACCGACGTTGTCGAGATTGCCAACGCAGCGGGAAAGTCGGTCGTCGCTATCGAGATTTCACCGGACAATGTGATCGGCATCAACACGCGCGTCGAACTTGCCGAAGCCGAGGCAATCTGGCAGACGCGCAAGCGCCGTGACATGATGCTGGCCGGCGTTACCATGCGGGCGCCGGAAACGGTGTTCTTCGCGCACGATACGCTTATTGAAGCCGACGTAATACTTGAGCCCAACATCATCTTTGGACCAAAAGTCTCGATAGCGAGCGGCGCGGTGATCCATGCCTTTTCCTATTTCGAAGGCGCGAAGATCGGACCTGACGCCAATGTCGGCCCTTTCGCCCGGCTGCGGCCGGGTGCGGATCTTGCAGCAAAGTCCAAGGTTGGCAATTTCGTTGAGGTGAAGAATGCAAAGGTCGGTGTCGGTGCCAAGGTCAACCACCTGACCTATATCGGCGACGCAGTTGTGGGCGCTTCGGCAAACATCGGCGCCGGCGCGATCACTTGCAATTATGATGGCTATAACAAGCACCTGACCGAGATCGGGGCCAATGTTTTCATCGGTTCCAATTCGTCGCTGGTGGCGCCCGTTTCCATCGGCGATAATGCGTATATCGCCTCGGGCAGCGTGATAACGGCAAACGTTCCAGCGGAAGCTCTGGCCTTTGGCAGGGCACGGCAGGAGGTCAAAGAGGGGCGGGCTACACAATTGCGGGCACGCTATGCGGCGCAAAAGTTAGCCAAGAAGGCTGAATAGGCACGCCTTTTGTTCGAATAGAATTCTGAGATGATAAGTGTTTCACTGCAAACTTGATTCTGACGCTGGCTAGAGCCGAGAAATTCTGGGGTATTGGAGTAATTCATGTGTGGGATCGTAGGTATTATCGGGCGTGAGCAGGTTGCGCCGTTGCTTGTGGATGCGCTGAAGCGGCTTGAATACCGCGGCTACGATTCTGCCGGGGTCGCCACGCTCGAAGGGGGCGTGCTGGATCGCCGCCGGGCCGAAGGCAAGCTGATCAATCTCGACAGATTGCTGAAAGAGAATCCACTCGGCGGCACAATTGGTCTTGGCCACACCCGCTGGGCGACCCATGGTGCGCCGACAGTGCGCAATGCGCATCCGCACACGACGCCGCGCCTGGCCGTCATCCACAACGGCATCATCGAGAATTTTGCCGAACTGCGTGCCATGCTTGAAAAGGATGGCTATGTCTTCGAAACCGAGACCGACACGGAGACCGTAGCGCACTTGGTTACGCGCGCCCTCGATCGCGGGCTTGATCCGGTTGAGGCGGTTCGACAGACGCTGCCGCAATTGCGCGGAGCTTTTGCCATTGCGATCATGTTCAAGGGTGAGGACGACCTGCTGATCGCCGCCCGCAATGGGCCGCCACTAGCGGTCGGCTACGGCGATGGGGAGATGTATCTCGGCTCCGACGCAATCGCGCTTGCCCCGTTTACGGACAATCTTTCGTATCTGGAAGATGGTGATTGGGCCGTGCTCACCCGCAGCGGCGTTGTAATCTATGATGAGACCGGCGCAACCGTCGATCGCCCTGTGCAAAAATCGGCCGGTACCGCATTTTTGGTCAGCAAGGGCAACCACCGGCATTTCATGGAAAAGGAAATCCATGAACAGCCGGAAGTCATTTCCCACACACTGGCGAACTATCTCGACTTTTCCAAAGGCAGGATTCGGCCCGGCAGTGCACCCGTCGATTTCGCCAAGATCGACCGGATTGCGGCTTCCGCCTGTGGAACGGCCTATTATGCCGGGCTGGTTGGCAAATACTGGTTCGAACGGATTGCACGGCTGCCGGTCGATATCGATGTCGCGTCCGAATTCCGATACCGCGAAATGCCACTTTCGAAAGACAGCCTTGCCCTGTTCGTCTCGCAGTCCGGCGAGACGGCGGACACCTTGGCATCGCTGCGTTATTGCAAACAGCAGGGGCTGACCATCGGTACGATCGTCAACGTCAGGGAATCGACGATGGCGCGCGAGTCCCACACGGTATTTCCAACCCTTGCAGGTCCGGAAGTCGGCGTGGCCTCGACCAAAGCCTTCACGTGTCAATTGTCCGTGCTGGCATCATTAGCCGTCGCGGCCGGCAAGATGCGCGGTACGATCAACGAGGACGAGGAGCGCCAGCTCGTGCGTGAACTCTCCGAAATACCACGCTACGCCAATCAGGCTCTGCGGTTGGAGCCGCAGATCGAGGCCATTAGCCGCGATCTGAGCCAGGTCAAACATGTGCTGTATCTCGGCCGTGGCACGAGTTACCCACTTGCGCTCGAAGGCGCATTGAAGCTCAAGGAAATCTCGTACATCCACGCCGAAGGTTATGCGGCGGGCGAGTTGAAACATGGACCGATTGCGCTGATCGATGAATCCATGCCGGTCATTGTCATCGCTCCCTATGATCACTGGTTCGAGAAAACCGTTTCGAACATGCAGGAAGTCGCTGCGCGTGGTGGCAAGATCATTCTCATTACCGATGAGAAGGGCGCGGCCGCAAGCACGCTGAATACGATGCACACGATCGTCCTGCCGGATACGCCCGAGATCATCGCGCCGATCATTTACGCGCTGCCGATCCAGATGCTGGCCTATTACACAGCCGTATTCATGGGGACGGATGTGGACCAGCCGCGCAACCTGGCAAAATCGGTGACTGTGGAATAGAGCAATTCCAGGAAAAGTGCGTACCGGTTTTCCGACCGGAATTGCGCAACGTCATCCGGCGCGCAAAAGTCTGACCGCCTCATCGCGTTCGAAGAGATAGAGCAGGATGCGCAGGGCTTCGCCGCGCGCACTCTGCAACTCGGGGTCGCGTGTCAGAATATAGCGCGCATCCTTGCGCGCGATTTCCAGGAATTCCTGGTGCGCCTCGATGCTGGCAAGGCGGAAACCGGGCGTGCCAGACTGGCGCGTACCCAGGAGCTCACCTTCGCCGCGCAGTTTCAGATCTTCTTCGGCAATGCGGAATCCATCTTCGGTTTCTCGCATGATTTTAAGCCGCGCCTGCGCCACCTCACCGAGCGGTCCCTTGTAGATGAGAAGACAGGTTGAAGGCTTGTCGCCACGGCCCACGCGGCCGCGCAACTGGTGCAGTTGGGCGAGGCCGAAGCGTTCGGCGTGTTCGATGACGATGATCGTCGCATCCCGCACATCGACCCCAACCTCGATGACTGTTGTTGCCACGAGCAAGCGTGTATCGCCGCTCTTGAAGGCGAGCATCGCCGCGTCTTTTTCCGGACCTGTCATGCGGCCGTGCACAAGACCGATCCTGTCGCCGAGCAATGGCCTGAGCGATTCAAAGCGTTCTTCGGCGGAAACGAGATCGACCAGCTCGGATTCCTCGACGAGGGGGCAGATCCAGTAGATCTTCTGTCCTTCGGCGATAGCCGTCCGCATACGGTCAACCAATTCGCTCAAGCGCTCCATCGGCATTATGGCCGTGGTGATCGGTCTGCGCCCCGCGGGCTTTTCGGTGAGTTTCGAAACATCCATATCGCCGAATGCGGTCAGCACCAGCGTGCGCGGAATCGGTGTCGCCGTCATCACCAGCATGTCGGGCGCCGTACCCTTGGACGTCAGAAGCAAGCGCTGATGTACCCCAAAACGGTGCTGCTCATCGACGATGACCAGAACCAGATCATGGTAAGCGACCTTTTCCTGGAACAGGGCGTGCGTGCCGACAATGATATGAACAGAACCGGAGCGCAGGCCCTCCAGTATCTCTTCGCGCTCGCGACCCTTTTCGCGGCCCGTGAGCAATGCGACGCGCAATCCGGCCTTCGCCGCCAAGGGCGCGATGGTGGCATAATGTTGGCGCGCCAGGACTTCCGTTGGCACCATCAGCGCCGACTGGCCTCCGGCCTCTGCGGCGTGGGCCATGGCCAGCAACCCGACAACGGTTTTCCCGGAACCCACATCGCCCTGCAACAACCGCAGCATGCGTTCCGGCTGGCGCAGGTCGGCGATGATTTCCTTGATCGCCTGGCTTTGGCTACTGGTCAGAGTGTAGGGCAGTGCCGCAATGACCTTGGCCTTGAGATGGCCATCGCCCTCGAGTTTCCGGCCCGAAAGCCGTTTTGTTTTCTGCCGGACGAGTGCCAGTGCCAGTTGACCGGCAAGAAACTCGTCATAAGCGAGCCGCTGGCGTGCTGGATGATCCAAGGCGATGTCGCCCGGATCTTGTGGATTGTGCAGCGTATGAAGTGCTTGGCGGTGAGACGGCAGGCCATATTTATCGAGGACCGGTGGATCGATCCATTCCGGCATATCGGGTGCCTTGGCCAACGCCTCCTGAACACCTCGTGCCAGCACCTTCGGCGATAGCCCGGCGGTCAGGGGATAGACCGGCTCGACCAAGGGAAGCGTCGCCGCATCGCCGATGCTGGCGATATGGTCAGGATGGACCATGGTCGGGCGGCCATTGAACCATTCCATCGTGCCGGAAACGATGACAGTTTCCCCCACCGGCATGACCTTTTCGAGCCACGCCTGCTTGGCGTGAAAGAAGGTAAGGCCGATCTCGCCAGTATCATCATGGGCGAAGACGCGGTAGGGAACATTGCTGCGTCCGCCCGGAGACGGCAGGTGGCGGTCGATTCGCACTTCCAGCGTAACAATCGCGCCTTCCGGGGCATGGGCGATCCCTGGGCGATTACGCCGGTCGATCACGCTATGGGGCGGGAGGTATACAAGATTGCCGACGCGCGGTTCGGTTCCTGGAGGCTGCGTGCCAAGCAGCGTCGCGAGCATGCCCGAAACTTTCGGTCCTATGCCGGAAAGCGAACGAACAGACGCAAATAGGGGATCAAGCAGTGACGGGCGCATGCGTAACGTTTAACGGCTTCGATGTGCGTTGCAAGGCTGACAGACGCGACAAGGCAGGCTATACCGACCGGCGCCCACCACAAAAAACGATCCAAAGGCAAAAACGGAGCTTGTTCATGACCGGAAGCAGTCGTACCACCGCCGATTTGCAGCCAAGGCAACGCCGTATCCTGTTCCGCTGCTGGCATCGCGGCATGCGTGAGATGGATCTGATTCTAGGACAGTTTGCCGATGCCCATATCGATACCTTGTCCGACGAGGAACTTGACCAATATGAAGCACTGATGGAAGCGCTTGACCGGGACCTTCTGAAATGGGTTACCGGCGAGGCCGACGTTCCCGCCGAATTCGACACGCCGATCTTTCACAAGGTCGTTGCATCCCGCAACAACATCAGCTTTTGAGTCACGCCGAGGCGTGACCGGGAAATTCTGAAATCGCATGACTGCCTTTACCAAACTCGGATTGAAACCTGACATCAATGGCCATGTGGTCATCGATGGTGTTGTTGATGGCTATGAAGGCTTTGCGCTGGCGAAGGTGGTGGCCGAGACGGGGGCAGGTGGCCCTGTGCTGTTCATCGTTCGGGATGGCCAGCGCGTCGCGGACCTCGAGCAGGTATTGAATTTCGTCCAGCCTGATCTGCCTGTACTGCAGTTGCCCGCGTGGGACTGCCTTCCCTATGATCGCGTATCACCCGGCGCGGACACGTCGGCGCGCCGTCTGGCGGCGCTGGCCGGCCTTGCTTCGTTGCGCGATCACAAGCACCCAGGTGTCATTCTGTCAACCGCCAACGCGGTGTTGCAGAAGCTGCCGCCGCGTAAAGTCCTGGCCGAACAGCTGTTCATGGCTAAGCCCGGCAATAGAATTGACATGAATTCGCTTGTGCAACGCCTTGAAAACAATGGATTTGAGCGTGTTCCGACAGTGCGCGACGTTGGTGAATATGCAGTGCGCGGGGGGATTCTCGACCTGTTTGCACCTGGTGCGGACGAGCCGCTGCGCCTGGACTTCTTTGGCGATACGCTGGAAACAATCCGCACTTTCGATCCTGCATCGCAGCGCACGTCGAGCCAAAAGACCGAATTCTCCATGCAGCCGATGAGTGAAATTACGCTGTCACCGGAGATTATCAGCCGCTTCCGTTCACAATATGTGCAGAAATTCGGGGCACCTTCGCGTGATGACGCGCTCTACCAGTCGATCTCGGAGGGCCGCCGTTTTGCCGGTATGGAACATTGGCTGCCGCTTTTCTATGAGAACCTGGAGACAGTGTTCGACCATGCGGGCAACATGCCTGTCGTCTTCGACCATCTGGCGCATGAAGCCATGGCAGAACGTCACAAGATGGTGCTGGACCACTACGAAGCACGCAGGCGGCAGTCCGACGGAAAGGAACCCGGTGATGCGATTCCGTACAAGCCCGTCGAGCCGGGTTCGCTTTACCTGACGCCGGCGCAGGTAGAAGCTGGCGCTGTTGCATCGGGAATGCGGATTGATTTCACACCGTTCGATGCGCCGTTTGTGACAGGGCGGGCAACGATCCACGCCGGTGCGCATCGCGGGCGCACATTTGTTGAAGAGCGGACGGCGAAGGATACCAATGTTTTCGACAGCGTGGTCAAGCATATTGCCGACGAGCGCGCTGCGGGCAAGAAGGTACTGCTGGCGGCGTGGAGCGAGGGCACGCGCGACCGCCTGGTGCAGGTTCTGAACGAACACGGTCTGGAAAAGATCGAACTCGTCGATGATCTGCGGACTGTAAAGGCACTTGCTCGCGACAAGATCACGGCGGGCATCCTTTCGCTGGAGACCGGCTTCGACGCGGGCGAATTGGTCGTTGTTGCGGAACAGGACATTCTCGGCGATCGGCTGATCCGTCATTCCAAGCGGCGGAAACGCGACCGTGACTTCATCAGCGAAGTGGCGGCGCTCAATGCCGGCGACATTGTCGTGCACGTGGATCACGGCATAGGCCGATTTATCGGTCTGAGGACGATCACTGCTGCCGGCGCGCCGCATGATTGTCTTGAATTGCATTACGCAGGCGATGACAGGTTGTTCCTGCCGGTTGAAAATATCGAGCTGTTGTCAAGGTTTGGCACCGAAACTTCAACTGCTGTCTTAGACAAACTCGGTGGTGGGGCGTGGCAGGCGCGCAAGGCAAAGCTGAAAAAGCGCTTGCTCGACATTGCAGGCCATCTTATCCGCATTGCCGCCGAACGGCAGATGCGCGGCGCACCGATCCTCCTGCCGCCGGACGGGCTCTATGGCGAATTCGCTGCCCGGTTCCCTTATGACGAGACGGAAGATCAGGACCGCGCAATCGTTGCCGTGATCGACGATCTGTCGCTGGGCAAGCCCATGGACCGGCTCATTTGCGGCGATGTCGGCTTCGGCAAGACGGAGGTCGCATTGCGTGCGGCATTCGTGGCGGCACTGAACGGAGTGCAGGTTGCCGTCGTGGTGCCGACGACGCTGTTGTCCCGCCAGCATTTCAAGACATTTTCATCCCGTTTCCAGGGGCTGCCGGTCAATGTGGCACAGGCCTCGCGCCTCGTTGGTTCGAAGGAACTTGCCGAGAACAAGAAAGGCATCGCCGAAGGTCAGGTCGACATCGCGGTCGGCACGCATGCATTGCTCGGGCAAGGCATCAAATTCAAGAATCTCGGCCTCTTGATTATCGACGAGGAACAGCATTTCGGCGTCAAGCACAAGGAACGGCTGAAGGAACTGAAATCGGACGTGCACGTCCTGACACTCTCGGCGACGCCGATACCACGGACCCTTCAGCTTGCCTTGACCGGTGTGCGCGAACTGTCGTTGATCACCACTCCGCCCGTCGACCGCATGGCCGTGCGCACCTTTGTCTCTCCGTTCGATCCGCTTGTCATTCGCGAAACACTGCTTCGCGAGCGCTATCGTGGCGGACAGAGCTTCTATGTCTGCCCACGTATTTCAGACCTGAGCGATATCAAAGAGTTCCTGGACGCGCAGGTGCCGGAACTAAAGGTGGCAATTGCTCACGGCCAGATGGCTCCTGGCGAGCTCGATGACATCATGAATGCCTTCTATGACGGGCAGTATGATGTGCTCCTGTCGACCACCATCGTGGAATCCGGCCTCGACATTCCGACCGCCAACACGCTGATCATCCATCGTGCCGACATGTTCGGCCTGTCGCAGCTCTATCAGCTGCGCGGACGCGTTGGCCGGTCGAAACAGCGCGCCTATGCGCTGTTCACGCTGCCAGCCAACAAGCTGCTGACGCAGACCGCGGAACGCCGGCTCAAGGTATTGCAATCACTCGATACGCTCGGAGCCGGTTTCCAGCTTGCAAGCCATGACATGGATATTCGCGGCGCAGGCAATCTGCTTGGGGAAGAGCAGTCGGGTCACATCCGAGAGGTTGGATTCGAACTCTACCAGCAGATGCTGGAAGAGGCTGTTGCCGAGATCAAGGGCACAGGTGAAGTCGAGGACGGACATTGGTCCCCGCAAATTTCGATCGGCACCGCCGTCATGATTCCCGAGACCTATGTTCCGGATCTGCAATTGCGCCTCGGCCTCTATCGCCGCCTTGCCGATCTGGAGGAATTGCAGGAGATCGACGGCTTTGGCGCCGAAATGATCGACCGCTTCGGTCCGCTGCCGGAGGAAGTCCAGCACCTCCTCAAGATCGTCTATATCAAGGCGCTGTGCCGCCGCGCCAATGTGGAGAAACTCGATGCGGGGCCGAAAGGCGTCGTTATCCAGTTCCGCAACAAGACATTCAATAATCCTGCCGCACTGGTCAAAATGATCGGCGAACAGGGTGCCATGGCCAAGATCCGGCCCGATCAAAGCATCGTGCTGGTACGCGACTGGCCAACGGCTGAAAAGCGGCTCAATGGTGCGGCGGTCGTCATGACGCAATTTGCCAAGCTTGCCGAGGCCTCATAGCTCAGGCGGGGCGGGGCTCAAAACCATCTGCTGTCTGGCGGATGGCATCGGCCAGTGCATCTGCTGATTGCGCGCCCATCACCGCGTATTTCTGGTCGAGAATGAAGCAGGGAACGCCACGTACGCCGATCTGATTGGCGGTGTCTATTTCCTGCTGAACGCCCACCGTATCCGCGTCCGTCGGCAGCAGGCTGGCCACAATCGCAACGTCCATGCCAGCTTCTCCGGCGGCCTCAAGCAGCACCTGCTGGTCGCCGATGTTCTTTCCCTGTTCGAAATAATAGGAGAAAAGAATGCCGACGACCTTGTCCTGAACGTTGGGCTTGGCTTGTGACGCCCAGCGGATAAGGCGGTGTGCATCCAACGTATTCGGGCTGATTTCGATGGCTTCGAAGTCAAATTCGATGCCTGCTTCCTTGCCGAGTTCGATCAATTGCTGATGGATCTCGAAAATCCGGTCGGAACTGCCGAACTTCTCCTGCATGTAGCGATTGCGGTCCTTGCCCTGGCGCGGAATCGTCGGGTCGAGCTGGAACGGCCGCCAGTTCACGGTCACGTCGAGATCCGGATTAAGCGCCAGAGCGCTTTCAAGCCGTTTGCGGCCAAGAAAACACCATGGGCAAACGACATCCGACACCACGTCGATCATAAATTTCTTGTCAGTCATGATTTCAACTCAACCTATCGTTTGTCTGACCACCAGGTATTTAGCTGGTTACCGACCAGGGATGTCTTGTCTGGATGTTGCAACTGCGCCCAGCGCGCAACCCATTGCTCGGGCTGGTAATAGATCGGCACCATATAATGGCCGGAGATCAACATCCTGTCGAGGGCGCGCACTGTGCTGGTGAACTCTGCCTGTCCGCGAACCGCCAGCATCTTGTCGAGCAGCGCATCAATTGCCGGATCGGCCACACCCGCGTAGTTGAAGCTTCCTTCAACCTCTTTGGACTGACTTCCCCAGCGGCTAAACTGTTCATATCCGGGAGAAAGCGAGCTCGAATAGGCGCCAAGGATGACGTCGTAGTCGAATGTCTGCAGACGTTTCTGATATTGGGCATCGTCGACGGTCCGGATCGTGACACCAATCCCCAGACGTTCGAGCGTGCGCTTGTAGGCAAGTCCAAGGCGCTCTTCACTTACCGAGCGTGTCAGGATTTCGAAGGCGAACGGCGTTCCCCGCGGATCGAGCATCTGTTCGTTCTCGATCTTGTAGCCCTGACCAACAAGAATGTCGTAGGCGCGCTTCATTTCCTTGCGGTCGCGTCCGGATCCGTCTGTTGTGGCAGGTTTGTAGGTGCCATCCATGACTTCAGGCAGGACGGCATTCGGATATGGAGCCAACAGTTCGCGTTCGGTCGCATCTGCGGGTTTCCCCAGTGCGGACAATTCCGACCCCTGCCAGTAGCTGCCCAAGCGCTGATAGCGGCCTGCGTAGAGATTGCGATTTGTCCATTCGAAGTCGAACATCAGAGCGAGCGCTTCTCGAACTGCCTTGTCGTGGAACTTTGTACGGCGCGTGTTGAAGAGGAAGCCGAACATGTTGGCGGGGGATTGTGTCTCGAATGTCTCCTTGATCACACGTCCATCCCTTGCCGCAGGAAAATCATAGGATGTTGCCCATTTATTCGGATCGCCCTCCAGGAAAACGTCGAACACGCCCTTCTTGAAGGCCTCAAACTGGGCCTGGTTGTTGCGGAAATATTCGACCGTAACGGTATCAAAATTGTTGAAGCCGATTCTGCTCGGAAGATCTGCACCCCAATAATCGGGATTGCGCTTGAAAACGATCCGCTGTCCCGGTTGAACTTGCGCCACGGTATACGACCCGCTGCCCACCGGGATTGACAGAGGCGAACTGTCGAATGTGTCAATGTCGATCTTATGCTTCGGCAATACCGGCATCAGCGCCAGGACAAGTGGAAACTCCCTGTTCGCCTGTTCGTTGAATGTGAACCGGACGCCATGTTCGCCAATCTTTTCAATTTTGGAGATGAGTTTCATGCGGCTGCTAAAGGGTGGCCGGCCTTTTTTTGTCAGCACGTCGAAAGTAAAAATAACGTCGTCGGGGGTCACCGGTTGTCCGTCAGACCATTTTGCTTTCGGATTGAGCGTGAATTCTACCCATGTCCGCTCATCATTCGTTTCGACTTTCTCGGCCAGCAACCCATACATTGTGAACGGCTCGTCTGCGCTCCGCTGCATCAGCGATTCATTGACAAGATTTCCAAACTCCGGGTCGCCAAACATGCCTCGGGCATATGTTCGCATGCTTTTCACCAGAAACGGGTTGAGGCTATCGAATGTGCCGACAACGCCGTAGGTGATCGAACCGCCCTTCGGCGCTTCGGGATTAACGTAGGGAAAATATTTGTAATCGGCGGGCAGGGCTGGTTCGCCGTGCATGGCGATTCCATGGGTTGGTTCAGCAGATACTGCGCTTGTCATCGAACAAAGCGCGGCCAGGAGGGCCAGTGCTTGAATGGTTTTCTTCAACATCGTCTCAACCTTGCACCCAAAAGCAGGGATTCATCCTGATTCGTGTCAAAGACTACCACTTGACGACGATTCTGCGGCGTAAGGGGTATAATCATGCATGTGAATTTAAAACAGAGCCAAAAGGTGGCTGGATTTGCGTTAACATGCAGTGTAACACGGCCTTCGATATCGAGGGTCACTCTCTTGCCGCATTTGGTAACCAAGCCAGACAAGCAAAATCAGGTGATCAAGACACACTTCGGATAAGTGCGCTGAAAGGAACCAGTTGACCATGTCCATCCGCAAGACCATCGCTGCAACCGCATCCCTTGTCGGTGCCACTGCATTACTCGCCGTCGCGGCGGTACCAGCGTCAGCCCAACAGCAGAGAGCGCCGCAGGGTTGGTTCAAGGTCTGCTCCAAGCAGGAAGAGAACGATATCTGCAATACCCAGAACATCGTGACTGCTGATAGCGGCCAGCTGCTGACAGCCGTCAATCTCATTGAGATCAAGGGCAAGATCAACCGGAAGATTTTCCAGGTTTCCGTTCCGACCGGCCGCCTCATCGCGCCGGGCGTCGGACTCCAGATCAATGGCGGCAAGACGCAGAAAATCGAATATGCAATCTGCTTCCCTGATCGCTGCATCTCCGAAGTCGCCTTGTCAGACGAGCTCCTCTCGTCATTCAAGAAGGGCAACCAGCTGACGCTGACTTCGGTCAATTTCCAGAACAAGCCCAATCCGATCAACGTTGCATTGACTGGATTCAGCCAGGCCTATGACGGCCCGGGCCTGCAGCAGAACGAACTTGAACAGCGCCAGAAGACCCTTCAGGATGAAGTCCAGAAGCGTCAGAAGGAATTCGAAGAAAAGATGAAGGCTGAACAGCAAAAAGCCAAAACCGGCAACTGACCGGCAGGCAGGAATCAAAAAGGGACGCTTCGGGCGTCCCTTTTTTGTTGTCCGTTGCTCTGACGCTAATTGATGTGCGGTCGCTTTACCCGATAGACGCCGCCTTCAGTCTTTTCGAACATGTTCTTGATCTGAGGATGCCTCAATGGCACACCACTCGTGTCGGCCATCAGGTTTTGCTCCGAGACATAGGCGACGTATTCGCTTTCCGCGTTCTCGGCGAAGAGATGGTAAAACGGTTGGTCGCGGCGCGGTCGTATATCCTCTGGAATGGATTGATACCACTCTTCCGTATTGTTAAATTCCGGATCAACGTCAAAAATTATTCCACGAAAGGCAAATATCCGGTGACTAACCACCTGACCTATCTGAAATTTTGCATGTCGTATCTGTGTCATCATTGTCATTCGGTATAGATATCTCGTTCTGTCAAATCTCGCGAGCTTAATTGGCGTCCTGCCGTAACTCTTTCGCGCCGCAACCCTCAAAAGCCAATTATGCTCAACGTTTTTAACCTCGTGCTTCCGTTCTTTGGGCTTATCTTTCTTGGCTTTTTCGTGGCCCGGATTAATCGCCAGCCCCTGGAAGCGCTGGGGTGGATGAACACTTTCATCGTTTATGTGGCGCTTCCAGCCCTGTTTTTCCAGATACTATCCCAAACCCCGGTGGCGGAATTGACGCAGTGGGCATTTATCATCGGTTGCACCGCGTCCACATTCTGCATCTTTCTGACGATGTTCCTGGTCGCATATGTGAGGACGCGAAAGATTGATGAGAGTACGATTCAAGGTCTCGCAGCGGCCTATGGCAATATTGGGTATATGGGCCCGGCGCTGGCAATCCTTGCCTTCGGGGCGCCTGCTGCTGTGCCCGTGGCCCTGATCTTCTGCTTCGACAACACGCTTCATTTTGTCATGGCCCCGCTGATGATGGCGCTATCCGGCAATGACAAGCGGTCTGCACCCGATCTTGTGATCAGTGTTCTGCGGAAGATATTTTTTCATCCCTTTATCATCGCGACCATTCTTGGCGTGGCAGCGGCGATTATTGGCTTCGAGCCGCCTGTTGCACTCGATAGATTGATTGATTTGCTCGCGAAGGCCGCCGCGCCGTGCGCGCTGTTTGCCATGGGCGCTACACTGGCATTGCGCCCCCTGAAGCGGGTTCCAAAGGAGCTCTATCTCATCGTTCCGCTTAAACTGCTGGTTCAGCCCGTGCTGATCTATGGCATTCTCAGTCTGGCGGGAGACTTCCCTCCAATTTGGGTCAACACGGCGATGTTGATGGCAGCTTTGCCCACAGCGACGAATGTCTTCGTCATCGCTCACCAATATGGTGTTTGGGTAGAACGTGCCTCCAGCAGTGTATTGGCAACCACGCTGTTCTCAGTACTGACGCTGACACTGTGGCTCTACGTGATGACTCACGGACTTATCGAATAATTTCAGCAGCCGGGTCGCCTGAATTTCTTTCATATCCGCAATAAATCGATCGAACGGCTGTCTTTGCACAGGTCGAAGGCTTGCGATTGGAAATTTTCTCTCTATATAGTTGCGAATGATTTGCAATTGCGATTAAGGGTTGTTCATGGATCAAATACGGCAGGCGGCCGACACGCCTCAAGGCTGGCGGCGCGCAAGGGGCGAGGCGTCGCTTTCTGATGTTCATCGTTCGATTGCCGTAACGACCAGTGGACCGGGCTGGCGCCGCGCGGCTGCTTTTGTCGGTCCAGGCTATCTCGTCGCAGTTGGATATATGGATCCGGGCAACTGGGCCACGTCGCTCGCTGGGGGCTCGAAATTCGGCTACGCGCTGCTTGTCGTCGCGCTCGTTTCCAACATCATGGCGATCGTGCTGCAGGCATTATGCGCGCGGCTTGCGATCGGATCGGGCAGGGACCTTGCGCAGGCCTGCCGCGATGCTTTTCCAAAGCCAGTGGCCTATTCGCTATGGTTCCTTGCCGAAATCGCCATCATTGCCACGGATATTGCCGAAGTGATCGGCACTGCCATCGGACTTAATCTGATCTTCGGGATACCGCTGGAAATTGGTGTTCTTATCACCGCGCTCGATGTTTTCCTCATTCTTTATCTGCAGAAACTTGGCTTCCGTTGGGTCGAGGCCCTGATTATCACCCTGCTTGGAGTCATTGCCGTCTGCTTTGCCATCCAGATTTTCCTCGCCGATCCAGAATGGGGCGCTGTCATCAGGGGCTTTGCGCCAACAACGGAAATCGTGACCAATCCCGAGATGCTCTATCTGGCGCTTGGTATTCTTGGCGCGACGGTGATGCCGCATAACCTTTACCTGCACTCTGGCATTGTTCAAACGCGGAACTATGGCTCTTCGCTGCCGGAAAAACGGCAGGCGCTGAAATATGCGACGATCGATTCCACCGTTGCCTTGATGTTTGCCCTGCTGATCAACGCATCGATTCTCATTCTCGCAGCGGCAACGTTTCACAAGACAGGCCAGACAGGGGTTGCTGAGTTGGGTGAGGCGCATTCACTGCTTGCACCGCTGCTCGGTCTGGCGATTGCCCCGACGCTGTTCGGTATTGCCTTGCTCTGCTGTGGTATCAACTCGACGGTAACAGCGACGCTTGCAGGACAGATCGTGATGGAAGGTTTCCTGCACATCAAGCTGGCGCCTTGGCTGCGGCGGCTGATAACGCGCGGCATCGCGATCGTCCCCGCGGCCATTGTCACGATCTGGTATGGCGAGAGTGGCACGGCCAAGCTGCTTGTGCTGACGCAGGTGGTCCTCAGCCTTCAATTGTCGTTTGCGGTGTTTCCCTTGGTCATGTTCACGGCGAGCAAGGCCAAAATGGGCGCGCTTGTCGCACCGCGCTGGCTGTCGGCCTTCGCCATGTTCATCGCCGTGGTGATCGCTTTGCTGAATGTGAAGTTGCTGAGCGACTTCGTCTTCGCATAATCCCGGGGACAGGACCCGTTTATCTGGTCGAAATCATAACAACAGGACCCGACTCCTAGTGGTTCGGGAGCGCGTCTTTACGCGAGAAGCGGAAGCCGCTGCCTGGACGCAGGCCTTCGCGCATGACGAAACCACGCAGCGGCGAGAAAGCACGCAACAACTCGAGTCCGCCACTGCGCACCATCTGAACCGGCAGAAAATCCGACAACAACGATCGGTTCAGGGCATCGACCGCGCCGGTGCGCGCAATGATATCCGGGCTTCGCTTGCGGTTATAGCTGGACATAACGCTCGATATGCCAAGGTCAGTGCCATCATTGGGAAGCGTTTCCAGGAGGGTCTCAACATCCCTGACACCGAGATTGAGGCCCTGCGCGCCGATTGGCGGGAATACATGCGCGGATTCGCCAGCCAGAAACACCCGGTTGCGGGCAAAGGAGGTTGGTACAAGCCCCGAGAGCGGCCAGCTCTGCGGATCAACATCGATGGTCACCGCGCCGAGCATCGACTGCATGCGATCCTCAACCCGCATTGCCAACTGATCTCTTGTGAGTTCGAGGAGTTCGACAGCGTGCGCTGGTGTCGTCACCCAGACCAGGCTTGAGCGTTTGCCGGCTAGGGGAACCTGCGTGAACGGGCCATGCTCGGTATGAAATTCTGTAGAAATATCATGATGATCGCGCGTATGGCTAAAGCTTAGGACGATGGCCGTCTGGTTATAGCTCCAGGTCCGCGCGGATATTCCGGCGGCTTCGCGGGCCAGCGAAGAACGGCCATCGGCGGCGATGACGATATTGGCGGTGTACACGGCGCCGTTGCCGGCTTCGACTGCAATTGCAGATTCAGTCGGGTGGTAATGGCTGGCAGAGGCGGCCACATGCTTTACTGGCGAGCCCTTCAGCGCGTCACTCAAGACCTCGGTCAAAGTGACGTTCGGAATGTTGTAGCCGAAGGCGGGCTCGTCGATTTCGCTGGCCTCAAAGGTCACAGCGGGGCTTCTGATGAGCCGGGTTGTTCCGTCGAGAATACGCATGGTGGTGATCGGAGCCGCGTGCGGTTCGATGCTTTCCCACAGGCCGATCTGCCTGAGAAACTTGATGGCAGGCATCATCAGCGCGGTTGTCCGCTTGTCATTGCCTTCCGGTATCGTCCCGAGACTGATGACGTTCTCGAAGGTCTGGCCAATGGCGATCGCGGCGATCAACCCCACATGCCCAGCTCCTGCAATCACAATGGGATCTGTTCTGGTGCTGGTCATATTCGCCTCCGCTTCCATGCTCGCTTCGAGCTTTCAACAGTTTATATCAACTTCATTGCTTGCGCTTTGAACCATTTTCAAGAAAAGCTGATCGCAAATCGTTCGCCGCTGGTAAGATACTACGGCGAGCGAGCAATTATCATGCAGCAGATTGGCGCGGACCGTGAAAAAACCAACCTTGCCCAAGGGCGTCATGCCCAAGAAAGTAACGGCTCCGCAGGCGAAAGCATTTTCCGTTCATCTGCTGACAGCGTCCGGTTCCTTTCTGGCATTCCTGTCGGTTGTTGCCGCCAGCGAAGAAAGCTGGACAGCCATGTTCTGGTGGCTGGGGCTGGCTTTGTTCGTCGATGGTATAGACGGGCCAATAGCCCGCAAGCTGGAAGTCAAATATGTCCTGCCTAACTGGTCAGGCGAACTCCTCGACAATATCATCGACTATATGACCTATGTTCTGATCCCGGCCTTCGCGCTTTATCAGCGCGGTTTCATGGGCGAGGGGCTGTCGTTTCTTGCGGCGGCGATCATCGTCGTTTCGAGCGCTATCTACTATGCCGACACCGGCATGAAGACCAAGGAGAATTTCTTCAAGGGGTTCCCGGTGGTCTGGAACATGATTGTCTTTACGCTGTTCATTGTCCGCCCCGGAGAATGGGTGGCATTTGCCATTGTCCTTGCCTCGGCGATCGTCTCATTCCTGCCGGTGTATTTTCTCCACCCCGTACGCGTGCAACGGTTGCGGCCATTGAATCTTGCCATATTTTTCCTGTGGTGCGGCTTTGGCGCGATCTCGCTGTTTCAGGAACTGGAATCGCCGCTCTGGGTGCGCATTGGCATTTCGGTGACAGGCATATATCTCTTTTGCATCGGTGCTGTGATGCAGGCATTCCCCAATCTTGGACGTACGGAGAAATCATGATGGTCAAAGCTGTTCGCATTCATCAAACCGGTGGACCGGAAGTGCTGACCTACGAGGATATCTCCATTGGTGCCCCGGGACCAAGCGAAGCACACATTCGCAACGATGCAATCGGGCTGAATTTTCTCGATGTCTATTACCGGACCGGCCTTTATCCATCACCCAGCCCCTTGCCGCTGATCCCCGGACATGAAGGCGCGGGCGTGGTGCTGGCAGTCGGTCCGGATGTAAAGGACGTCAAGATCGGCGATCGCGTCGCCTATACCAATCCCATTGGTGCCTACGCCGAAGAGCGGTTGATCCCGGCGGATCGGCTCGTCAAAGTTCCGGGCGCTATCGCGCTGGAGCACGCGGCTTCCATGATGCTGAAGGGACTCACTGCGCAATATCTGCTGCGACAGACATTTCCCGTGAAAAAGGGCGATACGATCCTCTTCCATGCGGCAGCTGGCGGCGTTGGATTGATTGCCGGTCAATGGGCGAAACATCTCGGCGCGACAGTGATCGGCACAGCAGGCTCGGAGGAGAAGGTCAAGCTGGCGCTGGATCACGGATATGATCACGTCATCAATTACAACACCGGGAACTTCGTAGAACAGGTAAAGGAGCTCACCGGCGGAAAGGGTGTTGATGTCGTCTATGATTCGGTGGGCAAGGACACGTTTGACGGCTCGCTCGATTGCCTGCGCCCGCGCGGCATGATCGTCTGTTTCGGCCAGTCCTCCGGAGCGGTTCCGCCATTCGATCTCGGTATCCTGTCGCGCAAGGGTTCGCTCTATCTGACACGCCCAACGCTCTTCGTTTACGTTGCAGCGCGCGATGCTCTCGAAAATGGGGCCAATGAATTATTCGATCTCGTGGCGAAAGGCGTGATCAGGATCGAGATCGGACAGACTTACGCACTCAAGGATGTGGCAACAGCGCATCGCGATCTCGAAGCACGCAAGACCACTGGCACGACAGTGCTCATTCCTTGAGCCACTGCAACCATTGCTTGAATATTGTGCGCAAAAGGCCGTGGCCGTACGTTTTGCACTTTCCAAATTTGGTGGGCCTGTCATAGGATCGCAAACGGTCTTGGCCGCGGGGAACGATGACAGAACAAACAAAAGACGGCTCTGAAAAACCGCTACTGGAAGCTGACAAGCTCACCAAAATTTTCGGGACACTCAAAGCCTGCGATGAAATCAATCTGAGGATTGGAACGGGCGAAATTCACTCACTGCTCGGTGAGAATGGCGCGGGCAAGTCGACCCTCGTCAAGATGCTGTTCGGTGCGTTGCAACCAACCTCCGGAGCGATTGCGTGGAAAGGCAAGAGCGTTGCAGTCGCCAATCCGGCGATGGGCAGATCGCTTGGCATCGGCATGGTTTTCCAGCATTTTTCATTGTTCGACGCGCTGACGGCGGCGGAAAACATAGCATTGTCGCTGGATGAGAAAACGCCACTGGACACAATTGCAAACCGGGCGAGGGAAATCGGAGATACTTATGGCCTGCCGGTGGATCCGGAGGCGCTTGTCGGCGACCTTTCGGTAGGTGAGCGCCAGCGGATCGAGATCATCCGGTGTTTGCTCCAAAATCCCGACCTCATCATTCTCGATGAGCCGACATCGGTTCTGACGCCGCAGGAAGCGGATCTGCTGTTTGTGACATTGGAGCGCCTGCGGTCCGAGGGAAAATCGATCCTCTATATCAGCCACAGGCTTGAAGAGGTGCGGCGCCTATGCGACCGCGCGACCGTATTGCGGCACGGCAAGGTTGTCGGCCAATGCGATCCGCGCTCCGAAACCGCCGCATCGCTGGCACGCATGATGGTCGGGAGCGATATTCACGTCATCGACAGGCATCCGGCCGCAACGCATGCATCGGCACAAACTGCGCTGGTTGAAGTGAACGGCCTTTCGCAGAAACCGCGCGGACCCTTTTCCGTGCCGCTTCACGATATCCATCTTTCAGTTCGATCAGGGGAAATTCTCGGAATTGCCGGTGTTGCAGGCAATGGACAGGGCGAGTTGTTCGAGGCAATTTCCGGCGAAGTCTTGCAGGAACGTCCCGAAATCATCCGCATTCGCGGAACAGATGCTGGTCGCACAGGCATTTCCGCGCGGCGCAAGCTCGGTGCCGCTTTTGTGCCGGAAGAAAGGCTTGGACATGGTGCTGTTCCAGACATGTCGCTGACCAACAATCTGCTGTTGTCGCGTCATTCCACGGACCGCAAAGTATTTCTCTCCGGCGGGGCATTAAGGCTCGTCGCGGAGTCCAGCCTTGCTCTTGCGGCCAAACGGATCGTAGCGCAGATGGACGTTCGCAAGAGCGCGGAAAATCCAGATGCATCAGCACTTTCCGGAGGAAACTTACAGAAGTTTCTCATCGGACGTGAACTTGATCGGAACCCTTCCGTCATGATCGTCAATCAGCCGACCTGGGGCGTCGACGCCGGAGCTGCTGCGCATATTCGCCAGGCTTTGGTGGATCTGGCCCGCAGCGGCTCGGCGGTCATCGTGATCAGCCAGGACTTGGACGAGCTCTTCGAGATTTCCGACCGGATTGCGGCGATGGTACATGGCCGCCTTTCGGAATCCGTGCCTATAGAACACATGAACCGGGAACGGGTAGGGCTGATGATGGGAGGAGCCGACACGTCGGCACCCCTGGAGGATGCAGGGGCGGTATGATGCGGATCGAAATCGTCAAACGCCCCCAGCATTCGGCATTGTTCAGTGCCCTTTCGCCATTCATCGCCCTGTTTCTGACCTTGATTGCGGGGGCGATACTGTTTGCAATTCTCGGCAAGAATCCGATTGCCGCACTCTATTCCTACTTCATCGAACCCTTGACGGAAGTCTGGTCCGTCCACGAATTGCTGGTCAAGGCGGCACCACTTATACTGATTGCGGTTGGACTATCCGTCTGCTTCCTGTCGAACAACTGGAATATCGGCGCCGAGGGCCAATTGATCGCCGGAGGCATTGCCGGATCGATCCTTCCGGTCATGTTCCCGGATTTCCAGGGCTGGTATGTCCTTCCCATCATGCTTTTGCTTGGTATGGCCGGTGGCATGGCCTATGCGACGATCCCGGCCCTCCTGAAGGTCAGGTTCAGCACGAACGAGATTTTGACCAGCCTGATGCTGGTGTACGTCGCCCAGCTTTTCCTTGATTGGCTGGTACGCGGGGCGTGGCGCAACCCGCAGGGGTACAATTTCCCAGAAACAGTCCAGTTCAATTCCAGCGCCATCCTGCCGGAAATATGGTCGGCTTCGGGCCGGGCGCACTGGGGTTTCATCCTCGCGCTGTTTGCGGCTGTTGCCGTCTGGTTCATGCTGTCGCGGACCTTGAACGGATATGAGATCAAGGTGCTTGGCCGTAGCGCAAGGGCAGGGCGATTTGCCGGTTTCAGTGCCGGACGGTTGACGTTCTTCGCCTTCCTGGTATCGGGCGCCCTCGCTGGCCTCGCAGGGATTGCCGAGGTATCTGGTGCAGTTGGCCAGTTGAGGACGAGCATTTCACCCGGCTACGGATTCACGGCAATCATCGTCGCGTTTCTCGGAAGGCTCAATCCTTTGGGGATAGTTGCGGCCGGACTGGTGCTGGCATTGTCCTATCTTGGGGGGGAAGCAGCGCAGATTTCATTGGGTATTTCGGAAAAATCGGCGCGCATATTCCAGGGCATCATCCTGTTTTTTGTCCTCGCCAGTGACACCCTGATTTATTATCGCATCCGGATTGTGTCCCGGCACAGCGAAACAGCATTGAAGGGTGCGTGAAATGACGATGTTTGAGGCCATACTCCTGACGGTTGCGACAGCGGCAACACCGCTATTGATCGCGGCGCTGGGCGAACTCGTCGTCGAGCGTTCGGGTGTCCTCAATCTAGGGGTTGAAGGCATGATGGTGATGGGGGCCGTTGCGGGTTTCGCCGTTGCCCAAACAACCGGTTCGGCCTGGCTTGGCATGTTCGCGGCGATCCTGGCAGGCGCGGCATTTTCGCTGCTTTTCGGGTTCCTTACGCTAACGCTGGTAACCAACCAGGTGGCGACCGGCCTCGCTCTGACATTGCTCGGCCTCGGCGCCTCGGCCATGATCGGCGAAAGCTTCGTTGGCTTGCCCGGCGTGAAGATGGCATCGCTCTACATTCCGGGCCTCTCTGATCTGCCCTATGCAGGCAAATTCCTGTTCGGGCAGGATCCTATTTTCTACATCTCCATCCTGCTTACGATCGGCGTCGTGTGGTTCTTGTTCAAGACCCGGGCCGGCCTGACATTGCGCGCCGTCGGCGACAATCATATTTCGGCGCATGCATTGGGTGTCCCCGTCGTCCGCATACGCTATCTGGCCGTCCTGTTCGGCGGTGCCTGTGCCGGTCTTGCCGGCGGACAGCTCTCGCTTGTCTACGTGCCGCAATGGGTGGAGAACATGACGGCCGGCCGGGGCTGGATCGCGCTTGCGCTGGTCGTATTTGCCTCGTGGCGGCCATGGCGTATCCTCGCCGGCGCCTATCTCTTTGGAGCTGTCAGTATCGGCCAGTTGCATGCGCAGGCTCTCGGCATCGGAATTCCGTCGCAATTCATGTCATCGCTGCCCTATCTCGCAACGATCGTCGTGCTTGTGCTGATTTCAAGAAACAAGCGGCTGACCCTGATGAATACGCCGGCATCGCTCGGCAAACCCTTCGTGCCGGACCGCTGACGCAGGTACGGGAAAAAAAGACATCGCAATCGTTTAACAGAGAGGTGAACTTAAATGAAAAAACTCATCATGGCGCTGACAATAGCGGCCAGTTTTGCTGTGGCGGGAGCAGCGCATGCGCAAGAAAAGCTGAAGGTCGGCTTTATCTATATCGGACCACCCGGTGACTTTGGCTGGACATATCAGCATGATCAGGGCCGCAAGGAGCTGGAAAAGGCGCTTGGCGACAAGGTCGAGACCACCTTCCTTGAGAATGTACCCGAAGGAGCCGATGCGGAGCGCTCGATCGAGCGTCTGGCCCGCGCCGGGAACAAGCTGATCTTTACGACATCGTTCGGCTATATGGACGCCACGATTAAGGTCGCGCAGAAGTTCCCGGATGTGAAGTTCGAACATGCAACCGGGTACAAGACCGCCGACAACGTGGCTGTCTACAACTCGCGGTTTTATGAGGGCCGCTATGTGCAGGGCGTGATTGCAGCGAAAATGTCGAAGACCGGCGTTGCCGGCTACATCGGCTCCTTCCCGATTCCGGAGGTGGTCGAGGGCATCAATGCCTTCATGCTCGGCGCACAATCGGTCAATCCGAATTTCAAAATCAAGGTGATCTGGGCGAACTCCTGGTTCGACCCGGCCAAGGAAGCAGATGCTGCCAAGGCACTTGTGGACCAGGGTGTCGACATCATCACCCAGCATACGGATTCGACCGCACCGATGCAGGTTGCAGCGGAACGCAAGATCAAGGCGTTCGGCCAGGCTTCCGACATGATCAAGTTCGGCCCCGAAACCCAGCTGACGTCAATCGTCGATAATTGGGGCCCGTACTATATCGAGCGGGCCAAGGCCGTGCTGGATGGGTCCTGGAAATCCCACAATGTATTCGAGGGCATGCATGAGGGGCTGGTCGTCATGGCGCCCTATACGAACATGCCCGACGATGTGAAGAAGCTGGCCGAAGAAACACAGGCTAAAATCACCTCGGGTGAGCTGAAGCCATTCACCGGGCCGATCAAGAAGCAGGACGGGTCGGATTGGCTGAAGGCCGGTGAGACGGCCGATGACAAGACCATTCTCAGCATGAACTTCTATGTTGCGGGTGTTGACGACAAGTTGCCGCAATAAGCGACAAGTCAGAAATGGAAAGGGCGCCATCGGCGCCCTTTTTTATGACGGAGATTGGTCTGATCAATCGACTTCATTGGCTGAAGCGGCATTGAGCTGGCCATAGCGCTCCGGTCCGATGGCATTGAGTAGGCCGATCTGCGTTTCAAGAAAGTCGATGTGACCTTCTTCGTCTTTCAGCAGCTCGTCGAAGAGTTCCTTGGTAACGTAATCGCCGAGCTGGTCGCAAATCTCGCGCGATTTCTTGTAGGATTTGACCGCGTCATACTCGCCCGCGAGGTCCGCCTCGAGGACTTCCTTCACGTTCTGTCCGATGCGCAATGCGCCGATGGACTGCAGGTTCGGATGGCCTTCCAGGAAGATGATGCGCTGGACGATCTTGTCGGCGTGGTGCATCTCCTCGATGGATTCCTCACGCTCCTTCTTGGCGAGTTTTGTGTAGCCCCAGTCATCCAGAAGGCGATAATGCAGCCAATACTGGTTGACGGCCCCCAATTCGAGAAACAGCGCCTCGTTAAGCCGCTCGATGACCTTTATGTCGCCCTTCATGTCGTGAACTCCCGTATTCGTGACGCAATGATCGGACACGGTCGATAAACGAAACTGCATCAGAATCGTCTGAACCGTGGCGAAGATGATATTCTTCCGTCACCTTTATGATGGTTTCAACGACATTTGGGAAGCAGCCACAGCAGCGGCCGCGCTTCTTCATGGCATGGTAAACTTTTGCCGGAACAACAAGTTGCCATGGGTCCGCATCGAGAAGCTCAACGATAGTATTCTCGATCTCTTTCTGGGTGATAATATTGCAATGACAAACTAGCATTTTGTGCCGACGCCGTATCCTGCAGAACAAGCACCCGCGACATTCGACATCAACATGGCATCAAATCTTGGATAAACTATTGATATGAAAGCGTTTTGTACGCTAGACCCAAGAAATATTGTCCCGTGGCCGGGTGATACTTTCGAACCAATCAATGGTTCCTCCAATCGCAAGGGTTCAAGGCCCAAACATTAAAGGTCAAACGTTCTATCAACGCTCCAGCCATAAAACCGGTTTGTTGGAATGCTGTCAAACGCATATGGTGAGATTATGCCATGATTTCAAGTAGTTAGAATTATTCTAAACTAGGAAAATAACCTAACCAATTCAATCATGTTTGCCGATATCAAGCGTTATCGGGGACAATATTCCGGGTCTGGCCGACCATGTGTCAAAACGTCTCATCCGGGTGTGGCGCTGGTGCCAAGAGCCGTACCCCGGCAACCGAGCAAAACCTGACTACAACGCAGGGTACAGAAACCCGAGCCGGAATCGCGCTTTGTCAGGTAAGAGTCGGCCACTCTTCAGCGGATCTCGAGGTTTGTCCGGCAAAAAGAGTCGCAGTTGAGCTGACATTTCAGCAGGACTGGGCCGAACGCAGCGAAGCGAACGAGCGCGAAAGCGTGCGCCGTATCCAAGGTACGGCGCACGTCTATCAACTGGCTGTTGCGAGACGCTTTTCGAGAACGTCGATGCCGAGCAAGGCACGAACATCGCGCTTGTCGACGATATCCTCGATCGAATATTGAGCCAGCACTTCAAAGAAGGCATTGAGCGCCTTGCGCAGAGCGGCGTTCAGACCGCAGCTGTCGATCAGCGGGCAATCGGCAGCATCGTTTTCGAAGCATTCGGCCATGGCGAAGTTTTCTTCGGTGACACGAACGACGTCAAAGAGCGTGATGTCTCTTGCCGGTTTGCCCAACTTCACTCCGCCGTTGCGGCCGCGCACCGTTTCGATGAAGCCATTCTCCACGAGTGGCTGCAGGATCTTGAAGAGGAACAGTTCAGAAACCGTGTAAGCCTGCGCGATTTCGCCGATCCGGCTCAGATTGCCGTCATTGGCTGCGCAATACATGAGGATCCGGATCGCATAATTGGTCTGTCTTGTCAGTCGCATGGAAATGTCTCTTTCAACCCGTTGCCGGGCAGGCACGTTCAATCTGGCCGCAGTTTAGAATTATTCTTGATAAAGTAAACGATAATATGAAACGTGCTTTCATATTATCCGAGATCTGGCGGGGATTGAAGCGGGTACGTTCTAACGGACGAGGACGACGACAGAAGCCGTTATCAGGGAAGTCGCAACCAGCAATAACAGGCCATAGAGCCGCGGCTTATCGAAGAGGACCGCAAAGCCAGCGGACCAGACGACAACCGCGGCACCCAATGCATAGAGAAAGCCCGCCTTGTGAGCCCAAGCGATATGAACAGCCATGAGACCGCCGATTATAAGGGCACCAAATACGACCATCAGAGCCAGGGCGTACTTTTCAAAATTGTCCATTCAGGCAACTCACTCTCAAGACCTGGATTGCGGAATGGCTGGCCGGTTCTGCTCCGGTGCCTTTCGCGAATAACCGGTCCTTCATAGACCGTTCGCACGGGGGAACGCAACATCATGACGATGAACGGCGGCACTTCACCGGCCGGATGTGTGCCATCGGCAACAAAAAAGGCCGGGAGGACCCGACCTTTCGAATTCGTCTCAACACCAGTGCCAGTACATCCGTGGTCAAAAGCGGAAACGAATTTCTATGCTGATATAGGCACGCCGGGCATGCTATTCAAGGCCGGAGCGCAAACCGCTCTAGCGGCGATAGGCATTCAATCCGGCGAGGAGACCGATACCCGCAACGGCCGATATGATCGCTACTGCGGCAAGCGGGTTCTCACGGGCCTTTCCGGCCACCATCTGCGCTTCGTCACCGACAAATCGAGCAGCCTTCTGACTGCCTTGCTTCACGGCCTTATAGGCGGAGTTACCATTGCCGAGAAGATCGTAACCTTGTTCGGAAAGCGATTTGCTGATCGTCGAAAGCTGTTTGCGCAAAGCCGCGATCTGATTTTCCAGATCCTTTTCAGACATATCTTGTACTTTGGTTGCATTCGTAGCCATTCCAGTAATCCTTTCCATTTGTATAGAAAGGTGGAACGTGACTTACCGGGATTTGTTCCCGATCGAACGGTTATTCACCCAAGGCAAGGGCGCGCGCGGCCGTTATTTCCAGCAGCCGTTGTTCTGGCCATTGAGATTATGCGAATCGATATCGATGCCGGCGGAAAAGTCGTTCTTTACCAAATAAACCGCCGTCTCCGGCTTGATGCGGATTCTGTTCCAGCCTGCGCAGCTGGATTTGCCCGCCGGTTTCTGGTCCATCCAGCGCATGGCGCCGCAGCCGGACGTCGCGATAATACAGGGCAGGAGAAAGGCCAAAGCCATTCTTTTCATCATTGTGTTCTTTCGACGGGATAGATCGCGGGTTGAAAATAGTGATGAACATTCATCGCACATTTTCCCTGAATCATGCCACAGGACTTTAGTCTGAAGATTGGAAGCCTTCGGCTTAATCATCGTTGCTGGCGTTCAGTTCCTGCGGTGTCATGCCTTCGGCAGCTTTTGCACTCAAAGACTGCGCCAGTATGAGCCGGCTCGACACGAGCAGGGGCGCATTGGCGGCTCGGACCTTTGCCAGCCGCGGGTTGTTTTCGTGCGCGGTCACCGCCGCTTCACTTGCATAAAGCTCGTTGACCATGACCTTGTTGGGAATGGGCGTTCCATTGCGCTCAATTGGCTTGATGACTTCGAAGCGCAGGCAACCTGGTTCTTCTTCCAATGTCTTTCTGGCGTGTTCGCGAATAAGTGCGGTGAATTCCTCTTCACAGCCTTCGCGCGTTTCGAACTCAACAATAATAGTCAATGCAGTCATAAAAACTCAGCCTCCCATTTCCTCCGGACCCTACCAGCCGCCAAAGGACAAATCCAGACGAGGTGCGGGTGAAAGCGGCCTTTACGGCGATTTTACGGGGATCATTTCGTTCGCGCAAAGAGGAGAAGACCAATACCGGCCACGATCGTAATGAGTCCGATATAAAGCCATCGCGTCTGGCCGACCATGAAACTTCCGCCGATAATGCTGAGACCTTGAAGGGCCCAGATGGCCCCAAAGACGATCAGAACGATTGCTGCGATGAATAGACCAATCCTCATGGCGACCTCATTTCCGGTGATTGTCGAATATCGTGCCAATCTTGCATTGCGGGCGCTGATTGAAAACAAGAAAGCCGGAACATCTGCAGTTTCGAGACGTTGTTCCATGGTCACGGCCGTCTGCCACACTTAAAGTCATGCGACCGCAGGCAACACGATTTCCAACGGAACGAAACTCCATTAAAAGGGAAGTTCAAATGCCAACGTATCAGTCGGAGTTCGAGATGGTGAACGTCATGTTGAACCGCCACACCTGGGTTTTGGTCGCAGATGGAGAGAAAGCACTTTTTCTGCGTAACAAGCATGACATGAACAATGTGCAGCTTGGCATTATTCATCAGATGCATCATTCCAACCCCGCCACGCGCGAACAGGGCAGTGACAGGCCCGGTCGTTCCTCCAGTGGACCCGGGTTGGGCCGCAGCGCCGTGGACGACACGGACTGGCATGAAATCTCCAAAAAGCGCTTTGCCAAGGAGATTGCTGACGAACTCTATTGTCATGCACATAAGGGGGAATTCGAGCGGCTGATCATCGTCGCGCCGCCGCTCATGCTGGGTGAGATGCGTCAGGAATTTCACAAGGAAGTTTCCGACAGGATTGTCAGCGAAATACCCAAAACCCTGACCAATCACTCGACGAACGATATCCAGGCAATCGTGGAAGAGAGTTAGAGCAAATCTTGTTTGGCTAGAGCCGGTTCTGTTTCGTGGATGGCATCCACGTGGAAGGTGGAAGGCCGATGTTTTTCCATCGGACGAAGCCGGCCTGACAGAGTGGGTGGCCGTGGAGGCAGCTACCGGGGCTAATGCTTACGGCTTAAGCCGATTGTACTAGATGGTGGTTTTTTGCACCAAGCGGGGCGGGTGTCCCGCTTGCCCTTGGGCGGTGGAAATGCGGTATCCCTACACAAGCAAAACCCCTGCCGGGTGGGTAGGGGCTTCGCGAGTTGAGGCTTGATTTGGCTCTAACAAACTGGACTCTGGATAAAAATATCGCGCATCGTTTCAGTGCGGCGCAGGCTCAAGGTACCGCTACACTCAACCTTTCAAGATCGTATCACATGTAGCCTCAAATTCAAGGATTAGATGGCGATGCTTCTATCCCGATTTGGCCTTTAAACGCTCCAGTTCTTCTTCCAACCTTTTAATTCGCTCTTCCAAGGCATTGATTGCCTTGAACACTGCAACACCCATGCTTTTGAAATCGCCACTATGGATTGCTGCTTCGATCGCATGTCGGGCATTTTCAATTGACATTGTTTTCTCCACTTGACGGTGCCGAACAGTTCATGCGGAAAGCCCAATCCTCAAGGGGCATGAGGATTGGGCCATTGTTGGCTTGTGGGTTAGCCAAGGGCTGGTTGGGGTAACCAGTTATAAGAGAATGCTTATGCAGGAATTTGGTTCCAGCGCATTGAAAAAAAGTTCAGGTGATCAATTTTCAACGAGCTCAAGGCAAGGATAGTCGGTGTAGCCCCGTGCGCCGCCGGAATAATAAGTTGACTTATCTGCAGCATTCAGTACCGCGCCCTGGAGCCAGCGTTGCGGGAGATCGGGATTGGCGATGAAAGCTTCGCCAAAGGCAATCAGATCTGCCCGTGCCGTTACCAGCGCGTACTCGGCGTCAGCACGCTTGTAACCGCCGGCAAGGATGAGGGGACCGGCGAAAGCTGCGCGTATGGCGGAAGCAGTAACAGGGTGCTCTCCGGGTTGAGCGGGGGGCTCAACCACATGCAGGTAGGCGAGGCCGATCGGATCGAGCAGCCGGGCGATCTCCGGGAAATGACTGGCGGGGTTGCTATCGTACATGCCCTGATAGGGATTTGTCGGTGACAGGCGAACACCGATACGATTGACTGGCCAGTGCGCGCTGACCGCTTCGACGATCTCAAGCAGGATGCGAGCCCGATTCTTCAGTGAACCCCCATAGTGGTCCGTACGAATATTGCTGCCATCCCGCAAGAACTGATCGATCAGATAGCCGTTTGCGGCATGGATTTCGATACCATCGAATCCGGCAAGTCTCGCTCTCGCCGCTGCCGACGCAAATTCAACAACGATTGATGCGATGCCGGCGGGGTCAAGCGCTTGTGGTGTGGCGTAAGGTTGCACACCTTCTGCGGTGTATACCGTTCCTGCTGCCCGCAGGGCCGACGGCCCGACGGGTTGGCGGCCGTCAAGCAATTGCGACGGATGAGCGGTGCGTCCCATATGGGATAGCTGAACGAATATTCTTCCACCCGCCGAATGAACGGCGTCGGCTACCAGCCGCCAGCCGGATTGCTGCGCGTCATTGGTGAGGCCCGGACGTGCCGGAACATCGATCGCGCTGAAAGGATCGACTTCTGTCGATTCCGCAATGATAAGACCGGCCGTGGCGCGCTGCGCATAGTATAGCGCGTTGAGCTCGCCGGGAATCTTGCCATGGGATGCGCGGCGGCGGGTCATGGGCGCCATGACGATGCGGCTGGGAAGGGAAAGATCGCCGATCGTAAACGGGGAGAACAGCGTCGTCATTGGCACAGTCGGTCCAGAAATTATCGGCATTCCTTCAGGAGAGCGTAATGGTCATGCGAACGGGCAGATGCGGGTTACGCGGGCAGTAGATTGAAGAGAACTGCAACGTGGAATGCAAAAGCAGTCGTAAACAGCAAAACGACAAGTCCGCGATCCTTCAGGACGCGGCGAAACGGCGAGGCGATTGTATCGCGTGATGTCGTATAATCCGTGGATGCCATCATGAATCGTCCCTCGTTGTCCTTACCTATCTTGCGGCATTCGATACACGATTAATACGATAGAGATTACAAATGTACCGGTTCAGCGGGTAGTGTTTTGCGTCTTACGGGAAGTTTGTGGAAATTTATTCTTTGCACCATGGTCCGGAGGGTGGTCCAAGCGCGACAAATCCCTACCGCGGGAGTCGGGTATCTGCATTTCCTGGATTTGAATTCCCGAAAATGGCAAAAATCGCGAAACAAAATCGCCAAAAGAGCGTGGCTTGAGCAAAGCGCAATCTGGTTGGATGCGGGTGGGATGTGCTGCAATACCGGTCAGAGCGGGAGTCCATTTCGCTGGCTTTATGCGTGCAATCCAGAAAATGAGGAAAGAATGTCCGTCTTTCAGACCCGGGCGCGTGCCGTCCACCATGAACTGACCGTGGAAGCAGACCTGTTCAAGGACTCCATGCGGCATCTGGCTGGCGCCGTGAGTGTCGTTACCGTTGGCCGGGGCAATGACCGCACCGGATTTACGGCCACCTCCGTATCGTCGTTGGCCATCGATCCTCCGTCGGTCATCGTCAGCCTCAATCGCGATTCTTCGTCATGGCCGGTGCTGCAGCGACATGGCAGTTTCTGCGTGAATGTGCTGGCGCATGATCAAAAGCACGTAGCCGAGAGTTTTGCGGGACGGGGCGGGCGCAAAGGCCCGGAACGTTATCAGGATGCACAATGGCAGGAGCTTGCCACGGGCACGCTGGCACTGGCCAATGCCTTGACCGTGCTTGATTGCGAACTGGATGACGCCATCGAACGGCATTCGCATGGCATTCTCATCGGCAGGGTCAGGGCGGTAACTTTGCGCCGCAATGCCGAACCGCTGCTCTATTGGCACGGCGCCTATCGCCGCATCACCGCGCCCGTTGAAACATAAGGGCCAATCGAAAATGAGGACGCTTGCGTCAGGTAACGATCGCTGTGATCGAGGCTGCGATCAACGCGACCGACAGAAACAGAATGAGCCCATAAAGGCGCGGCTGGTCGAAAATGACCGCAAAACCGAGGAAAAACGCCGAACAACCGGAAGCCAGGGCAAACAAGAAAGCGGCTTTGTCGTTTGTGGTTATCGCAAATGCCATGAGGCCGGCAATGATCAATGCGCCAAAGACGATAAAAATCCAGGTCGCGAAGGTTTCGTAGCGATCCATGTCTGCTCCTGCTTATTCATGCACGTACTTCGAGGGCGATTACAACGGAATATCAACATGCAGTCAAATCGCGGCGCCGTTCAGATATCACAGGGCCCGCATTCATCATTCGCCTCACTTCGGCCGAGCGCCGCAAGCCAAAGACTGTCGAGACAGCGTAGTTCGCTGCCATCAATCTGGTCCAGAAACAGCCAGTATTCGCCTGTGGGGAAGTAGTAACCCAGCGCTTTTTCCGTGTTTTCCGCGTGCTGCAATTTGGCCTTGTCAATTCTCTGCAACAAACCGCCGATGCGAACCTTGACGTCCATCATCGACCAATCTCTCAGCCGGCCGATATCGACGCGCGGGAAAACCAGGCGGCTCGAGTCAAGGTGCGAGAGATTGACACAGAGGCAGCCCTGGCGCGCCGCCGAAACGAGCAGCCTCCCGGTCTTTGCCTCGAGGTTTTGCAGCGTGATGTCGGAGCGGAGCGGATCCGGATTGCCATAGCCATAAAAGTGCGTCGGCCCCTCATTGTCGTAGTTCATATCGCAACCGAGGAATGCGAGTACGTCGGGTTTCAGGGCGTGGAGCACCCAATAGGCGGTTGTCAGCGACATGGTCGCGCCGGCGTAGACAAAGCCCCCATAGGCGTTCTGCGCCGGAACATAGTCGGCCGCCGTATGGATGCTACGCCCCGTCGCGATCTCCTTTTCCGGCATTGCATGTGCCGGAAAATCTCCGGCGTGAACCAGATGATTCCAATCGTCACGCACGCGCCAGGCATTGTTGATCGCAACGATTTCGTGAAAGGGCGCACGCTGCCATTCCCGCGATCGAACAACATCCGGCGCGCTACCGAGTATTAGTATGATTTTTGGATGTGACGCGGACTGCATGGACATGTTCCGTTTTAAACTTCAATGATAGCGCGACACCATGTGCAGAATGAGACGTATTTACCACACCGTTGAAATTCACTGTATATTGATAAAACCTTTGGTTGCGTAAATTATAATCAGCAACTACTTTCCAACCCGAAACAATCGTCTGTTTTATCGCCTGGATTGTATTGAGTCTAAAGCTGTCCCGGCCGTTTCATGACTGTTGCAGGAGGGGTTGCATGAAGTCTTTCAGCTTGCGTACACGAATCGTCTGGCTCCCTCTTATCACTCATCACATCGAAACAGTTCGCCCTCGCAGCCTGCACACTCGTTCCGACGGCGGGTAGTGACACTTATATTTGCGATAGCGGCACTGGAGGTCCTTTGACGGATACGGGGGGGAGCAACTCACTGACCCTTCCGGCCGGGGGCACAGGCACCATCACGGGCCCGGTTACCTTCGGTGCCGGTGCCGACACGGTCATCATCAATTCCGGTACGATCAACGGCAATCTGAGCGAAGGCGGCGGCAATGACCGGCTCGAGTTGAATGGCGGTACGGTCAACGGCACGATCTTCCAAAACGGCGGTACGGATACATTCATCATGACCGGCGGTGTGGTCCAGCGGGTCGAACAGGGCAGCGAGCTCGACACCGCGACGGTCAGCGGTGGCCGCATCATCGGCCAGTTCTTTGCCGGTGATTTCTTGACGATGACCGGCGGGCAGATCGGCGAAGTCAATCTCGAGCAGGCCAACAATGAAATGCGCATGTCGGATGGCACAATCGACCGTTTTGTGATTGCGACGCAGGGCCGCGACTTGCTGGTACTCTCCGGCGGTTCCATAGGCACCTTCGTTGACCTGGGCAGCGGCGATATCCGCATATTCGTTTCCGGCGGCTCCATCGGGAGTACGGTTACGACCTTGGGTGGCAATGATCAATTTACCTGGGACACAGCAGGGGCGATCGGCGGCGCGATCAATCTGGGTGCGGGCAATGACACCGGAACCTTGCAGAATCTCACGGAAGCCACACTTTCCTCGACACCATTGATCAACGGCGCAGCCGGTACGGACACGCTGACATTCGCCAATACGACCGCTACCACGTCCGGCAGGTATATGAACTGGGAAAATGTGGCGCTGACCAGCGGCTCTGCGTTTACACTGGACAGCAACTTCATCGTAGGCGACAGCGCAACGGGAACGGGCAGTTTTACGATCGATGCCAGCAGTACGCTGTTCGCCGGCGATGGCGTCAATGCCGCAATCGATCCTTTCACAAGCGGTCAGCTGGTCGATGTCACCAATGCCGGGACGATTGACCTGACCAACGGTTCAAGCGGTGCTGCGGACACTTTCACGGTCCTTGGCAATTATACCGGCAGTGGCGGTGCGATCCGCCTGCAAATCGTGCTCGGGGATGATTCCTCCGCATCCGACAAGTTTGTCATTTCCGGTGGAACGGCTGGCGGTACCACAGGCTTGGCCATCACCAATCTTGGCGGCGGCGGTGCAAGCACGGTCCAGAGCGGAATTCTCGTTGTAGAATCCATCAACGGCGCGACAACCGGCGCGTCGGCATTCAGCCTCAGCAATTCCGTTGCGGCGGGCGCGTTCGAATATTTTCTGTTCAAAGGCGGTGTCACGGCTGGAACTGCGGAAAACTGGTATCTGCGTTCGACCCTGGTATCCGGAAGTGAGAATCCCGGAAGTGAGAATCCAGCGACACAACCGACAGGCGGTGATATTGAACTGCCTGGACCGGGTGTTGAACCGCCTAACGCAGGCGCGACACCGGTCGTTGCGGCACCGGGCGAAGTTATTCCGCTTTATCGCATCGAAGTGCCAACCTATTCGGCCGTGCCGCCGATGGCCCGCGAAACCGCGCTCGCCACGCTGGGGACGTTCCATGAAAGGCGGGGCGAACAAAGTGTGCTCACGCCCGGAGATAATTTCTCGGCTGCCTGGGGCCGGGTCTTCGGACAATCGACGGAGCAGAGCTGGTCCGGAACGGTTAGTCCGTCAGCCGATGGAAACCTCTACGGCATTCAGGCGGGCCTCGACATCATCCGCTCCGAGACCGAAGGCGGGCACCGCAATATTGCCGGGCTGTTCTTCGGCTACTCCAATCTGAACGCGGATATCAAGGGAGAGGCGCTCGGCTGGAACGACCTGGATGTCGGCAAACTCGATCTCGACACTACCAGTTTCGGCGGCTACTGGACGCATATCGGACCGTCAGGCTGGTATCTGGATGCTATTTTGATGGGATCCTGGTTCAGCGGCGATTCAACCTCATCGCGCGACGTTGGGATCGACATTGACGGTACGGGAATCACCGCCTCGCTCGAGGGTGGCTACCCGGTGGCGCTCTCGCAAAGCTGGACACTGGAGCCGCAGGCACAGTTGATATGGCAGCATCTATCGCTGGATGACCAATCGGACGCATTTTCGGATGTTTCTTTTGACACGGATGACGGCGTCGTCGGCCGCCTGGGATTCCGGTTGCAGGGAAATTATCAAACCTCGTCAGGCCTGTTCCAGCCTTACGTGAAGGCCAATATCTGGCATGGTTTCGGCGGCACCGATGCGATTCTGTTCGACACCGATGCCATTACCACGGAGAACGAATCCACGTCGCTCGAACTCGGCGGTGGCATCGTCCATGATTTCTCGCAAAGCGTCAGTGCTTTTGCGGTTGCGGACTACACCTTCGATGTCGATGGCGCCGAGATGGAGATATTCGAGGGCAATATCGGGCTGCGCGTCAAATGGTAGGAAGCGCGTGCTAAACTTTTTGTGATGCCTCAATTCGGATCAGAATTCGGCGCACTCTCTCCACAAGCGAACGGCTTGGTTCGCTGCAAAGACGGGCACTGCCGGCGCTCCGCTGGCAACCCCGACAGAGGGAGTAAACGACCATGAAATCGATACTGATTGCTATGGGAATACTGGCTGCCACCAGCCTGTCCGCTTTCGCCGCCGAACCGGCGAAATTGACGGAGACAAAGATGGGCAAGATTTACACGACAGAGAAAGGCATGACCCTCTATACCTTTGACAAGGACACAAAGGGCAAGTCGAACTGCGATGCCAAATGCCTGGCGAACTGGCCGGCATTCTACGCCGAGGCGGGAGCCAAGGCGGAAGGCGAGTGGACACTGGTCAAGGCTTCGGACGGCAAGGAAATGTGGGCCTATGAAGGCAAGCCGCTTTACACATTTGTAAAGGACAAGAAGGCTGGCGATATGACCGGCGAGGGTGTCGGGGGCGTCTGGCACGTCGCGAAGTAAGAAACCTTCATTGGAATTCAATAAAGGGCGGCTCCCGCGGGGCCGCCTTTCTATTTTCGTCCAGTTGCATGCGAAGAAATCGGCCTCGCCAGATCCCTCGACCTTGAACCGCTTCACACTTGTCCTGGAAATGCTCTCTTTGTTTTTACGCATTTCCGGACGGAAAACCGCTTCACACTTTTCCTGGAAATGCTCTCTTTGTTTTTACGCACTCCGGACGGAAAACCGTTTCACACTTTTCCTGGAAATGCTTGTCTTATGACTGTCCGCGCTTCTTGTGAGAGAAAGAAGCGCCGGAGAGGGCTGCCACCCTCGTCCGGCGATGGGGGATGGATCGTGGATGTGCAGGCCGTCTGAAGGGCCGAGCTAGAGTGTGATCGCCCCCATCTTTTCCAATCGTCCTGAACGGATACCCAGGGTCTCGCCCTGGATGACAA
>NZ_PGGM01000030.1 GCF_003010965.1 Phyllobacterium sophorae
AGGGGCCCGGCCCATACACCGCGAGGCCCCAAGACATCGTACAGGCGCGAGCCCTGTCGGAAAATGCTAAACCAGCGGCGAACCGCGCATAGTTTATTGTCGGCGGCCACCCCAAGCTTTCAGCACTTATAACAACGCCACCAGGGCGGCTACGAATAATCGGATTTAAGGACCCGTGTCATGTCTGTCGATATCGATCTCTGCTACATGCCGGCAACCGAGATCGCGGAGCGTATTCGCGCTGGTTCTCTGACGGCAAAACGTGTCATCGAGAACAGCCTTATGCGCATCGCTGCCGTTAATCCGAAGCTCAACTGCTTCTGCTCTGTCTATTCGGGCGAGGCACTCTTGATCGCCGAGGAACTAGACCGAGAGGCCAAGGCCGGCAGGTTCCGTGGCCCTCTGCACGGCGTTCCGTTCGCCATCAAGGATCTCACCCCCACCAAGGGCAAGCGCACGACCCTTGGCTCCTACGCTTACGCAGATTGGGTGCCGGATCACGACGCACCCATCGTCGAGGCATTGAAGGCCGCCGGTGGCGTAATGCTTGGCAAGACGACAACCTCAGAATTCGCCTCGTCCGGCTTCACTGAAAGCCCACTCTTGGGCATCACGCGCAATCCGTGGAATCCGGACCGCTCAGCTGGAGGCTCATCCGGCGGATCCGCTGTCGCCGTTGCCACTGGCTGCGTACCGATCGCGGAGGGCTCCGACATGGGCGGGTCAGTGCGCGTCCCCGCCGCCTTCTGCGGTGTGGTCGGCATGAAGCCCAGCTTCGGCCGAATCCCTTTCACGATCCTGCCGAGTGAGTTCGATCAGCTATCGCATTTCGGTCCGCTCGCCCGTACTGTTGCCGATGCATGCCTATTCCTGCAGGTGACCCAAGGCCCCGATGAACGCGATGTCCAATCGCTGACCGTGCCGCAAAACTTCCTCGCGCCGTTTGATACCGACCTTACCGACCTCAGCATCGGCCTCTGCCTCGACTTCGGCCGACGCGCGTGGCATCCCGAAGTCGAGGCGGCCGTGCGCGCCGCGGCGGGCGCCCTTTCCGAAGCTGGCGCTCGGGTGGAAAACATCAGCCTGCCTTGGGGTCTCGAGCTTGACGAGCTGTGGCTGAAACATTGGGAGGTCTATCTTGCCACCTTCTTCGGCCATACGTTGAAGACACATCGCGCCAAGATGGACCCCGAGCTAGTCCGGTATCTGGACAACGGACTTGCCACATCCGCGGTTGAGTTCAAGAGTCTTGAGATCGCGCGGACCAGCGCTTGGCGCAACCACCTTGCACCGATCCTCTCGCGCTACCATGCTCTGCTCTGCCCCACCATGGCTCGGCCTGCCGTGCCGCTCGGCGGTTCCGATGCCAGCTATTGGAAGGTGGACCCGGACGGCACCTACCACTGTCTCGATGTAACCGCGCCGTTCAGCCTGTTCAGTATGTGCCCCGCATTGTCTATCCCATGCGGCTGGAGCAGCGAAGACTTGCCGATGGGTTTGCAGATCGTCGCACGTCGCCACGATGATCGTCTCGCCCTCCGCATCGGCGCCACCGTAGAGCAGCGCATGCCCTGGGCTCACCGCCGACCCGGAGTGTAGGCGCCTTTTGGGTCGCGACCGGAAAGTCGTCAGCCTAAGCGTGCCGTCCAAATGGCCGTGCCGGAAAAGCACCCCACAATCCTCTGACTTCTGCGCCGCGTTGCGCAACCCGAAACGTTAGGCAGGAACGCAGACCATCGCAATAAAAGTGAACCAAAAAGCTTGTCGGATTCTTCATTCGAACCCGCCGCTGAACGAGCTGGATTTGAGCGAACTGGGCTCTGCCGCCGCGGCGATAACTGGGGCGGCCGGGATATAGCCCCGCAACCATATTGAAGCTCTATGTCTATGGCTATCTCAACCAGGTGCAGTCAAGCCGACGGCTGGAGCGCGAGGCGGGCTGCAACGTCGAACTGATGTGGCTAGAGTAGGGTGGATGCCAGTATCGAGCGGTATTGGTAATGCTCGACACGGCCGACCGGCAGGAGGACGAAGTTGCACAGATGCGAGTCCCTTGAAGCACCGATTGCACTCGACGCGGCGGCAGATGCGTGAGTTGCAGGCGATGGAGGAAGCTGTCCAAGACGCGCCGGACCACCAGATATCACTGACTCATCGCGGGCCATGGCAATGAGCGGCAAAGGCACCGGAATGGTCGGCTACAACGTCATGCGGCGGTCGACGCAGGAGCACCATCTGATCGTCGCGCACGAGGTCAACGGCCGCACCCAACGCAACGACAATGATCATCAGCAGGCGCCGCCAACTCATCCACGCCGTGATGGGCGTCGGACCGGTTGGACGTTCCTTGGCGAAACCTAGCGTAACCGGTCTATCAGGATCGCAAAGAGAGCGATGACCAATCCGGACAGCATGCTTTGTGCGGATTTCACTAAATTGGGACAGCGGTTTCAGTAAGTCGCGGACAAGCGTTTCGCTAAGTCGCGGACAACGGATGAGATCGAATTCCGGTTGCCTTGTTGCTGTTAGGAGTGATTGATTTCGGTTATTTCGGCGCCAGTCAATAGCGTCGGTGCTTTTCGCTTTCGCATGCTGTCGCCTTCGAGGGTTATGCGGTGTGCGTTGTGGACAATACGGTCCAGGATCGCATCAGCTACGGTGGCCTCTCCGATCATTTCATGCCAGGCGGCCACGGGAAGTTGAGCCGTGATCAGCGTCGATTTCCGCCGGTACCGTTCCTCGAAGATCTCCAGGAGATCGAGGCGCTGCCGATCGCTCAGAGTATGCGTTCCCCAATCGTCAAGCACGAGCAACTGAACGCGTGCCAGCTTGTCAACGAGGCGCGGAAAGCGTCCATCGAGCCTTGCCAGTGCAAGATCCTCGAACAGCCGTGGCATGCGAAGGTAGAGCACGGAATAGTCGAGGCGGGCCGCCTGTCGTCCAAAGGCGCAGGCGATCCATGTCTTTCCGGTGCCCGTTTGGCCTGTCAGAATCAAATTCTCGTTTGCCTTCAACCATGCTCCTTGCGCCAAGGATAAGATGTTCCGGCGATCCAGGCCGCGGTGAGCGCCAAAATCGATGTCTTCGATCGAGGCATTGGCAAAACGAAGCTTTGCCGCTGCCAGCCGATTGGTCAGACGTTTGTCTGTTCTCATTGCGATTTCGCGGTCAAGCATAAGGCCGAGCCGTTCGTCGAAGCTAAGATCATTTCCATGAGCCTGCTCGATAAGCTCGCGATAGGCGGCCGCCATTCCGGCAAGGCCAAGCGCATTCATCTGATCAAGTGTTGGGTGTGTCAGCATCTGGTGTCCTTTTTCATTGGTAGTAGGTTTTGCCGCGGATATTGCCGTGCGGCGGTGCCGGCTTGACGACCTCGCTCGTGGCCGGAGCTTGGTCGAGACCGGATTTGAGAATGTTGGCGACGGACGAATAGCTCAGTGCATTGATGATCAAGGCGCGTTCACACGCCAGTTCCAGACGACCGGATTTGTAACGCCGCGCCAAGGAGAGAATACCCTGCGCAGATCGGTAGCCTTGCTCGGGATGCGGGCGGGCGCTCAGCAGACGCTCGATAAATATCGCAGTATTGCTTCCGACTTTCGCCGCTTCCTTGCGCAATGTGTGCGGCGTCGTGTTCGCATAGCGCTGGTGGGACTTCGGCATATGCTTATTGACGGTGATGTGACCCGAGCGCTGCGAGCTTCGGATGTGGCTGGCAACACGCTTATGATCAAAGAAGATCTCGACCGCCCGATACGTTAGCCTGACATCAACCCGCCTGCCGATCAGGCCGTGTGGAACGGAATAGAAGGTCTTGTCGACCTCGACATGGTAATCGGGATGCACCTTTGCGACTTTCCATTCCGCATACTCAAACGGTGTTGCAGGAAGTGGCTTGAGCTGGGTGCGTTCAACCTCATCGAACAGTGCACGCCGGGATTTGCCGTAACGGCGCATCGTTCGGTGGTTGAGGTCCTCGATCAATGCGCTGATCCGTGCGTTCAGATCAGCGAGGCTGAAGAAGCGTTCGTTTCGAAGTCTGGCCAGAACCCACCTCTCGACGATTAAAACCGTCCCTTCGGCGGACGGTTTGTCCCGAGGATGTTTGGGCCGTGCTGGAACCACCGTTGTGTCGTAGTGCTCGGCGAAGGCGGCAAACGTCGCATTCAATGTCGGCTCGAACCAGAGAGCCTTGGCTACGGCAGATCTGAGGTTATCGCAGATCGTTGTCTTCGTCACGCCGCCGAAGTAGCTGAAGGCCCGTTGGTTCGCCTCGATCCAATCCGGCAGCTTCTGACTGAAGCTTGCATAAGAGAAGGTCAATTGCGACGCGCTCAGCACTGCAACGTAAATCTGCGCCGCGCGGCTTCGCCCGTCAACGGATCGATGATCGGGATCGTGTGGCCGGCATAGTCGCATTCCATTGCGACGCCGCCCACATGGCGGTTACGATAGGTGGGCTTTGAGCGGCTCTCGAATTCGGCAAAACGGCAGCAAAACCACGTGTAGCCGTAGCCGTTTGGATGGCTCTCACGGTATTCCTGCCACAGCAGATTGAGCGTCACGCCTTTGCGCTTCAGCTCGCTGGCAATCTTCGGCCAATCCGGCTCATTGGTGTCACGCGGCGGTCGCCCCATCCGACGGAAGAGCCGTCGCTCCAGTACCTCATCATCGTCCAGCCCAGGAGGAAGCGGCCAGACTGCAAGACCGGCTTCACGTGCCCGCAGCAAATACGTCGCTACCGACGTCTTGCTCATCTTCAAACGTTCCGAAACGGCGCGTATCGGCAGTTCCTGCTCAAACGTCAGCCGCAGTATTGATCGAATATCCTTCACGCTCGTATGTCTCGCTTGCTTCCGTCTGGGCATCATGTCCTCGCTCAAAAACACGAGGGCAAATTGCCAGATCGGCGCTCACGAAAATCGATCTAAATCCACCGTTTAATTTGTCCGCGACTTACTGAAATCCTTGTCCTGAACTTTGTGAAACCCGCATGCTTTGCCCGAACTCGGCTTTGCGATGGAGGACAAACCTCCCAGCCAATGTCTTCGGAACCGCCGATGATAGCGGCTACGATCACCATGGAAAGGGCGGCCATTGTGGTCTGGTTGAACCCGATCAAGTCCGAGCATGGTATTCCGCACCATGGGCGGGGTAGCATAGATGGCGCTGGCAATGAGACCGACGACCGGCCAAATCCGAACAACAGGAACAGCGGCATCAAGTAGGCAAATGCAGGCACAGTCTGCATGAGAACGGAACCGGGAGCAGGCCAACGGACCACAACCGCGCGCAATCTACGCTCTGATGGGGGGTGCCTCTAGGCATATTCCATCAATAATGCTGTCGCATTAACGTTACAGGGACATTTTTTGCAGACGCCGGTCAATATTCGCCTCGCATAGGAGGCCTATAGTCCGGAATCACCAATCGGGGGGACATCAATGCAGGATCGCGACGTTATTGTCATCGGGGCAGGCTTCGCAGGCATGTACATGGTCCACAGCTTGCGGCAGCTTGGTCTGAGTGTGTCTGCGATTGAGCGCGGAAGCGACGTTGGTGGCGTCTGGTACTGGAACCGCTATCCTGGCGCGCGTTGCGACATAGAGAGCATGAGCTATTCATATTCCTTCTCGGAAGAACTCGAGCAGGAATGGGTCTGGTCGCACCGCTATGCGATGCAACCGGAAATTCTACGCTATGCCGACTACGTGGCTGATCGTTTCGAACTGCGCCGAGACATCGTTTTTAACACGACGGTTGCCAAAGCCGAGTATTGCGAAGTCGAACGCCGTTGGCTCGTCAGCACAGAAACCGGCGAGATCTTTCGATGCCGCTACGTTGTCATGGCAACGGGCTGTCTGTCCGTCCCAAAGGTGCCCGACCTGCCCGGGCTTGGACACTTTGAAGGACCAGTGCTGCATACTGCAGATTGGCCCGCGGAGGGACATGACTTCTCCGACCAGACGGTGGGTCTCATCGGGACTGGGTCGTCCGGTATCCAATCCATCCCCATCATCGCTCACCAAGCCAGGCACCTTACGGTGTTTCAGCGCACTGCCAACTTCTCGATCCCGGCCTGGAACGGCCCGCTATCCATTGATCATGAAGCGGATTTGAAACGCAATTACCGGGCGCTGCGCCAGAAGGCGCGCCAATCATATGTCGGTGACTTTGCCGATGAGTATTATGTTTCGATCCTCGACCTGTCGCCCGAGGACCGCGAAGTTCAGTTCGAAAGACGCTGGCGGGAAGGCGGCTTCAACTACCAGTACGCGTTTACCGACGTTATGGTGGACGAGACAGCCAATGATCTTGCGGCAGAGTACGTGCGCAACAAAATTCGCGCCAAGGTCAAAGACCCACGGATGGCCGAGATCCTGTGTCCAAAGGACCATCCGCTTGGTTCGAAACGGCTATGTGTCGATACCGACTATTTCGAAACCTACAATCGCGACAATGTTACGATTGTCGATGTTGGGGCCGACCGGGTTGTTGAGATGACGGAAACTGGTTTGCGCACGCTGGACGGCGAGTACCAGTTCGACGCGCTGGTTCTCGCGACCGGCTTCGACGCCATGACCGGCGCCTTGAACGCGATCGACATCCGCGGTCGTGGGGGCGTGTCTCTCAAGGAACAGTGGCGCGACGGCCCGCGATCCTATCTGGGCGTGGCTGTGGCGGGTTTCCCCAACCTGTTCATCATCACCGGCCCAGGCAGCCCATCGGTGTTTGCCAACATGATCCTTGCCATCGAACAGCATGTAGAGTGGATCTCTGCTCTCATCACCTATGCTGAAGCGAACGAGGTTCGCGAGATAGAGGCAGAAAGCGAAGCGCAGGAAGATTGGGCGCGCATGGTGAGCGAAAGCGCCGACAAGACGCTGTTTGTGAAGGCAAACTCCTGGTACCTAGGTGCCAATGTACCGGGTAAGGCGCGCGTTTTTATGCCGTATGTCGACGGTTTCAAGGTTTATGCCGATGCCTGTGAAGAGGTAGCGAAAAGCGGCTACCGCGGCTTCCGCTTGAGCTAATAGAGCCGGCCGTCGGCCAAGCACCATGCGATCATCAAAGCAGCAGAGTAGTATCCAGATGAACTACATCGAGTTTTCCCCCCAAGATGCGCTTCGGGCTTGCGGCCCGGTCGCGCAGATATCTGAGACACATCTGCTTCACGAGGAGGCAGACGGGTGCGAAACGGCCATGAAAGGGCGACCTACTGTCGCTGTCGCGCAGTCGCGATCGCGGGAAAATGGATTGAGTTCGACGTCTCCAGTGGTCATTGTGGCCGGCGGTAGCTCAGGTATTGGACTTGCCTGTTGCCGGCGCTTTTCTGCCGAAGGGGCGAAGGTAATCTCATGTGACCTCAGGCAACCCGCAGCCGATCAGAGATGGGGAGAGTGGATTGAACTCGATGTCACTGACCCCGATCGCTGGCGAACTGTCGTTGAAGGCGTAAGCGCGATGTATGGCCGGCTCGATGCCCTGGTCAACTCTGCCGGTGTTCTGTTTGAAGGAACAGTTGAGAGCACATCATTGGAACTTTGGCGGAGGATTATGGCGGTGAACCTCTACGGGACATTCTTCGGCTGCCAGGCCGTGCTGCCCCTGATGCGGCAAAGCGGCGGCGGCGCAATCGTCAACGTGTCATCGGTTTCCGGGATCAAAGCTGAAGCTGAGCTTGCTGCCTATGATGCAAGCAAGGGCGCCGTACGTCTCCTCAGCAAGGAGGTAGCACTCTTCTGCGCCCGGCGCGGCGATCCCATCCGCTGTAACTCAGTACATCCTGGCGTGGTGGATACTCCCATGTTGACGGGTTTCTTCGCCGAAGCCACACTGTCGTCGGAGCAGGAGTGGAATAGAGCTCAGCCTATTGGCCGGCGCATCGGCCCCGACGAGGTCGCAAACCTCATCGTCTGGCTGTGCTCGCCGGATGCCTCATTCCTGACCGGCGCCGAGTACGTGATCGACGGGGGGGCAACCGCATGAAACTCGCCAGCAAAGTAGCCATCGTCACAGGTGCTGCCTCGGGCATAGGTGCTGCCATCGCAGAGCGGTTCCGTTCGGAAGGCGCAATGGTCGTGTCGGCTGATCTTGAAGCCATCCCTGGACCGGAGATACACAAAATGGATGTCTCGGTCGAGGAAGGCTGGGTGTCGCTGATCCTTGAAGTACTCGGCCGCCACGGCCGGGTTGACATTCTCGTCAATGCGGCCGGCATCTCGCTGAACGAAGATACGGTTGAGGCCTGCACGCCCGAAACACTCGCGAGAACCTTTGCGGTTAATCTAGATGGTATGTTTCTTGGCTGTAAGCATGTGATTGCGCCCATGCGGCGGCAAGGAAATGGCTCCATTATCAACATCGGCTCAATCCTTGGCCGCGTTGCTGACGGCGCCTCCGCTGCCTATACCGCGAGCAAAGGAGGAGTGGGCATGCTGACCAAATCGACAGCGCTTCACCTCGCCAGGACAGCGCTCGGAGTGCGCTGTAACCAGGTCTCACCGACCTACACACTTACTCCGATGATGGAGCGCTGGCTGGCTGAGCTTCCAGCCGGAAATCGCCGAGCGCTTGAAACTGCCCATCCGCTGGGTCGGCTAGGTCGGCCGCAGGAGATCGCTGCGGCTGCGCTGTTTCTGGCGAGCGATGAGTCGCAGGCCATCACTGGCGCGGACTTCCTCGTGGATGGCGGCTACACGGCGCAGTGAATCAGTGTCTCACCCTGCCGGTTTAGCGGCGAGGCGCACTGCTCGGGGAGGTCCACGACCCGCGCATTACGGCAATAGCGGTAGTCGCTTTTCGGCCGCAATTTCCTCCAACTGACGGGCAACGTTCAGCCGTCGCTTCTTCTTGGATGGCTGCGTAGATACTCTAGGAGCAGAAGGAAAAGTTCGCGCTCCGTCGTGATGTCGAGTTTCTCGTAAATACAGTTACGGTGATTTTTGACAGTGCCGCGACTGATACCCAACTTTTTCGCGATCGACACAGTAGGATAGCCAGCCAGAATGAGCTTCACGACCTCGCTCTCACGCGGGGTAAGCCTATTCATGCTGAGCGAGATCACGCCACCATCTATGTCCAGTCCGTCTGTCCGAACGGGTGCGTCCCGCAGGATATAAATCCATCCGTCGTCAAGTGCAGGCAAACCCAACTCGAGAGGTTGGATTGCGAGGGTGTGGCGACCGTCAATACACAGTGACGTATGGTTGCCATTCAAGGGTGCGTTCAGGCTGGACATCAGTCCTGGAAGATCTATTTCCGCTCGATCCCATCCGCTGCTCGCGAAGAGACGTTCGCCGCGAGCACCGGTGATGAGCACGGCTTGCGTCCCATGCGAGGCTGCAGCCATCGCGGCTTTCACTTCGAGCGTCTTGCCTATGCAAGAGAGATGCGCCTCCTGCAAACCGAGGATGAGCGGATAAAGATTCCGGAGCACCTGAATGCTCTCTACCGAGTATTTACCGTGTGTACGTTCGAGGAATAGCCCGAGCGTCGATCCGCAAAACCAGGGCAGAAGAACGCCAACTTCATCCGAGATGCCGATCATCGGGTTGAAGACCTTGATAAAGGTCCCGTCATAGTCCAGGGATGCCACATCTTGAAGCGTGACCACACCGCACCGCCGGCTACCCGCCCAGTACCGCAGAAATGGATCAAACTGATAGTAGTTCGACAGATACAAATCCCGACAGTCGTCCGGGACGCCCTCGCTAAAGAAAAATTCTGGGCTCACACCATCGAAATACCCGATAGCTGTGCGGCGATCCCAGTCCAAGAGCATCGCAAGGAGACACAGGAGACGATCATGAAAAGCGGCGCTCCCTATCGCGCGTGCCGTTTCTCCCAAAGTGCTGGCTAGCGGCAGACCGCTTCCGTCAACAATCCCAAGCATAACTACCTTGCCTTCGTTGATTATTGCTTCCTCCCGGCATAATACATAGCATCTCGTTCCGTATATTGGGATAACGACAAGAGGATAGGAAATTGCCGTTTGGTCTTGATTGAATCGAAAACTTCTGGGTGTTGCTGTCAGCGCACGCCTTTGTCAGAAGCGTCCCGGCTGGCTCCAGGGCCTCAATTGGCAGGGCGTCGCCAGCCAGTGGTTTCTTGAAAGGGCTCCCCATCTTGTGTTTCCCGAGGCAGCAACTTCCGCGGCCAGCCATTGGGAATACACTGTTAGTGGGTTGCAGACTGAGAGAACAACTGCATGAAAACCACGCCGCTAACAATCATGGCAATACCAATGATTGCCGCCATATCCAACACCTGTTTAAATATGACCACGCTGATGGCCGCGGTAAGCACAATGCCGAGACCTGACCATATGGCATAAGCAACACCGAGTGGCATACTTTTCAGTGCTTGCGACAGGGACCAGAAGGATACCCCGTAGAAGGCGACGACAGTCAGCGTGGGCACCAATTTTGTTAACTGTTGGGACATTTGCAGAAATATAGAGCCCGTGACCTCGAAGAGGATAGCGAGGCCGAGGTAGGAGTAAGCGACAAGAGCGCTTCTCACCGCTGTACCTCCAATATTCCCACGTTCATCATGATATCCCTTTGTTGCTAGGTCTTTCTCGCTGCTCTGCGGAATGAACCGATGAAGTGTTGCACAATTCGGACTGCCAATTTAAAACTATCGGACGTTGATTTGCTTTTTTTGGACAAATGTTGACGAGCAGCCAAGCGATCAAAATTGTCACTTCCATGAGTTTGCGGTCTTGGCTGTGCGAGAGGATCCGACCTCGCTGGCGAAGCGAATTACAGCGGTTCCTTCGACGACGGCCAATTTCCGAAAATACCACCGCACGAGAGAATTCTTCCGGCGGTTGCAAGCATCGCCCCCACGCCCTCTTGCAAGGCGAAGGAATTCTACGAAAGCGCAGCTATCGCCCCATAAGATAGAGCTAGCTACGTGTCTCCTTGCGGGCTTGAACGTAAAGGGAGCGCCACGCTCTTCGTAGCTGCAAGCATCACAAAGGAGTCAGCTTTTCCAATCTCATTCCATGGAGCCGGCCTGTCGGGCGCCCGCTTGGGTCAGCCGATCGGCCAGGATCGCAAGGAAGGCGATCGAAAGACCCGCCACAATGCCCAGTCCTGCATCAGCTTTACCGAGCGCTATGTAGACTTGCTGGCCAAGGTCACGAGTGCCGACAAGGGCAGCAATGGCCAGCATCGACAGGGCGGCCATGATGGTCTGGTTGATCCCGAGCATGATCACGGGAAGCGCAAGGGGGAATTTGGCTTGCATAAGGATCTGGGAAGGCGTCGCGCCCATCTGCTGAACAGCTTCGACCACGTCAGCGCGGACATTGCGGAGGCCATGCTCAACATAGCGGATCGGCGGCACGATCGCGTAGAGCATGATCGCAATAAGGGCAGTGAACTCGCCGACCTTGAAGAACATGAGAGCCGGGATCAAAAAAACGAACTGCGGGACCGTCTGAAGCCCGTCGCAAATTGGCCGCAGGATTTTGGAGGCTCGCTCACTATGCGCGGCCCAGATACCTAGCAATCCACCGATCATAAGACACAGGATCACGGCGAGCATCGTCAGGTACATCGATTGGCTGAGGGGCGCCGATAGGCCCGATACCAGGATGAACCCAAAGCCGAGCATGGCGAAACACGCAAGTCCTGTGCCGGCAAGTCTATAGGCCAACAGCCCAAAACCAAGAACGAGCGCCGGCCAGGGCAAGCCTGCGAATCCTTGAAACAGAAGCAGTCCTGCCATGCATAGGGCAACTGCAAGTCGCCAACCGTAGGATCTCAACGCCAGAAACGCGAGCGCAAGCCAAAGCACGACATACGCCGCGATCATGGTCGGGGTCAACGCGAAACCCCACAGGGCAGGCGTTGCCGCCCCGACGATGCCAAGTCTCAAGGGTAGCAAGAGGCTATAAAGGACAACATTGCGCGCGCCGTTGAAAAACCAAGCATAGTCCCGAACGATACCCGTCAGCGAAACATTCACGATCTCCACTTGTTGACGCAACGCTGTCGAAGGCAACGCCCATGCATCGGGCCAAAGATGCCGCTGGGAAACGGCCGCGACCAGAGCAACGACAACGATCATCGCTAGGCGCCGCCAGCTCATCCACGCCATGATGGGCGTCGGACCGATTGGACGTTCCTTGGCGAAACCTAGCGTTAACCGGTCTATCAGGATCGCAAAGAGAGCGATGACCAATCCGGACAGTATGCTTTGCCCGAACTCGGCTTTGCGCATGGAGGACAAAACCTCCCAGCCAATGTCTTCGAAACCGCCGATGATAGCGGCTACGATCACCATGGAAAGGGCGGCCATTGTGGTCTGGTTAAACCCGATCAAGATCTGAGGCAATGCTGAGGGCACCTCGACCTGCCAGAATTGCTGCCGTCGCGTGCAGCCGCTCATCAGCCCGGATTCCCGAATGTCGCTCGGTACCCGATCAAGTCCGAGCATGGTATTCCGCACCATGGGCGGGGTAGCATAGATGGCGCTGGCAATGAGACCGACGACCGGCCCAAATCCGAACAACAGGAGCAGCGGGATCAAGTAGGCAAATGCAGGCACGGTCTGCATGAGATCAAGCAACGCCAATAGCCCTGGACGGAAGCTTGGGAACCGATAGCCGAGCACGCCAAGCGCAAAACCGAGACCGACGGCAATTGGCACGGCCAAAAGCACCAGCGACAGCGTATTCATGCTCTGCGGCCAGTAGCCGGCAACGACCATGTAGCTGAGGGAAATGATGGAAAAGAGGGCGAGCCGAGCTCCCCCTGACTTCAACGAAACTGCTGAGACAATGACCATCATGATCGGCCAGGGGAGCCATGCCAGCGCGCCTTGCATGGCACGCATAGGGACATCTAAAAACGCCGAGATGCTCCTAAACAGCGGCTGAATAACTGGCACGGTCGCGTCGCTCACGACGTTGATCCACGCTGCAATCGGCACCTGCCAAACCGTTGGAAAGTTCACGAGCCAAGGGGCGCTCCGCTGCAGGGCGATGCAGGCGAACGTGAGAGCGACCAGTGCGCCCCAAGCGATAAGGCCGGGTTCAACAGTGAGAGGCCGGATGGGTTGGTCAATGCCACTTACCGTGCTCATGAAGCCTGCCTACGAGAATCGCGCTCAAGAACAGCCAAGACATCGACGGCGGCAATCATCCGCCGAGTACCATCGGCCTGCACTACGCCGAAAGCCTTCACACCGCCGGTGATAAGGGGGATCAACTCCTCGATGCTAGCGCCAGCGTCAATGTCGTGGTCGACCACCGTCCCATTGATCGCCGTCGCCAGGTCACCCGCCTTGATGACACGCAGAAGTGGCGTATCCTCGGTGAATTGGGCCACATAGTTGTCGGCCGGATTGAGAACGATGTCGGCCGGCCGGCCGATCTGGACAATCTTGCCCGCACGCATGATCGCGAGGCGGTCGGCTAAGCGAAAAGCCTCAGCGATGTCGTGGGTGATGAAGATAATGGTTTTCTTGAGCATCTTTTGCAAGCGCAGGAACTCGTCCTGCATCTGCCGACGGATCAACGGATCAAGCGCAGAGAACGGCTCATCGAGAAACCAAAGTGCTGGACCCACTGCGAGCGAGCGAGCGATGCCCACGCGCTGCTGCTGGCCGCCGGATAGCTGGTTCGGAAAGGATTTCTCCCGACCGTCCAACCCCACCAGCGCAATCATCTCACGGGCCCGTTCCTCCCGCTCCTTCTGGCCTTTTCTCTGGATCTTGAGGGGGAAAGCCACATTCTCGAGCACCGTGAGATGTGGCAAAAGGCCAAAATTCTGGAACACCATGCCCATGTCGTGTCGACGAAGCTCGATCAGTTCCTTGGGGGATGCCTTCAACAAATCCCGGCCGTCGAGCAAGATTTCGCCTGCACTGGGTTCAACAAGCCTCGACAGGCAACGCACGAGGGTTGATTTGCCTGAGCCAGACAAGCCCATAATCACGAAGATTTCGCCAGTGGCCACCTCGAACGACGCGTCAACCACTGCTGGCAAATGGCCTTCGGCCCGCATCCGGTCCGCCAACGCATCCGGATCGATCTTGTAGCCTCTAGAGTCAAAATAATAGGAAGGTCGGTTTCCATAGGCTTTCCACACGTTGTGGCAAGCAATCTTGATCGGTCGTTCTTGCGTCATGACATTGGGCCCATGTGGTTTGATATAACTGTCCTAAAAACCGCGCCATGGGCGCGGCTTATAGGCAGAACACAGCATGAAGGCGCTGAGCCTTCCGGCCACTTACTTCTTGGCGGCGTCGATCCAAGGCTGCCAGGTCGACCCATGGCTATCGAGCCACTCTTTCACCACAGCGTCAAGATCCTGGCCCCTCTTGTCGATGGCCAGCATCATCTTTTCCTGCTCCTGCGCGTTAACCTTGAGCTCCTTCAGCAACGCATATGCAGCGGGCCACTTGGCGCCGAATCCGGACCACACGATCTTGACCGATTCTGGCTGCGTGATGCAGTGTTTCTCGGCCTGCTCCTTGCAAGGCGGCATCTTCACCCAGCCGACCTCATTCTCGGCCAAGGTGTAGTGCGGACTCCAGAACATCATCAACAGGGGTGTCTTGGCCGCTTCCGCCGCCTCAAGCTCGGCCACCATGGCCCCTTCCGAACCCGACGGCACGGCCGTGTACGGCATACTATTGTCCGCCAAGATTGTCGCGGAGCGGGAACCCCACTCAGACGGATAGTCAAGGAAACGGCCGTTCGGCGCGGTTTCCGGCGTCGACAAAGCCTGAACACATTCAGGCTTTGTCAGGGCCGTCCAATCCGGCAGGCCCGGACAGATCTGCTCCATGAATTTCGGATAGATCCACCCCTCCCTCGTTTCCAGGCCAAGGCTGCCGATATTTTCGATTTTTTTGGTTGCCAGAACCTTCGGGTAGATGTCGCCTACATTGTTCAGCCAGATATCAACCAAGGCACTTATCGTGCCGTCGGCCAGGCCTGAAAATACTGGGAAAGCGCTGGCGGTGACATATTCGACCTTGTAGCCAAGCTTCTGCAGCAATTGGCCGGCGATGTGCGTCGAGACGTGTTGGCCGGTATATTCCAGCATGGGGAGCTTGATAGGCTCATCCTTGGCACCAAGGTCTGCAGAACTGGCCGGCGCATTCGTGGCCAAGACGAGCGCAAGCGCAGTGCCTGCGACGTTCCAAACTGGACGTTTCAGCATGATCTTCCCCTTTGTTGTTAGGTCTTTGCCGCTGCTCTGCGGCATTACCGACTGAAGTATTGCACAATCTGGATAGCCAATTTAACATTCCCCGACGTCAATCTGCGTTTTTTGGACAAATGGCGGCGAGTGGACAGTCGATGAAATTCCTCCTACTCGTGCGGCCCAACCTTAACCGGCCGGCGG
>NZ_PGGM01000031.1 GCF_003010965.1 Phyllobacterium sophorae
CGATTACATCGAGCGCTTCTACAACCCAAGGCGTCGCCACTCAACACTGGGCTATCTCAGCCCGAACGATTTTGAAACCAAGGTGGGATTAGCTTAACCTCGTGTCCGAAAAACCGGCAGCAGGCCACACGCACTCGCCCAACGGATCGCGCCGATGCAGCAGGTCCACTTTGAGGTCGGTAGCTGAGCGACAGCTATTCAATGGAAGCGACCCAAAAGCTGTCAGTCCGCCTTCGCCCCCATTACCCTCGGGTTGCAACCCACCGATAGCAGAGACGAGTAAACGCGCTGTGAACGATGCGCTGTTGAATGCAGCCGTTTAGGATTTTTGCGAACCGATGAACAACTTCTTAGCTGGCAGCGGCTATGCTGCTCCAATGGACAAAGAAGACTGGCAACTATTGAAGGGTTTCCTGAAGGTCATCGGCGCGTTGGTTGGGATAGTGCTGCTCGGAATTATCTATCTCCTTGGTGCGACCACATACCGACAGCTAGACAGGTCGACGGGACGCGATATTTTATGGGAGCACCCATGGTAAACGATTGCGGTCATATAAGAACTAGCGTTTCGATCGTCCGCGAAGGTATCCAACTCCAAACATCACGCTGATATGGGCGCACTTCAATGCACCGTAGAGAACGGCGAGAATGATCGGATAAAAGCGGATTGGATGGTCAGCAGCTGTCAATTCGGAAAGTTGGCCGGAAAATTCTCCTCGGATCAGACACCCGACAGGGGAGCGCCGACAATAGCAGCCCAAGTCCGCAACTTGTCCATCATACAGGTCGCGCCTCCTTGTCTAATTTGGGCACCAGGTCCCAAACATGCCTTAGGTAACGTCAACCAGACTCACACGGAGATCGTTGATCGCCGTGGCGAGGCCTGGCGCACCGATTAGTGGCACTACGCGCGAGATCGTCAGCTTCGAGATGGCCCGGTCAAAGATTGCAAGATTCGTATGTCCATTCAGCCGGGATGGATAGATGATGCCGTCCGCCCTGGATGGGTGTTCGTGGAAAGCAAGCGACCATGCCCGCGCGAGGTTTTGGCGAGAGGACTTCGCAACATCAGTCGGCACACCCATCCTGACCGCGTGATCCTCGCGTAGATCGACAAGGTTGAGATCCGCATTCGTCTCGATTTCAGCGTAACGACGCGCGTAGATTTCTTTCTCCTCTATCGGAAGATCTCCGATGAGACCGTCGCGTCGATCACGTAGGACTGCCTCCAAGAAACAAACCTTGAGCGTCTCACCCAAATAGAGAACGCCGAACCGCTTTGTTGCGTCTCGCCGGCGGGGATCGCTAAACCGGCTCGGCGTCTTTCCATATCCCAATGGGTCGGGAAAGGAGTTCGCATAGATCCGGCCAAATCGACGGCCGGCGGGAACGGTCTCGATATCGACCGGGGAGTTCTTAAAACCCGCGGGCGGTTTGATTCCGGTCATTCAGCGAAAGTCACCGCGGGCGACGCCTTCGGCCGCTGCGATCACATGGTCGTCCTGCCCACGTTTCAGAGCGTCCAGCCCAGTCCGGCCGTCGAGGGAGCCATGCGGCGTGAATAGGAAGCGATAAACCGCCCATGCACTGCCCAGAATCTCTTGCAGCTTCGGAAGCGCTGCATAAGGCCGACCGTCACGATCGAGTTGCCACGCCGGAAAACGGAAGCCTCGCTTAGCGCCATCGAGACCCAGAACCTGCCCATGCTGACGCTTCGTGTTGACGGTGACACGCGAAACTCCGAGCAAATCCGCGAACGCTTCCGCACTCAGCATATCGTCCTCGGCGAGAATCTGCGCAACGCGGCGTTGTCCTCGTTCCCTCGCGGCTAACAACGCGGCCTGCAGTTCGTCATCCGGCTCTCGCACCTCCTCGACCGGAAATGCGTCTTGAGGCAGTGGTTCTTCCTCAACGATCGAAATGGTCTGTGCTCCGGCCAACGGGTCCACGACAACGCGGAAGCTAACCTGATGGCCGGCCTTTCGGCTTAGTTGAACCGCCTTGGCATATTGTCTGATAAGGGCCTTCTCGAAATCGGCCTTTCGTGGCAGCGTCATCGTCAACGCAACGGAGGAATTGTTTCCAGGTTCGTTGGCTACAGTTTTCGTGACGGGCATTGGCTTCAGCCTCCTGAACTGAATATAGATAGCACCAGACTGTTCGTCAAGTTCGTTAAGTTAGTTAAATTCGTAAATCTCGCAAACTTCTCAGGTTTGGTCGGTCTCGAAGCTGTGAGTTCTGAAGTTTTCAAACGCCCTCCTCGCCATGACGGGATCGAGGCGCAGGGCGCCGTGGCGAGGTGCTGAAATTCGTCGCGAGGTCCAGTCCGATTGTAGAAATCTCGTTCAGGGAGCGGTTCCTTTCGATCTTCGCCACAGCTGCCATCCTGGCATACTGCGAGGCGTGGGCCGCTCCACCCCATCAAATTAAGTGCAGCATAAGCTTGAACGGCCGTATTCTTACAGTTAAGTGCAATGTGACATCCGGACCCTTCGGTGAGTTATTTGAACAGTCGCATTCTTACGGTTAAGTGCAATGCGACAGCTTGGTACCCGCGCAAAATGGCGAGACTACCCCGACGCCTGGTGATATAGTTATTTGCTCTAAGACTCGGAACCTACGATGGCCGAAAAGGCTTTCTCGACGATTGCAGCTGCAATATTCGGAGTCGTTGCCGTGTTGCACTTGGTTCGCATACTCATTGGTTGGTCGATTGTGATCGATGGCTGGACGGTTCCTATGTGGGTGAGTTGGGTCGGCCTCATCATCGCCGGTGGCTTAAGCTACTACGGCGCCAAGCTTGCCATGCGATGATATAAGCACTGTCGTCAGGACTCGATGCTATCTCAATTCCGCTACACGGCTTACGGGCCGCTTGATCGCAAAATTGGCAGGTCCCACGTCAATTTTCTGTGTCGGCCTCTAACGACCCTCCAAAAAATCAGACATTGTCGGCGCCCCAGATACGTTGCGATGTGGACAATCAAAACCGCATCAGAGCCTGACGTTGTGTCGGAGATTCTGCAATTTCGTATCTGGCTAAAGGATGTGAGCCCTAAGCGTCTACGTGCTATCAAGCTTCCCGTGCAAAGCGATCTCTTCGCAAGGAACAGGCTCACCCTTGACCCATAGCGGGCAGCTGAGTGCGACTTCGGGTGCGGGCCGTGATTACAACCTCATACGACACCGCTACAGCGGTCGGTCGCTGCCGTTTTGCCTGGCATACTGCTCTCGGCTTATTTCCTGCAGTGTGCAGACCTTATATTCGGGCGTATCTAGCTTGATGCCTTGGGCAATGCATGTTTGCTGGATTTGCCCAGCAGTTGCCCCAATTCACTATAGGACATTTGCTCTAGCGGCGGTTTGGTTTGGCATCCCGTTGTCAGCGCGAGTCCACTTAGGAACAAACTGTGCTTCATGAAAGCTTTCATGCGCCCAGCGTGCCACGAAGGCATTAACCCGTCACCAGATTTCACCGTCTTGCCACACAGCGGGGTCAAGGAACGCGATAACGGGCAGGCGTCCGCCGCTGTCCTCAAGTGCGTAATCTGCTGGTGCGGCAAGAGACACAGATTATCAATGCCCCGCGCGCCACATGGCTGAGTTCGGGATGGTTGTGCCACAAGGATCGTCGCATGTCTGGACACCGATCGCCGATGGTCGCTTGAAAATGCCGATTTGGGGCGAAAGAGTTTCGTGTCGATCGCATGTGTCCCTAGAGCCGATGCGCCGCGGGTGTTGAGACTTAAGAGCTGCGAGAAACCGTTCCTTTGAAAATGCCGATAATAGGCGAAAATCGAGCATTTTGGATTGTAGCTTGACTGTCTACAATCCCGATTAAAACCCTGTTGTGGAATGCCTATTCAATGGTCGCCTTGAAAAAAGATTGGGACTGCAAACCCGCTATTTGTCCCCTCTCGTTCCGAATAATTATATGATTTGGCGAAACAGGAATGAACGCCACCAAAGAACAACGATTGCTTTCGGCCCCGAAGCAGCCGTCCTTAACTGCCAAACGTGACGGATCGAGACCTGGCCAAGAATGGCAATGCAGGTAATTTCTTGCTTCAGACATGAGACGCTCGTGAAAGTGAATCGGCAACGAGCCGGACGCGGTGGCTGATGGCCGCCATGGTCGATGTCACGAGCTGGTCGGGAAAACCATTGGGCAGCGCCGCGATAGCGGCCCCTGCCTGCTGTTCGGCCTTCGCGGCGATGTCTTCAAAGATCGCTTTCATCGCCGGGGTGCCGACACCGGAGAAGTCCGCCGACTGCATGAAGTGACGGGGTACGATGTCATGGATAGCATAGTGGCGGTTTCTGCCAACCGACATCGCAAGTTTGAATTTCTTGCGGGGGATCTGGCCTTCATCGAGGCTCGGCTGTGCGGTCAGCACATCGTAAAGAGGTGTCATTCGGAAGCGTCCGCCGGGGCCAAGGAAAATACTGAAGTTTTTAGCGTGACCGTCGGTCGCGCCGAGCAGCCAGAACAGGATGCTGGCGCGCATGAATGTCGCGATATCGGCATCGGGTGTGTCGCTGCCTTTCAGCAGGTTGATGATTTCCCGCATTCCAGGGCCGCCGTCGGACTGATATTTTCTGGTGGGCGGGATCGACAGCGCCTGGCAAATGTCCTCTTGCGGCAGACGGAGCAATCTTCCGTCCTTCGTCCAAAGGCGGTCGAAACGTTCTACGATTAGTGTACGGCGTTCCCCGAAATCCGCTATCTCGACGTTGGCGGTGGGGACGCCCATTGCTTCCAGGAGCTTCAGACAGAAATACTCATTCTCGACGCTGTTAGAGAGGTCGGTGCCATTGGGAAGCTCGCCGATCTGCGGTTTGAGAATATGGGTGGTAGCGGTGGTGCCTGTGGGTTTGAACCACTGGCCGTCCTTGCGCAGCAGGGCGGTTTTTTCCTGTGCCCCTGCAATCGAGATTCGAAAATCTTCGTCTTCGCCCATACCGAGCGGCGCGGCGGCGAGATTCTTGATGATGTATGCGACCTCGTCGTCGCTGACCGGCTTGCCGTCGGTATCGCCGACAGTGCCGGGATCAGTGCCGTCGGGCAGGAATTGCAGGGCGCCCACGCAGTCCTGGCCCAGAGCGGTTAGCAGGCTGAAGGCGTCAGTTCCTTCTGCGCCGACGCGCTCGGCAATGCGGTTGCGGATTACGTCGTTGTCAGGCAGCAGGTTGTCGAACACGTTGATAACTGGGGTGCCGATATAACGGTCCTCGCGCAGGGGGAGTGATAGTGACACCGGGAATGTGCCGTGCCAATCTAGCCAGCCGTGTCCGTACTGGAAGTCGATTGCACCTGTGGCCTCGCGACGCAGCACGCCGACATGACGGCTGTTCAGGAAAACGTTGAGGGGTACGTGCGCCCGCCTTCTTGCCATCAGAACAAGTCCTCGATGTCGGCGGCGCTGCCCTGGCTGCGTGGTCGAACGACCAGTTCCAGATTGAGGGCTGAAAGGGCTTCCATCAGGGTGCGCAACTGGACAGCCGGCTCCCCGGCTTCAAGGCGCGAAACCGTGCCCTGCCGCATATGGATTTGTTCGCCGAGTGCGCCTTGGCTCAAGTCCGCCTGTTTGCGGGCGCGGCGCAGGATGGCGCCGAGTTGTTTTTCTGTGCGGGCGATCTGTTCGTTCATGGTAGCCTCCTATCCCCAATATACGCAGTAACGTATAACGTGTCAATATACGCGAGTGCGATTAAAACACGGATATACGCGCAAGCGTTTAAAAACGTATTATACGGTAACCCGCATAAAGACGGAGATACACTCAGCCAGACGCACCCTAATCGTCGCCTGCCTCTAGGTGTTTGAATCTAGGCTTTGATGAGTGAGTCTTTTCGTGGGGATGGAGGGACGCATTAGGGGCTGTCTGCGAACCCGAATGGGAGCGCCCGATTGGCAAAAATCTACAATCGCGGCTCTCCAGCAAGAGTGTCTAGCTTATCATGTTTGAAAATCAGTTTCGCGCCAGAAGGCACGATCTCTCCAATAGCCATTGCAATTGATTCCTCGTGGCCTAGGTCAGCTTTTGGAATCGATACAGGAACCTATTCAGCTATGCCTTGGGTCGCTGTGCGTCCGGGAAGCGTAGTCGCCCTTTTATCGCGGGCGGCACCTAATGTTGCAGGGTCAGTTTATTGGTATCGGGATAGTTTTCGAAACGGTGTTGCGTCAAAACCGTTGTTTGACGGATGTTTACATACGCTGACTGTGAATGCCAGAGCAGGTAAGCAGCTTCCGAGACTCAGGCGATGCTCAAGCAAATGTACTTGATGTCGACATAGTCGTCGGCCCCGTATTTGGAGCCTTCGCGACCCATACCCGATTGCTTGATGCCGCCGAACGGAGCCATTTCGCTCGAGATGAGCCCGGTGTTCACGCCAACCATGCCGGTCTCCAAATTCTCAGCAATGCGGAAGATCCGAGCGAGATCGCGAGAATAGAAATACCCGGCCAGACCGAACTCCATATTGTTCGCCATTTGCATTACTTCTCCGTCCATGTGGAAGGAAAGAGCGGTGCAAGAGGACCAAAGGTTTCTTCGCGTGCAACCTTCATCTCCGAGGTGACCCCGACCAGGACAGTCGGAGAGAAGAACTGTTCGCCCGGATCACCGGATTTGCCACCAATGGTTACGCGTGCGCCAAGCGAGAGGGCGTTTTCCAAGTGCTCTTTGACCTTCTTCAAAGCGTTGCCGTCAATTAGCAGACCGATTTCGGATCCTTCGGCAAAGCCGTTACCGACCCTCAGGCCGCTGACCCGCTGGGAAAGCTTCTCGGAAAACTCCTTGTAAATACCGGACTGGACGTAGATGCGGTTGGCGCAGACGCATGTTTGCCCGGCATTACGGAATTTCGCGGCAACCGCACCCTTGACAGCAGCGTCGACATCGGCATCGTCGAAAACGATGAACGGCGCGTTGCCACCAAGCTCGAGGCTGAGCTTCTTGATCTGATCTGCGCCACTGCTCTCAGGCGTTCTTCAAATGGCCAATGTTGGCCAAAGGAGAACGGAAATGGGTATTGCACAATATGATCCTGCCACACTGGGGCGCGCCCGGCTTGGAACGTGCGCCGGAAGGTCGGTGTCAAGAAGCCTCTGAAACAGCGCCAGATTTGGGCGATCCGGTTCCTCCTTGATCGGGAAGGACGTATGAGAGATCGCGCGTTGTTTGATCTCGCGATCGACAGCAAGCTGCGCGGCTGTGATCTCGCAAAAATGAAAATCGGAAGTCTTGTCACAGGAACGGAAATTCGAATGAGGGCTATGGTCGTTCAACAAAAGACGCACCGTCCGGTTCAGTTCGAAATCACGGCAGATTTAGCTCCGATATGTTCAGCAATGATCTTGGTTGGGAGTTCGCAGGCGTGTTCTTCCACTGCAGTCCGTTTTCGGATCACGTAGACGATCCCGCGCTCAAGCGTGTTTGCTCTCGCTTTCGCGGTGAGTCGCGCCAATAAAGTCGAGCATGAGCGGCACGGCCGCGGCCGCATGCGTCTCGAGCAACAGATGGCCGGTATCGAAAATATGGGCTTCCATTTTCGGCAGGTCCTGCATCCACGACAGGACCTCGGCAATGTCGAAATATGGGTCATGCCGCCCCCAGAGCATCAGGGCGGGCGGCTGCCGGCACGCGAGATACTCGGCGATGGCGTCGAACTGCGCGACATAGTTCGCATAGTCTTTGATGAGCGCTCGCTGGACGTCCATCCGGCCAGGCAGGTTCATCGCCCGCCAGTCCTCTTCCCAATGTTCAGCCGGGATCTGAGCGGCGAGCTCTGGCGGGACGCCGGTGACATAGGTCTCGCGCGTCCCTTCGAGCGTCAGATGCGCGGTCGTCGCTTTTTCGTTTTCCGGGCTCGGATCGGCCCAAAAGGCTTTGGTTGCCGCCCATCCCGGCCCGTGACCAGTGCGATGCGCGTTGGCGTTCTGGACGATGAGGCCCAAGACCTGCTCGGGGGCCTGCATGGCGACGTGGAAGCCAACAGGTGCGCCCCAGTCGTGCAGATAGACATAGCGTGGTCCAATCGAGAGTTTGTCCAACAACTCAGCGATTGCGACACCCAAGGCGGCGAACGAGACGTTCGACAGGACGTCGGACTCGCCAAAGCCGGGCAGGTCGGGCGCGATGACGTAGGCGGCCTGCGCCAGCGGAGAGATGACGCCCTCGAACATGCGCGCAGTGTTCGGCGTTCCGTGCAGCAGCAGGAGGGCGGGCTTGCTCGGCTCGCCCGCGATGAGGAACGACACTTCCATGCCGCCTGACAGGCGAAGTCGTTGATGGGTCATGGGGCACATGTTCGGGCTCCTTTCCTCGATTGTTCCTGCGCCGCTCACATTTTCTCGCCGGGCAACCGGCTGGCCTGCTTCACCCAATCGGCGAACTGCGCCTCGTCGAGCTCTTCGCCCCCCGTGAATGTCGAGGTAGCGAACGTCCTTGTGCTTGGACTTGCCGGGCGGCTCGCGGCCTCAGCGACGCACCCGGCAAAAGGCGACTTTCACGTATCTGGTGGAAAGCACCGTTCTGAGCAGCATTGCTCCTTAAAGGAACGGCCTTCCGCCCGTCACTGCCACCGTCGCGCCTGACACATAGCTGGAAAGCGGGTCGGCCAGCATCACGTATGCGGTTGCAAGCTCAGCCGGTTGGCCGGGCCGCTTCATGGGGACCTGTTTGCCAAAGTTTTGGACGGTTTCTGCCGGCATCGTCGAAGGTATAAGCGGCGTCCAGATTGGCCCCGGCGCCACAGCATTGGCCCGAATTCCTTTTTCTGCAAGCAGCTGCGCCAGGCCTGCGGTGAAGTTTTGAATCGCGCCTTTTGTGGTTGCATATGCCAGCAAGGAAGGATTGGGGCTGTCGGCATTTACCGACGCCGTATTGATGATGGCGCTGCCAGAGGGCATATGCGGCACTGCCGCCTTGGTCAGGTAAAACATGGCGTGGATGTTGACTTTGAACGTCAGCTCCCATTCCTCATCCGATATTTCTTCGATCCCATCGAAGCTTGCCTGATGTGCTGCGTTGTTCACAAGTATGTCGAACTTGCCAAATTCGCGTACAGCCGTGTCCACAATGGAACGACAGTGAGCAGAAGACGCGATGTCCCCGGCAACCAGCACAGCCTTCCGTCCGGCCTCCTCAACGAGCCGTTGGGTCTCAAGCGCATCAGCCTCTTCGTTGAGATAGGCTACCACAATATCTGCACCCTCTCGAGCGTAGGCGATGGCTACAGCTCTGCCGATGCCACTGTCACCGCCGGTAATGATAGCCACTTTTCCTTCAAGCCGACCCGAGCCTCGGTATGATTGCTCTCCATGGTCAGGGAGTGGATTCATTTCACTTGTTTGGCCAGGCATGGGCTGCTGCTGTGCAGGAAAGGGAGGAGTCGGGTAGTCAGACATGGCGTCACCTCGTGTTGGACTCCATGGCGAACGCATACCTGCGTCTGGAGTTCCCGCTAAAGTCCAGCCGTTGAAGCTTTCCTGAAAGTTTTTGTTCTTCGCCGGATAATTTTTCTAGGGGGTGGAACAATTGCTTGTCCTGGCGGTTTGAAGGCGCGGAGAGGTGAGCACAACCAGGAGAAATCCAATGCCAGAGAAAGACGATCAGCGTTCAAAATCCGGGCAGCAAGGCGGCAAAAGCAGCTCCGGGCAGCAGAAGCAAGAGGGCGGCTCCAAGGGATCCCAACAGGGATCGGAATCCACTCGGGGCGGTTCCTCGGACCAGCATTCAAAAGCTGGGCAACAGAGCCACAAAAATAAATAACAAATACCTGAAAGAAAGCCCGTCAATTCTAGATGACGGGCTTTCTAGCACATCACGCACCATCTAACCTTTCCCAACCTCCTTTTCCCATATGAGTTCGCGTACTGCGGCGATCTGTTCTCTGTCGCTGTCACGTTCATCGCCACGCATCGATGATCTCTGCTGGCTTTAAGTTGGGATTTGCGCCTCTTGCCATCTTGGGCGGAGCCTTCAGGATCTTCCGCTCCGCGTGATAGATATCCTTAAGTGCGTCATGAAACAGGTTCTCGAGTGTCTTCTCGGGCATGGTCGCCTCGTATTTTGGGTTCTGTGAAAGAGCACTCATAACGAGGGCCAAGCGTATGGGTTCCTACAGCCACGGGCGGCACAATTGTTGTTTTTTTCCCTGCGCATGGCAGGCAAGTCTTTCATTACGCGTCGAAAGCAAGCGGCATTCGAGTTGGGAAGCGAGGTTTACCACGCGCGGAGTACTGACAAGGTCCATTCAGAAAAAGCTCGTAAGGATCATCGCCGCCGCCACCACCGCCATTAACGAGGCGGTAATCCAACCGCAATTTGTAGAGGAATTCCGATCGCCTCGGTTCCCATGATGCGTGACTGAGTTGCATCAACATCATGATCACGATCACAGGCACAGCCACGACACCATTGATGACGGCGCTCCAATAGAGCGCCTCGATCGGATTGATGGGCGTGAAATTAAGCCCAACCCGATCAGCGTAGCCACGGCGATCGTGGCGTAGAAGGCTTTCGCTTCCATTGGCTTCCGTTTGAGGCCAGTCGGCGACTTCAACGCTTCGCCGACCGCATAGGCGGCCGAACCGCCTAGTACCGGGACCGCAAGCAAAACCGTACCGACGATGCCGATAGCAAACAGCATATGGGCGAACACCCCGGCGATTGGCTTCAATGCCTCAGCTGCCTGTGCAGAGCCCTCAATTTCGGTGACCGTTGGCGTGCAATGTCGCCGCCGCCGTCATCATGATTGCCAAAGCTATGATCTGTGAAAAAGCCATCCCGACGAATGTATCGAGCTTAATGCGCTTTTGCGTCATTGGCCTGCTCCGGAGCCTCTTTGAATGATCGGTGCAACCTGTTCAAGTTTGGACGGCTCGGAAACATCAGAACAGCCGCCGCGCCGCCCTCTTCCGTACTCGTTGCAGTTAGACGATGATGAGCACGATTTCCAATGAGTCAGGATCGACAATGATAATTCTGCCGTCAGCCAGCAGGAAATAGCGATAGCCCTCATATCTGGGGACGATCTTGACGATGCGTGGCGGCAGCGGTTGCAACTCCACTGTCTGCGGAATTCTCGTTCCCACATTCACCTCAAAATTCACGTCGCGAACCGGCTCGGCCTTCGTTTCGGTTATCACCTGCTTGATTTCTGTCTGCTGCTCTGTCGTCACCTTGACGCTGCCTGTCGTTTCGATCGAAGGCTCGACCTGAGTTTTGCTCGGATCATCACTCGGCGCGGTTTTATTGGTCTTGGCTGTATCCCCTGTCGTGGTCGTGCCAGTTTGCTCCTGCGATTGTTGCTTGGTTGCACCATCCTGTTGGTGCGTGCCCTGCTCCGCCGGGGCTTGCGCCTGGCCGTCCGTCTGCTGGTTTTTCTTTATTTGAGTGCCCGCCTGATCTTCGGTCTGCGACTTTGCTGCACCACTCTGATCGTCCGTCGGGGACTTGGTTGCCGCGCCCTGTTCCGGAGTGCCCTTTTCGGGCATCTGGGTTTGACCTTCGGTCTGCTGGGCTGGTTTCTTTTTCAACATTTCGTTTTGAGCAAGTGCTTGTCTTATGACTGTCCGCGCTTCTTGTGAGAGAAAGAAGCGCCGGAGAGGGCTGCCACCCTCGTCCGGCGATGGGGGATGGATCGTGGATGTGCAGGCCGTCTGAAGGGCCGAGCTAGAGTGTGATCGCCCCCATCTTTTCCAATCGTCCTGAACGGATACCCAGGGTCTCGCCCTGGATGACAA
>NZ_PGGM01000032.1 GCF_003010965.1 Phyllobacterium sophorae
ATCATGTGGTTTTTTCCATCGTCGGCGCGGACACCTTCTTACGTGCCGTTCCCGATTATGGTAGCACTACCTCAACGGCACAATTGCCCAGCAATGCGCCACTGCCGCCAAATCTGCCCCGCTTACCCCCGCAGCAGGCTCTGGAGGGGCAGATGGGCGAGATCGTAACGCATTGAAATCATGATAAACGCTCTATTAACTAGAAGCTATATCGTTAGTGGCTTCCGTCATGGCGGCAAAATTCTGGTCAGATAAGTCAGATAATCACTTCCGATAAGTAACCCTTATCGGAGGTGATGTGTACAGGCAGCTTGTACGCTGGTGATTGCGGTGCTACAGTCGCTGCAAAGCCCAGTCAGGGAGCCGCCCATGCCGCAGACCACCTACAAGATCAGTGAAGCCCGGAAAAATTTTGCCGCGGTCCTCGAGCGCGCCAACCAGGGCGAGGAAATTTTTATCACGCGCGGCAACGAAGTCTATGCCCGCATTGGCCCGGCCGACGGCGGCAAACGCCCGTTCGGCCTGTTGCGCCAGCGCGGCCTGCCGGACGACCTGTTCGACGGGACCGATGCCGAGCAGGCGGCGATCGATGCCGGTGACTGGAACGACGATACCGGCGTCTGGCAGGGCGAGCCAGGCGGCCGCGCGCCCAAGCCATGAAACTGCTGCTCGACAGCCACGCCGTCTACTGGTGGACGATCGGCAGTGGCCGGCTTTCTGGGAAGGCACGGTCGCTGATCGAGGACAAGGCCAACACCGTCCTGGTCAGCGCCGTATCCTTCTACGAACTCGACAACAAGATGCGCCTGAACAAGCTCGATCTCAAGCCGCAGGAATTGCGCGCCGCCGTCGCCGCCAGCGGCCTGCAGACCCTCGCCATCAGCGATCTGCACGCCGAGCTTGCAGCAAGCTTCGACTGGGATCACCGCGATCCGTGGGACCGTATCCTCGCGGCGCAGACACGGCTGGAGCTTTGCGCGTTTGTCTCGACCGATGTGGTGTTCGACGCGATTTTGCATGAACGGGTCTGGTAAAAGGGGCAGCGGTGAAGATTTGCGTCGAAATTGCCGAGGCGGCGGAGCGGCTTGAAGAATTGATCGACCTTGCCCTGCGCGACGATGAGGTCACTATCTGTCGCGACGGACATCCCGTCGCTGCCATGACCGCCATCCCGATAGCTGACCATGGCACGATCGATGATGTTTTCGCGCTTATGGCCCAGGGACGGCCGACGACGAGTGGCCAGACCTCAAATCACGATGAATTCTATGACGAGAACGGACTGCCGCAATGAGCAAGCCATCGTCACCTTCGATCGAAAAACGCGCCGGGGAGATCGACACGATCGCCGCGGTGCTGCCGATCGGCCGCCGCGACAAGCTCGCCGAGCTGTTGACCGACCAGGATGTCGAAACACTCAAACATCTCGTCAGCCAGGGCATGGGTGAGAACACGCTGCGCGCGCTCGCCTCCGACCTTGCCTATCTGGAAGCCTGGTCGCTCGCGGCGACCGGCGCGTCCCTTCCCTGGCCGTCGCCGGAGGCACTGCTGCTGAAATTCGTCGCCCATCATCTGTGGGATCCTTCGAAACGAGAGAGCGATGCCGATCACGGCATGCCGGCCGACGTCGACCGCGAATTGCGCAATGGCGGCTTCCTGCGATCTGCCGGCCCGCATGCGCCAGATACTGTGCGCCGGCGGCTGGCCAATTGGTCGACGCTGACCAAATGGCGCGGCGCCCAAGGCGCCTTCGCCTCCCCTGCCCTCAAGTCGGCGATCCGCCTCGCCGTCCGGGCCGTGCCGCGGCAACGCCGCCGCAGGAGCGCCAAGGCGGTCACCGGCGACGTGCTGGCAAAACTGCTCGCGACCTGCGGCGATCACCATCTCCGCGATTTGCGCGATCGGGCGATCCTGATGGTCGCCTTCGCCTCCGGCGGCCGTCGCCGCAGCGAGGTCGCCGCCCTGCGCAAAGAGCAACTGACCATCGAGGCGCCGGTCAAGGGTGAGGATGGGAGCCCCTCTCCTCCCTGTCCATCCACCTCGGCCGCACCAAGACTTCCGGGGCCGGCCAGGACGAGGTGGTCTATCTCACCGGCCGGCCTGTCGAGGCGTTGAACGCCTGGCTGGCGGCATCAAAGATCGACAAGGGCAGTGTGTTTCGGGCGATCGACCGCTGGGGCAACGTCAGGAGCCGCGCCCTTGATCCGAAGGCGGTGAACGATATCGTCAAGAGCCGCGTGGCCCAGGCGGGGTTCGAGCCGGGGGAATTTTCGGCGCACGGGCTACGCTCCGGCTATCTCACCGAGGCGGCGAACCAGGGTGTTCCCTTGCTGGAAGCGATGGAACAGTCGCGCCACAAATCTGTGCAGCAAGCGTCCGCCTATTACAACAGTACTGATCGCAGGCATAGCCGCGCAGCAAGGCTAATCGCTTGAGCACGCAGTTCCTCGCCTCTAACCTGTCCCGCCGCCTGGAGCTGCTCCTCAAGCCTTGCCTTTTTGCAATAGAACGCCGTCATGGGCTGTTAGCGAGTGGAAAAACCTGGATGGCTCCGTTCCTGCGCTCATGGCCCTCGTATTCGCAACGGATTGCGGTGGCGCCACGCGCCAAGGAATACGGATCCCACAAGACGATTTACAACCGCTTCATCCGCTGGAGCAGACTTGGTGTGTTCGGTCCGGTTTTGACCGAACTCGCAGCCAGCGCCTAAAGTCAAAGCAGTGCTTGCAGACCAGGGTTATAACGCCAACTGTTTTCGATACGCTCTTGCCGAACACAAGATCACAGCATGCATCCCGTCAAAGGCCGACAGAAAGGTTTCGGGTCCCGCATCCTATATGGACAAACAGAGCCGTAAGATCGAAAACATGTTCGGAAAGCTCAGTACTAGCGTCGCATGCACCCCCGATATGACCGCCGAGCCCGCACCTTCCGCTCAAGCGTGGATAGCGGGCAGCGGTCATTTTCAGGCTCCGATCGATGAGTCGCGACCTTTGCACTGCCAATTACAACACGCCACAAGCTTAGGTGCGTATCGAAAAGCGGCCCGCACTGCCGTGCCTGAATTGCGCGAATTGGTTTGCTTTCACGATTCGCGTCGCTTGTTCGCGCGCAACGGCCTGACAACCTTGGCCGCCCCGAAATTAGACTGCGGTCTAAATCACAAAAACTGTTTGTAATATCAAAAGGGTAACAGTGTTTGGCCCCATCGGTATTATTGCGTGCTCTGACGCGCAATCGGCAATCCACAGCAAAGACTCCCGTTAACCTTTTGTTAAGTTTAAAGTTCTTGTCGAATAAAACGAATCGGACATAATGACGGCATTCGGACGGATTTCTCGGAAATGCCGTCACTTGGGGTTTCAGGAACAATGAACATCGCAGCGCTAACTAAAAAAGCATCTTTCGATGACACGATTCTCGCACAAGGTCGCGAGATATCTCGGAAACTGAATATGCTTCGCATGGAAACTTTTCCACCGAACGCGCGTAAGACCCTTCGCCAATTTTCGCTGGCGGAAGCCGCCCATTTCTTGGGTGTATCGACCAGCAACCTCAAGAAGTTGCACTTGGAAGGGAAGGCGGTCGAGCCTACCATTCATTCTGGTGGCCGAAGGACGTATTCGGCGGAGCAGATTATGCAGTTGCGTCAATGGCTCGATCGTAACGGTCGCGCCGATGTTAAAAAATACGTTCCACATCGGCGGAGTGGCGAGAAACTTCAGATCGTAGCCGTGGTCAATTTCAAGGGGGGGTCAGGCAAAACCACCACGGCTGCTCATCTCGCTCAGCATTTGGCTCTCACTGGTCACCGTGTGCTCGCTCTCGACCTCGATCCTCAGGCGTCCCTCTCCGCATTGTACGGAATTCAGCCTGAGCTCGATCAGAATCCGTCGATATATGAAGCCATCCGATATGATGACGAACGGAAGGCTGTGTCTGAAGTTATACTTCCAACTAACATCCCGGGGCTCGATGTGATTCCTGCTTCACTTGAGTTGCAAGAGTACGAATACGACACTCCACTGGCGATGCAGAGCAAGAACCCGATAGAGGGCAAAACATTCTGGAACCGTATCGAGAAGGCGTTGAAAGAAGTTGATGATCGCTATGACATTGTCATCATCGATTGTCCACCTCAACTGGGATACCTGACGCTAACGGCGCTTGCTGCTGCAACAGCGGTGCTCATCACGGTTCATCCGCAGATGCTGGATTTGATGTCAATGTCACAATTTTTGTTGATGCTCGGCGACATCTTGAAGACCGTTAATGCTGCTGGCGGCGATGTCGATCTCGACTGGTTCCGATATCTAATCACACGCTACGAGCCAACGGATATACCGCAGGCGCAAATGATGGGCTTCATGCAGTCCATGCTGGCACCTCAGATGTTAAAGAACCAGATGCTCAAATCGACTGCGATATCGGACGCAGGCCTTACAAAACAGACACTGTATGAAGTCGAGAAATCGGGCATGAATCGACACACTTATGAACGTGCGATGGAGTCCATGGAGGCCGTTAATTCGGAAGTCCGGGATCTCATTCATGAGGCATGGGGACGGATGAAATAGACTGCAGACTAAATGCGAAATTTACTCAATGGAATCAGCTCATTGAACCGATTTCGAGGAACGTAAAATGGCACGGAAGAATATTTTTGAAAGCATTATGAAGGACGACTCCGTCATTGAGGACGAATCCGAGCCTAGTTCTGGATTTCGCAAGTTTGGGGCAGCGAAATCAATGTCCTCGTCCATCGATGAGTTGGCCAAACAGGCTTTGAAGTTAATTGACGGTGAAACTGTCGTTGAACTCGACCCGGACATTCTAGACGGTTCGTTCGTTGCTGATCGTATGCCAGAAAACGACGATGAAGACTATCGGGAATTGTTCGAAGCCATAAAGGAACGAGGGCAGGACACCCCTATTTTGGTTCGACCACATCCAAAAGACAGCCGTCGTTTTATGATCGTGTTTGGCCATAGGCGTGTAAGAGTGGCGAAGGAACTGGGGCGAACCGTCCGCGCTGTCGTAAAAAACCTTGCGGACTTGGATCACGTCATTAGCCAGGGCCAGGAGAATTCAGCGCGAGCGAACCTGAGTTTCATTGAGCGTGTTCAATTTGCCAATCGACTGGAGAACCTTGGTTATACGCGGGAAACCATCCAGGCAGCGTTGTCCATAGATTACCAAACATTGTCGAAAATGCTGACCATTCCCAAGGCAATTCCGGACGGTATCATAGCAGCCATTGGCACAGCGAAAGGGATCGGCCGTGACAGATGGCTTGATCTGCGCAAGCTTATTGAAAATCCGCGTCACACAGCGGTTGCCGAGAGCTACGTTGCTAGTCCGGACTTTGCTTCGACATCGTCGGCCGAACGCTTTGATCTTCTCTATAATTTTCTTAAGGGATCAAAGTCGAAGAAGCCAATTAGAAAGGGTGCCGGATCTAGTTCCGAGACAGCCTGGGCTACTGCCGACAAATCAGTGAGTGTGATTGCCAGAGTTTCTGGCAAGACATTCTCGATCGCATTGAAAGAGAAGGACGCCCAGGAATTTGGTGCATTCATCACCGATAGCCTTGATCAGCTCTATCAAGCGTTCAAAGAATCGAAAAAGATGACTGGAACAGGAGATTAAAACCGCAAAAGAAAAAAGCCCCCGTACGTTGCCGTCGCGGAAGCCTTTCTCGTAAGTCTCGCAGCTTCAGAATCGCATTTCCCCGAATCAGTGTCAAGAGTTATTGGCGTCGTTCTGGCGAGCGGAAATCTTTTGCCTTTTTGAAAAGGTGAATGGAGATGATTGGAAATCTCATAACGACCCCTTTCGGGGGCCGGGCGATGACGCTTGCCCATCTGAAAGCCCAAACACAAGCGCAGGAGATCAATGAAGGCAAGACGGCCGACAAGTGGCAAGTCTATCGCTGGCTGTGTGAAGGCAAGGAAGTCGTCGGTGTGGGCGACCGGGCCTTGGCGGTGCTCAATGCCTTGTTGTCGTTCCTGCCCGACAATGAACTGTCTGCGGAAAACGGCCTGGTGGTCTTTCCCTCCAATGTCCAGCTCTCCATGCGTGCCCACGGCATGGCCAATGCCACATTGCGCCGGCATTTGGCAGCACTCATCGAATGCGGCTTGATCACGCGCAAGGACAGCCCCAACGGCAAACGCTATTCTCGCAAGGGCAGGGGAGGGGAGATCACCGATGCGTTCGGTTTCTCTCTGGCGCCGCTGCTGGCACGCGCAGAAGAACTGCAGCGGGCCGCAGAGAGCGTGCGGGCAGCCTCGATGGCCCTCAAGCTCGTCCGCGAGCGCATCACGCTGCACCGGCGCGATATCGGAAAGCTCATCGAGGTTGCCGTCGAGGAAGATGTTCCCGGCGATTGGGGAACGATCTGGAAGCGTTTTCGGGCAATTGTGGAGGCAATCCCGCGCCAGGCTGTGCTTGCCACACTGGAGCCAATCCTGAGGGATTTGGCGGCATTGCATGACGAAGTCGTTATCCTGTTGGAAAAACACATAAATAAAGAAAATATGAGCGCCAATGAGTCTCAATATGAACCGCAGCAACAGAATTCAAAACCCAACTCTAATTCTGATCTTGAACCTCGCTTAAGAAACAGCCAAGGGTCCAGACCCGAGCTGATAAAAACCAGGGCCGAAGATGCAACAAAGGCCTATCCGCTCGGATTGGTGATGAAGGCCTGTCCGGAAATTACGGACTATGCGGCGAGCGGGATCAGCAATTGGCGCGATCTGATGACCACGGCAGCGCAGGTCAGGGGCTATCTCGGTATTTCCCCCTCGGCCTATGAGGATGCGCTTGATGTCTTTGGCCAGGAGAACACCGCCATCGTCATTGCCTGCATCCTGCAGCGAGCCCAGAACATCAACTCCGCCGGCGGTTACCTGCGGGCTTTGACCGAAAAGGCGAGGGCAGGGGAGTTTGCCGTCGGGCCAATGCTAATGGCGGCGCTGAAGGCCAATGGCGTGCAGCCGCAGTTGGTGACCGGGGCGTGATGGTGGGTCCAGTGGGGCTGGTTATCCGCCAGTTCCTGGCTGTTGCAGCGGAGTGGTTGGAGCCAGGCTGGGTGGTGCATCTTCGGTCGAACAAAAAGCGAGCGCTGCCAGCAGCGCAAATCCCATGACCAGCGCGGGGAAGAAGAGGTACTGTTGTCGCATCTGTTTCCACCGTTCGGGCACAATTCGAGGTGTATTTTTCCCAGGGGAACATCACCTGATTGGATCGAGGAGCGCCAGTATGTCAAACCACCCGGATTTGGTTTGATTGCTTTTTGAGCAGTATCCGGCTTTGACCGCCGCCGGCGCAGCCCGGTGTTTCGAGATAGCGCTCGTATGTCTTGCGCACCTCGTTTGCGGCCCGTTGCTTCGATGCCTGGTCACCGCTCATTATACCTTGGCGGAATTGCGAATGGCCAAGCAGAAAAATCCAGCGCCAGCGACCTTTGAGCAAACCGCCATCGATGCGATAGATCCGGCCTACATCAATCCCATTCGGCGCTATCGCTGTGAACTCGTGCGACGGCTCTTTTGCTCCAACACTGGTTTTTTGCCAAACGATGTTATCCATGGCTCTCAAACTCTGTTCTCGCCCTAATTGTTTCATCCGGAAACAAGGATAGCCAGCAAACGTGTCATCAAGATATGGTGACGAAAATCTCTGGAGATCGTAGGGGCTCAACCATGCATGGGCGCAAGCTGCTTCCATTGTTGCGTTGAGCTCATGCGTCATTTCGATCGTCAGGTGCTATGTCGATGGGATCAAGGCCACGCATTACTCTTAGCCTGTTCGCCGTTGCAACCGAGAGATTGGTCCAGGTGTCTTCGATGATTTCGGCCGCGTCGATGAAACTCTCGTCCAGGTCGTGCTCGTTCATGAGCTCGACAATCCGATCGAAGTCTTGGGCGCCCGATTCCACCATTCTGTAGAGCCGGGACGCTTGTTCAACGCTCAGATCGGATGCGGCTAGCGCATTGTCTACGTCCTTTGCGACATCCCTCACCAAATCCGCTTGTTCCTGTAGCGTGGCGACCCAGTCAACAGCCATGGATTTCTCTCACCTAATAGAATGAGCAGGGGTGAATAACGTCAATTCCTGGCCTGCGCAACAAGGCCGAGCTTTCTGGCCCGGTCAAGCAGGTGTTTTACCGAGGAAGCTGCCCATGTCGATGATCCGCGCGGTGTGCGCTCATGCATCGCCTCAAGCTGGCTGGCAATATCACGGAACGTCAGGTCGGGGTTGGCGTTGGCAATTCCGGTGGTCAGCGACATCAATCGGTCTTGCGGCGTGCGCCGAGGCGAGGGGACAATCAATCCGGGATCAGCCAGTCCCTCGCGCACCAGCCGTTTGACCGACCGACGCAGGCGATCGACCGACCATTTCTGTCACTGTCTCGCGGTTGAGGCGCCGCGCCACGTCTTCCCAGGGATGATCCGGACGCATGCGCTGCACGATTGGTAACCATGATGACATGGTTGTGGTCAAATCCGCGAGATGGCTGCGTTCTCGTGCCCGCGACGCCTTGGCAAGCGCATCCGGCCGCAGTTCACGGAAGCCGGCATTGCCAGGCATCCTGCCCCGGGCTTTCGCCGCCTTGATCCCAGCTTTCGTGCGTTCGGAAATCAGTGAGCGCTCCAATTGCGCGACAGCGCCCAGAACCTGCAAGGAGAACATCCCCTGCGGCGTCGACGTATCGATTGGATCATGCAGGGAGCGAAAATGCGCGCCCACCTGCTCCAATTGCTCGATGACCTGAAGCAGATGGCTAACTGACCGCGCGAGACGATCGAGACGAACCACGACCAGCACGTCGCCGGCTTTGATCTCGCGCAGCAGCTTCGCCAGTACGGGTCGGGCCCGAGACGCGCCGGAACCTTGTTCTTCGAAGATTTCGTGGCAGCCGGCAGCCTCTAACTGGATAAGCTGAGCTTCATTTGTCTGTTCCTCGGTTGAAACACGGGCATATCCTACGAGACGTGGGTTTGAGATTCGTTTCATATCGAGATTTTAGTCGCAGCTTTGTACAATATCGGAAGTTATGGATAAACGGTCAGTTGAAAATGCCGATAATAAGAAAATGCACGGCGCTACGGCCTACCAAACCCCCGAAATACAAGGGAAACGGGTGTTTGGACGACCACAGACACGCACTGTTACATCGATTGACTGTGAGCGGCAGTACCTTAATGGCAGGTATCTGAATGTGAAATTGCTGGTCTGGCGAGACGAAGCTAAATGGCAGTTGGGTGCCGTTTGGTGAAAAGTATTAACGTAAACAGCTTCTTAAAGCCGTCTAAGTAAGCCGCAACAAAAGTTCTATCGGGTAAGCGGGGCAGATTTGGCGGCAGTGGCGCATTGCTGGGCAATTGTGCCGTTGAGGTAGTGCTACCATAATCGGGAACGGCACGTAAGAAGGTGTCCGCGCCGACGATGGAAAAAACCACATGAT
>NZ_PGGM01000033.1 GCF_003010965.1 Phyllobacterium sophorae
CCGCTCAGCACCATGCTTGTCGAGAGCTATACCGCCACAATCTTCACCCAGCTGATGCGCAAGCAGAAATATCCGCCCCCCGTGCGCAAAGGCGGGCTCGCCGCCACGAACCTTAACCGGGTGATTGAGAAAATTGACGATGACCTCACGGCTGACTTGTCGCTTTTACAACTGGCCGACCTTGCCGGTTTGAGCGTTCCCCACTTTTGCCGCGCATTCAGGCAAACGCTCGGTTGTCCGCCATACGCCTTCATTATCCGGCGCAGGATCGAACGGGCAAAGGACTATTTGCGCCATTCCTCCAGGCCTGTCACCGATATCGCCCTGTCCTGTGGTTTCTCCAGTTCAAGCCATTTTTCCAATGCCTTCCGGCGAGAAACGGGAACGACCCCCTTGGTATATCGCGGCACCTGGCCGGGCAACGCATCGCAATGATTTACTGATCAGATCCCGCACTTGCATCAATCTGTTCCCGAGTAGCGACTTCAATGCGTCCTCAATCTCGATTGACCTGCCGAAAGATATCAAAGCTGCCCTCGATACTGCCGCAATCATCTCTTCCACAAGTGATGGGCCCAAATCCCGGGGCGAGGAACATGGGAAGTGTTCAAAATCGAACATTGGCTGAGCGCAGCGCTCTGCGTGGCAGGTTCAGGTTCGCCCGAGATTCTCAAGGGCCATGCGCAACGGCGCATCGGAGACACGAATAAAGCCGAGATACGGATGCGCCATGTCGATAATCAGAAATACTGCTCCTGCCACCGATAATGCACACACGAGTAAGATGGATACGACCGTTGTATTGCGGGGAGACAATAGCCCAAATGTGAAAAACAGCAGCGCAAGCCAGAAGACCAGAATTGCAAGGAAGGCCCACGGAGGCTCCTCGCCCTCCTGTTCGACCAGCAACCAGTGTGCCTCGGCTATTTTCCCGCTAACCTCAAGCGCACGTGACTGCAGCAAGCGTTTTGCCTCCACCTCGGGGATGAGGGACCGCAGTTCATCTTGCACGGGCTCTATCCCCGCTGTTGCAATCTCTCCTCCACCCTGTCCACTTTGCTGCAGTCGGGCCTCTACCAACTGCGCAAGCGCCTGGCGTGCTCCGGCTGTTTCCGCACCATAATGCGCCATGACCCGGTCAAGAAGGACCACCTGCGCTACCGAGGTTCTAAGCTCAGCTTCAGCAACGTCAAATGTTGTCTTGGCTGACGCAATCAGGAAGCCGAGCGCGAGGGCCGACAAGGTGCCCACCACGGCTGTCGCAAGCTTGATCGTATCCTTCGAATCGGCACCTAGATGGTGATGCGGCAAGCGGAGGCTCAGCATCATTCCCATCGATATGGCAAGAGACAGAAACACGAACACGATTCCGCCGATCGTGAGCGCACTCATCAGTTTCCTCCCGGGTTGCCCGATGGCGATGGTACATCGATGCGGATGAGCCGGGAGAACTCCGCCGACAATCCCGCCGTCTTTGCCCGCTCTTCGATGTGAGCACGGTCTCGTAAATCGGCGAGCGGCAGGCGGGTGTCCAGCGCGCCACGGTCGTACGCGTATTCAGGCAAGTATCCGTTGACGATCAGCCGCCAGTCGAAGGGGACTACGTCACCCACCGCACGCATCATCTTGACGATCGTCGTCGTACAGTTCGTCGTAATTGAGTTGTAGAACTCGGGTGTGGTGGAAAGTGCATTGGCGTCCACGACATATTCGAGCAGCAACGCCCGGGCAGCTTGCGGCGACGCCTTGAGGCGATAGATCTGAACGTCTTCCCCGCGGAAATTCGATCGAACGCCAATCACATCGCGTTCGTCAGCCGCTATGATCACCAACGGATTGCTCTTGAAGAGATCGGCAACAGGCGAAAACGCGCCGCCGATACGCCGCCGCACCTCGATCGACCAAGCAATAAAATTGCCATCCTCAAAACCAAAACTCAGGATGACGTGGGCAATGTTTGGGTTCCCCCATTGGGACATGAATAAGTCGGCGGACTTGAGAGTTTTCAGGTCGTAAGTACGCGTCGTCCAACGCTCGGTGAAGTCGCTTTTGCTTCGCCATTCAAAGTCACGGACATTGGTCAGCGTCAGCAAATCGCCGTTGCGCGTTCCGGTGACCTGACGGGCGACCTCAGGGGCCCAATCCGCATCTGCGAGCGGTTTTATCGTGCTCCACCATGTCAGCAGCAAACCGAAGCAGCCCACAAACCCAATGAGTGACCAAGTGCGCAAGCGCGTGAAAAGCATCACGATTGTTGCAAGGCCAAGCAGTCCGAACAAGCATCCGACGGTGATTTTTGCGGGCGGCGGAAAAGGCAGCCGGTACCAAAGTGCCATCACCGCCCATGTTGTTGCAATCGTAACAACCAGCGCAAGCAGACTGGCAACGAGCAAACGCCCTATGCGACGCAACCGATACCTCATCGGCCGCTATAATATCCGACAGAAGTCGATCAGTTCGGTCCGGCGATCAACCGCTGCTTTCGGATTGGCGGCACTAAAGGGGATTTCCTGTCCTGTAACGAGCGAATAAACTTGGTTGGGCGCAAAGGTCGTCGAATTCGCTTGACCAACACTGGTTGGAAAGAGAGAGGCGATCTCAATCGCCCCGCCTAAAGGACCACGTCTGTTCATCGCGCATATCCCCACGTTTGACTGCAATTTTCCATCGGGCGTGTTGAATGAACCGAAGGTTGGACGAAATCGGATCACCGCACCCGGCGACATGTTAGCACGGACAGGCCGCTTGGGCGCATGAATGCAGAAAAAGTTTGCTCGGTTTGCTTCCCTACAGGAGTAATACCCGTCAAGCAGCGACGGATTGCTTTCCTTTGGCCAATAAAGACGAATTTCTAAACAGCATCTTGGGCCACTTGGCACGGGGCGCCCACGGGCATGACGCGCTGAATGTCATTGGTGCCATGGATGCCTGTCTTGGGACGCAGCTCATCTGTCGCTCCTACTTGTTCAGAAACCGGACCGCCCAGCCGTCCCCTTGAGGCGAAGTGAGAAAGGCCGGTGTTAAGATAACCGGGCTCATGAATTCAGGGGAAGGCAGGATCTCACCGTCGTTATCAGCCGTAGATTGACAAGCAGGAGTCAAGGATGTTTTGCGCTGTAGCCCATCTGACAGCGGCAGATGGAGGATATGGCATTCTGGTTAACGGGTTTTCTTGATTATTTGCGGAACCTTATTCCACTAACACACGTTGCTCTGTCGCTGGTAACAGCTGAAGTCTCACCGTGATTACTAGGCGAGTAGGTACGGCGAAGCTTCATGAGACTTGGTTCGATGTTCTCGGGCCAGGTCTCTTTTTTACCTCGGATTTGGCCCTGGTGTGAAGCGATCGTCTAGCGTTAGACTGGTTGCGCCTCGTCAAATCGCGATGGCCGTAATGGGAAATCAACGCGTAGCAGCATGAATCGAAGAAACGATCGCGACCTGAGAATTTCATTGCCATCGAAAATGACGGCGAAGAGAGGCACATTGCCTGCATCCCATGACCGTTGCCCAGCCGAATGATGGTCTTGGCTTGGTCTAGAACATGGTGAGCAAGGACATGCTGCTCCTGGCATTGATCATCGTAGCGGCGATGGTGATCGTCGCGTCGTCGGTGTACACCAACGGAATTTAAGCGACGCAAGCCGATATGGCAGATACAAAGCCAGCCTGGAGAGCCAACCTTCATTATTTGTTAACCATAGTGGCGCAGCCTTGACCCGCTGACCCAATCCCCAATTGCCCAATCGTGTCAGCGCCCCGGCCGCTGCCCCCATTGGCGGCCGGGCTCCTTTGCCAAGGCCGTTGTTGACAGCTCCAAACGCGTTTGTGCGATGTTCTGGTCGAGACAGCAGGCATGAATTATCGCGATCGCCCGTCGTTGGCCAGTCTCGACTGCCAGTGATTTGGCGGTCATGAAAACCGCGCCGGGGCTGCTTATAGTTGAAGGCTGCGGTATATACGAATTACTTGCGGTATTTACTTCTAATTGATTGATTGTGATCAGCCAGCGCTGTGTTCTACTGACAAGACGTAGAATAGCGTTGGGGGCGGCGTTGTGGGGAAATATTTCTCTTTTATTGCTGGACTTATTATTCCAGCCTGCTTGGGCTATGGACTGATAAAGCAAACTAGTATTTCCGGCGACGTTGTCATATTTATAATCGTCGCACTCGTCGTATTCGTTGTATTTTGGATCAAGCATCATCAGGCTCAGATTGCTGGCACGGTTGGTGTTGCCGCTGCCGTTTGCCTGTTGGCGTCCCTGTATTTCTTTCAGCAGGGCGGCGATGGTGTCATGACAGGCATTGGTTTGCTCGTTGGCGCGCTCGTCCTGGCGGCTATCGCCGGACAGGCGATGCAGGGCAACCAAGAACCTGGCCCGGGTAAAACGATTGTCCAACCCACACAACAGACACTACCAGGAGAGCGTTCATGCGATGCGTGCAATGGCGCCGGGACTATTCAGGAATGGACCGTGAAAATGTGCCCGTCATGCGGCGGAGCCAGTCTGCTGCGAGACGGGACAAAGTGCCCGCATTGCCCCAATGGAACGGTCGGCGAATGGTCGCACGTCAGATGCACGACGTGCGGGGGGAGCGGGACAATCTCAAGTTAGGCAGAAATAAATCGCTTTTTCGGTTTGGCCACATTCAAAAAGGGAGGAGAGAGACGAGGACACCGCCCCACGATCCTTGCCTCTACCCTCCCAGTTCTACCAGACCACAATACACAGACACGCATGCAAAGCGGTCTGGTGTGCGAGCACGGCCTGTAACCATATGCACGATAGTGCACAGCGTCAGCTTGGCATTTAGAGGTAGGGTCTACGCCCTTTGACTAGGATGATGCTGCTATCTTTGGGAGCACCGAACGACGGCGCTGGCTCATGGAATCGTAAAGATGCTAATTTGATCGGTAATGCCCCGAAGCGAGACGTTGTGCGACATCGGTTTCAGGCCACGCTCGGAAAGGAGATCAGAGGCGCGAGGATTTTGAAGCACGGAACCAGTGGCAAAGATCTCACGCGCCGTGGCCAGGTGCTGGACGCGCGAGGCAATATTTACTGTCTGGCCGAAATAGTCCTGTCGTTCGTTGAGGCTCACCGCGATGCAAGGCCCTTCGTGGATGCCAATTTTCAGGAGCAGATCCTCGTTGCCGCGTTCCTGGTTGAGACTGTGCATCGCATCGCGCATCCGCATCGCTGCGGCCACCGCCCGGTCAGGTGTCGGAAAGGTTGCCATCACAGCATCCCCGATCGTCTTCACAACAGCGCCCGCCTCGGCAGCCACGATCTCGTTGAGGATACCGAAGTGGGTCTTCACCAGATCAAATGCTGCAAGATCGCCGACTCTTTCGTATAACTCGGTAGAACCGCGCAGGTCGGTAAAAAGGAAGGTGAGACTGGTGATCTTCAGCCGCTGATCCACGTCGATCGTGTCGGTGCGATAGACGTCGCGGAACGTCTGATTGGACAGAAGGCGCTTGGCCGTCAAAAACGGTCGGCGATTGCCGAGTAACGTATGCAGCGCTTCATTTGCCTCGCATACCGATGGCAAGACGCGAACATCAGTGTGGTTTTCCACCAGGATGCGCAGTGGACCGGGGCGTAAATTAAGGGTCTCATGATGCCGGTGTGTACGGTCGAACACAAGCGAAAGGCTTTGCCGCTCCCTTGTGGGTTCGCCCTGCACGTCGAGGAACTGCGCGGCGTGCGTTACTGGTTCGAAGATAATGACGAATGCTGCCGGCAGTTGCAGTGAGATGACAGCCTTCTCTCCCGCTGGCAGTTCAAGGGACTCCAAAACAAACTCCTCGACCTTTGCCTCATAATTCTCCTCCGGCAGATCGACGCCCGAGCCCCAATAAATCTGGCGGAAATACTCCAAAGGCGGAAGCTGGTGCGGATTGTGGGCCTCGATGCGGCGCACGCGCGGGCTGACGGTAAAGGTTACCTCAACCATCTCATCCAGCGTGGGCTCATAGCCGGCCGCGCAGAGCGCACAGGTATACTCCTCACTCTGCACGGTCTTTAACGTCGTATTGGCATCGAGTACGCCGCCACAGCCAGGACAAAGAACATTCCAGGACATGTCGAACAGGCCCAAATGCGATGCCTGCAGGAAGCAGTTGATGGTTTGTTCCTCGTCAAAACCTTCAGCAGCAGCAAATGCGAGTGCATTAATGCGGCCAAGGTTGCGGTCGGGCGCTTCGCGAACGAGCCGCTCGATGGCATCAACGATGCGTGGCTGGGCCGACTGGCGCAACATGCTGAACAGAGGCTGAGCTTCATTCATGGGTCCAGCTTATACCGAATTTGGTGCGCTTGCCATGCCATGCGCTCTGCGAATGTTTCCAATTCAAAATTCTTGCTCCACGCGAGCTGGATCGGCAGAGGGCCATGCAAATCGGCCCATTCCAGTTCAGCGGCCACTAGAGAAAGCCGCAAATGTTCAACAAAGGCACTACGATTGTTGGTGTGGTGTGGTGTGGACCTACCACTTCCGGAGAAGGCGGCGGCGATATCCGCCCCTTTTAGCGGGTTGGAACTGACCGGCATACCCGGCTTTCCATCGCC
>NZ_PGGM01000034.1:0-2500 GCF_003010965.1 Phyllobacterium sophorae
GCTGCTCCACCCCGCGCCACCATCCGGCTGTTGACCGGAATTGTCTGTGGCTTTTGCGTGTTTTGCGTAAGTTTGATCTTACTTTGTTTGGTCTGCAAAAGCAAAAGGCCGCCCTGCATTGAAAGCGGCGGCCTGTTGGATTGTTCTGTTTGGTGAGAAGATTTTTGCATCGCATGCAGCTTATCCATGCGTGAACGTTGCGTTTAGCAGACCTGGCAGCGACCTACTCTCCCGCGTCTTGAGACGAAGTACCATTGGCGCTGGGGCGTTTCACGGCCGAGTTCGGAATGGGATCGGGTGCGGCCACCCCGCTGTAACCACCAGGTCAGCAAAGCGCAACGTTATGTGAGAAGCTGGAAGTTTTTTGTCTCACGCGCCGTATCGTCCCTGCCGGGACGGGCGCTGCGACGGCGCGTGGCAAGCCACGGCGACCTATCGGTCTGTATGGGTAATTTTTCTGGACTGTTTCCAGAAGGAGCCCGTACAGCACGCTAGTGCGTCCGAGCCGTTGCGAGGCCCTCGCGGAGCATAGGGTCGAAGACCCGCTCATGCGTGAGCGCTTTTTAGATCGAATATGCATCGCGTTGCGATGGATATGAGTAATGAGAATGATCAAGCCAATCGAGCTATTAGTACCGGTAAGCTTCATGCGTTGCCGCACTTCCACACCCGGCCTATCAACGTGGTGGTCTTCCACGGCTCTGATAGGGAATACTCGTTTTCAGGTGGGTTTCCCGCTTAGATGCCTTCAGCGGTTATCCCGTCCGTATATAGCTACCCTGCTATGCGGCTGGCGCCACAACAGGTCCACCAGAGATACGTCCATCCCGGTCCTCTCGTACTAGGGACAGATCCTGTCAATATTCCTACACCCACGGCAGATAGGGACCGAACTGTCTCACGACGTTCTGAACCCAACTCACGTACCGCTTTAAATGGCGAACAGCCATACCCTTGGGACCTGCTCCAGCCCCAGGATGCGATGAGTCGACATCGAGGTGCCAAACAACCCCGTCGATATGGACTCTTGGGGGTCATCAGCCTGTTATCCCCGGCGTACCTTTTATCCGTTGAGCGATGGCCCTTCCACGCGGGACCACCGGATCACTATGACCGACTTTCGTCTCTGCTCGACTTGTCAGTCTCGCAGTCAGGCGGGCTTATGCCATTGCACTCGACGACCGATTTCCGACCGGTCTGAGCCCACCATCGCGCGCCTCCGTTACTCTTTAGGAGGCGACCGCCCCAGTCAAACTACCCACCATACACTGTCCCGGATCCGGATAACGGACCGCGGTTAGACATCCATATAGGTAAGGGTGGTATTTCAAGGATGACTCCACCATGGCTGGCGCCACGGCTTCAAAGTCTACCACCTATCCTACACATGCCGACACGAATGCCAGTGTAAAGCTATAGTAAAGGTGCACGGGGTCTTTCCGTCTAACCGCAGGAACCCCGCATCTTCACGGGGAATTCAATTTCACTGAGTCTGCGTTGGAGACAGCGGGGAAGTCGTTACGCCATTCGTGCAGGTCGGAACTTACCCGACAAGGAATTTCGCTACCTTAGGACCGTTATAGTTACGGCCGCCGTTTACTGGGGCTTCGATTCAAAGCTTGCACCTCTCCTCTTAACCTTCCAGCACCGGGCAGGCGTCAGACCCTATACGTCGTCTTGCGACTTCGCAGAGCCCTGTGTTTTTGGTAAACAGTCGCTACCCCCTGGTCTGTGCCACCCTCCTTGACTTGCGTCAAAAAGGGTCACGCTTCTTCCGAAGTTACGCGTGCAATTTGCCGAGTTCCTTCAACGCAGTTCTCTCAAGCGCCTTGGTATTCTCTACCAGTCCACCAGTGTCGGTTTAGGGTACGGTCTATACGCGGGAGCTATTTCCTGGGACCGCTTCGAAGCCCCTCCAATCCAATAAGGAGGAACAACACACGCGATCCGTCACTACCCGCAGGCCCACGAATATTAACGTGGTTCCCATCGACTACGCCTTTCGGCCTCGCCTTAGGGGCCGGCTAACCCTGCTCAGATTAACTTTAAGCAGGAACCCTTGGACTTTCGGCGAGGGAGTCTCTCACTCCCTTTATCGTTACTCATGTCAGCATTCTCACTTCTGATACCTCCAAAGGCCCTCACGGGTCCCTCTTCAACGGCTTACAGAACGCTCCGCTACCACTTGCAGTAAACTGCAAATCCACAGCTTCGGTGTATGGCTTGAGCCCCGGTACATTTTCGGCGCAAAGACCCTTATTTAGACCAGTGAGCTGTTACGCTTTCTTTAAATGATGGCTGCTTCTAAGCCAACATCCTGGTTGTTTTGGGATCCTCACATCCTTTCCCACTTAGCCATAACTTAGGGACCTTAGATGGTGGTCAGGGTTGTTGCCCTCTTCACGACGGACGTTAGCACCCGCCGTGTGTCTGCCGATTAGTACTCTTCGGTATTCGGAGTTTGGTTAGGTTTGGTAAATCGGTGAGATCCCCTAGCCCA
>NZ_PGGM01000035.1 GCF_003010965.1 Phyllobacterium sophorae
ATACCGACATTTCTCGTCTGAACGTAGCCGTCCAGCGCTTCCTGACCCTTTTCCCTGCCGTAGCCGGACTGCTTTACGCCACCGAACGGTGTTTCTACGCCACCGACGAACCATCCATTGACGTAGACTTGGCCAGCCCAAAGGCGGTCGGCGGTCCAAAGAGCCCGATCTAGATCTCGGGTGAACACGCCCGCTGCCAAGCCCTGATCGGTGTCGTTCGCGAGATCGACCGCCTCTACGGGATCATCGAACGTGGTGACGGCGAGGACAGGACCGAAGACTTCCTTCTGGAAAAGATCTCTGTCTCGCGCAACATCGGCAAACACCGTCGCTGCCATGAAATAGCCGTTCCGCTCGGAAAGTGCAGTTCCCCCGGTCACGAGCCGTGCCCCCTGCGAGAGTGCCGTCTGGCAGGCCCGCTCAACCCCCTGTCTCTGCTTTTGCGAGATCAACGGCGTGATGTCGCAGTTCTCGCGTCCTGGACCGACCGATAGTCCTTCAACGCAGACCTTCAGTCGCTCTACCAGCGCATCTGCAATAGAACGTTCCACCAGCAGACGGGTAAGGCCGTTGCAATTCTGACCGGCATTTGTAAAGGTTCCGAGGCGCACCGCCTCTACAACCGCATCGAGATCGGCATCGGAGAACACCACCGCAGCCGACTTGCCGCCCAGTTCCATGATGCACGGCACGATGCGCTCCGATGCGGCCTTGAGGATCGTTCGCCCGGTGGCCGTCGAGCCTGTAAAGACGATGTGGCGAACATGGGGATGCTCGATCAGCGCCTGGCCTGCCGTTTGGCCGTAACCAGTGAGCACGTTGACTGCTCCGGCAGGCAGACCCGCGGTCTCGCAGGCACGTGCGATTTCAATTCCGGAAAGGGGAGCCAGCTCCGGTGACTTCACCACCACTGAATTGCCGGTTGCGATGGCGCAAGCCAGCGACCGGGCCGTCAGTTCCAGCGGACCATTCCACGGAACGATCTGGGCTGACACGCCGAAAGGACTTCTGACAGTGTAGTCGACCAGGTTGGCTCCGCGTGGGATCGAGCGGCCTTCAAGCTTATCGGCCAGGCCACCGTAGTACCGCAGGTACCGGATGGCGCTCTGAACTTCGCCATGTGCGTAAACTAACGCCTTGCCCGTCTCGATGCAGTTAACGGCCGCGATCTCGTCACTGCGCGCTTCGAGTGCGTCGGCAACACGAAACAGCATGCGTCCACGATCATAGGGATGCATGTCGATCAGAACGCGGTCGCGAAAAACGCGGTGAGCGGACGCAACGGCGAGTTCGACCTCTTCGGGACCTGCTTCTGCGACGACGGCAATCGTCTCACCATTCGACGGGTCATCGACCTCGATGCGACGGCCAGACACGGAATCGCGCCACTCGCCATCGATGTAATTCTTGAGCACCTCTTTGTTAGCCATTCAAATTCTCTCTTGGTAGCGGATCAGCCATTTTGTCTCCCGCTGTGATAGCCGGAGACCTGGAGTTGGTGCGGTGGCAAAGAGCACCACCGGTGCTTCGCCGACTCTCAAGCCAAGATCCCGGCCCGCTGGATCGGTTACGGCAGCGGGCTGCGATCTTCTACTTTTAAAGGCTTGCCGGGATGCTACCCTGCACCGCGTCGATGCTGTCGCGGATGATGGACAAACCACGGCGCAGGTCAGCCTCGGTGATGGTGAGGGCAGTCATGAACTTGAGCACCTCACCATAGGAGCCAGCGATCTCGATCACCAGGCCGCGACGGAAAGCTTCCTGGGAAATGAGGGCCGGCAATGAGTGGTGCTTTGGTGATACCAGGCCATACATCAATCCGCGGCCTCGGACACCCAGGCCAAGATTGGGGAAGTCGGCTGCGATCGACTTGAGTTCCGCAGCCAGGATCGCAGACTTGCGAGCGATCTCGTCCTCAAACTTGGAGTCGGACCAGTAGGTTTCAAGAGCCGCACGAGCAGTAACGAAAGCATAGTTGTTGCCTCTGAACGTACCGGTGTGCGCGCCAGGCGCCCAAATATCAAATTCAGGCTTGATGAGAATAAGGGCCATCGGCGTTCCGATCGCCGACAAAGACTTGGACAGGGTAACGATGTCCGGCACGATCCCAGCCGCTTCAAAACTGAAGAATGTACCGGTGCGGCCGATACCGGCCTGGATGTCATCGAGAATCATCAGGATCTCGTGCCGCGAGGTTAGCTCACGCAGCCGTTGCAGCCATTTGACGCTGGCAACATTGATGCCGCCTTCACCTTGGACTGCTTCCAGGATCACCGCTGCAGGTTTATCAAGGCCACTGTTCGGATCGTCGAGAAGCTTCTCAAAGTAATCCAGTGTATCAACTGACGCGCCGAGATAACCCTCGTACGGCAATGCGGTCACGTGTGCGAGGGGAAAGCCGGCAGCGGCTCGGTGCTCCTTGTTTCCGGTCGCTGCCAACGCTCCAGCGCTTTCCCCATGAAACGAGTTCGTAAACGAGACAATGTTTGACCTGCCGGTCACCTGGCGAGCCAGCTTTAGGGCCGCCTCGACCGCGTTCGTACCTGTGGGACCAGGAAACTGCAATTTATAAGTCAGACCACGGGGCTTCAGAATATACTGCTCAAAAGCTGCCATGAAGGCCTTCTTGGCGCTCGTGGCAAGGTCGAGCCCGTGCACAATTCCATCGCGCTCGATGTAATCCAACAACGCCTTCTTGAAGGCCGGGTTGTTGTGCCCATAGCTCAGGGCACCTGCACCCCCGAAGAAGTCGAGGTATTCCCGACCGTCTGCGGCTATGAGGGTAGTGCCAACCGCGCGATCGAATAGGACCGGGAACGCCCGGACGTAGCTGCGCACCTCAGACTCGAGGCGATCAAACAGCGCGAGGCTTCCATCGTTTGTAGGCGCAAACTGATTGTTCATAGGGCGAACTCCTTCGAATGGGCAGCCTGCAAACGCATCAGGCCGGTATTCCTAATCATGAGATCGGGCGCTCAGTGCCCGCTTGGTGAAAGTAGCGCGTTAAATAGGCCGCTTTGGCGCGAATGATCTCATCTGAATGCAGGAAATATGCGTTAATTTACCAGATGCGCATAGATACGGCGAGTGGCAGGTGTGAAGTGGGGATTTCCTCTAGGTGCTCAGAGAACTGAGCACGGCACGACAGCGAGGCTGGCAGCCCTCCAGACGTCGCCCCTTCACAGGCGCAAGGCTGTGTCCTCAGGGACGAGCCCTAGGAAACCCGAAGCGAGTCCGACTACCGAACATGCCGCCAGGATGACTGAGGTCTAAAGCCCAGGGGAGATGACAACAGCAGCGCGCGCCAAAACTTGGCCCCGTGGTCAGGCGAGCTAAAAACCTGACCTTTCCTTGGTTTCATCGGTCGAGCAGCGTTTCGACCCGGCGTTAGCCGCGAAGCCGGTAACCTTTGCCGCGATGTGACTCTGCCGGATGTCATCGCGCCGGAGAGACATCGGCAAAATGACTTGCAGAAGGCTGTGAGCGGCAGCATCTTCTTCC
>NZ_PGGM01000036.1 GCF_003010965.1 Phyllobacterium sophorae
CAAACAAACCCAACCTTCCGGTCAGGCACAAAAGCCTTCCGGTTTACACAAAACCGGAAAAACCGAAAAGAATGTCACTTCCGCAACAATCCCTAAAGCTCTCAAAGACCGCCTGCCTCAGCATTCCTGCCTAGCAAACCTTAGGGCGCATTCAGCAACCGCCAGCGGCGCCCCGCCCTCGTTGTGCCGGTATATAGACCCCACCCAGCAAAACTGTCAACACACCTTTTTCAATTTTTCCAAACTTTTCCAACTCAACAACATACCCTGGGGATAAGTCCGCTCCGAACAGCCTAGAACCCAAACGAAACGGGCGCCGCAAAATGCGACGCCCGCAACATGGAACTGTAATAAATTGCCGTCGTATCGTGTCTAAGCCAATGTGTAGGCGGTCTTGACAGTCGTGTAGAACTCGGCGGCGTATTTGCCCTGTTCACGCGGGCCGTAGCTTGATCCCTTGCGCCCACCGAAAGGAACGTGGAAATCTACGCCCGCCGTCGGCAGATTGACCATCACCATACCGGCTTCCGCATTGCGCTTGAAATGCGTGGCATGCTTCAGGCTCGTGGTTGCAATGCCGGAGGACAAGCCGAACGGCGTGTCATTGGCCGTATGCAATGCCTCTTCGTAGTCCTTGACGCGAATTACGCTAGCGACCGGCCCGAATATTTCTTCGCGTGAGATGCGCATCTGGTTGGTGGCCTCGGTAAAGAGCGCCGGCTGCAGATAAAAGCCTGGCGTTTCCCGGTTCAGACGCTCACCGCCGAAAACCAGGTTGGCGCCTTCGCTTCTGCCGATCTCGATGTAATCCATATCCTGCTTGAGTTGGCTCTCATCGACGACCGGGCCAATATGCGTTCCTGCCTTGAGCGCATCGTCCACTACGAGCCCTTTCAACCGCTCGGTCGCAGCAGACACGAACTTGTCGTGAATGCCTTCCGTCACAATGAAGCGCGATGACGCCGTGCAGCGCTGGCCCGTGGAGAAAAAGGCACTGTTCACCGCCGCCTCGACAGCAACATTCACATCCGCATCGTCCAGAACAACAAACGGGTTCTTGCCGCCCATCTCCAGCTGGAATTTACGCATGTGCTCAATCGAGGCCGCGGCAACCCGCTTGCCCGTACCGACCGATCCGGTGAAAGTAATGGCATTGACATCGGCGCTATCGAGAATGGTCTGGCCGACCACCGAGCCCTTGCCCATGACAAGGTTGAGCACGCCCTTTGGCAAGCCGGCGCGATGCAATATGTCGATGATGGCCCAGGAACAGCCAGGCACGAGATCGGCCGGCTTGAATACCACAGTATTGCCATAGGCGAGAGCCGGAGCGATCTTCCAGGCGGGAATGGCGATAGGGAAGTTCCAGGGTGTGATGATGCCGACAACGCCGACCGGTTCGCGGGTGATCTCGACGCCAATGTTCGGCCGGGCGCTTGGCAGTACCTCGCCGGCAAGCCTCAGCACTTCGCCAGCGAAGAAATCGAAGATCTGCGCAGCGCGCAGCGTTTCGCCAATGCCCTCGGCGAGCGTCTTGCCTTCTTCGCGCGACAACAGCCGGCCGAGTTCATCCTTGCGCGCGGTAATCTCGTCGGCAGTTTTGCGCAGGATCGCGTGGCGCTCGAGAATACCGGACCGCGACCACGCCGGAAATGCAGTTTTCGCAGCAGCGATAGCATTAAGCGTATCTTCCGCCGTCGCGCGTGCATACTCGCCGACGACATCATTGGTATTCGACGGGTTGATGTTGGCGATGGCATCGCCACCGGCCCATTCGCCGTTAATCAAGTTCTGGTGCAAGGTCATGATATATCTCTCATCCTGTTTGGCCGCACCAATACCATAGGAGCAGGCCGTTTCAACGCGAATCTCCCCATCCCCGATATTTTTGATCTCCGGCAATGAGGTTCAACGCATATCTTTGCTCGCCAAACGGAACTGCCGGTATACAGTTTCTGATGATTCTTGGCGAGTAGATCCAGACTCCATGGCACTTGTGACTACCAGACGAACATATTGAGGGAACGCTATCATGTCCTATCCGTTATTCAGCCTCGATGGGCGGCTCGCCCTCATCACGGGGTCAAGTCAAGGTATTGGCCTTGCACTCGCCGAAGGTCTGGCGGCACATGGAGCGGCGGTCGTGATCAACGGCCGCGACAGGGCCAAGGTCGACATTGCAACCGCAAAATTGACGTCGTCCGGCTACCGTGCCCATGCGTCTTATTTTGATGTTACTGACCTTGCGGCAGTCAAACAGGCTATCGAGCGGATTGAGTCTGATATCGGTGCAATCGACATTCTGATCAACAATGCCGGTATGCAGTTCAGGGCTCCTTTGGAAGATTTCCCTGAAGACAAATGGTTGCAATTACTCCAGACCAATGTGTCTAGTGTTTTCTACACTGGCCAGAGCGTCGCCCAGTACATGATCAGACGCAGGCGGGGCAAGATCATTAATATAGCTTCCGTGCAAAGCGAACTCGCCCGTCCTTCGATCGCACCCTATACCGCGACCAAAGGCGCTGTTCGCAACCTTACCCGCGGCATGTGCACCGACTGGGCAAAATACGGTTTACAGATCAATGCGATCGCACCCGGCTATTTCAAGACGCCGCTCAATCAGGCGTTGATTGACAATCCCGACTTCTCCTCGTGGCTGGAAAAGCGCACGCCGGCCGGCCGGTGGGGGAATGTCGAGGAACTGGTAGGCGCAGCAATCTTCCTGGCCAGCGATGCCTCTTCCTTCGTCAATGGCCAGGTCATCCATATCGATGGCGGCATCACCGCTTCGCTATGATTCGCGCTGTTGTCATGGGAGTGAGCGGCTCGGGCAAATCCTCTGTCGGAAGTGGAATTGCCACCGAGCTGGCCTTGCCATTTATCGAAGGCGACGTTTTGCATCCGGAAAGCAACGTTCAGAAAATGGCATCGGGCATTCCGTTGACGGACAAAGATCGCTGGCCTTGGCTCGCCCGAATTGGCACTGAGCTCGCGAAAACTGAACACGGCGTCGTTGTCTCCTGCTCGGCTTTGAAGCGCATATACCGCGACCGGTTGCGCCAGGCCGCAGGCGGTCCCCTTGCCTTCATTTTCCTCGACGGCAGCCCTGCGGTTCTGCGCGACCACATGAGCAAACGAACCGGCCACTTCATGCCGGTCTCAATGCTCGATAGCCAGTTGGCGACGCTCGAATCACCGATTGGCGAATTGCTTGTTCTGCGTCAGGATGTGGCGAAGCCGGTTGCAGAGATTGTGGCGACATGCGTGGCTTGGTTGACTGAGCTTGGCCTCTAAACGCCAAAAACCCCGCTTGAGCGGGGTTTTGCTTGGAGAAGCTGGTTTTGATGGCATTGATGTGGTTGCGGGGACAGGATTTGGTTTTTGTCCCACGGCGTCGGCTGGGCCTCCTTGCGGGCCCCTGATGCCGGTTCAGCTCGGCCGGCCACCGGGTCAAAATACAAAAGCCCGGACGAGCCG
>NZ_PGGM01000037.1 GCF_003010965.1 Phyllobacterium sophorae
CCGCGAGTCGAGCTCCTGTCTAAGCGCCGCCATTTTGTCCGGACTGCGGTCGCCGGCCTCCGCACGTTCCATCGCGTCGCGCGATTGCTCAATCGCAAGGAGAACCCTGTTCGCCGCCTCCGCTGCGGCAAAGCCATGGCGTGCGACCGCATCGTTCCACCGTTGCTTTTCATCGTCCCGGTGCTGGTCGGGGGAACGGCGCTCCTTTGGTTCGGCCATCTCGTTGTGCCGGCGCTGCTCGTTCGACGCGACCAGCTCGCGGTGCACATTGACGTGGTCCCGCGCCGCCGTCGCAATCTCTTCAAAGTCCTTGCGCTCCGCCGGGGATATTGTCCGCTCCGCCTGGAAGAGTGCCGTCTCCACACGCTTTTCATAAGCCTCGAATTCAGGTTGCGTCATGCGGCGCATATCGTCACCCTCCCAAACAAGCTCTGATAACTTTCCCAATTGTGTGCGCAATTGCGAGCCGGAATTTGATTGCTCACCCTGGGCCAATGCTCTCAACTCAGACGGCGCTCTGCGGTCTTCAAGCCGGCTCAGCTGAGCTTTGACAAAATCCTGTTCGGGCCTGGAGAGCCGCATACTCGCTATTTCTTGCCATTGCTGCTGCGCAACCCGCACATAGGCCTGGCTGCGGGCGGTGCGCGGAAAGCGCTCCGCATCAGCGCGCTTCGCATCATACCGGCGTTGTGCGGCATCACTCGTTCCTGCGTGTTGGGTACGACCGATCGTGTTCAACGGCCGGACCTGGTTTTTTGAGTAGGCCGGGGGGCTCACACGATCCCGCCGATCGGTCATCTCCATGGCGATACCATGCCCGCGTGCCTTTTCGGCCATCGTCAGCCGCCACGCCCGAAACGCCGGGATGGTCGTCTCGATCCTGTCACCTGCGTCCGAGCGCATGGCGATGATGGCGTGGACGTGAACGTGCGGCCGCTTGCCTCCCGTTGCCTGCGCCTTCGGGTCACTCGCAGCATCGTGAAGTGAGAACACGTAACGGTGCCCGGCGAACTGGGTCCCGAGGAAATCCCGCGCCGCATCCTGGAACGCCGCCGCATTGGTTCCGGGGCGCGCCGACAAAACCAGATGCATGACATCGCGCGGCTTGCGGCTATGGAGCTGGCCGCGCCATTCAAGCTGGACAAGGTCGCCGGCCCGCTTGCCGTCGCCGATCGCGCGCCCCTGCTCATCGCATACCTCGCCCTTGTGGGCCGCCACCAGCGAACGCAGGCGAGCGCTGCCGTAATCGGTGCCATTGCCGTAGCCGGTGAACCGGAAGCTTGCGCTGCCCTCTGTGGCCCGCCCGGCATCCAGGCGCTGCTGCACAATCACCGTTGCCTTCTCGTCGGCCGTCAGGCGTTCACCCCCGGGGCTGCGCAGCACAGTGATCCCGTCAATATCGTACCCACTGCCATCGGGGCGCGCGCTCACCGCGAAGGCAAAAGCGCGATCACCGAGGCCCCGCCTGACGATCGCGCGGGCTCGTTCCGTGACCTCCTCACCGTCACGGCGCTCTTCCGTGACGGTGATCTTGAACAATCCGATGTCGCGGCTCTCGGCGCGGTTCTTCATCAGATGATCCCACGCGCCTCCCACCGCAGACAGCTGATCGCGCCCGCGCAACTGCTCGCCGCGCTCGTTCTCGACAACGACATCGCCATGGCGCGAGACGTAGTTGATCATGGCCCCCAGCCTGGATCCGCCACCAAACGAAGCCATCTTCACCACCGCCGGCTGGCCGCCGGACGCAAGGCCGACAAATCGCAGCCGCATCGGCCGGTCGGCGGAACGATGCCTGCCCCCGTCCCCGAAACGCCCTCTTTCCGCCGGCCGAGGACGAAAACCCGGCTTCATCCCGGCTGCCATGTTTGCGGCCGCACCGCCGCGCCGCCGCCGCTCATCCTCGTCGGCGGACGTTTGACGCCCGAGCGAGAGCTCATGGAGCAGCGCCGCCCGGCGCTGCTCCCATTCCGCGGTGAAGGCGCCAAGGAAGAACTCCACTACCGCCTCCCTTTTCGCAGCCTGGCCCCGCGATCGGCAAAAAAGCCGATCTCGTACACCAATGCCGCCATGGCACGTTGCACGTCATCAAGGACTGCCCTTTCCTCATCGAAGCGCGAATGTCGTCGATTTGCTGCACGGGCGAGCTGATTGAGGTTGACGCCAACGGCCCTGAGATCTTTCCAAAGCGCGCCAAGAAGGACGCGGTCCTCCGCCGTGAAAAACGGCCGCACGCCAGCGCCCTCCAGCGACAGCGATCGCATGAACGCCGAAACCGTCAGTCCCGCGCGCTCCGCCGCCCTTTCGATCCTGGTTAGTTCGCTCGCACTGAAGCGGGCATGGACCACCTTGTTCTTGCGCTCGGCTCCGGCGAGGAGCCTGCTCCCGGTTGCCACGTCCTTCATTTTCGCCTTCCTGAAAGCTGGCCGCAGGCGCCATCGACGGCCCGTCCGTCGATCGTCAGCAAAATTTGTATCACAAATTTGCGTATCCTGCCAAAAGCCATACTACCGATTCGGTAACAGTTTTTCAAGCCACCCCTGCCGGTCGCCTTCTGCGCGGCGCGCAACTCCATCCCTCTCTTGGCGACCGCAACAACACCGACTGCCCCATTCCCGACCTTCATGCTGCCGCATCGATACTGACCATTTTTACGCTAAGCATATGAATTGTCGCAATGTAGTGCTTGACCCTACAACCATACCCTACAATGCTTGCATGTGTTTCGAGTGTGGGTTTATGGCGTGTGGAATATATTCCACACTGTAGCTCGCGCCCATACATCAAAAACCCACCTGTTACAGATGTGAATATGTTGTATTCATTTTTGGCTTGCATTGTT
>NZ_PGGM01000038.1 GCF_003010965.1 Phyllobacterium sophorae
CTGCCGGACGGCACCACGACCGCCGAGGCTTGCAAGGGCTGAGGCAGGCCCGAATTGCCACCCATGCGCCGCCCCGCTTCCCGGCTTTGGCCGGGGAGCGCCCGCGGGGGAGAAAGAACAATGAATGAATTAGCGCTCGGCTCCAGCCTGGCGGCGCTCGCCAAGGGCATGATGATCACCCTTTTCCTTACCCTCGGGGCGTCTGTGGTGGCGACCGTCCTGTCGCTGATCGTCGGCCTGATCCGGCTCTCGCCCCGCCGGCCGCTGCGCTGGTTCGCCGTGGCCTATATCGAATTATTCCGCGGAACTTCGATGCTGGTGCAGGTCTACTGGTGGTTCTTTGTGCTGCCGATCTTCGGTGTTTTCCTGTCGCCGTGGACTGTCGCAATCTTGGGTATCGGCATGAATGCCTCCGGCTATGGCGCCGAGTACGTCCGCGCCGCCATCCAGGACGTCGACCGCGGTCAGTATGAAGCGAGCATTGCGCTCAACTTCCCACGGCTCACTATGATGCAGCGTATCGTCCTGCCGCAGGCGATCCGCGCCATGCTGCCGGTCTGGGGTAACATGCTGATCGAGCTGCTTAAGGGTACCTCGCTCGTCTTCTTCATCACCATCACCGAGTTCACCACCGCCTCCAAGCTGGCGGCCGATGCCACCGGCAACTACCTGCTGTTCTTCGCGGCGGCGCTGTTTGGCTACTACGTCATCGCGCGCGCCCTCATCACGCCCTTCGTTCGCTGGCTGGAGCGCCGCCTCTCGAGTGGCTTTGTGCGGGAGGCGCTGGCATGAGCATTTGGGACTGGTCCTACGTCTGGGAGGCGTTGCCGTATCTCTATCGCGGCGCGATCGTCACGGTTCAGGCCACGCTGTTCGGCTTTGCGATCGCGCTGGTGCTGGGTCTGATCTTCGCGCTGATCCGCCAGTCGCCAAACCGCTACGTGTCCACAGCCATGGCGGAGATCGTGGAGTTAATCCGCTCGACGCCACTGCTGCTGCAGGTCTTCTTCGTCTATTTCGTCGGCCCACAGGTCGGCATCGTCATTCCTGCCTGGACAGCGGGCATCGGCATGCTCGGCATCCACTACGCAGCCTACTGCTCTGAGGTCTACCGCGGGGGCATCGAGAATGTGGAGGGCGGCCAGTGGGAGGCCTGCACAGCGCTCAACCTGTCGCGGGCGCGCACCTGGCGCACCATCATTCTGCCGCAAGCCATCCCGCCGATCGTACCCGGGCTGGGCAATTATTTGATCAGCATGTTCAAGGACACTTCGATCCTGGCGGCAATCGCCATCCTGGAAATGCTTCAACAGGCCAGGAATTTCGGCGCCGCCAACTACCGCTTTATAGAGGTAATCACCATGGCCGGCTTTTTCTATCTCGTGTTCAGCCTGGTCGCGTCGGCAATCGTGCAGTCGGTGAGCCTATGGCTCAACCGCCGCTACCACCTGCAGTAGGAGGTCCGTCATGAACGAACCCATCGTCCGCTTAGAAAACATTGCAAAACCCTACGGCGCGCTGCCGGTGTTGGACAATCCCGACATCGCGTGCAACAAGAAAGTCATGAACGAACCCATGATCCGCTTTGAAAACGTCACCAAGCGCTACGGCGCGTTGACCGTGCTGGATGATCTCAATCTCGACATCGCGCGCAACGAGAAGGTGGCCATCATCGGCCCCTCGGGCTCCGGCAAGACCACCGTGCTGCGCATGCTGATGACGCTGGAACGCATCAACGGCGGGGTGATTTGGGTGGACGGGGAACCGCTCACGCACATGCAGAAGAACGGCCAGATGGTGCCAGCGAGCGAGCGCCATCTGCGGCGCGTGCGCGGCAAGATCGGCATGGTGTTCCAGCACTTCAACCTGTTCCCGCACATGACGGCGCTGCAGAACTGCATGGAAGCGCCAGTTTCAGTCCTGGGGCTTTCCAGGCAGGAGGCGGAAGCCCGCGCCGCTGAACTGCTCGACATGGTGGGCTTGCGCGACAAAAAGAACCATTTCCCGATCCAGCTTTCCGGCGGTCAGAAGCAGCGCGTGGCCATCGCCCGCGCGCTCGCCATGCGCCCCAAGGTGATGCTGTTCGACGAGGTGACCTCGGCGCTCGACCCGGAGCTCGTTGGCGAGGTGCTCAACGTCATCCGCCAGCTCGGCGCCGAGCATGACCTCACCATGCTGATGGTCACGCACCAGATGGGCTTCGCCAAGGAATTCTCCGACCGCGTCTGCTTCTTTTACGACGGCAAAATCGCCGAACAGGGCCCGCCCGACCAGTTCTTCGGCAATCCGCAGAACGAGCGAACGCGACAGTTCCTCAGTGCCGTGCTCGAGGCGA
>NZ_PGGM01000039.1 GCF_003010965.1 Phyllobacterium sophorae
GGTAAGCGGGGCAGATTTGGCGGCAGTGGCGCATTGCTGGGCAATTGTGCCGTTGAGGTAGTGCTACCATAATCGGGAACGGCACGTAAGAAGGTGTCCGCGCCGACGATGGAAAAAACCACATGATCGACATCGATATCGACAGCCTGGATGAGGCCGGGCTGATGGCACTGAACAAGCGCATCGTCGAGCGACTGCAGTTTCTGCATCAACAAAAGATGACGGAAGCGCTACAGGAGATAAAGATCGGTAGCGGCGTAATGTTTGAAGGACCTGATGGAAGGACGATCAAGGGGATCGTCATTCGTCGCAATCGCAAAACAGTGACCGTTCACACCGAGGATGAGAAGCATTGGAACGTCTCGCCCTCTCTGCTGACGCTCACCGGCCGGCATGTTCTGGATGAGGAGACGGCGAAAGCAGGTCGGGTCGTGCCACTTGGAAAGCCTAAGGGGGCGTGACGGTGGTTCAGGCTTTTGCGGCAACGAGCATGGCCAACGGCGGAATGGTTTGATCACGATCGCCAATGTCAAGCCGGTCGCCCAGATAGTGATAGAACGAGACTCCGAGCTTCCTGCAGGTCTTCATGAGGCCGAGCATGGTGTCGCGCGCAACACGGCCATTACGGCTCATGGTACCGCCGGAGATCTTGCGTTTGGTGACAAAGGTACGCAGATCGTTCTCCGAGGCATTGGTGTGGAGCGGAATATCGGGATGGTCGAGCACCTTCAGCAATTCATCCTTGCGACGGTAAAGCCGCGCCAAAAGCTTGTCGAGATCCGCATATCCGGTGCGGATTGAGAAGATACGGTCGAACCTGTGACGGAATGCGTTGGCCATCCCTGGTGAAGGCTTGAGTTTCCAGGCTTTGAGCGCCTTGTAGAAACACCAAACGAGATCGCGAATGGCATCCACCTGTCCTACCTGCCGCGGCGTTGCCGGCATCAGCTTTTGCATCTGCCGTTCGCTATGGACCCAACACAGAGCATGATTGGCGACACGGAATTGGCCGGCATCGTCGGAGATGATGACTGTGTTACCCAAAAGCCCGTGATGACGAATGGTGCCCCACATGCCCGCTTCCCCCAGAATGCGGATCAGTCCCGTGTCGAAGATATCGATGCCCTTGTCTGCCAGATGCTTGAGGAACGCAATCTGCGAACCAAACAGCTGTGGTTCCGAGGTCTGCAGCTTTGCCACCAGGGCAGGATCAACCCTGCGCCGATCCAGATAGCTGAACGCCGCATCATTGAGCACATAATTCTGATAGTTGCCGCGCAGCAGCGACAGGAAGTTCAGGCGCGACTTTGATGGTCCGGTACGAAAGGCGGCAAAATGCTCCCCGCCAATCTGCGTCGTATAGAAATTGCTATTCGCGTGGCGAGCGCCGGTATCGTCGACGGTGATGAAAGGGGCCGACACCAGCCCGGCATGCAGGACCGCCGCATCCTCTTCAACAAAATGATCC
>NZ_PGGM01000003.1 GCF_003010965.1 Phyllobacterium sophorae
CCGCTCAGCACCATGCTTGTCGAGAGCTATACCGCCACAATCTTCACCCAGCTGATGCGCAAGCAGAAATATCCGCCCCCCGTGCGCAAAGGCGGGCTCGCCGCCACGAACCTTAACCGGGTGATTGCGAAAATTGACGATGACCTCACGGCCGACTTGTCGCTTTTACAACTGGCCGAACTTGCCGGTTTGAGCGTTCCCCACTTTTGCCGCGCATTCAGGCAAACGCTCGGTTGTCCGCCATACACCTTCATTATCCGGCGCAGGATCGAGCGGGCAAAGGACTATTTGCGCCACTCCTCCAGGCCTGTCACCGATATCGCCCTGTCCTGTGGTTTCTCCAGTTCAAGCCATTTTTCCAATGCCTTCCGGCGAGAAACGGGAACGACCCCCTTGGCATATCGCGGCACCTGGCCGGGCAACGCACCGCAATGATTTACTGATCAGATCCCGCACTTGCATCAATTTACTGCAAGCACGGTCGCGCTGGCTATCGCATCCTCGCGAAAACGAGCCGAGGTCCCCAGTGAATACTCTCCCTGATGCCGGCAAAGTCCGGTCGATCATTTCTGACATCAACGCCCCGCTACGCGTCAAGAATCTCAAGAAGCGCTTTGGTGCGATCGAGGTCCTCAAAGGGATTTCCATGACCGCGCAGCGCGGCGATGTGATCTCCATCCTCGGAAGCAGCGGTTCAGGAAAAAGTACGTTTCTGCGATGCCTAAACTTTCTGGAAGAGGCTACGGAAGGTGAAATCTGGATTGCCGGAAAACGTGTCAGGATGACCGGCGGTCTCGTGGGTCAGCGAGAGGTCAACGCTCTGCGCGCCAAGCTGGGAATGGTATTCCAGCACTTCAACCTTTGGTCATGCAAGACCGTTCTCGAAAACATCGTTGAAGCACCGGTCCATGTACTCGGCATCTCGAAACAAGAGGCTCGCCTAAGGGCAGAAGAGTTGCTTCTAAAAGTGGGCCTGGTCGACAAACGCCACAATTATCCAACTCATCTTTCCGGCGGGCAACAACAAAGGGTGGCGATCGCGCGTGCTCTGGCGATGGAACCAGAGATACTCCTCTTTGACGAACCAACCTCCGCGCTGGATCCGGAGTTGGTTGGGGAGGTTTTGAAAGTCATTCGATCGCTCGCGGATGAAGGGCGCACGATGCTCATCGTTACACACGAGATCGGATTTGCCCGCGAGGTGTCCAACCACATCGTGTTTATGCATCAGGGGCAGATCGAAGAGGACGGCAATCCGGGCGAACTCTTCAGCAAGCCCTCCTCACCGCGGTTCAAACAGTTTCTGTCGGCGCATCTCGGGGATCGTTGCCAATGATCGAGTTGCAAGGCTTTGGCGATCAAATAGCCGTTGGCGCATTCACTACACTTCGCACAGCATTCACAAGTCTGGCGCTTGGTGTCTGCGTCGGTATTTGCGGTGCGGTGGCGAAGCGCAGCCGGCTTCGGATTATTCGGTGGCTCGCTGACTGCTACACCACGATTGTCCGTGGCGTTCCCGAGCTCCTTATCATTCTTATCCTGTACTTTGGCGGCACCGTTGCGTTGACAGCGCTGTTTGGTCGCTACGTCGAGGTCGATGCGTTCGCCGCTGGCGTCTTTGCATTGACGATCGTTTTTGGAGCGTACGCGACCGAAGTCTTCAGGGCGGCAATTCAGGCGGTGCCTTCAGGGCAGATTGAGGCGGCTCAAGCCCTTGGTCTGTCGAGGCTTTGCATATGGCACCTCGTTATTCTCCCCCAGATGTGGCGCTATGCGTTACCTGGACTCGGCAACCTTTGGCTCACGTTGCTAAAGGACACGGCGCTGATTTCCGTGGTCGGTCTCGAAGATCTGATGCGTAAGACGAGTATTGCTGCAGGAACCACCCATGATCCACTGACGTTCTATTCGATCGCTGCCAGCCTTTATCTGTTGTTCACCTCCCTTTCGCTGTTCGGCCTGACATGGCTCGAGCGCCGCGCCGATCGTGGCGTCCGGTTCGCGAAGTGAGACATTGGTCATGAACTTGCATCTCATTGTCGAAGTTCTGCCACTTCTTATCGAAGGTATGCTCCTCACGGCGCAACTGACGGTGACTTCCGTTGCTATGGGACTTCTCATTGCCGTTCCACTTGCGCTGTTGCGAACATCGCCGTGGCCCGTATTCTCGCATGCCATTCTCCTCTACACGTTCGTGTTTCGCGGCACCCCCCTGCTGGTACAGCTATTCCTCATCTATTACGGGGCCGGCCAGGTTGAGTGGATACGGTCAAGTGTTGCCTGGAGCATATTGAGAGAGCCTTACTGGTGCGCACTCATCACGTTTTCCCTGAACAATGCAGCCTACACGACGGAGATTTTGCGTGGTGGAATACGTGCGGTTCCTGCGGGTGAAATCGAAGCTGCGAAAGCGCTCGGTATGTCCTACGCGTTGCGCATTCGACGGATCGTCCTTCCTGTCGGCTTTCGGCTCGCGCTTCCGGCCTACGCCAATGAGGTCGTCTTGATGCTGAAGGCGAGTTCTCTCGCCAGCACCATCACTCTCATGGAATTAACCGGCACGGGGCGCAAGATCGTGGCGCAGACCTTTTCTCCTTACGAGGTCTTCATATCGGCGGCACTGATTTATCTCGGCTTAACATTTGTGATCGTTCATTTCTTTGGCCAGTTGGAAAGGCATATGGCAAAGCATCAAAGACGCATCGACCCAAGCAACAACAGCCGCTCGCGTCCCAGCGCCGCCGAGAAAATGTCCGCATCGCAGGAATTGGCATCATGAAGCCCGTTCTGGTGCCTTTTTCGGAAGTACGGGGGGCAGATCATGCCACCGCCGCAATCATGCGAGGTAGCTGGTACGAGATCGACCTTGATGCAATTCGACACAACTACCGGCAATTGCGCAGTCATCTGCCTCGGCACGTTAAGATCTATGCTTGCCTGAAACGCAACGCATACGGGTGCGGCGCTGGTCCAGTCGCCTCTGCCTTGGCCAAGGAGGGGGTCGATGGCTTCGCGGTGGCTTCGCTGCTCGATGCGATCGCTATTCGCCAGGAGGGCGTGTCCCACCCGCTTCTGCTCTATCCGGGCGCCCTGCCTTCGGCAGCGCCGACGATTGAGTCTCTTGATCTGACCGTCAGCGTTTCGACCATTGATGAGTTGGTGCAATGGCGAACTGCCATGACGAGACCGCGTGTGTTCATAAAGGTCGATCTTGGGTTCTTCCGTGCCGGGACCACACCGATGGAAGCGAACAAAATTCTCGCCACAGCCAGAGGTCTTGCGGATGTGGATGTCGAGGGCATCTACGCCCACATGAGTGAGTTGCCGACCGCGCAGCCATCAGATGCGCACGAGCAGCTTGATAGAATGCGTACAATATTGCGAGAAGCCGGCGTTCTGGGTTTGCGGCCAGCTGTGGTGATGATGTCCAGTACAGAGGGGGTGTTAAACCATCCGGACATGGACTTCGATGCCGTTGATCCAGGGGCGCTCTTTTTCGGGCTGTCAGAGTCCGACAAGCCCACCCGCCCGGTAACGTTGCGCCCCGCACTGAAATCCATCTCCGCAAGCCTAGTCTCGGTCAAGCGCCTCGACGCTTCACTCGGCCCCGTACCCGCCATATTCGGGACCAATCCGGGGATGACAATAGGGGTGATTGGCATGGGTTGGGGAGACGGGTTTCCCAGGCAGGTTCCAAGCGGTGCGGTGGGCCTCATACGGGGAAAGCGAGCTCGGTTGCTGCCTCCCGCCCATCTTGAACACATACGTATCGACTTAACCGATGTTCCAGAAGCTCGCTTTGGAGATCAGGTCGTGCTGCTCGGCCGTCAAGGTGATCAATCCATCACGCATGAAGAAGTCGCCACCTCCTGGGGGACAGATATCGTCGGCCTCTACGCGCAGCTCAGAGATCATGTCCCGAGGATTTACACCGCCAAGCAAACTCGAAAGGGTAATCCACAATGAATGGTTTCAAACGACTGTTATCTTTCCTTTTCGCTACCGCGATTGCCGCCCAGGCAAATGCCCAGGACGGCAAACCGATCAGGATCGCCACGGAAGGCGCATTTCCACCCTGGAATGCAGTCGACATGTCTGGAAAACCGGTCGGTTTTGACATCGATGTAGGAACGGCGCTTTGTGAACGCGCGAAATTGAAATGCCAATTCGTCACGCAGGCATGGGACGGTATCATTCCCGCTCTGAACGTCGGCAAATTCGATGCAATCATGGCCGGAATGTCGATCACCGAAAAAAGAAAGCAGGTTATCGCCTTTTCGAATCCCTATGCACTGACCTCCAATTACTTTGTTGTCAGAAAGTCGTTTGATCTTCCCGAGATGGCCAGCAATTTGAAAGTGAATCTGTCGTCCGAAGCGGAGGAGGAGAGGGGCGTTCTCCAGGCCCTGAAGGACAACCTTAAGGGAACAATTATCGGCGTGCAGGGATCAACGAACGCTGAAGTATTCGTACGGGAATATTTTGGCGACACCGTCGAAGTCCGGACATACGACAAGCAGGACAACCTGAATCTCGATCTGGTCGCAGGCCGCATCGACGGGGGACTCGCAGATTACTCCGTCTGGAAGGCATTTCTGGAGTCCAAAGAGGGTGCGATCGCAGCGCTCTACGGCCCCAGAATTTCGGGAGGACCCTTCGGGCCCGGCATCGGTATAGGATTGCGGAAGCATGACGAGATGATTGCCGGACAGTTTAATGGCGCGATTGAAGAAATTAAAGCGGATGGTACTCTGAAGGCACTGAGCTTGAAATGGTTCGGGGCAGACTTGGTGTCCAACTAGACTTGTGAGTTCTCGCTGAGGCGCGACTTTTGAGCATCGCTAGCGTATTCATCGCGTCCTCGCCATGATCTTTTGCCGAGACACTTCGGCGGGTCTTGTAGCCGAGGCATTTGCGCGGTGTCATATTGCGCTGATCGTAGACACGGCGCAGTTCGCTGTCACTGCTGGTGCAACTGGCTATCGGCCAGCTCGAGGAACCTATTTGCTTTCCAGCTGACGCCATCCTCATGATTTGGAGCGCCAAGCGATTGTGGAACTTTGATCGGAACACTGTCACCGTGTGGCGCGTTTCAAACCATCAAACAAGGAGGTTTGTCATGGATTGGGATCGCGTAGAAGGCAATTGGATGCAGCTGAAGGGCAAAATTAAAGAGCAATGGGGCAAATTGACCGATGATGACCTCGACGTCATCGCCGGGAAGCGTGAACAACTTGAAGGTAAGATTCAGGAGCGGTACGGCAAAGCCAAAGACGCGGCCAAGCGTGAGGTCGACGATTGGTATAACAGTCAGACTTGGTAGAGTTCAACCGGCGATGAATATGGCCCAGCACCGTGCGATTGCTGGGCCACTTACGACAGTTTTCAATTCTTCCGCTGTAAGTTCGCACAGTGACTGGAGGACATCGGATGGATCAGATTTATTTTGTTGCGGTCTTTGAACAGGGTGACGGCGGAGAGTTGTTTCGGGTCGGCGAACCGCAACGGTGTGGATCGGAGGAACAGGCGAGGACAGTCGCAAGGGATCTGGCGTCAAAGCACGCAGGGGTTATTGCCTGGAGCCAGGAAACAAAGCAGGGGACGGAGAAATATGGTCCTCCTATCGTTTTCTATACCGCTGGTGAAGTTATTGACATGAAATGACGGGCGTTGCTTGTAGACATCGCGTTGTACCTACCAAAAATTAACCCACCCATCATCTCCCATTCATTTTCGCACCGCTACGGTCTCTTCAACGGGCGGAGAAACCGCTTGCGATATAGGAGACAACGAATGAAACGTATCCTCGCTCTTATTTTGTCTGGCACATTTCTTACGGTATTTGCAGTGGGTGGCGTCTTCGCGCAAACGCAAACGCTCGCACCGACGCAGACACCAGCGTCCGGCGAAGCGCAAAACAAACCCGCGCCTGCCAGCAGGAATGCGAAACAAATAAGAGGAAATATGGACGCGAACGACGATGGGGCTGTGGACCTGACTGAGTTCACCAACACGGATCGCTTGAAGCAGGCCGATACGAACGGCGACGGAACGCTATCACAGCAAGAAATTGAGGCGATGGTGATGAAGCGTATGGTCGAACGTCAGGCCCGGCGAATGACCAATCGCCTTGACGTCAACCGCGATGGTGCCGTGACGATCGCAGAAGTCGAAAAGCAGAAAGGAAAGCGCTTTGCCTTGTTGGATCGCAATGACGATGGCAAATTGGAACAAAGCGAACTTCGCCACGGCAGGAAGACCGATGAACGTGGCGGCCATAGGCATCATCAGCATCAAAAGGCCGAAGAAGGCGATACCAACGATTAAGACAGGGCTTGGCTTGGGGGCTCCGAAATGGGCAACACGGGCCGCTACACGATCGCTATGGAAGACACGTGAGTGCCTGAAAGTTCTGCCACAGCCAGCGCTCGCTGCCAAACCCGGCCCAGTAGTCAGGGGAGGCATTTCGGGACGACAGTGATGCAGACACGCATGATCGAAGGTGACGCAATCACTATTGCGACGCAGGTCCACGGGGATCGGTCCGATTCACCGATTGTTCTCGTCATGGGGCAAAGGCATCTCTGGCGCGCTCAGGACGCTACGTTATCCGATACGATAACCGCGATACGGGGGGCTCTCGACGACCGGGAGCGGCGCCCTACGATATGAGCGATATGGGGAACGACAGCATGTCCGTCATGAACGGCAATCGCGCCGATATTCTGAAGTTTATGCTGCGCGATGCGCACGCGCCTTACTCGAACGGTCTCCATCATTTGCTTGCGCTACGAACCATTTCCTTATTCCAGACGACAACGGGACCAGAACGCTTGCCGCTTTTGACATTAAGGTGCCGACGCTCGTTATCCATGGCAAAACCGATCCGACCTTTCCCATTGAGCACGGCGAGGCGATAGCGTCAGTGCTTAGCGGTGCGACCCTTGTTCGAGTCGAAGGCGGAGGCATGAATTACACAAGGCGGACTGGCCACAGATCCCCAAAGCGTTCATTGAACATACCGAAAGGCGTTGAAGATAACGCGTCAAACGGTGCCGTTCGGCGAATAGTCAGAGGCACAATTATTGCTTTTAGGTTAGTTGCTTGACGTTCATGAAGCTTGGAAAGAGCTCGCCGTGCATATGATCTGAAACAATCCTGCGCATTGGTCGAAACCGTCCGAGCAATTTCAACGTCCTGATTGTGAAGCAGAGCATATCGCGCTATTGATGCGATACGTATCATGTGAAAGGGGAGGGTTTCATCTTGGCTAAAGGCACCGTTAAATGGTTTAATTCGACCAAGGGTTTTGGATTTATCCAGCCTGACGATGGCGGCGCAGACGTGTTCGTACACATCTCTGCGGTTGAGCGCGCTGGATTGCGTGGTCTCAATGATGGTCAGAAGATCAGTTATGAGCTCGTGCAGGACAAGAGGTCGGGCAAGACATCAGCTGATCAATTAAGTACGCTTTGACGTAGGACTCAGCGAGGAATCCTACGCGTAACAGAATCTATCCCAAGCGACGGGCCATGCAACTAGATACGGCGACTTTTAGTAATGCCTATCTATTTTTCATGGTCCAGCTTGGCATCGATTTCAGGAGCTTTTGGCGTTTCGCCGACCGCATCCGTTGCAGATTTAAGTTGCTTGGCGTCCCATAATGGCACTTGTTCACGAACGAGCTGCCGACGGCCGTTGCGTTTGATTTCAACGACAAATGATTTCGAATGCTTCATGAGATCTCTTTACGTTCGGAAGGAGCAAACCTGATTATAGGCATCAACGGAGTCAAACATATCCCGTTTCGATCCTCCAAAGCGCCCTGATTGCGCATCGCTAGTGCCTGTTTCCGGGAAGCAATGCTTTTACTTCGCAAGCGCTTGAGCATGTTAGTTCGACGGAACGCTTGCCAAGAGTGAGTTGAAATTTTTCCCCGAGGTTTCTGGCCGTAGGGTAGGACGGGTCGCAGCAAGATCATAAAATACAACGGTTACATACATTTGTTTAATGCTCTTGAATCGAATTCTTCCAAAATTTCGTTTTGCTCTGATGACTAGACCTTAGCTTCGCGACATAGTCTTCATGGGAATCGATGAAGGTCCGGTCTCCAATCTCCGCCCCCAGCCGCTTGGCCTCCGCTAAATGACGGGCAGCGTGCTTATATCGGGCGGTCCGTGCGCGATCGAGCACGAAGTCGATCAATGCGCGCAGCATGATGACTGATGCAGATGGGTGATTCTCCCGCAGCACCTCGGCTGCTGATGTCAGGAATTCATAGCGGTCGCCGTCGAACTCTGTTGCGCGCGAGATCACAAGTTTCGCTGCGTGATCCAGCGACGGCCACGACAATAAGAATGCCAAGGCGCGGTGAACGTCCGGATACTGATACCCATACGCGAGCGCCTTCTCCTCCGCCTCCATGTCGTCGAAATCCGGCAGACGTTTCAGAAATGCTCGCAGATGATCGGCGCTAAGCGTTCGTTCAAAAGAATGCCACCGAAATTCCTGGGCCTCCTCTTTACGTCCCAGCGCTTCCAATACCTCCGTGTATGCGACTTCCCATTCGAAAGTGTCTGGGTGGCCGACTGTGTGGTTCGCCTTGTTAATGGCATCCAGCGCTTCGTCCGGTCGCCCCGCGTCGACCAGCTTGCGGGCAATCTGTGCGGCGACCACTGGCTCGGACTTCGCTTGCGCATCTTGCAGGGCGATGAATGCGTCGACATCTCCCTGAGCGTTAGCGATTTGCTCCAGGGCAGTTCGTATGGTTCGATCGCGTTTTCGCAGATTGAGGATATCCTCGTAGGATGCTCTTGCATCGCTTGGGCCAGCGGTAGCTCGGTCAGCTCCTGGCAGATTGCTCTCGGCCAGTTTTGACCATTCCAAAAATAGAAATCTCAAGTGGTCGAGACCCTTCACGCCGAGTGAAGGCGCTAGCGCCTCTATCAGAGTGTCGTACTGGCCATATTCATTGTCCTGCAGCGCACTGAAGACGCGGTCCGCAAGCCGACGCGGGTTTCGTTCGGCCGCCTTTGCGATCACGCTCAGATCAGCACAAGCGAGACGGAAAATGGCCATGATCGTTCCATTGGCGTCGGCACAACGGCTAAAGACAGAACGAGCCACTCCCATAAAACGCCACATCACCTCCAGCGCTTCATCTGCGTTGCTGCCGGCGATTGTTTCAGCGATCACACGACGCTGGGTGTCGAGATCGTTCTTGAGCGCTTTAACCCGCCGCCATCCTACCTTAGACTTTGAACGGTCAATGGATGTCAGACGCTTGGTCACTTCCCGGGCAACCTCTTCGCCGCTCTGCATTCCGGCGAGCTCGATCCGCAAGAGTCGCTTGTTGGCCGCACTTCCCCTACTGATATCGATCAGCAAGGCGGCCAGCCTTTCGACACCTAGTGTCTCAAGATTCTTTGCGTTTAACGTCGTCTTCGATGCCACTTGTTATTCCTGCGTTCGTCGTCGAAACGACCTTATAGACGGTGATAGGCTCGGCCAACGATCGTGGCAAATTGTTTAAAGCAGGGATCTGTTCCACCGTACGGCGGCCAATCGCCCCTCCAGTGGAACCACCAAAAGAATGCCGCTGCCGAAGCGGTGCGGGCCTGAGCGGCGTGATTGACGTTTACAACACAATCGAGGTCAATCCGCGACCGACCGCTTGGGACATCAAAAGCGCATCGAGGACGCGTTGAAACGAGCAGCCGAAGTCGAAGCCAAGAGCATCACAGTGGCCGTCGACGGGTTCGGAAAAGTCAAACTCGAGGGCGTGTGAACGCCTGGTCTGCTCGGGGGGTAACGCTGGTGGACGACCGCATCATCGTTGTATGATTGTCCGCAGGACCCGCATTCTCTTCTTGCTATTGGGAAACGCCAATGAAAGCGGACATGCAAGCAATGGTTCTCCATAAAATCGGAGAGCCATTGATATTGGTGAAACGCCGAATACCGGAGCCGAGCACCGGCGAAATTCTGATTAGAATCGAAGCCTGCGCGGTTTGTCGAACGGATCTCCATGTCATCGACGGCGATCTCACCGCAGCGCGGTTGCCGCTTGTGCCGGGACATGAAATTGTCGGCACCGTGATCGATGTTGGACAAGGCGTCGATCCGATACGAAAGGAGCAGCGCGTTGGCGTTCCTTGGCTCGGCCACACGTGTGGTCGATGTGCCTATTGCCAACGCGGAGACGAAAACCTGTGCGATGAACCAGTCTTCACTGGATACACCCGCGATGGCGGCTTTGCCACGCATGTGGTTGCCGACGCAAATTTCTCGATCGAACTCGATTCCCATGCGGATCCAGTCTCTTTGGCACCACTCTTGTGCGCGGGTTTGATAGGCTGGCGTTCACTGAAAAAGACTGGCAAAGCCGAGAAAATCGGACTTTATGGTTTCGGCGCTGCGGCCCATATCATCACGCAAATCTGCACATGGCAGGACCGGGAAGTCTACGCATTCACTCGTCCGGGAGACACGCCGGCGCAGGTCTTTGCAAAGAGCCTTGGCGCCGCATGGGCGGGTGGTTCTGATGAAAGACCACCCGTGGAACTGGATGCCGCCATCATCTTCGCTCCAATCGGCGACATTGTCCCAACGGCCTTAAGAGCCGTGCGGAAGGGTGGCCGCGTGGTTTGCGGCGGTATCCATATGAGCGAAATTCCAGCCATGCCATATGCCACAATTTGGGGAGAGCGCGAGCTGGTTTCCGTGGCGAACTTGACGCGTGAGGATGCCAGAGACTTCTTCACGATCACCGGAAAAGCCGGTGTAAAAACGACGACCTCTTGCTATTCTCTGCAAGCGGTGAACCTCGCGCTTGCAGATCTGCGCTTCGGACGCTTGACTGGGGCCGCGGTCATCCTTCCACATGGAAACCGGCAGAATTCGTAACACCAAAACTCGTGCTTAAAAGAGTGTATTGCGATATGCGGCCATCGGCCAATCTATTCCAATGGATTGTGCATTCGGTGCGTAATCGTCGTCAACGATCTAGTTGTCGCTCATCGACGTCTTTGAAGACTGATCAGGCTGACTTTTACCGCTGCTTGGCTTTGCGGGCGGCATAACGTCGATCACGTTCGGCTTTGCGCTCAGCTTCATCGGTCAGAACCCGAGCGATGCGATTTCTTGCGTCAGCTTCGCGTGCGTCGGCCTCGGCCGAGGCGGCACGAGCAATGGCTTCAGCCTCGGCAGTTTGGCGGGCGAGATTTTCCTGCACCGATCGTTCGCGATCTGCTCGTCTTGCTTCCCGTGCCGCGGCAACTTCCACTCGTTTGGCACGTCTAACAACCATATCGGGGTCGCTCGATTTCGGCGCGGCCCCGAATTTTTTGAGCAGCTGTTCTTTGGCCTGCGCCGCAGCTGCACGCCGTTCACTCAATTCTTTGAGATTTTTCAATTGATGGTCGTCCTATGGGCGCAATGGCTTCGCTTGCGAAGCGATTGCCGACAATAAAGACCAGGCAAGAGCCCAGACTCAAGTTTATATTTAATCCATTGATGCCATCACTATGTCCATTGCAAGGCGGACGCTGATTATACAGCGCTTAATTATACTGGCGATGCCAGACGGGCCGTAACACGACTAGAGGGAGACTTTATGGAGTTTGATGCTGGGCCTGCAAACGATGTGACGACGATGAACCGCCAAATCCCTTGTGATCATGGCACGATATTTCCTGACGGCATATCGTTCGCCCGCAGTGTCGCTGGTGCATCCGTTTTTCGGGGAGACCATCATGGCTAAAACCTCTGTTCACCTTGATTTCAAGACTGCCTTCAAGATGGAGCCCGATCCAAAAGAAGCTCTCGTGTTCAAGATCAGGCCACGAAAGGGGATCTCGGCATCTGATGCCGTGAGAACAATGCGGCGTATAACGCTTGCGGAGCAGTTGGTAACAACAATGTCGGCAGGAGGCAGGATAAAGATCCTGGCCGAGGGAGATTCTTGGGTCAACCTCCTTTGGCCCGAGTCAAGCGCGTTGGGATACGAGATGACCTTTGTTAACGCCCTCGCTAAAGATATGGCAAAGTACGATACACTTAATATTGGTTTTCCAGGCGACACATTCGCGGAAATTACAAAAAATCCGCCCCAATATAAGCAACCGATTTCGGGCGGACAAAGGCAATTTTTCATATTTTCCGGTGGCGGCAACGATTTCCTCGGAGGTGGCAGTTTGGTCAAGTACGTCAAGCGCTTTTCTCAAGGTGGAGGCTCGAGCAACCCCCGCGACTACATCAAAGACAATGAGTTCAAGGCAATCCTGAACAGGCTCAAAATCGGATACAGACAAATGGTGAGGAACGTGGACGTTTGGTCAAGCGGCTACACCCACGTTCTGCTGCAGGGGTATGACTATGCGCATCCGCGTAACAACGGGCCGTGGTTGGGCAAACCGTTTAAGGCACTGGGATACGCCTGGGACAGCAATATCGCCAAAGAGATCGTGAAATACTCAGTCGACAGGTTTTATGAAATGCTGGGCGGAGTCGCGGATTCATCGGCAAAGGTACACCTTGTTGATGCAAGGAATTGCTGCCAGGGCAATTGGCATGATGAACTTCACCCCAACGAAAAAGCATCAAAGAAGATTGCAAAAAAATTCGATGCGGCAATCGACCAAATTCTGGCCGTGTCGTGACAATTCAACACGTCAACGGATACATGCAAGACCTTGAGTTATCGATCACTTTTGTCATTGATCGACGCAGCGGCTTAAGCCGGCACCAATTCATCCAGATCCGGCCGCAGCACGACACTTTCCTGCTCATTCGGGTCGGTGCGGGCGATGACAGCGGTGCACGGCGTGTTGCTGAGATTAGCGGGAAGGTGCGGGACACCGGCCGGTATGTAGAAAAGCTCCCCGGTATGCACGACAACATGTTCCTCCAGCCGATCGCCGTACCAGGTATGCGCTTCGCCGGACAGAACATAGATCGCCGTTTCGTGTGCCTCGTGCAAATGTGCCTTGGCGCGCGCGCCTGGCGGGATAGTGAGAATATGCATGCAGATTCCCGTGGATCCGACCGTCTCCGCGGCGATACCCTCGAAATAGTTGAGACCCTGCTTGCCGCCATAGGTGTGATGCGGCTTGACAATGCGGCAGGTGGGCTTGGACTTTGCGTCCATCATTCTCTCCTTCATCAACATTAGGGCTGAGCTCAAACACTAACATATCCGCGTGCCAGTTACCTCAGTTTCGAAGCGTACCGCGGGAGGCAGAGATGAGACGGCGGGAGACTGGTGGCAAAAACTTGTTATCAAGGGCATGAAAAAAGCATTCCGTTTTGGTAATTAACAAATTCAAGTTCCTGCGCGATGAAGAGATGGCCAGCCAAGCAACTGGTCTGTCATGCGATGGTCGCGCGGCAGTGTTGCACGCGACACTTTGCCGTCCCTTTTAATTCCTGCACCAAACCGCCAGCGCCGGACACGTCCCCAAAGGGTCAGTGAGGGTGCATTTGCACGCCCGACAGAACAATGACGCGGCAGAGAGAACTGCCGCGTCAGGTGTAACAATCGCAAGAACGGCCTAGCCCGGGTTTAAGGAGAGAGTTCTTCGAGAACCTTCCCCTTTGTTTCGATCGCAAAAAGCATGGTTATTAGCGCGCCAACGATCAGTATGGCCGAAAAAGTTGCGAAAACGTATTGGATACCCAACGTCGACATGATGAAGCCCACAACAATCGGGCCTGCCGAGGAGCCCAGACGCAGCCAGGCACTGCCAGTTCCCGTGCCAATCGCACGCAGCCGTGTTGGATAGATCTCGGCCGAATACAGATAAAGCGAGAATGTGACAGTCTGCACGATCGCATATGCAAGTCCCGCGAGGATAAGCACTTGCGTGGCCGATGTCGCGCCGAGCCACGCCAGGAGAAGCAGCGGAAGCGGTGCGATCAGCAATGCTCCAGTGTACCACCGTTTACGACCAACTTTGTCAATCAAAAGCGCGCAGATAACCGCTGCGACGACACCACCGACCGATGTGAAGAACCCGTATAGGATGCTTGTTTCCAGAGGCAGGTTGAACGTTTGGCGGTAAAGCGTCGGCAGCCAGGTGATCATGCCGTTGGCCACCATGTAGGCACAGAACCACATGGCCCAGATCGAAAGTGTGCGCTTGAGATAGATTCCCTGGAACAACTCCCGCCAGTCTGACTTTCGTTGGAAAGGTGCGGCGACAATTTTGGGTTCCGGCAGTTGCTGACCTGCATCGCGGGCACTTTTTTCCAACCGCGATACAATGCGATCAGCCTCCTCATAACGGCCATTAGCCACCAGCCAGCGCGGCGATTCATGCAAAAACCAGCGCAGCGGAATCATCAGGATCGCAGGAACAAGCCCGACAACAAACATGGCCTTCCAGCCATAGAGGGGAACCATGAAGTACCCGATTAAGCCGGCGCCAACCAGACCGAGCAGAAACATGACCTCATAGAGAAGGAAGAAGCGGCCGCGTCCCTTGGAGCTGATCATTTCGTTGATATAGGCGCTGGCGACAGGTACTTCGCCACCGGTACCGATCCCTTGGACGAAGCGGAATGCCATCATCATTGTCGCTCCGGCGGCAAAAAGGCAGGCTACATCCATGCTGACGAACAACAGGATGGTAAATAGCAGGACTTTGAGCCGACCGATCTTCTCGGCAAGCCAGCCAAACAGGATCGCACCAATCAATTGGCCGAGATAGCCCATCGACAGTATCATACCTGTCTGGCCCGGTGTTAATCCCCACTCTCGAACAAGGACGGGCATAGCATAGGCGATTGCGATGACCGTATAACCGTCGAAGAAAGTGGCAGCCCCAACGATGTTACGAGCCCAGAAGACTTCCCGGGTTATTGGAAGACGCTCAAGGCGGGCGCTGATGTCGGCCTGCGGTTCGGTAACCTGTGCCGATCCAACGGGTATTGGCTGAACTAAATTCATTACTCCTCCTTCCCGCCCTGTGGCCTACCATTCTCCCGGCCATGGGGCGCTCCAATGTGATTGGTTGTACGGCACAATCCGGTGCCGATCGCAAAAAGACCTTGATGAAAGCTGCCTTCATAGCCTGTCAACTTGGAATGGTTTGAAGAAAGAGCTGCCTGGCGGCAATCAGTTCTGTCCTGAATTGCCAGAAGCAAACCTGGCGGAACTGCAAATTTCTCCTCCCATCAACAATAATCCCCCCGGACCGCTCGGGGGGGTATTGTTGTCTATTCCGCAGCCAAGAGCTGTTCGACCCGACCAATACCCGCAGCATCGAAGGCGGCAAAGATTTCGGCTTCGGCCTTTTCGCCAAGGTCTTTCAGCGGCTCACGGATCGTCGCGTGTTCCAGAATCCCTCGATGAACAAGACCAAGTTTCAGTGCAACGGTGCCTTCCATGTGTGAGCCGCGATGATAAACGGCGCGGGTAACTGGCAGGAGGCGTTCAAAGATCTTGCGTGCCTGGGGATAATCCTGTGCCTTGCCGGCTTTGATCAGGTCGACAAGGAGTTCAGGCGCTATGTTGCCATAACCAACGAGCAGCCCATCAACGTCAAACATTGTCGGTAGCAGCCATTCATCATGGCAGCTCAGAATCTGCAGATTGGGATTGGCTTTCTTGAGTTCAGGAATCTCGACATACCAACGTTTCATGTTGCGTACACCGTTCTTCGTCGCAACGACGCCAGGCTGCGTGGCGATCTCAAGCTGGGTATCAAGATCATAGGAGGCTTTGGTCGCGTCCGGATATTGGAACAGGATGCACTGAAGTCCGGACTCTTCCCAGATGGCCTTGTACCGGTCCTGGGGTGCGCCCCTTTGGAAACCAAAGCGCAGCCAGCCGTGATTTGGGTAGACAAGCGCGCCAGTGGCACCGGCGGCCTTGCACTTCTTGGCCTCCGCGGCGGCAACCTTCGTGCCTTCACCAGTGATGCCGGCAATGATTGGAACAGCGCCGTCAACCGCTTCGACATAGGTGCGGATCAGGGCAAGGCGTTCTTCTTCAGTCAGGAAAGTGCCTTCACCAGCGTGACCGAGGATGACAAGGCTCTTCACGCCCTCCATCGATACGAGCCATTTCGCGATACGCGCATTGGCTTTGTGGTCTACTTCGCCATCGCGGGTAAACGGGGTAACGGGAGCAGGACTAAGGCCGCGTAAATCCATCGGGTTCATATCAATCTCCTCCATAGGATCGTTAGTGGGAACGTTCCCATAATCGTTCTCAAAAACTCTGGTGTCAACGATTTTTTTAGGGCATCTTACAATGTAGTGGTCGCTTAGGGCCTATAAACGCGGAAAGTTGTAATGAATTCAAAGGTAGACGAAGTTTCGTGGCAGCAACGCGTCACCCTCTATGACGTTGCGGCCGCGGCTGGTGTGTCAAAATCCACTGTGTCGCGCATATTGGATGAAAGACTGCCGCGCTCGGACAATGAGACTGCAAAGCGGGTCAGAAAGATCGCCGAAAAGCTCGGTTACGTCCGCGATGTCTCGGCATCGAGCCTCAGACGTGGCAACACCATGACTGTCGGCGTCATCGTGCCCCGGCTCACGGACACCGTAATGGCGATGCTGTACGAATCTCTGGCAAAGGCCTGCAGTCGTTCAGGCCGCTTTGCGATCGTCGCAACGACCGATGATAAGCCCAACGCTGACCGGCTGGCCGCAGAGTCTTTGCTGAGGCGAGGGGTCGATGGACTCATATTGTCAACGGCTCGTGAGGATGATGACTTCCCGGACGAACTCAGTCGAAGGGGAATTCCCTATGTCCTGGCGTTGCGAACAGATGGCCACAGTCTGTCCTCGATCGGCGACGATAGGCTCGGCGGGTACCTTGCGACCCGCCATTTGCTCGATCTGGGACATCGAATGATTGGGGTCATTGCCGGGCCTTCCTATGCCTCCAGTTCCCGTGGCCGCGTCGAAGGTTATAAGCAAGCGCTCGGTGAAGCAGGTATCGTGGTTAATCAAGACTACATCATACCCTCAACGTTCGGTATCAATTCCGGAACGGAGGCCGTCGAAGGGCTCATGCGACTCGATCCCCGACCGACCGCAGTGTTCGCCGTTAACGACAATACCGCTATTGGCGCGCTATCGGGTCTCGCCAGGCTCAGTTTGTCCGTCCCTGGCGATGTTTCATTGGTCGGCTACAACGACATTCCGATCCTAAGCCATTTGCCAACGCCGCTGACCACGCTGAGGGTACCCTTTGATCAGATTGCATCCGAAGCCCTCGACCTGTTGGGGCGCGAGAATGTCGTTCAAGAGGAGCGAATTCGCGTTTCCGCTCCCACTCTTATCCCCCGGAAGTCCACCGCACCGCATGATGGCTGATTTATTGGCACAACTACGATGTCGGAAAGTGTCAGTCGATGAAAGTAGGGCGGACCTGACTATAAGCTCTACTGGGCAGGTTGAAAAATTTTAAACGAGGATACGTCGAGCGATCGTGAAGGAAGCGAATGAGCTTATTGCAATGGGCAGCGTCGCAATTCCGTGGTCATGCGGTGCGGAACGATCTGTTTGAGCGCGGGGGTCATTTCCTCCGCTAGTGATCCAAAATCAGGGTTTTCAACGCCACGGCGTTATTATGCGCTTCGTCATGGGCGGCAAAAACCAGTGTAATTTTCTCATTTTGCGCGAAGGAGCGCAATTGATCCAGAAGAGCATGATTTTGTTTGACCTCTCGTGCATAGCGCCGACGAAATTCGTTCCAGCGGGCAGGATCGTGCGCGAACCACTTGCGCAATTCTGTGCTGGGCGCAATTTCCTTCATCCACAGATCAAGCGCAGCATCTTTCTTTGAAACACCGCGCGGCCAAATGCGGTCCACAAGAATTCGCATGCCGTCGTTCGCTGCCGGAGGTTCGTATATCCGTTTCAACTTCACATTTTCGGCCGGAACAGATGTCATCATTTGCTTGGGTCCCTGGCTTGATTCTTCAATGATACACTTGGGCACATATTTCACGGCCCTTTTGGCTCCCACCACAAACAAACCGGAAATTGGGCAGCAGAAAGCGTTTGCTCCCCCCAAGTTGGATTTATCGACATACCATTCGTGATCGAGCTTTCAGATGGCTCACTCGGCGACACGAGAAATTGCTTCGCGCTTGTTCGCAAGATTTCAAGACCGTAGCAACCGCTTACCTTTATGCCACGTGGGCGCGAGCTTGCCTGTCGGCGGTGAGCCCGTGGCGTGGTGTCGATAAAGACACCAGCTTCCCACAGCCTCGACAAAATGGCCAGCCAGGCACATTGCCAAAATTTCCGTGCAATTTGTCAGCTTCGGCCCGCCCGCGTCGTCATTGCTCCAATATGGATCTGGCGACGTCGTAAGCGCAATCAATGGCGATGGCGAAAAGCGCCGGTTCCTGGCTCAACACTAGCCCTTTCGAATGATTAGTCCGTCGTGCATTTCGAAGACACCATATTGTCCTCCCTGCCTATTGAAGCACTGTTCCAGATCACCCCAACTGCCAAGGAATCTACCGCAGGTGGTACAGGTGATCGGGGTATCGCCTGTGACGTGTTTAGGGATGTTGAGATAGATGGTGCCGCAGTCTGGGCAGCCGAGTCCGTGGTCCAACTTCTGATCCATTTTTAGCCCCATGAGCGAACAAACAAGAGAAGAAGAACGGAAAAAATATATTTCGCTTTTTGGTAACTTCAATGGCATGTCAAGCAGCGGACAATTCTTGCAGCAGCGGCGAACCGCTGGGCTCTGAGACTTTTGTCGGAGAGCAGTGCCAAGGAACCCGCATCCAATTTAGGGGTGGCAGCACTTGCGCTGAGGCGGCAGATGTTAACGGGCTTCCGTTCGGTCCCGGCCCGCTCCAACCGCAATGGATGCGACATTCGAGAGCCTGCTGGCAAAACAAGAGCAGGCGGAGCTCGACCAAGCAAGGCGCTAGGCCTCACCATCCGATCGTGCGCGCGGCCGTACCGCTTTTCAAAGCCGACGCTCCCGATGTTGCAACCGGATGTACGCAGCCATGCTCGAACAGCCCGGCCGGCGCTCTTCGTGCGCTTATGGGTTAGCTAAGCGGGCGGTATTTCAGAAGTTTCGTTTCTTCATGAGCTGCGCGACATGCAATTCAATTGATAATGCCACATCCTCACGCCTGGCGAGGGCCAGATTGTCAGTCAGCTCGGCTATTGCTGCCAGCACTTCGTCTCGGTGCCATCCAACATCGCAAGCGCGGCCGACCAGCTCAATCGGCTCGTCCGCTATTGCCATCTTACAGGCATCAAAGCGGTCTGAATGTTTCCTCGGTTTGTCTGGTCTTAACATCGCCATTGTGAGCCCTCCGGTTCACAATAACATAGTCTCGCTTTTCGTCTTCTGGCTATTAAGAATGAGGCTGATGTCAGAAAGTGATCTCTGCTCTGCGGCACAAATTGGCCTTGGCGAATGAAATTTGCTCGCGTTCTGTTCTCTCGTCGAAATGATAAAAGGTATGCGCTGGCAGGCGGTTCGCCAAGCGGTGATGGTGCAAGTGACGTGGTGCCATTTCTCGCTGCGCGATTGGCATTTAGTTGGGCTTTCATCGTTAACTTGGAAAGAGCTATCGAGCCCGACGTGTTTAGGCGGTTTCTTGGGCTATCGAAGGTTGGCGCAGCGCAACCGGCCTGACTGAAGGCGGCCCCAACAAAACTGTGATTTTGCCGAATTGGGATTAGCGGTTATTCTGGCCGCGCACCACAAAAGCTCGGAGTTGGACGATGAGAATGATTCTCGTACTTGCCGCTGCGTTCGGTTTTACCGTTTCGGCCGCCTCGGCCGACTGTGTCGGACATACCGCGTCCGTTGACAAAGAAATGACAACGGCAAGTGTTTCGAAAGACCAGACCCCCATTCCTTCTGATGCCCAGTCGGTCAAGAAGGAACTGCCGCAACAGGAAGCCGAATAGCTCGAGCCTCCAAGGAATGTGACGGATCGAATGCCGTCGGGAGGTTGGACGACCAACGTCGCCCAAGCAATTTTGGGCGCCGCCAGGGACTGGCCGATTGGCCTCCAACGTGAGTATGAGTGTCGGCGAGATCGGCCAATGTAGCGGTGCTCTTGTTCTCGCCACCTGGCAGCCGGGGCCCACTAATAATCTGACGCGATCTGCATCGCATTCTAACACCGAAGTTCCAACGTCAAGTTCCGGTAAGAAGGTCGAAGCGTTGTGCCTGGCAGCCGTTCGCCTGCGATGACGACCGAATGATATCAACCTGCAGCCCTTCATTTCCAACACCCGCTTCATGAGTGAAGCCTGTGCACTTGCCTTTAGGACAGCATCGGAGATCCTTAGTCAGCTCTATCATCCATCGAGCTGACCATTTTCTCAAATCTGGCTGAAGTGACGCACACAGTGGGACCAAGCATCGTGGCTGTCGTGGAAGTCGATCCGAGCATGCGCAGGAGCGTTCAGCGCTTGCTGAATGCCCATGGCTCCGTGACGGAGGAATATTCGTCGGCCGCAGACTTTCTTTGTCACTCCGAATTGCAGCGCCGATTGAGGGCTTCGGGCTCCAAGCTTCCGGTGATTTTCATCACTGCTCTCGAAGACGGCGCACTGGAAGCGGAGGTGACACAAGCCGGTTGCGTCGCCTATCTGCGCAAGCCGTTTCCGGCCAACCTACTAATCAACGCAATCAACAATGAATGGGTAGCTTCTACGACCGATTGATCGGCAGGTGACTGCTCATGGCGCCGAAGCGACCATCGGGCCACCGCCAACAGCTGATAGTCGGGGGGCCAGAGTTTAATCTGTTCAGCGATCTTCAAGGCTGATGCTACAGACCGCAATATCGATGAGATCGACGGCCGGCTGAAAACGGTTGAGAAACCGATTGCGGAGTTTGAGAAATGGCGGGAGAGGCGATAATGCTCGGTTCTCTCGTTTCGGCCTATATCGGGGTTATCGCTAAATGCGATATGGCGCAAGCCAGTAAGACTTCTGTCGTAGCTTAAAATACATTAGAAAATCGCGGGTGAGCTAATTACGTGAGCCCCGCTCAGCTTACAATCCTGTCGATGCAGGGTGTCAGCCGTTTTTCGCTGCGTTCGTCGCTGCCAATCATCGCAGAAAACACGCCCACTCAAACATCGGTCGGAAAGCCTGCTCCCTATTAACAGCCGTTTCTTTGGATAATTACGCGTCTGCCGGTCCCTTAAAACTGTTGCGGTCGCCACTGCTCCAGATGTCGAGGGCTTCAAGATTATCTTCCGTTGTGATCCGTTCGTATTTCTCTTCAGCGTCGCGGATGCGGTACTGGAAGGAGCGGCCCAAAGGTGGAAGGGTAGCCAAAATCTGGAATATGGCGCTCGGTTTCATCATCGCCCCACCGCCGCTTCGCATTCGGACCTGCTGACCGATTACAAAACGGTGTGGAGGTGTTTCAGGGGCTTTATAACGCCGGTGGATGTGCATGTGATTGTCTCCTGATCTTCTAATTGCCGTCTCGCGTTCGGGGTAGGCGATCGCGAAAGCTGCGTTTGGGGGGGTGGAATTCCTGGCCGGATGTGGATGAAAGTCGCGACGCTGGTAGGCCTAGCCAAGGACAGACCTTCGATTATATTTTCGTCCTCGTTGATATCGTCGTCGCCCACAGGCCGAATCCCATCCAGTCCGCGCAAGGCGAAGGGGGCCTCGAAATAAGCCATTGAACGTTTGGTGCGCGTGGTCATGTCATTTCCTCTGAGGAACGATGCTCAGATGAGAGCAACCATCGCGTGGCAAGGAATGACACGCAAAGGATCGGCAGTTTGGGATGAGATTGGCGGGTCGGGGATTTTTGACGCCGCGAAGAGCCAAAGTTTGGCCAAAAGACGATAGCACAACGTTGCTCTGCAATTGCGCCTTAATTGCGACTGAGCGGCATGTCGATGTAAAATAAAAACCAACAAGATAGCTTCAAAGCGCAAATAAGCTCCCCACGATTTGTCACATTGTGCTACTATGTTTTTCGGGTCGGTTTATTTTAAACAAAGGAAGCCGCCATGAAAAACCTTAGTCATGTCAAAAATTATTTCGACGACCACAAGATCGTTGTATTCAAGGCTTTATTTTCCATCGCCATTGTGTTGCTAATCTATTCAATACTCTTTGGAATCACTTGGTAAATTCAGTTTGACAGGACGCTGGGCCTTTACTTCACTGAGCCGCGATTGTTCGCGCTCTGGCAATCGATCAACGAAAACTTGAGGCTCAACAGTCTATAAGGTGTTGATTTTGACTATCAATGAATTCCACAACAATCAGAACGCCATCGATATTGGCGTTTGGGAAAACCAAGGCGGCGCGCTCCATCGCTTCAGCATGCATCATCATTATGGCCGTCGAATAGAGCCCAATCGATGTGGACGGTCTATCGCGTCTATACCGGAGTTCCCGCGGATTGGGGCAAGCGTTCCACGACAGGACTTAACGAAAGGACCGCAATTTCGATGTTGAGATCACTCAATGCGAACAATGCAACGGCGTCGCGCTGCGAGGATCAAACGGGCATTGATCGACACCCCACCATTTCGCGTGTCTTAAGGATGATAAAATGGCGCTAACTTTTCCGAACCGAAGCCGCAGCTATGATACGGCATATCAGCGCGTACGCTTCCTTGGTTATGACGGATTGCTTGAAGTTCCGTTTTTCATCGAGGCTTCCGCACTCTCGAATGCCGAATCAAATACAATTTCGGCGGAAGAGCATAACCTCGCCGCATTTGATGCAGCGCGCGGTAGAATTCTAGATGTGGCACGACAAGTTTATTCATATGGTCGCAAGAACGTGTACGTTCTGACGCCAGCCGATTTTGAACGGGGCAATTAACCAAGCCGCTGACGATGATGATCTTGTGTGCCCCAATCGCTGCTATGTGCGCAAACTTTTCGACGAGCACTCGCTGACCAGCGTTGCGACGCCTGTCATGAAAAACGATGGTATATGTTGCAGTCAGCCGGGTTCGGACGAAATGCCGAGGTCGCGGCAATTGCGTCAACAGAACACAGTTCTATTTGTGCCTCAGACATCACCTTGCGTATGTCGTCGGCTTTGACCCCATCGCTCGCCATTACGAGACGGATGATAGGTTCTGTCAGCAACTCATCCAGCGTTGGTTCAAGTTTTTCCAACATGATCTCCTCCCATCTAAGTCAGTCTCTGGATAGGATGCCATCACGCGATGTCTTGCGCATGTCGTCAATGTGACCGTTCTGTGAGATTGCTGCTGCCCAATTGGCCACAGCTAGGCAGCAATGGGTGGATTTCGCACCTTCGGGCCGTAGATGATCCGGCGACTTCGACGGCAACCCTTCAGGGTAGAGGCGATGGGCGAGAACCATGGCCAGTGTGATTGCTGTGCCAAGGAGAGCCGCTGCATCCAAGGCTTCGTCTACGACGGTGACGTCGCACAGTGGGAAACCAAGAGCGAAAGGACCACGTAATGGCAAAGAACACGATCTGCCTTTGGTACGACAAAGACGCCGAAGATGCCGCCCGCTTCTACGCAGAGACTTTTCCCGACAGCGCTTTGGGCGCCGTCATTCGTGCACCTGGCGACTATCCAGAGGGTAAGCAGGGAGACGTCTTGGTTGTCGAATTCACCGTTGCGGAGATTCCTTGTATCGGTCTCAATGGCGGTTCACACAACGAAGCCTTCTCATTTCAAATCGCAACTGACGATCAGGAAGAAACCGACCGCTACTGGAATGCCATTGTCGGCAATGGCGGCCGGGAAAGTGACTGTGGCTGGTGCAAAGACAGGTGGGGTGTGTCCTGGCAGATCACACCGCGCGTTCTGACCGAAGCGCTTGCGGCAGGCGGTGATCAAGCAAAACGTGCTTTCGATGCGATGATGACCATGAAGAAGATTGATGTTGGGATGATCGAAGCGGCTCGGCGCGGCTGAGGCCCCGTCGCGTCGGGCGCTTGATCCCTGGGGCTTGAAGAATGAAAGTGACTGGGCGGGCCGCCCTTACGGCGAGAATTCCTTCGCCGCAAACCTTCCGCTGTACTCGGGACATCGTCGGGCGTGATCGGGACGGCGGTCGACAGCAGAGCCGCCACCACAGTTGAATGCCCGGAAAGCTTGCATCCAGCTTACGCCGGGCCTGATCGCGGACAGCCGTGAGGTACGGTCGAAGCTACCGAGGAATTCATATATTCATCGAGCGGAGGATTCTGACGGGACATCAGAAATGTTTACCGGTGCCCAATGTCGTGCGGCACGTGCATTTGTCGAAATATCCCGCGATGTTCTCGCCAAACTGGCCGAAACAGAGATTTCGGCAATCGAACAATTCGAGCGAGGACTGGCAAAGCGCGACGCGGAAACCATTTCGGGTTGCGCCGTGATCATTCCCGAAAGCGAGAATGGCAGCGGCGTGGGAGTTCAGCTGGGGTTCAACAGTTCGTCGACGAGGCGACTCGCCATTCTTGAGGCAGAAGGTGGTATCGTTCAACTGGACGACATTCATAACCGAGTTGTGGCTTTTGTTCGGTCGATCGGAGTCTTGTACTTCGCTTGGTCTCGGCCTCCTGATTACGATCGCGAACTGCCTTCGTGACGTTGACCTTCTGCATTGTCGCCCTACAGGTGTTTGGCGGTCGTCAACCAAATGCAGGTGCTGACGCGCGTTAATAACAAAGGTCCCGGAAGTGGTGCGGATGATAGGACAAGCAGATCTCTTTGGGACTAATCACTCAATCGTGTCAGACGATCAATGGTGATTGGAAGGTCCCGCATCCGTTGCCCTGTCGCATGGAATATTGCATTGGCAATGGCGGGCGCGACAGCGACCGAGCCGATTTCGCCCAAACCCTTCACACCGATCGGACTGACTTTGTCATCAGTTTCTTCGACGAACAAGACTTCAATGTCATACACATCTGCATTTGATGGGATGTGATAATCTGCGAAATTGTGAGCCATGCATCGCCCTAAATTGTGGTCGGTGGCCGCGTCTTCGTACAGAGCTTTGCCAATCCCCATGACCGAGGCACCGATGATCTGGCTTCGGGCTGTGGCAGGGTTGAGGATGCGCCCAGCTGCGACCGTGCATACAAGCCGGGTGACCCGAACGACAGCAAGTTCTTCGTCGATGCGGACTTCGGCAAAAACCGCAGAATGAGTGGCGCTCGCGTATTTCTTGCCAAATTTAACGTTGATGATGGTCGCGGTGGCGCTCAGATTATCGCTGCCCGACAGTTTTAATAAATCAGCGAGAGCCGCCGGAGAAAGCAATTCCGTTGCTTGCCCATTTCCCACGATCCCGGTTTGCTTCGCACGCAACAGGATCTTCTTCTTCAGCTTGTCGCAGGCCGCTTGGACAGCGGAACCTGACGTTGCGGCAGTCCACGAACCTCCTTGAATGGGATTGAAAGGCAGGGCGGAGTCACCGAGCTTGACAACCACTCGCTCCCTTGGCGCTCCAAGCGCATCGGCAGCAATTTGGGTGAGAATCGTGTAGGTGCCAGTGCCGATGTCCGTAATAGACGTCGTCACCTCGAACCTGCCGTCGGCAAGAAGGCTGACTTTGACGCGTGCAGGCGCGGGTGACATTGCCGCCTCCCAAACCCCCGTTGCCATGCCCCATCCGATCAGCTCTTTCCCCTTACGCATCGATCGCGGCGCGTGGCTACGCTTAGCCCAACCAAAGCGCTCGGCCCCTTGCAAATAGCATTCGCGGAGGGCTTTGCTGCTGAACGGGCGGTTTTCGCTTTGATCGCGCTCCGTGTAATTTGCGAGGCGCAGGGCGAGCGGATCAATATTGATAGCATAAGCCAACTCATCCATCGCGCATTCCAGTGCGAACATGCCGGTGGCCGCACCCGGTGCGCGCATGTCGCACGGGGAAACGGTGTCAAGTTTTGCGAGTTGGTAGGTGAGCTTGACATTGTCGCAGCGGTAAAGGCTCGCCGAGAAATTCAGCATCGGATCCTGGGCATCCTCGCTTTGCGACGTGGCGGCAACGGCTTGATGCTTGATCGCGAGCAGGCGGCCGTTCTCGTCGGCACCAAGAGAGACGGTTTGTATGGCATTGGCGCGGTACCCGAGCGCGAACATGTGGTCGCGCGGCAGCACCAGCCGAACGGATCGCTTGAGCGCCTTAGCCGCTAGAACTGCGAGGATTACAGATTGCTGAGGTCGAAGACCGAGACCGAACGCGCCGCCGACAAAGCTGCTTACAACACGAACTTTGCGTCGAAACAGGCGCAAGGCGACTTTAAGAAAAATCTCCACGCTCTTGGGGCTCTGTGTCTTATCATAGACGGTGACGATTTTGTCGCTCCATTCTACCGTCGTTGCGAACAGTTCCATCGGATGATGATTTTCCGCAGCGGTCGTATAACTAGCCTCAACCTTGACGGGAGACGCCAAAAACGCGCGATCAGCATCACCAGTGGGGTGGGGTGTTGGAGCAAGGCCGAGCCGATGTCTCGGGGGCTTATAAGCTTTTGATACTTCAACAGCCAAATCAGTCGCGTGTTGCTCGCGTTCATAGGAGACGCTGACCAACGCCGCCGCGTCGCGCGCCGCTTCGTAATTGTCGGCGACAATAAGCGCTACCGGTTGACCGCTGAAAAGCACCCGATCATCGTACAGCGGCCGAAAGGGTTTGCCGGGCGGGCCAGCCAGATCCTTGTAAAGAAAGCTGAACGGCCAGAACCAGGGGCGGTTTTTGTGGGTGAGAACCGCCACGACGCCTGGGAAATTTTTTGCGGCTGCAGCATCGATCGAAATCACCCGGCCTTTTGCGATCGATGCAGATACGATTGCGGCATGCAGCAGATCCGCGACGTCATATTCCGCGGCATATTTTGCCTGACCCCGAACCTTTACTGGCCCGTCAATCCGAGGGATGCTCTTGCCCGTGATCGCAGGTCCCTGATCCACAATTGCCTCTTTCAATGGACACGCTTATCTGACTGCGACTGCGGCGTTCGCGACGCGGCCTGTTCGAGCGCCCGAACGACAGTTCTGCGGGCGAGTTCTATCTTGAAGCCATTCTGCGACAGCGCTTCGGACCGTGACAACAGCATCGACGCAAACTGATGGAAATTTCCGCGGGACGCGGGACGCCCGACAAGCACGACTTCCGCAGCTGTGTCCCGCCAGGGTTTATGCGCGACACCACCCAGGGCCACATGTGCCGTGGAGATCACACCATCATCGATTGTCAGCAAGGCTGCAGCCGATACGAGGGCAAAAGCATAGGACAAGCGGTCGCGGATCTTTAGATAGCTGTATCGCTGAAACTCGGGAGCAGGGGGCAACTCGATACCAAGGATGATCTCGTTGTTTCGCAGCGTTGTGTCCTGCTCGGGTGTATCGCCGGGCAGTCGGTGAAAATCTGCAAGCGAAATCGAGCGTGCTCCGTTAGGGCCCTGCACGACGATCATGGTTCCTATCGCGGCAAGAGCGACACACATGTCGGAAGGGTGGGTTGCTACACAGTCTTGGCTCGCGCCAAGAATGGCGTGGTTGCGATTTAACCCATTTCGCGCAGGACAACCGCTGCCGGGTGTTCGCTTATTGCACGGTGTCATCACGTCATAAAAATAGGAACAACGCGTGCGCTGCAGCAGGTTGCCAGCGACTGTGGCAGCGTTGCGGAGCTGCGCAGACGCACCCGCAAGAATGGCGCTCGCTAACAGGGGATAACGGTTTTCGATGACTGGATGAAATGCCAGGTCCGAATTCGTCACGAGCGCGCCGATCCTAAGTCCCCCGTCCGAGGTTTCCTTAATATCTCCGAGCGGCAAGTCGTTGATGTCAATGATCGTCGTCGGACACGCTACATCGTACTTCATCAAATCCACGAGGTTGGTGCCACCGGCCAGCAGTTTTGCGCCAGGATCGAAAGAAAGCCTCTCGATAGCCTGATCGATGCTCGCCGCGCGCAAATATTCAAAACGTCTCATCGCACCGTCTTTCGCCTGGGGGCTGCAATGACCTCTTCGATCGCGTCGACAATGCCAATGTAAGCGCCACACCGGCAAAGATTGCCGCTCATTGCCTCCCGGATTTCGTCGCGCGTTTTGGCTTTACCTTCCGAGATGAGGCCGATAGCCGAGCATATCTGGCCGGGTGTACAATAGCCGCATTGAAGCGCGTCATGCCGCACGAATGCATCCTGGAGGGGATGCAGTTCGTTGGCCGTACCAATTCCTTCAATCGTTGTGATTTCGGAGCCATCGCGGCTCACAGCGAGAACGAGGCAACTATTGATACGCTTTCCATTGATGAGGACGGTGCATGCGCCGCATTGGCCGTGATCACAGCCCTTTTTTGTGCCTGTAAGGTCAAATTTTTCGCGCAGTAGATCAAGCAAAGTCACGCACGGTTCAATACTGGCTTTACGCTCAACACCGTTGATGGTCAGTGTTACGTGGAGTGCTGTGTTTGCCCTCACTTCCATCTTCGTCCCTTCGGACCCGAGCTCGTATCGATGCGGTAAAAACTCTAAGCGCGCATCAACGCTCTGACAAGTTGAAAGCAGACCTTCATGCGAACAACGAATTGGCACTTTAGGCCTGAGAGAAGCGAGGGTCGCGCAAAACTATTGTCTACGTTTTACCTCCTCGGCAAAACGGCGATCGCATGCGCAGAAAACCAGATCGGCGAGACGTATTGTGGCTGCGTCGTTGTCGGCCAAACTGCTTTCTTCTGGATAGTTGAGCCCGGTTTGACATTGAGAAACTTTGCAAGGCTGGCCAGCGCCTCAGTCAACTTGCCAAGTCGCGCATAGGCTACCAGATGATATGGCTCAGACCGCCTGTCGAATGATCAGGGCCTATGGGAGCACACGCTCGAAAGTTTTGTTTACTCCGATCCTATCAAGCAGCGTGTTGGTCGGAGGAGAGGGTCTCCTTCTTTCACTATCGTGATCGGGATCAGGTCGAAGTAGACATCTTGCGGGAAAGCGACACACGTCACACAGCACAATTTCAAAATCGGCATGGTTCTTTATGACGGTGACAATGTCGTTCCATTTGGATCGAAAATGTTCGATGGCACCGGCCTGGCATGACTTGCATCTCGCCGACACGTCCAAAGTCCGCCGTGTCAATCGCCTTGCGAACCATTCATCCATAAGACCACAATCTGACTTGCTGCGAGTCATGCTATGGGATTTCCAAAAGACGGACGCTGATGCAGATTGTCGTTATGAGCTGCGGCAATTGCAGCTGTTATTGAAGCTCGATCGTACCGTCGATGGTGTGGGATAGCCCGACCTTCTCGAGGGTAAGCACCACCCTGGCTGACAGCGTCTCGCTGCCTTTAAGGCGCCCCTCGGCTATCGCCTCGCGGATGGCTAATTCGATCTCGCGCTGGGAAGTGACTCCGACCACTTTGAGAAACCGGCGCAGAGAGGTGTTGAGGGCATCTTCGTTCATGGCAATCTCCTTATCAAAAACTGTCACTGGCCGGATCATAGGCTGCTGCGGGCAGATCATAAATCTACCTGATGCAATTCGAATAGCTTCGGTAATCATCGGGAATCTTTGCGGGGCGCCGACGGCACAAAGTTCGCCACATCCCCTTGATCGAAAATGACCACCTCTACCAATTCGCTTTCAATTACGGGGAACCGCCACCGCATGTTGCAACCAGGCTTATGGTAATTGCGACAGCGTCGGTCGGACGGGATATGCGCTCGCCTGCCATTTCGTTGGCCAGGACCGGAAACCAGAAAAACTGTCCTGTCCGCCCTGCCGTCACGTCTGGTTAACACGACCGACGCTGTCTATGAGCAAACGTATCCAACTTCAATCAGTTCCCGCGAGTGGCCGCACGCGCCAGCTGATCATGTGGATCACGCCCTTTTCGATCGGTGTCCTCCCATAACAAACGTTTAGGGCCGTGAAATATAACGTGGTGCAATACTAGCCGCCATCGTGGTTTCACAACGATTCTAGTTAATCGAACGCGAATCGTGGCGTTCATATAAGTCCGGCCAACCAAGGTCGTGTCGTATGTCTTCAGGCAGGCCCTCGAGCGCAGTTTCCGTTGCCCTCAGTTTGCGTGCTCGCAGAAATCTGTCACGTGCAACCTCGGCAGCCTTAATCACAAGGTTCGTTCCGTTGAAGACCACCCCGGCAAGACCATTCAAATGGTGATCATGGTTTTTATGGTGCGTGGTCATGGAAAGTCTCCTAAACTCGCGGTCCAATGGGGCCGCACTAACTTAACCAGCAGTTTCCTCTCATTTCATCTTTCAATCAAACGAAATTGATGCACATAATGAATCAATAAAATTGAAGTCACAGTACAGGGGCAACTCGTTTACTGACGCGATCGTGGACAGCCACTCCGGTTTCCGGTTTACAATGTTTCCTGATTTCCACCATTGGAAGGATCAAGAGAAATGCCGAACGAACAGCGCCAAATCATTCATACGCTCGGTGTGTCCCCGATTTTCGAACCTGATGCCGAGATCAAGAAGCGCATAGAATTTTTATCGGAGTATTTGATTTCATCCGGATTGCTGGCGTTCGTACTCGGCATCAGTGGCGGTGTTGATTCTCTGGTGGCTGGGATGCTGGCACAGCGGGCAGTCATGCAATTGCGGGAGGACGGGAGGGAGGCACAATTCATTGCGGTGCGCCTGCCGTATGGATTGCAGGCCGACGAGGACGAAGCACAAAAGGCCCTGTTGACCATTGCTCCAGACCGCACGTTGATGGTCAACATCAAGCCGGCTGTTGATGCCATGATGATGGCACTTAAGTCAGGTGACCTCGTGTTTCGCGATGGTGCGCACGAGGATTTCGTGCTCGGCAACATAAAGGCCAGGCAACGCATGATTGCCCAATATGCCATTGCCGGGGCTCACCAGGGGCTTGTCATCGGCACAGATCATGCGGCAGAGGCAGTGATGGGCTTCTTCACGAAGCACGGCGATGGAGCCGCCGACATCCTGCCGCTGTCCGGTTTGAATAAACGCCGCATCCGAGCGATCGGTGAACTCCTTGGCGCCCCCAGGGATCTCGTCTTCAAAGTGCCTACGGCCGATCTTGAGTCGATCACTCCCCAACGCCCTGATGAAGATGCGTACGGTGTAACCTACGACGAGATCGATGATTTCCTGGAAGCGAAGCCAATTGCGGAAATTGTCAGGGAAACCATCGTTCGTGCCTTTAAAGCCACGTCGCACAAGCGCGCTCTGCCCCTCGTTCCAGCAAAATAGACCGCCGTGTAGCCATTTCCTCGGTGCTAGCGGGACAGGCATGCAAAATCAGCCTACCCGACCGCACGGTCAACAAGCCGATTTTGTCCGGGAGCTCACGAACTCTCTCTTTCCGGGTGTTCTCCTAGTCTCGATCAGATCGGCCACCGCCAGTATCGCGGCCGTGCCTGTGCGACGCATTGGCTCGGCAACAGAGGTCGCCAATACGCCGCATTCCGCGGCCATGACATCATGTCCGGGGCGATCATCTATCCGGCATACCGCCCAGACTGTGATTTTGCAGTCATCTTCGTCGAAGTGAGTGGCTGTCTGCCTATGTGCGGCGCGGGTACTATCGGGCTTGTTTCTGCGGTCATCGAAGAGGGGTTGGTGACGCCCCGCGTTCCGGGACGGCTTTCCATTGAGGCGCCTGCTGGAAAAGTCGACATCGAGTACGAAAAGCCCGGTGAGTTCGTCGAGTCGGTCCGTATGGTCAATGTCGCGAGCTATCTCCACGCCGCTGGTATCGAGGTGGACGTCCCTGGATTGGGACGTCTCGTTGTCGACATCGCCTATGGCGGAAACTATTACGCAGTGGTTGAGCCGCAGGACGCATGGGCCGGTCTCGCCGGCATATCGGGCGCAGAAATCGTCGACCTGAGCTGCAGGCTCCGCCACGCACTGGCTGGCGTCTGCGATCCGGTCCATCCTGATGACGACAGGATACGGGGCGTGCACCATGCGCTCTGGTGCGACAAACCGAACAGTCCTGACGCTGACGGGCAGGGCGCTGTATTCTACGGCGACAAGGCGATCGACCGCTCGCCAGGTGGCACGGGAACTTCGGCACACATGGCGCAACTGTATGGCAAGGGCCGTCTGAGGGTAGGGCAAACGTTTCGACAGGAATGCGTTATCGGCACGGTGTTCGTAGGCAGAGTCGAGGCCGAAATGGCGGCCGGCTCGTACAGAGGCATCAAGCCGAGCGTTAGCGGTTGGGCAAGGATCATCGGCCACAACACGATATTTGTGGATGACCGTGGTCCGCTGGCACTTAGGTTCCAGATCAAGTAGGGAGTACCAGGTGTATGGTTGCTATTGGTCGTGTCGGGATAATTGGAGGTGGCGGATGGCTAGGATCCGCTATAGCGAAGGCGCTTGTCGGTTCGGGCACGGTCTCGGACCAACTGCTTACATGTTCCTTCCGAAGCAATAAACCCGAGAATTCTGTGGACTGCCTTTGGACACGGGACAACAGTGAACTTGTGAAGAAGAGTGATGTCGTTATCCTGTCTGTGCGACCGGGTGACTGGAGCGCCATCGACATCGATGCAGGCGGGAAACTGGTTGTCTCGGTTATGGCCGGAGTGACGGTTGAGGACATAAAACGAAGAACCGGCAGCACGCGTGTGGGGCGAGCCCTCCCGAATGCAGCGGCGGAAATCGGATATTCCTATACGCCATTCTTTGTCGAATCGTCTGAACCCAAAGACGCCGATATCATCGATACACTGTTCCGCAGTTGCGGTACAGTCGACGCCGTGAATCAGGAGGAGCACATTGACTATTTTACGGCGATGTCCGGCTCCGGCGCGGCGTTCCCGGCACTTTTGGCCGAAGCGCTGATGAGTGACGCGATAGCCCGAGGCGTTCCCGCCGAGGTCGCCCAACGCGCGGCGCAGCAGGTTATCATCGGAGCTGGGCGGCTTCAGGAGTTTAACAATGTCTCTCCATCCGAAACGGTGAAGTCGTTCGTGGACTACAAGGGGAACGACCGCAGCTGGCATCATTGCGATGCGGCAAATGGGATTTGACAGTGCAGTGGGTGCAGGTCTCGAGGCCAAGGCCCTGTCGACTTACCTTGAATAGGACTGGTGGGAGAAGGAATTTTTCTGCCTTGATCGGGAAGAATAACGCTTGTCGTTTCTGATGACTGGGTCGTTCTTTCGCATTAGCGTCCAGGGCGGGAACTTCAATTGCGTGGCGGCTGTTGTCGGCGAGGAATTCATCGGAGCGGCTGCGATTGTTCATCTTGAAGCGGAACATGGCCTTGAGTGATTGCACAAAAGAGCTATGCCGAGCTTGAGCATTTGAATTTGTCGCCAGGGTCGAAGGTGTGGTTTTCATGGCCGGCTGGTGCTGCTCATGTCCTACCCATTATAACGGGTTTGCCATTAACCCGCGGATCAAGTTTATCGGAGAAAGCGCATGGAGGGTCTCAAGAGCAAAGGCATTTCTGCGGGGACCAAAAGTGTAAAATTCGGCATCGTTCTGCTGCCAAATTTTACACTGTCTGCCCTTAGCCTTTTTTTGGATTGTCTGAGGCTTGCTGCCGACGAAAAAGATCAAAGCCGTCAGATTAGATGCAGATGGGAGATCACCACATTAACGGGTGACAGCGTGCGGTCCAGTTCGGGCATGGTTGTTGAGACTACGGCCGGGATAAGCAGCGTTCTCGATTGCGATTATGTAATCGTCGTCGGTGGTCTCATCATGCCCAAGCGCCAACCACCAGTGGCTTTGCTCGAACTATTGGACAAAGCAAACAAGCGGGGCGTGTCGGTCATTGGTCTATGCACCGGAAGCTTCGTTCTGGTGGAAAGTGGCATCCTGCCTGAAAAGCAGTGCTGTGTAAGCTGGCTGCACAAGCAGGAATTCGACGACGAATATTTTGACTATCGGTCCGACACAACCAGTCTCTATCGTGCGAACGGCAACCACTACACGTGCGCAGGGGGTGTTGGATCAGCATATCTGGCGCTCGAAGTTATCGGGTCGGAATTCGACGAGGAACTGGCACGCAAGTGTGCCTCGATCTTGATGATACCTTACGAGAGAAGAAAGTCAGAGCAGCCGGCGCCAGCGGTCTCGGAGATCAGCAACAAAGTGATCCGGCAGACAATCCGTGTCTTCGAAACCACCATGGAAGACCCCCCTTCGCTCAGCGAAGTTGCTCGAAGGGTCGGGATCACCAGCCGCCAATTGGAACGAATTTTTCGCGATGAACTGGGAACGTCTCCTTCCAGGATTCGCGACAAGCTTCGGGTGCAGCGGGCAAAGCAATTGCTGGTGGAGACGGATCTGAATTTCACCGAGGTGGCCGTTGCGTGCGGGTTGTTTGGAACCCGCACGCTAAACCGGACCTTTGAACGTGAGGGCGAGAAACTGCCCCGAGAAATACGATCACGAACGGCCTAGGTGACGTCGTTCTTCTGCATCGTCGCCAACAATGAATTTCTACGCTGCGCTGCAAAGCAAACGCAGTTTGTCGGGGTTATCCATAACAAGGAAAAGAGCGGTTGGACGCAAAAATCTCCAACAACAAAACTGCTCGTGTATTCCAAATAGTGCCGTTCGGCTCTGTTGCCGGGCAAATTCGACCGATCGGACCCGGCCGCAATGTCAACAAGCCGCCGCGAACGCTCTTCCAGATATTCTCCATCGTGCCTGGAACAATCCGACGCATCCGGGGTTCTGCTTGTTGAATCAACGCAAGGGGAATTGGAGAAGTTTTATGGAAACTGCGGCAATTGGTTGGATCGCAGCCATCATTATCGGCGGCATTGCAGGTTGGCTGGCCGAAATGTTCATGAAGAGCAACATGGGCATCATCATGAATGTGGTTTTGGGCATCGTCGGAGCACTTGTTGCCAACGCTCTGCTGTCAATGTTCGGCGTGGTTCTTGGCGGCTGGCTCGGCTATTTAATAGCTGGCTTTATTGGGGCCTGCATTCTGATTGCCATCGCCAGGATGTTTCGTCGGCCTGCGGTATAGTGGGACGCTTTTCTCGTACGCTTCCAGTAATCAGTTTTGCGACGGCAACAAGGACCGCTGGACTCTGAAACTTCTTGGGTAACGGCTATGGCTTGAGAGCACCCTGCGGCCCATGGAAGTGACATAAGAGCGTGTTTAAAGGCGGCTTGCCCGTCAGCACACAACCGCTCCGGCAAGGGCAACACCGACGAAGAACAGGTGCAGGTCAGCCAGGGTTCTTGCTCTCTCGCCGTTTGCCTCTTGATTTGTGCATCGCTCCATTCAATGCTGCCACTTTGGCTGGCATCGGTTATAAAAGGGGGCCATCGCCTCAGCCTAGATTTCGAGTGTGCTGGCGCTTTTGCTACAGTGGATGACAGTGGAGTTCGTCTTGCCACAGGGTATGGGGATTTATCTGCGATCAGGGATAAGAGCTTGAAATTTAGGGGAGAGGCAAACAAAGCTAGAAGTCCAAATGGACAGTTAGATCAGGTGGCCGCGATCTCTTCGCACTTGAAAATATCGTTAAATGATTATTATGCCATCATTGCTGCTTGCGATGGGGACAACAGTCCGATGAAGTCGATGCCAACACCTGAAGAAATTCTTAGGGCATTGACGCCAGAAAACTGTCGCCTTGTCGCATTGATATGTCGCCATCGGCCGCAGAGCATTTCTGCACTGTCCGAACTCGCCGCCCGTCCCCAGCCAAACGTATCTCGATCACTGGCAACCCTCGAACGCGCAGGCATCATATCGTTGGTGGGGACAAGGCCCAAGCGGCCAGAACTCGCAGTAACCGAACTAAAGATTGAGTTGCACAACTTGCAATGCAGATAATGGGTATTCATCTGTTGGGATCATGCCAATGGGAACGGGCGTACGGGTCTTTATTGCAATTGCACTATTTGCGGCCCTCGGTGTCGGATGGCGGGCACTTCAACATTCAAATTTCGAGCGGGACCGCACCCTATCGGAGTGGACCTCGCTGTCCGAGACGGAAAACCTCCTGAAGCAGAAGCCTGTTCCGGAAGCGTGGTCAGCGGGCGTGTTTGTTTCGGAACGGGGATTAAACACCGCGCTGGAAAGCCTAAAAGATGCAAAAATTGCCTATGACCCAGAGTTCAAGCCGAACGAGGACACCGTCGTAACCCTGCGGGCTGTTACAGTCTACCTTCAACCGGGTGTTGCCTTGGCAAACCTTCGCCTCGACGCCTATTCGAAGAATCGTGATCTAACTGTAAAGTTTGACGGACAAGCCTCCCTTGTTTTCAAAGGCGTAGAAGAAGGGGAGAACGGGAACGCGCAAGCCGTCTTCGGAATTGTCCTGTTGAGACTTGATCCGGAATTCGAATGGGAATGGTTCAATTTAAAATTGCTGGGGTACGCCAACGACCTCATCGAAACGGGCCTCATCATGAAGTTGACCGAAGCTTTCAACATGACGCTCCCCTTCAAAAACACAATCACTTACGATTTGAAGCAAAATCTCACAAAGATGTTGCCGGTCCGCGATCCGAAGGATGAAAACTGGATTAAAGTTCAGATCACCGTCCCGCCATATGAGATATCGCAAAAAATTCACGCTGCTCACGCAATCGTCCTCGATGGCGGAATATGGCTACTGACCGATTTCAACGAAAAACCTATGACACCCCCCATCGATAAGCCTCCCCCCGAAATCCAGGCCGACATCGTCAGGAAGCGGAAAAATCTGGAGCAAATCCGGATGCCTAAGTTGAACGATGCCGATATTGCTGTTCGGATAAACGGGACGGTTGCTCACCTGGTTCAAGACAAATTCAACCGACTCCCGGCTGCAAACAGGACCACAACGGTCAAGTCGGTACAATTCAAGGGTCGGCTTGCTGATCAAAAATGGAGAGACGAAGTTCTAGGCGAGGGTGAGGTTCTCGCCGAACTTGCCAGTCCAGGGGCGGTTGCGGCAACGGTAGTGGTGAATGCGGTCGGCATGTCTTGGATCAAAGGGAAACGCTTGAAGGTTTCGCTCAATGCGCAGGTAGACGCCAAGGCATCCATACAACTGCATATCGACCCGTTGATAGGGGCAGGAGTTGGCACAACGGTTGACCTGCTCGGGAACACAGGTATCGAGTTCGGGCTCGTTGCAGGCATCGAAATAAGGAAGGTGGGTGGCAACATAGTCGTGATGCTAAAGCCCAACGTCGGTTGCCGCGATGTCAAACTGGCGCTTGAGTCGGATGGAAAAGCGAAGTTTGAGGAAACTTGGGTATCAGTACCGTCAGTCGAAGCCAACATCACGCTTCCAATTGGCCCGCAGACCGTTCCCGATGTCCTGCTCTTCAGTGATTTGCCTTTTCAAAGAAAGGGTCGTGGGCCGGATGGCGGTCCCCTCAAGGTCAAAAACGGGGACGACCATTTCCTGTTCACGCCAGCGTGGACCGAGGTACAGTACGCACTGGTCCCGGGGAGGATCGATGATGACGATGCGGGACTTTGGATCACGGCCAAACTGATCACCAAATTCCTTAACTCCGAGACAGCCGGCTACGATCGCGCTGCTGCCGAAAAGAAACTGGCTGCCTCAGCGACCCAAGGCCCGGTTAACTGCCCGAGCGAACCGGTCGTTGGCTTGGCGATCGGCGCTCTCGCGTTCGGCAGCGCCAACGATTTCGTGAAATTCTTCCGGGAACGAGGGCTGCCTTTGCCGCAGATTCTAGATGGACTGCCAGGCACTCCCGGCGCAGGCGTTGCTATACCATCCCCGCTAGCGCCAATTCCCGATCCCACGATTCCGAATATACCGTCCCCAATATCGCCTACTCCCGATCACACGATTCCGAACATACCGTCCCCGATACCGCCTACTCCAAGTCCCGCGATTCAGAATATACCGTCCCCTCTGCCGCTACTCCCGGTCCCCCCAGCAATCCGATAGAAATGTTGCGCGACCGCTAAGAACGCTTTTCGAAACAGCGCTTTGTGCCGGGCGATAGGAGGCTCGGAAATTCAATATCAGCCCGATGAAGAACATTGCGAAGTGTTTGCCTCGGTCGGGTTTGTCTCCACGGCCATGGGCATGAAGCGGATATTCAATCGGTTGAAACCGAGATCTTGAGAGGCTTTGGAACACGACGCGACTTTTTCCGTGTAGAATATATTCATTTTCAATTTAGCTATCGCCGAAGCGGGATTCTGACGAAGGGAAGTGATCGATGGAATTGTTCGACCTTAACGGAGAAGTAGCGATGGTTACGGGTTCGGGAAGCGGCATCGGCCAGGCTATTGCGATTGGTTTGGCCGAAGCTGGGGCCGACATAGCCTGCTTTGGCCATCTGTCAAATGGCGGCTTGTACGCAACGGCGGAGAAAATTCACGCTCTCGGCCGCCGAGTCTTAGCGCTCGAAGGCACCGTAACCTCTGCCGCAGACCTGAAGGGGGCGATCGATTTGATTGAAAACGAGCTCGGCTCGTTGACAGTCGCTGTCAACAACGCAGGTGTTGGTGCTGGCGGAGATGCCGAGACGCTTCCGCTGGAGAATTGGCAACGGGTTTATGATACAAATGTGACGGGTGTTTTTTTGTCCTGCCAGGCGCAAGCACGTGTAATGCTTCCCAGAAAAAGGGGCTCCATCATTAACATTGCTTCCATGTCAGGCTCGATAGTCAATCGTGGTTTGAAACAGGCCGACTACAACTCATCCAAGGCTGCGGTTATCCACCTGTCAAAAAGCCTGGCAATGGAATGGATTGATCGCGGTATCCGCGTCAACTCGATTAGCCCGGGCTACACGCTGACACCCATGAACCGTCGAGCTGAAGTCGCTGATCAGGTGAAAATATTCGAACGGGACACGCCCATGGGCCGCCTGGCCGATCCCGAAGAAATGGTCGGTCCTGCTGTATTCCTTTCAAGCAGGGCTTCTTCATTCGTAAATGGTATCGATCTTGTCGTGGATGGCGGTTTTATGTGTTGGTAGCCGCACACCAATGCGGCTGACTGGCGGACCTCAGGGACAGGGACGACTCGACAGCGCAAGGGAAAAGCGTCACCACTTCCCGTCATGGAATCCAGTTGCTAATTTTTTGGCACCCGGCGCCTGAAAGTGATCAATCCATCTGGACGTTGGCGTCATTGACGACTGGTGTCCACTTGGCGATTTCCGCCTTCACGTGAGCGGCCAGATCCTCGGGAGTAGAAGCGACGATCGTAGCACTGAACTCCTTCATTCGTTCGACCACAGCGGGATCTGCCATGGCTTTGTTGGCCGCCTCGTTCAGCTTGGCGATCACTTCCGACGGCGTTCCCGCCGGTGCGAACAACGCATTCCATGTATAGGTTTCGTAGCCTTGAATCGTTTCTGCAATAGTGGGCACATCCGGGAAGGACGATGCCTTTTCCTTCGTCGTCACACCCAAAGCGCGCAGCGTACCGCCCTTGATGTGGGGCGACGATGAGGGGAGGTTGTCGAACATAATTGGTACCTGGTTGCCAATGACATCATTCAGCGCCGGCCCGGCTCCCTTATATGGGATGTGCTGCATGGTTACACCCGCCATCTTCTTGAACAACTCGCCAGACAGATGCAGCGGCGTGCCATTGCCGGAAGACGCATAACTGTACTTATCCGGGTTGGCCTTCAGCAGCTCGACCAGTTCCTGGACGGATTTCACTGGCAATTCCGGATTGACCACCAGAACGTTGGGAACCACTACGAGTAGTGAAATCGGAGCAAAGTCTTTTTCTGCGTCGTACGGCTTGGTCTTCAGGATAAGTGGATTGAGCGCATGCGTTGCGACAGTGCCCATGAGGATCGTGTACCCATCGGGATCGGCCCTCGCAACATTGCCGGCGCCGAGGCTGCCGCCCGCGCCACCCACATTCTGGACGATCACCTGTTGGCTGAGCAGTTGCGACATTTTATCTGCGATCACGCGTGCCACAACGTCCGTCGAACCGCCCGCGGCAAAAGGCACCACCATCGTCACGACGCGATCCGGAAAAGATTGCGCCTTTGCCTGCCCCCCAAAAGCTACGGTCGACAGCATTGAAATACCGAGTGCGAGACTCGCGCGCCGGGTGATCGCATAAAGTGACATTCGCTTCCTCCTGATATCGAATTAGATTCGGTCCGGGAGTTAAGCACGCGACGACGAAGGAAGGAAGCTGGTCGCGTTAATTGCGCCAATTGATGATACAATTGTCAGTTCTAATCCGACCTGTCGCAGCCGGCGCTCATTTGAGAAGGATTGCTTCATCGGGAGCGACTTGACCCGGGGTGCCTCCGCCCTCGAACAAAGCGCTCGTAGCGGCAGCAATACGAACATGGCAACGAGCGCGGGAACAATTGCTTATGACTGTTTCATCGCGCACTCCGATGTCCTTGCACAAATCCATCATTCCACCGTTTCGCATAGTGCAGGCGGGTGCGGTCACGGTTTCTGTGCAAATAAGATGCCGGTTGTAAGAAACGGCCCTGAGGTTCTTGTCAGTGAATGGCCCGTTAGAAACCCATCCCTCCCACTTTAGCGGGTCAAAAAAATTGCCAAGATCAATGTCGTGCTTGCCCGTTGCGGAGCCGAGGCTTTGACCTAACAAGAATATTGGCTTCTTGCGCTGCCAGGATGAAGGCGCTTCTTGCTTGCCCATGGCTAATCGAGCCGGCCAACGCCTCCAGCAATTCTTGCCAATTTGCAGTTCTTTCCGGGTTCAACGGGCCAATTGTAGACCAAGAAGGTCGCAGCATCTTCCACGGACCGGCTATACCGCACCACTACCGCTGAAAATTCAATATTTTCCATAGGACCTGTCTCCTCCGCAGTACGCTCGTATCAATTCGTGGACCACAATGCGTGGTGCCGGATCACAAATCCTCGATTTCGGCGCTCGCTGACCTCGTATAAGCCCCGTGGAACTGACCTCATCGCACGGTAACAGAATCAAGAATTCGCTCTATTTGGGGCCGCGTGTACGCCTCAACCGGATCTTTATCTGGACTACCATCATGAAGATATTCGCCAGAATCGAATGCGAGATAGATTTCCGAGAAGAAATGCGGGCGTTGTTCGTCGCAAAAAATTATTACCCAATGAATTTCATTGACGACAGCATCGCAAAATTCAAACGATAGCTCCGAGGCGTTAAAGCCATGGGCGAGTTCAAGTGCCAATTGATCGTAGAGGTCTTGCCTGGACATGCCTGCAGACGCAGTCCACTTCAGAATGTCCATATTGGTGATACTAAGACGCTCACGCCAAGGCGGACCATCCGGATATCTGACGCGCAACTCGGCGAGTAGCTCGTCAATCGTCATATCGTACTCCTTTGCTTTTTGGGCTTGCGCTATCCTCCCAACAGAGCCGTTCAATCCATCCAGACGTACCACAGTAAGGCGGACGCGACCGTGACTCCGCCAGGTCCCGGCACACCACCTCGCCGGGGGTTTCGTGAAGCTGTGACGATTGGGACCTTGTTTTTTGACCGGCGTTTCGACGTTCGCTGGGGTTCGGGTGTATTTAGTCTCAATTATCCTGGGCCAATGGCCGTGCATACATCCCGGCCATCGAAGCTACTTGCGCGATCACCCGACGAACGCATTATTCGTTCGGCGACTGGCACGCGTGACGAGGCGACGCGGCTGGTGCAAATGTCAAAAGAAGGAGCGCGCTGGTATCTTCAAGACCAAGTCATCAGGAAAGGAGATCATTATGCGCGAAGCCCTGTTTGACGTATTTGTAAACACCTTCACAGAAGATGAGCAGCTTACCAGGGCTCGACGTCTTATGGATGAGTAGGGCAAGCTGTCCGAACCAAGAGCCTAGCCAGGCTGAAATCATCGCTTCTGCAAGCCCGGAAGCTGAGCCTCGATAGCCGCCTTATCGATAACCGACCACACTTGCGCAATCTTTCCGTTGCTAAATTTGTAGAAGACGTTCTCGGCAAAGGAAATCATTTTGCCGTTTACAGGGAGATCAAGAAACATGCCTTTCGGGGTACAATTAAAGCCTAATCGGGTCGCCACATAGGGTGGGTCGAGCATCAGCATCTGGACGTTAAAATAGAGGTCAGGAACTTCGGAAAAATCTTTCTCCAGCATTTCGCGATACCCTGATAACCCGACCTGCCTACCGTTGTGGATGGCATCATCGTGCACAAACCGACCCAGATGTGGCCAGTCCTGCTTATTCAGGCAGGCAATGTAGTCTCTGTAGATAGCGGACAGGTCTGTTCTGGACACGGCAGTTGTTCCTTTTTTTCGCTAGGCGGATACGCTGGTAAGATCGTGTAATCGAAAACGTTCCAAGTCCCGTAAGGCTCCGGCATCAATCCAAGTGGGGACAGTAGCGCAACGACCGCGTCTTGCGACGGGCACAACGTCTACCCCGCCACAGATCGTGAACCATGTTTCTGCAATCCTCGGCATATGTCTGAAGTATACGCGCATCAGTGGCCATGAAGACGCGTGATCCAATCCGATAGACTGTGCTGATTATAGTAGATAGCCTCGAGATGAGCTCTGGAACCGGGTAGAGTGAGTCCCCCGGTGAGACCTGATGTGTTCCGAAAAAAATAGAGGCTTGGCCCGCTTTGGAACAACGCACCAAGCCTCGAAGCTTCGCCGTACCTACTCGCCAGTAATCACGGTGAGACTTCACTGATGACGGATACCAGCTTCTAGGCAACACGTGTAGGTGGATAAAGTTCCGGTGGTTAAAAAAACCCGAACTATCAACCTTGGACATCATGTGGCGGGCTGTCCTGCGCCGTGCATCACAACAACTTTGAACCGAACGACCGGAACGCACAATGGTCGCGCACCAATGCTGCAACAAAAAGACGGTGAGATCACTCCCACCGTCAATTGAATGAGCCCAGATTGCAACGGGAATGCTGTCTCTGGGACTCAGCCGAACTGGAAATCGGCCAGCTAAAAACTAATGACTTCAGGATTTGTTCCTGACCCCAAATCGAAAAATCAAGGAAACCACCATGTGTCTCAAAGACGCGTGCGGGCTGTTCTGCGCAAAGCGTTGAGCATCCACGTGATGCTGCTTGCCGGTCAGTTGTCCGGCCTTGAAGTCGTGTTGCCGTGACGGCGTACTCCCAATCTCTTGCGGCATATTTGCAGCACAGCCATTCGTGACTGTGGCGGCCGTGTTCATTGCCCGGGTCGTTGCACAGAAGGATCTAGACAATCAAAAGCCGCTGCCTTGGCGCGGCCGGCGCTGCGTTCCTGGCGTTCGCGTCGGTTTCACATTGTCATGGGGGCGGGCGCTATGTCGCTTACCGGGACGTTGCGGTGTGTGAATGATCTGCGATGGGAATCAAGGGCATCAGGAAAGGCGATCGGGCCCCGAAGCGTAACAGCGCGCGTCAGCGGCTGCGAAGAAGGCGGCAGTTAGAATACTGGTTTCCCTGGCTGCCAGCCTGGACTGACAATGAAGATCGGTAGGTGCAGACTAAGCGGGTCGTAGCTGCCGCTGAGATCGTGGGTGAGACGCGTCGGCGCATGGACAAAATTGTTGGCGAAGTCGGCGATCTCAAGACCCACATTGCGACCATTATCGAGCAGGTCAAAGACAGCAAGTAGGTCAATGATGAAGTGAAGAAACGGAAGCTGATGGGGATCGGCACGTCCTTGGCGTTGTTGGACCAGCCGGAGCTGCGCTTAGCGCTACGCGAATGCAGCTTCATAGGTGAGGCCCGGCGAGGTGCAATCGATAACAGTGGCAGACCGTCGGGCCTCTGTGCGCGCTTTTGGGAAAGGAATAGCCACGATGATCCCTTCGGGGCAATTGGTCAATCACGCTCCGACCTCAACGGCCGACGAAAAATCTCATGCTTTATGATTGGGTTCATGAGTTGATCGGGGCTGCGGTGAATTGCGTTTCGGCCGAACCGATACCCAAAGCGATAGCCACGCCACAAAAACACAACGCCGTAGATCAGATAGGACCAGTCTGTCGTTGGGCCCCACTATCGTCATTTAGGTTGTCTCGCATTTTCACTATCCACAGTTCCTAAGCTTTTCTGGTAAGCCACGTCATTACATTAAGCGACGGACCGGCAAACCGAGACAAATTAACATATTGGAAGCGACCGCGAAATTCCGGCAAGTGGTCTGGGGATCAGCTAATCGTTACCTGACCACGAGGGACGGCGAAGTATGCTATCGCTATTGTCAGGTGAGTTAGTCGATATGCAGCCGCCAAGAGCCACCAAAATCAAAACGAGAAATAGTCGCATTTTACCCTCCGCATGAGGCGTCACTCGGTGCTCAGCTCAGGGTAATCACGCTGCACCCGGACTGTTGTTTTCGTCAATTCACAATCATGAATAAGATCCGTGATCGCGGGCTAGGCCCGACGTGCTGGCTTCCGCTTGCCCCTCTCGGTCCCAGCTTTCCTGTCGGCGGTTGCCGTAGCGTGGTGTCGATTTATTCCCGCCTCCCTCGCGGCCTCGACTAGTGCCAAGCGAAAAGCAGTAGCCGCTTAGGAGCCGTATATGAAAGCCCGCATCATTCAGACCTTACACGGCGAATTCATCACAGCCACCGGGGGCGCCGACAATCTTATTGCTGCGATGGAAGTTCCCGACTTCGCCCTCGGCCTCTTCAACAGCGATGACCACCGGCAACGAGCCGAATGCAGGATCAACCCATCAACGGCCCCATGTGCGACGGCGATGCGATCCGGGAGGAATGCCCGGAAATCTACACTTCACTTAGTGTCGGGCGCTCAACCAGCCCGGGGGCGAATGCCGCGCATAAGCATTTCTAGGAAAACCCGCCATGACGAAGCCTGCAAAAAAACACCGGCGGTATGTGCTTATGTTTCCCGCCGTGCCGCCGCGTTCAAGAGTTGTTGGAAGCAAATTACCGCTAGCTTGAGCGCGCAAGGTCCGCCGAAGCCGAACTTGCAACCTTGAAGGGCGAAATACCCGCCGGTTTCGACTGCACAATGCCATTGACGGACGAGCCACCCGCCCCGCTTGGCCGCCCTACGCCTTCGTGGCAATCCTGAACGCGCAAATGCCCACAGTGTGAACTACTGAATGGCATACGCGACAACTTGAAGTTCGCCGGATATTAAGCAAATCTCCAGATAAACATTTACCTCTAGTAATATACATGAAAATTTATTTATTGTTTTTTATCCAGTTCAACGTTATTTGAATGGCCTCCTCCAATGAGTATGTGCTGGCTCCGGTAATTTTATATAAATTATCCAGTGGCAAAATATTATTTGTCGTCATATTCTTTAACCGGAAAGAAGTCATTGGAAAATTAATGCCTATAGTTTGCAGCATATCACCCGAAAGTGCCGCCATCTTAAAAATATAATATGGGAACGAAGGCGGTTTTTTATATCCAAGGGCAGTCGCAATATCATTTGTCCAGTTAAATATGTTCAGCGGTGGTGCATCTCCTATATAATAAACTTTATCTTCCACCTGCTTTGCGAATAACAGCTTTTCTATTTGCACAACTCCATTTAAAATAAAGCCATAGGTTTTTGTACAGCTTCGATTCCTGATGTTGAACATTTTTTTTGCAAGGACCCTGTCAAAAAAATCCTTATATGGAGTTTCAAACCAAGGTCCCCACATCGATGTGGGTCGTATGATCAACCAATCATACAACAAATTCTTTTTCCTGATCAGTAACTCCATTTCTTTTTTACTTTGCCCATAAATGGTGGTCGCAGCAAAATCTAGTTCCCCCGTTGGAATATATCCGGGTCTGCACACCAGCATCGAGGATGCAAATATAGCACGTTGAACGGTTTGTATTTCATCCAGCGCTTCTAATAAATTATTTGTACCAAGAGTATTTACCTTATAATCACCTAACTGCTTGCCATTTAGGTCGGTCCTGGCCGCTAAATGCACCACGTGTGTTGGTGAAAATTCTTTTACGATCTGCTTTACGGCCTGGGCATTCAGCAAATCAACATTTCTCCAATATACTTGGTGTTCTTTCTTTTTAGGTACATTGTCGTCGAGATTTATCACTGTATGGCCGAGCACTGCAAAATGATCTACCAGGTTGGTTCCTATAAATCCTGACCCGCCGGTTATCAATATTCTAATCACTTTGTCCTCCAAACGCAGCGGCAAATTCCAGGAAGCCATCGGCCCAATATGTATTTGGCCGCGTCGTGGGCGCAATCAATGCCGATCGTCTTACTGCCCCGGGAGCACGGAGACGATTTTGAAAGGTTGGAATCTTCCATGCCCCCATTGCAGCACAGTGGCGCCGAGGTTACCACTCCATCAATTTCTGTATGGCTTTAGGTTGAGGTGAGCCTCAATGGAAATGACACGAGTCCCGGCAAGGGACCGAACTTCCTTCGGGAGCCGGGACTCGTTGCCCTATGGACAGACGGGCACTAAACCAATCGTCGTCGTGTCAACACAGGCTGTCAAATCACAAGTTAGAGCGCAAGCAAAAGCTCAAGCCTTCTTTTTGAACAGCTTGAAGTTCAGCTCTAGACCTCACCGTCGCGTCGCTTGTGCTCGCTGCCCGTACTCTCTTCCGGCAGGCCAGGTATGATCGCTCCAACGATACTGAAGATGGTCACTAGCAGAATAATGGACACAGCTATGAGGATGATCATTGTAAACGAGATCAACCGTCCAAACCTGCCATCGACCAAAGCCTAAAGAGAACAGTACTATTCGCTCACTGAATTGATCCCGACGGGGCAATATCGCGCCGACGTAGTTGCCTGAATGTGTATCGTCACCCCTATAGTCGCGTCTGTTGGCCATTGTCCTGGCACTTCTGTTGTTTGCCTTCTGGCTGTTGTCCCCCGCGGCCCTTGCCGGGGGAACGAGCCGGGCACTGGAAAGAATACTTTCATCCGTGAAACCGACGGACCAAAGGTTAGCCGTGCTAATAAAAAGGGCTATAGCCGCTTGTCTGCGATATAGATGCCTGCCTCTTTAGCAGCTTCAATGAAGGCGTCCCGGCAGGCGGTACAAGTGACTTTTTCATCCAGAGCATCCAAGCAGGTTTGCCGAGCAACGGTGAATTTGTCGCCTGTCAGCACAGGCCAATGCGCGACGAGCCACTCCGCCGCTTGGACAACAGATCTGATGTTTTTCGTCTTACCAAAGGCAGTCGTAATGGTCACACTTGGGAATGAAAGCTCGCGCATGCCGATCAACGCGCAGCCCAGTTCGGGGTTCCTTTGTTACTCCGGCGGAGATTGGAACTTTACGATGGCGAGATCATTTGGATAAGCAGGCCCTACTTTTCCACCATTTGCAGATCAGGAAAACCGGGCACTTCGGGAATCAGAACTCGAGAGTATGGACGGGATGGAGCATACATGATGGGGGAAATCCGAATAGCAGTCATCGACGATCATCCCCTGTTCAGGGAGGGCGTTAAACGCAGTCTTGGTGAAATCGGCGGCCTCGAAATCGTGGCAGAAGGAAGCACGAAGGAGGACGCAATTCGGATTGCACTCGAGTACCTTCCAGATGTCATTTTGCTCGACGTTTCAATGCCCGGTGGAGGTCTGGACGCGATCTCGCCGATACTGGCCCGCGTTCCCGATCAGAAGATCATTATGCTGACTGTCTCCGAGACGAGCGACGATGTGACCATTGCCTTGAACAGCGGCGCGAAAGGATATGTCCTGAAAGGCGTCGGTTCCCGGGCACTCGCGGGTATAGTTCTCGCCGTGGCCTCCGGTGAGGGCTATGTTTCTCCTTCCCTATCGGCCCGGTTGCTCTCGGACGCATCATCGATGTCCGGTGCGCCTGGCAAAAATCACTCGATCGCCGGACTGACCGCCCGCGAGCATGAAGTATTGAACCTTGTTGCGGCAGGATTAAGCAACAAGCGCATTGCGCTGAAGCTTGACCTGCACGAAAAAACGGTGAAACACCATATGGGACGCATCCTTGCCAAACTCAACCTCACAAACCGGACCGAAGCTGCTATGGCATTGCGCGACGCCGGTCACCAAATTCATTTTGCGTAAGGATCGATCATTGACGGCAGGAAGAGCTGCTCCAAAGCTCTAGGGCAGGCGACTCCCCAAGGCATGAAGCGCTTGCCATCCAACTTGGCCCGGATCCCGGTACCATGCATTGCGAATTGGTGCCCAGGCTTAAATGCTCGGTTTGCGGCTCAAGGGACGTCGGCGCAGCCCTCTGATCAAGGAAACTGAGGGCTAGGGGGCACGTCTGAATGTGCGGCGCATTACGTGGGCGCCCCAACGGTGTTTCCTTTTGCTGGTGCGAAAAGCCCGATCAGCACGGAGGGTTACTTGAACTTTGGCTGACCGGGCTGTTTGGGTCCCCCACGACCTATGCCGACCGGTGGACCTGCCGGCAGCCGTAGAATACCTCCAATCTGCCAAAACGACATCGGACCAAAGGCCTAACGGTAACAACCAAAAGGCCTATAGCCGGTTGTGTATAATGTAAATGCCTGCCTCTTTGGCTTCAATGAAGGCGTCCCGTGCGGGCCGTGCAAGTGACCTTTTCCTCCCAAGCCTCCAGGCATTGCTTAGCCCCCACGAGCCACAGCGCAGCTATGCCAACGGACTTGATGTTTTTCGTCTTACCAGGTCAGTTGTGATGGTCATACTGGGGAATGGAAGCTGGTGCGCACCTGCACACCCCAGCTCTCCGTTTCTTCGTCATCCGGTGGTCAGGCTCGGGGCGCCCCTTTGGTGTTTCACCGTCCAAACTTGAGTAAATTGCAAGGATCAATCAATTGGTTCGCGCTCAGCTGGTAAGCTACCCGGGCGCGTCGCAATCCTCTCGTAAGCCACTTGGATCGGGTCGTGCACTTGAACAAACCCCGAGATACTACGGCTGAGAAGTGCCTTTAGGTGCTCGTGCTCGTGCTCGCGTTCGCCATCGTCACCCACGATCGGCGCGAAAGGTGTCACAGCAAGGCGCGAGTGGCCAGGACAGCCGCTCATAGTCGGCAAAGTTCGTGAAGTTCTCATGGTTACCGTCCTTGAGCAGGAAGGACTGGGCAGGAGCACTCTGCGTCGCCCCAATCACTTCATGCGTGTCGAGCATGCTCTGCAGATATTCTGTCCTCTCACGCTCTGCAGGGCGGGCAGGGGCTATCGAGATCCCGTTGACCAGCTCCTTTACCCGGATGAGAACCCCATCAATCAACAGAGCGTGGTTGGGAGAGATAAAAATCCCGGTGCGGCCTGCGATCATCGAGGGCGTGGCGGTCGGGGAGCCCATCCTCGGCGGCAGGGGGCAGCACTGTTCATGTGGGCCGACGCCGTCTTCGGACTCGGATGCAGGTGGCGGGAAATCGCCTCTGGGGGCGAGGCCATCACCTGCGCGGTTGTTACCAGACGCTAATCCGAGCGCCACTGCAACAGGCAAGGCCATGGCGGCCGTTTGCAGCATTGCACAGCGGGTCCCCATGCTCGTTGGTAAGACCCAGTGGTTTAAGAGCGGTGTCACGTTTGAAGGACACGTTGCCCGAAAGGGCCAAGTCCTTCCTCCCTTTGAGGTACTATGATTGCGTCGCAGAATGACTACTGTGCCTTACTATCGGTGTCGAGCAGGCTGAGGGCAATGCAATATATATCGCGGACCGCTCTGTCTTCCTTGACGGGGTGCGGAGAAGATCAGCTTCTACAATTTGAGGCGGCTGGCATAATCGGAAGAAAAACGGATTATCTTCTTGAAGACGCGGATAGGATTCGCGTTGCACTTGCCTTGCATGAAGCGGGCATATCCTTGGACACATTAGCCAAAGCAATTCGAAACAAGGTATTCGCGCTCGACTTTGCTGCGCAGATTATGTTCGACCCGGTCTACCTGTCGACGACATCGATGGAGAGGGCGCTCGACGGTTCGGATGTCACGCCAATCACACTGAATAATTTGAGGGCTGCGGCCGGTCTTCCTCGCTTGTCAACAGAGCAGGTTCTGCGCGAGGACGATGTCGAGTTGCTTAACCTCATTACTGAATGTCGCCGACTGGGCATTTCCGACCTGGCAATGACGAGAGTATTGCGTGCCTTTGGGCAATCAACACACCGCGTTGTGGAAACAATGCGCGATTTGTTCCGCAGTGAAGTCGAAGAGAGAATGCTGAATGCTGGAATTCCACACGCTCAGATGCTTGACGCTGCAGCTGCCAAACGACTCGAGCTACAGCGGATAGGGTTCAAAGTGTTATTTATGCTCCAGCGTCGCCTGCTGGAAGAATCGGTCTTCGATAACATTGTCTCACGCATTCAGGAAGCTCTTTGCGAGAGCGGTTTGGAGACAGGGCCTGATGTCGATTTACCAACCGTTGCTTTCGCTGATCTCTGTGGTTTCACTGAATTGACACACGAACTTGGCGACATGAAAGCAGCCGAACAGGCAGCTCGCTTTGAAGCCTTTACACAGCAAATTGTCTCTCATGTCGGGGGTAGATTGGTTAAGGTCCTCGGAGACGGCGTGATGGTACTTTTCCCAGAGCCAACCGCAGGGCTGACCGCCTGTCTAACATTGGTGGACTCGGCCGAAGAGGCCGGTCTCCTGCCGGTGCGCGTTGGCTTGGTCACAGGCCAGGTTGTGCCGCGAGACGGTGACATTTTTGGGCAGACCGTGAATTTGGCCGCGCGGATTACCAGCGTCGCAAACCCCGCACAAGTAGTCGTTTCCGAAAGTGCAATGGTAGCCGTCGCTACCAACAATCCGGAAATGTTTAGTTTCGCGGCCCTGGAACCCACCGTGCTAAAGGGTCTGCCAGGTCGCTTTTGCTTGTTCTCGGCGGAAATCGCCTCGTCATACGAATCGTGAGCGGAGGCCTGCTGGAGTTGTTTGGATGGCAAACGCAATGCTGTCTGCATTAGGCTCCAGTCTTGGTTTGAATAGAAGCTTTTTGGTAGGATTGACTACCCATAACGCCCTCCCGCAGTTATGGCGGGAGCTCATAGCAGCTCTCAAGCGCGGTTCGCCGTTAACAGGTCCAGCGAGGGATACATTAAAAAACTCATGTAAGCTTGCGGCAATGTCATATCGGCCAACAGTCAATTCAGCGCGACCTTCGAGAGCCTGCTGGCAGAGCCGGAGCAGGCGGAGATCGACCAAGCATAGCGCTAGGCCGCGCCATCACGCTTGGCCGTACCGCTTGTGCGAAGTTCAAGTCTACGCCGCCGCCAATTGTCCGTTTCACTGGATTCCATTTCAAGTGCCTCACGTCCTCAAGCTCTAGCGTTAAGCGACGCCGGGATTATAGGACGCGATGACCGACAGAGGTGTTCTATCTGACGCACAGGATCCTCGACCGGCTGCCACCCTGTAGCTTCTAGTTTGGCAGACGAGGCCACGAGGTCGCGGCCGAGCCTTTTCCTGCGCTCGCCTTGGCCAGTTAGCGTTGCGGCGAAATCCAATAGCGCCGCGGGGACCGCAAATAGCAATTCGCGTCGGCCCATGCCACGCCGCATGGCGGCCACCATTTCTCCGAGGGTTACCGGACGCCGGTCCGCCACGATGAAAGTCTCGCCGTCCGTCTTTGGCTCTTTGAAGCTGTGAAGAATCGCCGCACAAAGAGCGCCGCGGTCGAGAAGCGACCTCTTGCCCGGCAGCGACTTCAAGGGAAGCAAGATGGGCAGCGCCGCAAGGCGCATCAGCTTCCCAAGATTCCCTGTTGCGTTTGGTCCGTAAACAAGAACTGGTCGAAGGATGGTGTAATTGCGGCGAGGCATGCCAGCGGCGATTTCTGCCTCCGCGGCGAGTTTTGTCTGCCCGTAAAACTCTGTCGGCTGTGGCGGATCACTTTCCCGAAGAACGCCGTCGAACACACTGCCGCACTGCGCCCGGATTGATGAGGTGAAGACGAACTTTCCGTTGATCCTTTTGTGAGCGGCCTTGGCCAGCTTTGCCGTCAAAACACAATTGGCAAGGTAATACTCGTCGTTGGAGACCGCTCGCTTGGCGTGATGAATAGCTGCCAGATGGACGACATGATCAACGCCATCCAGGAGAGCTTCAAATGCGCTTTCGGGCGCATTCGCGTCCGGCAAGGATACGGATGGCGAAGCGCTGCTTACAGATCTTCGCGACGCGCTGACGATACAGTAACCAGCAGCTTCGAGTTGTCTAACCAGTTCGCCGCCGATAAAGCCGGACGCCCCGGTTACGAGGATGACTTCCCGGTGTCGATTGATGTTATTCCCGGGAAATCGGTCTAGAATTGTATCGTGCAAAAGTGAGGTTGCCATGTGTTTTGTCTTTTCTGTTTACCCCCAAGCGCCTCCCTGCTGCCGTGCAAAAGAAGCGACGCTGTTCCAAAGGGCCGGGTATGGAGAACATTTGACAATTTGAGATGGATACTGGCCAAAGGTCCATTCGTCTCCAGCGGACAGGCACTCAAAGACGTCAGGCGCCGCGATGAACTTATTTGAATCCGCCAACAAGTTTTTTACCATGGCCGAAGCGAGGTGCTGGTCCAAAAGCCCGATCAGCACGGAGGGGTTCTCGATGATGATGGCTGACCGGGCTTTTTGGCTCTCCTTGCCGGCGGGACGAGCCGGCATCACAAGTATACCCCCAATCCGGGAAAGCGACATCGGACCAAAGGCCTAGGCGGCGATGGTCAAAAGGCCCACAGCCGGCAAACGCCTGGCTTTTGGCCGCTGCATAATGGTGTTCCGACGGGGCCGTGCACGAGGTCTTTTCCAGCAAGCGCACAACACATGTTTGTTTTGCTTGTTGGTGTTGCTCCGCTTCTTATCGGCCAATGCGAAATCAACTCCTCCTGTGAGCCTCAGACTATGGTCCGATGGAGTCCGTCAAAGGTCTTACCCTTGATCGGACTGAAGTCCAGGTACGGAACTAGCCATTCCGTTCTGGCGTTTTTCCCCTGATTTCGCCGCTTTAAGTGACGCGCGTGAAACAGTTTTTATCCATTTCGGCAGGGAGGAACCAGTGACCCTAAAGGTGTCGGCCGCCAATTCAAATCGTGCTCCGCTCATCACCAAGCCGGGGCTGCTGGGTCTACTGAGATCTGGTTGGACAATGAGGGCTGCTGTTGGGTTTGAAAAACCATCATTATCGGTAAAGATGAAATTCTCGGTCGTCTTGCTTGTGGCCGGGATTATTGCCCTCGCGAGTGCGTTTGCAACGGACGCGAAAATCACCAACCGACAGCAGTTCGGGGAATTGGCGACTGTTGCAAATATGTTCGAGGTCCAGTCGAGCGAACTCGCCCTGAAATACGCAGTCGACGCAACTACCAGAGAATTCGCGAAGCATATGATCGCGGATCATTCCAGGGCCGGCGAAGACATCAAAGCTGCTAGCGAAGCCGATAAGGTTGCAATACCGACACAGCTTGATGACCATCATCAGGCAAAAGTGGATGCACTTGCAGTGGCGAAAGGGTCGGACTTTGATAAGGCCTACCTGTCGCAGCAACTGCAGGCGCACCAAACAAGCCTTGCTCTTTTTTCTGTATATTGCACGAGTGGGGAGGAGGGAGAGCTGAAAAAGTTCGCAGCAAGAGCGCTACCTGCTCTGACCCAACACCTTGCCGAGGTGAGAAAACTGAACTGAGGGTTCTTTTATCGCCTGACCCAGATGCAAAGGTTCAAACGAGGTGGTTGCGAGCGATCTGGGTCGTATGCCGTGCGCTAGGCTATCCCTGGTTGTGTTTTTGCCGATGCCAAATTCCAGGCCGTGCATATTGCCGCTCAGGCGCTCGCAACATTGAAAAAGTGCCTGCGCCAACTGCTGAGATCGCCTTCAAACGCCGGATCTATTATTCTCTGACTTTTTCACTTACCGAGGGAATTAAAGAGAGCACGCATGGAAGAGAGTCCAACCGTATCGGACGGCACTGCCAGGACCGAAGGGCACGATGAACCAAGGTCTCACGAGACGCGAGATGCCGCGTCAGATGGTGCGGCGTTTGCGCGGACGCGAACAGCGCTTACCGCACTCGGTCGGGCACTACGGTACGATTTGTCTATCGCGTCGCGTCTGGCGGCCAAAAAGCTCCGAGCAGCCGGCAGCGGGGCCCTGTTGCGGATACGGGACATCGATTTGCAAGCCGCGAAGACTAGAGCCGCCGAGGCAGCGGCCCGCTCGGCGGCAGTTTGGTCGCGGGTAAAACTTTGGCATTTCCGCTCGACTGACAAGCGAGCTGTCGGAGAGAAGCAGTTCCGCTGGCGAGCGCTTGGGTTGCTGAGCGCAGCAACGGCTGGCGCATGTCTTGTGTTCATCGTTATCCTCTTTGCCTGGGCATTAAGCGACGTGCCATGGGAAGAAATAGCAGAGGGCTCGCTGAAGCCGGTGGTATTGCTCGAAACGGTAGATGGCAAACCGCTGGTAAGACAGGGGCCGATCCAGGGACCCTTTGCGGCGAGAGAAGAATTTCCCCGTCATCTAATCGATGCGGTGCTCACCAGTGAGGATCGGCGTTTCTACGACCATTCAGGCATCGATCTGAAGGGCATTCTTCGCGCCTCGTTTAGGAACGTCCGCGCCGGCGAGGTCGTCCAGGGCGGCAGCACAATCACGCAGCAACTTATTAAGATTCTTTACCTCGAGCAGGACCGTACCTGGAAGCGGAAAATCCAGGAGGCGGTGATCGCATTCTGGCTGGAAAGGAAGCTAGGCAAGGACGAAATCCTTACGCGGTATCTCAACAATATCTATCTCGGCGCAGGCGCAACCGGCGTTCCTGCGGCGTCCCGCATCTATTTCGACAAGGAGGTGCGAGACCTCACTCTCGGTGAATCAGCCATGCTTGCAGGCATCATCCGGGCGCCATCACAGCTCAATCCAATCCGCAATCCAGAGGGCGCGCGTCGACAGGCGAGCCTCGTGCTCGACGCGATGGTCAAACGCGGCAAGTCCACCGCCGACCAGGCAAAGGTCGCGACTGCAAAATTTGCTGAACTTCATCCGGCCAAACCCGCGGCACGGTCGGGAGGTTGGTTTTCGGACTGGGTGATGCAGGAGGCGCGCGAGCTTGCTGGCCCTTATCGAGGTACAATAAAAATCAGAACCACGATGGTGCCGCGGCTGCAGGTCATCGCCGAAAAAGTAGTGGCCGAAGCGCTTAAACAGGAAGGCGCGGCAGCGGGTGCATCGCAGGCTGCCTTGATTGCAATGACGCCCGAAGGCGCTGTGGTAGCCATGGTTGGCGGGAGCGACTACGCCAAGAGTCCGTTCAACCGCGCGACGACAGCCATGCGGCAACCCGGCTCAGCCTTCAAACTGTTCGTCTACTATGCCGCGTTGAAGGCAGGCCTCACGCCTGGTGACTGGATCGAGGATGCCCCGATCGAGCTGAACGGATGGTCTCCCGAAAACTACGGCGGAGGCTATCGCGGACGCGTCACCATTGCAGAGGCATTTGCACGGTCGTTGAATGCGGCGACGGCGGCGCTTGCTATGGAGATTGGAATCGACCAGGTTATTGCTGCTGCGCGCGAACTGGGAATCGACGCAAAGTTGGCACAGACACCAAGTTTGGCACTTGGATCCTCGGAAGTGAATCTGCTCGACCTTACCGGCGCCTATGCTTCGATCAGAACAGGCATCGCTCCGGTCGAGCCGTGGGGGGTCGTGTCCTTCCACGCCGACGGCCAGCGCGCCTTCCGCGTCGGGCCGCCAAAGCAGCCGACGGCAGATATACGCCAGTACCAGCCGGACATGGTTGCTCTACTGAGGCTCGTTGTCGAACGAGGAACGGGCCGCGAAGCTGATCTCGGAGCCCTTTCAGCAGGCAAGACCGGCACCAGCCAGAACCATCGTGACGCCTGGTTTGTCGGCTTCACCGAGCCGCTGGTAGTGGGAGTGTGGGTTGGCAATGACGACGAGGCACCGATGAACGAGGTGACGGGTGGCAGGCTGCCGGCCAGGATCTGGCGAAATTTCATGCGCGCCGCCGCTGCCGAGCCTGCCGACAGTGCGCGAGACAGCGCAACTAATGTCACCGTGGATGGTTCTTCCGCCGACGGCGCCGAAGCCGCCGCCACCTGCAATTTTCGCGCCTGTGCCAGTGCTTATCGTTCATTTCGCCTAGCCGACTGTACCTTCCAGCCCTACCGGGGGCCGCGTAGATTTTGTGAGAAATAGCTCGCTTGCTTAGAAGCCTCCGATCCGTATGGGAGTCGAATATTATCGGCGAGTGCTCAGTGAGTTTTGCAAAAAAATTCCCAGCATCTGGAGACTGCCGGTGCCATTTCAGGTACTTAGTGCCAGCGCTGGCTTCAAAACCCGTCGTGACCGGAATTTTCAACCGATCGTATTCATAACTTCCGACTTGCACAAAAGTCACGGCGCTTCCGACAGTCAACAATCCGGGCTGTGAATTGGCGTCCTGATGCCTTTGCGGGCAACCCCTTCGAGCGACTGATTAAGCTCACTCACGGAAGCATGCCGAACAACGCGCAGCCCAGCTGTAGTTCCTTTCCGGTCGACATAGCGTTGTATCGCCTAGTAGGCTCTTACAACCGGTTCACATGGCTAGTCCGGTTTCGGATCTATTTGCCAATGCCATTCGCATTCTCAAATCTGGTTATGGCCTCGTCAATTTCCTGCATAAACGCCATCTGCTTTTCTAAGAAACCGATGCGCTGAGAAAATCTTGTAAGCGCCTGTGTGAAATCATCCACCTGGGCTGATGCTTCTTCTGTTTCACCCTCGTTCTGCATGTTCTCGAATGAAAATGCAGCATTGACTGCAGCATCTTCATATCGGCGGCGAAAGCCATCGCGCTCTCGTTCTGCCCCAACAACTGCATCCCTTATCGCCCGTTTAATGCTTAGTAGACGTGTGGCGTCTGATTGCCGATCCCTTTCGGGGTTTCTTGTCCGGAAGCCGAATAATCCCATCAATCACTCCCTTAGTTGGGACGCTTAGGACTCTCTTTAACAACTGTCCTGGATGTCGATACCGTCACCGTTGGAAACTGGCAATCAGGGCTGCTTTCTTTCTCTTCTGCCAATACGCTGTTGGGCGAAGCGACATTTACGATCATACGACGTAGTCCCCGACGAGCAGGCGTTGTAGGCGCGGCTGGGTGTCGTCCGATTGTACGGTGTGTTTGAGCCGTTCCAGGATCGAGCGATATTTGTATAGTATCAGACGATCGAAAGTTAATCCGCGATACAGCGCGTCGTAGAGCGCGTCAGACTTTCGCAAGTCGCGGTAAACCCGGTTTTCAGCATCGCTCCACGGAAAGAACGTACCGTGCCATGGCTTCGGATGCGCCATATAATGAACGATGGACAGCAAGGACATGTTCGCAAGATGGAGAAATTGTTTGGGGAAGTTCCAACGATTCGATACCATGATGAGTGCAGAGCCGCCTAAATAGTTCAGGGCGCCCTGATCGTGCTTGCCCTGACAGACCTCTGGATGCTTGAGGAAAATCTCCAATGCTTCCGGCCCGATCCAGCCGTTACGGTGAAACTTCAGGACGCCGGCGTTGAAATAGGAACTGTCTATTCCCGTGCGCAGGTAATCATCCATCGCCGTGTAATCCCGTGCCGCAAAGAACTTTCCTTCCGGAGCGAGGGCGTTTTCGAGCTCGGACAAATCGCCAATGATTTGCGTGTCGCCATCAAGATAGATGATCTGGGTATAGTTGGCGGGCAGTACGTCGCAAAGGACCAGCTTGGCCATCGTGCTGATGCTGATGCGTCCCTGGAAAAACGTTTCATCCAGTTTTCCAAGCCTCTCTCGTAATGGGGCTGTGGCATCGACCATATTGACCCCGCTGGTGGCAAGGAGGTTTTTCAGCTGGTCAAAATTGTCGAGGCGCTCGGACAAGAGGATCAAGACGTCGGTCGTTTCCCTGGTGAACTTGCGGGCCTGAAGTGCCGAAAGAATAGTCGGAAACGAGTATTCGACATCTGTAACATAGACGACGCATTGGCTATTCATGACACCACCTGCCTATGGCTCTATTGCCGATGCGCTCATGGTTGCGCGCATGACCATACTGTCGCATTGAAACGCGGTCCGTCATACTCTTGCCAATGCAAGCGCAAGAGCGCCCAGAAGAAAGCGGCTGGTTGACGACGATTTTTAAGCGCTTAATTATGGCATACTGGGAAGAGCTTATTATTAGCATCGGGCCGCTATTGGCGGACCCGCACAGCGAGGGGTAATGACAATCCTGAACGGCGCCATCATAGTCGTGTTGATTTCGATCGCCGCGGGCACAGCCATCCCTGTCTGGGGGTTTGCAATCTTTGCGTTTTTCGTGTCGATCGGCTGGGGGGGCGGCGTGTTCTACGCAGGGGGCTCTTCCTTGATTACAGCGACGATCTACAGCATCGGCGTGCTTGTGCTCATGGAGATCTCGTATCTGGCGGGCGTTTTCCTGTCGGGACTTTGGCGCCGTGCGCGCAAAGCTCCAACAAATGGTCGGGTGGCCGACCCGGCGCAGGCGACCAGCAAGCACCGCCGTAGTTGACTCCGAGGAAAGGATCATAAAGCAGGTCATCGGACAACGAGCATCGGCGATGCCTCCCGGGGACGCGCGCTTGTCGGCGATCCGCTCGCATATCGCGGTAAGGCCTGCGGCGCGGCCAAGCAACCGGTTGCCAGTCCGGCCAAAATGCTGAACAGCAAGCCGAGATCAGTACCGCTTCCGGAGATCATTGCCACAGCGATCTGCGCGACAGACGCAAACACAGCAGCCATTCCAATCGCTCGGTCCTGCCCATTACCGGATGAATGCAGCCGTGCAGCAGTCAAGAGATTGTACAGGAAGGCGCCAAAAAGCAGTGTGCCGCATAGTCCGACATTGGACAGCAAAGCGGCGATGAAACTTGACGCCCGCACTGTCCCCAGCCCTGCGCCGAAAGTGGAAGTGTCCACGAAGGAGATCAGCGCCAGGGTGTTCCAAGCGGTGCGTTCTTCGCCCGATTGAGAATCGAGTTTGTTTGTGAAAGTAGCATCAAGGAGTGCAGTGATGGAATTCCAGACATCTGGCATCTGCATGAGGGTGACGATTCCACAGGGAACAATGAACAGGGTGACGATGAGGAAGCTCGCATGGGGAGGACCGGCCCGACCGCCGAGCAGGCGCCTCACGCTGAATAGCACGAGGATGCAGACAACGAACAGACCACCAATATACGCCGTTGTCGATGTGGAGATCAGGATTGTGACGCCAATGAATGCCGCCGCCAGTCCCGCCAAGCGGCTCGGAAAACGTTCCAGCCAAAGCATGAACGTGAATGAAAAGAGAACCAACGCCGTGCCAGCATAGGTGCTTGCTTCGGGAAAGGAGCCGACAATGCGTTTAAAACCGGCGATTGTCTCGGCCGTATGCATCGTATAGTTGGCATTGCGTATGAAATCGAGCAGTTGCGAGTGGCCGGTCAAATATGTCGCAATATCCAGAATCGCCAGGACGAGGCATGCGATTGTCGTCGCGACCAGGCTTCTTGCAATCACCGGCGCATAGCCGAGCCGTGTGAGCCCGGCGGCTGCGGCAAAGCAGGCAAGGTCGCTGAGGAGATATATGGCCTGAGTAACATTGGACGAACCTGGAGAGAGCGGGGAGGCCACCGTCGACATCGTCCCCAGCGCGTCGCGTGCGGACGAATACACCAGGGTCGCCCCTGCAAAGATTCGCGGCAGAAAGAATGCTGATGCAACGGAGAACAGGACGTAGGCGGCAAACCAAAATCCGGGCCCCGGATAGGCAATGCTGACCAAGGCTGCCTGAGTTTGGACGGGGCGCAGTAAAACACTTGCTATGAAAAAGACGAGCATGAGATGGCCTGGTTGGATGCTGGCACCGCCGAGCCAAGGTAGCTGGAGCGCGGCCGCCGCCCCGAACAGCGTCGACAAACAAAGTGTCCAGATGGCTAATCGCGTGCCATAGGCAACACCAAAAATACCCAACAGCACTACAATATATCCCAGCGGTTCCATTATCATGCTTCACGACCCGATCTGGAAAGCCACATCGCCGACCGCCTTGGTGCCGCAATGAGAAGGCAGTGGGCTCCGAGAACTTCAATCACGGCCGCGGCTTCCTTCGATTGCGCTTGACAAATCAGGGCGGGACGACGGGTGCTTTCGGGTTACGTTGGCGGCAACTGACTGCGATGGGGGCGACGGCGGCGACGAAGAGAATTCTTCGGCACTGGCGCCGACACCGATTTCAACGAGGTCGTGCGGCAGTAAGGCAGTTGTCTCACTTGCCTTGATATCGCGATTGGACCCGTCGTCGCTGCGCCGTACCACTTTGAACGACTTTTCTGCTTTTCCAAGGGTCATGGCGTCCGCTCCGCCCTGCACTGGTTCAGCACTATATCCTGCATGCTCGCCAAGCAGTTGCGCGATCTGCATTTCGACAGCGGCCTTTCTGATAGCCAGATTGGTCGCGTTCAGCTGTTGTTGGGTCTCGGAATTTTGCTTGTTAATTATCTTGGCCTTTTCGCGCTCGCTGTCTCTGAGCTCTTGGCGAGCTTTTGTCAGCGCAACTTCGATATCGAGCATTGCGCTTTGGGCGTCGGCCAGGTTCCTGTCCGAAGAAAACTGGCGGGCATTGTTCGACAGGCCCTTGCGGGTAAGGCTGCTCACGGCATCCAGCTCTTCCTGTGCAAGCGAGATCTGTCGCGTTTGCGTGACGACTTTGGCTTCGAGCGACTTGATTTCCTGGCTATAGAGGCGGCTGAGATCATCTGCTGCAGCGATCTGACTCGCGGCTTCGACACGCCGGAGCCGCATCAAGTTGGCCTCGTCCGCCTTCAGTTTCTCCACATCTGGCGTGCCCGCAAGTTCAGGGGGAATCGCAAAATCCTGTTCGCCAGCGGCCTCGGCGCGCAGACGTGCCTGTTGCATCAGGAGATCGCGCCGCTTGAGGTTAGCAGCCTGATAGTCACCCGCCGCCTGAATCCGGTCGCGCTCGAAGTAAGCAGCGTTACCGTCGCGTGGGCGCATGAAACCGCCAGCGAGGCTTACCGCCTTCATGACAGTCATATTTGTTTCAAAGGGATAGCGTCCCGGGGTCTGCACGTATCCTGTTACAAAGATCGGGGCATGTTCCTCGATCTCCAAGGCTACAAATGGCTTTCCGGGAAGATTGGCATTTGCAGCCAATGCGTTAGCAATATCGTCCGCGACTTGTTCAGTTGTCTTCCCTATCGCCTTTATTTGTCCTGCTATCGGGATCGAGAGATTGCCCGTGTCATCAACTTGATAGGCCCCCTGGAGCGCCTCCCAGCCCATATACTGAGGAGTTTCAGAATTTTGCCAATCGACAACGCGCAATTTAACCTTGTCTTCGGTGACAAGTGTGTAGGGGTCGGCATGCGCTACTCCCGAAAAGGTGATGCAGGAGAAAACAAGCAGGAGAAGGCAGACAATGGGCAAGCGAACTGACACAATCCGAATTCTCGAGTGTGCCTGATAAGGTGTTGCGCTTGGCTGACGATCGAGTTCGATCGAAGAATTGCATGGCATGGCGTCTGCTACCTCCGCCTTGTTTCTCTAGGTGACAAAAGCATTTCCCGAAGTGAGAGATTATCGAGTTTAAGGATCTTGGATGGATGCGCGCGACCTCTGAGCAGGTCAGTCAGGGCGATTATGTTACCGGCGACGCGCCCCCACCGATCGATTGTTCCGTCGCCAAACAGGGTGCCAAACGCGTTTGCCGTGATGTTGCGGCTTATCTGGGCAAATGCACGCGTCTTCGACATGGTCCCCTTCCTGATTAAATATGCGGGATTGGCAATCTGGGAATAACCCAGCCTCAACCCAGGCTGGCGACCCGATTTGACTCCAAGATGAACGCCGCGCGCGCCCTCGACTCGAACGGACCGTCCGTGACGGGCCATGGTTCTGCTGAAGTCGACGTCCTCGAGCCAGCCATGAAGTGGGAGCTGTTCGTCAAAGGCAAGGCGGTGCTGAACCACGGAAGACAGGCGGATGACCATGTTACATCCGTAGGCATTGTAAGTATCCGCCACGATTGCGGGCCGCTCGGCGGCGGTCGCGATGACTTCCAGCGCATCGGTCAGGGTAAGGCCCCCGCAAAGGATGCCATCGGCCAAGACCTCGCCCGTTGCGATCATCACATTTGGTTCTTGGGCGAACACCTCCTCCATGCGGGGTATGAAGTGCGGGGCTGGGATGAAATCATCATCCAGAAAGACCAGAACATCGGCGTAGCGGGCTGCTACCTGGAGAATCCGGTTGCGCTGGCACGTCAAACCTCTTGGGGCGAGCATGAGTTCGACGCCAGGACAATCGGCAAGGCCGGCGGCATCCTCGCTGTCTGGCACGCAAACGAATATCCGTTCTGGGCGATTTTCCAAGCTGGTAAGATAGTCGACAGTCTTTCGCAAAACCGCCGGGCGTCTCGCCGAAGCTATGCCAACGGCAGTCCTGATCTGAGGGCCTGCGCGCGTAGCCGCAGCCACGACTGGTTCGATTGTTCCCCCTTGTCCGGTAATATCTGCGATAGCCACGGTCATGACTCCATTCTCAGGGGTGCCTTGTTGATGACTGCGCCAAGCACGTCGGCGCCAACATTCCGCAGGCTGTCGATAGCTCTGATAGCCTCGTCGATGGACGTGCGCCCGTGCCAGGTTATGACCAAGACCGCATCCAGAAGAGGCGCGATCGCATTGGCGTCGGCCGATTCAGAGAAGGGCGAGATATCGACGAACACGGCGTCATATACTTTTTTCAGGCTTTCGAGATTCAACTGCGTGCGGCAGGAACTCAAGCGCATAGCTGGAGTAACGCCCCGCACAGTGCCGAGCGGGAGAAATCGCAATGTGGGCATGACGGGCAATATCGCCTCGCGGAGAAGTTCGGCATCATCGAGAACGTTGGCAAGGCCTATCGTGCTATCGGGCGCAATCGAACCGCTGAGGGATGGTTTGTCAGCGGCCGCATCGATAAGAAGTGTACGGGATCCCGACTCGGCGCATAAGACTGCAAGCTCGCAGGCTATCGTCGATGCTCCGCTCCTTCGATTGACACCGACGATTCCAATGACAACGACCTTTCGCTTCCGCCGGAGCCCTACCATCGTTGCACTTAGTTCCGCCATGCCCGGTATGAACGGATAGGTAATGGCGCTGCCGCTGTCAGCCTCGGCCGCCAAAAACCCACCGGGTCGACCCTTCCGGGTTTTCCCCGAATTTGCCAGCGATGTGACGAAGGGTACGCCCGCTGCATCTGCGAACCGTCGGACCCGAACGATACGGCGGTCGCCGGCGTGGCGAATCATGCCGAGCATCGCACCCGCACTCGCTCCCAACACAGACGCAAAGCCGATAATGAGTGCACTGCGCGGCCGTGCCTTGGAAAGCGGCGAGGTCGCTGGCGAAACGATCGTGGCATCAGATACGGGGTCGGATATGCGCTGCTTGGCCTCGGAATATTGTGTAAGAGTACTCTCATAGAGCGCGCGGCGGGCCGCAGCGGCACTTTGCAGTTCTACGAGCTTGAACTGATCACGCGGGTTACTCTTGAAGCCGGCAAGGTCATTGGCCGCGTCGGTCAGTCCGCGCTGTTGTTCGACCAGGAACTTTTCCAGCCAATCGCTATACTGCTGAGAGGCCTGGGCCTTCATCAGCACATTTTTCCGGATGTATTCCCGCGCAACGGTATCGGCAATTGCCACAGCCTTTTTGGCGGTGGATGCGGAGGCCGAAATCTCGAGGATCATCGAATGCCCGATCTGACGCATTGCCACGTTGTTTCGCAATCTGGCAATGGCGCGATCTGATTTGTTCGTTGCTCCTGCCGCAGGGCCTGTCGTCCCCCGTGACTCCGGATCGTCGGTCAAACTCCGCGCCAGCCAATCCTTTCCGGTGTCAAGCAGCGAAGGTGCGCTGCGGGCAAAATCGGGGTCGTTGGCGAGGTCGAGCGATTTCGCCGTTGCACCGAACACATCGTTGGACCTGGCAATTTCCAACTGGGCCTCCAGAAATGCGTCTTCGGCGAATGCCTTCTGCGCTTCAGAACCATTCAGCTTAGGAGAGACGAACAGCTGCGTGGTCGCAATATAAGTGGGCTGGGCAATCAGGAGGTAACCCACAGCCATCGCGACGAAGATGCTGGTCGTAATGACGATCCATCGCCACCGCATCCGTAAGAAAAACTGTATGTCCCGGAGGGTCAGTGGCGAGCTCTCCCTAGGGCTCGCGCTGGGCAAGGATATCGACGAAACACCGCTGAATGTGTGGCTGGAAGTCATTTCATTCTCATCCAAAATCGCTGGTGGCCATATGCTTCGCTTGGGAAAGCGGAGAGGTCTGGACAGGTAGGGAGCGTTCTCCTTTGAGCAGGGCTAGTACGAGCCGCGGTGCGAAAACAGGACCGGAACTGTCTTCGCCATGATCACAAAGTCCCAGGCGAGCGACCAGTTTTGGAGGTACTGAACATCAAGACTGACGCGTTGCTGGTAGCTGACATCGTTGCGTCCGCTGATTTGCCAGTGCCCCGTCAGGCCCGGGCGGCCGGCCATATAGGACCAAACATGCTCTCCATAAAGGGGGAGTTCCTCGCAGGTGATTGGCCGTGGGCCCACGAGGCTCATCTCGCCCCGCACGATGTTGATCAGTTGCGGGAGTTCGTCGATGCTTGATTCACGCAGGATTCCGCCGACGACCGTAACTCTGGGATCGTTCTTTAGCTTTCGGGTTGCCTCCCATTCAATTTTCGCTTCTGGATTCGCATTCAGCAATTCCGTGAGATGAGCGCCTGCATCGGTTTTCATCGTGCGAAACTTGAGACATTTGAACGAAGCGCCGCCCAAGCCAATCCGGGTGTGAGAATAGAACACCGGGCCCCCATCACTGAATTTTACGATAATCGCTACTATCAGGAGAAGCGGCGAAAGCAGCAGCAGCGCGGTACTCGCGATAATAACGTCCACAATACGCTTGGAGGATCTGCCGATCGGCTCGGATATGGCCCCCCGCTGCCTTCTTCCTTGTTCGGTCTTTGCGACGCCTGACCAGGATTTGCCAACTTCAATTCGCTGTGCTTCCCACGTCATCAATCGTCTCCCAGAATGTTCCGGTTAGATCCAAAGCTTGATGCAGCGCAACCGGGTTGTCTGTGACCGAGGTCATAATCGAGGATAAAAATCGATGCTAATAAAGTAATAGAGCACAGAAAGTCGCTTCGATAGTTAGTCTAGACTAGATCGAACGGATTAGTTCTAGATAATTCGATCTAGATTTATAGATGTTCTGTCTGTCAATTCGAGGCGAACTTTGGATTGAGACTTCACGCGTGAAATCATTAATTCAATTGGATCGATGGATCTTGGACACCAACACGAAGACAAGAAGCGAGTTAGTATAGTTGCCGACGACTTTTGGAGAGCCCCGATGAGCGATAGAAGCCAAGTTGGTCGTGATCCAAATCGCTCGGCTCGTTCGGCGATAGGTGTTGAACGCGTGGTCATTATCGATGATTACTCCACCGCGCGAGGTGGCGCGACCGCGCTGTCGCTGCTTTCCGCCAAGCTTTTTCGAAGCTCCGATATCCCCGCGACTTACATTTGCGGCGACGACGGCGTAAATGCAGAGCTCGCCGCGATCGGGGTCTCTGTTATTCCACTTCACGGCCGCGATCTGATGAACGCCGAACGTACCAAAGCCTTCGTTACCGGCATCTACAACATCTGTGCGGCACGGATGATCGCGGCGTGGATTCTTGCAAACGACACTCCACACACGGCCTATCACGTTCATGGTTGGTCCAAGATACTATCGCCGGCGGTATTCAGTGCGCTGGGGCCTGTGGCCAGACGATGTGTGGTGCACGCCCACGATTTCTTCATGGCTTGCCCCAACGGCGCGTTCTTTGATTACCAGGCGCAAGAGATCTGTCTCCGACGTCCGCTTGGAGTTGGCTGCATGGCGACCACCTGCGATAAGCGAAGCTATCCGCACAAATTATGGAGAGCGGCCCGGAGCTGGAATGTCGTTCGCCTTTTAAGAAATCATGGCGAATTCGGCAGAATTATCCTGCCGCACGAAAAAATGGCGAGCTTCTTCCTTAAGGCCGGCTTTCAGCCCGAACGCCTGAAAACAATCCGTAATCCAGTCGCTCGATTTTCTGCCGAACGCGTTGCGGCGGAGAGCAATGACGAGTTCATCTTTATCGGCCGCCTGGACGAGGAAAAGGGTGTGGAAGACGCAGTGGCCGCAACGCGCAGAGCAGGCGCAAGGCTTTGCGTAATTGGTGACGGGCCACTCATGAAGCGGGTTGCAACAGCTGGAGAACACGTCAGGACTCTCGGCTGGAAGTCGCATGCGGAGATCGGATCAATCATCCGCCAGGCGAGCGCACTTTTGATGCCCTCGCGCTATCCTGAACCCTTTGGCCTCGTCGCCATTGAAGCGGCCGGGTGCGGTATCCCCGTCATCCTGTCTCGAAGTGCGTTCCTTGCCGAGGAGATGCAGGCGGCAGGCATAGCGCTTTCATGCGATACCAAGGACGAGCGGGCCTTCTCAGATACTTTGACGACATTTCGGCGAATGCCAAAACACGAGGTTCGCCAGATGAGCGAGCGGGCCTTCCGGCTGTCGCAAAACCTCGCATCGACGCATGAAGAATGGCGAGACGCGCTTCTTGCACAATACAGCAGCTTGACTTCCGAAAGTATGGCGCTCCGGCCGTCGGACGCGCTGATTGTATCAGGAGCCTCGAGATGACCTTGGAAGCGAGCACACCACTGCCGAAAGCGATGGCGTTTCTGACAGATCCACCAACGGTGGCGCCAAGTTCAGCCGGCAAAATCCGCAGCCGAAGCGAAACGGAGCATCTTCGCGTGGCCATTGTGCATTATTGGCTCGTATCGATGCGCGGTGGCGAGAAGGTGGTTGAGGAGCTTTGCCAAATGTTTCCGCACGCCGATATATTCACCCTCGTCTGCGACCCGGAGCGCCTCAGCGACCGTTTGAAGAGACGCAACATTCGCACCTCCTTTCTGCAAAAGATTCCCGGTGCGAAACGCCACTACCCAAAAATGTTGCCGCTGATGCCCTTCGCGCTCGAGCAATTCGATCTGCAGGATTATGATCTGGTGTTGTCGAGCGAATCCGGGCCAGCAAAAGGCGTGATCACGCGGGCAGATGCCCTTCATATTTGTTACTGTCATTCGCCGATGCGCTACATTTGGGATCAATTCCATGTGTACCAACGTGGGCTTCCGTGGCTGGGTCGGGCGTTGATGTCCGTCACTGCTCCAATATTGCGGGCGTGGGACGTGACGACCGCTTCAAGGGTAGATGTCTTCGTGGCGAATTCCAACTACGTGGCGAGCCGGATACGGCGCTATTACGATCGCGAGGCCGCGGTCATCCATCCACCGGTTGCAATCGAAGATTTTGCGATTCGCGAGGGCAGGGGTGAGTTCTATCTCTATGCGGGGCAGCTGACGGCCTACAAGCGTCCCGATATTGCCGTTCAGGCTTGTACCGAGACAGGCAGGAAATTGGTCGTGATAGGCGAGGGTGAGCAAGCAGCTTTCCTGAAGTCGATCGCCGGACCCAACGTTGAATTTCTGGGCCACCAACCCGTCCACGTCCTGAGCGACCATCTCGCACGGTGCCGCGCCTTGTTGTTCCCCGGAACGGAAGATTTCGGAATTCTGCCTGTGGAAGCAATGGCATCGGGGCGGCCAGTTTTGGCTTATGACGCCGGCGGTGCACGGGAGACCGTCTCCACACCCCATGTCGGTTTTCGCTTCGCACCGCAGAGCAAAGAGGGCCTGATTGAAACGATGGCAGCGTTCGAGGCGGTCGAAGACGATTTCGATCCAAATGCGATCCGCGCCCATGCCGAGAAATTCTCCTCCGCGGTATTCCGAAATCAACTCACCGCCCTGATCGAAAATGAATTGTCCAGGCAAACCGAACCCTCCGCTCATTCTATGCCAAGATGGTCGAGCTGATGGCCTGCGCATTGTGCAGTCAGGGCATTGTGGGTCCTGATCCGTCGCGGGCTGCGCTCGGAATCGTTCGGACCCCCGAGAGATTGATTGGTTTATTGCAATCCAGTGCAATCGACGAGGTTAGTCGTGTCAAGCGTATCGCATAGGACTGCCACCGCGAGTCTCTGGACCATTGGCGGAAAATTGTTGGCGCGAATGCTGGATTTCGTGAGCCTGCTGGTGCTGGCGAGGCTTCTGAGGCCAGAAGATTTCGGCCTGGTCGCCATAGCAACGTCGGTTTTGGTAATAGTCGAAGCAATTCTCGACCTTCCGCTGAATCAGGCTTTAATCCGTCAGCCCGCCCTCACAGCACGGATGCTTGACACCGCCTTTACCCTGGGCGTCCTTCGGGGGGCGGCCATAAGCCTTACAATGGTCACCATCTCCTGGCCGATCGCTTTTTTCTACGGCGACCCGCGACTTGTCCCGCTTGTCGCCACTCTCTCCATCGCGCCCACCATGCGCAGCCTCATCAGTCCTCGCATGGTTCTTTTCATGCAGCGCTTTGATTTCAAGCGCGAATTCGCGCTTGATATCATTACCAAGGCAGCGACGCTCCTATTCGCGGTGAGTGTAGTACTGACGACGGGCAGTTACTGGGGATTGGCTATCGGAGCGATCGCGGGACCATTTGCCGCGGCAATTACCTCGTATGTCTTCGCACCGATGCGTCCGCACCTGACCCTCTCCGAGTGGAGCCGCTTTCAAGACATGATTGGTTGGAACACAGTCTCTCAAATCTTGAGCTCCATTAACTGGCAACTGGATCGGCTTCTGCTGCCCCGCTTTACGAGTCTGTCGATGTTTGGCGCTTTCAGCGTGGCGGACAATCTTGCCGGAATTCCGCATCAAACTTTTGTGGGGCCGTTGATGCGCCCCCTGATGGCGGCATTTTCAAGTGTAGAGGAACATCGCAAGCTGGTGGCAGCCTATCTCAAGGCGACAAGCGCCATCACCTTGGTCGCTGCTCCCGTTCTCTTGATAATCGCCTTTCTTGCCGAGCCGATCGTGCGCATCACTGTCGGCGAGAACTGGTCCCTTGCCGCCCCCATTCTTCGATGGCTCTGTGTAGTCAGCGTGATGGGCCTTCCATCAACCATGATGCCGGCGCTGGCGATGGTGTTGGATAATACTCGCTACGTTGCGTTCAGGATGTTGGTGGAGTTCGCTGTAAGAGCACCTTTGACGCTCGTGGGCATAGCCTATTTCGGGCTCGTAGGAGCAATCGTTGCTCGACTCATGGCAATGTTCGTGGCCTATGCCGCGTCAATGGTCATCGCAAAACGGCTGATCGGAGCGACGTGGGGCGCACAACTCCATGCTTTCGTTAGACCGCTTGCCGCGACCCTGCCAATGATCGGCTTTCTGGCCTGCGTGGAGCCCATGCTGGCGCCAATGCCTGTGGGCCTCAACCTTATCGCCGGTTTGACGTTGTGCGGCGGAGCTGCGCTGCTGATCTTTTGGGCCGGTGCATTGCTGCTTTGGCAACTCGCCGAAAAACCCGATGGCCTTGAAGCCATCGTCGTTCAGAAACTTTCGCCACGAAGGAAGAAAGCGATCACCTCGTGATCGAAATCATTGACGCCTGGATTGGCATCTTCGGAGGAGCAAAAGATGCATCGCTCTTTATCTGCCAAACGCTTTATGACCGCTGCTGCTTTCATGCTCCTGGTCGCAATCGACCAGCCCGCGCGCGCGCAGGAGCAGATCGACATCGCCAAGTTCGACATGACGTTGGAGGAAAACTTCGACAAGCTGGACGTATCCCCCTGGGGTGAGAACGGCTCACGCTGGATTGCTCACACACCTTGGAACGGTGATTTCGGCGATGCCCGTTTCACCGACCCTACAGACGGATTTCCCTTCACCGTTGATGCCGGAGTTCTGCGTATCGAGGCTCGCAAAGGACCCGATGGAAAATGGCGTTCGGGCCTTCTGGCGTCAACGAATCCCAAAGGACAGGGCTTCTCGCAGCAGTTCGGTTACTTCGAGGCGCGCATGAAGTTGCCACCGGGAAAGGGAGTCTGGCCGGCTTTCTGGCTGATCGGGATCGATCGCTCGAAGTTGACCGCAGAAATCGATGTGATGGAATATTACGGCCGGGTTCCGTACGAATTCAGTAGCGGCTATCACATCTGGCGCGCGAGCCACGGTGGTAAGGATTCCACGGACGGCCATTGGACTACGGTCGAAGATGGAACATTGAGCAACGAGTTTCATACCTATGGGGTAGAAATCAAACCGGAGAAAACAACGGTTTACCTTGATCGCAAGTCCATATGGAGTTTCGACACGCCGAGGGAGTTCCACATGCCATTCTACCCGTTGGTAAATCTAGCGTTGGGATCGGGATGGCCGATCGATGAGACGCCAAATCCCTCCTATTTGCTCGTAGACTATATTCACGTTTACAAGCGAAAGGCGCCAGATACCGCCGATTGACCTAGCGCTCGAAGAAGAGGCGTTAATGTCGTTTTTGTGGCGACGACCAATCCAGGGAGCAACGGTGATCTTCGCCGCAGTTGTCGCATCTGGCGCATTCGTCTCGCGCTTGCCGCTGCCGTCATGACGTTTTCGCGTTCTCGTGTTGCCGACCTTAGGTATAGGACCGATGCCGCATTGCAAACTGGACTAAAGTCCGATTTCGGCACAGCCAATATTTGGTAGGAATGACGCCTGCATTTTCTGCCGCGGTCGGCTGCGCATTGGAACTTGCCGGGGCGATCGCACCCAGAGGGGACTCTCGACCACTAGTGGACACTCTGAAGCATCCGCTAGGGCCACCAGATTGCGTTTGGGAGTTTGTCCATGGACGGATTGATTCACACGCTAGATTACGGCACCGCCGACACAGCGATTTCAGAAGTTGATGAATTACCTTTCCCCCGTTCGAGCGCTCGCAGCTTCCGTCGCGGAGAAGTCATAGCGAGGGCAGGTTTTCTAGCTGACATGTTTGCTCGCGTGGAGCGCGGCTTTGTCAGCGCGAGAACGACCTTGGCCGACGGCAGGGAGTTCATTGTCGAAATTGTTCCCAAAGGCGGGTTCATCGGCGAAGTTGAGGTGCTGCACCGTGAGGCCTCAAATCTCGAATACCAGGCTAGTTCAGATTGCGAACTGCACTTTTTCGAAGGTCGCTTGCTCCGCAAAGCCTGCGCGAGCGATCCGAACTTTCAGGCCAAGGTTTTTTCCAGGGCACTGACGCGCGTTGCGGAGCTCGAGCTGCGCATCGTCTCGAATGCCGCATCATCGTTACAGTCGCGGCTTGCTAGCGCGCTGCTGCGCCTCTGCGCTGTCTACGGCAGCGAAGCGCCGAGTGGCCCGGACGAATTGACTATTTCGCAACACGACCTGGCCGCAACGCTACCGGCTTCCCGCGAAAAGGTGAATCAGTGTCTGCGCCGCCTTCGGGAGAACAGGATAATCGACGGAGCTCAAGGCAAGATTTACATTCTCAACCGGAGTGCGCTGGAAGCCTATGCCGAAGGCGGATCCTAGTGACATAGTGCTCACGAGCCTGTTGTTGCTTGGCGACTGTGGGCAGGAGGTCGGCCAAGCGGATTGAAGCGCAGTTCGGTAGACCCGACCACCAGGTGACTTCCAATTTCACAGGAAGTCCCTTGCGGGCTTTATCTCGGCCCGTTGCGAACCAATCCTCTTTTAGTCGGACGCTTTTCGACTTTTCTGGCCGTGCACGACGACGGAAACGCTGTCGAGACTGAACCGCATCTCGCTTGGAGCGTTGAGGCTTGTAGAAGAGGTGATCGTGAAGCCAAAGACAACACAGCCATGGTTTGGTGCGGAGATGTTTACGACTTTCTGACATACAGAGCGAATTTGCTATGGCCATATCAGTATCCAATATCTCAGCTGGACCGTACAGCACCACCCCCACAGGAGGTATACGCAAGGCGGTTTTCGTTCTTTGTACGATCCTTCTGACGGTTCTCACTGTTCTAACGCCTTACGAAATCACCTTCGATAATCGAACGCTCCATTTGCATGCCACCCAGCCTGCATTGGCAAAAGATGCCGGTAAGGGCGGCGGCAATGGCAATGCCGGCGGAAACAAAGGCAACGGCAATGCCAAGGGTCAAGGCGGAGCGAACGGAAGTCTCAGTAACAGCGGCAACGTAACAGGAGGGACAGTCAGCCAATCCCCGGCCGAATCGCGTGACAGCGTGCGCATTGGGGCGCCCGCCAGAAAGGTTCGACACGCCAACGGTATGATGGAAGCGATTGTAAACGGCCGTTACGTGATGAAGGACGCAAGAGATCGTACGATCATCAACCGCAAGGCAACACCAGCCGATGAGGTGAGGCTGCAATCATTTTCCCACTGAACAACGACCCATTCGGTTGACGCGATCTCTAGCCCCTCACTCATTGCAGTTCGCGTGCACCAGCGTCGCGCAGTACCATGGCGGCTTCTGTTCGGTTTGTGACGTTCAGCTTTGCCAGAATCCGTCCCACATCGTGTTTCACCGTCTTTTCATGAAGGCGCAGCTTCAACGCGATCCGTTTGTTGCTCAGCCCCGTCGCAACAAGATTCAAAACCTCACACTCACGGTTGGTGAGTTCGCCGATCGAGTCAGTTGTGCAAGGCGCACCAGACAACGCCGAAATGTCGGAGAGCAATCGGGCCGATAGTTCCGGAGAAACGTAAGCTTCGCCAGCTGCCACGGTACGTAATATTTCGGCGAGTGCGCGCGATCCAACGCCTTTCAGGACATAGCCTTTTGCACCGTTCTGCAATGCCTTGATTACATCGTCCCGCGTCTCTGACACAGTCAACATCACGATCTTCTGCTCAGATGACAGCTGGAGAATTGGCGAGATTGCACTCAGTCCTCCACCCGGCATGGAGATGTCCATCAATAAGACATCCGGAGATTGCCCACGCGAGATTTGGATTGCGTCCTCTTTTGTGCAGCCTTCGCCTACGATCTGGAAATCGCTCATTTCGCCCAAGCTACGCTTGACGCCCTCCCTGAACAACGGATGGTCATCGATCACTGCTATACGCACTGCCATCATACCTGCTCCATTGAATCCATATTCAGTGACATTCGCACCCTCGTGCCATACTCCGAAGTATCGAGGCTGAAATGCCCACCCAGGCTTTCGACTCGGTCCTTCAGCCCGGCAAGTCCAATACTGGGATGGCTGATTGACGCTGGGTCAAATCCCGGTCCGCCGTCAGTGACATCCACTACAACCCGCCTGCCTCGGCAGGTTTGTACTACGCGTTGTTTGATTCCTCCGCCATGGCGGAAGCCGTTGTTCAGCGCCTCCTGAACGAAGCGGTAGATGCAAATTTTTGCAGAAGGTGCGAGCTGCGTCGGCGTGCCGGACATCGACAGATCAACGTTTGTCCCGGTTTGATATTGATGGGCCGCTACGGCCCGTTGGAGGATTTCTGACACATCAGCGGCCTCGACGTGCGGTAGCACCAAGCCCTCGCAAATGTTCCGGATTTCGCTCATTGCCTTGTCAAGACTCTCCTTGATTGCCATGACTTCACGCTCGCGGATTTCACGTGGTGCGGCAGGGTCGATCAATGTCTCGCTGTCTAGCCGGAGCGCGGCGAACGCCATCAGCTGTGCGGGCCCATCATGCAGATCCGCACCTATCCGTCGAAGATGGCTCTCGTTCAACGCCGCGGCGCGCTGCGCAGCTCGCTGGACGCGGGCATGTAGCGTCTTGTTTTGCATAAGCAGATGGGAAAGTTCGCTGATTCGACGTTTTAGGGCTCGGTCCTGGCGGTCGATTGTCCTGCTCCCGCGGAACACGATGGCTGATAAGACTAGGAAAAAAGTCAGCATAAAGATGGTAACAGCAAGCCAGCTGCGCAGTCGTACCTGGTCCAAACTATGTTGGAATTCGTCGGCAATTTCATAGAATTCTGTCACGGCGACAACCTTGCCCGACCACGGCTGGAGGACCGGATTGTAGATCTCCAGAAGCGGCTTGCCGCTCGCGCGTTCAGCATCGCTCTCTACATCGTCGATCTTGTCAAAATTAGCGACCATCTTGCCGGAAAAAGCCGTTTTCAGGTCTTCGTTGACCGGGAAGCGCTTCCCCAAAAGGCGCTTGTCATTCGAATAAAGCACCACTCCGTCGCTTCGCCAAAGCCTGAACGAAAAAAGCCTGCTACCCAATGCCCCATTCCCCAGCGTCTCGTCCAAGGCATGGGTAACGGTATCGTCGAGCACTTGATTTGTTTGCATATCGGGAAGGATCGGCGCGATTACGCTGTCGACGTATAACGCTGTGGCGGCGGCGGAATTCCGGGTAACGGCAGCTTCAACAAGAGCTGTCACAAAAATACCTGTGAATATCAGCGCGCCTGCCGATACCAGCCCCCCAGCCAGCAAAAATTGCTTTGCAAGAGACTGCGAATTCCAGCGGGTCAGGAGGCTCATGGGGACGCACGGAAATCGGGCCTATGTACAGTTTGCAGCTGCACCGCGAGTTGATTTCGCACTAGACCATTTGATCGAAGCGGCATTCGTACGATCTTTGCTGGTTCATTCATCATTTTCTCCGTCCGGTTTCGCATGTCCTAGTGGGTGTTGTCTCTCGGAAAGCAGTACATGGCTAACGGCGACAATCGGCGCGATGATCTTGTTTCGGCAGTTGAACAACATCATTGCGGCACAGGTCTGCGGACTCTGCACGCGGCCCGATTGCTTGAATGCCATGCCACGCTACTCGGCAATCGTATCCCATAACCATGCGATGAGATTCCGACGCGTGTTGCTTGATGCTTTGCGGACGTAGTGGGCAGCGGTCGCAGCGCTCACGGTCCCGCCAAAATGGCAATAGCAAAGGGCTCTATGCAATTGGTAATCGGTCAGTTGGAAAAACCGCTTTGCTTCGCCGTAGCTGTCGCCTTGCAAGCCGGCCGCTCGCAGGACGGGATCGGCGAAAGCAACCGAGATCGGCGATCTATCAACGCGGATGCGCTCCCTGGCCTCGGGAGGCAGGTTTTCCGTCTGTTGCAAAGTAGCGAGTCGCTGGTCTGGGATCGATTCAAGAAGTTCTGCCCAGCGTTCAATTCGCTGATTGCGCGATAGAGGCAGTGTTTCTCGTTCAATGTCGGCAACGGTCTGCAACTGATCGATTGCAAAGTGCTTCATTTTCTCCTCCTTTTAGATATGCGACATCAACAACGAGTAGTCAAAAACGTTCCATTCCGTAGAGGGCCGATGAAAAAATACCCACCTTCGGCTGTCAGGCCTTGACCTGGCAATGCCCTCGACGGGCGACGCCGCTACAGAAACGCAATTGCAGGAGGTAGTCATTACCTCTCGCAGAGGCTACATTCGCATCCCGAAATGTCGGCCCTGAAATAAATCCGTTAATAGTTGTAGGATTTGAACTCCTGCCGCCGGCAACCCCAGGGACCATCATGCCAAAAGTCAGAACAAAGTTGCGAGGCGGCGTCGATGTCAGTCCTGATTGCAATTTGGAAAATCGACTCAACTGGTAGACTTACTGAGGAAAACTCCCATGATGTCGGGGACGATACCGTTCGCTTCTCTCGCCGCGCTTCACATGGAAGGAGATTGGAATGTCAATCGGGTTCATGCATGTGCCGACCACCGGAATGCAAATACGAGGTGAAGTCACTTCTGTTTTCGATGGCCTATAGAAGGCTTGCGCTTCTGGAGCAGACGTGTTTCCGGCAGCTCTTGATCGAGGGGCCAGCTGGCAACTTCGCAAATATCGGGACACGTCCTCTCTCGGACTCATCCTGACGCATCGAGCCGGAATCCTTCAACCCACGGATGCGCCCGCCAGCTTACCGAACTCGATAGACTGAGTGATGGTCGTCTTTCAATCAGGTTTCCTGCCGGGTTGAAAGTGGCTGCGAATGATCAAGAGCGTCGCGTGCCCCGAAATCCCGTGGAGATGTTTCAGCAGACCGACGAATATCTGGTCTTGCTGAAACGGCTCTGGTCGAATGACCGCTCGTTCGACCATCAGGGGCCGTTCTACAGCGTCACGGCTGGCTACGTTGATAGGAGGAGCCCGCGGCGAGCCGGAATCCCGATACGGATGGGTGGCACCTCGGGCACCGCCCTCAAGTTCGCGGGGCGGCATGCTGACATGTTCGAGTTGACCCCTGGTACGCCCGAGGAGGTCGTCAAGCTCATGGAGAGAATGCAAGTGGCCGCGGCATCTTACGGGCGGGAGGACAAAATGCGCTTCGCCCTGCCAGTTAGCGTTGGTGCCCTGAGGCAACCCTTTCAAATCCTGAGACTGCAAAACTCGATGCCGTTGCCAAAAAAATCCACGTTTTTGGTACGCCAGTGCAAATCGGCGAGGAATTGGAGCCTACACGTCCATCGGTGTTGACGAATTCATGGTCGAGGGCCCGGAGGATGATCTGTCGATCGCCGAGTTTTCATACCAAAGCACTCAGTTTTTCAAGCCGCTCTCGTCTGCGGTAATTCCGCTGAGGGGAGGGGACACCCCACCCATGCTTCCCGCAAATCGGAATTGCTTAATCGGGAGAAACTGAGCTGGCAGAAACGGGGACGAGAAACGGTCGGAATAGCAGCTGCAGAAAACAGCAATCGTGGCTGTTCACAAGGAACGATTTCTGACAGGTTCCAGCCGCAACGCGAGGCTTTGGCAGCATGAGCCAGTCCAATCGCGTGATCGTTGTCATGACAGATCGAATAATGGCAAACTTGAGCTGGCGTTTGATCTGTAGAGTTCGACGAAGAAGAACGCGCCATGAATGCCCCCAGAAACCTTGCTGAACAGCATGCTGGAATACTCGGGAAGCGCCCTCGACATTCGCAGCTCAGGACCTGAGCAAGATCACACTTCGAATTGGCGACCAGACAGGCGCTACGCGCGCGAAGCTGGAAGCTGCGGGGTTGCTGAAAGACGTGCCCTATCAGATTGAGTGGTCGGTCTTTCCTGCAGCCGTCAATCTTCATGAGGCCTTGAAGGCCGATGCCATCGATATTGGACAGGCCGCCGACTCTCCGACCGTCAGCGCAATTGCCGGAGGATCGAAAATCAAGGTTGCTAAATTCTCGTTCGTGCTCCGCAGCGACGATCCGACAGCGGAGCTACTGGGAACGTTGCTGGCGTCGATGCTGAACGTCCATTGGCCTGTGACAGGCCCGCAATAAGCCTGTCACCAGCCCACTGAGAAAGAGCTCCCATCTCGGATCGCTTACGGAGGACTGCTCCGGCAGGTCGAGTGGGACAGCGCCGACCCCGTATGAGGGCCGGCGCCACCTGATGATCAGGCGCGGTACCGTGCCGCCGGTTCGGAATTGCTGAAGCCTTGCGCCAGCGCGAAGCGCGCCTGCTCGAAAGCTTCCCATGCGGCAACGTCCGGGACCGGCGGGATGGTGACGAGTTCCTCGCGGTCGAAGCCGATCAGTGCAGCATCGACGAGATGCGCGACCTCCATGACATTGGGAACCTTACTGATGTCGCCGCCAGCGCGTTCGTAGATTTCTGTGCGCGTGGCAGCAGGCAGCACGGCCTGCACATAGACGCCCTTTGCGGTGACTTCCGCTGCCAGGCTCTGCGACAGCGTCATCAGATAGGATTTGGTGGCCGCGTAGATCCCTGGCGAGTATTCGGGCAGAAGCGCCAGCACGGACGCAATGTTGACGATCGAACCGGTACCCCTCTCGACCATTCCGCCGACAACAGCGGATGTCAGCAACGTCGGCACAAGGACATTGAGCCGCAACAGCTTGTACATTTCATCCGGATCGGCCGTCGTAAAGTCGCCGATCAAGCCAGCGCCCGCGTTGTTGACCAGGATGTCGATCGGTGTGCCCGAGCGGAGACGGTCGATCACCTTGTCGAGTTGGGGGCCGTCGATGAGGTCCGCGGTGATGACCTCGATCGTAACCCCATACGCGCCGCGGAGTTCTTCGGCGAGCGTGTTCAGACGGTCGGTCGCGCGGGCAACGAGGACAAGATCATGGCCCCGTGCGGCCAGGCGGCGTGCGTAGACAGCGCCGATACCGCTCGAAGCGCCAGTTATGAGTGCGGTTGTCATGGGTGTTTTCCTGCTTGGTATCCAGCGGCTCAATGCGCTGATTGAGGTTGATCGTGAACGTGTTTCTACGAGCGGGCCGATACTCGAGGCCACCCAGCTCTGTTGCAGCGTTAGCCGCGCGCCTTCAGATGAAGCATGGGATGGTGCTCGTAGTGGCCGGCGCCATTCTTGACGATGGGATCTTCCGACGTGATCGCCTGGATGTCTTGGTCATCGGCAATCTGGTAGAGTGAGACACCGTAACCGCCGGCAGGATCCATCACGGGACCATGGGCGACGACCTTTCCTTCGTTGAGAAGCGCATCGAGGAAGGCCCCATGCTGCTTCATCCATTGCTGTTCATCGGCAGACATGGTCGCCAGAAAGTCCGCGCGTGGGGGGATGTACTTGCAGAGATAGTATTTCATAACGTGGCTCCTGGGTTGCCGGGACGTGCCTTGGCAGGGCCAGACCCGTGGTCCGACCCTTCACCTCCTCTCAGTAAATGTCCCGTTTTCTGGTGGAACATCGACGCGCAATGAGTTACTATCATTTTCAAAGCAAGTCACTATCAAAAAGATACCAACGTGAAGAATCTTTCGAGCCAGCCCTGTCTTATCGCCCGCAGCCTCGCCCTGGTGGGAGACGCATGGAGTATGCTGATAATGCGCGACGCCCATGCGGGATCCACCCGCTTCGACGAGCTCCGCAAGAACCTGGGGATCGCGCCGACCATGCTGACTAGCCGCTTGGCGGTGCTGACGGAGGAGGGGCTTTTGCAGAAGCGGCGCTACTCGGAGCGCCCCCCGCGGGACGAATACGTGCTGACACCGGCCGGCCAGGACTTCCTGCCCGTGCTATTTGCCCTTGGTGCCTGGGGACGCAAGCACCGCAGCGGTGGGGAAGTAACTCGGTTTTTCGATGCAGAAACAGAAACAGAAATCGACCCCGTCACAATTGACCGTGTAACCGGTGCACCGATCGGTTCTCGTCCCATCCGCATCGTCATGCCGCGGTGATGCCGAAGACGATTGTGAAGCACGCGACCTTGCAGCTTGGCTCCCTCTGTGGGGAAAGAGTGCCAACCCAATCCGACGTCCCATTTTACAAGGACGGCGGCTTACAAAAGCAGGACTGGGCAAGCCCGGCTGCAGGAGAATGGTCATGACAGAAAACATGCGGATACTCCTGGCGTCCCGACCCACAGCAGCGCCGAAACCAGCTGACTTCACCTTGGACAGGGCGGCGATACCGGAGCCGTCTGAAGGCCAGGTCCTGCTGAAAATCCTTTACCTATCCCTTGATCCTTACATGCGTGGGCGGATGAGTGCTGCCAAATCCTATGCGGCGCCGGTCGAAATCGGGGCAGTAATGGAAGGAGGAACAGTGGCCCGTGTCGAACGGTCGCTGCACGCCTCTTTCAAGGAAGGGGATACCGTGCTTTCGCACTCAGGCTGGCAATCGTATGCGGTTGCAAACGGCAGCGACCTGCGCAAGCTCGATCCCGCAGTTGCCCCCATCAGTACGGCGCTTGGTGTCCTTGGAATGCCAGGTTTCACAGCTTGGGCCGGCCTGCAGAATATCGGCCGGCCCAAAGCGGAGGAAACGGTGGTCGTTGCGGCGGCAAGCGGCGCGGTAGGATCAGTGGTCGGCCAAATAGCGCGCCTCAGGGGCGCGCGTGCGGTCGGCATTGCGGGCGGGCGTGAGAAATGCGCATTCCTGCTGGAAGACCTTGGGTTCGATGCCGCCATCGACCACCGAGGCCCCGATTTTGCAGACCAGTTGGCCCGCGCCTGTCCAAAGGGCATCGACGTCTATTTCGAAAATGTCGGCGGAAGAGTCTGGGATGCGGTCTTTCCGCTGCTCAATACCTTTGCCCGCATTCCAGTCTGCGGACTGATCGCTCAGTATAATGCGACACCCGGTGACACGGGCGGTGCTGACCGTCTCGACGGCACGATGCGTTCTGTGTTGACGAAAAGCCTATCAATTCGCGGCTTCATTCAGCGAGAATTCGCGAGCCAGCGCGACCAGTTCTACGAAGAGGCCAGCGATTGGATCGCCAAAGGCAAATTGCGGTATCGCGAGGATATCGTCGATGGCCTGGAAAACGCTCCAACTGCGTTCATCGGCCTGCTCGAAGGACGCAATTTTGGAAAACTCCTCATCCGTGTGGCTAAAGAACATGCGTGATAGCCGGCCATGGCACATCGCTTCCCTGGATGCTGACCAAGTTGGTGCCTTGGACGCTGTGCATGACGGCGCGAATAGACCGTTAGATCAAGAGCCTCAGCAGATGCGCGAGGTTCTGCTGGCCCTGGCTGAAGGCAGTCGCCGCTGACCGATAGGAATGCACGCGAGCCACGCTCATTTGGCGTCCGCGCGCAATAGCCGAGACAGAAAGCAGTCGGGGCCCGCCCGATAGATGAATACCCGCTTTGGGTTGTCAGCGACCTTATGAAGGGTTGCCACAGCATATTCGAGAAAGACCATCAGAATGGCTCGAATGCTTTGACGCGGTTCCTGTCGGTCAATTGCAGTTCGTCGCTAGGACCTCTGCGGGATACCCCATCAAAGACATGCTTTGACGGGAATGCTATACGAGAAGGTAGTGAGAGCTTTTTGGACCAAATGCTGCTCAACTGATTTGTTTGACGACAGGCGGATAGAAAAAAGGACAGTCACATGAACGATTTCTATTTTGGCCAAAAAGTCGTTTGCATCGACGACAAATTCAAAAACGTGAGCATCGACCAACTGATCCGAGAGGGTCAGATTTACACGGTCCGCTGGGTTGGCATGTACAACCACTATATTGACTGCGAGTTTGTCGGGATCAAAGTCGAAGAAATACACCGCGGCAATGATGATGGACCCGAAGGATATGGTGCCGCCGATATGCCGTATCGGGCGACCAGGTTCCGTCCATTGGTGAAAGATAAAATTAGCGCGTTGCGAGGGCTATTGGCCCCCAAGCCTGATACCCCGCAAGAACCGAAGACGAAAACTCCGGCAAAGAAGAAAGCGAAGGTATGAACGGTTACGAGATTGCAGAACTGTTTATTAAGGCAGCGATTGTTGACGGAATCAGCGCCAAAAAGTGGCGGAACAGGAGCGGGCAGGCTGGTGGGGGACCGTCGCGCCGTCGTCGCTGTTCCGCCAAAGGCTGACTGCGTGCTTGGCGGCAATGCGCAGTCAGGCGTCCAGAATACACCCGGAGGCGAACGACGACTAAGCAATGCTTTGAAGCTATCCACCGGAAAATAATTTACGGAATTGATGGGGAAGAAAGAGGAAGCCACGCAGGGCTGCTAGGGAGATGTAGTTGCGGGCTTCCTCTGGAAGTTTGCCCTTAAAATTTGGGGTTCACAGGGCAAAATGAGAATACACCCTGAGGCGCGCGGCCACCAACAAAATATGGGTTCGCAAAATCTTCGCTCTTCGGCAGGGCAAAAGCTTAACGCGGCCAAGTACTTGGAGCCGCACGCTGACAAAAAAGCGCATGAGACCATAAGGTCAGCGCCGACTAAGCCAACAGACTCGTGCTCAACCGTAGTAGCGGGGAGAGGAGTTCGTTGCCCCGATCTGGGCGACGAAACCAGCCTATGTCCGAAACACCGTTGGCAAAATTCCTTACAGTTTGTCAGCTTCGGCGCGCTCGCATTGGTCCAGTATGTATTCGCTGCATCGTAAGCGCTTTTGGCCGCATTCCATTTGATCTATGCTGACCTTGAAACATCTGTCCCAATGATATGCGACGGAGCAGCATTATGAGTATCTTCGGTGAGAAGCTGATGGGATCGCGTGGAGCGCAGAAATTGTCGGCTGCCGCCTTTGTGGCCGTCTCGTTATCCTCGGCTATCGCCAGTATATGTGTTCCATACCCTGCTGCAGCGGCAGATTGCAGTGCATTGGCGGCACCTGAATTGGACTGGAGCGACTGCAGCAAGAGCAAAATCATGATCCCAAGTAGCGAGCTTGAGGGCGCTAACCTTCATAGTACCAATTTTTCTGGGACCGATCTCAGCAAGTCAGATCTGAAGACGGCGAACCTGGTACAGGCAAACCTCGTGCGCGCCTCGCTTGCCGGTGCAGACGCAGAAAAGGCCAATTTCTCCGAGGTCGAAGCCTACCGCTGTAATTTTGCCGACATATCGGCTGTCGGCGCATCTTTCACAAACGCCGAGCTGCAGCGCGCCAACTTCCGTGGAGCGAAGCTGACTGGAGCGAGTTTCGAGAAGGCAGAGCTTGGACGCGCAGATTTCGACCAAGCGGTCTTGACGGGCGTCCGCTTCTCGCTCGCCGATCTTTCACGCGCAGATCTCAGTCAGGCCACCTTCGAGGGTCCGCTCGTCTTTGACCGCGCATTCATGTTCCTGACAAGGATCGAGGGGCTGGACCTCTCGGCTGCACAGGGGCTGGAGCAGCGGCAGATCGACCTAGCCTGCGGCGACGCTAAGACAAAACTGCCGGCGGGACTTAAGACTCCTTCCAGCTGGCCTTGCCCGGCAGATGTTCCAGATTAGCCGATTATTCAACAATGAAGAAAGCGGTTTCGACGCAAAATGCAACAGCTACAAGACTGTTCCATAATGTTGATTATGCGATTTTTGTATGTAGGGGGGCACATTCTATTTAGTAATGCGACAGTTGGGCCAGTTAGAGATGCGACAGTCTCGCCTCTCGACGCGCTGGTCAATGCCAACGTTGGGAGCAAGGATGACGACCTTCAGCCTGGTCGAGACCATGAGCGGTCGGAGTCGTCATGTCCTGTTTGATCACCATGTCGCAGAAAGAATTGCGTCGCCTCGAAGTTATTCAGAAGATCCGTGATCAGCGCCTGAGCGTCGTCCAGGCCGCTGAGCTGCTTGGGCTCAGCCGAAGTCAGGTGCACAGGCTGCTGCAGGCCTATGACCGTTCCGGTGCAGCCGGGCTGGTTTCGAAGAAGCGATCACGGCCAAGCAATCGGCGCCACAGCGAGGAGTTTCGCAATGCGGCGCTAGACCTGATCCGCGAACGCTATCTCGATTTTGGCCCGACGCTGGCGCGCGAGAAGTTGATCGAACTGCATCACATCTCGCTCGCCAAGGAGACGTTACGCCAATGGATGACAGAGGCCGGCATATGGGTCTCGCGACGCGAGCGTAAGAAGCGGGTTTTCCAGCCGCGTGGCCGGCGTGATTGCTTTGGTGAGCTCGTGCAGATCGATGGCTCGCATCACTGGTGGTTCGAGAACCGCGGCCCCAAATGCGCCCTACTCGTCTATATCGATGACGCCACCGGCAAGCTGCTGCATCTACGGTTTGCCGGATCGGAGAATACATTCGACTATCTGCACGCGACCAAGGCCTATCTGCAGCAATGGGGCAAGCCGCTGGCGTTCTACAGCGACAAGCATGGCGTTTTCCGCAGTACGCATGCTTCTGAGAAAGACCGGACGAGCGCCTGACACAGTTCGGTCGGGCGCTTTATGAGCTGAACATCGACATTATCTGCGCCAACACCCCGCAGGCCAAAGGCCGCGTAGAACGCGCCAACCAGACGCTGCAGGATCGGCTGGTGAAGGAACTGCGGCTGAGCAATATCAATACGATCGAAGCGGCAGACCTCTATGCACCGGCGTTTATCGAGGATTTCAATTCCCGCTGGCACTCATAGTCTCAAAGCTAAAGCCGAAGGGTGTCCCTCACCCGCCCCCGCTCCTTCCTTGCAACCCGGACCAGCCGGGCGGATCGGGGGCTGACCGTCGGCGCCGGCAGAGGTGCTGAGTGTCGCGATTCTAACTGGCTGGCGACGTCGCGCCTCTAATCAGCTTTGACATTTATGTAGCCGCAAAGTTCACATGTCCTGTTTCTGCAAAGTAGAAATGTCCGCGTGTCACCTTCTCGTTCAACGCAACGAGATATGGGATTCAGATTTTGGGATGGGTTTTAATGAGCGAACGCGAACTGCATCGCATCGAGGTTTTATCGGAGGTTGTTGAAGGTCGCCGCACGCTCGCCTCGGCGGCAATTGTGCTGTCGCTGAGTGTTCGCCAGGTGCAAAGGATCGTGCGGGACATTCTGTCTCGAAGGCGCGCCGGCGCGGCGTCATCAGAGCCGCGGCCGGCGGTCGAACAACCGCATTAAGGATGCCATGCGCGACTTGGCGCTGCAGCTGGTCCAATGCGGGAACTAGCCGCTGCTGCCCAGTCGAATGTCGCCGGTCCGGGTTGCGAGATTGAGGTCTCCGCCCTGCCCGGCGACGCGCCTCGGCGGCTGTCAGGATGACATTTCTACTTTGCACAACCGGCGACATTTCAACCTTGCCGCCACATTGTATGTAGCCGGGTGGGTTCAAGGATGAAGTGCGACTTTGTAGCGATACCAGTGGCTCATCGCAGCAAAGGGATTGCCCATGAACCGACCGTTTCGCCCCTATTCTCAGATCACCCTCGACGAACGTCGCAAGATCGAGCGCTGGCATGCTGCGAAGCTCAGCGTCGATAGTATGGCCGAGAAACCCGGACGGAATCGTTCAACGATCTTTCGCGAACTGAAGCGCAATCGCTACGAATAGATCCAGTTTGAATATGCCGTTACGGATTTGACGCTAAGGCGACCGTTACGGCTATGAGGCTCAGCATTGCGAGCACTGACCTAGCCATATGTGAGTATTCCCAGATATCACGCAGTTCTTTCCAGTCTCGAACCTCCTTGGTGCCGCCCAAGGAGAAAAAGCGCCCGCCCGCTGCATGCAGGTCCAAATCCTTTATCCAGAACTTGTTGACCGGCTGCGTGACCAGCCAGAAAATTGCCTGTACGCTCAGCATGAGCGCCAACGCGACGGCTATCAGCCAAAATCGCAGCGTGCCAAGCGGAGTCAGGAACAAGAGCGCGACCAGTGCAACAATGCCCCCCACCTCACAGATACCGCCGAAAGTGAATCCGGGATAGTAGATCGTTTGAGTTGCAAGGTAAGACTCCTTCGAGAGCCGCAACTTGCCTGGGTATTCCAGAGCGTGCGCAAGCGCCATTGCCATGGTGATGGCGACCAATAGCAATGCGATGACGTGAAGGACTTGCATCGCCGGTAAACGCACTTGCCACAGGCACGGTTCCCGCCGGTGAGATGATTCCTGATTGAACGATGCCGGGTAAAGCCGGTCGCGGACTTGCCCAATTCAACACGCTCCGCACTGTAGGACGGTCTTTCCGGATTGACCTTGCATTCAAGACCGGCGTGGCGCGGTACATCCATAGGGTACGGGTACGACTTTATCCGAATTCATACGTACGCGGAGTGCGCCCCAGCGTGCCGTGCGTGGATCCGTCTACCCTCACCTTCAGTTTCCGCGTGAACTCGGGACGCACCCATCATTTGGTTTGACAATTTCGAACGCTGATCGAAATGGTTTTAGTTTTACTTTAGATCTAGCGTTGAACAGTTTGGTTTTATTGGTGAAATCTTGTAATCGATAGCTAGTGTCAGGCGGCATAGACTGGCCGTCGCAGACCCGTTCTTCCAGCATTCCCGTCAAAATCCTGCGTGGCCTCAACGATCAGCAGCCGTTCTTTTTTACCCATCCTATGCACCGGTTTCGTCGTGGCCAGCGCTGAGCGGCTTCGATTCAGGCGAATCTTTGAACCGTAGAAAGATCGACAACACGACCAGCGTTGCAGTGGAAACAAACTCCGATTGCCAGTTTTGAAAGGATTCGAACCAGAACCGCGCGCCGCCAATATATTGGAGAAGCGACTGTTTGTCATTGCCATGGAGCACAGCCTCGGCATTTTCTGCCAAATGGCTGGCGATAAGGTGCCCCACAAAGGAAAAAATGAACAGGAACACCAGCACGAGACCAAGCGAGTATCGGTAAAGCCAACGTAACAGAGGTGAGCGCCTCGACCAGGTCGGATAGCGCGGCTTCTCACTCTCGTGCCCTTCTTCGGATGCTTCATCAGGATCCCGGGACTCGGCTGATCCCTTCTGAAACAGGTATGCAGTGAGAACGACATAGGTCGCCATCTGTAGCCACTCACTTTCCCAATTTTCGAAGAGAGCAGACAAAAAATTCTCGTTCGTGAGGTATTGTCCGACCGATATCTGTTGCAGGCCATGCTGCGCCAGCTGCTCGTTTTCATGGTAATACCCAGCGATTATCATGCCCGCCATGCTTGCCAGGAATGCAATCAAAAGAGCAATTGTGAGGCCATTGTTGCGTAAGAAACGCATATTGTTCTCCGTCGTTGATCGAGCAATTCATGAAAGACGCGTCAGGGCCTCTTCATATTTGACCAGCTTCTCACGCGCTGTCGGATCTTCCGGCTGTGATCTGACCTTTGCGATGTTATCTTTCAGATCGGCAATCTTTACGCGCCGCCCAAGGCTATTCTCGCGCGTGCGATGCACGAAGTCGAAATAATCTTCGCCTTCGCGACGGGTCACAGAATCTATGGCTTCAAGGATACGAGGGGCAAATCCTTCTGAACGGAGTTTATCGAGAGACCACGTGGTCTTTTCGACAACATCGTGCAAAACCCCGACGATCATTTCATCCTCTTCGTCCAGGGCCATCATTACCCGCAACGGGTGGAGGATATAGGGCTCTTCGTCGTCTGCGCGATTGCCAGCGTGGGCGTTGGCAGCAATTGAGATGGCATGCTCGAGGAGTGACATTTGAAAGTCTCCTGCCGGATTTGATAACGTTCAAACCCCTGCGAGCCAAACGCGTTCCGTGGAGCGCCGAATTTTTCTTCCATGCGCTGAGCGATTGGACATCAACCCGAGAAAGGATCACCCGAAGGTCCCCGCAAGATATTGTCGAGGATTCGAGTATGGTGTACGCCGTATACTAGTGGTCGAGCGTTGTGGGACCCACCACTGAATGAAGCGCAGCCCCGTAGCAAAGGCCACAAATAGCGTCGCAATGGTTTGATTGTGCTAACTGATGTTCACTTTGCGTATGCAGCGCTGTCGCGCAATAGGGTCATTGGATAGCTCCGTATAACACCTTGAGTATGCCGATGGAGAGAGACTTTAAAGAAATCCTGCACCCTTATTTCATCGCACAGATGCTAATTTCCCGTCCACCTTAACTGGTGCCATGACTCTTAGTTTCGAAAAGCGGATCAGCGTGTCTGTGGATCAAGCGCCACTCACCTTCCTCCTTGCGAAAAATTTCGGTCACCCTCAATCGCATCGGGATTGTACCCGCTCGGCCCTTCATCCGCAGCCTGGCGTTCTGAAAACCTGCCCAATAGCCTATTTCGCCGTTGGCACACATATGCACAATCTCCAGGTCGCTCTCACTCCCTGCATCGAACGAAAGCGCATCAAGCTCATATCGTCCCAAAACTTCGCGTGCGCCCTCGACGACGGCGCCCATGGGGCCGAAAAAGGTCGCAGCAAAATTCTTGACGGCAATTTTAGCTAAGGGTCCGGCATCTCCGTTGACATAAGCCTGCGCAACGACCTTGCGCTTTTCGATAAACGTCTTGAAATCATCGGTCATGCTGCACCTCTTCTTATGCACGGTTGTCCTTGCCTGCAGATCGATGATGAAACCCCAAGAGCCTTCAATGGTTCCAGCAGCGATGGCCACCCATGAATTGGACAAGTGCGGAACGGGCTGCCGGAAAAATGTAGCCATCGAGACGCTCCTGCTTTTGCCTAGTATCATCCCGCATGTACGCCGGCAATCGTCCGCCGTTTGTGTTGGGTTGGCCGCATAAAACGGTTGCCATCGGGATCGCGTTAAATTCACTGGACTAGTCCTTAGAATCCGGCACGGATATATGTCTGACCGTTTTTAGAACCTCATCTTGTTTTCAAGCCCACCTTCCAGGACCAACAAAAGGCCATGGACAACCAGTTCAAGGGCTGACCGGAAGGTTTCGACTACTCCCGACACTAGGCTGTCCGAGAAAAAACTGGTTGACATTGTTAACTCGTCTCTCACTGCAGGCGATAGGAGCTTCCTCATGAACCCCAAGAAATTTGGAACCCGACTGGGCTAAGACTCGGCTTTCCCATCGGTGAGATGGAAGTTGTTCAACCTCGAGAAACTTGAAAAGGCCAATCCCAACAATGAGAGTTTCGCGTTGGCATTGCGCGCCAAGCTGTGGCCCAGGTGATTTAGTGATTCCGCAGCGTGAGTGTTGGTAGTTTCGCGTAACCTGGTTTTTGAACGTGGCCCTCTGAGCAAGATTCGAAACCTCCGCAGGTAGTGCGTGTCTTTAAACTCGCGGCTGGGCTATTGAAAGCTTATATCTAAACCGTGACACGTGGTGTGGAGTTCGACCTTGGCACAAAGATCCGGAAGCGCTGACCTTCCCTTGCACGGCGGCAAGGTTCCAAGGTGGCTTGGGGACCGCATGACGAGGCTCGGCGCAGTAATGTGCGAGGCAATCGTCCATCATTATGGGCGCGACGAACTCCTGCGCCGCCTTGCGCATCCGTTCTGGTTTCAGTCCTTCGGCACTGTTATGGGGATGGATTGGCATTCCTCCGGCATCACCACCAGCGTGATCGGCGCACTGAAACGTGGACTTACCCCGCTATCGCGCGAACTCGGCGTTCATGTGTGCGGTGGCCGCGGGGCCTATTCGCGCAAGACTCCCGACGAACTCACTGCGATTGGCAACCGGGTCGGGATTGACGGTGCCGGACTTGCCAAGGTGAGCCGGCTGGTGGCAAAGGTCGACAGCGCGGCGGTTCAGGACGGTTTTGACCTCTATCTGCACGGCTTTATTGTCACGGACGATGGTCATTGGACCGTTGTTCAGCAGGGGATGAACGGCGATGACCGACAGGCGCGCCGTTATCACTGGCTGTCGGAAGGCCTGACGAGTTTCGTTGATTCACCCCATGCGGCCATTGAGGGAAAAGGGCACGGGAAGATTGTAAATCTTGCCGATCGCCGTGCCGTTGCTTCGCGCAAGGGTCAACTTGACGTCTTGCGCACCTTAGGTCCGGATCGGATTGTGCGTGAGGTAGCAGCGCTCAAAGCTGATCCTCTCGCACTGCCGGGTGCCAAAGATCTGGCGCAACCGATGCTGCCACATCTGATCATGCCAGCTCATCATGATGTGAGGGAATCCGATATCGTCATGCGGCGTTTGCACGGAAATCTTGCGGCTGCTGCCGACAGAGGCCCCGCAGATTTCGAGGACTTGCTTCTCGTTCCGGGCGTTGGCGCACGCACGGTCAAAGCGTTGGCCATGGTTGCCGAAGTGATTCATGGAGCACCATGCCGCTTTTCAGATCCGGCACGCTTTTCCCTTGCCCACGGCGGCAAAGATCGGCACCCCTTTCCAGTACCTTTGAAGGTATATGACGAGACAATTAAAGTACTGAAGTCAGCGATACAGAAGGGAAAATTGGGGCGGGCAGAGGAGCTTCACGCAATTAGGAAGCTGGACGAGCAGTCGCGGGAGATCGAACGCTATGTGACCGGACCTGACCTGAAGAAAATTGTCACCAGCGAGTATGAGCGGTCGGCCCAATTTGATGGCCGCAGTGTGTTTGGTTGGGAACCGGGATCAAGGTAAAGCGAGGTTGTAACGGAGACGTTGGACATGACGACCAGACTTGAAACCTGTGCTTGTTTTCGTGGCGCGATCACAGCAACCTTTCTGTGAATCGTCATGTTACGACACCCTTGAATTTGCAATGACCCGATGTAACACAAAGCCGCAACGCCGGTCATTCACTTAAAGTGATCATCACCCTGAATTGCCCGGCAGGCCACACGCGCTCTGGTGCAGAACATACTTAGTCGACGGCGTATCTCCTAAGAATATTGAAGGTGCAAGGCTCAATCGCCAGCCTGCTGTTGGCGGCGAAAAAGGTGAACAAGCTGGTCTATGTGGGCAACGTTGGGACAGGTTTTTCGGCAAAGCTGGCGCGAGATTTGCGCAGACTGCTTGATACGATGCGGGTCGATAAACCATCTATGCCGATCAAGGGCAAGGGGCTGGTGTTCGTTCGACCCACGCTTATCGCCGAAGTCAATTTCAGTGCCTGGACGCATGACGGAAATTTGAGGCATCCGCATAGGGAGGTCTACCGACTGGCGTGAGTGGGTCACGAACATATCGTTTGCCCCCTCGGCGGCCTGGCACAGCGTCCCCGTCGCGGGCCATAGATTCCCACGTGCTGTTCGATGACGGCATGCGGAGGTCCCCTCGCCCCAACCGAGCTGCTATCCGGTAATGCTGCCACATATTTGTAACATTCGATCAGTTCAAGGGCACGTCCGCTCGTTCGTCTTGTAGTCGTGTTTTGGATCGACGCTCAGAAGCATTTTAATGCCCGCCAAGATGCTGGAGCCATCTAACCATATTTCAGCCCGCTCCGCATTCAAGCGCAGTAGCACAAGCTTGGGATCCTCTTTGCCGTGCTCGTACCAGGCCGCGACAAAATGGTTCCATAGCGCGTCAATGGTGGCGCGATCGTTGTCAATGACAACTGATCCGTGAACGGATGCGAAGATATCGTGGCCCTTAGATGCAAAAGTTGCGACAGCGCGGGCCCCATCTCCGAAATTTTTGACAAGAGAGCTTCGGTCGATGTGAAGAACCAAATAGGACCGTGTTGTCCGTCGAGCTGCGCTGTCATGGGTCGGGTGTGGCTCTCTTCGACCCCGACTAGACCCAACATCATTGTCATGTCAGACTTAAGCGCTTCCCAAAATTTTTCCTGGATTTCGTGCGGATTTGTCATGTGAAGTCCCTCCTGAAAATGGCATTGCTCAACTTTCAATGAGACCAAAAGTTCCGGGCTTTTTAAAAACCTCATTCAACGCGACGCAACTACTGCGAGAGCGAGACCTGAAGTGGAGTGCCAACGGCCATCTTCTAAAAACACTTAATGAAAATTTAGTAATATTTTGAATTTATTGATTAATTAACCGACAATTATTCTTCCAAGCGGTCATTTTGCCACCAGCCCTGCTGCGTGAGCATCTTCGCTGGCGGTTGTGACCGGAGCGGCCCCAGCCTCACTCAAGAGGCGTTGCTGCCAAGCCAAGCTTTGCACTTAGAAAGGGAGAGCCGAGAAGCCCAAAACGCCAGGGTTTGTCGATAGCCCGGCTAATGCCGACACGCGGTCCGCAGCAGACGTCGAAAATGTCATGAGACGGCTCTAACAAAAAAGGAGGCACAAGCAGAGACATGCCGTCATGTGACTTATCTATGCCAAGAGCCTGGGTGAGTTTTCCCGGTCCTGAACATAGGTTTGGAATATTGCCGCGTGATCGCCGGCGCTTCATGGTCTCAATACCCTGGGCAGGCTCCAACGCTCTAATGAGCACAGCTGATCCGGGCAGACATACAAAATTCAAACACCAGTGAATGCCATAAGAACGATAGACATACGCATGGCCCGCAGGTCCAAACATCGATCGGTTGGACTTGCTTGGCCCGCGAAAGCTATGTGAGGCGGGATCATCAGGAGCATAGGCTTCAGTCTCGACAATTAGCCCGCCCACGCCGTCAACCAATAGGCTCATTCCGATGAGATCCCGGGCAACGGCATGGGCACAACGATGAAAAAAGATCGAATTCAGCATCGCATCACTTTTGCTCAAGAGTGGAACCAATTTGTCTGATTTGGCCTTTAAGGTCCGGAGACGCAAAGTGCGAATTCCACACAGACGTTATTCACCCGTCGGGAGGTTTCCATGGGCCGCGGCATCTAATCCTAAACGGGTGGACAGCGCTTTTCCTGAACCGTTATCATTAAGAATGGAGAGTGATCAAATGAAAGACAAAATCCCACTCGATCGCCCTGGATCTCTGGATTCCGAGCCGGGTAGCGACACTTATTTGGTCGATCAGGTTTTGGAGGCCAGGGATAAGTCAGACCATGATGCAAATAGGCCAGTTGACGTCGCGGAGGAATTGAACACCATGCGCGCCGAAATTGATAAAATCACCGAATCCATCGGATTGTTGGCAGGCAGCGCGAAGACGCTGGTTTCGGAAACTCCAACTATACTCGAACAGGAATTGCGCAGCCTTGTACAGCGCAAGCCTTTAACAGCGCTTATTGGAACAGTCGCGTTAAGTTTCGGTCTAGCCCTGCGGTTGATCGGTCCCAGCAATCGCCGCTCGTATTAAATCAACCGAATATAGCAACGGGAACTCAAGCCTATTCGCAGATTGGGGATGGCTGATCCCCAATACCGTCTTCCTTACACTAAGCTTATGTTTCAACGATGCCTCTATGCGCCATTTCGGCAACGTCGTGTATTTCGATAGCCATCAATGTGTTGCTCAGCGTCGAGGCAACGGTGGCGTGGCTACGCGGTCGCGGTGGCGTCCAGATGCCAGCCCCGAGTTGATTTACTGCGGTAGGGACTGCTGGGGAGCTTCCAGCATGTCGTCACGGGACTTTTCACCCAACATTTCCAAAAGGTGGGCCTTGGCCCTATTCAATCTGCTCTTGACGGTACCAATGGGGCAGTCACAGATTTCTGCAGCTTCGTCGTAACCAACACCCATTACACAAACGAGCATAATAGCTTGCCGGAAATCTGGATCGAGCTGATGCAAAGCAGTTTCAAGTTCATGACCCCGGATAGTCCACTCCTGCGATGCAGGCCTTGAAGGTCCTACTTCAGCAATATCTTGTTGACTGCCTGTGACCTCCCTGAGCCGGCGCTTTATCGCCGTATTGAAAGTATTTCTCATGATGGTGAACAACCATGACTTCATACTCGTCCCCGGTGTAAATTGGTTCAATGATCCAAGTGCTTTTTTGAGCGTTTCTTGGACCAGATCGTCGGCTTCATCTGGATTTCTATAGAATGACCTTGCGAATGCCCTTAACGCCGGCACAAGAGCAACAAGTTCCGCCCTGGAGTTGATCTCCAACTTGAAATCTCGATAAATGGGATCGATTGCAACCATGTCACCTCCTCTTTAATGAGATGACAATGCATCGAAATTGTAACCGTTCCTCAGTCGGCCCGAACTGTACGCTATCGAACACTCCAGTATTCTCTGGTCAAGGGTGAACAAAATTACCCCGTTGTAGGTTCGTTCCCAAAAAGGGCGAACAGTTGATCCCACCACAGCAATCGCGTTGACCTTACGATGGCCGAACTGCTTCGGGCCGCCAACGGTGGGATGGGGCTTTGTTCATAAGCGCCTTGTCCAGTGAGCGAACAGTCGGTGATTTCCTCGCCTGTGCAGCCGCGATCAGGGATCCACGGTTCAACCGACACCCGCGCCTCCGCCAACCTCAACCGAATGAAAATTCGCGTTGGTCCCTTTCCTCCTAATTCTCCAACCCAGTCGCAGAGCATTTTCGATCGCTATACGGCTCAAAAAGGGAACCGGGCCGCGAAGGCCTGGAACAACTACTGAACTGCGTAGTTAGACCGAAGTCCGATGCGAGAGAGGAACCCACCATGGCAAGCAAGAACCTAGACGACTTACTCACCGATGGTTTGAAAGACGTTTATTACGCGGAACGCAAAATCCTAACGGCACTTCCGAAGATGGCGGCAAGCGCCCAGACGCCAAAGCTCAAAGAAGCCTTCGAAAAACACTATGAGGAAACGCAGAGCCACGTCGAGCGCCTTGACCAAATATTCGAACTTTTGGGCAAGCCGGTGAAAGCCAAAACCTGCCCGGCCGTTGATGCCATTATCGAAGAAGGCGAGGAAATCCTCGATAAATTTAAGGAAAGCCCCGCGCTGGATCTTGGTCTGATTGCGGGCGCGCAGGCCGTCGAGCATTACGAAATCGCTCGATACAGCGCGCTCAAAAAGTGGAGCCTGGCTTTGGGGTATTCGGAAGCGGCCGATCTTATCGACGCCACCCTTCAGGAAGAACTGAAAACCGACGCCGATCTCGGTTCGCTTTCAGATTCATTGGGGAATTCCAAAACTTTCAAAACGTCGCGCTGAATGCGTCCACGACAAGTCGGACCAACTTCCAAGGAATCTCGTGACGATCAAAATCAAGGAACCAGAATGCCTAAGACATCTAAATCAAGTCGCTCCAACACCGCCACCGTCCACGATCAATCGCTGCAGCGTGGCGCGGGCGGAGAATTACACCAGATTGCTGAGTATGGCACTCCGGTGCTCACGACTGCTCAAGGTAGTCCAGTTACAGATGATCACAATACCCTGAAGATCGGGCCCAGGGGACCCGCGCTCCTCGAAGACTTTCACTTTCGCGAGAAGATCTTTCATTTCGACCATGAGCGCATTCCTGAACGGGTGGTGCATGCTCGCGGTTATGGAGCGCATGGCTTTTTCGAAACCTACGAATCGCTTGCCGAATACACCCGGGCTGACCTCTTTCAGCGGGCAGGCGAGAAGACTCCGGCTTTCGTCAGGTTTTCAACTGTCGCCGGCAATAAGGGCTCGTTCGATTTGGCGCGGGACGTGAGAGGATTTGCCGTCAAGCTCTACACTCAGGAAGGCAACTGGGATTTGGTCGGTAATAATATCCCGGTTTTCTTTATCCAGGATGCGATCAAATTTCCCGACATAATACATGCGGTCAAACAGGAGCCCGACCGAGCTTTTCCGCAGGCACAATCGGCACACGACAATTTCTGGGACTTTATAAGTCTCACGCCCGAAAGCATGCACATGATCATGTGGATCATGTCCGATCGGGCTATCCCCCGGTCCTTTCGGTTCATGGAGGGATTCGGAGTTCACACGTTCCGCTTTGTGAACGCCAAGAATGAGTCCACTTTCGTAAAATTCCATTGGAAACCCAAGCTAGGCCTTCAATCTGTTGCCTGGAATGAAGCTGTCAAGATCAATGGATCCGATCCCGATTTCCACCGCCGCGATCTATGGGAGTCCATTAAGTCGGGTGCATTCCCGGAATGGGAGCTGCAGATCCAGCTTTTCGATCAGAACTTCGCCGACAATTTCGATTTTGACATACTCGACGCAACAAAGCTCATTCCCGAAGAAATCCTGCCCCCCATTCCTGTGGGCCGCCTAGTGCTAGATCGGATGCCTGATAACTTCTTTGCGGAGACTGAACAGGTGGCGTTCATGACGCAGAATGTTCCACCTGGCATCGATTTCTCCAACGATCCTTTATTGCAGGGGCGAAATTTCTCCTACCTCGACACACAGTTAAAACGACTTGGTGGCCCCAACTTCACGCACATTCCAATCAATGCTCCTAAATGCCCCTTTAATCACTTTCAACAGGATGGCCACATGGCGATGCGTAATCCTGTGGGGCGGGTCAATTATCAACCTAATTCCTGGGGAGAAGGTCCGCGGGCATCAACCGAGCGGGGATTCCGGTCATTTGCAGACGCGGAGTCTGGACAGAAGGTCCGTCTCCGGGCCGAATCCTTCGCTGATCACTATAGCCAGGCGCGTCAATTTTATATCAGTCAAACTCTGCCTGAACAGAAACATATCGCGGCTGCCCTTACATTCGAACTCAGCAAAGTAAAGACCCCAGTAATCCGCGAACGATTGGTCTCGCATCTTCTCAACATTGACGAAACGCTAGCCGCAAAGGTTGCGCGCGGCCTTGGTCTGAAATTCATGCCCATTGCGGCGGAGGCTGCTGTGCCGACGCGGCAGGACCTTGAGCCGTCACCTGCGCTCAGCATTGCGAAAAACGGCCCGGAGCGTTTTGAGGGTCGAAAACTGGGAATTTTGCTAACGGATGGTTTTGATGGGACCCTGTTGAAAGCATTGCAAAAAGGCCTGCTGGCAGAAAAGGCTGCGTTTGAAATCATCAGCCCAGTGGTAGGGGGTGCCGAAGCCGCAGATGGCACCATGGTCGAAGGCGACCAGATGATCGATGGCGGTCCCTCGGTCCTCTACGACGCCGTCGTGTTGTTAACCTCGGATAGCGGAATGCTGGACTTGCTGAAAGAATCGACGGCCCGCGACTTTGTCGCGGACGCATTCGCCCACTGCAAGTTTATCGGATACTCCGCATCGGCTTTGCCTTTACTTGAAAAGGCAGGCATCGCCGATAGCATCGATAACGGGGTGATACTCCTGACCGAAGCGAAAGATGTCGCCCCCTTTATTGCAGAGCTTGGAAGGTTGCGAGTATGGGCCCGGGAAGCGAACGTAAAGATGAAATAGCACATCGCCGGCGGAAAGCGGCCCCGTACTAATTTTAATGCCTCTTGTATTGGCCGAACAAATGCTTCTGTAATTTCAATTCTTCCGCGAGGGGCACATGTTCCTCACGGCGGCCTGCGTCGGGAAGCGATGACAAGAGACCATTCCGACACAGGCGACTATCATCCCAGCCAAGATGTTCAAGGATTGGATAGAGGCAGATTCCTTCCAAAGGCACCCCAATTGAGATAGCTTTGCGGGCTTCCGCGCAGACATACCGCAGCCATGCCGGCCGCGCATCATCTTCGATCCCCGTTTCGGCGACGAATATCGGCTTTTTGTATCGGATGAATGTTTCCAGTAACAGTGAACTCAGCGGTCTGTACCGAGAGTCGTCCACGGCGAGAGTATCGCCTTCCAAAATCCACTGATTGTGTGAATAGTAATTCACCCCAATGATATCGAGGAGATTTTGCTGGCCTCCAAGCTGGGGCCAGGATGAGCCACAAATCATATCCCAGGATTCGAATTGGGCTCGACGGTGGCCTTCTGCTGCCTCATGCTCCCATGGTCGAGCAGAATCCGCCACGACATTAATAATAGGATCACAATGGACAAAACGGGCTCGGGGATCAATGTCCAGTATGGCATGCATAGCTGCAATCGACGCTCGCACCAATTGGACCTTCAATTCAAACCCCCGCGCGCGGGCGAAGGGATTGAGATAACCCACCTGGCCGCCGCCCCAGGCCATGAACGAAATTTCGTTTATTGGAGCGTAAAACGGAATGCTGTCACTATGTTCTTTTATTATTCCGGCAGCCGCGGCGGCGAAGGAAGCAAAGCGCGCCACAAATTCCGGTTTCCAGATATCGATCCCGCAAGGCCAGCCGTAATGCAATAAGTCCCAAATTACCTGAGTGCCCGTCTCGCGGGCAGCTTGCAGCATGGGAAGAAAACTATCCCAATGGTAGATTCCCGCAGTACCTTCGATCAAATGCCAGCGAATTCCATCGCGAACCGTTGATATGGAATGTTCGCTCAATTGGGAGTAGTCGGCTGCTGCGGAAATATCGTGTTTTGTTGAAGCGATTATGTCGAGGCGACGCCCAGAAGCCAATTGATGGGTGGAGCATTCAAACCCGCCTTGAAAGAAGGACTGGAACAGGTTGGGGGCCGGAATCCCATCCAATACTGCATGGGGGTCAGGTTTTTGACCGACAAAATCCCTTCTGCGTGGCAGCATCATCAGCTTCTCAATGTGGAGAGCAGTTGACGACACTCTCTCATGATCGCAATACCACCCTTCCCTCGCCGATCGAGAACGTCTTCAAGCGGCGATAGGTAGCCAAGGCTTGGCCCACGACCTGATCCATATTGTAGTATTTATAAGTGCCTAGTCGACCGACGAAGGTGACGTTGGGACTTGCTTTGGCAAGTTGTTCATATCTCTTAAAAAGAGCCTGATTTTCCGGACGCGGGATCGGATAGTATGGGTCACCCTCTGAGCAAGCAAATTCATAGCTCACGCTGGTTTTCGGGTGAACTTGTCCAGTCAGGTGCTTGTACTCGGTAATGCGAGTATAGGGTATTTGTTCTGATGGATAGTTTACCACACCCACGGGCTGGATCCGCCGCCTATCGTACGTTTCATGTTTAAACTGCAGACTTCGATAGGGAAGTGCTCCGAAAATGTGCTGGTAATATTCATCGATTGGTCCGGTAAAGATCGTATGAGCCGACACATGCTCTTTGCGAACCTCGGAAAAGTCTGCATCCAGCAGTATGTCGATGTTGTCGTGATCAAGCATATTCTCAAACATGTGAGTATAGCCATGAAGTGGCATTGCTTGGATACTGTCCTGAAAGTAACGATCGTCTGTGCTCGTGCGCGTGGGTATGCGCGCAGCGACAGACTTATCGAGCTCGGAAGGGTCGAGTCCCCATTGCTTGCGCGTGTATCCCTCAAAGAATGTATGGTAAAGATCCCGACCAACAGCGGCGATAACCACATCCTTTGAAGAAATGATCGCCTCTACGTTTTCTGCGCAGCTAGTGAGAAAGTCCGCCGCTTGTACGTCATTTCGAAGGTCGAGCCCATAAAGTCCATTGAGGGTAGTGCGATTGATCGGGATCGGGAGCAAGGTTCCCGCCACATCAGCAAGGACGCGATGCTCATAAGCCCGCCAGGCAGTGAATCTCGAAAGATAAGAAAAAATTGCATCGTTGTTGGTATGAAAGATGTGAGGGCCGTATTTGTGGACAAGGATACCGCTGCGATCGTAAAAATCGTAAGCGTTGCCGCCCACGTGAGGGCGACGATCGCACAGCAGGACGCGTTTGCCACCATCTGCGGCCAAGCGCTCCGCCAGCACTGAGCCGGCAAATCCCGCGCCGACAATGAGACAGTCATACCCCCCGCCGGAACCTTTGCGCCGACACAGCGGAGGATGGGAAACATCCTGAACAGATTGCGTTTTGCGAGCCATTGCGGCGTTAATGTGCCCGTTCATCTGATTGAACGTTTCATCCCAAGTGCAGGTCGCAAGGATTTCATCCGCGTCCACTAACCATGAATCATCCGAATTCTTTAATGAAAGCGCCTCATCACAAAGCTTGATGAACTCCTCGGTGTCGCCAGCGATAAACACCCCTTTGACACCACCATAATGACGAACGACATCCCTGATTGGAGTCGATACTACGGGTCGACCAGCTGCGAGGTACTCAGGTGTCTTAGTTGGGCTTATGAAGCGCGTAGCGTCGTTCAATGCAAAAGGCATGATCGCCACGTCCCACGCAGCCAGATAGTCCGGAAGCTCTGCATAGGGGACCTTACCCGTGTAGTGGATATTGGGCGCGCGGGGCAGATCACTTTGGGAAATCTTTGCGACAGGTCCAATCAACTCAATCGACCATTGTGGTCGAGCCGCCGCCGTCGCGGCGACTAACGCCAGATCCAGCCGTTCGTCGATAACGCCACAATAACCCAGCTTCGGACGGTTTATGGTTTTACGATTAAGAGTGGTTGAAGGTCGGTTGCGGGCGATGCGAAAGTGTTCGATGTCAACCCCGGATGGAAAGGGATGAATGTTGTCGTGAAGCAGCCGCTTTGCTTCAAACAGACTGTATCCACCTGTGAATACGACATCTGCTCTGCGTATTAACTCGACTTCCAATTCATGCAAACGCGCCGGGGCGCCAAGAAAGTTCGCCAATTCGTCCATGCAGTCGTAAACCACAAGTTCGGTATCGATTGCACTTGCGAATTCATACATCATCGGGGTGTAAAACCAGAAGTTTGGTTTTCGCCCCCCGCTCAAATGAATGAGTTGGACGACAAGTTCTTCCAGCGCATCCCGGGTTTCGCTCTGCGAGAATGCATGGGGAACGCGAGGACGCACGCACTTGACCGCGGATCCCTTAAATGCATGAAATTCCAGGTAAGGCGCGTAGTGATCAGTTCCGATCGATTCCTCGAAGAAGAATACTTGTCGCTGGATGGCAAAACGTTCCATGAGATGCTGTGGTCTCTGATAGACAAAATCCCATCTAAGGTGAGAAAAACATATAAGAGGGCCAAGGACTTCTGCATTGTTGGGATGAAACGCAGTATAATTATCTTGGATGTTCATCAGGACTCCTATATTGGCAGGTTTGTCCTTAGCGAACCTCCGGGAATGAATTAGGTTCCTTAATATGGGGAACATGTACTATATCGCACATAATTTTAAGCTTTAAGTGAGCGGCATTTGAACCTGGGTTCGGGAACTGAACGCGCATTTTCAGCCGGTTAAGCCCGAACCGGGCCAGCCCTTCTGGCGCGTCAAATCTTTATCTCCGCGGAACTGGCCTCGCTAAGGTCGCATGGGCTCACAAGAGTGCGTTCGGCAACTTGGTTCCCAAGAAGCTCGTCAGGCGATTATCACTGATCTGGATATTTGGAACGTTCGGTGGCCCAATGTTGGGGCCACCGTTTTACGCATTACGTGGCGTTAGCGGCTCTTGCTGCTCTCGCCGCCTTTGGATTGCTTGTCAGACCCTGAACCGCTTTTGGATTGCTTGTCATCCGAGCTTTTCGAGCCGCCCTTGCTGCTGCTTGATTTATTGCCTTGATTATTTGGCACGTGTTTCCTCCAATGTTTGACTGAATGAATATCCAGCACATACTCAACATCGTGAGAAGAGAAGTGTTCCCCATAACCGGGGCTTGGTGCGCTATCGTACACATCTTGCAGGCATAGGTGCGTACACGTGCCGACCCGGCGATTTCTTGGGCGTTCATCCACGCAGCTAAAAGCGAATGAAGGTTCATCCAACCGCTGCAGCCAGCGGAATCTGCTTTCAAAAGATCGGCAAACAATATGGTTCCGACCAACTCGCCCGGCTGATTATATACGCGAACCACCCGAGGGGTGGGTCGAGGCCGTCAAGAATCCCGTCGACAAGAATTCCTTGGCTGCTTGCTTGGCTTCTGCCAGGCGCGTTCGCAATGCGCAGGTTAAATTCCTTCCACGTCTTCAAGAACAACATCGTCATGAACACAAAGCAAAATATCGGCATCGGAGGCACTTCGCCGAGAAAGCCCACTTGTTAAGGTATTACGAAGCCGTTTTAAGCTGCCCGGCAATTGCAATGCTCACTACGGAATCCGGATCTCTGCCATGCAAGCGATCTTCCATGCCTTCCTGAAATTGTTCGTCCAGCGTCTCTTTATCCACTGCTCGATCCTCGGTGGGTCGCTCACGGCCAGAGAGTGTATTTCATTTGGAAGCAAGCTATGTTCTTGCGATTATTGGCGTTGCTCTGTGCGTCATATTCGGAGATCGGCTCGTCCCAGTGAGAGATTGTAGCGATCTGGGTCATTATTGCTTTGGCCTTGGTGATAAGACTAACTCGGTCCTCAAGCGTTACCGAAAAGGATTCCCCACCTTCGCCCACGAATTTTATGAAAAAGCTACCGATTCCGGGGTCTCGGGCGGCGTTACAAGTGTATCAATCAATCGCAAAGTAACCTCCTCACTGTTGAAAACCGTGCCCACTCCACTGGAATGAGCACGGGTGCTGCTACGCAGCTACTTTTTGGGCTTTGGCGTTGACGCCGCCTTCGGCGAGTTTGGTGAGGGCCGCATCGGTTGCTATCTCTTCTTCCAGGGTTTGGACCAGAAGTGCCAGAGCATCCTTCATGCCTAGTTCATCGGCCCAACGGGCCAACGTGCCATAACGAGCTATCTCATAGTGCTCTACGGCCTGAGCCGAGGAAACCAGGCCTGCGTCAAGAGCTGGCTCGCCCCTAAAGTCGTCGAGCATTTCTTCACCTTCAGCAATGATACCTTCGATCGCCTCGCAGGTTTTGCCTTGTGCGCGCTTGCCGAAAATCTCGAAAACCTGCTGGAGACGCTCTACATGGACTTCTGTTTCGTTCCGGTGTTTCTCGAATGCAGCCTTTAATTCCATGGAGTCTGCGCCTTTCGCCATTTTCGGCAAAGCCTTCAGAATCTTCCGCTCAGCGTAGTAGATATCCTTCAATGTCTCATGAAATAACGTGTCTAATGTTTTGGTGACCATGGATCATCCCTCCAGTTTTAATCCGCCACCGAATGTGGCGAGTCGGAAAGAACTACGCCAAACGATTATTGTTCCTCTGATGACTTCGTGGAATCCTGTCGGCCAGTTCCACTGAATGACCTTAACATCTCACATCAACGCCCTGTGCGTCTGCCTTAACGACCAGCCAGTCAAACGCACCGATTCTTCTTCGGCCAGACCATAGGCACCGTCCGCAAGTTCCATCAGTCCCTCGCGGTCTAAGACGACGATCTCTGACCGCTTGGATCGTATAAGGCCTTTTCCTTCCAAGACATGGAGAGCAACGGTTACGCCCGCCCTCCTGACGCCCAACATGCGAGCCAAATGTTCATGGGTGAAAAACATGCTATCGCCGTCCACCCGGTCATGAGCAAGCAACACCCAGCGGGCCAATCGATCTTCTAATTTTGAATGTCCGTTGGCGATGGCCGTTGAACCCACCTGAATTGAAAGCGCGCGCGCAAAACGTGTGAACAACATTTTCATGGGTTCACTAACCGAAAGAGCTTCAACAAGGTCGGACGCATCGATCCGAAAAGCGCTTCCACTCATTTGAACCACTGTGCGATAGGCGCTTCGATCGTCGTATTGTAGAAGTGCCGATCCAGACATCCCATCTCTCCCAAAAAGACCAACTTCCAGATCGCGAGCACGCGGCAAGCTCGCCATCATCGATGCGATTCCACTTTCAAGAAAATAGACATGTTCGAGCGTTTCTCCTGGCGTCTCAATTTCCTGTCGCAATTTCAATGGTACGACCTGCATTTTGGGCAATAGCAAAGCCAGGTCCTTTTCGGACAAACGCGACAGCAAGTGGTTGCGTATCGGGCTCATTTGATCAATTGGCACCAGCCATTCCTTCCAATAAATTCAGGGACTTTCATCAGCGGAGATCAAATGCTTGCAGATTTCACATGCTCTTCTCCGAATTGAGCCAGCCATGAATCTAACGAAAACAAGTCAGAAAACGTAAAGTTCCAAATAGGACTTTGCTGAACAGCGCGTGCGACGTAAGAATCTGCTATGACCATTTTTTCGGTGCGACATTCAACCGTTTATCGGTACCTCAGGCCCGTGGCATTTGGTGAGCATCGGCTGATGTTTCGTCCGCGGGACAGTTTCGATCAGCGCCTTCTTGAGGCGGCGCTTGTTGTCGATCCCACACCGCGACAAATCCGCTGGATCCATGATGTCTTTGGCAATTGCGTTGCGATCGTACAAATCGCCGAACCAGCAACGGAGTTGCGCTTTCAAAGTCATATTCGACTGGAACATACACCGCAGGTCCCCCTTGATCTTCAGATCGATGAAGAGGCGCTCACTTATCCCTTTAGTTATGACGGCGACGAGATCATCGATCTGGAGCGGACGATCACGTGTCACCATTCCGATCCTGATGGTGTTCTCGATCGTTGGGCCCGGCAATTTGTCCGTGTTGGACATCCGACCGAAACCGGGCATCTCTTGATGACCATGTGTTACGCAATTCACGAGAGCTTCGTATACGAACGCCGTTTGGCAAGGGGCACGCAGACGCCACTCGACACGTTGCAATTCCGTCGCGGCACATGTCGGGATTTTGCCGTCCTGATGATGGAAGCGGCCCGCTCGCTCGGTTTAGCGGCGAGATTTGTGACAGGGTACATTTATGTTCCTAGTCGAGACGGTTCGATAACACGTGGGGGCGGTTCCACACATGCCTGGTGCCAGATTTATCTCCCTGGAGCAGGATGGGTGGAATTTGATCCGACCAACGGCATCGTCGGTAATCGCGATCTAATCCGCGTTGCCGTCGCGCGCGACCCCCGCCAGGCAATCCCCCTGACAGGCAGTTATGACGGACGACCCTCGGACTACGAGGGGATGTCGGTGCAAGTGAACGTAACCACGGAAACACCAGGAACTTTTCCAAACCGCTGACGAATGAAGGGAACCCCTCGCCGCTATCCTGCGTTGCGCCATATTCACTGCTGATGCGGTGGTTATCGCTTCAACCAAGGAGAGACCATGAAGATACGCGCCGGGTTCACATTAGGCTACGAATGCCCCCAACCGACATCGATGCTACTGGTTTTGAATATTCATCCCTCGCGCCGCATCGACCTTCTCACCGACCAAATACTCACCTTCGACCGCCCGATTGAGGCCTGGGGATACACTGACAGCTTTGGCAATGCCTGCACACGTATCGTTGCGCCGCCCGGGCTGACAACAATATCGTCCGAGTTCGAAATCTATGACAGCGGCCAACCTGACCTCGTTCCCGTGAATGCTATTCAACACGATATCAAGGATTTGCCCGATGATGTCCTGGTCTTCCTGCTTGGCAGCCGTTATTGCGATACGGACCGCCTCAGCGATTTTGCCTGGGCTCAGTTCTCGGCAACGCCACCGGGATGGCCACGCATTGCAGCGATCCTGGACTTCGTACACAACCATATAACCTTCGACTACCAGAAGGCGGACGTCCTGAGGACCGCCCACGGGGGCTTTACCGACAAGACAGGCGTCTGTCGCGATTTCGCTCACCTCGCGATCACGTTGTGCCGCTGTATGAACATTCCTGCGCGTTATTGCACGGGCTATCTTGGTGACATCGGTGTTCCATTCAATCCCGACCCCATGGATTTTAATGCGTGGTTCGAGGTTTATCTCGGCGGACATTGGCACACCGTCGATGCGCGCCATAACACGCCAAGAATTGGCCGCATCCTGATGGCCACCGGGCGCGATGCAACAGACGTGGCGATATCGACCAGCTTTGGCCCATCGGTCTTGTCTCGCTTTGAAGTTCACACCGAGGAAGTGCGCGCAGGATAGGACAATCAAATTCCTCGACAGGGCTCGGCACGTCGTCGCCCATCGATGAGAAACGAGGCGGCGGTTTTCACAGCCACGGTCAGGGCGAGTGTCGAAAAACAACCTCAAGATGAAAGGGGAAGACACAAGGCTCGTCGCGAGAACTGTAACAGCGTTGGTCGATCCGGTGAGATCGCTCCGGCACGCGCTTACAAATCGGCTTGGAAGCCTTTTAGCTGCGCTAGCACCGTGCACCTCAGTCCATCTGGTGCATAGACCAAATCGACATGATTTGGTGCGCCCGCAACCCCGCTTCTTATCAGTCGGGTGCCCAATCCCTCGGCCGTAGGTTCAACAACCGGAGGACCGTTCTTCTCCAGCCAGTCAAGCCTGAAGGCAGGCTCGCCATCCAGATCTGCAATCCCCCATTTGACGCTTACCTGGCCTCCTGCCGTCGACAATGCGCCATACTTAAATGCGTTGGTTGTAAGTTCATGGAGTAGCATTGCCAAAGATAGGGCAGACTGAGGTCCCACCTCCAGGGCTGGACCTTCAAGACTGAACTGGCTGCCACGCCCGTCCTGATGGAGATTTACCGATCTCTCGATCAGGGTTTGAACTGCTATGCGTTCCCCATAACCCGTCAAGAGCAAGTCGTGTGCTCGTCCTAGAACGCCAAGGCGCTGGCTGATTGACACACCCGCGGCCTCAATATTGTCCGCACGCCGTAGCGACTGGTTGACAATGCCCTGTACCATCGCAAGCTGGTTCTTTAACCGATGGCTCAATTCCTGACTTAACATCGACTGTAGTTCATCGGCCCGCTTTTGCTGCGTTCGGTCTCGAACGATCTTGAGGAAACCTTCGGCAGTCCCACCATCTTGAAGCGGCAACATCAAGCCGCTGGCCCAAAACTTTGAGCCATCCTTACGCAGATGCCAGCGCTCGTCTGTCGCACGGCCGTTTTTTAGAGCATTTGCCATTTCTTTGCGCGGCACGTCCTGCGCACGGTCGTCGCTTGTGAAGATGATATCGGCAGCCAGCCCTAATACCTCTGCCTCGCTCCAGCCAAATAACTCCTGAGCTCCAACGCTCCATGAGGTGACGTTGCCGGACAGGTCAGCTGTGATGATGGCGTAGTCGATCGCGCTTTCTAGTACAAGTTCTGCGATTCTTTTGTTGGTCATTGGCCTCCCTCGTACAATCTCCGCTCAGGTTGTGATGCCGGCGTAGTAGGAAAGTTCTGGCAAACTTCAGTCCTCACGATCCTGTCGTCAATAGGGTTCGGCGCAATCAAGCAGGAACATCGATGGCCGTCCTTCGTTCCAATAAGCAGAGTACGCATTTCATGTCTCAGATTGCAAATATCGACCCTGGGCAGAGTGGTAACGCAACATGCCGGTTGCCATCGGATTAAGGCCACAGCGATGGACTGTTCCCCCGAAGAGATCCAACGACGACGCGAGCGGCGCGCCGAGCGCCGGCAAAAGCAAAGGCTGGCAAATTTGCAGCGCGCGGCAACGATGCACGAGGTTCGTATTTCGGAAAGGCAGGTGCCAAAAACTGCGGCTTCAGCCGGCCGTTTGGGGGACGGCATCCATGTCGGATGCTCCGGCTGGTATTATTGGCATTGGAAAGGCAGATTTTATCCAGAGGAAGTCCCCTCCAAACAATGGTTTGCGATTTACCAGCAAAATTTCAAAACTGTGGAGCTCAATGCACCGTTCTATGCGTGGCCCTCGATTGCGACAGTCAAGTCCTGGCTGCGCCAGGCGGATGGCGACTTCATTTACACAATCAAAGTATGCGAATTAATCACTCATATTAAGCGTTTTGAGGATACCAGGACCTTGATCGGGGATTTCGGGTATATCGCCGATCTGCTTGGGCCACGCATGGGCTGTTTTCTCTTTCAGCTGCCACCAAGCATTCGCTACGACCAAGCTCTTCTCAAGACCATCTTGCAGCAGCTGGATCCGCGTCATCGCAACGTGATCGAATTTCGTCACAAAAGCTGGTGGAATGCGGACGTTTATGCGGCGTTTCGTGCAGCGGGAGCGATCTTCTGTTCCTGTAGCGGCCCGCGACTTCCCGATGAGCTGGTGAAAACCGCTGAGGACATCTACATCCGCTTTCACGGAACCAAACAGTGGTACGGCCACGACTATAGTGAAGTAGAATTGGCAGTTTGGGCTAAGCGCATTCAGAAAAGCCGGGCCAGAAATGTTTGGGTATATTTTAACAACGATCGCGACGGTTACGCGATTAAGAACGCAAAGGTGCTGTTGGAATTGCTGAGCAGAAAAAAACACGAGACTTGAAACTCTCGATGGTAATGCCGTCCTTCATTTCGCTCATTGCGTGTGGGGCATTATCCGCTGTGGGATATATATCCTTGGCGATGCCCGCAGCTTCCGGCCGCAGATCAGTAAGATCGGGAGCGAGCAGAGGCGGTTCGCCGAAGAAAAATTGCGCAACGATCGGTATCTTATATCTGCGTCTTTCCGAAGCCTCCCTTTTTCCTGCATAATGATTGCAAACGCTGGAGATGCACGCAATGGATGACGGCACCGATACAAGTCGAATTGAAATGGTCGTCCTGATGACGCCAGACATGGCCAACTTTAGTGGCAAGGTGCATGGCGGTGCCTTGCTCAATGTCCTGGACCGCGTCGCTTTCTCCTGTGCATCGCGCTTCTCGAAGCAATACGCCGTCACGCTGTCAGTAGATCAAGTCGTGTTCCGTCAACCTATCATGGTCGGCGAATTGGTGACCTTTCGAGCCTCGATCAATTACGCCGGTCGAACGTCAATGGAAGTCGGCATTCGGGTTGAGGCGGAAGACATCCGCACCGGCACGCGTCGGCACACGAATTCTTGCTACTTCACCATGGTGGCCGTGGATGTCGATGGCCGGCCGACTGAAGTGCCAGCATATCATCCCAAATCAGAGGTTGCGCAGCAGCGTCTGCGTGCTGCCGAAGTTAGACGCAGCCTGCGACGCGAGTTCGAAACACGATTTCGAGCCGCCGGTTCTGGCACGTCCGGTTGATCCTGGCCGCACAGAAACATACAAAAATGGAGCGGAATTTCTCCAAACCGTCCTAACCAGGCAACCGATCAGGCCCGCCAACACGGAAAGCAGACCTGGAAGAGGGCTTTGGCCGCGTCATCTTTTACCAGCTCTGAGACCGTGGCATCGCAGGGCGCGTTTGTTCTGGTTTTGAGTCACGCAACCGAGAGTTGTCTCCTTCTGCAGCTAGAACGAACGTGCGCTCGACAGGCATGGGACGCGACCTTGGACAGCCAGTGAGAGCAGACTATCTTCTCCGTGTTGACTACCTAAAGGGCATTGAGGAAAGGGCGGAACAAGGGCACGAGATGACCACTTCTCCACGCGGCCGAACTGAATTTTGACAGATCAGAGCACGGCGGAACGAAATGAGAACTCAACCGTTGAGCTGGCGGCATTGAAACACGGAGGAAATGCAATGGGTATCGAGCAAGCCCCTACAGAAAAAGGTAGGAAATCCGCGCGGGGCTTGAGGAAGAGCGCCGCAAACGAGGAAAAGAAAGTGGAAGCCCAGAAAGGTTCAGACCTAGCAAAAGGCTCGCAGCGTTTTGAGGAACGTTCGAAAAGCTCCGACGGCAAGAGCGCAGGTACAAAGCAGCGACTTTAAAATCGGGCGGTTTTGTTGCGGGATCTGTCCATCAACGCAATAACCCTTTCCCGTCCTGATCACGTCGTTGACGAAGACGCTGGACCAGTGAAACCAGTTCGGAAGGCGGGGAAAGTTATTCCGGTGTCGGCGAGACATGTCGTGTCTTCGCGATTCGTGTAGGCGCTATTGGCAACCAAGTGAGCAAATGAGATATTGAACTACCTCGGGCCCCTCCTCGGTTGGCCGATAATAAAGGGGGCCTTATGGAAGACAAGGGTAAAGCATTTCGACGACTGCATGAAGAGCCTGGCGCGTTTATCATCCCCAATCCTTGGGACGTTGGAACGGCGCGAATTCTCGCAGCAATTGGCTTTCCGGCGCTCGCGACCACCAGCGCCGGAATGGCTTTTTCTCTCGGCGTCCCTGAGGGCAGTGTGTCGAGAGAAGATACCATGAACCATTGCCGGACTATCGTGGCAGCTACACCTCTGCCGGTTTCTGCCGACCTTGAAAAAGGTTTCGGAGACAGCCCCGAAAGTGCCGCCGAGACAATTCAGGCCGCCGCCAATATAGGGCTTGCAGGATGTTCTCTCGAAGACCACACCGGCCGACGGGATCATCCGATCTACGATTTCACCTTGGCCGTAGAGCGTATCGCAGCGGCGGCCGAAGCCCGCCGCGCCTTGCCGCATGATTTTGTGCTGACGGCGCGATGCGAGAATTTCCTGTGGGGTCGCCCCGATCTCGATGAGACCATTGAGCGGTTACAAGCTTTCCAGGACGCCGGTGCCGACGTTCTCTATGCACCAGGTCTCCACGACCTCGGCACGATCCGTGCGGTTTGCGAGGCAGTGACCAAACCCGTCAATGTCGTCATGGGCATGCCGGGGACAACATTTGGCATTGCAGAACTGGCACATGCCGGCGTCAAACGCATCAGTGTCGGATCGGCGTTGGCGCGGCTGGCATTCGGCGCATTCGCAAACGCAGCGCGGGAGATGAGAACAACAGGAACTTTTCGGTTTTCAGAACAAGCCATGGGCTTTACGGAGCTTGAGGGTTTTTTCACGGGCGCAACGAAAGCTTAGCCATGAGTGATCGCGCAGACACCGCCAATGTCGTCATTCGGCCGCCGATCGCGTGGGCGCTCGCGGTGCTCGCCGGATTCGCCCTGCAATGGGCCGTGCCCTTGCCGTTCCTGCCAGCCTCGCTGCCCGCGGGCTGGGTCGGCGGGATTGTGTTCGTCCTCGCGCTGGCGTTCGTCGCCTGGGCGATCGCCACCATCACCAAGGCCGGCTCGAACGTGCCCACCAACATGCCGACCACTACCATCGTCCAGGGCGGACCCTACCGCTTCACGCGCAATCCCATCTACCTCGGCATGTTTTTCGGGCTCGTCGGTCTCGCCATTGCCTTCGACAGCCTTTGGCTGATCGGGACGCTCGTGCCCTTCGCCCTTGTAATTCGCCACGGTGTGGTGGCCCGTGAGGAAACTTATCTTGAGCGCACGTTCGGCGACGCCTATCGCCACTACTGCGCGCGCGTGCGGCGCTGGTTGTAGCGCCGACAGCAGATCGATTCTCGAGGCAGGCGCCGCGACAAGGGCTCGCAGTCTCCTTCGGGGCTTTCCATCACCCAGGGCGGCCTCGTTCGGGTCGGCGAAGAATAACGTTTCCGCGCCAGAAACCGACGCCCTAGCGGGCTCTCGTACTGCACAAGCACTGTTTTCCAATAACAGGGAGTACCGGTAGGGCTTGCCCGACGATTATCGAACCTATCTAATCAACAAAATCCAACGAGCTACGGAATTTCGGTCGCGTCAACGTCAACTCAGTTCAGGACGTGCAATGGGGCCGAGACGAAAGTGATCGATGCACGAGAGGGACAACCATGTTCTACGCCATCTTGGCCTATCACGAGGAGGAAGTGGTCGAATCATGGACCAAAGAGGAGGACGCGGCGCTGATGGCCGAACTGCTCGAGGTCAATGATCGCCTCGTCCGTGAAAAGTGTCTGGGACCAGCTGCACGCCTTGGCCCGACACGAAGCGCCGTGACCTTGCGTGGGAAGGATGCCGGCATGATCACCGACGGCCCCTTTGCTGAGACCAAGGAGCAGTTGCTCGGCTTTTATGTGGTGGATTGCCCAACCCTCGAGGCCGCCGTTGCGACCGCGCGCGACCTGCGTCGTGCCAATCCAACCGCAGTCTATGAAATCCGACCAATTTTACTCTATCGCGCTGGTGCGCCGCTTCACGCCGAAGATTAGTCAGGCTGACGACCCAAGCCAGTCCAAGGCCCTTTGCGCGAGCAGATATATCACCGGCGTGTGCCCGCTAGACGGCAATACGCTCGCCTTTTGCGTACAAAGGAAACAGTTGGCTGCTTGATTTGAAGCGCCGGGGTGAGAGCAGATCGACACAAGTGAGGGTGTCGAGAATGGCGTGAGATGGGGCGCTCGCCGCCTCCACCTCTGTCCTCCTCATGCTGAACTTTCGGCTCGAAAAGGCATAGCCAGCGAGTTGACCGCTTTCTGCGACATTCAACTTGGGCTGGGTTGGTCTTGTTTGCGCCCTCAGCGCAGTATGGAGCGCGTTGCTTTGCCGTTATTAAGCTGAAGGCATGGTGGCATTGACGATGTGCAAATTTCTGTCTAGCTGTAACGTCATGAAGATCGCAATGGTTCTTGTCGTGGTAACAAAGCGCATGGGCAGGATGGGATAGCCATCCGGCGAAAGCACCCATGCGCGGTAAGCAGGCTCCTGACGGGGCCTTTTTTATGCCCGGAATTTGGGCCCGCGCCTCGTCAGATTTTCGCAGTAACCCCCTGACAAGACGGACATAACCATGAAGGACGACGATCCCATTCAGATTTCCTGCGCACAAATGGCCGAGGAACCGGTCATGACGCGAATTATTACTCCACCCCGACTAACCACCCTCATCTTCCTTTCAGCGCTCGCAGCGCTGCCGGTGAATATGATTTTACCGTCCCTGCCGAACATCGCTTCCACGTTCCAGGCTGATTTCGCGCTCGTCAACCTTTCGGTTGCCGGCTACGCGATCGTTACAGCCCTGACAGCACTCATCGCAGGTGCCTTGTCAGATCGATATGGGCGCAGGCCAGTCGTATTGCTGTCTGTCTGCATCTTCATTGCAGCGTCCATTGGCTGTGCTCTTGCGACCAACATTGGTGCCTTCCTTGTTTTCCGAGCGATGCAAGGCTCCATTTCTGCCTGCTATTCCGTGGCTCTCGTCATTATCAAGGAGACATCGGGTGAACGCAAAGCTGCAAGCAAAATGGGTTACCTCGCCATGGGATGGGCGATTGCACCGATGCTCGGTCCTCTCTTGGGTGGGCTGTTGGACGAGTTGTTCGGGTGGCGAGCGGGCTTTGCTGTTTTTGCGATCCTTGGTGCCGCTGTCCTCGCATTGTCTATGCGCGAGCTAGGAGAAACGGTCGCGCACGCGCCCGGATCAAATCGGGACTACCTTGCTTCGTACGGGCAGCTCCTCAGCTCGGCACGGTTGTGGGCTTATACTCTGTGTATGGCTTGCTCGATGGGTACGCTCTATGTCTTTTTCGGCGGGGCTCCGTTGACGGTTAATCAAGCGCTCGGCGGATCAAGTGCGAAACTTGGCTTCTATATGGGCATGGTGCCGGCAGGCTTTATCCTGGGTAGCTATTTAGCTGGCCGTTACGCCTCCCGGTACTCGCTGAGCACATCCCTTATTTTCGGGCGTGTTTTGACCTGCATCGGGCTGTCGATTGGCCTGGTCCTGTCGACATTGGGCAGTACCGATGTTCTTGCATTCTTTGGACCTTGCATGTTCATCGGCATCGGCAATGGGTTGACCATGCCCGCGGCCAATACCGGCGTGTTGTCCGTGCGGGCTGATCTTGCTGGCACCGCTGTGGGGCTGGCCTCGGCAATGACAATTGCTGGCGGAGCACTCATCGCCTCTGCTGCGGGTCTCTTTGTGACGGAAACAGTCCATACACTGCTCGCCATATTGCTGATATCGGCATCGCTCGCCTTGTTGGCGGCACTTTTCGCGGCTTTTGTCGACTGGCGGACTTTTAGGTCAGTTTCATAGTGAACGTCTGCTTGCGCCTCCGTTCTGGCCGGTGGCGGAAAACGCACGGGCATGGGCGAACCGTCCAAGCTTTACGCTATCGCCTCATGAAAGACGCTGGCGCACGACATTTCCACCAGCGCTTTGCAAAGCAGCTTTGAATGGATGCTCGAACATGCCTGGATATCAGGATCGCCCGGATTATCGGCCCCACAAACCCTGAACTTTACGGCGCAGGATGGATGCATGCTCCGCTTGAACAGGCCGATTGTCCGTTGCTGCCACATTCCTCGCAAGGCTGGAAAGGTGGCGGGTAAGGTTCTCTTGGATTTCAGGATGATTTCCCAACAACGACACCAAGGCCGCTCCGTCAATCTCATAGGCTTCGAGCACCGTCAAAGCCTCGTATTTGGTGTCCTGGCGGACGATCCCATCGATCTGACCGAAAATGGCGCCCGGTGCGAGTCGTAGAACTTCCATGCCATCACAAAGTGCCGATACAGCTCCCGAGCGGACGATCATCAGGCCCGGCGTATGATCCGCCCCATGGAAAAAGAGCTGTCCGGGGGCATACCGCTCTAGTGTCGCCGACGCTTCGAGCTTCTGCAGTTCTTCCTGTTTAAGACCGGCGAAGATTGGGATCGACTGCAACACTTCCTGCAACGACTCTGGAAGGGCACGACCAGCGTCAAGATTGTCGATAAGGATGGCAGACGACGGCGGTAGGGCAAGAAATATCCCGGTCGCCATACATTGACGGTAGGCGAGATCCAGAAGCTCGTTTTTGGCAGGAATTCTATCTGCGGGATGTCTGACGCGGAATTGCAGATCAATCTCGATGGCAAAGGCATCGACGCCCTTGAGCGCGACGACGGGAGCAGGATCATGAACGATGTAGTTTGCTCCAATCATGGCTTGCTGCATTGTTTCGACGACAAAGGTCGGGGTGCGCGTCGGCTTCACACGGAGCGTCAGAACCACCTGATGCGTCTCGTCAGGACGGCTGATATTCGTCAGCCCGATCTTAGCCAGGAAACTGTTGGGCAAAACGACGATGTTGTTGGCCGGCGTCAGGATATGGGTTGAACGCCAAGTGGTCTCCACGATCCGTCCTTCAGTGCCGTCGCTTAGTATGATCCAGTCACCGATTCCATACGGACGTCCCAATGTGAGCGCCAGGCCGGAAAAGACATCGTTGAGCGTGCTTTGCAAGGCAAGCCCGAGGATGATGGCGATGACACCGGAGGTCGCAAGGAGCGTTCCTATCGCAAAGCCAAATACGAAGGCGAGAACCGAAAGCATGACCCCGAGGTAGACTACGGCGATGATCAGGTCCTGTAACAACCGTGCTTCCCGCGGCCTGCCGTCGAGAACAATGTAAATGCGGATAAAACCGATCACGGCCCAGGCCAGATGCACCCACCACAGCATCTTGGCGGCAAGGAGCATACCGCCGCCTTCTGGCTCGAACTGGTCGGGGGAGATACCGTTTCCAAACAGTATTGCCGTCATGGTGGAGAAGAATGCGATCTGGACGATGAGGCGCGCGTTGGGACGACCACGCCCTTGCAAATGCCACGTGATGATGCCTGCAACACCCAGAGCAACAATCTGAAAAGGAGGTGAGACAAGCAGATCATACATGGTGGGTTTCTCCTAAGGGTGGCTCATGAGGCCCGGACATGATTTGTGGCCGGCCGACTTTGTTAACTCTACTTCAGCGGCAAGACGAGCTCCTTTTCATCACTATTGACGATGAAGACCGCAAGTAGTTTTTGCCGGACCGGTTTTACTATCGTTCGCACTTACGCCATGCCTGTCGCCTGGCGACTCCGAAAATCTTCCTCCGGCTGGAGAGATTTTAAACGGGCCATCGTTGACTTGGCTGCGGATTTCGCACCCTCCAGTCGGTCGCATAGATGATACCGAAGTGAGTTGAGCATATCCTGCAGAGAAGCCGCCGGGGCCACAGTCACGAACACGCCTTTGATATTCTTGCTCGGCACGCAACTCGTGGTCATAACCCAGCGTGACCTTGGAGGTGTCTCCAGCAGTGGAAATTTTTGGCTCGCAAGCTAGGAATGTGGCAGCCAAAACACGCCAATCACGTTCCACGCCAAAGTCGATCGCTTTCGCCGGGTACCAATTCCATCGGCCAAACTAGCTCAATCCTGCCCTGCGGATAATTGCTCATGAATGCCGGCATGGTTGAAAGCAATGCTTCAGCCAGCTTTATGCCAAGATCACGCAGGGAAATTCGAAAACAGGTCAATGTCGGTGACAGAAAGCGGCTTTGCGTGCTTTCGCGGAAACCAACAACAGCAACATCGCGACCCGGATGAATCCCTGCTTCATAAAAACGCCTGTAAAGACCGATGGCCATATTCTCGTTCACGAGAATGACTGCCGTGGGCATTTGCTTTTGCGCCAGCATCCCACTGGCGACCTGGTAACCGCCTTCTTCATTGCTGTGTGCACGCAGAACAAGTTCAGGATCAAAATGGATGCCACTCATCTTGAGGGCGCGCTTGTAGCCATCCTGGAAAACATAGCCAAGATTGATATCACTGGCAGGAACACCGATGGCGATCCGGCGATGACCAAAGTGCACAAGGCGCGCGACAGCCGTTGCCGCGACCCCTTCAAAATCAAGATCGATCCAAGGATAGCTCCCTCGGGTCGCACTGCGCCCAAGAGCCACAAAAGGAATTTTACGCTCCAATAGGAAGCTTATGCGCGGATCGTTGCGGGTCGTTGCCGAAATGATCAGTCCGTCTACAAACCGGCGCCCAACGACGCGGTTGAGGTAGGTGGCGGGATCCTCATCGGTTCCACACAACAGTGCCACAAGATCGAGATGATGGCGCCTGAACACAGATTGCACGCCCTCGAACACCGGCATAAAGAAGTTACCGCCACTGTCAGCGCTTTCAATGGTCGATTCGATCATGAAGCCAATCGTGTTGGTGGTGCCCTGCCGCAAGCTGCGGCCTGACTGATTGGGCACATAGCCGAGTTTCTTGGCCGCAACCAGTACACGTTCGCGTGTTTCTGGATTAACGTCCGACTTGCCGTTCAGGGCCCGCGACACGGTACCAATCGAAATATCGAGATGGCGGGCAAGGTCCCGAATACTCACGCTTTTTCTCCCTTTACCGATTCGTTCTAAGCGCCTTCCCTCATAAAACACCCAAATGAGGGATTGACAAAAACAAAACGCCGATATGAAATCGTAAACGTTTACGGAGTCCAATTGCAATCGATTTAATCGGTTTAACCATGGATTTCGTCGGGAGGAGATTAGATGCAACGTGCCGTTTTAGTCGGCTGCGGAGCCATGAGCAAAGCCTGGTTCGAGGCAGTTGGCGCCCTTGGGGACATCGATATCGTCGGTGTTGTCGATTTAGACACAGACCGTGCTGAAGCGCGGGCCACGGAGTTTGGCCTCACCTCCGCCCTCATCGGCAACAACCTTGTGAAAGTTTTGGCCAAAACCAGCCCCAACCTGCTTTTCGATATCGTGGTACCCGCCGCACGGCACGCAACTGTTGCAGCCGGACTGGAAGCCGGTTGCCATGTTCTTTCCGAAAAGCCCATGGCCGAAACCCTGGCAGAGGCCCGCGATCTCGTTTGGCGTGCACGTGAGGCAGGCCGGATTCACGCCGTTGTGCAAAACCGGCGCTACCTTGCCCAAATCCGCCGTATCCGCAGACTGATCGAATCAGGCGCTATCGGCGAAGTGACCAGCATCCATTGCGACTTCTTTCTCGCTCCGCATTTTGGCGGCTTTCGCGAGGAAATGCCTCACGTTCTGTTTCTTGACATGGCGATCCACACCTTCGACGCCGCGCGCTTTATGGCCGGTGAAGCCGCCACGGCCGTTTACGCCCGTGAATGGGAGCCGGCCAATTCGTGGTACAGCCAAGGATCATCGGCAGCCGCCATATTCGAGTTTTCCAACGGCGCGGTTTTTACCTACCGCGGCAGCTGGTGCGCAGATGGTTTGCGCACAAGCTGGGAAAGCGCATGGCGTATCGTGGGTTGCAACGGGACTGTTGTCTGGGACGGGCATGATGACATTAAGGCCGAAGCCGTCACCTCCGGCAAAAACGGCCTTTTTTCCGGGGTGGCCGCCGTCGGGGTCCCTCCCCTCGATGCGTCTGATCGCGTCGGCGGCCACCTCGGAGTCATGCAGGATTTTATTGTCGCCACAAAGGGCGGGCCCGTACCGGAAACGGTCGGCACGGAGAATATCAAGAGCCTGGCCATGGTGTTCGGTGCAATTGACAGCGCCGAGTCCGGCCGGCGTATCGAAATTACGATCTGAAGGAGCATTCGAGTGAGCGACCCGGCAAAAGCCATCCGTATCGGCACCATGATCAAGGGTAATACACCCGATCCCGCCGCTTATGTCAAAAGCATCCTGCCGCATGGTTTCGAAAGTATCGAACCCTTCTTCTGGCAGGTGATGAACAAGGATCTGTCGCGGCTGGCGGCAGAGCTGAAAGAGGCAATTGGCGATGCGGATGTGACAATATCAACGCTCGGCATGTTCGGCAATCCGCTCGAGGATACTGAAATTGACCGCGAAACCCTCAAAGGCTGGGAAGCGCTGATCGACAATGCCCACCTTTTCGGCGCAACCACGATTGCAGGCTTTACGGGGCGAATTCGCGGCAAACCGATTGAGGAGAGCTTGCCACAATTCCGGCGGGTCTGGACCGAACTCGCCATGCGTGCCGCCGACAAGGGCGTGAAGCTGGCCTTTGAAAACTGCGCCATGGATGGCAATTGGGCAAGCGGTGACTGGAACATTGCCCACACTCCCGATGCCTGGGAGATGATCTTCAACGAAGTTCCCGCTGACAATCTTGGTCTCGAATGGGAACCATGTCATCAGATGATCTATCTCATCGACCCGCTGCCGCAGATCCGCAAATGGGCGCCGAAGATTTTCCATGTTCACGGCAAGGACGCAACGATCCGCTGGGAAGTCATTCGCGAGCACGGCATCTTCGGCAAGGAAAAGTTCGTGTTCATGCGTTCGCCGGGTTTTGGCGACACCAACTGGGTGGATGTAATTTCTGAACTGCGCCTCGCAGGCTGGTCGGGATCGATCGACATCGAAGGCTGGCATGATCCGGTCTACCGCAACGAACTGGAAATGACCGGACAGGTCCATTCGCTCAATCATCTGAAACAAAGTCGTGGCGGCGCATTCGTCGCCAATCCTTGATTTCCCCAAGCGGGCCCGCTGCCGGACGGGAGTTCCGGAGACAACACAACGCCAATACCGGGAAAACGTGCCAACAAGAAGCATCCAAATCCGGTCCAGCCACACGAGGAGGAAGCGATGAAACGCATATCACATTGGATCGCAGCTGCTGCGCTGCTCATTTCCGGTGCTGCTCAAGCCGAGCCGGTGACATTGGACATTTGGACGATCGATCGGCCAGATCAGTATATGTATCTTTTGAAGGATGAATTCGAGCAGGCCCATCCCGACATCAAGCTAAACATCAAAACCGTTCAGTTTCGCGACATGGTCAATGATCTGGCACGCGCCACCGCGACCGGGGAATCGCCCGATGTGACCTACATTGACAATCCGGAAGTTGCGCTGTTTGCCTCCCGCGGTCTGTTGCTCGATCTTAGCGCGATGCTGGCGGAATCAAAAGTCATCAAGAAGGACGATATCTTCCCCGGTCCCCTCTCATCGGTGACCTGGGATGACAAGATTTACGGTGTTCCCCGCGGCGCCAATACAATCGCGCTTTACTACAATGCCGACATGTTCAAGGCGAAAGGGCTCGATCCCGACAAACCGCCCAGGACATGGGATGAACTTTACGCAGCCGCCAAGAAACTCAATGATCCAGCCAAGAATGTCTATGGTCTGGCATTTTCCGCGGTCGCTACAGAAGAAGGCACGTTCCAGTTCCTGCCCTGGCTGCAGATGGCAGGCGGCGACTACAACAAGGTCGACACGGAAGGCGGCGAGAAGGTTCTGAACTTCTGGGGCAAGCTCATCGACGAAAAGCTCGCTTCTCCAGATACCTTGATCCGCAGCCAATATGATTCAACTGGAACATTCAACGCTGGCAATGCGGCGATGGCGATCTCGGGCCCGTGGGAATTGCCGCGCATGGGACGGGAAGCAAAATTTGACTACCGCGCTGCCCTTCTGCCGGTACCCCGGGACGGTGCCACCCGTGCATCTGCCCTGGGCGAAGGCGACAATGTTATTCTTGCCAAGAGCGAACATCCCAAAGAGGCCTTCATCCTCCTCGAATTCCTTTACAGCAAAATGCCTGATGTCTGGAACCGCTTCGGTTTTGTCCCGGCGGCGAACGTACAGTCGAACAATCCTAATAATCCCGCGATCTATGCAGTGTTCGAAGAGAGCATGAAATATGCCCGCAATCGCGGTCCGCATCCCGAGTGGCCAAAAATATCGAAGGCGATCTACACCGCCATTCAGTCATCTTTGACGCATCAGAGCGATGCGAAGACGGCGCTTGCTGCCGCGCAAAAGCAGATCGACGGCGTTTTGAACGACTAGGGCTGTTGTCTGTCGCTTTCCCGCCAATGCGGGGAGCGACATCTCAATTGAAGCGGCGAGCGGAGGACGCGATGCAGGGCATTATCAGAACCATCCGGGATGGCAGTGGATTTGACATCCTGCTGCTTGGACTTGCCCTTGTTTATTTGGTTGCGTTTTCCGCCTTTCCGATCATCTACAATATCATCATGTCACTGCAGACCGTCGACATGTTTACGATCACCTCCTTCAAGCGTCCCTTTGTTGGCCTGGAGAACTACTCCACTATTTTCGCGCAGCCGATTGCCGCGACCGTTTTGTGGAACACCGTGCAATTCGTCGTGTTGTCGATCGTGTTCCAGCTTTCGATTGGCTTTGGCCTTGCGCTCTTCTTCCAGCAGGATTTTCCGGGCGCGACCTATTTGCGCGGCCTGTTCCTTGCCGGATGGATTATGCCGGCGCTCGTCGTGGGCGCCATCTGGAAATGGCTCTTTGCCGGTGATTTCGGCGTTATCAACTATGTGCTGACGGCACTTGGTCTCACCGATGATCGCATCTTCTGGCTATCGGATCCGAATGTCGCCCTCTACGCCGTCATCATTGCCAATATCTGGCTCGGTATTCCCTTCAATATGATTTTGCTTTCGGTAGGCCTTGCCAGCATTCCGCGTGATGTCTACGAGGCGGCGGAACTGGACGGTGCCGGTCCCCTTGAACGCTTCCGATCAATTACCCTGCCTTTGATGCGAGCGCAGCTTGGCGCAGTCATTTCGCTCGGCGTCATTTTCACGCTGCAACAATTCGATCTGATTGCTGCGCTGACGCAAGGCGGCCCGGCCGACAGCTCCAATGTCGCCCAGTACTGGTCGTGGCAACTGTCTTTCCAGACTTATGAGATATCCCTCGGCAGCGCCGTTTCCGTGCTCATGATTCTCTTCGTTATCATCGTTGCCGCAGCCTATGTCCGATCCACTCGTCACGAACACAGCTACTGAAGAGAGGCACCCGTGAAACGCTACGTCCTCCTCGTCATCGGTCTGATGATGACGGCAACCTATCTGTTTCCGCTCTATTGGATGTACCTGACGGCCCTGAAGGGCAGCAGTGAGATCTTTCAATATCCGCCAACGTTCTGGCCTAGCGATCCACAGTGGAATTTTCTGGAGATCTGGAAGAACCGCGACATGGGTCGTTACATCTGGAATTCATTGCTCATCGCCATCGGCGTTACAATTCTGGTGACAATGCTTGGGACCGGATGCGCCTACGTCTTATCGCGTGTTCGCAACGTGTGGATGGAGATCGCTCTGTTCGCGATCCTGATGATGCAGGTTTTGCCATCTTCGTTGATGGTGACGCCGATATTCGTCATGTTCAATCAGATCGGTCTTTTGGCCAGCCCGCGCATTGCGGTCATCCTGGCGCAAACCGCCAAGGTGCTGCCCCTCTATATCGTGCTTTGCCGTGCCACTTTCGTGCAGGTACCGCGTGAACTTGAAGAGGCTGCGCTCGTCGACGGGTCATCGCGCATTGGCGCGTTCTTCCGGATTATGCTGCCCTTGGCGCGCAACGGCATTCTGGTCACATCCGTGCTGATCTTTCTGCAATCCTTCGGCGAATATGTTTATGCCCGTTCGCTGATCGCCAAGAACGAACTGCAGACAGCAACGGTGGGTCTGCAGACGTTCATGGGCCCCAATGCCAATGACTGGAACGGCATCATGACCTACGCGGCTATCTATGTAACGCCCATCCTGATCGTATTCATGCTGTTGCAACGGCGTATCGTCAGCGGCCTCACCGCCGGCGCGCTTAAATGAGGTGAATCATGTTCCAGATCGAGATCGACAATCTGAACAAGCATTATGGCGGGTTCCACGCGCTTCGGGACGTCAACATTTCCATCAAACAGGGCTCGTTCGTCGCCCTTGTCGGACCGTCCGGCTGCGGTAAGTCGACGTTGCTGCGCACCCTCGCCGGGTTGGAGAAAACCAGCTCCGGCGATGTCCGTATTGCCGGTCAAAGCGTCATCGGCAAACCTCCGCGTGAGCGCGACGTCGCCATGGTGTTTCAGTCCTACGCGCTCTACCCGCATATGGATGTCGAGCACAATATGAACTATTCGATGCGCCTGAAGCGCCGTCCCAAGGACGAAATTGCCGAGCGTACACGAACCGCCGCAGAGACCCTCGGTCTTTCCCGTCTGTTGGATCGTTTGCCTAAAGCCTTGTCGGGCGGTCAGCGGCAACGCGTTGCCATGGGCCGGGCCATTGTGCGCAATCCGAAAGTGTTCCTGTTCGATGAACCGCTCTCCAATCTCGATGCCGCGCTGCGCGTCCACATGCGCAGCGAGATCCGCAAGCTGCATGAGCGCCTGAACGCCACATCGGTCTACGTCACGCACGATCAGGTCGAGGCGATGACCATGGCCGACCATGTCGTCGTTATGCGCGCCGGAATTATCGAGCAACAGGGAAGTCCGCTTGAACTCTATGACCGTCCGGCGAACAAGTTTGTCGCCGGTTTCATTGGCTCACCGGCAATGAACTTCCTGCCTGCGACCGCAGCCGACAATGGGGCGTTGGTGCTGGACAGCGACAGCGTCCGTATCGGTTTCAATCGCGATATCGCTGCTGGCCGGCAAGTCTGGATCGGCATGCGGCCCGAACATCTATCCCTGAAGCCGGGCGTCAACGACATGACCATTGGGGCCACCGTTACCGGCATTGAGTCAACGGGAAGTATGACCTTCGTGGTTCTTGCGGTCGCATCGCAACCAGTCGTTTTGGCCCACGCCGGCAGGCCCGAGGCTTGCAAAGGTGACCAGGTCCGCTTGCATATCGCCTTGGACAATCTGCATTTCTTCGATCGAGAGACAGAGCTGGCAGCATAGCGGTTCAGCAATTTTATGTTGATAGTTCGCTGAAAGCGAACGCTGCCTAGACGACTTTGAGCAATAGCGATTACAATTATTCCAGCGCGTCGGCTTTGACAAAGTCTATACTGTCGGAACTGCCCGCAATGCGACCATCAGCTCGCCTCCATCTCTCAAAGGGCCTGTCCTCCTTGTCGCTCTAAAATGTCCCTTTCTGTTCTGGCCAGCCTCGCCGTCCTGCCCTCCGACAATGCCAAGGATGAGTGTTGGTGGGTCAAGCGTCGCTCAACTTTGACTTGCCTGAAGCAGAGCGTTGGCCGCCTGCTGTAGCAGCGGCTTCGCCTCCCCGGCGTCGAACATCTGTGAACTGACAAACGCGCCATTGATAAGTAATGCGAACTGCCCAGCAAGTTCTGCGGGCCTGTTCGCCCCCAGTTGCTCAGCCAGTTCATGAAGTCGCCGCCTCAACTCGGCTTTATGCGCGGCAGCTACCTTGCGGGCAGGATGCTCTATTTCAGCAAATTCAGCTGCAACATTGATTTGCGGACAGCCACGATAAGCTGGGCGATTGACACGCTCGCCGATCCAATTGAGGTGAGACTCCAACTCTCCTTTTGGATCGCCAACATGCATTTGAGCGACCTTGTCCCAAGTGTCCCAGAAGTCTTTGTCCTCGCGCTCGAGGAATGCCGCGACGAGATCGTCTTTTGTGCGGAAGTGTCGATATAGGCTCGTCTTCGCAACTTCGGCCTTTTCGACTATGAGGTCCACGCCAACCGCGCGGACGCCTTGCTTGTAAAAAAGCTCGGACGCCGTCTCCAGAATGCGCTGGCGAACCTCTTGCAAGTTTAACTCCGAATTCTTCACGCGTCCTCCGTTTGTTTCATGGCGCCGGTCATCAAGAATCTTTCTGTATCAAAAAAACCCTTGACGCGCTACAGACCTGTACGTATAGCAACAGACAGGTCTGTAGCATCAAGGGGATGAAGATGGCTAACCAGAAAAATGAAAATGCAGCGATCGCAGTGTATGGCGCCAACGGGCACACCGGAAAGTTCGTGCTATCCGAACTGGCGCGCAGAGGCTTGAAGGCGCTGGCCGTCGGTCGGAGCGCCGCGAAGTTGGCTCACGCCGGCACCCAAGCCGTCGAAATTCGCGAGGCGTCAATCGAAGACGCCAATTCGCTCGACAGGGCATTTTTGGGAGTAACAGCCGTTATCAATTGCGCCGGCCCGTTTTTGGACACGGCCGATGCGGTGGCCACAGCAACTTTGCGGGCGGGTGCCCATTACTTTGATGTGACGGCGGAACAGGCCAGCGCATTATCGACGTATGACACCTTCGATAATGACGCAAGGCAAGCCGGGCTGGTTTTTATACCTGCCATGGGGTTCTACGGCGGTTTTGCGGATTTGCTTGTGTCAGCACTACGCGGTGATTGGGACTCGGTCGACGATATTCGGATCGGCATCGCGCTGGATAGCTGGCATCCGACAATCGGCTCCCGCAATACCGGAGCGCGCAACACTGCTCGGCGATTGGTGGTCGCCAATGGGCGGTTGGCACCAGTGTCTCTGCCGGCTGCAGTGCAGGAATGGAAGTTTCTCCAACCATTCGGCCCTCAACAAGTCATCGAACAGCCATTCTCGGAGATTTCCGTCATCAACCGGCATCTGCGCAGCACGGAGATTCATACATATCTTAATGAGACTGGTTATCGAGACGTCCATGATCCGAGCACGCCGCCACCTGCGCCGGCTGATGGATCAGGTCTTTCGGCGCAGCGCTTCATGGTCGAGGTCATGGTTCGGAAGGTGAACGAAGAGCGCCACATTTCCGCTTTTGGTCGCGACATCTACGCCTTTACCGCCCCGCTCGTATGCGAGGCAGTTCAGCAAGTTCTTGCGGGTAAAGCGCGCGTACGCGGGGCGCAGGCGCCTGGCGCTGTCTTCGACGCGCTCGAATTCCTCAACGCCCTGGCGCCTGACCAGCTGTCTTTCCAGACTTCGGGTATCTAGCGGTCAGGCGCCTCCCTGCCCCGCACCTTGCGGGCCCGTTGGCAAATTGCAAAAACGCCTGCCGCTTAAGCGTCAGGCAGCCAACGCGACGGTTTAGTGGTCGTCCAAAGACCCTTGCGCATAGAAATGGGCGCGGATCATTCGCGTATAGGAGGCAAATTCCGGGGTAGCCATTACATTCAACGAACGCGAGCGCGGCAAATCAATGTCATAAGTTGCCGCAATTGACCCTGGACGTTCACTCATCACGATGACGCGGTCGGAAAGAAAGACTGCCTCCGGGATACTATGGGTAATGAGCAGGACTGTCTTTCGAGATTCAAGCCAGATGCGTTGAAGTTCGATGTTCATCTTCTCCCGGGTCATTGCATCCAATGCGCCGAACGGTTCGTCCATTAACATGACCGCCGGATCGTGCAGCAAGGCTCTGCAGATCGACGCACGTTGCTGCATGCCGCCGGAAAGCTGCCATGGATATTTTTTCTCAAAGCCTTTCAGACCGGCCATCTCGATAAGCTGCTGCGCGCGCTTTCGCGCCGCAGCCATATCCATTCCCCGCATTTCGGCCTGAAGCAGAATATTGTTGCTCACATTCCGCCACGCCATGAGCACAGCATTTTGGAAAACAATGCCGACATTCGTCTGTGGCCCAACGATGCGGCGGCCACCGATTCTTATTTCACCTCCTGAGGCGGGCGCGAGGCCGGCGACCAGTTTGAGCAACGTGCTCTTGCCGCAGCCCGAGGGACCGACCACGGAAACGAACTCACCTTCGTTGATGGAAAGGTCTATCGGGCGCAATGATTCCGTGGGGCCATCGCGCCCTGGATAGGTCTTCGTTACTCCCCGTACTTCGATTAACGGCACGTGGATTTTTGGAGGTTGGGCGGTTGGGCGCGCAGCGTCTTTCTTCATCGAAACAGCTAACATCCTCGACCTTTCACGGTAGAAACTCGTTCGTAAAGAACTTCGAAGCGTTCATCTCCGATTTGTCGATGCCACCGGTATCGACCATGGTTTGGATTGTCTTTTCCATCGCCTGCGAGCTTACCCGAAGTGGCTTTTGGCCGACTGTATCCTGTGTATGGAACAGCGGGATGGCTGTTTTCAGCCCCGACATCAGGCTTTCCTTGGCACCCGCTTTGGGAAAGGCGACCAGCAACGCATCCACCGCCGCTTCGGGTTCCTTGACCGCATCCTCGAACGCCAGCGTCGCTGCCCGCAGGAACCGCCGGATCATTTCGGGGTGTTCTTTCAATGTAGCAGTATTGACGATAAACGACGATCCGACGCTGTCGACCCCGTGATCGGCAAAAAGCATCAAGCTGACCGGCTTCTTGGTGACGAATTCGATCTGGTTCCCCTGATCCGTCGCAAAACCAAGCAGGGCATCTGCTTGACCGTTGATGACTGCATTGATCTTCGTCTTCGCGTCGCCAGTCACCGTTTTGTAATCGGTGTCCTTTAGTCCATTCTTCTCCAAAAACAGCGGCCAGGCTTGCGATGGGGAGTCGCCCGCCGTCATCGCGATGGTTTTACCCCTGATGTCTGACGGTTGAAGTATCTTTTTTTCACTGAGGCTAATAACTGCGAAGGGGCTGCGCTCCAGGGCCGAACCGACCGATATGACTGGCGCGCCCTTTGAAACGAGCTTCATCATCGTGGTGATGTCGGCAAAGCCAATGGTTACGTTTTCCGCCGCGACGGCCTGGACGGTCGGTCCGGAACCCTTCCCCTCCTGTACTTCCAGGTCCAGCCCCTCTTTTTCAAAGTAACCCTTTTGCTTTCCCAGTAAAATGGGAGCATGCAAACCCGTCGCATACCAGTTCAGCATGAGCGTTACCTTGTCGAGGGATTGTGCCCTCGCCGAGGCGACGACGATCGCCGTTACCATGGCGGCAGCGATGCAGGCCTTGAGCGAATTGCCGACTTTCATCATTCTCCTCCTATGATGATTCACACCGAATTTGTTAATGCACTTGCGTGGAATCCAACCTGTTGGAGACATGCCACGGCAAAAGGTATTTCTCCAACGCGTCGATAGTCATGAAGAGAATCACCCCCATGAGGGACAGGACGATCAATGCGGCAAACATCAGCGGCAGATCGAAGTTGCCGTTGGCACGCTGCAAGACGTAACCGATACCCGCGTTTGATCCCACGAATTCGCCGACCACTGCGCCAACGACTGCCAAGGTAACGGATACCTTCATGCTGGAAAAAATAGCCGGCATGGCATTCGGCAGGCTAACTTTGTAGAACATCTTCCAGCGTGAGCCGCCCATCGATCTGACAAGATCGACCATGTCGGCCTCCAGTGACTTGAACCCCATGACTGTCGAAACCACCACGGGAAAGAAACCCAGCAGAAAGGCAACGATAATCTTTGGCAAAATGCCGAAGCCGAACCAGACGACAAACAACGGCGCTATCGCGACCTTGGGAACGCTTTGGGAGAAAACAAGCAAAGGGTAGAGGTAGCTTTCGACAGTTCGCGAATATGCAATCAGCATAGCAAGCGGAACGCCGATAAGGACTGAAAGTGCAAATCCGCCGAGGGTGGCGACCAAAGTGGGAACTGCCTCTGCCAGGAGCATCGGTCCCTCGAGGACGAGTTGCTCAAGGACCTGCCACGGCGGCGGGACAAGATAGGCCGGTACATTCAACAGCCTGACTGAAATATCCCACACGACGATGACGATGGCCACCAAGAGGATCGGTCGGAGCCAAGCTGAATTAAAAGCGTTTCGCATACGCATTCCTCCGGGCATTGTCTGGCAACGACTACGCCAATGCAATCGTCAGCAACTGAAGTGCCAATCAAACGATTGTCCGTCCACCGTCGCCCCGAGGGCTAAATTCGTATTCACGCACTGCCGAAATGCCGCGATATCGCAGCAAATCAACAAGGCTCGTGAACACGAGTTCCTGCGAAGGGACTTGGATGATCGGCTGATCAGGACTGGCGACTGCAGATCGTTTAGACGTGCATTCGGCGGCGGACTGTTTGCTTCCCATTGAAATGTTCCTCCCTTGGAGTAACTCAATAGTTACTTTTTGTCTTAAGAGTTGTCAACAGTTTGTAAGAAGGTGTCCCCTGCGAATGATAAAAGCGCATAGCGTCGGCATTTTCAAAGTCGGTCCCCTTAAAACGCCTGTCACATCCTGGATAACTATATGGTTACGGCACTTGGCTTGTTGTTGTATTTGTGACAAGTTAATATTCGAAAAAAGGGACTCGAGGTCTCAATTTGAAATCGGGTGTCAAACATGTTGCATGTTGTTCTGGAGTGAAAAGTGACTGAGCAGGGAACGGCAGACCCGGAACGCAAAGCACGCGCGCCCAGCGCGCGAGCCGACGCCACAAAAAAGCGCATCTTGAGCGCGGCAATCGAACAGTTCACCTTGAAGGGACTTGCAGGCGCGAGGGTCGACGAAATCGCCGACGCCGCTCGGGTGAACAAGCGCATGCTCTACGCCCATTTTGGCAGCAAGGAGGAACTGTGGCTCGCCGTTCTTGAGGATGCCTATAGTCGCAAGCGCAACGAAGAACGCTTACTGGAAGTCGGCTCACTGCCCCCGGAACGGGCCATGGCACTTCTCGTGGCATTCAACCTGAGGTATGTCGTTGAGCACCCGGAGTTCGTGCGCATCCTCAACGAAGAAAACCTGCACCAGGCAAGCTATATCCGGCAAAGCCGATTTGTGAAAAGCCTTTACCCGCCGCTGCTGGAGCTGCTGGACCAAGTCCTGCTCGACGGAGTCCGCAAAGAAGTTTTCCGCGAGGGGATATCGCCGATGCAACTATACATCACGATTGTAAGTCTCGGTCACTTCTATGTCGCCAACCAGTACACCCTTTCGACAATATTCGATGTCAATCTTATGCACTATAACGCCCTGGCGGAACGGGAAGCGCACAACATCGACGTTGTCTTAAGGTATCTGGCCAAGTGAATGTTTAGCTTTGCGAATTTTGGCAAGGTCCAGAATCACATTCCCCACCCCCCGCTTTCAAAACGGTCGCGCGTCTTACCAGCGAAAGAAGTATCTTTCTGTAACATCAGGTATTTCCTTCGCGTAGTTTCGCAAACACCTTGCCCCTTGCCCTCGTGATTGTATCCCGCAGAGCTGCAGCTGAGCTGGTTCGAGGAACGTCAATTTCCGCCCGACATTGCGTGCTTTAAAATTGGGGCGTGAAGCTGGGCCTTGAGAAGTTTTGCGCGTTGCGATTTGCAATACGGGCAAAATCAGACGCCGAAATACCCAGCCCTTGGATCGATTTGAGTGTTTCCCGCACCAGATAGGAACCGCCTTCGGCATCGAACGGAAAATCGCTTGCGAACATGACATGATCGATTCCAAAGAAGTCCAGGCCGCAGCGGAGTGCGCCCGTCGCTCCCGAGAGGGCGGTATCGCCAAAATACGCCTTGAAGTAAGTCAAAGCCGGATGTCTTAGCGGGACTGGCAGCAAATCCGCATCTGACGGTGGCGTGCGCGCACCCATTTCCAACCCCCAACCCTGTTCGATGCGCCCCGCAAAGAAGGGAATCATTCCACCCATATGATGAGTTAGAATTCGAAGGTGTGGATGGCGGTCCAACAGTCCGGAGAAAACCAATCGCGACAGCGCAACTGTGGTTTCATAAGGCCAGCCGAAGCACCACCAGATTTCGTATTTCGACTTCTTCTCGGTTGGATAGTCGGGTACCGGACCGCGGATCGGGTGTAACCAAATCGGACGCCCCGATGCGGCAAGGGTGTCCCATATGGTGAAGAATCTCGGATCATCCAAGGGAATTCCTTGCACATGTGAAGGCAACTGAAACCCAATGGCGCCCATATCCAAAGCTCGCTGGATCTCGCTACAAGCGGCCTTGGCGTTCATGAGCGATACCCCCGCCACGAAATAGGGAAAGCGATCAGGATATTGGGCGACCAGTGCGGCCAAGCCGTCGTTCATCAGTCGCGCCAGCGTTTGAGCTTCGCTCGGATCGGCAATTTCGTCAAAGGCGGGCATGGACGGCGTGAGGATCTGCTTGTAGCCGCAAAATTGATCCATCAAGCGGAAACGTTCATCCAAATCGTATAGGGAACGCAGCGTCATCCAGCGCTTTAACGGCCCCGATGCGTTCGAAACAGTGTTGAGTTTTGCGAAATATGCCTGCGGAAAGATGTGCGTCCAGGCATCCAGCAAATGCGGCTCCGAAGTCTGATCGTTGTCCAAGGTGCTTCCCTACCCTAACGTCCAACCGGACGACCTACGCATCGCCAATCCTCAGGAGGAAATCGCAAGCTACGACAGCCCTGTCGTCTAGCTTGCAGCATGGTAACGATCTGAAACAGAACCTCCGCCATTGGCGGCCGCATGTTCTTCATGCGCTTGAATGGCCACGCCATCGGCGCTGAATACGTGGCAGCGGGCCGGGTCGAAATAAACCTTGATATTTGCGCCGTGCTCCACGTTCTGCTGGCCATCCAGCGCGACGGTCAACTGCTGGCCATCGGGCGTGGTCGTATAGAGCATCGTCGCGCCGCCGAGATTCTCGACCAGATCGACATTAACGGTAGCCAGTGCGATACCCGCCTCCCTGTCGGCAACCAGATGCTCAGGCCGGATGCCAAAGGCGACCTTATCTTCTTTCGTGCCGCCCTTCAGCTGCCATGGCAGACGCATCTTATTTCCACCGACACAAAGATCAGTATGGTTGGCACTGATTTCCTCGATGCGGGCATCAAGGAAGTTCATCTTCGGACTGCCGATAAAGCCGGCCACGAAACGGTTGACCGGGTTGTTATAGAGTTCCAAAGGCGCACCGACCTGTTCGATCCGGCCAGCGTTTAACACGACGATCTTGTCAGCCATGGTCATCGCTTCGACCTGATCGTGGGTGACATAGATCATGGTATTGCCGAGCTTGCGATGAAGGCGCGAGATTTCCACCCGCATCTGCACGCGAAGTTCCGCATCGAGGTTGGAGAGTGGTTCATCGAACAGGAAGATGCGCGGCTCGCGTACAATGGCACGACCGATCGCAACGCGCTGACGCTGCCCGCCGGAAAGCTGCTTGGGTTTGCGTTCAAGAAGTTTCTCGATCTGCAGGATCTGCGCGGCGCGGCGCACACGCGGTTCGATTTCAGCTTTCTTGTATCCGGCGGTTTCCAGACCAAAGGCGAGATTTTTATAGACTGACATGTGCGGATAAAGTGCATAGGACTGGAACACCATGGCGATGCCGCGTTTGGCTGATGCCACCTCGTTCATTCGCTCCCTATCAAGAAGCAGCGCGCCACCGCTGATTTCCTCCAGCCCGGCGATCATGCGCAGCAGGGTCGACTTCCCGCAGCCCGAAGGGCCGACGAAGACGACGAATTCGCCAGGTTCAATGTTGAGGTCGATGCCGTGGATGACGTCGACAGTTCCATAGCGCTTTTCAACCTTTTCAAGAACTACACTGGTCGACATGTCCCAAATCCTCTCTTTCGACTGATCTTAGACCTCATCGCGTGGTTGCACGCCATTTGGCATATTTCGGGCTGTCACCCTTGATTGGAAGCGTCACTTCGCAACCCGCGTCGGAAGACTGGTAGATGGCCGTGACGAGTTCCAACGCGTCGCGCGCATCGCGACTTGTGACCGGAAGCGGGCCCTGCCCGTTCAGATGGCGGTGAAAGTGCCGCATCTGCGTCGTGAAGCGCGGGGCAACCGGCGTCCAATCTGCAATCAGGGCATCAATCTGCCCCTGGACCTGGTCGTTGGCCGCGATGATCCTCCAGGGATCCTTGCCGGGTGCATAAGGCTCATGGCTGCTCTCAAAAGTGACATTTTGAAAGTGGAGCCGCAGCCGGCTGATCTCCTCCTGAGATCCGAGCGTGCACGACAGCGAAACGAGCGCCCCACTTTGCATAAGCAAGCTGGCTGAAGCGCAATCTTCAACTTCAATATCGTTGACCCGCGTGCTGACCCGGCCGAAGACCTTCGACACTGGCCCCATCAGATGCATCAGCATGTCATGTTGATGCAGCGCATGTGTCACCAGCACGCCGCCAAGTTCCGTCTCCCATTTGCCGCGCCAGGGCACAGCATAGTATTCCGGAGTCCGTAGCCAGAAAGTCTCTACCGATCCAAGATAAGGCTTTCCGGCCACGCCGGCCGCGATGATACGTTTTGCCTTCTCGATGCCGTCGCCATAACGGTACTGGAAGATTGGCATCAATACCCCTTTTGCGACCCTCTCTGCTTGCATGATCGCATCAACGCCAGCGAGCGATCCAGTCAATGGCTTTTCACAGATCACGTGCTTGCCGGCGCGAAGCGCCGCAATGACCTGTTCAAGGTGGATCCCGGGCGGTGTACAGATATCGATGATATCGATGGTCTCGTCGGTCAGGAGTTCGTCGAAGGATGCGGTACGGCGAGCGATGCCGAATTCGTCGCCAACCTCTTTGAGCCGCACCTCGTTGAGATCGCAGATCGCGGTGATCTTGAACATGTCCGGATGAGGCAGGTAGCCTTCGATGATATGCGATCTGCCGATGCCGCAGCCAACGACGGCGACTGTTTTGATACTCATTTCAATATCTTTCCTGCTTGCTCTCGGCCATTTGCTGTGCGGTCAACGCAAGTTCCATTGCCGCAAAGCAGCGCTCCTGTGACATGGCGGTTTGAGTGCGATCGCGTATATCGGCCAAAAACTGCTGTCCGAAAGGTAATTCGAGCTTTGAGCAGTCAACATGCTGCACACCCTGCCGGTCCGTCAAAAACAGGTGATCGCCGCCGGGCCGCCCCGCGAGGTCGACGGCCTTGCGGATTTCAATAGCGCCGGTCGTTCCGATAATGAAAAGCCGGCCATCGCCCCAGGTCGGCATCCCGTCTGGCGTGAACCAGTCAACATGGACCGTCCCCGTGGCTTTGCCGGTGGTCAGGTGAATATCGCCGCTGTCCTGAAGCTCAGGCCGATCGGCATTGGCGTGATTGCCGATACTGGCCGAAAGGACGCGCGCTTTATCGGAACCGGTAAAGAACAGGAATTGCTCACATTGATGCGAAGCAATGTCGGTGAGAATGCCACCATATTCGGCGCGGCGGAAAAACCAGTCGGGACGCGTTTCTCGTCTAAGCCGATGCGGGCCAAGGCCCGCCGTATGCACAACCTCGCCGATAGCACCGGCGGCAACAAGCTGCCCGGCCCTGACCGTCGCCCGGCTCTCAAAATGTTCGGAATAAAGCACTGAGAAGATTTGCGCCGTTTCCGCCTGCACGGCACGGACGGCCTTGAGCTGATCGAAACTGACCATCGCTGGTTTGTCGACCAGCACATCTTTGCCGTGGCGCATCGCGGATACTGCCAGCTCCGCTCGCCGGGCCGGGATCGCCGCGGAAGTAATGAGGCTGATGGACCGGTTTTCAAGAATCTCCTGCAGAGATGCAGTTCGCGGCACATCGGCGTAGGTGGCAGAAAATTCTGCCGCAAGCCCATCATCTTCTTCGTGGAAAGCGACGAGCCTGGCCCCGGCCCGCAACAAGCAATTGACCTGGCCGTAGATGTGATTGTGATTAAGGCCGACGGCCGCAAAAAGCAGTTCACTCATGGATTTCTATACCTTGAAAATTGAAACGGCCCCGTCACCGCTTCATTCCCGTTGTGGCGATGCCCTCGATGAGCAGGCGCTGGAAGAACAGGAAGAAGAAAAAGACGGGAACGAGTGACAGCGTCGACATTGCGAAAAGCCCACCCCAATCCGACGTGCTGCTCGAGTCGACGAATGTGCGCAGCCCCAGCTGGATCGTGTAGTTGTTCATGTCATTGAGATAGATCAGCGGACCGAAGAAATCGTCCCATGTCCAGATAAACGAGAAGATTGCAGCCGTCGCCAGAACCGGCAAGGAGAGCGGGAGCATGATTTTCCAGTAGATCCGCCATGGACTGCATCCATCCATCATCGCGGCCTCGTCGAGTTCGCGCGGGATGCCGCGGAAGAACTGCACCATCAAAAAGATGAAGAATGCATCCGATGCGAGGAACTTGGGCACCACCAGTGGCAGGTAGGTGTCCACCCAGCCAAGATTAAGAAAGAGCACATATTGGGGGATCAGCGTCACATGATAGGGAATCATGAGCGTGCCGAGCATAATTGCAAACCAGAAGTTGCGGCCCTTGAACCTTAGTCGGGCGAACGCGTAAGCTGCAAGCGAACAGGCCATGACGTTGCCCGTGACCGTCAAAACCGAGACGACAAGCGAGTTCCAGAAGAAACGGCCAAAGGATATGTCGAGCCCGAACCAACCGCGGATGTAGGAGCTGAAATCCACCGACGATGGCAAAAGCGACGTCGAGGAGAAAATTTCGTCTTCCGGCCGTATGGAGGCCGAGACCATCCAGAGCAAAGGATAAATCATCGCAATGGATGCTGCGATCAGCGCGGCGTGAATGAGCACGCTTGCCATCGGGTTGCGTCCGCTCACGGGTGGCGGCGGTGCCGTCACGGAGGTCATCGGCGTGTCAGTCATCGTAATGTACCCAGTAGCGCGATGTGAGGAAGGAGAAGGCGGTGAAGATTGCGATGATCACCACCAGGATCCAGGCCAGCGCGGAGGCGTAACCCATGCGGAAATTTCCGAATGCCTCCTGATAGAGGTAGAGCGTATAAAACAGCGTCGAGTTGATTGGTCCGCCGGTGCCACCGGAAATGATAAAGGCCGGCGTGAAGGCTTTGAATGCATCGATCGTCTGGACAACGGCATTGAAAAAGATCACGGGCGTGAGAAGCGGCAACGTAATCTTGTAGAACTGGCGGAATTTGGAGGCGCCGTCGAGGCTGGCGGCTTCATACATGTCGGTGGGAATTTGCCGCAGACCGGCGAGGAAGATGATCATCGGTGAGCCGAATTGCCACACGCTAAGGGCGACAAGCGTATAGATCGAATAGTTCGGATGGGAAATCCAGCTTGGTCCTTCGATGCCGAACTGTGACAGAGCTGCGTTGACCAGCCCGTCGCCGGCAAACAGTTGCCGCCACAAAACGGCAATGGCAACACTGCCGCCAAGAAGCGAGGGCAGATAGAAGATGGCGCGATAAAAAGTCAGCCCTTTCACGCCGCGGTTAAGGGCTATAGCGACGAGAAGTGCGAAGGTGAGCTTAAAGGGCACGGAAAGAACCACATAGGTGAGGGTTACCTGCATGGCTGCCGCGAATTTCGGATCTGCGGTGGCGATCCGGACATAGTTCGCCGCACCCGTCCATTGCGGAGCGCGGATCAGGTCGAAATCTGTGAAAGATAGATAAAGTGACACCAGGGCCGGTCCGAGGGTCAGCCCGAAGAAGCCTAAGAGCCAGGGCAAAAGGAATAGATATCCTGGTGCGTTGCTGGCCCAAAGGCGTGCCAGACGTCCCCTGGCCCTCACACTCTGGTGTCTTTCTACAGCTATGTCGGCGGCAGATGCGTGCGTTGCCGTGTTCATGCGCACTAGCCCCGGCTGACGATGCGCGAGATCTCTTCAGCCAACAACTTACCGCCATCGGCTGCCGATAGCTGGCCGAAGCCGACCTGCTCTGCGACGTTGCGCAACGCCAGTTCAGCTTCGCCGGCACCAGCTGGCGGCGGCGGCGGCAGCGCACCAGCAAGATCACCAAGACCAGTGACGTAGTCGAGTGCTACCTTGCCTTGGGCGTCGAGCTTGGATGCAATGACTTCACGCGTTGCAGCCGATTCCGGTATGCCGCGTTCAACACCGAGAACGAGGGCTGCCTCCGGATCCTTGATGAAGAAATTAATATAGGCGACAGCCTGGTCGATCGCCTTCGACTGGGCCGACACGGAAAAGAACATGGAGGGCTTGCGATAGTGCCCGCCCTTGGAGTCTGCCGCGATACGCGGGTGGTTGGTGAGGCCGAGCTTGTCCTTGTTGATCGCTTGATAACCGACGAACTGATTGGAATGAGCAAAGGCTGCAGCCGAGCGGGCGAGCGAAACGGTGTTTGTCTCGATGTCGTTCTTGTCGAGCGCCTGAACGTCTGGCGGAACACAGGCACCGGCCTGGCGGAATTTGCTCCACATTTCAAACCATTCGGAGGCATCATTGTGATCGAAGGCGATCTTGCCTTCAGCCGTATAGAGAGCCTTGCCCCGCTGGCGTAGCCAGTTTTCCAGGAGCGGCTCCACGACGCTGCCATCGGCGATGCCATACATGCCTTTACGCTTGCCCGCCTTGGTAATTTCCGCGCCCATGCGGGCGAATTCTTCCCACGTCGTCGCCTGAGTTGGCAAAGGAACGCCGGCTTGCTCGAATGCGGAGACATTCAGGACTGTGGTTGCGGCGTTCGCGCCGAGACTGACCCCGTAAAAATGCCCGTTGACGCTCCCCCCATCGATCTGTGTTTTGTCGAAATCGTCGATTTGCAATTTCGCCGGCATATAGCTTTCCAGCGGTGCCAGCGCTCCGCGCTGCGCATATTCGACGATGTAGCGATAGTCCATCTGGATGATATCGGGTGCATTGCGGCCGGCGACCTGCGTTGCAAGGCGTGGCCAGTAATCCGTCCACCCCAGGAATTCGCCATTGACGGTCGTGCCTGCATTCTTTGTCTGAAAGAGTTGGGAAACTTTGTTGGTGCGATCCGCCCGTGCTTGCGAGCCCCACCAAAGGAGGCGAAGACGGGTATCGGCTGCAAAAGAAGTACCCCCGCCCGCACCGGTCGTTGACAATGACAGAAACGCGGCTCCTCCCGCGATGAAATTGCGTCTGCTCACACGTAGCATCACCTGTTCCTCCTCCTGTTGGAACGCCCTCCCGAACGTTCCGCGCATGTTTCCCTTGCAACAAATAACTAATTAGTTACAAGCTATGTTGAAAGCGGCGAGAGAGTCAAGCGGTTGTGTGGTGAACCAATCCTCGTTGGGCTTCAAGGCGCGAATGTAGGGCACAACGTCACCGACGAAACGAGCGAACAAGCCGCCCCGCGCGCCTGCAGGGGAACCAAAATCGCCCGCTCCTTGCACAGTTGAGAACGGCATGGGCGCCAAGCTATCGCCAAGCGCGATGGCAAAAAAACGCATTTTCTACCGCTGTTTCACATAAAGGTGCAATTCACGCGGCTCTCCCGGGAAGCTTGGGCAACAGTTTTGTACAGCCGAGCGGGCGACTGGCCCCGGTAGACCCAGGCTCGCGGACATATTTGCGATCCCGCACGGGCAGCGGACTTTCGCTCTGTTCGGCTGTTCCACCTTTCAAATCACTGCACCCTGGCATCGGTGTTTGACCACGACCACATCGAAACGCACAATCTGCAAAATGGCAATGGCGCTCTTGCCCGTCAGATGCTCATCCGTTCGCCGCTTGTTTTCGCGACATTTCGTTTTTTTGTTGACATATGCGCTTTTGCTCTGTCATCAAGTAACCGTTTGGTTACTGATTATGAAAAGCGCGGCCCTGGCTGCCGCTTCCACAATCGACCCCATGCAGGGAGGAAAGCAATGGCGCGTCTTGGAATCATTCTACACGGGGTTACGGGGCGCATGGGATACAATCAGCATCTCGTGCGCTCCATACTTGCCATCAGGGATCAGGGCGGGCTGGCGCTACAATCGGGAGAACGTCTCGAAATCGATCCAATCATTGTTGGCCGCAACCGCGCCAAGATTGAGCAACTTGCCCGCAGGCACGCCATAGAGCGCTGGTCGACGGACATCGATGCGGCCCTGGCGGACCCTCGCGATACTGTCTTTTTTGATGCAGGCACCACCCTCATGCGTGCCGGGCTGATCGGCCGGGCGCTGGACGCCGGCAAACATGTCTACTGCGAAAAACCGATATCGGACGATCTGGGCATCGCAATCCAGCTGGCCAAAAAGGCGCGCGCATCCGGTCTCAAGCATGGCGTCGTCCAGGACAAGTTGTTTCTTCCGGGGCTGCGCAAGCTCGCAATGCTGCGCGACTCAGGCTTCTTCGGCAAGATCCTCTCCGTGCGCGGTGAGTTCGGCTATTGGGTGTTCGAAGGCAATTGGGGCGTGCCGTCGCAGCGCCCCTCTTGGAACTACCGAAAGGCCGATGGCGGCGGCATCATCCTCGATATGCTGTGCCATTGGCGCTATGTTCTGGACAACCTGTTCGGCGAAGTCCGGGCCGTCTCCTGCCTCGGCGCCACACACGTCCCAGCGCGGATCGATGAGAACGGCAAGAGCTATGGCTGCGATACCGACGATGCGGCTTACGCGACCTTCGAACTTGAAGGCGGCATCGTGGCACAGATCAACTCCTCCTGGGCCGTCCGTGTCCGCCGCGACGACCTTGTCACCTTCCAGGTTGACGGCACCCACGGCTCAGCCGTCGCCGGGCTGACGAAATGCTGGACGCAGCATCGCGTTAACACACCAAAACCGGTCTGGAATCCTGATCAGCCGCAAACGATCGACTTCTACAAGACCTGGGATGAGGTTCCCGACACCCAGCTTTTCGACAATGGCTTCAAGGCGCAATGGGACATGTTCCTTCGCCATGTCGCCGAAGATGCCCCCTGGCCCTATGGGCTCGAAGCCGGCGCCAAGGGTGTCCAACTTGCCGAACTCGGGTTGAAATCCTGGGCGGAACGGCGCTGGCTTGATGTTCCAACCCTGGAGTTCTAGGCGATGACCACAATCAATCTGCCGCTAGCGGGGCAAATTACGCCCTATACGCTCACCGGTACACCGATACCGCTTGCACGGCGTGACGCGAAATCATTTCCGCGCGTGGTCTTCGCTGCCGCCCATGTTGTCGCCGACCCTCTCGCCGACAACGATCCATGGCTGACGCCTGCAATCGATTGGGAGCGCACGCTTGCCTTCCGTCACCGGCTGTGGGATCTGGGCCTTGGCGTTGCCGAAGCAATGGACACAGCGCAACGGGGCATGGGCCTTGGCTGGGCGGAAGCACAGGAATTGATCAAGCGGTCCCTCGCGGAGGCGCGCACGCGCGGCGACACACTGATTGCTTGTGGTGCTGGCACAGATCATTTGGCCCCTGGACCAGACGTGACGCTTGATATGATCATCCGGGCCTACGAGGAACAGATCAGCATCGTGGAGGCCGCGGGTGGCCGGATCATTTTGATGGCGAGCCGGGCCCTGGCATCGGCTGCCGAAGGTCCGGACGACTACGTCAAGATCTATGATCGCATTCTGTCCCAGGTCCGCGAGCCAGTGATCATCCATTGGCTTGGCGAAATGTTCGATCCAGCGTTGGAAGGCTATTGGGGCAATCGGGATCATCTCAAGGCGATGGACACGTGTCTCGACGTCATCGCTGCCCATGCCGCCAAGGTCGACGGGATCAAGGTCTCGCTATTGTCCAAGGAAAAGGAAATCGCCATGCGACGCCGCCTGCCAGAGGGCGTGCGCATGTATACCGGTGACGACTTCAACTACGCAGAACTGATCGCGGGTGATGAAGTTGGCCATTCCGATGCGCTGCTCGGCATCTTTGATGCGATCGCACCGGCCGCCTCAATGGCGATGGAGGCACTTGGCGGTGGCCGCGAAGCCGAGTTTTTCAATCTCCTCAATCCGACAGTTCCTCTGTCGCGGCACATCTTCAAGGCCCCGACGCGGTTCTACAAGACCGGCGTTGTTTTTCTCGCCTATCTCAATGGCTTGCAGGATCATTTTGCCATGATTGGCGGGCAGCAAAGCGCGCGATCACTTGCCCATCTTGCTGAGCTGTTTCGACTGGCCGATCAGGCGCGGGTCCTGTCCGATCCCGATCGCGCCATCGAGCGGATGCGCCGCATCCTCGCCGTTCACGGCGTCGGCTGAAGGCAATGACCAGCCCCATGCGCATAAAGCTTGAGGAAGCCGAGGTCATGGAACGTCCCGTTCACTTCCGTTTCCCCTTCCGTTTTGGCGCAGCACGGGTTACGGCGGCGCCGCAAGCCTTCGTCAGGGTCCGCATCAACGACGCCCGGGGACGCAGTGCCGTCGGTTGGTCAGCGGAAATGATGATGCCCAGGTGGTTCGACAAGAACCCGTCGCTTGCGCCCGGCGATAATATCGATCAGTTGCGCATTTCCTTGCGTCTTGCCATCGACGCCTACCGAAACACGGGGCGCAACACGCCCTTTGGCCTGCATGCACTCAACGAGGCGCAGCACCATCGACAGGCCGCCAAGCTCCAGCTTCCTGGCCTTGTCGCCTCCTACGGCCTGGCGTTGGTCGATCGTGCGGTGATTGACGCAACCTGCCGCCTGGAAAGTTTGAGTGCCGTTGAAGCCGTGCGGTTGGGCCGCCTTGGCATCAATGCCGCGACGGCTCCAGACCTCGCGGAATTTGATCTATCTGCATATTTCGCCACCATAAAGCCCGCCTCCAGCATGGCCGTGCGCCATACGATCGGTCTGGTCGACGCACTCACTTCGGCCGATGTCGAACCCGACAGCCGGCTTGAAGACGGTCTTCCACAGACGCTCGAGGCGGTGATTGCCAGCTACGGCCATCGACATTTCAAGATCAAGGTGTCCGGCCACCCTGTTGAGGACGTTGAACGGCTGATCCAGATTGCGGCCGTGCTCGATGCTGCGGCGGACGGCTATCAAGCGACACTGGACGGCAATGAGCAGTTCGGTGGCAGCGATGCTGTCGGCGAATTCCTTGAGCGAATTTCCTCCGAACCCCGGCTCCGCCGGCTGCGCAGCTCGATCTTGTTTTTCGAACAGCCCATCGCCCGCGCCGATGCCTTGACGACTTCGCTTGCCGACATAGCCCGCCACGTCCCGCTGGAAATCGATGAATCTGACGGCGAGATGGGCGCTTTCATTGAGGCGAGAGCCCTCGGATATGCCGGCATTTCCTCAAAGTCGTGCAAGGGATTTTATCGTTCGCTACTCAATCGCGCCCGTGTTGAAAAATGGAACAATGAGGAAAAGAGCAGCCGCTATTTCATGTCCGCCGAAGATTTGACGACGCAATCGGGTCTCGCCTTGCAGCAGGATCTCGTGCTCGCCTCTCTCGTTGGGGCAACGCACGTCGAACGCAATGGCCATCACTATGTCGACGGCATGTTTGGCGCTCCTAAAGGAGAGCAGGCCGCCTATCTTCGCGGGCATGGCGACCTGTATCGGCAGGCTGGTAGCGGTGCCCGGTTGGCGATCCGCAGTGGCCGCGTCGATTTCTCCTCGGCTGTCACAGCAAAAGGGCTTGGATCCGCTGTCGAACCCGATTGGGAGACAATGGCACGCCAAGAGTAGTGCAACAGGGAGGAAATCCGACGATGCAGTCCCAAGGCCTATCCATCAACCTTGCCACTATTCGCGAACAATGCGGTTTCGCGCAAGCGGTTGACATCTGCCTGCAACACGGCATCACCGCAATCGCGCCCTGGCGCGAGCAGGTTGCTGCAATCGGTTTGAACGAGGCGGCAAATATCGTGCACTCCAATGAGTTGCGGTTGACAGGCCTCTGCCGGGGCGGCTTCTTTCCCGCCGCCAGTTTCGACGACCGGCAAAAGGCGCTGGACGATAATCGGCGCGCGATCGATGAGGCCGCCACGCTCGGCGCAGATTGCCTGGTGCTCGTTGTTGGCGGCCTGCCGGGCGGTTCGCGGAATCTCGACGAGGCACGCAAGATGGTCGCCGATGGCATCTCGGCCGTTCTTCCGCATGCACGCCAGGCAAATGTGCCGCTCGCCATAGAACCGCTGCATCCCATGTATGCCGCCGACCGCTCATGTGTGAATACGCTTGGCCAGGCGCTCGATATCTGCGAGCTGGTAGGAGAAGGCGCCGGTGTCGCGGTCGACGCCTATCATGTTTGGTGGGATCCCGACCTTGCGCAGCAGGTTGCGCGAGCCGGACAGATGAATGCCATCCTCGCCCACCACATTTGTGACTGGCTTGTTCCAACTGCACACATGTTGACGGATCGCGGCATGATGGGCGACGGCGTGATCGACTTGCCGGGCCTGCGCCGTATGATCGAAGCGGCGGGCTTTCACGGCGCGCAGGAGGTTGAGATCTTTTCGGACAATTGGTGGGCACGCCCGGCGCAGGAGGTCATTGCGACGTGCGTTGGACGATATCAGGCGTGCTGCTGATAGGGACGCCACATTTTAACAAGCCGGGTTTGTACCGATAAGCTGAACCCGACACGGCAGGAACCACGAGGATAGCATGGAAAAAAAGCGGCGTTTTGCCCTGATCGGCACCGGTAATCGTGGCACGACCATGTGGGGCACTGATCTGCTCGCTGGCTGGGCAGAACATGTCGAGATGGTTGCGATCGTCGACCGGAATCGACTGCGGGCCGAACGGGCCCGGGCAATGATCGGCGCTGAGGCACCCATCTACACCGAGCTCGATCCGATGTTGCAGGCGGTAAGGCCGGACCTTGTTATTGTCTGCACACCCGACGATTCCCATGACGATATTGTCGTGCGTTCGCTCGAGTCCGGCGCAGACGTCATCACCGAGAAACCGATGACCACCACCGTCGACAAGATTCGCCGCATCATTGAGGCGGAGAAACGGACCGGCCGGCGCGTTGACGTCTCCTTTAACTATCGTTACGCACCAACGGCCGCCCGCATCAAGACGCTGCTTGATGCGGGCGAGATCGGCCGGGTGACCTCAGTCGACTTTCATTGGTATCTCGACACCTCACATGGCGCCGACTATTTCCGCCGCTGGCATGCCTATGCCAAGCACTCCGGCAGTCTGTTCGTGCATAAGGCCACCCACCACTTCGACTTACTGAACTGGTACCTCGGCAGTGACCCGCAAGCTGTTACCGCCTTTGCCGATCTTAAGATGTATGGTCGCAAGGGCCCATTTCGCGGATCGCGCTGCAGGCACTGCGCACACATGAAGGAATGTGATTTCTATTTCGATCTTGAAGCTGATCCCTTCCTCGGCGCCCTCTATGAAGAACCCTCAAAGCTTGATGGTTATTTTCGCGACGGCTGCGTCTTCCGTGAGGACATTGACATTCCCGACACGATGGTCGCCGCCATCCGCTACGGCAATGGTGTCCATGTGTCCTATTCCCTCAACACGTTCCAGCCGATCGAGGGTCACCACATTGCCTTCAATGGAACCGGGGGACGTATCGAACTGCGGCAATATGAGAGCCAGCCCTGGGAGGTACCTGCGCAAGACACGATCCTGGTCGTGCGGAACTTCCAAAAGGGCGCGCAAGCTGTCGAACGCATTGCAGTACCGCACGCCTCAGGGGGGCATTATGGTGGTGACGACCGCATGCGCAACATGATCTTTAAGCCCGGCATGTCCGATCCGCTCGCGCAGCGTGCCGGCTCCCGCGCCGGTGCGGTTTCAGTTCTTTGCGGCATTGCAGCGCTGTCCAGCGCTCGCGCCGGCACAACGGTGCGCCTTGCCGAACTGATGCCAGAGCTCCTGGGCGAACAACTGCTCTAGCCGGTGGCGGCTTTTTCACGCTTTAAGGATCTGCCTGAGCGTTGCCGCGTCATCGAGCAACGCGAGCGGATCGTCATCGACCACAAATTCCAGCATGGCAAACCGCCGGCCGGTCCATCTTGACGCGGGCATGGCGCTGAACACGGTTCGCCAATACGCAGACGCCGTCTTTAGCGAGAAGCGATTACGGGTGCTATTCCAGGCGAAGACATGGACATGGGACACATGGGCGCCAATTTCGGCGATCTCGGCCAGCGCGTCATCAAGCGCCAATCCAGGCCGCGGCTGCCAATAGAGATAGACGTTGGAATGGGCAATCGCGTCAATCAGACGGCGGGCGGAATCGGTATTTTCGGTCAGCGAGAGCGGATGATATTCGAGCGCGACCGTCAAGCCGGACCGCGCGGCCTCCGTTGCCATGTCGCGGATCGCATCTACTGTGCTGCGCCGTTCGTCCGCATTGTAATCCGAAGACGCACGCTCGCGCGTGCCTGGCCAGATGCGGATATTGGAGGCATCAAGGGCGATCGCTGTTTCAAGTGCTCGTCGGAAGACAGCCAGGTCCGCGGTTGGTGGCGCTACATAGGAACCATAGGACGTTGCAAATCCTGCCTTGCGGGACAGGCGCGCGACATGCGTGGCGATCATTGTGTCGCCAAGGGGAACATGCGCGTCCCCGGCCCATTCGATGGCGGCGAGCCCGGCATCGAGCGAAAGCTCCACGATTTTTTCCGGGGTCAATTTGCGGAAGGTGACCGAGCAGAGCGCTGGTTCGAAACTGCTCATGCCATGCGCTCCAGATCGTCCTTGCGAACCTCGAAAAGCAGTGGTTTGCCCTGAACGAACCTGGTGATTTCGTCGACCACCGTCGCGCCGAGGCGCATGCGTTCAAGGCCGATGGCGCCGGCAATATGCGGTGTCAGAAACACATTCTCAAGTTGATATAGCGGCGAGTTTTTCTCTGGCACTTCAGGATCGGTGACGTCAAGGATGGCATCGATCGCACCCGATTTCAGCCGGTCGATCAGCGCCGCTTCGTCGATCAGCGCGCCACGCGCCGTATTGATCAAGGTCGCACCGTTTTTCATCAGGGCGAGGCGCTGCGCATCGATCATGTGCCGCGTCTGAGGAAGCAATGGCGCGTGCACCGATACAATGTCCGATTGCGCCATTAGCGTGTCGAGATCCACTTTCTCGACCTTAAGCAAGCGGGCGCTGTCGTGCCCGACCAGCGGATCGTAGAGCAGCACGTCATAGTCAAACGGGCGAAGAAGTTCGATCACCCGTCGCCCGATGCGGGAAGCGCCGACAATCCCGACCGTGCGGCGATAATTTCCAATCGGCTGCGCCTGGAGCAGATGGGTTCGCATGCGTCCCTTGTCGGCGACATACAGATCACGCAATCGAATGATCTGCTTGCCGGCAAAGATGATCGCCGCGAGGGTAAACTCGGCCACGGGCTGAGCGTTTGCTTCAGCTGCATGACTGACGGCCATTCCAGCTTCGAACACGCAATCGTCGATCAACCCCTTGATCGTACCGGCCGCATGGACGAGGAGTTGGAGGCGCGGTGCTGATGCGAGCGTTGCTGCGTCAAACACAGGCGCTCCCCAGCCGGTGACAAGAATTTCCGCTTCAGCCAGCAGCCGTTTTCCCCGATCGTCGTCGAAGCGCGTCATCGGTTCCTGATCGAGAATGCGTCCGATATCATCGAGTTTCGACAAAAGTTCGGGCGGGAAAACATATTGGGTCCGCTCCGGTTGCATGGCAAAGGCAATCGTCCGGCGCATCACGGCTTGTGCCCCGGCGCATCCATCGCGCTGACGGTCGCGCCCCCCGCTTTCATGGCGAGCAACACGTCTAGATCGGGAGCCCCCGGCGGCATCAACCAGGTGTCCGACACGGCGCCGGTGTCGCGAAGCGCCACGACCGCGCAACGAAGAATGGTTTCACCCATCGGTATCGTGGCGCGCAATTGCGGCACCAGGGTCTTTGCCACCATCAGGTTGGTATTCGGGGGCGCCTTTTGCACCACACCGGTGCGCGCAACGCTCGAACCGAGGTCGCAGATACCGCTGAAATCATCCGCGCCAACGGCATGGGCTGTGCCTGTGCCAGAGGAAAGGAGATCGGCGTCGAGATCTCTCCTGGCGATGGCAAATCCACCTTCGGCGGTCTGAAGCGGCCTTGGTGTCGTGATCCGGTGCACGCGGATATGCCAGGGTGCACACGGCAACAGCCAGGTTTCAACCACAACATCTGGCCAAGGAGACCATTTGGCCAAAAGCACCTTGCCGGCAAGTTTGGCCTCCTGGTTGGTCTCGCGTACTCTGTAGTGGATGCCGTCATCGCTGAAGGCCAGCATTGAATCGAATGCGCCGCCGCCAAATGCCCGCTCATCGCTCTCCACGCTAAAGCCGTACCGGCTCGAATAGGCGAATTTCGCGTATTTTTCCGAACCGAAGCGCATTTGCAGGTTCTCCTGGCCGGAGGAAAGCGCGACAACATCACCCTTGCAAGGCATTATCACCATGCCTGGATGACGAAGGGCCAGGGTCACGGCGGGTGTCTCAGGCACGGTTTCGGGGGTCGTCCAGAACGGGTGATCTTTGCTCACTGCCAGGGGCAGGAAGGCCTTGAAGGCCCAATAGGGCGAGCCGGCCGAATTGTAGTTTTCCGACATCAGCAAATTGGGGTAGCCGTACCCGATCGACAGCACGCCATCGCGATGCGTCATGGGCTTGTCCGCCCACCACCGCAGGTGCCGAAGGCACAAGGATTTGATCTCGCCCCAAGGCAGTGCCTCCAGATCTGCGAAGGCAAGCGCGGACCAAAACCCGGCGCAGGCGAAGCGATAGGTCAAGCTGCGGCCAAAGGCTATCGTCGCGCCATCTTGCGCGAACCAGTGACGAAAATCCTGTGCGAATGCGATCGCGCGGTCACGGTATCGCTTGGCGTGATCGTCTTCGACCAGGCGCGAATAGATCAGGCCGTAAAAATGCATGGCAAAGGGAATGTAATGGTCAACGCGCCGTACATTACCATCGCGGTACCAGCCATCGGCAATGTAGAATTCATCGAGTTCGGCCAGATAGCTTTTTGTCAAGCTGCGGTCGTACTTTATGCCAAGGCGTTCAAGGGCGATGTCAACGAGAATGCGGAAGAATTTCCAGTTATTGTCGGCATAATCGAACTGCCGGGCATCAAGGAGATAGTTGACGAGATTGTCTCGCGCCCGTGCATTGAGCGGGTCCCACAATTTCTCCGGCACAAGGGCGAGCGCGAAACCAAGTGCGGCAAGCTCTACCATGCGTTGATCCCGGCCCTTGACGGTGCCCCAGTATTCGGGATGCGCAGGATCCGTGCCATTGGCGACACCCTGCGCATAACGGTCCCAGTGGGCGAAAGTGCCGCCACCGGCGCCAAGCGGCGCAAGACCCCAAAGTGGCCTTGCAAAGCCTTCCAGATCGGCCGCAGCGCGGTCGAAATGCCCGGCGGCAGCATCAAGACGCACGCGCGCATTCCCTGTTGAAAAATGCGGCAACAGCGGATTGAAGAGGTCAATGAGAGCACGCTGCATGTCGGTGCGTGTTTGCATTAAATTCGCGGCAAGGGGATTGGCGCTGGCGGGATCAGGGATCATGCGTGCAATCCTTCATTGGCAATCGTGCCTCCGGCAACCGGAACGACCGCGTGACAAACGTGACGGGCGGGTGCGTCCCGGTCGTGAAAGCGGGACGTCATCAAGCTGACCGCTTCACGACCCAGTGCGACGCGGTCGACCCGCATCGTTGCAAGGCGTGGATTGGCCATCTGGGCGCAAGGCAGGTCGTCGAAACCGACAATGGCGAAATCCTCTGGAACGCGAAGCCCGATTTCAGTAACCGCCTCGAGAACGCCCACGGCAATAAAGTCGTTCATGCAAAAAGCCGCCGTGAACCCCGGCGCCTCTGCCAGTGTTGCAATCGTCGCTCCATGCGCTTCGATGCTCGCATTGGCTTGGAGCGCCAGCTGGACAATGCGAGCCTCGCCATCCTTGACTGATGCGAGTGCAGCTTCAAAACCGCGCACACGCTCGCGGATCGTGTGGCGATGCGATCCAGTCAGGTGCAAAATACGGTGATGACCAGCGTAAAGCAGTCGGCGTGTCGCGGCATAGGCGCCGAAGAAATTCGATGGAGAGACGCCATCGAAGCGCAATTGCGGGTCGGTACCGTTGACCAGGACCACCGGAATGCGGCTCTCCTCCAGCCATCCGCACAGCGCATCAGCTGGATCGATACCGACCAGGAAGAGCCCTTGTGCACCGACGGACTCCATTAGACCCTGAACGGTTTGCGGTGTTGCCTTTGCTTCACGCACAAGCCTGATTTCAAACGGCATGCCATGCTCAACCGCGCCGGAACGCAGGCCTTCGACAATGCCCTCATAAAAAACACTCAACCCACCGGTGACGCCGTCACTGGCAATGAGAGCAAGCGCTCCATGACTGGTCTTTGGACTGATCTTCAACGGATAGCCGAGATCCGTTGCGACCTGCAGAATCTGCCGCCTGACGCTTTCGCTGATGCCTTGCTCGTTGGCAAGCACGCGCGAGACGGTGGAGACCGAAACGCCTGCCCGTTCGGCAATGTCGGCTTGACGGAATCGTTTGGGTGCAGGATCGATCATGCCGCAAATGTTACGCAAATTACGCAAATTTGCAAGATATAAACAACTTCTTGCATCATATCGGTTTTTTGCATAGGATTTGATCTGAAACTTCGCCCCGTCAGACGCCGGAGGAGCGCAGCGGGTCGGCAATGACAGGGAGGAATGTCATGCTACACAATCGACGCTCATTCATGCTCGGCGCGGCGGGCACCGCCGTTGGTATCGCGCTCAGTTCTGTGGCGCCCCGACCGGCCCATGCGCAAAACGTGCGCCTGCGCGCTATGTGGTGGGGATCCAACGATCGCTCAAAGCGAACATTGAGCGTTGCCAAGCTGTTTCAGGAGAAGAACCCCGATATCGCGATTGTCGGTGAAACGCTCAGCGGTGACAGTTACTGGACGAAACTTGCGACCCAGATGGCCGGCCGCTCCGTCGCAGATATTTTCCAGCTTGAGCCAACGACGATATCTGACTACTCCAAGCGCGGGGCATGCCTTGCCCTTGATCCCTTCGTCCCGTCGGCGCTCAATATCGACGCCTTCGGCAAAGACGTGCTGAAACTGACGACGGTCGATGAAAAGCTCTGGGGCATTGGCCTTGGTCTGAACTCTTTCGCGCTCATGTACGACGCCGATGCCTTTGCCAAAGCCGGCATCACGCCGCCCGGTGCAGAAACCACCTGGGCGCAGTACGCCGATATCGCGGTCGAGATGACCAAGGCCGCTGGTAAGAAAAACTATTGGGGCGGCCCTTATGGTGCACGCTACCAATACGTCTTCGACGCCTGGCTGAGACAGCGCGGAAGCAGCCTTTACACCGATAGCGGCCTTGGATTTACCGTCGATGAAGCCAAGGAATGGTTCGCCTACTGGGAAGATTTGCGCAAGCGAGGCGGTACCGTTGGCGCCGATATCCAGACGCTTGACCAAAATACGATCGAGACCAACGGCCTGGCGCTCGGTCATGCGGCTATAAGCATGGCCTATTCGAACCAGTTGGTCGGCTATCAGCTATTGGCAAAGAGCAAACTCGGCATCACCATGCTGCCGCGCGGCAAAAAAGGTGGCCCCTCCGGGCATTATTATCGCCCGGCCTTGATCTGGAGCATCGGCGCAACGACAAAACATGGCGAGGATGCTGCAAAGTTCATCAACTTTTTTGTCAATGACGTCGATGCCGGCAAGATCCTCGGTGTCGAACGCGGCGTTCCGATGTCGCCGGCCGTGCGCAAGGCGATTTTGCCGTCGCTCAATCCGACGGAAACGGAAACGGTCAATTACATTAACGCCTTGGCGGATCAGGTGGGCAGCTATCCTTCGCCCGCTCCGCTTGGCTCCACCGAATTCGACCAGCGCGTTCTTCGTCCCATTGCCGACGAGCTTGCCTTTGAGCGGATTTCTGTCGCCGACGCCGCAACACGCTTGGTCAGCGAGGGCAAGTCCACCATCAAAGCAGGCTGATTGACCATGACAAGACCAAGCCAGGCGGGAAACGGGCGACCATTGTCGAAGCGACTTCTATGAGAGGCCGCAACGACATTGCGGGTCGCAGGGCACATTGATCCTTCCGCAGCCCTACCCTCGCCGCGACCTGCGGGTTCCCGCACGGCCATGCCGTCATGGCCGCAGCGTTGCGCACACCTATTCGATGTCCTTTATGGCATCGAGAGGCCCCTTCAGTGCAGTGCGTGGCGGCACAAGGTGCGGCTGAATGAGGTAGGTGCGTACCGCCGGGCGATTCTCCGACAGGATCTGAAACGCTTTTGTGATCATCGCGTCAGCATCCTGGCGGATCATGATAACGGGGAACGGCAGGAATGACCCGAAAGGATCATAATCGTAGCAGCCGACAACGATATCCGCGAACGCTTCGTCTGGATGCTGTGACATGAACCGCAGCAGCCCCTCGAAATTGATCGACGAGTTTATGAAGAGCCCTCGCGGCAGTTTTCCCTCGCGCTCGTAAAACCGTTCGAACGCCGTTTGCGCCGTGTTGGGCGAATAGCCCGTGGGTTCGATACATTTGTCAGCGTCGCCCTGCATGCGTTCGCGCTTGATGGCGCGAAAGCCGCGGATGCGTTCACGGCTGGCGTGGTCGTCACGCCCGCCGAACAGATAGAGTTCATCGGCTTTGAGCTGCATGTCCTGGCTGAAACGGCAAATTATCGCCTCCGTCAGCATACGCGCGCCTTGATAATTGTCGCTGATTACAGAGGGAGCCAAAGTGCCAGGCAGGTCGATATTCACATGCCTTAGTCCTGATGCGACGCAAAGGGCATGAACACCGTCCGGATCAGTGGCGCCGGCCACAATGAGTTCGTCGACGGAATAGGCAATGAGCGTTTCGACAGTATGGCGCTCCTCTTGCGGGTCGCGGCAGGCACTGACGACGATCGGGCATTGCCCTCGGCTGCGCACATGCGCTTCGAAGGTTTGTGCCATGGATGAAAAATAGCGGTTGTCATGAACCGGCAGCAGCAGTCCGACCAAACCGGAGCGGGAACTGCGCAGGCCTCGCGCCTGAAGATTGGCGGTATATTGATGCTGCTGCGCCAGATCGCGAATAAGGTTGGCCGTACTTTCCTTGATACGCCGCTTGCGCCACGTGCCGTTGAGCACCGCGCTGACCGTCGAGGGTGAGCTACCGGAAAGCACGGACAGGTCGTAGATCGTCGCCTTTTTCTTTGGTTGATGTTCCATCCCACTCTCCTGGCGTCTTCTAGTGCCAAAGACCGCTTGACGAACAATTAAAACTGACTGATATTCATTGCACCATCGATTGTGCAAATATGCAACAACAATGGTGCAAGAGCATACCGCGAGGAGGCGGTGACCAGGCAACTGGAACGTCCGGGCCATTTTAGCTGCCTGCTGTTTGGTTGGATGATAAGCTCCCGCAGGGAGCAATGTGGAGGAGGAATTCAAATGAAAAAGCTTTTGATCGCTGCATTTGCGGCAGCGTTGTCCATGGCGGCCACGTTTGCGGCAACTGCAGCCGATGGCAAGGTTGGTATCGTTGTCAAGATTGGCGGTATTCCATGGTTCAATGCCATGGACGCCGGCATCAAGGAGCAAGGCAAGAAAATCGGCGTTGACGCTTTCATGGTCGGTCCAACGAGTGCCGATCCTGCACTTCAGGTTCGCGCCATTGAGGACTTAATTGCGCAAGGCGTGAAGGTCATAGGCGTGGTTCCGAACGATGCGAAAGTGCTTGAGCCGGTGCTCGGCAAGGCAAAAGAAAAAGGCATCATTGTCATTACCCATGAGTCGCCGAGCCAGAAGGGCGCCGACTGGGATTTCGAGCTTGCATCTTCCACCGGGTTCGGGGAAGCACATGCGAAGCTTCTGGCCGAAAAGATGGGCGGAAAAGGCGAATATGCTGTTTTCGTTGGATCGCTGACCGTTCCACTCCACAATGCATGGGCTGACGCGGCCAACGAATATATCAAGAAGAACTATCCGGACATGAAGCTCGTTGGTGAACGCTACGGTGTTGCCGAAGATGTTGACAAGAGCCGTGCTACTGCCCTCGACCTTATTTCGGCTCATCCGAACCTTAAGGGTTTCCTTGCTTTCGGCAGCCAGGGTCCGATCGGGGCTGGACGCGCTGTGGAGGAACGCCGCAAGATCGGTGAAATATTCGTGCTTGGCCCCTTCTCGCCTGGCCAGGGACAAAAGCTTATCAAGTCGGATGCAATCTCTGGCGGCTTTATGTGGAATCCGAAGCAGGCGGGCGAAGTCTTCGTCACACTGGCCGACAAGCTCATGAAGGGCGAAAAACTTAAAGACGGCGATAACATCGAGGGGCTTGGTGTAATCCACCCCGATTTCGAAAACCACAATATCATTGTCGACCAGTTGGTGCCCATCAACAAGGAAACCGTCGGCGACCTGGCCAAAATGGGCCTCTGATCCTTTGCGGATTTTCCTGCTGCCGGCGGTCATGGCCGTCCGGCAGTTTCGACTTTCGGTTTTGACGGGCAGAACACAATGGCTGAGACTATGAGCACTGGCGGCGTTAAACCGCTGTTGTCGTTGCACAATATCAATATGACCTTCGGCGGGATCAAGGCGCTGAAGGATGTGAGCTTCGAGGTGCTGCCAGGCGAGATTCATTGCCTGGCCGGCGAAAACGGCTCCGGCAAGAGCACGCTCATCAAAATCATAACCGGCGTCTATCGTCCCGAAGCCGGTGCTGTTATCGAGTATGACGGACAGACATTTTCCCATATGTCTCCCGTCACCGCACAGGCCGGTGGAATTCAGGTGATCTGGCAGGATCTGGCGCTGTTTCCCGAGATGACGGTGGCCGAGAACATCGCCTTTCACACTGTAATTGGACGCTGGCCACGGCTGGTGGACTACCGGCATATGCGACGAACCGCATTAAAGGCGCTCCAACGCCTTGGCGTTGCGCTTGATGTCGACCTCCCATTGAAAGACTATTCCATTGCACAGCGGCAGATCGTGGCAATCGCCCGCGCTCTTGTGGGCGAGGCCAAGCTCGTATTCATGGATGAACCGACCGCCTCGCTGACACAGTCGGAAACCGATCACCTGATCGACATCGCGCGTTCCCTTTCAGTCTCCGGCGTCGCGGTCGTTTTCGTCAGCCACCGCCTGGCCGAAGTACTGGAAATCTCGAGCCGCATCACCGTGCTGCGTGACGGCGCGCTTGTCGGCGTCTATCCGGTAGAAGGCATGACACAGTCGCGCATTACCGAGCTAATGACTGGAAAGACATTCAACCAGCAGGTTCGTGCAAAGCCGGTTGGTGATGAACCCATCGTTCTTGAGGTCAAAGGCCTGTCGCGTCCGGGGCAGTTTGAAGATATATCGTTCGCCGTCCGGCGCGGCGAGACCCTCGGCATAACCGGGCTCTTGGGCGCCGGCAGAACGGAACTTGCTTTATCGATCTTCGGCATGCTGAAACCCCGCTCCGGTCGTGTCTGGCTGAACGGAAGGCCGGTGCGTTTTTCCTCGAACCGCAAGGCAATCGAGGCGGGGGTTGCGTATCTTTCGGAAGACCGCCTGTCGCTTGGTCTCATTCAGCCGCAGTCGATTGCCGACAATTTGGCGATCGCCTCGCTCGACCGTATCAAATCCGGCGGTCTGCTGTCCGATGAACGCAAAAGAAGATTGGTCGACCGTTGGATTGCTGATCTGGGGGTCAAGATCGGCCGGCAAAGCGATGCGGTTTCAACCTTGTCAGGCGGCAATCAGCAGCGCATTGCCATTGCCAAATGGCTGGCCACTGATCCGAAGCTTCTTATTCTCGATGCGCCGACGGTTGGCGTTGATGTTGGCGCACGCGCAGGTATTTTTGAAATTGTCGCCAAGCTTGCCGAATGTGGCCTGGCTATCATCCTGATTTCGGACGAAGTCCCGGAAGTTTATTTCAACGCCGACCGGGTGCTCCACATGGCGCAGGGCAAGATGGCCGGATGGTTCGATCCGCGCACCTGCTCCCTTGGGCAAATCGAGGCTGCCGTCTATGGGTAAGCTCGTTCGATCCCACGCCACCGAGTTCGCGCTGCTCGCCGTCATTGCGGCGATGTGCGTTTTCCTTTCCCTTGCGACGAACAATTTCTTTTCCCTGGGAAATGCATTCGATCTGCTCAATACAAGCTCCGTCAACATCATCTTCGCTGTCGGACTGCTGGTCGTCCTTATTGCGGGGGGTATCGATATCTCGTTCGCTGTCGCTGCGTCCGTCGTCCAGTACGGGGCGGCCCTGATCCTTGGCTGGATCGGCGGCGGGGGATGGATAAGCGGGCTGCTGATCGCCGGCGGCCTCGGGATCCTGCTTGGCGCATTCAACGCTTTTCTGATCCACCGGTTTCGCATTATTTCCATCGTCGCGACCATTGCCACCTTCAACATCTATTTCGGCCTGCTGATGTTCTTCACGCAGGGCGTATCAATCTACGACCTGCCGGATTGGCTGACGGACAGGATCATACTCTTCGAACAGGAGATGGCTGACGGTACATGGGCGGAAATAACATTGCCAGTGCTGGTCATGGCAGTCTGTGTCTTTGCGACCTGGCTGCTTATTACGCGTACGACAACCGGGCGGCAGCTTTATGCCTTTGGCGACAATCCCGAAGGCGCGCGCCGCTTTGGTATCAATATCGGCGCGATGCAATTTATCGCCTTCGGCTGGCTCGGCATGATGGCAGGCATCGGCGGTCTGATCCAGGCGCATTATGCGCAAGAGGTCGTGCCCAATGCGCTTTATGGGCGCGAACTCGACGTGCTTGCCGCCGTCGTTCTTGGCGGCGCAAGACTTGGCGGCGGCAAGGGTTCTGTTCTGGGCTGTGTGCTCGGTGTGCTGCTGATTGCCATCACCCAAAACGGGTTGAATCTGTTGGGCGTTTCGCCATTTGCATTCAAGATGATCATCGGCGCCATCATCCTGGCAGCTATTACGCTTTCCAATACCAGTTTGGAAAAACTCCTGCCATTCATGCGCCAGCGGGGAGCGCGCCAATGAACAGTGTTGCAACGCGGATCAAGGACCTGTTGGGACCGGAGATCGCTGGACCGGGCTTTGCGTTTTTGGCTGTGATGCTGTTCTTCGGCTTTGCCTCTCCGCAATTCCTCAGTGAAGCAACATTCGGCTCAGTGGCGTTCCAACTCCCGGAACTTGGCCTGCTCACGCTGGCAATGCTTTTGCCCGTACTGACGGGCGGCCTCAATCTGGCGATCACTTTCACCGCAAACATCGCCGGACTGACAGTCGCCTGGGTGCTTCAGGCCAATGGCGGTGTGGACGCGGGCATTGCATGGTTTGCTCTTGGCTGTGTTCTTGCGGTTGCCGTCGGGGCAGCCACGGGCGTCGTGATGGGCCTCGTGATTGCCTATACGCGTGCTCATCCGATCTTGGTCTCGCTGTCGATGATGATCTTTGTGCGCGGTCTTGGCGAGTTCCTGACCCGCGGTGGAGATGTTTCGGGGTTCCCGGCCTTCTTGCAACCGATCGGTCACGGCAGCATTCTGGGCTTTCCAATACCGCTTTTGATCTTTATCGCCTGCGTCCTCCTCTGGCACGTGCTTTTGACGCGCATGAAGCTTGGCTTCAACACCTATATGATCGGTTCCAATATTGAGGCAGCGCGTTATTCCGGCGTCAACACACGTAAGGTGATCGTGCTGGTCTATACGCTGTCCGGAGCCATGTGCGCGGTTGCCGGCATCATTATGCTGGCGCGCTTCAATTCCGTGCGCGTCGGGCACGGCGAGTCCTATTTGCTGATCACCGTGCTCGCCTGTTTCCTTGGCGGCGTCAATCCGTTCGGCGGCTTTGGCCGCGTTATTCCAGTGTTCGTCGCACTGGTCGTTCTTCAGCTTCTTTCATCGGGGCTGAACCTCATGGGGGCCAATCAGCATCTGGCAACCGCGGTCTGGGGCATACTTCTGATCGCGGTCATGATCCTGCGTTGGCTCGCCGCTCAGCTTATGATTCTCAATCGCAGAAAAGGGTAAGACAATGTCGGTTCAAGGATTTGGCGTCCATACCAGCATGTGGACAATGAACTGGGATCGCGCTGGGGCCGAAAAGGCCATTGCGGCCGCGGTCAAATACAAAATGGATTTCATCGAGATTGCCCTTCTCAATGCGCCGGCAGTCGACGCGGCACATACGCGGGCCCTTCTCGACAAGCACCAGCTGCGGGCCGTCTGTTCACTCGGCCTGCCCGAACCGGCATGGGCATCGGTTCGCCCTGATGCGGCGATCGAACATCTGAAAGTCGCGATCGACAAGACCGCCGAGATGGGAGCAGAAGCACTTTCCGGCGTCATCTTCGGTGGTATTGGCGAACGCACCGGTGTGCCGCCAACACAAGGCGAATACGACAATATCGCCCGTGTGCTGACGGCGGCAGCCAAACATGCCAAGACCCTTGGCATCGAGCTTGGCGTTGAGGCGGTCAACCGCTATGAAAACCATCTCATCAACACGGGCCGGCAGGCGGTGCAGATGATTGAGCGCGTCGGTGCCAGCAACATCTTTGTCCACCTGGATACCTACCACATGAACATCGAGGAGAAAGGCGCGGCCAACGGTATTCTCGACGCACGCGACTACCTGAAATACATCCATCTTTCAGAAAGCGATCGAGGAACGCCGGGCTACGGCAACTGTCCGTGGGACGAAATCTACGCGGCGCTCGCGGCCATTGGCTTTAAAGGGGGGCTGGCGATGGAAAGTTTCATCAACATGCCGCCTGAAGTCGCATACGGCCTTGCCGTGTGGCGTCCGGTCGCAAAGGACGAGGAAGAGGTGATGGGCAACGGCCTGCCCTTCTTGCGCAACAAGGCGAAACAATACGGCCTCATCTGATCGGTTGCCCTTGCGGCGCGTTCGCGCCGCAGCCCGTCAGGCAACAGGTGGAGCTGAATACAGCCGAAGATAGCGATCGCGCCGTTCAGCGAGAATTGAGCTTTTGGCCGGATCAGGTTCGAAACGGGCACGAATCGCGGGCTTGCGGCAGATGGCCCTGACTGACCCCGCACCGGCAGCCACCATTGCCAGCCGGGCTGCTCCAAACGCTGCACCGATTTCCGCCCCTTGCGGCAAATCGAGTGACAGTCCCAAGACATCAGCCAAAAGAGCATTCCAGTATGCGCTGCGGGATCCGCCACCGACCAACATGCACGAACGCGGGGCTGCATTGGCTGCCTTGAGCACATCGAGACCATCTGCCAGGGCAAAAGCCACGCCTTCAAGTACACCGTAGGCGAGCGCCCCGGCATCGTGCTCGGCTCGTAAGCCATCGAATTTGGCGGTGGCGTTAGGATCGTTGTGCGGTGTGCGTTCCCCGGTAAGATAGGGCAAGAAAACCGGCGCGCTCTCGCGGCGTCCAGGATCGGCCGCGAATGCATTTGCCTTGCCGATGAGACCGCCGATATCGTGTTCGTGGCCGGTGAGACTTCCAAGCCAACTGAGTGCCGAGGCGGCTGAAAGCGTCACCACCATACCATGCCAGCGGTTCGGGAGCGCATGGCAAAAGCCATGCAGCGTCCGCTCTGGCAGCGAAACGAGCTGATCGGTAGAAACAAACAGGACGCCAGACGTTCCCAGCGACAAAAAGCCATCGCCCGGATCAACAGCACCTATGCCGACGGCCGAGGATGCATTGTCCCCGCCGCCGCCAGCAATCGGGATTTTCCGATCTGTCAGACCCCAGGAAGCCGCCACGTCGCTGGAGAGGTACGAAGAGATCGCCGATCCTTCAACAAGATCAGGCATTTGCGCGCGTTTCATCCCACTTGCGTTTAAAAGCACCTCATCCCACGACCGGCGGCCGACATCGAGCCATAGTGTGCCGGCCGAATCCGACATGTCCGACACATACGCACCGGACAGCCGGAAACGAAGGTAATCTTTTGGTAACAGGACTTTGGCGGTCGCGGCGAAGATTTCCGGCTCGTGCCGTGCCACCCAGAGCAGCTTTGGTGCGGTGAACCCTGGCATGGCCGTATTCGATGCGCGCGTCAGAAAATCCGGGATGCGTGCAACGAGCTCGGCACACTCCCTTCCGCAACGTCCATCATTCCAAAGGATCGCGGGGCGCAGGACAGTCCCATGCCGGTCCAATAAGGTCGCACTGTGCTGCTGGCCGGACAAGCCAATGCCCTCCAGCTGCAGGAAATCTTGCGCGGCAATCGTGCGCACCTGCGAAATGGCTTGGTGCGCGGCCTTCCACCACGCGTGCGGATCCTGTTCCGACCAGAGGGGTTGGGGCCGTGCGACCTCTATCGGGGACGAACCCTCGGCAATGACATTTTGATCCTGATCGAGCAGGACCGCCTTTACCGAAGAGGTTCCAACATCGATGCCAAGATAGCTGGCCATCAAATTCCAAGGCCCTGCTTGTCGAACAGATAGATGTGATCTGGAGCAATCCCGATTGGCAAATCCTCGTTCTTGCTGATGGGTGGACGTCCGGGAACGACGATGGTCATCAGTGCGCCACCATCCGGCTGGGCATAGATCTGGCTCGCTCCGCCGAGATATTCGGCAAAATCGGCCTTAAGGGTCAGTACGGGCCTGGCCGTTCGCAGTTCAAGATGTTCGGGCCTCATCCCGACGCTCACCTCCTCGCCAATACGTACCTGATGCGCTCCCTTGGTGGCCACCGTCAGCGTGCCGCCGGTGAATGCCGGGCTTGAAACGGTCAACTGCCCGTCCGTCGCGGCCGTCACGCAAGCTGGAAGGAAATTCATCCTGGGCGAGCCGATAAAACCTGCAACGAACACATTGGCCGGTCGGTCATAAAGTTCGGTCGGTGTGCCCACCTGTTCAACCAGCCCCGCCCGCAGCACAACAATGCGATCCGCCAGTGTCATGGCCTCGATCTGGTCATGGGTGACATAGACCATCGTAACTCCAAGCGCGCGGTGAAGCTTTGCGATCTCGACGCGCATTTGTGTGCGCAGTTCCGCGTCGAGATTCGAAAGCGGCTCATCGAACAAAAAGAGCTTTGGATTACGAACAATCGCCCGGCCAATCGCGACACGCTGGCGTTGTCCGCCGGAAAGCTGACGGGGCTTGCGCTGCAGCAACGCTTCGATTTGAAGGATCCGCGCGGCTTCCGCGACCCGCCGCTTGATTTCACCCTCGCTGGTCTTCACCATACGCAGGCCAAAAGCGAGATTTTCAAAGACACTCATATGCGGATAAAGGGCGTAGGACTGGAACACCATGGCAACTTCACGGCGCGCGGGTTCCACATGGGTAACAACTTTCTCGTCAATAAGGACATCGCCGTCGCTGATTTCTTCCAGGCCTGCAATCATGCGTAAAAGCGTGGATTTCCCGCATCCCGAAGGGCCAACGAAAACGACGAACTCACCCTTTTCTGCAGAGAAGCTGACACCTTGAACCGCGGAATGTTCGCCGTAGCGCTTGACGACATTATCGAGACGAAGAAATGGCATGCTAAAGGGCTCCGCTGCGTTTATGGGGCAAAAGGGCTTCAAGCGCCCGGCCGGCGACCTCCACCTCGTTCCTGACGTTGAACAGCTTCAAGTAGATGCGATAGGCAGCGTCATGAGCCAATTGCCAATCGGGATCGGGTTCCAATGTCGTTTGCCGAGGTGCCATGGCTTCAAGAGCCGTGAACAGATCGGGATAAAGCCCCGCTGCGCGCGAAGCCACCATGGCTGTTCCTAGCAAGACCGGTTCTTTGGCGTCACTGACAATGAGTTTCGCGCCGATTGCATCGCGGTAAAGTCTCACCAGGAGGGGATTATGCAGATGGCCGCCTGCCAGCGCCACGCTATCGATGGCATAGCGGCCGCGGGCATTGAGATGATCGATAATGTGCCGTGTCTGCAAGGCAAGGGCTCGCGCCGTGGCGTAATAGCTTTCAAGAAACGACCGCTCGCCTGTTTCCGTGCCAAGACCCGTGGCCAGTGCGCGAACCCGGCCATCGCCAAGTGGCGCCCGATTGCCAAGCCAATCTGGAACAATATGGCGCGTTGCGGCGAAACCCGATCCCTCTTCGTCCAGCAGTTTCAAAATCCGGTTGGCGGTTTGCCGGTGCAACTCGCTGCTCGGCTGGCCGGGGCTTGCCGGATGATGCGCGAGCACCGCGTCAAGAGCTGTACCGGAAAGGCTTTGACCAGCCTCATGCATCCAGTAGCCAGGAAATACGGCATCCTTGAACGGGCCCCACACCCCCGGAACGAACCGTTCATCGCGTGCAAACGGCATGTAACAGGTTGATGTACCACCGATCATGGGCAACAGATTGTTCATTCGGGCAAGGTAGTTGCGTCCCAGAACGCCGAGTGCCCCTGCCTCCGCGTCGATCAAGCCAATAGCAACCGGTACACCGGCCAAGATGCCAAGTTCTGCGGCCGCTTTCTTGGACACCGTTGCGTGAACCTCGCCGACCTTGCCGGGCCTGTCGCTCAGATGGTCGAGGGTTGTCAGATCGCCGATACCAAGATCATCGAGCAAATCCTGGCACCAGGGCTCCGTATCATTGGGAAGGTAGGGCCATTTGCAGGCCAGACCGCAAACCGAATGACGCCCGACGGAGGTTGCACGCCGGGCAAGCTCGTCACAAAGGTCGCGCACGCCTCGCACGCGTGCCCAGGCCTCGGGGCGATTTCGCTTGAGCCACAAAAGCTTCGGCAGGTTCGTTTCCGGGGAAAGCGATCCGCCGACGTGGCTGAGAAAACGGTGTCCCGTCGCATCGACTTCCGCCGCTTGCGCTTCGCCGCGATGATCCATCCAGCAGATTACATCACCGCCACCATCAAGGGGTGGCTCTCCTTGTGCATCGATATAGACCGATGACGTCGCATCGAACGCTAGTCCCGCGATCGTCTTCGCGCCGCCCGGGGTCTGGGCAATGCATTGTGCAACTGCCCTGCAAACGGCGGTCCAGATATCTTCCATACGGTAGATCGCATGGTGCTCGGCCGGCTTGATCAACTCGAACGAAGCAGCCGCGGTTGCATGCAGGGTTCCTTCACCATCGAAGACCCCTGCTCGGGCTGACAGTGTTCCGACATCGATTGCCAGGAGATGGTTCATCGCGTGTGCACCTGTGTCTTGCTTGATGCTGCCGGTTTCATGGCGTCCTCAGGATCGCTTCTGCAACATCTTCATCCGTGACCAGACGATTGACGTAGCCAGCACGCAAGACAGCCCTGATAATGGGAGCCTTGTACATGGCGCCCGACGCCAGGATAGACGATGGAATGCGTTTCAAGTCTGATGGACTCATGGCCATGACCCGCTGGTTGAGCGGGTGATCGACCGGACTACCGTTTTCATCAAGGAACACGCCAAGGATATCCCCAACTGCACCGGCGGCTTTCAGCGTTGGCAAATTCTCCGTAACGATCTGCGTCTTGGCAAGCAGCGATTGATCGGAAAGGTCGCCGCACGCGATCAAGGCGACGGACGTGTTGCGGCCACGTTCCATCACCTCGGCCAGACCATAATGGGTAAGCAAGGTCGTCCTGCTTTCGCTGGAGGGACAGTAGATGGGAGCGGCAACATAATAGCATTCAGCACCCAGAATTCGCGCAAATTCCGTCGATACTTCAAAGGTGTTTGTCCCCGAGCCGCGTGTCAACCCACCCATGAGCGCCGCGACCCAGGCATTGCCGAGGCGCCGCGGCGTCAGGTGCCTTCGCGCTGCCGAAAGCGTCTGGCCCCAGCCAATGCCAAATCCCTTGCCATCGACGAGGAGAGGATCCAGCATCGCGGCGGTGGCGCGGCCCAAGACCCTGTGCAAATCGCCCATATGCGGAACCGAAGGCACGACCGAACAATCGACAAGCCCGAAGCGTTCCTTCAATTTCTCCTCCAGAACCACGCAATGCGTGAGCGGCATTCTGATGTCGACACTGACCAGACCATCGTTTCGCGCCTGCACGACAATCTTGTTCACACGCAAACGCGTTATCGACAGCTTGTCGGCAATTTCCTGCTGGGTCAGGCCGCCAACATAATAATACCACGCCACACGCGCCCGGATTTGCTCGGTATCGGCTTGAGAATATGAAAGTGCTTCGTCGGCAGTGGTTTCGTTCAAGGGAGTTCTCAGGCAAAGGCCGGTTTGAGGACAGATATCGTATGCGCGAGTGCTTTGAGAATCGATGCATCATCCCGCTCGAATGGATAGAACACTTCAAGGAAAACCGGCTGGTTCGCAAGGCCGGCTTCGCGTTGCAATCGAGCAGCCTCAGCCGGGTTGACGGCGCCTGTTTCGGTAAAGTCCCAGTGGCGATCATATTGAAAGTCAGTTTGTTGCATATGCACCATGCCGACATGCGGCGCCAAGTCTTGAAGCCATTGCGCCATCCTCGCCCGGTACCGTCCGTAAAGCGGCTCGAATGTCGCGTGTCCCCAGTCAAGGCAGAATTTCCAAGGAACCGGTGTACCGGCCAGGTCCGCCGCCATGCGCTGCGCCTGGGAAATTGTCCATGGCCATTCGCGCCGCATCGGCGTTGGTTCGATGTAAAGTTCAACGATTCCAGATCGTTGTGCTGCTACCGAGAGCCGGTTCAATCGGGCAATCAGATCATCGTAGTCAGACGCAGGAATGCTATCCATCTCGACGCCATCCGTTCGTGACGCAATTGCGCCGAGCGGACCGCCGACGCGGTTAATCCCCGCCAGACCAGCAAAACGATAAGCCCGTGTCATCCATTCTTCCGCCACGTCGCGAACACGCGCATTGGGGTGGAGCAGCTGGTTGAACGTATAATGAGCCAGACCGATGAAAGCGCTGTGGATCGCGATCGAATATTGATCAGCCGCAGCGCGGATGTCTCTTGCACAATCGTGAAGAACGTCGTCTGGCCACATGGGATCGACGAGGTCGAACGACAATTGCACAAGATCAAGGTCTAGCTGCTCGCGGACAATCGGTGCCCAGAGCTCCGGCGTTACCCATCGCTTGACGCAAAAGGAAAGATTGATCCCAAGTTGCATGGAAGGCGGTTGCGATCCAGTCATTTGGTTGCGCCCATCGTGAGACCCCGAACCATGTGTTTGGAGACGAGCAAGGCAAATACCGTTACAGGCAACACGATGACCGTGCCCGTCGCCATGATCTTGCCCCAGGGCAACTCATAGCCAGACATGAAGCTCGTTGCGATCACGGGCGCTGTCTGGACACTTCTACGTGTTAGAACGAGGGCATAGAGCAGTTCATTCCATGAAAAGATGAAGCTGAAGATCGCCGAGACGGCGATGCCGGGCAATCCGAGCGGAATATAGATCTTGCGGAAGATCGTAAACTGATTGGCGCCGTCAAGGCGTGCGGCCTGCTCCAGTTCGATTGGGATGGAACGGAATTGATCGGTACAAATCCACACCACGATCGGCAGATTGAACGTCAGATAAATCAGAACAAGCACAAGATGGGTATCGAGAAGATTCATTTGCAATGCGAGCAGATAGACCGGAAGCGCCAATACGATCGGGCTGATCATGCGATTGGAAATGAACCAGAACCAAAGGTCTGATTTACCGCGGAAATCGAACCGGGCCAAAGCATAGGCGGCCGGCGCGCCCAGAAGCACTGAAAGCGCCGTTGTCAGCGTCGCGATAATCAACGAGTTGACGATGGCACCGAACACTTTCTCATCGGCGAAAATATCAGCATAGTTGGCGAGCGTGGGCGTAAATAGCCAGACCGGCGGCGAGGCCAACAGATCGGTTTGATCCTTGAAGCTGGAGGAAACCATCCAGTAAAATGGAAACAGCGTAAAGCAAAGGACGACCACAAGGCCCAGGCCATGGAGCAGGCGGCGAAGCATCATTCGATCTCCTTGTAGATAAGCTTGATGTAGAGCCGGCTTAGGATGATTGTGACGATCAAAAGCAGAATGGCCTGAGCCGAGGCGGTGCCCATATCGAAGATACGAAATCCCACACGTTGAATGTAAACGGAGACGAGGTCGGTGGCAGCACCCGGCCCGCCCCGCGTCATGACGAAGACCATATCAAAGAGCTTGAGGATATCGGCCGAACGCAGGATCAACATTGCCGTCAGCCCGGGCAACAGATAGGGCAACTGCACGTACCGCAGTTGTGCCAGTTTGGAGGTTGTCTCCAGCCTGGCCGCTTCCTCGATCTCAACCGGTACCATGGACAAACCGGCGAGAAAGATAAGGGCGCAAAACGGCGTCCATTGCCAGATGTCCATCACCGCAGTTGCAATGAAAGCCCCCGTCGTCGAGCCAAGCCAGTCAAGTCCGCCAATTCCGACCCAATCAAGAAACTGGTTGGCAACGCCAAAATCACGGTTAAAAACCAATCGCCCGATCAGACCGACGACCGCATAGGTCGTGGCGAGTGGAACGACCAGCGACACGCGCGCCAAGGCACGCAACAGACCTTGACCTGGCTGATGCAAGAGCAGTGCAATGCAAATGCCAAACAGGAGTTCAAAAGGCAGCACCGTCAAAAAGAACTGCGTTGTCAGCCCCAAGGATTGCCAGAAGGTCTGATCAGACAGCACGCTGATATAGTTGTCGAACCCGACGAAGGGAAATCCGTCGCGCGGACGGGTGATATTGTATCGCCTGAACGAGGTTACCAACGCGGAAATCGTCGGATAGATGCCGATGACCAGCAAGGCAAAGACGGCCGGTGCAAGAAACCAAAATGGCGTCCAACGTCCGTAGCCCGGATTGAGTTTGGTCCGTGTCTGCCCCACGAAGTTTCCTTCCTTCCTCATCTGGTACAAAGCGCCCCGACGTTCATTCCAGATTGGTATGATTGGCGCGCATTGTCTCGGGCGATATGGCGAGCCGTTCCTTGAGTTTTAGAACGATCACCTCAAAGAGGACATACTGCGCGCCTTCAAATAGCGAGCCCATCGGCAGAACCGAGGTGCGTGCGCCCCGATCATCGGCCATCGTCTGCGCTGGAATGGTCAATACGTAGTCTGCCCGCCCGGCAGCTTCGCCGTTTGGCTGCGCTGTGACTACCATTGTTTTTGCGCCGGCTGCCTTGGCCTCCCCCATTAATCCGAGAACAGTTGAGAAGCTGCCGGGACCGGCGGAGACGATCAGCAAGTCCCCCTTGCCGACAGGCGGCGTTGTCATATCGCCGACCACTGACGCCTTGAGCCCCAGATGGAAAAGCCGCATGGCGAGGCCCTTGATCTGCAACCCCTCGCGGCCAACGCCATAAAGCGCGATGCGTGCGGCATCGCCCATTACTTCAACGGCGGCATCGACTGCCCTTTCGTCGATACGATCAAAGACAGCCGACAGTTCCTGGAGAGCCTGATTGTATAAGCTGGGCAACGCTGCCTCCTGAAGCTTTGAGCAAGGGGAGCGGAAGAAATTTCTTCCATCCGCCCTCCTTCAACACAGCAACTCTGACTTACTGCAGCAGTTCCTTCTTACCGTCATAGTAGCCTTCCTTGCCAAGGATGCTCTCCATACGGGTGCCAATCTCTTTGGCGCCGGCTTCGGTGGTAACCTCACCCAGCATCATCTTGGAGCCCCATTCGGCGACCACCTCGGATATTGCTGGCCAAGCCGGGAATCGGGGCCGGAATTCAGGCACACCTTTTTGCCAGGAAGCGACCATAGGCTCGACGAACTTATACTTCGCCTTGATGTCCGCCTGCTCATAGATGGAGGTTCGCCCCGAAACACCGCCGGCTTCAACATAGGGCCGGGCGATTTCCTCTGATGTTGCCCACTGAATAAAGAGCCAGGATGCTTTCTTCAGATCATCGGGAGCCTGTTGGGCGACGGCAAGAGAGAAGCCGCCAAGGGCGGGCAGTCTTCCGGCAGGGCCAGCTGGTTCTGGAGCTACGCCCAGACAATCACCAAGCTTGGACGTCGCCGGATCGGTCAAGGTGCCGTAAAAGGCAGACCATTCGGTGATCATGGACACTTGTCCTTGGGCAAGTGCGTTGACCGCTTCCGCGTGATCGAAGCTGACAATGCCGGGAGGCATATATTTCATCAGGTCCTGACGAAATGTCAGACCCTTTTGGCTTTCCGCACTGAGCAGATTGGACTTGAATTCCTTGGTCAGAAGTGATCCGCCAAATGGCCACAAGACCCGCATGAAGCTGTCGGCGGACTGCGTTTCACCACGCAGCGACTGCAGGGCGAATGCATAGCGATTCTTGGCCGCGTCCGTCAGCTTCGGAGCGTAGTCCTTCATCAACTCGTCCCAGGTCGCGGGCGGTTTTTCGAAGCCCGCCTCTTTCAACTGGCAGGAATTATAGAACAAAAGGCCCGAATAATTGTCGAAGGGAAGTCCGTAGGTCTTGCCGCCCCAAGAGCCGAACGCATCAAGCAACAGCGGAAAGAAACCCTCAAGCTTCAGATTTGGATCGGTGATGGACTTGTCTGCAGTAAACTCATCAATGGGCGCGATCCAGTTGTTTTCGGCAAATTCACCAATCCAGACAAGGTCGACCAGAGCAATTGTCAGATCGCCGTTGGAGGTGAAGTTGAGCACCTGTTTTTCACGCGTGTTCTCATAGGGCACAATTTCGTAGTTGACCTTGATTCCCGTCTTCTTCTCGAACTCCGGCAGGAGCTTGATAACGGCGCGATAGCCTGGCCGATCCAGGAAAATCACGTTGATTTCTTTGCCCTTGAAGGGTTGCGCCGCAGTCTCGAGCCAATCTGCAGCGAGCGATACGGACGGCAACGATACGACGCCGGCCAAAAGCGCCACTGCGCTTAGTGATGCATATAAAAGCTTTCTCACGTCATCCTCCCAGTTTTGAAAAGCCTTTCGGGTAGATCAGACTCTTGATGTATCCCGGCACATTGTCCGCGTGGTTGCGAAATGTATCGGGAGCCTCGTCCAGACCGACTTGATGTGTCACAAGTGAAGTGACATCGACCTTTCCTCCAGCGACGAGTTCGATTGCGCGCGGATAGACCTCTCCCATCCGCCGCGCGAATTTGATCTTGAGCCCGCGCCGACGCGCTTCGGCAGCAGGCAAGGTGTAGGTATCGCCGTCAGGTATGCCAACAAGCACGATACGCCCGCCAATCTTTGCAGCAACGACCGCGTCACGGAAACCCAGTGGTGAATTGGTGGCCTCGATGACGAGTGGCGCGCCCGCACGATCCGTCCATTCACGAATATCGTCAACTGAAGTGCCCGTGCGGGCGGCGCCAAGTTGCCCGGCCATGTCACGGCGGTGCTGCAGTGGATCAACGGCGAGAATCTCGCCGGCGCCGGCGGCTTTGAGAACCTGAAGTATAAGGAGGCCAATGGGACCGCACCCGACAAGTGCCACCCGCTCCAGGAGCTTGGGCTTGGCAAGATCGACAGCATGAATTGCAACACCCAGAGGCTCAAGCATGACCGCTTCGAGCGGGGTGAAATTGTCGGGCAGTGGCACAATCTGCGATGACGGAACCCAGATCCGTTCCGTCATCGCCCCGTTGAAAGGCGGAGCTCCGATAAATTCTACATTGGGGCAAAGATTGGCATAGCCTTTTTCGCAATACTCGCAATGCCCACAAGCCCGGTTCGGGTCCACTGCCACAAGCGATCCTTTGGCCAGCCCGAGATCATCAAAATCTTCGCAGAGATAGCCGCCAAATTCGTGTCCTGGAACAAACGGTTCTTTGACCACGGCAGAGCCAATCCCTCCATCCTTGTAATAGTGGAGATCGGAACCACACAGCCCCACGCAAGCGACATCGATAAGTATCTCGCCAGGTTGACCCTCACGAAGGTTGAAGGGGGCGACATAGGCGTCGTTGGCTCCACGGATAAAGAGGGCGCGGCTCATTTTGGGTTTCCAAATGCGGTAAATCGAATTGCAGCATACAAATGTAATTTTAATGTTTCAAGTGTATTATGAAGGCAAGTCACGGCTGTCAGAAATTGCGACTTGCCGCAAGCCAGCCGCTACGTTTGGGATCGTGCTCCCGCTGCCCTTCGACGTGGAAAGGGCCGTATTTCAAACGCGCGTTGATTTCTCTGGCGCGGCAAACTTATGTTTAATGTCAATTATTTATATGGTATTTTTCATATCTTCGGTGAATTGACAGGCGCAGTTGATGTTCGGTATCAGGAAAAGTCCGAATGAACCGAAACGAACACGGGTTCTGGCGCTTTGGCATGTCGCCGGCTGTGAAGCACGATACAACGCCCGCCCCAGTAGGCTGCCGATTCAGGCACACAATCACAGATTTTGAGGACTGTGCTCAAAGGGCAGCAAAGCGGCAAACTGTGTTACGTGAGCGGCCAGAACACCATCAATGCTGGCACCGCCGTCAGCACGATAATCAATGATAGCGGCAAACCAAGGCGCGGGTAGTCACTGAACCTATAGCCGCCGGTGCCCATGACCAGCGTGTTGCATTGGTGGCCGATCGGTGTCAGGAAATCGCAGCCCGCGCCGATCGCCACGGCCATCAAGAAGGCTTCCGGCTTAAAGCCGAGGGTGCTGGCGAAACTCGTAGCAATGGGCGCCATCACCAGGACCGTTGCAGCATTGTTCAAAAAGGGTGTAACGGCCATTGCGGCCACCAGTATGAGGGTCAGTGCGCCGAAGGGCGGCAACTGATGGGCAACCTGTGTGAGCCAGTAGGCGATCAGGTCGGTGCCGCCCGATGTCCGCAAGGCGTCACTAACAGGTATGAGGGCGGCGAGCATAATCAGTATCGGGCCGTCAATGGCCCCATACACCTCAGACAGTGGAATAGCACGAAACAGGACCATTGCGACGGCGCCGGCGAAGAATGCAATCGAGACCGGAAGCAGACCGATTGCCGTTGCTCCTATCGCACACAGCAGGATGAAAAGCGGTATGAGCCCGCGCCGGACACTTCCCAGCATGATCGTCCGTTTTGCCAGCGGCAGACATCCGAATTCGCGTAGTAGCGAAGGCAGCACACTGCTTTGCCCCTGAAGCACAATAACGTCGCCAAACCGGAAGGTGATTTCGCCCCGACGCTGCTCGATCCGTTCACCATGACGGCTGACTGCCAGCAAGTTGACGTTATACTGATCGAACATGGCAAGTCGCTGCGCTGAAATATCGATAAGCGGCGAGTGTTCACCGATGACCGCCTCGATGGCCTCGATTTCGGCCGATTGCTCCTTATCGGATGGGAACCGGTTACGCGACAACTTCAGCCGCCCCACCATGACGATGGCGTCCAGCGCATGCGGGTTACCTTCAAGCACCAACACGTCACCTTCAGCAGCACAGAATCGGGAAGCGGTGTAACGCGGTGATTGGCCCGAACAATAGATGTTACCTTCGCGCCACCCTCGGCCGGCTTCACCAGATCCATCACCGTCTTGCCGACCGCTGCAGAGTCCTTCGCCACGGCTGCCTCGGACACATAATTGCGAATTTCGATCGCTTCGGCGACAGAAACGGTTTCGCGCGTCCTTTCCGGTACAAGCCGGTAGCACAACACCAGATAAATGATCCCGGCAGCAGCCAGTGTCGCGCCAACGGGCGTGAAATCAAACATGGAAAAACTTTGTCCAACCATTTCCGCACGTACGCGCGAAACCACAATGTTTGGCGAGGTGCCGATTTGGGTCATCAGACCGCCGATCAGTGCGCCGAATGCCATGGGCATCAGAAACACGGACGCCGATACATTGGACCGTCGGGCAAACTGAAAGGCGATTGGAATCATGATTGCCAATGCCCCAATATTTTTTACGAAAGCCGACAGGACAGTCACAATGATCACGAGTACGGCAAGCTGGGCCCTGACGGAGGACAGGTCCGGCACAAAACGCTGTACAGCCGCTTCCATCAGGCCGGAGCGCGCCACACCGGCACTCACAACAAGTGCACTGCCCACGATAATGACGATTTCATCGCTAAAACCGCTGAACGCCGCCTCAAGGGGCACGATCCCGACGGCGAGAGCTGCAAGGAGCGAGCACATCGCCACGATATCATAGCGAACACGTCCCCAGACGAAAGCAATCATCATCAAGCCGATGACGGCAAAGGCCAGATATTGTTGCGTTGTCATGGAGTCTCCCGTCTCTACGCAATGTCGATAGACCAGGAACGCTCTTGGCTCAATGAATTTTCCTGACGGCTCGAGCGCGTGACCGAGCAATTCAACCAGTAGCGGGCGGGCGGCTGAGAACACATTTCAACGCGCGCCTCTACAACAGTGCGGGAAAGCGGATCAAGTTGTATTGAGTTCCCTCCTCCAAGCAAAAAGCCATACACTCTGGTGATTTCCTTACGGGAGAGTTGAGATTGTCTTTCCATCGCACCCTTGCATGTCTTGCAGTCGCTTTTGGGCTTGCGGCTTCGCCAGCCCTTTCGCAGAACGATACGCGGCAATATAGTGGCGCGAACGCGCACAATGCGATGATCTCGCAATCTCAGCCGTCTTCCGGGAAAGCAGAACCGCAAACGACGAACGGCGTCGCTTCGACAGGTATATTAAGTCTCCTGCCGGCCGATTCGGTTACTGACCACATCCTAAAGATCAAAACACAGGATCTTGCCTATAGGGCAACGGCTGGCACGCTCGATCTCTTCGGGCAAGATGGCGCGCCATCTGCCAAGATTTTCTATACGGCCTATGTGGCGCGCAACAGACAACCGGGGCGTCCCCTCACCTTTGCCTTCAACGGCGGACCGGGGGCCGCTTCAGCCTATCTTCACCTTGGGCTGGTTGGGCCACGCATTCTCGATTTCGGTCCGGGCGGACACGATGGTACCAGCCCCACCCTCGTGGATAACCCCGATAGCTGGCTGGAATTCACCGATCTTGTGCTGATTGATCCCGTCGGCACGGGCTGGAGTCGTGCAGCAAACGACAGCGTCGCTTCGAATTTCTATGGCGTGGGACAGGATGCGGAGAGCATCGCCAAGGCGATCGCACTCTACGTCAATCACAATGACCGCATGGCTTCGCCGAAATACCTGCTTGGTGAGAGTTATGGAGGATTTCGCGCGGCTAAAGTTGCTTCCGCACTGAAAGATGGCCAAGGTATTCTTGTCTCTGGAATTATCATGCTGTCGCCATTGATCGAGGGGCAGCTCTTGTTTGGGGCGAGCCAATATCCGCTGGGCGCAGCCCTTCAACTTCCCTCACTTGCAGCCGCAGAAATGGAACGCCGAAACACCTTCAGCACAAAGGCGATGGAAGAGGCGGAAGCATTTGCCATGTCCGACTATCTTGTGACGCTTGCAGGACCCGAGCCCTCAGGAAAAACCGCAATAGACTTTTATGCGCGGGTTTCGCAATTGACCGGCATACCCGAAGCGGTCGTGAGCCGCACGCGCGGCTTTCTCACAGACGCTTACGTCAAACACTCGAAGGGCAACGAATTTGAAGTGGTCAGTCCCTATGACGCATCCTTTGCCGTTGCAGACCCTTATCCTGAGTCCGATGCGGACCGAAGCAGCGATCCGGTCCTTGACGGTTTCACACGCGCCTACGGCGCGGCCCTGGCCAGCTACGCCCGCAATGAACTGGGTTTCCGCACGGAAATGACCTACACGCTGCTTGCCAGCGATGTGAACGAACGTTGGGAATGGGGCCGCCGTGGCCCCAATGGCGGCACGCGGGCCCAAGTGAGCGCGACCGGCAATATTCGCGACCTGCTTTCGCTTATACCGTCTTTCCGCGTGCTGGTAGCGCAGGGCTATAGTGATGCGATAACGCCCTATGGGATCAGCAAATATGTCATTGATCATCTGCCGTCATCGCTTGCCGCAGGCCGGGTTGGGCTCAAGCTTTATCGTGGTGGTCATATGTTCTATACGCGGCCAAGCTCGCGCCAGGAACTGAGCTCAGATGCCAGGGCTTTTGTTTTGGCAGCGACTGGAAAAGCGCATGGGGAATAATGGAGCGTGGGGCTTGCACGCTTGACCTTTGCCGGACAAACAATCGCGCATCCGTCTTGGGCCGGTACGCGTTCATTTAATTGCAATGCTGATGACCATGTTATTATGGGTCTGGCAGACATAGCTCGCACCACCCGTCGCCTTCCCCTCGACCGTCACCCGATTGCCTCTTGGATTGAAGGTCGCTGTCGGTGCGGAGACGGGTTTCAGGTTCTTTTTCGCAAGTGCTGTCGTGCACGCGACAACAGACCGTTGTTTCTCGGAGGCGGCCTGCGCGCCAACGCTGAATAAGGCAGTGCAAAGCGCCACCATCAAGACCAGACATTTTCTCATGAGCCCCTCCAAAAGCTTGAGTCCAACCCAATTTATCTGTGCAACATTGATGGCAGCACCGATACAGTCATGAGTGCATCGGTATTGTCACCCTCGGGTATTGAAAATTGAGGAGCCGACATCTCCCGCACACAGGATGTTTTGATCCGGTCTTGCGGATTTGTCAGAAAGTCGGCGACCACGTCTCCACCGCATTTCGTGGCATCAATCACATCATGGCCAACGCCGCGAAACAATACAAACTGACTGCGCCCCATGTTTTTTGCCAGGTCCTCCGCCCAGGTCGAGGGCGTAGCAGGATCATATTCTCCTGCTAGCAGCAGGACTGGAACCTCATTTTTCTGGCGCGGTCCATTTGGTTCGACTGATTTTACAAAGGGCCAAAGCGGACAAGCCCAATTGTAGAAATTATCGCGCGCCCAGCTATCCAACAGCGCAAATTTTTCCGGCCTCGCTGCAGGAGGCATGCGGTCACCGCATACGACCGACAAATGCATACCATCGGCGAACGCACGACTGTCTTCCTTCATGTCGTAAAAGCTGAGCATCTGGGCAAGCGGCCCATAATCCTGATCCGCAGTCTGCCGGATCAACTGCGGTAACATTTCAATCGCGCCCCGGTCATAGAATTGATTGAATATCAATTCCAGAAAGTCGGCTCCCGACACCCGTGTGAAGGCAGTTGAGCGGTCCTCTCTTTTGAGCCGCAGCAACATTGGTTCGGCATCCAATTGTTGCACAATCTCGTTGATCAATGCCTTCATATTTCCAATGCCACCGCGGCAGTCGCGGTGCGCCGCACAATCCTTATCAAGTTTATTTAGGACCCTGTCCAAATTCGCGGCATCATGATCGACGTAGTTAACGTCGAGCGGCAGCGTTGAATCGAGCACTGCGGCAATGATCTCCTGGGGATGATGTTTAAGGACGTGCAAAGCAACCTTGGTTCCGTACGAAATGCCGAACAGCACCCATTTTTCTATTTTGAGCGCCACACGCAAGTCGTGAATGTCGGCAGCGTTCTCGCTGGTATTGTAGGCGGCCAGATCAATCCCCTTGCCGATCAAATCATCGCGGCATGCCTCTACTTCGCGTTTTTGCGCCAGCTCAAAATCGAGGGGGTCGTCAGGGTGTGATATAATTCCATTCCAGACCGCAGGACTGTAGTGTTTCGAACAGCTCAGTGACGGTTCCGACAGGCCGGCGCCCCGCTGGTCCAATACGACCAAGCGGCGCCCGCGTAACCATGCGCCATTGTCGATGAAGCTCCACCATTCTTCGATGTCATCCTTGCTCTCGATCCGCGCGGCTTGACCCGGTCCCCCGCTTAGATAGACAACAGGCTCATGCCGCTCGCGATCCGGCTCGAAAACAACAACCGCCAACTTGATAACGGCGCTGTTTGCTTTGGTACGGTTTTCCGGCACCACCAGATGCCCGCAGCGCATATCGCGATCCTTGGGGACGGTGAACCAGCATGTGGTCTGCTTGAATTCCGCTTGCATTGCAGAAACCGGCCCCGCAATCAGCACGATGACGAGCAGGATGAGCCAAAACAGGCTTCCGGCAGGCGCGGTCCTGTCGGACGGTTGCAGACAGATTTTGGATTTGATCGCGCGCATCGTCACCCCCAATACTCAGACCGCTGTCATTATCCGGTGAAATGGCGGTTTTCGAAACACCCATTTGGGTGGCATTGCCGGTCATCTTTTAGGATGCATCGCAGTGGCAGCGGTCCTGCCGGTTTGTGTGCCCAACTTTAGTGTTTGGTTGTTGCCTCGGCAGGTGACGCGGCTATCTCAGTTGTGCAACTTACGTATATTTGACTAGGTGGCCTGAGGGATTTGTCCCTTTTGGTCTATTTTGTCGTGAAACAACGTTGGGTATTGTTACGGCTCCGCATTGGTTTGCGTATGGCGGCTGGAGGGAAGGCGTGCCGATGGGACAGGACCGCCTGACGGACAGGGTTGGAAGATGGCCTGCCCCCGTCTTCGATGAGAAACGCGTTGCTACTATTGGCAGCGCCGTTGCTGAGGCAATCGACGCGGCGGCGTTAGGGAGCGCTGCGTGGGATGAGGTTCCGCGCGTGCTGGGGGAGGCATTTCCCGGATCACTATGCTCCCTCCTCAATCACAATGTTGCCGAGAACAAACTGAATTTTCAGGCAGTGCACAATATAGACCCAGAATTCCTGAAATCTTATGCGGAACACTACGCTCCATTGAATCCTTGGATCTCCTTGTGGCAGACGGTCGAAAGCGGAACCGTACTGATCGCCGAAAGAGACTGTCCTGCACGTCTGTTCGCCGATACCGAATTCTACAATGACTGGCTTCGTCCGCAAAACATTGAGGCAGCGGTCGGTATCAAAGTCGAAGGATCGCTGCGAGAAGTCATTCATCTTCCCATGCACTATCCCCTGTCCAAAGCTGGCACATATGATCGCGCCGCGGCCGAAGTCTTCGCCCGCATACGAGGACACCTGCGAAGGGCGGTTGATCTTGGTCACCTGCTTCGGAAACGAACCGAGGACGCTATGGCCGGAGCGGCCTTGGTAGAACGTGCCTGCTGCGCGGCTTTTGTCATTGATGGCGACGGGCAGCTGCGTGAAGCGAACCAGCGGGCTGTTGACCTGTTTTCAGAAGGTTCAGTGACGGTGCTGCGGCACGGCGGCGTTTCCCTCGCCGATACCCGCGCCGACAAGCTGTTCCGCAATGAGATTTCCGCGCTCTCCAAAGGGTTGCCGGCGACATTGTCCCGAATTCCCCTGTGCACGGATCACCGTAACTGGCAAGTTTCGCTTGCGCCGCTTCCCACCATGTCAGGGGCTGCAGGCGGCATCCTGTCCCTTTTCCCGATAAGGCCGATGGTCCTCGTCTCTATCCGGGATTTGGATGCGCGCGTCCGCGATCCTGGCGACTTGTCGGCATTTGCCCTACAGTACCGGCTTACTCGCGCCGAAATAGCGTTTTGCGAACGGTTAGCCGATGGGCACTCGCTTGCTGAAGCGGCCGATATGCTCGGCATCAAGGTTGAAACAGCGCGCGACCGTGTCAAATCGATATTCCATAAAACCGGAACGCATCGACAGGGACAACTTGTGGCAATGCTCGGTGTGTGCATGCAGGGCTGATGTTTCAGGCACAATCCTACTCTCCGGCGCATGGTGACCGGGTGTTGGCAGATTGGAACAATGTTTCCAATAATCGGTTATCTCCAAAATAGGAGGCAACGACAATGAGCGAATATCTCTGGGTTCTGGCCCTCGTTGGCGTGCCGGCCGTCCTTGGTGCAGCAATTGCATTCGGCATGATGTTTCGCAGGCGATTGTCCCGCAGCGATCGCGAAGACAGTGCGATCGACAGGCTGTATCACGATGCGAATAAATAGTTGGAATAGTTCGAAGAAAATTGCACGCCAGGAGGCGGCGCCTTTTCCTGCATTCGTTTCCCACACCTGAAGCCGAGACCTTAACTTTGATCAGGGTTAATAGCGGAACGCGGCAATGCTGTGTTCCGCCGTTCCAATCAGTTGAACAACGTTCCATCCGGTTAAAAATCCCTGAATGTTCAGTGGAGCGCCAATTTGAACAAGACCAGTATCGATATTCACTGCCATGGGGGTGGGCTCATGATGCATCAGCAAGAAAGTCGATCCGGCACCCACTCCTATCCAGCCCGCATGGCCATTCGTTGCGGCCCCGAATTCTACTGTCGATGGCTCGCCGTAGGCAACGAACCTGCAATTCTCTAGCTCGAAGACGGGGTCATTTGATGGTGGCGAGAACGCCTGGGATGCGGGATCATCAAGGTTGAGAATGTACATGTCCTCATTATCTGCCTCGCCCCAACCGAAGACCAGACCTGGAAAAGAAACCCCGTGCCGTTTAGCGATAACAATACTGCCAAAAGGGACATTTTTTGCCTTTTGAAAATGACCGTTCGATCGAAACATCTTAACGCCCCCTCCTCAGAAATACTTTTGGGCTGAGCAGTCGTTGGAGCAAGTCTGTGTTTCTGAACGATGCCAGCGCGCGCAATGCTTACGATTGATGTAAGCGTTCAGAGATTGCATCCACGCCAAACCTTTATTGATCCTCGTCAATCTCGCCCCCGGCAGTTTGCAACGAAAAGAGGCTCGGCGGCCCTGGGAAGATATACAGGCCGAGCCTCTTGCTGGGTTTCAACACCAAACTGCAAAACTGTCCTCCCGTCGCCATGTCCAGTCAAATCAAAAAGCAGGTAAGATGTCGGCGCCTTGCGCGTACTCACGAAGTCGCGCCTAACGAGGCGACGTTTTGAATTCCAACCTGTCCGGCCGCCAAGCACAGTTCACCCGCCTTTACCCGCTTCATCCATGGAATTTTGGCTCTCGCGGCCAGGCCAACTGCTTATGGCGTGTGCTGGCTGCCCACGCATGCGCAAAAGAAAGCCCTCCCAACAGCTGACAGGGAGGGCGCCAGAATAACGGTGTTTCCACTCCTATATTTTAGCTCTTAACCAAGGGAATACGCAATAAAAAATGCAGGGCATAAGAAGATTTCCTTTTGCAAGCAAGGGATTCGGCATGTGAAGAGTTGGAGCAAAGCTGACGCCGTTAGGATGCTTTGAGAAACGCGTTTGCCTCAAGCTCCGGTCCTGAAAGCTTTTCAGGGGAGGACGACAACTGGGCGATCTTGACGCCAGCGCGTTCGCACAACGCCGGTTCAGCGGTTGTACGTCTTTTGAACTGGCACCCAAGGTACCACAGTATTGAAGCACTCGGGCGCCCCGTTCGGCGAAACCGAGCAATCGCTCGGCCGCCGGTCGACATCTGTATCCGCTTGCGATTGTCTTCAGGCCTTCACGCATCGACAGGTCTATCCGGTCCCGGGTCGCCGCCAGCTGCGGCGACGGCCAGCCGGCGCAAATAGTGATTCCAACCCTTCTCGTGGCTGGCGCGTTCCTGCTCGTCGGGCAACCCGCCATGGGTGAAGCGCACCAAGGTGCCCCCATCCTTCTCGACAAGGTCGATTTCGATCAGGCCCGACCCCGGCGGCACATTCTCGTGCCCTTCCCAGCCGAAACTGTAGGCCAGGCGGTGGACCGGGATCACCTCCGTGAACTGCCCGCGGGCAGTTTGTGTGTCATTCATGCTGAGGAGATAGATGCCCCCGGGATACGGCTCAACCGTCGCCTTCGTACCCATCCAGCGCAGGATCTTGTCGGGATCGGTGAGGAAGGCGAAGACCGTTGCCTGCGGGGCTGCGATCTCGATCTCACTGCGATATGTCTCGGTCATGGACCTCCTCCCCAGCTAAGGCACTGTCGTACCGGCCAGGGGACAATCTAAGCCAATCGAGATATCGCGCAAGAAACAAAAAAACGTGACAGGTTGCGGGCATCGCTGCATGATGACGCGTATGCAACTGCCATCTGTTCTTTCCTTCCTGATCGACGAGGCGAGCGATATTCCGGACGGCGACGCTTTCCTGACAGCGCTCGCTGCACGGCTTATGGCCGACGGTGTGCCGCTGGCCGGTGGCGCGCTTACACAAGCGGCCCCGCACCCACTCATCGAGCGTCGGACCTGGCTATGGCGCGCCGACACGGGAAGGGTGATTGAGGCGCTGGGTTTGGCCAAGCCTGCCGATCCGGAACATGCGAATATTGCTGGTAACTGGCTGACTGGCCTCGGTAGCGGTCTTGTGCAGGAAGATGTAGTCGGCGGCCCGGCAAATGGTGCCGTGCTGGGCTGGACGTCAGCCCGGCCGTTCAGCGGGTTCGAATCGGAGCTGCTGCGAGAGGTTGCGCGCTTTGCCGCTGCGCCACTTGCCTTGCTGGCTGCGCGCTCGACGCTGGCGGCGCTGCTAACGGCCTACCTTGGCCAGCGCAGCGCGGCACAGGTGCTGGCCGGCCGTTTGCGGCGCGAGCCCGGTGAGACCATAAAGGCAGCCCTGCTTTTCGCCGACCTTCGTAGCTTCACCGAATTGTCGGAGTCGACTGAACCGAAGGAGGTGGTTGCCGCCCTCGATGCCTGGTTTGACCGCATCGCCGGTGCTGTCCATGCCTTCGGCGGCGAGGTCCTAAAATTCATTGGCGACGGCGTGCTGGCGATCTTTCCAATTGGCGAGCGTGACGCTGCCGCCGCATGCGAAGCAGCGCTACGCGCCGTTGTCGCCGCACGCGCCGGTATGGATCACCTCAATCGCACTCGCGCTGCGCAAGACGTGCCGCCTCTGTCGTTCGGCACGGCGCTGCATCTCGGCGAAATGCTGTGGGGGAACATCGGCACGGCGGACCGGCTCGATTTTACCGCAATCGGCCCCGCGGTGAACCTGGTGAGCCGGTTGGAGGGCCTTTGCCGGCCGCTTGGCCGCACTGCTTTGCTCTCGGGCGCCTTTGCAGCGGAAACGACGCAGCCCCTCATCGCACTGGGCCAACACACGCTGCGCGGCATCGCGTTGCCGTGCACGGTGTTTGCGCTGAAGGAGTAAAACGCCGCGCTTCTTGCGCGCTCCCGAGTTCCCAGAGGCTTTTGAGTGATCGACGCGCTCAAGCGGGTTGAGACCTGCCAAGTCGTTGTAGCTTCCATGCTTGTTCGCAAGGACCGTTGCGTCCCTCGATACGTGATCTCGAACAGCGGCCCACGCTGCCTCGCCATTTTCGTCACGGGTGAACCGCGTAAAGGTTTGCCCTGCCAGTCCCCGTTACGCTTCGCCAGGCGATTGACTCGCGAAGTTTCATGAGGAGCACCCACGGGGTCTTGTTCTCGACGCCGATCTCGCGTGACAACTGGACCTTGCCTTTCACTAAGGCGGCAATCTGGTGTCAGTAGGAAGTGCTGACCTTGCGGCCTGTCCTGCAAAGGGGCTATTGCTCAGGGCCTCCTCACCACGAGAATCTGCAGAGCATATTTCCAAGCCCCCGCTCATCATGCAGACGGGATGAACTTCAGCTCTGGCGCAACGGGAGGAAGTAATGGCGTATAGGGGCATGTTCAAGCTCCAGATAGACTACAGCGGATCGACGGCCTCCAAGGGGGCGCGGGAAGATCAAAACTGTATTCGTATCATCCTGAACATAACGGAGACTCTTACCACGAGATATAGGAAGAGTGATCAATGGCGAGCGTGGATGGTTAATGCCACACCGGGCTCGCAGATGGGCTATAACCGTTCCTCCGCGGGTTCGTCTTCGATCGATCGATCGGCCTTCGCTCCGTGCAGTGCTCGCATTTTACCTCGATGGATTGTACCAGATCGGCGAGGTATAGGCCCGTTCCTGCATCTTCATCGTTACTTCTGATGGCATAGTAACGCCGAAGTACTTCGCGTCGTATGCGGTCCAGCGCGGCGTCGGGATTTCGATGACACGGCCATAATAGAATGCACGCTGGGCCGCATCAAATTCAGGGTCCTTCCACACCGCGATTAGCTCAGGCGCACCGATTGTGTTGCTCCACGTTGCATTGGCGATGTCTACCGTGTCACCGACAGGTGGCAGCTTGCCTTCACTGCCCGGCTTGCGATCGCCCGACCATGCCACGTCGTATACCTTTTCATGGACTTCACCGGCTGCGTCCAGCCAACCCTTGACGATCTGGTATCGGTCGAGATTGGCACCAATCGGGTCTTTCAGCGCCGCGACGAGGAAGGTCGGCATCTTTCCGGCGGGAGCCGGTCCAATGTCACCCCCCATCGGTACCCCCTTGGTATAGCCCGCGATTGCAGGACTACGCGTATTGGCATCACTTTCGTCGAAGTCGAAGCCACCGAAAAAGCGGACCAGCATCCGCGGACCAGTCGTGGCGTAGGTCTCGCGGCGCTGCATCGCATCGAAAAGCGCCTCGCGCGTGTTTTCGCTCGCCCATACGCCGGCGTAGCCGGAGGCCGTCTGCTCCCAACCCATGATGACGCGATCGCCTTGCTTCACGAAGGGATGGGAGGCCCGCACTGCGCTCGGCTCGCTGCTCGATGTCTTGCCGAAAAAGTTGTCCTCCTCGACCGCCGTCAGGCTGGTATGGGCATCGGTCGATCCTACCATTCCAAACTTGTAGGGGTTGACGCCCAGCTGCTGCTCGAGCTTGAGGCCGTTCTTGAGAGCCGAGCGGGCATATTCGTATTCGAGCATGTCCGGCGTCTTGGCGACTGTCAGGTCGAGATTGCCTTTGTCCCAACGCTCGAAATTGGCAAACTCGTCATTCGGCGACAGGAAGGGATGGGTCTCGCCATCGCCCTTCATCTGCGTCACCTCATAGAGCCGCTCCCACTTGTTGCGAATTTCCGCATACTCGCGGTCGATCGGAGAATTTGTTCCCGGCTCGATCATCGGAAACATGCGCCCGTTCGACAGATTGCCATTATGGGCGATCGCAAGCACACTGCCGCCAGTCTTGTCTTCGTACCCGGCCATCCACTTCCACAGATCAAGTGGATTGTCGCTTCCAGGCGGTAGAGTTGTGTACGGCACGACCTGACTCGCCCGGTCGCCATTGTCGCGGAAAATGATGTTGCGGTGCAGATTGTTGCCCCCGGTACCCGAGGTCCACTCGTAGCCGATGAAGGCCGTGAAGCGACCGGGCTCATTGGCCTCCTCCGCCGCCTTGATGGTCTGCTGCCAGGCCCCGCGGTAGGCTGCTGAATCAGGCGAATAAAGGATTGGTCCTTTGAATTTGCCAGCACCGAATGCGGTAATAATATCGACGGCCGCCGCCGCGCCCTGCCCGGACTGCATCATGTCGTACCATTTGCGCCCCAGCGGATCAGCCAGAAGCTCAGGCTTTCCTGCCAGGAGATCAGGGAAGAAACCCATATTGTCGGAATGATCCGCGACGACGAGGAAGTCGAGTGGCCGTGAGAGCTTCGCCAGTTGGCCGGATGAAGCCATGATCTCCTCGCCCTTGGCAAAGCGATAGGCGTCCGCAGGGCCAAGCCGTGCGCCAAACGCGCCGGCGTCCATGGAAAAGGATGTATGCAAATGAGTGTCGCCGAAAAAAGGACGCGAAGGGAAGTTGCGTCCTGCCCAAGGTGAGTATGGCCGCTTGACGGGATAGAGCTTCGCGGCCGTATCAGCATCGAATGTTCCGACGTCGGTGGCGACGCTCTCCTGTGCCGAGACCGGGGGAGCGAGGCCGACGGCCAACAGTCCCGCCAATGCGGCTCCACAAAGTAGGCTTGTTCTGGCTTCGACCGTTTTCATCAACTTCCTCCTCCAGCTTCAAAATTGTGGGAACATCGCGTCCAGCCGCTGGACGCTCCAGAACGCCGCTACAACGCCGATCGCGTATGCCGAGCCGACGATGGCCTGTCGCGGAACCATGACGACATGCCTTGCCGAATAGACCGCAGTCAGTAGCACCGTGATGAAGGCGAGCTGTCCAAGCTCCACGCCTACATTGAAGGCGAGCAGCGCCAAGGGAATGTCATCTTGCGGCAGGCCAAGCTCAACCAGCGCGCCCGCAAAGCCAAATCCGTGCAGAAGCCCAAACGCGAAGGCGACTATCCACGGGCTGGTGATGGTCAAGCTGCGCTGACCACGCTCCATACGAACGACCTCTGCTGCAACCAGGACAATGCTGATCGCAATCATCGTTTCGACCGGAGCTGACGGGAGTTTTACCCATCCGAGCGTTGCGCATGTCAGGGTGATCGAATGTGCCGCCGTAAAGGCGGTGACGGCTTTCACCAGCTTGCGCCAATCACGCACGATCAGCATCAGCGCCGTAACGAACAGCAAGTGGTCGAAGCCGAATGCGATGTGCTCGATACCGTGTCGCATATAGACAGTGAAAACCCGCGCACTGCTTTGTGCGGCAGGTATGAGGGCTGAGGGCTCGCTGGGGGTTAGCCGCGTTGTCCATGTATTGCCGTTGGCAAGAACGACATGCACAAGAGCATCGGTCATGCTGTTCGTCAGCCCGTCGATGACGATGTTCTGGCCCGAAAGCGGCTCGGCGGTACGCATGCGCCATGTTTGGACCATCGCGTCGCTGGTCTGGCGGGAAACGACAGCCGTCAAATGCTCGATTTTGCCTGAAAACAGCGCTGACAATGCGAGCCGCGCATCGCCTTGCATCGGTGTCTTGAAAAGCACGCTGAATTCACCCGGGGACTTTTCCACAACGCTCAAGTAAGCAGGTCTTACTTCATGCGCATTGGCCGAAACCGCGCTCAGAAACAGGATGAGCGAGACAAACCAACACCGCCACAGTGGGTTCGACAAGCCATGGAAGAGCCGCGTCATTTCGCGGCCACACTGGGCAGGCCTGGCGATGCCAGCAAGGCTTTCGAGCCTTCATCGTATTGAACACCGTATTTCTTGCGCAGACCTTCGAGATAGGCACGGCTAAGGTCATTCTGTTGGCTGTTGCGCCACTGCGTGACGATGGCATCCCTGACAATGTCGAAGGGACGGGACTCCGCCGGCACGTGTTCGGTTACCATGACCAGGTGCAGGCCGTATCCTGATTTGATCGGCCCTTTCCAGCTTCCCGGCTCCAGTGCGAAGACTTGATTGGCAAATTCCGCGCCAAACATTCCAGAAAGGGCGGAATTCTCCATCCGCTGAAAGTCGTCTCCGAGCAACAACCTATCCCCCGCAACAGTGTCGCCGTTTCCCTTGGATCGCATCTCGGCGAGCAGAGCAGTGGCATCGGCCATGGGCTCCTTCCGCTGTTCGGGATTGAGATAGATTTGCTTGAATGAGACTGTGCCAGCCGTGGCGAAGCTCGCCATATGGCTGGCGTAAAACTGCCGCAGCTCATCCTCCGTGGGTTCGGCCAGCTGGACGGTATCCTCGATCACGAATTTGAGCTTCTGCGCCAGGCGACGGCGGATGATCGTGTCGTTCTCGCCGAGGCCCACCGCCTCGGCCTCCCGCGCCAGCAGTTGTTCGCCGACAAGATCCTTCACCAGACCGCTCAATTCCTCGGCAGTCGGATCGCGCAGCCACTGGCTCGCCCACGTCTGTTTCAGCCATTGAATATCGCCTTCGCCGATGTGTATGGGTTCCGCCTTGTCCGCTTCTGGCAATCGGCCGTTCAGCCAGTGGTAGCCGCCAAACACCACTGCGCCGATAAGCGCGAAATGCAGCAGCGGCTCCTTGGAAAGTACGCGATAGATGTTGGAACTTTTCACCTAGTTGCACCTCTCCGCTGGACTGGGTCCGGTACTGCAGCCCGCTGGGACCGCTGTCTTTGCTCCACTTTTCGGCCCGGTAAGTGCACCGACCTGGTTCGCGTAATTGTCCCTTGTATTTTGATCGACGACGGCTATGGGAGCAGCCAATATCATTCCAGCTGCATTACCTGCCGCGGCCGCCGTTCCGGACGTAGCCACCAGTATCTGGTCGCCGAGACCGATCCTGTTGTCCGTCAGGGTCTGGCCTTCCGAAATGCGGGCACCGATGAGTTGGACGACCTCGGGCGATTCCGCGAACTTGGCGTGGTTGAGGCTGTCGCCGGCTTTGACCTTGGTGAGGTCGATCACGGCGATCTTGTTGTCTTCAAGTTCCTGTTTATAGGGAGCCTCTTCGGGATCGATGGAGCCAAGTCTCGGTATATCTCCCCAAACCCGCCGCGAGAACGCCAGCGCGCGGTCATCGCGGGAAACGAACAGGGTGAACTGCGGATGCTGTTTTCCCATGTCGGCAATTTGCGAGCGGAACACGTCGACATCGACATCGGGAGCCGCCAGCATGACATTCTTGAATTTGGCCGGCAGCTTGCCATTGCGGATTGCCATCTGACGCAGCGACTCCAGAGCGAGCCAGTTCCCCATCGAATGCGCAAGTACCGAGACTTCCCTCACGTCAGGATCACGCGCCAGATACTGGAACAGAGTTTCCAAGGCGTTGCGTGTATAATTGGTGCTTTCGCGGTCATACCCATAGGCGAGCAGGCTGCCTCGCGACGGCCAGGTCACCAGCACGGGCGCACTGTGCACGCCTGAATCCTGCACGATCTGCGCGAAACGATAGACGGAATCCTCAAACCTGTTGTTGAACCCATGAATAAAGACCAGCACGCTGCGATCAGGGCTTTTCCTGACAGAGGCGCTGAGCCATTTCTTGGCCGCTTCCGATGTCAACTCAACGGCTTTCAACGTTGCGAAATCAGTCGCCGGATTGGAAGGCAATCTCTTGGGCCAAGCGACTTCGCCTTCCTTGCGGGCACCCGTGGGCGGGATCGATACGGTGATATCGGCAAACGCTGGTGTCCGCCCGCGCTCGCCGGTAAACATCTCTCCGGGAATCGACGAGCGGCTGCGCGTCGTCGCAACCAGCATATCAACCCTGCTTGATCTAGGAGCTGTGTCGGCGACAGGTAAAAGCACATTTTTCGGATGACCAGCGCACCCTGGACCGAGGATGATCGACATTACGATCAACACCCATTGCAAGCATCCGAAACGGCTGTTGCTCATCCGCATTGGGTGTCTCCGTCGGTAGAAACCTAACAATAGTACACGCCGACCGCACAGCGCCGTACCGTGCGCCGGGCAACACCTGCGACGCTGACGGGGGTTAGCGGACGTCCGACCCTGGCCTCGGCGGTGCCGACAAAGCCATATAAGCTCGGAACCGAGAACTCTGATCCAGGTTCCAGCCCGAACAATCCGACAATTGCGGTCAGCAGAATGACTTTGAGTTTTCTGGACACGGTCATTTGGTACCTCCTACGGCAAAGTGATCGGGAAGTTCATCGATGTTTACGAGTTTCTTCGGGTCGTCGACCTGCTTGGCGTCAGTCGGGGCCTTAAAGCCGAAATCCTGCGCAACGACGTCCGTGCCGGTCTTCCAGTCGCTGATCTGGACGCTGTATTGCGGGGCTTGGTCTACTTGATGGGAAGTGATGACATATCTGCAGGGATAGGGTTGCTCGCCCTGTGCGATCCATATCTGCCAGTCGACTTCCTTGGTCCGGAACGCGAGATGGTCGCATTCGGTGCCGCCAATCACACCGCTGCCAAGGTCCTTCACGTCGGTGACGTCACGCATTAACTCCTCGTAGACATTTGTCAGAAGGAGATCAGCCCCAGGGACGGGCCTTTGGTGCTTGTTTCTCAACTCGTCGATCAGATGATCAATCGTCCCCGGCACCTCGATCTGTGTGTAGAGGTTGTCATCCTTGCCGAGGAGCGTGAGGGTCTTTCCGTCGAAGGTCATCTCGACATTGGCAAATCCCCCGGAGCGCGTGGCGCGGAACTTGTCGGGCCGGCCCATTTCAACCTTGCCCGAGCTTGCCAGCAGCAGCTTCTGGTGATCCTTGGTGACGACCTCAAAATTGGTATCATAAGCGAAAGAAATAGCCTTTTGCTTCGCCATATAGTCGGACATTGCCTTGAGCAGGTCCTTGGCCTCCGCCTCGCCAGCAAACGCAACTGAAGACGCGCTGGACACGATGATCAGGGACAGCGCCACCGAAAAAAGGGCTGTCACAGTAAACTGCTTCGCTTTTCGAGCTGTGTTCTTCATCGAACTTGCCTTCCATTGGCTTCGCGCATTCGCCGACATCGGTCCGGATTGGGAACGCACAAAATGCATTCACGCTTGATCAGGACGACATGGCCTCCGAACGGAAGAACACTACGCGATGCAGGAAGGTAAAACCCGTAACCTCTAGTATGTTACGGGCGGCTCGCGGCTCCGTACCGTGTAGAGTCAAGGCGGGCGACGGCGCTACTGCAGTTGAGGATCGGATCCTTCACTCGGAGAGATATCCGCCTCTGCCGGAATCGGAAGACCCGCTTTGCGAACGCCTGCGATCATACGTGCTCGATCATGAGGTTGAATATTACGGTTTTTGAGTTCTGCCGAGAGGTTGGCGAGAAACTCCGGTCGCATCGCGACAAACACTGCACCCGCGCGCCTTGCATCCTCCGCCATGCCCTGCTGCGCATAGATGACGGCAGCAACAAGGTGGAAGAGGGGGAATTTCTGCAGATTGGCCTGCCGGATTTCGAGCAGAGCCGTATCATAATCCTCAAGCATATAGGCGGCGAGCGCCCGGTTGCCGTGATAATAGCCAGCGCCACCCGGGTTAAAAGCGAGGGCTTGATCCAACACCGCCGCGCCACGGCTCCATTGGCCGCCCATGGCCAGGCGAACGCCGTATTCCCCCATTAGTTCGGTATCGTTGGGATTGGTTGCGAGCGCCTGCTCTCCCACCCGCATCGATTCTGCCAATTGCTGGTTGAAGAACAGTGCTGTCATCAAAGCCTGAAGCGCGCGGGCATTCTCCGGGTCCAGCTCAACCGCGCGCCGCGCGGCCTTGAGCGCGCGCTCCAGAGGGGCGGACGGATCGGATTTTGGATTGTACCCAAACCGATCCTCGTCAAGGTAAATGATCGACAACATCGCCCAGGCTGTCGCATACGACGGATAGCGGGCAATGGCACTTTCCAGACACTCTCGAACGCCCGCATGGCGTTCCACGCTCAACTCGGCACGATAGGCGTAGAAACGAAGCGTGCAGCCGTAAGCGTCGAGATCGTCCGGTGGAGGATTCGCCGTGACGGCCTGCATGATAATGCCATAGGGCTGCGCCACGGCCGTTGCGACCTTGGCTGCGACATCGGACTGAATGGCGAACAGGCCCCGGGAGCGCAAGTCGTCGTCATAGGTTTGCGACCACAAAATTGCGTTTGTCGCCGTGTCCATAACGCGGGCTGTCACCCGCACGCGACTTTCCGAAACACGCACACCACCCGCCAGCAAAAAACGGGCACCAAACGTGCCACGGATGTCAGACGGTTTAACCTCCGGCGGCAAGGACTCTGAGGTCTCCCTGCCGAAGACCTTGAGTTCCTTGAAACGAGGCAGAGCTGTCAACAGTTCCTCGGTAAGTCCCAGTGCATAGAGCCTTGCTTCAGGCTGTTCGCCAAGATTGGCGAATGGTGCAACGACGAGCGTCGGCCCGCCGGGGACAGGTGCAGTTAATGCTCGCATGGATGCATCGGAGGCGGGCCGAACAATGATCCAATAGCCAAGCATTGCTGCGCTAATCAGGCCAATAAAGATCGTCCACCGCCCAGGCCTCAATAAATATTTTGGAGAAGACTCCATCTTGCTGGCAGGAGGCTCCGCCATCGGGTCGTTCCAGGTAAAGAACGGCACATACTTGCCTTTCGGGATATCGATCCGGACGGGGTCGTTTGGACCAGCAACCAGATAATAGCGCTCGAGCGTGCGCCGCAATCGCCCAGCCTCGATCCGCACGACGGGATCATCCTGATTAAAGCCCTCGTCGCGGTTGAACACCTCGACCGCAATCGAGTAGCCCTTTATGCGCTCGGCGCGCCCCGCGAGGGCCTCCTCGACAACATAGCGCAGGAAAGCGTGCGCGTGCCCGGCATTCGGAAATTCCGGGCTGCCAATTATTCGCTCCAGTTGGGCTCGGATGTCCTCGTCAGCAGGCGACGGTCGCGAGGCGCTGGTGATCTGGTCGACCCGAGCATCGAATGGGCCCTGCATCCCTCGTTCCCCCCATGGACAGAAGCGTCCGCATTTTAGGGTATGCTACTGTAACCTACTCCCCAAACGCGGATCCGTCCATGATAGTCGGTCGGCAACTCCGCCTGCTCAAGGAGAGGATGACTGTGAGATGGACAAGGGCGTGGTGGCCGCGACACGGCGCTTTCCCTTCCAAGGTATGGCGATCAAGGAACGCGCCGCCCGTGACGAAGAGTTCCGTGATCTATGCACCGACTTCGCCGACGCAGAGATAGAGCTGCTCCGGTGGGAACAATCGACGGAACTGAAGCGCGACGAACGTTGTGCTGAATACCAGGAATTGGTGACCGATCTGGCGCGAGAGATTGCGGCGGCGCTCGATACCGCCGCCATCATCCCCTTCCACAAGCGATGGCCCAAGCCCCGCCTATAGCCTCGGAAGTATAAGCAGCAGCAATCCCGTGGTGGATACTCGCCTTCCTGTTGGACAAGCAATCAAAATAGGAATGCTATTTCTCACCGACTCAAGCGCCGCTACTACAGCAAGCGCTTCGCCCTCACGTGGGAGAGGGATAACTTGACGCAACTCAAAACGAATTTCCCGAAGATCACGACTGCATGACCGCAGGCATCCGAGCAGCGTAACATACCCGATATTACGGGCGGAGCGGAACCGCAGCGCGTAGAATGTTTGATCTGATGGGCAAGTCGCCCTGACCATGCGGTCGCTATATGACGAACGTCTGAAGCCGAAAGCCTGTTTCGATGAAGTCGATAAATCGAAGTCTTTGCAGGCTGGAGGCTCGTTGTTTGAAATCGACCAGGAACTGCTTCCATCGGCGAGGATAACGCACCATGAAAAAGGAACCGAGAGAAGGACACATCAGGAGCGATGAAGCTGGCGCGGATCAGCGCCCGGTGAATCGCCGCGATGCGCTCAAGGCAGCGGGGCTGGTTGGAGCCGCGGCCCTATCAACGGGGACCGTGATGTCGGCGCAGGCGGCCGACGATCCTTCAACCGCAGCCCAGGCAAAAAACCCCTATGGCGGCGTGCCGAGCGGGGGGATCACGCTACCGCCCTATTACCGTCCCACCCCATATCTCGTCAGCAACAACATCTATTACCCAGGCCGGGAGCCGATCGGCCCCGACGAGATGCGGATATCCTTCATCGGCAGTACGCCGATCCCGGTCACGAAGGCACAGGCCGGCACCTGCATCATGGTCGAGCCGGGGAACGGCAAGCGGTTCTTCTTTGATTTCGGCTCCGGCTGCATGCGGAACATCATTGCGATGGCCGTGCCGTTGCAGACGGTCAACGATATTTTCTTCACCCATCTGCATGTGGATCACTACGCAGACCTTCCCTACCTCTTCGCGTTTGCTCCGTGGATGGGGCGGTGGAAGCCGCTGCGCGTCCACGGGCCATCGGGCCGCACACCCAAGGATGGCATCAAGCACATGATCGAAGGCATGAAGATGATGACCCAGTGGCACACCGACTCGTTCAACGCACTCCCGATCGGCGACGGCTACGAGATCGAGGTCAACGAGTTCGATTTCCGCGACGACAATGGCATCTGCTACGACAAGGACGGCGTCGTCATTCGCCATTGGCGGCGTGCGCACACGAAGGACGGCGCGTCGGCCTACAGGCTCGACTGGAACGGGCTCTCCTTCGTCTGGACGGGTGACGGGCGTCCCGATGAACTCTCGTTGGAACTTGCCAAGGGTGTGGATGTGTTCGTGACCGAGGTGCAACCAGACGTGGCGAACCTCCAGGCGTTGAAGTTCGGCATGCCACCTATCATGGCTCAAAACACGATCGATCAGGCACACAGCCCGCATTACGCGGTAGGATACATGTTCGACCAGATCCAGCCGCGCCTGGCGATGGTCACTCACGTGAGTTACGACGAGGAACTGATCCCGGAAATCGTTGCCGGGATTCGCGTCCATTACGGCGGATTGTTCCAGTTCGGTGCGCCCGACGTCGTGGTCGTCAACGTCACTAAAGATGCTGTCTGGACGCGCAAGGCTGCGCTCCCCGAAGCTGGTAACATGGCTCAACCGAGCCCGAGAGACGCCATCGGCCTGTTCGACCTGAGCCCGACGAATCTGGAGGTCAAGTTTCCAAATCCCCGGCATACGGTCGCCGAGGTGCAGGAGCAGACTGTCCGCGATGCGGAGATTGACCCGAAGAAATACTACCCGCCCGACGTGTATCGCGAGCCGCAACCTGATTTCCCGAAGGACTTCAAGATAGATGTCAGTCAGCTCGTCCAGAAGAAGCTCCACGCGATGCAGGTCAAACTCACGGGCGAGCAGGAGAAGCTCCAGCAAATCATCGACAAGCTTGAGGGCCAATAATGCCGATGGATCACGACATCACGCTGCTGCTGGGAGATTCTGGAAGGGCGTCAAGATGACCGCAACCGATCAACGCCGCACACAGGCCATCCCCCTGACCGTCCTCACCGGATTCCTCGGCGCAGGCAAGACGACGCTGCTGAATCGCATTCTTACAGGCGATCACGGACTTCGGGTCGCGGTGCTGGTGAACGACTTCGGCTCGATCAACATCGATGCCGAACTCGTTGTCGGCATCGAAAGCGAAGGGGATGTCATCAATCTCGCCAACGGCTGTGTCTGCTGCAACATCCGCGACGATCTGGTCGCGGCGGTGACGCGGATGCTGACGCGTCCCGAGCAGCCCGACTACATCCTGCTTGAGGCCAGCGGGGTGGCCGACCCGTCCGGCATTGCGCTTACCTTCATGGACGAAGGCATGCGGGACCGCATCAGGTTGGACAGCATCATGTGCGTCGTGGACGCGGAGCAAATATTCGCGGCACCGGGGATGATGGAATTGAAGCTTCGCCAGGTTGCGTTCGCGGATTTGCTCATTCTTAACAAGATCGATCTTGTCGCCCCCGAAGAAATCGACCGGATAGAGGCATGGCTCGACGACCGCTTCCACCGCTATCGGCTCGTCCAGACGTCCCACGGAAACGTGCCGCTGGAAATCCTGTTGTCCGTCGGTCGATTTGATCCCGCGCAGATCGATGGTACGCCTCGGCATCACCAACCCGATCATCTGACCGATTGTGATGATCCCGAATGTGGGAATCACGTTCATGGCTATCGTAACGATCACGCCGATGCCTTCGATACGTGGAGTTACGAGACCGATCAGCCGCTCTCAATGGACGCGCTGCGGGAAACGGCGCGCAAGCTCCCGGCTAGCATTTATAGATGCAAGGGCGTCGTTCATGCCGCCGAAGAACCTGGCCGACGGGTCATACTTCAGGTTGTTGGCAAGCGGGTGGATATCGCGGTCGGGGATGAATGGGGTGGCCGAGAGCCGCGGACGCGGATAATCGCCATCGGAGCACGCAATGGAGTGGATGGAGCGGCGCTGCACGAGCTTTTTGGCGGATGCAGGTATGCAACGCACCATGTATGACCGTCGTGCGCTCTAAAGTTGAAAGGTAACGCCAGAAAAGGCATTGCACGCGCTCGAACTATCTTCACCGTAATTTGCTGGGCCATGCGCTACGGAGGAACTAAGTGCCGCACGACCATGTCACGATGGGCGAGTCCAACGGCCGCCGAAGAGACTCACCCTGCTTGGGGACTGCCGCCACGAAGTATTTGGTACGTGTCTATGACCTGCCAAGAGGCGAAGAGACCCCATTGTGCCCTCCTGACCCGCGGCATAACTCAGAAATGCATGACGACACCGAAGATCGGCCCCTGCTCAACAATGTCCAGGACAAAACCGTCATTGCTGTAATCGACGCCCAGTGCACGGTAACCGGCGACCGCCGACACCTTTTCATTGAAACTGTAGCCGATGCCGCCGGCAACATCCCAGTCGACATCTGCTCCGCCACCGCCAACCATTCCCCAGCCAGTAAAATAGACGTTGTCGGTGATTGAATATTTGGCGCGTATCCCGCCGAGGCCATCGACCCAAGTGGCACCGTCGGTTCGGTCGACGCCATCGAGAATGCCGCCGGTGAACGAAATTTCCGTGCTCGCATGCCATACCCTCACGCCGGCGACGAGATCGAGATTGCCCCGGTCATTTTCGAGCACCGAGTAGCCGGCCCCAAGGAGCCCGGCAAAGGTTTCGGAGGTCACGTCGACATTCGTTGCAAGAATTCCTCTTGGGGTACCCGACCCGTTCGAAATCTTTGTATACATGACATCGGAAAAGATGCTGTATCGGCCGTAACGTGCCTCGGCGACGGCCATGGCGGCGAAATCGAGATTATCGAGGATATCGCCGAAATCCATGTCCAGATGCACCGTTGGCAGGCCAAAAAGCCCGGCATCGCCGGACATGCCCGCCGCCCAGAAATAAGGGGCGATCGCAAAGGTCCAGCCGTCCCTTTCGGTCTGCTTAAGCTCGGGTGCCATCGGCGACGCGATGTCGGCCGCGTGCACGGGACTCACTACCAGAACACCAGCCGCAATCATCGATACAAATGCAGTAGAGCATCTCATGGCTGTTCCCCCTTAAACAAAACGACTCTGTGTCATGAAGAAGGCAATGTCAAACAATAGACTCTGGTAGGTCATCGTCGCAAAGTACACGTTGTCATCGCGTCGATGCGAAGCCTGAACGCTCGCCATTGCTGCGGATCGGGGACTAACCGCTAGCGATGCAATTGGCGGCGTAACTTCAGTACTTGCGAGAAATCGCCGGCGACAATGACAGTCCAAAACGAGCGTCCGAGCGTTTACCTCGGCAGCTGGCGCTAACGACAATCGCAACATCCGCTTGTCGTGCCGCCGAAGAGGTTCTAAATCGTATCCCGTCTATTTCGCACAGCCGGCTAGCCTCGACTTTGATCATGACCGGCGAGCCGCTTCACATACGCTATCAGTTCCCAAGAGGAAACGTCTCCATGAAAATCGCCGGACTTGTCGCCATAGGAATCCTTTGCGTGTCAACGGTTGAGACGTTTGCCCAATCGGCAGAACAGATCAGGCAAACCGCCATAACCGGTGCACAAGTTTCTGGTGGAGTCGCCCGGATTGCCGCCGAAATCTGCCAGATCGACGCTAAACTGATTGATGCTTACAAGGAACGAGCGCGCAGCGCATATGCTGCCGACCAAAATTTTGAAGGCAACTGGATCATCGGCTGGAACAACCAGCAGGGCGCTGTCGATGATATTTCGAAGTTGCAGGCAAATAGTCACGATCAGTATGCACTTCGCCGGTCGGAAACCTGCGCACGGATCCGTAGCGAAATGAAGTTGTGACAAAGATCAAAGGATCTGAGGCAGGATAAGCCGAACCGACCGCCAAAGGGTTGACTCTTCCAAAGGGTCGCAATTCAGCTTTTGGCCCCGCCTTACGCTGATGTGCCCCTGGCGCAATCGCGATTGGGCTGCTCGGCGTCACCGCTTTTGAAAGCACTTTTTCGAGAAAATCAAGGATGATCTTAACTGGCCCTATACGTCGCGCTGTGGGCGTTCGTCCGTGCATCTGGGCCGGGGCCGGGAAGGTCTCCTGATGCCGTTCCCATTTGCAGGACGAACCAAAGATCCGGCATGATCCCCAGCGGTGTATGCTTAGGGCGATATCGTGGCGGATTTCGATGCGTCTTGCGCTGGCTCTCTGCAAAACGAGGTCATGCGTCAAGGAAATCCGAACGGTGCGGCGTGAAGGTGTCAATCAAGCGGCCTGTTTCCAGTGCTTTGACCCCGTGCAGCGCACCGGACGGGACGATAAAACTCCCGCCCTTGCCAATAACCGCTGACTTGCCGTCTATCGTCACCTCAAAGCGGCCTTCGGCAACGTAGCTTGCTTGCACATGCGGGTGCGAATGCATTGCACCGATTGCGCCTGCTTCGAAGTCAAATTCGACCTGCATCAATTCATCGGTGTAAACAACGACGCGGCGGCGGTTGCCGTTGTCGAGGACTGTCCAGGCCACTTCATCTGGCTGCGCGAACAATTTGGTATTTGACATTTTTTGCTTCTCCTATCTTGCCAGCCAGCCGCCATCGACTGGAATGACTGCGCCATGCATGTAATGTGAGGCCTTGGCCAACAAGAATACGGCAGCATCCCCGATATCATGAGGGTCGCCCCATCGTCCGGCCGGTATGCGGGAAAGAATTGCTTCATTGCGCTCAGGATCGCTGCGAAGCGCTTGCGTATTGGCGCTGACGATATATCCGGGCGCAATCGCGTTGACGTTAATGCCTTTCGCCGCCCACTCGCACGCCAGCAAGCGAGTGATGCCGACAAGACCTGATTTGGAGGCGGTATAGGATGCCACCCGAATGCCACCCTGGAAACTCAGCATCGAAGCGATATTGACAATCTTGCCGCGCCTGCCTTGTGCGACGATATTCTTGGCAAGAGCCTGAGACATAAAGAAAACGGATCGTAGATTGACATCCATGACCTCGTCCCAATCCTCAAGGCTGAAATCAAGCGCGTCGGCGCGCCGGATAATCCCCGCGTTGTTGACAAGCCCGTCAATGGCCCCCAATTCCTGCCAGATTTCCTCCACGACACGGATCGCTTGATCCACATCACTGAGATCGCAAGGGACTTGCGTGAATTTGCCCCCGGTCGTCTCAACCATGCGGGCAGTTTCACTCATGTCTGATCGTCCGACACCAACGACGGATCCACCTGCTCGCGACACTGAAACTGCAATTCCCTGGCCGATCCCGGTATTTGCCCCGGTCACCACAATGGTCTTGCCTTCAAGGCTGAAGGAACTGAGATCCGTCATGCAAGTTCTCCAACTGCAACGGGATCAACATCGGTGTAATCCACATTATCCCCGGCCATTGCCCAGATAAAGGTGTAGTTGGACGTACCGGAGCCGGAATGGATTGACCAGCCGGGTGACAATACTGCCTGCCTGTCGGCGACGATGAGGTGGCGTGTTTCTTGGGGCTCGCCCATCAAATGCACGACACGCGCATCATCCGTCAAGCCGAAATAGAGATACGCTTCCGACCGGCGGTCGTGTACGTGCGCAGGCATGGTGTTCCAAACGGACCCTTGTGCGAGTGTGGTCATCCCCACGACCAGCTGGCATGTCTTTGCGCCTTCTGGATGGATGAATTGAAAGATTGATCGCTGGTTTGAAGTCGCCTGTGATCCCAGATCCACCCTTTTTGCATCATTGATACCAATGCATTTCGTTGGATGAACTTGGTGAGCTGGCGCACTGATAAGGTAAAAGCAAGCGGCTTCCTCCTGCGACACGGATGTAAACCGCACATCGACGGCCCCCATTCCGACATAGATCATGTCCCGGTGACCAAGTTCAAAGCGCTGCCCGTCGACAGTGACAGTGCCGGCCTTGCCGATATTGACCACAACCAGCTCGCGCCGATCCAAAAAATTGGCTGTTCCTGTCGGCTTGATCGTTTTGAGCTTCAGTTCCTGCATGACCGGATTGGCACCACCAATTATCATCCGGTCATAGTGCGCGTAGGTCAGATTTATCTGATCGGGACTAAACAAGTCCGTCACAAGAAAATTGGCGCGAAGCTCACTTGTTCCGAATTTCGATGCTTCCGCGGATGACACCGCAAAGCGCGACGTGAAAAACGTTCCAGTCATACTATCTTTCCTTTCACAGAGGTCATTTCGCCCCGGCCAAATTCATCATCGGCCAGCTAGCACCGTTAGTGCAAGATCCAATTCCCATCATTTCATACATCCTACTACGTGGCGCCCCTTGGTTCGATTGTTCACACAACACTCTGATATATCTACAGACTCAACCAAGACGATTCAAACGAACGTTGCACCTGGCATCGCAATTGTTGATAGATTTGACTCCACTTGTAAGATGTCATATGTTTGAAATCAAGTTGCAGGAGGCAACTTTTCAATCATTCACGATATGGCCAGCAATTTTTGAGGCCGCGGGAGGAGGAGCTCCACTTATGAATGTCCTTACAAAGGCTGTAGCGGCCGCAATGCTTGGTACAGTTGCGTTTGCAACGCCCTCACTTGCCGAGACACCCCCGAACCAGCTTGTGGTTGGTTTTTCCATGTCGAATATCCTGACGCTTGATCCAGCAGCAATAACGGGCAAAGAGACTGTCCAAGTTCTTGCCAATATCTACGAGGGATTGGTTTCGCTCGATCCGGTGAACCGTTCGCAGGCCAATCCTCAACTTGCCGAAAGCTGGACAATCAGCGAGGACAGTTCAAAAATAACGTTCCAAATGCGCGCCGGTGCCCAATTTGCCTCGGGCAATCCAGTCACGGCCGAAGATGTCGTATGGTCATTCAAACGGCTAATGAAGCTTAATCTGGCCCAGGCATCCTTCCTGAAGACCCATGGATTTTCAGCCGCCAACGCGGACGCAAGCTTCACCACCCCTGATCCCTCAACTATTGTCGTTACGCTTCCCAAGAAAGTAGATCCGCAGATTATCGTGTTGACGCTGGGCATTGTCGGACCGGGCTCGGTCCTCGACAGCAAGACGGTCCTGGCAAATGAAACAAATGGCGACATGGGAAGCGCGTGGTTAACCACGCATTCTGCTGGATCGGGACCGTTTGTCCTGCAGGATTGGAAATCCAATGAGCGGGTGCTGTTGAACCGCAATGACGCTCACTGGGGCAAAGAAGCCGGCATGCGCCGCATTATCATGCGCCACCTGCCTGAATCACAAAGCCAGCGCTTGATGCTGGAAAAAGGTGACATCGACATCGCGTTTTCAATGTCTGCGGCGGATTTGACCGCCCTGCAGACCAACAAGGAAGTTGTCGTACAATCGATCCCTGGCAGTGGATTTTACTATCTTGCCGTGTCGATGAAGGACGAAAAATTCAACAAGCCGAAAGTGCGCGAGGCGCTGCGCTATCTCATTGATTATGAAGGCTTGAACGCGACCGTTCTTCCCTTCTTTGGCAAGCCGCACGATCGGCCCATTCAGACGGGCCTTCTTGGGGTGCTTCCCGATGCCGGCTACAAGCTCGATGTCGAAAAGGCAAAAGCTCTGCTGGCCGAAGCGGGATATCCTGAAGGATTCGCCACGACATTACGTGCCCTATCGGATGCGCCGTTCCTCAATCTTGCCACCGCCATACAAGCAAGCTTGGCGCAGGGAGGAATCAAGGCTGAGGTCATTACAGGCTCTGGAGACCAGATTTACGGCGCAATGCGTGAACGCAAATTCGAACTGATCGTGGGCCGCGGCGGCGGCGGCCAGCTCCCTCATCCTGACTCCAATCTACGCGCCATCGCTTATAATCCCAACAATGCGGACGATGCTAAACTGACCAATTTTCAGGGCTGGCGAACATCGTTTTACGATGAGAAGCTGAACAAGATGATTGACGATGCTCTCATTGAGACCGACACCAAACGCCAGGCGACCAGGTATGGTGAAATACAGACCTATTATGCGGACATGATGCCGTCCATCCAGCCGTTTTCTGAAGTTGTCGATTCGGTAGCGTCGCGCGCGGATATTAAAGGACTGGCTCTCAATCCGTCCTGGTCGACAGACCTTAGCACCATCACGAAGGCGCGCTGACCTCAATCACGGCCGCTGCCGCACCAAGACCAAGGCGTGACAGTGGCCGGACATACTAACGCAAGAGACATTCAGATGACTCACGAACGTGTTTACGCCGGAGTACGCCAAGTTGCCACGATTTTGGTGACGCTGTTCGGCCTTCTTGTGCTTACCTTCTGTATCGGTCGCCTCATGCCGGTCGATCCGGTGCGTGCGATTATTGGCGAGGAAGCAGACGCTGCGACTTATCGCATGGTCGCGGAACGTCTTGGCATGGATAAACCTGTTTACGAACAGTTTTTACGCTATCTCGGCGATATCCTGACCGGCAATTTCGGCGTGTCGATCCGCACCGGCCAATCGGTCATCAATGACATCGCCCACGTCATGCCCGCCACAATCGAACTTGCCACATTCGCAATTATCTGCGGTGCCGGTCTTGGAATACCACTTGGAATCCTCGCGGCGGTGCGCCGCAACCGTTTGACAGACCACGTTATTCGCGTTGTGACCTTGCTTGGCCATTCCATGCCCATTTTCTGGATAGGCATGATAGGCCTCATCGTCTTTTATGCGACGCTTGGCCTTGTGGGTGGCGGCGGACGAATGTCAGACTACAACATCGGACTTGTTCCAGAGACCACCGGATTCCTGTTGATTGACGCAGCTTTAGCGGGAGACCGGGACGTTTTCCATGACGCGGTCAATCATCTTGTTTTGCCTGCAAGCATACTCGGCTACTCATCGATGGCCTATATCACCCGCATGACGCGCAGCTTCATGCTGGATCAATTGAACCAGGAGTATGTGGTCACCGCAAGGGTTAAAGGCCTCTCCAACAGCCGGACGATTTGGTACCACGCCTTCGCCAACATCCGCGTACAACTCGTGACTATCGTGGCTCTGGCCTATGGAAGCCTGCTTGAGGGAGCTGTGCTGATTGAAACAGTGTTCTCGTGGCCTGGCTTCGGACAATACATGACGAACAACATGCTGGTCGGCGACATGAACGCTGTCATGACCTGCGTACTCATTGTCGGGATCATTTTTATCTGCCTGAATTTGCTTTCCGATCTCCTTTACAAAGTGTTCGATCCGAGGACGCGATGACAACCAAGAGCCTGTACAATCCCAAAGCCATGTCGACGCCAGGTATATCCGCGCGGTTTTCTGGACCGCTGAAAGCACTGGGCGCGGTTTTCAAACGGCTATCAAGCGACGTGTCGTCGTGCTTCGGCCTCGTTGTCATTGCCATATTGGTTCTAAGCGCAATCTTTGCTCCGTGGATTGCAACCCACGATCCAAATCTCGTCAACCTGCCCAATGCGCTTCGGGCCCCAGATGCCGTCAATTGGTTCGGTACGGACGAGCTGGGGCGTGATATCTTCAGCCGCATTGTTCATGGCACCAGAATAACGCTGTCGATCATCACGATCGTATCGATTGTTGTTGGACCAGTTGGTCTTTTGGTGGGGACAACCGCGGGTTATTTCGGCGGCTGGTGCGACACAGTCATGATGCGGATCACCGATATATTCCTGTCGTTCCCCGGATTGATTCTATCACTTGCTTTCGTTGCAGCGTTAGGCGCGGGGCTTGAAAATGCGATTATCGCAATTGCCTTGACTTCCTGGCCGCCGATCGCCCGACTGGCGCGAGCCGAGACCCTTACATTTCGGTCAGCCGACTATATTTCGGCCGCGCGCATGCAAGGCGCTTCGTCGATACGTATCATCGTGAAATCGATCATGCCGATGTGCCTCCCCTCGGTTCTTGTCCGGATAACTTTGAGTATGGCAACCGTTATCCTGACTGCCGCCGGCCTCGGTTTTCTTGGTCTGGGCGCGCAACCGCCATTGCCCGAATGGGGGGCGATGATTGCAACAGGCCGCCGGTACATGCTTGACAGCTGGTGGCTGGTCGCATTTCCGGGCATGGCCATATTGTTGGTAAGTCTTGCCTTCAATCTACTGGGCGACGGGTTGCGCGATGCTCTCGACCCCAAACAGCGTTAAGGAGAAGTCCATGAATGAAACGGATCAGCTGCTTGACGTTTCCAACCTTTGCGTAAGCTATCGCAAGGACAAGGGGTATTCCGATGCGGTGCGGGGTGTATCTTTTACTCTCGGTCGCGAAAGGCTGGGTATTGTCGGTGAATCAGGTTCCGGCAAATCGACGATCGGCCGGGCGTTGCTCAAGCTGCTGCCTTCTGCTCGCATCACGGCAGACAGGCTTCAATTTCAAGATACCGACCTGGTGAACGCCAGCGAACGCGAGATGCTGACAATCCGCGGTCGCCGCATCTCAATGATCCTGCAAGATCCCAAGTTTTCACTCAATCCCGTGCACCGTGTGGGCAATCAGATCTCGGAGGCTTACCGCGTACATACGCGTGTATCGAACCAGCAAGCCCGACGTAAAGCATTGGAAATGCTGGAGGCTGTTCAAATTAGAGATCCAGAACGGGTGTACGACCTCTACCCGCACGAGGTATCCGGCGGCATGGGCCAGCGCATCATGATTGCAATGATGCTGATACCCGAACCGCAACTGATCATCGCCGATGAGCCAACGTCGGCGCTCGACGTGACTGTTCGGATGCAGGTACTCAATATTCTCAATGAGCTTGTGACAAGAAAGGGCATCGGACTGATCATGATCAGCCATGATCTCAATCTGGTGCGCAACTTCTGCGACAGGGTTCTGATCATGCGCTCGGGCGAGGTCGTGGAATCGTGCGCGGCACGCGACCTCCTGCGTGCCTCCCACCCCTACACACGAGGATTGCTTGCCGCGCAGCCACATATTGGCGGGAGCAGAGGCCCCCTGCCCGTTCTCAGCCGGGACACTGGCCTTGCGAAAATTGCCGCGGAGGAAACACGATGAGCGATGTAACCGTCAAAGGGCTCACGATCGATCTTGGCACCGGTTCTGCCCAAAAGAAGATACTCAATGACGTCAGCTTTGCCGTTGCGTCCGGTGAGTCATTCGGTCTTGTGGGCGAATCCGGCTCGGGAAAGTCAACGATCTTGCGTTGCATTGCCCGCTTGCTGACATTTTGGTCAGGCGAAGTCACCATTGCCGGGCAACCGATCGCAAAGATACCAGGGGCTGACTATTGTCGTGTGGTGCAAATGGTCTTTCAGGATCCATACGGATCGCTCCACCCGCGCCAATCCATCAAGACCGCGCTTCATGAACCCTTGCGCATTCACAGGCTTGACCATCAGCAGGAATGTATGGAGAAAGCACTCCTTGACGTCGGCTTGAATGGTTCATTCCTGACGCGCTATCCACACGAACTTTCGGGCGGGCAAAGACAACGTGTCGCAATTGCCAGAGCGTTAATTCTGGAGCCCAGCGTATTGCTGCTCGATGAACCAACGTCCGCGCTGGACGTGTCTGTTCAGGCAGAAGTACTTAATCTGCTCAACGAGATCAGGCGTGCACGAAAACTAACCTATTTGTTCGTGTCTCACGATCTGGCTGTGATTGATTACATGTGTGAGCGATTGGCCGTGATGCAGTCGGGCAGCATTGTCGAAATCATGAATCGTTCCGAGCTTTGTGAAGGTCGTGCAAAGCACCCCTATGCGCGTGAGCTGATCAACGCGAGCATTGAATATGATCGCGTAGCGTGAGCAGGAGTGCTCAACGGATTTGCACCCGGTACATTTGGAGGTGGACTTGTCCAACGAGGATCGAATGAACACAAGAAGGCGCGAAACGCTCACCGCCCAATTGGTCCGGCAGGTGGCAGACCGGATCAAATCGGGCGAATTTCCTCGTGGCGCAAGACTTCCGACCGAAAAGGAAATGATCGATGAATTCGGTGTCAGCCGAACTGTCGTTCGCGAAGCAATCGCCAATCTGCGCGCAGCGGGAATGGTGTCAACACAACAGGGCGTGGGCGCCTTCGTCGTGCAAAATACCCCCTTGCCGGCGTTCCGCATCGCGGAGGAGGATCTTTCGGTCCTCGAAGAGGTTGTCAAGGGCCTGGAATTGCGCATTGCGGTCGAGTCAGAGGCGGCAGCGCTTGCTGCCCAGCGCCGGAACGAAAGTGACATTGTTGCAATCGAGTCGGCTTGCGACAGCATGGCCGACGCCATCAAGACTGGCAGTGACAGCATTGAAGCGGACCTGAATTTTCACCGGGCGATCGCCCGCGCAAGCAGGAATGATCACTTTCTGAACATTTTCAACTATCTCGGTGAAGTATTGATTCCCAGGGCGCGCTTGCAGAGCCACCGTTTCGAAGAGTTCACGCTCTCAGAATACCTTGAACGCATCAATTCCGAACACCGTCAGGTCCTCTTGGCCATCCGCCAGGGCGATACAGATGGCGCCCGCGCAACAATGCGAATGCATTTGAGTGGTAGCCGCGATCGCCTCCAACAAACGATCCCGGTACGCAGATGATCGATCAGGACAACATGTCCGCATTGTCGAGACAATTGCGCGACACGGTCCGGTTTACCAGGTCGTTCAATGCGCAAGCTTCATCGTTCGCACAATGGCAGTCCACAACACGGGCATTTGTTGTAGAAGCCCTTGGCGTTGGGAATGAACGCGCTGCACAATCCCGGACGCTTGAGCAGCAGGACCATAAAACTCACCACACGCGCCTTGTGGAGCTCACCTTCAGCAGCGGAGAGAAAACCGAAGCCTTTCTTCTCCTGCCTTTCACCAAGAACAAGTGCCCCGCGGTGTTATTGCTGCACGATCACGGTTCGCGCTTTGACATCGGCAAAGAAAAGCTAATCCAAACTTCCGACCCCGACAAAGCAGGTTCTTCAGAAGCATGGATCAAGCGCTGCTACGGCGAGCGCTACCTTGGCGATATGCTCGTCAAACGCGGCTACGTCGTTTTGTGTGCCGATGCCTTGGGTTGGAGCAGCCGCGAGGGCAACGGCTATGACGCCCAGCAGGCTCTGGCAGCAAATCTGATGCAGTTTGGAACGTCGCTCGCTGCGATTGTGGCTTCCGAGGATTTGCAGGCCGCGCTGTATTTGAGCGCCTTGCCGGAGGTCGACGAACGCTTCGTGGCGAGCATGGGATTCTCATTTGGAGGTTTCCGCGCATGGCAAGTGGCTGCTCTCACCCCAGCAATTTCCGCCTCGGTAGCTATCAATTGGATGGGGCAGTTGGCCGGGCTGATGCAGCCTGGAGCCAATTTATTGCGCGGGCAATCGGCGTATTACATGTTGCATCCACAGCTTGCCGGAAAACTTGATTATCCCGATATTGCTGCACTTGTGGCTCCGCGCCATGCACTTTTTTATGCCGGAGACCAGGACCCGCACTTTCCCGGGGAAACCGTGGAAGCGGCATTTGCTGCCCTTGCCTCCGTTTGGACGGCCGCAAGCGCTGCAGCGCATCTGGAAACGAGAATTTGGCCAGCGGGTCACGTCTTTGGACCGGCCCAGCAAGACGCTGCCATTCAATGGATGGATTCGGTATTCGGTCAATAGCCGACAAACGCTGCATGTCTGTCCCGGACTTCGTTGCGCGTCCGGGACACGCGCGCGTTATTGCGCTCCAAGCTTTTCGATGAGCGCCTGCAGATCTTGATGGTCCCGTTGTGTGCACTCTGCAAGTGGCGGGCGGACGGGTCCCGCTGATTTTCCGACAAGGCGCGCGCCGGCTTTGACGATACTGACCGCATACCCGCCACCCCGATTGCGGATGCCAATGTAGGGCAGGAAGAACTCCTTCAGCAGCCGCTCCGTAACGGTGCGGTCACCACTGCGCACAGCGGCGTAAAACTCCATCGCAGTCTTTGGGATAAAATTGAAGACGGCCGACGAGTAGACAGGAAAGCCGGCCGCATTATATGCCTCCGCATACACTTCTGCCGTCGGGAGACCGCCAAGGTAGCTCACCCGATCACCAAGTCTGCTGCGGATGACGGCAACGGCCTCAATATCACCAATTCCGTCCTTGAAACCTATGAGGTTGCGATTCCTTTGCACCAAACGTTCGAGCGTATCGGCGTCCAATCGGCAGACATTGCGGTTATAAACGATGACGCCAATTTCTACCGACCGGCACACGGCTTCAATATGGGCGGCGAGGCCCTCTTGATTGGTCTCGGTCAGATAGTGGGGCAGAAGCAGGATTCCCGCAGCGCCCGCCGCCTGGGCACTACGCGCCATCTCCATCGCCATTCGTGTGCTATACCCCGCACCGGCAATGATGGGCGTATGGGAACCGCAGGTATCGACGGCGGCGCGAATTACCTGTGCATGCTCAGGCAGGGTCAATGAGAAGCCTTCGCCCGTTCCCCCGGCTGCGAAGAGAACTGTGGCCCCATATGGCATCAGCCATTCGAGCCGAGATTTATAACCGGAAGCGTCAAACTCACCTTGTTCATCAAAATCGGTCAGCGGAAATGACATCAATCCAGACGAAAGAACGGATTTGAGTTCCTGCGGATCATATACGGACCGGCTGTTTGAATTGTAGTTCACTGTTGTTTTCCTATTCGTTGCCGTGCAATCGTTGTCAGTCGACCAGATTGTCATTGATGAAATCGAAATTGATGTCTTCGCCAAGTCCAGGTTTGCCGGAGAGATGGACAAAGCCATGCTCGTCCATCGGATCGACGAGTGAATTCAGATATTCGAACCCATCGTCGTATTCCAAAAATGGATGCAGGAGGCCGCGCTCATACCACCGGACGTTTTTTGAAACGGCCGTGACGATGAGATTGGGTGCGCCGTTGCCATGAACTTCACAATTCATCCCGAACGATTCGGCAAGGTGCATCGTCTTTAGCGCGGGAGAAATGCCACCCACGTCATGTACTCCGGTGCGCAAAATATCGCACGCATTGGACGTAATCCATTCGGCCCGGTTGTAGTGCTTGCCCCCCGCGCTTTCCGGACCGAGAACAGGAATATCGAGATTTGCCGCCAGCCACGTATACGAGGCGGAGCTTTGCTCATCCATTGCCTCTTCGATCCACGCAAATCCAAGTTTTTCCAGGCCCCGGCCAAGTTCAAGTGCTTCTGTTCGCGAATACCAGTGAAACGCGTCAAGCATCAAATGGATATCCGGACCGACGGCCTCGCGCACTGCGGCGCATGCCTTGATATCCATTTTGACGTCGGGTGCCCACGAAACGGGTGGCATCCAGGTATGCAGCTTGATACCCTTGTAACCGCGCTTGACCAGCTTTTCGGCGAATCGAGCGTAATCGTCGGGCGTTGCCAGCCCTCCTTCCAGCTCATCGCCGCACATGATCGATCCGTATGCCGGGACCTTATCGCGATAGCTGCCGATGAGCTTGTGAACTGGAATCGCGAGTTTCCTGCCGGCCAAATCCCACAAGGCGCAATCGACGATGGCAAGCGTGCGATCTGTGAGCTGCGCGGCGCTGCCTCGTTGCCAATGTGCGAGATCCTGCCAGAGGCGTTCACGATCGAAAGGATCCTGGCCAAGCAGTACTTTCTTGACATACTTATCGACAACATGTGGCCGCACGATCTCCGCAGGTGAGAAGCAGTAGCCCTCACTTCCGTCGTCGGTGGCGATAGTGAGCAAAGCAAGCTCAACCTTGTGTGCCGGCCCAGGATGGGCGTGGCCGGCGCTGTCGGCATGTCGATGAGTTGTATGTTTAAAGCGCCGAACACTGACATCAATTATCTTCACATCTCGCCTCCATCTACACGACCTCGTCCGACCGACAATGCACGAAGAAATCCAATTTCCTATCAACAGAATGTTTGCTGCTATAACATGTTGTATGATGACATACAATATAAAATCGTGCCTGCTGTCATCCGGCGGAGGTCTCTAACCCGCGAGAATCCCAACAGATAGCCGCGAAAGTGCGCTCTTGCAGATTCCGGCCTCTATTTGCCGGTGGTACTCTGGCGCATCATTGTATGACAAATGCCCCTTGCCCTCCACGTCCCGACAAGTCTTTGTCCGGCCGCCGGCGGTCGAACGCGTGAACCTGGCTCCGCCGTCGGTAGGGCGACACGAGGCCGGGCCCATCGCCAGCGCTACCATCCGCTGTTCAGACCTGGTGGGCGTTTAACGCCATTGATCAAAGGCCGCTTGCCCGAAACTTCCAACATTTTTTATGCAAGTGTGGACGTAGCGGGAACATTTTTTACCACACGTAGTTGATGTCGTATCATCGAGAGGAGGCCATCATGAAACACCATGCACTTGAGCAATTGCAGGCAATCGCTGAGGTCGATCGGGACCATCCCGAAAAACTCATGTCGCGTAACCAACGTCTTGAGCGCTGGGCCGCGCTTCTCGAACAGAACCCTGGTCAGCGGCTTTCGACGCTGCCTCAGACGGAGAACCAACCGGTAATCGCACGGGCGTCCATGCGCGCCGACGGCTCTCCCATGTCGATAGCGTTTGCGGATCCCGTCTTTCGCGCAGCCGGTCTGGCGAATGACAGTTATGGCGAGGCAAAGCGGTTCTTCGAATTGACGGACCGCCAACTGCACCGGACGATCTGTTATTGCCATTTCGGCGCGACCGTCAGCGCTGCGACGGCAGCCCACTATGTTCGAAAGGCAAGCGGACGATCGCGTGGCTTTCTTGCGTGGCTGGGAAATCTGTTCGGGAATTAATGCGGCAACGAAGCGTCTTGCTGGTCACTAACTGCCCAGGTGCCGGATGGCATACCGCCATATCGGGCTCATCCCGAACGCTCGTAAGCCCACTTACTGCCAAAGGAATCGAAGGCGCTGCGTGCGCCTTAAGGTCATCGGTTGGGGGCATGAGAAATGCGTTACGCATCAGGAATTCATCCGGCAACGGACGTTTGATCATACGTTGTGCGCTAGCCCAAAACGACGACCGTCGCCCCGACACCGACGTGGTCGTACAACTCAATGACGTGATCATTTATCATTCGGATGCAACCATTCGATACTGCCTTGCCGATGGTCCATGGTTCATTTGTTCCATGTATACGGTAATAGGTATCGCGGTTATCGCGAAACAGGTAAAGAGCACGCGCCCCGAGCGGATTTTCTGGACCGCCATCCATGCCCACTGCATATTTCCCGTATTTGGCAGGATCCCTGGTTATCATGTCACCTGTAGGGATCCACCGTGGCCAGACGGCCTTTCGGCCCACGACCGCTTTACCCGACCATGCAAGTCCTGCACGACCAACGCCGATGCCGTAGCGGCGTGCACTGTACGGACTTTCAATGAGGTAGAGGAACCTGTTTTTCGGATCGACCACTACCGAACCGGCAGGCAGATCCGTGTCATAAGGAACACTGTGCGGCTCGAACTTCGGATCCAGTTCAAAGGGCCTTTTTTTTGACTGGCCCAAAGCGGTTCCTGGCACAAGCGCCGTTATCGCTAATCCTGCAGTGAACCATCGTCTGGTGATCATGACATCCTCGTTGGATCTGTCGAATGAACGAAGTGCGCACTGTTAATGCATATCCGGAATAACACCTGAAAAGGGCGTTGTTTAAGCACTGATTTCAATATTTCGTTATTGATCTGCTTTACCAAGGGATCGCGTGGCGTTTGACGGAATTGTGTTAGCCGTCATCCCATGCAAGCGAAACCGCCTTTACATAGGGTAAGGGCGGCTATTGGGACGTCAGCTAAGGATAACCTTTGGAGCACCGGCAGCCATCAAAGGACGGGGGCGATCCACCAAAAGGCTACGTCTTTTACCCATCACGGCGCATTCTCCTATGCCGGCTCCATGCTCTATGATGGCGTGCGGGTATTCTAAGGGAAAGTCGGGGGCGACATGTTACCTTTTAATTCTGGGTGAAGTGATCTCCAATATTGAATCCGTTTTGCACGACAGGTTGCTCTGCATCACAGATGCCGACTGGGCTGGCGTTCGCATTCATTTGTTTATTGTTTTGGGGTCTTAATACTATGTTTATAGATGCTAGGGGCGTTCCAAGTGACTCTATTCTGGATACGGAAATCTGCATCGTCGGAGGCGGGGTAGCCGGCATTACCCTTGCTTTGGAATTTGAGCGCAAGGGTATCGAGACATGTGTTGTTGAAGGCGGGGGGCTCCACTTCAATTCGGCATCGCAATCCCTCTATGAGGGCGATAATGTCGGTATTGATTACGATCTTCAAGCCAGCAGAACGCGGCAGTTGGGCGGCAGCTCCAATTGCTGGGGCGGCTGGATACGCCCGTTTATTGGCATTGATTTCGAGGAACGCGACTGGGTGCCCAATAGCGGCTGGCCGTTCAAGCTGACGGAAGTTGAACCGTTTTATCGCCGCGCAAGTGAACTGGTTCAGGTTAATCACCATAACTTTGAGCCCCAGTTCTGGCACGAACACCTTTCCGGCCACCATGCCCAACTGCTGGAACTGAATGGAGCCGCTCTTGAGACCGTCGTCAGCAAGTTCAGCCCGCCGACGCGCTTTGGCTATGCCTATCATAAACATCTCGCGGCCGCCGCAACAACAAAGGTGTTGCTCAACGCCAATGCGATCGAGATCGCCACCAGCGATGACGCCGCAACGGCGACCGGTGTCCACGTCGCAACCTCGGCGCACAAGACGTTCTTTGTACGAGCGAAACGCACGATCCTTGCTGCGGGCGGCATCGAAAATGCCCGCCTTATGCTGTTGTCCCACAAGGTCGATCAGCGTGGGCTTGGCAACGAGCATGACGTGGTCGGTCGTTATTTCATGGAACATCCGCGCATTCGCATCGGCCAGATGGTCCCGTCAGGCAATGCCGCCGCATTCCGTTTTTACGATGCGCGCTACACCTATCACAATCGCAAGCTAGCCGTGGATGGCACCAGTGCCAGCGCTCATGTCGGGCTGGCCGAACACCTGCAGCGCCAGGAGAAACTCGTGCAGTGCCGGACCTATTTCCGCGCCTGCCGGCCAGGCGAGGATGGCGAAGTGACCGAACGCTTCCACGCGCTCTACAATGCCATTCGGTCGCGGCATTATCAGGACCTTAAGCTGCGAACATTTGCCACCGTTGCGCGTGGCAGCCCCAACCTGATGGCATCGCTGCTCTATCGTAGGCTGAAGCTGGCAGCGAAATCGGACTATTTCCAGATCGAGAGTGTTGTCGAACCGGTTCCGGATCGCGAGAGCCGTGTGACCCTCTCGCCTCAACGCGACAGGCTGGGACTCAACCGGGCAGCTTTGAACTGGCGGGTTGGCGATCTGGAAAAACGGACGCATTTGCGTATGCTGGGATTGATCAAGGAACAGATCGAAGATTCAGGCATGGGGCGGATTGACCTGGAGGAGGCGGACGCTGGAAGGCGGCTTTCGATCATCGGCTGCAATCATCATATGGGAACAACGCGGATGCACGCCGACCCGCGCCTGGGTGTAGTCGACCAGAACTGCAAGGTCCACAATATGCACAACTTGCATATTGCCGGCAGTTCCGTGTTCGCGACCGGCGGCAACGACATGCCGACATTGACAATTGTCGCCCTTGCGTTGCGTCTTGCCGAGCATGTTAAGGCCGAGCGCGACTTTGGCGAAAGCATAACGACGAGCCTGTCACGAAAATCGACGCGCCAGCAGGCAATGACGTAGTTGCGAAGAAGGAACCTAATCTCGTTCCGCTACAGGATCACAGAATTCACACGCAACGGCTCTCGCCGATCATGGGCCCTAAATGTCAACGGCCTCATCGCCAGCATCCAGAGCGATGAGATTGGAACGAGATACAGTTACATTCGTTTAACCATCGATTTCACATCGGTTCGCTGAAGATCCAGTGAGTACGTTGGTAGCTGAATTCGCCATGCCCTCCAACCTGATTCAAAAGACGGTCTATGATGAGGCAACCCAGACCCTATCGATCTGGTTCATGCCAAGCGGAAACCGCTATGACTATCAAGATGTGCCACCGGAGACCTATGCTGGGCTTCGGCACGCCTTCTCCAAGGGCCGATACTTCAACACTTTCATCCGCAATCGTTTCCGATGCCGCCAACACGGCGCTCCATGGACTGAGGGGCTTGATCTCTGACCCCCGGGATTCTTCGCTCTTTGACCGGTCGCGCGGCGTTGAATGGGATGCTGCCTCTAGCAACAGGCAGCCAAAGTGACGATCTGCTGAAAGAGGCATTGTGACACCAAAGCCGTGCACAAATCGCACGCTTTGGTGCCTGGTTTGCCGGCCAGCCTAAGATTAAAGGCCGCATGGGCAGTGCCCTTTACGGGGCTTTATTGACGCTCCGCCGCAGGCAGGGCGTTGGACAAAGGGACTGTTGAACGCTAGGCGCTCAGCTTTTCTTCATCGCATTCATCGCGTTCTGCAGATGCGTTAGGCATTCATCCGTCTTTTGTGCGGCCAAGGCTTCTTTTGCCTTTTCCATCTCCATCTTGGCTTGTTCCTTCTTGTCATTGACGGCCGGATCTACCATGGCATCCATATCCGCTGTCATTTTAGCCAAGGTGGCTTCATCACACTTCATCGCATCTTGAGCAAACGCCAAGGGTGTGCATGCGCATCCAAGAATTGCTGCTAGAAGCATTGATTTCAACATTTTTTCCTCCTCGATCCGCCTAAAAGGGTAAATTTCTCCCCTTGGAACGTCGCACGTGGAACTTTGTTCCGGTTCGGGGAGTACGTTGATTTATTTGACGTAACCTCCAGTAAGACGCCCAATTGCACACTTTGCTGGTGGCGCGGCCAAGGTTCGGCCTACCCACCCTTTGGCAGGGCCTCACCTGCTCGAACTGCAAACTTTAAGCATGGGCGGGGCTGTGCCAGCTCCATAACAGTGCTTGGCCATCCATGGGATGGGTTCACACGGATTCCCATGAGGCAATTTTCAATCAGGCTACACAGGGCGGGTCTTTTACTATTGCACTAAACTAAGGGTTGGCCAGCGAAGGTGTCCGCTCTCGGATATAAATATCGGCTTCCTTTGCAGCTGCAATGAACGCCGATCTTGCATGCTTGGCGGTTTCCTTGCCCTCCAGTGCGTCGAGGCACACCTGCCGCGCTGCCCTGTATTTTCTACCCTTCTCGGCGGGTGGCCAAAGCTGCAAAAGACATTCAGTCGCTTCCTCGACTGACGCAATGTTTAATACTCGGCCAGCGGCCCCAGTCATGATTGTCACGTGGTGAAAAGGCAAAACGCGCATCACCGTAAACGCGCAAAACCCATTTGCAGTTCCACATGCAGAACTACCGAAATGCCCTAATTGCCACGGTTGCCCAAAAACTCATTGCAAATACCCCGATTGATTGCAGTTCATGGGATGAATTTCGGGGTGGCTAAGCAAGAATAACGCCTCCATAGGGTCGTTTGGTATGCTTGGGCATGCGCGAGATTGTGGAAAGCCGCGACCGCTCACTCGATGCCAGTGTGATCCTGGACGGACTTGAAATGACCCCGCCGCACACCTACATACGTTTGGTCGACGAGATAGTTCGGCCAAACTCTGCCGGCTTTAAGAAGCGCAGAGTCATCTCCGCACCAATTTAAGGTTTTATCGCTGCCGTATCAGCAGCACATCCGCCGTTTGCTTGCATTCGGTGTTTCTCGCCGCGCGACCCTTGCGGCAGCTAACGGACCAAATATGCAAAACAATACTGAAATAAAAACGAGCGTGGCCAGGCCACGTCCATATGAACCCAACCATTTGAATACAGCGCAGCAAAAACGGCTGCTTGCGCCGAAGCTAAACAGTTCCGGATTTGCCCGAGAGGAAATGCGCCGAATAGTAGCCGAGCAAATCGACTAGTAACAAACGCTCAGATGGCGCCAAGAGGGAGTCGCCGTGCGGCTCATAAAGAGAATGAATACAACCAGAACCCATTCAACGAACAATCGACAGACATTTGCGGTGCAAACCCCCGGTCGTCAAAATGCCCAATCCAACTATGAGCGCTACCTTTCGCTGGCTCGTAACGAGGCAACCGCTGGAAATCGGGTGGACGCAGAATACTGGTATCAACATGCGGAGCACTATTTCAGGACAATGCAACGCCGCCAAAATTAGCAAAGACAGATCCTGTCGAAGAATTAATGGTCCCTCCCCCACGAAACGTGGTTCGCCCTGTTGCGCACGTATCTCGCATAGGCTGCGCTCTTGAAGAAGAATGAGAAGCCGGGAGCCGAACGCCACGATGTGCCGAAGCCGGGATGGCATCCGGGGTCACGGATTGGAGAATGGTTTGCATACCGAATGACAGATGCCTGTTGCGTGGGAGGAAGAATTACACTGATCGGCACCAATGCCGGTCAAAAACGGAACCGAACCCAAGGAAATGCCGCTCATTGAAGCGATTTGCCCCTTGAGTTCTTTCATTGGAGTGTTCCATGAACAAAGTAGCTGTAAAGTGGTTCGGCCGCCCCAACCGTTCCGGCATTGTCGCATGGGATACAAGCGACAAAGCTGTCTCCAACACGGCAGTAAAAGGCGCAGGCATATATCTTTCCAAGGAGCAGCGCGCACAGGATGCACGGCAGGCTGTGCACGAATATGAAAGCGGCATGCGCGCCGACCAGGAGAAGACCGAACGTCTCCGTGCGCTGAGGCTGGCGAAAGCGGCTGTGACTATTCCGTCCGAATTGCGTAGCAATTGACGGCAATCACTCGGCCAGGGTGGGCTCAAACCATCCGCCAATTTACAAATTGATGGCTCACCGAGGCATGGTCCACGTTTTCGCTTTGGAATTCCCATGCTCCATTAACGTCTTGTCCATGTCGTTTATTGTTTGCGATCGATATTGGTTGGTTCCGTCTCGTCATCGTCAGCAACGTCAACCGATACGCCATCGTCATTATCCGAAAGTGGCATTCGATGGTAATGGTCTAGGGATTGAACCTTTTCTTCGGCGGCATCACAAAGGACCTGCCAGGTCCTTGCCAAACGTTCTGCAGCTTGGCGATAGGTTTCCTCGACTTCTGCGTTTTGCATAAGTTGCAGCACCTCATCAAAATCGCGCGCGCCTTTTTCAATTACCGTACGCAAGCGGGCGGCGTGGTCAAATGTCAGACTTGGCCGATCGAGAGCCTTGGGAACTTCTTCAGCAAGCTTCTGAACGAGTTCGGCATGTCCCCTTAACCTTGGAATCCAATCAACAGTCATGGAATATTCCCCCAATGGAAACTCACCAAAGGGATACTACCCCATTATAACAATGGTTCCAACGTAATGGCTCTTGCGCATTACCGGCGCGCAGGCGAACCAGGCCGAATCGGGACATTTGGCGAAATTAGAAAACACGGGAAATAGCCATTTTTTGCACTGCCGACCTTTAAGCTAAATACTGCATCGCCTGCTAATCAAATACATTTCAGGCGGCTTTTAGTGGCCGTACCGGGCTAGTGTCCCAACCGGATGACGCGCGGGCAGAACATTGGCAAGATGGTCAAGTCCGTTCGCCGTGGTGTAAAAAGAGCGAACACCGCGTCGCTTCGATGCATGATCGATCGATAGCAGTCCATTGCGCAAAAGCCATTTCATTCGATAACACAGGAGCTTATTACCGTATGGCAGCCACCTCCAAATAGGCTCCATATCACGATCGAAATGCGAAAATGGAACATAGGCCGTCGGGCGCGCAGCCAATCTCAAAATTTGCACATCCATTCGGTTCAATAACGTCGTCATGTAGGTGCGCGTTTCCGTTTGTCGAGAGTGCGAAGGTGCATGGTGGCCATGCTTTCTGCGCCCTGCCAATTTCAGTGAAATGGCGACGGCGAAGATACAGTCTGTCCCGATCCGGTCACCTAATCAAGCCCGTCGAATTAAATCCCTCCCCATATTGAGAACAGTGGAACAACCGCGTTGGGTTCTTCATTGATCAAACTGTGATCGGCTCATCAATATCACGCAGCGACCCAACGCGTCGTGGTTGCAAACAAAATGCTCCATCACGGGTTCAATTGTCGAACGATCTGTGGTACTAGAATATATCCCACACGGAAAGTAACTTATCCGCACTCCTCGTGCGTTTAATGCATATTTTTTGCAACGAAAAGATGAGTAGATATATTGGAACATCTTAGTTACGACGCAGCCGGCAAGATAAACTTGAACAATATTTACAATAACTCTGATCCGACTGCTTACTTTTCGACTCTATCGCGGCTCAGTTATCGAATTCCTCAGGACGCAAAGCCTCGATTTCAACAGTTAATCGAGGCGCGGCGTAACACCACCGAGGCCGAAGCGTCTAAAGTGGTCGATCTTGGTTGCTCGTATGGGGTCAATAGCGCCCTTCTCAAGCACGGGTTTTCCATGGATGAACTCTACCGTATCTATGAAACGGCGGAAGCCGACGATCCCGCGTTTCTTCTTCAGCAAGACCGCGATGGCTATGCTGGACGGAGCGATGGCGCGCTTGAAATGGTTGGTGTCGATCCGGCGGGCCGCGCGGTGTCCTATGCGGTAGATGCAGGCATACTCGACGCGGGTGTCGCGACCAACCTCGAGGAACGAGAACCGACGGCACAAGACGTTGCGGCGATCGAAAACGCCGATCTTATCATTTCGACGGGCTGCGTTGGCTATGTTACAGAGATTTCGCTGGAACGACTCCTGCAAGCGAGCCTCGACAGCCGCCCTTGGATGGCGCATTTCGTGCTGCGCATGTTCGATTTCGGTGCTGCAGAAGAAATGCTGAGCCAACACGGCTATGTCACGGAAAAGCTGCAGGGCCTGTTTCCCCAGCGCCGGTTTGCTTCCACCGAAGAACAGCAGCACGTGCTCGATAATCTTTCCCGGTTGGGCATCGATGCCACGGGTGCTGAGGAGACCGGTTGGTACCTCGCCGAATTGCATGTTGCACGCCCGGAAGCGGTCGCGAAATCGTTGCCGCTCAACGAGATCCTAAAGGACAATTCTCTACATACCGCTTAAGCTGTTAGGAGTGATAACGGCAAACCACTGGTAGCATCGAATAGTGCAGCCGCCACGAGTGTGCGCTTATTCGATGGTTTTTGAATGCCTAGCGCCCTTCGAGAGCGCGAAGCGGATCAGGTTGCAGCGACGCTCGAAATGGTCTGATATCCGGCTTTATCAAAACGATCGATCCACCCAAAAACACATGAAATTTCCATGTGAGCGCCCATTGGGTTTACCGGAAATTGTTTTGAAGATGATATTAATCTGGAGAATGTGGCACGTTCTTCGGAGTCCTGAATGCGTGAGCTGTTACGAAAGCGATATGATCCCGAGTGGGAAGACATGTCGGATTATGTTGTCCATTTCACCAAGAAAACACCCGAGAATGATTGCGTGCGCAATATAACAGTATGTTGCTCGCCGGAGAAATCGAGGCAAGAACGAAGTTTGGGGTTGGTCGGTACTATCCCCATTGCCCGAGTTCGGTTTGCCTGAGCGAAATACCAATTCATAATCTCTCACGAATTAAGCGACTTCGGGGATCGTATGGAATTGGATTTACCAAGGAGTTTATTGGGCAGATTGGCGGAGGACCGCTCTTCTACACCATGGATGAAAGATATGAGGCTGTTGCGGAGTTAATGTCGCAATCAAGGCACGATCCGAAAGCGCCAATTTGGATTTTAGTTCCCTTCATCGATGTGCTCAGGACCAATTATCAGTTCGATTGGGAGCGTGAGTGGAGGGTACCGCATAATATCAAGTTTGACCCAAAAGCTGTGAGCTTTGTGCTCCTTCCCGAGGATGAACACGATGTTTTTTCCGCCTATTGCATTAGCAAGCACGCAGAGGGATCCATGCCGCTATACGACTGCCCTTTGATTGATCATCGCTGGCCGAAAGAAAGGATAAGGGTTACGCTCGGCTGATGCATGGAGTCGAGATGCGTGACATTTTCATCGCACTGATGAATTTGTGGTTGCAATTTGGCGTACGACTTGTGCCGCGCAACATGCGTCTCAATTGCGTTTATTGAACATCCCGTCATGTTGTCGTTACCCGGCGTACTGCCGCCCGCTTTCAAACATGAGGTATGACTTGGCTACACCGCATCGATAGATCAGAGCGATAGTCCGTGAGCCGTCTTCGAGCGGGTCTGGGATGCGGGATCTGCGTGAATGGAACGGTATTCCAGGAGACAATGCCAAGGCGTCAAAGTCCGGCTTTGCGCAATGTCGGCGCCGCCGGTTACCTGTCGAGCGAGTTGGCGATGGTGCTGCATTCACACCGGCCTGCATCGGAACCTTAAACTTTCGCATGAACAGCGCCTGTGTCCGCTAGGCGCAACAAAGAAACACTTACCCACCCCAACATGCCTCGTTGGGTCATAGATCCTTCCGGCTGCCCAGCCGGAAGGATTGTCCACGAACTATCGTATGAAATGGGTAGGAGGGAGCACGAGGTCGGAAACCTTGTATATGTGAAACTCGCTTGTTGAGACGGTGTCCAATAGCTTGAACTTTTCAACGAAGACGCGATCGGAGAAGAATTCCGCGACGTTGTGCTCATCGCGGATGGCCTCGATGTTGACGACGGTTTTGCCGTCGGTGCTTTTTGACAGGTTGCTCCAAATAAATCCTTCCTTTCGTTGCGCAACGTAGTGCACGACATCCTGGATGATTTCGAACGCTTCCTCCTGTTTGCCCGGGTGGGCATGGATGACGTTCACGATGAACACGGTGGCTTCGGGAGTGATTTGAAATTCGGCCTTGTGAGGATGTGTCACTTTATCTCCATTCGCGATTGAGGGCGGCAGTCAGATCCGCGACCTCGAAGTTAGGCCGCGACATGCGTTGAAGAAATGGGCTATTGCTCCATTGATCACGGACATCAGCGTCCGCAATGGAGTGTACCCGGGTGGACAATATCGGCGCGTTGAATGTATTCATGGTTGCGGCGGAAACCCGCAGTTTTGTGAGGGCGGGCGAAGCCCTCGGCGTCTCGTCATCGGCCGTTGGCAAAACAATGGCCCGCTTGGAGAAGAGGCTCGGTGTTCGGTTGTTTCATCGTAACACCCGCAGCATCGCGATCACGGCAGAGGGGATCATGTTCCTTGAACGCTGCCGACGAATTTTTTTCGAGATAGGAGCGGCCGAACAGGAGCTGTCGCAAACCCTGGCTGCGCCGCGCGGGCGAATTCGTGTAAGCCTGCCGCTCGCCGGGATGCTTTTCATGCCGACGATCACCAAGTTCATGCGTTCGTTCCCGGAGGTCACGATAGACCTGGATTTCTCCGATCGCATGGTTGATGTGATCGAAGAGGGTTTTGACGCGGTAGTGCGAACCGGGGACGTTGCCGATAGCCGCTTGATGATGCGGACCTTGGGCAAGTTCTCGCACCGTATTGTGGGATCGAAAGAGTACTTCACCCGCATCGGAATGCCGGAAAAGCCGCAAGACCTGTCTGCACATACATGCCTTCATCACAAGTACCCCTCATCCGGCAAACTTGAACGGTGGCCGCTGGTTTATGACGCAAGCGAAGGGAAATTGCATGTGCCTGTGTCATCGATGGCCAGCACACTCGAGCCGTTGATCGGCATGGCCGAGGAAGGACTTGGTCTGGCCTGTTTGCCGCTGTTCACCATCGGCAGGCAGATCGCGGATGGAAAGCTCGTAGCGGTTCTCGACAAGCACATTGAGGATGTCGGCGAGTTCCGCATTCTGTGGCCGTCCAGCCGGCACCTGTCTCCTAAAATACAGGCCTTCGTAAAGTTCATGGCGGAAAACCTGTTTCGTTACTGACGACATTATCTTTCAAAATGGCGATGAGAAACGGCAATGCGTGACGTGACCTTACCTTGATTTTTGCCATTGATAGCAGTCGTCCTTTTGGCTTGCCAAAGCGAACTTGATGATCGACCGTCTGAACGGGCCATGGGACGCGTTCGCACGCGGCGACATCGCGCTATTGCTTCAGTCGGGCGAGCGTGGGTCAATCGGCGTGACCGGACGCAGATCCAAGATGAGTTCAAGCGCACGCGCTGCGGCCAGGACATGTCCCTCGGCACGTCCGCGGCCAACAATTTGCAGTCCAACAGGGCGTCCATCGCTGGTGAACCCGCAGGGAAGGCTAATCGCCGGCGAAGTCGTCAGCGTAATCGCGTATGCGATCGCAAGCCACTCCACATAGTTTGAGAATGTGTAACCGGCACACTCCTTTACGTACCGTTCGCTCGCGGGATAGGCGGCAACGATCGTGGCGGGACAAAGAAGTAGATCATAGGTGTCGAAAAAAGCATTCATCCTGTGGAACATGGCAGCGCGATTGTTTTCCGCCCGGATCACGTCTGCCATGGAGTAGCTAAGGCCCTTTTCGATATTCCAGACGACTTCCGGCTTCATCTGGTCGCGATGCCGTTTCAAAAGCTCTGCATAACTTGAGGCGAAGGCCATGCCCCGCATGACCTGAAATGTATCATGTGCCTCGGAAAGATCGGGATGTGCCTCTTCCACAATGGTACCCATCTCGCTAAAACGTGTGGCCGCAGCGCGACAAATCGCAGCCACCTCCGGATCAACGGGCGTGATGCCAAGATCGGCGGAGAAAGCAACCCGCGCTGGCCGCCAGCCAGAACGCGCAGCAGCAAGGAAGTTTTCAGTCCTCGGCAACGACAGAGGGTCTGCGGGACTTTCGCCCGTCATCGCATCGAGAAGAAGTGCCGTGTCTTCGACGCAACGACCCATCGGGCCCTTGACGCTCAGCAGGCTATCGATCTTGGCTGCTTTATCGCTCGCAACGCGACCGGGGCTGGGGCGTAGTCCCACCACACCGCAGAAGCTTGCGGGATTGCGTAAGCTGCCTCCAAGATCAGACCCTTGTGCGACCCAAGCCGTCCCGGTGGCAAGTGCGACGGCGGCTCCGCCCGACGAGCCCGCGGCGGAGAGTTTCGTGTTCCAGGGATTGAGTGTAGTGCCGAAGACATCGTTGAAGGTATTGCCGCCCGCGCCAAATTCTGGCGTGTTCGACTTGGCGTAAATGACGCCGCCTTCCGCCTCAATTGTCTCGACGAGAATGTCAGACTTGTCGGGAATGTGATCGGCAAAAATGGTTGAGCCATAGGTGGTGCGCACACCGGCCACGTCAGTCAGGTCCTTAATGGGCACCGGCAGCCCTGCCAAACGGCCGCGGCTACCCGGAGGTCGTTGCATGAGCCGGTGCGCTTGATCGTAGGCGCGATCAAAGCAGAGGATCGGCAGCGCGTTGACGGCACCTTCGACAATCGCCATGCGGGCCTCAAGCGCATCGAGACAGTCGAGCGGCGTCACCTCACCCCGATTTAGCAGATCGACGACGTCGCAGGCGCTCATGTGCGTTAGACCCACATCCCCAGCCATGATCCAATCCTCTGTCGAAGCGCCCAAGACAAGTACTATACGTGTCTTGAGAGTGGTGTCCAACCAGCGTCTCGAGACGATAGTTTGATTTCCGGAAAATGGTCCTTGCGGAAGGCACTGCACGTAAAATTTCTGATGAGCAACCAGTTGGGGTCCTCAAACGTTTCATCCGGCGGCACAAGTTTCCTCGAAGGTTTATCGTCGTGGTCGACCGTCATTCCATCATCAAGGCGCGCAAGCCAGGTGTACTAGCCGCGTTTCCTTACGACCGGATGACTGTGGAACGGTTTCGGGAAGCCTTTCCTCGTGCGCGATGGAATGACCAAAAGCGTGCGTGGTTTGTGCCGGGCAAGACAGCTGCGCTTCGCCTGGACCGCTGGTTGGCGCGCGAGACAAATCAAGCGCTTCCTCACGCCGACGCCAAAGGCCGCGACGCGTACGAGTTTGAGCCGATCGCCAGCTCATATCTTGAGGTGGCCGACGATTTGCGTATCCGAACCCCGTATTCGAAAACTGTCATCGATACAGTGCGGACCATCCCCTGGGCGCACTGGGATGAGGAATTGCGGGCCTGGCGCGTTCCCTTCCGTTCCTATGAAGAACTGTTGCGTCAGTGGAAGTCTATTGAGGCCGCGGCTCGTCGCAACGAGCCGGAGGAACGAAAGCGGCGATTGGAGGAGCAAAAGAATTCCGCAGCTTATAGAGCTGCCCGACTTCGTTACGCAGAACGGCGACGGCGACGGTATCCCCTGCCATCGCAAGACATGCCTCCCCTCAGGTGCCCATTGATGACCGAGCAGTATGGCGTCGTGGATTTTACGGATCTTTCCGGCGAAATTGTCGATCCAGACATTCTGGGAAAATTCTACCCGCACGCTACTCCTGACCAGTTCACCTATATATGGGGCACGTGGCGAACGCCGACGCTCCAAGAACTTGTTGCAACATGGCCGGCTCGTCATGAACCCAACGCGATGGAACGTTCACGCGGATGGTGGCAGCCGACTCTAACCGAGTTAAGAATAGCACGCAGACGGGCACGCTCGATGGAACGCCGAGGGCGGCGGCCTTCGTCCTTCACCACAGCGTAGCGCGCATGTGGGCAGCGCAATTGATCCTGGACGCGATGCTTTTCTCTTTCCAACGTTTGGGAGCATTCAGCGCCTCTAAAAGTTAACGCTCCCAATAGCGCGGTCGGGGACCCACAAGGCCCGCCCAAGGCAAAACCAATCACCAGATGACGGCGGAAAGGAAAGATTAGCCTTCCATCAATCAAGCACCTATTTTTGATACTTGCCAGCGACGGCCATGAGCGATCGGAACTGCGTGTTCCCTACGAGAAACGGCGCAAGCGCGGAGCAGACGTTAAAATAGCATCGCCAAACCAGGAAAGATCAAGAGCTGGGACAAGAAGGATTAGGGCGAGAGCATCCATGTGGATATGATCGCTTCCACGGTTTCAGTTAATGACTTCGACGCTTGGTGCTTCCTGGAGGACAAATCAACTCGGACCTTCTGCGTTGCGATCAAGATGCAATGCGCGTGGTGCGAGACTTTCTGCAAAGTTGCAGGACGGTCGCGGCGATCTGCCATGGGCCGTGTCTACTCATGGAGGCCGGAGCTCTCCGGGAACGCGACGCAACCTCCTATTGGTCCATAAAAACGGATATGCAGAATGCCGGCGCCAACTGGAGAGATGAAGAAGTGGTGACCGATGACGGCATTGTCACCTCGCGCAGCCCGGACGACCTTCCTGCTTTCGGTGCAAAAATTGTAGAGGAAGTCGAACAAGGTGTCCACGAGCGGCGCGCTGCCTAATGCGACCGCAATAGATTGAATCGGCGGCTGTTGTGGATCACCCAATATCGAGGTCTCCTTCATGCTGCCCTACCTTTCAGATGTTGTGTGAACAGCGCCTTGCGATGCTGCTGCTGTGGCAGGATTTCCCCCGGCGGCGAGTGCAAACCACGGTTGCGTACAACCTAAGATTGATTATCATACATTGGCAGAGCGGTAACGGTGATTGGAGGGGGCCATAAGCAATATCCGGAACGACTTTATGGAGCGGATAAAGAACGTAATCCGCGAATATGAAGAGATTGCTGAGAGGCTTGAAGCGGGGAAAGACCATGTTTATCGCAAGACGCGGTTTGGGGAAAATGAAGATATTTCCGTCCAAACCGCTGGCCACTATCGGCGCCTGCTTTCTCACTATAAAGAAATTGTGGCGCGTAACGAAGCAAAGAAGAAGCAATCAGGGAAAAAGCAGGCGGGTACGAAGCGCTAACCATAGCCAAGTCGGGAACTTCACAGCTTCAGTGAATGCGGAACATCAAGTGCTCTGGTTGATAAGCTAGCGGCGTGTAGAAACATCACAATGCTGCCCCCACCCGCTTATTTCTTTGCTCGTAACAGGTCAGCTATAAATACAGTTTTTATCAGCTCACCTGGCTCATTGTAAATACGAACGACCCACTCGGTTGGATCAAATCCTTCTATCACTGCGTCGATCAGAGTTTCTCTTGCCGCTTTTGTGGCGGCGTCAATCGCAGCTTCGTAGTCGGGGAACTCAACGGGGGTTATATCGTCGAGAATTGCATCCTCCTCGAAAACGAAACGAAATAATGCCATGAGTGACCCTCGCGCTGCAGTTATAGAGAATGAACTCGCGCTGTAGGATTTCGTTCCGTTGTATTTGAAAACCAGCCAATCTCGCCCTTGTCAACCACCGGACAAAGCTCGTACAACCGGTCGGCGAGGTACGCGGGTCATCATGCAAAACAGCTCGCCCCGGGTGGGGGTTTCCGACGGGTCGGGCTTGATCTGTGACGATTACCGCCAAGGATCAAATCACCTAGTAAATATTGCTTACTCTGTGTTGCGGAACTGATGCCGCTTCTTCTCCGTTCGGTCCGATGAAAGATCGACGGTTCAACGCAGTAAGAATTGTGGCAAGCAAAACTGGTCGAATGCTCGTTGTTACGTCGGTACTTCGCGCAGTTGAACAGCTTCTCAATTATTGGCCTGTTGAACAAGGCGAGAAGCTTTCCGTTGCCAGGCGCGCACTTTTGTTGTGCCTGGAACGCAAGCTATCACCCGCTGATGCACGCGGCGCCTTCATTGAAGCGGCCAAAGAGGCAGGCAATTATGTCGATGAGCCGATGCGGCTGCCGCCAGCTGGAAATGTGAAAAAATGGCATAAGTCCAAGCGAGGCTGCTTTGGGATCAATCGGCCTTGAACAGACGGTTCCTTGTCGCGTATGCGCTATCCAGCTCTCTGAAAGGAGACAACGCCGTCTTTGCCGTGCCAAAAGTCTTACGTGTTTCGGAAGCTGTTCCTTCACGAAATTCATTGATTTGAGCGGGCTATCTTTCAAGCGCCGTCATCCCAGCGTCGTGGTCCGGTAAGCCGGGAAAAAAGCAAGAGCCGAACCGCCACACAAAAACTCTCCGCTTCAAGCGTACTTCGGTGGCTCCCGCACCTCATCGGGATTTGGGAGGGGCGCCTCATCCGGCAACTGGATTGGCGAGGGCTCCTCTATTGGCGGTCCCGGAATCGGTGGCTCGTCGGGCAACGGGATTGGTACAGGATCTGGGTTCGGGTCAGGTTCCGGACCGGGGATTGGATCGCCCATATCATTTTTCTCCGTGTGAAGCCTGCTTAACTGCTCACCGCAAGAGAATGTTCCAATGAATTGGCACATCAATACGGTGTACCGATATCCCAACTTGCTTCGATCCACATTTCGAGCACCGCAGCTTGGCACCAGAGCTGCCCGGCCAAATCCGTAAGAATGATGGCAACCGCCCGCGGAGTGTTTACCTGTGATCGCGCCGGTCGCTACCTTAGCCGGCCTGCTCACATTTGAACCGGGCGCCAGACGATCCGCTTCATGTTGACCCTGTCGCGATCATCTTCAATGGGCACAATTTCGCAATCGACGACATCGCATTCCTTGCAGCGGAACCTCAAAATGTCGAACGATCTGCCGTGGCGGCCATTCACGTTGGCCAGATCACTGGTAACAAAAAACCAACCCGCTCGCATTGGCGGCACGTCACCCATCCCCCATGCCTTAAGAGCCGCCTGCCCTAGAGTTTCATGTTATGAGAACAGAAATAAAACATCATTCCCTCAACGTCACCACGCCTCGCGATACGCTTGCGGTCGATGTCGGATCAACGCCACACCGACTCACGAAGCGACAGCTCTTCCTGCCGATTAATAATCTTATCAATCGACTGACGCAAAAGGTGGGGGTCTATCGGGAATAACGGCCCCGATTGGCTGTATGAATGGCAATGGCGATCGCGAGTTGGCACCAGCCCGCTGGGAAATGCCAAAGCCACCGCAGTTTGTAAAGGGTGACGTCGGCTACGGCTTTACCAACATCCGCAATGTGCAATGGCAGCGATGGCTTTGACTGGCAAGCAACTGCGCGGTACCGGCGACAGGCTTTTCGGAATACGGCCCCGAATCCCGATCCTGTACCGAAAAAAAGCCACCGCACTGGCTTGCTCTGAATGAGGACAATCCCCTTTTCTGGTTCGCAAGGATCTGGACGACGTGGTATAGCGTTCGAAAGAAGAAAGAGTATCCGGGCCCGATGGCTTCGCCTTTTTGACAACCGAGCCGAATGCCGTGGTGAAGCCCCTCCATGAACAGGCAATGCCGCTATCTTGCAAACGGCCGGGGAAATCGACATCTGGATGAATGCGCTCGCAGAACAGACCGCGCAATTGCAAAAACCCCTGCCAGATGGAGAAGGATCGTTTTGCCCCGACCGAAGGCAGAAGAACCGCCACTGCGCTAAAGGAGGATTGGGCGATGCCATGGAAAGTCAGGTTTCGCGACAGGGATTTCAATGGAGATGAACACTGGGATCGGGCGTTTGAATTTGAGGTTAGGGAGGCAATGACGGACACGCGCGAGCTTCCAGGCTCTGCAGAAATAATCTTCCATGCGAAGGACGAGGATCTTATTGACGATGTGACTTTTCACGAATCTTCCGATCCAGACGCGTTTCCGTTTCATGGCATCCATGGTTATCATCCTGAACTCGGTGAGGTATTTATCTTCTCAGGCGTGCCTGACGACGGCGAAGAACAGTTGATCGCACTCTATAGTGCAAGGGACTTCGGTGATCCGCCGTACAACGATGAGCGCTTTACAGGTGACGGCTCGTGACCATTCCAAAGCCACGATATCCACCAAACCATCCGGATCGCTTCCAAGATTGTCAGCGGGCAATTGAAGATCGAATGTTAGAGTTGCTGGGTGATGCTCAAGCAGCCGGATGGAGCAAAGAAGAAGTCTTGGCCGCAATGATCGAGATTGCCGAAACACCCATCTGGCGATGCATCCAAATGTGTTCCATTCGGTCGAGACCGAGTTGAAGCGATTGCGAAAGAAATGAAATATCTGCTGGTCCAATTTTCAGGGGAAATCAAGGCATGATTTTTGAGAGGGTTACTCGAATTGCTTTCGGCGTCGCGAGTGCATTTCTCATGTTACTGGCCTTCGGATTGATCGCCTACGCGGCCTACGAAGTAGCAAGAGATCTAGTGGCATACAGTGTCAACATTGGAACCACTCTGCTCGAAGCAGTGGGATATACCGTCATCGCAATTGCAGTATTCGATGTCGGAAAATACCTCTTGGAGGAAGAGGCAATTCGCGCACGTGAGATGCGTCAAGCGGCCGAAGCACGAAGGAGTTTGACCAAGTTCATTTCAACGATTGCCATAGCAGTGTTTCTTGAAGGATTGGTCGCGGTATTCGAAGCTGGGAAAAAAGATGTCCCGATGATGATATATCCCACCCTTCTCCTGTTCACCGGTGTGATGTTGCTCGTTGGATTGGGCGTTTATCAAAGATTGAGTGCCTCTGTCGAAAGCGAAACCTCCGATCGAGATGCGCGCCAGGCAACGCGCAGCAAACGCGCAGCATCGACCGTAAAACAATAGCAGGAAAGATGTCGAAAACCTTGGAAAAGCCCGCCGACCCTTTCCCGCATCGAGATAGGACCTGCCTTGCTCCTTGAAATGACTGCACGCGTTTCGGTTGCAAGGCGCTGGAGCCTTCGGTTTTAGAAAACGATACGGTCGGGGATGGTGATATGAAGATGGACGGTGAGGGCTGAATTGACCCCAAGATCACGTGTTGAGCAAATTGACAAGGACATCGGCGTGAAGCTCCGGGAATTCCGCTTGGCGGCAGGGTTCAGTCAGGTGCAGCTTGGGGCAGCAATCGGACGATCATATGTTCAGATCCAGAAGTATGAGAGCGGTGCCAACCGCATCGCCGTTGCCACGCTGATACACATTTGCCGGGCACTTGAATTAAACCCAATGGATATCATCGGCGAATACGTTGATGTGCATGAGCCGACATACAGTATGAGCAGTCAACAAGCTGTCGAAGCGGCGAAGGAGGCAGAGCGCTCCCCTAGGAAGAAGCCAAACGATTTTTTTTGGAATTGGCGCCTGAAGCGGAAGGCTCGTCCAAGACGGGGCTGAAGGACGGCATCGGTCGAAAGAAAATCAATGCAATCGACCCGCGGCAATTTCGTATGCATGAAGACTAAAAGCCATTACAATCATCTCAGTCCTGCACGGCCGCAAGCCTATAGGCCAAGCTTGAGACCCTGCAAAGGACATTCCACTGACGTGCCTGGCTGGCGAATGCCCTGCCGCTTAGGCCGACGGCCCCAAGACTGAGTTGCGTTGCAGTCGGAGCTCATTGATTTCCGGTGAGACGTGGGTCTCCCGGTATTATCGCAGCATTAGCCAGGCAGAGTTTTTTAGGAGCGGAAATGGAAAAGGCGATGGGTGTCGCTTTGGCGATTTTTCTCGTCTTTTTAATACTCTACCTAGCGGTTCACTTGGTGGATTGGGCGGTGTAGGCGCACCTTCGAGCCGGCCCCCAGCGACGTCGATGCAGCCGTCTGCAGCATCGTAAGGACTGCGAAGGCTCGGGTTGGTGCGGAAGCGTACTAAACAAGCCCGTACCGGTGTGCCATTGGTCATCATTGCCCCAAGGGTGGTACAAACATCATAATTTTTCGACTGCGCGCAGCCTTCACCTGCTGACGCCCAAATCCCGATCGCCGCTTTGTTGTCAGCACCGGTCACTGGGCAACGGCCGGGCGTCTCTGCTGGCCGACGGTCGCCGCGAAGAGCTCAGCACCCATAATGAATTCCAGCAAACCTACGATTGATTGAAAGTCGTTCGTTGATGCTCCAAAAATCAAAGCTGGTACCAGCACGGGGCACGGCGTTCCGCATTTTCTGCTTTGGTGCGCGTCGGGCTCTACAGCTACGGTCGCTTGCTAAATTCCGTCAACCTTGACAGCGTAAGTCAGCTCGCAGATGGCCTAACTATTTCGTGAAAATTTCGGATGTTAGAAGACAATGCTCAACCTAAATAGTTACTGTTGTGGCCATTGGAAAGAGCATATAATGTAAAGGCTGGAATCCCTCCCCCGGATTCGGCACGGACCCGGCGTCCACTCTCCAAACCGACGTCGGATGCGGAGTCTGGCGCCGATTCCTCAGTCGAAAGAGCGCCAGGCTTTCCGTAAGGTCTTGATGGCCGTCCAAGGCCGTGGCAATGTGTCTGCAGGATTCTGGTGTCGCATCCCGTTGATTAATTCCATAGACGCGTTGGGGTCCTTGCTTCGTGACGATGAGTGAGCGAAACGAAAAACGCTTCGCCAAGATCGCGGCACGGCGGGTTACTGCGCAGTCCCGGCAGGGTCCTTGGTCTGGGTGTCGCCACCGGTGCCCGTCTGAGGTGTCGGGCTTTCATTGGCGGGGGCAGTGGTCGTCGGTTGATCGCCGGAAGGCGGCATCGCATTGTTCGAAGGCGTGTTTTGTCCACCGGTGTCAATGTTCTGATTTGTAATCGTTGCGCCGTCGTCCGCGCTCTCGCCGAACATCTCGGCAGCAGCCCAAGCTACGAGTGCGAGAATCAGCCCACCAATAAGCACCATGAGAATCGGCCGACCGAGTGGGCCCTGCCGCGCCTCCTTTGCGGTCTCACGAACCGGTGTTTGTGGATTTTGCTTGTCCATGTTGGTCATCCTTTTTTGGCATATGGTGAACATGCGAAACGACAGATGGTTCCGCGAAGGAATGGACACCACGGCATTTGGGGGCCAACTGTTTGGGGCGGGATGGTGCAGTTTCGCACATTACCGGGTCTAATGGTGCAAGCGATGACAAGTCCGCATTTTACCGAAACACCAGCCAACGAACGGGATGGCCCCCTCAATACCATCGGTGTCGCGCGTTATCGGTCAGGGCTCGTCCAACCAGTAAGCCCAGGAAGAAGCCGAGGACGCCGACGACACCAAGAACTGACGTGGTCGTTCCCGGGTTATCTCGCGCCACTTCGGAAACAGTTTGCGCCTGCGCGCGCAGCCCTCGGGTCACACTTGACACGGTCTTCGACGCCTGATCGGAAGATTTCGCGCGCGCAGCAACTTTAGACCGCTGAACTTGAACGGGGGTTTGCTTTTTCGCAATCTTTTTCCGAGGCGATGCAATCGGTATTTCCAGCTTTTCCTGGCGATTTTCCGTAGCTGGAGCTTTTTCGTTGGGAGCGGAGGTCTCGACCATTTGAATCTATCCTTTATGCATGAATGGATGTCCAGCAACGGCTCATAAACATCTTGGTTCCGAAGGCGAACTCACCCAGCCGTCCAGTCGAGGTCCTTCCGTCCAAAATCGCGTGGCATGCCGAGCTGCAATCAGCGGTTCAAACCTCGACCGGACGGATGGTGTCGATCCTTATTGACCCTTCAATCAGGCCGCGTTTGAGATCGGTGCGATCGCTGTCAACTTCGATGACCGTATAAAGTTTGTCGTCCCTGAATGCACTTGCATTGATTGTCGTCACATCATCGGCAGGCGCAGCATCGACCTCCATGAAGTCGAGCTCCCGTCCTGCTGCGACCAATCTGGCGTCGCCAGTGGTCCGTGCGGCGACTAGCACCTCACCCTGGAAAGGCGAATTTTGCCAGCGAGGGTCCTCCGCTGAAGCTGTGGGAACCAATCGATACAAATGGAGAGGTTGATCGGATCCGGGAAGTGGAGAAGAGCGGCCGGCGGCATCTGTTTGTTGCGCTTCGCTTTCCACAGAACGTCCAAAGGTGGTGGAATTGCTGCGATCGAACACCTCGTTTTCATCTGATTTCTTAATGTCGGACATGAGGATCTTCCTTTGAGAGACTTCGTATTCGCGAAACGGAATATTCGGCGAATTGGTTCCCCGTGACCCTACAGTCTGTAATTCCGCTACGAGTATCTTGCGGGGTGTTGCAGCTGCACGATTTCGCCAGCGGTGTAGAGTAATGCGGTGCTCCAATTGCCCAGGTTACCCAGCATGCATGGCTGCCAAGTTTTGGGCACCAACTGCTCGCTCTTGTGGTGGTACAAGGGAGCTCGATCAAGCGATATTACGTCTGGATCCGTTCACTGTACTCAACTGGTTGGTATAAAACGCAGAGCGACTTATCCTCCCCATCAATATCTGAGCGATACTGTCTGCAGGTCCAATTTGGAGGCTCACGTGGTATCGTTGCAGATCGTCTTTATGGTTACAGATTTCATAACTATCTCCAGCGGCCTTGCGGCAACGTGCATCGTAATTTTCGGCGATACGCGTCGCAACGCTGGCCAGCGCTCCGTCGCTGAGAAAATGGTTCAAATTGCAGCAATTGGTGCCGCAGCGATCGCATCATTATTGGTCATCACTTAATCGGCGTTCGACCGGCGTATGGGCCCGTGTGTGTCTTCAGCGTCTGTATTGATCCGACGAAAACGGCAAAATAAGGCACACACGGAGCCCATCGCATCGACAGAAGGCGTTTCACTCAGCAGATATACCCACCCACGACCGCCTGCACCGAATAATCAGCACCTGTCGAACCGCCGTTCTGGCAGATAGCACGGGGCCAGCGCTGAGTCGGGTATCAAGCAAAGCCTACCTCGAAATGGATCTGGATTGAGTTCCGTAGTTTGGCCGGGATCCGACTGGAGGCGCCAACGACCACTGGTGCGATGCGGACGTCGATTTGGAATTCAACCGGCGCAACACAGTTGTGCGGCTACCGGATCATGCGGCCACATTTCGATCGAGGTAATAATGCGGCCCACCTCTCGGAAAACGTCAAAGTTGGCCGCCATGGCCAAGTACGCCGTTGGCGCGGGCCGCAACCAAACTCGGTTTATCGGCGTGTGAGGTTCGGAACCTTAGTTCATCGATGACGTTTGGCTGAAATGAAATCACGCGTAACGAAGTGAGGGTACTATGAAACGCACACTCATCGCACTCAGTGCAATGTCGTTCATTGCTGTCGCCAATGCTCAAGAGACAAAGCCAGCGACGGATGCTGAGACTCCAGCGATTTCGACCCCTGATACTCAAAATCCTGCGGCTCCAGTGGCCGGTGAAAACAGCTTCACGGAAGCACAGGCCAAGGAGCGGATTCAGGAAAAGGGCTACACCGATGTTTCAGCTCTCACCAAGGGCGAGGATGGGGTGTGGACTGGTACGGCCATGAAGGCGGGCAAGTCGTTTGAGGTCAAGTTGGACTTTCAAGGAAACATTACTGAAACCGCAAAATAACAAACCATAGTTGGGAGAATCGCCATGAAAACAGTTACCGGACTTTACGACAATTACGCCGATGCACGCGCTGCTGTAACCGCTCTTGAAGATGCCGGCGTCCCGTCATCTGACATCAGTCTCGTCGGCCGCAATGGAGAGGGTGAAACAAACGCTGGTGAAGGTGCGGCGGCAGGAGCTGGCATTGGCGCAGTCGTAGGTGGTGCGGGTGGCCTGCTTGCCGGGTTGGGAATGCTGGCGATTCCTGGCGTCGGGCCGGTTGTTGCGGCAGGCTGGCTTGCAGCGACCGCGGCTGGAGCTGCAGCAGGTGCAGTCGCAGGTGGCGCTGCAGGAGGCATCATCGGCTCGTTGACAAGCGCCGGTGTAGACGAAGATGAGGCACACGTTTACGCCGAAGGCGTTCGCCGCGGGGGTGTCCTCGTTTCCGCGAGGGTGAATGATGATAGGGAGGACGTTGCCCGCTCGATCATCAATGAAAATCGCGCTATCGACATCGATGCGCGTCGCGCAATGTATCGTGAAGAGGGCTGGGAACGGTTCGACGAAACAAGTCCGGATCTGACAGAGGAAGAAATCGCGCGCGAACGTGATCGGGCCAGGAACTATCGTCCGCTATAGCGCTCCACTTCAGGGCTGCGCGGCAAATGGTTGCGTAGCCCTTTCGTACGCCGTAGCCAAGGCGTTGACCGAGTGAACATTCATAGCTCGGCCGCCAACTGCGGTGGAATGATGTCTAATGACGGCGGTGGCCAGCCCTCGTATTGTTGAAGCCAGCCATTCTGCTTCATTTCAGACCAAGCTTGAAGCACGCGGGGTCGGTGCTATCTTTCGCACATCATCGAACGCAGAAGAGTCTGCATGTGCGCGGACAGGTCTAGCTCGCCCCGCGCCTCGATTTTCAAAAGATATCGAGCCTTGACCTGGCGATCCCATGTGCTAACCGCAGAATAGGCGCAGATAGCCAGCAATGCTCTCTCCTCAGCCCGGCTCGCTCTGTCAGCGTGGCCTGGGTCGCTGCCATTGACTTCGTGGATTGCGTTGGCGAATGCCGCATATGTCGCCTTGTGCGCTTTGATCAACGCCTGCAGATCGCGGGACGGTCCCCGGTCGCGGCGTAGCGCCTCTGTGGCGAGAGCCGTTGTCCCCACCGTCGAAGCTATGACGGCGCTGCCGGAATTAAAAAGCAAAGCGCGGCGGTTGATCCTGGACATGGCGAACTCTCCCTGGTCTGCTCTTCACTTCATCCCGGGCGGACAGGGCCAGCCCGCGTTCACAGTATCACGACTGTCTGCCCATTCATGTCAGCATGGATGAATGGGCACCGGCACAGCAAACCCAGACGATGCTTGTCACAGGAGGAAACCGCTCGCCCGGTGGAACTTGCTTGGCAAACGAAACGACAAGCGGGGTATGATCGCGAAGCCAAATTTGAATTCAAATGACCCAACGGAAGTTCGACCAGGGATGCAGTAGAGGCGTTGGCAAGATTGATGCCGAGTTCGGCAATAAGGAGTGTGCTCAGCCAATATTCGACCGGCAAGTGTGTCTTGTTTTGAAGACCCCTCTTCATCAAACCATTCAGCTGGCTGAAGGACTATTTTCGATAAACTGGGAACACGTGCTTGGCTATTTTTGGTTGATTAGCCGATCCACGGCGTCCTTGGCCTCTGCAATCAAAACGATACAATCGCCCCTATTGATCGGCTTGTTCATTTTCACTTTTTTGTTTTTTAACGCGGTATCGAGATCCTCTACGATCGTGTGGCTGAAAGACGTTACGCCTTGAAGCCGGGAAATAGTTTTCACCGCGTCGCTTCTCTTTGTCCTGTAAAGTGGATCGTCGCAAAAATAGGATATCTTTAACAACTCCAGCTGGGCCCGAACTATTTCATCTCCCTTTTCGATGCTTCCAATTGAAACAAATGCGCCAAGCAACAATACAGCAATCATGGCAATCTCCATTTGATTATCTTCTCAAATGTTGATGGGGTTTGATTACCAATCTATTTATACTGCAGGCTTTGGAACTAATCCCTTCGATTTAAGTATTCACGACCGTATCGGCTAAGCCGCTCCCAGCGAAACCCTAGAATTCCGCTTTTCGCAATGAGCAGCGGAGATGCCGGTTCCACGGATCAGCATTTTCGCGGGGGGCGTTCGCTCTTCCGTCGGTGTAGCTGGCTTTGGGCGGCATAGTGCGAGGCGCACCGTGCGGCGTGGCTGGTGTATACGTTAGCCTATAGGCAAAATTACTGTTTAGAGGCAGCATAGCCGAACCGTCTCAGTCGCACCTCGTTGTCGGTTGGGCATCGCAGCCCTTTGCGGCAGGTTTTCTTGCAGCACTCGGGCCGGTCAGCGCACCGACCTGGCTCGCGTAGTTATCACGGGTATTTTGATCGACGACAGCAACGGGAGCGGCCAGTATCAGGCCGGCGGCATTTCCTGCGGCGGCCGCCGTGCCGGTTGTCGCCACGAGTATCTGGTCGCCTAGCCCTACCCTGTTGTCCGTGAGCGTCTGGCCTTCCGAAATGCGTTTGCCGATGAGTTGCACAACCTGCGGAGATTCGGCGAACTTGCTGTGATTTAGATCATCGCTGACTTTAATTTTGGTGAGGTCGATCACGGTAATCTTGTTGGCTTCAAGTTCCTTTTTGTATGGAGGCTGCTCGGGGTCGATTGATCCAAGTCTGGGAATGTCTCCCCAGACCCGACGTGACAATGCCAGCGCGCGGTCGTCGCGAGACACGAAAAGCGTGAACTGCGGATGCTGTTTCCCCATATCTGCGATCTGCGACCGGAACACGTCGACATCCACGTCGGGAGCCGCCAGCATAACGTTCTTGAATTTCGCGGGTAGCCTGCCATTGCGGATCGCCATCTGTCGCAGCGACTCCAAAGCGAGCCAGTTTCCCATCGAATGCGCGAGTACTGAAACTTCCTTCACCTCGGGGTCGCGCGCCAGGTACTGGAACAAATTCTCCAGCGCATTGCGGGTGTAATTGGTGCTCTCTCGGTCATAGCCATAGGCGAGCAGGCTTCCGCGCGACGGCCACGTCACCAACACGGGTGCGCTTTGCACGCCCGAATCCTGGATGATCTGCGCGAAACGATAAACGGAATCCTCGAACCGATTGTTGAACCCGTGAATAAAGACAAGAACGCTGCGGTCCGGACTCTTCCTGACCGAGGCGCTCAGCCATTTTTTGGCCGCATCCAGCGTTAATTCGTCCGCCTTCAACGTGGCGAAATCGGTCGCCGGGTTGGGAGGCAGCCTTTTCGGCCAGGCTACTTCACCTTCTTTGCGAACATTTTTTGGCGGAATCGACACGGTGATGTCGGCAAATGCCGGCATTAGGCCCCGCTCACCTGTAAACATCTCACCACGGTTGGTAGAGCGACTGCGGGTCGTTGTCACCAGCATTTCCACCCTGCTCGACGATGGCGCAGTGTCGGCCACCGGCAACAAGACGTTCTTCGGACGTCCCGCGCAGCCTGCCACAAGCACCAGGACCGCGAAGATCGAGAACCCATGTAGACAACCGACAAGCAAAAGGGACTTTCTGGCCATTGGGCGGAACTCCCCACACCATCGTTTCACCGATTGAACAGAACCCCCCGGTTCTTTGCCGCTCAAACGACAAGCGCGATCACAATTCCAAATTGGATAAAGTAGAAACAGGTCACCCACCAATACCAGAGGAACACTATTGCCGCAAACGTCGTAGGTACCCTGAAGGTTTGGGCTGCGATGGATTTTCTTAATGTCTGGGTCGGCGATCCTCTTGTTTCCAGGACCACTGGCGATATGGCCTGTCCGCGTCCGCGACCTCCCCGCTCGAAATAATCAGCCCAATATCCTTTAATTGGCACTTCGAACGGTGGCGTTTGCGATGCAGTCCCTGCCCAAACCTCACTCGAAAGAACTAAGGATGGATGTGGCAAGCCGACGGAAGTGCCTCGTTTGCACGCTGACCAGAGGTGATCGATACATTCGCTAAAGGCTCGACAGGTCATCAAAATGTGACGCATTGCCGGTGCTGCACTGTTGCAACAGTCAGGAGGCGTGTTTCAGCAAAGTGTAAAGCAGATAGAACGATGTTTTGAGAACCGTCGCTGATGCTCAAGCAGAATTATGGCTTTGATCCGCAATATCGCATGAGTGCCCGCTCGTCCTGAAACTGTGCCTTCATTATATTTTCAAATGCGCGGATGTGCTGATTGACGACCCGCTGGGGTAGCGATGTCTGTTTGAGCGATTGTTGATAGCTGCCATGAGCCAAGCTTTTGGGAAAGAGATGATCGCCACACAGTTCATACGAGCCGCGCGCCAAAGCAGCGTAAGCGATGTATTCGGCATTCTTCCGGGTGATACCGCCTGCAACCATTTCGCGAATGTGAATTTCGAACTTTTCCTCAAATAGAATTTCAGCATAACTTTCAGCATGAGAAACGCCGCAAAGAGCAGTGAGCGCTCCAACGCCGAACATTGCATGTCGTAGGCTGATCGTTACCACCATTGATCGTCCTCCACTCAGGCCCGGGTTTGTAACGTAGGGAAACTACATGGCCCGTCTTTGCCAAGGTCGAAGCCACATCATTGGCCGCGTCACTTTTTTACATCGACCGTTATCGCTCTGGCGACGGCAATAGGCCTGATATTCACCCGCTTGCTTTATTACGTCAACCAGGCGGTAGAAAATGGCTTTGTCCGATCGGCTCGGGAGGAAGCAGGTTGCGGTGCAGCCACAGGAACGTAAAAATCTGGCTGAACCCGTGCCGAACAGCATCCAAACCTTGGTTCCCGCACTATTTTATGCCCATCAAGGTCTTCAGCTCTGAAACTTTTTTCATGCAACCTTGTTCATCGCCGGCGTCGACCATCTTGCGTGCTTCGCTCATCAATTGACCGATTTTGTTAGCCGGTTCCCCGGCGGGTTGGTCGGTAACCTGTTTTTGATGCGGTGAAATGGCTTCTACAGCACCTGTTGTCGACCCGCTGGTTTCAGTCCCGGTGCCCTGCTTGCCTGATAAGACTTCCTCCTGGTGCTTGGTGGCAGGCATTCCGGTACTATCGGTGGCCGCCCCGGTCTCAGCGCTAATAGTCGATTGTTTGAGATTGTTCAGCTCTTCTTGGCAGTCGGCGACCGCCGGAGCAGCAAAGTAGAGCGTCACCGCTGCAATCGTGAATATTCGAACAAACATTAGACTCTCCATGCTCAAAGATTTCTTCTCCTCATGAAAACGACCTCGGGCGCCAAGAGTTCCTCAAGAATAGGCCGGCACTGCATATGTTGCGAAGGATTGGCCCGATAAGTCCCCGATTGAACCAGCTAAATCACGTGTTATTTGACAGATATTCGGTTTAGGAGCAGTCTCAAACAGTTGCATGTCTGCACCCCTGCAACAGGAGGCCCGACGCTTTGGCCACCCTTCGATAAGTAGCCACCGCCGGGCCTCATCGGTCCACAAACCAAAATCATTAAGGTGTCTGGTCGTCGCGAGTTTCACCCCCCAATGTCACAAAAATCAGTCGCGAACCGAACGGCCCTTCGCAGGATTGAAATGCGGTCACGCCTAAAGTGCGCCTTTCCCCTCCGGGGTTGCGCGTTCATCAACTTTCTTCAGGCAGTAATTAAAGCCAAGCAGTCGACTCCACTCTGATGTGCGCCGTCTCACGTCAGCGATGACAGCCATCCTGATGGCTCTCTTACTCGGCCGTCGACCATCCGGTGGGGTCGGTTAACGAAATTCGGCCGACGTTGAACCAATTGAGATGGAACGCGTTTGATTGCTACGCCACAGTGTTTGGAAATTATCCCGCAGTGGCGCTCGCAAGAGCCTCCCAGCCTTGCTTGCAGCTGGCCAGTCTAATTCAAGGAAGGACGCATGACGGTATGTGCAGTCATTTTGCACCGACCTTGGCGAGGCTTGTTGCGATCGCGTGGACTGGAATGCTCGTTTATCTCGCCAATCGATGGGGCCACGGCCATAAGTGATCACAGTCCGTCCCAGTTCGAGGAACTAGGAAATGGCGGCCCCTAAGAGCCGCCCTCTCTTCATCAGAGCAGTCGAACGGTTAAAGACCGAAGATTGTCAGCGGATACCAATATCCATCACTATGGCGCCGATAGCCACGGCGATGCTCGCGATATCCGCGATGACCATGCCAGTACCCGCGCCGATCACGACGGCTCTCGTAGCGATGTTCCCGACGATCGCGACGGCTTTCATATCGGTCTTCGCCGCGATCCCGGCGATCCCAATGCTTCTTTTTCCGATATTCATAGCCTCTATCGTCACGGTATTGGGCTTGCGTCACTTGAAAACCGGCCGGAACGACCTGAACAGCCGTCGGTGCTGCAGTGGCCGCACCAACTGATGTCACTGCCATAATGACGGCGAGAAATGCCGCAGTTAATAGCGATACTATTTTTTGCATGGTAACTCCTGTTAACAATTTGCGAGTGGTGCGCCTTTGACTGTTAACGGAGCATGAACGGAAATCGCCAGTTGCTTGGCATAGGCTTGGAAATTGACTTCAATTTCATATGGGTGGGAATAAGGTTTGGCAGCAAGATTCATGTTCTGGTCAACTGCCTTAATCAGCTTTTCCCTGCCTTCATCAGCTTCTCCTATTCCCGGCCATCAAAATTGCATTGCAGTGAAGCATGAAGGCGCAGGTACCGTATTGGCCCCGCCGCTGCCAGGCATACCGATTGCCAAGCTGCCTTGAGGACGGCTAATGCAATGCATGGCCAGCACCGTTGGCGCGTGTTGCGTAATGGTGTTTCGAACAGCGTGGCCACGTTTCGGCCACGCATAATACTTGCGACCATGGTGGCGAAGGCACTCCGCTCCTGTCTGGATGCGCCACAAGCAGAACATTTTAATCTCCTGAAAATTTCGTGTGTTACGTGCAAAGCCGCAACCATAATGTTTGCGGGATTTGAACTTTTTATTTCCTCTCAAGGAGTCCCGCTCGCGGGCGAGGTCTGGCGGAAGCTTGCGCTCCTTGTCACACGCCCGACCACGAGGGCTTAACCAAAAATGCTCATTTGACGGTCTATTGCTGAAGCGTGCCTTCACTAGCACAATGGTCAAGCGTTCCCATGGAGGTTTGCCGTGCAGCCGGATCCCTTGCATACGAGAGAGATGGTGATAATTGCCATTCTTATTGCCGCCGGCATATTCGCGTTCGGCGGTGCTGTGTCTTATCTTGGCAAAACCAGACCTAGCTTCGATCCTCCGCCGGTCGTTGCAGGCGTTTAACGGTCTTGCTAGGCTCAAGGCAGAATACTCATGGGTCGCAATTGGTGCAACGCGGTGCGGTGGGAGCGTGGCCATGCAGCCTTGCCATTGGTTTCGCCCTCAGCCTATTGGCTGGGCTCCATTCCGATATCCAGGCTTCGGCTTTTTAGCGGAGGGGTGTCCGACTGCCCGCGATGCTTTCCCTGCTTTGGGGAGCTTGTCACAGACTGTGTTTGTTGAGTCTCAGTTTGCTGAGTGGGATCTTTCTTGAGAATTTCCGTTTGGGCGAGGGCTCCCGATGCTACGCCGAGAGTAAGAACGAGGGCGCCTTTGAAGATAATGCTCTTCACCGAAAATCTCCTCCTGATGATATCCCTCCAACTCAATAATTTCGTCTTTGTTCCGATTTTTGATTTTGGGAATCCTGGCGCTCACGGGTTTATTCGCAAGATCTCGAGAGTGCCATCGCTCCCGCCAGGTGCAATTTGGTAACGTCAGCGGATGCCCATGCCGCCATCGAACTGAATAGCGCGACAGGCAAAGTCTTTATCGATGTAGCGGAATAACCACCGAACAATCGCCAACGCATGCGTGGTTTTACCAATCGATCATTACAACCGAGAACAAAAGCTATTGTGCTGGTTGTGTATATAGCGGGCGGGATGCTCGGCGGTATGCCGACAATACACATGATCGTTTTGAAAGACATTTGCTTTCCTCTGAATGCTCTCTTTGCAAGAGCGAAATTTGGACGATTGACGCCTAAGACTATGATTTTTGCCTTGATCCAGATCAACACTGATAAGCCTCGGCATGATAGGTTTGAGCCTAGATTCGGAGCATCAAATGCGTTGGCTTGGTGCGCGCGTGTACAAGTGAAATTCCTGGAAAGCAGGCAAAATGTGCCATGATCAAAGCGAGACAATTGCGTTTTTGAGGCATGCCGAAAGTTACGGCCTGGACGGGGCGGTCGAGGTAATGGAAACGCACATATCGCTTGTCTTCCTCGTCGCGGACAGAGCCTTCAAACTAAAGCGAGCCGTCAAATTTCCCTACGCTGATTTCTCAACGCCAGCATTGCGGCTTGCCTGTTGTCTGAAGGAGGTCGAGCTCAACAGCAAGACGGCACCAGAACTCTATCTCGGCGTTCGTCGGATCACGCGTGGCGCTAATGGCAAGCTGTGTTTTGATGGCACAAACGAGACGATCGATGCTGTTGTTGAAATGCAGCGGTTCTCCCAAGAACAGCTGTTCGATAAAATGGCTGAAGCGGGCCAACTTGTGCCGACGCTGATGGACATGACAGCTCGAGAGATAGCGACGTTCCATCAGATGATTGCTCCTGTCCATGCCAACAGCGGTTCGTCCAATATCGAGGGCGTGCTTGACATCAACGAGCGTGGTTTTGCAACCAGTCACGTGTTTTCCGAGCCCGAAGTCGCGGCATTCAGCGATGCGTTCCGGACAGCACTCGAAGGTCATCGCAGACAGCTGGACCGCCGCGAAACTGCGGGGATGATCCGGCGCTGCCACGGCGATCTTCATCTGCGCAATATCTATCTGACCGAGGATGGACCCAGGCTTTTCGATTGCATCGAATTCAACGACCAAATTGCGACTGTCGATGTGCTTTATGATCTGGCATTTCTCTTGATGGACCTTTGGCACCGCCACCTACGCGACAACGCCAATCTGGCCATGAACCGATATCTGGACCTAACAGGTGACGCCGATGGCATTGCAGTTCTTCCTTTTTTCATGGCGTTGCGTGCTGCTGTCCGCGCGCACGTTACCGCGAGCCAAGTGGAATTGGGCAGCATGGATAAATCCACAAGTCTCAGACAGGATGCTCGATCGTACTTCAATCTTGCGATTGCTCTGCTTGGATCACCCTCACCGCTGCTAATTGCGATCGGCGGGTTGAGCGGATCCGGCAAGTCAACGGTCGCAGAGGCGCTGGCCCCATATGTCGGATGCGCTCCGGGCGCGCGAATTTTCGAAAGTGACCGCATCCGCAAGGCTATGTTTGGTGCACGAGCAACCGAAAGACTTCCAGCTGAGGCCTATCGGCCGGAAATTTCGGACGTCGTCTACAAGACCCTGTGCGATAAGGCAGCCGCTGCACTGGCATGCCGCGGTTCTGTTATTGTCGATGCTGTTTTTGACAAGTCCCGCAATCGGGATTTAATCGAACGTGTTGGGAAGGCACTTGGAGTCCCGTTCGTGGGGATTTGGCTCACGGCAGATCATTCAATATTAGCGTCACGAATAGAGGCACGAAGGAACAGCGCGTCAGATGCAACTGTTGAGGTACTGGGTATGCAGGAAGCCAGGGATGTCGGTGCCGTCCGGTGGCGGCATATTGATGCTGGCCAATCTGTTGATACCGTTGTCGAGCTGGTTCTCGATGAGATTGAGACAGTGTGTAATTTTTCATTGTCTCCACGAACCTACGGGGGGTGTTAGCCATGTTGCTCTTACTATGTCGGAATTTTCACGTTAGGCCCGGACGGTAATCGGGTCAGCGATGCCCCGCTGAGTCAAAGCGCCAATCCGGTGATCAGCCCAACTTGTGGGGGCAGAGATCCAATGGGCGCCAAGCGCGGATGCCGTCCAGTCGCCATATTTTCGGGGCCATGTGGAAGCAACTTGCCGTCTATATAGGAAGGCGATGCAACTGATGACTTGCCCGGACGCAAGCGTTCGCGCATTGACGCCGGGTGACAGCTCGAACCCTCCACCGATCGCTGCGTCTGGCCTAATCCCATCGTGCCGCAAAGGTGAAGTGTCAAATTTACTAGATCGTTCCTAATCGTTCAGCCGGACAAATGAATTTTGACAGGAGCGTTCTTGACCTTCCCACAATAGGAAGCCGTATGTTTCATCCTGATCATATCTGATGTCCCTGAAAGGTCGGTTCAATGGCACAGGAAACGCACAATCATCATAACGTCATCGTAACGAAGACCGATGTGTTTCGCGATCCCGTTTGTGGCATGACGGTCGATCCGAAGGCTGGCAAACCAACGGCGGAATATGAGGGCAAAATATTCCATTTCTGCTCGTCCGGGTGCCAGCAGAAATTCAAGTTTGATCCGGAGCAATACCTGGACAGTCACTCTGCGTCGCCCAAAGCGGTGCCGAGAGGCACGCTCTATACCTGCCCGATGCATCCTCAAATCATTCGCGAGAGGCCCGGCTCCTGCCCGATCTGCGGCATGGCCCTGGAGCCGATGGGCGTTCCGACTGACGAAGGCCCCAATCCGGAACTGGTGGATTTCACGCGGCGATTGTGGGTGAGCGCCGCCTGTTCGATCCCGCTGCTCATCCTGACCATGGGGCCGATGTTCGGTCTGCCAGTTCGCGACTGGGTCGGCGAACGTCTCGCAGCCTGGTCCGAATTCGCGTTGGCTGCGCCGGTCGTCCTTTGGGCCGCGCTTCCCTTCTTTAAGCGCGGTTGGGACTCCATCGTCAATCGCAGCCCCAACATGTGGACGTTGATTTCGATCGGGGTCGGTGTGGCCTTCGCCTACAGTGTGGTGGCGACGCTGTTCCCGGATATCTTTCCCCACTCCTTTCGTGGGCATGGCGGATCAGTGCCGACTTATTTTGAGGCGGCAGCCGTCATCGTTGCGCTCATTTTCGTGGGACAGGTGCTCGAACTGCGGGCGCGTGAACGCACGGGATCTGCTATTCGTGCGTTGCTGGACCTTGCGCCAAAAACCGCGCGCCGTATCGCCGAAGACGGCGTAGAAACGGATGTTCCTCTGGATGAGGTGCAATCAGGGGATCGGCTGCGCATCCGCCCTGGTGACAGTGTTCCGGTCGATGGCGTGGTCATCGAGGGCCGCTCCTCCATCGACGAATCGATGATTACTGGCGAGCCTGTTCCGGTCGAGAAGACGCAAGGTGACAACGTGACCGGCGGCACCCTCAACAAGAGCGGCTCACTGATCATGCGGGCGGAAAAGGTCGGATCCGACACCATGCTTTCGCAGATCGTGGACATGGTGGCCAAGGCGCAGCGTTCGCGCGCACCGATCCAGGGATTGGCAGATGCGGTCTCGTACTATTTCGTGCCGGCGGTGGTCATGATCGCGATCGTATCGTTTATCATCTGGGCCCTGTTCGGCCCTGAGCCGCGCATGATCTATGCTTTCGTTTCAGCAGTGTCTGTGCTGATTATCGCCTGTCCATGTGCTCTGGGCCTTGCAACGCCTATGTCAATCATGACAGCGACGGGTCGCGGCGCACAAGCCGGCGTTCTCATCAAGGACGCCGAAGCACTGGAACGTTTCGCCAAGGTCGATACGCTGATTGTTGACAAGACCGGGACACTCACGGAGGGCAAGCCCAAGCTCACCGATGTCCTCGTGGCAAATGGTATTGAGGAAAGCGAATTGCTGGCGCTTGCCGCAAGCCTTGAAAAAGGCTCCGAGCATCCCCTGGCGGAGGCGATCGTGGATGGCGCAAACGAGCGCGGCGTCAATCTGTCCAACGTCGACGATTTCGATGCGATCACCGGGAAGGGTGTTACGGGCAAGGTTTCCGGCAAGACCGTGGCACTCGGCAACGCGGCGATGATGGAGGAACTGAAGCTCGATACCACATCGCTCCGGGACCGGGCGGATACGTTGCGCACGGACGGCAAGACGGCGATGTTCGTGGCGATCGACGGCAAGCTCGCAGGTCTTGTTGCCGTTGCCGATCCGATCAAACAAACGGCCGCGGAGGCGATCCGCGCCCTGCACGACAGTGGCCTGAGGATCATCATGGCCACGGGCGACAATGAACGCACGGCAAAGGCTGTTGCCGCTAGGGTCGGCATAGACGAAGTGCGCGCCGACATCTTGCCGGAAGGCAAGAAGGCCCTGGTCGATGAACTGCAGGCAAAGGGGGCGAAGGTCGCTATGGCGGGCGATGGCGTCAACGACGCGCCGGCGCTGGCTGCCGCCCATGTGGGCATTGCAATGGGAACTGGTGCCGACGTCGCGATGGAGAGCGCCGGAATCACACTGGTCAAGGGCGATCTGACTGGCATTGTTCGCGCCCGGCATCTGGCGGCGGCGACGATCCGTAATATCAAGCAGAACCTGTTCTTCGCCTTCATATATAACGCGCTTGGGGTGCCTGTCGCCGCAGGTGTCCTTTACCCGATATTCGGCACGTTGCTTTCGCCGATGATCGCGGCAGCGGCGATGAGTGTATCTTCCGTCTCCGTGGTCGCCAATGCGCTGCGCCTGAGGACGGTGAAATTATAAGCTGAACAGGTCATGGTCACATCTTGGATGCCAACAGCACGTCCACTTTGCCCGCCATCCACGTTCTTTACCGCGCAAGGCGTGAATGCCCGCGCTCCCATGATGATCAAATCGGCCGAAATATTGGCCGCGTGGCCGCTCGCCCATTAGGCGGCAGGCAATCTGTCGTCACTTGGCACCGCGGCGCGCCGGATGGCCCGGCATGCTTGCCGGGAGCACGGGATTGACGTTGTCCGCTTGGTCGCCCGCGTCGACGATGGTGACGTGCGCCTCGTTTGCTCCTGCAATGTCATCAATCGCGGCTCGGGCTGCCCGCATCGCTTCCATCCGGGATACCCGGGCAAACAATACTTGTGCGGCCGCAAGGTCGGTGGCGCATCAACCGGCAGGATCAATATCGAAATGCCCGAGTGAAAGTGCACACCCTCGCTCGCAGAGGTCTTCAGAGCGCTTGTGGATTTGTGCTAAGGAAAAGCCTCACAACATGGTTGGGTGCAAGGGCCTTTCGGTGCGGGCTTTCAACACGAAAGCACGACAGAAGCGCCGCAATTAAAGACGTGTGATCAGGATCTTTTTGTCATCAACGCCCACCGGCCTGCGGCGCAGGGTGAATGATATCGAAGCCTGGCTTCAAGCCATTTTGCGATAACTTCCGCGGGTTCCATCGGCTATGATCACGCGATTGACCTCGGCATTCCCTTTGATGGATCATTCTCCGCGCGGCATCGATAGGGCTTCTGACGGACCGAACGAGGTACCCAGCACGTCGAGCAGAGGAGTTCAACCGTCACCTTACAACAGTGTCCTCATGTCATTGATCGCATACGACATTCCAGCCCCTAACCTGAATGCGCCTCGCGCTGTGACAGCGTCGCGACGAGATCGCTGAAGCGGTCGCCCTGCACTGCGATATGCTGGCGAAGCAGCGTACGGGCGAGTTCCGCTTCTCCAGACAGGATGGCTTCGACGATTCCTCCATGTTCGCTAAATGACGTCTTCATCCGATTGCGTACCCGAAGCTGGAGCCGACGATACGGCCGCAAGCGTCGATGCAGTGCTGTGCACTGCTCGATCAAAAAGCTGCTGTGGCTTGCGGTGTAGATAGCGTGATGAAAAAGTTCATTGTCATAGTAATAGGTGTCTGCATCGTCGGCATTGGCGGAGTGTTCGCATCTGGCATGAGCCGCAAGAAGCCCGGTTCGATCGGTGTCCGTATGGCGGCGTGCGGCCAGCGATCCGGCCATTCCTTCCAATTCGGCCATCACCTCGAACATCTCATAGATGCGGTGAGGTCCTGGCTCGACAACCACGGCGCCGCGACGAGGGCGCATCTCAATCAAGCCGATTGCGCCAAGCTGCATCAACGCTTCGCGGATCGGGGTTCGCGACACGCCAAAATGCTTCGCCAATTGCATTTCGTCCAGCCTGTCGCCGGGCGCGAACTGGTTCGTGACAATCCCGTTTTCAATCTCATCTCTCAGTCTTTGAACGATATTTTCGGCCATGATCCCTCTAAAAATGCATAATTCTCATTCTTGCATACAAGAATATTGACTTTGCATGCATAATCGTCGAAACATTATATATCATTCGGGCGCGAGATTTGAAACAATGTTACTTAGACAGCCTGTTTTGACCAATACCGTGTATCGGAGTTCGCAATGACTGGTACGACCTACTTCAAGGACATGGTCCAGACAATAACGGAGCGAGGCCGCAAGCTGTGGACGTTCGCCCCCCGTGCAGAACGGCTCCCCTCGGGGATTTTGGGTCTGGAGCGCCTTTGTGAAATGTTGCTGTCGAGTCGCGGCGAAGCATCCGGGATGGCCCTTGCTGCAGAAATCTTGCAACAATGGTCACGCTTGAGCGAAGACGAACAGCGCGATTTCATGCTTTTGCTCTTTGAGAAATTCGGGCCGGATTCGAAAAGGCTCGATGCCGCCATCGAGACATACCGGGTTGAGCGGACCGCACGGGCCGTGCTCGAACTTCATCGGGCAGCCGAACCCCGCCGGCAGGAACTGATCCGGCGTCTCAATCTTGCGCCAAACGGTATCTCCACGCTTGTCGGTATGCGTGAGCAGCTGTTGGGGTTGAAAGCCGACACCCCAGACCTTGCAACCGTCGATGCAGACTTTGCCCATCTTTTTGCCTCCTGGTTCAACCGTGGCTTTCTGATCCTGCGTCCGATCGACTGGTCGACACCTGCCCATATCCTGGAAAAAATCATTCGTTATGAGGCGGTGCACGAGATCGGCAATTGGGATGAATTGCGACGCCGCCTTGCACCTGCCGACCGAAGGTGTTTCGCCTTCTTTCACCCGCAGCTTTCCGATGATCCTCTGATCTTCGTTGAGGTAGCGCTCACCCGGACCATTCCTGGGAATATCTCCGATGTCCTTGACGAGACGCGCGCACCAATACGGGCGCAGGATGCGACAACGGCCGTTTTCTATTCGATTTCAAACTGCCAGGCAGGCTTGCGCGGGATCTCCTTCGGCAATTTCCTGATCAAGCAGGTGGTAGAAGATCTGCGCAGTGATCTTCCCAAACTGGATACGTTCGTAACACTCTCACCGGTCCCGGGATTTGCCAGTTGGCTGGCAGGAGAAAGGCATAGCGGGCATTCGCATGTCCTCAGTACCGGGTATCAGGCCGCCCTTGGCGCACTCGACGATGCCGAATGGCCAAACGATCCGGCCAGGTCTGCGGTCGTGAAAGCTGCATTGATGCCAGCTGCCGCTTGGTATTTCCTCCAAGGGCGCACGAAGGATGGTCGCCCAATCGATCCCGTTGCCCGATTTCATCTTGGCAATGGCGCGCGGCTGGAGCGGATGAATTTTCTCGCCGATGGATCAGGCAGAGCGATGCGGCAGGCGCACGGCCTCATGGTCAATTATCTCTACAAACTGGATGACATTGAAACCAATCACGAAGCATTTGCCCAGCGCAACGAAATCGTGGCATCACCGGCGGTCAAGAAGTTGCTGCGCAGTGACAAGCCCGGCCGCCGCCTTGCTCCGGCAAAGGAACCGAACACCAAAGACAACCAGCCCGACAAGAACAAAGCGAGCAGCAAGGAATTGAATTCATGAGCAATCATCTGTTTGACGCTATTCGCCGGTCGATTGCCAAAAACGACGCCATCTTCATCGAAACCGCGCAGGGAAATCGCTGGACCTATGGCGACATGATCGAATGGTCCGGGCGGCTCGCAGGGGCCATCGATACGCTGGGTGTCAGACCCGGAGATCGCGTTGCCGTCCAGGTGGAAAAGAGCGCTGAGGCGCTGATGCTTTACCTTGCCTGTATCCGATGCGGGGCTGTCTATCTACCCCTGAATACGGCCTATACACGGGCAGAGCTTGATTATTTCATTAGCGATGCAGAGCCACGTCTTGTCGTGGCCGACCCGACGGCGGCCGATGACATCAAGACGATCGCGTCCAAATATGGCGCGCTTGTCGAAACACTGGATGAAGGCGGCGGCGGTTCGTTGATTGAACTTGCAAACGAGGAATCACCGGATTTTGTTGAGGCCTCCCGAACGGCCGATGATCTTGCCGCTATCCTTTATACCTCTGGGACGACCGGCCGGTCGAAAGGGGCGATGCTTACGCATGCGAACCTGTTGTCGAATGCCTTGACCCTAAGGGATCACTGGCGCTTTACACCGAACGATCGGCTGATCCATGCCCTGCCCATCTTTCACACCCATGGTCTTTTCGTTGCAACAAATGTTATTTTGACCTCGGGCGCATCGATGTTGCTTTTGCCGAAGTTCGATCCAGCGCAAATTCTGGCATTGATGCCGCGGGCTACGGTTTTGATGGGAGTTCCTACCTTCTATGTCCGCCTGCTGCAGCATGAAGGGCTGAACCGCGAGGCCGTGGCCAGTATGAGGCTGTTCATTTCCGGCTCGGCACCGCTTCTGGCCGATACCCATCGGACGTTTCAAGAACGCACCGGCCACGCCATCCTCGAGCGCTACGGCATGACGGAAACCAACATGAACACCTCCAATCCCTATGACGGCGAACGGATAGCCGGGACTGTCGGCTTTCCGCTTGCAGATGTTAGTGTCCGCGTGACCGACCCCGAAACCGGCAAAATCCTAGGGCAGGATGAGACCGGCATGATTGAGGTGAAGGGACCGAATGTCTTCAAGGGCTATTGGCGCATGCCGGAAAAGACAAAAGTGGAATTTCGCGACGATGGTTTCTTCATCACCGGCGATCTCGGCAAGATTGACCGGCAAGGCTATGTCCACATCATCGGCCGCGGCAAGGATCTGGTGATTTCCGGCGGTTACAACATTTATCCAAAGGAAGTTGAGAGCGAGATCGACCAGCTTCCCGGCGTTGTCGAATGCGCGGTCATCGGCGTGGCCCATCCTGATTTTGGCGAAGGGGTTACCGCGATCGTGGTCAAACAGCCGGGGTCAAACCTTGATGAACGGGCTGTTCTTGATGCGCTTGGGGACCGTCTTGCACGTTACAAACAGCCAAAGCAAATCATCTTTGTTGACGATCTGCCGCGAAACACGATGGGCAAGGTACAAAAAAACGTCCTGCGCGAGCGGTACGGCAATCTTTATACCGGTCGCGCACGTGCATGAACCAAGCAAGGCTGCCATCGGGAGGATGAGAGCCGCGAACGAGGCGTAAGGGGAGCTCACGCCACATCAATGAGGAAAGGACGGCCGTCCTCTGGCGCGCCGTAGAGGGAGGATTTTGCCGTGAATATCGAGATTTTATCCATTCTTGTGCTGATTGGCATGTTCGTTATTGCAACCATCCTGCCCATCAATATGGGTGCGCTTGCCTTTGCCGCGGCCTTCATCGTCGGCTCCCTGATCATGGGAATGTCGTCCAACGATATTTTCGCCGGTTTCCCCAGCGATCTGTTTTTGACGCTTGTCGGCATCACCTACCTGTTTGCGATTGCCCAGAATAACGGAACAATTGACTGGCTGGTCGAGAAGGCCGTCCAGCTGGTGCGCGGACACATGGCTCTCATACCCTGGGTCATGTTCCTGGTCGCAGCGATCATTACAGGCTTTGGTGCACTCGGTCCGGCGGCTGTTGCCATTCTTGCCCCGGTGGCCCTGCGCTTCGCCGCGCAATATCGCATCAGCCCGGTCATGATGGGGTTGATGGTTATTCACGGTGCTCAAGGCGGCGGTTTTTCGCCAATCAGTGTTTATGGCGGCATCACCAACCAGATCGTTGAGAAAGCAGGCTTGCCCTATGGGCCAACGACGCTGTTCCTATCAAGCTTTTTCTTCAATCTCGCTATTGCCATTGTCGTCTTCTTCGTCTTCGGCGGCTGGAAGAGCCTGCGTGCACACACCGCCGCGTCGGGGCCGGATCCGGACACCCACCTGGCGGGCGCATCGCGCGCAATTGTCGGCCATGGCGGCACGCCCGCCTCTCCGGCCTATCACCGCAGCGACGTTTCTCCCTCCGGCGCGCACATTCCATCGAGCCAGGGCCTGACCCACGAACGACTGCTGACGTTGATCGGGCTGACAGCGCTTGCCATCGGTGCCCTGGTCTTCAAATTCAATGTGGGCCTCGTTGCCATCACCGTCGCTGTGGTCCTGGCGCTGGTGTCGCCCAAAACCCAGAAAGCTGCGGTCGACAAGGTCAGCTGGTCCACAGTCCTGCTGATTGCCGGCATCATCACCTATGTCGGCGTCTTACAAAAAGCCGGCACAGTCGACTACGTGGCATCGGGTATTTCAGGATTGGGAATGCCGCTGTTGGCCGCACTGCTCCTGTGCTTTACGGGTGCAATCGTTTCGGCCTTCGCCTCCTCGACCGCGTTGCTCGGCGCGATTATTCCACTGGCCGTTCCCTTCCTCATGCAAGGACACATCAGTGCCATAGGTGTTGTAGCCGCCATTGCGATTTCGACCACAATTGTCGATACCAGTCCATTTTCGACCAATGGTGCTTTAGTGGTGGCTAATGCGCCCGAAGGCGAGCGCGATGATGTTTTGCGCAAGTTACTTATCTACAGCGCCCTGATCGCGATAATCGGCCCGATTATCGCCTGGCTCATCCTTGTCGTCCCCGGCATGGTTTAACGATAGACCGGGAAGAAGAACGGCGTGGGCGGGCATCATCCATAGCGCGCCGGTTCCTGCCCTCTTATCCCAGGTCAAAGCAGGTATGGCGCTGTTGTCGGGATGGCACTGACAGGAGCCTTCGTCATTCCCCAGCGGTCTTTCCCGGTTGATTCACCGCTGGAGCCCGCTGTGCAACCGGCTTGGAAGCATTGCACTCCTTCATTCTAACCAGCTTTGCGGGCCGCATCATCCTGTTTGATCTCAGGATCGCAATTCGAGCAGGCACGCTGCCCACAACGGACAGGCATCCATCAGCAGTTGCGATGATTGCTGCGACTGCCTTGGAACACGGCCGTCACACGCGATCTCGCTCATTTCGAACCGCCTGGGATGGTTTACGTCGACCCTTGGCAGTATACGTCACGTTCGCCTCGCTGACCGGACCTGAATGGAGGTCGCGCCTGCGCAACGCGTTTGGTGGATCTCCTAAAATGACGGCCAATGTATCCTTGAAAATCTACAGACTTCCCAGTGACCACTTGCAACTGCGGCAGGCCATTGATTCACATGGAAAGTTCCCGTCGCAATACTTCGAGCCATTCCATGGCAACCACACCATCATGAATTGTCGGGGCAGCAGTTGAGGTGCCGCCCAGCGCCGGAACCACATCGGCCAAGAGTGAATAGTAACCTTTCGGATCTTCATTTGCCGCCGCCGTGAAATTCGGCTTCCACGTCAGTGTATCGACATCGTCGGCCAGCGTCGCATTGGGATCATCCACCTTGAAGGGCGGATTGCGGTTCCACCGCACCTCGATCACGTCGTCCACCTCCAGACGCTGGTGATCGCTCATCAGTTCGATACGCTCCACCGGCGTACCGCGCGACTGGATCGTGCCCATGGCGATATTGCCGATGGCACCGCACTCAAACTCGAACCCCACATGAAAAAGCACCCTGCCCGGTGTCTTTTCGACCTTCCGGGCCGAAATGGTCCGTACCGGCGACACAAAGAACGACACCAGATCCATGTAGTGGACGCAGTGGTGAAGGAAGAAGCCGGTGTAGTCGACATTACCGGTGAAATATCCCGGTGCCGTCATGTAGTACCCCGTCAGGCCCAGCACCGGTCCAAAGCGCCCCGATTTGATAATATTATGGGCGATCTTATTGCCGACGGAATAGCGCTTCATGAAACCAACGAGCAGTGGTTTGCCTGATCGTTTCGATGCCGCGCGCAATTCGCGTGCGCCATCCGCCGTGCCTGAGGGCGGCTTTTCCATAAACACAGACAGGCCGCGATCGAGGGCTTTCTTGCCGAATTCTAGATGCTGGTCAGGACCAACCGCCATACCGATGGCATCAATACCAGGCATGCGGATCAGTTCGTCGCCATCGCTGGTCAAGCGCTTTACACCAAATTGGCGGCTTGCATCGGCAAGACGCCTAGCGTCGATATCGCAAAGCGCAACGATCTCGACATCGTGCCTTAGGAGTTGGGGCAGTAGCATTTGGGTCGCATGAATACCGCAACCGATCCAGCCGATTTTCAATGTCATCGCCGATATTCCGTCAGTAGGAGATGGGATTTGATAAAGGCTGCGCTCGCCGCCAGGCGCTCGCTTTCGTCCTCATGCGGGGCGCGCCACTGCGCGAAAGGAACGCCGAACCGGTCGTCATTGCGACGAAAAGGTTCGAGTGATATCGGGCCCTTATAGCCGACTTCGTGCAGCGCCCTGCAAACTGCGACCCAATTGGTTGAGCCGGTCCCTGGAAAGCCGCGATGGTTTTCATTGGCCTGAAAATGCACAAGATGTTCGCCGCCCAGTCGGATCGCCTCAGCGATCGAGGCCTCTTCCATATGCATGTGAAAGGTATCCAGCATCAGTTTGATTGCTGGATGATCGACTGCCTCAAGAAGTTCGATGGCCTGCTGGGTGGTGCAAAGGACGTCACTTTCGAAACGGTTGAGCGGCTCGACTGCTAGCAGGACACCTGCTTTTGCCGCGTGATCGCCAGCCTCCTTCAGCCCCGCAACACAGCGTTCCTTTCGCGCCAGCCGCTCTTCCTCTGACACTGGCAAAGGGGCCCGCCCGGCAAACACCAGCGGATTGCCGGTCAACGGCCCGCCGACGACCGTAGCACCAAGGGCTGCTGCGCAATCGGCTGTATAGCGCAGATAATCTATCCCGGCGCGATGGGTGCTTGTGTCATCTGACGAGAGGTTGCGCTGAAGATTAACACGCGCTGCAAGCACGACGCCAAGTCCTGCATCGTCCAGGGCACGTCGCGCTTCGGCCAGTTCGATTTCACCGGGCTCGGGCACGAGCAATTCGACAAAGTCGAAGCCCAGATCGCGCATTTTCTTGAACAGGGGGAAATGCTCGGCGGTAAATGGCCTTGCATATTGCATGGAGATCAATCCGATGGGATTCATCATAAGTCCTCTTTGTAAAGCATGGGTCATCCCTTCACTGCGCCTTGGGTAAGGCCCCCGATGAGACGGCGTTGGACGAGAAGGAAAAGAAGGGTGGCAGGCAGTGCACCGACGACACCGCCCGCGGCAAGCAGTCCCCACTCGATCTGATATTCGCCGATGAGGGTCTGGATTGCTACTGTAACGGGACGAACATTGCGGCCTCCAAGCGTCAGGGCATAGAGGTATTCATTCCACGCGGTGATGAAGATATAGATGCCGGTTGAAATGATGCCCGGCATTGCCAGGGGCAGGACGATGCGCTGCAAGGCCTGAAGCCGCGAACACCCATCTATCATCGCCGCCTCATCGAGGCTGCGCGGTATGGCACCAACGTAACTGGTGAGCATCCACACGGCGAAGGGAATGGCCACGGTCGAATTGGCAAGGATCAAGCCGATATGCGTATCGAGGATGCCGATCTTGCGAAACAGCACGAAGAGCGGCAGGATCAGAAGCACGATCGGAAACATATTGACCAGCAGGAACTGCAGCATGACCACTTTGCGCCCTGGAAACCGGAAACGCGACAGTGCATAGGCAGCTGTGACGGACACCACGAGACCGAGGATGACCGTCCCAGCGGCAATGATAAGGCTATGGAGCATATTAGCGAGGAACGACGTCTGTTTCAGCAACCGGACGTAATTATCCATACTCCATCCCGCCGGTGACAATGACACCCCCGTTGCTGACAATTGCGCGGTTGGCGTCAGGGAGGTCAGGATCATCCAGGCGAAGGGCCCAATGGCAAGCAGGATGATCAGGACAACAGGAATATCGGTCGTCAAAATGCGCCGCATCGTTGAGGGCTTGTTCATCGTTCCACCTCGCGCAAGGTGCGAACGATATAGACCGCAACAATCGCCGCGAGCAGAATTGTGAAGGTGACGGCGATGGCGGTACCATAACCGAAATCGAGATTCTGCCGTGCCCTGATAAATGCATAGAGCGGCAGGGTATGCGTTGCATAGCCCGGACCGCCGCCGGTCATAACGAAAATCACATCCATCGAATTGGCGACCCAGATGATGCGCAGCAAACCCGCTGTCGCCAGAACCGGCGCGATGCCTGGCAGCGTTATGTGGACGAACTGGCGCCAGGTGCTTGCCCCGTCGATCGACGCGGCCTCGTATTGGCTCTGTGGAATGCCCTGCAGGCCGGCGAGGATCATTACCGCAAAGAACGGGAAGCCCTGCCAGGTCAGTGTTGCAATCACCGCATACAGTGCGAGTTGTGGATCAGCAAGCCACGGAACGGTCGTATGGATGATCGACAGGTAAAGCAAAATATCATTCAGCACCCCAGTCGTTGGATCGTAGATCCAGCGCCACATGAGCGCGATGACGACGCTTGGCAGTGCCCAGGGGATGATGACCAGGGCGCGGGCCAGGCCGCGCCATGGGAATTCGCGATTGAGCAGCAGCGCGGCGATGAGACCGAGCCCCATTTGCAGCGGCACAGTTAAGCCGATCCAGATGGCGGTGTGGCCGAGTGAAGTCCAGAACACCGGGTCGCGCAGAAGCTTGATGTAGTTACCAAAGCCGACAAAGCGAGTGGCGTTGGGTTTCCACAAGACCAGGTCATAGAAGCTGGTAACAAGCGCCTGAAGCATCGGAAAGAACACAATGAACAATGTCACAAGCACCGCAGGTGCCAGCAACGCATAGGGCATCAGCCTGCTGCGCAGCGGGCGAACCTGCGCAAGGTCGTGTGGTACGGGTGGTGCGAGCGTAGACATGAACTGACTTTCCGGCGGTCATCGAAAGGGGGTGTGGACCTGCTCGCGCTATTGCGCGAACAGGCTTTCGAGTTGCTCCATCATCTGCTGCGAGGTTATCTGGCCGGTCAGCGCCTGCTGCATCGAGGTCTGCCAGGCAGTGTTGACGAACTCCGCAGTTGCGGTGCTTTGCGGCAGCACGTGGGCGAAAGGCAGCGACTGAACCGTTGCGTCGACAAAGCGGCGTTCATGCAGCGTCCAATGTTCAGCTCCACTCTTTGTCACGGTCATCTGGCCAGTTGCCTTGTTGAAGGCCACGTTGTTCTCGCCTTCAGCCAGGAAGGAAATCCACTTCCAAGCAGCGTCCTTCACCTGGGACGAAGAGAAAATCGCCAGGGACTCGTCGCCATAGGAGGTCCATTGGTTGCCAGCACATTTGGGGGCGGGAACCGCGGACACCTTGTCACCGAGCGCTTTGACCAAATCATTGGACGAGCCGATATGATGAATGGTCATGGCCGTCTTGCCGGCCTTGAATGCTGCGACAATTTCCTGGAAACCGTCATTGGGGGCCGATGGCGGGATGACCTTGTCTTTCTGGAACAGATCGATCAACCACTGGTTAGCCGCCACAGCCTTGGCGTTGGTCAGGCCCCCTGGCTTCAGTTCAGCGCCTTGCGAAAAGACGAATGTCCCCCACTGGTCCCATCCACCCTTGCCGCCGCGCAAGCCAAAGCCATATGTATCGGGTGCTTTGGTCAGTTTTTGGGCTGCTGTGCGGAATTCTTCGCATGTCGTTGGTGGATTGAGGCCCGCCTGCTTGAAAAGATCGGCGCGATAATAAAGATAAAGGACCACATACTGGATCGGCAGATAATATTGCTGTCCATCCGGACCCTTGTTCAACTCCAGAAGATTGTCGAGAAGATCGGCCTTGCCGGGCCAGGCATTGATACGTTCGCCAATTGGCTCGAGCGCACCCATTTCTGTCAGTCGAGGCTGGGCAAAAAGCTTGACCATCCCAGCGTCCGGCGCGTTGCCGCCGACCAGCGACGTGTAGAGATTGTCATAGTAACTGTTCCACGGAACATTTTCCGCCTCGATCTTGATGTCAGGGTTCTTCGCTTCAAATTTGGCCACGAGATCCGACATCGGATTTTCCGGATTGTCGAAATGGTACCAGAAGCGGACCGTTTCAGCCGCGTTGGCGGTGCTTACAGCAAGGCCGGCTGCGAACGCACAGATGCTCAGTTTCTTGAGAATGCTCATTGTTTCCTCCACCTTGGTTATGGTTCATTAACTGCCGCGGATCATTCCTCGAACAGCCTCACCGGCCGCAGCAAGCGCCTCCCGCGCGGCGGCCAGTTCATTCGTGTTTTGCATGAATCCATGTGTTACTCCCGGCACCACGGTGACGGGATCATGGCGACCGACAGTCTTCAGCCGTTCAGCAAAGAGAAGCGTGTCGGATAATAGCGGATCGATGCCAGCCGCAACGAAATAGAGCCGCGGCAATGCGCGCAGCACAGTGTCACCGGCCCGAAGCGGCGCGGCGAAGGGATCGCGGCGCGCATGTTCATCCGGGCAATACCAGTTCCAGTATCGTTGCATCTTGCCGCGCGTCAGACCCGGCCCCTCGGCAAATCGTCCATATGATTGCGTATTGAAATCGGCATCAAAAGTGCCGTAGAAAAGCAGCATGCCTGACGGCAAACGGTACCCGGCCCTCTCTTCATGCATGACGGCTGCAAGCGCGAGATTGGCACCGGCCGAATCCCCTGAAACGATAAGCGGTCCGGCAGATACCCCCGCTTCTGAAGTTGCGGTGAATGCGCCACGCAGGCAAGCGACAACATCGTACAAGCCTGCTGGAAACGGATGTTCCGGTGCAAGACGATAGTCGGGAACAAGTACGGGCAGTCTGGTTTCATTGGCAAGAACGCGCGCACATCGTTCATGCGTCTCAGGACTGCAAAACGCGAAACCTCCGCCGTGAACGAACAGCACAGCACCGGCGCCCGCCCCATACGGTACAAGCACGCGCATGCGACATGCGGAAGAGCCGATTCTTGCGTCAGCGGCAACAAGAACGTCTTCTGTTTGCGCCATAGGCGGCAGGTTTACATTATTGCGCTCGTTTATGCGCTCCGATTGCGCCCTTCCCTCTTGCGGCGGAAGCAATGTGGGATCGGGCTGCGGTCCCAACTCCTGTTCAACGCGGAGCAACAGTGCGCGCATTTCCGCTGAAAGTTCATTGGAAAAACCAGCGGGATTCATTGATCAGCGTCCGGAAACACGGTCGGTCCGAAGTCAACGATCGTCGCGATATGGTGATGCAAGGTCTGCGTTGCGGCGGAAACATCGCCCTGTTCGATGGCTTCAATTATGACCCGATGCCGCAGTGCTGTCGCCATGAGATCACGCGAACCGATACTTCTGGATATCTTGAAGCGATGATTATGAACGAGGCATCGGTGCAGGATCGGATCCAGCGCTGGAAGATCGGCGTCGCGAAAAATTCGCCGATGGAAATCCCGATCGAATGCCGCGAGTTGCAGTTCATCATCGCCCTTTGCCGCCTCGACCATATCGCTTGCAAGCGCGCGCAGATCGGAAACCAGCGTACGGCTCTTGTAGCGGAGAGCCCGGACAATACCATTGCATTCGATCTGCTGCCGCACGCGGAACATCTCGACCGCTTCATCAACGGTGCAAGCTGACACTTGTGTGCCGCGGTGACCCTGACGTCGAACCAGTCCTTCTTCTTGTAGTAGCAGCAATGCTTCGCGAACTTTGCCTTGGCTACACTGGAACCGGGCTGCGAGATCAAGCTCCGTCAACAGCTCTCCGGCACGCAACTCGCCAAGCATGATGTCGCGCTTCAGCGAGTCGAACGCCACGGACGCTTTGGCGGCAACCGCATTGCGTGGCGGGCGGTCTGGCCGGGGAGCGATGGAGTCGGGCACTGCAGGCTCTCCTATGTGGGCTGAATGCGTTCAATTATCATTATTGATATTGATATCGATAATGAAAGTCAATAAGGTATCGGTGGAGGAACAATTTATGACAGCAATCAGCCTGAAGCAGATCAAAAAGCTCTACGGGACGGTTCCCGTAATCCACGGCGTCGATATTGACATTGCGAGCGGTGAGTTTCTCGTTCTTGTCGGACCGTCCGGGTGCGGGAAGTCCACTTTGCTACGCATGATCGCCGGACTGGAGGAGATCAGCGCCGGAGAATTGAAAATTGGCGACAAGGTGGTCAACGCCCTGCCGCCATCGGACCGAGACATAGCCATGGTCTTTCAGGACTACGCGCTCTACCCGCATATGAGCGTTGAAGAGAATATGGCATTCGGACTGAAGATGCGCAGTGAGTCCTTGAGCGAGATTGACCGGCGCGTAACGGGCGCTGCCGATGTACTCAAACTTCAGGATTACCTCGAGCGGCGCCCCGGACAGCTGTCGGGCGGCCAGCGTCAGCGCGTAGCCATGGGCCGCGCCATTGTCCGCCGCCCGAAGGCCTTCCTGTTTGATGAGCCTTTGTCCAATCTCGATGCTGCACTCCGCGTCGAGATGCGCCTGGAAATTGCCAAGCTGCATCGCCGTATGAAGGCAACAACTGTTTACGTCACGCACGATCAAGTGGAAGCGATGACACTGGCCGATCGGATCGTCGTCATGAATGCGGGTGAAGTGGAACAGATCGGGCACCCGCTCGACCTTTACGGCAAACCGGCAAGTCTGTTTGTTGCACGTTTCATCGGTAGCCCGACGATGAATACCTTCCCAGTGAGCGTTGTTGAATCCGCTGGCAATAACATCATTGTGGAGTTGCCGGCCGGCAGAACGACGATCAAGAGTCAAAACGGGTTGTCCGAAGCAGCAAGGACAATAACCTTCGGCATTCGTCCGGAAGACTTGACGGTCTGTGACGCTGGCCAGGCATGGTTCAGCGGTGAAATGGTGGTCGTCGAAAGGCTTGGAAGCCAGACCTTTGGTTACCTCGACGCCGGCACAGAAAAACTGATCACAGTTGAGTTCCCGCGAACAGCAGAGGTTCAGGTCGGCGATCGGATATCGGTCAAAGGCGATAGTTCCAACGTTCATCTTTTTGATAGTGAAAAAGGACAACGGATCAATTTTATCAAGCGACGCATAGTTAGGTCGGATTTACCCCAAAGAGTGCCTCAGACGGCGAAACAGTGCGGCGCAGGTTAAATTCGCATAGAGCGCAGCCTGTTGTGACTGACCCGAGCGGGAGTGCGTGTTACCGATCCCTTGCGCAGGTGGATCCCCCCTCTGACAGTATTAGGAAATGAATATGGAACTATGAATGAAGTCGTTTAGGGATACTTGTTGTTTTGAAACTGTGCGCTCGGAAGCCAAGCTGTCGACCCGTCCGGAGGCACCGACATTCGGCAGCCCTTCGGAAGCGCCTTTCTCGCCAACGGATGTTCGTACGATCAACGCTGGAACCGAAACGGATGTTCATACGATCAACGTTGGAACAGGAGATGACAGTTGTGGGGGACCCAGCGACGCGGAAAGATCCGCGAAGGTCTCCAGCACCGATCCATTAGTGTTCCTTGTCTTTCGGCGGATTGGGATCGTTTCCGCCACCGATTGTATCTTTGCTGCGAATTTGGCCGTCTAATCCTTTGACGGAAAGCTCGCCTCCTCCCGCGTTATCCAGCTTTTGTTTGGCGGATTTTATTGCCTCCTTTTGCGTGTCAAACAGGAAACCACGCTCCGCATCGTCTCGTTTGTCCACCCATTTCTTGTCTTCACGACGATAGACCGTTCGGCTGTTCCTTTTGCCCATTTCGCAAACTCCCTTGTCTAAGACGGTTACACTGTTCTCGTAGATCAATTGCTATTCCGGACGCGCTTGCGACGACGAACTGCTAGATGTTTAGGATAAACTATCGCCAACCTACAGAAAGTTTACAATGTTATATGGAAGACAGTAATAATAAGTCGCTTGTAAAGCCGGGGGGACGCGATGACGGGGACGTTGCTGCTCATACTCAAATATATTGTGGCGGGCTTGTCATTTGGGGTCGCTTTCGCAGGAGCATGGTTCTTTGAGTATACGACCACCGACAAAGATACCGGCCGACGCAAGCTCACACACTGGGGAAAACGCGCGATTGTTTTTACTGTGCTTGCGGCGATGATCGCTGGTCTTTCATCCATCGTGTCAGACCTGAGGGCGATGCGGTCAGCGGACGAAGCCCAACAAAAGTTGGCGCAATCGGAGGCTGCAACTGCAACAGAGCGAGCTAACGCTGAGCAGGAGCGAGTTGAAGCCGCCAAATTCAGGAATGAGGTGCTACCATCAATAAGGGTTCTTTCGGCTAATCTTAAATACTTGCCCCCCCGAATCCAGGATGAAGCAAATAAAGCGTTGCAGCGTCTTAGCGGGGTTGCAGCCATCCGGAGAGACTACCCGGAGCTATACAGTCAGATGGTAAACGCGCGCTCGGTTGACGACGTCAGAAAAGCGTCGAATGAAGCGTACGTCCTAAGAACAGAGGACCGGCTTTCAAAAACGCCGGCATGCCAGGCTTTTTTTACAAGAACTATCGACCCATTCTCATTGACTGCGCGGGAAACGTTTCCCGAAAGCCGTAGCATTGAGATAACTCTTGGCCCGGATGGGGTTAAATGGGATGTTGGAGATAATCGCGCGGAAGCTGGTTCGGTCGGTCTGAGCCGGGGCTATGTCTATCATTTCGATGATGGTTCCAATCTCGGAATGCAGTGTGAAGGTACGCCGCTTTTTTCGAGTTGCGCCAATAACACAGCGTCGGGTCCCGAAGCGGTTTTCACATTCCGCGAGCTTCAAAATAAAACGATTGCGTCAATCGCGTACGACAACAAGACAATTGATTTTCCACCAGACATTGCCCAAAGGCTGCAACAGAAATTCGCATGCGTTGTACCCTAGATGGTCGGTTACTGGTTTCGCGGGGTTGGCGTCTCCGCAGAACGAAAAGCATTCTCGCGCCAGCGCAAGATCGCACTCTTCTTCATGCGGCTGCCGTGCTCAACGAGGGACATGCGGCCAGCGCTCATCAGCTGACTCACCGGTCATTGTTGATGCGGTCGAGTTGAAGCTGCTGGATAATTGCGCGATTTTGTTCAAGGTTTTCCTGGGGAATTCCGCCGAAAGACGGCTGTTGGACGACAGGTCTCCTTCTTGATGGCCTCTGGGCAACGCCGGGACCCGCAGCAGGGAAGTTGGTGACGACAACAGGCATTGGGCCAGCTGGCGGAGCCAATCGCGAGAATGCGAAATCGACAGTTTGCGTGAACTTGCTGCCGCCGCCGATGCTCGCTGCACCAGAAACTCGGCCGTCGTCAGCTTCCGACGTGACCCCGATTGACGCTTCGGTGGCAACCTCAATAGAATAGCCGAACGAATTGGCGGCTTTTGATGCGTTGGCAATTTTCTCTACCCAATCACCCACACGAAATTTTGCCCTGAAGTTTTGATCGTTTCGGGTAACTCGTTCGGGGCAAGCCACATTCTCGGCCAGCTTCAGACTGTACTCGGCTTTGGCGTTTCGGGTGGCAACGCGCGAGATCTCGCCTGCGCCACCGAAAACGAGCCGGTCAATATTTGCTGGGATAACCCATTTCAGGACATCGACGCCAGCTGCAGCCGTATCTTTCACATTGTTTGTGACCGTGTAGGTCACCGTCCAAACCTGAAAATCCATCGAATTTTTTGGCTGGATTCGGTTGAAAGCAAACCTCAGTTCGCACTCTATCTCAGCAGACAGTTTGGAAATCGCATACGGGTCATTGATGACCCCGCCATTTATCGATGTGCACCCCGATTGAAGCAAAAGCGCTGCCGACAGAAAAACCCGAATTTTCATTTGACGTCCCCCCAATTACCGAAAATAACTGAGCGGTCGTCTGTCCACAATATTGGAGATCTTCTTTTAATTGCTTGTCGCCCCGTCAAAGTCGGAACCGCGAAGCAATAGTTCTCCCCGCGTGATCATTTCGCAATGGTCTATAAGCACTCGGGTCGCCGCTGTGGAGTAACCTTCCACTCCGACTAGCATCGTTGAAAATCGTGCTCATGATCTTGGCCACGGTTTCGTGCTCATGAACTTGGCCACGTTTTATTGAAACAAGGCTGTGCAGCATCGCGAAGATAATGCTCACCCGGAAAAGCCCCTGCGCTGATCTCGCACTAGCACTCACAACTGACAACAACTATAAGGCTCACATTTGCAGCCGTGTGCCTGATTCTTGGGGGAAGAACTGGTGTCGATCATCGAAACTCTGATGTCTGTCCCCGATGCCGTTGACGGGGGAAGGGTTGCCATCGAGAGACTCGACTATCAGACCGCGTGGGGGCTATCGAGAGCAATCGTTCTTCATACTGACGGCAAAGCCTATGCCGTAGGTTTCGAATTTCATGATGATATTGTCGAACTCGATGACGCCGACAATCCGACCAAAGCCTCTTTCTACCAAATAAAGACGGACAAGACCAAAAACTGGTCGTTGAACCGTATCGCGGCCAGAAAGAAGGAAAAGGGAGTGCTTCAACCTTCCTTCGCCTGGCGGATGTTCGACAACGCCAACCGTTTTGGCGGTGCTGTCCATCGGCTTGTGTTCGTCAGCAATATGCCCTGCCCTTCACTCGGGTCTGATTACAAAGACTTCGCATTCTCATCCGCACCGGAACTGGACGTCGAAAAATTTATTAAGGCAATGCAGACCGAAGACGGGTCCTTTAAAAGGGAGCACGTCGCGCTCTTCCACTTCTCCTATTCGCCTTTCAATCTAGGTAGTTTCGATAAAGCGCTATTGGGCGAAGTTGCCGACTTCATTCAAAGCGAGACCGGTCTTGAGCATGTGAATCCTAAGGCATTTGCTTTGATGCTGGTCGACCAATGCAACAAGCGTTCAAAGAAACTCTCTGATCTCAGTAGTTTCGACGCGTTGAAGTCCTCGAAGTTCGTCACGCGCGCCGACATGGACAAGTGGCTGGGCGAGTTGAAAGCCAAAAATGAGAACCGGGTGCATTGGACAGAAGTAGCAGCCTGGTTTTCAAACATTCACGAAGCCCAAGCCATTAAGGCGCACTTCATCCAATATGAGAACGAGCGCAGGAGCCGACTGGGGGTCGCATCGCTGAAGTTTCAGGCCGAGGTGAAAAAACTTGTTGCCCCTCATATGGAGACCGGTCAGACTCTGACTGAAATGCTGAACGCCGCCCTTCCTGAAGTCAGAAATATCTCGCACCAATGGTCTGTCGAAGCGTCTGTGAATGACGACTACCTGCGCGCCATTATGCTCTACGAGTACTGCCATGTCGGATAGCGAACACTTCAAAATCCTCGTCCGGAACCTGAGAAAACGACAGAATGAAAAACTTGCGCTTCGAGAAGTTAGAACTCCTGTCAGTGGTGGAGAAGCGCGCACGGACGATCGAGTTCCACCCGCGCCTGACGGTGATCAAGGGCGAAAATGACGTCGGCAAATCTTCGGTTATCAAGAGTCTATATTGGGCCTTTGGTGCGGGATCGAAGATCCACCCCACTTGGAAGGACGCGAAAGTAAAGGCGCTTGTCACTTTTACGGTTGACGGTCATCATCATTTCATTCTGAGAGACGGCTCGCGGATTGCTCTGTTCGACGCCGCTGGCGAGTTGATGATTTCCACAACGAGCATTACCTCGGAGCTCGCGCCCGCCATCGGCAGGCTATTCGATTTCAAATTGATTCTGACTGATAACAATGGCGTTGCCGGAACACCGCCACCCGCTTTCGCCTTCCTTCCTTTCTATGTTGATCAGGACAACGGTTGGGGTCAGGCTCTTGAGTCATTTGACAATCTCCAGCAGTACCCAAAGTTTCGAAAGAATGTCATCGAGTTTCATTCCGGTATCCGGCCCAACGAGTTCTATGAGCTCATGGCGGAGAAGCGCCAGGTCTCCCAAGTCAGGGACGAACTTGGCCGTGACCGAAAGGCTATTGAAAACGCGATCCACAAGCTCGGTTTGGAGGCCACATTTACCGGACTAGAGCTAAGCATGGCGGACCACGAGGCATCTATCGATCAGCTACTCGTGCGCCTGCGCGACCTTCGAAACGTTCGGCAAAAGCGTGCCATGGAACTGGCAGCACTTCTGCATGAACGAGAGATCGTCCGGGAGCAGATGGAGATCGCCAAGGCGGCGGCCAAGGAATTCGATCTGGATTTCAGGTGGCTGGCGCAAGTGGGCGATGATGGAATCCTTTGTCCAACATGCGGAACAACTCATCGGAATGACTTCGCCAACAGGTTTTCGATTGTTGATGATAGCGAAGCATGTGCAGAATTCGTCCGAGACTGCATTGATCGTTTGAGGGCTATCGCTGACCAAGTGGCGGCGATCGAGGCCGCTATGCGTCAAAATGACAGGACATCAGACGAAATCTCCAGGATCCTTGCCGAAAAGAGAGGCGACGTTACGCTTGAAGAAGTGATCGAGTCTAAGGGCCGAACCAGTGCCCGAGCTTTGCTCAATTCGCAGCTTGATGAGATTTCCAAAGAGTTGGCCGCGTACGCCGGACAAATTGCCGCCATAGACGATAAACTGAAGGCATTTGAGAAAGGCACCAGAGATCGCAGGAAGCTTGTCGAGAAATATTATGCGCGTGAGATGTTGGCTTTCCTCAACAAGCTCGATGTCCGGAACATCGAGCACGCATCCGTGACCAAGATCGACAGGAAGATCCATGATACCGGCAGTGATCAACCTCGAGCTGTACTAGCTTACTATCTCGCGCTGATGAGGACTATCTTCGAATTCTCCAAATCGCTTACCGCGCCGATGGTAATCGACAGTCCCAACCAACAGGATCAGGATGCCAGCAATGTGGCTGCGATGATTGACCTGATCTTCTCATCACGCCCGGACAACGGCCAGACCATCCTTGGTACAGTTTCCCTTCACGACCAGAATGTCAGCGATGGCAAGGTGATTGTGTTTGAGGACAAAAACGCCGTGCTGGTTGCCTCAGAGTACGAAGAAGTATCGAACAGGTTTCGTCCGTTTTTTGACAAGATGGTTTTAGGGGTTGGACCAAACGACCTGCAAACGCGGACGGATCCGGCAAAGCTGAATTGACTATGTTGATTTGCACTGAGAAGTGAACCTGCATTGGAGTGAACCCCTCGGACTGGGATTCCCCGGCCCCGCAAGGATGGATTCACCCACCCTTTCGAAGTGGGCGACGCCCCCGAGGTATTCAAGCTCCGGTGCCGACTTTAGTGCCTTCTGGAGAAGCGACCGTTCCTCGGCAAGGACATGGAATGCCGCCATGGCGTGCTGACTGCGCATGTCGAAGACGTCAAAATACCACTCGTCATCCGACTCTGGCAGGTAGCCGGGTTGCACGAAGAAGCCCTTGAGCTGTGCGATCGCCGGTCCTTTGGCAAGGACTACAATGTAGAATTCCGCCCACAAGTCGATTTCACTTTCTGTAGTAAATTACACCCATTTTTCATTTTGGGTGCAATTTACTACAGCGCCCTCGGAGGTAGGGGGCAGCCTCCATTTGTGGTCGAGGATTATGCTGAGCCGCCGCTGCGGGTCCGCTTGAGTGATTACAGCTAGGATATTAGCTGATTTTCGATTAGTCATGCTCAATCGCCTCGTATATTAGCTGTTCGCCGACTTGATATTGCTTGGTAGGCTTTCGGCGAGAGATGATGATTTCAAGCCACCGACCAACCTGATTCCGGCATATTAATTTATCAAACCTTTACAAGTCTTGACGTAACCGTCTACGCAGCGTCTCTCACCACTCGTTCATGTCATCAATTGGAAATCAGGAGGTGTCGGTGGCTCTTGTAGCGTTGCACATCGATCTAAACACAGCGCGCATCGTAATCCGTCGTCCCAATGGCAATGATGAGCTGACAATTAATGCGAACCCAGATTTCATCTATTGGGTGCGAATTAATGGCGGTATCCTTCAGGGAAGAAATGCCGACGGTTTAGCGAAAGTTTTGGGCGAACTTGGAGAAATTGACCGCAAACGCCTACGCCGAATTGCCGATGAGATCTCGGCAATTGATCAGCTCTCTTTCGACGATAAGGAGATCGAAGCAAGGTTCTTCGACGATCCACCTGTCTATGCTGTGAGGGACATAGGAGAAACCAGTCCAGAGGATTTCATAGATCTGGATCAATTAGCCAATCGGCTTGTCGCAGGATGGCGCTCCTGACGTCTTGCGGTGCGTTTTTGGCATTCTCCAGGTGTTGAGCTGGAAATTGTTTGGGGTTGCGCGCAATCAACGCCGCAACTGATTTGTCCGCCAAGTCGAGTGCGCTCCCCTCCCCATAGCGTCTTTCAAATTGTTGCGCTCGTTCCAAGGATTGTCGCAGATCGCGAAAGCGAGACCGAAGTTCATTCTCCGGGCAGGAGTCAAATTCAGTTTTAGATTTTTGAATCCAATACCGCCACGCTGGCACATTGCCCATTCTTTGCGCTCCCTCGACAAGTCGTAGCAACCCCCGAAGCGATTCTACTTGCCGTGTCGTCAATTCGTTGGTGGGCTTACTTTCATCGGCCGCAATTAGATCTTTTTCCCGTTTCACGAGGCGCTCTCCTACATGTCATCTGGCTCGTCCACGTTTCAAGAACAGGGCGACTCCCAAGCATGCTGCTGTCCTGCTGCCGGCGCAATGTCTTCGTATAGACACCTGACCATCGCGTGCGACACCGCAAGTAGACGACGTAGACCAAGCTTACAAATGGGACGGCACATGCGGCAGTCCCATTTTTCCGCATCCACTGTTCCACTCTGGAGGTTTTTATGGCTGTTCAGTCCAGCTTTTTTTCGCATAACTTTCCGAGCGATTCCACGGATTCCGTTTTGACGGCCCCGCGACTGGAGCCGCTGCCAATCCCAACGAATGGTCCAGATGGAGATGCATGGATTGGCCGGGACGCCTACTACAGAACGGGTGATCCTATCAACAAACCTTAATCGAGCGGCCTACTTTGAGCCGGGTCATGACCTATATCCTTCATACCTTGTGTCAGACCTTCAAGGATGCTGGTTCGCAGATGCATATCATCTATCAATTTTATCCCGCGCTCGATGAATCCTCTCCATGTATCGTTTCGGTTCCAGGCGGCTTCATACGCTTCAGCAAGATCCATCTGGCGCCGCACGCTTAACATTGCCTGCATGATGACAAGTGCACGTGTTCGGAAATATTCCCTCTCAGAACTGCCTTGGTTCCCGCCCGCCCGGGCTGACATCATCAGCTCGTGGACGGCGTAACGCTCTGGCCTCGGAACCGTGACTACAATGCCGGATTTGTACAACATGACAGCCGCCGCCGGATCTTCAACAAGGTATGCCGTCATCAGAGTTGCGGCCGCCAGTTCAATGCTGAAGCCACTGTTATTTACGAAAAGAACATTGCCCTGCCGCTTGCCGGCCCGATCCTCACGAGCAAAGCTCCGGTCGAAAGTTTTCAAGACCTCCTCGACAGTGACAGCGTCCCCGGCCGCATGACTGATCATGCTGATGCCAGCACGGTTATTCTCCCAAGGCACTTTAGGCAGCTCTACGCCCAGGAACGCCGCGAAACACTCGTAAGCGTTCTGTTCGATCAGGACGCAACCCCTTCTGAAAATTCCAGCCTCGGCCAAGCCTCGAATAATCTTGCCCGCTAGCGGGTTGGGGGCAGGCAACTTAGCATCCCGCGTCAGCATCCGCACAATTTTACGGCGCGCGCTTGCGTCAGTCTTCAGCTCTCTAAATTGGGTCACCAACTGGCGTACTGTTTCGTCGCTATCAGGGCCGACGTATTTCCGGACGCTGCCGCCGCGCGCACCGCGCATGTCAAAATACCAGTAGCGTCTACCCTTTACTGTGACGGGCACAAACCTTCCCTCGGTGTCGAACTTGCAGTCAGGCAACTCAGCAATCCGTTGGCCGAGTTCGGCCAACATGATCCGGAAAACGAAGTCGATAGAGTTCATTGGTTCACCAGACTGAAAAGCGAGACTGCATATTATATCAAACTTTGCGTTTTAAGTATAACTGTTTATCTTTCAAATCATTAACGCAATTTCTTTCAGTTCGCCTTAACAGTTGCCCCAATGGCATGCCGTAACCGGAGAGCTGCAACTCGTCTACGATTTCACCGGTCGTCGCTCCCCTATGAGATATTGCAACGCAATTGCCGGAAACTCTCCGGTGACAGAGGCGATCGACTCCCTACTTAAGTGTCACAATGTGAGGCATCGCTTATTGGATCGAAAAAATATGTCTCTGCCAAGTTCGTCGACGCGATTGAAGCGGGCATCGAATTGCACATTTTCGACCATCTCAGGATTTGAGCCGCACTTCCGCTAGGCGCACCTCCCCCCATTGTTCCACGATTTCGACTGCGAAGCCGTACCCATGCAACTGCTCCGTACCCTCCGCATCCGTGAGCGCGAGCAGCAGCGGGTGGACGTCCAGCAGGTCGGACGCCGACGGCCCGAGATCTGTGGCGCGAGACGGTAAAATCGAGGTGTCCAGAGCAGCGAGATCATCCAAATCAAAGGTATCCACCACCTCGACATCCACGAGAGTGACCGTGGCCACCCCCGCCATTCGCGCGAGCTCCCTCACAAGTTGCAGCAAGACTGGCTTTAGCGCGGGGCGCATAGAGCCTGACACGTCCACCAGAAGCAGCGCCTGCCCCGTACTGGACCGCAGTCTACGTCGAACCGGATCGCCGACTGTCGCTCGAACAAGCTCCGCCAGATGTCCTCGGGCGTCACTGTCGCGCGATGTAAGGTGACCGATAGTCTCACACCGCGCCTTAAGGCCGTTGTCAAATCGGCCAGTGAAGACATCGCCCACCGGTCCATGGTTCACGAGCACCACCTTGGCCGTCATATGAGCGCGCGCATAATCCTGAAGCACGTCACCGAAGGACCGGTTTTTAGCGCGCTTGTAGTGCTTTACCTCGACGACCAACTGGCACTGCTCATTGGGGGCGTCGCCCGACCAAATCCCATAGTCGGGCTGCACGCCGCTCGTGCGACCGGCACCGATCGGGTCTTTGAGCTGCGAGCGACGCTCCGATATCAGGCGTCGCTCAGGGCGCGATGTCAGCACCCGCGCTACCACCGTTTCCTTGAATGCGAAAACGATGCGTCCGTTCTCATGATGCAGTTCCACTTCATGGTCAGGCAGTGCAGCAACAATTTCGGTGGCTATCCATACTGCGTACAATTCATGTCGGCGCTGCCATACTGGCAGAGACAATATCCGCTCAAGCTGGGTGGCATCCGCATTGTAATCCACGATCCGCCGCGGGCCCGCGAACTCCGCCTGCAAAGCTCGATCCACCACGTCACGCGCCGTCGGGGGTAATCGTAAAGCGTGAAGCAGCAGTTTGAGAATTGACCTGGTCCAAAAATCAGTCTCAGCCTGACTGACGCTAGCCGGATGAAATGGGTCGTGCTGCGGCATTTGCCAGCCGCGGCGAGCCTTAGACTGCATCATCGTTTCTCGGTCAACATAGATTTTGCGCAAAATGTTCACGCGAACAGCCAGTATCCGGCGCACATCTTCGAAACCTGGCGAAAAACTGAAACTACTTAGGATTTCTGGAAGATCAGGGAACTCACCGCGTCTGTACGCCTTCAGCCATGAAGCGATTTCCGGATTGCTTGCATCCGAGAAGAGGTCCACATCATCGGCAGCTTGAGCCGCTGTAAGGACTTTCCAAAGTCCTCCAAGATGCGCGTCCTGGAGATCCGGCACATCCAGCGTGCCGGGCACTTCTGAGACAGCAGAGATGAACTGTTCGAAATCCTCAAGCCCCAAGTGTTCTTCATCGATCCTGATTGACCAATTTTGTCGCCCTTCAGTCGCCCCCGCCGTCTTGAAGAACTCAAGCGTCGCACGGAACATTTCCACGAATGGCGTGACCGCTTTAAACAGTGCTTGAACAAGATCGTCAGTGGTCGCTCTCGGGAGGGCATCCTCAAGCCGCAGTGCCAGAGGCTGGCCGATATGCGCCAAAATTTCTGCCTCCAGATCGTCGTCGCGGTCCGCCAGGTCAAGCCCGCCGACAGCTTTGAAGGCGTTCCAGGCCTCAAAAGCATTTCGATATACTTCAGTAGCCATGGCTAATTTCTCCCCATCACCTTAAACGGACCTTGGGCGTTTAGGCCGCCGTAATCCCGTTCGATATAGCATGGCGACCGATGCATCGGATTCCCCCTGTTTCCACTGCGAGTCGTGTGGATACAGTGATTTTGGCTTGGTTAAAAGGTGAATCAGAATAGTATATCAGCAGTTCTCGGAAACTGATTCGAGACGAAACCGCCAGGGAGGAGTTGATGGCAAAGCTTAGGGAAGAGATTCGCGATGAAATTGACTGCTCAGCATGCTGTAGAGTTTACATTTCCTGAAGAGTACACGAGCCACGCAACGTATCGCGAGGCACCCTATCACCTGGTTGAAGATTTTAAGGTTCACGTCAAAGAGACCAATACGCCTGAAACGTTTCCTGGATTGTTTTGGGGTCGTCTGAACACCAGCGAACCTTTCGAAATACTCCACCAGTTTGCTGTGGATCGGAAGCGGCGGCCAGCGGGAGACTACACCCCCTGCCCCATGTGCAAACACAAAGAGAAATTTCTCGAAGGAATGCTTGTTTTCGTTTTTGCGCGACAGTGCATTGCGATCATCGGCCACGACTGCGCCTCTGCAGAAACCAGACATGTGGCGCTATCCAAGAAGAAGATGGACGATGCGCGCCGGCATCAGGAAAACTTCCTGATGTCCAAACTGCATCTCGTGCCGGTGACGTTGCGTTTATTGGAAGGTCTGAAGCCGATCGCGACGGAGATCGATGGCATTTACAACATGTTCAAGCGTGGGGCACCGCGTATCCAAAAGGCGCTCCGTCAAGCCCAGAAAGGTGGAGGAAGACTTGTTCTGACCGAACTCGTAGACAACCAAGCTGCTTCGTACGACGACAGAGCTCCTAGGAAGGTTGCCCGGGAATACCACTTCGGCAACCTGAGAGGTGAAACGCTTGTCCGGACGAACGTGAGATTTCTGACGGATCTGAATATCGTCGAGCAGTTGCTCCTGCCGTTTGCAGATTGCGAGAACGAAGAACAGGCGCTTGAGATGACGGTTTATATCATGGAGCGCGGCGAAGGCCTGAAGGCGGTTGAATGCATCGGCTCGGCTGGCAAGAAGCTGGCCAAGCTGCGTTGGGAGATGGCACGTTGCTGCTCGTTCTTTGCCGACAACAACATCGAAGATATACGGGAGTGGGCGCGACACGGCCTCCAGCCGCTAGCTTTCGACGTCACCCGGCAAAGCAGGGGAGATGGCATCGCCGTTATCTTCTCCCGCTCATCCGGCAACGATGAGCAGCGGGAATACGCCAGGCTGTTTCTGCCCAACAGAGTTGCGGAATGGGCTGAGAAGAACGGCGATCTGCCTGATCTTGAAATGCTGGTCGCGGCAGGCTAGGGCCTGCCAGTCCGGAATCTCTGACTTTTCGTCTTCGTTCGTTTCACCAATTCGATAATCATGTCGAAGTGTGGTTTGTTGCTATGAGAGGACGGAATGGAATCAGAACGGCCTTGCGTGTCAACGCAGTGTGCCAGGCGAGTAGTAGTGGCACGCCAACGAGTTCGGCAACGATAGCCGCATTCAGCGCGCGCCCCGGCAAGCCGAATTGCAACGCCGCTGCGCCGCGTGCCAGACCACTCAAAAACAGGATGCCGAGAAGGCCGCGAAACCAGCCTGCATTCACCCGAAGATCCTCGCTTGTGCGCCAGCTCGTTCTGGCCGGGATCGGGCTAGGCCGTCTCGCGGCCTTCCATGTCGCCGAGGACATCGCGGCCGGAAGGCTGGTGCAGGTCCTTACAGATCACGAGGCGGATGATCCGGAGGAAGTCCATGCGGTCTTTGTCGACAAGCGGCATATGGCGGGCCGGCTGCGGGCCTTCATCGACTTTCTCGTCGAGAAGGTCACACCCGCACTTTGCAGGCGCTATTAGATTTGCCACAGACATGGCCGATACACACTCGTATCCTTATAGCGTTAAGTGACAAAATATCGGACTATCTGTACGCTGTAAAGATTCGTACTTATAATCTGAAGAGTTGATGGAATTCTGAATGCACTACATCCGTTACCACCATGGAGATTTACCGGCTGCCTTAATCCGAGCGACCGATGAAATACTCGCCGAACGTGGTTTGGAAAAATTCACGTTGCGCGAAGCTGCCAGGCGTGCCGGCGTTTCACCTGCAGCGCCAGCTCATCATTTCGGCAGCTCAGCCGGGCTGCTGACAGAGGTTGCGATTCTGGGATTTGATGAATTGACCCGGCACATCAGCATCGATCCCTCGGCAGGCGGACCGACTGATCGGTTGAAGATGCAGGGGGCAGGATATGTTCGCTTCGCATTGGCATTTCCCGGCCGCTTCCACCTGATGTTCCGCCACGACCTGCTCCTCCCGGACGACAAGCGATTGGAACTCGCTGGTGAGCGGGCATGGAGCGCGCTAGCTGAGACTGTAAGAGCACTGCGCTCAGTGCCGGATGATCACCCGTTTGACGCGGAGTTACGTGCCACGCTTCTGGCAGCTTGGTCGACGGTTCACGGCTTTGCACATCTCGCGCTCGACGGGAAATTTTCCCGCCTCTATCCCGATACTTCAAGCGATCATCTGCTGTCGCAGCTTCTGCCCGAGGTCCTCGGTGCCATCTGGCCACAACGTTAGAACGCTGGACATCGAAGCTCAAGATCGATCTCACATAACCAATTAGGCATCCTTCTTCAGCCGTTCTTCAGCGCCTGGGTCCGAGTATGCTCCGCTCAGGCTGTTTTAAATGTTGCAGACGTTGTGATCCGCTGCAGATCGCCAGCGCGTTCTAAGCGACTTTGCTTGTGGCGTCCGGTCTATTATTTAATTGATGACATCAACATTGTCATACGGTCAGTCGCCTCGATTGCTGGTGCTATCAACTCTGTTAGTGAGCCGCCCTGCAGGTTGGTTTCATCATCCTGCTGTAGAATTCGGCCGCATTCATCACAGTCTGCATCTGCGCTTCGCGGATTGGATTTTGTCGGTCACAACCAAACAGCGTTGAGCGCCTGCTCTAACTGATTTGACGCGATCGATTGGGGCCGCGCCGTAGCAAGCCGGGAGGGAGATCGCCGTGAAATCCGATAGACGGCGGCGGGCGGCAAATTCAAGAATGTGCGCCCAGTTCGTGTCGCCTTCAGGCCGAGCCGATCAAGTAACGGGCGTGGCACCGGACACCGCGGCCCGTATGTGAATTGGTAGAAGGCTGCATCGGCCCGCATGTGCTGAAAGGCCCCGGCCAAAATCGCCAGTATTTTCCGTGGTGGCATGGAGAGGAGCGGTAGTCCGCTAACAACAGCTCCCACTGGTAAACCGTCAAAAAGCGCTACCCGGCCGAGCCGTGCAGCATCCATCTGGAGAATCCGAGCAGATGGAAATCTGTCGTTCAACAGCTTGGCAAAGCCACTGCCGTACTCGACAAGCGTAAGGTTCTTCTCTTCGACACCCCGAGCCAGAAGCGCTCTCGTAAAAACCCCGGTCCCCGGCCCGAGTTCCAGGACTGGACCTGTCCGTGGCGAAATCTCCATGGTGATGAGATTTGCAAGCATACGGCTTGATGGTGCGACTGCGGCCACCTGTAGTGGATTTGAGGCCCACGCTCTGAGAAAGGAAAGGCTGTCAACGGCGCTCATCCGACTTGCTCCGACAACGTGCCTAAGTCTGGGCGCACGTTTGTCAGTTCCTCGGAAAGTCGCCAAAGCCGACCAGCGTCCGCTATGTCCTGTGCGGCCCCAATTGGTTGAACGAGTGTCGGATAGCCCTTCATCTCGTTCCGCCCGTCAGGTCCGATGAATTGGCCGCTTTCGACACCCGGTTCCGTTGCAGCATAGAGTTGGTTTAGTACCCCCATTTCTGCGCTCTGAGCGATGAACCGGTTGCCTATGCGCATGAAAACGTTGAGAAACCCGGTCGGCCCACTCAGCTGCAGGTTAGTGGCGGCGTAGCCGGGATGCGCAAGGAGGCTGCGAACTGGATTTCCGACCGCGCGAAGACGCCTGTCAAGTTCGAGCCCAAATAGGGTGTTAGCGAACTTTGATTGAGCATAGAAAGAAATCCGTCCGTACTTCTTTGCCCCGTCCAAGTCTTCGTAGTGAATTCTTCCACGCTTGTGCAAATCTGAACTCAACGTAACCACGCGGGGATCGTTGCCCTTCTGCAGCCGCTCGATCAGCAGTGCCGTGAGGGCGAAATGAGCGAGGTGATTGACGCCAAACTGCATTTCGAACCCCTGCCGCGTCAACGACCTCGGCGGCATCATCACACCAGCATTGTTGACCAGAACATCGACAGGCGTCCCATCATCGATAATCTGTTGTGCAAAGCTCTTCACTGCTGCTAGATCGGCGAGGTCCAGAAGGCGCAGTTCGACTTTCGCGTCTGGAACAAGCGAGCGAATCCGCTGGATCGCCTGGATTCCCTTGGTCTGGTTTCGAGCCGTCATCAGAACGTGAGCGCCGCGGCGGGCCACCTCCAAGCTGGTCAGGTAGCCAAGCCCACTATTCGCACCGGTCACCAAGAACGTCCGGCCAGTCTGATCCGCGATATCTCTTGTGGTCCAGAATGCCATTCCAAACTCCTTCCATGCGAGAGGCGTTACTCTATCCGAATTTAACAGTGTTAAGTTGGTTCATGCCATATAAATTGAACACTGTAAAGATTGACGATCATAGGGGTGACTGCGCAGATCACTTGTCACCATCACAATGGGAACCAGCTTAATTCCCGCCTGAAATCACCCGAGGAGGAGATGCCATGAGTTCAAGACCAGCGATCGAATCACAACCTCTTGCCGACGTTTTCATTTAGCGAGCCGTCGATTGCGTTCACTGCCGCCTATAAAGAATACTTCGTGCCGATCATGACGAGCCCCGAAAGCATCCTGTGTCGAATAATCACCGAAAACGTGGACCCGATTGCTAGCCTTGTGAACGTCGTACAAATACGCCGTGGACCTGCTCCTCGTTTCCAGCGAAACGATATTTCCAGAATTTCGGCGATTGGTTTCTCGCCAAGCCTGCGCGGTCAAGGCTTGGGCCGCCGCTATTGAAGGCGCAAGACAGCGTGGTGTCAGTCGAATACTGTTGGAGCTATTACCGTCAATGAGTCCGTCGTGGCGCTTTATCGGGCATCGCTCGAGCTCACCGGTTACAAATTTTACCGCCACCATCCTAAAACAGAGGGATACGTCCAGAACGACCGAAATGATCGCACGCGTCTCAGATACGAATTTGCCTTGGCAGCTGCAACCAGCATCGTTTGCGGCTTTAGGTGAACCGGCCAAGATCTTCACATTTCGAGGTGATCCGGCGGACGCAGCATAAGCGCTTGCGCACCGGGCAACCGGCATATGGCGTGCCGCAAACGCTGCGTTGCACGGTCATGAAGACCAGGGGACCTGAGCTACAGTCTGACAAGAAGCTTACCGAAATTCTTTCCTTGAAGCATACCGATAAAGGCCTCTGGAGCTTGCTCCAGACCATCGACGATATCTTCCTTGTATTTGATGACCCCTTGGGTGAGCCAATCGGCCATCTCGTTATAGAATACGGGCCTTTGATCAGCAAAATCGCGTTGGATAAAGCCACGCACAGTCAGGCTTTTGGAAAGCACGCTCGCCATGACAAGAGGCAAACGGTCCGGTCCGTCGAATGGGCCGCTATCGTTATATTGGGAAATCAGGCCACACACAGGTATCCGCGCGAATTTGTTCAGAAGCGGAAAGACGCCATCCCACACCTTGCCCCCGACGTTCTCGAAATAAACATCGACGCCATTCGGGCAGGCTTCCCGCAGTCGTGCATCAAAATCGGGCGACGTGTGATCGATCACGGAGTCAAAGCCGAAAGTGTTTTTTGCGAATTCGCACTTTCTTTGTCCCCCGGCAATCCCGACCGCCCGAGCGCCCTTGATCCGGGCAATCTGACCGACAACGGAGCCGACCGGGCCACTGGCAGCGGCGACGACGACGGTTTCACCGGTTGCAGGCTGTCCGATATTGAGAAGGCCAGAGTATGCCGCGAACCCTGGCATGCCGAATACACCAAGTGCGGTGGTCACCGGTACAAGATCCGGGTCGAGTTTCCGCAGTCCTGCCCCGTGTTCGGCCGCGTATGTTTGCCAGCCTGAATGGGAAAGGACGATCTCCCCAATCCGGTAGTCGGGGTTCTTGGTCGCCACGACCTCTGCAACCGTTCCGCCCTCCATCACACCGCCGATTTCCACGGGCGTTGCGTAGGACTTGGCTGCACTCATGCGCCCGCGCATGTAAGGATCCAAAGAAAGGTACCGGATTTTCAGCAGCACCTGACCTTCTTCAAGTGATGGAATCGCCGTCCGCTCAATCCGGAAATTGTCCAACGCGGGCAAGCTGACGGGCCTTGATGCCAGCACGATCCGACGATTACTGTCTTCGGTCATCGTAGGTCCTCTCTTACAGTACACATCCGATGGGTCGCTGAAAATGAGCGGTTGGACAAGCTAGGCATACACAGCGTCTTCGCCAATCACGATCGGCAGGCCAACGTTCCGAGCGCAGCAGTTGCACTTTCCCGTGCATAGGAACGCCGCGAACCGTGACGCCAACGCCGCCGGCAACAGCTGCCTGGATGCCCAATACGCTTCGCGTCGTGCAAGCCGCAAATCGATGACCGAAGAGCAGATTGTCTGCATGGAGCCCGAGTTAGATCCCGAGCGCGGCTCGAACCGCTTCCAACCCCGGTGCCCCCTCAACCGTCTTTACGTCTTTCAGCCAGATATCGAGTTGTCCCGGGTTCGCTTTGATCCATTCTTTGGCTGCTGCTCTGCCCTCTTCGCCTTCATCCAATATCTTGCCCATCAACGCGTTCTCGATGTTCAAATCGAAGACGAGATTCGAAAACAACTTGGCCGCATTTGGACATTCGCTCGCCCAACCCGTGCGGGCTAGCGTGTTGACTTCGGCACCACCGAAGTTGGCCCCGAAATAATCGTCGCCGCCTGACAAATATGTCAGCTCAAATTTGGTGTTCATGGGGTGTGGTGCCCAAGCAAGAAACACAACCCACTTCTGCGTGCGTGCGGCGCGCTCTACTTGCGCAAGCATGGCCTGTTCGCCGGATTCCACCAGTTTCCATCCATTCAATCCAAACTTTTCATCTGATATTATCTTCTCAATATTCTGGTTCGCAGGGGCTCCCGGCTCAATGCCGTAAATGCGGTTTTCAAACTTGTCAGCGTTGGTCGCCAAGTCGACAAAGCTCTTTACGCCCTGCGCCGCTACGTAACTTGGCACCGCCAGAGTAAACTTTGCACCAGTCAAGTTGGTAACGATCAGTTCAGCTGATTTGGATTTGTCGAGATCGTCGCGGAACTTTTGCTGGGCTGGCATCCAGTTGCCAAGGAATACGTCCGTTTCCTTGTTCTTCAGCGCCTCATAGCCGATTGGCACTGACATCGTCTTCACGTCAGCCTTGTAGCCCAGACTTTCGAGGAGCACGCTGGCGACCGAATTTGTCGAGGTGATGTCGGTCCAGCCCGGATCGGACAGCTTGACTGTTCTGCAGGCAGTGCTGTCGGCAAACGCATGCCGTCCGCCAAGGAGGGTGATTGCCAAAACGAAAGTTGTCGTTGCCAGCTTTTTCATCGAGGTCTCCTGAGGGTGTCGTGTCGTTCGCTCAGATACCGTAACGCCTGCATGGGGGGACAGCTTCAATGAACCAATTTGCCATCCAAAAGTGGAAAAGCGTTCTCAAAGGCACGGCATAATTTGCCCTTCAAACGATCATCCCCGCCTCAAAACGCTATCTGTCCTGCAGGAAAAATCAGGTCATCGTAACGGAGGTAGGGAATCTGCCGGAGCCCTTCTGGACGTCACCAGCTGCAGACACATCGTTCCAAGATTTATCCATTACCCAGGGATTGCTGGGCACATGCCCGTCGCAAGCTGGTGGAGATCACCCGCAACGGACCTGCGCCGATTGCCGAGGAAGGCGTAAAGTGGATCGGCGAACTTTACCGGATCGAGGCCGAACTACGAGGACTTGATCCGGAAACCCGCCTGGCTGCGCGACAGGAGCGAGCAAAACCCATGATCGCCGACATGGGAACATAGCTCGCCCATCACCGGCCCGCGTTGCCGCCAAATCCCCGCCCGGCGAAGCCCTGAACTACATCGCCAAATACTGGGACGGCCTGTGCCTCTTCCTGACCGACGGCCGCATCGAGATCGACAACAGCAGCGTCGAAAGAACTATCCAGCCGATTGCGCTGAACCGCAAGAACGCACTCTTTGCAGGGCACGACGCCGAGGCCGAAAACTGGGCCACCATCGCCTCGCTCGTGGAGACCTGCAAACTCAACGCGGTCGATCCGCAGGCCTATTTGACCAGCACGCTCACCGCCATCGTCAACGGCCATAAGCAGAGCCGGATCGATAAACTCCTACCGTGGAATCATCCGGTCTTATGTCGCAAGTGCCCAAACCGGTCATGCCGACCGGAATTTAGATCGGTAGACCTGTACTAGGTCATCTACACCCTTTCCAATCAGCGCAACGGGCATGGAGGCGTATCCGAATATGAACCCCGCACGTTGATCTGTTGGGGCCGCAAACAGACGCGAGATTGGGTAGATGCCAACACCTTCTTGCCTCGCGCAGCCGGCGAAACGCTCTTCATAGCTGGCAGTGAGGTGGTTGAACCACACGACGACATGGAGGCCCGCCGACGTTCCAACGATGTCGACCTCTTCGCCTAACGCTTCGGCCATTGCATTCAGGAATACCGCACGCCTTTCGGCGTTCAGTCGCCTCATTTTTCGAACGTGGCTTTCATATGCGCCCGTTTCGATCATTGAAGCGAGAGCCTCTTGGTCGAAGCTCGAGCTGTGTCGATCGGTGATCTGCTTGCATCGGACAAAGGGCTCCGCAAGCGTGCCAGGCAGCACCATGTAGCCAAGGCGGAGCGTTGGCGACAGCGTCTTGGATACGGTGCCGACATAGATGACCCGACCTTGACCGGTCATCCACAGCGGCGGAATCGGACGCACGTCATATCGATACTCCCCGTCGTAGTCGTCCTCGATGATGTAGGTGTTCCCGGCGATCGCCCATTCGATCAGGGCCTTGCGACGTCCGGACGGTAGGACGCCGCCCAGCGGAAACTGATGGCTGGGCGTCACAAATGCCAGGGCTATATCCTTAGGATCGGGAAGCCGAGAGGTGTCCATTCCATCCTTGTCGCACGTGATGGCGACGGGCATTGCTCCTGTAGCAAGCATCACGTTACGTGCCATCGCGTAGCAGGGCTCCTCGAGGACAACCTGGCCTCCCGGATCGACAAGCACCCGCGCACACAGGTCCAACGCCTGCTGGGAACCGCTGACAATGATGATCTGGGCGACATCGCATTCAATGCCACGGGCTCGCCAGAGGTAGCCTTGCAAGGCACGACGAAGTGCCAGGTTACCGGCTGGATGCTCATAGCCAAGCCGTTCTCGGTACGCCAAGACTGCCCCGTTCAGGGCACGCCGCCAAGCCAGCTTGGGAAAGTCCGACGAAGCGACGTCGCCGTACCGGAAGTCGTATTGAAGCGCTGCCTGTTCCGCGCTGATGTTCTTCGGCAATGCCATTGCACGCAAGGCATAGGCGGACACCTGGGGAGTGGTTTCCTGTGCTTGCGATACGGGTCTGGTGTACGGATGTCGTCCTTCGGACGTGACCGTCGGCTTCGCGCCCTGCCGCACCTGAATGTACCCCTCCGACATCAACTGGTCATAGGCGGCCGTCACCGTGGTCCTGGAAACGCCGAGTTCGTCCGCAAGCGCGCGGCTCGAGGGCAATCTCTCACCCGCATCGTAGACGCCAGACGTAATCTGGCCACGCAAAGACAGGTAAATGCGGCGGGTCGCGCCGCTCTTTCGTGAGCTCTTGACTAACTGGACCAATGAAATATTCCAAAAGTGGCAGTGTATCTTGTGCCACTTTGATGTGAATAATGCGCTCACGTCAAGGAGATGCTTATGTACACCCCGCCAGCCTTCGCCGTGGAAGACACGACCGAGCTTTACGAAATGATGCGGCAATGTCGCCTTGCCAATTTCGTGACGGCTACACCCGATGGTCCGATGGCCACCCCCTTACCTATGTTCCTCGATGAGGCGGAGGGAGAAAGGGGCATCCTCTATGCGCATCTGGCGCGGCCGAACCCGCAGTGGCAGGCTCCTGTCATCGGACATGGACTTGCAGTCTTTATGGGACCGGACGCCTATGTGACGCCGTCCTGGTACGCCTCAAAAGCCGAGCATGGGAAGGTAGTCCCAACGTGGAACTACACAGCCGTCCATGCGAGCGGGCCGGTCGAGTTCTTCGAAGAAGCCGAACGACTATTTGAGGTGGTGTCGCGCCTCACGGGCATTCACGAGGTGTCACGCTCGCTACCTTGGGCAGTCACTGACGCTCCCGAAGCCTACATCAAGGCTCAGCTCCGCGGCATTGTCGGTGTTCGCATGCCCGTCGTTTCGCTGCAGGGGAAGCGCAAGATGAGCCAAAATCGCCCTGAGGCCGATCGCAAAGGGGTGAAACAGGGACTTGGCGATAGCCGCAGCCCTACCGATCAGATCGTTTCTGACATGATCCGGGTCTGAGACGAGCAATTGGGTTTTGAGTGGAATTCTGGAGTTAGCAATAGATGTTTGAATCACCCGTGATCGACGAACGGATCAAGGAAATCGCCCCCGGTTTCAGAGCGATGAGCATTCATGTCGATGCGACAAATGCCGGAGAAGGAAGCCTTCCCACAGGGCTTCTGACAGATGCCTGCGATTACGTCTTGCGGGGCGGCCCAGCATGGGCGGACGCCCATTTGACCAGTTGGGCCGACGCCTATACCCGGTTCGGAGCCAAGCCCAATCGGACACCCTGTTCGTCGCAAGCACTGAGAAAGCGGGTGTTGAAGGACGGAATGATTCCTTCGATCAATCCTGTCGTCGATCTCTATAACGCCGTCAGTCTCAAATATGCCATTCCCGTTGGCGGCGAGAACTACGATGCCTATGCTGGGCGTCCGCTTCTTACCGTGGCCGACGGACGCGAACCATTCGAAACAGTCATGAACGGCGAAGTGGTGATCGAGAAGCCGCTCCCTGGAGAGGTCATCTGGCGAGACGATGCGGGCGTCACATGCCGGCGTTGGAACTGGCGGCAGGGCACGCGCACCCGACTGGAGGCAGCCGATGGTCGAATGTGGTTTGTGTTGGAAAGCCTTGAGACAATGCCAGAAGGCGCGCTTGCAGAAGCGTCGGACATGCTGGTTGAAGGGCTAAATACGCTGATGCCCGATTGTTTGGTGTTCGCTCAGAGAATCGCCGTCTGAGGATGACTTGTCCGCTGATGGCGCAAAGTTGCCATAGCGCTCCATGGCCGGTCACATTTGATACCGAATCCCGGAATTATCTCGCCGAGGTGTGAGTGGCACACCGCTTACGGTAAATCCGCCTGTGCAGGCAGCATTTGACGGAAGGCCGCTAGCGAAGAAAAAAGGATTGTTATCATGGCTGTTTGGAAAATAACCTTTTAACCGCCTACAGCTGCGGTCCACTCAGTCGGCAGCCTATATCGTAGGCAAACCGGTTTCAGAATTATTGGGTGTGGCCAGCTGATGGAGCAATGATTGTTTTGGAATATACTCTCCGCCCATCAGCTGCCTTCGGCGAAAGCTGGTACCCGACCTTCTCTAAAAACTGGTGTGCAGAAGTCCAATACTCTTCTGTGCCCGCCACAAGCGTCGATGCTCTGCCTTCGCAAATGGAAAGCGCGGCTTCAAGCAGTGCGCTGCCAACACCAATTCTACGCGAACTTGGTTCAACGCAAAGATGGGCCAGTTCCGCTTTCTGGTTTCTCGACCCCCGTACAAAGACCCATCCTACGATGTCCCCGTCCCTCAATGCGACCCGAATCTGGTGCTTATCGGCACCGACTGAAGACCGCCAAGACGCGAAATCTGCAATCATTGGGCTTTCTTGATTCGGAAAGGCAGGTACTCGCGGGCGTGAATGATGGAGTGCCGGTGGATTACCCACCCGAGCTCACCATTCCTCGGCTCCCTTACAATTGTCTTGCCATCGCCGCTGTATCCGACAGTACCAAGAACTGATCGAATCTCGTCCATGGATTCGAGCAGGCGTCGCTTCCCGGATGCAGACAGATTGCCAATTACAGCGTCCAGTGCGGCATTCAAGTTCTTCAAGAACGGCGTGTCCTTGATCAGACAAGTTGATTAGCTGCCGTTTCGCGTTCCAGTCGTCCGCAGCTTTTTCCACAAGGCCGAGCGAGAGCATTCTCGAAAGAATCCGGCTGATCTGGGCCCTATCCATCGCCAAGCTTGATCCCAGCAGCGTTGCTGTTGTGGTTCCAGCCGCCGCGATTTCGGACGCGATCCTGTGCATTGCAATCGTGTAACCGCTTTTTGAGTACGTTCGGTCAGCAATCCGAATTTGGCTGTATAGAAGCCGTTGAAGCGCCGTATCTCTTTTGTTGATTGCATCAACAATATTCCTCTGGATGGACCGGAACTATGATTTATGATGATGCTATCAACATATCGTAAACGTCGGCGGGCCACCTGACCGCATCCCTTCATTAGTCGACCATGATTTGGCGCGCTTTGTTCGCAGGATGGTAGCTCAACCGGTTCCCTGTAGATTAGCGAGAACCCGTGAGATCAGAGCCAGCGGATCTGGGTGCCGTCGCCCTCACTTGTGCTCCATGGCGATCAAGCGCCCACGTAGGAAAACAACACCGATCAAGGTAATCATCGCAAATGCTGCCCCCGTCAGGAACGTGCTCTGCGCGCCCAGCAGTTCCCATACGCCACCCGCGATGATGCTGGCGGCAAGAAGCGCCAGTCCGGTGAATAGATTGAACATGCCAAAAGCGGTTCCGCGGAGTTCCTCGGGTGCGGTGTCAGCAATCAGTGTGGCAAGTAACCCTTGTGCACACCCCATATGCAGCCCCCACAGAGCCACACCCACGCCGACCCAAAGGATGTCCGTCGCAAATGCCAGAACCACATCGGCAACCAGCAGTAGCACCAGACCGACGGCGAGGAGTGGAATCCGGTCGATACGATCCGACAGGATGCCCATCGGAAACGCCGACACCGAATAGGCAATGTTCATGATCACCAGAACGACAGGAACCAGCATCAGGGGCAGACCGATCGACTGTGCCCGAAGCACCAGAAATGCCTCACTGAATCTTGCCAAGGTGAACACGACTGCGATGGCGACGACCCACCAATAGGCTGTGCCCAGCCGCCTCAGTTTACTGCGATGCAATGGCATGGCAACGCGGCGCAGACTTCTTGGGCGCTCCGGTTCGCGGACAGCCACGACAAGTACCCCGACCGACAAAAATGCCGGAATGACGGCAATCCAGAAAACCGCTGGGAATTGGTCCGCCGTCATCCACATCAGGCCGATGGCTAAAACCGGTCCGAGGAAAGCCCCAACCGTATCGAGCGACTGCCTGAGGCCAAAACTGGCTCCGCGCAAATGAACAGGGCTGATGTCGGCAACAAGCGCGTCTCTGGGCGCTCCCCGAATGCCTTTGCCGATACGGTCAATGAACCGGGCCGCAATCAGCCATTCAACCGAGGCAGCGAGCGGGAAGATCGGCTTGGTTAATGCCGCCAAACCATAGCCGATTACGGCCAGGAGCTTGCGCTTGCCAAGCCAATCGCTCAGCGCACCCGAAAAGACCTTGGTGACCGAGGCGGTCGCTTCGGCAATGCCTTCGATAATGCCGACGGTCAGCGCCGACGTGCCGAGCACCGTCACCATATAGACAGGCAACAGCGCATGAATCATCTCCGAAGAGATGTCCATCAGCAGGGAAACGAATCCGAGCGCCCACACACCTGCCGGAAGATTGCGCCATGTCGCCTGCGGCGTTGCAATGTTGACTGTCATCGGATGCTGCCGATCTTCCAGTTTCATTTGTTTTCATCGTGGGCATCGAAGACGCGCTGTGCATAGCTTTCCAGCAACGCCTCGCAGCCCCGAAGCCTTTCGGCAGCCTCGTCAGCCAATGTGGCTCCGTAAAAATCAAGCTTTCGGATCTTTTCCAGCCAGCCCTGGAGCTTCTTCAGGTCCGTATCTTCTTCCTCGAGCTCCGCGTAGGTGAATTTGTTGATCGCGATCTCCTTGGCGATCTCGGCTTCAAAATCGGCGCATCGGCCAAGAAATTCACGATACTGCTCGTCCCGGTCGTCCTTGAAGCGGGCTACGACCTTGTCTTCCTGACTGCGATCCAATGCGACAGTCTCCAAAATCACTGCCTCACCGCGCATCTCGGCAATATCGTTCCCGAGCATCTTGAGCCGTCGAACATGGTCGTCGGCCTTGGGCAGCAGGCAAACACCGTTCTGCAGATATATCGCCCCCATACCCTTTAGCCGACGCCATAGCGCGACCCGTTTGGAGGCCGGATCCGGCGGGACCTTATAGGTGAGCAGCAGCCAAGTGATTTTTACCATGGCTACTTCATAATGTAACGGTCGTAACAAATCAATTGGACGGAATGATGCAAATCAATTGCACACCGCGGACGACAACCAATGCTTTGGAAGAACTAACAGCTACCCCGTCCAGCTTAGTTGGGGCAAATAATTCCCTTATGGGATCGTTCTTGAGAAATGGGTGCCCGGCATTGCCCTGAAGAACGTGATGTACTGACAGACTTGAATCGATGCGACTGCCTCACTGAGTGCAGCCCCGGGAGCTTCGTGCAATGGCGATCTTTTCTGACATCGAGGTTCACGACGAATTTCGAGAAATGCTTCAGCGGCTAGGAACCATCGAAGGCAATAATGCAGTCGGCCGACATGAACTGGATGTGCTGCGGAATGTGCTCGCCTTCTCCATGGCGCGACTTCGCAAACCGCGTGCGGATGAATCCACGAACGATAATCGAGCCAATCCAGGGAGCGGAGCGTGCAATGCTGCTTCTCTGAAATGTGAACAATAAGGCGTGCATCCCATTGGGGTGGAGACAACCAATCAAAGTTTGGAGACATTGTTGCAGGGAGAGACGCCGTGACGGAAGAACTCATAGCAAGTCTAAAATCGGAAGCTGAATCTGTCCGCGAACAAATCCTGGTTGTCAGAGAAAGTCACGGTGACGAGCCGATAGACCATCTCAACGCGTCTCTCGAAGCGCTCGAGCAAAGACTCGCGGATGTGGAAAACCGCCTCCAGCTGATCACCTATAGAGCCCTTTGAGCACCGCGCTGTCGGTGGAGCTTTCCGGCGTTATTCCTCACGCGGCGTCGCGGCGGCCTTGATAGGATAGTCTACGAGAATTCCTGCTTCCTTTGCAGCCTCTATAAAGGCGGATCGTGCAGCGGCGGTGCTTGTTTTTGCCTCCAATGCATCAAAGCAATGCTGACGGGCAAGCTTCAACTTCGGACCATCATAGGTTGGCCACTTCATCAGGAGAAATTCCGCCGCTTCCGTGACTGAGCAGACATTCTTTGGTCTGCCCAGTCGGGCCGCTTCGATTGTCACAGGAGGAAATGGATAGGTCATCATGGAAATCGTCCTTCTGTCGGTAAAATCCCGTGGGAGCCTGCAAAGGCCGACGGTGCGCGCGGCGCTCACTCCGCAGCGCTTGTGATGGCATCTCGAGGATTGAGAAATGGCCGGACTTCACGCACAGCCTGCGCGATTCTGGAACCAATATGTTCGGTCACAATCTCATAGTCCTGGAAATCGCGATCGATGGCGAAGATGCCGGTGGGCAGGGTATGAGCCATGAAAAAGCCGAACAGCGGACGCAATTGATGCTCGATGATCAGGGCGTGGCGATCACTTCCTCCTGTCGCCGTCAACAATACAGGCTTACCTTGCAGAGCAAACGGGTCGAGCAGGTCAATGACGTGCTTGAACAATCCCGTGTAGCTGCCCTTGTACGTCGGGGTTCCGACAACCAGGACGTCAGCTGCCAATATTCTTGCAATAATTCGCTCACCGGCATCATCGAGATTTCCCGCATGGCGGGCAGATCCAAGCGTATCGCCAAAATCGATCAGATCATATACCTCTGACGCCAGTCCGTACTGCTTGCCGATACGGCCGACCACGTCGGCGACGAGTGATCTGCTCTTCGATGGGCGCTGGAAATTCCCAGAAATGCCGACAACCGCCGGATTGGGCATGAGACTGTATCCTTTTGTTTATGACGCCGCAGCTGCGGCAATGCTCGAACAATATCAAGTCTTTGAAGGGAGCGAAGGAAACAGGCGTCCAACTATGCCGGATTACGGGCAATTAATTCGCGGACTTTAGCATGCTCAAGGTAAGAAAGCCTCCGTGCCTGATCTCCGCCCTCGCCTGGAAAACTCATCCCAAGTCAAGGCCGGCGAGCCGCTCCTCCGAAATCAAGGACTATCTTCAAAAGCGCCCAAGCTGTGGGCGATGAGATTGGTGGCCAGGACGAGCGAGACGATTGCGCCTGAGTTGAACAGCACGACCCACCACATCCCGCCCGTCAGAAAGCCGTATCCCTCGGCAATCGCCAGCCCCCAGTCGGCCGATGGCGGCTGTATCCCCAAGCCGAGAAAACTCAACGTCGCAACCGCAAAAAATGCGTATCCCAAGCGCGTGACGAGTTCGACCATGATCGTTTCCCGTACGTTGGGCAGAATTTCCAGGAACATGATGCTCAACGCGTTCTCGCCGCTCAACCGGGCTGCGCTGATGTAATCCTGCTCACGCTGCTCACGCACTGCACTGCGTACTGTTCTCGCAACCAGGGGCGTGTACGCCAGCCCAATCACCGTAATCACAGTGATGTTCGATGGTCCGATTGCGACGAGGGTCATCATCACCACCACAACGAACGGCAATGCCATGAAGGCATCGAGGATCCGCCCTCCGACAATATCGGTCAATCCGCCGACATAGCCGAGAATGAGTCCCACTAAACTGCCCGACACAACGCCGAGCAATGTGGCAAGCGGGGCTATAAGCAGAATATCGCGCGAGCCCACGATAATCCTGGAGAGCACATCCCGACCAAGCTGGTCCGTCCCGAACCAATGTAGACCGTCCGGCGGAGTGAGTGTCGACAGCAGATCGTCGGCGTAGGGATCGAATGGTACGAAAGCATTGCCGAACAGCGCACAAGCGAGCCAAAAGAGCAGGACTGACGCGCCGATGACGACTGGAGGCTTTGCGAATCGTTCGACAACGCGGCGGATCGAAGTGGCTCGATCGACCGGGGCTTGTCTCGCGGCAAGGCTCATATCACCGGTCATTGGAAACCCCGGCGTCTTTGTCTTGGATCGAGCGCCACCTGCAGCAAGTCGCCTATGGCGGCGGTGACCACGAATATCGCCGCCATGACAATAACGCCCGCCTCAAGCATGGGAAAATCCCGCGCCTTGGCGGCGTTCAAGACCAGGCTGCCCAACCCTTGTACACCGAAAAGCGCTTCGATAACGACGAGACCACCTAGAAGGAAACCGGTCTGAGTCGCCAAAACCGCAACCGTCGTCGCAAGCGCGTTTCTCAAGATGTGTCGAAAAATGACCTTATGGTTGTCCAGCCCCTTGAGAATTGCGGAGCGCGTGTAATCGGCTTGCTTTGCCTGAACAACGCCGGTTCTCGTCATTCGGGCCACATAACCTGTCAGGTTCAACACAAGAGGTAGTGCAGGTAAGACAAGATAGTAGCCTGTCGTCCAGAATCCCGCACCGTCAGGAGCCGCGCCGGTGATTGGAAACCAACTCAACCACAGCCCGAACACCATGAGCAGGATCAACCCGGATACGAAGTCCGGGATGATTGCCAGACATGCACCGGCCAGCACAATGAACCGGTCTGCGAAGCTGTTGGGTTTCAATCCGGCAACAATGCCTGAACCGACGCCCAAGGGAACGAGAAACACCAACACGACGGCGGCAAGGGCCGCGGAGTTTTTAAGGCTCTCAAGTACCAAGGGCGCTACGGGCGCGCGCATCGCAAAAGAGGTTCCGAAATCACCGACGAGGGCATGACTGAGCCAATCCCAGTATTGAACAAGAATAGGCCTGTCTGTTCCGAGCCGCCGGTTCAATTCGGCTACCGCATCTGTATCGGCGAACGGACCAAGCATCGCCCTGCCGACGTCCCCTGGGAGCACTTGGCCTGCAAGAAAAATGGCAACGCTGACCAGCCACAGGGTCAGTATCAGCGTGCCTGCACGTGTGCAGAGATATCGTATCGGCTTCACTGCCTGCGGCCGTTCGATCAGGCGAATGAGACACGATCAAGAAGGAGGTGGGATATCGCGGTGAACCGGACTCCGTCGACCTTCGAGCTCGTGATGCGACTGTACTGCGAGAAATAACTGATGATCAGTGGCGTCTCATCGAGGAGCAGATTTTGAATCTTGCCTGCCGCGATGCGCTGCGCCTGCAGGTCCCGCGCCTTGCTGTAATCCAGCAGCAGCGCGTCATAGGTGGGGTTGTTGAAATGGGCGGCATTCCATGTTCCTGAACTCTTCAGCGTTGCATTGAGGAATATATCGGGCGTGCCGCGATGCCCGAAATCGGTAATGCCCAGAACCGAGTCAAGCCATGGCGAGTTGCCGAAGGTTGCCGAGCCGTAGTAGGCATCCTGCGGCAGCACGTTCAGTTTGATATCAATACCCGCCTTCTTGGCAAAGTTCTGAATGAGAACGGCATAGTCCGGAATGTCGTAGGCGCGCTCAGTCGTGAGGGTCACCTCAAAGCCGTTCGCCACACCCGCCTCGCCAAGCAGTCGTTTGGCTTCTCCAATGTCCTGCTTACGCTGCGGTACTGATGGATCGGTCGACGAAAACACCGGTGCAAAGGGGCTGTCGTTGCCGACGATCGCACGCCCCTTGAGCAGCCCCTTTACGATTGCCTCCCGGTCGATGGTAAGTGCCAGCGCGCGGCGCACCCGTTTGTCTTCGAATACCGGCTGATCAGTTCGCAGATGCACTTCATCATGGGTGCTCGCCTGAACGCTGATGATTTTGTAGGCCGGATTGCTGCCGACCGCCAAAGCTGACCGCGGTGTATAGGGGATGACGTCGAGCTGTCCTGCCTGCAGCGCAAGAACCTGGGCCTGGGGATCGTTGTAGAACTTGATCTCCACCCGGTCCGGCAGGGCCTTCTCTCCCCAATAATCCGCATTGCGCACGAAGCTTGCCCCCTGCTTCGGGAGGAAGGCGTCAAGCTTGAACGGACCGGTGCCGATGAATGTCTTTTCGAAGTCACCCTTGTAGTCTGCGGGCAATATAACGGCATTTACCACATCCGACGACACATAGAACGGGAAATTGCTATTGGGAGAGTCGAGGTCGAAAGCGACGGTCTGTTCGTCAACGTAGCGTGTGCCCCCCTTGGAGAGTAAGCCCTTGTAGGCCGACAATGCGGACGAGCCGCTGGCTGGATCGACAAGTCTTTCGAACGTCGCCACAACATCCTTTGCTGTGACAAACCGGCCATCGTGGAATTTGACGCCCTGCCGCAGTTTGAACGTCCAGGTCTTGGCCGTTTCGTCGGCTTCCCAAGACAAGGCGAGTTTGGGTAACAGTCCGTCCTTCGGATCGTCCAGCAACAGATACTCGCCGACCTGGCTGATGAGTGCGATGCTTGCGGGATCAGTCACGAGAATTGGATCGATCGCAGCCGTTGGCTGGTCGAGCGCGACACGGACCGTACCGCCCTGTTGCCCGCCGGCTGCTCGCGCAGAACCGGAAATGCCCAATCCTTGCGAAGTGGCGAATCCGGTCAGGCCGATCAGAGCGGCATATTTCAGAAGATCGCGGCGTTTGAGGAAACCTTTTTCGTATTCATCCACGGCGACATTCCAGATGTCGCCTGAGAGGTCGCGCAAGGTACTGATATCAGAACGCTCGGTCATGTTGGTCTCGCTTCAATTTGGTGATGAGGTTGCGGGCCACGAAACAGGTGTGCCATCGAGATGGATGCGATCCACGGCCTGCGGATAGAAAGCGATCAGGCCCTTGATCTTCGGAATTTCGGGAATGGGATCCTTATAACTCCACGCGACATTTTCACGGACAGAGCCATCCCTCAGCGGCGCGGACCAATATGACGCCACGCCTTTGTAGGGGCATCGCGTCGTCAATTCCGACGGAACCAACCTGTCAAGGCGCACATCCGACGCAGGCAGATAAAATCGGGTCGGCAGATGTGTTTCGAACAAGAGCACAGGACGGCGGCTGTCGGCGATCAGTTCACTTTCCAGCCATACCTGGACGTGGCTTGAGCTGTGCAGTGCGTCGATGCGCGCATACGGGTCGCGCGGATGAACGAAAACCTCCTCGTCTTCTTCGAACCAGTGGTCAACGCTTTTCCAGTCGAACGCCACCCGGCCCACGAGCGGCGCGAATGTTTCGTTGGGCGGCGTCACAAAGGACCATGCTGCGCCCTCGGAAAACCTCTCTCCCGTATCGAGGTCCCAGGATCTTGTCTCGCCGCCAGCAACATGCTGCTTTTTGTAACCGGAAGCTTTGAGCAACGACTGCTTCACCGCGTCGGCGGGAAAGAAATATGTCGGCAGGAACTGGTTCGACCTCAGCACAAGAACATCGCGGCTGTCGGCGATCGTTTTCCCGGCAAATTCAACGCGAATGCGCTTGGGGCTGTGCAGAACGTTGACAAGCTGCGGTGTGAGCGGTTCCCGCGGCTGAAGCTTGGGCGAAGGGTCGGTGGTCATGGTCGAACGATGCTCCGTCAGGATTTCACGAGACTGCGCGGGCGCGATCGCGCGCTTCGGCAAAGCGGTTTGCCGGACGCGTCAAGCCAAGGCGGTCACGCAACGTTCCGGGCTCGTACTCGGTGCGGAATAAGCCTCTCCTCTGCAATTCGGGCACCACCTTCTCGGCGAAATTGTTCCAATCCTCGGGAAGCAGCGGGAACATCAGGTTGAATCCATCGGCGGCACCCGAAACGAACCAGTCCTCAAGCTGGTCGGCGATTTGCTCCGGTGGGCCGACGGCGGTCGGCACCGAGCCGCTGTTTGCGAGCTTTCGGGCGATTTCGCGCAAGGTGAGGTTCTGTTTCGACCATTCCTTGACACGATTGAGTGACGTGCGCCCGCCATTGAAGGTGCTCTCGTCGGGCAGCGGCGGCAGCGGTCCGTCCGGCGGGTATGAGGAAAGATCGACACCGCTCCAGCTCGAAAGAAGATCAATGCCGACCTGGTCTGGCAGCAGCGTCTGCAGGTACTCCTGCTTCTCCCTTCCTTCGGCCTCGGATGCGGCGACAATGGGAAGGACACCCGGCAGGATCCTGAAGCTCTCTGGACGCCTGCCGTGGCGGGCAAGTCTTTGGTTGATATCCTTGCGGTATTGGACGCCCTCTTCCTTGGTGCGGAATATGGCGAAGTGCACGTCCGCATGTTCAGTGGCGAAATCCTTTCCGGATTCAGACGACCCGGCCTGAACGATCAGCGGGTGCCCCTGCGGCGGGCGCGGCACGTTCAAAGGCCCGCGAACTTTCAGATGCGGCCCCCTGTGATTGATCGGGTGAACTTTGTCGGGATCGGCGAAATATCCGGATTCTTTGTCGACAAGCAGGGCGTCATCTTCCCAGCTGTCCCATAGCGCTTTTACAGTGTCGAGAAATTCAGCCCCGCGCTCGTAGCGGTGCGCATGCTCGATGTTTCCATCCCGGCCGAAATTCTGCGCCTCTTCGTCCATGGCGGACGTAACAACATTCCACGACGCCCTGCCCTTGCTGATGTGGTCGAGTGAGGCAAACATCCGCGCGACGTTGTAGGGCTCGCTGTAGGAACTGGACGCCGTCGCAATGAGACCGATATGACGGGTCACGCCGGCAAGAGCCGACAGAAGTGTGAGAGGCTCGAGACGGGCATTGGCATAGTGAGCAACGCCGCTCCTTACCGAATCCCAGATCGCGACATGATCGGCAAGAAACAGGGTGTCTATCTTCGCCCGTTCTGCCACCAGTGCGAGTTCGCGGTAGTAGTCGAAATCAAAAACCTCACGTCCGGGTGCCCGAGGATGCCGCCATGACATTCTGTGGTCACCCTGCGGATTGAAGAAAAAAGCGCTGAGGATCATGTGGTTGAGGGCCATGGCAATTCCTTCCCTGTTGTTCGGGATAAGAACGCCCTGCGAAAACGCAGAAAGAGGTCAAATAATCTCCCGATACGAAAAAGATAGAACGCCGCAAACCTTAACACGAGTAATATTGTCGAGTTAATTTGGCACAAGGTTAGAAGCGATTACCCCTTGAAGGCATAGGGAGAAGAATGTGGTTCCGAACAGCCATGAGCGCCCGCCGGTGCTGCAGATTGACCGGCTCTTCGTGACCTACGGCAGCGGTCAGAAGAGTCTCAGGGCCGTAAACGATGTTTCACTGAGCATCGGAGCGGGTGAGGCCTTCGGACTGGTGGGCGAGTCGGGCTCCGGCAAGAGTACGGTCGCGCTTGCCGCCTTGCGGTACCTGCCGAGCAACGCCCGGTTTCAGTCTGCAGCGCTGAACTTCCAGGGACTCGACCTTTACGGCCTCTCGGCTCCCCAACTGCGCCGACTACGCGGGAACAGTATTGCCGCGGTCTATCAGCATCCGGGGTCGGCGCTCAATCCCAGCATGACCATAGGCGCACAGATCGTCGAAACGATCGTGCAGCATGCCAAGGTCGGCCGCGACGCTGCTCATGAGCGCGCGCTATCGCTCCTTGAACGTGTCGGAATTATCAACCCAGGGCGGGTCGCACGGCTATATCCCCACGAACTGTCCGGCGGCATGCAGCAGCGCGCAAGCATTGCGATTGCCATATCGCTCGATCCCGCGCTCTTGATCATGGATGAGCCCACCACCGCCCTCGACGCCAGCATTCAGTCCGAAATCATCGCGATCCTCCGCGAACTGAGGTCGAGCAAGGACACAAGCATCCTGGTCATCAGCCACGACATCAATCTCATCCGGCAATCCTGTGATCGCGTGGCCGTGATGCAGGCGGGTGCCGTCGTTGAGACCGGCAACACCAGCGAGGTCTTCACAAGACCGCGGCACCTCTACACAAAAACCCTGCTAGCCAGCATCCCAAGGTCGAACCGCGGAAGACAATTGCCCGGCGAGCTTGCGCAGATGGGCGGAAACATCAGCGCTACGACAGAGGCGGTCGCCGTAAAGTGCCATGGCATCAGCCAGAATTTCGGCAGCCACCCCGTCCTCCACGACATCGACCTCGAAATAGGTCAAGGCGAAACATTCGGCCTCATTGGCGAGTCCGGATCCGGAAAATCCACGTTAGCCAGGATAATCATGGGGTTGCAGCCTCCCTCTTCCGGATCGGTCCAGCTTTTTGGCACTCGTGTTGCCGACCGGGTCGAGCGGCGCAGGTTCGCCGAACGGCGTGACGCCCAAATGGTGTTCCAGTCGCCCGACCGCACGCTCAATCCTCGCCACAAGCTCAAACGGATTCTGGGCCGCCCGTTGAGGCGTCTCGCTGGCGCACGCCGCGCAGACTTGCAGGCGCAAGTCGGTCGCCTGCTGAACGCGGTCCGCCTCTCGTCCCTTGGTACAGACCAGAAACCACGGTCGCTGTCGGGCGGACAGCGCCAGCGGATCGCTATTGCCCGCGCATTTGCCGGGTCGCCAAGACTGGTCGTGCTCGATGAGCCGACCTCAGCCCTCGACGTTTCTGTTCAGGCAACGGTGCTCAACCTTCTCAACGAATTGCAGCGTGAGCGAAAAACCGCGTACCTCTTCATCAGTCACGACTTGCGGGTCATCCGCTACATGGCCGATCGGATCGGCGTTCTCTACCGCGGCCACCTTGTCGAAGTCGGTGCCGCTGACGCCATTTTTCACGGACCAAACCATCCCTACACGAAGAAGCTTCTTGCAGCGTCAGCCGAAAGCCCAGCACCGGCTCCCTCAGCGCTGAGGATGGCTGCTGCTAAGGGGCGTGAAGGAAGGGGCTGTATCTACGTGGCTCAGTGCCCCTGCAGTCTCCTTGTATGCGGCACGTCGCTTCCTCCCGTAAGGACGGTGGATCAGAGCCACAGTATCGCCTGCTGGAGGGACCCGACTGAATTGTGAATCCACGTGACCTACGTAAACGTCGGCACCGGGTTCCTGCCCGCATTGGAGAGAACTCCGAATCCACTGCAAAGAAGTTCTAGACAAGGGTCGAACATTGAAAGCCTATTCCTAGTCAAAAATGTGTTGTTCGCGAATGATAGGCACCGGGCTTGACGGCAGTAACAGGAATGGAACCAGTGCATATGAACGACCTATCCAGATATGACGATCTAGACGGAGACGACGAGGCAGCGTGGTCTTGTCACTCTTGTCCCATCAAATATCTGACCGTATTGGCCATAGGAGTTGCGTTCGCGGTTTTGGTGGCCAAGATACTTTAAGAGAACGGCTCTAAGTAACAGAAATCTTTGCCAGCAAACGACGCATGACGAGGTTGAGCGGGAGACGGCTTGCAGCCGCACGTTGCCGACAACTGCTCCCTGTTGTTATGATGCGGTTGGACGAGCTGAATGGCTTTATTGGAGATTGCCATGACATCCGGAACCAGCAAGACGGACAGCGAGGCTTATGAGTTGGCAAGCAGGACAGCTGATGCACAGCGAGCAAAGCTTCACGAGTGGCAGCGCAATCAAATCAGTGAAGTCGACATGCAAACCGGAGAAACCTGGTTTGTTTGGGGCTTTTATAGCGCAATGACGGATGACATCGAACGCCGGAGACGATTGCTGGTGACCCACTTGAACAAAGAGTTTCCACACGGGCAAGATAATAAACAACGCGTCGACGAAATCGTCAAAACAGCGGACGAAGAAAACCGTTTGTTCGATGCGATAGCGGCCGCGGGCCGTCAAGCGTACCGGGAGGGCGGCGACAGCCATCTGGCAAGCATCGCGACAATCTTTTTGAACGTCATCAGAAACCATTAAGCGTTTGTACTGGAGATCCGAACGCCCTCAAAAATTACCGCGTGGTAGAAGCGGGTCCGTGATAGTACGCGGATCTCCTGCTGGTCATTTTGAAATGGTCGACAACGGATTGGGGCCGAACGAGGCCAACTTGTAATCGTGAAGATTCGACCTGTATGCCGCTACTTCGGTTTGCTGGAAAAGCACCACGAAGGGACTGGTGGCGAGAACCTGCCTCTGAAGTTCCCGATAGGCCTCTGCCCTCTTGGAGCCATTCGATTCCAGCAATGCGGTTTTGGTTTCCTTGGTCAGGTCAGGCACATCCCAGGCATTGCGCCAAGCCAGGGTCTTGTTGGTACCTTCGTCCGAATTGTTTGGGTTGTTGGTGAAAGTATCGGCATTGGAGTTCGGATCCCAGTAATCCGTTCCCCAGGGTCCAATGAAGATGTCGTGTGTGCGGGCGCGGTACTTGGTCAGCGTCTGCTTGCCGTCCCCGGGAATGATGTCCAGTTTGACGCCTCCTTGGGCGAACGTCTGCTGCAAGGATTCGGCTATGCCCGTGACTGGCTGGGTGTTTCGGGCATCGATGGTGACCGAAAAACCGTCTTTCAGCCCTGCCTTCGCGAGGAGCGCCTTGGCCTTCTGGACATCGAGCTTGTAGGGGTTATCATCGAGTTCGCCGAGGATGCCTTTGGGCAGAAAGGTCTGATGGATCTCACCAATGCCCTTGATCAGTTTTTCGCCGATCGCGTCATAATCCACGAGATATTTCAAGGCTTGGCGCACTTCCGGCTTGGCGAGGTTGCGGTTCTTCTGGTTGAGGCTGAAATAGTAGATCGTGCCCTTTGGCGCGCTGGTCGTGGCAATGTTCTTGTTTTTGACGACCTGCTCCAGGTCGTTCGACTCGAGATTGCGCGCAACATCGATATCACCCTTTTCAAGAAGCAGGCGTTGGGCGGCACTTTCCTTGACGTGACGGTAAATGACACGGTTGAGGGGTGCTTTGGTGCCGTAATAATTGTCGTTGCGTTCAAGAACGATGATTTCGTTTGCACGCCAGTCGCGGATCTTCCAAGCTCCGGAGCCAGCATATCCCGTCTTGAGCCAAGCGTTGCCGAAATCGTCATTGACGACATGCTCGGAGGCCAGCTTCTTGTCGACGACCGAAGCAACGGTCGCAGTGAGGCAATTCAGGACGAAGCTTGGCGCATAGGGCTGATCAACCGTGAAGACAAAGGTCGAAGGATCGGTTGCCTTGGCCTTTTCAGTGACATTGTCGGCCTTCAAGCCGAACTGGGCCAGGATGAGCGCCGGGCTCTTGTCGAGCTTGATAGCGCGCTCAAAGGACCAGGCGACATCTTCCGCGGTGATCGGATTGCCGGAGGCGAATTTCAGGCCCGGCTTGAGCTTGAACGTATAGGTCAGACCGTCGTCGGAAACCGTCCAGCTGTCGGCGATATCAGCCACGATCTTCGAAGGATCGTTAATGTCCAGCCGCACAAGCCGGTCATAGGAGTTGCCAGTAATTTCCCCGGAAGAGACTTCGAACGCCTCGGCCGGATCAAGCGTAATGAGTTCATCAAGCGCAAAGGCTTCTACAAGAGTATCAGGGGGCGTCTCCGCCACTGCTGGGGTGTAAGATGCTGACAAGAAAATGGTGGCGGCTGATACGGCTGCTAACAAAGCACTCGCTCGGCGTAGCAATCGTTTTCGTGACTTTGAATCAGAATATGTCATTTGAACTTCCTTGTGCTTTGAACGGAATAGGGCCGAGCAAGCGCCCAACAAACAACGTATCATTCACAAAGAACCTTTCGAGGATTTAAAAGCCTAAGTATCAGTATACTTAGGCAAATATTTCTTTTTATACTTGTGAAACGCAATTATGCATCCTGAATCAGCCTCGGAAGACGTAGGCTTTAAGATTTGACCGCGCGCAGATGTCTTTCGAGCCAGAGGCTGTAGCGGGAAGCCGAATAGCAAAGGCTAAAATAAATCAGGCCCACAAAGATATAGCTTTCGTCATAGAAACCGAGCCAGACCGGATCGTTCGCTGCGTTTTTTGCAGCGTTCAGCAGGTCAAAGATGCCGATGACCGCAACGAGAGTCGAATTGAGCAATATACCGATGGCGAGATTGACCAGAGCTGGAATGACCGCGCGAAGCGCTTGCGGCAATACGATCAGCCGGACAATGTGCCAATAGCCGAATCCTAACGCGGAGGCAGCTTCGGCCTGGCCGTGCGGCACCGACTGCAATCCCGCCCGTATAACTTCCGCCAAATACGCCGCAACGAATAGAGTAAGTCCGATCTGTGCACGTACCAGAGCATCCGGCGAAAATCCTGCAGGCAGCATCATCGGTACCAACAACATAGCGACGTAGAGAATGGCGATCATCGGTACGCCGCGGACCGTCTCGATAAACAGGATGGACAATGTTCGCAGACCGCCCATTTTGGAGCGTCTGGCCAACGCCAGAAGAATTGCGATCGGAAAAGCGCAGGCGAAGCCCACGACTGATATCAGCAATGTCAGCGCCAATCCGCCCCAGCGGCTAGTGGGCACCTTTGGCCCGACAAGTGTTCCTGCCATCAGCATCCACATGAGGATGACTACTCCTATCCATAGATAGACGAGATGTCTGGTCCAGAACTTCGGCGTCCCGGTTATCACCAATAACGAAGCAAGAAGCCCAATTACCAATGTAGGACGCCAATCCAGTTCGGGTGGATATAGGGCAAAAAGGATAAATCGAAGTTTCGCACCGATGAATGCCCAGCAAGCGCCTGTGTTCGAGGCGCAGTCCTTGGCGCTACCCGTCCAAGTGGCGTCAAGGAAGAGCCAACGTAAGAGAGATGGGACAGTCCAGAACAGCAAGGCAACTACGAACACGGTGATCAACGTGTTGAGGGGCGTGCCGAACAGACCATAAAGCCATTTCTGCCAAATTTGCCGCCATTTCATTTTCCTGGCGAGAGGATCAACCGCTGAATTCATCGTGGGAGAAATCCCCGGCTTTCGATGCGCTGGTTATAACGATTCATGATTGCTGACACCGCAAGATTAAGCGTGAGATAGGACACCACGATAATCGCAAGTGCCTCGAGGACCTGACCGCTCTGGTTGGCAGTGGTGTTGAGTACGCTGACAAGATCGGGAAAACCGATGGCGACGGCGAGGCTGGAATTCTTTGTGAGGTCGAGATAACTCGATGTCATCAATGGGATGATGACCCTCAGCGCTTGCGGCAAGATCACCAGCCGCATGATCTTCCCCGGCTGCAACCCGAGCGAACGCGCAGCCTCCCACTGCCCTGCGGGTACCGACTGGATCCCGCTCCGGACAATTTCAGCTATCGTCGCGGACGAATTTACCACCAGTCCGATCAGCAGCGCGGCAAATTCGGGGGTGAGATTAAGACCACCGGTTATGTTGAAACCACGAAGTGCCGGAACGTCGATGTTCGCCTGCGCTCCTCCGAAGAGGAACGCCACGACGAAACCCAGTAACGCAAGAAACACAACACCCCAAGGTCCGATGCGTTCTATTGGCTTCCCTGTCCGGTAGCGTGCAAGAGAAAGGGCCGCCGCAAAAACGATTAAGATCGACAGCACGACAGCCGATATCGAAAGGCCCTCTACTCGCAGACTCGGAACCGAGATACCGCGGTTGCTTAAAAAGATCACGCCAAACGGGTTGAACGCCTGGCGCGGTGCGGGGAACGCATGTGTGACGGCACTCCAGAAAAACAACTGCAGCAAAAGCGGTGTGTTTCGCACGACTTCGACATACCAGCGGACCAGGCCTGCCAGGAGAAAATTGCCGGAAAGCCGCGCTATCCCAAGAGAGACGCCGACTACCGTAGCCAGAACACATCCGGAGAGAGCTATTGCGATAGTATTCAATAGTCCCGCTAGCGCGGCTCGCCCGAAAGTGTCGCTCGGCGCATAGGCGATCAAGCTTTCTCCAATCGCAAAATTGGCGCTTTGATGCAGGAAGCCGAAACCCGGTGTGATACCCAACCGGTGCATGGTCTGGACCGTGTTCGATCCCATCGCCCAGAATATCGCCAGCAGCCCGATAAGGACCGCAAACTGGGTCACCGGATAATGGCCCCACCAACTCATAAACGCGTTGAAAATGCCGGAGCCTTTCGGACCCGGCATTGATTGCTTCAGTGTCGTTGAATCCGCAGACATTCTACTGCGAGCATCCGTCTCAGCGGAACGGCGGCGAATAAAGCAATCCGCCCTGCGTCCAGGGCTGGTTATAGCCGCGCTCAAAGCCGACAGGCGATCCCTTGCCGATGGTGCGATCAAAAATCTCGCCGTAATTGCCGAGGGTCTTGACGATATTATAGGCGAACTTGGGATCAAGGCCGATGGCTTCTCCGAGCGAAGGATCTGTGCCCAGGAAGCGGCTGATCGCGGGATCTTCGCTGTTCAGGAATGTGTCGACATTGTCCTTGGTAATGCCGAACTCTTCGGCCTGGATGGTCGCATAGACAGTCCAGTTGACAATCTCCAGCCAGCGGTCGTCGCCGGCGGCGATTGCCGGAGCCAGCGGTTCTTTCGACAGGCGTTCCGGGAGGAGGACATAGTCATCCGGTTTTGCCAGCAGCGTGCGTCTCAAAGCGAGGTCGGAAGCATCCTGCGTCAACGCATCCACCCGGCCAGACTCAAGTGCCTTCAAGAATTCATTGCTGTCCTCGATCGTCACCGGGGTGAATTTATGTCCAGTCTTGCGGAAGAAGTCAGCGATATTCAGTTCACCCGTCGTTCCACTTTGCACACCGATCGTCGCGCCGTCGAGTTCGCTGCCTTTGGTAACGCCGAGCGACTTGTTCACCAGTAACCCCTGCCCGTCATAGAAGATCGTCGGACCAAAATGGAAGCCGAGTTTGAAGGCGCGGGTGACCGTCTGAGTAACCCCGGAAAGCAAGATATCGAACTCACCCGACTGAAGTGCGGGCAGACGCTGTTGCGGCGACGACGATGTGAATTCAACCTTGTCGGGATCATTGAAGACAGTGATTGCCAGAGCCCTGCCGAACTCGACAAAGAACCCCTGCCACTTGCCGTTGCTGTCGGGCGCAAAAAATCCGGGCGACGTGCCCACACCGACCTTGATTGTGCCACGCTCCTTGATCTTGTCGAGCGTTGGCCCCGCCTGAACACCGTTGGCAAATAACGTTGCGATGGCCACCAGGCCTGCCGCTGCTGTTGCTCGCCATACCCTGTGGCGTCCGTTTTCTGTTCGCATTATCCATCTCTCCAGTTGGCAATTTTTTGACGGGTCAGACAAGTTTGGATCGTGCGATCCCCCGCGGTGCCCCGATCGATAGAGTAATGAAGTCACTGCCGGACAGGAGACATGGTTTTGCGATTGCAGCGTGCGACTTGCATTAACTTGCTCGCAAAATACGATAAAATCGATTTAATTTTTCACTTTAAAAAATACGTATAACTTTTATTTTTATCTGAACAAATGCCGTCCAAGAGTACTTGCTCTGAATTCTCAAGCGGCATGCGTCTTTAATATGTCCGTTCCTTCGCTCGCCATCAGGCAGCCTTCGGTAAAGTGGCTAATGTCCTTTTCAAAAGCCAGGTGGCCATAGATTTCCGGGTCGACGTTGACGTCAAAAAGAGCGGTATAGCCGGAACGGAGGTATAGCTGGGTGGCCTCCGGCTGGCGGAATCCCGTGGTGAGATAGATGCGGGAATAGCCCTGGCGCGCCGCTTGTGCCTCCAGCTCATAGACCACTTTGCGGGCCAATCCCTGCTGGCGCAGATCGGCATGGGTCCAGATGCGCTTCAACTCCGCTGTCCGGCCGTCATAACGCTTGAACGCACCGCCGCCGATGGTCTCGCCGTCGCGGATCAGCAGGAGAAAAGCGCCGTGCGGCGGGGCAAAATATTCGGCCGGGTAACGGCTGAGCTCATTGCGGGCCGGTTCGCCGAAATAATCGCCGTAGCGGCTTTCATATTCGTGGATCAAAGCCTCGATGAGCGGCTGGGAGCGCTCGTCGTCTGGAGTCGTGTAAACAAAGACATCAGTCATGATTGCCTCGTGCCGTTTAGAAATTCAGGATGGATTATTGGAGAGGTATTGCTCGGCCAGTTTGACCCAGTAGCGGGACGCCGGGCCGATGATCTCGTCGTTGAAGTTATAAAGCGGACTATGCAGAGGCGCGCTGTCGCCATTGCCGATGAAGAGGTAGCTGCCGGGAATTTCCTGCAGCATGAAGGCGAAATCCTCGCTGGCGGAAATCGGTCGGAACTCGTTCTCGACCCGTGAGGCACCGAAGTGGTCAAGCGCCACCTGCCGCGCAAATTCGGTCTCGTCCGGGTGATTGACGAGGACAGGATAGCCGCTCGGGTAGTCGATCTCGGCGGTTGCTCCGTAGCTTTCTGCCTGCGCCGTGGCCAGTGCCTTGATGCGGGCCCTGATCTTTTCGCGCACTTCCGAGCGAAAGGTGCGGACCGTCAGTTCGAGTTCGACTCTGTCGGGAATGACGTTCGGCGCGATGCCCGCATGAATGGTGCCAACTGTGATGACGGCCGCATCCAGCGGATCGATGTTGCGCGCGACGATGCTCTGCAGCGCCATGATCAGCGAGGCGCTGGCGACGACAGGATCAACTGTTTCCTGTGGCCGTGCTCCATGACCGCCCTTGCCGACAATGCGTATGGTGACCTTATCAACGGAGGCCATGGCGGGACCGGTGATGAAGCCGAACTGCCCCGCCGGCACGCCTGGCCAATTGTGCAGGCCGAACACCGCGTCACAGGGAAAGCGCTTGAACAGCCCATCCCTGATCATGCTGCGTGCGCCAGCGCCGCCCTCTTCCGCCGGCTGGAAAATCAGATTGAGCGTCCCGGAGAAATCGCGGGTTTCGGCGAGATAGCGCGCACTGGTTAGAAGGATAGACGTGTGGCCGTCATGCCCGCAGGCATGCATTTTTCCCGCATTGCCGCTGGCATAGGAAAGACCTGTCGCCTCGGCAATGGGCAGGGCATCCATATCGGCGCGAATGCCAAGGCGTCTGGTGCCGTTGCCGCTTTGCAGCGTTCCGACGACGCCGGTGCCACCAACGCCCCTGGTAACCTGATAGCCCCAGGCGCTCAGTCTGTCGGCAACGAGTTCGCTGGTCCGGTGTTCGTTATAGGCGAGTTCCGGATGGCGATGCAGGTCGCGGCGAAGCGCGACCGCCTCATCGAGATAGTCGCCGATCTTCGCTTCCGCGTCGTCCGCTTGTCGTCCCATCAGGCTGCATTCTCCTTGACGGCAGCACGTTCCGGTGCTGCTTCCGGTTGTCTCGCATAGCGGCTTTCGCGGAACGGGAGACCAAGGTTTTCCCGTAAGGTGGTGCCCGGCAAAACGGAACGGTGATGACCTCGCTCCTCAAGGATGGGCAGGACGAACTGGGTGAAATCATCGAGCCCGGCCGCCAGAATCTGAAAACCGAGAATGAAACCGTCAGCAGCTTCGGTCTCGATCCAGCGGATCAGCTCATCGGCGATCTTTTCCGGCGTGCCGGTGAACGCATTGCGCGGTGTTGTCACTTCCAGCGCGACCTCACGCAGGGTCTGGTTTTTCGCCTTGGCGTTGCGCTTGATGCGATCCGTCGTCGAGCGGAAATTATTCTTGCCAATATCACCTAGCTCGGGAAATGGAGCGTCGAGCGGGTAGGCGCTGAAATCGTGGTGATCGAAGAAGCGGCCGAGATAGGCCAGCGCCTCGTCGACCGTGACAAGATCGCGGATCTCGCGATATTTCGCTTCGGCTTCCTCTTCCGTGGAGCCGACGATGGGCGCGATGCCCGGGAAGATCAGCACGTCGCCGGGCTTGCGCCCATGCGCCACGGCACTCTCCTTGACGCGGCGGTAGAAGGTCTGTGCTTCCTCGATCGGCACATGATTGGTAAAGACGCCATCGGCGTGCTTGCCGGCAAGATCGATGCCGTCATCGGACGAGCCGGCCTGGAAAACCACGGGCTGGCCCTGCGGCGAGCGGCCAATATTGAGCGGGCCCTCCGAGGTGAAGAACCGGCCGTGATGGTTGAGCTTGTGCAGCTTGGCCTTGACGAAGAACTGACCGGTTGCGCGGTCGCGGATGAAGGCATCATCGTCCCAGGAATCCCACAGCCCCTTGACCACATCGAGGTGCTCTTCGGCGATATCGTAGCGCAGCGCGTGGTCAGGATGCTCGCGGCCGTAATTCTTGCCGGAGCCTTCCAGCGGCGAGGTGACGGCGTTCCACCCTGCCCGCCCGTTGCTGATCTTGTCGATCGATCCGAACTGCCGGGCGACGGTGAAAGGGTCGCTGTAGGACGTCGACAATGTGCCGACCAGACCGAGTTTCGAGGTTGTCGCGGCCAGTGCCGAAAGGATCGCGATCGGTTCGAAGCGGTTGAGAAAATGCGGAATGGATTTCTCGTTGATGTAGAGCCCGTCAGCGATGAAGGCGAAGGCAATGCCGGCGGCTTCCGCCTTTTGCGCCTGTTCCACATAGAAACGGAAGTTGACGCTTGCGTCTGGCGGTGAACTTGGATGCTTCCACGAGTTCATGTGGCTACCCGGGCCCTGCAGCATGATTCCGAACCGGACAGGTTTCTTGCTCATCTGAGAATCTCCTTGGTCATGCGGCCGCGGCGGCGAATTGTGCCTGCGCCAGCAGTTCGATCGATGCTAGCCGCTGTGCAGCATCGTTAATCGGGGTATCGATGATGAATTCGCGGATACCGTATAGCTCATGCAGACGGCCAAGCTCGCTGGCCACTTTTTCTGCCGAACCACGGATCACGTTCGCGACCTTGTTTTCAACGTGATAGTCACGCACTCCTGCCTGACGCACATATTCGTCGACCTGTTCCAAACTGCCGACCGTGACGCTTTGACCATTCCTCACATGGATCTTGAAATGTTGGAGATCACCCGCCAGCCGTTCCGCCTCGGCATCGGTTTCGGCAGCAACGACGCCAAGGGCCAGTAATGGTGCGCGCCCGGCAGTCTGCTCGCGGTAGGCAGCGAGTGTTTCCCTCAAGACTTCTTCATCTCCATTCAAGTGACTGGCAAACACGAAATCCCAGCCTTGCGCGGCGGCAAGTTCTGCGCTGTCGATACTCGCGCCAAGTAAGAAACGCTGTGGGGATACGGTCGGCCGCGGCGTTGCTTGTACTCCCGTAAGCGGGTGAGCGGACGGCAAGGTATTGTCGAGAAAAGCATTCAGCTGAGCCAGCTGCGCGGCGAAATCCTGCTTCTCGGGCCGGGGAAGCAATCCTTGGAGAGCGCGTGTCGAGAAGGGCAAGCCGCCGGGTGCTTTGCCCACGCCAAGATCAACCCGGTCAGAGCCAAGCGCTGCCAGAACGTTGAAATTCTCTGCCACCTTGTAGGGGCTGTAATGCTGCAGCATTACGCCGCCGGAGCCGATGCGGATTCGCGATGTATTGGCCAGCAGAAAGGCGATCAGAACTTCCGGCGATGAACTTGCGACGCGCAACGTATCGTGATGTTCGGCAACCCAGAAGCGGTGGAATCCCCACTGTTCAGCCTTTCGGGCTAAAGCAACAGTGCGTTTGAGGGCGGCGCTTGCCGTCTCTCCTTCGAATATCGGACTCTTGTCGAGCAGACTGAGCGAATAACTCATCTGGATAGCGGCCTCCATTGCATTAGGACGCGGTCCAGCCTCGATGCGGCGGGTGCGTCGTCTTGAGGCCGTAAGACTCCATCCAGAATCGATTTCGGTCAAAGAACAGATTGCTAAAATGACGCATCGGGTTGGAAATCCATTAACAGCGAGGTCGTTTTCGCAACTCGATAGCGAGCGGTTCTCGTCTAGTCCTAGCGAAGGACAGCTTGGCTCATTCTTCCGGACTGAATGACATTCGAGGCGTTGCAGGTGCGATTCTGAATCAGTGTTTACACATGGGCCTCATGTTTATTTTTTATATTTCGTTAGCGGACAAACCGCTTATTTCTATGGGCAGCTTTCCTGTAGGAATGACGTACCTCCTTATCCACGTCCCGGTTTCGTAGAGTAGCAAACGGCGTAAATCGTATGCCGCGCGGCCCGAGATTTCTTAACTTGGATGCCAAGGCCACACCAAAGATCGAACGATGGAGTTCTTAACTTGCCAGTCTCACCTCAATCCTTGCCCGTTCTCGACTTGAGACGGTTCGCACCGGATCATCCGGAACGCGACATCGCTCTCACGGAGTTGCGCGGCATCGCCCGAACGGTGGGCTTCTTCTATCTGGACGGACATGGCGTTCCCCAGAATCAAATCGACGGCATCCTCAGTCTTTCACGCCGTTTTTTCTCGCTGCCGGAAGCAGCCAAGCTCGAAATCGAGATGCGCAAGTCGTCCCATTTCCGCGGTTACAACCGCGCGGGTCTGGAATTTACCAGAGGAACGCAGGATTGGCGCGAGCAGGTCGACTTCGGCGCAGAACGGGAAAAGCCTGATATCAAGGCCGGCGACGCACCGTGGAAAAGGTTGATCGGGCCCAATCAGTTTCCGTCTGCTCTGCCCGAACTTAAACCAGCCGTCCTTGAGTGGATCAGCATTGTCACCAAGCTGGGTATTCAGGTCATTGAAATATTCTCCGAGGCGCTCGGTCAACGTCCCGATGTTTTCGAACCCATCTATCGCGAAGGCCCAAACCAGCTCTTGAAAATCATCCGCTATCCCGGTCGCGACAAGACGGAAACCGATCAGGGAGTTGGCGCGCACAAAGACGGTGGCTTCGTGACTATCCTCTTGCAGGACGTTGTCGGAGGACTTCAGGTAGACGACGGCAACGGTGGCTGGATCAGTGCGCCACCAAAGCGCGGGACATTCGTAATCAATGTCGGTGAACTCCTCGAATTGGCATCGAACGGTTATCTGCGCGCCAATATCCACCGCGTTGTGACACCGCCGGCAGGCGGAGATCGCCTTTCCGTTGCGTTTTTCCTTGGGGCCAACCTGGCATCAACGATTCCTGTATTGGACCTACCGGCCGAGTTTGCTGCCGAAGTCCGGGGTGTAACCCATGACCCGCTCAACCCTCTTTTCCATGAAGTCGGTCGCAACGCCCTAAAATCGCGACTACGGTCGCACCCGGACGTAGCCGCCGCGCACCATTCCGATCTTTTGGAGCAACAGAACGCCGCCGTTCCAGTCTGAGAAAGTTATCAGCGATCGACGCAAAGAACATTCAGACGTCCTTGAGAACATGAGCTCTAACGCCTGGCCTACTGCATTTTGATTGGAGAGTTGCTCCCCCAATCAGGCATTTTGCTTGGGCTATCGCGACTCGCGCTGATGGCGGAGATGTGTTCCGGACCTATGCCGCAGCACCCGCCGACGATAGTCGCGCCTTGTTCCACCCACCGGCCGACCCATTTCAGGTAGTTGTCCGGATCGAGATCCGCCCTGATTTCGGATATGCCCGCGTAGGGTTCGTCCGAAGGCGGTTCGGGCATAAAGGCATTGGCGTAGACGCCGAGACCTGCCGACGTATTTGACGATGCATCGATAACGCGGCGCGCCGCAAGAATGGCTTCGCTCATCACCTCAGGCTGACTGCAGTTGAAAAGAACAGCGTTTGCGCCTGCATCAAGGGTCACTGCAACAGCTTCCGCTACCGTTTCGCCTGACCGGAGTTCCGGCGGACCTGTCCGACCGTGCTCGTCCTTCAACGTATAGGACACGAAGATCGGAAGCCCACTATCCTTGACAACCGCGAGCGCCGTCAGGGCTTCCAAGGTGGAGCTTTGCGTTTCGATCAGCCAGACGTCGACGTGCGGAGCCAGACCTGCAACAAGGCTTGACAGAATGCGGGGTGCATCTTCGGCAATGAAATTGTCGGGCCGGTAGCTTTCAAAAAGCGGCGGCAAGGAACCCGCGACCAGCACGTTGTGCGGCGCGTTGTCCGCGACCTCACGTGCTAACCGGCCTGCCCTGTCAGCAAGCAGGCGGCCCTCATCCGCGAAGCGTTGCTCCCCGATCATGTGCGGCACCAAGCCGTAAGAATTGGTCGTGATGATCTCTGCTCCACTCTCCACGTAGGCAGTATGTGCCCGGGTCACAAACGAGGGCGCTTCGATCAGTGACAGTGCCGACCACTCCGGCAGGCGGAACGGAGCACCAAGGCGTTCGAGCAGGCGACCCATGCCTCCGTCCAGGATAGTGAAGCCAATTTGCTTATTAGTCATTTTTCCTCCGTCAAGCCCGCACAGTGAAATGGCCACGCCCGAATTTGAGTTCAAGCTTGTACTGCACGAGTTCGAGTGCAATCGAGAGCACCCAGTATATTGCCGCAGCGGTCAGCAGCATTTCCATATAATGATAGGTCGCCCGCCCGTAGGATTGGGCGAGAAAGTTCAATTCCCATAGGCCCATGATCGACACGAGCGACGAATCCTTCAGCATCGAGATAAACTGGGCTCCCGCCGGCGGTATGATGACGCGCATGGCTTGAGGCGCAACAATCTTCCAGGCAATCAGACGGCCCGACAGGCCAAGCGCCATCGCCGCCTCACGTTGCCCTAGCGGCACGGAGGTAATGCCCGCGCGTATCGTTTCTGCGAGATAGGCGGCGTAGTTGAATGACAACGCCAATATTCCCGATGTCAGTCCGGAAAGAATGATGCCGAACTGCGGTAGCGCCAGATAGATCAGCAGCACCTGTACCAGGAGCGGAGTGCCGCGGAAGAAAGAGGCGTAGAACGTCGCCACCCCAAACGCGACAGGATTGGACGACAAACGTCCTAGTGCCGTCAGCACCGCTACCAGCAAGGCAAACACCATCGAAACAGCTGTAATTAGCAGTGTCAGCATCATCCCCTGCAGAAACCCGTCAGGAGACAGATGCAAGCCGAGCATGAACGGCAGCTTCTGTCCGATCAAGCCGAAGTCGAGCCCGAAATGTCCGAGCGCGGTCCCGAGTAATACCAGAAGCGAACCCCAGGTAAGCCAAACCTTAAATCGGAAATTCGATGCGCTTGCTCCATGCGGAGACAGGAGCAATGCCGCCTCTCTTCCCTGCGCCGTCACGACGGACGTGGCTTCACTCGGCATATTTTGTGATGTCCACGTGGAACCACTTATGCGATATCTTCGCCAGCGTTCCGTCGGCTTTAAGTTCGGTAATTACGCGCTTGACCTCCGCATCCCATTCCGGATCGCCCTTGTCCGTCACCACGGCATTGGGTTCGGCAAAGAGCGGTTCTCCAAGCACTTTGATCTTGTGCGTGGCATCGATCTGGCCCTGGGCGGTGCCGAGCGAGGCGACGATTGCGTCAAGACGTACGCCAGGGCCGAGTGCCAGGTTCTGAAAGTTGACGGTCTCATCACCGGGAACTGCCTGAACATCGCTGAAAGGAAACTCGACGGGCGGTTTGCCCGGAATAACGAAGTTCCGGTTGACATAAGCCTCATAGGACGAGCCTGTACCAACGCCGACGCGCTTTCCTGAAATATCGGCAACCGACTTTATTTGATTTTCATCCTTGTTGACGACGAGCACTGCCGGAACGCTATAATAGACAACCGGGAAGTTCACGACTTTCGCGCGCTCCTCGGTTGGCGTGGCCGACGAAATCGCCACGTCCCAGCGCCCAGCCCACTTGCCGCTGATGATGGTTTCCCAGCCCGGGGTCTCCAGCTTCAGCTTTACGCCCAACCGGTCGGCAAAGGCTTTCGCGACGTCCACATCGAAACCATCGAGTTCGTTCTTGTCGTTGATATAGCCAAAGGGAGGATAGTCGTTGACCAGCACATCGACCACGACACCATTCTTGCGCACACGGTCCAGCGTCTCGCCGGCTAGAGCACTCGATGCCGAAAGGCCAGCGATCAAGATGCCGAGTTGTAGTGCAGATCCAAATTTGCGCATTATCCGTCAACCCCTTTTGGCTATGAAACTCCGATCAACAAGCAATCGGCTCAGTCATGAGTTGATAGGCATCTGCAAATTCCAATAGAAGAACAGATTTTCCAGAATGATTGAAGTTCTTGAAAAAGCTGTCTGATTGTCCAGAACAACGACACGAGCAAAACACGCCCTTTTGCCTTCATCCGTGCCCGAAGAGCTGCAGGAGCCGTCGCCGATTCTACGCTCCTTGCAGAAGTTCCAGATCACGGATCTGAGGCAACAGTGAATACCGAAGTCTTGGCGAAGCTAGAAATCCCCGGCTCTTCCCGATCAAAGAACTCTCTCAATTTTTCTAGCATTGCCACGTGATCTGAAACAGATTTCCTTCAATCACAACGCTCCACTCAATATCGTTAGATCAGTGTTGTTCGCCAATTCGGTGCAACCATCCGAGAGTCGGCGCAATCTTACCGGAGTGAGCGATGAACATAAGTGTAGTGAGGGAGCCAAGCGATCCTGGCGGCATTTCCAGCGCGCCCAAAAACGAGTTGATCCGCGTTGCCGGCGACCGCGATGCGCCCGCGTTGCTGGAACTTCTCCTCACTGCGTATGAGCCCCTTCGGGAAATGCAAATCCGCTTTTCCGCGACAACAGCCGATATCGAATTGGTACAGCGCACCATCAGACGTCACACGACCTTTGTTATCGAGCGCCACGGAACGATCATCGGAACTGTCTCAGTACGATTTCCCTGGCCGATGGGCGAAACCCATTTGACCAGCTACCCGTTCATCCACTGGTTTGCCGTGGCCCCGACGTTCAAGCGCCAGGCTGTCGGAACGACACTCCTCGATCATGTAGAGCTCAATTTTCTGCGCGATCAGATTAAGGCCCCCGCCGTTTATCTCGCTACGGCAACCCGCCATCCTTGGCTCGTGGGGCTTTACGAAAGGCGTGGATATGAAGGGTTCCACAAGCAAGTGAACCGGGGTGATGAGGTGCTCTACCTGCGAAAAATTCTCAACCCTGAAATCTATGACGACCTGGAAGTCCGCGAACACAAACACTTTGGCATCCATACCCCGACGGCGCTGCAAGCGTAACCGGCATCCGTGCGGCCACCATCTCGAACGAGGAAAACTGTGAATGCCTATGAACAGACATCGCCTGAGTCCAGCCGCAGCAGTGCTAGCTGTTTCTCTCTCGCTTTTGGTCACCTCGGACATCCGAGCAGATACGGCCGGATCACCGGTCGAAGGAGGATCATTGACTTGGGGTGTTGAGACCGAACCAGCAACACTCAATCCTCATCTCAACGGACAAGCCAAGACCAAACTGCTGCTGCGTAACGTGTTCGAGTCGCTGCTTGCCCGAACCGCGGACGGCGGTTACGTGCCCTGGCTTGCCACCGGTTACAAGATTTCCGATGACGGACAGACATATGTCTTCAACCTTCGCGGCGACGTAAAATTCAGCGATGGCACTAAGTTAGATGCTGGGGCGGTGGTAACGAACCTGGTCAAACTCAAGGACCCGGCTTACTCTGGGAGCATCAGCGCTGGGCCCATCTCTCACTTGGCAGAGGCTAAAGCCCTGGATGATCTGACTATCGAATTAACTCTCAAGCAGCCCTACGCGCCCTTCCTTGAATTTGCATCAAGTCTTGAGATTGTCTCGCCTGCGGCATTTGCCTCGACACAGATGAAGTCAGGCGGGCCTGGCGTTGCAGGTACAGGACCCTTTATCCTCGATCGCTACACCAAGGGTCAGGAAATCCATTTCGTCAAAAATCCGGACTATCGGTGGGCACCCTCGACGGCTGCCCATCAAGGTCCAGCCTATCTCGATGAAGTCACGTATCGCTTTCTGCCGGAATCGTCCGTGCGCACCGGGGCCCTCACGTCGGGACAAGTCGATTTGATAGAAGGAATTTCAGGAAACGATGCTTCGCTGTTCCGCGACAATTCCGAATTCAGCTATCAGAGCGCCTTGAACACAGGCACCCCCTATTCACTGTTCCTCAACTCGACTTTTGGGCCGACTGCGGATGTCAGGGTACGCAAGGCACTGATCGCCTCAGTCGACCTCAAGGCGGTACTGAAGTCGGTTTATCGCGGTGAACGAAAGCGGGCATGGGGAATTACCTCGCCGATCGACACGAAACTCTACGATGCCAGCATCGAGAGCAGCTACGGCAACGATCCAAAACTCGCTAATCAACTGCTCGACGACGCAGGTTGGACTGTACGTGACACTGGGGGTTATCGAAGCAAGGACGGCGAGCGACTGACAATCGAAATTGTGCAAGCGCAAGCCACGGTGCGCGACCAGCGCGATGTTTTATTGCTGGCATTGCAAGCTCAAGCGAAACAGCAGGCGGGCATTGACCTACGCATTGCCTATGTCGACGCCGGAACTTACGCCGACCGTCGTTCCAGCGGAAAATTCGGCTCCATTCCCAATTCAAGGACTCCGGCTGGGGATGGATATGACATCGAATATCATTACCTGCCAATCGATCAGGGTGGATCGGTTAATTACAGCCGCGCTGCAGCTCCGGAGCTTTTGAATTGGCTGCAGGCTGCGTCATCGACCTTGGATCAGAAGACGCGTTTTGACCTGTACGCACGCCTGCAGCGCTTCGCCATCATCGACCAGGGATATGCGCTGCCGCTTTATGTGCCTGACGACCAGATCGCCGCTGCCGTCGCGGTACAGGGCGAAGGGTTTCGCCCGTTCCACCAACTGCCCGAAAATGCCTACGACATCTGGTTGAAACGGTAGATCGAGGCCCAATTCAAAATCTCACTCTCATCTGCGTACAGGGAATTTCATCATGGACCTTATCAAACACTCATTCAGGCTCGCTGCGGCTACGTTTGCGGTCTCAGCTTTGGTTTTTAGTACTTTCAACGCCAACGCCGCAGCGGACGGTCCCCCAGTACAGGGCGGTTCGCTTATTTGGGGCGTCGAAACGGAACCGGCGACGCTCAATCCGCATCTCAATGGTCAGGACAAGACAAAACTGCTGCTGCGCAATGTCTTCGAAACACTCCTGGCACGAACCAAGGACGGTGGTTACCTGCCGTGGCTTGCAACTGGCTACAAGATTTCGGACGACGGCAAGACCTACACCTTCACACTCCGCGATGACGTTACATTCAGCAATGGAGAGAAGCTCGACGCCGCCGCAGTTGTGACAAACTTCACCAAGCTCAAAGATCCGGCCTATTCCGGCAGCGCCAGTTCAGGGCCAGTCTCCCGTCTGGCAGATGCCAAGGCATTGGACGAACGGACGGTCGAACTGAGCCTCAAGGAGGTCTATGCGCCGTTCCTCGACTTCGCGTCGGGCCTCGAAATCATTTCTCCCGCATCATTTGCCTCGCCCCAAATAAAGTCAGGCGGTACCGAGATTACCGGTACTGGTCCATTCATCCTTGACCGCTATGCGAAGGGTCAGGAGATACACTTTGTCAAGAATCCGAAATACCAATGGGCTCCCTCAACAGCGGCGCATCGGGGTCCAGCATATCTTGACGAGGTGACTTACCGCTTCCTCTCCGAGTCCTCAGTTCGTGCCGGAGCCTTGACGTCAGGACAGGTGAACTTGATTGAAGGCGTCTCGGGTAACGATGCCGGATTGTTTCGCGATGATCCCGAATACAGCTACCAAAGCGCCCTGAACACCGGAACACCCTATTCGTTGTTCCTCAATACCACCTTTGGACCGACACAGGATGTGAAGGTTCGTAAGGCTTTGATCGCCGCGATCGATGTCGATGCTGTCCTGAAGTCGGTTTACCGGGGGGAACGCACTCGTGCGTGGGGCATTACCTCGCCGGTTGATACGCAACTCTACGACGCGAGTATTGAGAAGAGCTATGGCAACGATCCCCAGCTCTCCAACCAGCTCCTCGACCAAGCGGGTTGGACCGCGCGAGACGCTGACGGCTATCGCACCAGGGACGGCCAGCGCCTGACGATCGAAGTGGTGCAGGCCCAAGCCACGGTCCGTGATCAGCGCGATGTGTTGCTGCAGGCGCTTCAGGCCCAGGCAAAACAGAAGGCGGGTATCGATCTGACGATTTCGTACGTCGACGCCGGCACATACACTGATCGGCGCGCTACCGGGAAATTCGGTTCCATTGCGAACTCCAATACACCGACCGATGGGATCGACATCGAATATCACTACCTGCCAATCAAGCAGGGCGGTTCGATCAACTACAGCCGTGCATCGGCTCCGGAACTGTTGGGGTGGTTGCGGGCAGCCGCCTCGACACTCGACCAGAAGAAACGTTTCGATCTCTACGCGCGCCTGCAGCGCTTCGCCATCATCGATCAGGCCTATGCTTTTCCGCTCTACGAGCCGGAAGATCAGATCGCCGCTTCCTCGCAGGTGCAGGGAGTGAGCTTCCGGCCCTTCAAGCAACTGCCGGAGAGCGCCTACGATGTCTGGCTTAGCAAGTAGCGTGCCTTATTGATCACACCGCTTCCGCCAATTCTATTGACGGGGATCCGTACTGGAGCAAGACATCATGACATTGGATAACCCAGCATTTATTGACGAGCTTCCATTAGGGTCCCCCAGCCGCATTGTTCGCTTCCGTCATTCGTTATGGTCGCGAGTACTGGGCCGCGTAGGATCAGGGGTTGTTGTCCTGTGGGCAGCAGTCACTCTGTCCTTTGCCAGTCTCCAGATAGCCCCTGGCAACATCGTCAACCTGCTGGTCGGTGACCAGCTTCCTACGCCTGAAGTGGAAGCGGCAATTCGTGCTGAATGGGGCCTGGATGAGCCGTTGATCGTCCAGTATCTGCGCTATCTGTGGCGGATTCTCCATGGTGATTTTGGTCGCTCATATGTCCTGCAAAGCGATGTTACGTCGTTGATATTGTCACAGCTTTGGCCAACCTTGAAGTTGACCAGTGCTGCCCTGGTTGTAGCCATTGTCTTTGCGGTCACCGCTGCTGTTCTCACTGCAGGGCGGCGCTGGCCGCGGCGTCTTGCGAGCGCGGCCGAGCTTGTGCTGGTCTCCACACCATCTTTTTGGCTCGGCATCGTCCTGCTTTTCGTTTTCAGTTTCACGCTCAAACTGTTTCCTGTCGCGGGCGATAAGAATTTTTCCTCGCTTGTGCTGCCCGCGCTCTCCTTGGGGTTGTCACTTGGTGCTGTTGTCAGCCAGGTCCTGCGCCAGGGACTTGAGAACGCCTTGGAGGAACCGTTTGCGTTGACGGTTCGCAGTTGGGGTTGCAGCGATTTAACGCTGCGGCTCAGGCACTGTTTGCGGCACGCGTCGCTTCCCGCAGTGACGTTAACTGGATGGCTGGTCGGTGGTTTGTTGAGTGGGGCGGTGATTACCGAACAGGTGTTCGGACGCCCTGGACTTGGCAAAGTGACCGTCGATGCGGTTCTTGGAAAGGACCTTCCGGTGGTCTTGGCTGTCGCGATCTTCTCCGCGTTGATCTACGTGGTGCTCAGCACCCTGGTCGACCTTCTCTATCTGTTTCTGGATCCGCGCCTGCGGACACGCAACCGCTGAGGATCCGACATGACCTTCCAAACGAGCGTCTCCCGGAAGCACCGCTGGCATGTACTTCCACTCCTGCTGAATAATGCTGGCCTGATCGCGTCGTTTATCTTTTTGGTGCTAGTGGCATCGGTAACGATCTCACCTGATTTGTTAAGTAGCTATGATCCGATCGCTGCCGATCCGATCCAGGCACAACTGCCGCCAACCTATGAGCATTGGTTTGGTACAGATCATCTCGGCAGGGATGTTTTCTCCCGAGTGCTCCATGGGGCACGTTATTCCCTGCTTATTGGCGTCAGTGCGATGTTGATCGCCGTTGTCGTCGGATCACTGCTTGGTCTGCTTTCCGGCCTTGCACGCGGGTTTGTTGACGAGATCATCACGCGTTTTCTTGACGTGGTCTCGGCGTTCCCTGACTTGCTGTTGGCCCTGGTTCTGATATCGTTCACGGGTCCCGGCACCTTCAACCTGATTTTCGCCCTTGGTGTCGCGTCCATTCCCCGCTTCGCCAGAGTCGTACGCGGCCAGACATTTGTTGTCGCCGAATCCGGTTATGTGGAACAAGCGAAGACGTTCGGCCTGTCACGCACAACATTAATCTGGCGTCACATCCTGCCACATGCGATCGAACAGGTCCCAATTCTGGCTACAATTGGCCTTGGAACCGCGATCATCAGTGCGGCGGGGCTCAGTTTTCTTGGTATGGGACCGCAGCCGCCCACCCCTGAGTGGGGAGCCATGCTGTCGGAAGGCCGCAACTATCTGCGCAACGCCTGGTGGATCGGCGTATGGCCCGGCCTTGCTATCACACTCACGGTTATCTCGGTAAGCGTGGTCGGCCGCAGATGGCAGGCGGCTTTTGAAGGACGGAGGCTGGTATGAACTCGCCCCGCCCCTTCCTCTATATCCGCAACTTGACCATTCGCTTCCCTGGCCCCAACGGCCCAACTGAAGTGGTACGCGGCCTTGACCTGACGGTATATCCCGGTGAGTCAGTCGCGCTGGTGGGTGAATCGGGTTCAGGCAAGTCCGTCACCGCCCGCGCTCTCATCGGACTGGCAGGAACTTACGCCGACGTTAAGGCCGACGTGTTCGAGATTAACGGCGAAGACGTTCTTCAGTATCGGGAACGCGACTGGCGTCGGCTCAGGGGCAGCAAGATCGGTTTCGTCCTGCAGGATGCGCTGGTATCCCTTGATCCGCTTCGCCGCATCGGACAGCAATTGTCGGACGCATTTGGCGAACGACAGGACCTGCCAGCCAAGTATGACCGCAGCCTCGATATTCTGCAATCCGTAGGCATCAAGGATCCCGAACGCCGTCTTTCCCAATACCCGCACCAGCTTTCGGGCGGCCTCAGGCAACGGGCATTGATCGCTACTGCGATTGCCCAACAACCGTCATTGGTGATTGCCGACGAACCTACAACCGCCCTTGATGTAACTGTTCAACGACAGGTTCTGGATCTTCTCAAACAACGACAGCGCGCCGGCAACACCTTGCTCATCATCAGCCACGATCTGTCGGTGGTCTCGCAACTTGCAGACCAAGTCTTGGTGATGAGGAATGGCGAAGTTGTCGAGCAGGGCAAAACAGCAGAGGTGCTTTCCGGGCCATCTCATCCCTACACCCGACAATTGCTGGATGCGATTCCCACAGCAAGCTCTCGCGGCTATCGTCTTTCACCAGTGGCGCTTGAACATTCCGACGAGATATCCCTCATTGCTCCTGCCGCCGCGCCCAATGTCAGAATTGCACTGCCCCAAAAACAAATAGACGCCGGACGCCATGTCCTGGTCGTTGATCGTCTGCAAAAACGATACGGGCGCAGCACCACCGGTCCGCTCGCGGTCAACAACGTCTCGTTTGAACTGGCAGCCGGCGAGGCACTCGGCATCGTCGGGGAGTCGGGATCGGGGAAAACAACGGTGGCCAAGATGGTCCTGGGCCTCGTCGATCCTGATGCGGGCAACGTATGGATCAATGGTCAGCCTTGGAGTCGAATGGATGAATCGCAGCGCCGACCCCATCGCGCCGGAATCCAATTGATCGCACAGGATTCTCTCAGTTCCTTCGATCCTCGCTACAATGTCGAGAAACTCATAGGCGAGAGCCTGGATGCCGTTGGGATCTTTGGCGACAACCGAAGACGCAGGGTACTGGAAGTACTGGATGCAGTGCGTCTGGGCCCTACCTTCTTAAACCGCCATCCACGCGAGCTATCCGGCGGTCAACGCCAAAGGGTTGCCATCGCGCGCGCTTTTGCACCACGGCCCCAGCTTTTGGTTGCTGATGAGCCCGTAAGCGCACTCGATGTTTCAATCCAGGCACAAGTGCTGGACCTGCTGGCCGAACTCCAGGCTGAATTCGGAGCGTCGTTGCTCTTCATCTCCCACGATCTGGGAGTAGTGCATCATCTCACGGACAAAGTCATCGTTATGAAAGCTGGCCAAGTGGTTGAAAGCGGCGACGTGGAGAAAGTGTTTGCGGGTCCCCGCCACAGCTACACGCAGGAACTATTAGCCGCGAGGCCCTCCTTGAATTGAACCCGCTTTCCCGACGCGCCCGGATTATGCGCGGCGTTCAACCACCGGAACCGTCCTTCCCTCAACGGACATTTTCTGAACTTCACGTACCCAAGGAAGACAACAATGAGTAAGCAAAGCAACCCTGGCAGACGTCGGCAGATTAGGCTTGGCGCGATTATCCAGGGGCCGGGGGGCAACATGGCTGCCTGGAGGCACAGGGATGCCGTAGCTGACGCCAGCATCAACTACAACTATTGCAAAGCACTGGCGTGCAAGGCAGAAAAAGGCAAATTCGACTTTTTGTTTGTCGCCGACGGACTGTATATCAATGCGAAATCAATACCGCACTTTCTGAACCGCTTCGAACCGCTGACTTTGCTCTCGGGCCTTGCATCGGTTACCTCCCACATCGGACTGGTAGGAACGCTGTCCACATCCTATAGCGATCCTTTCACCGTCGCCCGCCAGTTTTCCAGCCTGGATCATATCAGTGGCGGTCGAGCCGGCTGGAACGTGGTGACTTCGCCTCTCGAAGGGTCGGCAAAGAACTTCTCGCGCACGGAACATCCTGAACATGGAAAACGCTACCATATTGCCGGAGAGTTCCTGCAGGTCACCAAAGGGCTGTGGGATTCCTGGGAGGATGATGCCTTTGTTCGCGACAAGGACTCCGGTGTTTTCTTTGATCCGGAGAAACTGCATACGTTAAGTCACAAGGGCGAGTATTTCTCGGTCGAGGGCCCGTTGAACATCGGGCGTTCGCGGCAAGGGCGTCCAATTGTATTCCAGGCAGGAGCTTCGGAAGACGGCAAGCGGCTCGCAGCTGCGGAAGCCGATGCAATCTATACCCGCCAGGAAACAATCGAACTGGCACGCGAATTCTACCAGGACGTCAAAAAGCAACTCGTTGAACACGGTCGTGACCCGGACGAACTCAAGTTATTCCAGGGAATTAGTGTGATTGTCGGAGACAGCAAGGAGGATGCCGAGCGCAGGTATTGGGAGACCGCCGAGCTCGTGACAATCCAAAATGCCATCGATTATCTCGGTCGCTATTTCGAGCATTATGATTTTTCCCAGCATGATCTGGATGAGCCGTTTCCCGACATCGGCGACCTTGGCAAGAACAGCTTCCGCAGCACGACCGACACGATCAAGAGCAATGCACGCGAGAAAGGTTTGACACTCCGCCAGGTAGCTTTGGAGGCAACCACGCCGCGCCCCACCTTTATTGGAACCGCAACCGACATCGCAAACGGCCTGGAGGAATGGTTCGGGGCCGGTGCCACGGACGGGTTTATCCTGAGGGGTGGAACGCCGACTGCGTTTGACGATTTTGTCGACCAGGTAATTCCCATCTTGCAGGAACGCGGACTGTTTCGCCGGGAGTATGAGGGCGAGACGCTGCGCGAACATTTGGGCCTGGCATTCCCGATAAACCGTTATGCGGCGAAGGTCGAACAGGCAGTCGCCAATATAGGATGAGACGCATCATCGAAGGCGCAATTTCGATGCTGAAAACAGGAGTAGAGATTTGACGACCGTTCACCCACGACGTCTGAAGACTTTGGTCGGCGCTGGCAGTTTTGTATTCGCTCCCGATGATCCGCATCCCGCGACCGGACCTCAGCGGGCAGTAGAGCTCGCACGCAAAGCAGAGGCAGCGAAAATAACCGGCCTGTTCACGGCTGATTTGCTTCATGCCGATCCGGCCGGCCTTTCGGGCATCACGGGAACGCAGGAGCCGATCGTCGCGCTCGCCGCGCTAAGCCAGGTCACCTCGCATATCGGCTTGATTGCAACTGTATCGACCACATACCACCATCCTTACAATCTTGCCCGCATGATCGGCACGCTAGACCATGCAAGTGGTGGCCGTGCGGCCTGGAACGCAGTGACTTCCTCGGTCGGTGAGGAAAACTTCGGCGGCGGGTTGCCTGACCCGGCCAAGCGTTATGCTCGTGCTGCGGAGTTCATCGAAGTTATCAATGCTCTTTTTGATGCCAACGATCCAGACGCAGTGCGGCGTAGTCCAAGTGGGGCGATCAGCGTCGATCCGGGTAAGCTGCATCGTATCGACTACCGCGGGGAGCATTTCGAAGTCCAGGGACCGCTGAATGTGCCGCCACCGCCGCAACGCCGTCCGGTACAGTTCCAGGCGGGCCAGTCCACCGAGGGGGTAACGCTCGGTGCACGCTATGCCGAAGTGGTCTACACCTCACAGCCGACACTGGATGCCGCTCTTGCCTTCGTCGAGGAGTTGCGCCGTCAGGCGCGCGGTTTCGGGCGGGCTGCGCACTTACCCCTGGTCATGAATTCTTTCCACTCGGTGATCGGCGCATCCGAAGCCGACGTTGCCCGGCAACTGCGAGAGAAGCACGAGCGGATCGACTACGAGCAGGGTCGTTTGAAGCTCGCTGATATGCTGGGAGGCAATATCGATCTTTTCGATTTGCCGCTCGATCGGCCCCTACCCGCGCATCTGCTGCCAGATGTCGAGAATGTCAATCGAAGGCGTGGGCGTGCCGAGATATTCCGGCGATATGCACTTCAAGGGCTGAGTTTGCGCCAACTGATTATCGAAGCGCAGGAAACCGGGCACTGGTCCGTCGCCGGCACGCCAGAGCAACTCGTCGATGCCATTGAAGAGCGCTTTCGCGCCGGCGTGCTTGACATTATCTCCCTTCACGGTCTCGGCCAGCCCAAACAGGAGGACTTGCTCCTCAACGGGCTCCTGCCCGAACTGCGGAAGCGCGCCTTGATCGATAACGATTACCTTGGCGGCGATTTCCGCGCCAATCTGGAACTGCAAAAGGTTTAGCCAATCACATGCTCATCTCCGGATAGGCCTCCTTCCAGGACGGTCAAAAACTGGTGGGGATCACCATTTCAAAATTCCAGTTCGGCTTAAGTTGCGAGATTAGCAAATCATTCCTTCTTGGCCGCCGTGTCCCAATTTATTCTTTCGTTTCCCATTTGACGCCGCGACGTGATCGCATGTGCGGTGAACTCACAAGGATAATTCCGATGGTCACGTTTCGATCGCTCATCTTCAGCCTTACCGCCGTTACTTTTTCCCTCCTTTCTGCTGCGTCCAATGCAGCCGAGATTTCCGAATTGCGCATTGACTGGGCGACGTACAATCCGGTGGGCCTTCTTCTCAAGAAGCAAGGGATTCTTGAGAAGGAATTCGAGAAGGACGGGATCAAAATCCGGTGGGTGCAATCTGCCGGTTCCAACAAGGCGCTGGAATTTCTGAATGCCGGGTCCATCGATTTCGGCTCGACAGCCGGTGCGGCAGCGCTTCTTGGCAGGATTAATGGCAACCCTGTCAAATCGGTCTACGTCTATTCTCGTCCCGAATGGACGGCGCTCGTCACGCGTCCCGATACCGGCATCAACACGGTCGCTGATCTCAAGGGCAAGCGTATCGCCGTAACACGCGGCACGGATCCGCATATTTTCCTCGAACGCGCACTTGCCGATGCCGGTCTTACCGAAAAGGACGTCACGCTTGTTCTCCTCCAGCATGCCGACGGCAAGCTGGCACTGCAGCGCGGCGATGTGGATGCCTGGGCCGGGCTCGATCCGCTGATGGCGGCGGCAGAAGTGGAAGACGGGGCAAAACTGTTCTATCGCAAGCCCGAAAACAACAGTTGGGGTGTTCTTAACACCAGCGAGACTTTTGCAACCGAGCATCCTGCCATCGTCAGCCGTGTGATCGCCGCCTATGAGAAGGCCCGCGCAGAGGCGATCGCTCATCCGGATGAATTAAAGGCGGTCCTTATTGAAGCGACCAAACTTCCGGAAAACGTTATCGCCAAACAGATCGAACGTACCGATATCAGCCATTCGCGCATTGGCGGCGAACAGCGCGCTACGATCGTCGCAGCCGGACTTGCTTTGCAGAAAGCTGGGGTCATCGCCGCCGATGTGGACGTAAAGACGACCGCCGACAACCTGATTGATGTCAGTTTCGCCACGGCAAGCCAATAAGCGAAAAGCCTGAGAGCGATGAGCGCAACGGAAATCAGTTTGCCGGAGGCTATGGACGAACAGCGCAGTGCTGCACGTATTCCCAAATCGCGCCTGAAATCCGTCTGGCTTGGCGTTCTTCTGCCGCTGCTGCTGGCACTATTATGGGAGGCCAGCGTGCGAACGGGACTTACGTCCGGGCGGCTGATGCCGCCCCCATCGCGCATCATTACCACACTCTGGAATCTCTGGCAGAGCGGTGAGCTCACGACGCATATTGCCGCGACAACGTTGCGCGTTTTCTCAGGATTTGCACTGGGCGCGATCATAGGGACGTTGTTCGGGGCTCTGACCGGCTATTCCCTGCTCGCACGGCGTCTACTAGACCCGTCGCTGCAGGCACTGCGCGCCATTCCCTCCATTGCCTGGGTGCCCCTGTTCATCCTGTGGCTCGGTATTTTCGAGGAATCGAAGGTCGCCCTGATCGCGGTCGGCGTGTTCTTTCCGGTCTATCTCGGCGTCAGCGGCGCGGTTCTGTCCGTAGACCGCAAGATCGTCGAGGTCGGACGCATCTTCAGGCTGAGCGGCTTTGAATTGGTAAGGCGCATTCTTTTACCGGCCGTACTGCCGAGCTACATCATCGCACTACGTTCCGGCCTTGGACTTGGCTGGATGTTCGTGGTCGCCGCCGAGTTTATGGGCGCATCGGAAGGCCTCGGCTATTTGCTTGTGGATGGCCAGCAACTCGGCAAGCCGGACCAGATTCTCGCCGCGATCATCACCTTTGCCATTATCGGTAAATTGTCCGATAGCCTGCTCGCGGCCATCGCTGCGCCCTTCCTGCGTTGGGAAGACCGCTTCGGTCGGGAGGCCTAAAAATGCTTCAGGTCAACGCCATCGGCAAGATTTATCAGAATGGCGCACGGGCACTCGAAAACGTGACGCTCAACGTTGAGGATGGTGAGATTCTTGCGGTGGTGGGCGGCTCGGGCTGCGGCAAGAGTACGCTGCTGCGGCTTATTTCCGGACTCGACCGCGCCACAACAGGGACAGTCAGCGTCGATGGCGTGACGATCAGCGAGCCGCATCCCTATATCGGCTTGGTCTTTCAGGAACCGCGTCTCCTTCCCTGGCTGAGTGTCGCCGGTAATGTCGGCTTTGGCCTCGATGAACCGGATACGACGCGAAAAGCACAGCGGATCGGCGAAGCACTCGAGAAGGTCGGGCTTTCCCGTTACGGCGCGCGCTGGCCCAAGGAGCTGTCAGGCGGTCAGGCCCAACGCGCAGCGCTTGCCCGAGCACTGGTCACCCGTCCGCGCGTGCTGCTGCTGGACGAACCCTTCTCGGCGCTTGATGCCTTCACCCGCGCCGAATTGCAGGATCATCTGCTGGATCTCTGGAACGAGAGCCGGCCAACCCTCGTGCTTGTCACCCATGACATTGAAGAAGCACTGTTTCTCGCCGATCGCGTTGCGGTCATGCGTCCGCATCCCGGCCGCATCGCCCAGGCATTTGACATTACCTTGCCGCGCCGGCGCGACCGTACTTCACCCGAGTTCGAGGCCGTAAAACGTGACGTCCTTCGCTCGCTCAACTCTACCCTCGCCTTGCACAAGATTGCTTCCTGAAGCCCCATAGGATTGACGATGACCATCGCTGTTTCAGACAAAATCAAGGTTCTCTGGTTTCTACCTACGCATGGCGACAGCCGTTACCTCGGGACCTCGGAGGGAGGCAGAGCCGTTGACCTTCCCTATCTTAAGCAAGTGGCACAAGCGGCCGATACACTCGGTTACTATGGTGTGCTGTTACCGACTGGTCGCAGCTGTGAGGACAGCTGGGTCGTCGCCTCGGCACTCGCACCACTGACCGAGCAATTGCGTTTTCTGGTCGCCGTGCGTCCCGGTCTGCAATCGCCGACGCTGGCGGCGCGCATGACAGCGACCCTCGACCGCATTTCCGAGGGGCGATTGCTGATCAATGTCGTCACCGGCGGTGATCCGGTCGAGAACAAGGGTGACGGCATCTTCCTCTCACATGATGAACGCTATGAGGTAACGCGCGAATTCCTCGATATCTACAAAGCTGTGCTGCGTGGCGAAACGGTGGAATTCACGGGAAAGCATTTCAAAATCGAGGACGGGCGGCTGCTCTTCCCCCCGCATCAGACACCGCACCCGCCCCTCTATTTTGGCGGCTCATCCGAAGCGGCCAACGCTGTTGCCGCTGAACAGATCGACAAGTACCTGACCTGGGGTGAACCGCCTGCGGCAGTGGCGGAAAAGATCAATAGCGTCAATGCTCTGGCTGAGAACGCCGGGCGCAAGGTCAGCTTCGGCATCCGCCTGCATGTTATCGTGCGTGAGACCAATGAAGAGGCTTGGGCCGCGGCCGACAAATTGATCAGCAAGCTTGACGATGACACCATCGCCGCGGCGCAGAAAGTCTTTGCCCGCATGGACTCGGTCGGCCAGTCGCGCATGAGCCAGCTACATGGCGGTCGCCGCGATCAGCTCGAAGTCAGCCCCAATCTCTGGGCCGGTGTCGGGCTGGTTCGGGGCGGCGCGGGAACTGCTCTTGTTGGTGATCCGGCAACGGTGGCAGAACGCATGGACGAGTATCGCCGGATTGGCATCGACACCTTTATCCTCTCCGGTTACCCTCATCTGGAAGAGGCCTATCGTTTCGGTGAGCTGGTGCTTCCAAATTTGCCGCTCGACCATGAAATTCGATCGAGCCCGACGTCAGTCAATATGGGACCCTTTGGCGAAACTGTCGCCGGGGACCATCGCCCGGCAAGCTTGAGGGCAAGCCAATCGTGACAGCAGTCGTCGTTGCGATCATCGGCGGCGGTTTTTCCGGAACCGCCATTGCCTATCATCTGGCGGCACAGACACAGCGCCGCGATATCGAGATTGTCGTCATTGAACCGAGGGAGCGGCCGGGCGGTGGTTTGGCCTATTCAAGCAAGGATCTTGCCCACCGGATTAATGTGCCCGCCGCCAAGATGACGATGATCTCTGCGGAGCCAGAACATTTTACCCGGTGGCTGGCCAAGGACGCGGCGAGTGTCGGGGATGTCCTGGCGAGGACGGCGAAGGGCGATGAATTCCCGCAGCGTTCGGTATTCGGTCGCTATGTTCACAACCATGTCGAACCTTTCCTCGAGACGGGCCGTATTCGGCACGAGCGTGCAACAGCACTGAGCATCAGACCTGTCGGCGAGCGCTATTCGATTGTCCTGACTGGCGAAGGGAATGTGGACGCCGACATTGTTGTCATCGCCACCAGCCATCCGCTCCCCTCCGTACCTGGTGCCTTGCGACCCTTGATTGGCTCGCCTCGCTTTATTGCCGACCCCTATGCCGAGGATACGCTACTCAAGATCGAACAGGATCATGCGGTTCTTGTCATCGGGACAGGCCTTACCGCTGCCGACGTGATCGCCTCTCTCGACAGAAGCGGGCATCGCGGTGACATCGTCGCTCTCTCACGTCACGGTTACCGCTCTCGTGGGCACGCCGCACAAGTCGCTGAGCCATTCGGAAGCTTCGGCAATGACGAAACCGCATCCAGCTTGCTGATATCCGTAAGGCATGTATTGAAAGAGGCGCAAAACCAGGGCTTGGCCTGGCATCCCGTTCTTGATGCCCTGCGCGATCAGGCACCGGCCATCTGGGCTGCATTGCCATCGCACGAACGACGCCGGCTGGTTCGGCATTTGAGGGGGCTTTGGGATGTCCACCGCTTTCGCATCGCCCCACAAGTGGAGGATGTCCTCGATCGCCGCTTGCGTGAAGGCACACTTCAGATTATCGCAGCTTCACTCCATTCAGCGCACGAAACGAGCAGGCGATTCAACGTCTCATATCGACGTCGGTACAAACAGAGCCTTGAAAAGGCGGGCTTCGATGCCATTGTCATCACCACTGGTCCTGCTCACGCAACAATTGCTCAAAGCAATCCGGTGGTCCGGTCGCTGTTCGATCAAGGCCTGCTCGCGTCTGACCCTATCGGGCTCGGCCTTCATACGGCGAAGAGTGGTCAGGCAATTGGCAACAAAGGCGAGATCGCCCGCAATCTCTTTATCGGCGGACCGCTGGCACGTGGTACCTTCGGTGAATTGATGGGCGTGCCGGAAGTCACCCGTTACGCCGAATTCATTGCTGAACGTGTAAAAGAAAGAGCCCTTGAAGCACTCTTGCACGACGTAAAACCGCTCAGCTGTAGAGGCTGACTGTCGGTATTTCGCCGTTCAGCACAAAATTTCCCACCTCCCGCGCCTTGTAGAACACAGGGTCATGCAGCGTATGGGTGCGGACATTGCGCCAGAAGCGGTCGAAGCCGTAACGCGCAGCCGTAGCCCGCGCGCCCATCAATTCGAAAATGCGTGCAGTGATTTCCAACGCGACATGCGTCGCATGCACCTTGGCGTGATAGGCCTCGATTGCTGCCTCACCGCGCTCTTGTGCCGTGACGGAATGACCCTTGGCCAGGGCTGCTTGCACCGAAAGCGTGGCATTCTCAGCAAGGGCGACGGAAGCCTTCAACGTCGCAGAAAATTCGCCAAACCGTTCGAGGATATAAGGATCGTCTGCGGCGCGGCTCACACCGGACGTCTCCCACGGCTTGGTGGTCGTGCGAACATAGTCCAGAGCCTGTGCCAGCGCGCCTTCCGCCGTGCCAAGGTAAAAATTGACAAAAACCAGCTGGATCAGCGGTGTGTTGAACGTGGCAAGAGGCGGCAGCGGCGCATCGGGTGCGGCCAGCGGCACCAGGAAATCCGCTTCCGTCACGATATAATCACGGAATTCCACACTGCCGCTATCGGAGAGCCTCTGGCCAATATTGTCCCAGTCATCCGCCGGAAAATAGCCGTCCCGATCGGTCGGCAGCACCAGACTGGCAACCTCGTTGTCCAGCAGTGCAATGACATTGATACGATCGGAAATCCGTGCGGCGGTGCTGAAGGTCTTGCGGCCATTGAGGCGGTATCCGCCTTCCGCACGGGTAAGCGTCAGCCCGGCATCGCGCGGATTGACCACCGCCCCCCAGTAGTGGCCCTGTTCAACAGTTTCCACCCCGAGCGTATGAGCGGTTGCTTCGTCGGCGGCGATATACGGCACATAGGCGTTGACGTAGTGATAGCCGAGCAGCTGGCCGATGGAGCTTTCGCCACGCGAAATGATGCGCACCAGTCGCAAGCCCTCCGCCCAGTTGAGGCCACCGCCACCGATTTCTTTGGGATGCAATGCCGTCAGCAGTCCTGCCTGCCGCAACGCGTCGATTTCCGCCTTGGGCACGCCAGCCTCTCGGTCACGCTCCGCGCCGGTTCTGGCCAGTTCCGTCGCGATGGCGATGGCGCGGGCAGCAAAGTCTGCATAGGTGGCCGGAGCCGGATGGATGAGTTTCAAGGACGAACGATCGGACATGGGACACCTTTCCAAGAGGAGGATCAGTCGCTGCGGCTGCTCCGGTTGAGAAAGCTCGCGGCAAGGACGATGAAAATGAGAAGACCGGTGCCTACCTGCTGCCAGTAGAAGCTGAGACCGGTCAGAAGCAGGCCATTGGCGACGATGCTGAGCAGCAGAACGCCGAGCACCGTACCCGGCACATTCGGCCGACCCTCGCGGCTGAGTGTCGTGCCGATGAAGGTCGCGCCGATGGCATTCAGCATGAAGGCATTGCCGGAGTTAGGGATATAGACCGAAACGGTCGAAGTCAGGATGATCCCGGCAAGCGCTGCAACAAACCCGCTGATCACGTAGACGAGACCGATGTGACCGGAAATGCGCAGACCAGAATAGCGCGCCACGCTTTGCTGCACGCCTATAGCCAGGACGACCCGGCCAAAGCGCGTGCTGAACAGCAATGTCGATGCCGCAATGATCAGCAATCCGACGATGACGAGGGGTACGGGAATACCGAGGATATGGCCATGGCCAATGAACCCAAAGAGCGGCGGGATACCTGTTTGCGGCAGATAGACAGGATTGCCGCCGTTGGTCAGCAATTGCTGGGCGCTACGGCCAATAAACAATGTGCCAAGCGTCGCGAGAAAGGGGGTGATGCCGACACCGGCAATCAGCAGCGCATTGACAAGCCCGACAATTGCGCCGCTCGCGAGCGCGGCAATGACAGCCAGACCGACAGAATGTCCGGAAAGGACTAGCGACACAAAGGCAAAACTGGCGAAATCCACCGCAGTCCCGACTGACAGATCAATACCACCCGCCGACACGGCAAAGGTCATGGCGACAGCGATGATAGCGAGAAGGGTAAAATTATTGACCAGAATGCTGGCAAGGTTGGCCGAGGTCAGAAAGGTCGATGTGGCAAAGGAGAAGAAGGCAAAGACCCCGGCAAGCGCGATGATCACGGCATAGCGGACCACGCCCTCGCCGAAGGACTTCGGAGTGAACCTGTCTTTGATTGCGGGGTTGGCAACGGTGCTCATCTCAGACTGCTCCCTTGCCATGCTGCAGCGATGTGGCTGCCACAACCAGGAGAATGAGAACTCCCTGAATGCCGCTGACAAGCGTGCTCGAAATGTTGAGAAGCTGGAACCCATTGGTGAGAAACCCCACCAACAGTGTCGAGAGCAAAGTTCCACCAATCGTCGGCACCAGACGGCGCGAGAAGACGACACTAAGCAAAGCGGTGACCACCACCGGCAGCAGCATTTCACCGGCTCCCGTGGTCGAGCCGCTGAGATAGGCGACGGACAGGATCCCCGCGAGACCACCGCAGAGGCCACTGGCAATATAACTGCCGGCAACGATGCGCCTGACCGGCAGCCCAGCCGCCCGCGCCGCCTCCGGAAATTCGCCGACCGCATAGAGCCGCAACCCCAACGGCGTGAACTGCACGACCGCTCCGGCGAGAACCGTAAAGATCACGAGCACATAGGCCAAGACCGGAATATCGAAAGGGCCATAGGAAGACAGCACCGACAGGAAGTCCGTCGAGGCTGAAACCACCGTATTTTGCGTCAGGACCAGTTCCAAGCCAGCAACCACGTTCATCACAGCCAATGTCGCCAGCAGCGGAACGATGCCGAACACAACAACCGCGATCGCATTGACAATACCGATCAAAACACCCGTCGCCAACGCGCCCGGAATGGCCACGCTATCGCCATAGCCTGCTGAAATCAGTGTGGCGTAGACGGCTGCGCTCAGCCCCAGATTGGCTGCGAGCGAAAGGTCAATGCCGCCTTTGACGACGTTGGAGCCCCCGCCAATGATGACAATGGTCAGGCCAATGGCGAGGACACCAAGGATAGCTGACTGGCCAAGCACGTTGCCGATGTTGCCGAGGGTGAAAAAGAACGGTGCGCTGACCGAGAAGAAAGTCAGGACCGCGGCAAAGGCGAGCAGAGAACCGCCACGCAAGGCAAATCCGGCAAGCCACCGGCCGATGCCCTTTGTCGTGTCGCCCCCAGAGCCATAGGCGGGTAAGGTATCGATATCAGACGACATTGCGATGTTCCCCGGAACGTAGATCAAGTGCGCCCGTTGCTTCGGCGAGAATGGCATCCGGCGTCGTTTCCGACGATATGAATTCGCGGGTTACGACACCGCGATAAAGAACGAGGATACGATCGGTTATACCGACCAGTTCAGGCAAATCACTGGAAAGGACGAGGATTGCAGCACCCCGTTCGGCCAGCTTGCCGATCAGATTATAGATTTCAACCTTGGAGCCGATATCGACGCCAACCGTGGGCTCATCGAGAATATAAAGGCTCGACTGCCGGCTAAGCCATTTGGCCAAAGCTACTTTCTGCTGGTTGCCGCCGCTTAGCGTTCGTACCGGCGCAAATCGCCCATTCGTCTTGATCGCAAGCTGTTCGATCAGCCGGTCGACCTCGCTATGTTCCCGGTTGCTCTGCAGAAAGCCGAACCGCGTGAAGCGTTTGAGGCTGGCGAGCGTGGTGTTTTCAGCGACGCTCAACCCCAGCGCCACACCATCGCCGCGCCGGTCTTCCGGCACCAGCGCCAGACGCCGTGCCACGGCCGCCGCCGGGGAGCGCGGGCGGCCGTTTTCGCCCTCAATGACGATCTCCCCTGAATCCGCTGCTTCCAGGCCGAAAAGAACCCGCACCAGATCCTTGGCACCCGACCCGAGAAGACCGGTCAAACCGACGATCTCCCCTTCCCGCATGTTCAATGAGACATTGCGGAATTTACCCGCCTTGGTCAGCGCGTTGGTGGTGAGGGCCGGCTTGCCGATCGTGGCAGCAGTTTTCGGGAACATCTCTTCAATGTCGCGCGCGACCATCAGCGAGGCGATCTTTGCCGCCGACGTTGTGCGCGGATCGACGGTCGAAACGTCCTTGCCATTGCGCAGGATCGTTGCGCGGTCGCACAGCGCCTCGATTTCATTGAGATAGTGCGAGATATAAATGATGGTGATGCCATCCGCGCGCAGCCGCCGGATCAGGTCAAACAGGATATCCGCCTCGCGCCGTACCAAAGCTGCGGTTGGTTCGTCAAAGACCAGAATGGATGGCTTGTCGAGCAATGCGCGGGTAATCTGTACGATCTGCTTTTGCGCAGTTGTCAATTCACTGATGAGCGCATTGGCCGGAAGCTTCAGGCCGAAATACTTGTCGAGGATCTTTTCCGCCTGTCTGCGGATAGCCCGCCGGTCGAGGAACGGCAGACCGGCAAGCCGCGGTTCGCGTCCGAGAAACAGCGCCTCGCCCACAGTAAAGCTCGGTACCAGCAGACGGTCCTGATGAATGAAGTGAATACCAAGCTTCTCCACATCATGGGCCGTCAGCCGTTCATGCGTGACACCGTCGATCTCGATCGTCCCCTCATCCGGCTGATAGAGACCGGCAAGAATCTTGATGAGTGTGGACTTTCCAGCACCATTCTGCCCGATCAAGCCGTGAACTGTTCCGCGTTCCACCTCGAGCGTTGCGCCAGATAAAGCCTGCACTCCATTGAAATGCTTCACTAACTGCCGCAGGGCCAAAGCCAGATTTCCAGTCTCCGTCGCGGAACTCATGCGCCTGTCCCTGCCCGTTTTACCGTCAACCGAGCCTCAAGGTCTTGGTGACTTCCTCGATGTTCTTCTTGTTGGCGATCAACGCCGGAATATAGGTCTCCCGTGGCAACTTCTGCCCAGCCAGATAGCGGGCCACGTTGCGGATTGCGGTGCGACCGATCTCTTCCGGCTGCTGGGCCGCGTTACCGGCAGCAGGCGAATTCGGATCCCTTAACAACTGCAGGACTTCCGGGCTGCCGTCGACGCCATAGGTGGTGATCTCGGTGCGTCCGGCCGCCACGAGTGCTTGTGTCGCGCCGAGCTGAGGCACGTCCCAGGCAGACCAGATCGCCTTGATCGATCCCTTTTCCGGATATTTGTTGAGGATTGCAGTGATCTGGCTGAATGCGTCCTGAACCGTGTTCGGGATCACGTCACGCAATTCGGGTTCGATGATTTTCACATCGGGATAATATTTGATCACCGCCTTCAACTGATCATAGCGGATGGCACAAGGCACCACACCATAAAAGCCGTTGAACACGACAATATTGCCTGCACCGCCAATGTCGGAGACGAGCTGAAGCGCGAGATCTGAACCGATGCGCCAGTTGTCGGATGTGGTGTTGTTGATCGAATTGGGCGTCCCGACATCGATTGTGAAGACCGGAATTTTCGCGTCCTTTGCCCGCTTCAGCCATGGATCGACGACGGTGAGCGTTCCAAGCAACTGCACCAAGGCATCAGGCTTCTGCGCGATCAATGTCTGCAACTGCGAAACCAGCTTGGTATCGTTGCGCTGGGCATCAACAGCAATCGCCTCGCCGCCCAGCTTCTTCACTTCATCGATCTGGGCATTGTAGGCGGTCAGGTCGAAATGATGGTCGGTGCCTGTGGCGCTGATGGCAACGCGCTTGCCCTTGAGCGAAGGGATTTCCTCTTCCGCCGCCGCATTTGCAGTGGCTGCCAGCAATCCCGCGTTGGCGGCGGCAAATGTAGCGCCCGCGGCCAGACTTGCCTTTAGCAAATTGCGCCTGCCAATTCCCCTATTCTCACCCATTATTCTCTCCTGACAGCTGTTGCATCGTCACTCCGATGCCCGAAATCCGCACTCAGGGTAGTTACTCTACTCGTTTAATCGAGATTAAACTTTCCTCTGCTGCAGGGTCGGGGGAAAAACGGTCCTCATTTTGCCGCGCGTTTCACAAGGACATTCCCGGCAAAGCACGCGACCTCGAAGATTCGACCGCCGTTTACGGAATATCGCGAGCATCTTGTTCGGCTGACCCCCTCGCCTTTTGCGCAATCTGCCCGATTTATAGAAATTAATTTCTTCCAACTTCTATCCGATCAAAGAAGACTCTCCCACGCGCTTTCCTCATCCGATACCCAATCGAGACACCAAGAGAAAAACCTATGACGAGTGCCTCCATTCAGCCAGTTGAACCGGGCAATGAACCGCCCGTTACCACGCAACAGGCGCATCGGATCGCGAACGATCGAGGGGCGATCGAGACGGCGAAGCGGCTGGCAGAAGAGTTTGTCAAAGGCGCTTCCGCACGGGATCGCGAGCGCCAATTGCCCCATGCGGAACTCGAAGCCCTGTCGCAATCGGGCCTGCTTGCCATCACGGTTCCAAGGGAATTCGGTGGTATTGACGTGAAGGCTGCGACGCTGGCAGAGGTGACGGCAATCCTTTCCGAAGCCGACGCGTCGATCGGGCAAATCCCGCAGAACCATTTCTATATTCTCGAAGCCTTGCGTATTGATGGAACTCGGGACCAGCAGGCTTTCTTCTTTGACCGCGCGCTTCAGGGCGACCGCTTCGGCAATGCACTTTCAGAAAAAGGCACCAAGACCGTTGCCCACTATAACACACGTATTGTGCCGGACGGCTCACGCTATCGCATCAATGGCCGCAAGTTCTACTCCACCGGTGTGCTCTTTGCCGATTGGGTCGTGATTTTCGCCAATGACCACGAAGAGCGTATTACAATGTCATTTGTGCCGCGTGACACGCCGGGTCTGACGCTTGTCGATGACTGGTCTGGATTTGGACAACGCACTACCGGCAGTGGGACCACTATCATCGCCGATGTGATTGTTGAAGCGCACGCTGTGGTTCAGCACCACAAGGGTTTTGACCGCCCATCGACTATTGGTTCGGTCGGCCAGATCATCCATGCTGGTGTCGATCTTGGTATTGCCCGCGCTGCTCTTAAAGAGACAATAGATTTTGTCCGCACCAAATCACGCCCCTGGATGGACAGCGGCGTCGAGCGCGCCTCCGAAGACCCCCACACCATCGGCAGGATCGGCGATCTCGCCATCCGCATCGATGCCGCAACAGCACTACTCGCACGCTCAGGCGACCTCGTTGACACCGCAAAGGCCGATCCCAGTGAGGAGAATGTCATTGCCGCTTCGCTCTCCGTTGCGGGTGCCAAGGTGCTGACGACCGAAGCCGCCTTGCAGGCAACGAATGTCCTGTTCGAACTGGCCGGCACCAGTTCCACCCATACCAACCTCAACCTCGACCGCCACTGGCGCAATGCCCGCACCCATACGCTGCATGATCCTGTTCGCTGGAAGTACCACGTGGTCGGCAATTACCTTTTGAATGATGTGGCACCGCCCCGCCACGGTGCCCTTTGACCGGAGCCATGTAGCATGACCAGAGAAATCCGCCTCAACGCCTTCGACATGAATTGTGTTGGCCATCAATCGCCGGGACTGTGGCGTCACCCGCGCGATCAGGCATGGACCTATAAAGATCTTGACTACTGGGTGAACCTCGCCAAGACGCTCGAACGCGGCAAATTTGACGGCCTGTTCATAGCGGATGTCCTCGGCATCTATGACGTCCTCAACGGGAGCAAGGACGCCGCCATTCGTCACTCGACCCAGGTGCCGGTCAATGACCCGCTGCAGCTGGTTCCGGCCATGGCCTATGCGACCGAGCATCTTGGCTTCGGTCTCACGGCTTCGCTCTCATTCGAGCATCCGTACACGTTCGCCCGGCGGCTTTCGACACTCGATCACCTGACCAGGGGGCGAGCCGGCTGGAACATCGTCACCTCCTACCTTGAAAGCGGAGCACGTAATATCGGCCAGAGCAATCAGGCCCGGCATGACGATCGCTATGATGTCGCCGAGGAATACTTGCAGGTCTGCTACAAGCTCTGGGAGGGCAGCTGGGAAGACGGTGCGGTTCAACGCGACCGCGTGAGCGGCATTTTCACCGATCCGGCCAAGGTCCACGAAATCCACCATGAAGGCAAATATTTCAGCGTGCCTGGCATCCACCTATGTGAGCCCTCGCCGCAGCGCACGCCGGTGCTCTATCAGGCAGGTGCTTCCAAGCGTGGTAAGGATTTCGCCGGGCAAAACGCTGAATGCGTCTTTGTCGCCGCTCCATCAAAGTCGGTCTTGAAGAAATATGTGGCCAATGTGCGCCAGGCAGCAGCGGAGGCTGGACGCAACCCGCGCGATATTCTGACCTTCAATCTGCAGACGGTTATCCTTGGCGAGACCGACGCCGAGGCGAAGGCAAAGTTCGATGAATACCGCAAATATGTCTCCTATGAAGGAGCCCTTGCCCTGATTTCGGGTTGGACGGGTATTGATTTCGGCCAGTTTGCTCCGGATGAAACGTTACGCCACCGCTATACAGACGCCGTGCAGTCGGCTGTCGAGACATTCACCACCGTTGATCCAGACAAGGCGTGGACGGTACGCGAAATGGCCGATTGGGTTGGCATTGGCGGGTTCGGGCCGGTCTTCGTCGGCTCGCCTTCAACGGTCGCCGATCTCCTGCAGGAATGGATCGAGGATACCGATGTCGATGGCTTCAATCTAGCCTATGCGGTGACACCGGAAACGTTCGAGGATGTGGTCAATTTGCTGGTACCGGAGTTGCAGAAGCGCGGCGTCTACAAGAATGACTATCGCAGCGGCACTTTGCGCGAAAAGCTGTTCGGTGCCGGCCCGCGTCTGCAAGCACCTCATCCCGGTGCCAATTACCGGAATCTCCGGGATCATGGATCTCAAGTGGCCGCATAGAAAGCTTGCCGGGGCTGTGCGCGACATCGGCCCCGGATTGCCTGGCTTGGTTCCAGAGAAAACTGCGTTGCTGACCCTGGAACCGAGCACCATAGCGATTGCGAAAATCTAAAACAGCTTGGCAGGGATCCAATCTGCCGTCACAGCATCACTTGTGCTGAAGGATGGTAGCTTCGCAGCCAGGTCTTCAATTGTCTTGACCCCCGCCTCACGCAACGCAGTCTGGGTCAAGAGTACAGGTTTGACGACAATCTGCAGCGGCACATCGGCACCAGCGACCTTCAGAGCAACAGCGCGGATCGAGACGGCTCCGACAACAGCCGGATTGGTTGCGGCCGTTGCAACCCAAGGGCTGCCGTCCTCAGTGATCTCCTGTATATCAGCCGTCGACACATCGGCCGAATAGATCTTGACCTTGTCCGCGATACCGAGATCACGAGCCGCAAGTTTCACGCCGCGGGCGAATTCATCGTAAGGCGCAAAAACCACCTTGATGTCGCGATTGGCAGTGAATGCCGCTTTGGCCTGATCCGAAGTGCTGGTAGCCGTCGTATCGCTGACAACGCCGAACCGCGCCTTTTCTACGACAGCCGGGTTTTCCGATTTGAACTTCTCCCAGGTTTCATTGCGACGGTCGAGCGGAGCGAAACCCGCGACGTAGACATATCCGGCTTTGAAGCTGCCGCCATTGTCCTTGACAGCCTGTTCAAGTGCGAGGCGTGCCAATTCGTGATCACTCTGCTCAACCTGCGGTACTGCGGGATTATTGAGATTTACATCGAAGGCAACCACCTTGATCCCCGCATCGACAGCCTGTTGGACAACGTCGCCAATAGACTCTGGCAAACCGTGATCAATGACGATTCCTTTTACGCCGAGATTGATAGCCTGCTGAATCTGTTCTCGCTGTTCGGCAGCATTCTGCTTGCCGGGGAATATGCGAAGATCAATCCCGAGTTGGTTTGCCTGGGCCTTAGCGCCGGCCTGATAGGATTGAAAGAAATCGCCAGCCGAGATGTAGGAGATCAGAGCGATTTTCACGCCACCTTTATCAAAGGGCGAGGGTGCTCCCTCAATGCCGGCAGCTCCGGCGCTGCCGAGCAGTCCCAGGAACATCGCGCCTGCAGCTACGCCAAGTCGGTTCAGATGTTGCATGATCTCATTCCTTCCAGACAGACACTGATCGATTGTGGCGGCGAACGCTGTCTCAAGTTCCCTCGCCTCATCAAGATATCGGCTGTGGTTTCCTTGTATAATCATGCAGTTCCAATTTTGAGACGCCGCCGACAAACGGCGTTCTCCAGGCGGAGCATTATTGGAACGAAATAACGCAGGCCGACTGCGGCATCGGGGCGCGCGGACATAACTTTGAAACGCTGTTGGCGCGGCTTCCTATTCAATCGCATCACTCAGGTACAATCTTGCATCGCGATATGAATATTTGAAATCTGGTTCTCTGGTCCGCGCTATCCGGCAGACCCTGGATGTGGGACATTCCAGAGGTCTTTTGGATGATGACTTTCGTGGTCGTCGAACGGATCTCATCAATGCCATGCCACTCTTGCAGGTCGATAAACTTTCGCGCTCCTTCGGGGCCACACGCGCTTTGGCTGATGCCGATCTTCAAACCTCTGAAGGCGAAATCGTCGCTTTGATGGGGGCAAACGGTGCGGGCAAATCCACCTTGGTCAACATATTGTCGGGTGTGTTTCCTGCCGATGAGGGAACCATCCGCTTCAAGGGAGCGGTGTTTGCACCGCAGTCACCCGCGGAGGCAGTGCATGCAGGAATCGTAACCGTTCACCAATCTCTGGATCGCGTCGGCGCGCCCGGACTGACAGTTGCCGATGCGCTGCTCCTCAACCAGTATGCCAACCGTTCAGAGCCATTCTTCCTGACAAGGTCGCGAGTAAAACGCCGAGCTCAGGCCATTCTTGACGCAGTCGGATTCGACCTGCCACTCGATCACGACTTTGCCGATCTGCCTGCTGCCGATCGCCAACTGGTCGCCATCGCACGAGCGCTTGCCAATAAGGCTTCCCTCCTTATTCTGGATGAGCCTACTGCCAGTCTCTCAGGACAAGAGTCGAGGCGTCTCTATGACATTCTTTTGCGGCTCAAGGCGAAAGGACTGTCCATCCTCTATATTTCGCACCGGATTGCCGATCTGGAGGCGCTGGCCGACCGGGCGGCGGTGATGCGTAGCGGCAGGGTTGCGGGCGTTTTCGAACGACCCATTCCTTTCGACCAGGCTATAGAAACGATGATTGGCCGTAAACTTTCCGCCGCTCGACCGGATGCGCGCGCGGCGCAGGGCGTACCCGTTTTTACAATGCACGACGCGCAGCTCCTACCGGGCGCTGAACCGTTCGACCTGTCCGTGCACCAAGGAGAAGTCGTTGCGATTACTGGCGCTCTCGGTGCTGGGAAGAGCAGGCTTTTGTCCACCATTTTTGGATTACATTCTCTCACACGGGGCCAGATGTATCTTGAGAGCCAGCCCTATGCACCTACGAGCCCGGGCAACGCCATCGCGGCTGGCGTCGCCATGGCTGCTGAAGACCGTCACCAATCGTCGCTCATGCCGCCCGATTGGCCAGGCAGCGCGCTCGCTGAAACGCTCAGTTTGCCGCATCTTGCGAAATGGTACCCCCGCGTATTTCTTTTTGGCAAACGCGAACGGCAAGAAGCCGAAAGCGCAATTACCCGCCTGCGTATAAAGGCATCTGGACCGTTTGCGCCAATCTCTACGCTCTCGGGTGGTAATCAGCAAAAGGTCGTTCTGGCCCGCTGGGAAGCCGAACCGGGCAAACTACTGCTGCTCGATGAGCCCTTTCAAGGAGTGGATATCGGCGCACGAAGCGACATTATTCGGGCAATCCGCAGCCGGACAGACCGGGCAATCCTGATCGCCACATCCGACCCCGAAGAAGCCTTCGAAGTTGCCGACCGTGTCCTTTTCATTGACCGTCACAGCCTGAAATCATCGCTGGTTGCTGACACAACCCATCACACTTTAGAGGAACTGCCCTCATGACAAGTTTCAACGAGGACACGCACCCTCTTCCCTCCAATATAAGCGAGTTATCTGCAAGGCAGGATTCTCTCGCCCGCACGTTACAAAATGCGGCACAAAAGGGGGCAATCTTTATCTTGCTTGCGATGCTGGTCGTCGGCTTCTCGGCCGCGCAACCGGCATTTATCAATGTCGTCAATCTGATGAGTATTCTGCAGGCAGTTTCTGTTGTGGCTATTCTCGGCGCGGGTGTCACGATCACGCTCGCCGTTGGCGGCTTCGATCTATCGATCGGTGCTGTTGCCGCATCAAGTGTCATGGCGGCAAGCTATTCCATGATTGTCTGGGGATTTGGGGTTTATGCAACTCTCCCGATTGTGCTGGCCTTCGGTGCTGCAGTGGGCCTCGCCAATGCTGTGCTCATCGTCAGGCTGCGTGTACCTGATCTTCTGGCGACACTGGCGATGATGTTTCTGCTGACGGGATTGCAGCTCATTCCGACGGCGGGACGTTCCATTTCATCCGGACTGATCCTGCCGAACGGGACGACATCCACCGGTGCTTATGATCCCCATTTCCTGCTGATTGGCCGGTACAGTCTTTTCGGTACAATCCCCATCCCGGTCATCATCATGATCATTGCTGCAATCATGCTTTTCGTACTGACCGAGAACACTCGCGTCGGAAGACTGCTCTTCGCAACAGGCGGCAATGAAGTCGCTACCCGACTGGCCGGCGCTTCCACAGCTCGTCTCAAGACAATGGCCTATGTCATCTCGGGAACGTTGGCATCGCTTGGCGGCATTATAATTGCTGCTCGTGTCGGGCGTGGCGATGTGTCATCAGGCGCATCGCTATTGATGGATTCGGTCGCCGCCGCTCTCATCGGCTTTGCAGTGCTGGGGCTGCGCCGTCCCAATGTTTTCGGTACCGTTGTCGGCGCAATATTTGTCGGGATATTGCTGAACGGACTGACCATGCTCAACATCCCATATTACACCCAGGATTTCGTCAAAGGCGTCGTACTGGTAGGCGCTTTGGCCCTTACCTATGGCCTTGGCCGAAGCCGGCCCTGAGGGTGCTGTGCTACTCGTGGCCTACTTGACGACGAAGTATGCACGCGGAGAAAAATAGTGAACAACACGTAGACGAAATCGCCAAAACAGCGGAAGGAGAAAGCCGTTTGTTTGAGGCGATAGCGGCAGCGGGTCGACAGGCGTATCGGGACGATGGCGATGGCCATCTGGCAGCATCGCGACAATCTTTCTGAACGTGAGCAGGAACCATTAGGCACTTGCATATAGCCAAGCGGCATCAAAGCATCTCAGCACATATCCCTGCTCCGGTGCCAATCGGCCCCGCATGGTGATCAGTTTTCCCTGACCGCGAAATTCCGATTTGCGGAAGCGTGGGTGGGGCGGCGCGTCCCCTTCACCGGCTTGACCGGAGACGAGACCGACTTGAAAGATTGAGCGCTTTGGTGTGAAAACTCGGCGATAGACAGATGATCCTCCAGGCCTTCGACCATGAATTCGTCAACACCAATGGACGTATAGGCCCGCAATGCCTCGCCGATGTGCGCTGGCGAACCAAAAACGTGGATTCTCTTGGCAACGGTGTCGAGCTTTGCACCCTCGGGGTGCGAAGGGTCGGCCTGCCGCATAGGACCAACGCGAACTGGCAGGGCGAAGCGAATTTTGCCCGCCCGCCCGTAAGGTGCAGCGGCCACTTGCATTCTCTCCATGAGTTTGACAACCTCCTCGGGCGTGCCCGGCGTCAACTCGAATATATCAGCATGCCGTCCCGCAAACTTGAGGGCGGTGCCCGAGATGCCACCCATCCGAATTGGGATTCCCGCTCGTCGCGGGCTCTTCCTGTCAACGTAGCCAGCCGTGACGCTGTAGAACGGCCCCTCATGGTCGAACGGGCGGTCATTCGACCAGAGCCGTTTCAACAGGACCAGATATTCGTCGGTCTGCTGGAAAATCTCCACGTGGTTGCGGGGCGAGCGCGGTTTGCCATCCGCCGCTACATCGAATCCGACGGGGAACCTGATCGAGAGACGACCATCGCTCAGTCTGTCGAGTTCGGCAAGCTGGCGCGCGGCAACAGTGGGTTGGAAGATTCCGGCCCGGTGGGTCAGGGTGAGTCCGAGAGAGGACGTCGTGCGTGCTGCGGCGGCGGCAATACCTATATTTGCGAAAATGCCCGCTGGCCCGTCGATCAAGAGCTGCCGGAAACACGTGCGCTCCAGGAGCGCAAGCCTGCGCGTCTCATACGGGCCATCGAAAACTGAAGCAACTTCACCTCGTAGTTGCAATCCGGTGGTCGGCACATGCATGAACTCGATTGACATTCCAATCTCCTTCCATGTGAAGCGCGCATGACGCGAAACAATATGCCTTGGTCCTCGCGATATGCGCTCTGGTTTTCTGCCAAACATTCAGAGGGCGAACCGAACGATGCGCCGGTCGAAGCGTGCAGTCGCCGACCAGCAACCTCGCTTATCCTTCCGAATTAACCGTCCGGCGAGAGAAGCCGACGGTATCATTATGTGGGTTTTGCCCGTAAGTCTACCAATTGAGTCGATTTTCGAAGCTGCAACGACTGACATGCCCTTTGCGGATAAGAGCAATCGGCCGGCTGGCTTGCATTCGAATGGTGATCACTCAGCAGTCATGGTTGGCGCGTAACACGGCGTTTTCATCGATGGTCGGCAAGGAAGGCGGCCTCCTCGGCGTACAACAGTCCAGATGACTCTGTGACCGATGAGAGTCTGGACGCCGGTACTCTGCGTGAGAGCAACGCAAATTGTCATTCAACTTATCGTCCAGAGCTTGCGCAACTGATCACGAGGCTCAGGAAACCGGGCACTGGTCCGTCGGAGCAATTCGCCGATGCCATTGAAGAGTGCTGTCGCGCGGGGGGCCCTGACGCTATCTCCCTCCCTGATCTCGGTCAGCCCAGGTAGACTCGTTTCTTGATGGCCATTTGGCCCCGAACTACGCGAGCGATCCTGATCGACGAGTTCCATCTTGGCGGCGATCTGGAGTTGCAGAAGTTTAGAAAAGCTGAAACCCAACCCCACATATCGTCAAATCCAAAATTGCTTCAAACGTGACAGAGTGAGCGAATTCCCGGTACCGAGCGAATTTACCAACGTCCCGAATCCAGTCGGTATAATATTCCGGCTGGATTCAATCTTCGATAGAAGATCAGCTTGCAGTATCGAGGCTCAGACTGTGGCTTGGATAGCCTTGATCTTGTCGATACCGCCCACAATTGGAGCGAATTCCTCCCACACACCGTGAGCGCCCGCTTCCCATGTCGCCCGCTCTTCAGGCTGGAGCACGTGACCGCCATGCTGGACTGCGATCGCTACCGATCCGGCTTCGTCCCCGACAATTAACTGGTTGAAGTATGCTGCGCCCTCGGTTGAAGCTTGGAGGAAAACGGCTTTCTGCTCTTCGTTCAGTCCACTCCAGAATGCAGTCGAGTAGTAGACCACTCCTGATGCCCATATGTGACCGGTTTCGGTGAGGTAAGGAACGACTTCATACAGTTTGAAGCCAGCATAGGCTGATTTGGTAAGGTCCATCGCGTCGGCAACACCTGTCGACAGGGCATTGTAGGTCTCGGTAATAGGGATTCCGATAGGAGTTGTCCCGAACGCGCTCCACAGCTTGGTATGCAAAGGGCTTTGGATGACGCGAATCCGCTTTCCCTTCAACTGCTCGGGCCGGGTTACGGGCTGTTTCGTCAATAGATGCCGCGCTCCGTAGTTGATGTAGCCGCCAACGACGAAGTTCTGAGCAAGAAGTTTCTCGCGAAGTTCGGCTCCAACGCTTCCCTCTACGACTTTTCGTACATGCTCACCGTCACGAAAGAGGAATGGGAGGTCAAGTAACTGCAACTCAGGGACCCATCCGGACAGCCAGGAAACGGTGGACTGGCTGGCCTGGATCGAACCGAGCCGCACACCTTCTGCGACCTCCTTCTCGCCGCCGAGCGCTCCATTCTTGACGATGTTGAATTTAAACTGGCCCGGGAGTTTGGCCTCGACCAGATCTCGTATTTTGAACCAGATTTTGGTCTCCGGCTTGTCGTCTCCGAAGAGCGATGCAACCGTCAGCGTCCTGGTTTGTGCTGCTGCGCGGTTGACATAAGCGGGCATGGCGAGTGTGGCAGCTCCGACGACGGCGGCTGATTGCAGAAAAGCGCGACGGTGCAAGATGGTCATTGGTTTTTTCCTGTTCGTTAGAAGATGACGGCCCATGCGCAAATGATCGTAAGAGCAATCAGGAGCGCGAAGAGATAAGGAAGAACGGCTCGAAAGAGCGCTGAAGCAGGCAGGCGTGTGACGCCACTGACCACGAAGATGAGCATGCCAAGCGGCGGCGTCAGTCCATGGATCATCAGGTTGACGACGATGATGACGCCAAAGTGGATGGGATCGATTCCCGCGGCGACTGCGGCCGGCAACAAGATAGGTCCGAAGAGCAGGATAGCTGCCCCGATGTCGAGCACCAGCCCTACGACCAGCAGGATGAGGTTTGAAAGCAACAAGACCGCAATGGCGCTCCCACCAAGCGCCGTGGTTAGATCGGCGATAATGCCCGAGACGTTGTCCACCGCCAGCAGGAACGCGAAAGGTCCTGCCGTGCCAATCAAAAGACCGATCGCCGAAGCCTCAGTTGCCGCCTGCCGAAATGCGGCGAAGAGGGCCTGAAAGCGCAAACGTGCACTGATCCCGAGGACCAGTGTGTAAATGGCAGCCAAGGCTGCTGCTTCGGTCGTCGTGACAACACCCATGCGAATACCGACGACGACGATGATACCAAGGCCGAACGCCGGAATGGCGGCGACTGCGGAACGCCACCGTTCCGTGCCGCTTGCGCGTGCTTGCGGCTGTTGCTCGCGCACGGTTATATGGATAGCGACGGCAAGACAGACCGCCATCACGCCACCTGCAAAAAAGCCTCCGACCAAGAGAGACCCGACAGAAAGGTTTGTCGCAGCGGCCAGGATCAGAAATGCCACAGATGGCGGAATGATATTGTCGAGGACCGAGGTGGAGGCGATGATTGCAGCCGCTTGAGCTGGTGGATAACCACGCTTGACCAGTTCGGGTTGAAAGGTCGACGCTCCGAATGCCGCGTTCGCTACAGAGGAGCCGGATGCCCCGGAAAACAGGACACTCGTCAGCAAAGTTGTCTGCGCGAGGCCGGCGCGCCGATGACCGACGAGAGCCGCTGCAAAGCGCACCAGCTGGTTGGCAACGCCCGATGCCGTCAGCAGTCCACCCACAAGCAGGAAGAATGGAATGGCCAGCAAAAGGAACTTGGACATTCCGGTGACGGTGGAGGCGACGATCGCCGGCTCCGGCAAGGTACTGCCAAATGCAATGACAACGTAAGCAGCGGCAAGAAATGCATGGGGCAAGGGTGCGGCCACCACCAGACCAATGGCGGCAACCAGCCCCAGGACAATGCTGGGCGGCCAGTCAAACGATAATGCGAGATGCGGAATACTGAAATACAAGCTTGCGCCAATCGCAAGCGCCAACAAAATCTGGGCGGCTTTGCCATCGGTAATTCGCTGAAGCAGGAGGACGAGAAGCAACAGCGCCCCACCCGCACCCAGGAATCCGAAACGGATCCACTCCGGCAAGCCAAGCGTGGGTGAAACGCCACCGAGCATCGTCATGATTTCGCTGCCGCCAAAGCTGAGGATCAGTCCGGACAACACCGTGAAGATATCCGCAACAACGTCCGTCGCGCTCTGCCCCCGACGTGGCAACAGGCGTACGAAAACGTCAAGCCGCATAGCGAGCGCGCTGTTCAGGCTGAGCGGCGCGCCAAATGCGATCAGCGCCACGTGTAGCCAGACTGACAGATCTTCCGAACCCATGAAACCCGCACTGAACAGATAGCGCAGCACGACCGTCGTCAAAACCACAACCAGCAATACGGCCAGAATAAATGCGCACAGAGCGCCCAGCGCGGCCTCCAATGACCGAAGCAAATGGGATGCTGTACGTGCGACAATGTTGCGGGCTAGTGGCTCCGCGGCGTCAAGTGCAGTCACCGTCTGGAGCCCTTTTTCGAAGCGGCGGAACTATGCGGATTTTGCATTGGAGAGGTCCTTGTCGAACAATGTTGACCAGGTGAAATGCTTTGCCTGCGAAATCTCGCGATTGACATCGAGGCGCGGAAGCACGGTTTCACCAAAGCGGTAGGCTTCTTCGAGAAGCGGCATTCCTGACAGGATGAACGTATCGACGCCTGCTTCCTTGTAAGCCTCGAGAGTGCGAAGCACGGTTTCTGGAGATCCGACGATGGCCGTTCCCGGACCGGGCCGTACGAGGCCGATCCCGGCCCAGAGGTTGGGAGCAATTTCCAGATCGCGGAGATCGGCTGGCTTCTCCCCGCCGTGCAGGGCGCTCATGCGCTGTTGCCCGACAGAATCGCTCTTTGAGACAAAGCGCTGGTTGGCAGCGATCGCGGTATCGTCCATGCGGGAATACAGATCATTGGCCGCTTCCCATGCCTTGGCATCGGTCTCTCTGACAATGACGTAGAGTCGGATACCGTATTCCAGGGTTCGCCCCAGTCGGGCGGCCCGCTCCTTCACGGCATCGATCTTTTCCTTGATCTGATCCGGCGTTTCGCCCCAGGAGAGATAGACATCCACATGCTTGGCGGCGACATCGAGCGCCTTGTCGGAGGACCCGCCAAACCACAATGGCGGTGGCGCAATACTACTGCCCACCGGAAGTGCGAGCTTTGCGCCTTCTGTTGAGAAATATTTGCCTTGATAGGTCACGCTTTCGCCGGCGAAGAGGCGGTGCCACAACGATAGATATTCATCTGCCATCTCATAGCGCTCGTCATGCGGCAGCGTCATACCGTATGCGCCCAGCATCTTGGCATCCCCGGAGACGACATTGATGAGCAAACGGCCCTTCGAGAATTCCTGAAAGGTGGCCGCCATTTTGGCGAGAAGTGTCGGTGCTATGAGACCGGGATGAACTGCCACAAGGAATTTCATGCGCTCGGTATAAGGAAGCAGCGCGCCCGCAAGCACCCAGACGTCATGAGCTCCTGTAGCGAACAGCGCACCAGTATAGCCTAGATGGTCATATGCTTGTGCCAATTGACGGTAGTAGCCGTAATCGACTTGACGTGAGCCTTCAGGCTGCCAGGGGTAAGCGCCGTCAGGCGCGCACATGTACCAAAGTACGTTCATACCGAAGCTCTCCGTTCAGGTGTTTTGCAGGGATTGGCCGAGGCGCACTGGTGTCTTGAAGTGGCCATGGCGGTAAAGTGTGTCAGCCTCTTCCTGCTGTTCGGCAATGATGTTTTCGTCAGCGGGCACGACGGAAAAATCCCGCGATCGGACCACCTTTTCCCAAGCGTCGACGTCAGCATCGGCACCGCGGTTTTCAGCGAGACGCAACGCGGCCCGCCGTGGATCATCGGTGACTTCGCGGCCTATCCGGACCAATTCGACAACAATATGCTGTCGAAGATCCGCTGAAAGCCCCTGCCCTCCCAGTGTCCAGAACAGCGACCGGTTCGGTATTGTCGATCCGCAACGCGCGATCAAACGGATGTCTGTACGCTCTAGGGCCTTTTCGAGCCGGGGAGCCATGGCGATCCAGGCATCCACACGTCCTTCCAGCAAGGCAGGCAGAGCATCGCCTGCTCCCGTCTCGACGCGGGTCACGTCCGGCAGAAGCAGTCCTTCAGTTTCCAGGCTCCGCGCGAGCAAGTAGGTGTGAAACGATCCATCAATCAGGGATACACGCTTGTTCTCCAGATCTCCCACACTGCGAATGGGACTATCTTTCAGAACAAAAATGCCGCCGTTGGCCGGACGAGGCGCGGATGCCGCGATGTAGATGACATCCAGTCCCTCAACCTCCGCGGTAATCGGAGGCGTTGAACCGGTTCCACCGAAATCAATGGCCCGGCTATTCAACAATCGCGCGGTATCTCGGCCCTCAGGGTAGTTTACGAACTCCGGACCAAGTGACGCGAATGCGTTAGGCCAAACCTGCGCCAAACGCAGATGAAGATTGCTTGGATGAACGCCGATTTTCATTCTGTTTCTCGCCCATTGACAACGTGTGCGCGCAAGCAAAGCGCGACAAGAACAATCTACTTTTTTATATATTGACTTGGGAAACAGGACCGTCCCAATTGTGTAGCCGTTAACGCATTGGATTTCTAAAAATCCGCGCTCGGGAAGAACGTTCTTTCAAATTGGACCATCTGGCGCTTTGTCTGTTGAAAGCACAACAATCTCAATCTATCTTTTTATAAACAATGCAGGGTGATTTCCGTGACGAGATCTATCTCATCGAAACTATGCCGAAGCGTTGGTGATGCGAGCGAACTTCTCAAACTGATCGCGAACCCCAACCGGCTTTCCATTGTCTGTTATCTCATGGAACAGGAATGTTCTGTGACCTCCCTGGAAGAGGACCTGGGTATCAGACAGCCGACGCTTTCACAGCAACTGACCGAGTTGCGCGAGGCGGGCATGATCAAAGGACGGCGCGAGGGCAAAACTGTGGTGTATCGGGTCGCCGATCCGAAAATTTCTCGAATCGTCGAGACGTTGCGCGATCTCTTTTCCGGTCTCGATGATGTCACCAGCAAACACGCCATGCAGAGCTTCCATGGAATTCCTGTTGATGAAATGATGTTTGATTGAGCGAAGCGGTGATTGATTTATACACTTGGATTACACCGAATGGCTTGAAGGTTTCGATTGCACTCGAAGAACTCGGGCTGGCTTATCGCACACACACGATCGACATCACCAAGGGTGATCAGTTCGATAACGAATACTTACAGATCAATCCCGGCGGAAAAATTCCGGCTATCGTCGATCGCAAGGCTGGCCTTACTCTCACCGAATCCTCTGCAATCCTCATCTACCTTGCAGACAAGACGGGACGATTCTTGGCGAAGGATGGTCGCGCCCGACATCACACAATCGAGTGGCTTATGTGGCAGACAGGGAGTTTTGGACCAACGCTGGGTCACGCTCACTACTTTCTCACATACCATCCCGAACAGTCCCCAATGGCGGAGGAGCTTTTCCAAAATGATACCCGGCGGATGTACCAGACACTCAATACACGGCTCAAGGATCGCGCTTATCTGATCGACGAATACTCGATTGCCGATATGGCTGTTTGGCCGTGGGTTTCACGGTTTGAGAGACATAGGGTCGACCTGAACGAGTACCCCGCCGTGCAGCGTTGGTACGTCAATATTGCGGGTCGCAGTGCCGTCGAGCGCGGGTACCGCGTGCCGCGAGTGACGGGAGATATCCCACTCCCGGACTTCCGATCATTATTATGAACTTGTTTCAAACCGGTTTCTTGCTCAATTCGACCAGATCAATCGGCCACCGGTTTTAACTGAGAAGCTGCGAAGTCCGGTTTTAGGGTGTATTCGGTGCACAGCATCAAAAGCGGTCATTCATCGACAGACGATGATTTCGGCCAACACTTTGTTTATCGTGCGTAGGACGGGAAATTTGCAGCCGAATTTGCGCCAGTGACGTTACTCGGTTTATGCTGGATGTCACAGATCCTTCCGATGGCGATCGTTCAAGCCGCTGGGGAAGAACAGACTTCCAGCCACAAGTATCACTAGCGTCAGATTGGGAGCCCCGGCGGGAGGCATTCTTAATCGTTTCGTCCCATTTGCGGCCGCCGACCACAATGATTTTCACTTTGGAGAAATCCAGGCCTGAGAACATGCCACTTTCGGTCAGTTCCCCTTGGACTAGCTTTCCCTTCAAGCGCATCGACAAGACCTTCTCCCTTATGGTCTTCAGCGGCAGCCTGGCTTGTGTGTCGACAGCATCAGCCACAAGCAGACCACGCAGGCCGATTTTGTTGATGCTATCAACAGTCGGGCCAAGGCGAGGCCGCCCTGCGTCGCCCGGTCGCAATCTTGGGAGTATTACCCAAACGCGCGGCTGTTCCCTTGTGCAGGCAATGACGCAAACCGATGCTTGCGATCAGTACTCAAGTCCGCAGAGTTCGAAAAACTGCTTTCCGCGTTCGGGACGGTCCAGTGTCTCCGCCACCGCTCTTTCAAAGTCCTCCAGTCGGTTCATCCCGCCGACTGCAACCTTAAAGTCGGGCGATGCGGTTGCTTCAGCAATCCGCCGCAGTATTTGCCCGTCGTTCGGGTGCGGCGGTGTGAAGAAGTATCGGTAGACGTGCGATCTGATTTCGATTCCACTCAACAAGACATCGAAATTGTGCAGCTCGAACCGATCGGGGCTCATGCCTCCGTTAATGATGACCTGACCGCCAAATGCCATGTGCCGAATGAGCTCACCGGTGACTGGACCGCCGACATTGTCGATCAGGGCGTTGAGCCCCATACCTGCGGTGATCTCCGCGACCCGATCGCCCACGCTGCCTGCGAGCGATGAAAGCTCGACGACTTCCGCTGCGCCCAAATCGTTCAAGTCGAGATAGGCACGCCTCACGAAGGAGATGACGTTCACGCCCCGCGCCTTGGCGAATTGGAGCACCATCGTCGAAACAGTCGAGTTGCCGGCAGTGACAGCGAGCCAGTCACCCGGCTTGAGCTGTGCGGCCTCGACCAGATCCCACGCTGTTATGAGATTGAAGAATTGGGCGGCTTTTTCCGGCGGAAATATCCGTGGCAGCGGCATCAACCATTCTGCCGGGACGGCTGCGTACTCAGCCCAGCTATTGTAGTAGCTGAAGGCGACATAAGCGCCTGGCTCGGTCCCAGCAACATCCTTTCCAACCTCCTGCACGATACCTGCCCCGTGGTTTCCACCAGTTTGCTGCGGAAACACCGGCCTCTTCGACTCGGGATAGAGGTTTTCGATGAAGAGGAAGTCGCCGGGGCTGATGGGCGCTGAGACCATCCTGATAAGGACTTCGTTGTCTTTGATATCCGGGATCGGAACCTCTGCAAGGCGCAGCACCTCACGTGGCGAACCGACTTTGTCGAACACAATCGCTTTCATGACAATTCCTCAGAGCTCGGATTTTGCGGAATTGAATCTCGCAGGCGGATAGATGATGCCCGACCCTAGTTGCACGTCCGAAAAGCTGAATTGGCAAATATGACAACTTCTATGTTAAACTCGCCAAAACGTTATTATGCTGCATTCGGTGGTCCGCGAGCGAGAATGAGTTCTAAGCCGATCCACGTGGTGATTTGGTTGCCGGCCAATTTCTATTCGGCGGTCGCGGCGACGCTCGTCGAGATGTTCGAGTTGGTGAACATGATCCGGCGCGCCGAAATTTTTTCGTTCGAGTTTGTCTCGCGGCAGGCGGCAGCCTCCTCTTCGTCTGGAATTATTTTCCAGACCCTGGCGGCCCCATCACGACCAATGGACATTCTGATCCTGCTTGCCGTGCCCGGACTCAACGTCGGCGAGCTGCTGGGCTCATTGGACGATGAAAGCCGGCATGCCGAACCCATATTGGCCATGGCCAAGCATGATGACGCGATCATCGCTGCACATTGCTCTGCAAGCTACTTCCTCGCGCAGGGCGGTCATATCGACGGGAAACGGGCTACAATTTCTTGGTGGCTCAAGGGGGAAGCAGCACGACGCTTTCCCCAGGTACGCTGGGATCCCTCCCGCCTGCTGATCCGGGAGGGAAAAATCTACACCTGCGGCGGCGGTTTTTCCGGCTTGGAGCTGGCCAAAGCCCTGGTCAAGGATATGGGTTTCGAGAAGGAAGAGCGTATTGTGCGCAAGTTGCTCGTTCTGCCCCCATCGCGGCGGCTCCAGACCCCTTATGAGTTTCGGCTTGAAGATGTCGCCGTGCCGGAGCGCATGTCTTTTCGGGAGAGGCTGGAAATGGTGGCGTCCGCCAACATGGCCGCCTTCAATCTCGCTTTTCTCGCCGACCAGTTGGCGCTGTCGCCGCGCACGCTTTCACGACGATTCGCGCAGGAACTCCAGACCAGCCCAGGTCAGTGGATTCAAGATCGCCGCCTCGAAGCGGCCAAAGAACTCTTGGAAAGCACGCAACTCGCCATCTCCGAGATCTGCTATCGCGTCGGCTATCAGGATGTCGCCTCGTTCAGCCGCCTTTTCTCTCGCACTACCGGCTTGCCGCCCGGCGAATATCGCCGGCAAAGCCAATAATGCTTTGTCGAAGAATTCTTGCGCTTGTTCAAGCGACGAGCACATCTGCTCATGCCGCCTGCGCTTAACGGCCTTTGACCAAGTGTGGAGGATTGCCGCCGGAATGTGTTGATCCTATCAACAATCATGCCATCCACGCGGAAATTGAAAGCCCACGAGTTGGTTGCCAGCGCGTTGATGGCTCCCGTTCCGGCGCACATTGACGGATGCATCGCAAGGACGGAGACGCGAACCTGAAAAAGGGCCTGCCATCCCAACGGTTGTACGGATGGCCGACGGCGGCTCCTCAATGACTTTCTGCGCTCGGTGAAGGTGCAGTTTTCACACATCCCCGCCGGACCACTATCCCTCGTCATCAAGAAGCTCGCGCTTCAACAGCTCATCCAGCCAATCCGCGAAGACCTGAAGCCTCCGAGAGAGGTGCTGGCGGTGCGGATAGAGCAGCGCCATCGGCATCGGCGCGGCCCGATAATCGGGCATCACCTCTACGAGTTCGCCTGCGTCCAGATGGCGCTTTACGTCATAGGCCGGGATTTGGATGAGGCCGAGGCCGGCGAGGCAGCAGGCGATATAGGCTTCCGCGTTGTTGACCGTGACCCGGCCGGGCATCGGCAACGTCCGTACCTCGTCCTTCTCGATCCATTCCCAATCCTCGACACGCCCCGTGGACGGCGAGGCGTAATTGATGGCCAGGTGTTCTACCAGATCGTCCGGGACGCCCGGTGTCCCGTATTGGGCGAGATAGCTCGGACTGGCGACATTGACTAGTGGCAGGTTGCCGATCTTGCGGGCAATCAAGCCCGAATCGCCCAACGGACCGACACGCAAAGCGCAGTCGACGCCTTCCTCGACGAGGTTGACCGCGCGATCGGTCACGCTGAGGTCGATGTCGAGTTGGGGATAACGGGCGAGGATCTCCGGCAAGGCAGGTGCGATGATCAGCCGGCCGATCCGGCCCGGTACGTCGATCCTGAGCTTGCCTGCAGGCCCGACGGAGGTCTGCCGAAACAGCCCTTCTGCCTCGTCTACATCGGCGATCAGCCGGATGCAGCGTTCGTAAAAGGCGGCACCGTCCTGGGTCGGGGAGACCCTCCGGGTGGAGCGGTGAAGCAGGCGGGCTCCGACACGCGCCTCAAGCGCGATCACGGCAGCTGACACTGACGAACGCGGAAGTCCCAGCGTGTCGGCAGCACGGGTGAAGCTCGCGCATTCAACAACGCGGGCGAAGGTTCGGAAGAGGTCTATACGGTCCAAGAGCCCTCTCTAGTATCTTGGGGATTGTTCGCTAATTCTGACAGGTGATGTCAGAATTGGCGCCTTTATCAAGGTATCGTAGACGATATGGTGCTCTTCAGGAAGCGGTCACGAAGGTGGCCGTCAAGCAACGAAGGAGGCCAAACGCCCATGACCGATCACAGCATCAAGGGAAAAACCGCTCTCATCGCCGGCGGTGCGAAGAACCTTGGCGGACTACTCGCGCGCGATCTTGCGGTCCAGGGCGCGAAGGCGGTCGCTGTTCACTACAATACCAGCGCCACGAAGCTGGCGGCCGACGAGACGGTGGCCGCAATCAAGGCGGCCGGCGCGGATGCGTTCGCGTTCCAGGCCGATCTCACCACGGCCGGCGCGACCGAGAAGCTGTTCGCCGATGCCAAGACGGCGATGGGCGGCATAGATATCGCCATCAACACGGTCGGCAAGGTGCTCAAGAAGCCTTTCATAGAGATCAGTGAGGCCGAGTATGACGAAATGACGGCGGTCAATTCGAAGTCCGCCTTCTTCTTCCTCAAGGAGGCTGGCAAACACGTCAGCGACAACGGCAAGGTCTGCACGCTGGTGACGTCGCTGCTCGGGGCCTATACACCTTTCTATGCGGCCTATGCCGGCACCAAAGCGCCCGTCGAGCATTTCACACGGGCGGCGTCCAAGGAGTTCGGCGAGCGCGGCATCTCGGTGACGGCGATCGGCCCCGGCCCGATGGACACGCCCTTCTTCTATCCGGCCGAGGGCGCCGATGCGGTCGCCTATCACAAGACTGCGGCAGCGCTGTCGAACTTCTCCAAGACCGGCCTTACCGACATCGAGGACATCGTCCCCTTCATCCGCTTCCTCGTCTCGGACGGCTGGTGGATGACCGGCCAGACCATCCTCGTCAACGGCGGCTACACGACGAAGTAATTTGTGGTGCGGTCGGGCCGACGCCCGGCCGCCTTCGATTCCGACTCTTTTGGTTATTTGGAGCCAACGTCGCGTCGCAACTCCGGAGTCTCGTCATGACCAACCCATTCCAATCTCTGTTCGACGTGCAACGTGAGCATTTCCTGAGTGACGCAACCAAGAGCCATGACTGGCGGATCGACCAGCTCGACCGCATGGAGCACATGCTGCTTGATAACAAGGATGCGTTCTGCGCCGCGCTCCATCAGGATTTCGGCAAACCGCCTTTCGAGCAACTCTTCGAGATCACCGTGCCAAGCGGGGTGATCCGATACTATCGCGAGAACCTGAAGGCGCTGATGATGCCGCAGCCTGCGCCGATCCCGCCCGGGCTGGAAGCAACCGGCAACAGGGGCGTGATCTACAAGGAGCCGTACGGCGTGACGCTGGTGATCGGCCCGTTTAACGCGCCGATCCTTCTGCTGCTCGATCCCGCTGTCGCAGCTCTCGCCGCCGGCAACCCGGTTATCCTCAAGCCCGCCAATACGACGCCGGCGACGGCGGCGCTGTTGAGCGAATTGATCCCCCGCTATTTCGCGCCGGAGAACGTCGCGGTCGTCACTGGCGGGCGCGAGGAGATCGGCCAGCTCCTGGCATTGCCTTTCGACTTCATCTTCTTCACCGGCTCGTCGGCGGTCGGTAAGGTGGTGATGCGCGCGGCGGCTGAGAACCTGACGCCGGTCATTCTCGAACTCGGCGGGCAGAATCCGACAATCGTTGATGCCACCACCAATCTCGACATTGCCGCCGACCGCATCGCCTGGGGCCATAATGCGATCTCAGGGCAATGGTGCATCGCGCCGGGTTATGTCTGCGTGTACGAGAGCGTCGCCGATGCCTTCATTGCCAAGCTAAAGGCCTCGATCGTGAAGATGTACGGCGAGGACCCGAGCAGGAGTCCCGACTTCGCACGGATGATCAGCGAGCATGAAGCCGAGCGGGTTGCCTCCTACATCCTGCCGGAAAAGGTCGTCCATGGCGGCCGCTACGACGTCAAGGCGCGCTACGTCGAGCCGACGCTCCTCTATCCCTCGACCTGGGACGATCCGGCGCTTCAGCAGGAGGTCTTCGGCCCCGTGTTGCCGGTGATGCCCTATTCCGACCTCAAGGAGGTCGTGAACATTATCAAGCGCAAGCCGAAGCCGCTCGCAGCCTACATCTTCAGCAAGGACCAGGCGGCGATCGACTTCGTGCTCGGGTCACTTTCGTTCGGCGGCGGCTGCATCAACCAGACCAATCTGCATTGCTGGGTCGACAGCCTGCCCTTCGGCGGCGTCGGCAACAGCGGCATGGGTAAATATTACGGCAAGGCCGGGTTCGACGCGCTCAGCAACACCAAGGCGATGCTGATCGGCAATCCCGATCTCGAGCTCGATGTCTTCCCGCCCTATGCCGGCAAGGACATCGCGAAAAATCTGAGCGTGTTTTCATGAGGGGGACGACGCCATGCATATGCTAATGGTTATTGCTGGTGGGATCGTCCTGCTCGGCGTCTTTCTGCTGTTCGGCCAGCTCTGGGGCGCCACGACGCCGGCGCTCTCGACCGCATCGAAGTTTTTCATCCCGATTTGGCTGGCGGTGTCGGTCGCCAACCTCTGGGTCGGCGTTAACAAGGCCGGCTACACCGTGGCGCAGGAACTACCGATCCTGCTGGTCGTCTTCGCCGTGCCGGCCGCGGTAGCAGCCATCGCCATCTGGCGATTCGCCCACTCCTGACATGCCCGAACGCCCATGACCGAAAGCAATGCAGCCACAACCTCCCATCATTACCCGCTGCTGCGCCGCCGCGACGGCCATCATGCGCGGGTGACGTTCGAGGAGCTGTTCTTCGACCTCGTCTATGTCTTCGCGGTGACGCAGCTCAGCCACGAACTGCTGACCAATTTGAACCTGACCGGCGTCATCGAGACGCTCATCCTGTGGTTCGCGGTCTGGCTCGGCTGGCAATACACCTGCTGGGTCACCAACTGGTTCGACCCGGAGACACCACGCATCCGCGGCCTGATCTTCGCCGTCATGCTGGCGGGCCTGCTCATGGCCTCGGCCATCCCCGGCGCTTTCGGCGAACGCGGGCTGGTCTTCGCTCTCGCCTATGTCGCGGTCCAGGTGGGGCGCACCGCCTATATCGTCTGGGAGCTCGGCTCCGATCATCCGCTTTCGGCCAACTACCGGCGCATGCTCGGCTGGGTCTCGATGGCCGCCATCTTCTGGATCACGGGTGCCTTCGCCGAGCATGAAGCGCGCATAGCACTATGGGCATCCGCGGTCGCCTGCGAGTATGTCTCGCCGATGTTCGGCTTCGCGTTGCCGGGTCTCGGCCGCTCGAAGACCAGCGACTGGACGATCGATGGCGGTCATCTTGCCGAGCGCTGCCAGCTCTTCGTCATCGTCGCGCTCGGCGAGACGCTGCTGGCGACCGGCGCCACCATGGCGCGCGCAGAGGCCTGGGATGTGCCAATCCTCTCGGCGCTGCTCGCGACCTTCCTCGGAACGCTCGCCATGTGGTGGCTGTATTTCGGTACGTCGAGCAAGGACGCGACCGACGCCATCATCCATTCCGACGATCCCGGCCGGATCGGCGCCTATTTCCATTACATCCACGCTATCCTAGTCGGCGGGATCATCGCCACCGCGGTCGGCAACGATCTGGTGCTCGCCCATCCCCATGACGGACTTAAATTTGCCTATGCGCTGACGTTGTCCGGCGGGCCGGCGATCTATCTCTTCGGCAGCGCCGTGTACAGGAAGGTGGTCTACGGTGTCCTGCCGGCTTCGCACATCGCCGGCGTCACCGCGCTGTTGGCGCTCATTCCCGTCGCGCCGAGCGTCGATCTTCTGACCATGGGCTGGCTGACGACCATCGTCATGCTGGTGACTGGTTTTTGGGAAGTGCGGCTGGTCCGCAAGCGGCGTGAGGCAACCAAGCTGCAAACGATGACGCACTGAGGACCGGCGCCATGGAGGCAATCGACATGTTGCGATCGAGGCGATCGAACGAGCATCGGCACAGTGCGCCCGATGACATAGTTAGTTTCTGGCAGGATTCCTCACCGCGCTGGTTCTCGCACGACCCGGCATCCGACCGGCACTTTTGCGAACGTTTCCTCAACCCGCACAAGGCGGTCGCGGCGCGGGTAGCCTGATGATTGGATCGCGACAGCCGAGGGCGCAGTGGCGCTCCTGATCCTGTCCGACCAGTGCCGGAGATCGATCGGGCCGGTTGTGCCGCCGCTTGATTGTTGGCTGTCTAGTTTTGCCGCAGCATGAAGCCGTCGAAAAATGCCGCCAACTCGCCATGCGAGTCGATCGGTAGGATGTGCGCCACATATTGGTCGGGCCTCAACAAGACTATGCACCCGTCGTCGCGATCGATGCCCCGCATCTCGAAAATATTCATTCCGGTTCGTTGGTCGACGCAAAACGCTTTTTCGTAGTCGTGCAGGCCATAAGATCCCTTTTGTGGTAGCAGCAATGGGGGCAAGGTTCCGACATCCAGCAGCCGGTGATCCTGCTGGAAGACGGCGCGGAGGTCGAGTACAGCGTCAATATCCGCACCCGTTCTGGTATGCCGCAGGAGTGGTGACTCAGCTGATTCGGTCAGAAACGAGCACAATTTTCTGATGCCGGAATTTGGATACGATGGATCTTCGGCGCCCAAAAAGGCGATCAGCCGCCAACGACCGTCCGCCTTGAACGCATGACCCAGATGAAGCGGCTTCGCATCGGCCAGACGAACAACGGGCGCGGAATGGAAGCGCATCCCGATCGTCAGTCCTTTTGCCAGATGCTGATAGGTACCCGCGCCGGAGATCGCTGATCGCGCGTAACGTGTCGCGGTTCCGGCTGTGAAGCGGCCTTGCTTGACAAAGTAATTTTGGAATTCCGCAGGGTCGACGCTGTCGACGGCCTCTTCTTGCGACTCCTTTGGCCGGGCGCTGAACATCCTGGCGAACTCGCGGTCGAAATCGATCAGTTCCTTGGCGATTGCTTGCCGCTCAGCCGAGTAGGTATGCAGGAGACCGGGCGGCGAGCGACCTTCGAGAACCGCCGCCAGCTTCCAGCCTAAATTGAAAGCGTCTTGCATCGAGACATTCATGCCCTGCCCTGCCTTCGGGCTATGGGTATGGCAGGCGTCGCCGACGATGAATACACGCGGGGCCGGTTTCCCCAATAGTTTGGGCGTCACGTCGTCAAACCGGTCGCACAGCCTTTGACCGATTTCATAAACCGACCACCAGACGATTTCCTTTACCAGCAGTGTATAGGGACGCAGGATGCGTTGGGCCGCAGCTACCAGCTGATCAGCGGTGATGTTGCGATTCGCAATTCTCTCGTCCTCGCGAAGCTTGTCGAGCTCGATATAGAAGCGGACCATATAGCCGCCTTCCCGGGGTATAATAAGGATGCTGCCTTCACTCGCCGAATGGATCGCGGCCTTCAGGCGGATATCCGGAAAATTGCTCGTTGCCAGAACATCCATCACGCCCCAGGCCTGGTTGGCGGAATCGCCTTCCAATGTCAATCCGAGCGACCTGCGCACAGTGCTGCGCGCGCCGTCGCAACCGACAACGTACCGCGCCTTCACCGTCTCTACTTGGCCGGCATGATCATCATCGGTGCGTTCGAGTCGCACTGTAATCGGATGGCTCGCCGCGTTATCAGATGACAACCTGTCGATCTGCAGATCGAGCAGGCGGCGTGAATAATCCGGCCGCAGGCGGCGACGCGAATTGCGCATAACCTCTAGATAGAAATCATGAACGCGCGCCTGATTCAGAATCACATGCGGGAACTCCGACAGGCCGTCCTCCGTGTCCTGGATCCTGCCGCCGCGGACGATATTTTCCCGCTGGCCGTCTGCGGGTTTCCAGAAAGTTGTTTCATTGACCCAATAGGCCTCTTTCGTCACCCGGTCGACAAAGCCGAAGGCATTGAACATTTCCATGGTGCGGCAAGCGATACCATCCGCCTGCCCCATCTGAAGAGGGCCGCTCTTTTGATCGACGATCCGTGTGTTGATATTTGGGAAGGCGGCCAACTGTGCCGCGAGCGTAAGGCCCGCCGGTCCGCAGCCCACTATCAGAACGTCAACCTCGCTTGGAAGCTCCGACATTTCGCTGGACTTTCCATCCGGTTCGATCTGTTCGAGGATCGACGGATCGCCAGGACGAAAACCGTTGAGATGAAACTGCACGATATCTTGTCCTCCATTTTCGAGTGATAACCCAACCTGGCTAACGAGTTCGCTCAACCGGCAGCGCGGCGGGCGCGTGCCTGTTCGACCCATAGATCCCAAGGCCGATGCATCTGTGCTTCGACATTCCGGACTGCGGCGCGGCTTTCGCCTTCCGTCAGATGCACCACCTCGCCGAGCTGCATCGCCTCCAGCTGATAACGGGCGTTGAGTTCCGCATAGACGGCGCGATAGACCGCTTGCTGGATCGATTGGCCAACGACCGTCGAGCCATGGCCGCGCATGAGCACGATATCGCTGCTGTCGAATTTTTCGGCGAGTGCCCGGCCGAGCTGGCTGGAACTGATCAGGAGATCAGTGGACTCCCCGCCGGCTTCTCGAATCTCGAAGACCGGCGCGCCCTGGCCGATGAAGCCGGCCATATGGAACACTGGCCTCATGCGCATACCCTTGACGATGCTGAGCGGCACTATGGCGTGCGAATGGCTATGAACAACCGACTGCACATCCTCGCGCCGTCGGTAGATCTCGCCGTGAATAAACCGCTCGAGATATACGTTGCGGCCGTTGGCATTGACCGCTTCACCGTCAAGCGTGAACTCTACGATGTCATCGGCGGCAACGCGGCCCGGTGCCACATTGCGGGCCAGAAGGAAGCGATCCGGGCGTTTATCGTGACGGACGCTGACGTGGCCGAACGCATCGACCACGTTCTGATCGAAGAGTATGTGGTTGGCGACGACCAGATTCTTGATCAGGGACGCAGACGCGTCGATCCCCGCTGCGGCGTTATCGTCGATTGCGACTGCGATGGGGTCGCGATGGTTGCCGGCTGCGCACATGGCCAAGCCTCCTAGTTCAACATGATATTGATGGTTTTGGCCTCGGTATAAGAAAACATCTCCTCGATGCCCTCCTCTCGCCCGACACCAGAATTCTTCATCCCCCCAAACGGAACGCCGAGAAAATGATTGGAAACTCCGTTGATCCACACATGCCCGGATCGAATCTGGCGAGCGACGCTTAGCGCGTTGCGGATGTCGTTGGTCCAGACCGCCCCGGTAAGGCCATATTCGGTGCTGTTAGCGAGCTCGATCGCCTCATCGACAGTGCGCCAGCGCCCGACGCTAAGGATCGGTCCGAAGACTTCTTCCTGCCACAGTCGCATGCCGGGACGGACTCCGGCATAGACTGTCGGCTCAACCCAAAAACCTTTCTCGAAATTGGCGCCGGACGGCCGTCCTCCTCCGGTCATCCGCCGTGAGCCATCGCTTTTCGCCGTTTCAAAGAAGGAGAGGACCTTCTCGTGTTGGATTCGCGAGTTCACGGGCCCCATGTCGGTTGCCGGATCCGTCGGGTCGCCGATCTTCAGCTTCGAGACCCGTTCAACGACGCGCTCCAGCACGGCGTCGTGGATGTCCTCATGCAGCAGGAGCCGGCTGGTGGAACCGCAGGATTGCCCCTGCCAGGTGAAGTTCATACCCCGGACCGCCGCATCGGCAATGGTGTCGGGGTCAGTGTCCGGGAAGGCGATCAACGGATTCTTGCCGCCGAGCTCCAGCGTTACATGTTTGACGGCGGTCTCGGCGGCGGCGCGCTGGATCGCGCGCCCCGTGGATGGTGAACCGATGAAGGCGATACGCTTGATTCCGGGATGACGAACAATCGCGTCACCGACCGTCGCGCCGGCTCCGGTCAGAATATTGAACACGCCTGGCGGCAGCATGTCGCTGGCGATTTCGGCCAGGACCATCGCCGATAGCGGGCTGGTTTCCGGGGGTTTGACGATCACCGCATTGCCGGCGGCAAGAGCGGCGGCCGTACGTGCGACAGCGAACATCAATGGATGATTGAAGGGCGCGATCCTTGCCACCACACCATAGGGCTCGCGCAGAGTAAGGTGCAGGTTGTCGGGCGTTGCCGGCATCGTTTCGCCCTTGAGCTCATGGATCAGGCCAGCATAATAGCCAAGGCTTTCCACCGCCACGCCGACGTCACCGCGCATCGGTGTGATCGTATTGCCCGTGTCGGCGACTTCGACCTTGAGGATTTCCTCCGACCTTGCCCGCAGCGCTTCACCAAAAGCTCGCATACGAGCACCGCGCTCCGAGGGAGTGGTCGCCGCCCAGCCAGGCCATGCGGTCTCGGCCGCCGCCACTGCCCGTTCAACGTCTTCCTTCGTCCCGCGCGGCGACTGCCCGATGACCTCTTCTGTCGCCGGATTGATTGACTCGTCGAACTCGCCGCTCGAACTGTGGACCAGCGCCCCGTTGATCAGCATCCGGTTAGATGTCGTCACATAAGCCATATGATGGGCTCCATTCTGCTTCCGGTCGGCGTTCTGCCGAACTTTTTCTTCAATACGTGATCATGCCGCCATCGACGTTGAGAAGCTGACCGGTCACCCAGCGCGCCTGACGCGACAGGAGAAAAGCAATGGCATCGGCGATGTCGTCAGGCCCGCCCGCGCGTTTGAGGCATTGTTGGTCGATCATCGCGGCTTTCTGTTCGGCGGTGACGGTCGCTCGCTCGACCTCCGTGAAAGTCGGTCCCGGGGTGAGCGTGTTGACACGGATAGATTGCCCCCCGAGCTCGCGCGCCATGGCACGGGACAACCCGAACACGCCAGCCTTAGAAGCGACGTAATGGGCATAGTTCGGTCGGCCGAAATGGATGGTCGAAGAAGCAATGTTGACCACCGCGCCCTCACCTGACCTGGCCAGTTCTTCGCGTGCCACACGGGTCATGTTGAAAACACCCTTCAAATTGACCGCCTGCACCCGGTCCCACTCCTCGGTGGGTATCTCCCAGAAGGGGCGCATCTGCAGCGTTGAGAAAATCGATGCATTGTTGACGAGGCCGAAAACGCCACCGAAAGCTTCTGTCGCCGCGCTGACGGCCGCCCGACAGCTTTCCTCGCGCGACACATCCGTCTTGACGAAGACGCGGCGTCCATTACCGGGTGCTTCTTCACAAGCCACGGCCCGGCCTTTTTCATCGTTCCAATCGGCGATGCACACATCGACGCCTTCCGCAACGAGGGTGAGCACCAGACGTCGGCCAATACCCTGTGCTCCGCCGGTGACGATCACGGCGCCATTTTCGGGATAGAGTTGCATTTATGAAAGTCTCCTCAAGTATCAGGCGGCGGCGTTTGCCGATGATCGCTCGTAAGGTTGGGTGGGCATGTCGCCACTCCACTCGGCATCAAGCATCAGCGTCACCAGGGGCGCATCGCCTTTCCGGACCACTTCGGCCTCCAACAACGAACCGCATTCGGTGCAGACATGCTCATAGAGTTCGAGGTCGACGTGGGTCCTGATATGTTCGCCATAGCTTGTGGCTTCCACGCGATAACTTCTTGCGTGTTCCTTCCAGTTACCGTTGGTCGGGCCGAGATCGCAGCCGCAATCACACGAAAACCTGCTCGAGGAGATGCGCATGTCGCCGGAGCCTGCTGCGCGGGCCGGGACTGTCCCTCCCAAACGGCGGCTGCGTATTTCACCCCGCAGAACCTCGGTCGCCGCATGGTCAATCCCGTCGTTGCTGAGCGCAACGCCGTACTGGCTGCGCGCCGCAGCAACGCTGACATGGCCGTTAAGCACATCAGCACGCACCGCTTCCGGGTCTCGCTTCAACGCATCCCCATAACCTCCGCCACCCTGGAACGCGTAGCCCAACACATCTCGTGATGAGAGCCACATCCGGCCGGGTTTGGCTCCAAGCTCCTCAACATTCAAATCGAGGATTTCCTCGAGGTCGCCGGCAAGACCTGCGACGAATTCCGGGTCACCGGCATCCTTCAGCATGAAGTTGCGGCCGCAAGCACCCGGCAGACCGCCGAACTGGCCAACCGAATTCGGTACTTCCACGCCGTGTCCAAGCATCATTGCGTGCAGGCCAGGTGTGCCGTAGGGCACTATAGCAAGCGAGGTGCCGGCGCCGCCCCGCTGGCGACCCGGACCGCCCGTGTCACGGACGAAGGAGCGATAGAGATAGAGGAACGGTCCGTTGGCCTCGTTTGCTTCTACATTGGCGATTGCCGGGCGCGGCACACAATAGTCACCCGAACCGTCAAGCCCGTCGTGGTCATTAAACGCGCCGCCTCCGCCAGCCGTGGAGTCGAGCAGAAACGTGCCGAAGGGAGCGCCGTCGCGGTCGAGTCCGGCGAGCGTCATCACCATCATGTGGCCTTTAGTGACGGCCTGGCCCTCGCAGCTCAGCTCGGGCGAGCAGGTCACCATGCGCGAAAGGGCGGCAACAACGACATTTTGAACAATCCAGGCTGTTGAAATCGTGCCTGACGAAACCGGAGCCGGCCAGGATGCGTTGCACAAGATACCTTCGGGCGCGACGAAGTCGACGGCGTTCATAATGCCCTCGTTCCACCGGATCTGTGGCGCGAGAATCGGCAGCAGCCCCGTCATCGCTGCGCCGCGCATACCCGAGGCGGTGCAATTGATAAAGCCCGGCGCCTGCGGCGACGTGCCGGTCAAATCCAGTGTCAGGCAGTCACCCTTCTTGGTCGCGGTGACACAAACTTGGTAGAGCACGTTCTGGTGACCGTCGTGCTCGATGTAGTCGCGGGCACGGAAGACGCCATCGGGCAGAGAGCGCAGCAAGTCTCGGATCTGACGCTCGGAGTTGGCAATCTCGCCACGCATAATCGCGTCGACCGTATCGCCGCCATAGCGATCCATAAGTTCGACCAAGCGACGTGCAGCCACGTTGTTCGCGGCGATCATCGCCTTCAGATCGAGGCCAAGCATGTGGGGCAGTCGCGTCATACCCATGATCATCTGCCAAAGATCCTGGCGCAGGACGCCCCCCTCGACCAGCTTGATGCCCGGCAGGAGCATGGCTTCTTGCTGGATTTCGGTCGCCCCGATTGCCCATGAACCAAAGCTCATTCCGCCGACATCGAGCTGATGGGCACAGGACCCCGCCCATGCGACATGACGCCCATTATGGAAGACCGGCGCTACAATGGAGACGTCAGGCTGGTGGATGGCCCCTCGATAAGGATCATTGAGAATGAACATGTCACCCTCGCTGATGCCGGGATTCTCCGAGAAATTCTCGTTGATCGAGCGGATCACCGACGACATGGTGCCGGTATGGAACAGCACTTGCGGACCCATGGTGACGATCGAGCCATCGACGAGGTAGAGGCCGTTGTTGAAATCCGTGGCTTCAGTGACCACCGGCGAGCCGGAAACTGATTTAAGCGTGATCGCCTGCTCCTCTGTGATTGCCTGCAGTTTGTTGCGGACGACCTCGAACGTGATCGGGTCGATGCTCTGTTCAGTTCCTGCCATTGCCGCTCTCCTGACGCTCGATGGTGATATTGGCATTAGCGTCGAGCCGACCGATTTGACCCGCCGCAACAAAGACGGAGGTTTCAGGATGCTCGATGACAATGGGCCCTGACGCGACAAAATCCATCGGAAGATCGTGCCAATTGTAGACATCGCAATCTATGCGACGGCCGAGCGTCGGTTCGAATATCGAGCGGCGCGTGGAACGAGGCGCATTCGTCGGGAGGATCGGCTTTATCTCGGGACGGCGCGCCTTACCAAAAGCTTCAACACGCACATTCGTGAGTTCAATTCCCGCATCCCGAAAACCGGAACCTTGCCCATAGGTCTGTTCGTAGGTCCGTTCGAAACGTGCGACCAGATCGGCGATGCTGGCGTCACTCACCAACTCGTCAGCCATCGGAATGATAAGGTCATTCGTCTGGCGACGGTAGCGCAGGTCGGCAGTGCGTACCAACGTGACATCTGTATCGGCCACTCCTGCACGCCGCATGGCGTTGAGGCATTCGTCAATGAGTTCGCCATAGGTCCGCCCGATCTCTTCGATGTCAAAGCCATCGTACAATTGCCGTGCGCCGCCGCCGCCGCGCATCAGGACCGCACGCTCTGTTGAAAACTGAAGGTCCGCGGCGAGTGCGCCATATGCCGAGTGCGCCATGGAGGTGACCGGCACGACCATTTTCGGCACGCCCAGTTCCGCGCCGTAACCCGCGCAATGGACTGGACCGGCGCCGCCATATGCGAAGATAACGAAGTCGCGTGGATCGTGGCCGCGGCCGATCGTGACCTCGCGGAGGGTGTCGGCCATCTGGGCATCAACAATGCGACGGATACCGGCAGCGGCCTCTTCGACAGAAAAACCGAGCGGGTGGGCGACGTGTTCTTCGATTGCGGCAACGGCTGCCACGCGATCAAGCTTCATCTTGCCGCCAAGGAAGGTCTCGGGATCGATAATCCCCAGCACAACGTCGGCATCGGTAACCGTCGGCAAAGTGCCGCCGCGGCCATAACATGCAGGGCCAGGGCGGGCGCCGGCGCTGTCAGGGCCGACCTTGAGTTGACCGCCGACGACCCGCGCGATGGATCCGCCGCCGGCACCGATGGCGCGCACCTCGATCATCGGGGTGGCGATATGAAAACCGCCGGCCTCGTGGTTGGTCGACATCAACGGCTTCTCGTCGACGACGATTGCGACATCGAAGGAGGTACCGCCCATATCCGTCGTGATGATGTTGCGGTAGCCAAGCTTGCGGGCGAGATGGACCGACCCCATCACGCCGCCGGTCGGGCCGGAGGTGACCAGTGTCACCGGCCGGCGCGAGGCTTCCGACACGGGCATGACACCGCCGGCGGAATTAAGAATGGAAAACGCGCCCTTGAAGCCGCGGCTGCGCAGCATCTGTTCGATCGCATCAAGGTACGAGACTACTTTTGGCGCAAGATATGAATTGAGCGCCGTAGTTGCCGTGCGCTCATATTCGCCTAGCACTGGTGCGACCTCGCTCGAGAGGCTGATATACGCACCCGGCGCTTCCTCGCGGATGATGCGCGCGGCCACCCTCTCGTGCTCGGGGTTGCGGAAAGCCCAGAGGAACGCGACTGCAAAGGTCTGCACACCCTCCGCCAGCAGTTCCCGCACGGCACTACGGACTTCACCCTCCTCGAGGGACACGAGAATCTTGCCCGCGTGGTCGACCCGTTCGCGCACTTCGCGTACCAGATGCCGGGGGACGATTGGTTCGGGATAGCGTCGTTTGGAGTACCAGCCGAGCCGGTCGACTGGGACGCCTGCGGTAAAACCCATCAGGCGCTGGATCGCCAGTGTGTCGCCGAAGCCGCGTGATGCCAGCAAGCCGGTCCGAGCACCGTCACGTTCGATAACGGCATTGGTCGCTTGCGTCGTACCATGGCCGAAGGAAACGACCCTGGCCAGCAATTCTTCACCGCTCATGCCTCGTCTTGCTGCGGCATCGCGCACGGCGTTGAATACTCCGACTTCAAGTTCACCCGGAGTAGATAGCGCCTTGGTCGTGATAAGGTCGCCATCGTCCCCGAGCAAGATCAGGTCGGTAAATGTCCCGCCGATGTCTACACCCAAATACATAAAATCCTCCCTGGATCGGGATCCATTCTTTGTTCACTTGAGCTGACGTCCGAATGGTGCCAACGCAAGGAACATCTCCTCACTCCCGTGGAACCGAGGCTCCATCGAATAATTTCAGGCTAGTTGGGCGAGTACTCGAAATCCAATATATAATTTTTGCCGATCCATAGCTAAATGCCTATGGAAGTGGCGCCGAGGCAACTCATTCGCCCGTGTGGGACGCGCGTGGCATTTCCATGCCATACATCGGCGGACGGTCTTCGATCGCCGCTTTACGAACGAACTGCATCAAACGCTCCTGAAAATCTGAGAAACCTTTGCCGCGGTGATGGACCATGAAGACCGGGACCGGAAGATCAAGTCCCGGCGTCGCGATATGCCGGACCAGACCGCGCGACAGCTCATCACGAACCGAAGTTTCCATCACGAAGGCGACGCCAGCGTGGCTGCGGACGGCCTGCTTCATGGCCTCGGGGTGGCCGAACTCGAGCACGACCTGCCTGCCCACGATGCCGTGGGCGTGCAATGCGTCTTCCTCGATCTCGCGGCGTACCTGGTTGCGCGGCGAAGAAACAAAGGGCAGCGCACCGATCTCGTCGGGCGAAGCGGTGTCGCCGACGAGCTTACTATCCGCGGCGGCAATCAGAATGAGCTGCTCGGTCCATAAACGCTCGACAACCAATCCGTCGACGTCATGGCGCGGATCGAGAATGCACACGCCGAAATCGCAGGAACCGTCCCGCACAGCTGCGGTCACCAGCTGTGGGTTCGATATCTGAACCGTAACGCCACCCTTAGGAGAAACACGTCGGAACAGGGCAAACATCGGAGGCAGAACGTAAGACCCCACTGTCATGGAGGCCGCTACCATCGCGCTTCCGGACTCACCGTCCACGGAGATCGCAAGCTCACGCTCCAGTTCGCGCGTACGGGTAATTACGTCGCGCGCCCAGACATGGACTCGAGCACCGGCGGTCGTCAGCACGAGGCGCCTGCCGCTGCGCTCGAACAGACGAGCGCCGAGCTTGTCTTCGAGGAAACGAATATGGGCGGTAATAACCGGCTGGGCCACGCGCATTCGTTCGGCGACCCGGGTAACGCTTTGAAGATCACAGACCATGCAGAAGATTTCCAGCTTATGTAGCGTGGCCTGCGAGGCAAAAACCCGGTTCATGTCGAAAGCTTCCATATCCCAACGGCTATCATTACTGGCATAATTATATATTTTTCTTAGCGCCGCTGTCTTCCTATTCTTTCAGCGATGTTGCGATGCCGTCCGGGAGTGGCTGCCGCACTTCAGGGAGGATTCATCGTGAGAAAGACACTCGGCACCTTCGTGGTCGCGTTGCTTGCCAGCGCGTCGGCGGTTTTTGCGCAGGACATGTCCGTTGACAATGCACGCCAGCCATTGACCGCCTGGCCGGGGCCAGCGCTTGCCGTGAAGGTCGATCAGCCAAAGGTCATCTTTGTCGTCACTTGCTCTTCGCAGGGCATTGGATGTGTCCGCGCGGCCAATGGCGTGACGGCTGCGGGTGCGGCGCTGGGCTGGAACGTTCAGGTAATCGACGGCCGGGGTGATCCCGGGGCGTGGAATGGCGCAATTCTTTCGGCGATAGCTGCCAAGGCCGATGGCATCGTGCTCGCAGCAGTGCCGCCGATGTTGGTGGGTGACGCGCTTGAGCGCGCACGTGGGGCCGGAATTTCCGTCGTTTCGGTGTTTAATCCGCTGCCTGACAAACCGGGCAGTTTGTTTGCTTGGGTGCGCCCGGATCACGAAGCACAGGGCCGGATCGCGGCCAGTTGGGTGATCAAGAGCAGCGCTGGAACCGCCAAGGTGATACTAGTCGAGGACAACGAGTTTCCGGAACTCGCACAGCGCGTGAAGGGATTCCGCGAGACACTGTCCGGCTGCAGCGGTTGCTCCATCGTCGAGAACGTCGAGTCCACGATTGGTACAATGGCGCAGCGACTGCCGGGCGCGGTCGCATCGGCCCTCAGTCGCCATCCCGACGCCAGCTATCTTGTAGCACCGTTTGACTCCAACGCCTTTTTTGCCGCAGAGGGCGTGCGCCAGGCGGGGCGATCCGGCGCGGTAAAGGTGACCGGGTATGAAGGTGATCCACAGGCCATTGCCGCCATCCATAGTGGCGTGCAGGCGATGACTATCGCCAACCCCGCCGAATGGATGGGTTGGCAGGCAGCGGATGAACTTGCACGGGCATTCGCCGGGGAAAAAGCCGCCAACATATCTGTGCCGTTCCGCCTGATCGACGCCGAAAACGCGCCACAAACTGCCGGTTGGACCGGCGACCTCGACTACGAGGCCCAATTCCGCAAGATTTGGGGCAAGCCGTGAACGACATGAATCTCGCACTTGACGCGGTCAAGATCACGAAAAGCTTCGGTGGAGTGCATGCGTTGCGCGGGGCGGACCTGAAGCTGCGCCGCGGAGAGATCCATGCGCTGCTCGGGGAAAACGGCGCGGGCAAGTCGACCATGATCAAGGTCCTTGCCGGCGTCCAACGACCCGATAGCGGCACTGTCGCTGTCGATGGAAGGCAATTGACGTCCGCGTTCGATCCATCCGATGCTGCCGCCGCCGGCCTGCGATTTGTTCACCAGGACCTCGGCCTGATCAACAGTTTGTCCGTGGCGGAGAATATCGCATTCCAGACGGGCTTTACCACGCGCGGCGGCCTGATTGACACAAGTAAGTGCATGGCGCGCGCCGCCGAACTGCTGGGTCTCCTCGGAGCCTCCGTCCATCCTGCGACACTTGTTGGCGCATTGTCACAGGCGGACAAGACAATCGTAGCGCTGGCACGTGCAATGCACGGCGTAGCACGTCTGATCGTGCTCGATGAAGTGACTGCCAGCCTCCCAACGCCCGATGTGACGCGTATCCACGAGGTTGTTCGCGCAGGACGAAACCGCGGCACAGCGTTCCTCTATGTAACGCACAGGCTCGAAGAGGTGTTCACGCTTTGCGACCGGTTGACGGTGATGGCTGACGGCGCAAATGTCGCAACTGCGGAGGTGGCGCAAACAGATATGGGCCAGGTGGTGCGCTGGATCACGGGGCGGTCGGTGGAGTCCGGGCGGAAGCCGCGGTCCTCCGACAAAGTTGAGGCACTTGGCCCTCCCCGGCTGGTGGCAAAAGGACTCCTCGGGAACGAAATCACCGTGCCCGTCAGCCTTTCGCTTCACGTGGGCGAGATTCTCGGTATTACCGGCGTTCGCGGTTCAGGCTACGAACGGCTTTGCCGCTGGCTTGCCGGCATCGAACCTTGCCCTGCTGGAGAGGTCGAAATGGACGGGCAGCTTCTCGAGGGCGACCCCCGACAAGCGCGCAAGATCGGTTGTGACACAGTGCTGGGTGACCGGAATCTGGCTGCTTTTCACGAACTTACCGTCCGAGAAAACCTCTTTCCTCTGGGCACTGGCAACGGCTTGCAGGCCGAACGGGTCGTGGCCAGCCGCCTTATCGAACAGTTCGGCGTACGACCGCATGGGGCGCAAGAGTTGGCAATGCTGGCGCTGAGCGGCGGTAACCAGCAGAAGGTTATCTTCGCGCGCTCGATGAGCCGCGAGCCAAAAGTCATCGTTCTGATCGATCCGACAGCAGGCGTCGATATCGGAGCGCGGAGTGACCTGCACGGGGTCATCCGGCGTGCTGCCGCGGCGGGTGCGGCTATCCTGTTCGGGTCGAGCGATTTTGAAGAGGTGGCGGAGGTGGCCGATCGGGCGATCATAATCCGCAAGGGTGCCACCCCTATCGAAATTGCCGGCCGCGATCTCAACTGGGACCGCATGTTGCACGCGGCTCAGAATGCACGCATCACGACGCTTACGTCTGAGGAGACCTTGCCATGACGGCCTTGACAAAAACGCAGTCCGGCACTTCGTTCGGTGGTCGCTCGCAAATTTTAGTACGCTTCAGCTTGCCACTTCTCCTGATCGTGGTGGTGACGATCTTCTCCATCGCACTGCCGAACACCTATCCTACGCTGATCAACGCTCAGACCATAATGGCAACCAATGCAGTACTGGCGTTGTTGGCGCTTGCTGCGATCCCGACGCTCGTCACGAGTCAGTTCGACCTTTCGATCGGCTTCCAACTCGCCTTTGCACAATCGATTTGTGCGGGGCTGATCATCTACGGCAATTGGCATCCGGTGGCCGCAGTGACCGTGACGCTCTCGGCAGGGTTTGTCTTCGGGCTGATCAATGGTTGGCTTGTCGCCTACTGCGGACTTAACGCGTTCATAACGACGCTTGCCAGCGGCATCGTCATCCAAGGTGCAACGCAATGGTACACCAACGGCGGATCCGTTTTCGGCATGATGCCGCCAGCTTTCCTTGCGCTTGGCCGCTCGAGCATCCTCGGCATACCCTTGCCGTTCTTTTATGCGCTTGTCTTCGCCTGCTCTCTCTGGCTGCTCTACAGCCACACGCCGTGGGGTCGCCGCGCCTTCGCAGTCGGGGGCAACAGCCGCGCTGCCCACCTTATGGGTATCCCAGTCGAGCGGATGGTAGTGCAGGCCTTCGTCGCTGGCAGCTTGTTGGCTGCGACCGCAGGAATTCTATCCACCTCGATCCTCGGTTCGGCCAACCCGAACATAGGCGTCAACTTCCTTCTGCCCGCCTTCGCCGCCGTGTTCCTTGGCGCGGCCCCTGCCGGGCCAGGTCGCTTCAATGCTTGGGGCACAGTCCTTGCAGTCTATGCGCTCGCCGCCGGTATCGCCGGTCTACAGCAGCTTGGCTCTGCATTCTATATCGAGCAATTCTTCAATGGGGGAGCATTGCTCGTTGCAATCGGCCTCGCGCGATACGCTGGTGTGCGGCGCAGTCGCAAGTCGTCGAATTGACTGGCGCTTCTGCCTTCTACGGACCTGACAAATAGCAAGCGCATGACGAGGTTCAGCGGAGTGCGATTGCCTCCCGGGTCCCTTCCCGGTATCGAACTATTATCACGCCCTCCCGTAACAGCCGCAGGAGGCCAGTAGGCGCTTTCAACTGCCCGCTGTTGTTGATTGCATCAACAACCTCAGACGGTCCGGTTTGGGTGTGCAAAAAGTCGATGCTATCAACAAACGTTTGCCGCCTTAGTTGAAGTGTCACTACCAACTGATCTTAAAGCCCAACAGGCCAGTTGCGGTTAATGCCCGTGCCAAATATCGGCTTACCAATGCAGCCATTAGCCTAGACAATAGTTCAGCTAGACAATTGTTCACCGTTCCGAGCTGTTCACACTGTCTCGGAGGACGCCGCTTTAGCAATAGTTTCACGATTACTGATGTATCAAGAAATATAAGATGAAACGGCGGGGAAAACCATGAGCACGATCGAAGAGAGTCTACGGGCCATATCCGAACGAGTTAAGTCACATTCGAGCACCATGACCACTGAGGAAGCAGTAAAAACAGCTGTGGTTCTTCCATTCCTGAGGTCCCTTGGCTACGACGTATTTGATCCTTCGGAGGTTATACCTGAGTTCACAGCGGACGCCGTAGGAAAGAAGGGCGAGAAAGTCGATTATGCTATTAAAATAGCCGGAGATATTCGCATTCTCATTGAATGCAAGCCCATCTCTTTTACGCTCGAGAAGAAGCATCTCGACCAGCTGTACCGGTACTTCAGCGTTACTGAAGCCAAATTTGCAATTTTGACCAATGGACGGACATTCAATTTCTACACTGATTTGGATGCCCCAAACAAACTTGATGCTAGGCCGTTCTTCGTTTTCGATGTGACCGATTTCAACGCAAGTATCGTCACGGAATTGCGCAAATTCGAGAAAGCGAGTTTCGATGTCACGGCTATCCTCGCCACGGCGGAACGCTTGAAGTACACTTCGGGCGTCAAAAAGGTCATATCGTCATTGATAGAAGAGCCTTCAGAGGATTTCGTCCGGCTTGTAGCCGGTAGCGTTTATGATGGACGCATGACGGCGCAAGTTCGCGAAATGCTTATGGGCGTGGTGCGTACTGCTTTTCGCGAAGTAATTATGGATTCAGTCAAGAGCAGGTTGTCAAGCGCACTAGCTGATACCGAGGAAGTTATCGAGAAGATAGACGAACCGGTCGAAGACGAGCCCGATGTTGTCACAACAGATGAGGAGCGCGAAGGCTACATGATTGTGAAGGCAATTGTGCGCGACACAATCAGTCCCAAGCGGGTCGTAATACGTGATCAGAAATCATACTGCGGAGTGCTCGTTGACAACAACAACCGAAAGCCATTGGTCCGCCTATGGTTCAATCGGTCGGTGAAATACATCGGACTGTTCGATGGCGAGAATGAGGAACGGCTGATCATAGATTCACTCGACCAGATATATGATCATACTGATCGGCTCCGAGCGACGGCAAAGAAGTACGCAGGGTGAGCTTTCGTGGGAATCTCAAATTGCAACGAGGGAGCGGAGCGCGCGGCGTAGCGGCTGGCCTCAGCCGTGTCAACCACGTTCGGCAATAACCGGGTGCAGTATCAAAGTGAAGCTGCTCGTCAAGGTAGCGATGTACGGCAGCTTCTACAGCTACGGTGCATCCTAAGATATCTGCCAGGAGGTCGTCGTGCGCTTTAATCAGGCAATATAAATTCCGGCCACAGAGTTGCTGCCGAAAGCCTGGAATGAGGCAACGGAACCTGCGCGTTGCCGCCAGCCTTTGGGTTAATGGTAACCAGGACCGCGTCGCTATCAGGCTTGAGCTGCCGGACGGGCACATCCGTGTCGTTTGAGACGACGACGGTGGCTCCCCCTCCACGGAGCCCCACACGCACGGTCGCGGCGGAAATGAATTCCGCGGCAAGATCACTTCGTCCCTCAAAGACTCCGGTGAACTCGGTGCTGGCCTCAACTTGAGGATTGGCTCCCGCACTGATGACCGCGTCATACAGCAATTTTGTCTCATCAGGGCTCGCTTCGGCGGGCCAGAGAATGCGTTCAGCCAGCGACCGTTTGCGTTTCATCAGCAGTTGCAGAAGGCAGTCGAACGAGCCCCGTCCGAGCTGGGGGTGCACTGCCAGGGGAATATGAACGGTCACCGGTTTCGTTTGGCCGATGCGGTGCGTGCGGTCGTTGCATTGCTCTTCAACCGCAGGGTTCCACCAGCGGCTCAGGTGTATCACGTGGTTTGCAGCAGTAAGGGTCAATCCAGTACCCGCCGCCCGGGGTCCGAGCACGAGCACATCAAACCCTTTATCCTCCTGTAAATGTCGTTGAAAACGATCGGTGATGCTTTTGCGCGCGTCGACGGTGGTGTCGCCATTGATCACCAATACCCGCTCGAGCCCGAACTCGAGCCTGACGAGCTCCGCGAACCATGCCTGAATGTCCCGGTTTTCCACGAACACCAGGGCGCGCTCGTTCTTTGCTTTGATGTGTCTGAGTATATCTAGAGCTGCAGCAACACGCGCGGACGCCGCGCTGAACTCGTCCGGAGTTTCGCCTTCGATTAAGCCGGGATGAAGCGAGACGCGCCGGATATGATGGAGAAGCGCCAGCATCATGCCGCCTTTCATCCGCGCTTCGTCGTAGCGCAACATCTGTGCGGCTGGCATTTCGCGGGGATGGAGTATCCTGACCTTTGTAGGAAGATGTGGCGCGGCATCGGTCTTTAGCCTCCGCAAAGCAAGTTGGGGCCTACCGCCCTGACTGCGGAATAGAGCTGTATGGAGCACTGCCATGTTCTCTTCAGTCGGACGGTCAAAAATGCGCCTGAACTGGTCCCTTGCCCCGAGTGCGCCAGGAAACAGCTGGTCCATCAGTGCCCACAGGTCTTTCGTGGCGTTCTCTATAGGCGTGCCAGTCAGGCCAATCCGGAAGTCAGCCCGTAAGGACTTCGCTGCCCTTGCTCTCATCGTTACTGGATTTTTGAGGAACTGTATCTCGTCGAAGACCGCCACCGCGCAGGGAAGTTCCATGAGACTGATCGCATAGTTCGCAAGCGTCTGGTATGTCGTGATGATAATGGGCGAACCGCCTTCGCGTCGCAATAGAGCATCTGTGTCCAGTTGTGCATCACCCTGCCGGATATCCTGCCCGCTGGCGCCTTCTTTCTTGAATTCTGCCAGGTGGTCACCATAGAGACGAATGGGCGTTCCAAGTTCGCCCTCGTGGATGTGACGCTCGATTTCGGCTTCCCAGTTCAGCAGCAGTGAAGTTGGTGCCACGACGAGTATCGGCCGCGAAGCCAGCTTTCCCTGTGCCATCTGCTGCTTGAGCCAAGTGATGAAAGAAAGCGTCTGCAAGGTCTTACCCAGACCCTGTTCGTCCGCATTCAGGATTCCCGGCAATCCCTGCCTCCACGCCTCAACCTGCCAGGCGTGGGCCGCGACCTGATGCGGCTGCAATAAGCTTTTGACTTCGGACGGTATTCCTCCGTCAAAGTCGTCCCCGCGCTGTCGAATCTCTGCCTTGAAGTCGACTTCCCAGAAATTGTCATGGGTGACCGGAAGGTATGATTCCAGCGAGACTGACGGATCATCAGGCTCCTGCAGTCTGAGGAATTCGGCGAGGCGGCGTGACAAGGCCTCGATGACTGGCACCGTCGCCGGAATCTCGCCCAGTTCATGGGAAATACTCGGGACGCCCTCTATCAACGCCCGATTCAAGCGCTCAATGATTTCAGCAAGTTCCTCGGCAGGCAAAAGGGCCAGCAGTTCACCCAGCTTCGCGTCTACCGTGTCTGGAAGCCAATTTGTTCCCGAACTCTCCATACCGTCGATATCGGTGGCCTGCCATTTCGCAATCCCGACGACTCGTGATATCCAGTCCTTGGTCTCCACCCAGGTGCGGCTCGTCTCAGACTCCACGCGCTCGGCCTTTGCTTCAGGGCTCATGAGTTCCGTGAGCCTGCCGTCGCGCATCATCTGACTTTCCACGGCGTGAGAGATGACCCGTCCGGCGTCGGCAATAAAGGCCTTGCGGCCCTCGATGTCCTTTTTGGCGTGTTCAATGATGGTGTCGATCACAGGAAAGACGGATGGATCCAGGATCAGGAACTTTCCGTTGGAGACCCGGTAGGCGGGTTGGGACGACCTGCGTAGTGCGGCTGATCTGAACTCCTCCAGCTCATCGCCTTCCAGCGCCGCATTATCGGTCCCCCTGACGTCCGCTTGCGCTATTGCGTCCGCCACGAACGGTAAGGGATAAAAGCTCGTCGCGTCGTCTGCGTCGAAGGCCAGCCCGACGGCATCACAAGTGACGACCGAGATTTCACGAAGGAACCCGTCGAGTACCGCGGAATTTCCGGTTTCTGGCGACATTTCGAAGAGCTGCCGGAACCTGCCGAGCCCAAGCCAGTGATCGGAGAGCAAGAGGTTCTGCTCCAGCTGGGCCGCTTCCCGGATCGCGAGGAAGATTGGTTGCGGCAGCCGCATTGGTGCGGCAGAAGCACCAACAATGGCCCCCGTAACCGGTAGAGAAACTGTACGCCCGTTCTTTTCCCACCACCACTCGATCCTGAAATCAGGACTTCCAACCGTCCCGACCAGGCGGGCTCGAAAAACTATTCCACCTATCAGGGGCGGAAGCCCGAGAGCTGAAGCAGTTCTGGAATCGAGCATTGCAACCAGCGGGTGAGTGATCTTTATTGCATCTCCGCTGATCTCAAGAAGACCACGGCCGTTGTCGAGGTATCGCAACCGGGCGATAGCCAGCGCCGTGGCCCTCTCCTCTTTAGGGAGCGCCGACAGGTCAGGCCGCTCACTTCGCCTGAACGCGGAAAGCCAGCCTCTGCGCTCCGGAACGACATCGAGATACACGGCATCCGCGTCGTATTTGAATGTGAATTCTATCAAGTCAGCACCCGCTCTTCGACCCATCTCATCCAATGACCAAATTGGTCGTGTACGCGAGCAGAAGGATCATTCGCCGGAAAGGTGAGTGCCTCCGCATCATACTGCGGCTGGTAAAGCACCGGGGCGCGTGAATCCGTGCTCTTGAAAAGGTGAACGCGATAGTCATGCGATCCTTCGACAACGATATGCTGTCCAACCCGCATTATAAGCAGGCACGTGTCCCGTCGCTCTCTCGACACCTGGACCCCGGCAAGGGTGTAGATTTTGTTTTCGGTTTTCCTGAACATGTCATCTGCGATCTGCGCTGCCGGTCGCGAGAGAGCGATCCAGGCTTCCTGAACCAGTCCGCGATCGTAGAGGCCCTTCCAGAAATGATGACGCGCGTGCCACATATGATTTGCCGTTGCACGGGTGATGATTTCCAGGAGTGCGTCCATGCTCTTCCCGGCAAGCCATCGGTTGAGCACGTCCCGCGTGTGTCCTGCGACGAGAGGCCAGAAGTCGTTGCGACGCTCCCGCGGATCGCCGTATGCGCCTACGATCCTCTCGAGGAGCACCGACTGGAAATCCGGAGGTGGCGTATCAGAGATCCACGGTTCAACGAGTTTGTTTATGGCTCCAGCAGCCATGTCGTTTCCGATGGCAGGTCTGTTTTGCGGCCTGAGCCAAGCGAAGACGTGATCCAGTTGCCGAGTGGATCGAACCGGTGGAAGTTTGGCGAGCCAGGCAGAATGCGTTGCGGCCATGAGCCCGCCAGCGTGTGGCGACGTGACCCCATGCCCAAGCAGCCAATTGTATGGATCATCCTGCTGGATCATTTTTTCTGAAATCAGGCCGGGGGCTGCTTGGATATCGAGCAGCTCGGGAAGCGACATAAAAAGGTTATTCCAACGTACAGGAAGGTGTTGCGATCGTTCCTGAATAAGGGCGGCCAAGGCCGAGGTGCGGCGTTCTCCCTTCTGCCAATGGGCAAGATAAACTTCAGCCACGACGCCGAGGAGGATACCGCTGGTGGTTGCCTGAACCTCTTTGCGAAGAAACGAATCCACTACTGAATTTGTAGCTACGTCCCCCGTCAGGCTGGCACGTAAGACAAGCGCGACGTCCCCAAGCGAGATCTGATGCCACTGCCAACTCTCGACGGCAGCTGTCAGCTTGGAAACCGCCTCGCCGAGTGTAGCAGCGGTTGCCTTTGAATAATCGGGGAAGGCTTCTGCAATCGACCGGAGAGCCGCATCAAGAGCACCGGTATCAGGGCGGGCCGCGCCTCGGCTACGGGGCAGTGAACGCAGTGCCTGAATAAGGCTCATGTTAAGGTCCCTCCGACAGTGCCCGTTTAATCGACGAAATGTCGGCCTCTTTTGACGGAACCACCATGATGAACCGCAGATCAATTCGTCTGTTCGCATCCCTGCCGGCCGTGCTGTCGTTTGTCTGGATCGGCCTTCCCTTACCATATCCTGCAACAGATAGAATAGGTTGTGCCTCTCTGTTAGAGTAAAGTATGAGATCCGGGCGCTGCTCGGTCATCAGGGCATAGATGGACGCTGCCCGCTTTGCACTCAGATCCATGTTGAGGTTGTCACCGCCAAGGTTGTCGGTGTGTCCCTCAACCTGGAGGGCATCGATAAGCGCGTAAGCGTCGTTACAGTCGGGGCTGAAAGTCCGTCCCGGCCCGAGCGCGTAACACCCGAGATATTCTCCCAATATCTGCGCTATCTGTCGCATTCTCGCGCTGCCAGCAGGAGTTGGTATCTCCCGACCCGACTCGAACAGCCCTGCCCCGGAGAGTTGCAGGGCATCAAAGTTGGCGCTGATCTGGACATCCAGCCCTTTTATTCGCGCGTTGATTTCGTCCCTCAGATTTCTGAGCAGTTTTTTTCGCGTTTCGGCGACCGCCGAATTGTAGATTTCCATAGGATTGGGCCCTTCCGGCGTCACTCTCGCGCGGAGACGGTCAAGTTCCTCCTTCATTGCCTCTACGGGTGCCGCCACGCGCAGGTCGGGGGCGTTCACCGTCTTCTGCACCAGCCTGAGTTCATCTTTGAGACGGTCGTATTCGTCCCTGGCGACGGTGTCGGACACGTTGAAGCGGCTGGCGAAGAAAGCCAAAAGAATCATCAGAATGAACAGAAAACTTATCGTCAGGTCCGCCATCGATATGAAGACCGACTCTTCCTCCTCTTCTTGACGGCGTGCTCTCCCGGCTCCCCTCACGCAACAGGCCTTTCGCTTTCAGGTTGGAAGGCCTTTGCATTCTCGATTACAGACTGAAGCGTGCCGAGTGCGTCGGCATATTGCCGGTGCACGTTGTCGGAATGGTTTTCGACTTCCGAAATCGAGCGGCCGATTTCTTCCGTGAAGGTCTTGAATGCCCGCTCAAGCTGGCCGTCGTAAGCCGCGGCGCGCGCCTCGAAACTCTTGATCTGTTCCATGATCGAACTCGCTGCCGCGACGACTAGGTCCCGCTCCGACGCCATGGTCTTCCTGGCGGTTTCAACCATTTCTACACTGGATTTTGCAATCTGCTCGGTCGCGGTCGCGGTCTTCTCGGCTGCCTTGACCACCGGTCCAGCGGCATCGGCCAATCCGTTACCGGCTCTCGCCAGATTGTCCGATACGACTTCGAGCCTCCTCGCAGCCCCATCAAGACCAACGGCAGTTCGCTCGGCTGCGACGGAAAACTGCTCAGCAGCACTGCTTATCTCGGTGGCCAATCCCGCAAGCTTGCCCGATGCCGAGTCCAATCGGTCGCTCGTCGCGGTCATTGCTGCAACCAATCCATTTGACAGAGAACCTGCCAAAGACTGCACCATATCGCCCACCTGGTTTGCGCCTGAGGTGACGGCTGCGTGAAGCGGCTCTGAGATGGCGGCAATGAGTTCGTGGTTCAATTTCTGCATATGGTCGCGCTGCTCGACGATGGCGTTGAGCTGGCGCTCCGCGATGTCTTCGAGACTGACAAAGTTGAGCCGTTTCTCAAGGTCGTGAGTCAAGCGGCGCATCGCGGCCTCGAGGTGGTTTCCGGCTCTTCGCAGAACGACCGTGAAAACAATCGAGCACATCAGTCCGGTGAGCGACATGATAAATTTCGCCGAAGCCACACTTAACAGCTGTGTGAGTGCCCCTGTAACAGCCGCATCGTCTGATCCTACTTGAAGACTTTCCCCTGTTTGCTGCAAAGCGGCGATCAGTCCGAGGAAAGTGGCCGCAAGACCAACCGACACGAATAAACCAGGGGCTGACCGCCATCCCGAGACTCCAAATCCCATCTCTTCCAAATTGAAGAAAACGGACGGCCTGATCGCATTTCTGATCCCGTGTTGACCGGCGCGCGGTTCGATTGTTGTCTCGCGGAACTCTGACCACGTCTCCGCCAAATGTGCGGCGTCAGCCCCCTTCCAGGAGGAAAGTTCGGCGGAAATTTCCTCAAGGTTGTGTTGCAACCCCTCGTTTCCATGGTACCTGCGTATTAGCTTAGTTGCGCGTTTCAGCACACCAATTCTCGACCGCACGGTTATGAGGAACACGACGAGGACGACCAGGAGCACCACGACAAGGGCAAGGCTGAAAAGGCCCGGTGCCCACGGTTGTTTCAAAAGAGACGCCAGCGCAAGCACGAGATCTCGCGTGGCAATTCCGATCGTTATTAGATTCTCCAAGAAACTCTGCCCCGAAAATTCATACGTCCCACGCTACAAGCGCTATCCAATACTTCAGCTTATGTAAAGATCGATAGAATGACTTGGTGCCATATGTCTGTCCATCGACTCACGCTGACAGAAAAGAGAACAACTTTCGGTAGCGGGAACCTGGACGCGGTTGCAGTTCTCCCGGTGTCAGACAGCAGAAGATAATTCAAGATAGCGGCAGAACGCGTTCGCCAGCTGCATCTGCCGGGGTGTCCGGCACTGCGCCTCAAAAACAGATGGAGAGGCTACCAGAACGCAGAGGCATTTGGCGCGGGACGTGGCCACGTTGAGACGGTTCAAACTGTAGAGAAACTCCATCCCTCTTGGAGCGTCGGCATAGCTCGATGTCGTCATCGAATATATGACGATAGGTGCCTCCTGCCCCTGGAACTTGTCGACTGTGCCGATGCGCCCGCCGGGTATGCGATCCCGGAGTTCAAACACCTGCGCGTTATAGGGTGCGATAATTAGGATGTCCTCGAGGGTGATGACACGCTCCTGGCCATCTTTATCGATCCAAGTGGTCCGGGATGCAAAAATCTCGTTCATCAAATCACGCACGCAGTTAGCCTCTTCGGGGGAAGAGCTCTGATTGCCCTGCGTGGGGACCGAAACGAACCGTAATCCTGTTCCGCTTATGCGCCCTGACGGTCGGACATCCTGAACGTCCAGACCAGGCCGCGGGTGAAGCCGCCCCTGGTAGAAGAGCTCGGAGGTGAACCTGCAAATATCCGGATGCAACCGCCAGGTCTCCGCAAGGAAAAGCCCGCGATCTTCGGCGATCGTCTGTTGTCCGTTCAGGATGTGATGCAGGGCTGAGACGTCTGTGCCCTCGGGATGGCTGCCCTGCATCGGCTGCTCGAGCTGCTGCGGGTCCCCGAGCAGAACAATGCTGGTCGCCGCTTGTGAAACAGCGACAACGTTAGCCAGCGACATCTGAGCTGCCTCGTCAATGAAAAGGACATCGACCGCTTCAGCGGCGTCCGGACAAGCCCAAAGCCAGCTCGTTCCTCCTGCCACCTGTGAACCGTTACCTATAGCTCGCAGGAGCGCGGCATTATCCTTCGCGAAGCGCAGCTTCGGCTGGTCGGGCTCCATTTCAGAAGGCTTCTGAATGCAGTTGACGTCGATCCTCATTTCGGCCGCGGCTGTACCCACCGCATCCAGAAGGTTGCGGATCACCTTGTGGCTGTTGGCAGTGACGCCGACTGTCTTTCCGGCCTGCACCAGAGCACATATCATCCGGGCACCGGTATGCGTCTTCCCGGCGCCGGGCGGCCCTTGAATGGGAAATACCCCGCCATTGATCAACGGAGCTACCCGCATCGCGGCGTCGAGCGTCATTTCATCTGCAAGTTGGATTGGCTTGCCGCCGATCCGCGGCGGCATTCGCATCAGGAGATCCCGTGCGGCCTGATATGGACCCTCCCCTTCGATGCCGTGTCAGCGACATACTCGCCGAAACGCACGATCGAATCTGCCAGAATACCCGGATTTACAGCCTTGTGGCCAAACAGGGCGGAGGGATGCACATCAACGCTATCCATACGCTTCTTCACATCAATCCAGCGCTCGTCGAAAGAAACTGATACCGTTGAGCCGAGTTTCACGCCCCCTACGTTGTACAAGTCTTCGCCCCCTCGCAATTCCGTTTCCTGCGGAGGAAAACCGAAGCGGTGGACGGGCGCTTTCGCAGTGCCGCCGGTCACGCCCATGAATGTAAGGCCGGAGAGACCCGCGCGTTCCTCAATGAGTTCGTCGGCAGCGAGGTCCGACAGCCTGTAATATTCCCACCAGACAGCCTTTTCTTCGCGGCGATGCCAGTCCAGCAGGTTCGCAAGGAGCCAACGCGCGTGTTGTTCCGCAGTGCGTTCGGAGGGGTCGTCTGGCACGCCCTCCGTCAGCGACGCCGCGAGCGCGTTGATCTTCTTCTGCCGCTCGCTCAGTGCCTCCCCCGCCATTCCTTCAGGCAATTCCGGCCGAAGAAGTTCGGTGCCACTGTCAACGAATTCGGCCCGGCGCGCTTCCAGCCAGTCCCGCAGCTGCCACGTGGAGACACAGTCGTCTCGGTTGTATCCCTCGACGATGGCCCGGTCCGCATCGCCAATGAGTTCGAGGTCACCAAGTTCGAGCCCCGCTTGCACCTTGGTGAGGGCGGCATTGGCGTCGGGCAGATTTATGTCCCGGGTGAACCCATAAAGCGGCTCGAGCTTCTTGATCGAATAGCTTTCAACGCTGGCGCGAAGACCGTTTCGCACCACGCTGTAGAGATCGACAAAACGTTTCGAACGCAGCAGAAAATCGATCTCCTCCTCGCGGGTGGCATGGCGTCCCATCAGACGCTTGAGCGCCGCTGGTTCATACGGGGCATAGTGGTAGATATGCAGGGTGGGATGATGCTGCAGCCTCGCCATAACGAAATCCACAAAGCCCTCGAACGCCTTTTTTTCCTGTTCCCGCGAATAGCTCCATTTCCCCGAATAAGCCTGAGTTCCGTCGATGCCGCGGTAGGCGTATCCGAACAGATACTCAAGTCCGCCCTCCCCCACGAACGGGTCGCCCTCCAGGTCGAAGAACACGTCGCCGGCAGAAGGTTCGGGCAGGATCGTCAGTCCGAAGCCCTTCACCACTGGCAACAGCTCGTGAAGCACCTCCCCGGCCTCGCGGCCCGCGATCTGAATGCGAGCCTGCTCGCGGATCCGTTCGTACGATTGCGCAGCGCCGCGGTCCGGCTTCCATCCCAAGGGTACCGGTAATGCCGCCAGTCCGGCAACGGTTTCTACCCCGTGCTGTTTCAGTTCGTTGATTTGAACCTTGGTGATGCCCGCTACCAGCGAGAGGTGGTCGTCCTCCCGTCGTTGCGCATCACACCGCCGCTGCCAGCGGCAGACGTCGCAGTGTTCGTTCGGCTCGGGATAGACCTCCGCTCCGTCCGGAGATCCGATGACGGTTTCAAGACTCCTTTGCACCCGGCGATAGTACGCCCGGTAATCGTCCATCCGATATAGCTGGGGTTCAAAATCCGACCACGGCGTGACCACATAGCTGTGGGCAGGATGCAGTCCTTGGACCGCCGCGAGCAGGTCCGCATAAAGGCATAACTGCAGCACAGTCGCGCCTTTGGTCTCCGTTGCCAGCTTTGTATCGATGACTTCGTACGACCAGGGGCCAAGATCGCTGGGAGTATCGATCCGGCGCAGGATATCCGTCCGGCCGATCCAGTTGTCCGAGCGGAATGCTCCCTGAATGATAATCTCATCGCCCGCGACCATCGCTTGTCGTGTCTTGACAACGGCCTCGCTATCAACGCCAACACCTTCGATAACGGTGACGCTGAGGCCTTTGGCTTTTAGATGTTCAACATACTCGCGCTCATGGCGTGCACCGCGCTCCCAGAGCAGTTCCAGAAGCGGATCCCATATATGCGGCTTGGCCAGTGTTCCGTCGGCCACCGCCACATCGAGCGCGGTCAGATGCCCGCAATGGAGGTGCCCGACCAGATCAGTGGCGCTAAGAACAATAGAGTCACCAAGTTTTTGCATAGATGGGCCCCATGGATTTCACGACACACGACGCTCAGGTGGTAGATTGTCCGGATTTGGATAGTGACACCCAACATAACAGAGTCATTTGATATCCCGAAGTCGTGCTGCGCGCCCGCCTAGCGCATCCTCGGAAAGCTGATTCACTACGTGACAGCAACGGTTCAGATTTCATACAAATGTTTGAGCGCAGAAATCTTACCTGACGGAATTACGATCATCTCGAGATCGTCGTCTCTGCTACTACGACGCTAGCGTTGATAGCATCAACTGAATTGAAGATACGGCAAATAGTCTTGACTGTGTTGATGGTGTCAACACAGCTCGATAGGGTAGAATGAGCAGGCATCTAACCGTCCTTGGCGAGGAAATCGATGAGCGCCCGTGTGGCGGCAGACAGGCGGCGGTGCGGCGCGAAAATAATCGAGAATGGGCGGGAGCGCCCGCGCGCGTACTCCAGCACGTCGACGAGACGCCCCTGATCGATGCGATCGCGCACGATAAAATCGTAGGTCTGGCAGATACCCAGGCCATGTTCGGCCAATGAGACCACGCCTAGCACGTCGTCAAAGACCCGGATACGGCCCGGTGGCGTCCAATCGACGTCGCGGTCGTCGACACGAAACAACCATGGTGCGCAGCGCCCCGTGCTCGGCATCACGAAGGGCAGGCATTGATGGTCGGCCAGATCCTCGATCGTCCGCGGCGCTCCTACCCGCTCGAGATAGTGCGGGGCGGCGACCAGACGCAGTGGTGCATCCTCCAGCTTGCGGGCCACCAGTCCGCTGTCGGGCAAAGGACCCAACCGGATCGCCAGATCGTAGCCCTCCGCCACGAGATCGACGTTGCGGTTGGTGATGCTCAATTCGATGTGGACCTCCGGATAGGCGCGCATGAAACGATCAAGCATCGCTGGCAGCCGGTAATGGCCGTAAGTCGTTGGCACGCTGATCCGCACATGGCCGGTCAGCAGCGCTCCCTCCGGGCCCTGAATGGCCCGTTCGGCATCGTCGATCAGGGAAAACGCGGCGCGCGCCTGTTCGAGGTAGGCACGGCCTGCATCCGTCAGGCTCAGCCGCCGGGTCGTCCGCCGCATGAGCTGGATACCAAGCCGCGCTTCCAACCGGCTTATCGCCCTGCTGAGAACTGAGGGCGTCGTTGACAGCGCAATCGCCCCGCCGGTCATGGAGCCTTTTTCGACAACGGTGACAAAAACCTCCACGTCGCCAAGATGGTCAAATCGGCGGCCCATTCCTAACCTCACGCGAATAAATCTGTTTCTTCCAGAAGACTTTATCCTCGATTGCGGCGCCAATAAAGTGCTTCCGTTGATGCCTCCCATTCGGCACAACGAACCCGAAAGGAACGAGATGATGGCAGAACAACGAACATTCCTTGTGACCGGCGCCAGCAAAGGCATCGGACGCGCCTTGTCCGAACACGTTGCCGCGAAAGGTCATCATGTGATTGGCATCGCACGACGCGCAGACGACGCCCAGTTTCCCGGAAAGCTGATATCAGTCGATCTGGAGGATCGTCAGAAAGCGAGAGAAGCCTTTACCGATATTTGCACTCGCTACCCTATAGACGGTATCGTCAACAATGTCGGTTTGGTCCGACCGCAACGTCTTGGCGAGATCGAACTCGATGATCTTGATGCTGTTCTATGCCTGAATTTACATCCTGCCGTTCAAGCCGTGCAGGCGGCGCTACCTCATATGCGCGCCAATAGGTGGGGGCGTGTTGCCAATATTTCCAGCCTCACCGTTCTCGGCGTCGCCGAACGAACCGCTTATGCGGCGGCAAAGGCAGCGTTGATCAGCTTCACACGAACCTGGGCGCTCGAACTCGCGCGGACTGGTATTACGGTCAACGCGGTGGCACCCGGACCAACGGAGACCGAACTGTTTCGCGCGAACAATCCGCCCGGTAGCGACGGCGAAAAGCGCTATCTTTCGGCTGTGCCGATGCACCGGCTTGGAAAGCCGGGCGAAATCGCGGCGGCAATCGAATTCCTGCTATCGGAGGATGCCGGCTTCATTACGGGCCAGACACTTTTTGTGGATGGCGGCGCGTCTATCGGCAAAGCAATGCTCTGAAGCACATGCTTGCTGGGCAGTTCGGCACGATAACGGAGCGATCCGCTGTCGTGCATCTATGCTGACTTATGCACATTTTGTCTTCTAGGGAACAAATGAATTCCTCGCTGGCATCTTTATTCTCTCCTTGAGCGTCAATAGATTTGCAATATCGAACGCGATCGCGCGTCAACTCAGATTTGAGGAGCAGACAATGAGCAGCACAATTGCAGGGCAGAAACCGGTTCTGTTCGTTCTTACCAGCCATGGCATCAAAGGCGAAACCGGCGAAGCCACCGGCTTTTATCTCGGCGAAGTCACCCACCCCCTCGCCGTCCTCGTCGCCGCCGGCATCCCCGTCGAGTTCGTCTCGATAGACGGCGGCGAACCGCCGGTCGACGGTCTTGACCTCAACGACGCGACCAATGTGCGCTTCTGGAACGATGAAGGCTTCCGCGGCGCCATTCGCAATACACCGCGTCTCGCCGATGTTGATCCGGAACGTTACTCGGCCATCTTTTTTGCAGGTGGCCACGGGGCGATGTGGGATTTTCCGGTAAGCTCGGCCGTCAATAGCATCACCCGCGACATTTACGAGGCGGGCGGGGTTGTCGCCGCCGTCTGCCATGGCCCGGCGGCGCTGGTCAATGTCACGCTGAGCAATGGCACCCACCTTGTCGCCGGCAAGAATGTCGCCGCTTTCACCGATGACGAAGAGCGGGCCGTCAAGCTCGACAAGGTTGTCCCCTTCCTGCTCGCCAGCACGCTCACCGCCCGTGGTGCCCATCATCATCCGGCGCCCGATTGGACGTCCAAGGTCGTCGTCGACGGACGGCTGGTAACGGGCCAGAACCCGCAATCGGCAACCGGTGTCGGCGAAGCCGTACGCAACCTTCTTTCCGCTTAACATTCGCAAGTCACCAAGCTTGCACAATCACCATGACCTTCACTCCCCAAGCCTTAGGTGTTTGGGGATGCGGGCTGCTCATCTCTGGAGAAAAATCATGACGCTTATCCGCACTTTCGCAATCGCCCTCGCTCTGGGCACCAGCGCATTCAGCGCACATGCCGCCAACGTCCTGGTCGTGCTCTCGGATTCCGACCGTCTCGAACTGAAGGACGGCAAGGTTTTTGAGACCGGCTTTTATCTCAACGAACTGATGCAGCCCGTCAAAGCGCTGCTTGACGCCGGTCACGAGATCACCTTCGCAACCCCGAAAGGCACGGCGCCAACCCTCGACAAATCCTCGGTCGACAAGATGCATTTTGGCGGTGACGAGGCTGCGGTGCGGGAGAGCAGCGCCCTGCTCGACAAGCTCAAGCTAACATCGAACGGCGTCTCGCCGGTGATCAGCCTGGCCCGCGTTGAACAGATCGGCTACGATCACTTCGATGCCGTCTATGTCCCTGGCGGCCACGCTCCCATGCAGGACTTGCTTGTCAGCCCGGAACTGGGGAAGCTTCTCACCAATTTCCACACCAGCGGCAAGACGACGGCACTCGCCTGCCATGGCCCGATCGCCCTGCTTTCGGCCCTGCCCGACGCGAAAGGCTTCACCGGGCAGCTTGAAACGCAAGGCAGCGTTCAACAAAAGCCGGAGTGGATTTATGCCGGATACAAACTCACCGTCATCAGCAACCAGGAAGAAGAAATGGCCAAAGGTCTACTGAACGGCGGCGAGATGAAGTTCTATCCGCAGACGGCGCTGGAGCAGGCCGGCGCCGAATACCTGAGCAATCAAACACCCTTCACGTCGAACGTCGTCACCGACCGCGAGCTAATCACCGGCCAGAACCCGGCCTCTGCTTCGGCGGTCGCCGAAGAACTGCTGAAGCGGCTGAAATAGGCAGCACAGCGCAAAGATGAAAGCATCCCGGCAGCCATCCCGGCAACCGCACGCTGCGAGCCGGATGCGCTTTCGCCCAACATGAAGGATACAAGGATGACCAACAGCATCAAAGTTGTCGCGCGCGTTGTCGTAACGCCGGGACAGGAGGCCGCGTTCGAAAAGCACGCCGGCGCGCTCTCCATCGCAACCCGCAACGAGGACGGCTGCCTCTCCTACCACCTTTTCCGCAATCCGACGCAGCAGGGCGTCTACGTCTTCGTGGAAGACTGGGCGTCGCGATCCGTCTGGGAAAAGCACATGTCCTGCGAGCCAATCCGCGCCTTCAACAAGCAACTGTCGCCGGGCACGATCGCCCACATCGAAATTCAGGCGCTCGACCAGATCGCCTGACGTTAAACACCGTACAGAAGAGCGGGACATACAATGAACAAGCTGAACATCGGAATTGTCGGCACGGGATTTATCGCCGGTATTCTTGCACCGGCAATCCAGTCGTCCAAAAATGCGCAGCTGTCGGCCGTTTCCAGCCGGACGCTGGCGAAAGCAGAAATTTTCGCCGCCGACTATCCGGGCGTGGTTGCCGTTGAAGGGGCGGATTGGTTAATCGCGCGCGACGATGTCGATGCCGTCTACGTCGCGACGCCGACAGCGGCCAAGGAAGAGGTTGCAAGACGCGCACTTGCCGCAGGCAAGCATGTGCTGATCGAAAAGCCGCTCCATTCGAAGCAATCCTTCGAGCGGCTTTCGGCACTCGCCCGCGAAAAGGGTCTCGTGCTGATGGACGCCACCCATTTCGTCCATCATCCGCGCACAGCGGTGATGCGCGAACGGTGCGCCGAACTGATCGGCGCGCCGCGTTCCCTGCACACCATGTTCTATTTTCCGTTCTCGGACCGCGACAATATCCGCTTCGATCCTGACTATGAGCCGATGGGCGCCGTGGGCGACATGGCGTGGTATTCGATGCGGGCGGTCGTGGAATACCTGGCGCCGGAGGTGCTGGAGGACATCAAGGTCTTTGCAGAGCACGATAGGCAGTCGAGCGCGGTCATTCGCGCCACGGGCGTCCTGAAATTCGACAGCGGCAAAACCGCAACCTTCGACGTCGGCTATACCGCCGGCGCGGCGGTGATGGACCTCGCGCTGGCCGGAACGTCCGGCATTCTGACGCAGGACGACTTCGTTCTCGACTGGCACAGCGGCTTCGGCTTCGACAATCCCGATATTCAAACAGGTTTCGTGCACCGTTCCGGCATGGCCACGCGAAAGGACTTCGTTTTCATCGAGACGCCGAGCGAAAAATCGCAGCACGGCCTGATGATCGACAACTTCGCCAATCTGATCCGCAATGGCGATGACGCCGCGCGCGAGACTTGGCTGTCAGCGACCGCAAAGACGCAAGGCTTCCTCGATGCGATCTGGCGGGAGATCCAGTCACAGGGCTGAGCCCTTCCCCGGTAATGACCTCAAACAGAATACGAGAGAAAATTCATGAAAAGCCTGTTCGATTCCTACGATCTGGCGGGGCGCACCTTGCGCAACCGCCTTGTCATGGCCCCTATGACCCGCGCCCGCGTCGGGAATGGCATAGCCGACGCGCGGACCGCCCTTTACTACCACCAGCGCGCTTCCGCCGGGCTTATCGTCACCGAAGGAACGCCGATCTCTCAGGAGGGACAGGGCTTCGCCTTCGTTCCCGGCATCTGGTCGGAAGAACAGGTGAAGGGTTGGCGCCTCACGACCGACGCGGTGCATGGGGAAGGCGGAACCATCTTCGCACAGATCTGGCATGTCGGCCGGATGTCGCACACCTCGTTGCAGCCGTGCGGCAAGGCTCCCGTCAGCGCCACCGCCCGACCCGCGAGGGACGATAAGAGCGTGGCTTTCGCCTTCGATGAGAGCGGCAAGCCCGGTTTCGTGCAGACGAGCGTGCCGCGGGCGCTGGACGCAGACGAAGTCAGGCGCGTGGTGAACGACTTCGCCAATGCCGCCGCCAATGCGATCAGTGCCGGCTTCGACGGCGTGGAAATTCATGGCGCCAACGGCTACCTGGTCGAACAGTTCCTCAACCCGACGGTCAACGATCGTACCGATCGTTACGGAGCATCGACCCTGGAGGACCGGACGCGTTTCCTGCTTGAAACCGTTGACGCGGCAATCGACCGGATCGGATCGAGCCGTGTCGCGATCCGTCTGTCGCCCTATGGCCAATTGTTCCAGATGGGGCTGTATCCGGAAATCGAGGCGACCTATCTCCATGTCGCGGCGGAGCTCTCCAAGCGAAATCTTGCCTATGTGCATATCATGGACCAGGCGAGCCGGGGCGCGTCGCCCATGCCCGCAGGCTTTCTGCCAAAATTCCGGACGGCCTATTCGGGAATCCTCATCCTCGCGGGCGGGCTCGATCAGGCAAAGGCTGCTACAGTCTGTAATCGGGCGCGTTAACATCGAGTCTGCGCTTGAGGCTTTCCAGATGCAGCCGCGCACTTTCCGGATCGCCCTCCCGCATCTGTCTGGCGGTGGCGGCTGCAATTTCAGGATCGACCGCCAAAAGGGGCCGTCCAGTGCTCATCGCCTTCAACTGCACCTCCGCCGCCCGCTCAAGATAATAAAGATCATCCCACGCCTCCGCGATATTCGGCGCGCAGACCATGACGCCATGGTTTTTCATAAAAAGAATGTCCTTGTCGCCGAGCACGCTCGCCAGACGATCCCCTTCCCGTTCATCGAGCGCAAGGCCGTTATAATCCGCGTCAACCACGGTGCGACCGTAAAACTTCAGCGCGGTCTGCCCGGCCCAGACGAGCGGTTCGCCCTCGATCATGCTGAGCGCCGTCGCATTCGGCATATGGGTATGAAATGCAGCACCGATGCGCGGCGCCATCTTGTGCAGGCGGGCATGTATAAAGAAGGCCGTCGCTTCGGGCTCACCATCGCCGGACAGCACATTGCCCTCGAAGTCGCAGATTAGTAGGCTGGATGCAGTCGCCTCCTCGAAAGCCCAGCCGAGCCGGTTGACGAGGAAGAGGTCCGCATGTCCCGGCACGAGCGCTGAAAAATGATTGCAGATCCCCTCTTCCAGTCCATGCCGTGCTGCGGCCCGCAGACAGGCGGCCAGATCCACACGCGCCTGCCAAATCTCCTCCCCGTCGAGTTCGGCGTTTCGCAGGATCGCCGGCACGGCCTGTCCGCGTTTAAGTTCATGCGCCATGATAGAATCTCCGTAAGAACTATTGCCTATTCCATCCAGCCCGCTGCGGAAAGCAAGCCCGGAACCTCGTCAAGCCGGCCGACCGTTTCGTTCGGCACATAGTCGGCAAGCGGCTTCCGGCCGGTTCCGCGGTCGACCCATATCGTTCTGAAGCCACGCTCTCTTGCCGCGGCGAGATCGAGATGCGGACTGGCGCAGATATGAACCAGTTGCTCCTTTTCGACGCCAAGCTCTCTCCAGGCATGCTGGAAGATCTGCGTAGTCGGCTTGTAGGCGCCGGCCTGCTCCGCCGTAATAACGCGATCGATCGAACCGCCAAGCTGTGCGACATTTCCCGCGATGATTGCATCATCCGTGTTGGAGATGATGGCAAGTTTGAAACCCGCCGCCTTCAGTCTGGCCAAAGTGGCCACCACTTCCGGAAATGGCGGCATGCGACTGATGGATGAGGTGAGAATATCCGCGTCGCCGGCCGATGTCTCAAGAGAGAATTCGCCCATGGCAAGTGCAAGCGCCGTGGCGCTCACATCCTTGAACGTACGATGGGGCCGCTCCGCTTCAAGCCGATGCTCGTGCCGGTCGTAAACGGCGATGAAGGCATCCCGGTCGATGGAGCGGTCTTTTCCGGCAAGAACCTCGTCCACTGCCGCCAGCAGTCCCTCGTCCCATTGGATAAGGGTGCCGTAGCAGTCGAAGCTCAGCCATTCCGGCCGCGATCCTGAAAGTGTCATGTCGATCTCCTGATTGTCGCCGGAAAGCTTGACATCCGCCGTCCTTATTTGGAAATTAAATGTCAAAATATCTTTCATTGGAAAATCAAATGAGCTTCGGCTTCGATCTCGATCTCCTGCGTACCTTTATCGCCGTCGTGGAAGCGGGCGGGTTTACGCGGGCCGCGGAACGCGTTCATCTCACGCAGTCGACGATCAGTCAGCAGATCAAAAAGCTAGAGACGAACCTCGGCCATTCCCTCCTCATCCGCGACCGCGCAACGGGCAGCGTACGCACGACAGAGGAAGGCGAGCTTCTGCTGAGCTATGCGCGGCGCATATTGTCCGTCTCCGCCGAGGCGAACGAGGCGCTCGGCCGGTCCGTACCCTTGCCGAAGACCGTGCGGCTCGGCGTTCCCGAGGACTTCGCCGGGCGGCGCATGATCGACCTGCTCTCCGGCTTTGCGCAAACCTCGCCGCACACAAGGCTAGACACGATCAGCGGCTGGAGTTTCGAGTTGCGCCGGCTTCTTCAGGCGGGCGAAATCGACCTTGCTCTCGTCAAGCGCGAACCGGGCGATGGAACCTGCATTGCCAGGTGGGAAGAGCAACTGGTCTGGGTCGGCACCCGGTTGCTCAGCGCCAGCATCGATCCGGTTCCGCTTGCGGTGTTTCCCGCCGGATGCATCTACCGTGAGCGGGCAATACGCGCGATCGAAAGCGGCGGACGTCGCTGGCGCATCGCCTATTCCAGCCAAGGTTTGATGGGTGTCCAAGCGGCGGTCGCCTCGGGGCTCGGCATCAGCTTGCTGCCGAACGATGCGGTACTGCCCGAGCACTATCTGTTGAGCAGCGCCGACGGTTTTATACCGCAGCCCCCATCGGAACTCGCGCTGATCGGGGCCGCGAAAAAACTGGAACCAGCGGTGCTCGAGCTTGCGGATTTCCTCGTGATCAATCTGACGTCACTGCGGCGAACCCAGAGCGCCGCGTGAACTGATCCTAAATTTCCATTGATCTGAATTGCACCGGCGATTCCACCGCGCAGTATGTCATGGGCATCGCATTATGGGCGACTGGAGCGTATTGAAGCGCGGTTGCGGGGGCAGGATTTCATCTTAACTTGCGATCATCATCACCGTCCCATGCCCTTCTAAAATCACTTCCTACCAGCAACCATAGCGGACTATTTCGTACAGTTGCGTAACTGCGAAGTGCTAGCGCTGGATGGTCGTTGGATCTGCGACCCGTTGGACCAGTCGGGCGTCGAGCGTTTCGAACTTGTTAGCGACATCAAGCTCGTAGACGCCCGGACCGACGTCGGAAGAAACCCTTCCATCTGAGCTCTGCGGAAGGCGGCCGTAGATAGAAGCGAAGGCCGCGAAACCATCGTGGCCGGCTCCCGCCTGCGTGGCCAGATTAGTTATGTCGATCACGCGGAGGTTTGAATTCCGCGCTTCGACGAGAACTTGGGGGTCATCGATGTTGGCTGCGCCGGCGCGGAATTGCCCTCCGGCGATAAACCTGGATATCGACAGCGCCTGATCCTCCTTGGAGACGAGAACGGTGACGGGGGAGCGCAGGCGGCCGACGATCCGAAGTTGTTGAAGAAAGACTTCCGCGTCTATATCTGGCGCAGCGAGCGTGAGGTCGATGAGCTTGCCGAGGGTGCGTTCGTCTTTAGCGATCCGGATTTGCCGGACAGACTCCATTGTCAGCCAAGCCCCCATGCTGTGGGCGTAAAGCTTCATCCCCCTGACATGGCGGTCGGCAGCGACCCGCTCGACCACCCGGGCAAGCGCATCGCGCGAGAAGGTCACCGCATCTTTGTCTGCGAGATACCCGGTGACCGCTGCCTTCGAAGGCCATGAGAACAGCACTGCCGATCGCGCGACATGGACGTCGGCGGTGAGTTGCGCCGTGCGAAAGAGTGACTCCGGGAAGTTGTTGTTGAAACCGTGGACGAAGATGGCGACGTCACGGCCGAGCCCTTCTCCGCGGGCGGCAGTGGCCCCAACTTCCACAAAGAACCGCCTTTCATCAAGGCGCTCGGACGAGACAATCGCGAAGTGCCGGGTCGGGTCCGGCACATCCGTCGGCCATTCGATCTCGGTCGGTCGGTGGGTCGGCGGAATGGAGACGACATAGCGAACGTAGGTAGTTGTAGCCGTAATCCGGTCGGTCAAGAAGGTTGGTGCGCTCGGATCGGTTGCCCGCGTACCCGCCACGAAGATGGTAACGTGCTTCGCGCCCTCGACGGCAGTCACCGGAGTGAGGACGGATGAGCCGGGCCGCGAGGCGCAGGCGCCCAATGCAAGCGCTAGCGCCGTGATCAGTGCGACCGCCATGTATCGCCCGGATTGCTGTCGCCGCCTGATCGTCATCCTCTCCGCTCCTCATCCCACGGACCAGAGGCCGCAAGCGCCGTGAATCCGCGACAGTCATACCTTTCACTTGCAGTATGTACTGCCGGTATCTCCCAATATTCGGTCACGCAGCCCCACGTAATAATTGAAAGCTTTTGCCAGCTCCGCCGCGACGGTCGCATTGACCATAGTCTGAGGATCGTGGCTGCTCAAAATTAGCCAGTTGGTAGGGCAGATGATCGATCAGAACGAGAACCGAATCCTCAGGACGAAGGAGTGACTCCAGGTCATTGTGGAGCGCCATTTTTAATCCTTCTACTGAGGTCATCGATAGTGCGTGCGAAGCGCAGCAACCCCGTGCGCATAGCCCTCTTCTACCGTTCGATCGGGCGTCACTGTAGTCTCGCCGCGCGCGAAACTGTGTCCTGCAACCAGGAACGCAAGTGGAAGGATCGAAGATTTGCAAAGGCTCGTTGAGATCGCGGATGCCGCGACTTAACACCTAGTGATAAATACTATTCTCACTTGGCTGGGTAAGGCTCGATGTCCGCCGACCAATAGCGTTTGGCAATGTTCTGGCTGTTCCGGATAACGTGGTAGGCGATATCCGGATCTCCTCCTTGAAGAGTGTCCGGATCCGCACCACACATCAAACAATACATTTGCTGATGAACGACGCTTGCAAAATATTGCAGAACCGGCGTGGCGTCCTCCTGGCCGATTGCTCGCAGGTCATCGGCAGCCTGTTTGACCGCACTTTCCAAAGCCAACGAAACGGTAGCCGCCAACATCCTGTCCGCACGGCTAATGACGTCGGCGACTTCGCTTCCAGCCGACGTAAGGTCATGTCCATTATTTATCATTGTTCACCTCACGTATTGTTAGTGTACTTCAATTGCTGCCACAACGCCTACTCTGGCGGGTGCTGAGAATCGACAGATAGCTTTTGCCTTCCGCGTAAATTCGCGGACGTTAATGTGCCGAAAGATTGCCCGTTGCTGCTGTTCACTCCATCTTTGGGAACAGTCTTCTGACGTTCCCTTTCCTTCCGAGTGCTGCCGCGTTCCCTCGTCTTTCGCCTTCGGGGCGGCGACCCGAGATACCCCCCATCTTGCCGACCAACCTTTCAACGTGGTTGGTATCGTTGCCGTCATGGGTTGGGTAGTCCTGGTATTTGCAACATTCCGTCACCAAAGGCGGAACGCGCGCCGCCTGACTGCTCGCAATGGGAAACACCACGCCCTGCGACCGTCCGGTCCAACGCACCCGGACGGATAATCTGGTCAGCCCGAGTGCTGCAGCGGTAATGAAAGTCACCGCGATACAGACGTCTGACAGTACCAAGCCCGATAAATTGGTGGGTCGAACATCGATGCTGTGACCGGTCACCAACTCGGCCGGGCAGGCCTGATCGAAGAAGAACGGTTTCGCCATTTGCCGCTTCGGCGCCGGCAAAGCTGTCAGTCGCGATCTTGTTCCCGGCGTCTATACATGCTAGCAGTGACGATATGGACAGACTTTTTGCCAACGCCACGATGATGATGCTGCGCTCCTAGCGTGGCGGATTTTGTGCGCTTTTTATGCACCTTAGACCGCCCTTGAGGCGGTTTTTCATTGGTCGATCCGCCTTGAGGGACAATCAACCTTCAGAAGGATAGCCAATGAACAGCACGACGACTTACATCACTACCTCGATTCCATACGTCAATGCCGCACCGCATGTTGGTTTTGCGCTCGAACTCGTGCAGGCCGATGCTTATGCTCGCCATTCCCGACTTCTCGGCAACGACGTCAGGTTTCAGTGCGGGACGGATGATAATAGCCTGAAGAACGTCCGTGCAGCGGAGGCGGCGGGACGTCCCGTGGCCGACTTCGTCGGTGAAAATGCAGACCGCTTCGAAGAGCTTGGCAAGCGACTCCACATCTCAAACGATGCGTTCGTCCGCACATCCGCAGATTCAAGACATGCTGCCTGCGTTCATTCACTCTGGAACGCATGTGCGAAGAATGGCGACCTTTATCGAAAGAGCTATGAGGGCTTTTATTGCGTGGGCTGTGAGCAGTTCTACGACCTAACGGATCTCGATGACGGCCGATGCCCGGAGCACGGTATCCCGCTTGAAGTCGTGAAGGAAGAAAACTGGTTCTTCCGCCTCTCCCGATATGGCAACCGTATCCTCCACCTGATCGAGACCGAGGAGCTTCAGGTCGTACCGGTTCACCGGCGAAACGAGATACTTGCCTTGCTCCGGCGCGGACTCGAGGACATCAGTGTGTCGCGCAGTGCGGAAAGGGCACGTGGCTGGGGAGTGCCCGTGCCCGGCAGCGACGAAGTTATCTATGTCTGGTTCGATGCCTTGGCGAACTACCTGACAGGGCTCGGCTATGGTTCCGACGAGGCGCTGTTCAGTCAATATTGGGCACGCCAAGGCGAGCGCACTCACTTCGTCGGAAAGGGGATATCCAAGTTCCATGCGATCTACTGGCCGGCGATACGCCTTTCCGCTGGCCTACCGCTGCCATCGTCGATCTACGTTCATGGCTACCTGACCGCCAACGGGCGGAAGATCGGGAAATCGGCCGGCAACGGCATCGATCCTGATGGCCTCGTGGAGTGCTACCAGACTCCGGACGCATTGCGCTATTACCTGCTCCGCCATATCCGTTCGGCCGATGATGGGGATTTCTCCGAGGAACGGCTCGAGGCTGCGTGGTCGGGAGAACTCGGCGGGCAGCTTGGAAATCTCCTCAATCGGGTTCTCACATTACTGTCTTCGTCCTTCTCCGGTGTAACGCCAGCCGTTCCCAACAGTGTCCTTGTTCGCGAAGCAGCGCGCCTTCCCGAAAAGATCCTGGATGCCTTCGATAACTACGAACTTCACCTCGGCCTGACAGAAATCTTTTCCTATCTAGGGTCCGCGAACAGGGAGTTTACGCGGAAGGCGCCATGGTCTGATGCCAAGGCCTTGCTCGATGAACTCGATGAAACGGAACGAAAAATAATCTCCGATCGTCTTGGGGCAACTCTGGCGGAGCAGGTCTACGGCCTCGCCATCGTCGCTCGGTGTTTGCTCCCGTTTCTGCCTGAATCAGCTTCAAGGCTGCACGCGAAGCTGGGGATATGGAGCCCGGCAAGGTATGACGCTCCACTCGTTGTTAGCGGAGTGGAGACATCTTCTGGAGGGATTCTCTTTCCGCGGCAGACGGTGGTGCGAACGACGCCATGATTCAGCGCTGGTGTTTCCGGCAGGTGTCCGCGCCATGCGGGACCGCTATGGAATATCTTTGCCGGAGCGATTTCGTCGTCTTCGCTTCAGTCGGCTCTCACGCCCTCAGTGCAAGGAATGCTACTATCCTGCCCCGATCGTTAAAATAACTTGTCGGTATCCGACTTTCCCTCGCTAACGGACGGCGTTCCAAATCGTTCGATAAGCATCTCAGTGAGGGTTCGCACTTTTCGAGAGGGGTACTGGCCGGGCGGCCTCACCACGAAGATGCCGGCCGGCGGAATCGGATGACGCGTCATGATTGGCACCAGCGCACCCGAACTAATATGATCCGCGACCAACGGCTCTGGCAGATAAGCGACCCCGACTCCGTCCAGAGCGGCCGCTACGAGAGACATTGCGTTATCGGCTATGAAGCGTCCCTGGGGCCGCACCGTGACGATCTCGTCGCCATCCATGAACTGCCACTTCTCTGCGTCCCGCATTACGACCTGATGCTTCACAATCTCGTCCGGTGTCTCGGGAGCACCGTGAGCCTCGATATAGGCAGGACTTGCAACCAGCTTGCCAAAGATCGGTCCGATACGTCTTGCGACGAGGTTCGAGTCCGACAGATGCCCCAGCCGGATTGCGCAATCAAAACCCTCTCCCACGAGATCAACGAAGCGATCAGTATAGGAAGAGAGGATTTGTAGCTGCGGGTGTTGGCTGGCCATCCGGGAGAGGACGGGAGCAAAACAGGTCGGACCAAATGACAATGGGGCGGCTACGCGCATTCGGCCTCGAAGCTTACCGGCGGGCAGGATCGTTTCGCGGACCAGATCCAATTCAGCTGAGGTCCTGGCTGCGTAATCGCGGAACATGGCCCCTGCTTCCGTGAGCGCTATGCCACGGGTCGTTCTTGCAAATAGCTGTGCGCCGAGTTGTTCTTCTAGCCTGGTGATCCGCCGGCTGACCATCGACTTGGAGATGCCCAGTCGCAGCGCTGCAGATGATACTCCGCCCGCATCGGCAACTTCGACGAATATTCTTAGATCCTCAATTTCCACAAAGCGTTCCTTATTTTGCGACACGGCTTCACACGACCGAAGACTACCAAGGCAAAGAAGAGAATGACAACTTCGCTGCGGCTGACTCGCCCATGAGAGTATCCTCGCAACGTGCCTCACGAACATCAAATAGGATTTACTGCATAATCTTTCGTAACGGCTTCACCTCGTTTCTCCGTCCATCGCACGCCGTACCAGTGGCAGACGGCGGCGATCACCCATGAAAAATTTAACACAGGATGTGGCCATGGGCCGAAGGCTGAAAGGCAAAGAGATGATTGACCGACAGAAATACGCCGCCTCCTGTCTTTCAATAACGCTCGACCTCCGGTCCGAATCCAGAGCGCGGTTACTGCTGCTTTCGCTCGTCGCCTTCGCCTTCGCTCAATGGGACCACCGACCGGCATTGGCGGATGATTTTCGCTTTGAGCACGAGAGGCCTTCGATGAAAGCCGACCGGTCGCGGGAGGACTGGTCGCTTCTCGCAGATCCGAAACTGCGGACTCAGCCGCTGGACAGCCTTAAATACATTCCGTTGTTTTCTTCCAATCCCGACAGCTACATCTCGCTCGGGCTCAATCTGCGCGAAATCTTCGAAGTCAGTGATACGCCAGCTTTCGGAACCGTACGTGCGAATCCCGGAGACTCCTACTGGTTACAGCGCGCGCAGTTCCATATCGACGCCCACCTGAATGAAAACTGGCAAGTGTTCACGCAGTTCGAGGATGTGCGTGCGTTCGACAAGACGGTGGTCGGCCCGAACGACGCAAACCGGTTTGACCTTCGGCAAGCATTCATCGGCTATACGCAAGAGACCGACAGCGGAACGTTCAGGGCAAGGGTCGGCCGTCAAGACTTTGCGTTTGACCTTGAGCGGTTCGTTTCGACGCGCGATGGGCCGAATGTCCGCCAGTCATTCGATGCTGTCTGGGCCGGGTGGGAGACGGATGCATGGCGCTTTTATGGTCTTGTCAGCCGGCCCGTCCAGTATCGCGATGACCGCCCTTTCGATGATCGATCGAGCGGCGATGCAATGTTCAGCGGGGCTCGCGTGGAGCGGCAGCTGTCGCCGGATATCGAGGCCTCTGCCTATTACGCGCTTTATCAGCGCAAGGACGCCACTTTTCTCACCACGTCGGGTGAGGAGGACAGGCATATCCTCAATATCCGGACAGCCGGCAAATATGCCGGTTTCGACTGGGATGCGGAAGCGATGGGACAGGTTGGCAAGGTCGGTTCGACCGACATTCTGGCTTGGGCCGTTGGTGCGAGGACCGGCTACACCTTCGAGAATGCCAGCTGGTCGCCGCGGATCGGTCTGCAGTTCGACGTGGCGTCGGGCGACCGGGACGCAAGTGATGGCACGCTTGGCACTTTCAATCCGCTGTTTCCAAACGGCTTTTATTTCTCGCTAGGCGGCCATACCGGATACGCCAACCTCGTTCACATCAAACCATCGGTCACCGTTCAGCCGATAGAAGACCTGACCCTGATGGCCGGGGTCGGACTGCTCTGGCGACAGACGACACAGGACGCCGTCTACACCCTGCCAAGCATTCCCGTGGCTGGCACGGCGGGTCAGGGGTCGGCATGGACCGGAGCCTATTTGCAGGTCAGGGTGGACTACCGCTTCAATCCCAATCTCACGGGGTCGCTGGAGGCCGTCCATTATCAGGTCGGCTCGGCGCTTCGCGAAGCCGGAGGCACTGACAGCAACTATGTTCGAGCGGAATTGAAATACTCATGGTAGCGAATGCACAGCCCTACGCACCAACGCCGCCTTTCGCCGTGCCGGACATTCAGGGGCGATGGATCGGTCGTCTGATATGCAAGACGCGGTGCTGTACGATGAGGAAAGCCGGGTAGGATTCTTGGGCCGATATCGCAGCACCCATTCTCAGGACGCCGATTGAAACAACTCGACCAGCATCCTGTCATTGTCTCGGATGTAAGCGAAACGATCGCCGGAATTGTTGGGGACGGAGGACGGCGGTATGACGATTTCAACACCCTTAGCCGCCAGCGCGGGTATGGTCTCTTCCAGATCATCGACATTGAGCGCGAAATGGTTGACGCCACCGCGTTTCAGGAGTGTTTCCATTTCTTCTCGCTCGCTCGCCATCGGGGCAGCACCTTCGACTTGAAAGATTTCGAGCCGAGCTTCGCCGCGAACGAGCATGGCCACCTGCGCGCCAGGCAAGGTGAAACTGTACTGGTGCTCGAACCCAAGCTTATCTCGATACCAGTCAAGGCTAGCCTGCAGCTCGTTGACGACGACACCAACATGATGAAGGCGACGGACGAAATCTTCCATGTGATTTCCTGAGTTTTATTTTTCTCGCTTCAGATCCGATTCGAACCACCGTTATTATGGTTGCGGCAGTAAGTGCCCTGCCGGAAAGGACCGCCTTCATTAGAATTTCATGGCGTGGAGGTTAGTCCTGCATGGGCGAGCAGCATAGTCTCTCCAAATGCGAAACGTTGTTGCAAAACGTCGAACGGCAAGCCCATCAAGGATGTCATGGCCCATTCTGGGAAGCACTCCCAATCGGGCGCCGCGGCCCTTCCGGGCGTCGGCGTCATGGGCATGTTGCGCTTCGCCCGCTTCACAGGCGGACAGTTCTGGATCGGGGACTATGGCGATCCAGGGAAGGAAGCCGACTTCCGCAATTTCCTGTCCTATTCGCCCTATCACACGATCCGCTCGGGCACGCCCTATCCGGCGATCCTGGTCACGACGGCTGATACCGACGACCGCGCCGTGCCGGTCCACAGCTTCAAATATGTCGCGGCGCTCCAAGCCGCAAAGCTCGGCGATAAGCCGCGGATCCTGCGGGTCGACAAGCGGACCCGCCATGGCGCCGGGAAGCCCACCGGCAAGGCGATCGACGAGATCGCCGACCCTTGGGCGTTCGCCGCGCATTGGACCGGCCTCCACTCTACGACGGCGGTGACCGCTTGGCGGAGCAACCCCTCATCGTCAGCGCGGCAGTGCTGGGCTAGGAGATCCACGATCATCCGCGGGTGGAGCGACGGTTAGCCCCGGCATACAGAAGATTGAGCGCAGTCATGCTATCGCGCCCCCATCGGCGGTGAGGATGGCGCCCGTAATCAGGCTCGCGGCAGGACTTGCAAGAAAGACCACAAGGTTCGCGATTTCGCGTGGCTCGCCGAAACGCCCCAGCGACGTGAGGCCCCGCTGGAAGTCAGCGGCCGCACCGTCCGCCGGATTTGCGTCGGTATCCACCGATCCGGGCTGCACTAGGTTTACGGTAATGCCGTTCGGACCAAGTTCGCGCGACAGCCCGCGGGTGAAAGAGGTGAGTGCTGCCTTGGACATCGCATAAGCCGTTACGCCCGGGAAGGGAACCCGCTCGCCGAGACCCGATCCGATAGAGATGATGCGCCCGCCAGCGGAAAGATGCGGAATGACAGCCTTCGCGAACAGCACCGGCGCTCGCACGTTGACGTCCATCAATGTTTGATACTCAGCCACATCAAGGTCGGCGATCGTTCCGGAGTGGCCAATTGCCGCGCTGTTGACGAGGATATCGAGACCGCCAAGCGCCGTGATGGCATCGCTGGCTGCGCGCGTGATCGCCTCAGGATCGGCACTGTCGGCTTGAATAGCAACCACGCGACGCCCCGTACTCTCGATGGATTTGGCCACCGTGTCAGCTTTTTCAGCCGAGCGCTGGTACGTAATCGCCACGTCAGCGCCGTTCTCGGCCAATGCCAATGCGATCGCGGCACCGATGCCCCGCGACCCTCCGGTTACCAATGCACGTTTCCCGTTCAGATTAATCATTTGTTCTTCCTTTTCTAGGTAGTCGACCCAAGCCCAAGTGGTTTGCACAAGATGCGACAGGCGCTCGACCGCCTGTCTCGCCAACTTAATGTTCTCCAGTAACGACTCTTAGTATCGAGAAGTGCTGAACTGTGTTGCAAAGTGCGGAACGTCGGGCGAAGCCGTAGCGTCAAGCCCGCAGCGCACGGAGCAGACCTTCCAGATTTCGTTCGCCTTCCCTGGTCTGAGCTCCCGCGTTGAGCCCACCCCGGATGAGCCTCTCGGCCGCAGGACGTGCGAACAGCCCGGCCCAGGCGTCGTGTTCGCGACTGAAGCCTTCCCGCAAGTCTGCGGGTGGAATCGCCTGCTTGGCGGCGGCGATGACGCCTTCGGGCAACGCCGCAATGTTCCGCGCCAACTGGTCGACGAAGCCATCAAGCTCCGAGGCCGGCACTGCCCGGTTGATCCATCCGTAGCGCTCCGCTGTCGCCGCGTCGATGAGATCGGCGCCAAGGATTATTTCAAGAGCCCGGCCTCGCGTCATCCGGCCGGAAAGATATTGCGTGGCGCCGCCGCCCGGCGTGATGCCCATCAACGCCTCGCATTGGGCAAGTCCCGCCCGGCCTTCGGCGGCAAATGCCATGTCGGCAGCAGCGACGAACTCGGCACCGCCGCCGCGTGCCAGGCCAGCAAGTTTGACGATCGTCACCTGCGGCTGCTCGCGCAGAAGTTCGCCGAACGCCTGGAACGGGTTGAGGCCTTCCGGAGCCTCGCGGGCAATCCCGTCGAAGGCATGCGGGTCATCGATCAATGTCATGTCGACATGGGCAATGAAGAACTCCGGATCCGCGCTCTGGAAAACCAGCACGCGGATGTCCGGATCATTGCGAACTGAAAGGAGAAAACGGCGAATCTCGTCCATCAACGGAACATCGAGAACGTTTACCGGCGGATTGTCGATCGTGGTCGTGGCTATACCGTCTGCCCGGGAAATCCGCAGCCGGCTGAAATCTTTGTCTGTCATACGTAGCATCTCTGTTCTTCGGGAAACTCTGGCGCTGATCTTCCGCGCCATTGACTTTAAAGTATTCATTGCATACCTAGCGTCAATTACGCACCTGAAGCATCCCAGGGATGCGGGAGGATACCAATGGATGAACCAGCACGTGAAAATGATCCGGTCTACCGTGCAGACTGCCCGAGCCGCGTAATCCTCGACCAGATCGCCGACAAATGGTCGATGATGGTGCTTGCGGTGCTCAGCGAGCCCCGTCGCTTCAATGCGATCAAGCGCCGCCTAGATGGCGTCACACAACGCGTGCTGACGCAGACGCTGCGCAAGCTTGAGCGCAACGGCATGGTGACGCGCAGGGTTCTGGACGGGCGCGTGCTGGGCGTCGAATATGCGCTGACGCCGCTCGGCCGGTCGCTGCAGGGGCCGTTCTCGATCCTGTTCGACTGGACTGTTGAGAACATCACTGTGATTCAGGACTGCCAGCGCAGCTACGATGCGCGCGAAGATCAGGCAGCGGCCTGAACGGTGGGCGGTGCGAACAGGAAGTTCACCCATGTAGTCTCGAATGCAGTCACTCCTCACTTTAACAACATTCGGACGACCCACGTCGAAGGCAGTACGGATGTGGCGATTTCTCTCAGCACTTACCTCGGATGAGATTTCCGCTCAGATCTTTCAGAACTTGATAATTTATAGTGCAACCATTCCGCCACCAATCAGCGATGCAAAGACCTCGACGGCTTCCCTCTGGTGCAAAGTCTGACGCACTACAGCCGACGAAAGCGCTTCTCCCGCGCCAACGAAGCCAATGCAACGCTTCTCTAGATCCCCCGCCGATAGAGTGTCGAAGGGCTTAAGGACTGCAGCGAACATCTGGACTGAGTTGTCGAGCAATTCCTGAAATACGACGGCTTTTTCCTCGCTCCCGGTTAAAGCTGCGCCGACGGCTTGAAATTCATCCGTCATGTCAGCAGCGCAGCGGATGTAAGCTTCCGCCAGCAAACGAATGGTTTCCTCCAAGCTCCGCCCACCGGCTGCCATCGCGGTTCGAAACGCCCTCACCCGCTCGTCATCAATCCACCGGTAAAGCTCGATGAGCAGACCTGAACGGGTGCCAAAATGTTCGTACACCACCGGTTTCGAGATTCCGGCACAGGAGGCAAGATTGCCCAGCGTCAGACGGTCTGCGCCTTCATCGCGGACGATCAACAACGCAGTATCGAGTAGTTGCCGTCGTCTCTCTCCTTTCGAAAGCCTACGTGATGAGGTCTGTATGCCAACGTGATTGGGAGTGCCTGTCACTGTCGAGTCCTTGCAAAGCCTACTTTTAGTAGGTATAACCTACCATTTGTAGGGTACCCCAAGTGAGGACATATGACAATGATTTCCCATCCTATTCTCCTGATGGGTGGCACCGGCGCGATCGGGCGCCTGACTGCCCGCGCGCTTCGCTCCGTCTATCCCGATGTTCCTTTATTGATCGGTGGACGCGATTTGCTCAAAAGCCGCAACGCCGCTAGCGAGATCGGGCAAGCAGAAGGCGTGTTGATCGACTCGCATGCTGACAATCTCGGTCTCGGTGATCGCCAGGTAAGTGCCGTCGCGATTTTTTACACTGACGAACGATTGGCCAGCCTGCGCTTCGCTCAAAGCCGCAGGGTACCCCATCTGGGCATTTCTTCAGGCGTCTATGAAATTGCTCCCGAAGTTGCGACCTATATGCACGCGCCAGACGCGGCGGCAGTCGTCCTCGGCTATGAATGGCTGGTCGGTGCCACAACCGTCGCCACGTTCACATGCGCCAAACCATTTGCCCGACTTCACGAGATCACGATCGGTGCCCTTGTCGATGAGCAGGATGGTGGCGGTCCGGCCGTCGCCGAAGATTTTGAGCGATTGAACCGGATGATGCCGGCCGCCCTCACCCGTCGTGACGGCAGCTATATCTGGCGTAGTGAAGATGATGCCAAGGCCGAGTTCTGTGCAATCGATGGTACCAAAATGGCTGGGATAGGCTTTTCGTCTATCGATGTTGTCGGCCTGGCGGCAGCGACCGGGGCGCCGAATGTACAGTTCAACATAGCGACCGGCGTGAGTACGTCCCGTCGTCGCGGCGAACCCAAGTCGACGGAGATCATCATCGAGCTGGCTGGCGAGGATCACGACGGACAGCCGCTTCGCAACCGCCATGCAGTGTTTCACCCGGGCGGCGCTGCGCCCTTGACTGCACTGGGCGTCAGCATGATCCTTGAACGACTGATCGGGCTGGACGGTAATAGGCCGACCCCGGTAGGGCTGTATTTTCCTTTTCAGGTCCTCGATCACGCCAGCTATCTGTCCCGGTTGCACGCGGAAGGTGGCAGCATCGTCCCTCTGGACGCCAAGTGAGTAATTGGCGGACCGGTAAGAGATAGTGCGTAGACGCCGGCTCAAGTCAGGTCCGAGACATAGAGATTGAACAGCGCCGATCTGATACAATCAGATCGCTCGAGGCAGAGTGATCTCCAGCAATTGCTCTGCGTTATGAAATCCGCAAAGGGCCCAGCCTCATCCGGAGCCTAATTTTCACGATCTGTCGAAAAGTCTTCAAAACACTCGACTAGCATCTCGGTGAGCACCCGTATCTTGCGTGCGGGATGCTGCCCTGGCGGCCGGACGACATAGATGCCCAATTTGGGGGGCGGATAGCGCGTCATCACCGGGACCAGCGCGCCGGAAGCCAGATGCTCCCCAATCAATTCTTCAGGGACACCGGCCAGACCAATTCCGGCAAGTGCTGCAGCTACAAGAGCTACAGCATTGTCGGCTTTGAAGCGCCCCTGCGGTTTCAGCGTGATGATCTTGTCCCCATCCATCGCCAGCCAGGTTTCAGTACCCTGCATGACGACCTCGTGCGTAACGAATTCCTCCGGCGTCTCGGGCGATCCGTGTTTTTTGATGTAGTCCGGTGTCGCGACGTACTTGGCGGTGGTCCATCCGACTCGCCTTGCGAGCATGTTGGAGTCGGCAAGATGGCCGACACGTATCGCACAGTCGAACCCTTCTGCGATAAGGTCGACGAACCGATCCGTGTAGCTGGCTTGAACCTGCAACTCCGGATGGCGCTGCGCTAGAGATGCGAGCACAGGGGCGAAGTGCGTCGGACCGAATGTAAGCGGAGCTGCTATTCTTAGTCGACCGCGAAGGTCGCCGGCGGGCAATATCGTCTCCTTGGCAATGTCGATCTCGGCGCAGACTTTTGCGGCGTGTTCCCGGAAGGTGATCCCGGCCTCTGTGAGGGCGGCGCCGCGTGTCGTGCGGGCGAGCAACTGCACGCCCAAATCCTTTTCAAGCCGAATGAGGCGCCGGCTGACCATCGACTTGGAGATACCGAGCCGCCGCGCGGCTGGAGAAACCCCGCCAGTATCGGCCACTTCCACGAAGGTCCGCAGGTCTTCGATGTCCAAATCAACGTTCCTGTATTCACGACAGATGAGTGCTCGAATCGCTCCGATCGTATCACAAATAGAAAGAACAGGGCCGGCATTGGCGTTCCACGTTTCGCGACACAGCTTCACGGGATCGGGCGCTACCGCATCACAAATGAAAATGACACTGTCCATCAAGGCGCCCTCGGAGGCAGTGCGCGCCTGCCGACTTCCCCACGCCTCAACAACAGCAAAGGATGCTTCCATGACCTTTCGTAACGGCCTTGATTCGCTTCTCCGCCCCGAAGATTCCGTTCTCGTTCTGATCGATCACCAGCCCTATCAGCTCGCAAATCTCAACAGCCACGACCCGCAAGCTGTGGTCAACAGCACGACCGCGCTGGCGAAGCTGGCAAAAGCCTTCGATGTCCCGACCATTCTGACCAGCGTGATCGCGGGGCGCGGCGGACTTCTCTTCAAGCAGATCACCGACGTATTTCCGGACCAGGAAGTCATCGATCGCACCTGGGTGAACACCTGGCAGGACGAGAATGTGGTGAACGTCGTCAAGGCGACTGGCCGCAAGCAGCTGATCATCGCCGGCCTGTGGACGGAGGTCTGCGTCGCAATGCCTGTCATCCAGGCCGCCGGCGAAGGCTGGGACGTGACCGTGATCACCGACGCGTCGGGCGGGATTTCAAAGGAGTCTCACGAAGTTGCCGTCCAGCGCATGATTGCGGCCGGTGCGAACCCGATGACCGTGATGGCGCTCGCTGGCGAATGGCAACGCGATTGGGCGCGCACCGGGCATGTCGAGCAGCTGACCGAGATACTCATCCAGCACTTCGCCGGCAGCGGCATCGCCTACCTCTGGGAGCAGCAGCTTCTCAATACACCGGTGTCGGGCAAAACCGCCTGATCCGAACCGGCTATCGGGAAGGGGAAGGGCGTGCAACCGCAAGCGCCCTCTCCGTCGCATTCATCAACGCCGGTCGGCAGCGAGGCGGAGTTTACATCGATGCTGGAGGCCATTGTGAAACGGCATTGGCCGCCGCAAAGGCCACGACTATCCCACCGATATTGGATGCCGAAGGGGTTGAGCAGCGACCTCCCCTCGCGGCCACCCCCATCAACCAAAGAGTTTCGAAGGAGCCTTCATGGAAATTGGTGTCGACAGTTTTGCCGCGATCCTTTCTGATCCGACGACAGGAAAGCTCCCTTCGGCGGCCGACCGCATGGCCGATCTTCTTGAGGAAGTGGAGGTCGCCGACAGGGTCGGGCTCGACGTATTCGGCATCGGCGAGCATCATCGCGCCGAATTCCTCGATTCCGCACCGGCGATCATACTTGCCGCAGCAGCGGCGCGCACCCGCCAGATTCGATTGACCAGCGCGGTAACGGTATTGAGCGCCGCCGATCCTGTAAGACTCTTCCAGGAGTTCGCGACCCTCGACCTGATTTCCAGAGGGCGCACCGAGCTCGTCGTCGGCCGTGGTTCGTTCGGCGAGGCCTTTCCACTCTTCGGCCTGGACACACGGGCATATGACGAACTCTTCGCCGAGAAGCTCGACCTGTTCCTGAAGCTTGGCGAGACATGCAATCCCGTATGGGAGGGCCAATTCCGCCCCGCGTTGGACGGTCAGGGGGTCTTTCCGAGGCCCCACCAATCGCGACTGCCTCTATGGATCGGCGTCGGCGGCACGCCGCAGTCCTTCGCGCGTGCCGGCGCGCTCGGCCTTCCGCTGATGGTGGCGATCATTGGTGGAACATTTGAACGGTTTCGCCCGCTCGTCGATCTCTATCGCGAGGCCGGCATACGCGCGGGGCACAGTCCCGAGAAGCTTAAGGTGGGCATTCATGCGATGGGCTTCGTCGGCGAGACCGACGCGGCAGCAAGGGATGCCTTCTTCCCGGGCTGGGCACATCTGACGACCAAGGTCGGACGCGAGCGTGGCTGGCCGCCCCCGACACGTCAGCAGTTCGAAGACATGGCGGGGCCCCAAGGCGCCTTCCTGATCGGCGCCCCGGCGACGGTTGTCGAGAAGACGATTAAGGCCCGCCAGGCGCTGGGCGGTCTATCGCGCATCACCTTTCAGATGAGCACCGCCTCTCTGGAAACGGTGGCAATGAAACGCTCGATCGAGCTTCTCGGCACCGAGGTCGCGCCAATTGTGAGGGCTGCGGGAAAGATCTGATCGAGAAACGAAATCGAAGCGGGGTGACCATATGGATATCGAGGATCTGCGGACATTTGTCGAAGTTGCCGATGCCTGCGGCGTTTCTCCCGCGGCCCGTCGGCTCGGGATATCGAAGTCAATGGTCAGTCGCCGCCTTATCCGGCTCGAGGGAGCCTTGGGTATCCAGCTTCTTGCACGAACGACCCGTGGTGCCGCGCTGACGGAGGCCGGGGTTGCATTTCGGGAACATGCGGCAAAGGTTTGCGCCGAAATCGATGCGGCGAAAGACGAGATATTGCCGGCCGGTGACCTTCGCGGGCGCTTGCGGGTCGCCGTGCCACTGACATCGGGGCCGATGCATTTTGCGCCCGTGCTTTCTCGGATGGCATGGCTTCATCCAAAGCTGCAAATACAGGCCGACTACAGTGATCGCTTCGTAGATTTGATCGCAGAGGGATTTGACTGTGCGATCCGGGTCGGCGCACTGCGTGATTCGAACCTGATCGCGAGGCGAGTTGGTCAGATCTATGGGCAGCTGGTCGCAAGTCCAGACTATATCAAGATGCATGGCTCACCGGAAACACCGGATGAGATCAGCTCTCACCAAGCTTTGGTGGGGGCTGAAACGTGGCGGTTCGTGGATGGAGACAAAATCGTCACCGTGCAGCCACAAGGACGATTCAAAACCGAGAACGGCATGGCACTTGCCAATGCAGCTGCGGCCGGGCTTGGCCTTGCATGGCTTCCCGACTGTGTCACCCAACATTATCTTGCCTCCGGCGCGCTCGTACCGGTCATGACCGGATATCCGCTGCCGGTCGGCAATGTCCACGTTGTGCGCCCACCAAGTCCGCATCCGGCGCAAAAGGTGCGCATCCTTTCCGAGTTGCTGATCGAATCGTTCGAGCGAAATGCGCCTGTTTGGAGTTCAGGGACATGACGGCCTTCACTCGCGCACTTCTCATGTTTCGAATTGGTTTGTCGCGACAGACTACGACTTACAGTCTGCAACTGAACGGCGGGCTTAGGCCACGACGCCGAGGAGACGCTTCGCATGGCACGGGCGAAATCTGATGCGGAACTGGATGCGCTGCACCTCATCCGTCTGGAATGACCCAATGAAGCGACAAGAACATCCGCGTGCCGATGATCGACCATGAAAGGCTTCAACGACGATCGCTCACCATCGGGGAGATGGTGGCAACCCGGTCTTCCCATCCGAAAACCTAAGGAAAGCAAAGAAACCATGACGACGATTAAAACGCAGGACGGCACCCGGATCTTCTACAAGGACTGGGGTTCGAAAGACGCGCAGCCCATCATGTTCCATCACGGCTGGCCGCTCAGCGCGGACGACTGGGACAATCAGATGCTGTTCTTCCTCGGCAAGGGCTACCGCGTCATCGCGCATGACCGGCGCGGTCATGGTCGCTCCGACCAGACCGATACAGGAAACGAGATGGACACATACGCGTCCGACGTCGCGGAGCTCGCCCGGGAGCTCGATCTGAAGGACGCGGTTCACGTCGGGCACTCGACCGGCGGCGGCGAGGTGATCCGTTATGTTGCTCGCAGCGAGCCTGGTCGTGTGTCGAAGGCCGTTCTGATCGGCGCGGTGCCGCCGATCATGCTGGCGACGCCGCGTTATCCCGGTGGTCTGCCGATGCAGGTATTCGATGGATTTCGCGAGGCGCTCTTGCTCAACCGGGCGCAGTTCTTCCTCGATGTCCCGACCGGCCCCTTCTACGGCTTCAACCGCGACGGTGCCGAAGTAAGCGAGGGACTGATCCGCAACTGGTGGCGGCAGGGCATGATGGGCGGCGCAAAGGCCCACTACGACTGCATCTCAGCCTTCTCGGAGACGGATTTCTCCGCGGACCTGAAGGCCGTTTCGCAGCCGGTTCTGCTGATGCACGGCGAAGACGATCAGGTGGTCCCGATCGATGCTTCAGCCCGCAAGGCGATCGACCTGCTTCCGAACGGCCGGCTGAAGACCTATCCCGGCTTGTCGCATGGGCTGTTCGCCACGCATCCCGAGCTGATCAATGCCGATCTGCTGGCGTTCATCGAAGGCCGTGAGGCATGAGCGAGGGGGCAAACACCCTACCGGGCGCCGCTTCCCAATATCAATCACGGGCGACGGCTACTCATCCACCGCCCCGTCGCCCTTCGATCATGAAAAACGCAGAGCAGGAAAGGCACATCGATGGCTGAAGTAAGCCTGGGGCAAACGATTGGACCTGCAGTTGTCCTGATGGGAGCGGCTGTTGTCGCTGTGCCGTTGTTCCGCCGGTTGGGGCTGGGATCGGTACTCGGCTACTTCGCCGCCGGAGTTCTTGTCGGGCCATCGGTTCTTGGCCTGTTCACAGACGCCCAGTCCATCCTCCATTTTTCCGAGCTTGGAGTAGTCATGTTCCTGTTCGTGATAGGACTGGAACTGCGCCCGAACAAGTTATGGGCGATGCGAACACAGATTTTCGGGCTGGGCCTCGCCCAGGTTTTCGCAGCCACAGCCATCCTTACGCTGACAGGCGCGTTGCTCCTTGGCCTTTCCGCGACCGTCGCTTTCATCGCAGGAGCGGGCTTTGTCTTATCCTCAACTGCCGTCATCATGTCGGTACTGCAGGATCGGGGGGAGATTTCGAGCGCAGAGGGACAGAAGTCAGTCGCTATCCTGTTGTTTGAGGATCTGATGATCGTGCCGCTGCTGGTGGTGGTCGCTTTTCTCTCACCGCTCTCGCATGGAGAGGCAGAATGGACTGACGCCTTCGTGGCCGTTGCGGCGCTGCTCGTGCTTCTCGGCGTATCGCGCTGGGGTCTTAATCCGTTCTTCGCATTGCTGGCCCGCACACACACCCGCGAAGTGCTGACTGCAGGCGCGCTGCTCGTCGTGCTCGGCGCAGCATTGCTGATGGATGCGGCCGGATTGTCGATGGCGATGGGCGCGTTCCTCGCCGGAGTGATGCTCTCGAGTTCGAGCTACCGGCACCAGATCGAAAGTGATATCGAACCGTTTCGCGGCTTGCTGATGGGACTGTTCTTTCTTGCGGTCGGCATGTCGCTGAACCTTTCGATCGTCTCGGACGAATGGCCGCTCCTGCTGGCGCTGCTGGGCGCGTTCACGGTCGCGAAAGGCGCCGTGGTCTATGCGGTCGCGCGTCTGTTCGGCGGCTCCAACCACCAGGCCCTGCATCGCACATCTATGTTCCTCCAGGGTGGCGAATTTGCCTTCGTCCTTTATGCGGCAGCTACCTCAGGCGGTGTGATCGACACTCGGGAGAACGCATTGTTTGCCACTGTCGTGATCCTGTCTATGGTGCTGACCCCGCTGCTCACGATAGCGACCGACCTTCTGCTTCGTACGGAGGAGTCGATGGATGGCGTCGATCACGCTCGTGATCTCAAGGGGCGGGTCCTTGTCATCGGGTTCGGACGCTTCGGTCAGATCGCGTCACAGATACCTCTATCGCAGGGCGTCGAGCTTTCTGTCATCGACAAGGACCCTGACCGCATCCGCGATGCCGGGCGATATGGGTTCAAGGTCTTCTTCGGCGACGGAACCCGGCTCGACACGCTGCGACACTCTGGTGCGGGGGAAGCCGACGCAATCATGATCTGTGTAGACGACCCGAAGGCCGCGATGAAGATCGTGGAACTCGCGCAGCACGAGTTTACGCAGGCGAAGCTTCTTGTCCGCAGCTACGATCGTGGAAACGCGATAGATCTGATCCGCGCCGGCGTCGATTACCAGATTCGTGAAACGGTCGAATCCGCTTACCTGCTGGGAGCCGAAGGTTTGCGGGCGTTGGGCTACGGAGAAGCCGATATTGAAGAAGCCACCATCGACATTCGTCGGCGCGATGCCGAGCGCCTGTCTGAGCAAGTTCACGGAGACATCATGTCGGGCAGCAACCGACTGCTCCTTCAACCCGTGCGAAAGCCGCTCTGATGATCCGGCTTTCTGCAAACGCACATATCGCTGTGACCGTCTCTGCTGTGAATTTTTCCGGAACGAGCGTGCTGATGCTCAATGAACAAAATGATCCATCGGAACACAAAGCGTCAGCAGTGGCTGACGCCTTGAAAGTAAATGGTGCGTCCGTGGAGTTGCGTAAGCTTCCAGTCGGCCACGGACCGATGGACGAAGACATCAGCGAGACGGATGGATGGACTGGGAGAAAATTCCGATGAAAGACGGTCAAAAATCCATTGTTTCACAAGGAGTTCGCGTAGACGAACGCATAATCCCCGTCCCAGCCTCAATCAGCGCCGAAGCGCAGGCGATGTTGCATGCCGCCGTACGCGAGGGAGCGCCGCTCAACGCGCTCATTCCAACACCGTCACCGCAAGATCATGAGGCATGGCGGCAGATGCAGATCGCTGCCGACAGATATTATGCCGAAACTCTTCTGGAAACTGTGAAGGAAACGAAAGGAAATCTTGAAACGCTACATCTCGACACAACCACCGTTCATGTAGCGACACCGGAAAATATTAGACTTGGGGATTGTGTCCTTATCGATCTGCATGGCGGCGCGCTTGTTTTTGGCGGCGGCGATTCCTGTCGGGAAAGTGCGCGAGTACAAGCAGAGCGGCACGGCATGATCTGTTACGGTATCGACTACCGCATGCCGCCAGATCACCCCTATCCCGCCGCCCTCGACGACTGCATCATGACCTACAGGCACCTGATTCAGCGGTATGGCGCAAACCGTGTCGTGTTTAGCGGTCGCTCGGCCGGTGGTAACTTGACGATGGCTACTATTCTGAGGGCACGGGACGAGGCCCTGCCTTTTCCGGCCGGTGCTGTGCTACTTTCCCCGGAAGTGGACCTCACTGAATCGGGTGACAGCTTTCAGACCAACCGGACGATCGACGTCATCCTGCCGAATTCGCTGATGTCGAATAACCTGCTCTATGCAAACGGAGCGGATTTGTCTCATCCCTACTTGTCTCCACTTTTCGGGGAAATATCGGCCGATTTTCCGCCGACTTTCCTGCAAAGTGGAACCCGCGATCTGTTGCTTTCCAATGCGGTGAGACTTCATCGCAAGCTGAGACGTGCGGGAGTTCCGGCAGAGCTGCATGTTTTTGAGGCAATGCCGCATGGCGGATTTGGAGGCGCCCCGGAGGATCAGGAGCTCACGGAGGAAGTTGTTCGTTTTGTCACCTGCTGCCTGGCGAAGACGGTTCGCTAGGTCAATGCCTTTTCCGATAGCACCTCATGCACGAAAGAGTTCAGTCAATAGGGCGACTGCGGCGAAGTCGTCACCCCAGCTCTGCGCCGAAGGTCCCGAATGCATGTCAAACCTGGGCACGACAGGGAAAATGAGGCGTATCGGTATTGGGGCATTACAGCTCGGCGGCAGGAGGTTCCACTTCACTGATTCAGGCGCGCCTTCCCGCGTTACGGGAGCGCCATCATGAGGATACTTCTCATTGAAGACGAGGCCGAGTTCGCCAAAGCCTTGCGTAGCGCGCTCGAACGCGACCGTTTCGTGGTTGATTGGGTAGCGAGCCTGTCGCTCGCCAGTGAAGCATCGCGGTCGCGAGTGCACGAACTCGTTCTGCTTGATCGCACGCTGCCCGATGGCGACGGCCTGAGCCTCATTCCGCAACTGCGGGTCGACACTCCGGGCGTCCCGATCATCGTGTTAAGCGCCCGCGGCGAACTGACCGACCGCGTGGCCGGGCTCGACGATGGCGCCGACGACTATCTGGTCAAGCCTTTCGATCTGGAGGAAATGCTTGCCCGTATTCGCGCAGTTCAGCGCCGTCCGAACGACCTTGCGCCAGACGAGATCGTCATCGGCGACCTCGCGTTCGACATGGCTTATGGCGAAGCCAGGGTGCGCGGCGCGCGTCTGGATTTGCAGCGACGGGAAGTGATGGTGCTCACCACACTGTTGCGCCGGCGCGGGCGCATCGTCGTACGCGAGTCCCTTGAGGAAGCGGTCTACGGCTTCGACGACATGATCCAGTCGAATACACTCGATTCCCATATCTCACGGCTGCGTCGGAAACTCAGCGGTGCGGGCGCCGGCGTCGAAATCCATACTGTCAGAGGAGTGGGCTATCTGCTCAGGGAAAAGGATTGAAGCGCCGCCAGTCATCATTGAAGGCACGCCTTGTTACCGGATATGTCGTCCTTCAATTTCTGGCGATCGCTGCTGCCGCCGTCGGTTTCATCGTCTTTTTCGTCAATTCCTCGCTCGACGGGATGTATGTCGAGGAGGTCATCGTAAAAGTCGCCGCAGATTCGATCGTTCGTGATGCGACCGGAACCGCAGTCGTGGAAGTGACGCCGGAGCTGGCGAAACTTCGAAACGAAGCGCCGGACATCTGGTTCGCGGCCCGGCTTGGCGACGGCAATACGGTTACCTTTGGCCGGGTGCCAGCGGCGTTCGCCCCCCTTGTTGACCACCTCGACAAACTGGCTTCTGCGGACATGCGCGGGCAGTTCGCGCCATTCACCCTTTCCGCCATCGTGCGACAGGCATCCGGTCCCTTAGGTGACATGAAGATCATCGCGCACGGTCGGGTCAAACCTTTTACAGCGCTGATCACGTTGGCGTCGAATATCGTCGCCATCACCATTTTCCTGACCCTGGCGCTCGTCTCCATCGTCGCGACGCCGATGATCGTCGAGCGCGCCCTGGCCGGCGTCATCAAGACCGCGGAGGAAGCGCAGGGGATCGACGCAGAACGTCGCGGTCTTCGCCTTTCCGAAGACAAGGTGCCGCGTGAAGTCGGCCCGTTGGTTAGCGCCTTCAATGAAGCTCTCGGTCGCCTTGATGAAGGCTATGATCGCCAGCACCGCTTCATCGCATCGGCAGCCCATGAGTTGAGGACGCCGATCGCAATATTGCGGATGAAGATCGACACAGCGAAAGACAAAGGCATACGTTCGCTTTTGCCGGATGTGTCTCGACTTGCGAACCTCTCAGAGCAACTGCTCGATCTTCATAGATTGGACAATGGCACGCCGAGCGATCGGATCGACCTCGTCGTCCTCGCGCGCAGCGTCGCTGCCGATCTGGCGCCGATGCTGATCGCGTCGGGTAAGACAATTGAAGTTGTTGTTGTGCAACCCGGTTCGATCATGGGCAACGCCGGTTCGATCGAACGTGTGCTCACCAATCTCATACAAAACGCGGTCGAGCACGGCGGCGACAAGGTCATTGTGCGGATCGGCGGACCCGTGTTGGAGGTCGAGGATAACGGTCCTGGCATTCCGGGGGAGGAACATGAGCGTGTATTCGAGCCCTTTCATCGGCTGCGACCGCGCTCATCCGGTACCGGCCTGGGTCTCGATCTGGTGAAGCAAGTCATGGACCATCACTGTGGCCGCGTCACCATAGCAACGGCGTCCAGCGGGGGAACAATTATGCGGGTGAAATTTCCCGCGGTTCGAGACTGACCGCTCAGCCAATGTTGAGGCAATGTTTCCATGCGTAGCTAACCCGGACGAAGCGATAATTCCGGCTGATGGTTGTTACATGCGTCCACACCCACGGTTCGCATTTGCTATGCGCTGCGCCCCGACAGGCACGCTCTGCCATAGGTGAGGTTAATGATGATTGCAGATGATCGATGGGAAGGACCCGGCTGGCCGGAAATACTCATTGGACTCGTAACATACGTGCTTCTTCTTCTTTCTTTCGGCATGCTGATGGGATTTCTGCCGGGAAACGACCCTGTTCTCATGGGAATTATCGGCTCGACGGCAGGGGGAGTCGTCGGCCTCGGCGCTTTCGCCGCAGCATATAGTGCCCGAATACGGAATCTACGCCCGTTCGGCTTCAAACCAGTTTCGCCTCGCTGGCTGATGTTCGCGGCAGGAACGGGCATCGTCGCCTATGGCCTTAACCTGATCATACAGTTCACATATCTGGCCTGGGTCGGAACCGGTGATCCTCAGGGCATCCTGCATGCGGCCGCGCGTGGTGGCCCGCTTCCGTTTCTCTTGTCCTTGCTGGGCGGCGCCATCTTCACACCCTTCGGCGAGGAAATCCTGTTCAGAGGTGTCGTTGCGAACGCACTCAACCGCTACGGCGCGTTTGCGGGCGTCGTTCTGAGCGCAATCATATTCGGACTCGCGCATGGCGTCAGCGTGATCCTGCCCGTTGCGATCATGGTCGGTCTTCTGGCCGCCGCCCTTTTCCGGGCAACAGGATCGGTCTGGCCCTGCGTCATCTTGCACTGCGTCTATAACGGGATGAACAGCATCGCGTCGGCGTTCGGCTTCGCACCGATGCAGTAATAGCGCGCCGCGACGGCTGAGAACTGCAACCGGGCTGCTCAGTGAACCCTTTTCGAACTCGGACAATGTTGCCGCAATGTTGGCCTGCTTTTTGAGGCCATGGGCCGTGATGACGGGCTTGCGGGGCACCGCTCCGCCTGCTCGTGTCGCCGAAGAAACGTCCAACGCTCATTTCTCAAGGAGATCAACAGAATGCTGCAACGTCCTTCCGTCGAACATCGTCGGTCTACGATAACCATATTCTCCATAGCCCTGCTCGGCCTCGCTGCAACAGGGTGTGTATCAGCCGAAGAACGGCAGTACAGGGACGCGAATACCTGCCAGAGCTTTGGGGCACCCTACGGGTCCCGCGCTTATACGAACTGCATGCTGGAACAACAGGCGCGGCGCGACAACGCGCAACGGGAGTCACTCGAGCGGACCCGCTTGACGCAAGAAATCGCAAGAAACGCTCAGGATATGGCCGATCGCGCGCGCTGGGACCGCTGCAAGCGCGATTCCGACCGCCGCGAGTGCCGTCGCTAGGACCAAACCTCGGCAGTGTCAGCGATGCGCCATCATCGCGTGCCGAGACTCAATAACCGCGCTCGCTGCCAATACCTGCTGACGAATGCATAGTGCAGCGTTCCGGTTTCAGCGACACAGCTCTTCATAAAAAAGGGCTACAGAAACTCGCGCAGAAACAATAAAAATCATGCCACCACGGCAGCAAAGGATCTGACGATGACTGCTTGTAACGGCTCTGGTCTGCCGTACTCGTCGACATCGGTCAGTCTTATCTGTCCGCAGATGTCCACTAAACGAGAGCCGGACCGCCTCCGACGCCAGGCTTCGTCCGCGCTTCGGATTCTCCGTCCGGGAATTCACAAAAACAGATATGAGTAGGAAGTGATCATGCTCAAGCTTGCTGCAACGGTTGCTATTGCGACCGCCCTTCTGTCCGGTGCCGCTATCGCTCAACCGGTCAAGCCCACTATCGTCCTCGTTCATGGTGCGTTTGCTGACTCGTCGAGCTGGAATGGCGTCATCATCAACCTCCAAAAGGACGGCTATAAGACGGCCGCTGTCGCCAATCCGTTGCGGAGTGTCTCAAATGATGCACGTCTCGTCTCCGACGTCGTCGGAAGCATCGAGGGCCCAGTGGTGCTCGTTGGTCATTCTTACGGAGGCCAGATTATCTCTAACGCTGCGAATGGGCACGACAACGTCAAGTCACTCGTCTATGTGGCTGCCTTCGCACCGGATTCTGGCGAATCTGCATCCGATCTGGCGGGCAAGTTCCCCGGCGGCACGCTTGGGGAGGCGCTTGCAGCCCCCGTTAAGCTCACTGACGGCGGCGTTGATCTCTATATCGACCAGACCAAGTTCCGCGACCAGTTCGCGCACGACGTTCCGCCAGAGGCCTCGGCACTAATGGCTGTCGGCCAGCGGCCAATCACTGAAGCGGCCCTGACGGACAAGTCCGGCGAACCGGCCTGGAAAACGCTGCCGTCCTACTTCGTCTATGGCGACAGCGACAAAAACATCCCGGCCAAGGCACTTGACTTCATGGCAGAGCGTGCAGGCTCCAAGCGGACGGTCGTGGTCGAGGGGGCATCGCATGTCGTGATGGTCTCGCATCCGAAGGTTGTGACAGATCTGATCGAAGAGGCTGCGAAATAATCCTGCTTTCGGCCGATATCCGACCACCGTTGCGCGTGTTTCCACCCGCGGCACGATACGCAACCAGGTCCAAAATCTGATCGAATACTGAATCGGGGAGTGTCACATTGAAAGCTGTTACAGTTTCGAAGACAGGTGCAGAAACTCACCTCGTCCTTGCCGAACATACAGAACCTGGGGCCGCGCCGGACGAGGCAATCGTCGCGGTTCGCGCGTTCTCGCTGAACAACGGCGAAGTTCGCGGTGCACTCTATGAAGGTACCGATGGCGATCGACCCGGATGGGATTTGTCCGGCGTGGTACAGACGGCCCCGGAAGGATCGGGTTTCCACCCGGGTGATCGCGTGGTGGGCCTGGTATGGACTGGTGGCTGGGCGGAACGTGTCGCCGTGCCGACGAGCCGACTTGCCAAAATTCCCGACGACGTAAGCTTTGAAGCGGCCTCGACCCTCCCTGTCGCAGGTCTGACCGCAGCCGTAGCGCTGCAGAAGAAGGCGATCGGTCCAGGAAGCCGTGTTCTCGTCACGGCGGCCACGGGTGGTGTCGGCATTTATGCGATCCAGCTCGCAGCGGCTGCAGGCGCCCACGTGACGGCCTTCGCGCGAGATGGTTCGACCGCGGAATTCCTGCGCAGCCTTGGCGCGAACGATATCGCGGTCGGCGTTGAGGCCGGCGAGAAGGGTGGGCCGTACGACCTGATTCTGGAGGGTGTCGGAGGCTCGCTTCTGGGCGAGGCGCTGATGTGGCTGGCATCGCGCGGTGTCTGCGTTCTTTTCGGGGATGCTTCGGAAGATACACTCACGACCTTTGACGCCCGTCGCTTCCGTCTTCAATCCGGCGGAGCATATGGCGGTACGGTTCTCTACGGCTTCTTCCTCCTCGAGGAGCTGACCCGGCCGGAGCGCGCGGCCGATGGGTCGGCCATTCTTGCCGATCTTGCGCGGCGGCTGTCCGATGGAAGTCTCCGTCCGGTCATCGGAAAGACTGCACCTTGGGCCGACATCGATGCGACAGCCCGCGAACTTCTGAAAAGAAAGTTCGCGGGAAAGGCCGTCCTTACAGTGGGCGGATGAGGAAAAGTCTCGGGACTTAATTGCTCTCCGGTATGCGTGCGATCACCTTGATCTCGAAATCGAACCCGGCCAGCCAGTTTACTCCGACGGCAGTCCAGTTGGGATAAGGCGGCTTGGTGAAAATCCTCTGCCTGACTTCCATGATCGTTGCGAACTGGCTCTCCGGGTCCGTGTGGAACGTCGTGACATCCACGAGATCGTCGAACGTGCAGCCTGCGGCATCGAGTGCAGCCTTCAGGTTGTCGAAGGCCAGTTGAACCTGGCGTTCGAAATCAGGTTCGGGTGTTCCATCGCCACGGCTGCCGACTTGCCCCGAAACGAAAAGAAGATCGCCTGATTGGATCGCTGCCGAGTAGCGATGTTCTTCGTAAAGAGCATGCCTATTCACAGGAAAGATGGCTTGGGGTTTTGTCACTTCTCGTTCTCTCTTAATTGTTGTCGATGGGTATGTTAGCCAATCTGGTATCACATTCGATCACTTCAGCTGTTCGGGCAGCGGGATGAACTCGGCCTCGTCGCCGGGCGGTAGACGAAAGCGACCATGCTCCCAGTCACCCTTGCGCCAGGCCTCTTTCGCGGCATCGATCTTCTCCTGCGACGAGGCGACGAAGTTCCACGAAATATAGCGCGGTCCATTCATTGTCTCGCCGCCGAGCACCATAAGGCGCGCGCCTGCCTCACCTGCTGTCAGGCTGATCCGATCGCCGGGACGGAACACCATCATCTGGCCAGCAGCAAACGGAGTTCCGGCGACCAGGATGCTGCCCTCGACGACATAGACGCCGCGATCTTCGTGATCGTCGGGCAGCGGCAGCTTTGCGTCGGCGGACAGAATGACATCGGCATAGAAGGTCTCAGTGAAGGTCTTGACCGGGGCCCGCGCGCCCCAGGCCGAGCCGATGATCAGCCGGACCTGCTTGCCTTCATCCTCGATGAACGGCAGCGCCTCGCGACCGTGATGTTCGAAACTGGCCGCAGTGTCTTCTGCGTGATTTGGCAGCGCGACCCAGGTCTGGATTCCAAAAGCGGTGCGGGGACGGCTGCGCATCTCCTCGCTGGTGCGTTCGGAATGAGTGACGCCATTACCGGCGATCATCCAGTTCACCTCACCGGGGTAGACCATTTGGTCGGCGCCGGTGCTGTCGCGATGGTGAAATGCGCCCTCATAAAGATAGGTCACGGTCGCCAGCCCGATATGCGGATGCGGACGTACGTCGATGCCACCGCCAGTCAGGAACTCCGCCGGTCCCACCTGATCGAAGAAGATGAAGGGGCCAACCATCTGCCGTTTCGGGGCGGGTAATGCACGGCGCACTTCGAACCCACCGAGATCGCGGGTGCGCGGAATAATGAGGGTCTCGATTGCGTCGAGGCTGCCAGTTTCGGGGCATTCAGGGTTCTGCGTGGGGTTCCAGCTCATGTCAAGTTCCTTCGCTCAAACTGGTCATAGAGGCCGCCGCAGGTGGCGGACGATTGGCGGTTGGTCACCGATATTGAAGGCATCCAGCAGTCCCCGATCCAGCGCGCGTGTGTTTGTGACAGGTGCGTGCCCGTACTGGTGCTCGATCCAGCGATCGACGACAAAGCCTCCCAGGACCCGGCCAGGATCGGCCACGTCATCCCAGACGTCCCAGCGGATTGCAGCGTCGCGCTGATTGGAAGCGCCACAGGCCGGCGGCGAAGTCGGTGACCACATCTTTTGGCAGGCATCAACCCAAGCTGGCAGCGCTGGTGATCGATCAGAATGACCACCGGGTCCTCGGAGCGAAGAAGCGAGCTAAAGCCACTATGAAAGGTCATGAAAACATCTTTTGTTGCCGATGAGGTTAGTTTGATTGGTAGGCACAAACCGCCTACGACAGTGCTTGAAAGGACACTGCCATTTATATTTATGGTGCGGTAGCGCCCGTTCAGGCGAAACTGTGTCGCGCTTAGGGGAACGGCAAGTTCCGCAAGTCGATCTTGGGAGCATTCGACGTACACCCTCGATTTTGGCGGAGTTACTTTCTCGCCTCGATTGTTCATCGATTAGGCGTGAAAATGCCGTCGGCGGTTCGGCGATCCTTACAAAGACGGCAATGGGGTGGAAACCAGTAAGGCTTCTTTTGGGAAGGGGAGCACCGAAAGCTTCCATCGGCGAGAGTCGTTTTCCCCCGAGAAGCGATGGAGTTCTGGTATCGGCCCTATCGAGCGTCTTCTTGGCAGTCGCGGCTATTTTGCCTTCGCCGCACCATAACGCAGGCCATCCAGCAGCAGCATGAGCATTCGTTCGGTGTGCGCCGGCCCGTCCTCCCCCGAGGCCACGGCAAGGTTTCCGATCGCGCGCAGCAGATCGTAGGGCGCAACGTCAGCTCGGACTTCTCCCGCACCGGCAGCAGCATTCAGCAGCATCGACAGAGCCGGTTCAAATCGGCTTCGGAAATAGTCCGGCAAGGTGGCGAATGCCGGATCGCCGGAATGGAGCGCGGCGGCCAACCCCTGCTTGGTGGCCAAGAAGCGCGTGTAGCCCTTCAGCCAAGCTGCCAGCGCATCGGCTGGCCCGCGCTCAGCGGCAAGCGGCGCTGCCGCATCGGCGCAGGCATCAACCTCGCGGCGGAACACCGCGGCCACCAGGTCGGCACGCGTCGGGAAACGGCGGTAGAGCGTACCCAGCCCAACGCCCGCTTGCGTCGCGATCTCCCGGATGGGCGCATCCACCCCCGAACGGGCGAACACGATCTTGGCGGCTTCCAAAACTGCTTCCTCGTTCCTGCGAGCATCGGCACGCATTCGCGGTGCGGGTGCTTCGGCATCGCCAAGAGCCGGTGACGCGGCCTCGACTGCATTCCGGAATTTGGTCGACAACATTTTCCGCGATCCTTCTTGCTATACGGATCAATGATCCGTATTTATAGTATAACGGATCATTGATCCGTTTGCCAGTTCGGAGGTTCGCAGTCCTATGTCCAGCTCGTTCGCTGAAACCCGCGCGCACACCGCCGGCTTACCCGCTATTCTTTCCATCTCTCCCATTACATTGCCGTCCCCGGGACGAGGCGTTGACCTGCACGTTCGGGTTTCCTTACCGATCGCAGGCGACGCGCTGCCCGTCATCATCTTCTCGCACGGCAATGGCCAGTCATTTCACGCCTATGGCCCCCTCGCCGATTATTGGGCAGCACATGGCTTCGCCTTGATCCAGCCAACACACCTGGATTCGCGGATGCTCGGCCTTGCCCCGGACGATCCTCGCCGCCCCCAATTCTGGCGCTTTCGTGAGCAAGACCTTGCCGCCGTTCTCGACGGGCTCGATCGCATCGAGAACGAAGCATTGATGATCCGGGGGCGGCTCGATCACTCGCGCATCGCGGTTGCTGGCCATTCGTGGGGCGCGCAGACCACCAGTACCTTGCTTGGCGCCACCCATCCCGATCCCGACGACGGATCGGTGGTCAATAGGAAGGACAACCGCGTGAAGGCGGGCGTGCTGCTGGCGGCGCCAGGTCGAGGCAATGACCTGACCGAATATGCAGCCCGTACCTACCCATTCATGTATCCAGATTTCTCGACCATGACGGCGCCGACCCTGATCATCGTCGGCGACCGTGATGTGGGCAGGCTTTCGACACGTGGCGCCGAATGGTGGCGTGATGCCTACGATTTGAGCCCCTCACCCAAGGCATTGTTTACAGCCTTTGGCGGCGAGCATGCTCTTGGCGGCATCCCTGGTTACGAGGCGCGCGAGACGACAGACGAACGGCCCCAGCGGGTCGCCGCGATCCAGCGCCTTTCAACCTCCTTCCTCCGCAGCGCGCTCTATCCCGGCGATCCCGCATTTTCGGATACGGTCGCGACGCAGGCAGCCGATGCTGCGCCGGAAGGCAGCGTCGAGACGAAGTAGGCCGCCGGACGCGCCTTTTACGGCTCCCTCGTAACGCGCGTCCAGCCCTTCCACGGTTGCGCTACACCATCACCACAAACAGGAGTTTCACATGAACACGATCCTCATCACCGGCAGCTCGTCCGGCTTCGGGCTTGAGACTGCCCGCTATTTCCTCGATCGCGACTGGACTGTCATTGCCACGATGCGCACGCCTCGTGGGGATCTGTTGCCCGCATCCGAACGGCTGCGCGTCGTTGCACTCGATGTGACCGACGCTGCCAACATCACTCGTGCTCTGGACGAAGCAGGGCCGATCGACGCCCTCGTCAACAATGCCGGTGCCGGTCTGATGGGTGCGCTGGAAGGCGTGTCGATCGACGCGACACGCCAGCTTTTCGAGCTGAACACGTTCGGCACCATGGCGATGTCGCAAGCGGTAATGCCCGGCTTCCGTGCGCAAGGGACGGGCGTGATCGTCAATGTGTCGTCCGCCGTGACGCTCAAGCCGTTGCCGATGTTGTCCGCCTATACGGCCAGCAAGGCGGCCGTAGAAGCATTCAGCGAAAACATGGCGTTGGAGGTGGAGCCGTTTGGGGTGCGCGTTCGGCTGATCGTCCCCGGTCGAGCGCCGGAAACCTCCTTTAGCGCGACCGCCCGCGACCGCTCGCAGAACGGCATACCCGAAGCCTATGCCGGCTGGGCGAAACAGGTGTTCTCCGCAACGCCACCGCAGCCGGCCGAAATCACCACTGCGAGCGACGTGGCAAAAGCGGTCTGGCAGGCAGTGAGCGATGCCTCTTCGCCGTTTCGCATCCCGGCCGGCGCGGATGCCGTAACGCTTGCCGCACAGGTCGCATAACGGCTTACTTCTGCCCCCTTCACCGGCCGGATCGTTCGATGAGATCCGGCCGTCCCGCTCGGAAGAGTCGAATGAGCCGATGCGCTCCGTCATCCCAATTTCACTCGCTCCCAAGAGACCCTGAGATGAAGCCATTGGCTATTAGACTTTCAACGTATTCGCGCTCGTGCCGTGCGCCGCGTTCCCAGAGAAGTTCAAGAAGCGGATCCCATATATGCGGCTTAGCTAGTAATCCGTTGGCGACTGCCATATCAAGTCCGGTCAGATGTTCGCAATGAAGGTGCCCAATCACACTCGCTTTGGTTGATGCAATCAAATTTGCCCGCACAGCCACCTTCGCCGTCCGGGCTTCCATACTCCGAACTGCCTTCTGGCAAAAAAAATGATCTAGCTGATATCGCGATTCTGGTCATTTAAGTTTACAGCATCAACTGAAACCGGAAGAGACATCGAGCTTTTCCTTTCGTTGATGCTAGGACCTAAGACAAACTCATTACCCAGCTGTGTCACATTTGAAGAGGTGACGAAGCTCGCAAGTCCTGAAAGAGATTCCCTTCCGGCTACAACACTGATCGCACAAAACTTGCGGTCTCCTGTTTAGTCGGATTGTCAAAGATTTGATCAGGTTTTCCGATCTCGTGGATCTGGCCCTTGTAAAAGAAGGCGATCCGATCCGAAACTTCGCGTGCGAACCTCATCTCATGGGTAACCACGATCATGGTCATCCCTTCTTTCGACAGCATACGAAGCGTGTCCAGGACTTCGCCTACCAGTTGCGGATCGAGTGCCGATGTAACCTCATCAAACAGCATATAGTCCGGAGACATCGCCAGAGCTCTCGCTATGGCCATTCGTTGCTGCTGGCCGCCTGAAAGGCGCGATGGGAACACCGAGAGCTTTTCCCTTAATCCAACGTGAGATAGCTGTTCGACAGCGATTGCTTCGGCCTCTTCTTTGGACTTTCGGAGGACCTTTCTCAGGGCAAGTGTGACGTTCTCCAGCACCGTCAGGTGCGGAAAGGCGTTCCACTGCTGAAAGACGATTCCGATACGGCGGCGCAGCTTGTTAAGATCCGTGTTCTTTGAATGCACCTCCACCCCGTCGACGGTTATGCGACCTTGCTGAATTCCCTCCAGGCCATTGATGCACATCAGCATCGTCGACTTACCAGATCCCGATCCGCCGATCATCGACAGGACTTCACCCTTCTGGACCGTCAAATCCACGCCGTTCAGCACATGCAGCGCACCGAATTGCTTATGTACGTTCTCGATTGCAATCATTGCATGCCCCACTTTTTCTCAAGTTGATTTCCGAGCCTGGCAATTGGGAAGCTCATGAAGAAGTAGATCAGCCCGGTGATGCACAAAATCAGCAAGGGCTCCTGAACACGGGATGTCACGATCTGCGAACTGCGCAGGAGTTCAACGATACCAATCCATAGGACGAGTGCTGTGTCTTTCATCACACCGAGAGTTAGACCGATCCAGCTCGGAAAGACGACCCTTGTGGCAATCGGTAGCGTGATCGACGTGAGTTCCTGCAACCAGCTGAGGCCGAGAGATCTTGCCGCTCGGCGTGTCGTCAGAGGGACGGCGCCAACGCCGCTTCTGACAATTTCGGTACAGAATGCCGATGCGTAGATACCCAAACATAGGCAGCCGACGGCAAATGTTGGCCAATTCAGCTTGAGGATGCTGTTGAACGAATTGAATAGCACGAGCTGAATGAGGAGCGGAACAGACCGGAATACGTCGAGGACGGCACCAAGAGCGTTACTGATCCACCAGGGAGAACCTGACCTGATTAGGCCAAACACTACGCCGAGACATGTCCCGATCAGAACGGAGACGAGGGTAATCGCGATCGTGGTCGCTGCTCCGTAAAGCAGGAACTGGAAGTCGCCCCAAGTAAATGATCCACCAAAATACATCGCGACCTCCTAATACCGGAACAAGCGCCATGCCACGATGCGCGCTGACAACGTGAAGGCCTTTGAAATGATGTAGTAGAGGCAAGCCGCGACGAAGAAATACTCGAAGGTTCTATAGGTCACGACATTGAGCTTCTGGGTCACGCCCGTGAGGTCGGTGGTCAAGCCAACGATGATGCCCAAGGAGCTCATGAGGATGGACCATACCATCTGGTTGGTCATGGCATGGAAAACCGCCCGCAACATCTGCGGGATCACAATATGCCACATGGTTTGCACGGTACCCATTCCGAGCGAACGCGCGGCTCTCGTCTGTGTTTCCGGAACGGCCAAGAACCCGCCGCGGAACGTTTCTGCAAGGTAGCCCGCATTGTTGAAGGTGATCCCGAACAGGAGTGCAGCATAGGAACCAACCTGCAGCCCGAGCGATCCCAGGCCGAAGTAAAGCATATAGATTTGGAACAAGGCCGGCGTGTTTCTTGCCGTCTCAATCCAGACGTCGGCCGGCCAAGACAGGTACTTTTTCCCTGATCGTTTGCCAAGCGCCAGGAAAATGGCAAGAACTGTTCCAAGCAACATGGCCAGGCCGGCGATCTCAATCGTGACCAGAGCGCCCCATAGCATGTCAGGAAGCGAGCGCAGGACCGGCCTCCACTGGAAATGATAATCCATTTGATACCTCATTCTCTGTAGCGCCCGCGAGCGATCCCCATTGGCGCCTGATCGGTTGCGATCGGGCGCCCCTTTTGGGCGAGGTAAAGCGGTTATCGATAGACGCCGGGAACGGTGAGGTCTGGTGCCGCACCGGCGTCGTCGCCAATCCACTTCTTGTAGAGTTCCGCGTAGCGACCGGAGCGAACCTGGCGGTTCAGGAACAGGTTGACGTAGTTAAGCAACCCCTGCTCCTGGCGCTTGACGATCAGGGCGCAATAGTCGGCATCGACCGGAGCATCGCCGACCACCTTCAGGCCCGGATACTTGCCAGACTCGATGATTGCCGAAGCAATGGTGGAGGTGGTGTAAGTCGCATCAAGGCGCTTTTGGCCCAGCGCCAGGAAGGTGTCGGACTGGCTCTGGAACGTCAGCAACTGCCAGTTTGGATCATTCGCCGCTTTGACCTGTTCGGCGAGTGCAAGCGTTTCGTATGCGCCGGCCGGACCTCCGACCGGGTGCCCCTTGATATCGTCCGGCCCTTTGATGCCTGACTCTTCGCGCGCCAATACGATCGTCTTGAATACGAAATAGGGGATTGAGAATCCCACGGTCTTGGCGCGTTCCAACGTATCGGACGCGACTGCAACGGCCACATCGGCTCGGCCCGACAGAACGGCCGGGATACGATCGTTCTCGGGTGTGTCTACGATCTCGACTTCGACGCCAAGCGCCTTGCCGAGGTCGTTGCAGTAATCCACGTCGAAACCGATCGGATTGTTGTTCGCATCACGCGAGCCGTTCGGGGGGAAATCGAGCTCCACGGCGCAGCGAAGCTTGCCGGCACCGATGATGTCGTCAAGCTGGTCAGCATGGGCACCGGTCCCGCAAATCGTTGCGGCTGCAAGAGCCATAAGCGGAATAATTCTATTCATTTCCAGTTCCTCTCTTTATTGAATTTTCGCATATCGGCTATCGTATACGCTGATATTTGGATATCGTATACGATGGTCCTTCGGAGTCAATCGATGCGGCTATATCCTGTCGCCCGCAATCATCGCGCGTGCTATGCGGCAAGCGGCAAGATCCCAGGCAGCGCAGCCAACGCTCTTGAAAAACACTGGTCCTGCAATATTCGCCGGGCTCTTGAGCACGTCGCCGAGGGAAATCACAGCAGACCAATCGGCGCCGGCCAAAATAAGGTCGCCAGCTTCATGGCGTGCGCCGGCAGGATCGTCGACGACAATGGTACTTGCTAATACCGTCTGTCTTCCCACTTCGGCTGCGTCCGGCGTAAAGGTCCCTACCCCCACAATAAGCCGGTCCTGCACCGCCGCTTGCACATAAACCGGTGTCTTGCTCGTGGTCAGCGTGATCACAACGTCAATGCGTGACCAGTCACCGTCCACAAATGGCTTGGCGGAGCAGGAAGAATGCCTGGCACAAAACTGTTCCTCTTCATGCTGGGAAATTCCGGCGACGACGAGGTCTAAATCAGGATAGTAGGATGAGAGCGCATGCGCATGCGTTGAAGCCTGCTTGCCTGTGCCAATGATCGCAATTGTCTTCGGCGGTGCTTTGCGAAGTCGGTTGATGGCCGACAGAGTCACCGCCGCTGTTCGCCGACCTGTTACTGTCGGACCGTCGAGGGCAAACAGGGAGATCCCGGTGACGGCGTCATAGGCCACAACTTCTCCATTGATTGTCGGAAGATTGCAGGAGAAATTCGAAGGACATACGCTGACCAATTTATGGATCGCGATGTCCTGAGCGCTGGCGGGCATGGAGAGCATGATGCCGCCCGCCGCTAGAGGAGTAACCAACCGTTCCGGACTGGTGATTGTGCCGGCGGTGTATTCGGCCACCGCTCTCTCCAGCTCCCCGACAAGCAAATCGAAGGGAAGCAGTTTTTCCGTCGAAGGAGCATCGAAGCGCTGGATCATCTTTAGTTCACCAGAAAACCAAACTTGAGTGGATCGGCTTCATCAATCACCCAGTTTGCGAAGCCACAAATGTGCGCGCTGCCTTCCACTTCCGGGATAACCGCATTAAATTCCCCGACCTTGGTCTCGGAAAGCACGCGCCCCTTGAAGATTGTTCCGATGATCGATTCATTGACGAGCGTGTCAGAAGCGGCCATCTCACCACGAAGGTAGAGCTGCGCAACACGACCAGCTGTGCCAGATCCCGTGGGCGAGCGATCAACCGCGCGGTCAGCATAGACACAGCAGTTGGCCTGTGTGGACCCCTCGTGACGGGGATCACCGTAGACCATCACACCATAGACATTATTGAACTCTGGGATCTCCGGGTGCACAAACGGCATCTTGGCGTTAACAGCGGTTTTGATTTCGTATCCAAGCTGCATGACGCGCTCGGCGTCTGCCTCACGGATCTCAACGCCGAACTTTCTTCCATCAACGTAGAAATACGTGGCGCCGCCGTAGGCGACATCGCCCGTCACTTCACCGAAGCTCGGCGTCGAAATGGTAACGTCGCGGCTGAAAATGAACGACGGTACGTTAATAAACCGGACCGAGCCGACGCGTTTACCATCCCATTGGACATAGGCCTCGATAAAGCCGCAGGGTGCATCGATGCCGACCTTCGTCTCCGGCGCCTTCCGCTCAATCCAGCCAAGCTCTACTGCGGCGGTGGCCAACGCAATCACGCCGTGACCGCAATGCGGGCTATAACCCATATTGTTGAGAAAGATCACCCCGAAGTCGGCCTCGGGACTGACCGGTTCGGTCAGATATCCACCGTAAAGATCCTTGTGACCACGCGGTTCCAGCAGCACTGCGCGACGATAGTGATCGGCATTCTGTTCGAGCCAGGCGATGCGTTCGACGATCGTCTTACCGGGAATTTTGGGCAGTCCCTGGGTGACAAGGCGAAATGTTTCCCCGCAAGTGTGCAGCTCGACTGTGGCCAGGAACCGATCGAATTTCATGTTGTTTCCTCTCTCTAACGGCCAGCTTCCGACCGTCATTTCACTATTTAAGATATCGTATACGATCTACTATAAGTGTCAAGATGGTTTCTTTCATTCCTGCCGGGCTCTCACCTGGATGGCTGGAAGAGGCAAACTCTGCAGGCTAACGCGGGGTGGTTCAGAAACGGCTTTCCAGCGGCATTTATTGGGCCAGATCGCTTCAACTCAAGTCGACTGACGCATGAAGAAGAGGCCCGGTAGATCGGCAGTGAAGCCCCATTTTTCGTAAAAGGGCACCATGTCCTCGAGGCAATAGAGTTCGCGATGCTTCACTTGCGAGAGGAGTGGATCCGTCATGACGGTCGCCATCAAAAGTCGACCGAGCCCGGTGTTGCGCCATATATCTTTGACGATGATGTCGAAAATCATCGCCTTGTAGGCACCGTCAGTCATCGCCCGCGCAAATGCGACGAGTTCCTCGTTTAGCGGATCTATGAAGGCAAAAATCGGCCCGGCATTCCTCATCAGCTTTTCCACATCCGCTTTTTGCCGGCCTTTGGTCCACCACTCCTGTTGAAAGAGGTCCACCAGTTGATCCACCTGCACTGGCGTCAGATCTCGCCGCAGTTCCAGTCTGTTTTTGTCAAGTGTCATGTCGCAACCTTCATATTTGAATAAACCGTCTTCGGATTTCACGAACCTTCGCCCGCCAGCGTCCGAAGCCGCTGAAGCTCGCCCAGTGCGATCGGGATGCCGGATTGATCAGCTGCTGCGCGGTTCGCGAACCGTCGCGCGCCTGGCAACCGATCCTGACCAGCGTCGACCAACTGGGCACAAAGAAGCGCCAGACGAGATTCAAAATTCGTCAAACCGCCGCAATTTGGGTCGATCACGATCAGGAGCTGCCCCGCCTTTGGGGTCTGCGCTCCAGGAAAGCCGGTGAAGTCATTTTCGAACGAGAATTGCCCGCCCGTGACCGCTCCAGCAAGAATCTCGACAAACAGAGCGATCGACGAGCCCTTGTATCCGCCGAAGGTGTTCAGCGCGCCGCCCGCCAAAATCGCATGAGGATCAATCGTCGGGTTGCCATCACGGTCAACGCCTGTCCCGCTCGGAACGGGTTTATTAGCGAGAGCATGCAGGCGGACCTCGCCATTGGCCATGACACTGGTGGCCTGATCGACCACCAAAGGCTGGGCATCGTGAACCGGCACTGCAAAGGCGATCGGATTGGTCCCATAAACAGCCAAACGACCACCATGAGGAACCACGTTCGCAAGCCCGTTCACCGCAGTGATGGCCATGTATCCGGCCAGGGCGAAGGGCTCCACATCCGGCCACAGCGCACTGAAATGATGAGAATTACGGATCGCGACAATGGCTATGCCAGTCTCGCGAACGGTGCGTCGGATCAGTTGGTCGGCAGACGCCAGCGCCCTCTGGGCAAAGCCGTTGCGAGCGTCAATGCGAATGAAAGACGGTCCAAACTGCGCGATGTCGGGGACCGCCCGGCCGTCAACCCATCCCGATCGCAGCGAATCCACATAGCCGGGCATTCGGAAAATGCCGTGGCTGAGCGCATTGTCACGTTCGCAGCCGGCACAGTTTTCCGCCAGGATATCAGCGGTCTCTGATGAGGTGCGGTTGTTGATGAGAATCGCCTTGAGGAGCAACTTCAATTCCTGAAAGCTGACACGTGGGTCCTGCGGATCGGCCTTATCAGTCATTGGCCAAAAACTTCTTCAGGCAATTCTCGAGCAGCCGAGAGACATTGTTGTTGTAGTCGTTGTGCGAAAGGCTCCCGCAAAATGTGATCGAGCCAACGGCAAACAGGCCGCCTCCCGTTTTGGGCCGTCCGTAGACGATGTTGGAGCTTATGCCGCCATATTCTCGCGGTGTTCCGTCGAATACGCCCGGCAACAGAAGTTCTTCAAACGTTGTGTGGAACGACGGCCCATGACCTTCGGAAAAAGCGACAACCGTCGCAAAATCCGGCGTGCCGAGGTCGCCCGCTGCCTGATCAATCTCAAAGCCAGCCGCTCCGCCCCCGGACAGTCCGAAGTCGCCAATCCGTTCACTGGACGATATGCCTTCGAAAAGAAACGCGAGATCGTCCCGGTACGAGGCAGGCGTCCGAACGTAATAAGAGCCTTCGAATCCTCCCTCGGCCGTAAAGCCGACCCCTGCAACCATTTGCGGGGGAATTCCATTGCGGCGCCACAAACCCCCATACTCTCCGTCCAACTGATGGTAATATTCGCCTGGCTGGCTTGCCCATACCCGCATGCCGCCTTCGGCACGCCGGACCTCGATCAGGTGCGGCATGTCACTGTGACGGCCGATCTTCCAATAAAAGCCGTTGCCGCCGAGATACATGAGGTTGCCACCAGCTTCCCGGTAGGCAATCAGGGCCTCGACTGTGCGCCGGGTGTGATACTCGGGATGCGTCCCTGTCAGAACGACGTCATAGGGTGACAAGGCAGCAAGACCGTCCCGATCGAGATCCTCATCTGTAATCACATCGAAAGCGAAGCCCTTTTCCTCAAGCCAATCTGTCAGATGCGAGTCCGCAGAAAAATGCCGCATGCCTGATCCTTTCGAATCGAAGTAGATGAGGTACTGCGGGCGCATGGTCAGGATGGGACGCAGGCGTGACGACAGGGTTATGCCGGAGCCGTCGGGATGCCGGCTATAGGTCGAGTAACCGTAGGCGCCGACCTCATCAGGATTGTGCGGATAGGCATTCCAGGCGGCCACTCTTTCCACAAGCTCGCCGGCAAAGTTTCCGCGAGCGAAGTTCGCATAGGCCAAATAAGTGAACGTCGGCACCAAAAAGACGATCTTCTGCCGCTCCGTTCGTGCACCGGGTATGACATAAAATGGTATCGTGTCCTTGCTGTCGCCGTTATCGATCTCAAGTCCGTAAACCCCTGAGCGCGTCCCCTCAGGTACATCGATTTGGATCGTCGTCTGCCAGCCGCAATCGCTGAGGTCGTCGGAATGAAAGGCGATCGCCGCGTATTCGAGCGGCGCCTGCTTCCAGTCCATATTGCGGCCGGACCATGCGGACGATCTGACGGCGCGGGTCGGCATGTTGATCAATGAGAGGCGCCGCCCCGGCTCTTTTTCATCTGCCACCCAGGCCTCACGGGCGTCTCCACCGAAATCCCAGCTGGCTACAACCTCCCACGTCCGCTCCTGCTTCCCCGTCGCATCCACGCCTCTTGTGCTCAGCGATGGATTTTCAATCGAACCGTTGAAGCTCTGTTCAGGGTGCTTCCGCCACAAGGCGGCGAAGCAGATATGATCGACCCCGGCCAGCGCGCGGCTCGTGACATATGAAACGCTAGCACTGTGCGCGTCAGCGCCACTTTTTTGTGGATCCTGTGAGACAGTAACTGAAACGCCGTCCCGATCGAAAGCGACCTCGAGACGGGACCAGCAATCCTTGGTCAAGCCGACGCCCACTTCATATGAGAGTTCTGTGCCCAGCTGCCGCAGAAACAGTTTATTGTCACGGGTGACCATTGCCACTCCTTCGGTCGCATCGGCATTCTGCAATGAGAAAAGCGTCTGAACAAAATCGGAAGGCAGTCTCGGCATGACCAGCAGATCGACCTTGACCGCAGCTTGATCGCTTAACGCCGGAATGGGGCCAAACGCGCAGGAGCCGAGAAATGCCTGTTGCTTGAAAGCCGCGTATCGTGGGGCGAGACCGAATTCGGCCTCCTCGATCTTCATGCCGGGTCCGTCCGGGTTCGGATCGCAGCAGATCAGTCGAAGCGCACGCGCGGTTACGGGCCGATTGTCTCGCGATGAAATCTTGAATTCCAAAGTGCCGCCTGGCTCCGCGCTCAACGGCGTAACGTATCCAATCAAACTCGGTAACTTTTGTGCGTTCATCGCCGACTATCCCATTTACCGCCAATATAGAATATCGTATACGATCATGTGTCAAGACATTTGCGGCAGAATCGTATATGAGCTACGTTATTCGATTTGGAAGCCAGATTTGCCGATTGTGGAGGAAACCTTGCCGCTAAAAGTTCAAAATTTGCCCTCTCTCGGCAGCACACCGCCGACCTCCGATATAATCGCCAAATACATCCGCGAGGCGATCATAACCGGCGGCTTGGATGAAAATGAACCCATCCGTCAGGATGACATCGCCAGGCTTTTTGACGTTAGTAAAATTCCCGTCCGGGAAGCCTTGAAACGGTTGGAAGCTGAAGGTCTTGTCGAGTTTCAACGAAACCGCGGCGCTGTAGTGACCAGCGTCACGGAACCTGAGATCGCTGAGATTTTTGAAGTCAGAGGCATGCTGGAAGCAAATGCGTTGCGACTGTCGATACCGCGCATGACCGACCGCACGTTTCAGCTAGCCGAAGAATATTGCGATGCCTTCGCACGCGAGACGGATGTTGCTCGCTGGGCCGAACTGAACTGGCAATTCCATTCTTGTCTCTACGAAGATGCCAACAAGCCATTCCTGCTCAATCTCATCCGGTCCGTGAACGATCGAATTGAACGTTACCTTCGTATTCAATTGACGTTGTCAGGTGGGACAGGCGTGGATGACCGGGAGCACCGTCAAATTCTTGCTGCTTGCCGAGGTCGAAATATAGATCTGGCATCGGAGCTTTTGGTCAAGCATATAACCAAGGCGTGCGAGTCTCTTCTGAGCAACCTGCCGAAAATTAGAGGTCCTAAGCAACTGATCTGAACCCTTTAAACTGGAGCTTTGGCCAGCGTTTGTCGGCGGTTTTCTGGGAGGGAAAGTAACCAATCCCACAGTTGGGAGGTTCTGGAGTGCCATAGCGTGACTACAGAGGACGTCAAGGCCTGACGACAATGACGCGCGGCATCGCGAGGTTCGACCTTTTATGAAGCTATGACAATACCGCGGCGAAGAAATGCCGTTCTTCGTGAAGTCATGGCAGCACGGCAACTCAAAGAACTACAAGCCCTCGGCGTTTAGGTCTTTGACGTAGAGACGTCCCATGGGCGACGTAGAGGAGCGCGTGAAACCTCTCTTTTCGAAGGACTTCTGCGCAATGCGCATATGATCTCCGACCCGCGATTGAGAGTTCACCAAAGGTATGCCAGCCGCATTGCCGCAGTCGTACGAAGACAGACTGAATACGTTGCCCCCCTCCTTTCGCCAGCTGAACGCGATTTCAATGGGAGCCACCCGAACGAACACCGTCTTGTAATCAATGCAGGGATAGACCACGCATAAACGTTGTGTTGACAGTATCATCATAATCTGGGGCCATAATCTGCCGAACGGAATTTATTGATGCAATCAACAAACGAACTCCGCCGCTTTAATTCGTTCTATATCGCAAAGTTCGGACTGCTGGATGAGCGTTATTCAAAGAGCGGTCATACGATCGCAATGCATAAGGTCGCATCACAAATCTCGGCGGCGGGAACAACAACCGCTACCCAGCTTGCGTCCGTCTTGAGCATGGACAAGGCGCAGATCAGTCGCATTCTTTCACGAATGTTCTCGCTTGGCCTTATCGATAAAACGGTAGACAAATGGAACTTAAAATCTCGGTTGATCCAGCTGTCCGACCGTGGGCGCACCCTTCTTGACGAATTTGATCGCGAGGCGGAAGCATCGTTGCAGGCCGTGGTCGGTAATCGATCCGCTTCCGGGAGACGCCGTCTGCTCGAAGCAACGCAGGAAATAACATCAATCCTTGGAACCGCCGGATACACCGGCGATGGCAAAACGATCATCCGGGATATCAGACAGGGCGAGGCAGGATGGGTGATTCACCGGCATTCAACCATTTTTTCCCGGGACTATCCAAAATCACCTCAGCCGGAGGCTCAGCTTATCGCAGATTTCGCGAACATGAGAACTAGCGCCGGCCAGCGGAGCGATTGCATGAAGGTCGCTTTAAGAGACGGCGATATTGTGGGTTGGGTGTTTATTCGAGCCCAGAAGAAGAAGCAGACGGCCGAACTGGTGCATTTGTGTGTCGAACCGACCTCCCGCAGAATCGGCGTCGGTACAACGTTGCTTCAAGCGGCGCTTGCTGGCTGTGCCTCCAAAGTGAAGACACTGTTGGCAAGAGCTGATGCACAACCAGACTTTCCAATCAATTTCTTTGAAAAGAACGGGTTCCACCCTCCCCGCACACCAAGTTCGGAAAAGGGACTTTACCTGAAGGCAATTGACCGTCCTTAGAAAGATGCCTGCAGATCTTGCTGCGGGTTGAGTCGTATCGCCAGTACGCCACACATGTGTTGGTATTGATTCTTACATGAGGGCGCAGCGAGCAAGCAGATCTGCCCAGAGCAGGGCAGCTAGCGTGGCTCATCTTCCGCCATAGCAAGGTCACAAGAGCGCTATGTCAATGGTATATTCTTGGACTACATGGATCAGCCTACACGCAACTGATCAGCTGAACTCTTACCCGATCTTTTGTCCTGGACTATTTCATAGCTGACTTTCTGACCATCGTTCAGCCCACCCAATCCGGCGCGCTCGACAGCGGAAATATGTACGAACACGTCAGCGCCGCCGTTATCAGGCTGTATAAACCCAAAACCCTTGGTGGAATTGAACCATTTGACTGTACCTGTAGGCATCTGCGCATCCTCTTTTTCAACCGAAACGACAACGTATCGAGGGCATTCCCACATATCAAGCCGCTGAGCCCTGAGACCTTCACCAGTCGCGTGGCCTCTTCGAAGACTGATTTGTTCGGAGGAGGAATTGTACTGCGGATTTCACTTCGCATATTCCGTCCTTCTTTGGCGCGACCTTCGCGGTTGCCAAGACGAAGGAACGCGATTTGGCGAACGGGGTAGAAAATAGACCTCGTCACCTCTACTATTCGAGACGAAGCACTTTGCGCTGACTGCTCAGGAGCGAACCTGATGAAGCCGAGAATTTCGGTAGTTACCCTTGGTGTCAATGACCTGGAAAAGGCGGTCGAATTCTACCGCGGTCTTGGTCTACCCACTGATGGTATCGTGGGGCGGGAATTCGAGCATGGAGCAGTTGCATTCTTCGACCTGACCTCAGGATTGAAATTGGCGCTCTGGGCGCAGGACGACATCGCTCACGATACGGGACTTCCCAAGACCGCTCCGAGCCCCACTGCATTCACTGTTGGTCACAACGTGTCGCGGAAGGATGAAGTTGACGAAGTAATGGAACAGGCCCGCATTGCCGGAGCCACGATCGTCAAAAGTGCGCAAGACACGTTCTACGGCGGGTATGCGGGCTATTTCCGGGACCCTGACGGGCATGTTTGGGAAATCGTCTGGAATCCTGCTCTTGTTCCGACAGATTAGTCCGGCCCTATGGAGCATGTGTCACAGCCACCTGTTAAGTTAAGTTACCGCCAAGACTGCTCCAGTGTCGTACTGACGCACAAAATCTACTCGCGCGCCGTTCCAGTGATAGCAGTAGTGCCGCCCTTGGACAGGAATGGTTATGGCGTCCGGCCAGAAGATGCCGATACAACATTGACCAGGCATTCGAACGCTGTTCCACAAGAGGCCATCGCTTCCCGCCGCCCTAAGTCCACGTCCCTCAACTTGGGAAGCGGTGTAATTGTGCGGATGAAGAACGTCAGGCACCGCGTTCACGTCATCCAGTGCTCGGTCCACGCTGCCCACCAGGACGCGAAAGTCCGACGTCCACCCCGGAGGCTGAGGCGTTGAACGCATGAATTTCTGATGGTGATGGATTGTTTCGGCGACAGCGACTTCTTCACTGTCGCCGGCATAGTAGATACCATAACTTCCGTCCGTGAAGCGACTTGGCCGCCCTGTTGAGCAATGGACAAATGGGGCCATCACATAACTAGCGCCGACGCCCGAAACGCGTCGGTTCGCGGGTACCTTGCCAAGATCGCCCACCTCAAATCGAATGCGCGGATTCGTTTTCGCCTCGACAGCGACAAGGGCCTCCCAGTCACGGGGGTCGGCGATGTCCTCGAACAAATCGATAGGCGGATAGATCGACCTGATGATGCGGTAGGTTTTTGGCCACTGTACCTGGGATCGGACAGCAAGGCCACTTACCATGCACTGCGCTCCGCATCGAGCCATTCTCGCATCACCGCAAGATCAGAAAGTTCGCCCTGAAGCATCACGTCGAGCGCTGACTGACCGCCAAAGGCCGTATTGGGCGCTTTTATCCACTCATATCCTCGTGCTGGGTCCTTAAACAGGTGTCGCACCCCCTTATGGATACCCATCAGGTGAGCCATCCGCATTTTCAGGTCTCGATCGACACGCCCCACGTTGCCTTCTTTCCATCGTGCCCAAGTGCGGGCTGACAAACCACCGAGCAAGGTGCAAGCTTGTGCGTCTGTGAGTTTCCAAGCGTTGAAGAGGTTCACCGTTGTGCGGGCGAGCGCGCCTGCTTCCACGTCAGTGATTTCAGTGGATGATCTGTTGAATGGAGTCGAAGCAATCGGTTGGAGCTGCATAGCATCCTCTCTTTCTGGCATAAAAATAGCATATTATTGCCAATTGGCAAGGTTCGTCTCTCAACGGCCAAACCAAACAAAAGAAATGTTTGAGAACGTCAATCTCGTCGCGCTCTTATTGTTGGGCGGGGACATTGGTCAGATAGTATCAGAGGTTACGGGAACCGTGTGGCACTTGCTCCATAATGCCGGATTAGTCGGCTACCGAGGACTACCGTCGCCGCTGTGAATTTGGGAGAATTGGGAATGGCAAGACAAGGCGCAATACCAGGACCGACGGCTCCAAAATACGATACTGGCCGCTTTGGGGAGTGTCAGATTGCTGTCGAGGATGGCCTGCTCCAGCTTTTAGGTGATGCCGTTGAGGCGGGCTGGGGGAACGGCGGAAGTGGTCGAGGCAATCGCTGTCGCTGAAAAGACGCAGCTCGCGGAAGACAAATTCGTTGGGCCGTCAATTGACATCTTCTTATGAAAGTTTCTCAAAAAGAACTGAAGCGCGATGTCAAAACAGCCGCCAAGCCCACCATGCGGAATACTGAAGCAAATTCCGGCCGGATTGCATCCAAGCTGCCTTTACTACCCCGCGAGTATTGCGCCGGCGGCAGTGTCGGACAATCCTTGAAAGGCACAAACAGAGAACCCAAGACTGCAATGGCAAACCCCACTTCGCGACAGACCCGCAATCCCAAAGGCGACTATATTATCCACGTGAGAGAAGCATATAGCCTCAACTCAGATTGGATGCCGACTCGCCGCTACCATTCTGGAACGGTCTTATTTGAGGAACGGAGCGGCAAAATACACTTTACTCATGTGAATCACATCACACTGAAGCTCAGAAAGCGGCACTTTTGCGTACCCGACGACGCAACTGCTGACGCAAAAGCCCGCGCTGCCGAATACAAGCGCTATGTTCGTGCGCTTGAACTGTACCGGGAGTTCTACAGGCGTACGGGGCAACGCTATGAATTGTTGCGCGAGGCGGACAGGTCCCTGCCCTATCTGCCGCAAGGTCTCAGCGTCTGAGACGGCCCAAGTCAGCTCAACTGGCAGCATCAAGCGCGCTGAAATTTCTGCTTGACATGCAAATGGATGTTCCCTATTTGTTCTCGCATGGAAAAACAGCGCAACAGATCTTTTTCGGGCGGGACGCACTTTTTGTGCCAGGCTCCACTGCGCTCCATACGAATACGTTAAACTCCCAAAAATTCTATCTCAGAGTTTGCGTAAGCGGACATACGTGTCCGGGAGGTGTCGTATGGTTAAGTACTTCGATGACAATACAAAAATCCGTAACGAAGATACTCAATCGGTCCGCAACGCGGCATCGTTGAACAGCTTTCTCCCGAAAGAAACCGTCAAATGTCGCGGCGATGCGGTGTTCCGTACACAGGCAGCCCGTGACCTTGCATGTCTCTTGGATATCGATCCGGACGTCGATACCTGGCAGTGCCTTCCGCTCGTCTTGGGGAATGGCGGAGACTGGCATATTCCGGACTTTGTCGTGGATCGTCGCGGCACACGCATTCTCGCTGACAGCGGAACGGGGCCGGACTGGGCGTGCCAGGCAGCGGTAGCCGCCGGATATATTTATGAAGTTACAGACACCACAAACAGCAAGCTTGCTGTCCGCCTGCAGAATGCCAGGGATCTTCTGCGTTATGCCGGACATCGGGTCGTTCTCGGGGACAAAGTCAGGCTCCTGGCCTTCCTCGAAGAACACGGCTCCATGCCGATCGTATCTTGTCTGCCGCTGCTCCAGCATTGCCGGGATCCGATCGGTGTCATTGCGAGGTTATGCCTCGACCAAGCCCTCCATATTGCACTTGATGACGAGGCAATAGGCCCGGAAACCCGAGTTCGACGGATAAAATAAAGCCACTATCGAAATTCCACTCTGCGGACGCCACTGGCCTCCGCGATAGGAGGATATTGCCATGAAATACAAAAAAACTGATATCGCTGGCGGTCATGCGCTCAATGAGGACATCGTCCGGCTTGAGAGCCTTTTGAGAGACTTGCGGGCAATCCGCGACGGCGACGCTCCGTCTGAAGCAACCCTGTTGGCCGCACCGGTCCTCAGTCATTGGACCTATGCCCGACGCCTCTCTCCATGCTTCACCGGGTACATGTCGGGTCATCCGGACATCGGGGAAGGACACTACGGCGTCACAAGCGAGATCTGGTTCACCGATCCGCAATACCGGTTCGTGCGCAGTCTCTCCCGATTCTACCGCCTCGGCATGCCCGCCCGGGTTTCCGGAAGCCTCAACTGATGGAGGAAGATCATGAAGCACAGTCAATCATCCTTCACACCTAATCCGGCATGGTCCGGGTTCGAGAACACGGCAGTGCTGATCGCCCGGATTCTGATCTTGCAGGCTATCAGGCACGGTGGTTTTCAGAAGCTTCTGACCGGGTGGCCGTGCGTGATTGGTCTGGTCCTGAACAAGGACCATGACCCGGATCTCTTTGACAGGGCCGTCGTTCGGCTGATGGACATCGCCGGGTTCGGTCAATTCCGGCCATCCTACGAAATCCTGTCTTTCGGAACGGTCCGGAAGAAGCGGCGGAGGAGCGAACTCATTGACGAGATGGCGGCAACAAAAACGGTGATCGGGATCGCCGCGGCGGAGCGCGACTTCCCTGGCGATTTTGTGCTGGCCTGTGACGGTATCCTACAGGTCGCTGCACTGGATGGCAGAACCCTGAAAGGGGTTTTGCGTTCCGTGACCGGTACTGACTTTTCAGACGCTGAGGTCGAGACGTTTCTGGAAATCCCGATTGCAAAGCTTGGCGCGATTATCCGGCGCGGGCGGGACCCGCAGGTGGTTCGTGCGAAACTTAGGCAATGTCTGGCAAATGCGGAGGTTAAGGATATCGAGGACGAGATGCCGCCTTCCCTATCCGATCTTTCGGGCTATGGAGAAGCGGCCGAATGGGGGTTCGCTCTCGCTGCAGACCTTGAAGACTACCGGGCCGGAAATATCGCTTGGCGGGACGTCGACAAGGGGCTGCTGCTCGCCGGGCCGACAGGTACAGGAAAAACTATGTTCGCCCGTGCCCTCGCCACCACCTGTCAAATGCCACTCTTCCCGCATTCAGCGGCCAAGTGGCAGGCCTGCGGCCATCTCGGCGAAATGCTCGCCGCAATGCGTAAGGCATTTCACGAAGCGCATCAGAACAGCCCCGCCATCCTGTTCATTGATGAGATCGACGCTGTCGGTGATCGGACTGCGTTCTTGGGAGAGAACAAAGATTACAGCCGTCAGGTGGTTAATGGACTTCTCGAATGTATCGACGGCTCCGACAAGCGCGAGGGTGTTGTGATTATCGGAGCCACGAACATGCCGCAACATCTTGACGCCGCCTTGTTGCGCCCGGGCCGATTGGAGAGGACAATCGAAATCCCGCTGCCCGACGCCGAGGCACGTGCAGGGATTCTAGAGTATTATCTTGAGGGCTTAGTGCCTGAAGCTGATTTGGGTGACCTGGCTTCGTCCATGGAAGGCATGTCGGGTGCCGACATCGAGATGTGGGTGCGTTCAGTCCGGCGCTCTGCCCGGACGCAGCGGAGACCGGTCGGACGGGATGTTTTTCTTTCGCTGCAACCGAAGCGGCGCGTCCTGTCACAAGATGACTTTCAGCGGGCCTGTATTCATGAAGCCGGGCACATCGTCGTCGGGTTAGCGCTTCGTGATGACCTTCAGGCAGAACTTGTGGGCGTGAGCGCGTCGATCGATCCGCCGCAGAATTCTATCGCCGCTGCATCTACTCAGTTCAGGCGCGCGCCCACAAGTTTCAGGGGACTCAAAAACTACCTGGCTGAGGCAACTCTGCTGTTGGGGGGTATCGCGGCCGAGCTCGAGATTTATGGAGACTTTACCGAAGGCGCTGGAGGGTCAGAGGCGTCGGATCTCTACCAGGCGTCGGTGGCTGTCGGCGTGGCGGAGCTTTGTCGTGGCTTCGGTTCGAGCCTCGTCGCCCTTGTTCCCCCAAGTGCGGAAGACGTTGCGGCAGTGCTTCGGGCAAGTCCGGATTCCCGCAGAAAGGTCGACGTGATTTTGAAGAAATGTCTCACTCGAGCGAGAGAGCTGGTTGCTTCAGACCGGTCTGCGGTGACCGGGCTGGCGGAATCCTTGATGGAACGAAAACATCTAATGTCTGAGGAGGTAGCCGTCATTGTGGCTTCGGTAAGGAACGGAAGAACTTAGGCTTAATCGGTCCATTCCTCGCCTTCAGTCAGGGGGCCGCCTTTACGGAGGAAATCTTTGGCGGAAGTTTTCTTCTCGTATTTTACCGCCACGAGGATGTACCGCCGATCAGGCTCCGCGATAATCTGCTCGCCTTCTGTGTCTGCGGCCGAAAGCAGTTCGTCGAAGGCGTCCTTGGCTTCATCGATCGACCAGACTTTTTTAACCACAGGAATCCTTTCAATCATAAGCGAGCTTATATCGAATATACGTGAACCATGCCTTTTCCGCTATTCCACCGGACGAAAACGGTGCGAATTCTTTGCATGTCATGCATATTCGGGAATCCTGTCAGAAGACGATTTCATCGATACGGGCAAGTTGCCGGAAAATCGATCGCGGTCGAAAGCTGGTTTCCGGCAGCGTCGTTGGGGCTGGATCGTGTTAAACCCAGCCCACTTCCTCGCTATTCGTCTTCGAAACCTTCAAAATAGTCCTTCAAAATCACGTCATAGATTTCAAAGAGCATTTCTCTGAGTTTGATGAGCTCGCGGTTTGACAACTCATCGCTACCGGAACCGGCGAAATCCTTCAGAGCCCGCAGGTCAGACGGCCCGGTGTCGGTGTCGACTTCTCCGTATCGACACCCTTCCGGAACAGAGTCATCACACGCGCCGCCAGCGCGATTCGGACCCGAGGGTCAGCTTGGTACTCTCCATAGCAAGAACCTTCCTTGAATATGCACGATTGGAAATTTAGATCGTGTCTATTCGGTTCATTGCTTCGCTCTTGAGTTGACGGTAGCGCCGTTTGGGAGGCGTCCTCAACCATGCCGTCGGTCGACGTGCAAGAAGTATTACTGGCAGACAAGAGAAACGCTTCGCCATGGTAATTGCAAAAGATGGGCCCCAGGTGTTGATGCTGTGGGAAAGCCGGGTCACGCTTGGTCGACGACAGTTTTTTTCGGGAACAGAGTGATGCCAGTTTATCCGAAAGTGAAAGTCGATCTGACACAATCCACTGATTACCCGCTGGCGATGCTCAGCAAGGTGCTAGTCAAATTGCGGGAGGCAAATGTGCCTTCGTCCATGATTGAACAGATCGGCAGTGAAGCGCTTTCGGGAGATTACGAGAAGGTGCTGACAACCTGCCGAAAGTACGTGGACATCGGACGTTAACTGTTGGTTTAACAAATATTTACACATTGAACTAAAATGAACTGTTTCATTTGATCTGGGGGTCGTTGCATGCCGAGATTCAAACTGATCGTTCTGGATACGAGTGTCGTAAGCGAATTTTCGAAGCTTAAGCCAAAAGAAGCGTTCTTGGAATTCCTTGACGAGTATGCCTCGCACCATCTCGCTATCCCGTTTCCGGTGCTGGTGGAACTGACTACCGGTATAGAGAAAAAAATGGCGGAACAGCCGCTGCGGGCACGGCAACTTCGGCGTTGGTTGAACCTGCTGATGGCGACTGACATTCAGTTCCTCCCGGCTGACGAACGCGTATGTTCGATATACTCCAAGATGCTGGTCATGCCACAGTTGCGTAACTTCTGGATCGTATGTCCTGGATCGAATAAAAAGCCGGGTATGGATCTTATGATTGCAGCTACGGCAATCGCTTATGGTTGTCCGGTCGCAACGTCAAACGTGAAGGATTTCATCGAGATTCACGACTATTTTCCGCTACAGGGTATATTTAATCCCTCTAATGGAGAATGGGCCGTACTGCCATCATTGCTTGGTCCGCCAGATAAATTGTTGCACCAGCCGATGCATTCTGCCTGAGCCTGTGCAGGGGATATTGCCCGCTAGCCTACGCACCGGTCGTCGGCCTGGAACGCAATAAACTCCAGTCCTTTAAGAGAACGCATCGGCTATCGAAATATCTGTCCACGTAGACGCTGTTCCAGCAGGCTGTTTTCTTGCCGCCGGCAGACTCACTCTTGGAGATCCATCCAGTTTGAGGGCCTTAAATGACAACGTTCCATGCTCATGATTTCGTCGCGCCGCCGATCAATTCAAGCGATCCATCAATGTACGAGACGAGCGGTCAGACAATGTCAGCCTCTGAACTGGCGGACGATGAATCCGCACTTTTTGCCGCCATAAACAAGAGGGGCCGTCTAAATTTTGCCCAAGCCCGATCAGATTTGAGCTGGCCGCCCGCCCGGTTAGCGTGCGCTTTTGCCAGGCTGGCCGCTCGCGGCCTGGTTGCTGACACCTCACCGGACAGCACACCAAGAGCGTCCGCCTGGAAAGCTCAGTGTGGCGCTGTTAGATCGCTTATCGGTGAGCGGGGCTGGTTGAGCACTTCTCAAGTCGACAAAGTCGCCAAAGCCATGGGTGTCCCCTGCCCGGTTGTTGCATGCGAGTATCTTTCACGCATTCAGTTGATCGAACGCTTGCCAGGAAATTCCACATTTTATGGACCGGTAGGATTGCCGTTCGAAAGTCAGCACGTGGTCAAAAAGGTTTCAAAACCGTTGTCTCTCTCTGAGCTCAGATTCATTGAAGCTGTGGAAGACGATTGCTCAACGCCTTTGGAGCTGGCGGCGCGCCTCAACTGCACCAGGCAGTGGATTGAGGTGATAGCAGGCGGACTGATGTGCAAAGGCTATATCGCTGGCGAACGCAGGGGAAGGCGTATTATCTATTCCAGCATGGCAAGGAAAGTTTCTTCTGAAAACCGGGCCGTCACATATTACGAGCTGGAAACGCCCGGACCGGCACAAGATTTCCGTCCGTAACAATGCGGGTATGGAGACGCGTTGGCCATCTTCTCCTGTAATGGCATCGAGATGAACGGAAGTAGCGATAACGCCGTTGCTATGTGAAAGCGCGATAACTCGATTCAAACGTTGAAGCGTTTTCCCCCATGAACTCGAGCGGCCCTATCGTCGTTGTCCGGCCCCCAAGAAATCGGGTGATCTCCAGTCCCTGCCGATTTGCGCCGGTAGAGTCTCTAATTCATCATGGGGAGTCGATTAAGGAGATGACAATGTTTGAAATGGAATCCCCGGAAATGGTGGCCGAATTTTTTCAGGCGCTCCTGCTGGCCGAGGAGCACAGAGACTACGCGCTGCTCGCTGATCAGTTCACATGCAACAGTGATTACATTATGAAACATGGCGCGGACGAAACCAGGAAAGATTTCGTCGCTTTGAAGGCGAGAGCGCAACCATTCATATCTCACGAAGCGATACACGGTCGCGGAGTGCTACTTGACCACAACCATCCCACGATCATAAAGCGGAAACTACGGCGTGCACGACAATCGGCAGTGTAGCGTCAAGGCTCGCCGCCTCCGGCCGGTTTTGAAAGACTTTGGACATAGTTGCGGTCATTCCACGCCTCGTTGATAGCGGCATTCAGATCTTTTGATCCGAATATCCCAATAACGCGGCCGGATGGTCCAATCAGCAGGTAACCGACGACATTTCCCTTTTCATCTACTTCTGCCCAGATGGAGTAGTCAGGTGGCAGTTTGGCTTGGACGAGAACCAGAAAACGTCTTGGTTTTGGTGCTCTTACCGCCTTTTTGAGAGATCGATGTGTACGCACGAACTTGTCGATTTCGGCAAGATCAAGGTAAACGTCTTCAAAAATCTCGTCTCCATTAGCCAGAAAATACCGGGTTTGGCCCTGGAAGACGTATTGGCAGACGTGATAAATCGGCTTCATTTTTCCATTCGCTTCAGCTGTGAGTTAAGGTGGGTGCACCGCTGAATAGAGGTTAATTCCTTCTTTTTCCTTATCAAATCGACCACGCTTGGGGCGACGAGGATCCGCGACTCTTAAATTAACCATATGTTTACTATGCTGTTGCATGGAATCGCGCCGTCGGCTATTCAGCGCTTCCCGACACGCAGTCGGCACTTGAAGGACCGGAAAAATGAAAACTGTCATAGGTAGAATCAAGCGGGACGCCCGCCTAGCCGTCATCTAACGGCACCGGTATGACAGACCGGTGTCCCAGACATCGGCTCCGGCGTCCCCCCAACATCGTGAGGGACAAAAATGCGCAAGCACACTTCCAACTCATCAAGCGGTTCGGGCAACCCTAAGGGTTCGCGCGGGCAGCGGCAAAACCATCTCAACGGCGCGTTTCTGCGCGCTGCGCGTAACGGCGCAGCGACACGGTCGCGCCCGCTCAAAATGACCTTCCGCCTGCAAAGCGCGGACCCGGTCGAGCGCATGGAAATGGTCATGGCCTGCCTCGCCAACGTCTTGGGCAAGGCCGAATAATCTTCGACAGTCATATCACGCTGGGAGACGGCCGCAATGCGGCTTGGCCCCGACGGCTATGCTCTGACCATCGCCGCTTCAAATCGCGGGACGGAATTCGTGTCCCGCCGATGAACACGCGTGGGCGGAATTCACCGCCCCCGCCAGGACCAAGGAGGTCAGCAATGCGTAACATTCAAAGTCAGTCTGCCTCCCGCGGCAGCTCAGCAACTCCTCGAATATGACAGTCGCCTGACGGGCTGAAACCGTCAGGTTCTGTCCGGGAGCAATCCCGTTTGCCGTCAACCGACCGGAAGCGCGAGCTCCCGGAACAGAGGAGCTATGCCATGAAGAACCGCAAGAAGTTGAAGGACCCTGCCCTTGGGAGCCGCGATCCGTTTGAAGCCGCCAGCGCACGGGAGGCTGGCGGCGATGCCTTCGAAAGAGGCTTGGTGATAAGGCGCTAAACACGCCTGACAGGCCCAACCGGGTCTGGGAGCCAGCCTCCGCAAGCCGGGCCAGCCGTCCCATCACCATGAGGAACGACCGGAACCTTCGCGGAATCATCGTCAACCCCAAAACCAGAAGGGAGATCAAATTTGAAAGCGGCCATGAACGCGATGCGGCCTACCTCCTCATCGCAAGTCCTGACGTCGTGGACGTCATCGAGCAGCCTCCGGCCGTCCCGTACGTCGACAGTCAGGGGAAGCAGCACTGGCACACGTTTGACCTCGCCGCCCGGCTGACCAGCGGCGAAAGGGGGGCATACCCCGTCAAGGCCACGTCCATGGTCGAGCGGAGCGGCATTGCCGAGGAGCTGAACCATATCCGTGACCAGGGCTCGGCTCCGTGGGCGGACCGGATCTGCCTCAGAACCGGAGAGCACATGTCCCGGGACGCCGCCGACAACGCCAGGCTCATCGCAGATGCCACGCGATGGAAGAATGCCGCTGACGTTGAAGTTGTCCGGGAGTTTGCCCGGACGCTCGTCGGAAGCATCGCCATCCGGACTCTCACAGACGCGACCATTCCCGCCGCCGCGGGGATGCAGGCCGTGCTTTGCCTTCTCGCAGAAGGCTTTCTCAACCTCAGCGGAACGGGGCTCATCGAATACTCGAGCCACGTTCAGCTCTGGACCAAACCAACCAACTGAAGGAGATTCACCATGAAGAACACACTCTCAAACAAAGAAAGCGAGAATTATCAGCGGTATGCTCTCGGACTCAACGACCGCATCATCGTAAAGGATATCGAGTATCGCTTTGTCCATTCGGATGAAGGGGGACATGTCTTCTACCGCGTGTCGCATCCCGACGTCTACGAGCGGATTTCGCATGGGATTCTTGCGAAGTACCGGGAGGACGGGCTCTTCAAATATACGCCCGACTACCACGCGCCCTCCAAGGCACGGAACCGCGACACCATCCGGCAGGAAGATTTTATCGATCTCTCGGAGAAAAACAGGGAGCGCATCTTCTGGTGCAAGGAATTCTGCGACAGCTTCCTCTTGATGGAGAAGGCTGGTGGGGCCTCGCGTTCGGACGAGTCAATGCGGGAGGCGATCCGCACGATCAACGCGAAAGTCATCGAAATCGAGACCAAAAAACAGAAGGGTGAAAACGGCCGCTGTGGGACTGAACTAACGACCAAGAGGCCCCCAAGTCCAACACAGCTGCGCAAGTGGTTGAAGAAGTATGAGGCCACGGACCGCGATCCCATTGTGCTCAAATTCAACTATGGCAAGTGCGGAAACCGGACGCCCCGTCTCGAACCGGAAATCGTTGAGCTGATCGACAAGTTCGCTGCGGAACATTCTTCCCGGACGAAGGCCGGACAGGAGCTGCTCCACGGCGAACTCATTGCGGAGCTCGAGGTCATCAACGCCGAACGCAAGTCGCGCGAGGAATCCGAGCTCCCGGAACCAAGCGTCCGGGCCTTGCAACGGGCCATCGACAAGCTTGACCCGTATCTCGATTATGTCGGACGCAACGGCGAAGCCGCGGCCAAGAAGAAGTTCTACCCGGTTCAAGGGGGAGTTCGCGCACGTCTTCCGTTTGAGCGCATCGAGATGGACGAGTGGCTGGTGTCTCTGCAGACGCTGCTGGTGAAAGCCGGGATGTGGAAGAAGCTCACCAAGGAGCAGAAGAAGAAGGCGAAACGTGTCCGCGTCTGGGTGTCCGCAGCCATCGACGCCGCAACGCGCTGCATCATCGCCTTGCGCATCCTGAGGACCGCACCAGATCACGAGTCCGCACTCGCCACCCTGCAGATGGCGGTGTCCAACAAGCGGGCCATCGCGGAAGCCGCAGGCTGCAAGTCTTCCTGGGACATGGAGGGAACACCGAGGCTCGTCTGCGTCGACACCGGGGCTTCGTGGTACAGCGACCAGTTCCGCATGGCCTGCTCGGATCTCGGAATTGAGGTGATGTACGCTCCCGCGGGCATGCCGCAGTTCCGCGCGCGTATCGAACGTGTGTTCGGCACCATCCATTCGCAGCTCATCGCGCGGTTCGACGGACGGACCTTCGCCAACATCCTCGCTAAAGGTGATTACGACGCCGCCGCGCACGCGATCATGAACGTCGAAGAACTTGAACGTCTCATGATCCGCTACATCGTCGATGTCTATCACAACACCGGACACAGCGGCCTGGGCGACGAAACCCCGGCGAACGCGTGGAAACGCCTGCGGAACGACTGGGGTGTCCGTCCGGGTCCCGACGCGGACGAAATCCGGCATGTCTTCGGCACGCCCATGGAGCGGCTGATCCAGAACGAGGGCATCCACTGCCTCGGCAACTGGTACCGCAGCCCGGCTACCCACGCCATGCGGCGCTCCATGGGCAGCAAGCAGAAGCAGGTCATGGTCCGGATTGACCAGTTGAACGTCGGGGAAATCTCCGTCCGCTTCAACCGCGTCTGGGTCACCGTGCCATGCGCCCGCGAAGGACTTGACGGCGTTTCCGCGCACGAATGGTTCGAAATGAACAGGGACCTGCGCCGCAAGCACCGGGCCGACGCCCAGGCCGTGCGCCCGATCGTTAACGCAGCCGTCCGCGACTTCCGCGCCTTCCGTGAAAAGGCCGTCAAGGATGCCGGGCTCGAGATGCCTGTCTACACCTACAAGCAGCTGATGCGGCTCGAAAGCTGGTTCAAACGCGCCGGGGAACAGACCAGGGCGGCTGAGAGCGATCCGGCCGACTTCCTCGGCGACGCCGAGGTTCCGGAGGATTTTGCGGCGACTGCAGCTCACCCGGGCGAAGCCGATCCCAACTGCGGCCAGCCGGAAACCCGCGTCGAAAACGCTGACGACGGCTTCATGGATGAGGAGGACTAAGATGGGAAAAAATCAGGTGAAACCGTTGACCGAAGGGGCTGCGCGCGACGAGCGCAGCCTCGATGACCTCATGATGGAGCTGAACCATCATTACTATGGCCGCAAGAAAAGGGACGATCTTCTGAAGGCCGAGGTTGAGCGCCTGCGCAAAAGGATCAAGTTCCAGATGGATGCCGCGTCAGGCAGCCTCGTGGGCGAAATGGCCGAAGGCCGGATTCTGGCTTTGCTGGGTGAATCAGGCGCGGGCAAAACCCGTTCGCTCACGCGCATTTTCAAAAAGTTTCCCGAGCTTCTCGGCAAACCGGAAGCAGGACGGGAGCGGTACCTGATTTCCATCAAGGCCCCTTCCCCCTGCCTCCCCAGGCTTATCGCCGAACGTATCCTGCGGGCGGTCGGATATCCCATCCAAAAGGAGCTTGCCGAAAACGTCGCGTGGAATCTTGTCACGCAGTACCTGCCTGCCTGCGGGGTTCGCCTGGTCCATATCGACGAGTTCCAGCATGTTTCGCAAAGAAACGATGCCTTGCAACGCCAGAAGGTCCGAGACAGCATGAAAGACGTGATGCAGATACCCGATTTTCCGGTTTCATTCGTTGTTTCCGGATTGCCGGAGATTGCGGAATTCCTTCAGCCCGACAGGCAGATCAAACGGCGCACGCGGACCATCGTGTTCCATCCGCTGAGCTATGAGCGTGACCGCAGTTTCCTGGAAACGATGATCAGCAACTACGTCTGCAGGGCGGGAATTGAAGCCGATTTCGGCGGAGAGTTCGTGAAACGCCTCATTCATGCCGCCAGTAGCCAGACCGGTATCTTCATTGAGTATCTCCTGGAGGGGATCGAGCAGGCTCTGCTGCTTGACCGGAATGTGCTCGATAACCGTTGTCTGGAAGACGTCTACGCCATCCGGTCGGGATGTCTCCCGGATCAGAATGTGTTCACCGCCAAGAACTGGAGGTCGATCGACGTCGAGCAGTCCATCGGCAAGTACGATGATTCCGAGTTCGTCGAATGGGACGATGTCGACATCGAGGAAGACAGCGATACGGCAGCCAAGCCGCGGGTACGGAGGAACAGCTGATGTCCTTTCTCAACAAGAAACTCCTGCCACCGCTGCATGCGGATGAAACCGCCTCAAGTTTGTGTTCGCGGACCGCGTTCATCTGCGGCCGCAGCGTTACCGATTTCTGCCTGGATATGGGAACCCGGTTCAGAGATGTTGCCAACGGCCATCGCAAAGCACTCTCTACGATTGGAAGAGTTTGCCATAGGGATCCGGATGCCTTGCTGCGGCACAATGCCATCCGTGTTGACTCGCACAATTTTAACTGGAACGGTCAAATCATTCACCGTATTGGCCTCGACAGACTGAAAATGCGCGTCTGCGTAGAATGTCTGAAGGAAGATCTCACTCACGACAATTGTGCGTTGCGTGTGCGACCGTACCTTCGTGCTGATTGGACAGTTTCAGGTGTGCGGACTTGCGAACGGCACGCCCGAAGCCTCATTGCGCTGTCTGTAAAGTTCGCCTATGGCGCACCGCGCGACACCGCAACGGTGCTCGCAGAGTTTGTCGATCGCCTCGACGAATTGACGCTGGAATGTGTCGATCAGAACTTCACCTCATTCGAACACTTCCTGCTTTCAAAAATTCGTGGCGAGCAGGCGGTAGTTTCCAACTGGTTGAATGAATTGCGCGTGGACGTCGCAATGCGTGTGTGCGAGATGATCGGCCTCGTCGCCGCTGAGGGTGCCTGGGCGGCCCGAAAACAGCTTGATGAACACCAGCTTTATCACAACGGGGAAAGCGGATTCCAGCTTATCAATGCGGAACCTGACCTCACTTCTCTGTTGGATCAGTTGGTGGCGGATTGTGCTAAGCGGCGGCACTATCCTTCTGTACCCAACGTGATGGGTTGCATTTGGAAGAACTACGCCACGCGAACTTCAGATGAGGGATTCAATCCGTTTCACGACAGACTCAGGGAGTATGCGCTTAAAAACCTTCCGGTCGGACGGGGAGATGATGCGTTCGGAATCGTCGATACCCCGCGGAAACGGCATTCCATCAGAACTGCCGCGGAACAATTTGATTTGAATCACGAGCAGATGGGCAAGCTTGTGGTCGCATCCGGATTAGGCAGCGTGGATGATGTTAAGACACCGAGCAACTCGTTCTGTTTCGACGCGGCAGAGATTGAGCAGTTTATGGAGAGGGTGAAAGCTGGAATCAGAAATGATGATGCAATGGATTACCTCAATGTGCCAATCAGTCAGGAAACTGGACTGCTGAAGGCCAAGCTGCTTGTGCCCCTCGTGGTGCGGGGCCAGTGGGGGCACCACCTGTTTGAAAAGCAGGCGCTCGATAAATTTCTCGAAAGGCTTTTCCAAAACGCCACGCCCGTTCAAGAATGTGGACCGGGCTATTCCAACATCGCACTCGCGACACGCCAGGCGAAGACCAACTCTGTAGTAATCGTCAGGCTACTGTTTGAGCGGAAGCTTGCCAAGGTTCAACGGTTGGAAGCGGAACGCGGCTTTTTGAGCCTTCTCGTGAACGCCGAAGAAATCAGCGCCATTCTTCATAAGCCGGATGATCGCGGGTATACATCCTCGCAGCTTATGATTGCGCTGAACGCGAGTTCCGAAACCGTGCGACGGCTCATCGACCGAGGCTATCTTCCGGCAGCACGACTCCGGAATACTAAAACCGGAATTCTCGGATTGAATGTTTCCCCCGCTGACCTTCAAGAGTTTCAGGAAAGATACGTTAGTTCCACCGAGCTTGCGAGAATGCTTCGTTTGCCAGTTTTCCAGGTGTTGAACTGGTGCCGCAATCACGGGTTGAACCCGGCTTTCGATCCGGCCACGATTGGTTCGCATTACTTTTTGCGAGAAGTCGTACCTCGGATCTGAAATCATGAAATTACAAAAAAACCCGGCAACGCCGGGTTTTTTTGTACCCGGTTACATTTTCTCAGCATCTCTCATCTGAGGCGCACTGTTGTGGTTTTATCCGTTAAATCTGAGGCATACATCAATATAGGCTATTGATTTCATTGCAGTTTTTTTGGGCACTGCGCCCAACTATGGGTTTATTGATAAATTTATCAAACGACACATAGGTAGGTCGAATCCACCCCATAGTGCGCCTCAAACGACTTAACAGTCCCCATACCCTCATAGCTGAGCTTCAGTTCGCGTGGCGGATCCGTGTGGATGATCATAGCTAAGATGTTAGCAGATTCCGATTGCTCATGCTCAAACGCCTCATATGGTGGCTGTTCGCCGAGAACATACGAGTATCCAAGCCCACCAAATTTGGAGAGAGATCAACCGCGGAGCCCAGGGGCGCGCCGCAGGGATCTTCAAGTAAGTCAATTTGTCACCTGCGGCATGAATTGAAGCCGGCAGATCCAGAGATCACCGTTGAGGCATGCAACCACTCCACAGTTGGAAAACTTGGCGTCTGGAGATTTTACGAGGAGATACTATGTTCGTTTTGCTGTCTGAAGGAAGGTCGTGGCCTGGCGGATATTTCCAGGGTAGATTCAACATCCAAGCCACCAACCTGAGAATCGCGAATATCGAATCGTTTCTCGCCAGAGGCTTACTGGTCGACGCTGGAGAGCGGCAAGCTGTCGTTTCATGGGGGTCAGATGGACCAGGTATTCATCCGAACGCTATAGGTATTAACTACGCGCTCGTTGCACTCAACAGTCCGGACTTGGGACCCAACGTCCAGAAGTATCTTGCTCATGGCGTTGCAACAGGTAAGATAAGACCTCTGATCATGGGGCAGCTTATTGGTGTCAAGGACATCAAAGTGGTCGCCGGAGAAATCTATTCCACTGCAATCCCAAATCTGGCTCGATTGCGGGCGAACCAGCCTTCAACGGTGGTAATTACATAGTCTGGGATTGGCCCCAAATCTCTTCGCGAGAGTTGTGTATTGTCCATTTGCCGTCATCTTCGGCCTTGGAAGCGGCCTTTCCAGCATTGCGCAGGGAACGCTTCCGCTCGCGCTGTTCGGCAGCCTGGGTTACGGCGAACGGGTTGGACAGTCGACGGCTGTCCGTCTGGTTGCATCGTCGGGAGCACCGTTTGTATTTGCCTTCATAATGCATTGGCTGGGCATCGGACCTTCCCTGCTGATTTGCATCGCCGTCGGGTGTTTGGCTGCGGCGTCGTTCGCACTTATTGGACGGCAGCTGCGGCTGCGAGCAGAGGAGCCAGTTTCTATATCGGGATGACGGAACGGCATCGGTTCGTACAGTAAAATTGCACCTATGGAATAATTCATCAATTGGGAGTGATTTGACTCTGTCTGTCCACGAGTAGACACTTATATCGTCGTCAGTTCGGTTTTGGCTTCTGGTGCTTGAGAGATGGAACGCGCTCCCGCCTGTTTATTGGGGGTGCCGTCATGCTTCACATAATCAGCCAGCATTCGTATTCGACCCAAGATTGGAATCTGATGCAGCGCGCCACGCTGCGCCTTCACTGACGAAAACGCAAATCGTCTCGCGCGCACCGTCATAAAGCTCTTCGACCAAGGCCTGCGGGATGAGGAGGTCATTGCTTCCAAGGCCGCAGAACAGGAAAAAGCGGTTTCTGACATCGCACGCCAACGCGATGGCCGCGAAGTATCATGAGCAGCACGCCTGGAAAATAAACTGGCATGTCCAAAGTGCCAAACAGTCTACCTTACCCTTACGCAGGAGGTGAGCTTCAATACGCCAATCCACTGCAGTTCCTGTGGAACTTATCTCGGTACGTATGAACTCGAACCGGATTTCATCGCCCAAGGGGGCGACAGCGGCGTCTTCGAAATGCACGCTGTTGTTTCGTGGCCATGGCCGACTACGAAGAGTACAGACCCTCCAAAATCGTTTCTGTGCTTCAGGTATCAAGGCCATCGCCACGACAACGCCAAAGACATATCACCGGAATTATGTAGCAAAAACCACCAGATTTGAATTCCTGTATACCGTAGCCTTGATCCAAAGCAGATGGAGCGGCATTGGATGGACGTAACGGTAGAATTGAAGCGGAAACGAGGCGAAATTCTCGACGGGCTGGTCAAACTCCGTGCGACGTTGACAAATTTGGAAGCCCAGATTGGGGCGTTGGATCAGGTGATCGCGATCTACGAACCCGACTATGAGCCGACGGGCGCTGTTGCAGGGCAAAAAGCCCGCAAGCAGCGTCAAAAGTCGCCTCAGGCTATTGAGATCGACGCCCTGATGAGTAGCATTGAGCCAACCAGCGCTGTGCTCGAGATCTTGCGGGAAGCTGCCAAGCCACTCACGACCGCCGATTGTGCCGTCAGGCTGATGCAGAAACTGGGCATTGCCGAAGGTGACCCGAGAACTGGGCGCGTGGCTACCCGCCTATCGGCCACGCTCGATCAGCTGATGAAGAAGCGTCGCGTCAGGCACGCGGGGAAGTTCGACGGGACGAGGAACCTCTGGGAAATCGCAGCTTAGACGGAATCTCCCTCCCAGATTAGGTCTGGCGGCTTGTTGCCCTGCCAATATCCGCACAGGTGCCGTGACGTCGGCCGCTTCGGTGCTCGCCCGAGAACCTCGAAGAACTGGTTCTTATTCGAGTTTCGCCGTACGTCTTCGCGCCAGGCCAGATCCGCAACGTACCAGTCGAAATATTTCAGCGAAAAGCGGTGGTGGATGCCGACATAGGCACGCTGTACCCGCGAGAAGAAGCTTTCGACCTGGTTGGTGTTGGTACCATCCTTGGTTTGATATGCCTTGGAGTGATTGACGCGCTCGAGCTTGTTCAAGCCAGTGAGGTGATCATAGCTCTTGTGCTCATCGGCGAAGAGTCTGGCTGTACGCAAGGCGTGATCCCTGGCGGCGGCCCAAGCGGCATCGCTGTCTTCGTCGTAAATGATGCGCTGTAGCGACTAGCAAAAGTCTGACTCATTTGCCGGGAGAGTCTGACTCGATCCGGCGCGAAAGCTGACTCAACCCTCACTTTTTACGATCGAAGCGCGAATCCCGCCTTCGACGGTCGAACAGTGGCTTCTGGTCAATAATTATAATTATTTGCTTGCGAGCATGTTTGTCCTACCGTCCGTTTTTTCCAACTGTGTAAAGGACACGATATGCCTACGATCACCACAAATGACGGCGTCAAGATTTTCTACAAAGACTGGGGTTCCGGACAACCAATCGTCTTCAGCCATGGTTGGCCGCTGTCGGCCGATGATTGGGACACGCAGATGATATTCTTCGTGAATCACGGCTTTCGCGTCATCGCACATGACCGGCGCGGGCATGGTCGCTCTGCCCAGGTCGGTGATGGTCACGACATGGACCACTACGCTGACGACCTGGCCGCACTGACGGAAAAGCTTGACCTCAAGAACGCCATTCACGTAGGCCACTCCACCGGCGGCGGTGAAGTGGTGCACTACATCGCGCGCCACGGCGAAACCCGGGTAGCGAAGGCCGCCATTTTGAGTGCCGTGCCGCCGCTCATGGTAAAAACAGACGCCAATCCCGGTGGCTTGCCGAAAGATGTATTCGATGGCTTCCAGGCACAGCTCGCTGCGGGCCGTAGTGAATTCTATCATGCCGTGGCCGCAGGTCCCTTCTATGGCTACAATCGGCCAGACGCAAAGCCCTCCGCCCCGGTGATCCAGAACTGGTGGCGGCAAGGGATGATGGGCGGTGCCAAGGCTCATTATGACGGGATCGTCGCCTTTTCTCAGACCGATTTCACCGAGGATCTTAAGAAGATCACGGTTCCCGTGCTCGTGATGCACGGCGACGACGACCAGATCGTACCGTATGCCGATTCTGCGCCACTCTCGGCAAAGCTTTTGAAGAACGGGACGCTCAAGACCTATAAGGGCTTTCCGCACGGCATGCCGACGACCCATGCAGAGACCATCAACGCCGACCTTCTCGCATTTTTCCGGACATGATCGCGACAGGGGCCGGCCAACTGATCGGCCCCCTCATGCATCAAGCCGCGTCTCTCTCTAATGCTCAGTGTGCCTGGTGAGAGTCGCGACCTGTGCCCCGATGCCGATACGCACTTCCTGTACAGTCGATCCGTCAGGAAGAAGCTTCAGCACCTGATCCACTGTCTCTAGGGCGACTGTCGATGGATCATCCCCCTCCGAAACGAGCCTTACAATCAGAATGCGATTTTCGTCGAGGTCTATTTGAGGACTGTCGAAACGTTCGGTGATGAGTGCCGCAAGCTTTGGGATATCAATAGAGTTGTTCGGAAGCTTAAATTGCAGTTGAAGCGGAAAATCTTCACTCACCGTCGAAAACTCCCAATTCGCTTCGGAAGGAACGATGTCTAACGACATCGCAGTCAGGCTTCGGCCGGGAGTATGCATTTGAGTCAGCTTTCTCGGCGGTAGCGAGTCAGAATTCCCGACTGGAGCCAAAATCAATACGCCCATTTTGCTGGTGTTTTGGTGGACCGGTGAGTCAGACTTTTGAAAGTGGCTACATGCGCGTGAAGGTCTGACCGGGTCGACCAAGGCCACGCTGGCGCAACGCCAGCGCGCATAGCCGCTTGTGGTTCTGATACTTCGCATTGCGGCGGTCAATGCGGTCCTCGGCCCTGTTCTTCGGACGAATGTGACCACCAGCGTACTTGCCGTCGATCTCGATCTCGCCTTCGAGCATCATCGTATCCCGCCGCGCCGCGATTGCCTCGCGCAGCTTCATGAGCATCACCCAAGCCGTCTTGTACTGAACGCCGATCTCGCGCGAGAGCTGCAGCGCGGCCTTTCCTTTGACTGAGTTCACCGACAGCCAGATCGCCATCACCATCTTCTTGAAGCTGAGTTTGCGAAACGCAAACACGGTGCCCGATGTGACGCTGAACACGGCATTACATTCCTTTGCCGAGCACTTGAAACGGCCGCGGCTCATGGAATAGCAGCGCAGCGTCCCGCAACCAGAGCAATAGGGTTCACCGTCGGTTTCAGGCCAGCGCATGCGCATAAACCACTTACAGGCTGTCGCCTCGCGAATCGTCGCAAGCTCCATGAACGTAAGCGTTCGGCACTCCAGTGTAAGCAGGAAATGCTGCCCTTTTGGTTGATCTTTGGACGAAGCCACTGCTCAGTCCCTCCCAGGCTCGGTCGGCAAAATAGCCGCATATTTCCCAGCCTCGGGACGAGTTACAGACGTGCGAAAGACCGCTCAAAAGCGGTGAGTGGGCAGACAGGATATGGATATGATTGCGCATGTTCAGGCTCCTTTGACTCCATCAATAGACGTACAGCGGCTGTCGGCGACCTAGGGGCACCTCAAGAAATCAACGCTGTATTCGAGCCATCCTGAACATGCGGGCTGTATGCCAGATCTCAGATGAAGAGTCGATCGAGAAAATTGGGATAGGTTAATTCGAGCCCGTACATGGGCTCTCACGTGGTCCGGTAGGAGTAGTCGGGTTCCTCAATTTGCAAGCGGCGGACAACAACGCGGGAAAGTTCTCTATGGGCCCCAACGCGTCGATGACGAATGCTGTGATGCCTTTTCCTTCACGTTCAGCCTGGCGAGCATGTGTCTCCACGGAGCTATCCCAAACCGTCCACACGGCGGCCAGATGTTGCTTGATTGATATGGCTGCGGTGCAGAATCTTGTTTTTGAGGAGCTTTTAGCATCACAGACCACCGATGCTTCCCCGACCTTTAGGCGCATTTGTTGAAGTTGATCCCAGACGCGTTCGCCGCCGACAGTCAGATGGTTTTGGAACACGTCCAAGTTCCTGTCGTCGACGAGGAAGAAACGATTATTCTGGATCGGCAACGCTTGCTGGAGCGGGGCCCTTGGATCATCACAAACGGACTTCGCCCATTGGCGGCTCAAGAGGGCACAAATTCCTTCCCTCGACGAGTCGACCCCTGTCGATCCGAATGTACTCATCGTAATTTCCAGTTGATCGGCTGACGGCGCTGTTTCCTGACTGCTTGCCGCGTTTCGAAAGGCTTCCAAACGTTCTTTCGCCGCTTGATGATCTTTCTGTTTATTGAATGAAAAGGATGGCTTTTTAGTTATCAGACCTGTCAAAGCGACAAATGGCACGATCAGCGGCACACCTCCGACGACCACATGAGCATCGGACGCGAGAAATTCGATTGATTGGTGCTTTGGCGATGGCGAGCACGCCGCAAGGACGGCACCCACCATGAGCAAAGCAGACAAATTCAATGAGAACGCGCAGCGTAATGTCATAGATGTTGAATTAAAGCATTCCTATTGCGATAGCGTTATTGCGTAGCTGTAAATTGTAGCGACTTTTTGCTTGGCCGTTCGCCTGACAGCTCAAGCCACTTGCAAAGATGCCAGCGCACATGAAACATCTGCTCCGGTCGCGCAGTCCATCGGGCTATTCGTAGTAAAACATTGAAAGAATATACTTACCTCTCAATTACTTAGGGGGTATTTGGTGGTCTTTGCTACCTAATCCCGCATATCACTGGCGCGACGACGCGAGCGGGCCAAAGCTGACAAACTGCAAGATGCCTGGCTGGCGAATATTCGCCGCTGTTCCTTGCGTGGCTGTTGTCGAAGCTACTAGGGAAGCTGGTAACGTTCGCACTGGAATATGCATGATGCTGGACGAATTGATGCTCTTGTGTTCAAACGGAGATCAACCACGGCCTTCAGACCGTCAATGACAACGAACTGAGAAGCAGCTCATGAGCAAGGCCCGGACGGATGACGAGGGCAAATTAAGCCATTCTCTGCACGATCCGGATGAACATCATACCGAGACCTACCCAGTTCTTGTCTTAGGAGCTTTGGGCGTTGTCTATGGCGACATCGGCACGAGTCCGATCTACGCGTTTCGCGAAGCACTGCACGCTGCGTCCACCGATGGTTCATTGTTGCGGGCAGACGTCCTCGGGATTGTATCCATGATCTTTTGGGCCCTGACGCTGATCGTCACCGTCAAGTATATCCTCTTTGTCCTTCGCGCAGACAATGACGGCGAAGGGGGGATCCTTTCTCTCATGGCGTTGGCTCGCGAGAGCTACAAATCCCGGCCCCGCTTGATCCTGGGCTTGGGCATTGTCGGCGCTTCCTTATTCTACGGTGACGCCGTCATTACTCCTGCCATTTCAGTGCTGTCGGCAATCGAAGGACTTGAAATCATCACTCCAGCCTTCACCCCTTATGTCGTTCCGATAACCATCACCATTTTGCTGACGCTCTTCTCGGTGCAGCGCTTTGGCACGGCCCGCATGGCGTTCTTTTTCGGGCCAATTACCTTCGCATGGTTCCTTGCGCTCGGTTTCTTTGGGCTGTGGCATTTGTTCGACGACCTCAGTGTTCTTGCAGCGGTAAATCCTCACTACGGGTTCGACTACATTGTCCGCAATCAAGGCACGGCCTTCGCCACGATCGGCACAGTTTTTCTTGCCGTAACCGGAGCGGAAGCTCTCTACGCCGACCTTGGACATTTCGGCCGACGACCAATCGCGACTGCTTGGATGTGGATTGTGTTTCCGTGTCTGCTCCTAAATTATTTTGGTCAGGGAGCCTTCGTGCTCGCGCATGGCGAAGCGGCCAAAAATCCGTTCTTTGAAATGTTTCCGCCATGGGCGCTTTTACCCATGGTGCTTCTGGCAACCGCAGCGACCGTCATCGCCAGTCAGGCGGTTATATCGGGAGCCTACTCGTTATCACGGCAGGCGGTACAACTTAATCTTCTGCCCAGACTCCGTGTCCAACATACGTCCGAGAAACAGTCTGGGCAGGTTTATCTGCCTCGGGTCAACTTCCTTCTTGGACTTGTGGTCGTGCTGTTGGTGCTCGGATTCGAACGCTCCACCAATCTGGCCGCTGCCTATGGCATTGCAGTGACCGGCAACATGCTGGTGACAACGACTCTGCTGTTCATCGTCATGACCCGCATATGGAAATGGCAATTCTGGGCGGCGGCTCTCACCACCGCCTCTTTCCTCATCATCGACATCACCTTCGTCGGTGCGAATCTCATCAAGGTCATCGACGGCGGATGGGCCTCGCTGCTGGTCGCCATCCTGATTGTGCTGATCATGTCCACCTGGGTGAAAGGCAGCCGCCAGCTGCAGAAGAAAGTCGGACAAGGCGACGTGCCGCTCGAACTGATTTCGAGGAAATTGGCACAGAGTCCCCCGACAATCGTACCCGGCACCGCGGTTTTCCTGACGGGCAACCCGAAAGGCACGCCCACTGCGCTGCTGCACAGCCTCAAACACTACAACGCGCTGCATGAGCGCAATGTCATCCTGAATGTGGTCACTGCCCCCACGCCCACCGTTAGGAAGAGCGACCGCATGCACATCGAGCCGATCAACGATCGCTTTGTCCAAGTCACGCTGACGTTCGGCTACATGGAGAGACCGAATGTCCCGCGGACCTTGGCGATCTTCAAAATCGCAGGCTGGAACTTCGACATCATGACGACCTCGTTCTTCCTGGCCCGTCGTTCGTTGAAAGCCTCCCCCCGTTCGGAGATGCCATATTGGCAAGACAAGCTGTTCATAGCCCTCGCGCATTCAGCAAGCGACGCCACCGAGTATTTCCAGATACCGACAGGACGCGTGGTGGAAATTGGTACGCAGGTCACCATTTGATCGACCTTCAAACTGCTGGAGTAAATCGAGTCGATGCCTCTTTCATCGTTGTGATATCGAATGCTATTTGTGAAAAGCCGCAATTTGATATGCCTGTTTTACGGCACGGCAGGCCACGCGTCCGAGCCCTTGAAAAATCCCTCTCTCTCACCCATCTAAGGTTGGTCGACAAGATTAGTTCGGCTATTACTGCAGGCTCCGATTGAGCGCAGAATTTTTACCGCACCACTCAAAGCCTGATTGCCATCTACGTAGCATCCCCCTCCTTGCTTGCATTCGACGTATTTCAAAAATGACAGGCCGCGGGCAACGCTGCGCAGCGAATGGATTTAATATGCAAAACAATATCGAAATGAGAGACACTGCGGTCATGCCGCGCCGAATCGAACCTAAAATGTCGAACATGTTGCCGAAGAAAGTCATGCGGGAACCAACTGCTAGCGTCGGGATTCACACGCGATGAAATGCGCCAAATCGTAGCGGAACAAATCGATTGACCATCAATCCGAATTTTCAAACCATCAACAACACCTCGGAACAACAGTGGAGTGAGCCGCCCAGCGGCTAGAGTATCCGTTTTGATCAAGTGGCTTTTTGGTTCCATTTTCGGTTGTCGCGTAGGAGCGCGTTGGCGAGGACGATAAGTTTTCGCATGATTGCAGTTATAGCGACCTTTGGCGGTTTTCCAGTCCCGATAAGTGCGTTGTACGTGGCCTTGAGATCTGGATTAAAGCGGGCAGCGACAAGTGCTGGCATATAGAGCGCGCGAGCAGCAGCCCATAGCGGGCGCCCTGGAAGATGGGACGTTTGAAATTTTAATCGCTGATATCGAGTTGCCGGACATGGCGGGGCTGGAATTGGCGGCTATGGCACGCCGCCGCCTCCCAGAGTACTATTTTCGCCACTGGCCGTATCGATATTGATGCGGCGTCGTTGGTCGAAGATGCAATCGTGATTGCGAAACCTTATGGCGAAGAGGAGATTGCAGACGCCCTCACTGCCTGCTGGCGTGGGCAAATCGGCTTTCTTGAGACGGTCTTCCAAAAGAATTGGTTTGGCGCGCCCGACGCTGCGCACCGGCACCAAAGCAGCATTGCGCTAGTCACCGAATGCAAATTGATCTAACTAAAATCAAACTCCAGGTGCGGGTGTCCAATGGATCGATTTGATGCAATGCGCGTACTGCTTGCGGTGGTCGATGCCGGCAGCCTTTCCGCGGGCAGTCGAAAGTTAAACGCTCCATTGCCAAGTGTCAGCCGCAAAGTGGCGGACCTAGAGCGCCACCTCGGCGCAAATCTCATAATCCGCACAAGTCGGAACCTGCAGCTGACTGATGCCGGACGTGATTACGTTGAATCGGCACGGAAGATCATGGCAGAGCTCGAGGAGACCGAGCGTCGTGCTTCCGGGGAATATCAGACGCCTCGGGGAATTCTGACGATCACAATGCCTGTGGAGTTTGGCAATCGTCACGTGCTTCCGATAGCACTGAACTTCATTGATCAACATCCGGAGGTTTCGTTGAATCTCCTGTCTCTCGATCGCTCGGTTCATCTGGTCAACGAGCAAGTCGACATTGCCATTCGGCTCGGCGAGCTTGCGGACAGTTCTCTTTACGTGGTCAAGGTTGGACAGTTTCGCCTACTGACATGTGCCAGCCCGACCTATTTGAAGAGATTCGGACTTCCACTGCATCCGTCCGAACTACCGAACCACGATGGTATCATTTTTAACAAGCAAACATTCTTCTGGACGTTTGATGTCGAGGGCCGGCCGACCGAGGCGGTTCCGCGAAATCGGATCGAGGTCAACACTGCGGCGAATTGTGTCGCCGCAGCTCTCAGCGGCGTTGGTATTGCCCGGCTCTTCGACTATCAGGTGTCTAACGAATTGTCTTCAGGTGCGCTTGTCCCGATCCTGAACGAATTTGCAGGAAAGCCCAAGCCGATCCACATTGTTTATCCTCGCCAAGGTCTCCTCGCTCTGAAGGTGCGCTCGTTCATAGACTTTGCACTGCCCCGACTTCGAGCGGTGTTGAGCGGTGAAAATGAAATGACAGAAGGATCGCAACGCTCACCTGAATGAAGCGCGGACCTCACGGATGGTCTGCTCCGGTATCTGCAAGTGGGGATAGTGACCGACACCGGGAAGAACATCGAATTTTGCCCCGGTCTTCGCCGCGAACTCGCGCCCCATCTCCTTCTCGATGTAGAAATCTCTTTCACCCCAAATCACTTTCACCGGCGTTCTTAGCTTGTCGAGTTTTGCCTCGAAGTATTCCTGGTCCCGGGTGAAGTTGGAGTAATAGTAGTAAAATGCGTCCGCCGAGGTCAGATCGCCATGACCCCAACTGCGGATCATGTCGTAATTTACGTCCACCTTGAGATCGAACTGTTGTTCCTTCGGAAGGTCACGCCTGTAGGCGTTTGCAAGTATTTCAGCACTCGTTTTGTTCATGTAAGCGCGAGTTTTGGAGGCTGCGGGTTCCGCTTTCAGGTTCTGCAGACTCTCGAACATATAAGCGGGCCTGTTGAATGGCGCGAAGTCTCCGACGATTATGCTTTTAGCGATACTGGGCTCGTCGAGAGCGAGCAATAGAGCAGGCAGGGCACCAATATCCGTCGCATAGATCGTAAGATGCAATTGATCAATCCCGGCTTTTTCGATGTAGGCCTTGAGTACATCGGCATAGCTTTTCGGCGCGTATGAGAATTTCTCGACTGCTGGTCTGGAGGATTTGCCATATCCTGGCCAGTCGAACGAATGGACCTCGTATTCATCACCGAGGGCGATCGAAATATCTTTCCAGACATACAACGTTTCAGGGAAGCCGTGCAGAAAGAGAACCGTTCCTTTCGGGCTCGGGTTGTGCACTATCATTCTGCGGAGCGTGATGTCCTGGTCGATTTCGATGAAACCGACGTCGGCCGTCCGGGCGTTCTGGGAATGATTGTCGGCATATCCCGCAACAACTGCGGTGAACAGAAGCGCAGCGGTGGCGACCAACGTTCGGAGCCATGGCTTCAACATTTTCCGTGATCCTTTCTGCGGTTCAATCAATCAGACGATCGAGGCTGGCCTGTAGCCGCGGACCGACCAGAAGAATGGCCGGTATCACGATGACATAGCCGATGCTCCATGAACGCAGCCACGTCAGGGCGAAACCTTCCGCAAATCCGAGATTGAGCGCTAGCAGGACAAAGGAAATGATCCCGGTCGTGACAACGCCCATCGACAAGGCGAAGGCGATCTTGCGTTTAAATTGTGTGTTCATCTTCCTTCTCCAACGTGTTGTTTTTCGACGCTTCGCTGACCAGATCAGATAGTCGACAAACTGGTGATTGTCAGGGCAAGAATAGAGCTTTGCAGGCCGACACGGGTAGACCGAGATTGCGAGAGGGAGCCTCTTGAATCCGACACCTCCCAAAGCGCGGGCATCTGGAAAAATGACCTAAGTCTTGTAAACAGGCGATCAAGCCTGAGCCTGACCACGAAGCAAGACGCCTTTTTCCTTCAGCACTGCTTCCTAAGTCATGACCAAGCGCGAGCCGTCGAACCGAACTTCGCGATGAGTACTGCAAGGGTTGCAACGAACAGGCCGTAGGCCAGAGCCGCCTGCCATGCCCCCATGGGAAAGCCAATCATCAGCAGGGTGTCGTTGCCACCAGGAATCAGCAGCGCTCCCCCTCCCATGAGGGTACCCCCAAACGTTCTCCAGGCTATGGTCTTGATTGTGGGCCATTTGAATAGAAAGCGACGCTTCCTGAATCTTGCTGAAACAATGCTGCCACAAAACATGCAGACCAATGTTATGGGGCCCACGACAGGTATCGAAATGATTGACCCGAGCGAGGCCGTAATCGAGAAGCCAGGCGCAAAAACTGCCAACATAGTAAAGGTGCTTCCGATCGCGACCATACATACTGTCAGCCGCGCAAAATTGGGTTTGGATTTCAACGACACACCGAACCTCAGCGCCAAGGCGGCCAAAAGCGCGATTGAGAGAAGCAAAGGTCCAAATGGTACAGAAGCACTTATCGGCGACCGATCTGGAAGGATGTCAAATGCAGAGTCGACGTACAGCACGGCAAAGATGCCCACAAACGTGAAAAAGAACTCGGAATCGCCGTTTCCGAAATGCCCGACGGATCCGAACACACAGGCACCGTTCACATGGAGGCCGATTCCAAACAATATGGCAGCCGGAACCAAATATCCGAAGGGCGACCAACCCAACTGCATCGTCGGCGACGTTTCGAGGATTGCATAAACGATCGCAGCCCAGACAGCACATTCGACGATGGCGATGAATCGTGCCGGCCTCTTTTCCAGCACCAACTCACTCGTGGCGATGACAGTGCAGATTGATCCATTATTAAGCGCGAAGCCGAGAACAAATGCCAGCAGTCCGACCGCAGCCATGCCCACCCAAAGCTCTACGCTGGAGGGACCAGTCCCTGATATGCCAACGAGGAACTCGCTCACTCCTACCTTCTTCCGGTTTGAGACACGTCCAGAAATTCGCATTGAATTACTATCGCTGCGATTCCCGCTACTGCTTCTGGGAAGAATGCTGTACGGGCGCAGTGTGCAGGCTGGACAATTTCCGCAAGTTTATAGTAGGTCAAATCCTCACAATACGCCACAGGACGGCCTCATTCTGCGTCAGAGACGATTGGCACGTGAAATATCTGCCGCGGGATGGGCATCTCAAATCCGTCCTTGTGTCCGGCACTGCGCCGGACACAAGGAGTCCACTGTAATACGACAATGTCACCAATCAAAGAATGACGCGTCGCCTATTCGGCGGCCGCCCGCTTGGGAAGCACCCAGTTGGCGCGAGGGAAATGGCAGGTATAGCCGGTTGGGTAACGCGCCAGGTAGTCCTGATGCTCCGGCTCTGCTTGCCAGAAATCTCCCACCCTTTCGACCTCGGTCACGGCTTTGCCCGGCCACAACCCCGATGCGTCGACGTCGGCGATGGTGTCCACGGCTATTCGCTTCTGCTCATCGTCCGCGTAGTAGATCGCCGATCGGTATGAACCGCCCACATCGTTGCCCTGTCGGTTACTCGTGGATGGATCGTGGATCTGGAAGAAATACTCCAGTATGCGCCTATAGCTCGTGATCTCGGGATCGAAGATGATCTCGATTCCCTCGGCGTGGGTACCGTGATTGCGGTAGGTCGCATTCGGCACGTCGCCGCCAGTGTAGCCTACGCGAGTGTCGATTACCCCAGGAAGCTTGCGGGTCAAGTCTTGCATGCCCCAGAAACAGCCACCAGCCAAAACAGCCCTCTCGGTCATTTAAATATCCTCCACCTGGTTGAGATACGCGCCGTAGCCCTCGGCCTCCATTTCGTCGCGCGGAATGAAGCGAAGCGAAGCAGAATTGATGCAGTAACGAAGTCCGCCCCGGTCTTGCGGGCCATCGGGAAACACATGGCCGAGGTGACTGTCGCCATGCACCGAGCGTACCTCCGTGCGGGTCATGCCATGCGCTTCGTCCCGCAGTTCGTTGACATTAGTCGGCACTATAGGCTTGGTGAAGCTGGGCCAGCCACAGCCGGAATCGAACTTGTCGGACGAGGCGAACAGCGGTTCGCCAGAAACGATGTCGACATAAATCCCCGGCTCCTTGTTGTCGTTATACTCCCCAGTAAAGGGTCGTTCGGTGCCGTTTTCCTGGGTAACCCGATATTGCGCAGGCGTCAGTTTGCTGACCGCTTCGTCAGTCTTTGCATACTTCATTGCCACAACTCCATTGTTGGTCTTGCCTTAATATGGCGAGTGGCTGGGAGGATTCCCAATACAGAGCATGCATAGATTCGATAGCTGCGCGACACGGCAGTTCTGGCCGCTCAAGTCCGATTGTCGCATGCATTCATCATTGGGATGTAATACACTATTCGAAACGCCGGACCGGAAATTGCCTGTTGACGTATCTCTATCCTTAAAACCTTTTTATTCGAAATTGGATCGCGAACTCTCCGATGAAAAATGTTTCAACTGCGGGCATCGCAGCAGCCATATTTGCCTCTTTCACATGGTCGATGAATTTTGTCGCTCCCTTTGTGGTCGGAAACTATTCAATCTTCGACCTAGCCGCATGCCGATTTCTGCTGTCTGGGTTGATCGGGATGGTCATTCTTATCGCCAGCGCACACCTTTGTCGTGGACTTACACTTCGGGATTGGTTTGTCGCCGGTGGACTCGGCTTCATCGGATACGTGGGTTACTTCCTCACCGTCATGGTCGCCGCCGTATACGCAGGTCCCGTGATCCCTCCAGCCTTTCTCGGGCTTGTGCCTGTTGTCCTCGCGATCGCCGGCAATTATCGCGGGCGGAGTATATCGTGGCTGCCTCTTCTGATCCCCCTTGCGCTGGCGGCGACAGGGCTGCTGCTGGTCAATGGTAGCAGTATCATGCAGGCGGATGTGCAGGGAGAAAAATCGCTTGTTACTGGTATCGCGTTTGCCATTGCGGCGGTAGCTCTGTGGACTTGGTTCGGAATCGCTAACCAAAATGCACTGCTGAAAAGGCCCAACATGGATGCACGCGTCTGGACGACGCTGATGATGATCGGGGGAAGCATCCAGACATTGGCATTTCTCCCGATTGGCTACGGCATGGACTTGTTCAGGGCTCCGGACCTCGGTTTCGGCCTAGGGGCCATCCGCAATCTCTATCTGCCAGCTTTGATGTTGGCAGCTGTGGCGTCGATCGGGGGAGCGTGGGCTTGGACGATAGCGTCACAGCGCCTGCCAGTAGCGCTTGCAGGCCAGTTGCTGATGACGGAGATCGTTTTTGCCACCTGTTTTGGGCTGATGGTCCAGCATCGTTTGCCAACCATTGCGGAGGCCGCCGGAATGATGGTGCTCGTTCTCGGCGTCGTGATGGCAATCAACGCCTTCCATACTCCGCGGCGACTCAGAGCTGCATAGAGCGTGGCGAGTCTTTCAGCATGCCCATCGCTGCCGGCTCGAAGTTAGTAGTCAACGCATCGAGGTGCAACTCAAGTGGCTTGTTCATCCGTAGTACATCATTTTTGCGCGTTCTTGGTGCTTCTTATAGAACCAGCAGGGGATGTCCTGGTTCTGGCTCACTAAGCGCCGAATCGCTAAGGTATATTTTCCGACTTCCCATGACGTGACTGGCGCGGGCTGAATAAGATTGGTGCACCGGCCCGCCTACATTTCTCTGGCTAGGCTGCCGGTGCCAACGGAGACCGCGCCGACGTCGCGAGCAATTGGCTTGCCATACGTTTCGCCTGCCGGGCCGGCTCGGCATTGCGAGTAATCTGTGCTACCGCCATTGCACCCTCCTGCAGCAGGTTAATCTCCCCTGCGATTTGCTTCGGCTCGGCAAATCGTGCGGCATGAGCGAGTTCCTCAAAATATGCGAGTACAAGGCGCTTGTGCATTTCGGCAGCTCGGAAAACCGGATTGGCGGGATCTTTATGCTCCCCCGCCGCACTCAGGAAAATACAGCCGCGATACTGCCTATCGTTGAAATCGATTTCGAGGAAATCGAACGTCGCCAGCAGGCGCTCTACGGGGTCGCTCGCATGCGGCTCAACAAAGACGCGCAAGGCAACACGGTCTTCCTCGTCACGCCGTTCCAAGGCGGCCAGGATCAGTTCTTCCTTCGTCTCAAAGTGCCGGTACAGCGTCGTCTTTGCCACGCCACTTTCGGCAATAATGAGATCGACACCAGTTGCGTGATAGCCGCGCTCGTTGAACAGCCGCAGTGCTGTGTCGAGCAGGTGGTCCCGGATTTCTGAACGGCGCATTTGGTCCTCACGACAGATAAACGATCAGATCTGTATCGTTAAATAGCGATACCCGAAGGGAAACGCAAGAGACCTCGCAGAACCAACGTTTGGAAATCCCCAAGAGCAGGTACTCAAGCCAGCGAATCGGCACATATCCCTCTATTTAGATGGAACGGGCCCTAAATTGCCCACTTCTTGTAACCATTCCATCAAATCTTCGTTAAAACGCAATCGTATCTTTTACACTCAACTCCCCAATTGAGAGCATTGCTTCCGCGTGTGGCGCATCCAAATCGGCTGCACAATAATACTGAGATACAAAAAAGTTTACCATCGGATCTTGCAAAACGATACAGATCGGTATACATCTGTGATTAGCGCTACAGACCAGTATCGTTTCCCGCGCCAATAGGGCGGATCGCCCACCGCGGACAACCAGGGAGAAAACGCAATGCCTCATGTTTCCATCCAAAGTGCCGCAGCGAATCCGACCCGGATTCCCCACGCGTTCCTCGATCTTGTCGACCGCCATGGCAAGACCATCACCACGGCGGGCATGTACGCTTCGCTCGCCGTGATCTATCTCTGGTTCGGTGGAATGAAATTCACCGCCTACGAGGCGGAAGGTCTTACAGGCCTGGTCGGCAACAATCCGCTGTTGAGCTGGACCTATTCCCTGTTTAGCGTGCGAGGCTTCTCGAGCCTCCTCGGTGTCCTTGAACTTAGCATCGGTGCCTTGATTGCGGCTCGGCTCATCAATCCGGCGTACTCGCTCGCCGGTGGCCTGCTCTCTGCCGGGCTGTTCGTGACGACGCTTAGTTTCATGGTGACGACTCCCGGCGTGTTCCTACCGGAGTTCAGCCTTCCAGCGATCTCGGTCGCTCCTGGGCAGTTCCTGCTTAAGGACATTGGCCTGCTCGCCCTTTCTCTTTGGATCGCCATCGACTCGCTCGCGGCGCTCCGCTCGGCCTAAACAGAGTCCTAACCCTTACATCTCGACAACAGCAGACACCATTCATTTCAAAGCCGGCCATGACGGTCGGCTGAACACAAAGGAACGACCATGTTTTTAGCCTACATCCTGTCAACAATCCGCGACCACCTGCGCTATCGCCAGAGCATCCGCGAACTTACGAAACTCTCGGATCGAGATCTCGAGGACGTCGGCATCTCACGTCACGAAATCGATACAATCGCGTCGAACGCGAGAGCCTGAGTCACGTCCAGACGCATCTTTCCTTGTGGTAGAGGGAGGAGACAAATGTTGAAAACGATCAACCGAATTCCTTGGATACCGCTCTGGCAATTCCGGGCGGTATCGGGGTGACGACAACCGGGATCACACAATGAGCACACATCATACCAAAGTCTTGATAATAGGAGCCGGACCAGCGGGATATACCGCTGCCATCTACGCAGCCCGTGCAAACCTCAAGCCACTTTTGTTGACCGGCATCCAGCCCGGGGGTCAGCTTACGATCACCACGGATGTCGAGAATTACCCAGGCTTTGCAGAACCAGTTCAAGGACCTTGGTTGATGGAGCAGATGCGGCAGCAGGCAGTAAATGTCGGCACCCAGCTGGTGTACGACACGATCACCTCGGTCGATCTCTCAAAACGACCATTCCGTGCCCAAGGTGACTCCGGCGACACGTACGTCGCTGACGGACTCATTATCGCGACGGGAGCGCAGGCTCGCTGGCTTGGTCTCCCGTCGGAGACGGCATTCAACGGCTTCGGGGTATCAGCCTGCGCAACTTGTGATGGTTTTTTCTATCGAGGAAAGGAAGTCGTGGTCGTGGGCGGTGGCAACACGGCCGTCGAGGAAGCCCTGTACCTGTCGAAGATTGCTTCCAAGGTCACAGTCATCCATCGGCGCGACCGATTCCGCGCGGAACCGATCCTGCAAGACCGCCTTTTGGCCAAACCGAATGTTGAGGTGATCTGGAACCACGTCGTTGAAGAAGTACTCGGCGAGCATGAGCCGACCAAATCGGTAACTGGCGTACGTATCCGCGATGCAAACACGGGTCAGACGAAGGAACTTTCAACACACGGCTTATTCGTTGCAATCGGTCATGATCCGGCCACCGGGTTGTTCCGTGGTCAGCTCGACATGGATGAGGCCGGCTACATCAAGGTTGGCTCCTGGTCGACCAAAACATCCGTGCCCGGATGCCAGGCTGCAGGCGATGTAATCGACCCGGTATTCCGCCAAGCCGTAAGCTCCGCCGGAATGGGATCTATGGCGGCCTTGGAAGTCGATAAATTCCTTGCCGAACATCCAAGTGATCCCGACAAGCGAGACTGAACTGTGCCGCTTGGCGGTTCGAACGGCGGAGCGCTAGATAGAAGCAGATTATGGAGCGACAATTGCAAGTTGCTGACAAGTCTAGTCGCTTTGCTTCGCTGTGGTGACACGACTCGACAAGGATGAAGCTGGCGTGCAAGCCTTCAACTCATCCTGTAGTCGCACAAGTCTATCCAGACATAGACCCGGTCTCGGTCGGGATGGCCGTCAGGACCCCGAGGGTGAGCTCGTCGTTTCGTCGGGAACTTGATCCCATCGGCCGCTACCATGTCATAGACATATTGGGCCGCCAGAAAGCTTCCGGAGACATCGACTTCGTAGTCATGGCGGCGCAGCAGAAAATCTGGCCCAAAATAGAATTCCTGAACCGGGCAATGGCTTTCGATTTCCTTGGGAAAGGTTGCCCGCAACACGCGCCACCTTTCCCCCTCTTCGTTCCACGGTGCGATTTCCTCGACCATGAAACCCGGCAGCGCCATGAGGAATGGCGTATTGAGATACGTCCACATGGCATAGCCGTTGAAGTAAGCGCGGTGCAGCGGATCCCACGGGGTGTTCAGCGTGTGGCCGGCAAAGGCAGCGAGGGGATTGTCCCGTTCGCCGATGATCTTGCTATCGGTAGTCTCGATCACAACCCGCTCGGGCATGAAAGTCATGCGCCAGTCGGGATTGCCGTATGGTGCCAAGTCTAACCATTCATGATGTATTGCGGCCGTTACACGACGCGGCGTTGCATCGGCCTCGATACCTTTCATCCCCCACAACTCGCCACCAGAAACTATCGTCGTGCTGGCTTTCTCAAAGGAGTTCCAGCGGTCGAGGCCGCCATGAGCGGCAAGAACATCACTCAGTAGGTCCGTCATCTTCATCGCTCCGAAAAGTTAACAGCAGGGTTTCCAGCGCATGAGATCCCTGGCCGCGTTGACCAGCCTCTTCGTGGCCGCGATGGCTTCTTCGTCGAACGAGGCGATCCGCATGGCCAGTGCATCCACAGTTCATCAGGTTGGTTTTCGCAGCGTTACAAATGCCGCCCTTAATTCCTCTGCGAAAATCGTTGGCTGCTCCCACGCGGCGAAGTGGCCGCCCTTTTTCGCCCTGTTGTAGTAGATGAGCTTGGGATAGGCCCTTTCGGTCCAGCTCCTCGGGGCCTCATATTGCTCTCCTGGGAAAACGGTGACTGCTACCGGAATCGAGACCCCCTTGGCATTGAAGAAACCACCCTTGTACTCCCAGTAGAGACGAGAAGCTGAGACCCCGGTGTTCGTTAGCCAGTAGAGCGTGATGTTGTCGAGAATCTCGTCTCGTGTCAGCTCACCAGTAGCGCTTGTCGTCCGGTCAAGCGCCGCGGCAACGGCCGCCGCCGGCTGTCCGTCGGCGTCATTGTGGTCGAGGAGCCATGCTGCGAGGCCGACAGGGGAATCGGCAATCCCGTATAAGGTTTGCGGGCGCGAGCCCATCAACCTCGCGTAGTCAACCTGCTTGAAAGTTCTAACCAGCTGCTGGTAGGCCTGATTTTCGTCGGCTGAGAGACCCGACGGCACCGGGCTGCCGGACAGGAGCGCCTTATCGACGTCGGCCGGAACGGTGGCGGGCATGTTGGTGTGGATAGCGAGCAATCCCGCAGGTGCCTGCAAGCCCATTTGGTCGACCACAAACGCACCCCAGTCTCCGCCCTGCGCCACGTAACGAGTATAGCCGAGGCGTTTCATCAGTTCCGCCCACGCTCGGCCCATACGCTCGGGACCCCAGCCGGTGCCTGTCGGCTTCCCGGAAAAACCGTAGCCGGGCATCGACGGGATGACGACGTCGAACGCGTCTTCTGCCTTCCCGCCATGTGCAGCCGGATCTGTCAGCGGTCCGATCAGCTTGATCTGCTCGAGCACCGAACCCGGCCAACCGTGCGAAATGATTATCGGCAGCGCATCGGGGTTCTTCGAACGAACGTGAATGAAATGAATGTCCAAGCCGTCGATTTCGGTGAGGAATTGCGGCAGGGCATTCAGTTTCGTTTCGACCTTGCGCCAGTCATACTCCGTTCCCCAATAGCGTGCGAGCTTCTGCATCGTTGCGAGTTGCACACCTTGGGACGAATCGGGCACCGTTTCCTGCTCGGGCCAGTTGGCTGCTAAGACACGTCGGCGGAGATCCCCGAGTTGCTCTTCCGGAACGTCGATGCGGAAAGGTCGGATTGCGTCCTCCGTCGCCGCCTGCACCGGAAAGGCAGGAAGAATGCTCGCCACGGCCCCTGCGGCGACACCTATCGCCACAACTGCCAAGAGTTGACGCCGATTATGATTGACAACTCCGTAACCTGGTCGCGCACGCATCGTGAATCTCCTTCAACGAGTTAGGTTCAGCCGTTCTGTCGTCGACACATGCCGCAAACTGCGACCGTCCGCTTGCACGAGGCCGGAACACCACAAGCGACTCGTCAGAAACTCTGCTCGACAGACCATTCGACTATCGCCTCAAAGTTCGAGATGGGTTCGACGCTGGGCTAAACTTTTTACGCGTTTTTGGATGCTGCAAGCTGCGCTTGCCGGGTCGTGTGCGCGCCGCACCGGATAACAGTCTTCATCAAATAAAGGACTTTGTCGGTGACTTGGAGCAAGCTAGCGTCTCCTTCTGTTTGAGGCGGGAGCGCTGGATCTCTCAAACGTCAGTGGCCAAAGAATGCCTGACGACATCGGAATTGTCTGCTCCTAGACCATTCCCGTCAATGGCTAAATACAAAATCGATATCTCGGACGAGAGAAAATCAACCGTTGGTTCCAATCGGGGCGGCGCGAGGACACACTTGCGGTGCGGCTGTGCGACAGGAAAGATTGATTGCGCAGATTATGTTGCTCCGTGACACAGCCACGAGCAGTAGCGCCACCAAATGCTTGAACAACAAGCTCGCCTTTCCCAAGTGCGACACCATCTACCTTACGCTCACGCAGAATGTAACTTACAGCACGCCAGTCCATTGCAGTGTCTGCGGTAAGTATTTGGGGACCTGGGCCGAACTTGAAGGGACTTCATCGCCCAAGGCGGCGACAGCGGAGTCTTCGAAATCTGTACTGACGCACTCGCCGGTAAAGCTGCATGCACGGGCTGTCGGAATGCCGTTATTGCAGCTGCCAGAGAGACTGGTATCTACATCACACACAAAACGGCTTTAGGCCGTCTGGGTTTTTTCCGCCTGTTCCAGTTGCTCGACCAATTTCTTGAATCGATCGTCAGGCGCGCGAACATTGTACTGGCTGCGAAATGCCTCTCGCATGTCGTCCTGACTCAATTGCCTTCGAACAACCTGCTGTACGTGATTTTGTTTCTTTTCATCGTCCATCATCGAGCGCGTCCCTAGACACCTCGAACCCTCCACAATCCACTTGGTTCCATCTGCGGGTCAGCACGTCCATTGGCGGACAGAACCATTGACCAATCCCAAGATGAGGTTCTTAATGGATCCGTCGCTGGGCCTGTTTAGTGGCGAACCGGCGCTTGAGAGATGGAACGTGCTCCCGCCTAACTATTGGGGAGAACACCATGCTTCGCCTGATCAGCCAGCACACTTATACCACCGAACAATGGGACCTGATGCAGCGCGCCCATGTCAAGGCATCCGAGATGCTTGGACGCTGCTCGCACAGCCATGAACATGCGAACCGTCTCGCGCGGACCGTGATGAAGCTTTTCGACCAGGGCCTGCGTGACGATCTGATCATCGCTGCCAGGGCCGTGGAGCAGGAAGTGACGGCGACTCGCATCGCAAGCGAGCGCGACAGCAGCATCGTCACCAAGGGCTGAAAACCAAAAACAACGGCAAAATGACTGGTCTTATCATTTGTACAGTCCAGTGTTTTTACTCGCCGTCTGGATCGCCATAACGCTCCCACCCGTCAAAGACGCACGCATTGAAATGTACGTCGACGGCATTCCGTCGATCCTCGAAGCAAGGAGAATGATCATGTCGAGATCCTATTTGATAATTGGCAAGCGCAATCGCCTTTCCGCCTATGCATTGGCTGGAGCGATCGCAATGTTTCTTCCCGCGGTCGTGGCTCACGCCGAAACGAGCTCTCCTGCACGGAGCGGCGTCGAGTTCGCGCAGGCTTCCACAGCGGGCGCGTCCGAAGCCCGACCGGCTGTCGACGAAAGCATCCGTCCATTCCAGTTCCGCGCAACCGATGAGGCCCTTGCCGATCTCAAACGGCGCATCGCAGCAACCAAGTGGCCGGATCGCGAGCTTGTCACGGACGACTCTCAGGGCGTGCGACTTGCCACGATGCAGAAGCTTGCCGAGTATTGGGCTAACCAGCACGACTGGCGAAAGGTCGAGAAGAGGTTGAATGCCCTGCCTCAGTTCGTGACGAATATCGACGGCGTCGACATACACTTCATCCACATGAAGTCGAAGCACCCCAACGCGCTGCCCGTCATCATTACTCATGGTTGGCCCGGCTCGATCATCGAGCAGTTGAAGATCATTGATCCATTGACCAATCCTACAGCGCACGGCGGCACCGCAGCCGATGCGTTTGACGTCATAATTCCATCAATCCCCGGTTACGGCTTTTCCGGCAAGCCCACCGAGCTCGGCTGGGACCCGCAGCGCGTCGCGCGGGCTTGGGCCGTTCTGATGGACCGCTTGGGCTACAAGAAATATGTCGCGCAGGGCGGCGACTGGGGTGACGCAATCAACGAGCAGATGGCGTTACAGAAGCCTGCAGGGCTGCTTGGCATCCACACCAACATGCCGGGCACGCTTCCCGACAACATTTCAGCTGCACTGGCCGGCGGTCCGCAGCCGACCAGCCTGACGGGCGACGAGGAGTATGCGTGGAAGCAGCTCGATTTCTTCTACAAGCATCGCGTCGGCTACGCGTTGGAAATGGGGGCCCGGCCACAGACACTCTACGGCCTGGACGATTCGCCCATCGCCCTTGCCGCATGGATGATTGACCATGATCCGGAGAGCCAGGAGCTGATCGGCCGCGTCTTTGACGGGGTTTCCGAAGGGCTGACGCGCGATGACATCCTCGACAACATCACGCTCTACTGGCTGACTAACACGGGGCTGTCTTCGGGTCGCCTCTTCTGGGAAAGCAAGCTCGCGTTCTTCGCTCCCAAGGGCGTTACCATCCCGGTCGCGGTGAGCGCTTTTCCTGACGAAATCTACACCGCTCCGCGTAGCTGGACCGAGAAGGCCTTCCCGCAGCTAATCTACTACAATCGGCTGCCCAAGGGCGGGCATTTTGCGGCGTGGGAACAGCCGGAAATCTTCACTGAAGAGTTGCGTGCTGCGTTCAGATCGCTGCGTTAGTCGATTTGAGAAAGAAGGGAGGCGCTCAGCGCGCCGCCTTTCCACCCAGAAGGAAAACGCCATGACCCGTGCAACCAAAACCCCTTACGTGCAAAAGGTCGACCTGAGGTCGTTGTTATCCCCCATCTCGAATGCTGATCGTGCAAAGCGCTTTTATCACGGCTTGGGTTGGAGGCTCGACGCCGACTTTGCTGTCGGTGATACATTTCGGGTCGTGCAGTTCACGCCGCCAGGCTCGCCGAGCTCGATCCATTTCGGCACGGGGCTGACGTCGGCTGCGCCCGGCTCGGCAAGCGGGCTCTATCTCGTCGTGTCCGATATCGAGGCTGCTCGCGTCGAACTCGCAAAACCGTCTCAGTCCTTCAGAGTGCCAAGGCATTCAACGTCGATTTCGTTTACGACGTCGCCAAGCACCTATTGGAGAAGGGACCAGATGAGGAAAACGGTCGGAAACACCAAATGTGCAAGTCGATACTGCTGAAGTGTCTGGAGGGCGGCTGTCCCACTGCTGTTGCTCGAGTGGCCTTTGTTGAGGCTGCCAGAGACTGGTATCTCCATCACACACAAACGGCTTTAGGCCCTCTGGGTTTTTTCCGTCTGCATTCCTGACTTTTCCTCAATCCTGGCGACAGTGTAACCGGAATGTATAATCCTGAAGCGCAGTGGCTCAAGCAATCGCACGAGGATGGCGCGATGCTGGCCAGCGCCTGAGTGGCGAGGCCCAGCGCGTTATCATGGCAGGCGGCGGCTCAAGCTGGCAGGACTTGGCCCTCTGATTGCGCGTTATGTCAGACTGAAAGAAGCTATCGAAGGTGGCCAAGGTCTATTTGTTGCGGTGGCATGACCTGGGGCAGCAGCCCTTCGCATCGATCACGAGCTTACGACAGACCGACGCGACGGACAACAGATGCCAGGAATGGCTGGCAATGAACTACAAGACCCACGCACCAGTTGTCGCGATGGCAACACGTTCTGGCCTGCCAGAACGTTCGTTCAGTCGTACAGACCACCGAGCAAGACACCCACAATTGCGTGGCCGGATTCATGAATTGCGCAGCGTAACCGAATAGCGTCGTTTACGGCTTCTTGGGGCGGCAGCTGATTATATAGATCGCTATATTCCATCTCCCTGCCTTTACCCCTTGCCCGTCGACGGGCATCTCGAACGAGTTGCTCAAGTTGAGCACCGTTCCAGCCTTCGGTGCGATAGGCAATCACATCCATGTCGAATTCGGCAAGATCCTGCTGAGATAACAGCGGAGTATCCCTTCTCGGGCTGTAGCGTTTGGCAAATGTAATCTTTGTATGTCGATCAAGCTTGCCTGGCCGCAACAGCGCCGTATCAATTAGTTCGAGGTATTGCACGCTCCGATCACGAGTACGCCTTCGCGGCTCGAGGCACCGTCAACGCATTCCAACAAGCTTGACACGACTTCCCTGCTATATTGCGCTACCCTGCGCAAAATTCGGCGTGCGTTCGGCTTGTCGTGGCACTCCCCGGTCAGCAAATCAGCGATGTTTGGCCATGCTAGTCGCCTCAGGGCTTGCGAAACTGAGGAAAATACCGAACCCGACATCAAGTCTGGGGCCGCAACGTCATCGAAGAATCTAGTGGAGGCTTGGCGTTCTATAGAGGATTGACTGGCCAATCCTGATCTCTAGCTCGACGATGTATTTTTGCAAGGCGTCAAAGTTCACGGAAATGCCAAGGCCTGGCGCATCCGGAATCTTTACTTCGCCGGCGCGGTCGATCTCCAGATGCTCACGGCATATTAACCAGGACAGCGAGGATGGGTCCATCGGATATTCGCACAGGTCCTGCCGTTCGAGGCCGGCATAGGCCTGCAGGGACGCGCTCAGGGCTAAGTGTGACGTGTAGGTGTGATTGACATAGGGGGCCCCGCGCTGATCCACAGCCGGGGGGCGCTTGGCAATTCCGTTGGCCGTCGTTAACGCTGAGTACGGTAAATCGGGTGCATGATCTACCCGGAATGAGCTTCACCGATGCGATCGATATTGATGCCGACGAGGTCAAAGCCTCGGTGGCGGTTCCAAAGTACTTTGCAGCATATGAGCACAAGTTCGGACTGCCGGTTCATCGCCCTGTCAACGTCAAAGTAGTCTGCGACAGGGGCGACAGGCTCAGAATCGAAACGGATCGAGGGGCATTCTCAGCGCGGGGGCTTATCAATGCCACCGGCACGTGGGAGTCGCCTACATACCGGACTATCCTGGTGCGGACAGGTTCAAGGGAAGGCAACTCCACACGCGCGATTACCGCACGGCCGAGGACTTCGCCGGAAAACACGTGACCGTCGTTGGCGGCGGGATTTCCGCGGTCCAACTTCTGGACGAAATATCACGGGTCCCCTCGACCACATGATTGAACATGCAAGCCACTCCTGCCTGACGAGATCGTTAAGTCTGAAGCTATGGACCCTCCGGATTGAGAGGTGCTTGACAGCTTCAGCGTCAATTTTGCCGTCTCGGTGCCGATGGCACTGGCGCATTGAAACGATGGTCCTTACAGCTTTGGTCCGCGCGGTGTTTGTCAATAGTCCTCAAGGAGAGGGCCACGATGCCAGCGGTATTGACCGCTTCGGCATTTTGCCACGGCCAGCTGAGCGTGGACTATCTCGTCTTGCCTAGCTTTCCCCCTTTTCTTCGATAATATCCGCGATCAGTTCGACTGGTGGCCACGGGTTCCCTTTTCGAATGTGTGCTGGGACCACCAACGAGCCCACCGCAATCGGTGTGCGCTGGTTCATCATGTCTTCACTTGGTTAACTTTCGAACACATGATTTGGGCAACATAGCCGTTGCTATACTTCCATCACATCCGACAAAGCCGGACCAACGAAATTTCCGCACTACGAGGTACTCAAAATCAATATAGCTCTTGCTATACTATCGCTACAATGCTCTACTTCATTTAAGCTGCTAACCGGAAGTTGCTGGATAATTGCCGAAACGAGCACAGATGAAATCAAGTTGCCGTTCGTTGAGAAGAGTTGACGATCACTCGAACGGCGAAGTGTGACGCATCCAATACTGCCAGTCCCGGGGGACGCAAGCTTGCTGGGTATTGGTCAGTGTCTGTTGAAGTTCATGTCCACGCATCCGGGGGATCAGTCATGTTCAAAGGCCAAAAACAACTTTTCAGAGCCACAGTATTCTTTTGGATAGTGTCAGGTATGGTGGCGTTATGGTTGGTCGGTTGGCTTTTGCAGTAGAACCAGGGTACGTCCCTCCCCGTTCCGTGTCGGGCAGTGTCCGATTTGCGCCACCAAATTTGCTTTCTCCACGCTCCTTTGTGCCGACATTGCCTTCCCAAGTTCCCTTTCCGCCACAGACGTCGATCGTCTAGTGAGAAGTCATCATAGGCGGCGGTTCCGCGTCGTGGCCAGCCACAGATACTGCCAGACCGGTCGCACCTGCCGTTCGATCAGACCGGCGCCTTCACGCACGAGAAATAGTTGCCGCTTTTTCTGTTCCCGTTTGCCGGCGTTGTGGGCGTTCATATCTGCGCGTCAACCAAACTCCACTTGATTTCTGACGGCCTGCTTAACCATCTTTGACGCGCCACCGTGTATTTCACCAGCCCCCTGTGCTGTAGCGAAGCCAACCCCCTGCGAATGGACGCCTTAAGGGCGGCGCTCCTCCAGGCATGGATTGTATGGTCCGCATCATCGCAATTGCCAAATAGCATCTCGCATAGAAAGAAATGCAGTTCTTTTGACGTCCACTTAGACCCTAGGAATGCATCAGATCGCATGACTACAAGAATGGCCTGTTCAACTTTTGCAAGCCGGACACCGACGAGGGAAGCGAAAATCCCCTGAAGCATCCCCACCGTTCTTGACCTGGACTTTGGGTTCGGCGATGAGAACTTGTCCGATTTGCCGGCATAAACCATCAGTTGTGCGTTGCTCACCACAGAATTTAGGTCGCTCATTGCGACGGTCGCGATTTCGGAACAGCCGAATTCCGCAACGGGACGCAGATAATCGATACGATCAAATCCGTCGATTGCAACGCGAACGGTCATTTTATCCTCTCCTTGGGTACTTTCGTGATCTTCCGCGGGATTGTGCGGGCAGTTCACTTTCCGCCGCTGCGGTTGTCATGATTTCTCTCCCAGCTGCGCCTTAGGCTCGGGTGGTATGAAGCCAGTTACTGATGGATAAGTAAAATTTAATATATTTAGGATCAAGGTAAATATTATTAACTCAGAGCAATGCGGATCTTTGAGGGATGATGGTCCACTTAAGAACTGGCCAAAATGCCTGCCCGAGATAATGCACCAATCCGCACGATCCCGGGCTCCACGACGCACACTGAAATCGAGTGCTACCGAGCACGTGACCAGCGGTCTTCTGATCAAACCTTCTGCGTTTGAACGGCCATGCAGCGCCTTAATATTTGATCATTTAGCCCTCAAAACAGATCAAATCGGGTAGTGTCGACGCATGGTTTCGTAGGGTCTTGCATAGGAACGCGCAACCTGACTAAGGCGTTGTATTCGAGGTTTGAGCGGCGGCTCGCAAGCGTCTCGTTGTGAGCTGTCAACACCTTCAAAGCCGTACCCGAACGCCCGGCATCCGCGCGGCTCAACTATGATTTGACATTCAGGGTCAGTAGGGATTGAACTTGTACTGCCTAGGAAAGCAACGCCCTACTCCCACCGAGAACCACTTCCCCAACGCCTTATTCGTTTTTGCGCTTTTGCCGCCAGCGGCGGCGATTTCGCTGGGTGGAAAGTCAGAAGAAGATGCCATGCTTGAAACGGTAGACAAGACGAAGCGCCCTTGGGTTGTTGTATCCATTGTCCTTGCGACATTCATGGTCGCGATAGAGGCGACAATTGTTGCAACAGCGATCCCGCATATTGTCGGGCAACTCGGCGGCTTTACCTATTATAGCTGGGTCTTTTCGGCATATCTTCTCGCACAATCGACGACAACAGTCATCTATGGAAAACTGTCCGACGTGTTCGGCCGGAAGCCCATTCTTATCGGGGGGATTGTAATATTTCTTATCGCTTCTGCGGCTGCAGGCTTCGCTTGGTCAATGGCCTCGCTGATCGGATTCCGGCTATTACAGGGCATCGGTGCAGGAGCGATCCAGCCGGTGTCGATGACGGTTATCGGGGACCTCTATAAGCTGGAAGAACGGGCCAGGGTCCAAGGTGTACTTGCCAGCGTTTGGGCGATATCGGCAGTCACTGGCCCCCTTGCGGGCGGTATCATCGTCGATAATTTTTCGTGGGGATGGATCTTCTGGATTAATCTTCCGCTTGGCCTGCTGACCATTGCAGGGTTAGGGCTTTTTCTGCATGAATCCATTGAACCTCGGAAGGTCAAAATTGATTATCTCGGAAGCCTGTTTTTTTCGGTCGCCATTGTTTCCCTCTTGGCCATGCTCACCGATACAGATTCAGGTTTCGGTATCCTTGCCGGTCTTGCTGCAGTTTTTTGCGTGAGCGGCGGCCTTTTTTTCCTTCAGGAGCGGCGTGCCCCTCAACCCATCATTTCACTGGCCCTTTGGAGCCAACGGCTGATCGCCACCAGCAATACTGCCACACTGCTTGCGGGCATGGCGCTCATCGGACTTACAACCGTTCTTCCTATTTACGTGCAAGGTGTGCTGGGCCGCTCGCCGCTCGTCGCCGGCTTCACCCTAACCATGCTGGTTGTCGGGTGGCCCATGGCAGTCATGCTGTCCAGCCGGTTCTACCGTGCATTTGGAATTCGCAGCACCCTGCGCACTGGTAGCCTCATGTTCCCTGTCGGGGCTGTGTTCCTTCTTTTCCTACAGCCTGAGAGCAGTCCCATTTCGGCGGGTATTGGATCTTTTCTGATGGGGTTCGGCATGGGCCTTATCAGCATCACTAGCGTGGTTCTTGTCCAGGAAAGCGTCGAATGGTCAATGCGAGGCAGTGCGACTGCTTCGATTATCTTTTCACGGAGTTTAGGAAATACCCTCGGTGCAACGATCCTTGGCGCAATTCTTAACTTTGGCATTGTCCATTTCGGGAACGGCGATCTGGCCGCCCAACTCCACGAGGTTCTCAATCAACCTGCTGGGCTGGCCGACCTTGCCGCAACGCCAGCGGTCAGGACGGTGTTTCATTCGGCGTTGCATTGGACTTTCTGGGGCGTTTTCATCCTAGCCCTGCTTACTTTCGCAACAACGTGGCTTATCCCTGTGTCACGAGATGCCGGTCGTAAAGAGGCTCGCATCTAAATCAGGGAACAATCAGACATCGTCGTCGAATCATCTTATGTGCGTTTCATAGTGCCGACCCTGCGCATTTCCGGCTCACTGCGGCCAACGCCCAAATTTTGAGATCTCAACCCGGTATTTGGTGGGACATGCAGTGGTGATCGCGTCAAACATCCCTATTTTCGATGTCCGGACCTATCGAGCAGTCAACCACATGTTGGAGCTCGTTCTGCAACTCTTCGATGCTTCGGGAAGAACTCTGCCGTCCAATCCAGCAATCCCACCAAGGTACACACCGCTGGCAAAGTTAAAAGTTACGGTGCAGAGATGATCCCGATACAGCCACGCCGTCTTTCGATTGCGATGCGCCGATCGCCGCGCCAGCTTTCGGACCAGACGGGGCTGACGAAGAATATTTGAAAGTGGTGCCCGCACCATCTTTCGCCCCAGAAATTCTAGAAGTATGGCCGTCTCATGATGGCATAACGCAAGAATTTAGAAAACTGAACCGAGGGCCAAATGCTGATCAAGCACTCGCCCAAATTGGTTTTGGTCGTAAACGCCTGCCGCGACCAAGCATTATCAGCGCGTTCCGCGTTCGCAAAAACCGGGACTGCACACTTCTTATCTGCCATCGCAGCAATTTATTGCCCGAAAAATACTTACCAAGGCACGATCATCGTTTCCAAAGTTAGGCGCGACTTCGCCCGGATACGAGCTGTAATGCAGGTTGCGAAGTCTTGTGCCGCATTGGGACAAGAGCATCTATTGCCCGCTGGACCTCAGCTGGCGTCCAGCCAGACAAGTAGGCTTCCGCCTGCAAGGCGGCGATATCTGTAAAGTTCCCATGCTGAAGTTTCATAAAACGACCTCGTAACGCCTCCTTGCAATGTCTTTCTCGTTCCGGGTAATATCCGGTCCGTATAGGGGACGGGATTGGCATCGTGTTTTCCTCCTCAACGACCCGATTTGCAGGCGGCTGTTTGAAAATTTGAGCCTCTCTCTTTTCTGCAAACCACTCCTAGCTAAACGCTTTTCAGTGCCAAAATGATCCACACCTGACCGCAATGATCGCCAAGGGAAGCATTTTTCTTTTGACATGAACGCGCACGCGACATGAGATTTGATCGCGGTTGAATTTTAAATGAACGAAAAGGTTTCCAGCGGCCAACACACAGTTCGGCGCCGCCGAGCCAGGCTCACCAGTGTTTGAATGACGCTTTATTCGAGTCTGATACCTAATTCTTGACGAACTTGCTTAGTCAGGCCTTTTGCAACAAGCTGGTAGGATCGACGCAAATAGGCGTCTAGTTCGCTATCACTAAGACCCGCCTCCTTAGAAACGCAAACCCACTGCCGCTTAGCGAAGTAAGGCGCCTGCTTGACACCCTCGATCCCGGTCAGCACGACGAAGCTTTCCTCTGGACACTTAAATACAATGCTGTTCAGATCAGGGGATACCAGCCTCAGAAGCGTGAATACTTTGCCGCTCACCTTTGCGACCCGCGCTCCCCATTGGTCGACGAGGGAAACGCCTGGAAGCGAAAGTGTGAAGCTCTCGAAGCATCCGATTTCGAACAAATTCATGCATTTTCCAAAGGCGCTAGAAGTGAGTTCTCGGAGAACATTTGCGGAATTGCAGAACTGAGTCCCCGCAACTCCTATTGGTGTGAAACGACGGTAAGAGGAATGTATCATAGATGCTAAGAATTGAAGCATATGGGGGGATGATTTATTCCAAGTCATACCCAAGTCGTCGCCTTGATAAACGCGTACATCCGATCGGGACTGCGCTATGCTTCAGGCCGTGATGCTTCCTGCTAACTGCTAGTACTGCGGCACTAGATGCGCGATATTCGATATCACGTTTAAGCAATTGCCGCAGTTTTCACCGTGGAAGTAATACTCGCTGTCAAGGTCGAAGACGTATAGGTCCGAATGCCTAATTGGAAAGTTCGCCCTACGGGCGTATTCTTACCCTGCTGACCGAGACGCCAAGCACCGCCTACAGCCTCTCGCGCACCTTCGCAAGCAGCTCCTTGGGGCCGAGGCGTTGGAACTCTCCTCAGCTGATTCAACACCCCTGCGAGGTGACAGTGGATGTATCCACAGATGTTCAGATGCTAGCGCGTAGATTGCGCAAGGTTTCAGGTCACGAGAAAAATAGAGATCCGAAATATTGGAGGCAATGTCTCTAAATAGGAGGAAGAGAACATGGCTATTCAAGTCCCGCAAGATTTCCGCCGCGTGATCGTTGCCGCGTCGGTGGGAAACATCATCGAATGGTATGACTTCTATATCTTCGGGAGTTTGGCTGCGGTTCTTTCAGTCAAGTTCTTCGAACAATCCCACCCAGTCGCAGCTTTGCTCAGTACAATTGCGCTGTTTACTGCAGGCTTTCTGATCCGCCCCCTGGGGGCGTTCCTCTTCGGCTGGATGGGCGACCGTGTCGGCCGCAAATATACCTTCCTCATTACGCTCAGCGGCATGGGGTTGGGCACAGGCGCGATCGGTTTGATCCCGACATACGAGTCCATCGGCTTGACCGCTGCATTCCTCCTGTTTGGTTTGCGCATGATCCAGGGATTGTGCTTGGGCGGTGAGTATGGCGGCGCCATCACCTACGTCGCCGAGCATGTCCCCGACGAACGCCGTGGTTACTACACCGGCTGGCTTCAGACCTCGCCGACGCTTGGGATTGTGGTGTCACTGGCGGTGATCATCGCAACGCGTACCTATTTCGGCAATGAAGCATTCGACGCATGGGCGTGGCGCGTTCCGTTCCTGGTCTCCTTCCTGCTGGTAGCGATTGCAATCTACATCAGGCTCCAGCTTCAGGAGACACCGATTTTCGCGGAGATCAAGGCCAAGGGGCAGATGACCAAAAATCCCTGGAAGGAAGCCTTCCTTAGTGCCAATATCAAATACGTTGGGATCGCGACCATCGTGCTGATCGGGCAAGGCGTCGTCTGGTACAGCGGCCAGTTCTGGGCATTGTATTTTCTACAGCAGGTTTCCAAGGTGGACCCGCTGAACTCGGCCTACATTGTGGGTGCTGCGCTGCTCCTTGCAACGCCGAGTTTGATCCTTTTTGGCCTGCTGTCCGATTTCATCGGCCGCAAGCCAGTGATCTTGGGAGGCATGTTGCTCGCTGCCATCACCTACTATCCGCTCTATTTGTGGTTGGGAACAGTCACGCAACCTGGCAACATCAACTATCCAGTCGCGATCTTCATCATCTTTATCCTCGTTTGCTATGTCGGGATGGTATACGGGCCGGTCGGGGCGTTCCTGGCAGAATACTTCCCTGGCAGGATTCGCTACACGTCAGTGTCGGTGCCGTATCACATCGGCAATGGCTGGGGTGGCGGACTGGTGCCGTTCATTACCTCAGCGGCTTTCGCGGCCACCGGCAGTATCGGCTACGCGCTGCTTTACCCGATCGTGGTTCCGGCCGTATGTTTCGTGCTCGCTCTATTCTTAATGCCCGAGACGCGCAAGATCAGCATCTGGAATCCGATTGAGCCTAGAGCCGAAACATAATCCTGTGCGGGGCTAACTGGCCCTGCACATTTTGCTCGCAGGGCCTCATCTTCGAGGCAACAGCCTGGGCACGTTTCCGGACGAGATGACCGGCGTGTCGTTGCAGCAGGGATTGCATCCATAGCAAAGGCGATTATTCGAGGTTACCCTTCGAAAGAACGAGCCAGACACGGGCCAGCGCAGAAGATAAGCGCTGGGAGCAACGAACCCATTGCATTGGAAACAATTTAATGTACGCTATACAAGTAATAGAAAAATACTGCGACATTTTTTTCCATTTATGAAAGTATGCAGCTTTGCGAGAACATTTGGATCAGACGGATCGAAAACTGGTCCAACTGCTGTCACAAGACGCGCAACTTGGCGTAAATCGACTGGCTGAACGGATGGCGATTTCGGTACCCACCGTGCGCTCGCGCCTTCGTAACCTCTTGAGCAAGAACCTCATCAAAATTGTCGGATTGTTGAGCCTGTCGGAGCGACCCGAACTGATCTCGGCGATTGTCGGCATCAATGCTCGCGGGCATGGCCGCGCCCGAGAGATCGCAATGCGGATCGCCGAGCTCCCGTTCGTCACCTCAGCGTGCGTCGTAACAGGACGCTTCGATATTATCGTCGATGTCGTCGTGGCCGGTGACGTTGCGGACCTTTATCGCGTCACCAGCGAGCTCATTCCGGGCGTAGGTGAGCCGGGAGAGATCACGCGCACCGAGACGTTCGTTGTCATGGCGGCGTGCAACAAATGGGTAAGTCTGCCCAAGGGCTGTTGGTCAGGCGGCCAAAACGCTCAACCGTAAGTCTTGATTTTAGGAAAATCCTGAGGATCGCCAACCTTGGAACACAAATAGCCCAACCGGGCGGGAACATATAACTGGAACACGGAGGAATACCCAATGATCACGAAGTTATTCGTCGCAGGCATTGCCATGCTGGGCATGTCCGTCGCTGCAAGCGCCGGCACCCTTGACGACATCACCAAGCGCGGAGAATTGCGCGTGGCAGTCCAAACGCAAGGCCCTCCCTTCTCCATGGTCGATCAGGCTGGCAAGCGCACGGGCAGCGCGGTCGAACTTGCCGAGTTGATGGCAAAGGAAATGGGAGTAAAGATTACCTTCCTCGACTTCGACTGGGATGGCCTTATTCCGGCCCTTCTTTCTAGTAAGGCCGACCTTTTGGTTGCGGACATGACGCCGACGCTGCCGCGTGCGATGAAAGTCGCATTCACCAAGCCCTTCATGTTCACTGGAAGCACCGTCTTTGCCAAAGCGGGCAGCAAGTTCGGTTCAATCGATGCCTGCAAGGCGGCCGGCACGAAGATTGCCGTCCTGCTTGGTGCGACGGGCGAGAAAGTGGCAAAGGAAACTTTTCCTGACGCCGATATCAAGAGCTATAAGGGTGGAGGTCCACTCCTTCTCGACGCAGTCAACAACGGTCAGGCCGATTGCGGCGTTAACGACGTTTCCGCTGTCAAGGGCCAGCAGGCGGCCTATCCTGCCGGAACCTTCACGATCATGCCGGAAACACTGTCGAAGGAGCCGCTTGCCTTCGCAACGCGCTATGATGAACAGGACCTTTTGATCTGGATGAACCTCTTTCTTGATCAGGTCGCACTTGATGGCCGCCTGCAGAAGAACCTGGACTACTGGGTCAATTCTGACGCGTGGAAAAAAGAGCACTAGACAATAGCAGGTTTTGGACGGGGCGCAGCGAGCCGATGCGTTTCCGTCTGGACCACCGTATGACCGCGCTCATTTCGTCGCCCGAAGGATGCTCCCGGCATGCTTGAAAACTTCAGCTTTCGCACCATCACCGAATACCTGCCCCTGTTCGGGTATGGTTTCGCCGCGACACTATGGCTGTCCATCGTGTCATTTGCGGGTGCCCTTGCTGTCGGCATCACCCTGTGTGCAATGAACTTGCAACGTTCGCAGGCACTGAAGGTCCCCGCAAAGATCTATATCGATGTCATCCGGGCAACGCCCTTGTTAGCGCAACTCTATTTCCTGTATTTCGGCCTGCCGCGTCTCGGCGTTGTGTTGCCGGAACTCTTCATCGGCATCCTCGCACTGTCGCTGAACAGCGGAGCTTACGTCGCCGAAATCATCCGAGCTGGCATCCTGTCGATTTCACGCGGCCAGGTCGAGGCAGGCATTGCTTCGGGCATGACCTATTTCCAGCGCATGCGTCTTGTCGTGCTGCCGCAGGCGTTTCGGGTAACCATTCCGCCGCTTCTTGGGCAAGCCATCGTGTTGGTGAAGGATTCCGCGTTGCTCTCGCTGATTTCTGTTTCAGAATTAACGCGGGCCGGCCAGCTTCTGGCCTCGGATCGCTTTATGCCTGCAGAGGGCTTTATCACAACTGCAGCGTGCTACCTTGCGCTCTACTATGGATTGAAAACGCTCGCAGCTTCATCCGAACGCTGGCTTCGCCTGCGTCCTACGGGGAACCTCAAATGATCTGGCAACAGCTTCAAAGCCTTATCGGAAGCTATCCTTTGGCGCTGCGTGGTCTTGCAATGACCATCGCCTTGTCACTGCTAAGCCTCATCCTTGGGACCCTCATTGGTTTCTTCCTCGGTGTGCTGAGAACAAAGGGCAATCGCTTGATCATCAGGGTCATCGGTGCTTGGGTCGATCTCATCAGGGGCACACCATTTCTTGTGCAGATATTCCTGATATTTTTCATTCTGCCGGAACTTGGAATCGAGTTGGACGCCTTCACTGCGGGGATCATTGCCCTCACCAATCTGGCAGCCTGCTTCATTTGCGAGATCGTTGCCGCGGGTATACGTTCGGTGCCGACGGGCCAAGTCGAGGCTGCACTCGCCTCCGGTTTGTCGCAGTGGCACCGAATGCGCCAGGTGGTGCTGCCCCAGGCGATGCGCGTCGCCCTGCCCCCGCTCGTTGGACAATATGTTCTCCTCATCAAGGACTCGTCCGTCGTATCCGCCATCGGCTTGACAGACCTTACCCGCGTTGGCTGGCTCGTGGTTCAGCGCGTTCCAAATGGGCTTTTGGTATTTGCTATCGTCGGTGCCGGCTACTTCGTGGTGTGCTACCCGCTTATCCTGCTTGCACGCCGGCTTGAGAAAAACATGAACGCCGCGCACGGCGAGGTGCAACTTTAAGATGCACCGCAGTCACCCTCATGAAGGCAGCCTGATATGATCAAATTTCGCGGCGTCAACAAATGGTTTGGGGCACTTCATGTGCTCAAAGACATCACGCTCAACGTCGAGCCGCGCGAGGTGGTCGTCGTTTGCGGTCCCAGTGGCTCAGGCAAGAGTACGCTGATCCGCTGCATCAACGGTCTTGAGACGATCAAGAACGGCGATCTGGTGGTGGACGGACAGCGTTTAGGGGATCGCGCTACCAACATGACCGAACTGCGGACTGAGGTCGGTTTCGTCTTCCAGTCATTCAATCTCTACCCCCATAAAACCGCGCTCGAAAACGTCATCCTCGCGCCAATTCATGTGCGCAAAATTCCAAAGGCCGAGGCCGAGATCGCCGGGCGTGAAATGTTGGCGAAAGTCGGGCTGGCCGACAAGTTCAACTCGTACCCCGCTGAACTTTCTGGCGGACAACAGCAGCGGGTAGCCATCGCACGTTGCCTATGCATGCGCCCGAAAATTATGCTGTTCGATGAGCCTACTTCAGCTCTTGACCCCGAAATGATCAGCGAGGTGCTTGATGTGATGGTGGGTGTGGCCGAGGAAGGCATGACCATGATGGTCGTGACCCACGAGATGGGCTTTGCGCGCAAAGTGGCTCGTCGCGTCGTATTCATGGACGCGGGCGCCATCGTCGAGACCGGACCGCCGGAGGAGTTTTTCTCCAACCCCAAGACCGATCGCAGCCGCGCCTTCTTGAGTAAAATTCTACGTCATTGATGATGGATCAGCACACCCGGCTGGTGTTTGCAACGAGACGATTTCGATCGCTGCTCTCCAGTGTAAGCGATCTCTGGGCTTGGGATGGATGGCTCTGCTTACAACTGCCGCACGATCGCCAGGTGATGTTGGCCAACGGCCTATTTGCGAGCGCACAATGAGCTACATTGATACTTTTTACCGACGAACGATCGCCGACAATTACGCATTTCCGGCCTCGTCAGGTACCACCGAATGTGACACCTGCATCATAGGAGGTGGCCTTGCGGGAATAACGACGGCTTTGCAACTGGTACGCGCCGGCCAAGCAGTCGTCATATTGGAAGCCAGGCGCATTGGCTGGGGCGCTTCTGGACGCAATGGCGGTATTGTCAGTCCCGGTTATGCCAATGGAGGCGATGCAATCGAGCGCGCAGTGGGTACCGAAAACGCCCGCAAGCTCCACGCGCTATCGATCGAAGGCATGAGATTTTTGCGCGATACTATTGATGAACTGACCATCACTTCGGCTGCGCCCACACCCGGCATCATGAGCGTACTGCGCTATAACAATGGCGAAAGTCTGCGTTCACGTGCTGACTATCTCCAACGCGAATTCGATTATTCTGTGGAGTATATGAGCCGGGATCAAGTGCAGGGGGTTCTGCGCTCCGAGCGCTATTTTCAGGGACTGCGCGACCCGCAGGCGTTTCACATACACCCGCTCAACTATCTTCGGGCCCTGGCGCAGGAGATCGAACGGCTTGGCGGAAGAATATTTGAAGGCAGCCCAGCCCTTTCAGTTGATTTGGGGGGGGCGGAGAAGGTCGTCCGGACAGCTCGAGGTGAGATAAAGGCCCGGCGCATCGTGGTCACAACAGGTGGCTACACGGCGGGATTGATTCCCAAGATAAAGCGGAGCTTTCTGCCGATTGCCACTTACGTCATGATGACAGAACAGGCTCCGGATCTCATCCACCAAGCCATCGCCACGACAGATGCCGTTAGTGATAATCGGCGAGCCGGGGACTACTATCGCGTGGTTGAGGATGGCAAACGTCTGCTCTGGGGCGGTCGCATCACCACGAAAGCCGCGTCGTCTGCAGCCCTTGCAAAAGAACTGCGCCGGGAAATGGTGAGCACTTATCCGCAGCTCGCCGATTTGAAAATTGAGACGTCCTGGTCAGGTCTGATGTCATATGCACGCCATCTCATGCCTCAGATCGGGCAACTGCGACCCGATGTCTGGTATTGCACGGCGTTTGGCGGTCATGGACTGAACACGACAGCAATTGGTGGGAAGGTGATCGCTGAGGCAATTCTTGGTCAGTCCGATCGCTACGAACTATTCAAGCCGTTCGGCCTTGTTTGGGCTGGGGGCCCTGTTGGCTTGTCCGTTGCGCAACTTACTTATTGGAAACTGCAAGCACAAGATTGGTGGCGGGAACGGTCATCTACGTGACCAGGCTGAAAAACCGATCCCTTGTCGACCCCCAAGGCCAGCAGCCAACCCATCCCGGAGGAAGCCGCTGCCAAGAGGAATTCGCCGACACACTCGAAACCTAAAATCGTACAGCGTCGCGGGCTTTGGATGACGACCGATGAGCAGCGCTGGCGTCTATGAAGTTGCATCCTCGGTGTGCGCAAGGAGCCGCATAGGTCTGTGTCACCCATGCCTGGCCTGTCGATCTGCCTGCTCGATCGCGCGGATCACCTCCCTGATACCATGCGGTTCGATGTCTAGTTCCTTCATGCCGGGCAGGTCGCGGGCTGTCACGTTGTCGTGACGCATAAGTTCAATTTGAATCCGCGTGAGGGGAGCGGCGGGAAGAAATTCCGCTATTGTGGCCAACACGCTCCAGATCTCAAAGGGAATTGATATCGGCCGGATCTGGACACCGAGTTGGCCAGCAATCTCTCGCACCAGTTCCTCATAGGTATAGACTTGCGGGCCACCAAATTCGAAGATCGAGGAACCTATGGGCTCGTTACGGTCGATCAGAACGCTGATGGCTTGCGCAACGTCGCCCACATAGACCGGTTGCAGCCTTGTTTCGCCATTCCCAAATAGCGGATAGACGGGAAGCAGACGTATCAGCCTGATAAGCACGGTAAGAAAACTATCGTCCGGCCCAATCATAACAGAGGGACGAATGATGATGCTGGGCATTGTGCTCGCCACGACGTGTTCCCCCTGTCCGCGCGCACGGATATAACGAGACTCGGATTTCGCATCGGAACCGATGCCCGATATTTGTATGAACTGCTCGACGCTACTGTTGCGCGACGCAGCGGCGAGATCCGCGGCTGCCTTCACGTGGACGCGCTCAAACGTCCGATTTCCGCGTTCGACATAGAGGCTGACAGCATTCACAACCGTCTGCGAACCGGCGACGGCCAACGCGACTGAGGCAGGGTCCAGAATATCCGCCCGGACCGCTTCCAGAGTCCTTGCATCCGCGGGGAAGAGTCCGCTCACCCGTTCCGGGTGCCGGGATACGGCACGGACATTGAAGCCTTTCTCCACGAGCCGACAGACGATCCTGCGGCCCAGAAAGCCGGTTCCACCAAAGACGGTGACAAGGCGTTTGGTGCTCCAATTGTCACTCATCATCAGTCTGGTCCTCGGTGGACGGCGTGGCCGTCAGGGATAGTCTGGGCCCGGTGGGTGATCCGGCAAAAAGCCAGGCGGGATCACTGGGGTGGTCCCTATATCCGGGGCTGGTTCGACCATTTCTGCATCACCCGTCGGGGGCGGTGTTAATATGCCCTTGCATCTATTGAGAACTTCCTCGCGCTCGTAATCGCCGCCTTCCCCTGGATCGACTTGGCATTCCTCGCGGGGCTTTTCATAGTCATTGTGACGAAAACGCCGCTCGTGCGCGGCCGCCGATGCGTCGACCGTACAAAGCAAGCAGGTGACGAGGACAGAATTCATGAAACGAGGTTTCATGCAGTCCTCCATATTCGGTTGTCGTTACGTTACAAACCGGTCTAACCCCAGATTGTTCCACAATTCAGCCATTCCCATCTCGTGGCGATGGCGTGAAATTGTCATGAGAAAGTGGATTGGTTCATCCCGTCCATGGCTCGCTGAGATATCGTCAACTGCAAGGTACACAATAGCCATTTTGATCTTGCGCTAGAGTCATTGTGGCGGCCGTGCAGCAGTCTCAGTGACCGCCACAGGGCTGCTTCATTGGGCTGTTTAATCGTCGTTGACTTCGCAGGTTATGAGAGGAAAATGTCTTTTTATGCCTCACCACACAACAAAGGGGGCGGCCTTCCATGACAATTGCAAGGAAACTTCAGGACTATATCGACGCTCAGGGCATCGCCTACGACACCCTCGCGCATCACCGTACAGCAACAACCAGCCAGTCGGCGCACGCGGCGCGGGTTCCGGGCAGCAAGCTGGCCAAGTCCGTGGTCGTGCATCACGAAATGGGCTACGTCCTGGCCGTTGTTCCAAGCACGCACCGGATCGAGCTCTCCACCTTGCAGGAAGTGGTGGACAGGCGTCTTGGTCTCGCCTCGGAGGAAGAGGTCAGCGCGCTCTTTGCCGATTGCGACATTGGCGCAGTGCCGCCCATCGGATCGGCCTACGATGTGCCGGTGATCCTCGACGAAAGCCTCGGTGACGCCAGCGACGTCTATTTCGAAGGCGGGGACCACAAGACACTGGTGCATGTCAGTGGACCGAACTTTCGCAGCCTGATGAAGGATGCGCGCCTCGCCCGCTTCAGCCACGTGTCCTAGACGGCGTGATCGCTGTTTCAGAGTCTGATCGTGCGGCGTTCGTTTGCGTCTGGCGATGCGCATCCAATGGCCGCGACCTCTGCCCGGCCTGACAAATACTCTTAACGTGAACGCAGCGGACGAACCATCCCTCTGACCACTACTCATCCCTAGAACCATGACTTTGCTACCTCGGCGTCGGCCTGCGCCCGCGTGACCCCGATATCCAGCAATTGGTGGTCGGCAAGCTCCAACAGTGCTTTGCGACTGCGGCGTTTGTCGAGCAAGAGTGCGATCGCTGCAATTTGAGCCTGGCCCCACCTCGAGATTCGCCGTGACGTTGCGATGGCGCTATGCGCTTCATTGCTGCTATCGATCTCCATTGTCATATGACTTCCTTTCATGCCATCAGCCCATATTGCGCTGGAAATGAACCGAAAAGAAGCTTATGGTATTTATGTTTTCCATAAGGAATACTTTTGTGTGCCCCTGAACCTTGAGCAGCTCGCAACTTTCATTCACGTGGCAGACCTTGGCAGCTTCACGGCAGCTGCAGACAAGGTTGGTCTGACGCAACCTGCCGTAAGCCTGCAAATAAAACTGCTGGAACAGCGTTTGGGGGTGCGGCTAGTTGAACGTATCGGCCGACGGGCTCAGCCGACGACGGCCGGCCTTGATTTGCTGAGTTATGCGCGACGGATGACACAGGAGTCCATTGCCGCGGAGGAGGCGATGATACCGCATCGGGACGGTGCCGCTGGGCGAGTACGCATCGGCAGTGGCGCAACTGCTTCAATCCATCTCTTGCCGCTCGCCATTGCAAGAGCAATGAAACGTATGCCCGGTCTTGAGATCACCGTACGCATCGGCAACGCCGATGACATCCTGCGCGACCTTGAATCGAACCTGCTCGACCTTGCGGTCGCCGCCCTTCCTGCTCACGGGCGGCCGTTCGAGATAGAACCGTTCTACGAGGAGGAGATGCTTGCCGTTGCGCACAAAGACAGTGACATGCCCTCCCAAGGCCCGGACGCAGCCTTTTTGTGCGATAAGCCCCTGCTTCTTTATGAAGGCGGGAACACGCGACGCTGTATTGATGATTGGATGAGGGCGGCGGGGCTGCAGGCCAAGCCGACGATGGAGTTTGGCAGCGTTGAGGCGATCAAAGAGCTGGTTGCGGCAGGGCTGGGTTGGTCTATCCTTCCCGAACTGGCCCTGAAACGAAATCGAGCCGATTTCCTGACAACGTCGTCGGTGAGGCCGAAGCTAACGCGTCAGCTTGGAATGATTGTTCGCCGAGACAAGCTTCTTACCCGTGGTCTGCGTACGATCATGCAATGTTTGCGCAATTTCCAAAGTTGACCGACCCCGAATTTAACTCGCTTCCACGCGTCGCCAAAAACTCCATCCCTTGTTAACCATGCGAGCGCAGTGTTTTAAGGCTGGCGGTCCCATTTCCGTCGGCAGCCCGGCCTGCTCTGCGTCGTGTTTATGGGCAGGTCGGGTGTGGTAATCCAACGTGACATCAGCTATGAGCAACGCGGGCGCGACTGCCATTAGAGTTAGAATGGGGTCGGGCGGGCGATTGACGTCTACCTCGCTGCCACGAACGAACGTGGACGCCCTCCAGTTTGATTACCAAAGGCTTCAGTGCCGTCTGTCCTTTTCAGCGCCCCGCAGACAGTCTCTTAGTGCGTGCTGATTTTGCGACAAGCCTGCCGACAAGGTAGCTTGTCCAGTTCGTTGGCCCTTGTGCAGCAAGAGTGCTCAGCGTTTCACCGCATACAAACCCCTTGAACGCTCGATATGAATGACCATGGCACGTTCCGCCGCATCCGGATCGCCAGCCTTTATGCAATCGAGAATGGCGGAATGTTCCTGCAGGGTTACATTTTCCTGCCCTGTCCAGATCAACATTTCAATATGGTACTCGAACAGCCATTTCAGGAGCGATTCGCTCAAAGCCTCGAGAATAGGATTGCCCGAAATCGAGGCGATCTTCCGATGAAATGCAATGTCGTCATCGATGAAGCGCTCGGAATTGCCATAATGGCTTTTCTGACTTGCCAGGATCGCCTCAAGCACATCGATGTCAGCTGACGTCGCCCGTTCGGCCGCGATGCGGACCAAACCGCGCTCATAGAACAGACGGGTGCCCTTCAGATGCTCAAGTGACTCTGGCGACGTCAACATCAGCATGCGCGCTACGACGTCGAGCTGTTTGAACATGGTTCGCGGGGTCAGCGCGGCAACCTTGGCGCGCTCCCCATGTGAGATCGAGATCAGCCCCATATTGTGCAAGCTTTGCATAGCCTCACGGATCGCCGGTCTGCCGACGCCGAACCGTTCCATGAGATCCCGCTCAGAAGGCATCTCGTCGCCAGGACCGACTTCACCGCTCGCGATGAGGTCGTGCAATCGATCGAAAACTTCATCGGAAAGCTTTCTTCTGACGATTCGATCATCGAGATTTTTCATCAATCAAAGGACTCCCGAAACCTTCATTTTCAACTATCGATCCAACGCCAGACTGTCTTGCGCGTGGTTAAACATTATAGTGCAGGAGTGCCACCGCATAGGGTTTCAATTGAAGCTCATGCTGGTGTTTGCCAACAGTCGATTTCTTTGCCACCCGGGTCCCAGGAAAACTATCCTCGTCGATCATCATAATTGTCAGTGCGCTCTTTGGGGACGACCCTGGATCGACTGTCACGGTAAGCAGCTCTGAGGTAATGTTCGAAAGAATGACGGTACGTCGTCCCACGCTGTCGCGGCATGCCAGCGACAATACTTTCGTCTGGTCCTCCGAACAGCTTTCGACCACCGATTGCCCGGCCAGGTTGCTCAGCTGTCTGACGATGTGGAATGCAGGATACCTGTTGTCCGCACCGTCAAGAAGTCCGGCCGGGCCCAACAGGCTAGCAGGAACAAATGCGGAAATGTCGTGTTCGGCGATACGCGCTGCATAGCCAGCGATAAACGAAGCGGCAAACAACCCATGCTGCCGCGGGTCCGTTTTGGCCATTGTCTTGCGTTCAATTGCATTATCGAAGACCCGCGAACCATAGGGATTTTGGCGCATTGCAATGAATGATGGGCCCAGACAATAGCTGCGATTGTTGCCCATGATCTGCCTTGCGGATCGAAAGATGAACGGCAAGGCTTCGAGCGTCTGCATGACGCTGGTGTCGTCGGCGGCATGGACAAGAGGATTCGTGCCGTGGGTGACAAAGTCGAGCAGTTCCACCGGTGGCCGTTTGCGATTGAGTTCGGTGAAGTAGCTCACCATACCCCCGCCAATGGCCAGACCGGGAAAGGCCCCGCGGGCCGACCTGTAAATGTCCGACAGCGGTGGGCATTCCGGCCAGGCACTTCCTGGTGGCGTCGACTGACGATCGGCGGATGGGCACACAACCATCGCGTCCAGTTTAAGTCCGGATCGCTGGATTTTCGTCGCAAGCGCGCCGAACTCATCATCCAAATTGCCACCGGCAGCGGCGATATATTCAAGCCTGATCGGGCATTTTGTCCGACTTTGCACACCGGCATACCCGTTCAGTTCCTCTTGGCCGTGGCCTGCCGTTGAATCGAGATGACAAAGGAGAAAACCCGGCGCGATGTCTTCCAGTACTGCGTAATGATCAAGCGTTTCGTGCAACGCTTCAGGCATTATCAGCAGTCCCGTTTGTGCAAACTTGCGGCCCGATGGCCTATTGGAAACATGCACCGGAACGAAATTCGCGCTGTCGGCACGGCTCGTTGCCGATGGTGATACTTTGAGGACGAGTTCAATGCTCTGGGTATTGGCCGTGGCAGCCGGCATGATGTACGGCCAAGGCAAGGCGAGTGGACGGACGTAGGTTTTGTAAGAGGCGTCCGACCAGTTGCGCTGATCTTCCATCTCAAACGCATCGCCAACAAATCGACAGGTAGCCTCTATTCCCTCTGCCGGCATGTGCGTCAGCGAACAGACCGATTTGAACGGCTGCCAGGGGTCGATCAGGTCAGGAAAGACCGCATCTTCTTGCGTGCCGTCACAATGCCCGACAGTAACGCATCTTCCGGCTACGCCAACAATCGGGTGTAACACGCAAAACCCGCAGCGATTGGTCTCGAAGTCGCACTCCGGCGTCGCAGTTACCGAGAAATTCAGCGTCCCGTCAGCGTGACCTCGAATTGCCGCCGCGTAATTCAAACCTTCGCAGCGTGCCGCGTAACGCACCTCGAAATATTCAGCCTGTCTATCGACGGTCAGTTCGCTGATAACCGGATCAAATGTGCCCCAGTCACGGTCGCGAACGACGTAGGCGATGGCACGAAGGATCTCGTATCCCTTAAAACGGATGGCTCTCAAGTTCCCTTGTGCCAACTCAACCGCCAGTTCCCCGGCGCTCAATCGCTGTACATCGGCCACTGGGGCGTCCGTTCCAAAAAGTCTGACTGAACGCGATGGGCCGGCTGTCGTCATGCCACAGCTTTCACGTCCACCGACGCAAGATTATCGGCGGCCGACTGATATGCGGCCGCCACCAGAGCCATGGTTTTCAAATTATCCCGCCCTGACGTTTCCGGCGCTCGTTGAGAAGCAAGGCACGCCACCCAGTGTTGTTGAATGTTGTAGACACTTTCCTGAATATTGTGCCATGGCCTGCTCGCCCAATCGTGCAGGACTGGAGTAACCATGTGTTTCTCGGTAACGCCCTCACTGTGTATCGTCAGTTCGTAATTTGCCGACAACCTGATCGTACCGCGGCTGCCGTCAATTTCCAGCAATGTCTGCGGGAAAAGCTCTTCTTGCAACGAGGTTGCATAGCTGCAGTCGCAAATGCTGTTTACACCGCTTTCGTGAACCATCAGCATTGTGGCGACATCTTCGCCCCTGATCCTCGGATTGACCGTCCTTGTCGCCGCTGACAAATGGCTGACATCCCCAAACAGGAAGCGGGCAATATCAAGCATATGAATACCGAGGTCCTCGATAATGAATCGATCTGATGTGGCAAGGTATGGCTGGCCCGAGAATACGTCATAGGCCGAACGGAAGGACACCCTACCCCAGAAAACTTCGCCGATGCGGCCAATATCAAGAAGCGCACGAACGGCGCGAAGCGGTGCCTGCCAGCGAAAATTCTCGTGCACCATCAAAGTTACACCGGCACGTTCGCATGTATCAACCATTGCCCGGGCATCGATCAGGTTTTCGGCGAAGGGTTTCTGGCATATGACTGGAAGGCCGGCACTGGCGGCCAGTTCGACGAGGGGCCTGTGTGTTTTGACAGTCGTTGCGATATCGACGAAGTCGAGAGTTTCCCGGGCAATCATTTGTGCCGCATCGGTATAGAGCCGCGAAACCCCAAACCTCTCCCCTGCTTGCTTCAGCCTGGCTTCGTCGCGATCACAAAGAGCCGTGATGGTAACCCCGTCGATTTCCTGCCAGGCATGCAGATGATTGTGCGCAAAGAAGCCGCAACCGATCAGACCTCCTTTCAACATGTTTAACCTCCGATCGCCGCCTGCTGCTGCAGGGCCAGTTTTTGTTGCAATCTTCGCTGGAACTGATCAACAACAACGGCAGCAATAATTACCAGGCCCTTGATGACGATCTGCCAGAACGAGCTGACACCCATCATGACGAGGCCATCGGAGAGAATTCCGATCACAAATGCGCCAACAATTGTGCCGCCGATCCTGCCGCGGCCGCCGGACATTGAGGTTCCGCCAAGGACTGCCGCAGCGATCGCGTTAAGTTCGAAGCTTTCACCTGTTGCTGGGTGAGCCGCCACCAGTTCGGAGGAAATGATCAGGCCGACGATCGCTGCACAGAAGCCCGAGAACATATAGACGAACATCTTCACGCGATTGACGCGCACGCCGGACAAGGCCGCTGCCCGTTCGTTGCCGCCGACAGCATAGATGAAGCGTCCGAGCGGCGTACGCATGGCAATATAGGCCGCGGCGCATCCGACAATGACGAGCAGCCAAATTGACACGGGGATACCGAGGATCAGCCCTGATCCGAGAAAGGGAAATCCTGTCGTTCCAAGCTCGGCATTGCCTACAAGGTTGGGAAACGTGCGCCCGTCGGATGAAAGGAGCGCAAAGCCGCGTGCCACATAAAGTGTGCCAAGTGTGGCGATGAATGGTGCGACATTCAGCCGGGTTATGAGAAATCCATTGAGTGCTCCAATCAATACACCGACAGCCAATGTAATCAAAATGACCTCGATAACATTGAAATAAACGGTATAGCCGATCGGGCCAAGGTTGAGCCCATTCATGATCAGTCCGCCTGCAACCATCCCGGACAGACCAACGATCGATCCAACGGAAAGATCAATACCTCCCGTGATGATGACGAATGTCATGCCGATCGCAAGGAACGCATTGAGCGCCACGTGTTTCGACATGATTACCATGTTGGCAGTGCTCAGGAAATTTGGCGCGGCAAAGGAGAAGAAGATCAGGACAAGAAACAGGGCGATGAAGGTGCGCATGTGCAGCAGCGCCATCACAGCGGAACTTGAATTCAACCCGGGTGCCTGCTTGGCGATGGTAGCACTCATGATCGCGCCTCCGCTGTTGGATTGTTGACGTCGTGCCCGATGCTCGATGCTGAAACCACAGCCTCTTCCGTGGCCTCATCGCGCTTAAAATCGCCGGTGATGCGGCCTTTCGACATGACGATGATGCGGTCCGACAACGCCATGACCTCTTCGAGATCGGAGGTGACGAACAAAATTCCGAGCCCATCGGCTGCAAGCTTGCGCATGGTGCGGAACACCTCCGCCTTGGCGCCAATGTCGATGCCCCTGCTCGGCTCGTCCATGAGCAGGACTTTGGGATCGGTCATCAAGGCCTTGCCGATGACCACTTTCTGCTGGTTTCCGCCCGACAGCGACGCCACCTCGTTTTCCGGGTTCGCAATCTTGATGGCAAGACTGCGAATATAGCTTGCGACGGCGGAACGTTCTTTCCTGCGGTCGATCTGCACGCCTCGCACGTAATTCCAAAGACTTGCCAAGGTCATATTATCGCTGACCGACATGATCTGGATCAGACCCTCGGCCTTGCGGTCTTCAGGTATGAGCGCTAGACCGCCATTCATCCGATCAAGGACATCTGCTGTTGGCAATCGTTTATTGTCGACTCTAATCGTGCCGCCCGCATGTCTGTGACGGCCGATAATGCAGTCGAACAATTCTGTTCGCCCCGCCCCCATGAGGCCATAGATGCCGATGATTTCACCCGCCCGTAGCGAAAGCGAAACGTGGTCGACGGTATAACCACCGCCTTGCCTGGGGAGTGTGACATCCTCGATGCGCAATATCTCCTGGCCGTATTTGTGCTCAGCCGTCTTGGCGTAGTCTTTGGAGGATGCCCCGATCATGCTACGGACGATCCACGGCACATCGACATCCTGCATCGATCTTGAGCCGGTAATATTCCCGTCCCTGAGGACAGTGATGAAATCACCGATGCGAACCAGTTCCTCAAGCCGATGCGAAATGTAAACGATGGCAACCCCTTGGGCTTTCAGTTCGGCAATGACGCGGAACAGGATTTCGACCTCCGTGGCGCTTAATGCGGATGTCGGCTCGTCCATGATGAGAATGCTCGCGTTCTGGGACAAAGCCTTGGCAATCTCGACGATCTGTTGCTGGCCAATGCGCAGTTCTCCGACGGGCCGGTCAACCGGAATATCGTGTTCCAGGCGGCGCATCAGCGCGCGCGCCTTTTCTTCCTGCGCTTTGCGGTCGATATCCACGCGAAAACGGCATTGCTCGCGGGTGATGAAAATATTCTCGGCAACCGTCATATTCGGGAACAGGTTAAGTTCCTGAAAGACAATGCCTATGCCGTTTTCAATGGCGTCCTTGGTGCTTGCCAGGCGCACCGGTTCGCCGCCAAGCAGTATGGTACCCTCCGTGGGTTGTTCAACGCCGGCGATAATCTTCATGAGGGTGGATTTGCCAGCACCATTTTCGCCGACAAGCACGTTCACAGCGCTCTTGCGAACGTCGAAATCCACAGACTTGAGTGCTACCGTTCCAGGGTAAACCTTGGTTGCGCCGCGGACGCTGAGTACGACATCCTGATCAATCGGGTTCATTACTGGCCACCTGTGACTGTAAGGTCAGACGGCGTGATCAGGATTTCTGCACCGGTCGTCGGGGTGACGAAAGCGCCGGTCAGGTGCACCAGTTTTCCGATGAGATTTTCGCGGTCGAGCTTTGAAAGCTTGCTGTCGAAGACGTGGGTGTTCAGTGCCCGGCCAACATTGGCGTATTCGATCTGGTTCTTGAAGGCGCTAAACGGGATGAAAGGGAGTACATCACGCAAGGCAGTGCCGCGAACAACCGGGCCAAGCTGCACCTTGGCGTCACTCTTGCCATCCGCGTTGGTGTCGATCGTTAGATAGGCAGCTCTCGATTTGGTGTTGGCTTCGAGCACCTTGCCGTCGAGGTTGACGATGAAGCTATACGGATTCTGCGCAGGATTTTCGCTGTATCCATATTCGGGGCCAGCAGCTTTCGCATCGCGCGCCAAAGCTGATTGGACCTCGCCGAACGGACGAGCCTTTTCATGCATGAACGGCTCGATCTTGGGCAACCATATGTCCGATACGACCTTGTCCGCATTGAAGTCGGACGAGTCGAAGAAGATTTCGATCTGCCCGGATGCCTTGGCATTTGTTACTTCATTCTTCTTCAGCTTGCAGCCCGATAGGCCAAGCGCCGCACCGGCAATCGAGACGGCGACAAGCAAATTCATTCTGACTGTCATCAATTTCACCCGCGAGCATCCAGTCTGAGAAAGTCTAAAGGGGCATGACGGATTGACCCCGTCATGCCCCTTCTGCTCATTCCTTCAGTGCAAATGTTTCAAGATTGTTGGCATTGTCAGCAGTGATCAGAACGCAATCCATCAACTGCTTTTCTTCCTCACCTGTTGAGCCGGTCTTGATAAACTTGTCCGCTTGCTCGACAGCAATCTCGGCCTGGCGATAGGCGGGCTGAAGTACCGTACCCTTGATCCCGCCCTCGAGAATTGAATCGCGCACGTCGTTGCTGCCGTCGAATCCGACCAGGATCACATCGGTCCGATGGGCCGCCTTAAGGGCTGCCCAAGCACCCATGGCCATGGTGTCATTGCCGGAAATGACGCCCTTAATATCCGGATTGGCCTGAAGGATCGATTGCATCTTGGCAAAGGCTTCCGTCTGGCTCCAGTTCGCGGACTGGCGCGAAACCATTTTCATGTCAGGATACTGGTCAATGACATCATGATAGCCCTTGGAGCGGATGCCGGCATTTATATCCGCTTCCCGCCCGACCAGTTCGACATAGGTGCCCTTCTCGCCCATCTGCTCGACGAAGAATTCAGCGCCGAGCGTCGCACCCTGATAATTATTGGAAACAATCTGCGAGACAGCAATTCCTGTCGCGTTGATCTCACGATCAATGAGGAAAGAGGGAATCTTGGCGTCCTTGGCTTTCTGGACTGCAGCGACAGAGGCGTCGGAACCCGCATTGTCGAGGATGATGGCCTTTGCGCCCCGTGCGATCGCCGTATCCACCAGCTCGTTCTGCTTGTTGGCATCATCGTCATGAACAAGCACGATCGTCTCGTAACCCAATGCCTCAGCACGCGCCTTTGCGCCTTCCGCTTCCGATTTGAAGAATGGGTTGTCGTGTGATGGCGTGATGATGGCCATCAGATCGGCCGCACTGGCGATGACAGGTGACGCCGCCAAAAGCGCAGTTGTCGCGGTCGCGAGCATTAGTTGCTTCAAGAATGTCATGGTTTCTCCTCCCGAGTGACATAATTACGATTGTTATTTCCAGGTGGTCTTGCCTGTCCTCCAACAGAGTTGGGCGCTCGGCAGATCAGGTGATGCGCCGAATGCTTTCCGTGATCTCGTCGTGATTAAATACGTCCAGCCAGTCCGGCTGCATGATCCGCGGTTTGCCATTCTCGATGGCCTTGTTGCAGGCGTCCGAGAAGACACCTTCCACCTCGCCCATGATGACAGCACCAAGGATGTTCATATGGCCAAGCAGAAAATCACGGGCCGCGACCGGATCAACACCCCTGCGTACAACTTCATCCAGTGCGTCTTTCATGGCGACGAGCAAGGAAGCGCAAACAGTTTCCGAAAGGCCAGGTTCAAGCAAAGCCATCTGCTCGACTGTAACCCGGTGGGATCGAAGGATGGGCTTGTAGATCAGCTTGGCCACTTCCTCGCCTCGGGCGAAGTGCTCCTCGGGTCCTTGCATCAGCGCGCTGACAATCGACTGGGCGGCAGCCACGCCACCGAAATAATCACGCTTTGCAGATAGATCTGTCTCATCGTTGAAGATTGGCGGATGGCAGGGATGCGTGACGAAATACGTAATGTCGTCGCGCTTCGGCAGATGCCCGGCAAACGGGGCTGCCGCATCGAGAATGATAATCATCGCCCCGGCTTCTACCTTGTCGACGATCTGCTGGGACACTGCCCGGATTGCCGTATCGGGTACAGCCAGAATAACGATCTGCGCTCCCTTCAGGCCTTCGTCCGGCGTTACGCAATCAACCCCGAGTGTGCTCTTAAGGCGAGTTTTGGCAGCCTCGTTGACTTCGACATGATCCACTTCAAATCGCGATCCCTTGAGATTTTTCGCGAGCCGCGTGCCCATTTTTCCGCCGGCACCGAGAAGTGCAATTTTCATGAAGAAGCCTCCCTTGGATCATGTTGTGGCAATTTGTCGACCGGATATCACGTTGTCAACTGGTATAATGACTTGATAAGGTAATAATCGTACTGTTATGTGTTTGGCGAGTGAAGGGGAGGAAAAAGTGGACAGGATTTACGCTGAATATGATCTTGAGACACCGGGCGATCTGATCGACACGGCGGCCATCATCGCTGGAGAACAATCGTCAGGCACGTTCATGAAGCTTGCGGGGGAGACCGAGGCCCTCAAGGAAGCCTTTGGAGCGCGCATCGAGTCAATCCTTGAGACAGGTCAATTCGATAAGCCATCCCTCCCGTGTAAAATCGCTGGAACGAAATACACCCGCGGTAGAATTCGCCTTTCCTGGTCGCTTGCGAATATGGGCGTATCATTGCCAAATGTCCTGGCGACCGTCGCCGGCAATCTCTTCGAATTGCGCGAGGTATCCGCACTTCGCCTTCTGGATGTCGAGTTTCCCCAAGAGTTCGCTCAAAAATATGCCGGTCCGCAGGCGGGGATCGCCGGGACGCGGTTGCTCACTGGCGTATCCTCGGGACCTTTGATCGGCACAATCATCAAGCCGAGCGTCGGCTTGAGCCCGGCGGAGACGGCCAGCCTGGTCTTGGAACTTGCCGAGGGCGGAATTGACTTTCTGAAGGATGATGAGCTGCAGGCCAATGGTCCACACTGCCCCTTTGCCGAGAGGGTCCAGGCTGTCATGGCGGTTCTTGATCGTTTCGCAGACAGGACGGGCAAGAAACCGATGTACGCTTTCAACATCACGGGCGAGATGGATGAAATGAAGCGAAATGCCGACCTCGTGCGGGACGCCGGCGGAAGCTGTGCGATGGTTGGCATTCACAGCGTTGGCCTGCCTTGCGTGACCGCGTTACGACGCCATACCGACTTGCCCATTCACGGGCATCGCAACGGTTGGGGCCTGTTTTCGCGCTCGCCCGATATTGGCATCAGTTTCATCGCTTGGCAGAAATTCTGGAGGATCGCCGGTGTCGATCACCTTCATGTCAACGGTCTGCGCAACAAATTCAGCGAAGATGGTGCATCATCCATCGCATCGGCGCGTCAATGCCTCACGCCGCTGTTTCGCGGCGCCAAGGATTTCAGGGTCATGCCGGTGTTTTCATCAGGGCAGTCGGCCGAGCAGGTCGAGGACACCTACAAGGCGCTCGATTCAACCGATCTGATCTATTGCGCCGGCGGCGGAATAATGGGGCACCCGCAAGGGCTGGCTGGGGGTATCAGCAGTTTGCGCGAAGCGTGGCAGGCGGCCGTCGAGGGCGTAAGTCTTGAAGCCTATTCGGTGACACACCCTGCCCTGCGCGCCGCAGTTGAAACCTTTCGGCCGCGTTTCTCATGACTGTAAGGCCGCAGATCACCTTTTACGGCGACGACTTCACCGGTTCCACCGATGCAATGGAAGCTCTGAGCTCAAACGGCATTGAGACGGTTCTTTTCACCAAAATTCCCGATGAGGCGCGCCTGAAGGTTTTCAACAATGTAGCCGCAATCGGTCTGGCCGGAACAAGCCGCAGCCAGACACCTGAGTGGATGGATCGCGAGCTGCCCGGCATTTTCGCGTGGCTCAGTTCGCTCCAAGCACCAATGGCTCACTATAAGGTATGCTCGACGTTCGACAGCGCCCCTGAACAGGGTTCGATCGGCCGCGCTATTGACATCGGTCTTCGAGCCTTCGCACAGGACGCCACCCCATTGATTGTCGGCGTGCCGCAACTTGGGCGCTATACGATGTTCGGTGAACTGTATGCGCGGTTTCGCAATGATGTTTTCAGGATCGACAGACATCCGGTCATGAGTCATCACCCTGCAACGCCGATGCACGAGTCGGATCTGCGCAAGCATCTGGCAAAGCAGACAGATGCTCCCATTGGCCTCGTCGACCTTCCATCGCTGCTTGCAGGCAAAGGTGCCATGGCGTGGCGCAAGGCGATGGCCGATTTAAAAAGAGTGATCATGATCGATGTCGCCGATGCGATAAGCCAGCGTCTCGCAGGCGAAATCGTCACCATGCATCTTGCGAGCACCGGACCACTCATATTCGGGTCGTCCGGTGTCGAGTACGCCTACATTGAAATCTTGCGCGCGATGGGCAAACTTCCGCTACCTGCCCCACAACAACCATTGTCTGCCGAAGATCGCATTGCCGTTGTGTCCGGAAGCTGCTCACCAACCACGGAAGCACAGATCAGATACGCAAGCCAAAACGGTTTCGAGCCGGTCCAGGTTAATTATGAGGCGCTGGCATCGGGGGTCGGGGCAGGTATAGCAGAAACGGAAGCTGTCGAGCAGGCAGTGACAGTCCTGAAATCAGGCAAAAGCCCCCTGCTATTTACCTCACTTGGAGCGCCGTCATTTCGGCCATCAGGCGGTTCAAACGAAAATGATCGGGTCGGGCGACGCCTTGGTGCCATGTTGAACCGACTTGCGCACGAAAACGACCTGAAGAGGGTCATCGTCGCGGGCGGCGACACGTCAAGTCATGCATTGGAGGAACTCAAGATCGGGGCGCTCACGCTTCGCCACGCGATTCCCCAAGCGCCAGGTTCGCCTGTTTGTTTGGGCTACAGATTTGATGGATCAGCACCACTGGAACTCGCTTTGAAGGGCGGCCAGATCGGAGAGGAGGACTTTTTTGTGCGTGTCCGGGATGGGCGGCTGAACTGATGGTGCTATCCGAAGATCACTCAGGACAAGGCTTGGGTACCCCCGTTTATGCCGTCGATGACAAGGTGCATATGTCTACGTCAGCGGTGCATTTTGACTTGGATGTCCTAGCCCCTACGCTTGGCGAGTTTCGACTTTGCCAAGATCCCGCCGCCGAGCCCAATACCTGCGTCGCGAAGGCCAGCATGCGCTTTTCGAAGGTCGCAAAAATTCTCTAAGCAATGGATGCCGAAGCCGGCATTGTTGGGCTGGCGATCACTGAATACATGCCGTGGAGCGCGGTCCACATGGCTAAGTCGCTGCACACTTTCGCTGCTTGATAGGCGGTAAACGGGGTGGTCAAAGGTGGCGTCGTATGAAACCGCCCCATCAGCAAAACCGTCAATTTCACACGCCCGTGAACATTTTTGACAAAAAAAGAGCCGGACTGGAAAGTCCGGCCTAATTGTGAAGGTCAAAAACCTCCAGAGGGGAACAGCTGATGCGGTTAAAATGGGAGGAGAACCGCATCGGCTGCGCGGGGAGTATTCCCGATATCAGCGAACCTCAAGACGTTTTATTGCATAGCTGCTATGCAGAGTGCAAAATCCGTAGGCATCACTGGTGCTCTGGTTTGGCCAACCTCACTGAGGCCGCACCGTAAGCGGTGCCGCCATGGCACTCTAGAATACACCGCGCTTCAAAAATGGCACAAGCAGGACACCGTGGCCGTGCCCGCTTAACCGGGCTCGTCGAAACAATGTGGACCGGGCACCCTCGCGTTGGCTTGGGCCCTAAAGCCACTTAAATCAACACACCAACTCTTCTGTTTAACCCAACGTTATCGTTGAACTATAAGTTGCTCGCAGGCAGTTCCCAAGCGCCGTGGTCGCGCTGAAACATACCCCCGACTGCCATCAAGCAGGGTTTTGGTATAGGGATGCGAAACTTTCCCCAGCAGCAGATTCCCACGTTTTGTGACTTCGACAAAAATTCCATTTTGCATCACGGCAACGCGGTCGCACAAATGCGCAATGACCGCCATATCGTGACTGACGAGCACATAGGTCAGATGTTCGCGATCGCGTAGGTCCTTGAGCAGGTTGAGTATTTCCGCTTGAACTGAAACATCGAGAGCGGACGTGGGTTCATCCAGGAGCAAAATCTGCGGTTTCAAAATAAGCGCGCGGGCAATCGCGACGCGCTGGCGCTGACCGCCCGACAATTGATGCGGAAAACGATAACGAAAATTATGCGGCAGACCGACCTCCCGCAAAATCTGTTCTATTCGCTCCTCCCGGCGGTCGAGACCATGGATTTCCAAAGGTTCGAGCAGGGTTCGGCCAATCGTATGGCGGGGATGAATCGACCCAAACGGGTCCTGAAACACCATTTGCTGCTTGGCGAGCTGAGATTTTGTCCGTTTCGGGTTTGCGGTTTCCCCATCGATGACGATTGAACCGCTCCAATTCTTGCTTCTTCCAGCCAAGGCACCAAGCACGGTGGACTTGCCGCAACCACTTTCACCCACCAGGCCGAATGTCTCGCCTTTTGCGACTTCGAACGAGATGTCCTTGACCACTCGGATCGTATTTTGTCCGTGGCCGTAGCTGACACCCAGATTATCGACTTTGATCATCATCTCAGTTCTCCAGCCACCGTGGATCGCGCGTGAGAACTTCAAGTCTTTCACGCGGCTGCTCCAGACTTGGAAGCGCATTGAGCAATCCCTGCGTATAGGGATGTGCAGCCTGTTCCAGATTATCGGCCTCGAGCGTTTCAACGATGCGTCCGGCATACATGATGATCACCCGGTCGCAAAAGCTTCGCACCAGATTGAGGTCGTGAGAGATGAAGATCAGGCCGATATTGCGCTCGGTGATCAGATCATCGAGGATGCTGAGGACTTGCTGGCGTACGGTGACATCGAGGGCGGATGTCGGTTCGTCGGCAATAATCAGCGACGGCGATGAAATCAGCATCATCGAAATCATGATACGTTGCCCCATTCCGCCTGACACCTCATGCGGATAGAGGGTGTAAACACGTTCGGGATCGCGAATGTTTACCCTTTCCAGCATGGCGAGGGTTCGCATGCGCGCATCACGCCAGGAGGCGCCCTCATGCAGAACAACCGTTTCGGAAATCTGCTCGCCGACGGTCATGACCGGATTGAGCGAGTATTTTGGATCCTGGAGGATCATGGATATGCGGCTGCCGCGAATGGTGCGCATCTGCTGTTCGCTTGCTGCCAAGAGGTCAACATCCTCGAACTGCATCCTGTCAGCAGTGACAATGGCGCCAGGTGGCTGAAGCTGCATGATGGCCCGGCCGGCCGTGCTTTTCCCAGACCCGGATTCACCGATGATCCCGACCTTTTCCCGGCCGACTTTGAATGAAACGTTTCGAACGGCCGTGACCGAACCCGACAGGGCCGGAAACTGGACGGACATATTGTCGATCGATAAAATTGTGCTCTGATTGTCAGGCATTTCTCGGATCCATGATGTCGCGCAGGCCATCGCCAAGCAGATTGAACGCCAGGCTGACCACGAGAATGGCAACGCCCGGAACGGTGGTCAGCCACCAGGCATCCAGCAGATATTGGCGGCCCGATGCAGCCATTGCCCCCCATTCGGGCATTGGTGGCTGGGCACCGAGGCCGAGAAAGCCCAGACCGGCCGCTGTCAGGATGATGCTCGACATGTTCAGGGTCAAACGGATGATGATGGACGGAGCGCACAGCGGGACAATGTGGCGCAACAGGATACGTCCCATACCGGCTCCCTGCAGTTCGGCGGCAACGACAAAATCGGCTTGGCGAAATGTCAAGGTTTCGGCGCGTGCCAAGCGGGCAATTGGCGGCCAAACCGTCAAGGCGATAGCGATCACCGCGTTTTCGATGCCCGGGCCAAGGGCCGCGGAGAAAGCAAGCGCAAGAACGAGACTTGGAAACGACAAAAAGATGTCAGTGATGCGCATGAGGATGGTATCGACCCAGCCCCCGAGATAGCCAGCCGTCGCGCCAATGATGAACCCGATCGGAGCAACAATGACGGTGACCAGAATGCTGATATAAAGGGTCGTGCGTGCACCATAGACAAGCCTCGAATAAACGTCGCGCCCGAATTCGTCCGTTCCAAACCAATTGGCCGATGACGGCGGCTGCAATGCCAGAGCCAGATCCTGCGCAAGCGGATCGTGGGTTGAAAGCAGTGGCGCCAGGGCCGAGACCATGACCAGCGCCGCCACAACAATCAGCCCGCCCAGGGCAAGGGGATTGCCGACAAGGTTGAGCCACAAGACATACGCTTTGTGCAGGCGAGCCTGACGCGTTGAGGAAAAATCCTCGCTGATCAGCCAGTCGTGCAGGTCACCGAAATATCGTGTTGTCATTGTTTTACCGGGTCCGTGGATCAAGGAAGCGATAGGCGATGTCCGACAAAAGGTTGATGGCAATCGAAATGATGCCGATCAGGAGGACACTGCCCAGAACGGCATTCATATCGGCAAAAAACAGTGCCGATGTGAGATATTGGCCGAGCCCTGGCCATGCGAACACGGTCTCGATCAGCACGGTACCATCGAGAAGGCCGCAATAGGCGAGCGCCACGATCGTCAAGAGCTGGACACGAATATTGCGAAATGCATGGCGCCAGACAATGGAACGTTGCCCCAGTCCCTTGGCCTTCGCGGTGAGGATGTATTCCTGGCGAAGCTGCTCCAGCATAAAGCTGCGGCTCATACGGCTAAGATAGGCCATCGCGGCATAGCCAAGGATCAACGCTGGTGCCATCACATGATGGAGGACGTCGAAAAAAACACCCCATTCGCCCGCGATGGCCGCGTCGATCAGCAGAGAGTTGGTTGGCCCTTCGACAAGCCCTTCATTGAACACGTCGATGCGCCCGCTTCCTGGTATGAGCCCGAACTTCGCGTAGAAAACGAGGATGACGATGGTTCCCAGCCAAAATATTGGCGTGGAATGGCCGAGCAGCCCGACGATGCGCGCCAGATGATCGACCCATGTGCCTTTGCGAACGGCCGCGATGATCCCAAGCGGTATGCCAAACACGGCGCCGACGATCGTGGCAATCGTCGCCAATTCCAGCGTTGCCGGAAAGACTCGTGCCAGATCACTGGAGACCGCGTTCTTCGTGACGTTGGATTGCCCGAAATCCAGTCGCGCCACATTGCTCAGATATGTTGCGAACTGCTCGTAGAGCGGCCTGTCGAGACCCATCTGCTTGGAGACCCGTTCGTAGGTCGCCTGGTCTGCCTGGTCACCGATGACGGCGATGACCGGATCGGCCGGTACCATACGGCCGATGACAAACGTGATCACCAGCAGGCCCAACAACGTCGTCAGGATGACGGCAAAAGAGGTTGCCAGTTTTTGCAAACTTGACAGCACGGCTGAGCCAGCTGAAGAACGCGTAGAATGGTACTGCGAGATGCTCACGTCCGCGTTCCTTTTTTGAGCAAGCTCATTCGCCCTTGGATACCGTATCCCAGCGGGTCAACCAGGTGGAATGACCTGTATAGCCGGTAATGTCCTTGCGCACCGCCTTTGCATCCGTTCTGAGAAACGAAGTCACAAGCGCCGGCGAGGCTGCGAGATAGGCCCTGTTGATTTTGCTATAAAGGTCCGTGCGCTTGGCCTGATCAGTCTCATGGGCTGCGGCGATTACCATATCCTGAATATCCTTGGGCACATCCCAAGCCGTGCGCCAAGCGTTCAGTCCGGTTAGTTTGGCTTCGTCCGAATTGTTGGCGTTTGTGGCATAGGATTGAAGGATGGCATGCGGGTCAGGCAATCGCTCGCCGGAACGCGCAGAAAATATTTGGAATTCGCGGCTGCGGAACTTGCCTATGTGATCACCGCCCTGAAGATCAAGCTTGATGCCGGCCTTGGCAGCGTTGGCCTGCAGCGACTGGGCAACCTCGTACTCCGGCGTTACCGGCGTTGCATAATAGACCTTGGAAAAACCGTCCGGGTATCCGGCCTCAGTCAGGAGTTGCTTTGCCTTTTCGATATCGAGCTTGTAGGGATTCTCGTCCACGGCACCGGGAAGACCGCGTGGAACGATCGTCTGCTGCTTGATGCCGTAATACTTCATGACCGTGCCGGCAAGCCCGTCATAGTCGATGAGATAGCGAAACGCTTCGCGAACTTTTGGATTCGACAGAATTTCGTCCTTCTGGTTCAAGGCGAGATAATAAAAGCCGAATCCAGGGGTCTTCTGGATCGTGACCTTGCCGCCTTGGTCAAGGGCATTGAGGTCGGTTGACGACAGGCGGGTAGCGACATCGATATCGCCGGCCTCAAGCTGCAGGCGTTGCGCCGCCGATTCGGGCAGATGGCGCAGAATGACGCGGCGCATCTTCGGTGCGCCTTGCCAGTAATCCTTGAAGGCATCGGCAATGAGAATGTCGTTGGACCGCCAGGTACGCAGCGAATAGGGACCGGAGCCCGCATCATTGGCCTGCAGGAATTCGCGCCCCATGTCAGCATTCTTGTCATGCTGCGCCAAAAGCGCGCTATCCAGAATGGAGGTCGAAAAACTTGCAAGTGAAAACAGGATGAGGTTCGGATTCCACACGTCAGGGGTTTGAAGGACCAGCGTCGTGTCATCCGTCGCCTTGATCAGGGTTTCGACATTGTCTTCCTTAAAGCCCCACTGACGCAGATCGACGGACGGCGCCAGCCCAAGCTTGACGAGACGGCGTAACGACCATTCGACATCCTTGGCCGTCAGCGCGTTGCCGGAATGAAATTTGACGCCGGAACGGATCTTGAACGTGAAGGTCTTACCATCAGCCGAAACGGTCCAGCTTTCCGCAAGTCCAGGTGCTGGCTGCGCGATATTGTCGGCGGGCAGAACCACAAGACGGTCATAAAGATTGGCGACCACTTCGGCCGTCTCCAGCTGGTTGATCTCGTTGGGATCAAGCCCGCGCATCGAAGACATCGTCAAAGCGATCACCAGTTGATCGTCCGGTGTTGCGGCGGAAGCCGTGATTGGTGCGGACGAAATTGCGGCAGCAACGGCCGTGGTTATCAAAAAATGGCGCCTTAGCATTTTCACAAAACTCCTCCCAGAGCCCCTCACCGGCCGGATCGCCGATCCGATGGACAAAAATTCAGTATCGACATTGAACTGAAATCTGGTATATCAGATCTCACAGAATGCAACGCACGTCAACCAGGAAATTGCCAGATGAGGGAAGAAACCGAGCTAGCGCCCCACGACGATCGGATTGAAAAGCTTGATCCGCGTTTCTTGACGACGCTGCGCGACCATGTTCACCGCACGCTTCGAAGCGCGATATTGTCGGGTCGATTTGGGGTGAACGAGCGCGTAAACGAACGCCAGCTCGCAGAACAGCTTGGCGTCAGCACGACGCCGATCAAGGAGGCATTGCGACAGCTTGAGACGGAAGGACTTGTCGAGACATTGCCGCGCCGCGGCGTCCTTATCCGCTTTAATTCCGGGTGGGCCGAGGAGATGATCCTAGCGCGCGCCGCCCTTGAATCGATGATCGCACACCTTGCCGCAAAGCGATTGACGAAACCCGCCGCTGCCGAGCTTCAGACCACCATCAATTTAATGATGGAGGCGACGAAGGCGGGGGGGGCTGACGACCTTATCGCACTGAACGAGAAGTTCCACGATCAGATCCATATAGCCTCCCAGTGTCAGTATTTGGCGCGAATGATCGAGCGGCAGCAGTTCTATGACGCCAGCATCCGGCGCGTCATCCATTCCGATCCGGCCGAGCGGGAAATAGCACTTAATGAACATTCGGCAATCGCTGCTGCGATTATCTCCGGAGATACCGACACGTCCGAGCGCGCGATGCGCGATCACGTCGTTCGGTCGGGGGAAACATATTTGAAGATCGTATTCAAAAACAAAAGGGAAGTTTGACGTGAGTGAAGCTGTTGCAAGAGTTCGGCGGGCCCTGACGGGTATCTCAGGGGTTCCGGTAACGCCTTATGCGGCCGACGGGAGCGTCGATACCGCAAAACTGAAAGCGTTAATCGAGAGATTGGCAGCTGCGCAGGTCCACAATCTGATGGCGGCCGGCAATACAGGCGAGTTCTTTACCTTGTCGCTCGATGAGGTGCGCCTTGTCCACCGCACGACGATCAAGGCGGCAGGCGGCAAGGCCTTGGTCAGCGCCGCAGTCGGCCGGTCGCTGACCGAAGCAAAGGCATTGGCGCGCGACGCGATTGCCGAAGGTGCGGATGCAATCATGGGCCACCATCCCATGGATCCCTTTGCCGGCCCCTCCTATCAAGCGAAATATTTCCTCGAGCTGGCCGATAGCTGCAGCGTGCCGGTCGTCGCTTATGTCAGGAACGATACGTTTTCCGTGGCCGACTTCCGCACACTCGCGCTTCACCCGAACATCGCCGGCATCAAGTTTGCATCTGGAAATCTGATGCTGCTTGCCGATGTGATCCGCTCGACGAAAGATGCCCCGGCAATCTGGGTTTGCGGACTGGCGGAGGGGTGGGCCCCGGCATTTTACGCAATGGGCGCGCGCGGGTTTACGTCGGGTCTCGTCAATGTTTTCCCCGAACGCTCGCATGCGATTCACCGCGCACTGGAAGCGGGCGACTATGCAAAGGCGCGGGATTTGATCGATGGGATCGCCGGATTCGAAGCGATGCGCACCAAATACCTTAATGGTGCCAACGTCACCGTCGTGAAGGAAGCGCTTGGAATGCTTGGAGCCGATGTCGGCCCGGTTCGACTGCCGGGTGTGGAAACCCTCGATGAAGCAGAGCGAAAGAACTTAAGGGAAATCCTTGAGCGCGTCGATAGTGACAATTGCGCGGCTTGAGCGGAGAATTGAGATGCACATAACTGCTCTGAAAACATTCATGCAGCGCGTGGATGATCGTCCCCGCCTTCTTGTCAAAGTCGAGACCAGCGAAGGAATCTCTGGGTGGGGCGAAGCGTATAATCATGGTCCGGATTGGGCGCTTCCGCCCATGCTCGAATACCTGTTTCATCAGATCGAAGGCGAGGATCCTTGCCGCGTCGAATACCTGATCCTGAAACTCAATCAGCAGGCTCGCTTTCCCCCGGGGGCCCTGGGGCTGGCAGCAATCTCGGCAATCGACCACGCATTGTGGGATATTGCCGGAAAGGCCGCCGGCTTGCCAGTCTATATGCTGTTGGGCGGCAACGTTCGCGAACGCGTCAGGATCTATTGTGGCCTCTACACAGCGCCCGATCCGGAAGCGGTCCTGGATCAGACCCTTCAGCTGAACCAGGATCATGGTTATACCGCATTCAAGCTCAGCCCCTACCGGCGCGATTTGCACAACAGCCGCTGGGGAGAACTGGTCAGGGAAACTGGTGATTATTTCGGCAGGATTCGCGAGATTACCCCTTCGCTTTTCGAGTTTGCATTTGATGCTCACGCAAAGATCTACGAACCTTATCAGGCCGTACAGTTGGCAGCGGCAATCGCGCCTTATGATCCACTCTTCTACGAAGAACCAATCCGGCCCGAACACATTCCTGCCTGGGCCGAACTCAAATCAAAAGTGACGGTACCGCTGGCAACGGGAGAATCGCTTTATAATCGCTTTGAATTCCTGGCCCTTCTAACAGCGCGTGGCGCCGATATCATTCAGCCGGATATTTGCGTGGTTGGGGGGATGACGGAAATGCGGCGGATCGCGGCGATCGCCGAAGCACACTATGTTACCGTTGCCCCGCACAATCCGATGGGACCACTGGCAACAGCCGTGAACATTCATTTTTGCGCCGCGCAGCCCAATTTCAAGATTCTCGAGTATAAGCCGCACGTGCATGCGCCCTGGGCCCTCGACCCCTACATTCCGGTGGACGGTCATATGGAGCTTCGTCCTGACCGCCCTGGTTGGGGAATTGAGATCGATGAGAAAGCCCTGGTCGAAGAAGACCACATTCACTGGGAGCGCAAAATTACCAAAAAGCCCGACGGATCAACCGCATACCCCTAAGATTCATGCTTGTGCCCTCTTAAAGGGGGCACAAGCATTATCTACCTCGGTCCTGAGTGTGAGCGGCGAAAGCCTCCTCAGCCTCAGGACTCCTACGGCCAGTTTTCGGGGCCATAGGAGCATGCAACAGAAAGCAAGTTCGGCCGTAACATGACGCCTGGCGAGCACCAGTAGCTGTTCTTTTGAAAATGCCGATAATTGCCAATGTCAATTGGTGCAAAAAATCCTCTTCTGCGGACGTATATGGATCCCGCGCGTGCCTAACTCTGTCTACAACCAGCCGCTTGCACATGGTCTCAGGTCGCCGAGGCTGATGAAACCGTCAAAACGGCCTGCATGCATCAGCCGGAACCAAGTGCTGCCGCCCTGTTCGTCCAATGGCAGTTCGGGCCGCAAACGGACATAGTGGCAATCACGATGTGGCCGGGTGGCCGCCGCCGCTTACTTCTGTTTGGCTTGACACTCTCGCAAAGCCTTGAACGCAGCATCGGTGCCGGTGAGCTGCAACACGATGGGATCACGTCCCTTCGCGGTGATCGTCAGGGCTTTCTTCTTGGCAAGATCATAGATGAAATCGAGATTGTTGAAGGGCACGACTGCGCCGTCGAATCCCTCCATCTCCTGTCCCGTTGCCACGCCGGTGAACTTTTGACCATCGACATCGAACTCTACCGAGAGTTTTTCGCCAGCGGTAATCTTTTCAGGTTTCTTGGAGTAGAGCGCCAGATAGCCGCGCAGATCGGCGGTCGCATCAATACCGATCTCCACCTGAGTGCCATTGGCGGAATTTTCCCGCGCAATAAGGCAACCAGGGCCCATCTTCTCATTGACAAAAATGTCCCAGCCCGCCGCTGAGCCATATTTTTTGAACGTTTCCGCGGCTTCACACGGAACGGCGAGGACTGCAGCTGCTAGGGCAGTCCGAGCGACTAAATGCATGATCTCCTCCTGTGCTCTGCATTGAATGAGAACGCGCGATGATGTCTGTGACGGATCAAGATCTCCAAGATTTATTCCCCTAAAGGCGTTATTCCCGGCTTCATGAGCAAGAGCCATCGTGGCGGATCTTCTTCCCCAACATCGCGGCCGCGAAACCGCCTTGCGCATCGTCCCCAAATCGATTCACCAAAGACGAACGCTGTTTAGCACACTTCAGCCTAAACACTTTCACCCGCGGGGGTGAACGGACAGGCGTGTGGGATCGTGCACGACTGAAATCACGGTTCCGATCGACGCCTTGCGATTGTCGTTCTCACAGGGCTTTCGCCGCAAATTCCTTGGAGAGCCAATATTGTGCTACTTTCGTTCGACAATTGCACCACCGATCACAGGAGCGTTGCGGAATGCCATCCGAGCGCACGGACAACCCATCCCACTGGCCCGACAGCAGCTTGCGTCCCGACTTGGTCGCCGGCCTCACGGCCGCGGCCGTTGTCCTGCCCAAAGCCATGGCCTATGCAACGGTCGCTGGCCTGCCAGTCAGTGTAGGGCTCTACACGGCCTTTGTTCCGATGGTTGTCTATGCCCTGCTGGGCACGTCACGGGTCCTGAGCACCAGCTCAACCACCACCTTGGCGATCCTGACCGCCGCAGAGCTGGGCATGGCCGTGCCGGACGGAGACCCCGGGAAGCTGATCACAGCGACTGCGACGCTCACCGCGCTCACCGGGGCCCTGCTTCTTGTGGCTTCGGCCCTTCGTCTCGGGTTCGTTGCAAACTTGATTTCAGCGCCGGTCCTGACCGGCTTCAAGGCCGGCATTGGTCTGGTGATTGTGCTTGATCAGGTGCCGAAGCTTTTCGGTTTTCACATAACGAAAGACGGCTTCCTCCTCGACTTGATTAGTCTTGTCCAACATCTTCCCGAGACCTCCCTCGTTACGCTGGCCGTTGGGGCAGCGGCCCTGGTCTTGCTCCTGGTTACCGAGCGGCTCTGGCCGCACTCGCCAGCGCCCCTGGCGGTGGTCGGCGCTGGCATCGCTGCTGCCTGGTTGGGCGATCTGAGTGGGGTTGGCGTGGCAACGGTCGGCCTCATTCCCCAATCATTGCCCTCCATAACGCTGCCGACCCCCGACCTGGCGATAAAGCTGCTCCCGGGGGCGATCGGCATAGCGCTCATGAGCTTTACGGAGACAATCGCGGCCGGCCGCGCCTTCGCAGCCCCGTCGGAGCCGCCGATCAGGGCGAACCGGGAACTCCTGGCCATCGGCGCAGCCAACCTGTCTGGCGCCTTCTTCGGGGCCATGCCCGCCGGTGGCGGGACATCGCAGACGGCGGTGGTGCGCGCCGTTGGAGGACGCACGCAGAAGGCATCTCTCTTCACGGCTGGGGTTTCGGCGGCAACCATGCTGGCTTTGGCGCCGCTGTTGGGGCTTCTGCCGCAAGCCGTTCTTGCGGCCATTGTCATCGTCTATTCAATTGGTCTGATCCAGCCGCTCGAATTCGCAGCGATCCGAAAGGTCCGAACAATGGAATTCCGGTGGGCGCTCGCGGCCTTCTTCGGCGTGCTCGTATTTGGTACGCTTCAAGGCATCATCGTTGCGATCGTGCTGTCGCTGCTTGGCCTGTCCAGTCAGGCGGCGCATCCGCGCATCCACGTGATCGGCCGCAAACGCGGGGAGGACCTGCTGCGGCCGGTATCGCCGGAACATCCCGATGACGAGACCTTCGAGGGACTTTTGATGGTGCGTCCGGAAGGAAGGCTCTTCTTCGCCAATGCCCAGCAGGTCGGCGACCGGGTCCGGGAACTCGTTGCCAACAACAAACCAAGCGTCCTTGTAATCGACCTCAGCCGGGTCTTCGATATCGAATATTCGGCGCTGCAAATGATGGTCGATGGCGAACGTCGCTTTGCGGAAGAGGGAGTCGCGATCTGGCTCGCAGGCCTCAATCCGGACGTCCTTGACTACATTCGAAGGTCCGGCTTTGCCGACCGCGTTGGCAAGGATCGCATGTTTCTCAGCGCCCAAGCGGCTCTCCGGCGCTACCTCAATACCTCCGCGCCGCTCCCCACCATGGTTGCGAAAGCGGCGCCCAAACCAACGAGAGACTAGGCGCGCCGAACCAGCATCATACTGAGCTCGGTTTGATATTGGCCAATGAGTTCTCGCTCGCTCTGTTGGCTTAAAGACTACAAATGCCTATGAACCGCATGCAGTACGCGGACAGCGACTCCTTGATGCGTTGGACGGTCACCGTTCGGCTACCTTTCCGATTCTTGCAACGCCAGAGAGGGTTGCACCAAAAGGTTGCCCTGTTTGCCCTGACGGATTGGATATTGCGTATCAACATCAGCGCTGCTCCAAGCATGCTCTTGATGCCAAACGTGTTGTGTTTGGGACCGGCACCCTTCAAGATGGTTTGATCACGCCTGAAGCGCAGAAGGGATTCCGGTAAGCCGTTCGCTTTGTGGTAAAGAAAAACCGCCAGGGACGAACCGTGGCGAGCGTTAAGCAGGGAAACCTCTAAAATGAAAGTCTCACAGAAAATTGCAATTGCGGTCCTGGTAGCCAGTTGTGCAGGTACGACACAGCCGATGGCTGCGACGTCCGATTTTGGCGCCCAGACACTAACCCTCATCAATTCCTACAGGGTGAGCCGTGGCCTTTCTCCCTTGGCCTCCCATCGCACGTTGATTGCCTTGGCGCGGCAACATAACCGCTATCAAGCAGCCCGTAACACCATCAGCCACGATGGCTTCCGCCAGAGATCAGCCCAAGCTAGGGCGGCTGGACTGAGTGGAGTATGTACAGAAAACGTCGGTGTTAGATATAAAAGTGCGCAGCAGCTTTTTTCTGGGTGGAGGAATTCCACGGGCCATAACACGAACTTGCTTCGACCCAACATGCGGTATGCAGGGGTTTCTGTGGTCGGGGCCTATTCGACTTTTTTCGCTTGTGGATAACCCCGTCACTATTGATAGCAAATGCCCTATAGCGCGGACTGATGAAGTGTTTTTTGCAAGTGCGGCTCGAAACTGTCCACGAACAGCCGGCACATGAGCGCAGTGGAAGGGACCGGTTGCAAGCCGCCAGGTTGTCGACCGCGACGCGCGTTGTTATGGTGTGAATGGAGCAGCTGAGTGGCTTTATCGGAGGTTGCCATGACATCCGCAACGAGTAAGACAGACAGCGAAGCTTATGAGTTGGCAAGCAGGACGGCTGACGCACAGCGCGCAAAGCTTCACGAGTGGCAGCGCAATCAAATCAGCGACGTCGACATGCAAACCGGAGAAACCTGGTTTGTTTGGGGCTTTTTCAGCGCGATGACCGATGACATCGAGCGCCGGAAACGGCTGCTGATGACCTACTTGAACAGGAAATATCCAGACGGGGGAAATAAGCAACAACGTGTGGACGAAATTGTCAAAACGGCACAAGAGGAAAACCGCCTGTTCGATGCGATCGTGGCCGCGGGCCATCAGGCTTACCGTGAGGGTGGCGATGGGCATCTCGCCAGCATCGCAACGATCTTTCTCAACGTGATCAGAAACCACTAAGCGCTTTTATGGCGTTGCGTCCACGAAACGCCGACCGACATTGCGCGATAGCACGGGCAATGATTGGACAACGTTCATAAGCGCAGGTTCTGCCGTATCGACAGGCTATAATGCATTGCGATAATGTTCGTAACGGCGAATGGTCTTTCTTTCTTGACCATCGCCACATCACCTGTTCAACACAGGGAGGATCAAGCAATGTCGAATGATTTTGTCAGTGTCCGCTACATCGTCGATGATGTAGCCGCTTCCATAGAATTCTACACGACCTTGCTCGGTTTCACCGTTCAACGGGATGCGAGGCCTGCCTTCGCATCGGTAATCCGCGGCAATCTGCGGTTGCTGTTGAGCGGCGAGGCCAGTTCCGGTGCGCGAGCAATGCCCGACGGTCGACAACCGGTCCCGGGAGGCTGGAACCGCATTTTGCTTGTCGTCTCTGATATCGCCGCAGAAGTCGCGCGGTTGCGCGAGGCTGGATTGTCGTTTCGTAACGACGTTCTCAAAGGCGTCGGTGGCAGTCAAATATTGCTCGATGACCCGTCCGGTAACCCGATTGAGTTGTTCGAACCTGCCCGCTAAGGGCTTTCGGGGCCGTGGACATTCACCATGTTGCCAAGCTGAGTTCTTCTGTCCTGCGCACGGCATTGCAAAACTTGCGCCGTCTCGCGGCTACTTCGGTGCGTACGCCTCGACAATTTTTTTGCACTCGGGCGTCAGTTTGTCCAACTGCTTGGCCAGGCACTCGAAAATACGGCCACCACCCGGCGCAACGCCGGCACAGTATTTTTGATAATCTGGCATGCAGGCCTCCCGCTCGGCTGCTGTCTGCGCGGCCGCCGCGCCGCCAAGAAGACCCACGCTAAGTGCAGCCATCGTCAACACTATCCGCATTGCACTCCTCCCAAGTTTGCCAATAAAGACCTATCCCTCTGTTGAGGAATAACGTAACATCGACGCCGAGTTTCCTGCAAAGGCCAATCGGGGGATCGGCAACTTGGGGATGCATGCACAACGGCGCGAGTCCAGCGACGATCGCTCCAATGAACGTGGGGCGTCAGACTTTGTAGGGCCTGTGTTTCAAACAACCGGGGTAATAGTTTGTTGTTTGGTATTGGCATTTTCACTTGCTGCCTGCAATGAGCAAAACACCTATGTGGCGCCGCCGCCACCCAAAGTCGACGTTGCGCTCCCTTTGAAACAGAATGTGACGCCATATCTGGAAGCGACCGGCACAACGGCATCGGTTAACGAGACCGCACTTGTGGCGCGCGTGCAGGGTTTCATCCAGGAAATAGATTACCAGGATGGCGATGCGGTCAAAGCGGGTACCGTGCTGTTCGTCATCGAGCCCCAGCCCTACCAGCTGGCGCTCGACCAGGCAAACTCCGCAAAGGCCTCTGCCGATGCTGCCGTGAAGCAATCCGAGGCGGAATATGAACGCCAGGCTGCCCTTGTCGCCAAGACTTTTGCCACCAAGCAGGATCTCGAAAAGGCAGAAGCGGCGCGCGATGCCAATGTCGCTGTGCAACAGCAGGCAGACGCCAACATCAAGCAGGCCCAACTCAATCTGAGCTATACGCAAGTGAAGGCTCCATTTGATGGTATCGTCACGGCAAGGCAGGTCTCAGTTGGCGAACTGGTTGGCCCCAACAACACGTCAGCGCTCGCAAGCATCGTCCAGTTCAATCCGATCTATGTAAATTTCAATGTCAGCGAAAAGGATGTGCTTCGTATTCGCGCCACCATGCAAAAGCGCGGAATAACTGCCCAGGACCTGAAGAAGATACCGGTGGAAATTGGCCTGCAGACAGAAACCGGGTACCCTCACAAAGGAACGCTCGACTACGCGGCGCCAACGATCACAGCAGCAACTGGCATGCTCCCGGCCCGTGCTGTTCTCGACAATGCGGAACGGCAATTGCTGCCCGGCTATTTCGTTCGCGTGCGCGTGCCCCTGTTCGAGGAACCGAACATGATGCTCGTTCCGGATCGTGCCATCGGCAGCGATCAAAGCGGACGCTATGTGCTTGTCGCGCGCAACGACAATGTGGTCGAGCAACGCACCGTCCAGATTGGCCAGCTGGTTGGCGAGCTGCGCGTCATAACGTCAGGCATAACAGCTGCCGACCGCATCGTCATTTCGGGTTTGCTTTCAGCAGTACCCGGCCAGAAGATCGAGCCACAGCTGAAGGATGTCAGCGCCATTGCCGCTGACAGCGCTTTGCAATGATCTCGAAATTCTTCATCGAGCGGCCGGTTCTGGCCAACGTCATCGCAATCCTGATGGTTGTCATCGGCTTTGTGTCGCTCTACCAGCTTCCGGTTGCGCAATATCCAAACGTCGTGCCACCAACTGTGCAGGTGACGACCCGCTATCCCGGCGCCAGCGCACGCACCCTGATCGATACCGTTGCACTGCCAATTGAGCAACAGGTCAACGGCGTCGAAAACATGCTTTACATGCAGTCCTTTGCTGCATCCGATGGCAGTTACACGCTTACTGTCACCTTTGCGATCGGTACCGATCTCGATGCGGCGCAAGTGCTGGTCCAGAACCGTGTCTCGACCGCCCTGGCATCGTTGCCGCAATCTGTGCAAGTCCAGGGTGTAAACGTCCAGAAGAAATCGACTTCGATCCTCGAGATCGTGACCCTGACATCGCCGGACAAGCGCTATGACAGCCTTTACCTGAGCAATTACGCAACGATCCGGCTCAAGGATGAAATCGCCCGCTTACAGGGCGTGGGCAATGTCAGCGTCTTCGGAGCTGGGCAATATTCCATGCGCATTTGGCTGGATGCCGAAAAGATGCAGGCGCGCGGCCTGACGGCACAGGATGTTGTTCAGGCGCTGCAACAGCAAAGCGAACAGGTCACTGCTGGTCAGGTCGGCATTCCGCCGGCGCCTGATGATCAGTCGTTCCAATACACGATCAATGTCGAAAGCCGGCTGGATGATCCGGACCAATTCGGTGCTGTGATCGTCAAGACCGGCGCTAATGATGACTATACGCGGGTGCGCGATATAGGGCGTGTCGAGCTTGGCGCCCAAACCTATAGCCAGTCCTTTAAACTGGACGGGCAAGAGGCGGCGGGCCTTGCCATTTTCCTGTCGCCGGGTGCCAATGCGCTCGACGTGGCCGCGCGCGTGAGCACCAGGATGAAGGCGCTTGCCAGCGAATTTCCCCAGGGCGTTGCCTATTCAATCCCGTTCGACACCACCACGTTTGTCAGCCAGGCGATCGAGGAGGTTTACAAGACGCTGTTCGAGGCGGCGATCCTTGTGTTGATTGTCATCCTTGTCTTCCTGCAAGATTGGAGGGCGATGCTTGTGCCGGCAACGACGGTGCCTGTGACAATCATCGGTGCCTTTGCTGCAATGGCGGCCATGGGTTTTTCGGTCAATCTCTCGACGCTGTTCGCCATCGTGCTCGCGATCGGCATCGTCGTCGATGATGCCATTGTCGTGGTTGAGGGTGCTGCGCATAATATCGAGCACGGAATGTCCGGTCACGACGCTGCCATAAGTGCCATGAACTTGCTGTTCGGGCCGATCGTCGGCATCACACTGGTCTTAATGGCGGTATTCCTGCCGGCCTCGTTCTTGCCTGGGATTACAGGGCAGATCTTCGCGCAATTCGCACTGGTGATCGCGGCGACGGCCCTGATCAGTGCGATCAACGCCGTTACCTTGAAGCCGACACAGTGCGCCATGTGGCTGCGGCCAACAGTGCCGATGGAGCGACGAAATTTCTTCTATCGCGGCTTCAACGCCGTCTATCGGCGCATGGAGAATGGCTATGTTCGCCTTATTGGTTGGATGGTCAGGCGCAGCGGCATCATGGCTCTTCTCGCGCTGGCGATCATCGGCGCCTCCGCTTACGGCCTATCGCGTGCACCGACAAGTTTCTTGCCCATCGAGGATCAAGGTTACCTGCTCGCGGCCGTGCAATTGCCCGATGGCGCAGCGTTGGGGCGGACAGAGAAAGCGCTGGAAGACATTGGAAAGATCGCCAAGGCTACACCGGGGGTCGACCAGGTTATCACCATTGCGGGCCTGTCCGCTCTCGACAACAACTCCAGCCTCGCCAATGCCGGCCTGGTCTATATCATGCTCAAGGATTGGAGCGAACGCGGCAAGGGCGAAGATCTCGCTTCACTGTACGCGAAGCTCAACGCCAGTCTTGCGTCAAGTGGTGAAGCCCGTACGATCGTGCTGCCACCTCCGCCGATCCAGGGCATTGGAAATGCCGGCGGCTTCACGATGCAGGTTGAATTGCGTGATGGAAGCTTTGATCTTGCCAAACTGCAGAGCGCAACAAACGCCGTCGTAAAGGCTGCGGAAACACAATCCGGAATCCAACGTGTGAGCGCGCCCTTCCGGGCAACCGTGCCCCAGTACGATGTCGAGATTAACCGCGAGAAGGTGGAAACACTGTTGCTGACGACGGATCAGGTCTTTGACACGCTGGCAAGCTATCTCGGCTCAAGCTACGTCGATCAGTTCAACAAATTCGGCCGCGTCTTCCAGATCTACGTCCAGGGCGACGCTCAGTTTCGCCTTACCCCGGAGAGCATCAACAGTCTGACGGTGCGCAACAAGAACGGCGACATGATCGCTCTTGGGACTGTTCTGACCATAACACCAAGCGTCGGCCCGTCGCTGATCAGCCTCTATAATCTCTATCCATCCGCCTCGATCACCGGCATACCAGCGGCCAACTTCTCATCGGGCGAGGCAATGGCCTTGATGGAGGAAATCGCTGCCAAGACCTTGCCTCCTGGCCTGGGCTTCGATTGGACGGCGCTGTCCTTCCAGGAGAAGATCGTCGGCAACCAGATGTATCTGGTCTTCGCTCTTGCGCTGCTTCTTGTCTATCTCGTTCTTGCCGGACAATATGAGAGCTGGATTGCGCCAGTGTCGGTGTTGTTAGCCGCGCCATTGTCGCTGGTCGGCCCGGTATCGATCCTTCTGGGCGCGCATGTGCCGATCAACCTTTATGTGCAGATTGGACTGATCCTGCTCATTGCGCTGTCGGCAAAGAACGCCATTTTGATTGTCGAAATGGCGCGTGAGCTCAGAGCATCGGGCAAGTCGATTGCTGACTCGGCGATGGAAGCAGCGCGGTCGCGTTTCCGGCCGATCCTGATGACCTCCTTCGCTTTCATCCTCGGCGTCGCGCCGCTGGTCGTTGCCTCCGGTGCCGGGGCGAGTGCCCGTCGGTCGATCGGCATTACCGTCTTCAGCGGAATGATCGCCTCGACCTGTCTTGCCGTACTTTTCGTACCGTCATTCTTTACAATCATGCAGCGCTTTGAAGAGTGGCGTACTTCGCGCAAGCTTCCGGTCAAGGCGGACGTTTCCGGTTAGCGGCAGTTGACTTTGGTATCGACAAATGCGCAAACAGCGGCGAGAAATTCCTCAATCCCAATCCGTCCATCGCTGCTTTCCCCACGCAAAATGACCTCGGCAAATTCGATCGAGGGGTTCGTGATCAAACCACCTCCAGACACCTTAAACAAATCTGCTCGATATGACGGTGATCCGTGCCGCAGCAGCCGCCAAGCACGTTGATGTGCCCGAAACGGCGTCGCAGGTCACGATACTGGGCTCCAAGTTCGATCGGATCACCGTCGTCAAGTTCCGTGGCCTCGTCGAGTTCTGCGTGACTGCGTTTTGACGCGTTTGCGCGCAATCCGCCGATTCGGTCGACCCATGCTTTTCCCGGGGTGAGTTCACGCTCGAAATGAGTCGGGTGGGCGCAGTTGATCATGAAATAGGCCGGACCGCCTTCGGTTGCGCGGTCGACCGTTTCGATCGCTTGCCCCAGGCCTTCACCCGACGGCAGGCGCCCGTCTGTCTCGACAGTGAACGAGATGACCACGGGAAGCCCCAAAGCCTGCGCGGCGCGCGTGACGCCAATTGCCTCATTGGTGTTGGTCATGGTGATGGCCGTCACCAGATCGACTTCGGCTTGCGCAAAGACGCTGATCTGCCGAGCGTGATAGGCCTCGGCTTCCCCCACGCCCATGATCGTGCCCGCATCGTAGCCATCGCCGCGCGGACCTACGCATCCGCTGATCACCATCGGCGAGCGGTCTGTCTCGAATGTCACCTTTAGGTCGTGCAGGAGCGCGACAGCTTTGCGGTTGGCCTCGTCAAGTTCCGCCGGCGTGTAGCCGAGCTTGTTGCCCCAGTCGGCATTGGCTCGCCAGGTCGCGCTTTCCAGGATAAACCCGGTGCCGTTGTCCCGGGCGATGGCTGCGTGACGAGCATAGTAATTGCGCAGGGCCTCGGTGCCTTTTTCATCTTTGAGGAGATGGAAGGCGGCGAAATACGGCAGTTCAAGTCCCTCATGAAAGATCAATGTTGTCTCAATGCCGCCATCGGTCAAAAAAATACGATCACCGAGTTGCGGCAGACGATGTCTGGATCCGGTCATCATGCCATTCCTCTCAATCTTGAAGGGCAAAGCATCACGAACTATAGCAGAAACATACGCGAAATTCGCCTGTGGATACCCCACTCTGTCATGGGGCAGGATGATCGTGTCGAAGACATTCCTGAACCAAGGTCAGTGTCGATCATTGAATAAAGGCAGGCGACACTGTGATGGCATTGCGCGCGGTGCCTCACCGTTGTACCGTGCACACTGATAGATGCGAAAAGTGCTCGGTCAGTAACCGGAGCTAAAGTCCGGTCGCGCGTTTCACCCCGTTGAGTAAGTAGCCGCGGATCATGGAACTTATCGTCGCTCTTGGCCTGATCGTCTTCAAGGTCGCGTTGCTCATCGCGATCCTGTTGCTGCTGCCCTTGCCGCTCACCTGGCTGGAGCGCAAGATCGCCGGGCACATCCAGCAGCGGATGGGGCCGATGCGCGTGGGATGGCACGGGCTGCTGCAGCCGGTGGCGGACGGAATCAAACTCTTATCCAAAGAAGACCATATCCCGGCTGAGGCCGACCGTTTCCTGTTTAAACTGGCGCCAATCCTGGCGCTCGCCCCTCCCTTTGTGGTGTTCGTCGCCATCCCCTTCGGCGAAACTGTCTCGGTCCTCGGCGCCGAGATCACGCTCTACGTTTCCAACATGAATGTGGCACTTCTTTTCGTTTTCGCCGTGATCGGGCTTGAGGTCTACGGCGTCATCTTTGGCGGCTGGGCCGCAAACAGCAAATACGCTGTCCTTGGCAGCCTCAGGACCTGTGCGCAGATGATCAGCTACGAGATCCCAATGGGGTTCGCGGTCATCGGCGTGGTCATGCTAGCGCAATCCATGAGTCTGCTCGATATCGTGCGGGCGCAGGCCGATGTCTGGAACATCGTCTACCAACCGGTCGGCTTCTTCGTGTTTTTCGTCGCCGGATTGGCCGAAGCGCAGCGCATCCCCTTCGACCTGGCGGAAGCGGAAGGCGATCTTGGCGCCGGGTTTCATACCGAATACAGCGGTATCCGCTTTGCGTTCTTCATGGTCAGCGAATACGCCATCGTGCTGCTGGTATCAGTGTTGGTGGTGATTTTATTCTTCGGCGGTTGGAACGGCGTACTGGTGCCCTTGCCACCACTCCTGTGGTTTGTGCTCAAGGTCGCATTCTTCATCTATTTATTCATATGGTTCCGCTTCACTTTCCCCCGCTACCGCTACGACCAACTGATGGCGATCGGATGGAAAGTCTTGCTTCCTTTGTCGATGGCGAACATAATAATAACCGGTATTGTTTTGTTTTAGGGGGCCGCAGCGGCTCCTAGCGAGGCGGCGATGTCGCGCGCACAGGAACGAATAGGTGCATGGATTGGATGGGCGTTCTTCGCCGATCTGGCGAGCGCCTTGGCTTTAACGTTCGGCTACATGTTCTCCAGATCCGTGACCATGCAGTATCCGGACAAGGAAAAATGGTTGCCCTACGCACGTTACCGCGGGCATCATTTCCTCAAACGCGACCAAGAGGGCGAGATCAAATGCGTGGCCTGCGAACTTTGCGCGCGGATCTGTCCCTGCGACTGCATCGAAGTCATCCCCTACCAGGACGACAAGGGTAATCGTCGCCCGGCAAAATTCGAAATCGACATGGCGCGGTGCCTCTTTTGCGGGCTGTGCGAGGACGCCTGCCCGGCGGACGCGATCGCACTTGGCCAGCAATACGAATTCTCTAGTTTTTCCTCGCGTGACCTGGTGATCGGGCGTGACAACCTGCTCGGCAAGCCGGGCAAAGCGGCGACCGGCGGCGGCGTGGTTGCTGCGCGACTGAACACCGAACAGGACGTTCTCGTCGAGACGAGCGAGCCGCACGGGTACAACTGGTGGCGCAATATCCGGCAAACGTGAACGCGCGCTTGCCGTCAAGCCGGCGCGCGCAGACAGGAGGCTCAGATGCATGTCTGCCAAATCTTGAAGACCAAGTCGCCCGAGCTCATCTCGGTCACACCGGATCAGCCGATGATAGAAGCCTTGCAGCTGTTTCGGGACAACAACATCGGCTTCGTGGTCGTCAGCCGTTCGCCCGGGGAATGCCTGGGCACGCTGTCGGAGCGCGACTGCTGCTATGCGATGGCTGAATTCGGAACCGAGGCACCCTTAATGCGGGTCGCCGACGTCATGAACCGCAGTGTGGCGACCTGTTCGGCACAGGATTTCCTGCCCTTTGTAATGGCGGTGATGACCGAGCGGCGCACGCGTCATGTCTTGGTCATGGATGGCGACGAGGCTGTCGGCGTGGTGAGCATCGGCGACGTGGTCAAGCACCGGCTCGACGAAGCGCTTCGCAACGAGCAGGCGCTGCATGAATACATTGCCGGGACCGCCCATCACTGATGTGACCAGATCGAGGTGCAGGCGCAGATCCAGGCTGGTGGCCGCGGGATCCCCGTCATGCCTTATCTCAGATTTTCAGGTCCCGTCCCTGCTGCAGCGACGGCGGCGATCTCGAAGACCGCCTGCGCCTTTTGAACGTCCACCGGACATGGGTATTCGCCCCGCCGCATCAGTGCGTTGAGACGCAGGGCCCGGTAATTTTCGGGAACGAACACAAGGCCCTTGGGAAAGTGCTTGTTGACCTTAAGCTGGGCGGTAAGCTCACCCTGGGCCGATCGCACGACCACCTGATCACCCTCCTGGAGACCGAGCTGCACGGCATCCCACGCGCCCATCTCGACATAGGGGTCATCGGCGACCGTATTGAGGATTTCCGAGTGCTCGGAAAGATATCCGTTGTGGAACAGGCAGTTGCCGGTCATCAGCATGAGGCGGTCCGTTGCAGTGGAGCTGGCAGGCGGAGGGGTGAAGAATGCCCCACCTGGCGGCACCAGGGACGCCCTGGTGAATGCTCCCTCGCTACCAAGCCCGGTAAGCGTTAGCCCCGCATAGGCAGGAACCAGCCGGGCAATCTCGTCGAATATCTCGCTTTGCACCGATGACCTTAAACTTGGGTTGCGAAGCCCCGCGACAAAGTCGAAAATCGCCAGATTGCCCCGTGCCGCAAAAGTTGGTTCGCGGAACTTGCAGACCTTCTGGATACGGCCTTCGTTGTTGGTGAAAGTACCGGACTCCTCGCCATAGCTTGCTGCGGGCAGCACCACATCAGCAAGGCCCGCAGTATCGGTGAGGAAAGCGTCCTGCACGATCAGGAGATCGGCGGCACGAAGCGCACGCTGCACGAATTCCCGGTCGGGGTAAGACATCACGGGATCGCTTGCGGCAATATAGAGCGCGCCCATTTGGCCCGTGTCACAAAGCTCCAGCATGGCATCGAAATCCGCGCCCGGTTCAGAGGGGATCTGAGCGCCCCAGGCGCGTTCGAGTGTCGTACGCGCCGTGTCATCGGCAACGGCGCGAAGGCCCGGCAGCGCCGCCGGCAAAACCCCCATATCCCAGGCACCGAGCTGGTTGGCACGGTCGAAGAGGAACTGCACCGCAAGTCCCTTGCCGAGTGCGCGCAGAACCTGCAAAAGGTTGTGGAGCTGTTGTAACGTCGCGCGTGCGAGCGGCGGCCTCAGAAGATCGGCGCTGACAAGCACGGTGACGCTCCCGCCTTCCAGCAGCGCGGTGGCAAGACGGCCTGGTTCGTCACTGTCGGGGTGCGTTGCTCGCCCGTCAATGCCCGCGCGCATGTTCGCCGGCAAGGCCTGACCGGCCGCTGCCACAAGCGCGGCCACCACCGCAGCAATGCTCGCGGCCTCACCGCCTGGCGCAACGCGAACGACCACGCGGGCATCGGCGTCCAGACGCGATGGCCGGGCCGAGAGCATGAGTAACCCCGTCCGGCGCCGCCGCGCGCCGTCCCGCAGCAGGTATTCGGTGACCGGGTTTTCGTCGGTCACGTTGCCACCAACGACAAGCACGCAGTCGTTGCCGATCACTTCCTCCAGTGGCGCGCGCGTGTAGAAGGCCGCCACCAACGGCCCGAGCGTATCGAAAGGCGTGGACCAGCGCGACGCGCTGTCTATGTTGTTGGTGCGAAATACCGTCCGCATCACTTTTTGAAATTGATAAAGCACCTCGTTGGGAAGGCGCGGCGATGCCAGCCCACCCGCAGCCTTTCCCTCGACCGCCGACAGGCGCCCTTGCAGATAATCCCCCGCCTCCTCCCAGGAAACCGGGACGAGGGCGTCATCGCGGCGGACCATCGGGCGCTTGATCCGCTCCCGGCTCATGACGAAATCGAGGCCGAAGCGCCCCCGTACGCAGAGCGTTTCGCGGTTAACGCCGTGATCTGCTTTCGAGCGAACCCGCATGAACTCGCCCTTGCGCGTGCCGACGGTCAACTGGCAGCCGGTGCCGCAATGCGGGCAGACCGTGTCGGTCTCGGCCAGATCCCAGGGCCTCGCCTTGTAGCGATACGGAAAGCTCATCAGCGCGCCAACCGGACAGACCTCGACGCAATTGCCGCACTGGTCGCAACTGGCAAGACTGCCCTCAAAGCCCGTCACTGCGGTATCCATGCCTTTTTCAACCGTGCCCAAGGCGACTGCACCGACCACCTCCTCGCACATCCGCACGCACCGCTGGCACTGGATGCAGCGGTTGACATTCATGATGATGACCGGGCTGAGACGGATGTCCCTGGAGTGGAACACACGTTTGGCATCGCGGAACCGGCTTTCCCGCGGCCCGTATGCCATCACCAGATCCTGAAGCTCGCACTCGCCGCCCTTGTCGCAAATGGGGCAGTCAAGAGGGTGGTTGGCGAGCAGCATGTCGAGCATGGAAGAGCGTGTTTCGTCGATCAGCGGCGTATTCGTCCGCACGACCATGCCGTCTGTGACAGCGGTGGCACAGGACGGCTGCAGTCTGCGCTGCCCCTCGACCTCCACCAGACACATGCGGCATGAGGCCAGCGCCGGCAACCGCTTCAGATAGCAGAAGGTCGGGATGTCAATGCCCAAACGCTCGGCAGCCTGCAGTACCGTTGAGCCGGGCTCCACTTCCAGCGTTTGTTGATTTATCGTGATGCTGACCATGACTGTCCTGCGGCCTTCTCCTCAGTGAAACGGGCACCTTCGCGCCTCGATATGGGCGACAAATTCATGCTCGAAATGCGTCAGGGCTGCTCGCAGTCCCATGGCAGCGCCGTCGCCCAGGGCGCAGAACGTATTGCCGAAAATGCCCTTGCAAAGCGCTTCCAACTGCTCCAGATCGCCCGCCCCCCCCTGTCCCGCCTCGACGCGGCGCAGCACTTTTACAACCCAATTTAGTCCTTCGCGGCACGGCGTGCACTTGCCGCAGGACTCATGGTGAAAGAACTCGATAATCCGGGTGGCAACCTTGACCATGCAGGCAGAGTCGTCGATCACGATGACGCCGGCCGAGCCGAGCATCGAACCGGCAGCGGCGAGCGAGTCGAAATCCATCGCAACGTCCAATCCAGACGCCGGGATTAGCGGCGCCGAGACCCCGCCGGGAATCACTGCCTTGATCTTGCGCCCCGGCAGCGGACCGCCGGCGCACTCTTGCACCAGTTCGCGCAGCGGTATCCCCATCGGCAGCTCGTAAAGTCCCGGTTTGCGCACCTGACCGCTCATGCAATAGAGCTTCGGGCCAGGGCTTTTGTCGGGGCCGATGCCGCGGAACCAGTCTGGGCCCCGTGCTATGATATGCGGAACGCAGGCCAACGTCTCGACATTGTTGATCACGGTCGGGCTTGCGTAGAGTCCTTCGACCGCTGGAAACGGCGGTTTCAGGCGTGGCTGCGCTCGCTTGCCTTCGAGCGAGTCGAGCATTGCCGTCTCCTCGCCGCAAATATACGCACCGGCGCCGCAATGGATGTGAACGACGAAATTGAAATCCGAGCCCAGAATCCGCGGTCCCAGATAACCCTTGGCGTGGGCCTCGGCGATTGCCTGCTCCAGCCGCCGGATCGCCAGGGCGTATTCCCCGCGGATGTAGACATAGGCGGTTTCGGCCCCGATCGCGTAGCCACTGATTGCCAGACCTTCGAGGAGCTGGTGCGGGTCGCGCTCCATGATGATCCGGTCCTTGAAAGTGCCCGGCTCGCCCTCATCGGCGTTGCAGCACAGGTATTTCGGCTTGTCGGCGCGTGTTGGCACGAAGCTCCATTTCATCCCGGTCGGGAATCCGGCTCCGCCGCGACCGCGAAGGTTGGATTGCTTGACCAGGTCAATGATCTCGTCGGGCGTGTGCTCGTGAAGCGCCTTTGCCAGTGCCTGGTAGCCGCCGCCGGCCAAATAGGTCGCAAGCAGGTGGCCATCGGGCACGTCCACATTCATCAAGAGCACCGGTTTGAACATGGGGCTAGGCTCCCGGCGGCGCTGACGCGGCGAAGTCGGCGCCCGTCGCTTGCGCCGTCACCGCGCGCAGCCCGTCCAGCAGCGCGTCGATCCGCGCGATGTCAAGGTCGCCGTGATAGTCGTCACCGAGCTGCATCACCGGGGCCATCTCGCACGCGCCGAGGCATTCAACGGTGGAAAGCGTGAAAAGCCCGTCCGGCGTCGTGTCGCCCCTGTTGATTCCCAGCACTGCCTCCAGGTGCGAAAGCAGGTCTTCGGATCCACGCAACATGCACGATAGATTGTCGCAAAGTTGCAGGTGGAACATCCCCACTGGCTCGGTATGGAAAAGCGTATAGAAAGTCGCCAGCTCATAGACCCAGATCCGTTCGACATCGAGGATGTCGGCGACCTCTTCCAGCACGGGGCCAGGCAGATGGCCATATTCCTTCTGTGCGATCAAAAGCGCGGGCATGATCGCCGAACGCTGGTCGGGATACCGCGCCGCCGCCGCTTCGATCTTTTCGCGCATGTTCATCGCGTGCAAAATCTCCTGTTACTTGTCCACCTCCGCCATCACCGGGTCGAGGCTGCCCAGCACGGCGATCATATCCGCCAGGTAGTGCGCATTGCTTGTCCCGAACAGTCCCTGAAGATTGACGAACGACGGTGCCCGCACCTTCATGCGGAACGGTTTTTCCGACCCGTCGCTGATGATGTAAAACCCCAGCTCGCCCTTTGGCGCCTCAATTGCCGAATAGACCTCACCCTTCGGCACTTTGAATCCATAGGCCGACAGGTCGAAGTGCTGGATCAGCGCCTCCATCGAGCAATGCACCTTGTCCTTGTCCACAGGGAAAGCGATCGTCGGCATATCGATCTGGAACGGCCCTTCCGGCATCTGGTCAAGGCATTGTTCAATGATCCGCACGCTCTCGCGCATCTCCTCCACCCGGCATTGCCAGCGCGCGTAGCAATCGCCCTCCTCGCGGGTAATGACATTGAAGTCGAGCCGGTCGTAGATCTCATAGGGTTCGTCGCGGCGGATGTCCCAGTCGACGCCCGAGGCGCGCAGGTTCGGGCCGCTCAGCCCGAGATCAATTGCGTCTTTCGCCGAGATAACCCCGATCCCCTGTGTGCGCTTGAGAAACACCCGGTTGTTCTCGACCAGCCGTTCATAGTCACGGATCCGGTTCGGGAAGATGTCGCAGAACTCCCGGATCTTTACGAAAAAACCGTCGGGCAGATCCTCGCGCACACCGCCGACGCGGCAAAAGGAGGTGTGCATCCGCGCACCGCTGATCATCTCAAACAGATCCATGATCATTTCGCGCTCGCGCATGGCGTAAAGCAACGCGGTCATTGCGCCGAGGTCGAGTGGCAGTGCGCCAGTGATCAATAGATGACCGGAGATCCGCGCCAGTTCGGCCATCAGCACGCGGATATATTGCGCGCGGATCGGCGCTTCGATGCCAAGGAGCTTCTCCACCGCCAGCGCGAAGGCGAGGTTGTTGGAAGGCGGGCAGAGGTAATCGAGCCGGTCGGTTAGCGGAAAAATCTGGGTATAGGTGAAGCTTTCGGCCAGCTTTTCTGTGCCGCGGTGGAGATAGCCGATGTGCGGGTCGACGCGCGCAACATATTCGCCCTCCAGTTCAAGGACAAGCCGCAGGACGCCATGCGTGCTGGGATGCTGCGGGCCCAGATTGAGAAGCACCTCCTTGGTGTCGAGCGCTTCGCCTTCCGGCCTGGTGAGTTCCGTGACTTCGGTCATCTTACGTTTCCGGTGCAGCGGCCTCCTTTATGGAATGTTCTTGGTGGCGAGATCGGGCTGTGACGGCGGCGGGCCTTCGGCACCAAACGGGTTGAGCTTGTCCTTGTAGCCCCGCAGCGGAAAGTCCTTGCGCTGCGGGAAGCCCTCGAAGCCTTCCCACATGTAGATCCGGCGCAGGTCTGGGTGGCCCTCAAACCTGATCCCGTACATGTCCCAGGCTTCGCGCTCATGCCAGTTGGCGGTCCGCCACACCCCAATCACAGATGGAATCTGCGGCGGATCGCCGAGGCGGCACTTGATGCGAACGCGCCATTTGTTCGGCAGCGAATAGAGGTGGTAGACTGCCTCGAAGCGCGGCACGTCAGGGTAATGGTCGACCCCGCAGATGTCCGATAGGAAATTGAACTGCAGCGCCGGGTGTTCCTTCAAAAATCGGCAAAGCGCGAGGATCAACTCGGGCGCAGCGGTGAAGGCATGAACGCCATGAGCCAATCCAAGATCCTCGATTGCCTCGCCGAAGCGCTCCGTGATCAGGTTGAAGGGCATGCGCACGCTCATGGCACTGCGATCCGGTCCAGGGGCGTCCCGGCCAGCGCCCGGGATTTCTTGATCTTCTCCTGAAGCAGAAGGAAGCCATGCATCAGCGCCTCCGGCCGCGGCGGGCAGCCGGGCACATGCACATCGACCGGCACGAAGGTCTCCGCCCCCTGCACCACCGCATAGGTGTTGTAGACCCCGCCCGAGATCGCGCATGTGCCCATCGCGATAACCCAGCGCGGCTCTGGCATCTGGTCATAAAGCCGGCGTACGACGGGAGCGAATTTCCGCGTCACGGTGCCGGCGATAATCATGACATCGGACTGGCGCGGCGAAGGGCGGAAGACCACGCCGAACCGGTCGAGATCATAGCGCGCGCAACCGGCCGCGATCATCTCGATGGCACAGCAGGCAATGCCGAAGGTCTCAGGCCACAGCGCCGACCGTCGGCTCCAGCTGATAACGCTGTCGGCCGTGGTGAACAGCACGCTGTCGCGGATCGTATCGTTTACGCCTCCCATTCCAGCGCTCCCTTCAGCCAGGCGTAGGCAAAGCCCACAATAAGCAGCAACATGAACACAAACATCTCGACATAACCGACCAGCCCGATGTCTTTCAGCACGACGGCCCAGGGAAAGAGGAACATCGTCTCGACATCGAAGACCACCAACAGGATCGCCAGTATAAAGAACTGCACCTTGAAACGGCCGCCGGCGGCTTCGCCAGCCGGGTCCATGCCGCACTCATAGGGCATGTTCTTATCGAAATAGGGATTGGACGGGCGCAACAGCGAGGAGACAAATAGCGTCACTCCCGCCACCAGAACAATTCCAGCGACCATGAAAAGAACCGGCAGGAATTCCATTGCAGTCATATCGCATGGCCTCGGTCACTCCGAGCATTTTCCTCAGGGCCGCAACCGGTCCCAATTTGGACCGGTAATGCGATCGCCCGGGAAGCACTTGGGCAACCTTTCTTGAACTGGCAGTTTATTCCGCCGCGCGGTTCATTGCAAATCCAATGATCAGCCGCCAAACACCGACTGCTGAGCAAGCCTCAGAAACCACGCGGGAAATAGGCCGATGCCGATGGTGGCGGCAGCAGTCAAGGCGAGCGTGGCGCGAACCAAGGGCGTCAGCGCCGGGTCGAACGCCCTCTCCGGCTCGCGCATGTAGATCACCATGACGATGCGGATGTAAAAGTAGGCGGCAACGGCACTCAGCAGCACTGCAATCACCGCCAGCATGACGAAACCTCGCTCGACGAGCGCGACCAGCACGTAGAACTTGGCGAAAAACCCGGCTGTCGGGGGAATACCGGCCAGCGAGAACAGATAGAGCAGCATCAAAAGCGCCAGGGCAGGATGCAACTTGGCGAAACCCGTGTAGTCTTCGATAATTTCGCCCGAGAAATCGCCGTTGCGCATCATGATGACGGTGGCGAAAATACCAAGGGTCATGAAAGCGTAGATCAGCAGGTAGAGCATAACACTGGCAATCCCATCGGCACCGCCAGCCACCACCCCGAACAAGGCGAACCCGGCATGGGCGATGCTGGAATAAGCCAAGAGGCGCTTGAAATTATCCTGCACCAGCGCCACGAAACTACCGAGCGCCATCGTTGCTACCGCGATGACCGCGACGATAATCCATACGTGCGAGGATGCGACCAGCGGGTTGAGGAACACGCGCAGGATCACCGCAAACCCGGCTGCCTTGGGGCCCGCCGACATGAAGGCGGTAATCGTCATCGGCGCGCCTTCATAAACGTCCGGCAACCACATATGGAAGGGCACCGCGCCAACCTTGAAGACCAGTCCCGCGACGATGAAGACCACCGCCAACAACAATCCGGGATCGAGTGGATCGCCGGTCACCGCCGCTGCCACCGCGTCCAGCTGCGTGGTACCGGTCAGTCCGTAGATCAGCGAAACGCCGTAAAGGAAGATTCCGGTCGAGACTGCGCCAAGGATCACGTATTTCAGCGCCGCTTCATTCGACCGCCGCTGCTGGCGCAGAAAGCCAGTCAGGACATAGGTGCACAGCACCATCAGTTCGAGGCCGACATAGATCGACAGAAGATCGGTCGCCGAGGCCATGATCATCATTCCCGACAGCGCCAAGAGCAAAAGGACGTAGTATTCGCTGCTCTGGATTCCTTCGATATCGGCATATTTTGGCGAGAGGAGAAACGTCAACACTGTGGCTATGTAAAACAAGAGCTTGAAGAAGGTTGCGAAGCGGTCGACAATGAACATACCCGCGTAGGCTGGCCGCACCTCGTTTGCCAGCATGAGTGTCCCCAAGACGGCAATCAACACGATCGCGATGGAAGCACAGACCAGGAAATATGCCTGCCCCTTTGGCACAAACTGTCCCAGGATCAGCAGGACGCATGCCCCAGTGACCACGACGATCTCGGGCAGGCTTGCCAGGATCGATTCAAAGAGCGCGGCTTCGGTCATTGGCCGCTCCCCTTGCTGTGCACCTGAGCCAGCAAATGCTTCACAGAGGCGTCGATGATGTTGAGAAAGGGCTTTGGATAGAGCCCGACCCAAAGCACGAAGAGGGCCAGAGGCAGGATCGCAGTCATCTCGCGGCCATTCACGTCGCGTATCTTGAAGCGGGCGCCGACGCTGGCTGGACCCAGCGCAACGTTCCTGTACATGCCCAGCAGATAGGCCGCGCCCAGCAATGCCCCGAAAACGGCGGCCGCACCGACGGCCAGATTGGCCGCAAATCCGCCCGACAGCACCAGCAACTCACCTACGAATGAGTTGGTTCCCGGCAGCGCCATCGACGACAGGGTGAACAGGGCAAGAAACACGGTATAGACCGGCGCTACCTTCATCAGCCCGCCATAATCGGCTATGCTGCGCGTGTGTGTTCGCTCGTAGATCAAACCGACGAACAGGAACAACGCGCCCGTCGTTACGCCATGGTTGAACATTTGCAGGATGGCGCCCTCGAGGCCGCGGAAATTCAACGCAAAAATCCCAAGCGTGACAAAGCCCATGTGGCTGATACTGGAATAGGCCACCAGTTTCTTCAGGTCGTCCTGCGCCAGCGCAAGCAACCCGCCATAGACGATCGCAAGCGCCGAAAGCGCCAGCATCAGCGTCGAATAGTGCACCGATGCCTCCGGCAGCATGGGCAGTGAGAACCGCAGGAATCCGTAGGCACCCATCTTCAGGAGCACTCCGGCAAGGATGATGCTGCCCGCCGTCGGCGCCTGTACATGTGCGTCCGGCAGCCAGGTATGAACCGGGACCATCGGCACCTTGACGGCGAAGGCGACCAGGAAGGCAAAGAACAGAAAGGACTGGACTGGGAACGGCAAATCCTGGGCAGTCAGAGCGAGAATGTCGAAGGTCTTGCCGCCTTGCAAATAAAGCACGATGACACCGATGAGGAACAGCAGACTGCCCGCCAGCGTGTAGAGGAAGAACTTGATCGCGGCATAGACCCGGCCATTGCCGCCCCACACACCGATGATCAGGTACATGGGGATCAGCATCGCCTCCCAGAAGACGTAGAACATGAACAGGTCGAGCGCGCAGAACACGCCCAGCATCAGCGCCTGCATGACCAGCAGGCTGACCATGAACTCCTTTACGCTGCGTTCGATAGCGACCCAGGAGGCAAGCACGCAGACCCAGCCCAAGAGGGCAGTCAGAAACACGAAGAGCGCGCTGATCCCGTCGACGCCAAGCGCGTAAGTAATTCCGAGCGCTGGCACCCACGGGCGGCTCTCGGTAAACTGCATCTGGTGGGTATCAGTGTCAAAGCTGGCCAGCATCGCGACGCACAGAGCAAGATCGAGCATGGTGACACCCAGCGCTGTCCACCGCGCCGCTTCGTCGCTGCGCAAAAACATCAAAACCGCTGCCCCTGCGGCCGGTGTGAATATGATGAGGCTAAGCAGCGGGAACCCCATCGCACCTCCTACCGCCACGCCACGGCGAAGACGACGATGGCTGCGATCACACCGACAATCATCGCCAGCGCGTAATGGGTCACGACACCGGTCTGGAGCTGCCGCAGCATCCCGCCGCCGCGCAAGACCGAGCGGGCGACGCCGTTCACAACGGCGTCCACGCCGGTGAGATCGATCCAAAGCCCCACACGTGCCGCCCCATGCAGGAAGGGGAGCGCCGTGGTCTCGGACACGTCGCTCACCGCCTTCTCGTAGCGCGCCAGCGGTTTTTCGGCGAACCACATGAAGCGCCGCGCGCCCTTGCGGTAGAACCAGTCAGTGTCGATGCTGATCGTGTTCTCGGGGTCGAGCGCTTTCAAGAACAGCACGAACCCCAAGGCGGTAAACATCAGCACACCAAGGCTCTCGGTGATATGAACACCGGTGTAGGGTTCAAAATCGACCCGATAGGGCAGCAATGCGTAAAGCGGCTGGGGAAACACCCCGATCGCAATGCACATCACCGCGGCCATGCCCATCGCAACCAGCATGTTGCGGGGCGGCTCCCGCGCCTCCAGCCTTCGGTCAGTGCCAAAGAACATGTAATACGGAAGCTTGAGTCCCGTGTGCAGGAACGTCCCCGATGATGCCATGGTGAGTGCCAGCACCACCAGCGCACGCTGGTCCTGTCCGGCGGCAGCCACCACCATCGATTTGGTGACGAAGCCTGAAAAGAATGGAAATGCCGAAATTGCAAAAGCGCCGACCATGTAAAGGACAACGGTCACGGGCATGGTCTTGTAGAGCCCGCCAAGCTCGGTGAGCTTGCGCCGCCCGGTGACGTGGATCACCGCCCCTGCCCCCATAAACAGCAGCGCCTTGTAAAGGATATGAGCGAAGGCATGGCTGACTGCGCCGTTCACCGCCATCTCGGTGCCGATGCCGACGCCGGCCACCATGTAACCCACCTGGCTGACGATATGATAGGCCAGAAGCCGGCGGCAATCGTTCTCCAGAACCGCGTAGACGACGCCGTACAGCGCCATCGCGGTGCCCAGCCAGACCAGAAGCTCGGTCCCCGGAAACGCCCGTGCCAGAACATACACGGCCGTCTTGGTGGTGAAGGCGCTCATGAACACCGCTCCCGTGACGGTTGCCTCCGGGTAGGCGTCTGTCAGCCAGGCGTTGAGTGGTGGCACTGCGGCGTTGAGTGTGAACCCGGCAAGGATCAGGTAGGCAGCCACGCCCTTTTCCCCAAAGATCGGGCCGAAGAGCACCGAACCGGTGGCGACCCCGTAAAGAATGATGCCACCGAGCAGAACAACGCCGCCGGTGATATGGACCATGATATAGCGGAATCCAGCGCGGATCGCCTGTTCGCCGCGTTGCGCGAAGATCAGATAGGCAGAGGCAAATGCCATACCTTCCCAAAACAGGAACAAAGTGAGGTAGTCGCCGGCGAATACCACGCCGAGCGCACTGCCGACGTAGATGAATGCCGCCACATGCTGGCCCGGGCGCGTCAGGTGCAAGGCATAGACGATCCCGATCTGCGCCATGACCGTGAATACGGTGGCAAAGACGATACTCAGCTTGTCGACCTTCGCGATAAGGATTTCCTGCCCGATGATCTGTGCTGTGCCGTAGTTGCCCGGCTGCATCGTGAGCACGGCAAGGATTGCCAATGCCGGAATCAGCAGCAGATAAGCTTTGCGGATCGGGCCTTTGAGGAAAGGGATCGGCAGGGCGCCGAGAACGAACAGCAGGGTCGGATGGACAAAATCAGTCATAATAGTCCTCGCGCCGCATCAGCCCACCCTGATGGCCAAGGAATTTGGAAACGAAAATCAGCAGCACGCAGGAGCCGAAGCCGTAGAAGGCGGACCAGCCAGGCAGGCGCTCCCACAGGTAATGGGCGTGGTTGCGGGAGACAAGAAAGTCGGCGGCAACGATCAGAACGAGAACCAGGTAGAACAGCCGGTGGCGCTGGTTGACGTATTTTCTGTCACCAAAGAAATCGACAATGTGTTTGATCATCGGACAACTCCTTCGGCCAGGGCGAGGAAATACTCGGGAAAGATGCCCATCAATACCGACAGGACGGCGGTTGCGACGAGCGGGATCGTCATCATCGGAATTTCGCGCACTGTTGCCGGGCTTTCCTGCGCTTCCGTTCCGAAAAAAGCGAGGTAGCTGACCGGCAGGAAATAGGCAGCGTTCAGCACCGAGCTTGCCAGGAGCACGATCAGGAACGCAATTTCCCCCGCCTCCACAGAGCCAAGCGCCAGATACCACTTGCTGACAAAGCCCGCCGTCGGCGGCACCCCGATCATGCTGAGCGATCCGACAAAAAACGCCCCCATCGTCCAGGGCAGTCTGCGGCCAATACCGGCCATGTCGCTGATGTTGCGCTTGCCAGACGCGCAATAGATCGACCCGGCGCAGAAAAACAGCGTGATCTTGGAAAATGCATGCGCTGCAATGTGGATGATCCCGCCAACCATCGCGACTGGAGACAGAAGAACCGCGCCCAGCACGATGTAGGAGAGCTGGCTGACCGTCGAATAGGCGAGTCTCGCCTTCAGATCGTCCCGCGTCAGGGCATAGATGGACGCCATCAGGATCGTGAATGAGACCAGATAGGCCGTGGTAATCCCGAGGCCCAGCCCCTCCACGAGACCCGCGCCGAAGATGTGAAACACCACCCGCAGCACGCAAAACACGCCCATCTTGACCACTGCAACGGCATGCAAGAGCGCGCTGACGGGCGTCGGCGCCACCATCGCGGCAGGCAGCCAGGCGTGCATCGGCATCACGGCGGCCTTGGCGAAGCCAAAGAGATAGCAGAAATACACGACCGTCAGCAGTGACGCCGAGGCATTGACCCCGGCCAGCAGTCCCCCCGCTACAAAGTCGAGTGACCCTGCAAGGTGGTAGGTCAGCGCCAGCGCGGCGAGTAGCACGCTCTTCGACGCGCCCATCAAATAGACGAGGTATTTGCGGCTGCCCGTCCATCCCTCCTTGTCCTCGTGATGGTAGACAAGCGGATAGGTTACGAGGCTGAGCACCTCGTAGAAGATGACCAGCGTGAACAGATTGGCGGCGAAGGCGCCCCCGACGGCCGCCGCGAGGCTGGTGGCGAAACACGCGAAGAACCGGGTCTGTGCATGTTCTTTCAAATGCCGCATGTAGCCGATGGAATAGATCGCAGCCACGATCCACAGCAGCGACGAAACGGTGGCAAACACCATGCCAAGGGCATCGACCCGGAACGCGAAGTCGATACCGGGCAGAATCTCAAACAGGTGCAATTCGACCGTCCCGCCTGCAAGCACGGTTGGCGCCATCGAGACGACAATGGCGAACATGGCGGTTGCGGCCAAGGGCGAGACGACATCGCGGAGTTTCTCGTGCCTGTTCAGAAGTAGAACTGCCAGGGCCGCCAGACCTGCGACGGCGACGGCAAGCAGCGGCCGGATCGATACCACCGGGTCCAAGCCGCTATCCTTTCATCATGGTCACATCGTCGACCTTGAGCGTGGATTTGTTCCTCACAAGGGCGACCAGGATGCCAAGGGCGACGGCAACCTCCGCCGCCGTGATTGCTATGACGAAGATCGCGAAGATCTGTCCGCGAAAGTCGTCGTAGGTCCGCCCGAAAGCGATGAAATTGATATTGACCGAGTTGAGCAGCAACTCCAGCGACATCAGCACGACCAGAATATTGCGCCTGAGCAACACGCCCGCGGCTCCGATCACGAACAGGACCACTGCGAGCACAATATACCAGGACAGCGGAACCATCACCCCGGCTCCTTCCGCGCCAGCATGATGGCGCCTACCAGAGCCGCCAGCAGGATGACGGAGGCGGTTTCAAACGGCAGGAGGTAGTCGGCGAAAAGTGTCGTGCTAAGCTGCCTGATTTCATCGCCGCTTGGCCTTGCGATGGGTTCTGTGACCGAAAAGCGGGCGCTGGAGAGCACCAGCACGAGCATCTCAACCCCAAGCAGGACGACCAAGACGAGGGCTGGCAGATTGCCGCCCGGCATGAACCGCTGCAACACGGCTTCGCGAACATCGATCATCATGATCACGAAGAGGAACAGGACCATGATCGCGCCGACATAGACGAAGACCTGAATGACCGCGAGCAACGGCGCGCCGAGCAAGACGAAGATTGCCGAGATCTGCAGGAAGCACGCCATCAGCGCCAATGCGCTGTGAACCGGATTCCGCGCCAGGACCACCGTCAGGGCGGTAATCACGGACACCGTAGCGAACAGAAGAAAGAACCCCTGATCCATCGACGCCGAGCCTCCAACGCGAACTGTCACTCGGCGCAAGACGGGCGTAGTTGAGACAGCGCCGCACTTCAGATGCGTTCACAAAGTGTGCCCTAGTATCGGATTTTTCACAAGATTATTGTCATTGTGGGCGTTAAACCATGCCACTGCCGATGTGGCGAGGGCAGCTTGCGGACCGCGCCCTTGCGATCCGTTCGTTGGCCAGGAGGGTTTTGAGCGCGCCGATATTGTCGGCTGCGACTCGTGCAGCAGGCGAGTTTCGACGCCTCGGAAGGTCGTTTCACTTTGCCCCGCTTCGAGGGCTCGCGGGTCTGTCCAGGTAAGGTCTCGGCATCCTTGTCTTCAACTCCTTGTGTGCGATCCGAATGCACAAATTCATTGCCCGCACAGCTATGATCAGGCTTTCGATTTTCGATCGGCTCGGTGACTATTGCTCATCCCGATCAACTGACGCAGATCCAGCCCCAATCAGCGCCTTTTCGTCCTGAGTCTGAAAGGTTACGATGCGATGGCAAATGACGTCCAAACTGAAGGACTGCCCGTGGATTTCCTGCACGACGGCGCCTTGTTCATCGAACCCTTTATCCGCCGGTATGGGCTATATGCGGTCTTTGTCGTAATCTACTTAGAGTCGTTAGGCGCGCCGCTGCCTGGCGAAAGTGCGGTGATTGCGACGTCGCTTCTCGCCATTCGAGGTGACTTGGCCGTCACCAGCCTGTTTCTGGTGGTCTGGATTGCCGCTGTCCTTGGTGACAGCACCGGCTATGCCATTGGGCGCTTCGGTGGCCGGCCGTTGCTTGTGCGATATGGCTGGCTCGGCAAACTCACTGCCGAACGGCAGGCAAAATTGGAACAACTGTTTCGGCGCCGCGGGCCAATCCTCGTCGCTGGTGCACGTTTCGTCGTCGTCCTGCGCCAGTTGAACGGCCTGGTAGCGGGGTCGGTGGGGATGCCTTGGCGCAGTTTCCTTTTGGCAAACGTGCTCGGCGCCGCGCTCTGGGCCGCGCTCTGGAGTTTTGGACCCTACTTTCTTGGCGACCTGGTCAAAGCAGTCGGGCATTAACCGCAGCAAGCCCTTTTTGCTTAAGGGGCGCGCGAGATTGCACTGGTGTACGGCGCCGGCATGAAACGGGCAAGCGTGCGCTGAACCTGCCTGGCCACCTCGAGGATGCCCTGAGGACAAGACCAGCCTTCCACGGCGACGTGCCCGCTTGCTGCCTAAACATTGACCCCGCCTGCATAAAAATGGTCAGAACTGACGGGAGTTAAGCAATAACCCGTTGAAAAGATTGGATCATACATCTGGCACGAGACTTGCTTACCTGTCTTGTATGCAAGATGCACATGTTCAGATCACATCGCAGGACGCAATCGAAACGGCCATCGTCTCGGGGATTCTCTCCGCGCGCATCAAGCCTGGTACCCGCCTGAGCGAAAACCAACTTGCCACTTTATTCGAGGTGTCTCGCACGCGCGTCAGGGAAGCGATGATGCGCCTTGAGACCAGGTGCATAGTGCAGGTCAGCCCGCGGCGCGGCTGGTTCGTCGTGGAACCTTCTGCGGAAGAAGCGATGGCCGTGTATGAGGCTCGCCGCATCATAGAAGCCGGGCTTTTGCGCAGCATGCGCACGCTCACCGACAAGGGCATTACCGCCCTTCACGGCCATCTGGCGGAGGAGAAAGCCGCGATGGCTGCCGGTGACCGCCAACGGTTGACCTGCCTGATGGGCGATTTTCATATTCGCATTGCCGAGTTGGCGGGAAACCCTGTTCTCATCGAAATTCTCCGCGATCTCACGGCGCGGACAATTCTCATCTCCATGCTCTATCAGTCGGATTTCCATGCCATGCAATCCCATTTTGGGCATTGCCGGATCGTTGAGGCCATGGAGAAGCGTGACTTTTCCAAGGCTGCGAGGCTGTCCATCCAGCATCTCGATGAGGTCGAGACCGGTTTGGACCTGACGAAACGTTCCGATCCCCTGGCCGAACTGCGAAACTCGCTCTCGCTTGCTCCCAAAAAACGTCCGGCCACGGTTTCGGGCGGACACAATTGACAAACCCACCACCTCAAAGGAGAACAAATAGAATGCTTGCACGTAACATCTTCATCGCCTTGGCGACCTTTGCCGCAACCCTCGGATTCACTTCCCTCTCCTACGCGGACGCCTTGGCCGACATCACGTCGCGCGGCACAATCCGCGTCGCCGTGCCACAGGATTTTCCGCCATTCGGAAGCGTGGGCACGGACATGGCGCCCATGGGTTATGACATCGACATGGCCAATCTGATCGCCGAACAGCTCGGCGTGAAGGCAGAACTCGTGCCGGTCACCAGCGCAAACCGCATTCCCTATCTGCAGACCAACAAGGTTGATCTGGTTATTTCCAGCCTCGGTAAAAACCCGGATCGTGAAAAGGTCATTGATTTCTCAACAGCCTATGCGCCCTTCTTCAACGGCGTTTTTGCCCCTGCCGGGCTTTCTGCTGCAAAGGCTGACGATCTTGCGGGCAAGATGGTCGGTGTCACCCGCGGCGCCGTGGAAGACCTCGAACTTACCAAGATCGCACCGGCTGACACCGTGATCAAACGCTACGAGGATAACAACGGCACCATCTCGGCATTCCTTTCCGGTCAGGTCGAAGCGGTTGCGACTGGTAACGTCGTCGCAGCTGCAATCCTTGCCAAGAATCCTCCCAAACGCCCGGAGCTGAAATTTCTTATCAAGAACTCGCCTTGCTATATTGGCCTCAACAAGAACGAAACGGCACTGCTTGAAAAACTGAACGCCATCATCGCCGCCGCCAAGTCTGACGGGAAGCTCAACACCGTCTCGCAAAAGTGGCTCGGCACCGATCTTCCAGCTGACCTTTGACGAAGGCGCCATTTATGGCCGGGTCGTCCCACAATTCGTCGTGGGATGACAAGGCTGCCATCGGCCAAAACAGGGGGCATTCTCTTGAGCTATCATTTTGAATTTAGCTGGCTGCTTCAGTACTACCCGCAAATCCTCAAGGGTATCCTGATCACTCTCGAGCTTATCGCGATCGGAGGAGTGCTCGGCATTTCGCTCGGCATCATCTGCGCCTGGACCCGGGCTCTTGGGCCCGCATGGCTAAAACCCGTCGTGGCGGGCTATGTCGAACTTATCCGGAACACACCCTTTTTGATCCAGCTCTTTTTCATCTTCTTCGGCCTTCCATCCCTCGGGTTACAGCTTGACGAACTCACTGCCGCCAACATTGCCATGGTCGTCAATCTCGGAGCCTATAGCTGCGAAATCATCCGGGCGGGCATCCAGGCGACGCCCAGGGGTCAGTTCGAGGCTGGCGCGAGTCTGGCCATGACACCTTTTGAGACCTTCAGGCATGTCGTGCTCGTGCCCTCACTGCAGCGCATCTGGCCGGCATTGTCTTCGCAGGTCGTCATCGTCATGCTCGGCTCGTCGGTCGTGTCGCAAATCGCCGCCGAGGACCTGACATTTGCCGCCAACTTCATCCAATCGCGCACGTTCCGGGCTTTCGAGGCCTACATCGTCTCGACGGCGATCTATCTCGTGCTGGCGATCCTGCTCAGGCAGGTTCTTGGCATCCTTGGGAGGGTTATTTTTCCAGGGAGGCTTGCACGATGATCGAATTCACGACCTGGGATATTATCCGCAACCTGCTGCTTGCAACGCGCTGGACGGTTCTCCTGTCGCTCGTCTCCTTCGTGGGCGGCGGCACAGCCGGACTGCTTCTTCTGTTCCTGCGCATAAGCAAGCGCAAGGCACTGCGCGGTTTCGCCAGATACTACATTGAGCTCTTTCAAGGCACGCCGCTTTTGATGCAGCTCTTTATTGCCTTCTTTGGGCTTGGACTTTTCGGGATCGACGTGCCGGCATGGCTGGCTGCCGGACTGGCTCTCATCTTGTGGACCGCATCCTTTCTTGCTGAAATCTGGCGCGGCTGTGTCGAGGCGGTCGCCAAGGGACAATGGGAGGCTTCTGCCAGCCTTGGCATGGGTCGATTCCAGCAGATGCGCTACATTATCCTCCCCCAGGCATTGAAAGTCGCCATACCGCCGACGGTCGGCTTTTCCGTTCAGGTCGTCAAGGGTACTGCGCTGACCTCCATCATTGGCTTCGTCGAATTGTCGAAGGCCGGAACGGTCGTAACCAATGCAACCTTTCAGCCCTTCACCATCTACGGGCTTGTTGCTCTCATCTATTTCGCGCTCTGCTGGCCATTATCCAAGAGCAGCCAGATTCTGGAAAGGAAGCTCAATGTCGCTCATCGAAATCACTGAAGTCAGGAAGAGCTTTGGTTCAACCGAGGTCCTGAAAGGCATCAATCTCGATGTCGAACCGGGGGAAGTGATTGCCATCATCGGCAAGAGCGGATCCGGAAAATCGACGCTGCTTCGCTGCATCAATGGGCTTGAAACGATCAACAACGGCTCGATTTCCGTGGCTGGCGCGCAGTTCATTGATGATGAATTGCATCTGAAGGCGTTGAGGTTGAAGGTCGGAATGATCTTTCAGCAGTTCAACCTCTTTCCGCACCTGACCGTTGGCGGCAATGTCATCCTGTCGCAGACTGTCGTCAAGAAAACGCCGAGGCCTGAAGCGGAAACAATGGCTCGCAAAATGCTCGAGCGGGTTGGGCTCGGGCACAAATTCGATGCCTATCCAGACGAGCTCTCCGGCGGTCAGCAGCAGCGTGTAGCGATCGCCCGGGCCCTGGCCATGCAGCCGATCGCGCTGCTTTGCGACGAGATTACATCGGCACTCGATCCGGAACTGGTGTCAGAGGTGCTGGCGGTCGTGCGCGAGCTTGCCACCGAGGGCATGACCCTCCTGATGGTGACCCATGAGATGAAATTCGCGCGCGACGTCTGCTCGCGCGTCGTCTTCATGCACCAGGGCCGCGTGCACGAAATCGGGCCGCCAGAAGGGGTCTTCGCCAATCCCAAGACGCCGGAGTTGAGGCAGTTTCTTGGTGTGCACTAATATGGCCGGATATTCGGTGGAGAGCATGATGGCCATTGTTAGAGGGAATATTGACCCGATCCGCTTTGACATATTGCGTTGGATTTAGGCTGGCTGCAGCCCTGTGTTTCCAATAGAGAGCTGCGAACCCCATGCACCAAGGCTGATGGCTGCAGTGCCTGGCAGAGCTCTGTTTCAAGCCCAATGCGAGGAACGCTAGCTCCGACGATATGGATCTGAGCGCTCACGCAAATCGCTGGATTCCAGAAATTCTGCGACCGTCCCAAGGCACAGTTCTTTTTCCTCGACATGCGGCATGTGACTGGACTGCTCAAAAACGACCCAACGGGCATCGGATATGTTTTCGACATAGGGTCTGACAACCTCTGGCGTAGCTTCGTCATAGCGTCCCGATATCACGAGTGTCGGTGCCTTGATCCGGTTCAGGCGATCGACAATTGTCCAATCTTTCAGTGTTCCAATGACATGGAATTCCGTCGGGCCGTTCATATTGCGATAGACTGTGGAGTCCTCGTCCATAATGGCAAATGTCCGTGCGACCTCTTGCGGCCATGGCGCCACCCGGCAAACATGACGATCGTAAAAGACGCGTGACGCGGCAAGGTATTCAGGGTCTGTCAGCGTCCCAGCCTGTTCGTGCTTTACAAGAGTGGCCTGGACCTCTTTTGGCAACTCACGACGCAGGCGATTGGCTTCTGCAACCCAGGTGTGCATGGAGGCAGGGGAATTGGCAATGATCAGAGCCTTCAGCCCGTCGGGCTGGCGCACAGCGTGCTCGGCGCCAAGCATACCGCCCCACGACTGGCCGAGGAGGGCATAACGGTCTTCAATACCAAGATGTTTCAGCAATGCATCAAGCTCTTCGAGGAACAATGAGACCGTCCAGAAATCCGCGCCTTTTTCCGGCAAACGGGTCGAATAGCCATTGCCGAGCTGATCGTAATGGATGACGGCTCGGCCGCTAGCGGCCGAAAGATGTTTAAATGAATCGACATAGTCATGCGTGCAGCCGGGTCCGCCGTGAATGACCACCAGTGGCAAAGAGGAAGAGTCAAGTGACCCGGTTATGCGGTACCAGGTCCGGTAGTCGCGAAAGGGCAGATAACCTTCCTTTGAACTGACCATTTGCAAATTTTTCTCCATCAATTGCAGACAATGGAGAAAAGGATAGCGTGCCGGGAACGCGCAAGGCAGCTATCATAAGTTATAGGATGAGGTCCGCTCTAATCGAGCAACCGGTAATGGGCAGCACGAACAACCGCCTGGACCCGGTTTCTTGCTCCGAGTTTTTTAGCCGCCGCATTGAGATGCATAACGACTGTGGGCACGGAACGCTGGATATGGCGCGCGATTTCCTTGGCGGAGAGGCCATCTGCCGAGTAACGCAGGCACTCCCGTTCCCTTGCGGTCAGATGAACGGTGGCACAGCTTCGCGTCTCCTCATCGAATACCGAAAATGCCGCCTCGTGGAACACATGCGCCAGCAGACCGAAATCGGCGATATGACGGGCAGCATCGCGTTCGTAGCCCCTGCCTGCACCAAACCGGACGCCCGTCACGGTCGCATAGTCGCCGCGAGGCAAATGAATCGGAACTGTTGTCCCGCAGAGCATGTCGCGCTCGCGCAGATAGTGTACGACCGGCGCATGATCGTCGTTCATGAACCGGTTAATAACCGTGTCCGCTTCGGCGCTGTAGTTCCAGAAAAAAGGCGTGGTTGTCCCGATGGCTTGCTGTTGTACCGGATCGATGCGGAAATATTCCCTTTCGCACCAGTATTCACGCATTTCATCCGAGATATTCCTCAGTTTGAGCAGCGACGGTATCATCAAGGCACCGTCGTGGTCGAACGGAACTGGCGTATAATCGTATATGAGCGCATCGAAGCCGAAGGCTTTCATCGCCTCGAACGCTTCATCGATCCTTCCTTCCAGCGTCTCCCGCGCGGTGAACTGCCCCTTGATGTGATCGATATCGTTTAGCATCCGTGTGCCTGTCAATCAGAAACTCAGGCAATCCGCCTGGGGAGACCCTATCACTTCTTATAGCTGGTGTTGAGTGCGGATATATCTAAAAATTAGCCATGCTCAAATCTTGAGCAAGGCTAAAGATCCTTCGGAGACAGCTGAATGTGGCGTGAAATGAAGCCGGACCAGCGGCACGAAGTGCAAGTCGATGGCTATCGTGTCATCGCCTACAGTTTTGGTGCTGGCGATGAGGTGGTGTTCTGCCTCAATGGTGGCCCCGGTTTGCCATGCGACTATCTGCGCGAAGCCCACTCCTGTCTGGCTGACAACGGCTATCGCGTCGTGGCCTTCGATCAGCTAGGCACCGGTGAATCCGATCGTCCGCAAGATCTTTCGCTGTGGACAATCGACCGATACGTCGAAGAGACGGAAACTGTGCGCAAGGCGCTGGGTCTTGGCAAGGTGCATCTGCTCGGCCATTCCTGGGGCGGCTGGCTGGCTATTGATTATGCCCTCGCCTATCCACAGAACCTGAAAACTCTCATCCTTGAAAACACGGTTGCCGACATGCCACATCTGATCTCGGAGCTTGAGCGCCTGCGATCAGCACTCGGTTCCGAGACGGTTGGCATGATGCACAAGCACGAGGCGCAGGGAACACTCGATCATCCGGAGTATATGGCGGCAATCACCATCCTCAATTATAGGCATGTCTGCCGGCTGGCCGACTGGCCGGCACCGGTAAAACGCTCGCTGGATGACTGGAACATGGATCCGTACGGCACAATGCAAGGTCCCAATGAGTTTCTCTACACCGGCAATCTGAAAGACTGGAACCGGCTTGCAGACCTTCCCAAAATAGCAGTTCCAACGCTCGTCACCGTCGGCGAAAACGATGAGCTTACACCCGCCTGCGCCTTGCGCATGAAGCTTGCCCTTCCCGATGCCGAATTGAAAGTCTTCGCCAATGCGAGCCACATGCCATTTTATGAACAACCGCAGAGCTATTATCCAGTTCTTCTAGACTTTCTCTCGCGCCACAGGACGGCGCTATGAATCGGGCAATGTTGCTTCAAACAAATCACTGGGCGCGCAACAATGCACCGCTATAAATTCATCCTTTATCGGCCCCTGCAGTTTCTGCCCGTTATTTTTGGCGTCAGCCTGATCACATTCATCCTGGTGCGGCTCATTCCCGGCGACCCGGCAAGGGTTCTTCTTGGCGCCCGTTCCACACCCGCGGCAATCGCCAACATTCGCGCGCAGTATGGTCTGGATGAGCCCTTGTGGCTGCAATATTTCTATTTTCTTAAAAACCTTGCCAATGGCGAGATGGGAAAATCAATACTTTACAAGATCGATGTGCTGAAGCTGATCGCCACCCGCATCGAGCCGACGATCACGCTCATCGTGTGCAGTGTTTTCCTGTCAATTTTAATTGCCATCCCGCTCGCTGCAATTGCAGCACGCAACCGCGGCGGCATACCGGATCACGCAGTCCGCCTCATTTCGACGATGGGCATTGGCTTTCCGCCATTTTGGCTGGCACTGATGCTTATAATCTTGTTCAGCGTCAAACTCGGCATTGTGCCAGTGTCGGGCTACGGCGAGAACTTCGGCGACAAGCTGGCGCACCTCATCTTGCCCTGCCTCACCATCGCCCTGTGCCTGTCCTCGGTCCTGACCCGCAGCCTACGCGCCAGCATGGTTGTTGAGTTGCAGTCAGATCTTGCAACCGCGGCGCGCGCGCGCGGAATGCCCGAAAGCATCGTATTCTGGCGGCACGTCCTGCCCAACTCGCTTGTTCCTGCGGTCAACCTCCTTGCCGTCAATATTGGTTGGTTGATCGGCGGAACGGTGGTCGTCGAAACAGTCTTCGCCATCCCGGGCATGGGGCAGTTGCTGGTGCGCGCCATATTCTCTCGCGACTACATGGTGGTTCAGGGTGTGGCGATGGTCTTTGCCTGCGGCACAGTGCTCGTCAACTTCCTCGCCGACATTTTGACAGTGACGATCGATCCGCGGGTGAAGCTATGAGCACCGGTCACGCCTTCAGCGCCAAGATTGGCTGGAGCCGGTGGCTGGGTCAGCGGTTGACGCTTGTCGCCGGCATGGCCATCCTGGGACTCTTCATTTTCATGGCGATCGCAGCACCGATGATCGCCCCTTATGACCCCATTGCCCAAAATGGTGATCTACGTCTCGTTCCACCGTCATTTCTTCATCCGTTCGGCACCGACAATTTCGGCCGCGATATCCTGTCCCGCATCATCTGGGGCGCGCGTATAGATCTTCAAATCGCCTTTATTGGAGTGGCCTTTCCCTTCCTCATCGGAACGGTTCTCGGAACGATCTCCGGCTATTTCGGCGGAATTATCGACACCGTCTTCATGCGGTTGATCGATATTATTCTGGCCTTTCCCTTCCTCGTCCTGATGCTATCGATTATAGCCATTCTCGGACCGGGGCTTCTCAGTTTCTACATCGCCATGGCGCTCGTTGGTTGGGTATCCTATGCCCGGCTTATCCGGACACAGATGCTTGTCCTGAAGAACAGCGACTATGCTGTCGCTGCCGTGAGCCTAGGCTTCAGCAATGCGAGGATCATGTTCCGGCACTTGCTTCCCAATGCCATCGCTGGCTCCGTTGTCTTCTCCATGTCGGACGCCGTCCTCGTTCTGCTAAACGGAGCGGCAATCAGCTATCTCGGACTAGGCGTTCAGCCCCCGTTGGCCGAATGGGGCGTCATGGTTGCAGAAGGGCAGAGTTTTATCAGCACCGCCTGGTGGATCACTCTTTTTCCCGGTCTGTCCATCGTTGTCCTGGCCTTTGGTTTCAGTTTATTCGGTGACGGGCTTGGCGAAGTGCTGGGGGTACGCGAATGAGCACCCCCCTGCTATCGATCCAGGAGTTGACTATAACCGCAAGACTGGCAGGCGAAACACGCACGCTCATCGATGCCGTCTCTGTCGACCTTGCACGGGGCGAGATTCTCGGCCTTGTGGGTGAGAGCGGTTCCGGCAAGAGCATGATTTGCCGATCGCTGGTGCAATTGCTCCCCTCCCGCGCGATCGAGGTCACAGCCGGTGCGGTGATGTTCGAGGGATGTGACCTGACCAGGCTGGACGAGGTGGCCATGCGGGCTATCCGGGGCGGCGACATCGGCATGATCTTTCAAAATCCGACCAGTCACCTCGATCCGGTGATGCGGGTTGGCGAGCAGATCGCCGAAGGTATTCGTTATCATCAAGGTGTTTCAAAGCGTGATGCACGGAAAGCCGCCACTGAGATTCTGAGCCAGGTCGGTTTGCCCGATCCGAAGCGGCAGTACGACAATTACGCACATGAGTTTTCGGGCGGCATGCGCCAGCGCGTGATGATCGGCGTTGCCCTCTCCTGCAATCCAAAAATCCTGATCGCGGACGAGCCAACGACTGCTCTTGATGTGACGGTGCAGGCGCAAATACTGCGCCTCCTTATGGATATTCGCGACCAGCGTGGGCTGTCGATCATCCTCATTACCCACGACCTCGGCATTGTCGCACAGACTTGCGATTCCATTGCGGTACTGCGCGGGGGGAGACTGCTGGAACACGGACCGAAGCGATCAGTGCTTGCGGCGCCCAAGGATCCTTACACGATAAGTCTTATCGCCAGTCACCCCTCCATGCCGGCCGGGACTGAAAATGGGTCAAAAGAATTTTCTTTGGAAATATCGCCGTATGCAACCAGACCGCCAATCGCGCCGCTGCTCGAAATCGATGATCTTGTCGTGCGGTTCCCTGCTTCCGGTACCAGTCTCTTCAACGGTTCTGGAAAGGTCATCACCGCCGTCAATGGTGTCAGCATGCAGGTCATGCCCGGCGATACGATCGGTATTGTTGGCGAATCGGGCAGCGGCAAGAGTACTCTTGCCCGCGCCATACTCGGCCTGACACCACTCACTTCCGGACATGTCACATTCGACGGAGCCGATCTTGCCCTGCACCGTGCGAGAGCATTGGCAAAACTGCGCCGTCAAACAGCTATGGTGTTTCAAGATCCGTATAATGCGCTGAATCCGCGCCTGACGATCGGCGACATGCTGGCGGAAGTTCTCAGGGTCCAGAACAAGGTTCCTGCGGACGGCATCCACACAAGGGTCCAGGAACTTCTGGATCTGGTTGGTTTGGAACGCGTGTTTGCTACCAGAAAGCCGCACATGCTGAGTGGCGGCCAATGCCAGCGCGCCGGCATTGCGCGTGCGTTGGCGGTCGATCCCAAACTGATTGTTGCCGATGAATGTGTCGCCGCGCTTGACGTGACAATTCAGCGACAGATCATCGATCTGTTCCGCGACCTTAAAGAGCGCATGAACCTCACGCTGATCTTCATCGCTCACGACCTCGCCATTGTGCGCAACCTGTGTGAGCGGGTTGTCGTCATGCACCGGGGTAATATCGTCGAGCAAGGCCTATCCGAAGAGGTCTTTGCAAATCCGCGTCACCCCTATACGGCCGCGCTCATCAGTGCGATCCCGGACATCAATCCCGACAAGCGGTTGCCGCGTCTGCCCGAGCCCATTCAGGCCGATCGGAGCGATTTTGCAACTGGACTAAAGCACCCGGTCACCACGAACTCAACAACAAGGGAACTTCCGATATGAACAGGAAATGGATGCGTCTCAGCATAGCGACGACATTGGCGGTGTTGACATTCGGTGTCAGCATGGCAGAGGCCCAGGGGGTGCTGACCATTGGCAGGCGCGAGGACAGCACCACATTCGACCCGATCAAATCCGCACAAAATGTTGACAATTGGGTATTTTCAAATGTGTTTGATGTCCTCGTGCGTGTCGACAAAACCGGCACGAAGCTGGAGCCGGGCCTTGCTCAGAGCTGGACGGTCTCTGAAGATGGGCTGACCTATACGTTCATCATGCGTGGCGCGAAGTTCTCCGATGGCTCGCCTATAACGGCAAATGACGCTGCCTATACCTTGTTGCGTATCCGTGACAATGAGGGCTCGCTCTGGAGCGACTCGTACAAGGTCATAGACACTGCCGAGGCAAAAGACGACAAGACCCTTGTCGTCAAGCTCAAAACGCCATCCGTGCCCTTCCTGTCGACCCTGGCATTGCCGAATGTATCGGTGATTTCGCAAAAAGCTATGGAAGAACTTGGCGAGGACACATTTGCCGAAAAACCGGTCGCGTCCGGCGCATTTGTCGTGAAGGAATGGCGTCGCGGTGACCGCGTCATTTTGGAGAAGAATCCGAATTTCTGGCAGGCGGACCGGGTGAAACTCGATGGCGTCGAATGGATTTCCGTGCCCGATGACAACACCCGTATGCTGAACGTCCAGGCCGGCCAGCTTGACACGGCAATTTTCGTGCCGTTTTCCCGCGTAGAGGAATTGAAGAAAGACCCGAACCTCCATGTCGAAATCAACACCTCGACACGTGAAGATCACCTTTTAATCAATCACGAACATGGTGCGCTGGCCAAGAAGGAAGTCCGCCAGGCGATCGATATGGCTATCGACAAGAAAGCGATTGTTGACACTGTCACGTTCAACCTTGGTGAGATTGCCTATTCCTATATTCCGAAAGGCTCGCTCTACCACTATGCCGGCAATCTTCAGCGTCCCTATGATCCGGAAAAAGCCAAACAAATGCTAGCGGATGCCGGAGCAAGCGCACTGTCGCTCAACTATGTCGTCAATGCAGGAAATGAGACCGATGAACAGATTGCCGTTCTTTTGCAACAGCAATTGCAGAAAGCCGGAGTGAGTGTCAATCTGCAGAAGGTCGATCCAAGCCAGAGCTGGGACATGCTGATCGCCGGCGATTATGACATCTCGGTCATGTACTGGACCAATGACATCCTCGATCCCGACCAAAAGACAACATTCGTCCTCGGGCATGATACCAATATGAATTACATGACCCGTTACAGGAACGACAAGGTCAAGGATCTGGTTGCCGCGGCCCGCCTGGAACAGGACCCGAAGCAACGCGAAGCTATGTATGTGGATTTGCAGAAGATGGCCAAGGACGACGTCAACTGGATCGATCTTTACTACAGCCCCTACATCAACGTCACACGCAAGAACATTGAAAACTTCTACCAGAATCCATTGGGAAGGTTTTTCCTTGAGGACACGGTGAAAAACTGAGGAAGCGGACGGCCATACGAGAAATCTCTGGCCGTCAACTCTTATTGCCAAGATCTCAAAACAGGCCGAATTCGCAAAACAAACCGCGTTTTGACAGATCGGAGAAGGTGGTGCCCCGGTTTAGCCGTGGACGATGAGCGTGCTGTGGGCTGATGTCAGGCCGCACCCCGCGAAGGGGTGCCCTGCCGATGCATCACCCGCCGCCTCCAGGAGCAGCGGATACGCATCCCGGCGCGAGCCGGCTATTATGACGATCGCGCGCAGGAGGCCGAGCCGTCCGGTCATGCGTCCTGATCTATAGCATATCCGTTAGAGTTGGTATGCGGGCAGGTTCCCTTGCAGTGGGGCAAACATATGCTTGCGACCCGCCTGAAGTTATGACAAGCGATTAGCCGACAAGCAGATCCGTCGCTGACATGACACCATAGATCAGCCCTGCTGTGGTTCCCAGAGCAACAATGGCAACGCCCACACCAATCAGGGCCGCCAGTCCGTCGCGTTCGAGCAATGCGCCCGCAATGATGACAAGCGCAAGGACAGGCAGGACGTTACCGAATGGAATAGGCAGCGCGATGATGATGGCTAGAACGAAGACCGGGATGCCAAGCATCATCTGAGCTTTGCGTCCGGCCAGCGTCCGCAGCCTATCGGGACGCAACACTCTCTCCACCCGTGCAATCATTGGAGCGGTGTAGCGCACGATAAGGATGACCGTAGCGGCGGACAGTCTGCGTTTGCCGACGAATTGCGGAAGTTGCAGATGCTCGGCGCCGACAGTGATCTGCAAAGAGATGATGGCAAGACAGCTGCCGAAGACCATGCCGAATGGGCCCGGCAGGGGTGCGAGCGCGGGCAGCGACAGTATAAGGATCGTGAACGCGATGCTTGAGTTTCCCATCACGGTCAACATCTCCTCGATGGTGATGCTGCCGGCCCGGGCAGCGTGCTCGGCCACGTTGTGAAGAAGGGTGGACGTTGTGCCCCGAGGTTTGGTATCCGTGTGTTCGCCTCTCATATTCCCGCCACTGGTATAGTCGCCGATCGTTATGTCGGTTGAACGCCATATGAGTTCAAAGTTTTTCGATCTGTTGTCAATGTGTCGCTTTGATGGGCTTCTCCTGCCTGTTCCACACAGGCCTGCTGTCAGTCTTGATGTCAATCGCGGCTGGAGTATGACTTTCTCCGGCCAAGGGTCGTACTTAAAGCTTAGTATCCTCAATTGATGTTCCAATTACCAAAGGCTTATGGTCATACCTGAGCAATGACGCTCACGGCACCTTTAACGTCACTATCCATTGCGAAGAGATCCGGTGGCGCCCCACGTCGGCTTTCAGCGCAAACGTCAGTAAGCCCGTGGGTCATGTAAAAAGTGCAGATTCTTTGCCTAAGAGATCAGCCTTCTCCTGTTCCAAGCGCTATCGCTGGCCCTTGGTTGTACTCATCAATGCCAAGATCAGTAAAATGGCGAATTCGATAAACGATCGACGCCGCAAAGCGCCTTTGCAACCTCAGTGAAGTCGCGTTTGGCGCGCGTTGCGACTTTCGCGGCGGAAGGCTGCCGTGCTGGGCCGCCGCGGTGCAAATGCCGTCCAAATATCGAGCGTCAGCATTAGGTGCGTAAATGGCTCTGGCAACCGCTAGTGGGCCTATCGCGGTCTGGTCGAAAGGCCCGGCTGGGCATAATCGGGAATTTTGAAGCGGCGGCGGTAGGCCCCGGGTGCCAAGCCGGTAACCCGCTTGAAGAGGCGGCGAAAAAAAGCGGATTCCTCGTAGCCGATCTGCCAGCTGATTTCATCGACCGAAGCCTCCGTGCGCTCGAGACGTCGCTTCGCATCCTCGATTCTCAGGCGCTGCACATAGGCAAGCGGACTGAGCCCGGTTGCACTTGTAAACCGGCGCTTGAAGGTGCGCTCGGAGAGTCCGGTACGTCGGATCATCTCTTCCAGAGGATTCGCCACCGGAAAATTCCCGGCGATCCATTCCTGAGCAGCCTGGACTGCCAGGTCGCCATGATCGTTGCGCCCTTCGAACACGATATAGGGGGCAAGCCCGTCCTGATGCCACTGCAGAGCGAAGAACCGGGCCACGGCCTGTGCTTCGGTCGCACCGGCATAGCGCCCTATCAGGTACAACACCAGATCGTGCCATGTCATGGAAGCACCGGAAGTGACGAGGTCTTCATGTTTGCCCGAGATGACCAGCACACGCTCCGGGTGGATTGGCACCGCAGGAAAGGCAGCCGCGAATGCACTCGCGTAGCCATAGTGCACCGTCGCGTCCATACCGTCGAAGAGGCCTGTCTCGGCAAGCAGGAAAATGCCCGAGCAGGCTGAGCAGAGAATGGCGCCGCGGCGATGCATCGCTCGCAGCCAATTCACCAGTTCCGGATGGCAGCCTTTTTTCCAGCCCCCGGGCTCGAGCAGGATCGAAGGGACGATGATGATATCGGTTGCATCGAGTGCGGCGACGCTACGCTGCACCATGACAGGCACGCGACTGGCGAGCTGAAGGGAACCGGGCCGGAGCCCCACGATCTCGACGCGAAAGGGCGGCGCGTGAAACCTGGTGTTGCCCGAGGCAGGTATCATCGCAAAGGCGTTCATCACGTCGAATATACCGCTGAGCGTCGACATGACCGCCTCGGGAATAGCGACGAGGCTGACATGAATTGGCTCCGATGTCATCGAGGCGGCGTGAGGCAGCATTCCCGATCCCCTGGATACAGGACGACACAATAACATCCGCACTGCGGTCGTGCCACCATTTGGGAAACCGGGGGTATTCAACCATGTTGCCATGCCAAGTGGCATGAACGACCCGATTGTGGCCAGTGTGGCTCTGCCACTTTGCCAATGCAACTGTAATCCTTTGCCAAGCCTCAGGCCCTTCTGGGGTGGTTAACAGGAGACATGGACATGGACAGCATCCAAGTCGGGGCAATCGACCCTGCAAAACTCGATGCGTTCCTCGCGCGTGCAGTCGGCGATCTGTCGGCCGGATACGGGGGTGTGATGGTAAGCATTGGCAACAGGCTCGGCCTCTATAAGGCGATGGCAGGGACCGGCCCGCTCAGCTCACGCGAAGTGGCAGAGCGCACGGGCTGCGCTGAACGCTATGTGCGCGAATGGCTGGGCTCACAGGTTGCCGGCGGCTACATTGTCTATCACGCCATCAGCGACACCTATGAGTTGACACCGGAGCAGGCCTTTGTCCTTGCCAACGAGGAGAGTCCCGTCTTCATCCCCAACGCCTGGGCGGTCCCCGCATCGATGTGGTTTGACGAGGACAAGGCGGTGGAGGCTTTCCGAACCGGCAAAGGTATCGCCTGGGGGGATCATGACGGTCGGCTCTACTGCGGCGTCGCAGGCTTTTATCGCAATGCCTATCGCGCCAGCCTGGTTTCGCAATGGCTGCCGGCCCTCGATGGAGTGGTTGACAAGCTCCGGGCCGGCGCTTTGGTGGCCGATGTTGGCTGCGGCCATGGTCATTCGACTGTGCTGATGGCCCAAGCCTTTCCAGCGTCGCATTTCCGCGGCTTCGACACACATGCGCAATCGTTGACCGAGGCTCGGCAGATCGCGGCTGAGGCAGGCGTTGCACGGGCAACCTTCACCACAGCTCGGGCGGACGAATATCCGGGAACCGGCTACGACCTAATCTGCTTTTTCGATTGCCTGCATGACATGGGCGACCCACTCGCCGCAGCGGTACACGCCGCCAGCGCGATTGCACCCGGCGGCACCGTGATGCTTGTGGAGCCGTTCGCCAACGACCGTATAGAAGAGAACGTCTCTCCGGTGGCCAGACTCTACTACGCTGCATCGACCACAATGTGCTGCGCCCACGCGATCTCTGAAGGTGGTCGCTTGGTGCTTGGAGCCCAGGCCGGTGAAGCCCGCCTTGCCGAAGTATTCCGCAAAGCGGGCTTCGCCCATTTTCGCCGTGCTGCCGAGACGCCTTTCAATCTTATCCTTGAAGCGCGTCTCTGATATTTCGGTCAAGGGGAAGGCGACTGGGGTCGTCGCGCATGATCGGCTGGCACAGGTTGTGCGAAAACCTGCCCCGGCGCCTTTCTCCTGCGCGCATCAACCCACCGCCAGCCACTTCGCATTTGCGAGCGATAAACGTGCCCGTGCAAAGCCGAAAGACGTCACAGCAGCGCCAATGCTTGTTGCAACCATAGAAAAAAGGCCGATACCATGAATACATCATTTCTCGCCAGAGCAATCGGGTTTGTGCGGCGGCATCACGCGCCAAGCGCGTCCGATCAACGCCTGCTCGAACAGCTTGATGATTATACCTTGCGCGACATCGGTTTGTGCCGCGGGCCTTCAATCCGCGTGCGAATTGATGGATACCGACTGACGCCAAGGCGAAGTGCCGCTTTTTATAGAGCGCCCCCCACAATTTAGATTATAGTCCAGGCGATCTTTTGACGAAGAAACAACAGTTGCAATGACGCCGCGTTGGCATGCTCCTCTCACGCAGCAACAGAACATGAATCGTCACGGATGCTATGGAGCCACGGCTGCAGGTTCCCGATAAACGTCTACTAGCAACTGTCTTGCGCGCCATGCCCGAGGTTGGATATGGACTGTTTCAGCTTTCAAATCGAATTGGGATTGAAAGGAGAATGCGTTGAGAATTCGTCGTTTCGATCGCGTGGGTAACGGTGGTCTTGGCTTTACAGAGCTAGGTTTTGGCGGCGCACCGCTCGGCAATCTCTTCAAAAACGATCTCCGATGAGGACGCCTTCGGCATCCTGAACGCTGCTTGGCAAAGCGGGGTGCGATACTACGACACGGCGCCCCTTTAGGGGCTCGGTCTTTCAGAACGTCGCGTCGGCAGATTTCTGACCACCAAACGTCGAGACGACTTTATCATATCAACAAAGGTTGGCAGACTGTTGCAAGTCTGTCCTCCAGGACAGAGAACTGGCATCGGCAAATTCTTTGATACGCCCAATCGCCGCGAGGTTTACGATTACAGCTATGACGGCGTCATGCGCTCTTTCGAGATATCGCTGGAGCGGACGGGGCTCGATAGGTTCGACATTCTTTTTGTCCATGATCTGGATGTCTTCAATCACGGAACGACCGATAAGTGCCAAGCTTATTTCGACCAGTTTATGTGTGGTGGCTACCACGCGATGCTGTCGCTCAGGGATCAGGGTGTGGTGAAGGCCATCGGCGGGGGCATAAATGAATGGCAAATGTGCCAAGCTCTGGCCGAGCGGGGCGACTTTGATCTCTTCCTGCTCGCAGGCCGATATACATTGCTCGAACAGGATGCCTTGGAAAGCTTCCTGCCCCTGTGCGAAGAACGCCAGATAGGCATCGTGTTGGGAGGTCCTTACAACTCCGGGATCCTCGCTCGCGGGCCAGCCACAGATGCCCAATACAACTACTCACAAGCGCCACTGAACGTCATTGAGCGGGTAAGGCGTATCGATTCCATCTGCAAGAAGCACGATGTTGCATTGATCGAGGCTGCACTGAATTTTCCACTCTATCATCCTGCTGTCGTCTCAGTGATCCCGGGAGGGCAGAGCATTTCAGAGGTCACGGCCAATAAGGCAATTCTTGGAAGAGAACCGCCGAGCGCACTATGGGCCGAGCTTAAGGCCGCTGGATTGATGAGACGCGATGCGCCAACCTTGGGAAATGTTGCTTTCAACGGCAAAGGTTGATGTCTTGAAGGCAATCGTCCGAAGACCGGTCCTTGCACGATTGTTCCCGGTGGGCGGTTGGCCCAATTGCCGTTCAGCGGTCAGTGGCAGCACCGAACATGGAGGCCAACAGAACTGAGTCATGGCTTGCATTGGGCTGTTTAATCGCCGTTGACTTCGCAGGTTATGAGAGGAAAATGTCTTTTTATGCCTCACCACACAACAAAGGGGGCGGTCCTTCCATGACAATTGCAAGGAAACTTCAGGACTATATCGACGCTCAGGGCATCGCCTACGACACCCTCGCGCATCATCGTACAGCAACAACCAGCCAGTCGGCGCACGCGGCGCGGGTTCCGGGCAGCAAGCTGGCCAAGTCCGTGGTCGTGCATCACGAAATGGGCTACGTCCTGGCCGTTGTTCCAAGCACGCACCGGATCGAGCTCTCCACCTTGCAGGAAGTGGTGGACAGGCGTCTTGGTCTCGCCTCGGAGGAAGAGGTCAGCGCGCTCTTTGCCGATTGCGACATTGGCGCAGTGCCGCCCATCGGATCGGCCTACGATGTGCCGGTGATCCTCGACGAAAGTCTCGGTGAGGCCAGCGACGTCTATTTCGAAGGCGGGGACCACAAGACACTGGTGCATGTCAGTGGACCGAACTTTCGCAGCCTGATGAAGGATGCGCGCCTCGCCCGCTTCAGCCACGTATCCTAGACGGCGTGATCGCTGGCCCCAGAATACCTCCGTCGCAATTCCGACTATGGTCGATGAAGACCGATCCTTTCGACTTTGGCGGAACCGGCCGCCCTCGTATCGCATATGATCTTCTTGCCATCATCGATCTCCACCCTCATCTCGCCGTTGCGAACGTGCTCCCAAGGTCTGTCGATCTGGATCTGCTTCAATGCTTTGTGCGGCTCGCCCGAATGTGTTGGACAATGCCGCGCGCAATTTCTTGCTCTCCCATGATGATAAGGTTCGCTCCAAACTTCCCAAGGTGTTCAACCTCAGCGTCAGTGTGCGCACGTGCAATGATCTCCAGATTCGGATTTGCAGCCCGCGCCTGTTGGACCAGATTTCCTCCTTCGAAAGGATTGGGGATGGCACTGATAAACCAGCGCGCGTGCGCAAGATTTGCGGCATTCAAGATATCAGGCTGCAAGCCATTTCCGGAAAATGCCTCTATGCCACGGGCATGCAACTGCTCGACAACTTCCTGGCGCTCTTCAATAACCAGCAAGGACACATGGTCAGCAAGCAAAGCTTCAGCGACACGGCTTCCAACACGGCCATGACCGACAAGGACCGCATGACCAGTGAGCTGTGTAATATTCGCTTCACCTTTCCTTGCAACAGATTCAGGCTGATCAGGCGTATTATCTTCTCGCTCATGTTCGGCAATCCACGGTATTGCACGATTGAGAACAGCAAAGAGTAACGGATTGACAAGAATTGATAGAATTGCACCAGCCAAAATGAGGTCGCGCCCCTCCTCTGGCAACAGCTTGAGAGCGACGCCAAGTCCGGAGAGAATAAAGGAAAACTCGCCAATTTGCGACATGCTCGCGCCCATCGTCAGCGCGGCCCGAAGCGGATAGCGGAGAGCAAGGGTTATGAAGAACGCGACCATGGCATTGCCGGCGACAATAACCAGGAATGTGGCAACGATCGGCACCGTCTCGCGCACGAGAATTGTCGGATCAAACAACATCCCGACAGAAACAAAAAACAGAACTGCAAATGCGTCGCGCAACGGCAGCGTTTCTTGCGCCGCCCGCTGGCTAAGCCTTGACTCTGCAAGGATCACGCCCGCGAAGAAGGCTCCCAGAGCAAGCGAAACACCAAATAATTCCGCAGCGCCATAGGCAACCCCGAGTGCCACGGCCAACACTGCTAGCCGAAAGAGTTCGCGCGAACCGGTGTGGGCGGAGTAATGAAGAACCCATGGGATTACCCGCTTTCCAACCACCATCATCAGCAGCACAAACGCGCCGATCTTGACGACGGTGAGGCTGAGCGCACCCCACACGGTTTGCGTCTCGAACCAACCGAACAGCCCAGTGGTCCGTGTCGTGCCTTGTCCCAGCCCTCCCAGAGTCTCGGCGAACAGCGGCAGCAATACAAGTGCGAGGATGACCGCTACGTCTTCGACGATCAGCCAGCCAACCGCGATGCGTCCCCGCTCCGTTTCTAACAATCTGCGCTCTTCGAGGGTCCTCAAGACGACGACGGTACTTGCAACCGATAGCGAAAGACCAAAAACGATGGCTGCTCCAATGGTCCAGCCCATCGCATGAGCCAACCCGCCGCCGAGCAGCGACACGAGCCCGATTTGGCCAAAGGCCGCGGGCACTGCGATTGCCCGCACCGAGAGGAGTTCCTGAACCGATAGATGAAGCCCAACGCCGAACATTAGGAGCAGAACGCCGACTTCAGCGAGTTGTTGCGCGAGCGCCTGGTCTGCAACGAAACCGGGGGTGAAAGGCCCAATCACCACGCCCGCGATAAGGTAGCCCACGATCGTCGGCAGGCGCAGCCTATTGGCAATCGTACCAAAAACGAATGCAAGCCCTAAGGTTGCGACCAAAGTAGCAATCAGCGGTGTTTGGTGGATCATTCTGCCCTTATGCGTCTCTTGACGGTCGATGCGTTGTCTAGAGACAGCGCACCCTCAAGCCTCCGTGCCGATGCAATGCATGATAACGGTGCCACCCAAGATTGAAAGCGGATAACGTCGGAAGGAAAGGTTTGTCAGAGAGAAATGCTCTTCTTTTGATCCTGATTTCCATGCAGGCGCGTCACCCGTCATTGGCCATACAAATGTCGCACAACCGACTTGGACGTCAGGACAGAGACATGCGCGATGTCGATGCTTGACTGTGCTGCTCGCGCAACGCGGCGGCCGACTGACGAACGACTTCAGAAATCTGCAACAGCTGTTTGGCAATCGGACTCGTCTTGCGCCATATCATGCCAATGGTCCGCGAGGGCTGGGGGCTCGTGAAACGGGAGACAGATACTGACGCCGAGCGTGTCTCCACCGCCACTGCCATTTCCGGGATCAGAGTAACACCGATGCCGGCGCTCACCATTTGCACCAGTGTCGACAAAGAGCTCCCATCCAGCAATTCCCGTGGCCGTGCCGAATGCAAATTGCAAAACGACAGTGCCTGATCGCGGAAACAATGCCCCTCCTCCAGCAGAAGCAGCCGCATTTCGCGTAACATTTCGCGATTGGGCACCGGCTTTCCCTCATCCTCTCCTGGCCGGACCAACACAAAATTCTCTGTAAACAGCACAACCTCCGTCAGCGAAGGTTCGGACACCGGCAGAGCGACAATAGCCGCGTCGAGCCGACCTTCGGCCAGTTCTTGGATCAGCCTCTGCGTCAGCGTTTCGCGCACGTGAATATCAATGCCGTCATGCATGCTGGCTAGGTTGCCGATTATGGTCGGCAGCAGGTAGGGCGCGATCGTCGGGATCACGCCCAGTCGCAGCCGTCCCACCAGCTGGTCCCGTGAGGCGCGTGCCAGGTCGCCCAGTTCATCGACCGAGCGCAGGATGTCGCGGACGCGCAGGGCAAACTCTTGTCCGAAGTTGGTCAACCGAACCTGCCGGGCGCCTCTTTCGAAGAGCTCCGTGCCCAGCGTTTCTTCCAGTTCCTTTATTTGCACCGAAATAGCCGGCTGAGAGATCGAACAGGCATTCGCCGCACGTCCGAAGTGGTTAAGTCGTGCCAATGCCTCGAAGTAACGAAGCTGCTTCAGCGTCAGGTTTGTCATAACAATATATTATCCCAGCAATCAGTAAATCGAACTTAAATTAATCAATCCGCTCTGCTAAGGATTTGCAAGGGAGATCATGGGCAGCCAATGTCGCAAGCGCCTTGGGTTTTTTGCACTGATTTGTCCACACTGTCCGGATGATTGGCGCTCTCAGGCATTTTTGCTTCAGGCTTTTTGTCCAAGGCAGATCAAAATAGTGGGACATTCCACAAATTTGGCTGAAACGGACTGTTTTAAGGGCATTCCCGCAGCAGTTCCAGCAACGTAGACACGATCGGAGAGAACAATGGACGCAAAGACTGATGACAATAGCGCGGGCAAATGCCCGGTGGTGCACACAACCGCTGCGAGAGCCAACCGCGACTGGTGGCCGAACCAGCTGAACGTCCAGGTTCTCCACCAGCAATCCGCACTCTCCGATCCGATGGGCGAGGCTTTCGACTACGCCAAGGAGTTCAAGAGCCTTGACCTGAACGCCGTGATCAAAGACCTGCACGCCCTCATGACGGACTCGCAGGAGTGGTGGCCGGCTGACTTTGGCCATTACGGGCCGCTGTTCATCCGCATGGCGTGGCACAGCGCCGGCACGTATCGCATCGGCGATGGTCGCGGCGGTGCGGGAGCCGGCCAGCAGCGCTTCGCACCGCTGAACAGCTGGCCGGACAACGTCAACCTCGACAAGGCCCGGCGGCTGCTATGGCCAATCAAGCAGAAGTACGGCCGCAAGATCTCCTGGGCCGACCTCATGATCCTCACCGGTAACGTTGCGCTGGAATCGATGGGCTTCAAGACGTTCGGTTTTGCCGGCGGGCGCGCCGATGTCTGGGAGCCCGAACAGGACATTTACTGGGGCCCGGAAGGCAAGTGGCTGGCCGACGAGCGCTACAGCGGCGATCGCGATCTCCAGAACCCACTTGCCGCCGTGCAGATGGGTTTGATCTACGTGAACCCGGAAGGTCCGAACGGCAATCCTGATCCGCTTGCCGCCGCGCGGGACATTCGCGACACCTTCGCGCGCATGGCGATGAACGATGAGGAGACCGTCGCGCTCATCGCCGGCGGACACACCTTTGGCAAGACTCACGGGGCTGGCGATGCCACGCTGGTGGGCCCGGAACCTGAAGCCTCCGATATCGAGCAGCAGGGCCTCGGCTGGGTGAACAAATTCGGCACCGGCAAGGGTGGTGATACCATCGGCAGCGGCTTGGAGGTGACCTGGACCACGACGCCGACGAAGTGGAGCAACAACTTCTTCGAAAATCTGTTCGGCTACGACTGGGAGCTGACCAAGAGCCCGGCCGGTGCGCACCAGTGGACACCCAAGGGCGGCGCGGGTGCTGGCACGGTGCCGGATGCGCATAATGCGGCTATGCGCCACGCACCTGCCATGCTGACCACCGACCTTGCCTTGCGCTTCGATCCTTCCTACGAAACAATTTCAAGGCGCTTCCATGAAAATCCCGATCAGTTTGCCGACGCCTTTGCCCGGGCTTGGTACAAGCTGACGCACCGCGATATGGGCCCGATCGCGCGCTATCTCGGCCCGCTCGTTCCGACGGAGGAACTGCCCTGGCAGGACATCATTCCCTCCGTGGATCACGTCCTGATCGACGAGCAGGACATTGGCGCCCTGAAGGCCAAGATCCTCTCCTGCGGCCTTACAGTGTCGCAGCTGGTTGCGACGGCCTGGGCGTCAGCATCGACGTTCCGTGGCTCCGACAAGCGCGGCGGCGCCAACGGCGCGCGCATTCGCCTCGCTCCGCAGAAGGATTGGGACGTCAACCAGCCGGCTCAGCTGGCAAATGTGCTTGAGAGGCTTGAAGCGATCCAGAGCGAGTTTAATGCTTCGCAAACGGGCGACAAAAAAGTTTCGCTTGCCGACCTGATCGTTCTTGGCGGCGGCGCGGCGATCGAGAGAGCCGCGAAAGACGCCGGGTACGAGGTGGACGTTGCTTTCACCCCGGGGCGCATGGACGCGTCGCAAGACCAGACGGACATCCACTCCTTTGCTCCGCTGGAACCGGTCGTTGACGGTTTCCGCAACTATGTCCGCGGCAAGCAGCGCTTGAGCGTCGAGGAAGCGTTGGTGGACCGGGCACAATTGCTGACACTAACGGCCCCCGAGCTGACTGTCCTGATCGGCGGCCTGCGCGTTCTTGGCGCCAATGCGGGGCAGTCGAAGCATGGCGTCTTCACCAATCGGCCAGAAACGCTGTCCAACGACTTCTTCGTTAACCTGCTCGACATGGGTACGGAATGGAAGGCAACATCAGAGGCCAAGGACGTGTTCGAAGGACGTGACCGCAAGACGGGCGAAGTCAAATGGACCGGCACCCGCGCCGATCTCATTTTCGGTTCCCACGCACAGCTGCGCGCCATCGCGGAAGTCTATGCCACCGCGGACGCGAAGGCGAAGTTCGCCAGGGACTTCGTGGCGGCGTGGACCAAGGTTATGAACGCCGATCGCTTCGATCTTGCCTGATCTCGACATGAAGCGGGGGCTGTTGCGCGCGGTGGCGGCAGTCGATCGTGTCCGTTGCGGATATCATCCGCCTGCGACCCTGAGGACGTTGGTAGATTGAGACACTTGAAATCAGGGTGGCGTTTCAAAGCGAATTGAAACGCCACCCTGACCAAGCACCAGATCGCCTCGCTGGTGCAACATTCGGGTTTTGGTCGGCTCATCATCGGCTTGCTCTTTATCTGAGCTCGGTTTGCACAGAGTTGGAGTCCGTCGTTGAAACGCCATTAATTGCAATTTTGGATTGGGGCAAAAATTCGTCATGTGCTCATTCGTATTGGAGAGGTGCTTTGCCTCCGCTAAAAATTTTAGAAAGTCTGCTCTGGCATGCGCTGCGGACTTGCGACGGGACGACAAACGCGGGCGCAAGGCTGCCCGGAGGGCCAACGACAACGCATTGTCATCGTGAAATACCGCGCCTGCCTCGTCCGGCATGATCGAAAGAATACCGTTTGCGAGAAGGAGAAGACCGACCTTTGGTGAAAAATTCGTTGTTATCATTGACAACACTCTAATGTGTTGTTATGGAAAACAACATGAGGGCCAGGCTCATCGAAAAGTCGCCGACAGTGATTGATGACACCAGCTTTTTTTAAAATCGTTTTGTGGCACCTGCCCACCCGCTTCCGGGAAGCGCGCATCCCTTCAAGTACCGACTGGCTTTCATGGTGAACGGTAAATGCATCCTGCGCTATGATAACGAGCGCGCGAAAGGCGATCATCGGCACATTGAAGACGTCTCTTGAAGCTCTGTTCGATGGCTTCCTGTCTGACATGGAAAGGATACGCCAATGACAACATTGATCGTGCGCTTGAGTACCATAGCTGACGCTAAAGCTCGCTTTGTTGCGGCGGGAGAACGCGCTCTTGCGGGAGAAGTTGTCGATGCGGTACCTTCGGTTAATTTCGCCAGCTATGACGACATGCACCGCGTGCTCGCCCCTTCACGCCTTGCGATCGTCAAGGCCCTCGCCGGACGGGGCGCTTTGTCGATCCGCGAAGTTGCGCGGCGCGTCGATCGAGATGTACAGGCCGTTCATCGGGATATTACCACGCTTATCAATGCTGGTGTTATCGACCGTACCGAGAGCGGGGTCGAGTTCCCCTATGACCGCATACATTTCGAGTTCGACGTAAGCGCTGCCGCCTGAAAACGGAGACCGTGCCCCCTGCAACACCGGTGTGGATCGTTGGTGTCCAACGAAGACAGGGTTTCTTAGGAAACATGAGCACATCGCCCTTGCTTGCTGCTGCCCATCTTCCAGTACGTGCCAGTCAAGATGGCGTAGTAGGCCTGTTGTGAAACTTGTCAAACTGCAAAATATCAACGTTCCCGTATTCTAGATGAACCGGCTGAGGAAAGCCCGCGTGCGCGAATGCTGCGGGTTGCCAAGCACGTCATCCGGCCGTCCCTGTTCAACGATGATTCCGTCATCCATGAACACGACCCGGTCGGCTGCTTCCCGCGCAAAGCCGATCTCGTGCGTAACGACGATCATCGTCAGGCCCTGGTCGGCGAGATCGCGCATCGTCGTCAGCACTTCACCCACCAATTCTGGGTCAAGCGCCGACGTCGGCTCGTCGAACAGCATGAGCTTCGGCTTGATGGCAAGTGCACGGGCGATGGCAATGCGCTGCTGCTGCCCGCCGGACAATTGCCGGGGATAGGCGTCGGCCTTGTGCGTCAGCCCGACGCGAGCCAGCAGTTCCATCGCCAGTTCGGTCGCTTGCCTGCGGCTTTGCTTGTGCACGCCGATCGGTGCCTCGATGATGTTCTGCAGCGCCGTCATATGCGGGTAGAGATTAAATTGCTGGAACACCATGCCGATCTGCCGCCGCTGTACGGCAATTGCCCGGGCAGGCAATTTGTTGAGCCTGCCATTGTGCAGGGAATAGCCAATCTGCTCTCCAGCAACCACGATCGAGCCGCGGTCGATGGCTTCGAGGTGGTTGATGCAGCGAAGGAATGTCGATTTGCCTGAACCTGACGGTCCAAGAACGACGACAACCTCACCGGGCGCAACATCAAGGTCGATGCCTTTGAGCACTTCGACTTCACCAAAGGCCTTGTGCACATTGCGTGCCTGAACCAGCGGCTGGACGGCTTCAACAGTATTCATGGACAAAGCGGCGGTCATTTACTGCACTCCGGCACCATGGCTGAAATCTCTGCCACGACAACTTGCTCCTGCTTCCTCACTGCCGTCGCGGAGCCGCGCTCACCACGCCCGTAATAGCGCTCGATGAAGCCCTGGCCGACATTAAGGATGGAGGTGATGAACAGATACCAGATGACGGCAACCATGAGCATTGGGATGACTTCGAAGGTTCGGTTGTAAACAGCTTGCACGGAATAGAGCAGATCGGCCATGGCGATAACGCTAACGAGGGATGTTGCCTTGATCATGCTGATCAGCTGGTTGCCGGTTGGCGGGACAATGGAGCGCATGGCCTGCGGAATGATGATCCGCCAGAGAGCCCGGGCGCGGGTCATGCCGAAGGCTTCCGTGGTTTCGATCTGGCCCCTGTCGACGGAAAGCAGCCCGCCGCGGATAATTTCAGCCATGTAGGCCGCTTCATTGAGCGCAAGACCGGCAATTGCGGCGGTCATCGGTGTGATCAGATCATTGGTATTCCAGCTGGCCAGCGTCGGCCCGAACGGAATTGCAAGCGATATCTCCGGAAAAAGCGTGGAGAGATTGTACCAGAATATGAGCTGGACCAGCAGCGGCGTGCCACGGAAGAACCATATGTAAAGACCCGCCAGTGAACTGGCGAGCCGATCGTTAGACATGCGGGCAATGGCCAGAAGCAGCCCGATCACTACACCAATGGCCATGGCGACCACAGTCAGGCCAAGAGTAACGTAGAGGCCGCGCAAGATTGTTTCTTCCGTGAACCATTGCGCTACGGTTGGCCAGCCGAAGTTCTCGTTATGGGCGACGATCCAGAGGAAGTTGGCGGCAATGAGCAGCGTGATCCCCCAGAGAAGCCAACGGTCCGTTCGAAAGGGCTTGTGCGCATTCGCGACATCGCGAAGCGCCGCCTCTGCATCGCCCCGCGGGGGCGATGCCATTGTCCGGTTGTTCTGGGTCATTTCGCACCCTGGCCCGCAAGATTGATTCCGGGCGCCTTGATCATGTTCTTCTCAAGGCCCCATTTCTTCATGATGATGGCATAGGTCCCGTTGTCCATGAGAATTTTGAGGCCATCGCGAAGGACCTCGGCCAGCGGCGAGCCTTTCGGCACGACAGCGCCTTGATAGAGGTTATCAAAACCGTTCTTCTCCCCAGTTGCAGCAAGCTCAAGCTGGCCGTTCGTCTGCTGAACGAAATAGGTCAAGGGAGCCTGCGAAGAGAAGAAGGCGTCAGAACGCTTTGACCGGACCGCCAGGATAGAACTTGGCTGGTCGGTGAACGACTGTACCTCGATCGCGGCCTTTCCATCCTTGGTGCATTTTTCTGCCTGTGCCTTGATGACCTTTTCGGCCGAACCCGCCGCCATCACGGCAATACGATTGCCGCAAGCTGCATCAAGCGATGTAATGCCCTTGGGGTTGCCCTTCTGCACAGCGAACACAACATATTCCTGCACATAATCGACAAAATCATTAGCCTCCTCGCGCGTGGCGAAGTCGCCCACCGGGCCAAAGGCGAACTGATAGCGGCCGGAATTGATGCCGCTGAGCAGGGCCGACAGGCCGCTGACAGTGGCGTGCTTGATCTTAACCCCCAGAAGCTCACCAAGTGCATTGGTCAGGTCGGCACTGGCGCCGGTCATCTCGGTCGTGCCGGCGACGATCTCATAGGGCGGGAACGAGCCGTTGTTCACCGAGGTCATACTCCCGGCCTTGCGGATCTCCTCCGGCAGCTTTGCCTTAAGCGCCGCGTTTACGGTCTGTTTGGGTACCACTGTCTCCTCAGCCATGGCTGATCCCGCCAGGATGGAGGTTATGAGCAACACGGCTGATGCCATTTTCATAAGTTTCATTTTCATTCCCCTTTTCTTCATTCAGTAGAGTTCAGTTGGTCAGGCGAGTTCGGGTCGTGCGAAGCGGCGGTTTGCCAGGACCGGCAAGACCGATCGCGCGTGGCTGATGCGTTTTGGTTCGATGTCGGCGAAGATCAGTGCCCGTGCTTCCCCGGCGCGAACAACTGCAACACCCAGCGGATCGACAACCATGCTGGCGCCGATATTGCGCTCACCGCATTCACCGACGGCGACGATATAGCAGGTGTTCTCCAAGGCTCTCGCCGTGACAAGCACGTCCCAATGCGCCTCCTTGCCTGGTCCCTTCACCCAGGCCGCGGGCAGGATCAGCACATCAGCACCGTCAACAGCATGGCGGCGGGCAAGTTCCGGAAAGCGTAAATCGTAGCAGGTCATCAGGCCGAGTTTCAGGCCCGCAACCTCGATCAATTCCGGAATGACTGACCCGGGTTGAACATTCGTGGATTCCTTGGCGGCAAAAGCATCGTAGAGATGAAGCTTGCGATATTGCGAAACGATCTCGCCGCGCCGAATGGTCACGAGATTGTTGAAAACGCGCTGGCCACCCGTCGGCACATGAATACACATCACGATGGTCAGACCGCTCTTGCTGCTCGCGGCGAGAAGCTGCGTCATGAACGGCCCGTCAAGCGGTTGAGCTGTCTTCAGCACGATGTCCGGATCTGCAATATCGCGGGCAAGGACGCCTTCCGGCAGAACCAGCAGATCGGCACCGCCTTCCCCGGCCCGCCTGATCAGGTCCACACAGATATCGGCATTTTCCTGCCAGACCTTGCTGACGGCAAATTGTCCGAGCGCCACTTTCATGCTGAAACGCCCACGCGGCCCGTCTTGGAGGAATGCCTCATTTCATTGGGGAAGAGGTCGGTTGGCGTTAGCAGCATCGGTGTCAGTCCTTGCACATGCAGTTGTTCGGCAAAATCGGCGATCATTCGTTCGTTGGCGGCAAAGCCACTCTCATTCCAGCTTTGTGGAAGATCGCGCGCCACATGACCGAGTTCCTCGATGATCCATGGTGTCGTGTCGGCATATTTGCGGCGCTTGTTCAGCCAGATCCGCTGCGACTCGTCGAAGAGGTCACTCAACTCCCGAGCCAGCCAGGGATACTCGGCCGCAAAGGAGGCCTTGACACCGAGCAGATGCATCCCCGGCACGTAGCCAATCTCGCGGAAATAGGCGAGCTCTTCGGCGCGGAAATCTGGCAATACATGACGGACGTTCGAACTGGGGCCAAAGAAGCTGTCGGGCATGAAAGGCGTGAAAACCGCATCCAGCTCGCCGGTCTCGAGCAGTTCCATCATGGGCCGCTCGCCCGGCGCAGCTTCGATGCGGCCAGGACGACCGAAGCCGTCAAGCCGGTCGACAATCGGGTGCACCCCGGTCAAACGGCCGGCGTACCAATACGCATCCTCGATACCGACACCCGCATGAGCAAGCGCAGCACGCGTCCAGGTATTGCCGGAGTCGCGCCAGCCGGTGACGCCGATCTTCTTGCCTGACAATTGTTCGAGACGGATGATCGGGCTATCTTTGGCGGTTATGACGCAGCGATGGCGAAAACCACGCATGATGAAATTGGGAATGCCGAGTATATCTGTCTCGCCCTTCGCCCGGCCGCCGGCATAGCGGCTAAAGGAGATTTCCGCTGCGTCGTATTGCGGATCGGCGCCGAGATCCGCAACGAGCGTGCCAATCCGATCGATCTTCAGATCCAGCCTTTGTGAACGAACGTCGCCAAGCACAAGCGGTGTCAGATAATCCCAATCGCGGACAGCCAATCGAACAGTGATACGCAAGACATTTCCTCGCAGGTTTGTATTTTCCAACGGGACGCTAAATGTTCATTCTTGACTGATCAATTACTATTACGTTACTGAACATTAAAAAGGGGACTAAAATGAGCGAAATTGCCTCGGTTGAATGGTTTGCTGAAAAATTGAGTGACCGAACGATGCGCGGCATCGCCATCGAGACCAGCGCCCTTATCCGCGCAGGCGCCATCCCCGTCGGCACCAAACTACCGGCAATACGCGATCTGGCATTTATACTCGGCATCAGTCCGGCGACGGTATCGGAAGCGTGGAGCGAGCTGCGCCGGCAAAAGATCATTACCGGTCGCGGGCGCAACGGCACATGGGTGAGCGGCGACCGGATTGCACCACGTCCCGCCCGCCTTGCCAGCGCGGGCGACTATGGCGATGAAGTTCTCGACCTTTCCATGGCCGTTCCCGATGTTGAATTGCTGCCGCCGCTTGGCGAAGCTCTCCGGCACGGCGCTTCGGCAGAAAATCTCAACAGCTACCGGCGCGTTCGGATTCTTGCGGACCTGCAGGCGGCGGTGGCACCGCGATGGCCCTACAGACCGGAAGCCTTTCTTGCCACCAACGGCGGCTACAACGCCGTCTACGCGCTTTTGCATGCGCTGGTGATGTCGGGATCCTTCATTGCAATCGAAGACCCGACCGCCATGCGCCTCCTCGATATTCTGGAGGATCTCGGTGCCCATATTCTTCCCGTGCAATGCGACGCCGACGGTCCGCTGCCGGATTCGCTCGCAGCGGCATTGGAGAAGAAACCCGCCGCTTTCCTGTTTCAGCCCCGCACCCATTGCGTCACGGGATGTGGGGTGAGCAGTGCTCGCTTGGGTGAACTTGCCACTGTTCTGAAGGACAGTGACGCCCTTATTATCGAGGATGACGGCGTTGGCGATGTTTCAGCGCTGCCGCCGGCAACACTCGGCAATCACTTTCCCGACCGGGTCATCCACATTGTATCTTATTCCAAGAGCCTTGGCCCGGATTTGCGGCTCGCGGTGCTATCCAGTTCAACGCGCATCGTTGAACAGATCCAGTCCTATCGCAGTTTCAGTGCCGGTTGGACCAGCCGAGCTCTGCAGTCCGCTGTTGCCTGGCTGCTCCACGATGAGGAAACGGGCAAGAGCATGGTGCAAGCCCGAACCATCTACAAGCAGCGGCGAGACGGGCTGATGCGGGCACTCGGCGAGCGCAATGTTCATCTTTCTGGAGGCGATGGGCTTGTGCTTTGGATCCCCGTCGCGTCCGAACAATTTGCATTAGTGACCCTTGCGGCGCGCGGCATTGCAGTCCTGGCGGGTGAGAAATGTTCGGTCCGGCCGATCAACTATATTCGCGTCGCAACCAGTATCCTGAGAGAGCGGCAAGAGGAAGTCGCCGACGCGATCGCGCTTGCCGTCCGCAGTCCCGATCAACGATTTTGAGAGGGCTCAAGTACCTTCATTTACAATAGGTCGCTTCACATCCGCCCGGCCGAACGAACCTTCGGTCCCGCCCTCCAAGCGCTCGGCAGCCCAGTCGGACCAAAGGCAATTGGCATCCTGCAACCACTGTTCAACATGATATCAGGCGTGCGGCGGAAGCGGCGCGCCATCGCTTTTTGCTGCAAGCCAGTCCCGAACGCGGTAGTAGCGCAGTGTCAGCTGTGGTCCGAAACTCATGTAGAATGGTGCTGCCTTCAACGGTTCCAGTTTCAGCCCCAGCTCCTCCTTCGGCATTCCCATCGCCCACTCTGACAAAATGGCGCCCAGCATACTTCCTGTTGGAACACCGCGCCCGGAAAGACCCGTAAGGCCAACAACGCCCGGCGCGAGATTATAGAGCCTGGGAATCGTTCGATATTGCATATCCAACTCGCCAAACCAGAAATATTCCCAGTGGATTTCGTCAAAAATCTGCGGATGAAGCCATTTGAGGCGATCGGTCATCACTTGCTTGGTATAGGCAATGTCCCTGCCGCGCCGGCCCATCGGAAACATCGAGGCAACGATACGGCCTTCGCCATTATATTTATAGACGTAGATATCGCCTCGGCCGTCATGGATTGTGGTATTTTGCGGAAGGACGCACTGTCGCAGATCCTCGGCAAGTGGTTGGGTCGCTGCCACAAATACACGCTGTATCTTGAACGTCGTGTCGAGTCCCGGCCAGCCTCCAACCGTATAGGCGCCGGTGCAAAAGATGACCTTTTCGGCCAGAACTGAACCTTCGGGCGTGTTGACTGCCCATCCTTCACCGACACGTTCAAGCCCCGTTACGCGTGAATATGTATGCACGCTGCCGCCTTCCGACATCACAGCGCGCGCCAGTCCGCGCGCATAGCCGAGTGCATTTAGATGCCCGCCCTCTGCGTGAAACCAGCCGCCATGAAAGCGCGGACTTCCGGTCATTGCCTCAATCTCGTTCTTGTCGAGAACACGCGTCCTTGCGCCCACGCCATTGTACTCCCGCGCCTTGTCCCTGATCGCTGCCATGGCGCTAGGGGTATGTGCACCCATCACATACCCGTTTTGCTGCCACTCGCAGTCGATCTTGTAGTGCGCTATCATTTCCGAGACGCGGTCATTGGCGCGCGTCTGCCGTTTGATAAGTCTTGCCGCCCACGGTTCGCCCAGCATCTTACGCAGCTGCGGCAAACTGTAATGCGTGAACGTTGGCGTGCAGTGTCCGGCATTGCGCCCGGATCCGCCAAAACCGATTTCCTGTGCCTCGAGCAGCACGACGTTCACACCCGATCGCGCGAGCTCCAGTGCGGTGGTCAGCCCGGTGTAGCCGCCGCCAACAATACAAACATCAGCCTTGATCCCGCCTTCCAGCCTTGACGTCTCCGGTGCCGGCGCGGCCGTCGCATACCAGAGCGTTTCCTCGAAGGGGGAGAATTTCGCCATGGTTCTTGGATCCCTCAAATCAGGTCGCTACGGGCATCAAGCGCATCGCGCAGGCCGTCGCCGATGAAATTGAAACTGGTGACGGCAAGCGTAATGGCCACGCCAGGGACGATCGCCAGCCATGGAGCCGATTGGAGATACTGTTGCGCGCCATTCAACATATTGCCCCAACTTGGCAGCGGCGGTTGAATGCCGTAACCGAGAAAACTGACGTACGCCTCAAGAAGGATCGCCCGCGCCACGGTCAGCGTCGCTGCCACGATGATGGGACCCATCGCATTTGGCAGAAGCTCGCGAAACATAATCCAGCGATTGCTGAGACCAAGCATGCGCGCCGCCATGATGAAATCGCGTTCCCGCAAGGAGCGGACCTCCGCCTCGACAATACGGGCCACCTCCATCCAGCTCGTGATGGCAATGATGACCGTGATCATGATGGGACTGGGCTTTATAAATGCGGCGAGCGCCAGCAGCAGGAAAATGCTGGGAAACGACAGGACCGCATCGACGAAACGCATCAACACGGTCCCGATCCGTCCGCCATAGTACCCGGCCACGACACCAATCGTGGCACCGATGAGTGTGCTCAACACCATCGCTGCGAACCCGACCAGCATTGAAATGCGGCCGGCCATCAGAAGGCGAGCAGCAATGTCGCGGCCGAGCGGATCGGTACCAAGGAAATGATAGCCGGTGAGCGGTGGCGAAAAACGCGCGCGCAAGTCAATGTAGAGGTCGTTGTAGGGAAGAAGATAAGGCCCGATGACACAGGCAAGCGTAAGGACGCTCACCATGACAACGCCAAGTGCCGCGAGGCGGTGGCGCATGAACCGCCTGAAGGTACGGCTGTTCCACCAGCCGGATCTTACGGGCGGATTTGCGGGTGGCGAAGAAACGGACATGACAATTTCCCTACGTTAGCCGGATGCGCGGATCAACAAAGGCGGTCAGCAAGTCGGCCGCAAGGTTACTGAGGAGGACGAGAATGGCAGAGAACATCAGCAGCCCCATCACCACCGGGTAGTCCTGATAGCCGAGACTATCGAGGAACAGCCGGCCCATCCCCGGCCACGTGAAGACCGTTTCGGTGACAAGTGCCCCACCAAGCAGCGTGGGGACCTGCAACCCGGCCAGCGTGATCATGGGCAACAGGGCGTTGCCCACCACATGTTTCATCAGCACGCGTCGGGGCGTCATGCCTTTTGCCTTGGCTGTGCGGACAAAATCTTGATTGATGACATCAAGCGTAGCCGTTCGCATGTACCGGCTCCAGACCGCTACATCGACCAGAGCCAGAACCATGGCAGGCATAATGAGATGGATGGCATAATCCAAGAACGATCCATTACCGATCGTGTACATATTGCCCGCCGGCAGCCATCCGAGTTTCAGCGAGAAAATGTAAATCGCCACGAGACCAAACCAGAAGGTCGGGATCGAGAGCGCCACCATAGCACCGACGGTCGCGGCATAGTCGAAGAGCGAATAGCGCTTGGTCGCGCCCTTGATGCCGACCCATGTACCGACCGTCACGGAGATGACGGTTGCTGTTCCCATCAAGAGCAGTGTGGCGCCAAAATGCCCGCCAATGACATCGAGGACCGGCCGGCTGTCACGGAAGGATCGGCCCCAGTCGCCGCGCAGCAGGCGCCAGGCCCAGTCCGCATATTGGACAATCAACGGCCGGTCGAGGCCCATTTGCACAGCAATCCGGTCAAGGTCTGCCTGACTCATGCCGGGCGTCAGCGCAAATTGTGACAATGGTCCGCCTGGGGCGAGGTTGAGAACGGCAAAGCCGATCATGGATACCAGCACCAGCAGCACGAGGCTTTGGCCGAGCCTGCTGAGAATGTAGCGGGTCATGGCATGGATCTCCAATAAAGTGGTCTGGGCACAGACTTGACCGGCGTCCGGTCAGCCCCAAGCTGGGGGCCGGAGCTGATCTCCGGCCCCCTCGCCCTACGCCTGTTCCCAGTACCAGGTACCGACATTCCAGGAATCGATGCGGTTGTTCACGTTTGGCGTGAAGCCGACCATGCCCTTCTTGTGGCCCCGGACTGTCGCGTATTGAAAGATCGGCAAAAGCGGCAGATCGTTGCGGATGACCTCCTGGATCTTCAGGTATGCCTTCTTGCGTTCTTCTGGAATAAAGACACGCCCGCCCTCTGCGAGCAGCCGATCGACTTCCGGATTGGAATATTGCGAGGTGTTCTGGCCCGCGCCACCCTTGGCGTTAATGGACGTCGACAGGAAGTAATCCGATGTGTCGGGATCCGGTCCGGTAAGGAAATTGATACCGACCACGACAGAATCGAATTTCGACTGCATCCAGTATTCACCCCACATGACAGCAGGCGGCAGATTGGAGATCGTCATCTCAACGCCGATATCCTTGAAGGATTGCTGCATATACTGCTGAACCTGTTCGCGGATGTGGTTGCCGGCTGTTGTCGAATTGGAGAAGGAAAGGCGCACGCCATCCTTGGCGCGGATACCGTCCTCACCCGGTTTCCAACCGGCATCATCCAGCAGTTTCTTGGCCTTTTCGATATCAAACTCATGCTTGGGCAGATCCGGATTAAAATAGAAGGACTGTTGCGGCATGTAGGTCTCCGTTGGTGCCGGCAAACCATAGTAGAGCGCATCGATGATGGTCGTCTTGTCCAGCGCATGGTAGAGCGCCTGGCGCACCGCAATGTCCTTAAACTGCGGCCTTTCCATATTGAATGTGACGGATTCGACGGTGGCGCCGGGGACGACCACCACGTCTTTGCCCTCCAAGGCCTTGGCCTCATCATAGTGATCGGGCGTGATCCACTGCAGACCCGTCACGTCGATGTCGCCGGTCTTGAACTGGGTGTAAAGGACGGTAAGGTCCGGAATATATTTGTAAATCAGCCGTTCGAGATAAGGACCGTCACCGTAATAGTCTGTATTGGCGGCAAGTTCGATATGATCACCGGCGACACGTTCGACCCATTTGAACGGTCCGGTCCCGACCGGTGCATTGTTGAACGGCGCAGCGTTGCGATCGGCTTCCGGTTCCAAAATATGCTTGGGCACGATAAAGGTGGCCGCGAGGATCGAGGGATAGGGCGCATAGGGTTTATCCATGCGCCAGGTAATTTCGGTCGGTGATACGACCTTGAGGTCGCGTACCAGGTCGTGACCTGCGCGCCTGCCACTGCGAAAATTCGGATCGACCACCAGTTCAAGCGTGAATTTGACGTCTTCGGCGGTGAAAGGTTTGCCGTCATGCCATTTCACGCCATCGCGCAGCTTGACTTTCCAATTGAGGCCGTCAGCCGAAATACCCCCGTTTTCGACACTCGGTACTTCGGCTGCAAGTGCGGGGGTGAATTTGCCTTCCGGATCAACATTGAAGAGCGGATCAAAGACACTGAAGTGAATCCCCTCATCCACCTCGATATGCAACATATGTGGATTGAAGACGGTCGGCTCCTGCGAAAAGCCGATGATGACCTGGCCTTTGGGTGCAGATGGCGGTGCGGCATAAGCCTTGTCACGGCCGAAAATCCCCGGCATGACCAGCCCAGATGCCCCCACCAAACCCATCAGGGTGAGAGTCTGGCGCCGGGTGGGACGAAGAATGGAATTTTGATGCTTATCGGACATTGTCATTTCCCTTCATTATTGGTTTGTTCAATGTTCAGGTCTGCATGCGTGTCTGCCCCTTTGCGGCAGATCATTCTTTGGTGGCGCGGCTCCTCAACCGTGCTGTTTGTCAAAACCCGCTGATCGGCTGCACCTTTGAGCCATCGCTGAAACGGGAAAATCGGAAATCGGCCGGGTCAACGACGGGCGAACGGCCAGTAACAAGATCGGCCATGAGGCGGCCGGCCGCCGGGCCAATACCAAACCCGTGACCTGAAAAACCCGTGGCAATATAAAATCCCGGAATCTGGTCCACGGCGGAAATCACCGGCACCGCATCGGGCGTCACATCAATATATCCGGCCCAGCGTTGCGCAATCTGTGCCTGATTGAAGACAGGGAAGGCAGATTTCAGATTGTCGAAAGCCCGGCTGGACATATCGAGCGAAGGTCTTGGATCAAGGACCCGGTTGTATTCGAACGGGCTGGCCTCATCCATATTCCAGCGGGTCGCCATACGCATTTCATCAAAGAAGCGCCCGCCAAGGCGAAACGACAATGAACGCCATTCCATTTTGAGCGCCGGCAGGAACCGGAATGCATAGCGGAATGATTTCGGCACGATATCGACAATATTCTCGTGGCCCGATGCGATGGTATAGCCACCATCTTGTCGCTTGCGTATCGCAAAATCCTTGGACCAGATGGCGGATTCAGGACCACCCTCCAAGGGTTGTGTCCGCATTACGGTGTTCATAACCTTCAGCTGTGGCAGATCGATATCGTAACGGCCGCAAAAAAGATTGGACCAGGCACCGCCAGCCAATACGACAGAATCGCACGCGATGCGGCCACGCTCGGTAACAACGCCGGACACCTTTCCTGCCGCAGTTTCAACGCCACGCACAGCACATTCGGTGAGGATCGCCGCTCCCTTTTCGCGCGCAGCCTCCGCCACGGCCGGCGCGGCCTTTTGTGGCTCGGCCCGACCATCGGCGGGCGTATAGAGCGCGCCTTTCAGTTTCATGTTGCCCCCGGGCAAGAGATCCTGAAGCTCCTTGCCGCTCAGCATGCGGCTCTCGAGCTGATATCCGTGGAGATTCCTGCCCCAGCGTTCATGCTCGTCATAGGACTTTTCGTCCGGACAGGTGAACAGGATGCCGGCGCGCTTATAGCCCGTGTCGCGGCCCAGCCTCTGGTCAAGCCCGGACCAAATGCGCAAAGCCTCTGCCATCAGCGGCACTTCACGTGGATCGCGGCGTGAGATGCGCACCCAACCCCAGTTGCGGCTCGATTGTTCCTGGCCAATGCCACCCTTTTCGCACAAAGCCACCCTGTGACCGCGTTCAGCCAGCTCCAAAGCCGTGGAAGTGCCGATGATGCCGCCGCCAATCACAACCACATCGACTTTTTCCGGCAGGTTTTCATCACCGTGAACACGAACGACATAGGGACCGGGCATTTAATAGGTTTCCTCTAATTGGCAGTTGATTGTGAATTCGGCAACGCTCGCCTCATTGGGAAGATCGAGCAACATTGCGGTGATACGAGCAATGTCGGCGGGATTGGTCATCAGACTGTCTTGGCGGCTGGTCAGGCTGCGCGCCATGTCCGTTGCGACAAATCCAGGACAAACGGCGGTGGCCCGAATGCCAAGATCCCAGCCCGTGTGGCGAAGGCCATGGGCCAGCGCCACGGCCGCAAATTTGGAGACGGAATAGAGACTGGTACGCGCGGATTTCACACGTTTTCCCGACAGCGAGCCGAGGACGATGATGCGGCCCCGGCCGCTCTTGCTGAGCGCGTCCCAAGCCGCGGCAGCCAACCGCCGCGGCGCCTTTACATTCACCGCCAACAGTGCATCAAGATCGGCGTCTTCAGCTTCGATCACATTTTTTGCGATCATGATCCCGGCATTGGCAACGACCGCATCGATGCGGCCGAACCGTGTCAGCGCCTGCGCGACCCATTGTGCCTCCACTGCAGTATCGTTCGCGTCATAAGCGACGACCTGAACCAGATCGGGGTCAGCCCAGTCCGGCATTTGTGGGTTTCGCATGCCAAGCGAAAGCCGCCATCCTGCATCGCCGAGAAAGCGGGCAATCGCGTCGCCTATACCCCGATTGGCTCCTGATAGGAGAGCCACACGTTCTTCTGCCATACCTTGCTCCTGGCATTCATTTCATTCCCACCATTTTCCGGTACGCCCGGCGCAGAATATCCATGAGTTGCGCTTGCTCTTCTTCCACAATGAAAGAAAAGAAGTCGTTCGACTGCTTCGTCACGATCGGCCTGATTTTTGCCGCCAGTTCAGCACCTTTGGCCGTAACAAACAGCTCGTGTGCCCGCCGCTCTCTTGCCGACGTTTGCCGAACGAGCAGGTCGTGATCGATCATCTGATCAATAAGGCGCCCCATCGCAGAGCGATCCTTCATGATGATCTGTGCGATGACCGATGGTCGTATGCCCGGATGGCTGTCGACCAGAAGCAGCGTGGTAATCTTGCCTGTGCCCCGGGCAACATCAAGGCCATCCAACCGCGCATCGAGATCGCGCGAAACGGCAATGTTCATGGTGCGGATATAAAAGCTCAACGTATTCTCGAGCACGTCAAGATTGACATGTTCGATCGACGTTGGCTTTGGTCCGCCATCAGACATTGTGGCAAACTCCTTCCACTCCTGGCTCGAGGGGCCCAAGCAGGTTCCGGATAGATCGTTATGCAGCTTTCAATTTCCATGGTTCGGCAAATAGTGGACAAATGCAACTATTATTTTGCCTCGGGCTATGCGAATGCGATCAAAAAATAAATTTGCCCGTTTTGGAGGCAAATCCTCGGCAAAACGGGCACAATATCAGCGTTCAAAGCGCAAAGATCAGGCGGCGGGTTCCCACTCGTGTCCGGGGATAGCCGAGACCAGCTTGCGCGTGTAGGGGTGTCCGGGATTGCGAAAGATCTGCGAGGGAGGACCGAATTCCACGATCTCGCCGCGATACATCACGGCAATGTCGTCGCAAATCTGGCTCGCTACACGCAGGTCATGGGTAATAAAGACCATCGCTACGTTCAGCAGCTTCTGGATCTGTGTCAATAGTTCAAGGATCTGTGCCTGGATGGATACGTCTAGAGCCGAGACCGCCTCGTCGGCAACAAGCAAGACGGGGTCGAACATCAAAGCGCGAGCAATACCAATGCGCTGACGCTGGCCGCCGGAAAACTCGTGCGGATAGCGATCGTAGGCGCCTTCATCGAGCCCGACGAGCTTAAGCAGTCGCACCGCCTTGGCCCTGGCCTCAACGCCGCTGGTTCCATGCGCCATCGGGCCAACCACGAGGATTTGACCGATGGTGTGGCGCGGGTTGAGCGAGGCGAATGGATCCTGAAAAATCATCTGAATGTAGGGGCGCAATGACCGGAACTCGTTCGGTGAGAGCGGCGCTATGTCCTGTCCATTGAACAAGATCTTGCCGCCATCAGCATCCATCAGTTTGAGCAGGACACGTCCAAGTGACGATTTGCCCGAACCCGACTCGCCGACAATACCAAGTGTGCGGCCCTTGCGGATGGTGAAACTCACATCATTGACCGCATGCACAATGCGACCCTTTGAAAAGAACCCACCACCACTTTTGTAGATCTTGTTGAGTTTCTGCACGTCAAGCACGACCGGTGCTTGTGCATTGCTCGCCCTGTCCTCGTCGCGCATGCGGGGTACAGCTGCCGTCAAGCGCTGAGTGTAAGGATGGGTAGGATGATTGAGAACGTCAAAAGCCTTGCCCTGTTCGACGATCCTGCCTTTTTCCATGACCACCACCCGATCCGCGATCTCGGCCACGACACCAAAATCATGGGTAATGAACATCACGCTCATGTTCTTGTTGCGCTGGATCTTGCGGATCAGTTCAAGGATTTGCGCTTGTGTCGTCACATCCAGGGCAGTCGTCGGTTCATCTGCGATCAGCACGTCCGGTCCCAACGCCAAGGCTATTGCAATCATGACGCGCTGGCGCTGCCCACCTGAGAGGCGAAAGGGATATTGATGTTGCATGAGCATGGGGTCAGGAAGACCCACTTCCTCGAGCAAATCGAGCACAGCTTTCCTGCGGCTCTCCGGTGTCCCCACCTTGTGAACTTCCATCACTTCGGCAATCTGGTCACCGACCGTCATCAGCGGATTAAGGGCGGAAAGCGGGTCCTGGAATATAATCGAGACCGCGCGACCGCGCAGTTCGCGCACTTCGGTCTCTTTCGCTTTGAGGATGTCCACACCCTTGAAACGGATTGCGCCTGCGCTGGCGCGAATGGATGATGGCAAGAGCCCCATTATGGCATTGGCCGTGACGGATTTGCCGGACCCGGATTCACCAATGATGCAAAGGATTTCTCCCGCTTGCAGATCAAAGGAGATGTCCTCGACGGCATACCGTCGCTCCATGCCCTTTGGCAGATCGATGGAAAGGTTTTCAACGGCAAGAATTGCGTTTCTGTCAATTTCGGTGCTTCGTTGAATGTCGCTCATCATCACAAAGTGACCTCTCATTGCCAAGCCGATACGGCTACCCTTCCATCTAACGCTTGTAATTTCAAGCAAGAAGCAGGCCAAGTTCGATCCACTCCAACATGCATCGGTGATCGCTTTTTGCGCCGACGAATCATTTTCGTCGGCGCCTGGGGCCCGGTGAAGCGAGCGGAATGGCTGGGCCTGTGCTCTCGTTTCGCCAAGGGTGTTTTGAGGCGCTGGCCAGAAATGATCGCCTCCCTTCAAAACAGCGTCTACCTTCGATTAAATAGTTTGTCATATAAAGGCTGAAATGCGAGGTCGCACAATGCCTGATTCCAAGCCGTCCCTGATACCCCGACTATTCCTGTTCAAGGCGGTTTTGCCTATTGTTGCGATTGCGATCGCCGTGTTCTGCGGCGTGTTCATGCTGCTCACCTGGTCCAGTCGCATGACTGACCAGATCGCTGTCGAACGACAAGAGAGCCTCATCGCCCTGGTTTTGTCTCAGGCGCAGTTCTCGATCGCGCATGATCAGGAAAGCGCGACCGTATGGGATGATGCTGTCCGCCAGGTCAAAGGGTCGGATAATTCGGAGTGGCTTAACAACAATCTCGGCGGATGGATGACCAAATATTTTGGTCACGATTTGATTTATATCCTCGACCCAAACGATGAGGCGCGATTTGCTTTTGCCGCTGGCCAAATTGTCGAGCGCGCGACATATCAGTCTGTCAGGTCCAACGTGGCGCCACTGGCCGCAAAACTCAGAGGTCTGCTGCGGGGACCAGCCCAAGGCGAGCTCGGTGCGCGCGTATTAAGCGCCAGTGCGTCAGAGATCTCGACCCTTGGCGGCAGGCCTGCAATTGTCAGCGTCAAGCCCGTCATCTCTGACACCGGCGACATCAAACAGACTGTAGAAGAGACCTACTTGCATGTTTCCATCCGTTATCTCGATAAAAGCTTTATCGCCGATCTTGAGCGGAACTATCTTTTCTCCGGCCTGCGCTATTCCGCCCACAACGTATTGCAACCCGGCGAATACAGCTATCCGCTTCACTCGTCCGCTGGAGACTCGATGGGGTACTTTATCTGGAGCCCTTATCGTCCCGGCTCAACGGTCATGGCGCAAATCGCACCGTCCTTCATAGGCATCGCGGCGGTGATGCTGGGCCTTGTGGTCACCCTTGTTGCGATCCTGCGGCGGCGGTCTGCGAAATTACGCGCCAGCGAAGAGAGGTTGAATTTTCTCGCACTGCATGATTCCCTGACTGGTCTGCCGAACCGGGCACACTTCAATGACAGGCTTGATGCGTCATTGTCGAACATCAAGAACGCCTCGGTGGCAGTGCTTTATCTTGATCTCGATCGGTTCAAGCAGGTCAATGACACGCTCGGGCATCCGGTCGGTGACGAACTTATCCGGCAATTCACCCAGCGCATCAAAAACATCATCGATCAGAAGAACTTCATGGCTCGGGTCGGCGGTGATGAATTCACCATCATTGTCAGCGACTGCGTACCACTTTCGGCGATCGAGACGCTTTGCGAGAAAATGATTACCGTCGTCCGGCATCCCTTCGACATCGATGGAAATCACATTTTCGTCGGTGTGAGCATCGGGGTCGCAATTTCCCCTCAACATGGCACAAATGGAGAAGAACTTATTAGAAAAGCCGACATTGCGCTTTATCACGCCAAAACGGCGGGGCGAAGCCGATTTGCGGTGTTTGGCAAAGAGATGGACGCAATGCTTCAGCAGCGCCGCACATTGGAACGCGAGTTACGCGAGGCAATGAAGTCGGATGTCCAGATACAGGTTCACTATCAGCCGCTTTATTCCGCCAAAGAAGGGCGCCTCACGGGAGTTGAAGCTCTCCTGCGCTGGCAGCATCCGGAACGGGGTTGGATTTCACCGGATATATTCATTCCCATTGCAGAAGAAGCCGGCTTGATCGAGGCGCTGGGCGAATTTGTCCTGCGACAGGCCTGCCTGGAATCAAGGTCATGGCCAATCCAGACCCTTGCAGTAAACGTGTCAGCAGTGGAACTGAGAAATCCCGCCTATGCCATGCGCGTTGCAAAATTGTTGCTGACAATTGGAGTGGACCCTCGCCGGCTGGAGCTTGAGGTTACCGAAAGCGCCCTTATGGACAGCACCGGCCATTGTGAACACAATATCCGGGCACTTCGTGCATTGGGCGTGACCATCGCGCTGGATGATTTTGGCACGGGTTTCTCGTCACTTGGAAGACTGCAGCAGCTTGAGGTCGACCGTATCAAGATCGATCGAAGCTTTGTTCAGGGCTTCGGCCGCTCAGCCAATGACGAAGAAATTGTCAGAGCCATTGTTGACCTCGCCCACGCGAAAGGTCTTCGCACAACAGCAGAAGGCGTGGAGACAACCGAGCAAAGCGACTATCTCCGCCACATTGGGTGCGATGATCTCCAGGGATTTCTTCTGTCCCGCCCTGTGCCCGTCGTGGAAATCGAACGTTTGCTTGGTGTGTCAGATTTGCTCGTTGTGGATGTTGAAGCGCCGGCAAACCGTGCCAAGACCCCTTGAGTGATGCGAACCGCCGCCACAGACCATCTTCCCTCAGAGACCACGGGCAGAAGAAGCCCTGGTGCTTGAGGCACTCAGCCGACTGCGTTGGTCGCAAGTGCAGGCAAGAAGAGAGGCTTCGATCCGCAGCAGAGAAATATCGAACCTGTAAAGCGGCCGATCAACTGGCGATGCAGATGATCGAGGCACTCAATAGGTTTTGGGATTCAACACGCCCGCTGCCGTTGATGAGCGCAGTGCGCGGCTAATCTTCAGGTCACAATATTCAGGACCGGGCAATCGGAACCAACATTTTGGTTTCGATCTGCCCCGCGACCGAAAATACGACAAGTTCGGTGTTCTGTCCGATCTTGTCGCCCCCCATCAATCTGACAATGTCATCAACGCCGCCGACCGGCTTGCCATCGATCGCAAGAACATAGTCGCCCTCCCGCAGGCCGCCACGCTCGGCAGGCCCGCCGGGTTCCACGCGTCTGACGCGCACTGACGTCGTTTGTGCAGTGCCTGCTTGAAGAGCGATTTTGCGCGCTAGCTCAATAGTATCACCGGCGATACCGATGAACGCACGCCTGACCTGGCCAAAGCGGAGTATTTCTGAAACGACAAAGTTCGCCGTATTGGAAGCCACCGCAAATGCGATGCTTTGCGCACCTTGAATAACGGCTGTGTTAACGCCGATGACCTCACCGTTCGAAGACACCAATGGCCCCCCGGAATTGCCGGGGTTAAGGGCTGCATCAGTCTGGATAACATCCTCCATGAGGCGCCCGCTCGCAGCTCGCATTGAGCGCCCGAGCGCCGAAACAATACCAGCGGTTACCGTCCATTCAAAACCGAGCGGATTGCCGATCGCAATGGCAATATGGCCCCTTCGAAGGCGCCTGGAGTCTGCGAGCCGAGCCCAGGCTCCAATGCTCGAGTCGGCCCGAATGAGAGCAATGTCCGTATCTACGTCACGCCCTAGAACCCGTCCTTCAGTGACAAATCCATCCGGTGCGGTAATGCGCGCAATTTTTGCATCGCCGACGACATGGTTGTTCGTCACAATCAGCCCGTCGGGCGAGATGGCAAAGCCGGAACCATGTCCGGCTCTCCCGCCAACTCGTTCGATCCGGCTCACCGCTGGTCCAACGACGTCGACCGCACTTGCAATGGCCTGAGAATATGCATCCGTCAGCGCACCGTCATCTGCGGGCGCGATGTCTTTGTCTATGTAACCCATCATCCGATCCTTGAAACGGCGGCGCCGTCGCCGCTGCCGCCGGCGGACCGACTACTGTGGCATCCATACCGTTGTGATGTTTCTGTCCTTAGATGGATGGGCGTCAGGTGGCTTTCAAGGCGCTGCGCGGACACCGGCATTGATCGCCAGTTTGTCGTTGGATTGGCAAGCCAGACTACTTTCCAATCGACTGCTCCTGAAGTTCTTCGCCCACCAGGCAATTATAGGGCTTGTATTGCACCAGTCGCATTTGCTGCCCCCGACCTTCGGTTAACTTCAGACCTGAAATCTCAATAAGGAGCTTCTTGCGAATTGCCTGCGGAAACTGGGTGATGTCGGTAACGGGCAGGATAAATGCCCCTTCTCCGCCGATGACGCATTTTTCGTAGTAGACATCGATTTCCGCAAACGACACCGAACCAGGAGGGCCCTTCAACACGATCGGGAGGCCGTCGATGACGATCCCCTCAGCGACTGCAGCATTGCGGGCAACGGGCACGGGTGCCCCGGCATTGTTGGGTCCATCCCCGGATACATCGATTATGCGGCGGCTGGCCCGAAATCCGTTGGATCGAAAAAGCGCTCTTGCAAACGCCAACGCGTTTGAGATCGATGTAAAGGATATCCGTCTGACGGGTTGACGTTGCAACGCGTCGGCAAATCGGGCCGCAGATTCTGGACTGTCAATCAAGCTCCACGGAACGACCTGAACTGCTGACCCACCCCACTCGATATAGGTTACTGCAACCTTGCCAAGCGCGCCCCCACGCAAGGCATTGACAATCTCGGGGCTTCGGAATGCCGCCACGTAGCCCTGACGTTGAACTTGCTGCTCTTCGACATCCATCGAATAGGAGACATCAACGGCGATAACCAGCTCGAGGTCTACGGCCAAAGGGTATTGTTGGGCAAAAGTAATCCCGCCTAAAGCACAAAAGGAGCTAATAACCGCCCACTGCAGTCTCATTTTTGCTCCCTGCGACCTTAACCAGTAAAGCCGTTAACATGGCGACACATCAACTGTCCCAGACCCAGTCCGTTGGCAGCCAGCGAAACCCCATACCGTCTTTCACCACGTGACCAACGCCAGGAAACGGATAGTGATATCCGGCGACCAACAGCCTGTCGTTTGCCGCCCGGTCCAACAAGGCCCGGCGCGTTTTGGCCCCTTTGTCGGGGTCATGGTCCCACTTGATGTGCCATTCCGGTTTGTCAAATGTGATATGGATGCTCGGTGCGGCATCCCCGGTAATCAAAAGCTGCTCGTTTGCGGAAGCTACCAGCAGCGAAATATGGCCTTGCGTGTGCCCTGCCGTATCGAGAACAGTTACACCCGTAACCACATCGGTTCCTGTCTTGATCGGATGCACACGGTCGCCAAGTGCCGCGAACACCTTTTTTACCGCTGGCGCGGTCTCGGCCGCCCATTTTGGCAGTTTGGACGCCGCATCTGGTGAATTCCACAGGTCCAGCTCGATTTCGGAAAGCACCAGTTCGGCGTTGGGAAACTGCTTGGCCGGATCCGCCCCAAACCCGCCTATATGATCGGGGTGGCAATGCGTGAGCACAATCGTGTCAATCGAATCGGGTGTGATGCCCGCCGCTGCGAAGGTTTTGGCCACACGCCCCGCGTGAACCGCCCAGCCCGTACTTCGCCCAAGGCCGGTATCGATCAGGATACGTTTCTCCCCGGTATCGATCAGCAGCGGACTGGCCTGAAGCCGGAACACATCCGCTGCGATGTAGTGCGCGTCAAAGTATGCCTTCTTCTCGTCCGCTTGGACATTCGTTGCAATGCTGTCCGTAGGCAAGAAGAACACCCCATCGCAGAGCGCTGTAATGTGGAACGCACCAAGGGTGAACGAATAGTGGCCTGGCGATGCTTGGATCGGGCCGGCAGCTGCCGAGGCGAATTCTGGGATTTCCAGGGCTGAAACAACGGTTCCAGCGACTGCGGCCTTCAAGAAAGCCCGCCTATTTGTTGCCAACATGGTGACCTCTCTTTCGAAAAGTCCGCCCAATCCCCACTTGTTTAATCCTGACACTGAAATTTACCACGAACAGGGGCGCTGGGCGATCTAATTCGACCAACGCAAATGTCCACTTGGCGCAGCCTAAAGGAAACCTTATCATTCCCGGCTTCGTTGCAGATATTGGAATTTCCATCATTTATTGAACGAGAAATCTGTCAAACAGAGTGATCCATGTCCCGAACCTTGATCATTATCGGTCTTGTTATCGTTGCGATCGGTATTGTCTGGCCATGGCTCGCACGCGTTGGCTTCGGCAGACTTCCCGGTGACATTCTGATCCAGCGTGGGAACTTTACTATTTATATCCCGATTGCCACGGGTTTGCTTTTCAGTATCGTGCTCTCGTTGCTGCTTTGGCTGGTCAATCGTTAAAAGGCTAAGGGGGAGGATGTGCCATTGGGGTTCGCGCGACCTGAGATGTCTTGCCGCCAGGATTGTATTGATGCGCCTAGGTCCGGGAAACAGTCCGCGGTCCCTCACCAGACGTCAGCGGTAATCGTCGCCTCTATTTTTGACCGCTATTTGGGGACGTGGGTTGTTCTTGGGCAGTTGCCGCCCGGGCGGCCTTGTTAGCCCATGTTTCTGATGAAGGGTATGCCTTCACCACCCTGAGCATCGCTCCTGGCCTTGTTCAATAGTGCTTCTTTTTCTTTCCGCCGAAGATTCACGATCGTTTTGAGTGCGCTTCTGGAAATCCGAAAGCGGCCACAACCAGGACAGACAAATTCGGCAAAATCGCCATGAGCGGGCGATACTTCTTCAGCCGGTTCCTCTGAGATCGGGCAATGGTTTGACAGAATCATGGTTCCTCCCTTGCGACACTATCATTGTCGCCGTGCACAAGCAGCAGCCTAAAGACGGGTTGTAACGGTCAACCGCCAAGGGGTACGGTCTCCCTTAAAGACAATGACCGCTGATCGACATCCCGCGTTGAAAAAACCGTGTCCGCCCAACGTTGAGGGGAGTGCGGTTTTCCACGCATCATTCCCTCCGGGTTATGGTCAACGCTCGTGGATAAAGATACTCGACTTTACATCATTAAGAGTCCAGTCCGCCAGCTTAAGACTGTCGGCGCGATTAACCTTGGCAGATCTCCCGGCCGGTGTGCGTGAAAGAAACCAACGAAGTAACCGATTCATACAAAAATGGAAGTGTTTCGAAAGCGAGCGTATGTGGAGGAGTCCTTGTCGTCGCATCTTGATGGTCGGCTTGACCATTCGCGGGGCCGGCGTCATTGTGGACGGCGAGTTGCTGTTCGCTAGCCAGTCAAGAACGGTCGGTGGAAATGGATTTTCGCAACGCCATCGATGAATCGCTGACCTGGGCCAGCGGGTGGTTCGACTACCCTGCAACGCCCTGGTTTTTTTATCAGATCGCCATCATCGTTGCCCTTTTCCTCGCGGCGAAGCTCGCGGCGCAGCGCATCGAACCACTGGCGGAAAACCGGGCACGCCAGATTAAGGGGCATCCTGGAGTGTTAAGGGTCGTCGTTGCCTTGTTGCGGCGCACTGACTGGATACTTTTCACGGTCTTCCTGCTTGCCGTGCTCATTGTTATGCGCAGCATCACCTGGCCAAGTCGAACCCATTTCATCTCTATCGCGCTCTCACTATCCCTCGCCTGGCTGTTTGCGTCAGTGCTATCGCGCATCATCCGCAACCGGCTCGTCGCCCACACCCTCGGCTGGCTTACCTGGGTCTATGCGGCCCTTGTGATCCTCGGCATCAATGACGACACGGCAGCTTTTCTCGACAGTCTGGCAATACCCCTGGGCGCGGTTCGCCTGTCGGCTCTCATGGTGCTTAAAGCGGCACTGCTGCTGATCGCGACCGTTTGGCTTGCCGTCGTCGCCGGGAATTATATCGATGAGCGCGTCCAAAACTCGCAAGAGCTGACACCATCGATCCGCGTCCTCGTTGGTAAGATCGCAAAGATCGGCCTTGTGTTGGTGGCTGGTGCTTTCGCTCTTTCTTCCGTCGGTGTTGACCTGACGGCTCTGACCGTATTTTCCGGCGCAATCGGCGTCGGTCTGGGCTTCGGGATGCAAAAGGTGGTTTCAAATTTCGTCTCCGGCGTGATTATCCTTCTCGACAAGTCAATCAAGCCGGGTGACACGATTTCGCTGGAGGGAACCTTCGGCTGGATACGCGAATTACGGGCGCGGTTTGTCTCAGTGGTAACGCGCGATGGCCGCGAATACCTCATCCCGAACGAAGACTTCATCACCCAAAGGGTCATCAATTGGTCGTTCAGCGACAATCTCGTACGGCTCGACGTGAATTTTGGGGTTTCTTATGATGCCGACCCGCATAAGGTCAGCGAGCTCGCGATTGAGGCCGCCATGAGCGTCGCCCGGGTGGAAGCGGAGAGGCGTCCAGTCTGTTGGCTGACGGACTTTGGAGAATCCTCGCTCGATTTCGTCCTGCGTTTCTGGATCCGCGACCCTCAACAAGGTCTGACCAACGTGCGTGGCAAGGTGCTACTGGCGCTGTGGGACATATTCAAGCAGAACGGAATAAGCATCCCTTATCCGCATCGCGAAATTATAATGCAGCGGGATGAACGCGTTGGCAGATCAAACCGGCGGCCATAGCGCTTCGAAAGCCTCGAAAAGTGCTTTTTTTAGGAATGAGCGTGCTCCTGTTCGCGCGCCCGATACAAAGCGTCAATTGCCGTCTGGATCTCCACCAGGTTTTTGAGGGGCCCCGGGTTCGCACCATTTTGCGCAATCTGCAGGATCTCCTGACGACGCGAGGATATCAACTCCTTTATCGCCGCGTCGATTTCCCTGACGTGCTGTTCTGCCATTTGGATTCTCCGAAACTGTTGAAGTCGTCATGTGCAGCCGGGGGAAGTCGAAGTCAACCAAACAGTCATGGCAGTGGAGATCCTGGAGCTGACGCGGCGACACTTTGTCCTTTCGCGATCCAGTATCCTTGCGCATCTTCCGCCCAAATGGCAGATGTATCGCCGAGGTCTGGACCGGCCCCTGCTGCCGCTCGATCAAGCGCTGACCGGCCATGATTTTCCGGTGCGCTTGATTCAGTGAAAACCACTGTGCACGATCTACCTCTGAAATCTCTCGAACAGATAATGATGTGCAACTGGGGTTGTAGACGTCTGTGAGCGTCACTCTCCACCCTTGCCTGCCGATCAATTTCTAGAACGGCGGGCAAGCTGCAGCTTTTTCTCAGCCGAAGAGATAAGGCGCTCAAGTCACAAGGCTTGCTTCAAGTCGATCCGGTGGAGAAATACCAATTGCCTTCGTTCATTGGTGAAGTCGAGAAATCCAGGCCGGAAGGCCCGGCCGAACTAACGCACGACCGGGTAAAAGGCTACTTTGTAGCGTGAATAATTATCGTTCCCAACGATACTTTAGGCGCGTCCGCGCCAATGTGTGCGGCATTTTGTGCAATCCACTCCTTGGCCATGCGGACGCTCTCTTCGATGCCGGCTTTGTCCTCGCAAACGGTCATCGACAGGCCACCATCGCTCTCACTACTGCGTGCCAGGGTGTAACTCACAAAGCCTGTTGTTGAACGCAAAAGCTCTTCAATCTCTGACTTTCTCTCTTCCAGCAGTGAAAACAGCTCTTTCGCGCCCTTACCTGAATAAGTTCTTACAACGACATCCATGATGGATTCTCCTCTGCTCAGCCGGTCTTTGTGTGAACGTGCATTCTGGAGAGCATCGATCCGAACCAACGGTTCCGGTCTTGCTGACCGACTTCGCAGTATAGTCCTGCCATCGACCGAAGACGACGCAATAAAAGACATTAGTCTGACCCGGGAAGGATTGCTGCCGCCTCCCTTGCGCTCTTGTTGGAAAACGCCTTTGCCCAAGCAATCCAGGCGCTGCTGAGGTTCACTTACGCCGCTGCACAGTTCCGGCGTAGTTGTTTGCGCGGACGCCATGATGGATGTTCCGGCCACAATCAGCGCAATCAGAGCCCACAGCAGGTTCATAGGAATTCCCCACCCGGATTGATGCAATCGATCGGTGCGTGGGGGAGGAATGCAACTTGTATTTCTGCAGAAACCTATCCCCAGATTGCAGTACAGCGGCGATGGCTGCCGTTAATGCTGCCCGACCGGCCCACCGGCCATGCCTGCCAATGTCCATCATGACGTGGTCCAAGCTTTCGCGGATAGTTATAGTTGCAGCTCGCAACCCCAATTGCTGCTGCCAGAAGGCTAACTACGATCGACGCGTACGGAATGAGATTTGTAATTTCTGCGCTCAATTCTATACCGTCCCCTATGACGTTGATTGCCTTGCTCGAAGCGGACTACAAGGTCCCATGGGAGGACCGTTGGGCTGTGTGCTTGACGCCGTTGGCAGCAAACAAAGGGAGCCCGGGCTACCCTGGGAGCGCTTCCAGTCGGATCTCGGCCAAAGCCCTGAACTCTCCATCCGGATATTTTTTGAGATAGGCTTCGAACATTGCCCGGAGTTCCGTGTCCTTGATGGAGTTCCAGAACTCGAGTTCAATGGCGCGATCCTCGGATGAAGATTGTTCGGACGGGGACGGATTGGCCAGGCGGGCCTGAGCCAAAGCTGCAAAGTCACCCTTCGGATACTGCGCCAGATAGGCTTGGTATTCCGACGGATCATCGCTGGCCTGTACCGACTGCCAGAATGCAAGTTCGACGGCATCGGCGCTGGCCGCGACGGGCGGACCTTGGTCAATTGCCAGGTGAACGCCCTCTTTCGACGCCGAGGACCCTCCTTGCGGCAATTCAGCGGTTCCATCCGGCTCGAAACAGACGCGAAATACACGCACCGGACGAACAATGTTTTTGACGTGATGCTCACCGAGGTCCTCGAACTCATAATCCATACGGTCACGCAGGTGATCCCGCACACCCCGCGTTACACAGATGCCACCCGGCTCAGCAATCGACTCGAGGCGCGCGGCAACATTGACGCCGTCGCCGAAGATGCTTCCATCCTTGACCATGACATCGCCGACGTTGATCCCGATCCGCAATAACATTCTGCTCTCGTCTGGTAGGTCTGCATTTGCCTTGGCCAGCGCCTGTTGAATGGATACGGCGCAATGAACAGCGTCGACGACGCTTGCGAACTCCGCCAATACGCTGTCGCCGGCAGTGCCGGAGATTTCCCCGCGACCGGCCGAGATGAGCGCGTCGATGATACTGCGATGGGCGGACAACGTCGCAAGGGTTTGCTCCTCATCCTCGTGCATGAGGCGCGAGTAGCCTTCGACATCGGCAGCCATAATGGCCACCAGCTTGCGCTCAAGAGGAGGGGCTTCGACCGTGGGCATATTTTATGCGCTCCTTGGCTTACTCATTCATGTTATTGGCCAGCCCGAAATGGCGGCTTTCAATCGTGAACACGCCGGCACGCAAGTCTATTCATGATGCCGGCCGATGTGATTAACGCTCCAAGGGAATATTGGTTTGCCATCGCAATTTGGGCTGGTGCGGCGTTGGGCGGTTTCGGCGCAAGTGGCATGGAACCAAGAGGAACCCGGTTCGGTGGAACATTAGTCAAGACCACCCGTTGAGATCCATTCGCTGCATTCCGTTGCGGAACTCCCTGAGGACACGAACATGGCTGAGAAGACTTTAGAAACGCTGTTTCATGAAACGCTCAAAGACATTTATTACGCCGAGCGGAAAATCCTGAAGGCACTACCGAAAATGATGAAAGCTGCGACTTCGCCCGATTTGAAAGCCGCATTCGAAAAACACCGCAACGAGACCGAGGGCCACGTCGAACGTTTGCAGCAGGTTTTCGAGATATCTGGCAAGCGCGCCCAGGGCAAAACTTGCGACGCTATCGAGGGCATCATATCCGAGGGCGAGGAAATCATGGATGACTTCAAAGGTCAGCCTGCACTCGATGCCGGCCTCGCCTCTGCGGCGCAGGCCGTCGAACACTACGAAATAGCCCGCTATGGAACCTTGGCGAGATGGGCCGGTGAACTTGGCATGGCAGACGCCCAGAAGTTACTGATCACAACTATGCGCGAGGAAGAGGCCACAGACAAAGCGCTAACCACACTTGCAGAAAACAAACTCAACCCCACAGCAAAAGCGGCATAATCGAACAGTTCGGAAAGCTCCGACCCGCTTTCCGGACTTCGATCAATCAAGACAGACCTCCGCCTCCCTTGAATCACTCGCGAAGATTGCGAGTAGAAAGTAGTTTCCATGGATCCCGTTCAATTAATTGTAGTGGTCGTTTTCGATCAAGGCGATGCAGGCGAACTGTTTCCAGTCGGCGAACCCCTGCAGTTTGAAACTGCAGAGCGAGCGGTTCGTGCCGCTAAGGACCTGGCATCCATGCATGCTGGGGTAATTGCTTGGAGCCGCGAGGCCAGACCGGACGTGGGCGAGTATGGTCAACCAACTGTGCTCTACACCGCTGGCGAAGTTTTGCAGATGGAATAGGGTTCCGTTGCAAACTTTCCATCAATGATATCCGTGCGATTGAAACGCTTCAGCGTCGAACCGGGAAATCGCGATGTTCAAGGGCCGCCATTTTGATCGATCTGTAATCCTGCTTTGTGTGCGATGGTATCTGGCCTACAATCTTAGCCTTCGAAACCTGAAAGAGATGATGGCTGAACGCGGCATCGAGCTCGATCATTCGACGATCCATCGCTGGGCCATTTATTTCAGCCCTCGACTACTTGAGCGCTTCAATCGCAGAAAGCGCACCGTTACCCGTAAATGGAATTTCGACGAGACCTACATACGGGTAAAGGGAGAATGGATGTACCTCTACCGGGCCATTGACGGCAACGGGGATACCGTCGAGTTCTACTTCAGCAAAGATCGTGATCTGAAGGCGGCGAAACGCTTTATTTGCAAGGCTTTGGCGCGACATAGACGACCGGATTGTATCACGATTGACGGCAGTCAGACCAATCGGTTGGCGATCGTTCAATGTGATACGGAGAGCCAATTAAAGGGCCAGGGAATAGAGCGCGGCAGACGCATTGCCATCCGCTCGAGCAAATACCGGAACAACGGCATTGAGCAGGATCACCGTCGTGTCAAAAGACGCATCCGGTCCATGCTGGGTTTCAAGTCAGAAGCTTCAGCCAGCATCACCCTGGCAGGGATTGAACTGGTTCATATGATGCGCAAGCAGCAAGGCCTGTTTGCCTACAGCCGCGTACTTACTCTCAAAGAGCAGTTCGAGGCAGTCGCAGCCTGAAATGTATCCTGATGTAGGGTGTTCCCTAGCCAATTTCAGAATTTGCAACACAGTCCGAAAAAGAGCGTCAAGTCGGCAAATACTCCTTCGACTTGTATGTCATCTGCTTCACATACGCCGGGGCGTCCGAGATTTTCCGAATGTTGGCCCAGGTCTGCTTGTGGCGTCTTTCACCAGATCGGTACGCTTCTTGTAAGGGCCGTCCCGCGAACTCGGCCTGAAACGAGCGCATCGACCATGTTTACTCTGCGGATACGGTACGTGATTGTGCGATGATCGTCCCATTCAGTTCAAAATCGTCGATCAGGCATCCGGGATGATTGTGTTGAGGCACGGATTGCAAGCGCGTTGAAGCAATCCTGTCGGAATGCAGCCGCGATTCAACCGAAATTTGGCCTGCTCCATCATGGCCCTGGCCTCGGAAATGTCGATCCCATCCCGCACCATCACCAAACGAATTATTGGCTCCCTCAAAAGCTCGTCCAGGGTCGGCTCTTCGTTGGTCATCATATCAGGCCTCCTTTCTGAATCTTGACGATATCTTAGCGGTACCCGATGACGGTGGTGAGTCAGCAATGTGACAAGAACGTGCATCGACGCTACTACATTGCTGGCGGCAACGCAGATGTCATGGACTAGAGAGCGCACTCATTGACTGAGGAACGGGGGGCATTTTTAAAATGCATGTGTCCAGATCATCCGGAAAAGAGATCGATCATCTGCCTGGCGACCGCGTTCTCCCGCCGTGGAACCTTTTTTGCTGAGATGCATTTTCAAACTGCCGGGATGCGTGAGCGAGTTCACAACCATCTCGACAGGGCCCAGCATCATCTACGTCTCCGTAAGTGATCTGGGCCCACTGCTATGGGCTGCTTTAGGCCCGCTCTTCGAAACTCGTGGATGGGAGTCGCTCATGATTGCGCGCTTGCTCTTTGTGGCCGTTCTCGCGCTGACGGCAGTGGCGTTTCCGACGCGTGGGGAGACCAAGTCGCGTTCCGCATCCGGGGACAACGTACCTGTTGCGACAACCTCCGCAACGACACCACGAAATGGAGCCGCGGCGGCAAGGCAACCACAACAAAAGGCAGGACGGTATTTCATAGAGTTCCGCTCCCGCTATGCGCTTACCTACGGCCATACCTACGTGATTTTTGGGCGTCTGGACAAGTCGGGCAAGATGATCGATCGCGACGTGGCTGGCCTCCACCCGGCCTCGAATAGCGCCGTCCCCTACGTTCTTGGACATTACATCCCGGTGCCGGCCGAGACCGGAGCGAGCGACGGCGACCTTGACGACCGGTACAGGTCGGCGAGCTGGCGCGTCATGCTCAGCGAAGCCGAATACAGGCAAGTCGTCGCGTACATACGCAAGCTCCAGGCACGTACTCATTTCTGGCAAGCAACCGTCAACAATTGCAATGCCTTCGTGGGGAACATCGCGCGCTCCATGGGGTACAAAACGCCGGGCATCTGGCTGCGCCCGCGAAACTATGTAATCAAGCTTCGAGGCATGAACGGTGGGCCGAATGCGATCGGGTACACCGGGCCTCCAGGCTAAATTTTGGCGAAGGGCGTGTCTGAGCGTCTGTTCGCCGGAGCGGACCGCCAGATCGGACTTGTGGCGCGAAACGCCTGCCTGCGATGTTTGGGTTCAAAATCCAGTTCGACAAGGATATGGTGAATTCGATCTTTCCAAAAAATAACCCCAGCGGCTGTGCACAGCCGCTGGGGTCTTGCAATTGAAGGTGACTGGCGTCAGCATTTCCTCGGAGCCGCTGATGCCAATCGGTTGCCCCGGGGCTCACTTAATCTCGGTTACCGTGAGCTTGCCGTTGACCTTCTCGGCAACAAACTCGATCGATGAGCCCTGTTTTGCCTTGGCAAGTAGAGTATCGTCGCTGACAACGAACACCATGGTCATTGCTGGCATATCCAAACCTTTGAGCTCCTCATGCTTGATGGTGATTTTCTTTTGCTTGAGATCGATCTTCTTCACCTCGCCTTTGGTGAATTCGGCTGCCATTGAGACAGTCGAAATTGCAGCTGCGGCAAGTGCGATCAATACGGTCTTGATGATGGATTTCATATCGGTTTCCTCTATCGACGGATGATTATGGAGCGACGGTGATGTCACCCTTCATGCCGGCCTCGTAGTGTCCGGGAATCAGGCAAGCGAAGCCGAATTCTCCGGCATTGGCGAAAGTCCAGATGATTTCGCCGCTGCCCCCGGCGGCAAGGCGGATGGAGTTGGGGTCGGCATGTTCCATTTCCGGGAATTTCTGCATGAGAGCCTTATGTTCCTGAATGCCTCCGTAGCGGTCCATGACGAACTCATGGTCGGTTTCGCCCGTATTTTTGAATTTGAGGCGGATGGTTTCTCCCTTTTTGACCTTCAATACCGCCGGCTCGAACACCATCGAGCCGTCGTCCTTCTCCTTCATCGAAATGGTGACGGTACGTTTTACCGCTGCCCTGGTGCCGGGCTTGCCGATTTCCATGACATCATGGCCTCCGGCGTGATTGCCGGCAGCGAATGCGGGAGTGACGGCTATTGTCGTCATAAAGGCGAATACCAATTTCAATTCAGTTTTCATGCTTCGGTCTCCATTTGATTGTTGATGCAGTTTCCTCACCCCTTGTGCCCTTGGGTGTGCTTGGTTGTGTCAGGCGTTTGGGTTTCAGGCCCCAGGGCCTTTTCGGGCGTTGGCAGGTCACCAGTCCATTCGTAGGCAACGGTGCCCTCCGGATGCTGGTACCATCCGGGATCCGCGTAATCCTTCGCGGAGATGCCTTCGCGAACCTTGACGACCGAGAACATGCCGCCCATCTCGATCGGACCGAATTGTCCGGTTCCGGTCATCATTGGTATCGTGTTGTCGGGCAAGGGCATTTCCATTTCGCCCATATCCGCCATGCCGCGATTGCCCATGGGCATGTATTCCGGCTGTACCTTGCGGATTTTTTCCGCGAGTTTCGACTTGTCGACACCGATAAAGGTCGGCACGTCATGTCCCATGGCGTTCATCGTGTGGTGCGACTTGTGGCAATGAACCGCCCAGTCGCCGGCATGAACGGCATCAAACTCATAGGCCCGCATGGCACCGACAGGAATATCGATCGATACTTCCGGCCAGCGGGCTTCGGGACGAACCCAGCCGCCATCCGTACAGGTCACTTCAAAGTCGTAGCCGTGCATGTGAATCGGATGGTTGGTCATCGTCAGATTGCCGACCCTCACGCGCACCCGATCGTTTTTTGCAACAACCAAGGGGTCGATGGCTGGAAAAATCCGGCTGTTCCAGCTCCAGATATTGAAGTCGGTCATTTCCATGACGCGCGGAACATAGGAGCCGGGGTCAATGTCATAGGCGTTGAGCAGGAAAACAAAATCCCTGTCGACGCGCATGAACTTGGGGTCTTTCGGATGGATGACGAAAAAGCCCATCATCCCCATCGCCATCTGCACCATCTCGTCGGCGTGCGGGTGGTACATGAAGGTGCCGCTCTTCACGAGATCGAACTCGTAGACGAAGGTCTTGCCTGAGGGGATGCCGGGCTGCGTCAGTCCGACAACACCGTCCATGCCGGATGGCAGGATCATGCCGTGCCAGTGGACACTCGTATGTTCGGGCAGTTTGTTGGTGACAAAGATGCGGACGCGGTCTCCTTCCACCGCTTCGATCGTCGGACCCGGCGACTGCCCGTTGTAGCCCCACAGATAACCGGTCATGCCGGGTGCAAACTCCCGCTCCACGGATTCCGCCACCAGATGAAACTCCTTCACGCCATTGTTCATACGGTGCGGCAGTGTCCAGCCGTTGAGCGTGGCGACGGGTTGGTAATCCGGACCTGAAGTCGGAAACAGCGGTGGCTGCGTTTCCGGCGCTTGCATGGTCGGCGCGTCGGGCAGGCCCATGGCCGATGTTTTGGTCCAGGCGGAGGCACCTGCAAGAACGGCACCCGCGCCCAAAAGTTGGCGTCTTGATAACATTGTCGGCTCCTTGTTCATTCTTCGCCCGCCTCCGCCTCGGCGCTGGCGACTTCGGTCTCGCCGCTTCCACCGCCGGAACCGCCGCCATAGACCGCGGTCCCGAGGTTGACTTCGGCCAGATAGAATTCGCGCTTGGCATTGAGGGATAAAATGTTGGAAGTGATCTTGGCGCGCGTATCGGCCAGAAGTTCAAAGGTGTTGGTGATCATGCCGTTATAGGTAAGAACTGATTCTTCCTCGATTTTCGCCCGCAGCGGCAGGACGCTGTTGCGGTAATGCCGCGCAATGTCGTAGGTGGACCGATAGGCCTGGTAGGCGGAGCGCGTCTCGGAGCGGACATTGACCGCCTTTTCGGCGAGCAGATTTGCCGCCCGCATATAGGCCAGTTCCGCCTTGCGCATACGCGCCTTTCCGGTGTCGAAGATCGGGATGGTGAATTCCAATTCGGCCGCACCCGAAACCACGTCCTTCTTGTCACCTTCCTCTTCTTCTTGTTCGACTTCCACGCCGCCCATGAGCTGCAGATCGCTGACGTATCGCGTCGCGTTGGTGAGGCCGTAGGATTTCGCGGTCGCTTCAAGTTCAAGTTTTGCCACGTCAAGATCGACCCGATTGCGCAGTGCTTCCGCCTCTAGGCCGGACTTGTTCTTCGGTCCCTTTGGCAATGCGGGAAGAGCGTTGGGGACGCTGTAATCCACATCCTGCCCCCACAGTCCCATCAGCCGGGTCAGCTCTTCCTTGGCAAGCCGTGCATTGAGGCGCGCCTTTGCGGTTTCTCCGGTGAGTTCGGCATTGAACACATGTTCGCGCGCTTGCCCGGTTTTGGAGAATGCCCCGGTTTCCCCGAGTTTTTGCGCAAGGTCCGATGCTGCATCTGCGGCCACTTGCGAACGGTTGAGATAGGATACCGTTTCCCACGCCGACACGGCATTGATCCACGCGCGCCGCGTGTCAGCCGCGACTCTCAGGGTTTCTTGCGCCGCCTTGAACTGCGCCTGCCGGAACCGGGCATCGGCGACGCCGACGCGTCTGGATTGTGTCATCAGTGCGAGGATGTTGCCCGTGATCGCCGTTTCGATAATGCGGCCGATACCGATGGAACTGTAGCTGACGGACGCCGTTGGATTGACGGGCATCGTTTCCTGCCAGACATCGGCAGCCGAAAGTCCAATCTCGGCGTAGGCTGCCTGCAGACCCCGGTTGTTCAGCAAAGCCACCTGGACGGCCGTGTCGGCTCCGATCGTCTTCTTGTAGACGAGCGAACGGGTCCGGTCGGCCATTGCTCTGGTTTCGGCCTGTGATTGCGCCCAGACCGCTTGCTTGCCGATCGCGCCCGAAGTCCTGCCTTGAACCGTGCTGAACCCGGTGACGGGATCCGAAATCGCGGCCGTCGTATCCGGCGTCACACAACCCGAGATCACCAGAGGGCTGGCAACTGCGACGACAATTTTCAAAGCCGCCAGCCTCATGAATCTTCTCCCTTCGGAGCAAGGTCTTCGTTGAGCTGTTTCCAGTTCTTCGGATCGACGGGTTCGCGGTGCTGATAGGAACCCAACACCGAACGGTAGTGGCCCGAAGTTGTGCCAAACGATGGGTTGGCGGCCGGCACGGTTGCCATGTCGGCAAGCCGTGATGATGCAGTGCATCCAGCGCCAACCAGCGCCGATGCCACCGCAAGTAATGCAGCGATTTTCATGCTCTAACCTGATTTGAACGAGGTCTTGAAACCGCGCGAACAGACGTTTGCGCAGAGTTCACCCGTCGACAGACGGAAAGGTCAGATCAGGCGTTTGGGAGGGCGCGACTGGTCGTCGTAGGCACTCGACGTAAGGACGCGGTGCAGGACAGGCTCGAAACTGCGCTTGGGCAGAAGCATGGGCTCGAAGTAGCTCGGAGCAAATGCAGCAAGGGGCGAACAATAAACTTCACAGTCCATGTCCGCGGACGGATGTTCGGGAGAATGCTTTTCTACAGCCAAACCGGATTTCGAAACCGCGGGTTCATCTACATCTGCAGAATGATGGCCACCCTCATGAGAATGACCGCCCATTCGCGTTTGGGCAGAACTGTATGTTTGCAAAATGTCCGTGCTGTTTTGCGCAGATGCCGCAAACTGCATGGATGTCATGATTAGCAATGCGAGAGCCAGCAGCACCTTGAATGGCGCTGAGCCGCTTCCCCCAAATTGCTGCACGAACCGTTCCATGATGCTTTTCCACAAGTGTTCGCAGTAATTGTCAACGCAAAAATAGCTGAAGTGCAGTCTCATGCTTAAGTTGTGATCGAACATTACGAAATTCACGCGGGTTGGCCCAATGTCGCCTTTCTTCGGCCCACAAATCGCCCCATTTCCGGCAGTGTTTCCTAGCCTGTTCAATGGACATCCGACGACGGATCCCGGGTTTGAGTCCAACCCATACGCTCCAGATAAGCAATTCCGATTGTTCCGCGCCGCCCGGGAAGTTCCACGTCATCCTTCCTTTTCCAGTCCGCGGCCGATAAGGACCCGGGAACCCGGCTCAACATTGCCGCTGACACAACAAGCGATGCCTCAAGGATTTTCGTCATTGCTTCCAAGCGCTGCGCGACATTAACGACGTCGCCGAAAACCGTGAACTCATCGTGAAACCCGCTCTCAAGCACTCCGCCGATGATGGTGCCCATGTGCAAGCCGATGCCTGCGTCAAGCGCGGGCTTTCCTTCCTGGCGTCGCCACTTTGTCCAATCATCGAGAATTCGCACCAGCTGCAGTGCACATTGCAACGCGCGCTCCGCGTCGTCCGGTGAAGGCTTCGGCTGACCGAATACGGCCATGATTCCGTCCCCCATGAACTTGTCTACGGTGCCCCCGGTGCGAAACACTTCGCCAGCAACGATGCTGCGGTATTCTGCCAGGATTTCAGCAAGGGCGGCGGCGGGAGCGGTTTCGGTAAAACGCGTGAATTCCCGCAGGTCCACGAACATGACGACCGCTTCCCGACGTTCGAGGTCTAGGCTATCGCTGGCAATCTGCAGGTCCGAGACCACGGAGGGCGAGAAAAAACGCGAAAGGTTCAAGCGCCGTTCTTCACTCTCAATCGCCACGCGCATGATGGTCCGGTGGTCAATCGTCAGGAGGTATACGACGATGGCGGCAAATGCGAACGCAGCCGCCAATCCGAGGTCCTTACTGACGAAATGGGTGTCGATGCCGCCTGACCAATGCCGGGCTGTCATGAGCAGCAGCAGAAACAGCCATCCCGCAAGAACTATGCTGCTGAAGAGTATGACAAGCCAAGGCATGAGCCTGAGACCGACATGATTGAGAAGCAGAAAGGCGATCGCGAGGCTCGGCGTCGTGAGCCCATGATCCTCCGTGACATCGAAGCGGAAAAGATGTTCATAAAGTACGATGATGACCAGCAGGGCATCGAGGGAGACGAAGAACGTGTCCGTCGAGGGAGATTCGCGTCTGGTGATCGCCATTCCCAGCGACAGGAGACTGACCACCAGATAGCCAACTATGACGGTCGCATGGACGGCGAAATTGTCGTGATCGTTACCTAGAATGAGGTTAGCGAACAGGATGAGGAGCACGGCCGCTCGCAAACTTGCGGACCGGATGTCCCTCTTCCACTGTTGTTTGTCGGTTGTCGTCGATTGAATGGGAGGTGTCATGATCGTTTTCCCCCAAAACCGACGGAAATGCAGTCGTGCCATGCAGGCATCGCGCAGAAATCCAGATTCATGAGTGAGCTTTCAGGACAGGAGGACCGACACGCGGCCTGAGTGGCCACGCGGTTATGTCGCCTTCCGGCGAATGGTCAGACGACTGTCTTGGGCGGGCGGTCGCTGGTTTCGGCGTGGCGACGCTTCAAATGTTGGTCAGCGAATGTCACAACGAGCCTCGACGTGGCCTGTCCGGTGTTCAGATCGCTCTCAGGCAGGTAGAAGCCTGATAGGCAGTGTTGTTCGCAATTCTGTTCGATCGCGTCACCAAACAACGATATTAACTCACCCCCGACATTCAAGACCGTTGTTTCCCCGGCTCGGGCGGTTTTTCCGCTGCCTTGTTCGACATGGACATGCTGCGGGGTAGTTATCAATGGTGGAGCGAAAGTTTCTGATTGCATGATGGCCGAAATGACAATCATGAACATCAGAGCGGTGGGAAAACCTGAACGCCAGTTTTTGCGGGAACCCATCATGCGTTCAATTCGGCAATCGTTCGAGGAGAATCATCGTCGCCTATGACATCGGAAACCAAAACGGCTAATCCGTGGCGGGGCATAATTTTCCACCGCGAAGTTGAGCAGCCCTGCTACTATTTGGGATCAGCGTATCCCCGCAAGGAATTGTATTGGTCAATCTGATCCACGGTCAGTAGCAGCCTCGTTTTCAAATGTGCGGACAGATGGATAGAACGCAACCTGCCCCGGCTTTCTTCGATTTTGGCGATCATTTTTGAGAGGGTGTCGTCGGTGATCGTCCCGTTTTTGAATTCGAGGTCCAATGCGCGCTCGTAAGAAATTAGGCGGTTTCCTTCTGATACCGCGTCCGAGCGCATGTGATCAGAAATTATTTGTATGGCGGCTGTCTGCTGCGGGTCGAGTCGGATCTCGTCTTTCAACTCCAACAAATGCGAAGGCCCCGGTATGCCGTTTAATTCCGCAGCCTTGGCCAAGCCGCTGCCAGCGCCTTTACGCAGATCTGCGATTTCCTCGTCCGATAAGCTTTTGATCTCGCGGGTCTCTTCTCCCGCATATGCGGATGTTGCTCCATGTTGATGCTCCTGAGCGTAAACTGCGGCCGGAAGCAACACAGCTATCATTACTAGAATACGTACGAATTCCATGGTTGCGCTCCCAACGACTTTATGCCCGAAGAGGTTGCCACGGGCTTTAAAGGTGGGACATGATAGCGATCATGTCGGATCAAATGATTGAGCAGCTTCGAAGGCTGGCTTCGAACGAGATGTCGTTCGGTGAAGGGGAAGTCGTATTTGCGCAAGGTTCCAAGGTCAGCTTTATTTATCTCGTTGTTCATGGGTCAGTCCGGCTGCTGCGGCATCAATCAGATGGCGCGGCGATCGTGATGCAACGAGCTACGGCCGGATCAGTTCTGGCAGAAGCTTCTCTGTTTTCGCATCGCTATCATTGTGACGCGGTCGCGCTGCTTCCTTCGAAACTGGTTTCGATCAGAAAAACGCTGTTGGTCGATCAAATATTCGGCAATCCGGAATTGGCGAGAATGTGGAACGCTTATATGGCCCGCGAAATCCAGCATGCCCGCCGCAGCGCGGAGATCATCTCGCTCAGGACGGTCGCGGCGCGGCTTGATGCCTGGATTGCATGGAATGACGGGAAGTTTCCTCCCAAGGGCGAATGGAAGACCGTTGCCGAAGATATGGGTACCAGCCCTGAGGCCCTTTACCGGGAACTCTCCAAACGCAGAGCGGTCCGTTCAAAGCGAGCCAATCCGGCTTAAAATCGGTCCGGCACGAGACCGACACGCTGAAGAAGCCCAAAAACCTCAGTGCAAAATCTGGCTGAGGAACAGCTTGGTGCGCTCATGCTGCGGATTATCGAAGAACTCCGCGGGGGCGTTCTGCTCGACAATCTGACCCTGATCCATGAAGATCACCCGGTTGGCAACCTGACGGGCGAAGCCCATCTCGTGGGTGACGCAGACCATGGTCATGCCCTCTTCGGCAAGCTGAACCATCGTATCCAGCACTTCCTTGATCATCTCCGGATCGAGCGCCGATGTCGGTTCATCGAACAGCATGATGCGCGGGTTCATGCAGAGTGACCGCGCAATCGCCACGCGCTGCTGCTGACCGCCGGAAAGCTGGCCCGGATACTTGTTGGCCTGCTCGGGGATCTTGACGCGCTCAAGATAGTGCATCGCGATCTCGTCGGCCTTCTTCTTCGGCATCTTGCGCACCCAGATCGGTGCCAGAGTGCAATTTTCCAGAATGGTCAGATGCGGGAAAAGATTGAAGTGCTGAAACACCATGCCGACCTCGCGGCGCACCTCGTCGATCTTCTTCAGATCGTTGGTGAGTTCAATCCCATCAACGAGGATCTTGCCGCTCTGATGTTCTTCCAGCCGATTGATGCAGCGGATCATGGTGGACTTGCCCGAGCCGGACGGGCCGGCGATGACGATACGCTCACCGCGCATCACCTTCAGGTTGATATCTTTCAGGACATGAAAATCACCATACCACTTATTTACGCCCGTCAACGCGACGGCGACTTCATCATTTCGGGAATCGAGCTGAAGACTGGTCTGCCTCGCGATGGAAAGTGTCATGCAACCTCTCACTGACTGATGTGACCACGCCGCTCCAGGAAATCGGAGAAGCGGGCAAAGGAGAAGGACAGCGCGAAGAAGATCGCACCGATGAACAGGAAAGTTTCGGCTGCTGGTGATGGCCAAGCAGGGTCGGCCAACGCAGCTTTGCCTGAACTGATAAGGTCAAACAGGCCGACCACTAGCACCAAGCTGGTGTTCTTGATCATCACGATGATTGTATTTGCCAGCGCGGGGATAGCGACGCGTATTGCCTGTGGCAAAATCACCAATCGCTGCGTACGCCAGAACGAGAGGCCGAGAGCTTCGGCAGCCTCATATTGCCCGCTTGGAACGGCTTGCAGTCCACCGCGGATCACCTCAGCCAAATATGCCGATGCAAACAGCGTCAAAGCAACCAACGCACGCACGAACTTGTCCGGCAGGAGATAGTCCGGCAAAAATAGCGGAAGCATGATTGATGCGACGAACAGGATAGACAGCAGCGGCAATCCACGAATTCCTTCGATGAAGGCCACGGCGATGATCCGCATCGCAGGCATCGTCGTCGAGCGGCGCGCAAGTGCCAACAAGACGCCTATGGGGAAAGCGACCCCAATGGCGACGACGGTCAAGATCAGCGTCACCGGAAGGCCGCCCCAGGATGATGTGGGAACCGTTGCCAGCCCGAGACCGCCACCCATCAGCCATCCGACGAGTGCCAGGGCCGCGATCCAAAGCTGCAACAGGCGCGGTGTCCAACTGGCCGGCCGCACCGACCAGGCGAGGAGTGCAATGATGAGCACACACACCAATGCCGGACGCCAGCGCTCGTCGAACGGATAGATCCCGAAAAGCAACTGACCGGATTTTGCGTAAATGAAGCTCCAGCAAGCACCCGACGCCGCACGGCAGGCATTGGGATCGGGATCGAACAGAACCGCGTCCAAAACGAACCACCGAAACATTGGGGGTACCACGGCAAACAAGGCCGCGCCAAAGACTAAGGTGAGTATTGCGTTCAGCGGCGTGCCGAAGAGGAGCTTGACCGTTCGCCGAACCTTGCCGGTGAACGCTCCTGATGAGATGGCAGGCACGATTGGCCGCCCGACAAGCTCTGCCGACAACGATTTCATATCATCGCTCCACTATTGCGATACGGAGGTTGTACCAATTGGCGAGCGCCGACAAAGTCAGGTTCAACGCAAGGTAGACGCCGAGGATGATGAACAGCCCTTCGATAGAGTGACTCGACTTGCTGATGGTCGTGTTCATGACAGCCAGGAAGTCGGGATAGCCAACCGCAATCGCCAGCGTCGAGTTCTTGACGACATTGATGTACTGACTGTTCAGAGGAGGCAGGATTATGCGCAACGTCTGCGGAATGACGATCAGTCGCAGTATTCTGGCGTGGGACAGGCCGAGTGAGCGGCCGGCATCCCATTGGCCCTTACCGATGGCCAAAACGCCGCCACGAACGATTTCAGCAACAAACCCGCTGGTATAGATCGTCAATCCGACGAGAATTGTGCTCAGTTCCGGTGTCAACCCAATCCCGCCCCGGAAACTAAAACCCGTAAAGACTGGCCAATCGACGTTGATGGATGCCTTTGCTGCCCAGAAACCGATCACTGCGGCACCCAACAGCGCAATGATGGCGACCCACTGTATGCGCCGAAAGAACTTGCGGACCAGACGCGCGCCGATAAACAGGCCCGCAATTCCAGCCAGACCCCATCCGATCGATTGCAGGCTGGCGTCAACGGCCGGCATCACGAGACCACGCATTGACACGTAGACGCCGGGCGCAAGATTGATGGCTTGGCCAATCGGCGGAAGGATCTTCCACCACAATGAATAGAGAAAGATGAGCAGGACAATGGGTGGCGTATTGCGCGCGATCTCGATCCACACCTTGCATGTGCCTGAGGCGAGCGGATTGCTGCTTAACCGCGTGATCCCCAGGATCAGGCCGATGATCGACGAGAAGATTATGACCAGCGCGGAAATAAGGATTGTGTTCCCTATTCCGACGATTATCGCCCAGTAGTAAGGATCACGAGACCCGTACGACAGAATTGACTCGGATATCACGAGCCTTGACGGCATCGTAAGGAAGTCAAACCCTATCGGAATGCCACGCGCCTCGAGATTGGCGACCGTCGTGGTAAAGAGGAGAGCGGTAAACCCAACGAGCGCAATTATCAAAACGCCCTGAATAGCGATCGCCCTGGCCTTCGCGTCGTTGAGCATCTAGCCCTCCTGTTTCGTGACCGTTGACTCCGATACGATCAATTCCACGGCAGCGGGTAGTTCAGACCGCCGTCCTTGGCGAGAGCGTTCATGCCGCGTTCCACCTTCAGGGGACTGTTCATGCCGAGGTTGTTGTCCCAGATTTCCGCATAGTTCCCCATCTGCTTGACGACGTTGTAGACCCACTTGTCGTCAAGTCCGATCGGCTTGCCAAAACCGGGCTCCTCCCCCAAAACGCGCTTCACTTCATCGCTTCCGGTCTTGAGCTTCTCATCAATGTTTTTCGAGTCGATACCGTTGGTCTCGGCCCAAAGCAACGCGTTGATCGTCCAGCGTACGATGTCGAAAAGCTGGTCGTCGCCGCGGGCAATGGCGACGCCGTTTGGCTCGACGGTGTGTCCCACTCTTATGATGGCGTAATCGTCCGGGTTCTTGGCCACCGAAGCGCGTTGTCCGGCGGCGGCAGTCCCGTCAGTAACGTAGCTGTCGCATCGTCCCCCGAAAAAGGCATCCCGCGCCTGGATCGTTGAGTCGAAGTAGACCTTCTGCATCGATATGTTGTGCTCTTCTTCGGTCTCCTGAATTGCGGTCTCCGTGAGGCTTCCGCCACCTTGCAGGCACACCGTCCTGCCATCCAGTTGCTTGGGATCCGTGATGTTGTCGGCCTTTCGGACCAGAAGCCCGTCGACATCGTAGAGCGTCAGCCACACAAAGCGGACCACCATATCGCGGGTATAGGTCAATGTGGATGTACGGGAGAGGATATCGATCTCGCCAGTCTGCAGCGCTGAGAACCGCTGGCCTGCATTAAGGGGCACAAAACGGATCTTGTCCTTGTCGCCCAGAAGGGCGACCGCGAAGGCGCGGCAAATGTCGGAGTCGAAGCCGCGGTAATAGCCTTTCTCGTCCGGCCGCGAGAGCCCAGGCACGCCTTGGCTCGCGCCGCAGCTCACATAGCCGCGCTCTTTGATCTTGTTGACTACCGTTTGGGCTTCCGCCGACGCTCCGAGTAGAGCCGAAGCGGCGATTGCGACGCTTGCTACTGCCAGCGATTTGAATGTTTTCAGTTTCATGACCGTGTTCCCTTTTTTGTTGATTTGAAAACTAGATCCCCTGCCGGATGGACGGCGTGAGAGGTTGCACCATTTCGGCTTCCAGTAGCCGAAATGCCCTTTCCAGATCAGCCAGCAGGTCGTCGACGTGCTCCAATCCGATACTGAAACGGACCAAAGGGCCCTGTTCAGTGATCCTGGTCGCCGTGCGAACCGGGGGCGGATCCATCACTGCCACGATGCTTTTCGTGCCACCCCAACTTGCACCGATGCTGAAGAACTCCAAGGACTCGATCACTGCAGCAACGTGCGAACGCGTCCACGGTTGTAAAATGACGGAGAACAAGCCCGAAGACCCGAGGAAATCGCGCTGCCATAGTTCGTGCCCCGGATGGGAGGGGAGTGCCGGGTGAAGGACGTTGACGACCTCGGGACGATCCCCAAGCCACCTTGCAACCGCCAAGGCATTCGCCTCGGACCGATCAAGCCGCACTGAAAGGGTCTCGATGCCGCGCAAGACAAGAGAGCAGTCTTCCGGTGAAACACCATAACCGAGATAACGCGACACATCCCGAAGGCGTCGGTACAGGACCTCATCGCGGACAGTCACAGACCCCATAAGCACGTCCGAATGACCGCCGAGGTACTTTGATATTGCACAGATGGAAAAATCGATGCCCATATCGAGGGGTTTGAAGCGAAGTGGGGTTGCCCATGTATTGTCGGCAGCCACGCGTGAACCGTTTGCGCGCGCGGCGCTTACAATCGCCGCCATATCTTGAATTTCCATCGTTGCCGAGCCCGGCGATTCAACCAGGACCAGCTTCACGCGGTCGTCTAGGAGTGCTCCGATCTCGCCGCCGATTAGCGGATCATAGTAGCCGACTTGAATTCCGAGAAATGACAGAAAGTTGTCGGACAGTGTCCTTACCGGGTCATACACACTGTCCGGTAGCAGCACCTGATCACCAGCTTTCGCCACCGCAAGAATTGTCAAGACAATGGCGGCAAGACCAGACGGCACTACGTGAGACGTAGCTCCATTTTCGAGCGACGCGATCCGAGCTTCGAGCGCCCTTGAAGTTGGCGTGCCATACAATCCGTAGGAGTAGCCGTCGTAGAAAAACTCACGCCGGCGTTGGTAGGCCTCGACTGTGGGGAACACAACCGTAGACCCTCGGAAAACCGGAAACGATAAGCTTTGGAAGCCGGATGGCGCGGTGGCGTCATCTATCTGTAGGCATCTGGTGTCGTCGTGCATATTGAAGTCCCTCGTCTGCTTCAGACAATAGACTTGTGATAGACACGCCACAAATGCATAGTGATGACCAAATCATTCATCCTGGTTATAATGAATTGACATGAATCTTGCCCTGATTGAAATATTTAACGCAGTGATGAAAACGGGCTCCACCACAAGGGCCGCCACCCTGCTGGGAGTTTCACAGCCCGGGGTCAGTCGTGGCTTGAAGCGGCTCGAGGACACGACCAAACTTAAGCTGTTCGAACGATCCGGTCCTCGGCTGACGGCAACACCTGAAGCTCTCCTGCTATACCGCGAGGTCCAGGCGGCCCATGCTGGCCTGGACAGATTGCGGCAGGCGGTCGCGCGGATCCGTGAAGTGGGGACGGGTTCGCTGAAGGTCGCGAGTTCCGCGGCCCTTGGCCTCAGCTTCATGCCCCGGGTTATCGCCAAGTATCTGAAACGCCGACCTGCCGTGTCGATAACGTTCGAAATCTCTGGTTCGTCTGCAGTTCGGGATTTGGTGGCAAGCGGCTTGTTCGATTTTGGGCTTTGTGCCGACGAAATCGATACAACCAATCTGGTCGCCGAGCCTTTCATCGAAAGTTATGGTGTATGTGTGTTTCGGAAAGGTCACGCCCTGGAGAGCAAGCGGATCGTAAGCCCGAGCGATCTCCATCAGGAACGCCTCATTTGCCTCTCCCCTGAGGACACAGCCCGAAAACAGCTCGACCGTCATATGGCTGCCGCAGGTGTTTCGCCCCGCATGATCGTGGAAACACAATTCTCCGCCACAGTCTGCCAACTGGCGCTCGAAGGCGCGGGGGTGGGCGTCGCCAACGTCCTCAGCTATGTCTCGGAAGGGTATGAAAAAGCAGGACTTATTGCCCGCCCCTTAGTTCCTACCGTCAACTTCGTGACGCTGCAGATCGTGCCGCCTCAAAGGGCACGATCGAGACTCGTGGACGAGTTTGCAGCGGAACTGGTTCAGGAACGCGATAAGCTCCTGAAGGACTGCAGCCAATACCGTCCCGATAGAATGTTGTGATACAAAACTTCCCGATCAAGGTGGTAATTTATGCCATTGAATTCGTTCGAGCATGAAGCTGGCACGCCGCCAACGTTTGCCTCGTCTTCCTTTTGCCGGACACCGCTTTTACAGTCATTGCCGGAAGAACGGGAACCCTATCTTCTCTTGCCCGCTTAAGGAACGCAGTTGCTGTCGCCGCAGGTGTCGTCTACCCGATATTCGGGATCTTGCTTTCGCCGATGATCGCGGCAGCGGCGATGAGTGTATCTTCCGCCAACGCGCTACGCCTGAGTACTGTGAAATTGTAGGCTGAGCGGGCTGGCATTGGTTGTATCGTGGCCGATGCGATTAGCGCGCCCACTGTGCGAAGGATCGTAGATAGAATGTAGGCGGTCTCTTTTCGCTAAAATTTGTTTCAGTTGGTTGGTGCGCGCCCGATTCTGTCCGGCAGTGGACAGAGTCGGAACCTTTCCATACTTCACGGTATTTAAATTATGCTGAGTTCCAGGTCAGCGGGCCTTGGATTTTTCCGATATTCAAGGCTGTGTATTGACGGTGGGACGTTATCTCACCGTCTTTTTTGGGCAGTGCCCGTTCCTGGAGGGGCATTGATCACTTTCAATGCCCACCGATTGGGTCTCGGCGGCTAAAAATGTTGAATGCGGCGAGATGCACCGCATATGTCGTCTCTTCTCGAGCGGCTCTGACTCGTTCTGCCTTGCCGTCTTCGCGGGAGGTCCCTTTGTTCGCCGGGTGCATCCGGTCGGATGCACCCGGCGATGACCGCTTGAACCTCACTTCATCGTTCTTACATCAGAGACGGTGTCGTGTTTCAGCGGCACTTTCCGGAGGCCCCCGTTCAGATAGACAACGAGCAGAAGGAACGCACCGTATGTCCCTCGAAAAACACCTGATGTCACTTCGCACCAAACATCAGCAACTTGATCGCGCCGTCGCCTCACTTGAGGCCGCTCCATCGTCAGATAGCCTCGATATCGCACAGCTGAAAAAGGAAAAGCTTCAGCTCAAGGAAGAGATCGTCGACCTCGAGTCCAAAATTACCCATCACTGAAATACTTCGTGGGAACCCGGCAGTGCCTCGAGCTACGCGATGTTGGCTCGAGGCAGAAAATGGGATGCTGACGTACGAGGCAAGCCAATATTGTGCAGTCTTAAAGTTGACTACACTTGACGTGCAGGCTTTCCATGACCCCATGAAAATGATCCGTTGGTCGGGCCGTACGCCATCACCTCACTTGATGAGGCGAGTGCCTATTGGCCTTCCTGATATTGGGAGGTCGCTATCGGGAATGCTGCACCCTCGGCGCTTCTCACAAGCAAGCGCCCGAGAAGTCTTGGCGCTGTCCCCGCACCAGTCGCTTTGGGCCCGCCTTCTGCCCTTTTGTTCTCGCGGCCGTCGTATATGTCACCCAGCAGGGATTCTGCTATGGTCGGTCCCGTACGGGATTTGCACGACGGCCCGACTTCCCGTTCACATCTGTCGTATTGAAGCCATTCCTTTGGGGCTCACTAACGTTCATAATGAATTTTAAGGATTAACTCATGACCCAAATTGAATATGACTGTATGCATTTGATCTTGCCAGCCCTCGGGGATTTGCCGACGGGAATAGCCGGGACTCCCGTACGACTCCAACGACGATGATCAAAATTAAATGACCTTGACGTCCTTGATTGCCTTCTCGACAGCCGACTTGACCGGTGCGGAGATTTCTTCAACGGCCTTGGTGGCAACAGCCTGGAATTCCTTGGCCTGACCGGAGATGGCTTCTGCCTGCTTGCGTACGAATGCGCTCTGCAGTTCGATTACTTCACCGAAAGACTTCACGCCAATCAGGGCTTCGATATGCGCGAAGCTGGCTTCCGTGTTGGCGCGCAGTGCAGCCAATGCCTTCAGGGAAAGAGCAGCGGTGTTGGACTGGGCGGTCTCGAAAGTGGTTTCAAGCGTCTTCTGTGCAGCTTCGGCCTGATCCTTGATCTTGGCATAAGCTTCCTTGGACTGCGCAACGCCCTTTTCGGTGAATTCGCGAACCTGGTCGGTTACAGCGGTGGCATCGAAAGCAGGGATCGAGAAAGCATCGGCAGTCTGTTTGGTGGTCTTGCTCATTGTAAAATCCTCCTATGACGCAGCCAGTATTTACTGGTGCCTTGGTCATCCTCACGGTTGAATAGGGTAACTAAGTTTGTTGTGCATAGCAATAAATGTTTTGCATTGCACAATAAATAACGGATGTTTATTTAACATCGCGATGTTCTATGATCCGCTGACTCACCACGAAGGCTCGAACGAAGTATTTATTCCCTAATCCAGGGAGACCAAGCCTCACTGGGAACAATTATTGCTCAAACAGGTTGTGTAGCTGTCGAGGCCGCGGGGCGAATCACACGCCTCGCGATCACGGCTCCGGACGTTCATGCGCAATGTGAAGAACCGGGCCTCATCGGGTTTGGGGCTCACCCAAGCATAATCATGGGAGACAAAATATGACCGACAAATCGACGTTCACACCCGAGGAATGGAAACACATTCTCGGAGGCGTCATGCTCGCCGGCATGGCCGTGACCATGGCCGACCAGAGCGGGTTATGGGGCATGCTGAAAGAAAGCATGGCAAGTACCAGCGCCGTACTCAATACGCGCACCGAACCCGATTCAAATGGTCTGGTTCAAGCTGTCATAGCCGACTTTCAGACATCGGAGGGCCGCACCGCGGCGCGTGAAGAGATCAAAAGCGTGCTTGCAGGCGCCACGTCGTCACCTGAGGCGCAGGCCAAGGCCGTTGATGCCTTGAAGAAGGTGGCCACCTTGCTGGACACCAAGGCATCTGCCGACGCTCAAGCGTTCAAATCATGGCTTCAGGCGATCGGCCAGCGCACGGCGGATGCTGCGAACGAGGGCGGGTTCCTTGGTTTCGGCGGTGTGGCGGTGAGCGATGCAGAAAAAGCAGCTCTTGATCAGATCGCCCAAGCGCTGAACCCATCGGTGGCCTGAAAAGTGGCCATCAATATCTAAAGGGCGTCACCTTGCCAGGACAGGTATCAGCAGGCCAACCATTTCAAGGCACAGCGTCATGATCGATTCCGATGTGACCCTCGGTTGGTGCCACTGGTACTTTCCTGGCCGTTCCAATTCGCCAGGTTGACCACCTCACTGGTCGTGGCCCGGGGGTTGTTACCCATACTGATTTCCGCCCCGGGGTCGTAGGTGCCGGCGGCCGAGGGGGCAAGCTCGGCCATGGTGACAACGAGTGCTTCTTGCGCGGCGACTGTTTCAGCTAAACCGTCGATTAACGCTGTTGGCTCCCGGCATCGATTCTATCCAGCGATGGCTGCGGCATAGATAAAGTCTCCTGGTGCGCGGACATCAGGACGCACACATCCCGCCTCAATGCGCTTATTGTTCCATTTGGTCATCGCTGTTTGCGCCCGCTGATCGCCGCGAACAGGACGCGCATGCCGTTGGATTGCAGAAGTGCAAGGTAGGGCATCTCCCTTGCTGACATGGCACTGGAACGAGGTGTCCAACAATCGCAAAGCCAGCTATAGTTGCGCCATCGGCGCACTCAGGGGGAATGGGCATGACCGACACATTTGACCGAGCCACCAAGCGTATCCGCTTCTTTAGCCTCCAAGCTCTTTTGTTTACGGCCATGCTGACGGGAACCACCCCGCCCGCCGCACACGCGCAATCCTTCGAGCATGCGACAAAAGACAAGGTAATCACTGCCCTCCCTGCGCTGGAGAAGTTGGCCCAAGGCATCGTGGGTGGCGACAGAGTCCCGGGCCTGTCGATCGCTATCATCTATCAGGATGAGGTGGTATACTTGAAAGGTTTCGGCGTCAGGGAAGAGGGCAAGGGCGAGCCGGTCGACGCCGATACGGTGTTCCAGCTTGCCTCGTTCTCCAAACCGATTGCCTCGACCGTCGCGGCGGCGATTGTGAGCGAAGGAATGGCGAGTTGGGATTCGAGGATGGCCGACATTGACCCATCCTTTCAGCTCTACGAGGCCTATCCGACAACCCAGGTGACCGTACGCGATCTCTTCTCTCACCGCAGCGGCCTACCTGGAAGCGCGGGCAACGAACTTGAGGAGCTCGGTTACGACCGCGACGCGATTCTTCAACGGCTCCGCCAGGTCAAGCCGTCGAGTAGCTTTCGATCGGGCTACTCCTACAGCAATTTCGGCCTTACCGCGGGCGCGGTCGCTGTCGCCAAGGCTTTCGGTATGAGCTGGGAGGATGCAGCCGATGCGAAGCTCTACAAGCCACTTGGAATGTCATCAACCAGCTCGCGCTACGCCGACTTTCTGACGCGCACTAACCGCGCCACCCTCCACGCCCAGCTCGACGGCAAATGGCGAGCCCTTGCCAAGCGCGATCCCGACGCGCAGTCACCTGCTGGCGGCGTGAGCTCCAACGCCCGCGATCTAGCTCAATGGATGCGGCTTCAGCTTGGCAACGGCAAATACAACGGCAAGCAACTGATCAAGGAAGATGCGATCGGCTCAACGCATGTGCCCCTCATGCCGCTCGGCAAGAACCCCGTCAGCGGGACGCCGGTCTTCTACGGTCTCGGCTGGAATGTTGATTACGGCAAATATGGGGAAGTCTGGGGCCATGCCGGCGCCTTCAGCGTTGGCGCACGCACTGTGGTCAGTCTCCTTCCATCCGAGAGCCTCGGCATCGTCGTACTCTCGAATGGGTTCCCGACCGGCGTTCCAGATGGCCTTGCCAATGCGTTCTTCGACCTGGTCATGACGGGAAAAACCTCCCGCGATTGGGTCGCTGATTGGGACCAGATCTATGCAGGGCTGTTCGGGCCCGCCGTAGAGACGGCTGTAGCCCGCTACGGCACGCCACCCGCCTCACAATTGCCGGCGCTGCCACTTTCGGCCTACACCGGCACCTATGGCAACCCCTACATCGGCAGGGCCGTCATTACCGAAAAGGACGGCGCGTTGGAAATCCGGCTCGGACCGGAAGGCAAGGCAGTGTTCCAGCTCAGCCATTTTGACCGGGACCTCTTTACCTACCGCCCGTACGCGGAGATGCCAACGATGCCGTTTGTTGTGAGCTTCGCGATTGGATCAGACCAAAAGGCGACCGAAATCACGCTCGATGATTTGAACGACCTTGGACTGGGGTTACTGAAGCGCACTGGGAACTGAGCACCGCAGCAACTGGCTCACTTCCTCAGGATGCGCGGCCATGAGGTCGCTCGACAGATGATCGACCGAGTTTCGCCAGCCGACTGACCCAGCTTCAAGTCCGTCGTCGGTCTGCCGGCAAAAGCCATTGTTCGGGTCGCCGCAGAATTGATGAGACTGCAATCCGGTAGACGTTGATTTTGTTGTGTTGCCAATCATATAAGTCTGTGCTTATGTATTTGCATGAACGAATCAGAACTTTTCAAGGCGCTGGCTGATCCGACAAGGCGCGCTGTGTTCGAGCGGCTGGCCGATGGGGAGATGAACGCCACGGACTTGCGGCAAGGGTTTGACTTGTCGCAGCCAGCCATGTCGCAGCATCTGGCTGTTCTACGGACGGCTGGACTGATCGCGGAACAGAAATACGGCAGAAATGTCCTCTATCGGATCAATCCCGATGGCGTGGCGCGAATCCATCAATGGCTTAGCCGCTATAACGCGTTCTGGCCAAGCCGCGTGGACGACCTGAAGCAACTTCTTAAGGAGATGGATCAATGATACGCAAGTCCGACGCGAGCATAAACCTCACCTATGAATTGGATGCTGCTCCATCTAGAGTATGGCGGGCTTTGACCGAGCCGGAATACGTGTCGCAATGGCTCAAAAGACCCGCCGGCAAGAACAAGGTTCCGCAGGAAAATGCGCTGGTGCCATCCTTCGAATTGCGCCTGATCTCAGCCGATCCAGATTCCCGCGTGCGCTACAGCATCAAGGATAATGATGCCGTTAGTGTTGTGACATTCCAGATCCGAGCAAATGCCAGCGGTGGCACGACCTTCAGCATTGTGCATGAACTTGCGATGAGCGCAGCCAACAGTAACTGGCAAATTCCGCTGCGCGCAGCAGCCTAAAGACTATTTTGAAGACCCCGAAAGGAGCTCGCCCATGCGCGACATGATGCAACTCGTCCCTATGGTAGTGGAACAATCAAGCCGCGGCGAACGATCATTCGATATTTACTCGCGCTTGCTACGCGAACGTATCGTGTTCCTGAACGGCCAAGTCGAGGACGCAATGGCAGCACTCATCTGCGCGCAATTGCTGTTTTTGGAATCGGAAGGCCCCACAAAGCCGGTTTCAATGTACATAAACTCCCCCGGTGGTGTTATCACCAGTGGTTTGGCGATCTATGACACGATGCAGTTCATTACATGCCCGGTCGCAACATTGTGCATGGGTACGGCGCGGTCAATGGGTTCTTTCCTGCTGATGGCCGGTGAACCCGGTCAGCGCGCTGCGCTGGTAAATTCAAGTATTCATGTGCATCAACCGCTCGGCGGGTTTCAGGGACAGGCCTCCGACATTTTCATCCATGCGGAAGAAATGCGGCAAACCAAGCACCGAATGATCAGCCTCTACGCGCAGCATTGCGGACGCTCGTTCGAGGATGTGGAAAAGACATTGGATCGCGATCACTTCATGACCGCGGAGGAAGCCAGGGAATGGGGCCTTGTTGACACAGTTCTATCAAAGCGAGCCGGGATGGAACTCCCCTCTACCAGCACACCCTTTGATTGATTCCCACCGGATGCGCCAATAGGGGTATTCAGACTTGCTAGCAACTGAATCCGTCCCCAAGTTCACTGTTCAATTAGCAGGTTGCATCGGCCTGTTCTTTCGATGAAAGCGCCTCAGAACTGTACAATGCGAGCAGGCAGGCAACAGCATCCGATGCCCCAACTGCCTGCCAATCGACTATCACGCTTGGAGATCGACCTGATGTCGCTTATAGACCAGCCGACCAGAGGCGATGATTCGATGGTCAGAAGCACAGGTTCGTAGGGAACAAGAGGCTGTGATGCTTATTCTGTTTATCACTCTGGCTGTTGTATTTCGGGTGGCGACGCTCCTGATTTCCATCCGCAATGAGCGGAAATTGAAAGCTGCGGGAGGCACGGAAATTGGCAAGACCAACTCGGGCATCCTGGCTGTTGCGCATGTTGCATTTTATCTGTGTGCAATCACCGAATACGGGTTGTCTGACCACAGTATTGACGCCGTCACTTTGATCGGCCTGGGCATCTATCTTGTTGGTGCAATGTTCCTGATAGTTGTGATTGCGAGCCTTGGCCAACAGTGGACAGTCAAACTCATCATCGCTCGAAACCACCTACTGGTTACGTCTCTGCTGTTCCGCCTTGTCAGGCATCCGAATTATTACCTGAATATCATTCCGGAGCTCATCGGATTTGCGCTCACGCTACACGCGTTTTGGACGCTTGCCGTAGGCATGCCTCTCTATCTGATCCCGCTTTTTGTGCGAATTGGTCAGGAGGAAAAGGCCATGCGTGTGCATTTCCCCCAGTACTGATAACAATTCTGCGATCACCGGAACACCCAGCACGATCGTATCGCGATGACTTTTCAGGGAGCCGGTTCCGCGTCCGGCAAGACCATGCGCGTCGACAGGATGCTTCGACAGAGCCTTGGGCCATGCCTGTGGGAGGTCAAAAAGGCAGTCCGCCATGAACGATCTCGGTCGTGGCGCCGACATTGCGAGACCCGATCCGGCGAGTTTGAGAAGTCTGAGGTCAAATGTGACCAGTAGACGGGGCTGAGGCCTTGCGCTGCAAAAGTTCGGTGTCAGTTTCTCAGGCATGAGCTCGCGCCACGCCATGTAGCCGGCAAGCTCGTTCGTATTGCTCCGGATTTAAACTCTTCCGCAAGACGGAACAAATCCCGTCTGCCCCCGATCACAAGATGCGCAGTTTCGGAGGGTCCATCGGCAAAGACAATTTCAGCTCCCGCGGCGGCATCCTGATGTCTACCGCTCGCCGCCCGAGATATCGATCGCCCTCGATGTGGGAAGCGAAGGTGATAGAGGTAGTCCTGGGAAATGTGCGTTTGAGGCGTGTGGTTCGTCTCGTCCACGTTGCCGTCCCGGTCTAAGTCGATACGCTCCTGCGCCACGACGCCGGCGCGGGCTACATGTTCGCATCCAATCTGACGCAGTATCCGAAACAAGTCCTGTTGGCCGAGTCGCAAGCCTGTGCCGGCACTCTTGAACGGCGGCAGGCGACGACCATATTAGAGGCACGATCCGTGCATCAATGCCCCGATTGCGACCGTGCTAGCACACTTTTTGGAACAGGGCGAGCCGTTCTTCGCACGTCGGGTATCATGCAGTTCCTCGCGCAGTGGGCTATCCAATGGGCTTCGTAGACAAACAAATCCTTCCTTCAGGTGACGTAGACCTGATTGATGGGTATTCGAGAACGGTCGCCGATGCTGTCGGACGTGTCGGACCGGCGGTTAGTCGTATCGGGCGGGCCGGGCACGGATCCGGCTTTGCTATTTCACCCGGTGGTCTCATCGTTACAAACAATCATGTGCTCGAAGATGCACAGAGGGTGGGCATCGCCGGCTTCGCGTCGTCGGCGCAATACGGACATTGCGGTTGTGCGCGCCGAGACCAGCCTCAGCCTGGCAGCCCAAAACGACCGTAATGGAGAGTTAAAATGACGTCTGTGTCAAACGTGGCCATTGCTTCGCCGGACGAAGGTGTCTGGCCACAGCAGCGCCGGAAAATACTTGATTGGTTGGTAACCGAAACCCGTCATGAACGTTTCATCGACAACATCCTGGTCGAGATGTGCCAAAGGCTCCTGGATGCCGGCGTGCCGGTTGGCAGAGCGACGCTCCATTTCAGAATTCATCATCCCCAATGGATTGGCGCACGAATCCTATGGCGCACGGGGATTTCAGAGGCGGAAATCCAGACCTTCGAATATGGTGTAGAAGAAACCGAACAGTATCTGAACAGTCCCCTGTACGAGATCAATAGTGGAGCCAGCGTTGTCCGCCAGCGGCTGGGGGAGCCTGGTTCCAGGTATTCGCTTTATGATGAGCTGCGCGCTGATGGCTATACCGACTATATCGCCTGGCCGCTCGAACATACGCTCGACAAGCGTCACGTCATCACCTTCGCCAGCGACCGGCCGGGCGGCTTTAGCAAAGATCATCTGGCGTTGCTTGCGGACCTGCTTCCGGCCTTTGCTCTGGTCAGTGAAATCAGGTTGAAGAACCGTCTCGCTCGCACGCTGCTGGAAACCTATGTCGGCCCGCATGCCAGCGAGAAGATCCTCGCCGGCGCAACGACCCGCGGCAGTGGTGTGACGGTTGGCGCTGCGATCCTGATCTGCGATCTTCGCAACTTCACGGCAATTTCCGATCTTTGGCCCCGGGATGACGTCATTGAACTTTTGAACGGCTATTTTGACGCAATGTCGGGACCGATCGAGAGTCACGGTGGGGAAATCCTCAAATTCATGGGCGACGGGCTTCTGGCGATCTTCCCGCTGAGCGACGGGAGGGCGTGCGCCAATCTTCTTCAGGCGATCAGCGAAGCGCAGACCGCAGTGGCCACGCTGAACGAGGAAAACATGCTGAAGGGCCATGACCCGCTTGGTTACGGCATCGGCGTCCACGTCGGTGACGTCATGTACGGCAACATCGGTTCCCGCAGACGGCTTGACTTCACGGTCATAGGTCCAGCGGTTAATGTTGCCTCGCGGCTCGAGAGCCTGACCAAGGAAATCAAGCGTCCCGTTCTGCTGTCCAAGGCGTTCGTCGAAATGGCGTCGTGCCAATCCCAAATGGAGAATCTCGGCTTGTTCCCGTTGCGAGGTGTCGGTGAACCTATCGAAGTTTATGCGTTATCAGGCGACCGTGTTCCGTCGAATTGAAAGGTTTCGGCTCCTCCCGCTCCACGATGGCCTCGAGATGGCAGTAGGTATTGATCGGGTGCATTGCACGCCGGGTAGCGCCACCTCGCAGCCATGCTGATCGCCGATATCGTTGGTTAAAGCCGCCTACGCCAGATCAACGAAGAGGGTACGCGCGGTTTCAGACAGACCTGAAGAAAGTCTTAGACCAACGATCCGAGCATCATGGCCGCCTGGTGAAGACCATGGGCATATTAGGGGAATTCCACAGCGTGGCCGTTGCGTTGCGCTGCGCTGCGCGGTAGAGGTGCAGCGGCAGAAGGCAAAGCGGAACGACCTTGCGCCGCCCGAACAGCGGCTCGATCTCCGCATCGGTGTCAATCTCGGCGACATCAGCATTGGGCTAGAGACATCCACGGCGATGGCATCAATGTCGCGGACGCGATACAGGCGCTGGCCAAAAGCCGGCCCGATTAGGCTATTGGCGCATCTTCGTGTATAGTATTTTTCAAAGGAAGCGGCTCTAGGCTTCTGAGCAAAAATATATTGCCCGACCGCGTGGCGATAACGTATTCCAATCACTGCGACATTTCCGGGGTCCGCTTAGATCCTGATTTGCCACGTTGTTGAACGTGGTGGAAAGTTCGATGACCATTGATCAGTCAAAGACCACAAACAAATTATTGCACGGATTGACGCCGGAGAATTTTGCCTTGATTGGATCACACCTCCAGCACCGGCAATTTGCTCTGGACCACTATCTTGTTCGCTCGCACCAGCCGATAACCTCCGTTGTCTTCCCGGAATCGTGCATTGCGTCCAGGGTTATACAAAGCCCTGTAGGCAAAGATGTTGAGGTAGCTCTGATTGGCTTTGAAGGCATGACGGGAACGGCTCTCATTATGGGTGACGATCGAACGCCGCTCGACAGTTATATTCAGTCGGCCGGCGCTGGTTACGTTCTGCCGGCTTGGGCGCTTGTAGCGGCGCTGGACAAGAGCCGCTCCTTGGAACGCTACTTGCTGCGCTACGTGCAGACCCTGATCATTCAGGCATCTTCGACAGCGCTGATCAACGGAATGGCCAATGCCGAAACGAGACTAGCACGATGGCTGCTGATGCTGCACGACCGAACGACAGGAGCGAATATTTCAACCACCCATGAGTTCATCGCCGTCATGTTGGCAATGCGTCGTCCGTGGGTCACGGAAACATTGCATCTGCTGGAAGGCAAACACTTGATCAAGACTTCGCGTGGCAGCATCCGGATATTGAACCGGGCGGGCTTGATCGCTGAGGCCAAAGGTTTTTACGGTCTGGCCGAGACCGAATACGCGAGGATCATGACTCCGCCCGATCCCATGCCAAAGGTCCCGCTTGCCTACTTGGCCGGTCAATGATTTTTGCGGCACCATCCAACTCCTAAAATTCGGCTGGGACGAAGTTTTCTTTCGATCATGCATGTCCTGGCCCCTCCGTCTCTTCGGTCAACAGGATCAGGCCGACATCCCTAATTTAAGCTTGGGCACCAGGTCGTTATGATGGAGCCGTGATCCCGGCCAAGTTGGAGGGCTTCCAGATCGAGTTTCACGCAATGACGGTATGAGCAGCAATCGGCGCGCAGATTGTGGCGTTGTCGATCAACGCACCGGCTGTATTCAGGGAGATCGGCGGCGCGCTACATCTGTACCGGACGCCAGACAACCCGCTTCTTGTTGACTTGGTCGCGGTCAGCTTCATAGGGCACGGCATCGCAATCGGCGACGTCGCATTCTTTGCACCGGGATTTCAAACTCTCAAAGGTTCGGCCCTGGCCAATCATGTTGACCAGGTCGCTGGCAACAAAGAAGCCAACTCTCGCATTGCGTAGTGTCCAGATTGTCGTTGTAAATAATACAAAGCGGCTTCTGCCGTTCATGCCACAGGAAAGGCGGAAAACAAGTGCGGGCGAGATATCGCAGAAGAATGTTCATGGCTCCTCCGAGGGACCGACAGCTTAGAGGTGTTCTTGTTGTGGCCCCTCTAGGCATCTTTCGGCAGCACCGAGCGAACTCTTGCGATGAAGACATGGAAGTCCTGCATGAAAGTGCGAAGGAAATCAGCAGTGGTGTCGTTCGTGACCTCGCCATCATCGGTGATCAGTCCCGGTGTGAACTGGATGTAGGCTTCCGGGGCATTCATCTGGGGAGAGTTGCAGAAACTAAGCACGCTGCGCAAATTCTGCTGGGCAACTGCTGTGCCTATCGCGCCCGGCGACGTGCCGATCACCGCTGACGGCTTGCGCGTGAAGGAGTTGGTGCCATAGGGGCGGCTCGCCCAGTCGATTGCGTTTTTCAGCCCGCCGGGTATGGATCGATTGTATTCGGGCGTGACGAACAGCACGGCGTCGACGGCTGCGATTGCCGCCTTGAATGCCTTGCCAGCCGGGGGGTAGTCGGCGTCATAGTCGTAGCTGTAGAGCGGCAGGTCCTTGAAGGATATCTCCGACATTTCAAGTTCCGGCGGGGCGCACCGCACCAACGCCTTGGCGAGCTTGCGATTGATTGAGCCCTTGGCGAGGCTGCCGATGAAATAGCCTACTTTATGCGTGGTCATGGCGTTCTCCAATATCACGCATGACAAAGGACGTATCATGCGCAAGAATCACAGAAGGGGTCTCTTGTCCTTTGAGCGCAAGTAATTACCCGACGAACGTGACCGTCTCGTGGAGCGGGGCGCGGCCCGTACGGGCGGAACTTACCGCGGGGTCCTCGTACCCGATCGACATGCCGCAGAAGAGGATGAGCCCGTCCGGAGGTGACAGGACCTCCGCGACCGTCTCGCGAACCTGCGACCACGCCATCTGCGGGCAACTGTGCAGCCCTTCAGCGCGAAGCAGCAGCATGACGGTCTGCAGATACATGCCGACGTCGGCCCATTGGGGCCGGCCCAGGTCGCGGTCGATGTAGCAGAATAGGGCGGCGGGCGCGCCAAAGCAGTTCCAGTTGGCGATCGCGGCCCGCTGGCGCGCCTCCCAGTCCTCGCGTGCTATGCCGAGCGCGCTGTAGCGCTCCTTGCCGAAGGCGGATCGGCGCTCCGCGTACGGGGACTTCAGCACGGGCGGGTACATTTCGTACTGCCGCTCGTCCCAACGGTCGCCGTGGGCCACGCGCTCGACGGCGCACGTCTTGAGCTCGACCAGCGGCGCGCCGGTCAGCACGTAGGTGTTCCACGGCTGGATGTTCGATCCGGACGGCGACCAAGCTGCGGCGGACAGCACGCGCTCAAGTACCGTCCTCGACACAGGCTCGTTCTTGAATCCGCGCACCGCCCGTCGGCTTGTGACTGCCTCATATACGTCCATGGCCACCTCCATACCGCCAGCCATTGGTTTCGGTCTACCGGGGCGGGAGGTATTGTCCATACTCATGGTCGTCTCCTTCTGACGGTCCCGTTTCTGATGTGGTTCATTATCTCCATTCGCAATGGAGACGGAATCATACCGTGGTCTAGGAAACGTACATCAAACGTATCAGGGATCGATGCACCCGAGGGCATGCGGGCGAAGCATCACGGGACTCCCGCGCTATTGCACCCGGGCCTTGGAAGTACGCCCCCTGAATGGCCTCAGCTTGGCTCTTACGCATTTCCGGCGTCGCGCGCACGACCTGGCGTGACGCTTTCATGAGGCTGCCAAAGAGGCAGACATCTACATCACACAAGCTTTAGGCCTTTTGATTGTTGCCGCTAGGTCTTTGTCCGATGTCGCTTTCCCGGATTGGAGTTATTCTTCCGCTGCCGGCAGGTCCACAGGTCGGCGAGCGGGGACCAAACAGCCCCGTCGGCCAAGTTCAAATAACTCTCCGTGTTGATCGGGCTTTCGGGTCAGCTCCGTTTTGCTTTCCGCCATGCTTTTCGCCGCAGTCATCCAAGAGGCTCGATCGTTAAGAAGAACCCTCGATGGATGGTCTATCTATTCGGATGATTTGGCCGTCGTGAAGCGCAAAGACGCCACTCTGTCCGCCCTGGATACAGAAATCCCTTTTAAGCTGAAGCCATTCGCCAAGCAGCGCGCCGCACGTGCTGCAGGCAACGAGACTGTCATCCGACAATATGGGTGGAAATTTAAGGTACAATGTGCCGCAATGCGGGCATTCCAACCGGCGGTTGAGACGCTGAGGCATTCATAATTATTCCCCATCAAAAGTCCCTTACCCATGAATAATACGCCGAACCTTTGCCCGCGCAACGATATGTCCGCCGGACGACAAAGGAACGCAGAGCTGGGCTGCACGTTTTATCGGCATGCGCGAGCTTCCATTTCCCAGTGTGACCATTGCCACTGACTTGGGTAAGGCGAAAAACATCAGGTCCGTTGGCCAAGCGGAGGAGTGGCTCGTTGCGCGTTGGCCCATGAGGAGCGGCGACAAACTCCAGGCAGCAAAACAAGCATGTCTCGATGCCCTAGACGGAAGGGTCACTTGTACGGCCTGTCGGGACGCCTTCATTGAAGCCGCCAAAGAGGCAGGCATTTACATCACACACAAGCGGCTATAGGCCGAAACGGTGCAATGTCCACACCTACGGCGTTCAATCTGATTGGCGACTAGCAAGGCTCGTCAGACGCCGGGCACCAACCGCTTGTAGTTCGCCCGCAACGTCTTCCTGCCAGGCTTGAGCGCTGCTTTCTGTCGCTTTGTTGACAGCTTGAGTCATCAACCCGGACGGTGATTTGCCGGTCGTGACGTCGAACCAGAACGTTGTGACTGAATACATCATCGACAGTTACGCGGAAACAGTGCCGTCCATAATCGCCGCGACTTTTTCAGAGACCGCCCGGGTCGTTTCCGGCCCCTTCGTCTTGCTGGCGAGGCATTCCAGTGCCATCATCGGAAGCCGCATCGCAATGACCGTGGGGGCCAGCTGAAGATCGGCGCCGCTTCGCTGCTTTGTTCTGACTTTTGGCATTGATGGTCCTTTGGGGTCGCAGGCGGCAGGTGTTCGAATCCTGCACTATCGGATAACGGGCTTTCATAAAAACATACGCGACAATTGAACGATGAAACCTCTATCTCGCGGGGGAACAGAGAGTCTTGTGCAGGAGAGGGCGCGTGAGCGCACCGGCATCAAAGCACGAGGGCAAATTGGACGATTGCTTGCTGAACATGGCGGCGATGTTCATGCTGCGATTGCAGCGTTGACGGAGCGCAGCTTGCTCATAAAAGAACTGGAATTCGCGTCGCTCGCCACGATGTTCGAACGATACACACGATGTGTAACTTGTTTAGTGCCCCACAATCCCGCCCATCAATGATTTGATCAATCGCCTCCGTCTCAGAAAGATTTCTTTCCGGATTGCGATACTGCCTTGGAACCAAACAGCATATCGATGGTTTCAGGGGCGGCGAGAGTCGCCCCAAGGGAGAAAATCATGAACCGGCTATTTCTGTTAACCGCGGCGATGGCGCTCGCGAGTGTTGGAAACGTGTTTGCGCAAGACACAGTCATAATCGAGGTCCCCCAGCCAACCCGGGACTACGTGATTGCCCACCCATCCGACCCCATCGTGATTGAAGGGGATGTGGCTGTAGGAACTGCTATACCGGAAGATATCGAGTTGGTGCCGATTCCAGACAATCCGGACTACAGTTACGTTTATGTCGAAAAGCGCCCCATCATCGTTTCGACCAAGAACCGCAAGGTCGTGTATTTGTCGCAATAGTGAATGTCTTCGCTCCTGTGGCGTGCAACAGCATGTTGCTTGATATGGCTGTTCTCTGAAAAGGAAGCTCCGCCCACAGCAACCTTCCATCGTGGCGGTGCTGTGGGCGTCTGAAAATGAAATGAGAACATATTCCGATGCCGCAGCGAAACCATGTATCACCCCTATTCCTTTGGCTCTTTCTCCGCCAGACGCTTTAGCAGATCGTCAGACTTTGCGTCATTGGCTATGGGCTTGTAGCGACTGCGCAGCGCATCCCTGTAGGAGGAGCGGTTCAGTTGTTCCCTGACTACTTTGGCGATTTCTGGTTTCTCGTCTTTCTCATCCATGACTGTGTCCGCCATTCGTGCCAAAACCAATGTCAGCCCAAATGGTTCCGGCCCGAGGATTGCAAGCGTTGGAATTTGTTCGCCAATTGCGAATTGTTTGACTCCGCGCGTCCGCTGGAGGACAACTCTGGGGTCGCCGGCATCTTTGGCCACCGGCGCTTGAGAGATGGAACGTGCTCCCGCCGTAGCTAGGGAGAGCACCATGCTTCACCCGATCAGCCAGCACACTTATACCACCGAACAATGGAACCTGATGCAGCGCGCCCATGTCAAAGCATCCGAGATGCTTGGACGCTGCTCGCACACCCATGAGCATGCGAACCGTCTCGCAAGAACCGTGATGAGGCTTTTCGACCAGGGCCTACGTGATGATGTGATCATCGCCGTCATGGCCGTGGAGCAGGAAATGACGGAGACAGGCATCGCGAACGACAATAACAGCAGCGCATCCTGACTCATGGCTGGAAAACTGAAAAATCGACAAAATGACTGGTCCTATCATTTGTACAGTCCAGTGTTTTTACTCGCCATCTGGATAGCCATGTCTCTGGTGGGTTTTTCACTGATCTCAGCAGAACATTCGAATTCTGGCATGGCGACTACCAAGAATACAAACCGTTCAGAATCGTTTCTGTCCTGCAGGGCAGTAAGGCTATCGCCATTGCCTGCGTTTACGACGCCTCCAAATTGGAGAAATTGCCAGAAAACGCGGACTGATCAGGGGCGGTTACAAGTGCCACCTCCGACTCACATGGAGGGACCAGACAGGACTCAACTGGTTGCAGTCGCGGGTTCGACACCAATTCGTGCAAGCCTTTCTTGCTCTTGAGATATCGCGTTCTGAATATATTTAACTGGTTCGAGAACACGAAAGCTAAGATTGTCGCCCGCGCCGGTACCTGCGCAAATTATTGTACGCTCGTCCTCAGCGTCCCGGTAAAACCTGATGACATTCGACATATTAACGACAACTCGCTCGCTGTCTTCGCCTCGCGTGAGTTCCAATCACATGGCCTGCTGCCGGTTTCATAGACACTGAGTTAAGGTGTTCTGCGTGAAACCGGAGAGTATGAATGCAAAGACGAAAGTTCAGCCGCGAATACAAGCTTGAAGCGGTGAAGCTGGTGAAGGAGCGTG
>NZ_PGGM01000040.1 GCF_003010965.1 Phyllobacterium sophorae
GTTCAACAAAGGCACTACGATTGTTGGTGTGGTGTGGTGTGGACCTACCACTTCCGGAGAAGGCGGCGGCGATATCCGCCCCTTTTAGCGGGTTGGAACTGACCGGCATACCCGGCTTTCCATCGCCTTGGATACCGGTCCTATCCCTATTGCCGAAGTGTATCCGCATCGGCGCCATCTATAGTGAATCCGATATTCATCACTGTCTTCGGCGGCTGTTTTCAAACGGGGGAAGCCGGTCCGGGGGCCAAGACAACAACAAGCTCTCGAGAGCATTGACCAGGGAACGGCGAATGGCTGCGAAAACCGCATTGATTATTGGTGTTACGGGGCAGGATGGCGCGTATCTGAGTGAGTTCCTGCTCAACAAGGGATATATCGTTCACGGGCTGAAACGCCGGTCGTCATCCTTCAACACGGCGCGTATCGACCATCTTTACCAGGACCCGCATGATGAAGACATTCGGTTTCGCCTGCACTTCGGCGATCTGACGGACGCAACCAACCTTTGCCGGGTGGTCCAGGAAATCCAGCCGGATGAAATTTACAATCTCGGGGCGCAGAGCCATGTGCAGGTGAGTTTCGAGACCCCCGAATATACGGCCAATTCCGATGCGCTTGGCACGCTGCGCCTGCTCGAGGCCATGCGGATCATGAAGATTGAAAAGACCTGCCGGTTCTATCAGGCCTCGACATCCGAGCTTTTCGGCAAGAGCATCGAAGCGCCGCAAAACGAAAAGACGGCGTTCTATCCGCGCAGTCCCTATGCTGCGGCAAAACTCTACGCCTACTGGATCACGGTCAACTATCGCGAGGCCTACGGTTTCCACGCTTCCAACGGAATCCTCTTCAATCATGAAAGCCCATTGCGCGGCGAAACCTTTGTGACGCGCAAGATCACGCGGGCGGTCGCGGCCATTGAACGCGGGCTGCAGGACAGGTTGCGGCTCGGCAATCTCGAAGCAAAGCGTGACTGGGGTCATGCCCGCGACTATGTCGACGGCATGTGGCGGATCCTGCAGCAGGATACGCCGGACGACTACGTGCTTGCCACCGGCGAAACCCATACGGTGCGTGAATTCGTCGAGAAGGCGTTCGGAGCCGTGGGAAAAGAGATCGAATGGACCGGCACGGGTGTCGATGAGATCGGCTACGACCGCAAATCCGGCAAGGAGCTCATCGAAATCGATCCGCGGTACTTCAGGCCGACCGAAGTCGAACTCCTGCTCGGCGATCCGGCGAAAGCCCGCCAAAGGCTCGGCTGGCAGCACACCGTCTCCTTCGATGCCCTGGTTGCCGAAATGGTGGAAGCCGATCTTCGAACAATCATGCGCGAGGAGGGCCGAAATGATTTCTATGGCTGAAAGGGACGATCACCACTTCGATCTGCGCG
>NZ_PGGM01000041.1 GCF_003010965.1 Phyllobacterium sophorae
TGGCCTGCTGCCGGTTTCATAGACACTGAGTTAAGGTGTTCTGCGTGAAACCGGAGAGTATGAATGCAAAGACGAAAGTTCAGCCGCGAATACAAGCTTGAAGCGGTGAAGCTGGTGAAGGAGCGTGGTGTCGCTGTTGCACAGGCTGCCCGCGACCTCGATGTCCACGAGAATGTACTGCGCAAATGGATCAGGGAGCATGGCTCCGATCCGGTCCAGTCCTTTCCAGGGCATGGACAGATGAAGCCGGAACAGCTTGAGATCGAACGGCTGCGGCGCGAGGTCGCGAAGCTGAAGGCGGAGCGCGATATTCTAAAAAAGGCCGCAGCCTACTTTGCAAGGGACGCGATATGAAGTTTGCGTTTATTGCAAAGCACCGTTCGATCTGGCCGGTGGCATGGCTCTGCGAAGCGCTGGGGGTTTCTCGTTCCGGCTTCCATGCCTGGCTCAATCGCTCGCCGAGCGACCATGCCCGCTACGATGAGGTTCTGCTGGACAAGATTGGGCAGAGTTTCAAGTACAGCGACAGAACCTATGGTGCCCGGCGTGTCTGGCATGATGTGCTGGCTGAAGGCTTGTCGTGCGGTCTTCATCGCATTGAGCGGCTGATGCGTCAGAACGCGCTCCGAGCGAGACCACGGCGGCGCGGTCTGCCGAAAGATGCCGGCGACCGATCTGTCATCATGCCCAACGTCCTGGATCGCCAGTTCGCAGCCGACCGACCGAACCAGAAATGGGTGGCCGACTTCACCTATATCTGGACGGCCGAAGGCTGGCTTTATGTTGCCGCCGTCATCGACCTGTTCTCACGCCGTGTCGTCGGCTGGTCGATGAATGCGAATATGACGGCGCAGCTCGTCACCGACGCCCTCATCATGGCGATATGGCGCAGAGGAAAGCCGGATGCGCTGTTGCATCATTCCGATCAGGGCAGCCAATACACCAGCGAACAGTTCCAGCGCCTGATGGGCGATCACGGCATCACCTGCTCCATGAGCAGATCGGGGAACGTCTGGGATAACGCAGCGATGGAAAGCTTCTTCTCATCACTGAAAACGGAGAGAACGGCACGAAAGGTTTATCGGACAAGAAATGATGCAAGGGCGGACGTATTCGATTACATCGAGCGCTTCTACAACCCAAGGCGTCGCCACTCAACACTGGGCTATCTCAGCCCGAACGATTTTGAAACCAAGGTGGGATTAGCTTAACCTCGTGTCCGAAAAACCGGCAGCAGGCCA
>NZ_PGGM01000042.1 GCF_003010965.1 Phyllobacterium sophorae
GGAGGGCATTATGGCTACGAATGTTGCATTGACGGGATTGGCGCGGGACATGCAGGCGCGGGCGGAGACGGGCCGTCCGATCCGCATCGGCCTGATCGGTTCGGGCGAGATGGGCACCGACATCGTCACCCGGGTAGCGCACATGCCCGGCATCGAGATCGGGGCGATTTGCGAACTGAACCTGCAGGGTGCGCTGAAGGCGGTCGACATCGCCTACAGGCAAGAAGGCCATTCGCGCGAAGTCGCCACTGCCGCGGCGCTGTCCGCGGCGATGGAGGCGGGCAAGATCGCGGTCACCAATGATGCCAATCTCATCCTCGAGAACGGACTGATCGACGTGGTCATCGATGCGACCGGCGTGCCGGCGGTCGGGGCGGAGATCGGCCTTCGGGCCATGGAGCACGGCAAGCATCTGGTGATGATGAATGTCGAGGCGGACGTGACCATCGGCGCCTATTTGAAGAGCGAGGCCGACCGGCTCGGCGTCACCTATTCGCTGGGAGCGGGCGATGAACCCTCGTCCTGCATGGAGCTGATCGAGTTCGTCTCGGCCATGGGCCATCCGATCGTCGCCGCCGGCAAGGGCAAGAACAACCCGCTCAACATCGATGCCATTCCCGACGATTACGAGGAGGAGGCCGCCCGCCGTCACATGAATGTGCGCATGCTGGTCGAGTTCGTCGACGGCTCGAAGACCATGGTGGAGATGGCGGCGATCGCCAATGCCACCGGGCTGGTGCCGGACCGGCCGGGCATGCATGGCCCGGCGGCCACGCTCGAGCAACTGTCGAAGGTGCTGGTGCCGGAAAAGGATGGCGGCGTGCTGTCGAAGGCCGGCGTTGTCGACTATTCGATCGGCAAGGGCGTGGCGCCTGGCGTCTTCGTCATTGCCGACATGTCGCATCCGCGCATTTCGGAGCGCATGGAAGATCTGAAGATGGGCAAGGGCCCGTATTTCACCTTCCACCGCCCCTATCATCTGACCTCGCTCGAGGTGCCGCTGACCTGCGCCCGCGTCGTGCTCTACGGCAAGGCCGACATGGTGCCGCTGGCGAGGCCGGTTGCTGAGGTCTGTGCGGTGGCCAAGAAGGATCTGAAGCCCGGCGATACCCTCGATGCGATCGGCGAATATTGCTACCGCGCCTTTATCATGACGGCGGGGGAAGCCCGCAGCGCCGGCGCCATCCCCTGCGGCCTGTTGCAGGGCGGCAGCGTCACCGCCCCGATCGCCAAGGGTGC
>NZ_PGGM01000043.1 GCF_003010965.1 Phyllobacterium sophorae
GAGTATCCGTTTTGATCAAGTGGCTTTTTGGTTCCATTTTCGGTTGTCGCGCAGGAGCGCGTTGGCGAGGACGATAAGTTTTCGCATGATTGCAGTTATAGCGACCTTTGGCGGTTTTCCAGTCCCGATAAGCGCGTTGTACGTGGCCTTGAGATCTGGATTAAAGCGGGCAGCGACAAGTGCTGGCATATAGAGCGCTTGCCGGACGATGGCCCTTCCGCCAGCAATGAAAGCGCGTCCGGTCCATCGTCCGGATTGTCGGCTCATCGGAGCAAGCCCGCATAAGGAGGCTGCGGCCTTTTCGTCGAGCTCTCCGAGTTCGGGCATTTCGATGATCAGCGTGAAAGCAGTGACGGTGGAAATGCCCGGAATGGAGACGAGGATTGCGAAGCGCGCCTTGAGGCCATCATCGACATTGATCAATCGCATGATGGCCTCATCGATCTGTCGCATCTGGGTATCTATCTGCCTGAGGCGCACGTCGTTTTGCCGTTTAAGCAGAAGCTGGGTCAGGTTCTTTGCGCGGTTTTTGGCCGCAGTCCTGTCCTTCAACAACGCCAGACGAGCAACGTGCAGTTCCTTCAAATCATTGAGCACATGCGTATTTTTGCGCAGAAGACGCGGATCGAGCAGCAGCCCATAGCGGGCAAGCAGTTCAGCATCAACCCGATCCGTCTTGGCCAACCTGCCGGTCGCTTCGGCAAAACGCCTGACAAGGCGCGGATTGACTTTGGAAATCGGCAGGCCCTGGGCGATCATGAAGCGCTCGAACGCTTTGTGATAAGCGCCCGTTGGCTCGTAGACGATACGGTCAATGGGCAAACCGCCGATCCATTTGAGGATTGCAACAAATCCTTTGCGGTCATTGGGAATCCGCAGCCTCTCGCCACCTGGTAGGCGATGAAGATCGATATGGTCTTTCGAAATGTCGGCGCCGATAGTATCCTGATGCATCTTTTCCGCCTCCTATGCTTGTCATC
>NZ_PGGM01000044.1 GCF_003010965.1 Phyllobacterium sophorae
TTGGCCAGATTTGGAGTGGTGCGATGACTTATTCGAAGGACAAGGGCGAAAATACGGATTGGCTGGAAGCAGAGCTCGCCGATACGCTCGACGAGGACTACGAACTCGAACTTTCCGAACCGGCGCTATCGGAGGAAATCCGCAAGATCGATCGCAATGCGCATCCGCCATCGATGCCGCGCATAGACTATTTCCGCGCCTTGCTTTCGCTGCAGGCAGAGCTGATCAAGCTGCAGGACTGGGTCGCTTATCACAAAGAGAAGGTCGTCGTGATCTTCGAGGGGCGCGATTCTGCCGGCAAAGGCGGTGTCATCAAGCGGATCACCCAGCGGCTGAATCCGCGCATTGTGCGGGTGGTGGCGCTGCCTGCCCCGTCCGACCGCGAAAAGACCCAGTGGTATTTCCAGCGCTATGTGCCGCATCTGCCTGCCGGCGGCGAGATCGTGCTCTTCGACCGCTCATGGTACAACCGCTCGGGCGTCGAGCGGGTCATGGGATTTGCCACCGAAGACCAGGTTGCGGAATTTTTCCATGATGTACCCGAATTCGAACGCATGCTGGTGCGCTCCGGTGTCCGTCTGGTGAAGTATTGGTTTTCCATCACCGACGAAGAGCAGCAGATGCGGTTTCTTGTGCGCATCCACGACCCCTTGAAGCAGTGGAAACTGTCACCCATGGATCTGCAATCGCGCGTGCGCTGGGAAGCCTACACCAAGGCCAAGGAAGAGACCTTCGCCCGCACCAATATTCCCGAAGCACCGTGGTATATCGTCGAGGGCAATGACAAGAAGCGGGCCCGCCTGAATTGCATGGATCATCTCCTGCAACAAATTCCCTATGAGGATGTTCCACACGAGGACATCACGCTGCC
>NZ_PGGM01000045.1 GCF_003010965.1 Phyllobacterium sophorae
CAATCACCCGGTTAAGGTTCGTGGCGGCGAGCCCGCCTTTGCGCACGGGGGGCGGATATTTCTGCTTGCGCATCAGCTGGGTGAAGATTGTGGCGGTATAGCTCTCGACAAGCATGGTGCTGAGCGGATTGCGGTCCCGAATCTCTGCGCCGATCCCGCGGGCCGCGTTCATGATGATGGCATCCTCGAATCCCAGATCGGGCGAGAGCGACGGCAGCGCGCCGGGCGGCACCCGGGCAAGAAGCTCTGCCACCTGCGCCGGTTGCACCAGGATTGACAGGTAGGCAGCCGTCGAGGCGCCAGCTTCCCAGCCCCGCCAGCTGCATCCGGCGGGAACAAACAGGATCGCCCCGGGCTTTCGCGGGACAAACCCGGCGTTCCTGCCATCGATGAAGTATTGGCCACGCTCGGAGTTGCCCTGCACATTGAGCAGAACAAGGTGCTGGCTGGAGGTGATTGCCGTCTCCTCTTTGGCAAGCCCGCTCCGCCGGACAAGATCGGCCTCGACGCGGTGCCACGACCTCCGGTCATGGGAGGTTGTCCGGCAGTCACCGACCTTGAAGGCAGGCTGCGGCGCGGGCTTCGTCATGCCCGGCTCCGCTCCGCATCATCCGATGCCAAAACTGTTTGAAACGCCCGCTGCGGGTCCGGTGCGCCGCCGTGCCCCTTTTCTGTCTTCGGCCGCTGGCATCCCTCGTCGCCCTTCAGCGCCGACAATTCTTCGCCCAAAGCCGCGATGAGGGCGGATACGCGGCGGCGCGTGCGAGGATGCAGCCGCATCACCCCTTCAATCAGCCGGCGCCCCTCACTGCTTGCCAGGAATGTGATCCGCTCGTCGACGGGGAGAG
>NZ_PGGM01000046.1 GCF_003010965.1 Phyllobacterium sophorae
AGTGCTGAAAGCTTGGGGTGGCCGCCGACAATAAACTATGCGCGGTTCGCCGCTGGTTTAGCATTTTCCGACAGGGCTCGCGCCTGTACGATGTCTTGGGGCCTCGCGGTGTATGGGCCGGGCCCCTAAACTACACGATATACTCCTTTCAACTCGGTCCGTTCGCGAGGAAAGCCCGAACGGCTAATAATAAATCCGGCTGAAATGCACTCGGCTTGAAAACCCTGTGCAATGCGATCTCTGACATAAGCATATCTGTCTGAGTGACGAAGCCGCGGGGCCGTCCAGACGGATATCGCGATTGTAGAGTGCAGGCGTCCGTTAGCGGCCGGAGGAGCTGCCTTTTGTTAAACATCCCCCTTGTCGCAATGCTTCGAGGTTGAGAGCGTCTGCTCGAGATGCAGTAAACAACCTTAGGTGTTGTTCTCCGTAAGGGCTCTGCACCGACCGGGTTTTGTGACGTGCCGGAACGCCTCGACGTGGAGTGAAGCTGTTCCTTGCGGCAGCATTGGCCAAAGCATCTCTTGTGCTTGTCCGAATGAGATGCAGACCAATGTCGGCAGAAGCGATGCCGATGCAGGTGAAACGCTTTTCCGTCATGAAGGTGAGGAGTGCTGTCGTCTTCGGTATCCAACTCGCTGACACCACGCCCATTTCGCACACATCTTAAGAGACCGGGATGGGTCGATGAACGCCATCGCCGCCGGCCGGTTAAGGTTGGGCCGCACGAGTAGGAGGAATTTCATCGACTGTCCACTCGCCGCCATTTGTCCAAAAAACGCAGATTGACGTCGGGGAATGTTAAATTGGCTATCCAGATTGTGCAA
>NZ_PGGM01000047.1 GCF_003010965.1 Phyllobacterium sophorae
GCAGCAACCGTGCCTTCGTCTTCGTAAGCAACCTGGCCGTTGATCGTGGCCTTTTCGGTAACCTTGAAGGAAGCGCCACCCCAAACAGCCCAATCGCCGTTCCACGCACCGTAGAACTGTGTCGGCTCGTCGTCCTGGAAGTCAGACTGATAGCCGCCCATTACGAAAGCGGAAATCGTGTCGGTGAACTTCACGTCCAAACGCAGCTTGCCAGCGAATTCTTCTGCAAGTGCATCGTAACCAGCAACAGCGGAGATTGCGCCCCAACCCTGCTCGAACTTCGCACCAGCAACAACGTGTGGCATGTAGTCGTCAATGATGTGATCCGAGTCACCCTGTTCCAGACCGACCGTGGCAGAGAAGCCATTGCCGCCAGCAAAAGTGTAGCTGATCTGGTTTGTACGTCCGCCACCGTAATCGATGACATCATCGAAGATCACGTTACCAGCAGAACCGGTCCATGTGTCGAACTGCGAGTCCGTCACACCAACGCGGAAGCCGCCGAGTTCGATGTAGCCATGAGCCAGCGTTTCGGTCTGGTCAGCAAACGAGTCGAAATCGCCGTCGCCGTCGATGTCAGAATCTTCACGGCCTGCATCATAGTCGAAACGGGTTTCGATGTACGAACGCAGCGTGCCGAGTTCTGTTTCCGAACGAGCGTCGAAACGGAGCGTTGCACGAGTGTGCTTGCGCCAGGTCTCGCTGTCGAAGCCAGTGTAGGGATCATCGCCGGCCTGTGCGTCGTAACGCAGATAGCCGCTGATCTTCA
>NZ_PGGM01000048.1 GCF_003010965.1 Phyllobacterium sophorae
GTAACCGGGGCAGATTTGGCGGCAGTTGCTCGTTGGAGCAGAATTTTTTCGGGATTGCGCAGCCGGGAATTGAAGTAGTTGTGCATAAGCTCCCGCGTCGAATCTAAAGAGCGTTGGCCCCGATTCCGCCGACAGGGCAAATCATGATTCCCTCCAGCATGAAGAAGAAGCTGCCTTCGGTTGAGCATGTCGAAACGTTGTCGCTCGGTGCCATGCGCAGGCTCGTCGGTGGCCTTGTCGACGAGCTTCACGCGCTCAAGGCCGAGGTCGTAACACTGCGATCCGAGAATGAAGCCTTGCGGGACGACAATGCCCAACTTCGACTGGAGAACACCCGACTCAAAGTCGACAACCAGTTGCTGCGTGATGAGATTGCGCGGCTGAAAAACCTGCCGCCGCGCCCGCCATTTCGCCCGTCCGGCATGGAAAAGGCAACAGAGCCAAAGGCCGGCAATAACAAAACCGATAAGAAGAAGCCGCGTGGCGCCAAGCGGGATCAAGACAAGGTGACCCACGAAGAGATCGTCAGGGCCGATGTTCCGCAAGGCTCCCGCTTCAAGGGGTACAAAAGCTGCTTCGTGCGGGAACTGGTGATGCAAGCCGAGCTGGTGCATTACCGGCGCGAATGCTGGGTGACGCCGGATGGCAGGACAGTAATCGCACCGATGCCGGCGGGGATTACGGGCGGATATGGTTCGAACCTTCGCCGCTTTTGCCTTGTCATGCATGCGCAGGGACAGGTGACAACCG
>NZ_PGGM01000049.1 GCF_003010965.1 Phyllobacterium sophorae
TGCATGTGTTTCGAGTGTGGGTTTATGGCGTGTGGAATATATTCCACACTGTAGCTCGCGCCCATACATCAAAAACCCACCTGTTACAGATGTGAATATGTTGTATTCATTTTTGGCTTGCATTGTTTCGCCAATTCGAGGCATGATGCGCCTCTCGTCACCACCATACGGACGCGATCATGACACGAACCTATGCGGCGGTAAGCAACAAGGGCGGAGCGGGAAAGACCACGCTGGTGACGCTGCTGGCGGGAGAATATGCGCAATCCGGCGACCGGGGCGAGCATCAAAGTGGCCGCCGCGAAAAAACTGACCTTCGCGCCTGCCAAGGCGCTCAAGGACACGTTGAACAAGTGACAGGAGAAAAGCCCCGCCTGGGCAGCGGGGCTTTTCCTTTGGGGCTATCGGCGCGTGGTGCGTGACCAGATGAGCTGCAAGCCTTCCTGGCCCTGCACTTCGGTGAGCGTCGCGTAGATCGGAGCGGGGAAGCTCGGGTCGTCGAGCTTGACCGAGATGTAGTCGCGTTCGGTTTCGCGCGCCTGTTTCTGCCAGCCGGCGCCGAACTCGACAGTGCCTGCCAGAACCCGGAAGTCGGGAGCGTCGTCGGAGGTGCGGTCGACCCGGACGATCTTCGCCTTGACGTTGAGGTTGAGGGT
>NZ_PGGM01000004.1 GCF_003010965.1 Phyllobacterium sophorae
GACGATGTCGGTGCCCATCTCGCCCGAACCGATCAGGCCGATGCGGATCGGACGGCCCGTCTCCGCCCGCGCCTGCATGTCCCGCGCCAATCCCGTCAATGCAACATTCGTAGCCATAATGCCCTCCTCCGCGGCCTCTATTCGGTGTTCGAAGCCGTTCAAATCACAACCACCGAATATTGAACATTTGTATTTTAGTCAAGACCTATGTGCACTATATGAAAGGTAAGGACGAGCGGGCAAAGGCCCGTGAAGCGCATGATAAAGAGGGACGAAAATGCTGCAGAACCGATTTGATCTGGTGATATTTGATTGCGACGGCGTGCTTGTTGATAGCGAACCCCTAGCAGCTGTTGCCTATCACAATGTCTATGCCAATCAGGGAATGCCGCTACCGGAAGGTACGATCGCGCAATGCATTGGCATGAAGCAGTCCGACATCATCAAGCGAATTGCCGAACTGACCGGACACCAGCTTTCGGATAAAGCGGAAACCGGTCTTTGGCCGGAAACCAGACGTGTGTTCAGCCAGTCACTACGGCCGACACCCGGAATCCGGGCACTGCTTGAGACGTTGGAAACACCCCGCTGCGTCGCCTCATCCTCGTCGCTGGAACGCATTCATTTTAGCCTGGAGACGACAGGGCTATCTGCCTGTTTCGGCAATGCGATCTACAGTTCCTCCATGGTCAAACGCGGCAAACCCGCACCTGACCTCTTTTTGCATGCCGCCAGCGAGATGAAGGCCGATCCAAAGGACTGCGTCGTCATGGAAGATTCGCCATTCGGCATCGAAGGGGCTGTCGCCGCTGGCATGACCGCTATAGGCTACACCGGCGGCGCGCATACCTATGGTACCCACGCGCAAGCCCTCCTCGACAAAGGCGCAGTAGCGGTGTTCGCCGACTGGACGGACATCGCCTACTGGATGCGGGCGTCCAATGACTAAGCTAGTCGCCAAATCGGTGCCCTTCCCGCTCCGGATCGCGGGTAATTTCCTCCTCCTCTTCATCGTCGGGCAAGGCGTCATCGCTGTTCTGATAGGGGTTGTCATCGTCGTCTTCTGACAGGTCACCCGCATCCTCCGACGCTACGTGCCGCTCGCCGCGAATTGCCAACTCGTCGTCGATAGGCATTTCCTCCGAATTGACCTCACTCCAATCCCGCTTCTTCATCGGTGTTTCTGCCGGACCTTCGCGCCCCTTGATCTTTCCAGGGCTGTTCTTGTTTTTTTCGATAGTCATGATTCTCTTCCTTCTTCCTGAAAGAGAAACGCGCATGCAGCCAATTGGATGCACGAAGCGTGGAGCCGCCAAAAGTTTTGCCTTTTGCCCTAATCCACCCATAATGACCTGCGACGCAGCAGCGTCACTTCATCTGGGAGATATCCATGACACCGAAATTCCTGACGCTGGCCTTCGCAGCCACCACAATGATGGCTGTACCTTTCGCCGCCCTGGCGGACGAAACTCCACGACCACGTATTACGGTTACCGGAGAAGGCGAAGCTGCTGCCGCGCCAGACACCGCAATCATCTCACTGGTTGTCCTGCAGGAAAAGCCGACGGCACGCGAAGCGTTGACAGCCAACAATGAGGCTATGGCCAAGGTTCTGGATGCTATGAAGAAAGCAGGCATTGCCGAACGGGATCTACAGACCTCCGGTTTCAGCATCGACCCACGCTATGTCTATCCGGAAAACAAAGACGGTACACAACCACCACAGGCACCGAAAATCGTTGGCTACGCAGTTTCCAATTCACTTTCGGTCCGCGTGCGCGATCTGAAAAAGGTAGGCGAGATCCTCGATCAGTCAGTAACACTCGGTGTCAATCAAGGCGGCAATCTTGTTTTCACCAATGACAAGCCCGATGCGATCCTTGAAGAGGCACGAAAGAAGGCGGTTGCAAGTGCCATGGCCAAGGCAAAGACCTTGACGGAAGCTGCAGGCGTCGGCCTTGGCAAAGTTATCGACATTAGCGAGCAGTCGTTCAACCCTCGCCCCATGCCGATGGCCGTTCGGCCGAAGATGATGTCAATGGAGGCTTCCGACTCCGTTCCGGTTGCGGCGGGCGAAAACACCTATAACGTAAACGTAAACGTGACGTTCGAACTGAAAAATTGATCCTGCACATCAGGGAAAAGGGTGCCTTGCGGCACCCTTTTTGTTTGCGTCTGCAGACATTATCGAATGAACGGACAACCAGGCGCACGGGCGAAAACAACAACTGTGCGCAGGCCGCGCTTCCAGCCGGCAACACGGATGACGTTGCGGTTTACGGCCACGCGCGCCCGGTAAATACCCATGCGGTTCGCCTTGTTGGCGGCTTGGCGGGGCGTACAAAATGCGGGACGATAGGGCGGCCGATAATGCCCGTATCGGTGATCGATCTGCACTACCGGTACCGACGTTGTGCCATAGTCAACAACAATCGGCACCGCAGCGACCGGCGCGGCATTAGATGTGTTCGCGCCGAGAATTGCACCGATGCTGATCGCAGCACCGACCGCCAGCAACTTCAATGAAAGACTAGCCATGGGGCGTTCTCCTGTCTGATTGTCCGGGATTAGGGGATTCAGAAAATCTGATATCCGGACAGGCGCCCGTTCTTCCATAAATGAGCTGAACAAATCCTCAACGTGCCATTCACGCACGGTTCATTTCGAAACAGGCTCAGGATGGCAATTCGGCCTGCATCATGTGTTTGAAGTAATCTTCATCACTGGAAAGATCGTGGTCATATGCAGTGACCTTGCCTCGGACCGAAATGCCCGCCTCGTGCACAGTTTCTGCACTGCCCGATACGAGAGGGTGCCACGAGTAAAGATCTTTGCCCTCATCGATGAGCCTATATCCGCATGTCTCCGGCAGCCAGTCGACGGTGCGCACGATCTCAGGCGTCAGGAATACGCAGTCGGGCACCTTCTTCTTTCTGTCGACGTAGTCCGAACACTGACATGTCCCTGCGTCAAGCAAAGTACAAGCCACTGTCGTAAAGTAGATTTCTTCAGTGTCCTCGTCTTCAAGCTTGTGCAGACAGCAGCGGCCACAGCCATCGCACAGGCTTTCCCACTCCGAGCGGTTCATCTCGTCGAGAGTCTTTGTTTTCCAGAATGGCTCCATAGGCATGCGTTCCAATACAGCGCAAGCAGTTCCGCGTCCATATTTTTAACATGAACGCAAGATGAACAGCTTCTTCACCCGACATACAGGCTGGTATTGCAATCCTCACCTCATCGGATTCGGCCAAACTTCGCGGCCGGACAGCATTGCCACCGGCAATGAAACTGCAAAGACGATCGCAACGGACAATTCGTTGCCACAAAGCGGAACCAAGTTGCGATCACGAACATTTGACGTGTTTCAACAAGAAGGAACGCGAGACAGGGATGAAAATGAAACGTACAGCCCTCTTTTTTGCTTCAACAGCAATTCTCTTTTCCTCGCCATTGGCGATGGCTGAACAGCCCCCGCTCAATCGGCCCTTTATATCCTCCAACTCAAACGTGCCGTCGCTTATGCTCGCGCAGGCCGAAGAAGCCTTACCGCAGGAAGATTCTGCAGCCGAAGAAATAAAGAGGAAGGCGGGCAAGCGGGCTGAGAAAGCCCAAGAGCGCGCCGCGGAAGAAGCAGATGCCGCAGCCAAAGCGCAGCAACAGGCCGAGAAGCAGGCGAAGCAACAGGCTGATCAGGCTGCGAAAGCCGCCGAAGCGGAATCTGCTCAGAAGGCTGACGAAGCGCAACGCGCTGCGCAGGCCGAAGCCGACAAGGCAGCGGAACAGCAGAAGGCCGTAGAAGAAAAAGTAAAACGGAAAGCTGCTTCGGAATCGAAGGCTGCAAAGGCCGCCGAAAAGGAGGCTGCTCAGGAAGCCGAGAAAGCCAAGCGAGCTGCCGAGGCCGAATCCAACAAGGCGGCGGAACAGCAGAAGGCTATTGAGGAAGAAGCGCGCAAGAAGGCGGCATCAGAGGCTGAAGCGGCAAAGGCCGCTGAACAGGATACTGCAAAGGAAGCGGCGAAAGCCAAGAAGGCTGCGGAACAGGAAGCGGCAAAGGCCGCAAAAACTCAAAAGGCGACCGAAGAAGAAGCGCGCAAGAAGGCTGACGGCGCCCAGAAGGCGGCGGACAAGCAAACCGAAAAAGCTGCTGACGACGCGAAGAAGGCGACGGAAGCCGCCCAGGAAGCACCTGCCAAGGTTACGCCGGAGACCCCGGCGACCGCAGAAAAACCTGCGCCCGACCAGACAACAGGCGAAAAGCCGGCTGTAACCGTCGACGAAACCAAGCCAGTAAAACCTGCAAATCCTGCCACTGGACAGCCGACTCCTGAAGGGACGGCGACTGCTCCGGCAACAGCGCCAGCCGAGGCCACCCAGCCTGCACAACAAGAGGCATCACCCCTGCCGGAAAACGCGGCGCCGGTTCTCGACAGCGACAAGCCAGCACCCGTTCGTGAAGGAAAGGATCGTAGTAAGGGCAGCAAGGGCGGACAGGCAGCCGAAGCACCCGCCGCAGCAAGGCCGGTTGCTCAGGAGCCCGCCACCCCACCCGCGCCGCCACCCACGACCGATGCTGAGGTCCAGCAGCAACTAACTCCCGTCAAAATCGAGCCGGTCCTTACCGAAAAGGGTACGCGGACCAAGGACCGCCGGCGTGACGAGCGTCCAGCTGATGTTCAGGTAATCAAGCAGTTCGACGACCGCACCATCGTCGAAGTCAACAACAATGTCTTTGTCGAGAGCTCTGATCGCCCTCGCATGTCGCGCAATGCACAAGAGGTCTACTACGAGGACTTGCCGCGCCGCCGCACTCGCGAAACAATCGTCCGCGACAATGGCGTCCAGATCATTACCATCCGCAACCGCTATGGTGATGTGATCCAGCGGTCGCGTGTCATGCCGGATGGACGCGAGGTGTTACTCACCTATACGCCTGACTACGACCGCGAGGATCGTCTTGAATGGCGCGACCCGGGCGATGATTTGCCACCGCTTCGCCTGAACATTCCGGTCCGCGATTACATTATGGATGCCGAAGAAGCGCCTGAAGAAGATGTCTACGAGTTCTTTGCGCAGCCGCCGGTCGAACGGGTGGAACGCATCTATTCGGTGGATGAAGTCAAGCGCTCCGCCCGTATCCGCGACAAGGTGCGCCGGGTCGATCTCGACACGATCACCTTCCAGTTCGGGTCGGCCGAAATCGGCGAGGACCAGATCGAGCGTATCGAAAGCGTTGCCAACGCCATGTCACAAGTCCTGAAAAAGAACCCGGCGGAGACGTTCCTGATTGAGGGCCATACCGATGCTGTCGGCTCGGATCAGGCCAACCTTGTCCTGTCGGATAAGCGTGCCGAGTCCGTAGCGCAGGCGCTGACGAACGTGTTCGATATCCCGCCGGAAAACATGGCAACTCAGGGCTATGGTGAGCGCTATCTGAAAATTAAAGCCGATGGTCCGGAACAGCAGAACCGCCGTGTAGCCATTCGCCGCATCACACCTCTCGTCGCTCCTATGGCTAGTAACAACTAACGGCTGCAAATACGCTGGCAGCCAGAAACCCGGGCCTCGGTCCGGGTTTTTTGTGATTTTGACTTGAGTTCACGCTCTGCGTTGTTATGTGATGGCATGAGCCAGTTTCCTGCAACCGGACCGGACCCCACCTTATGAAACGCATCGAAATCTTCATCGAAAACATCATCCTTGCCTCTCGCTGGCTTCTGGTCGTTTTCTATCTTGGCCTCGCGCTCGCGCTCGCCATCTACGCCTTTTCCTTCGCAGGCAAGCTCGTGGATTTCGTCTCCAAGGTTACGATTCTGAACGAGACCGACACGATCCTTAAAATGCTCAGCCTGATTGATGCGGCGCTGGTCGCCAGCCTCGTCGTCATGGTGATCATTTCCGGCTATGAAAACTTCGTCAGCCGCTTTGATGAAGCCGAGGAAGTGCACTGGTTGGGGACAATCGATGCGGGATCGCTCAAGATCAAGGTTGCATCGACCATCGTCGCCATTTCCTCGATCCACCTGCTGCAGGTGTTTTTAAATCTGACCCAGTTCAGCACGGAACAATTGACCTGGTTCACAGTGATCCACCTTGCCTTCGTCTTCTCGGCGCTGTTCCTGGCCTATATCGACAAGCTGATGGTCAAGGAAAAGGCCGGAAAGAAATCAAGCGAACCCTCGCTCTGAACCGGCTTTAAGCCAATTCCCATTGCAGGGAAGATGTCCCAGGTGTGAAACGGGGCACATTGTTCTCTACACAAACAAAAACGGGATGGGTTCACACCCATCCCGTTTTCATATTTGCGGCTGTGCAAGCCGCAAAATCAGCTGTCGAGGAATGAACGCAGTTTCCGCGACCGGCTCGGATGCTTGAGCTTGCGAAGTGCCTTCGCCTCGATCTGACGAATGCGTTCGCGCGTTACAGAGAATTGCTGGCCGACTTCTTCCAGCGTATGGTCGGTGTTCATGCCGATACCGAAGCGCATGCGGAGCACACGCTCTTCACGCGGTGTCAGCGAAGCAAGAACCCGCGTCGTCGTATCGCGCAGGTTGGCCTGGATGGCAGCATCGATTGGCAGAAGCGCATTCTTGTCCTCGATAAAATCGCCGAGATGCGAATCTTCCTCGTCACCCACTGGCGTTTCAAGCGAAATCGGCTCCTTGGCAATCTTCAGGACCTTACGCACCTTTTCCAGCGGCATGGCCAGTTTTTCTGCCAGTTCTTCCGGTGTCGGCTCACGGCCGATCTCATGCAGCATCTGGCGCGAAGTCCGGACGATCTTGTTGATCGTTTCGATCATATGTACCGGAATACGGATAGTTCGGGCCTGATCGGCAATCGAGCGGGTAATGGCCTGGCGAATCCACCAAGTCGCATAGGTCGAGAACTTGTAACCACGGCGGTATTCGAACTTATCAACCGCCTTCATCAGGCCGATATTGCCTTCCTGAATGAGGTCGAGGAATTGAAGGCCGCGATTGGTGTATTTTTTGGCAATGGAAATAACAAGACGCAGATTAGCCTCGACCATTTCCTTCTTGGCAAGCGCCGCTTCGCGTTCGCCCTTCTGGACCTGATTGACGATGCGGCGGAATTCCGAGATCGAAATGGCGGTTTCCTGCGCCATGTTCTGGATTTCCGTGCGCAGGTTCTTGATCGTGTCTTTTTCGTTCTTTGTGAACTCTTTCCAGCCACGTGTCGTCAGGTTCGAAACGGCTTTGAGCCAGTTCGGGTCAAGCTCGTTGCCCTGATATTCCTTTAGGAAGTCCTCGCGGCGCACGCCATAGGATTCGGCAAGACGCAGCAGGCGGCCTTCGTTCTGAACGAGGCGCTTGTTGATGTCATAGAGCTGTGCAACCAGCGCTTCGATACGGTTCTGGTTCAGCGACAGCGACTTGACCGCCTTGATCAGCTGATCCTTTAGTTCCTTGTAGCGGCGCTCTTGGCTTGGCGACAGCGAGCCTGAGGCAGCGAGACGATTTTCTACCTGCTGGTCCTGCAACTTGCGCAGCTTCTTGTAGGTGTCAGCGATAACGTCGAGTGTTTCCATGACCTGCGGACGCAGTTCGGCTTCCATCGCGGCGAGCGACAGATTGGCCTCATCATCCTCATCGTCATCTTCCTCGACCGGTGTATCGCCGCCGACGTTCGTAATGTCGTCATCATCGCGACGGCTGCGCGACCGGTCATTGGCAGCGGCAGGCCGTTCTTCCTCGACGCGTTCGATCACCGGAGCCTGCTTGGCTTCAGGGCCCGCATAGGTGGTTTCGAGATCGATGATCTCGCGCAACAGGATCTTCGACTCGTTCAGATCTTCGCGCCAGATGATGATCGCCTGGAAAGTCAGCGGACTTTCGCACAGACCAGAGATCATGGTCTCGCGGCCAGCCTCTATGCGCTTGGCAATGGCAATTTCGCCTTCGCGCGACAACAGCTCAACCGTGCCCATTTCACGCAGATACATGCGGACGGGATCGTCGGTACGGTCGGTAGGTTCTTTCTTGGTCGTCGTTGGAGCTACAGCGGTGCCTGTTGACTCCGCGAGCTCCCGTGCGTCGCTTTCCTCGTCAGCGCTGTTGTCAGTCTCTTCAGCGTCTGCATCCTGCTCATCATCTTCGACAACATTGATGCCCATATCACTGAGCATGGCCATGGTGTCTTCGATCTGCTCGGAAGTGACCTCTTCAGACGGAAGAACTGCGTTGAGTTCATCCATCGTGACATAGCCGCGCTTCTTCGCGAGCTTGATCATCTTCTTGACAGCGTCATCGGAAAGGTCGAGAAGCGGACCGTCTGGCGCGCCTTCGCGCTCGACTTCTACTTCCTCGTTTTCCTTTGCCTTCGTTGCCATATTCTATATCTCCAAGCGACGTTCGCTTTGTTCATGCATAAGGGAAAACGAGTGCGGCCGCACACCGGTTCCCCCGCATCATCAAGGTAATAAATGATCGACTAGCCGAAATCCCGTTAATGGCGGATTAACCTTGTTATCCCGGTGGCGAGCACGCTACATATCTGCTGAATTTGCCGGTTTTTGTGCTAGACCTGCAAATATCTTCAATTCCGCGCAATCTGATTCCGTCATTATTGACCCACGTCAACCCCGACTCAACTGATTCGCGATAAAAAAGCGAATCAATTCGGTCAAAAACCCTTACCCGCCCGTCCCGAAGGTATTCCGAACCCTTCGATCAGCGCTTCAGTGGCTTGCGCATTGCGAATATCGTTCTGAATATCGAGCAGCCGGTTGAGGTTTTCGTCGGTGGCTTCTGTGGCCAAGGCGGTTTCAGCGACTTTCAGCTCCTTATGTAGTGTACTTGCGCGCTGATGCAAGTGAACTGCCTGTCTTAACGCTTCCAAAGCGTCCTCTTCCGCGGCTTCCGCTGTCGCGGTCCACATGCGAGCACGCCGCGCCAGTGCTTCAAGTGCTTCGATAAGCGCTCCATGGCTGGTTTCCACCATCGCCTTGCGCATCTCGGCGCCATTCGCGACATGGTGTTCCGCCATGGCATTGAGCATGGCCGCATGAAAGCGCTTGAGGTCAGGGTGACTGAATTCAAGCCGGACAACCGTTTCGAAATCTTCCTCGATCAGGCGCGGATGATTGAACAGGGTCATCAGGATAGCGGTCTCGCGGAGCGGCGGCGCAGCAGACGTCGTCTTCACTAGAACCGAACGCGCCAGACTGTCCGAAACGGCAAGGCGGCCGCCTGCCGCCCCTCTGCCCCGCTGCCCGTAGCCGTTCTGTTGGCCAAAGCCGTTCTGGCTGTTGCCGCGCTGACCATTGTTGCGCCGATCATTTCCACGCTGGCCCGAGTTGAAGAATTGCTGGATGCGATCGCGAACATCCTGCGCATAATGCCGGCGTACATTCTCGTCACCGATCAGCGCCGTCATCTGCTTGAGCCGCGCTTCTAGTTCTGCTCGCCGTTCGGGCGTATTGAAGACGCCGCCGCTGGTCTCGCGTGCCCAGAGCATGTCAGCTAACGGCCGCGCATCATCGAGTACCGCCTGGAAGGCCTGTGGTCCGGAGGACTTTACAAGATCGTCAGGATCCTTGCCTTCCGGCAACACCGCAAACCGCAGCGACCTTCCCGGCTTCAATGCAGGCAATGCCAGATCGATCGCCCTGTGCGCAGCCTTGATACCGGCATTGTCCCCGTCGAAACAAAGCAAAGGTTCCGGCGACATCCGCCAAAGCAGATCGAGTTGATCTTCCGTCAATGCGGTGCCCAGTGGCGCAACCGCCTGCGCGAAGCCGGCCTGGGCCAAGGCAATGACATCCATGTAACCCTCCACGGCAATCACTGCTTTTGCCGGCTGCCCGGCCTGGGGCTGTGCCGCTTTCCTGGCACGGAGGGCGTTGAAGAGTATCTTGCCTTTGTGGAAAAGCTCGGTCTCGTTGGAGTTCATGTATTTTGCTATGGCGTTAGGCGCTAGCGCCCGGCCACCAAAAGCGATGATGCGGCCACGCAAATCCTCGATCGGAAACATGATGCGGTCGCGAAACCGGTCAAAGGATACTGGCTTGTCGTCGCCATAGACCACAAGGCCGCAAGCCTCGATCTGCTCCTTGGTGGCGCCCTTCAATGCCAGATGTTCTTTCAGGGCATTGCGACTCTCGGGAGCATAGCCCAAACGGTATGAATGCTGTGTGGCGGCAGTCAGGCCCCGATCACGCAGATACGCACGCGCCTTTGCACCGCCAGCCGCCTGCAACTGCTCCTCGAAGAACTTGGTCGCCATCTCCATGACGTCGTAGAGCGTGGCGCGTTTCGCTTCGCGTATTTCCATTTCAGCGTCGCGCGCGGGCATGGGAACGCCCGCCATGTCGGCAACACGCTGCACTGCTTCAGGGAAGCTGAGCCCCTCCAATTCCGTCAGGAAGCGGAAATGATCGCCAGTGACACCGCAGCCGAAGCAGTGGTAGCGGCCTTTGCGATCCTCGCAGTGAAAGCTCGGTGATTTCTCGCCATGAAACGGGCAGCAAGCCCAGAAGTCGCCCTTGGGCGCATTCGTCTTTTTCCGGTCGAATGAAACACGTGTACCGATCACGCTGGAGATCGGTACACGTTCCCTGATCTCATCGAGAAAGGACGGCGGAAATCGCATGCTGCTCTTCGTTCGTTAAATTTGACGGTTCTGGAGGCCGAATTGATGGTTCGAGCCTCTATCGCTCAAGCCAATCACATGATGCAACAAATAAAGGCGCGACGGAAGGCCTGCAAGACCGTCATCCCCTACTCATACGCCCCTCATGCCTGCCCGACTTTCAAAAGCCAACGAACGAAAAAACATCAAGCTGGAACCGTCACAAAACCGTTGCACTTTGTCAAATACGACACAATTTTTCTTAGCCGGAACATATTTTTTCCCCCGTTTGCACGATATGTTATCTTAACAAATTGAAACTAAAATCAAGCGGTTGCATTACCGTATTTTCCAACGTGTCAGGATTGCCCTCAAGTGAACGGTTCCGCAATTTTGTTGCATCTCGCAGGAGCAGTAGCACTTCTGCTTTGGGCCACCCGCATGGTGCGAACCGGAGTGGAGCGCGCTTACGGCGAGCGTATGCGCCAAAGCCTGCGCGGTGTCCTGCACAATCCCATTCTCGCGGTACTCTGGGGGTTGATGCTTTCCATCGCCCTGCAAAGCTCGACCGCGGTCAGCCTTCTCGTCGGGTCCTTTGTCGGCTCAGGCATAGTCAGTGGCATTGCCGGCCTGATGGCTGTGCGCGGCGCTGAGGTTGGCTCCGCGCTGGTGGTCAAGATTCTGAGCTTCGATCTCACATTGCTCGTCCCTCTCTGCCTTGTTGCCGGCACGGTAATTTTCATGTCGACGGAGCGCAGCAACTGGCGCCAGATGGGCCGCATTCTCGTCGGCATCGGCCTTCTGATCCTCTCGCTTGAGATGACCGGTCAGGCGACCGAACCGTTGCGCGAAAGCGAATTGCTGCCGGTGATTGTCGGCTATCTTGATACTGACCCAGTTACCGCCTTCCTGCTTGCCGCTGTAATGACTTGGCTGTTCCACTCCAGCATCGCGGCTGTGTTGCTTTTGGTCACCTTTGCTGCCCGGGGACTCATCCAGCCCGAACTCGGGATCGTGATGATCTTCGGCGTCAATCTGGGCTCGTCCTTCATCGCACCACTTCTTACCCGCAATGCCGCGCCGCAGACGCGTATCGTGCCGATGGGCAATCTGCTGATGCGCGGCGCGGGCTCGGTGGTAATCCTCGTCCTGTACCTGACTTTCAAACCATCGATGGCCTTCCTCGGCTCCACGCCCGCCGATCAGGTGATCAACGGGCACATCCTGTTCAATATCATCATCCTGCTTGCCGGCGTGCCGCTCTCCGCCCTTGTCCTGAAGGTTACCAAAGCCTTCGTTGCGCTCAATGTGCCTGCAGAACAGCCACGCCCCTTGGATCATGAAGAACTCAGCGCTCTGGATGAGAGCGTGCTCGACACCCCCAGCCTTGCGCTTGCCAACGCGACACGCGAGACCGTGGGCGTATGTGAGACTATCGAGATCATGCTGCGGCGGATCATCGACCTCTATGAGAATCCAGAACAAGAGCGCATCGACGAATTGTCAGCACTAGACGACAAGGTCGACCGCAAGCATGCCGCGATCAAATTGTATCTCGCCAAGCTGACAACCAAATCACTCAGCGACTTTGAAGTCGCGCGCGCTCAGGAATTGCTCGGCGCCTGCGTCAAGCTGGAACAGGTCGGCGATATCATCGTACGGAACATGCTGGCGCTGGTGCAAAAGAAAATGGACCGTAAGCTCAAATTCACGGATGAGGGATGGCTCGAACTCAGTAATTTCCACGCCAAGGTGCTGACCAATGCACGCATGGCCTTCAACGTCCTCGTCTCCCGCGATCGTGAAACTGCGCATCAGCTGGTTCTGGAGAAGGATCACTTGCGGGATTTGGAAAAACAAAGCAGTTCCCGGCATTTCAGCCGTCTGCGCGAAGGCACGACGCGCAGCCTGGAAACAAGTTCCATTCATCTCGATACGATCCGCGACCTGAAGCAGATCAATTCATTGCTCGCAGCGATGGCTTATCCTGTGCTTGAAGAACAGGGTCTTCTGAACACCACTCGTTTACGTGCGTTGCACAGCTGACCATCCGGAAGTTCTCTGCACCAGCGGCCTGCGTAAGCGAAGGAGCTGTTCAATAATCTCGATGGATGTGGGTGTTCGATCCTATGAATGCGCCCATGGCTGTACCAATTAGAAGTCCGAGGAGCATATTTCCCATCACCGCACCGCCGATACCCGCGCCAACCGATAAACCGGCCAATATTCCAATAATGGTAGACCAGCGTTGTTCTTTCATTTTCGCCTCCGTTGCTTTTGAACGGTAAACGCGCAAATGTCATGCCAGTTCCAAGCATCGCGACACGCGATCCGGAGGTTACATGGATGAATGCTATTAAGTGCCCGGCTGGAACAAGAATATCCGGTCGTCATCAATACCGGTGTTGAGGTTCTCGTAATTTGGCATTGTCGTGTGTGCAGTCTCTATCGGATGTGTATGCGTCGCCGTAATCACCAGCACTTCCGCACCCGCTGCGTCACCCGCAATAATTCCCGGGACGGCATCCTCGAATACGAGGCAATTCACAGCGCTCACACCAAGTTTTCTAGCCGCAAGAAGATAGCAATCTGGACTGGGTTTGCCGGCAGTCACATCTTCAGCTGTGATCAGGCAATCCGGAACCGGAATCCCGGCGGTGGCCAGACGCCGTTTCGCCAGATCAAGTGGCGACGAAGTGACGATCGCCCATATGGAGCGCGGTAGCCCGGCCAAAAACGCAATTGCGCCTGGAAGGGCGACAATTCCTTCAACGTCGTCTAATTCAGCTTGAGTGATCTTTGCCGCTTCCTCCTCAGGAACAACCCCCGGCAACCCAAGTCTGCGCACTGTATCAACGGCGCGGGCGCCATGCATAGTCGGCAGAAAGGTTTTAACATCCAGGCCGTGTTGCTCTGCCCACTTGGCCCATACGCGCTCGGCCGCTGCGGTGGAGTTGATAAGCGTACCATCCATGTCAAACATGAATGCGGAATAATTTCTTTCAAACACGGACACTGCCAGTACTCCCACTCGACCGTTCATGATGGCATGGATGAAGTCTGCTTATCTAGGCTATCCTTTGAACATATGGCCAGACTGGAATGCGGTCATAACTCGCCATAGGTGCTTGAGTTCAGGAACTGTTAGTATGATCAAAATGGCGCCTCGAAGGGCTAAAGATGCATGTTCCGATCCGGCGATTCGCCCAATCCAAAACAGGAACCAGCCGATGATATCGCTTAGACCCATGCGTCCCGACGAATTTACTGCCTATCTCGATTATTTCATCCGCGACTATGGAGCCGAGATTTCTACCAACTACGGTCTCTCCGACGTCGATGCCCGGGCACAGGCGATACGCGAAATAGATGAAGACCTCCCACAGGGCACCAAAACAGCGGGGCAAGTACTTCTTTGCATCATCGCTGGGGCCAGCACCGTGATCGGCTATCTCTGGTACCGGCAAGATCTCGCAGCTCGCTCCGCATTCATCAGCGATTTTCACATATTTACCGGTAAGCAAGGAAATGGCTACGGCAAACAGGCATTGCCCTCCTGGAGCGCCAATTGGCAGACAGCGGCTACACCCAGATCAGATTACGCGTGGCGGCAGACAACGACCGCGCCAGACACGTCTATGATCGCTCGGGGTTCCGCGTCACTGGCATCAATATGAGCAAGACAATCACACAATAGCAACGGGAAACAGGTTCATGCCAAATGTCGAGGAAGTGAAGAAGGGCTTGTGGGATGCCGAACGCAAGCTGCTGCATCATTTGCGGGAAGTTCGCCGCCAGGAGCGCCACAAGAGGCCCGCCGATCGCGAACAACTGACGCCGGGCCAGAGAATCGCAGATCAGGTTGCTGCAACAATGGGGTCATGGTCGTTCATCATTATCCAGACCACGATCTTGTTTATCTGGATCGTACTGAACGTCACCGCCTATGTGCGAGAATGGGACCCCTACCCGTTTATTCTTCTCAATCTCGCTTTGTCGTTCCAAGCCGCCTATGCTGCGCCGTTTATCATGATGAGCCAGAACCGTCAGCAAGACATTGACCGCAAGGAAGCTGAGAACGACTACCGCATCAATATCAAGGCGGAGCTGGAGATTGAACTTCTACACGAGAAGATAGAGCTTCTGCATCATAAATTCGATCAGCTTCGCGAGAAGGAAGTCGCGTCGCTTGCTGAGACAGTCCAGGAACTGGCAGATCCGAAACGCCCGCCCGAAAAGGCTGATTGATGCGATGAAATAAAAAGGACCGCTGCGGGAGGAGGTGCAGCGGTCCTGATTGTAAATATGCCGCGGGAGGAGGTGCAGCACATTTGAATGTCGGGGTATCTGGGAGGAAAAGAACCCGACAAGTTCAGATTAGCTGAGTTCAAATGTATGGCAACTTTCAGAATTGCATAATAGCTATGCAAATTTTCGCATTGACCCCGCCATAGAATCTGACTCGATTTGGTGGGAAAGCAGACTCAACCGGCCACTGCGGTGCTCGGCACCGGCGTGTTGAGCAACTGCTGCTCCCAAAGATACGCGATGCCGCTGCCGCCGAAGTGCTGGATGAGAATCTCGGTCAGCTCCTCGACATGCTCGGTGCGCGCCCAATCACGCTGCCATTCACCAGCGAGCGCCATCACGGTCATCACGTTCGCGCCGGCCGCGATCATTCGCTGGATGGCAACCTCGTGAGACTCCTTCGAAATCCCGCCCGACGCGTCGGTGATCACGGTCACGTCCCAGCCTTCGCCGGCGGCCTGGATGACAGGCATTGCGACGCAGACCTCGGTCCACAGGCCGGCGATGATCAGCTGCTTGCGGCCAGTCGCCTTGACGACGTTCACCACATTCTCGTCCTGCCAGGTGTTGACCCAGGTCCGGTCGATGACCTCCTGGCCCGGAAACACGTCGGTGATCTGCTTGAAGAGGAGCCCACCGCGCGCCGCGATCACGCTGGTGAGAATCGTCGGAACATTGAAGGCTTTCGCCAGCTTCGCCAGAGCGGTCGTGTAATTGACCACAGCTTGCGGATCGTGACTGTTCAAGTTCGCGAGCTGATAGGGCTGGTGGTCGATCAGAACGAGTACCGAGTCTTCGGGACGTAGAAGAGAATCAAGGCCGTTGCGAAAGGTCATTATTACTTCCTATGCTGTCATTGTTAGTTAGGTCGATTTGCGGGAAGACATGCGCCAGCGGCGACGTTGCCTGAAAGCAGTATTGCCGTTCCCATGCGTGATGCGGTAGTACCTTTAAGTGGTAAGCTGTGTCGCGAAATGGGGAACACTGAATTGGATATCGAAGAGCTACGGACATTCGTAGAAGTTGCTGATGCCGGGGGCGTTTCGGCCGCCGCGCTCCGGCTCGGCGTCTCCAAGTCGATCGTCAGTCGTCGGCTCTTCCGGCTTGAAGCGGAGCTTGGCGTTCAGCTTCTTGCACGAACCACCCGCGGGGCCGCTCTCACAGAAGCCGGGGAAACGTTCCGAGACTATGCAGCAAGAGTTTGCGCCGAGATCGACGTGGCCAGGGAAACGATCCTACCCGCCGGTGACCTTCGCGGCCGATTGCGGGTTGCCGTGCCGCTCTCTTTCGGACAGACCCACTTCGCTCCGATCCTCGCCGAAATGGCGCGACGCCATCCCCAGCTCCAAATCCACACCTGCTACAGTGATCGGTTCGTCGATCTCATCACAGAAGGTTACGATTGTGCGATACGAGTTGGCTATCTTCAGGACTCCAACCTGATCGCAAGACGCGTCGGACCGATCTACGGGAAGCTCGTCGCGAGCCCGGACTACATTAAGGCGCATGGGTCGCCCGAAACGCCGGAGGAGCTCGTCGCTCATGAAGCCCTCATGCAGGGCACCGAAGCCTGGCAGCTCATGGATGGCGGCAAGATCATCACGGTTCGTCCGCAGGGGCGCTTCAAGGCCGACAACGGCACTGCTCTAGTCGCCGCTGCAGTAGCAGGACTCGGGATCGCTTACCTGCCCGATTGCCTTACCCATGACTATATAGCCTCCGGCGCGCTTGTGCCGGTCATGACGCATTATCCACCGCCTCCGGCAGGTGCATATGTCATTCGCCCGCCAGGTCAGCATCCCGCACGGAAAATACGGGTCCTCACCGAATTGCTGATTGAGTATTGCGAACCTGCTCCGCACCTCGCGGGACCTGTCCCTGTCTGAGTGGTGCATCGACTATGATGGTTTGGATCACGAAGGGGATGACGAATGCCGAGCAAGAAGCATTGGCCGGAGGAATCCTGGTCGGTCGGAAAGAACGTCCAGTCTCGCCATTCGCAGTCTGAAGTTTGTGGAAAATGAGGGTTGAGTCAGCTTTCTCGCCGGATCGAGTCAGACTCACCCCGCAAACAAGTCAGACTGCTGCTGGCCCCTGCACGTCCCGCAAGATTCGTCTATTGCAGAATCTCTTTCACAATGCTGCTCGCCTTGCTGAAATCCATCTGGCCGGCATATCTTTCCCTCAGCACATTCATGCTTTTTCCCATGTCGCGCAGGCCGCTTGCACCGATTTCCTCTATAATCTGCATGGCCGCCTGGCGGATCTCCGCATCGCTCAACTGTTTCGGCATGAAGTCGCGAATAATTCCGATCTCGGCACGTTCCTGTTCAGCCAGTTCGAGGCGATTACCTTCCTCATAGAGCTTGGCCGATTCTTCGCGTTGCTTGATCATCTTGGCAAGAATGGCGCTGATTTCATCACTCGTTGCGGGCTCCTTGCCCGTACCACGGTTAAGGATATCACGATCCTTGATGGCGGCCATGATCAGCCGCAGCGTGGGAATTCGGCGCTTATCCTGTGCCTTGATGGCTACGGTTAGTGCCCCGGCGATTGTATCGCGCATGATCATACTCTCCTGCTATGCCCGCACACTAACGGCGACCCCATGCGAAATCAAACGTCGGGGCTTGCCGCTTGTGACATGATTCGACGAAGAGTTCTTGTGTCGCAATTGACCGGAGGTGCGGCTTTGTTTATGGACTGGGTCTTAGCCAGACATTTTTTGTTGTTGCTGCCGTGGGGGATTGTTCGACCACTGCGTCCAGCCATGCCATATGGAAATCTGGACGGCATTTTTCAATGCCCAGCACAGACAACAAGCAACGACGCGAGCCCACGCTTAAGGAAACCGCATGACCGCCACGACAACTACAGACGCAGGTGCCCAGGCAGCAGGGCCGAAGACCGCAGGCTGGACCGAATTCAAGCCAACGGCCCTGCTGGTGCTCGCTGACGGAACGGTCATCGAAGGTAAAGGCCTTGGCGCTACGGGTATCTGCGAAGCGGAGGTCTGCTTCAACACGGCCCTCACCGGGTATGAGGAAATCCTCACGGACCCTTCCTATGCCGGCCAGATCGTCACCTTCACCTTTCCGCATGTCGGCAATGTCGGCACCAACAAGGAAGACATCGAGGACCTGACCCCGGCCAATCGCGCCGGCGCCGTCGGCGCGATCTTCAAGGCGGACATCACGGCGCCTTCGAGCTATCGTGCCGCCGATCATCTGGATGATTGGCTGAAGGCGCGCGGCGTCATCGCGCTCGCTGGCGTCGATACACGTGCCCTGACGGTTCTCATCCGCGAGAAGGGCATGCCGAATGCGGTGATCGCTCACGAACCGCATGGCAAGTTCGACATACCGGCCCTCAAGGCACGCGCCGCAGCCTGGCATGGTCTCCTTGATCTCGATCTCGCCAAGGACGTCACATCGGGGCAAAGTTCCGTCTGGACGGAAAAGCCCTGGGTTTGGAACGAAGGCTTCGCCGAGCAATCGGCGCCGGAATTCCACGTCGTCGCCATCGATTACGGCATCAAGCGCAATATCCTGCGTCTCATTGCCGGTCTCGGCGCCAAGGTGACCATTCTCCCTGCGTCCGCAACGGCCGAGGACGTTCTGGCCTACGAGCCGGATGGTATCTTCCTCTCCAACGGTCCCGGCGATCCGGCCGCGACCGGCAAATATGCGGTTCCAGCCATTAAGGAACTGATCAAAACCGACATCCCGGTTTTTGGCATCTGCCTTGGCCACCAGATGCTGGCTCTGGCACTTGGCGGCGACACCAAGAAGATGCACCAGGGTCATCACGGCGCCAATCATCCGGTTCGCGACGATACAACTGGCAAGGTCGAGATCGTTTCGATGAATCATGGCTTTGCTGTTGACGCCGAATCCTTCCCGAACGGCGTTGAGGAAACCCACGTCTCGCTGTTCGATGGCAGCAATTGCGGCCTGCGCGTTACCGGACGCCCGGTGTTTTCGGTCCAGCATCACCCGGAAGCGTCACCCGGCCCGCAGGACTCGCACTATCTGTTCCGCCGGTTCTTCAATCTGATCCGTCAAAGAAAGGGGCTGGAGCCCCTGCCCGAACGCGATCACGCTGCCTGATCGTCACGGGACATCTTGGCCAGTACTTGCCTTTAGAATCCCGAACCACTGCTGGCGCTCGAGCTTGATATCGAGCGCCGCAGCCATCGCGGCCAAGCGTTCGCGCTTGAGACTGCCGAGTACGGGAATCGGCCGCGCTGGATGCCGCAGCAGCCAAGCAATGGCAATTGCCGAGATGTCGACGCCACCTGCTTCATCTGCAATCATCTTCAACGTTTCGCGCACACGCTTCTCCTGCGCTCCATCGCCAGTGAAGAGACTGCCGCCGCCGAGCGGTGACCAGATCATCGGCGCATACCCCAGGCGCTGAGCGTGATCGAGGCTGCCATCGAATAGCGAAGCCGTATGGACGACAGACATCTCGATCTGGTTGGTGACCAGCGGGAAAGGCAGTCGCGAGGCCAGCAGATCGAATTGTGAGGGCGAAAAATTGGAAACGCCAACAGCCCGGACCTTGCCGGCCGTCACGACACTTTCCAGTCCTGCCGCTGTTTCGTCAGCGTCCATCAGCGGATCAGGACGATGGATCAGCAGCACGTCGATGTAATCCGTGTGCAGATTCTTGAGCGAGCGATCCACTGAGGTTTTGATGTGCGCGGCGCTGGTGTCGTAGTGCTTGATGCGGTTGTCCGGGCGCGCGGCCGACGTCAGCATGATATCGCATTTCGTAATCAGTTCGATCGCCTCGCGCTGGCCACCCCAGTACTTGAAACCGGCACCGAAGACTTCTTCAACCCCGTAGTCTCCATAAATGTCGGCGTGGTCGAAGCTGGTCATTCCCAGATCAATCGCCTCGCTGATCAGCCGCGCCACGCTGGTTGCGCCGGGCCTTTCCGGACCGCTCAACAATCGCCATGCTCCAAGCACCAGGCGAGACAGGGTTAGACCTTCGGCATTGAGCGCGACGCGCTTTTCATTGGACATCTGGATTCAACCTCAGCTGGAACAGCGATCCCGCCTGCTTAAACCAACTGGCCAGCCGAGAAAATAGCGCGCCGACCACAGCAGGTAAAAGATTCATCATCGCGACTGTTGACGTGCTCGAGATCTTCGTTTACCAATCAGTAAATACTTTACCGATTAGTACAGTATAGAGAGCTTGAAATGTCAGACCAACGCCCGCCATTGCCGCCGTTCACCCTTGAGACAGCCATCCAGAAGGTCCGCGGTGCCGAAGACGGCTGGAACAGCCGCGACCCACAACGCGTGTCTCTTGCCTACGCGGTTGACAGCTATTGGCGAAATCGCTCGACATTCGTGCAGGGACGCGAGGCCATTGTCGCCTTCCTGGCTGGCAAGTGGGAAAGGGAGCTCGATTATCGCCTGATAAAGGAGCTTTGGGCGTTCAGCGGCAATCGGATCGCCGTCCGTTTCGCCTACGAATATCACGACGATTCCGGTAACTGGTTCCGGGCCTATGGCAATGAAAACTGGGAATTTGACGAGAACGGACTGATGCAAAAGCGCTTCGCCTCTATCAATGACTTGCCCATCAAGGAATCGGAACGCAAATTCTTTTGGGACCGCTCCGGCCCGCGTCCGGCCGATCATCCCGGCCTATCAGATCTAGGGTTATAGTTGATGGCAAGAACCGTTGCCGAACGTACGGATATCATTCCAGTCCTTGCCGAGATCTTTCGTGAACACGGTTTCGAGGGCGCGAGCCTGTCGATCATCGGCGAAAAGACCGGCCTTGGCAAAGGCAGCCTCTATCACTTCTTTCCCGGCGGGAAGGAAGAGATGGCGGCGGCGGTCCTGCACGAGATCGACACATGGTTCGAGAACAACGTGTATCGGCCGTTGCGCGAGGCCCAAAACCCGCGCGCGGCGATCAGTGGGATGTGTGGCGCAGTTATCGACTATTTTCATTCTGGACGGCGAATCTGCCTGGTAGGCGCCTTCGCCCTCGACAATGTCCGGGATCGATTTACCGATCAGATCAAGGACTATTTTTCCGATTGGAAAACGGCCCTCGCCGCAGCGTTGCAACGCGCCGGTCACGATGAAGCCAAGGCTTCCGAGCTCGCCGAAGAGGCCGTAATCAGCATTCAGGGTGGGCTCATACTATCCCGCGCGCTTGGCGAGCCAACATTGTTTGAGCGTGCCATGAAGAAGGCCGAGGAACGGCTCTTGACCTGAAAGGTCGAGCGCCGAGCTTGCTTTTATCCTGCCTCGTTTTGAGCCAATGCACCCGGAGCGAGAACCTCATCTTTCGCCAGCACCGGCTTTTCAACACGAAGGATGAACACGATCAAACCAATCAGCACGAAAATACCACCCAGCACATAGGGCGCCCCGCTAAATACTATGGACGCATTGGGTGCCGTGAAGATCGCAAAAATCTGGGTAAAGATCAGCGGCCCGATAATATTGGTGATGCTGAAGAGGCTGGTCATGGCTCCCTGCAACTCGCCTTGCTCCGAGGCGGGCACCTTGGCGGAGGCAATACTGCGCATGGCCGGATCTGCCACACCTTCCAGGCAAGTGGCAATGATCACGACGTAAACCAGCCATCCCTGCCACGCGCTGGCATAGCCGAAGAAACCGAGCGCCGCGAAAGTAAGGCCAATGACGGCCGTGCGCCATTCGCCAAATCTCGACACGATACGAGGCAAGACCAATCCCATCACGATGGCGCTGCACAGACCATAGATGCCAAGCGACATGCCGATATCGCTTTCGCTCCAACCATAGCGATAGCTACCGACATAGGCCCATACCGCCGGATAGGACATATGGCCGAGCGTCAGCATGAAGAAGACCAGTCCGATCCACAGGATTCCCTTGTGGTTGCGCATCTGTTTCAACGCGCCGAGCGGGTTGGAGCGCTTCCACTCGAACGTGCGGCGGTCCTTCGCGCTGAGCGTTTCAGGCAGAAGGAAATAGGCTGCGACAAAGTTCAAAAATGAAATCAGTGCAGCCCCGAAAAACGGCACACGTGGGCCAAATTCGCCAAGGAGACCGCCAATGATCGGTCCAACAATGAAACCGACGCCGAACGCAATGCCAAGCAAGCCGAAATTCTTCGCCCGGTTTTCGTCTGTGCTGACATCGGCAATATAGGCTGAGGCGGTCGAGTAACTGCCGCCGCTGATGCCGGCAAGTATCCGGCCAACCAGCAGGATGGCGAAGTTCGGTGCAAGCGCGCAAATCAGATTGTCGAGGGCAAACGTCACGACCGATACAAGCAGCACCGGGCGGCGGCCAAAACGATCGCTGAGATTGCCGATGAGCGGCGCGAAAATGAACTGCATTCCCGCATAGGCAAGGAGCAGCCAGCCGCCGTAGATCGCCGCCTGCCCCACATCCGAACCGGTCAATTCTTCAAGATATGCGGGCAGAACCGGCACGATGATTCCGATGCCGATAATATCAAGCAGCAGGATCATGAAGACGAGTGTCAGGCCGCGTTTGGCCAGGATCGGGTCAATCATCGGAAAACTCGCAATGGCGTTCACGTCCGCGATTGACGCGGAAAATCGTTATAATCGCTTCGCGCTGGCGAAACAATACGTGAACATGATCAGGAAATGCGCAAATACGCCACCGAAAAGTGACTTTTGGGCAAAATCCTCCTGACAAATCCTGCCAAACTGTATCGAACCTGGAAGCGTAGAAAGACTCGATTTGCTGGCCGGCATCACTTGAACCTAGCGCACGTAATGGGTCGGCAATGCAGTCGTTGCCTTCAATGTTTCCATGGAAACGGAAGCGGATATGTCAAAGAACTCGACCTTTTCGACCAGCGCCTTGTAGATTTCATCATAGGCCTCGACGCGCGGCAGAACCAGTTTCAGAATGTAGTCAATTGTGCCAGTCATGCGATGGACCTCTACGATTTCCGGAATGTCGCTGATCGCCTTGCGAAATTGCTCGAGCCAGTCGGCGGAATGGCGCGCCGTGCGCACGATCACGAACATTGTCGTCGGCAGCCCCATGAGCGGACGATTGAGAAGAACGACGCGCCGGGCGATATAGCCGTCTTCCTCAAGCCGCTGGATGCGGCGTGAACAGGCGGAGACGGAGAGGCTGACGCGATCAGCCAGATCGGAGACGGCAAGCGCTGCATTCTCCTGCAACAGATCCAGAATCTTGCGGTCACGATCGTCGAGCATATTATCTTCCCAGCAAATTTCCCGCGCACTGTATAAATCGTTCGCTTATTTTTTGCACGCAGACAAGTATTTCTCACAAACTTTGCGAACCTTTCGCGTCCAATCCAACTTATTATCCCGATCGTGAACCAAAAAGGGAATTTGCAATGCGCACTATTGGACTGATCGGCGGCATGAGCTGGGAAAGCACTGCGGTCTACTATCGCCAGATCAATGAAATCGTCCGGACACGTCTTGGCGGCCTTGCCTCAGCCAGGATTGCCATGCAGTCGCTGGATTTTGCCGAAGTCGTTGCCTTGCAGAAAAGCGACCGTTGGGATGATGCAGCTGCCCACTTGTCCGACGCAGCTCGCCGCCTCGAAGGCGCTGGTGCGGATTGCATCCTGATTTGCACGAATACGATGCATCTCGTCGCTGACGCCGTGGCCGCCTCGGTCAGTGTTCCGCTCATCGATATCCGCCAGGAAACTGGCCTTACCCTCGCCGCGGCAGGCAAGAGACGCCCGCTCCTTCTCGCGACGCGCTACACGATGGAACATGGCTTTTACGCCGATTACATGTGCGCTGAGTTTGGCATCGAAGTCGTTGTTCCGAGCGAGATCGATCGCGCCAAGATTCATTCGGTGATTTTCGATGAACTCTGCTGCGGTATCGTCAAGGAAGAGTCCCGCCATGCGCTGGAAAAGATCATTCAGCGCGGCAGGGATGCCGGCGCCGATTGCGTCATTCTCGGCTGCACGGAAATCTGCCTGTCCCTCACGGACGACAGCATCGCCTTGCCAGTCTTCGACTCGACAACAATCCATTCGCGTGCGGCTGTCGCCCATGCGCTGGGCATGGATTTCGCGAGCGAGCAAGACGCGGGTTGATCGAAGGAAATAGCCCGCCCCGCCCTTATCTCTCCCGTTGTGGGGGAGATAACTGGGCTCAAATATTCCCGCTAAACGTATCGCAGCTCTCCAGTTTGCCGCTGTCAAAGCCGCGCTTGAACCACGTGGCGCGCTGCGCTGATGTTCCGTGGTTGAAGCTTTCCGGCACGACATAGCCCTGCATCTTTCGCTGCAGATTATCGTCGCCGATCTGTTGCGCCGCGTTCAGCGCTTCTTCCAGATCACCCGCATCCAGAATCCCCTTCTGCTTGGTGAAATGACCCCAGATTCCGGCAAAGCAATCGGCCTGAAGCTCGACCCGAACCGACATGGCATTCGCTTCCGCTTCGCCCATGTTCTGGCGCATCGCGTTGAATTTGGGCAGAACACCGATCAGGTTCTGGATATGATGGCCGACTTCATGTGCAAGTACATAGGCTTGGGCAAAATCGCCGGAAGCGCCGAACTTCTTGTCGAGTTCGTCATAGAAACTCAGATCGATATAAAGCTTCTTGTCGCCGGGGCAGTAGAACGGGCCCGATGCGGCGCTGGCGAAACCGCAGGCTGATCGCACCTGCCCGTTGAACAGAACCATCGTCGGCGCTGGATAGGTCTGGCCCTCTGCCTGGAAAATGCCACTCCAGACGTCCTCGGTTTCAGCCAGGACGGTGCGCACGAATTGCGTCATCTCGTCATTGCTCGTGACCGACGTTTCGCCGGGAGCCGTCTGGCTCTGGCCTGGTACCAGCTGACCGCCATCGCCACCGGAATCGACGAGAATCTGCATTGGGTCGATATTGGTGCAGAACTTGAGAAACAGGAAGATTGCCGCCAGGATGATGATCCCGGAAAAACCGCCGCCGCGCGCCGTGCGCAGGCCGGAGCCCCCCGGAAGCCGGAACCCGCCACCGCGGCCGATACCGCCGGGAAATCCGCCGCCTTCGCCGCGTTGATCTTCAACATTGTCACTCTGTCTGCGGCCCTGCCAACGCATTTCCCCGTCTCCTGATTGCCGGCCTAACCGCCGATATTCTGCACTATCAACAGTATAGTGCGATATTTGTTTCACGCACGATGCTATTTTTCAACGTGCGGGTTTTCGTGACCGATAAATGCAGAGCGGTGCCAAACCTGCCGGCGGGACAAAAACTGTTGCGAAAAAGCGTAAAAAGACGCGTTTTTGGGGTTACGCAGAAGAGAGTCATTGCCTATAAGGCAGCCTTAGCCTCGCATTTGGAATTATGTGCCTGCCCGTACGGTCAAAACCGTGCGGTTTTTTGTGCAGCACGCTGTTGATAGGAACGCACCCATGCCAAAACGCACCGACATCAAATCTATTCTGATCATCGGCGCCGGGCCGATCATCATCGGTCAGGCATGCGAGTTCGACTATTCTGGCACGCAGGCCTGCAAAGCCCTCAAGGAAGAAGGCTACCGCGTCATCCTCGTTAACTCCAATCCGGCAACGATCATGACCGATCCGGAACTGGCCGACGCAACCTACATCGAGCCGATTACGCCGGAAGTGGTCGCCAAGATCATTGCCAAAGAACGGCCCGACGCGTTGTTGCCGACCATGGGCGGGCAGACCGCGCTCAACACCGCATTGTCACTGCGCCGTATGGGTGTGCTCGACCGTTACAATGTCGAGATGATCGGCGCCAACGCCGAAGCGATCGACAAGGCTGAGGACCGCGCATTGTTCCGCGAAGCCATGGCCAAAATCGGCCTTGAGACACCCAAATCCATGTTGGCCAACGCCACCGAGGTCAAGGACCTCGACCGCAGGTTGCATCAGGAACAGCGCGAAGCCGTGAAGGCCAAATATTCGGGCGCCGAGCTCGACGCTGCTTTGGACAAACTCGAAACCGAATGGCAACTCGGCGAGGGCGACCGCAAGCAGCGCTATGTCTCCCATGCGCTCGGCATGGCAGGTGCGGCGCTCGACCATGTCGGCCTCCCTGCTATCATTCGCCCTTCCTTCACCATGGGCGGAACCGGCGGCGGCATCGCCTATAACCGGAACGAATTCTACGACATCATCGGCAGCGGTCTCGACGCATCACCGACGACGGAAGTACTGATCGAGGAATCTGTTCTTGGCTGGAAGGAATATGAGATGGAGGTCGTCCGCGACAAGGCGGACAATTGCATCATCATCTGTTCCATCGAGAATGTTGATCCAATGGGCGTCCACACAGGCGACTCGATCACCGTTGCACCGGCCTTGACCCTGACAGACAAGGAATATCAGATCATGCGCAACGCCTCGATCGCGGTGCTGCGCGAGATCGGCGTCGAAACCGGCGGATCAAACGTGCAGTTCGCGGTCAATCCGGACAATGGCCGTCTGATCGTCATCGAGATGAATCCTCGCGTGTCGCGTTCTTCGGCACTGGCATCAAAGGCTACAGGCTTCCCCATCGCCAAGGTCGCAGCGAAGCTCGCCGTCGGTTACACGCTGGATGAACTCGACAACGACATTACAGGCGGCGCGACACCTGCTTCGTTCGAACCCTCGATTGACTATGTCGTCACCAAGATCCCGCGCTTCGCCTTCGAGAAGTTCCCAGGCGCCGAGCCTACCCTGACCACCGCCATGAAATCGGTCGGCGAAGTGATGGCCATCGGGCGCACATTCAAGGAGTCGCTGCAGAAAGCCCTGCGCGGCCTCGAAACCGGCCTCACCGGCCTCGATGAAATCGCCATTCCCGGGCTCGGTGAAGGCAATGACAACAATGCGATCCGCGCCGCCATTGGTGTGCCGACCCCGGATCGCCTGCGCATGGTAGGCCAAGCGCTGCGTATCGGCCTCTCCGTCGAGGAAGTTCACGAAGGCTGCAAGATCGATCCGTGGTTCCTGGAGCAGATGGCCGAGATCATCGCCACGGAAGAGCGTGTGCGCGAACATGGCCTGCCTCAGGATGGGCAAAATCTGCGCATGCTGAAAGGCATGGGCTTTTCCGATGCGCGCCTCGCCAGCCTCGCCAAGGTCGAAGCCAGCGACGTGACAAAGCTGCGCAACAAGCTCGACGTCCACCCCGTCTTCAAGCGCATTGATACCTGCGCCGCCGAATTCGCCTCGCCGACTGCCTACATGTATTCGACCTATGAAGTGCCGTTTGCCGGGACTCTCGCCTCTGAGGCGCAGGTTTCCGACCGCAAGAAGGTCGTCATTCTCGGCGGCGGCCCCAACCGTATCGGCCAGGGCATCGAATTCGATTATTGCTGCTGCCATGCCGCGTTCGCCCTGCGAGAGGCGGGCTATGAAGCCATCATGATCAATTGCAACCCCGAAACGGTCTCGACAGATTACGACACGTCGGACCGGCTCTATTTCGAGCCACTGACCGCAGAAGACGTGCTGGAAATCCTGGCGGTTGAGCAGACCGCCGGAACCTTGCACGGTGTCATCGTTCAGTTCGGCGGTCAGACACCGTTGAAGCTCGCCGATGCGCTGGAGAAGGCGGGAATTCCCATCCTCGGCACATCACCGGATGCAATCGACCTTGCCGAAGACCGTGACAGGTTCCAGAAGCTCTTGATCAAGCTCGACCTGACGCAACCAAAGAACGGCATCGCTTACTCGGTCGAACAGGCGCGCACGATTGCCGGTGAACTCGGCTTCCCGCTCGTGGTTCGCCCATCCTATGTTCTCGGTGGCCGGGCGATGCAGATCATCCACGATGAGCGCGGCCTGCAAAGCTACTTGCTCGACACCGTACCGGAACTCGTACCGGAAGACATCAAGCAGAAATATCCGAACGACAAAACCGGCCAGATCAACACGCTGCTCGGCAAGAATCCCTTGCTGTTCGACCGTTATCTGACCGAAGCGATCGAGGTCGATGTCGATTGCCTCTGCGACGGCAAGGATACCTGGATCTCTGGTATCATGGAGCACATCGAAGAGGCTGGCATCCATTCCGGGGACAGCGCCTGCTCGCTGCCGGTTCATTCGCTTTCCGCAGAGACGGTTGCAGAACTGGAAAAGGAAACTGCGGCTCTAGCCAAATCGCTGAATGTGGTCGGCCTGATGAACGTGCAGTACGCGATCAAGGACAACACAATCTACGTCCTCGAAGTCAATCCCCGCGCCTCACGTACTGTACCGTTCGTTGCCAAGACCATTGGCAAGCCGATTGCCAAGATTGCCGCACGTATCATGGCTGGCGAAACACTCGATGACGCACTGGCAAACTATGGCGGCAAGCCCTCGACGACCGGTCGCAAGCACATTGCGGTGAAAGAGGCAGTCTTCCCGTTCGCGCGCTTCCCAGGCGTTGACACCCTGCTTGGACCGGAAATGCGCTCGACTGGCGAGGTCATGGGTCTCGATTACGATTACGCGCTGGCGTTCGCCAAGTCGCAGCTCGGTGCCGGTGTCGATCTGCCGCGCGACGGCACGCTCTTCGTCTCGGTGCGCGATGAAGACAAGCCGGGAATTCTCCCGTCGGTAAAGCGGCTTGCAGGACAGGGTTTCAAGATTCTTGCGACCGGCGGCACGGCCCGCTTCCTCAGAGAGAATGGTGTCGAGGCTCAAAAGATCAACAAGGTCCAGGAGGGCCGTCCGCACGTCGAGGATGCGATCCGTAACCGGCAAGTTCAGCTGGTCTTCAACACCACGGACAGCGCCAAGGCGATCTCCGATTCGAAATCGCTGCGCCGCGCGACGCTGATGCAGAAGGTGCCCTACTATACCACCCTCTCCGGTGCCGACGCAGTGGCGGAAGCAATTGCCGCGCTGAAGGCTGGGTCGCTGGAGGTCAGGCCACTGCAGGACTATTTCGTCTGAGTCTGAATTGGTTGGAATCAGAATGCCCCCATGGAGCCACCCCGTATGTCTCTATGATGGGCGGTCGGAATTATGGATCGCGGTCACGGCGCGTTCTAGAGGGAGCCAGCGGATCGCATGGACGAGGCCACAGAGCGCAGTCGCTGGCGCGCTGATCTAGGCAGACGAGAAATTTGCGCACCCAGTATCACCCCAGAACGATCTGGTGGAACGACGTCAGGCGCCTTCGAGCCCTTCGTCTTCCATACCATGTCCAGAGGGATCGCTGACAAAATGCAGAACCTTGGCGAAGACATGGTCGCCCTTGTCTTCGCGGCCGATATGCACCACTGTGGACGTGCCGAGATGATTGCGGAGGACAGCCATAACACGGTCATGCGCGGCTGGTTCCATGGCATCTAACGCTTCGTCGATCACAACCCAATCGGGCTTGTGCAGCTTGAGCCGCGCGAAAGCCAGTGATTGCTGTTCGTCGTCGCTTAGCTCCCTGTCCCATCTAGCCCGGAAATCAAGCAAGGTCTCAAGCCTGGTTAAGCCAAGCTCATGCAGTGCCGAAATTAGCTCTTCGTCAGAAAATCCCTCCTTTCCAAGCGGATAGGACATTGCTTCGCGTAAGCTCCCTGGCGGAAAATAAGGCAGGCGCGGCATGTAGAGAACGGTGGCATTTGGAGGCAAGCTGACCGTGCCGGCGCCCCACGGCCAAAGGCCCGCGATTGCGCGGAAAAGCAGGGTTCTGTCGATCCCCGGCTCGCTGGTGATCAGCACGCGCTCGCCTTCCTTGACGATGGCTTTCTTCTCCTTAAGGCGGACTGTTGCCCGGGGAGCCGTAATCTTTAGAGAATCGAGGACAATTTGATTTGAGTCCGATTCCGCGAATTTGATGCGCTGCTGGACCCCGTTCTTGATATCAGTCGCCTGGACAGCCTGCCGAAAAGAAGTCACGCGCAAAAGTGTCGCGCGCCAGTCGGCGATGGCGCCGAAATTGTTGACGAACCATTTCAGGGCGTCGTGGACCTGATTGAACGCCCCGATCGCCATCATTAAGCCGCCAAAGGTCAGATTACCGGCAAAGTAAACCGGCGCCGCCACGAGAATCGGCGCAACGATGGTGATCCACCCATAACCCGAAGTCACCCATGTCAGCTGTGTAAGCGCTGTCACCAAAAGACGGATTGCAGCGAGAAGACTGTCGATATCAAAGCCAATTCTGCGATTCTCGTCGGCTTCTCCACGATAGAGCGAGATCGCATCGATGTGCTCATTGACCCGCATGAGCGAGAAGCGCAGCTCGGACTCTTTTTGATAGCGGTCAGCATTGTATTTGATAAGTTTGCGACCAACGAGCCAGCTGAGCCAGGAAGCGGAAGCGGCGTAAAGAAAGGCTGCCCAAACCATATATCCCGGTATGGAAAAACTGTAGCCATAGATATTAAAAACGAAGCCGCTGGACAACGCCCACAACACACCAACAAAGCTGATCAGCAATATCGAAGCCTGCAACAGCCCGAATCCGAGATCGGTCGACATTTCCGAGAGGTGCCGGGCATCTTCATGCAGCCGCTGATCGGGGTTGACACCGATCGGCCCGGAATTGGACAGCTTGAATGCCCGGCGTGGCTGCAGCCATTCCCCCACCAGATCCCGGGTGAGGCCTTCGCGCAACTTCAGGCGAGTCATCTGATTGAGCCAGGTTTGGGCCACGTTGAGAACGAGAAGCACCGAAGCTATTCCAAAGAACACCATCAACTGGTCAACGAAGGCAGGAAAATCCCGCCTGGACAAGGAATCATAAAATGGGACGTTCCATCGGTTCAGCAATACCTGTCCGGCCGAAGTCACGATGATGATACTGAAAACACCGAGAACCATCAGAATGAGGCGGTTGCGCACGGGCGATATCCAATAGATATCCCCGATGACGCGCAGTTGGGAGAGGAGCCCTGCTTCCACTTCGCCTGCAACCGAGGTAGCTGTGGATCGGTTCTTTTTCTGCTCCGCCATGAGTTTCCCCCGTGGACGACCGCGATTCGGCCTGTTCCTGTTCACTCTACCATCTACTGTTAGGCCCTTCCCTTCCAAATGGAATCTCCATTCGAGCTTACAGAGGGGCCGGTGGCTGTGAAGGATCCGGCAAGGTATCGCACTAATGTCGAATATTCCAATTCTTGAAAATATGGAACGATAACATACCGCTACGCGGATTCGCGGATTGGTCGTGCACTCCAGGTGGAAGGATATCCGGTGAGAAATTTTATCGAATGCAACACCATTGCGATCCTCAGTATTCCCGTTTTACTTGGCTTTGGACCGCCAGCCTTTGCCCAAACGGCGGCCCCAGCGCCTGAACCCGCAGGAAAAGTGGAATTTGCGCAAACACATGTACTTCAACGCACCGGCGGGACCCTCAATGCCCCTGTTCAAATTCCTGATCGCCAGACATTGCTGCTGTTTACACCAACCTCCGCTATCCCTGAGGACTACGCCGCTTATTTGGATATCACTTTGAATGGAGAATCGGTACAAAGCATCCCCCTCGCCGAGCCTGACGGCCTGCCGGGAAATCTCGAAGACAAACTTTCCGATGTCCAATTGCCGCGATATAGCACAACTGCGTGGAGTGCGCTAATCTCGTCCGATTACATGAGTCCTGAGTACAAATTCAGTATCCGGTATGACGGTCCGATTGACCTGAACCCCTTGGACGTGAGCCCGCTCCACTGGTCACGACCCGCAGACTTCACGATCGCCAGAATCCCTATGGTGTTGTGGTCTCCGGCAAATACGGCCTCCCCGGTAAACCTGCTTCCAGCTGCAAAACTCGCGCAGGACTATTTCGCATCTGCTCCGCTTCGACAACTCAAACTCGTTGATTACACTCCAATGAAATTTGACTACCTGATAACTCATGCGAATGCGAAACCCGTTAAAAAATACAACACGGACCAAGACCTGCAGGCAGATGGGATGTCAGATCTCTATGGCCCCGCGCGGGAATTAACCATGCGCGTCAGCTTGGCCAACACAGGTCGTGGACTGCTCGATGTATTTGGTGATTCTTCACCTTATAGTTTCGGTACCTATGTTGGCCTTGGTTGGCGGTATCAACCCTCCACGAAAAAATTCTATGATACGAACACGGGTGGTGCGTCCGGGGGCTGGACCGGTTGGACCGAAATGTGGAATACGCTTGCATACCAATGCAGCAATGCTTTCATCCATGAAGTTGGCCATTCGTTTACGCTCTACCATTTTGTCGAAGGCACGGCAAAAGCATGGAAAATCGATAGTGAATACCCACATGATGGGGTGAATGGACCAGCCAATCCCTCGGGATTCGATTCGACGCGCAATCTGTTCAGAACCTGGTACGAAGTGAACGAAAATGGCCCGGTTCATGATCATTCCGGTGCGCTGGCAGGAAAGCACGATCCGATGAACGGCGGAGAGTCTGCCAACAAGATAACCTGCTTTCCTCAATACACGGCCTACCAGGCCATGAAAATGCAGGGTTGGCTGAACACTACACCGACGCTGCTCTCCTTGAACGGTGTTCCAGGGGTCTACAAGTGGAACAATACCACCAGAACCTATAGTAAAACAGCTCCTGCTGCTGGTGCCTTGGAACCAACCGGTATCGACCTTCCCGTAACGACTGTGATGGGAACCCTGACATCCAGCGATACGAATGGCACGTCGCAAATTTATCCGGCAATATTCGCAAAAAGTGGCAATCTGTTCGATTTGCCAGACCCATTTTCGAAGGGATTGCCTCATCTCTACAATGACGCTCGTTATTTTGTGAAAGTAACCAACAGCGATGACAGCGCGCGTTATATTCTCATTCCCCAGCCCAACATACTTAACGACAAGCAGCTCCGTTATTTCTCCTTCAATCTGGACTTCAGAAGCAATCCCGTTCGCCTTGAACTCTATCATGCTGACACCGGCTATCCGGATATCTCTCTGGAGACCAGCCATGTCACGAACTCGATTGATATCAAGCAACCGGATTTGGAAGAACTTTCCCAACCCGTATCATTTCCTAAAGCCTCGCAACCAAACGAAATACAGATCCTCAAGGACTGAACGGACTGAAATTCGAAAAGGAATGTGGGGGCAAAATTTGCCTATGCAACCCGCAGCAGCTAGCCCCGGCAAGAAGCCCATTTGAATACGGCTTGTTTTGGCGCAAATTCTGTCATATGTATCCGGCATCGATTTTATCGGTCGAGTGACTTTGCGACCTGCGTAACCCGTTGCGCTTCCTGATGAACTCCATTGCATAGGTTCGATTCCCTGGGCCGCATATGTGCATGCTGCCTGTCTTATATATCTGAAAGGAATTTCCCATGGCTACGGGAACAGTGAAATGGTTCAACAGCACTAAGGGCTACGGTTTTATCCAGCCTGATACTGGTGGTGCAGACGTTTTTGTCCATATCTCCGCTGTTGAACGCGCAGGTTTGCGCGGTCTCAATGACGGCCAGAAGGTCAACTACGAGATCGTACAGGACCGTCGTTCGGGCAAGTCGTCCGCAGACAACCTGAGCGTTGCCGGCTGATAGCCGAATACGGGAATCGTCGGATTTCTGAACGCACATAGAAATAAAAGAGGCGGGATTTATCCCGCCTCTTTTATTTCTATCAATGAAATTAGACCGTTGCGGCCCCTCAATTCTAACCGACTTCAACCACAATCTTACCGAAGGGCCCTCGGTCGAGATGATCGAGGGCCGCCTCAAAGTCATTCATACCATATATCGCATCGATAACAGGGGTCGTCCCTGATAGATCGAAAGCCCTGACCAGGTCCTCTAGCGCACGTCTGTGCCCCACCTGTATTCCTTCCACAACGACGCGTTTGCGAGCGAAGGCGCCAAAACCGCCTGATACATCAAGACCCTCAAGAATGCCTATTAACGAGATTCGACCGGCGACGGCCGCTGCATCGAGCGACTTGCCGAGATGAGCGCCTCCGACCGTCTCCAATATATGATCGGCACCATGATCGCTGGTCAGGCGATAAACCGCCTCAACCCAGTCCTCTCGTTTGCGGTTGATAGCATGATGGGCCCCAAGGTCCCTTGCCCGCGCCAGCTTCTTGTCATCCCCTGAAACGACGATCACTTCCGCCCCATGCAGCAATGCGATCTGCAGGCTGAAAAGCGATACCCCACCCGTCCCGAGCACCACCACCTTCTGCCCTGCCCGCACTCTGCCACGCTCGACAAGTGCGGTCCAAGCGGTGAGACCCGCGCAAGGCAATGTGCTCGCCTCGGTATGGCTCAGCTTCCGGGGGCCGCACACCGCCCAATCCTGATTGAGGACGATATATTCCGCCAGCACGCCCTGTAGCGACCCGCCAAGATTGCGGCCGTTTGGATGGCGCGCCGTCCCCGGACCGTCGCCATCGATCCAGTCCGGCAGGAACGTCGAAACAATGCGCTCGCCAACGGCAAAACGTGTGACACCTTCGCCGCATGCGGCGACAATCCCTGAGACATCCGAGAGCGGTATTAACGGCTCCGTTAAAGGATCCAGCATTCCAAACCCGGCATCGACCAGCAACTTGTCACGATAGTTCAGCGAAACCGCCGCGACCTTGATCAATACCTCGCCAGGGCCTGGTGTCGGGATTGCCGTCTCGACAAGTTTCAAATTCGCCCTGCCCGCTGCCGTCAATTGCCAGCGTTTCATTGTCGTCGTCATGCTCTCCGTCCTTTTTTATGCCCGACTACGGGTCTGAGGGCATCAACTTATAGGACCCGCGGGCAATACAGTTGCGCTTGTTGGCTGCATTATTGTATCTCATATGTCTACAATAGGAGGCGGACAATGGATCGACTCGCGGGTATCCAGGAATTTGTGACGGTGGTGGATGCCGGAGGATTTTCTGCTGCCGCCGATAAGCTGCACCTGTCTCGCTCAGCCATCGGGAAGACAGTCGCGCGGCTGGAAACGCGGCTGGGCGTGCGGCTGTGCCATCGAACGACCCGCAATTTCAAACTGACGAGCGACGGACACGCCTTCTACGAGCATTGCGTTCGCGTCCTTGCGGCAGTCGATGCTGCGGAAAACTCGGTGACGCCTGACAAGGGCGAACCGGCTGGCCGCATGCGCATCAGCGTGCCGGTTCTCTTTGGCCGGCGTTGCGTAGCTCCGGTGGTGTACGATCTCGCGCGCCAATATCCGAAGCTGCGGTTCGATATGTCGTTCACAGACCGTCCCGTTGATCTGATCGAAGAGGGCTACGACCTGGCTGTGCGCAATGCCGCATTGCCCGACAGCGCTGTTCTCACGGCCCGCCGAATCGCTCGGCAACGCATGACCATATGCGCTTCGCCGTCCTATCTCGCCTCTCATGGAACGCCAGCCTGCATGGAAGATATCGCGAGCCACGACGCGATCGTCTATGGCCGCGAAGGCAGCACACGACCCTGGCTGTTTCCAGACAGTAAGGGGGGCTCCTACGCTGCTCCGACGCGAAACCGTATCGTTCTCGACGATCTCGAGGCCGCTGCCGATGCCGCCGCCAGCGGGCTGGCGCTTGCCTGGCTCCCTTGCTGGCTCATTCGCGACCGGGTCCTGGACGGCAGCCTCGTCGGAGTATTGCCTGATATCGAGCCGCTGGTTTTCGACACCTATGCCATTTGGCCGAAGGCACCCTTCATGCCGGCGCGGTTGCGCATTCTGATCGATGCGTTGGTTGCTCGCCTGCCCGGCCTGACCGGGACCAACGGGGAGATCAAGTCGAGCGGTTGATCAGTCCGGTAGCCAACTGATGGGAACATGACCCTCATCGCCAGCAACACGGTTCAGCCATTTCGACACCGAAGGATACGCTGAAAGATCATAGCCGCCGCGATTAGCCTCATGCGTATACGCATAGAGCGCGATGTCCGCGATGCTGATTGTGCCGCCGGTAAAATAGGGCGTCTTTTGAAGCTGGCTCTCCATGACGAGCAGGGCCTTGTTGCCACCCTCAAGCGTTGCCGCCAGCCGTTCCGGTGTCGCATCCTTGGCTCTCTCCGGATAGACCAGGAGTGCGCGCCGAACGGCTATATTTGGCTCATGGGTATACTGCTCGAAAAACAGCCATTGGTACATTAATGCTCGCTCGTAGGCATCCTCCGGAATGAACCGGCTGCCTTCAGCGAGATGCAGAAGGATGGCATTTGATTCTGCCAGCAGCCGGCCATCGTCAAACTCAAGCAACGGTACCTTGCCATTGGGATTCTTCGCCAGAAATTCTGGTTTACGTGTTGAACCATCCGTTGATGAAATAGCAATGTGTTCAAAGGGCAGAGCCAGTTTCGCCATCAAAAGCCGCGGCTTATAGCAGTTTCCGGAATCGATTTGCGAATAGAGTTTCGGCATGGCTTTGGTCTCCTGTGGCGGGCGAATATTCCCGCTACTTCCCGGCGTGTCCAATCATTTTGATTGAAGCGTTGTTCAAACATCACTGATGATTGAGGCGTTCCATGTCACACACTGCACAGAAAGTGCACGATGTGAACCCGTGCGGGCATCCTTTCGCTTGCGATTCGCACGCTGTTGCGACATAGCAGGCCCGCAAACCGTCTACTGGTCATCAAACCCTCGTTACTGGAGAACGATAACATGGCATTCCTCGCAGACGCCCTTTCCCGTGTGAAGACTTCCGCAACGATTGCGATCACCCAGAAAGCGCGCGATCTGAAAGCCGAGGGCCGGGATGTCATATCGCTCTCCGTCGGCGAGCCGGATTTCGATACGCCCGACAATGTCAAGGAAGCTGCCATCGCTGCTATTCGGCGCGGCGAGACCAAGTACACGCCTGTCGCCGGAATCCCGCAGCTACGTGAAGCCATCGTCCGCAAGTTCAAGCGCGAGAATGAGCTTGAGTACAAGGCGAACCAGGTGATCGTCGGCACTGGTGGCAAGCACGTCATCTACAATGCTCTGCTCTCGACACTGAACCCTGGCGATGAGGTCATCTGCGTCGCGCCCTACTGGGTCAGCTATCCGGAAATGGTCGCGCTGTGCGGTGGCACCCCGGTCATCGTTTCGGCCGTGCAGAAGAACGATTTCAAGCTCCAGCCGGAAGATCTGGAGCGGGTCATTACGCCGAAGACCAAGTGGATCATCATGAACTCGCCCTCGAACCCGTCAGGCGCTGCCTATACATGGGATGAGATGAAGAAGCTCACTGACGTTCTCATGCGCCATCCGCATGTCTGGGTGCTGACCGACGATATGTATGAGCACCTCACCTATGGCGACTTCAAGTTCGTCACGCCCGCGCAGGTCGAGCCGAACCTCTACAACCGTACCCTGACCATGAACGGCGTGTCCAAAGCCTATGCCATGACCGGCTGGCGCATAGGCTATGCGGCGGGTCCGCTTGAACTCATCAAGGCGATGGACATGGTTCAGGGTCAACAAACCTCAGGTACCAGCTCGATCTCGCAATGGGCGGCCGTTGAGGCACTCGATGGCACGCAAGCCCACCTTCCAGTGTTCAAGAAGGCATTTGAAGCGCGCCGCGATCTGATTGTCTCCATGCTCAACCAGACCAACTTCCTGGAGTGCCCGAAGCCCGAAGGCGCCTTCTACGTCTATCCGTCATGCGCCGCTGCAATCGGCAAGACAGCTCCATCCGGCAAGCTGATCGTAACGGATGAGGATTTCGTCAGCGAACTGCTGGCGACCGAGGCTGTCGCCGCCGTGCACGGATCGGCTTTCGGCCTTGGACCGAACTTCCGCATCTCCTACGCCACTTCCGATGCCAACCTCGAAGAGGCCGGCAAGCGCATTCAGCGCTTCTGCGCCAGCCTTCGCTGAGATCGGGCACATCGCATCAAATTAAGGGGCATCGCGAGCCCCTTTTTTCTTTGCGGCAGAACTTCACAGCATTGTGTGAAACCAGTGATGGAAAACTGCGTATTTTCGGAGCGAAAGCTCTTCGCAAGGAATAATCATGGTCGCTATCCACCGAAAGCCCGTTTGGGCAATCTCCGAGGCCCTGGCAACACCGGAGCAGGCATTCCTTGATCGCCGGACGATCCTCAAAGCCTGGGGCTTGGGCGGACTGGCAGCCACGACCTGCGCAGTCCTGCCTAGATCGGCGCGAGCCGAGATCGAACGCAAACCCGCAGGCAACCCTGCTCTCTATCCCGCAAAGCGTAACGAGGCTTACGAGTTGGGCCGCAGCCTCACGCCGGAAGAGATCAATTCGAAATACAATAATTTCTATGAGTTCGGCGGCGACAAAGACATTTGGACGGAAGCACAGACCTTAATCACCAATCCATGGGATATCGAAATTGACGGAATAGTGGAAAAACCATTCACGATAGCGTTTGCCGATCTGGAAGCAAAAGTTCCGCTGGAAGAAAGACTTTACCGGCATCGTTGCGTCGAAGCCTGGTCGATGACCGTGCCATGGACGGGTTTTTCCCTCGCAAAGCTGGTCGAGTTTGCCAAACCCACGGCTTCAGCAAAATATATCCGATTCGAGACATTCAACGATCCGTCCATGGCGAGCGGCCAGAACGGCTTTCTCTACACCTGGCCCTACGTCGAGGGCGTGACTATGGCGGAAGCAGCCAATGATTTGGCATTCGTCGTGACGGGCGCCTATGGCAAGCCTCTGCTCAATCAGTTCGGCGCACCTATCCGGCTAGCTCTTCCATGGAAATATGGGTTCAAATCAGTGAAGTCGATCCGCAAGATCACCTTTACCGACCAACGCCCTGTAAGTTTCTGGGAAGGCCTTGCATCGAATGAATATGGCTTCTGGGCTAATGTTAACCCGGAGGTCGCGCATCCACGCTGGAGCCAAGCGCAGGAACGCATATTGCATACGGGAGAAACGGTGCCAACCCTGCTGTTCAACGGCTATGGCGAACACGTCGCTTCGCTCTATAAGGGGCTCGAGGGCGAACCACTCTATCGCTGAGCCGTGAAGGCATACCCCTGAAAAGAAAAGAGGCCGGACAATTGCCCGGCCTTAAATTTTGAAGGATGCCGTTTCCGGCGAAACCTCCAGAGGGGAACACTTGCGGGCGCGCAATGGGAGGAGGAGACGCACCGGCAAGTCACGTGGATATGAAGGTTTTGCCTCATGATCGCAACACCCATTTGTGCAACGCACCCATGCACACAGCGCATAGCGGTGAATTTGCGAGCACTATTGGAAAATTAGTCACGAATATCAACAGAATGAGTAAATCCATGCTGCTGGCAATCGCATATTTAGGAAGAAAAACTTTTCACAATCAAGCCAAACAGGGATCCTAATACGACCAGGTGCGCGCTTTCGAGAAAAGAAAATCTCGAAACACGTGCAATTTGGCAGCGTTTTTGATTCCTTCCGGATAGCAGAAAAACGTATCGAAGGAAGGTAATTCCATCTCGGGCAACAGCCGGACCAGCGTCGAATCCTTCTCCACCATATAGTCCGGCAGGACACCGAGGCCGACGCCCTTTTGGATCGCCCGCTTGATCGACAGCAGGTTGTTGATCTGCAGCACCGCCGGACGCAAATTGCCATCCGACCGGCCAATCACCTCCAGCCAGTTGAGATTGGTAAGATAAGACGGCGCGGGTTCGCCAAAGCTGACGATACGATGGGTATCGATCTCTTCGATACTTTCAATCTTGCCGTACTTGGCAATATAGGCTGGTGACGCGTAGACATGCATATGCACGGTAAATAGCCGGCGCTGGATCAAGTCTGGCTGCTGCGGCTGACGCAGGCGAATAGCGCAATCCGCATGACGCATGGTCAGGTCGAGCTCTTCATTATCGAGGAGCAACTGCAGTTGGACTTCAGGATAGAGCTCGATGAATTCCTGCACGCGCTCGATCAGCCAGCCCGATCCAAGGCCAACCGTGGTCGTTACGCGCAATTTTCCAGATGGTCTGTCCTTGCTGTCGGTCAGGCGGGAGCGGACATTTTCCAGCTTCATCAGAACTTCATGAGCGGTGCGGTAGAGCACCTCGCCCTGCTCGGTCAGGATAAGACCGCGGGCATGGCGGTGAAACAGCGGAACACCGACATCCTGCTCAAGCGCACTAACCTGACGGGAGATGGCCGATTGCGACAGATGCAGTGTCTCGGCGGCATGGGTGAAAGACCCTGCCTCGGCAGCAGCATGAAATATTCGCAACTTGTCCCAATCAAGCGACATCGCGCAGTCTCTCCCCGTTCCGGCCACGCATATCGCGGCCAGCTCCATTCTAGCGGCTGCTATTCAGCAGCTTGACGCACTGGTTCCTGAGCGGTCAGCCAACGCTCGGCTTCAAGGGCTGCCATGCAGCCCATTCCGGCCGCGGTGACCGCCTGACGATAGATATCATCCGTGACATCCCCGGCGGCAAAGACGCCCGGTACATCGGTTGCGGTTGAATCCGCTGCGGTCCAGAGATAGCCATTCGGCTTATGTTTGAGTTTCCCCTTGAAAAGCTCGACAGCGGGCGCGTGGCCAATGGCGACGAAAACGCCGTCCGTGGCCAGTTCCGTTGTTTCACCGGTCTTGACGTTCTTCAGGCGAACGCCAGATACCGATGCCGGAAGCGGTGCCTTGGCTACCGTGCCGGTGATCTCGTCAATGGCATTGTCCCAAATAACTTTGATGTTTTCTTTGCGGAAAAGCCGATCCTGCAGGATTTTTTCCGCGCGGAACTGATCGCGGCGATGCACGATCGTGACGGACTTTGCCAGATTGGCGAGATAAAGCGCCTCTTCGACTGCCGTATTGCCGCCACCGACCACCACCACATCCTTATTGCGATAGAAGAAGCCATCGCATGTGGCACAGGCCGAAACGCCAAAGCCCATGAAGGCCTGTTCAGTCGGAATGCCGAGCCATTTCGCCTGTGCGCCGGTGGCGATGATCAGCGCATCGCAAGTATATTGTGTGCCGCCGTCGCCGATGAGCCGGAACGGGCGAACGGATAGATCGACCTCGGTGATGATGTCGTGAACGATCTCGGCGCCGACATGCTCGGCCTGGATGCGCATCTGGTCCATCATCCACGGACCCTGCACCGTATCGGCATAGCCCGGATAGTTTTCCACATCAGTCGTGATCATCAGCTGGCCACCCTGCTGCAGGCCGGCCACGATGAGCGGCTTGAGGTTTGCGCGGGCAGCATAGATCGCCGCCGTATAGCCGGCGGGACCGGAACCGATGATAAGAACGGGCACATGGCGCTGTGACATAACAAGACCTTGAAGTGATATCTTCTCTACATACGATAGGTGGCACGAACCGGGGTCCGCTTCAATCGCTATAAAGTAGTGGTTGAGCCCCCTTTGTTGCAAGGTCTGTGCATAACATAGGCGGGTTAGCCACAGCTTGATGCTGCATTGCACGGTTTCCAACACGTTGTGCGGTTTGCCAGAACCAGTTATGAAGCTTGAAATGTCAAAAATGCGATCCTGAGGTTCACTCCATTTTTCGCACCATCATCAACATTTGCGCGCGGTTTGGCTTGGTCATGGCTGCGACCATGCTTGTCCCGGCACTGGTCGATATTCATATCGGTAATCGTGATTGGGCCGTTTTTGTTAAGTCGGCGGTTTTTACGAGTGTCCTCTGTGGGCTGGTAAGCCTGGCCACGAGTAACCCCGAGATCCGCTTCACCCCGCGCCTGGGCTTTTTGCTGATTGTCGCCATCTGGCTGACAGCCGCCCTGCTCGGTTCCTTGCCGTTCTTTTTTTCGACATTGCCAATCAGCTTTGCCAAAGCTTTCTTCGAATCCATGTCTGGCATCACGGCGACGGGAGCGACAGTGCTTACCGGGCTCGATTCCATGCCCCGCGGCATATTGATGTGGCGTTCTCTTCTTTGCTGGTTCGGGGGTCTCGGCTTCGTTGGATTGGGTCTTTTGCTGTTGCCATCGCTTCGTATCGGCGGCATCCAGCTTCTGCATATGGAATCCTCCGACAAGTCCGAAAAAATCCTGCCACGTATTCATCAGATCGCCACCGGAATTATCCTTGCCTATATCAGCCTGACGCTGGCCTGCACGCTGCTTTATTTTGCAGCTGGCATGGGCATGTTTGACGCCGTCAATCACGCAATGACCACCGTGGCGACGGCCGGCTTTTCAACGCACGATACGTCGCTTGGCTTTTATGCCCACAACCGCGCGATCCTGATAATCGCCACGATTTTCATGATCCTTGGCGCTCTGCCCTTCGTGCTATATATCAAGGCGGTCATGCCGCAGCGCTTGATGTCTCTCGTCGATCCGCAGGTAACGCTGTTCTTTGTCATCATCGTCGGTCTCAGCGCTGTCCTCGCCGTCGGGTTGAAACTGGAGTCCGGTATCGGTACAGGCGATGCTCTGATTGCAGCGTTCTTCAACCTTGTCTCCGTCATAACAACGACTGGTTTCGCGACAGAGGACTACACACTGTGGGGCTCCGAAGCGCTCGGCATTTTCTTCCTGGTTACCTTTATCGGCAGTTGCTCTGGCTCCACCTCGGGTGGGATCAAGCTCAACCGCCTTATCATTCTGTGGCAACTGGCATCTGCAAGTCTGACGCGTCTGATAATGCCCAACGCCGTCATAAAGATGCGTTATGGCCGTTCCGAAATTACCCAAGACGTCGCTCAATCGACCTTGCTGTTCATTTTCCTCTATATGTCATCGTTGGTGATTGGAGCGACTATCCTCACAATACTTGGAAATGACCTGGGAACGGCGTTCACAGGCGCCTTGACGGCACTCTCCAATGTCGGGCCAGGCTTTGGAGACACAATTGGCCCTGCGGGAAATTTTTCGACTTTGGGAGACCCCTCCCTGATCGTTCTCAGTTATCTCATGCTCGCCGGGCGGCTAGAGATTATTCCCGTTGTCATCCTCTTCACCCGTCGTTTCTGGAGCCGGTAGCGCCGAAGGTGTTTGCAACCTGTGAGGGATACATTACACAGCGTGGGGAATCGCTTATGGTGACGACAATTCTCTTGGAACAGGATGGAATATGCCTTTGAAGGCGGACCTCGACGCGATTGACTGGAAAATCCTGAAACAGTTGCAGGATAATGGCCGTATCACCAATGTGGAACTGGCCGAGCGCGTAGGTATTTCGGCGCCACCCTGCTTGCGCCGTGTCCGCAAACTGGAGGAAAGCGGCGTCATCCAAGGCTACCGCGCTATCCTCAATGGTTCGATTTTGGGCCAGGACATCGTGGCGTTCTGCATGATCCGGCTGCATCGCCAATCCGACGCGGATCTGAAGAATTTTGCAGAAAAAACCAAGAACTGGATCCTTGTACGCCGGGCATGGATGGTATCAGGCGAATCTGATTTCCTGCTCCATTGCGTCGCCAGCGATCTCAGCACGTTCCAAAACTTTGTCATCGAAGAGCTGACCTCGACACCGAATGTCGATTCGGTTCGCACGTCGCTGACGATCCGTTCGGTCAAGAACGAACCGCTGATGGTTCTCTAGCGGCGAAAACGATTATAAAGATACAGCTTCACGCGGTAGTATGGTCTCAGTATCTCCCGGCTCAGGCGGCCGGACAATGTCTTGTTCTTGCCCTGAACCACTGTTCCACCGAGATTGAAATCGATCTCGCGAATTGTGATCGGCCGCGCTGACAGGACGCGTATTGGATGCAGCCACCGCATCTGGATCGTTGTGTCGACCGGACGGTCGAATTGCTTTGTCGCGGCGAGAAGCGCCAACGCCGCATCCTGCCCGACCAGCTGCATCTGCATGCCGAGCCCAGGCAGGTCCGGTTCGATAACACTGTTGGCGCCTTCTTTAGCGACTTCCTGCCCGTACTCGCCTCTTGGCCAGCGAGGAAAGCGGATATAGTCGGTCGATTTCATGCCTTGCAATGCCAGCTTCAATTGTGCGGCAAAGGCAGCATCGTCCAAATCGACATCATCCTCGATGACGAGTCCGGCGCCGAGATTGCGGTCAACGATTGTTTGCCAGGCCTTGCGGTGCGACAGGAAGCAGGCGACTTCCGAAATACGCAATTCGAATGGATAGTAGGGTCTGTGCAGCGAACGCTTGTACACTGCGCCCATATCGTCATCGCTGAGATCCAGCGCGTCCACTGCGTCAATGATTTCCGCCTTTACCGGCAAGCGCTCGATCAGCTGGCGAATATGTTCGCCGCGCTTTGTGGCACGCTTGAGATGAATGATAAATGCCGTGATGGTCACGGTTTCGCTCCACCGTCGAAAAGGTATTCATATACTTCGAGGACTTTGGCGGCTTCCTTTTCCAGTGGGAATTTCTCCCTGACATGGCGAAGACCCGCCTTGCCCGCTCTTTTACACATTGCCGGATCCGCAAGGTAGGGAGCAATTGCCTGTTCAAGCGCAATACTGTCGCCGGCCGGCACAACAGTTCCGGTGCCCGGCTCGATCATCTCGGCATAGGCCCCCGCATCGCTCGTGACCACAGCCGTCTGCGATGCCATAGCCTCAAGCGGTGTCAGGCCAAATCCTTCGTTGCGTGAAGGCGCGACGTAGAGCGTCATCCTGCGATACCAGACACGCACATCCGGCACCTCCCCCAGGAACAGGATACGATCGGCGAGCCCGGCCCGAGTAATCCTGTCGCGCAGTGCCTGTTCGAAGCCCTTATGTTCCGCAGTCGTCCGGCCGGTCATCACTGCCGTCCAATCCGGATAGCGCGGCAGAAGATTGATCATGGCGTCGACAAACAGGTCCGTGCCTTTCGACGGCCGGATACGGCCGGAACAGCCAACGAGATACTGTCCTGGAAGCCCCGATGCTTCAAATGTGTCCTGATCGTCCTGCGGCGGGTGAAACAGATGGGTGTCGACACCGTGCATGATCACCGTGTGCGGCACTTTCAGGAAACTGCCAGACTTGCCGCTCGTCGCGATCACGCCATTCATCTGCCGGATCAGCCATTTGGTGAAGGGCTTGTGATCACGCTGCGCGGCAGACGTAAACAGTAGCTTCAGCTTCATGCGCAAGACCGAGCGCATGAAAATGCCTGCAATCATTTCATTGTTCCGGCGCGCATGCCAAATGCGGAACGGTCTTGTCTTGGGGTTGAACCAGAGACCAGGAAGCGACATCCAGCCGATATTGGGCAGGTTGGCGGGCAGCCCCGGCCCTATCGTGACGATCTTGAGGCCGTTCGCGCGTTGCAGGGGGATAAGTTGAATGATGGTCGAGGTGACTCCGGAAAGCTTGCGCTTGAAATTCGGAGCTATCACCTCGACGCTGCTTAGGGGATCATGCACGAAGGCTAGACGAAACTGAAACCGATGATTTCGTAAGAACGGGCACCACCGGGTGCATTGACTTCAATTGTCTCGCCTTCAGTCTTCCCGATCAGTGCACGCGCAATGGGCGAAGAAATGGAAATGCGGCCAGCTTTGGGATCAGCTTCCTGATCGCCGACAATCTGATAGATCCTTTTTTCGTCCGTGTCCTCGTCGATCAGATGGATCGTCGCGCCAAATTTGATCTTGTCGCCGGACAGTTTCGAGATATCGATAATTTCGGCGCGAGCGGTATAGTCTTCGAGCTCACCCACACGACCTTCATTATGACTCTGCGCTTCTTTGGCAGCGTGATACTCGGCGTTCTCCGAAAGGTCGCCATGGGCGCGCGCTTCCGAAATTGCCTGGATGATACGCGGCCGCTCTTCCTGTTGGCGCCAGCGCAACTCTTCCTTGAGCTTGTCGAATCCAGCCTGAGTCATCGGGACCTTTTCCATGCCCTCTCCTTTCGTAGTCAGTGTCGAATAGCGCTCCATCGAGGCCACGCGGCACAAAAAGAAAACGGCCACCGAAGCTCAAGACTTCGGAACCGTTCAGTCAGTCGTCCCTTAATATAGCACTGTTTCTGGCGATTTCACGAAGAAAGTGGAAAATGTCGCATCAACGGGCTTTACGCCTCGGCAAATTGACAACGGAGCGGCACCTCACGCCACTGTGAGACGACCGCGTCGAAGGAATATGCACAAAATGGTGCAATCTCGGTTGGGACAGGAGGATCGCCAATGAAACGAACACCGAGCTTTAAATCAGCTCCGCTCCTTGCCACGCTGTTGGCCCTTTCTTCGACTGCTTTTGCTGAGGATTTCAAAACCGAGACGGTCACTCTCTCGGCTCAAACGATAGCAGGCGGGCTCAACCATCCGTGGAGTCTTGCATTTCTTGCCGACGGGGCACTTCTTGCGACGGAGCGCACAGGAAGCATGCGCATCATCAAAAGCGGCAAAGTGTCGAAACCAGTTGCCAACGTTCCCAAAGTGGTTGCCAAGGGTCAGGGCGGCTTGCTCGATGTCGCCTTGGCACCCGACTTCGCCACAAGCAGCCGGATCTATTTTACATTTTCGCAACCGGGCAAGGGTGGAGCAGGAACGGCATTGGCAAGCGCCAAACTTGTTCGGAGTGAGGAAAGTGCGGCACTTGAAAATGTCTCGATACTCGTTTCGATGAACAAGAAAACCGGAACAGCGCATCATTTTGGCTCACGTATCGTTGTGGCCCCCGACGGCAAGCTATTCGTAACGATGGGCGAGCGCGGCGACAAACTGCGCGCGCAAAATTTCAAGGATCACGCGGGTTCCGTGCTTCGGATCAACGCGGACGGCACCGTTCCAGCGGACAATCCGTTCGCTGATGGCAAAAAAGGACTGCCGGAGCTTTGGTCCAAGGGCCATCGCAATCCGCAAGGCGCGGCTTGGGACCCCGTCACACAATCCCTGCTGACTGTCGAGCATGGCGCCATGGGTGGCGATGAAATCAACCGGCCGGAGCCCGGCAAGAACTATGGTTGGCCTGTCATTACCTATGGCAAGGATTACTCGGGTGCGAAAATCGGCAAAGGCACAAGTGCCGAAGGTTATGAGCAGCCACTCTACTACTGGGATCCGTCTATCGCACCGTCGGGCCTGGCCGTGTACGAGGGGGCAATGTTTCCCGAATGGAAAGGTGATCTTCTCGTCGGAGCGCTGAAATTTGAGTTGCTGTCGCGCCTTGATCGCGATGAGGAAGGGACTATCAAAGGCGAGGAGCGCCTTTTGAAGGGCGAGTTTGGACGCATCCGGGATGTCCGCGTGGCACCCGACGGCTCGATTTACCTTCTGACCGATGAAAGTGATGGAAAAATCATCCGGCTGTCACGCGCATCAGGAACCTGACACCGCAGCATTCCTGGCCTTGCGGCATTAAATTGCAATCTGTAGATATCCCTCGCGGGTATAACCGCAGAGCACTGTGGGATCATCATGACGCATGGCCGGGCCAATATACTGCTGCTTGCTGCGGGAGCCATCTGGGGCCTGGGTTTTGTGGCGCAATCCAGCGCCATGGACAGTGTCGAACCATTTATGTTCATTGCCCTGCGCTTCTTGCTCGCAGCGCTTACGGTAATGCCACTTGCGATCCGCGAAGCAAAGGCAGCCCCGAAGAAACTATCGCGTTTCGACTATTTTGGCTTTACCTTCATCGGATTGCTGCTTTTTGCAGGGGCCGCCCTTCAGCAGATCGGCATGCAGACAACGTCTGTCACAAATGCCGGCTTCCTGACCGGGCTCTATGTGATCATGGTGCCGTTCCTCGCGGTCGTGCTTTTCTGGCAGTGGCCACATCCCGTCGTGTGGCCTTGCGCCCTGACCGCAGTTGCCGGCATCTATCTCTTATCCGGGGGACGCCTCGAAGGTCTGACGGCTGGTGATTGGCTGATCGTTGCATGCGCTGTCTTTTGGGCGCTGCAGATCATCTTCATCAATCGCCTTGCCGCAAATAATGGCCGGCCGATCATGCTTTCGCTTGTGCAGTTCGCCGTATGCGCCGTGCTTGGCTTCATCGTAACGCTTGGAACGGAACGCACTGAACTCTTCTCCATTATTGCCGCTGCACCGGAAATTCTCTTTGCGGGGGTCATCTCGTCGGGCATCGCCTTCACGCTGCAGGCTGTTGGTCAGCGCTTCACAACTGCACCGCAGGCTGCGATCATGCTATCGTCCGAAGCATTGTTCGCCGCTCTTTTCGGCGCACTTATTATGGGAGAGCGCATGTCACTTCAGGGTGCGATCGGTTGCGCGCTCATCTTCATAGCAATGATTACGGTTGAATTGATCCCGGCCCTGCGAAGCAGAACCGAAGTCAGGCCTTGAAGATCAGCGTTGCCCCTCCGGCGATCAGAACGAAACCGGCCACATGCTGCCAAGTGAACGACTCCTTCAGGTAAAACACTGAGAACAGGCTGAAGACGACCAGCGTGATCACTTCCTGCATCGTCTTGAGTTCGGCTGTCGAATAAACCGCATGTCCGATTCGATTTGCCGGAACGGCGAACCAGTATTCTACCAACGCGATGCCCCAGCTGATGAAAACAACTGGAGTGAGCGCTGCCGCCGGATATTTCAGATGCCCGTACCAGGCGAAGGTCATGAATACATTTGAAGCGATAAGAAATATTATGGGCAGGATGGAAGGCGAAAGGAAGGTTGGCATGATGGTTCTTTCGGGAGGAAGGATCGGGCATTGTGCAGTGCACTAACGCAGTGCTGAATACAGCAAAATCAAGCCAATTCAATGTAAAATGACGCCGCATTCCCGACGCAGACGTTAATTCGCGCGCTGACCTTTCCTTTACAATTTGCCACTATTTTTAACTGCATCCGCCTGCGTATCGGGCAAATGGGATGTGGTGACATGAGTTTTGCGTTGTCGTCCGCTTTGCACTTGAAGCGCCTTTCAACCATTCTGGTTCTGTGTATCTGCGCGGCGCTCAGCGCCTGTGGCATGGGTGATGTCAGGCGTCCACTGGTCGATGTGGGCAATGGCACGGACACATCCGTGGCTGATCAATCGCTGGCGAGCGAGGAGAGCCAGCAAGTGGCGAGTGAGGAAACCGAACAACTATCCACCCCGCAATCAGGAGAATTCACCGCACAAGAGCCCGAAGTCCTATCCGTGCCGGACGCCGGACAGCAGCCGGATACGCTAGTCGTACCAGACACCCCGCCGGCCGCCGAGCCGAAACCCTATTCCTTGCCGGAATCAGAACCGGCTTCCGATGATGCCGAAAGCTATGGTTATCCCGGGGGTATTCGCGACCCCATTGCCCGCGGTGAGAGTGCCCTGGCCCTGCCAGGAAGCGAGGTCGCCTGCCGCACGCAGCTGAAACGGCTTGGCGTTGTCTTTCAGGAACGCGAACCGATCAATGACGGGGGCGTATGCCGTATAGACCATCCGCTCACGGTCAGTGGATTCTCGAGTGGGCGGATTAAACTGAAGCCGAGCGCGACACTAAACTGCCAGATGACACTTGCCTTCGCTCGCTGGGTCAAGGGCGATCTCTCGCCTTCGACGCGGCTGCGCTACCTCTCGGGGATCAATACGATTCATCAGGCATCGAGTTATTCCTGCCGCACCATGAGCAATCAACGTGGAAGGGCCATGTCGGAACACTCTAAGGGCAACGCGCTCGATATTGCCAGGATTACGCTCAATAGTGGTCGCGACATCAAGGTGCAGAAACCGGGCCTCTTTGCCTTTCGGCAACGGGGCCTCCTGAATACTGTTCGCTCCGACGCATGCGATTATTTCACCACCGTGCTCGGCCCTGGCTATGACAGGTTCCACCGTGATCATTTCCATTTCGACCTGATGCAACGCCGAAGCGGCCACCGAGCCTGCCGTTAATGCCGCGCGGCGCCAGTCTTGCAACGATATTCGCGGCATTCAACTAACCATGTCGGGCCCCTCTAGACCAAAAGGTCTTGATTGCTGTAGTCGCAATTTCACAACTAAAATGGGAACGTGCCCCAATGTCAGTCTCCTGACAAACACTACTTGCCACCGGCTTTTCGAGGCTTGTTTAATGCGATGATTCGTAATCCCGGGAGGACACCATGCATTTTACCGACCGCTATCCGATCATCGTCACCCATCGCAAGGAAGCATGCCGTGATTTCTGGATTCGTCATATGGGTTTCATCAGCGGCTTTGACAGCACGTGGATCTCCTGGCTCACGACGGAAGACCAGTCCGCTTCGATCGCTTTTATGAGTCCGGATCACCCATCCGCACCGCCCGGTCCGGAAAATTTCAACGGCAAGGGCATATGTTTTGAACTACAGGTTGATGACGCCAAGGCTGCATTTGAAACGATCAGTGCCACCGGCCTCGAGATAGAGTATCCCCTTACGGATGAGCCCTTCGGTCAGCGCCGTTTTGGTTTTCATGACCCTTCGGGCCTTTGGATCGATATTGTCGAACAGACTGAAGCCGCAGCCGGATTCTGGGATAAATATATGATTGGCAGCCAAGGCTAGGTCAGATCTCGGTCGGCACTGGCGTCGGCTTGCCACTCTTATCAAGCGCGACCATGACAAAATCGGCGTGGGTAACGAGTTCCATCAGATCCGAGAGATAGCGCTGTGCCCAGGCCTCGACCTTGAGCGTGATCGACGTCCGCCCGACATGAGCGATATGCGTATAGACACACAGCGTATCGCCAATCTTGACCGGTTTGGCGAAGGCCATTTCCTTGACTGCTGCCGTAACCACACGCCCCCTCGCCCGTTCCGCCGCCCGCATGCCGCAGGACAGATCCATCTGCGCCATAACCCAGCCGCCGAATATATCTCCGGCAGCATTGGCATCGGCCGGCATGGCGAGTGTACGTAGCGTCAATTCGCCAGTAGGCTTCGTCTCTTCGGTCAATTGCGGTCTCCATTGGTGGTTGCAGTCGAGCCTATGATGCGATGCGGCAACGGGATTGAAAAGGGGCTCACGCAAGAACTGTCGAAATCCCGACATCGCGGGTCGTTGCGCGGTTTCGGCATTCCCCCAGGCTTGGCCTAGTCTACCCTTGCGACAAACTTCAGGAGGATGCCATGAAAGTTACCGACGTAAGAACCTTCGTGGTCAGCAATCCACCGCCGTCCTTTGGCGGCACTTGGTTCCTCTTTGTCAAACTCACGACCGATTCCGGCGTTGTCGGCTACGGTGAAGCCTACAATTCGACCATCAGTCCGCAAGTAATGCGCAAGGTCATTGAGGATCTGGCAGAACGTTGGCTCATCGGCGAAGACCCCCACCACATTGAACGTTTTTTCCGCCGCGCCTATTCTGGTGGCTTCACTCAGCGCCCTGATGTGACGATCATGGGTGCGGTTTCCGCGCTCGAAATGGCTTGCTGGGACATTATCGGAAAGGAAGCCGACAAGCCTGTCTACGAACTGCTCGGCGGCAGGGTTCATGAGCGGTTGCGCAGCTACACCTATCTCTATCCGAAGCCGGAATTGGGAGAGACCTCAGCAATTTACTGGAACGCTGAAGCCTCGGCAGAGCGCGCGGCCGAATATGTCGCGCAAGGCTATACCGCGGTGAAATTCGACCCGGTTGCTCCCTATACGTCTTTTGATCCCCGTCAACTGTCGCTTGAACAGCTCGATCTTGGCGAAAAATTCGTTCGTCTCGTGCGCGAGGCCGTCGGCTCCAAGGCCGATCTGTTGTTTGGCACCCACGGTCAAATGACGCCGACCAGCGCGGTACGGCTGGCAAAGCGGCTCGAACCCTATGATCCACTCTGGCTGGAGGAACCGGTACCGCCGGATATGCCGGAGAATATGGGCTATGTGCAGCAGCACACGTCCATTCCCGTCGCTGCCGGAGAGCGTCTAACGACGAAGTATGAGTTTCAGCGCTTGCTGGTGAACAGGGCAGCCAACATCTTGCAGATGAATCTTGGCCGTGTCGGCGGTATTCTTGAGGCCAAGAAGATTGCGGGCATGGCCGAGACATTTCACGCACAGATTGCGCCGCATCTCTATTGCGGGCCGATCATTGGAGCGGCCAACATCCAAATTTCTACGTGCAGCCCGAACTTCCTTATTCTCGAATGTATCCAGGCTTTCAGTGGCTTCCACGCCGAGATCCTGAAGAAGCCCATCCACTGGGAAAATGGCTATGTCATCCCATCCTTGGCGCCGGGCCTTGGTGTGGAACTGAATGAACCCGTGGCAGAAGCCAACGCGTATTTGGGGCATGAGCTTCATCTCAATATGGCGCGCGACCCCCTGGTTGTCTGAGAGTGTGCAAGATGACAGATGTTGAAAAATTGTCACGCGAGTAGGCTACCGGGCCACCGTGATCGCTTTTGGGTTGCAGCATCAGCTAAATGCTGTTTCTAAATCGTGGCGACTGCGGTTCGGAGTTGAAGTCATGACTGTTTCGCGCTTGTCAGCGTTATTTCTTGTCATGCTTATGCTCGCCGGTTGTGGCGGGCGCGCTGTTCTTGGCCTCGAACCCGAAAACGTCATCAAATCAAGTGCCGCGGTTCCAGCACCGCTTGTCAACGACAAGACCGGCCCGAAAGCGATTATACCCGTTTTCGTTGCGACCAGCCGTGAGCGTTCGGGCGACTTGTCCCTGCCCTACACATCGAAACGTTCGCCGTCCTTGAACTTTGCACGCGTCGATATCGGCATTCCCCCCAATCATAAGAACGGAGAGGTGGAAAAATCGAACAGCAAGCCAAATCCGGCCCGGCATTTTGCGGCAACCACTTTCCAGCCTTTGGACAACGGACAGATCTTCATCGACAGGATCAACGCGGAGCTTGCAAGACGGCCTGCTGAAAAGCGCGAAATCTTCATTTTTGTCCACGGCTATAACAATAATTTCGCCGACAGCGTCTTTCGCCAGGCCCAGATTGCTTATGACTACGCCCTTCCCGCCGTCGCAGTCCACTATTCCTGGCCGTCGGCTGCGGCGCTGGGTCTGTATGTTTATGACCGTGACAGTGCAACTTACGGCCGCGAGGGTTTGGCCGAGCTCCTGCAGCTTCTCACCAAGGCGAAGGCTAGTAGAGTCTTGCTCGTTGGCCATTCGATGGGCTCGTTTGTCGTCATGGAAGCGCTCACCAAGCTTGCAGAGACAGGTCATCACGATGTGCTCCGTCGTTTGTCCGGCGTGATGCTTGCAGCACCCGATATCGACGTCGACGTATTTCAGTCGCAAGTGGCGGACATCGGCAAATTACCAAGACCGTTTGTCGTCCTTGTTTCGCGTGCGGACCGCGCATTGAACGTATCGGGCCGCATCACTGGCGGCCATGCGCGCGTCGGCGATGGCTCCAGCATCCCCATGCTGCAGAAACTCGGCATTCTGGTTTTGGACGCTTCGTCCCTCGATGGCGGGTCGCACGGCGTCTTCGCCAGCTCTCCAACGCTCATGGCAATGTCCCGCAGCGGGCAGCTGTCGCGGCGAATCCTCCAAGGAGATGAGACCCCGACCGGACAAGCCATCCTGGCCGACGGCACCTCAGCCATTACCGGCGCAGCTTCGCTGGTAATTTACCTTCCGGCGCGGCTGCTGGGCGCGCTGCGATAGAACATGATAGCGCGCAAAAAATAAATTTTTCGCGCACGAACTTTGCGTCATGATTCCGCTATATTTTTCAGAAGAATCCGCTCATATATCAATTGCATTCCTCCCCTTTTGAAAGATCGATCCGTGCCTCTCCATATCGAGCTTATCGGCAGCCTTGCTGCCGTGATTACCACCCTGTGCTGGATCCCGCAGATCATCAGGATCGTCCGGCATCGGGATACAGCGAGCATTTCGCTCGTCACCAATGTCTCGCTCGTTTTGGGTGTTTTCCTGTGGTTGGTGTATGGGATGATGATCAGTTCCTGGCCGGTCATAGCCGCGAACGGAACGACGCTGCTGCTTATTCTCACCATCCTTGGTCTGAAGCTTCGCTACGGCTGAAACAATTCGATTGCTATTGCAGATTGAATGAAGATGTAAAATGCAATTCCGGGTGAGTTTCCCTTCCCACCGGGTATCTCCATGTTGAAACGAATCCAAGTTTCAACAGGTGAACACCGGCTGAATGCCTGCAATATTCCAGATCAGATCGAAAGAAGAGTACCATCGCCCCATCCACGAGCGGTTTTGTTTTGAGAATAAACACTTAAACATTGTCTACAGCGCCCTGAACGATTGGATTATCTACTACCAGCCTGCCCGGCGCGCTGGCGAACGGGGAGGCAGACCGGCAGGATACTTTGCCAGAGCACGCGTTGTCTCAGTGCATCCAACACTTGATGCCCCAGGTTATTCCGATGCAACCCTCGAATATTATTCCGAGTTCCCAAGCGTACCCTTCAGCGTATTTGACCCTCAGCTCGATCGCAAATTCTATTATGAAAAAAGCATGTTGGAGTCGGATGGCAGTTTGAACAAGCATGCGAACCAACAGCGAGTTCGTGCCTTGTCAGGTCAGGAATATAACCGCATTGTGGAAGCGGGATTCGATGGATTCTCGGCGTTAGAAGAATGCGCCATTCCCCCAGTTACCTATTCCGGCTTTGCTGAGGATCCTCCTGAACCGTTGGAACGGGACCGATTCCTGACCTCGCGCATTCTTCGAGACCGGGTCTTCAGCAAGCTCGTGGGGGAAGCATACGAATGGAAATGCGCGATGACAGGGATTTCCCTGCCTGCGCCCGATGGCAGTCATGAGATTGAATGCGCCCACATCAAACCCGTCAAGGATTCCGGTCCGGATTCTGTCATTAACGGCATCGCGCTTTTGCGGACTATACACTGGATGTTCGACAAGGGTCTGATCTCAATCGGTAGCGACCACCAGATCATCAGATCATCTCGCTATAATTATTCGGCGATCGATAGGCTCATAAATGAATCCGGGAAAATCGATCTGCCCAAGAATGACATCCACCACCCTCACCCCGATTTTCTCCGCTACCATCGCGAACATATATTTGAGCGCTGGTGATGAATCGGTGCATCGGACATGCTCCTGACAACCTTGTGTCAGGAGCATGTCAAGGTCCGGCACTTTTCAAAACTCCACTCTTTCCATTTCACCGGACTCCTCCCATATTCAACCTATGGTTAAATCTCCTGACAAATATAACGCTGACGGTTTCGGCGAAGCGCCTCAACCCGAACTGGAAGGCTCACCGCTATCCGGTTCAATCAGTGACTGGGCAAAGCAGATCACTGAAGAGACGGTCAAAGCCAAGCCGAAAGCCCCAAGGCCAGCCAGGGCCGGAAGCACCCAATCCAGCGCGTCGCGCACTTCACGCGGCACCTCTATTGGCGGCTCGACCGACCCGAAGACACGCGCCGCTGCAGGTCTTAATCCCGTGGCTGGGCTCGATATCGGATTGGAAGACGCAGGCAGCATCATGCCCGGCGGGGCCACCGCCACCGTTGCAGCCCTTTCCGCCCTGATCGAAAGCGGAAATCCGCTGTTCAAGAATGGAACCGCTTGGGCTCCGCATCGGCCTGCCCGTCCGGAAAAATCCGAAGGCGGTATCCAGATACGGATGGAAACGGAGTTCACACCGTCCGGCGACCAGCCGACCGCTATCCATGATCTCGTTGATGGGATCAAAGAGAATGACAAGACACAGGTTCTGCTTGGCGTCACCGGGTCGGGCAAGACCTTCACCATGGCCAAGGTGATTGAGGAAACGCAAAGGCCCGCCTTGATCCTGGCGCCGAACAAGACATTGGCGGCCCAGCTTTACGGCGAATTCAAATCTTTCTTCCCGAATAATGCAGTGGAATATTTCGTATCCTATTACGATTATTACCAGCCGGAAGCCTATGTGCCGCGTTCTGACACCTATATCGAGAAGGAATCGTCGGTCAATGAACAGATCGACCGGATGCGCCACTCAGCCACCCGATCCCTGTTAGAGCGCGACGATGTCATCATCGTCGCCTCGGTTTCGTGCATTTATGGTATCGGTTCAGTCGAAACCTATACGGCCATGACCTTCGAAATGAAGATCGGCGACCGTCTGGACCAGCGCGCCCTTCTCGCCGATCTGGTGGCGCAGCAATACAAGCGGCGTGAGATGGATTTCACCCGTGGCTCGTTCCGGGTTCGCGGCGACACGATCGAACTCTTTCCTGCCCACCTGGAAGATCGGGCATGGCGCATTTCCATGTTCGGTGACGAGATCGAGGCAATCACCGAATTTGACCCGCTCACTGGCCAGAAGACCGGCGACCTGCGCTCGGTGAAAATCTATGCCAACTCGCACTACGTGACCCCTCGCCCGACGCTCAACCAGGCCATCAAGTCGATCAAGGAGGAACTGAAACATCGCCTTGTCGAACTGAATGCAGCCGGACGCTTGCTCGAAGCGCAACGGCTGGAGCAGCGCTGCACGTTCGACCTGGAAATGCTGGAGGCAACAGGGTCTTGCGCCGGCATCGAAAACTACTCGCGCTATCTCACCGGCCGCAAACCGGGCGAACCACCGCCAACGTTGTTCGAATACATTCCCGACAACGCCCTGGTATTCATCGACGAGAGCCATGTGACAGTTCCGCAGATCGGCGCCATGTATAAAGGCGACTTCCGCCGCAAGGCAACGCTGGCTGAGTACGGGTTTCGCCTGCCCTCTTGCATGGACAACCGACCTTTGCGGTTTGAGGAATGGGATGCCATGCGCCCGCAAACTGTCGCGGTATCTGCTACGCCGAGCACTTGGGAAATGGAAGAGTCCGGCGGTGTTTTCGCCGAACAGGTGATCCGTCCGACTGGCCTGATCGATCCACCGGTGGAAGTACGCCCAGCCAAATCTCAAGTTGACGACGTTCTTGGTGAAATCCGTGAAACCTCGGCAAAGGGCTATCGCACACTTGTCACGGTCCTCACCAAGCGCATGGCTGAAGACCTGACCGAATACCTGCACGAACAGGGTATCCGGGTTCGCTACATGCACTCGGACATCGACACTCTCGAACGTATTGAGATTCTGCGCGATCTGCGCCTTGGTGCATTCGATGTGCTTGTCGGTATCAACCTGCTGCGCGAGGGTCTGGACATTCCGGAATGCGGCTTTGTCGCTATTCTCGATGCGGACAAGGAAGGCTTCCTGCGTTCTGAAACCTCATTGATCCAGACCATTGGCCGGGCGGCGCGGAACGTGGACGGCAAGGTCATCCTTTATGCTGATCATGTCACGGGTTCGATGGAGCGTGCGATGGCGGAAACCAATCGCCGCCGCGAGAAGCAGGAGGCCTACAACACCGAACATGGCATCACGCCCGCCAGCATCAAGAAGAACATCGGCGATATTCTTAACAGCGTCTATGAACGCGACCACGTTCGCGCCGATATTTCTGATTTTGCTGAATCCGGCGCGATGATGGGCAACAATCTGAAAGCCCATCTCGAACATCTGATGAAGCAGATGCGCGACGCCGCAGATGATCTCGATTTCGAGGTCGCGGCCCGGTTACGCGATGAAATCAAGCGTTTGCGCGAGATGGAGTTGGCTATCTCGGATGATCCGATGGCGCGCGAAGTCGAGATGGAAAGTCCGGTCACGGGCCGCACCAAGGGCAGGCACAATGCCGGCCGCGCCATGCACCGCGTGGTGACGGACGAGAATGACAAGGATTCCGCGCTTTTCCGCAAACCGCATCTCGACGAGATGGGCGGCGACACCACCCGTCCGCTTGGACCGGGTGTGTTCCGCAAGAACTCGCTCGATGAAATGACGGTTGGACGCACGGAAAAGCCCGTTATCGGCAATGTGCCCGAAAAGCCAGCATTTACAGGCACGAACCGGAACGATCAAACGATCATCCGTCGTGAACGAACTGGCGCGGGTTCCTATGAAGATGCGAGCGACGCACGTAAAAAGCGCCGTCCAGGCAAGACAGGACGTCCTGGGCGGTAGTTTTTGGATCTATTGGGCGGTTTCGCCGGATCCGAAGGCCGCCTGCCCTGCGTTCAGAATTTCATCGGCAAATTCAGGATCGTCAACGGCACGCGACAGGACCAGCGTGCCTACAAGACCCGCCATGGTGGTCAGGGCTTTCTCACGCTTGGCCGCGTCGGATTGTCCCGGAATTGCCTTGGCAAGGATGTCAAGCAAGGTACCTATCCCCTCGCTGAAACGCTTGCGCACAGGCCCGCTTTGTCGGGCGATATCAGGGGCCAGTGCCGCGATCGTGCAGCCGGTTGCCTTGCCATCCCGGTGGGCCTTCGACAAATAGGAATTTGCAATCGCCGCAAAGGCTTCGTCCGGCGATGTTTCCGCAAGCTGCGACCATTTTTCGGCCGACCGATCCATTGAAGCGGCGCAGGCCTCCGCGATAAGGTCATCCTTGGATGCGAAATGGCCATAGAAGCCGCCATGTGTCAGACCTGCACTTTTCATAACGTCTGCCACGCCGATCCCATCGAAACCCTTCTCGCGAAATTCCCGGCTGGCAATATCAATGATCCGCTCCCGGTTCTTGGCTGCCTGTTCTCGACTGACACGCATGCAACGACCCTCTCAAAAACATTGTTGACTTTTTATATGATGACCGTCATCTATAGTCAATCATTATGATCATCATTTAATTTCGACTGCGGCAGGCAGCAGCGAAAGGGAGAATACGTCATGCGCTACAAGCTATTTGGCAATCACACTGGTCTCCGCGTTTCGGAATTTGCATTGGGCACTGGAAATTTCGGTACCGGTTGGGGTTATGGTTCCACACCCGACATCGCGCGGCCAATCTTCGACGGCTATGCCGAAGCCGGGGGAAATTTCATCGATACTTCGGACAGTTACCAGTTCGGTCAGTCGGAGAGCATGATAGGAGAATTCATCGCCCCGGAGCGTGATAGCTTCGTGCTCGCTACTAAATACTCGCATGGCGCATCGGCGAATCCCAGTCTTTCCGCCGTCGGTAACAGCCGTAAATCCATGATCCAGGCAGTTGAAGCCAGTCTGAAACGGCTGAAGACAGACCGCATCGACCTGCTCTGGGTGCACATGTCCGATGAAATGACGCCGATTGAAGAAATCGTTCGCGGTCTCGACGACCTCGTCCGTGCTGGCAAGATCATATACACCGGTTTCTCCAACTTCGCGGCTTGGCGCATTGCCAGTGGCGCGACCATCGCATCCCTGCGCGGCTGGACACCGGTGGCCGGTCTCCAGACGGAATATAGTCTCGTGGAACGCAGCGCAGAACGTGAATTGCTACCGATGGCGAAGGGCTTCGGGCTGGGTACGGTTGGTTGGTCGCCGCTTGGAGGAGGATTGCTCACGGGCAAGTACCGTAGGGGCGAAGAAGGTCGTGCTACGGGCCTCGGGGTCGTCATCCAGCACGAAGACAGCCCGCAGCGAACCGCGATTATCGACGAATTGCTGGCGATTTCCGATGAGATCGGCGCAGCCCCCAGCCATGTCGGCATTGCCTGGGTTGCCGCCAAAGGTGTGATGCCGATTATAGGTCCCAAAACCGTCGAGCAGCTGCGCGACAATCTCGCTGCCGCGTCGCTTGTCCTCACCGCGGAACATATCGACCGGCTCGACAAAGTGAGCGCCATCCCCCTTGGTGCGCCACATGAATTGCTGACAAATGGCCGGACGAAGCAAAGACTTGCAGGTGGCAAACTCGAGCTTCTCGACCTCTCATCCGCGCCATTGATTTGATGCGGGTGTTTGGTGTCTGATCACGGCACTATTGGTGCCGACGCGCAACGAGAGTAGCCCAGTGCAGCAGTAGGCAGACTGACGCCGATGGTGGAGTTCAGATGGAAAGCCATTTGACAATTAGCGATTGCAACACACGTGCAGCCGACGCTTCGTCGAGATTGCCGCGCATCATCTCCTTCGAAATCGCTTCTGCTGCGCCGACAATTCCTACACAACGCAAACGAAGTTCGATCGCAGGCAAAGCAGCATAGGGCGACAGGGTTTTGCAATACAGGTCGACGTAGCCGTCGATCAGGCTTGCCTGAAATCTCTCCATCGCCTCATCGCCCTTGAGTGCTGCCGATATCGCGGACCATTCAGGGCCAATAGAACGGTAGCACGCCATATACGCATCGCTCATGACGCGTGCAATGTCGTCAAGCTGTTTTGGCGTTTCCTCGATCGCAGCAACAAGTTCGTCAACCTGCCGCTGATCCAATTGCTCATAAAGGGCAATCAGCAGGCCAGCTCTGGTCCCGAAATGCTCGTAAGCAATGGGCTTGCTCACGCCAGCCCGCTCGGCCAGATAGCCGAGCGTCAGAGCATCCGTACCCTGTTCCCGAATTATATAAAGCGCCGTACTCAAAAGCTGATTACGTCTTTGAGCCTTCGGCATTTTCTTAGCTGAAACTGTCGCCATACGGCTCGATCCTTCATGAACGTCAGAATTCCGGATTGACGGCCCTTGTATTATTACTATTAGTAACCTACTATTAGTAATAATACAAGGAGCGAGAGGAATCGCCCCTCGCATTCACCATTGTCCAGTTTCAAGAAGGAGTCGAGGTCATGTCATTACTCGAAACAAAACCTGTTCTGATCATCGGCGGTTCGGGTATCGTTGGAGCAAAAGCCGCGCAGATCCTGCGCCAGCTTCACCCGGATCTACCGATTGCTATCGGCGGCCGCGATACCAACAGGGCGCAAAACATTGCCGAAGTCGTCGGCAATGCCTTCGCTGTCAAGGTTGATCTCGAGCGCAACGATCTCGGCCAGGGAGAAGGGACTGGCTATAGCGCGGTTGCCGTCTTCGTGAAGGATGAAACGCTTAACAGCATGAAATATGCACAGGCCCATGGCTTGCCATATCTAAGTGTTTCCAGCGGGGTATTCGAGGTCGGACCGGAAATGGCACTGGCCATACGCAACCCCGGACGTGCCCCAATCCTCATGGCGAGCAACTGGTTGGCGGGTGCCGCAACCTTCCCGGCACTTCAGGTCGCGCGTGATTTTCGTACCATCGACAATATCACGATCACTGTCGTGCTTGACGAAGAGGACATGGGGGGCCCCGCAGCTTTTGCGGATTATCAGCGGCTCACGGAATCCGCACCCAATCCCCTGCAACTCAAAGACGGACATTGGCGTTGGATCAAAGGGGAAGAGGCAACACGGCGATATACCGATATAGACGGCACGGATGTCGAAGCCAACGCGTACTCGCCGCTTGACGTGCTCAGCCTCGCCACCGCAACTGATGCAAAGTCCGTACGTTTCGATCTTGTCTATGGCGTGTCTGCGAGCAGACGACGGGGCAACGCTTTTTCCACGGAGATAGCTGTCGAGACCAGTGGCGATCTGTTGACTGGCGAAAAGGTGCACCAGCGTCTTGATATCGTCCATCCAGAGGGTCAGGCTCCACTTACGGCGCTGCATGTCGCACTAGGTATCGAACGTCTTCTTGGTCTGCATGGCGGTGAACCGGTCAAACCCGGCCTCTATCTCCCCGACTTGCTGATGGATCCGGAATATGTCGTGCGGCGCATGAAGGAATTCGGCGCATTGTTTCGGCAAAGCTGATGCCAAACCAGCTGTGGGTTTCCGTCTGGAAGTGCCGCATGGCCTTCTCCTGAACAGCAAAGGGATGCTAAGGATTCCGCGCGCGCCACCTCGCGCGTGGAATCACTCGAACGCTTGGAGAAACGATGAAGGTCGATATCGACATGGGAGCGGCGCCAGCCGGCGCGAAAGCCATGCTCGATCTGGAAGAGCTTCTGGCTACCCGCCTGCTCGTCCAAGGCAACTCTGGATCAGGCAAATCGCACCTGTTGCGCCGCCTGCTTGAACAAAGCGCCCAGTGGGTGCAGCAATGTGTTATCGATCCGGAGGGCGATTTCGTCACCCTGGCCGACAAGTACGGCCATGTGGTTGTCGATGGCGCTCGTACGGAGAATGAGCTGACCCGTATTGCCGCGCGTATTCGTCAGCACCGGGTTTCCGTCGTACTTGACCTCGAAGGGCTGGATGTCGAACAACAGATGCGCTGTGCTGCGGCCTTTCTCGGCGGCTTGTTCGATGCTGAGCGGGACTACTGGTATCCGATGCTCGTCGTTGTAGACGAGGCGCAGCTTTTTGCGCCAGCCGTTGCCGGAGAAGTCTCCGACGAGGCGCGTAAGCTCTCCCTCGGCGCCATGACCAATCTGATGTGCCGCGGCCGAAAGCGCGGCCTCGCCGGTGTCATCGCTACCCAGCGTCTGGCCAAGCTGGCCAAGAACGTGGCCGCCGAAGCATCCAACTTCCTGATGGGACGCACTTTTCTCGACATCGACATGGCCCGTGCTTCCGACCTTCTCGGGATGGAACGGCGCCAAGCAGAACAATTTCGTGATCTGGCGCGCGGTCATTTCGTTGCGTTGGGACCAGCGCTTTCACGTAAGCCACTGGCCGTCACAATCGGACCGGTGGAGACCTCTGCCCGGTCATCGAGCCCAAAATTGACGCCACTGCCTCAGCCGGGTGAAGACGCCCACGATTTGATCTTCACGCCGGCACCGGAAGAGCGGCGTGCCATTGTCCGCCGCACGCCTCCTCCGCCAGTACCGACCCCCACTGCCGACATTTTGAATCAGCTCACGCAAGCCAAAGCCCTCGTACAAGCCGAAGCTCCTGCGCTGACGCTTTTTCCGGAGATTGACCAAGCGGAGCGCAATGGTCGGATCGATTCGGTGATGCATGAAATGCTGAATGATCCCGACGCTTCCTTCCGCACTGATGCCGTCCTCTACCAGGACTTTCTCGTCCGTTGCCGTATTCGCCGTGTACCGGGCGAAGCACTGGCACTTCCCGAGTTTCGTCGCAGACTAGCGGTCGCTCGGGCTGGTATTGACGGAGAAACGGCGCAAAGCGAGCCATGGCAGCAGGCGCTGGAGCTGTCAAAGGCCCTGCCCGACGATGTTCAGGGCGTATTCTTCATTGTGGCGCAAGCTGCGGTCACAAATAGCCCCTGCCCGTCGGATGCGACATTGGCCCGCGCCTATGGCACGCATTCGGCCAGGCGAGCCCGACGGCTTCTCACCTATTTCGAAGAACAGGGCTTGATTGTCGTTCGCACCGATTTCACCGGCAACCGCGTCGTCGCCTTTCCGGATCTCGGCCGTGAGACAGCAGCCGGTGATCCGAATGGTCCCGACGAAGTCACACCAGAACAGCACGCCGCTGAATAATCAATCGATCTCTACCAGAAGCGGTACCAATTCTCCCAGATGCCTGATCTCCCGGAAACGCGGCTCGGCAACTGGCGCATCGACATGTTCGAGTACCCATGTCAATTCGTGCGGTACGAACACGCCCCAACTACCGGCCTCTATCGCCGGAACCACATCGGATTTCAGCGAGTTGCCAATCATCATGGCTCGTTCCGCACCATCGCCATGACGACTGAAAATCCGTGCGTACGTTTCTCTGTCCTTATTGCTGACGATTTCCACCGCATCGAAGAAATCACCGAGCCCCGATTGCGCCAGCTTGCGTTCCTGATCAAACAGATCGCCCTTCGTGATCAGCACGAGTCGATATTGATCGGCCAGTTGCTCCAGCGTTTCCTGCACATGCGGTAAAGTTTCAACCGGATGACGCAGCATTTCCCGACCGGCGGCCAGAATCTCGGCGATAACCGAAGCTGGAACCTGACCTTCCGTCACTTCGACTGCCGTTTCGATCAATGAGAGTGTGAACCCCTTGATGCCGAATCCATAAACATCGAGATTACGCTTCTCGATGGCAAGTAATCGCTCGGACAGGCCGGCTACCTCGACATGAGCAGACAATAGATCCGTAAAGTGCATTTCCGAGCTCCGGAAGAACTGTTCGTTCTGCCAGAGTGTGTCATCTGCGTCGAAGCCGATTGTTGTAATGGAACTGGGCATATCAACAGCGTCCTTCGCCAATCACCTGGTAACCCGCATTGCCAGCCTCGCAGGTATTGCCAAAAGTTTGGACGGAAGTGCCGCGGCGGGCACAAACGGGCGCGTATTGCAGTGTGCACATGCGGGGCTGCTCGGGTCTATCGCGCCGTCCGTCCCAGCCGCTGTCCGGTCTGTCCTGAAAACTGCATTTCCCAGAACCGATAATACGATAACCTTTGGAACGTGCTTCGCAAGCATTGCCGAATGTCTGGCGCTCGGAATTACGAACGCCGCAAACCGGCGCATATTCGCGTGTACAAATCTGCGGCCGCTCTGGCCGCGGATGGTGCGGCCCGCTATCCTCTACCGAAACGGTACAATTGGCGGCTATGACCGCCACAGCCATTATCGCACCAATTCTCAGGAAATTCCTCGGCTCCGCTTGCATGACCTCTCCCTTCATTCAAACCTTGCGCAATCAGATCAAAACAATGGAATCATTGCGCTATACCTCTTATCAGAAATATCGCTGTGCTTTATGCCTGTGCGCAGATGCACGAAGGGGATGACTACGGAGTGAACAGGCTCAGACGGTTCAGCTTGATGGCAGCATTCGTCCTCATGCCCCCGCTCGATGCGTGGTCTGCGGACAATCCGTCCGTTTCAACACCAGTGCAGCCACCGGTGCCAACCGTTGGCCAAATCTGCGCAGCCATCGCGACTCAGGCCGATGGCCATGGGGTCCCACGTGATTTTTTTGCAAGGTTGATTTGGAAAGAGAGCCGTTTCGACGTGTCGGCGACAAGCCCGGTTGGTGCTCAAGGTATCGCCCAGTTCATGCCCGGGACCGCCAAGGAGCGAAATCTGGACGACCCCTTCGATTTTGCCAAGGCACTTCCAGCCTCCGCTGCGCTTTTGAAGGACCTCCGCAGATCATTCGGTAATTGGGGTCTGGCAGCCGCGGCTTATAATGCTGGCCCGACGCGCGTGGCAAATTGGCTTTCCAGTGGCGGCTTTCTCCCGCTCGAAACGGAAGAATATGTCCTCGACATTACGGGGCATTCGGCAGACGATTTTGCCGCTGGAACCGAAATAAACGCACGCCCCCTCAACGCCAAGCTCAGTTTCGATGCGGCGTGCCGCCAGCTGCCCATTGTCCGCTTTTCCACGATTGCCATGGCTCAGATCAAGCCCAAGCCGTGGGGTATCCAGATTGCCGGAAACTTCCGCCGTTCGGCCGCTGTCGGTCAGCTTCAGCGCTTGCGCCGAAGCTTTCCAGCCATTTTGAACCAGCATGAACCAGTGATCAGCCGCTACCGTTCCGCCTTGGGACGGCGTGGTATCTATGCGGTACGCATCGGTGCAGACAGCCGGAACGAAGCCAATCAAATCTGTGCCCAGCTGCATAATGCCGGGGGCGCCTGCATCGTGCTGCGCAATCGATAGCAGTCAAGGATGGAGCGAGGCCCACGCACTTTCCATGATGTCGAAAGGTACCCCATCGGGAATGCCTAAAGAAATTTCCTACTCCTAAGTATGTAGGTTGCAATGTCGTTCGTTATAGTCGTCTAAATGATAGAAAAACTTTTGCTTGCCAAAAAACACTTATTCTAGCAGTCTCAATGTGTTCGGGCATTTGCGAACACTGGAAGACTGGAAGAACGGCGCGCCGGAACCGCAAGAATACCGGGTCGGGAGAAATCTCGGCAATGATCGGCTCCTTTCCTGAATTCGAGAACTGCCTGCATGATTTCCGTTGGATGTATCTCACAGAAGACGGCTCTACCAATCCCGCAAACCCGGAGGGGAACGCGGTAAGTAAGGAAAAGGAACGAAGCATGGCACAGACCGGTACGGTCAAATTCTTCAACAGTGAAAAAGGCTTTGGCTTTATCAAGCCGGATGACGGCGCAGCGGATATTTTCGTTCATATTTCCGCCGTTCAAGCTTCCGGACTCACAGGTCTCGCAGACAATCAGAAGGTGTCCTTTGATACCGAGCCTGATCGTCGCGGCAAGGGACCAAAGGCCGTCAATATCTCGGTCACTGAATAATACTGGGCGGCTAACACCGTCAGAAAGATCCCCGGTCAGGAATCGGGGATTTCCGTTCCTTAAATTTTGTGGCGCGCCCGAGTGGCCAGTCGCCGAGCTGAAGCTTTTGCGCTTCGCTGCCTTGGATTTGCTGAATTTGTGTGTGCTTTCTCTTCCCGTCAGGAGTGACGTGGAATGAATTCCTGCGATGTCCGTTCAGCTTGCATTCATGCTCATGCGGATAAAACAGACACTACGGCTGGCGCCCTCACCTAAGTCCAGCCCAACACTATCAGGCAAGCATATAATCGCTTCGCCAAGGATGCTTCAAAGGAGGCACAAATGAACAAAGGCACGAAAATTGCCGTCCTGGCAGCCGCCGCTTTTGCAACGGTCATGGTACCCCTCAGCTCAGCATCGGCAGACGATTGGCGCTGGCGCCGCCATCACCACCACGACAACGGCGGCGACGCATTGGCGGCCGGCGCAATCGGTCTTGCGGCCGGCGCCGTACTCGGTAGTGTCCTTGCCCAACCGCGTGAACCGGAAGTTATTTACCGCGATTATGACGATGGCTATCGCCCGGCCTACCGTGCCGCGCCTGTTCGCGTATATCGTGAGGCACCACGCTATTACGGTTCTCTGGAGCCATGGTCCCGTGAATGGTACCGTTATTGTTCAGATCGATATCGCTCGTTCAACCCGGAAACCGGCACATTCCGCGGGTATGATGGAGGCGACTACTTCTGCAATGCCAACTGATGTTGATTGGATAGCTTCGACGAACCGCCGGGAGACCGGCGGTTTTTTTATGGTTGCAGGAACGGATTAGTGCGGCGCTCTTCGCCAAAACGCCCGCCCGGCCCGTGTCCGCAGATGAATCCGATATCGTCTCCGAGCGGCAAAAGCTTTGTCTTGATGGAGTTGATCAAGGCGGCGTGGTCGCCACCCGGCAAATCCGTACGCCCCACCGATCCGTTGAACAGGACATCGCCCACATGGGCAAACTTGGCCACCCGGTTGAAATAAACGACATGGCCCGGCGCATGGCCCGGACAATGCAGGACTTCGAAGGCATGCGAACCAAACGACACCGTATCACCGTCGTTCAACCACCGGTCCGGGGTGCAGTTACGAACCTTGTCCGCAATGCCATACTGCAAAGCCTTTGCTTCCAGACTATCCAACAAAAAACGGTCCGCTGCGTGTGGCCCGATGATGTCGACGCCAAGCGCATCCTTCATGTCCATAGCCCCGCCCGCATGATCGATATGGCCATGCGTAATCCAGATGGCTTCAACCACGATGCCATTTGACTGGATTGCATTCAGGACTTGATCATTGTCCCCGCCTGGATCGATGAGAACACCATGCTTGTCGTCACTGTCAAAAAGGATCGTGCAATTCTGCTGGAACGCCGTAACGGGAATAATACCGGCCTGCAATTGTCCCATTTCACGATAGTCCCATGCTCGATCAATCTTATTTAGTATCTACTGCAAAGTGCACTCAAATGAAAAGGGCGGTCATGGACCGCCCTCGAAATCGTTTGCTTTCCGATAGGATCAGGTCTTGGCCATCGAGTTCTTGATTGCCCCAACAATCGCAGTCAGAATAAGGCCGCCCACACCGCCGCCGGCGACTTGTCCGATGATCGAGCCAAGATCCAGACCCGACGATGCTGCTGCATTTGCCACGACTTCAGCACCACCGGAACCGAGGAATTGCGTCAAATAACCACCGATAAGTCCGCCAATACCGCCGGCAACAGTATTGCCTGTTGTGCCGAGGCTCAGGTTTTTTAGAAGGCCGCCGACAATATTTCCGCCGACACCACCCGAGATAAGCTGGATAATAATAGGAAGAAGCGCTTCCATGATTGACACCCCGTCAACGTTTCAAGCCAGACTCATGCCTGACCTGACTCATGTTGACTAAGTTTTAAGCAATGTCAAACAGCTTGGTACCTCTATTCGAAGGTATCCAAGACTATTTTGCATTCTACTTTCGATCACTCCGCAGCTGCTTTCTTTGGCATTACTTCGGCAGCATAATCATTCATCAGATTGACAGCAATTTCGCCCACCGTGAAACGATACGAGCCGGCTTCCGAAACTGGAGTAACTTCTGCGGCAGTGCCTGTGAGGAAGCATTGCTCGAAACTCTCCAGTTCCTCCGGCATTATAGCCCGTTCGACAACTTCATATCCACGGCGCTTTGCCAGATCGATGACTGTACGGCGCGTAATACCGTCGAGGAAACAATCGGGCGTCGGCGTGTGAATGACGCCATCCTTCACGAAGAACACGTTGGCACCGGTTGCTTCGGCAACTTGGCCACGCCAATCGAGCATCAGGGCGTCAGCATAGCCCTTGGCTTCGGCGGCGTGTTTGGAGATCGTGCAGATCATGTAAAGGCCAGCGGCCTTGGACTTGGATGGGGCTGTTTTAGGGTCTGGACGGCGATATTCCGCAAGGTCAAGGCGGATGCCTTTAAGTTTCTGTGCTGGATCGAAATAGCTTGGCCATTGCCAGATGGCTATCGCAACATTGATTTTGTTCGCTTGGGCCGAGACGCCCATCGATTCACTGCCCCGCCACGCGATCGGACGGACATAGGCATCCTTGAATCCCTGTTTGGCCAGAAGTTTGCGGCTTGCTTCATTCAACTCTTCAACGGTGAAAGGTATTTTGAATCCAAGAATCTTTGCCGATTCGTGCAAGCGTTCGGTGTGCTCGTTAAGCTTGAAGATCTCGCCGCCATAGGCGCGCTCCCCTTCGAAGACTGAGCTAGCATAGTGCAAGCCATGGGTCAGCACATGAATCTTTGCATCCGCCCAGCGAACGAATTCGCCATTCATCCAGATGTAACCTTCAAGCTGATCAAATGGAACGGATGCCATGTTTTCCTCCAGGCGTTTGATTCCTGATAATTTTGCGGGTTTGAGCCTGCACCAACTGGTCCCGATTACCAATTGGTGTACCATTGCCCACGGCACCAATAGGCGTTTCAATAAGGAAAATGTCCCAGAAACACTTATTGGCTTTTCGTTTAATTCAAAATGTAGCCAACAGCTTGCCAAAAATTATCAGCAGTCTAAAATTAAGTCAATAAGACTGACATAATTTTCGGACAAGAGCGGGAACCCTGCATGAAATCTTATACACCAGATAGACATATCGAGACAGCCCTGACCAAGAAAGATGCGAGAGAACTCGACATCATCGAGCTGTTTTTCTTTGCATACCGTGACTTTACCGCCGATCCGGACATGATCCTGGAGAAGCTTTCATTTGGCCGGGCGCATCATCGCGTTCTGTACTTCATAAACCGTAAACCCGGGATGACGGTGGCGGAATTGCTGGATGTCCTTCAGATTACTAAGCAAAGCCTTGCCCGTGTACTCAAGCAACTTATTGACACAGACCATGTCGTCCAGATTCCCGGTCCACGGGACCGGCGCCAACGCGAACTTTACCCGACACCAAAGGGCCGCGACCTCGCACTGGAGCTTGCGGCACCGCAATCACGCCGCATTACCAGTGCATTGGATCAAATCGGTCATTCTGATCGGATCATCATTGAGCATTTCCTTAAGGCCATGGTGAACCCCGCCCAATGGCAACAGATCGACAGTTTACCGAAGGCAGGGTAGAACCATGCGGACCCTGCCACTCGTTTCGATGAACAGGGGCAAGGAAGCGAATGCCCGAAAAAAAGAGGACCGACATTGGTGAGTGACGAACTTCCACTTTCAGACGATGCGCCACATCTGCTCATTGTTGATGACGACACCCGAATTCGAAATCTTCTGTCGCAATATCTCACCGGCAGCGGCTTTCGCATTACGGTGGCTGCCAACGCAGACGACGCTCGCCGTAAGCTTGCGGGAATCGATTTTGATCTTCTCATTCTTGACGTGATGATGCCGGGGGAGAGCGGTGTCGCCCTGACCCAGTCGTTGCGCAAGGAAAAGACTGTCCCGATCCTCATGCTGACCGCTCTATCGGAAACCGACAGCCGCATCACCGGACTGGAAGCAGGAGCGGATGACTACTTGCCAAAGCCTTTTGATCCGCGTGAACTAATTCTCCGGATCAATAATATCCTGCGGCGAGGTGCCCCCGCTACGCAGGCGAAGATCGAGCAGATCGTATTTGGCCCGTATACGTTTATAATCGCCAAACGCGAACTCAAGCGCTCAGGGGAGTTGATCCGCCTGACGGATCGGGAACAGGATATCATGGCTATTTTCGCGGCACGGGCCGGGGAAACGGTACCACGCCATGAGTTGACTGGGCAGGAAGGCGATGTCGGCGAGCGTACGATCGATGTGCAGATCAACCGCCTGCGCCGCAAGATCGAAAACGATCCTGCCAATCCTGTTTGGTTGCAGACGGTGCGCGGCGTCGGCTATAAACTGAGCGTGGAGTAGCAAGACAAGATCTACACCACGCTATGAACCGAGTGCGCAAGCGGATACCGACAAGATGGCAACGACCGACTCCGCAAAACGCGCATTGGCAGTCAGAAAGCGCCACTGGCGGCGCAAGCGAAGCACCCTCCTTGCCCCATGGCGGAAGCTGACGCGATGGCTCGCGCATTGGATGCCAAAACGGCTCTATGCGCGCTCGCTGATCATCATTATCGCACCAATGGTACTACTCCAGTCCGTTATCGCTTTTGTCTTCATGGAGCGCCATTGGCAAACTGTTACGCAACGCCTGTCCACAGCGGTGGTTCGTGACATTGCCGGTATCATCGATCTCATGGACACCTATCCCCAAGACCCGGGCTACGAGAATCTGATCCGGATCTCGCGTGAAAGACTGGCGCTCAATATCTCGATTCTCCCGGCTGATCCGCTGCCCGCACCTGGTCCCAAGCCGTTCTTTTCGATTCTTGACAGCATCTTGGGTGAGGAGATCACCAGGCAGATCAATCGTCCCTTCTGGATCGATACGATTGGTGATTCCGACCTGGTAGAGATCCGTATCCAGCTGGAGGATAAGGTCATGCGCGTATTTGCCCGCCGAAGTCAGGCTTACGCATCAAACACCCTGATTTTTCTTGTCTGGATGGCGGGTTCTGCGCTTGTCCTGCTTGCTATTGCAATCCTGTTTCTTCGTAACCAGATCAAACCAATACAGCAACTCGCGACAGCGGCCGACAGCTTTGGCAAGGGGCGCGCACCGCCACCCGACTTCAAGCCGCGTGGTGCTGAAGAGGTACGCCGTGCTGGTGCAGCATTTATCGTCATGCGCGAACGCATTGAACGGCAAATTGAGCAGCGCACGACTATGCTCAGCGGTGTCAGCCACGATTTACGCACTATCCTGACCCGATTTAAACTTCAACTCGCCCTGGTGGGTAACAAGGTCGATACCGATGCCATGGAGCAGGATATCGCGGATATGCAGTCCATGTTGGAAGGCTATCTGGCATTCGCCCGCAGCGAGGCCGAAGAAGAGACGGGAACCTTCAATCTGGAGCGCTTCTTTGCCAAACTGAAGGAAGAAGGTGCGTTGCTGGAGCGCGGATTTGAGTCAAGCATCCGGGGCGAGCCAGAAATTCAGGTCCGCCCGAACGCATTCTCACGCCTTATTTCCAATCTTGTCTCGAATTCGTTCCGTTATGCGACCAACGTATCCGTCACCGCCGATCATCGCGAGGGCTGGCTGACAATCACCATTGACGACGATGGCCCCGGCATCCCAAAGGAAATGCGCGATGAAGTATTCAAACCCTTCTTCCGGCTGGATGAAGCACGCAACCAGGATGCAGGCGGAACCGGGTTGGGCCTCGCCATCGCACTCGACATTGCCCGCAGCCATGGCGGCGACATCTCACTCGATGAGAGCCCGAAAGGTGGTTTGCGGGCGGTCGTCCGAATACCGGCATAGTCGCAATCAGGGTCAATCAGTCCTTACGCGGCTCGCTCGCCAACCAGTGCTGACGTTTGGGCGGTGCAATTTCTGTTTGTTTCGGATGGCAGCCTGTTCACAACCGGCGGTGCAGAAAATCCGATGCTGACGATTGTCAGTCTCGCGATCCGGCAGGCGGACTATATCGCCAAGGAGATGGTAGCGAAGACAATTTAGCGTCAGGTCGGTTCCACTCGAGTGCTGACAATAGTTACGCCATTGGCACAATTCCAAGGGGAATTGAGTCAGTGGTGTAGCTATTCACATGGGGTTCTAGAACAGCTTGCCGCCATTCGGCACGGGCTTGCTTATGGCAGCCAGGACAACAGCTCCTTCCTCATCCGGAAATCCGAGGGTCAGAACTTCCGACATGAATGGCCCGATCTGGCGCGGCGGGAAATTCACCACTGCCATGACCTGGCGGCCCTGCAGCTGGTCCATCGTATAATGCTTCGTAATCTGCGCCGAGGATTTCTTGATGCCGATTTCGTCTCCAAAATCGATTTTCAGTTTGAACGCAGGCTTACGTGCTTCGGGGAAGGTTTCCACCTCGACGATAGTGCCGACGCGAATATCCACTTTCTCAAAATCGTCAAAACTGATGGTCATAAACTCAACCGTTGAATTGATCTGGTTTCGCTCAGGCTGAACCTACCGTCTCGAACAGTATACTGTCGAGCGATTCCCGGGCTGTCGAACCTGACCAGACAACGAACTGGAAAGCCTGAAAATAGGTCTCGCAGGCGTCCAAAGCGCTGGAGAGCAGTACTTCGACCTGTTTGCTCGTCGGCTCGGCTCCACCCGAGAGCAGCAGCGACTGGCGATACATGACCGCTCCTTCCTGCCGCCAAAGATCAAAATGGCCCATAAGTAGCTGTTCGTTGATGAGTGACAGCAAACGCATCACTTCATTGACGCGCGGCTCGCTCACGGCAATATCAAAGGCGCAAGCCAGATGCAGCGCTTCGAAATCCTCCATCCACGAAAAGGAAATCTGGTAGTCGGTCCAGCTCCCCTCGACAGTGATGGCAATTTCATCTTCCCCAGTGCGCTCGAATGCCCATTCGTTGGCGTGGGCTACATGCTCAATCACATCAACCGGATGCAAATCGCGCGCAATTTCTATTTCCAGAAGGCTCATCGCCACTACCTGCTAAATCGAATCTCATATGACGCTGCGGGAGCACAGCGCACCCACCCGAATGACACAAACGCTTGAAAACTCACCGGCAGGAAGAACGCACCAACCGGACCACGGTTAAGAACCAGAATAACCGCTACATGATCCTAGAAACGAATCATGCTGTAATTTCAGTGTATTGATGCTGAGTCCGAGCGCCAGTCCCCTTTTGATCGAACGGCGAGAATGGGTGTGGACAGACGCTCCCAAAAGGATTCACGACCTGCCTTTAACTGACTCTAAGAAAACGATTTTCGGCGATTTCCACCTGTTGATAAATTCTTAAGATTAATTTTGGGGATTGCGGATTGGGCGGTGGAAATATCAAGAAAATACCCGCAAGGATCGCCGCATCGTTCGCGCGGACGTCCAAGCTCGTGAAGCGGCGATTTTTATGGCCCCAAAAAATTGCGTTCTTGCGCGGTGACAATCGCGCGGTGACGGTCCCGAAATTTCCGTCATATATCCGATATCCACACCATCTAGACTGATGTTCTTGCCAACTCAAAGGAGACCGGCGATGTCCAGCGAAACAAGTACGACTGTGTCCGCAAGCCAAAAGAATGATGACGGACAATGGTACTATGTGATCACCACTGGTGGCGAACAGGGCCCAAAGGTTGGACCTTACGAAACGGAAGAAGAGGCGATCGCAGCAGGCGAACAACAGCTGGCGAAAAGCAGCAACGCCTGACCGAAATTTGGGTTCGAAAAACCCAGTAAATCATATGGCGTGAAATATCACGAAATCCGTGCAGCAGCGGGACCGACCGCGTCCGTTCATTTCACGTCATGAACTCGGGCAATGCGGCCGCCAACGCATCGACAGCAAGGCGAACCTTCAGCGGCAAGTGAGGTGTCTGCAGCCATAGGGCGTAGCAGTCGTAAGGAAATTCGGGCTGATCCTGCAACAGTGGGATTAGTGTGCCGGCTTCAATGCGCTCCCTGATGAGCCAGCGCGGCAGCCAGGCGAGCCCCATGCCGGCGGTTGCAGCATCGGCGATAGCGTCCATGTCGTCGAGCCGTATCCGGCTGATTGGCAAGACCTCCATTGGAGGCGCATCATTGCGTGGAAACAGCCATGGGCGTACACGGCCTGAGCGGCTGTAGATGATCGCATGATGTCCGCTGAGCGCCGCGATCTCCAGTGGCCGGCCGTACATCTCCACATAGGATGGCGACGCGCAAACGATCATGCGCTGGCGTGCAACGCGGCGCGCGATCATACCGGCCTTGCCCTCCAGGCTGCCGGTGCGGATGGCAAGATCATAGCCATTCTCAGCCAGGTCAGCGATGCGGTCATTGAACGACAGATCAAGTTCCAGCATGGGATATTGCTGTGCAAGTTTCAGCAGGATGGGCGCAACGCAGCGCCGGCCGAATAATGCCGGCATGGTGACACGCAGCCTTCCACAGGGATCGGAAAGGTGGTCGGAAGCCAGCGCATCCGCTGCTTCGGCTTCCGCGAGCACCACCTGGCAGCGTTCATAATAAGCGCGTCCGAACTCTGTCAGGCTTTGGCGCCGGGTGGTCCTGTTGATGAGGCGCACGCCGAGACGCTGTTCCAGAAACTGGACGTGCTTGCCAACCATTGGTCCGGACAGATTGAGTGCGGCCGCGGCCCCCGCGAACGAGCCCAGGTCCACAGCTTTAACGAATACGGCCATACTTGTAAGGCGATCCATATTCAAAACTCTTGATTTCGACTGTTCTTCATACAAGCCAATTTATCGCAATAATGCCAGCCGCTATAGCTTATTATGTCGAAATCTTTTGGAGTTATGATAATGACGCGCGTTATTCGCTTTCATAAGCATGGTGGTCCCGAGGTCCTGCGAATTGAAACCGTCGATGTTCCTAAGCCCGGCCGCGGCGAGATTCAAATCCGTGTCAAGGCGCTTGGCCTCAACCGCGCCGAGGCCTTGATACGCTCGGGCTCTTATATCGAGACGCCGCCATTGCCATCCGGTCTTGGCCTTGAGGCGGCAGGCATCGTCGAGGCGGTGGGCGCAGATGTGCGCGGTTTCGCACCGGGCGATGCCGTTAGCGTTGTTCCGCCACTGTCGATGGTCCGCTGGCCAGCCTATGGTGAGCTCGCGACATTTCCTGTCGAGATCGTTGTTAGGCATCCGCCGTCACTGACCTGGGAACGCGCCGCAGCCGTCTGGATGCAGTATGTCACGGCCTACGGGGCGGTGATCGATATTGCCCAACTCCGCAGGAAGGATTTTGTCGTCATTACCGCCGCATCCAGCAGTGTCGGCCTTGCCGCGATCCAGATTGCCAACCTGGTTGGCGCGACCCCGATCGCGGTCACACGGACGTGTGTTAAGAAGCAGGCCCTGATCGAGTTAGGTGCAGCGCATGTCATCGCTTCAGCGGAGGAGGATCTGGAGGCCCGGCTAAGAGAAATCACCGGCACTGAGGGCGTACGGGTTGTGTTCGACGCAGTTGGCGGCCCATTAATCGAGCCGCTGACGGCTGCAATGTCACGGAATGGCATTCTCATCGAATACGGCGGCTTGAGCTCAGATCCTACCCCCTTCCCGCTGTTCACCGTGCTGAGCAAGAGTCTGACGCTGCGCGGTTACCTCATCCATGAGATCGTCCGGGATCCGGCACGGTTGGAGGCCGCCAAGACGTTCATTCTCGATGGGTTGATATCCGGTTCGCTACAGCCAGTAATTGCCAGAATTTTTCCGTTCGACCAGATCGTAGAGGCGCATCGCTTTCTGGAATCAAATGAACAATTAGGGAAGATTGTCGTGACCCTTTGACGTTCCGTGATCTTCGGTCCGAACGCATTGATGCGCAGGACCGAAATCCACCAAACCCGCCGGTTACAGTTCGGAAACTACGCCTTCTTTGTACGGCCGCCACCAGACGCAGCAGGCTTTTCCAAAGTATCGCCCGGAGCTTTCTCTTTTGCGCCTACAAGAGCTTCCAGCGCCTCGATGCGGGCCAGGAGTGCCGTGTTTTCCGCCCTGGCGCGGATTGCCATTTCGCGCACAGCCTCGAAATCCTCGCGCTGCACCACATCCATCGTGTTGAGCAATCGTTCTGCCTGGCCACGGAACGCTGTTTCGACCTCGCGGCGCACGCCCTGAGCCGCTCCCGCAGCGTCTGTTACAAGCTTTGCCAGTTCATCGAGAACGCGATTTGATCCATTGGTCATGGCTGTACCTCCTCTGCTGCGCCGTGCTCCCTTTGTGCATAAAGGACGCAGTAGCACCTTGAATTGCGCACATCCTTGTCGAAACCTCTTCCAGTTTCAAGGATATGCGCCGGTTCCCAATCAGATAATCGCCGCCCGGTGTGATTGCAAGCAAGTTGGGCATTGGATCGTCCGCATGCAAATGTTACCGGAGAGGCAACTTGACGCTCTTCATGCCCTCGCGCATGGTCCCGCCGATCATCAATCACGACTGGAGTGCCTTTGTGAGCGAAATCCTTCTTCCGACATTTGCCGCGATCGCATTTCCGGATATTGATCCTGTGCTTTTCTCTATCGGCCCGCTGTCAGTCCATTGGTACGGTCTAGGCTATGTGGCCGGGATTCTCTTTGCTTGGTGGTATGGCAAGAAACTGATCGGCAAGCCTCGCCTTTGGGCGAATAACACGCCACCGATGAAACCTGCCGACCTTGACGATTTTGTCCTGTGGGCGGCACTTGGCGTCGTCCTTGGCGGTCGCATGGGCTACATCCTCTTTTACGACCTTGCTCGTTATGTCTCCAACCCGCTGGACATATTCAAAGTATGGGAAGGTGGCATGTCGTTCCATGGTGGTCTGCTTGGCACCATTCTGGCGATGATACTCTTTGCCCGGTCGCGTAGGATCAATGTCTACAGTATGTTTGACACCGTCGCCGCCGGCGTGCCGGTTGGCCTCGGTCTTGTCCGGGTGGCAAACTTCATCAACAGCGAGCTCTGGGGACGCCCAACCGACGTTGCATGGGGCATGATCTTTCCAACTGGCGGACCTTTCGTCCGCCATCCGAGCCAGCTTTACGAGGCAGCCCTGGAGGGCATTATTCTTTTTACAACCCTCGCACTCTTGATCTTTTATGGGCGGAAGCTGAAAAGCCCGCGCTTCATCAGCGGCGCCTTCATCACTCTATATGGTCTCTCCCGCATCTTCGTTGAGTTTTTCCGCGAGCCGGATGCACAAATCGGCTATCTTTTTGGCGGGTGGCTGACCATGGGTATGGTGCTTTCCATTCCCATGGTGATGATCGGCTTCGCCTTCATATTATCGGCTCGTAATCCCGAGGTTGCCACCGGACGATGAATCTGAAGCAACGCATCATCCGCCAGATAGAAGCCACCGGACCGATCAGCGTTGCGGACTACATGGCGATGTGCCTCTTCGACCGCGATGCCGGTTACTACACGACGCGCGAACCGTTCGGGAAAGACGGGGATTTCATCACAGCGCCAGAAGTCAGCCAGATTTTCGGGGAGTTAATTGGCGTATGGTGTGTCAGCGCATGGCAGGCGCTCGGCGCCCCAAGCGAATTCGTCCTTTGTGAAATGGGCCCCGGACGCGGCACGCTGATGAAAGACCTGATTCGTACAGCCATAAAGCTGGCACCGGATTTCATGACTGCTGCGAAGATCCACATGGTGGAGATCAGTGATCGGTTGACCCAGATCCAACAATCGGCACTCGGCAAACACTCGAATGCGATTGTTTGGACCAAGCAGCTCCGCCAGATTGGACCTGGGCCCCTTGTTCTCATCGCAAACGAGCTATTCGATGCCATTCCTTCGCGCCAATATGTCAAGATAAAGGGCCGTTTTGTCGAACGCACGCTTGCACTCGATGCCAGAAAGAATCTTGTCTTTGCTGCGGGATCTGGCGCGATCGACCAGGCTCTGCTTCCGCCAGCTGCTAATATCGCGCCAGAGGGCAGTATCTTCGAAATAGCCCCGGCCCGCAGCGCCATGATGCAGGAGATTTCCGAGCGGATCCACGCCGAACGCGGAGCAGCTCTCCTGTTTGACTATGGCCATTTGCAACCAGGTTTTGGCGATACATTGCAAGCTCTGAGCCGACATTCGTCTGTTGACGTATTGCATATCCCAGGAGCGGCAGACCTTACGACCCACGTGGATTTCCACAGCCTGGCTCAGGCCGCTCGTGCAGAAGGCTGCAAGACGAGCGCCATGAGCCAAGGCGAATTTTTGCTTGCAATGGGATTGCTTGATCGAGCCGGTGCGCTGGGACGGGGCAAACCAGCCGCTTTTCAAGACCAAATCCGTGGCGACGTTGAACGGCTCGCCGGACCTGAACAAATGGGGACACTGTTCAAGGTATTGTGCGTGACCGATCCCGCCACCCATACTTTCCCGTTCGAAGCGAAATGACATTCAGGCAATTGACTTCAATCGATTGCTCAACCACCATCCGCAGCCTTGAAAGGCATCCGGCATGACCACATCCGACAAACCAGCTCCACTGCGTTCTACCTTGCTGGGATCACCCGAAAAAGATCGAATCGCTCACGGATTCTTCACCCGCAAAGGTGGCGTTTCAGGCGGAATCTATCGTGGATTGAATGTCGGTAGCGGTTCGAACGACAATCAGGATCATGTCAAGGAGAACCGCCGGCGGGTCGCGGAATCGCTCGGTGCGCCACTGTCGCGCCTCGTGACAGTGCATCAGGTTCATTCCCCTGACGTCGTCACCGTGACGGCTCCATTTGCCGGTGACAGACCGGACGCAGATGCGATGGTCACAGCCACCCCCGGCATCGTCATTGGCGCATTGTCAGCCGATTGCGGACCGATTCTCTTTGCCGACACTGAAGCCAAAGTCGTCGGTGCCGCCCACGCCGGATGGCGGGGCGCCATCGGCGGCGTGCTTGAAAACACAATTGACGCAATGATCGCCCTTGGCGCGCAACGTGATAGAATACATGCTGTTCTCGGCCCAACAATCGGCCCCGACAATTACGAAGTTGGCAGCGAATTCTATGACCAATTTATTCGAACCGATCCCGCATACAAGGGTTACTTTCGCGACTCGATCAAGGATGGCCACAAGATGTTCGATCTGTGGGCTTTTATCATGACGAGACTCGATCGTGCCGGGGTGAACGCCTCATCGCTACAGGCATGTACCTATGCAGATGAGGATCAGTTCTTCTCCTACCGCCGGACGACCCATCGCAAGGAACCGGACTACGGCCGCCAGATCTCGGCGATCACTATCACGGAGTAACAATATGGCCCTTCATTTTGAACCGGAAGAATTTGCCGCGCGCCGCGACCGGCTTATGATAGTGATGGCCGAGCAGAAGCTGGATGCGGTCCTGCTGTTTGCGCAGGAAAGCATGTATTGGCTTACCGGCTACGACACCTTCGGCTTTTGCTTCTTCCAGTGTCTCGTCGTGAAGGCCGATGGCAGCAATGTCCTGATGACCCGCTCCGCCGATCTGCGGCAAGCGCGCCAGACTTCCAACATCGAAAACATCATTGTTTGGGCCGACCGCGACAATGCCAATCCCGCAGCAGATTTGCGCGAAATCCTGAATGATCTCGATCTGCTTGGGTGCCGCATCGGCATTGAATATCAGACCCATGGGCTGACCGCGGCCAACGGACGGAAGCTGGACGAACAGCTCACCGCATTCGGACAGCTCGTCGATATTTCGGGCATTGTCGACAAGCTGCGCGTTCTGAAGAGCCCTGCAGAAATCGTATATAGCCGCAAGGCTGCTGAACTGGGTGATGAAGCCCTTGATGCCGCGGTAAAGCTGACGAAGGCGGGTGCCGACGAAGGTGCCATTCTCGCCGCCATGCAATCGGCGATATTCATCGGCGGTGGCGATTATCCGGCCAATGAGTTCATCATCGGCTCCGGTGAAGATGCGCTTCTGTGCCGCTATAAGGCCGGCCGGCGCAAGTTGACCAAGAATGATCAGCTGACATTGGAATGGGCTGGCGTCTATCGCCACTATCACGCCCCCATGATGCGTACTGTACTCACAGGCAAGGCTTCGAAACGCCATCAGGAACTCTATGAAGCGGCCCATGAAGCGCTGCTTGCCGTCGAAGCTGCCATGACACCTGCCTCCACGTTCGGCGATGTCTTCGACGCACATGCCAAGGTTATGGAGAGCCACGAGCTGACCCGCCACCGCCTCAACGCTTGCGGCTATTCTGTCGGCGCGCGCTTTACGCCGTCATGGATGGATATGCCGATGTTTTATTCCGGCAATCCGGAACGGATTCAGCCCGATATGACACTATTTGCCCACATGATCATCATGGATTCAGATACCAGCACGGCCATGACCCTTGGCCGGACATATCTCACGACGAATGGTGATGCGGAGCCGCTTTCTCGCCAGCCTCTTGACTTGATCGTAAAATAAAACTTTTGTCTGCTTCTATTTTCTTAAGTGGACTAACAGGTGGCTCATGACGGGGTTTGAGTGAAGATGATATCGCGTAACTCAATGACATGCGCAGTCGCCATTCTGGCAGGGCTTGCACTCACCGCGTGCAATAGCTCAGAATCCCCGATTGGCGTTACCAAATCTGATCTGACAACGGCCCAAGGTAGCCAGACAGCGCCTGCACCAGGAACACCAGCACCACCGGGCGCACCAGCAGGGGCTACACCAAACGCACCCGCCAGTGGCACAGTCACTGCATCTGGAACGACTCAGGCCGCTACACCAACCGCGCCTGGCACGCTTCGCACGGCAAAATTGCGATTTGCACCTATCGTGGGTGCGCCGATTGCAGCTGCTACACCACTGTCGCAGCGGCTGTCAGCGCTCGCAAAGGAAAAGGGCATCACGCTTGGCACGGCTGCCGATACAGATAATACCCATATTATGAAAGGCTACTTCTCTGCCCTCCCCGACGGCAATCAGACGACGATCATCTATGTATGGGATGTGCTTGATCCCGCGGGGACGCGCCTTCACCGCATCCAGGGCCAGGAAAAGGTTCCAGGAGGCGGTGCTGATCCGTGGAGCTCAGTCCCGCCCAAGACCATGGAAGGGATTGCTGACAAGGCAATACAAGGCTATCTGTCATGGGTATCCGGCGCCAAGACGTGACATATTTACGCGTTTTGCGCGATATTCCCGTTGAATTGTGCATGAATCTTGCTTGCGCGCTTGCAATGTGCGTCAAGCACAGTAAAAGGCCCGCCATATCCTTTACTTGGCTGACGCTCTGAAAAAGACGTGAGGAAAATACGGCATGAAACTCTTCGCGGGCAATTCCAATCGTGTTCTCGCCGAATCTGTCGCCAAATATCTCAACATTCCACTCGGAAAGGCCAGCGTTCGGCGCTTCGCTGACCAGGAGATTTTTGTCGAAATTCAAGAGAATGTCCGCGGCGAAGACGTCTTCGTGATGCAATCGACATCATTCCCAGCGAATGATCATTTGATGGAATTGCTCATCATGATCGATGCGTTCCGCAGGTCATCGGCAAAACGCATCACAGCCGTGCTTCCCTATTTTGGCTATGCGCGCCAAGACCGCAAACCTGGTCCGCGCACACCTATTTCTGCCAAGCTGGTTGCAAATCTGATCACTGAAGCCGGCGCGAACCGCGTCCTCACCCTCGACCTGCACGCTGGCCAGATCCAGGGCTTTTTCGATATTCCGACCGACAATCTCTATGCCGTTCCGGTCATCGCGCGTGATGTCCGCGCTCATTACGGCACTTCAAACGTCATGGTCGTTTCGCCCGATGTTGGCGGTGTCGTTCGTGCCCGCTCGCTGGCAAAGCGCATCGACGCCCAACTCGCCATTGTCGACAAGCGCCGCGATCGCCCGGGCGAGTCGGAAGTCATGAATGTCATCGGCGATGTTCGCGGCAAGGACTGCCTGCTGTTCGACGACATCGTCGATTCCGGCGGCACTCTGTGCAACGCCGCCGAGGCCCTGCTGGCGAAAGGCGCCACAAGTGTGACTGCCTATATCACACATGGCGTCCTGTCTGGAGGCGCCGTCGCCCGTATCGGCGGCTCCAAGCTCAAGGAACTGGTTATCACCGACTCCATACAGCCAACCCCAGCGATCGAAGCCGCGCACAATATCCGCGTGCTGTCGATTTCCGATCTGATCGGCGAAGCGGTCTCGCGCACGGCATCGGAAGAATCCGTCTCCAGTCTGTTCGACTAAACAATCTGCAGCAATATTGCAGACAATGGCGCGCTGGCTTCGGGTGAAGCAACTTGCGCAATGGCCGTCTTTCCGTTATAGACCCGCCATCCGCGTAGACACCCTTGGAGGCAACGCGGAATGGGGCGGTCATAATGGGCCGCTTCATGTTTTTTGGACAGCCGACCATCGGCCTCAAAGAACACTCCAGATTTGAACCTCGAAAGGAAATGCCATGAGCGAAGCATACGAGCTCAAGGCCGAGGCGCGCGAACGGGTCGGTAAGGGGTCCGCCCGGGAAATTCGCCGCAACGGTAAAGTGCCAGCAGTCATCTATGGTGACAAGCAGGCGCCAATCTCGATTACCCTCGATTACAAGACGCTGTACTACAAGATTCACGGCGGCGGTTTCAAGACGACGATTGCCAACATCCTTCTCGATGGCAAGTCGATTCAGGTCCTTCCGAAGGACTTCCAGCTTGATCCTGTCAGTGACAAGCCAGTACACGTTGATTTCCTGCGCGTATCGGCCAAGTCGGTCGTCAACGTGCATGTACCGATCCACTTCCACAATGAAGACGCAGCACCCGGCATCAAGCGCGGCGGTGTTCTCAATATCGTTCGTCACGATGTTGAGCTTCATGCTCCAGCAAACGCCATTCCGGACGCGATCGATATCGATCTGACCGGCTTGCAGATCGGTGACTCGATTCACATTTCCGCTGTGACCCTGCCAAAGGGTGTCACGACGGTCATTCAGGATCGCGATTTCACCATCGCCACCATCGTTGGCCACGCCGCTGAAGTAGAAGAAGTCACTGAAGCTGCTGCGGAAACCACCGAAACCGAAGAAAAAGAAGGCGAGTAATCGTCTCTCTGACTATTGGGAGCTAGGCGCGTGCTGCTTATCGCAGGTCTTGGCAATCCGGGCTCCCAATATGCTGCAAACCGGCACAATATCGGTTTCATGGCGGCGGATGAGATACACCGCCGCCATAATTTTTCGCCTTGGACCAAGAAGTTCCAGGCACTTGTCGCCGACGGTATGATCGACGGCGAAAAGACCATCCTGATCAAGCCCCAGACCTTCATGAACCTGTCAGGCCAAGCCGTCGGCGAAGCCTTGCGCTTCTACAAACTGGATCTCGGCGACCTGGTTGTCATCTATGACGAACTCGACTTGCCCTCAGGCAAGGTACGCGTGAAAACAGGCGGGGGTGCAGGTGGTCACAACGGGATCAAGTCGATCGATGCGCACTGCGGTAAGGAATATCGCCGCGTACGGCTCGGTATTGGCCACCCTGGTGTCAAGGAAATGGTTTCGAATCATGTCCTCGGTAATTTTGCCAAAGCCGACCGCGAGTGGCTGGACCCGCTGCTCGACGCGATTGCTGTCAATGCCGGGCTTCTCGTCAAGAAGGACGATTCCAGTTTCATGAATCGCATGGCCCTGGCTGTGGGCAATAGCGCCAAGACGACGACTGAAACGGTCGAAAAGCCTGTTGCAAAATCCGCCGGTCAAAGCCATATCCGGCAAGCGCGCAGCCAAAAGCCTGCCGTCAACATTCCAAAATCCGGCCCGATGGCCGACATGCTGAACAAACTCTTCGGTAAGAAAGAATAAGGATCGCACATTATGGGTTTCAAATGCGGCATCGTTGGCTTGCCAAATGTTGGTAAATCGACGCTTTTTAACGCCCTGACCAGAACCGCCGCCGCCCAAGCTGCGAACTATCCGTTCTGCACGATCGAGCCGAATACGGGCGAAGTCGCCGTGCCCGATCCGCGCCTGCAGGCGATCGCAAAGATCGGCAAGTCTGCCAACATCGTTCCTACCCGCATCAGCTTCGTCGATATCGCCGGCCTGGTACGCGGCGCCTCGAAGGGCGAAGGCCTCGGCAATCAGTTCCTCGCAAATATCCGCGAAGTCGACGCGATCGTACATGTCCTGCGCTGCTTCGAGGACGATGATATCACCCACGTGGAAGGTCGAATTGATCCTGTGTCGGATGCCGAGACAGTCGAAACCGAATTGATGCTATCTGACCTCGAAAGCCTCGAACGCCGCATCGTCCAGTTCCGCAAGCGCGCCAGCAGCAAGGACAAGGAAGCGCTGACCGTGCTGCCCGTCATGGAACAGGCACTTGGGCTGCTTCAGGACGGGCAGCCAGTCCGGTTCATGCTGAACGGCATTGCCGCCGAAGACCTTGCCATCCTGCAATCGCTTAATCTTCTGACATCCAAGCCAGTGCTCTATGTCTGTAATGTCGCGGAGGGCGATGCAGCGACCGGCAATCAATATACCGAAGCAGTGGACGAAATGGCGACTGGCCAGGGCGCTGAAACCGTAACGATATCAGCTGCGATCGAAGCGGAAGTAGCTCAACTGCCGGATGAGGAAGCCAAGGAATATCTGGAGGCGATGAATCTTGATGAGCCGGGTCTCGACCGGTTGATCCGCGCCGGCTACAAGCTGTTGCACCTGATCACCTATTTCACTGTTGGACCGAAGGAAGCACGCGCATGGACTGTCGAGCGTGGATCCAAAGCACCGCAGGCTGCCGGGGTCATCCACACGGATTTCGAGCGCGGATTCATTCGCGCGCAAACGATCGCCTACCATGATTATGTCAACCTCGGCGGCGAAGTGGCCGCAAAGGAAGCTGGCAAGGCGCGCGATGAAGGCAAGGAGTATATCGTCCAGGATGGCGACATCATGCTGTTCAGGTTCAATACATAGGGTCTCGGCACGATATGAGCGAGCATTCCCCCAAATATGCCTATGAGGATTTCATCGTCGGCAGCGAATGGCCGCTGGGTTCCAAAATCGTAACGGCAGAGGAAATCATTGATTTCGCCAGCCAGTTCGACCCGCAGCCGTTCCATCTCGATGAGGCCGCTGGTAAGGCGAGCATTCTCGGTGGGCTTGCTGCATCCGGCTGGCACACGGCTTCGATGTTCATGCGCATGCTGTGCGACGCATATCTGTTGGATTCTACATCGCAAGGCGCACCGGGGATCGACTACGTCAAATGGAAGCAGCCGGTTCTAGCTGGTGATACGCTGACCGGAAAGACGACCGTTCTCGACCGGCGCCTGTCAAAGTCGAAGCCGTCGCTCGGGTTCGTCAAGCTGTACCATGCAGTCTTCAATCAGAACGATATACTCGTCTGCGAACTGGAGCACACCGCCATGTTTTCACTGCGGGAGCCGATCGCATCATGAGTCGTGAGATCGACAAATTCATCGGCGTTGAGCGGGATCTCGGTACATACACATTCTCGGCCGAGGAGATCGTCGCCTTCGCCAAGAAATATGATCCACAGCGCTTTCACGTCGACGCTGATGCGGCAAAAAACCGCAACTTTGGGTCCCTCTGCGCCTCGGGCTGGCACACCACAGCTGTCTGGATGCGTTTGAATGTCGAAGACATGAAGACCCAGGTTCAATCAGCAATTCAGCGCGGCGAGCAACCGCCGCAATTTGGCCCATCCCCAGGATTCGAAAACCTCAAATGGCTGAAGCCGGTTTACGCCGGCGACACAATCCGATTCACTCGAACATTGAATGCTATGCGAGCGCTCCAGTCGCGCCCTGGCTGGTGGATGATGCAGATGTCCTCCGCAGCCTATAATCAGAAGGGCGACAAGGTTCTGGAATTCGACAGTGCTGCGCTGATTGCCCTGCCATAAGTCAATGGCCCTCGAAAGCGATCAGCGTACGCACATTCACGCCAAGTGCTTCAAGCTTCTTGCGACCGCCCAGGTCCGGTAGATCAATGATGAAGCAGGCGCTGACAATATCGGCGCCCATCTGCTGCAGAAGCTTCACAGCGCCCTCAGCAGTCCCGCCCGTCGCGATGAGATCATCGACCAGAATAACCTTGTCTCCAGGTACGATTGCGTCCCGGTGCATCTCCATCTCATCCACGCCATATTCAAGACTGTAGGCGATGCTAACCGTATCGTGCGGGAGCTTCCCCTTCTTGCGTATGGGAACGAACCCCGACGAGAGCTGGTGGGCCATTGCTCCACCAATAATGAAACCCCGGGCCTCGATGCCGGCCACCTTGTCCACTTTGCCGCCGGCGTAGGGATGCACAAGTTCATCTACCGCGCGGCGAAAGGCGCGCGCATTGCCGAGCAGCGTTGTGATATCTCGGAACATCACCCCGGGCTTGGGATAATCGGGTATGTTGCGGATGGCATCGACCAGCGTTTGCTTCAATGTGGAATCCATCTGATCGCTCCTTCGTGCCAATGACAGGTTCTCGCTATCTAGCGTTCCTGTCTTTCAAAAGAAAAGGGCGCCGAGCGCCCCTTCCAAATTCCGAGTTTGATCAGAGCTCAATGCTCAACGTCAGCCCAGATCCGGCGCTTGGCCACGTAAACCAATCCCGCAAACAGAACGAGGAAGATCATGACGCGGAAACCGGTCTTCTTGCGTTCTTCCAGATGAGGCTCGGCCGCCCACATCAAAAACGCCGAGATATCCTGGGAATATTGGGCCAGCGTCTGGGGAGAACCATCATCATAGGTCACCTGGCCGTCCTGCAAAGGCTGAGCCATGGCAAGCGACTTGGCGGCAATGAAGTATGGGTTGTAGTGCGTACCTTCGGGTATCTGCATACCCTCCGGCGGCGTTTCGCCGAAACCGGTCAGCAGCGCATGGATATAATCCGGACCACCTTCCTGGTACTGAGTGAAGATGTCGGCGAGGAAAAGTGGGAAGCCACGCTCGACTGCGCGCGCCTTGGCGATGAGTGAAAAGTCTGGCGGAACAGCACCGCCATTGGCTGCTGCGGCGGCCTGCGCATTAGGATAGGGCGACGGAAAATGGTCGGCCGGGATGGCTTTGCGATTGACGATTTCGCCATCCGCATTGGGCGCATCCGGCACTTCATATTCCGCGGCAAATGCCTTTACCTGTGCTTCGGTGTAACCAAGCTCTTCGAGAGAACGGAATGGCACCAAATTCATCGAATGACAGGCGGAGCACACTTCCTTGTAGATCTTCAGACCGCGCTGCAGTTGCTGCTTGTCGTAGTGACCGAATGGACCGGCGAAGGTCCAGTCCAGTTCGGCTGGCTTCTTGATCGGAAAATGCGTCGGTTCAGCCGCATTGTGAGCTTCTTCGGCGGCGTAAGCACCACTGAAAGCCAACATTGTACCAAGACCGGCAGCTGCGAGACCGAGGAGGATTTTTTTCATGGGGAAGTCCTTTGAGCCCTTCACGATTCTCAGCCTTTGGTTTCCGGAGCAGCGGCAATACCTGCCGGCTGACCACCGCTCTTGTTTTTCGCAAGCACCGCCTCGGTGATCGAATTCGGCAATCGACGTGGTGTCTCGATCAGACCGAGCAACGGCATGAGGACGACGAAGAACCCGAAGTAATATGCCGTCCCTACCTGCGAGAAGAGCGTGTAGAGGCCTTCGGCCGGACGCGATCCGAGCCAGCCAAGCATGATGGCGTTGGCTACGAATACCCAGAAGAACAGCTTGTACCACGGGCGGTAAACCGCTGATCGGACCTTTGATGTATCGAGCCAGGGCACGATGAACAGGATAGCGATCGAACCGAACATGATCAGGACGCCGCCGAGCTTGGAGTTGATCGGCCCGATGTTGAAGGTGATGGCGCGCAGCATGGCGTAGAACGGCAGGAAGTACCATTCTGGAACGATGTGCGCTGGAGTCTTCAAAGAATCAGCCTGAATGTAGTTGTCCGGATGCCCCATGTAGTTCGGTAGATAGAATACGAAATAGGCGAAGAGGATGAAGAACAGCACCAGTCCAAACGCATCCTTCACGGTCGCATAAGGGGTGAAAGCGACTGTATCGGTCTTCGATTTCACTTCGATACCTGTCGGATTGGTCTGGCCGGTCACGTGCAATGCCCAGACGTGCAGAACAACGACGCCTGCGATCATGAAGGGCAGCAGGTAATGAAGCGAGAAGAAACGGTTGAGCGTCGGATTATCCACGGCAAAGCCACCAAGCAGCAGTTGCTGGATCGGATCTCCAATGATCGGAAATGCCGTGAAGAAACCAGTAATAACGGTGGCGCCCCAGAAGGACATCTGCCCCCATGGCAAAACATAGCCCATGAAGGCGGTCGCCATCATCAGGAGCAGGATGATCACACCGAGAATCCAGAGCAGTTCGCGGGGCGCCTTGTACGAACCGTAATAAAGGCCGCGGAAGATATGCACATAAACGGCGAGGAAGAACATCGAAGCGCCGTTGGAATGCAGATAGCGCAGCAGCCATCCGGAGTTCACGTCGCGCATGATCTTTTCAACGGATGTAAATGCAAGGCCCGTATCGGCAGCATAATGCATCGCCAGGACGACACCGGTGAGGATCTGCGAAACCAGCATAAGTGCCAGAATGCCACCGAATGCATAGGCATAGTTCAGATTGCGCGGAACTGGATACGCAACGAATGAATCGTACATCAGACGTGGCAACGGCAGCCGCGCGTCAATCCACTTTTCGATACCAGTGTTCGGCGTATAGGATGAATGTCCACCGCTCATGTCGTGTCTCCCCGTGGAACCTTAGCCGATCTTGATGACGGTATCGGAAATGAATGAAAGTGGCGGGATAGGCAGATTCTCGGGCGCTGGCCCTTTGCGAACGCGACCGGCCGTATCGTAGTGCGAACCATGACAAGGGCAGAACCAGCCACCAAAATCACCCTGCTGACCAAGGGGGATACAGCCAAGATGGGTGCAGACACCCACCATCACCAACCAGTTTTCCTTGTCCTTGGAAGCGGTACGATCAGCATCTGTGGCCTGGGCATCCGTTGGCAGATTGGCATTGCGCGCAATCGGATCTTTCAGCTGGCTCAGCTCGACAGCCTTGGCTTCCTCGACTTCCTTGGGCGTGCGATTGCGAATGAAAATCGGCTTGCCGCGCCACTTGACCGTCAGGGACATACCCGGCTGAACAGCCGAAACATCAACTTCGATAGACGAGACTGCCAGCGTAGATGCGTCCGGTCTCATTTGATCAATGAAGGGCCAAGCAAAGGCACCTGCACCGACCACACCGGCCATACCTGTCGCAATATAGAGGAAGTCACGCCGTGTCGGCTCGGTCGTATCGTGTGCGCTCACGGGGCCTGTTCCTTTCCGAATAACAACGCAGCGGGAGAATCCACTATGTCAGCATAATAGAAGACAGGCCCAAGAAAATGAGCCCCGTGGAATCCCCAGCATATTGCGTGGTTTCTAAGCATGTCCCTTCGGCTTGTCCAGCCTGACAGGGCCACAAGGGCAGGATGTCGCAGGGATAGGCAGCCGTATCACTCATGACCAATAAATCCACCGGATTGCCGCGCCCAAAGACCCGCATAGATGCCATTGGCAGCAATAAGCTGATCATGCGTCCCGCTTTCGACAATCCGGCCCTGATCCATTACTACCAGCCGGTCGAGTGCCGCAATGGTCGATAGGCGGTGTGCAATGGCGATGACTGTCTTGCCGTGCATCAGACGGTAGAGGCTATCCTGAATTGCGGCCTCCACTTCCGAATCGAGCGCCGATGTCGCTTCGTCCAGAATCAGGATCGGCGCATCCTTCAGCATCACTCGAGCGATGGCGATGCGCTGACGCTGGCCACCGGAAAGCTTGACGCCGCGTTCACCGACATGCGCGTCAAAGCCTGTTCGTCCTTTTGGATCACTCAGAGCATCAATGAACGCATCGGCCTGCGCATTGACGACGGCCTGCCGCATCATTTCGTCCGAGGCGTCCGGTCGCCCATAGAGTATGTTGTCCCGCACCGAGCGATGCAGCAGTGACGTGTCCTGCGTTACCATACCGATATGAGCGCGGAGCGAATCCTGGGTGACGATTGAGATATCCTGGCCATCGACAAGGATACGGCCGCCTTCGAGATCGTAGAACCTGAGCAGAAGATTAACGAGCGTTGACTTGCCGGCACCCGAACGCCCCACAAGGCCGATCTTCTCGCCAGGACGGATATTCAGAGAAAGATCCTCGATAACGTTCCTGGAACTGTCATAGTGAAAACGCACGCTCTCAAACCTGATTGCCCCATGCGTGACGACAAGTTCTGAAGCATCGGGGCTGTCTACGACGCTAACGGGCTTTGCCAAGAGCTCCATGGAATTCTGGATCGTACCGAAGTTTCGCAGAAGCCCGTTCAGATTGGCCATCATGCGAGTCAAAAGCATGCTCAGACGCAGGACAAGGCCGAGCGTAAAGGCCACCTCACCCGAGGAAATTTCCCCGGCCAGCCAAAGATCAATGGAAAGAGATGCAACGGCACAGATCATCACACCGCTCGTTGCAGCGAGCGAAATCCGAATGCCGCTCAAACCGCGCGTCAGCGCCATGATCGCAGCGAGCCAGCGGTCCATCCCCCGCCGCATGTAGGCATCGTCGCGCTGCGTCGTGCCGAACAGCTTCAGCGTCTGGATATTGCTGTAGCCATCGACGAGGCGCCCCATGACGAGAGAACTCGTTTCGGCAGTTTCCCTCGCGGCCCGGCGCACCCGCGGCAGGAAGTAGCGTGCGGTGAATCCAAAGACGACCAGCCATAGTCCAACGACCGAAGCCAGGCGCCAGTCAAGTCTGCCAATTAGAAACAGCGTTGTCGCACAGTAGACCAGACTGAACCATACAGCCTGCAGCAGCGTAACCATGAAATCGCCAAGCGCCTGACCAGCCGCCCAGACCTTGGTCACTATGCGACCCGAAAAATCATTCTGGAAGAACGAAAGGCTCTGGCGGTAGACAACACTGTGCGCCTGCCAGCGCACGAGATTGTTGAAGCCCGGTACAATGGCCTGCTCCTCGACGAGCGCAGCAAGCGAAAGAACAAGCGTCCGCCCGATAAATACCGCCAGAAGCATGAGGAGAAGCGCGACACCATGCCCGTCGATCAGACCCTGCCAGCCTTGCGCACGATCAGCTGATGACAGAATGTCGATCACTTTTCCGACAAACCAGAACAGACCAGCCTCGAAGAGCGCGATCAGGCCGCCGCAGACAAGCATGGCGAGAAATACGTATTTTTCCTGCCTGACGTAAAACCACATGAAAGCCAGTGACTGGTTTGGCACTCGATCGGCCGGCGGGTTTGCGTAAGGATCGATCCAGCTCTCGAACAGGCGGAAAAGACGTGTCATTCAACCCACATCAATGTTGGAATCTCCTGTGGCTTTGATGAAGTATGCACCGCTGTGAAACGCATCGACGGCCAGCGAAACACCTTTGAGCGAGTCCCGCTGGCCGTCAAATTAAACTTGAGTAAGTTTGCAGTATTGAACTCTGATTACTCGGCTGCTTCCTGATCGTCGAGACCAAGGAAGCCCCCCGACTGCCGTGCCCACAGCCCGGCGTAGATGCCATTAGCAGCAATAAGCTCCTCGTGACTGCCACTTTCGACAATCCTGCCCTTGTCCATAACCACCAGCCGGTCGAGCGCCGCAATGGTCGACAGGCGATGTGCGATCGCAATCACGGTTTTCCCCTGCATGAGCCGATAGAGGTTGTCCTGGATCGCTGCTTCCACTTCGGAGTCGAGCGCGGAGGTTGCTTCGTCCATGATCAGGATCGGTGCATCTTTCAGCATGACCCGCGCTATGGCGATACGCTGGCGCTGACCACCGGAAAGTTTGACACCTCGTTCACCGACATGGGCATCGAAACCACGCCTGCCCTTCGGATCGGTCGCCGCTTCGATAAATCCGTCGGCCCGAGCATTCCTTACGGCCTGATACATCAGTTCGTCGGATGCATCGGGCCGGCCATAGAGAATATTATCCCGGATCGAACGATGCAGCAGCGAGGTGTCCTGTGTGATCATACCGATGTGTTCTCGCAGGGAGTCCTGTTTGACCTGCGAAATATCCTGGCCATCGATACGTATATGTCCGCTTTCGAGGTCGTAGAACCGCAACAACAGGTTGACCAGTGTCGATTTGCCGGCGCCCGATTTGCCCACGAGCCCAATCTTTTCGCCGGGGCGAATGTCCAGCGACAGGCGGTCAATGACACCTGCGCCCTTGCCGTAATGAAAGCCGATCGCATCGAAAGTGATGGCGCCAGCGCTCACGATCAGTTCTGGAGCATCGGGAACGTCCGTCACAAGACGGGGCAGTGAGATCGAGGTTATGCCGTCCTCAACTGTGCCGATATTCTCGAACAACGCCGACATTTCCCACATAATCCATTGCGACATACCATTGAGACGAAGCACCAGCCCAATTCCGACAGCCACCGCACCAACGGAGATCGCCGAGCCGAGCCACAACCAGATGGCAATGCCGCTAACCGAGAACAGCAACAGGCAGTTTATCGCATAGAGGCCCACATGGAATGCTGTCACCATACGCATCTGGGTATAGGCGGTACTCAAGAAATCCTGCATGCCCTCGCGGGCATAGCCTTCCTCGCGCTTGGAATGGGAAAAGAGTTTGACGGTGGCGATATTGGTATAGCTGTCGACAATCCGCCCAGTCATTGTCGATCGCGCATCCGCCTGCTTTTTGGAGACCACCTGTAGTTTTGGGATGAAATACCACATCAGGCTGAGATAGGCCGCCAGCCATACCAGAAAGGGCATCATGAGCCGCCAATCAGCCGCGGCGGCAATGATCAGGGTTCCGCTGAAATAGACGATAACGTAGTTGAGAACGTCGAGCAGCTTCATCACCGTCTCGCGCACCGCGAGAGACGTCTGCATCAATTTGGTGGAAATGCGGCCCGCAAATTCATCCTGAAAAAAAGTCATCGACTGGCGAACAAGATAGCGATGCACCATCCAGCGGATACGCATCGGATAATTGCCGAGCAAAGTCTGATGGATGACCAGCGAATCGACGAGAACGACCCCCGGCATCACGACAAGTACGACACCCGCAATCAATGCGAGCTTCCACCCTTCATCAGCAAGAAATGTTTCGCGTGAGTGGTTCGAGAGCCAATCGACAATACCGCCCAGGAACCCGTACATCGACACTTCGAGAACAGCGATGAGAGATGTGCAGACAGCCATAACAGCAATCCACGGCCAGACACCCTTGGTATAGTGCAGGCAAAAGGCCACCAAGCTCTTGGGTGGCTCGCCAGGCTCAGCAGACGGGAATGGCTCAAGCCTCTCTTCAAACCAGCGAAACATCATCGAACCTCATGTGGGGCATATCGTGATCATGGTTGCAGACCGCAAAATCGGCTTGCTGAAGTTTGGTCAAGACGAACATGGAACAGAACCTGCAAACGTGAGAACAAACGATTGCGGCTTGTGTCAGGAGGAGAGAAACTATGCGAGAATAATAGACACAGAACCACCAACGGCACCGGAGACCATCCGGTTTGGAAGAAGTCGGGAATATTCTGGCATCGACACCTCCAAAGTTAGCGTTGCGGTACGTCCCCTATACCTATTATGAACGCAAAAGGCGAGACCCCAATCTCATACGTTCAACCTTCCGCAGCGAAGGTGTTGCGAACGGAGCACGCGATATTGACCGAAGCACCACCTGACTTGCGCATTGCGCTCTACCAGCCCGATATTCCCGGCAATACAGGCACTATACTGCGCATGGCTGCATGTTTTGGTATCGCGGTGGACATCATTGAGCCTGCAGGATTCGACCTTTCGGACCGCTCATTGAAGCGGGCCGGGATGGACTATCTCGAACAGGCCGCTCTCACGCGCCATGCCGACTGGACCCATTTCCAGCAATGGAGGCTGACTGAAAAACGCCGTCTGCTCCTGTTTTCGACGAAAGCGGCCGAGCCCTACACGCAATTCAGATTTCATCCCGGAGACATTCTGCTGCTAGGTCGCGAATCGGCGGGCGTGCCGGATGAGGTGCATCAGACTGCGGATGCAAGGCTGATCATCCCGATGGTCCCAGGCGCGCGTTCCCTGAATATCGCCCTTTCGGCGGCCATTGCTGCTGGAGAAGCGCTCCGGCAGTTCCAACTCTGAAAAGCAAGTCCGCCGGGCATTTCTGACCGGCGGACTTCTCCATGTATGGCTGCGTTTTAGTCGATCTGAACAGCCTTGCCGCCTTCCCACTTGTAGAAGACGAAGGCCGGTGTGGTCAGGTCACCTGTGCTCGAATAGGTCAGGTCACCCACGACCGTTGGCAGCGCCTCACCCGACTTGATCTTTGCCGCAACTTCCGTTGGTTCAGCGGAACCGGCCTTTTCGATGCCGCCTGCGATCACCTGCAACGCTGCATAAGCGTTGAGTGTGAAAGCTTCCGCCGGGATATTCTTGGCTTGAAGTGCTTCTACGACTTTCGAAGCCGCAGGATTTTTTGTCGGATCTGCACTATTGGTAAACAGCGTACCTGCAGCAGCCTCTCCGCCGATTGCCCAGTACTCGGTATTTGACAGACCATCAGGGCCAATCAGCTGCGCCTTGATACCTTGGTCGTTCAACTGGCGGGCAATCAGACCGCCTTCAGCGTGATAACCACCAAAATAGATCACGTCGGCTTTTTCAGACTTCAGACGCGTAACAAGCGCGCTGTAGTCTTTTTCACCGGCATTGATGCCTTCGAAGACAACTTCGGTGACACCGCCCTTGTTAAGCACGGCCTTGAGGCCGTTACCGATGCCGGTACCGTAAGGGGTCTTGTCATAGACAATGGCAATACGCTTGTCCTTGAAATTGTCGAGAATGTACTTGCCCGCAACGTCCGCTTGCTGATCGTCACGTCCGCATGTGCGGAACACGGTTTCAAGGCCGCGCGTCGTCAGGTCCGGGGTGGTCGCGGTTGGCGTGACCATCACGATGCCGTTTTCAGCCAGAACATCCGAAACCGGCATGGCGACGCCCGACGTCACCGGACCGACCACGAACTTGATACCTTCGCCAACGACCTGGTTGGCCACCGATACGCCCTGCTTGGGCTCGCCCGCATCGTCAAAAATCTTCGTTACGATTTTTTCGCCCTTGATGCCGCCTGCGGCATTGATGGCTTCCGCAGCACTTTCGACGCCGTTCTTTACCTGCAAGCCATACGCTGCGACCGGTCCGGTGACAGGTGCGATAATGCCAACCACGATGTCGGCCTTGGCAAACGACGTCATCGCCATAACAGCGGCAAACGCCACGCCAGATATCAACGATAAGCGCATAGTATCCTCCTTGATTTTTCTTGTGCGTCCGGACGATTCTCCGGTGCTGGCAGAGTTCTACTGGCTTTGCAAAAGGCTGTCAGCAACGATTGCTTGAAATTCCGCTTTAACGATAGAAAATCTCATAGATTTTTAAAAAGGACGACGATTTCTCATCAAACTGATCAATTTTCTGAAGAAGATCATCAATTTTATTGTTGAATCTCTGATTTTTCAAATTTCAGTCTGCGTTCGGCAATCGGCGCATCGTAAACTCGATGATGTCCCCCGGGCGTTCATACCAACTTTCTATTTCAGTCCAGTAGGCGGCCTTCGGGTACTGCTCGAACCATTCACGCGCCTTCTCCCGCGCCGCGAGGCGTGGCAGTCTGAAACTCTCGCGAACGAAAGCACCACGCTGCTGGCTGGTGCCGTCGCGGCTCTCCTGCAATCTCTTGCGCAAGCCATCAAGTGGCGGCTTGGGAAATTGCGATCGGGGTGCTTTGGAGACCATCTCGTATCCCTCACTGAACCCTACACCAATAGAGATTAGGGAGTGTTCGGACGGAAAACGAGTCATTTTTTGTGCATTCAGTATTTGAGTAAACTTCCCTTCCTTTTGGCTTTCGGTTGGTGTGATACTGTCCGCTACAAAAAGGATTCTTTGCCATGGACCGTCCAGATATTCCCGCCATTCTCCCAGAAGCGCTTGAAGACAAGAAAAACACGGCTACTGCTTGGTTTGCGGAACTGCGCGACAAGATTTGCGCGGCCTTTGAACAGCTGGAAGATGAACTGGATGGACCGTTCTCCGACCGTACGCCCGGACGCTTCAAGCAGACACCCTGGCAACGTGACGAGGGAAAGGGCGGTGGTGGCATCATGTCCGTCATGCATGGCCGTGTATTCGAGAAGGTCGGGGTGCATATTTCGACCGTGCACGGCGAGTTCAGCCAGGAATTCCGCAAGCAGATACCTGGCGCCGACGAGGATCCCCGGTTCTGGGCTTCAGGCATTTCGCTCATCGCGCACCCGCAAAGTCCGTTTGTGCCGGCGGTGCACATGAACACGCGCATGGTCGTGACGACACGGCAGTGGTTTGGCGGTGGTGCGGACCTGACACCTGTACTTGAACGCAAGCGCACCCAGGAAGACCCTGACACGATGGCGTTTCATAAGGCGATGAAGTTCGTGTGCGACAAGCATTCTGCGGTAGCCAGCTATGATAAATTCAAGAGCTGGTGCGACGAATACTTTTATCTTCCCCATCGCAAGGAGCCCCGCGGTACGGGCGGCATCTTCTACGATTGGTTGCACTCCTCCGAAGAGGCTGGGGGCTGGGATGCCGATTTCAACTTTACACGCGATGTTGGACGGGCTTTTTCCGTTGTCTATCCCTACCTCGTACGACAAAACTTCAATAAGGATTGGACCGATACCGATCGGCAGGAGCAACTCGTTCGCCGGGGCCGCTATGTCGAGTTCAACCTGCTCTACGATCGCGGCACGATCTTCGGTTTGAAGACCGGCGGCAATGTCGAATCCATTCTTTCGTCCATGCCGCCAACCGTTAAGTGGCCCTAGTCGGATATTTTTGGGATCAATCTTCGACGTCATGCGTTATGATCCGTGTTGGCGCGGCGAAATCGCGCCCGATGAATCGAGCGCGTCAGGCACACGTTTTGCGGGCTCACAACAGGAAGAGAAGCCATGAAAGAACTTCATTGCATTGTTCCCGGTTGCCAGTGGCACACACGTCACGACACCGAAGCTGAGATTATCCGCCGCGCCACAGAGCATCTTCGCGAGACTCACGGCGAAACCGTCATTCGCGAGCACATGCTCGATACGATCAAGGCGAACATTCAGCCTGAAAAGGGCCGCGCCGCCTGATCTGAGCCAGGAACCTTAAGCCTTCCCCGTATAATCGGGAATCTTTGCAAGCAATGCGTCGCGGCCGAGACTGAATCCGGACTCGATCCATTCATTCTCCAGTGCTCGTTGTACTTTGCCGATCTCTGGACCTTTGTCGAAGCCGGCGGCAACGAGATCGCCGCCGGATAATGGGAATTTCGGCTTTTCATAGCGTTCAAGAAATTCCAGCAGTTTTGATAGATGCCCGGCGCGCATCATTGCTGCGTTATCCTCCAAAGCGCCTGCACGCGCGGAAGCCAAAGCGAGACGCAGCTGATCGCTCATGCCTTGCCTATCACTGCGATAGAGTTTCTTCGCAAATCCAGATTGAGAAATCTCCGGTTGCGGCGGCATCGTATTGGCCCAGTTTTCAAGCCGCTCACGCTCGCTGTTGGAGAGTTTCAGCCGCAATGCCAGTTCGGTCGTGCGTTCGGCATTTGGCGGGATAATGCTCGCCAGCCGCAGCATGGGATCGATGTCCCAATCAAGATCCCGCTCTGTCTTCACCAGACCGTGGATCGAGTCGATCCCCCACTTTTCGCTTTCCGGCAGAACCGCGGTAAGCACACCCGCCTGCCGCATCCACAGGAGTGCACGCGAGGGATCCGGTGCCGCCAGCAGTTTTTTCAGCTCAGACCAGATTCGTTCAGCCGAAAGTCTGGCCAGACCATCCTTCAGCCGGGCGCATGCCTTCAGGCCCTCGCTTTCGGGTCTGCCCTTTCCATACCAGGCGAAAAACCGGAAAAACCTCAAGATGCGCAGATAGTCTTCCCGGATTCGCTGCTCCGGATCGCCGATAAAGCGCAACGTCCCGTTTTCGATGTCGGCAATTCCACCCACAAGGTCAATGACCGTGCCGTCAGCCTCGACATAAAGCGCATTGATGGTGAAATCACGCCGTTCCGCATCCACCTGCCAATCGCGGCCAAATGCCACTTCTGCATGCCGGCCATCGGTCTCGACGTCGGCGCGCAAAGTTGTGACTTCATAGGGGCGCCCTTGGGCGATAACCGTAATCGTTCCATGACCGATGCCAGTCGGAACAACCTTGAAGCCAGCCTCTTTCGCACGCCGCAACGTCTCTTCCGGAAGGCAGGTGGTTGCGATGTCCAGATCGCTAACGGGCTGGCCGAGTAACGTATTGCGCACTGCGCCACCGACAACGCGTGCCCCCTCGCCTCCGGCAGACAGAACCCCGAGCAGTTTCTGCAAGGATTTGTCCCTGATCCAGGGGGCCGTGTTCGCGATCGAGATTGTGCTCACGAATAGAGCCTTTCATAAAGCGTGCGGATAATCCCGGCGGTAACGCCCCAGATGAAGCGATCGCCAAATGGCATTGTGTAGTAGAAGCGTTCCTTGTCCTGCCATATCCGGCTTTCGCGACGATGGTTAGCCGGATTCATCAGAAATGACAGCGGCACCTCGAATACGTCTGCAACCTCATCCGGGTTCGGCGTCAATTCAAATGGCGGATGCACAAGACCAAGCACCGGCGTGATCGAATAGCCGGTCGTCGTCAGGTAGCGCGGCAGACGACCGATAAGTTCCACATGCCGGCCTTCAAGCCCGATTTCCTCATGAGTCTCGCGCAGCGCTGCTTTCTCCGGCTCGTAGTCGTCCTCTGGATCGATCGCACCGCCCGGAAAAGCCACCTGGCCGGAGTGCTTGCGCATGTTGGCGGTGCGTAAGGTAAGGATCACACTCGCCTCGTCGCCACGATCAACAATCGGTACCAGCACAGCCGCATCACGCAATGGATTTGCCGCGATCACGGCATCGAGCCCGGGATTGAGCAGATGGTCACCGTGGTCCTCATCCAATGTTTCATTGCCCTTGAGTGCCACGCGCTGCGCGAAAGCCCTGGCAGAAAAGCCCTCTTCCAGTATTTTTGACTGGCTCATAGGCTTTGCTTTTCCAGATCGACCGCGGGCATGATCGGAAAAACCTTGCCTTTCGATCGGACGGCAAACATGACTTCGCCGTCGATAGTAACATCCTCTCCGTGACCGACCAGTTCATACATCACCGGGCGAGCAAGAAGAGCTTCAAGGCGCCCTCTGACGAGAAGGTACGGTTTCAGACCGCCATTGGTCTCGTCGACGACAAAACGCAGTGGGTTTTCCGCGCTTGCCTCGACGATATCACCCACATTGGTCCGGAACGTCATGGTCTGATCATCCCCTTTGCCGGATACATTTACTTCGACGGCAAGAAAATGCGCATCCTCGACCCGAATGCCCACCTTCTCCACGGGCGTTACGAGATAGGTCTTATCGTCGGCATCCTTGCGCAGAACGGTCGAGAACAGGCGTACCAGAGGCTGTCGTCCGATCGGCGTTCCCATATAAAACCAGGTCCCATCCGCCTTGATCTCCATGTCGAGATCGCCGCAAAAATCCGGGTTCCATTTGTCGACCGGCGGCAGGCCCTTGCCCGATGCCGCGGCGCGGGAAATCAACGCTTCAAGTCCCGCAGCATCGCGCAAAGTGCTTTCTCCCTCGGCCATAGCCCGACCTTTTTTCTGTATACGTCACGAAATAGTCACCGTTGGACCGCTTGTCAGCATGTCATAGTGATTTAGAGTCATTTAAGACAGACTCTGATCAGATACCAGCGGTGAGGTGAATCCATGACCATGATTAAACCTGAGGTACCGTCCGACCCCAAGGCCATGATCGCCGAGGCAGAGAAAGCGCTGGCCGATATTGCGAAGATAAGACAAGGCATAGGCACGGTCATCTTCGGTCAGGAAAGTGTCATCGAACGAACACTCGTGGCACTTCTGGCAGGTGGGCATGCTCTTTTGGTCGGCGTCCCGGGCCTGGCAAAGACAAAGCTGGTGGAAACGCTGGGAACGGTGCTTGGCCTTGACGATCGCCGCATTCAGTTTACTCCCGACCTCATGCCATCAGATATTCTCGGTTCTGAGATCATGGAGCAGGACGATAACGGCAAACGTTATTTCCGTTATGTCAAAGGTCCGGTTTTCGCTCAATTGCTCATGGCCGACGAAATAAACCGCGCATCACCACGCACACAATCGGCGCTGCTGCAGGCCATGCAGGAGTACCATGTGACGATCGCAGGCGAGCGCCATGATTTGCCGCAGCCTTTCCATGTGCTGGCAACGCAGAACCCGCTCGAGCAAGAAGGCACTTACCCGCTGCCGGAAGCGCAACTTGACCGGTTCCTGATGCAGATCGATATTCTCTATCCGGAAATCGAAGCGGAGCGACGCGTCCTTCTTGAAACGACCGGTACATCCGAGGCCGTGGCGGAAAGAACGATTGATGCGGAACGCCTCCGCGAGATGCAACAGCTTATCCGGCGTATGCCGGTACCTGAAGGCGTCGTCGATGCCATTCTCAAGCTTGTCCGCTCTGCCCGTCCGGGCGCCGATAATGAGATTGCGAAGAAATTCATCTCTTGGGGTCCCGGTCCACGGGCCAGCCAGGCATTGATGCTCTGCGCCCGCGCCCGTGCCCTCTATGATGGGCGCCTGGCCCCATCGGTCGACGATGTCAAAGCGCTTGCCGAGCCGGTATTGCAGCATCGTATGGCGCTTACTTTTGCCGCGCGAGCCGACGGAATGAACGTACGTGACGTCATCGGCAACATCACCAAGGTTGCTCTCTGATGCCAGCAATCGGCACGCAAGTTCAGCGGACCGAGACGGGCGACGCCCTTGCGCGAGCCCGCCAGCGTGCCGCCTTGCTGCCTGATCTTCTGGTCGAAGCGCGCCGCATCCTCAATACCGTCAATACCGGCTGGCATGGTCGCCGCAAGAGGGGAGTCGGCGAAAGTTTCTGGCAGTTTCGACCCTACACAGAGGGTGAAGCAGTATCGCGCATCGACTGGCGCCGGTCGGCCCGCGATGACCGTACCTACATCCGCGACCAGGAATGGGAAGCGGCCCACACCGTCTGGCTATGGGCTGATCCCTCTCCTTCAATGCTCTACAAATCAGAACAGGCACATGTGTCGAAAGAGTCGCGTGCGCTCGTCATGGTTCTTGCATTGGCAGAACTTCTGTCGCGTAGCGGAGAGCGCATCGGCTTTCCCGATATAACAGATCCATCCTCTGTCCGAAACGGCGCGGAACGCCTGGCAACCTTGCTCTCCCACGCAACAAGCCTGCCCGCCAAACCTGACCTCAGCAAAGTACGCCGGTTTTCCGACGTGGTGCTTGTCAGTGATTTTCTTGAGCCGGTCGAAGAGACGCTGGGCATTTTGCAGAAACTGGCTCACGATGGTGCGCGCGCTCATCTGATCGAAGTTTACGACCCGGCTGAGGAAGATTTCCCCTATAAGCGACGGACGGAATTCGTTGATCCGGAGACCGGGGCGTCACTGACCTTCGGCCGCGCCCAGGACTACGCGGAAGACTATCGGCGTCTGTTCTACGCGCGCCGTGAAACGTTGAGTTCCTTCTGCAAGCGGATTGGCTGGAGTTACACCATCAACCGTACCGATCACCTTGCTTCCGAAGCGCTCGTAACAGTGCATATGAACATGACCGCCAGCATAGGCTATCAGGGAGGAGGCTCATGAATGCCCTTCCGCTGGCCTTCGGCGCTCCCGCCATTCTTGCAGCTCTGGTTGTCCTTCCTGTTATCTGGTGGTTGCTGCGGATAACCCCACCACGGCCGGTCAGGGAAGTGTTTCCTCCACTTAGGATCCTGGCGCAACTCCTGAAGAAGGAAGAGACTCCGAACAAGAGCCCCTGGTGGCTGACCCTTCTGCGGCTGCTGCTTGCCGCGCTTGTCATTCTCGCTTTGTCGGAGCCCGTCTGGAACCCGCGCCCCGAAACATTGACGGGCAAGGAACCCGTTGCGATCGTTCTCGACAACGGTTGGTCTTCAAATGAGGAATGGGATGCGCGCAAGGAAACCGCTGAGCGATTGATTGGCGATGCGGAGCAATCCGGGGCGCTGATCTACATTCTCGGGACTGCTGAGAGAGCAAATACGGATATTGGTCCGTTTAATGCCAGCACGGCGTTGGAACGGGTGCGCGCATTGGCCGTCCGGCCAATCCCGGTTGATCGCGCCGGTGCATTCGCTCGGCTGAGAACAACACTCGAAAACGTATCTGGCACGCGCGTTGCGTACCTCAACGATGGTATCGATACGCCTCAGGCGGCCGAAGCGTTGAAATCACTCGAAGACGCAGGAATAGCATCCTTGATCTGGTATCAACCTTCGATAACCTCGCTCGCAGGTATTCGCCAGGCCGAGAACAACGCCAACGGCTTGACCGTGCATGCGGTACGTCCAAGCAATGAGCGCGGACAGGGCGCTGTGACGATTGGCGCATTTGATGAAAAAGGGCGGCGCATCGCCGAAACCGGTCTGATCTTTTCTGCTGGCGAGGCTACTGGCCAGGCCGTCATCAACGCCCCATACGAGCTGCGTAATGATTTCCACACCTTGCGCATCGACGGTACTGCTCAGGCCGGTGCGACCTATCTGATCGATGACAACAACAAGCGCAGGCGTGTGGCCTTGCTGTCCGGGTCGGAAGCCGATCTGTCACAACCCCTTCTTTCGCCGCTCTACTATATATCGCGCGCCCTTGAACCTTTCGCCGACCTCCTGCGACCGCGCAATGCAGAGCTCGTGCGGGCTGTGCCGGAACTTCTTGAGCAGAAACCATCGGTTGTCATTATGGCGGATATCGGCAAGTTGCCGCCTGAAACCGAACAGGTCCTGTCCGACTGGGTAAACAATGGTGGCACTCTGATCCGGTTCGCTGGGCCACGTCTGGCGGGTGGCAGCGAAGAAGATCCTTTGTTGCCTGTAATCCTGCGCAAGGGCGAACGGTCCTTGGGCGGCGCCCTATCGTGGAAGGAATCACAGCCGGTAGCCGCCTTCCCGGAGAACGGTCCCTTCGCCGGCCTACCGACACCGCAGGACGTTACCGTGACGCGGCAGGTGCTGGCAGAGCCGTCTTCAGACCTCTACGACAAAAGCTGGGCCAATCTCGCCGACGGTACTCCGCTCGTGACTGGCGAGACTCGCAAACGCGGACAGTTGGTCCTCTTCCATGTCACGCCTGAGGCCACCTGGTCGAACCTGCCAATCAGCGGCAGTTTTGTCGATATGCTGCATCGCATCGTTACGCTCTCTCGCAATGCCGGGCCCATCGCAGGTTCAAACGGCGCCGATGTTTCGCGCGCACTTCCGCCCTATCTTACTCTGAATGCAGAAGGTTCGCTCACACCTCCAGGCGGCGACACGCGACCTCTCATAGCCAGAGCTGGTCAAAACCCACAGGTGAGTTTCGACAATCCACCCGGCTTTTACGGCGTAGAGGACGCGATGTCGGCACTCAACCTCTTCAAGCCCGACGACGAGATCAAACCGTTGGCGAGACCTGATTTGACAATTCCGGTGACGACAGCGCGTTACGCGGTTGATGAATCCGTACAGCTGCGGGCGCCCCTGTTCGCACTGGCTGCATCAATGTTGGCACTCGATGCGATCGCGATCCTTTGGCTCGGTGGCCACCTGCGCAGGCGTTTCCGCACCACAGCCGCTGCGTCTTTGGCAGTCTTGCTGCTCCCTGCCGTTATCGCATTTGGACCATCCCCCGCGCATGCCCAGCAAAATGACAGCAAACCCGGAGATCAAACCATCCTCGAGGCGATCAATGTCACCCACCTCGCCTATGTGATTACGGGCGACAGCGCGATCGATGATATCAGCAAGGCAGGCTTGTCAGGCCTGTCAAAGGCACTCTCCGAAAGCACGGCGCTAGAGCCGGGAGAGCCAATCGGCGTCAATCCCGCAACGGATGAACTTGCATTCTTTCCGCTCATTTACTGGCCGGTCGATTCCTCCGCGAGGATGCCTTCGCCCGAGGCCATTGCCAAAATCGATGCCTATATGCAGCAGGGCGGGACAGTTCTCTTCGACACGCGGGACCAGGATGCGGCAGCGATCGGCTTTGAGAATGCGACGACACCGTCCAACCAGAGATTGCGCGAAATCCTAGCCGGGCTGAACATCCCGCCGCTCGAACCGGTGCCCAGCGATCATGTTCTGACCAAGTCTTTCTATATCCTGCAGGATTTTCCGGGTCGTTACCGCGGCAGCCCGCTGTGGGTGCAGGCCTCATTGTCAACAGAAGCTCGCGCCGACCGGCCCGTTCGCGCGGGCGATGGTGTCACCCCGATCATGATCACGGGCAATGATTTCGCCGGAGCCTGGGCGATCGATGCCAATGGCTCACCATTATTGCCGACCGTACCCAATGATCCCATACAGCGCACCTATGCCTATCGTACTGGCATCAATATCGTGATGTACATGCTGACCGGAAATTACAAATCTGATCAAGTGCACGTGCCCGATCTCCTGGAACGGTTGGGGAACTGAGCGCCATGTACCTGTCCTTGGATTTCCAGCCCCTGGTGTCAACCGCACTACTGGTCTTGTTGCTGGTCCCGATGTTCGTCCTGACATTGGTTGGCATCTACTTTCGTCAACGTGGCAGTTTGCTCCGACTGCTGGCCGTCGCGGCATTTTCGATGGCTCTGTTCAACCCGATCGTCGTGAATGAAGAACGCGAACCATTGAAAAGTGTCGTTGCTGTGATCGCCGACCGCAGTCAAAGCCAGGACATTGGCAACCGCAGGGCCGATACGGATGTGGCACTCAAACAGGTGCAGACAGCCCTTTCCCGTCTGCCGCAGTTCGACGTTCGAACCGTCGAGACGGGCCGTGCCAGCGAAAATGACGACGCGGTATCGACACGGCTGTTCCAGGCCCTGAATAGTGCTTTTCGTGATGTGCCGCCTTCACGCATAGGCGGTGCGATCATGATCACGGACGGCCAGGTTCATGACATCCCGCCGAATCCGGCTGGCCTTGGTTTCAATGCGCCAGTCCACGGTCTTATAACCGGCACGCCCGGCGAAATCGATCGGCGTATTCAGTTCGTTCGCGCACCGCGCTTTGGCTTGACCGGCAAGCCACAGCAAATGGCGTATAAGGTTACGGCATCGAACGAGCCCCCGGGTAGTCGCGTTCGGGTGCGTGTGCGGGTCAATGGCACAGAAACAGCCAACACAGATGCCATCGTCGGCGAGGAAATGCCGATGGAAGTGACGCTTTCACGCGCCGGTATCAATATCGTTGAGATAACGGTGGATTCCGTTCCAGGCGAACTCACTGAGGTCAATAATCGTGCTGTTGCGATGGTGGACGGGATTCGTGAAAACCTGCGGGTACTTCTCATCTCGGGCGAGCCACATAATGGCGAACGCACGTGGCGCAACCTTCTGAAATCTGATGCATCGGTTGATCTGGTGCATTTCACTATTTTGCGCCCGCCCGAAAAACAGGACTCGACCCCGCTACCCGAACTCGCGCTGATCGCCTTCCCGACGCGAGAGCTCTTCGTCGACAAGATAGGTGAATTTGATCTGATCATTTTCGATCGTTATCAGCACCGCGATGTGATGTCGCTGCTCTACTACGACTACATCAATGATTATGTCCAAAAGGGCGGAGCCTTGCTTATTGCCGCTGGCCCCGAATATGCGGGCAATATGTCTATCGCCAATACACCCCTGCTGTCGGTGCTTCCGGCAACACCAACGGGGAATATTGAAGAACGGGCTTTCTATCCACGCTTGAGCGACCAGGGCAAACGCCATCCGGTCACGCGCGGGCTCGAAGGCAGCGAACAGGAACCGCCGAACTGGAGCCGCTGGTTCCGTGTCATCGATGTAAATCCGCCGGAAGGTTCGGTCATCATGAATGCCGGTGAGAGGCCGCTTCTGGTGCTCAATCGTATGGGCGAAGGCCGCGTCGGAATGTTTCTCTCCGATCAGGGCTGGCTCTGGGCGCGCGGGTTTGAGGGTGGCGGGCCCCATGCAGCACTCTACCGGCGTATTGCCCATTGGCTGATGAAAGAACCGGAACTCGAAGAAGAAGCTCTTACCGCGAAGGGCAGTGGCCGCAATCTTGAAATCCATCGCCAGACCATGAAGAAGGTCGCCGACCCAGCGAGTATAATTACACCGTCGGGAAAGACGAAATCCATCCCACTTACCGAAACCGAGCCGGGTGTGTTCACCGCTTCTGTCCCGACCGATGAAATTGGTCTCTATCAGGTGGCCAACGGCGAGTTGACAACACTCGCCCATGTCGGACCAGTGGATGCACCCGAATTTACTGACAATGTTTCGACCACCGCCAAACTCGATCCGCTCGCGCGCCAGACAGGCGGCGGCACGCGCCGTCTGCGCCCCACTACGGACCAGAACTCGATCGAAGTACCCAACGTTGTCGCCTCCCGCGGTATGGCTAACGCCAGCGGAGACAACTGGATCGGCTTGCGTCCGACAAATGAAACAGTGCTCAAGAGTGTTACGCGGCTGCCATTGTTTTCAGGTTTTCTTGGTCTTGCCGCAATGATCCTCGTCCTTGGCGGCATGTGGTATCGCGAGGGAAAATAACTCAACCGTCCGCCACGGACGCATGACGCACTTTTCCCTCAACATTCAGCAACGAACGAGGTGTGAGTTCACAAGCAAGAAACCGAGCGGGATCGACGGGAGCAGGCATCTCGATCTGATGACCCGGAATAGCACGAAATCCAAATGGCGCGTAGTAGGGTTCGTCTCCAACGAGGATGACGAGCTTGTGTCCCGCAATTCGCGCAGATTCCATGCCTGTGCGCATCAATGCCCGGCCAATTCCCTTGTTTTTCCAGGCTGGCCGCACCGCCAGAGGACCAAGCAGCAGTGCTGGTGTTATGCCGATCATGATTGGCGTAAACCGGACCGACGCGATCACATGCTCGCCATTCAGCGCGACAAAGGAAAGCCTGCGGTCATGCGGCCCGCCCTCGCGGATCCTGTAGGCGGCACGGGTGAACCTTCCAGGTCCGAAGGCCTCTTTATTGATGTCTTCGATGGCAGAATCATGCACCGGCTCTTCCGGCGTGTACGTCACGACATGGGTCAGCATGCTGGGTATCTTTTTAAAGGAGTGGACAATCGCCTTGGACCATGATGGGACCGTTGGCCAACACAGGAACTTCCGCCGCGCAATCAGCGCCGGTTCGGGTTTCATCGTCGGATGAACAGAATTCCTGCCACAAAAGTCTCCTTTTTCGTTCGCCTAACATCAAACCAGCACCACGTAAACCGAAATTCGAATCTTATGAGCAAAAAGTGACGCTCTGTTCACTCCGCTCGTACTGGATGGGCGAAGATTAAAGTCTAGGTAAAAGACAGGATAATAAATTCCCCCTGATGGCAGCCTCATGTGAGGGCAAGGAGCAATGATATGGGCCTATTGATCGATGGCGTCTGGCACAACCAATGGTACGATACCAAGGATAGTGGCGGGCGCTTTATCCGAGTCGAGTCACAGTTTCGCAATTGGGTTACCGCCGATGGCAGCGCCGGACCGACCGGCAAAGCGGGCTTCAAGGCCGAGTCTGGCCGCTACCACCTCTACGTTTCCTATGCCTGCCCCTGGGCCCATCGCACGTTGATCTTCCGTACGCTGAAACAACTGCAGGACGTCATTTCGGTGTCCGTGGTCGATCACTATATGGGAGCTGAAGGCTGGACTTTCTATGAGAAAGACGGTTCCACGCCTGATCATCTCTTCGGTTACAAGCGCCTGCACGAGGTCTATTCACGCGGAGACCGGAACTATTCTGGGCGGGTAACCGTGCCGGTCCTGTGGGACAAACAGCAAAATCTTATCGTTTCGAACGAATCATCCGAGATTATCCGCATGTTCAATTCGGCATTCGATGACTTCGGCGATGCTTCAATTGATTTCTATCCCGAAGACCAGCGCAGACAGATCGAAGCGATCAACGCACTCATTTACCCTAACATCAACAATGGCGTGTATCGTGCCGGTTTTGCCACGACACAGGAGGCCTACGAGGAAGCTTTCAGCCAGCTTTTCGACACGCTCGATCAGGTCGAAGAGCGGCTTTCGAAACAACGCTATCTGGTGGGCAACCAGATAACAGAAGCCGATTGGCGGCTGTTCACCACCCTCTTGCGCTTCGACCCGGTCTATGTCGGACACTTCAAATGCAACCGCCAGCGCATAGCCGATTATCCGAACCTGTCCAACTACACACGCGACCTCTATCAGGTGCCGGGAGTCGCGCCGACGGTCAACCTGAAGCATATCAAGGCGCACTACTATGGTAGCCACAAGACAATCAATCCAACTGGGATAATCCCGATTGGACCCGAACTTGACTTGACCCTGCCGCACGACCGGGACCGCTTCTGATTGCTACCAGGCGAGCGGCACTTCGGCACCGTTCAGGATTTCAGCCAATCGGCGCCGGGTTGAAGGTGTTATGTCGTCCGGCAGAGCATCCAATCTGAAAAATCTTGCCTCGGCAATTTCACGATTGGATAAGAAGGGGGCGGTTTGCCGGAAGGAGCGGCAGACATAAAGAGCGACATGATCACGCCTCGATGCATGGGCATTGTGGTAGATGGCAAAGAGCTGAGGCCGGCCCGTCAGCTCGATATTGCCTTCTTCCATCAATTCCTTGGCCAGGGTTTGCTCGACAGTGTGACCAGGCTCAACACCCCCGCCGGGAAATTGCCAGCCAGGCACGTAGGTATGGCGAATGAGAAACACCGACTTCTCGCCCTCATCGATGACAACACCCCGTGCACCCAGCGTCATCGGACGGCGAAGCAAAAAATAGGTATGAAACAGGCGGTGACGCCATTTTGATCGTTTTTCAACCATTCCGTATAACCTTGAGCGGAACCTCGGCTTTGTGCGACGGTTCTATCACTGGATTTCACCTGCGTACTCCCATAAAGCTGAAATAATGTTCCGTCTCGCCCATATCTCCGATATTCACCTGTCGCCGCTTCCGGCGCTAACCCTGCGCGAGCTGATTTCCAAGCGTATAACCGGCTACATCAACTGGCGTTCCAACCGCAAAGACTCGATGACCGGCGGTACCTTGGATACGCTCGTCGCCGATATGAAGACACAGGCGCCTGATCATATCGCCGTGACAGGCGACTTGGTTAATCTCGCTTTGGATGAGGAACTCGAAACGGCACAGCGCTGGCTGAAAACGCTCGGCGATCCCGCTGATGTTTCGGTTGTTCCCGGCAATCACGACGCCTATGTGCCAGGCGCGCTGAAGAAAACGCGCCGGTTCTGGGCGCCATGGATGCGTGGGGATCGCGAGGCGTCCGCAAACAGTCCCGTCGAATTTCCCTATTTGCGGGTTCGCGGCGATGTTGCGCTGATTGGTGTCTCATCGGCACGCGCAACGGCACCCTTTATGGCAACTGGCGATATACGTGAACGGCAGGCGCGAAAACTGGGGGAAATTCTCGACGAAACCGGTGAACGTGGTCTGTTTCGAGTGATCATGATCCACCACCCGCCGGTACGCGGCGCTGCGCCCTCGCATAAGAGGTTGCTTGGCATTGGTCTTTTTCAGCGCACGGTCCGCAAGCATGGCGGCGAACTGATCCTTCACGGCCACACGCACCTCGCGACCCGCTACGAGATTGAGGGACCAAGCTGGAAAATCCCCGTGATCTGCGTTCCGTCGGCAAGCCAGGGTTTCGGAGGAAATCAAAATCACCGCCCGCCAGCCGCGTTCAATTTGTTTGCGATTGCAAAAACGAATGCGGTCTGGTCCTGCCAGATGGTGGAGCGCGGAATTGTCGACGAGCATATGACCATACGCACAATTCGAGAGCATGACCTGACGGTCGGAGCAGTCCTTACGTCTGTGTAGCGTTCAAAAGAACTGCGCCAGCCGATCCCAGAAAAAGGCGAGGAGCGCACCGGCACCTGCCAGCGCGCCGATCAGAAACCACGTCATGATCGTAACAGCGTTACTGAAAACAGAGGGGCGCGGAGCCATCGATGCTGACGACGTACCGGAATGCCTCCTCTCAGCTGATTCCATCGAAACATTTGCGGGACGAAGGCTAATCCGTTCACCTTCCATCAACTTCTGACGCTCGACGATGCGCTCCGCGATGTAGTTGGTTACGGCATCCGAAATCGGCCCGACGTCCGTTGATTCCGCCAGCACTATCCGTCCGAGCCGGGTATCGCGGACAAAACGATATGTCCGTCGATCCCGGGCCATCATCACATGTGACGTAGCGTCAATCCACAATCGCGGCTGCAGTCCAGTCGAGACCGCGAAGTCCCACTGCAGATCATCGGCAGGCACTTCGTCAAAAACGGCCTTGAGATCCTGAGCGAGAATTTCGATCCGGGCGAGATCGGCTTCCTTCATGTCGATGACAACGTCGCCGCGATCCGCCGTGGCGACCTGAGCACCACGAATGGCGTCGGCGAGCTTGTGACGATTGTCGGCAGTTTTAATCTTTTCTCGCATCTCGCTCATGAGCGTTTCCGGAACAGGGGTAGCAATTGTAGCGACATCATTAACCATATGCGCCAGGCATTGCATCAGAAACTTGTCCGGAATGAAATCGTCCGCAGAAAAAGAAAGACCCCGAAGGGCCTTTCTTCACTTTCCGATAATCCTGTTTGCCGCCGAGATAATTCCCTCCAGCGAGGCAGTCACGATATTCTTGTTTATGCCCGCACCAAAGATTTTACCGCCCGGGTGTTCAATTTCCATGTAGCTGATGGCAGCGGCGTCGGATCCGTGTTGAAGCGAATGCTCCGAATAATTCACAACCGACAGCCTGATGCCGAGATAGTGCGAAAGTGCGTCGATGAAACCATCGACCGGTCCCGTGCCCCTGCCCTCGATGCGCTTGGTCTCACCACGATCGGTGATCTCTGCAGAAAGTATGCGTATTCCCTTGTGCTCAGTGTCGGGATAGGTGTGGTGATCAACGAATTTCAGGCGCGCACCTGGCTGTTCGACATAGAGCTCCTGAAAACGCTCGTAGATCCGCCTGGATGGCATCTCCTTGCCTTCCACATCGGTAATTTGCTGGATATCCTCACGGAATTCCACCTGCATGCCGCGCGGCAGGTTCAAGCCATAGTCGGCTTGGAGAATATAGGCGATGCCACCCTTGCCTGATTGCGAATTGATGCGAATGATCGCTTCATAGCTGCGGCCGACATCCTGTGGATCGATCGGCAGATAAGGCACTTCCCACAGGGTCTTGTTGGCCTGCTTGATCGCTTTCATGCCCTTGTTGATCGCATCCTGATGCGAGCCGGAGAACGCCGTGTAGACCAGTTCGCCCACGTAGGGATGACGTTCCGGAATCACCAGCTGATTGGAATACTCATAGACCTCTTTCATCCGGTTAATATCGGAGCAGTCGAGTTCGGGATCTACGCCTTGTGTAAACATGTTCAGCGCCAGCGTAACGATATCGACATTGCCGGTCCGCTCGCCATTGCCGAACAAGGTGCCTTCCACACGGTCTGCGCCAGCCATCAGTCCGAGTTCCGTCGTCGCAACGCCCGTGCCGCGATCGTTGTGCGGATGCAGCGAAATGATCAGGTTTTCGCGATTGTCGAGCTGGCGGCACATCCATTCGATGCGATCCGCATAGATATTCGGGGTCGACATCTCGACGGTCGATGGCAGGTTGATGATCAATTTGTTGTCAGGCGTTGGTTTGACGATCTCCGTCACCGCGTTGCAAATTTCCAGCGCAACTTCCAGTTCAGTGCCGGTGAAGCTTTCCGGCGAATATTCGAAGCGGTAGCCGCCGCCTGCCTTTGCCGCCATGTCGGTGATCATCTTGGCAGCGTCGGTAGCGATAGTCTTGATGCCATTGACGTCTTTGTTGAACACCACGCGGCGCTGCAATTCACTGGTGGAATTGTAGAAATGCACAATCGGCTTGTGTGCGCCTTCCAGCGACTCGAAGGTTCTTGTAATCAGCTCCGGCCGGCATTGTACCAATACCTGCAGAGAAACGTCCGGGCCGCAATTGCCTTCTTCTACGCACCAGCGGGCGAAATCGAAATCCGTCTGCGAGGCTGACGGAAAGCCGATTTCGATTTCCTTGAAACCCATATCGAGCAATAGCGCAAACATGCGCACCTTGCGGTCATGCCCCATGGGGTCTATTAGCGCCTGATTGCCATCGCGCAGATCGACCGAGCACCAGATAGGCGCTTTTTCGATACGCTTGGAAGGCCATTGCCGGTCTTTCAAGTCGACAATTGGATAGGGCTCGTACTTCTTGGCAGCATCGGGCATGCCCGCGTTCTGTTTGCCCATAGTCTTTGCGGGGACGATCATGTCAGTCATTTGCTTCTCGTTTCCGGCCGGATGCGAATAGGTTCCCTCGCGATCACGGCACTCTTCTTAGGCGTTACATTTGTCTTGTAAAGGGATAAGGAGCGACAGCCAGGCGGCAATTTCGACCGCCGGACGCTCCTCTTAACGAGCCCGGCGGTCGCCGATAAGGTCGAGGAGAAGCGGAAGGAGAAGTGCGCGATTCGTCAGGCCTGCAAAAGCAGACTGGCCGAAGGACTTATGTGTCGGGCGCGTTTTCATGGGTCAGACAAATAAACGACTGTCTGACCGGATGCAAGTGGATTGGTGCCGAATACGATCTCTATCTGATCGCAGGTTCAATTCTTATTGAGTTGAGCCGTTGCTCCCGACAGCCATTCGCTGACGACCTTCACATCGTCCTTCCCGAGCCCGTGATCGGACTTTATCGAACGGGCTTCTACGCGAGCGCCATGCGATCTCAACATATCCTCGAGCGCAGGCGCATATGGTGCATAGAGTCGGTCCGATGCGCCCGATACTGTCAGGACCCGTGCATTGGCAAGATTTGCCTCGGATGTTTCGGTCAACACCGGCATGGAACGCAACAGGACGGCCTGTTTTACCAAATCCGGGTAAAGCATCATCACTGCGTTGACCAGGTTGGCACCGTTGGAATAGCCGAGGAAGGTCGTGCGGTTCGGGTCAATCTTGTATTGCTGGGTCACCTGTTTCAGGAATTCGGCAAAAGCCTTTGCTTCGGAACGAATGTCTTTCTGGTCAAAGCTGACGGGCGTCAGGCGGCGATACCAGCGGCTCGATCCATCCTGTATAACGCGTCCGCGCACGGCGAACAGCACAGCGTTCGGGGCTATTTTTGAACCAAAGGAAACAAGGCTGGTCTCGTCCTGGCCGGAGCCATGCAACAGGACCATCGTATCGCCATTTGGTGTTTCGGGACGGTAGATACGGTACTTGAATGCTAGATCTTCGTAGAGCGATCCTTCGCTCTGGGGAAGAATATCGCCTTTGATCGCTTTCTTCAAAATACTGGCACCGCCTGTTGCAACGATATTGATGGGCGCGACCTTTGCTGGCACCTGCGAGACCACTTTGCTCTTCTGCGTGCAAGCGTCGACGCTGTCATTTTTATCGACATCCGGCAGCGGATCAACCGTGTCTGATAAAACTTGCGTTTTTGCGGACTGCGGCTTGTCGCAATCGGCTGTGCTGCGCGCGCTTGCAGGATGCGCCGCAGTGAAGAGAGAAAGGCCTGCAATCAGTGCATATAAGTACGGTTTACCCATAAGTTAATCCTGGCAGTTTTTGAGCAAAGGATACTATCCGGATATCGTTTGCTTTAAGGTTAACTAAGCTTGTAAACAGCCGCGGTTGTCCGCTCGGCGCTGCCATGCCTATTGGCGCTCGATCCTCAATTTTGGGACTTGATGCGTCTCGCCAAATTTACTGTCCCCTGACGTACGCCCCGGCGTCGCATCAATAGTGGAGAATTGCATTGCTGAGGCACATGTGACCCAGCCCTGCATCTATGTCAACAAAATTGTAACGAAATCATGACCGGCTGAAATAATCCGTTACAATTTGTTGCTGGCTTGCATCGATTTTGACGATGAGACGATACAATCCCATTCCGCTTCCGGCAAACAATGGAAACTCAGGCGAATGGAACGGCGGCCGTGCCAAGCGGCAGTTTCGCTTCGTCTTCCGGTTCTACATGGATCACCACGCTGGCATCCGGGATCTGCGCCATCAGGGCGTTTTCGATGCGATCGCAAATAACGTGTGCATCGCCGACGCTCATGTTTGCTTCGACTACAAGATGAAACTCGATAAAGGTCATTCTGCCGGCGATGCGTGTCTTGAGGTCATGCACTTCCAGCGCGCCCCCCGCATTGGCGGAAATGACGTCGCGAATACGCATGGTCTCCTCGGTCGCCACGCCCACATCCATCAGGCCCTGCACCGAATTGCCGATCACGCTCCAGCCTTGCCATAGGATGTTCAGCGCCACGATGACGGCAAGCAGCGGATCGAGGATGGTCCAGCCGGTCATGACTGCGCCGGCCAAGCCGGCAAACACGCCGACGGATGTCACGACATCGGTCATAATATGCTTGCCGTCGGCTTGCATGGCCGGAGATCGGTGCTTTCGCCCGCGGTTGATGAGCAACGATGCCCAGAATGCATTGATGACCGTTGCCCCGCCATTGATCGCAAGACCAAGCCAGGGCTGATCCAGTGTCATCGGCGTCTCCCAGGCAAGCCAGACTTCGCGCAGAATCAACAGTGCGGCCACAACAATCAGCACACCTTCGAGCACCGCCGAGAAATACTCGGCCTTGTGGTGCCCGAAAGGATGATTTTGGTCCGCGGGCTTATAGCTGACGCGGATTGCCCACCACGCAGCCATCGCAGCCACCACATTGACGATCGACTCCAGCGCATCGGAATAAAGCGCGACAGAGCCGGTGACGTAATAGGCACCGTATTTCAGCGCAAGTACGGTCATTCCAATGAAGATCGACCAGAAAGCCAGCCGCTGAACTGTGGTGTCTTCATTCATGCTAGGCTGCTCGTTCCTTGGCGCGGCGTGGCAGATGCGCCACGACATTTTCGATCATGCGCATACCAGCATTGTGACCGAGTGTCATGATCGATTCCGGATGGAATTGCACGGCGGCGATCGGTTCGCTCTTGTGTTCGAACGCCATGATGACACCATCTTCGGTCTCCGCCGTTACGATGAACTCGTCCGGCAGGCGAACGGGATCAGCGAAAATCGAATGATAGCGGCCGACGGTCACTTCCTTGGGCAGGCCAGAGAAGATTTTGCCTTGCTTGGTGATCCGGATGCGCGAAGGCTTGCCATGCATCGGCACATGCAGCTGGCGCAACGTTCCGCCATAGGCTTCAGCCAGTGCCTGCAAACCGAGACAAACGCCGAAGATCGGCAGCTCGCGTATGCGCGCCTTCTTTATCGTTGCCTTGCAGTCGAAATCCTGCGGCGTGCCCGGTCCGGGTGAAAGCACGACGAGATCCGGCTTGATGCGGTCAAAGACCTCCTCCGGCACCGGTGTACGCACCGTGGTGACCGTTGCGCCAGTCTGGCGGAAATAATTCGCCAGCGTATGGACAAAGGAATCTTCGTGATCGACGAGAAGAATCGACAAGCCCTCCCCGACGCGGGCCACTGCACGCTCTTCCGGCAGGACATTGCTTTTGTGCGCATCGCGCACGGCAGCGATCATTGCCGAGGCTTTGAGCTCTGTCTCGGCTTCTTCCTCTTCAGGCACTGAATCAAAAAGCAGGGTGGCACCGGCACGGACTTGCGCAATGCCCTCTTTGATGCGGATGGTGCGCAACGTCAGGCCGGTGTTCATGTCGCCATTGAAGTTGACCATGCCGATTGCACCGCCGTACCATGCACGCGGGCTCCGCTCATTTTCTTCGATGAATCGCATGGCCCACAGTTTTGGCGCACCGGTTACAGTCACCGCCCAGGCATGCGACAGGAAGCCGTCAAAGGCGTCCATATCTTCGCGCAACCGCCCTTCGATGTGGTCGACCGTGTGGATCAGCCGCGAGTACATCTCGATCTGGCGGCGGCCGATCACCCGGACGGAACCCGGCTCGCAAACACGGCTCTTGTCGTTGCGGTCCACATCCGAGCACATGGTGAGCTCGGACTCATCTTTCTTCGAGTTCAAGAGCTTGATGATCTGCTCACTATCGGCAATCGCATCCTCGCCGCGCTTGATCGTCCCCGAAATCGGGCAGGTCTCGATGCGGCGCCCTACCACGCGCACGAACATCTCCGGCGACGCGCCGACCAGATATTCGTTATCTCCAAGATTGATGTAGAACGAATAGGGCGACGGATTGATGGCCTTCAGCCTCCGTGAAATCACCGACGGTTTGGTTTCACAGCGCTCGTAAAAGGTCTGTCCAGGCACGACTTCAAAAAGGTCACCGCGCTTGAAGCTGTCTTTCGCCTTCTTCACGAGCTCCGCGTAGTCACCGGGATTGTGGTCGCCACGGCCAGGAATTGCGTCTGTCGGCTTGAAGAGTTCCACAGCGGTATCGCGCGGCAAACCTTCCGTCGAGGAACCCTCAAAGGCATATTCGTAGCGGTCGAGCCATGCCTTGGCGGCATGATGATCGACGACCAGAATTTCGTCTGGCAGATAAAGCACAATATCCCGCTGATCGTCCGGCCGCTTAAGCTTGTACTGGATTGGATCGAATTGGAAGGCCAGGTCGTAGCCGAATGCACCGTAAAGACCAAGGTTGGCATCATCCTCCGTAAAGAACAGCGCCACGACGGCGCGCAGCACCGTGAAGACGGAAGGGACACGGGAACGTTCTTCTTCCGTGAACGGGCGGTTCGGCAACGCAATTTCAAGCTCGATTTTGCTCGCGCTTGCGGCTGTAATGGACACTTCCCCAAGTGTGGCAATGGCTCTCTTGATAGGCGCAAGCAGAACCTCGCCGCGCTTGTTCAACGCCTCGATGGTCATGTGGCGGCCATTGGAGGTGATAACGGCAGGGGGATCGACAATAGCCGTATCCCAGCGTGTATAGCGGCCCGGATACTCATAATTGGACGAAAAAACTGCGCCGCGCCGCTCGTCGAGAGCATCCACGTAACTGTCGATCGCGCTGGCATAGGCCGTCGCAATGCGTGACCGGGAAATCGTGACACCGCCTGCGGTATCGAATATTTCCACGTCGCCCTCAATTCTATGCATCTTCATCTCCAATTCGTTGCATCTGGCTCTACTGCGCCGTGCGTCCAGTGGACGCTGAAGGGACGCAGTAGCACCGTGAATCTGCGCATAACCCTTTCCAAAAATCGAAGATGATTTTGGGGTTATGCGTTGGGCATCGGACGGTCAAACAAAAAGGCCGCCCGGAAAACCCGTTGCGGCCCTGTTCCTTTTCACAAACATGCAAAAAGCTGCGTGGCCGCTATCAGCGAGCCCACCACCAGCCATTTGAAAGAATGCGTGTGTTCATGGCGGTGATTGTTAGCGGCATGCGCCGCCGCTTGCAACAGCAAAAATGCAGCTTTGGCTCAGCTTTCAGAAAAGGCCCTCGATTACCCCGTCGCCGTTCAGGTGGATTCGCTCGGCGGAAGGCGACTTCGGCAGGCCCGGCATAGTCATGATCTCACCGCAGATTGCCACAATGAATCCGGCGCCGGCAGACAAGCGCACCTCCCGCACATGCACCACATGATTGACCGGCGCGCCGCGCAGGCTTGGGTTCGTCGAGAATGAATATTGGGTCTTGGCCATGCACACGGGAAGGTTGCCATATCCGGCATCTTCCCACTGGCGCAACTGTTCGCGCACGCTTGCATCGGCATCCGCTTCGGCACCGCGGTAGATGCGCTTGACGATGGTCTCGATCTTGTCGAACAGCGACAGCTCATCTTCATAAAGCGGTGAAAACTGCGCCGAACCACTTTCAGCTAAGGCGACAACCTTGTGCGCCAGATCTTCAATGCCAGCTGAGCCTTGCGCCCAGTGCTTGCACAGAATTGCTTCCGCGCCATGCGCCGTGACAAACCCCTTCACGGCTGCAATCTCGGCTTCGGTGTCGGCGGTGAAATGATTAATGGCAACGACCACTGGCACGCCGAATTGCCGGACATTTTCCATATGGCGGCCGAGATTGGCACAGCCGGCTTTGACTGCGGCAATGTTCTCCTGGCCCAGATCATCCTTTGCAACGCCACCATGCATCTTCATGGCGCGCACCGTGGCAACAATAACCGCTGCGGCCGGCTTCAGCCCCGCCTTGCGGCATTTGATATCAAAGAATTTCTCTGCACCAAGATCAGCTCCGAAACCCGCTTCTGTCACCACATAATCGGCAAGCTTCAGGGCCGTGGTGGTCGCGACGACTGAATTGCAGCCATGAGCAATATTGGCAAAGGGCCCTCCATGCACAAATGCCGGATTGTTTTCCAGCGTCTGCACAAGATTGGGCTGCATCGCATCCTTGAGCAGAACGGCCATGGCCCTGTCTGCCTTCAGATCGCGGGCATAAACCGGCGTCTTGTTGAAGCGGTAGCCGATGATGATTTCGCCCAGCCGTCGTTCCAGATCGCTCAGATCCGTAGCCAGGCAGAGGATCGCCATCACTTCGGAAGCCACCGTGATGTCGAATCCCGATTCCCGCGGGAAGCCGTTGGCGACGCCGCCAAGGGATGAGGCAATGTCGCGCAGGGCCCGATCGTTCATGTCCATGACACGCCGCCAGGTGATGCGGCGCGTGTCGAGATTGAGCTCATTGCCCCAGTAGACATGGTTGTCGATCATCGCCGCGAGCAGATTGTGCGCAGCGGTGACCGCATGGAAGTCACCCGTGAAATGCAGGTTGATGTCTTCCATCGGGATCACCTGCGCATAGCCGCCACCTGCGGCGCCACCCTTGGTCCCGAAACAGGGACCGAGCGATGCTTCTCGAATGCAGACGATTGCCTTTTTGCCGATGCGGTTGAGCCCGTCGCCAAGTCCAACGGTCGTAGTGGTCTTGCCCTCGCCAGCCGGAGTCGGACTGACGGCCGTCACCAGGATAAGCTTGCCATCCTTGCCGCCCTGCTTCGAGCGAATAAATTCTGCCGAAAGCTTGGCCTTGTCATAACCATAGGGCGCAAGGTGTTCAGGCGGTATGCCGATTTTTGCGCCGATCTCAAGCACCGGCTTTTTCGCCGCCGAGCGCGCAATCTCAATATCGGATTTGACGATAGCCATCGACGTTCCCCCGTATCGGAAGTACGTCAAATAGCATTCTACAAGCCAAATGGGGATAGCCCGAACTGACTATCCCCAGCTGCAGCGTAATCCGGCAACGCCTATTCGCCCATGGCGATAAGGCTCGCGTTTCCACCTGCAGCGGCCGTGTTGACGGAAACCACCTGCTCCAGCGCAAAGCGCGCCAGATAGGCCGGCCCCCCGGCCTTTGGCCCGGTGCCGGAAAGGCCCGATCCGCCGAAGGGTTGCGTGCCGACAACCGCGCCGATCGTGTTGCGGTTGACATAGACATTGCCGATATCGAGCCGGTCGATCACCTTGGTCACCGTGGCTTCGATGCGCGTATGCAGGCCGAAGGTCAGGCCGTAACCCGTCGAGGCAATCTGGTCGAGCACCTTGTCGAGGTCCTTGGCCTTCCAGCGAACCACATGCAACACGGGACCGAATACCTCGCGTTCCAATGCATCCGGCCGGTTAAGCTCCACGATATGCGGCGCGAAGAACAGGCCCTCCCTGGGCGCTTCGCCTGCATAGCGCACCTTCTGGCTCTTGCGCATCGCCGCGATGTGGTTCGAGAGCATATCGCGCTGTGCCTCGTCGATGATCGGTCCGACATCGGTCGAAGGCAGTGCCGGATCGCCAAGGGTAAGTTCCTTTGCTGCTCCCTCGATCATTTCGAGCATGTTGTCCGCGATATCTTCCTGCAGATAGAGAATGCGCAGTGCCGAACAGCGTTGCCCCGCCGAACGGAACGCCGACATGACCACGTCATCCGCGACCTGCTCGGACAATGCCGTTGCATCGACGATCATCGCATTTAAACCGCCGGTCTCGGCGATCAGCGGGACGATAGGTCCTTTCTTCGCAGCCAATGTCCGGTTGATAGCCCAAGCCGTATCGGTCGAACCGGTAAAGGCAACGCCGGCAATCTCCGCATGTGACGTCAAGGCCGCGCCAACCGGGCCATCGCCCGGGACATAGAGCACGGCGTCCTTCGGCACCCCGGCTTGATGCAGGATGCGAATGGCCTCGTAAGCGATGAGCGGTGTCTGCTCCGCGGGCTTGGCCACAACGGTATTACCCGCCGCCAAAGCTGCTGTCACTTGCCCGAGGAAAATCGCCAGAGGGAAATTCCACGGACTGATGCAAACGAAGGCGCCCCGGCCGCGATGCCGCAGCTTGTTGTCCTCGCCCGTTGGCCCGGGCATGACCTTGTCGACCCCAAACTGCCGGCGTGCTTCGGCGGCGTAATAGCGGCAAAAATCAACGGCCTCACGGATTTCGGCGATACCGTCATCGATGGTCTTACCGGCTTCGCGCGATAGAAGATCCAGAAGCTGATTGCGATTTTCTTCCAGCAGATCAGCCGCCTTTTCCAGCGCCCGCGCCCGTGTATCCACCGGCAGGCGCGACCATGAAGCAAAACCCTTGCGGGCAATACCGACAGCCTTTGCAGCTTCATCAGCCGTGGCAAATACGACGGTACCAACAGTTGAACCATTCACCGGCGAGACGACATTCTGGGGTTTGCCGTGAACCTTTACGCCGTCGATCAACGGAATCGCATTGACGCTGCGCGACGCCTTGGCGATACCACCGAGAAGTGCGGCCAGTTCCTTGCGATCACCCAGTTCGATACCTGAAGAATTGGTGCGCTTGCCATAGAGCTTCGATGGGAGCGGAATATGCGGATGCCTGTACCCCTTGCCGTCATTGAGTTTGTCGGCCGGACGGATCAGCAGGTCGGCAATCGGTATATCGATATCGCCCACGACTGAAACGAACGAGGAGTTTGCGCCGTTTTCGAGAAGGCGCCGCACGAGGTAGGCCAGAAGATCGCGGTAGCCGCCAACCGGCGCGTAGATGCGGCAGGCGATCTTGTCATTTTTTTCGGTGATCTGCTTGTAAAGGCTTTCGCCCATGCCGTGCAGGCGCTGGAACTCGAAGCCAGTCTTGTCGGCGCCTGCCATTTCCAGAATCATCGCGACTGTCAGCGCATTATGCGTGGCAAATTGCGGGAATATTCGCGGACGTGCATCGAGCATGCGCTTGGCGCAGGCAAGATAGGAAGCATCGGTCGCGGGTTTGCGGGTAAATACCGGGTAATCGGCAAGGCCGCGTTCCTGCGCCCGCTTCACCTCAGTATCCCAATAAGCGCCCTTCACCAGCCTGACCATCATCTTGCGGTTGTGGCGTGCGGCGAGCCGGTCGATATGATCGATCACATCGAGGGCACGCTTCTGATAGGCTTGAATGGCAAGACCGAACCCGTCCCAGCCATCAAGCGAGGGGTCAGCGAAAACCCGGTCGATCACGTCCAGCGACAGTTCCAGCCGGTCAGCTTCCTCAGCGTCTACAGTGAAGTTGAGATCATAGGATTTTGCCTTCTGCGCTAACGCCAGCAGATCGGGTACCAGTTCCGCCATGACCTCGTCGTGATGCGTGGCGAGGTAGCGCGGATGCAGCGCCGAGAGTTTGACTGAAATGCCCATGCGATCCGGCAGCTTCTTGTTGCCAGTCGCACGACCAATGGCGTCAATGGCGTCGGAATAGGATTTGAAGTAGCCGCGCGCGTCCTTGCGGGTGCGGGCACCCTCGCCGAGCATATCGAAGGAGTGGCGGTAACCCTTGGCCTCGTTGGTGCTGGCCCGCTTGAGCGCATCCTTGATCGTTTCACCAAGGACGAAGTGATGACCAAGATAGCGCATGGCCTGCTTGGTCGCGGTGCGTACGGTCGGTAGACCAATTCGCTTGACCAGCGAGGAAATGACGCCTTCCGGCGTTTCGCCCGGCTTGATGACCTTTGCCGAAAGGCCCAAGGCCCAGGCGGATGCCGAGACGAACCATGTGTCACCGCTCGGCTCGTGCTCGGACCAGTGGCCTTGCTTCAGCTTGTCCTCGATCAACTTGTCCTGCGTTGCGGCATCCGGCACGCGCAGCAGGGCCTCTGCCAAAACCATGAGCGCCAAGCCTTCGCGCGTCGACAGCCCGTATTCGCGCAGGAAGTCTTCAACGCCGCCGATGCCGCTCGCTTCCTTGCGGATGGTCGCGATATACTTGCTGGCGCGCGCATCGATGCGGCGATTCATATCCTCCGGAAGGGCAATCGTCTTCAGCAGCGATGCGACCAGTTGCTGGTCATCGACTGCATAGGGTGCAGAAAAATCATTAGTCGCTGGCAATTGAACGGTCATCAGGCTTCCCCTTATTGATTTTTCCCATATAATCTATTCCATATGGTTCTTCTCACCAATGAATGTGAGGGAATTGGCGCAAAAAACTAAGAATGGGGAATAATTTAGTGATGAAGAATCTGGACAGCCTCGATCGCAGGATTTTGCGCGAGCTGCAAAAGGACGGGCGCCTTACCAACACGGAACTTTCCGAACGTATCAGCCTGTCACAAACCGCAACGACAGAGCGCGTCAAGCGTCTCACCCGTGATGGTTATATCCTTGGCTACACGGCAAAATTGTCGCCTAAAAAGCTTGATCGTGCAATGCTTGTGTTCGTCGAGATCAAGCTCGACCGGACGACGCCAGACGTCTTTGCGACCTTCGCGGCGGCAACGCGCCGAAATCCGGATGTCATGGAGTGCCATATGGTTGCTGGCGGTTTCGATTATCTTATCAAGGCGCGTGTCGCCGATATGGAACATTACCGGCGTTTTCTCTCGGACGCACTGCTCTCCCTGCCAGGCGTACGCGAATCCCATACCTACGCAGTCATGGAAGAGGTCAAGGAAACGTCGAGCCTGCCGGTGTGACCGGCAGGCTGCATTGACGCCGCCTACTGCTGCAACACCTGCTTGATGTCGATCAGGTTCGAGCGAACGCGCAGAATGTAAAAACCCATCGTCGTCAAATGGTTCGGCAACAGCCAGCCGCTCTCCTTGCCATTGGCGATGATCCACGGCTTGATATTCAATGCGGCGCGCAGCTGGCCATCCATACCGTCCCAAAGCGGTGTCAGATGTTTTTCCTGCAAGACCTGATTGAAATCGACCTGGGCCGCATTCATGAGGCCGTAATACGCATAAAGCTGGCCATAGGCGAACCAGAACCGGTCATCGGCGCGGGTATCGAACCAGCCATAATTATTGTTCTCCGAGCGATCCTTCAGAATGGCCGAGGTCGCGCCGATATCATTGGCAATACGGTCAATGAACTGGATGAGATTATCGGCACGGGCATCGAATATGGCGTTGCAGTTCTCGAGTTTGGAATTGAAAGTCCGCAAATCCCTGACGGCCGAACGGTAATAGCTCGGCGTCGGCGTTTTTGGTCCGAACGGGTTGACGCCGAAGTACCAGGCATCCTCGGTGAACTGCAGATTGCCGCGCGCCTTCTGCAGATCGGCATCGATCTGCGACGTGCCGCGAACGCGGCCGAGCGTATCGACCAGCTCAACCGCCGTGCGCCGCACCGCGGAATTGATGCCGCGCTGGAACGACGCCTTGTTATCGAGAAATGGCGTATTGTCCCAGTCGACACCGAAGAAACCGAGTTTATAGAGCAGCATGGATGAAATCCACGCATTCTGGTTGACGTTGAAATCCGTCAGATCCGCCGTCACCTCGACAATGGCCGACCGGGCGCAGCTTTTCGCAGGCGTTCCGGCCGCCTGCGCGGCGACAGGCTCGCCCGCAGGCACATTGCGGTTCTTGAAATCATAGACCGAAATGTAGTCGGGGTTGAAATTGGTCCAAGCCTGCGTGTTGTAGAAAAAATAGCCGTAGAGGCCGAGCCACACGAGCGCCACTACGCCGAGAACAGCCTTGAGGACAATGCCGCGCTGGCCGTACCAGCTGCCGAGCCAAAGGAACGGCCACAGAATGATGCCGACCAGAAAGCCGATACCGCGTCCAATGTAATAAAAAATCCGGCTGAAGAAATTGATCACGGGCTCGAGCATTCTGTTTCCTTCGCTGTTCAAGTCCATAAGGCCGCCTCAGCAGCCCTCTTGGTCATTCACATAGGTTGTTTCGCGAATATCGACAACGTGCCCGCTATTGATTGTTCACTCATTAAATCCATACAACCGCTTCCTTAGCCCTTCCTTGTCGTTCAAATAAATCGTCTTCAGGGTCTCGACGACATGTTGCTGATAGGGCGGGTTCCAGCTTTCATAGTCCGCAAAAAATCCCGGCTTGTTGAACACATAGCGTGACAGGAAATCCCACGGCACGAAATCGCTGATCAGATGGTTGACCAGCCAGGCATCCGGATGGCGGGGCAGCGCGCGGACGACAAGGAACCGGCGCTTGGGATCGATCTCGGCCATGTTGAGCTGCCCGGTCTGGCCGATCTCGCGCTTGACCGCATTGAGGAACGGCCAGGTGCCGTCATGATTGATCAGGGCGGCATTGGCGTGGATCCATGTCTGCAGCCAGATACGGTCGATATTGGTCAGGTCCCGTTCGGGTTCCAGTGCCTGGATCAGGTGGCGGATGATCATCTCGCCGCGATTTTCCAGATAGCCGGATTGCTCGATCCATGAGGCGCGCGGCAATTCGATGCGCGAGGTGGAGGCAAGAAATTGAAAGACCTGCTCGGCATCCTTGATGGAAATATAATTGACTTGCCAGGGGCGTGAACGCCTGAACCCCGGTGCCGACGGGTCGCCGATAACCGTGGTGGTATTATCGTCGACGAATATATACGTACCGCCGAAATGGCTGGTCCAGAAGGCGCGGTGCCGGAACATGACCTTGTCCGGCACCAGCGAATTCTCGCGTATGTCGCCGGTGATCTTGGCGAGTTCCACCATGCGGTTGAGAAGTTCATTGTTGCGCCAGGCGTCCGGCTCGTTCTCCAGCCGGTCGACCAGCAGCCGCAGTTCCGCGGCCTGCCCCATGACGTTCTCAGCCGAAAGGACCCGGAATTCGACCTGGTTTATCGACAGCAAATCCTCGATGTCGCTGACAACCGAAACCGAATCCTCGATCTCGCCGTAGAGCACATCCTTGATCGTCAACGCATTGATCGCCCGGGAATTGCTGGTGAAAAACTCATACATCAGCTGCGATGTATTGGAGAATTGTGTGTGCACGACCGGCAGGTCAGCCTGCGCCGGTGTTAGAATGATGAAGCGCCGGTTGACGCCATTTGGATCCAGGTAGGACGGGTCTTTCAGTTCCTTGGCGATTTCCGGCGAAAAGCCGGTCCGGTCAATGTCGAATTTCTTGAGCTTGGTCGCAGGAAACCCGAAGGATTTCAGCGCCCGGTTATAGCGCTCGATCAGGTGCGGCTGGTCGACCGTCAGCAAGCGCCCGTAGATCAGATCGTTTTCGTAAAGAAGGTCCATCAGGCGTCCCACTGTCCCTTGGCCTTGAGCCCCTCTACTTCCCGCACCGCCCGTTCGCGCAGTCTCGCATCGCGGACCATCTTGTCCACGGCGGCATCATCGGATTTGTCCGCATAGCGGAATTCCGAATCCGCGTAGCGGTTGGTTTCCTGCAGCACCATCTCCATCGTAAATGGCTTGCGCAGTTCCTCGATCATCGCCTTCTTGTCATCATAGCTTTTGTGCATGAACATTTCGGGCTTCTCAAACCACTCATCCGGCAATTCCACATCCATAGCCCGCATCTTGATCGCATCCGTGACATTCTTGATGGCCCGGCCGGTGAAGCGCGGCTCTCGCTCCTTGATCATATGCAGATAGGTGCCGACATCGGCCAGCGTCTCCGGCTCGCCATTCTCCTTGATGAAGCGGTCGTATACAGCCTTCAGTCCCTCCTCTTGCGGCTTCGACAGTTCGTCATAAGCCGTCTCCACCGCCCTTTCGATCTGCTGAGCCTCGTAGAGCTTGTGATCGCCAAGCGGGATCTTGTGGTTCTTGCCCGCCAGCAGCGTGAAAATGTCGATATAGTCGTCGCGCGTCTGCGGGCCATTCACCAGCCAGCGCGCGCCAGCACGCTGCCGCAATGCGTCATCGACGTTTTCCGGATAGTTGGAAAACATGCCGAACGAGCAATTGCCGCGCACGACAGTCGATGCGCCGGAAAAGGCTTCCATAAGCACACCAGTGATTTCGTGCTGGCCGGAAGACGCACGGTCGTCGGAACGTTTTGCCGCCACCTGATCGATATCGTCGATCGTGCCGAAACCAATCACCCGCGGATTGAGCACATTGGTAACGAACTGCTTGCAATTCTGTCCGGATTTACCCTGATAGGACGAAATCTGGTCGACACCAAAATTCTCGTAATGGAAGGCGTATCCTGCGACCTGACAATAATCATTGACCAGCCCGGCGATCATCTGGATCAGTGTGGTCTTGCCCGTACCCGGTGCACCATCGCCGATAAAGGTGAAGAGGAACCCGCCGAGCTCAACAAAGGGATTGAGCTGCCGGTCGAAATCATAGGCCATCAGCATCTTCGAAAGCTTCAACGCCTGATATTTGGCAATGTGGTTGCCGACGACCTCATTAGGCTTTTTGAATGTCATCACCAGCGGCGTACGCTTCTTCGACGGTGCGACGTCAAATCCGTCGAGTGTGAAATCATCGCTGTCGAGCCGCAGATGCATATCCTCGAAGCTGCCGAGCCCGTCGAAACGGCCCTTGCGCTGCAAGAGCCCGTCTATCGCCAGCGCCGAGTAGGCCTTGGCACGCGACAGCATCGCCTGCTCATCACTCGCGCCGGAAATTGCCCGGTCGAGTCCGGCGATCACTGATTTCAGCGCATCCTGCGTCGTGTCGAAGACGAATTCCGGCGCCGCAATATCGTTCGCTGGCTCGGAGTCCGACTCGATCAATTGCGCGAGATAAGCTGCAAGCGCAAAGGCGCCCACATAGGACGCGGCGGAAAGAAGCCGTTTGAAATGGCTCGCATCTTCACCCTGCAATGGAGCCGAAGCATTGCGTGCCATCAAAGCTTCAAGATCGCTATGGCGCCCGAAAACGTCGCCGATCGCCAACGCGATCGCTACACCGCGCCGTGCCCGAAACAGCAGTGTATGCTGGGCAATGGAGAGCATCTGATCGTCTGGCCGCACGGTCTGGATCGTCTTGGTCAGCTCGACTTCGCGCATCTTGCGCAAGCCGCCGGAGGAAACAGTCGGGACAAACCGCCGGCCGGTCCCGGCAATCCCGGTTCCCGATTTCGCGTCGCCGGCATCCAGGGAAATGAAACGCGTCACCATTGCCTGCGCAACGGCAAGATGCTTGACGATGTCCTTTTCCTCAATCGTGGTCAGACCGATATCCATGATTCTTTCCTCCTCAAATCGGTCTCAAATGCCGCTGATCACCTGGCCGTTGGACAGGATATGCGTCTCAAAGCCTTTGAAAATTTCTGCCGCCTCACCTGAGGCATAGAGCGCCTGATAGGCTTCATGCGGTACAAGTGCGTGTTTCTCATAATGGCTGACACCTTGCCGCGCCGCTTCGAGATCATCGGTATTGATATGGAATTCCTCGCGCGCCGGTTCCGACGACCATAGCCCGCGTTTGCCAGGCTTTTCGGCCTTGGAAAAAACCTCCTGCAATGTCCAGGTCAAGAGCCAGGCATCCTCCGGCTCGCGCACCTGTTCAAGCACATCGGCGACCTTCTGGTTATGCTCGGTGATCCCGGCCGTATAGAATGGTCCAAGCACGACCCGGCGCAATTGCTTCGGATGCAGTTCCGGAAAATCCTGATCAAGGCTCGTCGCAATGGTTACAGGCGACAACGAATAGGCGGAGTTCTTCGCGGCAAAATCATCGAAGCGGCGGGCAAGGTCTGGATTGAGCAGGCCGCCAACAGGGAGAGGAATCCTCACTTTGTTATTGAGCTTGCCGTCCTTGTCGACCAGCGTCTCCACCATGTTTTCCGAAGAATCCTCTATGATGGCCATGTAGATCAACGGTAAATTGGACGCCCCGTCAAATGCTCCCCAATGCACCACGTAGAATGGCCGCAGCGTCTTTGGATTGACCGAAACCCGTATGGTCACGGGCAGGAGGAAAGGCGAGAAGACTTCACCCTGATTGACGGCTTCCAGATAGATCCGCTCTGCCATTGTCTTTTGCAGATCGCGCGGGAATTCGCGGTTGCGCAGAATGAAATCCGCCATCTCGCCGCGCAGCGCTTCTGCTGGCGGAATGGCGGCGAGCCTCTCCTTGGCGTCCTTCTTGTCATTCTCGAGCTCGAGAACGTTCTGGAAAACCGGAAATCCGCTCTCCGCTTTCGAAATGCGAAAGCGCTCGGCAAAACCGAGCCGGTTTCGCCAGCATTCGAAAGAAGCATCGAGCCGCTGCAAGTACTCCGATACAGTCTGCGCAACCAGATCATGCTTGTAGAATGGCGAGTCCTGATTGTTCAGGAAGACGCCCAGCCCATCCAGCGCAGCGCGGATGGCGCCAAAATAGCGTTCTGCTGCTGCCATATCTGTATTGTCGGTCATCGATTAGCTTTTAGCGTAATCGGCAGAATTGTGCTTCTTGAGGACTTCGGAGAACCGGCGCGAGAAGGCATCGTCCGCCAGCTTCTTGCGGCGCTGGATGTCCTGTGAGCTGACCATGTTCTTCTCGTGCATTTCAAGAAGATCGCCGATATGTTTCTGAGCTGCCGCGCCGACACCCGCCATGGTTTCTTCCGCCGCGGTATCCACCTTGCTGCCAAGCGTGTTGATCTTGTGCGCCACATCCTGCTGCGCTGCTGTCTTCAACGAATCTTCCAGCGCCTTGTACAGCACGATGCGCTGTTCGGTGTCGATGGCGAGCTTGTTGATCAGGGTGCTCTGTGCCGCGATCTGGTTGTTGAGCGAATCGACAAAGGTCTGGAACATTGAGGTGTAGCGTTCCAGTGTCTGGCTTTCCGCCAGAAGCTCCTGTTCCTTGGCCTGGCGCTCATTGTATTCGGTCGCAAGCTTCGACCGCTGGCCTTCGAGCTCGGTGCGTGTGCCCTGATCGGTGGAAGCCGCAATGCGGTTTTCGATGTCGAGCAGCAGCGGGTTGAGTTCTTCTATGCGCTTCTGGGCCGCTTCGAGATTCGCAATAGTCGTCTTGCGGCGTTCGATCACCGTGGCAAGGCTCGTCTCGGAGGTTTTGTAGCGCTCATCCAGAACGGCCTTCTGTTCTTTCAGGATTCCGACGATGCGATCCGATTTGGAGAGAAGCTCCTGCAGGTTCCCTGCAAGGGACATATTGCGGACGCGGTCCGACCGCAGGCGCTGCGCCTTTTGCTTCGAAAAGACGCCGACGAATTTTTCCCAGCCGGAAAAGCCCTTCATGCTTTCGAACTCCGAGCCGAAAACATTGGTGGCATCCTCAAGCCCGATGATCAGTTCGGCAATATTGCCTTCCATCACTTTTTGCTGGCGTAGTACATCGGCGATGCGCGCGTTTTCGATGTCGAAATCAGAGGCGCCGATTTTTTCATCGGCCTTGGCGAATTTGTCGAGAACAACGCTGGACTGATCTATTTTCGTCCGCATCTCATTGACCATCGTCCTGGTCTTTTCGATCTCGGAATCAAAACTCTGCAAACTCGCCATCACCCTCTACCCCTATTTCCCAAAAATTAGTTCCTGCCGCGCTGTGCGAATATAGACACGCCACTGTGCGAAAAAAAGCCTTCTGGAAAATGAAAGGTCCGAAGGTAAACTTGCATGCGGAGAATTCGAGCTTTGGCGTTTTCAATAGACCAGTGTAGTCCATGCCGATGTACATCATCGGGGGCCTTGCTATAGATGATTTCGGCAATATAACAACGTGGTCATGACAATGGGCACATCCTCACAAAGGGACCTGAAAACGGTCCTTCGCATCGATTTTCCAAACGGGGAAAGAATCGGTCGCGGAAAGATGCAGCTGCTGGAACACATTCGTTCGACCGGTTCCATTTCAGCTGCAGGCCGTGCGATGAACATGTCCTATCGTCGGGCCTGGTTGCTGGTCAGCGCAATGAACGGCATGTTCTCGCTTCCGGTCGTAGATTCGCAGCGTGGCGGCAAGCAGGGCGGCGGTGCGGTCGTTACAGGGTTTGGCGAGGAATTGCTCAGCCGCTTTCGCGCAATGGAAGCGAAAATCGGAACAGCGGTCGCAGATGATCTCGGCTGGCTCGATGCCAATCGCGCGAAACAAGCAACGGGCGATCAATAAGGTTCCAGCGCAACCGTCTTGATGATCGCGAAGACATGCATTCCCTCCAGGAGGCCAAGCCTCTTGCAAGATAATTCGGTAATCCGCGCCAAAACCAGCGTACCGTCGCAATCAACCTGAACGTCAACCGTGCACGCCTCGTCAGAGTTGATCGCACTGATTTTCCCCTCGAGGATGTTGAGCGCGCTCAACTGTTCCGGCCGGACAGTCGAAAGCATCACGTCTTTGGCCAGGATGTGGACGCGAACTGACTTTCCTTCGGCAATTTCGGCACCCGAAACATAAATTCTCGACGTCTTGAATGCGATGGTCGCAAGTCGGTGCCGCATATCGTAATGCTCGACCCTGCCTTCCATGAGCGAACCAGCTTCCCTGCGACCGGCGGCGATTGAAATGGAAGGCTGGCTCAAAACGACTGAAGCTGTCCCGGCCATAGCCACTTTGCCATCGCTCATGACAATGACGTGATCAGCAAGCCGGGCGACTTCCGCGACTGAATGGCTGACATAGACAATGGGAATGTCGAGCTCGTCGCGGAGGGTCTCGAGATAGGGAAGTATCTCCATCTTCCGCGCTTCATCCAGCGCGGCGAGCGGTTCATCCATCAGCAGCAGGCGCGGTGACGACAGCAATGCGCGGCCAATGGCAACACGCTGTTTTTCCCCTCCGGACAGTTTCTCCGGACGCCGGTGCAGGATCCCCCCGATACCGAGCAGATCTACGATCTTTGCCAAGCTTTCCGCACGTTCGGGTTTTGGGGCGAACCAGCGGCCATAATTCAGATTCTGCTGGACTGTCAGGTGTGGGAACAGCCGCCCTTCCTGAAACACAGTCGCGAAACGGCGTTGGTGCTTGGGTACGAATATGCCCTTCCGCGTATCCACGAGTACGGTGCCGTCGAATTCGACTTTTCCCTGATCAGGCCGCGTCAGACCGGCGATGATTCGGATGACCGACGTCTTGCCGGAACCGGACTGCCCGAACAGTGCCGTGACGCCGCGATTGGAGGTAAAGGCAGCATCGATGACAAACCTGCCGAGCGCATGACGTGATTCAAAAACGAGGGTCATTCGATATCCACCCTGCGCCCAACGAGATAAGCCATGAATTCCGATGCCATCAGCGCCGCCATGGAAATGACGACGGATATGATGGTCAGGCGAAACGCGCCGGCGTCACCGCCGGGCACCTGGGTGAAGGTATAGATGGCAGCAGATAAGGTCTGCGTTTCCCCCGGGATATTGGAGACAAATGTGATGGTCGCGCCAAACTCGCCCATGGCTTTGGCGAAAGAAAGGATCATCCCGGCGATGATGCCCGGCAGGATCAGCGGCAGCGTCACTGTCGTGAAAACCCACAGGGGGCTCGCGCCGAGGGTTCCCGCCGCGTCTTCGAGCTTGCGGTCCACCGCCTCGATCGAAAGCCGGATGCTGCGCACCATCAACGGAAAGCCCATGACCCCACAGGCGAGCGCCGCACCCGTCCAGCGGAAGGAGAGGACGATACCAAAGTGCTCCGCCAGGAAAGCGCCGATCGGTCCGCGCCTGCCAAACAGGATCAGCAGGATGAACCCGGTGACGACAGGCGGCAGGATCAGCGGCAGGTGAATGAGCCCGTTGAGGATCGATTTGCCCCAGAATTGCCCCCGCGCCAGCAACCAGCCGACGAGAATGCCAAAAGGCAGACTGACGAGCATCGCGACAGAGGCAATGCGCAGCGTGAGATGAACGGCGGTCCATTCTTCATTGCTCAGTGACAACCAGTTCAAAACACAGCGCCCCGCGCGTCCATTGCCCTATTCGAGCACAGTGAATCCCTGCTTCTCGAAGAATGGCACAGCCTTCTCCGATTTGATGTAGTCAAACAGTGACACCGCATCGGCATTCCTGCTCTCGGTCAGAATGGCAATCGGATAAATGATCGGTTTGTGGCTGTCTTCAGGGAAAGTACCGACGATTGTAACCTCTTTGTCCGCGGCCGCGTCGGTTTGGTAGACGATGCCATACGGCGCTTCCCCGCGCGACACGAGCAGCAGTGCGGCACGTACACTCTCGGCTCCGGCAACTTTGCTCTCAACTGACGACCATACACCGAGGGATTCCAGGGCAGCCTTGCCGTATTTGCCTGCAGGAACAGAGTCAACTGCACCCATGGCAAGGCGACCATCGCCAAGCAGCTTTGCAAGTTCGAAACCATTTTTAATATCAACCGGTTCGGTTTTGTCCTTCGATGCAACCAGAACGATGCGATTGCCGAGAAGATTCTTGCGGGTGTCCTCTTTGACGAGATGCTTCTTCGCCAAATAGTCCATCCAGTCCAGATCGGCCGAGATGAAGATATCCGCTGGCGCACCCGACTCGATCTGCTTCGCCAAAGCCGAACTCGCGGCATAGGAAATTGTTGCCTCCTTGCCGGTTTCTTGCCCCCACGCCGCAGTGATGTCATCGAGAGCATTCTTGAGGCTGGCCGCCGCGAACACGGTGACCTTTTCAGCTGCCTGTGCTGGTGCTGCTGTCGGCGACAGGCCGAACCATGCCGCCGCGAGTCCAGCAAAAGCCATTTTGATCCATTGACGACGATGAATGCCCATATTCGACCTCCGGTCAGTTCGAGATATTTTTCTGAATATAACGCGTCACGACAGATATCCAGTGTTATATTTGTCAGAATATATTGAAACAGACCTGGGCGCCCGGTTGAGAATTCAGTCTGACGGTCAGCTCGTGCGTTTGCGACCATGGACACCGAAGCGCAGATTATTGCATCCGGCGCGTGTCAGTGGATCAATTGGAGGTTTTTGAAATCCGTCCGGTTTCTTCTTCCCAGTGCTTGCGGCAAAGCGAGACATAAACTGATTTCTCAATCGCCACCTGATCACCCTCGATCAGCGCCTTGCCTTCCGGGTCACGCCGCACGACCATGGTGGCCTTGGCACCGCAATGGCATATTGTCCGGATTTCACGCAGCGTATCGGCAATAGCGAGGAGCTCGGATGATCCCGGGAAAAGCTTGCCCTGAAAATCGGTGCGAAGGCCAAAGCACATGACCGGAACATTGAGCCTGTCAGCAACACGCGCCAGCTGCCAGACCTGATCCTTGGTCAAAAACTGTGCCTCGTCGACGAACACGCAGCTTAGTTCGCTCTCACTATGCGTTGCAGCGATTCGCTCGAACAGCATGTCGCTTTCGTGATAAAGCTCTGCCTCCGCGCTGACGCCGAGGCGCGAGGTGATTCTTCCAGCCCCGTTCTCGGCATAATGTGCGGCGGTAAACAGCATCGTCCGCATGCCTCGCTCCTGATAATTGTAGGAAGCCTGCAGCAGAAGCGTGGATTTTCCGGCATTCATCGCCGAATAGCTGAAGTAGAGTTTTGCCATAGCGTGCTTTAACCAGAATTGAGCCGGCACATGAAGCCTCTCGTAGTCCTTGTCCGTAACTTTTGTCGGAATTTCAACAACTGTCGCTATTTGACTGGATTTATGCGCGCCTATGCTTGAATGCCTGCCGATTTGGTGCTTGGTTCTTGCAAGTATCGACCGGGAAAACCCGGAGAGGGAGAACTAACGATGAACGCACTATCCAAACTCACCATATCGCTCGCCCTGGTGCTTTCGGCAGGCACCGCTTTTGCCGCCGAGCCGGAGAGCTGCAAGACAGTCCGATTCGCCGATGTGGGCTGGACGGATATCACGGCGACTACGGCCGCGACGAGCGAGGTGTTGAAAGGTCTCGGTTATTCGACCGACACGAAGGTACTTTCCGTGCCGGTGACTTATGCCTCGCTCGGCAAAAAGGACATTGATGTATTTCTGGGCAACTGGATGCCGACCATGGCTGCGGACATCAAGCCCTATCTGGAGAACAAGACCGTCGACGATCTCGGCCCCAATCTGACCGGTGCGAAATATACCCTCGCCGTACCGCAATATCTCTACGACAAGGGCCTTAAGGACTTCAAGGATATCGCCAAGTTCAAGGACGATCTCGACGGCAAGATTTATGGCATCGAGCCCGGCAACGACGGCAACCGGCTGATCCTCGACATGATCTCGAAAGATCAGTTCGGGCTCAAGGGCTTTGAACTGGCCGAATCGTCCGAGCAAGGCATGCTGGCGCAGGTGGCCAAACAGACGAAGAGCGAAAAGCCGATCGTCTTCCTTGGTTGGGAACCGCACCCCATGAATACGAACTTCAAGCTCGCCTACCTTTCCGGCGGCGATGACGTGTTCGGGAAGGATTTTGGCGGCGCAATTATCCATACCAATGTTCGCGCCGGATACACGGCTGAGTGCCCGAATGTCGGCAAGTTCCTGACCAATCTCAAGTTCAACCTGCAGATGGAAAACGAGATCATGGGCAAGATCCTCGACGACGGCGAGGACGGCGCAAAGGCAGCATCTGAATGGCTGAAGGCCAATCCGGCAATCCTGGATACCTGGCTTGCCGGTGTAACAACTTTTGACGGCAAGGAAGGCCTTCCCGCGGTCAAGTCGGCGCTGGGGCTCTAAAGCACGATACGCAGCTTCGCCGGCTGAAAGACATAAGAACATAAGCCGCCCGGTTTACCGGCCGGACGGCTTTCTCCGCTCATTCCGACAGAGGGGTAGTTCCGCTTGGACTGGTTAACGCAAGACAAGATTCCGGTTGGCAGGACGGCGAAGGGTATCGTCGATTGGCTCACGAACAACTTCGCCTGGTTCTTTGATGGTCTGGCGACGCTCATGCAGGGTTTCATCGATGGACTCATGTTCCTTCTGAAGTACCCGCATCCGCTGATCATGGTCGCGATTTTCGCCGCCATCGCCTATGCGCTCCGGCGTTCCATCGGTGTCACTATCCTGACGGTTCTTGGCTTCCTTTTCATCCTCAACCAGGGTTATTGGCAGGAGACAATGGAGACGCTGACACTCGTCTTGTCGTCTTGCATTCTATGCATGGGCATCGGCGTTCCGATCGGCATCATTGCCGCGCACCGGCCAAAATTCTACGCGGCCATCCGGCCGGTTCTTGACCTGATGCAGACACTGCCGACCTTTGTCTACCTGATTCCCGCGATCGTCTTCTTCGGCATCGGCATGGTCCCGGGCTTGCTGGCAACTGCAATCTTCGTACTCCCCGCCCCCATCCGCCTGACCCATCTTGGTGTTTCATCGACACCGCTGCATCTGGTTGAAGCAGGCGAGGCCTTTGGCGCGTCGTCGCGTCAGCTCCTGTGGAAAATCGAACTTCCCTACGCCATGCCGCAAATTCTGGCCGGCCTCACGCAGACCATCATGCTGTCGCTCTCCATGGTCGTCATTGCCGCGCTGGTCGGCGCGGACGGACTTGGCGTTCCCGTTGTTCGTGCGCTCAACTCGGTCAACACCGCCTTGGGCTTCGAGGCAGGACTTGTCATCGTGGTCGTTGCCATCGTGCTCGACCGTATCTTCCGTCCCGGCAAGGAGCCAGGTGAATGACCGCGATCACACTGGAAAACGTCTGTATCATTTTCGGCAAGAAAACCGACGACTCTCTCTCGCTTGCCGATCAGGGCAAGAGCCGCTCCGACATCCAGGCCGAAACCGGCCATGTGTTGGGCGTGCACAATTGCTCGATCACCATTGCCGAAGGCGAGATAGTCGTTCTCATGGGACTGTCCGGTTCGGGAAAGTCGACCCTGCTGCGCGCCATCAATCGCCTTAATCCGATATCGCGCGGCTCCGTCGTGGTCCACAATAGCGGGCGATCGATCGATGTCGGGAAAGCCGACAAGACAACGCTGCGCGACCTGCGCAAGCATCTCGTATCGATGGTTTTTCAGCAATTCGGTTTGCTGCCGTGGCGCACGGTGGAAGAGAATGTCGGTTTCGGCCTTGAGCTCTCGGGCGTTCCAAAGGAGGAACGCGCCAAGGCAGTGCAACAGCAGCTGGAACTGGTCAATCTGAAGGACTGGGCCAAGCGCAAGGTTGGCGAACTTTCCGGCGGCATGCAGCAGCGCGTCGGACTCGCCCGCGCCTTCGCAACTGGCGCGCCGATCCTTCTCATGGACGAACCATTTTCTGCGCTCGATCCGCTGATCCGCACCCGCCTTCAGGATGAGCTTCTCAGCCTGCAAGAGCGTTTGAAGAAAACGATCGTATTCGTCAGCCATGATCTCGATGAGGCGATGAAGATCGGCAACCGCATCGCCATCATGGAGGGCGGGCGGATTATCCAGTGTGGTACGGCACAGGACATCCTGCTCAATCCCGCCAATGACTATGTGGCGGATTTTGTCGCCAACATGAACCCGCTCGGGGTTTTGACCGCCGGCGATATCATGGTGCCGCTTGACCGTTCGCGTTCTGCCGACCGGCCCTTTGCTGCGACCGCACGACCGGAGACACCGGTCCGCGAAGTCATGCAGGCGGTGGCGAAGAACAATGGAGATGTTGGCGTTGTCGACAAGGGCACGATCCTTGGCATGATTTCTGCCGACGACATTGTGCGAGGCCTGCTAAAGCACCAGAGACACTAAAGAAAATTGCGCTCTATTCGTCGCTGCCATCGCCCTCATCTTCGCCGGCCTTGCCGGCCGGCTGCCATGAGTGCGGTGCGACCTTCTTCTGCGTATTGGAATCCGTGAAGATCCACCAGCCGGCATCGGTTTCGTCCCACTGTCCACCGGTGGCTTTCAGCCGGTCCAGAGAGCGATACTGCCCGATGGATTCGTTCTCCTGCCCATCCTCATCGGTCCAGAAAATCTGAACCTTGCTGCCGTCCTTCGGCGCTGTTGAAATCGCCTGCTTTTTGCTCATGATATTCTTTCAATTATCCAAGAGTCCGTTTCGGAAGTTGCTGCGGTGAGAGCTGGCGTGGTTTTCGAGAACCGGAGCGCAGCGTACATAAAGCACGTGAGCACCGGAAACGCCGAAAATCGCGTCAAATCACCGCCGCAGCAGGCCCTTACGGTGATCCTCCTCAGGCAGCTACCTTCTTCTTGGCGAGGCGCGCCTTGATGCTCTCGACGTCGGATTTCGGTGTCGCGGCAAACAGCGTCTTTGTGTAGCTGTGCTGCGGATTGGAGAACACCTCGTCGCGCGTTCCATATTCGACCACTTCGCCATAATACATCACCATCACCTCATCGGCGATATAACGCACCACCGACAGGTCATGGCTGATGAAGACGTAGGTGAGGTTAAACTCGTCCTGCAGGTCGGCCAGCAGATTGAGGACCTGCGCCTGAACCGAAAGATCCAGCGCCGAAACGGGCTCGTCGAGCACCAGCAGGCTCGGGCTCAGCATCAGTGCGCGCGCAATAGCGATACGCTGGCGCTGCCCGCCGGAGAACATGTGCGGATAGCGATTGTAGTGTTCCGGTCCGAGACCAACCTTCACCAGCATTTCCATGGCGAGATCGCGTCGCTGGGCTGCAGTCTTCTTGGTATTGAGCAACAGCGGTTCGCCGAGCACTTCGCCAATCTTCTGGCGCGGGTTGAGCGAGCCATAAGGGTTCTGGAAAATGATCTGCACCTTGCGGCGCATTTCGGATGTAACGCGGTCTTTTGCTATGTTTATGGCCTTGCCGTCGATCAGCAATTCGCCAGATGTCTGCGGGTCGATCAGCGTCAATATACGTCCGAGAGTGGATTTGCCGCATCCGCTTTCCCCGACGATGGCAAGCGTCTTGCCCTTCTCAAGCGTGAAGCTCACGCCCTTGACGGCGCGAACGGTCTTGGCTTTCCCGAAAAAGCTGCCACCGACATGGTAATCCCGAACGATATTGCGCCCTTCGAGCACGATCTCTGTCATGACGGAGCTCCTGAAATCGCCGCTTCGTTTTTCATGAAGTCCGCAACTGTCGAAAGGCGGTCGCCTGTCGCGTTTTCTGGCAGGGCGGAGAGAAGAGCGCGCGTATAGGGGCTCTTGGGCGATTCAAACAGGGAAAGCACATCAGCCTCCTCCATCTTGCGGCCCTTGTATTGAACAATGACGCGATCGGCGGTTTCCGCGACCACGCCCATATCATGGGTGATCATGATCAGGCCCATGCCGTATTTGGCTTGCAAGCTGACGAGAAGGTCGAGGATCTGCTTCTGGATGGTCACATCCAGCGCCGTGGTCGGCTCGTCTGCGATAAGCAATTTCGGATTGCATGCAATGGCGATGGCGATCATGACACGCTGGCACTGGCCGCCGGACATCTGGTGTGGATATGAGCTCAATCGCTCTTCCGGCGTTGGGATGCCCACCTGTTGCAGCAATTCGATTGCACGCCTGCGCCGTGTCTTTGCATCCATCTTCATATGGAAGCGCAGGACCTCCTCCAGCTGGAAACCGACGGTGAAGCAAGGATTGAGGCTTGCCATCGGCTCCTGGAAGATCATGGCGACATCACGGCCAACGATTTCGCGCTTCCGTTTCGTGGTCATTTTCAGCATGTCGTGCCCGTCAAAGGTCATGCTGTCGGCCGTCACCGTCGCTGACTTCGGCAACAGGCCCATCACGGCAAGCATGGCCACGGATTTGCCCGAGCCGGATTCGCCAACGATTGCCAGCACTTCGCGGGCATCGACCGAAAGATCGATACCCTGCACGGCCATGAACTGGCCCGTGCTCGTATCGAAGCCAACCGAGAGGTTTTTGATTTCAAGAAGCGCCATCTCAGCTCCTCTTCAGTTTGGGATCGAGGGCATCGCGCAACCCGTCACCGATGAGATTGATAGCGAGCACCGTAATGAGAATTGCAAGGCCGGGGAAGGTTACCACCCACCAATGACCACTGGAAATGAACTCACGGGCATCAGCAAGCATGGTGCCCCATTCCGGCGTTGGCGGCTGCGCACCATAGCCCAGGAACCCGAGCGCCGCAGCATCGAGAATCGCATTGGAGAAGGACAGTGTTGCCTGCACGATCAGCGGCGCCATGCAGTTGGGCAGGATCGTCTTGAACATCAACCGGAGCGGACCGGCACCGGCCACCTTGGCCGCGACGACATAGTCACGGGTCTTCTCGGCCATGACAGCGGCACGGGTGAGCCGCACGAAATGCGGCTGGAACACCAGTGCAATCGCAATCATCGCATTGACCAGACCCGGTCCAAGGACCGCAACCAGAACCAGCGCCAGGAGCAATGACGGGAAGGCGAGGATAATATCCATCAGCCGCATGATTAGGGTATCGACCCATCCGCGGAAGTAACCGGCGATGACGCCAAGAAAAATGCCGCCAACGAGCGCGATGGTGGTAACGATGACGCCGATGAACAATGAATAGCGGGCGCCATAGATCAGACGCGAGAAGATGTCCCGGCCAACGGCATCTGTGCCGAGCAGGTAGGTCAGTCTCCCGCCCTCCTGGCCGAATGGCGGCAGAAGCACGGCATCGCGGTACTGATCGGCCGGTCCGTGCGGCGCGATCCATGGGGCCAGCAGAGCGACGAAGACCAGCAGAACGAAAAAGCTCAGCCCCATGACAGCGCCGCGGTTCTCGGAAAAATAATACCAGAACTCAAACAGGCGCCGCCGGAGCGACGAATCGGTGGAAGAGCCACCATGAACGGTTGTTTCGGCCATACCCTAAATCCTTTAGTGGCGAATGCGCGGGTTGATCAGGCCATAAAGCAGGTCGACGGCAAGGTTGACCAGCATAATGGTGGCGGCAATGATAAGCAGGGCACCCTGGATAACTGCGTAGTCACGGCGGCTGACGGAATCGACCAGCCATTTGCCAATGCCCGGCCAGGAGAAAATCGTCTCGGTCAGAATCGCTCCAGCCAGCATAACGCCGACCTGCAGACCGATGGTCGTTACGACCGGGATCATGGCGTTTCTCAGCGCATGAACGCCGATGACGCGCAGTGGCGACAGGCCTTTTGCGCGAGCGGTGCGAACATAGTCTTCTGACAATACTTCGAGCATGGCCGAGCGGGTCTGACGCGCGATGACAGCGAGCGGGATCGTGCCAAGCACGATTGTTGGCAGGATCAAATGGCTGATCGCCGATTTGAAGGCGCCCGCTTGTCCGGAAATCAGCGAGTCGATCAGCATGAAGCCCGTGACCGACGGAAAGAAAAACATTAGAGATATGCGTCCCGACACCGGCGTCCAATGCAGCGTATTGGAGACAAGCATGATCAAGAGCAGGCCCCACCAGAAAATGGGCATGGAAAAGCCGATCAGCGCAGTCCCCATGATTGCCTGATCAAAGAACGAGCCGCGCTTGATTGCCGCAAACACACCGGCGGGTATCCCCAGCAGAACCGCAAAGGTGATTGCGCAGAGCGAAAGCTCCAGCGTCGCGGGGAATAGCTGGAAGAACTGGTCGAGAACCGGCTGTTTGGTTACGATCGACGTGCCAAAATCACCGCGCATGACACCCCACAGATAGTCGAGATACTGGATGACTATCGGCCGGTCGAAGCCGAGTTCATGCGAAATCGCGGCATGCCGCTCCGGTGACATAACGCGTTCGCCGGAAAGCAGCGCCACCGGATCGCCCGGCAGCATGCGAATGAACGAAAAGGCGATGATCGAAACCCCGATAAAGGTCAGGATCATGACCGATGCGCGCCCTACAAAAAATTTGAACATGTCGTACCCTCTTGCCGCAACGCGGCCTGCTTTCCGGCTCTTATTACTGTTTTCGCACGGAAGCAAAAAAGGCGCCCGCCAGACGGGCGCCTTTCATACCACTTATCGCTTGTTACTCGACAATGTCGACGCCGTCGAAGGCGAAGTCACCGAGCGGGCTCTGATGGAAGCCCTCAACGCCCTTGCGCATTGGCACGAGCGAGAGCGAGTGATCAAGCGTTGCCCAGGGTGCATCCTTCTTGAAGACGACCTGCGCCTGCTCGTAGAGCTTGGTGCGTTCCGCCAGGTCAGTCGTCTCCTTGGCCTTGGTCACCAGGTCGTCAAACTCCTTGTTGCACCACTGCGCGCGGTTGTTGCCGCCGACAGCGTCGCAACCAAGCAAGGTATCAAGGAAGTTATCCGGATCACCATTGTCGCCGGTCCAGCCGAGAATGGCAGCGCCGTCGCGGTCCTTGGCCTTGGACTTGTCGAGATATTCGGCCCATTCATAGGAAACGATCTCGGCCTTGACGCCAACCTTCGCGAGATCGGACTGCATCAACTCGGCAGCGCGGCGTGCATTGACCATGTATGGCCGCGCAACCGGCATCGCCCAGATCTTCATCGAAAGATCCTTCACGCCCGCATCGGCAAGCATCTTCTTGGCTGCTTCCGGATCGTATTTGTCGTCCTCAATCGACTTGTTGTAGGACCACATCGTTGGCGGGATCGGATTTGTGGCTGGAGTCGCCAGCCCCTGGAACACGCCATCGACGATAGCCTGCTTGTTGATCGCCATGTTGAGTGCCTTGCGTACCTCAACCTTGTCGAACGGCGGGACGAGTGTGTTGTAGGCCAGATAGGCTACATTGAGGCCTTCCTGCTCCATCACCTTCAGCTGTGGATCGGCTTTCATTGACGCCACGTCGCTGGGGTTCGGATAAGGCATCAAGTGGCATTCGCCGGCCTTGAGCTTCTGGTAGCGAACCGATGCGTCGGTTGTGATCGCGAATACCAGATCATCGATCTTCTGCTTGCCATTCCAATAGTCCGGATTGGCCTTGTAGCGGATAACCGCGTCCTGCTGATAGGCGACAAAGATGAATGGACCCGTGCCTACCGGCATCTGGTTCATCTGGTTCATCTTGCCATCGGCTTGAAGCTTGTCGGCATATTCCTTGGAAAGGATCGAGATGAATGGCATCGCCACATTGGCCAGGAACGGCGCTTCTTTGCGCTTGAGCGTGAACTTGACCGTCATGTCGTCGACCTTCTCGATCGACTGGAGCAGTTCGGGGAACCCCATGCCGGCAAAATATTCCCAGGAGGTGCCCGTAACATAGCTGTGCCACGGATTGTCCGTCTTCCATTGACGTTCAAATGAGAAGATCACGTCATCGGCGTTGAGTTCACGAGTCGGCGTGAAGTATTCGGTCGTCTGGAACTTGACGCCCGGACGCAGCTTGAACGTGTACTGCAGGCCATCGTCGGAAATCGTCCAGCTCTCGGCCAAACCAGCTTCCGGCTCCGTCGTGCCGGGCTTGAATTCAAGCAGGCGATTGTAAACTGTATGCGCTGCTGCGTCGAAAGTATTGCCGCCCGTGTAAAGGCCGGGGTCAAACCCTTCCGGCGACGCTTCCGAGCAAAAAACAAAGGTTTTGGCCGAGGCTCCACCTGCCATCAGCCCACTGGTCATCAATGCGAGCGCGCTGGCCGCAAGGAGTTTCTTGTAGGTATTCATTTTTTCCACCTTCAGAGGTTTTTTTGTGTTGCAGGCCCCCATGCCTGCAACGAAGATTGCATGGAAGCCTTTGCAATGTCGCAATGCAAGCAGATTTATTCGCAGTCAACCCGTCAAAGGCCGCATAATTGTCGATTCTGGGGAAAATCTCCCACCAGAAAGAAAAAATGGTGAAATCCACTAAAAATTCGTCCACTGACTTCCGGTATGCGGTATCGATCAGTCTTCAAATTGCCGCGAATAAGACGAATTCTGGTGCCCAAAAACGGTTCTCTGTCTGGATATGCGCCAAAACTCATGCAAGAAGACATGAAAGAGCACAAGGAGTGGCATTTTGAACATTCAGGGCCAGACGGCCATTGTAACAGGAGGCGGATCGGGTCTCGGGGCTGCAACCGCACGGGCATTGGCCGAAAAAGGCGCCAAGGTTGCGCTTTTCGATATCAATCTCGAAGCGGCACAGAAACTTGCTGACGAGATCGGCGGCCTTGCCCTCGCCTGCAATGTCTCGAGCGCTGGCGATGCCGAGCAAGCCGTATCACGGGTCGTCGATGAACTCGGCTCACCGCGCGTCCTTGTCAATTGTGCAGGTATTGCCAATGCCGGCCGCATCGTTGGCCGCGACGGTCCGCATGATCTTGAACTTTATCGCCGCGTGATCGAAGTCAATCTCATCGGTTCGTTTAACATGCTGCGCCTCGTCAGCGATGTGGCCGCAAAGCTTGAACCTTTGGAAACAGGCGAACGCGGCGTCATCATCTCGACCGCATCTGTAGCTGCTTTTGACGGCCAGATCGGTCAGGCCGCCTACGCTTCTTCGAAGGCAGGCATCGCCGGCCTCACCCTGCCCGCCGCCCGCGAACTTGCGCGTTTCGGCATTCGCGTCATGGCGATCGCACCGGGAATTTTCGGCACGCCAATGCTGCTTGCCATGCCGCAGGAGGTACAGGATTCGCTTGCAGCCTCCATCCCCTTCCCTTCCCGGCTCGGAAAGCCCGAGGAATATGCGGCACTGGCGCTGCATATTATTGAAAACCCGATGCTGAATGGCGAGACCATCAGGCTCGACGGCGCAATTCGCATGGCGCCAAAATAGAACCCCGGATGTATGAAGTGACCGGAATGCGTTGCCGGCTATTTTCTGTTAACATCGGCCATCTAAACTCGTTCTTGCTGAGCTATTGCGCTGATCACTGATCCGAATTCACCGGTTCCTGAAAGGTGGCAAATGTCCGTTGCCGAGCGTCTCGTAATTTTACTGCCAGGCTTTGAACACATGCCGGTCGAGGCACATCACCGGCGCTTCATGCGCGAGGCGCAAAAAACGGCGCCGGTCTATGATATTCAATTGGCCGAGACTGCTCCACTCGATGTTTCTTCAGCCGGTGATGCAGTAGCCACGGGTCAATTCAGTCTTACGTCCTCCGGTGAAAACTGGACGACGAGAACGGATTTCATTCTCTATGGCCTCGGCGACATCACCATGTTCTATGCGTCGCGCAATCCACTTGTGCGGCTGTTGAGCGGGATCGTGGCACTCCTCGACTTCGTTGTGACGGGAACATTCTTCCGCTTTGTCGCGACCAGCTGGCGCTATGCCCTGTTTTTCCTGTACCCGATCGTTCTGATCGCAATCATCCTCGCATTATCATACGGTATTGGCAGCGCCGCTACCGCTATTGGCCCGGACGGACCGATCATCCCGCTGATCCTTTCGTTCCTCTCCGTGGTCGCGCTGTTCTGGTTTGCGGCCAGCAAAATGCACTTCTTGCTCATTATGGATGATTGGGCATTCGCTCACGATATGGCGCGTCGACGGCGGCCCGAAGTCTTGGCCAGAGTGGAAAAAGTCGTCGCCGATGCTGCGGCTCGTATCGGTAATACACCGCCAAACACCGAAATCCTTGTAGCCGCACACAGCCTCGGCGCGATTTGCGCGCTCCAGATACTTGACGCTGCCCTCAGTCAGGATGCTTCCAGAAACTACGGCCTTCTCACTGTTGGTTCGAGCCTTCTGAAAGTGGCGCTGCACCCTGCAGCCCGGGCGCTACGTCAGAAGGTCGGGACGGTCGCGCGTAGCAATACGATCTGGGTCGATGTTCAGGCGCTAACCGATCCGATGAATTTCTACAAATCCGACCCTGTGCGCGATCTCGGGATTGCCAATGGCACATCGCCTGTTCCTGTCAGGGTTCGATTTCGCAGCCAGCTTTGCGATGAAGCATACAAGGCTATTCGCCATGATTTTTTCAGGGTGCACCGCCAGTTTGTCTTTGGCGTCGAAAGGCGCACGCACTATTCCTGGCACGCCATCCTGTGCGGGCCGGAGCATTTTTCCGACATCGCGATGAAGGGGGGGCTTCCTTGCGAGCGTTCTGCTCCTCTTCCACTCAAATTATCTGAACCTGCCGCATCATGATTTCACTTGTGACCGCCGGAAAAGTCGTTTGGGTGGCCTTTGTGGCCGGCTGGTATCTGTTGCGCCGTCCATTCGATCGGCGCGCACGCCGGGCAAGGCTGACAATCGACCGGAGGAAGGGCGCCGATACCATTCGTCTTGCCATCTCTGCCACGGGCCTTGGCATCATCCCGTTGATTTATGTTGCTACAGGGCAGCCGCGTTCAGCCTCGTACCCGGCGAGCCCTTTGCTTTTTGTCGCGGGAATATGCACCGCTGTCACCGCACTCGTGCTCTTTCGGCTGACGCACAAGGCGCTCGGTCAGATGTGGTCCGTTTCGTTGCAACTGAAGCAGGATCACAAACTCATCACAACCGGCATTTACAAGTACCTTCGCCATCCGATGTATACAGCCTTCTGGTTGATGGCATTGACCCAGGCCCTGCTCTTGCCCAATTATGTCGCAGGTCTCGCCGGTGTCGTTGGCTTTGGCTTTTTGTTTTTCTCCCGCATAGGACCGGAGGAGGCGATGATGGAAGAGGCTTTCGGAGAAGAATATCATCGATATCGCGCTCGCACCTGGCGCGTCCTGCCCTATCTCTACTGATTCCGGATCGAAAGAAATTTGATCGTGCGAAAAGCCGCCTCGTCCCCGTTCAACCAATTATTGGCGGGCCTCATGGTAATCGCTTTGGCCGTCTTTCAGCCGGCAATGGCGGCAACCAGTTCGAAAATCATATCAACCTCTGTTCCGGAGATCCCACAGCTTACCTGCGCGGCCCACGGAAAACCCAATGGTACGGATGCAAAGCTCACCGCCAATCGCGAGAAATCCGGTGATCCGGCCTATATCGAATTTCGCCAGCGTTTCTCGTCCAGCATCCCGAGTGGTCATGTCTATGTGGTCTTCGGCAGGCTGGACGCCAAGGGCGAGCCGGTCACACGCCAATACATCGGTCTGTTTCCAAGAGGTAGCCTGATTGGACTTTATGGCGGTGCAATAGTGCCTGTGCCAGCAGACCTGGCCCCGAGTTTTGAGGATTGCCGCTTTACGCCAAACGCCGCTTATCGCGTTTCGCTGACCGAACAGCAATACCAGCAGTTGCTGGAAAAGGTCCGGGCCAACCTCGCCAATCCCCCGAAGTGGAGGATGTTCGGCTTCAATTGCAACAATTTTGCCGCCACCCTTGGCAGTGTCGCAGGCATGGTCGAACCCGCCAATCGGTCGCAACCATCCTTCTCGTACATCTATTCCTTTATTGAAGCCAACGGCGATAAAGAACGGAAAGTTGCCGGCTAGAGGCCATTGCTTGAATACAACCGCCCTTTCATAATTTGGACCCAATCCGATTGGTATCTAGCGGGCGCGCCAGCGTGTGATTCAACCAGCGCGGCAAGTTGGTAGCAATGCCCGATGCATCCCTTGTAATTTGAAAGCCGGTCAGGAATGAGAATAATCAGCGTCATCCTCTTGCTGTCGGCCGCCTTGGCGAGCCCAGCCCGAGCCATGGATTCTGGCGCTGCCGAGGAGCTGGAACGGCTCGACCCGCAAACGCGGCTGGAGCAGCGCTGCGATCTTGAGGCGATGGAACGCATCCACAAGGATCCGGCACGGCTCGTTCCGGACGAACTCGTCGCCTATGCTTTTGAGGAGCCCAAGATCAAGGGCGATAAGATTCGTTCAGCGGGCGCTGCGTTCCGCAGCAAGGGCGAATGGTATCATCTGTCCTATACCTGCTCGACCTTGCCTGACCACATGACGATCTTGACGTTTCAATATGCCATCGGCCAGATGGTTCCCCACAACGAGTGGGCCCACCATTACCTGGTACCGTGAATGGTTCGGGCTTGGCGCCCGAACCCCCTCAATCATACCCCGATCTTCAGAGAGAGTTTGGACGATCTTGCGCCAGCAGCATCTGGCCGATCGCATCGACAGCCTTGCCATTTGGCGCCTCATAAGCCATCAGGCCGGGCTGCGTCGTCGTCTGCGAAGACTGTACCGGCTGAGCAACCTGCACAGTCTGCACAGTCGACGACCTGTAATCCATCGCCTGAGGCGGCGGATCCATCGGTACGGCGACCTTCGTTGTGTCGAATGACATCGGAGCAATGTCCGCCTGCGCAACGAGAACGGGCCGGCTGGTCACACGTCCGCCAGTCGGTGTTGACGTTGTTGCAAGTGCCGGTTGCGATGCGGTTGCAATCAGAACGGTATTGGCGGACTTTGCGCCGGCCATTCTTGTGCTGGCTATATAGGCATTGGCAATCGCAATGCTCGCGTCCTTGGAAGCAATCTCGGCCGTATGATAACGGTCGCGCTTCTCATAAAAGGCATTGCCGCCGGCCACCACCGTGTAGTGCATGTTCTTGTAAGGGAAGCGGAGACCCGCCGTGTGGAAAAACATTGCGTTTTTCACCTTGGGATTGCGTTCACCCTTGAGGACGGCGTCTGCAGCTGCCTGTACATCCGGCAGGGCGGCAGATTTCATTGGACGGGAAAGCACGCCGGGAGCGAACTGCCCCTTCTGGCCGACAACGCCGCAAATGGTGTTGCCCCATTTGCCGGAATCGAGCCGGTTCATCACCACTGTGCCGACTGCAAGCAATCCGTCCTGGCTGGAGCGGTTTGATTCGAAGAACATTGCCCGTTCAAGGCATTCCTTGTCCTTGGGTGTATAGGCATATGTCTTGCTGCCGCTGGTGCGCGACGTCAGATTGGCGGTAAGCTTACTGGAATGTTGACCGGTCTGTGTACAACCACTGACAAGCCCGGCGGCTGCGACAATGCCCGCAATAGAATGGATTTTCCACTTAGCGAAGCCGATCACGAAGCAATTCTCATCGCTGTTGTTCCTGCTGGTGAAGGTGCCCACAGAATGAACCCATTTGGGGCCAAACAATGGCAAGTATGATTATTGTGCAACATGACGATAGCATCCGTTTGAAATTATGAGGTTATTTTATTCAGTTCACGAGCAAAAATTTTCAATAATGGCAAAATTAAGAATTTGTTTACCGTATTTGCCTTAAACTTGATGCAACTGATCACGCTCAAAAGGCAATCTGATGCGCACGCCTGCTGCCCGGTATGATACCCGCGAATCACTGATGGAGGCACTGCGAGAGTTGATGGTGCTTCAGGTTCCTGCCGAAGAAGTCGCGCCGGTTCTCTGCACGATCGGCCCGGTCGATCTGGATCTGCTCGCCGATTGCATGAATGATATCGGCCTCAGCGAAAATCGCTCCATCGCTGCCTGATCTTCCGGCGCCGCCTTCAAATAACTTGTTCGCTTCTCCCTGACGAACTATCAATCTGATGTACGCCAGGATGAAGGAGCAGCCGTGACCGAAAATAAGGATGTTTTGCGCGAGATTGACGATGGCGCAATCCGTCTGGCCCGCACATTGCTGCGTACCGCCCGCCACGCGGTCATTGCCACGCTGGATCCCCAGACCGGAGATCCTATTGCCACCCGCGTTGGCCTCTCCACCGACCATGACGGCGCGCCCATTATTCTTGTTTCCGCCCTCGCCGCCCACACGCCGGCGCTTCTTGCCGATCCGCGCTGCTCGCTCCTGGTTGGCGAACCTGGCAAGGGCGATCCGCTCGCTTCCCCACGCATGACCATGTCCGCGCGTGCCCGGGAGATATCGCGCGATGCGCCCGAGCATGCGCGCATTGAATGGCGTTATTTGTCTCACCTGCCCAAATCAAAGCTCTACGTCAGCCTTGGCGATTTTCGCTTCTTCCGGCTCGAACCGGATCACGTGAGACTGAATGGCGGGTTTGGCCGGGCCTATCAGCTCGCGGCAAGTGAATGGTTGAGCCTCAGCCCGGCAAACGATGAGCTTGCGGCGGCCGAAAAAAGTGCGGTCGAACACATGAACCGGGACCATGCGGATGCCATCGCGCTCTACGCCCGCTTTTTTGCCAGGGCGGCGGACAGTAACTGGCGGCTGACCGGCATCGATGCCGACGGTTTCGATTTGGCCGATGGAGATGACGTGCTGCGGATATTCTTCCCCGAGCCGCTGACCTCGGCAAAGGATATGCATATGACGCTGGTACGCATGGCCGGGGAAGCGCGGGCCGGGCTGGGCGCCTCGCACCCCTCCACATGACATCTTCCGGGTCTCCGGATTGTCAGTGGCTGGAGCGCAGGGTAACCCGGGTCTCCGAAGCAGGCGATGAGCGTCTTGCGCCTTACCGCAACGTGCGCGAGCGCGATCTGGTAGGTCGCGGGGGCCGCTTCATCGCCGAAGGCAAGGTCGTCCTCAATGTGCTGCTGTCCAATCCGGCATTTGCAGTAGAGTCGCTCCTCATACTGGAGAACAGGCTCGTAGGGCTCACGGAGCAATTGCAGCGCTGTCCGGCCGATGTGCCCGTCTTCTGCGTATCGCGCGAAACTATGGATGCGATTGCCGGCTTCCCGATGCACCGCGGCATCCTGGCCGTAGGCAGGCGCAGCGCGCCCCATTCGCTGCAAATGCTCGTGGAAACCCTGCCTGAAAAGGCTCTGGTCGTCGTTCTTTGCGGCATTTCCAACCATGACAATATGGGTTCGATCTTTCGCAACGCCGCCGCTTTCGAGGCGGATTGCATCCTGATGGACGAGACCAGTTGTGATCCGCTCTACCGCAAGGCGATCCGTGTTTCAGTCGGAGCTGCTCTCAAGGTTCCCTTTGCCCGGCAAGGATCGATCGAAACGATCGTAGACGGATTGCGGCACGCCGGTTTCGAACTCTTTGCTCTCAGCCCGTCGGGCAAAACAAGCATCTACGACGCCGAGCCTTCACCGCGCACGGCACTGCTGCTTGGCACCGAGGGCGAAGGCTTGCCCAAGGCGCTTTTGCAACAGCTGCGAACAGTGAATATTCCGATGTCCAGCAGCTTCGACAGTCTGAATGTCGCGACTGCCTCAGGCATCGCCCTATCGCGATTCAGCCGTTTTTCCAGCCTCGGACGCCGCGGCTTGTAGCGCGCGAATACGATCGGCAAGGCTCACGATCAACTCGCCGTTTTCGTCATGGACGCGAGGCAAATCATTGCCGGCCTTGGCCAAAAGTTCATTGATCGGGGATGCCGGTCCTTCCAGTCTTGCGACCATGGCAACGACTTGCGATGCCAGGGCGTTCATCTCCTCTCGCAGGATTTTTGCCTCCTGGGCCTCGACCACCGCCTGCTTGCCCCGCGGCACGTCGAGGACGGACGAGCCTTGCTTGCGTCCTTCGGCAAGCACCTTGCGCAGTCGCTCGTTGATTCGCTCTATTTCCTTCTCGCGGCGGGAGAGCCTTGCTTCCGTATCGGACAGTTTGGCCATGAGCCCGTGCGCCTGTTTCTCAAATTCAGCACTGCGTTTGGCTTCCTGCGCCGATGAATGCTGCAGGGCTTGCAGATCGGCTTCGACCTTCCGCCGCTGCTCATCACTGTCGCGTTTGCCCTGACGCGCCTGTTTCAATTCGTCCGACAGGTTTTCGATCCGGGTCGATTGCGCAGCCAATTCGATTTGCAGACTGTCGGAATTGATCGCAAGATTCGACATACGGCGATTGAGGAGCTCAAGTTCTGACGAACGCTGCTCGAGCGATTTTTCCGTGCCGGACAGGTTCTTGGTGGATTTCTCGAGATTTTGTTCGTGATCCGCGAGCCTGGCGCATAGCGCGGCAATGGTTTCATCGCGCGCCGCGAGGTCAGCCTTTAGATTGCGTGCCAGGCGCTCCCTCGCGCCGAGCTCCACCAGCTGCAATGCTGCCTTTTCCTTTTCATCTTGAAGGGTCAATTCCAGCTTGCGCTCGGCGACTGCATGTCCGGCACGCATGCCATCCATCTGTGCCTGTATCTCGTTGAGGGTAAGCGGCGTCTCTGCCTCGACATTTCTGCGGGTAATCAGCATCGCCCGGCGCCAGATTGGCGGTGCAACGAGCAGCGCCAGCAAGACGGCGCTCAGAAATCCAAGAGCGAAATATAGTGCAGACTGGATCACGATCGAGGTCCTGTTAGAGCGGAGAACGTCCTTTTTGGTACAGCGTGTATTAGCAGACCAGCCGGCCAACACAAAGACGCGGGCGATAAGCCCGCGTCCTGGTTGGCAAATATCGGCTTAATGGATCAAAATGGATTCCATGTTGGCGTCTGGGTCAACTTCAGATAGCCGACATTGACACCAAGACGAGCGCCCACACCCGTCCTGATTGGCACGAGCAAGACTTGGTTGCGCTTGAGCACGTTGAAACCGACACCTGCAAAGAGATAGGCGGAACCGGCGACGCCGACGAAACGGCCATACAGATTTTGTATATCGTCGAGATTGTAGACAAGCATCATGACGCGCGAGCCCTGCCCGCCGAAATCCCATCCGATGGACGGCCCTTGCCAGAAAGTTTTGTGGTCACCGGCATTCTTTGTATACAGCGAGCCTTCGCCATAGGTCAGGCCGCCGATAAGCGCGCCGGAGCCTTCTTCGCCAAGGACATAGCCGTTGGGCAAGCCGTAACTCTGGAACACCTTTTCGACAGCCGTGGCGAGCCCGCCCGATGTTGATCCGAAGAATCTTTGGCCGGAGTTGACGATCTCCTCCATCGTATAGGTTTCCTGCGCCCGCGCCGTCTGCGCTTGTGCGACAACGAGCGACACGATGGTCAGAAAGAGAAGAAAGCCACGGTTCAAAGACAAGAGTAGAGACGCCATCATAATTCCTTTTGGCTGTTCGCTTCTTTGCCTGACGCCTGATACGGATGTGTGCAGATCTTGCGCCTGCTTTCTAATTGAACGCTATTTAAGGCGCTAAACCTTGTATAAAAGTTTATGAATCGATCTTGGCATTTCAATGACTTGCAAAGATTGGCAAAAACGCACGAATTTCAGCATTTTCGGCGCTTTTACCACGACGTTCTTGCCGATCGGGATCAGGCTATGTATCCAAATGGGTCAGAAATCAGAGTGATTCGCGGTAGGTACTGATTCGCGGCAACGTCTGAACCAACCAGACAAATTTCAGGAGATTCCCCAATGACATTGCCCGTTATTCTCTCGGCAACGGACCTAGGAGCGCTCCTCAGCAGCCGCATCTGCCACGACATCATTTCGCCGGTTGGCGCGATCAATAACGGCCTTGAACTCCTTGAGGAAGGTGGTGCCGACGAAGACGCAATGAACCTGATCAAATCCAGCGCACGGAGCGCTTCTGCACGGCTGCAGTTCGCCCGCATTGCCTTCGGCGCTGCGGGTTCCGCCGGCGTCCAGATCGACACAGGCGATGCCCAGAACGTTGCCAACGAATACATGAAGGGCGAAAAGGCGGAATTTTCCTGGGAAGGCACTCGCGTGCTTCTGCCGAAGAACAAGGTGAAGCTCCTGCTCAATCTGGTGCTGATCGGCAACGCAGCGCTGCCGCGCGGTGGCACATTGTCAGTGGTCCTGGAGACTCCGGAAACGCAACCGCGTTTCGTCCTGACGTCACGGGGACCCATGCTGCGCGTACCGCCGAAATTTCTCGAGCTTCACAGCGGCAAGGTCCCTGAAGAACCGATTGATGCCCATGCCGTGCAGCCGTATTATACGCTCCTCCTCGCGCAGGAAGCCGGAATGACCATCTCGATCCATGCCTCGCCGGAAGAGATCGTTTTCACTGCCGCGTGATACTTTCTTAAAAGTTGCGCCAAAATTTACCATCAACCTTGGGTATTTGTTCACCCAGGGCCTGCTAGTCTTCCGCCCGAAACAGCAAAAATGGGCCTCATGGCGCAGGAGAAATTTCCATTGCTACGTTGCATGATCGTTGACGGATCGCCGGTCGTCAGGAAGGTTGCGCGTCGTCTCATAGCCGGCGACACCACCGTCGTGACCACCGCCGATACCGGCTTTCAGACGGTTGCCGCCTGCAGCGTCGAGATGCCCGATTTGATCATTCTGGACAGCGCCCTGGCCGATATGCCTGCCACAGATATCATCGCGCAGATACGTGCCTTGCCTGGTGGCGAGAACAGCAAGATCTATCTCTGCCTGCCCGAAATCGACGTTACCAAGATCATGCGGGCAAAGCGCGCCGGTGCTGCCGGATATCTTCTGAAGCCATTCAACCGCGCATCGATTGCCGAAATCCTCCCTCAGGTACCCATGACGGGTTGAACGGTCACTCTTCCAGAATCTTGACATACCAGTCTGCGTCACAGTAGCGTAGATCCGCTGCTGTAGGGCGCATCGGCTTTCGGCCGGAGGGGCAACGCCCGCCTACGACAACCTCGAACGTAGTGCGCGCCCATGCGGAATTTGGAAAACCTGAAAAAGCAAGCAAAGCTCTATCTGCGATGGCATCGCGATGGATATCATCCGGTGGCAGCCGAGATCAGGATGTTCTTGACCCGATTTCGAAGCCTGAGCGATGATCAGATTCTGGAACAGACCTTCCGGCTCGGCGATGCCCAGGAGCTTGTTGCCAGGAAAGCCGGTTTCGAAAATTGGGAGGCGCTGAACAAAGGAATCCAGACCATGCCCGATTTAGCCGTTCCAGCCGCATCACGCCCCTTTCTCGCCATCGTTGAGCCACAGCTTTTTGTCTCTGATATCAAGGCATCCTGTGACTTCTATCGTATCGTGCTCGGCTTCGAGACCCGCTTCATCCATGGCGAACCGCCTTATTATTGCCAATTGGCTCGAGACGCCGTCAGGCTCAATCTCCGGCAGGTGGATGGTCCTGTTTTTGATACCCGCTTGAGATCCGAACAACACTTGCTCTCGGCGACAATCGTGCTCGACGACGTCAAGTCTCTCTACTTGGAATATCAGGAACGGGGCGCTCTGTTTCACCAGGCGTTGAAAGCCGAACCTTGGGGTGCGCGCACCTTCATTGTCAGGGACCCCGACGGAAATCTCATTGCATTTGCAGGCTGAACGCTCCGGCGCGCCAAAAATTCCGGATGAATGCCTCGCTCCTGATTTGCACAATCGTACAAGACCCGGGTTTCAAGGCCGGATTAAGAATTCCAGGTACTCAACCAACTGGAGGCATCATGCAGACGAACAGAGCCACAAGGACCTACAGTGCTATCAACTTTTCCGAGAAATTCGGCCTCTTCTCAGAGCAATGGCTACCGAAAGTTGTGGCTGAACTCAATGATTACCAATTCAAGATTGCGCGGCTTGAAGGAGATTTCATCTGGCATGACCATCCGGAGACAGACGAGGCCTTCATCGTCCTCGACGGCGAGCTGCGCATTGATTTCCGTGACGGCTTCGTCTGCTTGAAAGCCGGAGAAATGTTCGTGGTTCCCAAGGGCGTCGAGCACAAGCCGTTCGCCGAAAGGGAGGTCAAGCTGATGCTGATCGAGCCGCGCGGAGTCCTGAATACCGGCCACGAAGGTGGTGAGCGTACAGCCCGGAACGACATCTGGATCTAACACGAAAGGCTCCGCAATACGGAGCCTTTTGATTGTTCCCGCTGAATGGGATCAGGCGATTTCGCGCATTTCTGTCGCGTCAGGTTCGCGCAGCACATAGCCGCGGCCCCAGACGGTCTCGATGTAATTGATGCCGTCCGATGCCGAATCGAGCTTCTTGCGCAACTTGCAGATGAAGACGTCGATGATCTTGAGTTCCGGCTCGTCCATGCCCCCGTAAAGGTGGTTCAGGAACATTTCCTTGGTGAGCGTCGTGCCCTTGCGGAGCGAGAGCAGCTCCAGCATCTGGTATTCCTTGCCGGTCAGGTGAACGCGCTGGCCTGCGACTTCGACCGTCTTGGCATCGAGATTGACGATCAGGTCGCCCGTAGTGATGACTGACTGGGCATGGCCCTTCGAACGGCGCACGATCGCGTGGATACGGGCGACCAGTTCGTCCTTATGGAAAGGCTTGGTCATGTAGTCGTCAGCGCCGAAGCCGAGGCCACGAACCTTGTCCTCGATCCCGGCCATGCCCGAGAGGATGAGGATCGGTGTCTTCACCTTCGACAGGCGCAAGGTCCTCAGGACTTCATAACCGGACATGTCCGGCAGGTTGAGGTCGAGGAGGATGATATCGTAGTCGTAGAGCTTGCCGAGATCGACGCCCTCTTCGCCCAGATCCGTCGTATAAACATTGAAGCTTTCCGACTTGAGCATCAACTCGATGCTCTGGGCCGTTGCACTATCGTCTTCGATTAAAAGAACCCGCATATCATTCCCCTTTTCCCGCCGCTGAAATGGGTTGCCCAATAAACCTCAGTCAGGGCAATCCCGAAGCCAGGTCGCGAAACAAGCCGTTTCCATAACGTTAAGATTGCCACCGAATGGTTAACAAAATCTAATTCCGCTTTGCAAGTGCCTTTGACTCTTAAATTAAAGATCGCGGGCACAGCATTGATTCATAAGGTCAAGTCGCCAGTCAAAAACCATCAGGCACAGCTTGAGGTTCAGGATCTAAGCGACTCATTCGACTCGATAAAATCTCTTCCTAAAAACTTCAGGTTTCGGTTTACCGAGCTTTAAGTCTTAAGGCGTATGATTAATGCTGAACGTAAAGGAAAGGTTACCAGACGGGGCAGCCTTTAAGTTTTTGTTTCATTTTCCCGAAGTGATTCGGGTAAAACGCCAGCCGGGTGACCCTCGCCAATGCTTTTGGTGACATCACAATACCGGCCTCAGGATGAGCGTTTAGGGGGTAGTGAGTATGAAGTCGCATGAAGGTTTGGTTCGGCTGAAGCTCTTTCAGGTCAAGGAAAAGCGCCGCCAGCTCGGTCAGCTCGATCTGATGATGGGTGAGTTCGAACGTATGGCTGCTGAATTGGACGCGCAGATCCTGTCCGAGGAAAAAAAGGCCGGCATCACCGACATTTCGCATTTCGCTTATCCGACATTCGCCAAGGCTGCCCGCCAGCGCCGCGACAATCTGTTTGATTCGATCCGCGATCTGAAAACGCAGAAAGATGACGCCGAAGCGGCGCTTGCCGAATCGGAAGCGGAACTTGCCAAGGCTGAAGCGCTCGAACAGCGGGACGGCAAGCCGCGCGATGAAGAAATGCCCGTTGCCGACAGGCGCGCGATGATCGGTTAGCCCGAGCGCTTTTGAGCCTGAAGAATCAGCTGGTGTAGATTGCGAGGACCGGAACGCAACGGATTTGTTTCTCTCCGAGCACGGGAAAACACAGAATCCTCGTCAGATCGCCGTCAGATCGAAATTATCAAAAGCCCTCATCGTTGCTGAATAACATCCGCCCATTCCGCATGCCGAAGCGATTGCGCGCGCATGAACGGACAGAGCGGGATGATCTTCCATCCCCCAGCCCGTGCATCTTCCACCGCATGCAGCGCGAGAGCCTGGCCAACACCCTGACCGCGCAGCGCATCCGGCACGGCGGTATGATCGACGATGATCAGATGCGGGCTCGCCCGCGAGAATGTCATTTCGGCTTCCTGGCCTGACACGACCGTGACGTACCGCCCGCCCTTTTCCGTCTCCTGCTTGTCGATCTTGATCTGACCTGCCATCGTTGCACTATCTTTCATATTGCGGCACAGCGCTCAACTTTGGCGCGCTGCCTGACGTGTTGTTTCAATTGTTCTTTGCCGACTGGATTTTCAGGAGTTCTGATGCGTCATTGAGAATATGCACGGTCTCGTCCAGGAGGACGTCTTTAGCATCCTTCAGTGCCTTCTCGCTCGCGATATCGGCGCTCAAGCTGCGCTCGTTGGCCTGCATTCCATCTTCCTGGAATACAAGATCGGCCGGTGACACGGAACCCTTGCCCTCAGCTGCCTCGCGCGCCTTCAAACGGTTTACCTGACGGTCTCGTTCAACACGCCTCTCGGTCTCATTGAGTGAGATTACGCGCTTCCGGCGCAACTCGTTCAATTCGTTCACGTCTTCCACCAGATCGCTAAAATCCTTGTCATTTTTGGATCGGGCATCGTGGCGCCTTTGAAGTTCTGGCAGCGCCTGCTTGATATCACCGAGAGGCGAATAATCCGCTGGCTTGATTTGCAGCCACGGCAAGGCATTGTCATAGCTCGACTCTCCCAGCTTTTCCTCGTCCGCGAATCCAGGCAGGCTGATATCCGGCGTCACACCGCGAAGCTGCGTGGTACCGCCATTGATGCGGAAAAACTGAGCTACCGTCATCTTCAACTCACCGAACGCCGGCTTCGCATTGCGCGCCTCCTCATCCAGATCGACCACTGTTTGAACCGTGCCTTTGCCAAAACTCGGTTCGCCAATAATGACGCCCCGGCCGTAATCCTGTATGGCTGCGGCAAAAATCTCGGAAGCAGAGGCCGATCCGCGATTGATGAGAACGGCAAGCGGACCCGTCCAGCGCGCCTTGCCACGGGTGTTTCCATTTACTTTGATCTCGCCGTCGCCGTTGCGCTGCTGCAGAACTGGGCCCTTGCCCACGAACAAGCCGGTCAGTTCGATGGCCTGCGGCAACGAACCACCGCCATTGTCGCGCAGATCGATAACCACGCCATCGACCTTATCTTGCTCCAGTTCATCCAACAGCTTGGCGACATCGCGGCTCGCGCTTCGATAGTTCTTGTCACCACGCCGCCGCGCATCGAAGTCTTCGTAGAATGTGGGTAGCGAAATCACGCCGATTTTGCGCGCGATATCGCCGTCCTTTACGATCTTGACGCTTTTATTAGCGGCCTGTTTCTCCAGATTTATCTTGTCTCGCACCAGCGTGACCAGGCGATGTTTGCCGTCGAGCCCGGCGTCCGTGGGCAATATATCCAGCCGGACCACCGTATCTTTCTCGCCCCGTATCAATTTTACAACTTCGTTCACGCGCGTCCCGACGACGTCCACCAATGTGCCGTCTTTGCCTTGCGCCACGCCAACGATCCTGTCGCCGACCGCGAGCTGGCCCGATAGCTGTGCCGGACCACCCGGCACCAGCTCCCGTATCGTCGTGTATTCGTCACGCTCCTGGAGCACGGCACCGATACCCACCAGTGAAAGCTTCATCGAAATGTCGAAATCCGAAGCCGCTGCTACGCCAAGATAGTCCGTATGAGGCTCGATCGAGGTCGTGTAGGCAGTCATGAACGTCTGGAAGACATCATTGCTCTGGTATTTGTAGGCCCGTGCTTGCAAGTTTCCATACCGCTTGCCAAGGGTCTCGCGTATTTTTGCGTCGGCCGTGCCAGCCAATTTCAGGCGCAGCCAGTCGTTCTTCACGCGCTTGCGCCATAATTCCTGGCTCTCCGCTTCGGATTTCGGCCAGGGCTCCTTTTCGCGCATGACCACATAGTCTTCGTTCTGACTGAAATCGAAGCCGTTATTGAGCAATTCGCGAGCGAAACTCAGGCGCTCTACGACGCGCTGCTCATACACATTAAAGATGGTAAACGGGATACTCAGATCGTCGCTGTAAATGGCATCATCGATCTTGTCCCTGCTGGCCATGAACTGATCGATATCGGACTGCAGGAAAAAAAAGCGCTCCGGGTCGAGTGATTCTATGTAACGACTGATGATCTTGGCAGACAAGGCGTCGTCCAAAGGCACCTTCTTATAGTGGTAATGTGACAGAATCTGCGCGCTCAGATGCGCAGCCTTCGCCTGGTCCTCTACCGGCGCCAGCACTGGCGGCGAACCGGTCTCCAGCGCCTGGGCGGAGGAAACAAAGGCCAGCAAAACAAACAGCAAGGCGAATTTGGTACGCATAAAGGGCTTCAATCCAATGTTCTGTGTCGATCAATTCATCAAGAATTCAGATATTCTCAATAACTGGCGGCAATGGGGCGGCGCTCAAGGACGCGTCGAGTTTCATGTCAGGCAAGGCGGAAATGGCGGTTTTTGACGATCGGGCGCAGTGTACATTCCCATACATGAGCCCCGGATCGCAGAAAAGCGCCATTTGCAGCCGCCATGGCGTGAATATCGACACACCCAAGAACCCTAGTATGGATTTCATCCATGGGAAGCGTCAATCGGGTACAAGCGAATGTGATAAGGCGGTCCTTACCATCGTTCGTCCTTGACGTGCACCAATTGTTTCCTCCATGCATATCCTCGATCAGCTTTGGTTCGGGATCAGCATGCCGGCAAGATTTCTTATTCCCATCTTTCTCTTCATCGCCACTTTCTCCCTTGCGCTCGGGTTGACCATGCCGCTGATGAATGTCAGCAAGCTGTATTTCTTCGACGAGAACCCTTCGCTCCTCGCTATTGTCACGACCCTCTGGAGGGACGGCGACTGGCTTTTGGCCGTTATCGTGACGCTGTTTTCCGTGATCCTGCCGATCGCCAAGCTGGCAGTCGCGCAGCTGGCGGCAGCGCAAGTGACCGCCGCCACACATATTCTGCATCGCTGGATCGCTATCCTGTCGAAATGGTCGATGCTGGATGTACTGCTCGTCGCCCTCGTCATTTTCGGGGCCAAGACCAGCGGGCTCGCAACTGCGATCGCCCAGCCGGGCCTGTGGTTTTTCACCGCCTCGGCAATATTGTCGGCGGTAGCAACACATTTCATTGCGCGGGAAGAAAAAACTGCCGCATAGATCTGCAAACGAAAAAGGCCGGTCTCGCGACCAGCCTTTTCCTCACTCATTGCACCATCATCTAATGACGATATTGCTGTATCCGGGTCGTTCTAAGACCAGCCAGCCCGTGATCGGAGATCGAGGACTGCCAGGACAGGAACTCTTCCACCGTTAAAGTATAGCGTTGGCAAGCCTCCTCAAGACTAAGAAGACCACCGCGCACAGCGGCAACCACCTCAGCCTTGCGGCGAATAACCCAACGCCGCGTGTTCGCGGGTGGAAGATCGGCGATGGTCAGCGGGCTGCCATCCGGGCCGATTACGTATTTTACTCTCGGTCGAACAAGATCGGTCATTGTACTCTCTACACTAAACTTCAAGACCTATCGCAGCCGACATTACAGTGAGGGCTTTAACAATTGCCTAAACGCCTGGTCACTCTCTGGTAACCTCAGTTAACGGACCGGCAGTATTTTCATTGAGCTTTGGCGCATCGTCCGGACTATCCGCGTTTTGATAGCGAAAGTCTGCCTTTCCCACGGATCAAGAAAAGCGCCCCGGTTGCGACTTCCTGTTGGCAAGCGAAGGTCAATAACCTATATAGAGCCGACAAGTGCGCTGCGCCTTTATGCCGCTGCAAAGAACCGGATCCGCTTATGACACTGAATAATCTCGATCTGCCGGGAAAGCCGGAAGACACCCGTATCGTCGTTGCCATGTCTGGCGGCGTGGATTCTTCCGTCGTGGCGGGCATCTTGAAACGCCAGGGCTATGATGTGGTCGGCGTCACCTTGCAGCTCTATGATCATGGCGCATCGACCCACCGCGCCGGCTCCTGCTGCGCCGGTCAGGATATCGAAGATGCGCGCCGTGTTTCAGAGCGTCTTGGCATTCCGCATTATGTGCTCGACTATGAGGCCCGTTTCCGCGAAGCCGTGATCGATCCGTTCGCTGCGAGCTATGTCAGCGGCGAGACGCCGATCCCTTGCGTTTCCTGCAACCAGACCGTCAAGTTTGCGGATCTTCTGCAGACTGCGCGCGATCTAGGCGCTGATGCACTGGCAACCGGCCACTATATCCGCAGCCATGCCAATGGTGCGCATCGCGCCCTCTTCCGCCCGGTCGATACCGACAAGGACCAGAGCTATTTTCTCTTTGCCACGACGCAGGAGCAGATCGACTATCTGCGCTTCCCGCTCGGCGGACTGACCAAGCCGGAAACCCGCGCCATTGCCGAGGAGCTTGGTCTGACCGTCGCCAACAAGCAGGACAGCCAGGACATCTGCTTCGTGCCGCAGGGCAAGTATTCGGACATCATTTCCAAGCTCAAGCCGGAAGCGGCCAACCCCGGCGATATCGTTCACATCGATGGGCGCGTGCTCGGCCGTCATGAAGGCATCGTCCATTACACGATCGGCCAGCGCCGCGGCATCGGTGTCGCCACTGGCGATCCCCTCTATGTCATCCATCTCGACGCAGCCAATGCACGGGTGGTCGTCGGCCCGCGCGAAGCGCTCGAAACCCGCAAAGTATTCTTGCGCAACGTCAACTGGCTCGGCGATGGCCCGTTGGCGGATATTCCGGAAGGCGGGGTCGAGGTTTATGCGAAGGTCCGTTCCACGCGCCCGCCGCGCCCGGCCGTCTTGCACAACCACAACGGTGAAACATGGGTCGAACTGGTCGATGGCGAAAGCGGTATCGCACCGGGCCAGGCCTGCGTTCTCTATTCGGATGACAGCAATACCGCCCGCGTCTTCGGCGGCGGCTTCATTGGCCGTTCTGAACGCGCACCGCAGGCGGAGGCCATGCTCAAGCGCCTGGCGCAGCAGGGGCACGCGGCGGCCTAGCGCCTTTTCTCTCCCTTGCGGGAGAGAAAGCCCGCACCAGCGTCCGCTTACTCGCCAAGAAAATCGCGGATCGTGCCGATGATGCGATCCTGGTCGGCCGTGCCAAGATAAGGATGCATTGGCAGGCAGAGAATGTTCTTCGGCAGGGTCTCCGAAACCGGCAGACCGCCCGGCGCGCGCATATAGTGCTCGTAGGCCACCTGCAGATGCAGCGGCTTTACATAATAGATCACCGACGGAATGCCGTTGGCCTGCAGGTGCGCCTTCAGCGCGTCACGGTTCTTCGTTTCGATCGCATACTGCGCCCAGGCCGAACGCGAGCCTTCCGGCATATGCGCCACCTTGACCACATCCTTCAGCCCGTTGGCATAGCGCTTCGCCACAGCCTGCCGCGCTTCCATCTCATCTTCGAGAATGGCGAGCTTTTCGATCAGGATTGCTGCCTGGATTGTGTCGAGGCGAGAATTCAGCCCGATGCGCACATTGTCATACTGCGTCTCGCCCTTGCCGTGAAACAGCACCGAACGCAGCACCTCCGCCAGCGCGCCATCATTGGTGAACATCGCGCCGCCATCGCCGTAGCAGCCGAGCGGCTTGGCCGGATAAAAGCTCGTCGCCGCCACGTCCCCGAAGGCGCCGCACATGGCATTGTCGCGCTTGCCGCCGATCGACTGCGCCGCATCCTCGATCACGAACAGGCCTTCCCGCGACGCAATGGCGGAAAGCGACGTGTAATTGGCCGCAAGTCCGAACAGATCGACCGGAATAATCGCCTTCGGCTGCAGCCGGCCCTCGGCGCGTACAGCGGCAATCGCTGCCTCGAGCTGCTCCACATTGATATTGTAGGTGTCGGCGTCGACATCGATGAAAACCGGTTCCGCGCCGGCAAGCGCCACCACTTCCGCTGTCGCCGCAAAGGTGAAGCTCGGGCAGAACACCGCATCGCCCGGACCGATTCCCTTTGCCATCAAAGGCATCAGCAGTGCATCGGTGCCATTGGCGCAGGCAATCACATGCTCGACGCCGACATAGTCGGCCAGGCGTTTTTCGAACTCGGCCACTTCCGGTCCGAGAATATATTTGCCTTCGCGCACGACTTTAGCGATCGCCGCATCGAGTTTGCCGCTAATCCGTTCACGCTGTGCGCCGAGATCGATGAACTGCATCATTGCTCCAATATCAAATGTCGCCGCGAATCTGCCGCGGACAACGGTCAAGCCAACTCTTTAAAATGGCAGCTCGAGGTCTGCCAGAGGGCGCCATTCAAAGTTTGCCTCATCCTTTAACAAGGCGTGGGCCTTGTAACAACGCTTGAAACGCAGGGCAATGCGATTGCATATTCACAATGCGTGGTTCGCCCCTCGACAAGCACTTGTTGCTATCAGCTCTTATTGTGCGCGACAGTTCCCGCCGTCAAAATCCGCAAGACCCGGATTGCCTCTTCGCCATCCGTCTTTGGCTGAACGCGCGTCTGGATACTTTCGATGAAATTCTGGCATTCCCGCGTCAGCGGCATGCCCTGCGCGACCTTGATATAGGTCGGCTCTTCGGTGGTCGAAGCCCACTGGCCGTTGTCCTGCCAAATCGAATGCTTGTAGACCGCGAGTTTCTTGTCCCATTGCTCCATATCGTCAAACACGGCCATGGCCTTGGTTCCGACGACGGCCAGGCGGCGCTCGCGGTAGGGGTTGAGCCGCGAGGCGAAGAGATGGCCGCGCACATTGTTGGGGAAGCTCAAATGCAGATGGGCGAAATCACTGAGGTGATCGAGCACGGCAGCGCCCTCGCCGCGCACTTCCAGCGGCTCCGTGCCGGTTATCGCAAGGATCATGGAAAGGTCGTGCGGGGCAAGATCCCAGAGCGCATCGTTCTCCGTATGGAATTTGCCGAGGCCAAGGCGGTGCGAGTGGATGTAGCGCACTTTCCCGAGGTCGCCGGCCTTGACGAGGTCCAGCAATTTCTCGAAGGCGGGGTGAAAGCGCAGCACATGCCCGACCATGAAGATGCGGCCATTGTCGTGCGCAGCCTTTACGGCGCGTTCCGCATCGGGCACCGTCAGGGCGATCGGCTTTTCAACCAGCACGTCCTTGCCATTGGTCACGGCCCTGATTGCAGCTTCCGCGTGAAATTGCGGCGGCAATGCCATGACAATGGCGTCTACGTCCGGGTGAGTGAAAAGATCGTCGGCTTCGATGTGTAAAACGCCCTGCTCGGCGGCAAAGCCCGCAGCGCGATCGCTGTTCTGATCGGAGACGGCATAAAGAGCACCGAGGCTCTTTAATGTACGGATATGGTTGCTGCCCCAATAACCACAACCCAGCACTGCAATCCGTGGAGCCATCTTTTCAGCCTTGTTCATGACGGCATCCAATATCTGGAGCCGGAAACGATGACAAGTGTTGGATGTGAGCAATTGCGCAGCAGGCTGGCAAAATCATGATGCGTGGTTGGTAGCACAACAGGACCGCCGCGCGATATGGCCGTTTGGTCATTCATCTGCGATTGCTCCAGAAGATCGCTTGACAGGCTGTTGCTCCCCACATATATCCGCCCACGTCCCTGTCACCCGCTTGAAGTGAATGACAGCGCGCACCTCCGGTCTCCTTTGCAGGCAAACCATTGACGGGTCGCGATGAAATGTGGGGCGAAGTAGCTCAGTAGGTTAGAGCAGAGGAATCATAATCCTTGTGTCGGGGGTTCGAATCCCTCCTTCGCTACCATTGCCTCTTCCAATTCCGGGATTTCATTCCAGATCAAGGCAGAGAACGGGTTTGCCAATATTTCGGGATCTCCGCATCGCGGGACGCCACCCGTTTGTTCGGTTATGCCCATTTGAAGACCGCCCGGAGACAATTTTTCCCCGCTATTCCTGACCCGAAGTAAGTAGGTTCCCCGCCCCCTAATCCATTTAATCTAAACAGCGCGGGTGCTATAATATCCGTTTGGGAAAAGGAATTGTTTTGGGGGGAGTAAGACATGTCTACTCAAGATACACCCGGGCCAATCAGCCAGCGTTTTACGCTGAACAGCACCATCAATACAGGAACGATCTACATTTGTGCCGCGATTGGCGGTTTTATCGCCGCGGTTGCTGATCTGGTCCAGAAGGAAGAAGCATCCGCGGTCGAAAAGATCACCAAGGTGTCGGCGCGCCATCTTGAACTGACCGTCCAGCCCCTTTGGACCTTGTCGCTTCTGGTCATCCTCGCAGCGGCGCTTTGCTTTGTCTTTCAGCCAAAGGACCGCAAACAGTCATTTGGCGTTGGCGTTGGCATCATTGCAGCCATCATGACACTCACGCCGTACAAGGGACCGCTTACGGGGGCGCCGATCGACCCGCCAGCCGTGACCGACCCAGCGGAAAGCTATTACGCGCCGGCGATGGTTCATCGCGTCAGCGACAAAGGCGGATTTCTCAGCGGATCAAAGCGGCCGGGGAAGAACGGTCTGACCGAAGGCCAGCTTGCGTTCACCGTCTCGAACGCGACCAGCGACGAGGCGGTCATTGCAGCGTCAATCTTTGTCGGTTCGCGCGACTACTACCAGAAATACATTGCAAATCCTGGCTCTGATGTCACCTTTGCCTTCCAGCTGCCACCCAATGTTCGCGGGCAAAAAGTATCCTATGCGCTTGAAGTCAACGGCAAGCGCCTTCCGAACCGGACGCTTACTCCCGGCGCTGACGGTTTCGCCGTGTCGGCGGAGATCAGGTCCGATATGACGACCGTACAGGAGTTCGACGGATCGGATGTGGAAGAATATTCTACCAAGCGTAACGTCAACGGCAGCTTTACGAGGAAACTGCAGGATAAGCTGTTCAACAACTATCGATGGTAGTGCGTGGCCTGTCACTTCTCCTTGAATCTGCGGCCAAGGCATTGTCTAGTCGGACCCGACGATCTGGAATTGCGACAGGAGCCAAAGCATGCCGTCGACCGAGCTGTTCATTGCGTTTCTCGCCACCACGGCGATCTTCGCCTATATCCCCGGTCCGGCCATGCTCTATGCTGCAGCACAGACGATAGCGCGCGGCCGCGGCGCGGGCCTCATGGCATCGCTCGGTATTCATCTTGGTTGTTACGTGCATGTCATTGCCGCCGCCGCCGGGCTATCGGTGCTTTTTCACGCCGTGCCCATGCTCTACATGGCGGTTAAGTTTGCCGGTGCGGCTTATCTGATCTGGCTCGGCATCTCGCTGTTCCGCGCCAAGGCGCAAGGCGAAGTTGCCCTGCCCGGCATCGAAATGAAATCCGGCCGGCGCGCCTTTTTCGAAAGCATCAGCGTCGAGGTTCTCAATCCGAAGACCGCGATTTTCTTCATGGCTTTCCTGCCGCAATTCATCGACGCATCCGCTGCGTTTCCGGTCTGGGTCCAGTTCGTCATTCTGGGAACCATCGTCAATCTGATGTTCTCGTCCGCCGATATCGTATGCGTGATACTCGCGGGCGCGGTGATTACCAGGCTGCGGCGCTCAAGCCACGCGCAGCGCCTCATGCAGCGTGCCGGTGGCGCGATGCTTGTTGGGCTCGGCGCTCATCTCGCCTTTCAGAAAAGCTGATCCAAACCCGCTATGCGGTCACCGGCCCTCAATCTCGGCACGGCGAAATCCAGAAAGGCCCGCAGCTTCAGCGGGACCAGCCCCTGTGCAATGTAGATGGCGCTGACCGGCCACGGCGGCGGCTCGAATGGCTCCAGCACCATCTGCAGTTCGCCTGCGGCGATGGCGCGCGCGGCCTGATATGAGAGCAGCCGCGTCACCCCAAGTTGCGCCACTGCCGCATCGACCGCCGCTTCCGCTGTGGTCACGCTGAGCCGGGAATGAACCGGCACGGCGACCTCTTTCCTGCCGCGCATGAACGTCCAGACGCTTGGTGACGTGAACCCCTCGAATGTGATGCAGTCATGGCCGGCAAGGTCTTCCGGCCGCTGTGGTATGCCGCGCCGTGCCAGATAGGCCGGGCTCGCATAGGTTGCACGCCGGATCGAACCCACTTTGGTTGCAACCATGTTGCTGTCCGGCAAATTGCCGATGCGGATCGCAAGGTCGACATGATCCTCCACCAGATTGACCAGACGATCGCTAAGGCTCAGCCTGATATTGATCTCGGGAAAGGCTTTGAGAAACTCTACCACGACCGGCAGCACATGCAGGCGCCCGAACACGACCGGCGCGGTGACTGTGAGATCACCCTTCGGCGTTGTGTATTCGCCCGTGGCGGCACGCTCGGCTTCGTCCACCTGTTCAAGTATGGCCCTGCTGGCTTCGACATAGGCGCGTCCGGCATCCGTCAGCAACAGGTGGCGGCTCGAACGGATGAGCAAACGCGTGTTCAGATGCGCCTCGAGATCGGCAACTTTCCGGCTCACGGTGGCGAGCGGCATGGCGAGGCGCCGCGATGCGGCCGAAAGGCTGCCGGTTTCGACGGCTGCGATGAGAACGGTCATTGCATCGAGGCGATCCATGGCATCTTCCATTTTTCGGGAGGAATACTTCCGATAATCCCTTCTACAGCGATTTGATGGAAGAAGCTATTCTCATGGGCCAATCACGAATCCCAAGGATCCGGCCATGTCATCCGCACCCGTCTTTTCCAGCGATGTCGCCTTCACGCCGACGGTCAAATCGATCCAGACCCGCAAGGGCTCGCGCGACGGCTATGCCGGCATGGAGCAGCGCGGCGCGTGGCGCACGGGCATTACGCCGGACCTTGCGCAATTCATTCAAAGCCAGATCAGCGTGTTCCTTGCCACCGCCAACAGCGAAGGCCAGCCCTATATCCAGCATCGCGGCGGGCCTGCGGGTTTCCTGCATGTCCTCGATGAGCGGACCATCGCCTTCGCGGATTTCGCCGGCAACCGCCAATACATCACGCAAGGCAATCTCGCCGACAATGCGAAAGCCTATCTCTTCCTCATCGATTACCGCACACGCCAGCGGGTAAAACTTTGGGGCAAAGCGCGCGTGGTCGAGGGTGACGCCGGCCTCATGGCGAAGCTGATGCCGGAAAATTACCGCGCGCGGCCGGAGCAGGTGATCCTGTTCGAGGTCGCGGCCTGGGACATGAATTGCCCGCAACATATCCCGCTGCGATTCGAAGCAGCCGAGGTCGAGGCGATCGTCGCTGAGCGCGATGAACGTATCAAAACGCTCGAGGCCGAGCTGACCCGCCTGCGCAATATTGGAGCTGGTGACAGCGGCTAGTGCGCAATCACTTCTTGCGTTTGCGCTTTGGCTCGGCTGGCTTGCCATCAAAAAGATCGCTGCCGGAAGGATCGGCAATCGAATCATCGGCACCGGGTGCCGGATCGGCCTTTGCCTCGGTCTTGAGCTTGCCCGCATTTGCCGAAGCGGATTTCGGCTCATTGTCTTTCAACGCGAATTTGATCGCCATGCCACAGTGCCTTTTCAAAAATGGATATGAATTACCGCTCGCAATAAATCATCCTGAGCAAATGCCTAGCATGAAATGGCGAATATCCCGCACGAATTCCGCCATGCGATACCGCGGTCCTGTGGCCATCCTGCCACGGCGCTGAAATCGATGGCCGGGAGCGGCAAAAGTAGGAAGTTGTTAACCTTGGTTTCCTATTCAAATGGGGAGCCCATCGGGTAACTTTCACACCATTCCGTTTGCAGGCATCATGCGTATCCCCAGAACAAATTTTCCAATTAAAACAGATGAATACGGGTTTGAAGACGACTTCGGGGAGCAGCCGGTCCGTGCCGAAACACGGCCGGTGATTCCCGCAGCCGCGGCGCAGGCCCCATCCTTGCTCGGCCGGTCCGCACCGGCGGCTTACACCAGCCCGCAATATGAGCCGGTTGTCGTTAAACGTCCGGCCACGGCGCCGGTCATGAACAGGCCGGCTTCGCCCATGGCCACCCGCCCTCAGCAATCAGCGTCGTTAAACGTTGACCCATCTTCGCTGCCCATCTCGAAACGCATGTTCTCGCTGTCCGAAAACGTGCGCTTCACGCGCACGCCCGACAGCGAGCTTCTGAAGGGCAAGGAAGCGCCGGCACTTGAAGCACCAATCAAGACCGCAGCGGCGCCCCAAGAGCTGGTGGTCCCCGCCCCGCTGCCCGTTCGGCGCGCGCCGACGGAGCTGCCAAAATCACCTGTATCGCCCGCAGTGCCGCCAAAAACACCGCACGCGGTTCGCACCGGCCCCGTCATGCCCGATCCAAAAACCCCGTCGCCGGACAATTCGCCGTTCGCGTATGTCTCGGATTTCGCCTTCTTTGAATCGATGGATATCTCCGTGGACGCCGCACCGGCTGCCGCCGTCGCCCGTTCAAAGCCGAAGCCCCGGTTCAGCCCGGATGAAATCACCGCACGCTTCCGTATCGTTGAGTGCAAACCGCATCGGCCTGTGGAGGACGCGCCGAAACGGCAACTTGCAGTGCAGCCGTCCGATCCGGAGCCAATTGCTGAGCCCCCTGTTGAAGCAGAAGCGTCCGGGCCGGAATTGCAGGTGACCGGTACCATCGAAACGGCCCCGGTTGCCGCTGCCGACCAGGTTCCCGCCGCGCCAGTGCCTGCACTCGCACGGCGCCGCGACATTGCTCCGGTCCAGCCGCCTTTGCCGCCAAGACAATTCGCCATCGCCAGCCCCGTGGACGCATGGTCGCAGCACGGAGGTTACGAAAAGCCTCCGGTGACGCTGCTGCAGGAGGCAGTCACGCAGGATACCGTCACCATTTCGCAGGAAACGCTGGAACAAAACGCCGGCCTTCTGGAAAGCGTGCTGGAAGATTTCGGTATTCGCGGCGAAATCATCCATGTACGCCCCGGACCTGTCGTCACGCTCTATGAATTCGAGCCGGCGCCGGGCGTCAAATCCTCGCGCGTCATCGGCCTGGCCGACGATATCGCCCGCTCCATGTCTGCACTGTCAGCACGCGTTGCGGTGGTACCCGGCCGGAACGTCATCGGCATCGAGTTGCCGAATGCGACACGCGAAACCGTCTATCTGCGCGAAATGGTTGCATCGGACAATTTCGACAAGACCAAGTTCAAGCTGGCGCTTTGCCTCGGCAAGACCATCGGCGGCGAACCGGTCATCGCGGAACTCGCCAAGATGCCGCATTTGCTTGTTGCCGGCACCACCGGCTCCGGCAAGTCGGTCGCGATCAACACCATGATTCTCTCCTTGCTTTACCGGCTCACTCCCGACGAGTGCCGCCTGATCATGGTCGATCCGAAGATGCTCGAATTGTCGATCTATGACGGCATCCCGCATCTCCTGACACCGGTCGTCACCGATCCGAAAAAGGCTGTCATGGCCCTCAAATGGGCGGTGCGAGAGATGGAAGACCGCTACCGGAAAATGTCCAAGCTCGGTGTACGCAACATCGATGGCTTTAACGCCCGCGTCACCGGCGCTCTGGAAAAGGGTGAAACGGTCATGTGCACGGTACAGACCGGATTCGACAAGGGAACCGGCGAGCCGCAATACGAGCAGGAGGCGATGGACCTTGCGCCGATGCCCTACATCGTCATTATCGTTGACGAAATGGCCGACCTTATGATGGTCGCGGGCAAGGATATTGAAGGCGCGATCCAGCGGCTCGCCCAGATGGCCCGCGCTGCCGGGATCCATCTGATCATGGCAACGCAGCGTCCATCGGTCGATGTCATCACCGGGACCATCAAGGCCAACTTCCCGACACGTATCTCGTTCCAGGTAACGTCCAAGATCGACAGCCGTACCATTCTCGGAGAACAGGGCGCCGAGCAGCTGCTCGGCCAAGGCGACATGCTGCACATGATCGGCGGCGGGCGTATTTCCCGTGTTCATGGCCCCTTTGTTTCCGACGAGGAAGTCGAGAAGGTCGTGGCGCACCTGAAGGCTCAGGGCCAGCCGGACTATCTCGACACGGTCACCGCCGACGAAAGCGAAGAGGACGAGCCCGAGGCCGACGACAGCGCGGTCTTCGACAAGAGCGGTATGGCTGCCGAGGATGGCAACGAGCTTTACGATCAGGCAGTCAAGATCATCCTCCGCGACAAGAAATGCTCAACCTCCTATATCCAGCGCCGACTGCAGATCGGCTACAATCGCGCCGCCTCGCTCGTTGAGCGCATGGAAAAAGAAGGCCTCGTCGGACCGGCCAATCATGTGGGAAAGCGTGAGATCCTGCATGGCAACCGGGACAATGCGGCTGACATCCAATGACAAATGTAGTACGGCCGATGCGTTCCATCGGCCGTACTACAGGTTCTTGTTTGACGGCCGCTCCGCCTCGGCGAAGCGCAATAAGGGTTGTTAAGCCGCGTCCTGAATGGCCGCCAGCTTCCAATCGGAATTGGGCTTGCGCACGAAAGTCCAGACTTCCGTGGTCTGCGAAGGTTCGCCGTCATCGCCGTTGACGACCCGGCCGGTGTTACGGTCCAGCATCGCATCGACGCTCGAATAGCGCATGGCTGCGGTGGCATATTCCGCATCGCCTTCGGCCCAGGCCTCGGCAATGTCGCTCTGGAGCAGCTTCACATTGGACACGCTGTTCCGCAGCCCGTCCGTGGCATTCTGACCGAGTTCTTCCGCCAGATAGGACATGGCCTCGGGTGTGGTCAGGCTGCGCAGCGCGGCGTAATCTTCCTTGCCATAGGCGGTCTGAACTTCAGTCAGGAGCTGCTCGAACCTGTCGAGATCGTCCTGTTTCAGGCCGATTTCGTCCGATGCCGCCGTCAGTCCCTTTGCCGCATAGCCCTGGCCGGATCCTGCTGTGCTCCGTCCGGCAGTGCTCTGGTCCACAGTACGGCCTGCAGTGTCCTGGCCCGAAGCACTCTGGCCAGCACCGGAGCCAATCGTCGGAACGCGGAACGACTGAGACGCTGAAGGCTGTTCGCCATAGGAACTGCGGCCAAAGGACGGGCTTGCACCCGCTGTTGCCGTGGAAGGCTGACGCGACCGGAAGAACCGCATGGCGAGCATGATTGCGCCGATGACCAGCGCGATCTGCAGCAGCATGCCGAGCATGCCGGCAGCGCCGCCGAAACCGTAACCGAGGAAAGCACCGATCAGGCCGCCCAAAAGCAGGCCGCCGATCAGCGAACGTCCCATGCCACCAAACAAACCGGGACGCTGCTGTCCAGCCTGCGGCTGCGCCGCCGTTGGCTGGTTCTGTGGCCGCGGTGTCATCGAGCGTTCGATCGGCGCAGCCGGAGCAGGTGCGGTGCGCGTTGGCGCTGGCGCCTGGAATGTACGGGTCCCGCGGCTGCCGAAACCACCGCCACCTGCCCGCCGGGCGTCAGCCTCATACACAGCGCTGAACGACACCGCCAATCCGATGACGAATATCGCCGCAATCCGGCCAAGGTGGGAAAGAACAAATGGCATGCAGTCAGTCTCCTCTACGTAAGGCACATAACCTCGTCTCGCGCATATGGGGAAAGGGACAGACAATTTTAAGGATCGCCGGCAAATATTGACAAAGTTTCACCGGCGCGGTCACCCTGCGGCCTTCGTTGGAAGGATATGCGTCGATGACGGATAAGGATTGGCAGCAGCGTCTGGACGCTCTGTGGGCTGAATTTGACCAGCACGAACCCGATGATTTTGTCGGGAAGATCGAGAGCCTTACGGCCGGGCTCCCGCCCGGCGATGCCGTCGCGCTATTCGAGCGTGCCTCGGCAAATGACTCCGTGGGGCGCGAACAGCAAGCTGCTCCGCTTTACCGGCAGGCGCTTGCCGCCGGTCTTGCGGGTCAACTGCGGCGCCGCGCCACCATCCAGCTGGCCAGTACCCTGCGCAATCTTGGCCAGGCGGACGAAAGCATAGCGCTTCTCACCGCCGAACAGCAGGCAGGCTCCGACGAGCTTGATGATGCGGTCACGGCGTTCCTCGCCTTGTCGCTCGTCGACACCGGCAGGGAACGGGAAGCCGTTGCCCTGGCGTTAACTGCGCTTGCCCGTCACCTGCCACGGTACAACCGTTCACTGGCAGGATATGCCGGGGCCCTCATACAATAGGAGCTTTTCCGAGCGTTCCAAAGGACGCTCGTGTATAGTATTGTCCTTGGAGCTACAGCGGAGGAAGAGGGTCCGTGGGTCAACCCCAGGTAGAGCGCAGGCTGGCGGCTATTCTGGCTGCCGACGTCGTGGGCTATAGCCGGCTGATGGCAGCCGATGAAGCCGGAACGGCGCGCGCCCTGCGGGGCCACCGCGAGGCCATTTCGCCGATCATTACGAAACAGGGCGGGCGGATCGTAAAGACCATCGGCGATGGCGTATTGCTGGAGTTTCCGTCCGTCGTTGCTGCCGTTGCGTGTGGCGCAGCCATCCAGAGGCTGATGTCAGAGCGAAATGCGGCGGCACCCGCCGACCAGCGGATGCTGTTCCGGATCGGTATCAATCTCGGCGACGTCCTGATCGAAGGCGATGACATCCTGGGTGACGGTGTCAACGTCGCAGCCCGGCTTGAGGAGATTTCCGAGGCCGGTGGAATCTGCATCTCCGAAGACGTGTACCGGCAGATCGACGGCAAGGTCGATGTCAATTTTGCCGATATGGGGATGCACCACCTCAAGAATATCGCGCGCCCCCTTCGGACCTACCGGGCGCACCTTGAGCAGATCATGCCTTTGCGGGCGCCGCGACCCGCACTTCCGGACCGGCCGTCGATCGCCGTACTGCCATTTGGAAACATGAGCGATGCGGCAGAGGATTATTTCGGCGACGGCATCGTGGAAGAGATAACCATCGGGCTGTCGCGCATTCGCTGGTTGTTTGTCATCGCGCGCAATTCGAGCTTTACCTACAAGGGGCGCCCCGTCGACGTGAAGCAAGTCGGGCGCGAATTGGGCGTGCGCTACGTGCTGGAAGGCAGCGTGCGCAGGGCGGCGAACCGGGTGCGCATTTCGGCCGAACTCGTTGAAGCGGCCACGGGCATACATATTTGGGCGGATCGCTTCGAGGGAGGGCTGGAAGACATTTTCGAGCTTCAGGACCAGATAACCGCGAATGTGGTCGGCGCCATCGGATCGAAGCTCGAACAGGCCGAGATCGAGCGGGCCAAGCGCAAGCCTACCGAGAACCTCGATGCCTACGATTATTTCCTGCGCGGCTCGGCGGCGTTGCATCGCTGGAACCGGGAAGCGAACAACGAGGCTCTCCGGCTATTTTACCGCGCGATCGAACTCGATCCTGAATATGCTGCCGCTTACGGCATGGCGGCACGCTGTTATTCCCAGCGGAAGGCAAGCGGCTGGATGGTCGATCGCGTGGAGGAGACCGCCGAAACCGAGCGACTCGCCCGGCACGCCGCAGCCTTGGGCAAGGATGATGCGGTGGCGCTCTGCACGGCCGGAATCGCCTTCACATATGTTCTGGGCGCACATGACTACGGTGTTGACTTGTTGGAGCGCGCTCTTGTGCTCAATCCCAATTGGGCCTCGGCTTGGCTGTTCAGCGGTTGGGCCAGGATTTGGCTTGGCGAACCGGAGGTGGCGATGGATCATCTCGCGCGGGCCATGCGCCTGAACCCACAGGACCCCCAGATGTCCAATGCACATGCGGCAATGGCCGCGGCATACTTCTTTGCTGGCCGATACGAGGATGCATCCTCATGGGCTCATGCGGCCATTCGCGAACAGCCGGTCCACTTCATCGCAACCTGTGTCGCTGCGGCAAGCCACGCGCTAGCCGGACAAGCTCCTGAGGCTGCGGAGGCCATGGCGCGTTTGCGCCAGCTTTACCCCGACCTCCGCCTGTCGGGTCTCAACGATTGCTTCCCGATCCGGCGGCCGGAAGATGCCGCGCGATGGGCCAGTGGTCTGGAAAAAGCGGGGCTGCCACAGTGATGGTACATTTCGGTATGCCGCAGGGATTTTCGCGTTATATCCCCGCATACCATTCATAGCCGCGGTCTTCCCAGAAGCCGCCCTTGCCGCCAGCAAGGTTCTTGAAGCTGTCCACCAGTTCGATGCGCATGACATATTTGGCATGCTTGTAGCCGAGCTGGCGTTCGACCCGCAGGCGCAGCGGCGCCCCATGGCTAACTTCGAGATCCTTGCCGTTCATATTGTAGGAAAGGATCGTTTGCGGATGCCATGCATCGACAAGATCGATGCTCTCATAATAACGGCCGCTGCCGTCGAGCGACGGCTCATAATCGTCGGCGCAATGGAAAACCGCATACCGGGCGCCGGGCGCGATGCCGGCCTTCTGCAGCACGAGACCGAGAGGCACACCTTTCCACTTGCCGATGGCGCTCCAGCCTTCGACGCAATCATGCCGGGTGATCTGGGTGCGTGACGGCATGGCCTTCAGATCGGCCAGCGACAGCTCCAGCGGCGTTTGCACCATGCCATTCACCACCAGCTTCCAATCGGCAAAATTGCTCTCCATCAGCCGTGCATAGTCTTCGCTATCCGGCTGCGTCGTGCCATTCGCCTTGAAAACCGGCGACAGATCCGCCTCGGTATATTCGCGTGCCAGCGGCTGGTGCGACATGAGCAGGCGCTGAGCGCCCATGCTCAGGGATTCCGCTTTCTGCAGGACATCGTTGACGCTGGCATTTTCCACCAGGGCATCGCAGCCGGTCAGCAGCCCGGTCGCCGCGACACCGGAGCCGATCAGAAATCGGCGGCGTGTGAGATCGAATTTCATTTCGGCATCTCCTTTTCCTGTCCGATCTTCAGCACGTAATAGCCGGTGATCATCGAGCGCAGATTGTTCCAGACGCCGGAAACCAGCACCATCGCGATGTGGACGATGACAAAGGCGACGAGCAGCGACGCAGCGATAAAGTGGATCGTGCGTGCCGATTGCCGCCCGCCGAAGACATCCAACAACCACGGAAATATTGAATTGAAGCCGGGCGACATGGTGAGCCCGGTCAGCACCATCAACGGCAGGAGGATGAAAATGACGCCCACATAGGCAAGCTTTTGCAAGGAATTGTAGTGCCTTGCCTCTTCGCCCTTGGGAAAGCGCAGCCGCGCATGTTCGGAAATCTCATGCGCCAGATGCGTGGGCGTCAACTGGTCTCTGGTCGGAACGAGATCGCGGCGGAAATGGCCGGCGATCGACCCGTAGAGCAGATAGACAAGTCCATTGATGACAAAGAACCAGGCAAAGAAGAAGTGCCAGCGGCGGCCAGTAGCAAGATCTTGATAGCTTGGGATGGTGATCCATGAAGGAAAGGCGCGCGGGCTGAGTTCCCCGTCTTCTTTCGATGCGCCGAGGACGCCGGTTGTATCTATCGCCAGAGCGCCAATCCGCGTCACGCCCTTGATGGTATCGCCATCCCTGAACGCGCCGATGGATATGAAGGAGGGATCAGGAAGAGCATCGGCCCCATACTGTCCCCAGTAGAGGTGGGGATGCGCATTGAAGATTTGCAGGCCGCTCATCAGGAGGAAGCTCAGGCACAGAACGTTCAGCCAATGGGTGATGCGCACCGCGGCAGAATGGCGGTAAAACAACACCTTTTTGGGTTTCGACATTTCCGTATCGCTTGTGCCGGTCGTGACACTTGTCATTTTGAGCCTCCATGGGCCGCGGGTTGTGCGTGGTTCGACAAGCTCACCATGAGGGAAGCTGATACGCTCCACAGCAGACTGCAACGTCCACAGCTTGGCAATCTCGACAAGAACCCGGTATCCTCATGGTGAGCTTGTCGAACCACGCACAACCACTCTTTCAGTTTTTTACTTCTTCTTGGGAGCCATCGCGTCAGGCGCCATGGCGTCCTTCTTCATTGGCTGCATTGTATCCTTTTTCATCGCCATCGTGTCGCATTCCTTCATCATGGAATCCTTCTTCATGGCGTCCTTTTCCATTTCGGCCTTCTTCACGCAGTCGGCCTGCTTCATTGGATCGGCCTTCATGGCATCTTCGGCAAAGGCCAGGCCGGCACCGGCAAGACCGGTAGCGAGAACGAAGGCCGGCAGGGCGATACCGCGTGCAAAAATGTTCATGGGTTGTCTCCTTGGTTGAACAAGACACGATGAAACGTGCCCACAAGTTTCAGATGCGTCTGATCAGCTCACATGAGGCAATTCGCGAAGCCCCGCGATCCGGTTACAGCCATCACGCATTGGTGATCATTCTTTAGTGGATTCCTGCTTGAAGCATTGACCTGCCACTGACTTCCATCTCATCTGTAACCTTTCGCCGCTCCGCACGAATAAGGAATCAATCGGCGTGCATTCGATCGAAACGCGATTGAAGGAACTGATGCTCGCAAGCCTGGCGGGTGATGCGCGGAGCTATGGCGTTCTCTTGAGCGATGTTGCCAAACACTTGCGCTTCTATTTCCTGCGCCGGCTGGCCGATGCGCACAAGGGCGACGCCGACGACCTCGTGCAGGAGACGCTGATGGCATTGCACACCAGGCGCGCAACCTATGAGGTCGACAGGCCTTTCACCGCCTGGCTGCATGCGATTGCGCGCTACAAGCTGATCGACCATTTCAGGCGCAACCGCATCCGGGCGACGGTTCCGCTCGACGATGTGGAAGACCTGTTCGCGCCGGACCAGTCCGATGCGGCGGCGGATCGCATGGATGTGCAGCGGCTCCTGCAATCGGCGCCCGAAAAAACCCGCGATCTGATCTATCGCACCAGGATCGAGGGCCAGTCCATCGCCGAGGTCGCGCAAAGTACGGGCCTATCGGAGACGTCCGTAAAGGTCAGCATACACAGGGGAATAAGGGCAATAACCGCGAGGTTAAAGGGACATGCAGCCAATGATGACAAATGACCTGATTACGCGTCTGACTGGCGAATTGAAGCCCGTGCCAAGAACTGCTGTCATCATGCGGGTCGCGACAGGGCTCGGCATCAGCCTCGCCGCATCCGCGATCCTGATGTTGCTGTGGCTCGGAATGCGGCCAGACCTGGCTGAAGCCAGTACAACGATGATGTTCTGGACCAAGTTTAGCTATACGCTGATCCTCGCCGTCGCCGGTGCCTGGGCGGTCAAGCGCATCGCGCATCCGCTCGGTTCGATCCGCGTCAATCTCGGCCTGATGGCCGGCGCAATTGTGGTGATGATCATCCTTGCCTTTGCCCAGCTGGCGATGACACCGCCCGACGAATATATGGCCATGCTCAAGGGCCGGACGATTGCCGTCTGCACCTTCAATATAGTCATATTGTCATTGCCGCTGCTGATCGGCGCCTTCTGGGTGCTGCGCGGTCTCGCGCCGACGCGCCTGACCGTCGCGGGCGCGGCGGCGGGCCTTGCCGCCGGTGCAATCGCCGCGCTTGTCTATTCGTTCCACTGCTTTGAAAGCGCCATGCCGTTCATTGCGGTGTGGTACACGCTCGGCGTGCTCGTTGCCGGCCTCATCGGCGCAATCACCGGGCGGTTTATCCTGCGGTGGTAGCGCTTGCTCTTAAACAAGCAACCGAGGCTACAGTTCACGTCTCATCGTAAAGCACCCCTTCTCCGTCATTGACCCGAGGATGACGGAAGGGGAAGTGCTCGACGATGATGACAAGCCCCATGCGCTTGCGAACATCGAACCACGCACGCCTGCTCCGCAGCCGCAGTTTCACTCACCGACCCATCAGCCACTCATGTTCCACTGCGTTGTGGAATTTCCAAGTGCGCTTCGGCCCGGCCATGACATTCAGATAATAGAGATCGTAGCCGTGGCAGGCAGCGCAGGGGTGGTAGCCCTTGGGCACCATGACCACATCGCCATCCTCGATCGCCATGGCTTCGTCCAGCGTCCGGTCATCCGTATAGACGCGCTGGAAGCCAAAGCCCTGCGGCGGGTTGAAACGGTGATAGTAGGTTTCTTCGAGGTAGGATTCCGCCGGCAGGTTGTCCTGGTCGTGCTTGTGTGGCGGATAGCTCGATGTATGACCGCCCGGCGTGATGACCTCAACGACTAGCAGCGAATCCGCTGGCTCGTTCTCAGGAAGGATATTGGTGACGTAGCGGGTGTTGGTGCCCTTGCCGCGCGTCTCCTGGCCGAGATCGCCGGGCGAAATCACGCGCACCGGCAGGCCGCCGCCAAGGCCCGGTGCCGAGCACACGGCAAGCTCCAGCGGCGTATCCGCCGTCACCGACCAGTCACAGCCTTCGGGCACATAGACCGACCAGGGCTTTCCCTCGAACGGCGACATGCGTTCGCCGAGCAGTCCGAGATCGCGGCCATTGACCGTTGCAACGCCCTTGCCTGTGACAAAAACCAGGCAGACTTCCTTGGTTTCGCTTCGGCCCGAGACCGTCTGTCCCGCCACCGCACGATGCAGGTCGAAACCGACATAGGTCCATCCGGCGCTTTCCGGAGTGACATGCGCCACATGCCCGGCCCCCCGCTTGGCTTTCAGCAACAGTTTCGACATGGTTTCACTCCTTTTCGATTTCCGTTTCCGCCGGTTGGGCAGGCTCCGAAGCGTCATAGGCAATGAAGAATTGCCAGATGCCGTACCCGGCAAAGCCGAGAGCGATCACGCCCCAGAAAGGCGTCCCGGTTGCAAACTCGACGATGGCCCATGCAAAACACACGGCCACCACCGCAACGCGTCGCCAGAGCGGCCGAAACCAGGGGTGATTGCTGTCTTTGTTCATGTCGGACCCACTTTCAAACCTTGGGGAAACCCTGAGTCTCGACCGTATAGCCGGCGGCAGTCATGACCCGTATAAGTTCCTTATATCCGACTTGCGCCATCTTGAGCGGCGGATTTTTCTTCGGATCCTGCTCGGCCTCGACAACGAACCAGCCTTCGTAACCGTAATCGGCAAACTTTTGGACGATCGCACCGAAATCCAGCGAACCGTCACCCGGCACGGTGAAGGCGCCGAGGGCAACGGCGTCAAGGAAAGACTGCTTCGAGCGGTCCAAACCGTGGATCACTGGCAAGCGGACGTCCTTGACATGCACATGGTTGATCCGCCGGTGATGATTGTCGATTGCACGCAGTACGTCGCCGCCGGCGAAGGCCAGATGGCCGGCATCCAGCAGGAGCGGAATACCCTCGCCGGAATATTTCATGAAGGCGTCGAGCTCCGGTTCGGTTTCGACGACCGCTGCCATGTGATGGTGGTAGGAGAGCGGCATGCCCTGCTGTGCGCACCATTCACCGAACTCCGTGACCTTGCGGGCATAGGCCCTCATCTCCTCGTCCGTAAGCTTCGGCTTGGTCATGAGGGGTTTGGACCGATCGCCCTGGATAGAGCGGCCGACCTCGCCGTAGACGATGCAGGGCGCATTCACGGCCTTGAAAAGGTCGATCATCGGCTGGATGCGGTCCTTGTTCTTCGCCAGATCCTCTTCAACCAGCGTACCGGAGAACCAGCCGCCGCACAGCGTAACGTCCGCCTCTCGAAGGATCGGCAGCATCACGTCCGGATCATTGGGAAATCGCCGGCCCATTTCCATCCCGGTGAAGCCCGCGGAACGCGACTGGCGCAGGCACTCCTCCAGCGAGACGTCGTCGCTGAGCTCAGCGAGATCATCGTTCCACCATGCGATCGGGGACATACCCAATTTTGCCTTCACGTCATTCTCCAGTCTATGTGATATTCGTATGTTTTCGGATGGGCGCGCAGCACCTAGTTCCTGGCCGACCTCAGCTTGAGCGCTTCGTCATAGGCCTTGCGCGCTTCATTGACCTGCGGCCGCTGGCTCACCTCCGGCACGGCGACATCCCACCAGAATCCACCCTCTTCGGTGGAGATCAGGGGGTCGGTATCGATGACGATCACCGTCGTGCGGTCATTCCGTTTGGCACGCTCCAGGGCGTTTTCAATGTCGGCGATCGATGCCACTTTTTCGGCAATTGCCCCCAGGCTCCTTGCATGTGCGGCAAAATCGATATCCGGTAGAACTTCGTGTTTCGAGTCCTTCAGGAGGTTGTTGAAGTTCGCGCCGCCGGTGCCCATCTGCAGCCGGTTGATACAGCCATAGCCGCGATTGTCGAGCAGCACGATATTGATCTTGTGCCCGAGCATTACCGATGTGGCGATTTCCGAATTCAGCATCAGATAGGAGCCATCGCCGATCATGACGACAACTTCCGTCTCGGGCTTTGCCATCTTCGCACCGAGCCCGCCAGCGATCTCATAGCCCATGCAGGAGAACCCATATTCGGCATGATAGGAGCCGGGCGCGCCCGCCTGCCAGAGCTTGTGCATTTCGCCCGGCAGACCACCAGCCGCATGCAGCACGGTCGCTTCACTGCCCATCGCCCGCTGCACGGCGCCGATGACTTGGGCATCGGAAGGCAGTGCCACATTCGTGGGCCCGGTAACCTTGGCGGCAGCACGCTGCCATTCCGCCTTGCCATTCCCGGCTTTCTCGGTCCAGCCTTTCGGGGCGCGATAGTCCTTGAGCCCGGCGGCAAGTTCGACCAAGCCCTCCCGCGCGTCAGCGACCAGCGGCAACGCGCGATGCTTGGCTGCATCGAACGGCTGGATGTTGAGGCCGATGAAGGTCTTCTCGGTATTCTGGAACAATGCCCAGGAGCCGGTGGTGAAGTCCTGGAGCCGTGTTCCGACCGCGAGTATGACATCGGCCTCCTGCGCCAGCCGGTTGGCCGCTGAGGTGCCGGTCACGCCGACGGCCGCCATGTTGAGCGGGTGTCTGTCGGGCAGCGACGATTTTCCACCCTGGGTCTCGCAGACCGGAATGCCCGTCGCCTCGACGAAATCGGCGAGTTCCCGGGAGGCTTCGGAATAGATGACACCGCCGCCGGCGATCACCAGCGGCTTTTCGGCCGAACGCAGCGCTCCGATTGCCGCGGCAAGCTCGCCGATATCCGGCCGGGGGCGCCTCGGCGCCCAAAGCCGTTCCTCGAAAAAGCTTTCCGGGTAGTCATAGGCTTCCGCCTGCACATCCTGGCACAACGCCAGCGTCACCGGCCCGCACTCCGCAGGATCGGTCAGCACCGTCATCGTCCGCGTCAGCGCCGGGATGATCTGTTCCGGCCGGGTGATGCGATCGAAATAGCGGGACACCGGGCGGAAACAGTCATTGGCGGAAACGGTGCCATCGCCGAACGATTCCACCTGCTGCAGGACCGGATCCGGCAGGCGGTTCGCAAAGACGTCGCCGGGCAAAAGCAGCAGCGGCAGCCGGTTGACATGCGCCAGTGCAGCGGCGGTCACCATATTGGTCGCGCCCGGACCGACGGAGCTTGTTACCGCCATCATGCGGCGGCGGAAGCTTGCCTTGGCAAAAGCGATGGCGGCATGGGCCATGGCCTGCTCATTATGGGCACGGTAGGTCGGCAGTTCTTCGCGGACCTGATAAAGCGCCTCACCGATACCGGCAACGTTGCCATGGCCGAAAATGGCCCAGACACCGGCGAAGACCGGCATCTTTTTACCGTCGATCACCGTCATCTGGTTGGCTAGGAAGCGCGTCAGTGCCTGCGCCATGGTCAGGCGTATCGTCTTGGTCATGTCAGTCTCCTCCCGGTCTCATCCTTCCGCATTTGCGGACGGAAAACCGGTTTCCACGTTTCCTGGAATTGCTCTTTCTATGCCGCTTGTTTGTTGCGGCTGGCAAGCCAGGCCTTGGTCAATTTTTCGAAACGATCTGCCATGTCGTCAATCGCCGCCTCATCCGAGATGCGGCCCGACAGCCAGTTTTCCGCCGCATCCATAAACAAGGTCCGGCCGACAGCGAAGCCTTTGACCACCGGCGCATTCGCGGTCGCGGCGAATGCCGCCTCCAGCTCGTCCTGCGGTGCTTCCAGTCCGAGCAGCACGACACCGCGGCACCAGGGATCGTTGTTCTCGATCACCGCCTCGATCTGTTTCCAGGCAGCGGCCGAAGCCTGCGGCTCCAGTTTCCACCAATCCGGCTTGATGCCAAGCGCGTAGAGTTCTTCAAGCGCCGTGGGAATCGTGTTGTCGTCGAGCTTGCCATGCTTGCCTGCAATGATCTCGATCAGCAATTCGCGCCCGACCTTGCGCGCCGCCTCGAACAGCGTGCGCAGTTTCGCCTGCTGCTCTTTCTTCAGCTCCGCGGGATCGTTCGGATGATAGAAGCACAGGCACTTGATGCAATGGTCTACCGGCCACTCCGCCAGTTGCGAGCCGATATCCTGTGAAAACTCGAAGCGCAACGGACGCGATCCCGGCAATTCCACCGGCCGGCCCAGCCAATCGAAATTATGCCGGGCGAATTCGAACATCGCCTCGCGGCCGAACTTTTCATCCAGCAGCATGCCATACCCGCCGCGGCCATCCGCAACCTTTGCCGCTGCCTTCACCGCCAGTTCCTTGAAGGCGTGGACCTTGCCGGCATCGGCACCAAGCTTGGCGGCAAGATCTTCGAGCTGGACGCGATGGTCGATGGCAAAGGCCATCATCGAAGGGATTTCGTGCCGGCGCGTCGTTGCCCAGTGCACGTGATTGATCGCCTCATCCTTGCGCAGGGCGTGATACGGGCTGCCATGCTTGAGGAAATATTGCAGCTCCTCAAACGTCGGGATTTCCGGCGCGCACAGCAGGCGCGACACGGCAAAGGCGCCGCAGGCATTGGCCCAGGTCGCGGCGGTCGCCAGATCCTCGCCACCGAGCCATCCGCGCAGCAGCCCCGACATGAAGGCGTCGCCAGCGCCGAGAACATTGAACACCTCGATCGGGAAACCCTTGCCGACAATGCCATCTTCGAGATTGTCCGAAATCGCCCCTTCATAGACGATGCAGCCCATCGGACCGCGCTTCAAGACAATCGTGCCGCTCGACAAGGCGCGGATGGTCTTCAAGGCGCTCAAGAGGTCGGCTTCGCCGGACGCAATCAGCACTTCCTCTTCCGTGCCGACGATCAGGTCGCAATCGGCAAGCACCGTCTTCAAATGGTTCGACACAGCATCGGAGGCGATGTAGCGGCTGTCGCCGGCTGCGTGTCCGGCAAGGCCCCAGAGATTGGGCCGGTAATCGATATCGAACACCACCTTGCCGCCCGCCTCTTTCATCAGGCGGATCGCCTTGCGCTGCGCCGCATCGGTGTTCGGCTTGGAAAAATGCGTCCCGGTCACCACCACTGCGCGCGCCGACTGGATGAAAGCCGGGTCGATATCGCCTTCGTCGAGCGCCATATCGGCACAATTTTCGCGATAGAAGATCAGCGGAAAGCTCTTGTCGTTCTCGACCGACAGGATGACCAGCGCCGAAAGCCGTTCCGGATCGGTGATCACACCATCCGTGGCCACGCCTTCGCGCACCATCTGCTCGCGGATGAACCGGCCCATCTGCTCGTCGCCGACACGCGACAAAAGTGCAGACCGCAGTCCGAGCCGCGCGGTTCCGACGGCGATATTGGCCGGACACCCGCCGACCGACTTGGCAAACGAGGTGATATCCTCCAGCCGGGAACCGATCTGCTGGCCATAAAGATCCACGGACGAACGGCCAATGGTAATGACATCAAGCGGCATGCCAAGGGGCGTGCTTGCATCAGCTCTGTCCATGATAGTCCTCCCGATAGGCTGATAAGCCCGGCGTCAAACGGCCGGGGAATTTTCCTATATGAAATAATAATTCTACCAAATCGTCAATATGGAATGTCTGTTCTTTTTCATATTCTACTATTTGATAAGATGGAACGGCATTGTAGATGCTAACCTGGATGTGTATATTTTGTTATAATCATACACATTGGAGGTTGGAATGCGCACAAATATCGAATTGGACGATAAACTCATGGCTGAGGCCATGAGGGTAACTGGCCTTGCCACCAAGAAAGCTACAGTCGAAGAAGCGCTCAAGAGGCTCGTGCGCCACTATGATCTAAAGAAAGTGCTGGACGAAATGGCCGGGGTTGGTTGGGATGGCGATCTTGATGCCATGCGGGAAGGTCGCTTTTGGGATGAACCGGAATGATCGTTGTCGACAGTTCAGTTCTTATTGCTCACCAACGTAACATCCCCATTCAGTCTGTTCAAAAGCTCAGATCTCTTAAAGATCTTAACTCGGTGATTGTTGGCGACCTCGTCATGCTTGAGATTTTGCAGGGGGCGCGAAGTGAAGCCGAGGCGAAGGCGACGGAGCAGCGCTTACGCAAGTTCGAGATACGCAACATGCTTTCGACGCACATTGCGGTGAGCGCTGCCCGAAACTACCGGTATTTACGTCTACAAGGGATCACAATTCGCAAATCCATCGACATGATCATTGGCACCTTTTGCATAGAAGGTGGACACCAGCTGCTCCACCATGATCGCGACTTTGGTCCAATGGTTGAACATCTCGGACTTCAAGTCCTTTAGTGATTACAGGCTCCGCCGCTTCTCCGCCACGCTGACCGTCAGCGCCATGGCAAGCGCCATCGTCCCGGACAGGGAGCGGAACCCGGAAAAGTCGCCCTCCGCCGCCTCGAACCACACCTTGGCCGACTGAGCCAGCGGCGAGAAGGCACTGTCGGTGATTGCAACGACCGGCACGTTGCGCGCCGCGAGTGCCGCCGCATGCTCGATCGTCGCGGAAGCGTAGGGTGAGAAGCTGATGGCGATCGCGGCATCGCTCGGCTGCGCAAAAGACAGGATTTCCGGATCGATCCCTGCGGTCGATTCGATCAGCTGGTTGCGGATTTTCAGCTTGCCGAAGGCATAGGCCATATAGGCGGTGATCGGATAGGAGCGGCGGCGCGCCAGCAGGTAGATCGTCTCGGCCCCCGCCAGGATATCAACCGCGCGCTCCAGCACCTCCTCTTCGACATTGTGCGAGATCGTCTCGATGGAATGGCTGGCCGCAGTCAGGAAGCCGTTGAGGATGACGCGATTCTTGGAGAGCCCGTGCGTGTCGCCGCGCAAGGCCGACAGTCGCTCCTCATAGGAGATCTGCCGCTCCCGCAGCCGCTCGCGGAAGACCGACTGCAGGCTGGTAAACCCGTCGAAACCGAGATGCTGGGCAAAACGGATCAGCGTGGAAGGTTGTACCCCTGCCGTCTGGGCAATGCTGGCCGCCGTACCGAACGCTATCTCGTCGGGATTGCTCAAAGCATAGGCGGCGATCTGCGCCAGGCGCTTCGGCAATACCTCGCGGCGATCGAGAATAAGGGTGCGAAGGGCCTCAAAGTCCCGCGGTAACGACGCTCCATCATCCATGCTTGCCACCCGAATCGTTCCCTGTTGATCTTCCGATGATACTGCTGCGCCGTGCGTCCGCCAGGACGCGAAAAGAACGCAGCGGCACGTTTAAATGGCCTATGATCCTTTCCGAAATTCGAAGAAAAATCCTGGGGCCATACGCCGCAAAATAATTATATCAAAGCGGATCAGTTATTCCATTTTGCCTTGTTATAGATTATTTCAATCGGCAACTGCAAGCGATGGAGAGAACAATGCTGAACGTTGGACTGATCGGAACGGGCTTCATGGGCAAATGCCACGCGCTGGCATGGAATTCGGTTCGGGCGGTCTTTGGCGATGTACCACCTGTGCGGCTTGTTCATCTTGGCGAAGCCAATGCCGAACTTGCCGTGCGCCGCGCCAATGAGTTCGGCTTTCAGAAAGGGTCAGGCGACTGGAGGGCTGTGATCGACGACCCCGAGGTCAACGTCATCTCGGTGACGACGCCAAACCAGTTTCATCCCGAAATGGCGATTGCGGCATTGAAGGCCGGCAAGCATGTCTGGTGCGAGAAGCCAATGGCGCCCGCCTTCAACGATGCGCAAGCCATGCTCGTCGCGGCAAGACAGTCCGGCAAGGTCGCGGCTCTTGGCTACAACTATATCCAGGGCCCTGCCATCCGCCACATCCGCAAGCTCCTCGCCGAGAGGATCATCGGCGAGGTCAATCATCTGCGCATCGAGATGGATGAGGACTTCATGGCCGATCCCGACGCGCTGTTCTACTGGAAGCACGAAGCGGCATCCGGCTATGGCGCGCTCGACGATTTCGCCGTCCATCCGCTCTCGCTGCTATTCACGCTTTTCGGCCGCGTTTCGCGCGTCATGTGCGACATGTCGAAACCCTACCCTGCCCGCAAGACGCACGATGGCAGCGATCGCCCGGTCGAAACCTATGACAGCGCCAGCGTCCTCTTGCACATGGAAAACGGCGTCGCGGGAACGCTGCAGGTCAACCGTTCCGCTTGGGGCCGCAAGGGCCGTATCGCGCTGCAGATCTTCGGCTCCAAGGGGTCGATCCTGTTCGATCAGGAGCGCGCCAACGAGTTTCAGCTCTATGTCACAGCCGACCGCCCTGCCGAACAGGGCTACCGCACGATCCTGACCGCGCCGCAGCATGAGCCTTATGGCCAGTTTATCCCGGCGCCCGGCCATGGCCTCGGCTTCAACGATCTGAAGATCATCGAATGCCATGAGCTGATCAAACGCATCAACGGCCAGCCCGCCCACCTGATCGAATTCGCCGACGGGCTCGAGGTCGAGCGCACCGTGCACGCGATGGCACGCTCGTTCAACGAGCAGCGCTGGGTTGATGTGCGGTGATGGTATCCCGAACAGCCGATGCCGATTATCTCCCCCTTTGTGGGGGAGAAAGGATTTTCTTGGATTTAGCCTCTTCGCTAAATCCTTAGAAAATCCAAGAGAGGGGGTAGTTCAATAGAGCAAATCCCCTCTCTGGCGATTTCTAGCGCTTAGCAAGAGCTAAGATGCTGAAATCGCTACCAGGGCGAGCCACGGGTCTCGTCCGCCTTCGGGGAGCTATAACGGACAACTCAGACCGTGATCGTCTTGCCTTCATTGACCGACCTTAGCGCCGCATCGGCAAGCGCCAGTGCGATCAGCCCATCCTCGCCGCTCGGTGCTGCCTTCGTGCCCGTCGCGATTGCATTGATGAATGTGGCGATCTCGTTGGCATAGGCTTCCGTATAGCGGGTCATGAAAAAGTCGTGCAGCGGCGGGCGGGTATAGCCCCTGCCATTGGCGATCTCGATCGACACCGGCCGCTGGTTCTCCGCGGCCGCCATGCCCTTCGAGCCGTGCACTTCGATACGCTGGTCATAACCATAGGTCGCACGCCGTGAGTTTGAGATCACGCACTGCTTGCCCGACGCGGTCGAGAGAATGACGCTGACGCTGTCATAGTCGCCCAGTTCGCCGATCTTCTTGTCCACCAGCACCGAGGCATGGGCGGTCACCGCAACGGGTTCCTCTCCGAGCAGAAAACGGGCCATATCGAAATCATGGATTGTCATGTCGCGGAAGATACCGCCCGAACGGCTGATATATTCGGCCGGCGGTGCGCCCGGATCGCGCGAAGTGATCGTAACCATCTCTACATCGCCTATGGCGCCGTCGTCGATCGCTTTGCGCACGGCGGCGAAATGCGGATCGAAGCGGCGATTGAAGCCGACCATCAGCGTGGCCCCGGTTTCCTTGACCACGGCGAGGCACTGCCTCACGCGCTCCACGTCGAGATCGATCGGCTTCTCGCAGAAGATCGCCTTTCCGGCCCGGGAAAAGCGCTCGATCAGATCCGCATGCGTATCGGTCGGCGTGCAGATGATGACGGCATCGATGTCCGAAGCCTTCTCGATTTCGTCGATGGTGCGGATTTCGCAGCCATGCGCGGCGGAAAGATCCTTGGCGGCCTGTTCGAAAGCATCGGCGACAGCGACCAGTTTCGCTTGGCGGTTGGACGTCACCGCCTTCGCGTGGACCTTGCCGATACGGCCTGCACCGAGCAGACCAAAACGTACAGTCATTTCATACCCTCTTAAAAGAAGCCCGGAAGGATCCCGGGCGTTGCAGATTGATTCCTTGCCGTCAGTGCCGCGTTTATCTCCTCCTTGAGGGGGAGAAAGGATTTTCTTGGATTTAGTCTCTTTGCTAAATCCTTAGAAAATCCAAGAGAGGGGGTATTTGACCCAGCAAATCCCCTCACTTGCGATTTCTAGCACTTAGCAAGAGCTAAGATGCTGAAATCGCTATCTCTCCCACAAGGGGAGAGATAGCCGGCGTCTCACTAGACCTTGCGCTTCTTCTGGCGATATACGTCCACGATCACGGCCGCAACGATGATCACGCCCTTGATGATCTCCTGGTAATAGGCGTCCACCCGCAGGAAGGTGAAGCCGGAGATCATGACACCGAGAATGATGGCGCCGATAACGGTGCCGGTGATGCGGCCGATACCGCCCGTCAGCGACGTTCCGCCAATGACGGCAGCGGCAATGGCGTCAAGTTCGTAGGTGACGCCCATGCCCGCCTGTGCCGTTTGCGCACGGGCGGCACTGACGATACCCGCAAGACCCGCCAGCAAACCGGCAATGGCATAAACCTTGATCAGGTGCCGCTCGATATTGATACCGGAAACGCGTGCCGCCTGCAGATTGGCGCCAATGGCGTAGGTGAACTTGCCGTAGCGTGTGTAGCGCAGGGCAATGTGGAAGATCAGCGCCACCACCAGGAAAACGACCACCGGCCATATACTGGTGCCGATGAAATTGAATTGGTCGGTAAGGCCGGAAACCGGCGAGCCCTTGGTGTACCATTTCGCCACGCCGCGGGCAGAGACCATCATGCCGAGCGTAGCGATGAACGGCGGTATCTTGGTGAACGCGATGAGCCAGCCATTGACGATGCCGGCAAGTAGCCCGATGCCGAGACCAATGCCGATGGGGATGAAAAACGGCAGGTCCGTCAAAGCTGGATAGACCGGCCGGGCCCAAGTGGAGGACTGGGCGAAACTTGCGGCGATCATCGCCGTCATGCCGACGACGGAGCCGGAGGAAAGATCGATGCCGCCGGTAATGATGACCTGCGTCACGCCGACGGCGATGATGCCTATGACGGAGACCTGCAGGATGATGATCCGCAGGCGCTGCACATTCATCAGGAAACTTTGACCGGCAAAAATCCAGCCGAGAAGCTCAAAAATCAGCGCGATGCCAATCAGCACCAGAAGGATATTGACCTCCGGCGGCAGCCGGCGGCGGCTCCTGCGCGCGAGTGCTGGTGTTGGCGCCTTGGCGGTTACTTGTTCGCTAGTCATTGTTGTTTCCTCCCCGGGGCGCTCATTTTGAGGCGAGCTCCATAACTTTTACCTGGGTTGCTTCCGCACGATCGAGAAAACCGGTCACCCGGCCCTCGTGCATCACCATGATCCGGTCGCTCATCCCGAGCACTTCCGGCATTTCCGACGAGATCATGATTACCGCCACGCCCTGGCCTGCGAGCTGGGACACGAGGCGATGGATCTCCGCCTTGGCGCCGACATCGATGCCGCGGGTCGGCTCGTCGAGAATGAGGATTTTCGGATTGGTCAAAAGCCAGCGGCCGATCAGCACCTTTTGCTGATTGCCGCCGGAAAGGTTTTCGACTCTCTCCTCCATGTTCGGCGTCTTGACCCGCAGCGTATCGCTCATGGTCTTGCACGCCTTGGTAATTTCCTTCTCGGCGACAAAACCGTACTTCACGAAGCGATCCTGCAGCACGGCGATCTGCATGTTCTCGAGCACATCGAGGATGAGCAGACAGCCGGTCTCCTTGCGGTCTTCCGTGATAAAAGCCATGCCATGGCTGATCGCCTGGTTTGGCGAATTCATCTTGATCGGCTTGCCATTGATTTCGATGGTCCCCTCCGTTGCCGGCGTCACACCAAAAATCGTCTCGGCCACATTCGACCGTCCGGAACCAACCAGACCGGCAACACCGAGAATTTCTCCTGCCCGGACTTCGAACGAAACATTGTGGAACACGTTCTTCAGCGAAAGGTCCTTAACCGAAAGCACCACGCCGCCAATCGGCACGGTTTCTTTCGGGAACATCTGGGTGATCTCGCGCCCGACCATCATCTTGATGATGTCGTCGCGTGTTACATCAGTCGAGAGATGCGTGCCGATGTAGCGGCCGTCGCGGAATACCGAAAACTCGTCGGCAATCTCGAACAGCTCGCTCATCTTGTGGGTAATATAGACGATGCCGATGCCTTGTGCGCGCAAGTCGCGGATAATCGCGAACAGATGCTCCACTTCGCGCTCGGTCAGGGCCGAAGTCGGCTCATCCATGATCAGCACATCGGATTCGTAGGAAACCGCCTTGGCAATCTCTACCATCTGCCGGTTGGCAACACTGAGGTCCCGAACCTGGCTTTCCGGGTCGAGCGTGATGTTCAGCCGCTGGAAAAGCTCGGCCGTCATGTCATACATCTTGCCGTGGTCGACGAAGCCGAAACTGTTCTTCGGCTCGCGCCGGATCCAGATATTTTCCGCCACTGTCATGAACGGCATCAGGTTGAGCTCCTGATGGATCATGGCGATGCCATTCTCCAGAGCATCCAGGGGTGATTTGAGGCGGATCGGCAGGCCCTTGAGATAAACCTCGCCCTGATCCGGAATATATATTCCAGCAAGAATCTTCATCAGTGTGGATTTACCGGCACCGTTCTCGCCCATCAGCGCATGCACCGTGCCGCGCTTCAGCCGGAATTGCACATTGTCCAGCGCCAGCACGCCGGGAAATTCCTTGCGGATATTTTCAACGTTCAGAAGATATTCCGCCTGCGGTATGGCGCCACTCGCGCGCACCGCGGCCATGGTCGAGGGACTGACTGACATGATCATCTCCTCCCAGAGAGGCTTTATTATAACATCATCAAAAACGCTGATGCCGATTATCTCCCCCCTTGCGGGGGAGAAAGGATTTTCCTGGATTTAGCCCTTTGCTAATCCTTGGAAAATCCAAGAGAGGGGATTTCGCTTCATTCACAGCTATCCCCTCTCTTGTGATTTCTAGCACTTAGCCAACAGGCTAAGATGCTGAAATCACTTTCTCTCCCGCAAGGGGAGAGATAGACTCGGCGTCCTTAATTGGACTTCTGGTACTTCGACAAGTTCTCCGGCGTCACCAGCTCGAAAGGCACATAGACCTTGGTCTCGACCTTCTCGCCCTTGGCAAGCTTCAGCGCCGCGTCAACGGCACCCTGGCCCTGGCCGGCGGCGTTCTGGAACACCGTTACGTCGAGGTCGCCGGCAGCCATGGCGGCAAGCGCGTCCTGCGTGGCATCGACACCGCCGATAACGACCGTGTCCATCGCGCGTCCGGCAGCCTTGAGCGCCTGGATCGCGCCAATGGCCATTTCGTCATTGTTGGAGACGACCGCATCGAACTTCAGACCAGCGGAGAGCCAGTTCGTCATCAGGTCCGCGCCCTGCGTACGGGACCAGTTGGCGGTCTGTTCTTCAACGATCTTGAGACCTTTGCACTCATCGGTCGCGATCACGTCGTGAATGTCCTTGGTGCGCTGACGCGCTGCCTGATTGGACAATTCGCCCATCATGACAACGATATCGCCCTTGCCCTTGAGCAGGCGGCAGACTTCCTTGGTCTCGAGCGTTCCGGATTCGACTTCGTTCGAAGCCACGAAGGCCTGCTTCTCGGGAAGTTCGTTGACGTTCACCGGCTCGCGGTTGACATAAACCAGTGGAATGCCTGCCTCGGCGGCGATCTTCGACATGGCAGCGGTAGCGTCCGTATCGACCGGGTTGACGATGATGGCGTCGACCTTGGATGCAATGAAGTTCTGGATCTGGCTCTGCTGCTTGGCAACGTCATTCTGCGCGTCTTCAACCTGCAGCGTCACGCCATCCAGCGTCTTGGCATAATCCTGCATGCCATTGCGCAGAACCGTCAGGAAGTTGTCGTCGAACAGAGCCATCGACACGCCAATATTGGCGGCAGACGCCGACCCCATCATCAAGGCTGAAACAGCCACGCCCAACAAAAGCTTTTTCATTTCTTCTCCTCCACAAATGGTGCCCGATTGCACCGTTATTGGCACACCGGTTTAATCCGGAAGCTCCTCATGCCGTCCCAATGCGCGGCCAACCTACCCTTGGCTTGCGAAAGATCTGGCATGGAGAGTGCGCGAAGTTTCGCGCAAACTTGATTCTGAGCTCAATTACGGAACATACAGACCGTCACACTCAGTTTCTGAAATATTTATTCCATTTTCTGTTCGCAGCGTCAAGCCGGATTCAGCCGTCCAATTCAATAAATGGACATCAAATCTTTGCACGGCTGTGCAATTTTGCATCGGCGGCGATCTATTCTAAATTAAGGGATGGGTAACCATTGGCGCCTATGCCGGGATGATACGAACGGAGGAGCCCATGATCCACCAATGCGTTGTGATTGCCGTATTTTTGATCCTGTTCGCCTTGCTCGGGGCACTGGCATTGTTCTCTAAAGACGATCCTTTGCCCAACAGGACACCCCCCTCGGCAGTCGAAGCGCCCTCGTCCGCGTCTTGAACGGCAATCGACCCGCAGGGGCACGCAATGACCAAGGCCGCCGCAAGGACCACGTTGCAATTGGGTTACGGGATGGTCTCGTCGCGCCGGCTTGCCTGGAATGGCGACGTTCACGAGATCGCGCTGGTCATCGGAGGGCCAAAAAAGCAACAGTGAACGGTTTTTTTGGCGCCTCACCCGCGAGGGTGAAGAACTTTGTAAATTGCCCTCCTATTCTTCAATGACGGCAAGCGTATTTGAGCCGTGACAGAGCGGGAGTTGCGTAAGCATAAAGGGAGGACAAGATGCTATCTCTATCAATCGACAGCCTGGCTGTTTTGATGCTGCTGGCATTATCGATGTCGTTCATGATTTCCCGGTATCCAAGCGGGATCGGGCAGCCAGTGTGGGGACGGTTGGGCCAGCGCGCGCCACTACCGCAAAGAAAATAAAGTTCAGCAGATTCTGTTTATACTGAATGATACATTTTCAACGATATTGCGCGGGGACTAGGCGGAGATGCGGTGTGGGGATGCCGCATCTCCCGGCTTTTTGCAATCCCGCGCGCACGGTCCTTGAGCGCATGTTGATTTGCGGTTTTTCCGCCTGACCGATAAGATTCATACGACCGGCTGTCTAGGTTTCAGCGATGAGGCGTCGTTTTGTTTTCAGTGTGGTTGCCTGCATCGCCCTCATCAGCGGGGCAGCGTTCCTCGTTGCGGGACAGTCCGGGGTTTCGTCCGAGGCAATTCAATCCTCGGTTGTCCGCGCACCGGAACTGATCGATCGCGCATGGCATCTGCCGGTGGCCGCGAGCTTCAATTCAGAATTGACGTGGCAATCCAATGGCTCCCGCTGCGGCCCTGCAAGCCTTGCAAATGCTTTCCGCTCCATCGGTGAAGAAGAGACGACCGAAGCCGCGGTTCTCGACGGGACCGGAAAGTGCTGGACCGGCTTTTGCATCATCGGACTCACACTCGATGAACTCGCCGAAGTCGCGCAACAGCATACCGGCAGGAAGGTGACTGTCGTCCGGGATCTGAACGCCAAAGAATTTCGCGAACATATGCGGCGCGCCAACGATCCAGACCGCCGTTACATCGTGAATTTCACCAGAGAAAAGGTGTTTGGCGGCGGCGGCGGCCATCATTCGCCGATCGGAGGGTATATGGAGGCCGAAGACCTGGTCTTTGTTCTCGATGTCAATGAAAACTACAGGCCCTGGCTCATCGAACGCGAACGGCTGTTCGCAGCCATGGATACGTTCGACGGAGACAAGAAGCGCGGCCTGCTGCTGATCGAATAAGCCCTGCCCCCTGGGCATGGCGGAACCATCTTGGCCTTAACGCGGTTAACACAGCAACCGGAGGCGATCACATGCGCATGCAAACATGGATATCGACGGCTGTCATCATCATCCTTGCACTCGTGGCGTTCCTTTGGCTTTACCCGGCAAGCGATCAGACGCCCGGCCAACCTTCGCCGCATGCACTGGATCAGTCCAATTAACCGGCCACGTCGGTTGAAGGAACCAGTTGTTTGCCGCAGCGTTATCCCTTGGTCGCAATTCTTCCGCTCATCAAAGGATTAAACATTGAACCGCAACGGTCTGTACTTAATTGTCGGTGCTCTTCTGGTCGTCGTCGTCGGCTTGGGCATCTATGTCTACCATGAAGAAACCAAGCCCGCCGGCGTCGAACTGAAGATCGGCGAGGGTGGCATCTCCATAGAAGAAAATTGATATGCTTGCTGTTTGAAGGGAGGGACCCATGAAAGTCGACGGAGCGTGCCATTGCCGCCGCATAACGTTCACTTGCGATGCCGATCCGGATGAAGTGAGCATATGCCATTGTACCGACTGCCAGATCCTGACCGGGACGGCCTTTCGCACATCGGTTCCCGTGGCGGCGGACAACTTTCATATTCTATCAGGGTCCCCAAAAACCTATATCAAGATCGCCGCAAGCGGCGCGCGCCGGGTACAGGCCTTTTGTGGTGAATGTGGTACGCCGATCTATGCAACCTCCGATAGCAACAATCCATCGGTCTACGGTGTGCGGGTCGGCACGCTCGATCAGCGTTCCCAATTGCGGCCAACCCATGCCGTCTGGCAGCGGTCGGCGCTTCCGTGGGTGCCGGCCATTGCCGGCATCACCGTCTATGACGAGGAAGACGGCTAGCCGCCCGGCCAAGGTGCGACGGTTCCCCTATCGCGCCCGATATTTCTAAGACTTATTGATAATTGACAGGGATCAGCAGGGGAAATAGTCACAATACCCTTTTTAATCGTTTTAAGCCGGCTTGGGAGGAAGCTGGTTTTGGCGGCGACCGGCCGACGGCATTACGTCACGACGGCCTTGGCCCAGAGGCCTGATTTCAAACCAAAATCATAATCAAAAAATTCATTTGGAGGAAAATGATGAGATTCAAAAACACGCTTATTGCGGGATTGCTCGGCTGCACCATGCTGGCCGGCTGCAACGGCTCAGATGATAAAAACCCGACGACGCCTGATACAAGCCAAAGCACCTTCGACACGTTGAAGAACGAATTCGATCAGCTCAAGACTGAAAGCGAGGCAGATCAAACACGGTTTGCGGATATACTAAAAGCTTTGGCTGAAATACAGGAGCGGTTGACGCTTTCGGAAACGGACGCGAAGAACGACGTTGCGGAACTGCAAAGCAGAATGACGGCGGTTGAGATTGACCTTGCCGCATTGAAGGCGCTTGGTACCCGTATCAGCACGCTTGAAAATGCACTGGAGGAAACGGGTGAAAGAACGCTCTCCGTGGACGATCTCGCCCGGCTCACGACGCTGCATGGGGACTTTGCTACGCTCAAAAGGGATTATGATGCAGCGATCAAGCTGAAATTGGAAGCCGCCGACATTGCCGATCTGCTCGCCGCCGTCGAGACGTTGAAGACAGATAAAGCCGATCAGGGCACGATCGCGAAGCTTCAGGATGCAGTTCAAAAACTGCAGGAAGACTTGGCGGCATCACAAAAGCTCGGCGCAACTTCGGTCAACGACTTTACCAATCGCGTAACGGCGCTCGAAGACGCCCTCTACAAGCTGCTCAATCCGCGCACCGACATGGCGCTGACCCAGTTCGTCGATTTGTTCGTCGGCACGACCGACACCACCACCGGCGGCGGCCATTCCGGCAATCTCAATCCCGGCGCGCAAACCCCCTTCGGCATGGTCAGTTTCGGCCCCGATACAATGGGCAGCGGTAGCGGTTGGGGCTATGGCTCGGGCGGCTATTATAAGGACAGCACGATCCAGTATTTCAGCATGACTCACCTGAACGGCCCTGGGTGCCGTGGCCAGGGTGCAGTTGCCATATTGCCGCAAGAATCGGGCAGCGCGATATCGACCGGCGGGGTTGGGTATAGCCATGCGAACGAGTCCGCGGAACCCGGCTACTACAAAGTCAAATTCAACAACAACATCGTCAGCGAATTGACGGCGACGACAAGAACCGGCATGGCGCGCTTCACCTGGCCGGATGCAACCAAGGCATTTCTCACAATCGACGCCACCCGCAACAACTCGAACAAGTCTGGCGTTGCTTCCAGCATGGTCGATCTCACGTTCGGTGCCGATAAGCAATCCCTGTCGGGCAAGGCCATAGCCAGCCCCTTCTGCGAGGCAACCTGGAGCCAGCCTGTCTATTTTTATGCGACCTTCGACAAGAAGCTCAAAAATACCTCTCCGGTCGCAAACGCGGTAGCAACACTGCAATTCGATCTGACGGATGCTGACAAGACAGTGCAACTCAAAGTGGGTATTTCCTCTGTCAGCGCCGCTAACGCCAAGGCCAATCTGGAAGCAGAAAACCCCGGCTGGATGTTTGACGGGCCCAACGGGACCAAGACAAAGAGCAGTACAATCTGGAATCAACGTCTCAATACGATTCAGATCGATCTGGCGAAACCTGAAAATGCCAGCAAATTGACAGCGGCAACAGCCAACTATCTGAAGCAGTTCTACTCGGCCTTTTACCGGGTCTATAGCGGACCAATTGTCTTTAGCGATGTGAATGGCGACTATCGCAGCATGAAGCAGGTCAACCTGGGTAGCGCTGCCGGATCGGTGCCACAGCGCGCCACCGAAAACGTCGCCAACTACAAATTCACGGCCGATGGCAAGGATGCGAGCTACAAGACGCACTATTCCGGCTTTTCCATGTGGGATACCTACCGGTCGGCAGCACAACTTGTAGCCTTCATCGCCCCCGATGAGGCCAGCGACATGATGCAGTCGCTCGTTGCCGATGCGCAGCAATGCGGGGCTTTCCCGCATTGGGTGGATGGCAGCGAAGACACGACGCCGATGCAAGGCGATCACGCGCCGAATGTCGTTGCCGGTTCTTATATGTTCGGAGCGAGGGGATTTGATCTCGACAATGCGCGCAAATTCATGCGGCAATCCGCCTCCAACACAAAAAGCGCATGCAATAATAAATCAAGCTCGCTCGGGCAGCTGGGAAACTACATAAAGAATGGCTATGTGAACACGGCAGATTCGGATCGCGCGTCGTCCAACACGCTTGAAATGATCACGACGGACGGTTCGATTGGCGCATTCCTCCAAGCTCTGCCCGAAACGGCGGAGGTCGATCAGGCCGAAATTCAGACCCTGTTCAAACGCGCGGCAAACTGGAAGAACATTTTCAACGACAGTACGAAAACGCTGGGCGCTAGGAACGCGGCGGGAGCCTGGCAGAACGGCAACTTCTTCCATGAATCAACGGAACCAAACTACTTCTGGTCGTTTGCGCAGGATTGGACCGCATTGATCGACCGCCTTGGTTTCGACGCAGGAACTGGAAAAGTCGATACAGCAAAAGGCAAGGCCGCAGCCATCACGCGCCTGAATACACTGTTTTCCATTCCGGCATCGACACCGTTTACCGGCGCCGGCGCCGAACCGACAGGGCGGGACCTCAACGGCGGCGAATATTCCAACAACTATTACATTGGTAACGAACCCGCTTTCCAGACGCCCTGGGCCTATAACTGGGCGGGCGCGCCGAAATATGCGCAATACATCATCCCGGTCATCATGCGGAAGAACTTCATGATGATACCCGGCGGCCTCCCCGGCAATGACGATATGGGCGCGACTTCGGCCTGGTATGTCTGGGCGGCACTCGGGCTCTATCCTGTCGTTCCTTCCGCCCCCGGTCTGGCGGTGTCAGCACCGCAATTTGCCGGCGCAACCGTCTGGCTCGGCAATGGCAAGAAGCTGCGCATCGAGACCGACAAGGAAGCGCTGCTCGGCGATGTACGCTACATCAACGAGATGAAGCTCAACGGCGCGACCTATCAAGGCTCGTGGCTGCCTTTGGACAAGATCAGGAATGGCGGCACGCTGAGCTTCACGCTTTCGGCCACACCGACCGAATGGGGCACGGGCGATAACCTTGCCCCGCCATCGGGTCCGGGTGCCGATTACAGCAAGGCAACCGCCAAGGAGGCAACGGGCGTCCAGATCGTCCAGTAATTCCTGGCATGAGAAACGGCAAAGGCGCAGCTCGCCCCTTTGCCGGCGCTCATGGCCGCAAAATCGCATTTTATCCAGGCCGCTGATTTCAAACGAAAATCATAATCAGAAAATTCATTTGGAGGAAATGATGCGATTCAAAAACACGCTTATTGCGGGATTGCTCGGCTGCACCATGCTGGCCGGCTGCAATGGCTCGGACGGCGATAAAGCCGCTACCGGCCAGGGCACCTACGACGAAATGACCGTGCGCAATGGCGCGCCACAGGACGATGCCGGCAAGGAGAACCAACCCGGCCCGGTCGGCCAGAATCAGGACAATCCTGACGAACAGAAACAGGACGACCCTTTGGCGATCAACAGGCTTGATCCATTGCCCGCGCCGCGTACCGACATGGCGCTGACCCAGTTCGTCGATCCGCTGATCGGCACGGGACAGGTACCGGCGACCGATACGGGGACAAAGGAAGATCTTCTTGGCGGTTTCACCACACCTTCAGCGAGTGTGCCATTCGGCATGATCGCATGGGGTCCCGATACGCCGCCGGTACCGAATACCTGGAGCCCGCCCGGCTATCATTATACCCAGGCCTCGATCACCGGCTTCAGCATGACCCATCTGAGCGGTGTCGGTTGTGATGCAGGCGGCGCCTTTCCGGTTCTGCCGGTTACCGATGCGAAACAATCCAGCATCGTTTTCAGCCACGGCGATGAAATTGCGCAGGCCGGCTATTATTCAGTCAAGATGTCCAACGCGGTTCAGGTGCAATTGGCGGCAGCGGAACGAAGCGGATCGGGGCAGTTCACCTACCCGGCCGCAAGTCCCGCGATGCTGAAAATAACCTCCAAAACGAACAATGGCACCGGCACCATATCGGTGGATCAGCCGAATCGAACCGTCTCGGGCGATGCGACGGGTGGCGGCTTTTGCGGTGCTGGTCAGAGCTACAAGCTTTATTTCCATGCGGCGTTCGATCAGCCCTTTACGGCCACGACGTCCGGCGCCGCTGCCACGCTGACATTTACACCGCCGCCCGCACCGGTTTCCGGAGTGGGCATAAAGGCCGGCATGAAAGTTGGCCTTTCCTATGTGAGCGCGAGCAATGCCAAGGCCAATCTCGAAGCGGAGACCGGCGCGATGAGTTTCGATCAGACACGGCAAAACGCCGACGATGCCTGGAACAAGCGTCTGAACACGATTCAAATTACCGGTGGAAGTACGGACGACAAGAAGAAATTCTACACAGCCCTGTACCACGCCTTCCTGGCACCATCGATATTCAGCGATGTGAATGGCGACTTTATCAGTTTCAACAGCGCCGCCACGACCCGGAAAGCGCCGGCCGGCCATGTGCAATACACGACCTTCTCCAGCTGGGACACTTACCGCTCGCTGATCCCGCTTCAGGCCCTGCTTGCACCGCTGGAAGTCGGTGACATGATGCAGTCGCTGATCTTTGACGCCGACGATTGCGGCGGCACATTCCCGATGTGGGCCGAAGGCAACAACAACAGCAATATCATGCCGGGCGACGGGGCATCGATCATCGTGGCGCAAGCCCATGCCTTCGGCGTCAAGGATTTCGACACGCAGAAAGCCCGCACAATCATGCTCGATACCGCCTTCGGGCGAAAGACCACTTGCCGGGGCGTCAGGACCTTGCCGGGTCTGAGCGGCTATATAAGCCGCGGTTATCTTGCCAAAGGTGCAGGCGAAGGGCAGCCCACCTCCACCAATATGGAATATGCAAGCACCGACTTCGCCGTTTCGCGCTTTACGAGCGCCGTCCCGGCATCAGATGCCCAGATTGTCGCGGGTGACACGGCCGCCGAACCCGCATCCTTGCTGACCCGTTCGGGCAACTGGGCAAATCTGTTCAACCCGGACTGGCGTAAGGTGAAAGGCCAACCCTATCCGCAATTGCAGCCGCGCAACAGTGACGGTACGTGGAGACCATACCTCCCCGTCTCGACATGGGACAATGATTACCGGGAAGGCAATGCGGAACAATATACATTCATGGTGCCCCATGACATTCGCGGGCTTTTCCGCAAGCTGGTGATCGACCCGACCAAAGATGCGAACGCGGAAAATGATGCCGTCGCCCGGCTCGATGAATTCACCATGAACCTGAATGGCGGCTGGAGCTATCAGCCGGCGCGGCTTTGGATCGGCAATGAGCCCGGATTCCTCACACCCTGGATGTATAATTGGACCAGCCAGCCGCACAAGACGCAGGCGCTGGTTCGCCGCATTCTCGACGAGCAGTTCACAACGGCGCCATCCGGTCTTCCGGGCAATGATGACGAGGGCGCAATGTCGGGAATATTCGTCTGGGGTGCGCTCGGCCTCTATCCGGAAATTCCGGCTGTACCCGGTTTTGCGCTGAACAGTCCGCTTTTTCCCAAGGCGAGCATCCTGCTTGGCAACGGCAAAGTGATAACCATCAGCGCTGACAAGTCGCCGGCGAAATATATTCAGAAGCTGACAGTCAATGGGTCTCCCCATGACAGCCCCTGGATCGGCCTCGACAAATTGTCGGCTGGGGCGCGACTTGATTTCTCGCTCGCCGGCACGGTGAGCTGCTGGGGAACAAATCCTGCGACGGACACCCTGCCGCCTTCCTTTGCCGCCGACGGAACCCAGACACCAAGACTGAAGCCGGAAAAGGAATGCGCACCAAACTAGGGGCAAAAATGAGAAAGACGTTTCGCCATTCGATTTCCCGGCCGCAACGGGCGGCCGGGAAATATCCTTGAGTGTTCAAATCAGTCCGGCTTTGATCGTGTCCATGCTCGCCGAAATCGCTGCGGACGGATTTTCAAGCCGCTGGACTTCGGCCGCAAAAGGTTCGAACGAGAACAGACCCGTGTAACCCTGATCGAGCAAGGCCTGGATCTGGTCGACATTACCGAGGCGGTCATCCGCATCGACCAGCACCCGGTGCGGGTCGCGCATGTCGCTGACAGTCACCTCCGGATCGGTCACGCCGGAAATATGGACGAGGCCCGTCAACGCCGGAAACAGTTCCGGTTCGCCGGCAAGGTGGTGGTGGAACGTGTCATGCACGAGTTTGAAGCGGCCCTGCCCGCCAATGGTTTCGATTGCCTCGGCCGCCTCGCGCTTGGAACGCAGCGAACAGATCTCGAACCCCAGCGGCTCGACGAAGCCGATGAGCCCGCGGGTCTCGAGGATCGGCTTCAGCGCCTTCAGCGCGGTGCGCAGGTTCTCCTGCCGCTCGCCATCCTGGCGGCCGGAGCCATCATTGACCGGAACCAGCACCAGTGCCGCCGCTCCGGCCTCCTTCGCATAGTCGGCAAGCTCGATCGCTTGCTGCTCGCGCTCCGGCGTCCACTCGTTGAACCGTTGCAGCGCATTGATCGTGGCAATGTGAACGCCGGCCTCCGCGGCCAGCGACCGGACTTCCGCTGCCGGCGTACCATCGATGATCGCATTGCCTTCGAGGTCGTTGCGTATCTCGACATCGCTGAGGCCCAGCGACTTTGCGAGCTGAAAGAACCCGCGGATGCCAAGGCTCGGCGCGACCATATGGTTGATTGCAAAAACAGGGTGAGAAAATGTGTCGGTCATCCGAATGCCTCCCGATGGTACTTAAAAGGTCTGCTGCCGGTGGTTGCAACGGCCCGCAAATGTCGCGCGCAACCATCTGTTGAGGCTGCCCTCCCGTCAATCGGTGATCTGACCGGAAAACTATCATTTCTGATAGATTCTGAGCTTGTGTGCCATCCGCGAGGCTCGCGCCCGGAAATGCACGGATTTGGCGCAAGGGCATGGGAAAATGGCCTGAGAACCATCGATTCTGACCAAAGAATTTCAATTGTAGCGAGAGTTTTGGGTGTGATTGGGTGCAAATGCCGGTCAGATGTTCTCCGGCAGATAGATATCGAACGGCAGGAAGGTCTGACCCGGGGCATTGGCGGCGCCACGTTCGATGGCATGGCCCATCAGTTCCACGAGTTCGCGGCAGAGCCGCGGCAGCGGCGTGGCGATGGCCATGGTGACGATGTCTTCGGCCAGAGCCGCCCGCGATTCCGGCGTGATCTCGTTGACGATCATCACTGGCGGCGGCTCCACTGCCTGCTCACGCAAGGCTGCGATCGCGCCTTCCATGCCCCCGCCCGCCACATAGCAGCCGGCCAGATCCGGATGGCGGCGGAGAAGTTCCAGCATCGCCTCATGCGTGATCTGGCGTGTCTCCAGATTGACCATCGTATCGAGCACGGTGAACTCCGGCGCTTGTTCGCGAAAGAAGGCCCGGAAGCCGATCTCGCGCAATTCATGGCCGTGAAAGCGATGACTGCCGACGAAAATCGCGACTTTTCCTGGTTTTTTGGCTGCTTTTGTGATCATCCAGGCCGCTGTGCGCCCGACCTTGCGGTTGTTCACGCCGACATATCCTTCGCGAACTCCGGCGGCGAAATCCGAAAGCAGCGAGAAAACCGGGATGTCCTTCGCCTTCAGATCCTCCACCACCGCACTGATCGACGGGTGATCGGGAGCGACCAGGCCGATGGACCGGCAGCGCCCCGCCAGCGATTTTACTTTGGCGATAATCTCGTCCGGCGCTTGCGACGCGGAAAAATCAATAACCGGAACGCCGCGAAAATGCGGCGCCTGGGTCACGGCGTTTTCGATCTCCCGCGCAAACTCCTGATAGAAATGATGGCCGGGCTTTTGCAATACGAAGCCCAATCTGTACTCAGGCAACTCCTGCCGCATGCGCTGACGGATCAGCCCGGCCGCGTGATAGCCTATTCGATTGGCAGCTTCGTACACGCGCCGTGCCGTCTCCTCGCGAACCGGCAACCGGTTGTTCAGGACACGGTCCACGGTCGCAACACTGACCCCTGACTCCCGCGCCAGATCGGCAATTGTCGGCCTGTTCGCCACCTTACGCACTCCATGATAGAATCTATCATTCAATTCTACCAATCCCTGATTGAAAATGATAGAATTTTGTCATCTTTGATTGAGGAGGGTTGTACGCAAGCGTAGTATCTCCGCCATCCAGCCGGAAAGAAGAAACCGTTTCCGCTGCACGACTGGGAGGTCTCGCATGAATACTGCCGCACTCGCCGCGCCAACCAAACGCGATTACAGCCTTATCGGCCGTGACTCGCGGCTGGCAGTTGAGTCGGGCCTTGCCGCAGCGCAGTGGTACCATACCGACATCCCGCGCAAGCAGATGAAGGAGCTGATGAAACGTTCCGATGGCCCGGCGATGCGCGACACGGCGATCTGGCTCGGCAGTATGGTTATCCTTGCCGGTCTCGGCGTTTATTTCTGGGGCACATGGCTCTGCGTGCCGTTCTTCCTCGCCTATGGCGTTCTCTATGGTTCCGCATCGGACAGCCGCTGGCACGAATGCGGTCATGGCACAGCGTTCAAGACCCGCTGGATGAATGATGTGGTCTACCAGATCGCCTGCTTCATGATCATGCGCAATCCCGTGACCTGGCGCTGGAGCCACACGCGCCATCACACCGACACTGTCATTGTTGGCCGCGATCCGGAAATTGCCGTGATGCGCCCGCCGGATCTCCTGCGCGTCGTCTTGAATTTCTTCGGCATTCTCGATGTCTGGCATGCCTCAGGCGATCTCGTCCGCAATACGCTGGGCAACGTCAGCGCGGAAGAAAAGACCTTCATTCCCGAGCAGGAACAGCCGCGGGTGGTGCAGATCGCCCGCATCTGGGCCGCGATCTACGCGGTCACGATTGCCCTGTCGATCCATACGGGATCGATCATGCCACTGGTGCTGATCGGGCTGCCGCGTCTCTATGGGGCCTGGCATCATGTGCTTACCGGCCTGCTGCAGCATGGCGGGCTTGCCGACAATGTCACCGATCACCGGCTCAATAGCCGTACTGTTCTCATGAATCCGGTCAGCCGGTTCATCTACTGGAATATGAACTATCACGTCGAGCATCACATGTTCCCGATGGTGCCATACCACGCGCTGCCCCAGCTCCATGCAATGATCAAACACGACCTGCCCGCCGCCAACCCGTCCATTCTGCACGGGTATCGCGAGATGCTACCGGCGTTCCTGCGCCAGCTGCGCAACGAGGATTATTTCATCAAGCGTGAGCTGCCGCCAACGGCAAAGCCCTATCGTGAGGAATTTCACAACGAACCGGTGGCCACAGCAGCTGAATAGCAATCACCAATACCAGGGAGGAATAACCGTGAGCAACTGGATCGAGGCCTGCACCTTTGACGACATCGATGAAGAAGATGTCATGCGATTTGACCACGCGGGGCGCACTTTTGCGATCTATCGCAGTCCCGACGACGAGTTCTTCGCCACGGATGGCCTGTGCACCCATGAACATATCCACCTGGCCGATGGGTTGGTGATGGATGAAATCATCGAATGTCCCAAGCACAATGGACGCTTCAATTACAAGACCGGTGAAGCCAAGGGCGCGCCAGTTTGCGTCAATCTGAAGACTTATCCGGTGAAAGTCGAGGCCGGCAAAGTATTGATCCAATTAGGATAATGGCTATGGAAAAAGGAATGGTCATCATCGGCGCAGGGGAATGCGGCGCGCGCGCCGCCTTCGCCTTGAGGGAAACCGGCTATGACGGACCGGTCACCCTGATCGGCACCGAAAAGCACCTGCCCTACGAGCGCCCGCCTCTGTCAAAAGACGCCATGGTCTCGGAGCATCACCCCCTGCCGAGAACGATCGCGGAGGGAACTCAGTTCAGCGAGAAGCGTATCGATTTCATCGGCGATACGACCGCATCGGCGATAAACCGTTCCGAGAAGAACGTGGTTTTCGAAGACGGTCGAACCGTGGAATACGATCGCCTCCTGCTCGCGACCGGGGCAATCCCCCGTTCCCTGCCCCAGGCAGCAGGCAGCAGATATTGCGTGACGTTACGCAGTTTTGACGATGCTCTTGCCATCCGCGCCAAGTTCCGGCCGGACGCGCGCATCGTGATCGTAGGCGGTGGCTTCATCGGACTTGAGCTTGCGGCAAGCGCCCGCAGGCGCGGAGCGAGAGTGACCGTGATCGAGGCACAAGCCCGCATCATGATGCGAGGCGTGCCGACGGAAATCGCTCAAGTCATCGACCGGCGTCACCGCGAGGAAGGCGTGACCATCCGCTGCGATACCGGGATTGTCTCCATTGCCGACAATGCGAATAACGTCGCGATCACCCTTTCGACCGGCGATGTCATCGCGGCCGATCTTGCCGTGATCGGCATCGGCGCATCGCCGGTCACAGGGCTGGCAGAGGCGGCCGGTCTTGAGACCGGCAACGGCATTGTCGTCAATGAATGGCTGCAGACCAGTGACCCGGATATTTTCGCGGCCGGCGATTGCTGCACCTTCCCGCTGGCCATTTATGGCGGGAGGCGTGTGCGGCTCGAGGCCTGGCGCAATGCCCAGGAGCAAGGATCTCTTGCGGCCCGCAACATGCTCGGATCGCTTGAGCCGCATCAGGCCGTTCCGTGGTTCTGGTCGGATCAATATGAGCTTGGTCTGCAGGTTGCCGGACTGCCGGACGAAGGCACGCAGACCATATGCCGTCAGCTAGACGATGGTGCCTTCATCCTCTTTCACCTCACTGACGACGGCCGCCTTGCCGCCGCAAGCGGTATCGGCCCCGGCAATGCGGTCGCAAAGGACATAAGGCTTGCCGAAATGCTCATTTCCCGCGGCGCCAGACCCGACCCCATCCAGCTTGCTGCACCCGGCGTCAGACTGAAATCGCTCCTCGCAGCATAGACAGGACAGGAAATGGCCAACAGACGACCTACGGTAGCGGACATCCTCGCATTGAAGGGCCGCCGCCAATTGACGATGCTGCGTGTAGAAACGCTTGAAGAAGCGGAAGCCGCTGAACGGGCGCGCGTCGATATGCTGTCGGTGCCGCCCGCATTGCTCACGCCGGAGTTTCGCGACGCCGCACCCTCAGCTTTCACCTTCCCAGGCCTCGAATATGGGGATTTCATTACGGCCGAGGACTATATGCGTGCTGCATTCAAGGCGCTGCGTGCGGGCGGGGATGCGGTCTATTGCGCCGCAAGTCTCGCCACGGTGCGGCGGATGCGTGACGAAGGTATCCCGGTTTGCGGCCATGTCGGGCTCATTCCTTCCAGAGCAACCTGGACCGGCGGCTTCAAGGCCGTCGGCAAGACAGCCTTGAGTGCACTGGAAATCTGGCGGCAGACCAAAGCGCTGGAGGACGCCGGTGCCTTTGCGGCGGAAATCGAGGTGGTTCCCGTCGACGTAGCACGTGCCATTTCCGAGCGCACGTCGATGTTCATGATCTCGATGGGTGCGGGAACGGGTTGCGACGCGCAATATCTGTTCGCACAGGACGTTCTTGGTTCAAATCGCGGCCATTATCCGCGTCATGCCAAGGTCTACCGCAACTTTTCGGCTGAATATGACCGCCTGCAGCAGGAGAGAGTCGCAGCCTTCTCCGAGTTTGTCGCAGACGTGCACGCACAAAACTATCCGGGGCCCGAACATGTGGTTGGAATTCCGCGTGACGAACTGGACCGTTTCCTGAAAGAGCTTCCTGGAGTTTAACTTATGGATCATCAGCCCCAAAATCACCTGGCCGCATCGAAAGCGGCCGAGCATGCACATCGCTTCGTCCTCACCCTCTCCTGCGAAGACAAGCCCGGCATCGTTGCCGCGGTGACGACGGAACTTGCCGGTACCGGCGCTAACATTGCGGAGAGCAACCAGTTCTGGGACCGGCAGACCAATCGCTTCTTCATGCGCATCGCCTTCACCACGCCGGAAGCGATCGTCAAGGATGACATCGAACGCAGCTTGAAATCATGTGTCGACCGCTTCGACATGAAGACCACTTTGGTCGATCAGGCGAAGAAGCCGAAGATCATCATCATGGTGTCGAAGTTCGACCATGCCCTGTTGCATCTGTTCTACCAGATCAAGGTTGGCTGGCTCGATGCCGATGTCGCCGCCATCGTCTCCAACCACGAGGACAGCCGCCGCTTTGCCGAGCATGAGGGCATCCCCTATCACGTGCTGCCGGTATCCAGGGACAACAAGAAGGAACAGGAAGAGGCGCTGCTGCAGATCGTCAAGGACACCGGTGCCGACCTCGTCATCCTCGCCCGCTACATGCAGGTGCTGTCCGACAATCTGTCGAAGCGGCTGTTCGGCAAGGTGATCAACATCCACCATTCGTTCCTGCCCAGCTTCAAGGGCGCCAAGCCCTATCACCAGGCGCATGAGCGCGGTGTCAAGCTGATCGGTGCCACCGCGCATTATGTCACCCCGGACCTCGACGAAGGTCCGATCATCGAGCAGGAGACCGAACGGGTCAGCCACGCGATGAGCGCCGAGGATTTTGTGGCCACCGGCCGCGATATCGAAAGCCGGGTGCTGGCACGAGCGGTGAAGAAGCACCTCGAATCCCGCGTCATGCTCAACGGCCACAAGACCGTGGTGTTTTAAGACGAGCGGCTTGGCCTGATGGGTAGATGCCCATCAGGCTGAGTTTAGAGATTTCTCAAGCCTCGATTTCGACATTGCCGAGTGGCTTGGAGCAGCAGGCGAGGACATAACCCTCGTCGATTTCCTCGTCGAGAATGCCGCCATTATGGTCCATGTCGACTTCGCCGGAAATCTTCATCACCTTACAGGTGCCACAGAGACCGGATTCGCAGGCCGCTGCGATCCGGATACCGGCGCCGCGCGCCGCTTTCAGAATCGTGTCGCCTGCAACGCATGGCACATCCATTCCCGACATGGAGAATGTGACGGTCGATGCCGCCTCGACAGCTTCTGTCGAGATGTCATCCATCATCGGCAAAACCGGCTCGGCGGCGGGACCAAAGCTTTCCTGATGATAGTGGTTCATGTCGAAACCCGATGCTTCCAGCATGGTGCGGACATCGCGCATGAACCCTTCCGGTCCGCAGCAGAATATTGTCCTGTCCTTGAAATCCGGGGCGAGCAGCGGCAGTTTTGGTGCTTCGAGCCTGCCGCGAATGCCGGTCCACACCTGGCCCATCTCGTGTTCCTTGATGAGGAAGGCGAGCTTCAGGTTGGGCATGCAACTCATGAGATATTCGAGTTCCTTGCGGAAAATGATATCGCTGGGGCGGCGCGCGCAGGTGACGAAACTGATGTCGCTCTGCGGCGCGCAATCATGCATCCAGCGGGTCATTGACATCATCGGGGTAATGCCGGATCCGGCCGAGATAAACAGATATTTTCCGCCCGGATGTTTGCGCATGGAGAAATCGCCAAGCGGGCCGAATGCCTTGAGCCGCACGCCGGGTGTCAAATGATCCAGCATCCAGCGCGTGCCGATGCTATCCTCCTGCGCCTTGACCGTCACAGCGATGGTGAAGGGCCGCGACGGGGTGGAGGAGAGCGTATAGGTGCGCAGCACCGCTTCGGGCTGCACCGGCAGTTCGAAAGTCATGAACTGGCCCGGCTCATAGCGGAACCAATTCTGATTGTCCGACCTGAAGGTGAAGGTCTTCACATTGGGCGCTTCCTCAACAATTGACAGGCACTCAAGCAGATGCAGCCGGTCATTCCACGGCTGCATCTGGTCGAGGTGTGGATAGTTCTGAGGAACACCCCCAGAGCGAGAGTAGGTCATATTGCACCGTTCTGCCGGAGAGAATTCGCGGACAAGGTCGAGGGGATTGGCGCGGTCGCACTGGTTGTGCGGCCAAAGCCGAGCCCCGAAGGATTTGGCCCGAATTCGCTCGGCCCTTCGGGTTTCTGGCTGGCGGCCATCCACTTTGTCAGGCGGCATCGTTCGATGGAAAGACATCGGCCTCGCCACCTTTCTCGTGGGCTGTCTCGCCATCCGAGAAACAGAACTGGCGCAATATGGCCCACTCTCGCTCTCGTCATTAAGCTACCCTGCTGAGTTTCTTGTCGCCGGAGAGACGCGTCTCCATCGCATTGCTGTACCATTCGAGGAATTGCAGCACACCGCCTTCATGCTCGACCGAGTAAGGACCAGGCTCGTAGGCGGGCGAACGGATACCGAAGGCGTTTTCTTCAACGATACGGCGATCCTGGTCGTTGGTCTCCAGCCAGACATGCGTCAGTTCTTCGATATTGTAGTCGACGCCTTCCACCGCATCCTTGTGCACCAGCCATTTGGTGGTGACCTGCGTTTCATTGGGACCGAGCGGCAGCACGCGGAACGAGATCGCATGATCGCCAAGAATGTGATTCCATGTTGTCGGGTAATGATAGAGCAGCAGCGAACCGATCTGTTTGGCATTGACGTCATCGCTAAGCTGCCTGCCGACGGCACGCTTGCCGCTCAAGGTATAGCTCTCGGCATCGCGCAACAGTGGCACGCGCGTCGCGCGGTACTGGCCGTCCTCGGCAATACGGAAGACACTCGGCAGGCCAACGGCTTCACACTTGTCCCAATGCGCGACGATTTCCGGATCGTCCTTGGAACCCTGAATACCCGTGACACTCGGCGCCTCCGGGAAGGTCTTGCACAGTTCAGGGTGGTTGGCGACGCAGTGATAGCACTCGCGATTGTTTTCCCAGACAAGCTTCCAGTTGCCCTTTTCAACGATCGAGCTTTGGAACGCGACCTTCGTCTCGGTGAGGCGATGCGGCGCGAGGTAGGGTTCGAGCAGCGCGCGCGTCGCTGCGAAATCCGGCGCAACGGGTGCGAGGCAGATGAAGATATACCCGCCGACGCTTTCGCAATGAACGGTCTTCAGGCTGTGCTGGCTGGCGTCGAAATCATCGCCCATCTGGCGGGCAAACAGCAGGCGGCCATCGAGCTCATAGGTCCACTGGTGATAGGGGCAGACGAGCTTCGCCGCAGTACCCTTTTCGGCCGAGCAGACGCGTGAACCGCGATGGCGGCAGGAATTGTGGAAGGCTCTGATCTTTCCCTGCCGGTCACGAACGATGACAACCGGATAGTCGCCGACCTGCACCGTGAAATAATTCCCCGGCTTCGCCACTTCGCAATCATGACCGATGAACAGCCAGTCGCGATAGAAGATGTTTTCCATATCGAGACGGTAATAGTCCGGATCGGAATAGAAGGCCTGTTCAAGTCCGTAGCCCGGTTTCCGGTTTTGAAGATTCCGGAGCAGTTCATTACGAATATCCATGTCGTGTCCTCGCCCTTACAGCTGCAAAGAACTGACTGGTGGTGACGGAGAAGAACGTCCGCACAGTCAACGAGCGTTGTCTGCGCAAAATCATGCTCCTTGATCGCCCACCGCGATCAGTCGGTGTTGTCACTCGGGGCTGGTTTCCGGGCTCTGGAGTTGCCTTGCCGGGCTTCACGGCGCCTTCCCGGGGTGCACTCCCAGTGGCTATTTTGCCGCGTTTTACTCCACTACCGTTGCGGGGGCAGCGCCGGGTTTTCGACCGGCTTCCCAATTCTCCGCTTCCCCTAGAAAGCGGCACCTCAAGTGTCCCGATAAAAGCATCCGGCACAGAAAAAGAATAGGTGCGGAAACGACATCGCATTTACGCAAGACGACACATATCCGTAAACGAAAACGGCGGCATCTCTGCCGCCGCGTTTCATGGACCCTTGCCGGTTCAGGCCATCGGTCTGTGCAGATATTGCCTGATCGATTCCGGCTTCATCTCGATCGAGAAGCCCGGCAGCGATGGCGGCATATAGGCCGCATTCTGGATACTGCAGGGATCGACGAAGTGTTCATGCAAATGATCGACATATTCGATCACCCTGCCCTCTTTGGTACCAGAGACGGCGACGTAGTCGATCATCGACAAATGCTGCACATATTCGCACAGGCCAACGCCGCCCGCATGCGGCCAGACAGGCAGATCGTACTTCGCCGCCATGAGCAGCACGGCGAGCACTTCGTTCAGTCCGCCCATACGGCAGGAATCGATCTGCACCACGTCGATGGCGCCTTCGGCGATGAACTGCTTGAACATGATGCGGTTCTGGCACATTTCGCCGGTCGCCACCTTCACCGGGCTGATCGCCTGGCGAATCTTGCGGTGGCCCGCGACATCGTCGGGGCTAGTCGGCTCCTCGATGAAAAACGGCTTGACGAAGGCAAGCTTCTTCACCCAGTCGATCGCCTCATTGACCTCCCAGACCTGGTTCGCATCGATCATCAGAATACGATCCGGCCCGATCACCTCGCGGGCGATGGTCAGGCGGCGGATATCGTCGTCGAGATCGCGGCCGACCTTCATCTTGATATGATTGAACCCGGCATCGATAGCTTCCTGGCAAAGGCGGCGCAACTTTTCATCCGAATAGCCGAGCCAGCCAGCCGAGGTCGTATAGCAGGGATAGCCTTCCGCCTTCAGCGTCGCGATCCGTTCCTTCTTGCCGCTTTCGGCCTTACGCAGGATTGCCAAAGCCTCTTCACGAGTCAAAACGTCGGTCAGGTAGCGGAAATCGACGATGTTGACGATCTCCTCCGGTGTCATTTCACCGACCAGCTGCCAGACGGGCTTCTTCGCTTCCTTGGCGAGCAGGTCCCAGACCGCATTGACGACGGCACCGGTCGCCAGATGCATCGCACCCTTGTCCGGGCCGATCCAGCGCAGCTGGCTGTCGCCGGTAATGAAGTGCCAGAAACGACCAGGATTTTCCTTCACCCAGTCGAGCTCCAGACCAATGACGAGATGCTTCATCGCCTCGATGGCAAGGCAGCAGATTTCGTTGCCGCGCCCGATGGTGAAGGTGAGACCGTGGCCGGAAAGCCCGTCGGCGTTGGTGTCGAGCACGACATAGGCCGCCGAATAGTCCGGATCCGGATTCATCGCATCCGACCCGTCAAGGCTTTGCGAAGTGGGAAAGCGGATATCAAAAACGCGAAGATCGGTAATGCGGGTCACGATATGCCTCATGTATCTGTTGCTAAGGGTGCGGCGCGCCTATGCGTCGGCGCGCGTCACCTGTTTCTGGGTGCCCAGGCCTTCGATGCCGAGTTCCACGACATCGCCGGCCTTGAGATAGCGCGGCGGTTTCATACCCATGCCGACGCCGGGAGGCGTGCCGGTCGAGATGATGTCGCCGGGCTGCAGGCTCATGAACTGGCTGAGATAAGAAACGAGGAAGGCAACGCCATAGACCATCGTCTTGGTCGAGCCGTTCTGCATGGTCTCGCCATTTACGGTCAGCCACATGGGAAGGTCCTGCGGGTCTGCGACCTCATCCTTGGTCACGAGCCACGGACCGGTCGGGCCGAACGTGTCGCAGCTCTTGCCCTTGGTCCATTGACCCGAACGCTCCGTCTGGAAAGCGCGCTCGCTGACATCATGCACCGTGCAATAGCCGGCGACATAATCCAGCGCCTCGCCTTGCGTGACATATTTTGCCGTGCGTCCGATGACGACACCGAGCTCTACTTCCCAGTCGGTCTTTTCCGAACCGCGCGGAATGACCAGATCGTCATTTGGACCTGCGATTGCCGATGTCGCCTTCATGAAAATTACTGGCTCGGGTGGAACGGCCATGCCGGATTCCGCAGCGTGATCAGCATAGTTGAGACCGATACAGATGAACTTGCCGGTACCGGCGACGCAGGGTCCGAGACGCGGATTGCCGCCGACTATCGGTAGGCTCTCGACATCCAGATCGCCAAGCTTGGCCAGCGCGTCCGGGTCAAGCACCGCCGCGGAAATATCGTTCACCTTGCCGGAAAGATCGCGGATTTGCCCTTTGGCATCGAGAACGCCAGGCTTTTCCTGTCCTGGCTCGCCATATCGTAGAAATTTCATCGTCTGTTCCTTTTTCTTGTTGGAGATGCTTGAGAATTCATCCTGATGAGGCAGCTGGTGTGGTTTTCGAGAACCGGAGCGCAGTGGACTTTTTCGTCCATGAGCACCGGAAGCGTAGAAAATCGCATCAGATGGCCATCGGGGTGGATTTCCCAAAGTCTCCTAGACGGTCCAGCCGCCATCGATGTTGTAAGCCTGACCTGTCGTATAAGTCGCGCCGGCGAGATAAACGGCGAGGTCGGCGATTTCTTCCGGCAGTCCGAGACGGCCCATGGGCTGGCGCGCAATGAAGGCCGCGCGCGTTGCCTCATAATCACCTCCCGCACGCATGCGCTGCTCCAGCGATGGGCTCTCAACCGTGCCGGGGCAGATCGCATTGCAGCGGATACCCTGGGTGATGTAATCGGCTGCGACCGCCTTGGTGAGGCCCAGAACTGCCGCCTTGGTCACGCCATAGGCAAAACGGTTCGGTACGCCCTTCACGCTGCTGGCAACCGAAGACATGTTGACAATCGCGCCATCCTTGCGCTCGATCATACCCGGAAGAACCGCCCTGATCGTGCGGATCATGGCGCGGACATTCAAGTCCAGCGCAAACTCCAGATCAGCATCCGGCATTTCGAGAATCGAACCGCCATGGACGAAACCGGCGCAGTTGAACAGCACGTCGATGGCGCCAATCTCGCCGATCACCTGATTGACTTCGTCCGTCTTCAGCACGTCGAGCTTGCGGGGGCGAATACCTGCATCCTTTGGCAGCGCGTCGAGTAGCTGCTGATTGATGTCGGTCGCATGCACAATCGCGCCTTCGCGCGCAAAAGCCAGCACCGAAGCCCGGCCGATGCCTTGCCCTGCAGCTGTAATTAGAACGCGTTTACCTTCAAGCTTACCTGTCATCTTAATTCTCCGTTCGGCACTCTGTTGCGCCTGTCATGCACCCTTGGACTTGCGCTCCGCAATCAAAATATGGTCAGCCGCCAATACCACTTCGTCGCGTTGATTGATCACCTCACAGTGCTCGACCACGCGTCCGCTGTCCGGCCGTTTCGGATCGTCTTCCTTTGCGCTGATCGTTACCCGCGTGCGGATCGTATCGCCGATGAACACCGGGCGTACGAAGCGCAGGCGGTCGTAGCCATAGGAAAACGCAACGGGATTGATAAGGCTCGCCGTCAGTCCGACCCCAATGGAGAAAATCATGGTGCCATGGGCAACGCGCTGTCCGAATTGCGTTGTCTTGGCAAATTCCGCGTCCATGTGGTGCGGGAAGAAATCGCCCGTATGGCCGGCGTGCACCACGAAATCAGTCTCAGTAATGGTGCGTCCCGTCGTGACACGCACATGGCCGAGTTCATAGTCCTCGAAATAGATGGCTTGTTCGGACATCTAGAACCTTTCATGTTTGGATGGAAACAGTTCTGTTTCCTGGATGGCGAGACAATCCACGCGGAAGGTGGCGAGGCCGATGTACGTGCATCGGACGAAGCCGCCTGACAAAGTGGGTGGCCGCCAGCCGGAAACCCGAAGGGCCGGGTGAATTTGCTCCAAAGCCTTCGGGCTTCGGCTTGGTCCGATGGGTAAATATCGGCCTCGCCAAACCCCTTGACCTTGAACCAAATTCCCTCCGGCAGAATGATTCCATCCAGACATGAAAGGTTCTAAGCCTCCGGCTTCTGCGCGAGCGGAGTTGCCGGCGTCGCGCTCGATTGATAGGCAGCCTCGACCAGGGCCATGGTGTACCAGCCATCCTCGACCGAACTGACCAGTTCCTTGTCCTCGCCGCTGGCAAAGCGCTGCAGGTTGGCCATACGCCCGACAAAAGCATCCGGAAACCACGCGCCCTTCAGCGGAACGCTGACCCAGCCGGAGCCACCCTTCGGATAGATCATCAATTCGTCCGGCTCGCCGCGTGGATAGTCCAGATTGACGCCAAGCTTCACATAGGCCGCGCCTTCCGTACCGCTGACGCGGAACTCGCAGGCCTGGAATTTGCGGCCGAATTTGTGATCGTGATTGATCGACAGCGAACAGCGTACCCTATTCCCATAGTCGAGGATGGCGCTGGTCCTCGTCTGCGCCACTTCATGATTGGGATGGCCGAGCGTCTTGGCGTGCACGCCCAGCGGGTTGCCGAGGATCTGCCGTATGAGGTCAATATAATGGATCGAGTGCATCGCAATCTCGACGCGCGGCAGGCCGTTCAAGAACGGCCAGAGCGACCATGGCGTATCCAGCGCCAGCCAGGCATCGAAATCGACAACCTCGCCAAGCCAGCCTTGTGCCATCGCATCCTTCAGCGCCAGCATCATCGGCGCGAAGCGCAACTGGAAATTGACCGCCGCAGTGATATTGCGCTCCCGGCAAATGCGCAGGATCTCGGACGCTTGTCCAAGATCGCTGCCCATCGGCTTCTGGATCAGCGCAAAGGAACCCTCGGGCAGGACCTTCAGGATTTCAGCGTGACGCGATGGCGGCGTAGCGAGATCGAAGATCGCGTTCTCAACCGCCGCACCCTCGGCGACGGAAGCATAGACTGTGACACCCCATTCATCCGCCAGTTTCCGCGCCTTGGCCTCATCCGGATCGAACAGTCCGGCAATCGGAAAGCCGCCCTTGTTGTAGGCCGGATAATGCGCATCGCCGACAATGCTGCCCGCGCCGAAGGTCACGACCGGTCGTGGCTTCGCCGGCAAGGGCCAGCTCTGTTGCAGGGATGCGGGATCAAAACTCATCGAATATTCCTCATCAATCCAGATGGAAGACTTCTTCCATCATCGCCCACCACTCGCCTTTGGCGCGCGTTTCCAGCGGCACCTGACACGGCATGCACACGTCCCACCATTCCTTGTTCTTCGCATTGGCGGCCATCTTCGCCATGTCGGCCCCGAAGTCGGTCCCGTGATATTCCCATGTACCGAACAGGATGTTTTCCGGCTCGCGCAGGAAGATCGTGTAGTTGCGGATATTGCAGCTTGATATCAGTTCCAGAATTTCCGGCCAGACGGCGGCGTGCAGCCGCTTGTATTCCGCGACTTTATCCCCGTTGAGCCCGATCATCATTCCCATACGTTGCATCGCATCAGCTCCGGATTTCGGTGGTAAATTCGTCGATGCTGCGCGCCTTCACGGCATCCCAATCCCAGTCGATACCAATGCCCGGCTCGTTCGGCGCAATGGCAAAGCCGTTCTCGATACGCATCTGCGTGTGGGTCAGGTCATCGAGCTGCGGAATAAATTCGACATATTTGCCGTTCTGCACCGCGCAAGTGAGACTCACATGCAGTTCCATCAGGAAATGCGGGCAGACAGGAATATCGAAGGTCTCGGCGGTGTGTGCCACCTTCAGCCATGGCGTGATACCGCCAATGCGGCCCACATCCACCTGCACGATAGAGCAGGCACGCTTCTGCATATATTCGCGGAAATGCCGGATCGAATAGAGCGACTCGCCAATGGCCACGGGCGTTGGTGTTGCCGCCGACAGGCGCACATGCCCATCAATATCGTCGGCCGGCAGCGGCTCCTCCAGCCAGGCCAGATCGATATCGCGAAGTACCTGAGAGCGGCGGATGGCCTCGTCCAGTGTAAAACCCTGATTGGCATCGGTCATGATCTCGAAACCAGCCCCTACAGCGTCGCGCACCGCCGACAACCGCTCCAGATCCTCGGAACCATGCGGACGGCCGATTTTGACCTTTGCGCCCTTGAAACCCTTGGCCTTTGCCTGCAGGGCATCATCGACCAGCGCCTGCTTTTCAATGTGCAGCCAGCCGCCTTCGGTCGTGTAGAGCGGGCAGCGATCCTTCGCCCCGCCCGCCAGTTTCCATAGTGGCAGGTTCTGCTTCCTGGCACGCAAATCCCATAGCGCAGTGTCGACAGCGGCAAGCGCAATTGCAGTAATCGCGCCGATTGTTGTCGCGTGGGTGGCAAATTCAAGGTCACGCCAGATCGCCTCGATCTGATCGGCATCCTTGCCGAGCAAACGGGGAGCGAGGTGGTCAGAGAGCAGGCGCATCACCGATGATCCGCCCGTACCGATCGTATAGCTGTATCCGGTGCCCGCAGCGCCATCACTGTCAGTGATCGTAACGATCGGCGTCTCCTGGCTGACAAAGCTCTGGATCGCATCGGTCCGCAGCACTTTCGGCGGCAGATCCACCATGCGCAACTCAACTCGTTCGATTTTGGCCATAGTAGAGCCTTTCCCGGCCATATTGGCCGTATTCTGTTTCTCGGCTGGCGAGGCAATCCGCGCGGAAGGTGGCGAGGTCGATGTGGTGCATCCGAAGCCGCCTGACAAAGTGGGTGTCCGTCAGCCGGAAACCCGAAGGGACGGGGACAGTTGCGCCAATCCCGGCGCAAATCCACTCGCCCGCACGCGAAGTGCGGGTCTTCGTGTCTTTGCTTGATCTTGTCACAACACGCCTCCGTCAGAATAGGTCAGTATGGCCGGGAAAGGCTCTCACCTCCGCAAGGTTTTACCGGTTTCCGGCGAGAACAGATGCGCCTGAGACAGGTCGAAACTGAATTTTACCATCTCTCCGGCACCCATGGGACGCGGATTGAGCATGCGCGACACCCACTCGCGCTGCGCCATGGTAATAAAGAGCAAAGTCTCGTTGCCCAGTGGCTCGGTGATCGAGACCGGCAGCTCCATTTCATGCACATCGGTGGCTTCCCCGGAGTTCAAGCCGTGACCCGTCGGGTAAATATCGTCGGGCCGCAGGCCGAAGATCACCTTGTCACCCGCTGCAACCTTACCGCGGAATTCAATCGGCAGCGGCAGACTCTGCCCGCCGGCAAAGACGAGTTTGCCATCGGCAACCGTCGCTTCGTTGAGGTTCATCGGCGGCGAACCGATGAACCCTGCGACGAAGCGCGTGGCCGGCCGCTTGAACACTTCCTCCGGTGTACCGACCTGCTCGATATGACCATCGCGCATGATGACGATGCGGTCGGAGAGGGTCATCGCTTCCACCTGATCGTGCGTCACATAGATCATCGTCGACTGCACCTTGGCGTGCAGGCGCTTGATCTCGGTGCGAACCTGCGTACGCAATTTGGCGTCGAGGTTGGAGAGGGGTTCGTCGAAGAGGAACACGTCCGGCTTGCGCACGATCGCGCGGCCCATTGCGACACGCTGGCGCTGGCCACCGGAGAGCTGTGAGGGGCGCCGGTCCATATACTTGTCCAGATCGAGGATTGCTGCGGCTTCGTTCACGCGTGTGTCGATTTCGCTCTGCGCGACTTTGCCGATCTTCAACGAAAAGCCCATGTTCTCGCGCACGGTCATGTGCGGGTAGAGCGCGTAGGACTGGAACACCATCGAGATATTGCGGGCGCGCGGCGGCAGGTCATTCACCGGCTTGCCGCCGATTTCAACCACACCGCCACTGATGTCCTCGAGCCCGGCAATCATGCGCAGCGTCGTCGATTTCCCGCAGCCGGACGGGCCGACCAGCGCAATAAATTCGCGATCCTTGACCTCCAGGTCGATCCCGTGGACGACATCGACATTGCCATAACTCTTGACCAGCTTTTTCAATGTAACAGGGGCCATGACGAGCTTAACCTTTCACCGCGCCGAACGTCAGTCCGGACACGAGATGCTTCTGGATGATAAAAGTGAGTGTGAGTGCCGGAATGATCATGACCACCGCGAGTGCGCACATGCCGCGCCAGTCGATGGTGAACTCCGACGTATAATCGAGGAGGCCGACAGGCAATGTCTTCGAATTCACCGAACGGGTGATCTGCGATGCCAGCGCATATTCGTTCCACGAGGTGAGGAAGGCAAAGATGCCCGCCGACGCGATGCCCGGTCCGGCCAGCGGAAATTCCACCTGCCAGAATGCCTGCCAGCGCGTACAGCCATCGATCTGCGCCGCTTCCGCCAGGTCCTTGGGCACTTGCCGGAAGAAGCCGTCGATGAGCCAGATCGTGAATGGCACGTTCAGCGCTACATAAATCAGGATCATCGCGAAATGCGTGTCGATAATGCCGACCCGGGCGAAGATCATGAACAGCGGCAGCGACAGTGCGATGCCGGGGACGGCGCGCGTCAGCATGAAGCCGAGGAAGATGCCCGACTTGCCCTTGAACTTGTAGCGTGCGAACGCATAGCCGCCCGCCATACCGACTATGAGGGCGATGGCCGTCGAGGTAATCGAAATGATCAGCGAATTGCGGAAATATTCCCAGATCGGAATGCCGCCCTGCCCTGCGCCGCCAAACATGGCACGGTAGGCATCGAGCGAGACATCCTGCGGTATCCAAACCGGCGGCTTCGCCATGATCTCGACTGTCGGCCGGAGCGAACTAAGGACAATCCACAGGCCCGGCAGGCAGATGACCAGCATCGCCAGGAATAGCCCGGCAAGATGCAGGACTTTCAGGCCGCGGCGTTTGAGACGATGAGAGCTGTTCTGGTCCATCTAGAGCCTTTCATGGTTGCACGGAACCATTCTGCCGGTGACGGTTTGGGACTTGGCCTGTCCTCGGGCCAGCCAAAGGCTGGACCCGGGCGTCAAGGTCTGCAGCGAAGGCCGGGCTGGCTGCCCGGACGAGCCGGAGGCCGAAGGATTTGGCCCAAACCAGCCCGGCCCATCGGGTTTCCGTTTGGCGGGCGCCCACGGTGTCAGGCCGCTCGCCCGATGCACCACATCGGGCTTCGCGCCCTTCCTGGTGGATCGCCGCCCCAAACGAGAAACAGAATGATTTCGTGTAATCATGAAAGGCCCTACCACTCCGCTCCGATTTGCTGGCGGGCGGCCGCAAGCTTTCTGAAGAAATATACGGTGAACAGGATCGACAGCAGGATCGAGATATAGGCCATCGCATTGGCAAGACCCATCCGTGCGTCGCTATAGGCCGTGCGTCCGACCAGCGTCCACAGTAGCTCCGTGCGCTTGGCGGGTCCGCCGTCGGTCATGATCTTCACAATGTCATAGGCGCGTGCCACGTCGAGCGAGCGGATCGTCATGGCGATGAAGGCGAATGGCATCAGATATGGCCATGTGACGTAGCGGAAAGTCTGCCACGGCGTGCAGCCATCGACACGCGCCGCTTCGACCGGCTCCTGCGGCATGGCAAGCAGCCCTGCGAGGATGAGAATGGCGAAGACAGCCGTCGACGACCAGACCTCGGCAACGATGATCGAGAACAATGCCAGGTTGCCATCGATCAGCCAGGGAATGGCATTCGTGGTCAGCCCGAGCGATTGCAGCGCGTTGTTGACGAAGCCAATATTGTCATTGAACAGGAACTTGAACTGGAAGCCGACGAGCACCGGCGAGAACATCATCGGAAACATCATCAGCGTGCGCAGAATACGCTGGCCGCGCGTCGCCTTGTTGACCAGCATGGCAAGCCCGAGACCGAGGAACATTTCGGCATTGAGCGCGATGGTCAAGAGCAATACGGTCCGGCCGAACGCGGTCCAGAATTCAGGATTGGTCAGCACGCTGACATAGTTGCGAAAGCCGATGAATATCCAGATCGACTCGGGCTTGGTCAGCCGGAACGGCGTGAAGCTCGAATAGAGCGAGAACAGCAGCGGCAGCACGATAACAGCGGCAAGAACGACAATTGCAGGCAGCAGCAGTAGCGTCGGCGCTGATAGTTTGGGAAATTTCATCTGAAATATTGGCCTTCGGTCTCTGCTTTGCCACCTCCTACCCTCCCCCTTGTGGGGAGGGAGGCTGCGAAGCAGCAGGGAGGGGACTTGTTTATTTCTTACTGATCAGCCGTGCTGGCTGCAGAAATACCCTCCCAGGACTTGCGTCCGTCCCTCCCCACGAGGGGAGAGTTGAGAGCGGCATGCATGTATCCCTCAAAGCTTACCTGCATCCTGAAGGATTTCGGTTGCCTTTTTGGCAGCGGTGTCGAGCGCTTCCTTCGACGTCTTGTCGCCAAGGATAGCAGCCTGCAGTTCCGGATAGACCGCATTGGAAATTTCGATCCACTCGGCTAGCGGCGGAACCGGAAAGGCGTTCTTGGCTTCTTCCTGGAAAGCATTCAGGACTTCGGTCTTGTAGGGATCGCCCTTCGCCTGCTCGATGTCCCAGGCCCAGACTGCCGTGCGTGTCGGCAAGGGACCGGCCTTGGCTTCAAGCTTCTGGCTGTCTTCATTGGTCAGCCACCAGACGAGCGAGGCCGCCGCTTCCTTGTTGGCGCAGGATTCGGTTACCGAGAAGCCATGATGGCCGGACCAGCCCGTCCGCTTGCCGGAGGAACCGGCGGGCGCAACCTTGACGCCTACATTGCCGGCAACTTTGGACGACTTCGGATCGTTGAAGAAACTTGCCCAGCCCGGCCAGTCGAGATTGATGGCGATGGAGCCTGACGCAAAGCCCTGGCCCAGATCATCCCATAGGTAATTGGTTGTGCCAGCCGGAACGGCCTTTGCCTTGTAAAGATTGACGAACCAGTCGAGCGCCTTGATACCCGCTTCCGAATTGAATGCGGGCTTGCCCTCGGCGTCGATATATTCGCCGCCCTCCGCAATCACCATTTCATAGAAGCGGCCGTTGATCGCCTCTTCCTTGCCGGCAAACTGCGTGCCGTAGAAATCCGGTGCCTTGGTGAAGAAGAGCGCCTGGTCGGCGACCTGCTGCCAGGTGTCCGGCGGGGTCAGGTCATAGCCGTACTTCTCCTTGAAAGCTTTCTTGTTGCCTTCATCTTCGTAGAGGCTCTTCTGGTAATACAGCGCCGACACGTCGAACTGTGCGCGCGGCAGCATGACCAGCTTGCCATCCAGCGTCGATGACTTGATGTTCGAAGGTACGAATGCAGCAACTTCTTCGGCCGGTATGAGTTTGTTCAGGTCCGTATAGATTCCCGGATATTGCGGGGCGAATGATGAATGATTTGAACCGACGCACCAGTTCAGGCTGCCTGAGGCGATATCCGACTTGATCTCCTTGTCGAGCTCGAAATGATTCTTCTTCGACAGGATGTTCACCTTGGCGCCGGTAAGCTTTTCCCATTCGCCGATGCGCTCATACAGCGGCTCATATTGCTGACCGCCGATGAGCTTGGCGTCGATCGTCACGCCTTCGAATTTTCCCGGCAACTCTGCAGAAAAGGCAGCTTGCACGCTAAAAAGTGCGATCACACCAGCTGAAACACTGGCCAACAGGTTCTTCATCGGTTCCCTCCCCAGAGCGAGTGGCCGCTCCCCGGCTCTCGCAATTTATGAATACCCATATATGGGCGCTTCATTCATATACAAACATTAATACGCTTGACCGTCAAGCAAGGAAACTGCTTTCCTACGAATATGGTCTTCGTATATGCATACGATCCAAGGGGAGACTTCATATGACAGAAGACGACGATAGCGACCGGTACCGCGCACCGGCGCTTGATAAGGGGCTCGACATTCTGGAGCTTCTATCCGGGATCGACGGCGGCCTTACCCAGGCGGAAATCGCCAAATATCTCGGCCGCAGCCCCAATGAATTCTACCGCATGCTCGATCGCCTGGTGCGCCGCGGCTATGTCACGCGTCTCGAAGGTGACCGCTACTCGTTAACGTTGAAGCTCTTCGGCCTGGCCCAGTTGCACGCACCTGTCCGGCGCCTCGCATCCTATGCGACGCCGCTGATGCGCGACCTTGCGGTCGTGTCGAAACAGGCCAATCAGTTGAGCGTTTTTGATCGTGGTGCGGCGGTCGTGATCGCCCAGCAGGAAGCGCCGGATTACTGGGGCATTTCCATCAGGGTAGGATCACATATCAGCCTCTTCAACACCGGCTCCGGGCACGTCTTGCTGGCATTCCGTTCCAACGACGAGCGCGCCCTGATGATCGCAGAATATGAAAAGCACGCCGACGACATTGTACAGCCATCGGACTTTGACGAGCGGCTGAATCAAATTCGCGAGCGGGGTTACGAGGTCATGCCCAGCGCCCAGACGGCAGGGGTCTTCAACGTCTCAGCGCCCGTCCTCGGGCCCGACGGAAGGGCGATCGCTGCGCTGACATGCCCCTATATTGAGTTGCTCAACATTCCGGATGCGCCAGGTGTCGACGATGCCCGCAAGATGCTTGTGGCCACGGCACAGAAACTCTCGGAACTCGCCGGTGCCGACGTGATTCATTCGAGCGTTCTCCGCCAAGCCTGATGGCAGGAAGATTGACCATGTCACTTACATCAATGATCGACACACATCTGCATCTGATCGACCGGTCGGCCTTGTCTTATCCATGGTTGTCCGGCGTTGACGCGCTGAACCGGGACTTTCCCTACGAGGAATATGCGCTTCAAGCCCATCGCGCCGGGATAACCCAGGCCTTGCACATGGAAGTGGACGTCTCGCCTTCCGATATCGAATCCGAATCGGATTACATCGCGGGCCTTGCGAAACGCGAAGGCAGCCTCATCACTGGCGCCATCTCCTCATGCCGGCCGGAAGAACACGGCTTTGCCGCCTTCCTCGATCGGCAACGGGCCAATCCTCTGGTCAAGGGCTTCCGCCGCGTGCTCCATGTCGTGCCGGACGATCTGGCGGAAAGCGCACTCTTCCGGGAGAATATCAGCCGACTTGGCGGTACAGGCTACACCTTCGACCTATGCGTGCTGCCACGGCAGATCGACAAGGCCATCGCGCTCGTTGACCTTGCACCCAATGTCCAGTTCATCCTCGACCATTGCGGCGTTCCCGATATCGAGGGCGACGGGCTGGACGCGTGGCGCGGCAAGATCAGCGATATTGCCGGACGCCCCAACGTGACCGCCAAGATCTCGGGTGTCGTCGCCTATGCTGACGCACGGACATGGCGCGTTGAGACCCTTGAGCCATATGTGCACCATGTCATCGACAGTTTTGGCTGGGACCGCCTAGTCTGGGGCAGTGACTGGCCAGTCTGCACGCTCGGCGGCGGTCTTGCCACTTGGGTTGCCGCAACTCATGCATTGTTGTCCGGCTGCAGCGACGGTGAAAAAGCCAAGCTGTTCTCAGAAAATGCAAAGCGCATCTGGAATTTGGGGTGATCGGGCCAAAATCCTCGACGTGCGTGAATAGACTTGCCTGCTGCACCCTCTCGCTTTACGTCTGACATTCGACATCAAGCGAATGCAGAGGAGCCACAATGGCGGCGGAAGTAAGCGGACCTGACCTGTTGAGTGTTGTCGTGCTTCTCGGCGCTGGCGTCGTCGCCGTGCCGCTGTTCAAACGGCTGGGCCTTGGCTCCGTTCTTGGGTACCTCGCGGCAGGCCTCGTGATCGGCCCGTTCGGCCTCAAATTCTTCACCGACCCGCAAACGATCCTGCACGTTGCAGAACTCGGCGTTGTGATGTTTCTCTTCCTTATCGGCCTTGAAATGCAGCCCTCCAGGCTCTGGGGTCTGCGCAAGGACATTTTTGGCCTCGGCGCATTGCAGGTCGGGTTGTGCGCCGTGCTCCTGACTGGTGTCGGCATCGCTACCGGCTTCCCCATTGCCCAATCTTTCGTCGCGGGCGCCGGTTTTGTCCTGACTTCCACTGCTATCGTCATGCAATTGCTCGAGGAGCGCGGCGAAATCGCGTCGCCGCAGGGCCAGCGCATGGTGTCGATCCTGCTGTTTGAAGATCTTGCCATCGTACCGCTGCTGGCACTCGTTGCGTTCCTCGCACCAATAAGCACGACCACAACCGGCGGCTTGCTCTGGATGGATATCGGTATCGGCATCGGAGCTATCGTCGGTCTCGTCCTGGCAGGAAAGTATCTTCTCAATCCACTCTTCGGATTTCTCGCCCAGTCCCGCGCCCGCGAAGTCATGACGGCCGCCGCCCTCCTCGTCGTGCTGGGTGCCGCACTTATCATGCAGGTCAGCGGCCTCTCCATGGCCATGGGCGCATTCCTTGCTGGCGTGCTCCTCTCGGAATCGACCTTCCGCCATCAGCTCGAGGCCGATGTCGAGCCGTTTCGCGGCATCCTTCTTGGCCTTTTCTTCCTTGCCGTCGGAATGTCGCTCGACCTCAGTGTCGTCGCCGCGAACTGGCAGACAGTGATCTTCTACGTCCTGGCATTCAAACTCGTCAAAGGCGCCGGGATCTATATTGTCGCGCGGCTGCTCAAATCATCCAATCGCGAAGCCCTCGAGCGCGCGGTCATCATGGCACAAGGCGGTGAGTTTGCTTTCGTGCTTTATTCGACCGCTACGGCGGTCGGTATTCTCGATGGCGAGGCCAATGCCATTCTGACCGCAATCATCATCTTCTCAATGGTGCTGACGCCGCTTTTCATTGTTGCCCTGCGTCTGCTGCTGCCAAAGGAAGAGCAGGCGATGGAGGGGGTCGATGTTGCCGAAGGTTTATCCGGTAACGTCCTGATTATCGGCTTCGGACGCTTCGGTCAGATCTCCAGCCAGCCGCTTTTGCTGCGCGGCGTCGATATTTCCATTATCGACAACGACATCGAGATGATCCAGGCCGCGGCGCAGTTCGGTTTCAAGGTCTATTATGGCGATGGCACCCGACTCGACATCCTCCATGCGGCAGGCGCGGGACGGGCGCAGGCCGTCCTCATCTGCGTTGACAAGGCCGAAACCATCCTGACGATTGCCCATTTGATCAAGGCGGAATTTCCGCTCGTGCAGATTTATGCGCGCGCCTACGATCGCGGCACAACGATCGAGCTCATCAAGATCGGCGTGGACTACCAGATGCGCGAAACATTCGAATCGGCGGTGGTCTTCGGTCAAAACACCTTGATCGGCCTGGGCGTGGATCCGCAGGTAGCAGCTGACATCGCTGCCGACGTGCGCCAGCGTGACGCCGAACGGCTCGATCTCCAGTTGGCCGGTGACATTTACGCCGGTAATGATCTGATGAAGGGCAACGCCCCGGTTCCGGGGCCATTGATAAAGCCGCGCCAAGCCGGCCGCGCCCTCAACGAGGAGACCGCAAGTGTCCTGCCTTCGCCACAAGGCGCGGACGCAAACTGAACACACGGGAGCAAGCACATGGCTGACAGCGAGAACATTGCCCGTATTGTCGACTTCTGGCGCCAAGCCGGTCCCGACAAATGGTTCGCCAAAGACGAAACATTCGACGAGACCTGCCGCCAGCGCTTCCTCGCCGATCACTACGCCGCCGCGCGCCGTGAGTGCAGCGGTTGGCTCGATAGTTCCGATGGTGCGCTCGCGCTGATGATCCTGCTCGACCAGTTTCCGCGCAATCTCTTCCGCGGCACCGGCCACATGTATGCGACCGATAGCCTTGCCCGCTATTATGCCAGCCGGGCGCTGGAAAAAGGCCACGACCTGTCGTTCGAGCCGCAACTGCGCGCCTTCTTCTACCTGCCGTTCATGCATTCGGAGAATGTCGACGACCAGCGGCGATCCGTCGAGCTTTGCCGGGAAGGAGCTCCGGCGAATCTCGAATATGCCGATCACCACTATGACATTGTCCGCCGCTTCGGCCGTTTTCCGCACCGGAATGCTATTCTCGGGCGCGCTACGACCGAGGAGGAGCAGGCATTCCTCGAGGGCGGCGGATTTTCCGGGTAGGGCAATTTATTGTCGCACCCCTTTCTTGCGCCCGCCTCTTGAACAGCTTTCGTCTGACTGCCATTATATGCCCATCTGGCAGCACGAAATTTCACAATGACAGCCAGTCAAACAGGGACTGACGGCGCATCGATGCCGGACGATCAATCTGAAGAGCCTCCAAGTCCGGACTTGCGAAGCATGCTGACCCTGCATATGCAGCGTCAGCAACGAATCCCCTTATCTTCCGTTTTCTCCTTTGCCTGCGCCACAGGCGGATTTGCGCTGCCATTTGCAAGCGCATCCGCCTGTGAAGCCGCGCGCTGATTTCATAATTAAAGGATCTGACTCCCCAATGGACTGGACACTGGACTGGATTGCCGACCCCAATGCCTGGATTGGTCTTGCCACGCTTGTCGTGCTTGAAATCGTGCTGGGTATCGACAATCTCGTTTTCATCGCGATCCTTGCCGACAAGCTGCCTCCGCAAGAGCGCAACCGCGCACGGCTTGTGGGACTGTCGCTGGCGCTGGTCATGCGCCTCCTGTTGCTTGCCTCCATTTCGTGGGTTGTGAGACTGACGACGCCGCTCTTCAACGTCGCCGGCCTCGATTTCGCCGGACGCGACATTATCCTCATACTCGGCGGCATCTTCCTGCTGTTCAAAGGCACGATGGAGCTGCATGAGCGGCTGGAAGGCCATATGTCCGCCAAGGAAAGCAATGTGGCCCATGCGGTGTTCTGGCAAGTCATTGCGCAGATCGTTGTCCTTGATGCGGTATTCTCGCTCGATAGCGTCATTACGGCCGTGGGCATGGTGAAATATCTCGAGGTCATGATGATCGCGGTGGTGATCGCGGTTGGCGTCATGATGCTGGCATCCAAACCCTTGATGACCTTCGTCAACAAGCATCCGACGGTCGTCATTCTCTGCCTTGGCTTCCTGATGATGATTGGTTTCAGCCTGATCGTCGAAGGTTTTGGCTTCCATATTCCCAAGGGTTACCTCTACGCGGCGATCGGCTTCTCGGTGCTCGTCGAAGCGGCCAACCAGGTCGGGCGGCACAATCGCGAGAAGCGCGTCACCACGATGGACCTGCGTGACCGCACGGCCGGTGCGGTTCTGCGCCTTCTCGGCGGCGGGCGCGGCGACGCACCCCATTCTGACACGCTTGATGTCATCGCCGAACAGAGCGCAGCGGGAGAAGTGTTCCATCCTGAGGAGAAGGAGATGATCCGCGGGGTGCTGGATCTGGTCGAACGCCCCGTGCGTTCGATCATGTCGCCGCGCAACGAGGTCGAATGGCTTGATCTGGACGAGACGAATGAGGAACTGCTCGCCGAGATTCGAACGCTCAGCCATAGCCGCGTCGTGCTGGCACGCGGTCGCGTCGATGAATTCGTCGGTGTTGCGCTGACCAAGGACCTGCTCTTCGCTATCCTCGATGGCGGCAAGATCGATTGGGACAAAGTCACCCGCCAGCCGCTGATCCTGCACGAAAATGCCAATGTGCTGCGGGTCATGGAACAGCTCCGTGGATCATCGGTACAGATGGGCGTGGTTCTCGACGAGCATGGTTCGTTCGAAGGCGTCGTCACACCGACGGATGTTCTCGAGGCCATTGCCGGCGACTTCCCCGAGGAGGGTGAGGAAAGCCCCGTCCTCGAACGTTCCGAAGACGGCAGCATGGTCGTCGATGCCTATATCGACATTCGCCGGCTTGGCGGCCTGATCGGGCGTGATCTGACCGACGAGGGCGATCGGTATACGACACTCGCCGGTTACATCCTGTGGAATCTGGGCCACATCCCCTCGGTTGGGGAGAAAGTGACCGTCGATGATCTCGAATATGAGATCGTCGAGATGGACGGCCGCAATATCGGCAAAGTGCGCCTGACAGCGGTGCAAACGGCTGCGTTTATTTAAACGGCCATCCGCCCATTGTGGGATTGGCCCTCAAGCCGCCTGCCACGTCCAGCTCGGGAATGGATCCGGCAATTCCTGCCATTTGTGCGGCGTGAATTCCTCGGCATCGACCAGGCACGCATCAAGCTTGGCCCTGAGGTCGGCTTCGTTCATTGGATCCATGCCGATGAAGACAAGCTCCTGCCGCCGGTCGCCCCAGACCGGGTCGAGGTAAGGCTGCATCGCTTCGCGCCAGTCCGGATGGTCTGGCCAGCGGCTTTCCGAAACAGCCGCCCACCATAGGCCACGCTTTTCTGTCCTGACCAAAGCCCCGGCCTGGCTCAGCTCGCCCACATGATCCGGCCGCGTCGCCAGCCAGAAGAACCCCTTGGCCCGCACGACGCCAGGCCAGTTGCCGTTGATAAAGTCCTGGAATTTCTGCGGAACGAATGGCCGCCGTTCGCGGTAGACGAAGGAACGCACGCCGTATTCTTCGGTCTCCGGCACATGGTCGGCAAAACCGTTGAGCTCCTTGTACCAAAGCGGATGTTGCTGCGCCTTGTTGAAATCGAACAGGCCGGTATCCAGAACCTCATCCAGCGCAACCTCGGCGAAATCTGTTTCGATCACCCTTGCATCGGGGTTGAGCGCGCGGATGATCTTGCGTGCCAAATCGCGATCATACAGCGATGTGGCCGATATCTTGTTGAGGATGATCACATTCGCAAACTCAATCTGATCGACCAGAAGATCGATGAGCGTGCGATTGTCCGCACTGCCCATCGACTCGCCCCGGTCCTTCAGGAAATCGCTCGACGCATAATCGTTCAGGAGGTTGGCCGCATCGACAACTGTCACCATCGTATCGAGCCGTGATACATCGGAAAGGCTGGATCCGTTCTCGTCGCGAAAATCGAAGGTGGAAGCGACCGGCAAGGGCTCGGAAATGCCTGTCGATTCAATGAGCAGATGATCGAACCTGCCCTGCTCCGCAAGTGAACGCACCTCCTTCAGGAGATCGTCGCGCAACGTACAGCAAATGCAGCCATTGGTCATTTCGACAAGTTGTTCGTCGGTACGCGAGAGATTGGCTCCACCGTCCCTGACAAGCGCCGCGTCGATATTCACCTCGCTCATGTCATTGACGATGACAGCGACGCGGCGGTCTTCGCGATTGTTGAGAATATGATTGAGTAGCGTGGTCTTGCCCGCCCCCAAAAAGCCAGAAAGAACGGTGACCGGCAGACGATCGGCTACTGCTTTATTTAGCATGACGCGAACCCTTCATAACGTAATAACATAACAACTATGAGAATGAAAAAAGCGGAATAATCACCCCGCTTTTCTGAAGTCCTGTAGATCAGCTCCCGAGAATAGCCTTTTTAAATGTATCGATATTGTGATGCATCATATCGATATAGGTGCTTGCCCCCTCTTCCGGCGTAGAAAGAGCATCCGAGAACAGTGTGCCGCCGACATTCAACTTGGTCTCGCTGGCGATCTGCTCGATCAGGCGCGGATTGGTGATGTTCTCGACAAAGATCGCCGAAGCCTTGTCTTCCCTGATCTGCTTGATCAGGGCAACGATATCGGCGGCCGATGCTTCGGAATCCGTCGAGATCCCTTCAGGTGCCAGGAATTTTAGCCCATACTCATGCTGGAAATAGCCGAATGCATCATGTGATGTGATGATCAGACGCTTCGATTCAGGAATGGAGGCGATGGCAGCCTTCACCTCAGCTTCAGTCGTATCGAGTTTCGCCGTATAGGCCGCAGCATTGGTCTTGTAGGTATCGCAATTTGCCGTATCCGCCGTGCAAAACGCTTCGACGATGTTTTTGACATAGATTTTTGCATTGTGGATCGACTGGAAGGCATGTGGATCATAGGCGCCATGTTCTTCCTTTTCCGTCCCGGCGGCTCCATGGACATGTTCCTCTTCAGCGCTCTTGATCGGCTCGACACCCTTGGACAGTTCGACGATTGGCGCCTTGGTGGCACTTGCCTCGACAAGCCGTGGCACGAAGCCTTCGAAATGCAGGCCATTGACCAGAACCACATCGGCTGCAGCGACCGCTGCGGCATCGGCAGGTTTTGGCTCGTAAACATGCGCGTCCCCGTTCGGGCCGACCAGCGTTGTCAGCGAAATCTTGTCGCCGCCGACGTTCTTGGCAAAGTCAGAAATGACGGTGAAGCTCGATACGACCTTCAGATCTTTCGCCGAAGCCGTGGAAAATCCGGCGCCAAGTAATAGTATAACATTTAATGCCGTGGCGAGTTTAAGAGCCTTGATCATGGTCAATTTCCTTGAGTTGCGAGGTATATGTCTGGATTTAAATCAGGACGAGATCAAAATGTTGCTTTTCGAGACCCGGAGCGCAGTGGACTTTTGGGTCCATGCGCACCGGGAGCGGAGAAAAGTGCCATTTGCGGGCCATCATGGTTTAATCCTAAGCTGTTCTGTGGCGATGGGGGCGCAAGCGGGTATTGAGAATGCCGCGCGAGCCGGCGAGGATTGAACCGAGATATATTGCGCCCGCGGAGAGGATGATGGCCGGCCCCGACGGTACGGCGAAATGATAGGAAACCAGCAGGCCCACTGTGCACGACACGCAACCGATGACAATGGCGAGCGCGCACATGGGTCCCACCCTCGATGTCCAGAAGCGTGCGGCAGCGGCCGGAAGCATCATCAACCCGACCGCAAGTAGCGTGCCCAGCGCCTGGAAACCACCGACGAGATTGATGACGACCAGCGCCAGGAAGATGAAATGAACCGGCGTGCCGATCCGGCTGACCGAGCGCAGGAACAGAGGGTCGAGACATTCGGCAACGAGCCCGCGCCAGAAGATCGCCAGCGTCACGACGCTGATCGCCGAGATCATGCCGATCAGGCTCAGCGCTTCGTTGTTGAGCGCAAGAACCGTTCCAAAGAGCACATGCATCAGATCGACATTCGAGCCGCGCAACGACACAATCAATACCCCGAGCGCCAGCGATATCAGATAGAAAGCCGCCATTGAGGCATCTTCCTTCTGGATCGTGAAGCGTGACACCGCACCCGCGCCGAGTGCCACGATGACACCCGCGACCAGGCCGCCAATAGTCATCGGCACGATCTGCAGACCATAGAGCAGGAACCCGACGGCGGCACCGGGCAGGATCGCATGGGCCATGGCGTCGCCGGTAAGGCTCATGCGGCGCAGCATCAGGAAAACTCCCACCGGGCAAGAGCCAAGGGCAAGCGCAAGCGAGCCGATGAGCGCACGCTGCATGAAACTGTAGTCGACAAAGGGCGCGATCAGATAGTCATACATGGATCAAGCCGCCCCCTTGGAGCCGTTTCGCTGAGCGCTGTGATCATGATCGCCACCATGGTGATGTTCATGATGCTGGTGGCCATGCAAATGGTCATGAGCGTGCGGCGCCGCGTGGGCGGCGTCGTCCTCGCACCACGGCGCGCCCTCTTCCCATGCTTCATGGAACTGCCGTGCATGCAGCAGATTTTCCGGCGCCAGCGTTTCGCGCGATTCACCCCAGGCAATCGGCTTGCGGGCGAGAAGCAGCGTTTCGGGGAAATGTTCACGAACCAGATGCAGATCATGGACAACAACCATGATCGTGCGCTTTTCACCGTGCCAGCGCTTGATCAGTTCAATCAGGTCGCTGACGGTCTTGGCATCGATCGCGTTGAAGGGCTCGTCGAGCAAAATGAGATCGGCATCCTGCACCAGCACCCTGGCAAACAGGGCGCGTTGCAATTGCCCGCCCGACAATGTGTCGATCGGCCGCTTTTCGAAGCCCGCAAGCCCGACGCTCATCAGTGCCTTTGACACTCGTTCGCGATCGTCGGACGTAAAGCGGCCAAGCAGGCCGCGCTTTGGCCAGAGGCCGAGCGAGACAAGGTCGATCACGCGTGCCGGAAACGACCGGTCCAGTTCGGATTGCTGCGGCAGATAGGCGATGCGGACGTCTTTCTCGACTGTGCACGAACCTGACATCGGCTTCAGGACGCCGACAATACCTTTCATGAGCGTGGACTTGCCCGAGCCGTTGGAACCGACGACCGCCGTCAGCGACCCGCGCCTGATGCTCCCGCTCAAATGATGAACGGCCGGATGGCGATGATAGCCCAGCGTCAGGTCGTCAAATGTCAGGCATGGTTCGGTCATTCGAATATCCGTATCCGGAATGCAATTGGCAGTCGGCCAGGTCGCAGCTTGCCATTTCGATATGTGATGTTATTACATTAGTCAACAATGGCAAATTTGAGAACTGTGAAAATTAATGTATCCACTGGCGGGAGAGGCAAATCTTTCCTATCTCTTGTCCACCACCAAGGAGCGCATACGGCAATGACATCGACGCAGGAGCTGACCAAAAACCAATCCCTGGTTTTCAATGCATTGGCTCGCGCCGATGGCCCGCTCAGCGCCTACACTATCCTCGACCAACTGCGCGGCGACGGTTTCCGCGCGCCGCTTCAGGTCTACCGCGCCCTCGACAAACTGCTCGACTACGGAATGATTCACCGGCTCGAAAGCATCAATGCATTCGTTGCCTGCTCGCATCCGCACAGCCATAATCACAGCCACGGCATGATTGCCTTTGCCATTTGCGAGAAATGCGGTCAGGTTTCAGAGTTTTCAGACGATGTTATCACCGGGCGTGTCCGTGAATGGACCAACAGCAACGGCTTCAAACAGTCGAAGACGACGATCGAGATTCGCGGGCTCTGCGCCACCTGCGGAGCTGCCTGAACCCAGGGCAGGACCTCGATCTCAGCGCCGGTATGCCTTCAGGAATACATCGACACCGGAGGTCACGGTCTTTCTGATAAGTTCTTGCGTGGGAGCAGTCGCCATGCAGCCAAACAGCCGCTTCTTGAACATTCCCGACATGAACAGATCCGCCAACTGATAAGTGGCAAGTTCGGTGTCATCGATATCGAGTGTCCCCGCGGCAACGTGTTTCTCGATGAGCGCCCTCATCATGGCCTGCCCGCGTCTCGGCCCCCTCTCGTAGAAATCGCGGCTCATCGACGGCATGCGTTCGGCAACACCGATAACCACCCGCTGCGCACGGATGACGACATCGGAAGTAACGACGGTCGCCAGGGCCGTGCCGAACTCGATCAGCGCCTCGCGAAGATCCCCGTCGCTTTCCAGCGCGTGGTAGATATCGGCGAACAATATCTCGCGGTAATGGTTGCAGAGCTCCATGAAGAGCTCCTCCTTGCTGTCGAAATAGACGTAGATCGTGCCCTTGGAGACGCCGGCTTCACGCGTTATGTCGTTCATGCTCGCAGCGTCAAACCCCATCTGCGAAAAGACCCGGTTTGCACCCTCGAGTATTTGCTGGCGCTTGGCGGGGTCCTGCCCGGCTGCCAATCGGCTCGGGCGCTCCGCATCGGACATGACATTCGAATCTGCTGCCGTCGCTGATGACATAAAGGCTGGCTTCGTAGACGACATTTTAGCGCAGTTTCCTCATTTTTCGATTCTTTTTCGAACCAATCGGTTCGATCCTCTTGATATGCGCTCCCGATTGCGCTATGTCAACGATCGAACCGATTGGTTTAATCACTTTTCCCTTACTGGGCCGAACGTCGCTTGGGACGCACAGGCGCAGTAACAAGTTGAGTGGCGTATGATCCTTTCCAAAAATCGGAGGGATTTTTGGGATTATACGCTGAATGTCATCAGAAAGAGCCATCAGATGTCCGCGTCGAAAGCAACGAATGAAGCTGAGATCCGTCAGTTTCCAGCCCCGGCTCCTGCTTCAAAGGCTGAAGCACCAGCAAAAACCGAAGCGCCTCAACCCGATGTTACAACCCAGACGCCCGCTCCGCCGAAGCGCTCTGCAAAACGCTTTATTCTGCCAGTCCTGATTTTGGCGGCGGTTGGCGCCGGTTCCTGGTACGGCCACGAATGGTGGACGACGGGGCGTTTCATGGTCTCAACCGACGACGCCTATATTCAGGGCGATATCACCGCGATTGCCCCGAAAGTCACCGGCTATATCGACACGATCAATGTGGTTGCCAACCAGCGCGTAAAGGCCGGCGATGCGCTGGTCACGCTCGACAATGGCGACTACACGATTGCCGAAGAGCAGGCCGAGGCGCAGATTGCAACCCAGAAGCTGTCGCTCGACCGCATCGAGGCGCAGACCCAAGCTGCCAGGGCTTCGCTGCAACAGGCGCAGGCCGGCAAACTGGCTGCACAGGCGGTTCTGACCAATGCCCAGGCTGCGTCAGTGCGCGCGAACCAGCTCCACGCCACACGCTTCGCTTCGCAATCCCAGCTTGACGATGCCACTGCCGCACTCGATCAGGCGAAAGCCAATATCGCTTCGGCTGACGCGCAGATCGCCACGGCTGTCGCCAATATCAGCGTGCTCGAAGCCCAGTACAAGGAAGCCGAAAGCTCGATCGCATCGCTGCAGCTCGCCAAGGACAAGGCGGCCCGCGACCTTGGGTTTACCATTATTCGCGCCCCGGTCGATGGTGTGATCGGCAATCTTGCCGCCAAGAAAGGCGATCTCGTCAGCCCCGGCCAGCGTCTCGCTGCGCTCGTCCCTGTGAACGCGCTCTATATCGACGCGAACTACAAGGAAACGCAGTTGCGCGATATCGTCGTGGGTCAGAAAGTCAAAGTACGCGTCGATGCCCTGTCAGGCGATACGTTTGAAGGCACGGTTGCCTCGGTGGCCCCAGCGTCCGGCGCGGTCTTTTCGCTGCTTCCGCCGGAAAACGCCACGGGCAACTTCACCAAAGTCGTCCAGCGTGTACCGGTCCGCATCGCCCTGCCCGCCGATGCACTGGCAAGCGGCAAACTACAGGCAGGCCTGAGCGTCATCGTCGACGTCGATACACGCACGACGCCTGCCTCGTAGGACCACTCCGGATAGGCCCGAGAACATGTCGAACGCCACCACAATCGGTAATGCCGGAGTACCCGCCGTTCCGGAAGATCGCATCGATCCGAAGAAAGCCATCGCCTTCCTGGCGATGGTGTTCGGCATGTTCATGGCCATTCTGGATATCCAGATCGTCTCGGCGTCCCTCGCTGAGATCCAGGCTGGTCTGAGCGCTAGCTCCGATGAGATTTCGTGGGTCCAGACCTCCTATCTGATCGCCGAAGTCATCATGATCCCACTTTCGGGCTTCCTCGGACGGCTCGTATCGACCCGCATCCTCTTCTCGGTCTCCGCCGCGGGCTTCACCGCCGCCAGCGTCCTGTGTGCCACGGCGACCAATATCGACCAGATGATCGTTTACCGCGCCATCCAGGGCTTCATCGGCGGCGGCATGATCCCCAGCGTCTTTGCGGCGGCTTTCACCATCTTTCCCCCTTCGAAGCGTTCCATCGTTTCCCCGATGATCGGCTTGGTTGCAACGCTGGCACCAACTATCGGGCCAACCGTCGGCGGCTATCTCAGCAATGCCTTTTCCTGGCACTGGCTTTTCCTCGTCAATGTCATTCCCGGCATAGCCGTCGCAATCGCCGCATGGAACCTGATCGATTTCGACAAGGGCGACCGCTCGTTGCTCAGCAAGTTCGACTGGTGGGGCCTCGCCGGTATGGCGGCCTTTCTGGGCTCGCTTGAATATGTGCTGGAAGAGGGCCCGCGCAATGATTGGCTGCAGGATCATGCCGTCTATTATTGCAGCATTGTCATGGTCATCGGTGCAGTGGTGTTCTTCTATCGTGCTTTCACAGCGGAACAGCCGATCGTCGATCTGTTTGCATTCAAGAACCTGAACTTTGCCTTCGGCTCGGCTTTCTCTTTCGTCCTCGGCATTGGCCTGTACGGCTTGACCTACATCTATCCGGTCTATCTCGGGCAGATCAGGGGCTATGACGCGCTCATGATCGGTGAAGCACTCTTTGTCAGCGGCCTTGCAATGTTCATGACTGCCCCAGTTGCCGGGTTCCTCTCGGGCCGCATGGATCCGCGCATCATGATCATGATCGGTTTCCTGGGCTTTGGTGCCGGCACCTGGACCATGACGCACCTCACGGCAGACTGGGATTTCCATGAATTGCTGATCCCGCAAATACTGCGCGGCTGTTCGCTGATGCTGTGCATGGTACCGATCAACAATCTCGCCCTTGGCACGCTGCCACCGTCGCGGCTGAAGAACGCTTCCGGTCTTTTCAACCTCATGCGTAATCTTGGGGGCGCAGTCGGGCTTGCTGTCATCAACCAGATTCTCACGGATCGCGGCGCGATCCACTATGCGCAGCTCTCCGAGAACGTCCGCTGGGGTAACCCGGAGGCTGAGGATCTCCTCGCAAGCATGAGCAAGAATTTTGCCTCCCATGGTCTTGATGGGCCGACGACCGCACTTAGCAAAGTCTCCGGCATGGTCCATCAGCAAGCGTCTCTGCTGTCGTTCATGGACGTTTTCTACATACTGACCGTGCTGTTTGCCTCGCTTGCGGTCTTCGCCATCTTGATGCGCAAGCCGGGTGCGCCGGCTCCCGGCGGCGGTGGCGGACACTGATGGATTCGATGAGCCAGCCGCCGGCCAGACGGCGGGATTCGGCAAAATAAGTTTAGCCTACTAAGATAAATTGAAGTGGTTGGCATTTTCGCGCAGAAGGGGGAATGTCGCACTCGAACTAACGCGACATCATTAACCGGCTAATTGCCGCGCGTTCCAACATTTCTGTCGTTATTGAAGCAATTTAGACATCAACGGGTTACGCCATAAATTTAGCTTTTGGCTGAATTGCTAAGCCACGAAAAAAGTGGTTCACTCCCTTTCACTGCTCAGGAAAACGACGTTCACGGCCTCTTCATCGCTCTGTCATCCAACTGACACGAGACACCTATATCGGAGCTGGACGTCGAAACAGAGCCAATGACGTATCGCTTAAAAAGGGGTGTTAAAATGGTTGGTTACACAAAACGCGCGCTCGCGCTGTCAACAGCTCTGCTGTTCGCGAGCACATCAATTTCATTCGCCGAGGCGCCGGCCGAGCTCGTCGATGCCGCAAAGAAGGAAGGCTCACTCACGACGATTGCCTTGCCACACGACTGGTGCGGTTACGGCGACATCATCGCTGGCTTCAAGGCCAAGTATGGCATTGAAGTCAACGAATTGAACCCGGATGCCGGCTCGAAGGACGAAGTCGAGGCGATCAAGGCAAACAAGGACAACAAGGGCCCACAGGCACCTGACGTTATCGATGTCGGTCTTTCGTTTGGCCCGGATGCCAAGAAAGACGGCCTGACAATGCCTTACAAGGTTTCCACCTGGGATTCGATCCCGGCGGAACTGAAGGATGCTGACGGCCATTGGTATGGCGACTACTACGGCGTTATGGCGCTTGAGGTGAACACCGATATCGTCAAAAACGTACCGAAGGACTGGTCGGACCTGCTCAAGCCCGAATATGCAAATACCGTCGCACTTGCAGGTGACCCGCGCGCCTCCAACCAGGCTATCCTTGCCGTGCAGGCCGCAGGCGCTTCGACTGGTGCCAAGCCTGGCGCGGAAGCCGGCGAAGCTGGTCTGAAGTACTTTGGCGATCTGAACAAGGCTGGCAATTTCGTCCCGGTTATCGGCAAGTCCGGCACACTCGCACAGGGTGCTACACCCATCATCATCACCTGGGATTATAATGCTTTGGCCGGTCGCGATACACTCAAGGGCAACCCGCCGGTTGAAGTTGTTGTACCTGCCTCCGGCGTTCTTGCCGGCGTGTATGTGCAGGCCATCAGCGCCTATGCACCACATCCCAATGCAGCCAAGCTCTGGATGGAGTATCTCTATTCCGACGAGGGGCAAATTGGCTACCTGAAGGGCTATTGCCACCCGACACGTTTCCAGGACCTGGTTAAGAACAACAAGGTGCCAAAAGAAGTCCTCGACAAGCTTCCGCCTGCGGCAGCCTATGAAAAGGCATTCTTCCCAACCCTTGATGAACAGGCAGCCGCCAAGGATGCCATCACCAAAGGCTGGGACAAGGTCGTCGGCGCCAACGTCAAGTAAGTTCTGGCTATCGAATCCCCGCGGAACCATCCGCGGGGATTCCGTTCTGTCAGACTATGGGCTTTGCCTGCTTCGCAATGAGCGGGGCAACAGTTATATTGAACCCATGAATGCGGTCCCAACACACTTATGAGTGCGATTTCAGAACATAGTTCCTCACCCCCGGTCCCCTTGCCGGTCAACGAGCGCAAACGCCTTTCTCTCGATTGGCTGGGCGTCATGCCATTCATGATTTTTGCGGTGATGTTCCTGGTTCTGCCCACGATTTACCTTGTCGCGGGCGCTTTTCAGGATGCCCAGGGCAATCTGACCCTCGTGAATATGGCTAATCTTTTCCAGCCTTCAATTCGGGACGCCTACTGGATATCGATCAAGATCTCCCTGGCTTCGGCGCTTTTGGGCGCAGTGATAGGCTTCTGTATTGCTGCTGCAGTCGTTCTGGGCGGCCTGCCAGGCTGGATCCGCTCGCCACTGATGACCTTTTCCGGCGTCGCCTCGAATTTCGCTGGTGTTCCCCTGGCTTATGCTTTCCTCTTCACACTTGGACGCACAGGTCTCGTCACCTATCTGCTGGTCAATATTTTCGGCTTCAACCTCTATGCCCATGGCTTTAATCTGCTCAGCTTCTGGGGCCTGACCATCACCTATCTGTACTTTCAGATTCCGTTGATGGTTCTCATCATCACCCCAGCCCTCGATGGCTTGAAGCGGGAGTGGAAGGAAGCGGCGCTAATTCTTGGCGCCACCGGCCCGCAATACTGGCGCATGGTGGCATTTCCGATCCTCTGGCCTGCACTGCTGGGAACGATGCTTCTGCTTTTCGCCAATTCCTTCGGTGCTATCGCCACAGCCTATGCGTTGACCGGCTCCTCGCTCAGCATCGTGCCGATCGTCCTCTACGCCCAGATCCGCGGCGATGTATTGCAGGACCCGCAACTGGGTTATGCGCTGGCCTTCGGCATGATTGTCATCACCGGCGTTTCCAATGGAATCTACATCTGGATGCGTGCCCGCAGTGAGCGGTGGCTCAAATGAAGTCAAATCGTTTCTGGTCGTGGATCGCTCTCGCCTTCGGTATTCTCTACTTTGTGCTGCCGCTGCTGGGTCTGCTCGAGTTTTCATTGCGCATGCGTCGCGGCACCTATTCGCTCGATGCCTACTGGGTAGTGCTGAGTGATCCCGGCTTTCAGGCGACGTTCACCTATTCCGTCTTCATGGCAATCGCGACAATCATCGTCGGCGTCGTGCTGGTGGTTCCGACAGCCTACTGGGTGCGGTTAAGGTTGCCGGCCTGGCGCCCGTTCATCGAATTCATCACGCTTCTACCGCTTGTAATTCCTGCAATCGTCATCGTGTTCGGCTACATCCGGCTCTACAACACGTCTTCGATCCTGCCTCTGACCGGATCGGCGATGGGAACGAATATCTTGCTCTGCCTGGGATATACGACTCTTGCCCTGCCCTATATGTATCGCGCCGTCGACACGGGTCTTGGCGCCATTGATATCCGCACCCTGACCGAAGCCGCCGAAAGCCTCGGTGCCAGCCGTATCACCATCATGTCGCGTATCATTCTTCCCAACGTGCTCGTCGCGGTTCTGTCCGGTGCCTTCCTGACCTTCGCCATCGTCATCGGCGAATTCACCATGGCGGCGCTTCTCAATCGCCCGGCGTTCGGACCGTTCCTGCAGTTGCTCGGTGCAAATCGCGCCTACGAACCGGCAGCGCTCTCGGTGATCGCCTTTGCCATCACCTGGATCTGCATGGGGCTGATCCAGGTCGTCACCCGTCTCAATAAATCCCTCGCTGCGACCAAGCGATAATCCGGATACTCACTCATGTCATTTCTCAGCATCAGTCATTTGAAAAAGAGTTTCGGAGCTACCACCGTCGTTCATGATTTCAATCTCGAGGTCGAGAAAGGGGAGTTTGTTTCCTTCCTTGGACCGAGCGGTTGCGGCAAGACCACGGTCCTGCGCATGGTAGCCGGGTTTGAAACCCCGACCTCCGGCAAGATCAGCATCGGCGGCAAGGATGTCGTCAATCTGAAGCCAAACCAGCGCAATATCGGGATGGTGTTCCAGGCCTATGCGCTGTTCCCCAATATGACCGTGGCGCAGAATGTCGCCTTCGGTCTGAAAGTCGCCAAGAAGCCGCAGGCGGAAATCAACGCGACGGTGCACGAAATGCTGTCGCTGATCAAACTCGACCATCTCGCCGAACGCTTCCCCTATCAGCTCTCCGGCGGTCAGCAGCAGCGTGTGGCACTGGCCCGCGCACTGGCCACGAAGCCACAGGTGCTACTCCTGGATGAACCCCTCTCCGCTCTCGACGCGAAGATCCGTGTTTCGCTGCGTGAGGAAATCCGGGCGATCCAGCGCAAGCTCGGTATCACCACCATTTTCGTCACCCACGATCAGGAAGAGGCCTTATCGATCTCTGACCGTATTGTGGTGATGTATGAAGGCAACGCCGAACAGGTCGGTGCTCCTTTCGAAATTTACAACCAGCCAGCATCCCGGTTCGTCGCTTCCTTCGTAGGCACGCTCAATACGCTGGATGCCACGGTGCGCGATGCAGCGGCTGGACTCATCAGCATTGATGGCAAGGATATTTCGATCGACCGGACACGCCTCAATGGTCACAAGACCGGCGACAAGATATCACTCGCCGTCCGTCCGGAAGCTGTCAGCCTCGGCGATGCGACTGACAAGCGCGAGACGACGCTCGACGGCACGATCAACAGTGTGCATTTCCTGGGTTCGGTCATCCGCATCCGCGCATCGCTCGGCGAAAACACTGTATCCTTCGATACCTTCAACAATCCGAGCGCCCCGCCGCCGGAACCCGGCGAGAACGTCAAGGTCAGCCTTTGCGCAAAGGACCTGCTGGTCCTGGGGCATTAACAGATCAACCGCTCCCGCAGCATCAAAAAAGGCACTGTTTCCAGCGCCTCATTCAACAGGTAAACCTTCGCAGTTATCCCGCAATCGCCTCATCCAGCAGCTTCAATGCTGCTTTCTTCGTCAACTTGACCGGATTGCCACCGGCCGTCGGATCGACAATGGCCATGTCGGCAATCAGCTCTTTCTGCTTCTTCGTCATGTTGAGGTCCTTGATCAGACCCGGCAGCGCGTGCGGCACCTTTAGCTCCTTGCGCAGCTTGATCACCGCCTTGGCAAAGCCGTCGAAACCGCCCTTGATGCCGATATAGCTGGCAAGACGCGCAATTCGCTCTTCCACCGCATCACGGTTGAAGGCCAGCACATAGGGCATGAACACCGCATTGGTCATGCCGTGATGTGTGTCGTAAAGCGCGCCGATGGGATGCGAGAGCGAATGGATGGCGCCGAGACCCTTCTGGAACGCGGCGGCACCCATCGCAGCGGCGCTCATCATATGCGCCCGCGCTGTCAGATCCTTGCCATTCGCGTAGGCCTTCGGCAGGTTTTCGAACACCAACCGGATACCTTCGACCGCAATGCCATCGGCCATCGGATGATAGCCCGGCGCGCAATAGGCTTCGAGGCAATGCGCCAGCGCATCCATGCCCGTGCCGGCAGTTATGAACGCCGGCATACCAACCGAAAGTTCGGGATCGGCGATAACCACCACCGGCAGAAGCTTCGGATGGAAGATCACCTTCTTGGTGTGGGTTTCCTCATTGGTGATGACACCGGCGCGCCCGACCTCCGAACCCGTTCCGGCCGTTGTCGGGACTGCGATAATCGGCGCGATCGCGTCGCTGTTGGCGCGTGTCCACCAGTCACCGACGTCCTCGAAGTCCCAGACCGGCCGCGTCTGTCCAGCCTGGAAGGCGATCAGCTTGCCAAGATCGAGTGCCGAGCCACCGCCGAAGGCGATGACGCCGTCGTGCTTGCCCTTTTTGAATACAGCGATACCGGCCGTCAGGTTCGATTCCACCGGATTGGGCTTCACATCCGAAAACACCCCGTATGGCACCTTCGCGTCGTCGAGGATTTTCAAAGTGCTTGCCACGACAGGCAGCTTGGCAAGGCCCGGATCGGTGACGAATAGCGGTTTCTTGATCCCCGTCGCTTCCAGAACCTCCGGCAATTCCGCGATGCGCCCCGCGCCAAAACGGACGGTGGTCGGATAGTTCCATTTGGAAATGAGTTTGCTCATGTCATGTCTCTCTCAGGGAATTAGATCTGTTCGCGCAAATGATAGGACTTGGGTCTCGTCAGATTGCCATAGCCGATGGCGGACATTGCCGCGCCCTTGCCGGTCTCCTTGACGCCGGTCCACACCAGCGCCGGGTCGATATAGTCGCAGCGGTTCATGAACACCGTGCCGGTCTCGATCCGGTCGCCGATATCTGCCGCGTGATCCGTATCGGTGGTCCACAGCGACGCCGTCAGGCCATACTGGCTGTCATTCATCAGTGCCACGGCTTCCTCGTCGTTGCGCACCTTCATGATGCCGACGATCGGGCCGAAACTCTCCTCGCGCATGACGCTCATCTGGTGATCGACGCCCGTCAGCACCTCTGGCGCGAGATAGGGCGAACCCGCCTTGTCATTGGCAGCACTCATGTTGACGTGCGCCTTGGCGCCCTTGCGCAGGGCTTCGGCCTTCTGCTCACGCACGAGATCGGCAAAGCGCGTCTGCGCCATGGGTCCCATCGTCGTTGAAGCATCCAGCGGGTTGCCGACGACATATTGCCTGGTGAGGTCGATAAAGCCATCGACGAAGCGGTCATAGACGTTTTCGTGCACATAGATGCGCTCGATACCGCAGCAGCATTGGCCGGAATTGAAGAAGGCGCCGTCGACAAGGTTGGCCACCGCGTGGTCGAGATTGACGTCCGGCAGCACATAGGCCGGATCCTTGCCTCCAAGCTCGAGGCCAAGCGTCATGAACGTTCCGGCAGCAGCCTTCTCGATGGCGCGGCCACCGCCGACGGAACCGGTAAAATTGACATGATCGATACGCCCCGAACCCAGCAGTTTTTCTGTCTGGCCGTGGCTCAGCACGATGTTCTGGAAGACGCCCTTCGGCAGTCCGGCCTTCTCGAATGCCTGGGCGAAGCGCTCGCCAACGATGAGCGTCTGCGCCGCATGTTTCAGGATCACGCTGTTACCCGCCATCAGCGCCGGGATGATGGTGTTGACAGCGGTCAGGTATGGATAGTTCCAAGGCGCGATGACCATGACGACGCCGAGCGGTACATGTTTGATGTAGCGGCGGAATCCCGGCCTGTCGTTCTCGACGACCGGTGCGAGCGCCTGTTCGGCGATCCTGACCATGTAGCGCGTACGCTCTTCGACACCGCCCTTTTCGCCGCCATAGCGCACCGGCCGCCCCATCTGCCAGGCGATCTCGGGAACGATTTCGTCATTCATGGCGAGCAGTGCATCAAGCGCGGCGAGGCAAAACCGGCCACGCTCGGCAATGCTCGTCTGTGCCCAGTCCGCTTGTGCCTGTTTCGCCGTTTCTACAGCGGCGTCGACGGCCTTGTCGGTTGCAATGGGGCGTTCCGCATAGACGGAACCGTCGATCGGGGTAATCAGTTTGACCGTCTCGGTCATGGCAAAACCTCTAGGCTATTTATGTCAGTTTCGTTCTTCAATACCGTTCGAAGCCGCGATGCAACTCCCAGTCGGTCACGCGGCGGTCATATTCGAACTGTTCCCATTTGGCGGTATGCACGTAGTGCTCGACCACATCCTCACCCAGCGCCGCTTTCAGCATCTTCGAGCGCGCGAGCGTCTCCGTCGCATCCCGCAAGGTCTTGGGGATTTCCCGCAGGCGGGCGCCACCATAGGCATCGCCCTGGAATGGCGCGCCAAGTTCCAGCTTCTCATCGATCCCGGCAAGACCCGAGGCGATAAGCCCGGCAAAAGCGAGGTATGGATTGAGATCGGCGCCGCCGATGCGGCACTCGATGCGTATGCCTTTCGTCCCCTCACCGCACAGCCGGAACCCGGCCGTACGGTTATCAAGGCTCCAGACATTCTTTGTCGGTGCAAACGTGCCCGCCTGGAAGCGCTTGTAGGAGTTGATGTAGGGTGCGAGGAAATAGGTGAAGTCATCGGCATATTTCAGCTGCCCCGCCACCCACTGGCGCATCAGCGGCGACATGGTGTGCTCGGCCTTCTTGTCGAAGAACAGCGGCGTCTTGCCGTCCGCGCTCCACAGGGAGTTGTGGACATGGCTGGAGCTTCCGGCGAGCGAATAATCGTACTTCGCCATGAACGTGATCGCCTTGCCCATCTGGGTGGCGATTTCCTTGCAGCCGTTCTTCATGATTACATGCCGGTCAGCCATTTCCAGCGCCTCGGCATAGCGCACATTGATCTCTTCCTGGCCCGGACCCCACTCGCCCTTGGAATTCTCGACTGGAATACCCGCATCGAACAGGCCATTGCGGATCGCGCGCATGACCGCGTCTTCCTTGGTCGTCATCTGGATCACATAGTCCTGGATATAGGGCGATGCGGTCGCCATGCCCTTCCAGTGCTTGGCGCGGGCGGTCTCGTAGGTTTCGTCGAAGAGATAGAACTCCAGCTCCGAGGCGAAATAGGCAAGATAGCCACGCTCCTTCAGCCGGGCAAGCTGACGTTTCAGGATAGCACGGGGAGAGTGAGCAAGGTCTTCATGGTGGTGGTGGTCGAGAATGTCGCAAAGAACGAGCGCGCATTTCTCGAGCCATGGAATGTGGCGGATCGTGGCGAGGTCGGGCTTGATGACGAAATCGCCATAGCCTTGCTTCCAGCTCGCCGCCTTGTAGCCCGGCACCGGCTCCATATCGATATCGTTGGCCAGCAGATAATTGCAGCCATGCGTCTCGTCATGCGCGGATTCAACGAAGAAACTCGCGTGGAACCGCTTGCCGATCAGGCGGCCCTGCATGTCGACGAAACAGGCCAGAACCGTATCAATCTCGCCATTGGTCACGTGGCGCTTTAGTTCGTCGAAACTCCAATGTCCGGGCATATTTTTTCCTCAAGCAAAAAATGTCGATCCAGGGCAAAATAAAAGGGGCGACCCGCCGAAGCCGGTCGCCCCCTGTTTCAAAATCAGGATGTTTCGCCCACTGCCTTTTCCGCAGCCTTGATAGCCGCCTGGCGCGCGGCAATGATTTCGCCGAGCGGGGGGCCTTGGAACCGGCGCTTCTCGAAGGCGAACCAGATGATCGCCGTCAGGATGAAGAAACCGACGGTGATGTAGAGCGCCCAGTCATTCGGCGGCTGGATGCCGATGACGAAGATCAGGATCATCGACAGGATCGACAGGATCGCAAACAGGGTGAAGATACCGCGCCCCATGTTCCATGGGCCCATCTTGTCCCATTTCGGCGTGCCCCAGGCGAGGAGGCCGAGCACGATCGGTACGGTGAAGGAAAGGAACAGGAAGATAACGGTGCAGGATACGACGATGGTATAGGCCGAAGTGCCTGCAACCGAAACCAAAGACGATCCCCAGACGAAGAGCACCGACAGGACAGCCGATGTCCAGATGGCGGCCACCGGTGTGCGGTAGGTCGGGCTGACCTTTGAAAGCGCCCCGGACGCCGGCAGTCCGCCGTCACGCGAGAAGGCGAAGATCATGCGTGATGCTGATGTCACAGTCGCGAGGCCGCAAAGCAGCTGTGCCAGGAACACGACGATATAGACGAACTCCTTCAGGCCAGTGCCGACGCGCTGGTCGAAAGCCCAGAAGAACACGTTCCAGCCCTGCTTGGCTGCTTCGTCCATGTTCGGGATCATGAGCACGAATGCGGCAAGGAACAGGTAGCCGAAGATCGCTGACCAAACCACCGACATGACCATGGCGCGCGGTACGGAATGAGCCGCCTTGATTGTCTCTTCGGACGTATGGGCCGAGGCATCATAGCCGGTGATCGTATAGATCGGCAGCAGAAGGCCCAAGGCGAACACCCACCAGTTCGAGACTGCCGGCCATACATTGCCGCCGGCCTCGCCCGAATAGTTCTGGAAGGTGAAGAGCCTGCCGAAATCCCAGGTTTCGGCTGCGAACAGGCAGACGACCGCGATGAGGATCGAGCCGAAGAATATCAGGTAACCGGAAAAATCGGTAAGCTTCGCGGTCAGCTTGATCCCGAGATGGTTGATCAGCGCCTGTGCCCCGGTGATGATGATCAGGAAGATCGTCTGCGTTGTGATCGTGTTCTCGATGCCGAGCGTCGCGCCGAAAGCGCCGACGAAGAACGTCCACGTCCCGACATTGATGGCGCCAAGCACGGTGATCAGGCCCAGCAGGTTGAGCCAGGCCGTCACCCAGCCGGTTCCGCGATTACCGAGGATCGAACCCCAGTGATAAAGCCCGCCTGCCGTCGGATAGGCGGAACTGATCTGCGACATGGCGACGGCAAACGTCAGCGAGACGAAGCAGCCCACCAGCCAGCCAATGCCAATTCCGGCACCGCCGGCGCCCGATGTCGCCTGTGCCAGTGAATTGATACCGCCGGACAGGATGCAGATGATCGAAAAAGAGACGGCGAAATTCGAAAAGCGGCTCAATCGCCGCTCCAGTTCCTGGGCGTAGCCCATGCTGTGGAGGACCTTTATATCCTCCGATTTGTCTGTCTCGGTATAATCTTGCTGTGTCATCACGTTCCCCTATTATTCTGGTAAGTTGCAACGTCAGATACCCGCTAGAGCGCTACTCCGTAATTTGCCTACGCCGTTCCCCTCTTTGGTGTGCCCGCTTTTTTGGAAAGCGGTTGTTCCAGAATCTCCCTGAGCAGGCCGGACAGCATCGTGCCCCAGGCCTCTTCTTCTTGCGGCGTTGTGATAAGATCATTGCGGATCTCGATCATCACGGCCGGTAATCCAAGGGCAGAAGCGTGCCGCTCCAGCGTGTAGTAAACACGGTCTGCCGGTGAATAGGGTTCGTTGATGCCGACGTTGAACTGATTCAACGCCTGCAGGCCCGCGATCAAGGGCGCGGCGACCCTGTCGTCATCATCATGGATGATGCCGATATGCCATGGGCGTTCCACACCGCGATAGACCGGCGTGTAGGAATGCACCGCCACATAAATCGGCTCCGGCAGACCCTCGCTGGCCCGCTCCCGCACAAGCGTTTCAATGGCGGCATGGTACGGTATGTGTGAAAGTGCAATTCGCTGCTGTTTGGCTGCTAACTCCAGATCAACATTGGCCGGAATCGTCGTGACCTCGCTCAGGGAGGGAACGAGATCGGGCGCATCAAGCGGACGATTGCAATCTATGATAAGGCGCGACACGCAGGATTCGACCAGCGGCGCATCCAGCATTTGGCTCATCACCTGGCTGACACCCAGAGCACCAGGATCCCAGGCAATGTGCTTTTGCAGATCATCCGGCTGCAGGCCCAGGGTGCCAAAGCCTTCGGGAATGTAATTGGAGGCGTGATCACACAGAATGACGAAGGGTCCGAGCCCATCGGGGTTCGACACCCGGACAGGACTCCAGCCATGCTCCACTGCCTGCGACAATCCCATATTGCCCTCTTTGGCAATTGTACTTTACGTTACATTTTGTATTTTTATTTCCACTCTCGTATGATTTGATACATATCAACTAAAATTGTCAAATCCGAAAATTGCACTTTGCAAAAAACGGTCACGGCAGATGTGGGGAAACACCGATGAGCACCAGCATTTCCGAGCTGATCGCCGAGAAAATCGACGCCATGTCCGCATCGGAACGCAAGGCCGCGCAGACGCTCATTGCCAACTATCCATTGATCGGTCTGCGCACTGTTGCCGAATTCTCGACTCAGGCCGGGGTTAGTTCTCCGACGATCCTGCGTTTTGTTTCGCGCTTGGGTTTCCAGAGTTACCCGGATTTCCAGGGTGCGCTCCAGGAGGAACTCGCTGCACAGGTACAATCGCCGTGGAACCGGGCGGCCGCAATCGTACCTGCAAAGGGTGGTGCAGCATTTCCCCTCATGGAAGCTGCCATCGAAAACATCCGCGAAACTTTCCAGCACCTGTCCCTGCAACAGCTTGACGACGTAACAGATGCCATCAGCCGCAACCGTGCCCGTATCTATCTCCTCGGCGGGCGCTTCACTGATCCCATCGCCAGATACATGGCTGCGCACCTCAAGATTACCCGCCCTGGCGTGACGCATCTGGTCGGACAGGAAAGTCACTGGCGTGATCAGTTGATCGACATGGGCAAGAAGGATGTGCTGATCATCTTCGACATCCGCCGCTACCAGGACAGCCTGATCCGCTTTGCTGAAAAGGCCCAGGCGCGCGGTGTGGAGATTGTCCTGATCACGGATCAGTGGCTATCCCCCATTGCCCGATTTGCCCGTCATGTCATTGCCGGTCGCACCGCCGTTCCTTCGCCATGGGATTCGTCGGCAACCCTTTTCCTCGTTGCCGAAACACTTATCGCCGAGGTCACCCGCAAGCTCGAGAAAAGCAGCGCTAATCGGATCCGCGACATGGAACAGCTGCGTGATAATTAGACTATATGCGCATCTAATCGTTGCCGTCAGTGCCCATTGATATACAAATGCTCTTCCGGACTCAGAGGTCGCTCACGGCCTGCGGCCCATATCGAAATTATCAAGGACCCAAATCATGCAGCAAGCTGACATCGGATTGATCGGCCTCGGCGTCATGGGCGCCAATCTGGCGCTCAATATCGCTGAAAACGGTTATCGCGTCGCGGTTTTCAACAGAACTGTGGCAAAGACCCGCGAGTTCTACGAAGAAGCAGGTTCCCTGCAGGACAAGATCATACCGTGCGAAACGCTGGAAGAATTGGCCAAGAACATCCGCGCGCCGCGTCCGATCATCCTGATGGTCAAGGCGGGCGAAGCCGTCGACGAGCAGATCGCCGCATTGAAGCCGTTCCTCGCCAAGGACGACATCATCATCGACGCGGGCAATGCGAACTTCCATGACACGGTCCGCCGCCTGGCCGAACTTGGACCCAATGATCCGACATTTGTCGGCATGGGCGTTTCCGGCGGTGAAGAAGGCGCGCGTCATGGCCCGTCTATCATGGTTGGCGGCACGCCGGAATCCTATGCGCGTATCGAGCCCGTCCTGACGGCGATCTCGGCTAAATACGAAGGCGAATCCTGTTCGGCTCTGCTCGGTCCCGATGGCGCCGGCCATTTCGTCAAGACCATCCACAACGGCATCGAATATGCCGACATGCAGATGATCGCCGAAGTCTATGGCGTGCTGCGCGATGGTCTCGGCCTTACTCCCCCGGACATCGGCAGGATATTCGAAAAATGGAATGCCGGTCCCCTGAATTCCTATCTGATCGAGATCACCGCCAAGGTTTTGCTGGCGACAGACAAGAAGACGGGCAAGCCTGCCGTCGACGTCATCCTCGACAGCGCCGGCCAGAAGGGCACTGGCCGCTGGGCCGCGATCGAGGCGCAAATGCTCGGCATACCCGCGACCGCCATCGAGGCCGCCGTCGCCGCCCGTTCAATCTCATCGCTCATCAAGGAGCGTAGCGAGGCTTCGAAAGCCTATGGCAATCTCGATGGCGCCAGGCTTGCGAACAGCGACGCCGATTTCATCGACACGCTGGAACGAGGCCTTCTCGCCGGGAAGATCGCTGCCTATGCGCAGGGCTTCGACGTGATGGCAGGTGCATCGAAGGAGCACGGCTGGAATATCCCGCTTGCCACGACGGCGCGCATCTGGCGCGCTGGCTGCATCATCCGCTCGCAGTTCCTCGACCAGATCGCCGCGGCTTTCGAAGGCAGCGAAGGCAAGAACCTTCTGCTCGCGCCAGCCTTCGTCGAACGGATGAAGGCCGGTTCGAAGTCACTGCGCCAGATCGTTGCGCAGGCGGCTCTTGCGGGTCTGCCGACCCCGGCGCTCTCTGCCGCGCTGAATTATTTCGACGGCTACCGCCAGGCGCGCGGCACCGCCAACCTCATCCAGGCACAGCGCGATTTCTTCGGCGCACATGGTTTCAAGCGTCTCGGCGAGGAAGGCGACTTCCACGGTCCTTGGTCGGATATCGGTTAACTGCGTCAACAGACCGGGTACTCTGAGTGGCGACTGTCTACAGGACGGAGACAATGTATCAAGCGGGAGACGGGTTTAACTATCCCGGCTCCCGCGACATATGCAGGACATGGAAAAGCAACCAAGTGGTGCGGATGACGCCGCACTGGAGAAGTTAGACATGTCAATCAATAGCTATCGGCATCGCATCCACAAGGCCGAACAGCCGGGCAGCCCGCTGCTGTTCGTTTTTCACGGCACGGGCGGCGATGAAAACCAGTTCTTCGATTTCGGCCGGCGCTTGCTGCCGGACGCCACGATCGTATCGCCGCGCGGCGATGTATCGGAACATGGCGCATCGCGCTTTTTCCGCCGCACGGGCGAAGGCGTCTACGATATGGACGACCTCGCCGCGCGCACGGGCACCATGGCGCAATACATCCGGGCTCACAAGGACAGTGCGAAGCCCGCGACTGTGATCGGCCTTGGCTATTCCAATGGAACGAATATCCTGGCTTCGGTGATGCTGTCGCAACCCGAACTGTTCGACGCAGCGATATTGATGCACCCATTGATACCGTGGAAACCGGCCGCGCAAACCGGGCTTGCCGGCAAACACGTATTGATCACCGCCGGGCAAAGGGACCCGATCTGTCCGCCGGAACTGACCCAATCCTTTGCCGATTATCTGATCTCGCAGGAGGTTGAGACCGACCTTTTCTGGCATCCAGGCGGGCACGAAATCCAGCAGGGTGAAGTGACGGCGATTGAAAATTTCGTCCGCAAAAATGCCCGTTAAACAAAAACCGGCCCAAATGGGGCCGGTCCTTTTTTCTAAAGGCCTTTTGAGAATTCACGCTGATGAGGCAGCTGGGCTGATTTTCGAGAACCGGAGCGCAGTGGACTTTTGGGTCCATGAGCACCGGAAGCAGAGAAAATCGCATCAGATGTCCATCAGGGTGAAGAGATCAAAAGGTCTCTTTACATTGAAAACCGCAGCGACACAGGCAGTACTCTCGTCGCCCGCGATGAACGGCGGCCTCGTGGCGTGAGCAATCCGTGCGCACCGTCAAGGTGGCCCTGCTTTAGTTCCAGCGCCAGAAAACGGCGGCGCTCGACCGGACCAGGCATGGCAAGGCCTGACGTGTTCGCACCGCTGAAACCAAAACGCTCGTAATATTCCGGATCACCCACCAGGATGATCGCGCCGTGGCCAAGGCGTGCGGCCTCGGCCGTCGCATGATGCATCAGTGCCGCGCCGATGCCCTGCCCCTTGACCGAAGGATCGACGGCCAAAGGTCCGAGCAGGAGCGCACGCACCGGTTTGCCTGCCGCGTCGTGTCCGGCCTGGATGTCCCAAAGGCGCACCGTGCCCAGCAATGTGCCGTCTTCGCCGCGCGCGACAAAGGCAAGGCCCGCGGAAGGCAGCCGGCCGCGCCGCAGCTTTTCCGACGACTTGCGGCGGCGGCCCTCGCCCATGGCGCGATCCAGCAAAGCTTCGCGTGCCCGTTCGTCCTGCACGGTTTCGTTGAGGATAATGCAAGCCTGCAATCCATCCGGATGCAGATTGTGTTCGATGAAGTCTACTGCGCTCATTGTCTTGACCAATCAATCATAAAGGTGCGTCAACGCCGCCCGGCACGAGAGGCCGGGACAGCTTTTGCAACGGGGCAAAAACCCCTTAAATGACGTATGATCGGAGGGGTTCAAACCCGTTGAAGGCGACTGCCGAGTAGGTCGTGGTGTAGGCGCCAGTTCCCTCGATCAGCACCTCATCGCCAATGGTCAGCGAAATGGGGAGCGGATAGGGGTTCTTTTCGTACATCACGTCGGCCGAGTCACAGGTCGGGCCTGCAAGGACGCAAGGCTCGCTGCGGTCGCCATCGCGCGGCGTGGTGATCTGGTAACGGATTGCCTCATCCATCGTCTCGGCGAGACCGCCGAACTTGCCGATGTCGAGATAGACCCAGCGTACATTGTCGTTGTCGGCCTTCTTCGACACGAGAACGACTTCTGCCTTGATCACGCCGGCGTTGCCGACCATGCCGCGGCCTGGCTCGATGATGGTCTCGGGCAGGCGGTTGCCGAAATGCTTGCTCAATGCCTGGAAGATCGCCTGACCATAGGCCTGGGCGGTCGGCACGTCCTTGAGGTAACGGGTCGGGAAACCGCCGCCCATATTGACCATCTTCAGCGTGATGCCTTCCTTGGCGAGCGTATCGAAGACCTGCTTCGCATCGCCGAGCGCACGATCCCAGGCGGCCAGATCCGTCTGCTGCGAACCGACATGGAACGATACGCCATAGCTGTCGAGGCCGAGCTTCTGCGCAGCCCGCAGCACGTCGACGGCCATTGCCGGCACGCAGCCGAACTTGCGCGACAGCGGCCATTCGGCGCCGGCCCCGTCGGTCAGGACACGGCAGAACACGCGCGAGCCGGGAGCTGCGCGGGCGACCTTCTCGACTTCCTCGACGCAATCGACGGCATAAAGACGAATGCCGAGTTCGAAGGCACGCGCGATATCGCGTTCCTTCTTGATCGTGTTGCCGAAGGAGATGCGGTCAGCCGTCGCGCCGGCATCGAGTGCCATTTCGACTTCGGCAACCGATGCCGTGTCGAAGTTCGAACCGAGAGAGGCGAGCAGACGCAGGATTTCCGGCGCAGGATTGGCCTTCACCGCATAGAAGATCTTCGATTCCGGCAGCGCCATCTCGAAATTATGAAAATTTTCCCGAACCACCTCGAGATCAAGCACCATGCAGGGGCCATTCGGGCGTCGTGTATTGATGAAGTCGAGGATGCGCTGTGTAGCCATCTTGGGTCTCCAATCCGTAGCGGCACTTGCGGCCGCCTTGATGCAAGTCTGAGGTCACGGGACGCACCCGATGGACCGCAGGGACAAAGTGCATGAGTCGGTCCAGCGCGAGGCCAGCCTTTGGAGATGCTGGAACCACGGGAAAGATTCATGCGGCGATGGATCAACGCTAAAGCCAGCGTAGATCCGCTTTGTCTGCCTTGGTTTGGATGAACCCATCCGCACTACCGGCAATGAAGGTGTGCCTCTTCAGTAATCCCGGCTTATGGACAGCCGGAAGACACCAGAAAGGCCCGCACCGTCGTTGCTTCAGATGTCCTCAGCTTGGCAGTAGGCCGTCAAACTGACTGGAGGGGTTAGTTCCAGGTACCATACCGTTTCCTCACCATAATGAAGATCGGCGGACACCCATGGGCACGTGCGACTTTGGGCAAGCGCGATATAAGTCGAAACTTGTGTCCAATCAATGACAAATGTGGGTCTGGGCAAAATTTTTTATTCATTGAACAACAAGGGGTAAATGCCCTAGAATCGTTGAACGATGAGCACAATTCCCCCGCTGAACGCCCTGTTGGATTTACCCTCTGTTAACCTTGTCGCGGGCAGCGGCCCGCTGACGGGTGAAACCTTGGCGGTCAAGGACATATTTGACATCGCTGGTCTGGTCACCGGGGGCGGTAATCCGCAACGAGCCAGCGAATCATCTCCAGCAATCAAGACCGCCCCCGCGGTGCAGAGCCTGCTCGACGCCGGTGCCCATTTCATCGGCAAGACCCAGACCGACGAACTTGCCTTCTCCATGATGGGCCAGAACGCGCATTTTCCATACCCGGTCAATCCGGCTGCGCCTGACCGGGTTACCGGCGGCTCCTCCTCAGGTTCAGCCGCCGCTGTTGCAGGTGGTCTCGCCTCCATCGCTGTTGGCTCCGATACCGGCGGATCCATCCGCGCACCGGCAAGCTTCTGCGGCCTGATCGGCCTTCGCACAACCCACGGGCGCATATCCCTTGAAGGGACAATGCCGCTAGCCCCTTCGCTCGACACCTTCGGCTGGTTCGCCAGGGACATGGCCCTCTATGAACAGGTTGGATCGGTCCTGCTCGGCGCCGACGCTTACGACTTCAGGCTCGATCGCCCGCTCTTCATACCCCTGCTGGAACATCTGCTCACCGGCGAGGCCGAAGACGCCGCCTACAGGGCTATGTACGGAGCCGTCTGCGCGCATCTCGGTCAGGCGCGTTCGGCCCGCCAGCCTACGGCATCCATGGACGACCTCTATCTTTGCCTGAGGCAGATTCAGGGTTTTGAAGCCTGGGCGGCACATGGCGCCTGGATCTCGGCAAAAGAGCGAAACCTTGGCCCCGCCGTCAAAGAGCGGTTCGAGTATGGTTCGACCATTAATCTTGCAACCTATAAGGCACAGATGAAGCGGCGCGACCTGTTCCGCAGCGAACTGGCGGACCTGTTGAAGGACGACGGCGTCATGGTCATGCCGACCGTTCCAAGCGCCGCTCCGCTCGTCTCCACGTCCTTTGACGATTCGCAAGCCTACCGCGAGCGCTGCGTCCGGTTGTTCTGCCTTTCCGGCCTGTCCGGCTTTCCCCAGATCACTTTGCCGCTCGGGCAGGTGCATGGCGCGCCATTCGGCATTTCCCTGCTCGGACCGAAGGGCAGCGACCGCGCCTTGATCCGCCTCGGGCGCGACATTTTGGAAAAGGCAGCCTGATGGACACGCTCACCCGCATGCGCGCCTTTATCGACGTGGTCGAAGCCGAAGGGTTCTCGGCAGCGGCGCGCAAAATCGGGCGGTCCAAGGCGCTCCTGTCCAAATATGTTCGCGAACTGGAAGACGAGCTCGGTGCGCTGCTGCTCAACCGCACCACCAGACAATTCTCGCTGACGGAAGCGGGGCACACCTATTACCAGCGCGCCAGCGAGATCCTGCGTGAGGTTGAAAGCCTGCAGGAAGCTGTGCGCGAATCCAGCAGCGACATCAAGGGCCGCATCAAGATTTCGGCGCCCCGTACGTTTGCCGATGCGGAAGTCGGTCAGTGTCTTGTCGATTTCTGCGCCGAACAGCCGGATATCGTTCTCGATGTGCGGCTGGACGACCGCTTTGTCGATCTTGTCGAGGAAGGCTTCGATCTCGCCATCCGCATCACCCGCATGCAGGATTCCTCACTTATCGCCAAGCGCATCGCGCCATTTCACGTCATCGCTTGCGGATCGCCCGCACTGATCGAGCGCGTCGGCAAGCCAGCACGGCCAGAACAGCTTGCGGGCCTCCCCTGCATCATCGACACCAACAATCGCACACGTAACGCCTGGCAGTTTCACAATGATGATGGCGCGCCTGTGTCCGTGCAGGTCTCGGGACCCATCGAAATTAACAGCCCGCTTTCGGCGCGTCGAGCGGCACTTGCCGGGCTTGGGTTTGCAATGCTGCCCGATTTCACCGCGCGGGCGGATATTGCAAGTGGCAGGCTGGTCGGCGTTCTCGAGCAATTCGTGCCGCGCGATGCCGGCATCTATGCCGTTTACCCGCATCGCCGGTACCTCCCGGCAAAAGTCCGCGTCCTTGTCGATTATCTGGCCAAGTGGTTTAAGGACAACCGCAACGCATGATTATGTTATATCGTCCCAATTTCGCCAAGTTCGGGATGTCCTGTGCAGCAACTCAAAAAGGGTCATCCATGCACCAAAGATTCGCGGTTTTCATCGGCGCGCTCGCGGCGGGACTGACCTTCGCCACACCGGCCCATGTGCATCCGCACGTCTTTGCTGAAGCCCGCCTAGATATTACCATCAAACCCGATGGAACCGTCGAAAAACTCGGCCATGTCTGGCGTTTCGACGATCTGTTCTCCTCGACGGTGCTCGTCGAGTTCGACAAGAACGCTGACATGAAGCTCGACGAAAAGGAGCTGGCGGATCTCGCCACCACGATCAGCCAATCCATATCCGAGTACGATTATTTTCAGGCCGTCATGCATGATGGCAAGAATATCGCCATGGCCGCGCCGGCGCATCTGATGGCCGATTTCCAGAACAATCAATTGCTGATTATCTTCGAGAGCACACCCAAACAGCCGCTCAAGCTCGGCAAAAAGACCAGCTTTGGCGTTTACGACCCCACCTTCTACACGGCCATCGACTACGTGAACGACACGGATATCCACGTTACCGGGCTGCCTGCCGGCTGCACGCAAAAGGTAGTGCGCCCTGACCCGGACGAAGCCATCGCCCAAAATCAAGGCACATTGACCGAAGCTTTCTTCAACGATCCCACCGGCACGAATATGTCGAAAATATTCGCAACGCGGCTCGAAATCGAATGCGCCCAGAACGGGTGACAGAGGAATAGAATATGCAGAAAAGAACCCTGTTCGGCGCCCTGGCTCTCGTCGTGGTTCTCGGTGGTCATGCGCTGGCACAATCTTCGCTTGGCATCGGGTCGAACGAAGTTGCCATGCAGCCCACAGGTCCATTCAGCGAAATCATCCTCTGGATCAATGTCCAGCAGCGCAATTTCTATCTGGCCATGACCCACGCGCTCAAGGCCATGCGCGAAGATCCGTGGCAGGCATCGGTTCTCGTTGGCCTGTCCTTTCTTTACGGCATTCTCCACGCTGTTGGCCCCGGCCATGGCAAGGCTGTTATTTCCTCCTACATGCTGGCCAATGAGACGACGTTGAGGCGCGGCGTCCTCCTCTCCTTCGCATCGTCGATGCTGCAAGCGCTGACGGCGCTATTCATCATCGGCCTGACCTTTCTGGTGCTGCGCGGCACAACGGTTTCAATGGACGATGCGGCGCATTACATGGAAATGGCAAGCTTCGTGCTGATCATCGCTTTTGGTCTGTCGTTGCTGTGGCGCAAGGTGCCGCTGCTGTTCCGCCCGCGCGTCGCCCATCTCATGCCTGAAAAGCACGGCCCGGTGCTGGCGGATCATCATCATGATCACCACCATCATGATCATCACGGCCATTCCCACGCCGCCCATAGCCACGATCATCATCATGACCACGGCCACCACCATCATGATCATGCCGAGGGAGAAGTCTGCGCCACCTGCGGCCATTCGCACGCGCCGGACCCGGCGATGCTTGCCGGCGAATTCAACTGGAAGACCGCCTGGGCGGCAATAGTCGCGGTAGGCTTGCGTCCCTGCTCGGGCGCTTTGATCGTCCTGACCTTCTCACTGCTCAACGGCCTCATTCTTGGCGGTATCCTATCCGTCTTCGCCATGGCACTTGGCACGTTCATCACTGTCGCCATACTGGCAACACTGGCCGTCACGGCCAAGAATGTAGCGCTCAAGGTTTCCGGCGCCTCGGCGCTTTCGGGCCGGGTTCAAAACATCATCGAGGTTGGCGGCGCGCTGTTCATCGTGCTGTTCGGCGCGTTGCTCCTGACCGCATCGATACGGTTTTAGTAGGTTTTTGGTCCGGAGCTGCGTAAAACCAATACTTGGAGCACTTCCATGGCCCGGAGAGAAATGGAAATGACCTACGACCGCTCATCCTCATGCTGTTTTCTTGCCCGCAGCCAGAAAACCAGGAAGAACCCGGCGACAAAAACCATCGCGAAGATACCGGCCGCAAGCGTCGAGCGTTCGCCGAGCGCCAGCATCAGCGTCGGCATCCAATAGGCCACAATGCCGAAGCCAAGCATGATGCAAGCAGCCGCTATCGCCGCATTACGGGTTTTCGGATCCATCGCGCTTCACAAGCCCTTCTTCAACGCCGGTTTGAAGTGGTTGTAACCTTGCTGTGCGGTAATGCAAGTGCACGAAAGGTCGATGCCGATTATCTCCCCCCTTTGTGGGGGAGAAAGTGATTTCAGTATCTTAGCGTCAGCTGAGTGCTAGAGATCACAAGAGAGGGGAAATCCCGCTGCGCACTTAGGCAAATCCCCTCTCTTGGATTTTCTAAGGATTTAGCGATGAGCTAAATCCAACAAAATTCTTTCTCTCCCACAAGGGGAGAGATAATCGGCCTCCACGAGTTCAGCCAACCCGGAACTCCTCCAGCCTTTTGATCTGCATCCCGTTCGCATCGAAATTATCCGGTGACAGCCATGCCTGATAGGCGGCTTTGAGCGCCGGCCACTCGCTGTCGATGACCGAAAACCAGGCCGTGTCGCGGTTCTTGCCCTTCTGCACCATATGCTGGCGGAAGATACCTTCAAACGTGAAGCCGAACCGCTCTGCTGCCCGCTTCGACGGCTCGTTGGCATTATTGCATTTCCATTCATAGCGCCGGTAGCCAAGGCCATCGAAGGCGTATTGCATGAACAGGAATTGCGCTTCCGTCGCCGCGGGCTTGCGCGAAATCAGCGGCCCCCAGTAGATGTTGCCGATCTCGATCACACCAAACGCCGGATCGATGCGCATCAGTGTCTGGCGCCCCGCGACCTTGCCGCTGGCGTTGTCAATGACCGCGAAAAATAGCGGGTCCTTGCTCGCTTCGGCCTTTTCCAGCCACGCTGCAAAGGCTTCGTGGTCTTCGGCGGGGTTTTCGAACAGAAAGCGGAACCGGTCGCCAGCGTCCGCAACCGATGAGGCTTCATAGAGCCCGTCGCCGTGCTTTGCGGCATCGAGCGGTTCCAGACGCACATAGCGGCCCTCAATCGGTTCGCGGGCGGGCAAAGGTCGCGGCGTCCAGTTTGTCAGATCGGTCATGATATTACAGGCCTGTTTTGCGTAAGATTGTTTGACTCCTTACGATGCTACAAGCACAAAGCAGAAGTTGAAAATTGTATGTGGGACAAGAAAATGTTGCGCACTATCGCGGGGTTCGACCGTATTGGTGAGGAAAATGCCTTTGCAGTGCTTGCCCGGGCAACGGCGCTCGCAGCCGAGGGCAAGGACATCATCAATCTCGGCATCGGCCAGCCCGACTTCAAGACACCCGCCCACATCGTCGAAGCCGCCATCAAGGCGCTGAAGGATGGGCACCACGGCTACACACCGGCAACCGGCCTGCTCGCTGCCCGCGAAGCGGTAGCCCGCCGCACGTTCACCACGACCGGCGTCGAGGTTTCGCCGGAAAACATCATGATCGTTCCTGGCGGCAAGGTAACGATGTTCGCCGCAATCCTCATCTTCGGTGAGCCCGGTGCAGAAATCCTCTATCCGGACCCTGGTTTCCCGATCTACCGCTCGATGATTGAATTTACCGGCGCCAAGCCTATCCCCGTCCCGATCCGTGAAGAAAACGGATTCGCATTCTCCGCCGCAGAGACGCTGGCCCTGATCACGCCGAAGACACGGCTCCTGATCCTCAATTCACCCGCCAACCCGACCGGCGGCGTGACCCCGAAGGCCGAGATCGTGAAGCTGGTGAAGGGTCTCGAAGCCCATCCGCACGTGGCCATCATGTCCGACGAAATCTACGACGTCATGACCTATGACGGCGAGGAACATTGTTCGCTCCTGACCTTTCCCGAGATCCGTGACCGGCTGATCGTGCTCAATGGCTGGTCGAAGACCTGGGCGATGACCGGCTGGCGCATGGGCTGGTCGATCTGGCCGAATTCGCACGAGAGTGGTCAACTCTACGACAAGGTGCGCAAGCTCGCGGTCAATTGCTGGTCCTGCGTCAACGCGCCGAGCCAGTTTGCCGGCATCGCCGCCATCGACGGCCCGCAGGACGATGTTGTGAAAATGTGCAAGGCATTCGACAACCGGCGCAAGATCGTCGTCGATGGGCTCAACAGTCTGCCAGGCATCAGCTGCACGACGCCAAAGGGCGCGTTCTATGCCTTCCCCAATGTCAAGGAAACCGGCTGGCCGGCCAAGCAGCTGGCGGCGGCGCTGCTCGATGAAGCGGGCGTAGCGCTGATCGGCGGCCCGGATTTCGGCATTCTTGGTGAAGGCTATATCCGCCTTTCCTACGCCAATTCGGAAGAGAACATCGTCCGCGCGATCGAGCGCATTGAGAAATTCCTGGCGAAGTAGACCGGCAGCCCTCCCCTTTGTGGGGAGAGCTAAAACCACCAGCCCTCAGGACGGGGAAGTGACCTTGACTTCGGCCACCGTCGCTTCGATATGCTCGATCAGATTGTCCGGCAGCTTCAACCGGCCGGCGAGCAGGTCGAGATAGCCGCGTTCGGCGCGCGTCTTCGGATCGATGGCAAGGCGCGAAGCGGTGTAGAGCTCGACCTTCTGCGCATCGGTAACGGCGGCGGCAACCAGCGCGTCGATATCGACCGGCGCGTTGAGCTCGTTCGCCAGGAACTCCTGCGTGTCGCTATTGATGCCGGATAGCGAGAGCTTTTCGATGATGCGCGCCTTTTCTGCGTCGTCCACCATGCCGTCTGCGCGGGCGGCTGCGATCATCGCGCGGACCAGCACCAGGGCAAACTCATGCTCGCCCTGCGGTGCGGTCGCCGGGTGAAAGCTCGAATCGTCCGGTGGCGAAAGCAGCTCGGGTTCACTTGCCTGCGGCGTTTCTGCCGGGGTCTTGCCGGACTGGTAGTTCTGGTAAGCCTTGTAGGCGAGCCCTGCCACGGCGGCGAGACCGCCAAGCTTCAGCGCGCCACCAGCCACTTCGCGCCCCGTGCCGGTGCCAAGCAGGATTGCAGCCAGCGCACCGGCAGCAAGCGGATTGTCCTTGGCCATTTGCGTTGCCTTGCCGGCCGTATCACGAACCGAGGTTCCGACCCCGGGGACGTTGCTTCCCAGGAAATCATCGAGAATCTTCTTCGGATCAAGCATGCAAATCTCCTCTTGGCTGCATGAATTCGCTCCGCATAACTAAGAACGGGTTCATGGCATTGCAATGACAGGAGAGGAATTTGTCAGGCGCCTAGCTGCCTATATGCGCCTTCTCGCCGCGCTCTTTGGCTAACCTGACCTGCTTCTGCCGTTCGGCAAATCGGGCACGGTCTGCATCCGTGCGCTCGTGGTAGCAGTTCGGACAGGAGACACCTGCCTCGAACAGCGGCGAAAGCTTGTCTTCCGGCGCAATCGGATTGCGGCAGGCATGGCAAAGTTTGGCCTCACCCTCGATAAGACCATGACCGACCGAAACCCGCTCGTCGAAGACGAAACATTCGCCTTCCCAGCGGCTTTGCTCCGCCGGCACATCTTCGAGATATTTCAGGATGCCGCCCTTCAGATGAAACACATCGTCGAAGCCAAGACCTTTGACGAAGGCGGTCGCCTTCTCGCAGCGAATACCGCCGGTGCAGAACATGGCAATCCTCTTGCCTTCGAGCTCTTCGCGGTGATTTTCCACCCATTGTGGAAACTCGCGGAAGGTCTTCGTCTGCGGGTCGATCGCACCGGCAAATGTACCGATCGCCGTTTCGTAATCATTGCGTGTATCGATCAGGATGGTCGCCGGGTCGGAGATCAACGCATTCCAGTCCTTCGCCGGCACATAGGTGCCAACGCTTTGCAACGGATCGATATCCTCCACTCCCATGGTGACGATTTCCTTTTTCAACCGCACTTTCATGCGCTTGAAAGGCATCTCGCTCGCATGGGAATATTTAAGCTCCATTCCGGCAATGGCTGGCTCGGCTTCGAGAAATTCGACCAGTTTTTTGATAGCGGCCGCCGATCCGGCGACAGTGCCGTTGATACCTTCAGCTGCAAGGAGCAGCGTGCCCTTGATCCCCTCACCGCAGCACAGCTTCGCCAGCGGCTCCTGCAACGACTGGTAGTGATCCAGCCGGGCAAAGCGATAGAGTGCGGCCACTGTAAATGGCAGGTTTGAAGAATGATCCGTCATGATCGCATCCAACTACTGTGCTATGCCTGCAATTTCAAGGGTTTTACGCTGCCGGCCTCGAACGGTGTTCCAGTTGTGCAGCTTGTGAGATAACCAGGTAGACAAATCTGCCAAGCCCTACTAAATCGATTGAAGTTCAAGATTGCGGAGAAGTTACATGACCCAGAAGACCGATTTGCTCCTACCCGTCCTCAAGGGCCAGCCGGTTATTCCGGTCATTCTCATCCAGAACGTTGCCGACGCCGTTCCGCTGGCGCGCGCCCTTGCCGCCGGGGGCCTGCCGGCAATCGAGATCACACTGCGCACGGCCGCAGCCCTCGACGCCATTCGCGCTGTCGCCAATGAAGTGCCGGAAGCCATTGTCGGTGCGGGAACCATCCTCAATGCCCGCCAGTATGAGGAAGCGAGCGAAGCCGGTTCGCGATTCATCGTCAGCCCCGGTGTGACCCCGCAGCTCATCGAAGCGGCGCGCCACAGCAAGGTCCCTTTGCTCCCTGGCGCCATCACGCCCGGTGAGATCATGGCGCTGCGCGAAGAGGGTTATACAATGCTGAAGTTCTTCCCGGCCGAACAGGCTGGCGGCGCGACCTTTCTGAAATCACTTGCCTCGCCGCTGGCCGGTACGCTCTTCTGCCCGACCGGCGGCATCAGTGTCGCCAATGCCAAGACTTATCTGAACTTGCCCAATGTCGTCTGCGTCGGCGGCTCATGGGTTGCACCGGAGGAACTGGTCAAGGCTGGCAAGTGGGACGAGATCACCAGACTCGCCGCCGAAGCAGTCAAGCTGGCCGCGTAGACGCCGGAATTTTGGTGCAAACCGCTCTAGAATGTTGAAATCCCTATCTCACCAACGAGGGAGATAGGGAGGAGCGTTACGATCCGCTGGTCGGATTGAACTTGGCGATCTGCAGAAAGGTAACCGCCTTGCCTGTGAACTTGTTGGCGGCCACTGGCGTGTCATGGCGGAAGCCGCCCACATAAACGGTCGTTGGTGCCGTTCGCATCAATGCATTGCGCAGGACGGCCGGTTCCACATGCGGCGCTACATCAGCGACCTGCTCGGTCGAGAGCGCGCGATCCGGGACATCCGAGGAAACCTGGATCGCCTTGGCGCTCTCATCCTGCGCGGTCTGACGACGCGGTTTCGATCCTTTCGCCGTGGTGTTCACACCGCTGTCAAGTATGACAGCGGGCTCACGCGGTTCAGCTGATGCCATTTGTATATTCTGCTGCACGGCTGGCTGCGGGTGGGCAAGGCGCCCGCCGATCGTTCCTGGCAGTGTGGGCAATTGCTGGGCTTGTTTGAGAAGCGTTTCCGGTGTCGGGTCGACGTCCGGTACCTGAATGATATCCCGGTCGTTCGCCGCCGTCTCCGGCAAAGCCGAAGCAGGCGCAGGGCGCTGGTCGGGCACAATCGCCGCTACCATCATGTCATTGTGCTTGGGTTTGTCGAAAGGCACAGGCACCAGAGCATTGACCATTTCAGCGGACGTCTTGGGGGCAGCGGCACTGGAACCGTGGGCGTTGGCCGCCATGAGCTCATTGATTGCACCGACGCCGTTCTGCGGCCGGGGTTCTGGCAATGCAGCCAGCGCATTCAGTGTCGGCTCAGCCGGCACCGGCGTCGGCGAATAGTCCGGACGGCGCAGGGGAACCGGAACGTTGAGTGCTAGAGCCTGATTGTCCTCGGGCGTTCCCGCCATCGGCGTTTCAGGCTCCGGCACTACAGGATTGGCCTGTGACGCTTTGGTCTGTGCTGGTGCTCCATCGCCATCGGCTACTTCCGCTTTTGCAGCAACGGTCCTCGAGGGTTTCGCCGCCGATGCTACAGCAACTGAGCCTTCACTGGAATCCTCTGCTTCATCGGCGCCGCCGCCAAAGAGAACACCGAAAAGTGTCTTACGGCCGGAGCTCGAGGAGGCGCTGGCAATCTGGATCGAACTGCCACTGCGCTTGCGCGATTCATAGGCGGCAACGGCCTGCTCATAGCCGGGCAACGGCTTGCCGTCGGAGGGAACGTGCAAGGTCTTGCCATTCGGGAAAACTGTGAGCAGCTCCTTGCGGCTCATGCGCGGCCAGTGGCGAACATTGCCGACATCGGTATGTATGAAGGGGGAACCGGAGGTCGGATAGTAACCCACGCCGCCAGCCTCGAACTTCAGGGCCGTGTTGCGAAGCGTCGCGAGTTTCACACCCGGGAGGTACCAGTCCATCGCCTTGCCAAGCATGTGCTGGCTTTTCTCCGCGACGCCGCGCGAACGGGAACGCAACATTGAATTCGTGGAGGGGGAGCGATAACCGCAGATAACGTGAATGTAGTCCCTGCCACCGGCCGCCTGGTATACTTGCCACACCAGATCGAACAGGCGGGGATCCATCTTGGTTGGTTCGTTGCGGCGCCAGTCGCGCAGGAACTTGTTCAGCTTGTTCAAGCCGTCCTGCTGAAAGCGGCCGTTTTTCTTGAATGTGATTTCAGCACGTTCGTTCGTATGGACGAAATAAAGTTTCAGGGTGCGTGTCTCGGCATTAGCCTGCGTGGATGCAAACAACATCGACGCAAGAACCACGAGGAACGCAAACCAGCCGGAACGCACAAGAATACCCACCGTCGATCCGCCGTTCTTAACATGATTCATGTCTGACAATTCGTCCCAACCTTGACCGCTATTCCAACCCCCGAACAGCTGGATTATCGGATTTAATGGTTAATGGTCGCTTTATTGAAGAACAAATACGTTGAGAGCATGGCAAAAACTCACGCAGAATCCATCGTTATGTGGCATGGTAAACGGGTTGTTCACAGCACAGTTAACGTCTTTTGGCTGATGAATCCACCCCACGAAAGTCTAAAATTTGCTCAAGTATTGAACAAGCAAGACAGAACTGGATCAATCGCCAACGGACTCTTAAGGTTTGGATCGCCGGTCTTCCTCTTGTGATTCGGACCTTCGAAATTTCATTCGCTACAATGACATGGTGCCAAAATGACTTCTGAAACAACTGGATACACGCTCGATCACGCACTTATGGCTGCGGCAAAAACCGGCGGCGCGGCAGCCATGAAAAACGATCAGGCGGCGCTTGGCGTCCTTCCCGAGTGGAATTTGGCGGATCTGTATCCGTCAACCGAAAGTAGCGAGCTGAAGGCCGATATCGCACGGGCCAATGAGCTGGCCGCAGCTTTCGAAGCGCGCTGGAAGGGCAATCTCACGGCCGAAGCGGGCAAACCGGACGGCGGCGATTTTGCCGTCTCCATCCGGGAGTTTGAGGCGCTGGAGGAACTCATTGGCAGGATCGTCTCCTTCGCCGGCCTGGTCTATGCAGGGGACACGTCAGACCCGAAGCGCTCCAAGCTTTATGGCGATATCCAGCAGAAGATGACGGATGCCAGCACGCATCTGATCTTCTACAGCCTCGAGCTCAATCGCATCGACGATGCGGTGATCGAAAAGGCAATGGCGAACAATCCCGCCATCGGCCATTACCGGCCGTGGCTTGTCGACCTGCGCAAGGACAGGCCCTACCAGCTTGAGGACAAGCTTGAGCAGTTGTTCCACGAAAAATCGATTACCGGCCGTGGCGCCTGGAACCGCCTGTTCGATGAAACCATGACCGCCCTGCGTTTTGAGGTGAATGGCGAGGAGCTGTCGCTCGAGCCCACGCTCAACCTGCTTCAGGATGCGGACGCCAACGTACGCAAGACCGCTTCCGAAGCGCTTGCCAAGACATTCAAGGAAAACCTGCGCACCTTCACCCTCATCACGAATACGTTGGCGAAGGACAAGGAAATCTCCGACCGCTGGCGCGGATTTCAGGACATCGCCGATAGCCGCCATCTCGCCAACCGCGTCGAGCGCGAGGTTGTCGACGCGCTTGCCGAGGCGGTGCAGGCCGCTTACCCGCGATTGTCGCATCGCTACTATGCGCTGAAGGCGAAGTGGCTCGGTCTGGAATATCTGAACAACTGGGACCGCAACGCGCCGCTGCCCGAGACCCCGCAGGCCGTCATATCCTGGACTGAAGCCCGCGAAACCGTGCTTTCCGCCTATCACGGCTTCGCCCCGGAAATGGCCGATATCGCCAGGCGGTTCTTTGACCGGAGCTGGATCGATGCACCGACCCGGCCTGGCAAATCCCCCGGCGCTTTCGCCCATCCCACCGTGCCCTCCGTGCACCCCTATGTGCTGCTCAACTATATGGGCAAGCCGCGCGATGTGATGACCCTCGCGCACGAACTTGGTCACGGCGTGCATCAGGTGCTTGCTGGCGACCAGGGGGCGTTGATGGCTTCGACCCCGCTGACCCTGGCCGAGACCGCATCGGTGTTCGGCGAAATGCTGACGTTCCGTTCGCTTCTGGAGAAGACCAGGGACAAACGCGAGCGCAAGGCGATGCTGGCGCAAAAGGCCGAGGACATGATCAACACGGTCGTGCGCCAGATTGCCTTCTACCAGTTCGAGCGCCGTGTCCACACTGAACGCACGAACGGCGAATTGACCTCCGACCGCATCGGCGAAATCTGGCTGGATGTGCAGAAGGAGAGCCTTGGACCGGCGGTCCGCTTCGGCCCCGGCTACGAAACCTTCTGGACCTATATTCCGCATTTCATCCACTCGCCCTTCTACGTCTATGCCTATGCCTTCGGCGATTGCCTGGTCAACTCGCTCTATGCGGTCTACCAGAATGCCGATGCAGGTTTTCAGCAGAAATATTTCGACATGCTGAAGGCCGGCGGGACCAAGCATCACTCCGAATTGCTGGCGCCTTTCGGCCTCGATGCGACCGATCCTGCCTTCTGGCACAAGGGCCTGTCGGTCATCGAAAGCATTATCGACGAGCTGGAGGCGATGGACGCCGCATAATGGTCACGACTACTCCGGCTCACACGCCTTATGATGGTTCGGCGCAACCCTTCACCATAGGATTGCAGCAGCTCGACCTGAAGGACTGGATTGAGATCGACGAGAATCTTCTCGCCTATCTGGCAGAAAAGCAGCGCCTGTTCACACTGCATGGCGAGCGCATATTCGTCGAGGAGACGGGAACGGACGAGGCTCAAAAGGAAGTGCTGGAGCTGCTCGCCGCCCATCTCACCGGGCACTACCCCTCCATCTACACCCGTGACGGCGAAACCATCGCCATTGCCGGCCGGGATGAACCGGTGCCGCTTGGCGAAGCGGAAACGCCCTCCCTGCGCCGCGCCGCCAGTCTCGTTCAGGAAGACCTGGTCCTGATGCGCAAGGATGAGCAGCGCGGCTGGCACCTTGGCGCTGCCTCCCTGTCGTTTCCCTCGTCCTGGACGCTGCTGGAGAAATTCGGCCGCTCGATGGACGAAATCCACGCGCCCGTCCCTGATTTCGGCGCGGGAACCCGCAATGCCGGGCTGATCACCCGCATGTTCGACAATCTGCGCCTCGACCGCCCGGTCTGGCGTATGAACTGGTCGCTCCAACCCGATGGCAATCTCTATCACCCGCTCGCCAGCCACCAGAAGGGCGCGCTCTACACCGATGGTGACATCGCCGAACAGAGCTACGTTCGGGTCGAGCGCCAGACATTGCGCAAACTGCCTGGGTCCGGCGATATTCTTTTCACCATCCGCATTCATCTTGATCCGATAAAGGCGCTGAAGAAACACCCGGAGTGCCGGGCCGTGGCTGAAGCTTTTTCCCGCCAGCTCGAAGCGCTTAATCCTGCGCAATTGCATTACAAAGGTATTATGGCAATCCGCGAACGGCTTATCGAAGCGCTCAAGCGGCTATAGGCGCCGTTATAATTAACAGTATAATGAAAATTCACCCTAAAAGGGCAATGGGTTGTTTGCTCTTTGTCATGTCTATGCTCTATGGTTTCTTTGAAGCGGGGAATTAACCGCTGCACTCATTGATGGAGATCAAAATTAGGAGCAACAAAAAAATGGCGAAGGCTGATTGGCCTGTACATGGAGAAATTACCGGTCCGATCGTGATGATCGGTTTCGGGTCCATCGGACGGGGTACCCTGCCCCTCATCGAACGCCACTTCAAATATGATAAATCCCGGCTGGTCGTTATCGATCCAAGCGCTGCCAACAAGAAATTGCTCGACGAGCGCGGCATCCGCTTCATCCAGCAAGCCGTTACCAAGGAAAATTACAAGACGCTGCTCAAGCCGCTTCTGACCGAAGGCGGTGGACAGGGTTTCTGTGTCAACCTTTCCGTCGATACCTCGTCCGTCGACATATTGCATCTTTGCCGCAAGCTCGGCGCGCTGTATATCGATACCGTCATCGAACCCTGGCCCGGCTTCTACTACGCCAACGACCTCGATAACGCTGACCGCACCAATTATGCCCTGCGCCAGACACTTCTTACCGAACGCAAGAAGCGTCCCGGCGGACCGACGGCGGTTTCATGCTGCGGCGCCAATCCAGGCATGGTTTCGTGGTTCGTCAAGCAGGCCGTGCTCGACCTGGCGCGGGACCTGCGCGTTGATCACACCGAACCGGCGCGCAATGATCGTGACGGCTGGGCCCGTCTGATGAACAAGGTCGGCGTCAAGGGCATTCACATTGCCGAGCGTGACACCCAGCGCGCCACCGAGCCGAAACCTTTCGGCGCTTTCTGGAACACCTGGTCCGTCGACGGTTTCATTTCCGAGGGCCTGCAACCGGCCGAACTTGGCTGGGGCACCCACGAAAAGTGGATGCCAAAGAATGCCCGCAAGCAGAAAAAGGGCAACAAGGCCGCGATCTTCCTGGAACAGCCCGGCGCCGATACGCGTATCCGCACCTGGTGCCCCACGGAAGGCGCCCAGTTCGGCCTGCTGGTCACGCACAACGAAGCGATCTCGATTGCGGACTTCTTCACGGTGTACGACAAGAAAGGCAAGGCATCGTACCGGCCGACATGCCACTATGCCTACCATCCCTCGAATGTCGCGACATTGTCTCTCGACGAGATGTTCGGTGCAGCCGGTCAGCCGCAGGCGATCCAGCATGTGCTTGACGAATCCGAAATTGTCGATGGTGCCGATGAACTCGGCGTCCTGCTCTATGGCCACGACAAAAACGCCTATTGGTACGGTTCGCAGCTGACGATCGAGGAAGCCCGCAAGCTTGCTCCGTATCAGAATGCGACGGGCCTGCAGGTTACGTCTGCGGTCATGGCCGGCATGGTCTGGGCGCTGGAAAATCCCGACGCGGGCATCGTCGAGACTGACGAAATGGACTTCCGCCGCTGCCTTGAAGTCCAGAAGCCCTATCTTGGTCCACTCAGGGGCCACTATACGGACTGGACCCCATTGGAAAACCGCCCGGGTCTGTTCAAGGAAAATCTCGACCTTGACGATCCCTGGCAGTTCCGCAACATCCTGGTGCGCTGACAGCAGCGCTCAAATCAAAACGGCAGCCTTCGGGCTGCCGTTTTCGCTTCCGCCATTCTTTGCCGGCTATTCCGGCGCAACTGGCTTGGCGTCATAACAGACGAACGCCAGCTTGTTGCCGTCAAGATCGCGGATATAGGCAGCATAAAAGCCCTCGCCATATTGCGGGCGGAAACCGGGCTTGCCCTCGTCCCGTCCGCCGTTCTTGATCGCAAGTGCATAGAGCCGGTCAACCAGCGGTGCATTATCGTCGAAGCGGAATGCCGTCATGACGCCATTGCCGACGGTCGCGCGCCCGCCGTCGAAAGGGTGACCCACAAAAAACAGGGGGAAAGTGTCATCGCCCTTCCGGCCCCAGGAGCTCGAAAGATGATCCCTGTAGCACTGATCGAGGCCCATTTCTGCCATGAGCGGATCGTAGAATTTGATCGCCCGCTGAAGATCATTGGTTCCAACCATGGTATAGCCGATCATCGCCTCGCTCCATAATTTGTGGTCGCTACTATCGCCAACTGTGGTCCAGGTCACAAGGCCGCCATGTCAGTAGTCTCTGCCGGAAAATATCGTATCCTTCAAATCTTCAATTAAACTTAGGTCTTGTTTTGGCTTGATTTTCGCGGCATTGAATGAGGCAGATCCATTGGGAGACAGTCTGGATGAAACGCTTTTCGCTGGCCATCGCCGCAACCGCACTGACCATCACCCTTGCCGGCTGCATGAGCGGCGGCGTCCAGGAAGGTGGTCCGGGCCAGGTCACCCGGCCCACTGACGCCGTGCAGGGTCAATGGTTCGACACATCCGGCGTCGCTTTCTCCAATTTCAATGGTGGCGCGTTCGAAACGCGGGCCAACGATACCAAGGAAAAATTGGCGGAGGGCAGCTATCGCTTCGCTTCGGCCAATCTGATCGAGATCAATTTGCGCTCGCTTGCCCGCGGCACCCAATCCAAGGTTAATTGCGCCTTGGTCAGTGCTGGCCAGCTGAATTGCACTTCCTCATCAGGTCAGCAATTCTCACTGACGCGCCGCTCACCGCAGGTAGGCTAGGCTCCTCAATTCCTCGCGCGAATGGCTGAACGATCGTATAATTGAACGCCGCAATGCATGACGCTACCTTCTTCGAAGGCCATCGGTGGTCAACGGAAAGAAGCAATAATGAGCGTCGTGCAAAGAAGTATTTGAGGCAGTTCGAGCAATCGATGTTCCAGAGATAAGGCGATGACGGCGGCAACTGCATTGAGCAGGCGAAACGACGACGTTACCTCAATCAAGTCCGAATTGATGCTGATCAAATGGATGATGGGATTCGTTCTTGCATTTCAGATTGGCATTTTCGCCAAATTGTTCCTGTCTTGGAAAACTCGGCAAAATCTACGTCCTCGGCAGCGGCACGTGTCATATCTTCTTGACGCGCGAAACATAGGATGAAGATACTAAACCATTCGATCGAAATGAGCCCGCGGAGCAGTTATGTCCAGAATCCTCAACCGAATCCTGCCGAAAATCCTGTTAGCCACCTCCGCCCTCGGCATGACGGCCGGCGTGGCGCTGGCCGACTACACGCTCAATATTTTGCATATTAACGATGAGCATTCGCGCATCGAAGCGATCAACAAGTTTGATTCGACCTGCTCCGCCGAGGAAGAGGCCAAGCAAGAGTGTTTCGGCGGGATCGCCCGCGTCAAAACCAAGATCGACGAGCGCCGGGCCGCGCTTTCGAAAGACGGCGGCAACGTGATTGTTCTCGATGCCGGCGACGAGTTCCAGGGTTCCCTGTTCTACACGACCTACAAGGGCGACGACACCGCCGAATTCATGAACCAGATGGGCTTCGATGCCATGGCTCTCGGCAACCACGAATTCGACGACACCCCCGTCACGCTCGGCAAATTTCTCGACAAGGTGAAGTTCCCGGTCATTTCCAGCAACATCGAAGTCGCGCCGAATTCGCCCATCGCCGGTAAATTCAAACCCTATCTCATCAAGGAAATCGGCGGCCAGAAGATCGGCATCATTTCCGCCCTGACCACGGATACGGCAGAAATTTCGAGCCCCGGGCCCGACGTCAAATTCGCCGATGAAGTCGAGACGCTGAAGAAACTGGTCGACACACTGAAGGCCGAAGGTGTCAACAAGATCATCGCGGTCAACCATTACGGCTATCTCAGGGACAAGGAGCTCGCGGCAAAGGTCGACGGCATCGATGTTATTGTCGGCGGCCACAGCCATACGCTCCTGTCGAACACCGACGCGGAAGCGCTCGGTCCCTATCCGACTTTGGTGAAGAATCCTTCCGGCCGGGACGTGCCGATCGTTCAGGCAAAGTCCTATTCGAAATATCTCGGTGAGCTCAAGGTCACCTTCGACGATGACGGCAATGTCACCAAGAGCGAAGGCGCACCGATCCTGCTCGACGCGTCTGTCACTCCGGATCCCGCCTTTGTGGCCCGCATCAAGGAATTGGGCAAACCGATCGAGGAATTGAAGGCGAAGAAGGTCGGTGAATCCAGCGGTGTGATCGAAGCTGCGCGCGAGGTTTGCCGCGTCAAGGAATGCAGCATGGGCGATCTGGTTGCCGATGCCCTGCTCGACCGTGTCAAGGGCCAAGGCGTGACGATTGCCATCATCAATGGCGGCGGCCTGCGCGCATCAATCGATGCGGGCGAAGTTACCATGGGTGAAGTCCTGACAGTCTTGCCCTTCCAGAATACGCTGGCGACCTTCCAGTTGCGCGGGTCCGATGTGGTCGCAGCGCTTGAAAACGGCGTCAGTCAGATTGAACAGGGTGCGGGCCGGTTTCCGCAGGTCGCCGGGCTCAAATATGCATTCGATGTGTCGAAGCCGGTTGGCAGCCGCATCTCTGACGTTCAGGTCATGCAGGGTGATAGCTGGAAGCCGATCGATACCGGGGCGACCTATGGTGTCGTTTCGAACAACTACATGCGCGCGGGTGGCGACGGCTACAAGATTTTCTCCACCAATGCGGTGAATGCCTATGATTACGGCCCCGGACTTGAATTGGTCCTTGCCGACTACATGGGCAAGAACACGCCTTACAAGCCATACACCGACGGGCGTATCACTGTGCTCGCGCCAGGAGCTTCCGCAGAGACAAAACCGGCTGAACCGGCGGCGGAAACCAGCGCAAAGCCAGCGCCGGAATCGGCAGCAGCGGCGCCGGCGGCCAACCATCATCCGGATACCTATACGATCAAGCGCGGAGACAATTTCTGGGATATTGCTGAAGAGGTCTATGGCAAGGGCACCGAGTGGAAGAAACTCGCTGAAGCCAATCCCGACATGAGGGTAATGAAGCTGCCGATCGGTGCGGCGATGAAAGTCCCGGCGCTGTAAGAGTTGATTCTCGCCCCCTCTGTCGTGCGGGACAGGGGGTGAGAACGCCACACTGCTTCAAACATGATTGCCCAAAACATGCGGCCATTCGCACTCTTGCAATAATACCCGCCCCCACTAGGTTCCACGCGCAGAAGTGGAGTAATGGACATGGCAATTTCTGGCGGGGATCTGGCGGTGGTAATAAAACCCGAAGACCATCCACGCATCGAAACCTCGAAGGTCGGTGTCCTTCTCGTCAATCTCGGCACTCCGGACGGCACCGACAAGGCGTCGATGCGGCGCTACCTGAAGGAATTCCTGTCCGACAAGCGCGTGATCGAATGGCCGCGCGCAATCTGGCTCCCGGTGCTCTACGGCATCGTCCTCAACGCCCGCCCGAAGAAGTCCGGCGCGCTCTATGCGAAGATCTGGAACCGCGAACGCAACGAGTCCCCCCTGCGTACCTACACCCGTTCGCAGGGCGAAAAGCTTGGTGCTGCCCTCGCTTCCCATCCTGAAATCATCGTCGATTGGGGTATGCGCTATGGCCAGCCGTCGATCGAGCAAGCGCTGGAGCGCCTCGACAATGCCGGTTGCAAGCGCATCCTGATGTTTCCGCTCTACCCGCAATATTCGGCAACGACGACTGCGACGGTCAACGACAAGTTCTTCGAGGCGCTGATCAAGATGCGCTACATGCCTGCAACACGCACGGTTCCGTCCTATCAGGACGAAGCTGTCTATATTGATGCCCTCGCCGCCTCTATCGAAAAACATTACGCGACGCTTGATTTCGAGCCTGAAGTCCTCATCGCCTCCTATCACGGCATTCCGCAGAGCTATTTCAAACGCGGCGACCCCTATCCCTGCCATTGCTGGAAGACCACGCGTCTCCTGCGCGAACGCCTTGGCTGGAGCGAAGACAAGCTGATTACCTGTTTCCAGTCCCGCTTCGGCCCGGAAGAATGGATGCAGCCCTATACGGACAAGACGCTCGAGAAACTTGCGAGGGATGGCGTGAAGTCAGTTGCCGTCTTCAATCCGGGTTTTGTTTCCGACTGCCTTGAAACGCTGGAGGAAATTGCAGGCGAAGGCGCGGAAATCTTCCGGCACAATGGCGGCGTCAACTTCACCCACGTCCCCTGCCTCAATGATTCCAGCGAGGGCATGAAGGTCATCGAGGAGCTGGTCCGGCGTGAATTGCAAGGCTGGATTTGAGCTCTCCCCGGGCTCGCTAGAATCATAACTATCGTCTATCTTGCCCTCGCCCATCCAAGGGGCGATGATCATATGTGACGCCGCTCAAGCGGTGTCGGCCAGGGGAGACCACCATGCCGTTCAGCGGTTTCGACTTTACCATTCCAGTTCTCGTCATTCTGGTACTGGTGGTTCTGTTTGCGGGCGTCAAGACGGTCCCCCAGGGCTACAACTACACGATCGAACGCTTCGGCAAATATACCCGCACCCTCGCACCGGGACTCAACCTCATCGTGCCCTTTTTCGACCGGATCGGTGCCAAGCTGAACATGATGGAACAGGTACTGAACGTTCCGACCCAGGAAGTCATCACCAAGGATAACGCCAACATCGCTGTGGACGGCATTGCCTTCTACCAGATCCTCAATGCGCCGCAGGCGGCCTATCAGGTCAGCGGATTGCAAAACGCCATCCTCAACCTGACCATGACAAATATTCGTACCGTCATGGGCTCCATGGTCCTCGACGAACTTCTGTCGAACCGCGATACGATCAATGACCGCCTGTTGCGCGTCGTTGACGAGGCTGCGCATTCCTGGGGCATCAAGATGACCCGCGTCGAGATCAAGGACATCAACCCGCCGCAGGACCTGCTCGACAGCATGGGCCGCCAGATGAAGGCGGAACGCGATAAACGCGCGGTGGTGCTCGAAGCCGAAGGTACGAGGGCGGCGCAGATTCTGCGCGCCGAAGGGTTGAAACAGGCGCAGATCCTCGAAGCAGAGGGCAAGCGCGAGGCGTCGTATCGTGAAGCCGAGGGGCGCGAGCGCCTGGCCCAAGCCGAGGCCAAGGCCACGGAACTGGTCTCTGCCGCCATCACCGCCGGCAACGTGCAGGCGCTCAACTATTTCGTGGCGCAGAAATACACCGAAGCCTTCGGCAAGTTCGCAACGAGCCCCAACCAGAAGGTCATCCTGATGCCGATGGAGGCCTCTTCGCTCATCGGCTCGCTTGGCGGTATCGGCGCGATTGCTCGCGAAGTATTCGGCGACAGTGCATCCGCAACCCCGCCCGCTCCCGCAACCCCGCCCGCGCGTGGCCGCACGGTTCCCGGCACCGGTAGCGGCTCGAATTCATAATCCGCAAGCGGGGGAGTGACACCTATGCTGGAACGTCTCTTCGCTGAACTCGGCCCCTGGAACTGGGTCGTTCTCGGCCTGGTCCTGATGATATTCGAGGTCGCCGCACCCGGCATCTTCCTCCTCTGGTTCGGCATCGCCGCGCTGGTCGTCGGCGCGGTAGCGATCCTGTTTGGCGAAGCGCTCGGCCTGGGCTGGCAGCTGCAGGTCATCCTGTTCCTGATCCTCTCCGTCATTTCCGTCTTCATCGGCCGCCGGCTGATCGGCGCGACGGACGTCATGTCCGACGAGCCGCTGCTCAACATGCGCGGCGAACAGCTGATCGGTCAGGTGGTGACGCTGGAAGAGGCAACGGTCAACGGTCGCGGCCGCGCCCGCATCGGCGACAGCCTGTGGCGCGTGACCGGGCCGGACCTCGCTGCCGGCACGCCGGTGCGCATCACCGGCATCGATCATGGCACACTGGTGGTGGAACCGGTTTAGGGTCATCGGTTTGCGGTGCCTGTCGCGCCTGTGATATGATTTGAAAATGAAGAACAAAACGCCAAGCTTTGTCGTATCTGTTTTTGAGGAAGATGGTGCCTGGATCGCCGTCAACGATGATTTGCCCATAGCAACAGAAGCGCCAAGCTATAGTGAGTTGCTTGAAAGGGTTTGGGAGATCGCGCCGGAGATTGCCGTTCTGAATGGCTGGGTGAGCGATCCACACAAACTTCATCTCCGGTTTTATATTGAATCAGGCAATTCGATAGCAAAAGCACTTTGATACGTGGGTGCAAGTCTTTATCGGGAACTTGCTGATCTACTCACCAAGTCCGGATGCAAATTTGTGCGTCAGGCTAAAGGCAGCCACGAATATTGGAACAGTCCGATCACAAATCGGTTCTTCGTCGTTCCCTCAAATATCGAGAAACGCCACACTGCCAACGCCGTTCTGAAACAAGCAGGCCTGCCCAAGGCTTCTGACACAAAAGGTTGCTGAGACGAATTTTGAATTCATCCTTTTGAGGCAGCTGGTGTGGTTTTTCGAGAACCGGAGCGCAGTGGACATTAGGTCCATGAGCACAGGAAGCTGCATCAGATATCCGTCAGGTTGAATTCGCAACGTCTCAGGCGGCGCCTATCCGCAGCAGATCATGGAAATGCACGATCCCGATCGGGAAGTTGTTTTCGGTCACGATCAGCGCGCCGATATTGTGCTCGTTGAGCAACGCCAGCGCCGCACTGGCAAGCATTGTCGGCGGCACCGTCTTCGGACTGCGCGTCATGATCTCCTCCACCCTCATCGTCACCAGATTGCGGTGAAGGTTGCGCGAAAGATCGCCGTCCGTGATGATTCCTGCCAGCGTTTCGTCGTCATTCTGCACCGCAATGCAACCGAAACGCTTCTCCGACAAAACCTTCATCGCCTCGGGAATCGGCGTGCCTAAAGGCACCAGCGGGATCCTGTCGCCGCGGTGCATGATCTCGCGCACATGCGTCAGGCTGGCGCCGAGCGACCCGCCTGGGTGGAATGTCTTGAAATCGCCTGCCGTGAACCCGCGTGCCTCGAGCAGCGCCACGGCGATCGCATCGCCCACCGCCAGCTGTATCAGCGTCGAGGTCGTCGGTGCCAGGCCATGCGGACAGGCTTCCGTTACACGCGGCATCAGCAGTACCACGTCGGCAGCCGTTGCCAGCGCCGAATTTTCGCCTGCCGTCACCGCGATCAGCGGTATGCGGAAGCGGCGCGAATAGCTGACGATACCCTTGAGCTCCGCCGTATCGCCCGACCAGGATATGGCAAGGATCGCGTCATCTGCGGCGATCATGCCGAGGTCGCCATGATTGGCTTCGGAGGGATGCACGAAGAAGGCCGGCGTGCCGGTCGAGGCAAACGTCGCGGCTATTTTCGAACCGATATGACCGCTCTTGCCGACGCCCGTTACGATGATGCGTCCGCGCACGGCGGCAATCTTCTCGATCGCATTGCAGAAAGCTTCGGCCAACGGGCCCTCGAGCGCGCTGCTCAGCGCCGCCAGCCCGTCTTTCTCGGTTGAAATCGTCCGCTTGGCGGAATCAACCGCCGCGGTCTTGTCCAGTTCGGTGTCATTTATAGCCTGCATGGCCGCAACCGTTAGCGCTTTGCTCGTCATCTGTCCATTTTTTGTTCAACGGAAAGCAGGCAACGACGTCGCAGCAGGCGGCGGTTAGCCAGTCATTAACCATGGCCGTTTACGCTCCATAAACGATAAAGGCCCGTTCGAAGAGTTATCGAGCAGCCTCTTGGAGACCGGCGGCAAACCTGTTGATGCATCTTTGGCAACCACGTTTCGAAGCACCGCACCGCGGCAGCTTCCGGACTGCGATCAATGTCTGTCTGACGACGGCGTTGCTCAGCAGTACCGTGTTTGCATTCGGGGCCCGGGCCCAGGACGCCCCCCCTCTGCGTGGCGCCGTGCAGGAAAATATACTCCAGACGCAGAACAATGCCGGCGCATCCAATCCGGGCCAGCCCGGCAATCCTGCAAATCCGTCAGCGCCGCAGGCGGATAACGGCATCCCCTCCAGGCCGTACGAACCGGTCAGTCCCGGCGCATTGCCGCCGGATGACGACAGCGGAAATCTCGGATTGTTCGGCGTACCCGGCGGCACTGGCTCGCCCCCGCCCGGACCCGTGGACAATAGCGGTGGTCTTAATCCGGATTCGGCTGCTGCGCCCGGTGAAAGTGTTCCCGTTCCAGCGGAAAGACCCGCCGCGCGTACCGCCCCTGCCCGGCCGGGTGAGACACGTGCCAATATCACCGCAACGGCAAGCGGCGGCGAACAGACTGATTCGCTTGCCACTGGAGCAATCGAACAGAACAGGGAAGCCAATCCCCCCGCCGAGCGCACCGCGCGGGACAATCTCCCCGAACCGGCGATCGAGCGCCGCACGATACGTCCCGACCCTGAACCCTTTGCCCCGCTCGGCATCAGGGCAGGAACAATAACGCTGCGCCCGTCGATCAGCACCGGCCTTCGCGCCACGACCAATGCCGATGGCAGCTCGGACGGCAGCAGTGCTGTGCTTTCCGAAACACGCTTGCGCGCGCGCGCCACAACCGACTGGTCGCGTCATTCCGCCTTTCTGGATTTCGATGGCACCTATGACAAATCGATCTCTGGAGAAGAATATTCTGCTCCCAATGCCGGTTTGCGCGGCGGCTTCCAGCTCGATCTCGGCGAACGCACAACCGTGAAGGGCGAGGCAGGTTATCGCATCCGCCAGGAAGATCCGAGCGCACCAACGACCATCGTGGGAACCTCGAATCGCCCTCTCGTGCAGGAACTGGACGCAACCTTTGGTGTCCGCCACGAGTTCGGCAAGTTTTTTGCCGATGTAAGAGGTAATGTCGACCACACGACCTATGGCAATGCGGAATTCTCCGATGGCAGTGTCGTCAGCCAGGAAGACCGCGACAATACCTTTGCCAGCATTGCACTGCGCGGCGGTTTTGAAATGTCTCCGGCCATAAAGCCGTTTGTCGAAGTGGAACTGGGCAAGTTGATGTACGACGAATCTCTCGATGCCAACGGCTTCCGCCGTTCGGGACCGCGCATCGGACTGCGGGGCGGTGTCGAACTCGACATCGCCGAGAAACTCAAGGGCGAGCTCGCGATTGGTTATCTGCGCCAGGACATCGACGACCCAAGGCTTGCAGCCGTCGATGGCATGAGTGTCGATGGCGCGATCACATGGTCGCCGCAACGGGGCACCGATGTCAGTCTCGGCCTGCTGACACGCGTCGAAGGAGCGACTGCCCCTGACGACAGCGGCTCGGTATTCTATGAAGGTACACTCGGTATAAAGCGTCAGGTCCGGTCGAACCTTGATGTCAGCGCAACATTGATCGGGTCGCTGCGCGACAATACGGACGGCTCAGGCTGGGACAAGGGGTTCGGTGCGGAGATCGGCGCCACCTACTGGTTCAACCGTTTTGTCGGTCTCGACGTCAGCGCCCGCCACGAATTCACCCACAGCGAAGTAGAAAGCCGCCAGACCGAAGAAACCAGCATCTTCATGGGTGTGACACTACAGCGTTGACCTCGGGGGCATCGTTTATCTCCCCCTCGACGGGGGAGCTAACGATGGTGTGACTTCACCCCTGCTTGGGCTGGATCGTCTTCAGCATATTGCCGATATTGTCGATGACCCCATTGCGGATGTCATTGCGCCAAAGGGCAAAGGCCACATTGGCTTCGACAAAGCCCTCCTTGGAGCCCGTATCATAGGTGCGGCCCTTGAAGTGATAACCGAAGAAATCCTGCTCTTTGGTCAGCTTCAGCATCGCGTCGGTAAGCTGGATTTCGTTGCCGGCACCGCGTTCCTGATGCTCGAGAATGTCAAAAATCTCCGGCTGCAGGATATAGCGGCCATTGATGTAGAGATTGGACGGAGCCGTGCCCTTGGCCGGCTTTTCCACCATTTCGGTCAGCTCGAATCCCTTGCCGATAGGCTTGCCCTGACCGACGATACCGTATTTGTGCGTCTCGGCCGGATCGCATTCCTGTACTGCGATCACATTCCCCCCCGACTGGTTGTAGAGCTCGACCATGTCGGCAAGACAGCCATTGCCTTCAGGCTGCATGATCATGTCCGGCAACAGCAGCGCAAAGGGTTCGTCGCCGACTATGTCGCGCGCGCACCACACCGCATGGCCGAGACCCATTGGCACCTGCTGGCGGGTAAAGCTGGTCGTTCCCGGACCGGGCTGAATGCTTTGCAACTCGTCAAGGAGGCCGGTCTTGCCGCGTTCGGCGAGCGTGGCATAGAGCTCGTACTGAGCGTCGAAATAATCCTCGATGACCGCCTTGTTGCGGCCGGTCACGAAAATGAAATGCTCGATACCGGCTTCGCGCGCCTCGTCCACCACATATTGGATGACCGGCTTGTCGACGACGGTCAGCATTTCCTTCGGAATGGACTTGGTGGCGGGAAGAACGCGGGTGCCAAAACCCGCAACTGGAAAGACGGCCTTACGGATTTTCTTGCTCGTCGTCATCATTACCTCATGGTGTTGCATGCAATTATTGTTGTTTATTACTGTGGCATAGGCTCTATTGGATGCACAAGCGCACAATAACACTTCAAATTTCCGTACAATCCTCTACAAAATTGGTTCGAAACTTAGGTTCAGGACCTGGGGCCGTGCGCTAGACAATTTCGTTTCAAAGACCCAAAATGCATGCGACTGTAAAATAAACATTCTTTGCCACTGTTAATGTGGCCAAATGAATCTCGTTTGACGACGCATGGTAAACCAATTCCTAACTTTGAGGTGTGTAATTTATCGTTTGACCCAAAATTGTGGAAACACAGCTCGAGGAGAAAACACAATGGTGAGTTGTTCATCGGCTTTCGCCAGGCGCATGTTGATGGTTGCTGCGGTCGCGGGCATCGGATTGACCGGCGCCATCAACAATGCCGCTGCCGATGCAAAGTTCCAGAACTGGATCGCGGAGTTCCGCGGTACAGCAATGAAGAGCGGCATTTCTGCGGCCACCTATAACCGGGCTTTTGCCGGCGTGACCGAGATCGATCCGGAAGTCCTGCAGAAAGCCCAGTTCCAGCCGGAATTTACGGAGCCTGTCTGGGGTTACCTCGACAACCGCGTCAACGAGCAATCGATTGCCACGGGCCGGGAAATGGCGCGCAAATACAGCCGCTGGCTCAGTGCCATCGAAAAGTCCTACGGCGTCGATCGCAATATCCTGCTCGCCATCTGGTCGATGGAAACCAATTTCGGCGAGATCATGAAGCGTGACGATGTCATGCGCGACGCTGTGCGCTCGCTCGCCACCCTCGCCTATGCCGATCAACGCCGGGCGAAATATGCCCGCACCCAGCTGATCGCTGCAATGAAGATCCTTCAGACCGGCGATATCGACCGCAGCCATCTGACCGGCTCCTGGGCTGGCGCCCTTGGCCACACCCAGTTCATTCCGACAAGCTATCTGGCCTATGCCGTCGATATGGATGGCAATGGCAAGCGCGATATCTGGAATTCAGTGCCCGACGCGCTCGCCACCGCAGCCAATCTGCTGCGCAAGAACGGCTGGCAGTCCGGCCGCACATGGGGCTATGAAGTCGTTCTGCCGGCCGGTCGCAAATTTCCAGGCGGTTCGCGTACCATTGCCGAATGGCAAAGCCTTGGCGTCGTCCGGGCCAACGGCAAAGCGTTCCCGCATGGCAGCGAAAAAGCGACATTGAAGGTGCCGGATGGCCGCAACGGCCCGACTTTCCTGATGACACGTAATTTCTTTGTGCTGAAGAACTACAACAATGCCGATAAATACGCTCTTGGCGTTGGTCTTCTGGCCGATCAGATTGCCGGTTCCACTGGCCTTCGCCAGGACTGGAATCGCCCCTTCACGCCGATTACCATGAAGGAGCGCGAAGAATTGCAGCATCATTTGCGCGAACTCGGCTATTATGACGGCAAGGTTGACGGGAAAATCGGCACGGGCTCGAGGGATGCCATTCAGGCTTTCCAGAAGCAGATGGGACTGGATCCCGATGGTCATCCAAGCAAGGAAGTGCTGACCGTCATCCGGAAGAAATAGTCCACGGCTGATGCCGATTATCTCTCCCTTGCGGGAGAGAAAGCGATTTTCAGCATCTTGGCCTTTGCTAAGTGCTGGAAATCGCAAGAGAGGGGATATTGATGATTTGCAAATCCCCTCGCTTGGATTTTCCAAGGATTTGGTAAAGAGGCTAAATCCAAGAAAATCCTTTCTCCCCCACAAGGGGAGAGATATGCTTCCGCTGTTGTCGGTGCAAATCGGGGTCACAGGACAAACGCATGGATTGCAATCGATTCTATCGCGCGGAATATATGGGCAGACACTCCTCGCCTTTCTCACCCCTGCTCCTGTCCTTGGCTCTTGGTCTCGCAGGCACCCTTGTCTTCGTCGAATCTGCCTCTGCACGAACGATCCTCGATATGCTGTTCGGGCCGCGCGAGATCTATCGGGAGCCGACGGACAGGCTCATTGACGATGGCAGGAGGAGGGCACGTCCTCCCAGGAGCCGCCCGGCAAAGCGAGCCCGCCCCCGTGCGCCTGCCCCCCTACGCACCTCGCCAAGAGAGGGCCCCTCCGCAACCGCGCCACAACCAGCCATTCCGGCAAAACTGCCCGATGCCAAGACTGTCCTCATTGTCGGCGATTTCATGGCAGGCAACCTGGCGGAAGGCCTGGACGCCGCATTCATCGATTCACCGGGTGTGCGTGTCGTCGACAGGGCAGATGGGTCCTCTGGCTTTGTACGCAACGATCACCGCGACTGGCCTGCAACGATCGGTGGCATGATCGAGGCGGAAAAACCAGCCGTTGTCGTCATCATGGTCGGGGCCAATGATCGCCAGCAATTCGCCAGCGGCCAGACGCTGCTGACCGACGAATGGACGAAGGAATATCAACTGCGCATCAACGCGTTCCTGGAAGCGGTCAAGAAGACCGGTCATCCGGTGGTTTGGGTGGGTCAACCAGCTTTCAAGTCGAAAAGCATCACCAATGACGTGCTTGCCTTCAATGAACTCTATCGCAATGCGGCGGAGAAAGCCGATGGCACGTTTGTCGATGTTTGGGATGGCTTTGTCGATCAGAGCGGCAATTTCACATTGTCCGGATTTGACATTTCGGGGCAGACCGCACGCCTGCGCAACAATGACGGGATCGGCCTGACCATCGCAGGCAAACGCAAGCTCGCCTTCTATGTCGAAAAGCCGCTGCGCCAGATGCTCGGTAATGCAACTTCACCGGATGTTGCTGCAATCAAACCGGGTGCCCCGGTGCAGGCCCTGCCCGGAACGCCGCAAGCTCCCGTGAAGGTCGACCGGCTGGCGCCGATCAGCCTCAGCGATCCTGAACTTGATGGTGGTACCGATCTCCTCGGGGCCGCGCCGCGACCTGAACCCGCCGTTGAAAAATCGGCCCGTGATCGTCTCGTCATCGACGGCGTCGCCCCGGACAGTCAGCCGGGCCGCGTCAACGATTTCTCCTGGCCCGCGCAAAAAGCGCCGTAACCAAATCTGAACTCGTCCCACTCATGACCCGGGATACGCGTATAGCCCTGGTGGTCACTGCGTCGCCGCCACCCCCGTGGCTGGTGCATAAAATTCATCGAGTGCTTTTTTCAGGGGACCTCGGGCGGCTTCTGTATAATAAGTCATATGTCCGCTGGCGAATCTCTTGACCGTAACGCGTTTGTCTGTGTCCAGTTTGGCGATCTTCAACTGTGATTCCACTTGGTAGAACCACACCGCATTGTCGTAATAGCCAAGCAGCGCCAGTATTTTCAGTTTCGGATCGGTTTTCAACACCGCGGCCAGATCGGTAACACCGCCCAATTGGCTCATCTCATAGTCCCATTTGCATCGGTTGCACACGACGGCATAGTCCGGGCTTGTGCGAGGAACATAATTGACAGAATTTGGCAGATGATCCTTGAGGGCGTTACCGAGCACCTCGCTATCAAAATAGTCAGGATCGTAATCAGTAGCGATCATGCGTGCATCAAAAACGCCGTATTTGCTATCTTTTTTTGGCAAAAATAGTCTCGATATTGCCAAGCTCACACTAGACCATCTCAAATCCGGAATTGCCAATATCCCCTGTATTTCCTTGAGTACTTTCTTGCCGTCAACCGTTTCAGCGAACAGCGGAAACAGCTTCTTGAACATGGGGATATATGTATTGGCATGAAAATTCCGGATGTAGTCGACATATCTATCAAGGCCGTCGTCCGTGAGCGTATCGAAGCCCTTCGTTTTGCTCCAGCGCTCGTCGGGCTCTTTGGAATATGTGGCCTGAAAATAGTCCGTAACCAAGGCCTGGGTCGGGAAACCCAAAGTGCACAAGGGCAGCGTGGTAAATACGGCTCCAAACCGCGAACAGCTATCACCCGACAAAAGCGGTGAATTGAGAATGATCCCGGATAATATGATCGGCGGCTTGCCCGATGGGTCCGCATCGAAGTTGCTTGTTCCCGCTTGCTCCAGAAGCGCCGAAGCCTTTGCGACGCGTGCACCTCCATAGGATTCGCCATAGACATATTTGGGCGAGCTTTGCCGGTTGTTTTTGTTGGAATAACTGGTCACAAAATCACGAAATATCTCGGCATCCCTGGTGACATCGAAGAAATCCTCGTCCTTGAGCGGCTGGATCGCGGTTGAATACCCGGTGCCGACCATATCGACGAAAACAAGGTCACTTTGATCCAGCAAGGTTTCGTCATTGTCGATGACCGGAAAATTGAAATCTTTCGCTTGCATGGGCAAATTGGGTGCGTCGATCTTGACCCGTTTTGGCCCGTACGCCGCCATGTGCAAATAGATGGTGGCCGCTCCCGGACCGCCATTAACAAAGAATGTCACAGGACGCTTGTCTCTTGGCAGATCATCGCGCGTATAGGACACATAGAACATCGCCGCTTCGAGTTTTTTTGTGCCGGTAATATCCTTCGGTCCATAGGCAATGAGGTGCCCGGCCGACGCCGTATACCAGAGTGTCTTTTCGTCGCTGGCACCCTTGTGGACGGTTATACTGTGCCGCATGACCGATGGTCTCCCGTTCACCTGCGGTGATGAAGGATCGGGATTGTCGTTTGCGATAAACCTGTATTCTTCCGGGGCGAACAATGCGTATGCATCTGCGTCCAGCCCGGCCCCTTCCGGAATCTTTCCGTCTGCCTTGAGCATTGCGGCAGCTTCCTTGAAGAGGCCGGCATCCGTCAGCATTTTCAATGCCTCTTGCGCCCTGCCAACTGCTTTAAGCATATCCGCGGCTTCATTGAAGAAGCCCGCCCCCTTCAGCACGTCAATGGCTTCCTGGGTGAATCCCGCATCCTTGAGCCCCTTGGCGGCCTCTTGCGGCTTGCCGTCCGCCATCAGTTTCGCTGCCTTGCCGAGCGCGGCGAGTTTCGCATTGATATCTGCGAGCAGTTTCTGCGCCTTGGCGATCTCGCCCGGGTTGTCCTTGTCGGTGCGGATTAGATCGTCCAGTCTTTTCTGCGCCGCTGCAATCAAACCGGGCGTGTCAGCATCCCCGTTGAGAATGGCAAGCTCGTCCCGGGCTTTTTTGAGTTTGACCTGTGCCGCCTTGATTGAACCGGGTATGAACTCATCCCCATCGAGGATGGCGAGCGCATCCCGCGCCCTCTTGAGCGCGCCAGGATTATCCGGGTCTTCCCGGGTCAGATCGTCGAGATCGGCCTGAGCTTTTTCAAGTTTGGCCTTCGCCGCGGCGATCAAGCCTGGCGTGTTTTCCTCTGCCATAAGAGTGGCAAGCTCAGCTTGTACGTCGTTACGCTTCTTCACCGCCTCCTTGATCGAGCCAGGCGTGTTTTCATCTCCATTGAGGATGGCGAGCGCATCCCGCGCCTGCTTGAGCGCGCCGGGATTGGCCGGGTCTTCCCGGGTCAGGTCGTCGAATTCCTGCCGCGCCGTTTGCAATGCCTCGGTCTTGGACTCGAGCTCGACAGCAAGATCTTCCAGCGCCGTTTTAACCGCGGCGATTTCCTTTGCGTGTGCCGCCTTCAGATCGTCCAGCGCCTTTTGCGCGGCCACCCGTTCGGCCTCCAGCTGCGCCCGCTTCCGTTCTGACTCCGCAATCGTGGCATTGACCGTGGCCAGATCGTCCCTTGCCGTGGCCAAGGCGAATGTGCTGTCCGATGTGTCGGCGTCAGTCTGTGGAGAGTTTGTGTCCGCGCCATTACAGGCGGAGAGCCCCAAAAGGGCCACTAGCAACAAAAGTCTGAAAATCATTGGTGCTCTCAAATTCGAAAAGAGAGCCCTATGCGCAACTGTGAGAGTTCAGGTCAATTAGCCATAAGTCGCAAATTGCCTAATATTCTACCAAATAATGCTGAAGATTCTTTTTTGAGCAGTTTCTACACCGGGAAACTCGCCTTGGTTGCATCCAGCAAATTACGATCCCGCGATTTCGCACTAACCATCGCGGCAGTGCGACAATCCTGTTGCGAAGAAAAAAGCGAAAGCACGAATGCGTTTTGGGAAAGTTCATCGAATTACACAGAAAGGCACCCAAGAACCGCCCGGGATTCGGCGAATCTGGCGCAAGATTCTCAACCGGCACGAGAATTTTGGACGTGCCTGGTTGAAAATGTTACCGCGGCAGAACCGAAGAACCCATCAATGCCGCATCAATGGAATGGGCTGCCTGCCGGCCTTCGCGGATCGCCCAGACAACGAGAGATTGCCCGCGACGGACGTCACCGGCCGTGTAGAGCTTGTCGACACTGGTGCGATAATCCTTGTCATCCGCTGCAACCGAACGGTTACCACGGCGATCAGCCCGCATATCGAGCGAACCGGAGAGTTCCTTGACGATATTGTTCTCGAAGGGCCCCGAAAAACCGATGGCGATAAAGGCGAGATCGGCCTTGATGAAAAAGTCGGTGCCGGCAATGGGCTTGCGTGCCTCATCGACTTCACAGCACTTCACATGGGTCAGGGTTCCATTTTCACCAATGAATTCAAGTGTTGCCACTTGGAATTCGCGGTCCGCACCCTCCGCTTGCGAGGAGGAGGTGCGCATCTTTGTCGCCCAGTATGGCCAGACGCTGAGCTTGTCTTCCTTCTCCGGCGGCTGTGGGCGAATATCGAGTTGGGTGACCTTCACCGCGCCCTGACGGAACGCCGTGCCGACGCAGTCGGACGCCGTATCACCACCACCAACAACCACTACGTGCTTGCCGGAGGCGATGATCGGATCGCTCGGCCAAGCGACCGAGTCGATGTTCTCACGGCCGATGCGCCGGTTCTGCTGGACGAGGTAATGCATTGCATCATGCACGCCCTCGAGCTCGCCGCCGGGGATACCGGCCGGGCGGGGTGTCTCTGCCCCGCCGCAATAGAGCACTGCGTCATAGGTGTCGATAAGCTCTTGAACCGGCTTGTCAATTCCCACATTTACCCCGCAGTAGAACGTGACGCCCTCGCCTTCCATCTGGGTAACGCGGCGATCGATGAAGTGCTTCTCCATCTTGAAGTCAGGGATCCCATAGCGAAGCAGCCCACCCGGACGGCTCTCGCGTTCGTACACGTGGACTTCATGCCCTGCACGGCCAAGTTGCTGTGCTGCAGCCAAACCAGCCGGTCCGGAACCAATCACCGCCACGTTCTTGCCGGTCTTGGATGCGGCAGGCTGCGGAATAATGAAGCCTTTTTCATAGGCCTTGTCGGCAATCGCCTGCTCCACTGTCTTGATGGATACCGGCACATCCTCCAGGTTCAGCGTGCAGGCCTCCTCGCAGGGAGCCGGGCAGATGCGGCCAGTGAATTCCGGGAAATTGTTGGTGGAATGCAGGTTGCGGATCGCCTCATCCCAGTTGTCGTTGTAAACGAGATCATTCCAGTCCGGAATCTGGTTGTGGACCGGACATCCGGTCGGCCCATGGCAGAAGGGAATCCCGCAATCCATGCAGCGCGCTGCCTGCTTCTTGACCTCGCTATCCGACATGGGAATGGTGAATTCCCGGAAGTGCCGGATGCGATCAGAAGCCGGTTGATACTTGCCGACCTGCCGGTCGATCTCTAGAAAACCTGTGACCTTACCCATAAATCTGCTCCCTCGCCTCTCGGAGGACCACCCATTCCCGCACGGGGCTTTGGGCAGCATTGGACCCCATGCCGAGCATCATGACGACGCTCGAAGCATGGAGCGCGTTGACCTTATTCGGCTGCGACTCCCATCCGCATACGCTCCATATCCTCGAGCGCGCGGCGATATTCGACCGGCATGACTTTCACGAATTTGGGGCGGAAACTTTCCCAATTGTCGAGAATTTCCTTGGCCCGGCCCGAACCCGTATAATGCATGTGGTTCGAAATGAGCTGCACAAGACGCTCTTCGTCATGCCGCGTCATATTGGCGGACACGTCGACACGTCCCTTGTGCGCCAGGTCGCCACCGTGATGGTGCAGCTTTTCAAGGATGTCGTCCTCTTCGGGCACTGGTTCGAGCTCGACCATCGCCATGTTGCAACGCTGGGCGAAATCGCCAGCCTCATCAAGCACATAGGCGACACCACCGGACATGCCGGCCGCGAAATTGCGGCCGGTCTGGCCGATGACGACAACAACACCGCCGGTCATGTACTCGCAACCATGGTCACCCGTGCCTTCAACCACCGCGATGGCACCAGAGTTGCGAACGGCAAAACGTTCACCGGCCACACCACGGAAATAGGCTTCGCCCTCGATCGCCCCGTAAAGTACCGTATTGCCGACGATGATCGAATCTTCCGGCACGATCTTCGTCTCTTCCGGCGGGCGAATCACGATGCGACCGCCACAAAGGCCCTTGCCGACATAGTCGTTACCATCCCCGATCAGTTCGAACGAGATACCGCGCGCCAGGAAGGCACCGAAGGACTGCCCGGCCGTTCCATTGAACTTGACCGAGATCGTATCCTCTTTCAGGCCCTTATGCCGATAGCGCTTGGCAACTTCACCCGATAGCATTGCACCGGCGGAGCGGTCGACATTCTTGATATCCATCTCGATCTTGACCGGAATCTTGCTTTCAAGCGCAGTCTTGGCCTGCTCGATCAGCTTGCGGTCGAGAATATCGATGATCGGATGGTTCTGCCTTTCAGTCCAGCGGGTCTTTTCCTCGGGCGCTTCCGGCTTATGGAAGATGCGGGTGAAGTCGAGACCCTTGGCCTTCCAATGGTCGATCATCTCACGCTTCTCGAGCAGTTCCGTCTTGCCGACGATCTGTTCGAGCTTTGTGTAACCCATTTCGGCCAGGAATTGCCGCACCTCTTCCGCCATATAGAAGAAGAAGTTGATGACGTGTTCCGGCGTGCCCTTGAAGCGCTTGCGCAGGACAGGATCCTGTGTTGCGACGCCGACGGGGCAGGTGTTGAGATGACACTTGCGCATCATGATGCAACCGGCGGCAATCAGCGGTGCGGTGGAGAAACCGAACTCGTCGGCCCCAAGCAGCGCGCCGATGATGACATCGCGGCCAGTCCGCAAGCCGCCATCGACCTGTAGCGCGACGCGCGAACGCAGTCCGTTGAGCACAAGCGTTTGCTGCGTTTCCGCAAGGCCCATTTCCCACGGGCTGCCGGCATGCTTGAGCGACGTCAGCGGCGACGCGCCTGTTCCGCCATCATATCCGGAGATAGTGATGTGATCGGCGCGCGCCTTGGCAACGCCGGCGGCAACGGTACCGACACCGACTTCCGAGACAAGCTTCACCGAGACATCGGCCTCAGGATTGACGTTCTTCAGATCGTAGATGAGCTGCGCCAGGTCCTCGATGGAGTAGATATCGTGGTGCGGCGGCGGCGAGATGAGGCCGACGCCGGGCGTCGAGTGACGGGTCTTGGCGACCGTTGCATCCACCTTGTGACCGGGCAGCTGACCGCCTTCGCCGGGCTTGGCACCCTGCGCAACCTTGATCTGCATCATGTCGGAGTTGACAAGATATTCCGTCGTCACGCCGAAACGGCCGGACGCTACCTGCTTGATCGCCGACCGCTCAGGATTCGGCTTGCCATCCGGCAGCGGATAGAAGCGATCCGGCTCCTCGCCACCTTCGCCTGTGTTCGACTTGCCGCCGATCCGGTTCATGGCGACGGCCAGCGTTGTATGCGCCTCGCGGCTGATGGAGCCGAACGACATCGCGCCTGTCGAGAACCGCTTGACGATTTCCTTGGCAGGCTCGACCTCATCGATCGAAACCGGCTTGCGCCCCATATCCGGGGCCAACTTGATGTTGAACAGACCTCGAATGGTCTTGGCGCGGGCCGACTGGCTATTCACCATGTCGGAATATTCCTTGAACGTGCTTGGAGAATCCGTCCGCACCGCATGCTGCAGTTTCGCAACGGCATCCGGCGACCAGAGATGCGCTTCGCCGCGCATGCGGTAAGCATATTCACCGCCAACTTCGAGTGTCGTGGCAAGGACCGGATCATTGCTGAAGGCGTCCCGGTGCCGGCGAACCGTCTCTTCCGCGACTTCCTCAAGACCAACGCCTTCGATCGTCGTCGCAGTACCGAAGAAGAACCGGTCAACGAACGCCGACTTCAAGCCGACTGCATCGAAAATCTGCGCGCCGCAATAGGACTGATAAGTGGAAATGCCCATTTTGGACATGACCTTCAGGATTCCCTTGCCGATCGACTTCATGTAGCGCGACACGACTTCTTTCGAGTCTACTTCCGGTGGAAATTCACCGCGCTTGTGCATGTCGAGCAGGGTATCGAAGGCGAGATAGGGGTTGATCGCTTCGGCGCCATAACCGGCGAGGCAGCAGAAATGATGCACTTCACGCGGCTCACCCGATTCGACCACGAGTCCCACCGACGTACGCAGACCCTTGCGGATCAAATGATGGTGGACCGCAGCCGTCGCGAGAAGAGCCGGGATCGGAATCCGATCCGGACCGACCTGACGATCCGAAAGGATGATAATGTTGTAGCCGCCGTGCACCGCCGCTTCCGCACGGTCGCACAGTCGTTCGACCGCACCGGCCATGCCCGCCGCGCCTTCGTCGACGTTATAGGCCGTATCCAGCGTCTTTGTATCGAACCGGTCTTCCGTGTGGCCAATGGACCTGATCTTTTCCAGATCGCCATTGGTGAGGATCGGCTGGCGCACTTCCAGCCGCTTGCGACGGGACGAGCCCACCAGGTCGAAAATGTTCGGGCGCGGACCGATGAACGACACAAGGCTCATCACCAGTTCCTCGCGGATCGGATCGATCGGCGGGTTGGTGACCTGCGCGAAGTTCTGCTTGAAATAGGTGTAAAGCAGCTTCGACTTGTCCGACATCGCCGAGATCGGCGTATCGGTGCCCATCGAACCAATGGCTTCCTGACCCGTCGTTGCCATCGGCGACATCAGCAGGCGCGTGTCTTCCTGCGTGTAACCAAACGCCTGCTGGCGGTCGAGAAGGCTCACATCCTTACGCAGAGCACGCGGCTCCACCGGATTCAATTCTTCCAGGATCAGCTGCGTGTTCTTCAGCCACTGCTTGTAGGGGTGACGGTTGGCAATCTCGGACTTGATCGTGTCATCAGAAACAATCTCGCCCTTTTCCATGTCGATCAACAGCATTCGGCCGGGCTGGAGCCGCCACTTCTTGACGATCTTCGCTTCGGGTACGGGCAGCACGCCAGCTTCCGATGCCATAATGACGAAATCGTCGTCGGTGACAATGTAACGTGCCGGGCGCAGACCGTTGCGGTCAAGGGTCGCGCCGATCTGGCGGCCGTCAGTAAATGCAACCGCTGCCGGACCATCCCACGGCTCCATGAGCGCGGCGTGATATTCATAGAACGCCTTGCGATCATCGGCCATGAGCTTGTTGCCGGACCATGCTTCCGGGATAAGCATCATCATCGAATGGGCGAGCGAATATCCACCCTGAAACAGGAATTCCAACGCATTGTCGAAACATGCGGTATCCGATTGGCCTTCATAGGAAATCGGCCAGAGCTTCGAGATGTCGTTGCCGAAATATTCGCTATCGACCGAAGCCTGACGCGCGGCCATCCAGTTGACGTTGCCCCGCAGCGTGTTGATTTCACCGTTATGTGCGACCATACGATAAGGATGCGCGAGCTTCCATGACGGGAAGGTGTTGGTCGAGAAGCGCTGATGCACGAGCGCGACTGCGCTCTCGAAACGCGGATCCTTCAGATCTTTGTAATAGGCGCCGACCTGGTAGGCGAGAAACATGCCCTTGTAGACAATTGTCCGCGCAGACATGGAAACGACGTAGAAGTCGCTCTCCTTGCCGCCGTTCTCCTGGTAGATGCGGTTCGAGATCACCTTGCGCAAGACAAAGAGCCTGCCTTCGAAATCCTCGTTTGTTTCAATGTTGGGATTGCGCCCGATGAACACCTGCCGGTGCACCGGTTCCGTTGCCGCGATATGCGGCGCCTTTGACAGTGATGAGTTGTCGACGGGAACATCCCGGAAACCAATCAGCGACTGACCTTCCGAAGCGATCACTTCGGAAATAACCGTTTCGATATGAGCCCGTTCGTCGGCGTCCTGCGGCATGAAAAGGTAGCCAACGGCATAATGGTTGACGGGGGGAAGCTCGACACCCTTTTCAGCCCATTCCGCACGGAAAAAGCTGTCGGGAATCTGCACGAGCATACCCGCACCATCGCCCATCAGCGGATCGGCGCCGACAGCACCGCGATGCGTCAGGTTTTCGAGCATGAACAGCCCGTCTTCGATGATCTTGTGCGACTTGACGCCCTTCATATGCGCGACAAAACCGACACCGCAGGCGTCATGCTCGTTGCGCGGGTCATACAGGCCTTGTCGAACTGGAATGCCAGACGATTTATTGGTTTTGACCGCACGAGTCTGCACGGCCTGAGCGAGTTCAGTCGTTACAGATGGCGTCAAATCCGACATCGTCAATTCCTCCAGTAGAGCCCGTCGCGGGCGGTCAGTTTCATGGGACGGAATAGCATAATTCCAGTCCGGCTTTGGTGCGGCATATCTTCCGATTGCAGATTGCGGTCACCATTATAAGGACGGAAGCAGCTTTGCTCACCATCCTTGTTTTAAGTTCGCGCAAATTAGGACAGCATTGCTGTCTTATTGTCGTATGCCAGAATAATTCCAAACAAACAAGATGGAAAAGCAAAAAATATCCGCATCAGGCGAAATATCATTGCGCAAAACGTACCAAAAGTATCCCTTAAGTTTCGAAACAGGAGGTTTCCGCTAAAAATACAAAGAAAAACAGACGGTTCCACATGAGAAGGTTTTCGAGTTCCCTTTTCACCTCCAGGCTAAAGGCGTATGGCTTTCGACGTCAATTCGAACCTCGAGGTCATTCCGTGCATTTTGCGTCCGATAATTGGGCCGGAGCCCACCCGAAGATTGCAGAGAATCTGAGCAGACACGCGAGTGGCTTTGCTAGCGCCTATGGCACGAGCACTCTCGATAAAGCTTTGGAGCAGACGTTTAACGAGATTTTCGAACGGGAAGTCGCGGTTTTCTTCGTGGGGACCGGCACTGCCGCCAATTCACTGGCGCAAGCAAGCATCGCCAGGCCCGGTGGTGTAACGCTCGCCCATCGCGGCGCCCATATCATTGAAGACGAGGGCGGTGCACCCGAATTCCTCACCGGCGCGCGTCTCCAAGCGGTCGACGGCCCGATCGGCCGCATGAACATCGACAATCTCGAGGCCGCCGTCAAAGGCTTCAGGTCTGGCGATGTGCATGCAGGACGGCCGATGGGGGTTTCGATAACCCAATCGACTGAAATAGGCACGCTCTACGAACTCGGCGAAATCGCCGCTGTTGCAGCGCTGTGCCGAAAAAACGGACTGCCGCTTCACATGGATGGCGCACGTTTTGCCAATGCTCTCGTGTCTCTTGGATGCTCACCAGCGGACATGACATGGCGCCAGGGTGTCGACATTCTCTCTTTTGGCGGAACCAAGAATGGCTGCTGGTGTGCTGAGGCTCTGGTGTTCATGGATCCGGCCAAGGCACAAGATATGCCGTTCATTCGCAAACGCTCTGCTCAGCTCTTTTCGAAATCCAGATTCATCGCCGCCCAGTTCGAAGCTTACTTTGCCGGTGGATTGTGGCTTGATCTGGCCAGGCATGCCAATGCAATGGCGGCGCGCCTTGCCAACCATATCACCGCATCAAGCTCGTTACGGCTGGCGTGGCAGCCACGCGCTAATGAGGTTTTCGCCATTCTGGCAGAAGAAACGGCCGCGGCACTCCATGCGAACAACGCCATCTTCTACGATTGGAAGCCACCGCATTCGGAACGGCACCTCGTCGGCACAAATGAAACGCTCATTCGTCTTGTCACGAGCTATGCCACCTCGGCTGAAGAAATCGATCGCTTTGGCAGACTGATCGCATGAAAAAAGCGGCGCTTTCGCGCCGCCCTTTTCTGACTACCGTGCCAATCGCTTAGTTGGCAGCTTTCGCTTCGATCTGCTTGGCTTCCTTGTCAGACAGGGAAGTGACTGCAATCTTGCGCGGCTTCATTTCTTCCGGAATTTCGCGCTTGAGATCGATATGGAGCAAGCCGTTTTTCAGGCTGGCACCACTGACCTCGACGAAATCGGCAAGATGGAAGCGGCGTTCGAAAGCGCGTGAAGCAATACCGCGGTAAAGCGTTTCGGCATTTTCGTCGGTCTTCTCATTGCTCTTTTCACCAGTCACCTTGAGCTGGTTGCGATGGGCCTCGATCTGGATTTCATCCTCCGAGAACCCGGCAACAGCCATGGTGATCCGGTAGGTGTTCTCGCCGGTCCGCTCGATGTTGTATGGCGGATAGGTCTGCGCACCTTCTGGCTGAGCCAGCGAATCAAGAATGGTAAAAAGCCGATCAAAACCGACGGTTGAACGGTAGAGCGGGGAAAAATCAACGTGACGCATGGTTAAGCCCTCCTTTAGAGCGACAATGTTTGCGTGTTTTGGTTCTGGAAGGACTCCCTTAACTGGCAAGTCCTAGTGAACCAGTGACCCCGGTATGGCGGTCACGGAATTTATTTGGTTAGACAGAACACGTATTTCAAGGGTGTTTTGACGCTAGAAATTTCGCGGGGGGGGTGAGGGCGTCTCAACGCTGTGGATGAACGCAAAATGAACATGATCTTCGGAATACGTTCACCTCGGCGCATCTATAACTGCACTCAAGGTTGGCAACGATCCGACATCACAAAGGACCAAATAAAATGAAGAAAATCGTTCTCGCACTTACCGCCTCGGCGCTTCTCGTCACCGGCTTTGCCTCTTCGGCAATGGCTGACGGTCGCTACTACCGGGAAGGTTCGCCTGCGATTTATATGGAGGACGGCGTTGGTGCTGACGGCTATCTGGTCCAGGACCGTCGCTACTATGAGGATGGTTACCGCGAGGACCGCCGTTATGACCGCCGCGACCGGTTTGGCCCGCGCGACGTGGCCCGCATGCTCGAGCGCCGCGGCTACCGCGTCCGGGATGTCAATTTCGAACGCGGCCGCTATTTCGTAAGAACCTCGCGCCGCGGTGCACCGGTACTGGTCGTTGTATCGCGTCGCGGCGAAATCCTCGAAACCCGCCGCATGGGTGGTGATCGTTACGGCGACAGGCGTCAGAACGGTTTCAGCATCGAAATAAACCCGGCTTACTGAGTACTGCGTTAAAAGGCCGAAATCGTTCCGGGTGTAACGTCCCTTCCGCCCGGAACGTACTGACCGGAGGCTCCCGACAGAGTTTCCGGTCATTCTTTTTGTCAAGAGCTGGTTTGACCTTTGCAGCGGCGCATTTTATCAGAGAGGGACTGATTTCCGGCAAGCGCAAGATGAGGACCAGTCAACTCAAATGATCCGACCGCTTGCTGAAACGGTGTCCAACCCCATTCCTCCCGGTACACGCGTCGATTCGTTGATTCTCACGGACGGCAATGAACTGCGCTTTGCGATTACACCGGCGAGCACCCATCCTGCCCGGGGTACGGTTATCATCCTGCATGGCCGCAATGAGTGCATCGAAAAGTATTTCGAAACAATTTGTGACATCGCGGCTCGCGGCTTTACCGTCGCGACGTTCGACTGGCGTGGCCAAGGTGCCTCCAGCCGCCTCCTGCGCAATCCGGCCAAGGACTTTGTGAAGAGCTTCGATGATTACGCAGCAGATCTTGAGCAACTGTTCGAAGCCGTTCTCCTGCCCGATTGCCGCGCCCCCTATTACATCCTTGCTCATTCCGCGGGTGCGTTGACCGCTCTTCTGGCCGCGCCAGCCCTCTCCAACCGCATCCGCCGCATGGTATTGCTCGCGCCGCTGCTCGACATCACCGGCACCCGTGCCAGAAAGATGGCCGCGAGATTTGCCGCCAACACATTGCGCTCAACCGGTCTCGGCAAGACCTACATGCTCGGCGGGCCTTTCGCGATAAAGCCCTTTGCCGCCAATGAAGTCACCTCGGATGCTCCGCGCTATTCGCGAAATTGCGAAATTCTCCAACAAGCTCCCGAACTTGCCATTGGCGGACCGACAGCAAGCTGGATCGTTGCGGCCGCAGCGGCCATCAAGAAAGTCAGCCGGCCGGACTTCATTGAAACGATCCGAATCCCGATGCTCATTATCGCAGCGGGCATGGATAGCGTGGTGTCCACTCCGGCAATCGAGCGCTATGCGCTGCAACTGCGGAACGCCACATTGCTCACTGTCGATGGTGCCAAACACGAAATCCTGCAGGAAAAGAATTTCTACCGCGAGCAATTCTTCGCCGCCTTCGACGCTTTCATTCCGGGCACTGGAGGTGAAGCTCTGGAAATGGAGCTCAGCGATTGAGCAGATCAAGGGCTTTGGCATGCAGCTCGGGCGTCGCAGCGGCAAGGATACTGCCCGCCCTTTCGGCCGGCCCGCCATCCCACGTCGTGATCATGCCGCCTGCCTTCTCTATAATGGGAATGAGCGCGACGATGTCGTAGGGATGCAATCCGGTTTCAATGACCAGATCGACAAACCCGGCTGCCAGCATGGCATAGGCATAACAATCGGTGCCGTAGCGGGCAAGGCGCACACTTTGCTCGACACGGTCATAGGACGCCCGTTTTTCATCCTTGAACATCGCCGGCGTGGTGGTGAACAGCGTCGCCTCGGAAAGCTGGATGGTCTTGCGCGTTTCAAGACGGCGCACACCACCCGGACCTTCATACCAGGAGGCTTCGCCGTCACACATGAAGAGCTCGTTGGTGAATGGCTGCGCCATCAGCCCCGCCGCCGCATCGCCATTGATGGTCAGGCCGGCCAGCGTGCCCCAGACCGGAATGCCGGAAATGAACGCCCGTGTCCCGTCGATCGGATCGATCACCCACACATGCGAATGATCGAGGTTCTCGCCGCCAAACTCTTCGCCGAGAATACCATGCTCGGGACAAGCAGTGTTAATCAGGCTGCGAATCGCTATTTCAGCCGCCCTGTCAGCTTCGGTGACAGGATCAAACCCCATCTGGTATTTGTTGTCGACCAGGGAAATATTACGGAATCGCGGCAACGTTTGCTCGGCGGCCACACCGGCAATCTGCCTCAAAAAGGAAAGTTCTACGACCAAAATAGCTCCTTGCGATTAAAACGTTCTCATTTGGGTGCCTTGTCGGCTAATTTTTTGCATGATTTTTAGGCATCTTACAAGTATGCACAAAAAATCATACAACTCTCTTGACTTTTGTGCGACGCAGCATAGATTGATACATGGACAGGGCGACCTGTCTATGCCCTCCTTGGGCGTTTCCTCCCTAGACTTGGGCCGCGCTTATGCGCGGTCTTTTTTTGTTCGAAGACGAATGCCCCACCTGTAAGCGTTATTCCGCGGCCAGCGGTGTATCGATGAAATAGAAATCCGGCAGCGAAACGAGATCGGCCAGGAACAACCCGATATCGCGCTGCAGCTGATCAAAGCCCGGCTTCGGCTCATAGCTATGTTCGTTGAGGTAAAGGCCGCGATTCACCTCGATCTGCAGCGCGTGAACGCGTTTTAGCGGCCGGCCGTAATGTTCGGTGATATAGCCGCCGGCATAGGGTTTGTTATGCGCCACAAGGTATCCCATCTCCCGCAGCAGGTGGATCGCTGCATTCGCAAGTTCCGGTGCGCAGCTTGTCCCAAACCGGTCACCAATGATGAAATCGGGCCGCATGCCGCTCTCAGGAAAACGAATACCCGTAGGCATCGAATGGCAATCCACAAGTACGCAGTAGCCAAAGCGCGTACGGGTGGCTGCAAGCACATCCCCGAGCAACGCATGATAGGGCTTGTAGATCGTGTTGATTCGCTCCAGCGCCTCGGCGAGCGGCAGCTTATGCGCGTAGATTTCCTGACCCTCACCGACAAGACGCGGGACGGTGCCAAGTCCACCGGCAACACGCGCCGAGCTGCCATTGGCGTACGACGGTAACGGCTCAAGGAACATCTTGGCGTCAAGCTCGTAAGGTTCCCGGTTCACGTCGAGATAGGCCCGCGGGAAATGCGCAGCCATCAAGGGTGCACCAAGCATGACGGCCGAAGCAAACAATTGGTCAACGAAACAGTCCTCCGAGCGGCGTATCGTTTGCGCATCGAGTTGAGATTGCTGGAGGAACGCCTCTGGATAAGATCGTCCGCTGTGGGGCGAATTGAAAACAAATGGAATGCGCTGATCGGACGGTTGCCGCAATTCGTAGGGCAGATCATCAGGAAAGTCGCGCTCGACGGTCATTATTCACTTCAAAGTTTGCTGCGGGACAGGCGGACGATATATCCTTCACTCTAGTGCAAGTTTACCGCAGATGGAATTGACCAAGAGTGATATGCAACTATCTTTCTGATGTACGTCAGCTACTTCCACCGCAGGTACCATATCACCTGCGGAGCACCTCGACTTTTACGCTGTTCGCCCTTATTTCTACCAAATCATTCACGCGATCTTTACCAAAAAAGCGTTCTCTGAATATTGATGGGACGCTGGCATGGGGATGATCCGGCGCTAGATAATTCGGACGGACTGATGAAGAGAATCCTTCTTGCAGAAGATGACAATGATATGCGGCGCTTTCTGGTCAAGGCGCTCGAGAAGGCGGGGTATCATGTCACGCATTTCGACAATGGCGCCAGCGCCTATGACCGCTTGCGCGAAGAACCGTTTTCGCTGCTGCTGACTGACATCGTCATGCCGGAAATGGACGGCATCGAGCTTGCTCGCCGTGCATCGGAAATCGATCCGGATCTCAAGATCATGTTCATCACCGGCTTTGCCGCAGTGGCATTGAACTCCGACTCGAAGGCTCCGAAGGACGCAAAGGTGCTTTCCAAGCCATTCCATCTGCGGGATCTCGTCAACGAAATCGAAAAAATGCTGGTCGCGGCGTAAGACAGCTGCGAGTTTCTTTCGTCCTTGCAAAGAAAGCCTGATAACTTCTTCGCAATGCTATTGACGGAGCGGATTCAATATGGTGTATGCGCCCGGTCAGATGGGCGTGTAGCTCAGCGGGAGAGCACTACGTTGACATCGTAGGGGTCACAGGTTCAATCCCTGTCACGCCCACCATCTGTTTATTTGCTTCAGGCTCCCGAATCTTCAAGGGAAACGCCTCAGAAGTCAATCCAAAATTTGGACAACAAAAAAGGCCAACTGACCAAAGGAAGAATTTCCCTTAAGTCAGGTTGACCCTGTAGCTTTGTTTCTTGCTGTTTATTTTATCAGACCGGCTAGCTTGTCCCAAAAGCTCCAGACCGTCAGGATACCCCCAATGACTGCCCACAACCAAAACGATTTTAGATAGGCTGTAATGTAGGTGTAGGATTGTTCCCTCTCTATCATGTCTCGTAGAGTCTCGTAGTCTTTGCGAGGTATCTTAACCTCAATAATTTCGTCTTGCTTGTTGTCGTCTCCAGGCACTCTAATTATTCCTATTACTAAAATTTACTTTTTTGTGAATCGCCCTACTATGGTGTCTAAGAAGTATCCCCTAGGACAATCATGTAGATTTGGGTAAGTTCTGGGCCTAGCGGGTCTGTGATTCCCCACGATAAGATTTTATCCCAGATTATAAGTTTCGCGTTATAGAGAACGAAAGGGAAAGCAAAGCCGAAGCGAATCCATCGTTCAACAGGACTGGACTGAGCCGCCAATATACTCGACTTGCGAGATTCGAGTAGAGTGATACGCTCATCAGCGGCAATACGTTCTTTATCATTAGCTGCATCTAACTTACTTTGATATGCCTCTTTGAGGTCGTTGGAGATAGCTGTAAGTGAACCGGTGAATAAGACACCAATGAGCTTACTTATTGCCGTCAACATCGACAGGCACCTTCTTGTTAGGAATCAACCACGTGAGGAATGAGGTTACTAAAGTGACAACCACAGCAGCCTCAGTTTCTCCAATTGGAAGCTGCACCCCATACTTTGCATTGATTAAATAAATTACGCCCATTACTAAGGGCACAAAGGCTTTGTTATACTTCGTCATGTCGTTACACTTTTTCCTAGAAATATATTTATGAGCTTGGCAAGGAAGGTTATGAACCCACTTGCATCCAGCTTGCTAATCTCTTCTTCGAAGGCAGAGTCAGAAACGATATCCTCTTTAGGGAGTATCTTCGCGATAGGGCTTTCAATAAGCTCCCCTACTGGCTTTCCATCATAACCAGCCGCCTTCAGTGCAGCTTCGAAACGAAGAGCATAGTTGGAAATACCCTTGGCTTTATCCGTACCGTTGATGATACGACGACCACCCTCAAACTCACGTCCGTCCTCAACGTCAGACTCATCAATTGTGTCAATGAAGTCGTCGAGCTTCTTCCCCGTGAACCAACCGAACTCCATTCCAGCAAAGAGGATTTGAGAGGCGTATTCCGGCTCCATAACCTTTTCAGGATGGGTAACGAAATCGATACCGAGGAGCTTGGAAGCCTTTGCGTAGTTCGATTTCCCAGTAAGCTGAACGTAGCCACGACCACAGTATTTAGCACCGTCACCGGGGGCCAGGTTACCGAGTTCCTTAGCCTTCTCAGGACGAGAACCATTGATGTCGTACATCTTAGTGAAGTATTTGGTATCTCCGTACTCACGGATTGGCTGCATAGTGAACGCAGTCTCGTGCCATGTCGTAGCGAGAATATAGGCTAGATGGTTACGAGGAACCTCACTGTTCAATCCATACGAAATAAGAAAATCAAATCCACGGACGTTAGCATTGGTGAGTTTCAATTTACTACGGATTGCATCATAAAACCTGCTTAGGTCCATAATAGCTCCTTAAAATATTCTTTTAAATATATCTGGCACTTTAATAGCGTGACGCCATGCGTTGAAAAACCAACAGCATTAGAGGTTGTCGCCCACCTTTATATTAGTGCCCTTGCTGCCTGTGCCGCATCAATCATAGCCTGTGTCCAGATTAGAGAAGCAAGTGATTTAATTTTCTGTGTTTCGTTAGTGATATCATCACCGGGAGTAATAACTCTACGATGATAATTCTTTGCAATCTCTACACCATCTTCATAGACTATGTTGGCCATACGAATTTCGAAATGTCCTGTAGCACGAATGGTGATTGCATCGAATGTAGTCTGTTTTGTATAAGCCATTAGTTACTCGCCAAATAAGTTGCTGTGATAATCAAGTCTGTAGTATTGGTAAAGTCTGTGTTAGTACAAGTAGTAACAGTACCAGCAGCACGAATAACCAAACTCAATGAGGTAGAATTTTGTACCAAATATCCAGAAGGATTAAGGGTAGCAGCACCACCAGCCCAGTAAGTAACATTGGCAGCATAAAGAGTAGCAGCCGGGCTGTTAGACACTGTAAATGGTAGTCCTGAGATACTTGTTGCACCGGTAGAACTTCCTTTATTACTCAAAGTTACACGCAGTCCAACAGTAACTAATCTGCCAATCTTGATATAACTTCCTGTTCTTGAGTTATAGGTTATGCCTACAGAGGCACCACCGAAAGCAAGAGTTGGTGTCCAAGTTCCCTCTTCATAATCATCAAGAGTATTGACGTCTGTCGAAGGAATTTGAGTAGCAGGAAAAGCTATCTGACCACCATCAACCGACAGTAGTGATGTTACACCAACTGTTCCGGTATTACGGAGAATGTAGAATGGAGCATCAATGAATGTCCCTGCATCATTTGAACGAGTGATAACATAGTTGGAACCAGCGTTTGAACCACTCTCTGCAATACTGTTCGCAAGAACACTCCAACGGTCTACGCCCCCAGTCTGGAAAATTAACTGGCGATTTGTACCAGCGGCACCTGACCTCTTCAGGTCACCAGATAATGTACCACCAGCAAGTGGTAGGTATGTTGAAGCTGCTGTAGCAGCGGTAATAAGGTCAGAACCCCCCACTGACGGAGCAGTCTCAAAGGCGACCTTACCGGTTGAACGGGTGATGTAGAACGGAGTACCTAGGAACGAACCGGCATCAGAGTATCGCCAGATGGCGAAACCCGAACCAGCATTGGCACCAGACTCTGTTACGTTATCCGAGGCTACGAGCCAACGAGGAGAGGTAGCAGTAGCGTATGTAAGAAACTTACTGGTATTGACCGGACCATTAATAGTTGCAGTACCAGTCGTGATGTCGGTAGCTGTGAGGTTGGTAGTAGAGAAGTCTCCAACCGTCAGCGCACTCAGTGTATCAACAGCTACAGGGGTATTACCTTCTTCTACAACAACACGAGCACCGGAGGAGGCAGTAGGTTTATGTTGTATATCTTGAATTGGCATATTACTTCCTAATTAAAAAGTCCTCATCGTCAATATCTACGACAGGGGTAATATCAACCAGCGGCTTAGGTAGTGAGCCATGAGCATCTTCCTTTGCCATCTGCTGTAGTTGCATTATCTGTAGGTTCTGGTTGACTTCGTTAGCCTTAACCATCTCATTCCGGAAAGACTCGATAGCTGCACCCTGTTGTCGGCTCTGTTGAGCGTTCTCAATGAGCAACGTTGGGAGCCAAGCGACAGCACAGCCCCAATGGTCAACTGGCTCTCCAGTGTTGGGATTAGTACCCCGTATCTGAGTGAACCAATTGCACTTCAAACCAAGACAATCGCCTTTGATTAGAGGACAGAAATCACCGGGTTTTAATTCTTTCATTATAAATAGCCTTATAAATATTTTTAAAATGTATGGGGCATTCGCGCCCCACTGTGTTACTTACTTAGTTCTGCAATCTGTGCATCCACTTTGGCAATCTGGGCCTCATGGTAAGCCTTCTCACTAGCCTTAAGTTCAGCACTATCCCACTGACGAGACAGGCTTTCCTCCTTGAAGGCAATCATATGGGCTTTTTGTGCCTGTAGATTACTGATTTCAGCTTTAATTACTTCCGACATAACAACTCCTTGTTAGTTTTTCTGAGCCACAATAAAGTCCACATAGGCCACAGCGAAATCCATTGCCGTACCAGTGAAGGTATGACCGTGGGTATCCATAGTTAGAGAGTGGGTGTGGCTTCCACCCGTACCAGCAGCACCAGAAGTGACCGAGAACGAGTGAGTGTGGTTAGTACTAATACCACTCGTAGTACCAGAGTAGGTGTGGGCATGGTCGCCAGCAGCGTTTGTATTAAAGCCAGCAACGAAACCATCGTTCGTCTTATATTCGACACCGGTAGAGCCACTACCACCGGCAGTAACAAGGTTCTGAGTGTTTGAGTGAGCGTGACTACCATTAGTGGAAGTAGTACCAGAGTAGTTATGAGAATGGTCAGCACTGACTGTACCCGTTGTACCAGAGACAGCGTGAGTATGGCTCGGAATCTGAGCAGTCGTCAGGGTCGTTGCACCAACCGTACCAGTCACCACAACGTTATTGAGAGTACCAGCAGGTGTACGCGAGGCAAACACGGTCGTGAAGGCTGTTGAACCACCCGTGGACACGGAACCAGAAACAAGACGAAGAGCCTTATTGTTGTGCGTGGTGTCTTTCGTCCAACCTGGAGGGGCATTCGTCTGTTGGAAAAGCATCCGAGTACCAGCGGGCAAATAAGCCCACGCACCTACGAATTCCGTTGCTGTGATAGTTCCAGATGCCGTGATATCCGTAAACCCGGTATAAGCACCTGAGATAGACGCGTTAGGGACAATACCCGTCAAATCGCCAGCGGCAGCACGGTTATACCCAGTGACTATCCAACCACCAGTGCCAGAGGCAGCGGTACTCGAATATACGAGGGTATAAATCCCACCAGAGCAGATGTCGTTCGCAACTAGGGCGGTATCACCACTAGAAGTCAGGCGTCTGAGTGACTTAGCACCAAGAAGGTTGATGTTTATCGTGGCAGCTACGTCATTGTTGATGTGTGCCTTAAAGCTGACCACTCGACCATCAGTCAGTGTGGTGAACGAAGAGGAAGCGGTTAGGTTGTATGCCGATGCCGTACCAGTACTTGTGTTCGAACCGGAGATATCGTTGAGAAGTTGTTTTACACGAGTCATCATCTGGCGAGCAGAGTTATTGACTGTGCTAGGAAGCTGACCTTCCACCCAGTTGATGTCACCATCAGCAGTATCGTTGTTGGACGGAGTTAAGCTCCAGTCCCAAATGCTACCAGCCATATGTGGCTCCTAAATTAAATATTGAATGAAAATGGATTTGGTTGTTGTTTCTGACGACCTTGCTGAAATGCAGCAATTTGCTCTTGCAGACTCGGACCCTGTGCAGCACTTTGCATAGGAGCCATTTCAGGGGCTTCCATAGCAGCCTCACCTAGCGAGGAGAGTGCGTTTAGAATACCACCTTCAGTGCTCGTCTTTCCGTTATCGCCAGTTGTCTGCTTACCCTTAAGTAACCTCATCAAACCTTTCGGCTCTTCAGGCGCTTCAGGAGAAGCTTGTGCAACTTGTGCAGGAGCTTGTGGTGTATCACCCGTCGGATTAGGTGGTGGAGTGGCACCATTATAAGCAGCGGACAGCCAAGGGGCAGCGTTAGTACCCTTCCCTCCAGCACCCCATACTCCGGGGTTACCACCACCAATGTGCATACTCCCCGGCTGCATATAACCTTCACCAGCACCAAAACCAGTAATACCGGCTCGTTTGCCCTGGCGGACTATTTCTTCGAAGATGGGACGGTCTTCAGGATTGTTCCAATCAAGCTTCCGGTCACCTTTGTAAAAGAATGCGTCTGCTGCATTGCCATGGTCATGACGATGTGAACCAACACGGTTAGGCCCCTCACCCTCTTGACCTCCTGAGAAGACCTCCATAGTCAAGCCCAAGTCCTTGAGGTACTGCAACTGCTTTGCAAGGGATGGATTTATGGGTTGATTGCGTGTCGCACCTTGGTTTGCGTAACGGATGTAGTCATAGGCCATTATACAAAGCCCTTTTGTTTCTTTTTCGATTGGATGTATTGGTTGACGTATTGTGCCAAGGCAGGACTAGACTGATTAGCCGATTGCATAGGAGTTAATTGAGGAGCTTCCTGAGTAGGAGTAAGTTTTTGTAGGGCACTAAAGATACCACCTGTCGTACTCGTCTCTTCTTCTACTGGTTCTTCCTCTTTGTCCTTCCCGTAGGCAAGTGCCATAACAATACCGGGCACATTCAGCTTGCGGGGAGCAGGAGCATTTCCACCACTACCACCAGAACTAGAACTAGATGGATTGCCTAAAGCGGCATTGAACTTCTGTTCGTACTCTCCGACCGAGGTACCTAGAGAGTCTTTTCTGTTGAGTTTACCTACAGACCCATCACCACCTAGCCAAGCTTGAGCAGCCTTACCGGGGTCACCATACCTATTGACATAACCTCCGAACTGGTTGTCGAAGATGGCGTCTTGGATAGCAGGGTTGGTCAAAAACTCTTCGGTAGATACACGACGACCCAGAGCCTTTTCGCTCCAAGGGCCAATATTGGCTTCCATGATTTGATAGCGGCCTAAGGCTCTACCCATCTTGGGGTGCGTAGGCCCAATGGCCTTATAGTCGCCACTGCCAGCACTCTCTATAGAAGCGATAGCGTCTCTATATTGTTGCATTTATATCTTCTTCTCAAAATGTATAAAATAGAAATTTAGAAAATAAGGGGTCAGCAAGGTAAAGGAGCAAACCCCCTGACCCCTACCTCGACTATTAACTAGACGAGTATATTAATATGGATTAGCAATATCGACGGCAGCACCACCAACACGATGACCTAAGCCACCAACCAGTAGAGCACCTAGAAGTCCTGCCTCTAGAGCTTGTGGAGCTTTATCATTGGTACCTGCACCTTGCATAGCGGCTATAATCAGCCTACGCGCTTCATCATTAGGAAGCTTACCTTGCTTAACTGACTTGTGTATCTTATTTATGATTTCACCAGCAGTGAAGTTTTTGCCACCTGCCTTAGTCCCACCTTTGAGAAGTAGGTTAGCTAAGTGTTCATCGATATCAGTACGACGACCATCTTTGACAGTCTCTATTTTACGACGAAGTGCATTCCAAGTTCGGTTGGATAGACTCTGAGGTCCACCAATCTCAACAGGAGCTTTCTTCGTAATCTTTGAAGCAGCTTCTCTATTCAAACCAACCCCCAAAGACCTCTGCATACCTCTGTTAGCATCCGCTACGATAGCAGGACTCCACAGACGTTCCAGAAAGTCATCGGCTCGGTCACCGAAGAGGTCATTAAGCTTACGCTGATTTGCCTGTCTCTTGAAGAACTGATACGCCTTGTCGTGGTCACCACCAAAGTCAATCAGCTTGTCTTGAAAGAATTGCTTCTGGGCTTTGATACCCTTTGAATCTCCCGCTTGAGGTGTAAACCAATCAGCAAGGCCACCGACTTCACGCTTAGCCTGAGAGACACTGCTCCCATAAACATCTTCGATAACATCTCGACCCTTACCCGGACTTCTTGCAATCCTATTAAGTTCTGCAAGCGTACGGTCTTCATCAATGGGTAGGGGTATAGGATGGTGGTGAAGGTATTCCTGAATTTGATGACTGGATGGGGTATCTTCTATTCCGGGGATGTTCTCTTTGAGAATCTTAGGAATTTGGTTTCCACCAACCGTATCATTATATTCTTTAGCAGCGGTATAGAGTTCTTTACCACCGACACGGTTAGGCGCGAGACCTAGTTTTGAAAGACCCTTCTGAACAACATTACTAACTAAAGGGGCGGCAGCAGGACCGAGAGCACCAAAGGCACCACCGGTAAGCATTCCCTGTTCTACGTCTTCCCCTCTAACTGCTGCATCAGCACCACCTAGGGCAGTACCAGTAGCACCACCTAGTCCGACACGAGTAGCGAAGCCTAGTCCACCAGTAAGTCCAGGAATAGACCTCGCACCGGTAGCTATTGCCCCACCGGGGAGAGCCATAAGGGCACCAGTACCGGCAGCAGCACCAGTGAGTTCACCGGCAGTAGCAGCATAAGGATGATACTCCTTCGACTGCTTACCAGCTTCCTCACTGTACTTACGTGCCTCCTCCCAAGTCTGGCCTGTGGTATCACGACCAACCATAGAAGTAGGAAGGTGTGTATCTAGCCATGCGTCAGCATCCAAATAGCGTTCTTTGAGCCATGGGCCGACAATAGGTACTCCGTTAGCAAAGCCTTGGCCGAAGGCAGTGTATTCACCCTCTTCACCCCTAAGCCTTGATTGTTCGGCTGAGTCGCTAAAACTACGAATGTCATCAATAGTGACGCCCTCAGACGCAATGTACCCGTCGATATCTTGTTCGGGGGCATTCTGTTCCGCCATCTTTCTGACGTTACGTTTGATACGTGCGAGGTCTTTCGCCATTATTAATCCAATCCGTATTTGGTTTTATAGTTTGTTTTCCCATCAGCTTGAGGAGCCGTAGGTTGTCCCTGAGCAGCAGAAGTGCCGGGAGATACATGGATATTAGTTGGTGTAGGTCCACTCTCAGCAGCCTTGAGTGCATCTTGACGTGCCTGTTCAGGTGGCATTGATGCACGACGAGCAGCAATCTTATGCAGGCGAGAAACCTCCGCCTTGTACTCGTTTAGAGCCTGTAGCCAATCCTTAGGCGAAAGGGTGTAGTTCTGGAGTCTCTGAAGAGCACCCTGAGCTTTCTGACCTTCTGCCTCAGTAATCTGACCACCACCACGGAGAGAGTTAAACGCCGTGAGGAACGAACCATTGACAACCTTATCGACGCGCGAAAGGAAATCACGTCCTTCTGGGGTAACGGCAATATTGTTCATACTAGCCATACCGTCCAGCAGACCTGTGGAGTTATCGATACCCGGATGACTCTCTAGGATATTCAATTCACCTAGGGCTGCACCCGTGTCACTATTGACCTTATCGAAAGCGAGCAGAGATTCACCCTGTCCCTTACCATAGGCCCCACCCTCACGCTTAAGACGTTCTTCTTCCTCAGGAGTACGTACCGTTTGACCGGGGAGATTAACTTCTTCCCATTCACCAGTATCCTTACGTCTTTGCCAAGTGTGTACGGTACCATTCGCGTCGGTTGTCCGTTCGATACCTGCGAAATAACCACCAGCACCACCTGAGCCACCACCGTTCTTCTGGTCAATGAACTCCTTGAGTAGTTCTGGGTTTCGAGCCATAGCCTCAGCTTCAGCAGCACTCATACCCTGACCAGTGAGCCAATCGTAAGTAGCCCTTTGCTGACCGATAAGTTCTTTCTGACCCATCTGGAGCTTCCGTCTGGCGTCTATCCGTTGAAGGAGAGCATTACCTTGGTCCGGGAACCTAGGGTCCAGATTTGCAAGAGCAGCACCGATGACTGAGAAATCAAAGAAAGGTTGTTTTTCTTCCTTGAAGGGGTTTTCAGCACTAGCATTGGGAGCCGCCGGAAAACGTGGTGCGTTGTCCAGGTAATCCGACTGAGGAGTAAAACTCTCGTTACCCGTCACCTTTGGAGCATCTGGGAATCGACCATCTTGTTTCGTCAGAGCTTCCTGACGCAGACGTTGCTCTTCGGGCAATTGTGTACCGGAAGGAGCGAAGATACCACCAAGAATTAGGTTATTAATGTCATCATCGACAGCCCCAGTAGTAGCAGGAGCATCGTTAGCAGGAATATCCTGCATCTTATCGAACCTACGCTCGTGAGGGTTAGTAGGAACAGGGGAAGCAGGAGCCTGAGGGGCAGCGTTAGGAGCAGCAACATCAGGGATGTTCTGCATCTTATCGAACCTACCAGCATTAGGAGCGTCAGGAGTCCTCGTATATTCAGCCCCCGGTAAATTACCGAGAACCTTGTCCCAGATGTTAGGCTCTTCAGCTACAGGAGTCTGTGAACCGATTGCGGTACCAAACTGAGTAGCTAGGTCTTGAATGTTCTTTTCTTTACGAGCACGAGCAGCATCAACCTTTGCTTTAATTTCGTTAGCCTTGGGGTTAGCAGCCGTGTAGGGTTTAGCAGAACGAAGGAATTCCTCTTCCTCCATCTGTTCCGACAGAGCATCCTCTTCCATAATCCGCTTAGCTGCTTCAGCCTTAGGATTATTGCTATAAGCAAATCCTGAGTCACGAGCCGCACGAGATTCAGACTGACGGTAGTCATTCAGGAGGGGTATATCCGCCATGAAGCCACCACTAGGTGTATTCACGATAGGACGACCCTTCCCTGCCTGTTCCTGTACTAGGACTTCAGGGTCAATTACCGGAAGGGCTGTAGATTTCTTATCACGAAAGGCTTTCTGCTTCTCAGCTTCTTCCCTAGCGGCTTTGTTCTTAGCCCTTATAGCATTCTGAGACTCTAAGGTTTTCTTGACCTTAGCTTGTCTCGGAGTCTCTTCGGCAGAGCCAAAAAGGAAATCAAAAATACCAGCCATTATATTCTCCAATTAGCGAAGCTTGCTATAGTCCACAGACTTATAGGACTTACCCTTGTGTTTGAACTTACCAACCGCTTCAGGCTGTTTCCTCTCGACCTCCTGTGCCATAACACCAAGGATGCCGACTTTACCTTTAGGCTTCTCGTCATTCATTTCGTATTCGTAGACGTTATGTCCGCCCGGAGTCTTACCTACCTTCTTGACATCCTTTTTAAGACGTTCGTCAGAAGCAAAGTTAGTACCGGAGAACAAAGTACCTAGCGCACCTAAGATATTCATAGGCTGACTAGACTTACCCGACTGTGTACCGTAACTACCAGCCGACTGTGTACCAGCCGAAAGAAGTCCACCAAGTCTCGACCAATCTTGCATATCGTATTGTGAGAACTGGTTGATAAGGTCGTCAAGCTGACCCTGCGACATGTTGTCAATCTGACCACCAATCTGAGCCTGTTTGTCAGCGTCGTACGTCTTGTTCCCTTGGATAGTCGGAAGAGCCGAAATCATACCGAGGACGTTACTGAAGCCCGTGTTCTCTAGTCCACCAGCCCCCTGGAGAGCGGCCAACTTGTCACGGAATTGGTTCTGACCAATAGAAGCAGTGTTAGCACCAGCGTTTGCAATTCCACCGGCAGCATTAAGTGCGGTGTTCATGCCAGAAAGCTTGTTGTTAATGTCTTGCGACTTGTAACCAGTCAAACTATTAGCAACATTAATATTGTTACCAATGTTCGTACCTTCCACACCAGCTACACCAGCGGCAGCATTACCTTGGATACCAAGACGCCCTTGCTGTTCACCAGAGATAGCGTTAGCAGCCTGAAGCTGACGGTCACGTTCTTGATTGTAGTTAGTGTATCGGAGGTCGTTGCTCGTCTTAGCTAAGCTATCTGCGAGAACACCCTGATTGGCCCCACTACCGTAACGTCCACCAGCAGCGAACATACGCGATGTGTCATCGAACACAGATTCCTGAGCATCAGAAACCATCTTGTCTATGTAGGGATTATTCTGGAGCATATCACCAGCAGCCGTACCAGAGAGGTATTGCTGTGCAGCACCCGGAGTACCTGCCTTGTCGTAGACGTTCTGCCAATTTGCAGCAGAGACATCACCGAAGTCCTGTTCCAGTGCAGACGTATCAATCGGACCTACGTTCTGTGCATTGTCAGCTATATTCTGGTACAGAGGGATGGTGCTATTGATGTTATTAACACCTTGGTCAACCGTAGGGTTAGAACCAGACTGACCCATAGCCAACATAGCGTCAGCAGCAGTCTTAGCACCCGGAGTCATACCATTGTTCTGGAACGTCTGGGCAGCAGCATTAATAGGAGCAGTCTGCAACTGTTGGTTCATGTTATTGTATTGAGTAGAACCGGGAGTGGCCCAAGCCGGATTGCCTGTGTTGTAGTTCTGGGCAGCAGTCTTGTTTTGACCGGAAGTATTTGCCATATTTATTTTCCTTTCGGACCACCAAAACTATGCTTGGACTTGTCCCACATATTAGGCGATAGGTCTGGTTTGGAATGGATGTGCTTAAGAAGACCGACAGACGGAGAACTAGGCCCTAACTTAGGGGCCTTTGCCTTAGCGACCTTCTTTATTGTGACCCTCTTGAGCTTTGCCATTAGTGATTTCCCGCAGTGCGCCTCGTAGACTTCTCTTTTGCCAGACGGTCTTCGAGAGCTTGGAGTCGCGATGCATACTCAGGGTCTACCCTAGGTGCACGTTGCTGTGCTGTGGCCCTTTTGGCTTTCAACTGTTCAATCACCTGCCTAGCCTGAGCTATAGCGGGATTGTTCTGCCAAGTTTGATTAGTGACAGAAGGACCAGTATAACCGGTAGCAGCTAGAGCGTTGTTCATCCCACCAAGGGATGCATCCGAGAAGCCAGCACGAGTTGGTCCTGTATATGGATTATAACCATTACCACTCTTATAGAGGTCCATACCCTCAGCAGCAGCCTCCTTGAGAAGGGGTTCAGCCCACTTCGGTGGTTTATTCTCTTGTGTTGTCTTACTAGTTTTTGACATCTAAATATCTTTCTTAAATACCACGATTGACTCGTTAAAGCCGTAATCGCCTAAGAGCTTTCTATAACCTTTTCGGCCCCACCAATGAGCTTGTGTTACTCCATGTTCCTGCTTAGCCCATTCTTCTATTTCGGACATAAGAGGAAGAGCGTCTTCTATTCGAGAGCCACCAGCCTGTGCGTACATGAGAATCTTTTTCCCATTGCTAGCTAGCGTGATAATCTCTGTAATAGGAGTGAGTACAACTTTGCTTTCCTCATCTAAGATAAGCCATAGTTGCCTTTCACCTCTGAAGCATTGACCTAAAGCGTGCTCTACAGTCTCTTCGTCTGGGAACTTATCGCAATACTTAGTAATGCAAGCGATTATTTCCGGCCAATGTGGTTCCATTTCTTCGGTAGTCATATGTTGTGTGTTCTTGAGTGTCAGAGTCATTAACCGCTCCGTCCCGGCCACTCAACAACAGTCAATGTGACATCAATAGCATTGGACGTACCGGCCTGTACCTTGATTGTATCACCCTCAGCTAAAACCAACCCCTCTAGAGGGAAGTAGGTATAGAGATTTCCGGGTATTGATTGTTGGTGGACCAATTTATAGGAATCGGCTGCCGCAGTAGAATTCCAAGTGATACTCACTGTAGCAGCGGTACCAGTAATGTTTACACAGCGGATACCGATACAGTAGGTGTACTGACCAGCCGTAAATATGGTCGTGTTTGAAGTAGTCGTTAAGTGTGCACCTACACTTCTACACTGATTAGTAGCAAAATTACTCATTATCGATGTCCCTCTGGTTGTCCCTCAGGCTCAACTCCGTGGACGTGTGTCCAGTTCTGACCAGCAGGAATAGATAATTCGAACCTATGCATCTGACCTGAAGCTATAGTTGGGATAAGGCCAGTGACAGTTGAGTTGTTAGCGGACTGTTTCCAGTTTCTAGGTTGTCCGGGGAAGTCTTTGGTAGCTACTCGACCAGAAGTGGTTGTAGCGTCAGTCAGTGGCCTAAAGCCTTTGACGTAAGTTCTACGACCCTCACTCAATGCGATATCAGCAGTTTGAAGTCTTGCTGCTACAGGGTCGCCGGAGAAGAACCCTAGGCGATAGTCATCGTCAAACGCAGCAAAGACCGGTAGAGAACCAGACCAAGCACGAGAGTCTAATGAGAACGGAAGGTCGTCTAGGTTACCTACGTTATCGAGAAGTTCCAATGTGTAGCCGGGGGTAACCGAGTCACAGATGGCCGTCAGGATGGTATCGGGCTTGATAAGGCTCCAACGGTCGATACCGTAGTTGTAAGCGAGTAGACGGTCGAACGTCTGGTCATTCTGGTTTTCGACAGACCTATAAGCCCAATAGACGCAAGCACGTGCCGGGTCTTCAAACCCATAGATGTAATACGTCTCGTTGAAGTCACAGTCATCGAAGAAGAAGCGGTCTACCCGCTCCACACCAATCTTAATCGGATTAGGGGTAGCGTACTTATAGAAGCCATCCTGAGACAGATAGAAGGTACCACCACCCGTTGAGATAATGGAGTTTCTAGCGTGGGTACCGTGTTGCTCAACAGTCTTCTGGAACCGGAAAATTAGGGGTGTCGCCAGGTCCAAAGTACCCTCACGGATACAGTGTTCGTGGAAGACAACAATACCGTCCTCAAAAGAGGCCGTACCCATAATCTCACCATCGTCTGGAAAGACTTGGAAGTCAGCGGAACGCTTACGTGGCTCCCAGTGTTGAGGGGCATTCAAGCCTGACCACTGAGCAGCTTTGTCACCGAGGGTGTCCAGAAAGGACGTGAAGATGAAGTCACCGACTGTATCGATGTTCCTTGCCCGTGGGGCATCAGGAGACAACTGTACGAAGACTGCCGTGGGGTCAGCGAGGTCGAAATAGACAATAGGGTCAACGCCATTCGTAGCGACAACCCAGTCACCAAACTGAGTAAAGCTCCAACGGTTTGCAGCAGGAGTGCCGTACTGAGCCAGAGGCTCTACTTTCACATCATCAATATTGAGTGTCGTAGGGCCAGAGGAAGCTATGAACTTAAAGGCAGTGTTACCAGTCGCAGCGATGATGTGCATCGCATACGTACCGTTTGCGTTAACTGTCGTCCCGGCTACAGGAGTACCACCGGTTAGCGTAGGAGTAATTGCTCCAGCCGAATAGCTAGATACTGTAAAAGATACTTTGTAGGTAACACCAGCGGTCAATGCTAAAGTCTGCGAAAGTCCGTTAGTATTGGCAACAGCCGTGAAATGTGCCTTACCGGCTGAGATAGTGACAAGAGCGTCTTTAGTCCAATTAACGTCTGCTGCAAAATCACCAGTTAGAATAATATCTGCTTCAAGTTCAGAGATGTTATCCCAACCGAGTGTAGTAAAGTTCAACTTGTAGAGTGCGTTTCCAGTAGCGGCGATAGGTAACCAAACACCATTACCCTGCACAGCAAGGAAGGTACCTTGAGGTCTACCGGGAAGTGCGTTAGTCAGTGGAGTGAAGCCGGGGAACGGTAGGAAGCTATCAGCAGCCGGAAGGACGTTCTCTAGAGTGCTTGTATAATTTGGGTCAAAGTCACTTCTATCCGGCCCAAATTGAGCGAATTGAATAAGGCTCATCAATTACTTCCTTAAATAACATAAATTATGGATTTGGTCCTGAGACTTTAGCTATGGTTCTTTGTCCGTAGACGGCCTTACGGTCGTCCTGAACTAGTGTCTTAACTGCGTCAGAAAACTGTGCACCAAAGATAGGCAGACGTTCTACGTCACCAATAAAGATGGCTGCATGCTTCAGAGTACCGTACAGATATACCGTCGGTGCCTTAGAAAGCAGCCAGTTCGTAGGTGCGGACTCAGACAGAGCAGGAATCTTGGCGAAATATTGAAGTTCAATATCACTTGAATTCAGCGGGAGTACCTGTGCCGTATCGTCATCGTTAATAACAAAGACTTCTGGGTATCCAGCGTACCGAATGGGGTACATTGCCTCAGCCGTACCTGGCACAACCGCATCGAGGCGTCTCCGAGGGTTAGTCAGAGCCGTGATGCTACGGAACTCTTGGTAGTCAGTAGGAAGTGTTACCCTACCGTCGATATCAGGAGTTAGGGAGACAATTTTAAGCTGTTCACGACAGCGAAGTACCCGATTTACCTCAGCCTCACAGAGGTCAATAAAGTCCGGTGCATAGGTAATGAGGTCTTGTCTGTCGTAGGAGAACTGCCCTACAGCGGACAGAATATCTGTGTAAGTTGATAATGCCATAGGTGTTTCCTAGAAATTAAATGGTGCCCTCTTTCGTTCTGAAGGGGGCGAAATCAGCAGAGTTCAAAAGCTTCTTGAGAGATTCTTGGTTTCCGTCTTTCTGACGTGGGGCGATTTCTCGTGCCCAGATGTGCATAGGAATAGAAGCAACCTTCGTCCCTACAGCGTTATCTTCACCGTCATTAAACTTATTACCAATGTTGTTGTTACGCAGTTCCGTTATCCCGTCGATAAACTTCTGTGCACCATACCATTGTGTCTTGCGAACCGTACCAAGCTCAAATTCATATTCGATAATACGAGTACCGGTGAATGCGTCGTCGTAAATAACCTCTGTTCTAAGTAGAGCGCCGAGGTCCATGCTTTTAATAATATCTTTTGAAATATTTAAATGAGACTCTTTAGCCATAAAACCTCTTAACCACTTCCTCAAAATCTACTTCAGCCACTCCATTCTGCACAAGGAGCCTAGCTTCACTTATAGGGATAATAATAGTCGTGTCTTTGGTGTGTTTTCCATCGTTGGTGAAGTAGTTTCTTTTCAACCTAACCGGGAAAGGCATTTCGACAGCTTCAGTAGTAACAACATCAACAGGCTTTAGTTTTGGAGTATCGGGAATGATTTCCTTAACCCCTTTGTTATTCGTAGGACGTGCCATATTTATTTTCCTTTGGTCAGAACTTTAGCCTGAGACTCAAACCCATAATCGCTAGCAGGGTCAGCCCTGTATCGAGTAAGGTAATCGTTGAAATTTGCAGAGTAATCTTTAGTGCCCATGTGGGTCAGATTACATGTCGTATCTAGATGGATTTTCCCACCAAGGGACCTCCAACGGAGACAGAACGCGTTGTCTTCAGAGTAGTAGTGGTCACGTGGTTTATCGTAGTAGGTATCGAAGATTTCACTCTTACCCATACCTGCTTCAAACATCCTTTCGAATACGGGACGTTTGATGGCCATAAATCCGGTAGGTGCGAATAGCGTTTCCGCGTAGCCGTTTTCGTCAACTTTACCCACATGACTAGCGTGTACCGGGAAACCAGCACCTTCTTTACGCTTAGCGTAGACACCAGCACAGACGTCGAAATCAGTGTTAGTCACTCGATTGAATTCGTCAGGGGAGAAACCAACATCCGAGTCAACGAACATTAGAGTTTCCCAATCACCTTTCATGAAGGTGGAGACGATACCGTTACGGCCAATCGTGACGAGAGAACAAGCCAAGGTGATAATATCAGGCATAGGCTTAAGACGTGTGACCGAGGTAAAATAGTTAGTACAAACCTTCTCGTCACCCGTTGGGGTAGCAAGCAAAATAGACATAAAATATTCCTTTGAAAAATAGCCTAAACAAAAGGGTGCCTAGGGGGAGAGATGGGCTATCACCCTCCCCTCAGGACTTGGCTTCAGTTAATTAGACTGAAGTTTAGCTAGGATTAGCTGTTGGTCGAAGTACCGAAGATATCAGCAACAACACCGTGAGCAGCTTCGTTCTTCATAATGAGCGTGTACTCGACGTTCAGAACGCGATTCTCAGCATCACCGACCTTTGCAGCTTCGTGCATCTGGATATCATCGAAGATACCTACAGCAGCCTTGTCCGGGTCAATGACAAGGACGTTAGAAGCAACAGTAGTGCTGTAAGACATTACACGGTTCGGGATGACATCAAGAACGCCAAAGTCCGAAACATACATGTCAGCACCAGCGAAGATAGTAAGCTGTGATTTACTACCCTGACCCTGATTAGAGCGGAGTTCCGCAATACCAGAGAAGCCAGAGAATACAGTCTTAGCATACGGTGCAAGCATAACAGTGGTAGGGTTACCACCAGCAACGAACACATCCTTCAACACAGTATCAAGCTGCGTCTTAGCAAAAGCACGTTGCGTACCAGCACCAGCAGCATCAACGATACCCGTACCGGAGTTGAATCCACCATCGGTGCCTGTAGCACCACGGTCAGTGTTCGTCTCAAGCCAAGCAGCAAAGCCACCAAGCTTACGAGCCGTACCAGCAGCACCAGCAACCGAGGCGACGTTCGACAGGAGAGCAAACTCCATATCGCGCTTCAGTTCCTTACCCTTCTTCTGGAGTTCACGCTTCAGTTCCGACTTGCGGCCAGCCTTGAGCGTCTTGTCCTGGGTACGGGTAACCGAGATAACCTTCTCAGAAATCTGAGTGTAGTTACCAACGCGAGCCGTTGCAGAGAACTCGGTGAATGCCCAAGCATTGCCTTCAAGAACAGCGTTTGAACCCGGAGTTGCAAGAACATCCGTCTGCCATTCAGGGTGAACCGACTTGACCGGCTCACGACCAAGCAAGGTCGCCAGAGGGGTTTCTTCAGGGGTAATGAGGTAGATAGCTTCAGCAAGCTCTTCGCGATTGCCTACAGCTTCATAGGTGTCAAATGCACCAGTAACCTGTGCCATAATTAATTCCTTCTAATATAAATATTTTTGAAAATTTGGTTAGTAGTATCTCAGGGGATACAAATTAAGGTGTTTGAGTCTTAGAGAAATTTATCCAAAACTCTATCGAGGGCATCAGTGTCTTTACCCTGCGATTTGCGCAGACGGTCTAGGTCAGAACGCATAGAAGGCTTATTAGTGCTTCCCTTAGACGTTGGACTAAGCGGAGGCTTACCCTTCATCTTCTGTACTGCTTTGGGCTTGTTAGCCATTATCTTCTGGTATTCAATTACGTCTCTAGCGAGGAGTAGAAAGCGATGGTCGAAAATCCCGGCCACGTCTTCCTCGTTAAAACCATATTTTGATACTGCTCCAATAATGTCGTTATTAAACCGCTGTACGACCTCTTTATTCCTCAGTTCAGGCATCAACTCGACTGCTCGGTCACGTTCTACCTCTGCCCACTGGCTAAAGGCTTGCGTCTGCTGAGCTTCCTGAGCTTCCGACATCTGCTGCTTAGTCTGGATAAGTCCTGCGACTTCCTGCATCCGCTGGTCGAATATGGCTTTATGCTGCCAATACGCCATAGGATTAGTCATAAGCAGTTGGTTGGAAGGTTCTTCAGGAATTGACGCCAGAGTAATCTCTAGTGCCAAGTCTAGTACCTGTTCCTGCTGCGCTAGTGCCGCATGACGGGTTTCGAGCTCCTTACGGTTTGCTGCGATTTCCTGCGTCTTGCGGGTATAGTCTTTCTCCCTGAGGTTACCACGGACCAATTCTCCGACGGTAGTAACAGAACCATCCGGTAGAGTTACCTTACTGTCATTGCCAGCAAAATGCTCTTCCTCATCGTCCTGAGACTCGTCTTCGGAATCATCCTCAGTGTCACCATCTTCTTCCGAATCTTCATCATCGGGAGAAACTTCCTCGTCTTCCTCCTCTTCGTCATCTTCGACAGAGTTAAGGATTTCCTCTTCCTCCATATCGTGTTTCTCCGCTACTTTAGTAAGCGAATCAATACCTAGGAAGGAATCAAGGAGGGTGTCAGACGTAGGGGTAGAACCTACAGTCCCTTGCGGGGTGCTGTTATCGGTTGTCATAAAATATCCTTTGAAAAGTTTTAGCTAAAGCAATTATGGGTGTGCTCTAAATCGAGTCCCTAGTTTTGCTGCGCAATTAATTTGAGTAAGTTTTATCTACGAGCATAATCTGCATCGTAACTTATTTAAGCGACGGTACGCTTTGTATTCTTGCCGTTTAATACGACAGAACGGAGATAGCCTTTAACACCCTTAATAGTGTTAATCCTGTCTATCAGCATCCGTCTCTTTTTATCTGAAGCCCAAAATGGGAGCCTCAGTAATTCGTTATAAGAATCATCTTCCGCCTTCTTAAAGGCTTCATCCAATATAGGGTCGTTCAAAAGTTGGTCTGCTCTATACGCCCTATTCTCTTTATCTGTCGTCATTTTGCTCCTTTTGACAGTTGAGTTGCGAGTTACAATACGTCTGCTGTCAGGGACATACAATGACGCCCAGTGGTAGATGTTTGTGCGGCTGCCCACCTTAGACCGGTTGACCCCTTTAGAGTGATATTCGCATCTGTCTCTGTAATCCTAACTACACCATCGATTGATACTTTAATCGTTGCACCTTCCATCGTGAGCCGGACATTCCGAGAACCAGAAGTGAATGTATCTGCGTAAAGTGATGAACCTACCTGGGTGACTGTACCAGCCAGACATTTTAGAAGTCTCCAGCCACCAGCCGTTGAGGACCAGTGTGCGAGATAGTAAGTCTGTGCATCGGCTTGAAAGCGACCACAGATACCAAAATTATCGGAGATTGTTGTATAGTGCTGGAATACCCCTTCAGCGTAATAGTCCGCAGACGGTGGTACCCAAGCTGACCTATACTCTCTTGTCGTCGACGCTGGAGAATATACACCGTTGTCTATGATTAGAGCAGGGGCAGTCTGGAGTGACCCAAAACCGAAGGCCCATACTTCACTAGTATCAGCAGTATGTGCTGTCAGTGCAGTACCATTAGCGGCTGTGAAGGTGTCAGTAAATGTGAAAGGTGTTTGAAAGAACTTACCGGAGAAGTCTTTGACACCTAAGGCTTTATTCCCCAATCCCTTGAAGCTTAAGATATCCATATAAGTTCCTTCGTCAGGTTAGTTATTAGACGAGTGTCAGGGAAAAGTTATCGTCTATCTCGACGTATTGACCAGCCGCACCGGATATCCCGACAATGCCAATGAACATCGCTGTTCCCGACATGACGAAGGTCTGTTCGGTGAAAAGGTGGTCAACACTGTCAATCAACTCATAAATGCTGCCATTGGGTAAACCAGTGTCTGGTGTGATACGCAGCCTCACCGTGGAACAGGTTCCAACGTACATACGACCATTCAGCTTGTATGTGGCCCCATTAGTAAGTCCTGCGACCTGCTTCCAGATGCGTGGATTACTACCAGCACCGATTGTCGCTCTTGCGCGTCCACCAGCAATAGATAGCGTCGTATCCGCACCTGCTACCCAAGAAAGTGGAGCCATCAGGTTGGGGTCTATAGGAGCATCCGACTGAAAGAATTCACCCGAGAACTCCTTGACACCCAAAGCCATGTTCCCCAGACCCTTGTAGCTTAGAACGTGCATAGAAGGCTCCTTGGTATTAGAGGAAGTGTACGGTCAAGCTTGGGGTCGTTGCACCCGCGAGAGTGGCACGATAAAATACTCCATAAGGAAGTTTGAAGAAGCCTGTACCAGCAGCAGTGAATACGAGTTCGGTGTCTGAAATCCACGTACTACCGTCTACAGAGTATTGAATAGTCAGCGTACCGCTACCGAAGGTTCCTGAGACTACAACCCCTACTTCAGGGAGAGCACCAGCGTCCCGGTAGCCCGTGTAGCTCTGAGCGGCAGTAGAGCCTGACGCACTGAGTGTAAAACTAGCCATATATGTTAGTCCTTGTGAAAGAAGAAGGAAGTGACCCCTCTGGGTGCGCATGAGTCAGAGGCGTGAGGGGCACTATTAGTTAGGCGTCAGCTACCGTGAGGGTGAAACTAGCAAGCTGTGTGACGTTACCGTTTGCATCGGTAGCTTTGACAGAAAGGCCTGTGTAAACACCAGATACAGCAGCACCGAACGTACCGGAGACTGCACCTGTTTCAGTGTTAATTGTGATAGCAGCCGGCCAAGTACCTACGAGAGCGTAGACCTTAGTACCAACACCACCAGTGGCGGTAGCTGTGAAGCCAGTGTAAGCCGCACTCTCGGTACCCGTAGTAATGGGAGTGCCAGAGATGGTTAGAGTACGGCCACCATTCTGCTTGATGTAATCGGAAGCCGCACCGGGACCATAATTGGCAAGCTGGGCGTTAGAAAGGGAGCCAGCAACATCACCACCTTGTTTGATAAGGTCGCTGATGGAACCACCCACATTCTTTAGTACTGTATTAGACTGAGGCATTAATTATCTCCAAAAAATTAGTTATTCACTCAGGTCAGCTTTGACGATATTTGTGTCAAATCCGCCTTGTGCCCCTTGTGCGATTTTCATTGCATTAGCTTCACGAGTAATCTGGGCTTCTATCTGCATCTCTTCACGACGAAGTTGAGCTTCTAGGAGTGCGACTTCCCGTTTATGCTGGATTTCAAACTCAGCCTTTTCACGAGCCATCTGCATATCAAGTTCGTGCTTTTCGCGAGTGACCTGGAGGGTCATAGCGTTCTTTTCACGCTCTGCTTGAAGCTCAGCGGCCATCTTCTGTTGCTCCAGGGCGAAGTCAGCTTGAGCCTTCTGTTGAGCCTGTTGAGCATCGAACTGGGCCTTCTGCTGCTTAACTTGCATCTCAGCTTGTGCCTTGGCCACTTCTGGGTCCGGCTGCTGTTGCTGAGGCTGTGACAACTGCTGTAGAGCCTCTGGCGTAATCTCATTGAAGAACTGTTCGGTATTCTTGATACCGGAGACCTCAACCATTTTACGCAAAGTCGTGACGTACTTATCGACACCAGAGATGGGGTTTGTAGGTCCACTTTGGGCGATAATCTGTTCTTGCTTGGCAGCAATCTGCTGGAGCATCATAAGGTCTTTGTCCCTAGAGCCAGAACCAAGGCCAACCGAGACAGAAGTGTCCATAGATGCATTCCAACCACGAGGGTCATACTCAACCCATTTGTTACGGAGACGCACGGTACGTGGCATGTCTTGGTTTTGGACAACGAGTTTCAAAAGGCACTTGAAGAACCGTTTGAAGCCCATTTCAGCGAAGTTACGAGCGATAAGCTCAATCTTCGAATAGGAAGCCGTCTGAGCAGCGTTTACGGCCGTGGCGGTCTGGTGCTGCAACGCATCCAAATCAAGCGCCATAGTGGCCTTAGAGGCTCCTGTGCGACGTTCTACGACCTCATCCATGTACTGGAGACCCTTGAGGGCTTCACCAGCGATAAAGGGAACTGAAGTTGTGAATACAGCCGATGCAGGGTCACCGTTTACACGGATGACGTTACCAATCTGCCGGTCATAGAGTGAATCGGGATTGATAATCCGCTCTTCGTCTACGATACGGTCAGGAATATTCGACTGATAGAGGTTGTTGAGCATCTGACGGATAAGAACCGTCTTAACTCGCTGTACATCTTCGACTTCATTGAAGACAGAACGACCAAGCCAACGATGAGGAACAGGTTCAGCAATGAAATCCGAGAACGGATAGTCACCTTCCCACTCCTGCCAATCTAGAACAACACTGGTACCGGAACCACCCATGAAAACTTGTAGGGTTTCAGCAATACCATCACCATTGTAGTCACACTTGACATACGCTTCGATAATTTCAATTTCGTCTGTGGAACTATCGATACCGGAAGAAGTCCAAAGAGAACCAATCTGTTCCCGACGAGATACTTGAACCCGGTCAAACGACAAATCCCCGCCAAAGGCCGGGAGCTTGTATACGAGGTCTTCATCAAAACCCTTTTCGATTAGTTCCGAACGGGTAAGGAAAGTCCTCTGAGCGACAAACTTTGCATCTTCGATACAAGTAGCAACCGCATCGATGAGAAACTCTTCTGGGGGAACTACAACGACCTTCAGACAGCCGGTAGATTCAACCTTCTTAACCTTGAGGTTGTAGAGGTTAGTTACCATTGGAGGCAACTGAGGGAGATTACCAACTGGTAGAGGAGTTTGTGGAACCTCTGGTTGGACAACTTCCTCGAAAACATCTTGCTCTAGAACTTCAACACCCTCTTCAGAGAGGATGAGTGCAGCTTGAGCTTCCGTAAGGTTGTGGAAGATGTGGACGGTAGCCTTCTCGTACGGCTCCCACCAATGCTTAACCACACCGTTTCCATGTAGAAGGGAATCATAGAAAACACCGTTGAATATACGGTAGCCGTCTAGCTCTTTCGTAAGGATGTAATTGACGTAATCAGTAGCCTGAGCAGCAGACTCTTCGTCTTCTGGACCATGAGGTTCATAGGTGACGAGATTGTCCCCTGCGAAGAAAACTCGCATTAGACCTGGAAGAATCCAGCCTATTACGTCTCCAACATCCGACGAGGTAATCTGACTCGTACCTTCATCAGCAGGAACGTCACGAAGCTCACCCCGGACGTATTCAATAGCCTTAACTCGGTTAGAGCGGTACTCCTGTCGGTCGTAATCGATAGAGCGGCTAACATACTGTTGGACCAGACCTCCAATCTCGTCCTCTGTAAGTTTCTTTCTTTCAGCCATTAAAAATTCCTTAAAACTAAATGTTTGTTCAGCCTCTAGGAAGGGCTGGAATATTGTTTGGTAATTCTATTTTTTATTGAGATGTGAAGGGTAGTACAGCAAACCAACTAAGCGATGGTTGAGCTTAAATCTATTCACCACCAACGCTTCCACTAGCTCAACTAGCACAAATAGCACTAGTAACGTCCGAACCAGTTTTCCAAGCATTTAAACAAGACCAGAAACATACTTACTCTTAGTCTTACCAAGGGTATCCCAAAACGACTGACGTTTAGCTCTGTTCTCTGCACCTGAAACAATTGAATAGCGGAAAGAGTCCGCACCGTTAGAAGCCCAGTTGTGCAATGGCTTATTCGACAGGACTTGCATCCTTTCGTTGTATTGCGACTGGTACATCTTTAGGCACTCAATGCCACGCTTACATAGTTCCTTATCGAACCAACAACGATTCAATATGGAGCGTACTAGTTCGATATCGCCAATAACAGATTTGGTCTTGTCGAGAGAATCACACGTTAATCCACGTCCTCTAAGGAACTGGATACGAGATTTCCCAGACTGAAGCTCTCTAGCTTCTGCGTCATGCGGTAGGTAGTTCATCTCGATTGAGTACGGGAGAGCTTTAATCCAATCCACATAATGAGAAAGCTCTTGGTTGGCGTTCTCATAGTAGTTTATGTAGTGCCTCTCGTTACCGACAATTTGGAACACCCAGATAGCCGTAGTATCGTTGATACCCAAGTCCCAAGACGTATAGACCGGAGCGGCCTTGTCATAGGCAACCTTCGTAATCCTGCCTTCAACATCAGCAGCTTCGATTAGGGAACCGTAATAGGAACCTTTGATAGCCGCAGTGAAGGAGCACTCGAATTCCTGCTCGTACTGTTCAGGGGTCATCATGTGCTTGGCGTCGTGTAGTTCGCCAGCCGTCAGAATGCCTGTCTCAGAAGCCTTGAGGGTCAATGAGAACCACTTATCGGGTTCGTTCTTGGCCTGTTGGTAGATGTCGTAGAAGAAGTTCATCCCCTTGGGGGTACCGATGAACGTAGCCCAACCTTGACGGTCAGCTAGAGCAGGACGAATGACTTCAGGCCATGCCCTAGGGTCAATGTCACCAGCTTCATCGATGATTACCCCGTCGAAATAGATTCCACGGAGTCGGTCGTAGTTGTCGGAACCATAGAGGCGAACAACAGATTTGTTAGGGAAGATACAGGAAAGGTCGCTCTCACGGATTTCAGTACCCGGTATTTTGGAAGCGAACTCTTTGAGGTAGCCCCATGCAGTATCCTTCGCCTGAGCAAAGGTAGGAGCGATATAGGCGTACCTGGGGGCCGGATATTCTCTGGCGTTGGCTAGGGCGTGGTCTACGAGGTCAATGACACAAGCAACGGTCTTCCCGGCACGACGATGTGCAAGGATACAACCCCAACGCTTTGTGCGAGAATGGAATAGACGGAACTGAGAACGAGCTTCGTAACCGAGGTCAATTTCCTCTACGTTACCCTCTTCCTCTTCTTCGTTTTCGTAGACCTCCCCCTCTTCAAGGGAGGTAAGCATTGATTATTCAGACTCCTCAGAAGGAGTGTCTCGCTGAATCCCAGTGATAATTCTTAGGGTCGTCTTGGTGTCACCAGTGACTTCCTGTGGGATAAGCTTAGCAACCAACTGAACAAAGGTCTTAGGGTCTTTCTTAGCAACCTCTAGGAGATACTCGTGTCCACCAGCTTCATCAAAGGCAAGTTTGACAGCTTCTTTGATAGTTTTCGTAATCTTGTTCTTAGAGCCTTTGACACGACCGGGACCACCAGTTTTGAGATAGTCACCAAGGTTGTTGGTCTTAACTTCTTCGCTCATTGTAAATTTCCTTAAGCTAATGACCTCTAGCGACCTAAGAACCTAGGGAGAGGTTGAAAAATGTAATAAAATCTATTCTGTGCCTATTGGCTGGATGTCCCTGAACAAGACACCCTCAATGCAGTCCAGCCATGAAATCTTGTTGTTTTCGTCAATGACGGCATACTGACAGCCCTTGAACTTATTGTTCTCGTCACATACATCACGTATGACGTACAAACCGCCATCCCATAGTCTGGCTCGTATCTCAGGGTCATAAACTAGGAGTGACTTCAAATCTTTTTGTGATATCAATTTGTATATATCCTTTAAGGAGTTGAAAAATTACACCTTGTAAATACGAGGGTAGGCGCAAATATTTAAAGTAAAAATTCTGGGGGTACCCACCCCTTAGAAGTAAACCTGGAGTAAACCTCTAGTACTGGTTGATGGAATTACTAATCAGTAGTTGTCAATCCACATTCTTTTACTGTGACATTAGTTGTCAAGTACTTTGTTATACTTGTTATGTAGTAACAGGATGAGGGACAAAGGGGAAAGATAAGTCCGAGGATTACGAATGGACCTCACGACCGACGACTTACGTAAAGGTAAGAGGGTACGTTAGGCACAAAGAAACCCCCAGTGCGTGAACACTAGGGGTCCTATCTGATATCAGTTATGTATGGACCCGAAGGTCAAGCAGCCGGTGGTTCAATCCTCCAGCAACCGTAGGTCTCGTCATCTATCTTGCGAATAGCAAATGACTTCTCTTTATCTTTCTTACGGTACGCACCGACAGCAGCAGTTACCCGTTTGAGTTCCTCAGGTGAGAACTTGAAAGCGTGACCTACCTGCATAACACCAAAGGGGTAGATGCTTTCCCGTGAACTGGTCCTGTCTGGCATTTCCAAACCGTTGATAATTTCAAAGGCCATGATGTTTAGTTCCTTTCTGATATGTGTGTATCGTTTAGATATGTTCGAAGGTGAAGAGCCAACCATTAACTTGGAGGTACTCTTGCTCATCACAATCCCAAGCCTTGAACCTATCGTCTAGGTCAGCGTCTGGCTTAATGAGAAGGTGAAGTTCTACCATGTCACTGAATGCCATCACTTCCTTAGTGAAACCATCCAATACAGCTACGTTGTCTGTCATGGTGTATGTCCTGTCTGATTAGTACCCTAGCTCATACCTAAGCTGCTTACGAAAGTTGTTAGCGCTCAGGTCGTTGTCATTGGAGAGGTCTTCATAAAACCGTTGAGTTCGTTTCATCCGGCTTTCCCGCTTGAGACGTTCCATTCGGTTCAACTGCTCTTCTAACATCTTGCACTGCTGATATTCGTACCGTTGCTGAGGGTCGAAGACATCTTGTGGCAACCAGCAATGGGCATTAGCAGAGGTCGCAAGAAAGAGGGTAATCCCAAGGGTAGTGATAAGCTTTTTCATTTCCACATTCTCTTTCTGTTAGAACCCACAAGCTGTCATGAAGCGTTCACGGTTAAAGCGTGGGTTGTCTTTCTTGAAGAAAATAGCGAGTTGCACAGCGACATTTTCCAAGTGGTCTTTCGCTATGTCATTACCGTTTCGGTCTAAGAATGTTCGAAGGTATTTCATCTCATCCCTGAACACGTCAGAGACGGCTATATAGTGTTTCTTGGTCATCACTATCTCTGTCCTTTCTGATATGTATGTCGGTAGACTCGTTAGTCGTGGAGTAGTGCAACAAACAGCAGTATCAGCACGCCCATCACCATTGGTGACAACCTAGCCTCAACTAGATGTAACAACATGTCCGTTCCTTTCTGATATGGTTAGAAGGGAGAGAGTAGAACGGGTGGCACAATCGCCTAGAAAATTTCTACAAGCACTCCCCTCTATATATTACCGCTAATATTATTTGACCCTTACACCCAGGTAGTCCAGGTAGAGAGAAGGTCAATCCCCACAGAAGCCCAAGGAGAGGTTTTAGGGGCTTTTAGGCTACATCGTACCGGACAACCCCCAGAACGCTCTGTACGGGGCGCTATGAGGCAGAGAGAACTCAAGCAGTACAGAATAAGAACAAGTATAGAACTGCTGGTCTGAGGGTAGAATTCTAGTAATAATCCACTAGACACGTAAAGTTTGGCATTCCGTTTGGTTGCAATCGGCCAGACACGTACTTTTAGCAATTCCGTTTGGTTTGAATCGGCACGTAAATTTCGGAGTTCCGATTTGTTATACTTGGCGTATACTTTAAAACATTATATCTATAATATGTTTCTCAAGGTGTGTGTCTTAGGGAGCCGACACCTTAAGCACCCCCTTGGGGGAGAACAAAATATTGGACTAAGATTGGATACCTTCTAGAAATTATTATAACTTCATAACCTATTCAGCTACCCCTTACCCTTAGTGATACCCTTAGTTTCTAAGAGATACATTTAGTAAAGGTATTTTCTTATAACCTAGGTACATTCGTTAAGTATTTTACTCTTCGTAAGATACCCTCCGAATCATCCCTCCGTATCTCTCTCCTTATCCCCCTCCTTATAGGTTCCCCCTTTTCCTCTCTCTTCTCCTCCCTTCTTTACCTCCCTTAGCCAATCGGGGAGCCACCATATGGGTTCTGCCAATACGGCTTCATGGGAGATGGGGCGGGAGGTATTTGCGGAGGTATGGAACCAATGGGTGGGAGGTATAGGAGGAATGTCTTAATCGACTTCAGCTTCTCTCGGATTACCTGAAGATGTTCCTTCGTTAGGTTATCCTCTCCGATGGCATCCAAGAATCCTGTAAGCCAATTATCAAATTCATGGGGTGTCATTCGTTTTCCTTTGTGTATTGGGTAATTGGAGCCTCGACTCTTTTCACAATTCTGCGTGTAATCCCCAGAACTTTGGCATTCTCAGGAGAAAGATACTCATGACCGATGAAGTCGTTGTTGGTAGCGGTAAGACCCTCAAGGTAGGTGATGAGACGTTCAAGATTAAGGACCATGGTGTTCCCATTAGCTTTGTTGACTTCTTCACGGAGTACCGAGCCAATAACGGTATGGTTTCCTTCGCCACGGCTCATATTGTGCATGACGCTGGTAACGAGCCAGAGGTTGTTATCAACACGAGGATGCGAATGAGCTTGGTCACCGCTCAGGCAATGCACGGACTGCTTGGGGATATCCTCGAACAGGCGCTTAAGCCACCAGTTGATAAGGATAAGGCGCACTGAGGTATGTGAGTTAATCTAGTTGGTCATCTAGTAGTGAATCAACCCTACGTTCCAATGACCAAACATCATCTCGTGACTTGAACCACTTCTGTTTCATTTCTTTGAATGCCTTCCTAAGAGCTTCAATCTCTTCGATAGCATCCTTGAGCATTCGTTGTTCATCAGGCAATAGGTGTGACCAATCGTTCTCCTTGAGAGGTTTAATAACATCACGTCTAGCCATTGGTTCCATTCCCTTCTTTTTGAGGGTTTCTTAGTTCTGAGGTATGATTCCCTAGGCCCTACCCTTCTCGCTAATTTCTTCTGGGGATGACCACCCAAATGGACGGTATTTAATACACTTCGCTGACTTGGTTTGTTCGTCTACGAAGTCTAGTCCTGCCCAGAAGGATAAATCTAAGTCATTCTTGAAAACTGGAGTACCATCACGAGTGATACGAACTAATCCCTCATAACCATGCTCTTGGAGAAGACGACACAGAGGTCCGATGGGGTCTTTGATACGAGTCTTACCGTTCATATCGATGAAGAGTCCTGACGGGGTGTGTTGTGCCCCGTAGGAACCAAAGAGTTTTACCTCTATCATTTGTTTGTCAGTCTCGCTTTGACCCATTCCTTGCGTTCAGCAAAGGGAACGTTCTTCAGCATGTATTCGATGTCCTGTGGGGATAACTGTTTCACTAGGTCACGTACGCTAGGGTCAAGCTTAGCCTCACCCGTATCGACAACCTTCTTCCCGAACATCTTGGCTGCTTGGTCACGGAGCCTTTTAACCTCAGCCTCATCCCTGGCAGTAGTCAACCTACGGCCAAAACCACCAATAACTGTCTCGTCAGGTAGGTAGTCAGGTTGCTTGAGGTAACGAGAGGTAACAACATCACCCTCTACCTTTCCGGGACCTTGGAAACCTTTAACCCTACCCTCACCCTGAGTGAAGGAAGTACCTTCAGGAGTACGGGAACGAATAGCCTCTTCGTAAACCTCATCAAGGCCTGTAGGCATATCGTCTAAGTCCTCAAAGCCGTTCCGCTTGATGTCCTCTAGAACCCTATCAATCCAATCCCCGTCTATCTGGGGACCACGCTTCAGACGAGCGTTCGTATGAATATTGTCGCCTTGGAGGTCGTAACGCTTATGAGGGTCTGGAGAAGGGTCTACATAATCTTGGTCGTAGAGTTTCCTCGTACCGTCTGGGTTCTCGATTATCTGTGTATTGAACCTGTCGCGATAAAGCGGAGGTTTTCCAGCACCGGGATTTTCACCTACTCGACGCTTAGCGTGGTAAGTTACCGACTTGTCCAAAGACTGCGTTTTCTGTCTCTCGGTAAAGAGGTCCGCTGCTGCCTTCCTACGGTCCTTCTCGGTGAGGGGCTTCTCTACCTGACCACGGAGGTAAAGCTCTTCGTTCAGGATACGGTCTGGTTCTGGTGTGTAATCTGTCGCACCATAGGAGAGCTCGTCTACCAGGTCGTGTTGGACTTCTGCATTCGGGTCAATCTCATCGACGTACTCACCAGCCGAACTACCAAGCTTGGGGTCATTGACCTTTCCTGAACCTACCGGACGACCACGGCCTTTGACCTCGACACCAGCAGCAATCTCAGCCTCACGCTTCTTAGCACGTGCCTCAGCTTGCTTAGCTGCCTTGTATGCCCTGAGTTCATCAGGGGCCATATCCTTGATTTTCTTCTTGACGACTGTCTCTACGACATTGCCACCCTCTTTGATGGCCTTACCGGCTAAGTCCCCGACACCCGGAATAACACCAGCCAAGGTACCAGCAGCACTGATACCAGCACCAAGGTAGTCACCCTCGTCATATGCACGTTTGGTATCGTCTATCCCTACGGCTTCTCCAACACCGGGAATGAAATCTGCAACAGTACCTACTGCTTCAGCGACATCCTGCTGACCGTACTTATCTAGTCCGAGCTTCTCTAGTAGCCCAGCAATAGTCCAACCTAGTTTGTTTCGAAGAGGAGGGTTATAGGGCTTCAACTCCCCCGTAGGTTTAAATTTATCCATTCAAAATCACTCTCTAAAATATTTCCGATATCTAAAATTATTGGTCTACTTCAATCTGAATTTGCTTCTCAGCTTTCAACCTCTGATAACGCTTAGCCATATACGTGCGCATATACTCCCTACCCTTCTTTTCGTACCAAGCTTTTTGAGACTCTCGTTGCTTGGCATGGAACTCAGGGTCTTCACTACGGCGTTTCTTCATGTACTTCGCCATAGACTTATTTCGCGCAGCTTTCTGTTCCTCTTCGGTAAAATACTTACGCGGTCTACCGGGGGACTTGAATTTTAGCTTACTGGGGTGCCACTGTTCCTCATATGCATCTGAAAACGTATCCTCAAGGGTATGTGTTTTATAGACATCACGTGGGTGCGTTTCAGTTGTCTCGTCGTCCTTAGGCTCTGGTGTATTCATAGGAATCTTTAATTGAAAAGTTGAAGAAGCGACCCTTAGATGAGGCTGCTAGAAAAGCTGCAAACACTTCCTGAGAGATACCGTAGTATGTGTACCTACCGCGCTTCCTGAAGGTGATAGTCAAAGTCTGGAGTTTGTTGTTAAATGCTACATAACCGATAGCCGTTGAGCTTACTGGAGGCATGAGGAAATATCCGTAATCTCAAGGTACATATCGAGTAGTTCATGATAACCCTTTTTGATTTCCGCATTAGAAGCATCGAGGTCTAGGGACAACGAAAGGGTCCAACCTCCTTGCGTGTAAACCAACCAAGTTGCATCGTCGTCTGTGTGAGCGCTAAATCCATCTGTCATTATTATTTTCTTTCTATGAAATATAACTAGGGGGAGAAACCCTTTCGAGTAACTCAACCCCTAGCCGACAACACCCAACGGGTGTGCCTATTGGTTGAAATATAATTATGTAATATCGTCTACCCCAGACAGTACGCTAGATGTGCTCCTTGACCCATTAGCGAGCCACTGGCACGTTTCTAGGTACTGCCGGGTAGGAAGAGCCCTGAGCGGTTAATCGCCTCTCCTAGGCCCTTGTATGGAATCCTTTTGTTCAATCTCGTTTTTCACCTTCTTCTTGAAAAGAGGCGGTCCATAGATGAACAGGAATACGTGCCTTGAAAAAACTTCAGCGGCCCCTAATGCAACCATAAGGATACCGATAATGAAAAGTGCATAATCCATCTTAGTGCACTCCCTTACTGGTCTTGTAGGTTGCGTTGTATACGTAGTCACACCATGAGGCGAGCATCTCGTTAAACGAGTCTATTCCTTCTTCGCACTCAATCCATTCTTTCCACTTACCTTCCTTACAGACGCGATAAGCGATAACTTCCATCTTATCCGTGAAACCGTAGACTTGGACGAAATATGCTTTGGGGGAGAGTTTGGTGAAGTTCTCAGCGAGAATCTTCTGGCCTATCGGGAGGTCACGAGTACCTTTCCATTCCTGCATGAGGAAGTAGCCTTTGTACTCGGTTAGGCCGTCTACATCTGTGCAACCTAGTTGCTTGTAGCCTTTAGCTTGGGTGGAATCAGTAATCCTGAAACCCTCTTGGAGCTTTGTGAAATTAACTGGAGTATTATTATCTGCATTACGAAATGTTTCAATTTGCTTATATGTCACTGGATAATCCTATCTAAAAATATATTCTGTAAAATCTCCTTTCGGCTATCCAATGAACTAATGCTCAAATTCGTGTGGGAAAGAAATAAGTTGTGAAAATGAATTAATCAAATGTGGTGTTAAAACTAACTTAAGACTGCTCATCGACCCAGTTCTTAACCAACTGGACTAGCTTCTCTTTAGTGCATGGCTGCCATACAACTTTGGACCTATCATCGCTACGAAGGTTCAACAACCCATTACGAACAACGGTGAAGTGCTCTGGACTTTGTGTCTCTACATCCCCGGTTACGAGAAGGTAGGTGATGTAGGGGGAAAGATTGGTGAGCTTCTTAGCGTAGATAAGCTTACCTTCGTTCTTCCATGGTTCGTTGCGTGCCTCATCGTCAAGCCAATCGACAAACAAGAAGTTGTTTCCTAAATCGACAGCCATATCGACATTAGAACAGCCAAGGTGTTTTACGCGGCCATCTGGTCTCTTGACCTTCAAAACTTCTTCAAACAAGGAGAAATCGATGTGTTTCGAATTGTAGTTCATGTGGTTCCCTTTCTTGTTACGCTGCTCGTGGGATGGGTTGGAACGTGTGCAAGTTCACCTTAGCCGCGAGGTACGCTTCGTATGCAGGCTCTGGATGGTCGTGAAGACCTAAGCTTTTCTTTTTTCCCCCAACCTTAATTTGAGCATTCCATTTTCCAGTTGGTTTGTACCACGTAACACCGATGTAGCCTGATTTGTTGTCGACACGCTTCGTACGGTTCTGCTGATTCTCTGCACGAGTAGCGGGACGAAGGTTCGACCAACTGTTGTCGTCTCGAATACCGTTCTTATGGTCAATGTCATCTTCCGGCCATTCTCCTGTGACGAACAACCAAGCTAGGCGATGTGCACGGTAGGGTCTACCATTCACGGAGATGGAGATATAACCACCTGAGGAGATTGTACCCGCTACGTTACCGGCAAACCGCTTGTTCCAAATCTTGGAAGCTGCCTCGGTCGCGAAGTTCTCCGTAGGACGCTCCTTCCAAGTGAACTCACCAGTAGTGCCGTTGTAGTCGAGTTGCTGCTTCAGGTCCGCTTGAGTAAGGTGAGCTTCCTTAGCTTTCATTCTTTCAACTAGCGTAAATTTCTTGGTCATTTGAATAATTCCTTTCTGGATAAAATATCTTAAAAATTTTCAACAGTATTAATTCTGAAATGTCCTCCCATATATTACCTCTGTAATTATTCCCTAATCTCTGTGGAGAAGGGGGTAAGGGGGATGAGGTCAGCGAACAACAAAACAAAGAAGGGAGAACAAAGGATAGTTGTAAAAACCAAATGGTTATTTCGAAAACAAAAATATTTGTATGGAACCCTTGAAATTTTGACAAGGGTTCCTATATAAATAACTTAAGTTAATAACTATAGGTTCCAACTTAAGGTATCTTTAGTTAAAGATTTTAATTACGGTAGTACTAACGTTTAGAACCCTAGGAGTTCTATAGGTATCTTTAGGAGCTAAAGGATTTCCCTAAGGTATGGAACTTAAGGTAAGGAACCTAAGGTAAGGAACCTAAGGTAATAACCCTTGGTATCCCTATCCCCCTATAGTCCCCCTTTCCCTTGATTTAAGGCCCTCTCGCAATGACCCCATATTTTTAAAAATAAACGTACCTGGAGGAAAACCCCCTCCCCCCCCCATCGACCGTCCATCAATCGACCTGAGAACAAATCGCCATAGAAGCCCGTGGAGACTCTTTTCCGTGTTCCCCGGCCCAGTGACACCGGACACCCCCACAAAACCGCTCAGCGGCCTTCCTTGGGGCAAATAAAACCTATTCGGATAGTAACGGAAGGTTGGCTTTGTGGAATGGAGAGAAAATAAAGGTAGAAATGGAGTTATTGTTGTCGGAAAACCTATCTACATTTCCTTGCCCCAATACATCCGCTCCATTACTCGTCGAATGTAGGTAAGCTGGAGTAGAGAAGCTCGCGTACCACGACGTGAATAGATATATTAATTCTGTTGAAAAAAGTAATGCCGTAAAAATATCCATTCTACACTTACATTATAACATATTTTTATCGATTTGTCAAGCAAATAGTGCAAATGTCAAGAAAATAATTATGTAGAAAAAGAATAAGGCCCCAACTGAATGAACAGAAGGAGCCTTATTTCAAGTAACTGTCGCTAGATTAATTGTGTAGAAAACCTTTTACTACTCGATACGCCAGCAACCATATGTGTTTTCGTCAATCCGTCGCACAGTAAAGTTCTGACCCTCGTGGTTCCGCTTGTACGAGTTGACCGCAGCATTGACCCTCTTGAGTTCATCAGCACTGAACTTGAACCCTGCATTAACGTTCATAGTAGCGAAGGGGTACTTGGTTTCTCTCGAACCACGAATTCTTTCAGGTATCGGAAGGTCATTAATCACTTCGTATGCTGGTGCTTCAGCATTTGGAGCTTCTACTCGTGGTGCTTTAGCCATATTGCACTCCTATGTTTGGTGTTTTCGATAACTAAGAGATATAAATACCTCCTATTAGTCTGTCAATTCCAAGCTAGAAGACAGTTTCCGAAGATAGGCTGGACTAAAGCGAGCATAGACCCTTTCTGTGATTATTGTATTCGAGTGACCTAGGAACTGAGATATCTCGTGCATCGAATGTCCATCCTCAGCCAACCACACAGCAGCAGAGTGCCTCAACATATGGGCTGTAAACGATATACCCGTAGTTTCAGCTAAGAGATTCAAGGAACGCTTTAAAGTCCTTATGGGCTTACCACCCCACTCAATTACAAAACCCTCTGTGCGCCCCTCTTTTGCCGAAACAAAGGCGTTCGAAAGTGCCTCCTTGAGTGTCTTACTCATTGGCACTACAGCCCTACCCTTTCTTCGTCCCATTCCTGCAACTCGTAGGTCTACTTGCTCTCTATCGAAGTCTATCCTATCCCACTTCAACTGAAGAGCGGCTGACAGTCTGGCACCCGTGGAAATCATCAAGAGTACGGCTAACCGAAGGTGAGATAGATGTGCAGGACAGTCGCGAAGAAGCTTCTGAATTTGTTGTCGAGTAAGATAATCTTCTTTCGGTTCTGGCTTCATAGGCTTTTCGATATAGGGGGCTTCCGGTATGTATTTGTGCTTCTCAGCCCACCGGAGAACCATCCTTAGGTGACCTAATTCAGTCCAGATAGTTCCGTCCTTAAGGTCCCTTGCTCGTCTATCTGCTGTGTACTCCCGGCAATGAGCTACTGTTATCTCTGAAGGTAACTTGTTTCCGAACATGGGTCTAAGAGCCTTACTGGTGTACTTAAGGGTTACACAAATAGGCTTCTCAGCATTCTCAGTCATATATAGTTTGAATACGTCATTGACTGAAAGTATCGGCTTTTCAATAGGTTGTGCCAACTCAGCGAACTTTGCTGGTGCTAACCTTACAGCCTCTTGGTAGTCCATCGAAAGCTTATAACGACGACGATTACCTTCTTCCTCCCACGTCAGACACCACCAGTCGTGAAGGCGAGTAATCCGGTATGGTTCTGTACCCTGTGAATTAACGAAGTTCCCTTGGGTTTCCGAACCTGTGGAGGTGTTGACTTGCTGTATCTCGGACATATAAGAAGCTCCCTTGCTTACTTGGTTTGTGCCCGAAACAAACAACTTAGGAGATGGGCGTGTAGCTCAGCGGGAGAGCACTACGTTGACATCGTAGGGGTCACAGGTTCAATCCCTGTCACGCCCACCATCTGATCTTTCCCATAACCAAGCACAAATCGCCAGGTTCCCGGCGTCCAGGGCGCAACCTCTCATGCAAGGGATGACAACCGGGGCATAACCGGCTATCGACTGCGCAAGAGTTTGAAGAAGCCGGTGGAAAGCTGAACATCATGAAAGAAGCGATTACGCTCAAGCAATTGAAGCAAGCGGTTGGCACCGAGATCGGCTGTTCCGAATGGCGCGTCGTCAGCCAGGAGATGATCAACCAGTTTGCCGATGCCACCGATGACCATCAGTTCATCCACACCGATCCGGAACGCGCCGAGAAGGAAACGCCCTTCGGCGGCACCATCGCGCACGGGTTCCTGACGATCTCGCTCCTGTCGACGCTTGCCTACGAAGCCTTGCCGATGATCGAGGGCGCAACGATGGGCATTAATTACGGTTTTGACAAGGTGCGCTTCATGGCACCGGTCAAGTCCGGCAAGCAGGTACGGGCGCACTTCAAGCTGGTGGATGCTGATATCCGCCCCTCGGGCCGCGTGCTCAATAATTACGAAGTGACCCTTGAGATCGAAGGTTCGCTCAAGCCGGCGCTCGTTGCCAACTGGCTTACCATCGCCGTGCTCGAACATCCGCCCGAAATGGATTGAGCAGAGGCGTCAGGCCGGTTCCATGACCCTGCCCGCCTCGTCGAGCGGCGCTGCACTGTTCTGATATCTGATTACCAGATCCCCAAACGCAAAAGGACCTTGTACGAACATGCCTATGTCGTAGGGATTGCGAATTTGTGCCCCTTTGAGAAACAGCAAGTGCATCTTGAAAAAATTCTTCCTGGCACGCGCGTAGCGCTTGGCACTGTGAATATGTTTGAAACGAATCCGCCGGATTGTCAGCGCGCTTCGCGGTTTGATGCCAAGCGCCTTCGCGGGATCGGATTTATAGAAATGGATGATATCGGTGATCGTCTGGAACTCCGCCCATAGGACCGGTGTGTCCTGGCAGACAATCCGCACGTCCTCACGCAATCCAGCCGCTCGCGGATGAAAAGCGATCATCAACAGGCAGGAGCCCGCCGCCAGCAACGACACAGGCTTCCGCTTCAGCAGCTCCGGATCGCTGCGCCAGACGTCGGCGATAGCTTCCACCGCGGGAACGGTGCCAAGGCTGTGCCCGATGATAAGGACCTCATCCGCGTCGGTTGTCCGCAGCTTTTCCGCCAACTGATCTGCAAAAGCGTGCCGGCGTTGCAGGAGGCTAGGATTGCGGCCATGGATGCGGTCCGAGGCGGCCGCCCAGTCATCGAGCAGATAGGAAAAGAATAATTTTTCGCCTGGCCAGATGAGTAGAAGCCGGCCAGTTGCCAGCGCGAGCGGGATCGTCCACAGCAGATGAAGGGCGCTGTAACCGGCAAATAATGGCAACAGTCCGATGGCTACCGTGACCAGCGTGATGAAGCAGGCAAGCGCAAAAGGCCACATGAAAAAGACGCAGAAGCGCCAGCTGGTGCGCAGGTAACGCCAGAACGTACCCGTCAGCAGAATATCGAGAAACGCCATCAATCCCGTGGCAAAGCGCGTGGCAACGTTCCGCGCGGCATAGGCGTCGAAAATATCCGCTGCGCCATATTGGCAAAACTCGGTTTGGGTTTGCCAGTTGGCGCCGCTCGTTGCGATCTGCATGGATGCAATGTTCTGCCCCTGTGGCACCATTGGCCCTGCTCGGGTCTTCGCGTGCCAGAGACTGTTGAAATCGGCGGAACTGTTCAGATAACGCCCGCGAACCGCGTCAGGATGTAATCCCTCATAGCCCGTAAAATTGACAACCAGGCGTTTTTTGACAGCCATTTCGTTTCTCTGAGCAAAGAGACCACGCGAATCAGCGGTCACCGGCATCTCTTTAAGCCAGACGGCGGCGTAATTGCGACCGGCAGTTCAATTATCAGGACGTCTAACATAAAATTGATGCGGGTGGACCGCTGTGCTGCCTTTTCATTGGGAGAGATAGAAAATGCGAGGAGATACGCGAAGGGCGGGGTCTTCCCCGGTCAAGCAGCTCCATACCGCAGTTTGCCGCCGTCTCGGCATCCGCGGATATGGCCTTTTCGCCCGGCTACTGTGTCGCAAAGGCACGACAATGAATAAACATTGCCGTCGCCTCTTCTCCTCGTATCCGCACGAAAAGCTTCACACCATTTGGACCAGATCAACAGGTCCTGACCTTATGCCGGAGCCTGTCTTATACAGCGGCGTCGCGCGCTGATTCCTGCAGAAAACCGTAGGCGTAGGTCGAGAACGACCGCCAGCATTCGATACGAAAGCTGTTTTCGCTGGTGCGCAGCAGGACAATCTCGATCTTGCCGAAAACAGTCCGGGACGCGGCTCCCACTGGAAAGGCTTTGAGCGACAGGTCTTGCGGGCATCCGCCATTGACGACTCTGTCCGCGCCTTTGCCGGAAACGATAATACCGACATTGCGATGTGAAATATCGACTGCGGAGTGCAGCACTTGTCCTTTTGCCAGGTCAGCAACAAGGCTGCTATCTGCGCCGTCGATAATGAGCCATTCGTCGGGACCGATCCACATGGCGGTGCGGCTGCCGTTCGCGACAGTTGATTTCGGCTTGACCGGCAGATTCAGCCCCAATGCCTTGGAGAGCGCCGGGATCGCGTCTGATCTCGCGCGAAGCGAGACACGCGTCGCATTGTCAGCCAGGGCTACTGATACTGAGCCCGCCTGCAGGGGATGCAACCGTGTTGCCTGGATCATCTCAACCATTCAAACGCTCTCCTTTTTCGTCGAAGAACACTGTTCCGGTTACTTCCACTTCGATCACTCCGTTCGGCATAGGTACGTAGAGGGTTTCTCCAAGCCGTTTTGTCCCATCGATCACCAGCGCCATGGCGATGGAGCGGCCGCAATTTTCCGACCAGTAGGACGAGGTCACATGACCGATCATAGTCATCGGCACCGGCTGGTTCGGGTTGGCAACGATCTGTGCGCCCTCCTCCAGCACGATCTTCGGATCCACGGTTTTCAGCCCGACAAGCTGCTTGCGGCCATCCGCCACCAGATCACGGCGCAGAAGGCCACGAATGCCGACATAGTCTGTCTTGTTCTTGCCGATGGCCCAGGTGAGACCGGCGTCCTGCGGTGTTACTGTGCCATCCGTGTCCTGACCCACGATGATGTAACCCTTCTCCGCACGCAGGATATGCATCGCTTCCGTGCCATAGGGCGTCAGGCCAAGCGGCCTGCCGCTCGCGTAGACGGCCTCCCACACCGCCTGACCGTAATCAGCAGGCACGTTGATTTCGTAGCCGGCCTCCCCGGTAAACGACATCCGGAACAATCGTGTCGGCACGCCGCAGATCTTGCCTTCCCGCACACTCATATGCGGCATGGCTTCGTTGGACATGTCGATGCCTTCGACCAGCGGCGCAATGATTTCGCGGGCCTTCGGACCCTGTACGGCAATCACCGCCCATTGCTCGGTCGTCGAGGTCAGCCAGACATTGAGATGCGGGAATTCAGTCTGGAGATAGTCTTCCATGTGATGCATGACGCGCGGCGCGCCGCCGGTCGTCGTTGTCACATGGAAACGATCCTCAGCGAGGCGGCCGACGACACCGTCATCATAGATGAACCCGTCTTCGCGCAGCATGATACCGTAACGGCAGCGGCCGACGCCGAGCTTTTCCCAAGGGTTGGTATAGAGGAGTTCCAGAAATTTTGCGGCGTCCGGCCCGACCACCTCAATTTTGCCAAGCGTCGACGCATCGAAGATGCCGGCCTGATTGCGCACGGCAACGCATTCGCGGTTGACCGCCGCATGCATGTCTTCGCCAGCCTGGGGATAATACCAGGCACGCTTCCACTGGCCGACATCCTCGAAGGCCGCGCCATGTGCCGCATGCCAGGCATGCATGGGGGTACACCGCGTCGGATCGAAAAGATCATGCCGCGCGTGATTGACGATCGCGCCGAATGTAACCGGCGTGAAGGGCGCGCGAAATGTCGTCAACCCGACGGCCGGAATTGGCCGGTTCAGCGCTTCGGCGGCAATCGCAAGGCCATGCAGATTGGACGTCTTGCCCTGGTCGGTCGCCATGCCGTTGGTGGTGAAACGCTTGACGTGTTCGATCGAGTGCATGCCTTCGCGCACGGCGAGCCGCACATCCTTCGCCGTCACATCGTTCTGGAAATCGACAAAGGCCTTGACGGTTGTGTCCGCACCAGCGCCAGGTGCCGAGCCGATCATACCACCGACCCAGTCCGTACCGCCGGTCGCAGAAATAGATTTGGCGTTGCCGCCGCCAACTGCGAAAGCCTCATCCAGTGTAGCTTGCAGGCCGTCTGTCCCGTTGCAGGCGCCGACAGAAACGCAGTCCTGCGCATATGTGCCAGGCAGGAAACGCTCGTTTTCAGCATCCCACGCGACCTTGCCGCGTGATTGGGAAAACAGATGCACCGACGGTGTCCAGCCACCGGACATGATCAGCGCGTCAATGGCGACCTTGCGCTCATTGCCTCCCCGGTTTGGCTGGATCGACATCGACGATACGCGGCGTTTGCCGCCGGCACTATAGACGGCATGCCCAGTCAAGACCTCGATACCAAGCGAGCGGGCTTCGTTGACAACCGCAGATGATGGATCGTCGCGCGTATCGACAATCACAGGCACATCGACCCCGGCGCGCTTCAGATCGATCGCCGCGGCATAGGCCGAATCATTGGAAGTGTAGACCCCAACCTTCCGGCCAATCGCAACCCCGTACTGGTTGAGGAACATTCGAGCAGCCGAAGCCAGCATGACCCCCGGGCGATCATTATTGGCAAACACCATATGCCGTTCGATAGCACCAGTGGCGAGGATCACCTTTTTCGCCCGAACCTGCCAAAGCCGTTCGCGCGGCATATCTGAGCCGGGATTACTGAGATGGTCGCTGATACGCTCGACCAGACCAACGAAGTTTTGCGCGTAATAGCCAAAAGCCGTGGTTCGGCTGAGGACGGTGACATTGTCCATCGCCCTTAATTTCGCAACCGTCGCAGCTGCCCATTCATGGCCCGAAACGCCGTCGATGGTGACGTCGCTTTCATAGCGCAATGCGCCGCCGGCTTCGGGTTGCTCGTCGCAAAGAATGACCTTGGCACCGGTCGATGCCGCGCTCAGCGCTGCGGCAAGACCAGCGGCGCCCGCGCCGACAATGAGCACATCGCAATGGGCGAAGCGGTTGGTATAGCGATCCGTGTCTGGCTCGCCAGGGACGACACCGAGACCTGCGGCGGCTCGGATCTTGGGCTCGTAGATGGTCTTCCAGGCAAATTTCGGCCACATGAAAGTCTTGTAGTAGAAGCCCGCGGGGAGCATCGGCGAGAAGACATCATTAACGGCGCCGACATCGAAAGTCAGCGATGGCCAGCGGTTCTGTGACTTGACCTTCAGCCCGTCATAGATTTCCTGCACGGTCGCACGCACATTGGGCTGCTTGCGCGACTTGTCGCGCTCGATATCAACCAATGCGTTCGGCTCTTCGCTGCCTGCAGAGAGAATACCGCGCGGACGGTGATATTTGAACGAGCGGCCAACCAGGTGAATACCGTTGGCAAGCAGCGCGGAGGCCAGCGTGTCGCCTTCGAGGCCAGTCAGGTTCTGGCCGTCGAACGTAAAGCGTACGGTTTTCGCCGGGGTCAATCGGCCCGCGCCGGCAATACGGTTGCTTCCTGAATGAATAGACGTGCTCACGGCTTACACCTCTGCTTTCTTGGCGCGGGGCGCGCGTGTCGATGCTGGCTGCTCAACCGGGTCTGGCGATGCGGCTGGCCGGGAGAGGAGCAACTCCACGTTCGGGCGCGGCTCACCGGCCTTGTAGACGGTCAGGAACTTGTCCGAAACGGAATCGCGCACGGCATTGAAGAACCGCCCGCAGCCATGAATATGCCGCCAGCGTTCGAACTGCAGCCCTTTAGGGTTCTGCCGGAAGTACAGATAGGCGGCAAAATCGTCGTCAGACTGCTCGACGATCGGGGCAGCACGCACGAGATGCGCTTCACCCGCATTGCGGAATTCCAGTTCCGGGCGCTCTTCTTCGCAGTAAGGGCATTTGATGAGAAGCATCGTCTTCGTCTCGTTTCTTGAATTCAGTGCGCGACAGCAGCGGCGGCCGCTTCGTCGATCAGGCGGCCGGTGGTAAAGCGCTCGATCGTAAACGGCGCGTTGATCCGGTGCGGCTCATCACGGGCGATCGTGTGGGCAAACACATTGCCTGACCCCGGCGTCGCCTTGAAACCGCCTGTTCCCCAGCCGCAATTGACATAGAGACCAGGCACTGGCGTCTTTGCGAGGATGGGCGAGCGATCCGGTGTCACGTCGACGATACCGCCCCAGGAGCGGAGCATCTTCAACCGCGTCAGTACGGGGAACATCTCGCAGATCGCATCGAGCGTGTGATTGATGATGTGAAGGCCACCCGTTTGCGAGTAGGACGTGTACTGGTCCGTTCCGGCTCCGATGACCATTTCGCCCTTGTCGGACTGGGAAATATAGGCGTGAACGGTATTGGACATGATCACGCAGGGAATCAGCGGCTTGACCGGTTCTGAGACGAGCGCCTGCAGGGGATAGCTTTCGAGCGGCATGCGTACGCCGGCCATGTTCATGATCACCGATGTATGGCCGGCGGCGACGACACCGACTTTCTTCGCATTGATCGGACCGCGATTGGTATCGACACCGATGACCGCGCCATTGGCAGCACGGCGAATGCCGGTAACTTCGCAATTCTGGATAATGTGCACGCCACGATCGGCTGCTGCGCGGGCATAGCCCCAGGCCACGGCGTCGTGCCGGGCGGTACCGCCGCGCCGTTGCAGGGCCGCACCGATGATCGGATAGCGGGCGTCGGCCGAGAGATTGATCGGCGGGCAGAATTCCTTCACCTGTTCCGGCGTGAGCCACTCATTGTCGATGCCGTTCAGCCGGTTGGCGTGGATGTGGCGCTTGAACACCTGAACGTCGTGAATATTATGCGCGAGCATCATCACGCCGCGCGCCGAATACATCACGTTGTAGTTGAGATCCTGGCTCAAGCCCTCCCAGAGCTTCACCGCATGTTCGTAGATGCCAGCGGATTCGTCATAGAGGTAGTTGGAACGGATGATAGTCGTATTGCGGCCGGTATTGCCGCCCCCGAGCCAGCCCTTTTCGAGCACCGCGACATTGGTGATGCCGTGTTCCTTGGCAAGGTAATAAGCGGTCGCCAGGCCATGCCCGCCTGCACCGACAATGATGACATCATATTCCGATTTGGGTTCTGGTGATGTCCATTGCTGCTCCCAGCCTTTGTGAGCACGCAGGGCTTCGCGGGCCAGAGCAAACACCGAATATTTCCGCATTAACTATTCCTTTGCGAACCAGTTGGCCTTCGCAGAGCGATTGTTCAGAGATTTTCACAAGACCCTGTCCAGAAATCGACATCGATTTTATGGCGTGGAAGCTTGCTTTAACGCATCAGTATCGCATCCGTCCAAAGGTCTTTTGCCATTTTGCGACGGAGATTGGCGCTCCACGCCGCTTAATTTAAGATTCCGGACAAGCTGCCCGCAGACCGCGAGAATATCCGGCGATTTGCCCATCGAAAGCATGGACATCCCACCAACTTTCTGATAATGCCCACGGCAGTTTGCGATGGATGACCGTCGCGAAGTCTGGTTTGTTGTCCCATCAATAAGGATTGGGTACGGCGAGCCGGGCTCAACGAAATTCTAAGCTATACAGGATAAAACGTGCAGGTACTCGTACGCGAAAACAATGTTGATCAGGCTCTCCGCGTTCTCAAGAAGAAGATGCAGCGCGAAGGCATGTTCCGCGAAATGAAGATGCATGATCATTACGAAAAGCCTTCGATCAAGCGCGCCCGCCAGAAGGCAGAAGCAATCAGCCGTGCCCGTAAGCTTGCCCGCAAGCAGGCACAGCGCGAAGGCCTTCTGCCAATGCCGGCACGCAAGGCTCCGGTCCGCGCTTCTGCGGCTCGTTGATCAGCATTTTATCGACGCCTTGACCCGAATACGGGGTGGAGTGGCACGTGCCACACCGCCCTTTTTTCGTTTGGTGCCATCGGAACAATAGAGCTTGCAAAGCTCTTGGTAGTACGGGACACATAAAGCATGACCAATTCAGTTGAAATGACTTCGTATCGTGGAACTCGATCAACCTTCAAGTCGGCGCGCTTTTCCGGTTTGGTAATTGCTTCGGTCCTTACCTTGGCAATCGCTGGATGTCAGAGCACCTCCACAGCTGATATGACTGGAATTGACAAGGCACAGGGCTCCACCGAGAACATAAGCTCGCTGAACGACGTCATTCGCAACAATCCGAAAGACCCGGAAGCATACAATGTTCGCGGTTCCGCTTTTGGCCGTGCCGGCCGCAACAATGATGCGATCAAGGATTTCAACACTGCGCTTCAGTTGAACCCCAATTTCTATCAGGCCTATGCCAACCGGGCACTTGTTTACCGCAATATGGGCAATACAGCTCAGGCAGCGGCAGATTACAGCAAGGCTATACAGATCAATCCTCAGTACGATGCTGCCTATATCGGGCGCGGCAACCTTTATCGTCAGTCCGGACAATTGGATCAGGCCCTGAATGATTTCCAGCAGGCGATCCAGCTAAGCACGACTGATGCGCGCGCCTATCACAACCGCGGACTGATCTATCAGGCGCGTAATCAGCACAAGCAGGCAATTGAGGATTTCTCGACGGCCATCTCGCTGCAGCCGGATGCTGCTGAACCCTATAACGGCCGCGGCATCTCCTATGTCGCTCTCGGCGATGACGACAATGCCTTCGACGACTTCAATACAGCAATCAAGCTGGACGGAACGATTGCCGAAGGCTGGGCCAACCAGGCGCTGATCTATGAGCACCGTGGCGACAAAGCCCGTGCGGCGAAATCCTACGCCAAGGCCGTACAGCTTGATCCAAAATACAAACCGGCCCTCGATGGGCTCGCCCGTACACGCAAAACTTCTTGATGCACCGTGGGCAAGCGCTTTGTCGTTGTGCTCGCCCATCCGCTTCAGAATAGTCTTTGCGGACATCTGACAAAGCTCGCTGCTTCCTTGATCGCCGAGGCCGGTCACGATCTGCATATCGTTGACCTCTACGAACGGGATTTCGATCCGCGCCTTACATCAAGCGAGCGGCAAAGCTACTATGCTTCAGAGTATGATTGCCGTGCCGTCGCCGAGGACGCAGAAAGCCTTCAGACCGCGGATGTGCTTGTCCTTATATTCCCCACGTGGTGGTTCGGACTGCCCGCCATATTGAAGGGCTGGATCGACCGGGTCTTCGTACCCGGCATAGCCTACCATCACGCGCCAGATTTCGGACGCATGGTCCCAAAGCTTACACAGCTGCAAGCCTGCCTTGCCATAACAACGCTCGGATCGCCCTGGTGGATTGATTGGTTCATTATGTTTCGGCCTGTTCGCCGTGTCCTGTCGCGAGCCATTATTGGCCCCTGTGCGCCAGGGGCAAGATTTTCCATGCTGTCGTTTTATGATACCGAGAAGATTACTGCGGGCAGATTGGCGGCTTTTGAGACAACGCTCAAGCAGAAAATGCAAGAACTGATTTGAATAAAAAGCCCGCCACTTCTGGCGGGCTTTTTCAGTATCGCCATCAATTTACGCTTAGTGATCGAGTGCCTTGACAATATTTTCGACCATTTTTTTGGCGTCGGCAAAGAGCATCATGGTGTTGTCGCGGAAGAACAGTTCGTTCTCGACCCCGGCGTAACCCGAGCCCATGCCACGCTTGATGAAGAGGACAGTGCCAGCCTTGTCGACATCGAGAATGGGCATGCCGAAGATCGGCGATTTCGGATCGGTTTTGGCGGCCGGGTTGGTCACGTCATTTGCGCCGATGACGAATGCAACGTCCGCCTGAGCGAATTCCGAGTTAATGTCTTCAAGCTCGAACACTTCGTCGTAGGGGACGTTGGCCTCGGCGAGAAGCACGTTCATGTGCCCGGGCATGCGTCCGGCCACCGGATGGATGGCGTATTTGATCTCGACGCCTTCCGCTTTCAGCTTGTCGGCCATCTCGCGCAACGCGTGCTGCGCTTGCGCCACGGCCATACCGTAGCCCGGCACGATGATGACCTTGGAGGCATTCTTCATGATGAAGGCGGCATCGTCGGCCGAGCCCTGCTTGACCGGACGCTGCTCGACCTCGCCGCTGCCGGCCGCGGCGGTCTCACCGCCAAAACCGCCGAGAATGACCGAGATGAACGAGCGGTTCATGCCCTTGCACATGATATAGGAGAGGATTGCACCGGATGAGCCCACCAGGGCGCCGGTGATGATCAGCGCCAGGTTGCCTAGTGTAAAGCCAAGCGCGGCTGCCGCCCAGCCGGAATAGGAGTTCAGCATGGAGACGACCACCGGCATGTCGGCACCACCGATCGGCACGATGATCAGCCCGCCGAGGACCAGCGACAGGATGACGATGAGCCAGAATACCGCATGGCTTTCGGTCAGGACCAGCGCCACGACCAGCACGACAATGGCAACCAGCAGGGCGGCATTGAGGATGTGGCGGCCGGGCAGCATGATCGGCTTGCCCGACATGCGCCCGTCGAGCTTCAAAAAGGCGATGATCGAGCCGGTAAAGGTGATGGCACCGATGGCAACGCCAAGCGACATTTCAACAAGCGCCTGGCCATGAATGCTGCCCACTTCGCCGATGCCGAAGGAGGCCGGCGCATAGATGGCCGCGGCCGCAACCATCACAGCGGCAAAACCGACGAGTGAGTGGAAGGCGGCAACCAGCTGCGGCATGGCCGTCATAGCGATGCGTTTGGCGATATAGGCTCCCGCGCTGCCGCCGATGGCAAGGCCGATGACGATCAGGCCAAGACCCTTCAGGCTCGGTTCGGCCAGAGCCAGCGTGGTCAGGATCGAGATGCCCATGCCGGCCATGCCGTAGAAATTGCCCTGACGGCTGGTGGTCGGATGCGACAGGCCGCGCAGCGCCAGAATGAACAAGACGCCGGAGACAAGATAAAGAAAAGTTGCGAAATTCACGCTCATCATTCAAATCTCACTTTTCTTTTTTCTTGTACATGGCGAGCATGCGGTGGGTGACGAGGAAGCCGCCAAAGATATTGACGCTGACAAGAATGAGCGCAATGAAGCCAAATCCTGTGGCCGCGCCGCTGGCCGAGAGACCGACCGCCAGCAGTGCGCCGACAACGATCACCGAGGAAATGGCGTTGGTGACGGCCATAAGCGGTGTATGGAGAGCCGGTGTCACCGACCAGACTACATAATAGCCGACGAAGATCGCCAGCACGAAAATCGCCAGGCGGAAGACGAAGGGATCGACCGCGCCGCCGGTGACCGCGTGGGCCGCGGCCCCAGCCGCATCCGGCATCGACTCGGCCGCCCGGCGCACCATCTCGGTGGCCTGGTTCAGCGTCTCAAGCGCCTTTTCGAGTGTAGCATCAGCCATCACGCGTCTCCTTCAGTCTTCTTGGATGCAGCCTTGGGGGCAGCCGCCTTAGCCGGTTTCGGCGTCGGGGATTTTTTGGGAGCCGCTTTGCTGGCCTCTGCCTTTACGGGCGCATCCTTTGCGGCCGGCGCTTTGGCAGGGGCGGCCTTCTTGGTAGCCGTCTTCGCGGCCAGAGCCGGTGCTGCCGCACTTGCCGTACTGGCGAAATTCGGGTGAACCACCTTGCCGCCATGGGTCAAAACGGTTGCCTTGACCAGCTCGTCATCGAAGTTGATTTTGACGCTCTTGCTGTCCTTGTCGACCAGCGTCTCAAAGAAGGCCACAAGATTCTTTGCATAAAGCTGCGATGCGGTGGCGGCAATGCGGCCGGGAACATTCAGGTGCCCGACGATCTTGACGCCGTCGACCTCAACGACCTTGCCGGCGACCGCGCCTTCGACATTGCCGCCGCGCTCCACCGCAAGATCGATGAGCACCGAACCCGGGCGCATGCGCGCAACCATCTCGCGGGTCACCAAGCGTGGCGCGGGACGACCCGGAATGAGCGCCGTGGTGATGACGATATCCTGCTTGGCAATATGGTCATTGACCAGCGCTGCCTGCTTTGCCTGATATTCTTTCGACATTTCCTTGGCATAACCACCAGCGGTTTCCGCCGCCTTGAATTCCTCGTCCTCAACGGCAAGAAACTTGGCACCGAGCGAGGCGACCTGCTCTTTAACCGCGGGGCGCACGTCCGTCGCGGTAACGACGGCACCGAGACGGCGTGCCGTGGCGATAGCCTGCAGGCCGGCAACGCCAACACCCATGATGAACACCTTGGCCGCGGGCACCGTGCCCGCCGCCGTCATCATCATCGGCAGCGCCCGGTCATACTCTGCCGCCGCATCGACGACCGCCTGATAACCTGCAAGATTGGCCTGGCTGGAAAGCACGTCCATGACCTGCGCCCGAGTGATGCGCGGCATGAACTCCATCGTGAAGGCGGTCACCCCGGCATCTGCCAGTTCCTTGACCGCAGCATCGTTGCCATAGGGATCGAGCATGGCGATGATAATCGCCCCGCGCTTGTAGGAAGTCAGCTCGGCAGAACTCGGACGCCGCACCTTCAGAACAACGTCGGCGTCCTTGACATTCGCAGCTTTGCCAATAGTTGCGCCGGCAGCTTCGAATTCACGATCCGGAATACGCGATGCCGTACCGGCACCCGTTTCCACAATGACGGTAAAGCCAAGGCCGATAAGTTTTTTGACTGTCTCCGCCGAACCGCCAACCCGCGGCTCGTTGGCATCAATCTCTTTCGGTATGAATAGTGTCTGAGCCAAGCTCTTCATCCCCCAAGCAAGTTATCACTACAAAGACAGTGGCCCTGGAGCCAGCGCGCCTTTCCCGCTTATAACGATTGGCAACCCTGAGATGCGACCGGTTCGAACGAACGGCTTTTGATAGGGCATTCCACCCGGTTTGGCTGATCTAGAGAAGGAACCAAGCAGCCAGACAAATAACAATAAACAGAACGGTAGCCGAGAAGAACCCGCCGGCGAAAAAGCCGAATGCCATTGCAGCCACCAATGCCAAGCAAGAGATCACGCCCCATTTTGAGAGCGTAAGAAACAGATTGTAAGTGCTCTCATGTTCCTTGTAATCCATGGGGGCGCCCAATTCCGCGGGCGAAGTATCGTGATGTTCGGCCATCTTCAAAACCTCTTATAGTCGATGTTGTAATGGCAATAGCGAAAACGCCGCATCAGTGCAATGCGCAGATGGTCGCTCATGGGAGACTCAATCGATATAAATCAAATAGACTGTTTCTCCGAAACCAAGGATTGCTTCAATACCAACGAATTGAGCAGATTTGGGCCAACTAATTGAGCAGATTAGGAAAAAGCCCCACGACGCCGATGATGATCAGATAGAGCGCGACCACGTAGTTCAACAGTCGAGGAGCTATGAGGATAACAATGCCCGCAATCAACGCTACGAGCGGAGCAATGGCGATTTGAGCAATCATGTTGGCGTCCTTCCTCCTGAAGCCGGAATAGCAGCAATTTCCACAGCAACCCGCCGCCGATACTATTGCAAGCTGTCAAAGAAGATCAATGCAGTAGCGGAACAAGATCGTTTTTTGCGGCCAGCAATCTCTGCTCCATTGGAATGTCAAGGAGCTTTGCGATCTCGTCCGCAGACATGGCCGCACCATAAAGGTATCCCTGGACATATTCCGCACCAATCCATTGGTTGATAAGCTCGGATTGCTCGCTTGTTTCAAGCCCTTCGATCGTCACAGACAAGCCCAGTTCATGGGACATCTGGACGATACCGCGCAGAAGTTTCAGCGAGCGGCCTTCCTTGACGATGTCTGCGATGAAGGACCGGTCGATCTTGACCTTCGTTACCGGGAGGTCCTTCAAATAGCTCAGACTGGAGTAACCGGTTCCGAAATCATCGATGGCGACCTGTATGCCGTAGTCTTTGAGTTCTGCGAGAACGCTGCCCGTCGTTTCGCGATCGGTGATGATCGCACCTTCCGTTACTTCCACTTCAAGCAAATGCGGCTCGATATCATGCCGGCGCAATGTGGAATGAATGATGTTGACCATGTCCATGTTCCGCAGATCATGCGACGATAAATTTACCGATACAGCGATCCGGGATTCCCATTTGCTGCAGTCCATGATGGCACGTTCAATGACGCTTCGGGTAAGCTCCGAAATTAGTCCCATTTCTTCTGCCATGGGGATGAATTCCGCTGGCGATATTGCTCCGAATTCGGGATGGTCCCAGCGGGAAAGCGCTTCACACGCAGTCATGCGCAATGTGCGAACATTGACGATTGGCTGGTAGGCAACCGACAGGGCACCATCGGCAATGGCTTTGCGCAAATCGCCCTTGAGCCGCTGCTTGCTCCGGAACGAGTGATCCATCGTGTCAACAAAGACCGCCCATTTCTTCTGAGTTTCCTTTTTGGCAACGTCGAGCGCCAGATCGGCATTCATATGCATGGCTGCCAAATCTAGTTTCGTCGCCTCCGCGATCGCGACACCCGAATGGACGCCGATCAGTATCTCATGGCCAGACACAATGTACTGCCCTGAGATCGTTGCCATCACCCGCTCGACGCGCAGCAGCGCTTCGTCATGTGACGTTGCAGCAAACAGGAGCACAAATTCGTCGCTGCCAAAGCGCGAGATGACAGCTTGGCTGGCGTCCACGGAAGCCAGGCGGTCGGCGAAGGCGCGCAATAACTCATCGCCGATACGATGTCCAAACGTGTCATTCGTTCGCTTTAACCCATCGATGTCGACAACCATCAGCGCAATCTGTGCGCCAAGCTGAACCGTACCCGTGTAAGCGCTGGCGACCTCCGCGAATTGGCTGCGGTTAGGAAGACCCGTCAAACTGTCGTACCGCGCCATCCTGTTAATCTGGGCTTCCGCGTCGGCGCGGCGCGTGACGTCCTGAATAACCAGAACGGTTCCGTGTTGCGGATCGGGTGTGGCAGTAAATTCGTAATGGCGGTTCGCGGGTGAAACAAACGTGTCGCGCTGTTTTGAGCCGTTCAGGAGATCCCGCATCTTTACACGCAGCGATGCCAGCGTATCGTCGTTGAAGTGCCCCCGCAATTGCGCCAAGCGCAGCAGCACATCAAGGGAGCGCCCCTGTAGCGTTTCCGGACGATCAAACCCCAGCATCTTTGCCGCCCTCATGTTTGCGACCGTAATGGTCTGACCGCTGTCGAACATCAACAAGCCCTGAGGCATGCCGTTGAGGGCCGCATCGAAATTATTGGCTACAATACCAAGTTGCCTTTTGCCCAGCAGTGCATCGAAGAGTGCCCGGCGCAGATTCGAAGCGATGGCGATATTGCTCCAGAAATACGGTACGATCAGCAAGGCGAGGAGCCAGTTATAGAATCCGCCAAGCAAGATGAACGTGACGAATAATGGCGCAAGAATTCCGACCGACATACCAACGACGACCATGGGCGAAACATAATTTCGCGTCACCAGGGCAACCATCGATGCGACCGCGATAACAACACTTGTGATCGCTGCCGATGGATCAGCCAAAACATAGATACTCACGAAGCATAGCATTCCGAGCAAGATGCACGTCGTCAGCGCGCCGGACAGATAGCGCCATTCCCACTTCTTCAAGGTTGCATCAGTGGCAGTCGATAAATCCGTCTGTTCGAAAGCGATGGCATTGGCCGTCCTCGCCAGGATGGTCAAAAAGAACGCAAGCGCAAAGGCCGAGTAGATCGGGTGACCGGTCTTGATATAGATCATCAAGGTCGCGATGATCTGGACAACAGACGTCCGCCAAACAGCGGTTTTATTCGCATATAGCGTGTGAAGAGATGTGAGTTCGAGCGAGCTGCTCTCATTGCGTTCAATAGTCATCCATGCCGCCCGCAAATAACTTTACCCGTGCCGGGATACGCCGACGAAAACGTTCGAAGGCGAACACCGTTGGGTTATAGGGTGGACATCCATCTAAATCGTTTAATTTTGGGAGGGGGAAAATCCAGACATCAGGAATCGAAAAACAGAATTACCAATTCCTAAAAGGAGCTTGCTTTACGTCAACAGCGCTGAAAAAGCCGCTGGTTCTATGACGATGGACAGGCTGTGGATAAGACATCCTCGGAATTCTTATCGGGATTTGGATCGTAGAACGGGCCGACAACAAGTGGTTTTTCGGGCATTACAGACTGATCGACATCGGAAATCATTTTCCGCTCAATTGTCTGCAGTAATTTCCCGCTAGCGTCTTCGAGGCGCATACTGACCTTATATTCCCGGTTAGCCTTGACGCATTTGATCGGCGGGCTCTCGACGGTGATCTTGTCCATCATGGGCCATATTTTCTGCCTAACGATAAACGGATCCCCACCTGACGGGTTTTCAAAAGTCGTCTCCAACATGCTCCCGTCAGGCAAGGGCCTGATTTTTGCGAGTGTGAGGAGATAGGTCGCCTGCGCGATCCGGTAGTTGAAAACGAAAATCTTGCCGGAAACATTCACATAGTCACCCTCGCCCGCGTCGCGGCAAGCACCTAAACCGAGGGCGCTGGCAAGAACGGCCGACAGGACAATGCGTCGAAAAGACCCTACTCCCTCAGACATGATCGTTTCCTGCCTGTTTTGAATTTCGATTGTAATGCCGTTGCGCCTTCGCTCGATTGCCACACACGCGCATGTCACACCAACGCCGGCTGCGATTACGGCTTTCATCGAAATACAGCCAATGACAATTTGGACATATCTTGATTCGTTCGAGTCTCGCCGGTTCGAACAGGCGCACGCCGGAAAGGAAGGCTGCGGAGGCCAAAGGCAATTCGCGCCTCTGTTCGCAAGGCCGCGGCAGTGCCAGGTTTTGACCGCTCGGCTCGTCACCGAAGAGCTCGGAACCAAGGCGCAGGAACACCGACAACGGTTTTGGCCTAAGCCCGCCACCACGAACGGCCGTCCGGAACAGCTCATTGATCGCCTCCCGAACGTCGATCAGCACCGTTATTTCGCCGCTCGATGTCGGAGAACTAAATTGTACGTTACCCCATTCTCCCCGCCTGAAATTTGCAGCAGCCGTCGCAAACCGTGGCATTTCGGCCGGATCAGCAAGACGGTCCTGCGAGCGCTCCCGCGTCTCGCGAAAAATTACGGTGTTGGCGAGATCGAGGGCCAGCACGCCTCCACTGAATCGATGAGCATTCCAGTCAAACGTCATACCCAAATTCTAACTGGTAAAATCCGTTTTGCAAGTTAGAATGGGGCAGATTCGAGAGCCGCAAAATGTCGTATTTTCTTCAACTCGTTTTTAACGGCATCCACAATGCCGCGCTCTACGCGCTGCTCGCCTACGGTTATGTGCTGATCCATGGCGTCACGCATCGTACAGATCTTTCCCTAGGCGCCATCTTTGCTTTTTCCGGGCAGACTTTCATCCTTGCGACTGCGTTCGGATGGTCCGTTCTCTGGATGACGCTCCCTGCAGCGCTATCGTTCGGGGCACTGATTGCTATCGTCTATGTCTCTATTGGCGGCTACGCCATAGCCAAACTCATCTACGCCCCGCTCGACACGGGAACGCGCAACACCGTCTTGGTTGCTACGCTTGGGCTTAGCATTTTCTTGATGGAACTGTCGCGGATTGCTGCCAACACAAGGGATTATTGGCTGCCGCCGATGCTCGCCTCGCCGGTACCATTGCTGGGGCCGGATATAGACATCAGCCTGACACAAATGCAGGTAGTCAACATTGTCGTAGCCTTGGCCGTGATTGCTTCTGGAGAGATGATCATGCTGCAAACTTCCGCTGGCCGCATCTGGCGCGCTGTCAGTGATGAACCCGTAGCAACGGCGATGTGCGGCATCGACCCAGGAAAAGTGAGGACACAAGCGATCTTGGCTGCCTACGGTGTTTGCGCATTAGCGGGATTTCTCGCGGCACTTTACTATGGCAATGTTAGCTTCAACACCGGCATGATCTTCGGTTTGAAAATCCTTTTCATCACGGCCGCTGGCGGATTTTCCCGACCACTGCATGCAGCCTTCGGTGCAGCCATTGTCGGGATGGTCGAATCACTATGGGGTGGCTATTTCTCGGTTCTCTGGCGTGATGCGGCGGTGTTCTCGCTGCTGGTCTTTGTCCTCGCGACACGCATCAATCAGCAGGCGACCGAGCGCGTATAGGATCTGACCTGGAGCAAGTTTTTATCTATATGGAGCCGTTCTAGCCCTGTAGGCTGTGTCCGCCATCGATCGTAATAACAGTGCCAGTAATATAGCTGCTCGCATCCGACGCAAGCATTAGCACCGCACCGTCAATATCTTCCGGCTCTCCCAGCCGCCGCATCGGATTCTTTCCTTTCAGAAACCCTTTGGCCGGCCCGTCCATGATTGTCTCGTTGAGCCGCGTTGGAAACCAGCCCGGAGCGATCGCATTGACCCGGATCCCGTGACAGGCCCATTCGAGCGCCAGCGACCGGGTCATCTGCGAAACCGCTGCCTTTGACATTGCATAGGCGGCTGATCCCTTGATCGGCGCGTCTGCAAGGATGCTGGATAGATTAATGATTGATCCCCCGGCACCCTTGGCGATCATTCGTTTCGCCGCCTCTTGGGCAATAAAAAAAGCGCCTTCGACGTTTACCTCGAGTATTTGCCGCAACTGTTCTCGGGTCATTGTCAGCGCCCGTTCTACCGCGGCCACTCCTGCATTGTTAAATACGACCGTAACGGTACCGAAGCGTCGCTCTGCCTCGTCGAATGCGCGCTCGATATCCGCAGCGATGGTAACGTCGGCAATGATATTCATGATGCTTGACTGAAGCTCCGTTTCGGGAGCAGGCGCAGGTGTACGCGAAATCGAGACGACATTTGCGCCATGTGCGGCGAGAACCTGCACCATTCTCAGGCCCAAACCAGACGAGCCTCCGGTCACCGCAATGGTTTTTCCCGCAACGGAAATAGAAGAATCACCTGTCATTTAGTCGAATACCGATGAGCATCAAGCCTGAATGTTCTGTCACTGTTAGACTGCTCATGCGGTCATGACAACTGCCTATGGTCCTTCGTGGCCAAGAGTCTCTTGCTTGATGGATGGGCACCATCAATTCTGTTGATGGTTTTAGGCTGGGCTGGTACCAGTGCTTCGACATGTTTTTAATAGGCAAGGCTGAAAGAGGCTGACACCGCGCGATCAAAAAAGCGGGACGCTCACAATACTCAGGCTGTCAGAATCTATGGGGAGGACTAAATGCCGGCTTTGCTCGCTCTGTCAAAAACAATCGATCGCATCAACGAATTCATCGGACGCCATGTCGCGTGGCTGATCTTTCTCGCGGTCATCGTCAGCGCTGGAAATGCAATCATTCGCAAGGTGTTCAACGTATCGTCGAACTCCTGGCTCGAACTTCAATGGTATCTGTTCGGAGGGGCCTTCATGCTGGCCGCCGCCTATACCTTGCTGCAGAACGAACACATACGCATCGATATTGTCTATGGCGCGTTCTCTCGGCGCGTCCAGCACTGGATTGATCTGCTAGGCCATATATTTTTCCTCATGCCGTTCGTCATCCTGATGATTTTCTATTTCATTCCTTATGTCCGGCTCTCCTACAACAGTGGCGAAGTTTCCTCCAGCGCAGGCGGTCTTATCCTCTGGCCCGCCAAGTTGATCCTGCTCGTTGGCTTTCTGCTTCTCGGTATCCAGGGCGTTTCAGAAATCATCAAGAAGATCGCTGTGATGCGCGGGGACATGCCCGACCCCAATCCACCAATGTCCCTCGAAGAGCTTGCGGATCAGGAAGTGGCTGCCATCGCGGAGGCGCGTAATGATTGAGTTTATTGCGCAGAACATGGCACCGATCATGTTCGCTTCGCTAATCATTTTCATGCTGATCGGCTACCCTGTCGCCTTCGCGCTTGCCGCCAACGGTCTGCTTTTCTTTTTTGTGGGCGTCGAATTGGCTCCCTATTCGAATGGCAGCATCACGCTCTCATGGCCATTGCTTTACGCCCTTCCTGAGCGCTTCTGGGGCCAAATGGCCAATGAAACACTTCTCGCCATTCCCTTCTTCACATTCATGGGAATCATTCTCGAACGCTCCGGTATGGCCGAGGATCTGCTCGACACCATCGGGCAACTCTTCGGCCCGATCCGGGGCGGTCTTGCCTATGCGGTCATCTTCGTCGGTGCTCTGCTGGCAGCGACCACAGGTGTTGTGGCTGCATCTGTAATCGCCATGGGCTTGATATCATTGCCGATCATGATGCGGTACGGCTATGACCGGCGCGTTGCATCAGGCGTTATAGCGGCTTCCGGGACCCTGGCGCAGATCATTCCGCCCTCGCTCGTACTGATCGTTCTCGCCGATCAGCTCGGCCGTTCCGTCGGCGATATGTATCACGGAGCAATCGTGCCCGGCCTTGTTCTCACCGGCCTCTATATGCTCTACATTTTGATCATGACGTTCTGGAAGCGGGACTCAATGCCTGCACTTCCGGTTGAAGCACGGACGCTGGGGTCCGGCGTCAGTTCCTTGATCATAGCACTCCTGATTGCTGGTGCTGTTGCCTATGGGGCTCACATTCTGCTGGCACCGGTTGCCGGAGCAAATGCCGATATTTGGGGCGCGACCATCGGTATTATCATTATCTATGCCTTCGCCCTTGCAGACCGTGCATTCGGACTGAATACGATGTCGCGCCTTGCACAACAGGTGATTATCGTTCTCATACCACCGCTCGCGCTGATCTTCCTCGTTCTTGGTACAATCTTCCTTGGCATCGCAACGCCAACCGAAGGCGGTGCCATGGGTGCGGTCGGGGCATTGATCATGGCGGCATCAAAAGGCCGTCTCAATTTCAGCGTCATAAGCCAAGCCTTGGCATCCACGACGCGGCTATCATCATTCGTGATGTTCATTCTGCTTGGAGCCCGCGTGTTCTCCTTAACGTTCTATGGCGTCAACGGTCACGTATGGGTTGAGCATCTGCTTGTATCGCTGCCAGGCGGCGAGGTTGGATTTCTGATTGTCGTCAACCTCCTCGTCTTCTTCCTGGCGTTCTTCCTCGACTTCTTCGAACTTGCCTTCATCATCGTGCCATTGCTCGCTCCGGCCGCGGACAAACTCGGCATCGATCTGATCTGGTTCGGCGTTCTTCTTGGCATCAACATGCAGACGAGCTTCATGCATCCGCCATTCGGTTTCGCATTGTTCTATCTGCGTTCCGTTGCCGCCAAGGTGCCTTATCTCGACAAGATAACGGGAAAGAAGATCCAACCGATCACAACCGGCCAGATCTACTGGGGCGCCGTGCCCTTTGTCGGCATCCAGATCCTGATGGTGGCATTGACGATCATGTTCCCGCAGATGGTTATGCACTACAAGGGCAGCGGCCCAACTGTTGACCCTGCAACCATGAAGATTGAAATACCGGGCGACCTGGGCGGCGGCCTCGGTGGTGGATTGGGCGGAGATCTTGGTGGACCAGGTGGAGAATTGAGTTCACCGCCATTGGGTGGAACACCGGCCAACCCGCCCGCTCCTGCCCAACCGGCAGCACCCGACCTCAGCCAGCCGCCGAAAATGTAAGGTCGAAGCAGCAAGAAAAAACCCCGGTCCTTGCGGTACCGGGGTTTATTTTGATTGGTTTTGTGAAGCTTACAGCTTGCCGTTGCGCTGTTGAATCATCATGAAGGTGTCGAAGGAGTACTCAGCCACCTGAGCATAGAGGAAATGCTCATTGCGGAAGGCCTTGATGGATTCCCAGATTTTCTTGAACGCCGGATTATTGGCTTCCATTTCAGCATAGACACCATTGGCCGCCTCGAAGCAGGCGTTCAATATCTCGGGGCTGAACGGACGCAACTGAGCACCACCAGCGACCAGTCGTTTGATTGCCGCTGGATTCAGCGAGTCATACTTCTGCAGCATGTCTGCGTCCGTTGCCTGCGCGGCGGTGCGGAACAGTGACTGATAGGCGGGCGGCAACGAATCCCATTTCTCCTTATTGACCATGAAGCTGACCGTCGGACCACCCTCCCACCAGCCAGGATAGTAGTAAAAGGGTGCAACCTTCTGGAAACCGAGCTTCTCGTCGTCGTAAGGCCCTACCCATTCCGCCGCATCGATCGTGCCTTTTTCCAGCGAAGGATAGATGTCGCCGCCAGCGATCTGCTGCGGGACAACGCCAAGTTTTTCCAGGACCTTGCCGGCAAAACCGCCGACACGCATCTTGAGGCCCTTGAGATCATCGACGGTCTTGATTTCCTTGCGGAACCAGCCACCCATCTGCACGCCCGTGTTACCGCCTGGATAGGCTTGCAGGCCTTGCTTGTTAAAGAACTCGTTCATGAGGTCGATGCCGCCGCCATGGTACTGCCAGGCGTTCATGCCACGTGCGTTCAACGCAAAAGGGACTGCTGCGCCCAAGGCCCACGTGGGGTCTTTACCCCAGTAATAATAGGCAACCGTATGACAAAGCTCGACCGTACCGGCTGCGGTCGCATCCGCCGCCTGGAGGCCAGGCACAATTTCACCAGCCGCAAATGGCTGAATGGTAAAGTTGCCGTCCGTCGCTTCCTTCAAATATTTCGACAAGACTTCGGCGCCGCCGTAAATCGTATCAAGCGACTTGGGAAATGACGACGCACAACGCCATGTGACCTTTGGCAACGACTGCGCGATGGCTGGAGCCGCTAAAGTGGTCGCTGCAGCAGCAGCCCCAACTCCGGCAAATCCTGCCTTCGTGATGAACGAACGACGATCCATTAATTCTCCTCCAAAAACGATTGAACTCAACTCTTCAGCCCAGATCACCGGACAATTGTGTCCTGGTCTCCCGATCTCGGGGATCACCATACACACTCGTTTATCCAAGTCCAGCACGTGGAGTGACAATGGGGGTGTGGCCATGGAGTCATTTGAAATTACTAGGAAATACTTCAATAATATCCATCGCACTGGCCAAAATTCCCGCACTATGGTCACCATTGGAAACGCTGTAGAATTGCACTACATATGAGGCAACATTTTTCTGGAGTAACCCAATGCGGCAACCTCTCGTCGCCATAACATCCGATGTTCGCACCTTCGAGAATTACACATGGCACGCAACCCCTGACCAATATTTGGCAGCGGCCTACGACGCGGCTGGCGTTATCCCTTTGATCGTCCCTTCATTCGGCGACGGGCTGGACATCGATGCCATCCTCGACGGTGTCGATGGTGTACTGGTTACTGGCTCCAAATCCAACGTTCATCCGTCGCTTTATGGCGCCGCACCAACTGAGGCTCACGAGCCCTATGATCCCGCCAGGGATGCTACATCGCTGCCGCTTATCCGGCGTGCCATTGAGCGCGGAATCCCTCTTTTGGCGATTTGTCGTGGAATTCAGGAACTCAACGTTGCTTTGGGAGGGACATTGGCTACCGAAATTCAAGAACTGGACGGGCGCATGGACCATCGCGCTCCGCAGTCTGACCAGCAGGCCGAACGATTCGCGATCCGCCATCCGGTGCGAATCAAGCCGGGCTCTTGCCTCGCCAGTGTCATGCAAAGCGATTCCGTAGAGGTCAACTCCGTTCATCGGCAAGCTATCGACAGACCAGCGCCGCAATTGGATATCGAGGCAGTGGCCGATGATGGCACGATCGAAGCCGTTTCGGTCAAGAACGCGCGCAGTTTCGCGGTCGGGGTCCAATGGCATCCGGAATATTGGGTGAAGAACGACAGTCCTTCGCGCAAGATTTTCGCAGCTTTCGGCGATGCGGCACGCGCCCACAAGGCAAGCCGCGCGCGGCTTCACGCCGCCGAATGATTAAAAGAGACTCACGCCTTCCGTTGACATCGACAGGATTACGGAGCGGGGCTCGACGCTGATATAGTCAAGCCCGTCACCGGGGCTGAACTCCACGATCGTTCGGCCGAGATTGTCGGACAGATCGATGGTTCCATCTTCGTTATTGTGCCACGTCCTGGCATTCGCCAACGGTGGATAGAGACCGGCGCAGCTGCTGTCGACGGAGAGAGCGTTATGCCCCGGCATGCCATTTTCCTTTGGGAATGCCATGCATTTCACTCCTCCCCCCGGACCACGAATGACGAATGTCGGGATATCTAGGCTCTTTCCATCGTCAGTCGCAATGGACGCTGTTGTAGCGATATCAATACTTGGATCTTCATCGGACGTGTATGTCGCGAAATCCAGAAACATGGCAACAATTGCCGCTGCGCTCACGAGGCCAAGCCAGGCCGAATTAGCCAATTTCATGATGCACCCCCGGTATCAACACCCTGGGAGCCTAGTAGTGCAGCGTTAACGAACGGTGAAACGCGCGGATGGCAGCCCGCCGACCGAGCTGAGGCCTAGCGTTCCTTGGGCCTTGACGTGGATTGCCGTATCCGCAATTCCGGTTTGATCAACTCCTGACGAGCATGGGTATCAGCACCGTTCAGCTGGTCGAGCAGAGCCCGTGCCGCGCGCTGGCCGACTTCCCTCTGGCCGTTCCACACGGTGGTTAAAGCTGGCGTAGCAATTGCTGCCTCCTCGAGGTCGTCGTAACCGGTAACTGAAATATCAACTCCGGCGACCAATCCAGCTCGTGCAATACCGTTCATCATGCCGATTGCTGCAAGGTCATTCCAGCAGACTGCAGCCGTCGGGTGATCCTTCAAGGCGAGAAACTGTGGCGCGGCATCAAAGCCCGCCTGCTTGGTTCTGGGACCGGGAATGCGCCATTCCGGCTTTACCTCAAGGCCTGCCTTCTGCATTGCGTGAAGATAGCCTTCATAACGGTCCCGGCCGGTCGAGGTTTGATCCGTACCGCCCACCATAGCAATGCGGGTGTGGCCCAGCGAAATCAGATGGTTCGTGGCGAGGCCAATGCCATAAGCGTCATCACCGCGGAATACAGGAACATTCGCATCCTTGACGCTACGGGCAATCAGAACAACGGGCAGTCCATTGTCTTCGGCCATGCGTATATCTTCGGCCGGCGTGCCGATAGCCGGAGACATGATCACGCCATCTCCACCCAATTGCAGCACAGTGTCGATAAATGTCCGCTGCTTGTCCAACTGATCATAATGGTTGGAGAGAATGAAGGTCTGACCGGAGCGGTCGAGCTCACCCTCAATCGCTCGCAATATTTCGGCAAAGAACGGGTTCATGATGTCATGCACCACGACGCCGACGATCCCTGACCGTGAGGTGCGCAAACTTGCAGCCCGCCGATTGTAAATGTAACCAATCGCCCGGGCATGTTCTTTGATCTTCTCGCGCGTCTGGTCAGCCACAAGCGGGCTGTCGCGCAATGCCAGTGATACGGTTGCAGTGGACACTTTAAGCGCGTCGGCAATCGTCGATAGTTTGATCTTCTGCGCCAAAAACCGCCTCCCGCAGTATCGTCCAACAAGCTACGTAATCTTTACCCGGCGTTATGCCATTGCAGCCGGATAAATCAAAGTTCTTTCGTTATGGGTGCGGTCAAACGTTTGGCCAGGACCCCGAACTTCAGTTATGTGTGCGCAACTGCCGTTCGCGGTGCACGATATAAAGACCGCTGCCAATGACGATCGCCGCACCGCAAAGCGTGTAGATATCTGGGAACTGGTCAAAGATGAAATATCCGAAGGCCAGCATCCAGATGATTTGCAGGAACGGATACGGCGCCAATGCCGCTGTCGTTGCTCGCCTGTAAGCCAGAATGATCAGATAGTGGCCGAGCCCGCCGAAAAATCCAAGCATGAGCAACAGCGCGATTTGAAACGGCGATTCAGGGATGACGGCCTGCATTATTGCCGGTGACGTCAAAATGGCCGGAGCGAGGGCCGAAAAGAAAATGAGGCTCTCCGGAGATTCCGTCGCTGCCATGCGCCGTGTGAGAAGCACATAGAAAGAGTAGCTGAGCATCGCGGCAATGGAATAGGGTAACCCCGGGTTGAACGAACCGAATCCCGGGCGAGCAATGATCAGAACGCCGATGAATGCGACGATGATGGCGGCCCAGCGCCGCCAGCCCGCCCACTCACCAAGGAGCGGCCCGGCGAGCGCGGCGATTACCATGGGCGCTGCAAAGGTAATCGTGATCGTTTCACCCAGCTGCATTGTCTGCAGTGCATGGAAGTTGAAATAGGTCGAGCCAAACAAGCAGAGCCCGCGAAGGAACTGCAGGGGAATGCTGCGGACTTTGAAAATTCCGGGATTGGACCAGGGCCGAAAAAAGATCAACACCAGAAGCGTATGTTCAATAAACCGCATCCAGGAAATAAAGGCCGTCGGAATTCCCGAAACGACAAGATATTTGGCACTTGCATCGAGGCAGGAGAACAAAAATCCCGCCGCCAGCAGGTAAAGGACCGCAGCGAGCGGTGCAGGTTCCTGTGAAGAGCGGGAAGTTAGAGGCAATTGAATGACCAATCAGGCGGGCGAGATTCGTCCGCATGATATCAAGTTCAGGCAGTTTGTAATCGCAGATTGCAAATATCTTTTGACGTTCGATCACTCGTCATCGCTGTCGTCGTCATCATCATGGGCATCATCAGGGCTCGTCTGACGCAACTGTTCCGCAGCCGAAAGGTTGACTTCAAGACGCGACAGCATTTTTACGAACGCTTTGCGTTCTTTTTTGTCAAAACCCTTCATCGCATCCTTTTCGGTTTTCCGAATGGATTTTTCAATTGCCTTGATTGCCTCGTTCCCGGTTTCGGTAAGGAAAATATGGGCCTGACGCTGATCAGTTGTCGAACCTTCCTTCTTGACAAACCCCTGCGTCTGCAGGCGCGAAATCGTCTTGGTGATCGTCGGTGGACGAACCCCAAGCCGTTTGGCCAGAATGCTTGGAGAAAGACCGTCCTCGTGCGCCAACTGCAGCATCACCGCATCTTGTCCGGCATAGAACCCATGCCCCAGCAAGCGCATCGCCAAAGCTGTTCTGGTCAGACGCGCCGTCGATTGTAGCCTATGAAGAATGAGGGTTTTACGATCCTTGACCATTCAAACTCCTGCTCGCTTTGTAGCGTGTCCGGTTGATGATGAGACGGCTAGGTCTCTTTGGTGGATAGCAATTAACAGACAAACTTCTTGTACGCAGACTAGTATTCACGGATTGGCGCGGCGGATTCACTACAGCGGCCAAACCGTCGGCTCTCCTTGCCCGGCAAGTCCGCGTTACAATGCTTATATGACATTCTGATGAAATTTGCCGACGAATTGGTATGGAGGCAAAAATATGCCTGTAATAATGCTATCCGAGGCACATATCCCCCTGTCAAGCATAGGGGTATGATAACACAACTGACCCAGATGGATGAGCCGGACATGCCAACACCTTGTATCAGAACGATCGCTATTCTCCCCCTTGGCGCGCATGAACAGCATGGTCCGCATTTGCCGTTGGAAACTGACACGATCATCGCCGCTGGCCTGGTTGATCGGCTGAGGAACTCGCTTCCCAGCGCTCTTTCCATCGAATTTCTTGCGGTTGAGCCGATTGGCTACTCCATCGAACATATGGATGTGGCAGGCACACGGACACTTGCTTTTGACGAAGCAGTTCGCCGCTGGATCGGCGTGGGCGAAAACCTTGTCCAACGCGGCCTGTCCAAACTGGTAATCCTGAACGCCCATGGCGGCAACGCACCTCTTATGACGATCGTTGCCACTGAGCTGCGCGTTCGTTTCAATATGCTTGCCGTGGCAACGAGTTGGACACGATTTGGTTTGCCGGATGATCTGATGTCGCCGGACGAGAAAGCATTGGATATCCATGGCGGCTTCATTGAAACTTCTGTGATGCTTGCATTGCGTCCCGAGCTCGTCGATATGGCAAAAGCTGGAAATTTCGATTCCAATCAGCGTTATTATGCGCAGACCTACAAGCACCTGCGTGCTTATGGACCCCACGCCTTCGGCTGGAAAATGTCCGACCTCAACAAACACGGCGTGGCTGGGAATGCGTCCCGGGCCACGGCGGAGGCCGGTGAAAAGATTATGGCGCACAGTTTGAGAGGTATTATCGAACTGCTCGAGGACGTCGACCGCTTTGATTGCTCCATCTTCAAACGATAATGCTCAATCGGATTGAAGCAGCCATTCACGCATTTGAATGCCATAGGTGTGGCAATATGTAATCTTATCACCTATATCGTGGGTCAATCCATTCCAAGAGGCGCACGATGAGTGAAGCTCAGACGACTTCCACTGCCGCGGCAGAGATTTCACAAACACCTCAGATCCCCGTGACGGTGTTGACTGGGTATCTCGGTTCCGGAAAAACCACCCTGTTGAACCGCATTCTCAGCGAAGATCATGGCAAACGATATGCCGTTATTGTCAATGAGTTCGGCGAAATCGGAATCGACAATGACCTGATTGTCGAGTCCGATGAAGAAATCTACGAGATGAACAATGGCTGCATTTGCTGCACCGTACGTGGTGATCTGATTCGCGTCGTGGAGGGCCTGATGCGCCGCCCCGGCCGTTTCGATGCCATCATCGTCGAGACCACCGGCCTTGCCGATCCCGTTCCGGTGGCACAGACCTTCTTCATGGATGACGATGTCCGCAGCAAAACCGCCTTGGATGCCGTCGTGGCCCTGGTCGACGCCAAGCATTTGCCACTGCGCTTGAAGGACAGCCGCGAAGCCGAAGATCAGATCGCCTTTGCCGATGTTGTTCTGGTCAACAAGACCGATCTCGTCTCGGCCGAAGAGCTCGCCGCCGTCGAGGCAACTGTGCGTGCCATCAATCCCCATGCCGTAATTCACCGCACCGAACGCGCTGGCATCGAGCTGTCGCGCGTCCTTGATCGCGGAGCTTTTGATCTGAAGCGCGCGCTGGAGAGCGATCCGCACTTCCTTGACCATGATCATCCGGATCATGCCTGCGGTCCGGATTGTGATCACGATCATGACCACGGCCATCACCACCATCATCACGATCACGATCATGGCCATGAACACCGTGATAACGCATCCCCGATCCATGATGTAACGGTGCAGTCTGTTTCACTCAGGACGGGCGAGCTCAATCCCGACAAGTTCTTTGCGTGGATCCAGAAGATCACACAGGAACAGGGTCCGAATATTCTCCGTCTGAAGGGCATCCTTGCTTTCAAGCATGATCATGAGCGCTATGTGATCCAAGGCGTCCACATGATCATCGAGGGCGACCATCAGCGTGCCTGGAAAGAGGGTGAGAGGCATGAGAGCCGGCTTGTTTTCATTGGCCGGGAACTCGACCACGCTGCATTGAAATCCGGTCTCGAAAGCTGCCTTGCCTGATGCCCACAATCGCCCCGCTTGATCTTTCCGGCCATTGCGTTGACGCGCGTTTTGTCCAGGATGTTCCGTTCTTTGCGCTGGCCGACGGTACGATCCACCGCCTCGACAACGGCCATAAGACAACACAGGCCCATGATGGTCTGCTTTGCGCGGTACTGTCCTTCGACGGTAAGTCTCTCCTTACAGGTGGTGAAGATGGCCGCATTTGTGCGACCGGATTGAACGGCGAGGCGCAAGAATTGAACATGCTTCCCCGCAAATGGATGACTGCGCTGGCCGCGGCACCAAACGGGACGCTCGCCTTCGCGTCGGGGCGATCGGCCTGGGTGCGCTCACCCGAGGGTTCACTGCGGGAGTTTCCGCATGAACGCAGCGTCGAAGGTGTCGCCTTTGCGCCCAAAGGGTTGCGTCTGGCGGTTGCGCGCTATAATGGCGTGACCTTGCATTGGCCAGCAACGAATGGCGCCCCAACGGAACTCGAGTGGAAAGGCGCCCATGTCTCGGTGATATTTTCACCAGACAATCGTTTCCTCGTCACGTCGATGCAGGAAAATGCTCTGCATGGGTGGCGGCTCGAGGACAATCGTCATATGCGAATGACCGGTTATCCGAACAAGGTGAAGAGTTGGTCCTGGAGCGTCAAGGGTAAGTGGCTCGCCACATCAGGCGCGCCGGCAGCGATTATCTGGCCTTTTGCCGGGAAAGATGGTCCCATGGGCAAAGCCCCCCTCGAGCTAGGCACACGCGGCGACAGTCTTGTAACTGCGGTTGCCTGCCATCCCGTTGAAGAGATCGTGGCGATCGGCTATTCGGATGGCATGATCATGGTTGGTCGTTTCGGCGACCAGAAGGAAGTGCTGTTGCGCCGCCCTGGCAAAGGCGCCATTTCGTCGATGAATTGGGACACGACAGGACATCGTCTTGTTTTCGGGACTGAGTTCGGAGACTGCGGCGTGGTCGATATCACCGGCTGATCACCGATTGGCGAATTGCTTGTTCTGCGTCAGGATGTGGCGAAGCCGGTTGCAGAGATTGTGGCGACATGCGTGGCTTGGTTGACTGAGCTTGGCCTTTAAACGGCAAAAACCCCGCTTGTGCGGGGTTTTTGCTTGGAGAAGCTGGTTTTGATGACCTTGATGTGGTTGCGGGGACAGGATTTGGTTTTTGTCCCACGGCGTCGGCTGGGCCTCCTTGCGGGCCCCTGATGCCGGTTCAGCTCGGCCGGCCACCGGGTCAAAATACAAAAGCCCGGACGAGCCGGGCTTTTTGTATTTTGGTTGCGGGGACAGGATTTGAACCTGTGACCTTCAGGTTATGAGCCTGACGAGCTACCGGGCTGCTCCACCCCGCGTCACCAAGAACGGCCAAGTTGCCGCAGCAGCCCGGATTTTTCCGTTTGTCCGGCCTTTTGCCTGAAGGAGGCTTATGGCCGGACGGGGAGCTGCTCCACCCCGCGTCACCAAGAACGGCCAAGTTGCCGCAGCAGCCCGGATTTTTCCGTTTGTCCGGCCTTTTGCCTGAAGGAGGCTTATGGCCGGACGGGGAGCTGCTCCACCCCGCGCCACCATCCGGCTGTTGACCGGAATTGTCTGTGGCTTTTGCGTGTTTTGCGTAAGTTTGATCTTACTTTGTTTGGTCTGCAAAAGCAAAAGGCCGCCCTGCATTGAAAGCG
>NZ_PGGM01000005.1 GCF_003010965.1 Phyllobacterium sophorae
CGGGACTGGAAAACCGCCAAAGGTCGCTATAACTGCAATCATGCGAAAACTTATCGTCCTCGCCAACGCGCTCCTGCGCGACAACCGAAAATGGAACCAAAAAGCCACTTGATCAAAACGGATACTCTAGGCTGTTGGAGGCACCGCGATATGCAGCGCCAGGAGGATCCACAGCATTCCATTGAGGGCACAACCGATTGCAAAGATCGGCTGACGCAATCTGAGCCGGTTTGTTGTGACATGAACGAGGGTGTGGGCGATGCGCATGGCAACAAAACACCACGCGACAATAACCGCAAGCAAGGTAGCGCCGTTTACTGCATAGAGCGCCAGGCAGACCACGTAGAAAAGCATGGGCAATTCAAAAAGATTGATCAGGTTCCGTATGGCCGTGACACTGGCTTCCGGTTCATTGAGGGGAAGCTTGAAATCACGTCGCGACGCTTGTCCGCTCGTCACAGCCTTCCTGCGCCGAAGCAGAACCAGTGCATAGACCAGATAGATCAAGGCCGTCAGTGCGATCATCGGCCAGAAAATTGCGGTTTGCGACATGATGCCCTCCTGAACTTGCCTATACGTTCTTTTCAGGGATGTGGACCATGCGCAAGCCCGGCACCTGTTTGAGACCAGAGGCCAGATGATCGATGAAGGCGCGCACCTTGCGCGGCATGAATCGAACAGTCGCATAGACCACATGAATCTCCATCGGCGCATAGGAATAATCCGGCAGCACCCGTACCAGCTTGCGCTCGTCGAGGAGCGATTTAATCAAGGGCACCTGCGCGCCGCCGACGCCAAGGCCAGCGCAGAGTGCTTCATTGAGCACGAAGGCGTTGTTGGCAAGAAAGCTCGAGCGCACCGGCACGGTAACCGGACCGCCCGGCCCGACAAGCGGAATTGCCTCGCCCTGCGGCGACCAGACAAACCGGATGTGCCGGTGCTGCGAGAGATCATGCGGCGTCTGCGGATTGCCATGAGCGGCAAGGTAGGCCGGCGAGGCGACGAGAACACGCTCGAATGTCGCCAGTTTTCTGGCGACGAGATCGGAAGATTTCAGATCGCCGAAGCGGATCGCGACGTCGACACCTTCGGCGATCAGATCGGCAAAACGGTCATCGAGAACAAGTTCGATTGTCAATTCCGGATGCAGACGCTGGAACTCGATGACAATGGGCGAAAGGTGCATCTGGCCAAACCCCACCGGTCCATGCAACCGCAACTTGCCACGCAGGCCCGCCGAGAATTCACCTGTGCTTTCTTCCGCCTCGTCGACCGCCTGCAGGATCTGCCGTGCATGCTGGTAATAGGTCTCACCACCTTCCGTCAGGGCAAGCTGGCGGGTCGAGCGGTGGAACAGCCGTGTACGGAGGTGCCGTTCCAGCGCCGCGATCTGCTGGCTGACGGCCGGCTGGGTCAGACCAAGCTCGCGCGCCGCAGCTGACAAGGTTCCAAGCTCCGCGACGCGGAGAAAGGTCTTCATCGCAGCGAATCTGTCCATAATTACCTCAAAGAATTTCTTATGAACGATATCAATACTTCGCTACTACGCAAAGATATATGAATGGATCATATCTGGTTCAGTGATTTGAACCGGAGATTTCGAAATGACCAAGAAAGCAGTTGTTGTCGGCGCCAATGGCATTATCGGCGGCAATCTCATCACGCATCTCGTTGAGCTCGGAGGTTGGGAAGTCGTTGGCCTGTCGCGGCGCGGCGGTGAAACCGCCGGGAAAGTCAGGCATATTGCAGTCGATCTACTTGATGCGGTAGATGCGAAGGCGAAACTCGCTGATCTTACGGACACGACGCACATCTTCTATGCGGCCTATCAGGACAGGCCAAGCTGGGCAGAACTCGTGCCGCCCAACCTCGCCATGCTGGTCAATGTCGTCAATGCAATCGAGCCGATTGCGCCCGGTCTGGAGCACATCAGCCTGATGCAGGGCTACAAGGTCTATGGCGCGCATCTCGGTCCGTTCAAGACACCGGCGCGCGAATCCGATGCCAACCACATGCCGCCGGAATTCAACATCGATCAGCAAGACTTTCTGGAGGCATCGCAGAAGGGCAAGGCCTGGACCTGGTCGGCGCTGCGCCCGTCCGTCGTTGTCGGCTTTGCGCTCGGCAATCCGATGAACCTCGCTTCTGTTATTGCGGTATATGCATCGATGTCCAAGGAACTTGGGATTCCGCTGCGCTTTCCCGGAAAACCCGGCGCCTATGGCAGTCTTCTGGAAATGACCGACGCAGGACTGCTGGCGCGGGCGACAGTGTTCATCGCGACGAACCCGCAATGCGGGAACCAGGCCTACAACATCAATAATGGCGACCTCTTCCGCTGGAGCGAGATGTGGCCAAAGATCGCCAAGTTCTTCGATCTGCAGCTCGCCCCGCCGCTTCCCATGTCGCTAACCGTCGTCATGTCCGACAAGGAGACGCTGTGGAACAGGATGGTCGACAAGCACAGTCTTATGCATACGCCCTACAGCGATGTGTCATCCTGGGGATTTGGCGATGCCGTCTTCGGCTGGAACTATGATTTCTTTGCCGATGGCACGAAATTGCGGCGCGCCGGCTTTCACGAGTATGTCGATACGGAAGAGATGTTCCTGCGCGTGTTCAGCGATCTGCGGGAGCGGAAGATCATTCCATGAGTTGGGAGCCTTACTCCGTAAATGGCTCACCCTGCCGTCGCGGCTTGTCATAGTTCAGGAAGAATTCGTCGAGCTGCGGCGGTGGAACGTTGGTCCCCGCCAGCATGGCATGTGCCTGCCCGCGATGATGAATCTGGTGAACGAAGAGATGCGACAGCACCAGGTAGATGGGTTCCTGCGACGTCTCGCCGGTGCCCCATGTGATCGAGATAATCCTGTCGAGGTCTTCCGGAGCGAGATCATCGCAAAAGCCGATAAGGCTGTTGTCGAACTCGGTCTGGGCAAGCTTTAGTTCCGTAGCTTTCGGATAGGGAATATTGCCAGCGAGGCCAATATTCTTGCGGCCCTTGCCGATCATATCGGCCATGTAAATGTGATCGACGATAAGATTGTGGTTGAGGGTCAGCTGGATGGATGGGAAGAAACTGGTGCGCTCCTGCGCGAATTCCGCATCGGTGAGCTGCTCACAAGCACTCAGGAGCCGATGATTCGACCAGGCACTGTTGCGGGCCATGGTCGAGAAATGATCGCGAAGGGCGGTGTCAGACATCGCGCCCTCCGCGTTGTTTGTCAGTTGCCGCCCGGATAGTTCGGGCTCTCACGGGTGATGGTGACATCATGGGTGTGGCTCTCGCGCAGGCCAGCATTGGTGATGCGCACGAATGTAGCCTTTTCGCGGAATTCTTCCAAATTCTTTGCGCCTACATATCCCATGGAAGCGCGAAGGCCACCCGCCAGCTGGTGCAGGACGCCGGAGACCGGCCCCTTGTAGGCAACCTGACCTTCGATGCCTTCGGGCACGAGCTTTAGTTCATCACGCACTTCGGCCTGGAAATAACGGTCCGCCGAGCCACGAGCCATGGCGCCAACAGAGCCCATGCCGCGATAGGCCTTGAAGGAGCGGCCCTGGTACAAATAGACCTCACCGGGGCTTTCTTCAGTACCGGCCAGCGCCGAACCGGCCATGGCAGCAGCCGCACCGGCAGCGAGCGCTTTGGCGAAATCACCGGAATACTTGATACCGCCATCGGCAATGACCGGCACGTTCGACTTATGCGCAGCTTCGACTGCGGACATGATGGCGGACAGCTGCGGGACGCCGACACCGGCGACGATACGCGTGGTGCAGATCGAGCCCGGTCCAATGCCGACCTTGACCGCGTCGGCGCCCGCATCGATGAGCGCCTGCGTTCCCGCAGCCGTTGCCACATTGCCGGCGATGATGCGCACGGCGTTGGACATCTTCTTGGCGCGGGTAACGGCATCCAGAACGCGCTGGGAATGGCCGTGGGCCGTATCGATGACAAGCACGTCGACGCCAGCGGCAATGAGGCGCTCGGCACGTTCGAAACCGTCCTCGCCGACGCTGGATGCGGCGGCGACGCGAAGCCGGCCTTGCGAATCCTTGGCGGCATTCGGGTTGAGCTGCGACTTCTCCATGTCCTTGACAGTGATCAGGCCAACACAATAGCCCTTATCGTCGACGACCAGCAGCTTTTCGATACGGTGCTGATGCAACAGGCGCTTGGCTTCTTCATGCTCAACATTGTTTTCGCGCACGGTGATCAGGTTTTCGCGCGTCATCAGCTCGTAGATTTTCTGAGCGGGATCGGAGGCGAAGCGCACGTCGCGGTTGGTGAGGATGCCGACGAGACGGCCTGGCTTGCGGCTGCCCTCTCCCGCATTCTCAACGACCGGAATGCCGGAAATGCCATGGGCACGCATCAGCGCCTGTGCATCGGCCAGTGTCGCATCCGGTCCAATGGTGACGGGATTGACGACCATGCCGGATTCGAACTTCTTCACCTGGCGAACCTCTTCGGCCTGCAGCTCAGGTGTGAGATTGCGGTGAATGACGCCCATGCCACCTGCCTGCGCCATGGCGATGGCGAGACGCGATTCGGTGACCGTGTCCATGGCTGCCGACAGCAGCGGCAGATTGAGTTCGATATCGGGTGCGATGCGGGTGCGGATGTCGGTCTGGCCGGGCATGACCTCGGAGTGACCGGGCTGCAGCAGGACATCATCAAATGTCAGTGCGAGTGCGCCTGTCGCGGATTCAACGATTTTTGCCATGACCAATTCCTTACAATACGGCTGATACGACTAAAGGGCGCACCACGGTGGTGGCGCGCCGAGTCAGTTGTGTTCAAGTGAATTGGCACGGGCTGGTAACATGGATATGCCGGTTTGAAAAGACGTAAACGCAATTACTGGCACGCCTGCGACTATCGAGGCGCATAATATTGACGATTCTCGAATCGTGCGGTCCAACGCACGCGCGCCGAACATCACGATCTGCCTAAACATCGAACTGATAGGTAGCCGGTACGAAGCGGTAGCCCGTCTCCTGTTTTTCGACATAGCCGACGGCCGGGAACGGCATATGGTAGCCGATGAAAGGCACTTTGTCGGTCGCGATCATGTCGAATACTTTTTTGCGCGTGGCCGCACCCATCGGCTTGTCGGTGTCGAAGGCGACCTCCCAATCGGGACGCTGCAGCGAAGCGACATAGTGATTGGCTGTATCGGCCGTCAGGACAATATGTTTCCCGGCCGATTCAATATGGAAAATCATGTGTCCCGGCGTATGACCATACGCCGCCTCGCTGGCAATGCCTGAAACGACAGAATCACCAGCCTTGATGAAGGTGGTTTTTTCAGCGAGTGGCTTGACCTTGGCGCTGACACCCTTCGCACCGTTTTCTGCCGGCGTTCCCGTGCGGGCAGGATCGGTCCAGTAGTCATATTCGACCTGGCCGGCGACATAGCGCGCATTGGCAAAGCCTGGCGTCTCGCCATTCATGAGACCGCCAATGTGATCGCCGTGCATATGCGTAATAACGACAATTGTGACCTGGTCCGGTGTATATCCGGCAGCCTTCATATTGGCCTCCAACTGGCCGAGCCCATTTTCGCGGCCGCCGGCGCCAAACCCGGTATCGAACAGCACCAGTTCAGACCCCGTATTCACCAGAACAGGCGTAAAACCATTGACCATTTTTGTTTCTGGCAGAAAGTTCGCCTTCATCAGTTCGGCGACCGCCTCGGGCTTCTGGTTGGCACCAAAGGTTGGATGCGGGCCATCGCCGGGCCGCAATCCGTCAAGCAATGTGGTGATCTCGAAATCTCCCAGCTTGAACCGCTTGAAGCCCGGAGTCTTGGCATCTGATTGCGGCACGGCTGCATCGGCAGTTGTGGTCATTAGTTGCGGTATTACCAATCCTCCTGCCATCGCACTGGAAGCAAGGAAAAGGTCGCGGCGCGAAATCTCGAATGTCGACATGAATTATCTCCTTGAGGCAGCCATTGATACTGCCGCAGTCTACACCGCGCCGCATGGACGTCGCTGGTCTGCACCTTCCAAATCGATCACAAGAACCGGCGGCTGGATCACTTCTGTTTGATCGACGCTTGAGCAAGTACATCTGCAATGCTATCGGAACTCGCACCAACAGACTCAAGTCCCTCCTTCTGGACCTGCCTCCTGTTTTCCTGATCTGTGAGAACTGGAATCCATCGTGAATCGCATCGTTCCGCTCGTGCTTGCCGTAGCTCTGTTTATGGAGCAAATGGACTCGACCGTTATCTCGACGTCGCTGCCGGCGATCGCCGCGGATATCGGTACGAGCCCGATCGCATTGAAACTGGCCCTGACGGCCTATCTCGTTTCCCTCGCCGTCTTCATTCCGGTCAGCGGCTGGATGGCTGACCGATTCGGTGCGAAAAACGTGTTCCGGGCGGCAATTGTAGTATTCGTCCTTGGATCCATCGCCTGCGCTGTGTCTGACTCATTGCTTGCATTCGTTGTATCGCGCTTCTTTCAGGGCGTTGGCGGGGCGATGATGACGCCGGTCGGACGCCTGGTTCTGGTGCGGTCGACACCGCGCAGCGAATTGGTCGGAGCAATGGCCTGGCTGACGATGCCTGCCCTTATCGGACCGCTGCTGGGGCCACCTGTCGGGGGCTTTCTAACCACCTATTTCAGCTGGCACTGGATCTTCCTGATCAATGTGCCGATTGGCGTGATCGGCATCTGGTTTGCCACACGCTATCTTCCCGCGGTCGAAACTCTGATCCAGCGGCCGCTCGATGTCACCGGTTTTTTCCTCAGCGGCATCGCGGCCTCCGGCATCGTCTTCGGCTTGTCCGTCGTCAGTCTTCCGGCCTTGCCCTCATGGGTGGGCCTCTCGACGCTTGCCGTCGGGATCGTATCGGCCATCCTCTACCTCCTGCACGCTCGCAGGACGGCAGAGCCACTGCTGGCCCTCAATCTGTTCAACAATCAGGTGTTCAGGGCGGCGATAATCGGCGGCAGCCTGTTCCGCATTGGTGTTGGCGCCGTGCCATTCCTGCTGCCTCTAATGTTTCAAATCGGTTTCGGCATGACACCATTCCAGTCGGGCATGATCACCTTTGTGTCGGCGCTCGGCGCCATGAGCATGAAGCTCGTGACTACATGGTTCTATCGCAAGACCGGGTTCCGCAATTCGCTGATGTACGGATCGCTGGTCGCTGCTGGCTTCATCGCCATCAACGGGTTCTTCACCCCGGAGACGCCGTACTTGCTGATGATCCTGCTGCTTCTGGCTGGCGGATTCTTCCGTTCGCTGTTCTTCACCGGCACAAATGCCCTCGCCTATGCGGATATTCCGAACGAGCAGACCAGCCAGGCAACCCCCATCAGTTCCGTCGCCCAGCAGATTTCCATCGCACTTGGGGTTGCGGTTGCGGGTGGCATTCTCGAGGTTTCCACCAATATCCATGGCGGACCGCTGCAGCTCTCCGATTTCCACATCGCCTTCTTTATCGTGGCAGCTGTGTCCGCCCTGGCCTGCCTGTCGTTCAGAGGCTTGAACCCGGACGCAGGTGCTGAGGTATCGGGGCATCGGCCACTGATCAAGATTGCAGCGCCGGCCGAATAAGACGCAGCACAAACCTTGCGTTTCCAGTGTACGGCGCGGTTTTGCCTGTGTCCAAGATCGCGGCTCGAGCGTAAGTCAACCCTTGAAGTCGCGCGCCAGCAAATAGAGCTCGACGGACTCCGCCCGGGATGCGGGTGGTTTGACGTGATGCACGGATTTGAAGTGCTTCTTCAACAGGGTAAGCACCTCGTTTTCGGTCCCCCCTTGAAATGTCTTGGTGAGGAAATGTCCACCGGGGCTCAGAACGGCAACAGCAAAATCCGCGGCGACTTCGCACAGGTGCGTCGTACGGATGTGATCCGTGCGGCGGTGGCCGGTCGTCGGCGCCGCCATATCCGAAAGCACGATATCAGGCGCTCCGCCAAGTGCTTCCATCAGCCTGTCAGGCGCCGCATCATCAAGGAAATCCATTTCGAGCAATGTTACCCCCGGCAGGGGATCGACATGCAAATAGTCGATGCCGACCACCGTCGGAAAATCATCCGGGGAACCGACGATCGAGGCGGCAATCTGGCTCCAGCCGCCCGGCGCGGCCCCAAGATCGATAATGCGCTGGCCCTTTTTCAGTATTTTGTAGCGATCATTGATCTCGATCAGCTTATAGGCCGCACGTGATCTATAGCCATCCTGCTTCGAGCGCTGGACATAGGGATCGTTGATGTGACGCTCCAGCCAGCGGCGTGAGGATTCCTTGATCGTGCCGGCCTTCTTCTTGATTTTGGTGTGCAGGCCGCGTGTGCCGGTGCCACCGCGACCGCCTGTTGTTGTCTTAGCCATGTGCACTCCGATTTTACGCCCCTTGGGCGCGGTGCCAGCGATTACGCCACGCACCATCGCGCGACATGAGTTCGGTTAGAATACCTTCGCGCAAACCGCGATCGGCCACGCGCAACTTCTGGCTTGGCCAGACATTGCGGATGGCGTCAAGAATGGCGCAACCGGCGAGAACGAGGTCGGCGCGATCAGCGCCGATGCATGGATTGGCAACCCGCTCATCAAAACTCCAGGACAGGAGCCTGCTGGTCATCTCCGTAACATCGTCATTCTGCATCCAGATACCATCGATGCGGCGGCGGTCATAGCGCTCGAGCCCAAGATGAATGCCCGCAAGCGTCGTTACCGTGCCGGACGTGCCGAGCAGGTGAAAGTTCTGGCTCTTGACCAGATCGCCGAGTTTGTGACGCTCGGAAAAATCATTGAGAAGATCGGCGACATGATTGACCATGACGGCGAAATTATCCGTCGTCACATCGCGCCCGCCAAAACGTTCCGCCAGCGTCACCACTCCCACCGGCAGCGATGTCCAGGCGATGATGTGCTCGGCGAGACGCGGCGAGCGGCGTTCGGAAACATCTATCAGGGCGATCTCGGAAGAACCACCGCCTATGTCGAACAAAACGACGGCATCGGTTTCCCGCTCGACCAGGGTACCGCAGCCCGAAACTGCGAGCCGAGCTTCGGTCTGGCGATTGATGATCTCCAGTTCCAGTCCGGTCTCGTCTTTCACCCTGGCAAGAAACTCTGCCCCGTTCTCAGCCTGACGGCAGGCTTCGGTAGCAATGAGACGGGCCTTGCGCACGTCGTGATTGTCGAGCTTGTCGCGGCAGATCTTTAGCGCCTCGATGGCGCGGTTCATGGCATTGGCACTCAGACGCCCGGTAGCACCGAGACCTTCACCGAGACGAACGATTCGCGAGAAAGCATCGACGACGCGAAACTGTCCGGGACGCGTCGGCGACGCTACCAGAAGCCGGCAATTGTTGGTGCCCAGATCAAGAGCTGCATAAAGCGATGCGCCTATGTATTTGGGTTCATGCCGAGGCATTTCCCGTGGAGGTTGTAGAGACCCGCTCGGCAGTGCCGAAACGGCGGGTGCAACGTCAGCCGGCTTGACACCCGAACGTCCTCGACGGCGAAACCTGTTGGGTCGCCGCTTCTTGCCCGTCCGTTGCGGCGCGTTGCTGGCGTCAGCGGCGGCAGCAACGGCAGGCGTTGCGGCAAGCACCTGCTCTGCCGGAACAGTGATCTGTTTCGACTTGCCTCGCCTGCGACGGCGTGCGCGTTTCTTTGGGCTCTTGTCGAAGCGTCTGCCTTCAGAATCGGACTGGCTTTCCTGCTTGTGCGGAGCAGGATCCCCATGTGGCCCGGGTCCGTTCTTGGCGGAATCTGCAGTGCCGTTGAGCACTTTACCACCAGACGCCCCTCCATTCGGCGCGTCTGACACGCCAGATTCGGGGTCTTTCAAAATCTTATCCTTCGAGCGCCGCGCGAACCATCAAGGACGCAGGCAGGACGCTTTGTAATTAACGTTAGCGTTAATGTAACATGCTTTGCCAAATATCCAAGGGCTCGGGGCAAAATAGGAAACGTGCAAGAATACGAACGCCCGCGGTCGATATTCTCCCGCTGTTTCCGATCCGTTCGCACACCTATAGCTCCAAGGGATTAACTTATCGCGGTGGGGCTTGAGATATTTCCGTGCTAGCTTTCGCCGCGGCCCATTGCTTCATTTGAGCTCCAACCCCTTCTTTTGATCGCCCGGCCAAACACATGTTCTTATTGATAATTCGCGCATAAGTTGTATAAGGCGCTCAACACAATTTAGAGACGTACAGAATGTCCGAGCGAGATCACCAGCCGGTTACGATCACCGGCCTTTTGTTGTTGGCTGCGATCGCTTTGATATTTTTAATAGCTATTTGGCTGATCGGATCGGCATTTGCCCAAAAGGCCACACAAGCCGCTCAGATTATTGGAACCAGTTGTCCCCTCGCGCGTTATATTGGGCTGACCCAAATTCTGTCAGCGGGGGCTTGGCGCGGCGCAACTGCAACTTAAACCCTCCCCAGTCGGGCCAAGCCTCACCGCTGCAAAGATGCGAGGCTGGGTGCCTTGAGACTGCACCGGCGTGAGCAGCGGCAGAAGAATGCGCATATCTCCGTTGATTTTACGCAGAACTGAAGTGTGACAGCTTGGCTGAAGCTTTGACTATCGTTTGGTTCCACGATCAGGCCAAAAACCGGCGCCGTGTGAAAACGGCACCGGCGCGACTTGGCAGTTTGTCAGATCAGGCGGTTATGCTCGACAAGCTGCCGCATGCGCCGCAGCTTCCCATCGCTATCCGGGTTTACGCGCCGTGCGAGTGGCCCAACAGACGACGCCGTGGTTTTCACGATTGTTTTCTGTGGTCTGGGAACGGGTGCCTTCAGCTTCTTCAGGAACGTCATTGCGTGCATAAACATCATGGGGCCTCCAAATGCCATAGAACCGCGGTGGGGCGGTGACCCCAGCGGAAAATCGTCGGTTTTTCGGCAAGTGGCGGCACTCTAACACCATTCGCTTTACCGCGATAGTCTGGCGCCAGGTTGCCAGTCTATTGCTCTTGCCGGATGTGCTACGCTTGAGCCGCAATAAAACCGCAAATGACGGCGAACAATGTTGAATCGTCTTTTGGCCAAGCTTGGCTCTTCGCGGCGTCAGAGGTTCTCGACCCGCCAATCTCATTCCAAAGTGCCGATTTCATACGCACCCAGTTCAATCTGTTTCAATCGGTAGGAGAGCATCATGGCCAAGGGTCAACAGCGCAGCAATCGCGAAGTACGAAAACCAAAAAAGGAAAAGGTTGCGGCCAAGGCGGAAGTGCCCTTCAGCTCAATGCTGAAGAAGGCGGAGAGCGCAACGCCAAAGGGCAAGCCGAAGAGCTGAACTGCCATTTGACGAAATGATCGCCCCGGCAACGCCCGGGGCTTTTGTTGTTAAAGTACCTGGAAGTGCAAATGGGTGACCAGCGGCGACTCGATGACTGCTGTGCGCTTCAAGTCGATCTGTTGACTGCCAATACGATCGAACAGGCGGATGCCTCGCCCGAGGAGAATGGGCGCAATCTGAAGAACGATCTCGTCTACCTGTCCTGCTTCCAGCAGTTGCTGGGCAACATTTGCCCCCATGACGACAACATCCTTGCCGGCCGCCGCTACCTTTGCTTGCTCCACAACGCTCTCGACGCCATCGGTAGTGAAAGTAAACGTGGCACTCTTCATTTGCATTGGTTCGCGCGTTTCGTGGGTGAGAACGAAGCTTGGAGCGGGAAACGGCGTATCCTCCCAGTGCTCCAACCCTAAATCGAAGGTGCGCCTGCCGAGGATGACCGCACCAACGCGCGAGAAGATGCCGTTCGCCATTTCCTGGTCAACTTCCGACGTCTTGTCGAACAGCCATTGATGCAATTGTTCGCCACCCTCACCCATCGGTTCTTGCTCGCCAACATTGGGCCCGGCGATAAAGCCGTCCAGAGACATCGTAAAAGAGAGTACGACTTTGCCCATGGTCTGCCTCCCGGCTTGATGCGGATCGTTGCCCGTCCTGCAATTTCGACAAACGAGACTAACTTCGCTGGCGTCCCATAACAACTGCTCCGCGTTCAGTAACTATCAATGGCGGCATCGATCTGCGTTCAGATTGATGCCACTGGAAATGTGAACAAAACAGGAACAAATTCCTTTTCTTATATGCCCGGTTGTGGCAATCTTTCCTGAGAAGGAGATTCTGATGAACGCCATATCCAAACAACCGGAAGATGAAATCAATGAAGCACTGGCCTATCATCAGGGCGATGTTCGGGCCACGATTGCCGCCCTTCTAGCCGAACGGGAGTTCCTGTTGCGAGAGATTGAATACGCCTCGCTTGCCATGTCCTATGGATTCGCGCGAGGCTGGAAGCCTGGTCAGCAAAAGTTTGCACGATAGACTTGGAGGGCCGCGCGTGCGATGGTTGCAAATCCAGCAATGCGAGATGCAATGAAACATAGTCCAAAACAGATGCCTGAAGTTGGTGTCCGACCAAAACGGGTTTTAAGTCCTTCGGAACAGAAGAGTCTGGCAACCACCGCTGCCGCAGCCGCCATCATTAATGATGAAACTGCGAAATGGGAAAACAAGACAGCACGCCTGAAGGCATTGCGTCTTGCCAAGGAAGCCGAAGAGCAGGCGGAGATCGCCGCAAGGCCGCCCGCGGCCGCCAAGACAAAGGCGAAATCTGGCCGTACCGCCAAAGCCAAATAACGCCCCGGAACCGCACATCAAGGCAACATTCGACCGTTCGATCCCTTTTCGAAACGATTTGCGCTGAGCAAATTTGAAGCGTTATACAGCGCCAGTACCGGGATGATGCGAAAATATATCATAATAAAAAGTGCCGAAGGAAGGACGCTTTTTCTGTTTTCCGAATTATTTCTTCAACCTTGGCATTGACGGAACAGCCACTTAGCCCTATGTAACAACCATCGGTATTTGGTAGTTTGTTACTAACTTTTTTGCGCTTCAGGCGCTCTGAAAGATCCTTCTTCAAAAATCGAGCTAAAAACTGCATGGCGCGTCGTGCCCTGTATTACAATATTTCCATTGAAAGGGTTCATCATGAGCACTGGAACAGTTAAGTGGTTCAATTCCACAAAAGGCTTCGGCTTCATTCAACCAGATGATGGTTCAGCAGATGTATTCGTACACATCTCTGCCGTTGAGCGCGCTGGCATGCGCAGCCTCAATGACGGTCAGAAGATCAGCTTCGAGCTGGTCCGTGACAACAAGTCCGGCAAGATGACTGCTGATCAGCTTCAGGCTGGCTAAAAATAATTCGTCTTCGCGTCTTTGACCACGGATGTACTGGCACTGATAGCAGAGATGAATTTGAGAAGGTCGGGTTTTCCCGGCCTTTTATTTTGTCCAAATTCTGGATGAATGGCAAAAAACCAAGACATTTCAGCGCATCGCCAAGAAAAGTCTGGAAAGAAATATTTCGCCATCACACAGTGCGAGTCATCTCTACTGCCCTCTCAAACGGGTATCGCATTGTCTGAAGGAGTCTCCTCATCATGAAAGTTCTTGTCCTTGGCAGTGGCGTTGTCGGTGTCACATCGGCCTGGTATCTGGCGCAGGCGGGACATGAAGTCGTGGTGGTCGACCGGCAGCCTGGACCAGCGCTGGAAACAAGCTTTGCCAATGCAGGGGAAATATCACCCGGTTATTCGTCCCCGTGGGCCGGACCTGGCGTGCCGATCAAAGCAATCAAATGGATGCTTATGCATTTTGGCCCGCTGGTCGTGCGGCCGAAATTCGATCCCTATATGGCGCTTTGGCTCGTGCGTATGCTGCGCAACTGCACCTCTGCACGCTATGCCCGCAACAAGGCGCGCATGGTGCCACTTGCCGAATATAGCCGCGATTGCCTGAAGGCGCTTCGTTCGGAGGTCAGTATTGCCTATGACGAACGCACCCAGGGGACGCTGCAGCTTTTTCGCACGCAAAAACAGTATGACGGTACGGCTGGGGACATCGAGGTGCTAAAGCAATTCGGCGTTCCATATGAGCTTCTCGACCCGGCCGGGTGCATGGCGGCCGAGCCAGCGCTTGCCAATGTCAAAGGCAAGTTCGTCGGCGGTCTGCGCCTTCCCGGCGACGAAACCGGCGACTGCCAGATGTTCACCGAGAAACTGGCGGCCCTGTGTGCGGAGAACGGCGTTACGTTTCGCTTCAACACGACCGTTACCTCCATCAACACGAGCAGCAATCGCATTGCCAGCGTGTCAACCGAAACAGAAGAATTGACGGCGGACGCTTATGTTGTGGCCTTCGGCAGCTATTCGCCCTTCCTGCTGCGCCGGGTCGGGGTGCATATCCCGGTTTACCCGGTAAAGGGCTATTCCATCACCGCCCCGATTGCCGACAAGGATGCCGCGCCTGTCTCCACCATTATGGACGAAACCTACAAAGTCGCAATTACCCGGCTTGGAGACCGCATCCGTGCGGGCGGTACGGCGGAGATTTCGGGCTATGATCTCAACTTGCGGGATGCGCGGCGGGCGACATTGCACCATTCGGTCGGCGACCTGTTCCCTGGCGGCGGCGACCTCAGCAAAGCGACTTTCTGGACGGGATTGCGGCCGATGACGCCGGACGGACCGCCGATCATTGGCGGCGTCACCAAATATTCCAATCTCTACCTCAACACCGGGCACGGCACACTTGGCTGGACGATGTCGTGCGGGTCCGGCAGGGTTTTGGCAGATCTGGTCTCAGGCAAATCGCCGGATGTCGATGCTTCTCCGCTCAATATCAGCCGGTATGGCTGACATTGCACGGGCGAAACAGCAATCAGTGCTAACCCATTTGAAACATTACAAATTATTTAGGTTGGCATTCAGTTTTCATTCATCTCGTCGGGCCTAAAACCAGAGCGTGTCCCCAAGACAACTCGTGGTTTTTAATCCCCACGCAACTGACGAGGAAACGGAATGAAAAAGATCGCTCTGGTAGCACTTGCCATCTCCCTGATCGCAGCACCCGCTGCATTCGCGCAGCAGCAGAATTACAAGGGCCATCTCTATGGCCACCAGCAGAAGCACGTCATCGTCAAGAAGAAGGTCGTGGTAAAGCATGGCAGCCGCTGGTCACGCGGTCACGCCCTTCCTTCGAGCTACCGCCGCAATGTCGTGCGCGACTATCATCGTTACCACCTGCGCACGCCACCACGCGGTTACCAGTGGGTAAGGGCCGACAATGACTACGTGATGATCAGCGTCGCCTCTGGTGTAATTTCGGCACTCGTTCAGGCTCGTTAAGGTCAGAACCTCGACAACAACAAAGGCGGTGTCATCAGACGCCGCCTTTCCAATTCAATCGACGAATATGCGGACACTGGCTGCACGGCCAACTGAGTCAATCACGGTCAACGTCGAATAACCACCACCATCTGGCACCCACTGATTGACGCGGCGACGCGAGGTTTCCGGCAGAGGCTTGCCGTTGGCGAGCCAGCGGAACGGCGCTCGCCCTCCCTGCAGCTTTAATGCAAGCGGCATGATGTCTCCGCCAGCTTTTGCACCAAGTTCGACGCGCGCTCCCTCTGGCGGAAAGATAATCTGCGGCGCGGGTTCGCGCGTTGACGCGGCCAGCAACCCGCTCGCATTCATGGAAAAGCGCCGCTGACTGACCGGCAACTGCGCCTGCGCGATGCGCACGGCCCCGGCGGGTGCCGGTGGCAGTGGTGTAACGGCAATGCCGGACTTGGCAAAGCCTTCGAACAGGATCGGCGCTGCGGCTCCATAACCGGTCAGGCCGGGTACAGCACCATTATCCGGCCTGCCGACCCAGACGCCCAGCACATAATTGCCGTCAAATCCAACCGACCAGGCATCGCGGTAGCCGTAGCTGGTGCCGGTCTTATAGGCGATGCCACGCTGGCCCGCGCCTGCAGGCGGCAAAACGTCCGAGAGAATATCGGCAACGTTCCACGCAGCCACCGGCTCGAGCAGCGGCTCACCTTCGATGGTTTCGGGCTTGTCCTGGATGCCATCGCCAAGCTGCATCGGTCTGCCGCGATTGGCCAGCCCCGCATATAGCTGCACCAGATCCTTCAGCGTGATACCAACACCGCCAAGGCCAATGGCAAGACCCGGCGCCTCGTTGGGCGGCAGGACCGGCCGGACATCTGCGCGGCGAAACCGCACCATCAGCCGCGTTGGGCCGACAGCATCGAGCAGGCGCACCGCAGGCACATTGAGCGACAATTGCAGCGCCTGCCTGATACTGACATCGCCTTGATAGCTCATATCGAAATTGCGTGGCCGATAGCCGAAGAAATCGGACGGCCGATCCTCGATGATTGTTTCCTGGCTGACCAGCCCGTCTTCGAAGGCAAGGCCATAGATAAATGGTTTCAGCGTCGAGCCCGGCGAGCGGTTGATCCGGGTCATGTCGATCCAGCCAGAGCGGCTGGCATCGAAATAATCGGCAGATCCCACCTCGCCGACAATCTCACCAGTGCGCACGTCGGCCATGACCATGGCAACGGAGACTTTCGCTCCCAGCTTGCCTGCTGCATCTTTCGCGACCGTTTCGAGACCCTGCTGGATAGACCGGTGCAATGTGGTCTGGTGGCGCTTGACGTTCGGTTCCTTGCGCTGCGCAGCTTCCGCCAAATGCGCGGCATAGGCCGGCAATTGCAACCGGCGCGACGGGATCGGCGCAAGGCCGGCCCGCTCCGCTTCCCCCTCACCTACAACCTTCTCTACCGCCATGCGCTGCAGCACGCGGCCACGCGCGATTTCGGCCAGAGCCGGATTGCGATCGGGCCTGCGCCGCTCCGGGAGCTGCGGCAATGCAACGAGCAATGCGGATTGCGCTACGGTCAGGCGGCGCGGCTCCTTGCCGAAATAGGCAAGGCTTGCAGCACGGATGCCTTCCAGATTGCCGCCATAGGGTGCAAGCGTCAGATAGAGGTCAAGAATTTCCGGCTTGCCCAGACGGCGCTCGATCTGCAGGGCGCGCACGAGCTGCTGGAATTTTGCGGTGAGAGAGCGTCCCTCTCGCGGTTCGATCAGCCTGGCCACCTGCATGGACAGCGTCGATGCACCCGAAACGATGCGGCCATTGCCGACGAACTGGACCGCAGCGCGGGCCAGGGCGATGGGGTCGACCCCACGATGCTGCCAGAAACGCTGATCCTCGTAGGCGATGAGCATGCGGACGAATTGAGGATCGACATCCGTGGCCGTCGTGCCAAGGCGCCAACGCCCCTCTGACGTCGCGAAAGCTCGCAGCAGTTGGCCCTCGGCATCGAGCACTTCCGCTGAGATCTCCCGCGCATTTTCCAATGGCGGCGGGAAGGCATGATCGGCTGCATCAAGACCAAAGGCCAGCACTGTTGCCAAAACCAGATTGGCCGATACGCCGATGCAGAATATGCGCCAAGCCGCCATTATTGTCCTGCGACGACCTCCATACGACCGGTCGCGGTGCGGGCCGAGAACTGCGGACGGTACATATCCTCGACACTGGCGGCCGGATGATCATAGGTGCCAGGTGTTACGGCGCGCACCACGTAGGCCAGCGTGATTTCACCATTATCGCCGGATGTGCGATCGAAAGCGGCGACGAAACGATCGCTGCGGAATTCCGTATGCGCGGCTTCCACTTCGCCGACCCAGTCGAAATTCGACAGGCTCGCGCTGTTAACGAGGCCAGGATTATCGATCTCGAAACCGGCGGGCAGAAGGTCGGTGATCAACACACGCGACGGCCAGTTGTTGGTTTCCGTCACCTTCAGAACGACCACATAGCGTTCGTTCTGTCTTGCCTCACTGACATTGGCCTGCTGGCCGTCGAGCGTGTAGTAGGTACGTTCGATGCTGAAGCCATCGCCGCCTGCCGGCAGCGGCTGCGACGGAGAAGCAACAGTCGTAACGACGGCAGACACGGGTTCTGCCGAAGCATTGGTGATTGTGACAGGTTGGGCGAGAAGTTCATCACCCGTCAACCGCGCGACATAACCACCGGCGTGTGCGGCGCCGTTTATATCGAGCTTAAGATCCGCATCGCCGCCCTGTATGGCACGTGCTGCCAGAAGCATCCACGTCTGTTCCTGCGTGCTCGTATAAATCTTGCGCTCCCATGCGTTGGCGACGATCTTGGACAGTTGCGGAATGATCGGCGGGACCGGACGGCTCTCGGCTGCTAATGCCAGAACCGCCGCGTCGTCGCGCAACGATGAACCATAGTCGGAGCGGACCAGGCTGACATTGGTCACCAGTGTCGACTGTTGCAGGGCATTGGTGAAAATGCTCTGCGAGCGCTGCGCATCGCCATAGAGCGACAAAGCAGCCGCCAAGTGAGCCCGCGCCAACGGCGTTGGAAACTCAGCGAGCTTGGTGTCGGCATAGTAGCGCAGATCGCTGATCGCGGCCTTGCGGTTGCGCGCCAGAACATAGAGGGCATAGGCAATCTCATTGCCCTGATCCTTCACGTTCACATCATAGCTCAGTGAGTTCTGCAGGTTTTCCAACGCTTGAACCAACGCCTGTTCCGGCACTTCATATTTCTGTTCACGGGCACGGGTCAGGAAATCAGTGACATAGGCATCAAGCCATAAATCGCCTGAACCCGGACTCCACAAGCCAAAGCTTCCAGACGAAGACTGGTATGACAGGACGCGGTGGATGGCCTCTTGCACGCGCTTCTGCACCTCGCCGTCTTCGGCAATGCCGGATTGCTTGGCGAGTTCGCTCATGTAGAGCAATGGCAAGGCGCGGCTGGTGGTTTGCTCGGCACAACCATAGGGGTAGCGGTCGAGCGTCATCAGCAGAGCTGGAATGTCAAACGCCGCAGAACGGGTGACGTTCAGGCTGACAGAAGCCCCCTGCAGGATGCTGCCCGCCAGGAGTTCGCCATCCACCTTGAGGCTACTGTTCGGTGCCACCCTGATTGGCTTGCGCAACGTGACCGGCAGCGTGGCCGGCCGGACAGGGACATTCAGCGTCTGCTCAAGCGACAGCCCGGCGGCGTTGGATAGCTTGACCGAAACAACACCATCGCCCGGATGCTCGCCGGTCACCGGCAGCGTGATATCGAACTTGCCACCTGCTGTCAGGTTAACCGTCTGTGATGCTCCGGGCTGATCGACGCTCACGACCGGATTGCTTGTCACCTGCAGCTGGTAGTCGCCGGCCGGTGCATCAGTGTTGGCGACATCGAGCCGCAACGAAGCCTTGTCGCCAGGAGCGAGGAATTTCGGCAGGCTCGCGGTGACAACGACCGGATCGCGAATGACCACGTCGGACGTCGCATGACCGACACCGGTCTTTGACCAGGCAACAGCCATGACGCGGGCGGTGCCGTTGAACTGCGGAATGTCGAAGCTGACATTCGCCTTGCCCTGCGGGTCCAGTTTTACAGGACCAGAGAAGAAAGCGACGAGTTTTTCGGTGGGCGGGCTACCCTGCATCGGCATTTGCGCACCATCACCGCCGGTTCGCAGTTTCCCCAGCGCTCCCAATGAACCGTCGATCAGCCGGCCGTAGAGATCGCGAATCTCAAGACCCAATTGGCGCTGGCCGAAATACCAGCCATCGGGATTCGGTGCTTCGTAGCGGGTCAGATTGAGAATGCCGACATCGACCGCGGCAACGGTGACAAAAGCGTCTTCATTGGCGCCAGCGCCCGTTACTTGCAAAGCGATATTCAGCGGCTTGCGCGGCTCGGTTTTCTGGGGCGCATCGAGCTTCATGGAGAGGTGGCGGTCGCCCGGGCTGACATTGAGCCATTTGATGCCAATAGCGCGCATCGGCATGTGGGTTTCCTGTGCATTGCCTGGACGGAACAGAGTGGCGGTGACATAGGCACCGGCGCCCCAATCGGCGTTGACGGAGAATTCCACTTCACCGCCCTCAGCAGGAATGCTGGCCTTCTTGGTTGCCAACAGGTTTTCGGCACCGACCGTGATGAGCAGCTCACCAGCAAAACGCGGCGAAACTTTAAGCTTTGCCGTATCGCCGGCAACGTAATTGTCCTTGTCGAGCGCAATCTCTAGCCCATCTGGCGTTTCCGTCGATGTCGCGGCCACATAGTAGCCGGCATCGAATTCCACGCTCGAAGCCGGGCCATCCGCTTCGGCGCTTTCCACCTCGAGGCGAAAACGTCCCCAGGTGACCGGTACCGAAATCTCAGCGCCGTCCGGTGTTGTACTCACCTGCCCGTTGGCGATCTGCTTGGTCGACAGAATCGGCTCATATTTCCAGGAACTTCCATCACGGTACCACTGGTAATTGCGCTCGACGCTGAGGAGTTTCCACTCCAGACCTTGCATGGCCTGTTTCTGGCCATTCTGGTCGACGGCAATGACATGGAACTTACCAACGGAATTCTCCGCAAGGTCGCCGGAGAATTCCGGCTTGATGCCAATCATCGATCCCTGTGGTTTGACCGGCAGCGTCAGTGTGCGTTCGACGGCACGGCCCCCGGCCTCCTGCATTCGCACGACAACATCGGCGTTGAGCAACTGCGTCGTCGAGGGAACGTCGTTCAGCGAGACGTCGAACGTTGCCTTGCCATTGTCGTCAAGCTGGGCCAAATCCTCCAGTGGGATGCGCGTGTCCTCGCTTGCCTGTTCGTCTGCAAGGCCGAAGAAGTAACCCTTGAAGTCAGTGCTTTCACGCGTCGGCTTGACGGCGATTTCGCCTTCAAGGTCAAGCCCGGCGGCAGGAGCACCATAGAGATAACGCCCGTCGACTTTAACCGGCGTGGATTTGCCGACTTCCAAAGACTTTGCATCGCTGGTCAAATCGAATTCAACCCGATCCGGAACAAAGTCCTCGACCAGAAACTGCTTCTCCGATATCGGCGATCCCTTGGGATCGGTGTATATCTGCATGGTCCAGGTGCCACGCATGGAATTGGCTTGAAGGACAAGGTCCAGCGTATGACCGCCGAGATTGGCACCATCGCTGACCATGCGCCGGTCTTCAACGCCATCCGGCCGCTTGAATACGAAGGTTAGCGGCAACTTCTCGATAGCATTGGCCGCATTGTCACGCGCCAGAGCAGAAGCATGCACGGTTTCTCCAGCGCGATAAATGCCGCGCTCGGTCCAGGCCAGAATGTCTATGGCGCCGGGAGCGGCGCGGCCAGTGACACCGCGATCCGACAGATCGAAGCCCGCGCGGGTCATGTCGAGGAAGACATAATCCGCATCGCCGTTCTTGGCGGTAATGACCGCCGGACCCATTGCCGCCGTGCCACGCATCAGGCCCGCGGTGAAAGTTGCCCTGCCCTCGGTGTCGGTAACGGCGGTGCCGAGAATTTCATTGTTCTTGGCGAGCAGTTGCAATTCGACGCCAATGAGCGGCTGCGCTGTGGCGAGCGAGCGGGCAAAGACGTTGAGGCCGTCGGTGCCCGCATAGGTGGAAAGTCCGATATCGGAGACGACGAACCACTGCGTTGCCTGCGCGTCCCATTCCTCGGTCTTCGCGTCGGGCGAAACCGCAGTCAGCACATAGACACCGGGTTTGCGCTGCGGCAGTGCCTCATCGACAGGGAAGCTGGTGACGACATCCTTGTTAAGGTCAGTCTGGATATCGATGGCGCCTTGCCACACCAGTTCGCCCGCTTCGTCCTGCAGCCGCTGCGCATTGTAGCCGTCAATTTGCGTCAGAAACTGCGAGCTGGTCAAAAGTGGCGCAAGGCCGCGATCACCGATGCGGTAGAGCTTGAGATTGGCGCTCGTCGTGTTGACCGATACGATTGGAATACCACGGCGTGCTGTGCTCGGCAGGACGAAACTGTCGCCGGCAAAGCGCACCATGGCGGAGCGATCCTTGATGTAGATGTCGAGATCAACCGGTGCTTCCAGCGATTCGCCCACTGATGACGGCAAGCCCGGGCGAAAGGCCAGCTTGTAGCGCTGGCCATGCTCGAGACCTTCGACACAAATCTCGCTTCCCTTGGCTTCGACGGCCTTCGGCGCCGCGCCATTGAGCGTCACGAATGGAGCATAATCCGTGCCCATTTTCACCAGCGGATCAGAGAACTGCACGCAGGCACGCGGCGTGGCACTGTCCGCGTCGATCGTGTGATTGACGACACGGAAACCCTGTCGTGCCCTCAGATCGAGATAGGCGGCCTCTACGGTCTTGTCGTTGACCAGCGTCAGGCTGGTTTTATATGCGCTGAGCGCGGCGCGGTAGTTTTCGACGTTCTGCAGCGCTGCCGCCAACGCCGCCAGCGCGTCTGCCCGGCTCTGCGCAGTGCGCGTCAATTGATAACCGTTCAATGCCGCAAGCGATGCCTGCCCGGCAACGTAGGTGTTCTTGCTATCGCGGTTGGCAGCGCGAGCTGTCTCGATCCACAACGCACCATCGTCGGGTGTGATGGCCAGCGCGCCCTTGAAGGCATTGAGTGCGCTGGCCACATTACCTGCGCCAAGCTCCCGCCGCGCTGTCGCGACGAGCCCATCGACGCCCTGCGCCTTCTGTTCGTCGGTCAGGAACAGGCTTGCCTTGACCTGACGCGCGTCCTGAACGAGCTGGTCGGAGACAAATTGCAACTTCGGCGGAGCACCGATATCGGGTTCGGCAGCAGTTTCGATTACCTTGCCGGCAACCGAGCCCGGCGCGCTTTTCAATTGATTGAAATCAGACTTGAGGAAACACCATTTCACCTTTGGGTTGTAGGTGAAAGCCTTGCAGGACCGGTCCGCAAGACAGACCAGTTCGCACTGATCGAGCGTGACATCCTGTTCCGTGCGCAGGTCAAAACCGAAATAGTCGCCATCCTTCGTCGTGACGACATCGCGATTGGTTTCTGCAGCGCCAGCCGGAATTGCGGCAGCGAAAACGGAGAGAAGAAACGCCGAAAACCCGATTACCGCGCGCATAGACATAGAGCCCTCCAACCGCTGCTAATCCAGATGAGCGGCACTCTTCAAACTTCAGTATAATTTGTCAACAGATCAAACAGTTTAGAGCATCAGACGATGTTCTGTGGTCGCATTGCCCTGTGCAATTTCGCTTCGTATCCAGTTCTGAAAATGAAGCATTTGCGGCGTTGGTTTGCGATTTTTCGGCGAGACCAGCCAATAGGCGATCGACGATGGCACCCGGGTTGGAAATGGCGCGACCAGCCGGCCATCGGCAAGTGCGTCTTCGACAAAGAGATCCCAGGCCAGCATGATGCCCTGGCCGCTGATCGTCGCTTCGAGACCGAGCCATGGGTCGGAGAATGTTGGTCCATCGAATGGCAAGGGACCTGCAAGACCGGTCGCCGCCTGCCAGTCATCCCAGCTGAACATCGGGTTCTCGTAGCAGATGATCGGCTGGTTGAAGATGTCGGCCGGTCCGCGCAAACGTTCGGCAAAGGCGCGGGTGCAAACGGGGAACATTTTCTGCGGCAGCAGACATTCCGGGGTGCCGTCCTGCCAATCGCCACTACCGAGTCTGATCGCCAGGTCGATATCGGAACTTTTGAGATCAAGCACGCCGGGAGAAGGATCGATGCGGATTTTCAGATCCGGATGCGCGGCTCGCAACCGCCCGAGGCGCGGCACGAGCCATTTCGATGCGAATGTCGGGGCAACGGAAAGCAGCAATGTCTGGTCAACGCCATCGGCAAGTGCCACGGCCCTGGAAAGCTGCTGGAACCCTTCCTCGAGCCTGGCGAGAAGGGTCTTGCCAAAGGAGGTCGGAACCAGGCCCGCTCGCGTCCGGTCGAAGATCGCCTGGCCCATCTGTCCCTCGGTGCGTATCAGCTGCTGGCTGACCGCACTCACCGAGACACCGAGTTCCTCGGCGGCCCTTGGCAGCGACCCGAGGCGCCCGATCGCCTCCACTGCCTTCAAACCGTTGAGATGAAACCTGTTGAGGTTCTTCATGAAGATTTTCTTTATAATGGTTTCGGCAATCTTGATTGTGATCGGCACTAATTGCAGACAAAATAGCACATGTTTCCGTGGTCATGGATATGTCAGATGAAGATTTTCTTGTTGATACGAGGCTTGGAGATGTGGCTTCGCAATGGTCTAACCCAGTCTGACCGCGACCCTGCGAATGACTGGTACAGGGATCCGCTATCGCATCCGGCGCTGGAGGCCATGGAGCTCGATGAACTGGCCGACCTGCCCTTCGATCCCCAGGCGGTCCACAGACAATAGGGCAGATAAGAGAACAGGCCCCGACGGGGGCCTGCTGTTGGTTGGTTATTTCCCATACGTCTATTTCTATTTGGCTTCCGCATCCGCGGCTGTGAATGCCAAAGCCATATCCGATACATCCCAGCCCATCCAGTCTGTGTCTGCATTTGTTGTTTCCCTGATGTCACCTGGCACCGGGCCGAAGAATTCCCGATACAGTTCCCGATGCTTGGATGCCTTCATTAGAACGTCCTTCGCTTCCGCCACACTCTTTTTGAGGCGCTCATGAACCCAGAAGGCCGACATTTCTTGAGAAACATTGATCAGACGCTCAATGTAAATATAGTCATAGGGTCTGAATATGCGCGACGGTGTAAGTCCGACAATCTGCACCACGGGATTTGGAATGTCGTCGGCTCCATGCCAAGTGAAATATCCGATGCCTGGGAATGTCTTCGACAGGCCGGCATTAATATAGTCTGGATTAATCTGATTCCCTGGGAATCCTGCCAGATGGCTCCACTGCGTATATTGAATCCCGTTAGGTATCGTCCCGATAGAAGAATAAAGCGCCAATCTTCGCAGATAGGAATTGTATATTTCAGGCGAGGTTTTACCAATGCTCGTGTAGTTATTGGGCAGGAAGTTCCTTGGGGTATAATAGAATTCTGTTCCCTCGGCATCAATCCATTTAGATTCTGGGCGATTCTTGATTTGAAGAAATGACTTGTCGAACCAATCTTGCCATCTTACGATTCCAATTTCGGAATTAGCACCCTGGTACAAACCGGGCATCCCATTAACCATATGTATGCCGTCATCCCACATCCAGACATGCGTAAACCCATCCTTGTTCTGTGGAGTTTTCTTGATCCTGTCATATAGTGTATTGATGTATTTGATCGTATCCGGATACTTGTTTGGGTCGGCTTCGTCACCGCCAATATGGATCGTGTCTGATTTGAACCAAGGCCTGAAATCCCGTATAAGGCTTTCAAAATAAGTGACTGTATTTTCCAGATTTTTACTAGGTGTCCACCGATCACCTACATCATTGGTCAAAATTGAATCAGAGATCGCCCAAGGTTTTGAAAGTAGAGTAAGTCGATCAACAGGAGCATATTGGAGTGAACCAGCACCATCGTCCTTGAACGCACTGGCATGGCCAGGAGCGTCAAATTCAGGGACAAGCTTGATGCCATAGCGGTAGGCTGCCTTTTCGAGATTGGCCCAATCTTTGGAATCGTAAACTGTTTTGCCGGCAGCAAAAACCGGTTTTCCATCTTTTATCGGCTGATCAGCTGGTATCAAAAGTTCACGCGGTTTGGACTCGTTATATAACCGGAAATAACCATTTTTTGCTCCGCCGAGCTCCGGAGCAGTGCTGTCATTGAGATGCAAATGCAACTCATTGAGTTTGTGCATGCTCATCTTGTCCATATAGCCGATGAGCTGATCGACCGGTACAAACTGGCGCGCGACATCCAACATGATGCGGCGGTTTTCATATTGCGGATAGTCGAAGCCGTTTATCCCTTGAATCGTTCTATGTGTTCCAACAGCTTTATCATCATCGTTCATCACCATCAGCGTCGCTGTCTGAAAGCCGCGAAACCCGCCCAGCGTCTTGGCATAGGTGATCGTCAGTCCCGTAGCGTTTGCTGAAAACAGATAGCCCTCTTGCTTATAATTCTTCGTAATCTTTTTCTTTGTTGAATTGGGATCGCTGGGGTTGGCAACCACAAACATACCGTAGCCTGGGGCGATGAAATCAACCGAGTCTACGGGAACCCTCCTGAGGACAATGTCGGATGCTTTCCCGTCCGAGACGTTAGAAACAATCTCCAATTCAAAGCCGGTCGCATAGCGTAGTTTCTGCGCCCAGCCGCGCGGCTCATCCAGAAGCGCGGCAAGGTCGCCCTTGCCATCGGTCTTTCCATTTTCTTCCAGCTTCTCGTCAACATCGCCGACCACGATAATCCTGCTGGCGCTCGTCAGCATAAAATCTCCGGTTATTGAGGAGGGCCACGTTGATTTCAAAAAGAACTCACCGTCCGATATGGCCGCAGCAAACGGCGTCGCGGGCGCTACACCAAGCATCGCCATTGCAAGACACAGACTGAGGCATGTTCGGGATAAAAATCTGAATGGGTTATTTCCCATGGAATCATTCTCCAAATTCATTTGATTAAAACAGTGCAATATTCAATTGGTTCGTCAGTAAGGTATTAGATTGGTTTTAATATACTCCAATCCGTTTCATCGTAGACGCAACCCGGGGAATTTATCAAGTTGCGTATTGAAATAATATGAGCAATACGCAAATGACACTTTTACCAATACCATACCAATTGCGCAGGCGCTCAGAAGGCATCGGGTGTGTAAGTACCGGGAAGTGCGAAAGCGTTAGACCGGAACCGGGCCCGGCTTGCGGATGTGCTTTGCTGCTTCGACAACGAGTGGATCAAGACCGTTATCGGGTTGCTCAAGTATCGTGAAAAACTGCGCGCGCATGCGCGGCTCCCAAAAATGATTGATGTGATCGGCAACACCTGCCACGGCTTCGTCCTTCGGCTGTGTGTGGAAGAACGTGGCGATCTGGTTGGCCATATAAACCAGCTTGTCTGCGGTCGATTTGTGACTTTCACTATCCATATTGCACCAATCGTACTGTGGGACTTTGAACGAGGCTCGATGCGGCAGAATCCGGATTGGGTTTGGTGGCCGGATTGTTCAGCGTGACATCCTCCGCGAGCGTTTCGCCGGCCAGCGGAATGCGCTCATGCCGCGTGAAAATATCGAACTCGTCGCCGCGCACCAGCGCAATCAGGGTCATTCCAGCTGCCTGCGCCGTGCGGATCGCCAAGGAGGTTGGTGCGGAAACCGCAATCAGGATGGGCGCGCCGATAATGGCTGTCTTCTGCACCATCTCGATGGACACGCGGCTGGTGATGACGACTGCACCGGTTTCACCTCTCATTCCGGTGCGGCAGAGCGCCCCGGCAAGCTTGTCGAGTGCATTGTGGCGGCCGACATCCTCGCGTGCCGCAACGATGCCTTTGCCCGCAACATAGAACCCGGCGGCATGGGCAGCACCCGTCTCACTATGCAGTGGCTGGACCGCTGACAAGAGCCTGACTGCCTCGGCGATTTCGTCCGGCATGAGTTTGAGCCTGGCCCTGTCGACCGATGCGACCGGCTTCAGCGCCTGCTCGATCGACTCGATGCCGCAAAGGCCGCAGCCAACGGGTCCGGCCATGCGGCGGCGGCGATCGGTGAGCTCCTGCCCCGCTTCGCTGGCGAGACGTATCTGGATATCGACGCCATCATCATGTTCCTCGACAGCAATTTCGCTGATCTCTTCGATCCGCGAAATAATACCTTCTGACAGGCTGAAGCCAACGGCGAAATCCTCCATATCGGCCGGAGTCGCCATCATGACCGCATGGGTTGTGCCGTTATAGCTAAACGCAACCGGCGTCTCCTCGGGCACTATCCGCCTGTCCGTCGCATAGACTTCACCGGCACCCTTGCGGCGGCGGGTGATGCGCGGAACAGATAGCCGTGTGAGGCGCTCGACCATGGCTACTCGGCCGCATCCAGAACGGGTGCGATCCTCCGGCTCTGGCGCGCCTGTTCGTCATACTTGACCTGCCAATCGCTCGGACCGTTCGAGGCACCGACCTGAACGGCCGTGACCTTGTATTCGGGACAATTGGTCGCCCAGTCGGAAAAGTCAGTGGTGATGACGTTGGCTTGCGTCGTTGGATGGTGGAAGGTCGTATAGACCACTCCCGTCGATACGCGGTCGGTGATAAGCGCCCGCAGGGTGGTTTCTCCCGAACGGCTGGTGACCTTCACCCAATCGCCGTCGCGGATACCGCGCTGCTCGGCATCGTGGGGGTGAATCTCAAGCCGGTCCTCTTCATGCCAGATGACATTATCCGTGCGGCGAGTCTGCGCACCGACATTATACTGCGAGAGAATGCGGCCAGTCGTGAGCAGCAATGGAAAACGCGGTCCGGTACGCTCGTCCGTTGCAACATATTCGGTGCGGATGAACTTGCCCCGTCCACGAGCAAAGCTCTCAATATGCATGATCGGTGTGCCCAATGGCGCCTTTTCATTGCATGGCCACTGCACCGAACCCTCCCGATCGAGGAGGTCGAAAGACACACCAGCAAAGCTCGGCGTCGTCAGCGCAACTTCGTCCATGATCTCGGAGGGATGCTGGTAGTTCCAGTTGAGACCCATCGCCTTGGCAAGGTTTTGCGTGACTTCCCAATCGGCATAGCCGTTGAGTGGACTCATCACCTTGCGTACACGATTGATACGGCGCTCGGCATTGGTGAAAGTGCCGTCCTTCTCAAGGAAGGTCGATCCAGGCAGAAAGACGTGTGCGTAGTTGGCGGTTTCGTTGAGAAAGAGATCGTGCACAACGACACATTCCATCGCAGCAAGACCGGCAGCGACATGCTTCGTGTCCGGGTCGGACTGGAGAATGTCTTCGCCCTGGATATAGATGCCCTTGAACGTACCATCGACGGCCGCGTCGAGCATGTTGGGAATGCGCAGCCCCGGTTCATCCTGCAGCTTGATGCCCCAGAGCTTGTCGAAAATATCGCGCGTAGATTCATCGGAGATATGGCGATAGCCCGGCAATTCGTGCGGGAAGGAACCCATATCGCAAGAACCCTGCACATTGTTCTGGCCGCGCAGAGGGTTCACACCGACGCCCTTGCGTCCGATATTGCCGGTCGCCATGGCGAGATTGGCGATGGCCATGACAGTCGTCGAGCCCTGGCTGTGTTCGGTGACGCCAAGGCCATAGTAGATCGAGCCATTGCCGCCGGTGGCGAACAGACGAGCGGCCTCACGCAGCAACTGCGGAGAAACGCCGGAAATCTGCTCGATCGCTTCCGGGCTATGTTCCGGAGAGGATACAAAGGCGGCCCAATCCTGGAATTCGGCCCAATCGCAGCGTTCCCGAATAAACTTCTCGTCGAAGAGACCTTCGGTGACGATCACATGCGCCATGGAGGTGACGACGGCGACATTGGTGCCGGGACGCAGCGGCAGGTGATACGAGGCTTCCACATGCGGCGAGCGCACGAGGTCGATGCGGCGCGGATCGACGATGATCAGCTTTGCGCCCTTACGCAGGCGTTTCTTGAGGCGCGAGGCGAAAACCGGATGGCCATCGGTCGGATTGGCGCCGATGATAATCACCACATCGGTATGCTCGACGCTGTCGAAATCCTGTGTGCCTGCCGAAGTGCCAAAGGTCTGCTTCAGGCCGTAGCCCGTTGGCGAATGGCAGACGCGGGCGCAGGTATCGACATTGTTGTTGCCGAAGCCAGCGCGAACCAGTTTCTGGACAAGAAATGTCTCTTCATTGGTGCAGCGCGAGGATGTGATGCCACCAATGGAATTGCGTCCATACTGGTACTGGATACGGCGGAACTCGTTCGCCACGTGCTTGTATGCTTCATCCCAAGTGACTTCGCGCCAGGGATCCGAAATCTTCTCGCGGATCATAGGATTGAGAATGCGGTCCTTGTGGGTCGAGTAACCATAAGCGAAGCGGCCCTTGACACAGGAATGACCGCGATTGGCCTTGCCATCCTTCCACGGCACCATGCGCACCAGTTCCTCGCCGCGCATCTCGGCCTTGAACGAGCAGCCGACGCCGCAATAGGCACAGGTCGTGACTTTCGAATGTTCCGGCTGACCGATCTGAATGACTGATTTTTCCGTCAGCGTCGCCGTCGGGCAAGCCTGGACACAAGCGCCGCAGGACACACACTCGCTCTCGATGAAGCTTTCACGCGCGCCGGAAGCGACCCGGCTGTTGAAGCCACGGCCTTCAATGGTCAGCGCAAACGTGCCCTGCACTTCCTCACAGGCGCGCACGCAAAGCGAGCAGACGATGCATTTCGATGGATCATAGGTGAAATAAGGGTTGGATTCATCCTTCGGCAACCAGCGGTCATTGGCAACAACACCGGCTTTCGCGAAAACGTGGTTGTCACCCTCATAGCCATAGCGAACATCGCGGAGGCCCACGGCTCCTGCCATATCCTGCAATTCACAATCGCCATTGGCAGCGCAAGTCAGGCAATCGAGCGGATGATCGGAAATATAGAGTTCCATCACACCCTTGCGGATGTCTTTCAGCCGCTGGGTCTGAGTGCGGACGACGAGACCTTCCACCGCGGGTGTCGTGCAGGATGCAGGAGTGCCATTGCGGCCTTCAATCTCGACAAGGCAGAGGCGGCAGGAACCGAATGCATCGACCATGTCAGAAGCGCAGAGCTTCGGCACCTTTATCCCGGCTTCCATGGAAGCACGCATAATAGACGTACCTTCGGGCACGGTAACCTCGTTTCCGTCGATGGTCAGCGTGATCATCTTCTCCGAGGTACTGGCGGGTGTGCCGTAATCGATTTCTTGAATCAGGGACATCTTATGCTCCTATTCCGCCGCCACGGCGGCAAAATGCGTGCTTGGCGCCGGGCGGAAATCTTCAGGAAAGTGCGTCAGCGCACTCATGACAGGATAGGGAGTGAAGCCGCCCAGGGCGCATAGCGAGCCGAACTTCATGGTATTGCACAAATCGGTCAAAACTTCGATCTGCTTTTCAGGTTCAATATTGGCCGAGATGCGATCAACGACCTCGACACCGCGTGTCGAGCCTATGCGGCAAGGGGTACACTTGCCGCACGACTCCACCGCGCAGAACTCCAGGGCAAACCGCGCCATTTTCAGCATGTCGACGCTGTCATCAAACACCACCAGGCCAGCATGGCCGATCAGGCCATCCTTGGCGGCGAAGGCTTCATAGTCGAACGGCGTATCGAAAAGTGCGCGCGGGAAGTACGCGCCAAGTGGACCACCGACCTGCACGGCCTTGACCGGGCGGCCAGTAGCGGTGCCGCCGCCGATATCATCGACTATTTCGCCGAGTGTGAGGCCAAAGGCAGTTTCGTACAGCCCCGCGTGCTTGACGTTGCCCGCAATCTGCAGCGGGATCGTACCGCGCGAGCGGCCCATACCGAAATCCTTGTAGAAAACCGCTCCCCTGTCGAGAATGACCGGAACGGAAGCGAGCGAGATCACATTGTTAATGACCGTCGGCCTGCCGAAAAGGCCCTTATGCGCCGGGAGGGGCGGCTTGGCCCGAACGATACCACGGCGACCTTCGAGGCTTTCGAGCAGTGCGGTTTCCTCGCCGCAGACATAGGCACCTGCACCGACGCGCACTTCAATGTCGAAAGCATAGGAGGACCCAAGTACGGAAGCACCAAGAACACCCGCCTTGCGGGCAACGTCGAGCGCTTCGTTCATGACGGCGATGGCATGGGGATACTCGGAACGTGTGTAGATGTAGCCTCTGGTGGCGCCGACGGCGATGCCGGCAATGGCCATGCCCTCGATCAGGACGAAAGGATCGCCCTCCATGATCATACGGTCGGCAAAGGTGCCGCTATCGCCTTCATCAGCATTGCAGACGATGTATTTCTGTTCGCCTTTGGTATCGAGAACAGTCTTCCATTTGATCCCGGTCGGGAAACCCGCACCGCCGCGACCGCGCAGGCCGGATTCCGTCACCTGCGCCACAATCTCAGCGGGTGTCAACTTAAGCGCGTTCTCCAGACCCCTAAGACCGTCATGTGCGCGGTAGTCCTCAAGCGAAACTGGATCAGTTATGCCGCAACGAGCAAAAGTCAGGCGAGTCTGTTTCGCGAGAAACGGCATTTGGTCGGTCAATCCGAGCCAAAGCGGATGCACCCTGCCCTCGGCGATGCCGTTGTCGAGGAGCGCAGCCACATCGGAGGCCTTGACCGGGCCATAGGCGACACGACCGTTCGGCGTCTCGACCTCAACCATGGGCTCAAGCCAGTAAAGGCCGCGCGAGCCGTTGCGGACAATCCGCGCATCGAGATTGCGCGATTCGATTTCTGCCTGGAATTTCCTGGCGACCTTTTCGGCGCCCAGCGCAAGAGCGCCAGAATCACGCGGAACGTAGAAGGTGACCGTCATAGCCGTACCTCGGTCGCGATTTCTTCAAGCGTGTCGGCATTGAGACGACCGATGACCTCGCCATCGAGCATTGCCGACGGTGCGCAGGCACAAAGGCCGAGGCAATAAACCGGCTCAAGCGTTACGGCACCGTCAGGGGTGGTTCCATGCCAATCAACGCCGAGAAGCTGACGCGCCCTGTCTGCCAGCGCTGCGCCGCCCATGGACTGGCAAGCTTCGGCCCGGCAAAGCTTCAGCACATGCCTACCCGCGGGATGATCGCGGAAGTCATGATAAAAAGTGAAAACACCATGGACTTCGGCGCGCGAAATATTGAGGGCTGTCGCAATCAACGGCAGCGTTTCCTGCGGCACATAGCCGAATTCGTCCTGCAACTCGTGCAAGATGGGAAGCAGAGGACCTTCTTTGCCCTTCAGTTGATCGATAATGCCTATCGCTCTCGCCGCGATATCGGTACTTGCGCTTTGCATACGGTGCAAGGCCCTCCCTTGTTTTCTTCTCCCCGTTCCTTAGAACAGATCAAATATACCACGAGATATCAATACAGCAGACTCGTTGATCGATAGAAGATTTCTATCGATCTTTATTCAGGCTCAATGCAAGTGCCCTGGCCTCGTGCAGGAGTGCAGAGACCAGCGGCGTGTGGGGCTCACGATCTGCCGCAACGAGGCCGACAAGGTGGCGCGCATCGGGCTCTACAATCGGAATGGAACGGATCGGCTCGGCGAACCCCAGCGTTTCTGCAAGATTAAGCGGCATGATGCTCGCCCATTTTCCGGTGCGGATATGCGAGAAAAGAACGATCATGGAGTTTGATTCGAGCGTGGGGTGAACCTCTACGCCTGCCTCTTCAAGGTGCTTGTTGATAAGGCGGCGGTTCTGCATATCCATGGTCAAAAGGCAGAGCGGCAATTGCCCGACCTCGGCCCAGGTCACCGACTCCCGGTCAGAGTAGGTATTCCCCGCCGAAGTAATCAACTGGTACCGCTCGGAATACAGCGGCACGGAGGTCACGCGTCCGAGTGGTTCATTGTCGAGATAGCTGATACCGACATCGATCTCGAAATTACTGAGCAGCGTAAGCACTTCGAGTGAAGTGCGCGATGTCACTGAAAATGTCACATCCGGGTGTTTTTCGCGGAATGGCGTGGTCAACCGCGAGACCATGGCAAGCGCCGTCGGAATGGCAGCAATTTGAACATGGCCCGCAAGACCAAATCGGGCAGCGCGAATTTCCTCTCGCATGGTGCGCGCATCACCAACGATACGCCGCGACCATTCAAGCACGCGCTGACCTTCGGACGTCAGCCCCTTGAAGCGCGAGCCGCGCTGAACCAGGACGACCCCGAGTGTGTCTTCAAGCTGGCGGATGGCGGCTGAGAGCGTGGGCTGGGTGATACCGCATTCTTCCGCGGCCCTGCCAAAATGCCGATGGCGCGCCAAGGCGATGAAAAATTCCAGCTTGTCTATCATAGGGGTCCATCCTCCGGGGCGACCCTAACGATGATTATATCGTGTCAGCAAGGCAAGTTTTCAAACAGTCAGGAACTTGCGCACTTCCGGCCTGTCAAGACTGGCGGCGTCGCCGGAATGGACGATCTCGCCGCGGTCCATGATGTAGACATGATCGGCAAGTTCACGGCAGAAATCGAGATATTGCTCGACCAGAAGGATCGCAAGGCCGGCCTGATCACGCAGGAACTGGATCGCCCTGCCGATATCCTTGATAATCGATGGCTGGATGCCTTCTGTGGGTTCGTCGAGGACGAGAAGTCTTGGTCGCGTCACCAGTGCTCGGCCAATGGCAAGCTGCTGCTGCTGGCCGCCGGAAAGATCGCCACCGCGTCGCCCGAGCATGGTTTTCAACACCGGAAACAGTTCGAAGACTTCTGGCGGCACAGTGCGATTGCTGCGACTTGCAGCCGCAAAGCCGGTTGCCAGGTTCTCGCGTACGGTGAGCAAGGGGAAAATCTCGCGTCCCTGCGGGACAAATGCGATGCCGGCGCGAGCCCGGTCGTAAGGCGGTTTCTTTCCGAGCGGCGTCCCATCGAAACTGATCGAGCCGGACGATAGCGGATGCTGCCCTACGATGGCTCTCAGCATGCTGGTCTTGCCGACGCCGTTACGCCCGAGGACACAAGTGATCGAGTTCGGCTTCACCTCGAGCGACACACCCCGCAAGGCCTGGGCCGCACCGTAATGAAGGGAGGCATTTTCAACGGTCAGCATGAGACACTTCCTTCTTCACCGGCCAAGATAGACCTCGATCACCCGCTGATCGTTGCTGACGAAATCGAGCGAGCCTTCGGCCAGCACCGTACCTTCATGCAGGCACGTTACCTTGACGTCGAGCTCCCGCACAAAATGCATGTCGTGCTCGACGACGAGCACCGAGCGCGTCTTTGCTATCTCGCGGAGCAGTTTCGCCGTCTCGGCCGTTTCGGCATCGGTCATGCCGGCAACAGGCTCGTCCACCAGTAACAGCTTCGGGTCCTGGGCCAAAAGCATGCCGATTTCGAGCCATTGCTTCTGGCCATGCGACAGGTTCGCAGCGAGCCAGTCACGCTTTTCGCTGAGGCGGATCGTATAAAGAATATCATCGATCCTCTCGGCCTCATCCCGGCTCTGGCGATGGAACAAGGTCGAGAATGCTGACCTTGGACCCGACAAGGCCAACACCAGATTGTCTTCCACCGTATGACTTTCAAACACTGTTGGCTTTTGAAACTTGCGGCCGATCCCGAGCAGCGCAATTTCCGCCTCATCATATTTGGTGAGATCCACATCCCCATTGAAGTAGACGTCGCCTGCATCTGGCCTGGTCTTGCCGGTGATAATGTCCATCATCGTCGTCTTCCCAGCGCCGTTGGGGCCGATGATCGCGCGCATCTCGCCGGCCTGAAGCACGAGCGAGAGATTGTTGATGGCGCGGAATCCGTCGAAGGAGACCGAAACGCCATCGAGATAGAGCAATGTATTCTGAGCTTTCATGATCTATTCCGCTGCCTGAGGTTCGGGGATCTGCAGGGTCTCGTCGGCGGCCGCTGGCGCGCTCTCCTTTTTCCGCGCAACGTGATCAGAGTTCCGCGCCTTCCACGAGCCATAAACGCCGAGAATGCCCTTCGGAAGGAACAGGGTGACGACAATAAACAGCGCCCCCAAGGCAAAAAGCCAGATTTCCGGGAAAGCTGCGGTGAAATAGGTCTTGCCGAAATTGACCAGCACCGCGCCGATGATGGGACCGATGATCGTACCACGACCGCCAACAGCCACCCATATGACCGCCTCGATGGAATTGGCGGGTTCGAATTCCGAGGGATTGATTATGCCAACTTGCGGCACGTATAGCGCCCCGGCGATGCCCGCCATCATGGCCGAGATTGTCCAGACGAAAAGTTTGTAGCGATCGACCCTATAGCCGAGGAAGCGCATGCGGCTTTCCGCATCGCGGACACCGACCAGCACCTTGCCGAGCTTGGATCGGACGATGAAGCTGCTTACAAAGACCGCGAGCGCCAGGAACAGCGCTGTTGCGGCGAAGAGCGCGGAGCGGGTGCTGCCCGCCTGCACGTTAAAGCCGAGTATGTCCTTGAAGTCGGTGAGACCGTTGTTGCCGCCGAATCCCATATCGTTGCGGAAAAACGCGAGCAGCAGCGCATAGGTCAGGGCCTGGGTTATGATCGAGAGATAGACCCCAGTGACGCGCGAGCGAAAAGCCAGCCAGCCGAAACCGAATGCCAGAATGCCTGGCACCAGCACCACCATCAGTGCCGCAAACCAGAAATTGTCGAATCCATGCCAGAACCACGGCAAATCCTTCCAGTTAAGGAAGACCATGAAATCCGGAAGGATCGGGTCGGCATAGACGCCACGCGGCCCGATCTGGCGCATCAGATACATGCCCATGGCATATCCACCGAGAGCGAAGAATGCGCCGTGGCCAAGTGAAAGAATACCGCAGAAGCCCCAGACCAGATCAAGTGCGACTGCCAGCATGGCATAGGTGAGATATTTGCCGATCAACGAAACCAGATAGGTTGGAATATGAAATGGCGAAGTGACCGGCAGTAGTAGATTGGACAGCGGGACCAGCAAGCCGAGTGCAACGAGCAGTACGATGGCAACGCCGCCGCGCCGGTCGACATGGGTGAAAAACCATTGGGTTATCATGCCTCTATAGCCCTTCCCTTGAGTGCGAAGAGACCGCGCGGACGCTTCTGGATGAACAGGATGATCAGGACGAGCACGAGGATTTTCCCGAGGACCGCGCCGGCGAATGGCTCGAGGAACTTGTTGGCGATGCCGAGCGACATGGCTCCGACCAGCGTGCCCCAGAGATTACCGACGCCGCCAAAGACCACGACCATGAAGCTGTCGATGATGTAACCCTGGCCGAGATTGGGACTGACATTGTCGATCTGGCTGAGCGCCACACCGGCGATACCGGCGATACCGGAACCAAGGCCGAAAGTCAGAGCGTCAACCCATGGCGTCCTTATGCCCATGGACGAAGCCATGCGCCGGTTCTGCGTGACGGCACGCATGCGCAGGCCCAGCATGGTCTTCTTTAAAAGAAGTTGCAGAATGGCAAAAACAGCCAGGGCAAAAACGATGATCCACAGCCGCGACCAGGTTAAGGTCAACAGCCCAAGGTCGAACGATCCGGCCATCCAGGATGGATTACCGACTTGCACATTCGATGCGCCGAACCAGGAGCGGATTGCTTGTTGCAGCACCAGGGAGATGCCCCATGTGGCGAGCAATGTCTCAAGCGGACGTCCGTAGAGAAAGCGGATGACGCTCCGCTCGATGACAACGCCGATGGCGCCCGAAGCCAGAAAGGCGGCAGGCAGAGCAATAAGGAGCGAATAGTCGAAGAGCCCAGGTGCAGACGTGCGGATGATCTGCTGAACCACGAACGTGGTGTAGGCGCCGATCATAACCATCTCACCATGCGCCATGTTGATGACGCCCATAACACCGAAGGTGATGGCGAGACCGATAGCGGCGAGCAGCAGAACGGAACCTAAAGACAGGCCATACACAATATTCTGGATGCCGTTCCAGAGGGCGAGTTTAGAGTTGATGCTGTCAATCGCCGCGCGGGCAGCTTCGCCGACCGGACCTTCAACCCCGGCAAGCGGAGTGAGCAGACCCAACGCATCGCGACTGTTACCGGCGCTGACTTCGGCAATGGCCGCGATCTTCACTTCACCGGTGGCGCCCGAATTGAGTACCGCGGCAGCCTTGGCCTGGTTCATCAGTAATTTGATGCTCGCATCCTTTTCCGCAGCAATAGCCTTGTCGAGCAGCGGAATCGATTCCGGGTCTCTGGTCTTCAATATGGCTTCGGCGGCCGAACGGCGCTCATCGGCCTTATCGCTCATCAGCGTCAAACCGCCAATCGCAGCAGCAATATCGCGGCGTAACCGGTTGTTTACCTTGATCTTTTCGGCAGCAGAGCGAGGTACCGGGGCGAGTTTGGAACCCGTAATTGGATCAATTGCGGCATAGTCCGAACCATCGCGCTTGCCGATAAATACCGTCTTGCCGGCCTTGGCAACGTAGAGATCACCAGCGCTAAGGGCATTCAGGATGGAAGATGCGCGCGGGTCACCGGACTTGACCAGATCTGAAACGGCCCTGGTGGTATCGTCGAAATTTTCGCCTGCGAGGGCCTGAATGAGAAGCCCCAATGTTCCGTCATCAACGGTTTGCGCATTTGATCCAACAGCGTGGACAAGGATGCCGAGCATCAGGACAAGTGCAGACAGCAAGCGTGTGAATTGCATGGAATAATCCTGCGTTGAAGGTCTCCAGGGGGTTCCACCCCCGCCGTGGCGGAGGTGGAACCGGCTTCGGACGATGCCCCTGACCCGAAGCCTGGGAGGAGTTCGAACCCTAGTTGGTGACCCCACCGCACTTGCCGCTGACAACGTTGAAGTTGCCGCACGACATCGGCTTGCGCCAATCGGAAATCAGGTCCTTGGAGCCCGGCAGGTAGTCGGACCATTCGTCACCAACGACGAGGCCAGGTGTCTGGTAGACGATGTCAAACTGGCCATCATCCTGCACCTCGCCAATGAGCACCGGCTTGGTGATGTGGTGGTTTGGCATCATGGTGGAAGAACCACCGGAAAGGTTCGGAACCGAAACGCCAACGATGGTGTCAATCACTGCGTCGGAGTCCGTACTGCCTGCAGCTTCAACAGCCTTCACCCACATGTTGAAACCGATATAGGTTGCTTCCATGGGATCGTTGGTCACGCGCTTGTCGTTTTTGGTATAGGCATGCCATTCCTTGATGAATTCGGCATTGACATCGGCATCGACCGACTGGAAGTAATTCCAGGCCGCGAGGTGTCCTACAAGCGGCTTGGTATCGAGACCGGCAAGCTCTTCTTCACCAACAGAGAAGGCAACGACCGGAATGTCTTCTGCCTTGATGCCCTGGTTGGCGAGTTCCTTGTAGAATGGCACATTGGCATCGCCATTGATGGTTGATACAACGGCCGTCTTCTTGCCTGCGGAACCGAATTTCTTGATGTCGGAGACGATCGTCTGCCAATCGGAGTGACCGAATGGCGTGTAGTTGATCATGATATCCTCATCCTTGACGCCCTTGGCGTTGAGATAGGCTTTCAGGATCTTGTTGGTGGTTTGCGGATATACATAGTCAGTACCAGCGAGCACCCAGCGCTCGACGCCCTCTTCCTTGGCAAGGTAATCGACGGCAGGGATGGCCTGCTGGTTTGGAGCCGCGCCTGTGTAGAAGACGTTGCGCGAGCTTTCTTCACCCTCATACTGGACTGGGTAGAACAACAGTGAATTCAGTTCTTCGAATACCGGAAGAACGGATTTGCGCGAGGATGAAGTCCAACAGCCGAATACGGCCGCAACCTTGTCCTGTTCAACAAGCTGACGTGCCTTTTCAGCAAAAAGCGGCCAGTCGGAGGCAGGATCCACAACCACCGCTTCCAGTTTCTTACCAAGAACACCACCTTTCTTGTTCTGCTCATCGATCAGGAACAGCATCGTGTCCTTGAGCGTGGTCTCGGAGATCGCCATCGTCCCGGATAGCGAATGCAGAATACCGACCTTGATCGTTTCCTCTGCGGCTGTCGCCGGCGACAGGGCCAGCGACGCGCCGATTGCCGCGGCTGCCAAGGTACCAATAAATCTGGCTGTTAGATTGCACATTCAGGTAAACCCCTCTTTTGGTTGTATGCACCAAGGGAGTCAAAGCAACGACCATGCCAACTCGGCCGCGTAGGGCATGTTTTATGGATTGTTCAAAATTATCAGCATATTATCGACTTTTGCCTGAGTGCCGCCCGCAATCAGAATTAGACCCGCGAAAGCGGGTGTTCCCGCACAGCTTATACTTTAGTCATGTAAATTAATTTGATTAATTAATAGGCACATACCAATCGTGAAATTGCTTTGATATGGCGTTAACCTTCTTTTGATGTATGGTGGTGTCGACATTAACTCTCTCCAAGGACAGAAAATGGATATCCGTCGAATTGACGAAGGCTTTGCCGTGACCGGGCAGATTTCACCGGATGATGTGCGCGATATTGCTGCTGCGGGCTATAGTGCAATTATTTGCAATCGTCCCGATGGCGAAGCAGCAGATCAGCCTGAATTCGCCGAGATTGCCCAAGTTGCCGAAAAAGCAGGCATTCCGGTCTATTATGTTCCCGTCGTGTCGGGTCAGTTGACCCAGGATGATGTTGACGCCATGGCCACCGCCCTGGAAGAAGCTGAAGGACCGGTTCTCGCCTATTGCCGCTCCGGCGCACGGTCGACCAATATTTACGGCATTGTTCAGCAGCAAAAAGGCTGAGTGGACATGGTTACAATTGCTGATTTGAACGCCGATGACCTGCAAACGCTGCGCAATAAGGTCCTGGGTGACTACGAAGCTTTTCGTGCCCGCGGCCTCCAGATCGATATGACGCGAGGCAAGCCGAGCCCGGAACAGCTGGATCTTGCCAATGGAATGCTTGCGCTGCCCGGGAATGGCGATCACTTCAGCGAAGCTGGCGAAGACGCACGCAATTACGGTGGTCTGCAAGGCCTGCCGGAGGTGCGCTCGCTGTTTTCCTCAATCATGGGTGCGCCTGCCGACCGCATCGTGGTCGGAGACAATTCCAGCCTTGCTCTCATGCATGATTGTCTTGTTTGGTCGCTGTTCAAAGGCGTTTCAAACGAGATTGAGCCATGGTCGCAACAATCGGGCACACCAGCCTTCATCTGCCCAGTGCCGGGGTATGACCGGCATTTCGCTATTTGCGAAGAATATGGCATTCGCATGCTGCCTGTTCCTCTGACGGGACATGGACCGGATATGGACATGGTCGAGGAACTGGCCGCCGATCCCGATGTAAAGGGCATGTGGTGCGTTCCGAAGTATTCGAACCCTTCGGGAGAGGTCTACTCGACTGAGGTTCTGGAGCGTCTTGCATCCATGCGGACGGGAGCACCTGACTTCCGGCTGTTCTGGGACAATGCCTATGCGGTGCATCACCTGACGGTACATCGGCACGAAATCGCCAACATTCTCGACTTGTGCGAGCAAGCGGGCAATCCTGACAGGGCCTTCGTCTTCGCCTCTACATCGAAGGTAACACTCGCCGGCGCTGGCCTTGCATTGTTCGCGTCTTCCGCAGTGAATGTGAAGTGGTATCTCGCCCGCGCCGGGAAACGCACGATAGGACCCGACAAGCTCAACCAGATCAGGCACGTGCGTTTTCTGAAAAACATCGACGGCCTGCATCAGCACATGGAAGCGCACCGCGCCCTGATTGCTCCAAAGTTTAATACGGTCATCGAAGCGCTGGAAAAGCGGCTGGCCGGGACCGGTGTTGCTAACTGGACCAAGCCCGAGGGCGGCTACTTCATCTGCGTGGACGCCATGGAAGGGACGGCCAAGCATGTTGTCGATCTTGCGCGGCAGGCTGGCGTGGTTCTGACGCCGGCTGGTGCCACCTCCCCGTACGGCCGTGATCCGCACGATCGCACCCTGCGCCTCGCCCCGACCTATCCATCACTTCAGGAAGTTCGGCTGGCTTCGGAAGGCATTGCGCTATGCATTCTTCTGGCCGCGCTTGAAAAGCACTGTACGGCCCTCGCTCACAACCCGTGAATTAATAAGTCTGACCATCGCGATCGATGGTCGGACGTCCACTCCATGCTCAGAAGAACGCCTGAATACCGGTCTGCGCACGGCCAAGGATAAGAGCGTGCACGTCATGCGTGCCTTCATACGTGTTGACCGTCTCGAGGTTCTGCGCGTGGCGCATCACGTGATAGCCGATCTGGATGCCGTTACCGCCATGCATATCGCGGGCGACGCGCGCAATATCGAGTGCCTTGCCGCAATTGTTGCGCTTGACCAAGCTTATCATTTCCGGCGTGACCTTGCCCTCATCGAACAAGCGGCCAACGCGCAGCGAAGCCTGGAGGCCCAACGCAATTTCCGTCTGCATATCCGCGAACTTTTTCTGGAAAAGCTGCGTTGCCGCAAGCGGCCGGCCGAACTGTTTGCGGTCGAGGCCATATTGCACCGTTCGCTGCCAGCAATCTTCCGCGGCACCCAGGACTCCCCAGGAAATACCGTAGCGGGCGCGATTGAGACATCCGAACGGACCCTTCAATCCCGAGACGTTTGGCAGCAGTTGCTCTTCACCAACGACGACGCCATCCATAACAATTTCGCCGGTGATGGAGGCTCGCAGGGAGAGCTTACCGCCGATCTTCGGGGCGGAAAGACCTTTCATGCCTTTTTCCAGCACAAAACCACGGATCTGGCCATCGTGCGCATCGGATTTTGCCCAGACGACGAAAACGTCGGCAATCGGAGAATTGGATATCCACATTTTCGAACCGGACAGGCGGTAGCCATCCGCCACTTTTTCCGCGCGGGTCTTCATGCCAGCAGGATCAGAACCGGCATCGGGTTCGGTCAGTCCGAAACAACCGATCCACTCACCAGATGCGAGCTTTGGCAGGTACTTCTTTCGCTGCTCTTCCGAGCCATATGCATAAATCGGATACATAACCAGCGATGATTGGACGCTCATCATCGAGCGATAGCCACTGTCAACTCGCTCGACCTCACGCGCTACGAGGCCGTAGGCGACATAGGATGCGCCGGCGGTTCCATATTCTTCGGGTAGGGTTACGCCGAGAAGGCCCGATTCACCCATCAGCCTGAAGAGCTCCGGATCAGTCTTTTCCTCAAGATAGGCCTCTTCGATGCGTGGCAAAAGTTCGCCCTGCGCGAAGGCGCGCGCGCTGTCACGGATCATCCGCTCGTCTTCGGTCAATTGATCTTCCAAGAGAAAGGGATCAGTCCAGACAAAGGACGGCTTGGAATTGGCCATGGGTTTTCCTCCTTGATACTTGGAAAAGACCTACCATCAAAATCGTGGTGCTGACCAGATGTTTTCAGCTTAAAATATTTTCCGGGGACTTGTGAAGCGGCCGGATTTCCGCAGTGAACCGAATCCACTATATGTCTTAAATGGCCATCAAACAGCTCACAGAAACCATCATCAACCAGATTGCCGCAGGTGAAGTCATCGAACGGCCCGCGAGTGTCGTGAAGGAGCTTGTCGAAAACGCCATCGATGCGGGTGCGACGCGCATCGAGATCGTCACGGCAGGTGGCGGTAAGAACCTGATACGTGTCACCGACAATGGTTCAGGCATTCCTTCGAACGAGCTGTCGCTAGCCGTTTCACGTCATTGTACATCCAAGCTCACGGACGACGTTCATGATATTCGCGCACTGGGGTTTCGCGGTGAAGCGTTGCCATCGATCGGTTCGGTATCGCGGCTGTCGGTCAAATCACGCAAAGCAGAGGCCGATTCCGGTTTCGAGATCAGCGTGCATGGGGGGAGAATGGATGGTCCGCGCCCAACGCCGATGAATGGCGGAACCATCGCAGAGGTACGCGATCTGTTCTTCGCAACCCCCGCGCGACTGAAATTCATGAAGACGGACCGGGCAGAAGCTTCCGCGATCAGTGACGTGGTGAAGCGCGTCGCCATTGCATTTCCGCATATTCGCTTTTCCATCGCCGGTAGTGACCGTACGCCACTGGACCTCGCCGCAACGGGTGAAGGCTCGGCCGGAATGCTGGAGCGCATTTCGCAAGTGCTGGGTAAGGAGTTTCCGGAAAACGCTATTGCGATCGACGCCATGCGTGATGGTGTGCGTTTGACCGGTTTTGCCGGTATTCCTGCGTTCAATCGCGCCAACAGCCTGCACCAGTTTGCCTATGTCAACGGCCGGCCGGTCCGCGACAAGCAGATATGGGGTGCTATCCGCGGCGCCTATGCCGACGTGATTTCACGCGACCGGCATCCGGTCGTCGTACTTTTTCTTAATCTCGATCCGGCGCTGGTCGACGTCAATGTGCATCCGGCCAAGGCTGATGTACGCTTCCGGGACCCCGGACTGGTGCGTGGGCTTATTGTCGGCGCCATCCGCGAAGCTCTTGGCCAATCGGGCATTCGAGCGGCAACGAGCGGCGCCGAAGCCATGCTGAATTCATTCCGCCTCGGTGGAAGGGAACCCAGCCCACCGGGTGTCACCGGGCAGCACTGGCAGGGCGCAAGAGCGGTCAATCAGAATTACCATGTGCAGCGGTCGCCCTATCGCCCGCTTGAGCCGGAATCCGGTTTCAAGAACAGCGAAAATGGTTTTGCCGAAACGGTTCAGACATTCCTCTACGATCGAGCAGAGGCGCTCGCGGCTGATGCGCGCGCCGGAACGATAGAAGTCGCACCGGACCTGCTGTCGAATCCACTCGGCGCGGCCCGAGCGCAAATTCACGCGAATTACATCGTCTCGCAGACCAAGGACAGTCTGGTGATTGTCGATCAGCACGCCGCGCATGAGCGGCTGGTTTACGAGGCGCTTAAGAACGCTCTGCATTCGCGGCCCCTGCCGGCCCAGATGCTGCTCATCCCGGAGATCGTCGATCTTCCCGAGGAGGACGTCGAACGGCTCGTCGCGCATGCCGAGACTCTAGCGCGCTTCGGCCTCGGCATCGAATCCTTCGGCCCTGGCGCTGTTGCGGTGCGCGAGACACCGTCGATGCTAGGTGAAATAGACACGCCGCAGCTCATTCGCGATCTAGCCGACGAGATCGCCGAGCATGACACATCCAATGGCCTGAAAGCCATTCTCGACCATGTCGCGGCAACCATGGCCTGCCATGGTTCAGTCCGGTCCGGCCGGCGCTTGAAACCCGATGAGATGAACGCGCTGCTGCGGCAGATGGAGGAAACGCCGGGTTCCGGCACGTGCAATCATGGCCGGCCAACCTATATCGAGCTCAAACTCAGCGATATTGAGCGGTTGTTTGGCCGCCGCTAAGTCTTGACCGGCGTGACCGCTGGCGCGTAAATGACCCTGAATGATTGAACTGGAACAAATTTAATGAACAGATTTGAGGGGCCGGGCTCCCGTGAGGCCAAAATTCGCTATCTCGACGGCGACTTTCAGGTCCTGTCACCAGGTTCCTATGTGCTCTGCGCGGTGACTTCGGAGAAGATCCCGCTCGACGAGCTCAAATATTGGAGTGTCGCGCGCCAGGAAGCTTATGCGGACGCGCGGATTTCACTGGAGCGAGAAATCCAAATGAATCCCGCCCTGCGCCAGCGAACGAAGGCCTGACAAATGACATCCCGGCGCGCGGCCCTGACTTCAATATTCGCCCTCGGGCTGTTTGCAGTCAGCGCCTGTACGACCGACGGCGCAAGCCGCGCCCCAGCCTACAGCGGACCGACGAAAACCATTCGCGGCTACTTGCAAGGGCCGCCCTATTATCAGCTTACGGCAAGTTCGGTCGTGTTCGTGGCGGCCCATGATGCCACCGGCGGCAACTCTGCGCCCATGCCCAAGCTCGCCTCTACCAGCTTCACTCTCGGTCGCAATGTTACGTTTCCGGTTGGTTATGAGATCGCGGTGCCGGCGTCCGGGCCGAAACGCGTCGCGCTGGCGGTTGAAATTCGCCGCGCAGGCGCGGTGATCTTCTCCAATGATCGGATGTACAGTCAGACGACGGGCAGCAATCTTGATATCCCGATGCGTGAAGCCCCACCAAAGCTCAAGCTCCGCGGAAGACTATGAGCGCTTGATCTCGCGCATCCGGGCGCGCTCACGCGTTTCACGAATAATGCGCGAGGCAGTTTGCGGATGGCTGAAAGCCAGTTCGATTTCCAATACCAATATGCGCTCGGCAAATGCCCTCGAGGCCAGGCCGCCATCTAACAGCCTCACGTGATCTTTCGCCGTAGTGATCAGTGTGAGACCATCCTTGTCGGCGGCATTTATCAACTCTTCGATGTTCTCATTCGTATAGGGGTGATGATCGGGAAATGACCTTGTTTGCGCAACCGTCGCACCTGCCTCCTGCAGTGTCCTGAAGAATTTGGAGGGATCGCCAATACCCGCGAAGGCAAGCAACGGCTCGCGCGAAATCTCTGCTGTCCGGGGTTTCAATACCGCTTCATAGATAGGCTTAGCAGCACGTGCAGCACTACGCACGAGTTGGTCGGCACCACTGGCGGTGCCAATTTTCAACAATGCGTCGGTACGGACAAGCTGGTCAGTCAACGGCGCGCGCAGCGGACCTCCGGGAAACACGCGACCATTGCCGATGCCACGTCCGGCGTCGACGACCATCAAGGCATAATCAAAATGAAGCCGGGCACTCTGGAAACCATCGTCCATGATGATGAAGTCGCAGCCAGCCGCCTGCAGGGCCTTGGCACCGGCCAGTCGATCCGCAGAAACCACCACTGGAGCATGGCGCGCTAGGAGCATGGGCTCGTCGCCGACGTGGCGTGCACTGTCATGATCAGGATCAACGCGGTGCAGGCCGGAAAATGCCCCGCCGTACCCGCGTGAGACTATCCCCGGCTTGAGACCGGCGGCAACAGCCGCTTGCGCAAAGGCGATCGACGTCGGGGTCTTTCCCGCACCACCCAGGGTAAAATTGCCGATACACAGGACCGGCAAGGGCACAGCAGGAGGATTGGCGCGGCGAATGCGCCGGCCCGCGACGGCACCATAGATTCTCGACAAAGGGCTCAAGGCCCGAGCGCGCCAATCCGGCTTTTCCCACCAGAATGGAGGCGCTTCGCTCGTCATTTCCAGCCGCCTTCGCGATTGCTCAGCCGGGCCTGCAACACAAGAGGCTGGATAAACGGTTCCAGGGCCGTCATGGTGCGCGTCAGAGAGCCGCGCATATCTTCGACCGTTTTCAATCCGGCATCGATCATCACCTGGCGCTCTTCCGGATTGTTGAAGAGGTAATTGACCGCACCCGCAAGCATATCCTTGTCGCGCACAAGCTTCGCCCCGCCATTCTTGATGAGACGCTGGTACGAATCCCGGAAGTTCTGGACATTGCGTCCCGACAGGATAGCCGATCTGAGCATGGCCGGTTCAAGCGGATTTTGACCGCCTTGCGCAGTCAGCGAGCGGCCGACAAAGGCGACTTCCGTCACGCGGAGATAAAGCCCCATGTCGCCGATCGTGTCGCCGAGATATATATCCGTATCCGGCGCGATCTGATCGCCGCGGCTACGCAACGCAACCTTCATCCCCATCTTCTCGATTTCAGCAGCGATTTCTATCGCTCGATCCGGGTGGCGCGGTACAATGATCGTGAGCAAATCGCGATGCCGCGCTTTCAACATATGGTGGACCTGCGCCACGATCTGCTCCTCACCCTGATGGGTGGAGATGGCGGCCCAGGTTTTCCGCGATCCGATCATCCGTTGCAACGCGCTTAGTTCCGCGTCGTTCACAGGCGGGATCGCCGTATCGACTTTCAGATTGCCAGAAACCGTTACCGGTCTTGCGCCCAGCGTACGAAACCGTTCACCGTCGATTTCAGACTGCGCTACGACATGCGCGAGGTTTTCGAACAGAGCTTCCGCTATCGAAGGGCGCTTATGCCAGTTGGCAAAGGACCGATCCGACAAGCGGCCATTGACCAGAACCTGCGGAACCCTGCGGGTCCCCAATTCGAGGATGGTCATCGGCCAGATTTCGGATTCGCAGATAATCGCGAGATCCGGCTGCCAATGAGTAAGGAAACGGTCAACAGCGGGCTTTAGATCGAGCGGAACATACTGGTGGATAACACGATCGCCCAACCGGTCCTGAACCATTTTCGCTGATGTAACCGTACCCGTCGTCAACACAACGTGGATGCCCATATCGACAATTGCTTCCACCAGCGGAGTGACTGCGGAAGTCTCGCCGACACTGGCAGCATGGACCCAAATCAGCGGACCGGAGGGGCGTGCGACGCTGGCGACACCATAACGCTCACCATGACGTCCGCGTTCTTCCTTGCCTTTGCTGGCGCGGAACGCAACATAGGCGCCAACAACCGGGAAGGCCGCTGCACCCACCCATCGATAGGTACTCAGGACCAGACGCGCCCATCGCTCACTCATGCCGCGCCATCCACGAGCTCATGCACCCGTCTAGTGTTCTCATTCAAGCTATCAGTCAACTCAACACGCTTGGCTTCCAGCATCGCATCATCGGCGTCCTCGGGAACAAAGATTGGGTCGCCGACAATCAACCCCGATTTGCCGAATGGCAAGGGAATGGTGGTCTTATCCCAGCTCTTCTCCAGAACTTTCCGGCGAGACGTCAGATAACAAATCGGAAGAATAGGACGACCAGACAATTTCGCCAGGAGAATGACGCCAAATCCCGAGTCACGCGGCGTCCCATGAGGAATATCAGCAATCATCGCCGCCGTCTTACCCTCCTTCAATGCCTTTTTCAGAACGAGAAGCGCTCTCGCGCCTCCCTTCTCCGTTCCTCTCGCGCGCTCCCTCCCCCCAGAGCCGCGCACGATTTCCACCCCGAATCGTTCCGCAACCCGTGCATTGAGTTCCGCATCCTTGCTTTTGGAAAACATCGCAACGAAACGAACGCCACGGGGCATAAGAAATGGCGCCATCAAATGCTGTCCATGCCAGGCAACAGCGATAAACGGTTCGCCGCCGCGCTTCATGTCCTCCAAGTCCGAGGAACCACGCAGCCGGGGATTGGTGATGTGCACGAGCCGGAAAAACTGGGTGATCAGCCAGACGATCAGGGACCGAACCATAGGCGAGTTTGCCAAGGGCCCCCGTACCGACCGCCAAAAACGTTTCAGTGCCCCACCTTTGCGCCGGGGGGCCTTGGTTGTTGCTGAGCTGTTTTCGATCATGCCGTTGTCAATTCGGGACCGCGACGCGCGATCAACCTGCCTTACCCGTATTGGGGTCCAGCAATTTGTGCATGTGGACGATGAAATAGCGCATATGGGCATTGTCGACGGTTTGCTGTGCCTTGGATTTCCATGCGCGCTGCGCGGTCTCGAAATTGGGATAGATGCCGACAATGTCAAGCTTGTCGAGATCGCGGAACTCAACGCCGCCCAATTTTTTCAGCTCGCCACCAAAAACCAGATGCAGCAGCTGTTTCGGCTCGGATGTGTTTTCGCTCATGGTTGCCCGTCCAAAAATTGATCGATGATGATTGTTGCTTGTTTAGCCGAAGGCGGTTTCTGCGACAACGTCCAACATGTTATCCATTAGTAGCCCGCTTGCTGCGACGAGCGCACCGTGGCGGTAATCACCGGTGCTGGTGTTGCGCAAGCCGTAAGTGAGCGCCTTGCCCTCGGCTGTCAAGACATTGCCACCCGCTTCCGAAAGGATGAGATCCGCCGCTGCCAAATCCCAGTCATGGGAATTGGGGCGCACGAACGTCCCGGCAATATCGCCCCGTGCCACCATTGCTATCCTGTATGCCAGAGAGGCTACGTAGGGAGCATGTTCCATCGATGCAAGGAAACGCTCCGGTAGCCGCTTCAGGAATGCGCCTGGTCCTGCAACCTTGAATGGCCTGGTTTCGGCCTGAACTCGAATGACATTGCCATTCTGCTGCGCGCCATGACCAGGCAGTGCGGTAATGATCTCGTTACGGGCGGGGCATTCAAGGACACCTGCGACAGGGCGGCCATTTTCGATGACTGCGACGCTGACGCACCAGACATCAGACCCCTCGATGAAAGCGCGAGTCCCGTCGATTGGATCGACGACAAAGAAACGCTGACGCTGTGACACCGCCCGCTCGTCGTGTGTTTCTTCCGATATCCAGCCGTAGTCGGGCCGGGCCGTCAGCAACATGTCCTTCAGGTATTTGTCCGCCGCCAGATCGGCTTCCGTGACTGGCGAGTTGCCGGTCTTCATCCAGATTTGCGGAGCCTGCTTGAAATAGGACAAGGCAATCTTGCCAGCCCCTTCCGCTGCCTCACGTATAAGCTCGAGATCGTCGCGATTTTGCTTATTTGCCGGCAAGTGTCATGCCTTCGATTACGAGGGTCGGGCTGGCCACGCCGAAATTGCGGTCGATGTCACTGGCTGCGGTAAGATTGAGGAACATCTCTTTCAAATTGGAAGCAATAGTAACTTCGCTCACCGGATAGGAGATCTCGCCGTTCTCAATCCAGAAACCCGATGCGCCGCGGCTATATTCGCCGGTAATCATATCGACACCATGGCCGAAAAGCTCTGTCACATAGAAGCCCGTGCCGACGGCGCGTATGAGCTCTCCCGGGTCCTGTTCACCTGGCTCGATGGCGAAATTTGTCGAAGACGGGACTACCGTGGAACCGGAACGGACGCCCCGGCCATTGGTCGTAAGCCCCAGTTCCTTTGCGGTCGATGTCGACAAGAACCAGTGCTTGAGAACACCATTTTCGATCATGTTCAACGGCACACCCTCCAGACCTTCGCCGTCAAAGGGTCGTGACGAAGGGCCCCGAACCCGCAAAGGATCGTCGGTGACGGTGATTGTTTCGCTCAGTATCTTTTCACCCATGCGATCCTTCAGGAAGCTGGTCTTGCGTGCCACCGATGCGCCATTGATTGCGCTGGCCAAATGGCCGGCCATGCCGCGCGCAACACGAGGATCATAGACCACGTTGACGCGGCCAGTCCTGGCTTGACGTGCGCCAAGCCGCTTGACCGCACGTTCCCCGGCCGAACGGCCGATGGCCGCAGCATCTTCAAGTGCATCGTAATATATTCGTGACGAAAAATCATAATCCCGTTCCATTGCCGTACCACTTCCGGCAATGGCGCTCACGGAACGAGAAAAGCGTGAACCCATATATTGTCCAGCAAACCCATCCGAGGTGACGAGTACGAGCCCCCCCATGCCCGCGGATGCGGAGCCGCCACCCGAGTTGGTTACGCCTTCGACTGCGAGTGCCGCCGCTTCGGCGGCAAGGGCAACCTCAGTCAATTGCGCGGCATCGACGACCGTGGCATCGTAGAGGTCGAGATCGCGTATGTTGCGTACTAGATTTTCCCGTGCCGCCAAGCTCTCATAGGCGTCGTCCGGCGAGACTTTTGCCATGGCGACTGCACGCTCGGCGAGCACCTTTGGGTCAGCACCGGCATTCGCCGATATGCTTGCCACCTTACGGCCCACAAAGACCCGCAGAGAAAATTCGTCGCTTTCCGACGATTCGGTGGACTCAACCTTTCCCAATCGAACGCTGACGCCGGAGGAACGCGACCGTACGACAACCGCATCGGCTGCATCCGCTCCCGCACGCCTGGCAGCTTCGACAAGCGCAGTGGCATTATCTACGAATTCGCGCGAATTTACAGGCTCTGTCATATTCGTCTCTAAGGTTGATTGCATGATAGGATGCAAGGACTTATCTGACACAGGTCAGACGCATACCTTCCTATATGGTGCAAATTGGGGTCTATCAAGGCAACCGAACGCAACAATCTCCCAGTCCGGATAACGAACCTATGCTTTCGCAAAGCGGCAACCTTTATTTTCAGGCATTGGCACTGCTTGCCGGCGCAATCATCGCGGCCCCGCTTTTCAAGCGGCTGGGGCTCGGAACAGTTCTTGGCTATCTCGCCGCGGGTCTGTTGATCGGGCCACTTGCCAATCTTATAACGGATGGCGAACAGGTCCTGCATTTTTCCGAACTCGGCGTCGTGTTCCTGCTTTTTGTAATCGGATTGGAGCTCAAGCCTTCCCGGTTATGGACACTTCGCCACGCGATTTTTGGGTTAGGAGCCGCACAGGTCATCGTCACGGGCGCTGCCTTGACGGCCGTGATCCTGGCATTCAATCTGATGATGTGGCAAGCGGCTGTCGTGACCGGCTTTGGTCTCGCCCTTTCCTCAACGGCATTCGCCATGCAGATTTTGGAAGAACGCGGCGAAACAGCAACGCAGCACGGCCAGACTTCGTTTGCCATCCTGCTGTTCCAGGATCTGGCAATCGTGCCACTCCTCGCAATGATTCCTGTTCTTGCGCCCGACTCGGCGCAGCACCAAGCCGATCCGCTTGGCCAATTTCTCATTGCGGTTATCTGCATTGGCGCGATCGTCGCTGTTGGCCGCTATCTGCTCAATCCACTTTTCCGCTTCATCGCCAATACCGGCGCGCGCGAGGTCATGATTGCGGCCGCACTTTTCGTCGTGATTGGCGCTGCTGTGCTGATGCAGTTCGCCGGTCTCTCCATGGCGATGGGCGCTTTCATTGCTGGCGTCCTTCTGGCGGAATCGTCCTATCGGCATGAACTCGAAGCCGATATCGAACCGTTTCGTGGTGTTTTTCTCGGCCTGTTCTTCATCGCCGTCGGGCTTTCGCTTGACCTTGAGGTAATTCTCAATAATTGGGTCGACATTCTTCTGGCCGTGCCGGTATTCATGGCCATCAAGGCGCTTCTCGTCTACGCACTGGCGCGGCTGTTTCGCTCCAGTCACAACGACGCCATCCGCATCGCCTTCTTCCTGCCGCAGGGTGGTGAGTTCGGTTTCGTATTGTTTTCGACAGCTGCAGCGGCGGGATTGATGAGCGGCTCCACTGCGTCCGAACTGATCGCCGTCGTAACACTGTCAATGGCCGTCATGCCGCTATCCGTTGCGCTCGGAAACAAGTTTCTGGTCAATCATGACACCGATGTTGAAATCGACGAGGATTTTGAAGGTGCTGGCTCCGACGTTATGATGATCGGATTCTCGCGTTACGGGCAGATCGCCGCGCAAATCCTTCTGGCAGGCGGTAGCGATGTGACCGTGATCGATGCTTCGGCCGATCGTATCCGGGCCGCGGGGCGATTCGGGTTCCGCATCTATTTCGGCGACGGTACGCGCAAGGAAGTGCTGGAAGCGGCGGGAATCAGACAGGCGAAAATCGTTGCGGTTTGCACGCACAAAAAGGAAACAACTGACCAGATCGTTGAAATGATCCAGGCGGAATATCCGGACATCAAACTTTTCGTGCGTTCCTATGATCGCGTCCACACACTGAAATTGCGGGCACGCGGCGTTCACTACGAGTTGCGTGAAACGTTCGAATCCGGTCTGGTCTTTGGCCGCCGGACGCTGGAAGAGCTCGGAGTCAGCGAAGAGCTCGCTTACGAGATCATGCAGGACATCAGGCGTCGCGACGAGGACCGACTGCATATTCAGGCGTCGGAAGGCCTGACAGCCGGCAATGATCTGCTGTTGACTCGGCCTGTTACGCCTGAGCCTTTGATCAGGCCGACCCGTGAAGCCAAGCGTATCGATACGGTAAAAGACGAAGAAATGGATATTGCGGTCGAGGCCGATGCAACACCGGCTGAGTAAGTCCTTTCACTCGGGCTCCCGACGTTCGGCATAGGTGATGGCTGCATCAACGGCCCGCTTCAATTCGTCCTTGATGCCAGCAGAATCCCTCAGAACCTGTTCGACCCTCAGGAAATCGAGGACGCCAAACCGGGCAACGCTCGGACGCAGGAAAATCGCCGGAGGATCAGTGCGAAGCCGTGTTGCGATAATCGACTGCATCATCAATTGGCTGGCCCCGAACATCGCATCGATCGATGATGGGAACCTGCCAATATCCCCTTCTGGGCCGCCGACGACATCAATGGCAATGACAAACTGCGCCTTGTGCTTCAAGTGGTCGAAGGGAACGGGATTGTAGATGCCGCCGTCGATCAGAATTCGATCATCACGCCTGACGGGCCGGAACAATGCCGGTATGGCTGCCGAAGCGCCAATGGCGCTGAAGAGGTCGCCATTGGCGATTGGCACTTCGCGCTGCCCATAGAAATCTGTAGCGGTGACACTCAAGGGAATGCGTAGTTCTTCGAAGGTGTCGGGGATCCGGTCTGGAAGGAAGTTTCTCAGGACCCTTTCGATATTGAATTGGCCGAGCCGGATTCCCCCGCCGAACATTTCTCCGAAACTTGCTGGCCGCAGGCGCCACAACCGGGCAACAATTTCGGCGCGGCGCGACAGCGTGGCCACAGCATATTCATGGATATCGCGCCCGGACATGCCCGCCGCCATGCCGGCTCCCATGATTGCTCCAATGGAGGAGCCGGCGATTGCCACCGGGCGGATGCCAAGTTCATCCATTGCCTCAATGACATTTATATGTGCAAGGCCCCTCGCTCCCCCACCACCGAAAGCGATGGCGAAAGTGGGTTCTCCGGTTGCTCCGGCGTCTTCGGTTGATCCATTTCCCTCGGCCAGACCGCGTGCAACCATGACGTTTTACTCAATCAGGATTGCGGCGGTCCGACGATCAAAACGGCCGGATCTGTATCAAGAAGTTTCCTTGCCACTGTCTTCACCTCATCCAGCGTCACTGCGTTGATCAGGTCCGCGCGCTTGTCTATGTAGTCCCGTCCAAGGTTTTCATCCTGCAGGCCAAGCAGCGTGCTGGCAACTGCCGACGACGAGTCAAGATTGTTCACCGCATAGGAACCAACCAGATATTTCTTGGCCTCGACCAGTTCCTCTTCCGTGGGGCCGTCCTTTGCCATCTTGGCGATTTCCGTTTTCAGGATCTGCAGGGTTTCGTTGGCACGATCTGCCCTCGTGGCGGTCGATATCATGAGGGCCGCCATGTGGTCGCGATTGACCAGGTTTGAACCCGCCGAATAGGCAAGGCCGCGCTTTTCCCGTACTTCATTGTAGATGCGCGAAGAGAATGTGCCGCCGCCCAGAATGTGGTTCATGATGTAGGCAGGGAAGAAATCCGGATCCTGGCGGCGTATACCCGGATAGACCATGGAAATCGAAGTCTGCGGCAGAGCATAGTCGACGCGCGTCGTCTGACCAAAACCGAGTTTGGCGTCGCTTACCGGCTGGAGCTCGGCTTTCGCAGGCAGATCGCCGAAAACCTTGTCGAGAAGCGGGGCCAAATCTTCTGGACTGATCGAGCCGACCACGCCGACGATCAGGTTATCCCGCGCAAAGTTGCGCTTGTGGAAGGCAACCAGATCGTCACGGGTTATCGTGGTCAGACTCTGCTCCGTGCCGTCGGATTGGCGCGCATAGGGATGATCACCATAGAGGGCTTCGGCGAATTTGCGTCCGGCAATCGTATTCGGATCACGTTCGGATGCCTTTATCCCGGCAACCACCTGCTGGCGGATCCGATCGATGGGTGCCTGATCGAAACGAGGCTCGTTGACCGCAACTGCAAGAAGATCGACGGCGGTGTCACGTTTGTCAGCAAGCATGCGAATAGAGCCGGTGATGCGGTCATCATCGGCGTTGAATCCCATTTCAGTCCCGACGTCGTCGAGCTTCGCCTGAAACGTGTCCGAATCCAGATCTCCTGCGCCTTCATCAAAAAGCCCGGTCATCAAATTGGCGAGACCTTCCTTGCCTTTCGGATCTTGCGAAGAGCCCCCCTTGAACGAAAAGCGCATAGAGATCAGAGGCACGAAATCATCCTGCACCAGCCAGGCCCGGATGCCTTTGGGCGAGACGACTTCCTTGATTTCAACGGCGTGGCCCGGCGAAACTGCAAAAAGCATCAACAACAGCGTGGCAGCAAGTCGCCTAAACATTGGTGCGGTCATTGAACGACTCCCTGCGCCGGCGGTTCCGGCAATTGTGTTTCTCCGGCCGCAGGTGTCTCTGCCTCAACCTTCTGGTCAGGCTTGCCTTCCTCGGGCATCAGATAGCTGGTGACTGAGCGGCCATCGACGAGATAGCGCTTCGCAACATCCTGAATGTCCTGAACTTTCACCGCGCGGATCCGGTCCGGCCATTCCTGGATGTCCTTTATGGTTTGCCCGGTAGAGAGCGTGGAACCATAGATACGGGCCATACTCGACTGGCTGTCACGGGCAAAGATCATGCTCTTGAGAAAGCGGTTGCGTGCCTTTTCAAGTTCGTCAGCAGTAATGCCGTCCTTGATGATTCTGGCGATTTGCGCGTCGATGCCGGCCTCGACATCAGTTAGCGTGGCGGAACCGCGCGGGGAACCATAGATACCGAAACTTCCGTCATCAAGCGATCCGCCCTGATAATAGGCACCGGCGCTGGCGGCGAATCCATCCTGTACGACCAGCGCCTGATAGATCCGGCTGCGAGACGAACCGCCGAGCACCTCACTCAAGAGATCAAGCGCCTCTGCTTCGCCAGGTCTTGCACTCGTATAGGACGGCACGAGCCACATTTTCTGGAAACTGGGCTGCGACACGCGCGGATCGGCCATGGAAACCGTCCGTTTGGTGTTCTGTTCCGGCTCTTGCGGACGCACGCGCGCGCCGGGATCCGCCCGGCGCGGTACCTTGCCATAGGTCTTTTCCGTCAGAGCCTTGACCGTATCAAGATCGACGTCACCCGAGACAACCAACGTGGCATTGTTGGGCGTATAGTATTTTTCATAGAATGCCAGCGCATCCTTGAGGTTGAGTTGCTCCATTTCATGCAGCCAACCAATCACTGGCATCCTGTAAGGGTGGTTCTGATAAAGCGTTGCATTGACCTCTTCCGCGAGAAGGGCTCCCGGATCGCCATCTATGCGCGAGCGGCGTTCCTCCAGCACGACATCGCGCTCCGTCTTGACCACGTCCTCATTGAGTATGAGGTTTTCCATGCGGTCCGCCTCATAGGTCATGACCATTTCAAGCGCTTGCGGCGCGACCTGCTGGTAGAACGCGGTGTAGTCATAGGAAGTGAACGCATTTTCCTGACCACCGATCTCGGCAACCTTGCGCGAGAATTCCCCGGCGGGATAGGTCTTGGTGGCCTTGAACATCAGGTGTTCGAAAAAATGGGCAATGCCGGACTTGCCCGGTTCCTCATCCGCGGATCCGACATGATACCATAGCATATGCGTGACCACCGGCGCGCGATGATCGGGGATCACCACGACTTCAAGGCCATTTTCCAAACGAAAAGATGAAACGTCGTCCTCATCAGCCTTGTCGGCTGTTACCGGCGCTGTGGCTAATGTTTCTGCTCTTGCCGCAAGAAAGGAAGCCGGGGCTGTAAGGGCGCCGATCAAGACAAATGCCGCAATCGCGCGGCTCGGAGCAAAGGACATTCAGATCTATCCAGTTCTGTTTCAGGATGACGATACAATCGCGGTCTTTACGACTTCAATGTGACAAGCCTTATAACCGTTCCGCCGTAGGGACGCTCCTCAACAATGCGGAATCGCGGATCGAGATCGACCATCGCCTCGGCCTCTTCTTCAAGCACCAGAAGTGTGTCGGGATTGAGCCAGCCGCCGTCAAGCGCGGATTTGAATGCCATTTCGCCAAAGCCCCTGCCATAGGGCGGATCGGCGAAAACCAGATCAAACGGCTCAATGGTTCCCGCATCTCCAAGCTTGGTCGCGTCGCGACGGAAAATCTTGGTGTTGCCGAGCAGGCCAAATGTTTCGACATTGGTGCGGATCAGCCCACGCCCTTCTGTCGATTCCTCGATGAAAACGCCATAGCGTGCACCGCGTGACAGGGCTTCAAGACCAAGCGCACCCGTCCCGGCGAAAAGATCGAGAACGCGAGTCGATTCAAATTTTTCCGGATAATTGTGTACCAGAATGTTGAAGAGGCTTTCACGCGTCCGGTCGGTCGTCGGCCGGATCGCGTTGGAGCCTGGCGTCGCCAAAGCGCGCCCGCGAAATTTTCCGCCGACAATCCGCATCAGAGCATGCCCTTAAGATTTAGGCTTGTTGCCGCGTGGCGGGCGACCCGCACCACCGCCGGAGCCACCACGTGGTGAGCCGCTACGAGGTGCTGCACTTTTCGGGCCACCATAAGGCCGGTCGCCGCCCTTGCCATCCTGACGGCCAGGAGCACGCGTCGGCTTGCCGCTGGCGCCGTAGGGACGTTCTGAACGGTTTGGCCGCTCAGACTGGGCTGGTTTGTCGCCCCGAGCTTCGCGCTCTTTCAATTCGGCACGTTCTCTCTTGCCTACGCGTGGCGGGCGAGCGGGACGCGTGTCTTCGCGTGTACCTTCGGGTCGGTTCGATCCGAAAGCCCGCTTCGGACGCTCTGCCCCGTCATCATCACCGCGCGGCGGGCGCGGAGAATAGCTGCGCGGCTTGTCGCCGCCGGCAAATCCACCGGCAGGACGGTCCGTTCTTGGCCTGTCGCGATCTTCCCGGGGGCGATCCCCGGCCGAGCGTTCACTGGGAGAACGGGCTGGGCGCGCCGCGCCTTCACCGAAACGCTTTGGCTTGTCGGGACTCGCGCCCTCCGAACGATTGCGCTGGTTACGCGATTCCACAGCTTTGGCACGCGCCGCACCCATGGGACGGGCGCCGGGCGCCATCCAAACATTGGCCGAGCGGGATTTACGCGGAGCAAGTGCCTCGTCCTCCTTGCGCTCGCGATCCGCTTTCGATGCGACGCCGCCGCGTGGCTTTTGTTCACCGTCGCGGGGTGGCCGGGCTGGCCGCTCGTCGCGAGCTCCCCTTGCTGGCCGGTCATCACGGCTCGCGCGCGGTGCTGCCGGTCGGTCCGTAGGGGCCGTCGTCCAGCGCGAAAGATTCTCTTCCCGCTGTTCATCTTTGGATTTGCGCGGCGGGCGCTTCTTAGCCACAGGCGCGCTTGAAATCCATTCGGACGAGCGGCGCACAGGACGTTCGCGTGCTTCTGCAGATGGCTGCTGCACGGCCTCGCCTTTCACAGCTTCGTTTGAAAACACATTGATGATCGGTGCATCGAAATCCGCACCCGACTCTTCGATCAGCCGTTCGCCGAGCTGGTCGCGCAAGGTGCGACCGTTCATTTCCCGTACGGAGCCTTCCGGAAGGTCGCCAAGCTGGAACGGCCCATAGGATATGCGGATCAGGCGATTGACCGAAAGTCCAAGTGCGCCGAGCACATTTTTGACTTCCCGGTTCTTGCCCTCGCGCAGCCCAACCATGATCCAGACATTCGAGCCTTGTTCGCGCTCCAGCGTCGCTTCGATTGCGCCGTAGAAGACGCCATCGACAGCGATGCCGTCTTTTAATGTATCGAGCTTTTCCTGGGTGACGCTGCCATGCGCGCGAACGCGGTAACGGCGGAGCCAGCCGGTGGAAGGCAACTCCAGCGCGCGGGAAAGTCCCCCATCATTGGTCAGAAGCAAAAGGCCCTCAGTATTAATATCGAGGCGGCCAACGGACAGAACGCGCGGCATATCCTTGGGCAACGATTCAAAGACCGTCTGGCGCCCTTCCGGGTCGCGGTTCGTCGTCACCAAGCCCGCAGGCTTATGATAGAGCCACAGCCGGGTACGCTCCTTTTCCGGCAGCGGCTTGCCATCCACTTCGATGCGATCGGTGCGCAGAACATTGATGGCGGGGCTTTCCAACCGCTTGCCATTTACGGAGACACGGCCGGCGGCAATCATGGTTTCGGCCTCGCGCCGCGAAGCTATGCCGGCACGGGCCAGACGCTTGGCAATTCGCTCACCTTCTTCGACAGGTGCTTGGTCATGCGATGTGCGTGCTACAAAACCGCGCTTTGCGGGAGCTGCATCATCGAACTTGCGTGGCCCCTTGGAACCGAAATGGCTGCCGCCGCCGTCCTTCTTGTCGAAGCTGCGCTTTTCAAAGGGGCGTTTCCCGCCCTTTTTGTCGTCATTTGAACTTGTCATGGAATGTTTGCCTTTCAGCAGGGCTCACTACCAGCTATGACGTGCTCTTGCGAGTAAATTCTGGACAATGAGACGGCGTGAACCAAAAAACTGACCCAATGAGTGTGGCTTTGACTGAAGCGCATGGCGCCGCAGCGCGTGGCGAAGTGCCCATCGGTGCCGCTCTGGTCAAGGATGGAACCATCCTTGCCAGCGCGGGAAACCGTACGCGCGAGTTGAACGATCCCACCGCTCATGCGGAAATTATTGTTATTCGCGAAGCCTGCCAGATTCTCGACAATGAACGCCTTACCGGGTGCGATCTCTATGTGACGCTCGAGCCATGCACCATGTGTGCCGCCGCGATCTCGTTCGCCCGCATCAGGCGGCTCTACTACGGCGCGCAAGATATCAAGGGCGGCGGGGTGGAAAACGGGGCTCGGTTTTACGCGCAGCCCACCTGTCTGCATGCGCCGGAAGTCTATTCCGGATTCAAGGAGCAGGAGGCGGAAGTCATTCTCAAGGAATTCTTCCGCACCAAAAGACTCTAGTTTTCAACGCGGATTTTCGCAGAGAAATCCGGATCATTATCGGCATCCAGGGCGCGCTGGTTGATCAGGGCTGATTTGATCACCTCGACCAGCGGCCGCTGCCGGTCGATGGCGCCAAGGTCGTAAAGGTAGCCCGGCAGATAGCCCGACAGGACAATACGATAGTCGAGCGGAATATCCGGCGTTATCGCACGCACCATGTCGAAAATTACGCTCGTGCAGTTGGCCGTTATCGTGTTGTAGAATTTTGCAGTCGTGGCCAGTTGGTTGGCATTGTTGAGGTAGGACAGAAACAGCGCCTGGCGGGTCTCCGGCTTGAGGTTGATGCGGTAGCGATAGACGTCTTCCTTGCGGATATTGGTGCGCAGGCGAACGATGTCGCGCTCGTCGGCAGCGATCATGGCCAGTTCGAACTCCTTGAAGAAACCACCAATTTCCGAAAATTGCTCGTGCCGTTCCTTGCGGATTTCCGCCGAAAAAACAACGTGATCGCCATTGTTGAAGCCGAAGCTGACCAATGTATGGGCAATGGCAGGATTGGACCAATAGGACAGAAACACATCGACCGATGCCAGATCCTGAAGATCATAGGTACGGACCTCCCAGCGCGGCGTGAAATCCGCCGGCGTCCGCCATTCGAAATTGCGCACATTGGACAACGTCACATAGTTGCCGTTGAGCGTACCGGTCACGGTCTGCGCTACATCTTCAGCCCAGATACGGTTCAGGGACGGCGTGATCGTACTCCACCAGTATCCAAGGCCAATCATCAATGGGATCAAGACGATCAGCGCACGGCGCGGGCGTCCCTTGAATTCAAGCCACAGCACCGCGAAGCCGGCAGCTGCCCAGAGAATAAGACAGCCAATATTTCCGGCAACACCAAATGGCAATTGGTACCAGAGCGCAAATCCGCCCCAGAGGAAACCAAACAACGTCAGCAGGACAAGCAGGATCAGTCCAAGAAAGCGCAGGATGAACAATTGTTGCGGTCCTCGATTGGAAGGATGGAAGCGACGCATTATCCTTATAGAGGAAAACAATGGACCGAGGCATCTGTCCGTTCAATTTTTTGGACGAGGTGGTTCAGACTAGAATCGTACGGTCAGATCGGCCCGCACGCCATGGTCCTGAACCTCGCTGGCAACCTGTCCCTGGTAGTACAGGCTGAAGGTTGTAGCCGATGCGAGATCGACATCGAATCCCACTTCGAGCAGCGCCGCATCGCGCGCTATCGGGAGTCCAGAAATTTCGAACGCATTCATTCCCGTAAAAGCAAGGCGCGATAGCGGTGTGATATCGCCATAAGCATGGCGCCAACCAATCATACCGCGCATCGTCGCTTCCATCGACCCTATTGGCAGCTGCGTCGATGCACGCAGCCCGAGCGTGCTGAATGTTATGTCGGTGTTTGAGGAGCTGGCCGAAAGTACGGCAGAGCCGCCCTCTTCAGCAAAGCCGTCGAGGTGGAGATTGGCATAGGACAGATTGGCGAAAGGTTCGAGGTCGACACTCCCGGCCTTGATCCGATAGCCCAATTCGCCGAAAATCTGGGCCGTTCCGCCATCATAGTCTGCCGTTAGACGCTCCCGCGATCCCGTGAACTGAACCAACCGATCAGTGCTGATATCGTGCCACGTATAGCCTGCGCCGGACCGCAGACTTAGCGCGCCGAATTCTGCGCCACCGTAGATGCCAAGATGGATACTATCGATCGAGGAGGAGGCATCAAGGCTGGTTTCATCGATACTGGCGTAACTATAGCCTGCGAGAATACCTAGCCGCCCATTATCCCCGATGGGAGCGTCGCCGCCGATCAGAAGACCGCCCAGGGATCGGTCCACACCTGGTACATTATCGTTGCTGTCCCAGTCTGCCCATGAACCGAAGCCCTGTCCCCATACAGCAAACTGATCAGTTGCTACGGCATCGGGTTCGGTGCCGGCCGGACCGTAAGCCAGTATTGGTATTGCCGGCGCGGCAACACCACCGAACGCGGCACGCAGCCGATTATTCTCGGCATCCCTGATGAACCGGCTGTCATCGAGCAGCACACTTGTTATGGAGACATGGATCTCGCCCGGAAGCTGGGCAATAGTCAAAGGCGCAGTTGCAGCATCGAGTCCCAACATGTTCTGGACCAGAGGATGATCCCCAGCCGGATTGTTCGCGATAAAATCGTCAATGGACTGCGCGGCATTCCGCTGATTGGGCGTTTCCGCCAGATCCGAAATGGCAATATTGTTGCGGCGCAAAGTCAGCATGACGTTGTTCGGGTCATAGGTCAGCGTGGGATCAAGGAATTGTAGATTGGACGAGACATCCGTGAACCGAGTGCCATTCAAACCCCCCATAGCGGAAAGAATGGTGTAGTCCGTCTGAAAGCGCCATTTTCCTGTTGACGCGATGACATCAACATGTCCGGCGAGGGCGGCAACTCCGGAGACGAGTGTCTTGTCGTTGCTGCCAGCCGGATCGACCTCCACGCGATAGACCGATCCTTGATTGGACGTGAGATCGCCATTAACGCTGATTGTGCCGATGGAGTTGCCCGGCGAGAGCACACCGCCATCGCCGATCGCCGTGGAGCCTAGTGTGCCGTTGCCGCCCAGCAAGGTGCCAGCGCCAATATCGATCACCCCGCCAAGCGTACCGTTGACGATGAGTTGGCCACCCATGACATGGGTGCTACCGGTAAAGCCACCGCTGTTGCCGGTCAGGATTGTCCTGCCGGAGGCCATATTCAACGTTCCGGCACCGCTCATACCAGGCGAGAACACGTACGAGATCTGATTGTGATTGAAATTGATCGCGCCGGTGCCTTGCCCGAAGGCGATGGTATCAGCCTGCAAGGTGCCACCTTCGAGATTGATGGTACCGTTTGCCGATCGATCCGCTGCTTACCACAGCGCCTTCGCCGACCGTCAACGTCCCATTGCCCCGCGAACCGACGTTGAGCACATCGCCGGCCGCAAGGATCGAACCGCTTCCGGTTACGACAACAGTGCCGGTTCCTGCCCCCGGGAGGATGCTCTGAGAGGCAAGACCTTCTCCCCCGCCGATTTCCGTGATTCCGGCACTGCGGACGGAACCACCATTCGCCACAGTCATGGAGCCTGTGCCACCCAGCCCCACAAACAGGTTCTGGCCTGTATCCAGCAGCGCATCTGTCCCTTGAACGGTGACTGTCCCATCACCTCCTGCCAGCCTTCCGATTGCAACTGCAACGGAACTTTGAACGGTACCGCCGGCGGCGATCCCCAACGTGCCGGTTCCGCCTTGCCCAACCAACAGGCGTTCGCCGGGGGCCCAGAATGAATCCGTTCCTGCAACGCGAACGACGCCTATGCCGCCCGGACTGAGCCCTATCGCCGATCGGGGAACAGAGCCATCAATGGCGATACCGTCATTGACCACCCTGGCACCATTCTCGATTGTCAACGAGCCTGTCCCGCTTTCGCCGACGACAAGAAGATTCCCAAAATTGAAAGTGGAACCCTCTCCCGTCACAATGACATCGCCGACGCTTCCGGAGAATACGCCGATGCGGGAATGTTTGAATGACCCGGTGGGATTGTCCGTTCCCAGGAAGACAATACCACCATTGCTGATGGATAACGCGCCCTGTTGCGACGCTCCTACGTAAAGGACATATCCGGCATTCCATGGGTTCGGTTTGACGCCCACGCCGGCATCAGGGTCGGTAAGCACGTCGCCGCTGACCACAACCTCTTGCGCAATGGCGTTATCCCGCACCTCCGCGAGGCCGATAGTGAGCAGGATAAGAAGCAGGTATTTTTTCCAAATACCCCTATTGATCTTGTCCGCCAGTGATCGCGTCACCGGAACAGAAACCACATCAAAACCGCCACCATGGTGAATTTCGCTCATCTTTGCCTTGGCAGTGAAAAACAGCCAATGCCAGAGAACAGAGCGCCCCCAATTCAAGCATGGGGATAATACTATAGTATTAGTGTCATCACAATCTATGCATTTTGATGTAGTTGGTTGTACTTCTGCAATAGCAGCAAGCCTGCCACGCGACCTGCATATCCGGGCACATACTGCCTGTTAAACTGATTCAGAACCTCACATTGAGGTTGGCCCTCAAACCGTGGTCCTGAACCCTGCTGGCGATCTGCCCCTGATAGGACAGGCCAATCGTCGTATTTTGAGCTATGTCCATGTCGAACCCCGCCGCCAGCAATGCCGCGTCGCGCGCGATGGGCAGACCGGAGATGTCAAAGATATTGGCTCCAGCAGAGGCGCTCGTGGAAACAGGTGTGATATCGCCGTAGGCATGACGCCATGCGGCCGTGCCCCGCAGCCTGGTATCGGCAAAACCAAATGATAGTTCTGTCGATGCGTGCAGGCCGAGCGTGGTGTAGGTCACATCATTGTTGGATACCGCACCCGATAGTGCCGCCGTTCCGCCCGTCTCGCTGAAGCCGCCGGATCGCAGATTGGCATAGGCGAGACCGGCGAAGGGTTCAAAATCGACCTTGGCCGTCTTGATATTGTAACCGGCCTCGGCAAAGGCTTGTGCGGTTGCCGTATGATAGTCTGCGGCGAGATACTCGCGCGTGTTGGTGAATTGTACCTGGCGATCGATGCCGATATCGTGCCAGGTATAGCTGGAGCCGGAGCGCAGATTAAACGCGCCCAACTGCGCGCCGCCATAGACACCAAGATAATAACTGTCCACCGAGGCCGAAGCGGCGAGATCCGGTTCATCGAGCTTCGTGTGGCTGTAGCCGCCAACGAGGCCGAGGCGGGCATGATCGCCAATCGCCGCATCGCCGCCGGCAAATATGCCGCCGATGGAACGATCAAGACCGGTAAAGGCCTCGTCGCTCTTCTTGTCTTCCCACGAGCCAAAACCTTGCGCCCACAGCGCGAAACGATCGGTCGTGGCGGCCTGCAGGTCCGCGCCGTCCGGCCCGAAGGCCAGCACGGGCAAGGGCGCGGACGAAACCCCAAAAGCCGAGCGCACCCTGTTGTTGACCGCCTCGTTGATGAAGCGGCTGTCATCGAGCAGCACACCGGAGAGCGAAGGATGAATCCCGCCTTGCACCTGCGCAACGGTGCGTGGTCCCTTTTCCTTATCCAGTTTCTGCAAATTTTCGACCAGCTCAGAATTCCCGTCAATCGGGAGTTCATCCTGCTTCAGGAACAGGATGACGGTATTGGCGTCCGGGTAGCCAATCTCCGGCTTAAGAAAGTAGCGGTTCGTTTCAACGCCGCTAAAATGCCCCGCCACACCCCCGGAAGCCGTGAGGATCGTGTAGGTCGTCGTCGGCTGCCAATTGCCGCTATCGGCTTCAACCTGTACATGCGCGCCATTCAGCGTCGCCACACCGGAAATCTCCGTCTTGTCACCGGTGCCGCCGGCGCTGGTTTCAACCCGATAGGTCGATCCGGAGTTGAAGGTGAGATCGCCCTTGACATGGATCGTACCGATAGAGTTGCCCGGCGCCAACGCCGCCAGATCTTCAATCGTCGTAGAACCCACAGTGCCGATGCCACCGAGTACCCCGCCGCCCAGCACATCGAGCGTGCCGCCAAGGACACCATTGACGGAGAGAACACTTTTATCGAAGACCTGCGTCCTGCCGCTGAAATTGCCGCTGTCGCCAATCAGATCGACATGGCCGGATTGAATGTTCACATTGCCTGCACCTTCCATGTCGGTTGCGAAGGCATAATCGGCTTTCGTATCGAAATTGAGCGTCCCGGCACCATCGCTGAAGGTTAGAAGGTCGGTATTGAAGGTGCCGCCCTCGCCAATATTGATGGAGCTGGCGTTTGTGATCGCAAGGATCGTCGATTGGCTGCTGACCACGCCGCCATTGCTGATATTGAGCGTGCCGGTGCCGGCGTCACCGACAGTCAGAACACTTTCCGTGTTCCATTGGGCACCCTCTCCGCTGACATTGACCGTGCCGGTTGAACCGGACTGACCCGCTATTACAGACGATTGGCTGGTGACCACGCCGCCGTTGCTGATATTGAGCGTGCCACTGCCGTTCTCGCCAACTGTCAGTACAGTTCCAGTTGTCCATTTTGAGCCCGCTCCGCTGACGCTGGCGATGCCCGCTTCACTCGCTGTCATACCAATCTCATATGACGCGCCAACGCTGACAAGACCGCCATTCGTAATGTCAAGCGAGCCGCCGAGTTTCATATCAGTGCCCGTATTAAATCCTGACCCGGACCCGTCCACTGTGACAGTGCCCCTACCCCCGACATATGTCTCCCCGGCATTATCGACAAACCCGCCGTCGGTGATCGTCAATCGAGCTGTCCCTCCTACAGCGATATCAAGGCCAGTGCCCGTTTTCCAGACGGATTTTGAACCGTTTACTTCCACTACACCCGTACTGGGGGGAGTCACATTGGAAAAGCCGATGGCAGAAAAATACTCTACACTCACGCTTGCGCCATTTTCGATAATCAGGGTGCCAACCCCACCTCTACCACTGCCAACCGCCATCGCACCGTCTGTTGTCTCCCAGGACGAACCGGGACCACTGACACGAACTGTTCCAATACCCCCATTTTCTGTTCCAATCTGAGAGCTTCCCATGCTCTTTACCGTGCCGCCTTTCTCAATGATCAGATTTCCGCTGCCAAATTCCCCCACAGTCAAACCAAAGTGAGTGTTACGCGCCGAACCATTGGCCAATAGTGACGAACCCGGGCCCGACACGATAATTGCTCCGTTGCTACCCATCTGCTGGCCAATCGCCGCGCGTCCAGCAAGTTCGACAACACCGCCAGCTTCGATGAGAAGCCCGCCCTTGCCATTTAGGCCGACCATCAGTCCTATACTGTCTGAACTCCCTTCCTCAGACCACTTTGAATCCGGGCCTGTCACAGTCACCGTTCCGAAGCTGCCCGCCTCGTTGCCGATAACCGCCAGTTCCGTGTGTTTGACAGAACCGCCACCTTCTACCGTCAACGTGCCGGTGCTGGTATTGCCTATGATAAAATTCGTCTTTGCATCCCACTCGCTTGCGGGGTTGGGATCTGTCACCAGCGCATTATTGGAGAATACGTCGCCGCCTACAGTGATCTGCTGCGCAAAAGCCGCTTGCCCCATGGCGGCGAGCGCTAAAGCTGAACATGCTTGCTTCCCGAGATGGCAACGTCAGGTTGTCAAAGGCACCCATGCATTTTGATGAAAGCCGCTGGAGAAATGCTCAAAATTACTTCCTTGGGAAATAAAAGTCCGATTAATTGGCATCACGAAATAGACTTCAATTTGTAGAGTATAATCCGTGTAGTCTGGTCAAAAAAGCCAAGTCAATTAGACCTTGGTAGCGTTGTATGAAAATGAATAGGCAATTGAGGGATGTGTTACCGTCGCAGGAAACCGCCAAAGCCAATTGATATTGATTGTTTATAACTATTTGAAATGATTAATTTATCTGGATTGCGATCATTGCTGCGGCGATGATCAATCAACCTCTCGATCGCCCAAATGCAACCAAAATATTTTCTGCAATCTGCACTAGAAAAAGTCGCTCAAAGTGAGAAATGGAACGCAATTCTGACTTGTTGGATTCAGCCGCTTTATTTGCCTATGGCGTCACGATTCGTGTTTTTGTAGTCACCATATGACAGAAAATAAGCATGCGCTGGTTTTATACTTTACTCGTGTAAACTTTATTCGGAAGCCCTTGCAGGGCGCCGCGCGCATTCTAGACCAGATGGGTGGGACGGCCTTACTCCCAAGGAATAAGGTTGCGCCAGCTGAAGCCCTTGTCCTTGCGGGCAGCTGCCTTGCGCTCGCGCTCTTTCTTGGCTTCGTCCTCACCAAGATCATCGGCAGCAGCGGTGGCCGCGGGCGCGCGGTATTCCAGCGGCGGTTCACTTAAATAGCGGCGTGTCGTGGGCGACCCTGCGGTCGAGGCAAGCTTGCGCGCACGAAACTCGGCGCTTTGGTCCGTTTGCCCGTGAGGTACAACCTTTGGCACCTTGTCACCGAAGAAACCATAATCGGATTTATCCGCATCCGCCTTGGCAAGCGGCATGTCATTCTCGACTTCAGGCGTGAAGTTCGGATTGTTCTGATTTGCCGTTGCCGTGTCGCGGATCCGTTTACGGCGTGCCTCAGGCGACTCAGGCCAGTTTGGGTTGCCCGCCGTATCGACAGCAGCCTGCGGAGCGGGCAATTGCGCCGCTTTGCCCTCGGCAGGACGGACCAGTTCCGGACGCGGGTTGTAGGCGATCTGATTGCGCTTTTTCGGTCCAAACGATGCGAGGTTAGAAACGTCATCCAGCAACTGGCCACCGGCAGTCTTATCCGTGCCATAGGTCGGCGAAGAAACGCAGCCGCCAAGCGCCAGCGACGCGATCAATGCACCGAAAACCGTAATGCGTCCGTTCAAATCCATGCTTGCCACTTCCAACCCGAGCCTTGAGCAGATTGCCTGCTGATCAAATTTGCTTGATCTATGCCCTGCCTCTAAAATCAGGCAGTTCAATGGCAATCCTTTTACATGAGGCCAACTAGTTTAAGCAAGCCAGTGAAAGTTATTGTCAAGAAAGATGCGGATTACGGGAAATCACGATCCGCATCTCTTTTTCAAGCCACCAGCTTTCCGAGTTTGGCCAGTTCGCGCAATGCGGCGGCGTCGCGGGCCGAAACATCAGGATAGGCTGCGTCCGACCCGACATCATGGGTATAACGCCATGAACGGGCGCATTTCGTACCTGTTGCGCGTTCGGGCACCACGGCAACGCCTTTGACTTCATCCGCGATGAAAGCGTCCGCAGGAGCAGTCTCGCCCTTGATTGTGATCGCACTGGTGATGCAGATCTCGGCCATGTCGAGGTCCTTCACCGCGGCCAGCAACTCAGGATCGGTGATGAAGACGACAGGTGCCGCTTCCAGCGACGAGCCGATACGCTTGTCAGCGCGCTCCAATTCGAGCGCGCCAGTGACGACGCGGCGCACGTCGCGCACCTTGCGCCATTTGGCAGCAAGTTCGTCATTCCTCCATTCTGGTCGCGTATCCCGGAACTGCTCAAGATGCACCGATACGGCATCCTTGTGCAGGTCGAGCCATGCTTCCTCGGTCGTGAATGGCAGCATGGGCGCCAGCCATGTGACGATGCGGTCAAACAGGTGGCGGACAACCTGCAGCGCTGCCTTGCGCTTGATGCTCGATGGCGCATCGCAATAAAGGGCGTCCTTGCGGATGTCGAAATAGAACGCCGAGAGTTCGACATTCATGAAGTCGATCAAGGCACGGGTGATGCGCTTGAACTCGAACGTATCGTAACCGGACCGCACGAGTTCATCGAGCTCCGCAAGACGATGCAGCATCAGCTTTTCAAGTTCCGGCATGTCCGCATAGGCAATCTCGTCGCCCTCGTCATGAGCGAGCGTGCCAAGCATCCAGCGGATGGTGTTACGCAGCTTGCGGTAAGCGTCGATATTGGTCTGGATGATGTTCTTACCAAGGCGCTGGTCTTCCCAGTAATCCGTCGTCATGACCCAGAGACGCAGAATATCCGCGCCGGAATCCTTGATGACGTCCTGCGGCGTCACGGTATTGCCGAGCGACTTCGACATCTTACGGCCCTCCTCGTCCATGGTGAAGCCATGGGTGACGAGGGTGTTGTAGGGCGCACGGCCGCGGGTGCCGCAGCTTTCCAGCAGCGAAGAGTGGAACCAGCCGCGATGCTGGTCCGAGCCTTCGAGATAGACATCGGCTGGCCATTTCAGGTCCGGCCGGTCTTCCAGGGTGAAGACATGCGTCGAGCCGGAATCGAACCAGACATCGAGAATGTCGCGAACCTGCGTCCACGGCTCATTCGCCTTCTCGCCGAGGAAGCGCTCACGAGCGCCTTCGGCAAACCAGGCATCGGCGCCCTCCTGCTCGAACGCTTCGAGGATGCGAGCGTTGACACCGTCGTCCTTCAGGACATTGCCGTTCTCATCGGCAAAAACGCAGATCGGCACGCCCCATGCCCTTTGACGTGAAAGCACCCAATCCGGCCGGTCTTCGATCATGGCGCGGAGGCGGTTCTGGCCGCCGGCCGGCACGAAACGGGTTTCGTCGATGGCAGCAAGAGCCCGGGATCGCAACGTGGTCCGGTCGCCGAGATCCTTGTCCATGTATACGAACCATTGCGGCGTGTTGCGGAAGATAACGGGTTTCTTCGAGCGCCAGGAATGCGGATAGGAGTGCTTCAGGCGGCCGCGCGCGAAGAGCGCATTTCGGGAGATTAGTTCATCAATAACAGCCTTGTTCGCGTCACCCTTCTTGCCATTGTCGTCGATGACACGCGCAGCCCCGCCTTCTCGATCCGGACCAAAGCCCGGCGCGTCCTTGGTGTAGTAGCCTGCATCGTCAACCGCGAAAGGGATTGCAGGAGAGATGCCACGTGCTTCGAGGTCGCGCGCGGCATTCATCCAGGCTTCAAAGTCCTCTCGGCCATGGCCGGGGGCGGTATGCACAAAGCCCGTGCCCGCGTCGTCGGTGACGTGATCGCCGTCCAGCATGGGCACCACGAATTCGTAGCCGCCGCCAAAACCTTCAAACGGATGGAGGAGAGTGATCGCCGCGAGCTCATCGGCGGAGACGGTCCGGATACGCTTGAACGTCAATTTGGCCTTCATCGCCGATTCCTCGGCAAGCGCATCAGCAAGGATCAGTTTCTCGCCAGGACGCGGTCCGAAATCATTCTCGACCGCCTCGACCTCGTAGAGGCCATAGGCGACTCGCGGCGAGTAGCTGACGGCACGGTTGCCCGGGATGGTCCAAGGCGTGGTCGTCCAGATGACGACATGCGCCGATGATAAATCAGACGGTCCTTTCGCGACCGGGAACTTCACCCAGATCGTGTCACTTTCAATATCGGCATATTCAACCTCGGCCTCGGCCAAAGCAGTGCGCTCGACCACCGACCACATCACCGGCTTGGAGCCGCGATAAAGCTGGCCGGACATGGCGAATTTCAGCAGTTCGCCGGCGATGCGGCTTTCCGCATGGAAAGCCATCGTCGTGTAAGGGTTTTCGAAATCGCCCTCGATGCCGAGCCGTTTGAACTCCGCCGACTGGACCTTGATCCAGTTGGTGGCGAATTCGCGGCATTCCTTGCGGAACTCGTTGATCGGAACGTCGTCCTTGTCCTTGCCCTTGGCGCGATACTGCTCCTCGATCTTCCATTCGATCGGCAGACCGTGGCAATCCCAGCCCGGCACGTAATTGGAGTTGTAGCCGCGCATCTGGAACGAGCGAGTGATAACATCCTTGAGGATCTTGTTCAGCGCGTGGCCGATATGGATGTTGCCGTTGGCATAGGGGGGGCCGTCATGCAGGACATAAAGCGGGCGCTCCCGGGCGTCCTCGCGCAGGTTCTTGTAGAGGTTCATCTCCTGCCAGCGCGCAACGAATTCCGGCTCCTTGGCGGGCAGGCCGGCGCGCATGGGGAAATCCGTCTGCGGCAGATAAAGGGTCTTCGAATAATCGAGTGTCGTGGATTTATCGGTCATTTTTCCAGCTTGTATAAAGGCCCGCGCGTGGTCACAGCAGGCGGGAATCTAAAGAAATCACAATGAAGCGCAACGGCGCCGCCCCGGACCTTCCGCACCGCAAAGCCGAAGCTTCAGGAATGCGGCAAGGCCGGGCCAGTAATTCGTATCGCCTGAATAGGTATGGACTGCACGCAAGTCCAGAAAACGGTTTTCATGACCGCGCTTTTAGCAACGACGCCTGCGAGAATAAAGGGGCAGCCGCAATAAACTTCACGTTTGCCGTCCTGTCCTTCAAAGCGAGAAATCGAAACGATAGGTTGCCTGGACGCCAAACGTGGCTTGATTGGCAGAACCGCGTTCTTTCACCAGGCTGGAGTCTGCTGCCGAGCCCATCAAGCGGCTGTATTCGGCATAGGCGCTGGTGGTGATCTTCTCGGTCGTCTGCCAGGTGATCTGGCCACCGACCCCAAGCGATTTGAGACCGCCACCCGGCGAATATTGCGCGAGGCCGGAGGCCGCCGACTCGCTGGCATTTACCCCGTAATATTCCTTGAAATAATCTTTTGTGGCGAACGTTGCGCGGGGACCGGCGGACACGCGTACGGTCTGCGTCAAGTCCTGGAAGGCATCGATTGCCACATCGGCAACAACACCGTCGTGTGCACCAATGCCACGGCGCACGTCAACGCGGCCACGAATATTGTCCGTCGGATAGAACTCGGCAAAACCACCCAACTCGACGCCCCAGTCGACATCGTTCAGGCCCTTGAGGTCATCGGAATCACCATCATCACGGCCAGTGATCAATTTACCCGTCAGACCGGCACGGAAAACGCCGGTATCGATGAAGCCCAACGATGCATTGTCGTTGAGTGACGAGAAACGAACTGAACTTCCGGCGCGACCGAGCGAGATCACTGGGGCGGCGCTCAGGAGATAGTCCTTGGCGCCCTCGTAACGCGGCGCGACGAAGCCTTTTGCCCCCAGCGTCAGATACCAGTCACCCGACCACCAATGCTCGCCGCGCGGGCTGCTGGTTGTCTGGTTGTCAGCGTAATATTCATCGGCAAAGACTGCTGCTGAGCCCGCAAAAACTATTGCGCTCGAAAGAGCGCCAATAAGACGAATGGACATGAAATCACTCCGGAATCTTGCCTGGGAGGCGGCAAGCTTTGGCGCGAAGCTACTGAAAGATAGATAAAATTGGATTTATTCTTTTGGTAAACGATTTGCCAATTCAATCAAAGTTGATCGTCTGGTCGAGAGCGGAAAGCGGCTTCACGCCCTGTAGAAGCGCTCGCGCTTCTTCCTCATCACGCCTGATCTGCTGCATCATCGGCTCAAGGCCATCGAACTTTTCCTCGCCGCGCAGATATCCAAAGAATGACACCGCACAGATTTCACCGTACAGATCGCCGTTGAAGTCGAAGACGAACGTTTCGAGCAGCGGCTCGCCATCGGTATCGACTGTCGGTCTGCGGCCAAAACTCGCAACGCCGTCGTAAAGCGTGCCGTCCGCACGACGGAAGCGTACGGCGTATATACCATGTTTCAAATGGGTTTCGGGCGGCAAAATCATGTTGGCCGTCGGAAAACCGATAGTCCGGCCAAGCTGCTTGCCGGCAACGACTTCCGCCCTGATCCGGTGACGGTAACCGAGGAGACCGGCAGCTTCCACCACCTCTCCTTCACCAAAAAGCTCACGGATGCGGCTCGACGATATCGCCTGCCCGCCTTCATCGCGAAAAGCATCAACCAGGGTGACGTGAAAGCCGCGTTTCTCGCCGGCGTCCATTAGAAAGGCAGGTCCACCCTGGCGGCCTTTGCCGAAATGAAAATCGAAGCCGGTAACGATGCGGCTTGCCGCCAAGCCACCGACCAGAATCTGATCAACGAAGACATCCGCGGTCAGTTGAGAAAACTCACGGGTGAAATGACATTCAACCACCGCATCGAACCCGAGCGCTTCCAGAATTAAAGCTTTTTCAGCGGCGGGTGTCAGCCGGTCGACCGGTTGGTCCGGGACGAATACGCTGCGCGGATGCGGCTCGAATGTCAGGACGAGTGAAGGTTTACCTGCTGAATCCGCCGCTACCAATGCGCGTTCGAGAACGGCCTGATGTCCTCGATGCACACCATCAAAATTGCCGATCGCCACGACTGCATCCTTGAGATGCTCTGGCAGATGGGATGGATCAGTCAGACGCAAGATCGGCATATAATACCTCAGGCCAAAGCGGGCATCGTGGCGACGGGATTACTGCCATGCTTGTCGAGAAACGCCAGCAGTTTCTCAAGATCATGGACACCGCCCATCACATAGTCCCCCGCATGAATACCGCCGGATATATAGAGCGCATCGATGCCGAATTGGTCGGCACCTTTGATATCAGTCAGCATGCCATCGCCGATAGCTAAAATACGCGAACGATCGACAGGTTTGCCGCGTACTGCTTCAGCGGCGGCAACGGACGCCTCGTAAATCGGGCGGTGCGGTTTGCCGGCAATCAGCGTGCGGCCGCCGAGCTGACTATAGTCGCGAGCAAGCGCGCCAGCGCACCAGATGAGACGATCTCCACGCTCGACGACAATATCGGGATTGGCGCAGATGAAAGGCAGGTTGCGCGAGCGAAGACGCGTCAGCATTTCAGCATAGTCTTCGGGTGTCTCCGTCTCATCGTCGAAAAAGCCTGTGCAGACAACAACGTCCGCTTCACGCTCCTCGACGAGTTCGATATCAAGCCCGTCATACAACGTTTCATCACGATCCGGCCCAAGGTGGAAAATCTGGCGCGGCGCATTTCGGATCAGTTCGCGCGTTACATCTCCGGATGTGACAATGCGATCATAGGACGCTTCTGGCACGCCGAGTGCGTGGATCTGCTGAGCAACGCCAGCGAATGGTCGCGGCGCATTGGTGATGAGAACCACCGTCAGACCGGCCTGCCGCGCGCGCGACAGGGCGCTGGAAGCAGCGGCGAATGAATCCACACCGTTATGCAGGACGCCCCAGACATCGCACAGAAGCACGTCATAACGATCCATCAATGCGTCGAGACGCTGCAAATGTACCATGTCGGTCATGCCGATCCTTTCAGAAGGCGGGTGGTGTTGGCTCCGAGTCCCAGAGATGCAATCGCTTAACCGATCGGGCCAAACGTGTCACGCGGGATTGTGGTGAGGACAGGCGCTCAGGCTGCCTTTGCGTCGCGATGTCTGGTCAGGCGCTCACCGCATTCGCCAAGGACATCGACCAGCGAGCGCAAACGCAGCCCCTCTTCGGTGAGACTGTATTCAACGCGCACGGGAACCTCAGGGTAGACGGTGCGGCGGACGTAACCAGCGGCCTCCAGTGCACGCAAATCCAGCGTCAGCATGCGCTGGGATATCTTTGGCATGTCGCGGCGAAGGTCGCTGAATCGCTTGGTCCCCTCCAGGAGATAATAGATCAACAGGATGCGCCAGCGTCCGGCAAGGACGAGCATGGCGTTTTCAACGGGGCAGTGTGAAACCGTGTCCTTCATTTTCGTCCAATCTTTAGATGCTGGTATAAATTTTGTACCATCATGACATTTTTGTGCCTTCTTTACAATAGTTACCGCCATCGCCATGTTCCATTTCACCGCGGCTCGTGAACTCAAAATCAAGGAAATTGGAAATGGAACCTGTACTGTTTTATGGCGTGCCGCATGGCTGCTCATTCGGATCGATTGTTGCGCTGGAATGGCTGGGACAGCCCTATCGCCTGAGCCGGATCGACATGCTGGCCAAGACGAAGAGCAATATTTATGGGCGCGTCAACAGCCACCAGCAGACGCCGGCTCTGCTTCTGGAGGAAGGCAAACCGCTCAGCGAAAGCTTCGCCATTCTGCAAAACATCGCGGCACGTGATCTGAGCCTCAAGCTGGGGTTTGCGCAGGGAACGAAAGAGTCCGACCGGCTCAACCAGATGCTTGCCTATCTGCACACGAGCTTTCATTCCGCCTTTGCGTCTGGCTGGGTTGCGTTCAAGTTGAAGGATGGCGATCCGGCGATCAAAATACTGCGTGACCTGGCCCGGGAAAAGGCTGCCGAAGGCTACGCCTATCTGCAAACGCATATGAAGGGTCGCGAGTGGCTTGTCGGGGACAGCAAGACGATTGCCGATGCCTACCTCATCGGCATCGCACGCTGGGGCGAAGACTTGAGGCTTTTCGATCTGAAGGTCGAGTATCCAGGGCTTCAGCGCTACCTGCAGAAACTTGAAACAGACAGGGGCGTTATCTTTGCCCACGCCATCGAGGATGGTCAGCCAGCAGTGACAAGCGGCCAATTCCTCGGCCATGTGGATCTCGCCGAGATCGAGCCACGACTCGCCGCATAGGCACTCCCCGATCACGATCCACCGGCCCCGGCGCCGGTGGATCAAATGCTCTGCCCGCCGTTGACAGTAGACATATGAACAAGTATTGATATGTTTGTTAGCAACGAGAGCAAGCCATGTCGCATTCGCACGAAGGTCACGATCACGCGCCGAAGATCACGGCGGACAACCAGCGTAAGGTGTTGATCGCCTTCTTTATTACCTTTGCCTTCATGATCGTTGAAGTGATCGGCGGACTTCTGTCGGGCTCGCTGGCGCTGATTGCCGATGCCGGGCACATGGTAACCGATGCGGCAGCCTTGGCCCTTGCCTATGCTGCCTTCCATTTTGGCAAGCGGGCTGCCGATGAGCGGCGCACTTTCGGTTACTTGCGGTTTGAAGTCATCGCCGGACTGATGAATGCGATCGCGCTCTTTGCCATACTTGTGTGGATTACCATCGAAGCTGTCGATCGTTTTCGCAATCCGGGCGAAGTTCTGGCCGGTCCCATGCTCATCGTGGCGACCATCGGATTGATCGTCAATATAGCGGTGTTCTGGATCTTGACTCGAGGCGATAGCGAGCATGTCAACATCAAGGGCGCTGTGCTGCATGTTCTGGGCGACCTGCTCGGTTCGGTGGGTACCATCATTGCCGCGATCGTCATTTATTATACGAGTTGGACGCCCATCGATCCAATCCTGTCGATCTTCGTCTGCTTGCTGATCCTGCGCAGTGCCTGGGCCCTTCTTCAAAATTCGATGCACATCCTTCTCGAAGGCGCTCCGGCAAATGCTTCGCCGGAAGAAATTGAACAGTATTTGAAGACGACCATTCCTGGCATCGCCAATGTGCGGCATGTCCACGTCTGGATGATCACGTCAGGCAGGGCGCTCGCCACATTGCATGTGCTGCCAAAGGCCGATACCGACCCGCGTCTTCTGGTTAAGGCGGTCGAGGCCGAACTCGCGAAAAAATTCGACATCGAGCATTCGACGATCGCCATCGATTGGCCCGATATGGCCACTGACGACTGCTGTCTCTGTACGAACTCCAACGGCGAGCATGAGCACAGCCACGACCACGGGGACCATGATCACAGCGACCACGATCACGGTGTTCACGCCCACAATCACGAGGGCCACAAGCATTGAGCAAGGTGGTCCTTCCCTCGCAGCCAGAGACGACGATCCTCGCCGAGACATTCCGGCTGCTTGGCGATTCCACGCGTTTGCGTATTCTGTTTTTCTGCCTGGAGGCGCCAAGATCCGTGGGCGACATCGCAGCAAGCCTCGACCTGTCGCAATCGCTGGTCAGCCATCATTTGCGGCTTTTACGGGGTGCGCGTCTGGTGCGTGGCAACCGGCAGGCCAAGCAGATTTTCTACGAGCTGGCCGATAAACACGTCAGCGATATGCTTGTCGATATGGCGCACCACGTCTGCGAGGAGAGTGGCGACGACTAAACCAAGCGGGATTGCCCATCGGTGAACACCCCGCATACGACCAATTGCCAATTGACAGGCTCACCTCACAATAGGAATATTTTCCTTTAAACGGGAAAATATTTCATGGGCTTATCATCCTACCAAATTTCCGAAATCCTTTACCTCAGGTCAATGGTCACCGCTGAGACTGAGCGGTTGAAGCTGATGCGGTCGGCACCGCCAAATACCTATCCCCGCATGGAAATCCGCAAAGTGGAGCTCGGCCTCGATTTTAACCGGTCGAGATTGCGCGTAATGGAGGAGGTCGCCCGCAAATACGACGCAAACCAACCGCGTGTACCGGCGGGTAATCCCGATGGCGGCCAATGGACCGATGGCGGGAGGTTCGGCTCTTTTCGATCGAGCCCATCTGTTGACCCGATCAAGACAGACGCTACATCGGCTCAGCGGCGCAGCAACAACGGTCGTGTCAAACCTGCTTCATATTCCGGTCGAGGACAGCACAGCAATCTTGAATTCAATGAAAGCCAGAAGGCCGAACTCAGAAGCAAAATCGGCAGCGGAAAAGGTGCCTACGTCGAAGCGTATAAATATCTGCATCAGCAAGTTCAAAATCGTCTGCAGAACCCTGGTTTGAGTATTATGGACCGCAAAGAGTTCGAAGCGCAGGAGTTCTGGCTGCGCAAGGCGGGAGAAATCAACGCCGACGATCCGAACAGCCAAGCCAGTTTCTTTATTCGCAACGTAACCCGAAACGGCTTACGTTTTGATGGCATGCCTTTTGATCCTGTGAAGATACAGGCGAACTCCAATCTTATTGGCGAGCATGTCATGGGAAGCGTTTTACAGGATGGCAAGCTGCCATCCATGCAAGAAATCATTGCCAAAGATGCTCTCTCCGCAACAGACCAAGAACGGGGGCACCAAACGATTGGAGGATGGGGCGGAGCTTTCAATTATTGGGATATACCATTGTCAAATGAAATAGGAGATACGGTGGGCTCCCGTATTTCTAAATACCCCGCCGAATATGAAAAGTTCATTTCGGTCAATGCCAAGGCCCTTGCTGATACCGTCAGAAAATTCAGACTTGATCGCTATCCAGAAAATTCAGCCCAAGCGATAATTCAAGGGCTAAACGCACAGGTGCCGGCAAAGATAAAATCTGACATCCTTGATCGCGCAATTGATGGAATCAATGGTGAGCGCGGCGGTTTTGCCGGAGATCCTAATAATATTGATGGCTATCGTCCCCGCTTTGACGAAAATGACAACGTGATCGGCTGGTTTTCGCGGGATAAGCGTCTTAAGGAAATCGACGTAACCGATGGGTCAAAAATCGAAAGGCTCAATATGCGTTACCACATTCGGCAAAGCAAAGGAGAATTTCACCCCTGGCAGAATGCAGATTAGGCCCGAACCCAGCTTACGACGAACGTCGCATTGCCGCGTGACGTTCATCGTTTTAGACTAGGCTTTCCTCTGGGTGAATCTGATGCGGAAGAATACGTTCACCCGTCTGTATATGCTGATCATGTTCGTGTTCGGAACCGCGTCCTTTTGCACGTTCGCTATGGCCGAGGACTACCCGTGCAAGCCTGAAGGTGACATCGAGTCTGCCTGGTTCAGAGTAGAGAATATGGACCCCACATATCCCGTTTTTCGCCGCTTGGAAGATGGGGCGCAGGCTTTCAACATTCCCTATGCTTATCTTTTTTTCAGGCCAACGCCGGAACGTGTAAATTGTTATCCGGATCGTTTTGACTTCGCCTTCTGGATGCCAACCCTCGCTCCCTCGAAGAAAGAAGCATTCTATGCTAATGGATGGACTCCTGAAGAAGGGTATCCTCCAGGCGGGTCCTATCTCGTTCGTGTTCCGTATGTGCGAACCATTCCAGACGGCAAGGATGCACCGGGATTTCCGTTCTCAAGCATTGAATTCATCATGGACATGTACAAGGAGCGCATCCCTTTCAAAAACGAGTTAACCCGAATCTCGGCTCTCGATTTTTGGTCAGAAATCTACGTAAATCTTGATCAAAAGCAAGGGGACACACGTCTCGATTGCTTCAACATAGGTTGCGAATTCACTTTCTATTTCAGAGATTTGAAAATCGCCGTACAGGGCTCCTTTGCAAAGGATAAGCTGCTGCAATGGAAAGCGATCAAAGCCGGCACCCGCACTTTGCTTGAGCGCTGGATTGTTCGATGATTATGGGAGGCTGCTTTTCGTCTCTGCCGCTTGAATTCCGGAACGGCTTAGCCCCGGAAAGGCAGCTATCCTGAAACTGCTGTCATGAAAATTTCGCACGGCTTTCCCTTGACTCTTCAGCGCCATCCCACTATCTCCGGCCGCAGTTAGCACTCACCTATGGCGAGTGCTAATAACGGGGATGGCGCAGCCGTCCGCGACATCGTTTTGACACCAACATCAAGGGTTCTAACCATGGCCAAGACCAAGTTCCGCCCGCTTCATGACCGCGTCGTTGTACGCCGCGTCGAATCCGAAGCAAAGACTGCAGGCGGCATCATCATTCCGGATACTGCCAAGGAAAAGCCACAGGAAGGCGAAGTCATCGCTGTAGGCACTGGCGCTCGTGACGAAGCCGGCAAGCTCGTACCGCTCGATGTCAAGGCAGGCGATTTGATCCTGTTTGGCAAGTGGTCCGGTACGGAAGTCAAGATCGGCGGCGAAGACCTGCTGATTATGAAAGAATCCGACATTCTGGGCATTCTCGGCTAATCGCCGGCTGTCCTTTCACCAACGAATTTAGATCAAACCGGGATAACCCCCAGGAGAGATACAATGGCTTCCAAAGAAGTAAAGTTCGGCCGCGACGCGCGTGAGCGCATGCTGCGCGGCGTCAATATCCTTGCAGACGCTGTCAAGGTAACGCTCGGCCCGAAAGGCCGTAACGTTGTCATCGACAAGTCCTTCGGCGCTCCGCGCATCACCAAGGACGGCGTAACTGTTGCCAAGGAAATCGAACTCGAAGACAAGTTCGAAAACATGGGCGCACAGATGGTGCGTGAAGTCGCTTCGAAGACGAACGACATTGCCGGCGACGGCACCACGACCGCTACTGTTCTTGCCCAGGCCATCGTTCAGGAAGGCGGCAAGGCTGTTGCTGCCGGCATGAACCCGATGGATCTGAAGCGCGGCATCGATCTTGCTGTTGCAGAAGTCGTCAAGCAGCTCGGCAAGAGCGCCAAGAAGATCAAGACTTCGGAAGAAGTTGCGCAGGTCGGCACGATCTCTGCCAATGGCGAATCCGAAATCGGTGAAATGATCGCCAAGGCGATGCAGAAGGTTGGCAACGAAGGTGTTATCACCGTTGAAGAAGCCAAGACCGCTGACACCGAGCTGGAAGTTGTCGAAGGCATGCAGTTCGACCGCGGCTACCTGTCGCCATACTTCGTGACCAACCCTGAAAAGATGGTTGCTGACCTCGAAGACGCCTACATCCTTCTCCACGAGAAGAAGCTTTCGAACCTCCAGGCTCTTCTGCCGGTTCTTGAAGCTGTCGTTCAGACCTCCAAGCCGCTCGTCATCATCTCTGAAGACGTCGAAGGCGAAGCGCTTGCTACGCTCGTCGTCAACAAGCTGCGCGGCGGCCTGAAGATTGCTGCTGTCAAGGCTCCTGGCTTCGGCGATCGCCGCAAGGCCATGCTCGAAGACATCGCCATCCTCACCGGCGGTCAGGTCATCTCCGAAGATCTCGGCATCAAGCTCGAAAGCGTTACGCTCGACATGCTCGGCCGCGCCAAGAAGGTGTCGATCACCAAGGAAAACACCACGATCGTTGACGGCAATGGCAAGAAGGGCGAAATCAACGCCCGCGTCGGCCAGATCAAACAGCAGATCGAAGAAACCACTTCCGACTACGACCGCGAGAAGCTGCAGGAACGTCTTGCCAAGCTCGCTGGCGGTGTTGCCGTTATCCGCGTTGGCGGTGCAACGGAAGTTGAAGTGAAGGAAAAGAAGGACCGCGTCGACGACGCCCTCAACGCAACCCGTGCGGCTGTTGAAGAAGGTATCGTTCCTGGCGGTGGCGTTGCCCTCCTGCGCGCTTCGGCTGGTCTTACCCTCAAGGGCGCCAATGCCGACCAGGACGCAGGTATCAACATCGTTCGTCGCGCCCTGCAGGCTCCGGCCCGTCAGATCGCAACCAACGCAGGTGATGAAGCTTCGATCGTTATCGGCAAGATCCTCGACAACAAGAAGGAAACCTTCGGTTACAACGCTGCCAACGGCGAGTATGGCGATCTGATCGCACTCGGCATCGTCGATCCGGTCAAGGTTGTCCGCACCGCCCTGCAGGATGCTGCATCGGTTGCTGGTCTTCTCGTTACGACGGAAGCCATGATCGCCGAAGCTCCGAAGAAGGACAATGGCGGCGCTCCCCAGATGCCAGGCGGCGGAATGGGCGGCATGGGTGGCATGGACTTCTAAGAAGTCCTGTCCCAACGACATATGGAAAAAGGCGGGTTTCGACCCGCCTTTTTTCATTCGTCCGGCGAATGGAGCTATTCAGCAGCTTGTGCGAAGGGAGTCTGGGGTTCCTTGCCGCCGTTAGCTGCATCGAATCGAGCGCGGGCTTCGCTGACGCGCTGCTCGTTTTTGATCGCCCAATCTCCAAGCGCTTTTACCGGCACCAGCAGATCGCGTCCCAAATCCGTCAGCTCGTAATCCACACGTGGCGGAATGGTCGGATAAACTGTCCGGGTCACAAATCCGTCGCGTTCAAGACCACGCAACGTACTCGTCAGCATCTTTTGAGAGATACCATTGATTGTCCGCTTCAGCTCGTTGAATCGCATCGACCCATTGCCGAGATACTTGACGACCATCACCGTCCATTTGTCGCCGACGCGTGCGAGGAGATGGTGAACCGCCGCACATGCAGGGGTTACTTCGAAGTGATCTGGTTTCAAAAAAGTGCCTCCTTGCGACCGTTTCGAACAGTCACTTATATAGCGCCGGTCACAAATAGTTACCATCCCCCAAGATGAAGGATTCATGAAATGGCTAAAGCTAAAATCGGTATCATTATTGGCAGCACACGTATCGGCCGTTTCGCCGAATTTCCTGCCAAATGGATCGCTGAGGTTGCCGGCAAGCGTGACGATGTCGAGGTGGAGATCGTCGATCTTCTTGACTATCCGATGCATTTCTTTGCTGAAGAGCGTACCACGACGGAGCAAAACGAAACCGCGGAGCGGTGGAAGAAAAAGCTGCGGGAATTCGATGGCTTCGTCGTGACCGTCGCCGAGTACAATCACGGCCCGACCGCCGTGTTGAAGAACGCCATCGATCTTGGTGAGTTCTCGCAACGTCCCGTCGGCTTTGTCGGCTATGGCGGCGTGGGCGGTGCCCGTGCAGTGGAACAGCTTCGTCTGATCTTCGTTGAAATGGGCTCGGCGTCGGTCAAGACCGGGGTTCATATCTCTTATCCCGAATATCTGACCGTCGTTAAAGGCGAGAAGAAACTTGGAGATTATGCGCATCTCAATGAGGCAGCCGACAACCAGCTCGCCCAGCTTGTCTGGTGGGCGAATGCTTTGAGAGCTGCTCGCGCAGCCTGATTCTCGGAAGGGCGGCGGCTTCGGCTGCCGCTCGTTTCATTTGCGGCCATCATCCGGAGAACCATGCCTTGTCTTCCCTCACCCTCATCAGCCATCCTCTTTGCCCCTATGTGCAACGCGCAGCTATAGCCCTTGCCGAAAAAGGCGTTCCATTCGAGAAAATTTACATTGACCTGCAGACGAAGCCCGACTGGTTCCTAAAAGTTTCGCCGCTTGGAAAGGTACCGCTGCTGCAAGTTCCCCGGCCGGATGGCAGCGACGCAATTCTCTTCGAGAGCTCGGTCATTGCCGAATATATCGATGAGTCTCAACCCGGACCGCGCTTGCACCCGCAAGACGCCCTGACGCGTGCCCGCCATCGCGGCTGGATGGAATATGGCTCCTCCATTCTCTCCGAGATATGGGGGCTGGAAACGACCAGGGATGTGCGTGTCTTCGAAGAAAAGCGCAAGGCTCTCATCGACAAATTCGGGCGTGTAGAAGACGAACTCGGCGATGGCCCCTTTTTTGCGGGCGCCAATTTCAGCCTGGTCGATGCGGTCTTCGCGCCCGCCTTCCGGTATTTTGATACGTTCGATGAGATCAGCGACCTTGGGGTGTTTGCGAACTATCCCAAAGTTCGCGCATGGCGCAAGGCACTTGCGGCGCGGCCTAGCGTGCAAAACGCAGTAACGGTCGAGTATCCGCAGCTGTTACGCGAGTTTCTGAAGAAATACGACGCTTACATGCTGACACTGGCGTCCTGATCTGGATCCTATTTATCTGACCAGACCGCAAGCTCATATCCATCGGGGTCGGCGAAATGAAAGCGCCGGCCGCCGGGGAAACTGAATACGGGTTTCAGGATTTTTCCGCCCGCTTTCTCGACTCGCTTCAATGCATCTGCAAGATTATCGGCAAAGAGGATGACCAGCGGGCCGCCCGATCGGACTTCGCCTTCTGACGTAAAGCCGCCCTTAAGACCACCATCGGAAAATTCGCAATAGCTGGGGCCGTAATCAGTGAAGGTCCAGCCGAAGGCATCGCCATAGAAGCGGCGCGCGCGCCCAATATCACTCACATTGAATTCGATATAGTCGATACGTTTGTCTTTGCCTGAACTTGCCATATCTTTTCTCACTCTATGAGTTGTGCTTCGAGCAGATCCTTGAGCTTCTGCAGATCTCGCTTCACCCACGCGGCATCGGCAGTGAATTTCTCATCGTCCATGCCCGGCAGGCGAAACAGGGTGAAGGTGACCTCGCAGCTGTCACCATTGGCAACCGCCCGCAGCGGAATATAGACTTCCTCACCCGTTTCTGTGGTCACCCAATGATCGAGAACACCAAACTTGTTATCAGGTGCGAACCGCAATCGAAGCTTGCCAGAGGGACTATCGGCCAGCCATTCGTCACCGGATTTCTGCAAGCCGGATGTAAGGCCTGACGCCCATTCTGGCAGGTGTTCCGGAACACTGGCGTAGTCATAGACATCACGCCAATTGCGGCCAATGGAAATCTGAAGGGTTCGCGCTTCATGTGTTGCCATGATGTCCTCCCCACACATCAAACTTTCAATTCAAAATTAGCACGAACCAGGAAATTAGTCAGATAATGTCACTCGCATGCGTACTTTCAAATGACCAAGGCAGTCTTGCGAATAGGGCGCTAGCCGTTGCGCACATGTGCGGGGCGCCTCAAGTGGCTTTTTGCCTTTAATCGATTTTATCCCAAACCCGCGTGAATTCCAGGTCGGCATTCCACTCTCGAACCTTGCCTCTCGCGGAGCTTCGCAGTAGTGCTTGCGCCAACTCCCAACAGGAAAAATACACGATGAGCTCTACCCGTACCGAAACAGATACTTTTGGACCCATCGAAGTCGCTTCGGACAAGTATTGGGGCGCACAGACGGAACGCTCGCTGCATAATTTCAGGATCGGCGGCGAGAGGATGCCGATCCCGCTCGTGCGCGCCCTTGGCATTGCCAAGCGAGCCGCTGCGGAAACCAACATGGCACTCGGGAAGCTCGACGAAGTGCTTGGCCGCGCCATCACCGTCGCTGCGGAAGAAGTCATCGAAGGTAAGCTCGACGAGCATTTCCCGCTGGTTGTCTGGCAGACGGGCTCGGGCACACAGTCGAACATGAATGCGAATGAGGTCATTTCCAACCGCGCCATTGAAATGCTCGGCGGAACCAAGGGCTCGAAGAAGCCGGTTCATCCAAACGATCACGTCAACATGAGCCAGTCCTCCAACGACACGTTTCCGACTGCGATCCATATCGCCACGGCCGTGGAGGCAACCGAACGGCTCTATCCCGCGCTGGACCATCTGACTGCCGCGTTGGCGAAGAAGGAAAAGGCATTTGCCGACATCATCAAGATCGGCCGAACCCACACGCAAGATGCAACGCCCGTTACACTCGGTCAGGAATTTTCGGGCTATCGCGCGGCGCTGGAATTCGCGCGCAAACGCATCGAGCAGAGCCTTGCCGACGTCTTCCTGCTGGCACAGGGGGGTACGGCCGTTGGGACCGGCCTCAATGCGCCTGTCGGCTTTGAAACAGGTTTTGCCGAAGCGGTTTCCGATATTACCGGCCTGCCGTTCAAGACCGCCCCAAACAAGTTCGAGGCACTCGCGAGCCATGGCGCCCTGGCTAACTTCCATGGCAGCCTCAATGCACTGGCAACGGACCTGTTCAAGATCGCCAATGACATCCGCTTCCTCGGTTCTGGTCCGCGTTCCGGTCTCGGCGAATTGAAACTACCGGAAAACGAGCCCGGCTCGTCGATCATGCCGGGCAAGGTCAACCCGACGCAGGCCGAAGCGCTGACCATGGTCGCGGCGCAAGTTTTCGGCAATCAAACAACGGTCACTGTCGCTGCCAGCCAGGGCCACTTCGAACTCAACGTGTTCAAGCCGGTCATTGCGCTGAACGTTCTTCAGTCGATCCGCCTGCTCTCGGATTCCATGGTCTCCTTCGCAGACAACTGTGTCGAAGGCATCGAAGCTGATGAAGCCCGCATCAAGGACCTGCTTGAGCGCTCGCTGATGCTCGTCACAGCACTGGCGCCGGCGATTGGCTATGACAATGCGGCAAAGATTGCCAAGACTGCCCACAAGAACGGCACGACCTTGCGTGAAGAGGCCCTCGCCAGCGGTCACGTCTCGGCTGAAGATTATGACCGCCTTGTTCGTCCAGAACGTATGATCGCACCAGAGTAGGAATCGAATATCATTTTACTGTGAACAATCTGTCGAGAAAATGGTGGCTTTGCTTGACAATCGAATCTAGATATTGGGCTGTAACGACAAACCCCGGAGAAGTTTCCTAATGTCCAACAATGCTATTGTTACGCTTGTCAGCCGCATCCTGCTTTCGATCCTGTTCATTCCCGCTGGTTTCGCCAAGCTCACAGCTATTGGCGGCACAGCGGGCTATTTCGCCTCCAAGGGGCTCCCACTGCCAACAATCACTGCCGTTATAGTCGGCCTGGTTGAACTTCTTGGCGGTCTCGCCGTTCTGGTTGGCTTCCAGACTCGCTACGCCGCAGTCCTGCTCGGTTTGTTCACGATCGGCGCTGCCCTCGTCGGTCATCTGGTTCCCTGGGATCAGGCGAACCAGATAAACTTCTACAAGAACCTCGCGATTGCCGGCGGTTTTTTTGTGCTGGCTCAGCATGGGGCAGGCGCACTATCTATCGACGCCAAGCGCGGCTGATCGATCCGATACTGAACAAGAAAAAGGCCGCTTCGAGCGGCCTTTTTTGTTGCGTTGTCTCAGTTCGACGCTTTGTTCTCACTGACCAGCACAGGGTTGTCGCGGTAATCCTGCGGGAATAATTTGCTCAGGTTTTCGATCTTCGGGAGATCGTAGTAAGCGATGTAAGGCTGCGAAGGATGGATCGTCGCATAATCCTGGTGGTAGGCTTCGGCGGGGTAGAATTCTTCCAGCGATGAAACCTTCGTAACGATCGGACCCGAGTAGACCTTGGCCTTGTCGAGCTGAGCGATATAGGCTCTCGTAATCTTCTCCTGCTCGCTGCTGGTCGTGAAAACCGCCGAGCGATACTGTGTGCCGGAATCCGGTCCCTGCCGATTCAACTCCGTGGGATTGTGCACCACGGAAAAATAGACTTGCAGTATCTTGCCAAGGCTGACGACTTTCGGATCAAAGGTTACTTCCACCGACTCCGCATGTCCGGTGTCGCCGTTGCTCACAAGTTCATAATTTGCGGTTTCCTTCTTGCCGCCCGAATAACCGGAGACAGCGCTCGTTACACCCTTCATGTGCTGGTAGACCCCTTGGACGCCCCAGAAGCAGCCACCGGCAAGGACGATGGTCTCAGGCTTCGCGGAGGCCGTCTGATCGACCGCAGGTGGCGGAACCATGGTGACAGTTTCGCCAGCAAGCGCGCATCCGGGAGAAATCAAGATCGTCGCAGCGAGCAGGAAATGATAAACTTTCATGGATCTGGGTCCTTTGCTATCTCAGGCAGCTGCCGGTTTGAATGTCAACGCGACGCCATTCATGCAGTAGCGCAGGCCAGTCGGCTTTGGCCCGTCATCGAAGACATGACCGAGATGGCCACCGCAGCGATGGCATTCGACCGCTGTACGCGTCATACCGAAGGAAGGGTCGGGAATCTCGTTTACCGCGCCCTTGATCGGCATCCAGAAACTCGGCCAGCCGGTGCCGCTTTCGAATTTCGTATCTGAATCAAAAAGTGGGAGGTCGCAGCCGGCGCAGGCAAAAATGCCTTTACGCTTTTCGTGATTGAGCGGGCTGGTGAACGGGGCCTCCGTCCCCTCCTCGCGCAGCACGTAATATTGTTCGGCGGTCAGGAGTTTCTTCCACTCCGCATCCGTATGCTTGATTTCGAACGGGCCTGCCGCACGCGCGACTGGTGCGCCAGCAAATCGTGTCGCGACGAATGCGCCGAGCCCCGCTATCGCACCGCCAAAAAGCGTTCGACGTGTCATCATGACTGAACTCCTAGCGTTACTATACCGATCATATTCGGTCTTCTGCTGGGAAATACGTATGGATCGCTGGAAAGGTTACAGAACTCGCTCTAAATCACGCAGAGTTGATAGGATCAGCCGGCCAGAGCCGCCTTAATGCGCTGAGATAGTTCCTCAACAGCATTGGCGTCGGTGGTGCCGCGCGACGAAACCAGGCACGCCTGCGATTTGAGGATCACGCCATCATCCAGAACCTTGAGATGGTTGGCGTGCAAAGTCGATCCGGTCGAGGTGATATCCACAATGATATCAGCGGAACCTGAAGCAGGAGCGCCCTCGGTCGCGCCGAGGCTCTCGACTATGCGATAGACCTGGATTCCATGCATTTGCGAGAAGAACTGCTGGGTCAACCGCCAGTATTTCGTGGCAATGCGCAGACGGCGGCCATGGCGCTGGCGGAAATCCGCGGCGACGTCATCGAGATCGGCCATTGTCGACACGTCATACCAGACGTCCGGCACGGCAACGACAACATCCGCATGGCCAAAGCCGAGGCGGGCTTCGACTTGCACCCGCTCATCGGCAGACGACAGCGTTTCGCGGATGAGATCTTCACCTGTCACGCCAAGATCAACGCTGCCATAGCCAAGCTCGCGAGCAATCTCGGATGCCGAGAGAAACAGGATATCGATCTGACTTTCGCCTTTGACCTGCGCCCGGTAGCTGCGCTGATCTTTCGGCAGGATTACGCTCAAGCCCGCGTTTTCAAGGACTTCGAGGGCCTTTTCCTTGAGGCGGCCTTTGGAGGGAAGCGCCAAGGTGATGGTCATTGCGCATCTCCTGAAACACTCTCGGCAATTTGCTCGAGCCGGTCGAGCCAGATCGAAAATCCGACACCCGGAATGGACCCTACGGCGCCGAGCATCGTCAACAGACGATCATAGCGGCCGCCGCCGACAATAGCGCCTGTGCCGGCGTATTTCAGCGCACGGGTCTCGTAGACCAGCCCGGTATAATAGTCGAGCGGGCGGCCGAATGCGGCATCATAGATGATCGTCTCGTGCCCGATTCCCGCCTCGATAACAGAGGCCGCGCGCGCCTCGAATTGTTCAAGTGCAGGGCCGAGGTCGAATTCGTTCGAACGCGCGAAGCTGAGCAATTGGCCCGCGGCAGATTGCAGCGGCACGCGAATGGCAAGAAAGGTTTCCAACGCCGAGAATGCCTTGGCCGGCAACTTTACCGAAGCGAGCGTTGATTTCTCGATCAGCCGACGCGCAATTTCTATCGGCGCGCGACCAGCACCAGGCGAAATCCCCGCGATTTGCATATCCTGTTCCAACTCAGCCGCCAAACCGGCTTCGTCGCCCTTTGCCACGAGCACTGCAAGACGATCCGGCAGCGCGCCATTTTGGCGATCGGAGGAAAGGTCTTCAAGCAAACCTTTCAATTGCCCAGGATTGCCGAAGGCGCGTGCAAGCTTCTTCTGCCAGCCGCGCGGCAAGCCAAGTGCTGCCAGCACTGCCTCAAAAATTGCCTGGTCACCGAGCAGGGTTTCCAGTTCCGCGTGCGGCGCAACAAGCCGGATGGCAGCCAAGGCATCGGCAAGCGAACGCGCATCGGCACGGGCCCGGTTGGCATCGCCAAGATCCTCGATCCCGGCCTGAAAGAACTCGTTGCCGCCCTCGCGGCGCTGGCGGAACACCTCACCGAGGTAGGCATAGCGTTTCGGCGTCGCGGCGTTGCGTTCGATATGATTTCGGCAAACGGGAATGGTAAATTCGGGCCTGAGGCACAGGCTCTGGCCGTTTTCGTTCTCGGTCAGAAAAATCCGGCGGCGCAGGTCTTCACCGGCCATGTCCAGAAACTGGTCTGCCGGCTGGATGACCGGAATATCGACAAGCTCCGCATCCCGCCCAGCGATAAGCGCGGCAAGTTCGCCAGAAAAAGCAGGGGCGCGTGAAGCGGTCATCGGAAACTACTGACCCTTCGATGCGTTGGCACGATCTTCGGCCTGCGCCTCGAGTATCTTGCGCACCTCGGCCACGAGATCGCCTTCCTTGGCGGTGACCTGCGCCGGACGGCTTTCACGCCACGTGACATTGTCCTCGATCTCAGCCGAAAGGCGTGCGCCTTCGATCAGGTCCTTGATCTGAACTTCGCCGTTGTCGCGTTCCTGCGACCCCTGAATGATGACGCAGGGTGCGCCACGGCGATCAGCATATTTCATCTGCGGCTTCATGCCCGAACCGCCGAGATACATTTCGGCGCGAATACCGGCCTGACGCAGATCCGAGACCATCCTCTGGTAGCGGCCGAGGCTTACTGTATCACGGTCCATGACCAGAACGACGACAGGGCCGATGTTGTCGGAAGTGTCGAGCTTGCCGAGGTTCTTCAGGGCGGTCATCAGGCGCGAAACGCCGATCGAAAATCCGGTTGCCGGAACCGGTTCGCCGCGGAAGCGCGAGACCAGGCCGTCATAACGCCCGCCACCGCCAACCGAGCCGAAGACAACTTTCTCGCCCTTTTCATTCGTGACGTCGAAGGTGAGTTCGGCTTCGAAGACCGGACCAGTGTAATATTCCAGACCACGTACGACCGAGGTTGTAATCCTGATGCGCTGTGTCCCATAGCCCGCTGCTCTCACGAGGCTGCTGATTTGGCGAAGTTCGTTCAACCCCTCTTGGAAAAGCGACGCTTGTGGGAACCGCTCCTCATAGACGTCAAGAAAGCGGGGATTGGCGATGACTAAGGGTTGTGAACTCTGGCCGCCTTGCAGCAATGCATCATCCTGCATCACTTCATCGGGAGACATTTGCATAAAAAAGTCGGGTGCACGGTCGCTCGCGTGCGTGAAAAGGAGCATGATCGTATCAATGGATTCTTCGTCGAGCCCCGCACCCTTCGTGAAATCGCCCTCACCTTCCTTACCGCCATCCCACCGGCCGGCGCCAAGCAGCAGGCGCACGCCTTGTGGGCCGAATTTGTCGAGCTTGTCGATTGCCCTGAGCACCGTCAGCCTTCGGCCAACATTCTCGTCGCCGCCGAGGCCGATTGCCTCCAGCACCCCGTCGAGAACCTTGCGGTTGTTAACGCGGATCACATAGTCACCGCGCTTGATGCCCAATGCCTCCATGACATCGGCCATCATCATGCACATTTCCGCGTCCGCCGAGACAGAAGGCGCACCGACCGTATCGGCGTCGAACTGCATGAACTGGCGGAAACGGCCCGGGCCCGGCTTCTCATTGCGGAACACCCAGCCGGCACGATAGCTGCGATAGGGCTTTGGAATACTCTCGAAATTCTCGGCGACATAGCGTGCCAGCGGCGCGGTCAGATCGTAGCGCAACGACAACCACTGCTCGTCATCGTCCTGAAACGAGAACACGCCTTCGTTGGGACGATCCTGATCCGGCAGGAACTTGCCGAGCGCATCGGTATATTCGATCAGCGGAGTTTCGACGGGCTCGAAGCCATAAAGTTCGTAGACCTTGCGGATCTGCGCCATCATCTTTTCGGCGGCGCGCAGATCATCGGGCGCACGGTCCACGAAACCGCGCGGCAGCCGCGCTTTTACCCTGTCTGCCTTTGTTGCCATGATGATGATCCAAACCTTTGAAATTCTAGCGATTGCCGGAGCGCGTTTGCTCTAGACTATCAACGCTTCAAGGGCAAGGATTGATGACCCTGACAAAGGATACGCGACTCTATGAAGCCGGAACCGGTCTCTTGAACCTGGCTCGCAGCCTCTCGATCTCCTGGCGGCACTTGCAACCTTCAATGTGATCATTGACAAGGCCCATCGCCTGCATGTGCGCATACATCGTCGTCGGACCAACAAAGGTCCAGCCACGCTTCTTCAGGTCCTTGGACAGGCGGATCGAGGTTGGTGATGTCGGGTTTGCAATGAGGGTGGGATAGTCGACAATCTTGGGGCGCTCGTCTGCCGGTGGCTCAAACTGCCAGAAATAGGCAGCGAGTGATCCCGTTTCCTTGACGAGTTCAATGGCGCGCTTGGCGTTGTTGATCGCGGAATTGATCTTGCCGCGATGGCGGATGATACCTGCATTGCCCAGCAGCCGCTCCACATCCTTCTCGCCATAGCGCGCGATACGATGATAATCGAAACCATCAAAGGCTTCGCGGAAGTTCTGGCGCTTGCGCAAGATGGTCAGCCAGGAAAGGCCGGATTGAAATCCCTCGAGGCAAATCTTCTCGAAAAGCCGGGTGTCGTCGGTGACGGGCCTGCCCCACTCATGATCGTGATAGTGAACATATTCAGGCAATGTTCCGGGCCAGAAGCACCTGATGTCGCCATCCTCGCCGGTGATCAGGCCAGTCTTGACCGGGGTATCGTCTTGCATTTCGCCTGCCTTTTTCGAATGTTAACCAGTTTTGAAAACCTGCCGGTAACCACACCAAATGGTTTCCGCAAAGAATCGCATTTTATTGATCGCGATTCACTTTTTTCTACCTGAGCGCAGGCAAACTCAATCCGAAAACTGACAAGACCTGTCAGCAGAGTTTGCACGCCTAGAGAAAAGACCCGATGAGAATTGCATATTTGCTACTGACATCCTGCCTAACGGCCGGCATTGCCACCGGGGCGATGGCGAGTGAACGCTACGCAACACGCCCGCCAGTTGTCATGAGCCCGGATCTCTCGGCACCTTGGGTGATGCAGCTGCGCGCAAGGCCAGTGGGCTCGCCGGTCAATCCGCGCAATTATGTGGTTTTCAGCGAGCCTCCTGCACGCGGATATACCAAGCAGCGCAATCGTAAAGTTGCCCCAGCAGCCGGAAATCCGGCAGTTCGCGAAGTGTCATTCCAGCGCCCCGAATCGCCCGCGAACGACCGGCAGCCGAAGAAGCGGGCGATGGACCCTGAATTCCTGCCGCAGACAGTTGCCTATGACGGCCCCGAGAAGCCTGGCACCATCGTTATCGATACGTCACAACGTTTCCTTTTCCTGGTTGAAGCCGGCGGAACGGCCCAACGCTATGGAGTCGGTGTGGGCAAGGAAGGTTTTGGCTGGTCCGGCACCAATACGATCAGCCGCAAGGCCGAATGGCCCGACTGGAATCCACCCGCATCGATGATAGAACGCGAGCGACAGAAGGGGCGCATCATACCAGCGCATATGGAAGGCGGTATCGCCAATCCTCTTGGTGCACGCGCGCTTTATCTCGGCTCGACCCTATATCGCATTCACGGCACCAATGCTCCCTGGACCATTGGCCATGCCGTATCCAGTGGCTGCATTCGCATGCGCAACGAAGACGTCACGGACCTCTACGAGCGCGTCAATGTCGGTACCAAGGTTATTGTGAGATAGCAGTTCTGGGGGCCGGCACCGGGGGCGGTGCCGGGAACTGGGCAGCGGTTCCCTCGGAACCGCTGCCCTCTTTTATTCCGCCTGCAAGAACGCTGGTGCGGCGATACCTTCCGGCTTGGGGCCGCCATAGGCCCAGTCGAGCAACTCCACGGTATGCACAATCGGCAGCTTCGAACCGCTGGCGATCTGGGTGATACAGCCAATGTTGCCGGTAGCGATGAGGGTGGCTCCTGTAGCTTCAATGTTCTTCACCTTGCGGTCACGAAGCGTACGCGCAATCTCTGCCTGCATGATGTTGTAGGTACCGGCCGAACCACAGCAAAGATGACCCTCAGCGGGCTCCTTGACGATGAAACCTGCCGCTTTAAGCAAATCCTTCGGCTGGCGCGTGATCTTCTGCCCGTGCTGCATCGAACAGGCGGAGTGGTAGGCAACGGTGAGGCCCGCCGGTTGCTTTGGCGCCGGCAGGTCGAGCATTGCCAGATATTCGGTGATGTCCCTGGCCAGTGCGGAAACACGTGCTGCCTTGTCCTTATAGTCGGGATCGAGCCGCAGCATGTAGCCGTAATCCTTGATCGTCGTGCCGCACCCCGACGCCGTTACCACGATCGCATCGAGACCGCCCGCATCGAGTTCACGCATCCAGACGTCCACATTGCGGCGGGCCTCGTGGAGTGCTTCTTCCTCGCGGCCCATATGGTGCACCAGCGAACCGCAGCAACCCTCGCCCCCTGGTACGACGACTTCGATGCCAAGCCGTGTCAAAAGCCGGATCGTTGCCTCGTTGATGCCTGGCTTCAACACCGGCTGGGCGCAGCCAGTAAGAATTGCAACCCTGCCTTTTTTCGCTATCTGAGATGCATGCGAACCGGGCCGGGCAAAGCGCGATTTCGCGGGAACGGACTTGGGCGCAAGCTCGAGCATTGCGGCCATCGGCTTCAACGCCGGCACGGATCTGAACAGTGGAGCGAAGGGACGGCCAAGTCTTGCAACACTGAGGGCGAAACGAAAACGGCCGGGATAGGGCAGGACAAGAGCAAGCAGCGCGCGGGTCAGCCGGTTGATGACCGGGCGCTTGTAGGTCTTCTCGATGTGGGCACGGGCGTTATCCACGAGGTGCATGTAGTTGACACCCGAAGGACAGGTTGTCATGCAGGCGAGGCACGACAGACAGCGATCGATGTGCTTGACGATCTGCTCATCCGCCGCGCGGCCATTTTCCAGCATATCCTTGATGAGATAGATGCGGCCCCGCGGGCTGTCGAGCTCATTGCCCAACGTAACGTAGGTCGGGCAAGTGGCGGTACAGAAGCCGCAATGCACACATTTGCGCAGAATCTTTTCCGACTCTGCGACGCCGGGGTCCAGCAACTGCTCGGGGGTAAAGTTTGTCTGCACGTCTATACTCCTGCGACCATGCGGCCCGGGTTCAATATTCCGCTCGGATCGAACTGCTGCTTCAGCCGCTTGGAAAGGGCGGCCAGGGACGCTGGCTGCGGTTCGAATACCGGCAGCGCTGCCCGTATGCTCGTCGGCGCGCGCACCAAAGTTGCATGACCGCCACCATATTTGCGGACCAGCGCACGTACGGCTTCTGCTTCTGGCTCACCTTCCATGCGCAACCAGACGAGGCCGCCCTGCCAATCGTAATAGGCATCGACAGCGGCTCCCATGCGGAGGGAGGCGACAAGCTTGTAGGCTTCCATCGGCACCATGGAAACCCGCCACACCGGGCGCTCGGTGCCGTCGGCAAACGGGACGACGTCACGGATTTCCTGCCAGAGCTTGCGGGATCTTTCGCCGGAAATGGTATCAATCGTCCCGGCAGACGCCAGAAGGCCCTTCAACATTGCCACTCGATCAGCGACGGAGGGCGCGAACCCCTCAAGGCGCAGCACGGTCGAAGCCTCCCCATTCAGCGCTCCGTCGAGGACCCGCCCTGCAACATTGATTGGCAAATGCGCCGCAGATGCCACCTCGCCGCTTGAACCCATGGCAATCGCCATGGCGCGGCCTGCTTCATCGTCGGCAAGACCGCGAATGACAAGCGTCGTCTCGGTCTCCGGAGCAGGGAGGACCTTGAACGTTATTTCCGTGGCGATGCCGAGTGTCCCCCAGGAATTGGCCATCCCCTTCGACAAATCATAGCCCGTGACATTCTTGACGACACGGCCGCCGGATTTGAACAGTTCGCCACGTCCCGACACCACGCGCACGCCCAGCACATGATCACGGGCGGAACCGGACTTCAGGCTACGCGGTCCACACAAATTGGTCGCCAGGAGGCCGCCGAGGCTGCCCTGCCCCGCAAGCTTTCCCAACAGCGGGCCATAATCCATCGGCTCGAACTGGAATGCCTGGCCATTGGCCGCAAGCAATGCTTCCAGTTCGGCGATCGGCGTACCTGCCCTGGCGCCAAGGACCAATTCGTCTGGCTCGTACAACGTCACGCCCGAATAACCCGAGAGCATAATTGTATGCTCGGTCTGTAAAGGGCGGCCGAGATCCCGCTTGGAGCCCTGACCAACGATTTCGACAGGCGCCTGCTCTGCAACCGCCCATTGGACAGCTTCGACGATCTCGCCTTCGGCGTGAGGATTGAATGTGGTCACGCCTAGAATCTCGGAATGTCAGGAAACGGCACCTGACCATGATGCACGTGCATACGGCCAAGTTCAGCGCAGCGGTGCAATTGCGGAAATACCTTGCCGGGATTGAGCAAGTGCTTGTCATCGAAAGCGCATTTGACCCTGATCTGCTGCTTGAGATCGGTTTCGTTGAACATCTCCGGCATCAGGTCGCGCTTTTCCACACCGACGCCATGTTCTCCCGTCAATACACCGCCGACCTTGACGCAGAGCCGCAAGATATCGGCGCCAAAATCCTCGGCCTTATGCAGCTCTTCCGGTATATTCGCATCGTAGAGGATGAGCGGATGCAGATTGCCATCGCCAGCATGGAAGACATTGGCAACGCGCAAGCCATATTTCTCTGACAGTTCGCGCATGCCCGCCAGCACTTTCGGCAGCTCTTTTCGCGGGATCGTTCCGTCCATGCACAGGTAGTCTGGCGAAATGCGCCCGACTGCCGGAAAGGCCGCCTTGCGCCCTGCCCAGAATGCCATGCGCTCCTCTTCGCTTTGCGACACCACGCAGGTCGTTGCACCATTTTTCCGTCCGATTGTCTCAACCATACTGATCAAGTGATCAACTTCGACCACGGGACCATCCAGTTCGATGATCAGCAGGGCTTCCACATCGAGGGGGTATCCCGCATGGACGAAGTCCTCGGCAGCGTGAATGGCAGGGCGGTCCATCATCTCCATGCCGCCCGGAATGATGCCAGCCGCGATGACATCGGCGACGCATTGACCAGCTTCTTCGCTCGTTGGAAAACCCACCATCAGCGCGCGCGCACTCGTCGGCTTCTTCAGGATGCGCACGGTCACTTCCGTGACAACTCCAAGCAGCCCTTCCGAACCGGTCATCAGGCCGAGAAGGTCATAACCTTCGGAATCAAGATGCTTTCCACCGAGCCGCACAACTTCGCCGGTGATCAGCACCATTTCGAGGCCGAGCACGTTATTGGCAGTGAGACCATATTTGAGGCAATGCACGCCGCCGGAATTTTCCGCCACGTTACCTCCAATCGAGCAGGCGATCTGCGACGACGGATCCGGCGCGTAGTAAAAGCCTTCATGCTCGACTGCCTTGGTGATGCCGAGATTTGTCACGCCCGGCTGCACCACGGCAACACGGTTTGGATAGTCGATTTCGAGGATCCGGTTGAAGCGCGACAGGACCAGCAACACCGCATCTTCCAAGGGCAAAGCCCCGCCTGACAATGACGTTCCGGAGCCGCGAGGGACGACTTTCACATTGTTTTCGTAGCAATATTTGAGGACTCGTGATACCTGCGCCACCGTTTGCGGCAGGACGACGACCAGGGGCAGCTGGCGATAGGCCGTAAGGGCATCGGATTCGAAGGCGCGCATTTCGTTGGTGACATCAACCACGCCTTCGCCCGGCACGATGGCTTGCAATGCCGCAACAATCTCTGCACGGCGAGACATGGTCGCGTTATCGGCTTTCGGCATGAGCAATCCGGCCATCTAATCTCGTACTCCCTCGCACCACTGGTAAACTATGTTTACCTCTTGCGCTTCAGTCTTGTAAAGATGCGTTTCTTCGCACGCCCGTCTTTGCACTTGACCTTATCATGGACCGCCGGAAGAGTGCGCGCATGAGCGAGTTCAACGATATGGAAATTTTTGCGCGCGTGGTTTCTGCCGGGAGCATGTCGGCGGCAGGACGGGAGCTTGGACTTTCTCCCGCTGTCGTTTCCAAGCGGTTGCGGCGTCTCGAAGAGCGGCTGGGTACTCGGCTTCTGCAGCGCACGACAAGGCAGATCGCCCTGACGGAAACCGGTCAGGGGTATTACCAGCGCGTGCTGGCGATCCTGTCAGGGGTCGAGGAAGCAGAGGCCTTCGTCTCGCGCCGCTCGGAGCAAGCGCACGGGCTGCTGAAGGTCGCCGTGCCGACGACATTTGGGCGTATGCATATTGCTCCGCATCTCGAGCCATTCATGCGAGCAAATCCCGACCTTTCAGTCAATCTCGTGCTTGCCGACGAATTCGTCGATATTGTCGGCGAGGGTTACGACCTTGCCATCCGCATTGCCGAACTATCAGATTCAAGTCTCGTGGCGCGCAAGCTCGCGCCCGTAGAGCGCTTCCTTGTAGCAGCACCGCGCTATGTCGCAGAACATGGGACACCGAGATCTTTTTCCGATCTAGAGAATCACGTCTGCCTTGCTGCCCACAACGGCGATCCATGGCGGCTTGTCGGGCCCTATGGTGCCGTCAGTTGGCGCCCGGCTGGTCCGCTCCTGACGAACTCCAGCGAGGTGGTGCGGGAAGCCGTGCTCGGCGGACTGGGTATTGCTTTGCGCTCAACCTGGGATATCGGGCCGGAACTCGCAGCAGGCTTGCTTGTGAGAGTTCTTGGAGATTACGCGGCGTCACGCAACATCGCGATCTATGCCGTGTATCCCTCGCGGCAGTACCTGCCGGCGAAAGTACGGCTCTTCATCGACTATCTCGCGGCGCTTTACGGACCAATCCCGCCTTGGGATCGGAATTGATCAATCGTCCGCGTGGGATTTGCGTATGGCCTTGACGACGTACCACATGGCCAGAATGGCGATGGGAACAAAGATCGCCGTCAGCACAGAGGCATGCAGTTCGGGAATATAAGTTTCCGCACCCTTGGCGAGATAGTAGAACAGCCCAACGACATAATAGGAGATCGCTGCAACCGAGAGCCCTTCGACCGTACGCTGCAATCGCAACTGCAATTGCGCACGCTTGTCCATTGAACTGAGCAGGTCACGGTTCTGGCGTTCAAGCTCCACATCGACGGATGTGCGCAGCAATGTCGCGGCGCGGGAGAGCTTTTCTGAAAGGCTCTCCTGGCGTCCACTGACCGAACGGCAGGTCCGCATGGCCGGTGCCATGCGCCGCTGGATGAATGCTCCCCACGTTTCATATCCCGTTACCGGCTCTTCCTGCAGTGCGGCCAAACGCTCCTGGACGATGCCGTTATAAGCTCGGCTCGCACCAAAGCGATACAGGCTGGACGCCGCGTCGGCTTCCAGTTCCGCCGCAAGGGAGGTCAGTTCATCAAGCAATTTGTGGCTGTCTGAAGTCGAATCGCGCATTTCGTTGGTAAGGCCGGCTAGCCGGTCTTCGATCCGCCGGATTCGCGGCGAAAGCGAATGTGCCAGCGGCAAGCCAAGCATGGCGAGCGTCCGGTAGGTTTCGATCTCGATGACGCGTTGCGATAACGCTCCGGCACGAGCGGGCGACAGGCCATTGTCGAGAATCAGGATGCGCGTCATACCATCGCGGTCCTGCCGGAAGTCAGTAACGATCGAGGCCAAGCCGTTCTCGACATCGCTGTAGCACAGGCTCGCAGGATCGAATTCCGAAACCAACGCGAGCGCATTTCGATCCTTCTTGATGATCTCCAGCCGCACGCCGTCAATCACCGTGCCGGGTGGGTTGAAACCGTGTCCGAAAGGATGCTGGGCAGCATTGTTGTTACGCGGTACCGGACCTTCCCAAAGGTAGGTCGAGAACTCCGTATGCCGCTCCCAGCGTAATGTGCCATTGCCCCACGGCATGATGTGGTGCCGGGCGTCGCGGGCCGGCGGCGCAATGCCAATACTGCGACTGAGTTCTCCCAGTACAGCGTGATCGACGCTCGATCCGCCTTCGGTCATGAAGGCGAGCTGGATCAACAGGCGCGGCGTATCCACCAAGGGGTAGGGTCGCGCATGTACTTCGCCAAGCGCAATGGCGCGCTCCGCATGCGCGGGAAATCCCATGACACCACCTGGGCTCGGCGCAGCGCTCGCAAGCGCTGTTACTGGCTTCAATCTCTTCCCCATCGTCCCCTGACCGGTCTTTTCTTCGCTGATCAGCTGTCACGGGATCGTGAACGGATTGAGCTGCGCTTTCAACCGTTTCTCATACCAAAGGCTGCGGCAAATAGGACCACGATCCCTTCAGAAATTGGATCATTTAATTGACCAGTTTCGTTCTTTGCCGGTACGATATGACTGCAAGTGTTTTCTGCGGATCGAATCATCCATGAGCAGCAGCCCCATCTTCGCCCGCATCCAGTCTACGCGCACGGCTACTGACATTGTCAGCCAGATCGAGACGCTCATCCTTGAAGGAGTGCTGCGCGTTGGCGACCGTCTGCCGGGAGAGCGTGATCTCTCCGCTCAGTTCGATGTTTCGCGACCTATCCTGCGCAGCGCGCTCAAAACACTGGAAGCCAAGGGCCTGCTCACGACTCGCCATGGCGGCGGAACCTTTGTCGCTGATGTCATTGGCGAGGTGTTTTCCAAGCCGATGATGGACCTCATCTCCAGCCACCGCAAGGCGGCGGCGGATTATCTCGAATATCGCCGCGAAATCGAAAGCATCGCGGCCGACTATGCGGCCCAGCGTGCCACCGAGGATGACCGGCTTTTGCTCCACCGCATCATGGCGGCGATGGAGCAGGCTTACGAGACCGATGACTTCAAAAGGGAAGCGGAACTCGATGTGGAGTTGCACAATGCCATCGGCGAGTGCGCGCACAATATCATCCTGTTACATACGCTGCGCTCGTGCTACCGGCTGCTGGCCGATGACGTCTTCTACAACCGTACGGTAATTTATGGATTTCCCGGTGCACGCGCCAAGCTCCTTGCACAACACCGGGCGATATTCGATGCGATCATGGCGTCGGACCCGGCAGGAGCGCGTACAGCCGCACGCGAACACATCGACTTCATAGAGCAGGCACAAAGAGAAGCGGTGCGCAGCAGCGCCTGGCAGGACGTCTCCCGGCTGCGGCGCAATCAGCGGGAGTTGAACTCGAAATGAACACCGTCGACTTCAAACATGCGCGCGGTCCGGACAAGTTGCGGGTCTATGCGATTGGCGATGTGCATGGCCGGCTGGATCTATTGCAGGCGATGCACCGGCGCATTCTGGTTGAGAATGAAAAATCTCCGCCGTTTGACTGGGTCGTTGTCCACCTCGGCGACTATGTCGACCGGGGCCCCGATTCAAAGGGCGTGCTCGATCTATTGGTCAAGCTACAGAAGAAGACACACCGAATGTTGACGCTCGCGGGAAATCACGACGTTGGTTTACTCGAGTTTCTTGCTACAGGCGACGGCTACGGGCTTTTTGCGCGTAATGGCGGGCGTCAAACAGCGCTTTCCTATGGCATTAATATCGATTTCGAAGACCCGGGTTCTGTCGCAGCGGGACGGAAGGCGCTGGCCGATGCAATTCCACAGTCGCACGTCCAATTCCTGCGCGGTTTGCAGCGATCAATGGTTTTTGGTGACTTTTTCTTTTGCCACGCCGGGATCCGGCCTGGCGTCGACCTTGACCATCAGGACCCCGAAGATTTGATCTGGATCAGATGGGAATTTCTGGAAAATCCACATCTTCACCCCAAAATCATCGTCCATGGCCACACGCCTGTCAGCGACGTGGAAGTCAGGACGAACCGGGTCAATCTCGACACCGGCGCCTATGCCAGTGGCAGGCTCAGCGCGATTGCGATCGACGCAGGAAACAAGTTTTTCCTGGAAGTGAGCGTGTAGAACTGACCTCAGCGTGAAGCCGTGCTGACGCCGTAGCCGTCGCTGGAAACCGCATGTCCACCGGCATCGACCGAGAACAGCCCTGCGCCCATGAAGAGAATGGCTGAGAGCATTACGGCGGTCAAAAGTGCAGCACTCTTGGTGGTCATTTGGTCGTTTCCATCGTTTGTCTTGGCCTGGCTTCATGCCAGTTAACCAGTGCGGCCACTACAGGACACGAACATTACCAACTAGTGAATCAAAGACACGCTCCACATGAATCGTGGCGGGGGATCTAATTCAGAATTGGGCTGTTGCAGAGTTGCAACTGAATCGCGGAGTCACGCGATCAACTTGACCCACGCGCGAGCAAGCTCCAGGCCAGCCGCATCTGCAGCGGTTCCATGACGGCCGGCATGAGCTTCGAAGTCATCCAGCCATTGCGCATGATTTGTTGCGATCTGATCATGGAAGACATGCGTCCACTCTTGCACGAGCCTTGTGTCGGCTTCGAAGTGAAACTGGATGCCGTAGACAGCGCGGCCGATACGAAAAGCCTGGTTTGCTGTCATGGCACTGGACGCGAGGTGAACTGCACCGTCGGGCAACGAGAACGTATCACTATGCCAGTGAAAGATCGGAAATTGCTGGGGGACTGACGAGAGAACGGGATCTGACACAGCCTCAACCCTACACGTTACCTCATGCCAGCCGAATTCAGTCGGCCGGCCAATAATATTGTGCCCACCGTAGCCGCGCGCGACCAGTTGGCTGCCGAGACAAATGCCGAGTACGGCCTTGTTGGAATCGCCGAACCGCTTGATGAGCCGCGCCAATGCGGGAAGGTAGGGATAGTCGTCGTCGGCAAGGGCATTCTGATCGCCGCCGAGGACGACCAGCGCTTCATGATCAGAGGCATCGGCGGGCAGAGCTTCTCCAAGATAGGCTTGACGCAGATCAACCATAGCGCCCGCCTCGTCCAGTGCGTGGCCAACCTGTCCTAACCCGGTATGCTGATAGTTCTGAACGACGAGAACGCGCATGAAGCCTGCCTGACTGATCGCAATGACTGGGATTCTCGGATAGCATGGGCCCCCAAGAGTCGGAAGCCGTCAAATGCCCCTGCAAAACCGTGTCACGCCCTTTGGCGATATTGTCGCAGTTCCTCAGCGCGGTTTGCTGATGGGCAATCGCGGCATCATTCACGATCCGGCAACCCGGACCTTGCTGAAAAGACGCTGGACGACCCGAGCCTGGATTATCTGCGTGTGTGAATTCAAAGATGTGCGGCGGGACGTGATGGCTCGCCGCAGCTGGACCGAACTGTTCTTCTTTGACGAAGCGGCGGCGCTGGCGGCGGGGCACCGGCCCTGCTTCTATTGCCAGCGGCAACGGGCAAAATCCTTTCAGGCGGCCTGGGCGGAAGGAAATACAACCGCTGCTTTATCGGCTCCAGCGATAGATAAAGTCCTGCATGGTGAGCGGATCGACGCCAAAGGCGGCAAACGGCATCATCATATCGAAGGTTCGATCGCTGATTTACCAGATGGCACCATGGTTGCCAGCGGCGACACTGCCTATGTAGTCATGGAGGGCGAGACGCATCTTTGGTCATGGGAAGGCTATGCACCATCGCAGACACCCCCCATGAATGTCTCGCTGCTTACGCCGCCTTCGACCGTTCGGGCCTTGAGAGCGGGCTATGATCCGCTCATCCGCTTGTAGTCAGGCCCTGATATCGGCGGGGACTGATCTGCGGAATGTCCAGCCGAGGCTGGTGCCGGCAGCGGCGATCAGGATAGCGGCGGAACCGACCAACTGGCTCGGCTGCAACGCATGTCCGAACGCAATGTAGTCCACCATAATGGCAGCGATTGGATAGATGAAGGACAGGGAGCCGGTAATGTGCGTCGGCAGCCTTTGGATTGCGCTGTAGAGCAGGATATACATCAAGCCGGTGTGAACCACACCAATCGTTACAATACTTGCCCACTGGCCTGTGCTTTGCGGCAGGCTCGTGAAGTCGGCAAGCGGCACGAGCATGATAATACCGACGCAGACCTGGATAAGCGCGATAAGGTGCGGCGGCGTACCCTTCAGGCGCTTCGCAACGATGGAGGCGATCGCATAGAGGAAGGCAGCACCGAGCGACAATGCAATACCGGTCATGTAGTCCGAGCCGCTATAAGCACCACCAGGCTTGGCCTGCACGATCAGGAGCATGCCGGCAAAGGCAAAGCCAAGCCAGAACAGCTTGGTGGCCGTGAGCTTCTCCTTGAAAATTAATGCGCCCAAGCCAACCAGCATGAACGGCTGGACATTGTAGACCGTCGTGGCGATGGCGATGGATGCGCGGGAATAGGCAGCAAAGAGCAGCACCCAGTTCAGCACGATCGCGACGCCGCCAATGACGGCAAGGCCGAAAAGCTTGCGCGAGATGACATCTGGCCGCAGCAGGCCCAACGCTGCACAGACCGCGAGCAGCGTGACGGCTCCAATGGCGCAGCGCCAGAAGACGACGGACAAAACCGGCTGACCGGACATCAGTACGAACCAGCCGATTGTCCCTGAAATGATCATGGCGGCAGTCATTTCGACACTGCCTCTGAACAGATCTTTTTCCATGTCACCGCTCCATTTCAACAATGGGTGAAGACTATGCGGCGGACATCCAATTTGATATAAGTTGTGAAAGGCGAAAATTGCACTTCACCTTTATATTGCAGGTAAATTTGGCGAAGCACCTTACGAGGAATCCATGCTTGACGAACTTGACCGAACGATCATCGAGATTCTCATCGATGACGCACGCATATCGTTGAAGGAACTCAGCCAGAAGGTGGGGCTTTCTTCTCCGAGTGTTTCGGAGCGTTTGCGGCGGCTGGAAGAAAAGAAGGTGATCCGCTCGTTCACCGTTGATATCGATCCGGTGGCGCTCGGCTACAGCCTGACGGCAATCGTGCGGGTTCGTCCCCTGCCCGGCATGTTGCATATCGTCGAAAGGCTGATCAAGGAGACGCCCGAAATCACTGAATGCGACAAGGTCACGGGCGATGACTGTTTTATCGGAAAACTGCAGTTTCGAACGATGGAGCAACTCGATACGATTCTTGACCGGCTGGCGGAAAAAGCCGAGACAAACACCTCGATCGTCAAGTCATCACCGGTCAAACGCCGCTTGCCGCCTCTCTCCTGAACCGCTGCTCCACTGGAAATACCATGCGTGCCAACTACAAAATGCAGAGGCTCTATGTCACCGCCGGTCTGACCGCTGGAAAGCGCGCCGAGACCGGTCCTGAGGCCATCAATTACCTTGCCAATGTGCTGCGGATGAAGGAAGGCGATGAAATCCTTGCCTTCAACGGTCGCGACGGCGAATGGCGCGCGGCGCTGCGGTTTGAGAGCAAGAAGAAGCTGTCACTGGAGCCACTGGAACAGACGCGCGAGCAGCCTGCCCCACCCGATCTCATTTATTGTTTCGCCCCGCTGAAACAGGGCCGGCTCGACTATCTGGTGCAGAAGGCGGTGGAAATGGGCGCCGGCACCTTGCAGCCGGTCGTCACCCAGCACACACAGGTCCCACGTATTGGAATCGAGCGTATTGAAGCCAATGCAATCGAGGCAGCAGAACAATGCGGGGTACTGGCGATCCCGCAGACGCGCGAGCCGGTGAAGCTGGAAAAACTGCTCGAAGGCTGGGATGGCAATCGCCGCCTCATCTTTTGCGATGAGGGACACGAGACGTACAATCCCCTGCCACTGTTGCAATCACTTCCACGAGGGCCGCTTGGTGTCCTCATTGGACCGGAGGGCGGCTTCTCGGATCATGAGCGTCAAGTTCTGCGTAAATTGCCCTTTGTCACCGCAATCCCGCTTGGCCAGCGGATCCTGCGCGCGGACACAGCGGCCGTTGCAGCACTCGCTCTGATTCAGGCGACAATCGGCGATTGGTGAGATACAAATTCTCTTGATAAGAGCATAAGCGAAATTTGCTTGCGCTCCTGACCGAAAACCGCCAATCACGCGCAACAATCTCATCTTATCGGAAAGCACCATCCATGGCGCGCGACACGACAGACGAAACACCCATCTCCGGTACCGAAGAACTGGCAGTGTACCTTGCGCAGGGATCCAAGCCGGAATCGGCATGGCGCATTGGTACCGAGCATGAAAAATTCCCGTTCTACACGGAAGACAACAGCCCGGTTCCCTATGATGGCCCGCGTGGAATCCGCGCCATTCTCGAGGGCATGCAGTCGAAGCTTGGCTGGGAACCGATCATCGATGAGGGCAATATTATCGGCCTCGTCGAGCCAACGGGTCAGGGCGCCATCTCGCTCGAACCCGGCGGCCAGTTTGAGCTTTCCGGTGCGCCGCTCCTTTCCATTCATCAGACCTGCCGTGAATCCAATGCGCATCTGGCGCAGGTGCGCGAAATTGCCGAACCACTCGGCATTCGCTTTCTCGGCCTTGGCGGCAGTCCGAAATGGACGCTTGCGGAAACGCCGCGCATGCCGAAATCGCGTTACAACATCATGTCCAACTACATGCCGAAGGTTGGCAAGGATGGGCTGAACATGATGTATCGCACCTGCACGATCCAGGTGAATCTCGACTTCTCGTCCGAAACGGACATGCGCCGCAAGATGCAGGTCTCGGTCAAGCTGCAATCGATCGCAACGGCGCTCTTTGCCATGTCGCCCTTCACCGAAGGCAGGCCGAATGGACTTCTCTCCTGGCGGTCGAATATCTGGCGCGACACGGACAACAATCGCTCCGGTGTCCTGCCCTTCATTTTCAATGAAAATTTCGGCTTTGCCGATTATGTCGAATGGGCGCTAGACGTGCCCATGTATTTCGTCATGCGCCATGGCCGCTATCACGATTGTACCCACGTGACGTTCCGGCAGTTCATGAACGGCGCACTCAAGGATGATATTCCCGAGGGCACGCCCAATATGGGCGACTGGGCAAATCACCTGTCAACGCTGTTTCCGGAAGTACGGCTGAAGCGCTTTCTCGAAATGCGCGGCGCCGATGGTGGCCCGTGGCGGCGTATTTGCGCCCTCCCCGCCTTCTGGGTCGGGCTGCTCTACGATGCCGAAGCTCTCAGTGCCGCCGAGGCGCTAACCCGCGACTGGACCTATCGCGAAGTCCAGGCATTGCGCGATGAGGTTCCCGCGAAGGGCCTGCGGGCAGCTTTGCGCAATCGCACGGCGCACGATATTGCCCGTGATGTGCTGGCAATTTCGCGTCTCGGCCTGACGAACCGTGCGCGGTTGAACAGCGAGGGCTTTGACGAGACGCACTACCTCGCGTCCCTGGAGGAAGTTGTCGCGCGTGGCACGACCTCCGCCGAACAAATGTTATCACAGTACAATACTGCCTGGGGCAGTTCAGTCGAACCGGCCTTTCTGGAATACGCCTACTGATCAAGCGGGGAGGATCATCGATGACCAAGACCATTCTGATTACCGGGGCCAGTCGTGGCATCGGCCGCTCTGCGGCAATCCTCGCCGGCCGGAGGGGCTGGTCTGTCGGCGTCAACTATGTTGGCAATAGATCCGCGGCCGAAGAAGTCGTCAGCGCCATCACCGCCGCCGGTGGCAAGGCGAAGGCCATACAAGGCGATGTCGCCGTTGAAGCCGAGGTAATCTCGGTGTTCGAACAAGCAGCCGAACTCGGCAAACTCGATGGCGTCGTAGTCAACGCCGGTATCGTAGCACCTGCCTCGCGGCTGGTGGATATGGACATCGAGCGCATGCGCCGCGTCTTCGACGTGAATATTCTCGGCGCCTATCTTTGCGCGCGCGAGGGCGCGCGCCACCTTGCACGCTCCCGCGGAGGAAACGGGGGCTCGATCGTACTCCTTTCCTCTGCTGCTGCACGGCTGGGCGGACCTAACGAATATGTGGATTATGCAGGATCGAAAGGGGCAATGGATTCGCTCACCATCGGCCTCTCCAAGGAACTCGGGCCTGAGAGTATCCGTGTCAATGCCGTTCGCCCGGGGCTGATCGAGACTGACATTCACGCCAGCGGCGGCCAGCCGGACCGGGCGCAGCGTCTCGGCGTTACCGCACCGCTTGGTCGTGCCGGTACTGCCGATGAAGTCGGCGAATCCATCGTCTGGCTGCTCAGTGATGCATCGTCATATGTGACCGGTGCTCTCCTCGATGTGACAGGCGGCCGCTGAAAGCCTGCAGATTCCGACGATTTAGACTCGCGTCGGCGGCCATATGTGTTATGCGGGGGCCGGATCATTTTCAATCGGATTTCTGAACCATGCCGAAACACAAAGCGCTGTCCGAAGCCTATATTCCCGAACTGCCGAACTATTATAGAGGCAAGGTTCGCGAAAATTACGACCTGCCGGATGGACGTCGCATTATCATCGCGACCGACCGCATCAGCGCTTTTGACCGTATCCTTGCGTCCATACCGCTCAAGGGTGAGGTTCTGACCCAAACCGCGCGCTACCAATTCGAGCAGACACAGGACATCTGCCCCAATCATGTTATTGAATATCCTGACCCGAATGTTCTGATCTGCCGCAAGCTGACCATCCTTCCTGTGGAGATCGTCGTGCGCGGCTATCTTGCCGGTACCACCGGAACGTCGATCCTGACGCTCTACAAGACCGGCAAGCGCGATATGTACGGCTTCACTCTGCCCGATGGCATGCAGGACAATGAGAAGCTGCCCGCACCCATTATCACCCCGACCTCCAAGGCCTTCGACGGCGGCCATGACGAACCCCTCACGGCGGATGCCATTTTAGCCCAGAACCTGGTGAGCAAGGAGCAGTGGGAAGCGGTTTCGAACTATGCCCTCAAGCTCTTCGCCCGGGGCCAGGAAATTGCTGCTAGCCGTGGTCTGATCCTCGCCGATACGAAATATGAATTCGGCACCGACGATGAAGGCAACATCGTGCTGGCTGACGAAATCCATACCCCCGATTCGAGCCGCTACTGGTTTGCCGACAGTTATGCCCCCGGCAAGCGGCCGATGAGCTTTGACAAGGATTTCGTCCGCAACTGGGTGGTTGAGCGCTGCGACCCATACAAAGACGACATTCCGGAAATTCCTGAAGACGTGATCGATGCGACAACCAAAGTCTATATTCAGGCCTACGAGACGATCACCAACCGGAAATTTGAACCGGGCGATGCGGCGATAGATCCACTACAGCGCATCCGCAAGAATCTGGCGCGCTTTTTCTAACTCCATAAAAAGATTGAAGTTCGCGCACTTGCGGCGCTAATCTTCCACGTGCCCAGCGCGAAGGAGGATCTGCGCCATGAATCTCATAGATATGTTCCTGAAGGGACAAGGGGGCCAGAATATCGACGCTCTCGCCCGGCAGTTCAACCTTTCCCAGCAGCAGACGGTTGCAGCGCTCGAAGCACTGATGCCGGCATTTTCGCAAGGTCTGCAGCGAAACGCCGCCGATCCGATGGGCTTTGGCGCGTTCGTCCAGGCTTTGTCGGCCGGCCAGAACGTCAACTATTTTGATAATCCTCAAGCGGCCTTTAATCCATCGGGCATTGCCGATGGCAATTACGTCCTTGGCCAGCTCTTCGGTTCGAAAGACCTGTCGCGCGCCATAGCGGATCATGCTGCCAGCGCAGCAGGTGTCGGCGCCGCCACCTTGAAGCAGATGCTGCCGGTGGTCGCCTCGATGATGATGGGAGGATTGTACAAGAAGTCGACCGGTCAGTTTGCGGCTGCCGGTCTTGGCGGCGGCAATGTCATTGGCGATCTCATCGAGCAGATGATGCGGCAAGGTGGCGGGCAGCCATCCGCCTCCCAACAAGGCGGTGCACCCGCTGCCAATCCTTGGGGCCAGATTCTCGAAGGAATGTTTGGCGGAGGGACTGCGGGACAGCAGCAAGGCCAAACAAATCCACTAGGCGACAATCCACTTGGCAAGATCTTCGAGGAAATGATGCGCGGTGGTATTCCCGGCGCCGCTACACCGCAAGCGCCAACGCCCCGCAGCAGAGCTCCGCAGGACGATCCACCTCAAGACACCGCACAAGGACAAAATCCTTTCGGTGACAATCCGTTCGGCAAAATTTTCGAAGAGATGCTTGGTGGCGGGGCGCAGCGGCGTTCTGCCCCCGAAGCGCCGCCTCAGCCGCAACAACCACAGCAAAAAACTGCTCCATCGGACAACCCGCTGAAAGACATACTCGGCCAGATGTTCGAAACTGGAAAACAGGCGAACGATCAGTACCAGAAGGGTCTGGAATCCATTTTCGATCAATATTTGCGCGGCATGGATCGGAACCGCTAAGCAAGAAAAAGCCCGGCCACGTTGCATGTGCAATGTGGGCCGGGCAGGAGGCAGGCTGGGCGCCGGGAGGGGATTCCGGCGTGAATGGGCGCCTGCTAAACAGTCAAATCGTCAGCCTAGACAATCGAGCGGGCGGCGCGAAGCCGGGCCCGGACATCAGCCAGGGCGCCAAGCCGTTCGCTTGGATCGTCGAGCAGCGAAGTGCCAATAGCCGAATGCAGATCAGCACGCGTGACGCCGATGTCATGCAGCATTTCGTCATTCCATTCGCCGAGGCTCAAAATCGTTTTACGATTACGGCGAGCGACGATCATTCGGGTGACAAAGTTGGCGGCCTGCGACGCAAATGCTGCGATCGAGCGGGTGAAACCATTTACTTCAGTCATTCTCGTTGTCGTCGTCATCGCCGTTACTCCTTTTGAAGGGCGCTGATCAAGAAAGTTAAACCGCGTGGAAACCATTTCTCACGCACCACGCTTCGTACCACTGGCACCGGCGCTTCCTGAACATCTGTAGAATGATCCATAAAAATTGATTATTCAAACGAATGTTTTTAATGTAAACGTTCAATAATAATGATGGATCAAACATACGGGAACACCGCTATGAACGCACCGCTTGATCTCGACCAATTGCAGACATTCACCGCCATCGCCGATCTTGGCAGCTTTACCAGGGCTGCGGATAAGGTGAACAAGACCCAATCTGCCGTATCCATGCAGATGCGCAGGCTTGAAGAACGTGTTTCAAAAGCACTTTTTGAACGGGATGGCCGCACGAACCGGCTCACCGAGGATGGCGAGCGCCTGTTGGCATATGCGCGCCGGATGCTACAGCTCAACAATGAAACCATCGCAGCTTTTGATGATACCCAGCTGCAGGGTCACATCCGCATCGGCACGCCCGACGACTATGCCGACCGTTTCCTGCCCGAAATCATGGCGCGGTTTTCGCGCTCCAATCCGCGCGTCGAACTCTCCGTTGTCTGCGAACCGACGGTCAATCTCGATGAGATGATCCGCAAGGGTCAGCTCGACCTTGCACTGGTAACCCAATGCGACGAGCACCGGCGGTCCGAAGTAGTGCGGAGTGAGCAGCTGCTCTGGGTCACCTCAGCGCATCATAATGTGCATGAAGAACTCGTGCTTCCCCTCGCCGTCGGCCGCCCAACCTGTATCTGGCGGGCAGCCGCCATCGAGGCGCTGAATTCCAAGCACCATGACTACCGAATTCTCTTCACCAGCTGGTCGGCGACGGTGCTTGCCGCCGCCGTGCTGGCTGGCCTTGCCGTTTCCATATTGCCTGAATGCGCCTTGCGTCCTGGAATGCGCGTTTTGACGGAAGCGGACGGATTTGGCCGCCTGCCGGAATTCGGCATTGGTATCATGCGCGGTCACACGAAGCCTTCGGCCATTGTCGATGCACTGGCACAGCACATCGTTGAAAGCCTCGACAATCTTTCGATGCCCACTCCCGTCACCATATCGCAGGCTTCCGCACCAATTCTGGCGAACCAGCGGCTGCGGCAGGTACGCGCGACAGAACTCGTTCCAGGCTGGTAACGCGGACTACATCCCGCCTTGCCAGGCCTTGATCGCGTCCAGAGGATAGAGAAGCATCACGATGTTGAGGGTGAGGTTGTCGCGGATGACCCACCCTGCCAACAATTCAAAGAATATCGCAAGGATCACTGTCAGCCAGACTGGCGCCCGAGCTGCGAAGAAGAAGCCGAGGACCATGAACAATATGTCGCTGACGGAGTTCAGCACACTGTCACCGACATAGCCGAGCGCGATGGTCGCCTCGCGATAGCGGTTGATGACCATGTCGGTGTTCTCGAAGATCTCCCAGGCCGCTTCGACCACAATGGCGACCAGCAGGCGCGCGCCGACCGGCCATTTGCGCGCGGCCAGCCATAGAATTCCGTAGAACAGAAAGCCGTGGATGATATGCGAAAGCGTATACCAATCGGCGATGTGCTGGGAATTGTCGGATGAATTCGTTTCGGCCACCCACAACTTTATCGTACCGCAGGTACATATCGGGTTGCGTCCCATCAGCAGCAGGATTGCGGCCGCTGCCGCAATCAGCAACGCTGCGATCAACAGATAATGGCGCAATTTCAGTCCCTTGGCGGTGACAGACGCTGTTGCTGACATGTTGGCTCCTTTTCCCCCACTTAAAGGCGATATTCTACGCGCTGGCAATGCTGCAATCGACGATTGCCGAGGCTTGACCTTGATCACCACGCGACTAGGAATAGGACATGAGTGAAAAGCCCGAATCGGCATCCAACGTCGCCGAATATACAGTTTCCGAGATTTCCGGGGCGCTCAAGCGTACGGTCGAGGATACTTTTGGTCATGTTCGCGTCCGTGGCGAAATCTCGGGCTTTCGTGGTGCGCATTCATCCGGCCATGCCTATTTCTCGCTGAAGGATGACAAGGCACGCATTGAAGCCGTGATCTGGCGCGGCTCGATGAGCAAGCTGCGCTTCCGGCCGGAAGAAGGCATGGAGGTCATCGCCACCGGAAAGCTGACGACCTATCCAGGCTCGTCGAAATACCAGATCGTCATCGAGCAGATGGAGCCGGCCGGAGCCGGCGCACTGATGGCGCTGCTCGAGGAGCGCAAGCGCAAGCTCGGCGCCGAGGGCCTTTTCGACCCGGCAGCCAAGCGGCGATTGCCATACATGCCGCACATCATCGGCGTGATAACGTCGCCAACCGGTGCGGTTATCCGCGACATTATTCATCGTATCACTGACCGCTTTCCGCTGCATGTTCTCGTCTGGCCGGTGCGCGTGCAGGGCGAGACGTCAGGCTCTGAAGTTGCCAATGCGATCAATGGTTTCAATGGGTTACAGCGTGGTGGAGCTCTTCCAAGACCCGATGTCCTGATCGTCGCGCGCGGTGGCGGCAGCCTCGAAGACCTGTGGGGCTTCAACGACGAAGCCGTCGTGCGCGCCGTCGCCGCCTCGCAAATCCCGCTCATTTCCGCGGTCGGCCACGAGACCGACTGGACGCTGATCGACCTTGCGGCGGACGTCCGCGCCCCGACGCCGACAGGCGCGGCGGAAATGGCGGTGCCGGTCAAGGCGGATTTGCAGGCAACAGTGGCGACATTGGGCGCCCGCCTATCTGCCGGCATGTCGCGCTACCTCGACCGCCGCCGCCAGGCGCAACGGGCGCTGGCCCGCGCCCTGCCCTCGGCCGATCAATTGCTGGCGCTGCCAAGACGGCATTTCGACGAAACGGCGGCACGCCTCGGCCGCGCATTACAGGCAAACACGCAGAAGAAGCGCGGCGAATTCGACGGCTGCGCACGGCAATTGTCACCGCGCCTCCTCGAACAGCGTATCCGCGAAAAACGCCGTGAAATCAGCATCTTATCGTCGCGGCTCCCGCGCGGACTCAAGGTATTCGTGCGTGATCGACGATCGCTTTACGCCAGACGTGCAGGCCGCCTTTCCATCGAACCAACGGCGCGACTTGCCGAACGCGGCCGTCAGCATTTGCAGCAGTTGGACCGCCGTCAAATACAGGCCGTCGGCCTTGTTCTAGACCGGGCGAAACGGCGGAGCGGCGAACTCGAGCGCCTGTTGAAAACCCTGTCATATCAAGGGGTTCTGGAGCGGGGATTTGCGGTTGTTCTTGATCCTTCAGGCGTCCCTATCAAACGGGCGGCAACGATCGCAACAGGTGATGAGCTGACCCTTAAGTTCCAGGATGGTGAGGTCCAGGCCGTGGCGAAAGAGGGAGACGAGCGTCCGCCACGGATACGAACGGAGCGTCCCTCCCCGGTGAAAAAGCCACCCGTTCCGAGCGGGTCGCAAGGTTCGCTGTTCTAGGAACAGCTCGCGTCACCACAACCATTTTTCGCGCTTTGATTGAAGAAGTCGGGTACGAATCGATAATTGTCAGGCCAGAATCGGCCGGTCGCAGGCCAATTTCAAACATTCTTGCGCAAACTTCCCGCCGCAATCGCTCTGGGTCGGTCCGAGAGTGAATCCGCTACTCGCGTGTCCAGGCCGGACTGTTCAACTCAATCAGGGATTGTGACCAGTCCTCGATGAAGCGTTGGCGTTGTGCCCTGTCCTGCACGGCAAGGAGGGCCGGTCCGATGCGGATCGGCTGGGCGATGCCAGACTCTTTCAAGTTCTGCGGACCGTCCACATCCGGCGGCAAACCGCCGGTCTCGGTGAAATAGAAGGCATTGGTGCGGGCGATGGACTGGCCCCGTTCGGACAGGAGATAGTCGAGGAACCGAGCGCCAAGATCGGCCCCCTTGGCACCCTTCGGAATGAGAGCGCCGCGGCTGAGCACCAGCGTATAGTCGCGTGGCACGACCACGCGAAGGTCCGGGTGACGCAGCGCTGCTTCATAGGCATAGGAGCCGAGCATATTGTAGCCGATGTAGAGATTGCCCTTGGCGACCTCCTCCAGAATTTCGCCGGTGCAGCAGCGCGCCACGGCTGAGGCGCGCGCCATGCTTTCCAGCAAGCGGCCGAACACGGTGGTGGTCTGGCGGGCGTCGTTGAAGGCGAGCAGGTAGCCGATGCCGGACAGGCGGATATCGTAGGTGCCGACACGCCCGCGATAATACTCGAGCCGTTCCCGCAGAAGGTCCGCGAGCTCGACATGGGTGCGCGGCACTTCCGCCGGCGGCACAAGTCGCGTGTTGTAGACGAAGACGGCGGGCTCATAGGTGAAGCCGAACACCTCGTCGCGCCAGTTCGCCCAATCGGCAACGCGGGCGGTCTCGAGCGATGTATGGGCCTCGGCACAGCCATCATTGGCAAGCTTCAGCAACTGGTCGACCGACGATGACAGCAACAGATCGCCGAGCGGCTCCTCCTTGCGGCAGGCCTCGCTGGCAAGGGCATTCAGCTCATTGGTCAGATATTCGATATAGTCGATCGCCACGTCCGGGGACGCTTTCTGAAAATCCTCGATGAGCGGCTTCATCGCCGCCAGGTCCGTCGTCGAATAGATCGTCAGCCTGCCAGCTTCGGTCTGCGGTGCAGGGAACCGCGTTTTGTTATCCTCAGCAGCGAGAGCCGCGGTGCCAATCAAAACAGGAATTATGATCGCGAGAAATGTGCGGATCATCTCGCGTCACCCTTATACAGCGGCAGGGTCAACACGACGGTAAATCCCCTCTCGTCGCGGGCCCGGAAGCTCAAAGTGCCGCCATGGGCGCTGGCCACCTCTTGAGCAATGGCGAAGCCGAGACCCGAGCTTCCCTCGTGCGACTTCGATGTGGCGAAGCGCTGCGTCGCCTTCTCCCAGCCTTCGGGCGGAATGCCCGGCCCGTCATCCTCGACCTCCACGAAGGCCTGTTCTGCATTCGCGCCGACGCGCACCTCCAGCCGCTGGTCCGCGCCATGGCGCAGGGCATTGTCGATCACGTTGACAATGGCCTCGCGCAGACTGACCGCATCGCCAAGCACGAAGGGTCGATCATCCGGTGCCTCGAACGAAATGACGATATCGGGATCGACCGTGACCGGAATGGCGGCGCGATAGGCGCGGCGCGCCACATCGACCAGGCTGATCGGCTCCAGCTGCACGGAATCGGCGCGGTGGATGACCATGGCGTGGCTGAGGAGCTGGTTGGTCAGGCGCGCAAGTTCACCCGTCCGTTCCCGTACGCGCTCGTAATGCTGGCGCCCGGCCTTGTCGAGCTTGTCAGCACCGAGCAGATCAATCTGTGCGGACAGGGCGGTCAATGGGGTTCGAATCTGATGGGCAGCATCGGCGATGAAGCGCTGCAGCAAATCGACCCGCTCGTTGAGCCGCCCCATGAAATGGTTGATCGAGCCGACGAAGGGATCGAGTTCCCGCGGCACATCGACGGAAACCGGCGTCAAATCATGGGGATCGCGACGCCGAACCGCTGCTCCCAGCCGTTCCACCGGCTGCAATGCGTAACGAATTGCGAACATGGCGCCGACGAAAGCCAGCAGGCTCATGATAAAGACAAGGATCGTCGCGCGCAGCGTCAATTCGCGGGTCAGCGCCGATCGCGCCTCGTTGGTCTGCGCCACGATAACGTAGGCCTGGCCCGAGACGGCAGGATCGGCAAGAACGCGCGTTGCCCGGGCGATACGCACCGGTTCGCCCTTGTAGATGCCCTCTTCCACGCTCGATACATCATTGTCCGCATCGAGCGGCGTCGGGCTTTGCAGATCGTCATAGCCGGTCAGGGTCTGACCATGTGTATCGATGACGCGATAGAAAATCCTGTCGCGCTCGGCAAGGCCGAGCAGCTCGAATGCCGATGTCGGCAGGCGGACGGTGAGCGTGCCATCTTCAACGGAGAGGCTCTCGGCCATCTGCAATGCTGCACCCACGAGCAGGCGGTCATAGGCCTTGTTGGCGGCGGTCTCGGCATAATACCAGGCGGCGGTAACGAGCAGTGCGGCGCCGATGCCGAGCACCACGGAAATGCGCCGGGCAAGGCGCGCGAAAAGCGAAGGCTCGTTTCTGCCGGTTTCAGGGCGCATCGTCGGACACCAGTTGATATCCGAGACCGCGCACGGTCACGATGCGCGCCTTGGCGCCTTCCAGCTTCTTGCGCAAGCGGCCGACATAAAGTTCGATCGCGTTGGCGTTCGCGGCTTCGTCGAAGCCGAAAATCTGGTCGAGCAGTTCATCCTTGCTGAAGACGCGGCCAGGACGGGCCACGAGAACCTCAAGCAGCGTGAGCTCACGCCGTTTCAGCTGCACTTCGCGCTTGCCGACATGGACGGAACGCGCGGCACGGTCGACAGCAATGTCGCCGCACTTGATCAGGTTGGTCGCCTCGCCGCCGGTGCGCCGACGCATAAGGACGCGAGCCCGCGCTTCGAGCTCGCGGAAGTCGAACGGCTTGACCAGATAGTCGTCGGCTCCAAGGTCCAGCGCGCCAACACGATCATCGATCTCGGAACGCGCGGTCAGAACGAGAACGGGAACTGCATTGCCTGACTTGCGGATATGTTTGAGAATTTCGAAGCCATTCATGCCCGGCAGCATGACATCGAGGATGATCAGGGCGTATTCGGTGAAATCGATGATCTCGGCTGCGTCACGGCCATTGGTTTCCCAGTCGACGGCATGGCCTGTCGCTTCGAAACGTTTGCAGATGGCTTCCCCCACATCGTGCGTGTCTTCTACGAGCAATATACGCATGGCGTTTCATTCGCATGAAACCGCAAAGCTCGCAAACGGTATGACGATGCGCCATTGATGTGGTTCAGGAGGAGAGCGACGCCAAGCGCCACGCTGCACGCAGGGTTCGTCCGGATGCAATACCGGGGCGCTGCACTTTGAAGGGGGCAATGAAGATGGGAGAAATGGTACGGACGGGTGGATTCGAACCACCGACCTCAGGAGCCACAATCCTGCGCTCTAACCAACTGAGCTACGACCGCGTACCGCCAAGTATTTTTGACAGGCGTCACATACGAAGGATTGACGCTTTTTGCAAGCGCCCGATGCAACAAAAACCACTAGAAAATAGAAAAAGGCCGGAGTAACCGGCCTTTTCAGTATTCGATGTCAGGCGCCTGATCAGGCGACCTTGACGTCCTTGATTGCCTTCTCGACAGCCGACTTGACCGGTGCGGAGATTTCTTCAACGGCCTTGGTGGCAACAGCCTGGAATTCCTTGGCCTGACCAGAGATGGCTTCTGCCTGCTTGCGTACGAATGCGCTCTGCAGTTCGATTACTTCACCGAAAGACTTCACGCCAATCAGGGCTTCGATATGCGCGAAGCTGGCTTCCGTGTTGGCGCGCAATGCAGCCAATGCCTTCAGGGAAAGAGCAGCGGTATTGGACTGGGCGGTCTCGAAAGTGGTTTCAAGCGTCTTCTGTGCAGCTTCGGCCTGATCCTTGATCTTGGCATAAGCTTCCTTGGACTGCGCAACGCCCTTTTCGGTGAATTCGCGAACCTGGTCGGTTACAGCGGTGGCATCGAAAGCAGGGATCGAGAAAGCATCGGCAGTCTGTTTGGTGGTCTTGCTCATGATGGTGTCCTTCCTTGGTGCAGACGGTCGTTTACCTCTGCGCTGATTTGATGAACCGTATATACTTCATTTTTTTGTGCGTTGCAACATTTATTTTGCAGTGCACCATCTGGTACTTCTTTCAACGTGGAAATTATTATGTGGACGGTTGTCCCCCTGCGCCGGAAGTTAACTAAACCAGGAGAAAGGCATGTAAGATAAGGGGCTGCGAGTGGACGAATGGCGACGGGATCACTATTAACAAAGTATTAAGACGGCCGCGTGAACACGGTTGTTCACCCTTGGGAATACTGGTCACATATGGCATCTGGCACCTACCCATTCATCGACATCGCCGTACTGGACGAAATCCGCGAGCATTTCGCCAATGGCGATGCGCTCGTCGTCATTTCGCCGGATCTGGAGAACGTCATCTGGGCGAATGGCCAGGGTGCGGCGATGCTTGGCTATGGGGCGATCGACGAAATCCTGAGCGGCGGCGCAGTGTTCGACATACAGGCGCGGCGGCAGCTCATGGCACTGGATGGCTTTCCGGCCATAGGCCATGGGCGCACCGTTTCACTGCGCGTCGCGCTCGGCCTGTCGAGCCGTATCCTGACATTTCAGGCCAGTGATCTTGCTTTGCCGCGCGGCGAACGCGCCATTCTTCTGTGCATTGCCAATGCCAACCGCACAGGTTCGGAAAAGCAGACTGCTTCCCTCGCAATCAAGGGCTTTGGCGACCAGACCACCCATGCAGCGATGATCGACTCCGCCGGTACTGTCATCGCCGCCTCGCATCGGTTCCAGAATCTGGGTTTCGACGACAAGATACTCGGCGATCTCGTCCGCGAAGTACGGCTCGAACGGAACCGCCTCGTCAAGCGGCCCGTTCAGACCCCGAAAGGCGTGGTGCCTACCGGCATTGCGAGGCTCACCGATAGCCCCGCACTGCACCTGCTCTTCGCGATTGAACCGGAACTTGCAGAAGAGCAAGCGACATTCGCTGTTGCAGATGAAGCACGGCCCGTTGCTGCTCCTGAAACGGGATCAGCGAATAAAAGTGCCCGCGACGCCGATGAGGAAAAGCAGGCACAGTCATCGCTGGCATTGGAACGACCCACGGATCTGCCCATGCCATCCGCTACCGGCGGCCAGCACTCGAATCCGAACGAACGATCATCGGACACCTTTCGGTACACGCCGTCCAAGACGCCGGTTCGCTTCGCGTGGAAGGTTGATGCGCAGGCGAATTTCAGCGAGATTTCACCCGAGTTCGCGGCTGCGGTTGGGCCAGCATCGGCTTCGATCATTGGCAAGTCGTTCCGCGACGTAGCTGCCGGTTACGGGTTTGACACCGGCGCGGAAATCGCCGAATTGCTGGAACGGCGCGATACCTGGTCCGGACGGACTGTACTCTGGCCTATCGAGGGAACCGATCTGCGTGCGCCAATCGACCTTGCCGCGCTGCCGATCTATTCGCGCGACCGTGCATTCATGGGATTTCGCGGTTTTGGCGTGGCGCGAATGGGCGACGTGACCGGCGATCCCAAAGCTGTCGGCATGATGCTGACGGGTGCGCCCGGCGCCGGTGAAGAACAGCACGAAGTGCCTGTTTCCAACGAGGCAGCGGCGAGCGGCGACGCGTTCAACGGCGAAAAGCCTGCACTGACCATTACCGCGGATGTTGCGGGCAATGTCATTCCGCTCAGAACACAGCGCACACCCCGCGATGAAGGCCGGCTGAACGAGGCCGAGCGCAATGCATTCCGCGAGATTGCCGAAAGGCTGCGCCGCGAAGTATTGGCCGAGAACCCGAAAGACGCCAGCGAGCCCGCGGCGATTTCGGCCGAGGCCGCCGGTGAAACGGGAGAGGCTCCCTTCGCGGCGCGAAGCCAGACTGCGACTGCAAAGATACCCGACGCGGAAGTTGTAGGCCCGGGCTTCGCCAGTGCCAAGGGCACTGAGAAGGACACCGGGCCGGTCCAGGCCAAAGCGCCTGGCGAAGACTTTGCCGAGGATATCCGCACGCAGGCGCGGCAAGGCGTTGACACGTCGATTCTCGCTGCCTTGCCGGTGCCCGTGCTGATCCACCGCCACGGCCGGATCCTTTATGCCAACCCGGCATTGCTCGAGGCAATACGCTATCCCTCCCCTGAGGCCATCAACGAAGTGGGCGGCCTGAGCACGCTCTTTGCCGATGGAGCCGACGACGACGAGGACGAGGCCGGCATGAACCTGCGCCGCAGCGACGGCTCGGTTACGCGGGTGCAGGCACACCTGCAGGCGGTTCGCTGGGATGAAAACGGCGAACGGGCCCTGCTGCTGGCGCTGTCACCCCAAACCCAGACAATCAGTGATTTCGATGCCGGTGAAAGGCAGCTGCTGCAGACACGCATCGACGAGCTCAACGCAATTCTCGATACAGCGACCGACGGCGTAATCCTGCTCGATTCATCGGGCGCTATCCGGTCGATCAATCATTCCGCCGCAGCGCTTTTTGGCTATGAACCGGAAGAAGTGACCGGCAAAGCCTTCTCGCTGCTCTTCGCCATCGAAAGCCAGCGCGCGGCGATGGATTATCTGAACAGTCTTTCGGAAAATGGTGTCGCCAGTCTTTTGAACGATGGACGCGAGGTCATCGGACGTGAAAGCCAGGGACGCTTCATCCCGTTGTTCATGACGATCGGAAAACTCGATGTGTCCAAGGGATATTGTGTCGTGCTGCGCGACATCACCCATTGGAAACGGGCCGAAGAGGAGTTGATCAGCGCCAAGCGCGAGGCTGAGCGCACATCGAGCCAGAAGAGCGAATTTCTCGCGCGTATCAGCCACGAGATCCGTACACCGCTCAACGCTATCATCGGTTTTTCGGAGTTGATGGCGGACGAGAAATTCGGACCCATCGGCAGCGAGCGCTATCGCGACTACCTCAATGACATCAGCCGTTCCGGCAACCATGTCCTGTCGCTCGTCAATGATCTCCTCGACATCTCGAAGATCGAGGCAGGTGCGGTGGAGATGGATTTCGAAGCGGTATCGCTCAACGATGCGCTGACCGAAGCCGTTGCCATCATGCAGCCCCAGGCCAACCGCGAACGCGTCATTATCCGCTCAAGCCTGACCTCGCGGCTGCCCGACATCGTCGCCGATCACCGATCGATCACGCAGATCGCGCTGAACCTGTTGTCAAACGCGATCCGCTTTACAGGGCCTGGCGGACAGGTAATCGTATCGACCAGCTATGAGGCCAGCGGCGACGTGCTTTTGCGCGTGCGCGATACGGGTATCGGCATGACCAGGGCGGAGGTCGAGCAGGCCTTGCGCCCATACAAGCAGATCACGACGCCCAAGCATGCGCGCAGCGACGGTACAGGTCTTGGCCTGCCGCTGACCAAGGCAATGGCCGAAGCCAACCGCGCAAATTTTACGATCGATTCCACGCCCGGACGCGGAACAATGGTCGAGATTACATTCCCTTCGACACGTGTGCTGGCGGAATAGATTGCGCCGGCGGGGCGCTCACTCCCGAAAAGCACGCAATTGTTTCAATATGCAACAATTTGACCGTAATGGGCCTATACCGACTTGAATTGCCCTGCATGATCGCTAAACGGTGGATGGCGAAGCACAGATCCTGCCGGTGCGGATAACCGGCGGGATATGAAATATCGGAAACGCTCATGTCCTGGTACCGGCCGAGGCACTTTCTCGCAACGATCTTGACGATGGCTCTCGTTGCCGGGGGCATCCTTCTCGCCTTGCCGTATCTCGTCAGCACGGATCTGATCCGGGCAAGGCTGATCCAGGAGATCAGCAACTGGACTGGCTACACCGTCGATTCGCGTCAAACGCCTCAGATATCGTTTTTTCCTGTTTTCAGCGCATCGCTGGGCGAAGTGACCATCCGCAATCCATGGCAAAGTGAAGGCGCGCCGTTCATGCAAGCGGAACGGATCGAGGTTGATCTGTCGCTGATATCGGCTTTGGCCGGCAACATCGAATTCACCGAGACCAAAATCGTCCGGCCGCGGTTTGTCATCGATGAACCAATCAAGAGCCTGTCACAAATCGGCGAGGCTCTGGCCAAGAGTGACGGGCGGATCGGGGATGTCGTGCGGGAAGCGCGAGCGGCCGTTGAAGCCGATCCGGCTAAACCGGACATGAGCACGGTGTCGTCGCAGCCGTTCGGGCGCGTGCGGCTCGAAGATGCGATGGTGACATTCAAACGGCCGATCAATGGCGCGGAGGAACAGATATCGAGCATCAGCGGCGTCTTTGACTGGCCGCAAACATCCGGTGTCGCCAGTTTCCGCGGGACGGCGATATGGCATGGGGAAGAAACGGAAATCGACAGTTCCGCTACCAGGGCATTGCTGCTGCTGGCAGGAGGAACCAGTCCGCTTCAAGTGAATCTCAGTTCGACACCTCTGACATTGTCTTTCAACGGATCGGCAAATATTTCCCGGGATCAATTCTTCGAAGGAACCCTGTCGCTGACCTCGCCCTCGCTGCGCAGGACGCTCGAATGGTCGAGAATGGCCTCGGTGCCCAATGCACCGATCGGCAGCTTCGCGCTGGATGCTTCCGTCTCCGGCTCCGCCAACCGGATGAAGCTGGATGGATTGACGGCCACGCTGAACGACAATCCGGCCAAGGGTGGCATCGAGGTCGTGCTCAACGAGGGCGCGCCAAGTATCACAGGCACCCTCGCCTTTGAAACGCTTGATCTTCATTCGGTTTTCTCGGGTTTCATGCCTCTGCCCGGCGGTTCGACAAGTTCAGATTCAGTCATCAGCACCGACTTCCTGAAACAGCTCACGCTCGACCTGCGCCTTTCCACCCAAAAGGCGACGCTTGGACCAGTAAACCTTTCGAAGGTCGCCGCAACGGCGCAAATCCGCAACGGCCGGGCCATCTTCGATATTGGTGAGGCATCGGCCTTCGACGGTTCGGTGGCCGCCAGCTTCCAGCTTGCGGACGAAGGCGACGGTGTAACGCTGGGAGAGCTGCGCCTCAACGGGACCGACGTGAACAGCACGTCAATCGCATCATTGGTTGGCCTTGGAAGTCGCTTCGAACTCGGAAAGGGTACGATGTCCCTCGTGCTGAAAGGGCCAATATCGCGCTGGTCCTCGGCACTGGCCAACGCGAAAGGAACACTGAGCATGCGCTTCGGCTCGGGTCAGATCCGCAGCCTGGATTTCAACAGCCTGCTCGGCAAGGCGAAGTCCGACCGCTTCTTCAGTCTTAACGAAAAGACTGATGCCTGGCTGGCTTTCGACAGGCTGGAGATCAAGGCCAATATCATGGATGGCGTCGCCGCACTCGATACGGCGCAGATGCAGACCAAATCGGGTATGCTGAACTTCGCCGGCATTGTGACGCTGATCGGCAAGAGCCTCGCGCTGACCGGTGATTTTGCCGCTCCTGTGGCGGCGCCGGCGCCCGCAGAGGGCGCAGCCGCCGATGCACCCAAACCCGAACCGGCATTCAGCCACACGCGCTTCTTCATCGGTGGTTCCTGGGATAATCCTTTTATTTCACCGATCATTTCCCAGTAGACGAAAGACGCTCAGGACGGCAGGGGTTCACTTCAAGAAGAGGGTGATGCCCAGCGGTTCCGCTTTGCATAGGACCGGATCTTGGGTGGAGACGCTATCTCCGGCTCGGGTTGTCCGGGTTTGTCAGTTCCGGGCGGCTGCCTGTTCGTCACGGGCCTTTTGCACTTCACGGCGCTTGTTGGCGATCGATGCAATGATCACACCGACTGCGACGATTGCAATCAGGATGGTACAGGCGGCGTTGATCTCCGGCGTCACGCCGAGCCGGACCTGCGAATAGATGCGCATCGGCAAAGTGGTGGCCCCGGGCCCGGAGGTGAAGCTCGAAATCACGAGATCGTCAAGCGAGAGCGTGAACGCGAGCATCCAGCCGGAAACGACGGCTGGAAGGATTACCGGCAAGGTTACCTTGAAGAAGGTCGTAACCGGCGTTGCACCCAGATCCATGGCAGCTTCTTCCAGGGAGCGGTCGAACGTAACCAGTCGCGACTGCACAACCACCGCCACGAAGCACATGGAAAAGGTGATATGAGCGAGCGTGACCGTCCATATGCCACGATCGAAACCGATCGCCACGAACAGGAGCAGCATTGAAAGCCCCGTGATGACTTCCGGCATGACGAGTGGTGCATAAATCATTGCCGAGAACAGCAGGCGCCCGCGGAAACGCGTGTAGCGGGTCATCGCCAGGGCGCCAAGCGTTCCGAGGACCGTTGCGACCGTTGCCGAGATGAGGCCAACGCGTATTGTCACCCACGCTGCATCGATAAAGCTCTGATTGTTGAACAGCGACACATACCACTTGGTCGAGAACCCGGCCCAGACTGTGACGAGACGGGATTCATTGAACGAATAGACGACCAGAAGCACGATCGGCAGATAGAGAAACGCGAAGCCGAGAACCAGCGAGGCAATATTGAAGCGGGACCATGTGGTGTTCATTTTTATTTCTCGCTTTCCTGCGCCCGTGCTTCAGCCCGCTGGAACAGGACGATCGGGACGATCAGCAGCAGCAGCAAGACCACCGCGACCGCCGATGAAACAGGCCAGTCCCGATTAGAGAAAAACTCGCTCCACAGCGTCTTGCCGATCATCAGGGTCTGCGACCCGCCGAGAAGATCCGGAATGACGAATTCGCCGACAGCCGGAATGAACACCAGGAAACAGCCGGCGATAACGCCCGGCATCGACAGGCGAAAGGTTATTTTCCAGAAAGCGAGTATCGGCGGACAGCCTAGATCCTCGGCTGCCTCAACCAGCGAGTAGTCCATCTTCTCCAATGCCGAATAGATCGGCAGGATCAGGAATGGCAGATAGGAATAGACAATCCCGATAAAAATCGCGGTGTTGGTATTGAGGATGTTGAGCGGCGTGTCGATGACGTGCGCCCACATCAGGAACTGATTAAGCAGGCCTTCGGGCTTCAGGATACCGATCCAGGCATAGACGCGGATCAGGAAGCTGGTCCAGAACGGCAGGATGACCAGCATCAGCAGCGTTGGCCGTATCGTCGCCGGGGCACGCGCCATACCATAGGCGATGGGATAGCCGACGATGAGCGTCAAGACCGTCGAGACGGCGGCGATCAACAGGCTTGACAGGTAGGCCTTGTAATAAAGCGGATCCTCGACAAGCCAGATGTAATTGTCCCACGAGAACTGTCCGAAGCTGTCCTTCAGCCCCTGCCAGCCCGCCGACAGATCAAACGCCGGAGCATAGGGCGGGATCGACATCGCCACTTCCGACAAAGAAATTTTGAAGACGATGATGAAGGGAATGAGAAAGAAGATCAGGAGCCAAAAATAGGGGACCGCTATGACCAGCCGGCTTGCAACGGACGCTATGAATTTCTGCATGACATCGCCTCCTTACGACGTCAGCACGATACCGGCATCGGTATCGAAATTAACCCAGACCATATCGTCATAGCCGAGCGGGTCCTCGACCGTGCGCACCGCGTTCAGGCTCGCAGCCTTGATGATCCTGCCGCTCTCAAGCTTCACGTGGAAAACGGTCATATCGCCGAAATAGGCGATATCCCACATTTCGCCATGGGCGGAATTGATCGACGGGTCTGCTGGCTGCTTGCGGCTAATACGGATTTTCTCGGGTCTGATGGCAAAGCCCACGGGCTGGCCGACGGCACAGCTTTTCAAAGCGTCCGTGCGGATCGTGAAGTTTTCCGGCTCGACGGCGATGTCGATTTTGCCGTTGGCCACCGCTGCGGCCGTACCTTCGAACATGTTCACATTGCCGATGAAGTCGGCGACAAATTTCGAGTTGGGAGCTTCGTAGACTTCGGCCGGCGTTGCCACCTGCATGACCTTGCCCTTGTCCATGACTGCGATCCGATCGGCCATGGTCATCGCCTCTTCCTGATCGTGGGTCACCACCACGAACGTCAGGCCGAGCTTCATCTGCAGGTCCATCAGTTCGAACTGGGTCTCCTCGCGCAGCTTCTTGTCCAGCGCGCCCAGCGGCTCGTCGAGCAGCAGGACCTTCGGCCGCTTGGCGACGGCGCGAGCAAGCGCCACACGCTGGCGCTGGCCGCCGGAGAGCTGATGCGGCTTGCGCTTGGCGAAGCGTTCCAGCTTGACGAGTTTGAGCATTTCGCCGACGCGCGCCTCGATGTCGCCCTTCTGCATGCCATCCTGCTTGAGTCCGAAGGCGATATTGCCTTCGACCGTCATGTGCGGGAACAGCGCATAGGACTGGAACATCATATTGACCGGACGCTTGTAGGGCGGGATGCCTCGCATATCCTGGCCATCGAGGAGGATGCGGCCAGCGGTCGGTTCCTCGAAGCCGGCAAGCATGCGCAGCAGCGTGGACTTGCCGCAACCTGAGGCACCCAGGAGCGCGAAGAACTCGCGATTGTATATATTCAGGGACAAGTCATCGACGGCTGTGAAATCGGCGAACTTCTTGGTGACGTTCTCGATGGCAATGAAGGGCTTTGCTTCGGGATCATTCCAAGGTGCGAATTTGCGGCGAAAACTTCCCAATGATTTCATGATTTGCCCCGGTATTTCCATTCACCATGTGAAAGACCCCGGCACTGGATGCCGGGGTCTTTTTCTTTGAGTTATTGGCCTGTGACCACTTTCGTCCACAGCCGTGTGACCACACGCTGCACCTTGGTATCATAGGGCGCCACGGTGAAAAGCTTGGCCAGCACCTCCGGTGTCGGATAGATCGCCGGGTCATCCAGGACGTCCTTGTTGATGAACTGCTGCGATGCCTTGTTGCCATTGGCGTAGAAGGTGAAATTGGAGGCCTTTGCAATGACTTCCGGCTTCATCATGTAGTTGATGAATTCATGCGCTTCGGCGACGTGCGGAGCATCGGCCGGAATGGCCATGACGTCGAACCACATCTGCGCACCCTGCGGAGGAATGGAATAATCCACCGTTACGCCAGCCTTGGCTTCCGCAGCGCGGTCGCGGGCCTGGAAAATATCACCCGAGTAGCCGAGGGCCAGACAGATGTCGCCATTGGCCAGGCCATTGATATATTCCGAAGAATGGAATTTACGCACATAGGGGCGGATGGTTTCCAGCAGCGCCCCGGCCTTGGCCAGTTCGTCAGGATCATGGCTGTCGGGATTAAGGCCGAGATAGGCGAGAGCGGAGGGCAGAACATCGGAAGCCGAATCGAGGATATGGATGCCGCAATCCTTGAACTTTGCCGCCAATTCCGGCTTGAACAGCACGTCCCACGTCGGTTTCTCGTCGGTTCCGAGGATAGCCTTCGCCTTGTCGACATTGTAGCCGAGACCTGTGGTGCCCCACATATAATCGACAGAGTACTCGTTGCCGGGGTCGTATTTCTGGATGCGCTCGCTGATCACGTCCCACATGTTGGAGAGGTTCGGCAACTTCGACTTGTCGAGTTTCTGGAACACGCCGGCAGCGATCTGGCGCTGCAGGAAGGATGCGGTTGGAACGACAACGTCGTAACCGGTGCCGCCGGCAAGAAGCTTGGTTTCAAGAATCTCGTTGGAGTCGAACGTGTCGTAGACGACCTTGATGCCCGTCTCCTTGGTGAAATCCGTCAGGATGGAATCATCGATATAATCCGACCAGTTATAGATATTGACAACACGCTCCTGTGCCCATGCCGAACTGGCGAGACCAAGTGTCAAAGTGGCCGTCAATAGAACAGATTTGATACCCATTTATTTCTCCGTGCTGCCGGCACGCCAACTTCTGGCAATGCCCCATGGTTCCCGTTGTTACCCCACCTTTTTAGATTGCGAAGGGTTCGTCAACTGGCTTGAAGCAACACCTTTGTCTAAATTTGCGCAAATGCGAAGTTACGACGAGAGGATGGGCTGAGTCTGACGTTGGCGGCGGTATTCCCAGCCGAGGTGCAAGAGCAGCGCGCACAGGATGATAGCGCCGCCGACGATGGTGCGGGGTGCTGGAACCTCGTTGTGCAGAAGCCAGACCCAGACCGGGCCGAGCACCGGTTCGAGCGTGCTGATCAGAGCGGCCAGTGCCGAAGGGATAAGGCGGGCGCCGCTGACGAAAAGCGCAAGGCCGAGGCCGAGATTGACTGCACCCAGCGCAAAAAGCAGACCGAAGTCGCGTGCGCTTGCGGAAAACCCTCCTGCCAGGAGCGATGCGACACAGGCCGCGATGAACACGCCGAGGAAAACCGCCGGCGTCATCCGCAGATGCGCCTTGCGGCGGGTAATGACAGTCGCCGACGCAAAGGAGACGGCGATCAACAGCGCCAGCATGTCGCCGATGGGCGAAACAGCGCCATCGAGTGAGTCCGATACCATGATGGCAACACCGGCAATGACGACGGCGATGGCGATCCAGGTCGCGGCGCTCACCCGCTCGCGGAACAGCACCCACGAGATCAGGGCCGCAAGCAGCGGCACCCCGGCCTGCAGCAGCAGCACATTGGCGACGGTCGTATAGGATAGCGCGATGATGAAGGAGGATGAGGCGGTGGCGAAGCAGATGGCGACACCGAGACCAGCCAGCCCCATGTGCTGGAAGAGCCGCAACGTTCCGCGCGGGCCATCCCGGACCAGCATGAAGCATAGCAAGAACAATGCGGCAAAGAATGACCGCCAGAAAACAACCGTCCAGTTGTCGCTGACCTCGAGGAAGCGGGTCAGGGCTCCGCCGGTGCTCCAGGCAATCGCTGCACCCGCCACCAGCAAGCAGCCGATCGCTGCTTCCGAAGAGCTTTTTGCAGGGTCAGGCCCGGTGACAGGGGGCAGTGGAACGGCGGAGACACTCATGCGCGCACAATGCCAAGCCTGCATGCAAGGTCAAGACCGGATCACGACCTGATATTGTCGATTTCGCGCCACGTTGACGCTCACCCGGCCATCGTGCGGATCATACGCTCGATCCAATTGAAAATCCTGTGGCTGCCGTTGCCGAAGCGAACGTAGAATTCATCTTCGGTCAGCGTGCGCGGATCGCGGCCCGCGACTTCCCGAAGGGCGAGTGTCCATAGCAAGCAAGGGTCCATGTTTATCTCCATTGAAAATCAACTTGCGGTGGATGCTTAAATTGATCAGAATTTTCGCGATTTCTACAACCGCAGCTGAAATGTGTTTTTCAAAAATGAAAAATGACAATTGGGACGATCTGAAGTTCTTTCTGCATGTTGCGCGTGAGGGCGGGTTGTCTGGCGCGTCGGAGAAAACCGGTATCAGTCCGGCGACAATCGGCCGGCGCGTGCTGGCGCTGGAACGGCAGATGGGGCGCAATCTCTTCGTGCGGCGGCAGACCGGCTATTCGCTGACCAAGGACGGCCAGTCATTGCTGTCGCATGTGGTCGCGATGAACGAGGCCGCCCAGTCGATCAATGCCTGGAACGAAGACGTCCATGAACTGCCGGCGGTGCGCATTTCAGCGGGCAGCTGGATGTCCCATTTCATGGCGGTCAATCTGGACCAGCTTTGGACGCCGGACGACCCGTTCCGGATATGCTTCAAGACAGCGGAAATCCGGCTCGATCTCGTGCATCGCGAGGCCGATATCGGCATTCGCAACCGTTTTCCCGAAAGCGACAATCTGGCGGCCAAACCGGTCGGAGACGTCGCCTACGCGCCCTATTGCGCCAGTCATTTCAACATGGTGCGCGATTGCAACTGGGTGGGCATCGGCGCAGACGATGCCGTGACCCCATCCGCACGCTGGCTGCTGGCGCAAAAGGATTTGTGGGTGACGATCTGGGCCAACACGCCGCGCATGCTGCACGACCTTTTGCGCAGCGGAGCCGGACGCGGTGTCCTGCCCTGCTTCGTCGGCGATGCCGACGCCGCCTTGCTGCGCGCCGGAGGTGAGATCAAGGATCTCTATCACCGGCAATGGCTTGTCATGCACAATGACGACCGGCATCGTCCGGAAATCCGCACGCTGGTCGAACGGCTGGCTCAACTGATCGAAAAGCAGCAACCGCTTTTTCGCGGGCAGAGACCGCGGGCGTGAGGTTGCTGAACAAGCGGCAAACGGTTTGGCGAGCACTTGACACAGAGGCAGCCGGAGGACCCTCTGCTCCCCCGGCAGTTCGTTTGCAATTTGCGATGCGCCTCACTCCTTGTCGTCGGTGGCGAGATTCGTTTCAGTGGAATCGACTACAAAGACTGCCAAAAGCCGTGCGGGTCGCGTATCGCTATCATTGGCGCTAACGCCATGATGGTCGCCGGGTACTTCAGCGAAGCTCTCGCCGGCTCGATATACTTTCTCCGGGCCGTCATTGACTTTGCTCCGGATCGCGCCCTCGAGGACCGTCGCGTAGATGAACGCAGAGTCGGGGTGGGTGTGTGCCGGCGATGAGCCACCGGGTTCATATTCGACCAGCACACCTTTCATGCTTTTACCCGGGACGTTCGGAAGCGCGTGATCGAAGACCAACGTGATTTTGGACTTGTCGCTCGAAACGTCATGGGCGAATGCTCCAGTCAGGGAAAGCGCCGTCAGTGCAACTCCGCACAGCAATCTATTGAACATTGGATTTTTCCCTGGCTTGAGCTGCGGAATAGCTGAGCCAGTCCTCAAAACGGGTCGAGCCGATACGGGGATTGTCGCCCGGGTTAAGCGATTGATCATTCAACTCGGTGCCAAAATACCGGGCGTGGACATCGGCAACAACTGTCCGCGGGTCGTCCGTGGCATGCAAGTATCGACGCACAATTTCGTCGAGGGGCAGCCGTTCCGGACCTGCGATTTCGATAGTGCCGTTCGCCGGCACGCCAATTGCAATTTTGGCCATGGCGTTTGCAACGTCATCCGACGCGATAGGCTGGAGAAGGGCCGGTGAGAGGCTGACTGTCTGCCCGACGGTGGCCGCCTGGGCAATGCCGCTCATGAATTCAAAGAACTGTGTCGAACGGACGATCGTGTAGGGAATATTCGCGCTCTTGATCAGATTTTCCTGAGCCAGCTTCGCACGGAGGTAACCGCTCGCAGGAAGGCGGTCGGCGCCGACCACCGACAGCGCAACATGATGAGACACGCTGGCGGCGGCTTCCGCAGCAAGCAGGTTGCGACCGGACTTTTCGAAAAACTCCAGCACGGCCTTGTCCTCGAATGAGGGCGAATTCGCCACATCCACGACAACCTTCGCGCCCATGAGCGCTTCAACCAATCCCTCACCCGTGATGGTATTGACGCCCGAATTGGGTGACGCGGGCAAGACCTCATGCCCATGCTGGCGCAGGTTGTTGACCAGCTTCGTTCCAATGAGGCCAGTGCCTCCGATAACGACTATTTTCATGGCTAGATTTCCCTATGATACCGGCCGCATCAATTGCGATCGATTGCCATAGAGATTGCCCGCAAGATGACCGGGAGTCCTTGTGGGGACCTTGCATTGCAATTGACTTAACATTGTAAATTTGTCCAAGAGCCAAGCAGCGATCCGTTCGTGAGGCAGCGAGTGTGGTAGCAATAGCTCGCCACCGACCAGTCCAGCCCCCGGTTCCGTGCCCCGCAAATGGTCTTAAGGAGCGTCCCAGTGCAATTCGTGTTCGCGGACTACATTCTCAACACTGACAAACGGGAACTCACCAAGGGATCCGAGGTGGTTGCTATCGGCCCGAAAGTATTCGACCTGCTGGTTCACCTGGTTGAGAATCGCGAGCGGGTCGTCAACAAGGATAGTTTGCTGGACTCGATATGGGGTGGCCGGATCGTTTCTGAGTCAACCATAACCAGTCATATCAATGCGTTACGCAAGGCGCTCGGCGACAGCGGCGGGGAGCAGCGCTTGATCCGGACAGTCGCTCGCAAAGGCTTCCGGTTTATTGGCGACGTCCGGGAAGTGCCATCGCCGGATACATTCAATCCCCCGGAGACGGAGCCCGCCGAGACGGACGAGCCATCTGGATTTGGCCTGGCCCTGCCCGACAAACCCTCCATTGCCGTGTTGCCGTTCCAGAACTTGAGCGGCGATCCGGAGCAGGAATATTTCACTGAAGGCGTGGTCGAAGACATCATCGCCGCGCTGTCCCATATCCGCTGGCTGTTCGTCATCGCGCGCAATTCGAGCTTCACATATAAAGGCCGGGCGGTTGACGTGAAGCAGGTTGGCCGCGAGCTGGGGGTGCGGTACGTGCTTGAAGGCAGCGTGCGCAAGGCGGCAAACCGCGTGCGCATCACAGGGCAGCTCATCGATGCGACGACCGGCGGGCACCTCTGGGCGGACCGCTTCGAAGGCACTCTCGACGACATTTTCGAGCTTCAGGATCAGTTGGCCGCGAGTGTCGTTGGCGCGATCGCGCCCCAACTCGAGAGAGCGGAGATCGAACGCGCGAAACGAAAACCAACCGAAAGTCTCGACGCCTATGACTGCTATTTGCGTGGAATGGCGAAACTCCAAAAAGGGGCAAGGGAAGACGTCAACGACGCACTGCCGTTCTTCTATAAGGCCATGGAACTCGATCCGGATTTCGCGTCGGCCTACGCTATGGCGGCCTGGTGCTATTTCTGGCGCAAGGTCAACGGCTGGATGACGGACCGGCGGCAAGAACTGGCCGAAGGCACCCGATTGGCCCGCCGGGCCATCGAATTGGGCAGAGATGATGCGGTGGCCCTGACGCGAAGCGGGCATGCGCTTGGCCATCTCATGGGTGACCTCGATGGCGGCATCGCATTGATCGACCGGGCGCTGATGCTCAATCCCAACCTTGCGGCCGCATGGTTCCTGGGCGGCTTCCTCAGAACCTGGCGCGGGGAACCAGACGGAGCCATCGAGCACTTCACGCGCGCAATGCGCTTGAGCCCGCTGGACCCGGAGATGTATCGAATGCAGGCAGGAATGGCCATGGCGCATTTGTTTGCCGGCCGGTTCGACACAGCCTCGTCATGGGCGGAAAAATCGTCCAGGGATTTGCCGAACTTCCTGATGGTCATCGGCATTATCGCAGCAAGCCATGCCCTTGCCGGCCGTGCGGACAAAGCGCGGCAAGCAATGCAGCGCTTGCAGCAGCTCGATCCGGCGCTGCGCATATCCAACGTTACGGATTGGCTTCCGATACGCCGGCCGGAAGACCTCGCAATGTTCGTCGAGGGCTTGCGAAGAGGCGGGCTTCCGGAATGACAGCCGGATACAAGCACCTTGTCCAAATTCAGGGCACGCGCCGCGCTCTACGCCTTACTCATTGAAAATCAAACGCACTCAGCCCGGTCACCATCTCGTCCAGCCCCAGCGGGCGCGTCACCGGCGGTTCGGCGCGGGAGAGGCAGGCCGAGCGCTCGCACAGGCGGCAGGCGGGGCCGACCGGCGTCGAACCAACGAAACGCCCGAGCGGCGGTGCGCTGATGCTCCGGTTGCCGAGTGCGCTGCCATAGACCGTCTGGTCGGCATATTCGATGTCGCAGCCGAGAAGGATCGCCGTGCGGCGCGGGCGCTCGTTGAAAGCGCCCTGCGGTCCTTCCAGCGTGCGGGCGAGGGTCAGGAACTCGGCGCCGTCCGGCATCTCGACGGCCTCGACAAGGATCTGCCCAGGCTGGGCGAAGGCGGCGTGGACGGGAAGCTTCGGGCAATCGCCGCCAAAGCGCGATTGCGGATAGCCCTGCGCCCCTGCCCGGCGGAAACGGTTGCCGGCATGATCGACCTCGAGCATGAAAAACGGAATATCGTTCTTGCCCGTAAGGGTTGTCAGGCGGTTGGCCGCCTGTTCGAACGAAACGTGGAAGCGCGACCGGAGAACGTCAATATCGTAGCGTGCGCGGGTGGCAGCGGTCTGGAATGCCTGCCAAGGCATCATCAGCGCGTGCGCGGCATAACGCCCGAACTCAAAGCGGGCGATGCGCCTCGCCTCATCGGAAGAGAGTTTCAGGTCCTGGATTTCGGCGGCGATGACCACCTGCATGCGCATGAGCACTGCTTCCATCGCCACTTCACGCAGCTGGTCGAAGGGTGACAGGCGTTCGGAGATGAACAGGCGCTGCGAATGGCGGTCATAGCGGCGGCGCCAGTTCGGCATGGTCGCCACGGGAAGAATGCGCACAGATATGCCATGTTCGCTCTTCAGCCAGGCTTTGAGTGCTCCGAACAGATCGTCACCCGGCTTGATCAGGCTGGCGAAACTGTCGACCTCGCCTTCGATGCGCGCAAAGTGGTTGGCGCGGCGCTCCAGCACCTCACGCACCTCATTCAGCGGCAGGCGCGTGGCAGACAGGGAGGGTGCGCGGCCATCCCTGGCGAGGAGTTCCGACAGATCGGAAAGCCGCTCCTGCTGTTCCTTGTAGGCACGATAGAGCTTGATGAAGCCGGTGGTCGCGTTAGGGGCCGCATCGCTGATTTCGATGAGCTCCTGATCGCCCGGCAATTCGCCATTGAGCAGAGGATCGGAAAACATCTCTTTCAGTGCCGCCATGGAGGACCCGGTTTCCATCTGCAGCGTATCGAGCTCGATCTTGTAGGTGAAGGAGAGCTTAAGCAGCAGCTGGACGGTCAGCGGCCGCTGATTGCGTTCGATCAGGTTGAGATAGGACGGCGAAATGCCCAGCGCCTCAGCCATCGCCGTCTGGGTCAGACCGCGTTCGTTGCGAATGCGCCTGATGCGCGGTCCGGCGAAAATCTTGCCTTCGGCCATGGGACTCCTCTACCCTACGCGTTTCGGGGTATTCTTGACAAGATTTACACAAAATTCTCTCAGATCGCAATATTACAATCTTTACAAATTTACAATTCCACTTTGTCAATCACTAGACAGAATAACTCGATAAATTGGCATGAAACCGCGATATTTCTGGACCATATCGCGCCGCAATGTAAATTTAGTCATATCAACGCAGCCGCCAAACTCCCTATCAGGCAGGTTGCGGCGGGACAAAACTCTTTGTGGAGACGATAATGACTGATTTTTACAGCCTCGTACCAAATGCACCGGAGGGCCGCTATGATGGTATCGAACGCCCCTATACACCTGACGATGTCAAGCGCCTGCGAGGCTCGGTTCAGATCAAATATACTCTCGCTGAGAACGGTGCCAACCGGCTCTGGAAGCTCATCCACGAAGATGGTTTCGTCAATGCGCTGGGCGCTCTCTCGGGCAACCAGGCTATGCAGATGGTTCGCGCAGGCCTCAAGGCAATCTATCTTTCCGGATGGCAGGTCGCGGCGGACGCAAACACAGCTTCAGCCATGTATCCTGATCAATCGCTCTACCCGGCCAATGCCGCGCCGGAGCTGGCCAAGCGCATAAACAAGACGCTGCAGCGCGCCGACCAGATCGAGACGGCGGAGGGCAAGGGCCTTTCGGTCGACACCTGGTTCGCGCCGATCGTTGCCGATGCGGAAGCCGGCTTCGGCGGCCCCCTCAACGCCTTCGAGATCATGAAGGCTTTCATCGAGGCAGGCGCTGCCGGTGTCCACTATGAAGACCAGCTCGCTTCGGAAAAGAAGTGCGGCCATTTGGGCGGCAAGGTGCTGATCCCGACGGCAGCGCATATTCGCAACCTGAATGCTGCGCGGCTGGCCGCCGACGTCATGGGGACGCCGACACTGGTCATCGCCCGTACCGACGCGGAAGCCGCCAAGCTTCTGACCTCGGACATCGATGAACGGGACCAGCCCTTTGTCGATTACGATGCGGGCCGGACGACAGAAGGCTTTTATCAGGTCAAGAACGGCCTTGAGTCCTGCATTGCCCGGGCGATAGCCTATGCGCCGCATGCGGATCTCATCTGGTGCGAGACATCGAAGCCCGACCTCGAACAGGCCAGGCGTTTTGCAGAAGGCGTGCGCAGGGAGCACCCGGACAAGCTGCTCGCCTATAATTGCTCGCCTTCCTTCAACTGGAAGAAGCATCTGGACGAGGCGACGATCGCCAAATTCCAGCGCGAGCTGGGCGCGATGGGTTACAAGTTCCAGTTCATCACGCTGGCCGGGTTCCACCAGCTCAACTTCGGCATGTTCGAACTGGCTCGCGGCTACAAGGAACGCCAGATGTCGGCCTATTCGGAACTGCAGGAGGCGGAATTCGCCGCCGAGGTCAACGGCTACACCGCGACCAAGCACCAGCGCGAAGTCGGCACCGGCTATTTCGATGCGGTTTCGCTGGCAATCACCGGCGGCCAGTCTTCGACCACGGCGATGAAGGAATCGACCGAGACGGATCAGTTCCGCCCGGCTGCCGAGTAAGACCCAATACGGACAGGCGGCACGGCCCACATCTGCCGCCTTTCCATCCCGGACGATCAAGGGATCGTTCGCTGCAACGCCAGAAAAGGAGAAGATCATGGCACCGCAGACACGCGTCAAGGAACGGGCCGAGGAGCAATCATCGGCCATGAATGCAGACCAGCAGGCTGTCATTCGCATGGTCGCCAATGACCTGCATCGCCTCAACCAATCCGTCATGAAGGCGGTCGACGCCGGCGTGTCCGTTGAACTGGTCCGATCCGCCCGCCATCATGGCGGCGACGGCAACTGGGGCGATCTGCTGATCCCGGTGGTCGTTACAAGGCAGTAGATCTGCTTTCGCAATTCCGGACGGAGAACCGGTTACCGCTTTTCCCGGGAAGAAGCTGCCGTGGCCTTCTCTGGTTTCGGTCTGGAACCAGCACGGCACGCAGAACCGCTCGCAAGCAATTGCGGGCGGTTTTGCTTTTGGTGATTGAAGTCACTGCGTGGTCCGGTGAGCCTTTCGAACCACGCAGTGCTAACCGGAGCGACCGACCCCACGCCCGTCTGCTCCGATACGTCGTCCCTCCCAAATAACCGCTGTATCGCGTCTTCCCACAAGCTATTGCAGGAACAGCTCTTTTACAGCTTGCACCGATACAGTTTTTTCAATTTGCTGGTCCGCAGCATAGGCAAGCACCAATCCAACGATTGCTCGCGTCGTCTCCTCCGACTGCCATCCGGCTTCGGCCGCCTCGGCGGACAGGCAATCCATGACCCATGTGAATCTTTGACTCAGCGCGATCTGACAATCATAGGCCCGGCGAGGATAATCAGTCGGACGCAGCGGTTTTGCAATATTCATGCCTCCTCCAATCCGCTAGACAACGAACCACTTGAGAATGGCAATTAACGCGACCTGCGTTTGCGTTAGTGGGACTTTAAAAGCCTCAGTTGCATTCGCTCACGCCTCTTGGCCTTCCGCAAGGCTGGCCTTTCGAGCCCCTTTGTCACGGTTAGAGCTTTGAGAAAGAAACCCATCAAATACCTTTCAGTATCGTGGCGTATTCTGACGATATGGCTTCGATCGTGATACGGCCGAACTCCGTAGCTCGATCGTGATACGGCCGAACTCCGTAGCTCGCAAAATAGCAAACGTTCTGCACCTAAATCCTTCTCCCAAAAGAAAGAAATATAAAAACCACATATTTTTCAGTTATATTACAAGATTTCGAGTTTATGCTCAATTTTGTGTACGTCAATAGACAATAGTCATTACAAAATTGTTCCGAATGTGGTTTCTAATCTATCAAATCACCCCAATCGGCGTCCCAAAGATCGAGATTTTCGATAATAACGATGACCTTCGCAAAACCGTAATTCTGCCTCACATCCTCGGCCCGTTCGAGCGCGACCGGCACGTATGTCGCATACAAATACGTGCCTGCGCCGGTTTGACCGTTCTCATCCCAGAAAATATCTGCGACTGTTTTTCCTCCATTTTCGAACACGAATACTTTGACTGCGTCATTATTTTCATAACTATCCAAAGTAAATCTTTTATATTTTGCAAAATGTGTCATAATGAAACTCAGAGAAAATATCGCCGATCTTTCGGGAATATATTGATAGACAATGCGAGAATTGTCCATTGGCAGACAATGCATTGTGTCACTTTTTTATTTCGATATTTATACCATTTCATCACGCAGGATTCTCTGTTCCCGCGGGAAGGGAATAGGATGCTAACTCCACAGTCTGCGTATGAGAACAGGCTTCTCAGGCATATGCGTGCAAGCGATTTGGATCTGCTCGCGCCGCATCTCGTGGCCCAGAAACTGCCGTTGAGACACATCGTCGAGAAATCGCAAACACCGGTTGCCGAGGTTTACTTCCTTGAATCCGGTCTGGCCTCGATTGTCGCCAAAATGCCCGACGGCCGTGATATTGAGGTCGGCATTTCCGGCAATGATGGAATGACCAGCTCCGCGGTCGTTCTTGGCGGAATGCAATCGCCGCACGACAGCTACATACAGGTCGCTGGCGACGGTTACAGTATCGCTACCGTGCACCTTCAACATGCCATGGAGACGAGCAAGACATTGCGCAACTACCTGTTGCTCTATGTCCATACAATGATCGTTCAGACTGCATCGACGGCTTTGGCGAATGGCCAGGCCAGTGTTGCGGCGAGAATGGCCCGTTGGCTGCTCATGGTGCATGACCGCACACATGGCCCTGAAATCGTGCTGACGCACGAGTTTCTGGCGATCATGCTTGGAGTAAGGCGGCCATGGGTGACGGAAACACTGCACGTCCTGGAAGACAAGCGGCTGATCCGCGCCAAGCGCGGACTGATAACGATTGTAGATCGCGCAGGGCTCATTGCGGAGGCCGACGGCTTCTATGGGGTGGCCGAGAAAGAGTACAGGCGCCTTCTGGGTGTCAATCTGGCGCGATAAGCGCCTGGACAGGGGCTCGCGACCAGGCGTCGCGCGGCCATTCCACAATTTTCACCGCCCCGCCTCCCATCCCGTCATAATTTGTTCTATCATCCTGTCACCGCAACTCATTCTGGTGATTGATGCCTTCCGAAACTCCTGAAAAGAAACCCGCACGGACGACCACCCGGCGGCGTACGCCCGCTTATGTCAAGGCAACTCGCGGCGTGAAAAACTGGCGTGAAGCTTCCGAGTGGCTGGCCTGGCGGGATATCGAAGACATCGAGTGCATCACGCCGGATCAGGCTGGAGTAGCGCGCGGCAAGATGATGCCGTCGAAGAAATTCACCTCCAATACATCGCTGGCCCTGCCCTCCGCGGTCTTCATGGCGACGATCTCCGGCTCCTATCCGGAAGACGGGCATGGTTTCTCCTATCCGGAAGACGATGGCGACCTGAAGCTGATGCCGGATCTATCCACGCTTTCGGAAGTGCCGTGGGAAAGCGACCCGACCGCGCAGGTCATCTGCGACCTCGTCAACAAGGACGGGCAAGCTGTGGAGTTCACGCCGCGCAATGTGCTGAAGCGCGTGATGGCCGCTTACAGCAAGAAGGGCCTGAAGGCGGTCGTCGCGCCGGAAATCGAGTTCTATCTTGTCAAGAAGAACCCGGATCCGGATTATCCACTCACCCCGCCAGTCGGGCGCTCAGGCCGCGCCATCGGCGGCGGTCAAGGCTACTCCATCGCGGGCGTCAACGAATTCGACGAATTGATCGACGATATCTATCATTTCTCCGAAAGCCAGGGCCTCGAGATCGACACGCTGATCCATGAGGAGGGCGCGGCGCAGCTCGAAATCAATTTGCGTCACGGCGATCCGATCGAGCTTGCCGATCAGGTGTTCCTGTTCAAGCGCACCATCCGCGAGGCGGCGCTGAAGCACGACATGTACGCAACCTTCATGGCCAAGCCGATCCAGGGCCAGCCGGGATCGGCCATGCATATCCATCAGTCGATCATCGACAAGAAGACAGGGCGCAATATCTTCTCCAATCCCGATGGCACGGAGAGCGAGGCCTTCCGTTTTTTCATCGGCGGCATGCAAAAACACGTCCCGGCTTCGCTGGTGATGTTTGCGCCATATGTGAATTCCTACCGGCGATTGACGCCGGCGGCCTCCGCGCCTGTCAACGTCAAATGGGGCTATGACAACCGCACCACGGCCTTCCGCGTGCCGCGTTCCGACCCGGCAGCGCGGCGCGTCGAGAACCGCATTCCCTCCTCCGACGCCAACCCCTATCTGGCGCTGGCGGCCTCGCTCGCCTGCGGCCTTATCGGCATGAACAACAGGATCGAGCCCGATGCGCCGGCTTCGACGACAGTCAATGACAGCCTGATCGAGCTGCCGCGCGGACTGATCGAGGCAACGATCCTGTTCGAGCATGACAAGGATCTCATCGCCATGCTGGGCGAATCCTTCGCCATCACCTACGCCGCGATCAAACGCGCCGAGTTCGAGACCTTCATGGAGGTTATCAGCCCGTGGGAGCGCGAATTTCTGCTGCTCAATGTGTGATGCTGCAGCCTTATCTCCCTTTGCGGGGAGAAAGCGATTTCAGCATCTTAGCCTGGCTAAGTGCCAGAAATCGCAAGAGAGGGGGTAGTGCTCCGCACATAGAGACAAATCCCCTCACTTGGATTTTCCAAGGATTTAGCAAAGAAGCTAAATCCAAGAAAATCCTTTCTCTCCCACATGGGGAGAGATAGAGCAGCGCCAGTATTTCCAGATCGGAATGCACAATAATGCACTATCAGTCCCCCATCTCCCCCGGCATCTCCTGGTACGAAACCACCATCGATGATCGCATCGAATACCCGGCGCTGGACGGATCGCGGAGCGCCGACGTCGTTATCGTGGGTGGCGGTTTCACCGGCCTGTCGGCCGCCGTACATCTGGCGTCGGCGGGTGTCGACGTCGTCCTGCTTGAGGCCTGGCGCTTTGGCGATGGCGCTTCGGGGCGCAATGGCGGGCAGCTTGGCACCGGACAGCGCGCCTGGGCGGAAGACCTCGAAGCGCAATATGGCTTCACGCGCGCCAAGGCGCTGTTCGATCTGGCCGAGGACGCCAAGGCACATCTGCTTGAATTTGCCGGAACCCACAGGATCGATATCGAATATGTGCCGGGCCAGATGTCTGTCGTGCACAAGAAGCGTTACCTGAAGGACTATCAGCGCCACGCCGAGCTGATGGCCACGCGTTTCGGCTATCCGCACATCCACTACATGGACGCGAACGAGACCGCCGAGCGCCTGGGCTCCACGCGCTATCTCGGCGGCACCTACGATAAGGGCACCGGCCATATCCAGCCGATGAAACTGGTCGTCGGAACCGCCAAGGCTGCGGCACAGGCAGGTGCGCATCTTTACGAGAACACCAAGGTAACCTCCATCAAATCGGAAAATGGCCGGGTGATTGTCACGACGCCATTCGGCAATGTGACGGCAGCGAAGGGCCTGATCGCGGTCAATGCCTATGGCGGCAATCTCGAACCCATCAGCGCGTCGCATGTCATGCCGATCCGCTCGTTCATCGGCGCAACGGTGCCGCTGGCCGACGACAGTCCGGTGCTGCCTGGCGGCGAGAGCGTCGACGATTCCCGCTTCGTCGTGCGCTATTTCCGCCGTTCGAAGGACGGACGGCTGCTATTCGGCGGGCGCGAGGCCTATACGGCGGACAATCCGCTCGATATCAGCACGCATATCCGCCGCCAGATCGCCGAAATCTACCCGGCGCTCGCCAATGTCGAGATCACCCAGGCCTGGGGCGGTTCTGTCGGCATTACCCTGCCGCGCCAGCCTTTCGTGCGCGAGGTCATGCCCAATGTGATCTCGGCAGGCGGCTATTCCGGGCATGGGGTGATGCTGTCGAACTTCGTCGGCAAGCTCTACGCCGAGACGGTGGCGGGCAATCGCGACCGGTTGAAATTGCTGGAGGAGCTGAAAATCCCGGCCTTCCCGGGGGGGCGTAAGTTCCGGGCGCCGCTGCTGTTCCTGGCACTCAGCTGGTATGCGCTGGTGGACAGGATTTGATGGGGTAACTGCAAAAATCGGCGTTGAAAGCAAATAAGCCAATAAATACAACGCTCATTTTAGTACAAAAGCATTAGGTCAACAGCAACAATTCATCCTGAACGAACACAAAAATACACTGTTTGATTTATACGCAAACAAAGAGTATTCTACATACGTACGTATTCTCCAGTATAAATGTGGCGAATCACGCAGATAACAGCAAAACAAATTAATGAGATTTACTATTGCAGGGTCAAAGAGCCCCGCGATGGGGTTTGCCCTGCGATAGGATCAGGGAGGGTAACGTTATGGCTACTCAGAATGTATTGGATGCATTTTATATGGGCCTGCTGGGCGTAGGGAATGCAACACCCCAAATCGGCACGGCACGGGGCGACACACAGGCGTTTCTTCTGACTTTGAATTCCAATCACTATTATCAGGGTCTCGACGGCAATGACACCATTACCGGCGGACCCGGAAACGACTACATCGAGGGTGGGGGCGGCGCGGATATCATTCTCGCCGATCTTGGCGGTAACAGCGACACACTTGGATATTTCAATTCCGACGCTGGCGTTAATGTGACACTCAGCTTGCTGGGTGGCATCCAGAGTGCGTCCGGCGGACATGCGCAAGGTGATACTGCGGTCGCCGGTTTCGAAAATCTCGTCGGCTCGACTTTCGGCGACACGCTAACGGGCAATGACGCGCCGAATGTGATTTTCGGTATGGCTGGCGACGACATCATCAACGGCATGGGCGGCAACGACTCATCATTGAGTGGCCAACAGGGCAATGACACGATCGACGGCGGCGGCGGTAATGACACGCTGTATGGCGGCAGTAATGATGACACGCTTCGTGGCGGTATCGGTAATGACACGCTCAATGGCGACGCTAACAATGATCGGCTCGAAGGAGGCGCCGATAGTGACCAGCTCTTTGGCGGAGATGGTGATGACACGCTGATCGGTGGTCCTGGCGGTGATCTCGTCCAGGGGGGGACTGGCAATAATACGGTCAGCTACGAGACTTCACTGACGGGAGTAAACGTCAGCTTCAACTCAGGAGGCGGAACCGTCAGCGGTGGCGACGCCGAAGGCGACACCATCTTTCAGTGCATTAACATCATCGGCAGCGGGTACGGAGACGACCTCAGAGGCGATCAATTCAGCAATATTATTAGTGGTCTTGCCGGGAACGACGAGCTTCATGGCAGAAGTGGCAGCGATACGCTTAACGGTGGCGATGGTGACGACCGCCTGTGGGGAGACAACAATAATGATACGTTGAATGGAGGCAATGGCAATGACATCCTGCGCGGCGGCGGGCAAGCGGACATAATGAATGGCAATGCTGGAGCAGACACCTACACATTCGACAGTTGGGCCGAGTTGAGCAACAGCGGTAGCACCACGACGCCAACCATATACATGGATAATCTCGACAAGATCGATTTTTCTGCAGTCGATTACTCTGGGCTACCCGGACAGCAGCACCTGGTGTTCAGGGATCATGTTACGGGGGGTATATCCTGGGTTGAGTCTGGTTCAGGATACGACGTCACGATATGGGCGAGCAACCTAACCGTCCAAGGCGAGATAAGGATCGAAGATCCCAGCCATACGCTGAGTCAAAGCGATTTTATCTTGTAGGTCGCTTCGACACTCCAAGCTTCTGTAGCGCAAAGAAGAAACCTGTTTAAACAACAGGTTTCTCTTATCTTCTACACCTTCCGTACAATCACGCTGCCCACAGAATACCCCGCCCCGAACGAGCAGATCACTCCGAGGCTGCCGGGCGCGAGGTCGTCGGAATATTTGGAAAAGGCGATGATCGAGCCTGCGGACGACGTATTGGCATAATCCTGCAGGATGTTCGGCTGTTCGCCAGCCTGTGGCTCGCGGCCGAGCACCTTGACGCCGATCAGGTCGTTCATGCCCTTGTTGGCCTGGTGCAGCCAGAGCCGCGACAGGTGCGCCGGTGCGATGTTCTCGTCAGCAAGGTGAGTGAGGATCAGATCAGCAACGATCGGCACCACCTGCTTGAACACCTTGCGGCCCTCCTGGCGGAATAGCATGTCGCGCCGGTCGGCCATGTGCCCTTCCCGCGTGCGGCGCAGGAACCCGTTATTGTTGCGAATATTGTTGGAAAACTGCGTGAGACAGCGGGTCGAGACGATTTCGAACCGGTCAGCGGCGGTGGCGAGGTCGTCGCGCTCGAGCAGGACGGCGGTGCAGACATCGCCGAAGATGAAGTGGCAGTCGCGGTCGCGCCATTCGAGATGCGCCGAGCAAATCTCCGGATTGACGATGAGGATGGCGCGGGCAGAACCCGAGCGGATCATATCCGCTGCCGCCTGGATGCCGAAGGTCGCCGAAGAACAGGCGACATTCATGTCGAAACCGAAACCCTCGATTCCCAGAGCCTGTTGCACCTCGATGGCGATGGCGGGATAGGCGCGCTCGTGATTGGAGGCGGCGCAGATCACCGCGTCGACCTCCGAGGCCGTCCGTCCGGCTTTGGCAAGTGCCAGCATTGCAGCCTTCACCGCCAGTTCGGCCATCACCGACAGTTCGTCATCGCTGCGTTCGGGGAGAACGGGATGCATGATATCCGGATCGAGAATGCCAGACTTGTTCAGCACATGGCGCCGCTCGATGCCGGAAGCGCGTACAATGAAATCCTCATTGGACATGGTCATCGGCTCGCGGGTGCCCGCGGCGATCCCGTCAGCATGAATTTCGTTCTGCCTTGTGGCATAGGTATTGAATGCCTCGACGAGTTCGGCATTGCTGATGGACTGTTCCGGCGTGAAGACGCCCGTACCGCTGATGACAACTTTATGCATGGCGCTTCCAGAATTTCTCACTCAAGAAAAGCGATAAAGATTCCCTGCGTTTCACGCAAGGTATCCCGCGTTGTCATCAAGGGTTCACGCCGCGGTCATAGCCTTTGTTCAGCATTCATCAACCACCGGGGATCTGGCCATGACGCTAAGCAATGCAACCGATGCCGGCCTGCTGAAAAGTGAACATCCGCTTGAGAAGCCAAAAAGCCTGGGCAACCTGCCCAACTACGCCGTAATCGCAATCCTGATTGCCGGCCTTTTCTATGTGGGCTATTCGCTGACGCAGGATCTGACCAGTGCCGTCGCCGTTCCGTGGATTTTGCTCGGACTGGCACTTGTCACGGCTCTCGGTTTCGAATTCGTCAACGGTTTTCACGATACCGCAAACGCCGTCGCAACGGTGATCTACACCAACTCCATGCCCGCCGAGATCGCTGTCATCTGGTCCGGTTTCTTCAATTTTCTCGGCGTCCTGACCGCGAGCGGCGCGGTTGCCTTCGGCATCATTTCCCTGCTCCCCGTCGAACTCATCATGCAGGTTGGTTCCAGCGCCGGTCTGGCCATGGTGTTTTCGCTGCTGACGGCGGCGATCCTGTGGAACCTCGGCACCTGGTATCTCGGCCTGCCGGCCTCCAGTTCGCACACTCTGATCGGTTCTATCGTCGGTGTCGGCCTTGCCAATCAGTTTCTGGCACCGGCCGGGACGGCCACCAGCGGCGTCGACTGGTCGAAAGCCACCGAAGTTGGCATGTCGCTGCTGATTTCGCCGCTTTTTGGCTTTGGTGCGGCTGCCTTGCTGCTGCTGGCAATGAAGCTCTTCATCAAGAACAAGGCGCTTTATGAGGCGCCGAAGGGAAGTACCCCGCCGCCATTGTGGATTCGCGCGTTGCTGATTTTCACCTGCACAGGTGTGAGTTTTGCACATGGGTCGAACGATGGCCAGAAAGGGATGGGCCTTATCATGCTTATCCTGATCGGTGTTGTACCGACCGCTTTCGCACTAAACCGTACGCCAGACGTCAACTATCTGGACGCATACAAGTCCGCCGCCACGCAGGCCGGCGCTGCGCTGAAGAAGTATGAAAAGCCCGGGGTCGTCGTGACCGATGCAAAGGCCGTGGTCAGCGAGGCGGTTCGCAACAAGACGTGGAGCGATCAGACAACGGTCGCTATCCAGCAGTTCATCACCGAGACCAATGCAAACATTTCGCCCTATGGATCCGCCGCCAATGTACCCGTCGGCATGGTCAGCAATACGCGCAATGACATGTATCTCACGGGTGAGGCGCTGAAACTGATCGACAAGAAAAAACTACTGCCGATGGACGCGGCGGACCTTGCGACGATCAAGACCTATCACCAGGCGATCGACAATGCGACTAAGTTCATCCCGACCTGGGTCAAGGTGGCGGTGGCGCTGGCACTTGGCCTCGGAACAATGGTCGGTTGGAAGCGTATCGTCATCACCGTCGGCGAGAAGATCGGCAAGACGCACCTCACCTATGGTCAGGGGGCTTCGGCCGAGCTGGTGGCCATGGGCACGATCTTCACCGCGGATACACTCGGGCTGCCGGTCAGCACCACGCACATATTGTCATCCGGCGTCGCCGGCTCGATGGTCGCCAATGGTTCCGGACTGCAGATGTCGACGGTACGCAATCTGCTGATGGCATGGGTACTGACTTTGCCAGTCTCGATCGCGCTGTCCTTCACGTTGTTCGTGATTTTGCGGAATCTGATCTAGAAGCATGCCCAGAAACAAATTGGCCGGCTTTCGCCGGCCACTTTTTTACCAGATTCGGGCAACCCAACCTTTGTGATTGGCAAGCGCGTCGAATGTCGTGTCCGCAGAAACTAATGGCAGATCATGATGGATGGCCGTTGCAGCAAGCATCCGGTCGAATGGATCGCGATGTGCCCAGTCCATCACCGCAGCGGCCAGACTTATTTCCGGCGTGAGCGTTGCAACTTGCGCTCCTGCTTCGTCCAGCAAAATTATTAGCCGGTCTAAGAAAGGTTCCATCTCTGGCCATTTGCCAAGGTGGACTTTCTGACCGATTTCGAAAAAGCTGACTGGAGAAACAAAAACCACGTCAGCCTGTTCGATGATGGATGCAGATTTTGTGGACAATCTTGGGTTTCTATTGAGGGTCCATGCCCACGTATGGGTATCGAGAAGAACCGAGTTCACTCGCCGCCTTCCCAAAGTTTAAGTTCCTCCTCGGACATGGGCTCAAAGAAATCAGGACCATCACCGAGCAGCTGCCCTTCCAATATTCCGATCTTGAAACGGCTCTTGGGAATGGGAACGATCTTGACGACCGGATTCTTGCCTTTGGCGATGATGACCTCTTCACCCGCCAAGGCTGCGTCGATCAGTTTCGAAAGATTGGTCTTGGCTGCGTGAACTGTGACCTGCATTATCCTGCTCCATTAGCTAACTTAGCTAATACCATTGATTTCCGATATCTTCCATCAAAAATTCACGCAGCCATGGGCCTTAAGCCTCCGGATAATCCGCCCCTACGGTAACTTTCTCCCAGGCATCGAAATCGCGCTGCAGCTCGCCGATCTTGTTGCGGGCGTTCTGAAGTGCCTGCTTGCCGAGCAACAGACGCAGCGGCGGATCCTTGGCTTCGACCGCCTGGACAATTGCCTTGGCGGCACGGACCGGATCGCCCGGCTGATTGCCGCTTATGTCCCGTATCATCTGGGCGCGCTGACCCGAGGTGGAACGGTAGTCCTCTATCGTCGAAGGGACCTCGTTGGCGGACCGGCCGGCCCAATCCGTGCGGAAGGGACCCGGCTCGACGATAAGCACTTTGAGGCCAAGCGGCGCGACTTCCTTTGACAGGGCTTCCGACAGGGCTTCGACGCTGAACTTGGTTGCCGTGTAGAAGCTGACGGCCGGGTTCGCCACAAGTCCGCCTTGCGAGGAAATGTTGACAATTGTTCCCGAACGCTGCTGGCGCAAGGTGGGCAGGACAGCGCGCGTCATGTTGGCAAGGCCCCAGACATTGATCTCGAACATCTTGCGGACTTCATCCATTTCGCTCTCTTCGAACGAGCCAAAATATCCAATGCCGGCATTGTTGACGAGCACGTCGATGCGTCCGAAGCGTTCCACCGCGGCCTTGACGGCGCTTTCAATGTCTTCGGCCTTCGTCACGTCGAGCTGCAGGATAAGGCCATTGTCTTCATGTCCCTTGGCGAGGTCCTCGATCTGCGCCGTATTGCGGGCGGTAACGACGGTCGGATAACCGAGTTCCAGTGTATGGCGCGCGAGTTCGCGGCCAAAACCGGTTGAACAGCCAGTGATGAACCAGACAGGTTTCGATGTCATGATAGTGTCCTTGAGAGGTGGGAGCGCCACGGGGTCGCACGGGCCAGGACAGCGCTATGGGAAAATCGGGCTACCCGAACAATGTAGCCCGATCCGATCCTGTTTCAAGGGTGAAGCCGCACTTCACTCAAATGCAGCGGCCGCCATCGACCTCAAGCGCAACACCGGTGATAAAATCAGCCTCGCTGGAGGCAAGCCATAGCGCGGCATTGGCGATATCGAGCGGCGTGGAAAGCCGGCCAAGCGGTACGGTTGCCTTGAACTGCGCACGCTTTTCCGGCGTGTCCTCACCCATGAACAGGCCAAGCATCGGCGTTTCACCGGCCACGGGACAGAGGCAATTGACCCGGATGTTCCTCGGGGCAAGTTCGATCGCCATGGACTTGGTAGCGCTGATGGCCCAGCCTTTCGACGCGTTGTACCATGTAAGACCGGGACGCGGACGCAGCCCGGCCGTCGAGGCGGTGGTGATGATGGACCCGCCCCCCTGCATTTCCATGATCGGCACCACGGCGAGCGCCGAATAGTAAATCGCCTTCATGTTGACTCCGGCGATGAGGTCAAAAGTGCTTTCATCGACATCGAGCATCGAGCCGTTGCGGTGGGTGAAGCCGGCATTGTTGACCATGATGTCGATGCGGCCGAATTCATCCATCGCGGTCTGCACCATGGCATCCACTTCCTCCTTGCGCGAGACATCCGCATGAACCGCAATGGCTCCCTTGCCAATATCCCCGGCAACCTTCTGCGCACCCTTCAGATTGAGATCGGCGACAAGAACCCTGGCGCCCTCTTCGGCAAAGCGCTTGGCCATCCCCTCGCCAAAACCTGATGCTGCGCCGGTGATGATTGCTGTCTTGCCTGCCAAACGGGTCATGTTTTCTCCTCATACATGCTGGTGATGGATGTCATGGTTTGCGATCAATCGTGACGGAAGATGATCGTTTTGGTTGCGGACATGTCGTAGAGCGCCTCGAAGCCCTTCTCGCGGCCATGACCGGATTTCTTGAAGCCGCCAAACGGCAATTCGATGCCGCCGCCCGCACCATAGGCGTTGACGAAAACCTGACCGGCCCGAATGCGTTTGGCGACGCGATGCTGTCGCGCACCATCCTTGGTCCACACTCCCGCAACCAGGCCATATTCAGTACTGTTTGCGAGCCGGATCGCATCCTGTTCATCGTTGAAAGCGAACAGCGAAAGCACCGGTCCAAAAACTTCCTCCTGCGCAATGATGGCCGAGGGGTCGACTGCGCCAAAGAGCACCGGCGCAACATAGAAGCCGGCGGCAGGTGCATTGCTATCTATGGAACCGCGCCCGGCCACATCGATTCCTGCCTCCGCCGCTGCCCTGACATAATTCTCCACACGGCGCTTTTGTGCAGGGTTGATCATGGCGCCGAGATCAAGATCGGCATCGTGGGGGCCGGCAACGAGTTTGTTGAACCTTTCCCCGAGCGCTGTGGCGACCTCGTCATAAATGGGGCGTTCGATGAGGATGCGACTGCCCGCCGAGCAGGTCTGGCCGCCATTCTGGATGATTGCATTGACGAGTACGGGCAGCGCTCGTTCGATATCGGTATCGGCGAAGACGATTTGCGGCGACTTGCCGCCGAGTTCCATGGTGACGCCGCGATTGTTGGTGGCCGCTGCCTGCTGGATCGCCGTGCCGGTCGTGGGGGAGCCGGTGAAGGTCACATAATCGATACCGGGGTGCGACGACAGGGCGGCGCCCGCCTCGCGGCCATAGCCGGTGATGACGTTGAGCACACCATCGGGGAAACCGGCGTCGACGGCAAGTTCGCCGATGCGGATCGTGGAGAGCGATGCGTCTTCCGCAGGCTTGACGACCAGCGTATTGCCCATGGCAAGCGCCGCACCCACCACCCGCGCCATGATCTGCATCGGATAATTCCAGGGAATGATGCCCGCAACAACGCCATGCGGTTCGCGTAAAGTCAGGGCCGTATACCCATCGAGAAATGGAATGGTGTCGCCATGAATCTTGTCGCCCGCCCCGCCATAGAATTCATAATAGCGCATGGCCGCCGCCACATCGGCCCGGCCCTGGCGTATCGGCTTGCCGGTATCGCGCGACTCGAGTGCCGCCAATTCATCGCCATGCTGCTCTATCAACCGACCAAGGCGCGTCAGCAGCCGCCCGCGCTCTACCGCAGTCATCCTCGACCACGGGCCATGATCGAAGGCTTCGCGCGCTGCACTGACTGCCCGGTCGACATCCCCGGCACTGCCGGCCGGAATGGTTGCAAACGCCAGACCATCCGACGGACACAAAACAGTGATCGTTTCTTGCGAGAGTGCAGCAACACGCCGGCCATTGATGATGTTCAGGAAATTCTTATCCTGTGCGATAATTCTGGATAGATTTTGTACCATGACTGCTTCCTGTTCGTTGCAATGGTATTGGAAAGGACGTGAATTGGAAATGCATTTTGACGCAGTTCGCGTATCAGGACTGGTCATTTTAAATCGATTAGATTATACAACCCAGCATCTTCGGACGCGCAGTTCAGGCATAGCGAGATTGTTCTCATGACAAGTCAGATTATCCCGGTTGATCCTTTTGATTGTATTGTTTTCGGTGGTACCGGCGACCTCGCCGAGCGCAAGCTGATTCCGGCATTGTACCAGCGTCAGCGCGATGGCCAGCTCTCGGAACCAACACGCATCATCGGCGCATCGCGTTCGGCCATGTCGAATGCTGATTACCGGAAGTTTGCCGAAGCGGCGATCCGGGAACATGTAAAGGCCGACGAAATCGACGAAAAGCAGCTCGACAAGTTTCTGGAGCGTCTTTCCTATGTCGCTGTCGATGCAACGTCTGACAATGGCTGGGAAGAGCTCAAGGCCGAAGTCGGCAACGATACAAAGAAAATCAGGGCATTCTATCTCGCGGTCAACCCTTCGCTGTTCGGCGATATCACCGGCCGCCTGAAGGGCTACAAGCTGGTTCACGATCACACACGCATCATCGTCGAAAAGCCGATCGGCCGCGATCTTGATTCCGCAATCGCCCTCAATGATACAATCGGACACGTCTTCCACGAACAGCAGATTTTCCGCATCGATCACTATCTTGGCAAAGAGACAGTGCAGAACCTGATGGCATTGCGTTTTGCCAATGCGCTCTATGAGCCGTTGTGGAACTCAGCGCATATCGACCATGTGCAGATCACCGTGGCGGAAGCGGTCGGGCTCGAAAACCGTGCCGGCTATTACGATACGGCCGGAGCACTGCGCGATATGGTTCAGAACCATATGCTGCAGCTTCTCTGCCTCGTGGCGATGGAACCGCCGTCATCGATGGATGCCGACGCGGTGCGCGATGAAAAGCTGAAAGTGCTGCGGTCGTTGAGCCCGATCAATTCCAAAAATTACGAGGAGCTTACCGTACGCGGCCAGTATCGAGCAGGTGCCTCGGCGGGAGGCGCGGTCAAGGGCTATCTGGAAGAACTTGGGCACAAGAGCAATACCGAAACCTTTGTTGCGATCAAAGCCGAAATCGCCAATTGGCGCTGGGCCGGCGTGCCGTTCTACCTGCGCACCGGCAAGCGCCTGGCGACACGCGCTTCCGAAATCGTCGTTTCGTTCAAACCCATTCCGCATTCCATCTTCGGCGAAAGCGCCGGCCGGGTCGTGGCCAACCAGCTGGTTATCCGGCTGCAGCCGGACGAAGGCGTCAAGCAGTGGATGATGATCAAGGATCCGGGCCCCGGTGGCATGCGCCTGCGCCACGTACCGCTCGATATGAGCTTCGCCGAATCTTTCCAGGCGCGCAGCCCCGACGCCTATGAACGGCTGATCATGGACGTGGTGCGTGGCAACCAGACATTGTTCATGCGACGCGACGAAGTGGTCGCCGCCTGGACCTGGGTGGATCCGATCCTCAAGGCCTGGGCCGAAAACGATCAGCCACCCTACGGCTACACCGCCGGAACCTGGGGCCCTTCGGCATCGATCGCGCTCATCGAGCGCGACGGCCGCACCTGGCACGAAGCATCATAGAAATTGGTGGCATGGCAATGAAACACGAATTGCACAGTTTCGCAGATGGTGATGCGTTGGCCGAGGCCTTGGCCGCGGCCATCGCCGGACGCCTCGCCGAAGCCTGCAATGCACGCGGTCAGGCTGTCCTCGCCGTGTCAGGGGGCACAACGCCGGCCCGCTTCTTCAAGGCGCTCTCGCACAAGAAGCTGCCCTGGGACCGCATAACGGTGACGCTGGTGGACGAGCGCTTCGTGCCGCCTTCCAGCGACCGCTCGAACCAGAAACTCGTCACCGGCACACTTCTGCAGAATGAAGCGGCCAAGGCGAAATTCGCCGGCCTCTACAATGACGCGCCGGATGCCGAGGAAGGTGCTAAAATAGCGGCTGAGGCAATTGCAAGGCTTGGACAGCCGTTCGATGCGGTCATTCTCGGCATGGGCGGCGACGGACATACTGCATCGTTCTTCCCCGGCGGCGACCGCCTCATCGATGCGATTTCGCCGGAGCAGCCGGCGCTTGTCCTGCCGATGCATGCCGGGGGCGCTGGCGAGCCACGACTGACGCTGACGCTGCCGGTAATCGTCAAGGCGCGGTTCGTCGCGCTGCATATTGAAGGCGCTGCCAAGAAAGCTGTTCTCGAGGAAGCGCTCGGCGACGGCGAGACGGCGGATATGCCGATCCGCGCGGTGCTGCGGCATGAGCCGATCGCGCTTGAAATTTTCTGGGCGCCCTGAAGCCTGGAGTGTGTGATCCATCCGGACAGCTCCCAACGTCCGGATAGACGCCTAGAGGAGATGTAAGATGACCGTCCTGCAACGGGTGAAAAGCATTACCCATCGCATCTGCGAACAGTCGAAGCCGACGCGCGATGTCTATCTCGACCATCTGCGCGAGGCGGCATCGCGCAAGCCCAAACGCTCGGCGCTAGCCTGCGCCAATCTCGCCCATGGATTTGCCGCCTGCAGCCCTTCCGACAAGGCGGCGCTGGCCGGCGACGTGGTGCCCAACCTTGGCATCATCACCTCGTATAATGACATGCTGTCGGCACACCAGCCGTTCGAGACCTATCCTCAACTGATCAAGGCAGCCGCCAAGGAAGCTGGCGGCGTAGCGCAGGTTGCGGGCGGTGTGCCAGCCATGTGCGATGGCGTGACCCAAGGGCAGCCGGGCATGGAGCTTTCCCTGTTCTCGCGCGACGTGATCGCCATGGCGACGGCCATCGGCCTGTCACATGACATGTTCGACGCTGCAGTCTATCTCGGTGTCTGCGACAAGATCGTGCCGGGGCTGACCATTGGCGCTTTGACCTTCGGTCACCTGCCGGCTGTATTCATTCCGGCAGGCCCGATGACCACCGGGTTGCCCAATGACGAGAAGGCGAAAACCCGCCAGCTCTATGCGGAAGGCAAGGTCGGCCGCGATGAACTGCTGGAATCCGAGTCCAAATCCTATCACGGCCCGGGCACCTGTACATTTTACGGCACAGCCAACTCCAACCAGATGCTGATGGAAATCATGGGCCTGCATATGCCGGGCTCCTCGTTCATCAACCCGGGCACCCCCTTGCGCGACGCACTGACTCGCGAGGCGGCAAAGCGCGCGCTCGCCATCACCGCACTCGGCAATGAATACACGCCTGTCGGCGAAATGATCGATGAACGGACCATCGTCAATGGCGTTGTCGGCCTGCATGCCACTGGCGGCTCGACCAATCACACCATGCATCTTGTCGCCATGGCGGCCGCTGCAGGCATCAAACTGACCTGGCAGGACATATCCGACCTCTCCGATGTGGTACCGCTGCTGGCCCGCGTCTATCCGAACGGTCTTGCCGATGTGAACCATTTCCATGCGGCGGGCGGCATGGGCTACATCATCCGGGAGCTACTTGATGCCGGCCTGTTGCATGAAGACGTGAAGACCGTATGGGGTGGAACTGAGGGTCTGCGCGCCTATACGATCGAACCGAAACTCGGCGAGAACGGGACCGTGGTGCGCGAACCGGTCGCTGCGGAAAGTGCCGACAAGAAGGTGCTTTCAACCTGCAAGCAGCCGTTCCAGGTTACCGGCGGCCTGAAAATGCTGAAAGGCAATCTCGGTACGGCGGTGATCAAGACATCGGCGGTCAAGGCGGACCGGCATATCATAGAAGCGCCGGCCATCGTCTTCGACAGCCAGGCGGCGCTGCAGGATGCATTCAAGGCGGGTAAGCTCAATCGGGACTTTGTCGCGGTGGTGCGCTTTCAGGGACCCCGCGCCAATGGCATGCCCGAACTGCACAAGCTGACCCCTGCGCTCGGCGTGCTGCAGGACCGCGGTCACATGGTGGCACTGGTCACGGACGGGCGCATGTCAGGCGCCTCCGGCAAGGTTCCGGCAGCGATCCACGTGACACCGGAAGCGCTCGATGGCGGCATCATCGGCAAGATCCGTGACGGCGATGTCGTCAGGCTCGATGCCGAGATCGGTACGCTCGACGTGCTGGAGGATCCTGAGGTTCTCGCAGCCCGCCCGACGCCGGAAGTGGATATCAGCCACAACAGCTATGGGATGGGGCGCGAACTTTTCGCGGCGTTCCGCAACGTGGTCGGCAAAGCCGAGAACGGGGCATCGGTTTTCGGGTGATGGATTAGAGCGGTTTGCCCTCATATGGGATCATTCCGCCGGAGAGAGTTCGCGGACAATATCGAGGGATTTGGCGAGGCCAATGCCTTTCCATCGGTGCCGCGCCGGCAAACCGGCGCGGTGCTGGTTCTAGGCGGAAGGACGTGACGATCAGGACTTACCCCGGATCACACGATCTGGATGGAACCGGCATGTGACGAAACGCAGGCCCTGAACGTGTCCACAGTGTACCCTTCCAGCTTTGTGCAGCCATTCCAATTATTGAGAACAACACCGCTTCCGTCCGAGGCCTGCAACACACCGTTCAACACATCCTGTGCGCTGCCATAAAAGGTTGCGGCTGAACTTCAGCACGTCATTGCCATTGACGAAATCGGTGATCGTGTCATCGCGGAAACCCCAGACATTTATCGTATCAAACATCCCAAAGGTCCCATGGGATAGCCAGCCAAACTCGTAATACGCGCCCGGCGAACCGGGCTGCGACCATCCACTGGGCGTATCTGTGCTGATGCCGGGAAACAACACATTCGCGAGCCCCCTTATCCAGCCGGGGACATCAAGCAGATTCAGTTTCAGTGCAAGATTGACGTTCTGATACTGCGCATCTCCTCCTCGAAAATAACATTTGTCAAAATCAGGGCAACGACCAGCCATTGCCGGTTTGCAAAACGCAAACCGGCTCGTTCATCTGCGAATGGAAATTACGCGAACAGAAAAGCGCTCAGGCGTTAATGGACGTCCCCACTCCTCCGGCTTCCCTCACAGCTCCTCCAAGCCAAACGTGAGTTCGAAAGCCGACAAACAATGCACATTGCCCAATATCTTGGCAAGACATTGAATCTATTAGTATTTTTACCCGTTTTAGTTGAAAAAAATTGTATTGAGTTGCGTTTTGCGCAGATCGTGAGCAAAAAAACTGACGAAAAAATGCGCGGCTGGTCTTGGGCCTTTTAGTAGGTTGTGCGCCGCTCGTCCGAGGGAGAACGCCCGAACTGCGCCCGGTAACTTTGGGCGAAATAGGAATGCGACGTGAAGCCCGTTGCCAATGCGACATCGAGAATGGGGGAATGGGTCTGACGCAAAAGTTCGCGCGCGCGCTCCAGCCGCAGGCTCATGTAGTAACGGCCCGGTGTCATGTTGAGATGGCGCAGGAACAGACGCTCCACCTGCCGGACCGACAAGCCAACCGCCTTGGCGAGCCGCACCGCCGATTTCGGTTGTTCCAGATTGTCGGCCATGAGCTCGACGATCTTGCGCAGCTTTTCCGACTTGCCGGTAAGGTCGCGCTCCGGCCCGATGCGCTGGCGGTCGGTCTGCGAGCGGATGCGCTCATGGTGAAACTGGTTCGCCACTTCATTGGCGAGTGCGGGGCTGAAATCCTGCTTTATGATTTCGAGCATCAGGTCGATCGACGTCGTGCCGCCAGCGCAGGTATAGCGCTTGCGGTCGATCTCGAAGACATTGCCGGTGCAATCGATCTGCGGAAACCGTTCCTGAAATCCGGCGCGGTTTTCCCAGTGGATGGTGCAGCGGTGACCCTCAAGCTGGCCGGCCTCGGCGAGAATGTAGCTGCCGATATTGAGACCGCCAAGCGATGCACCCCGGCGTCCGAGACTGCGCAGGGTCGCGATGACTTTCGGCTTTTCTGCGAATTCGGTCGTCAACCCGGCACATATGAAGAAGATATCAGCCGAAGGAAGGTCTGCCAGCGCGTATTGTACGTTGATCTGCAAACCATTCGAAGCGGTCACTGCTGAGCCGCTGGCAGAAACGGTGATCCAGGAATAGAACGGCTGCTCCGACATGCGATTGGCGGTGCGCATGGTGTCGATAGCCGCCGCGAGGCTGAACATCGGGAATCTGTCGACGAGCAGAAAGGCGAAGGTTCTGGTGGCTTTCAGAGCTTCAGGCATGCGCTTTTCTAACCGGATTCCCCATTAGAAGCGAGGCAGAGTCTTGCCTGCCGAGCGATAGGCAGCAACGAGCGTATTGGCCATGAGCATGGCAATCGTCATTGGCCCGACGCCGCCCGGAACCGGCGTGACGGCCGCGGCGACGGTGGATGCATCGGCAAAATCCACATCGCCGACGAGGCGCGTCTTGCCCTCACCCTTTTCCGGCGCAGGAATGCGATTGATTCCCACATCAATGACAGTTGCGCCAGGTTTTACCCACTCGGCCTTGACCATTTGCGGCCTGCCGACCGCAGCAACCAGAATATCGGCATTGCGGCAGATGCTGGCGAGATCCTTGGTTTTACTGTGCGCGATAGTGACTGTCGCATTGTGTGCAAGCAACAAGTTGAACATCGGCTTGCCGACGATGTTGGAGCGGCCGATGACGACAGCATTGAGGCCGGAGAGATCGCGGCCGAGAATGCGTTCGATCAGAAGCATCGAGCCAGCCGGCGTGCAGGGCACGAATGCAGTTTCGATCTCACCCGTACCGAGCTTGCCAACATTGATGAAATGGAAGCCGTCGACATCCTTGTCCGGCGAGATCGTCTGGATGATGCGGCCTGAATCGATGTGTTTCGGCAAGGGCAACTGCACAAGAATGCCGTGGATCAGCGGATCGGCATTGAGCTTTTCAACGAGCGCGACCAGTTCGTTCTCGGAAGTCTCTTCCGACAAAGTATATTGGACGGAGTGAAAGCCGCATTCACGCGCCTTCCTGCCCTTTGACGCAACATAGACCTGACTGGCAGGGTCTTCGCCGACGATCACGACCGCAATGCCGGGAGTGATGCCGCTGGTTTCAATCAGGTCAGCGGCGGATGCCTTGACCTTCGAGACCACGTCCTCGGCAATCTCCTTGCCATTGATCGTCACTGCCATGTGCTGCTCCTGAAAATCAACCCTTGGGGGATCAATCAACATACTGTTGATTTTGCGGCCGAATAATACCGTCAAAACGGCGTTCACTGACGCAATAGCGAAAGCGGTACTCAAGGGCAATGCGATGATGTGCCTCAACGATCGATCTTAGGGGCTTGGCGAAGGCAAAAAAGCCAAGCATGATCGATAAACTTCATCCGAATCCGGAATCTCTCATGCGTTATTCAGCTTTCAACCTTCTTAAGAACGCCCTCAACGGCAACAAGGACTGGAAGCCCGCCTGGCGCAAACCCGAACCGAAACCATCCTATGATGTGGTGATCATAGGCGGCGGCCACGGCCTTGCCACTGCCTACTACCTCGCCAAGGAACATGGCATCCGCAATATAGCGGTGGTGGAAAAAGGCTGGCTCGGCTCCGGCAATATCGGCCGCAATACAACGGCGATCCGCTCGAACTATCTGCTGACCGAGAACCAGCACTTCTACGAAGCCTCGATGAAAATGTGGGAGACCTTGTCCCACGATCTCAACTATAATGTGATGTTCTCGCAGCGCGGCGTGGTCAATCTCGCTCACACCCTGCCCCAACTGGACGTCTATGCGCGGCGTGGCAACCAGATGCGATTGAATGGCATCGACTGCGAGCTTATGAATCCGCAACAAATCAAGAAACTGATCCCCGGACTCGATATCAGCGATTCGGCACGCTTTCCCATTCTCGGGGGCCTGATGCAGCGCAGTGCCGGTACCGCGCGGCACGATGCCGTCGTCTGGGGTTATGCCCGCGCCGCCGACCAGCGCGGCGTCGACATCATCGAGAATTGCGAAGTGACCAGCTTTTTGAAAGATGGCGATACTGTTACCGGAGTCATGACGACGCGCGGTCCAATAAAAGCGAAGAAGGTCGCGTGTGCTGTTGCAGGCCACACCAGCGAACTCATGCGCCGCGCGGGTATTGATCGCCTTCCGCTCGAATCGCATGTACTGCAGGCGTTCGTCTCCGAAGCGCTGAAGCCGGTCGTCGATACGGTGGCGACTTTTGGCGGTGGACACCTCTATTTCAGCCAGTCGGACAAGGGCGGCCTGGTCTTTGGCGGCGATATCGACGGCTACAATTCTTATGCCCAGCGCGGCAACCTGCCGGTCGTCGAGGATGTGATGAGCGAATTCGTCGCGCTCATTCCGGCACTGGCACGCGTCAAGCTCCTGCGATCCTGGGGCGGCATCATGGATATGTCGATGGATGGCTCTCCGATCATCACCACCGGCCCATTGCCGGGCATGTATCTGAATACGGGCTGGTGCTATGGCGGATTCAAGGCGACGCCAATTTCAGGCAAATGCTTCGCCTGGACCATCGCCAAGGACGAGCCGCACCCGCTCTCCGCGCCGTTTACGCTGGACCGGTTCTACCGTGGTTATGTGATTGACGACAAGGGGCAAGGCCCAACGCCAAGGTTGCATTAGGTCCACCGCGCGCCGTTATTCTTCCGCGACTAACTGGCTTGCCGGTCAGCGCGAAGCCGCAGAACTTCGCGGATTTCGGCAATATCGGCCAGCATTTCCTCGATATTGGAATTGTCGTGATGCCGCGGCGTGAGCAAATCGGCATGAGCATACAAGAACTCGGCAACCGCGATCTGGTCGGCGACCGCTTGCGCTGCCACGCCGGCTTCAATCACGCCCAAGTCGGTCTCGTCCGAGAGAATGGCCCGAGTCTGCGCGCGTCTGATGGCAGCGCCGAGACGAGATTCCGACGATGCGGCCGGTGCAGGCTCTCCGCCTTCGGCATGCCCGGTGCGCTTGCCGCCGGAGGGTGGTGCCGGATCGACGGGGGCATCGTCTTCGGGATCAACGGGACGGTTGCCGGCGCGAAAGCTCTCGATCATGCCCAGCAGCACGGCGATGCCGAGACCCGTGAAGAGACCGCCCAGCAACCCGGCTATCGCCACGAGCTTGCGCGAGCCGCCAGTGCTTTCAAGTGCGGGACGCGCCGGCGAGATCACCCGTATGTTCGTGGTGTTCATGCCCTCGAGTTCGCCGGTCTCCTTGGCGCGCAGCAGGAACGCTTCATAGACTTCGCGCTTGGCGGTGACTTCCCGTTCGAGTTCGCGCAGCTGGACCATATCCTCGTTGGTGCTGGCCGTACGCGCCTTCAATTGTGCCAACCGCGCGGCCAGATCCTGCTCCTGCTGCACCGAGCGCTTGAGCTCGACCTGCACCGAAGAGGCAATCCGGTTGAGTTCATTGCGGATTTCGTTGCGGATGCCGTCGACTTGCGACTGCGCCTGGATGAGCTGCGGATGGCGCGGCCCCAGTTTTGTGGCAAGACCGTCGGCTTGCTGTTTCAACGCGCCATATTGCGAGCGCAGCGCGACGATGACGCCTGAACGGAATTCCTCCGGTAGCGTATTGCCACCGCCAAGAACGCCTTCAACCGAGGCGCTGCGAATGGAGGCAGCCTGTGCATTGAGCCGGATCGTCTGGTTGCGTGCTGTCGTGAGCTCATCGTTGGTGCGGGAAATCTCATCGTCGCTGATCAGACGCCCTTGCACATCGACAAGATCATTGTCTGCCTTGTATTTCTGCACGGCATTTTCAGCCTCTTCGACGCCGGTGCGCAGATCGTTGAGGCGCGCGGTCAGGGATTCTGTTGCCTGGCGGGCGGTATCTGATTGAATATTGCCCTGCTCCTCGCGGAACACGTCGGATACCGTATTGGCGATGACGGCCGCTTTTTCCGGGTCGCGCGATTTGACGGTGATATTGAAGATGAAATTCTTGGTGCTGCGCTCGACCTCGAGATGATCATAGAGGTTGCGCAGGAGCAAGGTCTCCCGCGTCGTCGCGTCCGGGGTGCTGTCGGTTGAGAACAGGTCCCGTACAGAGGCGAGGATGCCTCTGTCGCTCAGATCACCGTTGAATTCCGGATCTTTGGCCAGACCTGTACGGTCGATCACCTTGGTCAGGACACTGCTCGACTGGATTACACGCAGCTGGCTTTCAGCAATGGCCAGAGAGGCGTCGACAGGAAGCTGGCTCGACGATATTTCCTTGTCTACGATCTTGAGGTCGCGCGGATCGACCAGCACCTCGACCGTCGATGCATAGAGCTTGGGCAACGTCATGGCATAGCCGGCGCCAAGCAGCGTGCCGAGGATCGTGGTTGCAACGATAAGCGACTTGGAACGGCCAACGCGATTGAGGACAACGCGCGGGTCGACAAGCGGCTTCCATTCGTCGCTTTGCACTTCGATCTGCCGTATTTCTGTCCGGCGGGGCTGCGGCCGGTCAACCGGCATTGGCGCGACAGGTTCGGGCGCGACAGGTTGGGCAATGGCCGGTATCTCCGCCGGTGTTGGGGCCGGTTCATCCGGCAATGGCGGAGGCGTTTGGCGCAGCGGTATGACATGTTCATCGGCATCAACGCGCCGGTTGAGTTCCGCCTTGATTGCCGCCATGTCCGCACGCATGCGGTCAATCGCTTCCTGCTCGGCTTCTTCGGGCGTCAGACCTTCAGAAAAAGCCGTCAGCGCAGGCTGGATTTCGCTGCCAGCAGCGAGACGCAAGGCGCGCATGCGATGATAATGGTCGAGACTGTCTTCGTTACGTACAGGCGTTGTAACGGGTTCGGGGTCGACATGCGTCTCCCCCGCTGGCCCCGGCTGACTGGCAAACGAGAGAAGCGAGCGCCGCGGCCGCTTTGGCATCTCGTTTTCACGATTACTCATCCGTACCTGAACTCCAAAACCGCTGCCTGGCCCGATTCAATAGCGGACCGAACGATCCACGGTTAATTCAACCTAAAGTTCTATGGAAAATAAATGGTTAATTGTCGGCACAGCAAGAACCAAAGCACTTGCGTGTTGAGCACCCTGCATATCACAGCTTGGAGTCGACAACACCAGCCGTTAAGCCTTTTCATATAGAAATCCGCAAAATTGATGTCTGATGCAAAAGGGCGGAACAGTCCAGTACTTCTGGCGTACTCCAACAGGAAAAGAAATTGGTTGCACGCCACTTGAAAGCCAATGCGGGACTTATCCGCGATTACTTCTCGGTGATCAGCGGATCGGCAGGACGGCTTGTCATTTCGCTCGCCTATTTCGTCGCGCTCGCCAATACGCTGTCGATCGCCGAGTTCGGGCTGTTTGCCACCGCATCGGCGACCGGCGTGGTGTTGTCGCGCCTCGTATCCTTCGGCTTTGTCTCGCCGCTTTACCGCATATCCACCGTCAAGCCGCAACTGATCGGCGCCTATACCGGCGGGTTTCTGGCAGCGGTCGTCGTGTCACTGCCGATCTTCATTGTGGCGGCCTATCTGACCCATCTGGCATTCTTTGGCGCCGATCTGGCGCTTGGCACCTATGCCGTCATCGTCGCGGCGGAAGCGCTGTTGTGGCGGTCGCTGGAAGTGGTGGTTATCGTCAATAATGGTCTCAACCGTTTTGGCCGCGCGGCCCTTCTGGTTATCATTGGCACGGCATTGCGCGCTGCCGCCGCCGTCCTCTTTGCCTTCTCGGCAGTGACGACGCTCGCCGCATGGGGCTGGTGGTATGCGGCGGCCAATGGACTGGCGTTGATAATTGCGGTTGTGTTCTTCTATCCAAGGGTACGGCTGCGGCTCGTCCCGCAGCTTTATCGCAGAAGGCTGGCGGATTCCTTTGCGGTCACGGGCGCAGAAGTGCTGTTTTATGTTCAATCGGAGCTCGACAAAGTGCTTGTCCTGGCCGTTGGCGGGCCGCAGACTGCCGGTGTCTACGCAATTATCATGCGCCTCGTCGATCTTACCGCCCTGCCCGTGCGTTCTTTCAACATGATGCTTGTGCAGAAGCTGATGCGAACGCCCGACATGCTCAAATCAATGAAGATTCGTGGCGGCCTTGAGGCGGGCGTCTTTCTGGTGTCGACGCTTGGCCTGGCGGCGCTTGCCGTGTTTCTGTATATATTCCCGCGGGCGCTGGGTGCGAACGTCGCTTCCGTGATTTCACTGTTGCCACTGGTCCTTCTGGTGCCTGGGCTGCGCAATCTCATTGAATATCAGGCGGAGCTGCTCTATGCGCGCGGTCAGTCCGGATTGCGCGCGATCAATCTCGCGCTGCTGGGACTGGCGAAAGCGGGGCTGCTTTCGTGGATTCTCGTGACATTTCTCGACACCCACGACTGGATGATCTGGCTGAACGCGATGTTCGCGGTGCTTTACCTGTTGTCGGCATCCCTGACCTATCGCGCGATCAAAAAGCCCGCGCGCCGGGTCTGAGAATTTAACCAGCTGGCTCATCAGCCAAAAATTCAAAACTTTGGGCTACGCCAGCAGTTTGCGGATGCGCGCCGTATCATCGCCAATGAATGACTGCATGCCTATCGCAACCTGTTCCGGAGTCATGGCTCCTACGAAGGCGACGAATTCTGCATCCGTCGGAGCCGGGGCAAACCAGTAAACCCGGCAAAACTCGGCGCCGTCGTGATAGTGTCCCGCAGCCATCAGGACTTCATCGGCATAGCGGCCGTAGATCATGCATTCGGAAAAGCGCCGCGATCGGCCGATCGCCGCGATCCAGTGGCGGCCGCTCACCTCCTCGATATGCTTGCACATTGTCAGCAAAGTATCACGCCGCCAGGCAATGAGGGTCCCGATATAGTCATGACCGGCAGGGTTGACCGGACAGATGCCCAGCACCTTTCCGGCATGTTCCGACCAGATCCGCTGATCGCCGGGCACGGGTCGCAACAGATCGCCGTCACGCCGGAACAGCCGCAGATCCTTGCCGTGCCAGACCGATGTGCAATCGAATGGCTTGAGAAAAGCGACATCGGAATCGACGTAGAAGAACGCGTCTTCCTCCGCATGTGCTGCGATGGCGATGCGCCGGAATTGCTGCACATGCCAGCCGCGCAAAGGCAGGGTTCGCGGCGAGATCCAGACACGGCGGCGGCCAAAATTGCTGGGATCGGGAAAGGACTTGATCCAGCCTGGCAAGAGATCGTTCTCATCGATCACGACGCGGTGCGGGCCCTCAAGTTGCCGGAACAGCGCCACGTCACGATGCTCGACAAGGATGTAGTGGTTGGTGAACCCCGTGACAAAACGGTCGATCGTCTCGCAGAGCAGCCTGCAACGCTCGAAATCCGGCGCATAACTCGCCGTGACAAGTGCCGTTCTCATTATGCGCCCCTGCTGCCCTTTAGCTTTGCCCGCATGACGCGTAGCAGAAAAAGCGGATTGCCGACAATATAGCGGCGCCAGAGGCGTGCCGGTTCCTGCGCGAGGCGATAGAGCCATTCAAGGCGGAGCTTCTGTACAAGGCGCGGTGCGCGCGGCACGGCACCGGCTCTGAAATCGAACAACGCCCCGACACCGAAGGCCAGCAGGCAATGTTCGGCCGTAAGGTGCTTCGCCATGAACATTTCCTGTCTGGGAACGCCCATGGCCACAAGAAGGATATGGGGGTGAAAATTCTTCAGGATCTCCAGAATGCGCGGCTCGTCTGCCGTCCTGAAAAACCCGTCGCTTATGACGCGGAACTCATGCTGTGGCGCCAACTGTCTGAAACTTGACGCCGCCTTTTCCACAACATCCGGTCGTGCGCCAATCAGGCCGACGCGCAAGGGATTGATCTGCGCCTGCAACAGGGCCGGCGTGAAATCCGTGCCATTGAGATTGGCCGGAAACGGTGCGCCATGCAGCAGCTTTGAAGCGATATCGACACCCACGCCGTCGGGCAAGACCAGAAAACGTGCGAGTGCCTGGCGGAAATCGTCATTTTCGTGCGCGAGATTTGCGTTGTGGGCGTTCAACCAGGTGATGAGAGCGAAACGCTTGCCGGCAATCATGGCGTGCATTGTCTCAATGGCCCCGTCCCATGGCAACGCAACGACCGGTACGCCAAGAATGGCCCGACGCGGCAAATCCGTCTCACCAGACCGGCCATATGCGCTCATGCCGCAACACGTCCACTGGTGAGTTGGGTTTCGAGCCGGCTCAGACCAAGCAGCATCTGCTGGTCGAGCCGTGCAAGCTGAGCGGCACGAAATGCTTCGCCTGAACGGGTCAGGTCCTCACCAGAACGGACCCGTGCGACCATGGCGTTGATCGCTTGCGCAAAGCGGACAGGATCGTCGGCGACGACGCAATTGTCGGGGAGATCAGCGATGCCGCGTATGGAGAGCGCGGTCGCAACACTCGGCAAGCCCATTTCGAATGTTTCGATCGTCTTGAGCTGCACACCGCTTCCGGCGCGACTGATCAATGGAATGACCGCACAACTGCGGACGAAATCAACAGCGTCGGGCACACGCCCGGCGAAATTGACATTCGGCCATGCAGCCTTCAGATCGGCTGGCGTACTGCCGGCGACGGTAATCGCGATATTCTTTTCCAGGTGCGGCGCGACCTCATGCAGGAACCATTCAAGGCCAATGCGGTTGGGCTGCCATGTCCACGTTCCGATCAGGCCAAGATCGCGTTGGATCTTGCGCCCGGTCATCTTCGCCGTGTCGGCGCCGGTTACGAGGGGAAGTGCGGCGGCGCGGCCGGTTCCCGTCAGTCCCAGCGCGTCAATATCTTCGTCGGCAAGGGTGAAGACAAATGACGCCTTGCCGCATAGCCGCCTCTCGAGCTTGGCCAGCAGGTTGGACTCACGGTTGAACAGATATTTCTGGATGGGGCTCGTTGCGGCATCGGCATTTTCCCGTGCGGAACGATGCTCGACATTGTGGGCGATGAAAACTTGAGGCTTGTCGTTGAAACAATCCTCGAAGGCACCCGCCAGCGGCACGCCATTCAGCACATAGGCATCGAAGGGCCCGGCAGAGGCGATGGCCCTGCGCAACCTTTCCCTCGAGATGATGCGCAGTTTCACCGATGAGACGGTGAGCCCCGCCAGGACGGCCTTGCCCAGCCAGCGCAACTTTTGCGAAAGGTTTGCCGTATCATTGCGCACATCCACTTCGCCAAGGACAATAGTGCTGCCGGGATCGAGAGGCGCGCTGCCCGGCCAGGTAAAGCCAATTACGGTTACACGAGCACCGGCGCGCACCAGACCGTCGATGATAGCCTTGTTGGCGATCTCATAGCCTGTGGTCGGCTTCCCGTCGGGAACCAGGGATGTTACGAACAGCAGATGCGCCATTTGAACCTTGAATTGAGTTTACCACCTGGGCTCGGTACCCTGTGGGGACAAATTACCCATTATTGGATTTGATCGCAGAATGTAATGAAATGTTGAACAACCTGCTCCTATAAGTTGCAAGCATAGCTAACGGGTAAATATTCCGGTGATGAACCTGGACAACCTTCACGCCAATATCAGCGTTGTTGCGCAATCGCCGGACCTTGATCCGGAGTCGGTGGACGTTGTCGTGACGCTACCGACATTCAAGCGGCCGGAGCATTTGCTGAAGACGCTGGCGTCGTTGAAGGCGCAGGTGACCAAGCGCCGCTTTGCGATTATCGTCATGGAGAACGAGGCGGAGAAACGCGAAGGTGCCGAGGCAGCGAAACAGCTGTTCGAGATCGGCGAATACACAGGCCTGTTGATCATCGCCCATGACCGCGGAAATTGTAATGCTTACAATGCCGGATGGCTCACGGCCCTGAAGATGTTTCCAAATTTCTCGTCTTTGCTCGTGATCGACGACGACGAGATTGCGGATGCCAGCTGGATTGAAAACATGTGCATCACGCGGCAGAGCTATGGCGTGGATTTTGTCGGCGGGCCGCAGCTTCCGGTCTTTGCCAGGCAGGAGCATGCCATATGGTCGGCGCATCCGGTTTTCAGCCCGCACTACACGCAAACCGGCATTGTACCGATCATCTATTCATCCGGAAATCTTCTGATTGGCCGCAATGTCCTGGAAGCAATGCCGTTTCCGTTTCTCGACCTCACCTTCAATTTCATGGGCGGCGGCGATTCGGATTTCATCAGCCGCAGCGTGGTCAAGGGCTTCACCATCGCCTGGTGTGCCGAAGCGCCGGTCTACGAAACCATCCCGGCGCGGCGCGTCGAGGCCGACTGGATCAGGGCGCGCGCCCTGCGCAATGGGGTGATCTCAACCCTGATCGAAAAACGCAAGCGGGCGGATGAACCCTTTGGCGCAGCGAAAACGGTTGCGAAAAGCCTGGTGTTACTCGCCCTCTCGCCGTTTCGAGCCGTGGTGAAGGTGGCGCAGACAGGCTCGCTGTCCATCGGAATCTATCAGGTCTATATTGGCCTCGGCCGCGTTCTGGCGGAATTCGGATATTCCAATGAGCAGTATCGACAACCTGAAAAGAACTGACGCACCGGCGATACCAATGCGACTGGCCGCCAGCCTCGCCGCGGCGTCCATTCTGTGCGTCCTGCTGATTTCTTTTCGCCCTTTCCAGCCTGCGAGCACGGCCATCGCCGGCAGCGGTGGCGATCTCGTCAATCAGCTCGGATTCGGCGCACTCGGCGGCCTATCCCTGCTCGGCATGCTGGTGTTCGCCAATCCGCGCACCCTTTTTACGCTCATCAGTCCCATGTGGATCATCATGTTCGGCTTCCTCTTCCTGTCGACCTTTGTGGCGATCGATCCTGGGGCGGCGCAACGTGCGGTCGTTTTCACGCTGATCGGCGTGCTGTGCGTCGTTGCCGTACTGGCACTGCCGCGTGATGCGGATGGGTTTTCGCTGGCGCTGGCCATAGCGGCCTTTGCAGTGCTTGCGCTATCCTATGCCGGTCTCCTCATCGTTCCAGATCTGGCAAAACACACCACCAGCGAGATTGAGGCCGAACACGCTGGGCTTTGGCGCGGCATCTTTGCGCACAAGAACATTGCCGGGCCGGTGATGGCGGCCTTCTCGTTCGGCGGCATCTATCTGATCCGTCGCAGCTGGCGACGTATGGGGATCGCGCTTCTGCTGCTCGCGCTGTGGTTTGTTGCGCATACCGGTTCCAAGACTGCTACGGCGCTCGTGCCAATCGTAATATTTCTCGTCCTGTTTCCGGGCCTGTTCGGCTTGCGCATGGTCGCTGCGCTCCTCATCGGCATCGCACTAGCTGGCTTTTTCTTCTTCACGATCGGCTCGATGTTCTTCCCCGCGTCGCACGATCTCCTCGTCCAGATGGGCGCGGACGCAACTTTTACAGGCCGCACTTCCATTTGGCAGTTTGCACTGGAAAAGCTCGCTGCAACGCCGTGGCGGGGCTATGGCTTTGAAAGCTTCTGGGAAGCGCCCGTCGTGCGGCAGGCCGAGAACCCGAGCTATTATCTCGATTGGGATGTGCGCGGTATCGTCCACGCCCATAATGGCTACCTCGACATCGCTGTCGCCATGGGCTTTCCCGCGATGATCTGCGCCCTCATCGTGCTCGTGTTGCAGCCGCTTTTCGACTATGCCCGCTGCTTGCGCAAGCGGGAGAACGTATTCATGGCGGACTTTTTCATGATGTGCCTGACTTTCTCGCTGATGAACGCCTTTCTCGAGAGCTTCTTCTTCCGCCGCGCCGACCCGGTCTGGCTGCTGGTGGTCATGGCATGCTTCGGATTGCGGATGACTGCGCGTATTCCCATCGCAACGCGCGTGTAAATCGTTATTGCCCTGTTGACCCGGCGCACCACGGCGGACCAAAGTGCCGGCAAACAAGCGGGAGAATAGAATGGTCGATAATGTAGTGCTCGTCGGATGCGGCAATATGGGTTTTGCCATGCTCAAAGGCTGGCTGGATGCAGGCATATTGAAGCCGGACCAGGTTTATGTCGTCGAGCCGACCGATGCTTTGCGCGAACGTGCAGCAACGCTTGGCGTCCATGCCCACGCCGATGCCGGCAGGCTTGAAACGGACCTGTCACCCCGTGTCATTCTCATCGCGGTAAAGCCGCAGGTGATGCGCGATGTCTTGCCCGCCTATGAGCGCTTTGCTGACAAGACAACTTTTGTCAGCGTCGCTGCCGGTATAAAGGTCGCGCTCTTCGAACAGTATCTCGGCGATAAGGCCGCGATAATCCGTACTATTCCCAATACGCCCGCTGCGATCGGCAAGGGCATGATCGTCACTTTCCGCAATGCGCATGTAAGCGGCAGCGATGCCGGGTTTGTCGATACCTTGCTGAAGACAAGCGGTGAAGTTGCCGCAGTGGATGACGAGAGCTTGATCGATGTGGCAACGGCTGTTTCCGGCTCCGGCCCGGCCTATGTGTTCCATTTCATCGAATGCCTGACCGAGGCTGCCGTTGTGGCGGGCCTGGAGCGGAAGACTGCGGAACTGCTGGCGATGCAGACTGTCTACGGCGCCGGCGTCCTGGCGGCCTCCAGCGAGGACACGCCTACGAAACTTCGCGAACAGGTGACGAGCCCCAAAGGTACGACCGCTGCCGCCTTGGACGTGTTGATGGGTCACGACGAGCTCAAGCGCCTGATGATAAGGGCCATATCCAAGGCACACCAGCGCGCCATAGAGCTTGGAAGCCATTGAACTTTCGCGATTTCACCCATTGGTCTGGCGTCTTGAGATGAATGATCATTCTTCCCTCGACCTGACCTTTGAAGCCAGACCACAGCGTGCGTACGGCTCGGCGCGGCTTGCTGTCAAACCAGTCAATGGCCGCACGCGTATCGGTACGCTTTACCAGGAAGGTTGCGCCAAGATCCGCTTGCCGGATACCGATGACCTTTCGCTGGAAGCGGTAATGATCAATACGTCGGGCGGCCTTACGGGCGGCGACGAGATGCGCTGGCAATTCGCGGTTGCGGACGATTGCAGAGCGCAGATCACCACGCAGGCCTGTGAACGCATCTACAGGGCATCCGCCGGCGTCGCGGATGTTGCAAGCGCACTCGAAGCGGGAGAGCAAGCCTCGGTCGCCTGGCTGCCGCAGGAAACGATCCTGTTCGAAGGATCGGCGCTGAAACGGACCCTTACCGTCGATCTTGCGGAGACCAGCCGCGCGCTCATTGTCGAGCCGGTGGTTTTCGGGCGCAAGGCCATGGGTGAAGACGTGCGGAACTGCACCTTCCGCGATCGCTGGCGTATCCGGCGGGGTGGAAAGCTGATCCATGCCGAAGACTTCCTGATTGGTCCGGATGCGGCCTCGATGCTGGGCCGTGCGGCGATGTTTGGGGGAATGCGAACCATGGCCACGATCTTGTTGCTCGATGCGGATGCCGAACGATATCTCGAGCCCAGCCGAAAAATAATTGGAACAAAAGGCGGTGCTACCAGCTGGTCTGGCAAGCTTCTTGCGAGGGTGATCGATGGTGACGCCTATTCGCTGAGGAAGAGGCTGGTGCCGCTGATCGAACTGCTGAACAAAAAGGCAGGCGTGCCTAAAGTATGGTCAATTTAAGCTGCGACCAAAGAGTGATGCCCAAGGGAAAAAATGAATCTGACGCCGCGTGAAAAAGACAAGCTCCTCATCTCCATGGCGGCCATGGTGGCACGCCGCCGCCTCGAGCGCGGTGTCAAGCTCAATCACCCGGAAGCCATTGCCCTGATTAGCGATTTTGTCGTCGAGGGAGCACGCGATGGCCGCTCCGTCGCCGACCTGATGGAAGCTGGCGCGCATGTTCTCACCCGCGATCAGGTAATGGAGGGCATCCCGGAGATGATTCACGATATCCAGGTCGAGGCGACATTTCCTGACGGGACCAAGCTTGTCACCGTACACGAACCCATCCGCTAGGTGACCAGCATGATCCCAGGTGAAATCATTACGGCCAAGGGCGAGATCGAGCTCAATACCGGCGCGAGCAATCTAACGCTGAAAGTGGCAAATACCGGCGACCGTCCGGTGCAGGTCGGGTCGCACTACCATTTCTTCGAAACCAATTCGGCGCTGGCGTTCGAGCGCGACAAGGCGCGCGGCATGCGTCTCGACATTGCCGCCGGAACCGCGGTCCGGTTCGAGCCGGGACAGGAGCGCGATGTCACGCTCGTGCCACTTGGCGGGAACCGGACCGTCTATGGGTTTCAGCAGAAGATCATGGGAAAGCTTTGACCGGCCCGCTTGATTTCATACCGCAATGCGACCGGGAATGTGCCGATCGCAACGCATACGCCAAAAGCTGTTGGAGCGGGGCCCGCAGGTCAGCTTGGCTTCTTCGTGACGAGGGTCAAAAGGCCCTTGGCATCGAGACTGGCGATGACCACAGCCGCGGAAGTCAAACCCTTTTCCTTCAGTGCCGCTGCAACTTCCGGCGACTTGTCGATCGAGCTGCGCAGTTTCTCCACGTCCGTGTCGCTACGCTTGGCGATAGCTTCATTGACCTGGTTCTTGGTCGCTTCTGGCAATTCGTTGATGTCGACGATGTTGATCGTCGTAATCTGCGTTGCGCCCGGCTGGGCGGGCGTTTCGCTCTTGCCAGCGGGCTGCTGGGCATCGGGAGCCTGCGGCGCTGCGGACTGCGCGTAGGCAACGGAAGTTGCCAGCGGGAATGCCGCACAGAGCGCGAGGACTATCATCTTTCGCATCGTTGTTCCTTTCACATGATTGGCGAACGATCATCTACTGATGATGCGCGCACTTCACATGCCGAATTCGATCTGAAGCGGTCGCTGATCGGGTTATTCCAAGGCAATGTCGCGGCAGAAATGTGGCAAGAGCCCGCAGTCGCCCATGGCACAATTCACCCAAGAGGGAAGTTTCATGCCCGCTAAAATCACTCGTTCCGCCTATGCCCGGATGTTCGGCCCAACCACCGGCGACAAGGTTCGCCTTGCCGATACCGAGCTCTTTATCGAGGTGGAAAAAGACTTCACCGTCTATGGCGAAGAGGTGAAATTCGGTGGCGGCAAAGTCATTCGCGACGGCATGGGCCAGAGCCAGGTGGCTCGCGCAGATGGTGCTGTCGATACTGTGATTACCAATGCGCTGATCGTCGATCACAGCGGCATCTACAAGGCCGACGTGGGCCTGAAGGACGGGTTGATCGTTGCCATCGGCAAGGCGGGCAATCCCGACACACAGCCGGGCGTGACCATTATCATCGGCCCTGGCACGGAGATCATCGCCAGCGAGGGAAAGATACTTACCGCCGGAGGGATGGACGCGCATATTCATTTCATCTGCCCGCAGCAGATCGAGGAAGCGCTGATGTCCGGCATCACCACCATGTTCGGTGGCGGCACAGGTCCGGCACATGGAACATTGGCAACCACCTGCACGCCTGGGCCGTGGCACATGGGACGGATGATCCAGTCTTTTGATGCGATCCCGATGAATATCGGCCTCTCCGGCAAGGGCAACGCGTCGCTGCCGAATGCACTGGAGGAAATGATCCTCGGCGGCGCATGCTCGCTCAAGCTGCATGAGGACTGGGGCACGACACCCGCTGCGATCGACAATTGCCTGTCAGTTGCTGACCAATACGACGTTCAGGTAATGATCCACACCGACACGCTGAACGAGAGCGGCTTTGTCGAGGACACGGTTGCCGCATTCAAGGGCCGTACCATCCACGCCTTTCACACGGAAGGCGCCGGCGGCGGGCATGCACCAGACATCATCAAGATCTGCGGCCTGCCGAATGTCATACCCTCGTCGACCAATCCGACGCGGCCCTATACCAAGAACACCATTGCCGAACATCTCGACATGCTGATGGTCTGTCATCATCTGTCCTCCTCTATCCCGGAAGACGTGGCCTTTGCCGAGAGCCGCATCCGCAAGGAAACGATCGCGGCCGAGGATCTCCTGCACGATATCGGCGCGTTTTCGATCATCTCTTCCGACAGCCAGGCGATGGGACGGGTCGGGGAAGTGCTGATCCGCACCTGGCAGACTGCCGACAAGATGAAGCGCCAGCGCGGGAGTCTGCCACAGGAGACAGGTGACAACGACAATTTCCGCGTGAAGCGCTATATCGCCAAATACACCATCAACCCGGCTATCGCACAGGGCGTTTCGCGGCATGTTGGCTCCATCGAGGTTGGCAAACGTGCCGATGTCGTGCTTTGGAATCCGGCCTTCTTCGGTGTGAAACCAGACATGGTCCTGATTGGCGGCTCGATCGCCGCCGCGCCGATGGGCGATCCGAATGCGTCGATCCCGACGCCACAGCCGGTACACTATCGCTATATGTTCGGTGCCTATGGCAAGAATGTCAGCAATTCGTCGGTGACATTCGTCAGCAAGGCTTCGGTTGAAGCCGGTTTGCGCCAGTCGCTTGGCATCGACAAGCAGTTGATCGGGGTCGAGAACACGCGGGGCGGCATTTCCAAGGCCTCGATGATCCACAATGATGCGACCCCGCATGTGGAGGTCGACCCGGAGACCTATGAAGTGCGCGCCGATGGTGAACTGTTGACCTGCGAACCCGCGACGGTATTGCCGATGGCGCAACGCTATTTCCTGTTTTGAGGACAATGCAATGAAAGACCATTTTCGGCGCCTCGCCTATTACAACAGATGGGCCAATGGGCGAATTTACGCGGCTGTCGCGACACTCGACCCGGAAGACTATTTCGCGGACCGGCGCGCCTTCTTCAAATCCGTCCACGGCACGCTCAACCACATTCTGGCGATCGACAAATTATGGTTCGGGCGTTTTACCGGCAACCTTTATGCCATTCCATCGCTCGACGTTATCCTGCACGACAACTTCGGCGACCTCCATGCCGCCCGCATTGCGCTCGATGATCACATCGTCGGCGTGATCGAGGGCATGAATGAAGCATCGCTCACGGGAGTCTTTCGCTGGATCACCACCGAAGGTGAGCCCTATATCTCAACGCTCGATCGCTGCCTGACACAGATTTTCAACCACCAGACCCATCATCGCGGGCAGGTGCATACGCTGCTGTCACAATTGACCGGCCACGCGCCGCCAATCGATTTCTTCCTGTGCATGAACCACGATTTCAACCCGGAAAACCCAAAATGAAGCGAGTGACGGATCACGGCCACGCCGGACATTATCACGGCACGGCGTTCGATCATGTGGTGCTTGCCCATGACGAGCGGCATTTGCGCCGCAAGGTGCTGACCTTATCAAGGGGCGAGCAAATCCTTGTCGATCTGCCTGATGCGATCGCGTTCGGCCATGGCGATGTGCTCATTCTCGAAGACGGGCGGATGGCAGAGATCATTGCGGCCAATGAGTCGCTCTACGAAATCACTCCTCGCAGCCGGCAGCATTTAACGGAACTGGCCTGGCACCTCGGCAACCGGCATCTGCCGGCTCAACTCGAAGAGAATCGCATCGTCATTTTGAGAGATCACGTCATAAAAGGGATGCTGGAAGGGCTCGGCGCCAAAGTTATCGAGATCACCGCTCCATTCCATCCGCTGCGCGGAGCCTATCACAGCGGGCACGGCCATTCGCATGGGCATGACGATCATGAGCACCACCATCATCACGCCGATGACTGACCTTGACCCAAACGCGGCGCTTTTGCGCCTGATGACGTGGCTCTCCCCGGCCTTCCCGGTCGGGGCGTTTTCCTATAGCCACGGGATCGAGCGGGCCGTGCATGACGGACTGATCCATGACAAGACCTCACTGCAGAACTGGCTGTACGATTTGATGCACCACGGTTCGGTGTGGAATGACGCTGTTCTGTTTGCGGCAAGCTGGCGGGCGTCGGACAGCGGTGTCGATTTCCAGCACATCGCCGAACTCGGCGAAGCCATGGCGGGTTCGAAAGAACGGCATATGGAAACCATGCTCCAAGGCAACGCATTCCTGCATGCCATACGGCATTGGGGCGTAAAAGAATCCGCCTTCGCCGATGACATGCCCTACCCCGTCGCCGTCGCCGCCATTGCTGCCAGCAACGGCGTTTCGCTGAAGCCTGCGCTAGCGGCGTTTCTGCATGCGGTTCTTTCGAACCTTATTCAGGGTGCTGTCCGTCTAATACCGCTCGGTCAAAGCCACGGCGTCGCCCTGATGGCAGCGATGGAAATGCAGATCATAACGATCGCTGCGCAGGCGGCAGATTCGAATCTTGATGATCTCGGCTCAGCGACCATCATGTCCGACATCATGGCCATGCAACATGAAACACAATATTCGAGGGTATTTCGCTCATGATTTCGCAAAACGGACCGCTCAGGGTTGGCATTGGCGGGCCAGTCGGCTCCGGCAAGACCACTGTCACCGAGATGCTGTGCAAGGCGTTGCGTGACCGCTATTCCATTGCTGTCGTCACCAACGACATTTATACCAAGGAAGACGCGCTGATCCTCAACCGGCTGCAGGCGCTGCCCGAAGACCGCATCATGGGCGTGGAAACAGGGGGCTGTCCGCATACCGCCATTCGCGAGGATGCAACCATCAACCTGCAGGCAATCGCCGAGATGAACAAGCGGCATCCAGATCTCGATATCGTCTTCATCGAGTCGGGCGGCGACAATCTGGCGGCAACCTTCTCGCCCGATCTCGCCGACCTGACGATCTATGTGATTTCCGTCTGCCAGGGCGAGAAAATACCGCGCAAGGGCGGGCCCGGCATCACCCGGTCAGACCTGCTGATCATCAACAAGAAGGATCTGGCGCCATATGTCGGGGCAAATCTCGACGTTATGGACGCCGATACCAGGATTCAGCGCGGCGCCAAGCCCTATGTCTTTACCGACATGCTGCGCAGGAACGGCCTCGACGAAGTCATTGCTTTCATCGAGGCAGCAGGTGGCTTACGCCAAGCGGCTTAGGGGTGCGGCTTCAGGTCGCTTGATCATGACCTCGGCAAGAATCTCGTAGGAGCGTATTCGCGCCGTGTGATCAAAGATCTGTCCTGTCACCATAATTTCATCCGCACCCGTGCGCTGGATAAAATCCTCGACACCGGCTTTGACGGTCTCCGGTGAGCCGACCACACTGCATGACAGCGCCTGGCGCAAGATCGCCTTGGCATGCAGGTCCAGGGTTTCCTCATAGCCTTCCATGGGCGCAGGGAGCTGGCCGGGGTTACCCGTACGCAAGTTGACGAAAGCCTGCTGTTGCGAGCTTTGCAGCAGCTTCGCCTCGGCATCGGTCTCGGCCGCAAAGACATTGAGGCCCAGCATTACATAAGGCTTGTCGAGGTATTCGGACGGCTCGAACCGGGTGCGGTAGATCTCGATGGCGCGCTCCATTTCCGCCGGGGCAAAATGCGACGCAAAGGCATAGGGCAAGCCGAGCGCCGCTGCGAGCTGCGCACCGAACAGGCTCGAGCCCAGTATCCACACCGGCACCTTGAGCCCCGCTCCAGGCACGGCGACAACGCGCTGGCCAGGTTCGGGATCGCGGAAATAGCCCAGCAGTTCAACCACATCCTGCGGGAAACCGTTAATGTCCTGATCCAGATTGCGCCGCAGGGCCTGGGCGGTGATCTGATCCGTACCGGGTGCGCGGCCAACGCCGAGATCAATCCGGTCCGGATGAAGAGAGGCAAGTGTACCGAAGGCTTCGGCGACCATCAGCGGGGAATGGTTTGGCAGCATGATACCGCCCGCACCGAGGCGAATCTTCGAGGTGCCCGCGGCCACGTGGGCAATCACCACAGCCGTCGCGGCGCTGGCAATTCCGCGCATACTATGGTGCTCGGCGAGCCACAGGCGATTATAACCGAGGCGTTCTGCATGTTGCGCAAGATCGAGCGAGTTGCGGAGAGATTGCCCGGCATTGCTGCCAGCGGTAATCGGTGAAAGGTCGAGGACAGATAAAGGGATCATTGGCTTCATATAGGCAAGCACCTATCGCGCACAATGAGCGCAGGCGATTTCATGATTCACAAATATTGAAGCTTGATTGAATGGGAGAGATTGCGAGAGCTAGACAGGGCGTGACGATTGCAGACGCAGTTCGAGACCAGCGACAGCACGGGTTTCCTGCGACAATTGCTCATTGGCCTCGCGAATTGCGGTTTCGATAAAGTAGGCGATCATTTCGAAACCTTCATTGTCTGCAACCGTGCACAATTTCGAGAGCTCCGTTTTCAGTGCTTCCAGTGTTTTTGCTCTCTTGCTCATGCTGTTCTCTCCCATATCCCGTGAACCGCAATGGTGAACTACCCCTCGCACCAAACGTTCTCGCATCAGTGTGCAGGCAATAGCCATGCGACCAATGTGCTTATCAACAAATTCCGCGATACTTTCGTGGAAAATTTTGTCGATGGTTAATTGTGCTTGCTGATCGCGATATGACTTTATATCTCACATTAATAGCAAAACAACTGGTTTGAAAAGCCCAGACATTGCTTCAAATATCTGTGATCCTGCAGCGCTTCTATCAAATTTTGTTAAAATTTTACAAAACTATACGTAAGTGCCTGGATGTGTTCAATATTTAATTTGACCATCGAACAATCCCTGCTAGAAATTTGAAAGTTGAACTTTCGCTTTTCCGCATAAAGCTCTCGAGCCTGTCTCTTCTGCCTTGTCGATTATTCCCGAGGCCAGATCAGAGACAATTTCGACCGCTATATCTTCCGGCAGTCCGGTCTCCTTCATTCCCGCCCTCATGGCAGCTTCACTGGCTTCGTCAGTTCCGCAGATATAGGCCCGTGCTTCGAGCACGGCCGCCTGTTGAAACCTTTCATTGCTGACGTCAGTACTCTCCGTAGATGCCTCCGTTTGGTTCTTGATATTGAATGCATGCACCGGAGCCACTGCAGCAGTAGACGCTATGAGCGCCGCAGCCAGAATGGGGATAGATGATCTATAAAATTGCATTGCCCGCCCCTCCCGATCACACTTAGAGGCCCCAGCGGTTATCGCTATTTTTGCCTCGTTCATGGATTATTAACGGATTGGGGACTGGTTCCGTTCCCTATGCATAGTCAACAGCCCGTGATTGGAGCGTGACGGACGGCAAATGCTGCAATGCACCAAACGCAATGCTGCTATGCAATATTGTCTATATTAAATCAGTCGAGTTGAGTTATTCTCAGATCAGGAATTTTCGACAGCGTCACCTCCTCCCGGCTCTGTCGAAACGGATGGCCTCTTCTCCTCCCAGAAGGCCCTCCATAACCAACGAAACCCACCGCACCTCCTCCCGCGGTGGGTTTTGTTGTTTCAGGCACCTTCACTCGACTTCGTCCGATGGGACTGCATCGGCCTCGCCAAACCCCTCCCAGTGGTTATCCCTTGACGCGAAAACGCCGCCCTCAAATCGAAGGCGGCGCTAAAGAACGGGTATCTGGTTACTGTGCAGCCGCGGGCTTCGCCGCGTCCTTTGCGGCAGCTTCAGCCGTTGCCCGCGTCGTCAAGGATTTGGGTGGCGGAACATAATAGGTGTCCTTGGCCGGCGAGGGTCCCGAGGCGGTTACCTTTGGTCCTGTGGTACAGCCCGCAAGAAGAACGAGGGACAGGGCAACCAGGGGCAGTGCAGTTCGCATTCGATTTTCCTTTGCATGGAGGGAATCGGTTTCCGGTTGACCATCCAATCGTGGCGATACCACGTCAATCCGGGCAAACGTTCAGCGAATTAAGATGGCGCGCAAATCATTGACGTTTGTGCCGGTGGGACCCGGCACGAACAGGTCGTCGATCGCGTTGAACGCGGTCCAGGCATCGTTGCTGTTGAGATAGGCCGAAGCGTCGTGACCCTTTGCCAGCAGCCGCGCAATGCTGGTGCTGTCCGCAAACGCACCGGCATTGTCTTCAGATCCGTCTATCCCATCGGTGTCGGCCGCGAAGGCGCTGATGCCATCCGCCCCGTCGATATCGAGGGCAAGCGACAAAAGAAATTCGCTGTTGCGACCGCCCTTGCCCTTACCACGGACGGTCACGGTCGTTTCCCCGCCAGAAAGAATCACGACTGGCCTTGTAAATGGCTGGTTCTTCAACAGAACCTGTTTGGCGAGCGCCGCATGAACATGGGCGACTTCGCGCGCTTCGCCTTCGATGGCATCTGACAGGATAACCGCTTCGACGCCCAGGTCGCGCGCTGCCTTGGCAGTTGCTTCCAACGAGACCGCGGCGGAAGCAATCAGATGATGTTCATGCCCGGCAAAGAGAGCGTCGGAAGGTTTGGGAGCATCGGCTTTGTCCGAATGTAGACGTGCCAGCGCTGCCTTCGGCAAATCGAGATTGTAACGCTCGACAATCCGAAGAGCATCTTCCCGCGTCGTTTCGTCGGTGACCGTCGGGCCAGAAGCGACAAACGCCGGATTGTCCCCCGGAATATCGGAAACAATCAAAGAAAATACCTGGGCAGGATGGGCCGCAGCGGCGAGCCGCCCGCCTTTGATCGTGGAGAGATGTTTGCGCACCGCATTCATTGCCGAGATTGGGGCGCCCGATGCGAGCAGAACCTTGTTGACCGCTATCTCGTCTTCCAGCGTCATGCCTTCCGGCGGCGACGGCAGCAACGCCGAACCGCCGCCCGAAATCAGCGCCACAACCAGGTCGTCTGCGGTAAGACCGGACACGGTTTCAAGCAGACGTTTTGAGGCAACAAGGCCGGCAGCGTCCGGAACCGGATGGGACGCTTCGATAATTTCTATGTATTTGCACGCTGCGCCGAAGCCATAACGGGTAACAACGACGCCTTCGAGCGGGCCGTCCCAAACCTTCTCGAACGCGCTGGCCATCTGCGCCGAACCCTTGCCGGCTCCGATCACAATCGTCCGGCCTTTCGGCTTTGGTGGAAGATGCGCGGCAATCGTCAGCTCCGGATCAGCTGCATCGACAGCGGCCTGAAAGAGTTTTTTGAAGAATTCCTTATCCTGCATCGGTCTCAAACTTCCATATCAAAAACGATAACACCTTCAGCACCGCCCACAGTCGACGACACGATATTCCTGGCTATCGTCTGGTGTTCGGCATCAACGAGGTAGGCGTCTCGAGCGGCGCCATCGGCAAAGTCGAGGATAAACCCTTCGGAGAAGCCCTTGTCCATCCCGGTTTCTGGACTGACATTCTCACCCCATTGAATCGCGTTTGCACCTGGCAGCTTTGCACAGAGGGCCTCAAGGGCAAGGTAGATGGATTGCCGCTCACTCGCCGGCACATCGTCACGAAAACGGAGAAATACACAATGGCGGATCACGGGCGGGGCCTCTTCTTTATTGCAAAGGGGGTAACTTCCGGTGCGCATCCTGACGAGATTGCCGGAAATTGCGAGTGCTATTTCCACCCGCCCTAAAAATAACACCGGCAAATCGCCTGACTATACCGATTTGGATAGAAGCTGTTCCACGGACAAGGCCATAGCAAGGAGCCGGCGGTCCGCGCCATGCTGCGCTATCAGCATCAATCCGGCGGGCAATTGCATGCCCGGCATGGGCAGGCTGATCGCGGTAAGGTCGAACTGGTTGGCGATCTGCGTGTAGCGCAGAAGCTGAGATTCCGTTTCCTTGTAGAAGGCGTCATCATCCATGACCGGGGCGATCAAGGGTGCCACAATCGGTACGGTTGGCATCGCAAACAGGTCAAAATTGCCGATGCGTTCATCCATTTGCCGAACGAGCGCCTGCCGCTTCTGCATCACGCTGATGTAATCCGACTCCGAAACACTCAACCGGCGCAGAAGCGGCCGCCTTACCCGCTGGTCGACATCCAGTGTGTCATCGTGCAGCCAGGAGGCATGAACCCGGCTGCCTTCAATGCCTGCAATCGAACCGACCGAAGTGGCGTCAGCCATTGCATCGATCAGATCGTCGATTGAGCATTCGATGATGAGAGCCCCCGCCTTCTCGCAGGCCTTCAGGGTCTCGTCGAAACCATGGGCAACCGGTTTCTCAAGCGAGTCAAGCAACTGGCTGCGAGGCACGCCGATGCGCAAGCCGTTCAGCGAGACCGGTTCAGGAAGGCCAACCGCCTCCCCCGCCATGATGGAGTCGGCTACCGCGCAATCAGAAACGGAACGCGCTAGGGGGCCGATGGAATCGAGGCTTGGTGACAAGGGAAACGCGCCTTGCAGTGGTATGCGCCTTGCTGTGGGCTTGAACCCCGCAACCCCGTTCAGTGCTGCCGGAATGCGGACCGAGCCACCGGTATCCGATCCGATAGAGATTTCGCTCGTACCTTCCGCCACCGAGATGCCCGCGCCAGTCGATGACCCGCCGGCAATCCGGCGCGGATCAACGGCATTCCCTGCAACGGGATAGTGCGGATTGAGCCCGACGGCGGTGAAGGCGAATTCAGTCATGATCGTCTTCCCGATGATGATTGCCCCTGCTGCCCGCAATCTTTCGACAACGACTGCATCGATGGTTGCGGGCGCTGCAGTTTGCCGAATGATCGAACCGGCCAGTGTCGGTTCACCGGCGACATCGAACAGATCCTTGATCGAGACAATCCTGCCGTCGAGCGGCCCGCGCAGCGCCGCGTCCGCCATGCGCTTGTCGGCCGCATCCGCCTCAAGACGTGCGGTCTCAAAGTACAGCTTGACAAAAACGCGCTCATCAGCGGCGCGTGCAGATAGTCGCGTCAGGATTTGTTCGAGCCTGTCGCGTGCAGATGATTTGTGTTGGGGCACTTTTCTATCCTGAGAGGGGTCGATATCAGCCGATCTTTTATAGCCGGAAGCGGTCCGGAAATGAAAGCCTGTCAAACCCGGGGCCGCGCCGGCCGATTGCTGCTATGCAGCAACATCAATGCTGCCTTGCAACAACGGCAATTTTCAATCGATACAACTCACTGCATATTTTGTTTCAGGGAGGGCAAAAAAACATAAAGGGGTATGAACCATGAGCCTTCGCCACCGTATTCAAAAGTACCGTCAGTACCGGCAGAACCTGCACGAACTGCGCCTTTGCACCGATCGCAATCTTGCCGATCTTGGCATTGCCCGCACCGATATTCGCCGGATCGCCTGGCAAGCCTGCAATTAACTGCACAATGGAATTCAGACAAATGGCGTTCGCGACCCGCGGCCGCCATTTGTCAGAGGGATGACCCGGGTCAGGATTCTCTGAAGGCGCGTGACATACTGTCGATCACCGGCTTTGCAAGATATTCGAAGAATGTACGTTCGTGAGTCTGGATGAGAATATCCGCCGGCATTCCGGGCGTTGGCGTAAAGCCATGGATCCGGGCAAGCTCGTCCGCAGGAATACTGACACGCGCCAGATAGACCTCCTGCTTCTGGTTGCTTGTGGCGTCAGTTACGGAATCGGCTGACACATAGTCGACCCGGCCGTTGATGATCGGCGTCGTGCGCTGGTTGAGCGCGCTCAGGCGCACATGTGCCACCTGGCCTTCCTTGACCTCATCGATCTGCATGCGGGGGATCTGCGCCTCTATGATGAGCGGTACACCTGCGGGAAGAATCTCGATGATCGGCTTTCCGCTTTCGATGACCCCGCCCGGCGTATGATAATAGAGACGGATGATCGTGCCCGAAACGGGAGCCTTGACCACGGTGCGGCTCAGAATATCTTCCGCCTGGCGCGACTGCTCGCGTACGGTGTCGAGTTCGGCTTCGGCGCTCTGGACCTCATCAAGCGCCGCCTGCTTTTCGGTATCCTTCGTCTGTATCATTTCTTTCTGGAATTTCTCGATCTGCGCGTTGACTTCCTGGATTTCTGCGTCAAGCCGCGCAATCGTGCCGTTGCCATCCGCTATGGCGCGTTCGAGAACGCTGACCTCAGAGCGGGCCATGAGCCCTTTTCTATAGAGCGAATACTTGGCCTCATACTCGTCATTGAGCAGAAGGACCTGTTTACGTGTTGCATCAATCTGCGCATTACGCCCGATGCGGCGGAATTCCAGCGCCGAGATATTGCGCTGCATCATCTGGAGTTCATTGGCATATTTTGCATGGGCCGCATTGAAATTGTCGCTCTGGCTATCGTTGACGGCACGTATCTCCGGATTGGCCATATTCTCCAGGATGATCTTCGGCGGCTGATAGCGATCTTCGCCGTGGACAATGGCATGAAGCCGGGCGAGGATTGCTTCAAGACGCGCCTGGCGCAGGAACAGCTGTTGCGAATTGGCGCGCGGCGCTGTCTCGTCAAGGTGGACAAGGTCATCACCTTCCTTGACACGGTCACCTTCTCGGACCAGCAGCTCCTTGATAATTCCGCCTTCCAGATGCTGAACGACCTTGTTCTTGCCTGTGGCTACAAAGCTGCCCGGCGCGATGACTGCAGCTGCAAGTTGTGCGGTTGCAGCCCACGTGCCGAAGCCGCCAAAGCAGACGAAGATCAGCACTATCCCGAATTTTGTATAGGGCCTGATTGATCTTGGAACGCCGTCGTACCATTCCAGGTTATTCATTATGTTTGATGCGGCCATCGCCATTCACCTATTCGGCGGCTCGGATGATTGGAACCGAATCCGCCTCTTTGTTCTTGCGTGAGAGTGCTTCCATCACTGTTGCCCGCGTACCGAACATCGTCACCGTGCCGTTGCTCAGAACCATGATCTTGTCGACACAGTTGAGCAGAGCCGGCCGCTGGGTGATCGTCACGACGGTTATCTTGTGCTTCTTTGCATGAAACAGGGCTTTGGTAAGGGCGGCATCGCCCTGGGAGTCGAGATTGGAGTTGGGCTCATCGAGCACAACGAGGGTCGGATTGCCGAAGAATGCCCGCGCCAGCGCAATGCGCTGCTTCTGGCCTCCGGACAAAGGTGCGCCATCGGCAGCAACGACGGTCTCATAGCCTTGCGGAAAGCCTGCAATCAGTTCGTGAACGTCCGCCAGCACCGCAGCGTCAAAAATCGACTGGTCGCTTACATCGTCGCGCATCCGGGCGATATTTGCCTTGATCGTACCGGGGAAGAGCTGCACATCCTGTGGAAGATAGCCGATGTTTTCACCGAACTGCCGCTGATCCCAGTTTCGCAAGTCCATCAGATCAAGACGAACGCTTCCAGAAGTCGGCAAGATCGATCCAACCAGCATTTTGCCGAGGGTGGTCTTCCCGGCACCTGAATTGCCGATGATCGCCATGGACTCGCCGGGCATCAGCGTGAAGGAAATACCGTTCAAAATGACTTTCTTATTGGGGGGCGGAACGTAGAGAATTCGATCCACGTCAAGTCGGCCCTGCGGGTCCGGCAAGCGCAAGCGTTCAAAGTTCAATGGCGAAGTCTGCAAAAGATTGCGGATACGGCCAAAAGCCGAACGGAATTGGATGAAATTGTTCCAGCCCTCGATCGCGCCTTCGATCGGCGCGAGCGCACGACCGGCAATAATCGACGCGGCGATGACCATACCACCCGTCAGCTGCCCGTCGATCGCCAGATGTGCACCCCAACCAAGCATGGCGACCTGCGTGAGCAAGCGCGAGCATTTGGATATGGTGGCGAAGACGATGTTACGATCCTGGGCTTTGACCTGCGAACGCAATGACCCTGCCATGTCGCGGCCCCAAATGCGTACCGCTTCCGGAATCATCGCCAGCGCATTGATAATCTGGGAGTTCCTCGACATGGAGTCGAGATGCAGCATGGCCCGGCTCTGATAATTGGTCGCCTCGGCAAAGGAAGCGGCGGTTGCCCGCTGATTGATGAAGGCAATGACGATGAGAATGAGTGACGAGACCACGACGATATAGCCAAGGTGTGGATGCACCAGGAAAACTGCCAAGAGAAAAATCGGTGCAATCGGCGCGTCAAAAAATGACAGCAGCGTGCCCGAAGTCAGGAAGGCGCGCAGCTGCTGCAGATCGCCGAGCACCTGATAGTCTTTTCCGTTGCCGTTGAGCGAAGCGCGCGCTGCAGCGCTCAAGATCGGCGCACCCAGTTGCACCGCGACCTCGACTGCCGTGCGCATAAGAATGAAGCGGCGTATCGCATCGAGCACGACCTGAACAACGACGGCTCCGACAATGACAAGCGTCAGCATGATCAGCGTATCGGTCGAACGGCTGGTAAGGACGCGGTCGGATATCTGGAAAAGATAGATCGGGATTGCCAGGACGAGGACGTTCAGAAAGACCGTGAAACCCATGACGATGACAAGGTTCTTACGGACGGCCCTGACGCCATTGTTGAAGCTGTCGCTGAAGCTGACCGCTGCAGTACGCTTGTGAAAGCCGCCGCCATGGCCGGTTTCCCGAATCCTGAGCGGCCCGCGATCACCTTCAATGACCTTCCCGACTTCTGCAGCAGCGGTGTTCGCGGCTGTGGATTGGAAGTGGGGAGCGCTCGCAGCCTTTGCCGGCTCCTCTACCGCGGTGTCCACCGAATCGGCCGGGGTCTCGCCAACCACCAATTCACTCGCCGCAGGTTCGACCATGTTCAGGATGGGCGTTGCATCCGCAGTTGCCGCTTCGGCGACTTTTACTGGCAATGGCGGGACAGGCAGGTCGGTATCCGTCTCCTGCCGAAACAGCATGGTAATCGTGCTTTCCATTTCGGCCAGCAGTTCATCGAGTTCTTCGCGGGCAGCCATTGCCTGCGGCGCGTTCGAGGATGTGGACCGCACTTCGGCCTGCTCGTCATATTTCATGCTTCTCGCTCCCTCCGCGCATCATCGTTCCTATGCGAGAACCGTTTGCATGACATCGACCGAGTGGGTGGTGTCCGGAACGTGAATAGGAGCGGCGTGGTCGTTTGTTGCCGGCGCGTCCGTTTCATGGTCGAGAAACGCCACCACTTCATTTGCCAGCGGCTGACTTTGGCCGGTCGCAGGTATTGCGGTTTGGGAAACGATAATTTCGGCTTGGATCAATATGGCGTCAGAATAAACGGCACCTCCCACATAGGACGTGCCCTCCCCGTGCGTATCGTCATCGACGATCACGGCGACGTTGATCAAAGCGTTCGAGCCCGTGCTGATATCCCATACTGTATCGGATGAAGCGGTCAGGATCCCGTCTTCAAAGTGTGCAACGTAGTCCGCATCACCGAGGATATTGACCTGTTCGATATAGTTCAGATCGTAGACATTGCCGGATATGAAAAGAACGCTCAGGCCTTCGAACCCTTGGAAATTCTGATCATGGTGGAAACCATCGGGCATTTTATAATCGCCATTCGCAAGCCCGTTCATAGCCTGCAGATAATGGTCCGGAAGACCGCTCACCCAATTGATGGTGTCCCCATTCTGGATACTGGCGGCGTTCCACAACAGGTTATCGCTTGTCGACAAAGCGCCATCGTAATTGTTCGCGGCGCCACCCGACGTGAATGTGTCGTTGTCGAACAGGATATTGGTCTGGAAGATGAAATTGCCATCGTAATAATCGCCGCCGATGAGCACGAGATCATAGGAAGTGCAAAGGTCGGCAAAGGAAGCCGAATTGATTGCCATGTTTCCGCCGGTAATGATTGTGGTATAGGCACCGGTCGCCGAAAGCACATGCATGTCATTGTCGGAAATGAAGCTGTACTGGGAGATCCAATCCATCTGGATCAGATCGCCGCTGATGAGCGTAATCTGCCAGTTTTGCGGAAATGCTGAAGCGTTGCCGGAGGCATCCGCCGATTGCAGGTCGTCAACCTGATGAACGAAGTTGGCAATGTTCATTGCATTGGTCGATGGCTGACACATTGACTGCTGAGCCGAAAAACCGTTCTGGAACGTGTCCACATCGCTAAATGCATTGGTCTGAATGACAACATCAATGCGGCAGTAGTTGCCTGCGACGGCAAAATGCGCGCTGACGGTATCGAGACTTTGCAGGACCACCTCATTTACCATGAGGTTGGCGCCGGCCTGAACCGTTATGGAGCCTACAATGTCGGTCCCATTGATCACCGCCGGCTGGCTTGTCACCGTCGCCTGTGAACTGCTGTGATCGGTTTGCTTGATGGCTTCCGGGATTGCATCGATCAAACTCGGTGGACCTGCCACTTGCGAACCATTGACAAAGAGACCATCGATCGTGGGCGCGGAGACCACCGTTACACCAGGCGTCTGGGCCAGCGGTCCTGTCGCTGCTGCGTGGATAAACGCCGACTGATTTGCGAAGAATTGGGCCAACTCAACCCCAGAAGCCGGGATGGAAGCTGACGAAAACGGCTCCGAAATGGAAAAAGCATTGGCGGACAAATGCGCAAAGGCCGCATCATCAACAAAGTCGATATTAACGGGGGCGTGGTCACCCATGATCACGACGTCGTTGTCTTGCATATGATTGGTTTGCTTCAGGACAAGCGATGTCTCGGAAGGGCCTGGCCCAACGAACGGTTCCTGCTCGACACTATGTGGATTTGGATGATGTGAGCTTGAAGCGTGGTGCTTCGGCAGGGGCTGCGGGGACCTGTGTCCTGAGATATCCATTTCAATCGTATCGATATCTACCCATGGCATGGCCGGCTGACCAAGCGGCGACCACACGGGCGGAGCGTAGTGTATATCCGGTTCAAATGATCCGGGATTCAAATACTGGGTCGGATTGGTTTGAACTGAAAGGATGTCATTGAAGTCCGGCTCCTTCGCTGGCGTCGTTTCGAATTCACGGTATTCGAACCGTGCTCTCGCAGCCTCAATGGATGTATGAAAATAGCCTATGAAGTGAGCAATCGATTCTGAAATCTGATCACCAAAACCGAGCATTATGATGGTCCCCGCTAAATTTCACGGCAATCCGCCACCTTGCTGACAAAGAGGTCTGCGCAAAGATTGCGCAGACCAATGTCAATTCAGGCAGAATGCCTGCGTGTTACCGTCACTCGCTGTCGCCACTGATGGTGGTGTGCGTGTAGGTTCCGTTGATAACGGTAGCGTCGAAAGCGTTCTGCTGCAGATTGGCGCCGAGAACTATTTCCTGCGTAAACGCTGTCGATGTAATGTTGGCTGCAGCACTTGCTGCACTGGAACCAGCCAAGTCGTCGTCGGCATGTGCGCCGCCGCCGTCGTTGCCAAACCAGCTGTCCCAACCACCATCGCCACCAGCTCCGATACCATCACCCGCTGTCGCAGCACCCCCGGTTGCATTCAGCGTTACGCTGCCCGAGTTGTCTTGGCTGACGTGAGCGAGCTCGTCATTGTCGACCAGATCTGCCACCTGGTTAACAGCAAATCCGGTGTTCGTACCCGCACCGTTAAACGCGCTGTTGAAGATGTTCGAGAAGTCGACATCGTTGCCCGGATCGAAGTTGATGCTGCCGGAGTCAGTGATAAACATGTTGTCGAAATTGGTATTAATCAGATCGAGATCTGCAAAATCATTGTCAGTAGGCAGATACCCATCCAAGTTCACGCCAACATCAACAGTCACGGTCGTCTCCGACGTGTTGGTATTGGTATTGTGGTTATCACTTTCATTCAGGTTGGCATTCAGATTACCATTGGCATTCAGATTGCCATTGCCATTGAGGTTACCATTGCCGTTGAGGTTACCGTTGCCATTCCAGTTCGAATTGTCCGAACTTGAATGCTGATCCTGGCTTTGGCCTTGCCCCTGTCCTTGCCCCTGCCCCTGAGCCTCCAGTTGCCCCTGAGCTTGCCCCTGTAACTGAAGGGCCAGTGCGGCAGCCACCGCTGATGCATCGGCATCTGCACTCGCTGACGGATCGCCACCCGGGTGGAAATTGTAGTTGTTGTTCTTACCGTTACTCATAAAAAGCCCTCCGATTTTATTGTGGTCGGAGCCAGCAAGAACCTCTATGCATTTCAAACGAGGTTATATTGCGAGCGCCGCATGCTTTTTTTTGAAAACAGACGTCATTTATTTACATAGCACCAGCGTGATTCTGGATACTATTTGCCAATGGTGTTCAATTTTGTTTTTTTCACGGGATTACTACTTGGACATCCCCACACACAACTATGCGCCCAAGCCTTGTAACGTTAATCCCAAAGCGGCCAGACGTTAAGCTACCAATTCTGTTTAGGTGCGGGATTAGGCTGTGATCAGCGGGTATTCACCTCTGAAGTCAAAAAAATGCAATCGTTTCAAGAGCATTTCGGAGCGGGCGCCTTGGAACCTGATTTCGAAGGATTAAAAAGCCTTGCTGCCCATAGTTAATATTGTCGAGAAAACCAGCCGGAGGACCGAGTGTTTAATGCTCTGGCGCGAGCTTCGAGGACCTCATAAACCCAATTAAATGCTAGGTTTTTGCCTGGTCACGGCCACGTCACGCGCGATTTATTAATTCTTTGGTAATCAACACGGATAGTTGGGTTTAGGCAGCGCATAAAAACTGAATAGAAAGAACTTACCCAAATAAAAAACAATAAGAGAACACAAATCCGGAGAGAAAATACTTCTCTCAATAAAGGGTATAGGGGAAAATTATGAGTGGAACAACACAGCGTACAGTATCGAACCATCTTCAACTTGGGTCGAAGAATGACAATGAAACAAAATTCAGGACTGGCATCTTCATTTATGCCGAATCTGGCGTCGTTTTTCAGGGATTGGTCCAATCACTAGAGAGAACATTCCCGGATCTCAAAGTCAGCTTGTCGAGCAAACTTGCAGAGTCCGATGAAACTGACGCTGAAACGGGCCTTGTACTTGTGCATGCCCACGCAGGTTTCGTCTTCGATCTCCCTGATTGTGTAGCGCGATGCAAGCAACGTTTCCCGAACGCTTCCATCACGCTCATGATTGATGAAAACAATGCCGGTATCCATGAATTCAACACCTTGTTTGACAGCAAACTCGTGCAGGGGCTTCTTCCCTTCAGTCTGAAACTCGATATCTGGCTGGCCGTGGTTTGGCTTTTGTTGAATGGCGGTGAATATTATCCGTCCACCATCGTGCGCTCAATGGACAAGGCAGCAGCCGGCAAGGCGCACTTGCACAACAATCAAGCAAAGGGCGGTGCCGGGCCAATGAAGACATTGACCCTCCGCGAGCATCAGATATTGGAGCTTCTTTCGGAGGGCTTGCAGAACAAGATCATCGCTGATCGCCTGGCGCTCTCGGAACACACCGTAAAGGTGCATGTGCACAATCTCATTCGCAAACTGCGTGTTCACAATCGTACCCAGGCGGCGGCAGTTTACCGGGATAGCATTGACCAGGAGGAGTTCCGGCCCCCTTTTAAAGCGTACGGTACGCCGATCGTGCGACCGGAAAACACTTACGCGATGGGTCAGGCCATCTAACGCGATGTCCCGCATCAATGACGTACTGATGCTGGTGGGCAAACTGAACTATACGTGGACGAACACCGAAAGCCTGTTCATCTACCTGATTGCCCACCTGCTCAACACGAACAAAGAAGCGGCGACGGTCATTTTCCTGACGCTGAACACGACGCGAGCGCGCATTGATTTGCTCGAACGGTTGGCAAAGATCAGCTCTACGACGCCGGAGTCGAAAGCCGCGGTTCTCGAAATCACCAGCCGGATGACACGCGAGCAAAGGCTGCGCAACAAATACAACCATTGCATTTATTCGTTCGACGAATCGGGCGTCATGGCGTCGACGCAGTTGATGCGGATCGTCGACATGAATGACAATTTGAAATACGGAAAGGTCGAAGCGCTCGACGACGAGGAGCTGCAGCGCATTCAAGCAACGATCGATGCGATTATCGAAGTGAACAGGTCCATCTGGTCGTTCATCAAGCAAAAAAATATTCAGGTCTGAACCGTGCTGCGGCGAGGCAGGTTGAATGTCAAAATCCAACAATGCCATACGGCAACGCCACCGGAATCGATGTCGCCGTCGGAGCATGGGAGTAAATCCTTCGCGGCCATCAATAATTATCGCTACGTGTTTGCGGCCGGTTTTAATCACTATTAATTATTGACGAAAAGGCAATATACTATAACTTATTTGTGATACGGAACCAAATTGAGTGCGAATAAGGAAAATCCAAAATATAGTTCTCATTAATTTGGATAAAACCAATTTTATATTGAATAACTTATTTTGGTACTTCTTGGGGGAAGAAGATTTATGCGGATCGCTGACCATACGGGCACGATCCAACAAGTAAGATCCTTCGCTTCGCGCTGAAGCGGCAGGGTTGCGTTTGAGAAATGAAAGGTCGTTGGGGGGCCTATATTATGCTGTACAGACCAGAACCACTGATTGAACAGTGGAAGAAGAACACGCCGCTAATAAGCCGCTTTTCCGCCGGAGCAGCGGCTATCATTTCAGCGATTGCCGGGTACATCGTTCAGTTCCAGGCATTGGCGGGTATTAACCCGGCCACATGTGGCAAAGCGTTCATCCGTTGCAGACCAGGATCCGTCGCGAAGGGCAACCGCCGAGCATAGCACCGGCCCTGCCCACGGCCACACCAACATGCAATTTCACGCAACATTTGCCCAAGGGTATTTATGCGCAACCGTCTGCAGACATTTTGCCCATCAAAGACTGTGCATTCACGGATCGTCAATGCACTCTGGATCGAATATGGCGGTACTCCATGGAATATGCCACCCGACTGGGAGCCTGAGCGTGCCTGGGCCAGGCAGCTGGATCTGACGTTGATACCCAATCTTGGGCCGATGTCGGTAGCCATCCTGGTACAATGGCTTGCCGCCGGTGATGATCACACCGAACAATCCGAGTAGTATCCCGCCTACGGTTTTTCCACACAGCCTGAATCGTGAAACGCGCTAGAACGCGCGTAAAATGGTTACTGTGCGTTGTCGGGATTGGGATGGAGCCGAATTGATTAAGGTCCGATGGAGGCAGTGCTACGCCGAAATTCTAATTTACTAACTATAGAATTCCGGCGTAGGTCCCCCACTGACTGCCCGCTTGCTCCCACACACGCTTGAATGCTTTTTTTGTTTTTGTTTTCATGCGTTAAACTTGCGACCACGGGTTGAGATTATGGCCCCCCCCGTTACGTCAGCGTGACTCGGATGCAATTTCCGGCACATTTTCCATGGATTGGAATAATTAATTGGGGTTAGGCGCAATTAGAACGCCCTCAATAGTCCTGATTAAACCCTCAGCTTGCGCCATTGCGACGTTGCATTGAACTGCCATCCGGCGAAATCGGAACCCAGTTCCGGTGCCGCCACGCTGTTGCGGTCGAGCAATACATCGAGCAAGGCCTCTGCATCTTCGCGCTTGATATTGCGGATATGCGGCTTCAGCCGTTCGGCCGCCCCATCGATGTCGGGCGACACGACGTTGAAGATGCGCCGCCAGGTGCGCTCCTTGAAAAAGACAGCATCGGCTTTCGCGCGGATGAAACCATGTTCCTCGGCAGTAATCGCTCTGGCGGCAAATGCTGCGTCAAGCGTAGCGTCGATAGTGACCATCGCTTCGCTGAAAGCAACATAGCCGAACTCGGCCGGCGCATGGACCTGAGCCACAGCGGCATCGTCTTCCAAGCCACCAAATGCGTAACGCTCAAACACCGTGCCGATGCCGATCATGCCAAAGGGATGGCACTCGGCAGCGCGCAAGGCTCCCATGCTGGCAGCGCCATAAACCGTAGCACCCGCCGACAACGCGTGCAGGATTTCCTTGTGCCAGACGGCAGCGACGTCTTCGAACCGGCCATCGACCAGACCGATGACGCGAAAGCCCTGATCGACCGCATGGGTAATGTCGCCGCATTTCGCCGGACCACGGCAGGTCAGCGCATACTCGGACAGGACGCGGTCTTCCCCGGTGCGCATGGGCACGAACTCAGTTCCGGAAAGACTTGGACCTGCAAACAGGATCTTCATCACCGCTCCTATTGCCGCAACATGGCGTTAAGACCACGTCCGCCGAAGCGATGCTTGCGCGTGCCCGCCGGGCTTTCAAGCTCATTGACCAGTACGCGGCAGACCGACATGCCATAGTCCTCACCGCCAAGCGGCACGGCGACGACACTGCCAATGCCGCGCTGGCGCAGCGGTTCGAGGTAGGTTTCGAGGCTGGCGCGCAGATGCAGCTCGGGCTCCTCGAACCGCCAGTGGCCGGCAGGTTCTGCGTGAATATAAACGCCGAGATCGGGCGCGAGACGCTGGTGATATTCCGACGGGTCGAAATCATCGCGCGCGCCAGAAATATTGGTGATGCGCGTCTGCGCCGCCTCAGTGATCGCCCGCATGGCGGCAACACGCGGCGAAAGATGACAGCCATAACCGGCAGCCAGGTCGAAGTGCAGATAAGTGCCGTGCTGCGTGGCCGGACTGATCGTCGCCATGAACACCGGCAGGCCGATATCCGAAGTCATGTTGAACAGGCGCAGGACGAAGTTTGCAGCGGTGATACGCTCCGCCAGCCAGTCAATGCTGCCATCGGCAAAAACGGCCGGATCCACGCAGTGCGCCTGCACGCCCGTGTCGCGCTGGAAACGCCACAACTCGGTCGCGTCTCGTTCCACGCGCTCGCACAATCCGTGAATAACCGCCTCCAACAGGCAATTGCCTGAGGCGAGGCCGTCTGTCGACTGGCAATAGTGGAAGGATCGCCGCGCCGAGGTAAAATCGAGCGAGACAAGCTCGCGCGGCACGAACACCGGCTTCTGCTTCAACAGGTCGAAACCTTCGAGCCAATAGTCGGCCACGTCGGGCCCGGGCTCATCGGCACCGCGCATCAACAGCATGCGGCCGTCAAATACCGAATGCCCAGCGTCGAGCAATTCACGGCGGCTTGCGGCGAAAGAGATGAGCGGTATATCTTCGGCAATAGCGATCTCAGCAGCTTCCATTACGGCCGAGGCGCGGGCATGGGCCGCACTGACGCCCTTTCCCTGGCTGACGGCGAGAGTCCGGCTGTTTGGCCGGACCGCCATCCACACCGGGATGCCAATGCGGTCGAGGCCGGTGACTTCGGCCATCCGGACGATGCCCAAACGAGAAAAATGTGGCCGCAACCGGTTTACGGTTTCGTCCGCATCGATCAGTCGTGTCGACGAAGGTTCGTCAGGACGGAAAGCAGAACGAAGGTTCGCTTCGTCTGCCACCAGCCGGTCAGGAACCGGAATCCCGGCCAATGGTTTCATTGCCACTCCATCAGCCCGCAAATACGCACCCATCACAAAACCATCCGAACTCCGGATAGCTGTTTACAACATTCTTCAGTTTATCGCAGCGGGACCCGCTGAAAATGATTTGTCCGACGGATTGATCCGGCCATCACAGGAGTAAGCCCGCTCCGAGGGATCGCTACGCCCATCAAACGAATAGGCACGCTCCGAAGGATCGCTACGGCCATCAAACGAATAGGCGCGTTCCGAAGGATCGCTACGGCCATCAAACGAATAGGCGCGTTCCGAAGGATCACTACGGCCATCAAACGAATAGGCGCGTTCCGAGGGATCACTACGGCCATCAAACGAATAGGCGCGTTCCGAGGGATCACTACGGCCATCAAACGAGTAAGCCCGCTCCGAAGGATCGCTCCGTACATTGTCCGCAACGATGGTTCTTTGACCGCCTATCGTCGCAAGGAAATCGCTGCCTGCCCTGCCAGTTGAATTTATAACATCTCTGTCGAGACATTCGACGCTACGCTGTTCCAGATCAATAAGCCAAAGCTTGTTCGTCTCTGGTTCGTCAATGATGTAAAACTTTGCCATGCGAATAACCTTTCCAAGAGGAGAGCCCACGCGGAAAGGTTATTCCAATTCTTGCATACGTCAATGAAACCAGAGTATTTAATTATTTCTTACCCATATATTTCGTGTAGATATCCATTCTGTCTTAATCATCTACAACGTAGGATTGCGCCTTTGCTCCAGTCCGAGTGCCCGCGGCAATGGCAATGTTAATGCCCTTCACTGTTGTAGTACCAGTCGTCCGGGCCCTGTTTATTTCTTGCAACAAGTTAGAGTCAGCCCCCGTAGAACTCTTGAGTGACGCTTCCGTAACCGGCGTGACTGTGCGGCTGTCGATATCAACGAGCCACAATTCCTTTTCGCCCGTCTCGCCGATAATGAAATATTTCGCCATGAAGATGCCCCCTGTTGAGTGAAGAACCGTTGATTTGATAAGTGTTATTGGAAGCCAGCTTCCCGCAACGAAGTCTCATATTTCTTGCGTTGTTCTGGTAATCTGAGGCACATGCTCTTGGTCCATTCGTCAATCCGAAAGTTCGGATTATCTTCGAGCGCCAAATTCCGATACTCATCTGCCTTTTCGCGTTCGCCAAGCATCGCCCAGCATGCAGCCATAAGTCGGGATGCCACGCGAGGATTTTTCATCTCTTCAATGAATGCGACCGCTTCGGAATGCCTGTCCAACGCGTGAAGAGCACCAGCTCCCACCCAGTAATAATAATCGGGTGCCAGCGGATTGTGGGCAATCGCTTGGCGGATTTTTTCGACAGCTTGCTCCAGCCAACCATAATGCGTCAGCGCATCAGCATAGTCCGCCAGTAGATCGGCATGTTGCGGATTGATGGATTCGCCCTGGTCGAAATATTCGAGACTGTCGTCGAATTTGCCAAGATACATGCTGATCGTGCCGAGCTCACGCAAGGGGCGCTCGTCGTCCGGATCGGCCGGTGCAGCGCGCTTGGCGATCTGCTCGCCCTCAAGCAGGATGTCCTTTTCGCTGCGCGCCAGCATCAGCCACTCCTTCTGCATCGTCCGCGCGATACCGCTCAGCGCCGGCACGAAATCCGGTGAGGCGGTCAAGGCATTCTTGAAGGACTGCCGTGCCTGACGCAATTTCGGAAGATCGAACTTGTCGATCTCGCGCTTGCCGATCAGATACCAGTAGTACGCATTCGGATCCTGGAACAGCTTGTTGTAGCGGTCGAGTTCCGACTTCTCGATGACCGATACGACCGACAGGATGATGCGGATCGACAGCTGGCGGTATTGCTGCTCGGGCAGGACATAATCGAATTTCTGCTTCTCGGCCCAGACGATTTCCTGAGTGGCTACATCGATCAACTTGACCGACAGGAAGCAGAAGCCGTCGCGGCGAACGATCTTGCTGTCGACAACGTAGTTCACACCGAACTGTTCACTCAGTCCGCCAAAGCTGTCGATGGATGATTCATTCACCACCCTGCTCGATGTATAGGGCGCGACGACGGAAAGCGTGCGCAGGCGGCAAAGCCCGATGGTGATATCGTCGACCAGCGAGGCCGCAAGCTGCTCCATCGGATCCGATGCATTGTGCGGCAGATATAGGACGATGACCCTCGGCAGGCCTGCCTGCCGGTTCTGCTCGATCTGATTTGCAGCGAGGATCGAACGGGGCGTCTGAATTTCGATACCGTTGCCACGCAGGGCAACGCTCGGTTGCGCCATGACGAGCGCACGCGTCGTCGTCGGCGAGAGCTTGGGCAAGAGCTGCTGATAGAGCTCTATCGTCTCTTCTTCCGGCTCTACATCAAGATCGTCGCGCAGCTTCTTCGTGCATTCGCGGAAGGTCCGCTCAACCTTGGCGATCAGGCCCAGTTGCGATGCTGTCTGCATCAAGGTTCGGTAGCCGACTTCCTGATAGGGGTCGATCTCGATCAGCTTGCGGGCACATTGGCGTTTTTCATCGATGCTGACGCCCGCCGGCTTGTTGACCATTCCCAGCAGCATCGTGATCAGATCGTCGCGTAACCTGACGCGCTCCACATCCAGCCACTCGTCGAAATCGGAATTTTGCGGTTCATTCTGGGCGAGAAGATCGCCCGTGTAGAGCTCGCAGAGGCCAAGGACGGACTCGATATCGCCTTTGCGCGCAAGATTAATATATTCGAGCAGATCGATGCGGAGAAGCTCAGCCTTCACCTGCGACAGGTTAAGGTAGACATAGGTCGCGTCGCCCTCGATGAGGTTCAACCCGTATTGTTCCTGGAACTTGCGGATGCGCGCCAGGCTCTGGCGCAAGTTCATCGAGGCGTGTGCCTGGTCCGTGTCGGACCAGAGGACCTGCGAAAGCTTTCCGCGGGAAATGGAATGGTTGTCGTTCGCCAAGAGCAAATAGACGATGATGCGAAGAAAATTCGCAGGTACACGCGGGACGAGTTGTCCGCCCAGACTAACAGTTGCCTCTCCAAAAACCGCCAGCTTCATTCCGACCTAAACCCCGGATTATATTTGATTTTCTATATGCCTATGCCCTGCTATTCCAGTTAGTTCCATGCCTCTTGCAATTTAACTCTACTATAGCTTGAAGTAGTTCTCTATAGGGGGCATCAGCAAAAAGTCTAATAAATACGAATTAAGTTTCTGCTGATTTTAGCAGTATTTTTCCCGTTAAAATCCCCAATCTCCATAATTTCCAGCGTTTTGCCGCTCAACAACCAGCGTCGAAATGCGCCGCTTCGCGGCGGGCCCCCGCTGTCAGAATGTCCGGACAAGGTAACAAAAATACTACAAGTGCAAATATTCGACCGTTGGGTGAAACCGGTTTCTTTCGGCTGGAAACTAATTTTCGGCGGAAAAGCTTGATGCGGCTATAACGAGCCGATCAACCGCCAGTCTTTCTTCGTCGGAAAGCCGGCTACGCACAGGAGCTCAATTTTCAAAGCGAGGCTGCGCTTTCACGACAGCGAAAACCAGGGCGGTGGCGCAGCGGACCGCGGACCGCCAACCTGCAGGAATCCAGCCAAGATTTCCAAAGTAGTTCGATCAGCAAATGATCTTCGATCACTTTCGTTTCCTGATATATCGCAAACGTAGGGATTAAGCTTATCGGGTCGTTTTGACACGAAAAATGCGATTTCACCTACCGCTGAGCTAATCCCGAGGGCTCTATTACCGCATCCACGGCTATGCGGCATCGCCAAACTTGGCATCTATGCGTGCTCTTCGAAAGATGGGACCCTGCCTCACTCAGGCTGGCCGACGGCCACGCAATGGAGAGACGTGCGATGGAACCTGACGAAGACGAGAACGACACGATGGTTGATCAGGACCTGGACGATATCGACTTCAGCGAGGACGACGATGCAGATGACCTCGAAATCGACGTCAGCCAGGATTCCGAGCTTGACGACGATGTCGACACGGACGTGACAATCATCGGTTCACAACCCGTCACCGTCGAAGTCGATACTGAGTTCGATCAAGACGGCGAGCTTGATCAGGATGCAGACGTTGATAGTGACACGGATGGCTCGAGCGGCCGGGCCGTCGATATCAATACTGATCAAAGGCCTGAAGTTGATGAGCGAATCGAAGTCGACGTCGAAGTCAGCGAAGGCGATGACGGGAAGATACTCGTCGAAATAGACATCGATGTCGAGGACGATATCGAAATAGAAAGCGATGCGGATGTCGACGTGGACGACGATGACGAGGACAGTTTTGAAGTGGGAGTCAACCAGGACACCGAAAGCGACGACAACATCGATGTCGACGTGGAAGTCCGGGACGATCTCGACGCCGATGTCGATGTCGACGTGGCTTCGCTTGTAGGAGCGATAGTGGGCGCGATCGTCGATGGAGAGGATGATGATGACGCCACCAGCCTTGGCGTCGCCCTTGACGAACTCGCCGGTATTGATGGCGATATCGATGTTGTCGTTGACTTGGGCGACATCGACGCCTGAACGCCGACGCTGGGAGGTCACCTAAATGGTTCCCGGAAGCCCGGAACACCGAAGGGCGTCACCGGATTAGGTTAACCCTCACCCAATTAGATAACCCATTCAGCCCAGGTTGATAAGCTAATCAGCACAGCTGAACGAGCCCCTGAGCCTGCGGTATTGCCGGTTCGGTCGAATGCCAATTGGCAGCTTTTTTCCATCCCCTTGAACAGACATCCTGAATCGCATCGATGGTTGCCTAATGACCGCATTGAAACGCGTCATGACCATCGATCCGCTCCGGGGGTTGGTTCGATGGAGCGGGTTTCCTCAAATGTGGGAGTAAGCAGATGGGTGATTTTGAAGACAACGATTTTGACTTCGACTTTGTCGCAGACATCGATCAGGACCTCGACCAGGACCAGGATCTGGATGTAGACGTCGATACCGACCAGGACTCTGACGTCGGTATCGACAATAACAATGATTCGGACGTCGATAACGACTCCGATCAGGACGCAGACACGGACAACGACGCTGATGCGGACGCTGATTCGGATGCCGATACCGACAACGACGCTGATGCTGATGCTGACGCGGATGATGATAGCGACGCAGACGCTGATGCTGATGCTGATGGCGACGCAGATTCCGACGCGACTGCTGATGCCGACGCTGATGGCGACGCCGACAACGACAATGATACCGACAACGATGTCGACCAAGCCAACCAGAACGCCGTAGACGTCGATCAGGATCAGACAGTCGACGTAGATGTCGATCAGGATCAAGTTGGCGAACAGAATGCCGACATAGATTTCGATTTCGATTTCGACTTCGGTTGATCGCTTCTGATTGCGGCGCCCGGAAACATCCGGGCGCCGCATTTCCGGCCCTTTCGGTTAACGACAGCGAGGAACAGCGCGGCTACGGACGCTTTCCGCCGTTGTGACAGCCACATGGAGACATTTCAGCCATGGCTCTCTCTTGGATGAAAACGCGAGCAACGACCGAAATAGAGCGTGCATTCGATCTCTGCAAACCCTCGTTGCTGCTAGTGTTTGTGCTCAGTTTCTTCGTGAACCTTCTGGCTCTCACGGTCCCCCTTTATCTCTTGCAGATTTATGATCACGTTCTTTCCAGCCGCAGTCTCGACACGCTGACGATGCTGACTTTGATTGTCATTGCCGCGCTGGCCGTCAACGCGATTCTCGATGCGTTGCGCCGTTCAATGCTCAACCGTATCGGTTCCTGGCTTGACGATCGACTCCAAGCTCCAGTGCTCAATGCCGCCGTCCATTCGGCGCTGCGCAGTGATTCAGCGGCCGCCGGCCAGGCCTGGCGCGATATCAGCGGTCTGCGGAGCTTTTTCGCCGGTACAGCCTGCACCGCATTGTTCGATCTTCCCTGGACGCCGATTTTCATCCTGGCCATGATCCTGGTGCACCCGCTTCTCGGCATAATCGGCCTTGGGGCTTCAATAGTCCTTATCGCGCTGGCCCTGCTCAACGAAATGGTAACCCGCAAGCTGTTTGCCCGTTCGAGCGCAGCGTGGGTCGAGAGCCAGCACCGGTTCGGAGGGCTTTTGCGCAATGTCGAGGTCATCAGCGCCATGGGCATGCTGCCGGGCGTTGCCCGCTCATTGCATCACGATCAATATCAGGCGAAAGAGGCACAACTCGCCGCCGCCGGGCGTGCCACCGTGATCCAGGCGATTGCCCGCTTCATACGTCTGCTTGCCCAGGTAATTGTGATGGCCTGTGCCGCCTGGCTGGTAATCCTGCACGATATCAGCCCGGCGGCAATCTTTGCGACTTCGATCCTTCTCGGCCGCTCGCTCGGACCAGTGGAAGGCGCAATCAATACCTGGAAGGCAGTCACAAGCGCGCGCTTGAGCTATGACCGTCTGCGCAAGATTTTGGCGGCCGCTCCAAAAACGCGAAAAGCAATGCAGCTGCCGCGCCCGAATGGTCAACTCTCGATCGAACGGCTGACATTCCTGCCTCCTGGCGCCGAGGCGCCCGCATTGCGCCGGCTCACATTTGTACTCAATCCCGGCGAAGTCCTTGGCGTGGTTGGCGCTTCGGGAGCAGGCAAATCGACACTCGGCCGACTCATCGCTGGAACAATCGTGCCAACCGCAGGGCACGTGCGTCTCGATAGTGCCGACGTAGGTATCTGGCTTGCCTCGGGGGGACACAGGCACTTCGGCTACCTGCCCCAGGACATTGAACTGTTCGGCGGCACGGTTCGCGAGAACATCTCACGCTTGCAAGAGGCGCAGCCGGAAGAGGTGATTGCGGCGGCTTCCATGGTGGGGATGCATGAAATGATCATGCGGCTTCCCATGGGATACGAAACGAATATCGGCGATGGCGGCATGCGCCTGTCCGGGGGACTGCGGCAGCGGCTCGGTCTGGCCCGGGCCTTCTTCGGCCACCCCCGGTTGCTCGTACTGGACGAGCCTAACGCCAGCCTTGACGCCGATGGCGAAGAAGCGCTGCGGCAGGCGATTCAGGAGATGCGGAACCGCGGATCGACCGTCATCATCATCGCGCAGCGCCTTGGCATTCTGAACATGGCCGACAAGGTGCTGGTCCTGGATAATGGCAGCATCAACGCCTTCGGCAACCGCCGGGAGATTGCCGAGAAAATCAGGACCGGCCGCACGAGCATCCCCGTGAGGCGGCCGCGGATCACCGCCGCGACCAGGAGCGTAAGACGGCTGAGCAACAAAGGGACGACAGGATCGTCTGACGCGTCAAATGGGTCCGTTGCCAAAGAACAATCCGAGGGGGCCGTATCATGAAAACTTCCAATCACGCCGAAGCGAGCCACCTTGCAGTTGCCGCAGAACCGCGCATGACACGCTTGCACGGCCTGCATCGATTGGCAGTGCGCTCGATCTCGGCTGTCAGCGCTCGTGTGAAGGGCACCGGCCTTGCCATCAGAAAAATCGCGGCGGCTTCCATGTCGATACTTCGCCTCTGGTTGCTGGATCCGATGCGTTATATCGCCGGCCGGGTGTTTTCCGGCATCAGATCGATCGTGACGGGCTTCCACACCATCGTCAAAAAAAGTGTTGCAATAACCACAACCGAACTGAGCTTGAGGGTGCTTGACCCCATGCGCCTCCTTGTCCGGCGTGCTTTGTCAGTCATGGGTGCAGCGCGAGGCTCTGGCGTTCAACCCACACACCACCGGGCCCTTACGGTGCCCGTGCAAAGCGGTGCACCTGCGGATCGGACTGGCTTGTTCCCAAAGAGCGAGTTCAACGGGGCCAGCACGTTTGCAAATGGCTCCGGCAACAATGTCACACCGCGCCGTGCCGCTGCGAAACGGGAGCTCGGCGCAACACCATTCGCACATCTGCGCGTTCTCGCCGTCACCGCGTTCGCGATCGTTGGCATATTTGTGATCGGCTTCGGCGCCTGGGCATCATTTGCACCACTGGAGAGCGCCGCCATTGCCGGCGGGGCAATCGAGGCGGAGTCCAGCCGCAAGACCATCCAGCATCTGGAAGGAGGTATAATCGGACGCATTCTGGTGAAAGATGGCGACGAAGTCACGGCCGGACAGCCACTCATTCGTCTCGATGACATGCGGGCCCAGGCCAACGTCCTGGTACTGCAGATGCAGCTCTGGGAAGCACAAGCTCTGGAAGCCCGTCTGCTGGCAGAACGTGACGGCCGGCAGGCGATCCAGTTTCCGCGGGCCTCCGGGCAGGTAGCTCAGACCCCCCAGTTCACGGAGATAATCGGGGGGCAAGTCAAGATATTCGAAACACGCCGCAACCTCCTGGCATCGCAGATTGATGTCATTCAGCAGCGCAAGGCTCAAACAGAACAGGAAATCGCCGGTTTGCGGTTCCAGATAGAGGCAGCAAAGGAACGTGCGTCGATCATCAAGGAGGAAGTTGCCGGCGTGGCACCGCTGGTGGCCAAGGGCTTGCAAACAAAAGTGCGACTGCTGCGGCTAAAACGCGAACAGGCAGAGATCGACGGACGGCTTGGTGACCTTCAGTCACAGATCTCCCGCTCGCAGCAGTCTATTGGCGAGTCGCAGGCCATGATCCTCAAGCTGCAGAGCGACCAGCACAGCGAGGTTGCGCAAAGTCTTCGCGAAACGCAGGCCCTGATTTCTCAGCTGGCCGAGCGGATCCAGGCCGCAAACGACATACTCGCCCGTACCGTTGTCCGCGCGCCCGAGGCTGGCACTGTAACAGACTTGCGGATTCACACGCCGGGCGGGGTCGTTGCAGCCGGTGAGCCCCTGCTTGACCTTGTCCCGCGCCAGGATCAGCTGATCGTGCGAGCGCTGGTCAAGCCGGAGGATATCGACCTGGTTCGTCCCGGCCTCGAAGCACATGTCCGTCTCCTTTCCTACAAGCACCGCCGCGTACCTCCGGTCGATGGCGTCCTGACCTATGTCTCCGCCGATAGTCTCATCGACAAGCAAACGGAGCGTGCCTACTACACCGCCCGGGTTCGTATCGACGAGACATCCCTGCGCAATCTGCCGGAGGTGGAGATCATGCCCGGCATGCCAGTCGAAGTGATGATCAATACGGGGGAATTCACGGTCGCCCACTATATGCTGCGCCCTGTGCTGGATAGTTTCAACCGGGCCTTTCGCGAGGATTGAACCATGGACGAGCGTCTGATCGAATTGACGGGCTCCTTGGGACAGGGGGAGAATTCTCATGTTCTTTACTGATAAGGGTACACGCGATCTGCTGCCTCTCATCGAATTACATCTGGATGAGATTACGGGAGCGCCACCGGAATTTGATGGCGATCCCACGCCGGCGGCCAATGTCCCGCTCCAGGCAAACCCCTCTGAAATACCATCGGCAGAAAACGCGCCGCCGGTCGAACTGGAAACGGATAAGGACGGAATGGTAACGTCATCGCCCGGAGATCCGGTGCCGGCGCCCGCCAACAATTCCGTTGCGCAATCAGTTGGCGACGTCGACGCAGCTACAGTTCACGAAATTTCTATCCCGCTGGACCAGAGTTTCTTCGAGGGCAGGCCAGTCATGCTCACGATCCGGGGAGCAACCGGCGAGCTTGAACACAATACCGATGCCGGACAGGCGCCCAGCGCATCCAGTCACGCCGGCGACAGCCCCATTTCGAGTCCGGCTGCTGGCGCGCCCGGTATACCTGGTGCGCCTGGCGAACCAGACGACGCTCATACGATCAATGTCACGCAGTATGCCGAGGTCGAACAGGACGCGAGCATCTTCGTCAGCGGTTATGTCGGAGAAGTGGTCGCACGCGTACATATCGACCAGACACTGGTGATGGATCAGGACGTGGACATTTCGTTCACCATCGACGGCGACGGACACTTTTCCGTCCTGCTCGACCAGGACATGCGTATCGACCAGGATATCTGGATCGATATCAATATCTGGGACGAGGATGGTGTTCTCTATGTGGAATTGTTCCTGCGCGATGCAATCGAAGTCGAACAGGACACGGCAATTGATATGGAGATCAGCGATGGACCGCCTGGCGGCACTGTCGAGGTGAACCAGTTTATTGAACTCGATCAGGACGTCCATGTTCAAATCGACATCGAGGACGAACTTGAAGAGCGTTATATAATCACGACCAAGGTTGACGTCGTCCAGGCGGCCTATGCCGATGAAACAGCCGTCGTTGGCGTTACGGGCCGGGACGGTGAGATCGACCTCGACGTGGACGCCTCGCAAACGGCATTCGTTGACCAGGAGACCGTCGTGCATGCGGATTTTGTCATGGTCTAGAAGAAGCCTTGAACCAAGGGGCAAGACTTACACATTTTGCAGAACCGAGATGTTTGAAACTCGCCGCAAGTCGATGGAATCTGGAGGTATTTCACGCAAACACAACTGCAGGTAGCTAATTGCCCTCAAATTCGGTATTATACTGTCAAAAAAAAATCCGAGGGTTCGCATCTTTGTAAGGAGTAAACGGGGAAAGCGTAAGGGGGGACCTATGTCAGTCTCATTTGCCGCCGAAGTGCACGGCTTCAATGATATGCACAGTATTGCCAATGACCACATTTCAATTGTCATAATCGATTGCCAGACATTATCGCGAAGCTGTCTCATACGTATCCTGCGAGGAGAACTTCCAGAAGTCGCCATCCACGACATTGTAACATCGGACGGACTGGTGGGTATCATCGAGAAGAACATCAACCTTGCAGTCCTGAACATAGAAAACTGCAAACTGACCGATGAGTGGGTTTCGATAAATCTTGCTTATATTCACCAGTTGCGGCCCGACACACCGCTCATGCTCCTGACCCAGCTTGACGAAGCATCGATTACCGATGCGACGATCGCAGAAGTCGCCCGGTGGGGCGTGAAAGGCTATACGACAAACACCGCCCCAGTCGAAGTCGTCCTTGCGGCCATTCGCTTGATCCTGGCCGGCGGTGCTTACTATCCGCGGTCGATGCTGGCCGAAGAGGGAACCTGTCCGAAATCGGTGTCTGGTTCGTCCGATATTATCGCTTCGCTGCCCATGCCGGCCAATGGCGATGTGGATGAATCGTTTGCCCTCACGAATGCATCAACGATTGCGTTCACACAGCGCGAGAAGCAGGTCCTGGCGACGTTGCGGCGCGGCCTTCCGAACAAGATCATCGCCAGCGAGCTGGATCTGTCGGAGAACACGATCAAGGTGCACATCTCGCACATCATGCGCAAGCTCAACGCCACGAACCGGACCGAGGCGGTGGTCTTTTCACAGCAATATGGGTCCGCTGGCGTAAGAAGCAACGGAGCGGCGTTGCGTCCAACACCCAGGCCCAGCCCGACGGAGGCGTATCTCGCTTCACTCGCACTGGTTGGCCTGGCGTTCTTGAGCGAACTTTCCACGCTCGTAACGATCGGCAGCGAATTTCTGAGTCCGCTGTAATTTCGAGGTTGCAGGCGTCCCCACGCCTGCAACCAACCGAGATCGAAACGCTGCAGAATTCGATTGAAAGCGGACTGAATGCGGTGGTCCGCGAACCGGCTCGCCCGTGAACATGAAAACAGCAGCCGTATTGGAATGCTGCGCATCTCCGGTTTGAGATACTCATATCGGTCGATGGAGAAGTGGTGCCCAGACGCGGATTCGAACCACGGACACGCGGATTTTCAATCCGCTGCTCTACCAACTGAGCTATCTGGGCACTCCATGGCGTTTCCGTTATCCGGCAAGCCTTTCGACGGGGTTGGTTTTCCGTCAGAAGCGCGTGGGTTATAACACTAAAAATCCTGCTGTCCAGCATCAACTCACGAAATTTTTGCCGTTTTTCTGCCTCTTGCAAAGGGCATGCATTGATGCGTTTGTTGATGCTGTTGGAGACAGGATTCGTATCTTATGGATGAAACGGGGGAGAAAGTGGCCAAGGGCGAGGCTTTTGGCTGGGGAATCATTGGCAGCGGCGAAGTCGCCCGGCGATTCGCGTCCGATCTCAAGCTTGTTCCCGGTGCGGTCTTGGTGGCCAACCACTCGCGGACCATGGCCCATGCGGAAAGTTTTCGCGAGGCCTTCGGGAGTCGACTCGCCTATTCCGATCTCGATTCCTTCATTGCCGACCCGTCAATCGACGCCGTCTATATCGCCACCCCCAACTCGCTGCATCTGGCGCAGGCCCTGAAGGCCGTGCGGTCCGGCAAAGCTATCCTCACCGAGAAGCCCCTCGCCCCGTCGCATACGGAAGCTTCGGTGATCCAGCGCGAAGCTGAACGGTTGAATGTCTTTGCGATGGAAGCGCTATGGACGAGGTTCCTGCCCGCTGTGGCGGCCGCCAAGGCGAAGATCGACGCGGGGGAGATCGGCGTCATCCGCAAGATTACCGCCGAACTCGCCTATACGCGTGCGTATGAGCCCGAGAGCCGTTTTTTCAGCCGCTTGCTCGGCGGGGGTGCCAGCCTTGATCTCGGCGTTTATTGCGTATCGCTTGCCATGCATTTCCTTGGTCAGCCGCAGAAAGTTTCCGGCCTGTGGTATGCTGCGCCAAACGGCATCGACATGCGCTCGGAAATCAACCTGCACTATGACGAAGCGGAGGCGCAGCTCTCCTGTGGATTCGATACGGAGGGAGCAAATCATTTTGTGATCGAAGGAACGGAGGGCGCGATCCGCTTGGACGCGCCTTTCCTGAAAGCGCAGCGGCTGACAATTTATCATGGCTTCGCCCTGACCCCGCCATTCGGACCGCTTACGCGCCCGTCGGGATTCATCGGCAAGGTAATTGATCGGCTCCCGGTTCCAGGGCGGGCGGCCGAAGAACACCCGTTTGAAGGCTCGGGGCTGCAATTCGAAGCGCTGGCAGTCATGGATGCGATTCGCCGCGGCGAAAACACCTCCACCGTCATGCCACTTTCGGACAGCGTCAACGCCCTGCGCGCCATCAACATGGTGCTGTCGCAGCCGGCGACGCAGCGGGTCATCAAGCTCTAGAAAGTGCTCTGCATCCTGTACGGCTGAGGCAGCGAACCGGCATTGTTCAGGGCAAGTGCCAGTTCAGTGATGTGCAGGGCGACCCTGCCCGACGAAAACAGCGGCTTCCCGAGTTCAATGGCGGCGGCTTGAGCAGCGATGCCTCCAGCGAAATCGATCTGCGAAGGATAAGCTGGAAGTTTCGAGGGCTTCGCCGAATGTTCGTAGGAGAGCCTACGGCCAGGCAGCGGCTTCCAGGGGAGGAAATGCTTCAGGCGGATCTCGAGTCGCTCGAAGAGCCTCGTGCGCAGCGAGCGGCCCGCTGTGACCGTTTCAAGGTAGACGGGCGAGCGATGATCCCAAAGATCATTCACGGTTATGGTCCCCCCGTCCCCGAGAATCGTCAGGGAACGGTTGCGCGGTGCGGCGAGACCGCAGGTAAGACGAGCAATCACCCCCGAACGGAACAGAAGACAACCGGCGGAGAAATCCGGTGCCATGGCCATCGCCTCCGTTTCGGGCCCCTTGTCGGGAAAAGTAAGCGCCGAGAATGCTGAAAGACTCTCGACCGGACCGAACAGCGACACCAGCCAGGACAGCGCATAACCGGCGTGTTCCAGCGTGCAACCTACTTCGAATTCATGCAGACCCGGCCAGCGCGCACCTGACACCGAGCGCCATTGCTGCCAGTTGGCGCGGAAGACCGGCCCGTCCTCCATCTCGGCATAGACCAGGCGCGGTTTGCCGATTTTATCCAGCGTGCCGGCGACGAGCTCGTGCGCCGCGCTCAGGGCGTTGGCCGGTGCAGAAGCGAGGGTAAGGTCTTGGCGCTCGGCGATGGCGACAAGCTCCGCGGCTTCCTCATAGCGCATGGCGAGCGGCTTTTCGCAGTAGACGTGCTTTCCCGCCTCAAGCGCCTGTTTCGAGAGCGAGTAATGATTCTCCGGTGTCGTCAGATTGACGACTATAACAATCTCCTCGTCGGCGAGGATCGCTTCGAAGCTCGGATAGGTCGAGACCTTGTAGTGATCGGAAAATTGCTTCAGGCGGACCGGATCGCGGTCATAGACACCGCCGAGCTCGAGTTGCGGATAGTTGGCGAGCGTCGTCATGTAGTAGTCGGCGACAAAGCCGATGCCTATGATCGCTATCTTCATGAAGCCGCCCTACGCTGAACCATCCGCAGAAGCTAGCGGCATGAAGTGAAGAGCCCCTTAACTGTCCTGTTCGTCTTCGCTGTCGTCTGCACTTTCGACGGCGGGCAGGACATAGGCGCCGGTCAACCATCGGTTGAGATCGACGTTGCGGCAGCGCGCCGAGCAAAAGGGATAATGTTCGCGCTGCGATGGTCGCTTGCATTCCGGGCAAGGGCGTGTCGGCCGCAGAGGCGTTACGTTCGCCGTGCTTATCTTTTCGTCAGTCAATGTATCTGTCCGTTTAATGTCCTGAAGCTTGCCAATTGGCATAGACCGGATAGCCCTCGCCATGCAAAAGGCTGGCGGTCTCATAGAGCGGCAAACCGACGACATTGCTGTAGGAGCCAACCAATTTGACGACAAATCCGCCTGCCAGCCCCTGGATCGCATAGCCGCCTGCCTTGCCACGCCATTCGCCGGAGGCAAGATAATTCTCCAGCTCCTCGCGCGAAAGACGTTTGAAGCGGACGCGAGTTTCAATCAGGTCCTGGCGGAGCTTGCCCTTGGGTGTGATCAGGCAGAGCCCGGTATAGACCCGGTGGGAACGGCCGGAAAGCAGCCGGAGGCATGCAGCCGCATCGTCGAGGATTTCAGCTTTCGGCAGCACCCGCCGGCCAACCGCGACGACGGTATCGGCAGCCACGATATATGCCTCGCCCAGTTCCGGATCGCTTTTCAGTTCTTCGGCGATCTTCTCTGCCTTCTGACGCGATAAACGGCGCGCCAGCGAACGCGGATGTTCGGCCCGCAGCGGGGTCTCATCCACATCCGCAGGTAACAAGCGATCCGGTTCAATGCCGATCTGACTGAGCAGCGCCAGACGGCGCGGCGAGCCCGATGCAAGAACGAATTTATGCTGATCGCTCATGAAGAGATTTCCTGCGGACAGGCCCGGCGGAGCTGATTATTTGAAACGGTAGGTGATACGACCCTTGGTCAGATCGTAAGGGGTCATTTCGACAAGGACCTTGTCGCCAGCGAGAACGCGGATGCGGTTCTTGCGCATGCGGCCCGCCGTATGAGCGATGATTTCATGATCATTTTCGAGCTTTACCCGGAACATCGCGTTGGGCAACAGCTCCGTCACGAGACCAGGAAACTCCAGTACTTCTTCTTTCGCCATGCGTAGTTCTATCTCCAGAAAGGGAATTTGTGGCCGTACTCGACCGCAATTTTGGGCGGAACCTATAGTATTGCGCAGCATTTGTGAACAAGGGAGTTCAATGCAAATGTGCGGCATTGGCAGGACGTTCAAATCGCCTGATTGAAACGTTCCTGAATGTGATGTTTTAGATTGTCCCGAACATCGCGATAAGCATCCAGTATCTGACTGCGCCGCCCGCGCACAAGCGTTGGGTCGGGGGTGGGCCAATATTCCACATGTACGGAAGTCGTTCGGGTCAACTCCAGTGCCATATGGTGCGCTTTGGGTGACAATGTAATGATCAGATCAAAATAATGGTCTTCCAGCTCCTCGAATGTCTTGGGATGAGTCGAGATCCGTTTCAACCCGACCTCTGCAAGGACCTCGTCGACAAAGTGATCCGGCTCACCTTTTTCTACGCCTGCCGACGCAATATAGACCGTTGATGGCAACAGGCCGCGTGCCAGTGTCTCTGCGATCGGCGAACGGATCGAATTCATGCCGCAGATGAACAATACCGCGCCCGGCGTTGCCGCTTTGGCAGGCTCCAGGTCGTCCGGCAGTTTGTCCGGCTCGGCTGGCATATGTTCGCCTACCCCCGCCAATGCAGCACACATACCAAAGTGAAAAGCCGGCGCGCAGTGTCGAAATCCAGCTCGATTTTGCCGCTGAGCCTGTCCATCAATGCCTGCGACCCTTCATTGTGCAAACCCCTGCGGCCCATGTCGATGGCTTCGATCTTGCTCGGGCTGGAGGAGCGGATAGCATCGTAATAGCTTTCGCAGATCATGAAGTAGTCTTTCACAACCTTGCGCAGGGGCGTGAGCGATAAGATATGGGTGACGACGTCGTCGCCATTTTCGCGGGTGATGGCAAAAATCAGCCGCGATTCAATAAGGGAAATCTTGAGACGATAAGGTCCCGCGCCCTCATCATTCACAGGGCGAAAACTGTTCTCCTCAATCAGATCGAAGATGGCAACGGCGCGCTCATGCTCCACGTCAGGCGTGGAACGGCCGATGGTCTCGTCGAGTTCCACATCGATCAGCCGTGCATCGGTTTCGCCCGTTGCTGTCATTATCTTCCTATAGGTTCAACCGAATCGCGACCGAATTGCCATGCGCATCCAGTCCTTCGGCGCGAGCCAATTCAATGGCCGCCGGACCCAAAGCGCGCAGCTGCTCCACGCCCAGCTTCAGGATGGAGGTTCGCTTGACATAGTCAAGCACCGAGAGACCGGAGGAGAACCGTGCTGATCGCGCGGTGGGCAATACATGGTTTGAGCCGCCTACATAATCGCCGATCACCTCGGGCGTATAACGTCCAAGGAAGATCGCTCCGGCATTGCGCACGCCGGCCAAGAACCGTTCCGGATCAGCCGCAGCGATTTCCAGATGCTCGGCCGCAATGCGATTGACCAGCGGCAGGGAGGCTTCCAGGTCCTGCACCAGAATCACTGCGCCATAATCACGCCAGCTGGCGCTCGCAGTTTCTGTTCGCGGCAGTGTTTGCAGCTGACGCTCTACCGCAGCGATCACTGCATTGCCAAACGCTTCATCGTCGGTAATCAGGATCGATTGCGCCGCTGTGTCATGTTCGGCCTGCGCCAGAAGATCGGCGGCAATCCAGTCCGGATCGTTGTCGCTGTCGGCCATGATCAACACTTCCGAAGGACCCGCGATCATGTCTATGCCGACCGTGCCGAACACGCGGCGCTTGGCAGCTGCCACATAGGCATTGCCGGGGCCGACGATCTTGGCGACGGGAGCAATAGTCCCGGTGCCATAGGCCAGCGCAGCAATGGCCTGCGCGCCGCCGACGCGGTAGATCTCGGAGACGCCTGCCAGACGCGCTGCAACCAGAACGAGTGGATTAAGCTTGCCGTCAGGTGACGGAACCACCATGACGACGCGCTCGACACCGGCAACTTGCGCGGGAACCGCATTCATGAGAACCGAGCTTGGATAGCTCGCCGTGCCACCAGGCACGTAAAGCCCGACGGACTCGATCGCGGTCCAACGCGAGCCAAGCTCGACGCCCAGCGGATCCGTGTAGCGATCGTCCTGGGGCATTTGCCGTAAATGATGCGAATGAATACGATCGCGAGCCAGTTTCAGTGCCTCGACCGTCGCCACCGGGGCGGAAGCCACCGCCGCATCGATCTCCGCGGAGGTAATCGCAATGCCATGCTGGGCGAGATCGATCCGGTCGAAACGCTGCGAATAGTCGATCAGGGCCGCATCGCCCTCAGTGCGAACCCGGTGGATGATCTCGGCAACGGCGCGGTCAACGTCCTCCGACACCTCGCGCTTCGTGGCGAGGAATGCGGAAAACCGGGTTTCAAAATCAGGCTCGGACTGTCTCAGCACAATCGCCACGTCAAATCCTCCTCAGGCTTCATGCTCTGGTTTGAATGACGTTTCCCAAGCAGGTCCAAGATCGGTCAGCTGCGCCTCGATAGCCTCGACTTCCAGCCGCAACGCCTTGCCCGCCGCAAAGGTCAGCTCGACAACACCCGATGGCGCATCCTCAACGATGAAGTGGATCGCCAGCAGCGAGAGGATATCGTCCTTGTGCCGCCGGTCGATTCCAGTGGCCTTGACGCTGCCGACGCGGTCGAAAAGCAGCGCCGTGCGGCGGCGCTCGAAACTGCGGCGGCGCTTGCCGTCAGCTGCCTGTTCCCACACGAAGCGGTTGACACCAAGAACGAGCTTTTTCTCGGGTGCCAGAAACTCGATATCGCCCACCTTCAGCACAGAATCCTGGAGATGTGCAGAAAGAATTTGCAGATCTTCTTCATCAAGTGCGATGAGTTTCAGAGTGTCCATGTCTACCCTTTTGCAATACTTATCAGGATCGTCGTGCCCAACGGTCACCACGCTCCCTTCCCTGTTAGAGGAAAGTGCAGACAAATGGAATTATGCATTGGGCATAATATTCGCCCTTGGTGAAAAACCCAGGATCAGTCGCTGATGCGTTCGACGACCGCACCGCAACGCGTCAGCTTTTCCTCGAGACGTTCAAAACCGCGGTCGAGATGATAGACGCGGTTGACCACGGTTTCGCCCTCGGCGGCAAGACCGGCAATGACCAGTGAGACCGAAGCCCGCAGGTCCGTTGCCATCACGGGCGCGCCCTTCAGCCGTTCGACGCCCTCGATCTTCGCAGTTTGACCCGAAAGGGAAATCTTGGCGCCCAGCCGCGCCAGCTCCTGCACGTGCATGAATCGATTTTCGAAGATCGTCTCCGTGATGTGCGATGTGCCTTTCGCCTTGGTCATCAGACCCATGAACTGCGCCTGAAGGTCAGTGGGAAAGCCGGGAAATGGCTGTGTGGTCACATCGACCGGCATGATGCCGTGGCCATTGCGAACAACGCGCAGGCCGGAATTGGTTTCGGATATTTCGGCGCCGGCCTGGCCGAGCGTCGTCAATGCAGCGCTTAGAAGATTGGCATCGGCACCTTCGAGAATAACATCGCCGCCGGTCATAGCGACGGCCATGGCATAGGTCCCGGTCTCGATGCGATCCGGAATGACGCGAACGCGGGCGCCGGAAAGACTCGTGACACCTTCGATCGTGATCGTTGGCGTACCAGCACCGCGAACCTTCGCACCCATGGCATTGAGGCAGTCGGCCAGATTGACGACTTCCGGTTCCTGGGCGGCGTTCTCGATGACAGTTTCGCCCTTGGCCAGTGTCGCAGCCATCATTAGTACGTGGGTCGCACCGACCGAAACTTTCGGGAAGACATAGCGGGCCCCAACGAGGCCGCCCTTGGCGCTCGCCTTGACATAGCCATTCTCGATCTCGATCTCGGCGCCAAGCGCACGCATACCGTCAATGAAGAGATCGACCGGACGCGTACCGATCGCACAGCCTCCCGGCAGCGATACCGTAGCAACGCCCATGCGCGCCAGAAGCGGGCCGATGACCCAGAAGCTTGCACGCATCTTGGAGACCAGCTCATAGGGCGCGGTCGTATCGACGATATTGCGTGCGGTGAAATGGATCGTACGCGAATAGGCGCCGTCCTGACGTTCGCGGCGGCCGTTGACGGAATAATCGACGCCATGGTTGCCGAGAATGCGGATGAGCTGCTCGACGTCAGCCAGATGCGGCACGTTTTCCAGCGTCAGCGTATCGTCGGTCAGGAGCGACGCGATCATCAACGGCAAAGCCGCGTTCTTGGCACCCGAAATCGGGATGACGCCATTGAGCTTGTTACCGCCAACAATCTTGATGCGATCCATACTGTGTCACTTTCGCGGGAGATTCCCGTCCTGTCGTTGAGACTCTTTGCAGAGCCGGTTGCTGTAAACCATCACACGAAATGGTTCAAGGAAGGCTTATGGCCAGACCTGGGCCACTCATGGCTCCTCCTGGGAGGAACCGGAAGGTTTTTCATTTGCGGCGAAGATTCCCTCATCACGCTCGTCTGCGCTCCCTGACCGGCGTGAGCGCAACTGCTGCTTTCGCCGAGCGAGATTCGCCCGCAATTGTTCCGAACGCCGCTTCTCGCGGTTGATTTGCTCCGAATTCGGGCTTTTCGACGACGACGTCATTGGTTGTCTCTCAAATCCTGAGAAAATTCTGTGCCGTTTCAGCCGTCAAACCTGACGTTTTTGGGCGATGCACATATTTTGCCCCACAGATTACGAATGCTTGCTTGCGATTTCGGTAATGATATGGCAGAAGTCCGCCGCGTTCGCAAATCGGCTGCGGTAGCTCAGTGGTAGAGCACTCCATTGGTAATGGAGAGGTCGAGAGTTCAATCCTCTCTCGCAGCACCAGCGAAATCCCGTTGAAAATTCGATCTTGTGGCACTGAAGGCAGCGTAGCCGAACGGTCTTGCTGCCTATCAATTGCGCAAATGGAAACAGCGGCCCGAAGGCCGCTGTTGACAGACCAGACCGCCGATGAGTGGCGGCACATTTTTTCGTGTTTATTGACGTGCATCCAGCAATGCATTGACCCGATCGATCTGCGCGTCGGTCAGGGTGCGGCCAAAATCCTCCTCCAACTGAGCGACCGCATCATCAAGTGCCTGTTCCTGAAGTACGGGATCGGTCAGCGCCAACGCATCCTCCCGGGCGCGCTCATAGGTCGCGATCTTGCCGACGGACGAGTTTGGTGAGGCCCGTTCTCTTGCGCGTGCCGACGCGTGGGCAGCATTGAGCGGACCCAGGGTATTTTCGTCATCCACGTTTATCGAAGCTTTTTGAACTTTGGTCTTGTCGTGCTGGATTCTGGATTTTTCGTGCGCGCTGGCAGATTTTCCTCGGTCGGACGACTTGCCGTGGTTGCCACCACCGTTGCCGTTTCCGTTTCCACCGCCATTTCCATTGCCACCACCATTTCCATTGCCACCACCGTTGCCATCCTTGGCAAAAGCCGCTCCGACCGGGCTAAAACTATCTGTGGTTGACAAAGCTGTGCCGCCTACAAACAGGCCAAGACAAGCTGCCAAGACGATACTGCGTTTAAACTGGGGCATGTTCACCTCTCCCATGAGTAATCATTTTCAATAGTAGTCGAAATCAATCGTTCGTTTAAGGCCCGAATGTGGCAACTTGGGACACTGCCGGTAACATACCATTTCGACCGGATATGCTAGGATCTTGCCTTTGCAGAGCCCCAGCGCAAGCCATCCATCAGCAGCGAGACGAGACGGCGGGAGCGGTCGCGCCAATCCGGGGTATCGGGCGCTGAATAAATGCCCGACAACGCCTGCGATATATCGGATATATCGATATCGCTGCGGATGGACCCATCGGCAATAGCGGCATCGACAAGACGCTGCAACGCCAGCGCAACCATGCCGGACGTATTGGCAAAAACTTCGGAATTCGCGTCGAACAGGATACGCAAACTGTTCGCCATGCCGCGCTTTGCGGCAATGTAATCGACGAAACGCTGCATCCATTCCGCCAGGGCAACATCCGGCGCCTCTCGTAGTGCGAGTTCCTCGGCAGCCGCACAAAGCGCCTCGACCTCGCGCCGGTAGAGGACTTCCACCAGATGTTCCCGCGTCGGAAAATGCCTGTAAAGCGTGCCGATACCGACACCAGCCTGCCGCGCTATCTCCTCCAGCGAAGCGTTGCCGCCCCGTTCGGCAAAGGCGGTCGCAGCGATCTCGACCAGCTTTTCCCGATTGCGGCTGGCATCGGCACGCAGGCGCCTGGCAGGCGGAGATGGCTTGATCTCCTTCGGCTCTGGCGGCTCCCTGGTGCCCAATATTACAACTCCAAATGCGATTAGGGCTTGAACCCGCATGGGCAAGCCGCTATGTTTCAGAAACGGAGGCACCTCCGATTAGTCTGTGACTTTCGGACTATTACCCCATTTAGGGCCAGCATGTCATGTTTTTTGCGCCTTGAACGCAACCGAACGATACCGGCCCCATTTAATTCTAATGAGCGTACTGGAGCAGGACGCCTATGACGAACGAAACCATCCTACATCTCGATGTCAACGGTCAGACGCAGACACTCACGGTCGAGCCACGTGTGACCTTGCTGGACGCGCTGCGTGATCATCTTGAATTAACCGGGACCAAGAAAGGCTGCGATCAGGGCCAATGCGGCGCCTGTACGGTGCATGTCGACGGCGAGCGGGTGCTTTCCTGCCTGACGCTCGCAGCGCAGGTAGAGGGCCGCAAGATCACCACCATCGAGGGACTTTCCGACGCGGGAGGCGACCTTCATCCGGTCCAGGAAGCCTTCCTTGAGCATGACGCCTTCCAGTGCGGCTACTGCACGCCGGGACAGATCATGTCCGCCGTCGCCTGCATCCGCGAAGGCCATGCCGGTTCCGACGATGAAATCCGCGAATATATGTCGGGCAATCTCTGCCGTTGCGGTGCCTACCCGCACATTGTCGAGGCGGTCCGCGAAGCTGCAAAGGTGATGTCATGAGAGATTTCTCCTATCTTCGCGCCAACTCGGTCGAGGAAGCACTGCGCGCCGCCGCCATGCCGGCAACCATGCTGCTGGCGGGTGGAACGACCTTACTCGACCTTGCCAAATGCGGCGTCGCCGCGCCGGAGCTGGTCGTCGATATCACCCATCTCAAGGGCCTTGATGCGATCCGCGTCGATGTGGATGGCGCGTTCATCGGCGCTCTGGCAAAGATGAGCCATGTGGCGGCCGATACTGCTATCCAAGCGCAGTATCCGGCGGTCTCGGAAGCCTTGTCGCAAGCGGCATCTGCCCAGCTCCGCAACATGGCGACGATCGGCGGCAACCTGTTGCAGCGGACGCGCTGCGCCTATTTCCGCGATCCGTCGACTTTCCCAGCCTGCAACAAGCGCAACCCCGGCAGCGGTTGCTCAGCACTTGAAGGCGTCAACCGCGGTCATGCGATCCTCGGCACCAGCGTTGCCTGCATCGCAACCTATCCGGGTGACCTTGCCGTGGCGCTCGTCGCTCTCGATGCCGTCGTTCATCTGGGCGAGCGCAAGGTCGCGGTCGATGACTTCTTCCTTCTGCCAGGGACCACGCCGCACAAGGAACATGCCATGCAGTCCGGCGAAATGATCACCGCGATCACCATCCCGGCATCGGTCGCCGCGCGGCATTCCACCTATCTCAAGGTGCGCGACCGCCAGTCCTATGAATTCGCCGCCGCAAGCGCTGCTGTCGGCATCGAGTTCGAGCCGGACGGCGAAACCATCCGCGACATTCGTATCGGTCTTGGCGGCGCGGCAACCAAACCGTGGCGTGCCCGCGCAGTCGAAGATGCGCTTCGCGGCAAGGCACTGGAGCCGGACACGGTCAAGAGCGCCAGCCGTCTTGCTGTCGAGGGCGCCATCGCCCATGGCGGCAACCACTACAAGATCGAGCTCGCCCCGCGCGTCGTCGAACGCGCCATTCTCAAAACGGGAGCCATGGCATGACAATTATCGACACAAAGATGAAACATGGCGATGCATCGGATGGCATCCTCGGCGGCCGCCTGTCGCGCATCGATGGACCTGCCAAGATCACCGGGACTGCCGACTATGCAATGGAACATTTTCCGGAAGGCATGGCCCATGCCGTCATTATTGACAGCACCATCGCCTCCGGCCGGATCCTTGCCATCGACAGCGCAGCGGCGGAGGCATATCCGGGCGTCCTGCTTGTCCTGACACCGGATAATGCCCTACCGATCAAGACAGCCACGGACTGGACCGGAGCGCCGCCGCCCGCTGTTCCCTATGAACCGTTGGCACGCGACATCACCTTCAGTGGCCAGCATATTGCTGCTGTCATTGCCGGGACGTTCGAGCAGGCGACCGCAGCGGCAGCCCTCGTCAAGGTCACCTATGAGGAGACTACCCCGATTTCGAGCTTCGACGATCCGAGGTCCGGCGAAGGCTACCTGATCGACATGATGACCAAGGAATGGGGTGACGCCGAGGCTGCGCTTGCCACGGCGCCCGTTCGTATCGAGCAGGAATACAGGACTCCGCGTGAATACAATGTGCCGATCGAGCCACACGGGCTGATCGCCCATTGGGAGGGCGATAAGCTGACCCTTTGGGAGCCGAGTCAGTGGATCGATGGCATGTCCCGCACCTATGCGGAATGGTTCGGCATACCGTTCGAGAATGTGCGCATGCTGTCGCCCTATATCGGCGGCGGTTTCGGTTCGAAGGCGCTGCCCACCCGCTATGGCGCAGTTGCCGCCATCGCTGCGAAGATGCTCGACCGCCCCGTCAAGCTTGCGATCACGCGGCCGCAGACCTTTACCGCCTTCGGCGGGCGGCCGGCGACACGGCAGACCATCGCACTTGGCGCTACCCGCGAGGGCAAATTGCTGTCGATCCGGCATCGCGGTGCCAACGAGACTTCCATGGACGATGTCGCGGTCGAACCACTCGGCTCCGTAATATCGATCATGTATGCGACGCCGAATTTCTCCTCGCGCCAGAACATCGTGCCGGTGAACACGGTAAAACCCGGTGCGCTGCGTGCGCCTGGTGAAAACCCGAGCGCGTTCGGCATCGAATGCGCGATCGACGAACTTGCCTACGAGGTCGGCATCGATCCGCTCGATATCCGCCTGCTCAACTATGCCGAGGAGGACCCGAGCGCCAACAAGCCCTGGTCGACCCGCCGGCTGCGCGAAGCCTATGCGGCGGGTGCGGAAGCCTTCGGTTGGGCGAAGCGCAACCCGCGCGTCCGGTCAATGCGCGAGGGCAAGCAGCTGATCGGCTACGGCGTTGCCGCGGGCACCTATCCCGTTCGCCGCACGCCGGGTGAGGCCATGGTCCGCATCTTGAGCAACGGCACGATCGAAGTCGCCAGCAGCGGGATCGACATGGGTCAAGGAACCTATACGATCCTCGCCCAGACGGCGGCCGAGGCGATCGGCGTTCCGGTCGAGACCGTCGTGGTCAAGCTCGGCGATTCGTCGCTTCCGCGCGCGCCTGTCGCCGGTGGTTCGCAACTTGCGAATCTCATGACCGGCGCCGTGCACAAGGCAGCGCATGCCGCCCGCGACGAACTGATCGGCCTTGCCATCAATGATCCGAACTCGCCGTTCCGCGACCTGCAGGCCAATACGCTGACCATCGAGGCAGGGCAAATCTTGTCGCCGCGCGATGCGGGTTCCAGTGTCTCCATTGCCGAAGTCATGCGCCGCACCGGCCGCGAGCGTATCGAGGCACTGCGCAATACGCTGCCGGAAGAGCACCAGAACGACAAAGATCATTTCCGTAACTTCACGACGATCTCGACAATGAAATCACCGACCGAAGGCGACTATTCGCTTCACAGCTGGTGCGTGCATTTCGTTGAGGTGCGTGTCGACGTGGATTTCGGCACGGTTCGCGTCTCTCGCATGGTGTCCGCATTGGATTCGGGCCGCCTCTACAATCCGAAGCTCGCCGAGAGCCAGTGGAAGGGCGGTATCATCATGGGCATCGGCCAGGCGCTGCTCGAAGAAGGCATTGTCGATCCCCGCCATGGCCGCGTGATGAATAACAATCTCGGCGACTATCTCATACCGACGAATGCCGACATTCCCGATCTCCAGGTCATCTCGGTCGGTATTCCGGATACCCATGCCTCGGTGCTCGGCGGCAAGGCGGTGGGTGAGCTTGCCATTGTCGGCGTCGCGCCCGCGATTGCCAACGCGGTCTACCACGCCACGGGGGTGCGGGTACGGGAACTGCCGGTTACCCTGGAGAAATTGATCTAGATCAATCAGAAGGGGCCGGTCTTCGACCGGCCTCCTTTGAATCATCCGAATCTTTCCAGTTCCTGTTTGAACCGTTCAACCAGCCACGTGCCCGCCGGCCCCAGGGGGCTATCGACGGGATAAATGGCCAGTAGCGGATAGGCAGTTTCCGGATAGGGCTCGAGGTCGAGAAGCACGAGCCGTCCTTCGGCAAGATCGTCCTTCACCATCCATTTTGGCAGGCCGCCCCAGCCCAAACTGGCCAATATCAGGTCATGTTTGGTGCTGACATCTGTCAGTCGCCAGGTCTTGTAGGCAAAAACGCCAAAATCCCGTCCTTTGGTCTGTTCGCTTAGGTCGGTGATCACAAGCTGAATATGATCGCGGATAAAGGATAGTGGTACAGGACCTTCATGGAGAGCCAGCGGATGATCGGGCGCCGCCACGGGCGTCATGGCTGTTTGGCCAACCTGTTGCAGGACGAGTTCGTCTTGCACCTGCATCGGCGGACCGCCAATGCCAAAATCTGCCTGCTTCTTGAGAACGAGGTCCCAGACCATTCCGAGCGCACCGACATGAACGCGCAGGCTGACCGTCGGAAACTGTACCTGGAACGCCTTGAGGACACAGGTCAGGACCGGAGATGGCAACGAGACATCGACGGCGACGGCCACCTCAGCCTCCAACCCATGTTTTAGCCCCTCCGCCCTGGATCGCAGACTCTGCAAGACGGAAACCATGCGCCGCGCGTCCTCCAGCATGGCGGTTCCCGCCTCGGTCAGGCGCGGTTCACGCGTTCCACCACGCTCAAAAAGTTGCAACTCAAGCTGCGCCTCCAGATTGGCGATCGTATAGCTCACCACCGATTGCGAACGATTGAGCCGCCGTGCCGCGGCCGAGAAGCTTCCCGTCTCCGCCACAGCAACAAAGACCTGGAGTTGATCCAGGGTGGGGTTTGGTTGCACCGCCTTACCTATCTACTAATTAGATGGATTGGATCGATATTTTCCCAGTTTTCTAAATGGATGTCGAGAACCAAATTACAGCCATCGGATTGTTCTTCCCAGAGACAACTTAACTGAAGGAACTTAGGCTATGTCTTCCATACTTCTCGTAACATCCAGTCCCCGTGGTGCTGCATCCCATTCGACGCGCGTCGCAACCGAACTTGCACAGAAGCTGCAGGCCAAGACGCCTGGCGCCAAGATTGTCACCCGCGACCTTGCGAATAACCCGCTTCCGCATATCGATGCCGATTATACTTCCGGTATCTATACACCGGCCGAGTCGCGCTCCGCTCAGCAGCAGAGCGTGGTCGGCGTATCGGATGCGATTGTCGATGAGCTATTTGCAGCCGACGCAGTTGTCATTGCGACCGGCCTTATCAACTTCAACATTTCCTCGACGTTGAAATCCTGGATCGACCACATCGCGCGTGCCGGCAAGACGTTCAGCTATGGCGCCGATGGCCCGAAGGGTCTGGTGACCGGCAAGAAGGTATATGTGGTAATTGCCTCCGGCGGCGTTTATTCGAGTGGCCCTGCTGCCTCGTTCGATCATGCCACGCCGTACCTCAAAGCGACTCTCGGTTTCCTTGGCATGACCGACGTTGAAGTTGTCCGCATCGAAGGTGTTGCGATGGGCCCTGAAGCAGAAGCAAAGGCTATTTCTTCTGCTCTTGATTATACAAGCGACCTGGCGCTTGCCGCCTAAGGGTTAGCGCTGGTCGTGAAAGAGGCGGGTTTTTCGACCCGCCTCTTTCATCGCTATTCAGTAAAAACTCAGTTTCAATATTAGCCGCGACGGGCGCGCTCGGCATCATCGAGTCGCTTCAATTGATCAAGAAGACTTTCAGGGACTGTATCTTCGATCTTATAAATGCCTGCCGCGCGTATCGCCGATCTGTAAGACGATTGGGAGATCTGTCGCCTCAGGATCCGTGAGAGTTGTTTTTCGTAGGTACGGTCGTTACCGTCCATCGCATAAGCTCCAACTTTGCTTCGTAGACTAAACCCATCCCTACGAAGAAGGTTCCCCTTTTCTAGACTTGAAGCTTTTGTGACAATGTGGCTCTCCGACGCACCCGCTATTTATTCACAAAGGATCAGCTTTTCGTATTGCGATGCTGCAGTGCTTTTTCCCATTTGAGGGCTGACTCGACGATTGTGTCGAGATCATCCAGTTTGGGTTCCCAGCCCAGATTGGCACGCGCCTTGTTGCTGTCGGCCACAACCGAGGCTGCATCGCCTGGGCGGCGTACGGTCAGGCGCGCATCGATTGGTGATCCATGCACGCGTTCCACGCTTTCGATCACTTCCTTCACGGAATAGCCGCGGCCATATCCGCAATTGGCGACCATGCTGCTGCCACCAGCGCGCAGGCGCTCGAGAGCAAGGCGGTGCGCTGCTACGAGGTCGCTGACATGTATATAGTCACGCACGCATGTTCCATCGGGCGTCGGAAAGTCATGCCCAAAAATTTCCATATAAGGCCGTTTGCCAAGCGCCGTCTCGCAGGCAACCTTGATAAGGTGGGTCGCGCCTCTGGTCGACTGCCCTGTGCGCCCTTTGACATCGGCACCGGCGACATTGAAGTAGCGCAGCGCCGTGTAGTGGAAATCATGGGCGGCCGCCGTATCGCGCAGCATCCACTCGGTCATCAGCTTCGACACGCCATACGGAGATTCAGGCTGGGGCGGCACATCCTCGGTGACTGGCTTTATGCCCCCATCGCCATAGACGGCCGCAGTCGATGAAAAGATAAAATTCTTGACGTCTGATTTTACGACAGCCTCAATCAGCGACCGCGACTTCGTTGTGTTGTTTTCGTAATAGGTCAGTGGGTCCCGGACCGAATCCGGCACGACTACCGACCCGGCAAAATGGATGACCGCGTCGACATAATTGCGTTCAATGATTTGGCGAACCAGACTCTGGTCGGCGATATCACCAACCACCAGCTTCGCCTCCCGAGGCACCGCCCATTCAAACCCAGTTGATAGCCGGTCGAGGACGACAACGGATTCCCCAGCATCCAGCAGTTCCCAGACCATATGGCTGCCGATATATCCGGCACCACCGGTCACTAGCACGGTCATTGGCACAGCCCCTTGATCTCCATTTATGTTGCCCCGAAACGATCTTGCCGGATTTCATCAGGCCTGCAAAGCCGACTGTCGAGCTAACTCTATGCAACTTACGTCTAATTTTGACGAAGGTACTACAGTAGTTTCGGGCAAGGTGAGCGAAAAGTATGCCCTGGGTGATCGGTCAACTTCCGGAGCTGGCGCAAACCGTATCAACCTTGCTCGGCCAAGATTTTGGTTGCCGTCGAGCCGGTTTCGCGTTTCGCCGGAATTTCACGATTTTTGCCCAGCTTCAACATTTAGTGGTTAGAGTTTCGCCAAAGCCGTGGCAAATTGCCCATATTCTCATCATGGATTTTACCGGGCAAAAACGCTAGTAAGTTCATGATACAGGAGCAATTCATGGACTATCGTCGGTTTTTCGAAGACGCGATTGACCAGCTGCACGCTGAAAAGCGCTACCGGGTCTTTGCCAATCTGGAACGGATCGTGGGTAAATTCCCGCGTGCGATTTGGCGTACAGCGGAAGCAACACGCGAAATCACCGTCTGGTGCTCAAACGACTATCTCGGCATGGGGCAACATCCCGACGTCATCGCCGCCATGCACGATGCCTCGAGCCGCATGGGATCCGGCGCCGGTGGGACGCGCAACATTTCCGGCAATAACCATCCGCTGGTTGAGCTCGAAATCGAGCTGGCTGATCTTCACCAGAAGGAAGCCGCGCTGGTTTTCACCTCCGGGTTTGTTTCCAACGAAGCGTCGATCTCGACTATCGCCAGGCTTCTGCCGAATTGCCTCATTCTCTCCGACGAATTGAACCATGCGTCGATGATCGAAGGCGTACGCCGTTCGGGTGCGGAGAAGAAGATTTTCCGTCACAACGATCTTGCGCATCTGGAAGAGCTGCTGACCGCAGCCGGCAAAGAGCGCGCGAAGCTGATCGTGTTCGAATCGATCTATTCGATGGATGGCGATATAGCTCCGGTTGCAGCCATTGCCGAGCTTGCCGAAAAATACAATGCCATGACCTACATCGACGAAGTCCATGCGGTCGGCATGTATGGAAATCGCGGCGGCGGCATCACTGATCGCGAAGGTCTGTCGGACCGCATCGATGTTATCGAAGGCACACTCGCCAAAGCATTCGGAACGCTCGGTGGCTACATTGCCGGACCGAAAACGGTGATTGATGCTGTTCGTTCCTATGCTCCCGGCTTTATTTTCACGACCGCCCTTCCGCCCGTTATTGCTGCAGCTGCGACTCAGTCGATACGGCACCTCAAAGTGTCGCAGGAAGAGCGCCGGATGCATCAATGTCAGGCACAGCTTACCAAAGACGTGCTGGCGCAAGCCAATTTGCCAGTGATGAAGTCAGATACCCACATCGTTCCAATCCATGTGGGGGATCCTGAATTGTGCAAGAAGGCTAGCGACCGCCTCCTCGAGCTTCATGGTATCTACATTCAGCCAATCAACTATCCGACCGTACCACGCGGCACGGAACGTCTGCGTGTAACACCGACACCGTTCCATTCGAATGAACTCGTGATCGAGCTGAAGGATGCTTTGGTTGAGGTCTGGACGGCACTTGGCATACCGTTTTCAAAGGACAGTGCTCCGGCAATCGAGACCAGCGAACGGGTAGTGACGCTGGCCGTATCAAAGGCAGGCGGCTAGAAAATTTTCTCCTTTTACCTGCGAACTTACAACCGGCGCTCCTTCCGAGACGCCGGTTTTAGTTTTTCGCGTTGTCATCGCGTAACCAGCGCGCAAGAAATGGCACGGCGAATGCTATCATCAGGAAGCGCACGACATGATGCGAAGCGACGTAGGATGGGTCGACACCAAGCGAAAATGCAATCACCGTAAGGGCCTCCAGCGCGCCGGGGGCAAAGGCAAGCGCGATTTGCGCGGGATGAATATCGAGCCAATACCAGACCATGAAGGCCGCCAAAAGGGACGCAACCGTCCCTACCACAAAGGCACACAGAGCCGCTGGCAGATAGCGTAACAGCTGGGTTCTGTGCTCCGCGCCGACGCGTGAGCCGATCAGCACACCCAGAACGATCAAGCCGATATCCGCAATCGAGCGCGGAACGACCGCCGTGACGATGGACATGCCGTGCAAGAGGGCGCTGGCCACGAGAGCGCCAAGCATCATGCCGCCCGGCACGCGGCTGAAGTGCCCCAGGATCGCACCACCAAGACCGCAAGCGAGCAAGATCAAAGCTTCCTGCACGGTCCAATCGTAATTCAACTCCACGACCATATGCGGTGCATTTCTGGCGATGATTGCGAGAAGTGGTGCCAGAAAACCGATAAGCAGCAATAGCCGGACGCATTGGATCACGGTGATCTTGACCATATTCGCCTTGGTCCCCATCGCCGCGATCAGAACAAAGGACAGCGCGCCCGGCAGCGATGAAAACAGTGCTGTTGGACCATCCCACCCAAAACCCTTGCGCAGCATGAAATAGGTTAGCCCTGTAACGAGGACCAACGCGACGAACAGCATCATGAAGCTGACGGGCCACGAGACCATCTGATCGATGGTACCCGGAGAAACGCCTGAACCGGCCTGAATACCCAGTGTGAAGAATACAAAGACCCTTAGCCAGTCCGGCAAGTGGATACGAACTCCAGACAGGGATGCTGTCGTTACGGCAATCGTCGAGCCGAGCAGAAAGGGTATAGGCAGACCGATCTGCCTGGCGACCAATGCGCCGGCAGCTGAAATTAACAATGAAAGGATAGCGGCCCGGGTGTTATCGAGATGCGGGAAATTTGACGTCAACGTTTACTGATCCAGTCTGCGAGGCGATCTGCTGCCTCCTCGACCTGATCTAACCGTCTGGCAAAGCATAGCCGCAGGAAGGCCGCGCCACCATCTCCAAATGCGGTGCCGGGCGCAAGACCAACTTTGGCTTCATCGACAATATCGAAAGCCGCACGGTAGGAATCCGTGATGCCTTCAATACCGAACAACAAATAGAATGCGCCGGCCGGTGGAGAGAGGCGCACCCTGCCCGTCGCAGCGAGTTTCGCGCAGAGAATGTCACGCGCCTTATGGGCCCGTTCCACTTGCATGCGAATGAAATCATCACCTTGTTCAAGTGCGGCTACCGCGCCGCGCTGCATGAACTGCGCAACACCGGAGGTTGAATACTGGATGAGATTTTCCATCGTTTTGCCGAGCGACGGATGCACGGTCATCCAGCCGACACGCCAGCCTGTCATCGCCCAGTTCTTCGAAAAGCTGTTGACGAAGATTATGCGCTCATCCGGATCCATGATGTCAAGGAAGGATGGGGCGCGGCGCGCGCCATAGCAAAAATGGGCATAGATTTCATCGGCGATGATCCACAGCCCATGGTGACGGGCGATGGCAAGGATTTCCTTGAGTGTATCGATATCGGCGGTCCAGCCCGACGGATTTGACGGCGTGTTGATGAACAATGCTTTCGTTCTTGGCGTGATGGCATCGCGTATCTTTTGCGGATCGAGACCCCAGCCATTACCGGTGAAATCCTGTATGACGGGAATTGGCGTCGCGCCTGCAATACCGGCGGCGGCGGCAAAGTTGGGCCAGGCGGGCGAGAGATAGACAACCTCATCACCGGCGCCTGCCGTTGCCTGGATAGCCAGCTGAATCGCCTGCATACCTGAACCGGTGACATAGAAATGCTCCACAGGCAGGTCCGCACCGAAATGCCGCTTGTAATAATTGGCGAGGGCCTGCCGTAATTCCGGGATGCCTGCTTGCCAAGTGTAGAAGGTCTCGCCATTGGCAAGCCCGTTGCTCGCGGCCTCACGGATAAAATCGGGTGTCGGCAGATCACCCTCACCTGCCCAAAGAGGAATAACCCCTTCTTGCCGGCGGCCATGATTCATTACGGCAACGATGCCGCTTTCCGGCGCAACGGCAGCTTCGTGACGCAAATGCTGAACAAGACCCATTCGATTTTCTCCGCTCACTTTCTGGCAGACCTATCGCAACCGGTTCTGTTTGGCACGCGTATAATTGTGATGTTTCCATCATTGGGAATGATGATCTGCTGACAGACGCTGACATTACAGACCAAAACCCCGGCACAGGGCCGGGGTCCAAATACAGTGCGATATCTGCCCTTAGCGCTTGGCGAGCAAATCGCGGATTTCCGTGAGCAGAATCTCTTCTTTCTTCGGAGCAGGATCGGCCGCTGCTTCCTTCTTTTTGAAACGATTCATTGCCTTGACCACTATGAACAGAACCCATGCGATAATCAGGAAGTTGATGAGAAGAGTAATGAAGTTGCCATAAGCGATCGTAGCGCCAGCTTCCCGGGCGGCAGCCAAAGTGGGAGCGGGCGCGCCCGAAAGCTGGAAATACAGATTGGAAAAATCAATGCCGCCCGTCATCAGGCCAATGATGGGCATGAAGAGATCAGCCACAATCGACTCAACCAGTCTGCCAAAAGCACCACCGATGATCACACCTATGGCGAGATCAACCATGTTTCCCTTCAAGGCAAATTCTTTGAATTCCTTCAGCATGATATACCACTCTCCAGTATTGTGTGTTAATGCAAATTATTGTCCTCGGTGATGCTATCCCAAGCACGGCCGGACATTAGCAGAAGATTTGAGAATATTAACTTAAAGTTTGATTGCTCTACGGGATTTGAGGGTTGCTTTGGCGTATATTTTGTAACGCCAATGACGGGAAGTCTACTCGGACCGAAGCGGTTACGCTTACTGACGGAAGGTTGAGGCCCATGACGGGCTGGGCTGGCATCTTAATCGCACTCTTGTATTTTTTGTTGCAGTACTCGGCGATCAAAACAGCTGATCGTCAGACTGAAACCAAGAGCAATCTATCACGTCCGTTCCTTTATTCGTTGAGCGTCGCCGCGAGCGGCAGCACTTGGTTGTATTACGGCTCCACCGGCTATGCCGCAAAATATGGCGTTGAATTTATCGGCCTCTATATCGGAATCGTATTGGTCTTTACGCTCGGCTTCCCGCTCCTGCTGAGGATTGTCGAACTGGCGAGATCAGAGGGTATTGCGTCGATCTCCGATTTTATCGGAGCACGATACGGAAAGAGCTTTTCGGTCGCGGCGATCGTTACATTGATCACAACGATCGGCCTCATTCCATACATTTCGCTGCAGATGACGGCGATTCACTACCTGTTTGACGTTTTTGGGGGCGTTTACGATCCACACCGTCACAACGATGAAATGGATGAGCATCTGCTGGTGTTGCTGATGGTCCTTGGTATTGGCTATTTCACAATTACCCATAGCACGCGCTCGACCGATCTCACGGACCGCAATGACGGGCTTCTTCACGCGCTTGCGGTTGATACTGTAATAAAATTCGTCGCGTTCCTGTTCATTGGAATTGCCGTGACCACTTTTCTCTTCGGTCCGCCCGCCGAAGTCCTGCACCGGGTTGCCAGCTCTGAAGCAGCTCTTCCCGTGCCTCAAATGAATGTGTCAGCAGGTAACCTGATCGCATTGGTTCTCATCGGAGCCTCGTCGGTTCTGCTACTGCCGAGCCAATTTTATCTGACTGTCGTGGAAAACCGAAGCGCCAAAGAGCTCCGCACGGCTCGGTGGTTTATCCCCCTGACTCTTTTGCTTGCGGGCTTATTCGTTGTCCCGCTCGCAAGGATTGGTCCAGCCATCCTCGGGGAGCACGCATCGGCCGATTTCTATTTTCTTTCCCTGCCACTCCACGCGGGACAATATTGGCTTGCGGTCATGGCGTTTGCGGGTGGATTGTCAGCGGCAACCACCATGGTTATTTTCCCGTCGATTGTCCTGTCGGTCATGATTTCAAATGATCTTCTTCTGCCTGTTTTGCTCAAGCGGGCTTCGCGAGTCTCGCCAAATCAAACAACCAATTTTGCCAGAACCATCCCCAAACTGAGGCGGGCCGCCGTCCTCGGAATTCTGCTGGTAGCTCTTGCCTATCAGTTTACCATCATCGGGCATGTCGATTTCACAGGACTGGCGTTGGTATCAGCCATTGCGATGATGCAGCTTCTACCGCCGTTTCTGGGGGCATTGTTCTGGCGGCGAGGCACTGCGCGCGGCGCGATATGGGGGATGCTGGGAGGCTTCTGCTTTTGGGTCTATACAATGATATTGCCGACCATGCTCGACACGACGTCATTTCTGCTGACGGATGGACCGTTTGGATTGTCGGTGTTCCGTCCGCAGGCGTTGTTTGGTTTGGACGCCAGCACCTACGTCAACGGTCTGATATGGAGCTTGTCCGCCAATCTGACATTGTTTGTGATCGGGTCGCTCTCTAAAAGTGCAACCCCACTCGAGCGCATCCAGGCATCCGCTTTCATTGCGGAGAACACCCACTCCTTGAGTGCGATCGGTAGTCTCCAACCCAGCGTTACAGTCGATCAACTTAAAACGACAATATCGAAATATATCGGCGGCGAGCAAACCGATAACGCGTTCGCAGCCTTTCACAGGGATGAAAACATATCACTCGAAGGCGCGGACCCGGCCGATTTCAAAACCGTTCATTTTTCCGAACAATTGCTATCGGGAATTGTCGGCTCGCCATCGGCCCGCATGATCCTCTCGCTGGCCATGGGACCGACCGGCATAGCGCAACGGCGGGCGCAGGTACTGCTTGATCATGCAACCGGCGCGCTGGCGCAGAACCGGCACCTTCTGCAGATCGCGCTGGACCAAATGGATCAAGGCATCAGCGTGTTCGACCCGCAGTTCCGGCTCAGTTGCTGGAATACCCAATTCAGGCTTATCCTTGATCTTCCCAAGGAACTGCAGCGGATGGGTACGCCACTCCGTTCGATCGTTTATTGCCTTTTTGAGCGCGGTGACCTTGCTGGTTTTACCAGTCAAACCTTCGTCGAAAGATTCACCGGCTTTGCAGCACCATGGCGAATCAAGCTCAAGAACACCGGTCAAACGATTGAAATCCGTTCGAACTCCATGCCTGACGGTGGTCTGGTAACCACCTTTACCGACGTGACCAGCGTTGTGAATGCAGACAGGCTGCTGCGTCAGACAAACGAGTCCCTGGAACTACGGGTGCGCGACCGCACGAAAGAACTTACCCGCGCAAACCAGCAGCTGGCCAACGCACAGCGCAGCGCCGAAGAAGCCAATATCGGCAAGACCCGGTTTCTGGCTGATGCCGGGCACGACATTCTTCAACCATTGAATGCTGCGCGGCTTTACGCTTCCTCGCTGATGGAGCGGCTAGGAAATTCCAGTGAGAAGGAGCTTGTCAATAATGTCGACACGTCACTCGAGGCGGTCGAGTCGATCATCAACGCATTGCTCGATATCTCGCGCCTGGATACGGGTGCGCTGAAGCCCGTCATTTCCGTCTTTTGTCTCGATACGCTGCTGCAGCAGATAGCGCGGGATTTTTCACCGGCCGCGCGTGAAAAGGGCCTGAAACTACGTGTTGTCTCAAGTTCCGCGGTGGTCGTGACCGACCGCAATCTTCTCCGAAGATTGATCCAGAACCTGGTATCCAACGCCATCAAGTACAGCCGGTCTGGATCTGTGCTCGTTGGCGTGCGCAGGCAAGGTGCGACGGTCAAATTTCAGGTTTTCGACACAGGTATCGGCATCCCGACATCCAAACTGGAGTATATATTTCGCGAGTTTGCCCGTCTCTCGGATGGAATGCGGGAATCCGACGGGCTCGGCCTTGGTCTCTCCATCGTTGAACGCATCGCGAAAGTTCTTGACCTCGCTATCGTCGTTCAGTCAACGGTCGGAATGGGATCGGTGTTTTCCGTTACACTGCCGGCTTCGAAGCTCCCATCTCCGCCCGCCAATCAAGAGCTAATGATGCTCAGGCCGCCGGGCGCGCTGACCGGGCTTCTGGTATTGTGTATCGACGACAACGCGCAATCCCTGGCCGGCATGCGGGAATTGTTGACAACATGGGGCTGCAACGTTCTGTCAATGAACGGTGGTAACGCCTTGCGCGCATACTGTCTGGAGCATGGCGCCGCCCCCGATGTAGTCCTTGCCGATTACAATCTTGAAGAGGAAAACGGACTTGAGCTCGTCAGATTTGTCCGGGAGCATTTCGCGCGTGAAATCCCGGCCGCGTTGATCACAGCCGACCGTTCTGATCCATTGCGCGAGCGCGCAACCGCACAAGATGTATCAATCATCAACAAACCTGTCCGCCCGGCAGTTCTGCGCGCACTCCTCTCCCATTTTCGGCAGACTTATACGGTCGAATGAAGTCAGTAATTCAGGCTGCGGGAGGCTCGGCCGGGACAACATCCTCTTTGAACCGCGCGAGCCGGATGACCGCTTGGGTACGGCTTTCAACCCCGAGTTTATACAATACGGCGGAAACGTGCGCCTTGATCGTCGCTTCGGAAACGTTGAGCTCGTGCGCGATCTGCTTGTTCAGCATGCCGTCGGCCATCATGGCAAGTACGCGACCTTGCTGCGGTGTCAATTTGCGCATGCATCGAATCAGTTCCACTATTTCCGGATCGAGTTCACCCTCCTCGCCGCATGTCAAAGGTGACCAGATCTCTCCATCGAGAATGGCTCTGACCGCATCATTGATCAATTCGGGACTCGAGGATTTGGATATGAATCCCGATGCGCCGAGCGTCAGTGCAGCGCGCACAGTCAAAGGATCGTCCGTCGCCGAGACGATGGCAATAGGCACTGTTGGCTGGAGTGCGCGCAAACTAACGAGGCCGGTCAGACCGCCGATGCCGTTCAAGGCAAGATCAAGAAGCACAAGGTCAATATCGCTCGAGGTTTGAAGGAGAACCTTCGCGCTTTCGAGGTCACCGGTTTCGACAATATCAACATCGTCTTTCGATGACGAAAGCGCCAACTTCAGCGCTCCGCGAAACAAGGGATGGTCATCGACAATAACAAATCTATATTTCATTATCTTAAAGTCCTTATTGCTGAAATTGCAGCAGTCGTAATCCAAAAGCTCTAATGCTAACGACTAAATCCAATTCGACTGATATATCAAGAACAATTTGGTGCACGTCAAAGCTTCAAACGATGCGGGATTCCCTGCAACCAAGGCTAGGCCATTCAAACGCCTTGGCAAAACCTCATTCCCGAGCGATATTCATCGTGGGGATTATTATTGAAAGTGGGACGCATGATCACAAATATTCTTTACCCTGAGACCCAGCCCTCAACGGAACAGATGCTTCAAGTATCTGAACTGCACAGTATTCATGTGGAGGAATGCGGTAATCCGGACGGCAAGCCGGTAATCATGATCCACGGCGGTCCAGGGGGTGGAATCAATCCGACGATGCGGCGCCTGCACGATCCGGAGCGGTATCGCATCATCCTGTTCGATCAGCGCGGCTGTGGAAAGTCGACCCCTCACGCGGAACTGAACGAAAATACCACGTGGGATCTGGTCGCTGACATGGAGCGAATCCGCACCCATTTTGGTATCGACAAATGGCAGGTTTTTGGCGGTTCATGGGGATCGACTTTAGGGCTCGCCTATGCACAGACGCACCCGGAACGCGTTAGCGAATTGATTTTGCGCGGCATCTTCATGATCCGCCGTTTCGAGATCGATTGGTTCTACTCCAATGGTGCCAGCATTATCTATCCCGATCGTTTCGAAGCATATCAAGCGCATATTCCGGAGGAAGAGCGCGATGACATGATCGCGGCCTATTACAAACGGCTCACCGATCCGGATCCTGCGATTCAACTGGCTGCCGCCAAGCTGTGGGCGCGCTGGGAGGGGTCCGCCCTTTCGCTCCTTCCTGATCCGGCACGTGAAGAAGCCTTTGCCAGCGACCACTTTGCCATCGCCTTTGCGCGCATCGAATGCCATTACTTTCAGCATAAGGGGTTTTTCGACACCGACGATCACCTTTTGCGCAATGCGCACCTGATCCGCGACATACCTGGTGTAATCGTCCATGGCCGCTACGACATGTGCACGCCTTTGCTCAACGCCTGGCACTTGAAGAAGGTTTGGCCGGAAGCCGATCTGCGCATCGTCGAGGACGCCGGTCATGCGGTCAGCGAACCCGGCATCATTCATGAATTGATTCATGCGACCAAACGGTTTGCGACCTGACGACAGTTCTGCAGCCGGCCGTTCCCGTCCGGTTGCTTTTCTATGCGGCCAAATGCTTTAGCCGCGACTTCACGACCCATAGGTGACCAAAGGGATCGATCAACACTCCTGCGCGATCCCCGCTATCCAGCGTCTCGATCTCGTTGCGGACGCTGCCGCCTTCAGCTACCGCGTGGTGCATTACCCGATCAACATCGTCCACATGGATATCGAGCATGACTGGAGTGGCGCCAATTGCATGAACGGACCGTGGTCCGCCAAGCGACGCATCCGCATCACGCTTGGGGTTTGCTCCGACGATCATGACCACCGACGCCCCCATGCGCAACTCGGCAGCGATCAGTTCGCCGTTGTGCAGATAGGGCCGGCCAACGACCTTTGCCCCGAACACATTGTCATAGAAATCCAGGGCCTTCTGCTGGTCACCATGGCGCACAAAAAGCCTGATCGATACCTCTCCAATCAGTGTTGGCACTGCAATCATTTTACCGCTCCCAGAGAAGATCCTGAGCGACTAAAGTCTACCAAATTGGCGAACAAATCAAGAACAAACTGGTCCAGACCGAGTCAGGCTCCTGCCACCATCCTGCCATCTACAGTCAGCATCATGTCCTTTGGGGGGTGGTCTGCTGCTCGGGTTTCGTATCCTTGTTGTCGTATCCGAATTCCTTGGCAATTCCCATGAAACGGCGCATGAATTTCTCCATGTAGCTCAACCCTTTTTCAAACTCTTCGTCGGATGGGAGTGCATCGCGCACGACGGGCGGGATCTTACCCATGCTCGCCACTGTTGCTTCGAGCTTTGCTACCCGCACTTTGAGGTCAGCAATGTCTTCGTCGTAAGCGGTTCGCTCCTCGGCGGCAAGTTTGCATATGAGCTGCCCAGACCTCTCCTGACAGATCGACATCTCGCCGGTCTTGTTGTTCATGCGGACATAGCCGGTGTCTGTTCGTTCCAGCGTGTATGTCGTTGTTTCCTGGGCAATCGCAGCGCATGACCATAGGGATCCAGCCGCAAGAGCGAAGAACAAAGTGCGCGTTCGTGACATGGATCGACCTCCAGGGTTGGTAGTTGGCAAGCGTGGCTAAATAATACGCCGAAAATCGGAAATCGGGCGAGTTTTCTGTTACCCGCGCCCACTCTACCCTTTGCGCATTGCGGTTTTGCGTCTAGTAAATGCGCTTATGACTGATATCATTTACAAAATTGCTCCGCGCGCGCTTTGGCAGACTGCCGAAGCGAAAGGTGCGTTTGACGGCGCTCCAATCGATCATGCGGACGGTTACATCCATTTTTCAACTGCGGCGCAGGCGGTTGAGACGGCTGCAAAGCATTTTGCCGGGCAGGACGATTTGCTGCTGATAGCTGTTGAAGCCGATCGGCTGGGCGATGCGCTCAAATATGAAGTCTCCCGCGGCGGAGACCTCTTCCCTCATCTCTATGCAACTCTGCCACTCGATGCGGTGGCCTGGGTCCGGCCTTTACCGCTCGGCGGCGATGGCAGGCACCAATTTCCGGAGCTTCAGGCATGAGCGGGTTGTTCCGGTCGATCGGCCGCAAGGTACTGTTCTCTCTCGATCCCGAAGATGCCCATGGTCTTTCGATCAAAGCATTGAAGACTGGCCTGGTGCCAGGCTGCGCGCCACACAACGACCCAGCGCTGCGCGTGACTGTCGCGGGCTTAAGCTTCCCCAACCCGCTTGGCATGGCCGCGGGCTACGACAAGAACGCGGAAGTGCCAGATGCGCTGCTGAACCTCGGGTTTGGCTTCACCGAAGTAGGCACGCTCACGCCGCTGGCCCAATCCGGCAATCCGAAGCCACGGATTTTCCGCCTTGTTGAGGACAACGCGGTGATCAACCGCCTGGGCTTCAACAATGAAGGTCATGAAACGGCATTTCGCCGTCTTAGTGCCCGGCGTTCTCATGCGGGTATTGTCGGAGTGAACATCGGTGCCAACAAGGATTCCACCGATCGCGTCGCCGACTACGTGGCTGGCATCCGGAAGTTTTACTCACTTGCCAGCTATTTCACGGTCAACATCTCCTCCCCCAATACGCCAGGATTGCGCGATCTGCAGGCCCGCGACGGCCTCAAGGAGCTGCTCGGCAGGGTGCTTGAGGCACGCGAAGTCCAATCCGGTGTCAGGCGCCCCGTCTTCCTCAAGATCGCACCGGATCTCCCCGAAGCCAGCCTTGATGATATCGCCGCTGAAATCGCGCTGCACCCTCTGGACGGATTGATCATTTCCAATACGACGCTCTCGCGCACTGGCCTCAAGAGCTCGAGAGCAACCGGAGAGGCGGGTGGCCTTTCCGGTGTGCCGCTGTTCCAACGCTCGACAATCCTCCTTGCCAAGATGCGCCAGCGTGTCGGCGCCGAATTGCCGCTCGTCGGTGTCGGCGGCATTGACAGCGCCGCTACCGCAATCACGAAAATTCGTGCTGGCGCCGATCTCGTTCAGCTCTACACGAGCATGATCTTTCAGGGTCCTGGCCTGGCGGGCATGGTCGTCAAGGATATGTCAGCGGCCATGAAGCGCGACGGTATCAGCACCATTGCCGCCTTACGGGACTGCGATGTCGCCTATTGGGCTGGAAAAGCGATCCCCACCTAGTCGGCAAATTGCAGTCGGGCCCGGCTTGGCAGAATCGACAAGAGTGAAAGGCCGCGCAGGCCGAGAAACAGGTGTAGCGCCAGCCAAAGGCCGTGGTTGCCCAGATATAGCGGCAGGATGAAATAAGCGGCGAAGTAACCGATCAGCGACAGGATCATCATGTTGCGCATGTCGCGCGACCATGTTGCGCCGATGAACACACCGTCCATATGGAAAGCCAGCAGACCGACGACCGGCGCCAAAGCTGCCCAGGGCAAATACAGCGATGCCATCGCTTGGACATCGCCGGACTTGATCAGAAATGCAACAATCGCATCGCCAAAAGTGAGAAAGAATAGCGCCATCGCCGTTGCCAGTATCATCCCCCACAGGAATGACAGCTTCACACCACGATCGAATGCCGGACGATAGTGTGCACCAACCGCGCGTCCGGAAATCTGTTCTGCAGCTGTCGTCACACCATCAATCAAATAGCCTGAAATCAGGAGGAAATTCATGAGCACAGCATTGGTTGCGAGCGTCACGGCTCCTGCTTCTGTTCCGGCCCGTGTGAAAAAGGCATAGGCGATCAGCAGAAGAAATGACCGCAGCATGATATCGCGGTTGACCGTAAACATGCGGCGGACTTCATGCATGTCGAGAATCCGCGCCCGAGACGGGTTGGGTACAGAACGGAACTGCAGATAAACCACTGAAAGGCCGACCAGCAGCGCGGCACTTTCGCCGAGCACCGTGCCCCACGCGATACCGGCAACTCCCCAGCCCAAAACCAGTCCCAGCCAAATGGTCATCACCACATTGACGCCGTTGAGCAGAAGCTGGAGATAGAGGCCCTGCATCGCCTTGCCCTGCCCCAACAACAGGCCGAGCACAACGAAATTGCCCAAGGCCATCGGCGATGAGAGAAGGCGGATGGAGACATAGGTCGACATGGCATCGGCCACGGCTTTGTCCGGGTTCATGAAGCTGAGCGCCGCCTGGAGCACCAATGGCGTCGCAGCTATGAAGAGCGAGCCCGCGATCACGGCGATTCCGAGCGCGCGCCAGAATATCGCCTCCTGCTCCACATTGTCATGCCGCCCCAAAGCCTGCGCCACCAGACCGGTGGTGCCAGAGCGTAGAAAATTCATGGTGGAAAACAGGAAGTCAAAAACAAGTGCGCCAATGGCAAGGCCACCGAGCAGATGTGGATCGCCTAGCTGGCCGATGACGGCCGTATCGACCAGACCAAGCAGTGGCGTCGTCAGGGAAGCCAACATGACCGGGATCGTAATCGCGAGCATCAGGCGGTTGGTCACCTCAAACGGGCGAACAATCTTTGATCCTGGCGGAGTAGACACTTCGATCGTCATGAGGGGCACCGGAGATTGCAACCTGCAAGGTTGTCAATGTTGTATGCCACCGGATCGCAATGTTTTCCAGTGCAATTGCAGCCTACAGGATTCTCAGCACTTAGCTGGCCAGTACCAGGGCCCAAAAACGCTCGGTCCTGCCATTTGCAGATTCCGCGTAGGCGAGGCCAAACCGGGTGAACTTCGGGTCCAGCATATTGCGCCGGTGCGGCGGCGACGCCATCCATCGCGCAAACAGCTCATCCAGATCCATACCCCCCATCGCGATATTCTCGGCTGCGATGCCGCGAATTTCATTATCTCGAACACGAGAGGCGAAGCCGCGGCCCCAGCTCGTTGTATGGCTCATACGGCCCGCGCTTGCCATGTAACGTGCTTGCTGCAGGGCGGCACCCTCAAGCTGAGGGTCGGCAGACAGTGCACCTAGCCCATTGGCCGAGCGGATCGCCTGCATGTTTGAACTGGCGGATGCAGATGCGCCGTCGCTCTTTCCCAGTGTGCGCATCGCGGTCTGGCAAGCGGCCAACGGAAACAAGGCAGAGGCTGCGGCGAAACCGAGAAAGATGCGCCGGGAACAATGGAAATTCTTATCGGACATGAGCGGGCAATTCCTGTGGGACCACATGCCCGTAGCCAGAAATTGTGGCTCATTCGAGCCGAATTGAGCGGAATTCTGCGGTCAGCGCCGGTAGCTCAGCAACCGCAAGATGATAAAGCATGGAATAACCACCACCGCGCCAAGCAGGAAATAAGCGGCAAAGCGCTCGATGGCGCCGAAGCCCAGATTCCATATGCGGCGGACGAAATTCTCGATGCCATAGAGAATATCCATCGGAGACCAATCAAACGCGCTCATGACAACGCCGACCACCAGCGAGACGAGAATGAGTTTGACAAGGACGCGGCCGGGCGTATCGCCCAAAAAGCGGTTTATTCCGTCCGACATTTCTTCTCCGACATTGGCGAAACTGCTACGCCTCTCACATACGGCGATACGCCGGTCTGTTCAAGGTGAGCCCATGTTTAGTTTTGTTTTCGTGGGGCGGGGATGGAGCGGGTGAAGGGAATCGAACCCTCGTATGCAGCTTGGGAAGCTGCCGTTCTACCATTGAACTACACCCGCGGACCGTTATCGCAAATCAAGAGCACAAGCGACCGATAGTCAACCGTATTTGTTCCAGGATTGATAGTACGTCCGACTTTATTCCCATTCCTGCAATCATTTGAAGTGCTTGGAAAGTTTCAGCCCCTGCGCCTGATAATTCGAACCGAGATCGGTGCCATAGAGCGCTCTGGGCCGCTCCAGCATGTGCTCGTATATCAGCCGGCCGACAATCTGACCGTGCTCCAATATGAACGGCACTTCGTGGCTGCGTACCTCGAGGACGGCGCGGCTGCCAGTTCCTCCCGCTGCCGTATGCCCGAAGCCGGGATCAAAAAATCCGGCGTAGTGAACGCGAAACTCACCCACAAGCGGATCGAAGGGCGTCATTTCAGCTGCATAAAGCGGTGGCACATGCACCGCTTCGCGAGAAACGAGAATATAGAATTCGTCTGGGTCAAGCACCAGTTCGCGTGCGCCCCGATCGTGAATCGGCTCCCAGAAATCGAAAAGGTCATGCACGCCGCGCTTGTCGACATCGACGACGCCGGTGTGGTGCTTGCCCCGATAACCGACGAGCCCGTTCTTGTCTCCCGTCAGGTCAATTGACAAGGCGATGCCGCCGCCGGAAATATTGGGTGTGTCGGAAGCTACCAGCGTTTCCGCGGCATGCAACGCCGCCAGTTCGGTTTCCTCAAGTTGCGCACGCCCGGTTCGGAACCGGATTTGCGACAGTCGCGAGCCGGTCCTCGCAACGATGGGGAAAGTGCGCGGGCTGACCTCGAGATAGAGTGGTCCGTGATAACCGGCGGGAACCTTGTCGAACTCCTGTGCGCAGTCAGCTATGACCCGCGTGAAAATATCGAGACGTCCGGTCGAGCTCTTCGGATTGGCAGAGGCCGAGACTTCGGGTGGCAAGCTCAGGCTCTCCAGAAGCGGCACGATATAAACGCACCCGGTCTCCAGTACCGCCCCCTCGGTCAGGTCGATTTCATGCAGCTTCAGGCGGTCCAGCTTGTCGATCACAGGCGTTCCCGGTCCCGGCATGAAACTGGCGCGAACCCGATAGGCTTTAAATCCGAGCCTCAGGTCGAGACTTGCCGGCTGGATCTGGTCGCCATCGAAGTCGCGTTGTGTTTTAAGCGCGCCTGCCTGATGCAGCGCCCTGATACCACTATCCGCCAGAATGCCCGCTTCACGTCTCAACATGTCATCCGCCAAAACCAACTAAAAGAGACAAAAGCTTTAGCGTCTCACCCGATTGACGCAAGCCGCCAAGAGGATTAAAGCAATTTTATCCCGTGGTGATTTGGCCGGCCGGCTTGCAGCCACGTAAAATAATTTGCTAAAAGAGGCCCGGTCTCGTCCGGCCTTTTTGCGATTCACGCAAGGCCGGTTTTTTGTTGGCCAGATTCTGGCAGATTGAGAAGACGATGACCAAGACGACCACTCGCAAGCTGCGCACCGCAACAAATCTTGTCCACGCCGGAACCTTGCGCTCCGGCTTCGGTGAGACATCGGAAGCCCTGTTTCTGACGCAAGGTTTTGTCTACCCCAGCGCAGAGGCCGCGGAGGCCCGCTTCAAGGGCGAAGAGCCAGGATTCATCTATTCACGCTACGCCAATCCGACGACCGACATGTTCGAAAAGCGCATGTGCGCTCTCGAGGGCGCGGAAGACGCGCGCGCCACGGCGTCGGGCATGGCAGCGGTGGCTGCGGCCATCATTTGTCAGGTCAAGGCGGGAGATCACGTCCTTGCAGCCCGCGCCATGTTCGGCTCGTGCCGCTATATTATCGAGACGCTCTTGCCGCGATATGGCGTCGACTTCACGCTGATTGATGGCTCGAAGATCGAAAATTGGGAGAGTGCCATCCGCCCCAATACCAAGGTGCTGTTCCTCGAAAGCCCCACAAATCCGACGCTGGAAGTCATCGATATTGCCGCCGTTGCAAATGTCGCCAATTCCGTCGGCGCCAAGCTTATCGTCGACAATGTCTTCGCGACGCCGCTGTTTCAGAAGCCCCTGGAGCTGGGGGCGCATATCGTCGTCTATTCAACGACCAAACACATAGACGGCCACGGCCGTTGTTTGGGCGGAGTGATCCTTTCTGACAAGCAGTGGATCGACGAGAACCTTCACGAATATTTTCGCCATACCGGGCCAGGCCTCAGCCCTTTCAATTCATGGGTGATGCTGAAAGGACTCGAAACGTTGACCGTTCGCGTCCAGCAGCAAACGGCGAACGCGGCAAAGATCGCCGACTTCCTCGCTGGTCACCCTGCTGTTGCCAAAGTTCTCTATCCGGGGCGGGCGGACCATCCACAGGCGGACATCATCGCCAAGCAAATGAGCGGCGGCTCTACATTGATTGCGTTTGAAGTGAAGGGTGGCAAGAGGGAAACATTCAACGTCGAGAACGCATTGGAAATTATCCAGATCTCCAACAATCTGGGTGATTCAAAGAGCCTGATTACACATCCGACCACAACGACGCACAAGAACCTCACCGATGAGGCACGTGCCGAACTCGGCATTTCCGACGGGCTGCTGCGTTTGTCGATCGGGCTCGAAGATGTGAACGATCTGATCGAAGACCTCGATACGGCGCTCAGGGCCGCTCGCTGAGTCACAGGACGTGCCGCGTCGAGACGGATTTCGGCGCGGCCTTCTTCCAGGCCATCGCCATGGCATGGCGTACTGCATCCGCATCGGCGGTATGCAGCATCACAAAGGTCCAACCCTTCTCGCCCCAGCTTCCCGGAACCGGCTCGAATATGTGTGCTGACGTTTCCCGTAAGAGTGCCTGATCGCCCGGTGAAAGCGCCAATACCCCACACTCCTTGTCAGGACGCAAAGTTGCGAAAATTTTTCCACCAACACGGAAATCAGTCGTACTGAAGTGTTTCCCCTGCATGCTCTCCGGAAAAGAAAGGGCCATTTCCGCAAACTCTTCCAAAGTCATCATGACGATTTCTCTCGAGACTGAGCAAGTTTCACCATCACACTAACAATATAAGCGGCGGTTCACGAAGGTTTTAATTCAATACAATATCAGAGTGGTTGACGCGATGGCTTTGAGCCGCGATATCAGGGACATAGGGTCAGGACCCTAGACTGAGAGCAGGTATGTATAAAGCTATCACGCGCGATATCGAAGTGACCGTCGAACCGTTCTATCTGGAGGAGCAGTCCAATCCGGAGGAGAACCGCTATGTTTGGGGTTACCGAATTACCATCGCAAATGAATCCGAGGTTACCGTACAGTTGCGGGCACGCTACTGGAAAATTACCGATGGCAATGGCCATGTAGAAGAAGTGCGCGGGCCGGGCGTGATTGGCGAGCAGCCCATCCTCGATCCTGGCGATAGTTTTCAGTATTCTTCCGGCTGTCCGCTGACGACGACGTCTGGCGTCATGGTTGGACGCTATTCAATGCAGACCAATGACGGTGACCGCTTTGACATCGAAATTCCGGCGTTCTCCCTTGACCTCCCTGACCAGTTGCGGACATTGAATTGATGATCGAAATTGAACGGACGCAATCGCCTTACACCAAGGCCCTGGCCTGCTCTGTTGTCGCCTTCGCGCTGGCAATCGGCGCATTTTTCCTTGGCTATACCTTGCCCAGCCTCAAAACCGGCGTCGAGGCCATCAGCCAATTGCTCGCGCTGGTGCTGATACCCGGCCTGATCGTCGGCTTGCTGGCAAAAAAATCGACCAGAGCCTGGCCACTTTGGCTGATCATTTGCGCGTTTATCGTGATTTTGATCGTGGTCGCTGTTGCCCACGAACTTACGGCGCCAATGCGGGGCTGATCAAGCCTTTTTCAGAAATTCGGTTTTAAGAACAAGGCCCTTGACCTGCTTGGTATTGCACTCGATCTCACCTTCACGGCCGTTCAGCCGGATATTCTTGACAAGCGTACCGCGCTTTATGGTCTCTGACGTGCCCTTGACCTTCAGGTCCTTGATCAGGGTTACGGAATCGCCATCCTGAAGTTCGGTGCCATTGCTGTCTCTTACTTCCATGATGGCATTTCCTTGTCCTCAGTTCTTCGGCAGGAACTCGGCGGGGTCGAATTCATACTGCGTCGAACAGAACTCACAGGTCACACTGATTTTGCCTTCTTCAATACTGTCCGTGATTTCTTCGGCAGTGAATCCCGAAAGCACGCCAGCGATTTTCTCGCGCGAGCAGGAACAATCGTCGTTCACCGGAACGGCGTCGAAGACGCGAACGCCACGTTCGTGAAACAGTCGGTATAGCAGTCGTTCGGCACCAACCTGCGGATCGGTCAGTTCCGAGCTTTCGATCGTCGCAACGAGTGCCTTGACCTCGGCCCAGTCATCATCCTCAACAAGGTTGTCGTCATCTTCGTCTGCGTTGGGCGCGTCGCCAGCCGGAAGATCACGCTGGCGCATCCGCAGCTCCGACTCGGGCAGGAACTGGACAATCAATCCGCCGGCACGCCATTGCTCCACTGGCCTGCCGTCTTCACCCCGCTCAATCAACTTGGCGACAGAGAGCCGCACATCGGTAGGAATCTGTTCGGACTGGCGGAAATAGGTCTTGGCGATTTCTTCAAGATTGGAACCGTCCAACGCAACGATACCCTGGTAGCGTTGGGTGTACTCACCCTGATCGACTGTGAGAGCAAGCGTTCCGCTTCCCATCAGCTCTTCTTGCGAGATCCGGTGTTCCGCTATGGCCTCCGCCAGACGCTCCTCGTCATATCGAGCATAAGCGCGAACCGAATTCGGCGTACGGAAGTCAACAACCAGCATGTCAACCGGGCCGTCGGATTGCGACTGGAAAATAAACTTGCCATCAAATTTGAGCGATGTGCCAAGCAACACGGTAAGAACGATTGCCTCTGCCAGGAGTTTGGCGACCGGCTCCGGGTAATCGTGGCGGCTCAAAATGTCATCAAGGGTTGGACCGAGCTGGACCGCGCGCCCGCGCGCATCCAGTTCAGCAACCTGGAAGGGCACGACAGCGTCGTCGCCAGCAAAAATATACTCATCGGGGCGCATGGCGGTATCAGACAAGCGGGCGACCTCCTTCGAGACACCAGGCGAGAATCGCCTTTTGAGCGTGCAAACGGTTTTCCGCTTCGTCGAAGACCACGGAATGCGGTCCATCGATGACCGCATCCGTTACTTCTTCGCCCCGGTGAGCCGGCAGGCAGTGCATGAACAGCGCATCGGGGTTAGCGTGCTTCAACAATGCGTCATTGACCTGATAGGGCATGAATACATTGTGGCCGCGTGCGCGGCCTTCTTGTCCCATCGACACCCAGGTGTCGGTGACAATGCAATCAACACCCTTCACAGCGGCAACAGGATCGGTCGTGAGCTTGATCCTGCCGCCGGCACCCCTCGCCCATTCCAGGTATTTGCCGGAAGGTTCGCTGCCTTCCGGCGTTGCGATATTGAGATTGAAATCAAAGCGGGCCGCGGCCTCGACGAGAGAATGCAGCACATTGTTGCCGTCACCAGTCCAGGCAAAGGTCTTGCCCGCTACCGGTCCGCGATGTTCCTCGAACGTCATGATATCGGCCATGATCTGGCAAGGATGCGTGTCGTCGGTCAGAGCGTTGATCACCGGAACCGTGGCATTTTCTGCCATCTCCGTCAGGCGCTCATGTGTCGTCGTTCGCATCATGATGATATCGACATACCGCGACAATACCTTGGCTGTATCGGCGATCGTCTCACTACGGCCGAGCTGCATTTCGGAGCCCGTCAGCATGATCGTCTCGCCGCCCAGCTGGCGCATGCCAACGTCGAAGGAAACGCGCGTACGCGTCGAAGGCTTGTCGAAAATCATCGCAAGCACCTTGCCGGCGAACGGTTTTTCGATGTTGCCGGCCTTCAGCCGTGTCTTGCGTGCCCGCGCATCTTCCAGAATGGAGCGCAAATCACCCGAAGAAAGCGCCGAGATGTCCGTAAAGTGCCGGAGGTCCTGCTTGATTGTCATGGATGGTTCCTCAAGCGCTCTTCTGTCTGGCAGGCACGGACAGGCGTTCAGCTGCGGCTTCGATCCGTGTGAGAGCGTCGCGTGCTTCGTCTTCCGTTGTGACCAGCGGCGGCAGCAGGCGGACGACATTGTCACCCGCGCCAACCGTCAGAAGATGCTCGTCGCGCAACGCTTGCACGAGCGCCGTATTTGGCAGGACACTTTTCATGCCTACTAACAGGCCACGGCCCCGCACTTCGGAAATCACGCCCGGATAGCGATCGGAGATCGACGCCAGCCCCTGTTTCATGAACAGTGCGATTTTCTGTACATGTTCCAGAAAACCCTCTCCAAGAATAATGTCGAGTACGGCATTGCCTACGGCCATGGCCAGCGGATTGCCACCAAAAGTGGTGCCATGCACGCCCGCAGTCATGCCCTTGGCAGCTTCTGCGGTCGCGAGACATGCACCCAATGGAAAGCCACCACCAATCCCCTTCGCCACGGCCATGATGTCCGGCTGAATTCCGGACCATTCATGCGCGAAGAACTTGCCTGTGCGGCCAACGCCCGACTGAACCTCATCCAGGATCAGCAAAAGACCCTCATCGTCGCAAAGTTTGCGCAAGGCACGCAGATCCTCATCGGGAACCGAACGTACGCCACCCTCGCCCTGGATCGGCTCGATCAGGATGGCTGCGGTTTCAGGGCCAATCGCGGCTTTCAGCGCCTTTTCGTCACCAAATGGGACCTGATCGAAGCCCTCGACCTTTGGTCCAAAACCTTCGAGATATTTCACCTGACCACCGGCTGCGATCGTAGCGAGCGTCCGGCCATGAAAGGCACCTTCAAAGGTGATGATACGGAAGCGCTCAGGGCTGCCATTGACATAATGATAGCGCCGCGCGGTTTTTATCGCGCATTCCAGCGCCTCGGCGCCGGAATTGGTGAAGAATACCTTGTCCGCAAAAGTATTATCGACAAGGCGCTGTCCGAGCCGCTTCTGACCGGGAATTTCATAGACATTGGAGACATGCCACAACTTTTCAGCCTGGGTCTTCAGTGTCTCTACGAGGTGTGGATGGGAGTGGCCAAGCGAATTGACGGCGATACCGGCAGCGAAATCAAGGTAACGATCGCCCGACTCTGTCACAAGCCATACGCCCTCACCTCGCTCAAAGCGCAGATCCGCACGAGCAAAAGTGTCGTAAAGCGGTTGCGCGTTTGCGTCCGTCATATCGTTTCGGGCCTCCAATACCCAGTTTTGCCAAACCTGCTGATTATCCAGAAGAAACCGGCAGCGATTAAATCAAAAAGCCGCCCCACAATGCCATTCTTGGGGGCGGCCACACCGGTAATATCATCATTCGAATTGCAATTGTCAAATGAACACTTCGAAATGCTCCGTCGAGGCACCATTGGCATCGGGGTCCGCCTCGCCAGACTCTGCAACTTAAGCGCGCAATTGCGAGAAGGTTTGCCGATGACGGCATAAAGAGTCTTTTATGCAACAGTTCATCGCGCAAGTTGGGGAAAACCCAAAAAAGCATGGTCACGGGCCACGCCCGACTCTTGTCACAGAGTCATTCCATATTGTAGCTTGAGAAACGAAATAGCTAGATTTCGTGCGGCGTCCTCGTCATCTGAATAGATATGGTATCAGGCCAATCTGGAGCAATCCAGATGCGAGGAAGGATTCAGTCCGGCGTCCGCACAAAACAGAGCCCCATATGGAGCTAGGAAACGATGAACTGGACAGATGAGCGCGTAGAACAGCTGAAGAAACTTTGGGCCGAAGGTCTGAGTGCAAGCCAGATCGCAGCACAACTGGGTGGTGTCAGCCGCAATGCTGTCATCGGTAAAGTACATCGGTTGAAGCTCTCGGGACGGGGCAAGACCACTTCAACCCAGACGCGTAGCAAGAAGGTCAATACAAATGCCTCCGGCGGCCAGCGCAATGGCGGCTCTGCCGGTCATATGTCGAGCCGCGTTGTTAGCCGCAGCGTCGGCGCAACTGCTTTGCAGACCGAATACAGCACGGATCTGGTCCCCCACACTGTCATGAAAACCGTGACTGATGTCGTCGTGCCGATTTCACGGCGGCTGGAGCTGGTGCAACTGAGCGAGCGCACCTGCAAATGGCCCGTCGGGGATCCACTTCAACCGGACTTCAACTTCTGCGGCAATGATGTGGGCGAATCCGGTCCCTATTGCACCTACCATTCGCGGCTCGCCTATCAGCCGGCGTCAGATCGCCGTCGCGTTCGATAACTGTCCGCCAGGGGGCGCCGAAAGGCGCCTTCTTTTTAAGAGCCTCGGGCTTGTCAATTTCGCTGCTGTCCGAATACCACCGTAAAAGATGACCCTTCGCCGACCCGGGAGCGAACAACGAGCCGGGCCCGATGGCGTGTCAGAATATGTTTGACGATGGCAAGGCCGAGGCCGGTGCCTTTTTGGGCACGGCTTGTCTCTACATCGATCCGGTAGAATCGCTCGGTCAGCCGCGGAATATGTTCGTCCGGGATGCCCGGGCCGAAATCCTGAACGGTGGCTTTGATCCCGTCGCCGTCCCGCTTCAGTTCGACAATGACCTTCCCACCGGACTGGCCGTATTTGCAGGCGTTTTCGACGAGGTTCTGGAAGACTTGCGTCAACTCATCCCGGTCCCCAAGAACAATGACTGGCCCGGGATCAATGTTGCGCTCGATCTCCAGGCCAAGATCTGCGGCCAGCGGCCGCATGGCGTCGGCCACATGATCAAGCACGACAGTCAAGTCAACCTGATCCTTCACGGCGATATGGGCCTTCATCTCGATGCGCGACAGTGACAATAGATCGTCGATCAGGCGAGCCATGCGCTCAGCTTGCTTCTGCATGATTTCCAGGAAATTGTCGCGCGCCGTCTCATCATTGCGCGCTGGACCGCGCAGGGTCTCGATGAAACCCGAGAGCGATGCCAGCGGGGTCCGCAGTTCGTGACTTGCGTTCGCGATGAAGTCAGACCGCATACGCTCAAGCCGATGCGCTTCCGTCTGGTCGCGGAAAGACAACAGATATTGGCGGTCCCGTCCGCCGAGCTGATCGAGAAGCAGCACGGTCGCGCGATACCAGCGCTCGACCGGCACGCGTTCGGTATAATCGACCGACCGTGCCATCCCGTCAGCCACGACCGATTGCACCAGGGTCTGCATTTCAGGCGCGCGGAAATGCAACAAAAGCGTGCCACCGCGGGTCAGGGGTCCAAAAGCGCCGCTCGCCGCCGGATTGACGTAGAGGATTGTCCCCTCATGGTCGAAAATGATCAAGGGATCCGGCAGTTGCGCAGCCAGCTGCTGGCCGGACAGCCGAAAGATGGCCGGGTCGCTGACGGGCGAGACAGCCGGGTTGTCAGTGCGTGGCAGCGATGCTGAAAGTGCCACAACTGTAATGAGGACAAGCATGAGGACGGCAAAGCTCAACCATCCGGACGCTTCAGAGCTGAGCACGAGCGCCGTAATGAATGCGGCAGCACCCAACACAAAACGTGCTTGAATTAGCCGCCCCAACAACTTTTGCCGCAGCGTACGGCCCTCCTGACCCCATATGCTCATCCACTAAACTCCTGTCCTGCCGTCCTTTTTTGGCTCTGGACGATCCAACGCTCTCCCCATAACATGGCTTTATGTCAATTGAGGATGAATGACGTGGGTAAAGATTCAAAAAAGAAATCCGACCAGGGGCATTCGCCCGATACCACCCTCAAGCTGAAGATTGACGGCAAGAAACGCAGCTTCAATATCGATGATCCGAAACTACCTGACTGGATCGAAGAAGGTGCGCTTGCTTCCGGGGATTTCCCTTATGACGAAAAGATGCCGAACGAAGAATACGCCGAGATTCTTGAGCGCCTTCAGATCGAGCTCGTAAAGATGCAATACTGGCTCCAGGATACTGGGGGCCGGGTCATATCGGTTTTCGAAGGCCGCGACGCCGCTGGCAAGGGCGGGACGATTTTCAACCTTCGCCAATATATGAATCCGCGCACTGCACGCAATGTCGCACTGCCCAAGCCTAGCGAAACCGAGCGCGGGCAATGGTATTTCCAGCGCTATATCTCGCATTTTCCTACCACTGGCGAGTTCGTCACATTCGACCGGTCCTGGTACAATAGAGGCGGTGTCGAACCGGTCTTGGGGTTCTGCACGCCGGAGCAGCATGAATCGTTCCTGGCGCAAGCACCCGGTTTTGAACATATGATCGTCGCCGATGGAATTTATTTCTTCAAGTTCTGGCTTAACATCGGCCAGATCATGCAGCTCAAGCGCTTCCACGATCGCCGTCACAGTCCGCTCAAAAGCTGGAAGTTTTCGCCGATAGACATCCAGGGCGCCAAGAAATGGGACGATTACACCAAAGCACGCGATACAATGCTGGAGCGTACGCATACCCCGCACGCTCCCTGGACTGTGGTGCGATCAAATGACAAGCGTCGCGCCCGAATTGCGGTGATCCGGAGAATTCTCTTGAGTTTGCCCTACAATGGGCGCGATCCCGGAGTGATCGGCAATGAGGACTCGTTGATCATCGGTTCGGGGCCCGGCTTCATCTAGCGCAATTTTTGCTCTAGACGGGAGCTTCATGAGTCTGGCGCGAAGGGAGATGTGGAGTTTTTTCCCACAGAAATGGATCCGTTTGCAATTGCCACAATGCCCGCCAGGCAGCCACGGATATCAACAACCAATAAAGCGGTATCCATGGCAGGACCATCCCGGACATGTCCTCCCGCCGCAGAACACATCGCCCCAATGCGTGGAAAGACAGATACCCCATCAGGATATTGCAGAGATCGAGAATGGGAATCGCCGGGCTCATTGCGGCGTCAGCAAATGTAAGGTGTAAAGTGGTAATCACGATGAATACCAGCATGAGCGGATACAACAATGCCGAAGCGATCATGCCTGTCGTCAAGAGATGATAGATCACGAAGCGAAGGGTACCGAGTTGTTTCACGAGAAGGAGCGGATTGCGCATTTCGACGAGCCAGGTCTGCATCCACCCTTTCAGCCATCGCGTCCTCTGCCGCAGCCACACGCCGGTATCGGTCGGTGCGTCCTCAATAGTCGGGAGGGCGAGCATATCGATGTGAAACCCGCACCGCGCCAGTCTTGTACCAAGCTCGGCATCTTCGGTAACATTGAATGGATCCCAACCGCCGACTGCTTCCAGACAGCTGCGGCGAAAATGGTTTGAGCTTCCACCAAGAGGCAGCACGGAACGCCGGCGGGCAAGCCAAGGCAAAAGCCCACGAAAATGCGCCGCATATTCAAAGGCGAATAGCCGCGCAAGCGGTCCTTCATGGCTATTTGCAATGATCAGCGGGGCCTGCAGGCAACCGAGGTCGTCCTCGCCCGCATTGAACCGCCCCCACGCCTCCAGCAGTTGGTCGCGGTGCGGCCGGTCTTCAGCATCATAGACAACGACATAGTCCCCCTTCACGAGTTGCAGCCCATAATTCAGGGCTTTGGGTTTCGTACGGGGGCCTGAACCGGGTATCGGAATGACCCGAAACCCCGGCGGAAGTTTGTGCCATTGAAGTGTTGCGATGGTTTCCAGGTCGTCTGCTTCACACAGGAAGAGCACTTCAAGTTTCGACCGCGGCCAATTCAACTCTTCCATCGCTCGCACGAGCTGCGGAACAATATCCGCTTCCCTGTAGAGGGCAACCATGACGCTGTAGTTTGGCAGTTCCGCTGGCGAGACGGTTTGCAACGCTCGCGCCACGGCACTGCCGGCGCTATTGCACGCGAGGAGACGTAACAGGATGCACGCCGAGAAGGACAACGAAAACACAATGTGAAGTGCCGACCACAGCCACTCAGGCCGGAGCATGACGGTGAATAAGGCAGACGACAAAAGCAGGCCGATCAATGCCCCCTGGCTGCCGGTCGTCACAATCCGGGCCGAGTGCTCAGAACTTGTGATCTCAACCATGCGAATGGCACCCTCCACGAGAAGTCCCTCGTGGCTTGATCGCATGAATTCAGCAAGGCATGTTGGCGTCGTTATTCGCAGACGCGCCGCAATATCCGGACTTTCCGGCAGATTGGCCTTGATGACGGCAATATCCTGCATGGTGGGCACGATATAGATAAGCGTGGTTTCTTCCGCTGTCAGAACGATCGCATGGCGTAGCGTGCTCAGAGCGGTAAATTGCGCAACGGTTGGGAGGACGACCTGCACATTCGCCGAAATCTGCTCAAACGCCACTCCAGCTTCGTCGGCAATCGATCTGGCAACCCACACGTCATGTATTCTCTCGGACGCATAGAGTTCTTCGATGAACGAGGAGCCGTTTTCAACAGAAAGCTTAAATGCTTCGACAACCGAAGATTTTGGAGCACCCGCACGGCAAAGGCGCGCGGCGAGCGAGGCTTCTATTTCTCGCGTCACCGATAAAACCCCCGTGAAAAGCAACACTCACAAGGCCCTGTAATATTATTCGCGTTCAAAATCGATGATGATGTAATATTAACCTCTCAAAACTTCAATCAAGAATTGTATAATTGTAAATTACACATACCAATAGTAGTATATTTTTCCAAATCTATAAAAAATATTCAAAAATTTATGACCGATAACCAATAACAAAAATATGTCTTTGTCATCAACTTTTCGAACGTGTTGTGGCCCGATCTGTCATGGGCCGACAGATCATGTTAGCCTGGGTCTGGATCTGTTAATCTGGTCCCGACCCTGGATGAGAACATCCAAACCACTGCACACATATCGAGTTCCCATGCATATCCGGACAATCGCCTCACTTACCCTTGGTCTCTTCGTGACCGCACTTTTGCAAGTCGCCGATGCATCGGATTTCCCGCATTACTGGGACGGGCGCGAACACGTTTCCAAACCTGATCTGTCCGCGGTCGAGCGCATCCGCTTTGTGACGACCGTCGATTATCCACCTTTCAATTTCGTCGATGGTACGGGCCGCATTTCCGGCTTCAATGTAGACCTTGTCCGGGCAATTTGTGCCGAACTGGAGGTAACGCCAATCTGTCAGATCGAGGCCCGGCCATGGAATGAGCTGCAACCAACATTGGAGAATGGCGAAGCGGAGGCGATTATCGCGGGGTTGAAGCCAACGACAGCGCTGCGTGGAAAATTTGCCTTTACTGCGCCATATTTGCGTTTGCCTGCCCGTTTCATGACGCTGAAACAGACTGTTCTAAGGGAACCGCTTGCCGACGCGCTTAACGAGAAGACAGTCGGCGTTATTGCCGGTTCGGTACACCAGGCGATATTTGCCGATTATTTCCCGAAAGGTCATTGGGTCGGCTATCCATCCCGCGACCTCCTTTTCAAGGATTTGCAGGCGAAGAAGATCGACGCTGTTTTTGGCGATGGGTCCGACCTGTCATTTTGGATCGGCAGTCCGGGGGCAAAGAATTGTTGTGTGTTTACCGGCGGGCCTTATATCGCACCACACTTTCTTGGTGACGGCATGATGATCGCAACGACGTTGGAGAATAGAGAGCTCGTCGATGCGTTCAACTTTGCTTTGAAAGCCATGGAGGAAAAGGGAACCATTTCGGAACTCTATCTGCGGTACTTCCCAGTAGATTTCTATTAGGGCGGAGACCATTCAATTTTCTCAAAATCATCAATGGATTGCCCTTACAGCGGCACATGCGATTGACGCAGGCAACCTGTCGCCATAGAGCAAGGGATATCCAGACAGCAGGAATACAGGAAAAAAGATGACTTCGCGCCTTAACACCCAAATCGAACTGACCTCCGAATTGATCGCGGCGGCAGCAGAGGCCAAGGCCTGGCCCTTCGAAGAGGCGCAGAAAATAATCAAACGCTATGAGAAGACCGGCTATCCCGACACGATCCTGTTCGAAACCGGCTACGGTCCGTCCGGCTTGCCCCATATCGGCACGTTCGGTGAGGTGGCGCGCACCTCGATGGTGCGCCATGCGTTTCGTGTTCTGACCAACGACAAAGTCAAGACCAAGCTGCTCTGTTTTTCCGATGATATGGACGGGATGCGCAAGATCCCGGACAATGTACCGGATCGTTCGATCCTGGAGCCGCACCTGCACAAGCCACTGTCCGCGGTTCCCAATCCGTTTGGCGGCGACTACAGCAGTTTCGCCGACCACAACAATGTCATGTTGTGCCGCTTCCTCGATACATTCGGTTTCGACTACGAATTCGCCAGCGCAACGCAATATTACAAGGCGGGCCGTTTCGACGAGGTGCTGCTGCGTGCCGCTGAGCGCTACGACGACATTATGAGGGTGATGCTGCCGACACTTGGCGAGGAGCGCCAGGCGACTTATAGCCCGTTCCTGCCAATTTCACCGACCAGCGGCCGGGTACTCTACGTTCCGATGAAGAATATCGACGCGAAGAACGGCACCATAACTTTTGATGATGAGAACGGCGTCGAGACCACCCTTCCTGTGACCGGTGGCAACGTCAAACTTCAATGGAAACCCGATTTCGGAATGCGATGGGCGGCACTCGGTGTCGATTTCGAGATGTTTGGCAAGGACCACCAGACAAATGCAATCATCTACGATCGCATTTGCGAGATTTTGGGTGGCCGCGCGCCCGAACATTTCGTCTATGAGCTGTTTCTCGACAATCTCGGCCAAAAGATATCCAAGTCGAAGGGGAATGGTCTCAGCATCGACGAATGGCTGACCTATGCGCCCACCGAAAGCCTGGGTCTTTATATGTTCCAGAAGCCGCGAACGGCAAAGCGGCTGTATTTTGATGTCATCCCCAAGGCGGTGGACGAGTACTTTACCTACCTTTCCGCTTATGGACGCCAAACCTGGAAGGAACGGCTGAACAACCCTGTCTGGCACCTGCACGACGGCAATCCGCCAGCGGTCGATATGCCGGTTCCATTCGCGCTCCTGCTTAATCTTGTCAGCGCCTCCAATGCGGAAAACACCAGCGTTCTCTGGGGCTTCATCTCGCGTTATGCACCGGGCGTCACCGCACAGAACAATCCGGAACTGGATGCGCTGGTCGGCTATGCGATCCGCTACTTCAACGACTTTGTGAAGCCCTCAAAGAAATTTCGCATGCCTGACGACGTGGAACGCGGCGCACTGGAAGAGCTGGACAAAAAGCTGGCAACGCTTCCCGGCGATGCTGACGGCAATGACATTCAGAACGCCATTCTCGACGTTGCCCGCACGATCGAGCGCTACCAGGATTACACGAAAAAGAGCCCGGAAGGTGGGCCAGGCGTGTCCGTCTCTTTCTTCCAGATGCTCTACGAGGTGCTCATCGGACAGGAACGCGGCCCGCGTTTCGGCTCTTTCGTCGCGCTCTACGGCATCGCCGAGACACGTGCCCTCATTGCAAGGGCGCTGGCAGAGCAACTATCATAGGCTGGAACGCAAAATCAGTTGGAGGACGACTGGATGATCGATCACACGGGCATCATTGCAAGCAACTTCGAACACAGCAAGAAATTCTACCAGGAAGCACTGGCCGCGATCGGGTATGAGTTGGTTGTCGAATTTCCGGCTTCGGTTACAGGAGACGCCGACGTTGCCGGTTTTGGTGAAGGAGGCAAACCGGATTTCTGGGTGATTGGCGGCACGCCGAACAAGCCGCCGGTTCACGTCGCTTTCCGCGTCAACAGCCGTGCTCTCGTCGATGCTTTCCACAAGGCCGCTTTGGCAGCTGGCGGTCGCGACAATGGCCAGCCGGGACTGCGCCCACATTACCATCCCAATTACTACGGAGCCTACGTGCTCGATTCAGACAGCCACAACATCGAAGCTGTTTGTCACGAAGCATAGACCCGGGTTCACTGCGGCCGCGGCGGAAACGGCGCGTCCGGCGCTGACAATGGCGGCGGAGCCGGCAAAGGCTCCTCCGGCGCCAGCGGAGTGTCGCTGAATGATGGCAGCGGCAGTTCGATCAGGGCCGGAAGCGCTGGCGGCGGGTTGCCGAAGATACCGAGTTTCGCCTCCTCGGCCTTTCTCATTGTTTCTGCCATGGGCGAACCGTCTCTGGCGCGTGCCCAGCCATTCTGTACGAGCCATTCAGCAAGATCCTCATTCCCAAGCCTGCACTGAGTGGCAATGAGGTCGTCCGATGGCTGGGGCGGCACGGCACATTCAACAGCCCGCGAGCGCAGCCAGTTGCGAAAAGCCGTCCGCGCAGCCATGCCGCAGGGCCAGGTTGTGCCACCGTCGGAGTTACACGTTTCTTCCGGTGGCAGCGCTTCGATGCCGTCAAGCGCAATCCTGTAGCCGGAAGCCTCGATCGTACCTGCTGTTGTCGCAACCGGGCGGTAGAGCAGCAGCGGTTTTGCCGTGTTGTCGACCGGCACAGCGGGCGGAGGCGGTGCCGGGGGCGATGCCTGCCCGATATCGCTCAACGGCTGACGTGGCTCGATACGTTCCAGCGGAGCTGTTTGGTTGTTTGGAACCAACGGCACGTCCGGATCAACCTGGCGCGCTTCCGGTGACGTTACTCTTTCCTGCGTTGCAGCAGACTCTGACCCTTCATCCGTGACGTCATTTTTCATCTCGTCAGGCAGTTCGAAACTCTCGGGCGTGACATCAACGCCCTGGCTGGAAATTGCCGGCGTATCCAGGCCTCCGGTAAAGGGTGTAACGAATGCGTAGACCAGTCCCAAAGCCACCAGAACGGTCACGACATAAAGCGCTAGGTGACGCATGCGATAAGGATCCTATTGGCTTGCCCACAGGATTCGGGCGATCCAATCAATATGAACCGCATCAAAAGTGCGATTGGGATGCTCGGGATTCATCGATTGCAATTCGATGGTACGCGGCGTCTGCCGCGCGAGAATCTTGGCCATGACCTCACCGTCCCTGGTCCTGACCACCACGCGGTCGCCACGCCGGACGGCTGCGCCAGGGGCAACAATAATCGTATCACCGTCACGATAAAGCGGCAGCATGGAATCGCCCGAGACCTCGAGTGCATAGACCGCATCACCGGCACCGATAGGAAACTCGACGACATCCCAGCCCTGGCCCACAGGAAAGCCGCCGTCATCAAAGAAGCCGCCTGCACCCGCCTGGGCGAAACCGAGTAGCGGGATTGAGCGCATTGCCCCCCCGGCACGTGTTGCCTTACCCGCGACGAGCATCATGAACTCGTCAATCGATGCGCCGGTGGCTTCCATGATTTTGGCTAAGGATTCCGTCGAAGGCCAGCGCGCGCGCCCGTCTACGGCATAGCGTTTGGATTTGTTGAAAGTCGTCGGATCAAGTCCAGCCCGCTTCGCCAATCCGGAAACGGAGAGGGAATGGCGTTCTGCCAGAGCGTCGATGGCCGCCCAGATGCGGTCATGTGAGAACATCGTTCATTCCAAAAAAAGGAAAAAATACCTTCACTATTGTTTTAAATAGGACTTTCAGAAAAGTCGAGCAAAATTGGGGAAAACTTTCTTATTTTCCAAAGGAAAAGCGGGCCGGAGCCCGCGTTAGCGATACTTGGCCGACGCCGCTCAGGCAGCCTGCTTCTTTTCTTCGGCTTGATAGGGATTAAAGCGCTCGTAAAAGCTCTCCCCCTTCCCGGCCATGTCGAGCAGCAGCTTCGGCGCCTTGAACTGTGCCCCATATTTCCGCTGCAGGCCCTTGGCGATTTCGACAAACTTCGCCGCTCCCATGCCGTCGATATAGGACAGGGTCCCGCCAGTATATGGTGCAAAGCCGAAAGCGAGGATCGAGCCGACGTCCGCTTCACGTGGGTCAGTAACGATGCCCTCTTCCATGACGCGGGCCGCTTCAAGCGCGATGGTGAAGAGAAACCGTTGCTTCAGGACTTCGATGTCGATCTTTTCGGGGTCCTGCTGCGGATAAAGCGTCTTGAGTTCGGGCCAAAGCTGTTTCTTGGCGGGCTTCGCCGGATAGTCATAGAAGCCCTTGCCATTCTTCCGGCCACGTCGATCATATTTGTCGACCAGCGTGTTGACCAATTCCACATGCCGGGGGTCGACAGCCTTTGGCCCGAGATCGGCCAGTGTGGCCTTCAGGATCTTCTGTGACAGGTCGATCGCAGTCTCGTCATTCAGTGCCAGCGGTCCGATCGGCATGCCGGCCATGCGCGCAACATTCTCGATCATCGCCGGAGGAACGCCTTCGACGAGCATGTTATAAGCTTCCGACATGTACCGAAGGACGCAGCGGTTGACGTAGAAGCCGCGTGTATCGTTGACAACGATCGGCGTCTTCTTGATTGCGCGCACATAATCAAGCGCAACCGCGAGCGCCTTGTCAGAGGTCTTCTTGCCAAGAATGACTTCCACCAGCAGCATCTTGTCCACGGGCGAGAAAAAGTGAATGCCAACGAAATTCTTCGGACGCTGCGATACCTTGGCAAGGCCGGTGATTGGCAGAGTTGAGGTATTGGAAGCAAAGATTGCTCCTGGTTTCAACACCGCTTCGGCCTTTTCCGTTACCACTCGTTTGACTTCGCGGTCCTCGAACACCGCCTCGATCACGAGGTCGGCGCCTTCGAGGTCCGCGTAGTCAGACGAAGCCGTGATCAGGCCAAGCAGCTTCTCCTTGTCTTCGGCGGTCGCCTTGCCTCTCTGCATTTCCTTGGTGATGAGGTCGCCGGATTGCGCCTTGCCCTTTTCGGCCGCCTCCAGACTCTGGTCGAGCAGCACCACAGGGATACCCGCCTTGGCGGTAACGTAGGCAATGCCTGCCCCCATGAAACCGGCGCCAACGACGCCAATCTTCTTGAACCTGGTCGGCTTCACATCAGCCGGACGGCGTGCGCCTTTGTTCAACTCCTGCAGGGAGACGAACAATGAGCGTATCATCATCCCGGCTTCCGTTGTCTGCAGGATCTTGGTGAAATAGCGCTGCTCGATCTTGAGCGCCGTATCAAACGGCACGAGCAGGCCCTCATAGACCGCTTTCAGGATCGAGGCGGCACCTGGATAATTGCCATAGGTCTCGCGGCGCAGGATCGCCGTCGCGGCCGGCCAGAGATTGGCGCCGGCAGGCGAATAGATGGCGCCGCCCGGAAGCTTGAAGCCCTTTTCATCCCAAGGCTGAATTGGCTTCAGACCGGCCTTGATCATCTTCTTTGCCGCCTCGACCAGCTTCTTTGCTGGGACGACTTCGTGCACCAGTCCCATAGCCTTGGCCCGCGACGCGGTCAGGCTGGAGCCTGTCGTCATCATCTGCAAGGCGTCCTGCTGATTGGTGAGGCGCGGAACGCGCTGCGTACCGCCGGCGCCGGGGAAAATCCCGACCTTGACTTCCGGCAGGGCCATCTTCAAGGCCGGATCGTCTGAGACCACGCGGCCATGGCATGCCAGCGACATTTCGAATGCGCCGCCCATGCAAGTGCCGTTGATTGCCGAAACCCAAGGCTTCCCCGAGGTTTCGAGCTTGCGGAACAGGCCGCCCATCTTGCCGGTGTTCTCGAAGAGAAGTTCGACCGCTTTCTTTGGATCCTTGGCCTTTTCCTCCTGGAAAAGCTGAAACATGCGCTTGAGCATGGTGAGATCCGCGCCGCCGGAGAACGTGTCCTTGCCGGAGGTGATCACCGCGCCCTTGATCGTTTCGTCCTTGGCGACGCGGTCAACGATCGCATCGAGCTCCTTCATCACCTCTTCGGTGAAGACATTCATGGATTTACCGGGCATATCCCAGGTCACGAGAGCAATGCCGTCCGCGTCGACGTCGAATTTGAAGTTTGTATAGCTCATTTTCTGTACTCCTCATGCCTGCCTGTAAAATTTGCCAAGGCGCGGCGAAAATGGTGATTCTGAGAACCGGAGCGCAGTGGACTTCTCGTCCATGAGCACCGGGAGCGCAAAAATCGCCATTTGCAGACCGTCATGGCGAATTTGCTGGCAGGCATATCAGACGCGTTCGATGATGGTTGCAGTGCCCATGCCCGCACCGATGCACAATGTGACGAGTGCAATGTTGAGATCGCGGCGTTCCAGTTCATCCAGGACCGTGCCGAGGATCATCGCGCCGGTGGCTCCAAGCGGATGGCCCATGGCGATCGCCCCGCCATTGACGTTGATCTTGTCGCGCGGAATGTCGAATGCCTGCATGTAGCGCAGGACCACGGCAGCAAAAGCCTCGTTCAGCTCGAACAGATCGATGTCCGAGATCTTCATCTTGGCGCGCTTCAGCAGCTTTTCAGTCACATCTACCGGCCCGGTGAGCATCAGCGCCGGATCAGAACCGATATTGGCAAACGCACGGATACGTGCACGCGGCTTGGCGCTGAGCGCCTTGCCTGCACTCTTGGATCCGAGCAGCACGCCCGCTGCGCCATCGACGATACCGGAGGAATTGCCGGCGTGATGCACATGGTTGATCGTCTCGACTTCCGGATGGGCCTGAATGCCAACGGCATTGAAGCCGCCCATTTCCCCAGGCATGACAAAGGATGGGTTAAGCGCGGCCAGGGCCTGCATGTCGGTCGTCGGGCGCATATGCTCGTCATGGTCGAGAATGGTCAGGCCATTCTGATCCTTGATTTCGAGAACAGAGTTCTTGAAGTAGCCCTTCTTCCAGGCTTCCCCGGCGCGCTTCTGGCTCTCGACGGCATAGGCGTCGACATCATCACGGCTAAAGCCATATTTTGTGGCGATCAAATCGGCAGAAACACCCTGGGGCATGAAATAGCCCGGCAGACCGACGGACGGGTCCATGTACCAGGCACCGCCAGACATGCCCATCCCGACGCGCGACATGGATTCCACACCGCCGGCAATTACGATGTCGTCCGCGCCCTGCACAATCTTGGCAGCGGCGAAATTTACCGCATCGAGACCGGAGGCGCAGAAACGCGAGATCTGCATGCCAGGCGCTTTGAAATCATACCCGGCTTCGAAAGCGGAGGAACGCGGAATGACAGCACCGGCCTCGCCGACCGGATCGACGCAGCCATAGATGATGTCATCGACCAGACCCGTATCGAGACCGTTGCGGTCGCGTAGCGCCTCCAGCACCTTCGCGCCGAGGCGAACAGCAGGCACCTCGTGCAGGCTCCCGTCCTTCTTGCCTCTGCCGCGCGGTGTGCGGACATGGTCGTAAATATATGCCTCAGCCATTTCATTCTCCCTGTTCGAACCGGCAGCTCAAAGGCTGCGGGCGATCAAAAGCTTCATGATTTCGTTGGTGCCGCCATAGATCCGCTGGACGCGTGCGTCCCGGAACATGCGGGCAATTGGAAATTCGTTCATATAACCGTAGCCGCCATGCAGCTGCAGGCACTCGTCGACGATCTTGTTCTGCAGATCCGTCAGCCAGTATTTCGCCATCGAGGCCGTCACCGGATCAAGGCCGCCATTCACGTGGCGCCCGACGCAGTGATTGTAGAATATGCGCCCGATCGTGGCCTCGGTCTTCAATTCGGCCAGCTTGAATTGCGTGTTCTGGAACTCTATTACCGCTTTGCCGAAAGCCTTGCGCTCCTTGACATAGTCCGTGGTGATCGCAATGGCCCGCTCGGCCATGGCAATCGCCGAGCCGCCAATCTGCAAGCGCTCCTGCGGCAATTGCTGCATCAGCTGGACAAATCCCTGCCCTTCCTCGGTGCCAAGAAGGTTGGATGTCGGGACACGGACCTCGTTGAAGAACAGTTCCGAGGTATCGTTCGACTTCAGCCCTACCTTGTCGAGGTTGCGGCCGCGCTCGAAGCCTTCCTGGCCGTCCGTCTCGACAACGATCAGCGAGGTGCCCTTGGCACCCAGCGAAGGGTCGGTCTTCGTCACCACGATGATCAAATTGGCAAGCTGGCCATTGGTGATGAATGTCTTCGAGCCATTGATGACGTAGTGATTGCCATCCTTCTTGGCGCTGGTCTTGACGCCCTGCAGGTCAGAACCTGCGCCAGGCTCGGTCATGGCGATGGCACCGATCAGCTCGCCAGTCGCCATTCTTGGCAGCCATTTCTGTTTCTGCTCTTCCGAGCCATAATGAAGGATATAGGGGGCGACGATAGAATTATGCAGTGCTATGCCGAATCCGTCGACGCCGACATGGCTGATGGCTTCGAGGATCGCGCTCTCATGTGCGTAGGTGCCACCGGCACCGCCATATTCCTCCGGCATCGAGGCGCAAAGAAGGCCATTTTCTCCAGCCAGTTCCCAGACTGAACGGTCGAATATTTCCTGTTTTTCAAATCGCTCATAATGCGGCAGAACTTCGGCCTCGAGGAACTTCGTGGCCATGTCCTCCAGCATCACGACGTCGTCGGTCTTCCAGTCAGGTTTTGGAACACCCAGTACTTCTTCCGGTCGCAGACCCATCACAAACCTCCCGAAACAGTCGTGGACGAGCCGCGAGACTGCGGCTCGAAATTGGCTTGGAGCAGCTTAGAATGCTTCCGCGGCAAGCGCCATCATCGTATCCGCCCCGGTCTGGATGCGGGCAAGATGCGCCGATGTTTCCGGCATGACGCGCTCCATGAAGAACTTGCCGGTGATCAGCTTGGTCTCGTAGAATGCCTTGTTGTCGGCACCTTCCGCCAGTTTGGCATGCGATGCCTTGGCGATGCGTGCCCACATGTACCCCAAAGAAACCAGGCCAAAGAGATGCATGTAGTCCGTCGAGGCAGCGCCGGCATTGTCCGGGTTCGCCATGCCATTCTGCATCAGCCACATGGAGGCGGCCTGAAGATCGTTGAGACCCTTCTTGAGATGCTTGGTGAAGAAGGCCAGCTTCTCGTCGCCGCGATTTTCCTCGCAGAAATCACCGACTTCCTTGAAGAAGGCCATGACCGCACGGCCGCCATTGGCACCTAGCTTGCGTCCGACGAGATCAAGGGCCTGGATGCCATTGGCGCCTTCATAGATCATGGCGATGCGCGCATCGCGCACATACTGGCTCATGCCATGTTCTTCGATATAGCCATGGCCGCCGAAAACCTGCTGAGCCATGCAGGCGTGCTCGAAGCCCTTGTCGGTCAACACACCCTTCAAGACCGGTGTCATGAGACCGAGAATATCGTCGGCCAATTGTCTTTCAGTCGCGTCGCCGGAACGATGCGCAATATCCGATTTCAGTGCTGACCAGAGGATGAAGGCACGACCGGCTTCGTTGTAGGACTTGATCGTCAGAAGGATACGTCGGATGTCCGGATGGACGATAATCGGATCGGCCTTTTTGTCCGGCTCCTTGGGTCCGGTCAGTGCACGGCCCTGAATGCGGTCCCGCGCGTAAATTGCGGCATTCTGGTAAGCCACCTCACCAATGGACAGCCCCTGGAGGGCCACGCCCAGCCGCGCCTCGTTCATCATCGTGAACATGGCGCGCAGACCCTTGTTCTCGCCACCGATCAGATAACCGGTAGCTTCGTCATAGTTCATGACGCAGGTCGAGTTGCCGTGGATGCCCATCTTCTCTTCGATGGAACCGCACGACACACCATTGCGCGTTCCGGGGTTGCCATTCTCGTCGAGCTTGAACTTTGGGACGATGAACAGTGAAATACCCTTGGTACCTTCTGGCGCGCCTTCGATGCGGGCCAGCACCAGGTGGATGATATTCTCCGCCATGTCGTGCTCGCCTGCGGAGATGAAAATCTTCTGTCCCGAAATCCGGTAGGACCCATCCCCATCCGGTACAGCCTTGCTGCGCAACAAACCAAGATCGGTTCCGCAATGCGGCTCGGTCAGGTTCATCGTGCCGGTCCACGTGCCGTCCGTCATCTTGGGCAGATAGGCCTGCTTCTGTTCGTCAGTGCCATGGGTAAGAATGGCTGCGATCGCGCCTTGCGTCAGGCCGGGATACATGACCAGGGCCATATTGGCCGATGCCATATATTCGCCAACGGCTACATGCAGCGCATAGGGCAAGCCCTGTCCCCCGAATTCCTGCGGTACGGCAAGACCGACCCAGCCGCCTTCGCGATACTGGTCGAATGCCTCCTTGAAGCCCTTCGGCGTTGTTACCGATCCATCGTCGAGCCGCACGCAGCCTTCGTGATCACCGGTCTGATTGACCGGGAACAGTGTATTTTCTGCCAGTTTTGCACCTTCGCCGAGAATCGCTTCAACGATATCCGGCGACGCGTCGCCAAATCCCGCCAGGTTGTTGTAGCGTTCAAATCCAAGGACATCGTTCAGGATGAACAGCGTGTCTTCAACGGGCGCGCGGTAACTCGGCATCAGGTTTCCTCCAAAACATAAACGAGCAAATACAGCACCGGGCAGGTGCCGTTCAGGATTTCACCTTTTCTAACAAATTTTGACGTTTCCGTAAACGTCAAAATTTTGTCAATTTGAATTCGGCGCGATTAATCTCTGGCGGACGGTTGCCCCGGTGGGGTTGCAACCTGTCAATCTGGTCCGGACCCTAAGGTTCCACGCCGTGAATCCGGATGAGAAACGCCCCCGCACAGAACTGGCCGAATACATTTTTATCCGCTCCGTCCGCTGCCTTAACCAGTTGTTTACCACGTTTCGCCAATGTCACGTTGTCGGTGATCCGTGTCTATGTGTGATTTGTTTTTCACGGCTTGTCGGACCGCGTGGGGCAATCAATTGTCCCGGCTTTCCGGATTGGCCCGAATGGACGTCCTTGAGGACGCATTCGGCTTCTTTCGGCAAACCGAGGCCAGTGCCACTGCTCCGCAAGCTCAAGTTTTGAACGCGCCAGAAGCTGGCGTCAACCCGGTAGCAGACGTCCATGACGAACCAAAGGTCACTGATGGAACAGGTCAATGTGAATCGCGCGCGCCGTGATGCGACGTCGCTGGACAGTCTCAACCGCACGCTGGAGGCCCTCGAAAGCCAGTTGCGCAACGCCATGAAACCGGAAATCCAGGAAGAGAGCCAGGATATCGCCGACCGCTTTGCCGCCCTCGCTTCACGGGCCGGACAACCCGCATCGCCAAGGCGTGGTGCCGTGCAATCGGCTTCCACCTCAGCAAGCCAGCGTACCGACGGGAAGCATGATCTTTCGGCAATTGCGGCACAACTCAAGCAGCTTCGCGAAGAAATGCGCGACGAGATGGAAGCGCCGGGGCCGGGCCGTTTTGAGCCACACGGCGAAGCGATGAACCGCCTGCGCCAGTCTGCGGCTTCCGATGGCGTCATGAATCGTGGCCATACCGAAAGCGGCCACCTTTCCATGTTGCGCGGCGATCTCAACGAACTCAAACGCACCGTGGACACGCTGGCACGCGAAGAGTCGGTGAAGAGCCTTGGGAATCGCTGGGACGCGATGGATGATCGCTTCGATGCCTTCGCACAGCGCCATCCCGGTGGTGCCGGCGACGCAAACGCCTCGCTTGCCTCGCTGGAAGAGCGTTTGGACGAGATCCGTCAGGCGATGGACGTGTTGCCGCACTCGCTGCAACTGACAAATGTCGAAGACAAGCTGAAACTGCTGGCGGGTGCTGTTGAGCAGATGGCGCGCAAGAACGGCTCATCGCTTCCCGCCAGGTTCATGCAGCAGGTCGACGAGCGTCTGGATGAGATCAGCCGGGCTATCGTCGCCACGTCGCGGCCGGTTACCGCCCAATATGATGCATTCGAGCGGCTCGAAGCGCGCATTGCAGCGCTGGCTTCCAGGTTCGAAGAAGCGTCCAACGACCGTACGACGGACACGATGCTCCAGCGCATGGGCGAACTTGCTCAGCGCGTTGATCATCTGACCGAACAGCACGCAGCACCTGCGCTCAATCTTGACGTCCTGTCGGAACAGCTCTCCGCTGTAACGCGCCACCTGCAGAATGCGCCTGCCTCGATCAGCATTTCCGACTTCCGCGATCTGGAAGACAGGGTGCTGCAAATCATCCATAAACTTGAAACCATGCCGCAGCCGGCCGCTGATCCCGCGTTCATCGAGAAAATCGATCAACGCTTCGAAGAACTTACCCGGCGGCTCGACGACCATCACATGCTGACCGAGCACAGCGATATTCGCCTGACCGACAATCTGGAGGCTCGGTTCGACGATATGGCGCGCTATATAGCGCAGAATGTGCCTCAGGTAGACGGTACACAGGACGCCATCCGCAACCTCGAACGACAGATCGCCGGGCTGGCCGAGCACCTGTCCCAGTCGAATGATCGTCATGCGGAAATGGCTGCCATCCCGACGCGTCTCGAAGCCATTGAAGAGTCGATCGCCGCCAGTCGCGACCTCGTCGTGGAAGCGGCCCGCAATGCTGCCGCTGAAGCCATTCGCAACACAGCGAATTTCGGCAGTACGCAGGACAACACGATCGCCCGCGAACTCGCCGATGATTTGAAAACGCTGGAAATGCTTGCGCGCAAATCCGAAGAGCGCAACACCAAGACCTTTGAGGCCATTCACGACACCCTGCTCAAGATAGTCGACCGGCTGGCTTCGCTGGAAAGCAGTCCTGCGCGACAGCCTCAGGAAGCCACCACAGGCACGACGTTCATTACGGATGAGCCAGCAATGAAGGCAACGCTGGCCTACGATCCCGCCATCGACGTCGAGCCGGTATTCGATGCGCCAATTTTCTCAAAAGTCGAGCAACCGTCACCGGCTCTTTCCGTTGATGCCGAAATCTCGGAGGATGCGCCCCGCGAAAGGAAATCGCTGTTTGGCGGCCTCACACGCGGGTTGAAAGGGCGCAGCAAGCCGGAAGCCGCGCCTCTGGACCCATCGATGGAAACGGCCGAAGAAGCCGAGAAATCCGACATCAAGGTGGAGCTCGATCCGGACATTCTCAATCGTCCGCTCGAGCCGGGTTCCGGTATGCCGGATCTGAATTCCATATTGAAGCGCGTTCGCGATGACCGGCGGGAAACATCGCTGGCCGGTGATGCATCTGCCGGTAAGGCAGATTTCATAACGGCCGCACGCCGGGCAGCGCAGGCAGCCGCTTCGGAAGTCGAAAGCCAAAGGCGATCCACGGCCGTTGTTTCGGACAAAGCCGACGCAGGCGCCAAGGGCAATCTGATTTCACGCCAGCGCAAGCCCATCCTTCTCGCGATCGGAGCAATCATGATTGCGATCGCCGGCCTGCAATTGAAAAATGCACTCCAGGACCACCCGGCAGGGCTGGATATCGCTGTACCGCAGTCTCGCGTCACAACGCCTGAACAGGGCCCCTCTGACCCGCAAGCGGCCACTTCCGCTGCTCCGAAAACGGCCCAGCCCGCTGAATCCGCTGGCGCCAAGGAACCAGTTGCCCCGGCCGAGAACAATGCCTCACGTGAGCTGGCAGCTTCACAGCCCGCCCCCGACAGCGTGGAAAGCGTGATTGCCACCCAGCAGAACACGCCGCCCACTATTGAAGCCACTTCTACCGGTCCCTCTACCGCTACTGAAACCGTGCCGGGCCTGCCGGCCATACCGGCGGAAGCCGGGCCGGAGCCGTTGCGCGAAGCGGCCGCAAAGGGCGACAGCAAGGCGCTCTTCGAAATTGGCGGCCGCTACATGGATGGCCAAGGCGTGACGAGCGATTACGCCAAAGCCGCCGAGTGGTACAATCTCGCAGCAGAACGCGGCTACGCCCCTGCTCAATACCGGATCGGTAATTTCTACGAGAAGGGTATCGGCGTTACCCGCGATCTGGCGAAGGCCAAGACCTATTATCAACTGGCTGCGGAACAGGGCAATGCCAGTGCAATGCACAATCTCGCGGTGCTTTTTGCGGCGGGAACCGACGGCGCACCGGATAACGAATCCGCTGCACGCTGGTTTACCAAGGCGGCCGAACTCGGCGTCAAGGACAGCCAGTTCAACCTTGCCATTCTCTCGGCCAAGGGAATGGGCGTTTCGCAGAACCTTGAGGAAAGCTACAAATGGTTTGCGCTGGCGGCGAATGCAGGGGACAAGGACGCGGCGCAAAAGCGCGATGAAGTAGCGAAAGCCATGGCTCCGGATCAGGTCGAGCGTGCACGCGCCGCGACCTCGTTGTGGAAACCAAAGCCGATGAATCCGGACGCCAATGCCCTCAACGTGCCGGAAGAATGGCGCGAGACTCCGGCCGCAGCGGGCTCCGTCACCACCGGTTCCCTCGACATGAAAAAAGCCATCCGCAACGTCCAGCTTATCCTTAATAAGAATGGCTATGATGCCGGTGGTTCTGACGGCAGGATCGGTGCCAAGACACGCGACGCGATCATGGCGTTTCAGAAAGACAATGGATTGAAGCCAACAGGCAATATCGACAACGACCTCGTCAGGAACCTGCTCCTGAAGAACACACAGAGCTAGAGCAAATTTTGCCGCAAAGCATTGCAAAGAATATTGTTGCGACAAATGGTTTCGTGTTTGAACCGATATGTGGGGCGTCGTTCAGTCAGTGTTTGACTCGACGCCCGCGAGTGGGCAAGAAACCTTAAAGAATTGCTGTCATTGTGGTGTTACGACCATGTCGTAGCACCATGATGGGTTTGGGGTTCGTATTGGGTATTTATCTGCCTATAGCCGAGATTTCGGTCAATGTCTTCGTGCTCTTCTTTATGGGTGCGGCGGTGGGCTTTCTGTCGGGCATGTTCGGCGTCGGCGGCGGGTTTCTGATCACGCCGCTATTGATTTTCTACAATATCCCGCCGGCGGTCGCAGTTGCCACTGGCGCCAACCAGGTTATCGCTTCGTCGTTCAGCGGGGCCCTGACGCATTTCAAGCGCGGCACGCTCGATTTCAAATTGGGATCCCTGCTTGTTATTGGCGGCGTGGTCGGCGCTGGTGTCGGTATTTATGTATTCGTCCTGCTGCGCGAGCTCGGTCAGCTGGACCTCATTGTCTCACTGCTCTACGTGGTGTTCCTGAGTACGATCGGCGGCCTGATGCTTTACGAGAGCGTTCAGGCAATGCGGCGAACGCGGGCCGGGCAACTTGCGACATTGAAGAAGCCCGGCCAGCACAATTGGGTGCACAAGCTGCCGTTCAAGATGCGTTTTCGAGCATCGAAGATCTATGTCAGCATCATTCCCGTGATGGTCCTTGGTGCAGCTATCGGCTTTCTCTCATCGATCATGGGTGTCGGCGGCGGGTTCATCATGGTTCCGGCCATGATCTACCTGCTCAAGGTTCCGACCAATGTCGTCATAGGAACCTCGCTCTACCAGATCGTTTTCGTTACCGCCTTCACTACAGTCATGCAGGCGACGACCAACCAGTCGGTCGATATCGTGCTTGCGATGCTGCTGATGACGGGCGGTGTCGTGGGCGCACAATATGGCGCCCGCATCGGCCAGAAATTGCGCGGCGAGCAACTGCGCGCCTTGCTGGCTTTGCTGGTCCTCGCGGTCGGCCTGCGCCTCGCCATCGAACTCTTTGTCACGCCCGATGATCTTTACTCCATCACCCTCGCCATGGCGTCGGGGGCATAATGATGATGATGATCGCGGTACGCGCTCTCGCTCTGATTGTACCGATCCTTGCGGGACAGGGAGCGCTTGCGCAACAACCCGTCAACAAGGAGACGGTGGAGATCGGGCTGTCCACTGACACCATCGCCATCACTTCCGGATTCCGCGGCACAGATCTGACGGTTTTTGGCGCGCTGGATAATGCCGATCCATTGATCCAGCGGCAAGGACGCTACGACATCGTCGTCATTCTCGAAGGACCCGCGCGCAATTTCGTCGTACGCCGCAAGGACAGGTACTTCGGAATCTGGGTCAATGCGGAATCGGTGTCGTTCCAGCACATTCCGGCCTCCTACTCCCTTGCCTCGACCCGGAGCCTGCAGGACATCACTACACCCAAAATATTCCGTCAGCTGAGCCTGGGTGTGAACAATATCTTCTACGAGCCGGCCCCCGATGGCTTTGGGTCAAGTGAAGCGCTCCAGGAGTTCACAACGGAGCTGCCACGATTGAAGCTGAAACAGCAACTCTACAGCCAGCGCATGGGCGATGTGCAGTTCCTGTCGTCGACGCTGTTTCGCGCGACGCTCTCTCTGCCTGCCAACGTGCCGGTGGGCAAGCATGTGGCGCGCGCCTATCTTTTCCGCAACGGTGAATTCCTGCGTGAAAGCGCGACCAGCCTCAACATCGTCAAGGCCGGCCTCGAATTCCGCATTTATCGCGCCGCCAACCAGCACAGCCTGCTGTATGGTCTGTTCGCCGTATTCCTCGCAGTCTTGACCGGCTGGATGGGCCGCCTGGTTTTCCGCAAGGATTGATCAGCTGAGGCTCTTCCCTCAATCCACAGGTTTCGCCACAACGATAAGTCCTTGCAGCCGATCGCCGCGATCCATACGGATTGTTTCGCGCTCGATGCTCAAGGGCGCCATTGAATGTTCGGCTAAGACCCTGCGCACATAGTGTTCGGAATGTGTGTATCGCAACGATGGTTGCAGGATCAGGTCGTCGTCACCTGGATGATTTTCAACAGAGAATGCAAACAGTCCGTCGCAGGCCAGGGTCTTTGCCACGTTGGCGAAGGCACGCTGGAGATCACCGACATAGACGAAGACATCGGCGGCGATAACCAGGTCGGCGTTGCGAGATGGCATGTCAAGTTCGTTGACGTCGCCTTTCTCCAACCGGTCATAGATCTGCTTTTCCGCTGCTTTCTGCAACATCACCTCCGAGAGGTCCATCCCGGCAAGGGAGTCTGCCACTTCTCGAAAATAGGGGCCCATGAGACCGGTTCCGCAGCCGAGGTCAACGACCGAACGGAACCGCCTGCCGGGGGCCGCGCGCTTGACGGCGTTCGCGAGCAATTCGGGCACACGGTAGTCCAGCTTATTCAGGAGGGCAGTCTCGAAGGTCGGGGCGTAGGCGTCGAACAGTGTTTCAACATAGGCTGCCGGCGGCGTATCGGGCACTGTTGCATGGCCGGTAGCGGCGAGCTTCAATCCGGCGCCAAAACGATCGGCAGGATCGAGCAGCAAAAGTCTGCGCCAAGTTTCCGCCGCTGCATCGCCCTGCCCCGCTGCCGCTTCCATTTCGCCAAGACGGAACAGTCCGGCCGGCCATTCCGGCACGATCTCGAGCGCTTGGCGCATGAGGTCGGCGGCCGCCGCCTGATCCCCCGTCTCGAAGAGCATATCAGCATATGAAGCGCGGCGATCCGCGATCAGATCACCCGAAGACAGGAACGCGCGGGCCATTTTCGTCTAGTTCGCGATCTGAACGCGAATCGAAATGATATCGACCGGCTTGCCCGACTGGGACACATCAGAATTGATCTTGATCGCGCCGCCGCCCCCTGGCTCCTTGCCGGCGGGAAACTGCATCTGGACGAGATACTCCTTGCTGGCGTCGGAAATGTCGAATCGCTTGCGTCCGCAATCGCCGAGATTGCCGAAGTCGCAGCTCACCGCGATTTGCGTACTCGTCCCATCCTCGGTCTTGGCAATGATGTCGAACACCGCCCGTTTCCCAGCAAGTTGCTCGAGTACGCCCTCTCCGACCTGGAAGCTGATATCGTCGGTCTCGCCTGGTGATTGGATGCGCACGTATTTTTCAAGTTCATCGCCGGCGATAGTGGCGGTCGCCCGGCCCGCAAGCGCGACTTGCGTCATGTCGGACGGATTGAAAATCTCGATCCAGTTACCTTCGGGCGACAATTCACCTTCTTTCACCGGTTCATGGCTGCCGTTGGTGGCAGGATTCCCAGTGCTCGGAGGGATGCTGGATGGCTTCGAATTGATTATTCCGGACGCGACGAGCCAAAGAAGACCGAGTGCAACCGCAAGCATGCCGAGGACGATGATGACCTTGGTGAGCCCGCTCGCTTTCCTGCGTTCGGTTTTACGCTGCAGGCGGGGCCGCAACCGGTCCGGCCGATAATTATCCGCAGCCGCCGGTTCATTTGATGCCAGCTCCGGTGCATCGAATTCCGGCTCCGTGGGGCCCTTGAGCGAAGGCTCAATCCTTGCCGCCTGGCCCGGCGTGCGTGCAGGCTCCACCGCCAGGATCGGCTCTTGCCTTTCAACAATGGGAGCGGGCGCGGGAGGAGGCGTTATCGACCCTGTTGCCTGGACTTCGTCCTCGATCCGGGTGATTGCCGCTTTCAGTCGTTCACGCCGGTCTTCGCGCTGGTTGTCGTCGAGCGCCCCATTGGCAGCGAGTGAACGCTCATGCGCGCCCCACGCGGATTCGTAGACCTTCTGACGGATCGCGGGATTCCTGGCGTCCGCCTTGGTCAGTGCGTTCCGGATCGCTTGTTCAATCGCTTCCAACTCGACGGTAATCCCTTCAAAGCAGCTCGTATGAATGGCTAGCCATAACGCATCTTACTCCTTATTCAAGACTCTCGCGGCGCAATGATGGCGGTTTCGCCGACAAGGCACCAGCCAACTGCGGCGCTGCGGGCACGCCGACCTCCCCCGTTTTCCATCTACCCCAGCAAATCATCATTCGCAGGGAGGAGACTGATTTTTGCCTTCCCACCACGCTTGTCTGAACGACCAATCGGCAAAACTGGCCCACACTTCCTCGATTATTGCGCAAGAAATGTCGAATATGGCTCAGGTTTTTCCATTTAGGGTTGTCCCTACAATCACAAGTAACTTAGCTTTCACTTGCTCAACGCGAAAGGTCTGATAAAAGAAGTTACGTTTACGCAAACGTCAAAATCTATCGCATTGGGAGATGCATATGGCCTTGCCGGAAATCCTGAAATCCACGCTTCGTATTCCCGTTGTCGGAGCGCCGTTGTTCATCGTTTCGCATCCGGCGCTGGTGCTCGCGCAGTGCAAGGCTGGCATAGTCGGCTCATTTCCGGCCCTTAACGCCCGGCCTGAGGCACAGCTTGACGAATGGCTGGCTGAAATCACTGAAGAGTTACGCAACCACGACGAGAAAAATCCCGATCGCCCTGCCGCTCCATTCGCTGTCAATCAGATCGTCCACCGGTCCAACAAACGGCTCGAACATGATCTAATGATGTGCGTAAAGTACAAGGTTCCCGTGGTTATTTCGTCTTTGGGCGCGGTTCCTGAGGTAAACGAGGCGATTCACTCCTATGGCGGGATCGTACTTCACGACATCATCAATAACCGGCACGCAAATTCTGCCATTCGCAAAGGTGCCGATGGGTTGATTGCGGTTGCAGCCGGCGCGGGCGGTCACGCAGGCCCCCTTTCGCCCTTCGCACTCGTCCAGGAAATCCGCGAATGGTTCGATGGTCCTCTGTTGCTCTCCGGCGCAATCGCCACCGGCGGCGCCATATTGGGCGCGCAAGCCATGGGCGCGGACCTTGCTTACATTGGTTCACCCTTTATCGCGACGAATGAGGCGCGGGCAGTCGACAGCTACAAGCAAATGATTGTCGACTCCGCCTCTTCAGATATCGTCTACTCGAATTACTTCACCGGAATCCATGGCAACTACCTGAAGCCGTCCATATCCAAGGCCGGAATGGACCCGGACCACCTGCCGGAAGCCGACCCGTCAAAGATGGACTTCGAAGCTGCAACGACGGGCGCCAAGGCCTGGAAGGATATATGGGGCTGCGGCCAAGGTATTGGTGCAATTAAGGAAATTCTTCCGGCGAGTGATCTTGTGGCCCGCTTGGAGCGGGAATATCATGCGGCGAAATCGGCACTTTGCACTGCCTAGTGCGGCGCACCCCTGTCTAGCGTGATCTGCAGGAACGTCAGGTTAAGCCATTTGCCGAATTTGGTCCCAACCTCCGGCAGATACCCAACAGTCTCGAAGCCAAGCTGCTTATGCAGCCGGATTGATGCTTCGTTGTTCGCTTCTATTCCGGCGATCATCACATGCTTGCGAAGCTGGCGCGCCCTGTCGATAAGCGCCAGCATCAACGTCCTGCCAATGCCCGCTCCGCGCATCTCTCTGTTTACATAGACGGAATGCTCGACCGTGTGCCGATAGCCCGCAAAGGCACGCCAGTCGCCAAAAGAGGCATAGCCTGTAACGCGGCCCAAATCATCAATGCCGACAATGACCGGAAAACCCTGTCTCTGCCTCTCCTTCAGCCACGTTCTGCGGTTCTCGAGATCGACTTCTGCCTCATTCCAGATCGCCGTCGTGTTCAGGACGGCATCGTTGTAAATTTCAAGGATTTCCGGAAGATCGCTCTCCACAGCATCGCGCACATTCACGGCTTGCACCCCTTAATTTCGTCTACTATAATTTCCTTATGTCTCATAAAATAGATAGTGTCGATCAGAAAATCGGCAGGCGTATCCGTCTGGAGCGAGAAGCACGCAATTGGTCGCTGACCGAGCTTGCGGAAAAATCCGCCGTCTCCCGCGCCATGATCAACAAGGTGGAGCGCGGAGAAAGCAGCCCCACAGCCATGCTCCTCGCCCGATTTTCCGGTGCATTCGGCCTGACGATGTCAACATTGATGGCCCGTGCGGAGATGCAGGAGGGCAGATTGCTCCGTCAGGAGGACCAGCCTCTGTGGATCGATCCCGACAGCGGTTATGTACGCCGGCACGTCTCGCCCGCCTCGGACCTGCCGATGGATGTGGTGCATATCGATCTGCCACCAAAGGCGCGCGTTTCGCTTCCGGCCAGCGCTTTTCTGTTCCTGCGGCAGCTGATCTGGGTCCTGAACGGCACGCTAAGCTTCGCAGAAGGCGAAACCACATACACACTCCACCAAGGAGACTGCCTTGAGCTCGGCGGGCCAAATGATTGTGTCTTCGCCAACGAGGGCGATGAACCATGCCGCTATGCAGTCATCGTCCTTACCCGGCTGTAATGGGTTGTGATCCTGCCAAACCCGAACCATGGCGCTCCCCAGGCTCATGCTCGCGGGCGCTGCCCGCGCCTCCAAAGAACAAGGCATCCTGCCGGCGGCGCAAGTCCAACAGGTGCGAATCCTCCGCGGCAATATCATGGAGGCGGATCGCACTGCCGGCCTTCACCGGCCGGACCAGCCGACGGTCGGCGACCAGATAGAACGGGGCAGGCTGATCGGCTTCGAGTGGCCTTGCCGGTATCAGGGCGGATGAGACGTTATCAATGGAATGATGATGACCTGTCGCTCTCAACAGGGTTCCAGGGCTGAGATCGACATCGGCGACAGCAACGAGGTCGAAGCGTGGTATGGGATGCCGCGAGCCGCTAGAGACGCCATTAAGTCCTGCGTCAAGAACACTTGTGGCTGCTTCCAGGCCGAGAAGATGGCGGGGCAGATAGATCATTGCAGTCGCGCCGCTACGGCTGATGATATGCCCTTTTTCGGCGAGAAGTTCCCAACTTGCCGTATCCCTGCAGCGTATGACGATAAAGACACCCCCAGCGAAGCTAATTTCGCCTGGAAGGCGCAAGCAATGGAAGACATCCATGCGTCGTTCGCCGTCAAGAAGTCCACCGTCATCCCGCGTAGAAAAGAAGGTTGGCACTTCCGAAATTCGGGTGATGGGGCAATGAAGATCCGGGCGGTCGGGAACGAGGTCGACAGAATGAGAGACGACAGCCAGCTCGCAAAGGTCGGGTACGGCACGCTGCGGCAAACTCGCGGCGGCCCGCGACCGCGCACCGGAGAGTTCGGCCACGTCACGTTCTCCCAGGTGAAGATGATCAGCGAAACCCACTGCATCAATGGAAACACCGTTGCTCGTTAGCGTTTCGGTCACAGGATCGAAGACGAAATCATATTCGCTCGATTTTCCGGCACAGACGATCTCGAAACCGAGAACTTCCGCCCAGGTGATCAGGCCGATGAGAAGGCTGGGTTGATCACCATCGACCGGGGTCACCACGGTTTGAGTAGCCATTCGAGCAAGGCCGGGACCGACAACGCTGTCGACTTCCTTTGAAACAAGGGCAAGATGCTTCCCCGCCTCGATCGCGAGCTTGGCGTGACGCGCACCTGCTTCCGGATGTCCCGTCGCCTCAACCAGTACATCGAATGGCAAATGCAGGACATGCGAGAGATTGCCGGCTGCTATCGTAAGTCCGTCGGCCCAAAAGCGGCTGGCCTCTTCCCTGTTTTGGCATTCGGCTACGTTCTCCACTCCGACGGATTTCAGCGCGGCCGCCGCTGTAGCGCTGTCTACGTCCACAGCTATGCGTACGTTCATCAGGGGAACACGCAGGCCCTGCGCCAGAAAACTGCGGCCAAATCCACCTGTGCCAACGATACACGCCTCGACCGGCCGGCTTGCGCCTGGAAATTGTTCGTGATGGTTCATGGCGATTGATCCTTTCGAGGCGGTGAAGGTAGCCGTGCCGTCAGAGCTTGGCCGAATGCGTAGTGGCTGAACCGCGGCGGATGCCGCGCAGGCCAACGGCCTTGGCAACGACGGGCCATGCGAGCATGAGGAGCCCCAGGGCCATGATTCCCCCGACCAGCGGGTTGGACCAGAATATGGTCAGCGAGCCATTTGACATCAGCATGGATTGGCGGAATGCATCCTCGGCCTTGTCACCCAGAACCATGGCAAGCACGAGCGGGGCGATTGGATAGTCGAGTTTTTTGAAGAGATAGCCAAGGACACCAAAGCCGAGGACGAGCCACATATCGAAAGTCGAGTTGGCGATCTGATAGGCACCCGAAAAGATTATGGCCACGATCACCGGCCCGACGATCGAGAAAGGCACACGCAGGATCGAGGCGTAAAGCGGCACGGTCGTGAGCACGAGCAGTACCGCAACGACATTGCCGAGATACATCGACGCAATGAGTCCCCAGACAAAATCCGGCCGCTCGATAAAGAGCATGGGTCCTGGCGTCATGCCCCAGATCATTAGTCCGCCCATCATCACGGCAGCCGTTGCCGACCCGGGAACACCAAGGGCGAGCATTGGCAAGAGAGCGGATGTGCCGGCCGAATGGTCGGCAGTTTCGGGCGAAACAATGCCACGCGGGTCGCCCTTGCCGAATTGCGACTTGTCCTTGGCAAACCGGCGAGCCAATCCATAACTCATGAATGACGCCGCAGTCGGCCCGGCAGGTGTTATCCCCATCCAGATTCCAATGAGCGTCGAACGCAGGATCGACCACCCGTATCGCGGCATCTCCTTCAGCGCTTTGAGCACATCAACTGCCCGGACCCGCGCCTTGATCCCATCGAACCGGAGTCCCTCTTCCGTGGTTAGCAGTAACTCCCCGATCCCGAAGAGTCCCATGACCGCAACCAGAAAGGAAACGCCTTTGATGAGATCCGGGATGCCAAAGGTGAGCCGCAACCCGCCCGAGATCGTATCCATTCCGACGGTGGCCAGGGCAAAGCCGAGCATCATCGTGACCAATGTCTTGGCGGGTGCGTTGGCACCCATTCCGATGAAACTGGCAAAGGCAAGAAAATACACCGCAAAGAATTCCGGCGAGGAAAACTGCAGCGCAAAGCGCGCGACCCATGTCGACAGCAGTGTAATCATAACCACGCCGGCCAGCGCTCCAATACCGGCAGACATAAAGGCGAGAGTCAGAGCACGTGTGGCCTGGCCGTTTCGGGCCATGGGATAGCCGTCGAACGTCGTCGCAACTGAGGATGGTTCACCGGGAATGTTGAAGAGGATCGAGGTCGTCGAGCCACCGAAAAGTGCTCCCCAGTACATGCAGGAAAGAAGAATGATGGCCGAAATCGGGTCCATCGTGAAGGTAAGCGGCAGGAGAAGCGACACGCCGTTCGGCGCACCTAGCCCCGGCAGCACGCCGACGAGGATTCCCAGCATGACGCCGATGACCATGATGACAATGTGGTGCGTGGTGATGACGGTGGCAAAGCCATCCATCAGGTAGCCGAAATTGCCCATTGTCTGTTTCCTCCCAAGGGTTCCGGCAATAGCGGTGTCACCGCATTGCGGATCAGTAGATGCCGAGCCAGCCTTCAATCGGTCCCTTAAGCAGGGGAACCTGAAAACCTATCTCGAACACGAGGTAGAAGAGCGCAGTCACGGCCAGTGCTGCGAGGGCAGAAACCCACCAGCGATAACCTCCCTGCCACTTCATTGAGCCAAAGATGTAGAGAGCAGTGCCAACATAGAGGCCCAGAAGAAGCGAAACGACGATGAAAGCGCCGACGGGTAGAAAGAAGCCGAGGACGGGCCTGGCCCTTTTAGAATCGAGGAAGATCTCCCCGTCGTGCTGATAAAAAAATGCGCTGCGCACGAGCGTCACCAGGCTGCCAAGGATAACCAGAACGCCGATATAGAACGGGAAGTAACCTGCTTCCGGCCCCATGTCGCTCCAGCCGATCCCGCTTCGCCAAGACCCGTAGCAGATAGCTAAACCGGCCCCAGCAGTCAGTAACGCCGTAACGATCTCCATCGTTTTGCGGGACACAGATCCCCTCTCGAACTCAACCATGCTCACCTCCAATGCGCTGCGGGAAGCAGGGGCGCCTGCTGGGCGCCCCCCGTTTGGTTTACTCCACCAGCCAACCTTCGCGCTTGAGCACCTTGCGCACGTTCTCGCGGTCACCTGTCTGGTAGGCTTTGAAGTCATCCCCGGCCATGAACTGCGACGTCTGTGAAGTCTTGGCCACGTAATCTGACCATTCCTGCGTTTCGGAGACTTTCTTCAGGACGTCGCGATAAAAGGCTACCGCCGCTTCATCAACCCCGGCCGGCAGCCAGACCGTTCGCGGCATGCGGTAGCTGTCGATCGCCAGCCCAGCCTCAGCGCATGTAGGGATATCGTTCCAGCCTTTGCCATCATGCACCGGCTCGCTTTTCGGAAAGCGGTCGGGCCGGAAGACGCATAACGGCTTTACCATGCCCGCCTGCCACTGACCGCGATTCTCGTTGGGATTGTTCACATTGGCGTCGATGTGACCGCCGGCCAGTTGGACGGCTGCCTCGCCGCCGCTCTTGAACGGAATGTAGCGAAACTCCGCTCCGGTGGCGTCCGCTATCGTCGAAACGAGGATCTGATCGGTATCCTTGGACTGGCTTCCACCGAACTGGATTGCTTTTGGCTCTGCCTTGGCCGCCGCCACAAAGGCTTTGATATCGTCGACCTTGGATTCGCCATTCACCCATACGAGAAATTCGTCCAGTGCGAGCGCGGCTACAGGTGTCAGATCCTCAGCCTTGTAAGGAACGGCTGCGACGCTCGGCAGGAGATATTCATTGTTGGTACCGAATGTCAGCTTGTAGGGATCGCCCTTATGGCCCGCAGCGTAGACAAAACCCTCTGCTCCACTCCCGCCGCCCTTGTTGGTGACGACGATAGACGCATCCATCAGCTTATGCTTGGAGATAATGGATTGCACCGTGCGGGCGAAGTTGTCGGTGCCACCGCCTGGGCCCGAGGTCACCACGAATTCGACCGGCCGCGCCGGCTCGAATGCCAGCGCTGGTGCTGCCGCGATGGTCGCCAGCATCGCCAACGTAATCTGTTTCAACATATCATTTCCTCCCGGTTGTCGAACCATCCGCCGCAAGCTCCTACCCCGGCGGAGTGGTCCGGTTTTCGTCAATCGATATTTTGAGACGCCCTATTCAAGCTTGCCTGTCGCATAGCCATCCTCGCCGCCAACAGCACAGCCTCTCGCGATGCCCCAACATCGGCGATTCCATGACCGGCTATATCGTAGGCTGTTCCATGCGCGGGAGTGCAGAGCGGGAACGGCAGGCCGCCCATCATCGTTACCCCTTTGTCGAAGCCCATCATCTTCATCGCGATCTGACCTTGGTCATGATACATGGTCAACACCGCGTGGAACCCTTCCTTGAGGGCGCGCAGAAATACCGTATCGGCCGGAAATGGCCCCTCCACCGCATATCCCTCGGCTTTGGCCCGCGCCACTGCAGGTTCGATTATTTCGATTTCTTCTAATCCGAAGCTCCCGCCATCACCGGCATGCGGATTGAGTCCCGCCACCGCGATTTTCGGTTCGTCAATCCCCGCGAGCCGCAGACAGGCGGCGGTCAGCTCCACCTCCGCCAAAATAGCATCCTGACTGATATGACCGGAGACTGCCGACAGTGGGATATGCGAGGTTACGCGCGCGTTCCAGATTCGCTCCAGCACGTTGAACTCCCGCATCTTTCCCGAAAAGGACAGAACGTCGGAAACAAAGCGGATCTCGTCGTCGTAGCCTGGATAGGCATAGCGCATCGCTTTCTTGTTGAAGGGCGTAAAGCAGATGCCATCGACGCGGCCTTCGTTTGCGAGATGAAGCGCAAAACGAAAATTTTCGGTCGCAAAGGTGCCGCCGGCAAGGGTCGCCTCGCCACGTGTGACGTCAGCAGGATCCAGATGCCCAAGATCGACGAAGACTGGCCGCCCTGCTGGTTCGGTCGAAAACTCGTCCGCCGTTCGATAATCAAGATCGAGCGTGACTTTCGCGATCAGTGCGCCCTCCTCCAGGATGCGCCGATCGCCGATAACGATAAAATGCGCGGCACTGCAAAGCTCCGGCAAGGAGAGTATCTTGGCCGTCAGTTCCGAACTGATACCGGCCGGATCGCCCATGGCAAGGGCCAGCACGGGGCGTCTTGTCCGTATCACGGCAGCAGTTTCGCTTGTCGCCATAAAAGCTCCTCCTCTTCAATGATGCCTCTGAGGACTACAAGCAATGCTTTTAGGATGCAAGCATTTTGTATACAGTATAAAAAATAACGTATGAAGGGCTGTATCATTTTACCGCGACCAGTGCGAAAATGAGCGTGAACAACAGACTCGCGCGTTGAGCTGACGAATGAAAATGGAGGGTAATGATGGCTTCAGACGTGATTGAACCGGCCGGACGGCGGACAGTAGCCACGATCTCCCGCCAATCGCTGCATGGCGAGATCGTCACGCGATTGCGCGACATGATCATCGAGGGTGACCTGCAACCGGGAGAGCGCATCTATGAAAACCAGCTCGGCGAAGAACTTGGCGTATCGCGTACACCCCTGCGAGAGGCGCTGAAGTTTCTGGCCAGCGAGGGATTGGTTGAGCTGGTGCCAAGCCGTGGGGCTGTGGTCAAACGCTTTTCGGCGAAAGACGTTGAAGATATGCTCATCGTCATCCGGTCGATGGAAATGCTTGCTGGCCGCCTCGCATGCGTACAGGCGAGTGACGAAGGGATCGCACAGATCCGCGTGCTGCACGATGCGATGGTCAGGCACTACAAGGCGGGGGAGCGGCTCGAATATTACAAGCTGAACCAGCAGATCCATACCGGGATCGTCGCCCTCGCCGATAACGCTCCGCTTGCCGAAGTTCACGGTCTGCTGCAATCGCGCGTCAAACGCATCCGCTTTATCGGGCATGAAGGTGCGGAACGTTGGGCAGGTGCAGTCGCCGAACACGAGCGTATCATCGCCGCGCTTGAAGCACGTGACGCAGAAACCTTGGCGCAGGAGCTGGACACCCATCTGGCCAACGGATGGGAACGCGTGAAATCTGTCGTATGATTGCGGTTGAACGAAGCCGCGCTTTAGAAACGAAGGTGCGTGTTCGCTATGTCAATTGTCGAAGCTAGTGATCGTGGTCATCATGCGAAGGCAGATCAAGGCCGAAGGTGGTAACGAGATCCGCCACCTGTTCCGGGCTAAGGTACCGGGGGTTCAGGTTTCGCAAGATCAGATAGAGTTTTGCTGTCTCCTCCAGCTCCTCAGTCGCAAAAACTGCGGCTTCAAGACTATCACCCGCCACGACGGGGCCGTGATTGGCAAGCAGCACGGATGAATACTTGCCCGCCAGGCCACGAATGGCATCCGTGACAGCCGGATCTCCTGGACGATAGTAGGGCACGAGAGCCGTCTGGCCGGCCCGCATGAGATAATAGGGCGTCATCGGCGGAAGTGCGGCGCGCGGGTCGATCTCTGGCAACATTGTCAGGGCAACGGCGTTGGTCGAATGCAGATGCACGATTGCGCGAGCGCTTCCACGAGTCTCGTAAAGCGCAGAGTGAAGAGGAATTTCCTTAGTCGGCTTATCACCTGATAGCAGCCGTCCTGTGGCGTCGAGCCGGGAGAGTCTGGCCGGGTCGAGGAAGCCCAGCGATGCGTTGGTGGGTGTTACCAGCCAGCCGCCATCATCCATTCGCAAGGATATGTTTCCCGATGAACCCGGCGTCAGTCCCCGCTCAAACAGGGACCGGCCGTATCGGCAGATTTCCTCACGCAATCGTGTATCAGACATTGGAATTCCCTCTTGTCACGCCGTTGCCCCTTCGATCAGTTCAAAACCGAGATCGACAACTTGTGCCGGCGCGTTTTCAACAACGAGTTGCGCCGCCACCTGTCCCGTCGCGACACGGGGTGTGCGGATGGTCGAAAAAGGCTGCGGCGTTACCCGGCCGATATCGAGGCCGTTATAGCCAAAAATTGCCAGCTGCGACGGGATTGAAATCCCGCGCGCCAAGCAATGAAAATAGCCACCCAGCGCCATGTCGTCGTTGGAAAAATACACAGCGTCGAGATCCGGACTTCTCGTCAGCAGCCGTTCGAGCCCCAAGCGCCCGTTTTCGACCGACGACGCCCCGGCGTGAATTTCCCGATCGACAAGCGGGCTGCCGCCCGCACTCAGTGTTTCGCAAAAGCCGGCATAGCGTTTGCCGGCACGGGTATCACGCTCCAGATCGTGACCCACATAGCCGATCCGGCCATAATGCCGCTGCAACAAATAATGTGCGCTTCGGCAGCCCGCATCGTGATTGGAAAAGCCAACCGCCAGATCCAGCGCAACGCCATCGATATCGAGCAATTCCACAATCCGGCAGCTTGCGGCGCGCAGCATCCTGACCGTACCTTGGGTGTGCTCGTAACCCGCCAGCATCACGGCTGCGGGCCGCCAAGCCAACATGGAGGCAACGAGCGCTTCTTCCCTTGCCGGGTCGTAGTCGGTGACGGCGAAAACCGCCTGATGCTGGTTCTGTTCCAGCGTGCTGCTCGCCCCTCGCAGCACATCGGCAAATACGATATTGGAGAGCGAGGGAACCACAAAAGCCACGAGGCGCGAACCGGCGGAGGCCAGCGTTCCGGCTATCCGGTTTGGCACATAGCCCAACCGCTCAACGGCCGCCATAACCCGGTCCCTGGTCTTGCCGGAGAACGAACCATGGTTTCGCAGAACGCGTGAAACCGTGCTTTCCCCGACACCGGCCGCCTCGGCGACCTGCGCAAGTGTCACCGCGGTCTCGTACTTGAAATCCATGTTCCCTCTTGAATTCGCATTCGGCAGTACGCGCCAACTGGACGGCAATATCCGAAGGGCGGTTGCGGATTTTCAGCCAACATCTTCACGGTCTCTTGCCAATAATCAAGTTTTTTTGGCAGCGCTACCAATTTCGTGTTGGCAGCGCTGCCAAAATAAACTACAAAAATGACAGCGCTACCATAATCTACCCTGGACGCGCAGGGGAACGTTTAGTCCTTCAGCTGGCGCCTGGAGATATTGCCTTCGCTTGGCAGACTGGAGAACATCGTCATGTCATCGCTCTCTGAAGCTCCTGGTCGCACCGTCGTGGCGGCAGTGATCGGCCTTGGGTCAATGGGACTCGGGATGGCCCGGTCGATGAAACGCGCGGGTCTCGACGTTACCGGATATGACATTGCGCCAACGGCGGTTGATCGCTTCATCGCGGATGGCGGCCGTGGCGCGGCCACACCCGCGAACGCCGCAAAAGACGCGGACATTGTCGTCTCGGTGGTCGTCAATAGCGCACAGACCGAGGCCGTGCTTTTCGGTGCCGGCGGTGTCACGGAAACGATGCGGCCGGGGGCGGTGTTCGTCTCGTCTGCAACCATGGACCCGGCGGTCGCGCGCGACCTTTCACAACGTGTCGAGGCCCTCGGTTTTCATTATCTCGATGCACCGGTTTCCGGCGGGGCAGCAAAGGCGGAGAGCGGAGAACTGACGATCATGGCGTCCGGTTCCCCGCGAGCCTTCGACACCGCCCGTCCGGCTCTTCACGCCATGGCCGGCAAGATTTACGAACTCGGCGACGCGGCCGGAACCGGTGCCGCCTTCAAGATGATCAACCAGCTTCTTGCGGGCGTACATATCGCCGCCGCGTGCGAGGCCATAACCTTCGCTGCGAAGCAGGGGCTCGACCTCGACAAAGTCTACGAGGTGATTACGGCATCGGCCGGAAACTCGTGGATGTTCGAAAACCGGATACCGCATGTGCTGGCGGGGAACTACGCCCCCCTGAGCACGATCGAGATTTTCGTCAAGGATCTCGGCATCGTTCAGGATATGGCCCGTTCGGAGCGCTACCCGGTACCGCTCGTCGCGGCAGCCTTGCAGATGTATCTGGCCGCTTCGGGTGCCGGCATGGGCCGCGACGACGACTCCTCTCTCGCACGGCTCTACGCCCAGCTCTCGGGTACACAACTGCCAGGTCTGAGCGGCAAGCCGCAGAGTTGATAGGAAGGAGCAATGATGCCGGTATTCGCCGCCAATCTGACGATGATGTTTAACGAGTGGCCGTTCCTCGACCGCTTCGACGCTGCCGCCGATGCAGGATTTGCCGCCGTCGAGTATCTCTTTCCCTACGACGTTGCGCCGGAAGCGATCGCCGAGCGACTTGTTCGCAACAACCTGCAGCAGGTGCTGTTCAATTTGCCCCCGGGGGATTGGGCTGCGGGCGAGCGTGGTATTGCCGCTCTTCCCGGACGGTTCAATGCATTGAAATCGGATGTGGAGAGGGGACTCGAATATGCCGCGGCGACGGGCGTAAAGCGGTTACATCTGATGGCGGGCCTTGCTGATTCTCACGACGACGAGGCAGCGGCTATTTACCAGCGCTCGGTGATCTACACTGCGGGGCGGCTTGCCGAAGCGGGAATCGACCTCGTCCTCGAGCCAATCAACGGACGTAACATGCCCGGTTATTTCCTCGACGATTTCAATACAGCCGAAAAGCTGATAGCAAAACTCGGCCTGCCAAACCTGAAACTCCAGTTCGACATTTATCATCGCCAGATCATGCATGGCGACGTGACGATGGCTCTGCGCCATTTGCTGCCGATCATCGGCCATATCCAGATCGCCAGTGTGCCTTCACGCCACGAGCCCGATGGGGAAGAGCTGAACTATCCCTTTCTGTTCGGGGAAATAGACCGGCTTGGCTATGCAGGTTTCGTCGGTTGCGAATACAATCCCCGAGGACATACACTGGACGGTTTGGGTTGGTTCAGACCTTTTGCACGGAGCTAGACGATGGCTATTCTGCTTGGATCCATTGCCGACGACTACACAGGGGCGTCCGATCTCGCCAATACACTGACGAAGAACGGTCTGAGAACCGTCCAGACGGTCGGCATTCCCGATTCGGCACTGGCGTTGCCTGACGTTGATGCGGTCGTTATCGCGCTGAAAATCCGTTCGGTTGCTGCAGCCGAGGCCGTGACATCTGCGACGGTCGCCGATCGGTGGCTGCGCCAACGCGGCGCGAGCCATGTGCTTTACAAAATCTGCTCGACATTCGATTCCACCGATGCCGGCAATATTGGCCCGGTCACCGAAGCACTAAGCGATGGGCTGACATTGGTGACCCCTGCCTTCCCTGAGACCGGCCGTACAGTCTATCTCGGTCATCTCTTCGTCGGTGAACAACCGCTGAACGAAAGTCCGCTCAAGGACCATCCCCTTAATCCGATGCACGATTCCAACCTCGTACGGGTCCTGGCCAGACAGTCACGCGGCACTGTCGGTCTAATCGACCTGGTGACAGTCGCGGCTGGACCAGAGGCCGTAAAGGCACGGCTCGACAGTCTCCAAGCGCAGGGTTTCACCGCGGCGATTGCAGATGCAATATTCGAACATGATCTGGAAACGCTCGGTGCTGTTGCACTCCAAACACGCGCTTCGACTGGCGCATCCGGACTGGGCCTCGGGCTTGCCCGCGCGTTGGTGCGCTCCCGCCCGACGGCTCTGCGGACCGAAGCCGCAGCCGGCGCCGTAGGCCCCGTTGGCGGGCTGGCCGCTATTGTTGCTGGCAGCTGCTCGAAAGCGACGCTCCAGCAAATCGCCGTCGCCGAACAGACAATGCCAGTGCTAAGGCTTGACCCTGAAAAGTTGCTTGCCGGTTCGGACGAGATAAATGCTGCGATCTCCTGGGCCGGCGACCGCATTTCAGCCGGTCCGGTTATTGTCGCGGCAAGTGCGCCCCCCGAAACGGTCGCCCGGCTGCAATCGCAATATGGACGCGAAGCTTCGGGTCACGCGATCGAAACGGCCACTTCAACCATTGCGGCCGAGCTCGTGACACGTGGCGTGCGGCGCCTTGTGGTCGCTGGCGGTGAGACATCCGGTGCAGCCGTGGACAGGCTCGGCATCCCAGCATTTCTGATCGGGCCGGAGATTGCCCCCGGGGTGCCGGTGTTGCGGACAATCGGCACGACCCATGGTGATATGCTACTGGCGCTGAAATCGGGGAACTTTGGAGGCGAGGATTTCTTTGCGGCCGCGCTGGCCAAGATGCACTGATCTGAATCAACTTGGGTGGCGTGATAGCACGTGCTGTAAAGTAGTTTTGTTCGATTTCCTCTACGAGCCATTTACCAATGCAAGGATGAGCTGATGGATATTGCCGCCCTTGCTGAGTTCAGTCCGGTCGAAATCCCGACTTCGCTGCCGCTGTGCGAGCGAGAGCGCCGAAAGGCGTTTCGTCAACTCGGTCTTGATTTTTTGGCATTTGGGGTCGTCCGGCACAGACATACCCACGGTTGAGGACTCGATTGCCTGCACCATCTCCTTGATCATATCGCCGTGCACCACTTCGTGGCTGCGGACACCTGCGATGAACGTCTCCCAATTCTTGGCGGCCGCAGGCGGCAGTTGGCCTGCCGGTTCGGGCAGCGTGTAGGTGATGACAAGCTTTGGCCGTGCTGAAACCAAAGTGCAAGCTCCGCCGCCTTGCGCTTCGTATTTCCTCGACCATGTCAGCTTGAAATTGGTATGGGCGATGGTGCGTGTCAAACCGCCGACCTTGGGCCCATTCTCGCCGATCGACGCATAGAGGTCAGCGCCGGATTTGCCAGCAATAGTGTAGGTTTGCACCTTCTCGACAGCTTGCCACTCAGCGCGCGCAATCCCCGGTGACGACGCGAGACAGACCACCAGCAACAAAAGTCGGACGACTATTTTCACGTGACACCCCTGAAGCTCAATCGGTGATCCGGGTAATGGCGATCAGCGCCCCGGATGAGGGCGTCCGCCAAGGCAAAAGCCCCTTCGGCTGCTGCGAAAGGGGCTGGATAACCACAGGTTTCAGTTCACCGACGCGAGTGTCATCGATGTACCGGTCGCCGCGACGTTGAGACCGATCTGACCCGTCAGGCTGACCGCCTGAAGATGGACCGAGCCTGCGGTGCCGCCAAACAGGACGTTTGTGCCGATGCCGGCCCCGACCGTCGCCTCGGCGGTAGCGCCGCTATAAACGCCGCTCAACGAGCCGTGGTGGTAGCCGGCCGTCGGTGCGAACACGGCCCAGATGAGCCGGCTGCGCGTCGTAAAGCCAAGATCGACGCCGACCTTCCTGATCGCTCCGCTGTAGTGATCCAAACGTTCGCTGCCGACTGCCGTATGGAAGCCGCAATCGATTTCCTTGGCCGAGCCAAGGACATAGCCAACCCCGCCGCCGATCGTGCAATCGAGATAACCAATCCGGACGCCACCACGCGGCCCTTGATCCTTGTATGTCCGGACGTCGGCTGCATTAACAGCTGTCGGGCCGGCAAGAGCCAGCGACGCCGCGGCAAGCGTCATCGCAAGAGTCTTCATCATCATGGTCTCCTTCTCAAATCATGATCTGTGCACCGCAACCGGTCTTCCAACCCAACAAATCCAGCAATTGACTACAGACGTTATCGCGGAGCGATTCCGTCGGTCTCATTGAGCTGTTTATGTCTTGAAGGCGCGCGTTACAGACAACCTCACAGATCAATCCCTATTGGGACATTTTGAAGGCATCATGCGGGATTGCAAGCGAGGAGAACGGCACCTCGTATATCTATTTTGGCCATGATGCTGAACAGTCACTGGTGCCGCGCGGAGGAATTCGAATCCTCTGCCCAATTCTTGATCACCGAATGTGCAGCCTTGCAGCAAACCATTTTACATCGGTCTGTTCGCGACCTCAGCCACCGCCCTTTTCGCCATGACTTTCACCAGGTTGGCGCGGTAATCGGCAGATGCGTGCATGTCGGACAGGAGCCCGTCTGGATCGACCGTGAGGCTATCCAGTGCCGCCGGAGTGAAATTGGTGGCCAAGGCGGTTTCTGCGTCTTCAAGGCGGAAAACGCCGTTCTCGCCCGCTCCGGTCACAGCTACCCTTACCTGCTCGCCGGTTTTGGCGACAAAGACTCCCGCCATCGCATAGAGCGATGCTGGATTGGGAAACTTCTTGTAGGCGGCTTTGTCCGGCGCAGTAAATTCCACCGCAGTAACGATCTCCTCCGGCTCGAGCGCCGTTTCGAACAAGCCAACAAAAAATTCCGACGCCGGTAAGGACCGCTGGTTGGTGATGATGGTTGCGTCCAGCGCCAACATCGCCGAGGGGTAGTCGGCCGCTGGATCATTGTTGGCAATGGATCCGCCAATCGTGCCCATATTTCTCACCTGCGGATCGCCGATATGGCTGGCGAGACTGGCGATCGCCGGACAGACCTTTGCGAGTTCCTCGTGGGTCGCGACATCATAGTGAGTGGTTACCGCGCCAATCCGTATCGTGCGGCCATTGATCGTGATGCCTTTCAGCGCCTCGATCCGTCTCAGATCAATAAGATCGCTCGGCGATGCCAGGCGCTGCTTCATGGTCGGGATCAGCGTCATTCCACCGGCAAGAAACTTGCCGTCCTCTGCCTCGCCCATCAGTCTTGCGGCCCCTTCGACTGAGCTGGCACGATGATATTTTGTCTCATACATGGCGCTTCCCCTTCACTTCGCGGCCTGGATGGCGGCCCACACAGTCTGCGGCGTCGCCGGCATGGCCAGGTCGTTGTTGTGGATCGCATCAGTGATGGCATTGATCACGGCAGGCGGCGAACCGATTGCGCCAGCCTCGCCACAACCTTTGATGCCCAGCGGATTGGAGGGACAAGGCGTTTCCGTCGTCATTACGTCGAATGACGGCAGGTTTTGCGCACGTGGCATCGTATAGTCCATGTAGCTGGCCGTCAGCAGCTGCCCGCTATCATCATAGTGTGTGCCTTCCAGCAGCGCCTGTCCGATGCCCTGCGCGATGCCGCCATGCACCTGCCCTTCGACAATCATCGGATTGATAATCTTGCCAAAATCGTCAGCCGCGACGAACTGGATGATTTCGGTCACGCCCGTCTCCGGGTCGACCTCGACTTCGCAGATATGGCAGCCTCCCGGGAAGGTGAAATTGGAAGGATCGTAGAACGCTCCCTCTTTCAATCCGGGTTCCATGCCCGAGGGTAGATTGTGAGCCGTGTAGGCGGCCAGCGCCACCTGGAACCAGGGTAACGATTTGTCCGTGCCTGCAACCCTCACATCACCGTTCTTGATCTCGATATCGCCTTCGTCTGCTTCGAGAAGATGGGCAGCAATTTTTTTCGCCTTGGCTTCAACCTTGTCCAGCGCCTTGACGATGGCCGACATGCCGACCGCGCCGGAACGCGACCCATAGGTGCCCATGCCCATCTGCACCTTGTCGGTGTCGCCATGGACAATCGAAATGCTATCGATCGGAACGCCGAAGCGCTCCGCTGCGAGCTGTGCGAAGGTCGTCTCGTGGCCCTGTCCGTGTGAATGCGAGCCTGTCAGGACCTCGATCGTGCCGACCGCATTGACCCGGACCTCGGCGCTTTCCCACAATCCGACGCCGGCGCCGAGCGAACCGACAGCGGCCGAAGGTGCAATGCCGCAGGCTTCGATGTAGCAACTCAATCCGATCCCACGCAGCTTGCCACGCTTGGCGGCTTCCTCGCGGCGTTGTTCAAAGCCCGCATAGTCCGCGGCCTTTATGGCGGCGTCCAGCGTTGCGTCGAAATCGCCCGCATCATAATTCATGACCACCGGCGTCTGGTGCGGGAAGGACCGTATGAAATTCTTCCTCCGAAGCTCCGCCGGCGAGACTTTCAATTCACGCGCTGCGGTTTCCATAATGCGCTCAAGCACATAACTGGCTTCTGGCCGCCCGGCCCCGCGGTAGGCATCGACCGGCGCCGTGTTCGTATAGACGGTCTTCACATTGGCGTGGATGGCCGGAATGTCATATTGTCCAGAGAGAAGTGTCGCGTAGAGATAGGTCGGTACGGAACTCGAAAACAGCGACATGTAGGCGCCGAGATTGGCGATCGTCTGAACTTTGAGACCAAGGATTTTATTATCCTTGTCAAACGCGATCTCCGCGTGGGTAACATGATCGCGGCCATGGGCATCGGCGAGGAAACTTTCAGTCCGATCGGCCGCCCATTTCACGGGGACGCCGGTCTTTTTCGATGCCCAGAGGCAGATGATTTCTTCCGGATAGATAAAGATCTTCGATCCGAAACCACCGCCGACATCGGGGGCTATGACGCGCAGTTTGTTTTCAGGCGCTACATTGTAGAATGCACTCAACACCAGGCGCGCGACGTGCGGATTCTGTGAGGTCGTCCAGCACGTGTAGTGGTCCTCCGCCGCATCGTAGACGCCAAGTGTGGCTCGAGGTTCCATCGCATTGGGTACAAGGCGATTGTTGACGATGTCCATTTTTGTGACGTGGGCTGCCTTGGCGAAGGCGTCGTTCGCCGCCTTTTCCTCCCCGAGGTCCCAGTCAAAAATCAAATTGCCGGGCGCTTCAGGATGGAGTTGCGGAGCACCCTCCTTGAGGGCCTCGACAACACTGACCACGACAGGCAGTTCTTCGTAGATTATTTCGACCGCCTCGGCAGCATCCCGCGCCTGCCCCTTTGTATCGGCGACCACGATAACCACTGCGTCGCCAACATAGCGCACCGTATCGGTCGCAAGCGGCGACCACGCGCCCATCTTCATGGGACTGCCATCTTTCGAATGAATCATCCAGCCGCAGATCAGATTGCCGATCCCATCCGCTTTCAGCTCCTTGCCCGTCAGGACACCGATGACGCCGGGCATCTTCTTCGCGGCCGCGGTGTCGATGCCCACAATCTTCGCATGGGCATGGGGGCTGCGCACAAAGGCAGCATGCTTCATGCCGGGCACGACCATATCGTCGGTGTAGCGGCCCTTGCCGGTGAGAAACCTCTTGTCTTCCTTGCGAAGAACGCGTGCTCCGATACCTTCGACACCCATGGCTACTTCTCCCTGTCGCAGGCGCTTTGCCTTGAGAAATGTCCAAGTCTCCGGGGCAAGCGGGCTGCAAGACTGAATTCAGATGATCAGGCGGCCTTGACAGCGCCCTTGCTCATTTTGTCCGACGCATCGAGTATGGCTTTGACGATGTTGTGATAGCCGGTGCAACGGCAAATATTGCCCTCGAGCTCCGCGCGCACGGTTGCCTCATCGAGTCCATGCGGATGCCGTCGAATCATATCGACCGAACTCATGATCATGCCCGGCGTACAGAATCCGCATTGAAGTGCGTGGTTTTCACGGAACGCAACCTGGAGTGGGTGCAGCTCACCGTCGGTGCTAATGCCTTCAATCGTCGTAACCGTAGAGCCGGAAGCCTGAGCCGCCAGTATCGTGCACGACTTGACCGCCCGGCCATCGACATGGACGATGCATGCACCGCATTGCGATGTGTCGCACCCAACATGGGTGCCCGTCAGTCCAAGATTTTCACGCAGGAAGTGTACAAGCAGTGTGCGGTCTTCAGCTTCGCCTGTGACGGCACGCCCATTCACGAACAATTCCACTTTGGCCATAGGTTCCTCCCAGAACGTTGACTCATGCGTCTCTTCCGGACTTCATGTGGTAGATGAAGATTAACCGCTCCTGCGCGCTTGTCTATCGGCAAAATAGAAAAATTCTAATTTGCGCCGCCCTCGGCGAATAAGTACACGTGAATTGCCGGCTTCCACCGCTGCGTGTTCAAATGCCACCATGACAAGGCTTGCAATCGCAGCGCAATGAAGGTATCAGGCGCGTCATCCTTCGGCACACGTTACTGATGCCGGTTTCAAGGACCGGGAAGTTACTTCCCTGCCGCTTTAGCTCAGTCGGTAGAGCACATCATTCGTAATGATGGGGTCGCGTGTTCGAGTCACGCAAGCGGCACCATTTTCCCGTAAGTATTGCAATTTGTATGTGCGGCCTCGATTCGGTCTTCCAAATGACGTTGGATTCTGGCTTCATCGCTGGGACGACTTAGCGGCAGGGGCCTCAGGCATGGACCGACGCATAAAGCTCCTCTGGTTTCTGATCGCTGGTTGGATCGCGTTGGCGGCTTTTGCCTGGAACGCAAAGGCGGCCGGCAATGACTGGAGCCCTGAAACAGTCCGGAAAATAGCAGCTTCGACAGCTTCTCAACCCGCGCAGGTGAACGCGATACCAGGCGATTTCGGATTTCCTGTTCCCGATCCGGAGCCCATGCTGCCTGTCGGCATCGATGCCTTCGATCCCCCGGCCTACGCCATGAGCACTGCGGGCCCGTCAATAGCCGAGATTTCAAAAACAGCGGACCGCGACGAAATTGTCTCGATGACCGGCGTAAAGCTGGACAAAGGGACAAGCTTCGACGTCTTCGCACAAGCGGCGGCTGCGCGAGATGGATCAGTGATCTCAGTTCCATCATTGCGTGCTGACGACGTTGCGGCAACGATACTCCTGCCCCAGTCTCTGCCTGCCTGGTCGATGTATCTGGTTTGGCCGGAACGTGAAGGGATACGCAGCAAGCCGTTCGCCATCAATCGGACCGAGAGCTGGTGGTTAGGACCGGAAAGCGCTGTTTCGGGAACCATGATTTCGGTCTACGGCCGTAATCTGTCCAAGTCTAACGGCACGTCGACATCATTCATTTATATCAAACCCGGGCGCGGTACCGGTCAGTACGTAACGCCCCTTTCCGTCAATCCCTTCAAGGTCGATTTCAAGATTCCGGAACTGGCGGCGGGATCCTACGAAGTCTGGATCCACAATGGTCACGGCGGCCGCTTTGGTTGGAGCGGCCCCCTGACTTTGAGTGTTCTCGACCGGAGCCCCTGGGCGGGTCAGGATCGGCAGATTTTCAACATCAGGGACTTTGGCGCGGCCGGCAGTGGCGTTGCTGATGATACTCGCGCTATCAAGTCCGCATTGGCGGCGGCCCAAAGCGCGGCTCCTTCAACGGTGTACTTTCCGTCCGGCACCTACCTCATAGCGTCCAGGCTTGATGCACCCAGCAACGTCCGCTGGATGGGCGACGGCATGGAGTTCACAGAAATTCGGCTGAATACGAATATCGATGACAGCATGATTGACGGTCCCGGCCAGAATGGGCAATTTGAAAATCTCACGCTCAACGCCAATGGCAAAACCGGCTCCCACCCGCTGTTGTGGATTGCTTCGGTCTCGAACCTGCGCTTACAAACGGTTCGGCTCAACGCCTGGGGTGTGGCCGCTGTGGAATCGCATGACTCCTCGGGTCTATATTTCGACTCTTCCGAACTGGTCGAAAACGGATCGTTCTACGGGAGCAGCCGCCAGATATTCATGACCAGCAACAGATTTCGGATGACCGGATACGGCGAGTCCGTCGTCTCGCTTTGGGGAGGCCGTGATTTTTCAATGATTGGCAACGACCTTGCCAATGCCGATGAGACCCGCGACGACGGATATGGCATCGGCCGGTTTTTCGTCGCCCAAGGTCATTTCGGCAGCATGAAAAACATGTATTGGGGAGACAATAAGTCCCATCAGGCGGCACCCCATGATTGCTCGAAAGTTGATTGCAACAAGGGTGAACAGATCTGTTTTGAGATCGTCAACAGTGAGTTGAAGGGTGGGTTCAAGGACGCCACCGCAAATACGGTCACCTTCGATTCATTGCCGGCCTCGTCGAAACCCGGAGGACAAGATCTGGTTATCGTCGGCGGCAAGGGAGCTGGTCAACGCCGTCACATCTCTTCAGTGAGCCGGGATGTCGCGACTTTGGATAGACCATGGAATGTAATTCCGGATCGCTCAAGCCGGTTCGCATTGGCTGCGACCGCCTCCCAAATGGCGGTGTATAACAACGTGTTTCAGGGCCGCTCAAGCTACGCCGAACACGATTCTGACTCCACCGCGGTGCTGCTTTACGGAAACGTCTACGATGCAATCGTCGACCGCAACCAAATATCCCAGATGCGCCATGGGATGATGACCGTTGCGCTGGCCTCGACCCTTGGCCTGAGCCCCTATTTCCTGCAATATTCGAACAACACGGTCACCGACAGCAATAGCGGCCTCTATGTCGGCACCACCTTCACAGATTCCGGAATTGCCGGAATTTGGGGGGGCCTGGGCAACATCTACCGCAAGAACACATTCAGCAATCTGGCGCACATTGGCGTTGAATACGAGTCTTGGGGTTACAATGGCGCCGACTATAATGGCACCGTTTTTGAAGGAAACAGGTTCAAAGGACTTCCGTATGGATTCATCGACGCGTTCCGTCTGATGTGGACCCATGATGGGAACTTCAAAGCCCCGCCCCTGTATAGTTCGCGCAAGTACAACACGATCCTTTACAAGAATGTCTTCGATCGAGGAACCGCCTCCCTGTCCGGGAGCACTGGTTTCAAATCATTTCAACCAAAGAATACCTGGCTGAATATCGAATCCACATGGACGGGATTTGCAACAGGGAACACCGGTCCAACGAAGTCGCCCGATCGGTGATCCCAGTGGGTCAAAAAAGTTCCAGACGATCCAACTTGTTCCACTCAGTTGGTGGCAACGTTGCCAGCTCGCGCAAAAGCCCACGGGATGTTGCGATGTCATTGTCCTCGCCCAAGGCATCCTGCAAACGCGAAAGTCGCTTGAACCCAACTTGATGCTTGCCACGTCATTGGGGCACGTAGTATGTTGTCACTGACAACATAGGGTCTCGCCATGAACGCTGTTGAGGAATTCCGTAGATTCAATCGATTCTTCACCAAGGAAATCGGTCTGCTCGACAAGCACTTGCTCGCGAGCGACTACACCTTGGCAGAGGCCCGTGTCCTGTACGAGCTTGCAAAGAATGGTGAGCAAACGGCGGCTGATATCGGCCGCAATCTGGGAATGGATAAAGCTCATCTCAGCAGGATCTTGGCACGGTTCGCCAAGCGCGATCTGGTCAGCGGTCGAGCGAGTCCTGAACATGGAAAGCACCGGCTCATTTCACTTACGCCGGTGGGACGCCAGGCCTTTGCCGTTCTGGACCGGGGCTCGCAGTTACAAATAGAGAAGCTGCTGACACCGCTGGGCCACGACGCACGCCAGCAATTGATCGCATCCATGCGCGAGATCCACGGCATTCTCGACGGCGATAAGCAACAGAATATTGTGACCTATCGCGATCTCCGGCCCGGCGATCTTGGGTGGATTACACACCGGCAGGCTGTTCTCTACCATGAGGAATATGGTTGGGACTGGACGTACGAGGGGCTCGTTTGCGATATCTTTGCAAAATTCGTCGCCAATTTTGATCCCAAGCGCGAAGATGGCTGGGTTGCCGATCATGGAGGCTCGATAGCCGGATCCGTGTTTCTCATGAAGACCGGCGACCCGGCCGTCGCCAGGTTGAGGCTGCTTTATGTAGAGCCAGGCGCCCGTGGTCTTGGCATCGGGCGGGAACTCGTGAACAAGTGCGTGGAGCGCGCACGAGAGCTCGGTTATCGCCAGATTACGCTATGGACGAATGACATACTCACATCGGCGCGGCACATCTACCAGACTACCGGATTTCAGCTCGTCGACGAGGAGGAGCATCATTCGTTCGGGCATGATCTCAAGGGTCAAACCTGGATCCTCGACCTCTAACGAAACCACCGGTTTTCACGATATATTGAATGCGTAGCATGGCTTTTTTTGCAGTTGAGGCAAGCTGACGCCTTTTTTATACCCAGCACGCCTGCTATATGCACGGTCGTTATAAGCTCCCTTATGAATAGCATCCTTCTCATCATGAATAATGCACCGACCCTTGGCTTTCTGCTGCACGACGTCGCCCGGCTGTTGCGCAAGCGATTCGAGCAGCGCGCGAAATGCCTGGGGCTGACCCGGTCGCAGTGGCAAACGCTGGCCTATCTTTCGAAGAATGAGGGAATCCATCAGGCCGGTCTTGCGGAAATCCTCGAAATCGAACCGATTACGCTTGTTCGCATTCTGGACAAGCTGGAGGAACGGGGCTTGGTCGAGCGCCGGCGGCATCCGACCGACCGCCGTATCTGGCTGCTGTTCCTGCGGGAGGAAACCCGTCCGCTGCTCGATTCCATCCGCGTGATAGGAGAATCGACACGCGCCGAAGCCCTTGCGGATATTTCGGACGACGATCGCGAACACCTTGTCCGCACCCTGACCCTTATGAAGACAAATTTGATCGGCGCTTGCCAAACGCCGGTCGAGGACAAAGAGAAAAATCATGGCTGATGGTTCACCTTCCTTACGCATCCCCGCCAAGCCGGATGAAGCCAACGACCTGGTGATGGAAAAGCGCAACACGGCGCCCGAAACGCCGTCTCCGCCGAACGGCGCCGCGGAAACGGCGCCTGTGGCGGCTGCCGCGCCGGCACGCCCCCGCAATCTCAAGCGCCCGATCCTTTTTGCACTGCTTCCGGTGGTTCTGATTGCGGGCGGCTATATCTACGCGACCGGCGGGCAGGTCATGTCTACCGACAATGCCTATGTCCAAGCGGATATTGTCGGCGTCTCCACCGATGTATCCGGTATTGTCCAGTCGATCGAAGTGCACGACAACGAAAAGGTCAAGCAGGGCCAAGTGCTGTTCCGCCTCGACCCCTCCGTCTACAGCATCGCCGTCGCCGGTGCCCAGGCACAGCTTGGCGTCGTGCGCAACCAGATCCTCAATCTCGAAGCCAGCTACAAACAGTCGCTCGCGGAAATCACGCAGGCGGAAGCCGACATCCCATTCTTCCAGAAGTCACTGCAACGCCAGCAGGATCTGAACGCCAACTCGTTTGCCTCGAAAGCGACCTACGATCAGGCCAAGCACGATCTGGACGCGGCACAGCAGAAAGTCGACGTCGCCAAGGCGGAAGCAGCCGCGACTTTGGCGCAGCTTGGCGGGAATGCCGGCCAACCCGTCGAGCAGAACCCATCATTTCTTCAGGCACAATCGGCCGTCGACAATGCCCAGCACAATCTTGACCGGACCATTGTCCGCGCGCCGTTCGACGGCATTGTCACCAATGTCAGCGCGTTGCAGGTTGGCGCCTATCTCCAGGCATCGCAGTCGGGCTTCAGCCTCGTTTCCACCACGCATATGTGGATCGCCGCGAGCCCGAAAGAGACCGAGCTCACCTATGTCCACCAGGGTCAGCCGGTCGCAATCAGCGTCGACACCTATCCGGGGGTGCAGTGGAAGGGCACAGTTGCCAGCATCAGTCCCGCCTCCGGCTCCAGCTTCTCGCTGTTGCCGGCGCAGAACACGACGGGCAACTGGGTCAAGGTGGTTCAGCGCATCCCCATGCTGGTCAGCATCGACGACATGGCAGGCAAGCCTCCTCTGCGCGTCGGCATGAGCGTCACTGTGGGTGTCGACACCGGCCACGCCCGCGGCTTGCCCGAGTTTGCTGAAGACCTGCTCGGGCTATTCGGTCGCAAGGATCATGTCTAGCACTGCTGCCGTCCCAAGCGCCGCGCCGGCTATTGTCAATCGCGGCGCTATCACCGCCTGCGTGATCCTGGCGGTGATCATGCAGGCGCTCGACACGACGATTGCCAATGTGGCGCTGCCATACATTCAGGGCAGCGTCTCGGCGAGCGCCGATCAGATCAATTGGGTCCTGACCTCTTACATCGTCGCCGCTGCGATCATGACGCCGCCCTCCGGCTTCCTTGCAGCACGCTTCGGCCGCAAGAATGTGCTGCTCACTGCCATTGTCGGCTTTGTCGCTGCCTCGGTTCTATGCGGACTTGCCCAGTCCCTGCCGCAGATCGTGGTCTTCCGGCTAATGCAAGGCCTGTTCGGCGCCTCGCTGGTGCCGCTGTCTCAGGGTATCCTCCTCGACATCTACTCGGTGGAGGAGCGCGGCAAGGCCATGGCGCTGTTCGGCGTTTCGGTGATGGTCGGACCGGTTTTAGGCCCGGTCATCGGCGGGTGGCTTACCGATAACATCAGCTGGCGGTGGGTGTTCTACATCAATGTTCCAATCGGCATGCTGGCCTTTTTCGGTATTGTAGCCTTCGTCTCGGAAACGACGCGCGAGGCGAGCGCCAAACTCGACTGGTTCGGCTTCGGTACGTTGAGCCTTGCCATTGCGACGCTGCAGCTTTTCCTCGACCGCGGCGAACAGTTGGATTGGTTTTCGTCAACCGAGATCCAGATCGAGGCCCTGATCTGCGCAGGTGCGTTCTATCTGTTCCTCGTACACACCTTCACGGCGACGAAATCCTTCGTCAATCCGCGCCTGTTCCTTGACCGCAATTTCTCCGTCAGCATGTTCTTCATCTTCGTCATCGGCGTGACCTATCTCGCCTCGCTTGCCCTGATGACACCCTATCTGCAGACCCTGATGGATTACCCGGTTATTACGGCCGGTATCGTCATGGGGCCGCGCGGCATCGGGACGATGGCCTCGATGTTCATTGTCGGGCGGATGATCGGCAAGATCGACACCCGCGCCTTGCTGATCTTCGGCTTCAGCCTGACCGCGTGGGCCATGTATGACATGACCGGCTGGACGCCGGACGTGTCGCAATGGACGATTGTCTCGGTCGGTTTTGTCCAAGGTGCCGGTCTTGGCTTCCTCTTCGTGCCATTGACCACTATCGCCTTTGCTACGCTGCCTGCGCATATGCGCGGCGAAGGTACAGGCCTCTACAATCTCTCCCGCAACATTGGCTCAAGTGTCGGCATTGCTGTCGTTACCGCATTGATCACCGAGAACGTGCAGTCCAATCATGCGTCGATCGCCGCCTATGTCACGCCCTTCAATCACGCGTTCAATGCTCCGGCTGTGATGCAGCATCTCGACCCGCTGAAGGCCGCAGGTCGCGCGGCACTGGATGGGATGATCACGACGCAGGCGACGATCATTGCTTATATGGACGACTTCAAGCTGTTGATGATCATGTCGATCGTGTCTATCCCGCTGGTTCTGCTGCTGCGCAGACCCGCGCCGAACGCCGCGCCTGCGGAACACAGTGCCGTCATGGAATAAGCCGAAGTGCCAATGCACAAACGATGTACGAAGCCATGACCAAGGCCCCGGCTACTGGGAGATCATGGGCTTTTGCAGCGCGATCAGCGCGTCAGTCAGACCTTTCAGCGAAAACTTGATGTTGATATTCTGCCCATTCATAAGCCGAAGGCGGGCGCCGCCGCTCGTCCCCTTCTGCAAGGCACCGACCACTTTTGCATCCAGCTTCTGCTGGGCCCAACAGCCGGCTTCATTGCAATTGCGGTAACTGATTTCAGTGATGGAACTGCCATCCGCTTCAATCAGAAATCCCGATGGGAGGAAAATGTTGAGGGGGACGAGCGCTGTCAGCAGAAGATCTGGCGCCTGCTTCTTGTCTTTCTTAACGGGGTCGAGGGCCGTTGGGGCAATGGCCAAAGTCAGCACGTTGACGTCCGTGTCGCCTTGCTTGACTTGCGCCACCTGCGCCACTTCACAATTCGGGACAATCGTGCCGTCCGCTGCCTTCATGTCCACGCAGCGGTAGAACCAATCCTGATACTGGACCGACCGTACCTGAGGCTCGCTTGCCTGCTGAGGCTGAGGGGGAGCAGCTGCCGCAGATGGCGCTTGCTGGGCACAGGCAGTTCCCGTGGCGCAAAAAATAGCAATTGTGCCCATGGCGAGGCTAAAATCTCTGAACATATCAATCTCACATTCACAATAAATTCAATAAAGCGGAGCGCACGTTGCGGCGGAAAAGCCGCAAGCAATTGGCAAAAAACAACGAACTCAGATGGCAACAAACTCCCGTTGGGCAATAATGAGCGGTTTACAGTCGATATGACATTGGCGTCAATCAACCGCCTACACGTCAGTTCGGCTCGCTGAGGTCACCGAGCAGCGTCGGGATCAACTCGGAGACGGTCGGGTGAATAGGCACAGCCCATTTCAAGGTCGAATAGCCGACATCGGCGTTCATTATGTCAAGTATGCCATGGATGGCCTCGTCGCCGCCGGTGCCCAATATGGCCGCGCCGAGAATCTTCTTGGTTTCGGCGTCCACGACGACCTTCATGAATCCTTGGGTTTCGTCTTTCTCCACTGCGCGGCCAACACGGGTCATCGGACGTTTGGAAACCAGCAGCGCCCTTCCCGTCTTGCGGGCTTGCGTCTCGCTCATTCCCGCGCGTCCCAGCGGCGGGTCGATATAGAGCGCGTAGCCAGGAATGCGATCACTGACCTTGCGGTCTTCGCCATCGAGAAGGTTCGCCGCGACGATCTCGAAATCATTATAGGCCGTATGAGTGAAGGCGCCGCGTCCATTGCAGTCGCCAAGCGCCCACACGCCCGTGACATTCGTTTCAAGCTGGTCGTTGACCTCGACATAACCGCGTTCATCGAGCTTGATGCCGGCCCTGTCGAGGCCGAGATCATCGGTGTTGGGCCGCCTTCCGATCGCCAGCAGCACGTGCGAGCCGACAGCATTGCGTGAACCTGTACTGCAATCGAGATTGACTTGCGTGCCATCCGCATGCCGTTTGAAGGAGATGCATTCCGCGTCGAGCCGGCATGAAATTCCCTCGGCTTCCAGAATATCCTTGATCGCAACTGAAACATCTTCGTCTTCGCGCGCAACGAGCCGTGACCCCTTTTCGACCACGGTCACCTCTGCGCCGAAGCGCCGGTACATCTGCGCGAATTCGAGCCCGATATAGCTGCCGCCAACCACGACCAGATGTCTGGGCAAGGTATCCAGCGCCAGGATCGACGTGTTGGTCAGGAAATCGACATCCTTTACGCCCGGCATGTCGGGAACATTTGCGCGGCCGCCGGCATTGATGAAGATGCGCGGGGCCGTGAAAGCCTGGCCATCGATGTCGATTTCGTGCGGCCCGGTGAAGCGGGCATGCCCCTTGATGACGGTACAATCCGTCATGCCGCGCAGCCATTTTTCGACACCGCCACGCGAGTTCGCGGACACGGTAGCTGCCCGCTGCTTTACGCGCTTCATGTCGATACGGACGGGCGAGTCGATGGTGACACCGTAATCACCTCCACGCCGCGCAAGATGGGCCGCGTAGGCACTGGCGACGAGGGTCTTCGTCGGCATGCACCCCGTATTGACGCAAGTGCCGCCGAACAGATTGCGCTCGACGATGAGGACCTTCATGCCAGCGGCCGTCAGCCGCCCGGCAAGGGATGGCCCAGCCTGTCCCGCCCCGATGATGATTGCGTCGAAAGCCTTGTTCATGGTCGTTCCGCCCCGCTTGCTGATTGCTTGGAATGGCGCGCCTCCCAGCATAGATCAGGGCATGAAAACAAGGAATTGGTAATCTTTCGAAATATCGAGTGAATGTCAGGTTCAGGCAGCGTTCAGGTCAAGACGTATATCATCGCAGCGTTCCACGGGGTATCTGTCATGCTTGTTCAGCGTCTTGGCATTGTGTTTTTTATTTTCCTCGCCTTTGCTTTGTCCTTTGGCAGTATTGTCAACCATGCAAAGTCCAGCCGGCTCGCTCATCCTGATTTTCAGGCCGATCTCATACATCGACAAAACTGAGCGCGAGACGCCTCAATCGCCCTTTTTCTTGCGTGCCTCCGCGGCGTCGAGACGGTCCAGCAGGTCAAGAAAGCGCTTTGGAACGTTTTTTGCGGCTGGTATTGGGTTGGCGCTTTTCATCGCTTGCTGGAATTCCGGTCGCAGAACCTGATCGCGGACGACACTCGCCATGGGGTGGCGCGAAGCCACGGGTTTTGCTGCCATGATCTTTCCAATCGATTCTAAAGCGAGGAAAAAACTCGCTGTTCTCGCGTCACGCGTCTCCCGGATCACCCACTCAAGCCGCAACGCGGCATAGGGTCTTTCGTTTCAAATTGTATGGGGGTATGGTCAACAAATACTGAAGATTACCGACGTGACCGGCGACTGAACCGCACTTGCGCATCAGCGGGGCGTTACCTCATTTATAAATTCCGGGTGTGGAACCTGAACTGGGTCACTGCGTTTTCCTCAAAAGTTGGGAGGGATACCTATGTTGATCCGCGTCGGCTACGAAATTGCCATCAGATGCAATGAACCAACCCCTATGAACACTTATCTCAATCTGGAATCGGCGCGGATACCGGATATTCAGTGCGAGCGGGGTCCCACGGCTACACCGGACGTGCGGCTGGAAACATTTCGCGATCTTTTCGGCAATCGCTGTCTGCGTTTGGTAGCGCCCGCCGGCAATCTGTCATTGAAATACGATGCCGTCGTCAATGATGATGGCAGGCCCGACCCCGTCGACGAGGACGCGGCGGAAGTAAGCGTGGACAAGGTGCCCGTTGAATGCCTTACTTATCTTTCGGCCAGCCGCTACTGCGAAACCGACGAGCTGAGCAACCTTGCATGGAACCTGTTCGGCCATATCAAACCGGGCTGGGGCAGAGTTCAAGCGATCTGCGATTACGTGAATCAGCGCCTGACATTCAGCTATGGTTTTGCGCGGGCGACACGCACTGCCATGCAGGCGCACGAGGAGCGCGCCGGCGTTTGCAGGGATTTCACGCATCTTGCAGTTGCATTCTGCCGATGCATGAATATTCCCGCGCGCTATGTCAATGGCTATCTGGGCGATATCGGGGTTCCGCCCGACCCGGCACCGATGGATTTCAACGCCTGGTTCGAAGTGTTCCTCGGGGGTAAATGGCACACATTCGACGCACGCCACAATCAACGGCGCATCGGCCGGATTGTCGTGGCGCGCGGGCGGGACGCCGCTGATATCCCGTTGATCCATACGTTCGGCCCCCATGAGCTGACGAATTTCAAGGTCTGGACCTTTGAGGAACACGACCCTTCCTTTGCCAGTCAGCGCTTCGAGAAAGTATCGCTGATCACGCCATGGTTCAGCCCGCGATGGTCGCGCCTTTCGCGTCACATAAGGGAAAGGAGCGAGGCCGAGCCGTCCCCGCATTAGTCAGTATCTGGCCCGCCATCTTCAACGGTTCACGCGGTAGGAAGCCGGCTTATTTCATCGGTTCCACTTTGCCATATTTCAAGCGTAACGGACGGGTGCTGCAGTGCGGTAAGCCCTTTCAAATCCGGATGAATTCTTTTCAATTTGCCATGCCACAATTGGCGCGTTACGATTCTTGCGTCGCTGGAGTTCAATGAGAGAGAAAGGAACAATTCCATGCCTTTCGACAATCCTCCTAATCCGACCTACTCCCAGGATGACTGGAATGTGATGCAAGCTGCCTACGATAAGGCGGCGGCGACGCTCGTGGTGAAGTCAAGCACGGACGAAGAAGCGAAAATCATTGCCGAAACAGTGATGACAGCATTCAATCGCGGCAACAGGGACGTCAATTCCCTCGCGGCGCTTGCTGTGATTACCGCCATCAATTCTCATCCCGCCGTGAGCGGGAGCCAGGGTGAACCAGAAAAGCGCTACGCGTAAACCGGCACCGCTGCACTTTGACTTTCAATCGCTTTTACGGCACATCAGACTGCAGGAATTGTCGTGCAGCTGAGGTCGGGGAATGAAATTTATTACTTTCGCAACGCTTTTGAGCAGCCTCTTGCTGACCGCTTGCGGGTCAACCTATGCGAGCTGGTCGCCGCGCAGAAGCGAAATTTCAACTCCGAACCCAGCGAGTTGTCAAAGCGGCTATGGTGTGTGCCCGGGCAGATATGGCCGCGCCAGCCAAATGCGCCATTCATCCTAGGTCAGCCGGCAAAACTCTGGCGGAACAGCCTGTTCAGATCGTCAATGACGTTTCTTGCTTCGTGGTTTTTCAGGAGCCCCGTATTGAGACGGTCTGAAGCGGCCTGCTGAAATGCCATGTACCCATTGTGGCGCGGACGCATCCATGAGCCCTCCAGCGTCTTGCGCGTCGCAAAATAAAAATCCGCCGTTTCCGAATTGACCTTTTCATCCTCCCAGGCATCAGCATGGCCAGGTTGACCGCCGGCAGAAGCATAGGGACCGCGCTGTACCTTCCCGCTTGCTATCCAGTAGGCGAAATCCACCGCCGCGTCCCGATTTGGTGAGAAGGCGGATATGGCGATACCGGTGCCTCCCAGCGCCGAACCAACGGGGCCATTCGTGCCCGCCGCCGGTATGTCGGCAAAGGCTATACGGCCGGGACGGAACCCCTCGATCGCGTAGTTGACATAGCCGTAAATCAAAGGCGAATAGGCGATGGTCGAACCCGCAGCGGACATCTTTTCCAGGACTGCGATCGGATCCATGCCAAAACAGGCCGGGTCGATCAGCGAAACAATCTCACGCATCATGTCAAATGTTCTTGCGCCGTTCTCGGGACAGATCAAATCCCCGAGCTTCGCTGCGGCACAGGGTGATCCCATATTGGCGCTGAGGGTGTAAAAGCTCATCAGCGTATGCGGCGGCCGAAGCGGCAGAAGAACTTTTCCCTCCCGTGCGAGGGTCAAGGCGCCGTTCCATGCGACAGGGGGTTTTGCCAGCAAATCCGGTCGCCACGCAGCGACTTGAGCCGCAGTATCAACAGGAAATGCCCATTGCCGGCCTTGCCAGCGATAACTCTGATAAGACTGCCCGACGCTGCCTTTGACCAGAGCGTCGCGATCTGCTTGACGTCCAGGAACGTCAAGCGGGGCAAGGCAGCTTTCCGCCGTAATCTGGCCGACATGCGGATGATCGATGACGATCAGGTCATACTCCCGCGCCAGCTCTTCGACCGGAAACGATTCAAAATCCTGCAGTGAACGTTTTTCCCATTCGATGCCGACACCCGTTTGCTCTTCCCATAGCCTGGAGCAGGCAACCATGGGATCGTAGCCGCGCGGATGGTTCCACGTCATGCCTTTCAACTTTATTTCAATCACAGCGCGAACTCCTTGCGGATAGCCTCGCTATGTTCACCGATACGCGGCGCGGCACGATCAAACTTTGCACGCTGGCCATTGACCCGGATGGGCGAGCGCGTGGTGAGGATGGAAACGTTATCGTCCCGCTCCACTTTCTGCAGCATGTCGAGAACCTTGAAGCCTTCGCTCTGCAGGAGTTCCTCCCAATTCAACACCTTGGCGCACCAGATATCGGCAGGTTCAAGGATCGAGAGCCAATGGCCGGTCGTTTCCGTTGCCAGCCTGGCTGCGATGATGCGCTTGATTTCGTCGCGTTGCGTGAACCATGAAGCAGGCTCATCGCGATAGGGAGCAAGTTCTTCAAGTTCCAGAAGATCTGCCAGTTTCGACAATGGGGTCATCGCGAGTGCCAGGTAGCCGTCCCTTGTCTGGTAAACTCCATAAGGGGCAGAAAGGTAGGCGTGCGCACTGCGGAAATCCGACCGCTTCGGCAGGCGGCGGCCATCGTTCAAATGTGTGGTCAGCACCTCGAACTGGAAATCGATCAGCGATTCCATGAGACTGGTTTCGATATGACTGCCCTTGCCGCTGATGCCACGGCGCACCAGCGCGGCGAGGATACCCTGCACCGTCGCGGCTCCCGCCAGCATATCGCCGACGGCAAGGCCGAAGGGCACCGGTCCCTGGCTCTCATCGCCATTGAGCCACATGAGGCCGGAGCGCGATTGCGCCAAAAGGTCCTGACCCGGCCGCGACACCCAAGGGCCCTCTTCGCCATACCCGCTGATGCTGGCATAGACGAGCTGGGGATTGATCGCCTTAACAGTCTCATAGCCGAGGCCAAGCCGCTCGATCACACCGGGGCGGAAATTCTGAATCAGCACATCGGCCCTGGCGAGCAGCGATTTTAACGACGCGACATCGGCCGCGCTCTTGAGGTCTATGGCCAGACTTTCCTTGGCGCGGTTGATCGCATGGAAAATCGTGGAATCGCCGCCGATTTCCGTATCGCTGAGATAAAGCCGGCGGGAGAGGTCGCCACCATCCGGACGCTCGATCTTGATGACGCGGGCACCGAGATCCATCAGCCGCAGCGAAGCATAGGGGCCAGACAGGAACTGGCTCATATCGACGACAAGCAGGCCCGTCAGAGGTAATTCAGTGGTCTCGGCAGTCATTATTTCTCGGTCTTTCCAATGAAATCGGCGGGGTTGTTGTATTTCACCGTTTGCAAATGTTCGCAGTAGAGGACGAGTTCGCCCTCATTCTTGAACACTTCGTAGCTGGCACGGATCAGGCCCAGTTCCTTGTAGCGCGGTCGCTTATCCAGATTGGTGCGGATGGTGTAGATCGTATCGTTGAGGAAGACTGGCTTTATGAAGCGCAACTTGTCATAACCGTAGGAAAAGGCGTTGACGCAATTCGTCGCCACCAGGCCAAGCCCGGCGGAAAACACGAACGCCCCTGCAATCAGCCGTTTGCCAAAAATGCCATCGCTCTCGGCAAACATCTGGTCCTGCACGTATGGGTGGATATCCGTGACCAGCATGTTGAAGAGGTGGCTGTCGCTCTCCGAGATCGTCCGGCGCAGCGAGCGGATTTTCTGCCCGGCCGGCCAGTCCTCGTAGAACCAGTTTTCGGCATTCCACACCGGCAATGCGGCATGATCGGCCGGCATGTCCATCGGATGGGTAGTTGAAACACCGACTGTCGGTGCAAAGGCCGTCATCGTGGCATGTTCCCGTCAGCCGGACGAACGCGCACCCCTGATGGCATCTGTCACCCTCCCATATCTTCTCTTGTGAATATCTTTTTCACATATGGGTACAAATGACAAGACTGTTGAATGGATATCGCCCCTCGCGCCACGTAGATCGACTAGCCGGCCGGGAAGCAAAGCGGTTTCTGTTGGTGGGAACTTGTCCTAGTCCGTCACCGCTCCTTCGCTCGCCGACTTAGCCAGCTTGGCGAATTTGGCCAGCACACCGCGCGTGTACCGCGGCGGCGGCTGCTTCCACTGAGCGCGGCGTGCTTCTATTTCAGCCTCGCCAACCTCGAGTTGCAGCAATTGCTTATGGGCGTCGATAGTGATCGTGTCGCCTTCCTGGACCAGCGCAATGGTGCCGCCTTCAAAAGCCTCCGGGGTGACATGGCCGACGACCATGCCCCAGGTTCCACCGGAAAAGCGCCCGTCCGTGATCAGTCCGACACTTTCGCCAAGGCCCCGGCCGATAATCGCTGAAGTTGGCGCCAGCATTTCCGGCATGCCCGGGCCACCTTTCGGGCCAAGATAACGCAGCACCACCACATCTCCCGGCCGGATCTTGTCGGAAAGGATCGCGTCCATGGCCGACTGCTCGTCGTCAAAGACGCGTGCGGGTCCCTGGATGACGGGGTTTTTCAACCCTGTGATCTTGGCCACTGCGCCGCCCGTCGCAAGATTGCCCTTGAGGATCGCCAGATGCCCCTGCTTGTAGAGCGCCCTGTCGATGGGCCGTATGACATTCTGATCGGCCGGCGGTGCATCCGGGATATGCACCAGTTCCTCGGCAAGCGTGCGTCCCGTGATGGTAGGGCAGTCGCCGTGCAGGAGACCTGCATTCAACAGGATTTTGAGGACCTGCGGAATGCCGCCGACCTTGTGCAGATCGACCGCCATATACTGGCCGGACGGCCTGAGATTACAGATCACCGGCACCTTGCGGCGCACCCGCTCAAAGTCTTCGAGCGTCCATTCCACTTCCGCCGCATGGGCGATGGCAAGGAAATGCAGCACGCCATTGGTGGAACCGCCCGTCGCCATGATCAGCGCCACGGCATTTTCAATGGATTTGCGTGTGATGATATCGCGCGGGCGGATATTTCTGCGCACGGCTTCAACCAGAACGCGCGCGGATTGTTCTGTACTGTCTACTTTTTCCGCATCGGGATTGGCCATGGTCGACGATGACAGCAGCGACATGCCGAGCGCCTCGAAAGCCGAACTCATCGTGTTGGCCGTATACATGCCACCACAAGAGCCGGTCGATGGACAGGCGTGGCGCTCGATGCCTTCGAAGTCCTCCTCGCTCATCTTCCCGGCCATAAAAGAGCCGACTGCCTCAAAGGAGGAAACAATCGACAGATCCTTGCCCTTCCAATTGCCGGGCTTGATGGTTCCGCCGTAAACATAAATAGAGGGAACATTGGTGCGGGCCATCGCGATCATTCCGCCTGGCATGTTTTTGTCGCAACCGCCGATGACAAGAACGCCGTCCATCCATTGGCCGTTGACGCAGGTCTCGATGCAGTCAGCGATCACTTCGCGCGAGATCAGCGAATATTTCATGCCCTCGGTGCCCATCGCCATGCCATCGGAAATGGTGGGCGTGCCGAAGATTTGCGGGTTGCCGCCCGCCGCTTTTATCGCAGCGACAGCAGCATCGGCCAAAGGCTGCAGCCCCGCATTGCAGGGTGTGATCGTCGAATGGCCGTTGGCAATGCCGATCATAGGCTTGTCGAAATCAGCCTTCTCATAGCCCAGCGCATAGTACATGGCACGATTAGGCGACCGTGCGACGCCCTGGGTAATGTGTTTCGATCGCTCGTTGGCTGGCATGGCTCGGCTCCCATTCTCGATACAAGAATAGTTTTAGAGCTTTTCCAGATAAGTGCGAAAGAGAATCTTCAGCGAATAGCCTTGATCAGGCTCTTGTCGGGAAAGCAGGTCGGGGCCATTCCCTGCTTGAACTGCCAGTCACCGATCGAGCGGCGCGTCTTGAAGCCCGGGAAGCCATCCGCCCCGCCGGCATCATAGCCCTTCTTCTCGAGCACTTTTTGCAGACCGGCAATGTCCGAGCGATACAGGCCTCCGACATCGCCCCAGCCTGTGGAGAAACCCGTCGCACCGTTCGCTATACGATCTCCGGCATGGCCGATGAACAGCGCATAGAGATCACTCATATTGTATTCCTTGAGCACGTAGAAATTCTTCGTGACGATGAACGCTGGGCCGTGCCGCCCCGCCGGCATCACCAGGAAACCTTCGCGCTTTGCTTCGCTGGACGGGAACGGCTTGCCGTTGACGCGGGCGATGCCAAGCTTTTCCCATGCCGCGAACGGTTTGCCTTGGTCCGGTCCCTCGAGCGCACAGCTGACGCTGGCCGGAACGTTGACCTCGTAGCCCCAATCGCGGCCGCGCTGCCAGCCATACTGTGCGAGGTAATGTGCGATTGAACCCAGCGTGTCCGGCACCGAATTCCAGATGTCCCGCTTGCCATCGCCGTCGAAATCTACCGCGTGCTCGATGTAGGAACTCGGCATGAATTGCGGCTGGCCAAGCGCCCCGGCCCAGGAGCTCTTCATGCTGCCGGCGCCGATATAGCCCTTCTGGACAATCTCCAGTGCCGCCACCAGCTCCTCGCGGAACATATCCTTGCGCGTTGCCATGAACGCTTTGGTGCCAAGCACCGTAAAAGCATTGTAGGGAATCTTGACGCTGCCATAACCGCTTTCGCGGCCCCAGATGGCAAGGGCTATTTCGCCTGGAACGCCATACTTGTTCTCTACCGCCTTCAGTATCCGCGCATATTGCCCGGCTCGCGCCTTTCCGCCCGAGGTGACCGCGTTCACCGTCTTGTCGTTGAAATACTTGCCGGGCGAGCCGAATTCGGACTGCACCTGTTTCTGTGGCGTTTGCGGCTTTTCACCCGGCATGACCAGATCCGGCAGGTCGAAGTTCAGCGTCACGCCGGTGAACGCCTGATCGAAGGTTGGCTTGGAAACGCCCTTCGCCCTGGCTTCTGGCCAAAGGTCATTGGCAAGCCATGTTTGAAATTGGGCCTCGATTTCGGGCTTTGACGCCGCCAACCCTGCGCTTGCATCAACAGCGAGCAACATCCCTGCCACCGCCCCAAGGGCATATCTCAATGGACGTTGGATCAAGATGTCCTCCTAGAGTGTCGTTCGGGCGCGCAATGCCGCCGTCAATGTTCCTTCGTCGAGATAATCGAGTTCACCGCCAACGGGAACGCCATGGGCGAGCCTCGTGATGCGAACATCCAGCCCGGCAAGCTGATCGGTGATGTAATGCGCCGTCGTCTGGCCCTCGACCGTCGCGTTGACCGCCAGGATCACTTCCTTGATCTCGCCTTCCGCGACCCGTCCCACGAGCGTCATGATATTGAGATCGTCTGGGCCGATACCGTCGAGCGGCGACAGCCGTCCGCCCAGAACGTGGTAACGCACATTCATCGACCCGGCACGCTCCAGCGCCCAGAGATCGGAGACATCCTCGACGACGATGAGCGTCGCCCGTTCGCGGCGCGGATCGGTGCAGATCATGCAGGGATCGGATGTATCGACATTGCCGCACGTGCTGCAAATCCGCACTTTGTCCGCAGCATCCTGCATGGCCGAACCCAGTGGAATCAGCAGCGCTTCCTTCTTCTTGATCAGATACAGGGCTGCCCGGCGGGCGGAACGCGGCCCGAGCCCCGGCACTTTCGCCAGGAGCTGGATCAGGCGTTCAATTTCGGGACCGGCGATTCGCTTCGACATGTCGCCGGTTTAAAGCAATTTGCGGTTTTAGGGAATCGGAGAGCGCTGCAAAGCCTCAACTGACTGCAATCAAAATGCTCAAAGAAACACAATCCTGGATTGGTTGTCCCATTTCACAGGCCGGATATTGATTGAGCAGGCGCAAAAAGCGCATGAGTTTGAGGGAAAAGCAGCAGCATCGTGCCAGCCGGTGCATTGGAGAAGATGGGCTTCTCCAACTGCGGCATCAGCCTTTGCTCAAACTTGGAGGTGAAACTATGCGGAGATTTCCGTTTAGCGTTGCTCTCATTATGAAAAGAACCCGGACCGGCTGGCAGCTGATGATCCGGGTTCATTTCATATAACGAGGAAAGGGGGACGAGCGAAAGCTCGTTCCCCACTCCAAGCATAATATAAACGAGTTGGGCGGCCTTTCCAACAAACTTCTGGTTGCCGCCCAAGTGTCAAAACGGTAGCTTGAAACCGGGCGGTATGGGCAAACCAGCAGTCAGCGCCTGCGTCTTCTCGGCCATGATCGCCTCGACTTTTGCCTTGGCTTCATTGTGCGCAGCGATGATCAGGTCTTCGATGACCTCGATATCATCTTCCTTGAACAGCGACGGATCGATCGTCAGCGCCGTCAGCGCGCCCTTGCCGGAAAGCTTCACTGTGACGAGGCCGCCGCCTGCCTGGCCTTCCGCTTCCAATGCAGAAATCTCTTCCTGCATGGCCGCCATCTTGGCCTGCATTTCCTTGGCCTGTTTCATCATGCCCATAATGTCACGCATGGGAAAACTCCTGTTGTTCAATCGTCTTCTTCGACTGGTGCCAATGTATCATCACCGGGTGCTGCACCGTTTGATATTTCGCCGTCTGCCTGCCCGGCGGGTGTCGCGATGCGCACATTGATGATCTTGGCGCCGGGAAATTTTGACAGGATCGCTGCGACATCCGGATCGGCCCGCGCGTCGCTCAACAGCGAGTCACGTTTTGCCGTTTCGGTTTCATTGATCGTGGCACTGCCCTGCTCGCGCGAGAGCGAGACCATCCAGCGGATTCCGGTCCAGTCAGTCAGCTTCTGCGACAGATCCGTCAAAAGCGTCTTCGGTGCATTGTCGGTCAGGTTGATTTCAAGCCGTCCAGGCTTGAGACTGACAAGGCGCACGCAATTCTTGACCATGATCTTGAACTGCATGTCGCGCTGCTTCTCGGCCAGCGCGATGATGTCCTCGATGCTGTTAACCGGTACAACAGGCGTTGCTTCTTCGACCACCGGCTGCGGCGGAACGATCGGATCGGGCCTGGCGGCTGACGGTTCGACCAGGCGCATGGTGGCGCCGCCGTTGGAGCTGATAGAGCCACGCGATGAAGCGACCGCATCCGTGGTCCCCGGACGAGCCATGGCGGCCCCGCCATTTCCCGGACGAGGTGCGTCATTTCGGGACGATTGCGTGGCCGTCGCCGCCCCATCCTCCAGTGATTTCAACGCCTCGTCGAGCGTCGGCAGATCGGCAGCGTGGGCAAGCCGGATCAACAGCATTTCCGCCGCCTGGACGGGGCGGCTGGAATTGTCCACTTCGGTGATGCCTTTCAGGAGCATCTGCCAGGTGCGTGACAGGACACGGATGGATAGCTTTTCGGCAAAGTCCCTTCCGCGTGTCCGCTCGTCTTCCGAAAGAGAAATGTCATCCGCCACGTCCGGCGTAAAACGGATGCGCGTCACCAGATGGTTGAAATCGGCAAGATCGGTGAGAACCACGCTCGGGTCGGCGCCAACATCATATTGGGCGCGGAATTCCCGCAAGGCGGACGCAACATCGCCCCGCATCAGCATTTCGAACAGATCGATGATACGGGCGCGGTCGGCGAGGCCGAGCATTGAACGTACGGCATCGGCATCGACAGTGCCTGCGCCGTGGGCGATGGCTTGATCGAAAATCGACAATGAATCGCGCACCGACCCTTCGCCTGCCCTTGCGATCATACTCAGCGACGCATCGTCCACCGTGATCGCTTCCAGACCTGCGATCTTCTGCAAATGGCGAATCAAGACGCTGGTGTCGATGCGGCGCAGGTCGAAGCGCTGGCAGCGCGACAGAACCGTGATCGGGACTTTGCGGATTTCGGTCGTTGCAAAGATGAATTTCACATGGGGAGGCGGTTCTTCCAGTGTCTTCAACAGGCCGTTGAAGGCCTGATTGGAGAGCATGTGCACCTCATCGATGATGTAGACCTTGTAACGCGACGAAACCGGGCGATAACGCACCTGTTCGATGATCTCGCGAATATCGTCGATACCCGTATGCGAGGCGGCGTCCATTTCGATCACGTCGACATGGCGGCCTTCCATGATCGCCTGGCAGTGCTCGCCCGGCGCGGTGAGATCGATTGTAGGTCTATCGATCTCGACCGTTTTGTAGTTAAGCGCGCGCGCCAGAATTCGCGCGGTGGTCGTCTTGCCGACACCGCGCACGCCGGTCAGCATCCACGCCTGCGCGATGCGCCCGGTTTCGAATGCATTGGTCAGCGTGCGAACCATCGGCTCCTGGCCGATCAGATCGTCAAAATTCTGCGGGCGATATTTGCGGGCGAGCACGCGATAGGCGCTATCTGCCATTTTGGTGTCCATCGCGCTGATTCCGCTCCTGCATTAACTTCTCGCGTGCGTCACAAGTTTGGACCGCCATGCACCGCAGCGTCAATGCCGCTTGACGGCTTTGACACAGGCCAGGGCAAGTTGACAAAGAAGAAGGGTGGGAGGCTGGCACGGCGACCCGTGCCTGGCTCGTTGGGGCTGCTTCCTTCCGGACCTGACCCGGTTGGCGAGTGGCTCGTCCACCACCAACCTCCCGAGGCTCATATCGTCAATTCAGACGCAAAAAGCAAGCGGATCGGCAAAAAAACTGTTATCTAATATGAATCATGACTTTTACGCTCGATAGTAAGCTTGCAGCAGAGACATTTTCCATTGCAAGGCTGGGTCTCTGCGATCTGCGCCTGATGAATGACCGCCGCTGGCCCTGGTTGATCCTGGTGCCGCAACGCCCCGGCATCTGCGAAATCCACGAACTGACCCCGCTTGACCAAACCATGCTGACTTTCGAGACCGGGATTGCAGCCCAGGCATTAAAGTCGGTCGTCAATTGCGAGAAAATCAATACGGGCGCGCTGGGCAATATCGTTCGCCAGCTGCATCTGCATGTGATCGCCCGCAATACCGGGGATCCCGCCTGGCCCGGACCTGTCTGGGGACACGGCACTCGCGAACCCTATGGCGAAAAAGACGCAAAGGCCTTTGCGAGCGCCATACTCAAGGCTATCTAGTCAATATAATTGCGCAGTCCCATTCCGGACCAGCTTTCTGGAGTTCCACCCATGTCGTTTCGCCTCTTCGATGTCCCGGAAACGGAAGCAAGTCATTTTGTCGGCTTCGCCGGCAACAGGATCAACCGTCATTCGGAAAAGCGCAGTGATGATGTGGTGACCCTTGCGCTGGGGAATGCCAACGCCCGCATGCTGCTGATCGGTCAGGGTCAGGTGCTGGTAACGCAGCGCGACACGGGCGATGCCCTTTTCAGCCTGGACGAAGCCGCGGCCCTGCTGCCGGCGCAGGACAAGACCGTCTATCTCGGCATGCAGGACGATATGCCGATCCTCGCAGCGCCGAGCGCATTGGATTTCACCGCCTTGCCGGACCTCATCGAGGCTATCGACTATCGCTCGGTCTACACGCAAGGCCTCATCCCGCCTGACCAGCTCGGGGCCATGGCGCAAGCAGTGTCGCTTCTGACCTGGCATGAGAACCACAAATATTGCGGACGCTGCGGCACCGGAACAGTCATGCGCGACGGCGGTTACCGGCGTACCTGCCCCAATTGCGAAGCGCAGCATTTCCCCAGGACTGATCCTGTCGCGATCATGATGGTAGTGCGAGGTGATCGATGCCTGCTGGCGCGCGGCCCGCATTTCGGTCCGGGGATGTATTCCTGCCTTGCCGGTTTCATCGAGCCCGGCGAAACGATAGAAAACGCGGTTCGCCGCGAGACGCTGGAAGAAACCAATCTGCCGGTCGGCCGCGTGCTCTACCACGCCAGCCAGCCCTGGCCATTCCCCTATTCACTGATGATCGGCTGCCACGCCGAGGCACTGTCCGATAAATTCACCCTCGACAGGGCCGAGCTTGAGGATGGACGCTGGTTCTCGCGCGAGGAAGTGGTCACCATGCTCGACCGCACGCACCCGGACGGCTTGATGACACCGCCGCGTGGCGCCATCGCCGCACACCTAATCCGCAGCTGGGTCGAGAGTGGGGTTTAGACAGAACCCTATTCCTCCTCGCCCTGCGCGCTGCGGAATGTCGTATCCGCTGGATAAACACCCAGGATCCGTACTTCCTTGGAGAAGAACTCCAGCTCGTCCAGGGCGTGGGCGACGTTCTTGTCATCGGGGTGACCTTCAATGTCGGCATAGAACTGCGTTGCAGTGAACTTGCCGTCGATCTGGTAACTCTCGAGCTTCGTCATATTAACCATGTTGGTAGCGAAACCGCCCATGGCCTTGTAAAGCGCCGCCGGAACGTTGCGGACGCGGAAGACGAAAGTCGTCATCATGAGTTCATTGGAGGTGCGCGGCGCCCATTTCTTGGTCTTGTTGAGAACGACGAACCGCGTGACGTTGTTTTCCGTATCCTCGACATCCTCTTCCAGAATGTCGAGCCCGTAGAGATCGGAGGCAAGTCGCGGTGCCAGGGCGGCCATCGACTTGTCCTTGACCTCGGCAACGAGCCGCGCTGCGCCAGCCGTATCTCCGGCAATCATCGGCTTCCAGCCATTCTTGCGGATATATTTTCGGCATTGGCCCAGAGCGTGGATGTGGCTATGGACTGACGTGATATCGCTGCGCTTGGTGCCGGGCAGCACCATCAATTGAAAATGAATCGGCAGGAAATACTCGCCGACAATGTGCAGGCGCGATTCCGGCAGGAGATGGTGAATATCGGCGACGCGGCCGGCAATCGTGTTTTCAATCGGGATCATGGCAAGATCAGCCGCACCGCTTTCGACAGCGTTGAACGCATCCTCGAAAGTCGGGCAAGGCATGGGTTCCATCTCTGGAAACATGTTGCGGCACGCGGTATCCGAGTTCGCCCCAGGCTCGCCCTGGAAGGAGATGCGATTGGTCTTGGCCATTATCAATTGCCTTTTATGTGGTGAAGAATGTCACGTGCCCGTTCGAGATCTTCGGGCGTATCGACGCCAAGCGGCACCGAATCAACGATTTCCACATCGATCCGCATGCCTGCTTCCAGTGCGCGCAGCTGTTCCAGCCTCTCGCGGCGTTCCAGCGGGGATGGCCCAAGCCCGACAAAACGCTCCAGTGCAGCACGGCGATAGGCATAGAGCCCGATGTGGTGATAGAGCGGACCATCGCCCCATGGCGCGGTCGCGCGGGTAAAATAAAGCGCGCGCATCTGGTTCTTGCCCGATGGTGAACCGATGATCTTCACGACGTTCGGGTTGGTCTTCTCATCCTCGCGGCGAATTTCGACGCCCAGCGTACCAATATCGGCAGGACCGTTCTGCAAGGGCAGAAGCGCACGCCTTATGATATCGGCGTCGATGGTCGGCAAATCGCCTTGAACATTCACGACAGCGTCAACGCTGCCGTCCGGATCGAGCGCCAGAAGCGCTTCATAGATGCGGTCAGAGCCGGATTCGTGATCATCGCGCGTCATGACGGCTTCAAGCCCATGTGCTTCCACCGCCGACCTCACGGCAAGGCTGTCAGTTGCAACCACGGTGCGGCCAAGACCCGCAGCAGCAGCGCGTTCCGCCACATGCACGATCATCGGCTTGCCGGCAATATCGGCCAGCGGCTTGTCGGGAAGCCGTGTCGAAGCCATTCTGGCAGGAATAAGTGTCAATATTCTCATGCGTCACACATGCCTACGGGTGTCAAAAAGTCTCAGGCAGAACCGCCCTTATATGTGTTGCAAGTCGCGAGCAAAAGACCTAGTTTCCGCGCGATCACGAGGGGCTCTTGTCACAAATGTGCAGCGTTCTGCATTGACCAGATATTGAGAACCTCCGCAAGTGTGCTGAACACGAAGCTCCTGCAATTGCTTTGGCTAACGCAACCGGGCTCTGTATTCAGTGTACTTGAACAGGACACAAGTGGAGCAATGATCGACGATGGATTCGACCCCATTCAACAAATATGCCATGGCGTTTCTGGCAACCGTATTCGTCGTCATGACGGCAGGTATCCTCTCCGATTCTATATTTGACTCCCACGCGCCCGAAAAACCCGGTTTCATCATTCAGGCTGCTGAGGCCGGTGGTGAAGCTGAAGCTGGCGCCCCTGCCGCGGAAGCTGTGCCGATCGCGACGCTCCTGGCCTCTGCCGACGCAACCCGAGGTGAAGCGGTTTTCAAGCGCTGCGCAGCCTGCCACACCGGCGATAAGGGCGGCGCGAACAAGGTTGGCCCCAACCTTTGGGATATCGTTGACCGCCCGATCGCTACCCATGCTGGTTTCAGCTATTCCGGCCCGATGAAGGATTTTTCCAAGGGCGGTCAGGAAAAGTGGACCTATGATCACCTCAACCACTTCCTGACCTCACCGAAGGGCTACATCAAGGGCACTGCCATGGGCTTTGCCGGCGACAAGAAGGACAATGAGCGCGCCGATCTGATCGCCTACCTGCGCACCCTCTCCGATAGCCCGAAGCCGCTTCCCGCCGCCGATGCAGCGCCGGCAGGCGACGCCGCCAAACCTGCTGATGGTGCAGCCGCTCCAGCCGAGGGTGCTGCCCCTGCAGCCGAGAAGCCGGCCGAAGGTGCGGCACCTGCTGCAGAAAAGCCGGCGCCTGCCAACTAACCGCAATTGTCATGCTGCAAAAAGCCGGGCCAAGTGCCCGGTTTTTTTGTATCAATTACCCGTGTTTTTTTGGGGAAGGCCTGTTCTCTGCCGCATTTTCTCTTAGACTGCCCGTTGAAGAGAACCTGTGGAGACTTGATTTGCGATTTCGCCCTTTCGTTGCCAGCCTCGCCTTCCTTACCATTGGCGCCATTGGCATTTGCCAGAATGCGCAAGCAGCACAACCCGAATGGCGGCATGCGACAAGTCTCCTCGGCGAACCAAAATACGGTGCCGGCTTCAAGCATTTTGATTATGTCAATCCGGATGCGCCAAAAGGCGGAACGCTAAACCAGACCAGCGAGGGCAGTTTCGATAGCCTCAATCCCTACGTCGTACAAGGCACACCCGCCTCCGGATTGGGTGCATTGGGAGGTGGGCTGCTCTACGATACATTGATGAGCCAATCCCTTGATCAAGTTGGAACAAACTACCCGCTGATTGCTCAAACCCTCGCCTATCCCGACGACTTTTCTTGGGTCAAGTTCAAGCTTGATCCGGCCGCGAAATGGCATGACGGCCAGCCCATCACAGTCGATGACGTGATTTGGTCCTTCAATGTCTTGAAGGCGCAAAGCCCGCTTTACAACAAATATTATCATGATGTTGAAAAGGCCGAGAAAACCGGCGACGGCGAGGTAACCTTCACCTTTGCCAGCGGCGGCAACAGGGAACTGCCGAACATCATGGGCGATCTGGTCGTCCTGCCCAAGCATTGGTGGGAAGGGACCGACACCTCCGGCAGGAAGCGCGACATTGCCAAGCCGACAATGGAAATTCCGCTTGGATCCTCGGCCTACAAGATCGAGAGCGTAGCGCCCGGCAAGACGATTGTCTGGGGCCGTGTCGAAAACTATTGGGGCAAGGACCTTGCGGTCAATGTCGGCCGTAACAATTTCGGCCATATCCGCTATGAGTATTTTCGCGACCAGAATGCCTCTTGGGAGGCCTTCAAGAAGGGCGGCTTTGAGGACTATCGCGGCGAAGCGAGTATTGGCCGGTGGATGCGCGGATATGACTTTCCCGCGGTGGAGCGTGGCGATGTCATCAAGGCGATGTTTCCGCTCCGCTCATCGGGACGCATGCAAGGCTTTCTTATCAACACACGGCGCGACAAGTTCAAAGACCCCAAAGTACGCGAGGCCCTAAACTGGGCCTATGACTTTGAAAGCATGAGCAAGAACCTGTTCTTCGGTCAATACAAACGCATAAACAGCTATTTTGCCGGTTCGGAATTGGCTTCAAGCGGCTTACCGGGCGGCAAAGAGCTGGAAATCCTGGAGACTGTAAAGGATGCAGTGCCTGCAGAGGTTTTCACCAAGGAATTCAAGTTACCCGTCTACGACACGCCGCAATCACAGCGGGATAATCTGCGCCATGCTGTTCAACTGCTGCGAGAGGCCGGTTACGACCAAAAGAACGGCAAGCTCGTTAATACAAAGACGGGGCAGCCGCTGACGATAGAGTTTCTGGCGGACGATCCCAATGATGAGCGCTTTATCGGCCCGTTCATGGCCAATCTCCGCAAGCTCGGCATCGAGGCGCAGATTCGCGTCGTGGACAGCGCACAATACACGGCGCGGCTCAACGATTTCGATTTTGATATTACCACGCCAAATGTCGTCATGTCCCAGACTCTGTCTCCGGGAAATGAGCAGCGGGACTTCTGGAGCTCCGCCGCGGCGGACACGCCGGGAAGCCGCAACTATATGGGCATCAAGAATCCAGCAGTCGACAAGCTGGTCGACCGGGTTATCTTTGCCAAGGATCGCGATGAGCTCGTGGCCGCGACACATGCCCTCGACCGGGTACTGTTATGGAATTACTACGTGGTTCCGCAATGGTATGACGACCGGATAAAAATTGCCTACTGGAACAAATTCGGCATGCCGGAAAAGCAACCCGAATATTCCGGCATCGATCCGTTTTCGTGGTGGATCGATTCCGCCAAAGAGCAGGCTCTGAAGGCGCGGACCGAATGACACTTCTTAACCGCCGCGATGTCCTGAAGGTTTCCAGCGCGACGATCCTGACTGCAATGGCTCCTCGCCTGGCGCTGGCAGAAGTGGTGACGGGTGCCCCTTTGCACGGACTTTCGGCCTTTGGCGAGTTGAAATATCCTAAGGATTTCACGCATTTCGACTATGCCAATCCGGACGCGCCGAAGGGCGGCACATTTGCCTTCTCGCCGCCGAACTGGCTGTTCAACCAGTCGCCGCAAACCTTCAACACGCTCAACACCTTCTCGGCCAAGGGCGACGCACCGCCGCGCATGGAACTATGTTACGATACGCTGATGGCTTCGGCGCTCGACGAGCCGGATTCCGTCTATGGGCTGGTGGCGGAGACCGTGACCGTCTCCGCCGACCGCAATTCGTTCACATTCAAATTGCGGCCGGAAGCAAGATTTCATGATGGTTCGCCCTTGACGGCGCATGATGTCGTCTTCAGCTTCCAGACGATGCAAAAGAAGGGCCACCCCGAGCTTCTGCTGCTTCTCACGGAAATGAAGGAAATCGTCGCGGAAGACGATCACACCCTTCGCCTTACCTTCACCGGCAAGCACTCCGATCGCGCCATTCTCGACGTCGCCGCCAGCATGCCCATCCTGTCAAGGACGTGGTATGCGACCCGCGATTTCGATGCGTCGACGCTGGAGCCGCCGCTCGGCTCGGGCGCCTACCGCGTGGGCAGCATCTCCGCCGGTCAGGGCATCGAGTATGAGCGGGTTGTCGACGACTGGGCCAAAGACCTGCCTGTGCGGCGCGGGCTCAACCATTTCGACCGGATCAAGATTGATTTCTACCGCGACCGACAACCACAATTCGAAGCCTTCAAGAAGGGCGATATTTTCTGGCGTATGGAGCACACGGCCAAGACCTGGGCAACCGAGTATAATTTCCCCGCCATCCAGCAGAAGCGTGTGCTGAAACGCGAGTTCTCGGGCGAGAAACGTCCGCAATTGCAGGCCTGGGCGGTCAACCAGCGCCGCGAGCATTTCCGCGACGCACGCGTACGCGAAGCCATATCACTGTGCTTCGACTTCCAATGGACACAGAAGAACCTGTTCTACGGCATGTACGAGCAGTCCCAATCGCTGTTTGAACAATCCGATTTCCGCGCGACGGGCAAGCCCTCACCGGAAGAACTTGCGCTCATGGAGCCGTTTCGTGACCGGCTGCCGGAGTCCATTTTTGGAGAAGCGTTGATCCAGGCGCCCTCCGACGGCTCGGGACGCGATCGCAAGAATTTGCGGCGTGCGGTGGAACTCCTGACCGGGGCGGGTTTCAAGCGCAACGGCAATCGTTTCGTCGATGCGCAAGACAAGCCCCTCAATCTCGAAATGCTCATCCAGGCCGAGGTATTCGCGCGCGTCTATTCGCCCTTCATCAACAACCTCCAGGCGATCGGCATCAATGCTTCATTGCGGCTTGTCGATCCTGCGCAATACCAGACCAGGCTGCAGGATTTCGATTTCGACATGGTTGGTATGGCCGTTCAACTTAGTGCGACTCCAACGCGAGAATCGCTTGAGTCGATATTCGGCTCGAGATCTGCATCCGCCCCCGGCTCCTACAACCTTCCCGGCATTGCCGATCCGGTCATCGATGCGCTCATTGCTAAAGTCAGTGACGCGCATTCGCGGGCCGAATTGATTTCGATCATGCGTGTTCTTGATCGACTCTTGCGTATAAGACGCGACTGGATTCCAAATTGGTTCTCAGCGAATCACCTGGTCGCCTATTGGGACATGTTCGGCTTCAAGGAGCCAAAACCCGATTATGGCTTTCCGGTTGAGATACTCTGGTGGCTCGACGAAGCAAAGGCAAAGGCAATTGGTAAGGTTTGATATGATCGCGGCGTTGAGAGGGAACTCCTGATGGGAGCCTATATCCTCCGTCGCCTGGCTTTGATGGTCCCGACACTTTTCGGGGTCTTGCTTGTCTGCTTCGTCATTGTGCAGTTCGTGCCCGGCGGACCTGTGGAGCGGATTATCGGTCAGATCACCGGCCAAGGGGGCAATGCCATGGATCGCATTGGCGGTGGCGGTGCCGATTTTGGTCAGAATCAGGATCAGATTGGTCTTGGTGAAGGCAATTCGAAATATCGCGGAGCGCAGGGGTTGGATCCGGCGTTCATCGCCAGCCTGGAAAAGCAGTTTGGACTGGATAAACCGCCGCTTCAGCGTTTCGGTCTGCTCGTCTGGAACTATGTTCGCTTTGATTTCGGCAAGAGTTATTTCCGAGACATCAGCGTCGTGCAGCTGATCAAGGAGAAGCTGCCCGTCTCCATATCGCTCGGCCTGTGGATGACATTGCTTTCCTACATGATTTCGATACCCCTTGGCATCCGCAAGGCCATCAGGGACGGATCGACCTTCGACATCTGGACCAGCGGGATCATCATCGTCGGCTATGCGATACCGGGCTTCCTGTTCGGCATCATGCTGATCGTCTTTTTCGCAGGCGGGTCATTCTTCGACTGGTTTCCCTTGCGTGGCCTGACCTCCAACAATTTTTCGCAGCTCTCGGTGTTCGGCAAGATCGTCGACTATGCCTGGCACCTGGCTTTGCCGCTGACGGCCATGCTGCTTTCGGCCTTCGCCACGACAACGCTTCTCACCAAGAACTCGTTTCTCGATGAAATCCGCAAGCAGTACGTCACCACGGCGCGTGCCAAGGGCCTGAGCGAGCGCAAGATCCTCTACGGCCACGTCTTCCGCAACGCGATGCTCATCGTCATATCCGGCTTTCCGAGCGCTTTCATCTCCATCTTCTTCACCGGCCAGCTCTTGATCGAGGCGATATTCTCGCTCGATGGGCTGGGGCTGCTCGGCTATGAATCGATCATCAATCGCGACTACCCCGTGGTGATCGCCACGGTCTATATCTTTGCGCTTGTCGGCGTCGTCGTCAGCCTCCTGTCCGATCTTCTCTACACATGGATCGATCCGCGCATCGATTTCGAGCGGAGGGACGTCTGATGACCGATATTGTTGGCGCGCAAACGACGCCCCGGGCCCTACCCGTCCGCCGTCCGCGACTGTCGCCGCTCAATGCGCGGCGCTGGCAGAATTTCAAGGCCAACCGGCGTGGCTGGTGGGCGCTATGGATTTTCCTTTTTCTGTTCGTTGCCTCGCTGTTTGCCGAATTCATCGCCAATGACAAGCCGATCCTCGTATCCTACAAGGGTGAAATCCTCTATCCGGTCCTGGTCGATTACCCGGAGGAGAAGTTCGGCGGCTTCTATGCGGTTACCGATTATCGCGACCCGGTGATCCAGGACGAGATCAACGCCAATGGCTGGGCGATCTGGCCGCCGGTCCGCTATTCCTACCGCACCGTCAACAATGAGCTGCCCGATACAGCGCCATCAAAACCCTACTGGCTCTATACACCGGAAGAACGTTGTGCCCGCTATGCGCAAGGCGTCAACGATGCCAACTGCACCTTCGGCAACATGAACATTCTCGGCACCGACGACCAGGCGCGCGACGTCTTTGCCCGCGCGCTCTACGGTTTCCGCATCTCTGTCCTCTTTGGCCTGATCCTGACTGCGGCATCCGCCGTCATCGGCGTCACCGCGGGCGCTTTGCAGGGGTATTTTGGCGGCTGGCTTGATCTCATCGCCCAGCGCTTCATCGAGATATGGTCCTCGGTTCCCACCCTTTACCTGCTGCTGATCATGGCTTCGATCCTTCCGCCGGGATTCTGGATTCTCCTTTGCATCATGCTGCTGTTTTCCTGGGTCAGTTTCGTCGGCATTGTCCGCGCGGAATTCCTGCGGGCCCGCAACTTCGAGTATGTCAACGCCGCGCGAGCGCTCGGCGTGCGTGACCGGACGATCATGTTCCGGCATCTGCTGCCCAACGCCATGGTAACGACACTGACCTTTCTGCCCTTCATTCTCAATGGATCGATCACTACATTGACCTCGCTCGATTTTCTTGGCTTCGGCCTGCCGCCTGGCTCGCCATCGCTTGGCGAACTGCTGGCGCAGGGCAAGAACAATCTGCAGGCGCCCTGGCTCGGCCTCACGGGTTTCATCGTCATATCGCTGATGCTGTCGCTGCTGATATTTGTCGGCGAAGCGACGCGTGACGCATTCGATCCAAGGAAGGCCTTCAAATGAGTGCCCCCCTCCTCTCCGTCCGCGATCTTTCCGTTGCTTTCACGCAAGGCGGCCGCGACACGCTGGCCGTCGATGGCATTTCCTTCGACATTGCGCAGGGCGAGACCGTGGCGCTCGTTGGCGAATCCGGTTCCGGCAAATCGGTTTCTGCGCTGTCGATCCTGAAACTTCTGCCCTATCCGCCTGCTTCGCATCCGTCGGGGCAGATCCTGTTCAACGGCGAGGATCTGCTGGACAAGGACGAGACCGATCTGCGCCGTGTCCGCGGCAATGACATCACCATGATCTTCCAGGAGCCGATGACCTCTCTCAATCCGCTCCATACGATCGAAAAGCAGGTTGGCGAGGTGTTGAAGCTGCACCAGGGCATGGGCGACAAGGCGGCCCGCCAGCGGACGCTGGCATTGCTTGAGGAAGTCGGTATTCGCGAGCCGGAAAAGCGCATGGGCGCCTATCCGCACCAGCTCTCCGGCGGACAGCGGCAGCGCGTGATGATAGCCATGGCCCTTGCCAACAAGCCAAAGCTGCTGATCGCCGACGAACCGACCACCGCGTTGGACGTGACAGTCCAGGCTCAGATCCTCAAGCTCCTCGCGGAACTCAAGGCCGCGCAGGGCATGTCGATGCTTTTCATTACCCATGATCTCGGCATCGTGCGCAAGATCGCAGACCGCGTTTGCGTTATGACCGGCGGCAAGATCGTCGAAACCGGCCCGACCAAGCAGATATTTGATAATCCGCAGCACGAATATACGCGGCATCTGCTGGCGGCAGAACCCAAGGGCAATCCTCCTTCGGCGGACCTGACGGCGGACCCGGTCATGCGCGGCGAACAGATCAAGGTTTGGTTCCCCATCAAACAGGGCTTCCTGCGCAAGACAGTCGATCACGTGAAGGCGGTAGACGGCATCGATGTCACCATCCGCGCCGGTCAGACACTCGGCGTCGTCGGTGAATCCGGTTCGGGCAAGACGACGCTCGGCCTTGCCCTGTCGCGGATGATCTCGTCGCAAGGCGTGATCCGCTTTGGGGAAAAGGACATCAATCAATATTCATTCAAGCAAATGCGTCCGCTCCGCCGCGAGTTGCAGATTGTCTTCCAGGATCCCTATGGCTCATTGTCGCCGCGCATGTCGATCTCCGATATTGTTGCCGAAGGTTTGCAGGTGCATGAGCCCGCGCTTTCAGAGGGTGAGCGCGATGCACGTGTTGTCGCCGCGCTGAAGGAGGTCAATCTCGATCCGGAAAACCGTTTCCGCTATCCGCATGAATTTTCTGGCGGCCAGCGTCAGCGCATTGCGATTGCCCGCGCAATGGTGCTCAACCCGCGTTTCGTCATGCTGGACGAGCCGACATCGGCGCTCGACATGAGCGTTCAGGCGCAGGTGGTCGACCTTTTGCGCGCATTGCAGCAGAAGCACAATCTGGCGTATCTTTTCATTAGCCACGACCTGAAAGTGGTCAAGGCGCTTGCTAACGACGTGCTGGTGATGCGCAATGGCAAGGCAGTGGAATATGGTCCGTCGGAGGAAATCTTCGCGCGGCCCAAGACCGACTATACAAAAGCCCTGATGGCTGCGGCCTTCAGGATAGAAACGGCCGAACAGGGAGCAGTTAGCGAATGACGAGCGGTGCGAACGACAAGATTCTGTTGGCGGTTACGGGTTGGGATCCGGAAGTCTGGCAGACTGAGTTTGCCAAGGCTGCGCCCGGCCGCAAGCTCGTGCTTGATGCCAACACGGACAAGGAGAAAATCCGTTACGCTCTCGTGTGGAAACAGCGTCAGGGATCGCTCGCAGGGCTACCCAATCTGGAAGTGATCTTTTCACTCGGCGCAGGCGTCGACCATGTCTTCCACGACCAGCAAATTCCTGATGTTCCAATCGTTCGCATCGTATCGCCAGATCTCACCATGCGCATGAGCGAGTATGTGGTCTGGCAGGTCCTCGATCATCAAAGGCTTGGATTGCGTTATCGCGAGCAGCAGCGCCAGCGCGTGTGGCGAGAGGATCGCCGCCAGCCCGCTGCCCACGAGGTAACCGTTGGCATTCTCGGCCTTGGTGTGCTCGGGCGTGATGCTGCGCAGAAATTGCGCATGCTCGGCTTCAGGGTCAGCGGCTGGAGCCGGCGCCTGCAAACGATCGAAGGTGTCACCACCTATTTCGGCAAGGACGGCCTGCGGGATTTCCTCAAGGACGTGGATATCGTCGTCTGCCTGCTGCCGTTGACGCCGGACACCAAGGGAATTCTGTCCATGACGATGTTCGCGCAGATGAAAGCGGAGGGCCCGCTCGGTGCACCGACGCTCATCAATGCAGGTCGTGGCGGATTGCAGAATGAGCCCGATATTCTGGCAGCATTGGACCGCGGCATGCTGTCGGTGGTGACGCTCGACGTGTTCAACAAGGAGCCCCTGCCGAAGGATAGCCCGCTCTGGACACATCCGCAGGTCATGCTCACGCCGCATGCGGCGGCGAGTTCGAGCCCTCAGGCACTCGTTCCAGAAATCGTCGCGCAGATCGAATCCTATGAACGCGGCGAGCCGTTGAAAAACATCGTCGACAGGGCGGCACAATATTAGCAGCGCAATTGAAGCAGTGCGTGCAACCCGAACCAGCGCTTGACCCATAAGAGCAATCAATTATGGTGCGGCCGTTAAGTGTTCTCAGGGCGGGGCGCAATTCCCCACCGGCGGTAATCACTGGATGCCCTCTCGGTGTCAGGTGCGAGCCCGCGAGCGCTTTCCAGCTACTGCGCCACATCCCCCTGGACGGGCCATGCGCCTGGAAAGGTCAGCAGATTTCGGTGCAATTCCGAAGCCGACGGTATAGTCCGGATGAAAGAGAACAACTGAATGGCCGAACCGCCGCAAGGCGGTCTTTGCCACCTTTGGTTGTGCCCTGATTCACGTCCACTCGAAGGAGAAAGACATGGATCAGTTCCAGAATAGCAATACCCCATATCATTCAGCACCAGCGCCGCGCATCGCTTTCATACAAGCGCGATGGCATGCGGAGATCGTCGATCAATGCCGGATCGGCTTCGAAGGCGAATTGCAACGCCAGGGCGTCACACCGGAGAGATTCGACGTCTATGACGCGCCGGGCTCATTCGATATCCCGCTTCTTGCCAAGAAGCTGGCAGAGACGGGCCGCTACGAGGCCATCGTTGCTGCGGGTCTGGTCGTCGATGGCGGCATATACAGGCATGATTTTGTTGCTGGAACCGTGGTCAATGCGCTTCTCATTGCGCAGATGGAAACCGGTGTTCCCATGTTATCGGCCGTGCTGACGCCGCACCACTTCCAGGAACATGCACAACGTATCGACTTCTTCACCCGGCATTTCCTGACCAAGGGCCAGGAAGCTGCGCGTGCCTGCCTGCAGATCATCAAGACCTTCCGGCAGGTGGCGGAGCTGACCGCTGCGTGATGCAATGCTGCCCGCTGCGCAAGCGGCGGGCATTTTGCCCTATAACCGCCGTACTGCCGTCGGTTTGCCGTAGAGATAGGCGATGCGGTCAATGGCATCGCGCAACGGCTCAAGGGTTACGCTCATCGTATGACCGCTGGCATGCAGCAGCATGGAATGGCTCGCCATCATGGCAACATGGCCCTTCCAGAAGACGAAATCGCCACGTTGCAGATTTTGATAGTCCTTGTCCGGCTCGATGAGGTCACCGATGGAAGCCGCCTGCATGTCGGTGTCGCGCAAGACAGGCAGCCCGGTCATCAGCAGCGAGAGCTGGACCAGACCTGAGCAATCAACACCGAATCCCGATACTCCGCCCCAGAGATAGGGCGTATGCATCAGCGTTTCGGCAACGGCGACGTGATCGTCCGTCACCTCGTCGACCGGCACCAGGTGCCTGGCTATGACCGCCTCGCCGCTCGGCAGCATACCGTAGAGTGTGCCTCGCCTTTCTTCGCCGCCTGCAATGGTGACCAGCGAGCCCATGGACAGCGCCTTGGTCCTCGGATACTTCAGATCGGAGCCCGGATAGACGAATGTCCGAGGGGCGATGACGATATGCGTTGGCTCGCTCGCGCGTCGATCAAGCGTGGTGTCCACCACATAACCGACATAGCCGTCGCGCTCGTTCTGGATCCAGCACCAGCCGTTGTCGTCCTCGAAGACGAGAACATCATCGCCGTAAAGGACCTGCGTCGTGATGCCGGCATCGCCGCGCGGTTCTGAGCGGACGTCGGCCACGGCGTCGGCAATACGCATCGGCTTGCCGGAGACGAAGCGCTCTGCCTCGACCATGCCGCGCAGGTTCTCATCGGCAAGGTCGGGCCTGAAGGCGTTCAGCCGTTTGTCCAAGGTCGGTGTATCAGCTTTCAAAGCGGCAGTCCTCTTGCTTTGGCGATAACGAGATCGCCGAGCCTTTCAACATAGAGCGCACCTTTTACCGTTCTCTTGACGAGCACGTTGCGCTTGTCCTTTTCATCGCGGTGGCGATCGACCAGACCATAGCCCCCCATTGTGTCAAGGGCGCGGGTGATGACAGGTTTTGTCACGCCAAGTTTCGCCGCCATGCCGCGTATCGTGTGCGGCGGCGGCTCAAGATACACGGTAAGGAGCACTGCCAGCTGCCGCATGGTGAGATCGTGGGCGTCATCGCGCACTTCCGAAAGGGCGATTTCTTTCCACAATGTCAACGCCTGCATCGGCCTCAGTTCTATCAACATGCACGGTTTCCGAGATCATTTCGGCTCCGTTCCATTCTAGACCTGGCCGCGAAGGGTGCAAGCTGTTCATTTGACGGGGAAGCGTTGTTTCAAAAGATGGTAAAGCGCGCGTATTGCCTGCGCTTCGCCGCCAATCGGCGCATGCGGCTTTTCGACAGGATTCCAGCCGAAAATATCGAAATGCGCCCAAACGTTCGCCTTGCTCACAAAGCGCTGCAGGAACAGCGCAGCCGTGATCGACCCGGCAAACCCGTCGCTCGTCACGTTGTTCATATCGGCGACGCGCGAAGAAAGCTTGCTATCGTAGGGCTGCCACAGCGGCATGCGCCAGAGCGGATCGGCAACGGCTTCGGAAGCATTGGCAAGATCGAGAGCAAAGGCGTCATCATTCGAATAGAAGGGCGGCAGGTCCGGACCGAGCGCCACCCGTGCTGCACCGGTCAGCGTTGCCATGTCGATAAGAATCTCGGGTTCCTCGTCATCCGCCAGAGCCAGTGCGTCGGCCAATACCAGGCGTCCCTCCGCATCGGTATTGCCGATCTCCACCGTCAGGCCCTTGCGGCTGGTCAGCACGTCGCTCGGACGGAAGGCATTGGCGGAAATCGAGTTCTCGACAGCCGGGATCAAAACACGCAGACGCACCGGCAATTTCGCGTCCATGATGATGCTTGCCAAAGCCAGGACATTCGCCGCGCCGCCCATGTCCTTCTTCATCAAGAGCATGCTGCTGGAAGGCTTGATATCGAGACCGCCGGTATCAAAGCACACACCTTTGCCGACCAGCGTTACCTTTGGTGCATCCTTCTTGCCCCATTCAAGGTCGATCAATCGCGGTTCCTCGCTGCCGGCACGGCCAACCGCATGGATCATCGGGAAGTTCTTTTTGAGCAATTCATTGCCCTTGATGACACTGACCGAAGCCTTGTGTTCGTCGCCAGCCTTGCGCACCGCCGCCTCCAGCGCATCCGGTCCCATATCATTGGTCGGCGTGTTGATGAGATCCCGCGCAAGCGTGACCGCCTTGGCGAGACGCTTGACATCCGCCTTATCCGCGCCATCCGGCAGCACGAGCGTGACATCAACATCTTCCCTGGCCGTGTAGCGGGCAAATTTGTAACCGCCGAGAAGGAAGGCCAGCGCCGTGAGGTCAGGCTCGCCGACGGAGCTTGCCAGATGCCAGGAACCCTTCGGCAGGCCGGTTGCGAGTTTTCCAGCGATCAGCCTGGAATCATCCTTTCCGGTACCAAGCAGGGCTCCCGAAATGTCACCCCTTTCACCGGGGATCACCAATACCCGTCCCGGCTGTCCATCGAAGCCATTCGCGTTGGCCCAGGCGAGCGCTGCGCTGTCTAAGCCGGCCCTCTCCAGCCCGCCCTTTTGTACGAACCACACGGGCTTGCTAACAGAGGTTTTCTTCCTGGTGATTCCAGCCGGCATGGCAATTTCTCCTCGATCAATCTTCTGCACCCAAGGTAGCGTCGTTAACTGTCCATTAGGGTTAACAGAATATTTCTAAGCGTGGGATTGGGTTAACGCACAGGGATTTGTGCTGCGGATGGGGCAAACTATGGCAAGCGCAGGCATTATTCAACTTAGAGCGAGATTTGATCATATTGAACCAGTTCTGTTTCGCGGAAGGCGAGACAATCCACGAGGAAGGTGGCAGGGCCGATGCGCCCCCATCGGACGAAGCCGCCTGACAAGTGGTTGGCCGCCAGCCGGAAACCCGAAGGGCCGGGTGAATTCGGGCCAAATTCTTCGGGCTTCGGCTTCGTCCCAAATTCCCTCCGGCAGAACGGTTTAATATGATCAATTCTCGCTCTCATCGCCGCTTCATTTTTTCCGTCGCCATTCTCGCAGTGGCGGCGGGCATTGCCGGCTGTGCCACCACGGACAGGACGACCACTGGTTCGATCGCACCTGACAGCGCTGGTACGGCCGTTCCCTCCGGCAATTTCGACCAGATGAACGAACAGCAATTGATGCAGGCATCCACGGGCCTGGGTACGCGATATCAGGCGAACCCAAAGGACAAGACGACGGCGATGAAATTTGCCACCGTGCTGCGCATGACCGGTCGCAGCGACCAGGCGCTCGCCGTGATGCGCAGTCTTGCAATTGCCTACCCGCAGGATCGAGAGGTTCTCGCGGCCTATGGCAAGGCACTTGCGAGCAGCGGAGAGTTTGAAGCTGCACTCGATGCCCTGCGCCGGGCCCAGACCCCGGAATATCCGGACTGGAAACTGCTTTCGGCTCAAGGTGCGATTCTGGATCAGTTGGGAAAGACCAGCGAAGCTCGTGATCTTTACCGGCAGGCCCTGCAGATTAATGCCAACGAAGCGTCGATCCTTTCCAACATGGGCATGTCCTACGTGCTTTCCGGGGAGCTGAACACGGCCGAAAGCTATATGCGCAAAGCCGTGACCGCGCCTGGTTCCGACAGTCGCGTGCGGCAGAACCTGGCACTGGTTATTGGACTGCAAGGCCGCTTTGACGAAGCAGAGACAATCGCGAAGCAGGAACTTTCGCCCCAACAGGCACAAGCGAACGTGCGATATCTGCGATCGATGCTGGCGCAGCAGAACTCCTGGAACATGCTCAAGGACAAGAGCAAACCGAAGAGCTGATCTTCCGTTGCAAAGCTAAAAAGGCCGCTCCATCCCGGCGGCTTTTCCATGTTCGGGAACGTCCCCGGTCATTTTGGTGTTGCCGGTCCGAATATGCCGCCCTGTGCCGAAATCTGGATGAAAGCGGGGCCGAGGATGACAGCAAAGAGTACCGGAAGCAGGAAGACGATCATCGGCACGGTCAATTTCGGCGGCAGCGCAGCGGCTTTCTTCTCGGCCTCCATCAATCGCGCCTCACGGCTTTCATCGGAAAGGACGCGCAAGGCGCTGCCAATCGACGTTCCATAGCGTTCTGACTGGGTCAATGCCTGCACCACGGACTTGACCGTTTCAAGCCCGGTGCGGGTTGCCAGGTTTTCATAGGCCTGGCGGCGTTCCGGCAGAAATGACAATTCGGCGTTGGTCAGGACCAGTTCCTCCGCCAATTCGGCCGACTGGACACCGATCTCCTCAGAGACTTTCTTGAAGGCCGCCTCGATGGACATGCCGGATTCAACACAGATCAACATCAGGTCAAGCGCATCCGGCCATGCCAGCTTGATGGATTGCTGGCGTTTCGTAGCGCAGTTCCTCACATAGAGGTTTGGCAGATAGAAGCCGACATACGCACCGGCAAAACAGGCGGCAACGCGCAGCATCGTTGACTTCTCCGCCAGACCGCCCAGGCCGAAAATCCAGAAGACCGTTAAACCCAGCGTCACGAATGGCAACCCGAAACGCGCCGCCAGAAAGATGTTCAGAGCATTCTGGCCGCGAAATCCGGCCGTGCGCAGGGAAGTTACCGTCTTTTCATCCGCAAGGGCACGTTGCAGATCCAGTCGCTCGACGAACTGCCTGACCCCTTGCCGCTCCGCCAACCGCAACGAACCGGCGCCATTCTTGCGCCGGCCTTCACTCTCAGTCGCCATCCGGGCGCGCTCGCGTGACCTGATCTGATCCCGCTCCAACGCCACCGATTTCATTCGCGATTTCAGGTCCGAGCCAGACAGCATAGGCATCAGGAAAGTCATGAGGGTCGCAAAGATCGATACGCCGACAAGCACCGCGAAGATAAAGGCCGGGTCGTGCATTGCTTTGGAAATGGTGGTGAGCATCTGGAGCCTCTCTCCCGGAATTCGCATCAGAACTTGAAATTGATCATTTTCTTCATGATCAGGATACCGATGGCCATCCAGGTTGCCGCACAGCCCAGGATCACATGGCCCGTGTCGGTCTGGAACAGCACCATGATGTATTGCGGGCTTGTGAGGTAGACCAGTGTCGCGACGATGAAAGGCAAGGCACCGATGATATAGGCCGACGCCTTTGCTTCCATGGACAACGCCTGGACCTTCGCAGCCATTTTTTTCCGGTCGCGCAACACACGCGAGAGATTGCCGAGCGCTTCGGAAAGGTTGCCGCCCGCTTGTGACTGGATCTGGATGACGATACCGAAGAAGCTTGCTTCCGGACACGGCATATATTCCGACATGCGCATCGAGGATTCCGGAATACTGATGCCAACCTGCTGCGCATCGACCATCCGGCGAAATTCAGTGCGGACAGGTTCCTGCGCTTCCTGAGCAATAAGCCGAATTCCGTCATTGAGCGGCAGGCCGGAGCGAAGCGCGCGCACAATCACATCGATGGAATTGGGAAACTCGTGGAGAAACGCCTTGATGCGACGGCTGCGCCTGAAATAGACCAACCATCGCGGCAGACCGAAGGCACCGGCAAGAAACAATCCGGGCGCCAGATAGAGCGGCGATCCAAGAAACAGGCCCAATATGGTGACGATAACGCCGGCAATGACCGAGTAAACATAAAAGCGCGCAACGGGTACCTTCATTCCGGCCTGGACGATCAGCATCTTCAAAGGCGGAGACTTGATATTCTTGTCACGCAATTTCTGGCGCTGCTCGATATCCTTCAGCGTATCCAGAACAGACTTGCGGCGTTTGACAGCTTCGGCCTGCTTGTCCCGCACAGTAAATTTGCCAAGACTGTCCGTTGCGGCCAGCTTGACGCTTTTCAGCCGCTCATCTGATTTTTTCTGCCAGGCGATCGATTCAAAAAAGACGACATAGGCAAGGGCAGCAAATGTCAGGGCGACGAGAGCGACAAAAAGGATCTGCGCCAGACTAAGCCCGAACATGGATGGGTCCTCCGGTCATGCCTTTGCCGTTTCCATCGAGTCGAGCGCGTGCGCAAGGCGGCGGTCTTCATTGAAATAACGAGCCCTTTCCCAGAAATGGGGCCGGCTGATGCCGGTCGAGACGTGCTGCCCGGTAAGCCGGCCATTGGCGTCCTCGCCGGTGATCTGATAATTCATGAGATCTTGCGTAATGATCACGTCACCTTCCATGCCGGTAACCTCGGTCACATGGGTGATCCGGCGCGAACCGTCGCGAAGGCGCGCCGCCTGAATGATGATGTCGACTGAACCGACGATGATTTCGCGAACCGTTCGTTGCGGCAGGGCAAAACCGCCCATCGCGATCATGGATTCGATACGGCTGAGGCATTCTCTTGGACTGTTGGAGTGAATGGTTCCCATGGAACCGTCATGGCCGGTGTTCATCGCCGACAGCAGATCAAAGACTTCCGGTCCGCGCACCTCGCCGACGATGATCCGCTCCGGTCGCATGCGCAGGCAGTTCTTGACGAGATCACGCATGGTGATTTCGCCCTCGCCTTCCAGATTGGCCGGTCTTGTTTCAAGGCGCACCACATGCGGTTGCTGCAATTGCAGTTCCGCCGAGTCCTCGCAGGTGATAATGCGCTCATCCTTGTCGATATAATTCGTCAGACAGTTTAGCAGCGTGGTCTTGCCGGAACCCGTACCGCCGGAAATGACGATATTGCAGCGGACGCGGCCAATGATCTGCAGCAATTCCGCCCCGGCTGGAGAAATCGCACCGAAACGCACGAGCTGGTCAAGGGTCAGCTTGTCCTTCTTGAATTTGCGGATGGTCAGGACCGGTCCGTCAATCGCGAGTGGCGGCGCGATGACGTTGACGCGGGAGCCATCCGGCAAGCGCGCATCGCAGATGGGGCTCGATTCATCGACCCGGCGGCCCACCTGGCTGACGATGCGCTGGCAAATATTCAAAAGCTGCTGGTTGTCCCGGAAACGGACGCCAGACTCCTGTACCTTGCCGAGCACTTCGATATAGGTTTTGCGCGCACCATTGACCATGATGTCGGCAATGTCATCCCTAGCCAGCAGCGGCTCGAGCGGGCCATAACCAAGAACATCGTTACAGATGTCGTCGAGCAGTTCTTCCTGCTCGGAAATCGACATGGCGAAGTTCTTGATCGCGATGATGTCATTGACGATATCGCGTATTTCCTCGCGCGCGACTTCGGAATCGAGCTTGGACAGTTGCGCCAGATCGATCGTGTCGATCAGCGCGGCGAACACCTGGGATTTGGTGTCGTAGTAGGCATCGTTCTTTTCGCGCAGCGGCATGAGAGGCTTTGGCGCTTCGACGGGCGAACGCTTTGGCTCGAGAATATCCCGCGGCAGTCGTGCCGCCTCGGTTGCCATTATCCCGGGAGCGGGCAACGCGGTTTCAAGCGCTACCGCCCGAAATTCCTGAACCTGGTGATTTGCACCGGCATTGCCGCGTTTACCGAACATGATGCCTCTTCAATTCCACTATTTCTTGCGCTTCAGCTTGGATAGAACAGCTGCCAGCCCCGGTTTCTTCTTGGCCTTCAGCGTTATGCGGCCGGTGAGAATGTGTGCCATTTCGTTGACAGTCTGGACGATCGGATTGGCAGCATCGGTTTCCGCCAGCATCCGTCCATTGTTTGCCGCGCTGCCGAACAGCGCCGGTTCAAACGGCACGGTGGCGATTGGCAGGATTCCAAGTGGACCACAAAAATCCAATGGCGCGATTTCCGGACGTTTCGGAACGCCAACCTGGTTGAGAACGAGACGCGGCGGCGCATCGTTGGGGCGAAGCTGTTTCAACGTATCAAGCAGGTTCTTGGTATTGCGAAGATTTGCCAGTTCCGGCGATGCGACGATGACGACCTCGTCTGCCCTGGCCAGCGTGGTGCGTGTCCAGCCATTCCATGAATGCGGCACATCGAGAATGACGTGCGGAACGGATCTCTGTGCTACATCGATCAGGTGCGCGAAGGAATCGTCGCGAAAATCGAAGACACGATCAAGTGTCGATGGTGCCGCAAGAAGCGACAGGTTCTCGGCGCATTGCGCAAGCAGCCGATCGAGATAGACGTCGTCGATCCGCTCTGGGGAGAACACGGCTTCCGCGATCCCTTGTGCCGGGTCCTGGTCGAAATTGATGTTTGCCGTGCCATAGGGCAGGTCCATATCGGCAATCACCACCTCGCTCTTGAAGAGCGAGGAGATTGCCCAGGCGATGTTATGGGCAATCGTCGAGGCACCGACCCCTCCCTTGGCACCGATGAATGCAATGGAAGTGCCGAGAGGCTTCGCCTCCGGGTCCACGAACAACCCGCCGATCACGCCAACAATGTCGGGCAAATCGATCGGGGCGACCATGTATTCGGAAACGCCATTGCGGATAAGTTCGCGATAGAGCCAGACATCGTTGAAATGACCGATGATGACAACTTTCGTGCTCGGATCGCAAACCTCCGACAGCGCAGCAAGACTCTGCAGCATGTCGCGCGGCGCGGCCGATGTTTCAAGCAGAACGAGATTGGGCGTCGATACGGTCTGAAACAGTTCTACTGCGCGCTCGATGCCACCCATGTGGACCTGTGCGTGGGTCTTCGCCATGCGGCGGTCTTCATTGGCGCGCGCGATCTGTCTTGCAACCGCGTCCGTCTCGCAAAACGCCTGGATCGAAATGCGAGGAATTGGCCGAAAGGCTTGCAGACCCATTCCTGCGGACCGCTCGCTGCCATCCCCGGATTGATTTTCTGTTTCGAAGGCCAATTGACTCATTTTAGCATTCCGCTTTTCGAAGAGAGGTGCTTATCAGTTGAAATCGTAGATGACTTGTTCCGCCGGGAGCGTATGCGGCCTCTCCGCGGGGACGCCTCTATAGTCCTCGATGACAATACCGCGCCGCTCGGCATCGATCGGCGACGACGCCCTCGGTCCAAGCAGATCGGCCGGATTGGCAACTTGTGCGGCGAGATTATTCTGGCTGGCGCAACCGAAGTTGGCATAATGCTTGTTATCCGCCGTATCGAGCAGATCCTTCGGCCATTGGCCGCAGGGGCCGGTCGATGCGGTCATCGCGGAGTAAGACAGGCGTATGGGTGGAGATCCTTCGGCTCCGGCCTGGTAGCGCTCGCTCGAAATGTTGAACGGCTTTACGCCGCCCTTGCGCAAGGTCGCAGCAATATCGCCGCGCAGGCGGGTGGCGGCACGCTCATTCGGCGACCCGGCAGGCAGCAATATATGAATTACGCCGGAACCGTTGGCGTGATAATTGGCCGCCGCCTGCTGCACGATGCTGCGCTGGGTGATCGACAGTTTGCTGTCCGCGTGACCCACCGGGATGTCAGCGACCTGCTCCTTTTCCGAGATCACGATCGGATGGTTGGTCCGGTAGTCGTCCGGAATACTGCCGGTCATTTCGCGTGGCGCGCATCCGGCAAGGAGCGAGACAGCCAGAACGGCCAGGACCGGCTTCATGCGATGAAAACTGATTGCGTTTGACATGCCCCGGTCCTTGTTCATTTGTAGATGTAACCAACATTGCCTTCGTAGCGTCCGTCCGGCAGCCTGGCTTCCTTTGTGCCGTAGACACGATTGACCTTGCCCAGGAAAATACCGGCAGCATCGCTAGCTGGATTGAGATTGTCGTCTGGCCGGGCGAGCGCCGTTCGCGCCACCGGACGAACCAGGTAGGGCGTGATGATTATGACAAGTTCGCTCTCGTTGCGCACAAACTCCCGGCTGCGGAACAAGGTGCCGAGCACGGGGATCTTGGACATTCCCGGCAGGCCGGAAATGGCAGCCCGGTTCTCGTCGCGCATGAGGCCCGCGATCATCATCGAGCCGCCGGATGGCAATTCAACGGTCGTATCCGCGAGACGCTTGCGCAAGGAAATGAGGTTTGTTGCCGGGCCGAATGTCTTGTTGCGAAGGGGATCACCACCCGAGGACAGGGAAACGGAACCTTCCATGGTAGGCTCAGAAACGGACGTCCGCACCTTCAGGCTTATACGCCCCGGCGAGAGGACGACAGGAACAAATTCGAGGCCGATACCATACTCGACCTTGGTAATTTCGTAGCTGGAACGCTCTGCGCCGGTCACCGAGTTTTCCTCGATAGATTGGCCGGTAATGAGATTGTATTCGCCGCCAACCTTGAACGTTGCCTGCTCACCCGACACTGCCGTAAGGGAGGGCTCCGCCAGCGTTTTCATGACACCGGCTGACTCCATCGCATTCAGATACGAGTTGATGGACGTGCTTCCGATGGACACAGGGATGGATGCGCCGGAACTCGTCAACGCCTTGCCCACGAGCGATGCGATGTTTTCGGAACTGAAGAGGATGCCATCGGACTTGGTGGAAGCGATCATATTGACACCAAGCTGCTTCATAACGCTCCGGCTGACCTCGGCCACCGTTACTTTCAGCGTGACCTGATCGTCGCCGGCAATCTGGATCAGATTGACGATCTTGCTCCTCTGGCGCGCCTCGTCAGGATCGCTGATCGCAACGTCCGAACCACCGCCGCCATTGCTGCCGCCCTGGCCAGACGCCGTGAGCGCATACTGGCCAGTGGTCGCTTCACCGCCCGAAACGAGCAGATTGGCGAGATCACTCGCCCGTTTGGCATCAAGCGGGGTCTGTACCGTCCCGGTCAGGATGACGTTGTCGTTCATCAATTCGACTTTGATATCGGAATCCGGGATGTATTTCCTGAGACTGTCTTCGAGGCCGGCCACATCGCGTTCGATCACCAGATCGAAGCTGGCGAGTTGCTCGCCGTTGGGGCCGAAGACAAAGACATTGGTTTGCCCGACCTGCTTGCCGAAGAGATAGATACGGCGTGCGGTGCGGGTAACAGCATCGGCAACGGTCGGATTGGCGACGAGGATGTCGTAGGCATCCGATGGAAGGTCGACGACCAGCGATTTGCTCAGGCCCAGATTGATCCGCTTGCCGGTGCTCTGGCTCTGGTTCAGTTTTACGACACTGTCCTCGGCGACGGCCACATTTTGCACCGGAAGGAGGGCGAGACCGCAGCCGAGCACAAATGTGATCGCCTTCCACGATCTCGTCCCGCGGGATCCGCATTTGACCTGCATGATGTTTGACTCGTGCCCCATTTTTTATTGCCGCCCCAAAATTTCAATCACCGTCCCGGACTTGATCAATTTGACGTTGCCGCTGCGGCCCGGTGAATTGACGAGATATTCGGCACCGGGTCCGGTCTGTTCCTGTGCGTCCTGAACGGAGCGCAGGACCAGCGAGAGGCGGCTGGCCATCTGCTGGGCAACAGTGATGATTTCGGCCTGTTCCGGTGTCAGTTCGAGCGTGGCTGTTGAACCCACCTTGGTTTTTTCGCCATTCTCGTCTTCCTGGATTGTCTGGTCGATTGCCAGAACCCGGATGTTTTGCAAAATGGTTTCGGTCGCGAATCGCTTCTGCTCGCCTTCTTCCAAGATCCGGATCATGATGACATCGACATAGTCGTCGGGAAGTATAAAGCCGCCTGCGGACGTATCAGCCGCTATTTGCGTCGCCACCGCCCGCATCCCGGCCGGCAGCTGCGCCGACATGAAACTTTGGCCTTTGCCAATAAGTTTTGCTTCGCGGATCGGTTCACCAGGAAAAATCTGCAGGCGAACGGTGGATCCCTTGAGTTCCTCTTCAGCATTGGGGCGGTCGGAGCGCTTGATGTAGCCATCAGCCACCGCGTCAACCGGCCAGGCCTGCCAGCGCATCTGCCCCTGCACTTCTGCACCAACACCAAGGTTTTCCGTGGCGACCAGAACGTCCTGTAATTTGATCTGTGGTGCTGCCGCAGTCTGGACGACTGTCACAGCGGGTTTCATCTGCGTAGCGATATAACCCGCAGCGCCCGCGGCAACGACCGCAACGGTCAAAATGACAAGCCGTGCTTTTTGCATCAATGCACCCCAATAGACTTTCGTCTAAGATTACCCACGGTTGCACATTGACTTACTAATCGTGTAATTAAGGTTAATGCATTGCTTAAAAGTATGATTAACAAACGTTAACCATCAGACTTTCGACTTATCATTTTGATCAACATGACGCCTGCTTGGAAAGCTTGCCTGGTTATGCGTGCGCAAGCCGGTCAATAACCCATTGGCACATTGGCGAAGCCGGGAATGTCAGCAGTCCGGCGCTGCCCAGCGCTATCCCGTAGGGTATCCCCTGATCCTTGCGCGCGAGGCGGCGCATGAATTCAAGGCGATCGGCATAAGCGAGCGCAAGATGTGAATTCCGGTACCTTAAGATGGCCATAGTCAAAAAGCCGCCAAGCACCGACATCACCAGCAAATATTCCGCCAGGCCGAAGTTCCACCCTAGCCAGACGGCTGTTGCCGACATGAGCTTCGCGTCCCCTCCACCCATTGTTCCCATGGCAAACAACGCGAAAGTCGCTGCCAGGACGACTGCTCCCGCAACAAAATGCATCGCGTAGATATCCAGAGCCATTCCAGTCAGAGGTGCGAGAATCGCAAACGACACGATCAAAATGAGGGAAACGCGGTTCTGGATCGTCATGGACAAAAGGTCGGACACAGCTGCGAAGGCCATGGCAAACGGAAAAACGATGAGTATGGCCGCGTCAATCATGGCTAGGATCCGTCATTAACCGTTGGTGGCTTGTGTTACTTGTTCGGCGATGCGATCGAAAAATGTTCTGACCGAACCTCCGAGCATACCGGCCCCCAGGATGATACTGAGGCTGATAATGGAGGCAATCAGCGTGTACTCGATGGCAGTCGCCCCGCATTTGTTTCCGAGGAAGCGGGCGAAAGCATCGAGGGTCGCATTTACAGTGCGTTTCATATCAATTCCCTCGCTATCCCGCTAATATCTTCGTGAATGATGGAAAACTAGCGGTGGCGAATTGCGTTCACCTTAAGAAATACCGTTACGAAAAAGTAAATCAGCCCCATCTGACAATAAAGGTATTGAAAGAGTAAACGGAATTATTACAATTTTCCGAGCTTCCGTTCCTTCCCTGGCGGCTAAACATACTTAATGAATGGTTGGCAGGTTTAAGCTTTCCTTCACCAATCCAAGCCATGGTTTGAGAAGCGATTATTTCGAAGGGTTCTCCCATGGGTTGCAATAGAAACCACATCATCCGGACGGTTGGACTAACAGCTGCAATGACGCTGGCTGCCATCGTTTCGGTCATTCCGGCAGCCCAGGCGGATACCGGCATCCACGTGGTGATGAACCAGGCGAGGATCCTGAAGCTTGCGCGCCCCGCCGATACGGTCGTAGTCGGTGATCCCGATATTGCCGACGCCGTTGTCAAGGATTCGCGCACGGTTGTTCTCACCGGCAAGGGTTTCGGCATCACCAATATCGTCATCATGGATGCGGATGGCGCTGCTATCGTCGACGATCAGGTCATGGTCAGCCGCAGTGTCGCCAACACAACACGCGTCTATCGCCGCGCCTTTGTCCAGACGCTATCTTGCACGCCCTATTGTGAAACGGCACAGAAGAGCAAAGCGGAAAGAGAGTCCGACGCCCAGATCGGCGGCAACTGAACCGCCCGGTGGAATTACGGTTGAAGAATCGTAAATCCATTGGCTGCAATTTGCGTGTGTCCCCAAACGAGATTCTAATATCTGGCATGATATGACTTCTCCCGACCTAAATGGTGCGGAGAAAACCATGTTCCGGAATATAGCGAAGCATCCCGATGATCAGGAACCTGCCGAGACTGCCAATACGCCGGCAATGACTGCGCAGGTGCCGTTGATTGCGCGCTTTCGAGCGAACAGGCGCGGCACCGTGGCCATAGAGTTCGCTATGATCGCCCTTCCCTTCTTCCTGCTGATCTTCGCCATCATTGAAGTCGCATTGAGTTTTACTGCTCAAGAAGTGATGGCGAATGTAACCGACGACCTTGCCCGGCAGTTGCGCACGGGCGAGTTGCGTGCGGCGAATGTCACCGGCAACCAATTGAGAGACCGCATTTGCGCCCGGCTGTTCTTGCCTGAGGCCGGTTGTCCGAACCTGGTCGTGGACCTGCAGACTTATGCGACTTTCGCCGCAGTACCCGTCACAATTCCCCTTACCGCTGGAGGCGACGTCAATGCGGCCGGCTTCAAGAATGCCCCTGGCGGCGCCAGCACGATCAACCAGTTACGGGTGTTCGTTCGCTGGCCAATACTCACCAACCTGATGCGGGATCGCATTGACAGCATTCAGGGTACCGGACGAACCCTGCTCTTCTCAACTTCGACCTGGAAAAATGAACCCTTCATTTGACGGGACAGTCAAAACGCAACCTGCCCAGTATCCTTTCCGAAAGTGTCACGCATGAAAGTCTGTAAAGAACTTATGACGGCAGCGGTATACATGCCTGGAATCGCCCGGCGCTTTGCCCGGGACAGGCGCGGCGTAGCGGGATTGGAATTCGCCTTGATTGCACCGATACTGATCTTGCTCTGGCTTGGCAGTATCGAAGTCACCGGGGGCGCTGACGTCAACAAGAACCTCGGGCGCGCCACCAGTATGGTAGCGGACCTGGTGACGCAGCAGCAGACAATCACCCAGACTCAGATCTCGGGTATCATGGATATCGGCAGGGCTACACTGCTGCCTTACCAGCGCGACACACCGCAAATAACAATTACGGCAATCAACGTTTCCTCAGCGGGAGCCGCGACGGTGGCCTGGTCGAGGCGAAGGGTGAACGGAGCCGATACGACCCCGTTCCAGCCCGGGACCGCCGTGGCACTTGATGCCAACTTGCTCATTCCAGGTACCTCGGTCATTCGCGTCCAGATGAACATTGCCTATGTTCCGATCATCGCTTGGACGATAGCGGGGCACGTCGATACCGCGGCCGGAGATAATGTGGTCGGGCTCAGCATGGCCAAAACCTCCTTTGGACGAGTCCGCCAGGGTGGCGCCGTGGCCTGCTCCAATTGCTCATAGGTACCCGGCCAGTCAAACACGAATCGCACCATCGATTTGTCATGGCGCGTTGTTTGACCTATCTGTGTGGTCTGGTTTTACACGGAGTGAGGCATGTCCCGCGCTTTCCTATTTGTCCTTGATTCTTTCGGCATCGGCGGTGCGCCGGATGCGAAGGCATTCGGCGATGAAGGCTCAAATACCTTTGGTCATATTGTCGAGGCTTGCGCCGCCGGACGCGGCGACAGGGCCGGGCTTCGCTCCGGGAAACTCCTTGTGCCGAATATGGGTTCCCTTGGCCTTTACCACTCGGCAAATCTGGCCGCCGACACGCCGCTTCCGCCACAAGCGCCCGATCCGGTCGGCCTGTGGGGGGCGGCGGAAGAGGTTTCGAACGGCAAGGACACACCGTCCGGCCATTGGGAGATTGCCGGCGTGCCGGTTACGTTCAACTGGGGTTATTTCCCGCAAACCATTCCGGCTTTCCCGGACAGCCTTGTTGCAAATGCCGTGGCCAAAGCAAAACTTCCCGGCATCCTCGCAAACAAGCATGCTTCGGGAACAGATGTCATCGATGAATATGGCGAGGAGCACATCCGGACCGGCAAGCCCATATTCTATACATCGACCGACAGCGTTATCCAGATCGCTGCCCATGAGACCCATTTTGGCCTCGACCGGCTATACGCGCTATGCAGCATCATGCGCGAACTTGTCGATCCCTTGAATATCGGCCGTGTGATCGCGAGGCCCTTTACCGGTGAAACCCGGCAAACTTTCACCCGCACCGGCAATCGCCGCGACTATTCGGTGCCGCCGCCGGAGCCGACCCTGCTCGACCGTTTGACCGCGGCGGGACGCATGGTCATCGCCATCGGCAAGATTGGCGATATTTACGCGCATCAGGGCATCGGCCAGGTGCGCAAGGCCAATGGCAATATGGCGCTCTTCGAAGAAACGCTTGTCGCCATGGATGATGCCCAGGACGGCGATCTTGCCTTCACCAATTTCGTCGACTTCGACATGCTTTATGGCCATCGCCGCGATGTGCCGGGCTACGCCGCCGCTCTCGAGGCCTTTGACAGGCGTTTGCCCGAAGCGCTGGCCAAGTTGCGGGCGGGCGACCTTCTCATCCTCACGGCGGATCACGGCTGCGATCCCACTTACAAGGGCACGGACCATACGCGCGAACGGGTACCGGTTCTTTGTTTTGGTCCGGATCTGCCACGGGGATCGTTTGGCGTGCGCCCGTCCTTCGCTGATATCGGTGAAACAGTCGCAGCGCATCTCGGCATAGCAGCGGGCCCGCATGGCAAAAGCTTCCTGAAGGGCACAGGGGATCGTACGCCTGATGCCTGAACTACCTGAGGTTGAAACGGTAAGGCGCGGCCTGCAGCCATTCATGGAAGGTTCGACCATTCTCACCGTCGAACAACGGCGTCCTGACCTGCGCTTTCCTTTCCCGAAGCATTTTATCGAGCGGCTGACCGGCCGCCGGATCGAGGCGCTGGAGCGCCGCGCCAAGTATCTGATCATTCATCTTGACGACGGGCTTGGGCTCATCAGCCATCTCGGCATGTCCGGCTCGTACCGAATCGAGCAGGATCAGGAGTCCGATACGCCGGGCGTCTTCGAGCATGAGCGATCCCAAAACACCACGCACGACCATGTGGTGATGCACCTTGGCGGGCGAGACCAGCCGAAGCGCCGCATCATCTACAATGACCCGCGCCGCTTCGGTTTCATGCTGTTCGCCGAGCCGGGCAAGCTCAACCTGCATCCGTTGATCAAGGATCTTGGCACGGAACCGACCGGCAACCGGCTGGATGGGGCGCTGCTTGCCAGGTTGTTTCACAACAAGGCAGCCCCACTGAAGGCAGCCTTGCTCGATCAGAAGCTTATTGCCGGACTTGGCAATATTTACGTCTGCGAAGCGATGTGGCGCGCTGGGCTGTCACCGCTGCGGCCGGCCGGCAGCATCGCCGGTGAAAACGGCGTGGCGGCAGAGATGTCAGAGCGCCTTGCCACCTCAATCCGGTCCGTCATCGCCGATGCGATCAAGGCGGGCGGTTCAAGCCTGAAAGATTACCGTCAGGCCGATGGCGAGCTCGGTTACTTCCAGCATTCATTTTCCGTCTACGATCGCGAAGGTTCCCCTTGCCCGCGTGCCGGCTGCGGTGGCACGGTATCGCGTATCGTTCAAAGCGGGCGCTCGACCTTTTACTGCCCGGTTTGCCAGCAGTAGAGCGGAGCTCCGCCCTAATCTACACTCAGGAGGACCATCTGATGACCTATGAAAACATCATCGTCGAGACACGCGAGAAGGTGGGCTTCATCCAGCTCAACCGTCCTCAAGCGCTCAACGCGTTGAATTCCGCCCTGCTGGCCGAACTCGCTACCGCGCTCGAGAGTTTCGACAAGGACAACAACATCGGAGCGATCATCATCACCGGTTCGGAAAAAGCCTTTGCGGCGGGCGCTGACATCAAGGAGATGCAGACGCTGGATTTTGCCGATGCCTATCTCGGCGATTATTTCAGCGAATGGGAGCGTGTGACCCGCCTGCGCAAACCCCTGATCGCCGCTGTGTCCGGCTATGCGCTTGGCGGCGGCTGCGAACTCGCCATGATGTGCGATTTCATCATAGCGGCAGAGACCGCCAAGTTCGGCCAGCCGGAAATAACCCTGGGCGTAATGCCGGGCATGGGCGGATCACAGCGGCTCACCCGCTTTGTCGGCAAGTCCAAGGCCATGGACCTGTGCCTGACCGGCCGTATGATGGACGCCGCCGAAGCGGAGCGCTGCGGACTCGTCTCGCGAGTCGTTCCCGCCAGCGAGCTGATCGAAGAGGCCCTGAAGGCCGCCAGCAAGATTGCCTCGTTCTCGCTGCCCGTCGTGATGATGACGAAGGAGACCGTCAATCGCGCCTATGAGACGACACTCTCGGAGGGTTTGAGGTTCGAACGGCGGGTGTTTCATTCGATGTTCGCCCTTGAGGACCAGAAGGAAGGGATGGCCGCCTTTGCCGAAAAACGCGCGCCGAATTTCAAAAACCGGTGAAGCTAAAATATCCCCTGGTCTCAAGCAGATTCCAAGTTGACGCAAAAGCAAACCTCATCTATAAGCCCGTCAACGTTCGGTGGCCCCTCGGCCACCCTATTATTTTGTGACGGCCGCGTTCAAGCTGCCGACTAGCTGACAGAAAAGAGAGGCATCATGGCCAACACTCCTTCGGCCAAGAAAGCGGCGCGCAAGATCGAAGCCCGCACCGAAGTAAACAAGTCCCGCCGCTCGCGCGTGCGCACCTTCCTTCGCAAGTTCGAAGATGCGGTGGCAAGCGGCGACCAGGCAGCAGCTTCCCTCGCCTTCAAGGCGGTCGAGCCGGAAGTAATGCGCGCCGCGTCGAAGGGCGTCTTTCACAAGAATACTGCCTCGCGCAAGGTATCGCGTCTGTCGGCCCGTCTGAAGGGCATGTCCGCTTAACAGACCCCCCATATTTATATTTGAAAACCCGGCTTGTCTTTAGCCGGGTTTTTTGTTTTGGCGGTTTTTTGGGAATAAATTCGTTTCCGGCGGAAAAGATTGTGGCATATCAAAACCATGACATCTGGCGGTCACAAATCGTTTAGGACAAAAAGCGTCAATCATCATTTTGCCTTTATTTTCAATGGCTTATGGCAGGTAGTCATTATAGCTTAAGCCCAGCCCTTGGAATCCCCCGCCTCAGCCTGTGTCAAGCGAAAATTTAATATTTTTTTTTGCCAACGGGAGTCTGCGGTGCAACAAAATCTATGTCTCAAAAAAGGCTTTGAATCCGAACGGTTTTTCCTCGTTGGACCAGAGACGGTTAAAAAAAATGGAAAAACGTTAACCTTTAATTCATCAAAAAACCCTTGGTCCGCACTTGCTCTTCCTGCAAAGGTTTCTGTAAGGTCCAGACATCGAAGGGGTGGGCAAAACCCATTTAACAGACTTAGTAATTAGTGGGTTCGGGCGCAGATTTAATCGTTTGCGTAGCGAGTGGTTTTTGTCAGTACTCAGGTCCTACGGATTTGGGTTGTTTCACAAATCGAGCGAGTTGGCAGCGCTGGCGTAAGCCGGGCGTAAGGCTTACTGCGCCTAAGTTGAGAGGGATGCGAACGTGGCAGTTAAAGACATTTTGGACATTGCAAAATCAGTCCAACACCGCGTGATCGCCAAAACCTCAATCTGTTAGTTTCGGAACTTTTCAGGCTGGCCACTGGGGCGGCTAGTCAAAAAATCGATGCCAGGCGATGAAACGCCGGCAAGTATAAAAACACGGGCGTGACATCAAATATCGACCCGATCGACATAGACCAGGATGAGGCAATGACAATGACCAGCGGAATAATGGAAAACGGCTCGAACGCCATGGTCCCGCTCCATATGGACGAGGGGAAAGACATGGATTCGGCCGGCAGTCAGGGCGAGTTGATTTTCGAACGCGTCAAGTTGAAGCTCAAAGCCAAGCTTGGAAGTGAGGTCTATTCGAGCTGGTTTGGCCGCCTGAAGCTGGACGAGACCTCCAAGAGCGTTGTCCGCCTGTCTGTTCCGACCGCATTTCTGCGCTCCTGGATCAACAATCACTACTCGGATATGATCGCTGCATTGTGGCGGGAAGAAGATGAGCAGATTCTGAAGGTCGAAATCGTTTTCCGCAGCGCCAGCCGCTGTATCCGGCCGACTCTGGATGCGGAAGTTCCCCTGCGCGCCGATTCTCGTCCCCTCACCCGCGAAAAGCCGGTCTTTCCCGTTGGTAGTACTGCCCAGGAAAAGAAGACCCCCGCACATTTTGCGGATCGCGCGCAGAATTCGGTTTTCGGATCGCCGCTTGACCCGCGTTATACGTTCGACACTTTCGTCGATGGGACTCCCAACCGCGTTGCGCTTGCCGCCGCCCGCACCATCGCCGATGCCGGTGCGAGCGCTGTCCGTTTCAATCCGCTGTTCATCCACGCCTCCGTTGGCCTCGGCAAGACCCATCTGCTTCAGGCCATCGCGGCCGAAGCATTGAAGCGTCCTGAACGTGCCCGCGTGGTCTATCTCACCGCGGAATATTTCATGTGGCGCTTTGCTACCGCCATTCGCGACAACAATGCGCTGTCGTTCAAGGAACAGCTGCGCGACATCGATCTCCTCATTATCGACGACATGCAGTTTCTGCAGGGGAAGTCGATCCAGCATGAATTCTGTCATCTTATCAACACGCTGCTCGACAGTGCCAAGCAGGTCGTCGTCGCTGCGGACCGTCCGCCGTCAGAACTGGAATCGCTCGACCCGCGTGTTCGCTCCCGTCTCCAGGGTGGCGTTGCCCTTGAAATGATCGCCCCGGACTATGCGATGCGCCTTGAAATCCTCAAGCGCCGCCTTGTCGCCGCTCAAGCCGAGGATCATTCGCTCGACATCACGCCTGAAATCCTCGATCACGTCGCACAGTCCGTTACCGGCAGCGGCCGTGAGCTTGAGGGCGCGTTCAACCAGCTTCTGTTCCGCCAGACATTCGAGCCCAACCTTTCAGTCGATCGCGTCGATGAACTCTTGAGCCACCTGATGCGCGGCGGTGAAGCCAAGCGCATCCGCATCGAAGAGATCCAGCGCATCGTCGCGAGGCACTACAACGTTTCGAAGCAGGATCTTCTGTCTAACCGCCGCACGCGCACCATCGTCAAGCCACGCCAGATCGCCATGTATCTCGCCAAGATGCTGACACCGCGCTCGCTGCCGGAAATCGGCCGCCGTTTCGGCGGACGCGATCACACGACGGTTCTCCACGCCGTGCGCAAGATCGAGGATATCGTCGGCAAGGACCAGAAACTGTCGCAGGAGCTGGAGCTGCTGAAGCGTCTTATCAACGATCAGGCCCAATAGTTTATCAACAGAAAGCCTGCGGTATGGCACGCTGATACCCGCCGCAGGCTTGCTTTTTGTCATGAATTTCTGCCAATTTGCTTGACCTTGGGGGAAATATGTCCCCTCGCCAGTAAAGCGCCGCAAGCCCGTGGCGCTTTGGCTGGAATTGATGTCAGCGAGACCGGTTTATCATGCGTGTAACTCTTGAACGTTCCAATCTTCTGAAGTCGCTCAACCATGTCCATCGCGTGGTCGAACGGCGCAACACCATTCCGATCCTTTCGAATGTTCTCCTCAATGCGGATGGCGCAAGCCTCGCTCTGAAAGCGACGGACCTTGATCTCGAAGTGACAGAAGCGACGGCCGCGCAGATCGAGCAATCAGGTGCGACGACTGTTCCGGCCCATCTGCTCTACGATATCGTGCGCAAGCTGCCGGACGGCGCCGAGGTCATGCTCGCGACCAATCCGGACGGCAATTCGATGGCCGTGACGTCTGGCCGGTCGAGTTTCCGCCTGCAGTGCCTGCCGCAATCGGATTTTCCCGAGCTCACGGCGGGTTCTTTCAGCCACACGTTCCGCATACCATCAAGTGCTCTGAAAAGCCTGATCGAGCGGACGCAGTTTGCCATCTCTACCGAAGAGACCCGCTATTATCTCAACGGTATTTATTTCCATGCCATTGAAAGCGACGGCGTCCTGAAGTTGCGTGCAGTCGCCACCGACGGCCATCGCCTCGCCCGCGCCGAACTCGAAGCGCCGTCCGGCGCCGAGGGCATGCCGGGCATCATCATCCCGCGCAAGACCGTCGCGGAACTGCAGAAGCTTGTCGATGATCCTGATGTCGCCGTTACGGTCGAATTGTCGGAAACCAAGATTCGCTTCACCATCGGCTCCGTTGTCCTTACCTCCAAGCTCATAGATGGTACCTTCCCGGACTACCAGCGCGTTATCCCATCCGGCAACGACAAGAAACTGACGATCGATCGCCAGAGCTTTGCGGCCGCTGTTGACCGCGTCTCGACGATTTCGAGCGAGCGTGGCCGTGCGGTCAAGCTGACGATCGCCGATGGGCAGCTGACACTGACGGTCAACAATCCGGATTCCGGCAGCGCCACGGACGAACTTGCGGCGGACTATGATTCCGATCCGATCGAGATCGGTTTCAATGCCAAGTATCTGCTCGATATAACGGGACAGTTGACCGGCTCCGAGGCGATTTTCATGCTGGCCGATGCGGGATCGCCGACACTGGTGCGGGATACGGGCGATGAAAATGCGCTCTATGTGCTCATGCCGATGCGGGTGTAGTAGCGCCAAGCATTGTTGCCATGACCGATGATCCTCTCACGGACGCGGGCAAACCGGCCCGCGTTGCGATCAGCCGGTTGAAGCTTGCCAATTTCCGCAATTATGAAAGCCTGTCCCTGCGGCTGGCGCCCTCGCACGTCGTACTGACCGGCGAGAATGGTGCCGGCAAGACGAACCTGCTCGAAGCTGTCTCGTTTCTGTCGCCCGGGCGCGGACTTCGCCGTGCGGCCTATGCCGACGTGACCCGCAGCAATGCGCCTGACGGATTTGCCATTCATGCCAGCATAGAGGCCCCCGAGGGATCGGTCGATGTCGGCACCGGTCTTGCCGGCAATGCACCGGGTGATACAGCCCGCCGGGTTCGTATCAATGGCGTCACTGCGGCGACTGCCGATGAGCTTCTCGAATATTCCCGCATTCTCTGGCTGGTGCCGGCGATGGACGGGCTGTTCACCGGCCCTGCCGCTGATCGCAGGCGTTTCCTCGACCGCATGGTTCTCGCCATTGACCCGGCCCACGGCAAGCGTGTTCTCGACTATGAAAAGGCGATGCGAAGCCGTAATCGCCTGCTTACGGAAGAACGCAGCAACGATGCATGGCTCGATGCAATCGAGACGCCATTGGCCGAGCTTGGCATCGCTATCGCTGCCGCGCGCGCGGAATTGATGCGCCTCATCAATGGCATGATCGAGCGATTGCCGGACGACAGCCCCTTCCCTAAGGCCGATTGCCTACTTGAAGGGGAGTTGGAGCAGCGTGTCGGCATTGAAGCTGCGACCGATGTTGAGGAAACCTTTCGCCGCGCGCTGCATGACGGGCGGAGCCGCGACCGTGCCGCGGGGCGTACGCTCGATGGACCGCATCGTTCCGATCTTCTCGTGCGCCACCGGCCGAAGGCGATGCCGGCGGAACTTTGCTCCACCGGCGAACAAAAGGCGCTGCTGATCGGCCTCATCCTCTCCCATGCGCGGCTCACCGGCGAACTCGCCGGCATGGCACCGATCCTCCTGCTCGACGAGATCGCCGCGCATCTCGATGAGGGCCGCCGCGCAGCGCTTTTCGATATTGTCGAGGAACTCGGCGGCCAGGCCTTCATGACCGGCACGGACAAGGCGCTATTCAAGAGCCTGGAAGGCCGCGCCCAGTTTTTCGACGTTTCCCGTGGCGAGGTGCGGGCAGTTTAATTGGATGTTACGGCCATCGGCGAGCCTTGCGGCCCGATTTGCAGTTTTTTACGTTCATGGCAAAAAAATAGTTGGACAGTATTGTCGGTATCGTCATCGGCCAATCGTCCTTCTGACAGTCTTCAGACAATCCCGTTGCATCATTTGGAAGGACATAGTCATGGAATTCACCGCACAGAGCATACAAGTCCCGTCAAGCAGGGCAGTTTGGGTTGGCCGCATTCTCAGCGGCCTTGTCATCCTGTTTCTGATCTTCGACGGTGCCATTAAGCTGGTTCCGCTGGACGTGGTCACGGAAACGACGGCGCAACTCGGCTACCCGGGCAGTGCCGGTTTTGCCCGCTTCCTCGGCATTCTCACGCTGGTTTGCACGCTGCTCTATGCCAATCCGCGCACAGCGGTCCTCGGCGCGATTCTTTTGACCGGCTATCTTGGTGGGGCAATCGCCACGCATGTGCGTATCGGAAACCCGCTCTTCAGCCACACCCTGTTCGGTGTCTATCTTGGCTTGATGATCTGGGGCGGGCTGTACCTGCGGGATCCGCGCATCCGCGCACTGATCCCCTTCATTCGGTAACTTGCATCCGGGATGTGTTGACCATGCGAGGGAGCGGGCGCAATCTCTTAAGCAACCCAATCTCATATGTGTTCACGCTGAGGGAACCAGCCATGACACAACCCGATGTCTACCTGCTTGGACGGGCCGAAGCCGAAGAAATGCGGCTGAAGCGTCAGATCGCCAACCTTGCCCCGGATTCGGACGCACAATTCGAGAAAATCGGCATCAGACAGGGCGAGCGCGTAGTCGATATCGGTTGCGGTCCCGGAGGTGTCCTGCACCTCCTGGGAAAGCGGGTGGGACCTGCCGGATCCGTTCTGGGTATTGAGCGCAGCGTGCATTTTGTCGAGCTGGCGCGCCGCTTCGTCGCCGACCATGGCCTGACGCAGGTCGAGGTTCGTGAGGGCGACGCCTACGATACGGGCCTGCCCCGCGCATCGTTCGACGGCGCACACATGCGCCTCGTCCTCGTCAATGTGCCGAAGCCCGAACTTATCGTGCGCGAAATGGTGGCGCTGGTGCGCCCGGGAGGCTGGATCGCGAGTTTCGAGGCGGATTTTCTCGCCCATATCTGCGATCCGCCTTTGCCCGAATGGACCCGTCTCCTTGATGCTTACACCGCCTATTCGGCGGCGCAGGGGATCGACCTATATGTCGGGCGGCGTACCCACCGCCTGTTTCGCGAGGCGGGTGTGGCGGACATTCGGACAGATGCCGTCGTCCATGTCTATCCGCCCGGCCATGATCGCCGGACGATCCTGCGCGACTTCATCAACAATGTCGCCGACAAGCTGGTCGAAGGCGGCTTCATCGAGCGCCGCCAGCTGGAAACCGATATTGCAATGCTCGAACTTTATCTTTCCAGACCCGACGCGCTGGTGACGTCGCATATGTTTTTCCAGCTGTGCGGGCGTATCCCGGGCTAGGATGCCGCGCCTTTGCGACGACCTGCCAACAACAGTCAAAGGGAGCCGATTGGCCCCCTCTTTTTAGCAGGATCAAGTCCGGGTGATCGACGCACCGCCATCCACCAGGGATGCCGTGCCAGTAACGAATGCGGCGTCGTCCGACGCGAGATAGAGCACCGAGCGTGCCAGCTCTTCCGGCGTGGCCACACGCTTCAGCGCGTGCAGGCTGGTGATAAAGGCCTGCGATTCAGCAGTATCGTTCATCGCGCGATACATGTCGGTATCGACTGCGCCAGGGAGGATCGCATTCACACGGACATTCTGCGCACCATATTCGGCGGCAAGCGCCTGCGTCAGGCCGATTAGCCCGGCCTTGCTCGCCGCATAGGCCGCTACTCCCGGAAAGGCGAAGCTATAGCCGACAAATGTGGAGGTGAAGATCACAGAGCCGCCGCCATGCTTGACCATCTCGGCGATCTGGTGTTTCGCGCCAAGGAACGAGCCAGTGAGGTTGATCGCAATGGCATCGTTCCAGCCAGCTTCCGAAACGCCCGTACTCGGCCCGGCCTCGCCCAGTACACCGGCATTGTTGAAGGCAATATCGAGCCTGCCGTAACGCCCGGCTGCCAGGGCAACAAGCGCCTTGGCGTAGTCTTCGGAACGCACGTCACCGGCCAGCGCCACCGCTTCTCCGCCGTCAGCTTCGATTTCTGCTACCAGCGCGTCAAGTTCCTGCTTGCGCCTTGCACCTATGACCAGCCTGGCGCCTTCTTGCGCGAAGAGCTTGGCTGTAGCGCGGCCAATGCCGGCGCTCGCGCCGGTCACCAATGCAACTTTTCCAGATAAGCGATTCATGATCTTTCTCCGATTGAGCGGGAGTGGCTCTCCCTTGCTGGCTATTAGTATGGTGGTGCTTCAGTGTCCGGATAAGCCTGCGGAATTCGAACCTTGTATTCGGAATTAGCGGACAATCATGAACCGGGCCGACATGGAAGCTCAGCAATCCTCGTGCTAACGTCAGGCGCAGAATCGTCCCCTCAGCCAGACTACGGAGCTCCTATGCCAGATCTGTCCGCTTTTCCCATCGCCAGCCGGTGGCCGGCGAAGTATCCCGATCGCCTGCAGCTTTACTCCTTTCCAACGCCGAACGGCGTCAAGGTCTCGATTGCGCTTGAAGAGCTCGAACTGCCCTATGAACCGCATGCCGTCGATATCGGCAGGAACGAGAGCTGGACGCCGGAATTTCTCTCGCTCAATCCAAACGGCAAGATCCCGGCGATCATCGACCCGGATGGGCCTGACGGCAAGCCTTTGGGCCTGTTCGAATCCGGCGCGATCCTGCTTTATTTGGCCGAGAAGACCGGCAAGCTTATCTCGGCTGGCGCAGCTGCGCACTACGAGACCATCCAGTGGGTGTTCTTCCAGATGGCCGCTATCGGTCCGATATTCGGGCAGGTCGGCTTCTTCCACAAATTCGCCGGCCGCGAGATCGAGGACAAACGTCCCCTCCAGCGCTACGCTGACGAATCGAAGCGTCTGCTCGGCGTCCTTGAAACCCGCCTTGATGGCCGGCAATGGGTCATGGGCGATGAATACACCATCGCCGACATTTCGATGCTGGGCTGGGTGCGCAATCTGGTCGGTTTCTACGGTGCGGGTGAGCTGGTCGCCTTCGACAGTCTGAAGCGCGTGCCGAAATGGCTGGAGCGTGGCCTTGCCCGCCCGGCGGTGCAGCGCGGCCTCGAAATTCCGAAGCGGCCATAAACGATGATCACCGGCAGTCGTCTCGGCTGTCGGTTGTCCTGTTGCTCATTCGTCCTTGGAAAAACCACAAGGATATGGAGCACGCAAAATGGCGCCGCAGAACAAGATCAAAGTCGAAAACATCAACCATCCCGGCACAGCCAGGCAGGTCGACCGGGCCATGTACGATGCGATGAGACAAGCCTATCTCAAGGTTCTTCCAGGCGAATTGCCGGGCTTGACGCTTGCCCAAATCAGTGAGCGCCTTGCCGGTGAACTGCCGCAAGAGCTGTTTCCCGGCGGCGCAAAGGCCGGCTGGTGGGCAAAGACCGTTCAGCTCGATCTCGAAGCGAAGGGACTGGTCAGGCGTGAAAAAGTTAACCCGATAAGGCTCTATCGCGTGTAAATCTTCGTTCAATGTATGGAAATAATGCCGTCAACGGCCCGCCATTCACGCGGCTCGATCAGGCGCTGATGCACGATGCGAACCGAATGCAATGGCCCCTCGATATCCTTGCACCAGAAATCAAGAAAGCCTTTCAATTCCGGAAAAGTCGGAGCAAGATCATACTCCTGCCATATGTATAGCTGGAGAAAGCTCGGGTGGTCGGGAAGGCGATAATGAATTTCCGCTGTCGTCAGCCCGTAACCCTTCAACTGAAGTTCGAATGCTCTCGTGGTCATGAATATTACCCTTGTGGATCAACTCATGCATCACACTGAATCTTGTCCGATTCTATTGTGTTTTCAAGGGGAGATTACGATTTTTCCTGAAAAAGAGGAGTAAAGATAATGGCTGCAAAAGAAGTCAAATTCAGCGCTGATGCCCGCGATCTGATGTTGCAAGGCGTCGATATCCTTGCTGACGCCGTCAAGGTAACGCTCGGCCCGAAAGGCCGCAACGTCGTCATCGACAAATCCTACGGCGCGCCTCGTATCACCAAAGACGGCGTGACGGTTGCCAAGGAGATCGAACTTGGAGACAAGTTCGAAAACATGGGCGCACAGATGCTGCGCGAGGTTGCGTCAAGGACCAGCGATACGGCCGGCGATGGCACGACGACGGCGACGGTTCTTGCCCAGTCTATCGTCCGCGAAGGCGGCAAGGCCGTTGCTGCCGGCATGAACCCGATGGATCTGAAGCGCGGGATCGATATTGCCGTCGACGCTGTCGTCGAGGAACTCAAGCGCAATGCCCGCAAGATTTCGAACAATTCCGAAATCGCCCAGGTCGCCACGATTTCCGCCAATGGCGATACCGAGATCGGACAATATCTGGCGGATGCCATGGGTAAGGTCGGGCATGAGGGCGTCATTACCGTCGAAGAGGCCAAGACGGCCGATACCGAACTGGAAATCGTCGAGGGCATGCAGTTCGACCGCGGCTATCTCTCACCCTACTTCGTTACCAATCAGGAGAAAATGCGGGTCGAATTCGAAGACCCCTATATCCTCATTCATGAAAAGAAGCTCTCGAACCTGCAGGCGATGCTGCCCATTCTCGAGGCCGTCATCCAGTCCGGAAAACCCCTGCTGATCATTGCCGAAGACGTCGAAGGCGAAGCGCTGGCGACGCTTGTCGTCAACAAGCTGCGCGGGGGCCTGAAAGTGGCCGCGGTCAAGGCTCCGGGATTCGGTGACCGCCGCAAGGCCATGCTGGAAGATATCGCCATCCTTACCGGCGGCACGGCAATCAGCGAGGATCTGGGCATCAAGCTTGAAGGCGTGACGCTCAACATGCTCGGCAGTACCAAGAAGGTAGTCATCGAGAAAGAGACCACCATGCTTGTCGATGGTGGCGGCGCAAAAACCGAAATCGACGGCCGCATCGCACAGATCAAGGCGCAGATCGAGGACACGACCTCCGACTATGACCGCGAAAAACTGCAGGAGCGGCTGGCAAAACTTGCTGGTGGCGTTGCCGTCATCCGGGTTGGCGGTTCAACCGAGGTGGAGGTCAGGGAGAGGAAAGACCGCGTCGACGACGCACTGCATGCAACGCGCGCCGCGGTCGAGGAGGGTATTCTGCCGGGTGGCGGCGTGGCGTTGCTGCGGGCAGCCGTGGCGCTCAAGGGTCTGCAAGGGCGAAATGCCGATCAGAACGTCGGAATCGACATCATAAGACGCGCGATCGAAGCGCCGGTTCGCCAGATTGCCGAGAATGCCGGAGCCGAGGGATCGATCATCGTTGGCAAGCTGCGCGAAAACGACAATTTTTCCTTTGGCTGGAATGCCCAGACCAATGAATACGGCAACCTCTACGACATGGGCGTCATCGATCCGGCGAAAGTGGTCCGAAGCGCGCTTCAGGGCGCGGCATCCATCGCCGGGCTCCTCGTGACAACCGAGGCGATGATCGCCGAACGGCAGAAGAAGGATCCCAACCCCGGCCCGCCCGCAAGTGCTGCGATGGACTATTGATATCCGGGGCCGGCCCGGCGGAACCGGGCCGGCTTGAGACCGCGGCCATTATTTTTCCTGACTGATTGCAATGCGTTTGGCGCTTGCTCGAGGTTTTGCGGTTTGCGGCAAATTGCGCTGAGAGTTCAACTCGGACGCGCCCCGGTAGCGATGGCGCAGGCATCCGCCTTTGGCGCGCCGGCAAGGCTGAAACTTCATCATTTTTGAATTTGGACTCGGCAACCAAAATGCAACTTTTTGGTTGCTCTTTCGCCTTGAGCATGGCATTGTAAATGCAACCAGGAGGTTGCGCTTATGACTGATCGCATTGAGAAAAGCATCGAGTTGAACGCCCCTGTCGAGCGGGTCTGGCAGGCGCTCACCGACTACAAGGAATTTGGGGAATGGTTCCGGGTCAAACTGGACGGTCCCTTCGTCGCGGGCGAGGTTTCGACCGGCCGCATTACCTATCCCGGCTATGAGCACATCAAATGGGAGGCGACGATCAAAGAGATCGAAGCGCCGCGCCTGTTCTCGCTGACGTGGCATCCCTATGCCATCGATCCCGATGTCGACTACTCGGATGAAAAACCGACGCTTGTCGAATTCCGGCTTGAACCCACGTCGGCCGGCACCCGCCTGACTGTCACCGAGTCCGGCTTCGATGCCGTGCCGAAACACCGCATGCCGGAAGCCTTGCGCATGAACGAAGGCGGCTGGGAGGAACAGGTGAAGAATATCAAGACACATGTTGAGCGATAGCGTCCAGGAATACGACCCCGCGCCGCTCTTTGCGGCATTGGGTGACCGCACCCGCCTGTCGCTTCTGGCAAAGCTCAGCGACGGGCACACTCGTTCGATCGCGGGACTATCGGCAGACACCAGGCTTACCCGCCAGGCAATCACCAAGCATTTGCGTGTTCTCGAAAATGCCGGGCTCGTCATGAGCACCAAAGTCGGGCGGACAAGCCAATTCGCCTTCCGGCCCGAGCCGATCGAGGAGGTGCGAGCCTATCTCGCAGGTGTCTCGCAGCAATGGGACGATGCCCTGTTGCGGCTGCGCTCGTTTGTGGAACGCTGAACGGAACTCTATCGCCTACTACCATTGAGCTAGCCCCGCGCGCATTGTTCGCCTGCGGCAAGGGGCGTATAGTTTCCCCCAACGGGGAGCGAGGGGACATTTCGCGGCCACCGGCGCGGGCCGTGCCGCGCGGGAGGTGTGATATGACCACTTATGTGATGCTCATCAACTGGACCGACCAAGGCGTAAAGAGTGTTCGCGAGTCACCGGCAAGGCTCGACGCGGCGAGAAAGCTTCTCGCCGAGATGGGTGGCTCCTTCAAGGAATTCTACCTGACCATGGGCGAGTACGACATGGTCGTGATCGGAGAAGCGTCCGACGACGCAGTCATGGCGCGGTTCGCGCTGTCCCTCGCCACGAAAGGCAATGTGCGCACCCGCACGTTGAAGGCCTTCCCGGAGGCCGCCTATCGCGAAATCATCAACTCGCTCGGCTAACCTGTCGCGCCAGACGAAGATAGCATCGTTCAGCCCTCGCGTGCTCGACCATGGCCAGGCGCGAAATCGACGCCTATGGCGATCGCGCCGCGCGCCATTGCCCGGGCAGCGCTATATCCGGGGCCGCAGGCGACATCATCCTTGAATGACGCGTCTTTCTCGGGATCTGTCAGGCCGCCGCTCCTACGACACCTTGCGCTGTTCGGCGGCAAATGTGCTCAAGCCCAGCCATTGCTGCATGGCGCTGGCGATCTTCGGGTCGCCGTCGAATTCGAGATTGCCGGCCTCGACCTCGCGGCGCACGGCAGTCAGTCCCATCCAGATGGCGGTCATGCTCTTCAGCGAGCTCGTCACCAGAAGATCGACATCGAAACCAGGATCGAAACCGCAAAGGTCCACCGAGGTTCCGTCAACGACCAGCCAGTAGTTCTGCTTCGCTTCCGGCAGTTCCGGATACAGAAACTGTATCGTGCAGCGGCGTTGCGGCAGCGGCTTCGGGTTGAGGTTGCGGCGCATGTCCCACATCAGCAGGGCAGGGTCGAGATTTCGGAGCGTCAGCTGAGATTCCACCCAGCGCTGCCCCCACGATCCAATCCCGAGGACGATCGGGCGCAAATCCTCACCCGCCGGCGAAAGATGATACTCGGTGACGCCGTTGGCATTGGGCGCGGCAATGACAACACCCGCCCGCTCCAGTTCCTTCAGCCGTTTCGACAGGAGCGCAGGCGACATGCGCGGTACGCCGCGACGCAGATCGTTGAAGCGCGTCGTGCCAAGCAGGAGCTCGCGAACCACCAGCGTCGTCCACCGCGAGCACAATATCTCGGAAGCCATCGCAACCGGGCAGAATTGGCCGTATCCTCCACGCTGTTCCATAGGTCCCCGCCAACAGATGCAAACGGGAAGGATACCCCAAAAGCCGCGCCGTGAACATCACTGGGGCGGAGTCTCGTCCCTAGTACAGATCGTGTACTGGACAGGGAGCGCATACGGGAGGATTCTGTTCACCGGTCAGCAATGGCCCAATAGGAGGAGAACATGAACACTCTGGCTCATTCATCGCCAATCGAGACACCAGCGCCACCCGGCAATGCGGTCGAGATTGTCCAGACTTTGACACCAACCCTCGCCGCGCGTGCGGCCGAGTTCGACGCCAGCGATACCTTCGTTGCGGAAAACTACGCGCTCTTGCGGGAGGCGGGTCTCGTCGAGATCGGGGTGCCGCGCGAACTTGGCGGCGGCGGCGCCGAAGTTGCCGAGCTTGCCGAAATGCTTCGCGTCATGGCGCATGCCTGCTCGTCGACGGCGCTTGCCTTTTCCATGCATACCCATCAGGTCGCGATCCCCGCATGGCGCTGGCGTCACCAGAAGGTGGCGGCGGTCGAGCCGCTGTTGAAGCGCATCGCCGGCGAGAAGCTGATCCTGCTTTCGAGCGGTGGTTCCGACTGGATCGGCGGCTCCGGCGTTGCCGAAAAGGTCGAAGGCGGCTACCGCGTTTCGGCGCGTAAAGTCTTCACCTCGGGTGCAAATGCCGGCGATATCCTGATGACCGGCGCGATCTGCCAGGCGGAAGACGGTTCGCAGAGCGTCATCCATTTCGGCGCGCCGATGAAAGCCGACGCCGTCAAGATCATCGATACCTGGAAGGCGCTCGGCATGCGCGGTACGGGTTCGAACGACGTCGTCCTGGAAGATCTGTTCGTCCCGGATGCGGGCGTCGCTTTCTCGCGCAAGGCCGGCGAATGGCATCCGGTGTTCCAGGTCATCGCCACCACAGCCTTTCCGCTGATTTATGCGGTCTATCTCGGCGTTGCCGAAAGCGCCCGCGACATCGCCATCCATCTTGCCAAGAAGAAGCAGCCGAACGAAAACGCGCTCAACCTCGCCGGCCGCATGGACACATCCTTGCGCGCGGCAAGGCTGGCGCATGAATGGATGGTGAAGGTCACCGAGCGCAATGCACCCTCCGCGGAGAGCGTCAACGATATCATGATCGGCCGCTCGCTCGTCGCCGAACATGCGATCAAGACCGTCGAACTCGCGCTGGAACTGGCCGGCGGCGCCGGCTTCTACCGCAGCAACGGCCTTGAACAGCGCTTCCGGGACATACAGGGCGCACGCTTTCATCCGCTGCAGCAGGGCCCGCAGGCCCGTTATGCCGGGGCGATGGCGCTGGGCCAGCCCGTGAACTGCATCTTCTGAACCGCGGGCGGAGGCGGGGTACCTGCCCGCCTCCGCGTTTTCATAACCGGCACAAGGTTGCAGTCTTCTTGCCTCTCGCAATTCAGGGTTGAGGGATTGACGAGCCTCGCCTGATGTGGCCAAAACGTGGTCGTTCCATGTCAGGAAATTGACCGCCCCACAGCCGGAGAGGAAGCCCCATGTTCACCAGAACAGTCCCCCTTCTTGCCGCCGCCATGCTGATCGTCCTTTCTGCCGGATCGTTATTTGCCCAGGGCCAGTCCTTGAACGATGCGCTGGACGGTGCATTCGGCAGCCACGACAACTATCGGGCCGTCATCACCCGTTTTCAGGCTGCGGTGAAGGCGCATGACACGGCCGCCGTCGCAGCCGCCGTGCGCTATCCGATCGGCGTCGAGATCAAGGCATCGACGATCAAATCGGCCAGCCAGTTCATTCAGAACTACGATGCGATCATGACCAGGGAGATTACCGATGCCGTGGTCAACCAGAAGCTGGATGACCTTTTCGTCAACTGGAAAGGCATCATGTTCGGCAATGGCCAGATCTGGATCAACGGCGTCTGCAACGACAGCACTTGCAAGAATGTCGATATAAAGGTTGCAACCATCCAGTCTACCGCCAGCATAGCCCCGCCCGCGCCATCCGGCGAAATGCGCTGCGGCTGGATCGAGAACCCGACCCCCGGAGATCTTTTTCTCATCGACAAGCACGCAACCTGGACGATCACCTCGCAAGGCCAGGCGGAGGGCCCCGATGCGGCCGGGGTCGACAACATCCCTGATGGCGATCCGAAGCAGTTCGTCGACACCAGCCGCGGCGCCGGCCATGGCTACAGCTGCGGTTGTCTTTCGGTCGAGACAAGCGCCAGGGACAAGCGCATCACCAAGGTGATTTCCGGCAAGGCGCTACCGCTGGCGAAGTGCAAGGCCGACAAGGCCCTGCCCAAGCCCTGAGGTTTTGCAGCCCGCTTACCTGGAGGCGAAAAGCGACGATGACGGCATGCGCGCGACAACGACGAGCTGCATGATCTCGCCCCGCTTGAAGGCGGCGAGGAAGCGGCGGTAATCCTTGATCGACACGCAGCCGTTGGAATCGCCGCGCGGCCCGAGCATATAGGTATGCGCCAGAAGCCCGTCGCGGCCGAAGATCTTGCCGGGTTCGACCGGGTTGAGCCTGATCGCCTCGACACCGTGGAACAGCTTCTCGCGCATGGTCAGCCGGTAGGTATGCGGCGGCGTCGCGCCGCGCATCTTCTTGTGCACGAAGCGCGGATTGTCGAGCATGGGGCCGAGGCCCGAATGCGCTTCCAGTTTCTCGCCATTGGGCAGGTAGACGGTTTTCGCCTCGATACTGTAGATCGCCGTGCGGTTGCGGGCGCTGAGCCGGGGCGCCGGCGGTTCGTAGGTGGGCGCGATATCGCGAATATCATTGTCCGGCGGCGCATAGGCGAGCACCTGAGGTGCGCGCTTCAGGGAGGGACGGCTTGGCCGCATTCCCGGCAGCGGGATTTCGGTCGAAGCCTCATCGTCCAATGACGGATCGGCCTCGGCCAAAACGAGGCTGAACGGCCCCTGCGGCAGCGTGCCCACCGGAGGCGGTGCATCTTCCAGCGCGGCGACGGCGGCCGCGACGGACGGTACTGCCACGACGGATTCCGCGTCGAATGTGCTGTAGGTCTGGACCGACGCGACCTGCATCGTGTCGAGCCCGGCCATGCGTTCGCTGAAATCCTCTTGCGCCAATAGTTCAATGCCCGATGCGCGCGCGCCAAACGCTTCGACAGCCAGAGGTGCCTGCGCCACGGGCCGGGACTTGGGCGAAGAGATGAAGCTGACATCACCCGAAGGCCCGATCGCCGCGCCTTCTTCCATGCCGGCGGCCTGCCAGGGTGTCGGCGTCAGTTGCGGCACGCGCGGATATTTCGGCTTTTCCTGGACAACCGCACGCGCCGGTGCGAGTGCGATCAAGCTCCCCGAAGAAGCTGTTGGCATCGGGCCATGGGAAACGGCAATGCTGCCGGCGGTACGGGAAAGCAGCGCGCCATGCAGGGTCATGACCGTAGCGAAAACGCCGAAAAGCGTCGCGGCGCCAAGACCGGCAAGGAGCGTGGCAGGCACGGCCCTGCGGCCCGGACGGCGGCCAAACTTATCCGATGGCTCGACGCCCGTCTTGACTGCAAACGCCATGAAACCCGCACCCACCTGCACAACCCACACGCCAGCCAGCGCAAAGCCACTACCGCCGTGGCAAAACTGAGGCCACGCCGAACCAAACATCGCCGGATCGTCACTTGCTGACTGAATCGAGAATGAAGAATGATAGTTACCAACCGGTTTATGCAGCGGCGAATGTTTGAATCAAACCTGCCTCAGCCATTCGGCCTGCAATACAGTGGTGCGTGGTTCGACAGGCTCACCATGAGGGAAAGGGTAGCTCCTGAAGCCACCATCTCTCCGTCATCCGTGGTCCCTGGTTCCAACGGCGTCCCGAGGAACCTGCCTTGCTGATCACCCCAAAGGGAAGCGCCCCGAAGGCGGCTACCTCTCCGTCATCCTCGGGATGGGTCAAACCCGACGGTAACCAAACGACTCTTGCTCATCACCACGAAAGGATAGCTCCCTGATGGCCACTACCTCTCGGTCATCCGTGGTCCCTGGTTCCAACGGCGTCCCGAGGAACCTGCCTTGCTGATCACCACAAAGGGTGTGCTCTCTGATGGCTACTACCTCTCCGTCATCCTCGGGTGGGTCAAACCCGACGGTAGCCAAACGACTCTTGCTCATCACCACGAAAGGATAGCCCCTGATCGCCACTACCTTTCCGTCATCCTCGGGCTTGACCCGAGGACCCACGGCAAGGAAGCGCAGGCATCTCCCCTAACCCGACCTGATCCAGCTGGCTCGCGATGGGTGCTCGTCATTGAACAAGAATCTCGCTGGAATGCCTCGGCTGCACCGAAACAACTGCGCTTCCTTGCCGTGGGTCCTCGGGTCATCCTCGGGTTTAACCCGAGGACCACGGATGACGGAGATGTGGGCAGGCTTCAGGGAGCACACCCGCCTCCCGTGGTGGATGCGCAGGGTCCACGGAGCATACTCATCTCCCTTGGTAGGTACGCAGGCTCCACGGAGCA
>NZ_PGGM01000006.1 GCF_003010965.1 Phyllobacterium sophorae
AGCCGACACAGTTCTACGGTGCGTGGAACGGCGATTGGGCTGTTTGGGGTGGCGCTTCCTTCAAGGTTACCGAAAAGGCCACGATCAACGGCCAGGTTGCTTACGAAGACGAAGGCACGGTTGCTGCTGCTTTGAACGTAGCTTACGAGCTGGTTCCTGGTTTCGTAATCACTCCTGAAATCGCTTACACCTCCTTCGGCGACGACCGTGGTGTAGCAGACGACGCATTCGGCGGTATCATCCGCTTCCAGCGTAACTTCTAATCCTTTACTGGATTGGTTGATTGAGACCCGGCAGCGCAAGCTGCCGGGTTTTCTTTTGCCTGCGGCCTGGCCGTGCAAAACTTTTGTGTACCGACGACATATCGCCGTGTTGATATGCCAGTTAACATGGCAAAGCCGATAAGCATGGAAGAGAGCCGTTAGCATATGCACATTTACAAGAGTTGGTTCTGGCCGGGCCTGATCACCGTCGCGCTGTTGACGGTGCTGACCGGATGGTTTCTCACTGACCCGATCGACCAGCAGCTCACCGAAGCGGCCAATGCCGCGCTCGAACCCGCAAATTCATGGGCAAGCGCGGAAATCGACGGCCGCGACCTCACGTTGAAGGGGGTCGCTCCCTCCGAGGAAGCCCTGGCGGCGGCGCTGAAAATTGCCGCGGACACGCGGGGCGTCCGCGCCGTCGACGATCAGACCACGCTGCTGCCGCTCGCGGACCCCTTTTCGTTTGCCATCACCAAATCGGACGATGGAATTCTGCTTTCCGGCAACGTTCCCTATGGCGATTCACGCGCGCGGATTCTCGCGGCGGCGGAAAACGCCATGCCCGGCATCGAAATCCTCGACGAAATGGCCGTCGCACGCGGCGCGCCTCAGGGGTTTTTTGATCTCGTCGGCTTCGCGCTGCGCCAGGCGGCGCAATTGACCAATGGCGAAGTCGAAATTTCGGGCGAGACCTATAATATCAGCGGGACAGCGGCAAACTCCGCCGACTATGATGCGTTGGGTGCCGCGTTGCGCATGCCGATTCCCGGCAATGGCAAGGCGGGGGAAATCAAACTGGCAGTGCCGGTAAATACCAGCGGCGGATAGTAAACATGTGGTTCCTGATCAGCCAGCTCTGGCTCTTTCTGTTGATAGCTGCTCTTGTTGGCTTCTATGTCGGCTGGTCGACCTATGATCGGAGCGGCGGCTAGTATGCGCCATTGAAACTGTGGCTGGGTTACGCCGGACCGGCCGCATGGCGCGCTGACTTTTGCTCGAGACGGGATACGGAACGATGGTAGTATTTCTCCTTCAGGCGCTGTTTCTCATTGCCGCGGCCTTTCTCGCCGGCGCGCTTTTAGGCAATCTTTTCAAAAGGTTCTCGCCGAAAAAGGATTCCGTTTCTGAAAACTCGACCCGCGCCGCCGATGCGCGGCTGGCATCGCTGACGGCGCTGCCGGCCAATGACGATGTGCGCAGATCGGCACGCGAGGCGGCTGCGATGATCCCGCCTCCGGAACCTGTTCCGCCGGAAGCCCTTGATGCAACGAAAGACCGGCGCAGGCCGGCGAAAAAAGCCTCCGCTCAAACGGCCGCGACGGCGGCGAAGCGTGTGAAAAATCCCCGCCAGGACGACAATCACCGCCCTGCGCTCATCAAGACCGCCCGCCGTGGCAAGCCCGACGCCCTGACCGCCATCGAAGGCATCGGCACGGGCATCCAGACAAAGCTCTTCGCCCTTGGCGTTTTCCACTATGACCAGATTGCCGGCTGGAGCGTCGACGAGGCCAATTGGGTCAGCGAGGAGATCGGCTTTCCCGGCCGCGCGCTTCGCGAGAACTGGGGCAAACAGGCGGCCGCGCTGGTGAAGCCGTCAGCCCCCGCGGCGAAGCCGAAGGTTGCGGCGAAGAAGGCTGTAACCGGGAAGCCTGTGACGAAGACACCGGCGAAAAGCGCGCGAAGCGGCAAGCGCAGCTGAACGATTATCTCTTCCGCAAGGGCAAGAGAACATGCCGCATCGGCCATAGAGCCTGCCTCTCACTGTCCGGAAGCAGACAAAACACCAAATCTTTCCGAGAAAACTCAACAACAGAACAAGCTTTTGTTTCTGTTGCCGAATTGTTTATTTGAAGAAATGCATTTTAGTGCTTTTGGGGTATATTTGACATTTGGTAATAAATACTGCCGACTACCGGTGGTTTAATAAATAGTTACTATTGTCATCGCCATATAGGGCGTATGGTGTACCCTGCAGTTGCAGGGGTAGCAGGCCCCACGGGGGGATACCGGCCCGTGCATCCCTTTCAGAGGGAAGGCCGGCCTATGGCAATCAATCCCGCATTGTTCACACTTTTGGGAATTTATAACGGCCCGTGGACGCCGATCTCCGGCACCACCGGAGGTCCCGGCAACGATCTGATCACCGTCGGCAGTATTCTTAACCTCGTCGTCTTCGGCAATGGCGGCAACGATTATATCGACAGCCGTGCCGCCGGTGTGGTCAATGTGCTCAATGGCGGTGCTGACAGCGATCAGATCTTTGGCGGGTCCGGCGTCAACACCATCAATGGCGGTCCGGGAAACGACTATATCGAGGGTGGCGGCGGTGCCGATATCCTCAACGGCGGCCCCGGCATTGACACGTTGAGCTATGAATCGGCCGAACCCGTGCGCGGCACCAGCACCGGGGTCACGGTGACGCTCAATGCCAGCGGCGGCGGCACGGTTTCCGGCGGTTCCAATGTCGGCGTGGACGTCATCACCGGCGGATTTGAAAACGTCGTCGGTTCCGACTTCAACGACACCATCACAGGCAATGCCGGCAACAATGTTCTTGTCGGCCTCGGTGGCAATGACACGCTGAAAGGCATGGCCGGCAATGATACGATCATCGGCGGCGATGGCGATGACAATCTCAATGGTGGAGATGGCAATGACACAGTAGACTACTCGGCAGCGGGCGGACCGCTACGTTTAAACCTCAGTGAGTTTAGCGCTCGCATAATCGGTGAGCCATTTAATGATGTACTTGTTTACATTGAGAATGCAATCGGCAGTGCTTTTGTTGACGAGCTTCGAGGTGACCAATTCAACAATGTATTTTGTGGTGGAGGTGGCGGCGACAGGATTAGCGGCTTGGGAGGATCTGATACCTTCGTCTACAAGGACATCGCTGACTCGCCGATCATACCGGCCGGCCCTGATTTCATCGAGGATTTCAATCGTCCATTGGATATTGTTGGCGGACTGCTAGACAAGATTGATTTGTCTGCAATTGATGCCAACACGATCCTGGCGGGCGATCAGGCCTTTACGTTTGGCGCGCTTCAAAACGGTGTGGCAGGTAGAATTACGTATATATCATCCTCCGGTCATGTGGTGGCTGATGTCAATGGCGACGGGTTCCACGACTTTGCGATTCGCGTAAATTCGGCCCAAGGTATCGTGGCGACCGATTTCATTCTTTAGAGCTGCCCAAGTTCGCTTTTGAAGGCGCCGATCAAAGACTGGCTTTCTCAATGACTTGATGTGTAAAAATAAAGACTGCGCGCCATATTCCATTTGACTTCAAAATCATCCTCTAACCCACAACTCCCCGGCGTTCACCCGCCGGGGAGTCTTCGCACTCCCGGTTTGGTGACCGGCCGGACCGGGAGTGCGATCCGGGCATCCTGGCGACGAATTCTCCAGGAAATCCTTCTATGTGGCCGGTGCGACAGCCAACGCCGGCTTATCTCTCCCCTTGCGGGAGAGAAAGGATTTTCCTGGATTTAGCCTCCTCGCTAAATCCTTGGAAAATCCAAGTGAGGGGGTAGTCCGATTGGCAAATCCCCTCTCTTGCGATTTCTAGCACTTAGCAAGGGCTAAGATGCCGAAATCGCTACCAGGGCGCGAAGACACCTGCGAAAAGCGCGAGAAGCGGCAAGCGCAGCTGAACGATTATCTCTTCCGCAAGGGCAAGAGAACATGCCGCATCGGCCATAGAGCCTGCCTCTCACTGTCCGGAAGCAGACAAAATACCAAATCTTTCCGAGAAAACTCAACAATAGAACAAGCTTTTGTTTCTGTTGCCGAATTGTTTATTTGAAGAAATGCATTTTAATGCTTTTGGGGTATATTTGACATTTGGTAATAAATACTGGCGGCTACCGGTGGTTTAATAATTAGTTACTATTACTATTGCCGCATAGGGCGTATGGTGTACCCTGCAGTTGCAGGGGTAGCAGGCCCCACGGGGGGACACCGGCCCGTGCATCCCTTTTAAAGGGAGGGCGGGTTATGCCTACACAGTTACCCCAATCCATTCTGACTCTTCTTAAATTGTATAACGGCCCATGGACGCCGTTTGTCGTCGATCCAAATGCTGCGATCGTCAATGGCACGACGGAAAATGACAACATGACGATCACTAGTATGTCGAACCTCACGGTCAACGGCGCTGGCGGCAATGACAGGATCGATGCAAGCAGCATCACCAATGGCTTGAACGTAAGCACGCTCAATGGCGGCGCTGGCGACGACCAGATTTTCGGCAGCGGTGGCAACAATGTCATCATTGGCGGCGACGGCAATGACCTTATCGAGGGCCGGGGCGGCACACTTGATACACTCAACGGCAATGGCGGCATCGACACGCTGAGCTACGAACATTCGCCTGCGGGTGTGACGATCAATATGTCGGGCGCAGTGGTGACGGCCAGCGGAGGTCATGCCACTGGCGACGTCATCGGCAATGATTTCGAAAATGTTGTTGGCTCGGCGTTCAATGACACGATCACCGGCAATTCCCGTGACAATGTTCTCATCGGCCTCGGCGGCAATGACACAATCAACGGCAATGGCGGCAATGACCTGCTCCAGGGTGGCGCGGGTGCCGATGTGCTCAATGGCGGCGCTGGCATAGACACAGTGGATTATTCGAATTCGCAGAATGGTGTTTCTATTGATTTGCCGCATAATTTAGCGTCTCTCGGCGATGCGGCAGGCGACTCCCTCAGCAATATTGAAGGCGTCAACGGCAGCCCAAACGCGGATACTATTGGTGTCGGTGCCAACCAAGTGGCGTATGGCGGCGGTGGTGTTGACCAGTTGTTTGCTTATGGCAACGGCGCCAAATTTGTCTACAAGGCATTCAGCGATGCACCTGTTGGTGGTGCCGTCGAACTCATCGTTATGGATGGAGTGCCACATACAACTTCAATAACCATCGACCTGAGCGCCATTGATCCGGATGGAAACGCCGGCAATGGCAATGGCACATTCGTGTGGAATCAAAACATACACGATGTATATGAGGCCGGGTCTTTGAGGCATCATATTACTGCAGATGGCCCGAATGGAACCCAGATGCAGTTCGATATTTTCACTGGGGACTTTCCGGAAAACATCAACATCACTTACATCCTCTAACCCACAACTCCCCGGCGTTCACCCGCCGGGGAGTCTTCGCACTCCCGGTTTGGTGACCGGCCGGACCGGGAGTGCGATCCGGGCATCCTGGCGACGAATTCTCCAGGAAATCCTTCTATGTGGCCGGTGCGACAGCCAACGCCGGCTTATCTCTCCCCTTGCGGGTGTTATCTCTCCCCTTGAGGGGCCCGAAGGGCGGGCGAGACCCGTGGCTCGCCCCGGGTAGCGATTTCAGCATCTTAGCTCTTCGCTCAAGTGCCAGAAATCGCCAGAGAGGGGATTTGCCACACTGAACTGCCCCCTCACTTGGAAAATCCTTTCTCCCCCCAAAGGGGGAGATAATCGGCATCGCAGATTAAACCGCTCCCCTAAACCACCCTTAAATCGATCCCGGCCGCAAATGCTGCGATCAGCTCCGGCAGCTGTCCGGTTTCGAGCAGCGGCGCGTGGCCCTGTCCGGCGACATTGATCACTTGCAAGGCAGGGTGGCGGCGGGTCATTTCCGCGACAGTCTCAATCGCCAGCAGCCTGGTGTTCTCGCCGCGGATGAGCAGCAGCGGCAGTTCGGCGAAAAGGTCGAACTGCGCCCAAAGATCAGGCAGCTTTTGGGCAAAATCGATGCCTTCCAGCGGCTTCAACAAATTGAGGTCGTGGTCGGGGCGCACCCCGCCATCGCTTGCCGCGTAGATCGCCCGGGTGGAGCGCTCCCAGTCCGCATTGGTCAGCGCCGGAAAGGCGTCTGCCAGCGCCGCGCGCTGCAGCGCTTCGGCCTCGGCAAAGTTCTTCGGTTCCGGGGCCGCGCCGTCCGCGCGCTTGCCCAGATTCTCGCAGATTTCCATCAGGCCCTCTGGCGCAAGCTCCGGGCCGATATCGTTGAGGATCACCCCGGCCAGCAGCTGCGGGGCGATGGCGGCGAGGATATGGGTGACCATTCCGCCGCGCGAGGCGCCGAGAAACACTGCCCGTTCGATGCCGAGATGGCTGAGCCCGGCGATCACGTCGCCCGCCTCGGTGCCGATATTGTAGTGCGACCAGTCCGGATCGTATGCCGACCGCCCGCGTCCGCGAAAATCGAAGCTGATCACCCGGCGCGGCGTTATCGGGTGGCCGGCGAGGGTGAGCGCCAGTTCGTGAAAGTCTCTGGTATTGCGCGTCAGGCCGGGCAGGCAGACAATTGGCAGAGCCCTTGGGGGCGGGGTGTCCGCCGTTTGCGCCGGCTCGTACACCCGCGCATAAAGCTTCAGGCCGTCCGGCGCATCGTAGAAAATCTCGTTAAAAAAATCGCTCAATAGTATGACTCCAATAAATATGAAAACGACGAAATTAAAGGACACAACGATGCAGTGTTATCTCTCCCCTTGAGGGAGAGAAAGCGATTTCAGCATCTTGGCTCTTCGCTCAAGTGCTAGAAATCGCCAGAGAGGGGATTTGCCTCACTGAGCTATCTCCTCACTTGGATTTTCCAAGGATTTAGCAAAGGGGTCAAGATGCTGAAATCGCTACCGGGGCGAGCCACGGGTCTCGCCCGCCCTTCGGGCCCCAAGGGGAGAGAGAAAGCGGCATCGCTTCACTGCTGGGGTCCGTCAAACCAATCGGTTCAACCCCGCCGCCCGGAGGTCAGATCGCTCTCGATCTGCGCCTTGCCGGTAAGCCGGGCCTTATAGACCTCGTAATTTTCCATCACCCGCTGCACGTAATTGCGCGTCTCGGTGTAGGGAATGCGCTCGATCCAGTCAACGACCTCGTCCACCGGCTTGCCGCGCGGGTCGCCATATTTTGTCATCCATTCATTGGCACGCGTCGGACCGGCATTGTAGCCGGCAAAGGTAAGCACATACGAACCATCGAATTTCGAGATCTGCTCGCCGAGGAATTTCGCGCCGAGCGTCGCATTATAGGCGGCGTCCGTGGTCAGCCGGTCCTTCGAATAGCTCATGCCGGCGCGGGTAGCAACGCCCTTGGCCGTGCCCGGCAAAAGCTGCAGCAGGCCGCGTGCCCCGGCGCTGGAAACGGCAGCGGGGTTGAACTCGCTCTCCTGCCGGGCAATGGCATAGGCCAGCGCGGTGCCGGAGCCGGAAATATTGGCGTTTTGCGGAATGGCGCCGATCGGATGCGACAGGGCGCCGACGTCGATGCCGCGCTGCGCCGCCGCCTTGCCGACGCGCAGGGCGACATAATGGTTGTTCTTGCGCTCCGCCATCACCGCCAGCAGCGCCAGCTCGCCGGGGCTGTCCAGCTCCTGCGCGAGGCTCGTATAGAGCATCGCGGCGCGTGAATCGTACCCCGTCTCTTCCAGCCGCTGGATCGCCCGCACGGCCTCGCGCCCGGCAAAACGGGCCCGCTCGGCGTCGGTCGGCTTGGGGTATGGCAGCTGCAGGCTGGACTGGCCAAGCTTTGCCGCCGCCAGCTGGCCGTAGAATGTGGTGCCGTAGCGTGAGGAGCGGGCGTAATAGTCGCGCGCTCCTCCCGCCGCGCCGGCTTCCGCCGCGCGTCCGAGCCAGTAATAGGCGCGCGAGGCGGACATCGGCTTCGATGAAATCTCGGCGATACGCGCAAAATGCTTCTGCGCCGTGTTCGGATCGTTCAGCGCCCGCAGCGCCACCCAGCCGGCGTGGAATTCCGCATCGGCGGCCACGCTTGGCGTCTCGGCGCTGTGCATCGCCGCCACGCGGTAGGCGCGCTTGGCATCGCCAATGTCGAGCAGTTCGCGTGAAAGTACCCGGCGCTCGGTCCACCATGCATCCGGATCGACCAGCGCCGCCGCATCGCGCGGCGCCGTGGCCATCACATCCGCCGCTTCGCGGAATTTCTCCTGCCGCCGCAGATATTGCGCCTTGGCGAAGATATAGGCGGCGTTGCGCGACCACGAGCCATCCACCTGCGCCAGCTTCTTGCCCGCATCCGGCGATTTTTGCAAAACGGCGGCGAATGCCTGGAACAGCGAATCCGCATTGGCAAGCTTGGCGACACGCCCGGCGGACTTCACCTTGCCCTCGTAGAGCATGGTCAGCATGCGCGTCAGGTGGTCGTCGCGGGCGATAACCTGCGAAAACTCCTTCAGGATCATGGCTTCCTGGCCGTCATCAAGCTTCTTGGTGCGCCAGAACGGCGCGAGGATCTGGCGGGCCCGAGCCGGGTTGCCGCTCGCCACATAGGCGCGCGCGAGAATGACCACGCCTTCCGCCGTCTGCGGCGGGGTATTGCCGAAAGCGTTTATGACGACCGAAGGCGCCGGATTTTCCTTGTAGAGCGCGCGCTCGGAATTATTGCGGAAAGTCGCCATGCCCGGCCAGCCCGGCAGTTCGGCCGCCGCATGGGCAATTTCCGAACTCGGCAGGCCCGGCGCATTGGAAAGGCCGATCGCCCACGTCAGTATATGCCGGTCGAGCGCATTGACGGGCAGGCCATTGCGGATGCCGAGCGCGCGGTTCACGTCGCCGGAGGCGATTGCGTCGAGGCCGGTTTTCAGGCTGCCGGCTATGGCCGATGGCTTCGAGGTCTTGGCGATGCCCGCCGTCGTCACCGGGTCCGGCCGGGCGATGGCCTGCATGGCCGGGCTCACCCTTGCCCCGGTCGCGGCAAAGGGCTTCAGCCCCGGCACCGGGACGGCTGCCGAAGGCGCGGGATTTTGCGCGTGGGCAGCCGTAGCCGTCAGCGCAAGCGTGAGGCCAAGAAGAACATGACGCAAAACAGGAGTTCTCAGCATTCGGATACCAGTTTATTTGAAGCGGATCGTCAGGTGCCCCCCGATCCAGGGATATGATCATCAGATAATAGTGGCGGACGTATGAAAGCACTCTTAACGAAAGGTTAGCCGAAAAGTTCGGATTTGCAATTTCACTCTCCTGCAACCGCTGGAAATCGCAACGGAGGGGGCATTCAAATTGGTAAATCCACTTTCCTGGATTTCCCGGTTGGGCGAAGAAGGCCAAATCCGTGAAAGAGGAAATTGCCCCGCATCTTTTCGCCTTGCTTGCGCTGTTCGCCACAACTGTCTGTTAGCGCACAGAAATTACTTCCCATTCACAAGTATAATTCTTTTTGGTGATGATTATTACGCAGGTTTTTTTCGAATAATTATACGCGGCGCTTTTATCTAGTCCGAAAGAGGTATAGCATATAGACCATAGTTGCAGGGGTAGCAGGCCCTGAGGGAGGACACCGGCTCGTGCAGCCCTTTTTGAGGGAGGGCACGGTTATGGCACTCAATCCCGCATTGTTCACACTTTTGGGAATTTATAACGGCCCGTGGACGCCGATCTCCGGCACCACCGGAGGTCCCGGCAACGATCTGATCACCGTCGGCAGTATTCTTAACCTCGTTGTCTTCGGCAATGGCGGCAACGATTATATCGACAGCCGTGCCGCCGGTGTGGTCAATGTGCTCAATGGCGGTGCTGACAGCGATCAGATCTTTGGCGGGTCCGGCGTCAACACCATCAATGGCGGTCCGGGAAACGACTATATCGAGGGTGGCGGCGGTGCCGATATCCTCAACGGCGGCCCCGGCATTGACACGTTGAGCTATGAATCGGCCGAACCCGTGCGCGGCACCAGCACCGGGGTCACGGTGACGCTCAATGCCAGCGGCGGCGGCACGGTTTCCGGCGGTGCCAATGTCGGCGTGGACGTCATCACCGGCGGCTTCGAAAACATCGTAGGCTCGAATTTCGATGACACGCTGACCGGCAATACCGGCAACAATATTCTCATTGGCCTTGCCGGCAATGACTTCCTGTTTGGTCGCGAGGGCGATGATACTCTGGTCGGCGGCGCCGGGGCGGATACGTTCACCGGCGGCGTTGGCATTGATACGGCGGATTATTCGACCTCGCCGGGAGGGGTCAACGTCGATCTTTCCACGGCGAGCGGCAGTGGCAGTGATGCACAGGGCGATACGTTCAGCACGATCGAAAATGTCACTGGCTCGGCCTTCTCTGACGTGATTACCGGCGATACCGGTAACAATGTTCTGAGAGGCCTAGTCGGGGCTGACACCCTCAATGGCGGCGCCGGCAATGATGTCCTAGACGCGAGAATCGATCGTCCGCTCCCTACGACACCTGCGGATGGGAACAATGTCCTTGATGGTGGAACTGGCGATGATCTTTTTTTCGTAAACCGGGAGCGTCCCGCTACACTCGGAATGAATCCCGGGTCAGATGAGATCCGCGGGGGGGAAGGGATCGATACAATTCAGTTTGATGGGACAAATGTTGAGGCCGATATGCTGGCTGGTAAAATTCACCTACTATACTCCGCATTCCCCACTATTGAGTTTAGCACCATGAAATTTGAGGAGAATCTGATCGGCAGCAATGAACTTACCGTTACCGAGGGGATCGGTCGAGGCGATATTCTCGTCGGCGACCATGGCGACAACCGGTTGACGGGTAGATTTGGACCCGACGTCCTGACTGGAAATGGCGGCGCCGATACTTTTGTCTATCTGAAAGTAGACGATAGTTATTTCGATAATGCGACAAATCAAGACCGCAACGACACAATCGAAGATTTTAGCTCTTCGCAAGGTGACAAAATCGATCTGTCCGCAATAGACGCCATTGCGGGAAATGCCAATGCGAACGACGCTTTTACCTATATCGGTAGTGCGGGCTTCTCAGCTGCAGGGCAGGTTCGCTACGCGGGTGGCCAAATGGAAGCTAATATTAACGCCGACCTCGGAGCAGATATGCAGATAAGCGTCGACCAATTGGTAGCGGCCGATTTCATCCTCTAGTTAAGCCTCGACGCCACCGGTTGACTGCTCCTGCTCAAGCCCCCAAGGGAGCATTCTGACCCCACAGCTCCCCAAGGCGCCCCACACCTTTCGGCCGCAGCGCTTCTATTTTCCATCGCGCCATAACTTGCGCGATTAACCGGGAGCTGCCCGAGACAGAGCCGCCCGTGCATCCCAACCATGGGAGGACGACATGTCCATCATCACACTACCGAATGGCCTGCTCCAGCTTCTGGGGCTCGTACAGGGTCCGGCGATTGAAGGAAGCAGTGGCAACGATGCCTTTAACGGCACTGCCGCCGATGAACATTATCAGGGTCGTGGCGGCAATGACGCGATCAATGGCGGCGGCGGCCGCGATTTCCTCGATGGCGGCGACGGCAATGATGCCATCAACGCCGGCACCGGCAACGACTATGTCGAGGGCGGCAAGGGCAATGACGCCATGGATGGCGACGCGGGCAATGATACGGTCGGCTATTCGCAATCGCTGTCAGGCGTCACCCTTACCCTCGGCAACAACGCCAACGCAAACGGCAGCGGAAGCGGCGCGGCCCAGGGCGACTCGTTCAGAAACTTCGAAAATGTCGTCGGCTCGAACTTTGCCGATACCATCACCGGCAACAATCTCGCCAATATCCTCGCCGGGCTTGGCGGCAACGATCATCTGAAGGGCATGGGCGGCAACGACATTCTCGCTGGCGGCGCGGGCGCCGATATTCTCGACGGCGGCACCGGCATCGACACGGCGGATTATTCCACCAGCGCCGCGCCGGTCCATCTCGTGCTCGGCGGCGGCGTCAGCAGCGGCGGCGATGCGGCGGGCGACAGCTTCGCCTCCATCGAGAAGTTCGTCGGCACGGCGGGCGCGGATGTCATCGATGGCCCCGCCAGCACAACCGGCTTTTCCGTCAATGGCGGCGGCGGCGGCGACAGCATCACCGGCGGCCAGGGCAATGACCAGCTCAGCATCGGCGGCAGCGCGGCGCTGGCGCTCGCGGACTTCCAGGCGCTCGCCGAGGAAGGCGGTGTCCTGAAGGGCCAAGACGGCGACGATGACCTCGACGGCACTGAATTTGACGACGACGAAGACGGCGGCAATGGCGATGACCAGCTAGAAGGCTTCGGCGGCAATGACACGCTCAAAGGCGGCAATGGCCATGATACCGTGGATGGCGGCAACGGCAATGATACGCTGGACGATGGTTCGGGCAACGATCTCGTCTTCGGCGGCAACGACAACGACCTGTTCCTCATGGGCACAGGGCAGAACGATCTGCGGGGCGACGCAGGCAATGACACGTTTGCTTTCTTCGACGATACTCTGGCAAATGGCTCGACTGATCCGGACAATCCCACGAACCTTGGCTCGGTTGACGGCGGCGATGGCTACAATAGGATGGATCTGAGCAATCTGTCGCGCGGTGTGGTATGGACGATGAACGACGATGGCAGGATGACGCTGACGCTGCTCGGTTCTACAACGGGTCTGGCCCTTGCTGCGGTTGGCGATGAATTTTATCAGGATGAGTACTTCAACATAAACCAGAACATAAACACCCCCCAGGACGATCAATTCATCGGCAACTCCGAAGCCAACGACGTCTTCGGCAATGCAGGCAACGACACGCTCAATGGCAACGGGGGAGATGACAAGCTCGACGGCGGTGACGGCGACGACACGCTCATTGGCGGCGCAGGGACCGACATGCTCACCGGCGGCGAAGGCGCCGATCGCTTCAAGTTCAATTTCGATCCGGACTCTGTCGATACGATCTTCGACGACATTAGTGGCATTGTCGATCTGTCGGCGATCGACGGCGATCTGACCCAGGACGGGCATCAGACTTTGATTGTCGAACCTGACGGCGGCCAGGTTGTCGTCGAGAATGGGCTTATCACTATTACGCTCATTACCGGTGAAGCGTCCGCGTTTGCGGACGAAGGGTCGATCATGCAGATCAATCAGAACGGCGCCTCTTATACTTTGGCAAACATAGAAGTCATTTGATGGGCGGCCAAGCGCGAGGGCAGGGCAATAAGGCAAACGCCTTGTTGTCCTCCCGCTCTTTTCTGGCATCAAGGTCGCGCCAAACTTCCTCATGCGACGGTCGTCTCTCAGGCTGCGCCATCGTGAGCTTGTCAAACGGCGAACGACGTACAGCCAATGACGAAGCAGCGCCCGTCTACTTTCGAAGCCACGCCATCGAGCAAATATTTGTTTCTGCATCCGAATTATTTCTCATGAAAAAAACGAAGCAATACTTTTTGCCTACAATGTCATTTGGTAATAAATACTCTCACTTATATGTGGTTTAATACAACGTTACTATCTTCATCGCAATATAAGGCGTATGGTGTACCCCGCAGTTGCAGGGTAGCAGGCCTTGGGGAGGACACCGGCCCGTGCAGCCGCCCTTTTAAAGGGAGGGTATAGGTATGGCTATTCCCACACAAATCTCCGATCTTTTTGCGATATTGGGGATGACCAATGTCGTGGAAAACACAACCACGAATGACAACAATAATACAATCCCTGGTGCGACCACCAACGATTACATCGATGGCAAAGGCGGAATCGATACGCTCTCGGGCGGTGATGGCAATGATTTTATCCAGGGCGGTGCCGGCATCGACATACTCAATGGCGGTGCCGGCACCGACACCGTGAGCTACGCCGACGTCACCGGGGGCGGGGTGACAGTCCTCATGCTCGCTGGCACAGCTCTGACCCCTCTCAGTGGTGGTGTCCTGGAGCTTTTTAGCGCCTTCGAAAATGCCGTCGGCTCCAATCAAAACGATACGATTACCGGTGATAACCGCAACAATGTCCTTGCTGGCCTCAACGGCAATGACACGCTCAACGGCGGCAATGGCAATGACACGCTCGTCGGCGGAGCCGGGGGGGACACGCTTAATGGTGGCGGCGGGATCGATACGGCGGATTATTCGACGTCAGGCGCGGGTGTACGCGTAAATCTCACAACAGGTTTTACGGCCGACGGCGATGCGGCTGGTGATACGCTCATCGCAATCGAAAACCTGACGGGCAGCGCATTCAACGACCAACTTACGGGTGATGCTGGTGCCAACAGAATCCAAGGGGGCGGCGGATTGAACTTTCTTGTGGGTGCCGCTGGCAATGACATTTTTGTTTTCAAGAGTGCTTCTGAAGCTTCAATGGCCTTAATCGGCGATTTCATCGTTGGCGACAAGATTGATCTGTCCGCAATTGATGCCAACACCAATACTATTGGAGTCGATGATGCATTTACATCGATTGGGACCGGTTTTACGGGCGCGGCTGGAAGCCTGCGTTATGATCAAGACGGAATTAGTTTGGGGTATTTACAGGGTGACACCAATGGTGATGGGCTGGAAGATTTCACAATAGAATTTGGATTATTATCCGACGTTCCCACTCAACTCACAGATTTCATCCTTTAGCCGAGACTCCGGGTGTCCACACGGCAGATGGCGGTATGGTTCATGGCAAGTGCCGTGCTCCTCCCGCCATCTGAGTTTGAATTGTAGCGCATTCAGCTGCCGGGATCGAAGGGGTCCGCCGCGACGTACAGCCAATGACGAAGCAGCGCCCGTTTACTTTCGAAGCCACGCCATCGTGCAAATATTTGTTTCTGCATCCGAATTATTTCTCATGAAAAATATGAGGCAATACTTTCTGATTGCAATGTCATTCGGTAATAAATACTCTAACTTATATATGGTTTAATACAACGTTACTATCTTCATCGCAATATAAGGCGTATGGTGTACCCTGCAGTTGCAGGGGTAGCAGGCCCCGTTCGTGGTGGCCGCCCTTCGTAGCGTGACGAGGGGGGTAAATCATGTCGGTCATCATAGATCTGCTCAATCTTTTGAAAATTCACATTGATGGGCCCGAAGGCCATGTGCTCGAAGGCGGGGCGCTTGCCGATATCATTCTTGGCACGGGTGGCGACGATTATGTCGAGGGAAAAGGCGGCATTGACATTCTGTCCGGCGGGGCCGGCAATGATACGCTCAGCTACCTTACGTCTTCATCGGGCGTCAATGTCGATCTGACGCCCGGTCTGTTGGGTCTGGTGGCACAGGCAAGCGGCGGCGATGCCGCGGGCGATATCATCACCGCGAACTTCGAAAATCTGCTGGGTTCCAGCCACAACGATACCCTCAAGGGCACGAGCGGCGCCAACACCATCGCCGGGCTTGCCGGTAACGACAGTCTTTATGGCAAGGATGGCGACGACATTCTGATCGGCGGCGCAGGCGCTGACTTGCTCAATGGTGGCAACGGGTTTGACACCGCCGACTATTCCTCGAGCACAGCGGCGATTAGTCTCGTGGCCAGCTCAGCCGGCGGCTGGACCGGTAGCGGCGGCGATGCACAAGGCGATATGCTTGTCTCGATTGAAAAAATCACTGGTACGTCCGGCAACGACACGTTCGACGGGTCGGCGCTGTCCACCGCGCTTAATATCGATGGCGGCGGCGGAAATGATACGGTCATCGGCGGCGCGGGCAATGATATGTTTGCAGTCGGCGCAGGCGTTAACAATATCTCCGGCGGCGACGGCGGCGATACCTTCGCATTCTCTGATGCGACATTTGCCAGCAGTTCACCGGATCCGGAAAACCCGACATTCATCGGAACGTTAGATGGAGGCGCAGGCAACAATACGCTTGAATTCAGTTCCCTGACCTTTGGTATCACCATAACACTTGCGGAAGCGACAGCTGCCCCCTTTGCGCAGTCGGCAAGGAATGGCGATGATCCGTGGGTGATAACCGTAGGTGCCAGTGACGACAAGGGGACACCAGGCCGCGGCGACGATGTCCTGAACGGCTTTAATATATCCAAGGTGAGCCTCACCAGTCATAATGATGTGTTTTTGGGGTCTGATCTCGATGAAGTCGTACACGCCAATGTCGGCAACGATAGACTCGAAGGGCGCGGCGGCGCCGACGTGCTGGCGGGAGGAGCGGGCGCCGACACATTTGTGTACGCTGCGGTTTCGGATAGTCCATTCAGCATCGACCCAAGCTTGCTCGACCGTATCGAGGATTTCAGTCATGGCCAGAATGACAAGATCGATCTCTCTGCCATCGACGCCATTCCCGGCAGAGGCGACGAGGCATTTGCTTTTGTCAGCGGCGCATTTACCGGTGCTGGTCAACTGCATGTCGTGGCCAATGCCGGGAACGGCTATGACCGGGTAGAGGCAAACCTGGATAGCAATACCAGTACAACCGAATTCGCCATACTGGTGAAGCATGATGGCGGGGCGCTCGGCGCTGGCGACTTTGTTCTGTAATTTGGCAATGCTTGTCTTAAAAAGCGAAAACGTGGATAAATCCTCACTTGCCCACGTTTTTCGGAGCCTTATGCTTGTCACGTTCGCGCGGCATCGACCTCCACGCAAATATTTGCTTCTGCATCCGAATTATTTCTTATGAAAAATACAGTGCGATGCCTTTTGCTTATAATGTCATTCGGTAATAAATACTCTAACTTATATGCGGTTTAATACAACGTTACTATCTTCATCGCCCTATAAGGCGTATGGTGTACCCTGCAGTTGCAGGGGTAGCAGGCCTTAAGGGAGGACACCGGCCCATGCAGCCCTTTTAAAGGAAGGGCATGATGATGGCACTCGATCCCGCATATTTCACACTTTTGGGAGTTTACAACGGACCGTGGCCGAATTTGCCGGGCTACAGTTCGCTCAGTCCGCTCGTCAACGGAACCGCCGGTAATGACAATATCGTTCTGACGGGCGGCTTGTTAAATCTGAATGTGACTGTCAATGGCCTCGGCGGCAATGACAGGATCGATTCAAGCTCTGTCGGTCTGGTCAATTCGCTCTTCGGCGGTGCCGGCGAGGACCAAATCTATGGTGGCGCCGGCGTCAACACCATCGTAGGCGGCGATGGCGATGACTATATCGACGGTGGCGGTGGAATCGACATCCTTGACGCCCGCAACGCCGGGGGCGGCGATAACGGCAACGATACCGTCAGCTACGAATCGTTGAGTGCGGGTCTTGGCGTCATCCTGACGCTGAATGCATCGGGCGGCGGTGCTGCCAGGACTCAACGGCGACACGCTGCTGGGAGGTTTCGAGAATGTCGTCGGATCGGCCTACAACGATACGATCACCGGCAATGCCCTCAGCAACATTCTCATCGGCCTCAACGGCAACGACACGCTCAACGGTGGCGATGGCAATGACACGCTTGTTGGCGGGCATGGATTCGATACCTTGACCGGCGGGGCTGGAAGCGACCGTTACGCCTTCATGGATTCTCTTGATTCGATTGAAGAGCAGCCTGAGGAGATTCTCGACTTCGCCCGTGGTGTCGATAAAATCGACCTGTCGGCTTATGATAAGGATACTGTCACCCCCGGCCGCCAAGCAGTTACCTTAGGCGACATTGATCAGCAGCAGAACACTCAGGATTTCGTAGACATTACCATATTGGGTTCGGGCTTATATTTCGTGGTGGAAGCTACCGGGATCCTTCAACCAAGTGAATTCATTCTATAGCTGGGCTGGCCCAGCGGCGCGCTCGCCGTCGTCAGGAGAGCGTGCGTAACGCATTCGGATAGCTGGAGCATTGTCACGACGGGCGGTCGCCCTGCGTAGATTGCAGCGGGATAAACGTGGACAAGTTGCACCTTGTCCACGCTTTCCCTTGGGCTCATCCACGCAAGCCACCAGGCATTTCAGCCAGTGCGTATTATTTCAGAGCCGCGCGGATATACTTCGCTATACTCATGCTCAAAAACGCGAAATTTCCGGATACTTTTCCGGAATCCGTAACCGCGGGTACGCAAAACGGTGCGGTGGAGCGCGTTTGCCGTCATATGAATGAAAATTTAATTGAACGGCCGTTCAATTAATGATCGCGATGAAGGCCGTTGAAGCGGCGGTTTGGCGGTTTTTGGGCCGTCCAGGGGTTCGTTTTCCCCCTGAAAATATCGCGTCCCGTCCGATTCTTGCACAAACACCGGCCAATCTGGCCGAAGAAATGCCGAATCTGCCCAACGAAAATCAACCGGGGCGGGAAGTTTATATGTACCGGGTTGATGAATTTCATCAGGGAAATGAACTTGCCCCGCACGCCCGCGATGATTATGGTGCGCCACCTCATGACCGGCTATGGTTCTGGGGAGGATCATTTGTTCTTTGGAGTTTCCCATGCTGAAAGGCTCAATCACCGCTCTTGTCACGCCCTTCGATCAGGACGGCGCCTTTGACGAGAAAGCCTTTCGCGCCTTTGTTGGCTGGCAGATCGCCGAGGGGACCAATGGTCTCGTGCCCGTGGGTACCACGGGTGAATCGCCGACGCTCTCCCATGCCGAACACAAGCGCGTGGTCGAGGTTTGCATCGAGGAAGCCGCCGGAAAAGTGCCGGTCATCGCCGGTGCGGGATCGAACAACACCCGCGAAGCCATTGAACTTGCAGAGTTTTCCGAGAAGGCCGGGGCCGACGCCATTCTCGTCGTCACGCCCTATTACAACAAGCCGAGCCAGCGCGGGCTCTATGCGCATTACAAGGCGATTGCCGAAGCCGTGTCGCTGCCGATCATCATCTACAATATTCCGGGCCGGTCGATCATCGACATGACGCCGGAAACGATGGGTCAGCTCGCCAATGATTTCAAGAACATAGCCGGCGTCAAGGATGCGACGGGCAAGATCGAGCGCGTCTCGGAACAGCGCATCACCTGCGGCAAGGACTTCATCCAGCTTTCCGGCGAGGATGCGACGGCGCTCGGCTTCAACGCCCATGGCGGCCATGGCTGCATCTCGGTGACGTCGAATGTCGCGCCGCGCCTCTGCGCGGAATTCCAGGCGGCGACGCTGCGCGGCGACTACACCGCGGCACTGGCGCTGCAGGACCGGTTGATGCCATTGCACAAGGCGATGTTCATCGAACCCAACCCAAGCGGGCCGAAATATGCCCTGTCCAAGCTCGGCAAGATGCAAAATGCCCTGCGTTCTCCGATGGTTAGCATTGAGGCCTCCACGGCTGAGCGCATTGACCAGGCGATGAAACATGCGGGGCTGATCAACTGACAAATCGGTTGGGAAGCATTATATAGGCGCTATGAACAAGCCAAAATCTGCATCAAAACCCATCACGGTTCGCAAGATCATTGCCGAAAACCGTAAAGCGCGCTTCAATTTCGAGATTCTCGACACGCTGGAGGCTGGCATCGTGTTGCAGGGCACAGAGGTCAAGTCGCTGCGCCGCAACCAGTCGAACATCGCCGAGAGCTATGCCAGTTTCGAGCATGGCGAATTCTGGCTGATCAACTCCTATATTCCGGAGTATCTGCAGGCCAACCGCTTCAACCATGAGCCGCGACGCCATCGCAAATTATTGATTTCAAAGCGGGAAATGTCGCGGCTGGCGCAATCTGTCGACCGCGAGGGCATGACCGTGGTGCCGCTGAAGCTCTATTTCAACGACCAGGGCAGGGCCAAGCTCGAGATTGCGGTCGCGCGCGGCAAGAAGCTGCACGACAAGCGCGAGACGGAAAAGCAGCGCGACTGGAACCGCGAGAAATCGCGGCTTATGAAAGAGCGCGGCTAGGCTTCGCATTATCTCTCCCCTTATGGGGGAGAAAGGATTTTCTTGGGTTTAGCTCTTACTCAATCCTTAGAAAATCCAAGTGAGGAGATTTGAAATTATCCAGCAATATCATCAAGATAACGCCTGACATCGGCGAACACACCCTTGAACATTTCCGTCGTCAACCGGCCGGTATTGGTGTTGTAGCGCGAGCAGTGATAGCTGGAAAAGATGCGGACATTGCCGATGTCCGACTGGCCGCCATGGCTGAACGGGTGTCTGGCCACGGGCTGGCCAAATGCCCGGACAGTCGATTGATGCGCGATCGTGCCGAGCGTGACGATGGCGCGGAGATTGGCAAATTGTGCGATGGTTGGCGTCAAGAAGCGCCGGCAATTGCTGATTTCGCCGCCAACCGGTTTGTTTTCCGGCGGGACGCAGCGCACGGCGTTGGTGATGGCGGCATTGATGAGGACGAGGCCGTCGTCGGGCCGGGCGGCGAAGGTGCCGCGCGAAAAGCCGAATTCATTCAGTGTGTTATAGAGGAGGTCGCCGGCATAGTCGCCGGTGAATGGCCGCCCCGTGCGGTTGGCGCCGCGCAGGCCCGGTGCCAGCCCGACGATCAGCAGTCTGACTGAATCGATGCCGCCGGCGGGAAGAAAGGTCGGCACCGGCGCATTATGCCAGCCGGGCTCCCTTAAGCGCCACTCGGCGATAAAACCATGTAAACGTTGGCAAATCGGGCAATCGGGAGACGGTTCGGCACTCATGGCTCACTACGAAGCATAATGCCGCACGGTTTTCCATGCGGCATTTTCTTGAGGTCGCTTTGCGGTCAATAATCGACCTGTTCTTCTTCCACCCGCTGGCGCGGCGCCCGTTCGGATGCCTCGCGGCCGATTTCGGCACGGAGGGACGTCAGGTCGATGAAGTGATCGGCCTGGCGGCGCAATTCGTCGGAGATCATTGGCGGCTGCGTCGACAGCGTCGAAACGACGCTGACCTTGCGGCCCTTGCGCTGCAGTGCTTCGACCAGCGAGCGGAAGTCGCCATCGCCGGAAAAGATGACAAAGTGGTCAACCGTATCAGTTAATTGCATCGCATCAACGGCAAGTTCGATGTCCATATTGCCTTTGATCTTGCGGCGGCCAGCAGAATCGGTGAATTCCTTCGCTGGTTTGGTCACGACCTTGTATCCATTATAGTCCAGCCAGTCGATTAATGGTCGAATTGAAGAATATTCTTGGTCTTCGACTAATGCCGTATAGTAATACGCACGCAGCAAATATCCGCGCTTCTGGAAAGCTGCGAGAAGTTTCCTGTAATCTATATCAAATCCGAGTACCTTGGAGGCCGCGTAGAGATTTGCACCGTCAATGAACAAGACGATCTTTTCACGTGGGTCAAACATAATAAGGTTCCATTTCAAAAATCTGAGCTTCAATTTCAAATCAGCTTGGGAGGTAATTAAAGCCTGATCTGAACTTATACGAAAGTAGGACATTTAGTACGTCGGGTCGAGCCAAAAGCCAATAGGTTTGTTGAAATTTTGTATATGTTTCTGGACATAAGTGCTCAAAATTCAGTGACTTCGTCAGGACGATCGCTTCACGCCGTCACAAAGTGTTGAGCGCTTTTGCTTGTTTTTTGCACGCAACCACGTTATGTGCGCATTAATCCGCTAATTCAAAAAAATATGAAAGGGGCAGTACATGGCCCGCGTCACTGTTGAAGATTGCGTTGACAAGGTTGAGAACCGGTTTGAACTGGTTCTGCTCGCCAGTCATCGTGCGCGCCTGATTTCGCAAGGTGCGGCGATCACTATCGATCGCGACAATGATAAGAATCCGGTTGTTGCCCTGCGGGAGATCGCGGAAGAGACTTTGTCTCCTGGCGACCTCAAGGAGGATCTGATCCATTCGCTGCAGAAGCATGTGGAAGTGGACGAGCCGGAAGCTGTCGCTGTCCCGCAAGTTACTGCCGATAGCGATGCGACAGAAGTTGTTGAGGCCGATGCAGACGACAACGTCTCTTTCGACTCCATGTCGGAAGAGGAATTGCTGGCCGGTATCGAAGGGCTCGTAGCCCCGGAAAAAAGCGACGACTACTAAGAGACCCTGTTTCAAAGGTCTCCACATCAAATGTCTTTTGATGCGTCGCAGCCTCTGCGGCGCATTATTTTTGTGTCTTGGTAACGCAATTACCATATAGGCGGCATAACAATTCTATCTTCGCCCAAATTCTGTGTGTGACTCCGGAGGCCCCAGTCCATGATGCGTCAGTATGAGCTTGTCGAGCGTGTTCAGCGTTACAAGCCTGACGTCAATGAGGCACTCCTCAACAAGGCATATGTCTATGCCATGCAGAAGCATGGTCATCAGAAGCGCGCATCGGGCGATCCCTATTTCTCGCATCCCCTGGAAGTCGCAGCGATCCTGACTGACATGCATCTGGACGAGGCGACCATCGCCATCGCCCTGCTTCACGATACGATCGAGGACACTTCGGCGACGCGCCAGGAGATCGACACGCTCTTCGGACCCGATATCGGCAGGCTGGTCGAGGGCCTGACCAAGCTGAAGAAGCTTGATCTTGTGTCCAAGAAAGCGGTTCAGGCAGAGAACCTGCGCAAGCTGCTGCTGGCGATTTCTGACGACGTGCGCGTTCTGCTGGTCAAGCTCGCCGATCGCCTGCACAATATGCGTACGCTGCATCACGTTCCGGAAGACAAGCGTCTTCGCATCTCCGAGGAGACGATGGACATCTATGCGCCGCTCGCCGGCCGCATGGGCATGCAGGACATGCGCGAGGAACTGGAACAGCTCGCGTTCCGCTATATCAATCCCGAAGCCTTCAATGCCGTCACCAACCGGCTGGCAGAATTAATGGAAAAGAACCGGGCAACGCTCAAGCAGATCGAGACTGATCTGTCGAGCCTGTTCGAAAAACATGGCATCAAGGCAAATGTCAAAAGCCGTCAGAAAAAAGCCTGGTCGGTCTTTCGCAAGATGGAAAGCAAGGGGCTCTCCTTTGAGCAGTTGTCAGATATTTTCGGCTTCCGCGTTGTCGTCGATACCGTTGCCGATTGTTACAATGCGCTCGGTATCATCCACACGACATGGTCCATGGTTCCCGGCCGTTTCAAGGACTACATCTCGACGCCGAAACAAAATGATTACCGGTCAATCCATACGACCATCGTCGGTCCATCACGCCAGCGTGTCGAGTTGCAGATACGGACCCGGGAAATGAACGACATTGCCGAATATGGTGTGGCTGCGCATTCGATCTACAAGGATCGGGGCAGCGCGCAGAACCCCCATGTCATTTCGACGGAAACCAATGCCTATGCCTGGTTGCGGCAAACGATCGAGGCGTTGGCCGAAGGCGACAACCCGGAAGAGTTTCTTGAACACACCAAGCTCGAATTGTTTCAGGATCAGGTATTCTGCTTCACGCCCAAGGGCCGGCTGATTGCTTTGCCGCGCGGCGCGACGCCGATCGACTTTGCCTATGCCGTGCACACCAATATCGGCGACAGTTGCGTCGGTGCGAAGGTCAATGGCCGCATCATGCCGCTGATGACCGAGCTGCACAATGGTGATGAAGTCGAAATCATCCGCTCAAAGGCGCAGACGCCGCCTGCCGCCTGGGAATCGATCGTCGTAACCGGCAAGGCGCGCGCCGCCATCCGCCGTGCGACCCGCATTGCCGTCCGCAAGCAATATTCCGGGCTCGGTATGCAGATACTTGAACGTGCGTTCGAGCGGGCAGGGAAGGTCTATTCGCGCGACGAACTGAAAAAAGGCTTGCCACGTCTGGCACGCAAGGAACTCGACGATGTTCTGGCCGCAGTTGGCCGTGGTGAATTGCCGTCATCCGATGTGATGAAAGCCGTCTATCCGGAATATCAGGACGCCAAACCAAAACCCAGCGCCAGCGAGCGTGAGGAAGGCTGGGTGAACTTCCGCAATACATCCGGCATGATCTTCAAGATGCCCGAAGGCGCCGAAGGCGCCGGCTTGGAGCCGGGGGGGCCAAACGCCTTGCCGATCCGCGGTGCAAGTCCCGACATGCCTGTGCATTTTTCGCCGGAAGGCGCAGTGCCCGGTGACCGCATTGTGGGCATTTTACAGCCCGGTGCCGGTATGACGATCTATCCTATCCAGTCCTCGGCGCTGATGGCATACGACGATCAGCCTGAGCGCTGGATCGACGTGCGCTGGGACATCGATGAGAGCCGGAGGGACCGCTTTCCAGCTCGCATCAGTATTTCTGCAATCAATGCGCCGGGATCCCTGGCAGAAATTGCACAGGTCATTGCTGAAAACGAGACCAATATTCACAATCTTTCAATGGTCCGCACGGCGCCGGATTTCACCCAGATGATCGTCGATCTCGAAGTGTGGAACCTCAAACATCTCAATCGGATATTGTCGAAACTTAAAGAAAGTAAATGCGTCAGCGATGCGCAGCGCGTTAACGGATAGGGGCGAAGGATGAATACAAGCGAGGTTCTGGACGTTTTCCGCGAAGCAGGTGCGGTGCTTGAGGGTCACTTTATCCTGACATCAGGTTTGCGCAGCCCAATCTTCTTGCAGAAGGCGCGCGTTTTCATGCATGCGGACAAGACGGAACGTGTCTGCCGTGGTCTGGCAGACAAGATCAAAGACGCCGGGCTTGACCAAATTGACTATGTTGTCGGCCCTGCCATTGGCGGTATCATCCCGGCCTACGAAACATCGCGCCACCTTGGCGTTCCGGCGATATGGGTCGAGCGGGAAAACGGTATATTCAAGCTCCGCCGGTTTGAAATTGCCAAGGGCGCGCGCGTCGTTATCGTGGAAGATATTGTAACAACAGGGCTTTCGATCCGCGAAACGGTCACATGCCTGCAGGAACTGGGCGCAAATGTTCTTGCAGCCGCTTGTATAATCGATCGGTCCGCGGGGAAAAGTGATGTCGGAGTACCCTTGATTGCACTGGCGGAATACGAAGTCCCGGCCTATCCTGCGGACAAGCTTCCACCAGAACTTGCCGCAATTCCGCCTGTTAAGCCGGGTAGTCGCAACATCTGATCACACGGAATATGCCGAAGCGCTTTGGCGAGGGACTTGAATAGAGATGCTTTTCAAACGGCGTAAAGTGCCAGACTTTCGCGAGCGGCTGCGTGTTGCGCTTTGGCCTCGCCGCTCGGTTGGGCGGTCCCTACGTTACTTCGGCAAGCGAGTCTTGCGGCTAAGGGCGACGCCGCATGCGATTGCAACTGGCTTCGCTTGCGGGATTTTTGCGGCATTCATTCCGCTTCTGGGAATCCATATCGCCGTTGCCTTGGCGCTTGCCTGGCTGATTGGCGGGAATATTGCGGCCGCGGTACTTGGCACAACGCTCGGCAATCCGTTGGTCCTGCCCTTCATTTGGGCGGCGACGCTCGAGGCTGGGCGGTTCGTTATGACCGGCAGTTTCAGTGGAGATCCGCTGCCGCATCATCTCGGTTCCATGCTGCGGCACCTCGATTTTGCCGTTTTGTGGGCCCCTCTCATCAAGCCCATGCTCATTGGTGCAGTGCCGCTCGGCCTGGCAGCGGCGCTCCTGGTCTATTTCCCGGTTCGCTGGGCTGTCGCAAGTTTCCAGAATCGGCGCAGTATTGGATTTCGTCTTGAAAAGGCGATTGAGCCGACATGATCATCGGCGTCGGTAGTGATTTGATCGATATCAGGCGTATCGAGAAGACGCTTGAAAGGCATGGCCAGCGTTTTATCGACCGGGTCTATACACCGGTAGAACAGACAAAATCCGAACGCCGGAAGCAGCGCGCAGCCTCCTATGCCAAGCGCTTTGCCGCAAAGGAGGCCTGTGCCAAGGCTCTAGGCACCGGATTGTCCCGGGGGGTGTTCTGGCGCGATATGGGGGTGGTCAACCTGCCGAGCGGCGCTCCGACGATGCAGCTTACCAATGGCGCGGCAAGGCGCCTTAGCGCGATTATCCCTTCCGGTTACACATCCCGAATCCATGTGACGATCACGGATGATTTCCCCCTTGCACAAGCATTCGTGATTATCGAAGCGTTGAAAATCGAAGAATAGCCTTATTCAATCGCCATTGAGTGGCATTGCCCCCCGCGCGTTCAGCGGTTATGAGGGGGCACATTTTGTTTTGGAGATATGAGCGACGTGAGCGACAAAGCTGTTGTGAAGAATTCTGGTGGTCTTGGCGAGACGATCAGCGTTATCGTGCAGGCGTTGCTGCTCGCACTGGTCATTCGGACCCTGTTGTTTCAGCCCTTCAATATTCCATCGGGCTCCATGCGGCCAACGTTGCTCGAAGGCGATTATCTTTTCGTTTCCAAGTTCTCCTACGGCTATTCGAAATATTCGATCCCATTTGCACCGGACCTGTTTTCGGGCCGCATTTGGGGCGCCGAGCCGAAACGCGGCGATATAGCCGTGTTCCGCAAGCCGAATGACACCTCGCTGGACTTCATCAAGCGCGTCATTGGCCTGCCGGGTGACAAAATTCAAATGCGAGCCGGCGTGCTCTACATCAATGACGTGGCCGTCCCCCGCGAGAAGGTCGGTCAGATCGACAATTCCGACGTGACCGAAGTCAACCACCCGGTCGATGTCTATCGCGAGACCCTGCCGAACGGCATTACCTACGATACCCTCGATCTGACGCCGAATGGCCTGGGCGATGACACGCGGGAATTCGTCGTACCGGCGGGCCATTTTTTCATGATGGGTGACAACCGCGACAATTCCAGCGACAGCCGGTTTGATGTGGGCTACGTGCCGCTTGAGAACTTCATTGGCCGCGCCAATATAATTTTCTTCTCGATCGCCGGCAAGGCAAGCCCGTTGGAACTGTGGCGCTGGCCTTCGGAACTACGGTTTGATCGCCTGTTGAACAGCGTCAACGGTGCGCCCCATTCCGTAAAGAACGATTGACGTCCCGATGAGCCTGTCCGCTGACGCCGTTCGCAGACTGGAAGAAAAGACGAGGCACACTTTTCGCGATCTCGGCCGCCTGGAGCGTGCGCTTACCCACGCAAGCGCGCGCCCTTCGGCGGGATCCGATTATGAGCGCCTCGAGTTTCTTGGCGATCGTGTACTCGGCTTGGTGATTGCTGAACTGTTGTTCAGGGCCTACCCGACAGCGAGCGAAGGCGAATTGTCGCTGCGGCTTAATTCTCTCGTCAACGCCGACACCTGCGCCGCTGTTGCCGACGAAATCGGTTTGCACGAATTCATTCGCACAGGTTCAGACGTAAAGGGATTAGCGGACAAACGGCTCAAGAGCCTTCGCGCCGATGTGGTTGAATCATTGATCGCCACGATTTATCTGGACGGCGGACTGGAAGCGGCGCAACCTTTCATCGAACGCTACTGGAATGCCCGCTCGCGAGAAATCAATTCGGCGCAGCGAGATCCGAAAACAGAATTGCAGGAATGGGCGCACCAGCAGGATGGTGCGCAGCCTATATATACCGTCATCGACCGCACAGGGCCGGACCATGATCCGCAGTTCACGGTGAAGGTGGACGTCAAAGGCTTCGAAGCAGCCACAGGTATGGGTCGTTCGAAGCGCATCGCGGAGCAGGAAGCTGCGGTCGCATTGCTTTATCGTGAAGGCGTCCGTCAGAAGGCGCAGGAAGAAGATACGAATGACTGATCAGGAACCGACACCCGAGGTCGAGACAAAGCCCGCTGTGCCAACCCGTTCGGGCTTCATTGCTTTGATTGGCGCCCCGAATGCAGGCAAGTCGACCCTGATCAACCAGCTGGTCGGCAGCAAGGTATCCATCGTCACCCACAAGGTACAGACGACGCGCGCCCTTGTTCGCGGCATCGTTATTCACGAGCAGACACAGATGGTTCTGGTCGACACGCCCGGTATTTTCAAGCCGAAGCGCCGCCTCGATCGCGCCATGGTGACGACCGCCTGGGGCGGGGCCAAGGACGCCGACCTTATTCTGGTGCTGATCGATGTCGAGCAAGGGATCGACGAAGAGGCGGAAGCGATCCTGGGTAGCCTGCACGAGAAGAAGCGCAAGGTGATCCTCGTTCTCAATAAGGTCGACCGCATCGAAGCGCCGAAGCTGCTCGAGTTGGCGCAGAAAGCCAATGAGAAAGTCAATTTCGACAAGACCTTCATGATTTCGGCGCTGAAGGGTTACGGCTGCAAGGATCTGTTGAAGTACCTCGCCGACAATTTGCCGGAAGGGCCGTGGTATTATCCGGAGGACCAGATTTCCGATATGCCGATGCGCATGCTCGCGGCGGAAATTACACGCGAAAAGCTCTATCTGCGTCTGCACAATGAATTGCCCTATTCCTCAACCATCGAGACGGAAAGCTGGGAAGAAAAGCCGGACGGTTCTGTTCGCATTCAGCAGGTTATCTATGTCGAGCGCGACAGCCAGAAGAAGATCGTTCTCGGCCATGAGGGCCAGGCGATCAAATCCATCGGCCAAGCGGCGCGCAAGGAACTGATGGAAATCCTTGAGCAGAAGGTGCACCTGTTCCTGTTCGTCAAGGTTCGTGACAATTGGGGCAATGATCCTGAGCGTTACCGCGAAATGGGCCTTGAATTCCCGCACTGATAGCGCGACGTTCCATCCATGGAATGGCGAGACGAAGGTATCATCCTTGGAACGAGGCGGCACGGGGAAACCAGCGCCATCCTTGAACTGATGACGCGTGAACATGGCCGTCATATGGGTCTGGTGCGCGGTGGACGCTCCCGCCGCATGCAGCCGTTGCTTCAGCCCGGCAATCGCGTCGATGTGATCTGGCGCGCGCGCATGGACGAGCATCTGGGCATGATGCAGGTCGAGCCTGTCAGTTTCGCCGCAGCGCGGCTCATTGATCAGCCGGTGGCACTCTACGGGTTGCAGCTTGCCGCCGCACACCTGCGTCTCCTGCCGGAGCGTGACCCGCATGAAAACCTCTTTGAAATTCTCTCCGTCATACTCGAACATTGCGAAGATGCGCTGATCGCGGGCGAACTGCTGTTGCGTTTCGAAGTGCTGATGCTCGAGGAACTGGGATTTGGCCTCGATTTGAAGCGCTGTGCGGCGACGGGGAGCGATCAGCACCTTACCTTTGTTTCGCCGAAAACGGGCCGTGCGGTTTCGCGCGATGCCGGTGCGCCGTGGGCGGACAAGCTCCTGGAAATGCCTCCCTTCATGGTTAGTTCCAGCGTGCGCGCGGCATCGCTCGCCGAAATCACCGCAGCCTTTCGCCTGACGAGTTTCTTCTTCAACCGCCATGTATGGGAGCCCCGCGCGCAGAAGGCACCGGAAGCCCGGCAAGGCTTCCTCGCCGCTATTTCGAGATCATTGTCGAGTGCATCGGCGCAGGGACGCTCCGGTCAGGAAAGGTCTGTTCTCCCATGAGTTATGATGATGTGTCCGCTGTCGAGTTCCCCGGCGGTATCGGCCTGGTGCCGCTTGGCGATCTCGCGACGCGCGGTGGCCTCGAAATTCTGCAGGCCATGCTCCGTGGGGAATATCCCGCGCCGCCCATGGCGAAGACTCTGTCCTTCAATCTGCATGAGGTCGAACAGGACCGCGTGGTGTTCAAGGGCATGCCCAGGCCTGAACATCTCAATCCACTAGGCGGTATTCATGGCGGTTGGATCGCCACTTTGATGGATTCCGCATTGGCCTGCTGCATCATGACGACGCTGAAGCCGGGCGAGGCCTACACCACTGCTGAATTCAAGGTGAACATCGTGCGCCCGTTAACAGCTGCAACGGGAATGGTCTTCTGTGAGGGGCGGCTGATCCATCGCGGACGTACCCTTGCGACATCCGAGGCTTTCCTGAAAGACAAGAATGGAAAGCTTCTCGCCCATGGCACCGAGACCTGCGCTATCTTTCCGCTTGAAAGCTTCGTTCGCGGCAAATAACGGCGGTTCGCGCGATCTGCTGGCCTTCTACGATTTCGTCATTGCGGAAATCCGCAAGGTGGATCCCGTAACGCCGATCATGGCCGATGCAGGCTGGAGATACTGGGAAGCGATCGACGCCAATGGGCCCGACCCGGTGAAGCGCAAGGCTACACCGGAATTCGAACCAATCCGCAAACGGCTTCAGCCCTGAGGGATTATTCCGCTGGCTGGAGCGCGGGGCGATACGCTGCTGATTCCTCGATGGGCCAATGGACGATGGCGGCGAAGATGCCAAGCGCCACACCGAGCCACCAGACCGGATTATAGCTGCCGAAATGGTCGTAGAGATAGCCGCCGAGCCAGACGCCGAGGAACGAACCAATCTGGTGCGAGAAGAATACGATGCCTCCGAGCAGGCCGAGATGGCGCGTGCCGAACATGATGGCGACAAGTGAATTCGTTGGCGGCACTGTCGAGAGCCACATCAGCCCCATCAGAATCGAGAAGACGATTACCGAAGTTCCCGTTTGCGGCAGAAGCAGGAAGGCGGTGACCAATACGGATCGGCCAAGATAGAGGTAGGCAAGGAACTTGGGCTTGGAATAGCGTTGGCTGATGACGCCTGACGCCAGAGAGCCGATAATATTGAAAAAGCCGATCAAGGCGAGGGCCAGCACCGCATAGGTCGCATCGATACCGATATCGCCGATATAAGCCGGAAAATGTGCGGTAATAAAAGCCACCTGAAAGCCGCACACGAAGAAGCCTGTCGTCAGCAAGAGGTAGCTCTTATGTCCAAAGGCTTCCCGCAGAGCTTCGCCAATCGACTGTTTGTACTGTGTTTCGCTGACCTTGCCGCTCGAAGAATTTCCTCGCAGCGGAATGGCAAGAACCGGAATGATCAACATGGCAATGCCAAGATAGACCAACCCGTCAGACCAGCCGACCCGATCGATAAGGCCTTGGCTGATCGGTGCGAAAACGAACATGCCCGCCGAGCCGGCAGCGGTGCCGATACCGAAGACGAATGTTCGATTGGCAGCGGACACGTTACGCGCGAAGGCGGACAAGATGATGCCGAACGAGCCCGCTGCAACGCCAAGTCCGACCAGCACGCCACCGCCCAAATAGAGCAAGCTTGGCGAAGTGGCCCACGCCATCATCAATAGGCCGCCGCAATAGAGGATCGCTGAAATAAGCAGTACGCGCCACGTGCCGAATTTGTCGGCTATCGCACCGAAGAAGGGCTGGCCCGCACCCCAGCAGAGATTCTGCAGGGCCATTGCCATGCCGAAGGTAGTGCGATCCCAGCCTTTCTCGGCCAGCAGCGGCAGCTGGAAGAAGCCCATGGCAGAGCGGGGACCGAACGTCATGAGTGCAATAAGGCAGCCGGCTATGATAATCAGCCACGGTACACCGGTTTGCTTGCCGGCTGTTGCTTGGTTCTGCGACATGGCGCTTTCCCTTTTTTCTGAGAAACGCAGGTTTATCTCATTTACCATCCCAATCAATTGAATTGAGTTGATTGGTACTTAAATGAGTTTGATGGATACAAGGAACTGAACGTTGCGCAGGCAGCACAAATACAGTGAATGAAGGATTGATAATATGCGGTTATTACTGCCTGTTCTGGCGCTCGGCGCTGTAACTATCGCGGGTTGCGCCAACTCCGGCAACGTCAGCCCGTTGGTTTTCTGCGATCGGCCTAGTGATTTCGGTGCCAAGGTTTTCACCGATTGCACCCCTCGCGTCGGCGGTGATAGTCCTGCCAGGAGTGCAAGGGACAGCCGTCGCTATGGTGATGATCGCAAGATCATTCTTGGGGGTGTTTATGGCGGTTAACGTCGTAGTTTTGTTTTCAAGGGGAGGGCCGCCGATTCTGGCGGCCCCTCGCTTTCTCGTTTATTGCCACTTGAAGCCATCTGAATATTCCCCTATGTAGATCGTGACGGCCCTGCCGTTTTTCTTTTGATCGTAAATATGCTCAATGTGAGTATAAATGATGGTCGAGGATGAGCGAGAGCCAATGATGAGCTGTGACGAGTGTCCAGGAGGAAGTGGATATGACCAGCACTACCCGCACGACCAATGGCCGTATCACCGGTCAGACTGCAGCGGATCGTTTTGGTATTCTTGAAATGCCGGATCTTTCCTACACGCCCGAGGTTGCGGCGGAGACCGAGCACCTCTACCAGCGTGTTGCCCATCACGTCCCCCGCATCGAATGGCCGGTCTACGCGCCTTATGTGGCAGCGATCAACCGGCTGAAGAAGCGGCGCAACGCGGTTATCCTCGCGCACAACTACCAGACGCCCGAGATTTTTCACTGTGTCGCCGATATCGTCGGTGATTCGCTCCAGCTCGCCAAGGAAGCCACCAAGGTCGACGCCGATATCATCGTTCAGTGCGGTGTGCACTTTATGGCTGAAACCTCGAAGCTCTTAAACCCGCACAAGACCGTTCTGATCCCGGACATGAGGGCGGGCTGTTCGCTTGCCGAGTCGATCACCGGTGCTGACGTGCGCCTGCTCCGCGAAACCTATCCGGGCGTGCCGATCGTCACCTATGTGAACACCTCGGCAGAAGTTAAGGCCGAAAGTGATATTTGCTGCACTTCGGCCAATGCCGTGGAGGTGGTCGAAAGCTTTGGCGTGGACCGGGTACTGTGCATACCCGACGAATTCCTCGCCCAGAATGTTGCCGCACAGACCAAGGTCAAGATCCTGACCTGGAAGGGCCATTGCGAAGTACACGAGCGCTTTACAGCGGACGAATTGCTTGCCTACAGAGCGTCCGATCCGGATATCCAGATCATTGCTCATCCGGAATGCCCGCCGGAAGTCGTCGCGATCGCGGATTTTACCGGTTCGACGAGCGGCATGATCAATTATGTGAAAGACAACCGTCCAGCCAAGGTGCTTCTGGTGACCGAATGCTCGATGGCTTCCAATATCGAATCGGAAGTGCCGGATGTGAAATTCATCAAGCCGTGCAACCTCTGCCCGCATATGAAGCGCATTACGCTCCCAAACATTCTCGAAAGCCTCGTCTATATGAAGGAGGAAATCCATGTGGATCCGCTCGTCGCCGAACGCGCGCGCCTGGCGGTTGAGCGGATGGTCAATCTCAAGAACTGACGCCGGAGGCGACGATCATGTCCATACAATCCGATCCCGTCATCATCATCGGTGGCGGCCTTGCCGGACTTTTCTGTGCCCTGAAACTGGCGCCGAGGCCCGTCACTGTCCTCGCCGCAGCACCGATCGGTCGTGGCGCTTCCTCCGCCTGGGCGCAGGCGGGTATCGCAGCTGCGGTGTCGGAAGGCGATACGATGGAAAAGCACGTCGCCGACACCGTTGCAGCGGGTGACGGTATCGTCGACGAAGGCATTGCACGCCTTATGGCAAGTGAAGCGGCGGTGCGGGTCCACGATCTCCTTGAATATGGTGTTCCTTTCGACCGTGATCTCGGGGGCAAACTGCAAGTTTCGCGGGAAGCGGCGCATTCGGAAAGCCGCATTGTTCGGGTTCGCGGCGATATGGCAGGGCGCGCCATCATGCAGGCGCTGGTGAAGGCCGTCGAGGACACGCCTTCCATCCGGGTGATGGAGGGATATGTGGTCGAAGACATCATAACCGAAAAGGGCGCTGTAACCGGCGTTATCGCGCGAACGGAAGCTGGACGCGGCAAGCAGGTGAAACTCGCGTCACGGACGGTTGTGATTGCGACAGGTGGCATCGGCCATCTTTACGCTGTTACCACAAATCCATCAGAAGCGCGCGGCGAGGGGATTGGCATGGCGGCGCGTGCCGGCGCGATGATGGCCGACATGGAATTCGTGCAGTTTCATCCGACGGCTCTGGACGTCAACAAGGACCCCGCACCGTTGGCAACGGAAGCTCTGCGCGGGCATGGCGCAACGCTGATCAATCGCGCGGGCGAACGGTTCATGCTGAAGATCGATCCCGACGCGGAACTCGCACCGCGCGATGTCGTGGCGCGCGGCATTTATGCCGAGGTCACGGGCGGGCGAGGGGCTTGGCTGGATTGCACCAAGGCTGTGGGCACGACATTTGCCGAAGAATTCCCCACCGTCTACAAATATTGCCGCGATGCCGGCATCGACCCGGCCGTCGAACCTATTCCTGTTGTGCCTGCGGCGCACTATTTCATGGGCGGAATCCTGACAGACGAGGACGGACGCACCTCGATCAACGGCCTTTGGGCCTGTGGCGAATGCACGTCAACAGGCGCACATGGCGCCAACCGTCTTGCGTCGAATTCGCTGCTCGAAGCGGTAGTGTTCTCGGCGCGCATAGCTGCCAAAATCGGCAAGGGTGAGGCGAAGCACGCGGAAGACTGGTCAAAGGGCTCGATCGACAGGGACGATCTGGTTGCCGAGGCGGATACGGCCGCGATGAGCAGGCTGCGTAAGACGATGAGCGCCAGCTTTGGCGTCATCCGCGATCGCGAAGGTATGCTGGAGGGGCTCACGACCATCGTTGCGCTTGAGACGACCAATCGGGACGCGGCTTTCCGGAATGTTCTGGCGACGGCCAAGCTGGTTGCCGTCAGCGCTTTGCGCCGTCAGGAAAGCCGAGGCGGTCATTTCCGCACCGACTTTCCCGAGAAACGGCCCGAATGGCAGCACCGGACATTTTTGACCCTTGCCGATGCCGAAGCCACGGTGGACGAGATGATGGAGCTGGCGTGATGGCGAACACACCTGGGGACGCACAAAGGGCTTTTCCGCCGTCCTTGCCGCAAATGTTGATTGAAGGTGCTGTGCGTGCCGCCTTGCTCGAAGATCTCGGCCGGGCAGGCGATATCACGACAAATGCGACCTTGCCGGAAGATGCCACCGCGGCGGCTGCTCTCTCCAGCCGTGAAGTCGGGACGATCTGCGGCTTAGGCTTTGCGCGCGCCGCCTTCGCGCTCATCGACCCTTCATTGACATTCACGGCGCTCGTGAAAGATGGCGCCCGGGTCAATCGGGGCGACAACGTCGCACGAATCGAGGGCAACGCGCGCGCCATTTTGTCTGCAGAGCGGGTCGCGCTCAATTATCTTATGCATCTGAGCGGCATCGCCAGCTATACGGCGAAATTCGCGGATTTGATCGCCCACACGAATGCAAAGGTTTGCGACACCCGCAAGACAATTCCCGGCATGCGCGCCTTCGCCAAATACGCTGTGAAATGCGGTGGTGGCGCCAATCATCGCTTTGGCCTCGACGATGCGATCTTGATCAAGGACAATCATGTTGCTGTTGCGGGCGGTGTGGCAAAGGCAATTCTTGCTGCACGAGCTTACGCAGGCCACCTCGTCAAGATCGAAGTGGAAGTGGACGGAATTCACCAGCTGGAGGAAGCACTGTCAGTCCAGGCAGATGTGATTCTACTTGATAATATGGGGCCGGAACTGCTTGAAAAGGCAGTAAAAATCAATGCTGGCCGTGCAAAACTCGAAGCGTCCGGCGGGATCGCTTTTGACACGATCAAAGCGATTGCGGAAACCGGGGTGGACTATATTTCGACATCTAAAATCACTATGGCAGCACCAACTCTGGATATCGGATTGGATATTGAACTGACATGAAGGTCATCGCCACGATTGCTGAACTGCGTGCTGCTCTTAAATCCGAACGGCTCAAGACCAGGTCGATCGGCCTCGTTCCCACCATGGGCTATCTGCATATCGGCCACATGGAACTGGTCCGCCGGTCCAAGGCTGCCTGCGATGTCACTGTGGTTTCGATATTCGTCAACCCCACGCAGTTCGGGCCGAATGAGGACCTCTCGACCTATCCGCGCGACATGGAAGGCGACCTTGCCAAGCTCAGGGCCGAAGGTGTTGACTATGTCTTCACACCGGAAGTCACCGAAATCTATCGCCCCGGCGCCAATACGATCGTCGATAACCCTGTCCTGTCGCGCGTACTGATTGGCAAGATCCGCCCCGGACACTTTCGGGGTGTGACAACCGTCGTCACCAAACTGTTCAATATAGTGCAGCCGGATCACGCGTTTTTCGGTGAGAAGGATTATCAGCAACTGACAATCATCCGCCGCATGGTGGCGGATCTCGATATGCCGATTGAAATCACCGGTGTTGCGACGGTACGCGAGCCGGACGGCATCGCTTGCTCTTCACGCAACGCCATGCTCACGCCTGCCGACCGCAAGAAAGCCGTCATCCTGGCAAAGTCATTGGCTCAAGCGGAGGAAATGGCTGCGAAAGGCCAGCGCTCAGTCTCGACTATTCGCAATGCGGTGCGCACGGTCCTTGAAACGGAGAAGCGCGGTGAGATCGAATCTGTCGACATTCGCGATGCACAGACACTTGATGCGGTTTCGGGCAAATTCAAGCAGCCAGTTGTCATCCTTTTGACCGTTCGCTTCGGCAAGGTACGGCTGATCGATCAGCGTGTCATAGGCTGAGCAAGGCCAGGGAGGGGAGAAACATGAGCCAGGAAATCGTTATACGCCGCGTCACCGCACCGGAGATCCGCGGGCGCAAAGGCGGCGAGCCGATCGTGGCTCTGACCTCGTATCACGCCAACACCGCCCGCATCGTCGACAGCCATGCGGATATTCTTCTCGTGGGCGACAGTCTTGGCATGGTTCTCTACGCCATGGAATCAACGCTCGGCGTGTCGCTGGATCTGATGATCGCCCATGGTAAGGCCGTCGTGCGCGGTTCGAAACGGGCCATGGTTGTGGTCGATATGCCCTTTGGCTCCTATGAGGAAAGCCCCGCAATGGCATTTCGCAATGCTGCGCGCGTCATGCAGGAAACCGGCTGTGGTGCGGTCAAGCTTGAAGGCGGTGTCCGCATGGCCGACACCATCCGCTTCCTCACCGAGCGCGGTATTCCGGTGATGGCGCATATCGGGCTGACCCCGCAATCGATCAACACGCTCGGTGGCTTTAAGACGCAAGGCCGTGACACTGCGTTATGGCCGATTATCAAGGCCGATGCGCAGGCGGTAAGCGCGGCGGGTGCCTTTTCCGTTGTGCTTGAAGGCATTGTTGAACCGCTGGCTGCGGAGATTTCGCGCGAAACGGCTATCCCAACTATCGGCATTGGCGGCTCGAGGGAATGCGACGGTCAGATCCTCGTCCTCGAAGACATGCTCGGCTATAACCCAAAGCCGCCCAAATTCGTCAAGGTTTACGGTTCCGTGAGCACCGTCATCGACCAGGCCGTCAAAGCCTACGCAGACGACGTGCGCTCGCGGGCGTTCCCCGCTGACGAAAACGTCTACCTGTTGAAATAGCGGATTACTCAATCGCGATTTTTCCGGTCTGTATCCGCCCCTTGCCAGTATTCCATGACGGCTGATCTGTCATACCCTTCGCCCATCAGCCGAACGCCGATACGTCCGGTTTCGGGATAGAACACAACCTCGTTCGGGTTTTTCTCGCCGATCATGATAAAGCGGCATGGCGCATCGCTGTGATTGTAGAAGGAATGGCCGGCCTTCTGTCCCGCGGGAAAGACGACATGGTCGCCAGCTTTCATCCGGTAGGTCTTGTCGCCGAGCCGCAGCGTCATTTCACCTTCAAGGATGAATGCCTGCTCTTCCTCCAGCATATGATAGTGGTTCAGGCTCGACTCCATGCCTGGCGCGAGTTCTTCCAATTGCACACCGACGTGATTGGCGCCGCCAAAGCCGGAAAGATAGCGAAACTTGCTTCCATAGCGGCTGCCTTGCGACCATTCTTCCCAGGGCACTGTGTCCGACGCGAATGGTTCGGAAATGCCGTCGGCATTGAGCGATGTCGGTTTGTCGTCCATTTCACTCTCCCTATCCTCTGCCGCCCACCCTGAGGCCTGCCACGCTGCGCTCTTCCAGCACGTTGTGGCGGAAGCGATAAAGCGCCGCCGGTCTGCCCCGCGCTTGTGTCTGTTCAGCACCAGTGGGCTCAACAAGTTCCGTTGTCTCGACCAGCCTGCGGAAGTTCTGCTTGTGCAGGTGCCGCCCGGAAATTGCCTCTACGGTCTCCTGAAGCGCGGTCAGCGTAAAGGTGGGCGGCATCAGTTCGAAGACGACAGGCCGGTATTTGAGCTTGGCGCGCAGCCGGGATATCGCCGTCGCAAGGATGCGCCGGTGGTCGAAGCTCATCGGCAGTCCCAGCATGCGCGAGAGCTCAGTACGCTCGGCACGGCCGTCCCGCACCGCCTCTTCTATCAAGCCCGCTTCATACAGGAGTTCGTAGCGTTCGAGCACGCGCTCTTCATCCCAGGCAATGCCGTCATCGCCAAATGCAAGCCGAAACCGGCTGAGTCGCGCCGGCACGCCGCTTTTCTCGGCCCACGCATGCAATGCGGGTCGGATCATCTCGTCGATCATGACGGGTTTGCCAGTGCGCCAGTCCTCCCAAGGCAGGAAAGAATACCAGCTACGCCAGCGCGCGCCGGATTTGCGCAGAGCCTCCTTGTTGTCGTCCGTCGTGCGGGTGAGCGCAAGATAACCCACCGAGACGATGTGCAGGTCCCGATCTTCGGCAGTTTTGTGTCGCCCCCGATCGCCGAACGTATAAAGCTGTTCGACATATCCGAGCCGCAAGGGCGTCTGTTCCGCCACCCATTCACGCAGACCCGTCTCGAACGTTCGATGCTGCAGGGGATTGAATGGACCGAATGGCAGCTCGTCGCGTTCGGCATCGTCGCCGGATGGCGTGGTCAGGATCAGCGGATCATTATTGGCCACGGCGACGATGGCGGCACTCAGGTTTATCTCAACCGCATTGGGCGTACCGGTCATGGTCACACCACGAGCGGAAGAATGAAGGGCGTACCTTCAAAAGCCTCTTCGCCACGTCCGATTGCCTTGATCGCATCGACCATCCGGCCCTGACGCCCAAGCATATCGTCGGCCAGTGCCACGAGCCGGCTGTTGGGCGTAGCAGAAGGCGCGTTGCGACGCAGAACCTGAGCCAGATGCACTTCGTCAAGCTCCGGGTTGAGCGCCAATGCGGTGATGTAGGCACCCGCGGTCGAGCGCGAGATGCCGGCATAGCAGTGAATGAGGAGAGGTGCCTCGCGATCCCAGCGCCGGCCAAATGCAATCAAGTCGCTGACATGGTCGGCGATTGGATGCGTCATGCCTTCCGTAGGCTCGACAATATCGTTGAAACCGAGAAACAAATGCCGCTCCTCGACTATTTCCACAGGTCGCGGGACGGGCGTACCGATGTTGATCAGCGTGATCATGTCGCGTGCGCCAAACCGGGTCGCCGACTCGGCAAGGCGGGAAAGGGGTGAAACGACGATATGCGGCATGATGTTATCCTTGGCTCTGCGCACGTTGCTTGTCGAGAGACGCAAACCGCTGCAGAAAAGCGTTTTGTACATTCTGGGTCGCCAAGGGAATCAAGTCGAGACCTTGCGGGTCAATTCCGCGCGGCCGACCAAAAAACTGTACGGCTTCCTTCTCGGCAAAGCCAGCAAGGCGCGTGGCTTCGTAATAAGCCGCAATCGCATCTGCACGTTTGATCAAAGCGCGAAGGTCTTGCTTGACAACCGGTTTCAGTGAGAACCGCAGATGAATGGCATGCTGCAATCGCAATTCAACGCTTTTGTAATCTCCCCCCACGACGGCTTTGAACGGTGAGATCATGTCGCCGATCACATACTCCGGCGCATCGTGCAGCAGAGCGATCAAACGCTGTTCGGTGGTCGCGTCCGGAACGATCGTGCCGAAGATTTCTTCAACCAGCAGCGAATGCTGCGCCACTGAAAAAGCATGATCACCGATGGTCTGGCCATTCCATCGCGCGACGCGTGCGAGGCCTTGGGCGATGTCTTCGATTTCAATGTCCAGCGGAGAGGGGTCAAGCAAATCCAACCGGCGGCCGGAAAGCATACGCTGCCAGGCTCTCAACTCGGTTTTCTTCAGTACAATGGTGAGCGGCTTTGCTGGCATTGACAATCCCCGATCAGGCCTCTTGCGTTGCCTCGGGGAATGTAAACCGGTGTTCTGCGGGAATGGCAAGGTGGATGGCAGTTTCTCCTGCCATAATGGGCATGCCGTTGTCCGTCGCATCTTTCACGCGGTCGATACGGACAAGCGCCAGTCCGGTTTTTCCAGCGACACTGCCAAGCGTGCCGATCTCACGGTTATTGGCGGTAATTGGCGTGCCGGTTTCCGGCAAATCCGACGGGCCGCTAGCAATAAGGATGCGCCGCCTTGCCGTACCCCGATGCTGCATGCGGGAGACCACTTCCTGGCCAACAAAGCAGCCCTTCCTGAATGAAACACCACCTGTCTGATCCAGATTGATGTCATGTGGGAAAGCATCGCCAAGTCCATAGTCGTTCGGGGCTTCTGCAACACCATGGGCGATACGAAGAGCGGTCCAGGCCATCCCGTTTCCCCCAGGCCCTTGCGCCCCGCCGTAGTGACGTCTGACATTCAAAGCATCAGGAAACCGCCGGTCATGCACAATTGATTCAGTTTCCGAAGGCTTTGAATCCTCTTCCCAGGAAACATGGACAAGCATTTCTGAATCAACGACAATTTGTACCTTGGCGCGCAATTTGTAGAGTGTGAGCCGCTTCAAAAAGTCGCCGGTGGAAGTCCGCAGCGCATCGAGGCGCAAACCATCGCCATTGCGTGAAACGAGGAATTCGAACAGGATCTTGCCTTGCGGATTGAGGAGAGCGCCGGGTTTCAGATCCCCGCGTTCAAGCGTGTCGAGGTCGGTGGTTATCAGGTTCTGGAGGAAATCTTCAGCATCCTCGCCGGTCACGTTGAGGACGGCTCTTTCGTTTAAACTTGCCGATGGCATCGCATCACCCTTGCCTTTCGCGTCCCTGTTACGTAATCCGCAAGGACGAGGTGTGCAAGACGGGAACGGAAAGCAAATGGCTCAAGGTTTCGACACGATTTATCGAAGCGGTATTGTCGTCAACCAGGATGGGGTCGGGTTGCGCGATATCGGTATCAGCAATGGCAGCATTGCCGCTATCGGCAATCTTGGCAATGCCTCCGCGGGCGAGATCATCGATGCCACCGGACTGCATATCCTGCCCGGTGTCGTCGACAGCCAGGTGCATTTTCGCGAGCCGGGTCTTGAGCATAAGGAAGATCTGGAAAGTGGCTCGCGCTCCGCTGTTCTCGGTGGTGTTACCGCCGTCTTTGAAATGCCGAACACCAAGCCGCTGACCACTTCTGCCGAAACGCTCGAAGACAAGGTGCGGCGCGGCCAACACCGCATGCATTGCGACTTTGCCTTCTGGGTCGGCGGCACGCGCGACAATGCCAATGATGTTGCCGAGCTCGAGCGATTGCCCGGCGCCGCCGGCATCAAGGTGTTCATGGGTTCCTCCACCGGCGACCTTCTCGTCGAGGACGATGAGGGCGTGCGTTCGATCCTCAAGAATACGCGCCGTCGTGCCGCCTTCCATTCGGAAGACGAATTCCGCCTGCGCGAGCGCGAGAGTTTCCGCATACCGGGTGATCCCTCGTCTCATCCGGTATGGCGAGACGAAATCGCGGCGCTCAAATGCACCCAACGGCTGGTGCGGATCGCGCGCGAAACTCGCGCGCGCATACACGTCCTGCATATCTCGACGGCCGAAGAGATCGATTTCCTGAAAGATCACAAGGATGTTGCAAGCTGCGAGGCGACGCCGCATCACCTGACGCTCGACGCCAGTCAGTATGCGACGCTCGGAACGCTGCTGCAGATGAACCCGCCAGTGCGTGACGCGCGTCATCGCGATGGCGTCTGGAAGGGTATCGGGCAGGGGATTGTCGATGTGCTTGGTTCCGACCACGCACCGCATACGCTTGAAGAAAAATCAAAACCGTATCCAGCGTCCCCCTCGGGGATGACCGGCGTACAGACGCTGGTGCCGATCATGCTCGATCATGTAAATGCTGGCCGCATGTCCATCGAGCGCTTTGTCGACCTGAGCTCGCATGGCCCGAACCGCCTGTTCGGCATGGCCCGCAAGGGCCGCATCGCAGTCGGCTATGACGCCGATTTGACGATCGTCGATATGAAGCGGCGCGAAACCATTACCAATGCGCAGGTTGGCTCGAAGGCGGGCTGGACGCCCTATGACGGCAAGACCGTCACTGGCTGGCCGGTCGGCACCATCATTCGCGGTCAAAAGGTCATGTGGGAAGGTGAGATCGTCACGCCTTCGCGGGGTGAACCGGTGCTGTTTGGCGAAGCGCTGCCTCAAAATTGAATGCACGAAGAATATTACGAGTAAGTTGATATTGTGTACACATTTATGTATATAAGGGAAGGCTATCTTGAAGGATGTCGAGCTCCAATTTGAATGGGATGTAGAAAAAGCCAAAAGCAATATAGTCAAACATGGAATCTCGTTTCCAAACGCCGCAAAGATTTTCGCAAATGAGATTCTTGAATATGTTGACGTGCGTGAGGACTACGGCGAACTGCGGTTTATAGCGCTCGGTCGAGTGGATTTTAAGATCTATCGCGTTGTGTATACGCGCCGTGCTGACAAGGTCATACGCATTATCAGCGCGCAGAAAGCGGGAAAATATGAACAAGAAATCTACTACCGCAAAACACTCGCTTAGCGAGATTGTAAGTATGCGTGATCCCCAAGAAGATCAGGCATATCTCGATGCGCCTGAAGCGGAATCCTTAGGCGAAAGTTTTTGGAACAACGCTCGCGTCGTCATGCCTGGCGGCAAGACATCTGTTCATTTGCGTCTGGACACGGATGTCGTCGAATGGTTCAAGGCGCACGGCAAAGGGCACCTCACGCGCATGAACGCGGTGTTGCGGGCGTATGTGGAAGCTCATAAACACAACCGGTGATGTTGTAGTTTAGACCAGGTAAATCTCAGCCTTCATGAAAGTGACTGCCGATCCGGTCACAAGCACGCGGTCACCGGCGAGCTCGCAGAGGAGATGCCCGCCGCGCTTTGAGCGCTGAAAGGCCGACAGCCTGGCCTTTCCAAGCTTTTCCGCCCAGTACGGTACCAGCGTCGCATGGGTCGAACCGGTCACGGGATCTTCCGGAATACCCGCGTAGGGCGCGAAATAGCGGGAGACGAAATCATGTTCGTTTCCTTCCGCCGTAACGACGAGCCCAAGGGGACCAAGGTCCGTGATCTTCGGCAGGTCTGGAACGAAATCGCGCACAGCCTGCTCGTCCTCCAATTCGACGAACAGGTTTTCGAAGTTCTTGAACGCCGGTACGTTTTTGCCAACGATTTCTTTCAGCAGTGGCGGCATCTCTTTGATGGGCTCTGGAGGAAAGCTCGGAAAATCAAGCTGATAGCCTGAGTTGCTACGACTGACGCGCAATGTCCCAACGCGCGTTTCAAAAACCAGTTCACCTTCGACCCCAAGCTCGTTGGCGAGTACATGAGATGTAGCTAGTGTGGCATGACCGCAGAAATCGACCTCATGGACTGGCGTGAACCAGCGCAGATCCCAGCCACTGGCGGTGCGCTTTGCAAAGGCCGTCTCGGCCAAATTGTTCTCCGCCGCAATCGCCTGCATCGTCACGTCGGATAGCCAGTCATCCAGAACGAGTACAGCGGCGGGATTGCCGCTGAAGAGTTCAGTTGCGAAGGCATCGACCTGATACATCGTCAGCTTGGTCATGGGCACCGTCCATTGCGTGGAAAATTGCGTCAAGCTGTACCCTGCGACGACGATTTCGCAAATGCCAGATGGCCGAGTTTTTCCGGGTTGCGCACGATATATATCGTCTTGATCTTGCCGTTCTCGATCTCGAGAGCCGTTGTCTGCGGAATGCCATCAAACTCTGTTGTCACGAAACCCGGCAACCCATCGATCAATCCCTCGTGCAAGATCGGCGGGAACTGGTACTCCATCCGGCGGGCAATGCCATCGAAGAAGCGCGAAACCCTGTCCATCGTATAGATGGGGTTGATCGTGGAAGGGCGAATTCCGCCGCCGTCAGCATACATGACGACGTCCTCGGCCAGGAGCGATTGCAGCGCTTGCATATCGCCGCTGCGCGACGCTGTGAAGAAAGCCTTTGCGATATTCCGCCCCTGTTCGTCCGACACCGGGAAACGTGGCTTGGCCTGCTGGACATGGTTTCGTGCCCGGCTCGCAAGCTGGCGGCACGTCGCCGGATCGCGGCCAATCGCTTCGGAGATCTGGTTGAACTCCTGCCCGAACACGTCGTGCAGCAGGAACGCGGCGCGCTCGAGTGGCGAAAGCCGCTCGAGAGCCACCATTAACGTCAGAGTGATGTCGCTGTCCGACTCCTCTTCGCTCGGGTCGAATATCGGCTCAGGCAGCCAGTTGCCCACATAGGTTTCCCTTCGAACGCGGGCAGATTTCAAATGGTCAAGGCAAAGCCGCGTGACGGTACGCACCAGAAAGGCTTCTGCGCTGCGCACCTCGGACCGGTCGGCCTGATGCCAGCGAATGAAGCCTTCCTGTACAATATCTTCCGCCTCCGCGACCGATCCGAGCATGCGATAGGCAATGCGGGTCAATCGCGGTCTGAGGCGGTTGAACGTTTCAGCCGGATTTTCAGGCTGCGGCACGATCTTTTTCTACCGGATGAATCGAGCGGAAACCGATGGCCAGACGGTTCCATCCATTAATGGTGACGATCAGCATGGACAGTTTGACGATCTCCTCTTCGGTGAAATGTTCCTTCAACGTCTCGTAGTCGCTATCCGGCGCATGGGTCATGGCAACGAGCGTCAAGGCCTCCGTCCAAGCAAGGGCAGCCCGTTCACGTTCGCTGTAGAGCGGCGATTCCCGCCAGGCGTTGAGGAGATAGAGGCGCTGTTCAGTCTCGCCCTTGCTGCGTGCATCTTTCGAATGCATGTCGAGGCAGAAGGCGCAGCCATTGATCTGCGAAGCCCGCATCTTGACGAGTTCGATCAGGCTGATTTCCAGTCCGCTACTGACCACACTCTCCTCCATCTTGAGCATCGGCTTGATGGTGGCTTCGTGGTTGAAGGGGTTCAGTCTCGCTTTCATGATATCTCTCCTTGTCGGGCATTCAGTTGCCTGAACACAAGACGAGACAGCGCAACCAAATGTGACATGCGCGCTAATTATTTTACGACGGTCCGGAAAAAGTTAGTCGCCAGTCACAAAAAACCGCCAGCGGCCTTTCGGAGTGATGCCGAGGCGATAGAACACGTATGTTCCGAACTGCTTCATCTCCTCATAGTCACCCGCAGTGACGATCTGGAAGAGCTCAACTTTCTGCTTCGGCTCGAGTTTGTCGAGTGGGTATGCAAAGAAGTACGGCCAGACATAGAGTTCGTCCGCGGTGCCGGCATCCAGATGCACGTAGCCGGACTCCAGCACGTCGACGAGGATCGCCAGGATTTCCTGGCCGTCCGGGTCACCCGCCAAGGTTTTCAGATAGGCGAGAGGATCGCCCTCGATGTCGGCGAGCGAAAGCATGGTGACATCATCACCCGAACCGATCAGTGGGCGAAGCGCCTCGATCGACCCTGATTTTGCAGCCGTAAGGATCAGTTCGCGCATTTTCTGTACGGGGAAGGGCAGCTTGGTGACGTCATACTCGACCTGTGGGACAGGGGCGCCTTCCTTGGCATTTGGCATTGCTGGATTGGTGGCCGGAGTACTGCCGCTCTCCGTTTCAGCAGGACTTTCCGGCGCTGCAGCAGGCTTACCGGAATCCGATGGGGTTTGCGCCTCGTCCTCAGGCTCCTGCTCGGCACCCGGTTTGGCCGGCGCTGGTTCGGCGGTTTTTGGAAGTTCTTCTTTCTTGATTTCGCTGAGGGCGAGTTGAACCGGCATATCACGACCAGCCGACAGAGCTGGAAAGCTGAAAGCACAGACAGCTGCCGCTAGAAAACTGGTTCTAACGATCGCGGAAGCGGAAAAGTGCTTTTCAAGCATGCAGGATCACCCGGGTGTTGAACTATTGCAGGACGCGATTCGATGAAAACTCGCCCGCAGAAATACGTTCACGCAGCACTTCAAGCAAGGCCAGCGCAGACACTTCGCCGTTATCGCGGATCAATTCGGTCAACGCGGTTGCGAAAGCGGCTTCGGCCATAATTTCGGGTTCGATACCTTCAAGCGTGCCATCAGCCCAGACTTCATTCTGATATTCGATCGCAACCAGCTTTTTTTCTTCTGCAACCAACCTATCAAGGTCCGTCGATGTCATGTTCATGATATACCATCCTTGGCCGGGGCCAATTCTTAAACTACCGCTAAACAATACCATACGTTTTGTCTAAAATGCGGTTCATTGGCTTCAACAGTTAAAGCCTGGTTAATTTCCATAGCCCGATACGATCTCAGAAGAAAGTCTCATTCCTTCGCTCTGGTAGCGGTCAATCGCCGCAATCGCCTGGCTTGTGCAGGTCGAATAAGTTTCGTTGAAAGTGCGGTATCCACGGTTGAAACTGGCGATCAGCCGAGCCTTGCGAGCAGGGTCTGGATTTTCGGCCAGAAGCAGTGAATCCATACGGTCGCGCCACTGGCTAGTCTTCTCGCCACAAAGGTTACGCAATGAATGGATCGAACCAAGCACCTCGGCGAGACGAAGAAGCTTCGCTTCATACAGAGGATCGACCGCATAGGCCGGTGCCGCTGCGATGATTGCCACCAAAACCGCTGTGATCAACGCTGCACGCCGCACGAAATAGCCTTGAGCCTCAATTCCCGAAGAAGCCATGTTGCCTGAAAGCAAGGCGCCTTCAAGGCGTTGATGGTTAATACCCTCAACTTTCGAAGGAGTGCGCCAGATAGTGTGCAACTTCCAGTACGCTCTCCGTTACGTCGAATGCCGTCATTTCTTCGACCCGCAACCAATGAACCGCCGCGGCATCGTCTGCGGCGACGGCCTCCCCCACCGGATCGCGAGCCAGGAAAACTGCGAGCCGGAACGGTTTGGGCGACGGGAACTCGGGAGTAGAGTAGTCAAATGTCACAGTGGTAAGGTACGAAACATCTGTCGCGACAATCCCGGTTTCCTCGTAAAGCTCGCGGATTGCCGCGTCGTGCGGCGCCTCGTCCTCCTCGCGCCGGCCACCCGGAAATGCCAGCCAGCCCTTCGACGGTTCACGCCCGCGTTCGACCAGCAGGAACGCCCGGTCACGAATACAGACGGCCGAAACACCATCGACAGTTGCAGAAAGGGGAATCTGGTCCATACCTCAGGGGTAAGTGGTGGCGGCGAGTTTGACAAGGGTAACGATTACTTGACCCGCCACCGCAAATGCGGATGATCGCGACTTCCAATTCAAATCAGGCTTGACTTGCATGTGCGGACGTTTTTCCCTCCTCGGTACACCGGAAGAGATCGAAGCCTGGTTCGATCTGATGGAGCTGGAGGCCTTTCCGCCGCGCTTCAACATTGCACCAACCCAGCCGATCCTCATGGTCGTCAGCGGTGAAACACCGCCACCCGGCAGCAACCGATCCAACCGGAGGGCACTGCTGGTGCGCTGGGGCTTCATTCCCGGCTGGGTGAAGGACACGGCAAATTATCCGTTGATGATCAATGCCCGCTCGGAAACGGCAATCGAAAAGGCGTCATTCAAGACGGCGATGCGTCATCGCCGTGCTCTGGTCCCGGCATCGGGGTTTTACGAATGGCGTCGCACCGGGGGCAAGAAGGCCCAAGCCTTTTGGATCAGGCCGCGCAATGGCGGAATTGTCGCCTTCGCTGGCCTTTATGAACCCTGGGCCAATGCAGAGGGCTCGGAAATCGATACGGGCGCGATCCTCACGACCAGCGCCAATGAAAATCTGCGCTTTATCCATGACCGCATGCCTGTGGTGATTGAACAAAAGGATTTTGCCCGCTGGCTCGATTGCAAGACGCAGGAGCCTCGTCACGTCGCCGACCTCATGAAGCCGGCACAGGCGGATTTCTTCGAGGCCATCCCCGTCTCCGACAAGGTCAACAATTTTGCCAACACCGGACCGGAGATTCAGGAACGGGTTGCTGAAACCTTGGAAGAGCGCAAGAAACCGGCGCGTGCCAAACCGCCGGAACCCGACGACCAGATGAAACTGTTCTAGGTCCCCAACCTCATTAATTCCGCAGGATATCCACCCGATGCTTTCAGCCGCACTCTCCGGTTTTCTTCTTGGCGCGTCCCTCATTATCGCCATAGGCGCTCAAAACGCTTTCATATTGCGGCAGGGATTGTTGCGCGAGCATGTCTTTGTCCTGAGCTTGATATGCGCGCTTTCGGACGCACTGCTCATTGCCGCAGGCGTTGCCGGGCTGGGCACCCTGATCGCTCAATCGCCAAGGTTGATCTCCCTCGTGACGCTTGGCGGCGCGGCGTTCCTGTTCTGGTATGCATCTGTTGCGTTTCGCCGCGCGTTCCATCCGGAAGTCCTGCAGGCGGCCACTTCAGGCAATGGCAATTTGAAGGTGGCGATCGGCACCGTTCTGGCGTTGACCTTCCTCAATCCGCATGTCTATCTGGATACGGTTGTCTTGCTAGGGGGCTTATCGGCGCGCTTTGAAGGCGTCAACCGTGCGGCCTATGGCGCGGGCGCGGCCCTGGCGTCCTTCATCTGGTTCTTTGGCCTCGGCTATGGTGCAAGGCTGTTGCAGCCGGTATTTGCGCGGCCGGCTGCGTGGCGCGTACTTGACGTCCTCATCGGCCTCGTCATGGCCGGTATTGCCCTGAGCTTGTTAGTCCGTTTCCTGCACAGTTGACACGAGCTTCAGCTGTGGCCGCTTGCGTACGGTACTGAGAACGGCAGCCAGGATAGCGGCTGGGCCGATCGCCCTGTATTGTGAGGCAAGATTGTCCGCACGGTTGTTTTCGCGCGGCTTTGCCATTTGTTGCTTGTTGGTCATGGGTCTGGTCCTGTAAAGCGGGGCCTATTCCCCTTTGGTTCAAGTCACAGGATTCCCGGTCAAATTGGCCAGAAAAAAGGCACTTTCCGGGAGGATTTTAGGCTATTCGGTTAATTTGGATTAACCATGACGAAGGCGACAAAAATGCAACACTTAGCTTCTAAGCCATGAACGCTTGACGATTGGCCCGCTCTCGACCATAAATGCCGCATGAAAACGTTGCCCGTCACGATTATTATTACCTGTCGGATCATTATCAGCTAGCGCTCCGCTGGCCCGGCCGTTTTCGTCTCAAAATTCAGTCAGAAGATGCGAAACACTCCGGTCAGCAGACCAGCGCGTTGATATAAATCTGAGTACCTGAACCCGAGTTTGAGACAACCGACATGCCGCACCAACTCAGCCTCTACAACACGCTCACCCGCACGAAGGAAATCTTTGTGCCGATCGACCGGCAAAACGTGCGCATGTATGTCTGCGGCCCGACGGTCTATGATTACGCCCATATCGGCAATGCGCGGCCGGTAATCGTCTTCGACGTATTGTACCGGCTGTTGCGCCATATCTATGGCGAAAGCCACGTTACCTATGTGCGCAACATCACTGATGTTGACGACAAGATCAACGCGCGGGCTGCCCAGGATTTTCCGGATCTGCCGTTGAACGAAGCTATCCGGAAGGTAACGGAAACCACCAACAGGCAATTCCAGGCGGATGTGGCTGCACTCGGCAATTTGCAGCCGTCGGATCAACCGCGGGCGACCGAATACATCGACGAGATGGTGGCGATGATTGACCGCCTCGTGGAGCGTGAAATTGCCTATGTGGCCGATGGTCATGTGCTGTTTTCACCTTCGGCGATGAACGCCGCCAAGGGGCCGCGTTATGGAATGCTTGCCCGCCGCTCGGCTGACGACATGCTGGCCGGCGCACGCGTCGATGTTGCATCCTACAAGCGCGACGAGATGGATTTCGTGTTGTGGAAGCCGTCGAAAAAGGATGAGCCCGGCTGGCCTTCGCCAGCGGGCATTGAAGGGCTCGGCCGCCCCGGGTGGCATATTGAGTGCTCGGCCATGGCGATGGCCAAGCTGCTGGACCCGTTCGGCGGTGGCCTGCATTGCGATGATCCTGTCAAGAACATCTTTGACATTCATGCCGGCGGCATCGATCTCGTGTTTCCCCACCATGAGAATGAGATTGCGCAGTCCTGCTGCGCCCTTGGCACGGACCGCATGGCCAATGTCTGGATGCACAATGGCTTCCTGCAAGTCGAAGGTCAGAAAATGGCAAAGAGCGTCGGCAATTTCGTGACCATTCATGAATTGCTCGAGACGACGGTTTTTGGCGACCGGAAATGGCCGGGCGAGGTGCTGCGCCTTGCGATGTTGATGACCAGCTATCGCGAGCCGATCGACTTCAGTGTGCGGAAACTGGAAGAGGCGGAAAACATCCTCGTCAAGGCCCGCGAATATGCGGGCGATGCTGGCGCCGGTGTGATTCCGGATGAAGCGATTGATATCCTGTCAGACGATCTCGCGACACCGGGCCTGATCAACTGGCTGGCATCGATCAGGAAATCGCGCGTCCTCGATCCAGCGGATTATCGCGCAGTGTTCGGATTGCTCGGCATCGATCTGAGTGTGGAAGCAATTTCGATGGAACTTGAGAACGAGATCGAAGTCAAAATCCGCAATCGCCTTTCATTGCTTGCAGCCAAGAGCTTCGTTGAGGCCGACTATATACGCGATGAATTGCTGGAGAAAGGTATTCAGCTGAAGGACGGCAAGGATCCGGCAACGGGCGAACGCATCACGACGTGGGAGGTGAGGCGATGAGTCTCGACAACAAGCCCATCTACACTGGCGGGTGTCAGTGCGGCGCGATCCGTTTTCGCGTCGAGGGCAAACTTGGTGACGCATCGATCTGTCATTGCCGGATGTGCCAGAAAGCATTCGGCAACTTCTTTGCGCCGCTGACGTCGGTTCGCGGGACGGATTTGCAATGGACCCGGGGTGAGCCCAAGCGGTTTCAATCCTCCAACCACGTGAAGCGCGGCTTTTGCGGTAACTGCGGAACCCCGCTGACCTATGAGGCACCGGACGGCATGGCGCTTGCGATCGCCGCCTTCGATCACCCGGAAGAACTCGCCCCGACCATCCAGTGGGGTCTCGAAGGCAAGTTGCCCTATATAGATGACCTACGCAGTCTTCCTGGTTATACGTCAGAGGATGATCCGGAATCGGCGGAATTTATTAAGACAATGATATCCTATCAGCATCCTGACCATGACACGGATCAGTGGCCGCCACTGGGGATGCAAGGGGAGGCGGACAAGTGACCAAGGAACGGATCTATCTCTTCGACACGACATTGCGTGATGGCCAGCAAACGCCGGGCATTGACTTTTCGGTCGAGGACAAGAAGGTCATTGCCGATATGCTGGACGAGTTCGGCTTCGATTATGTCGAGGGCGGCTACCCGGGCGCCAACCCGACAGACACCGCCTTTTTCAGCGAAAAACGCACGAAAAATGCGAAATTCGCAGCTTTCGGCATGACCAAGCGTGCTGGCGTGTCGGCCTCCAATGATCCTGGACTCGGTGCCCTCATTCGCTCCTCAGCCGATACGGTTTGTTTCGTCGGCAAGAGCTGGGACTACCATGTGCGCGTAGCGCTCGGCTGCACCAATGAGGAAAATCTCGAGTCTATCGACGCTTCCGTTAAAGCTGCCGTTGAGGCGGGCAAGGAAGCCATCGTCGATTGCGAGCATTTCTTCGATGGCTACAAAGCCAACGCTGAATATGCGCTTGCCTGTGCGAAAACTGCCTACGCAGCCGGCGCCCGCTGGGTGGTTCTCTGCGACACCAATGGCGGCACGCAGCCGGTGGAAGTGGCGGAAATTGTTCGTGCGGTGACGAAGCACATTCCCGGCGGCCATCTCGGCATTCATGCGCATAATGATACGGAACAGGCAGTTGCCAATTCACTTGCAGCTATCGATGCCGGCGTTCGCCATGTGCAGGGGACGCTGAACGGCATCGGCGAGCGCTGCGGCAACGCCAACCTGATTACGATTATCCCGACGCTGATGCTCAAGCCCGCCTGGGCGGATCGCTTCGAAACCGGCATCAGCCTGGAGAAATTGCAAGGGCTCACCCGCCTGTCGCGCGGCTTTGACGAATTGCTCAACCGGGCTCCCAATTCGCAAGGCGCGTTCGTCGGCGCCTCCGCCTTTGCCACCAAGGCCGGCATTCATGCCTCGGCTCTGGTCAAGGAACCGGCGACCTATGAACATGTGCCGCCGGAAACCGTCGGTAACCGCCGCAAGGTCATGGTCTCCGACCAGGGCGGCAAATCCAATTTCATCAATGAGTTGGAGCGCCGGGGCATACCTGTAGCCAAGTCGGATCCGCGTCTCGATACCTTGATTGCGCTGGTTAAAGAACACGAAGCAGAAGGTTATGCCTATGAGGGTGCCGATGCGAGTTTCGAGCTGCTGGCGCGGCGCACGCTTGGTACAGTTCCGGAATTCTTCAAGGTCGAATCCTTCCGCTGCATGGTTGAGCGGCGCTTCGATGCCAATGGAAATATCAAGACCGTCTCGGAAGCGGTGGTACGGGTAGAAGTCGATGGTGAGACGCGCATGTCCGTCGCCGAAGGCCATGGTCCTGTCAATGCGCTCGACCTTGCACTGCGTAAGGATATGGGCCGCTACCAGCATGAGATCGACGATCTGGTGCTGGCGGATTTCAAGGTTCGCATCCTTAACGGCGGCACGGAAGCGATCACGCGCGTTCTCGTTGAGTCGACAGATTCCAGCAATGTGCGTTGGTGGACGGTCGGGGTTTCCGACAATATCATCGATGCGTCGTTCCAGGCGCTGATGGATTCGATCGTCTATAAGTTGATGAAAAATCGCGATCTGGCGGGCAAAATTGCCGCGGAATGAATAGTTTCTCAGGCAACTGCATAAATAGTTCTCGAAATGGCGCAAAAAACATCAAACGTCTTGATGTATTGATCAGCCGAATTCAATAGACGGCAGGTGATGCGAAGACTAGGACTTCGCATCATGACCGAGCAAATCAATCATGGTCGAGCTGTGAGCGCGAGCCTTGTGACAACTGAAACCACCACCGGTATGTCGGATGGACAGAAGGGCTTCATCTTTGCGCTTTCAGCTTATTTGCTCTGGGGTGTTCTGCCGTTCTACTTGAAGACAGTCGCCCATATGCCGGCCCTGGAAGTGGTCGCCCACCGTATCATCTGGTCGATTCCCATCGCCGGTGCGCTGCTCTGGTGGCTTGGCCTGTTCGGCGACCTCAAAATCGCGCTGACCACCCGGCGCATGCTTGCCATGGCGACCCTGACTGCCTCGCTCATCACCCTTAATTGGGGAACCTATGTTTGGGCAATTGGTAGTGGCCACGCGATCGATACCGCGCTCGGCTATTATATCAACCCGCTGGTGAATGTTGTTCTTGGCGGCATTTTCCTGGGCGAACGCCTGTCGAAACCGCAAATGGTGGCAGTTGCTCTGGCATCCTGCGCTGTTGTCCTGCTGACGGTATATTCCGGCGGTCTGCCGTGGATTTCGCTCGTTCTCGCCTTCAGCTTCGGTTTTTACGGGTTCTTCCGCAAAACGCTGCCGATTGGCCCGACACAAGGCTTCATGCTGGAGGTGCTGCTGCTCTCGATCCCTTCGCTGGCCTTCATATTCTGGACCGTATCGCAAGGCACGAGCCATTTCTTCAATGGAAATGCGCATGACATCGGTCTCCTGTTGTTCGCAGGACCGGCAACAGCCGTGCCGCTCATTCTCTATGCCTTTGGCGCAAAGCTCCTGCGCTACACGACAATCGGCTTGATGCAGTATATCGCGCCGACGATTGTCTTCCTGAGTGCTATTTTTGTTTTCGGCGAGCCGTTTTCGCATATCCAGTTCATTGCTTTCGCCCTGATCTGGTCGGCTCTTGCAATCTACACCTGGTCCATGCTGCACGAATCACGCAAGATAAGGGCCACAGCGGCCTAGTTCCGGGATCCGCCGATTTTCCGGACGAGCAAATACACCAGTGCCGATATTGCCAGCGCCACAAACGCGACAATCCAGAATCCGTGCTCGCTGGCGGCAAGCGGCAGGCCGCCGGTGTTCATTCCGAAAAGGCCGCTGATCACGGTGCTCGGCAAGAGCACGGCAGTCATCACCGACAGGACATAGAGGAATTGGTTCGACTGGTCGGTCAATTTCGCCAAAAGCTCATCCTGCAGCAGCCTCGCGCGTTGTTGCAACTGGTCGCCCTCGGCATGCAGCGTGGCGGCGCGGCGGGACAGTGCCTCGATCAGATCATCCAGATCCTCGGGAAGGGCGCGGCGATCAGCATGATCAATATGGCGGAATAAACTTGTCGCGGCCGTCAGATAGCGATGAAAGACAACGATCTGACGCCGGACCGGCACGAGCCGTTCGCGCTCGCCCTGCCAGTTCTCGCCGACAATATGATCCTCGATTGAATTGAGCGTTTCGGAGAGCTTGGCAATTTCCGCCTTGAGAAGCTCGAGAAAACGGCGGAAGATCGCGTTGAACAGCGCAATGGGGGCTGCTGGTTTGACCTTTCCCCGCCCGATGGCTTGCCGCACATCGTCGACAGACTGGAGTGGATGGCGGCGGCCGCTGATGAAGAGCTTGTCGTTGAAAGCAAAACGAAAATAGCCGAGCTCGCGTGGATCACCATAATGCTCGTGTTGCAGATCCGGCAATTCGCCGAAGAGCCATCCGTCTTCATAACTGATCTGATACTGATCGCCCGAGGAGAGAAACGTCTCGCGAACCACCTCGGGGAGGCTCTCATCCGTTTCGAGAGATCGCCGCGCCCGCGCGTCGGCGAGGGCATAGCTCTTCCAGGTCCAGGCGGTATCCGGCGAATACGCGCCTTGATGCAGCAACGCACCACCCACGTCAAAGCCGTGTGCAATGACGAAATCATCAATGTGGGGGTTCTTGACGTGGGGTGAGGGATCGGAGGGTAGATTGTCTGCCATGCGATCCTTTTTCTTCCTACATCCGCTCGATAATCGCCTCGTTGCCTTCGCGATCGCCCCTAAGTGCGGCATTCAGGATTGCGGGCACGATATCTTCCGGCGCTTCTACCACAAGCGGATTGACCAAATGTGACGTATGCACAAAGCCTTCTGCCTTCATGTGGTCGATAAGCGCCAGCATTGGATTCCAAAAGCCGCTGATATTGGCAAATACCATCGGTTTGCGATGACGGCCAAGTTGCGCCCAGGTCATGATCTCGACGATTTCTTCGACTGTACCTATACCGCCGGGCAGTGTGACAAAGGCGTCGGATCGTTCGAACATCTTGTGCTTGCGCTCATGCATGTCTTCGGTGACAATCAGCTCGGAAAGCTGGCCAAGCGCGTGTTCGGTGGCTTCCTTGTTCATCAGGAATTTCGGAATAATTCCGGTGACCTTGCCGCCGGCAGACATGACGCCGTCCGCGACTGCACCCATGATGCCTTTGGTGCCGCCGCCATAGACGAGTTCAAGTCCATGCTCAGCGATGGATCTGCCGAGAACCTTGCCGCTTTGTTTGTAAATCGGATCGCGTCCCGGTGAGGAGCCGCAATAGACACAGATGGATCGAATCTTGCTCATTTGAAGATTGGTGCCTTGTGCATCGCGAAACGTCAACCCGGTCGGACGCACAACGGCAAACCGGAAAACGGGTTCCGGAAGGAATATATGTCAGCTCAAGGTGTTACCGTATTCCCGTACGCATCCAATTGGATGCGCCTCGCAGTGATGCCGCAAAAGTTTCATACGCCGACTTTCTTTTGATAAGTCTAAAGAATAGGGCTGAATCTAAAGGGTTTTCTTGTAGCTTGCCAGAAAAGGCGCTAGAGCAAAAAGAACAATAGGATTGGGGAACAATGTTTGAGAGTAAATTTGCGGTTTTGGGATTTGGTGCTGTCGTTGCTGCTGGTCTTGTTGCCGCCTATATAGGTCTCGTGCCGGGTAAGCCAACTTTGGACAAACCGGTTGCGGCGGTAAATGAAACTGCGCAACCACAGCCGGTTGCGCCTGCTCCACAGCCTCAGGTCGCCAAGACCGAAACCGCCCCGGCGCCGAATGCAAACATGCCGGCGGTCCAAACCGCCCCCGCAACGTCTGCACCGCAAGGCGAGGCCGCAGAGGCAAAGCCTGGGGCACCTACGTTCGACGTGTTACGCGTCGAACCCTCAGGCTCCATCGTTATTGCCGGCAAGGCCGCAAAGAATGCGAGTGTCGACCTTCTTTCGCGTGGGGCCGTTATCGGTACGACAAAATCTTTGGATAGTGGTGACTTCGTCATTACGCTGGATGATCCGTTAAAGCCTGGCGACTATCAGCTCGTACTGCGTTCTACTGCGCCAGACGGCACTGCGATGACTTCGCTTGAGACAGCGATTGTCTCAATTCCAGAGGTGAAGACGGGTGAAGTCTTGGCACTTGTCGAACAATCGGGCCAGCCAAGCCGCATGATCACCAAGCCGCAGGCGAAAGAGCCAGCAGTGCCTGATCCTGGCCAAACTGCAACCGCTGCCGCCCCCAAGGGTGACAAACCTGTTGCCGCTCCGGCGGCTAAAGCGCTTGTTTCGGTTGAGGCGGTAGAGATCGAAGGCAATAAGATCTTCATCGCCGGTACTGCTGAAGCGGGCACGACGGTCAAGGTCTATGCCAATACCGATCTGCTGGGGACGACAAAGACATCGCCGAATGGCAAGTTCTTGGTCCAGACCGTCCAGGAGCTGGCGGTTGGCGATTACATTATTCGTGCCGACATGCTCGGCAAGGATGGTGTGACGGTCGTCGCAAGGGCTGCGGTTCCTTTCAAGCGCGAAGCAGGCGAGCATATCGCCGCCGTTGCACCCGAAACCACTGCAACCCCGGCTGATGGTGCTCAGACGTCCACTGGCGCCGTCGCACCGCAGGCAGCCGGTCAACAGCCGCAAACGGCCGAGGCGCCGCTAAAAAGTGTCGACGGTTCGGTTATCATTCGTCGTGGCGACAATCTGTGGAGAATTTCCCGGCGCACTTACGGCGCAGGAATGCGTTATACGACGATCTATCTGGCCAACAAGGAACAGATCCGCAATCCGAACATGATCTTCCCGGGGCAGGTGTTTGCCTTGCCGGAAAAGGACAAAGCTGTTCCTGAATAGAACAATCTCGCGGCGGCGGTCGGCTTTGCAGAAAGAAAGCTGGCGTTTTTTGCTTGCGTTGGAAATATATATCGTTTATCGCCGATGAACGATGAAATGCAGTAACGAATTTGACCGGCCTGGAAAAGATGCCGAGACAGCGCGAGTGCTAGCCGCGCTGGGACATCCGGCGCGGTTGCGCATTGTGCGCCAGCTTGCGTGTCTTGATGCCTTCTGTTGCAAGGACATCGTCGCGCAACTTGATCTGGCGCAGTCGACGGTATCGCAGCACCTGAAAATTCTGGTCGATGCCGGTCTTGTTCACTATCGCCAGTCGGGCCAAAGTTCGCATTACACAATCAACCCGGTCGCATTTGCCAATGTTGCTTTATTTGTCGGCGACATAGCCAATCTATGCTGCCCGCCTGACTCAATTGTCCGGGGAGCCGCGGCACCGCGGACCGCAGTCATAGTCAAGGATTAACAGTGGCCAATAAAACTGTCTCAGCCGAGTCTGGAAAGACGCTCCAGACCATCCGCAATCTTTGGCCCTACATGTGGCCCGCAGAACGTCCGGACTTGCGAATGCGGGTGGTTTGGGCTTCCGTTTACCTGGTCATCTCCAAGATCGTCCTGATCCTCGTTCCCTATTTCTTCAAATGGGCAACGGACGCGTTGAACGGCAAGTTTGAGGCTTCGGAGCTGGTTCCCATTCTGTTGATCGGGCCGCTCATGCTGGTGGCTGCGTATAATGTGGCACGGATAGTCCAGGCCGGCCTCAACCAATTGCGCGATGCACTCTTTGCAAGCGTTGGTCAGTACGCCGTGCGCAAGCTCGCCTACAGGACTTTCGTGCACATGCATGATTTATCGCTGCGATTCCATGTCGAGCGCCGAACTGGCGGCCTGTCACGCATTATCGAGCGTGGCACCAAGGGCATCGAGACGATCGTTCGGTTTACGATTCTGAACACGGCGCCGACTATTCTTGAATTCCTGATGACAGCCGTCATTTTCGCCTTCACCTACGGGCCGTCTTACCTTGCAGTCGTGGTCGTCACCGTCTGGCTTTACACTTGGTTCACCGTTCGCGCCAGTGATTGGCGGATCAACATCCGCCGCGACATGAATGCTTCCGACACGGACGCCAACTCCAAGGCGATCGATTCGCTGTTGAACTTCGAGACCGTCAAATATTTTGGCAATGAGGCGATGGAAGCGAGCCGCTTCGATGCAGCGATGGCCCGTTATGAAATTTCAGCAACGCGTATATGGACCTCGCTTGGCTGGCTCAATTTTGGTCAGGCCGTGATTTTCGGCACCGGCATGGCGATCATGATGATCATGTCGGGCAGGGAAGTCCTGGCCGGAACGCAAACGCTTGGCGACTTTGTTTTCATCAATGCCATGCTGATGCAATTGTCTATCCCGCTCAACTTCATCGGTTTCATCTATCGTGAAGTGCGGCAGGGGTTGACCGACATTGAACAGATGTTTGATTTGCTGGATGTTGAACAGGAAGTGATGGACAAGCCGGACGCGGGGCCGCTGATGATCAATCAAGGCTCCGTGCGCTTCGACAACGTTCAATTCGCCTATGATCCGAAGCGGCCGATCCTCAAGGGCGTCAGCTTCGACGTACCTGCTGGCAAGACTGTTGCCATTGTCGGGCCTTCCGGCGCGGGCAAGTCCACCCTGTCACGCCTGTTGTTCCGCTTCTATGACATCCAGCACGGCTCGATCAGTATCGATGGACAGGATATTCGCGACGTGACGCAGGAAAGCTTGCGCTCAGCCATTGGCATGGTGCCGCAGGATACCGTCCTGTTTAATGATACGATCGCTTATAATATCCGCTATGGCCGCATCAGCGCCACCGAAGTGGAAATGCGCAATGCTGCTGAATTGGCTCAGATTGGTCCGTTCATCGAAAGCTTGCCAGAAGGCTATAACGCCATGGTCGGGGAGCGCGGCCTCAAATTGTCTGGCGGTGAGAAGCAGCGTGTGGCGATCGCCAGAACCATTCTGAAAGCCCCGCCCATTCTGATCCTCGATGAGGCCACGTCGGCGCTCGACAGCGCGACAGAGCATGAAATTCAGTCAGCGCTCGATTTGGTGAGCCGCAACCGCACGACGCTGGTTATTGCGCACCGGCTTTCGACGATCATCGGGGCAGATGAGATCATCGTGTTGAAGGACGGGGTAATCGCCGAACGGGGAACGCATTTGATGCTCCTGGCAAGGAATGGCCTCTATGCTTCCATGTGGAATCGCCAGCGCGAAGCGACAGAGGCCGAGGAGCGGTTGCGCCGTGTACGCGAAGAGGACGATCTCGGCATCGTCCTGCGCGGGAAGCCTGCACTGCCAGCATAGGTTTTCTCTTTGAAAGAAACTTGGAGATCACGCGGATCTGTCCGCGTGAAGGGTTTGCCCATTTGGTTGATCTCCGATAAGTAACGCGCGGAATGCCTTGGAGCCGTCGCCGTTTCGTGGAACATGAGATGCTGGCACAATCAGGAACAAACGAATGAGCCTTGTCGATTCGATCCGCAACACCCTGGTACCTATTCATCGGGAAGGGTACCCGTTTATCGCGGGTTTTGCCGGTGCAACGGTGATTGTAGGCTATTTCTGGCAGCCGCTGTTTTGGATCGGCCTTATCCTCACCGCTTGGTGCATCTATTTCTACCGCGATCCGCAACGCGTAACGCCCATCGATGACAAGCTGGTCATCAGTCCGGCCGACGGTATCGTGTCGGCCGTCGGACCCGCCGTTCCGCCGCGCGAACTTGGGCTCGGTGACAAGGAAATGACGCGCATTTCGGTGTTCATGAACGTCTTTTCCTGCCACATCAATCGTGCACCGGTACGCGGGCGCATTAAAACGATCGTACACAAGCCCGGCAAGTTCCTGAATGCGGAGCTCGACAAGGCTAGTGCCGAAAACGAGCGCAACAGCCTGTTGATCGATAGCCCCAATGGCGGGGTCGCCGTGGTTCAGATTGCCGGCCTTGTTGCGCGCCGCATCGTTTGCTGGGCAGACGAGAACAACGCGATTTCGATTGGCGAGCGGTTTGGGCTGATCCGCTTTGGGTCGCGCGTCGATGTCTATCTCCCGGAAGGTTTCACCCCGCGCGTTGCCATCGGCCAGATCGCTGTTGGCGGTGAATCCGTGATTGCGGAATTCGGCGGTGCAGCCAGCGCTCCGCTCGTCCGGATCAATTGAGGCATCCCGAATGAGCGAGCAAGAAGCCGATCCACTCTTTGATGAGAAACCGCAGGTACGCGGGCTGACAAGCACTCGCATCCCCATGCGCTATCTTGCTCCTAACGTGATTACGGTTCTGGCGATCTGCGCCGGCCTGACCGGCATCCGTTTGGCGTTCGAGAACCGTTTTGAGCTGGCCGTCTCAATGGTCCTGCTGGCGGCATTTCTTGATGGCATCGATGGCCGGATTGCCCGCATGATGAAGGGATCGACCAAGTTCGGGGCCCAGATGGACTCCCTGGCGGACATCGTCAATTTCGGCGTTGCTCCCGCGCTCGTGCTCTACGCCTATATGCTCGATCAGGCGCGCTCCTTTGGCTGGATCGCAGCGCTGCTTTATTGCATCGCCTGCTGCCTGCGTCTGGCGCGCTTCAATGTCATGCTGGATGTGCTGGACAAGCCGCTGTGGCAGAACAACTTCTTCACCGGCGTTCCGGCTCCCGCTGGGGCCATGCTGGTCATGCTGCCGGTTTATCTCGGCTTTCTCGGTCTTGCTCCGACACGCGCGCTGGCTTTTGCCGCCGCCGCCTACACGGTTGGCGTGGCCGTCCTGATGATCAGCCGTCTGCCGGTCTACAGCGGCAAGGCCGCAGGCACCAAGCTGCGTTCCGACTGGGTCATGCCGACCTTCCTGTTCATCGTCGTCTATGTAGCGTTCCTGATGAGCTATACGTGGCAGACGCTGACGCTCACCACCATCGCCTTCTTCATCACGCTGCCCTTCAGCGCGAGGGCATGGAAGCGTTTCGAGGCGGCGGATGCCAGGGCTGCGGCCGCAGCGGTCGCCGAAAAGGATGGTTCCGAAGCCATATCCTGACCCCGGAACCCATCCATTTCACTGGTTAGCTTCGACCAGATGTTTCCGGAGGAAGGTCAGGATATCTGCATTGAACTGTTTGTGAAAAGCGGCACGGTCAAAGCCCGTTTTATCAGTACAGAGTTCAGGTTCATCCTCGACCGTACGTTTTGCAAATTCCTCGGTGCAAGGCGGCAGAAAATCGAAATGGCCGGAATTGGATACAACGCGAAAATCGGCCTTAACAGGGAGATTTTGTACAATCATTGCAGCATCATCGGGCGATACGCCGTCGCCGCCGCGCTCCGATGCCCAATACTGCACCGGCACCGATACATTGCCCAATCCTTCGCGGGTGAAAAGCGGCCCGCCAGGTGAGTCGGCAATGACAGCGGCCTTAATTCTTGCATCGTGAGTCATGGGAGCGATTGGGCCGGACCGGATCTGTTCGCAAAAGCGGTTTCCAGGATAAACAGGACAATTATCCAGCAGAAAATTCCAATCGGGATCAGCGCCAATCAATGCAAGTCCATTGAAGGCGCCTCTTGAGAAACCGATAAAACCAACACGCGCCGCGTCGATTCTTCCTCCATCGCGCCAATTATGCAACATGAAATCAATTGATCGGGATATATCCGTCGGCCGCTGTACCATGGAAGCGATATCGCCGGGGTTTCGCACCTTGGATTGGCCACTGTCCAAAGGGTGATTGATGGCGGCAACGATGAAACCCTTATCAGCAAGCATTTCGGCAAGTGCATGGTAATTACCAAAGGTGCCACCCGCGCCGTGCGAGACAACCACAAGCGGATGTTTGGTCCCGGTTATCGGGCAGTCTCGCACGGCATTCATATCAAATGAGGCAACTTTTATTTCAACTGGTGTGGCGGCGCATGGGTACCAGACGGCGCCGGCGATTGCTGGCCCATGACTGTCTTTGGGCACGTCGACAAGCTGTAGTCCGGCAGACCAAGACGGCAGGATACTCAAGATAAGAAGCGCAAGAAGGGTGGAGAGCTTAAGTATTCTCATCGAACTAGTTCCTTGTTTGATATGTTGTGAGAAGGATCGATGGTGCGTGTTACCGGATCGTCGCGCGGACGAATTCGCTCTTGATGTCGATCGATGGCTTTGCGCCGGGCGTATTTGCGCGTTTGCTGTCGATGAAGGATGCCTTGGCATTCACGGCATAGCTGATTGCCATATCCCCGCCGAAGCTGAAGGATGCATCGAGCGCATGCGAATTGAGCAGGATCGTCTCGTCGTTGTTCGTCCGCTCCAAGCGTATGTCGGTTCTGACCGCATCTCCTGTGACATCGAGGCTCGAGGCATATCCATCCAACGCAAAGTCCGCCGCATTGCCATCGACGCGGATGCGGCGATAATCGCCGGAGAGGCGGGCATAGAGCGCGTGCTGCTCAATGCTGACATCGCTGTTCTTTGGCAGGTTGGCGCGGATGCGCACCTCGCAATCGGAGAGGCTGAGCCACGGCGCGTTGACGACATGGATGAGCAAAGCCTGATCCTTCACCACCATGGTTGAGGCCGTTTCGCACGCGTTGGAGAACCAGCTCGATGTCCAGTTGGAAAGCCAGCCGGATCGAATGCTGGTCATGGCAACTGACCAGGGCAGGGTGTCTGTGGTGGTGAATTCGACCCTGCTCGCTTCGCCGGTGATACTGACATTTTTGATCTGCGCGATATCGAGCGGGGCTTTGAGTGCTTCAGCGCTTGCCGCGGTGGGTGTTAGGGTTTGGAAAAGCAGTAATATTGAAACATACAGGTTGAGCATGACGTGTTCCTGTGGCTTGCCGCCTTGATTGGCGCTGGAACCACGGCGCTCGTTTTCTTCGGCAATTTCGACCTTGATCGCATTTCAGGTCGTCCGCAAACGCGATTCAGGACATAGTGGCGTTCATAATTTCAACGGTTGCTGTCCATGCTCTTTGTCCCATTGCCCTTTGTTGTTGCTTTCCTGCTCCTCATCCTGCTGGTCCAGATGATCAGGCGGAATGACGGCAATGCTCCCAATCCGTTCTTTACGGCCCTGATCGCAGTCTATGTGCTGCAATCTGTGGTGATTGGCGTGCGATGGGGCTATGGGGTTCTGCAGATACTGCCGTTTCAGGCTGTGCTCGCAGCAATTGTTCCCTCGCTCGCCTGGTTGAGTTTCGAGGGGCTAAGAGATGGGCGCTCACCCCTGAAACGGCCACTACTGTTGGTGCACGGACTTCCAGCGTTGCTCATCGTGGGGTTCGTTGCCTTCTGGCCCGCACCTATTTCCCTTGCCCTTATTCTGATTTTTCTTGGTTATGGTATCGCGCTCACATGGCTGGCATGGGCGGGACCGAATGCTCTCGGTTCATCGAGGCTTGATGGCGTTATCAGTACCTACCGGGCATTGCAGGTTACTGCCTTCTCGATATTGGCTTCGGGTTTGATTGATATTGTCATCAGCCTGGATTTCGCCGAAACCGGCGGCGTCTATTCGGGCGGCATCGTGGCCTTTGGCAACGTACTGGCCTTGCTCATCCTGGGAACTGCTGCGACAGTGGCAGGTGCCAGCCAGCCACCATCAGAAGAGGCAGAAGCGGCTGCGGAGGCCGCCTCAGCGACCTCTCCCAGCGAAGAGGACGCGCAAATTGCCGCCTCGCTCGATACACTGATGCAATCCCGTACGCTCTACCGCGATGCCGATCTCAATCTGAACCGGCTCGCCCGGAAAATGGGTCTGTCAATCCGGCAAGTCTCGACCGCCATCAATCGCGTCAAATCGATGAGTGTCTCGCAATATGTCAATGATTATCGGGTAAGGGACGCTTGCCGCCTTCTGGCCGATACGGACGAACCAATCACCCGGATCATGTTCGATGCGGGTTTTCAGACGAAGTCGAATTTCAATCGCGAGTTCTTGCGTGTCACCGGCATGAGCCCGAAGGCGTGGCGTGCACGCGCTTTGAGTGCAAATGAGAGCGGTGACGTCATCCGTCTCGCCGGTTAGTTCGGCTCGTTATAGCTCAACAATTTGCCGGCGCGCACGTCGTAAAGCTTGCCCGTCGCGTCGAGTGCAGGATCGCACAGAAGGGCGATCTTGGTGGCAACCTCGGCCGGTGTTGGCAGCGTTTCCGGATCTTCGCCGGGCATAGCCTGCGCGCGCATGGCAGTGCGGGTTGCACCTGGATTGACCGAGTTGATGCGCAGACGGGTCTGGCGCGATTCCTCAGCCCAGGTCCGCGCCATGACTTCGACAGCAGCTTTGGATGCCGCATAGGGTCCCCAATAAGCACGCGCCGTATGGGCAACGCCCGATGACAGGAAGATAGCCCGGCCAGCGTCAGAAAGCTTCAAAAGTGGATCGGTGGTTCGGATCAGGCGCCAGACGCTCGATACATTGATCGCCATCAGTTTGTCGAAGACCTTTGCCTCGACGTGCCCGATCGGTGAAATCGTGCCGAGAAAACCGGCATTGGCTACCATGATGTCAAGCTTGCCCCAGCGCTCATGGATCGAGCCGCCAAGCCGGTCAATGGCAGGCATGTCAGTAAGGTCCAGTGGGACCAGCGTTGCGGTTCCGCCTGCAGCTTTGATTTCGTCGTCGAGGTCTTCAAGTCCGCCCACGGTGCGGGCAACAGCGATCACATGAGCACCGCGCGTTGCAAGTTCTTTGGAAAGGAAATAGCCAATGCCACGGGATGCGCCGGTGACAAGCGCAAGCTTGCCGTCCAGCCGAAAACTGCCGTCAGATATCATAAGTGCTCAACCGTTATTTGCGAGAAGCGAAAGCTTGTGGACGTTGCTAGGGCCGTCCTTGTCGAGGAGCCGCGTCGGATAATCGCCAGTGAAATAGTGATCGGTGAACAGCGGTGCGCGTGGATCACGTGGAGCCCCGCTGACAGCCTTATACAGCCCGTCGATCGACAGGAATGCCAGTGAATCCGCGCCGATGTAATCACACATCGCAGCAAGGCTCGTATATTGGTTAGCGAGGAGCTTGTCTGCATCTGGCGTGTCGATACCATAGAAGTCGGGATGGTAAATCATCGGGCTGGCAACCCGGATATGCACCTCGCGTGCACCGGCATCGCGGATCATCTGCACGATCTTGACCGAAGTCGTTCCGCGCACGATTGAATCATCGACCAGCACGACGCGCTTGCCTTCGATCACGGCGCGATTGGCCGAATGCTTCAGCTTTACGCCAAAGGCTCTGATTGACTGCGTCGGCTCGATGAAGGTGCGTCCGACGTAATGGTTGCGGATAATGCCCAGCTCAAAGGGAATGCCGCTTTCCTGAGCAAAACCGATGGCTGCAGGCGTGCCGCCATCCGGAACCGGTACAACCACATCAGCCTCGAGAGGCGCCTCCTTGGCGAGGTTGATGCCCATATTTTTGCGCGCATTATAAACGTTGCGGCCGCCCACGACTGAATCCGGACGGGCGAAATAGACGTATTCGAACAGGCAAAGGCGTTCCTGTTTCGGAATTTGCGGTTTGTACGTCTCAATGCTGATCGAGCCATCCTGCTGGATTTCGCAAACGACCACTTCGCCATTTTCAATGTCACGTACAAATTTTGCACCGATAATGTCGAGTGCACAGGTTTCCGAGGCAAAGATCGGCTTGCCGTCGAGGTCACCCATCACCAGCGGACGGATACCGATCGGATCGCGCGCTGCGATCAGCTTGGTGCGGGTGAGAGCGAGCATCGCATAACCGCCTTCCATCTGACGGATCGCGTCGATGAAACGGTCGCTGGAAGAAGCATGGCGTGAACGGGCAATGAGATGCAGCACAACTTCCGTATCGGAGTTGGACTGGCAGATGGCGCCATCGGCTATGAGCTGGCGGCGCAAGGTCAGACCATTGGTGAAATTGCCATTGTGGGCGATGGCGATCCCGCCGATTTCCAACTCGGCAAGCAGAGGCTGAACGTTGCGAAGAGCTGCATCGCCAGTCGTCGAGTATCGCACATGGCCGATTGCCCTATCGCCAGGCAGTTGGGCGAGAGTAGCCGGATTGGTGTAGTGATCACCAACAAGTCCCATGCGGCGTTCCGAACAGAATTGGCCACCATCATAAGAGACGATACCGGCCGCTTCCTGTCCCCGATGCTGCAGGGCATGCAGCCCGAGCGCAGTCAGGGTTGCTGCGTCGGGATGCCCCAAAATGCCAAACACACCGCACTCTTCGTGCAGTGTGTCGTCATCGAGGGACATCAATTGGGTATCGTTACGAGAAATGTCGGTCATTACCGCCAGCCTTTCGCCGCAGATTCAATTGTGCCTATGTCGCATTATGCCACACTATATGGGGCATTACCAAGCAAACGCCAAGTTACTGGTTTGTCGCACCTTCTGGTGGGATATCTTCCTTTGGCTCAGGCGCGGACGTTCCGTCGGGTGTTGCCTCAGGCGCAGTGGTCGTTCCTGGCTTCAAGCGTTTCAAGATTGTTGATTCCGGGTCTTCTGGGAGCAGACCGATCAGCTTTGCACCAAGCTGGTCGATCATCGGCTTGGATTTTGCCTGCCCCACCCATGCTGGCTGGTTTTCGGGAACGAGCCAGTTGAAGAACAACATGGCCACGACCACAAGCAGGATGCCGCGTGCGGCGCCAAAAAGGAAACCCAGCGTGCGATCCAAGGCACCGATTCGGCTATCGATGATGAAATCAGCAATCTTCATTGTAATGATGGACACAACAATCAGCGTGACGACGAAAACAAGCCCAGCGGCCGCGATCTGTGCGATGGTTTCATTGCTGATATAGGGGGTCAGGAAAGGCACGACCGGCTTATAAAAAAGGTAGGCTGCGGCCGCTGCTGCTGCCCAGGATACAACCGATAGAACCTCGCGAGAGAATCCGCGTACCATGGCAAGGACTGCCGAAACGAGGGTGATGCCCAATAGTATTCCGTCAAGCAACGTAATCGGCATTTATTTTCATCCCCAATCATTCTGACCGAAAGGCCACACTGGTCAGTCTTCGCGTTGTCTCTTCCCGGGTCCCGACGCCGCAATCCGGGCCACAAGGTCCGGTAGCGAAGCCGTTTCGGTCAGACGAGCATTGCCGTTCTTTGACACGTCGTTACTTCCCTTGGGAAGAACAGCCTGCTTGAACCCAAGCTTATCTGCTTCCTTCAGTCTCTGTACCGCGTGCGCCACCGGGCGAACCGCGCCAGATAAACTGACTTCGCCGAAATAGACGCAATCGGCGGGAAGGGCAATACCGGCGATCGAGGAAACCAGTGCAGATGCAACCGCAAGGTCAGCTGCGGGCTCGGTTATGCGATATCCACCGGCGACATTTAGATAAACATCGTGCTGACCAAATCTTACACCGCAATGCGCTTCGAGCACAGCGAGTATCATCGATAGCCGATTGCCGTCCCAACCCACAACGGCGCGCCGGGGGGTGCCAAGTGTCGACGGAGCGACCAGCGCCTGTATTTCCACGAGAATCGGGCGTGTACCTTCCATCCCGGCAAAAACTGCGGCTCCGGGAGATTTTTCATTGCGTTCGCCAAGAAAAAGTTCGGAAGGATTCGCGACCTCGCGCAAACCGCGGTCGGACATTTCAAACACACCGATTTCATCGGTCGGTCCGAATCGGTTCTTTACGGTGCGAAGAATGCGGTAATGATGGCCGCCTTCACCTTCAAAATACAACACCGCATCGACCATGTGCTCGACGACCCGGGGTCCGGCGATCTGGCCCTCCTTGGTTACATGGCCCACGAGAACGACAGCGGCACCGGTTTGCTTTGCATAACGAATCATCGCTTGTGCGCCGGCACGTACCTGCGTCACGGTACCCGGAGCCGAATCGGCCGCGTCGGTCCACAGTGTCTGAATCGAGTCGATGATGATCAGGTCCGGTCGCTTTGCGTCGGATATCGTTGCCAGAATGTCCTCTACGTTGGTTTCCGCCGCTAGCAAAACATCCGTATCTGCCGCATGCAGCCGCTGGGCTCGCAACCGGATCTGCGCCACCGCCTCTTCACCCGAAACATACACGACACGGTGGCCCTGGCGTGCCAGCGCAGCCGCTGCTTGCGTAAGCAGCGTCGACTTGCCGATCCCGGGATCGCCGCCAACCAATATGGCTGAACCGCGAACAAAACCACCACCGGTAACGCGGTCAAGTTCGCCGATCCCTGACTTGATGCGTGGCGCATCCTCGATTTCACCCGAGAGGGAGGTGAGCGCGACCGCACGGCCTTTTCGTCCCGACACTTTACCCGGTCCGCTACCGATGCCGCCGGATGTGCCTTCCTCGACAAGTGTGTTCCACTCGCCGCATTCATCGCACTTTCCTGCCCAGCGCGTGTGTACTGCCCCGCAATTCTGGCAGATAAACTGGATTCTCGGCCTCGCCATTACGCGCTTTTTCCTGAATGGAGGTAACGGCGGTGATAACGGTTTCCAAGGCCTGTCAGTAATTCATAACCTATCGTTCCCGCCGAGCGGGCGGCGTCGTCAAGGGCGATGTTCGGCCCGAAGAGCTCGATGTAGTCGCCTGGCTTTACGGCATCTCGGGCGAGATCGGTAATGTCGAAAGATGTAAGGTCCATGGTGACCCGGCCAATGACCGGCACCTTCTTGCCGGCCACGAATCCTTCGCCCCCGCCGGGGACCGCATTGCGCAGTGGCACGCCGCTGCCGGATGCGGACCGGAGATACCCGTCCGCATAGCCGACGGAACAAATGGCAATTCGAGAATCGCGGTGAAGTGTCGTCGTCGCACCGTAGCCAACGGTTTCACCCTTCAAACCAGTTTGGATCTGCACGATACGCGCCTCCAGAGTCACAACCGGCCGCATGGGATTGGGCGTGTCCGAAAGCGGCTCCCCGCCATAAATCGCAATGCCCGGGCGATTGAGATCGAATTCGCTGCCTGCCGGATGAAAGATGCCAGGAGAATTGGCTATGCTGGATTCAATTCCTGCAAAGGCGGCGTTAAGCTCTTGAAAAGATTCGAATTGCTTCTGGTTCAACACATGAGCGCGGTCATCGGCCGTTGCCAGGTGTGTGATCAGAAGGATTGGTTTGTCGGCCCGTTCATCGGCGGCAAAGGCAAGCGCTTCATCGACGTTGAGGCCCAGCCGGTTCATGCCCGTGTCGACGATCAGCGCAAAAGGCAGCTTGTCGCTGCGGCCGTCGTTCAGTTGATTCCAAAGGCCGAGCTGGTCGGTCGAGCCCAAAACCGGGATCAGGTCGGACTGTTCATAGACCGGAAATGCATCGGCAAAAAAGCCATTGAGGACGAACACCCGTGCATCGGGCGTAACTGCTTTGACACGCAGTCCCTCTTCGGCCAGCGCCACGAAGAACGTGCTGCAGCCGGCTTGCCACAACGCCGGTACGACATGCACGATGCCAAGGCCGTAGGCGTCGGCCTTTACGACCGCACCTGTCTGAGCCGGTTTCGACTTGTCCGCGAGGAACTTCCAGTTGGCCACAAGCGCGTCGAGGTCGATCGTAAGCCGACCGCCGGCCAGCCGTGGATCGGCGCCGGTAGTTGTGATGTGGGGTTTATTGGCCGTCAAATGATCACTCGAACCGTTCTGGCAGATGTGAGTCTTCAGCAAGGTCGGTAAAGCGGGTATATTCCGCCTGGAACGCCAGCCTTACCGTGCCTGTTGGGCCGTGACGCTGCTTGGCGACGATGACTTCTGCCTTGCCCATGGCTTCGTTGAGATCCGCCTGCCATTTGAAATGCTCTTCTGTACCGACCTTCGGTTCCTTGTTCTTTATGTAATATTCATCACGATAAACGAAAAGCACGACGTCGGCATCCTGCTCGATCGAACCCGATTCACGCAGGTCGGAAAGCTGCGGATGCTTATCTTCGCGGCTTTCAACCTGACGAGAGAGCTGCGAGAGGGCAATGATCGGCGTATTCAGTTCCTTGCCGAGCGCCTTCAGTCCCGTGGTAATTTCCGTGATTTCCTGCACCCGGTTTTCCGATGCTCGCTTGGACGAACCTTGCATCAGCTGAATATAGTCGATGACGAGAACATCGAGCCCGCGCTGGCGCTTCAGACGGCGTGCCCGCGCCGCCAGCTGGGCAATGGAAATACCACCGGTCTGGTCGATATAGAGGGGCACTCGCTGCATATGCTGCGAACAGGCCACCAGTTTCTCGAAATCAGCTTCACTGATTTCACCGCGGCGGATTTTTGAGGAGCTGATTTCCGATTGCTCGGAAATGATACGTGTCGCCAATTGTTCGGATGACATTTCGAGCGAGAAGAAGCCGACAACACCGCCATTCTTCGCCTTGAACGTGCCATCGGCGAGTTGTTCCGGCTCGTAGGCGGCGGCTATGTTGAAGGCGATATTCGTGGCAAGTGATGTTTTGCCCATACCGGGGCGTCCCGCCAGAACAATCAAGTCGGAGGGCTGCAGCCCGCCCATGCGCGCGTCGAGGGCGCGAATACCGGTCGAAATGCCGGAGAGATGACCGTCGCGCATGAAGGCCGCATTGGCCATGTCCACCGCAGTCTTGACCGCATCGGTAAAAGTCTGGAAGCCGCCATCGTAGCGGCCAGTCTCTGCTAGTTCAAAAAGCCGCCGTTCGGCATCCTCGATCTGTCCCTGCGGCGCCACATCGACCGGCGCGTCATAGGCAATGTTGACCATGTCTTCGCCAATAGTGATCAGTGCACGGCGCGTCGCCAGGTCGTAGATCGCCCGGCCATAATCTTCGGCATTGATAACAGTCACAGCTTCTGCGGCAAGACGGGCAAGATATTGCATCACCGTCATCTCGCCGACCTTCTCTTCGGCCGGAAGGAACGTTTTGAGCGTCACCGGATTCGCCATTTTGCCCATGCGAATCATGTCGGAGGAGACTTCGAAAATCTTGCGGTGCAGCGGTTCGTAGAAATGGGTTGGCTTCAGAAAATCGGAAACGCGGTAAAAGGCATCATTGTTGATCAGAATGGCACCGAGCAACGCCTGTTCGGCCTCGATATTGTTCGGGGCCTCGCGGTAGAATGTGTCCCGCGCCTCGTTGATCTTGCGTACCGTTGCTTCAGCCATTTCGTGTTTCCCCGTTCTCCATCACTATGGCCATGGCGTTTTTGTCGACACAACGCAGGGGTGGAATATACATTTCCATCCACACAAGAAGTACAAAACAGGAGGTTTACTGCTTGACACTCGGCCACTGATTTGGCGCGCGATTCGCCCTCGCAGTCTACACTGTTCGGGTCAGATATCGCAATTCGCCCTGCTGTGGAAAAGCAAACGAAATCCATCCGCAAGTGACCTCGCGGATGGATGAAAATGAAAGGCAGTCAAAACCGTACAGCGCTACCGGCCAGCCACCGATTCCTTCGTATTGACCTGGCTGTTGGCAGAACTGCGTTCGCACTCCAGCCGCTTGAGCCGCTTTTCTTCCTTCTCGATATAGTTCCGCGTCAGTGGCACGGCCTCCTGCCGATGCGCCAGCTGGATCTGGAATACGACGAGGTTCTGCCAGCGGAAGGCAGCTTCAGAGGCTGCGAGATAGAATTCCCACATCCGGCAGAAGCGTTCATCGTAGATCGCCTTGGCCTTCTCGCGGTTGGCCATGAAGCGTTCCCGCCAGATCCGCAGGGTATCGGCATAGTGAAGGCGCAGGATTTCAATATCCGTGATCACCAAGCCTGCCTTTTCAATGTGCGGGACGACTTCGGACAAAGCAGGAATATAGCCGCCTGGGAAGATGTATTTCTGGATAAAAGCGTTGGTGTAGGACGGACCGTCGGAGCGTCCAATGGAATGCAGGAGGAAGACACCGTCCTTCTTTAGCAAGCGTGCCGTATGGTGGAAGTATTCCGGGAAATGCCCGATACCGACATGTTCGAACATCCCGACCGAAACGATGCGGTCGAAACTATCCTCGATGGTCCGGTAGTCGCGCAGGTCAAACCGCGCCCGCGCGGTCAGACCTTCCTCGAAAGCGCGCTTGTTGGCGATGCCGTGCTGCTCCTGGGATAGCGTTACACCCGTCACGTCAGCTTGAAGGTGCTTGGCGAGATAAAGCCCCAGCCCACCCCAGCCACATCCTATGTCGAGCGTCCTTTGACCTCTCTGGACCAGCAACTTGGCTGCGATGTGCCGTTTTTTTGCCAGTTGCGCTTCTTCCAGGCTGGCATCCGGCCGTTCGAAATAGGCACAGGAATATTGCATGTCCGTATCGAGAAACAGCCGGTAGAGGTCTTCCGACAGATCGTAATGCCTCTGCACGTTGCTGGAGGCGCGCGTCAGGGTATTCATCTGGTGCAAGCGTCTGGTAGCACGGCGGATGCCTTCGATGGCCAGCATCCAAGGCTCTTTGGCAACTGTCGCACCAGTATTCTCGAAGATGATCTTGAGGACATCGTATATGTCGCCGTCAAGAACATCGATTTCGCCGTTCATGTAGGCTTCGGCGAAATGCAGTGACGGGTCGAAGGCGATTTTCCGCTCCGCTACAGCGCTATTGATACGGAAGTGTATTGGCTCACCGGTCCCGTCGCCGAACGTTCGGGCTTTGCCGGATGAGTCGGTTATAATTAACGTGCCAGTATGAACCATCCGCGAGAGTGCGGCCTTTAGAATGGCATTCATGAACAATCTCCATCATTGACGACAGAGCTCGGCCATTGAGAGACTCGAGAGGAGTCTAGGTCGGGCGTGGGTAGGACAAATAAATCTAATCGTTTTTTTGTTCCTGAAAAGCAAAAAAACACTCGGCATCGCTGCCGAGTGTTTTAAAATATTGATGGGATCATTCTTTCGAATGATCTATCGAGTAAAATCAGGCGTTTTCTTCGCCTTCTTCATCTTCATCAAAGAATTCGTCGGAAAGTGGAGCTTCCTCGATGCCATAGATCGCCTCGGCCGAGGTGAGATCTTCACCCTTTACCTGACGTTCGGCTTCATCGGCCGTACGGGCAATATTGATGGTGACCGTTGCTTCAACTTCCGGATGCAGCACCAGAACGATGCTGTGGAGGCCGATGGTCTTGATTGGGGTGTTCAGTTCAACCTGGTTGCGGTTGATCGAGAAACCCTCAGCAGTGATCAGGTCGGCGATATCGCGTGTCGAAACCGAGCCGTAGAGCTGGCCGGTTTCGCCAGCAGAGCGTACGGCGATGAATGATTTGCCGTCGAGCTTTTCAGCGATTGCCTGGGCTTCGGTCTTGCGTTCGAGGTTGCGGGCCTCGAGCTGGGCGCGCTGGCCTTCAAACTTCTTCTTGTTGGCTTCGTTGGCACGAAGCGCCTTGCCCTGCGGCAGGAGGAAGTTACGGGCAAAGCCGTCCTTCACCTTGACTGTTTCGCCCATCTGGCCAAGGCGGCTGATACGTTCGAGAAGAATGACTTCCATTTTAATTTCCTTTCAAGGTCTGATGTTCAATTGTCATTATTGGGTGGTGTTGTATTCGCAGCCTTCGAGACCGGTGCGTTGCGCGACGTGTCGAACAGACCGGCCAGAAGGAAGAGGAAGAGCACGAAGGCAAAAAGCATGACGGCAAGATAGGCGAACCATAGCGCCACCGGGCGCCACGGCGCACCGCGTGTCCTTGCGTGCAGCATGGCAAAGCCCGCCATCATGAACCCGGCACCAAGCGCCCCGGCAACCGCTGTAGCTGCGTAGCCCAGACCGCCCGGCAGAAAGCAGGCGGCGCAGGCGACAGCAAAAATAACCAGCGCAGGGCGAGGCATGCGCAGCGCGCGCGGCCAATCGTCCTTTGGCCGGCGCAACTTGCCGGAAACCGCAGTCAGTCGCAGTGCCAGATAGAGATTGGCGACAATAATCATCACCCATACGGCTGGCTGCAGAGCAGGCAGCACGCGCACCACGAACAGTGCCATGTTCTGCGCAACGTCGGCATTCGCGGCAAGGTCCGGATTGCTAGCTGCCAATTGTTGGCCCAGCGACTTTGCGAGTTCGCCAGCAAGATCGTCGCCGAAACCGATCATGACACCAATGGCGATAAAGCTTGCGCCAACGATCAGGGCAAGCCGCAGCAGCGTATCGGCAAGCGGATACCAGACGGTGACATCCTTTGGCCCGCCGATTTCTTCCGCCGGACGGGCCAGACCGGTGAAATAGGAGGCAGCGGCAGCAGGAAGGGCAGTGATCAGAACGATGATAAGCGCAGCGGTCGGCGCGGCAAGCACAGAAACGGCAACAGCCATTGACAGGGCTGCGATGAAACCTGCGGCTGTGCCCCAGCCGAGTGCGGCTACAAAGATTGGCAGCGGCGAGAATAGCAGCAGCGCCATGGCGAGGGTCGATTGCGTAATAACGCCAACCGACAGAAGCGCGGCCGCGAGCCCCGCCAACAATCCAACACCAATATCTCTTGCAGTTAGGTTCATTTCACTCGCTGTCCTGCTTACCAAAGCAGTTAGAGGCGGTTTTTCAACCAGTTCCTCAACTTGGGTTTTCCAGTTCGCCAGACCCGCGCCCATCGCGGATGGAGAGAAGAAGGCGGCGGGACTAATCCAGCCGCCTTCAATAGGTCTTACTTTACAACGTAAGGCAGCAGGCCGAGGAAACGGGCGCGCTTGATCGCCTTGGCGAGTTCGCGCTGCTTCTTCTGGCTGACGGCCGTGATACGGGAAGGAACGATCTTGCCACGCTCGGAAATGTAGCGCGACAGGAGCTTGATGTCCTTGTAGTCGATCTTCGGCGCATTGGCACCCGAGAACGGGCAGGTCTTGCGACGGCGATGGAACGGACGGCGGGTCGGGATCTGATTGATGTCAACCATTATTCTGCTCCTTCACCGGCTTCGTCACGTGGACGGCGTGGGCGGCGCGGACGGTCGTCATCGCGGCCACCGAACTTGTTGTCGTCGCGGTCGCGGCGATCGTCACGCCGTGCGAGCATGGCCGACTGGCCTTCCTCGTGTTCGTCAACGCGGATCGTCATGAAACGCAGGACGTCTTCGTTGATGCGCTGCTGGCGCTCGAGCTCGGCAACGGCTGCTGCAGGAGCAGTGATGTTGAGCAGCGAATAATACGCCTTGCGATTCTTGTTGATACGATAGGTGAGGGCACGGAGTCCCCAGCTTTCAATACGCCCGACTGTGCCGCCATTGGTCTCGATGATACCCTTGTACTGTTCTACAAGCGCATCGACCTGCTGCTGCGAAATGTCCTGTCGAGCAAGGAACACATGTTCATAAAGAGCCATTGTCTTTGCCTTTCTTCGTTAATATTGCCCGAAATCAACGGTAAACCTCTGCGAATCTCTCTGCCGGGTGACCGGGGAAGAAAGGACGCTGATGGAGACGATCGAGAGCGGAGACACGGGAGGCTGAAGCTTTACGCTTCGACGGATTGTAATCCGGCCCTCCGTTCAGCCCCCAGCTGACGCCGAGCAATGAACGGGCGGCTTATACGGGCAAACGTTCCAAGAAGCAACCCGGCAGAGGGATTTTCTCAGGATGCCGTTTTTATCAGGCAAATGTCAGCTTGTGCGATGGAGCTGGGATTTCCCGCCCTAGTTCACTGGGAGCCTCAATCCAAGCTTCGATGGCGTCATATGCATTATGCACGGCCTCTTCAGGCGTATCGCCATCGCTCATGCAGCCAGGAAGATCAGGTACATAGGCGCCGAAGCCGCCGCCATCTTCATCAGCGAGGGGAGAAACAACGACCGGATATTTACGATAGGTCACGCGCATTCCTCACAGCTTCGACAAACTCTAAGAGTTTCCTGATATATACAGGCTTGATAGGCTTTTAAAAGGGATGGTGAGAATCTCAATTTGTGAAGCGTGCGTGATCTTATAGTGCGAGCTACCGGCGCGAGACCTCTCACAAAAAATATCAAACTCTTTACAAACCGCCTGTACATCTTCAATGCGCCAGTCTGCCTTCGGATTCCAGCGCATCTGTTCAAGGCGTTTGCTCATCGAATACCGCAACAAATAGATTTGGACAACTAAGAGAAGGGTATTCGACCACAGTCAATCTATCACTTAGGCTAACACTGGGTAGTCTGGTGTCGGGCCATCCTAGCATGAAAGCTTGACTTCGCGCTTGGCTATAGGCACATCGCGCGGCAGATTGGCGCTATAGGTTCACTGGAGGCATCGCACATGTCCATTGCATTCACCTTTCCGGGTCAGGGAAGCCAGGCCGTAGGCATGGGCAAGGCGCTGGCGGAGAATTTTGCCGAAGCCAAGGCCGTCTTCGATGAGGTGGATGAGGCGCTTGGCGAAAAGCTCTCTTCAATCATTTGGGATGGACCGGAAGAAACATTGACGCTGACGGCCAATGCGCAGCCGGCGCTGATGGCCGTGTCTATCGCGGTTCTTCGAGTGCTGGAATCGAAAGGTGTGTCTTTGCAGGACAAGGTTTCCTTTGTCGCGGGTCACTCGCTCGGCGAATATTCTGCACTCTGCGCAGCCGGTACTTTCTCGCTTTCCGATACGGCAAGGCTCCTGCGCGTTCGTGGCAATGCCATGCAGAAGGCAGTACCCGCGGGCGAGGGTGCAATGGCCGCCATCATCGGTCTTGAACATGAAGATGTCGAAGCCATTTGTGCCGAAGCATCCAAACAAGGTCCCGTTCAGATCGCCAATGACAATGGCGGCGGCCAGCTGGTTATTTCCGGAGCAAAGGCGCCCGTAGAAGTCGCTGCTGCACTCGCGACTGCGAAGGGTGCAAAGCGCGCCCTCATGCTGCCGGTGTCTGCCCCCTTCCATTCCGCACTGATGGAGCCAGCGGCTGCAGCCATGCGCGAGGCATTGGCACGTGTCACCAAGCGCGATCCCGTTGTCCCGCTCATCGCCAATGTGCGCGCAGCTCCGGTGACGTCCGCAGACGAGATCGCTGCTTTGCTGGTCGAACAGGTAACAGGACAGGTGCGCTGGCGTGAAACTGTACAATGGTTTGGCGAAAATGATGTGACTACGCTGTATGAGATCGGTGCTGGTAAGGTGCTGACTGGTCTTGCGCGCCGTATTAATAAGGACATTTCCGGTGTAGCCGTGGGCACCCCGGAGGATATCGATGCGGCGGTAGCTGCCCTGAACGCTTGAAAAGGAACCCGCAATGTTTGATCTCACAGGCCGTAAGGCTCTTATCACAGGTGCGACAGGTGGAATTGGCGAGGCCATAGCGCGCGCGCTCCACGCCCAGGGCGCTATCGTTGGTCTGCATGGCACACGTGTCGAAAAGCTTGAAGCTCTCGCGGCTGAACTCGGCGAACGCGTCAAGATCTTTCCGGCTAACCTTTCCGATAGAGATGAGGTCAAGGCGCTTGGCGAAAAGGCCGAAGCTGATTTGGAAGGCGTTGAAATCCTCGTCAACAATGCAGGAATCACCAAAGACGGGCTTTTCGTGCGTATGAGTGATGCCGACTGGGACAATGTGCTTGAGGTCAATCTCACCGCTGTCTTTCGTCTGACCCGCGAACTTACCCACCCGATGATGCGCCGGCGCTACGGCCGGATCATCAATATTACTTCTGTGGTGGGCGTGACCGGCAATCCGGGGCAAACCAACTATGTGGCCTCGAAGGCAGGGATGATTGGCTTCTCAAAATCTTTGGCGCAGGAAATTGCCAGCCGCAATGTCACCGTCAACTGCGTCGCGCCCGGCTTCATCGAATCGGCGATGACCGACAAGCTCAACGACAAGCAGAAGGAGGGCATCATGTCGGCCATTCCGATGCGCCGCATGGGCACTGGCGCCGAGGTTGCATCGTCGGTTGTGTACCTCGCCAGTAGCGAAGCTGCCTACGTCACGGGCCAGACGATTCATGTCAATGGCGGCATGGCAATGATCTAAGCCGACTGCCTGGGTCGCACGATTGCGCCTGGCGGTACGGTGGGTATTGTCCACAATCACATTTATGAGATTGAGGCTGCGAATAAAGCGTGATAAGTCGCGCACCAGTCTGGGTAATCAAACCGATTTGATGCCCTTTCAATTCCGCAAGGAAAAGAGCCGCGAGGATGGGTGTTTTAGCTGTTAAACAGGGTGAAATGACCATCTTATTGCTTGATTAGAGTCATCCGTGCCGCTAACCAAGGCATAGAGAAAAACAACAGGTTGAGGTTTCCACATGAGTGATACTGCAGAACGCGTCAAGAAAATCGTTATTGAACATCTGGGCGTTGATGCCGAGAAAGTCACCGATGGTGCGAGCTTCATCGACGATCTGGGTGCAGACAGCCTTGATACTGTCGAGCTCGTGATGGCTTTTGAAGAAGAGTTCGGCGTTGAAATCCCGGACGATGCTGCTGAGACGATTCTGACAGTCGGCGATGCCGTCAAATTCATCGACAAAGCATCTGCCTGAGTTTCGTTCGGCTCGCCATCGCATGGATCGTGATATAAGGTACTCTGCCTTGCTCGTTCATGCATGGGGCCGGAAACAATCATGTTGCGTATGACATTGAAGGATCGGCCATGAGGCGTGTTGTCATAACCGGCCTTGGGCTGGTGTCTCCTCTTGCATCTGGGGTTGAAGCCACCTGGTCGCGGCTTCTTGCCGGCCAAAGCGGTGCCCGGCGTGTAACTGAATTTGAAGTTGAAGACCTGCCTTGCAAAATCGCTTGCCGGATTCCGGTAGGCGACGGGACAGATGGTACGTTCAATCCGGACGATTGGATGGAGCCGAAAGAGCAGCGTAAGGTCGATCCATTCATCATTTACGCCGTTGCAGCTGCCGATCAGGCGCTTGCCGATGCCAAATGGGCACCGGAAAGCGATGAGGACCAGATTCGGACGGGTGTTCTGATCGGGTCCGGTATTGGCGGTCTCGAAGGTATTGTCGAAGCAGGCTATACGCTGCGCGACAAGGGGCCCCGCCGTATCTCTCCCTTCTTTATTCCTGGCCGTTTGATCAATCTTGCTTCCGGGCACGTCTCCATCAAGCACAAGCTGCGCGGCCCGAACCATGCGGTCGTTACCGCCTGCTCAACCGGTGCGCATGCTATTGGCGACGCATCGCGTTTGATCGCTTTCGGCGATGCGGATGTGATGGTAGCCGGTGGTACGGAGTCGCCGGTCAGCCGGATTTCGTTGGCCGGCTTTGCTGCTTGCAAGGCTTTGTCCACATCGCGCAATGACGATCCGACCGCCGCATCCCGTCCCTATGATGATGACCGCGATGGTTTCGTCATGGGCGAGGGCGCCGGTGTCGTTGTCCTTGAGGAGCTGGAGCATGCTCTCGCACGTGGTGCCAGGATATATGCCGAAGTGATTGGCTACGGCCTTTCCGGCGATGCGTATCATATCACCGCGCCGTCCGAAGATGGCGACGGTGCGCAGCGCTGCATGGAAATGGCATTGAAGCGCGCCGGGATCACGCCCGACGATATCGACTACATCAATTCACATGGTACATCGACCATGGCCGATACGATCGAACTCGGTGCCGTTGAGCGCGTTGTCGGCGATGCGGCATCGAAGATATCGATGTCGTCCACCAAGTCTTCCATCGGCCATCTCCTCGGGGCTGCCGGTTCGACCGAGGCGGTTTTCTGCGCGCTGGCCATCCGTGACAATATCGCTCCGGCAACCATCAATCTGGATAAGCCATCCAAGGAAACCAAGATCGATCTGGTTCCGCACAAGCCGCGGGAACGCAAGATCGATATCGCGCTGTCCAATTCCTTCGGATTTGGCGGCACCAATGCCTCGCTCGTGCTGCGGCGTTACCAGCAGTGATTGATTAATGGCGCAAGCGCTTTCGCGCTTTCGCCATATTCGCAATCGATTCTACCGGCAGTCGGACCGGATAACATGTCCAGAGGTGCTTGTGTGAGCTCAGATCAAGAATCTGGAGAGACAAACGGTTCAGGTGCTGGCAGCATGCCAGAGCGCAAGCCGATTGTTCCACAATCGGCCTCTGAAGCATTGCGCCCCGAGCCCGGCACACCGCCGCCTGCGCCAAAAAAGCGCTCCCGCCGTGCTCGCAGCCAGATTGTCGTATTCGCGAATTTCCTGTTGTCACTCGTTGTTCTGGTGGTACTCGTTGCGGCCGCTGCGGTCTATTTCGGCAAGGTAGCATTCAACGCGCCCGGGCCGACAGAGGTTACCACCAACTACGTCGTCAAAAGCGGCACCGGAATAATCGAAATTGCAGACGGGCTTGAGCGGCGTGGCATCATTACCGATGCTCGTGTTTTCAAGTACGGTGTTCAGGCCTATGGCTACCAGCGGGACATGAAGGCGGGAGAATATGAGATCAAGGCACAGGCCTCCATGCGCGAAATCATGGATCTCTTGCGGAGCGGTAAGTCGGTTCTCCATTCGCTGACGATCCCCGAGGGATTGACCGTCGAGCAGACGTTCCAGCGTATTCGCGAAGACGATGTGCTCACCGGCGACCTGCCAGCCGTCCTGCCAAACGAAGGTTCGCTGTTTGCAAATACTTTGCGCTTCTCTCGCGGCACGACCCGCGAAGAACTCGTGAAGAAGATGCAGGCGGATCAGAAGAAACTTGTCGAAGATATCTGGGAGCGCCGTGATCCCACTATTCCGCTAAAGACGATTGAAGAGTTTGTGACGCTGGCTTCCATCGTTGAGAAGGAAACTGGAAAGGCCGATGAACGTCCGCGCGTCGCCGCCGTTTTCATTAATCGGCTGAACAAGCGCATGCGTCTGCAATCGGATCCGACCATCCTCTACGGTCTGTTCGGCGGCAAGGGAAAACCCGCCGACCGGCCCATACTCAAGTCAGATCTCGAAAAGCCAACGCCTTACAACACCTATACCGTGAATGGCCTTCCACCCGGCCCAATTGCCAATCCCGGCCGCGATGCATTGGAGGCCGTTGCTCATCCGTCGCAGACCAAAGATCTCTACTTTGTCGCAGATGGCAGCGGTGGGCATGTGTTTGCCGAGACGCTTGAAGAACACAATGATAATGTGAAGCGCTGGCGCGAGGTAGAAAAGAACCGTCTGGACGAAGCAGCCAAGGCGGCTACCGGAGACAATAACGCCTCGCCGGACGCTGGCAGCGGCAATTAGAATTGGAAAGGTCTGACCTGATCAGGCCTTTTGTGGGGGAAAGATGTCTTTGCAAAGCATGACGGGATTTGCCCGTCACCTCCGGACCAGCGCAGGTGCGCAGATCTCGTGGGAAATCAAATCTGTCAACGGCAAGGGGTTGGACGTACGCTTCCGCTTGCCCGCAGGCTTGGAAGCCATTGAGCAGAAAGCGCGCAACCTTTTCAGCCAGCATTTCAAACGCGGCAACTTTCAAGCCGCACTGACGGTCGAAAGAAGTGCTGGTCTTGCCAAATCAATGGTCAACGAACCGCTGTTAAAGGAGTTGGCTGCGATTGCGGCGCACTTGCGCGAAGAGTATGGGCTTGCGGCTTCGACGCCCGAAGGTCTGATGGCCCTACGCGGAGTTCTTGAGGTGCCGCAAGAGGTTATCGGGCCGGAAGCTCAAGCCGAGCTTGAAGGCGCGGTTCTCGCGGTGCTGGATGAAACGCTCATTCAATTGGCTCACAATCGCGAGGCAGAAGGCAAAGCCCTTGGCGAGATTTTGAGGGTGCAAATTACGACGGTTGAGATGCTGGTACAACAGGCAAGGCTCGACCCCAGCCGCTCGCTTGATGCTATTCGCGCTCGATTGGCCTCCCAGGTTGCGGTCCTCCTTGATGCCTCTCCGGCCCTTGATGAGGCCCGGCTGCATATGGAAGCTGCATTCTTGGCAACGAAGGCCGACATCCAGGAAGAGCTCGACCGTCTCGAAATGCATGTCGCATCCGCTCGAACCCTTCTCGATGAAGGAAACGGTGTAGGCCGCAAGCTCGACTTTCTGACGCAGGAATTTAACCGCGAGGCAAATACGCTGTGCTCGAAGGCCAATGCAGCCTCCATTACAACGATCGGGCTTGACCTGAAGGCTGTTGTGGATCAATTGCGCGAGCAGATACAGAATCTGGAGTAGCCATGCCGAACAGCATCAAAAGACGCGGTCTCATGCTCGTCCTGTCGTCTCCCTCCGGGGCAGGGAAGTCGACGATTGCCCGCCTGTTGCTTAACGATAAAGAGAAACTCGAACTGGCGTTGTCGATCAGCGTGACTACCCGTCCGCGTCGGCCCAGCGAAATTGACGGGGTACACTATCATTTCATTTCGGTACGTGAGTTCGAACGCTTGCGCGATAGTGATGAACTGATCGAATGGGCAGAAGTTCATGGCAATTTCTATGGCACACCACGCGAGGCAGCGGAAAACGCCCTTGCCGATGGTCAGGATATGCTTTTCGATATTGATTGGCAGGGTGCCCAGCAATTGCAGGATAAGATGAAGGGCGACGTTGTCAGCATCTTCATTCTGCCGCCATCCATGGCCGATCTAAAGCAGCGCCTGCATCGGCGCGCCGAAGACACCGAGGAAGTGATCGACATGCGCCTGCGCAATGCGCGCAACGAGATCGAGCGTTGGCGTGCCTATGACTACGTCATCGTCAATGAAGATCTGAATCGGGCCTATCATCAGGTCCAGTCCATTGTAACAGCTGAACGCCTGCGCCGTGACCGTTGTCCTGGTCTGTTCGACTTTGTCAGCAATCTGCTGGACGAAAAGCTCTAGAGCGCGTTAGCCAAGGCTACGAACTCGTCAATCGAGAGCGTTTCCGCCCGGCGCGTCGGATCGATACCTACCTTCGTGAGCAGTGTCTCACCGCCGAGCCGCTTGATGCTCTGGCGCAGCATCTTTCGTCGCTGCCCAAAGGCTGCCTGGGTAACGCGGCCAAGCGTGGCGGCGTCGCAGGCCAGTGGTTCGGCGCGTGGCACCAGGTGGACCACGGATGAAGTAACCTTGGGTGGCGGGGTAAAGGCCTGTGGCGGGACATCGAAGGTAATTTTCGCCTCCGTTCGCCAGCCGGCCAGCACACCCAGACGGCCATAGGCGTCTGCGCCGGGCCGGGCGACTATGCGCTCGGCCACTTCGCGCTGAAACATAAGCGTCAGCGATGCGTAGAAAGGTGGCCACGGTTCGGCAAGCAGCCAGCCGATCAGTAATTGTGTGCCGACATTATAGGGAAGATTGGCAATGATCTTTACCTTGTCGTCTCCCGCCAGCGCTTCGAAATCGGTTTCAAGTGCATCCCCGGCGACCACACGAAGACGCCCGGGATAATGGTCGGAGATTTCCTGCAATGCGGCCAGACAACGCTCGTCACGTTCGATGGCGATGACGTTGGCCCCCTGAGCCAACAGAGCGCGCGTAAGGCCGCCTGGTCCAGGGCCAACTTCGATAACCGTCTGTCCCTGCAAATCGCCCGCCTGCCGAGCGATCTTGGCAGTGAGGTTGAGGTCGAACAGGAAATTCTGGCCAAGCGATTTCTTCGCCATGAGCTCATGGCGATCGATAACCTCTCGCAATGGGGGAAGGGTGTCGATACTCATGCAGCGGGGTGCTTTTGCTGCGCATGGTGCGATGCAAGTTCGTCGGCAAGGCGCAAGGCGGCAATCAGACTATCCGGCTTGGCTTTGCCTGAACCTGCGATATCGAACGCAGTGCCATGATCCGGAGAGGTGCGCACAAAAGGCAGGCCAAGCGTGACATTGACGCTGTCATCAAAGCCCAATGTTTTTGCCGGTATCAGCGCCTGGTCATGATACATGCAGATGGCGGCATCATAGGTTGCCCGGGCCGCGGGGTGGAACATTGTGTCCGCCGGGAGAGGCCCCCTCACATCGATGCCCTCTGAACGCAGTGTTTCTACTGCGGGACGGACGACAAGCTCATCCTCCATGCCCATGGTGCCGTGTTCGCCCGCATGCGGGTTAAGCCCGGCAATCGCAAGTCGCGGATTGGCAATGCCGAATTGATCCTTCAGGGCAAGGGCGGTAATCCGGGAGACGGTCAGAATGGTCGCCGTATCAAGAACAGCGGGGACATTGCTCAAAGCAATATGGATGGTTACGGGAACTGCCCGAAGCAACGGGCCCGCTAGCATCATTACCGGCGTCACTTCACGCCCCAGGTGTTGGCCCGCGAGATGCGCGAGAAACTCTGTATGCCCGGGATACTGGAATCCAGCCTCATAGAGCGGCTTTTTGGCGATTGGACAGGTCACAACCGCACGGGCTCTCGCACAAAGGGTAAGAGCTACGGCCTCTTCGATAGCCTCAATCGTTCCGGCTGCATTCCGCTTGAGCGGTACACCCGGCTGATTTGATTGACGATTTTTCAGCGCGACAATCGGCAAGGCGTGTGCAAATGCATCGGCCGCCGCCTCAGGTGCCGTGATTTCCAACGGAATTTTCAAGCCGAGGAGGGCGGCGCGCGCGGCGATCAATTCCGGATCAGCAAGAAGAAAAAATGCTGGAAGCCGCATTTTCTCACGCAATAGCCACGCAGCGATGGCAATATCCGGGCCTACGCCCGACGGATCACCGGAACTGACGGCGAGTGCGGCGGTGATCATTCGTTGACGATTTTCGCCTTGCTGCGCAATTCATCGAGATATTTCTTGTCGACTGCTGCTGCTGTTGGGTCCTGCTTGCCAGCGCCTGCCGCAGCCGCATCCTCCTGGGTAAAGACCATACGTGCAACGCGATCATCGGAAACCTGGCGGGTTGAGCAAATTCCAAGAAATTCGACGCCCTTGTCCGTGTCCTGGATCGCGGTGGCCTGGCCAACCGGCGTAGAGGTGACCTGCTTCGACCACTCTGGCGGCAACTCCTGTTCAATGAATTTACCAAGATCGCGCACGGTGACGTCGAGAGTCCCCTTGGCTATATCACGTGTTGTGTTGCAGCCACTGAAGCGTGCGCGCAGGGCACTGGCTTCACTGCGGCGCTTGGGCAGAATGCCTTTGTTGTTGGCAGGCACGACGAATATGACCTGTTGCAATTGATACTCGGTCGACACTGGCTTCTTGCCGCCGTCTTTAAGCATGCGCTGCACCGCTTCCTGCTCACTCACCTTGGCGCCACCACCCGGTGTGCGGTTACGCGCGGAGAGCGCACGTCCCCAACTCATCTGAAGACGGATATATTCCTTGAAGTGTCCCGGTGTGACGCCGGACTTGTCGAGTACACCAGTAAGCTGGGCAATCGTCATTTTGTTGTTGGTGGCGAACCGTGCAAAGGCGTCAGTCACTTCGGTGTCCGAAACGAGCATATTGAGACGTTTCAGTTCCTGACGCTTCAATGCCTCGTCGGTCAGCTCGTCGCGCGCCTGCTGCGTAAGATTGCCCTTCTTGCGCTGGAGTTTCAGAAATGCCGCGCGCCGCGCAATGTCGTAATCGGTGATTGGAGCTCCATTGACGACAATCTTGATTTCGCTCGCGGCAGTCGGCAAAGTTAGGCCAACTGTCATGGCAGAACTCAATGCGGTGGCAACAGCTGCTGCAAGAATATGCTTCCTCACCATCATTTCTCACTATTTCCGATCGTATAGTATTCGTGCCGAATGGATTTCAGCTTCGTTGTTGGGGTGCTTGACCCACTTATTGTCGCTTTACTAAGGCAAAAGCATGACTGGCCGCAAGTGCGGCCAGTTCTCGCAAGTGGTTAGATACCCCCGATATCGACCGGCTTGCCAAATTCCCACAGGGTCCGGAACGAAATGTTGAAGCCGAACTTGGTGGTTTTATCGCCTTCTCCGCCGCTGGCGGTGACAGGCTGCTCCTGTTGATAATACATCATGTATGTGAAGCACTCATCGTCATACGCCAATGCCGCTGTCCGCTTTACAAGTGTATCGGAAACCATGTCATAGGTTCCGGAGCCGAGGACACGCCAATTCGGTGTAATTTTTGCCGATCCACCAACAGTTATTTCCTGCCTGTCATTGGCGAAACCGTATGTGGGCTGCGAATCGATGAAGGCATACTTGACGAAAAGCGTTCCATACTTGCCGGAAGTAGTGCTCGCAACTTCCGCGCGTCTGACGTCAAACGTGTCCTTGTCGAAGCGGCCGCCTGTTGTCAGGGTGAAAGCACCATGCGTGGCACCAATCATTGCAACATAATCGGAACGTGCTGATTCGAGCCCCGATTCCGCACCGGCGTTGACGAAGTCGCTCGTTGCAAAGGAGTTAAGGCCGCCCAGTTGGAACGATTGGCCGGCAATACCATTGAGCGACCAGCCATTGTTGAATGTTCCGGAATAGCGGAGGCCGAGGTTGGCGCGGGTGCCGCCTTCCACGCGATCATATCCGGAGTACTTGTCTCGATCGAAGAGACTTGACGCATCGAACACGAAGCTTTGTGCATCTTCGTTCGGCATTTTGCCCGCGTAGGGTTCATTGTTGCGAACGAAGAGTTGCGCCGTCGGCTCAAGCACGTGGGTCGAACTGGTGGTCGAGAACAGGATTGGCCATCGTGTTTCGAGTCCGGCGGTTGCCATCGCACGGAAAGCCTCTGAACGCGTAACGCCGATCGAGTCAGAATTGACATACATCCCGTCACCGCGGAGCGCGAGAAGGGGGGTGATAACGAGACCGTAGTCAGAAATGAACGTGCGTTTCCACTCCGCTTCGGCGGTAATCCGGCCGTCATTGCCCTCAACGCCGGACAAATATCCACTGCGTGTCAGACCCGTTGGAGCAGTGCCGTCCTCTCTGTCACGATACAAATTCTGCAGATTGACATCGACATTCAGCTCGCCCCCGGCGACGGATTGCGTCGGCGTATAGGCGTAGTCAAGGCTTGGCAGAACCCATGGCTGCTTGGGTTCCGACGCGCTAGGATTGGAATCCGGAATACTTTCCTGCACAAGGAACTGATAGAAGCGCAGGTCGAAGTAATTACGATCGTGCAGGCCGGTCAAATAGACCTGGTTGGTGATGTTATAGCCGTCGTAGTTCTCAATCCCGTAACGATAGGCAAATGCCTTGTCCGTTTGGGCCATGATATTCCAGCCGTATGACCAGCGTGGATTGATCCGGAATGCCCCACTCGTGCCGATCATCGCGCGGTTTTTGGATTGGTCCTCCGGCTCGCTATCGCTAAACTCGTTCGGATCTTGCTGGCTGATGCCTGCAAGCCTGATGCTATAGGCGCCGTTAGCAAGCCGGTGACGCCATTCTGCTTCACCAAGGAATCCTTGCTTCGTGTAATATGTGCCGGTCGTGGTCAAATCATAGTTTGGAGCCAGGGCCCAGAAGTAGGGCACGCTGATGCCAGAACCAAGTTCGGTTTCGTGGGTGTAGCTCGGCATCAGAAAGCCGCTCTTGCGCTTCACTGTCGGGTCGGCAATTTCAAAAGCCGGCAGGAATGCCAGCGGCATACCGAACATCTCGAAGCGGCCACGCTCGAAGCGAATGGTTTTTTTCTTGCCGTTCCAGACGATCTTCTGCGCACGAACCTGCCACAGGGGCGCTTTGTCCGGCTTCGCGCGGCAGGGCTCGCAAGCGGTATAGACACCGTTATTGAACGTTGTCAGTTCGCCGCCGATACGCTCGGCACTCTCGGCGGCAAAACGTGTATTGTCGGCCGCTTCGACGCGCAATGCATTGACGAAACCTTCGCGGAAATCGTCGGTAATATCAAGATTGTCCGCATAAATCCTGTTGCCGTCTTTTTCGACGATCTCAACTTTGCCCATCGCTTTCAGGCGGCCGGTATTCTGGTCATAGGTGACCTGACGCGCAACGAGCCTGTTGCCATCATAATCGATCTGCACACCGCCAACCGCTGAGATGGTTTTGGCGTTGATGTCATAGATGAGTTCATCCGACTCCAGCAGCAATTGAGCATTTGGATCCGTCTGAATATTACCGACGAGCGCATCACTCGTCTGAGAATAGGCTGGGAGCGAAATCCCGCCCGCAAGGCATAGCACCGCCGTTCCACACGCAAGGCGTGCAAACCACGTCGGCAACACCGAGCGCGTTACATTCAATCCCACTCTAACCATCCTCCTTGTGCAGTAGAAAGGAGACCCCAAAGAACGTCGCAATCAACACGGGTGTCCATGCTGCAATGAAAGGCGGGACGAATCCCGCATTACCAAATGCCTTGACCACAACAGTGACGACATAAAGCACGAAGCCTGCGAGGACGCCACCCAGAATCATCGTTCCCGATTGTCCAAAACGTACAAATTTCAACGAAACGGTTGCAGCGATTAAAGTCATCGCCATCAGGAGTGCGGGCAAAGCCAATAAAGACTGGAAATGCATGTCAAAAGCGTTGGCTGGATAGCCAAAAGAGCGAGCTGCGGCAATTTTGTTACGCAGCTCAAAAAAAGGTATCGTCTCGGGGCGGGCGAGGCTTTCTTCAACGAATTCAGGGCGAAGATGCGTTGGAATTTGCGCCGTTGCTTGAGAAACCGGGGTCTCGCCCAACACGAATTTCGTCACATCGTTCAGCCGCCAGAAACCGTCTTCGAGGTCAGCGGTTTTAGCGTCGAGCCTTTCGAGAATGTCCTGATTCTTGTCGAGGCGAATGAACGTGGCATCGATGAGTCGCAACCCCCGGTTGACGATCGATTTAGCGCCGATAATCGTCTCTCCGTCCTCGGTCTTCTGTCTCAACCAGGGCACGCGATCGGCCGAGACATCATTGGCTTTTCCGGCGCGCCAGTTAGCCGTAATCTGTTCGCTTCTCTCAAAGCCCCAAGCGGCCAGCGGATTGACGACCAGAACAGCGGCCAGTCCGAACAGAAATGCGCCGGTGCACGCGGGCAAGAGAAACTGCCATGCCGAGACGCCGACGGAGCGGGCGACGACCAGCTCATATTTCCTGTTGAGGGATATGAGTGTCGCCATCGCGGCAAACAGCGCAATGAATGGAAACACCTGCTGCATGATATAGGGTATGCGCATTGCCGACAGGCCGAATGCCTGGATCGCGGAATAATCCGGCAGAGACGACAATTTGCCGGACAGTTCCGTAAAATCGAGGATAAGAGCGAGTGCGAAGCTTCCAAGCAGGAAATAGGTGGTGATTACCACGTAGCGGAGAAAGAAATAACGCCCGAGGGTCCAGCCGATCATTTCCTGAATCCTCCGCGCTTGCGCCCGAATAATTTTGCTACTGCACCGGCGAATGCCGTCTGTTGTGACGCGACAGTATTCCTGGCCCAATTGGTCCATGTCACCGGTACGCCAATCTGGCGATTGGTGGCGAGCGCGTATGTCGCTGAGAGAGCGGCAAGAATCGGAAAAGCAAAGAGCAAGGGTAGCAATGAAGCATTCTTATCCGTGCTCTGACCTGTCGAATATCCCAGCCAGAATACAATGAGGCTCAAGGTGATCGCGGTGAAAGAGGCAGATATGCGTGCTTCGCGATGCGACCGGGAATCTGCTGCTGCGGCCAGGGAAATTAGAGCAAAGACAATGGGATACATCCAATCCGACAAACGTTTGTAGAGCTCCGACGTATAGCGGAGCGGCCTCTGCTGATACTGCTTGTCATTGGGATCCGGATTCCACAGATAATCAAGAGGACGATCCTTCGGGAAAATACTGACTTCCTTGTCGTCCGACGAGAGGAAAGCCGCAAGATCAAGCGCATAGGTATTGAATTTGATGATCGAAACATTGCCCGTCTGGACATCGCGGCGATCGATTTCGCCGTCCTTCATAATCAACAAGCTTTGAGCGCCGGTTTCAACAACCAGGCCGTCCTTGGCGTAGTAAATCAGGTCGGTGGTTTTATCTCGCGAATCTGAAACGAAAAGGCCTTTGATCGCTCCATTGGAATCGCGGTTCTCGATCTGGAGATAGAGGTCTTTGTCGAGTTCCTTGAACGTGCCCTGTTGAACGACGAGATTGATGACGTCAGCGCGCGCATCCGCCACCATCTGGCGCATGTTCATCTGGGAGTAGGGCACAACGAAGTTGGCGATCAGGAACGACGCGATCGCGATAACGATTGCAAAAAGCATGACGGGCCGGATCACGGCAGAACGCGGCGCGCCGGCAGCATTGATCACCACCAGTTCCGAATCCTGATTCATCGTCGAAAGCGTTTGCGTCACAGCAATGACGAGTGCAAACGGCATGACGATGGGGAAGGCATTGGGGAGCAGGTTCGAACTGAATTTAAGGATATAGAAAAAGCTCTGACCGCTGGTGGTGAGGAAGTTGATTCGTCCAAGGACCTGGACGATCCATGTAATTGCGACCGCTGAAAGCAGCACCGCAAAAAACATGACGACGATCCGTCGCAAGATGTATATCTCAATCAGGCGCATGTCATGTTTCGCAAAGAGAGTTCCGCCACCTTGTTCGACCAGCCGTTCGCGCGTGTCCGACCGTTCATCTATGCCATGGGAGCCATGGCATTATTTTGCCGCACTATGGGACGAACCCGTTACATGTTCAACAAACCCGACATATGTTCACTCTAGTCAGGCTTGGCTAAAAATAGGCGAAGAAAGCTGGTTAACAAGGCCTTAGCCAACCCCTTCGTCGTTAACCCCTCCATTCATCAGTTCTGATGAATAGGAAAGTCACATTTTTGTTCATCTGGAGATATCATGTCCAAACGTCCATCCATCAGTTTCGCCAAATTTGCAGCCGTCGAAAGCGGCACTGCAATCTTGCTGGTTGCCGCTGAAGGCAAAGTCGCTGCAGAAGCCGAATCTGTTGTCGGACCAGCATTGCTGTCGCGTATCATCGATGTCTCGGAATTCAAGGGAAAACTGGCGGCGACCCTCTCGACGATTGCACCCGCGGGTACGGAACTGGAGCGGGTAATATTGGCCGGCGCCGGCGATCCGGCCAAACTGAACGGGGATGACTGGCTGAAAATTGGCGGCGCGGCGCTTTCAAAGATCGGCACCGCCAAGAACGTGGCGGTCGTTCTCGCCTTGCCCGGCGCCGGCATCACGGCCGAAAATGCCGCCGAATTTGCGCTTGGCATGCTGCTGCGCTCTTACACCTTCGACAAATACAAGACGAAGAAAGACAATGGCGACGGCGAGAAGCAAGAGAAATTTGCTGCAAAGATCACCATCCATGTAGCCGATCCCCAAGCCGCGAAAAAAGCCTTCGCCAACGCGGAGGCCGTGGCAGAGGGTGTGATTCTAGCGCGCGATCTCGTCAACGAACCCGCCAATATCCTCGGTCCCGTCGAGTTTGCCGAACGTGTTGAGGAACTGAAAAAACTGGACGTCAGGGTCGAAATCCTCACCGAAAAGGACATGAAGAAGCTTGGCATGGGCTCGCTGCTGGGTGTCGCGCAGGGCTCTGTGCGTCCGGCGCGCCTGGCTGTCATGGAATGGCATGGCGCCAAGGGCAAAGATAAGCCGATTGCTTTTGTCGGCAAGGGCGTCACGTTCGATTCGGGTGGTATCTCCATCAAACCCGCCGCTGGCATGGACGAAATGAAAGGTGATATGGGTGGCGCCGCGGCCGTTACGGGCCTCATTCATGCACTCGCTTCACGCAAGGCCAAGGTCAACGTGGTCGGCATCATCGGCATTGTCGAAAACATGATCAATGGCGATGCTCAGCGTCCGGGCGATATTGTCACCTCCATGTCCGGTCAGACCATCGAGGTTCTCAATACCGACGCCGAAGGGCGTCTTGTTCTCGCCGATGCACTCTATTATTGCAACGAACGCTTCAATCCAAAGTTCATGATCAATCTCGCAACGCTGACTGGTGCTATCATGGTGGCGCTTGGCGTCTACCGTGCAGGCCTCTTTTCCAACGATGATGTGCTCGCGGGACAACTCTTCGACGCCGGTCAGGCGACTGGTGAAAAGCTGTGGCGCATGCCGCTCGGCGATGAATATGACAAGCTGATCGACACCAAGAACGCCGATATGAAGAATATCGGTGGCCGCCATGGTGGCGCCATCATCGCTGCACAGTTCCTGCAGCGCTTTGTTGGTGGCACGCCTTGGGCGCATCTGGATGTTGCCGGAACGGCTATGGGCTCACCGGCGACGGAGTATAATCAATCGTGGGCCTCGGGCTTCGGCGTGCGCCTTCTCGATCGGCTCGTTCGAGACCATTTCGAGGGGTAAATTCGGTGGAGGTCAGACTCTACGGAACCGAGGAAAGTGTCTATACCCGCATGGTGCGGCTTGTCCTCTTGGCAAAGGAGGTCGAGTTTGTGCTGATTGAGACGGATCCGTTTGAAGGAGGTAGATTGCCGGAAGATTACAATCTCCGGCATCCCTTCAAACGTATTCCGGCGATAGAAATGGACGGCGTGCGTCTTTATGAAACCGACGCCGTCGTCCACTACATCGACGCGGTCATTGAACGCCCGGCGCTGACGCCCTCAGATGCTGAAACGGCTGCACGCATGCGCCAGATCATGCGGATAGTCGATAATTATGCCTATCGTCCCTTGGTTTGGGGGCTATACGTTCCAGTCTGGTGGCGTGAGGGGCTGGAACCGGCGCAGGAGGCCCTTGAGAAATCACGCCAAGCTCTTGGGGTGCTGGACGGTTTCTTTGACACCTCGCCCGATGCGTGTTTCAACCGCTGGACCTTGGCGACATTCTATCTTGCCAGCGTGCTTGGAGCCGCAGACAGTGTGCCGCAAGGAACGGCCCTGATTGACGAATGCCCTCGCTTGCGCGAATGGTGGAATGGCTTTCGAATGGAACCAGTCATGGCAAAGACCCGATCGAAACACACGAAATTCTGACCCCGAGCGCAAATGACCGAAATCCTCTTCTATCATCTGACTGAATCGACGCTGGAAAATGCGCTGCCCGGTCTGGTTGAACGCTCGCTCGAACGTCAGTGGAAGGTCGTCATTCAGACCGGTTCGGAGGAGCGGCGCGACAGTCTCGACAACCACCTGTGGACCTGGTCCGATGCCTCCTTCCTGGCCCATGCGACCGATCAGGAGCCGCATCCCGAAGAGCAGCCCATCATACTGACCACGGGTGACAGCAATCCAAATGGTGCAACGGTGCGCTTCCTCGTCGATGGTGCAGAACCGCACAATGTCGGGGTCTATGATCGGCTGGTGCTGATGTTCGATGGCCACGATCAGCAGCAACTGGAGCAGGCGCGGGCACAATGGAAATTGTTGAAGGAGCAGGGTCACACGCTGACTTACTGGCAACAGAACGCCGAAGGGCGTTGGGAAAAGAAAGCTTGAGAGATTATTGATGCGGCCCGTTCTATTGCTCCTCTTGGTTGTTGGGATCGTGCTCGGGGTGGGGTATCCTTGGGTTGCGACGAATTTTTCGGGGGAGGAATTGGGCTCCTGGCGTGTTTACGACCGTCCGGGCCCCTACAAGCCTGTCACCGTTAACCTGAAGAAGGGTGACGCGCCGGTACGCGCATTCGTCGATATGCAGCCCCTGCGCAATTTCGTCCCTTCAGAAGGACGTACGGCCCTGACTGCTGTCGTGACGCGTCAGGGCAAGGATGTTCTCGTCAAGACGTTGACCTATGTCAGTTCCAAGGCAACCAACAAGGGTTCGCCGCAAGGCCCGCAGGTCTATCGCGACAGTATCGGCGACATCGACCCGGTCGAAGACGGCGAGCATGTTTTCACCATCGGTCCGGGCGACTATGATGGCCTGGAAGTAGCGCAAGTCGATCTCGTCTTGCGCAGGGATGTGATCGGCTTCGACCGGCGCGCCGTACCTGCGGGCATTGCCCTGATTGCTATCAGTATTTTCGGCCTTGTTCGTCTGCGCCGTGGCCGCAAGGCTGCGAGCCATGAAATTCCACCACCGAAATGGGGCAGGTGATGGCCGATCAGGCAACTCCTTTTCCAACCATCCTGACCGAACGGTTGCGCCTGCGCCAATTCCAGCCGAAAGACGATGCCGGTCTGCATGCGTGTCTCGGCAATGAGAGGCTGGTGCGCTATTGGGATTTTTCGGCCTGCGAAAACATTCAGGAGACCCGGCGCTGGGTGCGGATTCTCGCCAAGACCACGTCACCTTACGAATCGATCGCATGGGCGGTTGCGGACGCGAAAACCGATGAGTGCATTGGCATGGTCAATTATCATCATCGTGAAGCGCGCAACCGCAGGCTGGAAATTGGCTATATTCTCAACGCGGACTGGCATCGCCTTGGCTTGATGAGCGAAGCCGTTCAGGCCCTGATAACGCATTGCGTCGATAACCTGAAGACGCGGCGCATCGCGGCGATCATCCATCCGGACAATGCGCCGTCGATAAGGCTGGTAACACGACTCGGATTTCAATGTGAAGGCGGACCGCTGCGGGACTATTGGCGCGTCGGCAACAGTTTCATGAGCCCGATGCTCTACAGCTTCATCGCCAGTTGAGGATTATCCGGCTGCTTTTCGGTGATGCGATATGCACAACGCCGCGCGCCTTTCAGTATGTGTTCGAACCGACTGATCTCGACATCCGGCCCTAAGGCTCCTTGAAAGACTTCCAGCTCCGAGCGGCACAGCTTCTGACAGGCTTTTGCCGCAACACAGATCGGGCAATGATTCTCAATCAGAACAAGATCACCGTTCAGCTCGTGCTTGGCCTCGGCCATATAGCCTTCAGCGGAGCGAATTTCAGCCAACTGCCGGACCTTGGCTTCTATGGAATCGAGTGGCTCCAGCGCTGCACGATATTGATTCAGTGTGGCCTTTTCCCGATGAGAGATCAGACTGTCGAGCCCGGCGTCACCGAACACTGCCGAGACGGATGCGAGTATTTCCGCCGTGAGTGCCGCGTGATTGTCGGGAAACTGGGCGTTGCCTGCGTCGGTCAAATGCCAGTAACGCTTTGGCCGCCCAACGCTTTCCCGGCTGTCTTCAAAACCGACAAGACCATCTTCACCGAGGCGAGCCAGCATTTGCCGCACTGCCACCGGAGTAATTCCAAGCCGTTCACCGAGCGCGGCCGCTGTCAGCGGCCCGGCAACCTTCAGCGAATAGAGCATGCGATTTGTCGTGCGATCCTGCATGGTCGTAAGATAGCAAGAAAAATTTAAAAAGCTATTGCTTGTTTTATTAAGAGGAATATAAAAACAAAAAACTTGTTAAATTGAGGAAATGCCATGCATGACGCGCCTGAAACCGGCAGTACCAGCTGGTCGGAACTCTTGAGCCCTCGCTATTCGGCGGCAACAATGACGCTTTGCCTTGGTGTGGCGCTGTTTGCCTTCAACGGCTTTCTCGTTTCTACCTCGCTGCCCACAGCCGTCCGGGAGATTGGCGGGCTTGAACTCATTTCCTGGGCTTTTACACTTTATCTCGTCCTCTCCATTGTCGGCGGTGCCAGCGGTGCGTTGCTCAAAGCGCGGCTTGGTGCGCGCACGGCTTTGGTCGGCTCGGCGCTTGTGTTCCTTGCCGGAACCCTCATCGCCGCCTTCGCTTCGTCGATGACAGAGGTCCTGATCGGCCGCGCCCTGCAGGGCTTGGGCGAGGGTATCATCGCCGCCACCTGTTATGCGCTCATTCCCGAGCTCTTTCCTTCGCGTCTCGTTGCCAAGGTGTTTGGTGCGGAAGCCGTTGTCTGGGCCGTTGCCGCCTTTGGCGGGCCGCTGGTTTCCGGGCTGCTGACCGAGCACCTGTCGTGGCGCGCCGCGTTTTTGGTCAATGTGCCGCTTGCATTGATCTTTATTGCGCTGGTCTTCCGCATTGTGCCCAAATTTTCCGGTGAGGTCGCGCGGCTTTCTGTTCCCTTTCTGCGGCTGGCTGCCATCGGTTGTGGCATTATGCTCGTTGCGCTCGCCAGTATTATGCAGGCGATCATGCTGGAGGTTCTGTTCGTGCTCGGCGCGGCCGCGATGCTGGCCGCGGTCATTGCTGTCGACCGGCGCAGTCGCGCGCCGCTTTTCCCATCCGATGCCTTCGCGCTGAACTCCACCGTCGGCATTGGGCTGTGGATCGTCCTGCTCATGCCGGTAGCGCAAGCTTCAACCTCGGTCTATCTGGTCATGACTCTGCAGGATCTCTGGGGATACGGCCCGACCAAGGCGGGTGCTTTCAACGCCACCTTCGCCATCGCATGGAGTACTTGTGCGATCTTCGTCGCCAATATTCAGGATCCGCGCTACCGGGCCTGGCTGATCCGCCTGGGACCCACATTGCTTGTTACCGGCCTTGCCGTCATCGTCTTCGGCTTTTCACTCGATATGCCGCTTGTGGTGATGCTGGGACAGATCTTTATCGGTACGGGTTTTGGCGTGAGTTGGGGCTTCCTCAGCCAGGCAGTCATGGAATCGGCGCGCAGCGGCGAGCGCGATCGCGCTTCGGCACTGCTACCGACCCTGCAATCCGCGGGTTATGCGATCGGCGCCGCCGTCGCCGGACTAACTGCCAATGCCGTGGGATATCCGGAAGCGACGACACCGGATGCTTTGCGCGGGGCCACGATCGCGATCTTCATCGTATCGACTGTCATTGGCATTGGTGCACTCATTGCAGGCTATGCCTTGCCGCTTCGCAAACAAAATCTGCTGGCGATCGAAATGCAGAAACAGCTATAGGTGGCCGATGGCAATCGATGAACGCGATTTGAAGGCCGATCCTGCGGTGGTCAGGATTTGGGTCGAGGGATGGGCGCTGACACGGCAGGTGACAGCGCCCGTTTTCGCGAACGGTGGCTATCGCATTGAAGTCGGTCTGCCGGACCAGAAGCGGCGGCATGTGTTCGCGGCCTATTCCGATCATGTCCGCCAGCATGCGGAGACAATTTCCGAACCGTTTGTCTTCCTTAAAGTCTGTGCGCCACCGGGAATTGTCCGGACCAATCTGCCGCAACCTTGGCGGCTTGAATCGCCCGGATTCATGATGCTGCTCTCCGGACCGATGCCGGGTGGACCTGCTTGCCTGCCGGATGGATATGTCTTCGATCATCAGCAGCACGCCGGCGTCACCATCGTGAATGTCCTCGATGGGAGCGGTGAGATTGCAGCGACGGGACGGATCGGTTTTCCGGGTGAGCTTGCGGTCTATGACCGGATTCGTACGCACGATAACCACCGCCGCAAGGGGCTTGGCCGTGCGCTTATGAAGCAGCTTGAAACGCTTTCGCACGACCAAGGCGTGCGTCGTGCGGCGCTGGTGGCAACTCCGGATGGCCGGGCACTGTACGAGACGCTCGGCTGGCAGCTGCACTCACTTTACACGACCGCCGTTATTCCAGCGGTAGTATCCGGGGGGTAACCGGCGCTACTGCGCCAGCTCCGTCATCGCTTCTTCATACTCGCTCGAAAGTGTCAGCCACTCTTCTTCGGCGCGAGCGAGCGACGATTTCGCATAGCCGATCTCCTTGCCGATCTGCGTCGCCTTGGCGGGCTCCCGCGTGTAGATGATGGGATCGGCAAGCTGAGTCTGCAGCGTATCGATCTTTTTCTGGAAGCGGTGCACTTGCGCCTCGGCTTCCTGGATCTTCTTCTGCAGAGGCTTCAGGGCTTCGCGCTTCTGCGCGGCAAGCTTGCGCTGCTCGGCTTTTGTCAGCTTCTGGCCTTCGTCAGTCGCAATCTTGCCATTGCCAGTCCGCTCGGCTTTGGCGTCGGCCAAAACCAGCGAACGATAGGCGTCGAGATCGCCATCATAGGGTGCAACGCCGCCGTCGCGCACCAGCCACAGCCGGTCCATGGTCGCCTCGATCAGATGCCTGTCGTGGGCGATCAGGATGACTGCGCCGTCGAAATCGTTGAGCGCATGCATCAGCGCTTCACGGCTGTCGATGTCGAGATGGTTGGTTGGCTCATCGAGGATAAGCAGGTTCGGGCCTTGGAAGGTTGCGAGGCCCATCAGCAGCCGCGCCTTCTCGCCGCCTGAAAGATCCTTCGCGGCCGTGTTCATCTTGACGGTGGCAAGTCCCATCCGTGCAACGCGGGCACGCACCTTGGCTTCCGGGGCGTCGGGCATCAATTTGCGCACATGCTCGATCGCATTGTCTTCGGGAATGAGATCGTCGAGCTGATGCTGGGCAAAGAACGAAATCTTCAGGTTCGGCGCCACGGTCATCTTGCCGCCTTGCAAAGGCAGACGTCCACTGATCAGCTTGGCCAGCGTCGATTTACCATTGCCGTTCGAGCCGAGCAGCGCGATGCGATCGTCCGCATCGATGCGTAGATTGAGGTGCCGAAGGATAGGCTTGCCGGGTGCGTAACCGACTTCGCCGCTTTCAATCGCGATGATTGGCGATGCCACCACCTTTTCCGGTTCCGGAAAATGAAATGGCTGCACGTGATCTTCGATGACAGCGGAGATCGGCTTCAGCTTCTGCAGTGCTTTCAAACGGGACTGCGCCTGCTTGGCCTTGGAAGCCTTCGCCCGAAAGCGTTCCACGAACGCTTCCATGTGCTTGCGATGCGCTTCCTGCTTGGTGCGCTGCTTTTGCTGCAGCTCGAGCGCTTCGCTGCGCAGTCGCTCGAACTGGTCGTAATTGCCCTGCCATAGCGTCAGTTTTGTCTGGTCCAGATGAATGATCGAATTGACTGCTGAGTTCAGGAGATCGCGGTCATGGCTGATGAGAATAACCGTGTGCGGATAACGCCGCACATAATCCTCGAGCCATAGCGTGCCTTCGAGATCGAGATAGTTCGTCGGCTCGTCGAGGAGCAGAAGGTCGGGTTCGGCGAAAAGAACCGCGGCCAAAGCGACGCGCATGCGCCAGCCGCCTGAGAAGGACGAGGCGGGGCGCTTTTGTGCTTCGGCGTCGAAACCCAAACCGGAAAGGATGGCGCCAGCGCGTGCTTCTGCCGAATGGGCATCAATATCGGCCAGCCGGATATGAATATCGGCGATGCGATGGGGATCCGTTGCCGTTTCGGCTTCGGCAAGCAGGGTGGTGCGTTCAGCGTCGGCGGCAAGTACGATTTCGATCAGCGAATCTTCGGTGCCTGGCGCTTCCTGCGCGACTTGGCCGATACGGATATTTTTCGGCAGGAAGAAATCGCCGGTTTCCGCGTGAAGCTCGCCGGTTATCACCTTGAAAAGCGTGGATTTGCCCGCGCCGTTGCGCCCAACGAGGCCCGCCTTGGTGCCGGATGGCAGGTTCAAGCTGGCGTGATCGATCAGCAGGCGGCCGGCCATACGCACGGATATGTCGTCAAGAATAAGCATGGCCGCGCTTTTGCACGGGAATTGCCTTTTCCGCAAGGTATTCGTGTTGCATATCTGATGTGCATGGTTCGACGAGGCTCACCACGAGGGAAATTGTTCGACTGCAAAAGGCAATCACCAATTTCGCATCCTAAATCTCCCTGCAACCAACCTGTTCCCCAATCTGAGCTTGTCGAATGGCGCACGGTGGCGATGCAAGGGTTATGAATAAGGTCGGCCCTCTTCGGTGCGTTGAAACTGGATGAGATCCAAGGATGGCGCCGCCCTTCCGAGCGCAGTTAAAATGGCGTGAGCTTGGCCGCGATGGTGGGTTTGGTGGTTGAATAGATGCGCCAGTGCTGGTGCCAGCCTCTGGCTGATTGTCCGCATATCGCTGATCGTCGTATAGTTGAAACGCCCGGCAATTGCCGCGCTGTCCAGCCCGTTGATCCAGCCGACAATCCTTGCGTCCTCTTTTTCCCGCGCAATCTTCAACTCTTCCAGCTTGTGAAAAAGGATTGCATCGAGCGCCTTCGGAGCATCGCCTTCACCAGTGAAGCGGTGGAGCCAGATACGGTCGGTGACGAGCAGATGGTTCAGTGTTCCGTGCAGGGATGAAAAGAATGCATGCATGTCGCGCCGGTATTCTTCATCGTTCAGGTCTGCGGCGGCGGTGTATAGCCGCTCATTCGCCCAGCGATTATAGGCGGCGAACATACGAAAATGCTGTTCCATCAAATTGACTTTCTGCCGAAAAGAGTCAGTCTTGCTGCCATATTATCCAAAGAGAGGCGGCTTTCCATGGGAATCATTCTTCACGAACTCGTCGGTGCTGACAAAAACCGTCCCTTTAGTCCGCATTGCTGGAAAACGGTAATGTCGTTGGCCCACAAGGGGCTCCCTTTTGGCCGAAATCCGATTTCCTTCAAGGATATTCCTCGACTCGAGAATGGCTATTCCGCCAAGGTCCCTATCATACGTGATGGAGAAAAGGTCGTTGCGGATTCCTTTGAAATCGCGCTCTACCTGGAGGACCACTATCCCGACCGGCCATCGCTGTTCAAGGGCGAGGGCGGCCGCGCCATGGCCCGCTTTGTCGAGGGCTGGTCGCAGATGACCATCCACCCCTACATGAACGTGGTGATCCTCATGCCGGTGCACGACCTGCTCGATGCGCCCAACCGGGCCTATTTCCGCGAGAGCCGCGAGAAGATCTTCGGCCGCAAACTCGAGGATGTCGCTGGCGAGCGCGATGCGAAGCGCGAAGCCTTTACCAGAAGCCTCGAGCCCATGCGCAAGATGTTCCTGTCGCAGCCGTTTATCGGCGGGGAAGGGCCGCTGTTCAGCGACTACATCGTTTTTGGCGCCTTTCAATGGGCCCGGGTCCTGACGCCCTATAAATTGCTGGACGAAAGCGATCCGGTGCATGGCTGGTTCGAGCGCTGTCTCGATCTGCATGATGGCATTGCGCGCCGGATCGGCGCTGCGGCGCAATAACTTGCGTTCATAAAGCCGCCGTTGTGGCACTGCCGGGGTGGATTGGCAAAAGGTCTCTTGGCAAATGGGCTGCCTGCCGCTATAGAGCCGCCACCATTCCCCCTAAAGACAAGGTTTCATTTCATGGCAATTGAACGCACTTTTTCGATGATCAAGCCCGACGCTACCCGTCGCAACCTCACCGGCGCCATCACGCAGAAGTTCGAAGAGGCTGGTCTGCGCGTCATTGCTTCCAAGCGCGTCTGGATGAGCCGCCGCGAGGCCGAAGGCTTCTACGCCGTGCACAAGGAGCGTCCGTTCTTCGGCGAACTGGTTGATTCCATGTCCTCGGGTCCAACGATCGTTCAGGTTCTCGAAGGCGAAAACGCCATTGCCCGCAACCGCGAAATCATGGGCGCGACCAACCCGGCCAATGCTGACGAAGGCACGATCCGCAAGACTTTTGCTCTTTCGATCGGCGAAAACTCGGTTCACGGTTCCGATGCTCCCGAGACCGCTGCCGAAGAAATCGCCTACTGGTTCTCGGGCACCGAGATTGTTGGATAATCCGACACCTATCGAATGAAAAAAAGCCGGGCAAATGCCCGGCTTTTTTATTGCTTGAGGATATTTTCCTACTTCTCGCGAGCCAGGCGGGCGATGATTTTACCGGCTTCATCGCGCAGGAACAGTTTTCCGGTGTCAGCCTCTATGATGTAGGAACGCGTCTGTTCCAGTGCCGAGAAGAACTTCTGTTCCTGGTCCATTACTGCCGGTGCACACATCATACGTGTTCCTGCCGCAGGCTTGAAAGCAAGCTTCGATCCGGCAATCGTCACGCGGGTCGTGAAACGGTTGCATCCGCCAGAGCCGCTTGCCGATCCATCGGCTTTGATGAGCAGCGTCGTCTGCGCATAGTCGATCGCCCCACCGCCATTGATATCCTCCACGAGCCAATTCACGTCCCTGAGTTCGTCGCCCCGCGCGGAAAACGACAATACCAGCAGCACCAGCACGGCAACGAAGCCGATGACGAGTGATCCAATGGCGATACGATTCATTTGACCTTCTGCCAGCGCTTGAGCGCTTCCTCGTCTTTCGCCTTTGCCTCGACCCAGCCGCTTTGGTCGCCGCTGACGAGATGCTGCTTCTTCCAGAATGGTGCGGCGTTTTTCAGGTAATCCATCAGGAATGATGCCGCCTCAAAGGCGGCGTGGCGATGCGCGGATGCGGCCACGACGAGGACGATATTCTCGCCAGGTTTGATAAAGCCGTAACGATGCACGACCGTAAGACCCGTCAGGGACCAGCGGCTCAGGACCTCATCGGCAATGCGGCCGATTTCTGCCTCGGCCATACCGGGGTAGTGTTCGATTTCCAGCGCCGCCAGCGTGCCGGCCTCATCGCGGCATAGACCGCTGAATGTCACCACCGCGCCAATACCGCGGCGGTCCTTGGTCATGCGGGCTATCTCGACGGCGGTATCAAAATCGCCGCTCTGGATGAGAATGAGCGGTTTGACCCCACCCATGCTTCATCCCCCTGTCATGGGCGGGAAGAGAGCGATCTCGGTTGCGCCTTTGATCGGCGCATCGTGATCGACATGTTCCTGATTGATCGCCACCCGGATGACATCCTGATACTCGAAAGCAGCTTCATATTCTTCGCCGCGCGACTTCAGATGCGCGAGGAGATCACCGACTGTCACGATCGAGGGTTCGAGGTCGAGATATTCCTCACCCTTGCCGATCCGTTCGCGCACCCATGCGAAATAGACGAGTTTGGTCATTGGCCAATCCACCAGTTGTTTTCAGTCCACCACATGTTTCAGTCCGGCCCGGAAATAGTCCCAGCCAGTGTACAGCGTAATCAAGGCGGCAATCCACAACAGAATGATGCCGAAGATTGTAATGATCGGCACGATCTTGTCGCCGGCAGGTCCTGCCAGCAGAAAGGCGATGGCTACCATCTGGATGGTGGTTTTCCACTTGGCAAGTCTGCTCACCGGCACGCTGACCTTGAGCTCCGCAAGATATTCACGCAGACCCGAAACCAGAATTTCACGGCAAAGGATGATGATCGCGGCCCAGAGCGTCCAGCCGGCGATTGTTCCGTCGGCTGCCAGAAGCAACAGACAGGCCGATACCAGCAGTTTGTCGGCTATAGGATCCAGCATGCGGCCGATCGTGGATGTCTGCTGCCAGATGCGCGCGAGATAGCCGTCAAAGAAATCAGTGATGCTGGCAATGAGGAATATCACAAGCGCGCCCCAGCGCGCCGCATCGCTCGATTGCAGGCGACCCTCCAGGAAGAAGCAGAGGACCACCAGCGGTACAGCAATAATACGTGCATACGTCAGGAGATTCGGCAGCGAGTAGGCGTTGTTTCTGGACATGTTTCCAACCATTCAAATCAGTGCCGATCAAAGGGGTTCGACCGCGATACGTCAAGCTCATCAATGGGGAGTCCGGCGCAATTATGTCGGGATGAGACGCTATGTCCGGAAATGGTCGCGAATTGTAATCGCCATCGCTTCAGATATACCGTCCACCTTCATCAAATCTTCGACAGCAGCCCGTGAAACCGCCTTGGCCGTGCCGAATTGATGCAGCAAGGCCCGCTTGCGCGAAGGGCCGATTCCAGCGATTTCATCAAGCGGATTCTTGACCATTTCCTTCTTGCGCTTCGCCCGGTGCGTGCCAATGGCAAAGCGATGCGCTTCATCGCGCAGTCGCTGCAGGAAATACAGAACCGGATCACGCGGCGGCAGGGTGAATGACGGCTTGCCCTCCATGAAGAAGCGCTCGCGCCCCGCATCGCGGTCCACGCCTTTGGCGACGCCGATGGCCGTTACCTTGTCGGCAATGCCCATCTCCTGCAAGATCCCGCGTACGGCACTCATCTGTCCCTGGCCGCCGTCGATCAGGATAATGTCTGGCCAGGCTGGAAAAGCGTCTGAATCGTCGTCGAATTCATCGATTTCAATATCCTCCGCCGGTGCGTCCTTCGTCTCCGGCGTGCCATGCTCTTTGACCAGCCGGCTGAAGCGCCGCTCGATAACCTCGCGCATCATCCCGAAATCGTCGCCCGGTGTGATTTCGGTCGAGCGGATATTGAACTTGCGATACTGGTTTTTAACGAAGCCCTCTGGTCCTGCCACAATCATCGCGCCAATGGCGTTCGTACCCATGATGTGGGAATTGTCGTATACCTCGATGCGCCGCGGCGTCTTTTCGAGCCCGAAGGTCTCCGCGACGCCCTTGAGCAGCCGGGATTGCGATGAGGTTTCCGCGAGCTGGCGTCCCAGGGCCTCGCGCGCATTGCTCAGCGCATGCTCGACCAGATCCTTTTTCTCGCCACGCTGCGGAACGCTGATTGTGACCTTGCGGTCGGATTTGGCTGTCAGCGCGACGCCAAGCAGTTCCTGGTCGTCAACTGTCTCGGAAAGCAGGATCAGGGCCGGGCAGGGCTTGTCGTCATAGAACTGCGACAGGAACGCGCCGAGAACCTCCGCACCGGAAAGCGATGAATCCGCCTTCGGATAATAGGCGCGGTTGCCCCAGTTCTGGCCGGTGCGGAAGAAAAACACCTGAATGCAGGTAACGCCGCCGTCCTGATAGATGGCGAAGACATCGGCTTCCTCCACTGATTGCGGATTGATGCCGGAGTGGGCTTGCACATGCGAGAGCGCCGAGAGCCGGTCGCGGTATACGGCGGCGCGCTCGAAGTCCAGCTCCGCCGAAGCGTCGCGCATCGCATCGGAAAGATGCGTCTTTACCGCTTGGCTCTTGCCGGAGAGAAACGCCTTGGTCTCGCTGACCAGTTCGTCATAATCCGCATCGCTGATCTCGCCGGTGCACGGTCCGGAGCAGCGCTTGATCTGGTAGAGCAGGCAAGGGCGCGTCCGGTTTTCATAGAATGAATCCGTGCAGGTGCGCAGCAGGAACGCCCGTTGCAGCGCATTGATCGTACGGCCCACGGCGCCGGCTGAGGCGAAGGGACCGAAATAATCACCCTTGCTCGAGCGCGCGCCTCGATGCTTGAAAATTCCGGGCGCCAGCCTCCTGTCAGTCTGTTTCGGAGCGGTCAGCAGAATGTAGGGGAAGGATTTGTCATCCCGCATCAACACATTAAAACGTGGCCGTAAACGCTTGATCAGATTCGCTTCCAGGAGCAGCGCTTCCGTTTCCGTACGCGTGACAACGAACTCCATTTTCATGGTTTCGCGGATCATCCGGGCGATACGGTTGTTGTGACCCTGGCCACGCGCATAGTTGGACACACGCTTCTTCAGGCTATGTGCCTTGCCGACATAGAGCACGTCCCCGGCTTCATTGAACATCCGGTAGACGCCCGGCTTGTTCGGCAACCGCTTCACCAGGGCGGCAATGACGTCCGCGCCGCTGGTGCCGTCGCTTACGACGGTAGAATCCCACTCGATGGCGCTGATCAGCGCCGCAACGTCCCGCACAGGTTCGCTGCTTTCCTCGACTGGCTCATCTTCGTCATCCTCGACCGCGATATCGATATCGTCCTCTTTCACACCATCGGAAAGAAGCTGCGTTGGATTTGGGGATTGATTTGCCGGTTCACTCATTCTGGAATTCCTGATACATCCGGCGTTTCCCACGCGAGATGTTGTCCGCCATCGAGCGCAATCATTTGCCCGGTTATCGAGCGCGTCTCCCAGAGATAGCGGATTGTACGGCCGAATTCTGACAGATCTGGCCCGTGTTTCAACAAAAGCCCACTCACTTGGCGGTTGAAATCCGTTGGACTCTGCCTGGAGCTCGGCAGGGTTGGCCCTGGGCCAATAGCATTCACGCGGATGCGCGGCGCAAGTGCCTGTGCAAGCGTCTGTGTTGCTGTCCAGAGAGCCGATTTCGACAACGTGTATGACATGAATTTGGGCGTAAGCTTCCATACGCGGTAATCGATGATATTGACAACCAGACCATCCTTGCCGGCGGGCAGGGCGGAGGCCATCGCATCGGCGAGGAGCACCGGCGCCTTGACGTGCACGGCAAAATGCCTGTCCCAGACCGCGTCGTCGGCCAGATTGCCGATTCCATCTTCCCGAAAGGCGGAGGCGTTGTTGACCAGCAATTGGACCGGCCCAAGCTGGTCTTTCGCGTCACCGACAAGCCGGCGCACGGCATCGCTGTCGGCAAGATCGGCCTGGACGACACACGCTGTGCCCCCCGCCGCGTAAATATCTGTCAAGAGTTCTTCGCCCTCATCGCGCGAATGGTTGCAATGAATCGCAACGGCGAACCCATGCGCAACGAGATCTTCGACAATTGCCTTGCCGATCCGCTTCGCACCGCCGGTTACTAGGACAACGGTTTGGTCAGACTTCAAGTTGGTTCTTCCTTATGCTGCGATTCAGCCACGAATATAAGGATGGCGGATTGAAAGCGCGAGGGTGAAAGGTCAGCAATGAACAGCTGCAGTGGATCGTCCATGCCGATTGCCTTTTCGGTCAGCTGACGCCGTATAGCATGAGAATTTCAAAGCGCGCCTCAAGACGAGTGTCGAAATTAAGTATCCATTAAGTATGCTATATTGCGTTGCAATATCGAGTGACTGTCGAACAGATCCTACTCAAATATCGATAAAATTTTATTTTATTGGAGTATTTATATAGTATTGAAATCATTGATGAATTCTGATTGTTGCATAAAAAACACATCGCATTTCCGCCATCTTCTCGTCGGCTTCTTTTCACACTCCGGAGCAAGTGCCGCCACAATGCGGGGCGAATGTCCGTCTCGTTAAGCGGACGCAGATCAATGGTTTTCCCCCCGACCAGTGCCCGCTCCGTGTAAAAGAGTTCTAAAAAAGGAGATTGCCCATGCGCACTCTTAAAACAACTATCCTGGCCTCAGTGGCTATCCTGACGCTCTCCGCCCCGGTTCTTGCTGCTGACGCCGTTGTCGAACAGGCTCCGGCTCCGGAAGCAGTCGTTGAAGCACCCGTCTCTGATTGGTCCGGCGCTTACCTTGGTGCCTATGGTGGCTACGGCTGGAACAAGCACAAGACCGATGAAGGCAACATCAATGCAGACGGTCTCAAAGGCGGCGCCTACGGTGGTTACAACTTCCAGAACGGTCAGTTCGTCTATGGTGGTGAAGCGGATCTCGGCTACTCCGGTGGCGACGATACCAGCAATGGCATCAAGGCCAAGCAGGGTGTAGAAGGTTCGGTTCGTGCTCGCGCCGGTATCGATCTCAACCCGGTTCTGCTTTACGGCACCGGCGGTCTCGCTGTGACGAACAGCAAGCTCGAGTCAGCGACTGGCAGTGATTCCAACACCCATATCGGCTGGACGGCCGGTGCCGGTGCGGAAGCCAAGATCACCCAGAACATCGTTGGACGCGTTGAATATCGCTACAGCGATTACGGCCGCAAGGACTACGATCTGGGAGGTTTGGACGACGTTTCGAGCAAGCTGACCACGAACGAAGTTCGTGTTGGTGTTGGCTACAAGTTCTAAATCGAGCGTACTTCGGAAAAAAGCCGGGCGGGAAACTGCCCGGCTTTTTTATTGCCGGAAGTTATTTTGGCAGCAGCGCGGCCAGCTCTGGATGCAATTCATCGAAGCGTTTCTGCCAGCGCTTCAACTTGGAGCGGCCCTTTTCCCATTTGCCTTCAAACCGCAGGCTCGCATAGGCGAGGGCGGCAGCCAGCGCGATATGGCCGCCATGGATCTTCTTGCTGAGGCGTGGCGGCGCAGCGTTCAGTTGGTCAAGCACGCGGATTGCCTTGCCCCATTGGCGATCGAGCCATGGCTGATGGATCTTTTCCTCCGGATGAAAACGGCGTTCATAGACATGCGCCAGCAGGACATCGCAGAGCCCATCGGCGATCGATTCCAGCTGTTCGGCTTCGAGGCGCTTTTCTGCGTTGCGCGGGAAAATCTTGTTGCCGGACAAACGGTTCAGATATTGCGTTATCACCCGGCTGTCGAAGATCGCCTTGCCATCATCGAGAATGAGGGTCGGGATCTTGCCCAGCGGGTTGGCGTTGATCAGTTCGGCCGGTTCGGCGTTGCTGTCGACCAGCACGGATTCGACGGGGACACCCGCATAAAGTGCGGCCATGCGGACCTTCGTGCTGTAGGGTGAGGCGGGAGAATAAAAGACTTTCGTCACGACGACGCTCCAGTAATTGGCGATTCGGTGTCGAACCGTAAACCCGAGTCCGCGTTTCGCAAAGCGCCGCGTTCTATGGTGTTGCGGGCATTTCCACGGATCGCCGCCTGCATGTTGAACGCTCGACCTCGGGGCAAGAACGGAAATTCAGCTCCTTTGTCAGGCACACGCGCACCTCGCGCAGATATTCGCTGTCACAAGTCACGGCTACTCCATCTGTTCCAAGGCCTGGATTGGCGGCAATGAATGCCTGTTCGAGTACAAGTGGATTGACCGGCCCCCGCGACGTTGGCTGGCGATAGGGCGGGGGTACTGAAACACGCTCGACCGCCCTGCGAATTACCGAAAAATAGTCCTTCTGGCTCAAACCTGTGCAGGAACCATGCTTGCGCCATTCGTGAATGACAAGTCCGGTCGATGGCATAATGTCGGATAGCTGCTTGGCCTGAGCGAACGGAACGTCGCGCGGCTGCGACGTATCGCAATCTTGCGGATAGCCGCGCTCGTATTGTGGCCAGAGCCCGTGCACCACAAACCCATAGCGCCGGTCGGGCGCGCATTGTTGGCGGTTGGCACGGGGACCTTCCGCCGCGCAATAGCTCGGTGACCAGGAAAGGGCGAGGACATAGTAATCGAAGCCTGACCCTACCGGAACAACTGAAGGCGGGGAACGATCAGTTTGCCGTCCCGATGTCGCGATTGGCTCGGGAATTCTGCCCTGTGGCTGATTCTGTTCTCGCAGATAGGTAAGTATCGTTATGCCAATCAGGGCCGCGAACAGGGCGTAGCGGGCCAGCTTTCCAATCGGCATGCTCTATCAAAATCAGTACAAGGTACGGCAATTGCCATTGTAGACGTGCCAGCGATCAAACCCGGCCACGCAGAATTCGACATTGTTGCCGATGCCGACAAAGCCCTGGCCCTCTTCGACCAGATACCAGACCGGGCGTTGATCGCCATCGGAAAGGTGGGCTGTCGCACGGCAATAGTGACGGGCCACTGCAGCCAGTTCAGGATCTCGGCTCGGCTCAAAACGACTTTGGCGCACATCGCTGAAATCCCGGATTGCGACCTGCGGAAGACCAGGAACATGCGTCACCTGATAGGAGAACTTGTTGACGATGCGGTTCAGCACGTGTGCTTGCCCGCACGTGTCATCATAACCCGGGCCGCTTTCGACATAATCGGCAGCCCTCGCTGGGGCACCCAAAGACAATGCGACGCCGACGGCGAAGCTTGCAGCAAGAAGGGATGATACGCGTGCCATGGATCACTCTCCGTGAAATGTCTTCGTAACGCCAATCTCGACCAGCAGTTGCTTTCGGTCAAGCACCAACTTGCTCCCCGCGAATCCAATCGAGCGTGAAACCTGAATTCTTTCCGTCACTGAGGATTTTCGACAACGCAGGGAGGATCGTGCGCAGTTCATCATCGAGCGTATAGGGTGGATTGACGATAATCATGCCGGTGCCATCCAGCTTCGGTTCGGGCGATGGATCGCGAATCATCAACTCCGCGCGCAAAATCTTGGGGATTCCGGTTTCCTGCAACGCCGTAACGAACCGCCGGACTTCCTGCCGGTCCTTCACCGGATACCACAGCGCAAATGTGCCGCCGGAAAAACGCTTGTGCGCCCGAACAAGCCCGTCGACGAGCCGCTCAAATTCGCCTGCCACCTCGAACGGCGGATCGACGAGCACAAGGCCGCGCTTTTCTTTCGGCGGCAGATGGGCACCGAGCGCCAGCCATCCATCGAGCTTGGTCACGCGGACCTGAATGTCGCCCTCGAAGACGTCGGCCAGCAATTGCGCGTCTCGTGGATGCAATTCAAGCGCCGAAAGCCGGTCCTGGCGGCGCAGGAGATGCCGCACGATCAGCGGTGAACCTGGATAGTGACGCATCGTGCCGTCGGCGTTTTCAGCGCGAACAATGTCGAGATAGGGTTGGATCAGCTCTGCAACCTTTGCATCGGCCTTGGCGTCGAGCAGCCGCCCGACGCCGCTTTGCCACTCATTGGTCTTGCCCGCCTCGACCCCGTGCAGATCATAGCGGCCGATACCGGCATGCGTGTCTATGACGCGAAAGGCCTGGTCCTTGCGTTGCAGATAAAGGACAATCCGCGTCAGTATGATGTGTTTGACCACATCGGCGAAATTGCCGGCATGATAGGCGTGGCGATAGTTCATGGCCGCTTGTTTCACGATGTTCGCTCGGTCGCAAGCGCACGAACCATCGTCCCATTAGAATCGTTGATGTTAAGCTTCCAATTAACGAATTTGCCGACAGACACAAATCTGTCATAGAGCAAAGCTGGTCACGCGCAACTGGCTGGCGTGCTGGGGTTATCAATGTCCGGAACCGTCGTCCTCGTTGTGCTTTTTGCTGCGCTCATGCATGCGAGCTGGAATGCCGTCGTCAAATCTGAGGGCGACAAATTCCTCAACACCGTGGTGGTCGTGACCTCTGCCGGACTGATCGCCGCGATTTGCCTGCCCTTCCTGCCGGCGCCGGCACGCGAAAGCTGGCCGTTCCTTGCAGCGTCCGGCGTCGCCCAGGTCGTCTATCTTGTGCTCGTGGCTGCTGCCTATCGCAGTGGCGACATGAGCCAGGCATATCCGATTATGCGCGGCACCGCCCCACTGATCGTTGCCATCGCCAGCGGACCTTTGATCGGCGAAGTGCTTTCCTTGCAGAAATGGGCGGGAATTGCATTGATATGCGGCGGTGTGCTGGCGCTGGCGCTGGAATCGCGCCGCCGGGCGGGATCAAATCGAACCGCTACAATGTTCGCCCTGATCAATGCTGTCGTGATTGCCTCCTACACGCTCATCGACGGCGTTGGCGTACGCCATTCAGGCGCGCCCGCAGCTTATACAATGTGGGTTTTCGTATTGAATGCCGTGCCGCTGTTTGTCTGGACAACAGTGATGCGCAGGGGTGAGCTCTGGCCGCATTTCGTCAAACGCACCCGCCTTGCAACCATCGGCGGCGTCGGAACCCTCGGCTCCTATGGTCTGGCACTATGGGCCATGACCATGGCGCCGGTCGCAGCCGTGGCGGCTTTGCGCGAAACGTCGATCCTTTTCGCTGTCGCAATTTCGGCCTTCATCCTCAATGAAAGCGTCGGCCCAAAGCGCCTGGCTGCCGTGGGATTGATCGCAGCGGGCGCTGCCGTGATGAGGCTCGCCTGATCTATTCTGGCCGCAAGTGAAGATATGGCTGCGCTTCTTCGACGGCGCGAGCGAAAGAGGGGCGGTTCATCAGCCGGTCCAGATAACGCGAAACATTGGGATACTCGGCTCCGAGCGGCACCGATAAATTGGCATAGAATAGCGCCGGTGAGGCTGCACAGTCCGCGATCGTGTAATGATCGCCTGTCGCCCAGGTCATGTTCTCAAGCTCCTTATCCAGGATACCATAGGCAACCGCCAGCTTCTTCTTGCACTCTTCGACACCAAACGTGTCATTCTGGCCTTCCGGGCGGAAATTGTCGGTGACGATCTTTTGCATCGGTACCTGCACGTGCAGGTCGAAGAAGCGGTCGAGTTGCCGTGCCCTGAACGCCAATTCGGGATCCGCCGGCAGCATCTGCACTTTTCCGGGATAATGCTGGTCCAGATATTCGATGATCAGACTGGATTCGGGAATCGTCTTGCCGCGCGCTTCATCACGCAATACCGGAAATTGCCGGATCGGCCAGATCTCGCTGAAACTCGCGCTGGCCACCGGGTCCATAAAATCAACGACATCCTTCTCAAAGGGAAGGTCTTTCTCATAGAGTGCGGTCAGCACCTTCATACAGAACGAGGATAGCGGATGAAAATACAACTTGAGTGACATTACAATTCCTCCGGTCAATACTAAAGTGATTGCTTAACTATCAAGATGCGAGCGTGGCGTCAAGTAGCGTCTCGCAGACCAACGAAACCTTGTCACGGAAACATTTGTCCCCTTTTGCCGCCCCGTGCTTTTGCGCTATGCATACAGAATGAACAAAGCTGTCCTTCTACGCACCGGCCACTCGGCCTGTCCCCACGATTGCCCGTCGACCTGCGCGCTCGACGTCGAAGTGCTCGACACGGGCCATATCGGCCGCGTCCGCGGCGCGAAGGAAAACACCTACACGGCAGGCGTGATCTGCGCCAAGGTTGCGCGCTATGCGGAGCGAATCCACCATCCCGATCGCCTGCTGAAGCCTGTGGTTCGCGGCGGCGCCAAGGGTGAAGGCATCTGGAAAGATGCGAGCTGGGAGGCAGCGCTTGATCTGATCGCCGAGCGGTTCCTGAAAGCAGAGGCTGAGTACGGCTCCGAGAGCATTTGGCCCTATTACTATGCGGGCACGATGGGCCTTGTGCAGCGTGATTCCATTCATCGGCTGCGTCACGCCAAGAAATATTCCAACCAGTTCGACAGCATTTGCACGAACCTCGCGTGGTCTGGTTTCTTCGCAGGCACAGGCAAGCTCGGCGGCGTGGATCCGCGCGAAATGGCGAAATCCGATTGCGTCGTCATCTGGGGCACCAATGCAGCGGCGACACAGGTCAACGTCATGACCCATGCCGTCCGCGCCCGCAAGGATCGCGGCGCCAGGATTGTGGCCATCGATATCTACGAGACGGCCACTGTCCGGCAGGCGGATCTCGGACTGGTGCTCAAGCCCGGAACCGACGGTGCATTTGCCTGCGCGGTCATGCACGTTCTGTTCCGTGATGGGCTAGCGGATTGGGACTATCTGAATAGCCATACCGACGATCCGAAGGGGCTGGAACAGCATCTGAAGGAACGCACGCCGGAATGGGCTGCGGCCATCACCGGCCTGTCCATTGGCGAAATCGAAGAATTTGCCCGCTTGGTCGGAACCACCAAGAAGACTTTTTTCCGTCTCGGCTATGGCTTTGCCCGTCAGCGCAATGGCGCGGTGAATATGCATGCCGCCCTGTGCATTCCTGCTGTCACGGGCGCCTGGAAATATGAAGGCGGCGGCGGGTTCCATTCAAATTCCGGCATTTTCCGCATGGACAAGCGGGAGATTGAGGGCCGGGCATTCGCCGATCCTACAGTTCGCCACATCGATCAGTGCAAGATCGGTGCCGCGCTCACCGGCGATCCGGCTGCGCTCTATGGTGGGCCGCCTGTCATGGCGATGCTCGTGCAGAATACCAACCCTGCCAACGTCGCGCCGGAGCAGCGCCTGGTCAAAAAGGGCATGCTGCGTGAAGACCTGTTCATGGCCGTCCACGAGCAGTTCATGACCGACACGGCGAAACTCGCCGATGTCGTCCTGCCGGCCACCATGTTCATGGAACATGACGATATTTATCGCGGCGGGGGCCAGCAGCATATCGTCCTCGGTCCCAAGCTCATCGATGGTCCCGGCGAAACGCAGCCGAACCTCTACGTCATCAACGAACTGGCAAAACGCCTTGGCGTTGGTGATTTCCCCGGCTTCGATCTCGACGCCAGGACGCTGATCGACAACATGATGGCCGCCAGCAATTTGCCCGGGTTCGATGCATTGAAAGAAGCGCGCTGGCTGGATATCCAGCCCGACTTTGAAACCGCACACTACGAAAAAGGCTTCAGTTGGCCCGACGGCAAGTTCCGCTTCAAGCCGGACTGGACCGGCGGAGCGTCGCCGAACCGCCCGCCGCAATCGATGGGTTTGCAGGGGCCATATGACACCCTGCCGCAATGGCCGGACTACTGGCAGGCAATCGAGGTAGCGGATGAGAAGCATCCGTTCCGCTTGGCCACATCGCCGGCGCACAATTTCCTCAACTCGACCTTCTCCGAAACCCCGACATCGGTTGTCAAGGAAAGGCGCCCCGAACTGCTGATCCATCCGGATGATGCGCGCGAGCTTGGCATCGAAGACGGTGCGCGCGTCGAAATTGGCAATGATCGCGGCGAGGTCGTGGTCCATGCACGTGTGCAGGCCGTGACGAAGCGCGGTGTGGTCATTTCCGAAGGCATCTTCGCCAATTCAGCATTCGAGCGCGGCGAGGGCATCAATGTGCTGACCGGTGCCGATTCTCCCGCACCCAATGGCGGCGCCGCCTTCCATGACAACAAGGTCTGGGTGAGGTTGGCGGCGGACTGATTTCGGCGATACGATATTTCATTTGAATTTTCATGGTCTGGACATTTTGACAACTGTGGTTTACATTTTTGAATTATTCAATTGAAAAGACAGATACATTTTTAAATTGGATTGAGGGTTTGCAGGATCTGCGAGCGCGGGCAAGAATAATGTCGCGGCTGGACCGGCTGGCTGATGGAAATTTCGGCGATTACAAACTTCTTGGTGAGGATGTCGGAGAGATGCGCATTGATTGCGGACCAGGTTATCGGCTCTACTTCACCAAGCAAGGTGGCATTTTGATTATTCTGTTATGCGGTGGCGACAAGAGCACGCAGAGCAGGGACATTAGAAAAGCGAAGGCAATGGCGCGTGATTTGAAGGAGATACGATCTTGATAAAGCTAAGTCCCTACGATGCGGCTCAGCTTCTAGACTCGGAAGAAATGATCGAGGAATATTTGCTGGCGGTCTGCGAAGACGGAACATCTTCAGAGATCGCGCGTGCGTTGGGGGCAATAGCTCGTGCAAGAGGCATTACCGAGCTTGCCCACAAGACCGGTCTCACACGTCAGGCGCTCTACAAAGCCTTGAGCGGTGAGGGCAATCCGGAACTTGCGACGATTACTAAAGTCGCCGAAGCGCTTGGCCTCCGATTGACTTTGGTGCGTGCACCGAAAAACAAGCAAGACGCCGCGTAGTCACCGTCCTCCTGTCCATTAATCGCTGAAAACCGTCCGGCCATCCTTCATCACCGCCGTGCCGGTTGCCACCATTGCCAGCGCGCGGGCATAGGTGTCGTGCTCGACCGACAGTACCCGCTCGGCAAGCATTTCGGGCGTATCACCAGTGTTCACGGGCACAGCGGTCTGGGCGATGATCGGGCCCTCATCCATCCCTGCAGTCACGAAATGCACCGTGCAGCCATGCACGCGCACCCCGGCCTCCAGCGCCTGTTCATGCGTGTGAAGGCCTCTGAAGAGTGGCAGCAGCGAAGGGTGGATATTAATCATCCGGCCTTCCCATTCACGCACGAATTCCGGCGAGATGATGCGCATATAGCCTGCGAGGCAGATGATGTCGGCCTTCGCCGCCTGCAGTGCCTTCGAAACCGCCGCTTCATGCGCCTGTTTGGAAGGGTAGTCGCGATGCGCAATGGCTTGGGCCGGAATGCCCTGCGCCCGCGCTGTTTCAAGTCCGCCCGCATCTGCCCTGTTGGCGATGACTGCGACTATCTCTGCCGGGTAGTCGGCCGCTTGAGCCGCGTCGATCAGCGCACTCATGTTCGAGCCGCGCCCCGATATCAGGACGGCGACGCGCTTCTTCGGCGTTCCACTGCTCACAGCGCCAGCGTGCCCTGATAGACCACACCCGCATCACTGCGCGCGACCATCGTGCCGAGGCGCACGGCCTCTTCACCCTGCGCTTTCAACGCTTCGAGTACGGCATCGGCATTTTCCGGTGCGACCACGGCGATCATGCCGATGCCGCAATTGAACGTGCGCAGCATTTCATCCCGTTCGACGCCGCCGGTTTTTGCCAGCCAGGAAAACACCGGCGGAACCTTTATGGCCGAAAGATCGATGCTCGCCGTCAGGTGCTTCGGCAGCACGCGGGGAATATTGTCGGGGAAACCGCCGCCGGTAATATGCGCAAGCGCCTTGATCGCCTTGGTTTCGCGGATGGCTGCCAGCAGCGGCTTCACATAGATGCGCGTCGGGGTCAGCAGAGCCTGGCCCAGCGTGGTACCCGACTTGAAAGGGGCATCTGCATCCCAGCCAAGTCCGGAGAGTTCGACAATGCGCCGTACCAGGGAAAAGCCGTTGGAATGAACGCCCGAAGAAGCGAGGCCGAGAATGACGTCGCCCTCAGCGATATTGCCGGAAGGGAGCAATTGGTTGCGTTCGGCCGCTCCCACGGCAAATCCGGCGAGATCGTAATCGCCATCGCGATACATGCCGGGCATTTCCGCCGTTTCGCCACCGATCAGCGCACAACCTGCCTGCAGGCAGCCTTCGGCGATACCACTGACGATGGCCGCGCCCTGATCAGGATCGAGCTTGCCGGTAGCGAAATAGTCGAGGAAGAACAGCGGCTCGGCACCCTGTACGACCAGGTCGTTGACGCACATGGCGACGAGATCGATACCGACCGTGTCGTGTACGCCGGCATCGATTGCAATCTTGAGTTTAGTACCAACGCCGTCATTGGCGGCGACGAGGACCGGGTCGGTAAAGCCGGCAGCCTTCAGGTCGAACAAGCCGCCGAAACCGCCGATCTCGCCATCGGCGCCCGGACGGCGCGTCGAGCGCACGATCGGCTTGATCTTTTCGACCAGCAGATTGCCGGCATCGATATCGACGCCTGCCTGTGCATAGGTGAGGCCATTCTTGCCACCTTTGGTGGGCTCGCTTTTCACGCTCATGATCTGCTCCGGGATTGTTGACCGCGAAATGGCACGACTCTGCCCCTGCTGCAAGGTCTGAGTCCCTGAAGGGCCGAGAAAACGCCACTTATCGACACTTTGCCGGCCGTTTGGGCTTGAGCAATCCATTCGTTGTCTCCATTTAGATGCAAGGCAAACATATGACCAGAGATCGCGGACCGAGTGACAATCCCCAATTACATCACGATCTTCCGCTTCATCCTTGTTCCCTTCATCGTTATGGCGCTGCTCTCGGGCTACGTCGGTGCCGCATTGATAGGCTTTATTGTTGCGGGAGTCTCCGATGGTGTCGATGGCTTCATCGCACGCCGCTACGATCAGAAGTCCGAACTTGGAGCCTATCTCGATCCCATTGCCGACAAACTCCTGCTTGTCTCGCTGTTCGTCGTACTTGGCGTCCTTAAGGAAGTGCCTGTCTGGCTGGTTATCGTCGTCGTTTCGCGCGATATTTTTATCGTCGGCGCTGTAATTCTCGGGGCGGTGATGGGCAAGCCGATGGAAATGCGTCCCCTCGGCGTGTCCAAGGTAAACACGGCGTTTCAGATCACCCTGGTCGCGATCATACTGGCCGACAGTACATTCGATTTTTCACTCACCGGCATTCGCACGATACTGGTATGGACGGTTGCCCTCTTGACCGCAGCTTCCGCGACTGCCTATCTCGTTGCATGGACAAAACACATGGCTGGATATGAGCGAGAATAAAAGCGTCGGTACCACCAAGTCTGCACCCGTTACGGTCGAAATTCCTGAACGGGACATTCAGGTCGACGTGCAGGTCAGTTCTCTCGGCGCAAGCGTGCGCCGGCAGGCGGTGTTCTGGACCGGTGCGATGGCGTTCCTCGCTCTTTTTCTTTACATCTTCTCATCGATCCTCCTGCCGTTCGTGGCCGGTCTCGTTCTTGCCTATTTTCTCGATCCGGTAGCGGACAGGCTCGAGCGCCTCGGCCTGTCGCGCTTGCTGGCGACGATCGTCATTCTGGTCTTGTTTATCGTCACCTTTGCACTGCTGCTGGTGATCCTCGTGCCGGTTCTCGCCTCGCAAATGAGCGATTTCATCGCGCGGTTGCCAAGCTACGTCGCACGTCTGCAGGAATTGATCGCCAATCCGGACTCGCAGTGGCTGAAGGATTTTATCGGCGTCGACGCCTCGGTCATTCGCAACAGTCTCGATTCACTCCTGCAGCAGGGGGCAGGCTTCCTCACCACTTTGCTGCAATCGATCTGGAGTTCGGGCAAGACCTTGATCGATGTGGTGGCACTCTTCGTCGTCACCCCGGTCGTTGCGTTTTATATGCTTTTGGACTGGGACCGTATGGTGGCCAAGATCGACAACCTCGTCCCGCGTGAGCATGTCCAGACTGTCCGTGCTATCGCCCGTGACATGAACAAGGCCATTGCCGGATTTGTCCGCGGCCAAGGCACTGTCTGCCTCCTGCTCGGCGTTATTTATGCGGTCGGCCTCACTGTCGTCGGCCTGAACTTCGGTCTCCTAATTGGCCTTTTTGCTGGGCTGATCAGCTTTATCCCCTATGTCGGCTCGCTGATCGGTTTGCTTCTGGCCCTCGGGGTCGGACTCGTCCAGTTCTGGCCGGAATGGGGCCATATCCTCGGCGTGGCGATTGCTTTCGGTATCGGCCAGTTCATCGAAGGCAATATTCTCCAGCCGAAGCTCGTGGGTTCCTCAGTCGGTCTGCATCCGGTCTGGCTGATGTTCGCATTGTTCGCCTTTGGCTCGCTCATGGGGTTTACCGGCATGCTCATTGCCGTACCGACGGCTGCTGCAATCGGCGTACTGGTTCGTTTTGTCATCAACCGCTATCAGCAATCCCCGCTCTACACAGGCGAATACCGCAAAAGCGATAAGACGAAACAAATCAGGTGACAGTCCCGGCTTGCTGGCTGTATTTCATCGCCCATGACCAATGCCTTTACACCGCGACAGCTGCCGCTCGATCTCGGCCATGAGCCGGGCTATTCCCGCGATGACCTCATTGTGTCGGCTTCCAACATGGCGGCGGTTGATATTGTCGACCGCTGGCCAGGCTGGATATCGCCGGTCGTGGTCCTCGCCGGCCCCACCGGTTCGGGCAAAACCCATCTCGCAGCAGTTTGGAAGGCTGAAGCCGGCGCCATCGTCATCGACGCGCGGAACATCGCTGCCGTATCGGGCGAAAAGGGTCCATTCCTGATCGACGATATTGGCGGCGGCCCCATTGACGAACCGGGCCTGTTTCATTTGATCAACACTGTGCGCCAGAGCGGTTCAAGCCTGCTGATGACGTCGCGCAAATGGCCTGCCAACTGGCCAGTCACCCTTCCGGACCTCGCTTCGCGCCTGAAGGCGGCAACGACCGTAGAGATAGGCGAGCCGGACGATATGCTGTTATCCGGAGTGCTCTACAAACTCTTCGCCGACCGGCAGGTCGCGGTGGACCCCAATGTTATCAGCTTTTTGGTGAGCCATATCGAACGATCGCTCTCTACTGCCAACCGCATTGTCGAGCGGCTGGACCGCGCAGCACTCGAGAAGAAATCGAAGATCACCCGTGCATTGGCCGCTAGTGTGGTTACCGCTGTCGACGAGGGGCAGGCTGCGTTTGACCTGTGAAGCTTGGCCGGGGGAACCTTAGCGGATCCCCGCCAGTTACCCACGCTATTCTTTACGAAGCTGTCCGCATCGAGACGTCAAACGATCAGGACAAGACCTATGATGGCGAGTGCTGCAACCCATATGAGGTCAAAATTGATCCATCCGCGGCGCAGGAATGAAAGACCAAACCATTCATAGACACAGGTCGCGATCACCAGGATCACCACGAGCATGGCCGTCATATGCGTGCTGATTGCCGCCAATGCAATCGGCAGTGAACCCGCAGTCGTCAGTTCCTTTTCCGGGCTGGCCGTGAGGCATAGCGGTATCACCACCGGCACCAGCATAAGACCCGCCCCATGGGCGGTCGCCATCAGGAACGACCAGAATCCAAGCCCCATCATGCCGGTTGTCATGCCGATACGAACCCGGTGCCGATGGCCATAGGTGGCATGGTATGCGGCCCAGCCGAGGAGCACCACTCCGGCGGCGACTTCCAGCATGCGCTGGTCAACAATAAGGCCAAGCAACACCACTCCTATCACAACGGCAGCAATTGAAATCATGTGCCCTAAGGCTATAGGGATCAGGGACAGCCATACGATCCTTCGGCTCTGTCTATGCAAGCCGAGCGCAACCGCAAACAGCCAGCCCATCGCAGGGTTGAGGCCATGAAAAGCGCCAAGGCCAACAAGTGCCAGCCATGGTGACACGGATATCGTCATGCGCCACTATTCGCTGTGCGGACCGGCGTCATCACGGGTAACAGTAGGAATCGGACGAGCAATCGCCTCCCTCCAAACGCACCTGATGCGGGCGGTGGCCTTTCGGCCAATCGATGAAGAAGTTCTCGTCGAATTTGATCCCTCCATTCTCGCCTGCATCGAGCTTCACCATCCAGCCGTCAATGCCCTCGGGGTAGAATTGTGGATCGATGGCACCGTAGAGTGAGTTGGTAAAGTATACCCGTTTTCCATCCCTGCTGATCTCCACCATCTGCGGGCCGCCGTTCAGCGCGCCGTTCTTCGCTCCGGCATGGCTTGCCCTGGAAACGATACCGCCGATGCGGACTCTACCCGTCTCCTTTGGACTGAATGGGTCTGATACATCGTACTGGATCATATCTCCGGTGCCCCAGCAGGAAACATAAAGAAAGCGGTCATCCATCGACAGGTCGATGTCCGTAACGAGTGGCGCAACGGCCTTGAAGCCTTGCAGTACAGGAGGCAGGAGTTCGGGCTCGGCCGGCTCGGCCGGTATCTCGATTACCTTTTTCACTGCCCATTTATTGCCATCGCGATACCAGGTCCAGATCGAGGCTGAAAGGTCCTTAAGGCTGATGACACAACCTACGAAACCATAGGCCTTCGTGGGATTGTGTGCCGGGCGCAATTCGAACACGAGTTGATATTCGTCACCGAAGTCGATTTCCTGCAGGTGCTTGCGCTTGTGGAGATCCCAGAAGTGCAACCTGCGGCCATATTTGCTGCCCAGCAGGATCTCCGGAACGAGCCCGTTCTCGAACGTGTCCGGGGTTCCCCATTCGCTCGTAACCATCGTGTCATGCCCTAGATGCCACCAGAAGTCGTAAGCGAGTTTCTGCGTTCCGCGGTCCATCTCCCATTGACCGAGGACGTGGAAGCTTTGGGGATCGAGCAGGAAAATGCCGCCGGGGGCGGTGCCATCGGCGTTACCGAGTGCATTCACGTATATTCCCTCCGGCCCGCAGTGAATGGTATGCAATCGGGAATATCCCGCCTTCTCTGCGATCTCTTCAGGCTCAATCACCTTGACTATCTTCGGATTTTTAGGGTCCGGCTTGATGTCGATAATGTGCAGCCTTGACGACCGCAAACCCGGTACGACGAGATAGCGCCGTTCCATATGCGGGTGCGGCGCGTTGGGGCAAAGACAGGAGGAGCATGCATTCCAGCCGAAATGGTGCAGCTCATCGCCAGCGTTTGGCATATCGACCTGGCCGACGATCGTGGAATAGGAAGGGGACTTCGGGTCCACGTCCACCACCGCTATTGCGTCGGGTATTTTACGGTCCGGATCGAAAGCAGCCACATAGGCCAGCTTTTCTTCCGGCGCCTTGGCCGCCATTCTTGGCGAAGGATAAAATGAAGGATCGGGTTGCCAGATTGCCATGATGAAACTCTCCTCTTGATCGACAATGAAGTCTTGAGCAGTGATTCCCCAAATTTGGTGTCACGAGCGATCATTGCTTTGCCAAAGCAACATCAAACTCGGCGGAAAGTGGCTGGTCGTTGTAGCGGTGGCCCCGACGGCGAACGATCCTGCAACGCTTTCCGAAACAGCAAGTCTAGTCCCCTCTGGCGAGAATGCAAAACGCCCAAACGGGAACCAAGTCCCAACGCCATCGTTTCGCCCGGAGCAGGGGCCGCAAAATGGCCGGCCGGAAGCAGCGCCAGATTCGAAACCCCGCCGCTTCTTCAGTGCCGATAGAAGAAATAGGGGAGGCCAATGGTCTATTCGCGATTCACGATCATCGAAGCACCGTCCGTGCTGGGCCTCTTTGCGAGTGGTGTTGAGACATTGCCGGACGCCATGCTCGGCGCAGGTCTCGCCGAGCGGCTGAATGCGCAACGTGCGGGAGTGGTTCAGCCACCACCCTACGATGAACGGCGCGACACCGAAACGCTCCTGCTCAATCCGCTGGGCATAAGAGACTATTCGATTGCGCTGGCAAACAGTGTCGGCTCGGTACTCGACGCGGGTGCGTTTCCGATTGTGCTCGGAGGTGATTGTTCGATCATGCTCGGTTGCCTGCTCGCGCTGAGGCGCAGCGGCCGATACGGTTTGCTGTTCCTCGATGGCCACGCCGACTTCTATCAGCCCGAGGCCGAACCCAATGGCGAAGCAGCCTCGATGGAACTCGCCCTCGCCACGGGCCGTGGGCCTGCTGTCGTGGCGGATCTGGAGGGAAAGCGGCCGCTGGTGCGCGATGAGGATGTGGTGGCATTCGGGCGCCGTGACGCCGGGGAGGCTGCGGAACATGGCAGTCAACGTATCGAGGATACCGCGATTGACGTAATCGACCTTGCGGCAGTTCGGGCCCATGGCGTCAATGATGCAGCCGCTCGCGCCGTCGCCCACCTGTCGCGACCCGAGCTCTCTGGGGCATGGGTGCATCTCGACGCGGATGTGCTCGATGGCGCCATAATGCCTGCGGTCGATTATCGCATGCCGGATGGCCTGTCGTGGGACGAGTTGGCGGTGACACTTCAGGCTATGGCCGCTTCAGGCAAAGCCGTCGGGATTGACGTTACGATCTTCAATCCGAAGCTGGACAACGACGGCTCGATCGCCAGGATGTTCGTCGATACCCTCGTTAGGGGGCTTTGCCCGTAAGCATCCGCGTCATGCACTTGCGCAATTCATCAAGTTGAGGTCGGCGGCTCGACAACGCCGACCTCAAATCTGACCAGGCTAACCGGTCGCGCCGGTGTCCGCTGGAAAATCTGTCGAGATCGCAAGATCCCGCCAGGCAACCACCTCTTTGGCAACGTTGGCGTTCTTTGTTTCAATCGCCGCGACTGTGTCCGAACCGAACGGCATGCGAAGCGGAGGATTCGGGTCGTTTACCAGCGTAATCATCGCCTTCGCCAGTCGGGCCGGGTCACCGGGCTGAGCGTGATTGTGATCGGCCGCGAAAGCTCGCATTATGCCAGCCGGCGTATCCTTGTAGTCAGCGATCGCGCTGGGACTGATTGAGAGAGAACTTTCGTCGAGGAAATCGGTCCGGAAAAAGCCGGGTTCAACCACTGTGACCTTTACTCCAAGCGGCTGCAATTCCGTCGACAAGGCTTCCGAAAGCGCCTCGACGGCAAACTTCGTGGAGCAGTAGACACCCCAGCCCGGGTAGCTGACGTACCCGCCGATAGACGATATGTTGATGACATGTCCGGACCGCTCCCGGCGCATATGGGGAAGAACAGCGCGTGTCACCTTGAGCAGACCAAAGACGTTGGTCGCATAAAGTTTTTCGATCTCCGCCGCCGTTGCTTCCTCGACGGCTCCGAGGAGGCCGAAACCCGCATTGTTGAGGAGTATATCGATCTTGCCGAAGCGTTTGATTGCCTGCTCCGCCGCAGCGTTGGCTTGAGCTTCATCGGTAACGTCGAGCGCAATTGCCAGCAAGTTCGGATGATTTCCAAACTTGTCGCTGACTGTCTTGGGGTTGCGGGCCGTCGCTACAACCGCATCCCCTGCGTCCAAAGCCTCTTGTGCGATCAACGCGCCAAAGCCCCGCGAAGCCCCTGTGATAAACCAGACACGCATGATGTTTTTCCTTTCCCTGTTGAGTGCAGAAGAAACTTACCGCATGAATTAAGGTGAAATAATCGCCGTTGTTTTCCATGGGGTAGTGAGGAAAACTCATCAATGCGTAAGATAGGTCCATCTGATCTCGCCATATTCCTGGCCATCGCCCACCACCGAAGCTTCAGAAAAGCTGCGGTGGAACTTGGCGTCACGCCGTCAGCGCTCAGCCACTCCTTGCGATCCATTGAAGAACGCCTGGATATACGGCTGGTCAACCGCACGACGCGGAGCGTGGGGCTGACGGAGGCCGGTGAACAGCTTTTTAGACGTATCAATCCCGCCTTCCTCGACATTGAGGATGCGCTCGATGATTTGAACGCATTTCGTGGCCAGCCGTCCGGCAGGCTACGCATCAATGCTCCCCGAGCGGCCGCGAAGCTGGTCCTCTTGCCGATCGTCGCACGATTCCTGAAGGCCCATCCTGGGGTCGAAGTGGAGCTGGTGGTGGACGATGCTTTGGTCGATATGGTGTCTGCCGGTTTCGATGCTGGCGTTCGCTTCGGTGAAATGATCGCCGCCGACATGATTGCGGTACCGATTGGACCGCGGCATAGATTTGCGGTCGTTGGGTCGCCTCAGCATTTTGAGCGTCATCCGGAGCCGGTCTCGCCACAGGATCTAAGCCACCATCCCTGCATCCGCTACCGCTTCGCGAGCGGAGCGCTCTATCGATGGGAGTTTGAGAAGGGCGGTATCGAACTGGAAATCGAGGTGGGGGGATCCCTCACGCTTGGCGACCAGGATCTCATGGCTGAAGCCGCCCTGAATGGCGCTGGCCTTGCCTATCTTTTCGAGGAGCAGGTACGGACGCACATGGCCGAGGGGCGTCTACGACGGGTTTTGGAACAATGGTGCCCCTACTACCCCGGGTTTTTCCTATACTATACGAGCCGCCGGCAACTCCCGACCGCGATGCGCGCATTCATCGACTTTCTGAAGGCAGATCGAAGGACCTAGCCATCATTTCACATGGCTTCCAGCTCGGTCTGGAACCATTGGCGAAGAGCGTTAACGTCGGTGTGGCTGCCGATGCCGGGCGCACAGGCAAAATGATAGGTGTCGCCAGGCAAGATGTGGTTGAAAGGCTGGATCAACAGGCCGGAGGCCAGGGCGTCCGCCGCCATTACCAAACTGACGATGGCCACGCCCTGGCCGGCGATGGCAGCCTGCATGGCGTGCATGCTGTTGGAGAAGCGCAGTCCAGCGGCGGTGTTCACGCCACTGATACCCGCTTCCGCACACCAGCGTGGCCAGTCCGGCAGCGGCAGCGGTGCAGTGCGGCCATCGACATGGATAAGCGCGACGCGGCGAATGTCTTCGAGATCAGCAATGTTCAATCCAGGACTGCAGAGCGGGGCAAACCCGTCAGCCTTGAGCGGAGTTGTTTCGACACCCGTGAATGGCCCTTTGCCGTAACGTATCGCCACGTCGATCTCGCCCGGCTGCAGCCTCACGATCGTTTCGGACGCATGCAGGCGGAGGTCGAGTTCCGGAAGAACCCGCCGGATTTCACCGAGGCGCGGGACCAGCCAATGGCTCAGAAATGCCGTGGTTGCAGAAAGGGTCAATGCCCTCGAATTCTGGATTTCACGAAGCCGGACGACGGATTGCCGGATTTCGGAGAATCCCGACACGGTCGCTTCGTATAGTTCCCTGCCTTTTGATGTGAGACTTACATTGCGTGGTGATCGGTCGAGCACGCGTACTCCCAGATATTCCTCAAGCTGACGGATCTGATGACTAATAGCCGTGGGTGTGACGAAGAGCTCTGCAGCCGCCGCTTTAAAGCTGCTGAGCCGGGCGGTGGCCTCGAAGGCCCGCAAAGCCGCCAGAGGTGGCAAATCTGATCCAGCCATGATGAATCCAACTCATCGAAAGCATGAGAAATACGATTTTGCCAAGCCAATGTCACCAGCATATTCTGCAGATGCATCAGTAACTTCAGCTCATTTCCTACAAAGGCGCACGCAACTCATGGTCAATCTTGTCTCAGGTATGGTCGATGTTTTCGCCGACACTCCGTTGAACGGCAATCCTCTTGCCGTGGTCGAAGGGGCCGGCCATCTGGAGGACAGCATACTTCGCCGCATCGCGCGCGAGTTCAACCAGTCGGAAACAACCTTTGTTCTGCAGAGCGATCGAGCCGACTGGAAGCTTCGGTCGTTCACCGCCAGCGGATCGGAGGTATTTGGTGCTGGGCACAATGCTCTCGGTGCCTGGTTATGGCTCGGATACGCCGGACACCTTGGCGATCTGAGTACACCGAAAACATTCCGGCAAGAGATCGGCGCCGACATATTGCCTATCACGATGGAGACGCGTGGTGGCCGCATCCATGGCCGGATGAAGCAATCGCCGCTGAAGCTGTCAGCCCCGCTGCGCTCATTGGACGCCTTGGCAGAAGCGCTTGGGCTAACCATTGACGATCTTTTGCTCTCACCGGCGCCACGCGCCGCCGACACTGGCGCAAGCCATCTCATGGTCCGCTTGCGCGATCGCCAGGCCGTTGATCGCGCCGAACCTTCTGCAGAAAAGCTCATCCAGGTACTTGGTCCAGCTTCTGCAGAGGGTTGCTATGTCTATGCATTCGAAACTGCCAATCCAACGATGGCTTACGCTCGCTTCTTCAACCCGGCAAAGGGGCTTTGGGAGGATTCCGCAACCGGGACAGCGGCAGGACCGTTATGCGCATATTTGGGCTCAATGGGCTTGCTGACAAATGGCAACGAACTGTTGATCGAACAGGGTACCCGGATGGGACGGCAAAGTTTTCTGCAGGTAAGACTGGATCCGGACCCCGAACTTTCCGGCTCGGGTGTCGTGGTATTTCGCGGTACGCTGCACCTGTGATGAAATGCCCTGGCGGATACACCGCCCTGGTGTTTCGCAATACCCGAATGCGGGTGGTTTTTTCAGCCATGGCTTTGTGGATTGAAGGGAGTCTGGATCATGCAAGGAGAACGCATCTTTTCGGGATCGCCTTACGAGGAGAAGGCGGGGTATGCGCGTGCGGCCGTCGCCGGGGGCTGGATATTTGTGTCCGGCACGACAGGCTTCGACGCACAGACGAAAGAATTTCCCGCAGATGTCGAAGCTCAGTGCGAAAACTGCTTTCGCAACATCGAAATCGCACTTGAGAGGGCAGGAGCGACGCTCAAGGATCTCGTCCGGGTTCAGATCTTTGTTACAAGTCAGGAAGAATTCGAGCGGATTATTCCGATCATCCGAAAGCATTGCTACGAGGCCCGGCCAGCCAATACGACCGTCTTCGCGCAGCTTGTTGCGCCACACATGCGTGTGGAGGTGGAAGCGATTGCGGTCGCTCCTTCGGGCAAGTAGCAGGTTCGACATGGCGCTGTTCGTTGCTGTCGCTAGGCACAAAAACTCGCTGCGCGTCATGGCCGGGTTCGTTTGCGTTGCGCGGCGTATCGCAGTCCTGTATCAGCAAATGACCAAGCCTCTGCGAGCGCCGATAATCAATGCAAGATCCAATAGACTCCGAAGCCCATGTCGAAACATTCGATCTCGCACCAATCTCGCTTTGGCTCGAGGATTTCAGCAAGGTCCGAAAGCTGTTCGATACCTGGCGGCAGTCAGGCATTACGGATATCAAGGCTTATTTGAGCGAGAATGAAAATCGCATCAAGCAATGCTCCAGCCTCATCCGCGTCATCAAGGTCAATAAGAGAACACTATCTCTTTTCGAGGCCACCGATGTCGATCATCTCACACAAAATCTTGGATCGATTTTTCGCGGGGATATGCTCCAGTCGCACATCCAGGAACTCTCGGCGCTTTGGAATGGCGATACCGAATTCTCAAGCGATACCGTAAACTATACTTTGTCGGGACGGCGGCTGGATATTCAGCTGCGCGGTACGGTTCTGCCAGGATATGAAAACTCCTGGGAAAGAGTGCTGATCTCCATCGAGGACGTTACTGAACGCGAAGACGCCCGGCGAGAACAGGTAGAGAGCAAGCGCTACGCTGAGGGGCTGTTCGAGCACTCTCCGGTGTCGCTCTGGGTAGAGGATTTCAGCCGGATCAAACGCTTGCTCGATGAAGTGCGGGAGCGGGGCATCACCGATTTTCGGGTGTTCACCGATGTGCATCCGGAATTCGTGCGCCAGTGTGCCAGCGAAATCCGCGTCATCGATGTCAACCGCGAAACGTTGAAGCTGTTTCTCGCGGCGGACAAGCTCACCCTGTTGCGGCGCCTCCCTGAGATTTTCAGGGACGAGATGAACGCACATTTCCGGGAGCAGTTGATCGACCTGTGGAACGGTAACCTGTTTCATCAGCGGGAGACGGTCAATTATGCGCTCGATGGCACGGAGCGCCATGTGCTGCTGCAGTTTTCAGTCCTGCCGGGCCATCAGGACGACTGGGCGTTGGTGCAGATCTCGCTCACCGACATCACGGCCCGCAAAAAGGCCGAAGCCTATCTTGAGTATCTCGGCAAGCATGATGTTCTGACGAAGCTATACAATCGCGCATTCTACGTCGATGAGTTGAACAGGCTCGAACGCCGCGAGTTTCATCCCGTCTCGATTGTCATACTCGATCTGAACGGACTGAAAATGACCAATGATCAATGGGGCCATGCTGTCGGCGATGGTCTGCTGCGGCGGGTAGGGGAAGTTCTCGGGGAGGCAGTCAAACCACCATGCTATGCGGCCCGGATCGGCGGAGACGAATTTGCTGTTCTCCTGCCTTCGATCGACGAGCTGGGTGCGGCGAGCCTGGTTGAGGAAATTCGGAGCCTGGTTGAAATCAACAATCAGTATTATTCGAACATACCGCTGAATATCTCCGTCGGATGGGCAACCAGCACCATTGGCGAAAAAATGGAAGCTGTAGCCAAGCGCGCGGATCTACTGATGTATGAGGACAAGCGCTCGCATTATTCGGCGACCGGCAAGGCGAACGCCAAGGACAAGTAGCGGCGCAACGCTGAAGCACTCCATTGCAAGGACGATTCCCATCACAAGGCGATACTCCTTGTACGCAAGTGATACCCAATTGTAATTGTCGCTTTCGTGGGGGGAACCCCATTGGACCTGGAATTTCCACTCGTAACGACGGTTGGCTCTTATATGCCGGCAACGAGACGCGATGTCTGGAAAAGGCAGAAAATCATGGAGCGTTTTGAAGCAGCGCCGACAGTTTTTGAACAGAGTTAACGACGTACTATCAACAGGTTAGTCGTAATTTTCCGCAAACGGGTCTGGCCGCGGAACAACTGTCATCTTGCAACGTTACTGTGCACTATGACCACGCAGTTCCCACGCATCACAATTGAAACGCAGCCCGGCGGAAAGCCCCGAAACATCGGTTCAGTTCCTGAGGCGGCCGAATGTTTGTTGATGAGCTGGCCAATCCACGACGGAGCGAAACTCAAGGCTGCCAGGCAGAAATGCCTTGATGCGCTGGACGGCAAGGTAACAGTGAGCGAGTGCCGGTCGGCCTTTATCGAAGCAGCCAAGGAAGCTCGCATTTTCGTTGACTATCCGTCGGCACAGCTGCAATCTCGGCTGCATGGCCTACGTGGTTCGTAAGGCAACCGCACCAGTTTCCGCTCGACTTTTGCTGGCGAACGTTCCGTTCGCAAAACCATTTGTTCCTTTTTTCACCTTTTCCTGTTTTGAGCTATTGCTTTCCGGGAACGAAGACTCTAGGGACATCAGCGTTCAAGTCGGAACGGAGCGTAGCGCAGCCTGGTAGCGCATCTGGTTTGGGACCAGAGGGTCGCAGGTTCGAATCCTGCCGCTCCGACCACTTCAAAAAAGATGCTGCTGGAGTTCATCAAAAGCCTGTAATATATGCGAATTGCAGACAAAGGGATTCTTCCATGGCAGCACGTATCTACCGCCCAGCAAAAACCGCAATGCAGTCCGGCAAGGCCAAGGCCGATACCTGGACACTTGAATTCGAGCCGGAACAGCCACGCAAGGTTGAACCGTTGATGGGCTATACCTCGTCGCGTGATATGAAGAGCCAGATTCGCCTTACGTTTGAAACGAAGGAAGAGGCTATCGCCTACGCACAGAAAAACGGCATTGCCTATACGGTGTACGAACCCAAGGAAACGCGGCGGCGCGTGGTTTCGTATTCGGAAAACTTCCGATTCGACCGCAAGCAGCCCTGGACACATTGATTTTACAGAATTTTGCAATTTACCGGCGAAGTTCCGGAAAACAAAATGGTCCCGTAGCTCAGCTGGATAGAGCACCGGCCTTCTAAGCCGACGGTCACTGGTTCGAATCCAGTCGGGATCGCCACCTTTTCAATAGCTTAGCTGCGGTGAAATCCAAAAGTTCAGACTCGGGTCCGAGTGGAGTTTAGACTTTTCGGCCCCATTTGTTCTGCTTCGTTGCTCTGTCTGACGCTTTCCGAATCGACCGGTTGGTATTTCTTGTGAATGGCGTTCGCGCCCGAAATGTTGTTTGCCATCTTTGCAGCTGTCGTGGGTGGAGTAGCCTCGCCGGCGTTGGCCCCGGTCAAACCCACCTCGAGCAACAGCTTGAGGCAGACGGAGATTTATCTCCCAAAAATGTCTCTCTCTGCATCCTTTGACAGTTGATCGCGTTCTGCACAGATTACAGTATGGTCTTCGACAGGGAGGGCGAGTGATGTCAATTGCCAAGAACACGATCTGCGTATGGTACGACAAGGACGCCGAGGCAGCAGCCAGGTTTTACGCTGAGACTTTTCCAGACAGCTCTGTAAGTGCTGTCCACCGGGCGCCCAGCGACTACCCATCCGGCAAGAAGGGCGACGTGCTTACGGTTGAATTCACCGTTGCAGGTATCCCATGCATCGGCCTCAACGGTGGGCCAACCTTCAAACATAACGAGGCGTTCTCATTCCAGATCGCCACCGATGACCAGCAAGAGACTGACCGTTACTGGAATGCCATAGTCGGCAACGGCGGCCAGGAAAGTGCATGCGGTTGGTGCAAGGACAAATGGGGCGTCTCTTGGCAAATCACGCCGCGCGTGCTGAGCGAAGCGATGGCTGCTGGTGGCGATGAAGCAAAACGCGCTTTTGAGGCGATGATGGATATGAAGAAGATCGATGTCGCTGCTATCGAGGCTGCGCGGCGCGGCTGAGTTCCATTGTTGGTCTATCAAGTTCTAGGGTTTCCAACATGGAAAGCGATGCACAAAATTCCGTTTGGGGGAGTGGAGCTGGTCTGGTAGCCCGCTCGGCAGATGACCAAGAGGTCGCAGGTCTTGCGTTACTCCGCCTTGAAAGCGAGCCCCACAACGAATGTGTACGGCAGGCGCGAATAACCTTCGCGGACGTGTAGATCGACGGTGTTGAATACCTTGCCTAGCCATGGCGCTCGTTCCTGCTGCCAGCAGCAGGGCGCCGAGTGCAAACTGCCGGTGATAGTAAAGGCGGACGAGACCCTCGGTGGCCAGGGGAAGCCAAGCCGCAGCCGCGATAAAGGTCGGGAAGTTAGAAATCGTATAGGTATTCGGGAGGGTCGCGGCGATGGCTGCGCCGCCAATTGAGGCGACAAGGCCTGCTCCGGTCGCTCTAATGAGGCTCGTCATTGTGATCGAGAAGATCGCGACATGAACGATCACGATGATGTCAGTAGCCTGTGCGGCGGCCGTGGCCGAGCAGAAGTCGAGCCAGCCGAAAAGATAGAACGGATAGTAGGGAGCTACGTGCGGATTGTAGTTAAGTGCTTCGAAGGTCGACCAGTTCATCAACGGCGACACGCCCGCCATCACACTGCGTGAGATATCGCAGAACAGTGGTCCGGTCAGATAGATCGTGTCACCGAACGGTGAGATGGACCAATGCGCTGAAAGGTACGGTGCATAGAGCGCGATGGCACCGCCAAGGGCGGCGGCAACCAGAAGGATTTGAGTAAGTTCAGGCCGTTTCATCTTGCACCGGTGTGTCGACGATGAGCGCGACGTGTTGCCGAGCCCTTGAGAGGGATGCAACGCCGGAAATCGGCGTCTAATGAGACATGTGAATTGGGAAGGCAAGTGAACACTCTAATAGGGAAATCCACCACTCGTGAATTTCACTATTGTTGTTTTCGTCCCAAGCCCACCATTGACCATGCTTTTCATCAACCCCGCTGTGATCTTGTTCAGCCAGGATCGCTTCAAACGCAGGCCCGTGGTGCTCGCGTTCAACATATCCATATGGCAAGAATCATCCCTCAGAACGTCGCCTCTGCTGTTCTGCACGCTCTGCTTGATCAGAAACATCTTTCATCCCAAATCCTGACTGACGGTCGCCATATGATCATGTCTCGCCCGACGCCACCAGAGACCATCACGTCGATTAATGCGACAATGACAGTCTTGCCCGCTTTCGAATTGGCAGGATGGGCGACAGCAACTTTTTGCGCGGAAGAGGGGAAGCCGTTAAACCCGGATCACTTCCATTTCCGGTCCGCTTCAATCGGGATGCTTTGGTCGCCAACCATCATCGGATGGTTCGGCCATGTGCCGGATTTCATCATAACGCTTGATGCCGATCACCCTCAAAATGCTGTGAATGTGGCTCAAGCATATCGGCCTGATCCTTCGAAAAATTGGGGGGCACGCGCAAAGACGTTCAGACTTTGCCGTTATTGGGCAGGGCTGCCTGCTTTTCTAAATATTCGTTGATTTACAATAGGTTGTTACGGCCTTTTAAGCCGCCGGCCACTGGTTTGAACTCAGTCGGGATCGCCTACGAAACCGACCATCCGCCATCGACCAGCAAGTTCAATCCCGTGATAAGGGAAGCCGCCGGCGACGCCAGGAAGACGACAGCACCCACGACATCATCGGTTTCCCCGATCCGGCCCAAGGGAATATGTCCGAGCGTTCTGTCACGGAAATCTTTATCGGCCAGCGCGGGTTTCGTTCCATCGGTCCAGATGAATGTCGGTGCAACGGTGTTGACCGTGATACCATACTGCGCCCACTCGCCAGCAAGACAGCGCATCAGATGATTTATGGCGGCCTTGCTCATACAATAGATTGCCTCCCCACGCAGCGTCACGGTGCCGGCTTGGGAGCTTATGCTTATGATGCGTCCGGCTTTTTGTGCAATCATTTGCCGGGCAACGGTCTGGGTCATCAGAAATGTGCCCTTGATGTTGACCTGCAGAATCTCGTCAATGTCCGCCTCCGCCACGCGCTCAGCGAGATCGCCGGGGGCGACGCCGACATTGTTCACCAGAACGTCAATTCGCCCAAAATGCTCAATCGCCTTGGCGACGGATGTTTCAATTTCGCCGCGATTCGAGATATCGAGCCGGACAGGAAGGGCTTTCCTGCCCATTCCTTCTATTTCCACAATCAACGCCGTGGATGCAGCAATGTCACGCAGGCCGAGAACGATATCGGAACCTGCGGCGGCGCATGCGAGGGCGCAGGCCCTGCCAATGCCGCGTGAGGCACCAGTGACCAATGTCACTTTTCCTGCGAGACCAAAATCCGGTGCGTGTTTGTGCAGACCTTCCACGGTATCCTCCGCAATCGCAAGACAGGCTCGTCTGGAGCTTCCCACATAAAGCCCCAGAGTTTTTCGCCGCGCTGGCTTTTGTCGCGGGGCCGGCGTCAAGATGATGAGGCTTCGCAATAGCTTCGATCAAGCACCGCCAGCAGCGCAAGTACGTTACGGTTACACGCCAGGACATCGGCAATTCTGTATGTGCGCATTCGTGTTTCGATGGAGACCTGCCAATGGCGCATTTTTAACACCAGCGGAGTTGCTGGAATATTCGCCCAGGGAAGGGGCTTGAAGTGGAATCTAATTTTCAGTTTAGCGTGGAATGGGAATGTCTATTCGTTGCCTAAATATTGGGCGAGCTGCTATTGATTTCATCAGACATTTCACTTGCGCGTAAGACAACGCAATCGCAGCCAGACATTCGAACGGGTTTATGCATCGATGCTTTTGAGCTTTCTACGGCGCCTCATGCCCAACGTAGCGCCGATCAGCAAGACAGAGCGCATGCGGGCTTGTCTTGGCGCACTCGTAGGGATTCTCCTGACAGGCGTGATCAGCAAGCTGGCGCTTGGTCCGGATGTCAGTCTGCCACTGCTTATTGCTCCCATGGGCGCGTCGGCAGTGCTCCTTTTCGCGGCTCCGACAAGTCCGCTGGCACAACCTTGGTCAATCGTCGGGGGTAACATTATGTCGGCGTTCATTGGAGTGACGTTCGCCCTGTTCGTTCCCGACCCTATCATCGCCTCGGCGCTTGCGGTGTCCGCGGCAATTGGGTTGATGCTCGCTCTCGGCTGCCTGCATCCACCGAGCGGTGCCGTCGCGCTGACGGCGGTATTGGGCGGGCCGGTCGTTCATGCTGAAGGCTATGCCTTTGTTCTTTGGCCAGTCGGTCTCAATTCGTTGCTTCTGCTGGCGGCGGCATTGTTGTTCAATAATTTGACGGGCCGCCGTTATCCTCATCTCTTGCCAGCGCCACAGGTCAATGTCCATGGTACGGCTGATCCGGTTCCAACCGAGCGGATTGGATTTGTGCCAAGCGATTTGCAGGATGTACTCGCGCAATATGACGAGATCGTAAACGTAAGCCCGGACGAACTTGATACCTTGCTGCATCAGGCGCAGATACGCGCCTATGAGCGACGGTCCGGCGAGATCACCTGTTCGCATATCATGTCCAGAGATGTGGCGACTGTTCGCCCGGCGACGCCTCTGCGTGAGGCGTGGAAACTCCTGATCAGTCACCGGATTAAAGCGCTGCCCGTCACCGCAGAGGATGGCGAATTGGTTGGTATTGTCACCCAGACGGACTTTATGCGCGCCTCGCTTCTGGCGGAAGACGGCCGGCTTCATCTCGGCTGGCGGGTGCGGGTAGGAAACAAGCTGCGCCTGGCGCGTCAATCGAAGCATGCCGTGGCCGACATAATGACGTGCCGGGTGCAATCAGCGCTGCCTGAAACCATGATCGCCAAACTTGTGCCCCCGATGGCCGATATGGGGCTGCATCACATGCCGGTGGTGGACGCAAATAATCGGGTCGTTGGCATCGTCACACAGTCCGACCTGATCGCTGCATTGTTCCGGCGGGCGAGCGAGCAACCGGATAAACCGCAGGCGGCCTCCGAAGACACGCGCGCAGCTTAGATAAAGCACCTTGCATGGGCAGGTCATCGAGCTTGCCGATCGTCGATCAGCGTCAGTGGTCAAACTGATATTCACCCAATCAAACACGAACTTCGCTGTGCTCCGTCTCGTCAGGATCGTTGACAAGGAGGGCAGCGTAGGCGAGCCAGCAGTAGAACAAGATCACCAGCAGGATGATTATCCAGCCTGGTACTGCCCCAAATGCGGCGTTGCCGATGATCTCATGAAACGATCGGGCCACGTCGAGCCCTACACCCTCATCCTGCAATTTGGGTGTGGATATTTTCAGCACCCAGGCCAAAAGCAGAATGAGGAACATCCACAGGTAGTTGCGCCGCAGTCTGCGTGACATTGCAGCGCGTATGGAGATCAAGAATTGCGGCTTACGCAAATCTTGACCAAGCAGACGCGTCCAGCTGTTGTCTGCCGCGGGGAGAGGGGCAAGGATCTGGGCAAAATAGTACTTTTCCAGTCGTCGCACTCGTCCACGGTATACGTCGAAGAAGCGATAGCGCCGCGCCTCGATAAGAAGCAGAAGTTGCACCAGCACCATGGCGAAGAGGAGCACGCCGTGATGAGATGTGGGCGTCGACAACGATAGCGACAGCATCGCTGCAACGCCGGTAATTGCCCAGTTGGTTGTTCGGTCGATCCGGTCGCGCCAGCCCGCCATCCGGCCCATCTCGGCGCGGTGGAAATGCGCCAATACCGTGATGTACTCGGCCGTGGTTGCTGGAAACGGCGGCGTTGATGATTTCACCGTTGTGTCGCTGCCCAGTTGTTGTTCGTGAACCTCGTCCATGTCCGCCTCCCGTCCGTATCCTCCCTCCTGTTCCAGCTTTGTTCCTGTGCCCGTGGCGTGTCAAGGCCGGTGAGACTTGGCCGGAAATCTCAGGATGAACTGGTCGCGCAACGCTGGTCTCCAGCAACGGCTGGAGCCTGAGGGGGATCGCCGGTCGCCCGGCCAGGCTTTAACGGAAAACCGTCTGCGCCTGCAGGCTTCTGTTAAGCCTTGACCGTTTTGTGGCCCGATGTCTCTACAATGGAAATACGAAAGTAGACAGGTTCCAGCGGTCGTTCTTGCTCGCGAATGACCGTCTTCACGTAACCGGGCTGCCACCATTCGGCTGACCTGCTCAGGAGGTCGTGGGCGCTGTTTCTCTCTCCCGCATGTTCAGGAGAATTTGTCAGTTCTTCAAACCTTCCGGTTACAACCACACTTTTCCATTCGTTGGTACCATCGATCTCGTCAAATTCCACGCAGACCTTGGGATTTTCCCTCATCCATTCAATTTTCTGCCCCAGCGTTGTAAATGAATAGAGATAAACGCGATTGTAGACGAAGCGTAGCGGGACAACGTACGGCTGGTTGTTGCTTGCGCATGCCAATCGTCCAATGCTTGCCCGTTCAAGCATTTCCCGAACTTCCTGTTTGGTCATCTCGTGAATAATCATGCTGTGCCCCGTTTGGCGTCATTGGACTCAACTGGCCGCCTCGCATGGAGGATGGGTGGAGACTGCCTGCGGTCCGATGATAGTTCATGCAAGATTGTGCGCAAGGTGTGCTTAGACACGCTCTGAAATCAGCGTGACCGCGGGAAATTCCCGCAAGCCCTCCACGAGCGGAAACTTGCTGCCTAAAATCTGCACATTTCCGGTGATGACATGGCGAAATTCTTTGCCGGCGAGTGCATCGGGTATCTGCAGGAAAGTGTCTTCCCATTCAGGCAGCGGTAGAACCGGCCTGTTGAACGGTTTCAACATGTCGAAACACAGCCTGGGGACGGCGACCACAGCGTATTGTTGCTGGAATTGGCGATAGAACGCCACGATATGATCGGCCTGCTTGCCCGTTGCTGTGAGAGGCGTGTAGTCACCTTCTGCAAACAGTTCGGCTCTTTCCTGGCGAACCTGCAGGTGGGACTTTACGATTCGTTGCTTCACACAGCCGGAGTCCCAGTCTTCCAGAAGCAAATTCAGCGGCGATTGATCGGCATAGGCAAGCTGATCCTTCAAATCCTGGAAGTTGACGGGGCGTCGTTTCAGGGATGGAGAGATCGACAAGTCCCACGTTTCAGCACCGCTATGGACCACCGGAATTCCTGGAGCCGTAAGCTTCAAAACGGTTTGAGAAAAACTGTTCAGCGCACCAGTCAGCCAAAATGGCTTCATCGTTTCCACAAACTCGGAAAGGAAGACTTTATCCATGAAGATGCGGTCGACATAATTCAGGACCGCCTGTTCGTAGGGCTTGTTGACGCCCGTCCAGAACGACTGTTTCTCCGATTCTCGAATCGCCCGCTCCACGAATGCAATCAGATCCTCGCGGACTGAAGTCATGCCGGCTTCATCGTCAATACGCAATGAAACTGGCCAGATTGCCGCCAGAGTTTGATAGATCAGCCATTCGGTCCTTGGGTCGGGAACGATCATGTCTTCAATCGTCGCCAGATTGCCAGCGTGGTGCCGCCGCCAACGATCGACCGCTCCTGCCCAAACATCTGAGGCTTCTGAAAGGGCCAGCAGACGCATCCGTGCGTCTTCTCCAAACTTCGTTGCGTAAGAAAATGATGTCGCAAGCATACCGGACGGAACTTTGACCGCTCTCTCGATCATCTTTTGATGAAAGGCGCCAATCGGATCAGCCGTGGCGCCCGCATTCAACATCAATTCGTCAAGGGCAATCGGACCACGCGCATACCGGTACGACTTCTGTATGGCTTGCGCCATTACGGCGGCAGTTAACTGCTGGAAGCGAACTGTAAATGATCTCGCCGCTTCGGGGCTGGAGGCCGTTTCCTCTGAACTCATGATGCGAAGAATAAATGCGAGTGTCTCGCGCTCGTTGGCCGGTTGTCCGTCGCGATCGGAAATTTGCTCCGCCGCGGATTGGAGTGTGTCGAGATAGAAGGGGGAAAACGTGCCATCCTTGGAGTAGGTGCGGTATATCGGCAATTCTGCGACGAGTTCTGCGACTGCGCGGCGCAACAGCAACTCGTCGGCGTGAGGCGGTTCCAATTCAGTCAATCGTTGAGCCAATTTATCGAGTTCGTCTGCGAATGAGCTGTGCAGAATAGTGGCTTTCGCATACCGGTAGTCGCCGGGAAACTCAGTGCTGGTTTCCAGTTCTGACTGGTACATTTGCTGCAGCTTGGCGAGTCCGCCATGGTCGATGAAAAGATCCGCGACGGTGGAGATGAATTCATAGCCCGCAGTGCCGTTCACGTTCCAATCGTCCATGTATTTTTCGCCGTCCAGCAAGATCTTGTCAGTGACCACGAATGTGTCGTCACCGGCCTGGAGCCGCAGCTGCCTGGTGTATCCTGCCGGATCCGCCAGTTCGTCGATGCCGTTGACTCTGAATCCCCGGATCTGGGTCTGATCCAACAATGCCAGCGCTAACTTGTGGTAATCAGCGAAAACGTCCTTGTCTTCAATCCGCAGACCGACAGTGCGTTTCGAATCGGCAGAGTGCCGGTAGCTGATGGCTTCGGCAGCGCCCTTGGCGACCCCCAATCGCCAATTCTGCAAACACATCAGCTCTGTCAGCCGGTTCGCATCACTGGAAATATCGTTCAGGCCCGCCGCTATCTCGAGCCGCTCGGTGACATCGGCATCGTCAAGTTCTCTCAATACGTCAGAGTGAAAATCGCCCGGCGCAGCGGGAGTTGCATCGTTCGCCGTTGCGATCAGGGCTTTGGCAGCCTTGTTGGCGACGCCCTCAAGTGCTTTGCGGTAACTGGATGGCGTCAGGGGATAGAACTGGCCTCCATAAGAAACGCCGAGACTCGCATGTTCCCGTTCGAATGCCAGCTGAAATTTTCCGGCCTCTACTTCCTCGCCAATCGGGCGATCCAGCACTGGAAGTGTAATTGGCCTTGTCCAATCGATGTCAAAATGGTTGGCGTACCTTGCGCTGCCGCCCCATTCCAGCACATCAAACCACCATGCATTCTCATGCGATGCGGGCATATGGTTGGGATTCAGATCGACAATAAGATGCATGTCTGCTCTTGAGAGCTCGGAATTCAGCTCGGCGAAACCGCTCTCGGCACCCATTTGCAGGTCAAGTCCTGTCGGAACAGTTGCTGTCAGGTCACTCTCACCAAGCTGGACGGACTGGAACGGAGAGGACACGCTGAGGGCATCGATCCCAAGCGCCTTCAGATATGAAATCGCATCAGTAGTCTCTTTGAATGTCGTGTCAGTGTGCAACTGGATTCGATAGGCTGAATTGGGGATATACATGCTTCCACTCAGTTGTTTGTTTCAGAATCTCACAGGAAATCTCACAAGAGTTAATGCCGGGAACTTGGCACGTTCCAGTTTTGGCGCGACGGCCCGGCGGATCGCGGAGCGTCTGTTTGCACCGATCGAAGCGCAGCAAGATATTCGTCCTGCCACAGCTGTGCGTCATGGTCGGAAATCTGGCTGATAAGATTGCCGTATCGCGTTCTGCGTTCTTCCATGGGCATTATTGCCGCTCTTCTTATGGCTTGTGCCACTTCATTTGTATCGTAGGGATTGACGATGAGCGCATCCTCCAACTCCTCCGCGGCACCGGCAAATTTTGACAATATGAGTATCCCCGGATCTTCGGCGTCCTGGGCGGCGATGTATTCCTTTGCCACCAGGTTCATTCCGTCGCGTAGCGGGGTGATGAGACCGATGAGACTGCATCGAAACAACAACGCCAGTTTTTCTCGAGGGATGTTCCGGTTGATGTATTGTATCGGCGCCCAGTTGAAGTCCGCATATTTGCCATTGACTGCGCCCGTCAATTGCTCCAGTTCCGCACGAATGTCGGCATAAGCCGTGACATCCTCACGCGACGGCGAAGCGATCTGCAGATACTCTGCGCGACCCAGATATTCGGGATAGGAATCCAGGAATTTTCTGAACGCCTTCATACGTTGAGGAAGTCCCTTGGAGTAATCGAGGCGATCTGCCGAGATAACCTGGAAGCGCTTGAGGCGGCTGCGCCGCGTGCGCTCAAATTCTATCCCGTCATCGCTCTCGTGCGACATGGCGGAGAACCGGCCCGCGTCGATGCCGATCGGAAAATTGCCAATGCTGATCATGCGGCCCTTCCATTTTATCAGATTTGGCGAAAGAAATTTGGCTTCGGAGTGCTCCTTCAGATATCGGCAAAAATTTTGGACATCATTCTTGGTCTGAAAGCCGATCAGGTCGTACTGCAACAGGCATTCTCGCAGCCATCCGTGACGCGGCACTGCCGAAAACACATCAACGGAAGGAAAGGGAATGTGCAGGAAGAAGCCAATTCGGTGCGCGCTTCCCTGCCGCCGCAATTCCGAAGCGAGTGGAATGAGGTGATAATCATGCACCCAGATCAGATCATCGTTGCGCAAATGCGGGAGAATTGTATCGGCAAATTTCCGGTTCACCGCCGCATAGCATTTGGCGAACTCGGTCCGGTAATCCATGAGGTCCAGACGATAGTGGAAGGAGGGCCAAAGCACCTTGTTGGCAAAGCCGAGGTAATAATTCTCATGCTCTTGAACTGACAATGATACTGTCAGGGAGGTCACGTTCTCATATGTTTCCAACTGCGCGTTTGATGCATCTGCATCGTCGGCAACTTCACCACTCCATCCAACCCACATCCCGCCGCTGCTCTTGAGAGCGTCGACGATGCCGACGGCAAGGCCCCCGGTTTGTGTTTTCCTTCCCAAATCGCCAGTGCGATTTGAGACTGCAACCAGGCGTCCCATTTCAAATTCCTTAGTTTTCATCGAGTAGGGTCTAACTTCCCGATTGGGCTTTTGTTCCGTTCAAATTTTCACAAGGGATTGATTGGTCGTGCGCAAGGGGCAACAATTCGCTCGAGTATGCTGAGCGAGTGATGGGAAACAATGAACAAAATCAATGAGCCGCTGCCAACCGAACTCAACTCCTCGGCGTTGTTCCTGGATATTGATGGCACGTTGATCGATATTGCCGAAACACCCAGCGAAGTGATCGTGCCACCTGGGCTGCCTGACCAGCTCGCTGCAATTTCGTTGCGCATGGGTGGCGCACTGGCACTTGTCAGCGGCCGCTCGATACGTTCCATCGATGAACTCTTCGACCCGTATCGATTTCCGGCAGCCGGGTTGCACGGAACGGAAATACGACACGAGAGAAACGGTGAAATCGATCGCAGCGCTGTCGATAAGAACGCGCTCGACGGCGCACGGCGGGAACTGGGCGGCCTTGCGAGGAAATGGCCTGGTATGATTGTGGAGGACAAGGGAATTGCTATCGCCGTCCACTACCGGCAGGCACCGGAAGCCCGTCCAGACGTCGATCACCTTGTTGAGACAGTTCTGACGCAACTTGGCCAGGGCTGGGCGCGGCAGGATGGAAAGATGGTCGTCGAGATTCATCCGGGCGCATCCAGCAAGGGCACTGCCATTGCAAGATTGATGGCCGTTGCGCCGTTCAAGGGGCGCAGGCCTATCGCCGTAGGGGATGATCTTACCGACGAGAAGATGTTCGAATTTGTCAATATGACGGCCGGCAGATCGATCAGGGTCGGGACGCTGGCGCACGCAAGCGTGGCGAGATCCAGCGTGGATTCTGCAAATTCCATTCGGCGTTGGATTTCGCAACTCGCTCAATCGCGCCCCGATTGAGCAATCGATATTAGCCGGGGTTTCCACGATTCTGTTTCTATGGCGGCATTGACGTCCATCATCCGAATAGTCTGTTGAGCAACCCGTTTCGCCGCTTCGCGAATGGGAAATGAGGTCATGGTCATTCGCGGCAGTATGTTTTTTGGGCTGAGATAGGGAACGCCATTGTCTTGCGTGACGACCGCAATCCTTTCTTGTTTACCCAGCTCGCGGATCGCTCGACCTCCCCCAATCGCACTGAGCAGTGAACCATAGACAAAGGCCGTCGGCGGTGAGGCCTGCCTGAGCAGGCGCAGCGTGTGCTCATATCCCGTATAGTCGCAGAACGTGTCGTTTATTATGCACGGCGGCAGCTCGAATTGGTCGAAGGCCCGCCGGATGCCTGCCATTCGCTCTTCCGCAAAGGCAAATTGCACGGGGCCTTCGATAGCCGCAATCTTTTCATGTCCACGCTCGAACAGAAATGCAGTGGATCGAAATGCGGCGTCCCTGTGGTCGATATCAACCCACGTATGGGCGACGGGCGTGCGCGACTTGCCATAGACGACAAATGGAAAATTGGCGTCGGCCAAGAAGCGGACTCTGCTATCAACGGGGGCGGGGTAGCAAATTATGATAGCGTCCGCCCGCCGGCTTTCAATGATATTGCGGCAGGTTTCCAGGCTTTCATCCCGGGAGGATTGAACCAGCAAAATGTCTTGTCCTGCCGGAGCGAGGACTTCCGCGATACCCACAAGAAACTCGATGGTATCCGGGTCGAGATAAGACGTGGACTCTTTGGGCACCATGACCGCAATTGCGCCGATCTCACCGACAGCTAGTCCCCTCGCGATGATATTCGGCTGGTATCCCACCCGGTCCGCAACCCGCTTGACACGGGCGCGAGTATCATCGCTGACCTCGGGATAGTTATTCAAGGCTCGGCTAACGGTGGTCAGGGAAAGTCCCAGTTCGCGTGCCAGATCTTTTAGCTTCATTCAGTTTCAGGCTCTGTTTCTGGGCTCATCGCTCTCAGATCGAGAACGACAAAAAGAAGCCGCTGCGCGAAACAGCGGCTTCTTTGTCAGAGGCGATCATTTCGCCGGTGTTTCCGGTGCGGCTGGAGCTGTGGTTGCGCCTGTCTTCATGGGATCAGCGACACCGTCGGTAAAATTGGCCGATCTTTCGAATGCGGGGGCAGCGCTCAACTGATCTTTTGTCGTGTTCAGGACCAGCCAGCTATTGCCGTCACTTCGCGTGGACAGCTTGAGCTGATTGGGAGCAACCGCGACATCCTTTTCGCCGACACCAAGGAAACCGCCGACCCCAATCACAGCTGCCTGAACCATTCCGTCAGGCCCTATGACGAGGTCGTTGAGCTTTCCTATTGTCTCCGCATTGTCCCCGTCACCGTTATAGACCGGCTTCCCAATGAATCCGGAAGCTAGGATCTGCCCTTCCAAAGCCTTGGTAAGAGCGGCGGCATCCTGCGCTGCCGCAGGTGCTCCCGCAGCTGGCTTGAACAGCTCCTTATTCGTGACGGTTAGCGGTACAGTATTTTCGGCGGGTGCCGGAGCAGTCTGGCTCAACGCTGTGCCCGACATGAAGGCCACACATGCGGCGGCCGCAATGAGTTTCTTCATCATCTTGCGTACTCCTTTTCGTTGACACCGAGAGTTTTCATGATCTTGCTTGAAGACTCTCACTCCCTGACTGAACAAAGAAGCAGGCTGTAGGTTCCCAAGAACGCGAAAAAATTCAGGAAAATGGCATCTTTTTCACCACCGGCAGCCCAGCATGATCCTCGCTCTCAAGCAACCGCATTTCAGGCGGGCCGTCTTTCCTCTGCGAGCATTGAAGCAAATTGAAATGCGCGAGATGACTGCTCAAGTGAGCGACACTGAGAAAGTGCGTTGGTTGCGTATTGGGGGCCGGGAACACGCAATCCCTTCGAGGTACTGCACATTCCCGGAATCCCTTGATTATCGCGCCAAATATACGACCTTGCGATCCCTTTTTGAAACGATGATGGGCTGCTTGTCGACGTAAACGTAGGCATAATCCGGACTGTCGGGGATCTCTACCAGATCCACATCTTCCGGAATGACGGTGCCGACCGCAACATCGCCCTCGATGACGACAGGATCTGACGGATGAGCGATCACATACTCCCGTGCAGGTTGCGGAACTTCGACTATCACCGTGTCTTGCGCAAAGGTGTACCCTGCGCCTGCCATCATCATTGCTGCGGTTAAGAGAAGTATCCGTTTCATGGTTCTTCCTCCTGTGGTTGACGCCTCCTCCAGCATCCCAAACTGATGATATGTTCATTTTGTTCCAGATATTGCGGCTTGGTGGGGCGGCTGGCCTTGCACGGGGGGCAAAGTCTGCGCCCTCAATCAGCGGTCCCAGTAGGCCGGATTTCCAAACGCATTCTGCAGATGGCCGGCAAAAGCCCTCAGCTTGGCAGAGGGCATGCGTCCCTCCGGATGGGCGACGTAGATGTATTCCACCTCGGCCTCTAGCCCAACATTGATCACTTGCAGCTGACCAGACCTGATCGCAGCGCCGGCGATGAAGGTGGGCAACAGCGCAATGCCGAGACCCGCAATAGCAGCGTCCCGCATCATGTCGCCATTGTTGACGTTGAGCCCTGTTCGTCCACGTACCAGAGTGGCGCCGTTTGCCGTGGCAAAGCTCCAGTCGGCGACACCGCGGTTGGCGTAGAATATCCCTTTGTGGCGGTCGAGCTCGTCGATGGAAACCGGGCTGCCATTCAGGTCGAGATAGGCAGGCGAAGCGACCAGAACGCGGTGGCTCGACGCGAGACGCCAGGTCATCAGCCGTGAATCGGCGATGGCACCATGGCGGACGACAGCATCATAGCCGCCAGCGGCCACATCGACGCGGCGGTCGTCGAGATCGAGTGTTAGTTCTATATCGGGGTGGGCAAGAAGAAACGGATAGAGGGCAGGGCCCAGGTGCATGCGTCCGAATGTGACAGGCGCAGAGATCCGCAGCGGTCCGACCAGCTTGCCACGGCGCTCGCCCATGTCGGCGGCCGCTTCCTCGACATCGCGTGTGATCCGCCATGCGCGTTCGAGAAATGCCGCCCCATCTTCAGTCAGGGTAAGCTTGCGCGTTGTCCGATGCAGCAGGATTGCTCCGATTTGCCTCTCCAGCTCGGCAAGCCGCTCGCTGACGACGGATTTCGACAGACGCAGGCGTCGGGCGGCCTCGCTGATTGACCCGGCTTCTGCCACGGCCACAAAGGTGTAAATTCCCTCAAGCTTCATCATCGTTCGAATATTCCGGATAGGGGCTGGTAAACCATCAGGCTAACCCGAACATCCTGCAATCACCATACCGTCCCGTAAAATCACATCGCTGCAATCGGTCTCGTCAAACCCGGAGCGTTGCCCTGTTCGCCATTGATTTGCCGCAGGTTAAGGCGGTAATGAGGGGTGTTGATCCCCAGATGCGGAGTCGTTCCGGAAAACCAATGGAAACCAAAGCCAACTATATGCTCGTAACGGTTTTCTGCTTGGTGGTCTGTCTCCTTGCATTCGGCTTCTTTTACTGGATCGGCCGCTACGGCGAGACGCGCGAAACCACCACGCTGGAGATCCGCGTTCCAGGATCGGTTACCGGCCTCGCAGCAAAAAGCCCGGTCTATTTCAATGGTTTGAAGGTCGGGGAAGTACGTCGTCTTTTTGTCGATTCGACCAATCCAGACGCCGTCATCGTCCAGACTGATATCGACTTGACCACACCGATCACCCGATCCACTGTCGCCACGCTGGCATTTGAGTTACTCGCCGGGCGCGCCTATATCGAGTTGAAAGGCGGCAAGGCCTATGAGCCGAAATTGCTGGAAGAGGCGGAAAAGGAAGACACAGTCGCCCGTATGGATATTGATCCAACATCCTTGAAGACGCTGGTCGAAACCGCGCAGGACTGGATTGAACGAGTCGATCAGGCGACGGCTGCCACGGAAAAATATGTGGCCGATACCAGGGGGCCTTTTATGGAAAGTATCAAGCAGGCCAAGGCCGCGACCGACCGGCTTGCGGCCAGCACTGGCTTGATCGATGACTATGGCCAGAAAGCGCGAAGCGTCGCAGACGTCATGGAGGACGCACGCGAGGTGATCGCACGCGTCAATTCTGCTTCGGTCAAGATCGATGACGGCCTTGCCAGGGCCGACAAACAGCTATCCAATGACAAGGACAGCATTGTGAGCGAAGTCCAGGCCAAGCTTCGATCGTACCAGGTGCAGGCGAAGGATCTCAACGCTCAACTCGTGGCCGTCATGAACAATCTCGCCAACCTGACCGGCGACAAACTTCGCGAGGCGCAGAAGTTTGTTTCCGCCAGCCGCCGTTCTGTTCAGCGCCTTGAAAGAGGTGTTTCGGACATCGAGGATAATCCGCAAAAACTGATTTTCGGTAGCGATTACAAAGTCCCGGAATACGAAGCTCCGCGCTAAGCGGAATGTCAGGAAGCGAAATACATTCCGACCAGATAGCTGGCTATGGATATCGCAAGCAAGACGGCCGCCAGCGGCCAGTAGAGATAGGCTTTGAATTCATTGTCGATTGAGAACGCGCTTTCGTCATTCGACTCGTTAAATGTAGTTGCCGCGGGGTTTCTCACCCTCTTGATCAAGCCAGTATACGACACAAGCAACTACCTTCCGAACTGACGGCCCAAGTACAAAACGATCGGTATGATGATCAAAAAGATTATGAGGTAGCCCCAAATCGAAGTGAGATATGGCGTGTAATCCCCTTTTTCCTTTCTGTCATCCTCCTCTTCCATTGGTGCCTCCCTACATCTGCCAATGAAAACAGTGATTAAGAGGACTTTGAGCCTAGAAATACATGCGGCTCAGGTCGCATCAGGCCACAGCGGCAGTTCGAAAACAACTCAACAATTCAGGCTATAGAACTAGCTCGAAAGTTCGAAAATACCATTAACCGCCGGGAGCGCAGGGATGCTTAGCGCCGCCAATGGGGCGTTGCCTGGTATGCAAGCAAAGCAACCACGATTATGGCGAGAATAAAATCAAGATCACGCATATCCGTAACCTCACCGATTTTTGAGGGGATATTGTATCGCCAAACAGCCAGACGCGCAAACCGGTACAGCGCAATCAAGCTGTGCGGCAAGCGACGTCGCAGCGCTGTCCGGCGCTTGGCCGGCTAATACGGCTTGGCGAATTCAATCGCCAATTATGCGGTATGTTGTTTAAACCGGCGGTGCGTAAATCCACCTTTGGCACGTCTCAGTATATCCGAAAGCTTATTCGGGCTGGACGGCTTCTTTGGCATTTCCTCGCGGACTTTTTGTAGTATTTGCGGCGTCGCGCAGCTTGCATTATGGGGGGTATGAAGCGTCACGTCTCCCATTTGGTCACTCCCTGGAGAAGAGCAATACCTCCCGGTCTATACCGGAAGGCCGAAACCTAACAATTCGCTAAGCTGATAGGTGTACGCCTAGTTTCGCGTTTATTCAACTAAGATTGATGCTTTCCGCTTCGGGATTGCGGTTGTCTGATGATCAAACTGCCGTGAGAAGGTGTACTAGGCGCACTATCCTTTATCTTATGCCGCTAAAGTACGGAGCGGATGAAAGCGCCGGAGAGAAAGATACGCGGCATAGACAAACAGCACGAGAACCACACCCTGCACAACCGCAAATGGCGGTTCAGACCCCGTCGGCGCAAGGGCATTGAACGCCGGTATCTTTTGAAACGACTGAACAACCAGCACGAAGACGTTCAGATAAAGCGAGACGATTGCGCTCACCACATAGATCCAGCGCCAGGCGCCGGCGAGGCGGCAGACGTAAAGCGCGATGATCGCCGTGATGAGGAAGACCATGGAGATAATCCCGAATCCGATAGCCGGGGTAAAACCTCCGAACGGAAACAGGAAGCCCGTCACGCTCGTACCGACGGTTGTTATCAGAAAGATCAAGGTCCAGCCTTCTTTTCTGTCGGAAGCCAGCATACCCGCCAGAACAACCAAGCCGGAAACGATACCAATCAAGCTCAGAATCACGTGGAATAAAGTAAACGGTGTCATACCCAAGATCATGTTGATGCCCCCAATTGCATTGCGTTCGATTCCATTTGGAGTCGGATGATCAATACGAAACAACGTTTAAAGCCCGTTGTAAATCGGTCATTTCAACAAGCAATCATATTGTTTGCTGCAAGAATGTCAGTATTTCTCGTGTGGTCACCGAGCGCCAAATTGCACGCACAATGGCTAATTGTGCGAGGAGCGGCGGAAGCTGCAGCTGGCTGGGCGGCAGTGGCTCTCTTTCACCCAGTACGATGACTTAACCAGCGCACTTCCTGCGGTCGATAGACCGGCCCATGGAATCGACCTGCCCCTGCAATGCGCCAGCCTTCTTTTGATTGGCGGTGCGATAGTCGGGTAGAACTGGCCCTAAACCGGTAATGACGTTTGGATCTTGATAGCCGGCGCCATTTGTCAGGCGGCTGATTTCGGCGGCAGCCTGGTTGCGTTGTGCGACAAGTGCCGGACACTCGACCGTGTCATAACGCAGCGACGAAATTTTCTCACTGTCGAGCTGGCCCTGAATATTACCGCAACCGGTGAGCAGGGCGGTGAGCATGATCACCTGGAGGTGCCGTTTCGTCATATGTTCAATGTCCCCGGTCGCGCAGTGCAAAATCCCAAATCGGATTTGGTTTTCATGGTGGGACATGAATGGGCCAATGGCGCTGCTTTGGCAAGGTCGATCAGAAAAATGTCGAGTGAGATTGCGGCCGGATCTGCCTATGCGTTCGTCATGGTGACTGCGCATATCGTGCACTTGAATCTACTGAGGATGCAGCAACACCGCGAATCTGCGCGTCGCGTCGAATCGCCAGCATCAATCGATGAGAAGAACTCGGATTCTGCCTCGATCCAGCGGAATTTTCGACACACTGATGACGTGCCGCGAGGGATCATCAAGCACGACGCAACGATGATAGTAGGTGGCCAGATAGCGAATGAGGCTCGAGCCTTGATCCGCGTGATACCAATCCGGCGAAAGCACCGCATGGATCGGCACCCCTTGCGCCATTATCTCGGTCATGGCCAGGCAGGCAATCGCCTCATACCCTTCGATATCGATCCAGATCAAGGCAACTTCATCCGGCGCAATGCCGGTATCCTGCAAAATCGTACTGACCGTGCTCATTGCAGTTCTGACCATCAAATCAGTACGCTGCTTGATACTGCTTCGCTGCCTGTCTTCTCGATTGACATAGAAATTCGTCATGCCGTCGATGATGCCGACAGCACATGGAAGGCAGCAGACAACATCCGTCAGCTCGTTCTCGTCCATTTTTCGTTGCAATGCTGAAAAATTGTCCGCTTCCGGTTCGACAGCGACGACAAGCGCAAACGCGCCGCACGTGGCGATTTCCACTGTTTGCACGCCGGATCCTGCGCCCAGTTCGAGCACGGTTGCGTTTTCCCGGAATACGCCCGCGGAACGAAGAATACGGCAAATGCTGCCGACATAGCTGGGCTGCGGGATATCGGGACCGACGTCATCGCCATCAATAATATTCAAATCGCTTGGGGAGGCGTTTCCCAAAAACGGAAGCTGCGGCAATTTCACGAAAGGCCGGAAAGTCAGGAAGCCGCTCAAACGCTTGACTGCATCAGTAAGAAGGTTCGGCCGGGGCTCAAATCCGGCGCGCTCAAAATAAGACATTGAAATAAGGTCCAGTTCAAAAAATAAATCGGATAATATGGCGTGATGCTAACCCGCGTAACTCCAGCAGTCAAACCGCCGCAACGCGATCATTTTGGGCTGTGACCGGTTGACCGGCCGGCGATTCGGCAATTATTCCGCTTGCCTATCTCCCCTGACCCTTTGTAGAGAAACAAATAAAACGTTTAATATTCAACAATATAATCGAGCATATCAATGCAATGGATTAATAATGAACGTTAAAACTATAGCTAAAACTCGATTTAATCCCATATGTCTAGTTAAATAGTATGGTATCGCAGTTTGCGCTTGCTGAAACCGCCATTCCGCCCTTATGATTCCATTTCCGGGAGCCCCCGGCAGTGCGACGAAAGAGTGAGGAGACAGGAATGCCTGGTTTGCTGCACCCACTTCATGACGGCCATGCGCCTATCATATTGCATAATGCCTTTCAGGACGCGATTGACGCCTTGGAGGATTGGGAACTCGGTAACGATGAACCCGTAATTGACGTCAATGACAGGCAGGTCGCGATCAGCACCGTGTTCCGGCGGCTGTGGACGTGCACGGATATTCTTCCGTCACGCACGCTCGATGTCGTCGAAGATTTGTTGCCATTGCGCTCGGCCGAGTTCAAGGCGGGAACGTCGACCTATGCCGACGCCGCTCACAGTCTCTGGCAGTTGTGCCTGCAAAAGCGGGCCGCCAGCCATGAAATGAGCCAGTAAGGTTCCTATGCGAGTTTAGTGTTCACCCGCCGGCCGCAAACCGGCGGGTGAACCATTTTGCAATCAGCCGTCGTTTTTCTGCAGCCAGTCTTTCATCTGTCTGATTTCACTTTCCTGGGCGGCGATGATTTCTTCCGCCAGTTTGCGGATTTCCGCCTCCTTGCCGTATTCGAGTTCGATCTTTGCCATATCGATCGCGCCCTGGTGATGCGCGATCATGCCAAGCACGAAGTCCCTGTCCGGCTTACCGGTGAACGTGATCGCCATATCCGTGTGCATCTTGGCGTTGGCTGCAGCAAATGCCTTCGACGAAGCACTCTGATCACCGGCTGGCGCGGCTGTCATATCATGCTTCATGGTCTCATGCGACGTGTGGTCCTGTGCCATGGCTGTCGAGGCGAGGGCGACGGCGCAGATCAAGGCTGCGCTGTGAAGCAATGTCATTCTCATTGTCGTGATCTTTCCATGGGCCAATAATCTGCGCGCAGGTTCGGGCCCGGCTCACCTGTGCGTGAAAACGAACGAGACACATCAAGGACGGGGAGGCCGCGGAAGGGGCTTGGGTGCTTGCGCAACGAGCGGCAACGCGTTGCCGCGCGGGATGAAGGTCTTGGGTTGTTCGGTGACCAGTGCCTGAAGCGGGACTGCAGGTACCCCGATACAGGCAGCGCACATCGTGGGATGCTGCTGTTTGGCAGCTCCAGGGCAATGGTGCTGTTGGCCCGCACAGGCACGGGCATGGTGCATTTGGATCGCTGCCGGTAAGGCCTCAGCCGCAACGGCATTGTGCGGATCGATTGCTGCGGCCAGACCGCCGGGTGCCGCCAGCACGGGCACCCACCCTATGCTCAGTGCGGCCAGAAACGCAATGATTGCGGCAAACCTGTTCATTGGGCCTTCATAGCAAGGACGATGCCCGGATTGAAGTCACCTTCTGTTCATTTGAGTTCTAGACTGCCTTGGCGGCGGCAAGTGCATTTTTGATATCGGCGATCAGGTCGGCTGTATCCTCAAGACCGATCTGCAGTCGAATCAGCGGGCCGGCATAGTTCTGTCCCGTAATGACCCTGCCACCCAGATGGACATGCAGAGCGAGGCTTTCATAACCGCCCCACGAATAGCCAAGGCCGAAAATTCGCAGTGCGTTCAAGAATGCATGCGCCTGTTTTACGCTGCCGTCGATAACAATGGAGAACACGCCGCCGGCGCCGCTGAAATCGCGTTTCCACAATGCGTGACCAGCGTGGCTTTCAAGTCCGGGATGCAACACTTCGACAACGCCGTCCTGGCCTTCCAGCCATTTGGCGATTTCGAGCGCATTCTGCGCATGCCGTTCCATGCGCAGTCCCATGGTGCGCAGACCGCGCAGGATCTGATAGGCATCATCGCCGCTTACGCAAAGGCCAAGCGCCGTATAGGCAGCATCGAGCTTCTTGAAGCATTTTTCGTTGGCGGAGATCGTGCCCATTAAAATGTCGGAATGGCCGGATGGATATTTTGTCGCCGCGTGGATCGAGATATCGACGCCAAAATCCAGCGCCTTGAAATAGATTGGCGTTGCCCAGGTGTTGTCCATCATGACGATTGCCCCTGCGGCATGCGCCTTTTCGACAATGGCGGGAATGTCCTGGACTTCGAACGTGTTGGATCCCGGCGATTCAGTGAAGACGACGCGGGTGTTCGGCCGGATCAGTTTTTCAATATCTGCCCCGATCAGCGGATCGTAATATTCGACCTCGATACCGAACTGCTTCAGCATCGTGTTGCAGAAGTGCCTTGTATTGCCGTAGCAGCAGTCAACCATCAAAAGGTGATCGCCCGGAACGAGGAAGGCAAGGAGGGGAACTGTCACTGCCACGAGGCCGGACGGGACGAGGAGTGTTCCGGCTGACCCCTCCAGCTCGTCGATCGCGCGGCAAAGCGCGTCTGTTGTCGGCGTCCCGTGCGTCGCATAGGTGTATTTCTGCTTGTGGCTCGCCATGGTTTCGGCGTCGGGAAACAATACGGTCGACGCATGAACGACGGGCGGATTGACGAAACCGTGATAGTCGCGCGGGTCATAGCCACTATGGGCAAGCCTGGTATTGATACCAAGTTTCGCCGGTTGCTTATCCATGAGGTCGTCTCCACATCTTGTATGCACTGGGAGAAGTCGATAATGCCACCGCGTGCCGGTTGCAACAGGAGAGAATGTTTGCTGACTCGGAATGAGAAGATGACGAAGACAGCTCAAGCGCAATCCGCTTTGCGGCGCGCTGGCCGTTCCATTGCGCGTTTTCTGCGTCGCATGCAGGTTCCCGCATATCCCGGTTCGCCGCCAGCTTGGACGAACGGCATGTCCATGGCCGCTGTCCTGATCTTCTTCCTGATCCTGCTGCTTCATCCTTATGATGAACCGCTTTCGCGAAACCTGTCATCCTATGGTCCGCTGAGCCGTGTGCGACACCTGACCGATATTGGTCTGTCGCAATGGTATCTCATCCCGGCTTTTGCAATTGCCGTGTGCCTTATCGGTATCGATTGGAGCAATATCGCCCGGCACAGACGCATCCGATTCGGTCTGGTCTATGCGCAGGCCACGTTTGCTTTCTGGGCAATCGCGTTGTCGGGGATTCTGACGAATATTGCGAAGTTCCTCATTGGCCGTGCCCGGCCGAAGTTTATCGATACGCTGGGGGCAACCAGTTTTTCCCCGCTTGAGGCGGGATATAACTTTGCCAGTTTCCCGTCCGGTCATTCGACGACGATGGGTGCCGTGGGCGCCGTCCTTGCCCTGTGGTTTCCGCGCTGGCGCGCGCCGGTCATCCTTGGCACAATGTTCATCGCATTTACCCGCATCATAGCGCGCGCGCATTATCCGACTGATGTGTTGGCTGGGTACACCGTCGGCTTTCTGTGCTCGGTGGCGCTTGCCAGATTCCTGGCCGGACGCCGTACGGCATTTCTTTTCGACGGGACGCGATTCTGGCCGACTTTGCGTTTTCGCGAGCGTTTTTGGCGGCCTGAGAGCAATCTGAACAAGAAATAATCGAAAATTAAGCCCCGGTGCAGCCGCGGAGAGCTTCGTGATGCAATATTGAGCAAAGATTATCCCTTGACCAAAGAGACAGAATGGCCTTCGATGCAGGCGTGAATGGGAGAGGTATTGGACCCTTTTCGGGGTGAGGGGTTACCCGCCAATATCGAGTTTTCCTCTCTGGGAACTACGGGCAACAACCAAAGGGTACATTTGTGATGAAAAATCTTGTTTTGAAGGGCGCGCTGGCTGCCTCGGCGCTGGTTCTCCTGGCGACCGCAGCCTCTGCTGGTACACTTGACGACGTCAAGAAGAAGGGCTTTCTCCAGTGCGGTGTCAATACCGGTCTCCCGGGATTTGCGTCACCGAACGATAAGGGCGAATGGTCCGGGTTCGACGTCGATTATTGCCGCGCTGTCGCTGCTGCAATTTTTGGAGATCCAACCAAGGTAAAATACACCCCTCTGTCAGCGAAGGATCGTCTGCCGGCTCTCCAGTCCGGTGAAATTGACGTGCTGATCCGTAACACCACCTGGACGCTGAGCCGCGATACGCAGGGCTTCGATTTCACGGGCGTGAATTATTATGACGGCCAAGGCTTCATGATCAATTCGAAGAAGCTGTCGGGTATCAATTCCGCTCTGCAGCTGTCGGGGGCTTCCGTTTGCGTGCAGGCCGGCACCACGACTGAGCTGAACCTCGCCGATTACTTCAAGTCGAACAAGATGGAATACAATCCGGTCGTGTTCGAGAAGGTTGAAGAGGTCAACGCGGCCTATGATTCGGGACGCTGTGACGTCTATACGACCGATCAGTCGGGCCTTTATGCTTACCGGCTGGCGCTGTCGGCACCTGCCGATCATGTTGTGCTTCCGGAGATTATCTCGAAGGAGCCGCTGGGACCCGTCGTTCGTCAGGGTGACGCACAATGGGCCGACATTATTCGCTGGACGCATTATGCGATGCTGACGGCAGAGGAACTCGGCATCACCCAAGGCAATGTCGAAGAATTGAAGACGAGCGACAACCAGGAAATCAAGCGCATTCTCGGTCAGGAAGCCAACACCAAGCTCGGAACGGACCTCGGCCTGACCAATGATTGGGTCATCAACATCGTCAAGGCCGTTGGCAACTACAGCGAAGTGTTTGAACGTAACATCGGCTCGGGCAGCCCGCTCAAGATTGCGCGCGGCATCAATGCGCAATGGAGCAAGGGCGGTCTGCAATACGCAATGCCGATCCGCTAATCGCTCAAGCGATAATCAGAGAATCGGGTGAGGGGGCTTCTGCCCCCTCCTCTCCAAAAAAACAAATAATAATAAGAACAAACGTTTAAAAGAAACGAGGGGTTATGGCATCGCAGGATATTACGCCTGTCGGCAGAGACAGCGCAAAAGCATCACTTTTGTACGATCCGAAATTTCGCGGTTATATTTTTCAGGCCGTGACCGTCCTTGTGATTGCGGGTCTGGTCTACTGGATCGTCAACAACACCATTGCCAATCTGCAGCGCGCGAACCTTGCATCGGGCTTCGGCTTCCTGGATGGGCGAGCCGGGTTCGATATCAGCAGCAGTCCATATCTGAGCTACACGAGCGATTCGACCTTTATCAAGGCTTTGTCAGTCGGCATCCTCAACACCCTGACGGTTGCCGTCGTTGGCATCATCACGGCAACAATCATCGGCTTCATTGTCGGGATAGGTCGCCTTTCCCACAATTGGCTCATTCGCAAGCTTTGCACCGTCTATGTCGAGGTGTTCCGCAATATCCCGCCCTTGCTGGTCATTTTCTTCTGGTATCTGGGCGTCTTGTCGGTTCTGCCGCAAGCGCGCGAAAGCATCAAATTGCCATTCAGCACGTTCCTCAACAATCGAGGCCTGTTTTTCCCGGCACCCGTATTCGGTGAAGGCGCCTGGCTGGCGGCTGCAGGTCTCGTTGCCGGTATTGTCGGGACTTTCCTCGTTCGGCGTTGGGCATACAAGCGGCAGATGGCGACCGGTCAGCAGTTTCCGGTTGGCTTGACGGCGCTCGGCCTAATCCTCGGGCTTCCGCTCCTGGCTCTGATTGTCAAGGGTTTCCCGATTTCATTCGACTATCCGGTTCTGGGCGCGTTCAATTTGAGGGGCGGCACGCTGATTGGTCCGGAGTTCATGTCGCTCTATCTGGCTTTGTCGTTCTATACCGCGTCGTTCATTGCCGAGATTGTCCGGGCCGGCATTCGCGGTGTCGGCAAGGGCCAGAGCGAGGCGTCGCACGCACTTGGATTGCGGGCGGGACCGACGACGCGGCTGGTAGTGGTGCCGCAGGCGATGCGCATCATCATCCCGCCGCTCACGAGCCAATACCTCAACCTCACCAAAAACTCCTCCCTGGCGGTCGCGATCGGCTATCCTGATCTCGTTGCTGTCGGCGGGACGATCCTCAACCAGACGGGCCGTTCAATCGAAGTGGTGGCCATCTGGATGGTCGTTTATCTCAGCATCAGCTTGCTCACATCCATCTTCATGAATTGGGTAAACGCCAAGATGGCACTGGTGGAGCGCTGATCATGGATAACAACCTCAGTTTCGTCCGTACCGAAATGCTCCAGGGCCAGACCCCGCCGCTCGGCGAGAGGGGTGCCATCCGGTGGATGCGCATCAATCTCTTTGCCACGCCGCTTGATTCGGCCCTGACTCTTCTGGCCATCCTGGCGCTCGCCTGGTTTCTGCCGGGTATGATAAACTGGCTGTTCGTCAATGCGGTATGGTCGGGACCAGATCGATCCGTCTGCTCGACGGTAGCCCAGGGCGGCATCCAGCCAGATGGCTGGTCCGGCGCCTGCTGGGCCTATGTGAATGCCAATTTCAACCAGTTCATGTACGGTCCCTATCCAGTGGACCAGCACTGGCGCGTCAACCTCGTCGCGATCATATTCGTTTTGCTGTTGATTCCACTGCTCATCCCCAAAGCACCCTACAAGGTGCCGAATGCGGTCGTGTTTTTCTTCATTTTCCCGATTGTCGCGTTCATCCTCCTGGTCGGTGGCTGGTTCGGCCTCCCTTATGTCGAGACCTCGTCATGGGGCGGATTGCTCGTCACCCTGACACTTTCCTTTGTCGGCATCTCCGTATCGCTGCCGCTTGGCATCGTGCTGGCACTCGGGCGCCGGTCCAGGATGCCGGTGATCAAGATGCTCTGCGTCATCTTCATCGAAACGATCCGCGGCATCCCGCTGATCACGGTTCTGTTCATGGCGAGCTACATGCTGCCCCTGTTCCTTCCTCCGGGCGTATCCTTCGACAGGTTCTTGCGCGCGTTGATCGGCGTGGCACTTTTCGCGTCGGCCTATATGGCCGAGGTGGTGCGTGGCGGACTCCAGGCCATTCCAAAGGGGCAATATGAAGGTGCGGATTCCCTTGGGCTCGGCTACTGGCAGAAAACCGGGTTGATCGTCCTGCCACAGGCGCTGAAACTGGTGATTCCCGGTATCGTCAATACGTTCATTGGCCTCTTCAAAGATACGAGCCTCGTGACGGTGATCAGCATGTTCGATCTTCTCGGGACGGTGAAGCAGCACTTCTCCGATGCGAACTGGATCTCTCCGCAAACGCCTATATCCGGCCTGATCTTCGCCGGTTTCGTCTTCTGGATTTTCTGTTTCGGTATGTCGCGTTATTCCATCTTCATGGAAAACAGGCTCGATACAGGACATAAACGCTAAGGAGTATTCCTACCATGACAACCGAAAACGTTGTTGATCCCAATGAAATCCACGTCGACCGCTCGCTATTGCATGTCTCCAAGACAGACGTAGCCGTCGAAATCATCAACATGAACAAGTGGTATGGTGATTTTCATGTCCTGAAAGATATCAACCTGAAGGTGATGCGCGGTGAGCGTATCGTCATCGCCGGCCCGTCCGGCTCGGGCAAGTCCACCATGATCCGCTGCATCAATCGGCTGGAAGAACATCAGAGCGGCAAGATCCTCGTTGATGGGATTGAACTCACCAACGATCTGAAGAAGATCGACGAGGTGCGCCGCGAGGTCGGCATGGTGTTTCAGCACTTCAATCTTTTCCCGCATCTGACCATTCTGGAAAATTGCACTCTGGCACCGATCTGGGTGCGCAAGATGCCGAAGAAGAAGGCCGACGAGATCGCGATGCACTATCTTGAGCGCGTCAAGATCCCCGAGCAGGCCAACAAGTATCCGGGCCAGCTTTCCGGCGGTCAGCAGCAGCGCGTGGCGATTGCGCGGTCACTCTGCATGAACCCGCGCATCATGCTGTTCGATGAACCGACATCGGCGCTCGATCCGGAGATGATCAAGGAAGTGCTGGATACGATGGTTCAGCTTGCCGAAGAGGGCATGACCATGGTCTGCGTCACCCACGAGATGGGCTTCGCCCGTCAGGTTGCCAACCGGGTGATCTTCATGGATCAAGGCCAGATTGTCGAGCAGAACGCCCCCGCGGAGTTCTTCGACAATCCGCAGCATGAGCGCACCAAGCTGTTCCTCAGCCAGATACTGCATTAGGTTTTTTCTGGCAGCATAAATATAGCGGTGGCCCTCGCGGCCACTGTCTTTTTCAGATTTGATTTTCAAATTTTAACGAAGTCATTTTTAATAGAGATTTCATGACCGAAAATCTTCAAGAAACTACCCGCGCGCAACGTGACGAGTTTATTGCAGCGGAGAAAGTACGAAGTAACGAAATCCAGAAATACGTGGCCGCAGCAATCGACAGGCTGTCTACTGCTGTCGCTGTCGTGGGTTTTCTCGGCCCTATTGTCAGCATGGCAAACTCCGAAATTGATCACAGATCATCTTTTTACATTGTGCAATCAACCATCATGACCAGCAGCGTGGTTCTCTCGTATGGCCTCCATTTATATGGTAGAATCCAATTGACACGAGGATTGGAATAATGTGGGCAGATGCACTTTTCATAATACTTTGGATGACGTTTGTCAGCGTTGGCGCGATTTTGGTTGCCCGGCATGAATTCAATCAGAATGAAAAGGAAACGAAGGCGCGCATCGCTGAAATCGACCGCAAATTCAAGCGCCGTGCCGCAGCTGCAGAATAATCCACGCTATTTGTTCTCTTTCTCCGCATCATATCCATAAAGCCAGTCAAACCCCTTGACGAACTTCTCAACGGGCCGGTTGCGCAGGAGAATGTTGCGTGCCACGGCCACCGGCCCTTTGGCGTGATAGGCGAGGTGATTCAAAGCGCCGCGCCTCACGACCGCGCCGACACGTTTCGTCCGAACCTTGCTGAACTGCTCAAGCGCCGATGGCCACATTGTGCCGTTCACACTCAGTGCGGAGGCGAGCGCGCAAGCGTCCTCGATGGCCATGGCGGCACCCTGTGCTGCGTAGGGCGTCATGGCATGGGCGGCATCGCCGATCAAAACCAGGCGGTCTTCGATCTGAAACCGGCATTTCTTCATCTCGAACAACCGCCAGGCAGTCCAGGGCCGGGCGATGAGCATCACGTCGTGGATGCCTCGGTGCCAGCCAGCAAATTCCCGGATGAAGTTCTGGTTGAGGCTATCGGGATTCGTCTGCACGTCCCAGCGGCGGCCATTTTGCCGGTCGGGCGCAACAGCAACAAAATTGATCATCTGCCCGGATCGGATCGGATAGGCGATCAGGTGGGCGTTGGCGCCTGTCCAGGCCACGACATTCGTTCCTGGGGGCAGGAGCGCCTTGAAGCTTGCTGGCAAATGCTCGACGGCTATGGATGACCGCCATGCGACGGTGCCGGTATAGCGCGCGCGCTCCGCATCCGACGTGGCGGTACGCATGTTCGACCAGACGCCATCCGCCCCGACAAGCAGCGCGCCCCGGTGTTCCTCAATGCGGTCGTGATACTGTACGCGCACCAGAATCCCGGCGGCATCGGCTCCATGCTGGGTCACGGCCGATTGCAGCTGGATGGCGATGTTCGGGTGGCTGCGCGCTTCGTTAAGCAGGGCGTCCTGCAGGTCGGCGCGATGGCAGACGATATAGGGCGCGCCCCAGCGTTCCTTCGCCCGATTGCCGATCGGGAAATGCAGCAGCCTTTCACCGCTCGCGCCATCCTGCAGGCAAATAGCCTCCGGCTCGACGGATGAATATTTCAATCGTTCGAGCACGCCGAGCCGGTCAAGCAGCCGGGTGGCGTTGGGAGAAATCTGCAAACCGGCGCCGATCTCAGCCAGCGTCGCGCTTTTCTCAAAAATTTGGACGGCGAAGCCTTTTTTACTCAGTGCGAGTGCAAGGGTCAGGCCGGCAATGCCGGCGCCGGCAATGATGATCTGATCAGGATTGGGAACTCGCCTGTTTCGTTCTGTTTTCAGATCGATGAGCGCTGCGTTCAAGCGGCGGCCTTGTCCACGTAAATGCAACCTTCCGGAATGGTAGCGTTCGCGGCGAGCGACGCATCATAGCGATAGAGCGTTGAGCAGTAGGGGCAGACTTTCTCATTGTCATCGCCCAGATCAAGGAACACGTGCGGATGGTCGAAGGGAGGGTTGGCGCCAACGCACATGAATTCCTTCACGCCGATCGAGATGATCGCATGACCAGCGCTGTTCTGGAAATGAGGGATGCTGTGTCCAGCCATTATTCGCTCCTGAAGGCTCTTAACTCAACGCGCTCACCACGCAATTGACTTCTCTTTCGTCCCGGTTTGTATCATCCTGATTACGATTTCAAGACGATTGCTATCAAACTGTCAAAAGACTTCTCTATGGTGCGCTGTTAGGTCCGCTTTTGACGGATGTTTTTAGTTGGAGAACTACGATGAACGATCAGTCACCCGCGATTCCGGAACCTGTCGAAAAAGTCGACTTGCCGGATCTGCACACCAGTGTCGACCGTTTCGTCAATCGTGAGTTTTCCTGGTTGCAGTTCAATCGGCGCGTGCTTGAGGAAGCGGAAAACAAGCACCAGCCGCTGCTGGAACGTCTGCGCTTCCTGTCTATTTCCGCGGCCAATCTCGATGAATTCTTCATGGTGCGCATTGCCGGACTTGCCGGTCAGGTCCGCGCAGGCGTGTCCGATCGCAGCGATGATGGACGCACTCCGCAGGAGCAACTCGAATTCGTTCTCGAGGAGGTTGGAAAGCTCCAGGCAGCCCAGCAGGTGAGACTGAATGAGCTGCGGGCTGAAATGCTCGAAGAGAATATCGAGATCGTCCGCCCGGATAGACTGACCAGGACAGAACAGGCATGGCTCGAAGATCACTTCCTCGAAACGATCTATCCTGTCCTGACCCCGCTCGCCATCGATCCGGCCCACCCGTTTCCCTTCATTCCCAATCTGGGCTTCACCATTGCCATGCTCCTCAACCGGAGCACTGACAACCGTCCGATGACCGCCTTGCTGCGCCTGCCGCAAGCCCTGAAGCGCTTTATCCAAATTCCGGACGAGGGTGGCCGTTTCCGCTTCCTCACCCTTGAGGATGCCATCAGCCTTTTCACCGGGCGGCTGTTTCCGGGCTATGAGGTCAAGGGCGCCGGTACGTTCCGCATCATCCGTGACAGTGATATCGAAGTCGAGGAAGAGGCGGAAGATCTCGTGCGCCTGTTTGAGAGCGCGCTGAAGCGCCGCCGCCGCGGCCAGGTGATCCGCATTGAGTTCGACGATGAAATGCCGGAATCGCTGCGCACTTTCGTTGCGACGGAACTTGGCGTTCCCGACAACCGCATCAGCGTTCTTGACGGCCTTTTGGCGTTGAACATGATCTCCGAGATCGTCAGCATTCCGCGCGCGGATCTGAAGTTCGTCCCCTACAATCCCCGTTTCCCCGAGCGCGTGCGTGAGCACGGCGGCGATTGTTTTGCTGCCATCCGCGAAAAGGATATCGTCGTTCACCACCCGTACGAATCCTTCGACGTCGTCGTGCAGTTCCTGCGACAGGCTGCCGCCGACCCGGACGTTGTGGCGATCAAGCAGACGCTTTACCGCACCTCGAATGACAGTCCCATCGTGCGTGCCTTGATCGACGCGGCGGAAGCCGGCAAGTCGGTGACGGCGTTGATCGAGTTGAAAGCCCGGTTTGACGAGGAAGCCAATATCCGCTGGGCACGCGATCTGGAACGGGCTGGCGTACAGGTGGTTTTCGGCTTCATCGAGTTGAAGACTCACGCCAAGATGTCCCTGATTGTCCGCCGCGAGGAAAGCAAGCTGCGCAGCTACGTGCATCTTGGGACAGGCAATTACCACCCGATCACCGCCAAGATTTATACCGATTTGTCATTTTTCACGTGCGAGCCTGCAATCGGCCGTGATGTCGCGCAGATATTCAACTATATCACCGGCTATACGCCGCCGTCCGGCGAGATGCAGATTGCCGTTTCCCCGCTCACGCTGCGCCCTCGCATTCTGCAGCATATCGCCGAGGAGATTGCACACGCCAGGGCCGGCCGCCCGGCGTCGATCTGGATGAAGATGAATTCGCTGGTCGACGCGCAAATCATTGATGCGCTCTATGAAGCCAGCGCCCACGGCGTGGATATAGACCTTGTCGTGCGCGGTATTTGCTGTCTGCGCCCGCAGGTGCCGGGCCTATCCGAAAATATCCGGGCAAAATCCATCGTCGGCCGGTTCCTGGAGCACAGCCGGATTTTCTGCTTCGGCAATGGCGAGGGCCTGCCATCGGAAAAGGCGCTGGTGTATTTCGGTTCCGCCGACATGATGACGCGCAATCTGGACCGGCGGGTCGAGACTTTGGTTCCCATTACCAATCCAACTGTGCATCAACAGGTTCTTTCACAGATTATGCTGGCCAACCTTCTCGACAACCAGCAGAGTTATGAGTTACTGGCAGACGGAACGTCGCGCCGTATCTCACCGGCTGACGGGGAAGAGTCGTTTAACGCACAGGAATATTTCATGACAAATCCCAGCCTTTCAGGCCGTGGCAAGTCGCTGAAGTCCTCAGCCCCCCGTTTGATCGCTCATCGCAAGCGGTCAAAAAGAAGCAAGGCTGCATGATCTCGGCTGCACAGGGGCGTGTACAGGGGCGTCAACCGGCTGCTGTTATCGATATCGGTTCGAACTCGGTACGCTTGGTGGTCTACGAAGGCGTGAACCGGTCACCGACGGTTCTTTTTAACGAAAAGATATTGTGCGGCCTCGGCAAGGGGCTGGTGAAAACCAAAAAGCTGAATGCAAAGGCCGTTCATAGCGCGCTTCGCGCCCTGCGCCGGTTTCGCGCGCTGGCCGATCAGGCTGGCGCGGTCTCCCTCGACGTGCTGGCGACAGCTGCCGCGCGCGAGGCGGAAAACGGCTCGCAATTCATCAAGGAGGCCGAAGCGCTGCTCAAGGAGCCGATCAAGGTCCTGTCTGGCAGGGAAGAGGCCTACTATTCGGCACTCGGCATTATCTCGGGCTTTCACGATCCAGATGGCATCGCCGGTGATCTTGGCGGCGGCAGTCTCGAACTTGTCGACGTGAAGGGCCGCACGATCGGCGATGGCATCACGCTGCCTCTGGGCGGTCTGCGCCTGCAGGATATGTCGGACGGCGACCTGACCGAAGCGGTCAGTATTGCCAGGAAACATCTGTCGTCGGCTAAGCTTCTCGCCAATGGCAGGGGCAGGACTTTCTATGCGGTCGGCGGCACCTGGCGAAATCTCGCCAAGCTGCATATGAGCGCCACGCACTACCCGCTCCATGTCATGCACCACTACGAAATCCCCTTCGACGAGGCCCAGCGCTTCCTGAAACTCGTTGCCGCTGGCGATCTCGATTACATGCGCGGCATCGAGGATGTTTCCAAGAACCGCCGGTCGCTCCTGTCCTATGGCGCTATCGCGCTTCTCGAAACCATCAAGCTGATGCGGCCGTCAAGGCTTGTGTTTTCGGCGCTCGGCGTGCGTGAAGGCTTTCTCTACTCGCTCCTGCCGGAAGGCGAACAGCTCGAAGATCCACTGATCTCGGCAGCCGACGAACTGGCCGTGCTTCGTGCCCGCTCGCCGGCCTATGCGCGCGAACTGGCCGATTGGACCGGCGAAGCCTTTGCGGCGCTGGGCTACGACGAAACCGAAGATGAAAAGCGCTATCGCCGTGCCGCTTGTCTTGTGGCCGATATCAGTTGGCGTGCCCATCCGGATTATCGCGGCAGCCAGGCGCTGAACATGATCTCCAATGCAGCCTTTGTCGGCATCGATCATCCCGGCCGCGCCTATATCGCTCTCGCCAATTTCTTCCGGCACGAAGGCATTACCAACAGCGTGGCCGACCCGGAGCTTGCCGCCATCGCCAGTCCGCGATTGCTCGAATATTCGAGGATACTGGCCGCGATCATGCGCATCACCTATCCGTTCTCTGCGTCCATGGCCGGGGTTGTTCCCAATCTCTCCTGGAAGCCGACTTCCGAGGGTATCGATCTGGTGGTCAACAAGACGAAGGCCGATCTGATCGGCGACGTTCCCGAGGGCCGTCTGCAGCAGCTGGCAAGGCTTACCGGCAAGACACTGAGAATGACTGTCGGCCAATAGGCCAGCCGATGCGAGGGGCAGCGGCCGGGGTAGGGTTGCAGCTTGGGGTACTTTACCGTGAAATGAGATAGCGGGTCATCCGCTGCCGTGGAATCTATTTTATAACCTGAACAGTCGGGTTGATTATTACCAGCGAAGCCGGCCCCGTGATCTTTGGATCAGGCCGATCATTGTTTTTGTATATGATAACCGATCCAGCCGTTTTGAGTTTTTCGGTTTTGATATTGTAAGTCTTTGGTCCCCAGTCCGAACGACTTGAAACGACATCGGCAACAAGCGGGCTTGTTGCCCTTGCGTGATTATAAGCCACCCGCTGGCCCACATCTGTATTGTAGGATTCATCTTTACCTGTGTCTGTGCTCGTAACGAACCATATTGGCGTCTGGTTGCGAAGATACGAATTAAGATCGGGCGAGGTGTTCTTGCCTTCGTACAGGCCCGTCGAACTGACTACGATTGGCTTATCTTTGTTTGCGACAATTGTCGGCAAAGTCTCGGCGCTGGTGATCAGCGTGCTTGCTGGTTCGAGTTTGGACGGGTCGTTCAAAAACGCGGCAATATATTGCGAAAGAACAGTGTTACCACCCGCAGAGGGGTGGTAGGAATTGGCAAAAGCACTCTCATATTGCTCAGGCGTGTCTACTCCGTAAAAACTGCCTGTAGTGGCACCCGGTAGGCAGACGTCCTCGTATGGCCCGCAGGCGTTGAAGTAATCTTTAAGTGTTTTCTTCGTGCCCAGATTCGATATATCAGTAGTAGAATATGGTATCTGTTTGCCTCTATCGAGATCATAATGCAGTTGAGAAAAGAATGTGTTTATATCGATAAGGTATATTGTCGCTCCATCTTCAGTAAGAGGTGACAATTGGCCTTTAAGGGACTCGAAGAAGGATTTGGAAATGGTTTGCCCTTCTTTGAAGATCCCTGGCTCGACTATAGAGGTGACTCCAAAATAATTCGGAACGAAATCAACGCCATTGAATGCGTTGAAAACGATGGTTTTCGCACCCTTGTCAATAATTCTTTTCATCTGCAAAGCAGCTTTGGCTGCCAAACCCTTACCATCCTGATCCAGTATGGCATCCTCGCTGCCTTTGTGCTTCACGCTCAGATTCTTGACATCGTGCAGCCCGATGCTGACGATCACAACGTCTTCCGCAGTCAGTGCAACCGGAGGTACGGGCAAGGAGAAAAGGGATCCAGGTATACCAGCAAGCGCATTGTTCAACTGTTGGCTCAGATCGGGCCGGTTGCTCATTTTTTCGCTGGGAGTTTCATTTGTGCTGTCAAGCAGCGCCCCGCTCCATCCATAGACGTCCATTCCGCTTGGCGGCTTTCCAAGCGCCTGATAGAGCGTCCATGGCAGCGGGTAGTATCCGCCTTTGAATTGATAAGGCTCCATCCATTTTGATGGATAGGTTACCTGATACTCCGCAATCAAGGCCCCCGTATTTACATAGCTGTCGCCGAAGGCATAGAGATGCCCGAATGGGCGTGCCTGTGCACCATAGGATCCGGTAAGCACAAGCGGCATGGTCAAAGCTGCAAGAAGATTGCGTATGGTTTTGGAAGGTGCCGTTTTCAGAAACATGATATTCCCCAATTATTTATCAGCAATCATTTTCGTACTATCGCAAAGGCCAGCCGATGCGTGGAAAGCAACGGCTGGCTGCGGGTTTTCAGACCGGATTATTTTTTGGACAGGGTGAGATAAACGTTACCGAACGCGTCATACGACGTGAATCCGCTGAAATTGCCGTCTGTTTCCGCCGTGCTCAAAATGCGCATGGTGGGACCATTTCCCCATCCGCCCGCTGCGCTGAAAACCGTGTGACGAGACGCTTTGGCATCGAGATTTTCTGTCGAGAGGATATTGAACAGGGGGCCGTTCATTGTAGCCTTGCCGTCAATTTTCAGCGGGTCAATTGTGCCGTCCGCATCTGCTTTCAAATAGATGCGGCTCTGATCGTCAAAGGTCGCATCCCCGCGTATTTTCAACGCGCCGGCCTCATCGTTCAGGATAATCGCACCGCCTTTTTCGACGATAAGAGTCTGGATGGCGCCGTTAACAGCAAGCCCACTTTCGGCGATATGCGTGTCGCCCGTATAGTCATTGTCTCCACTCAAAGTCAGTCCGCCCGGCCCGGTCTTGAAAAGGGAGACATTGCCAAAAATTTTCTTGTCGAAAGTATACTTCCCGTCTTCATACACAACGACCGTACCCGGTTTCGAGGTTTGCGCTGGCGCGGCGGCAGCCGGTTTGTCGAGGTTGATCGTGATCGCCCCATCGGAATTCACGGGCGTGCTGCCGGCCGCAGTGACGATCTCATTCTCTCTCGCATTGGTAATTACCCCATTGCCGTATGTCGTGGCGATCTCAGTCAAACCCTCGCTGGTGGTGATCAGCGTGCTTGCTGGTCCGAGTTTGGACGGATCGTTCAAGAATTCGGCGATGTATTGGGAAAGAACCGTGAACCCGCCGGTCGAGGGATGAAGTCTCTCGGCCAAGACGTGACTTCGTTCCCATTCGTCATTAAGTGCGCTCCTGAGGTTGAACCCGCACATAAAGGGATAACCTGACCTGCAGAGAGGTTCATATTGTTCAAATTTCGTCGTCGTACCATCGATATATTTGTACTCTAGTGCGCCATAAGATAACTGCTCCCTTTTTGATGTGAAAAACGTGTTCATGTCGATCAGGTAAATTTTTGTACCATTGGCCGTGGCCAGTGCCAGTTCTGTCTTGAGAGCGGCGAAATAGGTTTGGGCCAATTGGTTAGCGCGTGGCAAAAACCCTTGGTTTTTTTCATCCACGTAGTTGAATGTAGCCCCGACGAAATCGACACCGCTGAATGCATCAAAAACGATTGTTTTGGCGCCCGCATCAGCAAGCCTCTTGACCTGCATGCCAGCTTCTTTGGCTAATTCGACACCGTCAAGGTATGGCTGGTTACTGGCCGCACGAAAGAATGGCGTGTCATAATACTTGGCAATCTGGTACACGTCCGAGAGACCGAAATTGACCAGCACGGCATCGTTGTCTGCCAACTTAACCTTCGGCGATGGGGGCAGGACAAAAGGCTTGCCAGGATAGCCATTTAAGGCCGAGTTCACCTGTTCAGACAGTGTCGGTTTGTCCAATGGCAGAAATGCGTCCGACATCTTCCGGGCCTTGTCCGTCATGGTCGCGCCACTCCAACCATATACGCTCAGATTGGATAGGGTCCATGGCTCCGTCCATGAATTCAATGGGTTTGTTGGTTTCGCCTCTGGTTTTTCATCCATTTTAAGAATTCTGAAAAGTACCCAAGGCAGCGCGACATAAGGACCGTTGAAAATGTCAGGCGTTACCCACTGGGATGGGTAATAATACCCTTGGGTATCTCCAAGGGTAGGGAAGGGTTGGCCATTATTTGTATAACTGTCGCCGAAGGCATAGAGCTTGTCGAACACGCGTGTTGCGGACGGTGTGTCGGCAGCTGAAGCGGCCGATGCTGCAAGTACAAGCGGTACCGTTAAAGCGGCAAGGATTTTTCGTATTTCAAGCGTGGTCTTCTTAAGAAGCATAATATTCCCCGATAATTATAAAGCGGGAGAATATGATGAGCAAAAATATGAAAAGGATATTGGCAATTAGTCTTAGTAGAAAAAGCGAAAATAGTTCCTGGCATGCACCCGCGAGTTGTTGAATCCATTCATTATTCGGACTGCGAGGTCAGTCGCAGTGGCGGGCGATTATTGAAGGCGGTCACTCGATCACGCCCATGTGAGACGTTGTGTGTTGATGTGCCTCGCTGCCATCGTCACTCTCGGCTGATGAAAAACAGCCCGTTGAAGATCGATCGCCGCGCATTCCTGTTGGCGTCCGTTGCCGGCGCAGCCTATACCCTGGCGCGACAGCCAGCTCTGTCCCAGTCAACCGCGGCGGCTGCGTCTTTCGATGCGGGTGCCGTTGATGATATTGTCGGGCAGGCAGCGCTGCTCCCCGCATTGCACACCTTCATCGTTTCCCGGCAAGGCAAGATCCAGATGCAGCGCACATTTCGCGGACCGCCTGCGGATCGTCCTGTCAACGTGAAATCGGTGTCCAAGACAATCATCGCAACGCTCGTCGGCATTGCCATCGATCGCAAGATTTTCGATGGACTCGATCAGCCGATTGCGCCGCTTCTGGCAGACAAGCTCCCCCGCAATGCCGATCCGCGGTTGCAGCGTGTGACCATCGGCAACCTCCTGTCGATGCAGGCAGGCCTTGAGCGAACCTCGGGGCCGAATTATGGGAGCTGGGTCGAAAGCAGTGACTGGGTGCGTTATGCGTTGTCGCGTGAGTTTGTCGATGAACCGGGCGGCGGGATGCTCTATTCAACCGGCAACTCTCATCTTCTATCCGCATTGTTGACCGCTAAAACCAGACGGTCGACGCTGCAAAATGCAAGGGACTGGTTGGGGAAACCCCTCGATATCAGCATTCCTCCGTGGCCGCGTGATCCGCAGGGAATTTATTTTGGTGGAAACGATATGCTGTTATCGCCGCGCGCAATGCTGATCTTTGGCGAAATGTTCCTGAATGCGGGTCAAAGCGACGGCCAGCAGATTGTGCCGAAATCCTGGATCGAGGAATCCTGGAAGCCGAGAACCAGCTCGCCGTTTACCGGCGATTCCTATGGTCTTGGATGGTTCGTTTCCAGCGCCGCCGGCGGCCAGCCGGTCTATTATGCCTGGGGCTACGGCGGACAGATGATCTATGTGGTGCCCCACGCTTCTCTTGTCGTTGTCATGACATCGGATCCCGGCGCGCCTTCCGGACGCTCCGGCTATGTGCGCCAGCTGCATGATCTGGTCAGCCAGCGCATTGTCCCCGCCGCCGAGGCACTAAACGGTTAGCTCGAAACTCAGGCGGTGACAGCCAACTTCCTGCGCGACGGAAACGTCATGGCCGCAACGCCCGCAATCACGCAGAGCAGACCGAGCCAAGCTGTTGAGGTCAGGCTTTCGCCGAGGAAGACAACGCCGATGCCGACGCCGATCGGCACCCGCAGATAAGCTTGTGATGTGGTGCTGACCGACCCCAATGTGTGGATGAGCCTGAAATAGATCACGAAGGCGAGGGCCGTCGAAAAGATCGACAAACCGAGCAAAGCCAGGATCGAATACGCCGAGGGCGCGATCGTCCAGGGCTGGTCGACGACGAGGCTGACCGGAATAAGCAGCACTGCGCCGCAGATGAGCGAGCCTGCTGCCGGCATCATCGGATCGAGCCCCTTGAAGCCGCGCCCGAAAATCGCGGCGCAGGCATAGGAGATCGTCGCGACGACAATCGCCAGTTGCGAAACCAGTCCTTTGCCCAGGCCATTGAAGGCTTCAAGGCCGATGATCAGACTGATGCCAATGACGCCTGCGACAACGCCGAAAAGTTTTCGCGTCGTCACCGCCTCATGCCGCGTGATCAGGACCGTGAGCAGGAAGGTGAAGATCGGCGTCGTCGAGTTGAGTATGGTCGCGAGCCCGGCGTCGACGGTCAGCTCGGCCCAGGCGATCAGCGTGAACGGAATGACGCTGTTGATGCCAGCCTGAATCAGGAACCGCTTCCAGATGGCCGGGTCGCTTGGCAGCGACAGTCCCCGCATTTTGATGATTGCCAGAAGCAGTCCGCCGGCGATCAGGGTTCGCGCCGCGATGAACGTGATCGGCGGGATGGTCTCGACGCCGATCTTGATGAACGTATAAGACGCGCCCCACAGCGTGGCGAGGACGGCGAGGAGTGCGATTTCTTTGGCGAGGGCCGGTGCCTGTGCTGCGGGAGCGGACATGATTGGTTTCCATCGAGAGGTGATCAATGCGTTCAGGGTAGCGGCGAGAATGCTGCCCATGCTTCGATCCCGGCCGAACTATAATTCGCGAACAGGACGGCGGCCAGCTCCTACACCGATTGCGCAAAAAGGGTGAATTATTGCCGAATAATCTCCGATTCTCGCCCAAGAATTGTCGATTCTGACCCAAGATTCTAAATCTTGGGCTGCAAATCGGTTGTGCACGGTTGAATTGCGCTACTCAGCTGGCCACAGCACCGCACGGATTTTTTTGTTCTCGAATTTCAGGCAAAGCTCGCCATTGATCAGCTGCAGGGCCTTCTCGCCGAAGACCTCGCGCCGCCAGCCCTGGAGCGCCGGAATGTCTTCTGCGTCGCCTTCGGCCGCGATTCTGTCGATCTCGTCGGAGGTTGCGACGACCTTGGCGGCAACGCCGTGCTCCTCAGTGACAAGCCGCAACAGCACCTTCAACAATTCAGCCGCAGCGCCTGCACCTTCCGGTGATTGCACTGATTTCGGCAAGCGCGGCATATCTTCCTTGGGCAGGTCAAGTGCCAGATTGACCGCATTGAGCAGGCCGGTAGCCATGCTGGAGCGTTCCCAACCTTTTGGAATCGTTCGCAAACGCGACATGGCTTCCGCATCGCGCGGCTGCTGCTGCGCGACCTCGTAGATGGCATCGTCCTTGATAACGCGGCCGCGCGGCACATTGCGTTCCCGCGCTTCCCGTTCCCGCCAGGCGGCGACGCTACGCAGTACGGCGAGTTCCACTGGCTTGCGCAGGCGCATTTTCAGCCGTTTCCACGCATCGTCCGGATGCATGTCATAGGTCTCACGCGCCGTGAGGATCTTCATCTCGTCCAGCACCCAGTCCGTCCGGCCATCCTCTTCGAGACTGGCTTTCAGGTGCAGATAGATGTCACGCAAATGAGTCACGTCCGCCAGTGCGTAATCCAGCTGCTTTTCCGAAAGGGGCCGGCGCCGCCAGTCGGTGAATCGAGAGGATTTGTCGATTTGCGCTCCGACGATCCGCTGCACGAGCTGGTCGTAGGCGATTGCATCGCCAAAGCCGCAAACCATTGCCGCAACCTGTGTATCGAACACTGGATGCGGGATCAGATTGCCAAGATGGAAGATGATTTCGATGTCCTGCCGCGCGGCGTGGAAAACCTTGACGATCTTTTCGTCGGCCATCAGCCTGAAAAACGCAGCAAGATCAAGGCCTGGCGCCAAAGCGTCCACGATTGCCGTATGATCGGGCGACGCGAGCTGGATAACGCAGAGCTCCGGCCAGAACGTGGTCTCCCGGATGAATTCCGTATCGACGGTCACGAAATCGGATTGCGAAAGGGCGGCAACAGCCTGTTCAAGCTGATCTGTGGTTGTAATCATGGTCATGAAATTTCTATAGCGAATGGATAAGCGTTTGTCTTGGCCCTCAATCCTGATCTTGACAAATCACCCTCAAAATGCGCTTGTCCGCCCAAATTCTCGGGCTTTGCCGGGGCTTATCCCACGCTGTCCGGCCACCAGCATACATATCAGAGGCACATATCATGCACCGTTACCGCAGCCATACCTGCGCCGCCTTGCGTAAATCGGACGTTGGTTCGACAGTTCGTCTTTCCGGCTGGGTTCACCGCGTCCGTGACCATGGCGGCATTCTCTTTATCGATATCCGCGACCATTACGGCCTGACGCAGATCGTCGCGAGTCCGGATTCGCCGGCATTCGAATTGGCGGAGACCGTGCGCGGTGAATGGGTTATCCGTGTGGACGGCGAGGTGAAGGCCCGCACGGACGATACCGTCAACCCCAACATGCCGACCGGCGAAATCGAGGTTTTTGCGCGCGAAATCGAAGTCCTGTCCGCCGCCAAGGAATTGCCCTTGCCAGTGTTCGGCGAGCTCGATTATCCGGAAGATATCCGTCTAAAGTACCGCTTCCTCGATTTGCGCCGTGACACCCTGCATAAGAACATCATGTCGCGCACCAGGATCATTGCCGCGATGCGCCGCCGCATGACCGAAATTGGCTTCACTGAATTCTCAACCCCGATTTTGACGGCTTCTTCGCCGGAAGGCGCGCGAGACTTCCTTGTGCCGAGCCGTATCCATCCCGGCAAGTTCTACGCGTTGCCGCAGGCACCGCAGCAATACAAGCAGCTGATCATGATGTCCGGTTTCGATCGCTACTTCCAGATCGCGCCGTGCTTCCGCGACGAGGACCCCCGCGCCGACCGTCTGCCGGGTGAGTTCTACCAGCTCGACCTGGAAATGAGCTTTGTCGAGCAGAATGATGTTCTGTCGACGATGGAACCGGTTCTGCGCGGTGTTTTCGAGGAGTTCGCCGACGGCAAGCCGGTGACGCAGGAATTCCCACGGATCACCTATGACGACGCCATGCGCCGATTTGGTTCGGACAAGCCTGACTTACGCAACCCGATCGAGATGCAGGCGGTAACCGAGCATTTCGCCGGATCCGGCTTCAAGGTTTTCGCCAACATGATCGCCAATGATCCGAAGGTTGAAGTCTGGGCGATTCCGGCCAAGACTGGCGGTTCGCGCGCCTTCTGCGATCGCATGAATTCATGGGCGCAGGGGGAAGGGCAGCCGGGCCTCGGCTATATCTTCTGGCGCAAGGAAGGTGAAAACCTTGAAGGGGCAGGACCTCTCGCGAAGAATATCGGCCCGGAACGGACCGAAGCGATCCGTACGCAGCTCGGCCTCGACGAGGGCGATGCGGTGTTTTTCGTTGCCGGCGATCCGAAGAAGTTCGTCTCGTTTGCCGGAGCAGCACGTACGCGCGCAGGTGAGGAACTGAACCTCGTTGATCGCGACCAGTTCAAGCTGTGCTGGATCGTCGATTTCCCATTCTTCGAATGGCTCGAAGATGAGAAGAAGATCGATTTCGCCCACAACCCGTTCTCTATGCCGCAGGGTGGCATGGATGCCCTGGAGAACCAGGATCCATTGACGATCAAGGCGTTCCAGTATGACATGGTCTGCAATGGCTTCGAGATTGCCTCAGGTGGTATCCGCAACCATCTGCCGGAAACCATGGTCAAGGCATTCGAGGCTGTCGGTCATTCGCGGGAGACCGTAGAAGAGGATTTTGGCGCCCTCTACCGCGCTTTCCAGTATGGTGCACCTCCGCATGGCGGCATGGCAGCTGGTATCGACCGTATCGTGATGCTGCTTGTCGGAGCGAGGAACCTGCGCGAGATCACCATGTTCCCGATGAACCAGCAGGCTCATGATCTGCTGATGAACGCCCCGTCGGATGTATCGCAAGCTCAGTTGCGCGACCTGCACATCCGGCTTAATCCGGTGAAGAAAGAGGATTAGAAACCTCTGCTAACCGACACCGAATAAACAAAAAGCCCGGCGTCGCTGCCGGGCTTTTTGTTAGAATCCCTGCCCGATCATTGGCTGGCGGTGACCGTAACGCCAAGCGTTTTGATCAGCGATTTCGGATCGGCCATGCCACCCGCGGCGATGATGGCGAAAGGAACCGGCTTGGCTGGAGCGGCCTTGATCTCGATGGTTTTCGGATTGTCGAGATAGGTGTTCACCGCCGCTCCGAGCGACTGCGCGAATTCTGCATTGCCGAGCTGGGCAGCTGCCATCGGAAGGATTGCCTTGGCCTGGTTGATCAGATCACCACGCTTGGCTCCCTGTTGCTTGGCGACATAGTCAAGCGCCTTGTATGTGACCGACGCGTCGTCGAAACGGATGGACGCACCCGTGAAGCTCAACTGCTGCATCAGGCCAAGCATCGCCATGCTCTGTGCATCGTCAGGCTTGCCTTCCATGTTCTTGGTCGCTTCCTGCAGACCTTTGATGAAATCGAGCGTATAGCCGGAAATATCGAACTTCAGGCCAAGCGTTCCAGCATTGTCGGCAACGAAGTCCATCTTTTCGAAGTTGAGACGGCCATCGGACACGTTCCATGTTCCGTTTATGTCTATCTTTCCCGAAATGGTCTCGTAGCCAAGCGCCTTAAGCGCATCCTTGGTCTTCGGGTCTTCGATGTCGGAGAGATCCGCCTTGAAGCTCTCGACATTGGTTGTGAATGCGACGGGACTGGTTTGGGTGAGCGGCGAAATTGTTGCAGTCACATTGTCGGCGGTGAATACATCCTTGCCCTTCGCGTTGACATTGAGATGCTTAACTTCCGCCTTCTCGTATTGCAGGATTTTTGCCAGAGGCTCGGTTGCGCCTTCAGCGGGAAGGGTGATGCCTTCGAGGCTTATTCCGTCGACGCTTATCTTGTTGTCCGGTTCGCGTTCCGGGCTGAAATCGATATCGGGCATCGTCAACGACCCGATCTTGAAGCCGCCGCCAGAAACATCGCTGACATCGTTCAATGTTACATCGCCGGCGTTGAAGCTTTCCTTTATCCCGGTCGTGGAGACCTTCGTGTCCTTGAGAATGACCGTCGAGCCGTTGGTTTCGACACTGCCATACTCGATTGTGCCGCCCTGTTCGGCATAAACTGCCTTCAATCGTGCGGCCACCGCGTTGCCATCCACCGCATAGGCTGAACCGGCAAACACGACGAGAGCTGAGGTTGCAGCGAGAACGCGCAAACCGGACTTCAGAGGGTGGATTGGAGGCATGATTTGATCCCTGTTATTTTCAACATTAGAAGCTATTGCATGGGGCGCGGCAAAACTATGACGGGCGCTGATCAATGGGCAATAATTGCAACTTGTGCGCTAGAAAGTCAGATTTGCGGATTGAACGCAAGCTTCCAGCCGTTCATCGCTCCAAATGGCAATAACTGCCTGTGATCTTGGCGAATCATCGCTTGCCCGGGATTCCCCGAATTGATAGTTCATTGACATGGGAAAAAGCCTGATTCCGCCAGACAATGGCGATGATAATGTAGAACCGGTTGATCTGAAGGCGGCTCTGGAAGAACGCTATCTTGCTTATGCGCTTTCAACGATCATGCACCGTGCCTTGCCGGATGTGCGCGACGGATTGAAGCCGGTCCACCGCCGCATCATGCATGCCATGCGCCTGCTTCGGCTGTCGCCTGACCAGTCCTATGCAAAATGCGCGCGTATTGTCGGCGAGGTGATGGGTAAGTTCCATCCGCATGGTGACCAGTCGATTTATGACGCGCTGGTGCGGTTGTCGCAGGATTTTGCTGTACGATATCCCGTTGTCGACGGGCAGGGGAATTTCGGCAATATCGACGGCGATAATCCAGCTGCGATGCGTTACACTGAAGCGCGGATGACCGATGTCGCCATGCTGCTTCTGGAAGGCATCACCGAGGATGCGGTCGATTTCCGCCCTACCTACAACGAGGAAGACGAGGAGCCGATCGTCCTTCCTGGCGCTTTCCCCAATCTGCTTGCCAATGGTTCATCGGGCATTGCCGTCGGCATGGCGACGTCGATCCCGCCGCACAATGTTTCGGAACTCTGCGCCGCGGCGCTGCATCTGATCAAGCATCCCGATGCTACGGTCGAAGAGCTGATGTCGCAGGCCGAGGATGAGGATCCGCTGAAGACCAAAGTTCGCGGCCCGGATTTTCCGACGGGCGGCATCATGGTCGAAACGCCGGATGCCATTCTCGAAGCCTACAAGACCGGTCGCGGTGGTTTTCGGCTGCGCGCTCGCTGGCAGGTGGAAGAGCAGGGCCGTGGCACATGGATCATCATCATCACCGAAATTCCCTACCAGGTACAGAAATCCCGGCTGATCGAGAAGATTGCGGAGCTGCTGATCGCCAAGAAGCTGCCGCTGCTCGAGGATGTTCGCGACGAATCCACTGAAGACGTTCGTTTGGTGCTTGAGCCGAAGAGCCGCAGCGTCAATCCCGACATTCTGATGGAATCGCTGTTCAAGCTTACCGAGCTTGAAACGCGCTTTCCCTTGAATATGAACGTGCTTTCCGCCGGCAAGGTGCCGAATGTCCTTTCACTGCGCGATGTTCTGAAGCAATGGCTGGAGCACCGCAAGGACGTGCTCATTCGTCGCTCGCGCCATCGCCTCGGCGAAATTGAGCGCCGTCTCGAAATACTTGGCGGCATGTTGATCGCCTACCTTAATATCGATGAGGTCATCCGCATCATCCGCGAGGAAGATGAGCCGAAGCAGGAGATGATTCGCCGCTTTGAACTGACGGATAATCAGGCTGAAGCCATCCTCAACATGCGCCTGCGGTCCTTGCGTAAACTCGAGGAGTTCGAGATCCGCAAGGAGTTCGATGGGCTTACCGCGGAAAAGCACGAAATCGAGCAGCTCCTCGGTTCAGAGCCCAAGCAGTGGCAGACGATCTCCTGGCAAATCTCGGAAATGCAGAAGAAATATGCGCCGGACACTTTGCTCGGCAAACGCCGCACGACCCTCGCCGATGCCCCCCAGCATGATCTGACCGACATTCATCACGCCATGATCGAGAAGGAACCGGTCACGGTTGTCGTTTCAGAGAAGGGTTGGCTGCGTGCAATGAAGGGTCACTTGGCGGACTTCTCTTCGCTGACCTTCAAGGAAGGTGACAAGCTGAAGCTTGCTTTCCATGCGGAGACAACAGATCGCATTCTTGTCCTTACGACAGGCGGCAAGTTCTACACGATCGGCGCCAACAGCCTGCCAGGCGGCCGTGGCCATGGCGAGCCGATTCGCATCATCGTCGACATGGAGAACGACCAGGACATTGTCACGGCCTTCGTGCACAACCCCGAGCGCAAGCTGCTTCTGTCATCGCATGTCGGTAACGGCTTCATCGTGCCCGAGGCGGATGTCATCGCCAATACCCGCAAGGGTAAGCAGGTGATGAACGTCAAAACGCCGGACGAGGCGCGTCACTGCATTCCGGTCGTTGGTGACTCGGTGGCGATCATCGGCGAGAACCGCAAGATGCTGGTGTTCCCGCTCACCGAAGTTCCGGAACTCGGCCGGGGCAAGGGCGTTCGCCTGCAGCGCTACAAGGACGGTGGTGTTTCTGATATTCGCATCTTTACGTTGGAGCAGGGGCTGACCTGGCAGGACGCATCGGGCCGTAGCTTCACGCGCGGCAAGCTGGAATTGCTCGAATGGGCTGGACCAAGAGCCACGGCCGGCCGCATGGTGCCAAAGGGCTTCCCGCGTTCAGGCAAGTTTTCGTGATCGTCTGAAATAGTATCGCCGAGTCGAACAATACGAGAATGATCATTCTCGTATTGACGAATTCGGGTCTTTGCCGTAAATGAGAGAGAACGTTCTCTCTCTTATTGCTGCCGCCATGGTTGATAACATCCTGCCCAAACAGCCAGCGAGCATTGCCGACGAGGAATCGGATGGTTCCCGGCATTGTTTCGTCGCTAAACTATTCGGAAAACGGGCACGCAATCGTGAAGCGCAGGAAGAGCGCATACTGAATGCCGCGATGACCTGCTTTATCCGCTCTGGATTTCGCGGTGCATCCATGAATGAGATCTGCTCCGAAGCGGGCATGAGCCCTGGCGCGCTCTACCGCTATTTCCCGTCGAAAGAAGCGATAATCGAGAAGATATCGGCGGCGCACCGGCAGCAAAGCGCTGAAATCCTTGATCGTATGTTGAGCTCCAGCAATATCATCGATGCCGTAACACAGGTCGGTATCGACCATGTGCGGAAGATGTCGCTGAACACAACCGGACCCGGGCCGCGCGATTCCAGCGCACGTCTTTTCGTTGAAGTCCGTGCCGAATCGATGCGCAACGAGGGCGTTGCCGCAATCTGTGAGCTCCACGAAGGCTTGATGCGCGAGAAGCTTCTCGCTGCGTTTACGGCTGCCAAGGAACGCGGAGAGATCGATCCGGTGACGGATATGGAGCTCCTTGTGGCAACGCTGGCGGCAATGGGCGAGGGGATCATCATGCGTAATTTCCCCGCGCAAGGTGTTCCGGTTGAAGCACTGGAGCCAGTGTTCCACGCCCTCGCTGAGGCCATGTTGCGCCCGACAAACAAGTGAATAATTGCTCTCACCCCGGATTTTCCAATGAGCCACTACCGCAAAAAAGTTCTGTTCTCCCTGGCTCTCTCCCTGAGCCTGGTGTCGTCGTTGAGTACCAGCGGGTTTGCTGAAGAGAATGCAGTTCCCGCATCGCAGGAAGCAAAGGCGCCGATTATCAACGTCACGCCAGCCAGCAAAGCCGAAATGGTGGCGACAATCACTGTGACTGGAACAATCGTGCCCCGTCAGGAGGTTGCTGTTGGAACTGATGTCGCAGGGCTGCTCGTTCTTGAGCTCAATGCCGATCAGGGCGATGTCGTCAAGGAAGGCGATATTCTCGCCCGTCTAGACAAGTCCTCGCTGGAAATCCAGCTGGCTCAGATCGAAGCGCAACGTGCCCAGGCCGACGCATCCATCGCCCAGTCCGAAGCACAGATTGTTGATGCCGAGATTGCCGTTCGCCAGGCCCTGGAAGCGCTTGATCGCGCTCGTGCCTTGTCGGCCAAGGGCATCAACTCGAAAATGGAGCTGGATAACGCTACAAATGCGCATGACAGCGCCAACGCACGTCTCAATACGTCCCGGCAGGCGCTTGTCGCCACCAAATCCCAATTGCAGCTGGTTGCTGCGCAAAAGCGCGACGTGCTGCTGCGGCTGCAAAAAGCCGACGTCAAAGCGCCTGCAAGCGGTGTTGTGCTGAGCCGCAACGCGCTTCTTGGCGGCATTGTCTCGTTCAATGCGGGCCCGTTGTTCCGGATCGCGCGCGACCAGGATTTCGAACTGGCGGCCAACATTCCTGAAGTCGATCTGCCGCGCCTGAAAGAGAACATGCCTGTTGCCGTTCGGGTGTCAGGGATGGATGAGCCGGTTGCTGGTCGGGTCCGGCTTATATCGCCGGAAATCACCGCAAGCTCTCGTCTCGGCTCCGTAAAGATTGCGCTCGACAGAAATCCCGCGATCCGGCCCGGCAACTTTGCCCGCGCGGTCGTCGAATTGACACGCCGCGAGGGGATCAGCGTTCCCCTTTCGGCAGTCGTCTATCACGGCCGGTCTGCATTGGTGCAGGTCGTCAAGGATGGCGTCGTCGATAGCCGCAAAATTGAGCTGGGCATCCGCAACGACCGGGCAGTGGAAGTGCTGAAAGGATTGGCTGAAGGCGAAGACGTCGTTGCCCGCGCCGGAACCTTCGTCGCCAATGGCGACCGCGTCACGCCGGTTCGCGTGACGGATGAGGCTACGGGGGCCGTCCAATGAACTGGAACATTTCCGCGTGGTCGATCCGCAACCCGGTTCCGTCGATCCTTCTTTTTGTCGTGCTCGTCGTACTCGGCTTGATGGCCTTTGCCAAGCTGCCGATCACGCGCTTTCCGAACATCGATGTGCCGCTGATTTCTGTCTCGGTCACGGACCCCGGTGTCGCTCCCACCGAACTAGAAACGCAGATTGCCAAGCGCGTCGAAGATTCGGTCGCCAATATTACCGGCGTCAAGAATGTCACCAGCAATCTGACTGAAGGCAATTCGACGACCCTCGTCGAGTTTCGCCTGGAAGTTGATACACAAAAGGCGCTTAACGACGTCAAGGACGCCGTTTCGCGTATCCGCGACGATCTTCCGGCGACAATCAAGGAGCCGATCATCAACTCTGTTGATGTGGAAGGTTCGGCGATTCTGACCTATGGCGTCTCGGCACCGGCAATGACGTCAGAAGAGCTTTCCTGGTTCGTCGATGACAAGATCCTCCGCGACATCCAGGGGCTGAAAGGCGTCGGCCGCGTCGAACGCTATGGCGGTGTAACCCGTGAGGTCCGCGTCGCGCTCGATCCAGACCGCTTGACTGCGCTCGGAGTGACGGCCGCGGATGTCAATCGTGCGCTGAAATCCATGAACGCCGACCTGACCGGCGGGCGCGGCGACCTTGGTACGACCCAGCAGACGATCCGTACGCTCGGCGCGTCGCGGACGCTCGATGATCTGCGAGCCGTGGAAATTCCACTGGCAGGCGGACGTTCGGTACGGCTGGATGCGCTTGGAACTGTAAGCGATTCCTATGAGGAGCCGAAATCCTTTGCCCGGGTGAACAATCAGACCGTCGTCTCACTCGGCGTGTTCCGCGCCAAGGGCGCCAGCGATGCCGACGTCTATGCGCTGGTGCAGGCGCGCATGGACCAGCTGCAGCAGAAATATCCTGACGCGCGTTTCAATATCATCGATAATTCGGTGAACTACACCTATGGCAACTATGAATCGGCCATGAGTTCACTGGTCGAAGGCGCGCTGCTGTCGATTGTCGTCGTCTTTCTGTTCCTGCGTAACATTCGCGCGACCTTGATCGCCGCGGTTGCATTGCCACTGTCGGCCATCCCCACGTTCTGGGCGATCGATATGCTCGGCTTCTCACTCAATCTCATCAGCCTGCTCGGCATCACACTGGTGACTGGTATCCTCGTAGACGATGCGATTGTGGAGATCGAGAACATTGTCCGGCACATGCGGTCGGGCAAATCGCCGTACCGGGCTTCCCTGGAAGCTGCCGACGAGATTGGTCTGGCGGTCATCGCCATTTCCGTAACCATCATTGCCGTCTTCGCGCCCGTCAGCTTCATGAGCGGAATTGCCGGTCAGTATTTCAAACAGTTCGGCCTGACTGTGGCGGTGGCCGTGTTCTTCTCGCTTCTCGTCGCTCGACTGATCACGCCGATGATGACGGCTTATCTTCTGCGTGATCGCAAGAGCCTGCATCATGGCGACCAGGAAACCGGCTGGATTCGCGCCTATACGCGGTTTCTGACTGTGACTTTGCGTTATCGCTGGCTTACGCTGATCAGCGGCGTCGCCATATTTGCTGTGGCGATCTGGGCAATGGGCTTCCTGCCTTCCGGCTTCGTGCCGCCGCAAGATGAGGCGCGCGTTGCCGTCAGTCTTGAATTGCCGCCTGGTGCGCCGATCGAGGAAACTCGCCGGGTGACCGATCAGGCGGCATCGCTTATGCGCGAAATCCCGGAAGTGCAGCAGACCTACGTTACTGGCGGATCGTCGCCGACCGGGTCGCTTGACACGCGGCGCGCCACGATGATCGTCAAGCTCAGTCACAAGAGTGAGCGCGACCGGACGCAGAAGCAGGTTGAGGCCGACATTTTCAACAAACTCTCCGAAGTACCTGATTTGCGTGCGAATTTCGTCAATGATCGCGGCGAGCGCGAGTTCGCTGTCGGCGTTATTGGCAGCAACGGCGACAAGGTGAATGAACAGGCGCGTCTGCTCCAGAGCGCGATGACGGCAACCGGCAGTTTCCAGGCGGTGTCCTCGACCGCTGCGCTCGACCGGCCCGAAATCATTGTCACGCCGCGTATGGACAAGCTGGCCGAACTCGGTATTTCAACGACCGCACTGTCGGACGCATTGCGCGTGGCAACACTGGGTGACCTCGATCCTAACCTTGCCAAATACACGGTTGGCGATCGCCAGATACCGATTAGGGTTCAATTGACGGAAGAGTCCCGCCGCGATCTTTCCATTCTCAGCACGCTGACCGTAACGGCTCCTTCCGGTGTCGTCGTGCCACTGGAATCGATTGCCGAAATCAGCTTTGGGCAGGGTCCATCCTCGATCGAGCGCTTCAATCGCGAACGCCGCATCGTTGTCGGTGCCAATATGGCGGGCGGCAAGGAGATCGGCGAGGGGCTCTCGATCGTCAAGAATCTGCCCGAGGCCAAATCCATGCCGGATGGCGTGCGCATTCAGGAAACAGGTGATGCGGAAGTCATGGGCGAAGTCTTTGCCGGCTTCCGTGACGCGATGATCATGGGGCTCATGCTGGTCTTCGTCGTGCTGATCCTGCTGTTTGGCAGTATCTTCCATGCCTTCACTATCCTGATGTCCTTGCCGTTGTCGATTGCCGGCGTTGCAGTTGCCCTTCTGCTGACCAACAACTCGGTCTCGATGGCGGTGGTCATCGGAATTTTGATGCTGATGGGTATTGTTACGAAGAACGCCATCATGCTCGTCGATTTTGCCATTGAAGAAGTGAAACATGGCATACCGCGAAACGAGGCCATCATCGATGCCGGCCGCAAGCGCGTCCGCCCCATCGTCATGACGACAATTGCGATGTCAGCCGGTATGCTGCCAGCGGCCATGGCTTTCGGCGATGGCGGTGAATTCCGCGCGCCAATGGCCATTGCGGTGATCGGCGGCCTGCTGGTCTCCACTGTTCTTTCACTGGTTTTCGTACCGTCCTTCTATACGATCATGGACGATGTGAGCCACTGGATGGGCCGGGCCTTCTATTGGTCGTTCCGGCCGAACAGTCCGGATGAGGCTACCAAAAACTCCGGCACGCGTACTGTTCCGCTGCATCCCTCGAGCGGGCCTATCGCCGAAGCAGCCGAATAGGTGATATCAGATTGGATGGCGGAGAGCCGCCATCCGCACCCGCTTTCGAGCGTGGTACATTTGCCAGAGTGAGTGGCAGATGAGGGCAGTGATGATGATGACGCCGCCCACAAGAGTTGGATCGCTTGGTCTTTCGGCGAAAACCAGCCAGACCCATATGGGCGTTAGCACCGTTTCCAGCAGATAGAACATCGCCACTTCCGGACCGGAGATGAATCGAGGGCCCGTGGCGAGACACAGGAAAGCGATGGTCGTCACCACCGCGCCGTTGAAGATGATCCATCCGGGCACGGCGACAGTGTAGCCATGCTGTGACACCATGAAGGCGGCAACCAGCATTGGCAGCGCCGTTCCCATGATCGCGGCGAAACCCATATCCTTGCCTGACGAGCGAGTGACGGTAATCGCCAGGGAAAGTATGAACGTAGATAGGAGTGCGACAAGATCGCCAAATACGTGACCGGAGGATAGCCCTTCACGCACAATGATTCCAACTCCGATCAGCATGAAAAACATGGCGACGAAGGTAATTGTCTTTGGCCGCTCCTTCAGGAAAACCCACGACAGCAGGGCCGAGAAAACCGTGTTGAACGCAAGGATAAAGACGAGGTTTGCCGTCCTCGTGTTGTAGACAGCGATCATGAAGGTAATGGACGCAAGGCCGTAGAGCCCGGCCACGACGAACCCGATGCGGCCCGGGACGATTGTGCGCAGTCTGCCGGTTGCAAGACTCCAGACCGCCCAGATGATGAGCGCGCTGATGAATGTTGTGACACTGCGCAACAGCAAGGTTGACCAGGTCTCACCCTGGCCAAGCCGGAGCAGAGGTATATCGGCGGAAAGGACAAGCCCGCCAATGCCCGTGATGAGCAGGCCCTTGCGGTGATCGAGCTGTAATTGGGACATGCGGCGTTTCCGGAATTTTTATTATTATACCGCGTGGTCTAGCGGGGATTGATATTGTCGTCCAGAGCGACCATTGCTGACCTCAGTCGCGACGCTCCCAGCCCTTGGGTCCCAGATGTTCTTGTGGCTTGTAGCGGATCTTGTATTGCATCTTGCGTGATCCCTCGACCCAGTAGCCCAAATAGACATGCGGTAGTCCCGCCGCCGCGGCGCGCTGGATATGATCGAGAATCATGAAGGTACCGAGCGAGCGGTTCGCATGCTCCGGATTGAAAAACGAATATACCATGGATAGTCCATCGCCCATCACATCCGTCAGGGCCACGGCGATGAGCTCGCCTTCGCCTTTCTTGGTGATGAAGGAATCCGGTCCGCGACGCCGGTACTCGATGATCTGGGTTGGCACATGGGTGTCCTCGATCATCATCGCATAATCGAGCACAGTCATTTCCGACATGCCACCCTTGTTGTGGCGAGCATCAAGATAGTGGCGGAACAGGGAATATTGCTCAGTCGAAGGTTCGGCATGGTGGATATTGCCGATCAGGTCGCGATTTCGGTTCCAGACGCGACGCATCGATTTGTCCTGCCGGAACTCACCGGCGAGAATACGCACCGATACGCATGCACGGCAGTTCTCGCAGGCCGGACGATAGGCGATGTTCTGCGAACGGCGAAATCCACCCTGCGTCAGGAGATCATTGAGTTCGCTCGCTCGGCCGCCAACCAGATGCGTGAAGACCTTTCGCTCAAGCTGGCCCTCCAGATAGGGACAGGGCGAGGGGGCTGTCAGGAAGAACTGCGGTGACTGCTGTGGTTGGTGCGTCATTCAAGGTCCTGGAACGGTCTGCAATGCCTATAGAATCGTACGACCGCTTCAAACGTCAATTCAATTATATTGCATTCAGCTGTGAATGTCTTCGTTGAGACTTATCTCAAGGAAAGACTGGTGCAGCGTGTCCCGTTCCAGGTGTGACTGGCTGCATCGAACCTGCCATTGTTCGAACCGCCCCAGCGTGCCTTGAATTCCTTATAGTCATCGGAAAAATCGAGTTCGAGTAATCCGGTGCCGTACTTGTCGGTCCACACCAGCGTTCGCGACGTACCGGTACCTGGTTCCTTTTCCGTCACCGTGCCCTCGACACGGCCGTCCGGTTCGTCGAGTTCGTACGTGCCCGTTATGCGGCCGTCCTTATCCACATTCAGCATGGTTTCCACGTCTTGATAGTCACCACTGGAAATCACCTCACCGCAAAAGCGGCCAGCTGGCGACGCGGCCATGCTGCTTGCAGTTCCAAAACCAAATAACGCAAGCGCCACCAGAGCGAATGCAATTGAACGTATATTCATCATAATCAAGCCGAATGAAGAAGGGCTCCAGATCGGGAGCCCTTGGGATCAGTTGTAAGCGCGGACAACCACTGTGCCCAGAAGCAGGTCATGCACAGTCCGCTTGCGGTCAAGAAACAGCGTTGCCAGCAGAATAAGTGGTGTCAGCACCACATTCAGCCCCCAGAAAAGGACCGTGTGCACGACAGCAAGCAGGCTATCGACTTTCTGCCCGTCGAGCCGCTCCAGCCTTAGCCCCATCATCTGCATGCCCTTCGTCGCCTGGCGTGGTCCGCCCATTGTCGTCGCGACATAGGCAAGGGCAACTGCAGGAAACATGATGCCGTAGAGCATCCAGCCGACGCCAAGCGTTGCCACGCCGAGGATTGCAATCAGGAGCGCCACGGGAATACAAAGAAAGAACACGATCAGGTAGTCGATCAGGAAAGCGAAGACGCGGCTGGTCCGCACACCCTGATACATCCGCCAATCATCCAGGCGGTTGGTGATGATTTCGCCATCAAGGGTCTTCGCGTTCATTTCGTTTCCTGTTTCAATGGGACGGGCACATTGCCGCCCTCCAGAAATTGGGAATTCCAGAACGATAATTCAAGAAGAAATCAGGAGCCGGCTTTCAACCGCTCTGCGACCGTCGGTGCGAAGTAGGTCAAGATACCGTCACAGCCGGCCCGCTTGAAGGCGAGCAGGGTTTCCATCATAACCCGTTCCTCATCGATCCAGCCATTGGCGCCCGCTGCCTTGATCATCGTGTATTCACCTGACACCTGATAGGCGAAGGTCGGCATCGCAAATGTGTCTTTCAAGCGGCGGATGATGTCGAGATAGGGAAGTCCCGGCTTTACCATGAGCGAGTCCGCGCCCTCGGCCAGATCCTGTCCGGCCTCGCGCACCGCTTCATCGGCGTTCGCCGGGTCGATATAGTAGGTCTTCTTGTCGCCCTTCAGCCGCCCTGAAGTGCCTATAGCCTCGCGGTATGGACCATAAAACGCCGAAGCGAACTTGGTCGCGTAGGCCATGATCGCGACGTCCTGGAAGCCATTCTGGTCTAGCGCGTCGCGAATGGCGCCAATTCGTCCATCCATCATGTCCGAAGGCGCAATAATGTCGGCACCTGCAACAGCTTGAAGCACCGCGCCCTTGGTAATCTGTTCGACGGTTTCATCATTGACGATGATGCCGTCGCGCAGGATGCCGTCATGACCATGGCTGGTGAAGGGATCGAGCGCAACATCGGTGATCATGCCGATTTCCGGTACCGCATCCTTGATTGCTCGTGTGGCGCGATTGATGAGGTTATCCGGATCGAGTATGCCCGAGCCTGCATCGTCCCGCCGGGCGGGATCAATGTTGGCAAAGGTGGCAATGGCGGGGATACCAAGTTTGGCCGCACGCTCGGCCTCGCGCACGGCCATGTCCACGGAAAAGCGCTGAACTCCCGGCATGGCACTGATGTCCTCACGCCGGTTGGTGCCCTCGCACAGGAATATTGGCCAGATCAGATCATTCACCGTCAGCTGATTTTCCTGAACCAGACGCCGTGACCAATCAGCCTTGCGCATACGCCGCAGGCGGCGGCTCTGCGTGATTTCATCGACAGATCTCGGCGCGCGGGCCTGAAATGCGGGGTGTTTGTTCATGATTGCTGCCTTGTCCGCCGATCGCAGACATTTTTCCTGTTGTTTGGAATGGTTTTAACAGGGATCGCGCTGTGGACCAAGATGCCAGCCAATATATGTGATCCATTGACGCGGTGCGCCGGAGTTTCCTAACCTCCGGCAGGAATCCTGGAGGGGTGCATGGAAATCGATTTTGGCGGGCAGGGCGAAATCGTGTTCGAACGGCGGGGCAAGGCCGGCCTGGTGCGTCTGACGCGACCCAAGGCGCTGAACGCATTGACCCGAACCATGGTCAATGCATTTCACCGGGCGCTCATCGCCTGGTCGACCGATCCCGACGTTCATTGTGTTGTTGTCGAGGGTGAGGGCCGCGCCTTTTGCGCCGGCGGTGACATCCTTGCTGTCTTTCACGCTGGCCGGTCGGGTAGCCCACTCTATGAATTCTTTGCGGACGAATACCGGCTTAACGCCTATATCAGGCACTTTCCAAAGCCCTATATTTCCTTGATTGATGGTATCTGCATGGGTGGCGGCGTTGGCATTTCTGTTCATGGCTCGCATCGAGTCGTAACGGAAAACATCATGTTCGCCATGCCGGAGGTCGGTATCGGCTTCTTTCCGGATGTCGGTGGCAGCGCCTTTCTGCCGCATCTGCCTGAGCACTTCGGCACCTATCTTGCCTTGACCGGCAATCGCATCCGGCAAGGGGATTGCCTGCAAAGTGGCATCGCCACCCATGCGATCAAGGCCGAGGACAAGGAAAGGGTGCGGCGGAGTCTGATCAGAACCGGCAATCCCGACATAGCTTTGCGGGGCAAAATCATTAATCCAGACTTTGAAACGCCCGAGAAAATCCGCGATATGATAGGTGTTCTGTTCGATTCGCGCACACTTGGTGGTTGTCTTATCCGCCTTGCGGCCGCAGGAGTGAACGGGAACGAGTGGGCGCAGCAGGTTCTTGATCTCATTAATGCGCGCTCCCCGACCAGTCTGCACGTGACGTTCAGACAGATCGAGGAGGGACGTGATCTCGAGATGGATCAATGCATGCAGATGGAGTACCGGATTTTGTCACGCATGCTCGAGAATCACGACTTCTACGAAGGCGTACGCGCTCTTCTCGTCGACAAGGACAATGCACCTGCATGGCAGCCTGCGAGTATTGACGACGTTACGCCGGAAATGGTGAATGCCTATTTCGCGTCACTGGGCGAGCGGGAACTGCAATTGACATGAACGAAAGACCAACGCACCTGCCATTCGACCCGACGATGGCCCAGATGGGCTTTGTCTGGTTCCTGCGGCTTGTTTCAATCTATTGTCTTGTCGCGGGTGTCGGTTATTGGGCGCAACTCAGTGGCTATTACGAGGGGATGCTGTGGCGCTTCGACCTCATGCCCTGGCAGTGGAAAGTCGCTTCAGTGTCGCTCGCAATGCTTTATCCCGTGGCTTCCACCGGGCTATGGATGATGGTTTCCTGGGGGCCGGTCATCTGGTTTGTTGCTGCACTGGGTGAAACGTTGATGTTCACGGTCTTCTCCAATTATTTCTTCTACAGACCACAGATCGCCATCGTGCATGGCTGCGTGGCTTTTCTTTATATCTGCTTCCGCGCCGTAATTTTTCTGCAGAAACGCCAGCAGGCGAAGCCGGTGCGATAGAGCAAAGCCAGGAAAAGTGGGCACCGGTTTTCCGTCCGGTTTTGCGGCAGGCGATGAGCAAAGCCAAGAAAAGTGGGCACCGGTTTTCCGTCCGGTTTTGCGGCAGGCGATGAGCAAAGCCAGGAAAAGTGGGCATCGGTTTTCCGTCCGGTTTTGCGGCAGACGATGAGCAAAGCCAGCACCGGTTTTCCGTCTGGTTTTGCGAATGGCGTGACTGCCGGGTAAGTCTTCATTAAGATTGAATTTGATTCATTCACGGTAAGGTACTGTTAAGTCTGTGTTTTAAGTCGAATTTTATGCGTATTGGATAGTGTTGCCTCAACGGTGAGAAAAATACACCGAAACAACAGTGAGGCAGGTAATATGAACAACACACAAAGAAAGTCTGGCGCAAGCTCGCATTCAACACCACGTGACACAGCATTGCGGACACTTTATCTTGAGGCGCTTCAGTTGGTCGAACGGTTACATCGCCGTTTGCTTGATGTGGTCAAGGATGAATTTGACCGCAATGGCCGCAGCGACATCAATGCAATTCAGGCATTGCTGCTTTTCAACATCGGCAATGCAGAATTGACCGCCGGTGAATTGCGCAGCCGCGGATACTATCTGGGTTCGAACGTTTCCTACAATCTGAAGAAACTCGTTGAACTTGGCTTCATATCCCATGAGCGTTCACGCACCGATCGCCGCTCGGTTCGGGTCAGTCTGACCGAAAAAGGTTCTGAGGTCGCGGAACTGGTTGCGGGTCTGTACGAACGTCACATTGCTTCGATCGAACACGTCGGGGGCATCAAGGCGGAAGAATTCCAGTCCATGAACAAGGCTCTTCAGCGTCTCGATCGTTTCTGGAACGACTCCATCGCCTATCGCATGTAGGGGATGGCGCCCTGTAATTGCATCACTGCGGAATTTAAAGTGCTACGGAAAGGCGTAACGATGTATGAGATTGCATACCGGTGCACCCGTTTTCGTGGCACTTCCGTCCCCGCCCTAGAATGGGATTTCGTCATCCAAATCCCGGTTAATCTTCGGGCCTTCAATTTGCTTGCGCGGCGCTTCGAGCTTTTTTTGCTCTTCGGGGGCAGGTAGCTGCTGCTGTTCCGGCTCTTTTTCCTTGGCAGAGCCCATTAGCTCGTTGATGCTGTTCACAAGCTCAGTAACGGGTTTTACGGCCTCGCCAAGCTTCTTTGCAAGGTTCGCTACGTCAATTCCCATTAGATACGCGTTGTCGAACCGTGTGCGGGCTTTATCTACATCAGCGGCGAACGCATTGAGCTTCTTGAATAGCGAGTTCTTTTTCCGCTCTTCGATATCGATGTTCTCAAGAGCTTCGCGTATCTGCCCGACTAGGAAATGAATGCGCTTCTTGTCTGCCGGTGCCAGGGCAACCGAGTAGACTTTCCTCCGCCTTGATTTTCGGATTTTCAGGCTGGTCAGGTAGCGTTCTACCGAAAGCGCGAATTCGTCAAACTCATCGAATATGCGCCCTCGCGGGGGCACTGCCCATGCCGCAAAAGGTTCGATATTGAACGCTTCTGCAGCACCTATAACCCTGTTCATAAATGTTATGTGGGCCTGCGTGGTGTCTGTATTTTGATCGGCATGATTGAGATAATCGTCCAGGTCTCCCTGATAGCGATGCACCAACTCCGCGAAAGCTATTTCGTCGTCGTCATCAAGCTCATTGAATTCATCCAGAATAGAAGCCATCGACACCCTCACCATTTACAAAAGAAATAGTGGGGTTTGGACGCTGCTACAATGGCAGGGCGGTCTAGCGTAGGAATTTTCCCATTCTATCCACATAATCGACAAGTCTAGGCTTGTATAAGTCGCAAGAAATGGCCAAGTACCAGCGATCGATTTTCAGAGCTTGGTAATAACCGTACCATCAAACTGCATCGACACTGTTTGGGCGTGGCCGCTCATTGGCGGACTTTCCACTGAGATATGCAAGGAATTTGCAATTGACTGGTTGGAAGGACTTAAGATGACAAAACTCGCTCAGGTTGCATTGGGGCTGTTCACGGCACTGTGGGGTCCGTAAGGATATGAGCGAACCGCGCCTAAACAAATCGCGATACAGGAACTTGATACGGCCGATCCAAGAGATGCCGAGAAGCACCGGGAAACCAGTCACCCCGCTCCAAATTAATGGCCCTAACGAAAGCTGGGGCCATGTTGGTCAAAGTCTTCCAGTCATTAATCCGCCATAATGGCGTGGAAATGCGGCTTCAGATATTTCATGTTCAGTGCAGCACCAACGACGGCTCGGTGAGGGCTGGTCCGCAGTTAAACCATCACGAACGCGCGATCAGATTGAAAGTTGCTGTTTGTTAAGGGTGTTGCTGATAATTTTGGTAACCGGGTCGCCGTTCCGTACCGTACGCGGCAGCTTGACTGCAGAACTTCCAAGGGTTGGACAAAATATGAAGAAATTCGGATCATCAGCAATCGATCGCCGCGCGTTTTTGAGGGGCGTCGCAACTGTTGGTTTCGCTGCGGCAACGTCTACCGCGTTCGCGCAGCAGTCTGATATCGGTGAGATTCTCGCTGCCCCCCGTCGCGGCAATTGGGACGATCAGTTCGATGCCCGCTCGAGCAACAAGGGCAAGGTCGCAAGCTTCCAGCCCATCGCAAGTCCAGATACGGCTTCCTTCATTGAAAGCGCCATCAACACCTACAGCCAGATTGTCAGCAATGGTGGATGGCCAAGGGTGGATGCAACGGTAAAATTGCAGCTTGGTGTCATTGATCCGTCGGTGGCCGCCATGCGCAAGCGCCTGATGATCGCCGGCGACCTCTCCGAGAGCGCTGGCCTCTCGAATTCCTTCGATACCTATGTTGACGCGGCTGTGAAGCGCTTCCAGGCGCGTCACGGTCTTCCTGCGGATGGTGTTATGGGCGAGTTCTCGCTCGCAGCGATGAACGTGCCGGCAGACGTTCGCCTGGGTCAGTTGCAGACGAATCTTGAGCGCGTCCGCACGCTGGCGTCGACCGATCAGGGCAGCCGCTACGTGATGGTCAATATTCCGGCAGCGCAGATCGAAGCGGTGGAAGGTGGCCGCGTCGTTCAGCGCCACACTGCTATTGTCGGCAAGATCGATCGCCAGACGCCGATCCTTGATTCCAAGATCCACGAGGTCATTCTCAATCCCTACTGGACGGCGCCGAAGTCGATCATCCAGAAGGATATCATCCCGCTGATGCGCAAGGATCCGACTTACCTTTCGCGCAACAAGATTCGCCTGTTTGACGAGCAGACCCGCGAGGAAATCGCGCCGGAGAGCGTCGATTGGACGACGGAAGATGCGGTGAAGCTGATGTTCCGGCAGGATCCGGGCAAGATTAACGCCATGTCGTCGACCAAGATCAATTTCCCCAACCCTTATGCGGTCTACATGCATGACACGCCGCAGCAGGGTGTATTCAACAAGCTGATGCGCTTCGAATCTTCGGGTTGCGTCCGCATTCAGAATGTTCGTGATCTCAACGTCTGGCTCCTGCGCGACACACCGGGCTGGGATCGCCAGACCATGGAAGCGACCATCAAGACGGGCGTCAACACCCCGATCAATGTCAACAACCCTGTTCCGTTGCACTTCGTTTATGTCACCGCCTGGTCGACAGGTGATGGCGTCGTTCATTTGCGCGACGATATTTACGAGCGTGATGGTCAGGCGGCGCTGTCGATCGGTACAAATACGTGACCGCACATGGTAGTTGAGCCGATGCAGACCGCCTCCGGGCGGTCTTTTCATATTTGAATCCCGAAAGGCGGTTTCGGGCTAGAGCTTTTCGCGTACCGGCCATTGGCCTTGCCCGTTTAAGTATGATAATGCGCCGGACAACCTATGAATTACCCACCGGCAAATGAGGGTCCAGACACCATGTCGAATGCAAGCGCTTCCATTGCAGATACCTTTTTCAACGCATCGCTCGAAGATATCGATCCGGAAATTTTCGGCGCAATTCGCAAGGAGCTAGGGCGCCAGCGCCACGAGATCGAGCTCATCGCCTCGGAAAACATCGTGTCGCGCGCTGTACTTGAGGCGCAGGGCTCGATCATGACCAACAAATATGCCGAAGGCTATCCGGGCAAGCGCTATTATGGCGGCTGCCAGTTCGTTGATATTGCAGAAGAATTGGCCATTGAGCGTGCAAAGGAGCTGTTTGGCTGCGAGTTTGCCAATGTCCAGCCAAATTCCGGTAGCCAGATGAACCAGGCCGTTTTCCTGGCACTGTTGCAGCCGGGCGATACATTCATGGGCCTCGATCTCAACTCCGGTGGTCACCTCACTCACGGGTCACCTGTGAACATGTCCGGAAAGTGGTTCAAAGTCGTTTCTTATGGCGTACGTCCGGACGATCATCTGCTTGATATGGATGCGATCGAGAGGCAGGCCCACGAGACCAAACCCAAACTGATCCTGGCCGGCGGAACCGCCTATTCGCGTATCTGGGACTGGAAGCGTTTCCGCGAAATCGCCGACGCTGTCGGAGCTTATCTGATGGTCGACATGGCGCACATTGCCGGTCTCGTCGCTGCCGGTGTGCACCCATCTCCGGTTCCGCACGCGCACGTTGTCACCACGACGACACACAAATCGCTGCGTGGACCGCGTGGCGGCATGATTCTCAGCAATGACCCGGAAATCGCCAAGAAGATGAATTCGGCCGTGTTCCCGGGTCTGCAGGGCGGTCCCTTGATGCACGTCATCGCCGCAAAGGCCGTGGCATTTGGTGAGGCGTTGAAGCCGGAATTCAAGACCTACGCGCAGAACGTGGCCGCCAACGCGAAAACGCTGGCCGAAACCTTGAAGAAGAACGGGCTCGATATCGTCTCCGGCGGTACAGACAATCATTTGATGCTGGTTGATTTGCGCCCGAAGAACGCAACCGGCAAGCGTGCCGAGGCCGCGCTCGGGCGCGCAAATATCACCTGCAACAAAAACGGCATCCCCTTCGATCCCGAAAAGCCCTTCGTTACCTCTGGCGTACGCCTTGGTACACCTGCTGGCACGACACGCGGATTCGGGGCGGCGGAGTTCACCGAAATCGGCAATCTGATTTCCGAAGTGCTGGATGGTTTGAAGGTCGCAAACTCGGATGAAGGCAACGCCGCAGTTGAAAAGGCGGTCCAGCAGAAGGTCGTTTCTCTCACGGATCGCTTCCCGCTCTATCCATATCTTGGATAGAATCGGGTCTGACTTGATATAGCTTGATTTTACTCGGGCGGAGAAGGATTGTACTGGATCGAACGGTCCGTTCACAATCCTCTCCGCCTGAACGCTTTTATCTCGTTGCGAAAGACACTATCTTCAGCCAAATTTGATTACGTTCAGAAAGCCGGTCAATGCGCTGTCCCTATTGCCAGTCTGAAGATACCCAGGTCAAAGATTCCCGTCCGGCCGAAGATGGTGCTGTGATCCGCAGGCGGCGTGTCTGTTCCGTTTGCGGCGGGCGCTTTACCACCTTTGAACGTGTGCAACTGCGTGACCTTTCCGTAATCAAGAAAAGTGGCCGCAAGGTCGCCTTCGACCGCGACAAGCTGATGCGCTCCGTTGAAGTGGCGTTGCGCAAACGTCAGGTCGATCCCGAGCGGGTGGAGCGCGCCGTATCTGGTATCGTCCGGCAGTTGGAGAGTTCCGGCGAACCGGAGGTGTCATCCGACGAAATCGGCCGGCTGGTCATGGACGCTTTGAAGGGTATCGACGATATCGCCTATATCCGCTTTGCCTCGGTCTATCGCAATTTCCGCGAGGCCAAGGATTTCCATGATGTCATTGACGAGATCACCTCCGGTGATGTTGTGCCTGATCCGGTCGAAGACGAGTGAGCCAGATGGCACGACTGGAGCAGAACGCGCTGGATCGCCGCTTCATGGCCGCGGCTATCCGGCTGTCGCGTAGCCATCAGGGACTGACTGGGACAAACCCATCCGTTGCCACGCTGATCGTCAAGGATGGCGTTATCATCGGTCGCGGCGTTACAGCCATCGGGGGGCGGCCCCACGCTGAAACGCAAGCCCTGTCGGAAGCCGGCGAGCGTGCGAGGGGCGCCACCGCGTATGTGACGCTTGAACCCTGCGCCCACCATGGTCGAACGCCGCCCTGTGCCGATGCGCTGGTCACGGCGGGAATTACGCGTGTCGTATCTGCAACGAACGATCCCGACGATCGGGTTGCAGGCAAGGGATATGCGATTCTGCGCGCTGGCGGTATCGAAGTTGAAGAGTGCGTGCTCGGCGCGGAGGCGGCGGATTATCTCGCCGGTTATTTGATTCGATCATCGAAAAAGCGGCCGGAAGTAACTCTAAAACTTGCACTTTCCAGTGATGGCTTCATTGGCAGGGGAGATGGACAGGTCGTCATAACTGGCTCGGTCTCGCGGTCGCAGGTACATTTGATGCGGGCTGAAACCGACGCAATTCTGGTCGGGATAGGTACCGTACTCGCCGACGATCCGCAGCTGACCTGCCGTTTGCCTGGGCTGGAAGCCCGTTCGCCGGTCCGCGTTATTCTTGACAGCCAGCTTCGCCTGCCGCTGGACAGTGCGTTGGTAAAGAGCGCGGGTAATGTTCCGGTTTGGGTTGCGGCGAGTGCGGCTGCCGCACCGGCGAGGCGGCAGGCGCTCGTTGCTGAGGGCTGCCGAATCCTCGCGACGGAAACCGATTGCGGCGCTACTGCGCTTCCGGAACTGCTCGATGATCTCGCCGCACAAGGCATTTCTACGTTGATGGTGGAAGGCGGTGCGACGGTCGCGAACTCGTTCTTGCAGGAAGGGCTGGTTGATCGACTCGCCCTGTTTCAAGGGGCAGCTGCAATTGGTAGCACCGCCGGGGTTGCAGTACCTGAACTCCACTCCCATATCGCCCGGGGTTTCAAACTGTTGCATGACTATCGCTTCGGCCATGACCAATACAGCGAATATGTCAGATCTGTCTAAGGAAGCACGAATGTTTACTGGAATCGTAACGGATATTGGCAGGATCGGACAGGTGAAGCCGCTCAACGAAGGGGTGTTGCTGCGCGTTGAAACCAGTTTCGACCCGGCAACGATCGACATCGGCGCATCCATCTCCTGCTCGGGTGTCTGCCTGACCGTCACGTCGCTCCCGGAAAAGGGATCGAATGCCCGCTGGTTCGAGGTCGAGGCCTGGGAAGAAGCGCTGCGGCTTACCACCATCGCTGGCTGGAAGACCGGTACGCGCATCAATCTTGAGCGCTCCTTGAAGCTGGGTGATGAGATGGGAGGTCATCTCGTCTCTGGCCATGTCGACGCAATGGCGGAAATTATCAAGCGCGAAGACGAGGGTGACGCTGTTCGCTTCACCTTGCATGTGCCAGAGCAACTGGCACGATTCATCGCCCAGAAGGGTTCCGTGGCGCTCGATGGCACGTCCTTGACCGTCAATAGTGTCAATGACAATGAATTCGATGTGCTCCTGATCCGCCATTCGCTCGAAGTGACCACGTGGGGTGATCGCGAGGTTGGCGACAAGATCAATATCGAGATCGATCAGATGGCGAGATATGCCGCACGGCTTGCAGAATATCCGAAATCAGCCTAGGACCGGAACCAGCGGCGGTGACGCCATCCCATTTCCTTCGGAGCTATCATGTCTGACAAAAAAGCGCGTGCGCCACACCTGTTGATCGTGGAAGCGCGATTCTATGACGATCTGTCGGATGCATTGTTGACTGGGGCCAAAATGGCGCTCGATGAAGCCAACGCCACCTATGATGTCGTTACTGTTCCTGGTGCCCTCGAGGTTCCCGCAGTCATTTCTTTTGCCCTTGATGCTGCGGTAGAAGGCGGAAGGGAATATGATGGTTATGTGGCGCTTGGTACCGTCATTCGCGGCGAAACCTATCATTTCGATATTGTCGCCAACGAGTCTTGCCGCGCGCTCATGGATCTGGCGGTCAATGAAAGCATTGCGATCGGCAACGGTATCCTGACCGTCGAGAATGAAGAACAGGCGTGGGCACGCGCACGCCGCGAAGACAAGGACAAGGGTGGCTTTGCAGCACGTGCCGCATTGACCATGATTGCCCTCAAGGAAAAGCTTGGAGCCTGAACGAATGCCTTCTCCGAAAGACGGGCAAAGCCCGACTGCGAAAACCGCCAACAAACGTGGCGTTGCCCGCTTGGCCGCAGTTCAAGCCCTCTATCAGATGGATGTCGCAGGCACAGGTGTGCTCGAGGTTGTGGCAGAGTATGAAGCGCACCGCCTCGGCAAGGAAGTGGACGGTACGCAGTACCTGGATGCCGATCCGCAGTGGTTTCGTGCCATTGTTTCCGGCGTTGTTGCCGAGCAAACTTTGCTCGATCCGATGATTCGCCAGGCATTGACCGAAGACTGGCCGCTTTCACGTCTCGATTCGACCTTGCGTGCCATCCTGCGGGCCGGAATATGGGAACTGAAGGATAGGGTCGACGTGCCGACTGCGGTCATCGTTTCCGAATACGTCGATATCGCCAAGGCCTTTTATTCCGAGGACGAGCCGAAACTGGTCAATGCTGTGCTCGATCGCCTGGCCTATGAAATTCGCGGCGAGAGCAAGGGCGTCAAAGGCCCGCGGCGCTGACATATGCGAAGGTTCTAGTGGGTATGTCGCGGACGGTGTTTACCCTTCGTTTTTGGGCGTGTGACATATAGGGCGACAAGCCCAAAGATCAAATCGGAAACCGGCATGATCAGCAAAGAAAGGGCTTGAAACGTCGTCATTGGGTCATCCTCTTAAGGAGAGCACTTGCTACAAAATGGCGACAGCAATGCTGTTCACGAATGTCGCCAACAATTTAATGCGCTCGTTGTGTATGACTTTCACTGGATAGCCCCTAGATTCTTATCCACTCCCACTATTGGCGTTTAAAACTTGCCCCGGCCAGCCCTACTTTCGTCGCCCATTTCACTAAGATGCGAAAGACCTTGACGTTTTCGCATTTGCTTCGCTACTCCTTACACATACGGTCGCGTTTCTGCCGGCCTGGCGGATTTCAGTGTGCCGTACCGAACCTGACCCGGGGAGGGGTTTTTCCGGTCAAAATCTGAGGGAGTGGCATGACAATACTGTTTCTGGTCATTGCCTGCGGTCTGCTGTCTATCGTCTACGCCGTCTGGGCCACCAAATCGGTGCTCGCGGCGGACCAGGGCAATGCGCGCATGCAAGAAATCGCCGGTGCAATCCGCGAAGGCGCACAGGCATATCTCACACGTCAGTACACTACGATCGCCATGGTTGGCGCCGTTGTATTCATCGCCGTCTGGTTTCTTCTGACAGGAACAGCGGCTATCGGCTTCATGATCGGCGCCGTTCTTTCTGGGCTTGCCGGGTTTATCGGTATGCATGTTTCCGTCCGGGCCAATGTCCGCACCGCACAGGCTGCCTCCCGCAGCCTCGCCGCTGGCCTTGAAATTGCTTTCAAGTCGGGTGCCATTACAGGCATGCTGGTTGCGGGCCTCGCACTGCTCGGTGTGTCAGTCTACTACTGGGTTCTGATCGGACCGATGGGCTATGCTCTCGCTGATCGTACGGTAATTGACGCGCTGGTCTCACTTGGGTTCGGTGCTTCCCTCATTTCCATCTTTGCCCGCCTTGGCGGCGGTATTTTTACCAAGGGCGCCGACGTCGGCGGTGACCTCGTCGGCAAGGTCGAAGCCGGAATTCCCGAGGATGATCCGCGCAACCCTGCAACGATCGCGGACAACGTCGGCGACAATGTTGGCGATTGCGCCGGTATGGCCGCAGACTTGTTTGAAACCTATGCGGTGACGATTGTCGCCACCATGGTCCTCGCCGCCATCTTCTTCGCAGCAGCGCCCAACCTCGCCACAGTGATGCTTTATCCGCTGGCCATCTGTGGGGCCTGCATCATCACCTCGATTGCAGGCACGTTCTTCGTCAAGCTTGGCGCCAACAATTCCATCATGGGGGCCCTCTACAAGGGTTTGATCGTGACGGGACTTCTTTCGATCGTTGGCCTGGGGGCGGCGACTTCTCTGACCATCGGCTGGGGCGAGACCGGAATTGTGGCGGGTCAGGTCATAACAGGAACGAACCTGTTCCTCTGTGGGATTATCGGGCTCGTCGTGACGGGTTTGATCGTGGTGATTACCGAGTATTACACCGGTACGAACAAGCGCCCGGTCAATTCGATTGCCCAGGCGTCGATAACCGGCCATGGTACCAATGTGATCCAGGGTCTCGCGGTTTCGCTTGAATCCACTGCGCTTCCGGCGCTGGTCATCGTTGGTGGTATTATCTCGACCTACCAGCTTGCTGGCCTTTTCGGCACAGGCATTGCCGTTACTGCCATGCTCGGTATCGCTGGTATGATTGTGGCGCTGGATGCGTTCGGTCCAGTCACGGATAATGCCGGCGGCATTGCCGAAATGGCGGGTCTCGATCCCGAAGTGCGTAAATCCACCGACGCGCTCGACGCCGTGGGAAACACCACCAAAGCGGTTACCAAGGGTTACGCGATTGGTTCTGCCGGTCTCGGCGCATTGGTTCTGTTCGCGGCTTACGCCAACGATCTGCAGTTCTTCATCAGCGAAGCCAATAAGGAAGGCGCCACCGCGTTCTCCTACTTCAAGGGGATCGGTGCCATTTCTTTCGAACTGTCCAATCCCTATGTGGTGGCAGGTCTCATCTTTGGCGGTCTCATCCCTTATCTCTTTGGCGGGATCGCAATGACGGCTGTTGGCCGTGCGGCGGGTTCCGTGGTTGAAGAGGTACGCCGGCAGTTCCGCGAAAAGCCTGGTATCATGCTGGGGACCGAGCGCCCGGACTACGCACGTGCGGTCGACATCCTTACCCGAGCTGCGATCAAGGAGATGGTGGTTCCATCGCTCTTGCCGGTTTTGGCCCCAATCGTCGTTTATTTCGGCGTTTTGCTGATTTCCGGATCGAAAGCCTCTGCTTTCGCAGCGCTTGGTGCTTCGCTGCTTGGCGTCATCATCAACGGCATTTTCGTTGCCATTTCGATGACATCGGGCGGTGGTGCTTGGGATAACGCCAAGAAATCCTTCGAGGATGGGTTCGTCGATAAGGATGGAACGCGCCACATGAAGGGCTCGGAAGCGCACAAGGCTTCCGTTACTGGCGATACGGTCGGAGATCCCTACAAGGACACGGCAGGTCCTGCCGTCAATCCGGCGATCAAGATCACCAATATCGTCGCACTGCTCCTGCTTGCCGTGCTTGCGCACTGACTCCAGCGAACATTGCAACAAAAAACCCACGATCTGGTTTCGTGGGTTTTTTGTATTGAGTGTTTTTTATTGCGGCGGAGCGCCGCCTCCGCCAAGCGAAGACGGTGCCTTGCCGACACCAGCCAGCATCTGGCCGAGGAAAGAGAGGTCTTTGCCGCCCGTCGGCGTCGTACGGGAAATAAAGTCAAACACCTTGCCGTCCTGCAATCCGTAGTTGGAAATGCTGGAAACTTTGCCGTCTTTGTCAAAATAGACGGCCAGAATACGGCGTTCCGTCACTTTCGGCATCATGAAGGCGACACTACGGTGGCGCTTCTGCGAAATGTAATAGAAAACCTCGTTGTCAAAGGTGGCTGTTGTCGACGGGCTGCCAAGTGACAAAACGACCTGTTCGCGGCTGGAGCCCACGGGGACGAATTCGAGCGTCTTCTCGTCGAGCACATAGCCTTGTGTCAGTGTCTCCGATGGATTGAGGTTGGCGGTGTTACAACCCGCAAGCCCTGCGGCTAAAAGAAGGGTTCCAACGAGAAGGTATTCCCGTGAACGATCGGTCTTGAAAATCCGCTCCAGCAACGACATCTCCATTTCAAACTGGGCGCAAGTCTTTCGCCGCCCGCAGAACTTCGGTAAACCACCTTGAAGTCCGATGCAACACGCGACATGTGTTGCGTACCAGACCCAAGTGAAAGCACAACTCTATGATTCTCAGTCTTTTTAGCCGCAAAGCCAAAGCAAATGAGGCGATTACAATTGCCCTCTACGATGCGATCGTGGCAGCGGCGCGGCAGCCATACTTTTATTCCGAGCTTGACGTTCCGGATTCACCGTTAGGCCGCTATGAAATGCTTTCGCTGCATATTTTCTTGTTCATGCGTCGGATCAAGGGCCGAACGCCGGCGTTGAAATCGATCGGCCAGGAGGTAACGGACGAGTTTTTCAGGGACGTCGATCACTCCTTGCGAGAGCTCGGCATCGGAGATTCGGGTGTACCAAAGCGTATGAAGAAGCTGGCGCGCATGTTCTACGGCCGGATTGAATCTTATGACATGGCGCTTCAACACAACGATCACCCGGCGCTCGCCGCAGCGCTTGCTCGCAATGTCCGGCCGGATGCTCAGGCCTGGCCGGGTGCAGATGCACTTGCAAGTTATGTCGGGCAAACGGTACGGCACCTCGAAGATCAACCAGATGATATAATCGCTGGCGGCAAGGTTACATTTCCTGATGCCGCGGCCGATCGTCCATCATCGCCGCTTTGAGAGGATGAAGCTGATGACACGGAATACAGACGGGACAATGAGTTTTCCGGTTTCGGTTCAACGGCTCCCGCCAAAGGGGCTGAATGTCAAAATCGAGGCAAGTGCCCGCGAGCGTGAGGCATTGCGTGACTTTCACGAACTTGAGGATGTCAGATCCTTTCGGGCCGACCTGCAGGTCATACCGTGGAAGAAAGATGGTGTTCGCATTCGTGGCGTGGTCAAGGCAGAGATCGTCCAGTCCTGCATTGTCACACTGGAACCCATTGACGCAAAGATCGATACGGAGATCGACGCGATCTTTGTTCCGGAAAACTCGCGCCTCGCCCGATTGCCGCTTGATGAGAATGGTGAGCTGATCATCAGCGCCGAGGGTCCGGATATACCGGAGACATTTTCCGGCGATACGCTGGATGCGGGTGCCATTGCCGAGGAGTTTTTTGAACTTGCGATCGATCCCTATCCGCGTAAGGACGGTGTGGAGGCCGCCGCTCCAGTCGTTGTGACCTATGGGGAAGGTAATGACGACGCTGAAAAGCCAGCAAACCCGTTCGCAGCTCTGAAGGATTGGAAACAGAAGACTTGATCGGGGGCACGTCCTGCGACTAAGTAGCTGCATGAATGGTCCGGGGAGGACCGCATAACACTGTTTATTGGGGCGGGGTTTCACGATAATTCAGCTCAAGGAACCGGCAGACGGGCAGAAACCAGTTGTGCACCAATGCAAAATGACTATTTTCGCCGAGTCTTTTCAAAAAATCTTACTGACAAGCACTGAACAGGACAGGACAATCGAGAGTGATCAGAATTTCCATTGACGCCATGGGCGGTGATTTCGGTCCCGAGATCGTTATTCCCGGCATGGCAACGGCGCTGGAGCGCCATCCTGATATCAGGTTTGTAATCTTCGGACGCGAAGAAGAAGTAAAACCTGTCCTGGCCCGCCATCAGGCTTTGTCCAACGCCTCGACGCTCCACCATTGTGACGTTGCGGTCCGCATGGATGAAAAACCGAGTCAGGCTTTGCGAAATGGCCGGTGGAAATCATCCATGTGGCGCGCCATCGAAGCGGTCAAGACCGGGGAGGCCGATGCCTGCGTTTCCGCCGGCAACACTGGCGCCCTGATGGCCATGTCAAAATTCTGCCTGCGCACGATGGCGAATGTAGAGCGGCCGGCCATTGCCGGCGTCTGGCCGACCTTGCGTGGTGAGAGCATCGTGCTCGATATCGGCGCCACCATCGGCGCCGACGCGCAGCAACTGGTCGATTATGCCGTTATGGGAGCGGCGATGGCGCGCTCCCTGTTCGAGATCGAGCGTCCCACCATCGGCTTGCTCAATGTCGGCGTCGAAGAGATCAAGGGGCAGGACGATGTCAAGGACGCGGCGCGCATCCTCCGTGAAATTCCGCTACCGAGCCTCGAATATTACGGTTTCGTCGAAGGGAACGACATTGGCAAGGGGACCGTCGACGTTGTCGTGACTGAAGGTTTTGCCGGAAATATCGCTCTCAAGGCAGCCGAAGGAACCGCAAAGCAGTACACGCAGTATCTGCGCGAGGCCATGAACCGCACGCTCATGTCGAGGATAGGCTATCTCTTTGCCAAGGGCGCGTTTGACCGCATGCGTGAGAAGATGGACCCCCGCAAGACCAATGGCGGTGTGTTCCTGGGATTGAACGGTGTTGTGATCAAGAGCCATGGCGGCACCGATGCTTTAGGCTTTGCTTCGGCTATCGATGTGGGCTACGACATGGCCCATAACAAGCTCTTGGACAAGATCGCTGCGGATCTGACCCATTTTCACAAGAGCCCGGTTGGCGCGGCTTTCCAGGATGAGACCGAGAGCGCCGCCGAAGTTGAAATAGAGCAACAGGAAAAGTAGAGCTTCGATGATCCGATCCGTTGTAAGAGGTATAGGCGCAGCCAAACCGGCACGTCTGGTAAAGAACGCTGATCTTGAAGGGATCGTTGAAACATCAGACGAATGGATCGTGCAGCGAACGGGTATCCGGCAACGCTACATTGCTGGCGAGGGCGAAACGACGGCTTCGCTGGGCGAAGCAGCCGCACGGGCAGCCTTGAACAATGCGGGCCTGACGCCGGACGATATTGATCTGATCATCCTGGCGACTTCGACGCCAGACAATACATTCCCCGCCTCGGCCGTGGATATTCAGTCGCGCCTTGGTATGACACACGGCTTTGCGTTCGACATGCAGGCCGTCTGTTCCGGCTTTGTCTATGCCGTTACCACGGCAGACCTCTATATTCGTGGCGGCATGGCAAAACGTGTCCTGGTAATAGGGTCCGAGACCTTCTCCCGCATACTGGACTGGAACGACCGCACCACCTGCGTGCTTTTTGGCGATGGCGCCGGAGCGCTGGTGCTGGAGGCCAGTGAGGGACGTGGGCTGACCTCCGACAGAGGCGTTCTTACAGCCAATCTGCGCTCCGATGGCTCGCACAAGCAGAAACTATATGTTGATGGCGGGCCGTCCTCGACGCAAACAGTCGGCCATCTCAGAATGGAGGGCAGGGAGGTCTTCAAGCACGCTGTCGGCATGATCACTGACGTTATTGAAGCCTCCTTTTCCGAGGCCGGAATCACCGCTGAGGATATCGATTGGTTCGTCCCTCATCAGGCCAACAAGCGCATCATCGATGCCTCCGCAAAGAAGCTCAATCTTGCGGAAGAAAAGGTCGTTATCACCGTGGACCAACACGGAAATACATCAGCCGCTTCAGTACCCTTAGCACTAGCGACCGCTGTCGAAGACGGCCGCATCAAGCAGGGCGATTTAGTGCTCCTCGAAGCCATGGGTGGGGGCTTTACGTGGGGTGCAGTTCTGCTACGGTGGTAGCAGCTTGATTGGGCGGGCAGATTAGTTCACGAACTTTTCCAAGCTGCTTGCCCGATCGGTTTTCATCCTATAACTTCCGCTGTCACCTGGTAGTTTTGCAACAAACGAGAGCTTTGAGATCGTATGGGGGGTAAGACCATTACGCGCGCTGATCTGGCTGAGGCGGTCTATCGCAAGGTAGGGCTTTCGCGAACAGAGTCAGCTTCACTGGTCGAGACAATTCTCGATGAAGTGTGTGACGCAATTGTTCGTGGCGAGACAGTAAAGTTGTCATCGTTCGCCACGTTCCAGGTAAGAGACAAGAACGAACGAATTGGCCGGAATCCAAAGACCGGTGAAGAGGTTCCAATTCTACCGCGCAGGGTCATGACGTTCAAAGCGTCCAATGTTCTCAAGCAGAGAATTTTGCGTTCGCACCAGACGCGCAAGAAGAAATCTGCCTGACATTTAAGGTTTATGGCCCAATGAGCGAGATTACTGTGCGGTAATCTCGCGTCACGCTTGAAAAATGGACCACAAACCGCTGAAATGGACGTCGAATCAGAATTTCTCCTGAAAGGGTGAAATCATGGACAAGAGTCCCGACGCATTTAGAACCATCAGCGAAGTCGCTGAAGACCTTGATCTGCCACAGCATGTGCTGCGCTTCTGGGAAACACGGTTCACCCATATAAAGCCAATGAAGCGCGGCGGTGGCCGCCGTTATTACCGTCCTCTAGACGTTGACCTTCTCAAAGGTATCCGCCATCTCCTGTACGATCAGGGTTATACGATCAAGGGCGTGCAGCGTCTGTTGCGGGAGAATGGCACCCAGTTCATCATTGCCCTCGGCAGCGGTGACACGGCAGCGGCTGAGGCGATCAGCCAGCAGAGGCAGGCCACCGCACGTCAAGAAGAAGCGCTGGCCGCCGAACAGAGCAGGGCGGATGCAGACGAAGAAGCCGCGGTCATGGGCACGCCCAAATCCGCACCGCAGGGCCGGCGCCTGTTTGGATTGATCAAGGGCGATGATGAGGGTCCGGTAGCGGCTGATGGCAAGCGGCTTTCCAAGGACAATCGAACCTTGCTCCAGGAAACGCTTTTCGACCTGCTTGAGTGCAAGCGTCTCCTCGATCAGGTTCGTTAACGCCAAAAAAAGCCCAGCTTTCAAACAAATGAAAGCTGGGACTCGGGGGTTGGCCGTGGGGTGCGGCCTAACTGGTTGGGGGACCAGTTCCGGGAAAACGCAAGACTGGCTTAAAGGTTCCCGACAGAATCGGTTTATTTATCACCTGGCGGCCAACATGCCGATGATGACGCCAAGACCGGCGATAATCATCAGTGTCGACACCGAGTTTTGTGTTGGCGTGTTGGCAATCTTGCGCGCTTGATATCCCAACCCTATCGCTGCACGCTGGCCGCGCTCTTTAATCTCATCAAGGGTTGAACGGTCCCCGTCCGTAAAATCGTCCAATAGTTCAATACCTTTGTCAGAGAGCGTTTTGGCGATAGCAGCCAAGTCGCGTTTGAGGTCGGCAATCTCGCTTCTCAGCCGCGCCTGGTCGGTTTCACTTTGCATTGCATCGGTCATGTCGTCCATTGTGGTCGTCCTTCGTAAGCCAAGATTAGCGGCGTGAGAAAAGCCCGATCAGGAGAGCTGCACCTGCAACGAGCGCCAAGGTAGCAACCGGATTTTCCTTGGCAGTGTCTGCGGCATAGCGTGCCTGCCTGGTTGCAACCCGCTTCATGTCGTCAAATCGTTCACCGCTTAAATCCGAAAGGCTTGCAGTGATTTTCGAGATTTCTTTGCGCAAGGCCGCAATCTGTGCCTCAACGTCACCCTGTATCTCATCCGCATTCTTCGAGAATATCGCCATATCAAAGCTCCTTTTCATTGAGGAGGTATAACGGCGCGTGCCTTGCATATGTTCCGCAATTGTTTGATGGAACTTCGGAAGGGAAGCCAGCGGCGGGTTGGCATATGGCATAGACGCGAAAGTGCCCTTGCGCTTGTGGTCAGGCAGCACGCGGGTGTTTTCTGTTTGGCGATTGCGGTGGCACCTACATCGAATTGCCCCGCTGACGGCAACCGTCGTCAAGGTGTATTCTACTTTCGCTTGCCGCTCATAAGCCCCAAAGCCCACGGCAAGCCATCTGGGAGGGGTTGAGGCAACTTATCGGCAGCCGGGATACCCCATCCCCAAGGGCCAATGTCTCATCTCTCCCCTTTTTGGGAACACTCTCGTCTCCCTCATTATCGGTAAGCTATGAGCCGGAGTGATCCCGTAGGCTGCGTGTAGGCTGGTGATGGGAAGTGCCCAAAGGCGCTTGATCCATCACCCGAAACTGGGGCGCCCCCAAAGCGGACTGGATAATAAGGAAATGCCAAAAGGCCAAATGGTCGATCTGTGCCCGATTTAGTTCAATCAAATTCATTAGACTGAACTAATCTCTAAGGTGTAAGATAATGAAGGCTTGGCTCCGATCCCCCAATCCGGTCAAGCCTCTTGGGAGGAAGACCGCCACTGCACCCCCCCGCAGGCTCGGCTCTTCCTCCCCACTTTTTTGGACGCTTGTCTCAGCAAAAGGCCACGTCCTGATCAAACTCCGCCTCAGCACAGGTCTTGAAAACCTCCAGCTGGTCAAGCGCATCAAGGATCGTAAGTCATCGGCGGGCGTATCCTGGATACCCCATGCGCCCACCGGCTCGGATCGCCGCCGGATTTTTCTTGTCCGCACTTCCGCGGGGCCCTTGCCTCCTGTAGCGCCATAGGGTAATTGCTCCGCTGTCGATAGTGGTTTCCCCCAGAAGCCTCGCAAATAATCGGCAAGACTGTTGCCCTCAGCATTCCCCGGCAAACAAGCCGAACATTCTGAGGAGCAGATGCCCGGCTAAGTCGTTGATTTAGCAATAGTGTCGGAGTGTAGCGCAGCCCGGTAGCGCACTTGACTGGGGGTCAAGGGGTCGTCGGTTCGAATCCGGCCACTCCGACCATTTCGTGTAATGTTTTCAACGTTGAGCGGAAGTACGCTGCTGGCCAGCGTGAGGCCCGGCAGTCCGCCAACTTCACGCTGGCGGACTATAAGTTTCAAGGTCAACTACCGCACGACAACCAAACGATTTGCGTGGAATTCGTCGGACTCGCTGTTGCCGAACGAGGTGCCGTAAGGATCTTGAGCGGTCCAGCTGATCCGGACCTTCTCCCCGACCGCCACGCCTCGTAAGTCAGCCGTCTTCGGCAGTTGATATTTTGTGCCAGTGGTCAACTGAACAGTTTTTGATCGCGGGTCCAAGCTTTCGACAGTTCCTGTCGTGCTGAACAGCTGAGCGGCGGGATGGGCCGCCCTCATTGCGGATGGGTAACTCCTCGGCGCTTGCGCTGCGGCGGCGACACCTGTCGCCAGGGCGAGTGCAGAGATTGCAAGAATGATTTTTTTCATCACGAACCTCCCTGGTCCTGTTTTGGACGGGAGCCGATGTGCCAGTCCGAGCTTCGACAAGGACTGCATCGTCCCGTCCCCACACCGGCACATCATGTGTCAGCTAGCGAGATCATACGTCTCAAATATACGCAAAAACAATGAATTGCATGTAATGTTGTTCAACTTCCGTTGAGCAGAAATTGATAATTGCGACTGGACACGGGGAGCCGAATTGAAGCAAGTTCTCAACTCGATAATGGATTGGAGGACGTATTGGCATCCTGGCGCGTGATCTATGTTGATGATGAGAGCGACATTCGCGAGGTCGCCTCAATGGCATTGGAACTGGATGCTGCTCTTGAGGTGAGAACCTGTGCTGGAGGCCAGGAGGCCCTCGAGGTGGCGAGGAGCTGGAAACCAAACCTGATACTGCTCGATGTCATGATGCCTGGCATGGATGGACCCATGACCTTGGAGGAGCTTCGCAGGGACGCGATCACGCAGAAAATTCCGGTGGTCTTCATTACAGCGAGAACCCAGGCGCGCGATGTCGAGCGCTTTCTGCAACTGGGTGCAGCAGGCGTTATCGCCAAGCCGTTCGATCCTATGGCACTGGCGAAAGACGTGCGCAAATACCTGCCGGCGAGTTGAACATGGAAGACAAGCTTAATGAGCTGCGTCAGCGGTTTCTTGAGCGGTGCGGAACAAATCTTCCCCTGCTTCGCGCTGGCTATTCAATAGGCGAAGGTGCGGCAGTGGACGAGCAGGCGGATTTCCTGCGGCTCATACATTCCCTGGCTGGCTCCGGTGGCATGTTTGGATTTCCGGCGATCAGCAACGCTGCGATGGAACTCGAGACGGTTCTTCAGGAAAATGGCGGCCAGACAAACGAAGATATGGTAAAGACCTTGCTGGATGGTCTCATCGCGGCAATGAATGACGCGCTGGAGACCAGGCAGGACGTCGGGAAGTCCTGATTTATTTCGTCTGCTTGGCAAAGCCTTTTCGGGTCATCTGGCCCCATTCGCTGCCGCCGCGTGCGTATTGCCACATGCCCTTCAGGCGCCAGTAATTGTTGATTTGACGATAGCCGAAATTCTCCAGAACCGCTGCCCCGGTGAGAATGACCAGATCCCGTGCCCTCGGAAAACGCCGTAGTTCGACCTCCTCAAGGATCAGGGACATGACGCTGATGAAGACGCCGTAAGTGAAAACCAAGGCGGTGAAGGCGAGGAGATAGTCGAGCGCGAGAATACCAAGCAGCCAAAAGGCCGGCATGAGAATGTAGCCGAGAACCTCGATAACCGGCCCGATGACATCGACCAGGAATATGTGGCCAAAGCCGAGAAAGCCTATGCGGCCATAGCGGGGATTGAACAGCATTGAGCGGTAGCGGAAAAACACTTCCAGTGATCCCCGCTGCCAGCGCGACCGCTGCCGGCCGAGAACGTCAAGGGATTCGGGCGCCTCGGTCCAGCAAACGGGCTCCGGAATAAATTCAATCCTGTAATCGCGGTCGTTGTCCCGCATGTGGCGATGCAGCTTGACGATAAAATCAAGATCCTCGCCCATTGAGCCTTTTGTAAAGCCCCCCACCTCAACTGCCTCGCGGCGGCGAAATATACCGAAAGCTCCCGAGACGAGCATCAGTGTATTGATGCGACTCCAGGCGAGCCGCGTCATCAGGAATGCCCTTAAATATTCGACGATCTGCAGGAGCGGCAATAGTTTTCGGGGGAGCCGCACGTTCGAGACACGTCCGCCGCTGACCTCGGAGCCATTGGCGATCCGAATGGTTCCTCCCACCGCAATGGTCCGGACTGGATCATCCACGAATGGATGCACGGCGCGCAACAGCGCATCCGGTTCAAGAATCGAGTCTGCGTCGATGACGCAGAACAGGGGCGCCCGGGAAACGTTGATGCCAGCATTTTGGGCGTCGGCTTTTCCACCATTGTCTTTATCGACGACAAACAGGCGGTTGCTAAGCTGCGATGCGTAGATTCCCCGGATCGGCGCGTGCGACAGGGCTTCTTCGTATGGGCGGGTCACAAGACGCAGCTGATATGCCTCCTTTAGCCGGTCCAGTGTCGCGTCGCGTGAACCGTCGTTGACGACGATCACCTCGTAGGCAGGGTACTCCAGCGACAGCAGCGAACGCACGCTTTCAACGACATTCATTTCTTCATTGTACGCGGGCACCACCAGCGCAACCGGCGGCGCCACGTCGCTGTAGCGGCGCCACAGCAGTGTTGCCCTCGCAACCGGAGGGCGGCTGGAAAGTGCCATCGCTGCCAGCAGCAGCTGTAACAAATACACCGTCGTTTGTGCCAAACCGCACGTGATCACGAAACCTGCGATGATCGTGGCGCCCGTTGTGATCCAGTACAGCCAATCGTTCATTGTGCCTCGTACCCTTCTTCCGCGAGGAGCAGCGCGGCCGCCCGTTGACTGCGAGGTCTGCCACCCTTGGCGATGTCGACCAGCACAGTGCGGCCATCGACCCCCAGATCGAAAAGCGCCTTGCTGGCCGCGTACCGGACCAGCCACTGGTCATCCTCCAGGAGCTCGCTCAATTGCCCGCTGGCCCTGTCGAGGCCAATGCGAGCCACCGCCGTCGCTGCTTCCGCACGGACCTGCCAATCAGCGTTCGTCAGCGCCCGTTCAATTGCAGTTGCTCCTGCCGGATGTGCGAGTTCGCCTATTGCATGGATTGCTGCTGCACTGACCTCTGGCTCCCCATCCGCGATGCAGGCGGCAAACAGCGGCAAGAGCGAGTAATCGCCTGAAGTACCGAGCGCTTCGATCGCTGCGGCCCGGACGATCGAGGGCGTCTCTCCCGACTTCAGGATTTCTCTCAATTCATCCAATCGCTCCGCCGGAAGGTGGCGAAACAGACCAACCAATCGGCGCGAAGCCAAATCACCAGTGCCGAGTTGTTCCAGCAATTCCGCAAGTGGCACGTTGCTCCCGCCGGCGACAAGTCCAATTGCAGCTGAAAGTCGAACGTCTGCCGATCGATCCTTCAGCGCATTCTGAAGTGATACAGTGGTCTCGGGTCCGGGAAAAAACGGCAGAGCCTCAACCGCATGAATTCGGCTGGTCCGGTTGCCCCGGGCGGTGCGAAAAACGAGCTCTCGAGCGACCCCCGCGCGGGTCAGGACATTTACGAGGTTTGCATGTTCGTCCCCCCGCATGAGATTGAGAAATTCGAGCGACAGATCGACGGTTGTCGACATTGGAACTGTAGCCGCCTTGCTTAGAAATGCCTCTTGATCGCCGTCTTCGGTAAAGGCGAGAAATGCGGGAAGCAGTCGTTTCCGGGCCAGTTCGCGCCGTTCCTGCCTGTTGGCTCGAAACATACGCGCCGCGACAAGGCCAGTCATTACCAGTAGCGAGATGGCGGCAAGCAAAAGGGAAATGATCCAAAGGCCATACAACATCAAAACCGCCAGGTCATGCCAACGCCGTAAACGTCGCGATTGTAAGCATTCTCCCGTTCTTCATGGGCGAAGTTGGTCCGCAGCGTCACTTGCTCGTTTAAGTCGAATGAAAGGCCTCCGAAAATCGACTGTGTTGGGATCATTATGCCATCGGACGGTTCCAGCGCGTCGGAATAGCCAGCAAAGAGGCGCAGGCGATCGACGACGGACCAGTCCGCGCGGACCAGATAGCCTCCCGCATGGTGCTGCTGTTGATCGAACACATTGATCCATTTGGCCGTCAGGACCAGTTTGTCCGACCATAGCGACTGCTGCAATCCTGGTGAAACCGTTTCAACGTCGCCATCGCTATAGCGCTCGTATTTAAGATCAAGCGTTGCCGACAGGGGGCCGAAACGATCGGCGCCCTTTGTCACCAGAAGCGCACCACCCCCGCCAATGGCATATTGCGGTAGAAAATCCGCGTCGGGTGTGACTGAGGCAAACGCGTATCCGGAGAAGAGATCGCTGAATTTGTGCGCGATGCCGAGCTCCGCCTGCTGGTCCGAATGATCGAAGCGCGTGGCGGCGAAGAAGCGGGCGGTCAGTGTGGTATCTGGACCGAACGCACGCGACAGGGCGATGCTACCCTCTGACCAGTCTGGTTGCGATCCCGTCAAGGTGCTGTAGTTGCCGTCGATATCCAACCGCCAAAACTTGGGTGCAGGCGCATCGAGACGCTGTTGAACATCCACTGAATCCGGATCGAGGACAAGTGCCGCCTGGTAAGCCTGCAGTGCCGCCTTTTCCCGCCCTTGCGCGCGGCGGGCATCCCCCAGGCCAAGAACGGCATCGACATCGTTGCCATCAGCGGCAACGAGAGCTGCAAAGGCCGCTTCCGCTTCGGCTGCGTGACCCTCTAGAAGCAACACTCGAGCGCGCAAGCCCAGTATCTCCCGGTTATCCGGGGACGTTGAGGAGAGCGACTGCAACTGGGCCGCCGCTGCTTCGGTACCGCCTGTCCAGATTGACAAACGGACAAGACCGATCTTGGCATCAAGTGAATTCGGCGCAATGGCCAATGCTTTTTCGAAGCTGAGCCGCGCATCTTCAAATTTCTGTTGGTAGCCTTGGACCATTCCTAATGCGACCAACAGGTCGACATTGCGCGGGTCATGTGTCAGCGCCTTGTTGTACAAAACTTCCGCTTCGCCAAACCGCCCCTCCATACGCCGTTTGCGTGCTTCATCTGCCAGTTGAACAACTGGATCCGGACGCGGAACCGGAGCCGCCCCGCGTACAAGCTTGTCTGACTTTTGTGCTGCGGCGCGCGGCCGGGCTTTTTCCGCTTCTGCTTTGGCAATGTTCACTTGAAGGGCTTTGGCATCGGCATCATCGGGCCGTTCTGTCAGCACCTGATCAACGAACATCTTTGCCCCGGGAAGATCGCCACGCCTGAAAGCGATCTGGGCAAGACCAAACTTGGCATCAACATAAGCTGGCGATATTTCAAGCGTTCGCTTGAATGCCGTTTCTGCGCCTCCGATGTCTCCCAGAGCGAGGAACGTGAAACCAAGCTGAACCAGGACATCGGCATTGGCCGGCGCAAGTCTTGCGGCTTCTTCCAGCTTGGACCTTGCCTCGTCAAACCGGTCATGGAGCCGCGCGTCCACTCCTTCCTTGTAGAGGCGTTCTGTCTCGCTCGTCTGCGCCAGCGCCCAGGACGCACAGAAATTCAACGCGAGCGCGGCCGCAATCCTCCAGATGAAGCGTCGCGCCGGCATGCCTATCGCCTCGCAGCAAGCAGCCGGGAGATACGCGCGAGCAGTTCGTCTGGAATGAACGGTTTGACGAGATAATCGTCAGCACCCCGATCAAGTGCACTGACGATATCCTTCTCACTCTTGCGCGCGGTAAGCATGACAACCGGCATTTGCGCGAAATCCGGATGTTGCTTGATGTGCCTTAAAACCTCAAACCCATCCAGCATCGGCATCATTGCATCCAGAACAACAAGGTCTGGCTTTTCTGCCGCCATAGCTATGAGTGCGTCCTCTCCGTTTTCAGCGCGGATGACCAAATAGCCCTTGGCCTTCAGCTTATACTCAACGAGCTCAAGCAGCAGGGGATCATCATCGCAAATGAGGATTTTTGTTTTTTCGGTCATACAGATACCCAAGCCATGTCGTCGTTCAAAAATGTCGAATCACATTTAAGATTTGCACCGCAGGAATTTGCTACCTCAGCCCATGCAGGGCAAACCCGGAAAAAGATCGCCATGAAGGAAAGGTGGTACGGAGTCTGTCGATCGTTGCCAGCAACAAAGGCAGTTTCCCTTTAAAACTGATTCTGTCGCCGGAAACCTTTATCTCATGACTGAACGCATAAATCATCCCCCGGTCTAATGAAATCGGCTTATCTGACACCAACACAGCATCGGCTTCGGAAAAACGCACGACCTCAGCTGTGCCGGTGTTCGACCGAACATAGGTGCGGTGGACCTCGTCCGGAACCGGACCACTTTCCAATGCTATGATGATGTTGACACCGTGCAGGACGCCAAAGTTCAGCCACGGCTCGGACGCTTCCACAATCGCCTCATCACTGGTCCTGTAGGCCATCACGGTGAAGGACGATACAAATGATTGTATACGCTCGATCGCATCCCGCCCGTCAACATCGTCAATAAGCCAGAACGGAACGACGACCTCTATGTTGCTGCGCCATAGCCTGTGAAGTTCCTCCAGTGTGTAAGACCAATCTTTCCAGATTGCCTGTCGATCAAATGCATAGGCCGGCGATATGTATGGCTCGATATCATATTGGATGCCTGCGAGCCGTCCATTCGGCATGGCTGCGTCCTGAAATCTTGAGATAGCACTCGTGCGCGCCAGCGCATTCGTTCTTCCGTCGCCGCGAACCATCTGGGGATCGCCTTCAACAGCAAACACTGCAATGCCAGCATCGGCTGCTTCAGTCAAAAATGTCCCTAGCAACTCAGGATGCGCAACTTCACCCGCGGCGATGTCGAGCTGGAGATAAAGGCGATTGAGTTGCATGGATGTGGCCCAAGCGAGAATTTCGGCCGGGTTTTTCTGCCAGTCTTCCGGTTGCCAGACCCAGGATGCCAGGATAGGGCGGGTAGCCAGCTTCGCACCCGGCCGAAGGGCGATCGACCGGATGTCGATCGTGCCCGCTGTCTCAGGACAGAGGAGCACGATCTGTTCAGTGCCATGTCCAGGCAAGCCACGCCCGGCCGGATCCGGCAGCCACAATTCAACCGGTGTTGTCTTACTCTCGGGAAAGAACGGTGCAGTCGCTGGAACATCCGCTCCGGCCGCAACCGCTGCAGATCGGAACTGGCCGCGGGCAACACCCCCCATCACGATGGATTGGTCGAGGCCTTGCGGGATACGGTGGGCCGTTGGCTTCAGAATCAGACCCGCGGGCGCCGTGCCAGGCTTGCAGGTCAACTGCAGTCCATTGCGCTTGTTCTTGAACGACACGCGCTTTTCCCGCCCGAAGACCGTTCCATCCAACAGAGGCAACACGTTGGTTTCAAATGGCAAAAGGGGCAAACGCGGCGTTGCGCCGGTGTTTTCACCATGTGCCCGCTCGGGAACGAACTGCCCGTCTTTTGTCAAACCCTCGATGACAAGGCGGGAGGGCGCTTTGGCGCTTTTAGCGATGAGATCCATCCAGATGATGTCCGCTTGGTTCATAACGCTGTCTTGCCATTCGCAACCGGCACTATGTCGTTCGGTCTTGAGCAGGACCGGACCTGACCTTTCTTTGCACAAATTGAGCCCATCAGCGTTCGCGGATAATGCGCACCCGATCAGTAAGGCGGCTTGCAGCACCAGTGGTTCGACGCGAAGACGCATGGCGGCCATTCGTCATGTTTTCTCAGAGATTTTCGGCGACACGCTATTGGCCATGACATCGCGAATGACACGGGCAACGTCGATTTCTGTAGTTCTGGTCTTGGTCAACGCTGCCGTAACACTCTCTCTGAGGGCGTCGCTGATGTCCATCGCCGAGAAAATGATGACTGCTGTGCCTGTGGGGATAAACGGAAGGAGGTCGGCGCCGGAACCGTCCGGTAGGGAGAGGTCGAGGATGACGGTTGAATAGTTATTGCCGGCCAAATGCTCCAGGGCTTCAGCGCTTGTGGTCACCCCATCGATCAGAACATCATCGCCCAATGCGGCCGCGATCACCTCTCTGACGCCGGGATCATCCTCGATGTGCAGGATCCTTGGTTTACCGGCGGATGTTTGGCAAGCCTTGCGGATCGCCAGACCAAATCGCTCGGGATCAACCGGCTTTTGTATCCAATCCACCACACCAAATGCCGAGCCATTGATCGCGGCCTTGGCTTCGTCGACGATTGCAGAAATGACCACGACGGGTAACTGTTCAGTGGCTTTGTTAGCTCTCAGCTCCCTGAACACGTCGATGCCGCTTTCACCGGCAAGCCGGATGTCGAGGGTCATGGCCTTATAGTCGTTTTCTTGAATCATCCGGCGAGCCGAGGCAACACCGTGGGCGATATCGCAATCGATCCCTTCATTTGCGAGTAGAATTCTGATGAGCCTTGCAACGTCATGATCGTCTTCGACGACCAGAACGCGGTCCCATCCCTCGGGGACAGAAGGCACGGGCAATTCGACTTGCTCGGCCACGGGAATATCGATGTAGAAAGTGGTTCCCTGACCCATCTCGGATTCAAATGAAAGTGCTCCGCCAAGGCGCTCCGCGATCGCCTTGGAAATGGATAGCCCGAGCCCGGTGCCGCCTTTTTGTTTGGTATCGGAGGAATCGGCCTGTTCAAATTTGCCGAACATTCGCGATCGGAACGCTTCGGGGATGCCCGGGCCACGGTCACTGATGGCTACGCGGATGCCTTTCGGCCGGGGGTCGAGGGATATCGACACTTCCCCGCCTGGAGGAGAAAACTTGATGGCGTTGGACAACAGATTGTTCATCACCTGGTGGAAGCGGTCGCTGTCGACGAGCACCTCCGCTCCTGCTGTATTGTCCGTGACGGTCCAGCCGATGCTGTGCTCGTTGAAATAGCCGCTATTGGCCTCGACCGCCTGATCGATGAGCTGCCGCAAGCCATAGCGCTGGATATGGAACGGCATGCGACCGGATTCGATCCGTTCCATGTCGAGAATGTCATTGATCAATCTGACGAGGCGCTCGCTGTTTGCCTGGGCTATCTGGAGGAGCGCATTGGCCTTGGGCGGAAGCTCGCCCGCCGCTCCGCCGGTTATCAGACCCAAAGAGCCCCGGATCGAGGTCAGTGGTGTCCTCAGTTCGTGACTGACGGTCGAGATGAATTCGTTCTTCATCTGCTCGGCCTGCTTCTGGGCGGTAATATCGATCAGAAAGCCCTCCCACAGCGTCTGGCCGTTTTCATCTTGGCGCGGCTGTGCTTGACCGCGAACCCAGATTTCCGAGCCATTGCTCATGGAATAAGGCGTTTCCAAATCCCAGGCGGTTGAATTCAATGCAGCTTCCCGCAGCTTGGCGGTGACCTCGTCTCTGTAGGCGTCGGGCACCCTCGACATGGGATCGATGCTGCCGTTCACGAAATCCTCGGGCGAAACACCCAGCAGCCGCTCCACGCCTTTCGAGACGAACAAGAGCGTTGGCTTTCCTTCGGGAGATATTCTTTGCTGGAAGAACATGCCCGGCGCATTGTCGGTAACGCCTTGAAGGCGTGCGACGGCATCGCGCATCGACGCAAGGGCCCAGCGCCGCTGACGATCTCCGAGAACCAGCAGCCCGATCAGGATCGTCGCGGCAAAGTTTATCGGCAAGGTAAAGGGCAGAACGTTCTTCATCAGGAACAGAGCGGTTTCTCGGGGCAACAGCACGAGCGCCGACAGGGGCAGCACCGTGGCAACCAGACCCAAGGCTATAAGATCCTTAAGCGCCAGTGGCCGATTCCGTGCCACGAAATGCCGGTATGATGCGCCTCCGATCGCTGTTATCACGATGCCAACGACAGCGGTAAAAGCCCCGGCATCGAGCCAAAAGCGTACGGCAATCACGATCGCCGCGGTGACCGCTACGCCCACAATTCCGCTGAATCCGGCGGACAATGCGATCACGACATTTCGTGCATCCAAAAACATCCCCGGCAAGATTTCCAGGGGGTCGGCCATCGAGAGAAAACCGGCAATCCCGAAGATCAGCCCGACGATCAAACGTCTCGCCAGCGGCTTGCGATCCAGATTCGACCCGAGCAGGGCCAGAAGCAGCGCTGCCACTACGAGGACACTCGCGCTCTGGATGAGGTGAATAACTGTTTCGAATGACATCGGGCTTTTCCCTGTTTGGCTTGACGATAATAGAACCTAACCTAATAATTTACTCTGCAAACAGGTTTGGCGAGTGGAGACCGGTCGCAAACTGTCGCGATCAATGAATGCCGGCCGTCCGATTGGGGGTGTTCATCTGGCTCTGCCTGCAGCTTCCCGGCAGTTTTTGTTGCTCCGGCGGGCGTTGCCGCGATCTGGGAAGATATGGGGTTCCGGGGTGGAAAGTTCATCTGCAGGAAACACGTTCGCTCCTGCGAAACGCACACGATTCGATGCGGACGATGGGTTGGTCAGCAAAGGCGCAGCGGAGGAGAACGCCATAGTCGAACCGCGCTATATCTGAGAACGTTGGATTTGAAGGCGCGATCCACATCCTGAGTTGAGTGGGGACCGGTTATGTGGGGCGTGGTTTGCCGGACTGCTCCTGGACCATGTACTCCGCGTACCAGTTGGGCCAGTCCTCATCCCGGTGGCCGAGCCCCTTTTCGAATTCCCCGTGTGCCGTCTCCGCACGGCGTAGCGCGCCCGCGAGTTCCGTCGACGAGGTGAACGTCGTTTCGTTTACGTCCACGCGTCCGGGCAATCGCGCAGTCAATTCCTGGAACAGCCAGCCATTGCCGTCGGGGTCGCTGAAGGACGCGAAGGAGCGGTAGCTGCCGCGCGCGGGATCCGGACCGCCAACCCGCGTGCGTCCAAACAGATAAGGTTCGTCCGGACCTGTATATACATCGCCGGCGGGGTGAAACACGTCACTGACGTTGACGCCGCGACCACGCAGCTCTTTGCAGGCCGCCTCGATGTCGGAGACGATCAGGTACAGCCCTTGGGCGGAGCCGGGAGACGCCGCGGTGACGTTCTTGCCGAAGATGACCGAGCAACCGGAGCCAGGCGGTGTGAACTGGATCACGCGGAAGTCATTGCTGGCGAAATCGGCGTCGAGCCTCCAGCCGAGGCCTGCGTAGAATTCCTTGGCGCGATCAACGTCCGAAACCGGAATGACGACGATTTCGAGCTTCATGTCGACTGTCCGCGATCCAGGTGTCTCTGCTGTTGTCATGGCATCGTCCTCCTTGAGGCGTACTAAGACCACAGATAAGGGTAGTGCGGACAAAGATCGGTGTAAAATGAATTATTGTGATCATGCTCAACCCCATGGTAGCGTCCGGCCCTCATCGGATTGGATGTCGCGACTCCCGTAACCCCCAGTATTTCCTCTATCTATCCAGCGATTTTTTCCGGCGTGAGCGTCAATGGACTTCTTCAAAAGTCGGCCGTAATACCTCATACTTTCAAGCGAAATAGCAAAGCGAGTTCACAATATGCCACCTATCAATCTCGCCATCGTTGGCGTTGGCAAAATCGTCCGCGATCAGCATTTGCCTTCGGTGGCAAAAAGCGCGGATTTCAATCTTGTCGCGACGGCGAGCCGCCGTGGCACGGTCGATGGCGTGCCCGCCCACAAGACTATCGAAGCGATGCTGGACGCAGACCCTTCGATAGATGCAGTGTCTTTGTGCATGCCGCCGCAATATCGTTACGAAGCTGCTCATAAGGCGCTTTCGGCCGGTAAACATGTTTTCCTGGAAAAGCCTCCTGGAGCCACACTTTCCGAAGTCGCTGATTTGGAAGCGACGGCAGCAGCCAAGGGGGTATCACTCTTCGCGAGCTGGCATTCGCGCTATGCTCCGGCTGTTGAGCCCGCCAAGGCTTTCCTCGCTTTGACGCGTATAAAAAGCGTGAAAGTCATTTGGAAGGAAGACGTCCGCCATTGGCACCCGAATCAGGCCTGGATCTGGCAGGCAGGCGGGCTTGGCGTTTTTGATCCAGGTATCAACGCCCTGTCGATCGTCACCCATATATTGCCGCGGGCCGCCTTCATCACCGCCGCGACACTTGAATTCCCGGAGAATTGCGACGCGCCCATCGCGGCTGAGCTGCATTTGACGGACGCCGGCAACCTGCCAATACATGCCGTGTTCGACTGGCGGCAAACTGGAAAGCAGACCTGGGATATCATCGCGGAGACCGAGGCAGGTACCATGGTCCTCGCCGAAGGCGGCGCGAAGCTTTTGATCGATGGCGATCTCAAATTTGCGGAGCCTGAGCAGGAATACTCTGCGCTCTACGCCCGGTTTGCCGAAATCATAAAATCGGGGACGTCCGATGTCGATCTGGCGCCGCTCCGCCACGTGGCCGATGCGTTCTTGCTTGGGAAGCGGAAGCTTGTGGCGGCTTTCCTCGAATGATTTCATATGGGATGGTTGCAGGTGCTTTCATCCTGTTTTTCAAAGAGTTGGCTGCTTGCCTTGATGTAGAGGAGGCCCAGCATGGATCGATTCACCGGCGGTTGCCTGTGCGGTAACGTCCGAATTGTGGCGTCGGGACCCCCATACCGGGTCGGCATTTGCCACTGTCTTGACTGCCGCAAGCATCATGGCGCCCTTTTTTACGCTTCTGCGGTGTTCCCTCAGGATGCGGTGACGATCGATGGCGAAACGGGCGACTACGCCGGGCGTTATTTCTGTCCCCGCTGCGGCTCGTCCGTTTTCGCACGCACCGCAGATGAAATCGAAGTGTACCTCGGATCTCTGGATGCCCCTGATCAACTGATACCGACTTACGAAAGCTGGATCGTCCGACGCGAGGCCTGGTTGCCGCCATTTCCGCTTACGCGACGATACGACCGCAATCGCGAGGCCACGAGCCGTTTTGAGGAGTAGGCCGTGGGAGCGGTGCAAAGCCATCGTTACAAGGCAACACAGATGTATGCCCTGATCGGCATCTCGAACCAGATGCTTTCAAAGACGGCGCGTTCGGTCACGCCGCTGCCTCACTCTGGAAGACCGGCCTTGCGGTAGCCATCAACGAAATGTTCAAGCGTCGCAGCGTCGCGGAATGGCTCCGTCATGGCCCAGTGGCGGGTCGTGAAATGCGGGTTGCCGACGAGAAACAATTCGGCCTCTGCGCGCGCCTCGTCGAGACGGCCGAGTTGTGCGAGGCTTGCCGCCAGGAAACGGCGTGAGCTTGTGCGATAAGTCTCGTCCCTGCGCAGGGTCTCGACAGCGGCTTCGTATTCGCCGGCGGCATATTGCGCCTGGCCGAGCGTCAGGTAGTACCAGCTCGCCGGAAACGGGTTCAGCCGGAACGCCTTGCGAATGTACTCAAGGCCTTCATCGATCCGCCCGGCCAGGACCGCGATGTCGGATAGTGCCGCCCAAGTATCGGCTTCGTTGGGGTCGAGCTCGATCGCCTTGGCGAATTCCGCCTCCGCCTCGGCGAAGCTGCGCTCATAGGCAAGCAGGTAAGCCAGGATCCAGCGACAGCCGGCATCGTTTGGATCGATCGCGACAGCTTTGCGCGCCAGTTCCAAGGCAACGCTGCGGGTAGGTTCGGTTGGTCCACCGGAATGTACCCATCCCATCCAATGGTTCATGGCAAGCCAGCGATAGGCCTCGGCGTATCCCGGATCGAGTGAAATCGCACGCGTGAGCATCAGATGTGCTTCCTGCGCCGCCTGCGGCGAGTCATCCATCAGCCTTCGCGCCCGTACGCAGAGATCGTAAGCCTCGAGATTTTTGGGCCGATTGCGCGGAGGCGGTGCGCGCAGCCGCCCGAGCAGCGCCTCGACGATCTTGGCCGTCACCTCGTCCTGGACGGCAAATATATCTCCCAGGCTGCGATCGAAGCGTTCCGCCCAGAGATGATCGCCACTCACCGCGTCGACCAGCTGTGCGTTGATGCGCACGCGCCCCGCGGCGCGTCGTGCGCTCCCCTCCAGCAGGTAGCGGACGCCAAGGTCCTGTGCAATCTCGCGCACGTCCATCGCCTTTCCTTTGTAGGCAAAGGCCGAGTTGCGCGCGATGACGAACAGGCCGGAGGTCCTGGAAAGCTCGGTGATCAGGTCTTCGGTCAATCCGTCCGCGAAGGATTCCTGTTCGGGATCGTTGCTGACGGTAACGAAAGGCAGCACGGCTATCGATGGTTTGCTGGGTAGCGGCAAAGGTATCCGCTTCGCGCCACCGAGCTGTTCGATGGCCCCCGTGAAGCGGTAGCCGACGCGCGGAACCGTGACGATCCATTGACCGCCGTTGCTGGCCGGACCAAGCAGCTTCCGCAGCTGCGCAATCTGCACGGTGAGGTTGCCTTCCTCGACGGCGGTGCCCGGCCACGCGGCGTCCATCAACTCGGCCTTGCCCAGGATTTCGCCTGGCCGTTCGACAAGCGCCGCAAGCAGCTTTAGCGCGCGGTAGCCAACGGCAACGGAAACACCGTTCCGAAGGAGCGTTCCCGCACCCGAATCAAGCACGAACGGACCAAAGGCAAAATGGGATCCCATACGGCGCATCAATAGCCCGTCTAAAGGTTTTTGGAAACTATTGGGGCGCCAAGAGCGCGGTCCGGCTAGTCAAGCAAGACCACGGCCTCCACCTCGAAGAGCATGGGGTCAACGGCAAGCTTGGGAACGGGAATCAGAGTCTGCGCCGGCAGCGCGTCACCGAACATTTCCTTGACGTTCCGGGTCAAAATCTCAAGCTTGGACATATCGTGATTGACCACGTAGACCGTGAGCTTGGCGACCTGATCCGGTTTCGCACCAAGCCCCTCAAGCGCAGTGCGCAGATTGGCATAAGCCTGCTTGACCTGCGCGGCGAAGTCGGGCGACAGAGCTCCCGTGCTATCTTGGCCGCCTTGTCCGGAGATGTAGGCCACTTGGCCTCCGCTGGGCACTATCACCGCCGTGCTGTAGCCATTAGGCGACGGATCGTAGAGGTTTTTTGGATTGACGATGGTCAGCTTGAGATCATTCTCATTCGCTGTTGTCGCAGTGGGAACTCCCATGGTCATGAATATTAGCCCTCCGATGAGCAGATGCTTGGTTGCGCGTGACATGATTTTCTCTTGGCTCTGCGGACTGCGAGCAACGTACCTTCGTGCCGGCAGGATTGATCTTTAATCATAGCCGATGCGATTGACTCGTACGGCGTACGATTCAATCGCATCGTACGCCGTACGAGTCAATCGGTCAGGATCGACATTCGTCGCATTGTCGGCTTAAATCGACATTTCTGGTCAGCAAGGAAGACGGATGGCAGCCAAACGTAGCGGCGCTCAGGGCAAACGGTCTCAACGGATAGGTGTGTCACTTCAATCCGTGCAGGAACCACGAAGTGAAACGCCTCTGTCTCTGGAACGTATCGTGGCGACCGCGGTAGAAATGCTGGACGCCCAAGGGGTCGAGGGATTGACGATGCGCAAGTTGGCCGATCGCGTCGGCTCCGGCGCGATGAGCCTGTATTGGCACGTCGACAACAAAGAGCAGGTCTTTGATCTGGCACTCGATTCAGTGCTCGAATATCGCGGATCGCCGCAAACAGTTGAGTCTCAAGACTGGCGCGGCGAAGCCGTTCATATGCTCGAAGACTGGCGTGCGAGCATGCTACGCCATCCCTGGTCGGCAGCGCTGTTGCCGCGCCGGGCACTCGGCCAGAACATCCTCAACCGCCTGGAACTGTTGGGCAAGACCTTGTCCAGAGCCGGTGTAGCGGACGCAGATCTGAACGTCGCGATATGGTCGCTGTGGAACTATGTGATGGGCGCCACCATCACCCGGGCGAGCTTCGACCGCTCGGACGACGACAGGGCCGCCGCGCAGCAGCGCCTTGAGCATCTCAGCGAACGCTACCCGACAATCGAACGCACTCGTCTGCTGTTGGACAATGATTGGGATGGCGCCTTCCGGAAGGGACTCGACTTCGTGCTTGATGGCCTCTCGCCACGACAATGAACTCTTCCTTCCTCTCCCACGCAAATGAGTAAAAGGCGAGACTCAACGCGATTGCATCCGGTCCGCCGGTTTTAGAAGTTTTTGGAACTATTTGGGAGAGTTTAAGTACGGCACCGTTTGGATACTGCAAAGTCCGGCTTCATTCAAATAGAGGCTGTTTCGAAATCCACATGACTGCCGAAAGCACGACATCACAGCGAGAGTATCGGGTTCCGTTGGCAGCAATGGCGGGCCTCATCGCGACCGTCACGTTGGGCGCGGTGGCGGCCGGGGTGACCTATCCGCTGCTCAGTTTCATCCTCGAGCGCCAAGGCACATCACCCAGCCTGATCGGCCTGTCGGCAGCGATGATGCCACTGGGCTTCATCGTATCGGCGTACTTCACACCGGCGCTGGCGCGGCGCGTGGGCGAGGCGCGGCTGGCCATCCTGTGTTCGATCCTGGCAGCAGCCACCCTGGTTGCGATTGCCTGGACGCAGGATGTCTGGGCCTGGATGCCGCTGCGTTTCCTGCTCGGATTCTTCACCAAACCGCCTTATGTGATCAGCGAAACCTGGCTGATCTCGATCACGCCCGCGTCGCGCCGGGGCCGCATCATGGGCCTCTATTCAGCAATCGTTTCGGGCGGCTTCGCTATCGGTCCGTTGTCGCTTGGCCTGGTCGGCACGGAAGGGTGGCCGCCCTTCATAATCGCCGTCATGGCTCTGCTTCTTTGCGGTCTGATTGTGCTTGCCGTCGTTCCGCGCCTGCCGCAGATGCCGCACGAAGGCCAGGCAACATCGGTCGGCGGCTTCTTCGCACTGGCGCCGCTCCTGTTGTTTGCGGTTTTTGCCGCAGCCGCTTTCGAGCAGACCCTGATTTCGTTGTTCGCGGTCTACGGCGCCGCGCTGGGCAGCTCCGAAAGTCGCACCGCTTCGCTGATCGCCTGTTTCATCGCAGGCGATGCCGCGCTGCAGATTTTGCTCGGGCGGCTGGCCGACCGGTTCGGCTCGACGCGGATCATGCTGTTCTGTGCCCTGACTTCGCTGGCCGGTTGCCTGGCTCTGTCGGCTTTCTTCCACTCGTGGCTCATCTGGCCGCTCGTCTTCGTCTTGGGCGGGGTTTCGTTCGGGATCTACACCATGACATTGATCCAACTCGGCGAGCGTTTCGCCGGTCGGGCCTTGATCGCCGGCAACGCAGCGTTTGCGCTGGTCTGGGGATTCGGCGGCATTGTCGGCTCGCCCGCGACTGGACTGACGATGCAACTGATCGGACATCAGGGGCTGCCATTGTCCCTTGGCCTGTTATGCTGTGTACTGGCGGTGTTTCTGATGGCGGAGAGGCGTGATTGAAGCACTTGCCCGTGCCGCATATCCGGACCCGTCCAAATCGCCTGTTTGCGGCGCGACGGGCGCGTTCAACGATAGCCGTCTCCGGTTTGTTGATTATTACTTGCGAAGTCGGGTGCGGATTGACCCTGTAACCATGCATCGATGCCTTGTGCCGCCGCTCGGCCGGTGGCAAAGCAGGCAGTAAGGAGATAGCCTCCGGTCGGCGCTTCCCAGTCAAGCATCTCCCCGGCGACAAAAACGCCTGGGATCGTCTTCAACATGTATCCGCCATCAACGGCGTTCCAATCAACGCCGCCCGCCGATGAAATAGCCTCTTCGATAGGGCGCGGCCGCAGAACCGGGACCGGCAAAGCTTTGATAAGCTGGGAAAGGCGTTCCGGATCGGCAAGATCAGCGTCACTTCCGAACTCCCGCAAGAGCGCAGCTTTTACGCCTTCAATGCTCGCCCCCTTGCGGATACGACTGGAGAAACTTGCCTTGCCGTCTTGCCGCGCGAGGTCCCTTGCCAGCCGTTCCGCGGTTCTCCCGGGCATAAGGTCGAGTATGAGCGCCGCCTTGCCCTCTGTTTCAAGACGGTCGCGCAAACTCGCAGCGTGCGCATAGACGAGGCCGCCCTCAATGCCGTCCCGTGTTACGACGAGTTCGCCAGGAAATACACCCGCGTCCGATGAAGCAGTCACCGATTTCACCGGCTCGCCGGCGAACCGATCCCGCAACATTGCGGTCCACTCGATATCGAAACCACAATTTGCAGGTCGGAATGCGCTGACCTCGACACCCTTGTCGCGCAACCAGGACATCCAGGCTCCGTCGGATCCCAGCCGAGGCCAGCTTGCACCACCAAGTGCCAGCAGCACCGCATCGCATTGGACGGTCTTTGACCCGGCAGGAGTGTCGAACGCGTAACCGTTCTCGGCAAAACCCGTCCATCGATGCCGGGTCAGCAGCTTGACACCGCGCCCTTCGAGCCTGCCAAGCCAGGCACGCAGAAGCGGCGAAGCCTTCATGACCCTTGGAAAGACGCGGCCGGAGGATCCGACGAAAGTCTCCGTGCCAAGTCCGGTCGCCCAGTTGCGCACATCATCCGGCGTGAAGGCGTCAAGGGCAGGGCGCAAGCGCTGTGCGGCGGGGCCGAAGCGTTGCACGAAGCGCGCATAATCCTCGGCATGAGTGATGTTAAGGCCCGACTTCCCCGCAAGCAGAAACTTGCGGCTTACCGTCGGCATGCTGTCATAGACTGTCACGGAATGTCCGCTGGAGGATAGAACCTCCGCCGCCATGAGGCCCGCGGGCCCGCCACCGATAATTCCGACCTGTTTTGTTTTCATAGGGCTGCCTGACCACCGAACTCGTTCGGCCAAGTCATGGCCTGCGCGGGCATGAAGTGCAAGGCAACTTGATCAGCGTGACAATAGCCGGTGAAGATACTTTCCGGCGATCGGGAGCCCCAGATCAGCCATCACCCATCCGCTTATTTCCAGACCTCGATCTTGGCGATCTTGTTGTCTTTGGTCATGGTGAGCTTGTACTGCTCGAACCGTGTCCTGTCGTCGCACGTCACACGGACAACTGTCGGCCCCATCGACGACAACACTTTGTCGACTTGCGCGTTGGAGACCTGATCGCACCAGAAACCCGCATTGCGGATTGCTCTGGCGGTCCTGCGTTCAAGCATGTTCGTCTGTGCTGATTGGGCGGACGCAACATCGCTGGCGCACAGAAAAACCAGAAGAGCGGGGAGGATATACTTCATGCTGACCCCATCGAGATGTTGCGCAGGCACGCAAAATAGTACCGGTCCTGAATGGAAACCCATTATGCGTTGCAGCATGCTTTGCCGTGGCAATCATTGCAACGATGTTACTGTAACAGCTTTGACGCGGCAAATATTTTGCACCAACATTTGGCGGGGCAATGGGGTGCCTCCCTCCTGTTGCCTCACCTGAGCGGGTCCGGTTATTGATGGCTGGCCTCCCTTGCCAGCCAAAGCCGCATTGGCGGATAATTCTGGACCCGCTCGGGTAGATTGTGTGTGATTTATTCTTGGGACGGCGCAGAATTTTGAGGGCATAGTAAGTAAAAGAGTCTTTCAGGGGCAAAACGAATGAATACTGCGGCGATCCGGGACATCACCATCAAGGCGAGCGTCCTGTTTGCACTCGGCTTGGCTCTCGTATTTGGCTGTATAGCGGTTTCACAAGCACAGACCGCAGTGTCATCACCCCCTCCTGAAAAGGTCGAACAGCTCCTGAAGCTGTTGGACGATCCGGATGTCAAAGCCTGGATCACCGCAAAGGGTGCGCCGCAGGCGGCGGAGACTCCGGCCGCCCCTGCAGCGGATGAGATTATGCTTTGGTCGAACGCCGTTCGAGCGCATTTGCGGGGACTGGGGCAAGCCGTTCCGGCAATTCCTGCCGAGTTTTCGGGGGCAAGCTCCACGATAATGACCGAGATCAACGGGAGAGGTCCGGGAGCAATCCTGCTCCTGTTCGGCGCATTTGCGGCCCTCGGCTTCGGCGCCGAATTTGTCTTCCGGCGACTGGTCAGCCAGGCGATACGGCGGAACGTTACACCCGATGCGGTCGAGGGAGGCACGCCCGCACGGCATCACGTGATCGGCCGGTCGATCTTCGCAGCCATCGCACCCTTGGTGGTCTTTGCTTTGGCCAGCATCGGTGCGTTTCTTGCTTTCACCTGGCCCCCGCTGCTGGCCATGCTTGTCCTTCCCATGCTTGTCGGCCTGATTGCCTGGCGCGTGATCACGCGGTTGACCGCCATTCTCCTGGGATTTCATCGCGGGCAATCACCGGCAGGTGAGCACGGCAAAATGCGTCTCATTCCGATGGATGATGTGATGGCCGGCTTCTGGTATCGGCGCGTTGCCTTGTTCACAGGCATCTTCTTGACGGGATGGGCGGCTGCGAGAGTGATGACCGCACTCAATTTCACACCCAACGTCAAGAGCCTGATCGTCTACTTCATCGGCCTTGGGCTTCTGGCGGTTGCACTCGAAACCGTATGGAACCGCCCTGAAGCCCCCATTGCTTCAAGAGCCTACCGCGTCAAGGAGTGGCTGCTCACATTCTATCTGTGCCTGCTCTGGTTGTTGTGGGTCGCCGGCATGAGCGGGGCGTTGTGGGTCGGCATCTATGCGCTCATCCTGCCACCGATTTTGAAGTCAACCAGCACGATCGTGAAGTCGTTCTTCTCTGGCCCTGATGATCAGGCAAAGCCCAGGAATCCGGTCTTCGAAGTCCTCATAGAGCGTGGGGTAAGGGTGGTCATCATCGCGCTCGCGGCGGCTTGGCTCGCCGCAGTCATTCGCTTGCGTGCAAGCGGATTGATGGAGGACGAGGCTGCCAGCCGGATCATCCGCGGCGTACTGAGCGGCGTGGTGATCCTGCTTGCCGCGGATCTGATCTGGCATATGGTCAAGGGCCTCATCAATCAGCGCATCGAGCGCGCCCGCATCGAAGGCGGCGACGAAGCCGCGCTGGCCCGCAGCGGACGGCTGATGACCCTGCTGCCGATCCTGCGCAATTTCCTGGCCGTGCTGATCGCCGCCATCGCCGTCATGATGGTTTTGTCCGGGCTTGGCGTGGCGATCGGTCCATTGATTGCCGGCGCCGGCATATTCGGCGTTGCTATCGGCTTCGGCTCGCAGGCGCTGGTCAGGGACATCATCAGCGGCGTGTTCTATATGACCGATGATGCGTTTCGCGTGGGGGAATATATCCAGAGCGGCAGTTACAAGGGAACCGTCGAATCCTTCAGCATACGCTCTGTCAAACTGCGCCACCATCGCGGTCCGATCTTCACCGTTCCGTTCGGTACCCTGGGTGCCGTGCAGAACATGAGCCGGGACTGGGTCATCGACAAATTCCTGATTTCGGTGAATTACGACACGGATATCGCCAAGGTCAAAAAGCTGGTGAAGGGCGTTGGTGCCGCGCTGCTCGAAGATGAGGAATTCGGCCCGCAAATCATCGAAACGGTAAAAATGAAGGGCGTTGAGGCTTTCGGCGATTATGGCATCAACCTCAGCTTTGCCATGATGACGAAACCCGGCCACCAATCCACCATCCGGCGGCGTGCATACGCGATGATACGCGAAGCGTTCGCGGAGAACGGTATCGGATTTGCGTCACCGACCGTTCAGGTTGCCGGCAACGAGGATCATTCTGCCGGTGCTGTTGCGGCGGCCACAAGAGAAACCATGGCTCGCAAGAAGGCTGCAGAAGCGGCGAAAGCAACCGAGGGGGAAGGCTAGGTCGTTACAGGCCTCGGCGTTCCTTGTGAAAGATTACAAGTTGCGCAAGTGTCAGTGGAGGAGAAATGAACCAGCCCTGACCAGCGTATGACACGTCTGCAGCGGCGAAATAATCACGTTGTTCCTCGGTCTCGATGCCCTCGACGATGACGCCGAGCTTGAGGGCGTCTGCCATGTCGAGGATTTGCGGGACAATCGAAACCTTCACGGAAGCTGTTCCGACCGTACCGGTAAAGGCGCGATCGATCTTGATCGTGTCGACGTTCAGCTGTTGAAGATTGGCCAAACTTCAATAGCCAGTGCCGAAATCGTCGAGATAGACAAGGTGCCCAAGTCTTTGCAGCATGGCGACGGCTGCGACGGCAACATCGAGTTCTGCGGTCGATCGCTCCGTCGTGAATCGCGGCGGCCCGGGCGGAAAGGTCCGGTCTGGCAGGTCAACTCAAGGTGCAGGTTTGTTTCTCGATGTACGTCGGCGCCGCGTCAATACGGCATTCACGGCAAACTTGGCCATCGCTTCTGAATCGCGGTTGCCAATAATGAACGCCGCCCGCACAAATCGCGCCAGCGTGCCGAATTCAGGATTAGTCATATCCGTAATATTCAGCCGCTTGGCGGCGTCTTCGAGTGCCACCTGCATGAGTTCGCCGTCCGATTTCGAATAATTCGGATTATCATCTCCCAGAAATGTCAAATGCGTATCCCACCCATTCCGTCACGGTGTTCTGAACGTCTCTGCTCAGTAAATAATTCCAAGCGATTGGCCGTGCGAAGTAATATTATGAAAATAACTTGCTATTTAGCCAGCACGCATAGGTTGAGCCGTTAAGCGGGATTCAACTGATTGGATATTATACATTGGAAACGTACTATCTCCGATTGAATATTTCACTCATGAGATCCAATACGATCACAAGATCGCTGCGCATGTTCTGGCGGGAACACCTCCGTTGACTTTTGACGGTTCTGGTGGCGCACTTCCAGCGCAGCACACCCCCAGACTATGCCGATCAGCAACCAGAAGTGGCGCCAGTGATCGGTGTCGATGACATTGCCTATTGCCACGTGCATCACATAGACGAGATATGCGCACAGCAGGAATGGTTGCCAGGGTCGTTCGCGGAAGAGAATGCGCAAACCCAGCGCCAGCGTCAGCATTGTCAGTGTCAAATAGCTGATGAACCCGATCCAGCCATAGTCCAACGCCGCCTTGAGCCAGATATTGTGCGTATCCTCGCCGAAGATTGGACCAAACTCCAGCGGGCCAATGCCAAAAGGATGATCGATAGACATCAGCAAGCCGTACCAATGGCGTGCGAAGCGTCCAAATTGGGCATCGTCATAGTCCTGGACCAATTGAGCTCGCGCGGTGAACAGTTCGGCGACGCTCGGAATTTGCAGGGCAACAACAACAGCGAGCACCACCACGACGACCGCGAGGCAAGCGAGGAGAATGATCCGCAGCCGAAACAGCCGGTCTGGGTTTCTAACGAACAGGAGCAAGGCAAGACCCGCAATGATCAGCGCTGCCATGCCCCATGCCGCTCGCGAGAAGGAAAGGAATATGCCGAGCGTGATGATGAGAATGGGTATCAGGCGAATGGGAAGTGCGCGCAGGTCACCCACCAGTACGCCGTGCACGAGCCACGCCAAGGGCAGCATCAGAAAGGGGCCAAACACGTTAGGATCTTGGAATGCGCCCATGGCGCGGCCATAGCGTGTGAAAACTTCAGCGCCGGGAAAGGCATCGAAATAGCCGAGTATCCCCAACAAGGACGTGCAGACCGCGGCGAGAATATAGGCGTTGAAGATAACCGGCAGGATACGGTGGTTGGCGTTGATGATTGCCGCGAAGAAAACCGCCGTGACACCGAGGAAGAGCGAAACGGCAATGTACATGGGCGCCGTCTTCAGGTCTGGCATCTGTCCCATTGAAATCACACCGCCGATATTGAAGACGACAAGAATGGCGAGCAGAACTGAGACGGTCCGCGACAGACGCAGGCCAAACAGTGCCCAAATGCCGATGAGGCCCGCCATATAGAGCTCGTAGGGCGCAGGTTCGTCGATGACAAACCCGCTGAGAAACACGCCGAAACCAACCGCCGTCGTCGAAACAAGCTTGACCAGGGCGCGGTTCTTCGCGGCGTGACTGACGCCGGCATCCCGCCCTTGGTCAGTCGTTGCGCTCAATAGGCATTGTCCGTGTTGAGGAGGCGGATCGGCGTCAGGAACAGGATCTTCAGATCGAACCACAGCGACCAGTTCTCGATATAGTGCAGGTCAAACTCCGTGCGCTTCTTGATCTTGTCGTCGGAATCGATCTCGCCGCGCCAGCCATTGATTTGTGCCCAGCCCGTTACACCAGGCTTGACCCGGTGGCGGGCAAAGTAACCGTCAACGACCTCGTTGTAGAGAAGGTTACGTGTATGCGCGGCAATCGCATGCGGCCTTGGACCGACAAGTGAAAGCGTCCCCATCAAGGAATTGAAGAATTGCGGCAGTTCGTCGATCGAACTCTTGCGAATGAAGCGGCCGACGCCCGTAACACGCGGGTCATTCTTCACCACGGCATTGCGCGCCGTGGGATCACACATCTCCGTGTACATGGAGCGGAATTTCCAGACTTCGATGATTTCGTTGTTGAAGCCATGCCGCTGCTGCTTGAAGATGACGGGGCCCTTGCTCTCAAGCTTGATCGCTATTGCGGTGGCGATGATGATTGGGCTGAAGACCACAATGCCGAAGAGGCTGAAGAATATGTCGAAGGCCCGCTTGGCCACCGAATCCCAATCGTTGATCGGCTTGTCGAACAAGTCGATCATCGCGACGGAGCCGATATAGGAATAGGCGCGGGGCCGGAACTGCAGGTGATTGTTGTGCGCGGACAGCCTTATGTCGACCGGCAGCACCCATAGTTTCTTGAGCAGCGACAGCACGCGCGCTTCCGCGGTGATCGGCAATGAAACGATCAGCATATCGATATGGGCGATGCGGGCGAATTCGATCAGTTCGGCGATATTGCCAAGCTTGGGATATCCCGCAACGATCGCCGGCGACCGTTTGGCGTCACGATCGTCAAAGACACCACAAATGCGGATATCATTATACGGCTGCTGTTCGATCGAACGGATCAGGTCCTCTGCGGGTTTGCCACCGCCGACAATGACGGCACGGCGCTCCATCTTGCCGTTGCGGGCCCAGCGCCGGATCAGCCGCGACATGACCAGCCGGAACGCCATGAAGGTGATCAGTGAAGCGATGAACCATGTACCAAACCAGACGCGCGAAAAATCCTCGGATATCTTTAGAAAAAACCCGGCCAGCGACATCAGGGCGAACGCACCGGAGACAATCAGGATCAGTCGCCCGAACTTGCCGAACGGATCGCGTATGACCGCAAGCTGGTAGCTATCCGTAAATTCCAGCAGCAGCACACTGAGCGTCGCCGTTGTCACGATCGAAAGGGAATAATGAAAGAGCGCATTCGCGGAGGGGCCGACATAGATAAGGAAGACCGTAAACCCGGCCAGAACCAGGATCATGAACTCGATAATCCGCATGGTACCGCTAACCATGACCGGCGAATTCGTATTGCGCGCATATTGCGAGGCGATTGCATGAGCCATCGGGCTCAGTTTGGCTTTGGCGCTGGACAATGTTGCAGGATCAGGCGAGAGGTTGCGAACAACATCGCGCGAAAAACCGTGTTCCGCTTTTCTGTCTTTCATGATGCATCCTGAAGCGTCGAAGGGCTTCTCACTAGCACAGATCAACTAAGAAAAGCTTGAGAGAAAGCAAGAATACAGCGTGAATTACCGGCCAAGAGCAGCAAAATATTCTGCTTCGAGACGCATCGCCATATTTTCGACGCTGAACTTCTGCCGCAAAACCTGCGTGCCCGGAAGCAATTGCTGAAAGCCTTCCAGATCATTTATTGCGGTAACCATACCGCCGGAAAGACTTTCAGCTTCCGGTTTTACGAGGGCGGGAGATGCTTCACCAAGGATTTCCGGAATTCCTCCGATCTGGCTGGCGATCACGGGCCGTCCAGCGGCGAGCGCTTCAAGCACGATGTAGGGCAGGGCTTCTGCCCGCGACGGGATGACCACCACTTTCGCGAGCCGGAACGCTTCGCGCGCCTTCATTGGCATCAGAAAGCGAATGTTCCCGGACATTTGTCCTGCTTGGGCTTGTTCGATCAAATGGTTGCGGTCTATGCCGTCGCCGACCATTACGGCCGTCAACGCCCGCCCGCTCATCGCGCTCCCGCGTGTGAGAGCATCGATGAAGATGTCCGGCCCTTTCAGCGCACGCATTTCGCCGATGAAAAGGAAGTCTGCAGCGTCTGGACCGGGTGTGACGGGTTCGAACTCGCGGTTCGCCAGTCCATTATAGATCAGCGCGTGACCGCATCGGGGTTCGCCCACCTTCCGCGCGTAAACGCCTTGTTCGAACTTCGAAACGAAAATGATCCGGTCGGTCATCCGCTCCATAAGTCGTTCGACACAAAAAATGAACCGCCCCTGCAGCGTTGCCAGATCGAAGTGAAGGCTACCGCCATGCGGCGAATAAAAACGGGCAACGCGAGAACCGGATGCCCGCAGCAGTGAGCCGAACAGACGCGCGTAGGTGCCACCTTTGGCGCCATGCCCGTGGAGAACGTCCGGCCGCGATTTCTTGATGATCTTGTAGGTGCGGATCGCCGCCACCGCATCGCCGGGACCGATCTGCCGCTGCATGGCGATGCGTTCCAGTCCAAGCTCGAGCTTGCCACGCATTTCGCCCAGCATGGATTCTTCGAAATCGCCACCCGATGATGCATCGCAGATAATGCCAACCTTGTGGCCGGCCGCGACCTGAGCGTCGATGAGATCGCGCACATGGCGAAAAATCCCGCCAACCGGGGCGCGAAAGCAATGAACGATCCGGAGGGAATGGCTGTCGGGCATACAATAATCAGAAGAAGCGTTCGCGCACGTAAACCGTGTCGCCGGGCAGCACCTGATCAGAAATTGTCACCCGCCCGGTCAGGCTTTCACCGTTGAACTGGCGGGTTATGTCAACGTCGTTCTGTTGCGCCCGCGGAGTGAAACCGCCGGCCGCTGCGATGGCTTTCTGCGCCGTCATGCCAGGAACATAGGAATACTGGCCGGCTGCGCCGACTTCCCCCATGACGAAGATGGGGCGATAGCGGTCGATCTCCACAGCGACATCCGGATCGCGCAAATAGCCCTTGCGTAGCTTGGCTGCCACGTCGGCCTCGATTTGCTGGATGGTCTTGCCGCGGGCAGGAACGCTGCCGATAAGCGGAACCGAGATATATCCTGCCTGATCAACGCTGTACGTATTGGTGATGCCTTCCTGCTCGAAGACCGTCAGCCGGATTCGGTCACCCGCATCGAGCATGTAAGGTTTGTTGATTGCTTCATTGAATGCTGCTGGGGCCGGCCGGTAACTGGCGCATCCGCCAAGCGTCATCGCGAGAACGCCAATGGCCACCAGTAAAATCTGCTTGCTGAACACGTCTGGAACCCTAACAACAGTTGCGGAGAGTCTTTGTCGATTCTTGCCGGGATTATCAGTTCATTAGGGTTAATGGCTGGTAAAGTATCGGGAAACTAAGCAGATTGCGGCACGCCAGGGTTGTGGCCAGACAGTTCTTAACTCGCTGGTTACCATAGGTCTTTACCATTATGCTATTCGGATTGGAGTGTTTTGGATGCCTGCGGCGAGCTCTGTCGGTAACGATGTTGACATTGATATAGGCGCGTTGTTCGCCAGCCTGTGGCGTAACAAGCTGCGGATCATTCTTGGTTCGCTGCTTCTGACGGCGCTGGCGTTTCTGCTCCTGTCCCTGGTGGCTCCGAAATATCGTGGTGAAACCCGAATCCTTATCGAAACGCGCGAATCTGTCTTCACCCGTCCGGCAAATCAGCAGGGTGATGACCGGCCCATACTTGATCAGGAGGGCATCAAGAGCCAGGTGGAGCTTATCGGCTCGTCGGATCTTTTGAAACGGGTCATCACAAAACTGGAGCTTGGCAAGATTGAGGAATTGTCCGCAGGGGCGGAGCCCTCGGCGCTATCGCGGCTTTTGGGTGCCGTTGACATTGGCAACAATCCCGGCGGGGACGCCAGGGACGACTATATTTTGCAGGCGGTGCGCGATCGCCTTATGGTCTTTAGCGTCCAGAATTCCCGCGTCATCGTCATCCAGTTTTCTTCCAAGGATCCCGGATTGGCGGCTTCAGTGGCCAATGCGATCGCGGACGAGTATGTCGCGACCCAGCAGGCGTCAAAATCCCAATCAAATGAGGATGCCACCGGCTGGCTGCAACCGGAAATCGCTGATCTCAGCAAGCGCGTAAAGGATGCCGAGGCGAAAGTCGCTGCCTATCGCAGTTCTTCCGACCTGTTGATCGGCCAGAACAACGCTGTACTGGCGACGCAGCAGCTTTCGGAACTGTCTTCGGAACTGTCGCGCGTGCGCGCCAATAAGGCGGCCAGCGAGGCCAAGGCGGAAAGTGTGCGTTCGGCCCTGGCCAAGGGTGCTGCGGTCGAAACGCTTCCCGATGTCATGGCTTCCCCTTTGATCCAGCGTCTGCGTGAGCGTCAGGTGCAACTCAACAATGATATAGCCGACCAATCGGCGGCGTTGCTCAGCGGGCATCCGCGCATACGGGCCCTGCGTTCGCAACTCGCCGATCTCAATCAGCAGATCCGGCTGGAGGCACGCAAGGTGCTCGGCAGTCTGGAAAACGAGGCACAGACAGCGCGCTTGCGAGAGACGGAATTGACGCGCTCTCTCAATGAGTTGAAGGCGCAATCTTCAAAAGCAGGTGAGGAAGAGGTCGAGCTGCGCGCGCTGGAGCGTGAAGCTACGGCACAGCGGCAACTGCTTGAAACCTATTTGACCCGCTACCGTGAGGCGTCGTCCCGGACAGCGAGCGATTCCTTGCCGGCCGATGCACGTATATTCTCCCGCGCCGATCGCCCGATAGAACCATACTTCCCAAAGAAGATACCGATGACGATAGCGGCCTTCGTCGCGTCGCTGCTGCTCTTGAGCATTGGCACGTTGTTGCGGGCGCTGTTCAGTGGCCAGGCCTTGCGTCCCGCCTACACCCGGCCCTCGCCAGTTGAATCGGCCGCAGAGCCGGTCGTTGCTAGCAATACCCTCGAGCCGGCAATCTCCGCCAGCACCGGCACCGAAGAAGCGCCGGAGCAAACGATTTTGACTGAAGATGCGCCTGACGGCCCCGATATCGCGGTGCCAGCGCTTGATCCGATCGTCGAAACGCCGTCGGCCCATGCCGATCATTCCGGCGTAGCGAATGTCGCGGACCGTTTGATGGCAAGCGGTGCAGCACGCGCGGTGGTCGTTTCGCCAGAAGGGGACGAGGCGTCAGCACTGACAATCCTGCTCGTACGTGAGTTGGCCGACCGCGGCGTTCGCGTCATTCTCATCGATATGACGGGTTCGGGCGAAATTGGCCGTTCGATGCTCGACGACAAGAATCTCCCGGGCATCACCAATCTCCTCGTGTCCGAGAAGCATTTCAGCGATGTCATTCATACCGATCACTATTCGCATGCGGAGATCATACCGCTTGGCAATCACGACCCTGCGAAGGCGATGCTGTCGGTCGGCCGCCTGCCGATGATCCTCAATGCATTGCAATCCGCCTACGACCTGGTTGTGGTCGATGGTGGTCCGGCGACGGTCGCGGAATTGAAGCATTTGCTGGCGGATGGCACGGAGCTTATTCTCGGGGTAGTTAACCCCGACGATCCTGACGTTGCCGCAACTGCGAAGGCCGTATTTGACGCCAAGCTGCTCGAGCCGGAATTGTTGACACCGTTCAACAAGGAACACTTGCGTCTCGACGCCGGCAGGGTTGTCCGCTCGGCCTGAATCTTGCGCCAGGGCCACCTCGGTAACGTCGCCCGTTGTATTGAATGCTAAACCACACGGCTTCTGCTAGATTGCCGCGCAAAGCATTGCACGGAGGGGCAGATGTACTTGCACACAATAGCTGAAGCCGAAGCAACTGGCCGGGTGGCCGAAATTTATGCCGCGCAGATAGCCCAACTTGGTTTTGTCATGGCCACCGCCAAATCATTTACGCCTCGGCCCGACCTGCTGCCGGTCTATACTGATTTTGTCGACAAGATTCGGGCGGGGTTCTCCCTGGGTGTGCGGGAATGGCGTCTGATCACCCTGATCGCTGCGAAACATATCCCGTCTACCTATTGTTCCTACGTCTATGGCAAACAATTGATCGGCGACTTGGGCTCGAAAGAAGCTGTGATCGCCGTTCAGCGCGACTTTCGAAGCGCCGGTTTGCCGGAGAGGGACATTGAGATGCTCTCATATGCGGAAAAGATCGCCAAAGATGCATCGCAGGTCACTCAAATCGACATCGACAGGCTGCGATCGGCCGGCTTCACGGACCAGCAGATCTGCGATATCGCGCTCTGCGCCGCGTTTCGCTGCTTTGTAAGCCGGTACTTCGACGCAGTGGGTGCTGGTCCAGAGGCCGTCTTCGTCGACGACAACGAGGAATTTCGAAATGCGATGAGCGTGGGCAAGACTTATTGAGGATCTCGTCGCTTTCCGAACAGGCGCGACCGGGCTTTTCGCACGCTGGCCCAGATTACGTCATTCTGTTTGATGGTTCGCACCAGTTTGCCGCGTGCCGCAAGATAGCCGGCATATATCCGGCCCTTGGTCGTTAGGCTGACATCCGCGTCGTAGGTCGGGACTTCGATGTCGCTCCAGCTTCGTTTATATGGCTCGTCGCCGATGCCAAAACTGTAAACCGCGAGATTGGTATTGCAGCTGTCCTGGATATCCTCAAAAAACAGGAACTCACCGGGGCTGGCGCTGACAAGCCCATCTTCGGATATACCGATGAAGTCGATGAAGGTCTGGTGCTGCGAATATGATTTGCCGAGAACCGCCCGGTATTTGCCTGCGACCTCCAGGGCCTTGAGCTGAAATCGCGGCGCTTCCAAGCCGGTTTCGTTCGCAAACAGCCGGTGAAAGAAATCCTTTATGCCTGCAGGCTCGTAGGTGTTCCTGATACCTGCCTTGGCAAGGCGGTCCGCTTTCCAAACGAAATAGTTTTCAAGCATTGCCTCGGCCTCGGATGCCGTCGCTGCAGTTACGATGCGATACCCGCCAGCGTCCTCGAAACGGCGCATGTTCTGCCGGTGTTTTTTCTTCTTCCTCTTGGAGCTGTTGCGGGCGAGTACGGTCTCGAAATTCCGGTCCAGCGTAATTGCGAGACTGACATTGGCGTTTTCCCGGCCTGGAAGCTGGCTAAGGGGATTGGTTATGCCGTCAAGTTCACCCAGTTGCCTTGCCAGCGACACCAGATCGATATCCGGCCGGGCCTTACGCAACTCTTCGAAGAGCGTTGCAAGGTCGTTGCGGCCAATTTCGTGAGTCCCCGAAATCGCCGGAAAATTGCAATTGGCGTGCGGCCCACCAGCAAAGATGGCGACGCGAACCGGGCCTTTTTGGACGATCTCCAGCGGCAGGATGAATACCGGTCTGTCGGCCGCACACAACACCGCAACCAGGCAATCCGCGTTGACTGATGATTGCCAGAAAGAAAACCAGCCTGCCGTTTGTGCCGGACCAGCAAAAAAGCCTTCTCCAAGTCCAGCCCACAACATGTTGGCTTCAGCCGCGAAAACGATCTTTGCTTTTAAAGGAGGAAGCGGCATGACTTGGTCCAGTGGAGGAGGGGTAAAACGGGGCGGGTTCGTTGATCAACCATATATAAACATTTACGTTGCATGACTTGATGAATAGAACCCTCCGATTATCCCTGAATAGCGCAAATTGGTGAAGGAATGGTCCACGCGGCTGACTTGATACGAAAGGCCGTGATGAGACTGGCTTGGCACAGCGGTTTCGCGTCGCGCACGCGTGATCGTTTTGGCGGTTTGGGTTCGATCATCATGTTGCACCGTGTCCGCCCGGACTGTATCAGCCCGCTCGGCGTTACGCGTTCACTGTCGATCACGCCGCACTTTCTCGACCAGATCCTGGTCTCGCTGAAATCCGAAGGCACCGAGCTTGTTTCGATGGATGAGATGGCGGATCGTGTCAGATCGGGGTCGCGTCATGACCGGCGCTTTGCCGCAGTCACGCTCGATGACGGCTACAACGACAATCTGCATCATGCCTGGCCGGTTTTTCAAAAGCACAATGTGCCCTTCACCATCTATGCTGCGCCGGGTCTCGTCGAGGGGGCGGCGGTCCTTTGGTGGGAGGTCGTGGAAAAGCTCGTCGCTAAGGCAACCTTCATCAAAATACCGGGTGGTGGTCCCGAGTGGCGCTGCGGAACGCTCATCCAGAAGCGTGCCGCCTTCCACGCCCTGATGCGATATTTTTCCTACACGCTGACCGAACTTGACCAGGTTCCTGTCCTGCGCGAGATGTGCGCCGCCGAAGGAATGATCTGTGGCGTATCCGCGGATCGGGACGTCATGAACTGGAAGGAGTTGCGCCAGATCGCCAGCGATCCGCTGTGCACGATTGGCGCCCACACCGTCCACCACTACAACCTGAAGAGGCTGACCGCAGGTATGGTCTCACAGGAGATGCGCCTTTCCGCCGACATGCTGGAAGACAAACTGGGAAAACGTCCCCTTCATTTCGCTTATCCCTATGGCTCGGCCAAGGCCGCCGGAAAACGCGAAGCCGAGATCGCGGCCGGGGAAGGGTTCCTCTCCGCCGTCACCACGCGTCACGGCACCATTCATCCGGAGCACCGCGCCAATCTGCACGCCCTGCCGCGCATCTCCATCAATGGCCGGTTTCAGAAGCTCGTCTATGCGCAGACGATGATGAGCGGTGTGACGACGCCCATTGCCAATGCCGGCCGCCGCGTCGTACAGGCTTAGTTTTTCTAAGGAATTCAGCCTGATCCGGTAGCTGGGGTGGTTCGGGAACCGGAGCGCAGCGGTCGATTCTCAAGCCTTCTTCTTGGGGGCTTTTTCCATCCAGCTGATGATAAACATCGCGGGTACGACCCAAAGAATACCTGTCCCGAAGAAATAAATGAGGTGAACCCACGGGCTGGCGTTGCCGAGCAATGCCACGGCAAAGATGGTCGCGACGATTGCGTAAACGCAGACGAGTGCCACGAGCAGAAATGTACCGATGAGTTTCTTCAGCCTTACGGGCATCGCGCCATCCATTCTCTAGCTTCAGTGCCACCCTCTACCCGTTAACGTTTCCTGCGGAAAGCAAAAAAGTCCTGGCTGCGTTATAAACGCGACGGCGTGTCGCGTGATCGTCGCCTTGTCATGGATCATCTAATGCTGCACCTATCCGCTGGATACAGGAGTGTTCTGCATGGCCGCCCAGACAATTTCCGAAGGCAGGATTGCCTCGGTTCAGAACCAGGAAGCCCGAAATCGCCGATATATCCGCATCTGGCTCTATCTGGTGCTGATCGTATTGGCGACAATCGTAATCGTCGGTGGGGCGACGCGCATGACAGGCTCCGGTCTTTCCATCACCGAATGGAAGCCGATCCATGGCATTATCCCGCCACTCGGCCATGACCAGTGGATGGAAGAATTCGACAAATACCGCCAGATCCCGCAATACGAGCGGCTTAACAAGGGAATGAGCCTGGCCGAGTTCCAGCAGATTTTCTGGTGGGAGTGGGCGCACCGGTTTCTCGCGCGCGGCGTCGGCTTTCTTGTGGCATTGCCGCTGGCTTTCTTCTGGCTCACAGGCCGGCTTGAGCGCCGTTTGAAACCGCGCATGGTCGGCATTCTGGCGCTCGGCGGTCTTCAGGGTGCGGTCGGCTGGTGGATGGTTGCATCAGGGCTTGTCGATCGCGTGGACGTCAGTCAATACCGGCTCGCCACACATCTGACGCTGGCCTGCATCATTTTTGCTGCCGTCATGTATGTGGCCCGCGGTCTCGCCGTCTATTCGCAAGCGTCCGCCAATCGTCAGCTCCAGCGGTTCGCAGGCTGGTTTGTGCTCTTCGTCTTCATCCAGATCTACCTGGGCGCGCTTGTCGCTGGCCTTGATGCGGGGCTTTCATACAATACATGGCCGCTGATGGATGGGTCGGTCATCCCGGGCGATCTCTTCCCGATCCAGCCGATTTGGCACAACTTCTTCGAGAATCCAAAGACCGTGCAATTCGTCCACCGGTTCTTCGCCTATTTCGTCTTTGCCGTGGCCATTTGGCAGGCCATATCGACCATGCGGCAGGCTCCGGGCACAACCCATGCGCGCCGCGCCATGCTCCTGGCGATTCTGGTTGCGCTGCAAGCGGCCATTGGCATCACGACGCTGCTCTTGCAGGTGCCGATCAGCCTCGGTCTGTTGCACCAGGCCTTTGCCATCATACTGCTTGGCTTCTCGATCGCGCACTGGCGCGCGACGAAGGGAGCCTATCCGCTTGAAACTGAGGTTGTTTCCGGGCGGTAATGGGGTCAAATTGCATAGTACTTTGTACCAATTGTGTTGACCTCACCTAGGTGTCATCCTCCGGTCATCTTGGAGGAATATGGCTATGTATTTATCTTGCCGACTACAAAATCATATTCGTGCAGCGATATACGTATGCATTTTAAGCATACTATCAGTGTTACATGGCAACAGCGCTTTTGCTGGTGAATTCAGGCGCCTATATTCATTTGGTGACAGCTATACGGATATTTCCAATAACGGTCCCGGCACCGCCACCTACCCCTCTAAACACGAAGCGCTGTCGAAGTTCTCTTCAAAAAGTTACTACCCACTTTCTTACTCTCTTTTTAGCGCTCTCGGTCTAACCGATAGCGAAGCTTATTTCGGTTATGGTCAAAGCGGAGCAACCGCTCAAGAAATAATCGATCGAGGCTCGCTTAAGGGACAAGTAAGCGCGGCAATAAAGACGATAGATGTTTCCACAGAAAAGAAATTTGACAGCCAGGATGTGATCATCATCAATATCGGCATCAATGACGCAGACATTTTCCGCAAAAAATATGACAAAAATACAGCCGCGGACCAGCCCGCCAAGGATGGTTATGAAACCGCGGCAAGCGCTGCCGCGCAGGTGAAACTCCTTGTCGAAAAGGGCGCCAAAAACATAGTCTTCTCAGGGTTCAGCTCGGTTGGCTTTGTGAAGAAGTATTTTGAGAGCAAAAATTTAGCACAAGTAAATCTTTTCGCCGCGTCTTATTATTCCGGATTACAGAAAGAGCTCGCCCCGTTAACTAAGGATGGTGCACGGATTTTTCTCGTCAATATTGATAGTGTATACGCGCGCGTCGGAGAAAAGCTCTCGGCATACGGCTTCAAGACCTATAACCGGCCTCCAGATTTACCCGATGGCGCTGCTCAATCATGGCAATCGGAAACGATCTTGAGTGACTCACTTCATCCGTCCACAGGCGGGTTCAAATTAGTGGCAAATTATATGGCCAGATTTCTTAACAATCCCGGCAATGTCCAATACGGCAGTACATTGATCCTTCGTAGCGAAGATCTGAAAGGTTATGTATCCAATTTGGGCTCGATCTTGGTCCATCAGGAAACGGCCACGAAATTTGACGCCGACATCGACGGCAGTGGACTCGTGACCTCGGTGGGATCAGGCCCAATTTCGCCCGTCTCTCCTGTAACAAACTTCGTGCAACATATACAGTGATCAAACCCACTGCACCGTGCCGGAGCGGTTCGCTGCATGTCTATGTTATCCAGCGCATAACGTTCACAGGGAATTCAGGACTTTTCGGATTGCCTCTGCAACGCCGAGACTGCGCGCCGCCTCGTCGTAATTCCCGTCCTCATCGTGCCACGATGCTGAAAGGCAGGCGTGCGCCATGCCGAAGCCGAGTATGGTTCTGATATCTCGGTTGAATGCCTCTGAGAACGTCCGCGCCATCGAAGCGATGCGGCTTTCGCTGGCGCGCAGATCGTCGCGGTCCAGCGGATTGTAGAACATGTTGGCAGCGTCATACATCGGATCGCCGATCAGGCCCTTCGGATCCAGCACCAGCCAGCCGCGCATCCCGTGCAACACGTTCTCATGGTGCAGGTCGCCATGCAACGGCTGAACGTCCCGTTGATTGTTCAACAACCTGTCAGCAAGTTCTGCCGCTTCGGCAAACTGGCTTTGCACGCCGCGATTCCGGTCCGCCTCGGCCTTCTTGAACAGGCTGGCGAACATCGTTCGCAATGGTATGAGATCCGGCGGCACCGGGCGGCCGGCTTGTTTGGACTGCAATAGTTTAAGGAAGACGTCGACGAAGATTTGCGTCGCTGCGTCGTCGCCATGTTCGTTGAGGTGATCGAGCAGCGTGCGCTCACCCGCATATTCAAGCAGCAGATTGTTGTGCGACTGCGCGAGCAGGCGGATACAGCCATTGCCCTCGTGCCATTCGAGATAGTGCGTGCCTCCCAGTTCTTCGCGCATGCCGAGCGGCGTCAGATGCTTGATCACAGCGGCTTCACCGTTTTCGAGCCGCACCTTGACGATGCGGCTGGTGACCGTTTCGGCCATCAGTTCGGGCGAGGAGACTTTCCACTCGGGCGGGAAAGTCTCCGTTATCGCATCAAGCATTGCCCAGCATCAAATCAAGGTTCTGCACCGCAGCACCCGACGCACCCTTGCCGAGATTGTCGAGGAGCGCGACCAGATTGACCTGGCCTTGACCCTCGGTGCCGAAGACGTAGAGCTTCATGATGTCGGTGTCGCGCAGCTCTTCCGGATCGAGGCGTGGCAACATGGCGCTTTCGGCCAGCGGCACCACCTGCACGATGTTCTGGCCCTCATAATGCGCGCTCAATGCGGCATGGATATCCTGCATCGACGCATTGCCGTTGAGGTCATCGGTAAACACCGGAACCTGCACGATCATGCCTTGCGGGAAACGGCCGACACTTGGGCTAAAGATCGGCTTGCGTTCGAGATGTCCATGCGTCTGCAGTTCCGGCACATGTTTGTGCTTCAGCGGCATCGCATAGAGGAAATGATTGGCGGCGATGTGGTCCGGACTGTCCGGGTTTTCCATCTGCGCGATCATCTGCTTGCCGCCGCCGGTATAGCCGGAGACTGCATTGACCGTGACCGGATAATTGCCAGGCAAGATTCCCGCGTCGCGTAATGGCCGAACCAGGGAAATCGCGCCAGTCGGATAGCAGCCGGGATTGGCGACGAGCCGCGCATCGATGATCTTCCGCCGCTGGGCACGGTCGAGTTCGGCAAAGCCATAAGCCCAGTCCGGATGTACGCGGTGCGCCGTCGAAGTGTCGATGATTTTCGTTGAATTATGACCTTCTAGAATTGACACTGCTTCTTTCGACGCATCGTCCGGCAGGCAGAGAATGGCAACATCCGCTTCCTTCAGGAAGTCGGAGCGCAAATCCTTGTTGCGCCGCTCGGCTTCAGGAATGGAAAGGACTTCGAGATCGCCGCGGTTGGCTAACCGCGTCCGGATCTGCAGACCAGTGGTGCCGTGTTCGCCGTCGATGAAGATTTTCGGTTTCATGAGGATATCCTTGGGAAGCTTGAAATTCAGATAGTTGGCGTGGGAACCCGATTCAATGTCTCAGCTTCGTCGAGCCTTCTTTTCTGCAAGGATACCAAGGTAATACATCGCGATTGTGGCACCTGCGATCGCGGTCACGTCCGCATGGTCATAGGCAGGCGCAACTTCAACCACATCGGCGCCGACGATGTTGAGGTCCGTCAGATGCCGCAGCACGGAAAGGATTTTTGCCGAAGACGGGCCGCCGGCGACAGGTGTTCCCGTACCCGGTGCGAAGGCGGGATCGAGGCAATCGATATCGAACGTCAGGTAAACCGGTCTGCCTGCGGTGCGCGCGATGATCTGCTTGGCGATCTCCGCCGCTGACATTTCCTCGACCTCGTAGCCGTAGACGATCTTCAACCCGCAATCGTCCGGCGCATGGGTGCGGATGCCAACCTGGATCGAGTGGGAGGGGTCGATAACGCCGTCACGTGCCGCACGCCCGACGAAGGAGCCATGATCAATGCGCTTGCCATCGTCGTACCAGGTATCCTGATGCGCATCGAACTGCACGAGCGCCACCGGTCCGTGCTTGGCGGCATGCGCCTTGAGGATCGGCCAGGTGACGAAATGATCGCCGCCGAGCGACAGCAGAAACGCGCCGGATTTGATGATCTTCGCCGCTTCGCGCTCGATCGTAGCAGGTGTCTTTTGATGATTGCCATAGTCGAGCAGGCAATCGCCATAGTCGATCACCGCGAGATCGGCAAAGAGATCGCGCTGGAACGGATATTGCGGATCATTGTCGAAGATCGCCGAAGCGCGCCGTATCGCCTGCGGGCCAAACCGCGCGCCGGGCCGGTTGGAAACCGCGGCATCGAACGGGATTCCCCAGACGACCGCCTCGGCCCCATTGAGATTTTTCGTATAGCGCCTGCGCATGAAGGAGAGGGCGCCCGCATGGGTCGGATCAGTCGCCGCGCTGGTCAATGTTCGCGCTGTGAAGGCGTGGTCGATGGACTTCGATGGCATCGGGTTCTAGGCTCCGAGGGGTGTTTGATGCACGACATTTATCTCCCCATCAAGGGGAGAGATAGGCGGCGAAGCTATCGCAAACTTGTATCGGCGCAACAAAAAAGCGGACCCAAGGGCCCGCTTTTTGTTCTTGTCCAATTGAGGCGCGAATTAACGCTTCGAGAACTGGAACGAACGACGGGCCTTGGCCTTGCCGTACTTCTTGCGTTCGACAACGCGGCTGTCGCGTGTCAGGAAGCCGCCCTTCTTCAGAACGCCGCGCAGTGCAGGTTCGAAATAGGTGAGGGCCTTGGAGATGCCGTGACGAACGGCACCAGCCTGACCGGACAGACCACCACCGGCAACGGTAGCGATGATGTCGTACTGTCCGGCGCGGTTGGCAGCCACGATCGGCTGCTGCAGGATCATCTGCAGAACCGGACGGGCGAAATACTTGCCGTATTCCTTGTCGTTGACGACAATCTTGCCGGAACCTGGCTTGATCCAGACGCGGGCGACCGCGTCCTTGCGCTTGCCGGTTGCATAGGCACGGCCTTTGGCGTCAAGCTTCTGGACGTGAACCGGCGCAGCAGCCTGCGTCGTTGCGGCAACAGTGCCGAGGTCTGCGAGCGAGTTGAGCTCAGCCATTCTTATGCGCTCCTTTTGTTCTTGGCATTCAGCGCGCCGACGTCGAGGACTTCGGGGGACTGAGCTTCATGCGGGTGGTTGGAACCAGCGTAAACGCGCAGGTTCTTCATCTGGCGACGGCCGAGCGGGCCACGGGGAACCATGCGCTCTACAGCCTTTTCAACGACGCGTTCCGGGAAACGGCCTTCGAGCAGCTGGCGGGCAGTGCGTTCCTTGATGCCGCCGGGATGGCCGGTGTGCCAGTAATAAACCTTGTCGGTAAACTTCTTACCGGTAAAGGCAACCTTGTCGGCATTGATGATGATGACATTGTCGCCATCGTCTACGTGCGGGGTGAAGGTTGCTTTGTGCTTGCCGCGCAGGATATTGGCGACGATGGTAGCGAGGCGACCGACGACGAGACCTTCGGCGTCAATCAGGATCCACTTTTTCGTCACTTCTGCCGGCTTCTGAGAGAAGGTAGCCATTGTGTTCGTCCTTGAGATCATCCTTCACGAAGGAAGGCTTTTCTTGTTGCTTGGGTTAAGCAGATCGATGAAATCCGCATAACAATGAAAAACGGCGGGAAGTCCCACCGCAGTCGAGGGTTTCAATAAAGGGCTATGGCGCTCGCGTCAAGTGGTGGATATTTGGTGATGGTATAAATATAGCAACAAAAACAAGTGGTTATGGAAAAGGTATCATATTACCACATCATTCTCCAGCTGCTTGGCGCGTGCCGGTGCGGTAAAAGACTGTTTGTAGCACCCTGACAGTGGCAATGCCCGACGGCTTCGAAGGGCGCTGGACAATTCAAAGTGCCCTGTACATGAGCGTGGTAGAATCGAGATTGCCCTGAAACGGATCGCGGCAATATCCAGGAATGATGCCGGCCGTCTTGTAGCCCAGTGAGGCATAAAGCGGTTCGGCTTTGTCCCCGGTCCGCGTGTCCAGCGTGAGCAGGCTTCTTCCGCGTTCCCCTGCTTGCCGCTCGAGTTCGGCCATGAGCGCCTTCGCTAACCCCAGGCGCCGGAAATCAGGATGCACCAGCAATTTGCGCACTTCCGCCCGATGGGGCTGATTGGGCGGCGTGTCGTAATCAAGTTGGCCAGATCCCGCAATCCTTCCATCCCGGTGCACGACGAGCAGCAGCCGCACACCACGCTGCACTGCCGGAAGCACATTATCGATCCAGAATGCCTCGCTTTCTTCTTGCGGGAACGGCAGCACAAATCCGATGCTGGCCCCGTCATGGACGCATGCATGCAACAGCGCGCCAAGTTCGCGGACATTGTGGGCGACATCGTCGGCCCAGAAGATCGAAATGGTGGTTTGTGGGTCAGTCGACATGGTTCCTCACACGATAAGGAGAATGTATTTGGCCGCGCAATGCTCGGGAGTTTCGAATGAACTGGCGTCAAAGAGTTGGTAGCGCAGGCAGTCGCCGGGCAGCAGCTCATGAGATTGGTCGCCGATACTCACTCGCAACTGTCCCGCTGTCAGGATGAGATGGTGTTCGAGACCCTGCCGTGGCGGGTGCTCATAGGTGATGCGCGTACCGGGTTCGAGTTCGCATTCAAGGACTTCGCCAGCCAGTGATTGGGCGGGGGCCGACACGGAACGCCGGCGGAATCCGGTCTCCGGATCCGTCCATACGGGCTGGGTGTCGCGGCGGAGAAGCGGCGCAAAGCTGTCTTCAACCATGTGCATCAGCCGCGACATGGTCATGCCGTGGGTGGCGCACAATTTGCCAAGAACGCTCGCTGTCGGGCTCACCTCAGCGTTCTCGAGCCGGGAAAGGGTGGCGCGGCTCACATCGCTGCGCCTTGCAAGCTCGTCCAAAGCCCAGCCACGCTCAACACGCAACGCTCTGAGCCGCTGCGCGATCCGCTGGTCCATTCCGCCATCATCTGCGAGAAGATTTTCCATATGTGAGAAAATGTCTCGTATATGGGAATATGTCAAGGTCCGACAATGGCAGGATGCCGGTCGTCACCTTGCCCCAACCCACTAAGGCTTTTAGTGTTCGCTCGCGTGGGAGGCGTGGGCAGTTATGATGGCATCCGCTTCCTTGCCGTACAACTCCTCGAAATGATCGAAGGCCTTGGAGTAAGTGCCGATGCCCTGCGTTGCGGAGCGCAGTGAACGCGCCAGTTCGTCCAGAACGCTGCCGGGAACGAGAGCCCGGAAAATATCCCATCCTTTGGCAGTTTCGTCCCGGTCGAAGCCGAGTACCTGACCTTTGAATGCCGAAACGATCGGCACAAGATTGCCGGAATAGATGGATGGGATGTGGAACTCGACCCGGAATATCGGCTGCATCAGCACCGACGAGGATTGGGCGAGCGCATCACGGACCCCCATTTTGCCCGCTGCCCGAAATGCGAATTCAGAACTGTCGACGGAATGATGCTGGCCGTCCGTCAGCGTGACGCCGACATCGATCACACGCAGCCCCAACGGGCCTCGTTCCATCGCTTCGCGCGCACCGGCCTCGACCGCAGGTATGAAGTTCCGCGGAACGGCACCGCCCTTGACTGTCTCGGCAAAGGTAAAGCCGTCGCCGCGCCCATTCGGATGAACGCTGAGTTTGACGTCAGCAAATTGGCCGGCGCCGCCAGTCTGCTTGCGATGCCGGTAGTGGACATCCGATGACTTCGCGATTGTTTCCCGGTAGACCGGACTGGGTTGCCGGTCCGTCACCTCGACGTGGAAAACTTCGGACAATGTCTTGCAAACATCGCGCAGGTGCACAGGCCCTTGAGCACAGATCAATTGAGCGCCGGTCCCTTCTTCCTGCATGACCTTGAGGCCCCGATCCGTCTCGGCGAGCTTCGCCAGCGTTTCGGAAAGTTTGGTTTCATCGCGCTCGCTGCTGGGCACCAATATCCTTTCAAGCATCGGCGTCGGGGGCGCAATCCAATCGGGCGCCGCCATGGTGGTTTCGGACGTGAGCAGGGATGGGACCGGCAAGTGGTCGGACTTGACGGTGGCGAATACATCGCCGGGTGAACCTACGCCCGCGGGTATCGGCTTGCCGTTTCCCGGGTCCTGTACCGGGCCCAGCCGGGCACCGCCCAAGAGCGCCCCCTGTTTCAACCCTTCGCCGAGGGCCCGGACCAATACTGTTTTGCCTACATTTTGGCGATGATAGGCGTGAAAGCTGACGGCCGCCAATGCACTTGCCCCAGCAGTGCCCGTGGCGGCGAGGCGGTTTCGAAGGGTCTCGACCGGAGGCGCTTCGTGGCGCAGGGCTTTCATCAACCGCATGATGCCATTGCTATGACTTGCTGCCCCGACGAGAACCGGGATGATCTTGTTCTCTCTGAGAACCCGCGACGAGATCGCATAGATGGCATCGTTTGCCGGTTCGCGGTCTTCTATAAGTTCCTCCAGCAGCCAGTCGTCGAATTCGGAAAGATGCTCCAGGAGCGCCGCGCGGGCCTCATGTTCACGCTCGATGACATCTTTGGGAATCTCGATCAGCGATGATGTCTGGCCTTCGCGGTAGCGCCAGGCGCGCTCGGAAATCAGGTCGCAGCTGCCAACAATCTTGTCACCCTCGCGGATGGGAATCTGCCGAAGCAGCAGCGTGTGGCTGGCGTAGTCCTGAAGAGCAGCGATGACGTCCCGAAGCCGGCCCCTCGGCTCATCCATGCGGTTGACGAAGAGGATGCATGGTGTCCCGGAGGCTTCGATGACCCGCAAATACGGCGCAGCGAGAACGGCCTCTTCCGGGGCAGGCGATACGCATAGGATACAGGCGTCGCTGGCAAGCAGTGCATGCTGCGCGTGTGCCAAGGCTTCGCCCGATCCTGGCGCATCCAACGCGCACCAGGTTTCGTTTCCGAATTCGAATTCCGTAAGGCCCAACCCATATGGTGAGACGGATTTTCGTGGTGGCCCTTCGAGCGAGCCAAGCTTTTCGACGAGTGTCGATTTTCCGGTTTGCGAAGGTCCGAGTACGGTAAAGCAGCGCATGGCGTTCCTCCCTCTGCCACGAACACAAATCTCCAGTACCAACATGCCCTAGACCGGCGCGAAGCGCCAGAGATGGCTTATTTTTCTTCGGAAATTCACGACAACTGTTCGATCCGTTACTCCAGAGTGCGGTAATGCATCTGCGGTATAGCTGCGGTAAGATATCGATCGGAGTCTGTCGCACTCCGGGGAAAGATGGGCATGGAACGTCACCTGGCAGCCGTCCTGATCGCCGATGTCGTTGGTTATGGCCGCTTGAGCCAGATCGACGAGGAGGGCACGCGCGCCCGTTTTCAAAGCGATCTGAAGGAAGTCTTTGAACCGAAGATCGCCAGGCATCACGGCCGGCTGGTCAAGACCATGGGCGATGGCCTTTTGGTCGAGTTCCACAGCGTGGTCGATGCATTGCGCTGCGCGGTCGAGGTGCAGCAGCAGAAGGCGAAGCGGAATGCCGTTGCCCCGGCTGAACAGCGGCTCGACTTTCGCGTCGGCGTCAATCTCGGCGATATCATCGTCGAGGGTGAAGACATTCACGGCGACGGCGTCAACATCGCGGACCGGATACAGGCACTGGCGGAGCCTGGTGGAATTGCCATTTCCGGGACGACCTATGATCAGGTGAAATCGAAGCTGCCGGTTGGCTACATCTCGCTCGGCGAACAGAAGGTCAAGAGCATTACCGAGCCTGTCCGGGTATACCGTGTCGTGCTCGATCCGGCAGCAGCGGGCAAGACAATCGGCACGCGGAGTAACCTGCGCGCATGGCGTATTGCGGTTGCCGCCGCGGCGGCCGTCGCTTTTATCCTTGCCGGTGTGGCGCTCTGGTGGCAGCCATGGACTCTGATCTGGCCGCCGTCGCCAACCGAGCGGTTCGCCTATCCACTGCCTGACAAGCCTTCGGTCGCGGTGCTTCCCTTCATCAATGTCAGCGGCGATACGAAGCAGGACCATCTGGCGGAAGGTCTGACCGACGATCTGATAACCGAGCTGTCGAAGGTTTCCGGCCTGTTCGTGATCGCCCGGCATTCCGTGTTCGCGGTTCGCGATACGGCCGGCAAGATCCAGGATGTGGCTGCGGAACTCGGCGTCCACTATGTTCTCGAGGGCACGCTGCAGCGGGCCGATTCACGGCTTCGGATCAACGTCAAGCTGATCGACGCGCTCACGGGTCTCTCATTATGGGCCGAGCGATACGATCGCCAATATGTCGACCTCTTTGCGGTACAGGACGATGTTATCGGCAAGATAATTTCGGCCTTGGCGGTCAAGCTCAGCGAAGGAGAGCGCGACCAGCTGGCGCGGATACCGACGGACAACCTTGAGGCCTATGACTACTATATGAGAGCCGAGCAGGAGGGTTTCCTTTACAGCGACGTCGAGACCTATCGCCGGACCCTGTCATTCTACCAGAAGGCAATCGATCTCGATCCGGGTTTTGCCAATGCGCATGCCGGGATTGCCCGCGTTGCCGTCGATGTTTGGCGCAACGATTACAACTATCTGTGGTCGGCTGCAGTGGCAAGGAAAATTGCCTATGACGCGGCGGGGCAAGCCTTGAAGCTGGACCCGAACAACGCGCGCGCGCACACCGTCCTGGCTTTGCTGCAGCTGGTAGACGGTCGCGAGACCGAGGCGAAGGAATCGGCGAACAGGGCAGTGGAAGCACAGCCGAACGATGCGGAAGCAGTTGGCAACTTGGCGTTGATCCTTGCTCAGACCGGCAGCAGGGCTCAAGCGGTTGCGGAAATGGAGAAAGCACTGCGGCTTGATCCCACGCCGGCGCCGGCCTTTCAGTTGCTGGCTGGCATCGTTTTCTATACGGCGCGCGACATTGACCAAGCCATCCCCCTGATGGAGGCCGCGCGCGACGCCCTGCCCAATGCCGAACCCGCGCGCGAATATCTTGCGGCGGCCTATGTCGACCGGGGCGAACGGACGCCTGCGGCGCGGGAAACGGAAAAATTACTGCAGCTGTTTCCGGACAGCAATCTAACCTACTACAGCTACCTTTACGACTACTGGCGCGAAGACGATCTTCGCTATCATCTGACTGGCCTGCGGGAGGCAGGCATTCCCGAGTGGCCCTTCAGCTTTGCCGGAAAGGACGCAGATCAGATCGGCGGCGAGGATCTGCGCAATCTGGTCGATGGCAAGACGTGGGCCGGCAAGCACAAGAACGGTACCGAGTTCATGCAGTATTTCGACAAGGCCGGAAACACAGCCTATCGCAGCTCCAACACCAACATCACCGGCGTCGTTGAGGTCAACGAAAACCGCCTGTGCGAAAAGTTCGTGGGATATTTCCAGGATCGTATGGTGTGCGGCTATGTTTACCGCAATACGTCGCCCGAGCAGCGTGACATGCAATACGTTCATGTCACGCCACAGGCATTGAAATACTTTTCACTGACAAATTGACAGGCGTGTCTAAACGTCAGTTGGCGGAAGGTGCCTGCCAGTTCTTTTGCACTTTCTCCGTAACCAGCGTGCGTTCGACATCGGACCAATGCTTTTGCGAGTCGGTGAGCTTGGTCGGGTTCTTCTCGAAGCCATCGGCCGCCCCCGGATCGTAACTTATGTAGAGCTTGCCTTCGATGATGCGCCAGGCTTTGGGGTCAACATTGGTGGTAACCGTGCCGAACGAGACACCATCAGCGCAGTATCCGCCGTATTGCGGGGCGTACTTGGCCGGATCAGCAGCAAAAAGGTCGCGATTTTCCGCGCTGGCGAAATGCCAGGTCGCGCCCAGCCACTGGTGTGAATATTTGGCAGATCCCTGCATGGCCTGGTGCTGGGTGAAATAGGCGACCGGGTCGTATCCCTTGATCGCAACATTACCGAAATAGCCGGTATTGACGAATTCTTCGGCTATAGCGGGCTGAACGAGCGAGAGTGCAAACGCGGCGGCACCAACTGCCACGCCCAATCGAAACCCGCGTTTCATAGTAGAATCAGACATTGTGTTTTCTCCGTTTCCTCCTGCAGCGAAACGTCATTTTCGCTTCGTGCATTCGGTATAAAGCCACTGGCCGACAAGATCGGCCGGCTGACAGACCGCGCCCGCTTTCATCAGCAGGCCCGCTGCATCCCAATGTTCACGCCATCCCGCTTGCGTTAGCGGCGAATAGCCGTTCCTTTCCTTTGCTTCGATGTCGGCCTTATTGGCCAGCAGGAAAGCAACTACATCCGCATGTCCCTCTTCGGCGGCCGCATGCAGCGGTGACATGTGGTAGAAGTTCTTGGCGTCGTTGACTGCAGCTCCTTTGATGACAAGCAATTCCACGACATCGAGATTTCCGCCGTATGCCGCCGCGTGCAGCGCCGTCAGACCGCCCTTGTTGCGAATCTCGATGTCGGCCCCGCGTTCGAGCAGTAGGGCCACGACATCGGCATGCCCGGCCAGCGATGCAATCAGCAGCGCTGGCTCACCCGCATTGTCGGGCTCGACAACGTTGGCGCCTTGGTCCAGCGCCTGTTTCACGCGCCCGACATCTCCGTCTTTCGCCGCGTCATGCAAAGGCCCCGCCAGTGCGGCCGAGATCCCGAGCACGATGCCAGCAATTACAATGCAAAGAAACTTCACTGCACGTCCCTCCGCTCTATCTCGGTTTCTCTTGAGCGGAATTGAAGGAAATTATCACGTACACATTCCACGAACAAGGATTAGGCATTTAACTCATCCCTTAAGCGGCGCTTCGGGAGCCCGGCGAAGGCCTGCTGTTTCGACGCGATCTCCGGGCCCGGATTACCTCGAGTGCGAGGTCCTGATCGTCCTCAAGCGTGCCACATTACCCGTATGGCCGAAATCCACGTCGTGCCAACCCGGGGCGGAGCTATCGGTTCTGGAGCATGCCCGGGCAATCTCGGGATGCCGCTTGACCCACCTTTTCAGAGCGCTCCAGGCGGGACTTTCTGCGAACGATAATTTCCGCAGCCGGCCCGCAATCGGTATGCCAAACTCTCGCGCAAGGACTTCCACGTCCTCGTCGCTGAATAGTGGCAGGACGATGAGTGGATGGTCATGCTTGCAGATGGCATACCAGCGCCTGCCAGCACTTCTTGAAATGACCAGCGCGCTTCCGAGTGGGGCGCCTTGACCAAATGTTCGATTCTCCAGCATTTTCAGATATGGACCGTCGGCATAAACGGTCCCCGTAAAAAGGCGGCCGCAGATCTCAACCCGATAGAATTCATGTCTGTCCGGCATCCGGTTCTCCTTTGAAGAGGATTTGACGCAGGTACAACGTTAGCTACTCGGCAAATCATACATGGCTGCAAGCGCGGATATTGATGAGTATCCGGATTCGGCGCATCACCCTCCGGGGTGATCCCTTTGGGTTAAGCGATGTCCGGAAGAGGCGTCCTTGCACGGCCATCGGCAATATGAAGGGCCATTCTCAACCACCAAATTGACTGGTGCAAGCAGCGCTCCACTTTATTGCGTTGTGAGCTGTATAATACAGCGGCAAGAGTCGGTCCCATGTGCGCGGCAACCGGCTCACTGCAGCGAAATCGGAGCGGTATGATGGGTATTTTTGTCGAGAAGCTGATTGGACTGGCCGGGAGGCAATCCGGGCGTGCCAAGTGCGATGTTCCAGCGGGGACCATGAATGATCTGGCATTGCGCAAGCAATCGCCCGCCATCGCCATCGCCATAGCCTTGTTTTGTATCCTGGCTATTCCGGGCCGGCCGGCTGTCGCTGCCGAGTGCAATACGTCGCCTTCGCCCGGATTGGATTGGGGCGATTGCAACAAGCGAAACCTGATCATACCCGGTAGTGAGCTTGAGGGCGCCAATCTGTTCAGCACCGATTTTACCCTGACTGACCTTAGCGGCGCCAATTTGAAGTCAGCGAATTTGGAAAAGGCGACACTGGTACGCTCGTTGCTCGCAGGGGCCAAGGCGGAGAAGGCCAACTTCGCCAGAATTGAAGCCTACCGCTGCAGTTTCGCCAATGCTTCGGCCGATGGCGCTACCTTCGCCGCCGCGGAACTGCAGCGCGCCAATTTCAGCGGGGCACAGCTCACCGGAGTCAGCTTCGAGAAGGCGGAACTTGGACGCGCCGATTTCAGCAAGGCAGTGTTGACGGGTGCCCGTTTTTCGCTCGCCAACCTTTCACGGGCTAACCTGAGTAACGCGATTTTTGAGGGCCCGATCGTATTTGATCGCGCGTTCATGTTCCTGACCCGGATAGAGGGGATGGACCTGACGGCTGCGCAGGGCCTCGAGCAGCAGCAGGTCGATCTTGCTTGCGGAAATACCGCCACCAAGCTGCCAGCAGGTCTGAAGACTCCGGCCAGTTGGCCCTGTGCATCTGAATGACATCGCTCTGGAGCAAGTTTTGGACAAGGCCTGCTCTAGGTGCGCCGGACCTGCCAGGCGAGCTGTGTCAGTGCCGCGCCGACGCTGATCAGTTGAATCCCAAGCAGCAGCCCGACGAGCCAAAGCGCCGTGACCGGGAGACTGGCCCAGAGAACCAGCGAGAGCAGAATCCCGACCAGTCCGCTGGCAAGCACCCATCCCCAGTTGGGAAATGGCCGGATCGTTAGCGAGAAGACGATCTTCGAGATACCCTCGATCATGAAGAACACGATCAGGAGAAGCGTGACCGTCAGCAGGCCCTGTGCCGGATCCCGCAAGAAGAGGAAGCCGATGAGCAGGGCAAGGATGACGGAGACGAGCTGCAGCCAGAAATGCGGCACGTGTCGCGCGCCAAGCAGGCCGATGCCCTGCGCAAGGCCGCTGATGATCAACAGCCATCCCAGAAGGATGATGACTGCGACCGATGAGATCACGGGATAGATGATCGCCAGGATACCGGCGGCGACCAGTACGATACCTTGGATGAGATACCATAACGAGTATCGCTTGACCGTTTCCCGCATTGCCTCACGGAAGACTTCCGCAGCGGCGTCCAATGACATTGCCATGAACCTTCTCCCTTTTGATACTGCTGGGGTAACGCAGCACGGCGCACGCATCGCCACGCTCCGGAACTCGTCCGGCAATCATGATTCTTGATGGTCGCAACGTGCAAGTACGTAACGGTAACAGGTCCTGACCTCCTTGGGCTTTGGAGACTCCTCCTGACGTTGGTGATTGCATAGTATACCAGAACAATGCAGCATACCGCTCCCTTGGCATGTGGGGGCAAGCCAATGGAGCCGGACGATTTCTCCCGGGATTGGCACTTGTTGCCGTAAGGCCTCACGAGAGGGCTGATACAGCAGTCATGACACGCGCGCAGCAAGTGGGTGTAATTATCGGTCTCGCGATCGTGGCGGCGCTCACGATTCTGCGGGCGAGTGATCCGCCACTGCTCAAGCAGGCGCGCGAAGTAACATTCGACGAATATCAGCGCCTGGCGCCCCGCGCATTCGAGAACCTGCCCGTCCGGGTCATCGACATCGACGAAGCATCGCTGCGCGAGTTCGGGCAGTGGCCATGGCCGAGAGACCGGATTGCCACCCTCGTAGACAGACTCTCCGACATGGGAGCATCGGCAATTGCGTTCGACATTCTCTTCGCTGAACCCGATCGCCTGTCGCCGCGCACCGTCGTTCGTGACGTGCCCGGAATTGACGCCGGACTGCTTGGCCAATTGCCGGACAATGACGAGATCTTCGCGCGCGCAATTGCTGGAAAGCCGGTCGTGCTGGGCTTTGGCCTGTCCAACGAGGGAAACTATCGCCCGCCTGTGAAAGCGGGCTTTGCCTTTACAGGTGAAAGTCCCCTTGGCGCGCCTCCCAGTATCAAAGCCGCGACACCCTTGCGACCGCAACTCGAGGCCAATGCCGCGGGCATAGGGCATATCAGCCTCAATCCTGGTGCCGCTTCGAACGTGGTTCGCGCTGTACCGCTTGTCCTGAGCGATGGCGAGCAGCTCTATCCCAACCTTGCGCTTGAAGCGCTGCGCGTCGCTCAAGGTGCGTCGACCTACCTTCTGGCCGACGCGCCGAACGTGCCGGACACCATAACCCAGGTCAAGATCGGCGACTTCATTGTACCGGTGACGGCGGCGGGCGAACTATGGCTCTATGTCAGCCCCGACACTGCAGAGAGATATATTTCGGCCAGACAAATCCTTGCGGCCACGGGCGCGTCGCCCGCGACGAGGGCCGGCGTCGAAGGCAGCATCGTGTTTGTCGGCACATCGGCTGCAGGGCTCCAGGACATCCGTACGACCGCACTTGGGCAAAATGTCCCCGGTGTATCGCTGCACGCGCAAACCGTGGAACAGATTCTGTCCGGACGCTTTCTTTCACGGCCCGATTGGGCGGATGGCCTTGAAATCCTGTCAATCGCGGTAGCCGGAAGTTTTCTCGTGCTGGTAACCACCTTCGTCAGCCCTGCCGTTGCTCTGGCGTGCGGTCTCCTGATCACCGTGCTTGCCCTTGTCGCCTCATGGCTTGCCTTCTTCTATGCGGGGCTCCTCTTTGATCCGCTGGCTCCAATCGTCAGCGGATCGATCACCCATTTCGGTGCCACGGCGTTCCGGTTCCTGGTGATCGATCGGGAGCGCCGCGAAGTCCGGCGGGCCTTTGGCCACTATCTTTCACCATCGTTGTTGTATCGCATTGAGCACACGCCGAACGCTCTGCGCCTCGGCGGCGATGATCGCGAACTGACGGTCATGTTCGTCGATGTCCGAAATTTCACCCAGATCAGCGAGCGCCTGCCGCCTGCCGCCGTTGTTGGTTTCCTGAACACTCTTCTCGACGCGCTTAGCCATCACGTCATTGCGAACGAAGGCACCCTCGACAAGTTCATCGGGGACTCGATCATGGCCTTCTGGAACGCGCCCATCGATGTCGACAAACATGCAAGCAAGGCGGTTCACGCTGCGCTGGCCATGCGCGAGACGCTTGCGCGCCTTAATGCAGACGACGCATTCGGCTTCGGAGATGAGCAAAAAGTCGGCATTGGCATCGGTATCCATACCGGCCTTGCCTGTGTCGGGAATATGGGCGCCGAAACGCGATTCAATTATTCGGCTGTCGGCGATGCCGTCAACATAGCCGCGCGGATCGAGTCATCCTGCAAAGAGGTGAACTTCGACATTCTCGTGTCCGAGAGCACGGCCAAGATGTTGCCGGACTGTGCCTTGCTCGAGGCAGGGGCACTGGGCCTTAAAGGAAAGAGCACCCGGACGAGACTTTTCGCCGTCGCTGGCGACGAGCACCTGGCGGCGACTGCCCAATTTGCTGAATTGCAATCGATTCACCGGCAGCTGGTCGAAGCCTTGCGTTCACGGTCGGCAGCCAGCCGCAAGATCGTTAGCGCCGCAAAACTCGCGGCTGCTGGACTAACGCCCGAATTGCCTGAATTCTATCGCCGGATTTCCCGCAGGTCCGAACACTTTCTTCACGAGTCCGCAGAAAGAGCCGACCGGTCAGCGGAATAGCCGGAAGCCATGCCTGCACTGCTTCACAGAATGCTATTTGCCATGTCCGCCTCTGCCGTGGTGCCCCCTGTCATGGCGGTCGCTGTCGTAACGGCCGTGATCCGTGTCGCGGTGACCCCTGTGGTGCCTGCTATGGTCCTTGTGCGGCTTGTCATGCTTCACCTTATCCGGTTTGTGCGGTTTTTCCGGCGGGGCGGGATCATCCGGAGGAGCCGGTTTGTCAGGCGGGGAGGCCGGTGCAGGCCGGTCCGGTGGAGCGGGCCGGTCTGGCGGGGCTTGCGGGGCCCGCGGTTCCGGACTGGATTGCGGGGCAGCGCGCTCAGGGTTGCGATCCTTCGGGTTTTCAACCGATGCGAGGCCGCATCCACCAACTCCTGCAATACCTAGTCCTCCCGTGAGCTGTTGGCTGCCGGAGAGGAACGGCAGGGAGCGCTGGCTGCCAAGCGTTCTGAGCACATCCCTGGTGACCCGGCGGGGGTCAGTCATGCTGCCATTGCGTTTGGCGACGACACAATCGCACCGCCGCGTTAATTGCCTGCAGCCTCCTGGACCGCAGAATTCTGCCCGGCCGCTCAACAGGACGACGGCAGTCGTACCATCGGCGCCGATGGAGAAGTCGAAGGCAGTTCCGCGCACTCCAATCGTTCCGGCGGGCGTCAAGATCTCATAGGCCGAGGATTTCGAGTTTCCGCTGATCCAGCGGAACGTTCCCTTTGCCGCTTTGATGGTTAGCCGTTTGAGCGATTTTGTGTCGTCGTAAACAAATCTGTCGATGACCACGGACGAGCCCCATCCCACAGCAAGCTTGGTGCCGTCCTGGAAAAGAAACTGGCCAAGTCCGGATTGGGATGTCTTGATCCGTTCATCCCGGTGGACCGGGTCTTTGACCGCCAGTGGACCACTGGCACCCCTCACTTCGGTCTTGATCAGCACGGCTTCGCCGACTGGCTCGGCCGCCATTGCCGGCAACGGATTGCAAAGCGTGAGACCGAGCGCCGCGATTGCGGCGGCGCCGCACATATGCCACATCACACCCCTCCTGAACGGTTCAGTCTAACATGCTAGGGAGTGCGGGTCTCTTTACCCATTTTGGTTAGATCGTACGCAACCGTTTTCATGAGGAAGCCGGCAACCGGTCAGCCGATGTTAATGAGCACTTTTCCGCCTTCGACCTTAACCGGGTAGGTCTTGAGGTTGACGCAGACGGGCGCACCTTTCGCGTCGCCGGTCCGGTAATCGAACCGCCCGTTATGCTTCGGACATTCGATAATGTGGTCCATGACGAGACCATCTGCCAAGTGTACGTGTTCATGAGTGCAGAGTCCGTCCGTCGCGAAGTACTGGTCCTCCGGGGAGCGATAGCGAATGTCCGGCCAGCGTGATCGAAACGGATGACATCCTCCTCTTCGATGGCATCAGCATCGCAGGCGGGGATCCAGGTGTTTGCTTCAAGCGTAATCATCGCGCGCTATCCTCCTTGAAAATGATGAAGTTGCTGCTCATTCGGCCGCTACGACCGTCAATGGTAGCGGACGGCGGACATACCAGCTCGGGTCCTCCACCTGCTTGAGCACCGCGGGAATGATCTCGGCGTAACAGGCCAGAAGCCCAGGATAGGCCGGCGGGCATTCCTCCTTGATCATCTCGTGCAGTTTGGGAAGATTGTAGAAAGGCACCATTGGAAACATGTGGTGTTCGATATGGTAGTTCATGTTGATGTACATGAAGCGGAAAAAGGAATTGGTGTACCAGGTCCGCGTGCTGAGACGGTGGTCGCGAATATCCTCCTGCATGCCGGCATGCTGGGTCAGGTTGAACAACTGAGCCATGAACCCGCCGTAGAAACGGGGCAGGACGATAAACATTGCCGGCAGGATCGAGCTGGTGATGATGCATCCCAGGATAACTCCGGCAAAGATCGCGACATAGACCCGCGACGACCAGAAAACCTTGCGTTTCTCACCGTCGGGAATGAAGTGACGGCCTTCTTCGTTCAAGCCGCCGAATGCCTGCCGGAAAATGGAGCCGATCTGTTTCAGACCCGATTTGATAAAGAAGAGATCGAGGAACATTCCGGCAATGTCTGGTGGGCGCGGCACGGCGATCTCAGGGTCACGGCCGACGATAAGCGTCTCGGTATGGTGGCGGGAGTGGCTCCAACGCCAATAATGCCCTTCATGCAACGTCATGAAGCCGTTGAGATGATAGAGGATTTCATTGATCCGGCGCGTCTTGAACGGGGTTCCGTGCGACAGCTCATGTGCATGGTGATCGGACATCGAATAGACGAGACCGTAGACGAGGAAAGCAGGGACACACCACAATGTCCCCCAGGTGAGAAACGCCGCAGATCCTGAGCCGGCGAGCAAGGCCAGCCACATGCCGAAGTGCCGCAAGCCGGCAGCGTCGGATCGCTTGATTAATTGCTTGAACGCTTTCCTGTCTACCCTGGCGGAAAACCACTCCGCTTCGACTTTGTCCTCGAACGTGTCTCCAGTGATGTCAGCTGCGCCGCTCGCATCGCCGACGAGCGCGTAGCTGCGATACGTTCTTTCCATGATGGCCTCCCATTCCTCCCGCCAACAGCGAGCCGGCGATGAGCGATCTTATGTTTCTGGAGAGATTCATTCAACAGTTTGACATTTTTTCTTTCAAAAATTGCCGAAAACGCCGATACTCAAGATGAAAGAATAGTTTCATGGAGATCGGTATGCGGCGTCCAAACATGTCTGCTCTGGCGAAGGAGGCCGGTGTTGGCCTTTCCACGGTCGATCGTGTGCTGAACGGACGCGCCGATGTGCGCGAAGAAACGGCGCGGCGTGTACTCGATGCGGCCGAACGCATCGGCTTCTATGCAACCCCGCTTCTGAGGCAGCGTCTGAAGGCGGATCTGCCGCAGCGGACATTTGCCTTCCTGCTTCAACAGAAATCGACTGCTTTCTACAAATTGCTTGGCGAGGCTCTGCAAAAGGCAACAGACGAATGTGCGTTGGTCCGGAGCAAGGCCGTCATCGAGTTTATGGACGATCTCACGCCGGGAGCCATAGCGGAAACCCTGCTGCGGATGGGCAGGATCGCAGACGGTGTTGCAGTGGTGGCCGCCGACCACCCCAACGTGACTGCGGCCATCGAAACGCTCAGCTCGAAATCGATCCCGGTCGTCGCGCTGATTTCCGATCTGACGGCGGCGTCGCGGGCGGGCTATGCCGGTCTTGATAACAGGAAGGTAGGGCGAACAGCCGCTTGGTTCCTGTCGAACATGCTGCCGGCAAATTCGACTGTATCGATCTTCGTAGGCAGCCACCGCTATCTTTGTCAGGAGGCTTGCGAGAGCGGGTTCAGGTCGTATCTTCGGGAAAGCGCTCCGGACTTCGTTCTGATTGATCCTGTCGCGACGCTCGAGCGTGACGAATACGCTTTTGAGGCGACCCTAAATCTGTTGCGGCAGCGTCCCGGCATAAACGGCCTGTATATCGCAGGCGGGGGCATCGAGGGCGTATTGAAGGCGGTGAGGGAAGCCGGCCGGGAGCGCACGCTTCCAATCGTCGGGCATGATCTGACCGAAACCACGGCTCGCGGATTGATTGATGGAACCTTAAAGATTGTCCTCTCCCATCCGATCGACGCTATCGCAAAAGGGACAGTGGAACTCCTGGTGGAACGGAGCCTTCAGCCGCAGACCGGGTGGCAGTACGCACACCAGAATTATCCGATGCAGATTTTTTCTCCGGAGAGCTTGTAGCGATCAAGAGTATTCGCGCATGCTGTCGCGCTGCGGACGGCGAGGGCGCTTCACTTGCGTAGTTACTGTTACGTACTTTTCTCCAGTTGCAATCAAATGCATGTTGGGGGGTAGGCTGACATGATGTACTGTGGCGGCAGTCTTGGAGGGGCGGAACATTGGACAGCAGTCTACATCCCGCGGCGGTGGAACACCTGCCAGCTTTTGTTACGGCGCCTGGCCAAACTGACTGGCTATTCAACGTCGTCGTCGTTGTCCTCCTGGCAATGATCCTGCTCATCGGCAATATCTATTTCAAACTCCATGCACTACCCGAGCAAATGGCCCATCGCACGAAAAAGGTGCAAATGGAGTTGGTGGCTGTCCTGGCGCTTATCTCCCTGTTTACCCATAACCATCTTTTCTGGATTGCCGGTTTGTTGCTTGCGCTGATCGATCTGCCGGATTTTTCGACACCAATGGGTTCAATGGCACAGTCGCTCGAAAAACTCTCGGGTCGTAATACTGAAGTAAAGGAGGAGGCCATCGTCCCACCGCCCCCTGATGTGTCACCGAAATCTGATGCTGCGGGCGGAGGTATTTGAGTCATGTTTGAGCTCATTCTCTGTTCCATGCTCACGGTGTTGCCCGATTATCTTTTCCGCCGCTACGTCCAAGGAAAGCGCATCGGGCGCGAGATTACCCTCTATACGATGTGGTACGAATTACGCTGGGGAATTACGGCGTGCCTGTTGCTGACTGTTTCGTTGATCACCCTTATCTTTTACTATCATCCTTCGACAAAGAACGTCACCGCGATATTCCGTACCGTGACCATCCTCCCGGAAACCACCGGCCGCGTTGCCGAGGTGTTTGTTGGCGTCAATGCGAAGGTAGAATCAGGCGCGCCGCTATTCCGGCTCGACAGCTCCGAACAGGAGGCGGCGCGGGAGACGGCGCAACGCCGCATAGCTGAAACCGTCGCCGAGACGACAGTGGCGCAAACAGAACTGGCCGCGGCGGACGGTCTCATTCAGCAGGCGCAGGGCGCATACCAGCAAGCTTTGGACGAGTTGGCGACGAGGCAAGAGCTTCTGCGGCGCAGGGCGGACGTTTCGGTCCGCGAGGTTGAGCGCTTGCAAGTCGTCGCGGACGGCCGGAAAGGTGGGCTTGACGCCTCTGTTGCAAACAAGCGGACGATCGAGACGAAACTGGACTCGCTCCTGCCTGCTCAGAAGGCGAGTGCAGAGGCAGCGCTCGCGCAGGCACAAGTCGAGCTGGATAAAACCCTGGTTCGGGCCGGCGTCGCTGGAACCGTCCAGCAGTTCACGCTTCGGCCCGGCGATATTGTAAACACGATGATCCGGCCGGCCGGCATTCTCGTCCCGCAAGAGGCCGGACGTGGAGCACTGATTGCCGGCTTTGGTCAGATCGAGGCGCAGGTGATGAAAAAGGGGATGATTGCCGAGGCCACGTGTATCGGCAAGCCATTTACGATCATTCCCATGGTCGTCACTGAAGTACAGGATGTTATCGCCGCGGGACAATTGCGGCCGACAGACCAACTTGTCGATGTACGGCAGATTGCCCAGGGAGGGACACTCACCGTCTTCCTCGAACCGCTCTATCCCGGTCTGCTGGCCGGCTTGCCGCCAGGCAGCAGCTGTATCGCCAATGCCTATACCAACAATCATGAAGCTCTCGCCGCAAAAGATATTGGCACAGCAGAATGGATGTTCCTGCATGTCGTCGATGCGATAGCGATCGTGCATGCGATGATTCTTCGAATTCAGGCGCTGCTGCTGCCCGTCCAGACGCTCGTGTTGGGAGGCCACTGAGACTCTGAGATTCAGGAAAGGCGCCAGACCGCAAGTAAAAGCGTTTCAGAACTGTGGTAGAACTATTTCATGGACTTTCAGCACTTTACGCTCAAGCGGCTCACACCGGACGACATCTCGCTCCTCCGCCAGTTGAATGCCTTGTTCGGCAATGCATTTTCTGATCCCGGGGCATATGGAAGCGAGCCGCCGACTGATGTGTATTTGAGGGGCATTCTTGCCAAGGATCACATTGTGGCCCTGGTTGCACTGGCAGGCGAAGGTCTCGCCGGCGGGCTCGTCGCCTACGAACTCGACAAGTTTGAGCAGGCGCGGCGTGAGTTCTATATCTACGACCTCGCGGTTGACGAAAACTATCGCCGTCAGGGAATAGCGACGTCTCTGATCCACCGCTTACGGGATATTGCCAGGCACCGCGGCGCCTGGGTCGTATATGTTCAGGCGGATCACGGTGACGATCCGGCGATCGCATTGTACGAAAAGCTCGGGGTACGCGAAGACGTACTGCATTTCGACATCGGCGTGGACTGACATGGGCATCGACAGGCAGCCCTTATCGTAGTGGCAGCGCGTACGTCTGTTTCACGATCTGGCTCGGTATGTCCGTCTTGACGTTCTGGATACCGTTGACCTTGGTAAGGTGCGTTGACTGGAAGTGCCGGTAGTCGTCGAGGTCAGCAACGGCGACACGCAGCAGGGCGTCGCTCTCGCCCAACATGATGTAGCACTCCAACACCTGTGGGAGCTTCTTCATTGCCTCCATGAAATGGTCGATGGTCTCCGCATCCTGTGCGGTCAGCCATACGCGCGCAAACATCGAGAGCGGCAATCCCACTTTCTCCGGCTTGAGCACCGCCACATAGCGGTCGATGATCCCGGCGTCTTCGAGAAGCTTGACCCGCCGCAAACAGGGCGATGGAGACAAGCCGACTTCCCTCGCCAGCTCGACATTTTGCAGCCGGCCGTCGCGCTGCAGGGCACGTAAGATACGCTTGTCCAGTTCGTCGAGGCGCATTGGCATTTCCTGCTAACAATAGCCGGTTCCCTGATTTCGATTCCAATTATGTAATAAAAATTGGCATCTACGCAACCCGGTTGCGTGCATCCGGGCCTATGATGCCAGTCATGGAAACGACGACTTTGCTCCTTTTCGCTGCCACTGTACTCCCGCTCATCTGTACCCCGGGTCCGGATATGCTGTTCGTGGCTTCGCAAGCACTTTCCGGCGGAGCACCGGCCGGCCTGCGGTCAACGGCAGGTGTCTGCATCGGCTACATTGTGCACTCGGCGCTGGTGGCCCTGGGTGTAGCCGCCATCGTCGCGGCCTCACCGGGTCTCTTCGCCGCACTTCGCTGGGTCGGCGTCGCCTACCTGGCCTACCTGGCTTTCCAGCTTATCAAGTCGGCCATGAAGGCCGGCATGCTTACTCTGGTGACCGCGGCGAACAAAAATCAGCTTCAACGGGGTTTCTTGACCGCGTTCCTCAACCCCAAGGGGATGATGATCTATTTTGCAATCCTGCCGCAATTCATCCACCATGAAGGAAACATCGCCCTGCAAGCGTCGATGCTCTCTGCACTCTTCATTGGCTTGTGCGGCCTTATCTACACAATTCTGAGTTTCGTCGTTGCGGCCGCTGGCAAGCGCGGCGGTTTCAGCGATCATCATCGCAGATGCGTTGAAGGCGCGGCCGGTGGGCTTCTGATCGTTGCCGCCGCGAGGCTTGCTGTGAGCTAGCGGTTGCGGCCGGAAATGGCCGGCTCCGCGACTTCGTCCTCTTCAACGGGGATCGACGGCAAGGCCGTCGCCGCAGATTACTCCGAAAGGATTACACCTTTTGGGTGAACCAAACCGCCGGTGTCCCGACGACTCCACGGCTGCGCATCGCCTCCCAGCCTCTTTCCTGGTGCAAGCTTGAGTTGATGCGGGAACGGGGCTTCCAATGGGCATCGTCAGGCGCTGCTTCATGTCCCGTGCCGGCGCTCATTCGGGTGCGGCAATACGAATGGGGCGTGTTCCGACGGGAGCGCCGGTCTCACGATCAATGGTAACCGGGTCGATCTCCGTTCCGGTCTCGGCGTCGAAGAAACGGGTGACATTTCCCCCGCCGCGATGCTTGCGTCCCCACGCACCGATAGCAAACAGCACCGGCAGAAAATCGCGGCCAGCTTCCGTCAGCACATATTCGTCCCGGGGCGGGCGGTCGGAATAACGGCGTTTCTCCAGCAGCCCCTCGTCAGTCAGGGCTGAAAGTCGCCCCGTCAGCATCGTCGGCGCGATACCCAGACTCTTGCGGAATTCATCAAAACGGGTGAGGCCCGCATGGGCATCCCGCATGATCAGCATGCTCCATGCATCGCCCACGAGGGCGAGGCTTCGGGCGATCAGGCATGGCTGGTTTGAAAGATTCTTCATGTCGATATCTTTTTGATAGTGACTTACTACTAAATCCATAGTAACTGATTATTCATCGATGTTCCACGACAAAATGAAGGCAAAAGCAATGAGCAAGACAGAACCCCGCGTCGCCTTGGTAACGGGCGCTTCCTCCGGAATCGGGCTGGTGACGGCAAAAGCGCTGCGGCGCGATGGCTATCGTGTCTTCGGCACCAGCCGAAAGCCAATGTCGGATACCCCGGACGGGATCACGATGCTGATCTGCGATGTAACCGATGACGCATCGGTACAGGCGGTCGTGGATGACGTTCTAAGCCGCACCGGGCAGATCGATCTACTGGTCAACAATGCCGGGATCGGGCTGCTCGGCGGCGCTGAAGAGTCCTCTGCGGCACAGGCGAAGGCTGTGTTCGACGTGAACGTGTTCGGCGTCCTGCGAATGACAAATGCAGTCCTGCCCGCAATGCGACGCCAGCAAAAGGGCCGAATTATCAACCTGAGTTCGATACTCGGGCTCATTCCCGCTCCCTATAATGCGCTCTACGCATCGACCAAACACGCTATCGAGGGCTATTCGGAATCTCTCGACCACGAGGTTAGAACGCAGGGCATCCGCGTTGTGCTTGTCGAGCCAGGTGCGACCCGCACATCCTTTGAAGAGAACCTCACCCGGCCGGACCAGCCGCTTCCCGTCTATGAGACTATTCGTGCCTACGCGGAGACGCAGATGCGGGAAGTCATTGAAAAGGGTGACGCACCCGAGGTGGTCGCCGCAGCGGTGGTAAGGGCCGCCAATGCGGCATCGCCCAAGAGGCGCTACACTGCAGGCAAAGCGGCCGCGCAAGTCCGGTTTATGCGCCGCTTCCTGCCGGAGTCCTTCGTCGACAAGAACTTGCGGAAGTTCAGTAGGCTTCCGGACTGAACGTCCATCGCCACATTATTGGCGTCGCCGCCTGACCGCAGAATCGAAAGTTTGTTCTTATGAAATCATTCCTGATCGACCGCTATGTCAAAAATGGTGCCCTGCGCTTCACGGAAAGTCCGGCGCCGGAACTGCGTGAGAATGATGTGATGGTGGAGATTCATGCCGCCAGTGTGAATGTTCTGGATGCCAAGATCAGAGATGGCGAGTTCAAGCTCATCCTGCCATACCGCCTTCCACTTATCCTCGGCAACGATTTGGCGGGCGTCGTGGTCCGGGTCGGCGCCAATGTCCGGCGGTTCAAGCCCGGTGACGAGGTCTATGCACGTCCGGCCCAGGATCGCATCGGGACATTTGCCGAATATATCGCCATGGACGAGGCCGATGTAGCGATGAAGCCGGACAACCTGACCATGGAAGAGGCCGCATCGATTCCGCTTGTCGCTCTGACGGCATGGCAGGTGCTTGTCGAGCGGGCCAACCTGCAGAAGGGGCAGAAAATCCTGATCCATGCCGGCTCGGGCGGCGTGGGCACGATCGCGATCCAGCTTGCCAAGCATCTCGGGGCTTATGTGGCGACGACCACAAGCACAGCAAATGTCGATCTCGTCGAAGGGCTCGGCGCAGATGCCGTGATCGACTACAAGAAGGACAACTTCGAGGAGGTCCTGCAGGATTACGACGTCGTACTGAACAGCCTCGGCAAAGACACGCTGGAGAAATCGCTTGGTGTGCTGAAACCGGGCGGGAAACTGATCTCGATTTCCGGTCCGCCGGACCCGGATTTCGCGAGGCAGAACGGTTCCGGCTGGCTGCTTCGACTGGTCATGCGCCTGCTGAGTTTCGGCATCAGGAGAAAATCGAAACGCCAAGGCATCGGCTATTCCTTCCACTTCATGACGGCCAATGGCGCGCAGCTTGGTCAGATTACCTCTCTGATCGAGGCAGGTGCCCTACGACCCGTTGTGGATCGGGTCTTTCCGTTCGAGAAGATCAATGAGGCGCTGGACTATGTCGAAACGGGTCGTGCGAAGGGAAAAGTGGTCGTCGCTGTCAAATGATGCGTGGGCCAGGGGCGATCACTGGCAGTGTGGCAGCTATGCCTGCGGCGGGATCGAATAGGTCGAGGTTGCATGTGCCACCAGTTCGCCGTTGACGGCGCTGGTCATAAAAATGTCGACCACGGCGAGCCGCTTGCCGAGTTTCAGCAGCTTGGCCGTGGCGTCGATGGGCCCGAGCTCAGGCTTGCGCAGGAAATTGATGTTCAGGTTTGTCGTTACCGCCAGGGCCACCGGCCCGATCTGCGCAAGGATGGCGACATAGGCGGTTAGGTCGGCCAGCGCAAAAAGGGTCGGTCCGGAAACCGTGCCACCTGGGCGCAAATGGCGGTCCATCGGGTCGAGCCGCATCGATGCGAAGCCGGCACCGGCATCCGTTACGGTGAATGCCATTCCATGAGCATTTACCTGCGGAAATTCACGTTCCAGAAAGGATGAAAGCGCTTCCACATCCATCAATATCCCCACAAACCTGCCTCCGCCTGTTTTCTTAAAGATTTCACTGCTATTTGTAGGGCAAGTTTTGTCCATACGGGTTGTTCTGCCGGAGGGAATTTGTGGACAAGGTCGAGGCATTTGGCAAGACCGATGTGTTTTATCGGCTTCGCCACTTTCCGCGTGGATCGCCTCGCCATCCGGGAACAGAACGGGCTCTATATAGGACAAGAATGCTCTTGTAGTTCGCATCGTCTTTACAAGGATGCCACTGATGAAACCGCCAGGATTAATTGTTGCAACCTGTTTTGCCGCGCTTGCCTATGCGGGGTTCCTCGCGACGCAAACGCCGCCACCGCCTGTGCAAACCGTTCAAGCCTTTAGTCTGCCTGACCACCCAGTCGCTTTGACCGAAGATATGGTCACGCGCTTTCTCTATGGATTTGCCCCCGTGGCCGCCACGATTCGGGAACTGGACGGCAAAGGTGAAGCGGAACAGAGAAAGGCGATATTGGATAAGAAGGCAGCAGAATTTGGCTTTGCCAGCTTTGCAGACTGGGTCGATACTACCAATACAATTATGGTCACTTATCATTGGGTGACCAATCCCGATCCGCGGCAGGAAGTGGACAAGGCGATCGGCGCGATTCCTGCGATGTCCAATCTGACCGATCAGGAAAAGGCAGATATGATCGAGGGCTTGAGGGCTGGACTTGCCAAGGTGGAGAATGCAAAACCGGACGAGGCGAACATGGCCATTGTCCGGCGCCATTTGCGCACATTGAAACCATTCTATGAGCTATGGGCGCCGCCTGCGCAATAGTCGCCGAAAGAGGAACGAAATGGGAGAAGTCCACGCCATCCGCCAAGGAGAGCCGATCGTCGGGTATGAATTGTCGGGCGGAATATTGCGGCTGACTTTGCAGAACCCGCCGGCCAATGCACTTTCTCTGGCAATGATGCAATTGCTGCTCGATCATCTCCAATCGGCGCGGGATGACGTCGCGGTTCGTGTCATTATCGTCGACTCCGCGCAGAAATTGTTTTCCGCGGGACATGATCTGAAGGAACTCAGTGCCCATCGTAAGGATGCAGATCGGGGCAGGGACTTCTTCGAAAAGACCATGCAGCTTTGCGCCGAGCTGATGCAAGCGATCGTCCGCCATCCCAAACCTGTTATCGCCGCTGTCAATGGTCTGGCGACCGCGGCGGGTTGCCAGCTGGTCGCGTCTTGTGATCTCGCGATCTGTACCGACAAATCGACGTTCTGCACGCCCGGCGTCAATATCGGCCTTTTCTGTTCGACGCCGATGGTGGCTCTTTCACGCAACGTATCCCGCAAGCAGGCGATGGAGATGCTCCTGACCGGCGAGACCATCGATGCTTCGACGGCCCGTGAATTCGGATTGGTCAACCGCGTCGTGCCCCAGGAGTATCTCGGACCGATTGTCAGGAAATATGCGCAAACCATTGCTGCCAAATCACCTTTGACGGTGAAGATCGGCAAGGAGGCGTTCTACAGGCAGGTGGAGATGGGGCTGACGGAGGCTTACGAATATGCCGCGCAAGTAATGGTAGACAACATGCTGGCGCTGGACGCGGAAGAGGGCATCAATGCATTTATCGAAAAGCGTCAGCCCGAGTGGAAGGGCGAATGATGCAGGATCATAATCACTACTCCGACAGTCTCATCCGCAGCATCCTTTCCTCGGTCAGGAGCATCGCCCTGGTCGGAGCGTCGGCCAAGGAACAGCGGCCGAGCCACACCGTCATGCAATTCCTGCTGGCCAAAGGTTATCAGGTTATCCCGGTCAATCCGGGCCTGGCCGGCAAGGAGCTTCTCGGGCAGAAGGTCTACGCCCATCTTGCCGACATTCCGGTACCAATCGATATGGTCGATGTCTTCCGCAACTCCTTTGCGGTCCCGGACCTGGTCGGTGAGGTGCTGGCGGTGAAGCCTTTGCCGAAAGTGATCTGGATGCAGCTTGGCGTGCGCCATGAAGCCGCGGCAGTCAGAGCCGAGGCGGCCGGTATCACGGTCATAATGGACCGCTGTCCGGCGATCGAATACGCCCTGCTCGGAATGGATGAATCCTGAATTTCCGGCTGTCGCATTGGTACGCACCGCGCTTCGGCCATACTGACGCGGAAATTTCTCGTGTGCAGGTAATTCCTGCTCAACTACGAGGGATTCGTGCTCAAGAATCCACAAAAATGGCTTACGAATCTCAATTGCAGGACGAATATAGATTGTATTCGGTTGCGGAAATGCCTGCTTGGCGCCAGCCTCGCAATCCCATAGCCTGATCAAACCAGCCCAATGACATGGAGACAAATATGGCGCATCGCGCACCTGGAATCGAAACACTTGCGGTCCATGCGGGCGCTAAACCAGACCCTGCGACCGGGGCAAGAGCGACGCCAATTTACCAGACGACAGCGTTCGTATTCGACGACGCTGATCATGCCGCGTCATTGTTCGGGTTGAAAGCCTTCGGCAATATTTACACCAGAATAACCAATCCAACCAACGCGGTATTGGAAGAACGTGTAGCAGCACTTGAGGGCGGCACGGCGGCGCTTGCGGTGGCATCGGGCCATGCAGCGCAACTTCTGGTATTTCACACGCTGATGCAGCCAGGTGACAATTTCGTTGCCTCGAACAAGCTTTACGGCGGGTCGATCAACCAGTTCGGCCAATCGTTCAAGTCCTTCGACTGGCGCGTGCGCTGGGCCGAAGCGGATGACCTTTCCTCCTTCGAGACCCAAATCGACGAGCGTACCCGCGCCATCTTCATCGAGAGCATCGCCAACCCTGGCGGCATCATCACCGACATCGCCGCTATTGCCGAGATCGCCCATCGGCATGACCTCCCGCTCATCGTCGACAACACTCTGGCATCGCCTTATCTCGTCCGGCCGATCGAACATGGTGCTGATATCATTGTGCATTCTGCAACGAAGTTCCTTGGCGGCCATGGCAATTCGATGGGTGGCGTCATCGTCGACTGTGGTACGTTCGACTGGTCGAAATCGGGCAATTACCCGCTGCTGTCGGAGCCGCGTTCGGAATATAACGGCGTTGTCTTGCATGAAACCTTTGGAAATTTCGCTTTTGCAATCGCCTGCCGCGTGCTTGGCTTGCGCGATCTCGGGCCGGCGCTCTCGCCCTTCAACGCATTCCAGATTCTGACGGGGATTGAGACCTTGCCTCTGCGCATGCAGCGTCATGTCGATAATGCATTGATTGTAGCTAAGTGGCTGACGAGAAACGAGAAAGTGGCGTGGGTCAGTTATGCTGGACTTCCCGAAGATCCTTACAATGCGTTGCAGAAGAAATACGCTCCAAAGGGGGCGGGTTCCGTCTTCACCTTTGGGCTCAAAGACGGTTATGACGCCGGCGTTAAACTCGTGGAAAATCTGGAGCTCTTCTCGCATCTCGCCAATCTTGGCGATACGAAATCACTGATCATCCATCCAGCATCCACGACCCACCGGCAGCTGAGCGACGAGCAAAAAATTGCCGCCGGTGCGGGGCCGGATGTGGTACGGCTATCTATTGGTATCGAGAGCGTCGAGGACATTATCGCCGATCTTGAACAGGCACTTGCAAAAGCAGGTTAAATCCATGAAACAGTTTATAAAAATCGATTTCGACGGCATCGATCCGGAACATGGAACGCCCAAACCCGAGCGCGTCATTTCCGGCGATCCGCAGTTCCGCACCTGGAATTGCGACGAGGCCGAAGGCGGGATCTATGCGGGGATGTGGGAGGCAACTCCCGGCAAGTGGAGAATCGCCTATGACGAATGGGAGTTCTGCCATATCCTGTCAGGGCGATCGATCATCGCGGAAGATGGCGGCGAAGAACACCACGTCGCAGCAGGCGATAGTTTTACATTGCGACCAGGATTTCGCGGAACATGGGAAGTGCTTGAGACAACCCGCAAGGAATACGTGATCAGGCTTTGATCACCACTCGACATCCAGCCTCTCCAGACCACGAAAATGGTAAGTATCACGGCAAATTGGCGCTTTCTTGAACCGCAGGCCGGGCAAGCGTTCGAACAGCACCTTCAATGCAACCTGAAGTTCGAGCCGCGCGAGTGGTGCGCCGATACAGAAATGAATACCCGCTCCGAATGACAGGTTCTTCTGATCGTCACGACCTGGCATAAACGCATCAGGTGAAGCAAAGGCACTCGGATCGCGGTTGCCGGCGCCCAGCATCAGCCCTATCTGGTTGCCTGGCTTGAGCAGAACGCCCCCGCCAAGATCGATCTCCTCATAGGCATAACGCGTGAACATGTGCAGGGGCGCGTCGAATCTAAGGCACTCCTCCACTGTTTTGACCGTGCTTTCCGCGTCCGCGAACAATCTCGCTGGATCGCTACCGCATTCGAGGACCGACTTCACGGCATTGCCAGTCTGGTGCACGGTGGCCTCATGCCCTGCATTGAGCAGCAGGATCGCCGTGGTAATAAGCTCGTCTTCCGAAAGTCTTGAACCATCGGATTCGGCCGCAAGCAGCAGGCTGAGAAGGTCGTCGGCCGGATCTGCGCGCCGGCGTCCGGCATAATCGCGCAAGAAGCTGGCGAATTCCGCCGCCGCTGCATTGGCACTGTTTTCCGACTGGCGTTTGCGGCCATGCATATACATCGCGACAATGCGATGCGACCAGTCGAGCAGTTGCGGTGTAGTCTCCGTCGGGACTCCTAGCATCTCCGCAATGATCGTCACCGGGATTGGCGTTGCGAATTCGCCGATGAGATCGGCTTCGCCCTCCGGCTCAAGCCGGTCGATCAATTCATGAGCAAGCGCCTCAATTCGTGGACGCAAACGCTCGACCTGACGCGAAACGAACGCGCGGTTGACCAGCGTGCGCAGGCGTGTGTGGGCCGGCGGCTCCAGCTCCAGCATCGAGAATTTTTCGATATGGTCGAAATGCTTCAAGTGCGAGCGGTCGCCGGCAACGCGTTGTGAATCCGCTGCGCTGTAGCGCTTTTCCCGGCCGAAGCGGCGGTCGCGCAGCAATTTATTGACAGCGTCATAGCCGATGAAACACCAGAAGCCGTAATCCTCCCAGAAGAAAGACTGCGTTTCCTCATGAAGCAACGCGTAGGCGGGATAAGGATTCTGGAAAAATGTCCGGTCGTGCGGATCAAGGCGCAGACGCCGGTTATTCGGGTCGAAATGGAACGATGAAGGACGGGACAGGGACATCGATGAATTTTCCGTCTATGCAAAATTGACCGCAGCCATTGAGAACTGGCCACAATCCGTTTCATATTTGGCTCGAATCTCGCTCTTTCCCAAGACATAGCAGGACCTGATCATGAAAATCACCATTGTCGGCGCAGGAATAGCCGGTCTGTCGACTGCGTGGTCATTAACCAAGGCGGGCCACTCGGTAACACTCATTGAGCAAGGGGGGATCCCCACGCTGCGGTCGGTCGTCGCGTCGCCCGGTTCATTAACGATGGTGACATGCCTTTGCTTCGGCGCTGGCTGAGGGCAGAAGCGCTTGATCGTCAGTCGTGAGTAATCACCTTGCGAAGGATCACAGCGCGAACATCTTGCGGAACCGGGTGGCTACGCCCTATGTATCGAATGTGTAATCCACGAATCTGGGGTATTTGAGCTCCTCATTCTCCAAAACGCTGAGGCCCACCGATGAGAGATCCAATCGAAACAGCTATGAACCTCGTGCCCATGGTCGTCGAACAGACCAATCGGGGCGAGCGGGCCTATGATATTTTCTCGCGCCTGCTGAAAGAACGCATCATCTTTATTACCGGACCGATCGAGGACGGCATGGCGACGCTGATCTGCGCGCAGTTGCTTTTCCTTGAATCGGAGAATCCGAAAAAAGAAATCAGCATGTACATCAACTCGCCAGGTGGTGTTGTCACCTCCGGCATGGCGATTTATGACACGATGCAATTTATCCGCCCGGCCGTATCCACGCTTTGCTTCGGTCAGGCAGCATCAATGGGATCGCTACTCCTGACCGCTGGTGAAAAGGATATGCGCTTCGTTCTGCCGAACGCCCGCATCATGCTGCACCAGCCTTCGGGCGGTTTCCAGGGGCAAGCATCCGACATCGAACGTCATGCCCAGGACATCATCAAGTTGAAGCGCCGTCTGAACGAAATCTACGTCAAGCATACGGGCCGCGACTATGACACGATCGAGCGGACACTGGACCGCGATCATTTCATGACCGCGACGGAATCACTCGAGTTTGGTCTGATCGACAAGGTGCTTGAATCGCGTGCGATCATCGAAGGCGAAGGAAAGTAATCGGCTAAATTGCCCGGCCGGGTCGAAAATGAACATTTTTTGACCCGGTTGCGGACTTTCTGCCACACATCCGGCTTGCATAGAGGCCAACAGACGTTACGTTAAGTCATTGGTGAGTTAGGAAGCCTATTCTGCATATGACTATTCACTTCCACCTGGAGGAAGTGGCGGACCCGGGAGAGCGGGACCGATATTGAAAGGAAACTGCAATGAGCAAAGTCAGCAACGGCGGCGGCGATTCCAAGAATACGCTTTATTGCTCGTTTTGCGGGAAGAGCCAGCATGAAGTTCGCAAGCTGATTGCGGGCCCGACTGTATTTATCTGTGATGAGTGCGTCGAATTGTGCATGGACATCATCCGCGAGGAAAATAAGTCCTCGATGGTGAAATCCCGTGAAGGCGTCCCGACGCCGCAGGAAATCATGGCTGTTCTCGATGACTACGTCATTGGTCAGAGCCATGCCAAGCGTGTTCTCTCTGTCGCGGTGCACAACCACTACAAGCGGTTGGCCCACGCATCGAAAAACAATGAAGTCGAACTGGCAAAATCCAACATTCTCCTTGTTGGCCCAACCGGTTGCGGCAAAACCTATCTGGCACAATCGCTTGCCCGCATTATCGACGTGCCGTTTACCATGGCTGATGCGACGACGCTCACCGAGGCTGGCTATGTTGGCGAGGACGTCGAAAACATTATCCTGAAGCTGCTCCAGTCGGCCGACTACAATGTCGAACGAGCGCAGCGTGGTATTGTCTACATCGACGAAGTGGACAAGATCAGCCGCAAATCGGACAATCCTTCGATTACCCGGGACGTGTCGGGCGAGGGTGTCCAGCAGGCGCTGCTGAAGATCATGGAAGGCACTGTTGCTTCCGTGCCGCCGCAAGGCGGGCGTAAGCATCCGCAGCAGGAATTCCTGCAGGTGGACACAACGAACATACTGTTCATCTGCGGCGGTGCTTTTGCGGGTCTCGACAAAATCATTTCGGCTCGCGGCGAGAAGACGTCGATCGGATTCAGCGCTGCAGTCAAAGCGCCGGACGATCGCCGCGTTGGTGCGATCTTCCGCGAGCTCGAGCCGGAAGATCTGTTGAAATTCGGTCTGATCCCGGAATTCGTCGGTCGTCTTCCGGTCATTGCAACGCTGGAAGATCTGGATGAAGTCGCTTTGGTGCAGATCCTGTCTGAGCCCAAGAATGCCTTGGTCAAGCAGTATCAGCGCCTGTTCGATATGGAAAACGTCGAGCTGACATTCCATGAGGACGCACTGAAGGCGATTGCAAAGAAGGCGATTGCCCGCAAGACCGGTGCACGCGGATTGCGTTCAATCATGGAGAAAATACTTCTCGACACCATGTATGAACTGCCAACTCTCGATGGCGTGCAGGAAGTCGTGATCTCGGGGGATGTGGTCGAGGGTAATTCGAGACCTCTCTACATCTACGCTGAGCGTAAAGAAGAAAAAGGCAATGTTTCCGCCTGATGCATTGGAGATATTGTGACCGAAGGGAAAGCTCCGCATCACGCGGAGCTTTTCTGTTTTTCGCCGCATCTTAATTGTGCCACGAAACAATATTTACGTGGGTTCGGATGTAGTGCAGGATTTTACAGGGAAACGTGGGGTCTCGAAATGCCGCGACTGATTGGCAGTGCGATGATTTCCACGAAAAATCGCCTGTTCGAAAGGTGTGTTGCGTTGCAAAAGATTGCGCTCCGGCTTTTGCAGGAGCAGGATAGATTACGATTCTGTGAATACGCTTGAAGCCGGGATGCTTGAAACAAGCAGGCCGCCACTCCAAGTAAGGGTTAAGCTGCACAACTGGTAGTACGCCGCTCAACGCATGGTTCTAAAGACCCGGGTTGTACTCCTGACAAGGGGATCCAGTCTTGGTGAAGATCATGTAATCAAAGGGTACCCGGATGTGGCGATCTGGCCAAATGGCCTGAGAAAGGACACGAAATGACCGTTGCAAGCAAGAAGACACTGGCGGGTGGCGAGAGCGGGCTTTATGCCGTTCTGCCGTTGCGCGATATCGTTGTCTTCCCACATATGATCGTTCCACTCTTCGTCGGGCGCGAAAAATCCATTCGCGCGCTTGAGGAAGTCATGGGCGTCGACAAGCAAATCCTGCTTGCCACACAGAAGAATGCTGCGGACGACGATCCGCAGGCCGATGCGATCTACACGGTAGGAACTATCGCCAACGTTCTGCAATTGCTGAAATTGCCTGACGGCACGGTAAAGGTCCTGGTCGAGGGTATCGCCCGCGCTGAAATCACCAGCTTCAGCGAACGTGAGGATTACCACGAAGCGAATGCGGTGACGCTCGCCGAACCGGACGAGGATCCGGTCGAAATCGAAGCGCTCGCCCGCTCGGTCGTGTCGGACTTTGAGAACTACGTAAAACTGAACAAGAAGATATCGCCTGAGGTCGTTGGTGCCGCCGGACAGATCGAGGATTACTCGAAGCTGGCTGATACGGTCGCCTCACATCTCGCGATCAAGATTCCTGAAAAGCAGGACATGCTGTCTATCCTTTCCGTGCGTGCACGGCTGGAGAAGGCAATGTCGTTCATGGAATCAGAAATTTCCGTTCTGCAGGTCGAAAAGCGTATCCGCTCGCGCGTCAAGCGCCAGATGGAGAAGACCCAACGCGAATACTATCTGAATGAACAGATGAAGGCGATCCAGAAGGAACTCGGCGACGGTGAAGATGGCCGCGATGAGGCCGCGGAACTGGAAGACCGGATCAAGAAGACAAAACTGTCGAAGGAAGCGCGCGAAAAGGCCAATGCCGAGCTGAAGAAGCTGCGGCAGATGAGCCCGATGTCCGCCGAGGCGACTGTCGTTCGCAATTACCTCGACTGGCTGCTGACCATCCCATGGGGTAAGAAGTCGAAGATCAAGAACGACCTCAATCTCGCCGACGAAATTCTCGATGCCGAACATTATGGCCTGGATAAGGTCAAGGACCGCATTGTAGAATACTTGGCAGTGCAGGCCCGTTCGACCAAGATCAAGGGCCCGATCCTCTGCCTCGTTGGCCCTCCCGGCGTTGGCAAGACGTCGCTCGCCCGCTCGATCGCCAAGGCTACCGGCCGCGAATATATCCGCATGTCGCTTGGCGGCGTGCGCGATGAGGCCGAAATTCGGGGGCACCGCCGCACGTACATTGGCTCGATGCCCGGCAAGGTCATTCAGTCGATGAAGAAGGCGAAAAAGTCCAACCCGCTCTTCCTGCTCGATGAAATCGACAAGATGGGCCAGGATTTCCGCGGTGACCCGTCATCGGCTTTGCTCGAGGTGCTTGATCCGGAACAGAACTCAACGTTCATGGATCATTATCTCGAGGTTGAGTACGACCTTTCGAATGTAATGTTCGTAACGACCGCCAATACGCTGAATATCCCGGGTCCATTGATGGATCGTATGGAGATCATCCGGATTGCCGGTTACACCGAAGATGAGAAGCTGGAGATCGCCAAGCGGCACCTTTTGCCGAAGGCTATCCGTGATCATGCATTGCAGCCGAAGGAGTTTTCGGTCTCTGAGAGCGCCATCCGCGCCATCATCCGCAATTACACGCGGGAAGCCGGTGTCCGTAATCTTGAGCGTGAATTGATGAAGTTGGCCCGCAAGGCCGTTACCGAAATCATGAAGACCAAGAAGAAGTCGGTAAAGGTTACGGAATCGAACATCGATGAATATCTCGGTGTTGAGAAGTTCCGGTTTGGCCAGATCGATGGTGAAGATCAGGTTGGTGTGGTCACGGGTCTCGCCTGGACTGAAGTGGGCGGCGAATTGCTGACTATTGAAGGCGTCATGATGCCTGGCAAGGGCCGCATGACAGTGACAGGCAACCTGCGCGACGTGATGAAGGAATCGATTTCCGCGGCGGCATCTTATGTCCGCTCACGGGCTATCGATTTTGGTGTCGAGCCACCGCTGTTCGATCGGCGTGACATTCACGTCCACGTGCCGGAAGGTGCAACACCGAAGGATGGTCCGTCGGCGGGTATAGCGATGGTTACAGCCATCGTCTCGATACTGACGGGCATTCCGGTTCGCAAGGATATCGCCATGACCGGCGAGATCACGCTGCGGGGCAGGGTGTTGCCGATCGGTGGTCTGAAGGAAAAGCTGCTCGCCGCTTTGCGCGGTGGTATCAAGACGGTTCTGATCCCGGAAGAAAACGCCAAGGATCTGGTGGAGATTCCGGACAATGTGAAGAACGGGCTTGAGATCATTCCGGTCTCGCATGCCAATGAGGTGCTCAAGCACGCATTGATACGCCAGCCGGAGCCGATCGAATGGACCGAGCCGGCCCATGTGCCAGCTGCTGTCGAGGACGACGCGGCAGCGCAGATCGCTCACTAACAGCTAACAAAGAAAAGGCCGGGCAAGATATTGCCCGGCCTTTTTGATACGCGGGTCGTGGGCGGTGCTCAGAGCGCGCCGCTGAGAATTCCGACACCAGCAAGCGCAAAAACACTGCCGATGACGCGCAAGGCGTATGAGCCTGCCTGTTGGCTGTTTCTGCCCACGACCTGTCCGAGGCCGATGCCGGCAACGTGGAGCAGCGCCGTGGAAAGCATGAAGCCACCTGCATACTCCAAGCCCCCCGCGCCGCCGGGCATTTCCGCGACGTGTGCGTAGCCGTGGAAGATTGCAAACAATCCGGCCAGACCAGCGGCAATGGCCACGGGTGCCTTCACCTCAAATGCGACCGCTGTGCCAAGTACGATGACGGAGAGGGCAATCCCAAGCTCAATAAGCGGCACATGAATGCCATTCATGCTCATGATGCCACCAGCGGCCATCATGCCGACAAAGCTGAGTGGAACGAGCCATAGCGCCCGTCCGCCAAGCTGGAAAGCGAACACGCCAACCAGAATCATCGCCAGCACGTGATCAAGGCCGGAAATGGGGTGGGTGAAGCCATGAGCGAACCCGCTGGTTTCGCCAACGCCGACATGGGCGTAGGCGAGTGCAGGATAAAGCGTGGCTGCGAGGACGAGGGCAGTTCGTAAGGTGCGGTTCAGTGGCATCTGGGGTTCCCATGGTTCAGCGTTCTTGGAAGGAGTGCTGATACCATTGTTGCCGTAGAAACCGCGCCCGCGAAAGAGCAAAATGCTGCGCCTGCTCAATAAGGATGCGAACCAACGTTTGCCAGCAGAAATGAATGGAATGGTGGGCGATGAGAGACTCGAACTCCCGACATCTTCGGTGTAAACGAAGCGCTCTACCAACTGAGCTAATCGCCCTTCGCAAGGGTGCGTGGGGAGCGTTTATGCGTTTAGAACGCTGTTGGCAAGAGGGATGCGACACTTTTGTGATTTGTTTGAAGAGTTTTTCACAATCGCATTTTTCATGCTCGGTTGTGCTTGACACTCTCCTTCGAACGCCTTAAACGACCGCTCACGCCGGACAAATTGTTCGGTAAGAAAGTGCGCGGGTGTAGCTCAGTTGGTTAGAGTGCCGGCCTGTCACGCCGGAGGTCGCGGGTTCGAGCCCCGTCACTCGCGCCACTTTTCTCTCAAGTAAATCAAATAGGTATTGCTTCTGAGAAAAGTGGCGGCCCGCACATCGGCAGCTCGGACAGCCGCCAAATCACTGTGTGCCGCTTAGCACGGCGCCCCACGTGGACATTCCGCAGTCACATTTACTGTAACGTACTTCCCAAGTTTGTTGCCATTTGCTTGTTTCTGGATCACGTCGAAATCCTACGTCGTCAACATCTCGAACAAGAGAAAGAGGCGCGGAACGTGTACGGGATCCTTCTCCTCTTATGGCACTCCGATTGGGTGCTGTTGGCTTTTTCCGTTCTCATTTTTGAAATACCCCGCTACACCATTTCGCTTGTCTCTCTTGCCGTTCTGGTAGCCGGCAGAAGTCGGCCACGCGCAGCCAAGCCCGACTTGCGCATCAGTGTCGCGATTCCCACGTTCAACGGTGCCGGTGGTCTTCGCCAGACAATTGCGTCGCTTCACAATCAGTCATTACCGCCTTACGAAATAATAGTCATAAACGATGGCTCGCTGGATCAAACACCCGCAATAGCCGAACAGGCGCTCGCCGAGGGCATGGTCGATCTTGTCATTCACAATCCCAGCCGCTGCGGCCGCAGTCCGGGCGTCAACGTCGCAGCGCGTTTTGCCCGTGGGGATCTGATCCTGACCGTTGATCCGGACACGGTGTTTTCCTCCACCGCGCTCGAACGCATGTCGGCGGCGTTTATTGATCCACGTCTAGCTGCGGTGAGCTGCAACATAGGTGTCAGGAACGAGAGCGCTACTATCTGGACAGAATTGCAGGCACTCGAATACCTGATGTCCATAAGTGCCGGAAAATCCTTTCTCGCGCAGATCGGTGCAATCTCCTGTTGCTCCGGTGCCTGCTCGCTCTATAGACGCGATGTCTTCCTCGATCGCGGTGGGCTCGATGTAGGACCGGGGGAGGATCTCGAAATCACGTTGCGATTGCGGCGGTTCGGTCATCATGTTGGTTTCGTGCCAGATGCATGGGCATCAACGATGGCGCCTGAAACATTCATCGCTCTGGCCCGCCAGCGACTGCGGTGGGACCGTGATGCCCTGAGGGTCCGTCTCATCCAGTATCGCGAGTGCTGGCCCTTCAGGTCGGAAGGGCTCGCGGACACACTTCAGCGACTTGACTTCATTGTCTTCGATGTCGTTCCGACGCTTTCTCTGCCATTCTATCTCGCCTATTGCGTCCTTGTGTTCGGTCCGGACACGCCGAAATTTCTTGCGGGAGTGAGTCTACTTCTTATGGTACTGGGCTTATTCAATCTTGCGCTTACCGGCCTCCTGTTTAGCCAGCGACCGAGACTGTTCAGCGTGCTGGTCGCTCCGATCTTTCCAGTTTACCAAGGCATGTTGATGAAAGGTGTGCGCTTTTGGGCATTCTCTTCGGAACTGCTATTTTCAGCCTCGCGTCAAGATGATTACGTGCCGCCTCGCGTCCGACGAGCGCTGGCGACCGCGTCGCCGCGGGAGATTTGACCATGAATCGCGAGGTACATCGCCTCGGCGTGAACGTACCCGACCCGGTCGAAAGCCGCCGGGCTGGTGCGGGAAGAATTGTCCGATTCGTCTATGCCGCCCTCGTGTTCGGGATACTTGGGTTCTTTGTCGTCCGATTTGGTGCGCCGCTCGTCTTACTCAATGGGCCGGGTGTGGTCACCGCCCAGCGCTCGGTGATTTCCTCGCCATATGTGGTACGGGTGGAGCGTATGGATGTGCGGCCCGGTACCAAAGTTGAGGCAGGCACGCTGATCGCCATGGTGAGCTCGCCCCAAGTCAATCAAACCTCCTCAGACCTTCTGCTGGCGCTTGCGGAGATCACGGGCAGTGAGGCCGAACTGCGGGTCAAGGCGCGCGTCGCACGCGATTCGATCGACGCTGCCCGGTCGCGATTCCGCATGGCTGATGACACGCTCCAACGTTTGGAAAAAGCAAATAGTGCAGAGGATTTTGGCCTGATTTATCGCGCCGATGTGTACCGGGAGCGCGCAGTGGCCGTCCAAAGCCTGTTGGCACTTGAGGCTGAGGCTGAGGAGGCGGCGGCACAGCTGGTACGACTTGAGGCGGTTCGACGGGAAATCCGCGGACAATTCGATGCGGTCAAAAGCGAATTCGATGGCGGGCGCATTTTGTCGCCAGCAAGGGGCATCATTGCGCCACGTACAAGTTACGCCGGTGAGACGATGTTGGCCGGCTCCTCGATAGCGGAGATTTTTCTTGATGGCGACACGTTCGTCGATTGGTACATCCCCAACTTTCGGCTGGTCGACCCACGTCCCGGCCAGCGTGTCATCGTCGTGTACGGTCGCACGCGGCTACCAGGTACGATCAGTGAGATTCTTCCGATCTCCGACCAGCTCGAATCCCGGCGCAGTTCGATCTTGCGCGAGCCGTCGGCTGGACAAATCGGCCGCATTCGATTTGACCCTGGGGTGTTGCCACCAACGCTGAACGCAACCGTGCATGTTCACATGTTTTATTCGGAATTCACCGATCATATCGCTTGGGCCCTCGTAAGGCTGTTCAATTTTAACTGACAGGGTAATGACGATGAATGACCGGTCTTTCATTGAACGGTGCCCTGCATGCAATTCCACTGAGCTGGAACGGCATGTGATCGTCCACCACATGATTTGTGCCTATGTGGGACCCGAATACGATTTCGGGCGGAATTCAGAACGAAAGCACTGCCCCAAATGCATGCGGGGATTGGTGGCCCGCGGGGAAGATTGGGAAGTGGTGGGAACGAGCGTGCTGTGTGGGCAGTGCGGAAGCGAACGAATTCTGCCACCTTGACGGACTGCCCGAACGCGCGACGACAAAAAGCAATTCTACCGGCGTCAGCCGTCGCCTTCCGATCTTTGGCATAGGGCGAGCACCGGACTTTCGATCCAGATTTGCAGTTCGATGACACCCGTGCAGCTCGCACCCATCGCAAGGGAGAGGAGAGTGCGAAACACAGAAAGTGGTCCTCTCCTGGTCGATCGATTTTGGTCACCGAGAGGAACCCTTTTGCTCCGTTCGGCGGTGTCGCAGTCACAATGCCAATCCGGCGCAAGACCTGACGGCTGTGCTCGTCAATTCAGAGGGGCCTCGTCCGCGATGTCGAAGCGCAAGGCGGCGAATGCGGCCTGGTCGCGCCCGCGGCGAAAGTCGATGAGGGCGGATAGGCGGAGGGACAATTGGGATAGGAGGTGTCACGGCTCTACAATCTCAAGAGCCAGGCCTCCACTTTCCCCTTGCCTTTGACTTCGATAGCGCCGCGGGTCTCGAAGACGAACTGACCCTTAAGCTGGTCGTAGACCGGGCGTGTCACCTGAATGGAGTCGGGGATTCCACCTGATTCCATCCGGCTCGCGAGGTTCACTGTGTCGCCCCATAGATCGTAGATGTATTTGCTCTTGCCGATGACGCCGGCCACCACCGGGCCGCTGTTGATGCCAACCCGGAGCTTCATCGAGACGTCATGCTCCATGGCGTGCTCGCGGGTAATGTGGACCATACGTATTGCCATGCGGACCATACGCTCGGCGTGGTTGGCTACCGGCTCGGGCAGGCCACACACCGCCATATAGGCGTCGCCCACCGTCTTGATCTTTTCGATTCCGAGATCATTGGCGGCGATATCGAAGCGCGTGAACAGTCCGTTCAGAAACGTCACGACCTCGTGTGGTGGCATCTCCGATGTCAGCGCCGTAAAGCCGACCAAGTCTGCGAAGGCGACCGTTACCTCGGCAAAGCCGTCTGCGATTGCCTCCTCGCCGCCGCGCAGCCGATTTGCGATCGGTGCCGGCAGCACGTTGAGCAGAAGCTCTTCGTTCTCGCGGTTTTTGTTCTCGATCATGAGATTCTTCTGACTGAGATCCTCGACCATGCCGTTGAAGGCCAAGCAGAGCTGGCCAATCTCGTCGCGCGTGCGGACCGGCACGCTGGTCCCGTAGTCACCAGCAGCGAAGCGTTTTACTCCGGCAGTGAGCTCGCGCAGCGGTCCGAGCAGCGCGCGCGACAGCCACGCGGCAGTGGCGGCTATGACCAGCAGCGCCAAGCCGCCGACGAGCAGCAGATCCCGGCGGAGCCGGTCGATCGGTGCGAAGGCCTCGGCGCTGTCGATCTTCGCGACGAGGGCCCACTTGACGCCAGGAATCGCCAGCGGTCCCCAGGAAGCGAGCGTTGGGACGCCACGGTAGCCGATGATCTCGCCTGTGCCCTCGACACCGGCAAGCGCGGCACGGGTAGCCTTGGTGTCTATGCGCTGATGCAGCACTGGCGTCCCGTAACGCCCGATGGCGGAGATCTCATCGTCCGAGGCACCGACGGATTTGAGCTCAGCGAAGTAGTTATCCCGATTCTCGTAGTAGGCCCGCGGGCCAGAGCGCACCAGATAATCGGGACCGACGAGATAGGCTTCACCCGTGCCGCCGAACCCTTCCTGCTGCCAGCGGCGGCCACCGGTGACGACATTGTCGATCTCCTCGTTCGACAGTTGCGCGATCAGCACGCCGATGACGGCGCCCTCGTCGATCACCGGTGCCCCCATGAAAGCGATTGGTGCGCCGCCGGATGGGGAGTAAGAGGCGAAGTCCTCAAGGCACACGGCCGAGCGGTCGGGGGTAAGGGCGCAACGGGCAACGGCGGCGGCGACATTGGAGCCGCGGTAGGGACCGACTTGGAGGGACGTAGTGAAATCGACTTCTTTTTCGACTGTGTAGATCAGGCGACCTGATTTGGCGTCGGCCACCATGAAGTCGAAGAAACCGACCGTTGCGGCTGCGGTGCGCATCAGTGGATGGTACACGGCGTGCAGCCTGCTGTAGTCGCTTCCGTCGCCCGCGTCGTCGAGGAGCTTTCGCCGCTCGGCCGGATTGGGATTGGCGACGATGTAGTGATACTGCAGATAGTAGGGCGCGCCACCGACTGGCAGGTAATCGGCCAGAGCAGCCTCCTTACCAAGAATACGCGTCATTCCGGGGATAAAGTTCTCAGCATACCAGTTGCTGACCTTCTGCCGCAATTCGGGTGACGCGCCTGCCCGGTCGATCTGATCGACTGCGATCCGGAATTCGCGCGTTGCATCGACCACCATCTTGGAGGTGGCAAGGAGGCGCAACTCGGCATGGATCGTGCGAAAATAGGTTTCAACCTGACGCGCCTTGGTCTGACGGGCGGACGTGAGCTGGTCGAAGACTGCTTTTTCGAGGGCGTCGCGTGCGCGAAAGTAACCGAGCACTCCGGTCACAAGGACCGCGATCGCGCCAAGCAGGACGAGGGTTGTAAACAGCTTTGCCGCCAAGCCCCAGCGCGGGGGGCGGGATGAGTCACTCAAATCAGCCGAAGACATGAATCAACTCTGGCCGATAGCGCAAGTGCCGGGCAGATATCGCCGATGATGATGATGATCCGAACGTCCGCACAACCCCCGCTGTTGAAGACCGTTCAATCCAGAACGTATGACGGATGCTACTGCATTCGCAGACGGAGGGGTAGCGCAATCTTCGGGCCGGCGCAGGGGTCATTTTGACATCAGTCGGCCGCCAACGTCCATTTTGGATTCCTGACATCAGGCTTGACAGTTGCCGATCCGTACCTGGCCGCATGCTCTAGGGTGCGGGCAATACGAGCCGCGGCAATAGCCAGCTGTGATGGCTTGGATTTGCCAAATTGAAATCTATCGATTGGCCGTCTTCAACATGGTCTAATATTCTCTGACAGGCCACGACAGGTACCGTAGGAGGCATTTCAGGTGAAGTAAATTCAGCTCGCCAAGGCCATATCGGAAACCGATCAGCATCCATGTATACAACCCAAGAACCGTAACACTCAGCGCCGTCATCAATCGCTTTTCCAAGCGCCCGCCAGGTGGCTCGGGCATTATGATGAGCGTAAACACATGGTAGAAACCTCACGTGCGTGTTTGGATCTATTCGGAGCAATCTGATCTCATCTCCGAAATCGATCATGCTTGACTGCCCGCCAAGGACGAGACCCGCAGCCCAGCCAGTGTAGTATTCTTTGGAAAGCGTCGGATTATTCTCGACATCGAGAAACACGCATATGCCATCTGACATATTCGACAAATGCATGGCACCAAACGCTGCAAGAATCGCTGCAGCATTTCGTTGCCCAGCCATAAATCCCTCTCGTTCAGTTCCTGAAACTTCATTGGTCTGACGAGCGATCGGAAGGACGCGAATATAGTTGGAGTAGAAGAAGCTATTCTCCGCCCTGGCTTGGTATTGTATCCTTGACGTGTTGCCGGGGCCTTTAAAGTACCTGCCCCAGAAAGCTGGGTGCTGCCCCAACAAGCGGCTTGCATGGCGCAGACAGGACAAAGACGCGATATCCGCCTGGTCAATCCCCACGACATAGCTGCTCGCTACATCTATTCGTGCACTCTCAGCCCTTTTGTTCTTCCTAGCATGCCCCTCGAGAGTATTTTGGGGAGTGATGGATTTGTCGGATTTACGACCTTTTTTGGGTTTGTCTTTTATTACGGCCCCCAGACTTATGCAGTGTGACTTCTAACGTACTTAGTCGCGCAAATATTATGCTACGCGACCGACATGTCACCAAACAAAACTTGGCTACTCCAATTGGAGTAACCCGTATAGGTCTATTTTTTGAAAGAATAAAAATGGTATGATGTTCAGTTAACTATAGGGGGCAAGTTCCATGCGTAAGAAAATTAAAAGTATTGGAGTGTATGGCATAGTAGCATTAGCAATATCAGTTGCAATAGTACTGCCACAATTTTCTGTTGCGTATGCGCAGGAATGTCCTGCTGGTAATTGTCCTAAATGAGGGAGTGACTTGTCATGTTCGCTCTCTTTAACTCGACCGAATTCTGGTTCGGACTCGTAGTGTTATCTGCTTATCAGTGCGGGAAATTTCGAGAACTAAACCTGGTAGACCCTTCGGTTACGGAGCGTTCATCAGTCATACCCAATCTCCGTGCCAGTGATTTCGCTGGAAAGAATGCTTATGTCAGCAGTCTGATTGTGTTTCTTCTTGCAACCTTCGTTGGCTACACACTCCTCTGTGCCGCTTCCCCGACTGTTCTTCGAGGGTGGTTCGAGGTTACAAAATCACCTGTAAACACAGCTGATTTTGTCAACAAGGTCCCATATCCACTTTACATTGCTGCTGCATTCATGGGTTTGACGCAATCCGCGATACCAGGGTTTGCGGCTCTGGGCGATTTTCAGAAGAACTTTTTTCACTTCTGGATTGGCGTTCCGCGGAAAGTCATTGATACCGCCGCAACGTTCTCCGAAGAAATTATCGCCAAGACCGAAGACAACAAAGAACAATTGTACATGGTGATCAGGCAGCTTTTGAGCGCCCGCTGGAAAGCAAAGATAGACAAATATGCTGATTTGGTTTTTTACGAGTATCAGATCAGGAGGATGAAGCTGGACGAGACTGACGTTCTTGATGATATCAAAAGTGGCTCGACCAGAGAACTACAGCATATCATCGAGCAACTTGTATACGCAGCGGCGATTGCTGCTGTTCGAGAGACTGGTGGAAAGGCGCTCGACGAACTGGCGGCGGACCTAGACGTTCCAATTCCAGGACCCCGCTATCCCTATCGCAATCTGGCTCTGAGTGCCCTGGTTTTTATCGTTTGCCTTACATTGCTATGGTTCGCGGTTCCAATGAGCAAGCCCATTGTAGAGAGTACCATTGGCTCTGCGAGCGCAATCTACTGGCCAGCGGACCTTGCTACGTCCGGTCAGTACTTGCTGGCTCACTCAATTCCTATCTTCTGTGCGATCGGGCTGATGCTAATGATGAAAAGCAATTCGCGCAGCCAGAAGTTCGAACGGTATCCAGAACTCATAATATCGGTGATTGTACTTGTTGTTGTGTATGATTATCTGCAAGCACTATTCGATTACGGTTACTTTTCGAAAGTATCGGATGGAGATGTATTAAGTTTTTTTGTTAGAAGATTGCCGTTTAACATCCTTCATTCGTTAATATCGTGCTTCATATGCGTAATAATATTGATGTTTCTTGAGAACTCTGGCAAGCCAGGAATATTAAATAGCAAACTATTTGCGTGGTTGGCTCTCGTCCTATCGACCATTCTGGTTTCATCATTCTACGCATTCGCACGGTTGAAATTCCAGTTCAACGGCTTCTCGCCAGACTTCATGATCTGTGTCGTGACGATGAACGTCATAGTTGCGAGCATTTCTTTTGTCGCAGTCGAAGCATACGCCAGGTACGGGCTTAGCAAAGCAAAGCGAGTGGCTTAGATCCATTTGAATTTGTGGAATTATTTTCATTTTTGTCATCGTGATGGATGCAACGGTAGCAAGAGAAAGAAGAAGAACAACAACTTTCGGAGCTGGGGGGCAAAGAGATGAATCCGTTACTTTTAGTAGCCTTCGGGCTATTTCCGGACCTGGTCCGGCTGATTGCCGGAGATGAGGCTGGAACGTTTGCCGGAAGAATCACAAATGCAGTTAAAGACGTGACACATACCGAAGACGACAAGGCAGCCCAGAAGAAGCTGGAAACAGATCCTGTTGTGAAGGCGGACTTACAGAAGCGGCTGGCTGACATTGCCTTGGAAGCAACGAAAGAACAAAATCGCGCCGACGAACAGAAGCGGCAAGTTGAACTCGATGTTCTGAAAGAGAACATTGCAGAAGCTGCTCGCGAACGTGAAGATGCATTGAACCGGTTCCGGGAGGAACTGAAGAGTACAGGCGATGCCAGAACCTTCTACGCGGACATGTCAAAAGCGGGAGGTGCCGGCGCATGGATAAACCCGACGCTTTCTCTGGTTATTACGATTGGCTTTCTTTTCTTTGTCTACCGCCTCATGGACCCCAATTTGGACTTGAATGAGAACCAAGTCTTCAACATCGCTCTCGGTGCCATGTCTGCTGCGTTTGCTACTGTGATCGGCTTCCATTTCGGCTCCTCCGTTGGCTCCAAGGACAAAGATATTGTCAACAAGGCGCTTGTCACGGAACAGGCAGCGAAGCGAATAGAAGAACGCGTTTCCCCACCTGAAGCAGCACCCCCGCCAGTTTTGTCCGATGAAAGGCCGTCGGGCGGATCCTCGGGTGCTACGTTCGAAATGAAGGCTCCCCATATCGCGCGTGGGTTGATTACTGATTTCGGGCTGACTGAAAATCAGGCCTGCGGCATATTGGGAAATATCGGCCTTGAGTGCGACGGCTTCCGGCAGTTTCAGGAACGCGGCACAAAACCGCCCCGTGGCGGTTGGGGATGGTGCCAATGGACCGGTCCACGGCGCAGGGCATTTGAGAAGTATGCGATGGAGCATGGCCTTGATTTCCGTTCCGACGCGGCCAACTATGGCTTCCTCAGCAAGGAGTTGGGGTCGTCGGAAGCCGCCGCGCTCGCGCAGTTAAAAAGAGCCAAGAGTTTGGAGGAATCGGTAAAAGCCTTCATGCAGAAATTTGAGCGGCCGGGAGTTCCCAACCTAGCAGGACGACTTCTATGGGCCAATCGCGCTCTCAAGGCATATCGGGAGGCGTTCCATGGATAGATTGGTATCAACCGTCGATATTCTTTTCAAAGTAGCTCTCGCCCTGATAGCCGCCTACACAAGCTATCAGTTCGGAGCCTTCAGGCAACAGAATGACGATGCCAAACTGGTCGTTGATCTTGCGTTTGCGCAAGAACCACGAACGGCGATGGCGGGTGTGGTGTTGGCCGGAACTTATATGAAATCGGGTCGAATCCCACCGGATTTGTATACTTCCATTGTCGCTTCCGCCAATTCCAACGGCGATCCACAACTGCGCGACACCGCAAACAACGGTGCAACTGAGATTGCCTCTTCAAACCGGGTCGTAGCAAAGAAACTTACCCAGGTTTTGGCCACACTACCAGTCAGGGTGTATTTTCAGATCAGCCGCGAAGCGGATCGGGCTCGCGCCAAGCAGACGGAGGATCTGCTCCAGAATCACGGCCCGACCTTTAACTCTCAGTCAGTTGTCGTACCGGGGATCCAATTCGTCAAGCAGGCCCGGACAAGAACAGAGGTTCGCTGCTTTAAGACAGCAGAATGCAACGACTTCGGCAGCAAGCTTGTTACTTTCCTTGCCGGTGTAGGCATTTCCTCTGCGCTTGTGGATTTGAGCGACCGTTACGGAAATTCTGAGAGTATACGGCCATATCACTTCGAGATTTGGTTCGGACCTCTTTCATAGATTGTTTATGTATGCTGCTAATATAAGCCGCCAAATTTGTCCGTATGGATTTGTCACCGATGTTAATGTTTTGCGACGGCCACGCCATTGCCGCAATCTTGCTGAGGGGAGGGTACCATGATGAACAAGCAGGAAGTGACGGCGCTGTTCGCCCATTTGGAACACGGTGATGGTGCGAAATTTTTCGAGCAGGTCGCGGACGATGTTGACTGGACGGTCGAGGGGACGCATCCCCTTGCGGGTCACTACAAATCAAAACAAGACTTTCTGGCCGGGACGTTTACCAAACTCGGCAAGGTCCTACCCAGAGGCACAGAGCTCACCGTGGAGAACGTGCTGATGGACGGCGATTGGGCTATTGTCGAGCTGCGCTCAATGGCCAGGGCGCAGAATGGCATGCGGTTCGACAACCGCTACTGTTGGGTTTGCCGCTTCACCGGTAACCGGATCGTGGAAGTGCGAGCATATCTGGACAGTTGGCTGGTTGGCGAACTTTTCCGCCAAAACCCCATCAACTAGCGTTTTGGGTTTTAGGTTCGAGGTGTGTGATCTTATCAAAATTCGTTGGAGGATGTACTTTTCTGAGAAATTGAGGCTTGGCCCGATTTAGAGCAACGGACCAAGCCTCGAAGTTTCGCCGTACCTACTCGCCAGTAATCACGGTGAGACTTCACTGATGACGGATACCAGTTTCCGGGCAACACGTGTAGGTGGATAAAGTTCCGGTGGTTAAAAAAGCCCGAACCACCGATCTTGGAGATCATGTGGGGGACTTGGCACCGTGCATTTGTCGAATGGTTTACTTCACAGGTGAGGCCCGGCGAAGTGCAACCGATGACAGTGGCAGACCGTCGAGCCTCTCTGCGCCTTTTGGGAAAGGAACGGCTACAATGATCCCTTCGGTGCAATTGGTCAATCACGCTCCGACTCGACCGCCGACGAAAACCTGATGTCTTATGATTTCGGTTGATGAGTTGATCGAGACCCGGCGGTGAATTGCATGTCAGCTGAAGAACGACCCGACACCCAAAGCGATAGCCACGCCTACCAAAAACACAACGCCGTAGATGAGAAAGGACCAGTCATTCGTTGGCCCGCCACTATTGTCGTTTAAGTCGTCTCGCATCTACGCTGTCCCCCAATTCCCAAAGCCTTTTGGCTAAGCGACATCATTGCGTTGCGCCTAGTGCACAACACCGACTCCTGGCTGGGCTTTAAAAAAAGAGGCTCGGTATGGCCTGCTGCCGGTTTCATAGACACTGAGTTAAGGTGTTCTGCGTGAAACCGGAGAGTATGAATGCAAAGACGAAAGTTCAGCCGCGAATACAAGCTTGAAGCGGTGAAGCTGGTGAAGGAGCGTG
>NZ_PGGM01000007.1 GCF_003010965.1 Phyllobacterium sophorae
CGATTACATCGAGCGCTTCTACAACCCAAGGCGTCGCCACTCAACACTGGGCTATCTCAGCCCGAACGATTTTGAAACCAAGGTGGGATTAGCTTAACCTCGTGTCCGAAAAACCGGCAGCAGGCCAGTACTTATCCGAGCCCCATGCCACTTACCGGGGAAATGTGCACATCTGAAATGTGCAACGATTTCTGCCGGGTAACAATAAATCGCGATGTCGGCAATTCGAGTGATGACCAAAGGCCCGGGCTGGAGCTATTGTCATTCTTGTGGCCTTGGGCAACGAACAGTAAAATCGCTTAGCTCAAAAAAGACGGTGAGATCACATCCCACCGTCAATCTTCGGCCTTGAATATCGGAGCAATAAAGGCCCGCTGACCTGGAAATCAGCGACGTAAACAATACCGGAAAAAACCTGAAGTTGTGGCTCTGTCCGCCGCCGGACAGAGTGGCCAATCACATCCTTGTCAAATCCATCCTAGGCTTTTTGCGTTATCGTATGCCCCCGCCAAGAGAGACGCGGACGGCACGCGTGATGATGCATCAGATGAGCCAGAGGATGGAAAGCTGCAACAAGATGATGCAAAGTACTCCTGATTTCGGAGACCCAACGAGCAGTGGCGCAAAGATTTGCCGATGCAGCCTGACAAGAAGGGGTGATGGAAGGACAATCTGATGAAAAGACGTGAATTCATATCTACGGGCATGCTGGCGATTGCGGTTGCGCTGACCGCGGAAAAGGCAGGCGCGGAGCAGCATTGGTCAATGACTGTTTACAAGAATCCAAACTGCGGATGTTGTACCCTCTGGTCCAAGGCTATGGAAAACGCCGGCTTCAAGGTCGAACGGGTGGATACCGAGGATTTGCCAGCCGTCAAGAAGCGGTTTGGCGTGCCGGCTGCAGTCGAGGGCTGCCATACGGCGGTCGTCGGCAGCTATTTTCTGGACGGGCATGTGCCGCTGGAGGCGGTGGCAAAACTGCTTTATGAGCGGCCCGACCTTGCCGGATTGGCGGTGCCAGGCATGCCTGAGGGATCGCTCGGCATGGGGAGCGATCCGAACGCCAGCTACGATGTCTACGCCGTCGCCAAGGGCCCCGAGCAGAAGACATCAGTTTATTACGAGGTCAGACCCAAGAACTAAGCATCGGCGGCGGTGACCGCCACTGTCGAGGTTTATCGCATCCGACGCCGCACTATGAAAAATAGCCACACCATTACGATCAGAACCATGGCCGCTAATGGATAAACAACACCGCTCGAAAATACATCGGCCTGAAGCGTCGCCATGGATGCGCAATCTTAATTCAATGATTTGTCGATCCCTCACAACGCGCCGAAATCGTATCCGTTCCGCTCGAGCGCAAGCCTTTCGGATGATCCGCCCATCAGTGAAGCATCCAGCCCAGCGCCCACGCTATCGCAATGGCAACTAAAAACACTGGACTGTACCAGCGATAGGGCCAGTCATTTTGCCGCTGTTTCTGTTTTTCAGCCATTGGTCAGGATGCGCTGCTGTCACGCTCGCTTGCGATGCGAGTCACCGTCATTTCCTGCTCCGCGGCTTTGGCAGCGATGATCAGATCATCGCGTAGTCCCTGGTCGAAAAGCTTCATCACGGTGCGCGCGAGACGATTTGCATGTTCATGGGTGAGGGAACACCGACCAAGCATTCCAGATGCCTTGACATGGGCGCGATGCATGAGGTCCCATTGTTCGGAGGTATAAGTGTGCTGAGTGATGAGATGAAGCATGATGTTCTCCCCAAATAACTACGGCGGGAGCACGTTCCATCTCTCAAGCGCCAGTGGCCAAAGATGCCGGCGACCCAAGGATTGTCGTCCAGCGGACAGTCAGAGTCAATCCGTTCCCATTTTCCGAGCAAATTCCGGCACTTGTATTTTCTTTGTCCGAACTGTTGTCACGGACAGCGGCTAGCACATTACAAGAATTTCCTTGCAGTTTGTGAGCTCAGGACCGTCCGCCCGTCTGGGCATCGCTCCAATATGCATTTGGCTGCGTCGTAGGCGCAATCAACGTGGCCTGCAGGACGCCGATCTCCAAAAGCCGTGAACCGTAATAGAGCGTGCTTGTTGAGACTTGTCAGGTGTTTCCGAGCGCCGCAGCAAGAGGTCGTGCTCACCCTCTATTGAAAAACCAGCTCCTGGCCTTGCGTAACGGCCGTTCTGTTACCGTAACGTACTTGGCTTCGCGCACGGGTTGAAATTACCTGCTTCCATGTTCCCGTTTTGACAGGAGTGCGGCATGAGCGACAGCAACGAGAGATCCACCGCCACTGACAGTTCGCACACCGTGAACCGCCGCGGACTGCTGCTCGGCGGCACAGCCCTGGCGGCGGCATCAGTTATTGCGTCAGTTGCCTCGGTGAAGACCGCGAAGGCACAGCAGCAACCCGCTGCCCCGGGTGGCCAACCGAACATCCTCGTCATATTCGGCGATGATATCGGCATTTCCAACATCAGTGCTTACTCCCACGGGCTCATGGGCTATTCCACGCCGAACATCGACCGCATCGGCCGCGAAGGCATCATGTTCCTTCACTATTATGGCGAGCAGTCCTGTACCGCGGGACGAGCCGCGTTTCTCACCGGCCAACACGGCATTCGCACCGGGCTGACCAAAGTTGGCTTTCCCGGCGCGCCCATGGGGATGAGCCAGAAGGACCCTTCCATTGGCGGCTTGCTGAAGAATCTTGGTTACGCCACGGGGCAATTTGGCAAGAACCACGTCGGTGACCGCAATGACACGCTGCCGACGGTCAATGGCTTCGATGAATTCTTCGGCAACCTTTACCATCTCAACGCTGAAGAAGAGCCGGAACTGCCGGACTACCCGAAAGATCCGGCCTACCTCGCAAAGTTTGGTCCACGCGGCGTCCTCAAGTGCAAGGCAACGGAGACGGACGACGCCACGGTCGATCCGCGCTTCGGAAAGATCGGCAAACAGACCATCGAGGATACTGGTCCGCTCACCAAGAAGCGTATGGAGACGATCGATGACGAGACATCGGCCGCTGCTATCGACTTCATGAAGCGGCAACAGGCAGCCAGTAAACCCTTCTTCTGCTGGTTCAATTCGACACGCATGCACCTGCGCACGCACGTCAGACCCGAACATCGCGGCCGCTACACTCATGGTGACAGCGAATACGTCGACGGCATGCTTGAGCATGACGACACTATCGGCGGACTTCTCAAGGCGCTGGAGGAGATGGGGATCGCCGACAACACCATCGTCGTCTACACCAGCGATAACGGACCCCACATGAATACCTGGCCGGACGGGGCCATGACCTGGTTCCGTTCCGAAAAGAATACGAACTGGGAAGGCGCATTCCGCGTCCCATGCCTCGTGCGCTGGCCAGGTGTGATTGCACCGGGAACAATAACCAACGAACTCATGAGCCATAACGACTGGATTCCCACGCTCGCTGCCATTGCCGGGGAGCCGGACATCGTAAACAAGCTGAAATCCGGGTATTCTGCCAACGGCACCGACTACAAGGTGCACCTTGACGGGTACGACCAGTCCGAATTTTTGCGCACAGTTAGTGGCACGGTGGGCGAAAACAACGCGATAAAAAGCGCCCGCGACAAGTTCTTCTATGCCGATGATGACGGCTTGTTGGTGGCCATGCGCAAGGGGGATTACAAGTACGTGTATGCGGAGCAGCGCCTCGCCGGGACGATGGGGGTGTGGGCGGAGCCTTTCACCAAGTTGCGCCTGCAGAAGACCTACAATCTGTTTCAGGATCCGTTCGAGCGGGCTGACATCACGTCCAACACTTTCTGGGACTGGCAAATCAATCATGTAGGACAGGTCTACGGCGCGATGGACGAGGTTTTCGGGTTTGTAGCGACGTTCAAGGAGTTTCCGCCGCGGTCATTCCCGCCAAGCTTTGTGCCTGCGACGATCATGGAAGAAATGATAGACGATCTGAAAGACGCGAGGAGACGTGAGACTGGTTCGGCAAACTGAAACCGGTCTCGCATGCGGGAAAGGTGGGCAGGCCCGGCGAAAGCCGGATGCCGATGGAGATTATCTGGTCGGTGACAAAACTTATCGTCTGCATTTGCCGCCGATCAATTCCATGAGCAAGGTGGAGGCGAATGCCGATGGCTCTACCTTTACTTCGGGCCGGAGCAGCCATCAGGAAAGGCAGAGGCAAACTGGATCAAGACGAACCCGGGGCAAGGTTTCATGGCAGCCTTGCGCCTTCAGTAGGGCCAGGCATTGCCGAGGACCGGCCAGCCATACAAAGTGTGCTTTCTTCAATGAAACGACGATCCATCGGCCCCTCACGCCGACGGAGGTCGCGGGGGAGCCCGGCCGCCTGCCCAATTCTCGCTTTCGGTTAATCTAATTCCGCCCAAGTCGGCGCGTGGTCGCTTGCGTTCGAGTGTCCGCGCACATCCCGGTCCACACCTGCAGACCGCAATCGTTTCGATGCTGCTTTACTCAAGAGAAGGATATCCAGGCGTAGTCCGGCATCTCGTTCCCACGAATTCCGCATGTAGTGCCAGAAAGAATACATTGGCTCGTCAGGATGCAATTCGCGCACCGCGTCAATCCATCCCTGCTGCAAAAGCTTTCCGAACGCTGACCGGCTCTCCGGTTGCAATAGAGCATTGTTCAGCCACGAGCGGGTGTTATAGATGTCGAAGTCGGTCGGAACGACATTTAGGTCACCAGCGAGCACGGCGGGAACATCCATCTTCCAAAGGTCAGATGCATGGCTGCGCAAGCGTTCGAACCAGGCAAGTTTGTAGTTAAATTTCGGGCCAGGCTGAGGATTTCCATTGGGCAGATAAATCGATGCGATGAGGATTCCATTGATTGCCGCTTCAATGTAGCGGCTTTGGATATCATCGGGATCTCCCGGCAGGCTGTCACGTGTCAAGACGGGCTCTCGTTCCTTGGCAAGGATCGCGACCCCGTTCCATGATTTCTGTCCCTTCCACACCGCCTCGTAGCCAATGGCACTGAGTTGCTTGGATGGAAACATGACGTCGGTACATTTGAGTTCCTGCAGACAGACAACATCGGGTTCTCTTGCTTCGAGCCAGCGAAGTAAATTCGATAGACGTTTGTTGATGTTGTTGATGTTGTACGTTGCGATTTTCACTGACAGTGCTCTTTCCTGGCCAGGCGCGATTGTCCGAGTATGAAGTTCCAGTCGTCATTCAAGGTCAAATGACCGGTTGAATGTTGATGGTTTACTGCCATCACCTGGCCCGTGGCCGCAATCTTAGTTGCCTTGGAATAGCAGCTTATGAGGGATGCGTTTGGATTTGAGAGTTCCTTCGACAGTGTCTCGCTGGATTGCTGGGCCCGCACAGGTCTAGGTCCTGCGAGCGGCACAAGATACCTGATCAGACCAGTTGCCGTAATGTTGCCTCGCCGTCAGGGCTTAGCACTCAAAGTTACAGTCGTGATCCCGCCAGCAATGTTTATACCCTCTTGGCCCTCCACCGAAATGGGCTGCAGTGAAAACGCCCGCCCTGTACCGCCCACCAGAATGTTTGCGCCTGCCCCGGGTCCGACGGAGGCGTTTGCACCAATTCCGCTATATTTTCCGGCGAGCGCACCCGCCGGCAGACCGCTGGTTGCAGCTATGACGCCCCAGATGAGGTGTCCCGATGCAACCTCGCCGAGCGCCACCCCATATTGGTCGATTGACCCGGTGTAGTTGTCGGCTTTGCCTCCCTTGTCCTGTTTGAAGGTACAGGTTAGCTTCTGCTTCTCGACCACGAACATGCCTATGCCCTTGGACACATCGCACGATAATGTGCCGATCTGAGTAGACTGCGGGTTTGCACTGAAGGGGATTAGCGCAACGGCACAGCCGAGGCATACCTTGTGGAGGAAAGTGACCATCGTATCTCCTTCGTCTCTTCTGCGTGTTTCCGGCGACATCGAGAGGCTCTTCATAATGGCTGTCAGTGTGAAGTACGTAACAGTTACAGCGGCAGCTTTTCTGAATGCAAAATACGGTTCCGGTACAAGTGCTCGATATGGCCGCGTTCGACGCCGTGTTATGCTGGACGAATAAGCACCGCGGGTGAAACTGAAATGGCGGCGCTGGATTGGATGCGACGCCGACGGTATGGGGCTGCCGGAGCATGTATATGCAAATGGGAAATTTCGCGGTGGAAGGACTATAACGACCTGCGATTTCCGATGGGAAGGGGAGTGGACTCCAATGCGCCGTCGCACGAAATTCCGCATGGCGGTGAGCGGGCTAATTGCACTGTTGATCACGTATTTTTTGATTGCCTATTTCGTGGTTCCCGAGATTTGGATTTTGCGTGACGCTGGACGTGCTGACTTTGGAAAAATGGTCACGACCACCGAGCAGGATATTCCCGGCGATCCAATCAATGTTGGCCTTGTCGGTTCGAAGGAAGAGGTGATCCGGGGGTTCGCGGCCGCAAGTTGGGATCCTGCCGATAAAATTACGCTGCGAACGTCGATCGACATTGGGTTGAGTGTCGTGCTCGACCGGCCGGATCTGGATGCGCCCGTAAGCGCCCTCCTGTTCGATGGTAGAAAACAGGATCTTGCTTTCGAAAAACCGGTTGGTAAAAGCGCCGACCGGCGCAATCACGTCCGTTTCTGGCTCACCAAAAAAACCGGTGCTGATGGCCGGCCGCTTTGGCTGGGTTCCGCCAGCTTTGATCGCGGCGTTGGCTTGAGTCACGATACGGGCGAAATTACCCATCATATTGGCCCGAATATTGACGCCGAGCGAGATCTTGTGATCAGTGATCTTCTGAAAGCCGGGCAACTTTCGTCAACTTATGAGATTAGGGGCATTGGAGCTACCAGAACAGGCCGGAATGGAGGCGGTGATCCCTATTTCACAGATGGCGAAGCGCTTGTCGGGGTGCTTCGTCAAGCTGCGGTCCCGTGATGATGAGTGCTTGAAATACCGTCGCGCTCCTTTTTGCGATAGATTTGGATAACACAATGAACGATCTTTCAGCGCCTGAACCTGTTCTGGAAATTGCTGTTGGCACCGTTATATTGATTGTTGTTATTTTCGTACACGGCGCAGGGATCCGTGCAATCAATCAGCGTTTCAGCAAGTCATGGATCCGTGTGAACAGTACGACCCCGCATTGGCGGCTGAACCTGTTGCTCACCCTGACGATTGCTTCTCTGACGGTATTACATTTCGCCGAAACCCTCATTTGGGCTATCCCTATTTACGTCAGGGGATTCATCCCCTCCCTGCGTGACAGCTACTATTATGTCCTCCAGAGCTATACGACGCTCGGACAAGGCAACATTAGCCTCCCTGATCGATGGCGTCTGATTGGACCAATCATAGCAATGTCAGGCTTGTTCACATTCGGTTGGACAGGGAGCGTCCTGGTAAGCATCATGACCGAATTTGGCAAGCTCGACAGAGTTCGGGCCAAGGGACAGAAGGGCCGCACATCTGACAAGACGGACGCCGGGCCATAACCCTCTTTGGCCGCGCGTCCGGTCACGACGATGCTCATGATAGCGGCCTAATCTGGTGATTGGCCGGTACCTTCGCGAATTGCTATCACCCAAGGGCGCGTCTCGCCAAGCAATCAATCCACCAAATACTAGATGTTAACGGCCTCCAATTCGCTCTCTATTTTCCTGCGGCTGCCTCCATGTTTTTCGATTAGCTGAACAGCTCGATTTCTGCTTATGTCGTATTTGGTCATGAGGTATTGAACCTCATAGTCCTCGCTGGACGAGACTTTCGAGCGATCCCGATTGTCCATTTTCGATTTGTCGTCTGACATTTGACCACTCCTCAATTTGCTGGCTAGCGAGCAAAACTGTGTTCAGCGGTTTTCGTTCCATACGGAATGGCGGATTTGCCCATTGAGCGCTCGCGCCGCGAACCGCGTCGGCGATATTACGGGCTTACGACGCCCTAGAGTTCCTCGCCGGGGGGTAGCTGTTACGAAGGTGCATCGGGGATTTCTAGCGTTCTAGCGTCGTTTGTCGTAGGGCTCTTTCGTCCCTGCGACGAGTTTAGCAAGTTCTGAAAATGACCATGGTGTCTCCGCACCGGTATCGTTGGCGATTTGAAGAACCCTTATGGGAAAGCACACAGCATCTCGATTTGCAGACGACATGTTCCCCGCAAACCGATTGTCGCCACGTGCAGTGCTTTCTGCTTTCTCGAACGCGTTGTCCAACTCCTCTTGTGTTACGACGCCCTTTGCAACCAGCAAACGGTTAATGGAAGCGATCGCGAGACAGAGACCTTCAAGTTGCAGATTGGCGGCATGCATGGCTATTCCTCCGGTTGAATTATGCTGCAACGCTCGAAAACGCAGTTCGATCCAATGTAACGGCTGCAACATCAAGTCGTTCAAAATATCTCAACGACGTGGGGAAATTGGACTAATTCCGAAGCGGCCGCTCGTGCTAGGGATAGTGCAATTAACGAACAAAAATGCCGCGAATAGAGCCAAGGCTTCGGCTCAGTCACATCACGGTTCGCTCCGCACAGTTCTTCAATTCGTCGTGCGGGGTTGTCCACGGCTTCCCAGCCCGCTATCTGCAATTTCTCCGAACTTGCAACAAGATCGCTATTCAATCTTTTCAGGCGGTCCCTCTGACCCGCCATTTGTGCCGCAACATTCAATATCCAGCGCGGGCAGGAAAACAAATTGGGATTGCGGCCCAGACCGCGCCGCGCTGCGGCGACTATCTCTGGCACGGATAGTGGAGTCTTATCCGAGACGATGAATGTACCGCCATCGGTCTCGGCGTCGTCCAGGCAATGAATAATCGCCCGGCAAAGGGCGCCGCGATCAAGCAGCGATCGTTTGCCTGCCAGTGAGTTCAGCGGCAACGGAAGCGGCAAGGCTGCGAGTTTCAGGAGCGTGGTCATGTTATTCTTCATACCGGCGCCATAGACAAGAACCGGCCGCAAAATGGTGTAATTCCCGCGGGACAGTGCTCCAGCAACTTCATGTTCGGCTGCGAGCTTGGCGCGTCCATAGTCATCGGTCGGTTGCGGCGCATCGCTTTCCAGCGCAATACCCTCGTGAGTATTCCCGCACTGCGCACGGATCGTCGAGACGAAAACAAATTTGCCCGACAATGTTTTATAGGATGCCCTCGCCAGTTTGGCTGCCAATACACAATTTACGGAATGATAGGTGTCAGCGGAAACGGCAAACTGCGGATTGTGGATGGCTGCCAGGTGCACAACATGGTTGACCTGTTCGATAATTGGCCGAAAGGCGTCCAGGGCCTCATCCGGCGAAGGAAGACGAACCGATTTCATACCCTTGCGGGCAAATCTTTCCGGACGTCGGGTGGCGACAATCACTTGATATCCGCTGGCCTTCAGGTACGTGACCAGTTCCGCACCGATGAAACCCGAAGCTCCCGTCACAAGTACAACACTCGCTAACGGACCCTGCGCCATACGGGTACGCCGGACGGCCGGTGCTTCAGGGTGGTTGAGACGAGGTCTCAGACATCTTTCTATCAGGCCCTTCCAATGATCTGGCCGCCAAATCTAGAAAATGCCGCTCTCCCCCGGGGGCGAAAAATTCCAATGCGCGTTCGGCCCTAATCCTGAGAAAGGTCCGGCAACTGCGACAGTGGATCAGCGTATTGAGCGCCACATTTTGCGTAAGAGCAAGGTCTATCTGCCAGTATCACGGCCAAGGCCGAAACATCTGCATCAACGTGCATCCCGATCCTCGCCTACACCTTTATCCCTTTTCCTTTAGTAGGTTTGTTCCTGCCGATCGAATATGCGCCTTTCGATCGTTTCAACACTTCGGACAAGGTCTCCGGTCCGTGCTTGGTCTTCGGGACATGTTTATGGATCGCATCGACGATGTGGTCCGGTGCAGTTGGCATTCGCCGGACATAGTGCTGTGAAGTTCCTCCCATGGCAAATCCTCCTTCCTAAAACGCCAATATTATAGAACGCTGTCATGGCATGAAAGTTGCTCGCAAGGACTAGTTCTTTGTCTCGCGTCTGGATTACTTGTCTTTGGAACTACCTGCCTCACTTGGCTCGCCACAACTCTAACGGCCAAGGAAACATGCCGATCCGGTCATTCCGTTCTTACGCAATTGACGGATGGAACAATTTGCTTCCTTGCGGCTTACGCGGAAGTGACCAACGATCATTCATGGCAAGAGGAAAGCAAGATGGACAGCGGCATTACCATCAGACCATATGTGCATCCTGTGACGGTTCGTTTTCACGACGTCGTCATTGCGTCCACCGACCATGCTTTGGAGTTGCTTGAGCCAAACCATAGCCCAGTGCTCTATATCCCGTTTGATGACATCTATCTCGTCCACTTTGAGAAGACTGATACCAGGACCCAATGTCCCTGGAAGGGCACTGCATCCTATTGGCGTGTCAGAGGGCAGGGCGAAGCATCGGAGGATGCAATGTGGGCTTATGAAGATCCAAATCCCGGCGTCGCGGCAATCCAAGGCTACGGTGCGTTCGATCCTCAAAAGGTAACGTTCGAGTAAGCGCGGAGACCCAGGTAACCATTCTGTATAATGAGGTATGTGAAGGGGCGCCTGCGACAGCAATACCATTCAAAGCCGATGGTCGAACCTGATACTGCAGCACTTAGCGCCACATCGCCCGCATTTTTGCTCCAACGTCGATGCGCGCGTCTCGCCCATCCAGGCGTTCAGAGCGATCTCCGTTTAGAACTGGCCAAGGTCTACTTTCAAAATATTGCAACAACGTAGCAGGGATGAATCGCGTTCGCGATGCGTAGACGTGGCGATCCCCTTGGACACTTTGCCCATGAGTAAAAAACCGCTGCGGGAGGACAAGGTGCAGGCTATCTCTGGCGCGTGTCATCGCAACGTACAACAACCGGCGCTCTTCCTCGATTTCCACGCTCGTACCGGCACCGAGATCGGAGGGAATGCACCCATCCACCGCATTGAGGACAAACACCGATTTCCATTCCTGACCCTTCGCGGAATGGATCGTCGACAGGATCAGGTAATCCTCGTCAAGCAGCGGTACACCGGACTGATCGCTGGTTGCATCAGGCGGGTCGAGGGTCAATTCTGTCAGAAACCGCTCGCGCGACGGATAGCCGGCCGCGATCTGTTCGAGTTGAAGCAGGTCAGCTTTCCGAACCTCGGCATCCTCATGAATGCGGTCGAGATGCGGTTCGTACCAGATTCGAACCAGTTCGATTTGGGCCGGCCAGATGGCGTTACGGCCGTTCAACGCCTTGAGGACGTCAACCAATGCGGTCCAATCGTTTCCAGCGCGGGGAGGCGAAGAGATGTCGGCAAGTGCCTCCAGCGGATCGGGCTGTTCGGCCATAGCATCAAGGACACGCTGCGCTGAAGACGGGCCAACGCCAGGAATGAGTTGCATCAGACGGAACCCTGCCACTCGGTCACGCGGGTTTTGCGCAAATCGCAATACGGCGAGGATGTCCTTCACATGAGCACTGTCGAGGAACTTGAGGCCGCCGAACTTCACGAAAGGAATGTTGCGACGTGTGAGTTCCACTTCCAAGGAGCCGCTGTGGTGCGAGGTTCTGAACAGTACGGCCTGCTGCTTTAGGAGCGTTCCTGACTCGCGATTTTCCAGCACTTTCTCGACAATGTATCGGGCCTGATCGGTTTCATCTTTGACTGTTACCAGACGGGGCCGCTCGGACGACTCCCGTTCGGTCCAAAGATTCTTGGTGAAACGCTCGCGCGCCAAGTCAATGACGCCATTTGCGGCCGCGAGTATGGGCTGTGTCGACCGATAATTGCGATCAAGGGTAATGATGTCTGCGGGCGGGCTGAATGCAACTGGAAAGTCAAGGATATTGCGCACCGTCGCCGCGCGGAAGGAATAGATCGATTGAGCGTCATCCCCAACGACGGTTAAACCCCTTCCGCCCGGCTTCAATGCCAGCAATATCGAGGACTGCAGCCTGTTAGTATCCTGATACTCGTCGACCAGCACATGATCCCATCTTCCACCAATGTCACCGGCCAGAAGTGGATCGTTCACTGTCTGGGCCCAGTAAAGAAGCAGGTCGTCATAATCGAGGACATTCTGGCTTTGCTTGGCCTCGACGTAGGAGCCAAACAACTCTCTCAGTTGCTTCTCCCAGGCGCTAACCCACGGAAAGGACGTCCGCAGCAGTTCATCAAGTGGAAATTCCGAATTGACTGCCCGCGAATAGATGGAAAGGCAGGTTCCTTTGGTAGGAAAGCGGCTTTCCATCTTTGAAAAACCGAGCTCGTGGCGAACAAGATTCATCAGGTCAGCACTGTCTTCCCGGTCGTGGATGGTGAATTCCGGATTGAGCCCGATCTGCTCGGCGTAGTCGCGGAGCAAACGTGCGCCGATCCCGTGGAACGTACCTGCCCACGCTAGCGCGTCGGTCATGATCGCAGCATCCGCTCCTAGAACCTGAGCGCAAATCCGCTCAACTCGCCGTGCCATTTCGCCTGCTGCGCGGCGCGAGAACGTCATCAGCAGAATACGGCGCGGATCGGCCCCTTTGACGATCAGATGGGCAACACGATGCGCGAGCGTGTTGGTTTTGCCGGATCCTGCACCTGCGATGACAAGGAGCGGGCCGCCAATTGTTGATGGAAGAAGGTCAGTTCCATACTCGACAGCCAGTCGCTGCTTAACGTTTAGTTTTTCCAAGTAAGCAGCGTTCATGATTCCCCTTCGCGCGAACCGATCAGGTTTCATTGTCCTGGCTGAGTCGCGCGCGTAGAGTAACGCATTGTAGCGCGTGAACAAATAAGGAACTCAACGGTGAAAGATAATAAGCCGCTCCACAGAAGCAACCGGATGACAATGTCAGAGTTTGCGAGGCGCAGATTCATGCCCGTCGCTCACGCCGCTCTTCCGGATCGGATTCGGACAGATTTCATTCAGATCGCCGTGTTTTTTTGCTATACCACCTTGTTCATCGGCGGTTGCTTCCACGTGCCATCGAGAGCTTCAGGTTTCGGCCAATAGAGGCGCATCGCAATGAAAAATCGGCCTTTGGGGGCAGGCAGCCAGTTCGGTTCTTTGCCCGGGCCGGGCGATTCGTTCTGAATATAGAACGTCAGGCCGCCATCGGAGTCCTTTATGAATTGTGGCAGCATCGGCGAATTGAGCAAGTAGCGGTTGATCGGATTGGCCACGAGCAGGCTTGCGGGCAGATCATACATCGTCAGCGACCAGAAGGCATTGACCGGTGGAAGTTGGCCCGGTGCGAAGTGCACGGTATATCTGTTGGTGCCGTCTGGCTTCTCACCGTCGGCATCGAGAGCATAGACCGGATACATCGCTTCCTGCTTCGAATTGCCGTAGATGCCGAGTTTGGCCGCCGCCATGCGGTAGAGGTAGTTGTTCTTCAAGTATTCGCGCGTCCCGAAGAGTTCACCGGAGGTCACTTTCCCCGCATCGACTTGCTTCCGTAGATTTTCCAGGTCTGCCCAAGCGTCGGCCATCCCCTGCTTCACCGCGTTTTTCATTTCCGTCGAGAGTGAGCCGGCATCGAAGGTCTTTCCGGCGCCTACTCCAATTTTAGCGAAACGCGCCATCAGTTCGGTCTCGGACGGGTCAGTAGGGCAGAACTGCAGGATAAAATTCAGAATGTTGAAGAATTCGGGCGAGGTTACCTCTTCGGCCGGTGTCAGCGGTTTGATGAAATCAACCGTGGGAGCAGCAGGAGGCGCGGGCTGGCCGAGAAACGCCGACAATGGCTGTGCCTTGTAGTCGGACTGGATCTTCTTGACGTTGTCGAGATCATCGGGATTGAAAAGCTGGGTGCGATAACCAGCCAGGACAAGCTCTGTCTCCGAGCGGATAACTTTCTTCACGCCCTTGGGTGTCTCACCTTTCCAGCCAGGCCCGGCGACGAGGAAGCTGCCGCCATCATTGCCGGTTGTGCGGCTGCCGACGTAGTCAAAGTTGAACGTGTAGGCATCGATAAGCTGGATACTGAAATAGCGATCCTTCTCGATCGGAGGTACTGTGAGCACCAAAGGTTCGGCGCGCAGATCCATGCCAACAAATGAGTAAGGTGTGTCTGAATTGGGCGTTTGAATGGCGGTGTCGGCCGGTGTGTACACACGGGGGATGTTGACGATCTGGTTCCATGGTCCCTTGTATTCGGGATTCTTGGTGTCAACGAAATAGCCGTACTGGATACGGTAGCTGTCGACCATCGGGAACCCGTAGATATAGGCATCCTTGGCAATCGCACGGGCTTCCTCGGGACTGGCGCTGGCTTGTGCGCGGGCCGGCGTAATATGCAGGGCCGGGAGCAGGGCAATACCGCCTACGAAGCGTCTTCGTGTCATGGTTGTCATGAATCTGTCCTCCCCCGTTCGCCAGGCAGGGCATTGAACTGAACAACAATTCCCGTGCGTACCGTCATTCTACGCTTTTCGGTCAGTGAATTCGTACTGGAGCGAATGGACAAGTACGTAACTGTTAATTTGGGGAGGTGGCGAAACAAGCCGACCCGACGGCGTGTTCACTAATCGGTTCGTGAGCATCGATGGGAATCGAAGCAAGTTTTCGCAGTGTAGTGATTTAAGACTCTACTGGCGGTATTATTCAAACGAAGCTACCGTTTGACATTGCGCAACGAGCTCACACCGGGGAGGCCAGCCAAATGACCGAAACATTTGTAATTGCACAAGGCGGCGGGCCAACGGCAGTCATAAACCAAACCTTGGTTGGCGCTGCCCTCGAGGCGCGCAAACGCTACCCGCGCTCGCGCGTGCTCGGAGCAAGATACGGTGTACGCGGCATTCGCGACGGCGATCTGGTCGACCTTTCAGCTTTGGACGAGAAGGAGCTTCGAGCTATCGCGGCAACGCCAAGTGCCGCGTTGGGAAGCACTCGCGACAAGCCAGATGCTGCCTATTGCGAAACAATCCTGAAAGGCCTGCGCCAAGCCGGAGCTACAGCGTTTATCTATATCGGTGGAAATGACACCGCCGGGACGCAGCAGATCCTTGCCGAGGCAAGCGGAGGTGACATTGCCTTTGTCCACGCTCCCAAGACGATCGACAATGACCTCGTCGAAAACGACCATACGCCAGGGTTTATATCGGCCGCTGAATTCGTTGCCGGAGCCTTTGTTAGTGTCGATCTGGATTTTCGTGCTCTGCCTGGAATCTATGTGGGTATTGTCATGGGCAGGCATGCGGGCTTCCTGACAGCAGCCGCTGCCGCTTGGCAGTTGGACGGGGACAGCGGCCCCCACCTTGTTTATGTCCCGGAGCGAGCCTTTTCACCCACGCGGTTCGTCGAGGATATACGCGAGGCCATGGACCGGCACGGGCGCTGCATAGTAGCTATGTCCGAAGGTGTCACTGCAGAGGATGGCCGTTCGGTCGTCGAAGGCCTTGTCCCACCTGATCGGCTCGAGCGTGATGCGCATGGCAATGTCCGGCTTTCCGGCGGCGATCTGGGGATGTCGATCGAGCGCCTGATCAACGACGGCTTGCCAGGCATACGGGCACGGGTTGATACATTCGGCTATCTGCCCCGTGGCAACATCAGCACCACGAATGCGACCGATGTGCGTGAAGCATTCGAAGCCGGGGTCTTTGCGGTGGATGCTGCGTCGAGGGGCGGCGGATCGGTGGCGCTACAGCATGAAAACGGGGTCACAGTCCCGCGCCTGGTTGCGCTTGGAAGTGTCGCCGGCAAGACACGCCATTTACCAGCGGACTTTCTCCTGCCGGAAGGCAATCAAGTATCATCGTCCTGCCGGGAATATCTGGAACGTTTGTTGCCCAGACGCTTCGAGCTTGCGAGACCTTTTGTCTAGAGCAAGTTTGCTGCCGGGCGAATTCCCGGCAGATCCTTCCAGCTTCGACGTCGTGGAGAAACATCCGCCTCGCTAACGCCCGCGGCCTTGTCCACGAAATCCAGCCCGCAGAACGACTTCAATTAGATCAAACTGGCTCTGGTTAACAAAACTTTCAGACCCCCAGGGCTTCAGCAGCTGCGATGGCCGACATATTCACAATGCCCCGGGCTGTTACTGTAGGCGCCAGAATATGCGCTGGCCGTTTCGTCCCCATCAAAATGGGGCCAACCACGAGCGCATTGTTCAACTCCGCGAGCAACGTCATGGACACGTTCGACGCTTCTAGCGACGGGAAAATCAACAGGTTTGCCTCGCCCTGAAAGGCTGTGCTGGCCAAGTATCGTTCGCGCAGCGCGCTGTTAATCGCAAGGTCTCCCTGCATTTCTCCTTCAACCAGCAAATCAGGTGCGGCTTGTTTCAGAAGCGAATAGACTGCACGCATCTTTTCCGAGGACGCGCCGTCACGCGAGCCGAAATTTGAATAGCTCAGCAATGCCGCCTTGGCATCGATATTGAAGCGCTTGAGATGATCACGAGCCTGTAAGGCGATCTGGACGATCTCCGCAGCGCTTGGATCGATGTTCATATAGGTGTCAGCAAGGAAGAAAACCCCCTTGGACATGATCAACATGGACAGTGCCGAAAGCTGGGCTGAATCATCGGCCAACCCGATGATAGAACGGATGTCACGAGCGTGTTTGATGAAGCTTCCCTGCAACCCGCAAATCAATGCATCGGCCTCTCCGCGATGAACAGCCAGGGCACCGATCACCGTGGTATTGGTGCGGACAATCGTGCGAGCCGTATCGAGTGTTACACCCTTGCGTCCGACCAGATCGTGAAAGAGGCTGACGTATTCGCGATAGCGCGGATCATCTTCCGGATTGATGATCTCAAAATCGCGCTCGGCTTTGATTGTAAGTCCGAAGCGTTCTATCCGTTGTTCGATGACGGAAGGGCGGCCGATAAGGACAGGCCGGCCGATGGCTTCTTCCAAGATGACTTGGGTGGCGCGCAACACGCGCTCGTCCTCGCCGTCGGCAAACGCAATGCGTTTACCTTGCCCCTGGGCGCGTTCGATCATTGGCTTCATCACCAATCCTGACCGGAATACGAAACGCTTCAGGCTGTCTTGATAGGCGCGCATGTCCTGGACAGGGCGGCGCGACACCCCGCTGTCCATCGCCGCTTGCGCCACTGCGGGGGCAATGCGCAAAATCAAACGCTGATCAAACGGTGACGGAATCAGATAGCCGCTACCGAAAGTGGCCGCCGCCTCACTTCCAAGGGACTCCAGGACCGGTTCGTGCGCCAATTGTGCAATAGCGTAGGCCGCAGCCCGCTTCATGTCGTCGTTGATTGTGGTTGCGCCCGCATCCAGCGCGCCGCGGAAGATAAATGGAAAACACAAAACATTGTTGACTTGATTGGGATAATCGGACCTCCCCGTACAGATCATTGCATCGGGTCGCTCAGCGATGGCCAATTCCGGCATAATTTCCGGAATTGGGTTGGAGAGTGCCAGGATCAATGGATCGCGCGCCATCTCGCGGATCATTTCTGGTTTCAGCGCGCCCGCTGAAGATAGGCCGACATAGATGTCCGCTCCTGCCATGACTTCTGCCAATTCGGTTGCATCCGTGTCCTGGGCAAATGCTCCGCGCCAGCGGTCCACAGAGTTTGCCCGCTTCTTGGTAACGATACCCTGTCGGTCTGCCAGATAGATGTTCTCGCGCTGCGCTCCCACTGTTACCAGCATGTTCATACAGGCTATTGCTGCAGCGCCCGCTCCAGACGTGCAGATCTTCACTTGGGCGATGTTTTTTCCAACAAGCTTCATGGCGTTTAAGACAGCCGCGGCGACGATAATTGCAGTGCCGTGCTGGTCGTCGTGGAACACAGGAATGTTCATCCGCGCCCGCAGGTTCTCTTCTATGTCGAAGCAATCTGGGGCTTTGATGTCCTCGAGATTGATGCCGCCGAAACTTGGTTCAAGCGGTGCCACGATCTCGACGAATTTCTTGGGGTCGCTTTCGTTAACTTCGATATCGATGCTGTCGATTCCTGCGAATTTTTTGAAAAGGACGGCCTTGCCTTCCATAACTGGCTTGCTGGCCAACGCCCCGATATTGCCCAGACCCAGCACGGCTGTGCCGTTGGAGATAACCGCCACCAGATTGCCCTTGGACGTATAAGCGTAAGCCTTTTCCGGATCCGCCGCGATTTCTTCGCATGGTGCGGCGACCCCTGGCGAATAGGCCAGGGCAAGGTCGCGCGCATTGGCTAATGGCTTGCTCGGATTGATCTCAAGTTTGCCCGGTTTTGGATGTTGATGGAAATGCAGCGCAGCGTTACGCAGACTCGCTTTCGGATCCTGTGACAAGATAGTTCACTCCTGTTTTACTGGGCTTTGCTGACGTTGCCTTGCTCATGCCCGCTGGAAGTAAGGTTGGCACCGCGTCGATATTTTCAGATTTTGCGTCTCCCATGAACAATTTTGTCGTCACTCCAAGATCAACGTTCCAACCGCGTTCCATCGGATCAAAATAACGATTTGTCATCTGCTCAAATACCCCGCAATGGCAGCAAAACTATCATACCGATTCCATCTTGACTTTGCCGGGCCTCATCTGGCGTATCGCTGCGGTTCGAATCTGACTCGTGAGAACTCTCTCTCGCCAGATAGAGTAAGCGATATCAACCAATTCCGCGAATATAATACTTCTAGAGGTCCTCGAACGGTCTGAGTGATCCAACCGTGTCAACAATGGCGCGCTGGTGGCCTTGCCACCCACATCCATGATGCTATGGCCGTAAAGCCACCATTTGTGGCCGAAGCTCAGACTCTTTGTGGAGTCCATGGCGCAGAACGCTCATGTTATGAGATGCACCAAGCGAGCGAGATGCAGCACTGTCGGGAAAGGCGCTGCGCACGATCGATGACGGGCAATTTATCCCGGTTGTTCAATCATGAAAGACACCTGGATGATTGGTGGTCAGGTTTTTCGCATTCACAGTGGGCAGCACATTGGCGGGGCCCATCTATAGGGGCGGCGAGCTCAACGCGACCTGGACGGCCGCAAGCTGCTCGGTTGATATCCCGTAGAAAATGTAGGCTCCGAGAATCGTAACAAACGCAATCGCGATAATTATGGCATCGTCATTCATACCAATAACCCTCTTATTGATCTCATGAACTTAGCAAATCGATGTCCGATTGAATGCACATCATCATGGGCTAACCTTCCGGGGTGAATTGTTCCGACCTCGAGGTAAGCGCAGTCGCATTGCGTCAGAAGCGGCTAATTTGGTGAGAAGAGGCTTGGCCCGCCATTGAGAACGGACCAAGCTCTGAGAGCGGCCAGGAACCTCAAGTGGCTGTGAGTGCCATGGCCGCTTGGCCGGCGGCCGAATACCAAGTGCAAAGTTTCGACCTGGGCCTTATCGAGGCACCAATCATCTACTTGCCCAAAACTGATTGGCTATCCCTCGGCTGAATGGATATATTCAGCGTACCTAAACGATTTTTATTGAGAACAAGTTCCGCGCAATCGAGAGAATTTATCTGGACGCGCGCTGATCTGGAGCGATCATTCGCTCTGCCCGGGGCATTGCCGCCGCAGAGATCTGGTGGAACCTGATTGAGGTGACTATCTCACTTGCGAACCTGACTCCACCGTCTGACCAAATATACGAGCGTTCCTGTCCACGCGATCGCTGTAATCATCGTCAATATGAGTGCAAAGTGGCTGTTCATCAGTACATCCCTTTTGAAAAAATGAGGCTCTATGTGGGCAACCCGAGGAGGGAAAACCGAACCTCGCAGCTGGATGATGGTTTCCGAATCACGCAATTTTCTCGCCATCAAACACAGCAGTCAAACTCATTCCAGCACGGTTGGTTCATTATCCAATGTGTTTTGCGCGGGGAGGATGCCACATTTGGATTCCACCGAAACTGGAGGTTGCTTACCCGATTAGATCTCCAAGTTCAATTCAGCGACACGTATTTTCGCCAATCGTGCTCCTCTCGAAATCCGAGGACCTCGCGCGCCTTGCGGTTGGATAGGGGCGCTTCGTATTCATCAAGCTCTCGCCGGATCGGTACACCTGGGCAATATTTTGCGAGAAACTCCTGTGTGGGCATCGTTGCCGTGATTGTGTCGTTGACCGCGTTAAAGACCTGAAAACCCAAACCGTCCTTGCGGATCGCCAAATCCACGATCTGGCCGAGATCGCGAGCGTCGATATAGCTCCAGGCATTGCGTTTGCGCGACATGGGGTCGGCTAGAAAACCGGAAAAGCGGTCATATTCATGGGGTTCGATCACATTGCCGATACGCAGCGCATAGATATCTGCACCTGTCCGCATGGCAAAGGCGCGGGCGGTCTTTTCGTTCACCAGCTTGGACAGGCCGTAGCTGTCCATCGGATCGATATCGTAGTCTTCCTCCAACGGAAAATGATGAAAATCCTTGTCGCCTTCAGCAAAGCAGACACCGTAGGTTGTCTCGCTCGACGCAATGATGATCTTTTTGATTCCGAGCTTAACTGCAGCCTCAATGACATTATAGGTCCCCATTGTATTAACCCGGAACGTCTCGTTATCGGGTTTGATGAGAACGCGTGGCACTGCCGCAAAATGCACGACTGCGTCGATCGGCGCTGGACCGTTCCCGGTTTCGAAGCCGTCGAATCCGAAATGACTCGACAGGGCATTGAACATCTCACCGCTGTCAGCGATGTCGGCAATGAGCGTGTTGACACCAGCACAGTTGAGCGGAACGAGATCAACGTTCAGGACGTCGTATCCTCGCTCGACAAGATAGGCGACGACGTGGCGGCCGGCTTTGCCTGCGCCGCCGGTGAAAACGATCCGCTTCTTCATTGCAATTCTCCTTGAACCCAAAATTTCTGACTTCCCTCCGATACGGGCAATGCGTGCGCGGAAGGAACGCGGAGCCTCAATCGCTTTGGCGGAACTTACGCAGCCGATCGAACAGCACTGCAAGCAGGATAGCTCCGCCAATAAAGCAGCCTTGCCAGAAGGCATTGATGCCGAGCAAACCGAGACTGTTGCGGATCACTTCGATCAGTGCCGCGCCGACGAGTGCACCGAAAGCTGTACCCACGCCACCCGCCAGTGCGGCCCCGCCAATAACGGCCGCGGCGATGACCTGGAGTTCCAGGCCTGCGCCGATATTGGTTGTAATCGCGCCAAGCCATCCGGTTTGAATAATGCCGGCAATGCCCGCTGAAAGAGAAGAGATCATGTAAACGGCGACCTTGATTGGGCGAACAGGAACGCCGGTAAGCGTTGCAGCATGCTCGTTGCCGCCAATCGCGTAGACATGGCGGCCGAATTTGGTCCAGCGCAGGACAAATCCGGTGAGTAGCGCCAGCACAATCATGTAGAGCACAGGGTTCGCGATGCCGAAAAGCCAGGCACCGCCGCCGAGTGATAGAAGCTTGTTGTGATCGGGTCCGAACTCGAACACCACCGTGTTGCCGGAAGCGACCATCGCCAGACTTCGCGCGATCGACAACATGCCCAGTGTCACCACAAATGGTGGCATCCCAACATAGGCGATCAAGACGCCGTGAAAGGCACCGATGAGGAGGGCTGTGCCGATCGAGGCAGCGATGCCGACTTCGATGCTGTAACCGGCATGCATGACAACCCCGAGAATCATGCTGCAAAGACAAAGTACAGAGCCGACCGAGAGATCGATGCCTCCCGTTATGATTACGAGGGTCATGCCGAGTGCTATGATTGCAACGAATGTAACATTGCGGGTTATGTTATAGAGGTTCTTCGTTGTCGCGAAGGAGTCGGTAGCAAACGAGAGGAAAATGCATGCAAGGATGACAGCGACCAGAACCCAGAACGTCTGGCTACTCAGTTTTTCCGAAAGCCAGCTCTGCTGCTTGTGACTGATCGTCTGATCAAGTGTGATTGCCATTGTCGACCTTCGATTCTTTCAGATTCCCACGAACACCACCGATTATACCACCTGCTCGATGGCTCCGGTGATGAGCCCCGTAACTTCTTCGGGCGAGCTTGCTGCAATTCTTTTATCGGCGACTTTCCTGCCTCGCCGCATCACGATGACACGGTCAGCAACGTCAAAGACGTCGGGCATGCGGTGGCTGATGAGGACGACGGCGATGCCTTGGTCGCGAAGGTGCCGGATCAAATTCAGTACCTCGGCGATCTGGCGTACGGAAATCGCCGCTGTTGGCTCATCCATCAACACAATCTTTGCCTCGGACAGCCTGGTGCGGGCGATCGCCACCGCTTGCCTCTGGCCGCCCGACATCTGTTTGACAAGGTCGCGCGGCCGGGTCTCGGACTTTAGTTCAGCGAAAATCTGGCCGGCCCGCCTGTACATGGTGGCATAGTCTAGAATCCGGAAGGGCCCAAAGCCCCGCCTGAGTTCCCGACCGAGGAAAACATTGGCTGCTGCGGTGAGATTGTTACACAGCGCCAGGTCCTGATAGACGATCTCGATGCCATGTTGGCGCGCCTCCACAGGCTTGTGAAGGTTGAGTTCGGCGCCATCCATGCGCATTGTGCCATGGCTGGGGCGAAAGTTCCCGGCGATCATTTTTACGAGCGTCGATTTTCCGGCGCCGTTATCGCCCATGAGGCCCACCACTTCGCCCGCTTCGATCGAAAGTGAAACATCACTTACAGCTTGGATGGCGCCGAAATGTTTCGAAATATTGCTGAGTTCGAGAACCGCCACAGTCTACGTGCCTCCACTTGCATGCTCGCTGTCATCCGCCGACGTCCACGCGTCAAATGCGGATGTTATCGCGATCCCGCTTTCCGATCTCCTCCCGGAACGCGGGGGGCGCGTTTGAGCCGAGCATCAATCAAGTTTCAGGTGAATTCAAGTCCTTTGCCACTATAAATCGTTTTATATGATAAATACCCGTTGACGGGCGAACTTCGCCGATATTAGCTAGGTCCGGGAGGAGGAGGATCCTTGTCACCCGCGCGGTAGGCAAGGTCGGGAAATGCCCGATCGTATTGATTTTCAAGCCTCGCATCCGCGCGCTCGGCCACCGGTTCCGTCTTGAACTGGATGGACAATGGCATGGCCGTGCCCTTTTGGGCTGGCAAACCGGACTATGAACTGGAAATGCTGATCGACCCGGCCCGCGATAATGCGAGGGGTGCAGAACGACCTCGTGCTGTTTAGTATCCTGGTTGATCCTGTGTGACGGGCACGCCGTGTCCGTCTGTTTCAAGGGAGGAACAAATGAGGAAATCATTACTACTCGTCGCCGCCGCTGCTCTGGCGTTAGGCGCCGGACCTGCTCTGGCCAAAAAACAGCTTGTCATCGTCGTGAAGGGTCTCGACAATCCGTTCTTCGAGGCAATTCACCAGGGTTGTGAGAAGTGGAACACCGAAAACGCCAGCTCGGAATACGAGTGCTTCTACACGGGCCCCGCATCGACCTCTGATGAGGCTGGAGAGGCGCAGATCGTGCAGGATGTGCTCGGTAAGGCCGACACTGCAGCGATCGCCATCTCACCATCGAACGCGAAGCTGATCGCTCAGACCATCAAGACGGCTAATCCGACGGTTCCGGTGATGACGTTGGATGCCGATCTCGCGGCTGAAGACTCAGCGCTCCGCAAGACTTACCTCGGCACCGACAACTATCTGATGGGCTTCAAGATCGGTGAGTATATCAAGAAGGGCAAGCCTAAGGGGGGCACGATCTGCACGATCGAAGGCAATCCTGGTGCCGACAATATCTTGCGCCGCGCGCAGGGCATGCGCGATGCATTGACCGGTCAAAAGGGGTTGGCCGAGCTGAAGGGTGAGGGCGGCTGGACCGAAGTTGCGGGCTGCCCCGTCTTCACTAATGACGACGGTGCAAAGGGTGTTCAGGCAATGACTGACATTCTTGCAGCCAATCCGAAACTGGACGCCTTCGGGATCATGGGTGGTTGGCCGCTGTTTGGTGCGCCCCAGCCTTACCGCGATCTGTTCAAACCGATGGCCGAAAAGATCGCCAGCAACGAGTTCGTGATCGGAGCCGCTGACACCATCGGCGATGAGGTTGCGATCGCCAAGGAGGGCCTGGTGACTGCTTTGGTCGGGCAGCGGCCATTCGAGATGGGTTATAAGGCTCCCTCAGTCATGATCGACCTCATCGAGGGCAAGACCGTTGAGGATCCGGTTTTCACCGGCCTTGACGAATGCACCAAGGACACTGTTGATACCTGCATTCAGAAATAATTTTTGATTACGGAGCGCCCGCCAACGGGCGCTCCTTCACGGCGTGTCGCTGTCGGCTTGCCAACGTCGAAGCAACCGAATGTCTGCAGTGTGTCTGCCGGAGTTGGCAACGCTGCACGGTGAGATATTGTGTAAGGAAGCCCAGATGTCCGGCGAGACCAACCTGACAAAGCTTCTGGCCTCCATGCGACCACGGCTGCAAAATGGCATCTATGTCTTTGCATCGCTGCCACACGCCGTTGCACTCCCCAGTGGTCTTGAACCGGTTATGACTTTCCGGGAGGCAGAGGGGCGAACACTCATCCTGGAGGAGAATGCTGCGAAGCTTGCTGGGATGGATGGGCTGTTTCGCTGCCGGATGATAACGTTAGACATCCACTCTTCGCTTGATGCCGTCGGCTTCATGGCTGTCATAACCAATCGTCTTGCGGCTGCCGGGATGGGCGTTAATCCCGTGTCCGCGTTCTACCATGATCATCTCTTTGTCCCTGCCGATCGGGCGGAAGAAGCTGTCCGGATTCTCGAACAATTCGCCGATGAGGCGGGTGCATAGAGAAACCCCAGGCGACACGCTGCGTTGCTCCTGCGCGCTGAAGAGGGGTCAGCGCCTTAGCCTCGAACCACTTGCGGGGGTTTTGAACGTCGCTGCCTTTCGCGAGTCGGACGGTGCATAACCGGGCAATCACTCCATTCACGTCGCCGCAGTGCGGACGCGGATCTTCTCCCGTCTAAATCGTTTATAGGACCGAATGTCGCAGCCAGAAATGGCTATCCGCAGCCCATCAGAAGCGTGACGCACATTAATATCGTTCTAAAAAGGAATTCGGGGCCGTTTTATCGCCAAAACAGGGAAAAAATGCAGATTTTAGCGGGTTTTGCGCAATGGGAATTGGGAATGGTGAAGGATTATGAGTGTTTTTGCGGCGATTGTTGCACTTGCGCGCATGGCGCTAACGCGCTAACGCTCGCCCCATCGTGCCAACTTCCAAGATGGTGCGATCTGTCGCGTATTGGTGGCAGTCATGTGCATAACATGGCATTCTTGTCAGCCTAAGTTCACAGGGCGGAAAAAGACGGATCATGAACGAGCTATTAAGTTCCTACCTGCCCATCGTTATCTTCGTAGGGGTAGCGCTGGTAATCGGTCTGGCACTGTTGGTTGCGCCTTTTCTGGTCGCATACAGTGCGCCGGACGCGGAGAAATTGTCGGCCTATGAGTGCGGCTTCAATGCCTTTGACGACGCTCGCATGAAGTTCGATGTTCGCTTCTATCTCGTTTCGATCCTGTTCATCATCTTCGACCTCGAAGTGGCTTTCCTGTTCCCGTGGGCAATCTCTTTCGGAAAGATAGGCTGGTTCGGATTTTGGTCGATGATGGCTTTCCTGGGCGTTCTGACGATCGGCTTCATCTATGAATGGAAAAAGGGAGCGCTGGAATGGGATTGATCGACGGTAACACCACCCTCGTTGCACCAAAGCCCAAGGGCATTCTAGACCCCAGCACCGGCAAGCCCATCGGTTCGGACGATGCCTTCTTCGGCGAGATCAACAATGAGCTCGCTGACAAGGGATTTCTCGTTACCTCGGCTGATGCACTGGTTACCTGGGCGCGTACCGGATCATTGATGTGGATGACGTTCGGTCTCGCATGCTGCGCTGTGGAGATGATGCACACATCCATGCCGCGTTATGATGGCGAACGCTTTGGCTTTGCGCCGCGCGCCTCACCGCGCCAATCGGATGTCATGATTGTGGCGGGCACACTGACCAACAAGATGGCGCCGGCACTGCGCAAGGTTTACGACCAGATGCCGGAGCCGCGCTATGTGATCTCCATGGGCTCCTGCGCCAATGGGGGTGGCTACTACCATTATTCCTATTCAGTGGTCCGTGGCTGCGATCGCGTCGTGCCTGTCGATATTTATGTGCCGGGCTGCCCGCCGACCGCGGAAGCGCTTTTGTATGGCGTGTTGATGTTGCAGAAGAAAATTCGCCGCACCGGCACGATCGAGCGATAGGACAAGGGCGATGTTTGAAGAAGCATTGAGCGAACTTTCCAGTTATCTCAACGAGAAGCCTGGCCTGACATTCAAGTCGGTCGAGATTGCCTATGGTGAACTGACGGTCGAGGTTGAAGCGACCGATCTTATCGATACGCTGACATTCCTGCGAGACGACGTGCAGTGCCAGTTCATTTCACTGATCGACATCAGTGGAGTGGATTATCCGTCCCGCGTTCAACGTTTTGATGTGGTCTACCATCTCCTCTCGCCGCGTCAGAATTTACGCATCTGCGTCAAGGTCGCGACTGACGAGGACACACCCGTTCCATCCGCGACGCCAGTTTACCCCGGCGCCGACTGGTACGAGCGCGAGACCTACGATCTGTATGGCGTATTGTTTTCAGGTCATCCGGACCTTCGCCGGATCCTGACCGATTACGGTTTCGAAGGTCATCCGCTGCGCAAGGACTTTCCGCTTACCGGTTTTGTTGAGGTTCGCTATGACGATGAGGTCAAGCGTGTCGTTTATGAGCCAGTTGAGTTGAGACAGGAATTCCGCAACTTCGATTTCCAGTCTCCCTGGGAAGGCACGGATTATGTGCTGCCGGGTGATGAGAAAGCCAAGGCAAATTGAGCGCGCTGATGATAATTTACGCACCTCGCCGGGAAATGACCCATGACTGAACACAGCGTCCGCAATTTCAACATTAACTTCGGCCCGCAACATCCCGCAGCGCATGGTGTTTTGCGTCTTGTGCTGGAGCTTGATGGTGAGGTCGTCGAACGTGTGGATCCGCACATCGGTCTCCTGCACCGCGGCACCGAAAAGTTGATGGAGGCCAAGACCTATTTGCAGGCTGTGCCCTATCTTGACCGTCTCGACTATGTTGCGCCGATGAATCAGGAGCATGCCTACGCGCTTGCGGTCGAGCGCCTGCTCGGCCTCGAAGTGCCGAAGCGCGGCCAGCTCATCCGCGTTCTTTTCTCTGAGATTGGCCGGATCCTTTCGCATTTGCTCAACGTGACCACCCAAGCCATGGACGTCGGTGCGTTGACGCCGCCGCTCTGGGGGTTCGAAGAGCGCGAAAAGCTGATGGTGTTCTATGAGCGCGCTTGCGGCGCCCGCATGCACGCTGCCTATTTTCGTCCGGGCGGAGTACATCAGGATCTTCCAGATCAACTGATCGAAGACATCGGGAAATGGTGCGATCCATTCTTGCAAACGGTCAAGAACCTTGACGATTTGATCACGCCGAACCGCATTTTTAAACAGCGCAATGTCGATATCGGCGTCGTCAAGCTCGACGATGCCTGGGCTTGGGGTTTCTCCGGCGTCATGGTGCGCGGTTCGGGTGCCGCATGGGATTTGCGCAAGTCGCAACCCTACGAATGCTATTCGGAAATGGAATTCGACATTCCGATCGGCAAGAATGGCGATTGTTATGATCGTTACCTGATCCGGATGGAAGAAATGCGCCAGTCCGTTCGCATCATGCGCCAGTGCGTCGATCAGCTGCTTGGCAAAGAGCGGGTAGGGCCTGTCTCCAACACCTCTGCCAAGATCGTTCCGCCGAAGCGCGGCGAGATGAAGCGGTCGATGGAAGCGTTGATCCATCACTTCAAGCTCTACACCGAAGGCTATCATGTGCCGGCCGGTGAAGTGTACGCGGCCGTTGAAGCGCCGAAGGGCGAATTCGGCGTGTTCCTCGTTTCCGATGGATCGAACAAGCCTTACCGCGTGAAACTGCGCGCGCCAGGCTTTGCCCATCTTCAGGCCATGGATTACATGTGCCGTGGTCACATGCTAGCCGACGTCTCCGCCGTCCTCGGCTCGCTCGATATCGTTTTTGGTGAGGTTGATCGCTAATGTCCGTCCGTCGTCTCGCAGAAGATAGCGTCCAGCCAGCGGCGTTTGCATTCAATCGCGAAAACAGCGTTTGGGCGAAGCAGGCTATAAAGAAGTATCCAAAGGGCCGCGAACAGTCTGCGGTCATCCCGTTGTTGATGCGCGCGCAGGAGCAGGATGGCTGGGTCACAAAGGCTGCGATCGAACACGTAGCAACCATGCTCGACATGCCCATGATCCGGGTTCTCGAGGTTGCGACTTTCTACACACAGTTTCAGCTTAAGCCGGTTGGAACTCGGGCACATATCCAGATCTGCGGCACCACCCCATGCATGCTTCGCGGTGCGGAAGATCTGAAGAGGGTCTGCCAGCACAAGATCCATCACGACCCCTTCCACACCAACGAGGCTGGTACGCTCTCATGGGAAGAGGTCGAATGCCTCGGCGCCTGCGTTAATGCTCCTATGGTCATGGTGTTCAAGGACACCTATGAGGATCTGACGCCGGAGCGCCTCGAAGAAATCATCGATGCATTCGAGGCCGGAAACGGTGCTTCTGTTCCTGTCGGACCGCAGGTAGATCGCCATTTCTCGGCGCCGCAAGGCGAATTGACTTCACTCAATGAGGGCAATGGTTCGGCCAAGCCGAAGCGTGCCGCCAAGAGTGGCGGTTCTGAAGCTGCAAACATCCCGCCGTCGAACGCCGCCAGACCGGTGACGCATGACGCTGCGACCAGTCCCGCGATCAAATCGCCGTCCAACGTGAAGGCAACCAAGGCTTCCGAAGGTGCGGCTTCGAATCCTGCTGCCAAAGCGCCAGCCGTTGCGCGGACCATCAAGAACCCGCCGATCGTCGACGGCTCCCTCTCGGAAAAGCCGCCAGTACAGGCAATCGAGGCTCCCGCGAAGGTTGTGTCGCTTGACGACAAGAACCGTCCAGCTGCAATTGAGAAACCGGCTGTCGCCGATGATCTGAAGCTGATTTCCGGCGTCGGTCCGAAGATTGAGGTCATTCTGCACGAACTCGGCATTTATACCTACGCGCAAGTCGCAGCCTGGAAAAAGGTCGAACGCGAGTGGGTCGACAGTTATCTGAACTTCAAGGGCCGCATCGAACGTGACGACTGGGTCAAGCAAGCTAAGGCCTTGGCCAAGGGCGGCGAAGCGGAATACATCAGGGTTTTCGGCAAGAAGCCGAGATAGAATGAATTAGCGGATGCACGATCTGCATCCGCTGAAGAATGGACGAAGAGAGTAGGACCGGTGCGAAATGCTCGCTGACAAAGACCGCATCTTCACCAATATTTACGGCCTCAAGGACAAGTCCTTGAAGGGCGCGATGAGCCGTGGCCAATGGGATGGCACCAAGCAGATCCTTGAAAAGGGTCGCGATTGGATCATCAACGAGATGAAGGCGTCGGGCCTGCGCGGGCGCGGCGGCGCCGGCTTCCCGACAGGCCTCAAATGGTCCTTCATGCCCAAGGAAAGCGACGGCCGTCCGCATTATCTCGTCATCAACGCCGACGAATCGGAGCCGGGCACCTGCAAGGACCGCGATATCATGCGCCACGATCCGCACACGCTGATCGAAGGCTGCCTGATTGCCGGTTTCGCCATGGGCGCCAACACTTGCTACATCTATGTGCGCGGCGAGTATATTCGTGAGCGCGAAGCACTGCAGGCGGCGATCGACGAGTGCTACGATGCCGGTCTTCTCGGCAAGAACAACAAGAACGGTTGGGACTACGACATCTTTGTCCATCACGGCGCCGGAGCATACATTTGCGGTGAGGAAACAGCGCTGCTCGAAAGCCTCGAGGGCAAGAAAGGCCAGCCACGCCTGAAGCCGCCATTCCCCGCGAATATGGGCCTCTACGGTTGCCCGACGACTGTGAACAATGTCGAGTCTGTTGCAGTGGCTCCTACCATTCTTCGTCGTGGCGCGGCATGGTTCTCGAGTATTGGCCGCCCAAATAATGTCGGCACCAAGCTCTTCATGATTTCCGGCCACGTTAATCGTCCATGCACGGTCGAAGATGCCATGGGTATTCCGTTCCGTGAATTGATCGAGAGGCACGCCGGGGGCATTCGCGGCGGTTGGGACAATCTGCTGGCGGTTATTCCGGGCGGCGCTTCCTGTCCGGTCGTGACTGCGGCGGACATAATGGATTGTCCGATGGATTTTGACGGGCTGCGCGGCGTCAAGTCGTCCTTCGGAACGGCAGCCGTTATCGTCATGGATAAGTCGACTGATATTGTCCGCGCAATTGCGCGCCTTTCCTATTTCTTCAAGCATGAGAGCTGCGGCCAGTGTACGCCTTGCCGTGAAGGGACAGGCTGGATGTGGCGCGTCATGGAGCGCATGGTGACGGGCAACGCCCAGAAGCGCGAAATCGATATGCTGCTTGACGTTACGAAGCAAATCGAGGGCCACACGATTTGCGCACTTGGGGATGCTGCCGCTTGGCCAGTTCAGGGGCTCATCAGGAACTTCCGCCCGGAGATCGAACGCCGGATCGATGAGTTCTCGCGTAACGCTGCATCAAGTCCTGTGCTTGAAGCTGCCGAATAGGTTGAAGAGGTCATGACTGACAACGGAAACAAACAATTGGGCGCGGATTGGGCGGCTTTGATGCCGAAACAGGTCATTCCGGCTGCCAATCTGCTTACGCCCCAGTTCGGTGCGGCAGCAGCTGTTTCCGTGTTGGGCCTTGGCATCGCCAGCCAGCTGTGGGGGCTCTGGGCTGGTGCGATAGCTGGCGCTCTTGACGCGCATACCAAGTTGAATCCCGTGGGAAATGGGGAAAACGCTGCCGTTCCGCAGATCACGGGCGACGTGGATGCATTGAAGACAATTATTCGAAAGAAGGCTGCGCCCATTTCACCAAAGACTGTTGATGCCCAGGCAACGCAGGTGAAGGCGCCAATCGTGCCAAACGTTCGTCCGGAAACAGCCGAAACCGCGAAAAAGTCTGACGATCTGAAGCGTATTTCCGGTGTCGGTCCCAAGCTCGTAAGCGTGCTGAACAACATGGGCGTTCACACCTTTGCGCAGATTGCGGCCTGGACTGCCGACGATATCGCCAAGGTCGACGATCGGCTGAAGTTCGGCGGACGCATCTTGCGTGACGACTGGGTCGGACAGGCAAGGGCGCTTGCTGGGGGCAAGTAAAAATTAGGTGACGCGTCGGTTTAATGACGCGGATGATTGAAGGTGTTTCGGCAACAGAGCGGAAATGCCAGATGAAATGCGGAATGTTCCGCGAGGTTGGACAGACGATGGCAAAGATCAAAGTCGACGGTAAGGAAATCGAGGTACCGGATCACTACACGCTTCTGCAAGCTGCAGAAACGGCGGGTGCCGAAGTGCCGCGGTTCTGTTTCCATGAGCGTTTGTCGATCGCCGGCAATTGCCGGATGTGCCTCATCGAGGTGAAGGGTGGACCACCCAAGCCGGCAGCATCCTGCGCCATGGGTGTTCGCGATTTGCGCCCTGGTCCGAATGGCGAAACACCAGAGATTTTCACCAACACGCCGATGGTCAAGAAGGCGCGCGAAGGTGTAATGGAATTCCTGCTAATCAACCATCCACTGGATTGTCCGATTTGCGATCAGGGCGGCGAGTGCGATCTGCAGGATCAGGCGATGGCGTTCGGTGTGGATTCGTCGCGCTACAAGGAAAACAAGCGCGCCGTCGAAGACAAATATATAGGACCGCTGGTCAAGACCATCATGACGCGCTGTATTCATTGCACACGCTGCGTCCGATTCACAACGGAGGTCGCCGGCATTTCCGAGCTTGGCCTGATTGGCCGCGGCGAAGATGCAGAGATCACCACCTACCTGGAACATGCGATGACGTCGGAGTTGCAGGGCAACGTGATCGACCTTTGCCCGGTTGGCGCGCTGACCTCAAAGCCTTATGCATTTCAGGCTCGTCCCTGGGAGCTGAACAAGACGGAATCCATCGACGTGATGGACGCCGTCGGATCCGCCATCCGCGTCGACACGCGAGGCCGTGAAGTGATGCGGATTCTGCCGCGCGTCAACGAACAGGTGAACGAGGAATGGATTTCCGACAAGACACGTTTCATCTGGGATGGTCTGCGTACGCAGCGACTTGATCGCCCCTATATTCGCAAGGATGGCCGCCTTGTCGCCGCAACCTGGCCGGAGGCCTTTGACGCCATCAAAGACGCTGTCGCCAAGACCAAGGGTGACAAGATCGGCGCGATCGCCGGCGACCTGGCCACCGTCGAGGAAATGTATGCGCTGAAGGCATTGATGACGTCGCTTGGCTCGACCAATATCGATGCGCGTCAGGACGGATCTGTCCTCAATACTGCCAATGGCCGCGCATCCTATATCTTCAATCCGACTATTGACGGCATTGAGCAGGCGGATGCAATCCTGATCGTTGGCTCGAATCCGCGTTTTGAAGCGTCTCTGCTCAATGCCCGTATCCGTAAGCGCTGGCGCGCCGCCGGGACGCCAATCGCAGTGATCGGCGAACAGGCCGATCTGCGTTACAAGTATGAATACCTTGGAAGCGGAGCCGAGACCTTGGCAGAGCTTGCCAGTGGCTCAGTGAAATTCCTGTCCGTATTGAAGAAAGCCAAGAACCCGATGATCGTTATCGGGCAGGGTGCTTTGTCCCGTGTCGACAGTTCCGCGGTACTTGGTCTTGCGGCGAAGATCGCTGCCGATACCGAAGCTCTCGGCGGCGAGTGGAATGGTTTTGGCGTCGTTCATACGGCCGCCAGCCGCGTCGGTGCTCTGGATATCGGCTTTGTGCCGGGTGCCGGCGGCAAGACGGTTGCCGAAATGAAGGGCAAGCTTGAGGTTTTGTTCTTGCTGGGCGCCGACGAACTCGATTGGCCGAAAAAAGACAAGGCCTTTACTGTCTATATCGGCACGCATGGCGATCAGGGTGCGCACAACGCCGATGTGATCTTGCCGGGTGCGACTTATACGGAAAAGTCCGGCACCTTCGTTAACACGGAGGGCCGTGTGCAAATGACCAATCGTGCCGGTTTCGCACCGGGCAATGCCAAAGAGGATTGGGCGATTCTGCGGGCCCTGTCGGATGTGCTCAACAAGAAATTGCCATTCGACTCTCTGGCGGCCTTGCGCTCGGCCCTCTATGCGGAGTATCCGCATCTCGCCGTGATCGACTCGATCGAGGCCGGCGATCCTGCCGACATCAAGAAGCTGGCCAATGCATCTGGCTCCGTTGAAAAAACGGCCTTTGTATCTCCGGTCAAGGATTTCTATTTGACCAACCCGATCGCGCGCGCCTCGGCCGTCATGGCCGAATGTTCAGCGCTCGCCAAGGGCGGCTTCAAGCAGGCGGCCGAGTAGGCGGGGAAAAGACTGATATGGAACAAATTTTCGCAACCTACATCCTGCCGCTGCTGATTATCCTCGGAAAATCGGTGCTGATGCTAGTAGTGATGTTGCTCATCATAGCTTACCTGCTTCTGGCAGATCGCAAGATTTGGGCGGCCGTGCAGTTGCGTCGCGGCCCGAACGTCGTGGGTCCCTTCGGGTTGCTCCAGTCCTTCGCCGATCTTCTGAAGTTCGTTGTCAAGGAACCGATCATTCCTTCCGGCGCCAACAAGGGTATTTTCCTCCTTGCTCCTCTGGTTTCCTCGGTTCTGGCAATGGCGGCATGGGCGGTTATCCCGGTTAATGAAGGCTGGGCGGTTGCTAACGTCAATGTTGGTATTCTCTATGTGCTCGCCATTTCCTCGCTGGAAGTCTACGGCGTGATCATGGCCGGCTGGGCCTCGAACTCCAAGTACCCGTTTCTCGGTGCATTGCGTTCTGCTGCGCAGATGGTGTCCTACGAAGTCTCCATTGGCTTCGTTATTGTCACCGTATTGCTCTGCGTTGGGTCGTTGAACTTGACCGACATTGTCACATCCCAGACCGACGGCCTTGGCACGATGATTGGCTTGCCAAATTCGTTCCTCGATTGGCATTGGCTCGGCCTTTTCCCGATGTTCATCATCTTCTTCATCTCGGCACTGGCAGAAACCAACCGTCCCCCCTTCGATCTTGTGGAAGCTGAATCGGAACTGGTTGCGGGTCACATGATCGAATATTCGTCGACCGCGTTCCTGCTGTTCTTCCTTGGTGAATATGTAGCCATCACGCTGATGTGCGCTTTGACCACCATTCTGTTTCTCGGTGGCTGGCTACCGCCGGTCGATGTATGGTTCCTGAACTGGGTACCCGGAGTTATCTGGTTCCTGCTTAAGCTTTTCCTGTGCTTCTTCATGTTCGCCATGGTGAAGGCATTCGTTCCGCGCTACCGCTACGACCAGTTGATGCGTCTGGGCTGGAAAGTATTCCTGCCGATATCGATCTTCATGGTCATCGCGACCGCGGCCTTCCTCAAAATCACCGGCCTCACGCCGTAAGGAGAACCAGCATGGCACAACTCGCACAAGCTGCTAAGTCGCTCCTGCTTCTGGAATTCGTCGGCGCGTTTTTCTTGTCGATGCGCCAGTTCTTTGCGCCGAAGGCGACTTTGAACTATCCGTTTGAGAAAGGCCCGCTTAGCCCGCGCTTTCGTGGTGAGCATGCGTTGCGCCGTTATCCCAACGGCGAGGAGCGTTGCATCGCCTGCAAGCTCTGCGAAGCGATTTGCCCGGCGCAGGCAATCACCATTGAGGCTGGACCGCGCCGCAACGACGGAACACGCCGCACGGTGCGTTACGACATTGACATGGTGAAGTGCATTTATTGCGGCTTTTGCCAGGAAGCTTGCCCGGTCGATGCGATCGTCGAAGGACCGAACTTCGAGTTCGCCACGGAAACCCGGGAAGAACTTTACTATGACAAGGAACGGCTTCTCGCCAACGGCGATCGTTGGGAGCGGGAACTGGCCCGCAACATCGCCATGGATGCGCCGTACCGATAAGGATTGAGTGCGCGCTTGTGTCCTTCGTTCGGTTCTTCTACCGGACGGGAACATGCGCTAAGAGGCAGCGAATGCGCGGAATACCCATGCATCGCTCTAGAAATGGCAGGACGACCTGCCGGATTGGAAATCGGGGGAACCCATGCTGACAGGTATCGCGGCGGCGTTTTTTTACCTCTTCGCCTTCATAACCGTCGCCAGTGCGTTCATGGTGATTGCGGCGCGCAATCCCGTGCATTCCGTGCTGTTCTTGATCCTTGCATTCTTTAATGCAGCGGGATTGTTCCTTCTAACTGGCGCCGAATTCCTGGCGATGATCCTTCTCGTCGTCTATGTCGGCGCGGTTGCGGTCCTCTTCCTCTTCGTCGTGATGATGCTGGACGTCGATTTTGCAGAACTGAAGAGTGGTGCCCTGCAATATGCGCCGATCGGTGCGCTGGTCGGTCTGATTCTCGCCGCTGAGCTGATCGTTGTTCTGGGCGGATCGGTATTCGCACCAAAGCTCGGAGCTGTGGCTTTCCAGCCAACCCCTGATGTGGCGACGCGCACCAACACGGCTGCGCTCGGTGATATTCTTTATACGGACTACATCTACTTCTTCCAGATCGCTGGTCTCGTGCTTCTGGTTGCGATGATCGGCGCGATCGTTCTAACACTCCGCCACAAGCCGAACATCAAGCGACAGAACGTTTCGGAGCAGGTTGCTCGCACGCCTGCGACAGCTATTGAAGTCAAACAGGTTGAAACAGGCAAGGGCCTGACAGAGGTGTCATGATGGAAATCGGTATTGCACATTATCTCACTGTTTCCGCCCTGCTGTTTACCCTTGGGATCTTCGGCATCTTTCTCAACAGGAAGAACGTGATCGTCATTTTGATGTCGGTTGAATTGATCCTGCTCGCAGTCAACCTGAACTTTGTAGCGTTCTCCGCTGCTCTCGGTGATTTGGTCGGGCAGATCTTCGCGTTGTTTGTCCTGACCGTTGCCGCCGCAGAGGCAGCGATCGGTCTTGCTATTCTCGTCGTGTTCTACCGCAATCGGGGGTCGATTGCCGTGGAAGACGTCAACATGATGAAAGGTTGACGGGGGCATGCTGTATCTGGCGATTGTCTTCCTTCCGCTGCTCGGCTTTCTGATTGCGGGCCTGTTTGGGTCGTCAATCGGGGCGAAAGCGAGCGAGTATGTCACGACCGGACTGCTGATCGTCTGCGCAGTCCTCTCCTGGATCGCGTTCGGGACTGTGGCGCTGGGCCATGGTGAAGCGTTCAAGGTGCCGGTCATGCACTGGGTAGAGTCCGGTTCGCTGAGCTTCGACTGGGCGCTCCGCATCGACACGTTGACTGCGGTAATGCTGGTCGTCGTCAACACGGTCTCGGCACTCGTCCATACCTATTCGATCGGCTACATGCATCACGATCCCGATCGGCCGCGCTTCTTCGCCTATCTTTCGCTCTTCACTTTCGCCATGCTGATGCTTGTGACCGGCGACAATCTCGTTCAGATGTTCTTCGGCTGGGAAGGCGTGGGCCTTGCTTCTTATCTGTTGATTGGCTTCTGGTTCAAGAAGCCCTCGGCAAACGCCGCCGCCATCAAGGCTTTCGTTGTCAACCGTGTCGGCGATTTCGGCTTCCTGCTAGGCATTTTCGCGCTGTTCGTATTGTTTGATACCGTCCAGTTCGACACGCTGTTTGCTTCCGCTGCGCAGTATCTTCCGGCAGAGGGTGCGACTGAGGGCAGTCAGACCGTTCTGAATTTCCTGGGCTATGCGCTCGACAAGCAGGGTGCGATCACCATTGCCTGCCTGCTGCTCTTTATGGGCGCGATGGGCAAATCGGCACAGTTCCTGCTGCACACCTGGCTGCCTGACGCGATGGAGGGGCCGACACCTGTTTCGGCGCTGATCCACGCAGCGACGATGGTGACCGCCGGCGTGTTCATGGTTGCGCGGTTGTCGCCAATCTTCGAATTGTCGCATACCGCCTTGATTTTCGTCACCTTTATCGGTGCGACCACGGCATTCTTTGCTGCAACGGTTGGCCTCGTCCAGAACGACATAAAGCGCGTCATCGCTTACTCAACCTGTTCGCAGCTCGGCTACATGTTTGTTGCGCTTGGTCTCGGTGCTTATGGTGCCGGCATCTTCCACCTGTTTACACACGCCTTCTTCAAGGCCCTGCTGTTCCTTGGAGCGGGCTCCGTCATTCACGCCGTATCCGATGAACAGGACATGCGCCACATGGGCGGTCTGCGCAAATTAATCCCTCAGACCTACTGGCTGATGGTCGTCGGTACCGTCGCGCTGACGGGTCTTGGCATTCCGGGAACACTGATTGGTACCGCCGGGTTCTTCTCCAAGGACATGATCATCGAGTCCGCTTACGCTTCGCACAGTCCGGTTGCGGGCTATGCCTTCATCCTTCTCGTTATCGCGGCCATCTTCACCAGCTTCTATTCATGGCGCCTGATTTTCATGACCTTCCATGGCAAGGCGCGTGCGAGCCATGATGTTATGCACCACGTGCATGAATCGCCCTATGTCATGCTGGTTCCGTTGTTTATTCTGGCATTCGGCGCGTTGTTTGCCGGTGTCGGCTTCCATGAATATTTCTTCGGACATGAATATGCCGAGTTCTGGAAGGGTGCGATCTTTACGGGTCCGGAGAATGAGATCCTCGAAGAGCATCATCATGTGCCGTTCCTTGTGGCGATGTCACCATTCCTCGCAATGGCTGCAGGGTTCATCGTTTCCTGGTATTTCTACATTCGATCACCCGAGACGCCGAAGCGCCTTGCTGCGCAGCATCCTGGCCTCTACCAGTTTCTGCTCAACAAGTGGTATTTCGACGAGCTCTACGACTTCCTGTTCGTGCGTCCGGCCAAGGCTCTCGGCCGGTTCCTGTGGAAGCGGGGCGATGGCTGGCTGATCGACGGCCATGGTCCGGACGGAATCTCGGCGCGTGTCGTTGACGTCACCAACCGGGTGGTGCGCCTGCAAACCGGTTACCTTTATCACTATGCGTTCGCGATGCTCATTGGGGTCGCCGCGCTCGTCACGTGGATGATGCTCGGGAGCAACTTCTGATGACCGACTGGCCAATTCTCTCGACAGTTACCTTCCTGCCATTGGTCGGTGCCTTCCTCGTCCTGATGATCCGGGATGATGGTGAATCTGCACGGCGTAACATCCGCAATGTGACGCTATGGACGACGATCGTCACTTTTTTGCTTTCGCTGCCGATTTGGTACTATTTCGACAATGGCCAAGCTGGATTCCAGTTTGTCGAAAAGGCACCTTGGCTTGATTCAGGTATTTCCTACCACATGGGCGTCGATGGCATTTCGATGCTGTTCGTCATCCTCACCACCTTCCTTATGCCACTGTGCATCCTGGCGAGCTGGGAAGCGATTCAGAACCGCGTCAAGGAATACATGATCGCCTTTCTGGTTCTGGAAACGTTGATGATCGGCGTGTTCTGTGCGCTCGACATCGTCCTTTTCTACGTGTTCTTCGAAGCTGTCCTGGTCCCGATGTTCATCATTATTGGCGTCTGGGGTGGCAAGCGCCGTGTCTATGCAAGTTTCAAGTTCTTCCTCTACACGCTGCTTGGATCGGTGTTGATGCTGTTGGCCATCATGGCCATGTATTGGCAGGCTGGTACGACAGACATTCCGACGTTGCTTGCCTATAAATTTCCGACGTCGCTGCAGACCTGGCTCTGGTTGGCTTTCTTTGCCTCATTTGCAGTCAAGATGCCGATGTGGCCGGTACATACCTGGCTGCCGGATGCGCACGTTGAAGCGCCGACGGCTGCCTCGGCAATTCTGGCCGGCATTCTGTTGAAGCTCGGCGGCTATGGTTTCATCCGGTTCTCAATCCCGATGTTCCCCATCGCTTCGGCGGATTTTGCTCCGCTGATCTACACGCTGTCGATCGTCGCCATCATCTACACGTCGCTCGTTGCGCTGATGCAGCAGGACATCAAGAAGCTGATCGCTTATTCGTCCGTGGCCCACATGGGCTATGTCACGATGGGCATCTTCGCGGCCAACGAACAGGGCATCCAAGGGGCAATTTTCCAGATGCTCTCGCATGGGCTTGTATCGAGTGCGCTGTTCCTGTGCGTCGGTATCGTCTACGACCGCACCCATACACGTGAGATTGCGGCCTATGGCGGTCTCGTCAACAACATGCCGAAATATGCCGTGGTGTTCATGATCTTCACCATGGCCAATGTTGGCCTGCCAGGTACCTCCGGCTTTATTGGTGAATTCCTCACCCTTGTAGGTGTCTTCCGTGTCAATACCTGGGTCGCGCTGTTCGCCGCCAGCGGCGTCATTTTCTCCGCTGCCTACGCGCTCTGGCTTTATCGCCGGGTCATATTCGGTACGCTTGACAAAGAAAACCTGAAATCGCTTCTTGATATGTCGCCGCGCGAGAAGGCTGTGATTTATCCGTTGGTGGTTCTCACCATCTTTTACGGTGTTTATCCGATGCCTGTCTTCGATGCGACGGCAAGCTCTGTCCACGCCCTGATCAATCAATATAATAACGCGCTGTCTTCAGCTGCCACCCTGGCACTGAGATAGCAGGAAGAGGCCAAACCGACATGATTCCCAACTTGACGCTTATGGCTCCTGAACTGCTGATTACAGTAGGCGCACTGGCTCTGCTGATGATCGGGGCGTTTTCCGGTGAAAGAGCAAATGCGCTGGTTAGCGGGCTTGCAGTTGCCCTCCTGCTCGCGGCGCTGGCCCTGGTCGTTCTCTTTCCGCAGGATGGTCACGTCTTCGGGCGCGCTTTTGTCAGCGATCCATTCTCGCGTTTCATGAAGGTGCTGACCCTGGTCGGATCAGTGGTGACGCTTGTCATGTCGGCGGGTTTCGCCAAGGCGGAGAAATTCGACAAATTCGAATTTCCTATTCTGATCCTGCTGTCGACCTTAGGTATGTTGCTGATGATCTCGGCAAACGACACGCTGTCCCTCTACCTGGGTCTGGAGCTGCAATCACTTGCACTCTACGTCGTCGCTGCCATCAACCGTGATAATATCCGTTCGACGGAAGCTGGCTTGAAATACTTCGTACTTGGCGCCTTGTCGTCGGGCATGCTGCTTTACGGCATTTCACTGATTTATGGATTTACCGGTCACACCGGTTTCGAGGCAATCGCGCAGGCGCTTGGAAGCGAGGAACGCCAGCTTGGTGTCGTCTTCGGGCTCGTCTTCATCTTTGCCGGGCTTGCGTTCAAGATTTCGGCGGTGCCCTTTCACATGTGGACACCGGACGTTTACGAAGGGGCCCCTACACCGGTCACCGCCTTTTTTGCCAGCGCGCCGAAAATGGCAGCCATGGCGCTGCTGACGCGGGTGGCGGTCGAGACGTTCCAGCCGATCACTCGCGACTGGCAGCAGATCATTGTTTTCATCGCGATCGCCTCGATGGTTCTGGGGGCATTCGCTGCGATTGGCCAGCGCAACATCAAGCGCCTGATGGCCTATTCTTCGATCAGCCATATGGGCTACGCACTCGTTGGTCTCGCAGCTGGCACGGTGGTTGGCGTGCGCGGCGTTGCGATCTATATGCTGATCTATCTGGTTACTACGCTTGGCATTTTTGCGTTCATTCTCGCGATGCGTCGCAAGGACGGGAATGTCGAGCAGATTGGCGACCTCGCCGGCCTGTCGCGCACCAACCCGGTCATGGCGACAATTCTGACGATCCTTATGTTCTCCCTCGCCGGTATCCCACCGCTCGCCGGTTTCTGGGGCAAGTGGTATACTTTCCTCGCTGCCATGCAGGCCAACCTTTACGCTTTGGCCATCATTGGTATTGTGGCTTCGGTAGTTGGTGCATTCTACTATCTTCGCATTATCAAGATCATGTGGTTCGATGAACCGGTAGGTGCTTTTGTTCCAGTATCGGGTGAATTGCGCCTCGTTCTTGGTGTGTCCGGCCTATTGGTGCTCTTCTATGTTCTGATCGGCGGACCCGTCAGCACATATGCGGAAGCCGCTGCCAAGACCTTCTTCTAAGGCCGGGAACCCTGAGCAATGGGATTCTCACTCTCGCCTTTGGCACAGCAAAATGGGTTCCGGCTGGAAGCCTTTGAGTCCATCGGCTCAACCAACGCAGAAGCGTTGGAGCGAGCGCAGGCGGGTGACCCGGGAAAATTGTGGATCGTTTCCAAGAAACAGGAAAGCGGTCGCGGCCGCCGTGGTCGTGCCTGGGCCACATCTCACGGCAATCTTGCTGCTTCGTTACTCCTTACCGGGAACTTCGAGCTGAAGACAGCGGCTACTCTCGGTTTCGTTGCTGGGCTTTCGCTGGCCGACGCATTGGATGCTGTCGGTCCAGCGGCAAAATTTGCAGTTGGCCTTGACGGAGCAGGAAGTGCTGGATCCGGAAAATCGGCACTGCGTGTCGAACTCAAATGGCCGAATGATCTGTTGGCGGGTGGCGCAAAGCTCGCTGGCATTTTGCTCGAATCGACGCAGTTGCCGGACAATCGCTTTGCAATCGTCATTGGAATTGGCGTCAACGTTGTCGCCTATCCCGACGATGTTCCTTATCCCGCAACATCGCTGATGCGCCTCGGCGCTGATTGCGATGCCGAAACATTGTTTTTGGCGCTCTCCGATGCCTGGGAAGAGAATAGCCGCATCTGGAGCGAAGGACGTGGACTTGCGGCAATACGCAAACGCTGGCTCGCGCGCGCTGCTGGGCTTGGCAGCGAAGTCGCGGTGCGGGTCGACGGGAACATCCTGCGTGGTATATTCGAAACGATTGACGAGGACTGCCGCTTCGTTATTCGCGACAATGATGGAGAGCGGGTGAAAATTGCCGCCGGTGACGTCCATTTTGGTGCAGTTGCATCGGCAAGCGCTGAATAAAGTTCAGTTTTAGGAGTATAAATGGCAAATTCCGATCAAGCGGAACTTGTTTTCCTTCCGTTGGGTGGGGTTGGTGAGATCGGGATGAACCTGGCCATGTACGGCTATGGTCCAGCGCACAAGCGTGAATGGGTCGTGGTTGATATGGGTGTAAGCTTCGCCGGTCCAGACCTCCCTGGTGCCGACCTCGTATTGCCGGATATTCGCTTCCTGCAGGCGGAGCGGAACAATCTCAAGGGCATTGTGATTACGCATGCCCACGAGGATCATTATGGCGCCTTGCTCGATCTTTGGCCGCTGCTCAACGTTCCGGTTTACGCATCGCCTTTCACAGCCGGTTTGCTCGAAGCAAAGCGCCAGTCGGAACCGGGAGCCCCAAACATTCCGGTGACCATCTATCGTGCCGGTGAAACCTTCAATGTCGGTCCGTTCGAATTCGAGGCGCTCGCCGTTACGCACTCGATTCCGGAGCCGATGTCGCTGGCAATCAAGACGCCGCTCGGCACAGTCATTCATACGGGCGACTGGAAGATGGATCCTGAACCATCACTCGGGCCGCTCATCAACGCAGCGCGTTTCCGTGCGCTTGGCGACGAAGGTGTGCTGGCCCTGATGTGCGATTCCACCAACGCCCTGCGCGATGGCGAATCCCCGTCCGAGCGGGAAGTCGGCGAGAGCCTGCGGGAGATCATCGAGAAGGCTCGGGGTCGCGTCGCTATTACCACCTTCTCGTCCAATGTCGGGCGGATTCGCTCGATCGCGTTGGCGGCTCGCGATGCGGGGCGCCAGGTGCTCGTGCTTGGCCGCTCGATGAAGCGCATGATCGATGTGGCCAGTGAACTTGGCTATCTTGACGGCGTCCCGGAATTCCTTTCCGAAGACGATTATGGGTTCATTCCGCGCGAGAATATCGTCATCATTCTGACAGGCAGCCAGGGTGAGCCGCGCGCCGCACTGGCAAAGCTGGCCCGAGATGAAATGCGCAGTGTTGCATTGTCCGCTGGTGACACGGTGATCTATTCCTCGCGTCCTATCCCGGGCAATGAAAAGCCAATCATCGAGACGAAAAATCTCCTGATCGAACAGGGTATTCATGTCATTTCTGACGGTGACGCTTTGGTACACGTCTCCGGCCACCCGCGCCGCAATGAACTAAAACGCATGTACGAATGGGTGCGTCCGCGCATTCTTGTTCCCGTCCACGGTGAGGCAGCGCATCTCGTGGGTCAGGGCTCGTTGGCCGCGATGGCGGGAATTCCGGAAGTACCACAGGTGCGCAACGGCGATGTTCTGCGACTGGCACCGGGCAGGGCGGAAATCATCGACCAGGCTCCTTTTGGACGCCTGTACAAAGATGGCAAGCTCATTGGTGACGAAGAAGAAGTCGGTATCGCCGATCGGCGCAAGCTTTCCTATGTCGGGCATGTTGCGGTTTCGATGCTGCTCGACGACAGATACAATATCATCGAGGACCCGGAAGTGGTTCCGTTCGGGCTTCCCGAGAATGATCACGAGGGCGAGCTTCTCGAAGATTTGCTTTACGATGCGGCAGTGAGCGCAGTTCAGAGCATCCCACGTGAAAAGCGCAAGGATTTGAGTATGGTGCGCGAGGCGGTACGCCGGGCAGTGCGCGCCGCGGCGAATGAGGTTTGGGGCAAGAAGCCCATTGTTACTGTGTTCGTGACCCGTCCTTGAGGTAAATGATGCTTGGTCGACTGAACCATGTGGCGATTGCCGTGCCCGATCTGGCCGCGGCTTCCGAGATCTACCGCGACACGCTTGGCGCGAAGCTGACCGAAGCGCAGATCCTGCCGGAGCACGGCGTCACCGTGGTCTTTATCGACCTCGGCAATACCAAGATCGAACTGCTGGAGCCGCTCGGTGCCGATTCACCGATTGCGGCGTTTTTAGCCAAGAACCCTTCTGGTGGCATGCATCATGTCTGCTACGAAGTGCCCAATATTCTTGCGGCACGCGATCGTCTAAAAGAGCAGGGCGCCCGCATCCTTGGGGATGGTGAGCCAAAGATCGGTGCGCATGGTAAGCCCGTGCTGTTTCTTCACCCGAAGGATTTCAACGGGACCCTGATTGAGTTGGAGCAAGCATAAATGCCTATCGCAACCGCTATGGCAGTCTATTTCATTCTTTGGTGGCTGACACTTTTCACCATGCTGCCGATCGGTTTGCGCACGCAAGGCGAAGAAGAAGATGTGACCCTCGGAACACCGGCAAGTGCTCCGCACAAACATCGCATGGGCCGGGTGTTTCTCTTAACAACAATTATCTCGGCGATTATCTTTGCTATCTTTTATATCGTGAACCAGAAACTGGGCTACGGCGTCGATGACATTCCGGTGTTTTTCCCGCAACTGAAATAAGTTGCGGTCCCCAGCCGAGTGTAAAACATCACCGGATGGTACGTGCCGTCGATTCTGCTTACATTCGTTAGCCAGCAAATTTTGCCGGAAGGGAACACTGAAATGCCTTCGGGAGATCTTTGCGAAGATGAGTGCTGTAGTCGAAAAGCATGTTGATCCTGGATCATTGGCAAAGAATATTTCTGGCGCGGTCGTACAAATCAGTTCAGAAAATTCATGTAAACTATTGAATAGAAAAATAAAGACAAAAAAAATGCAAGGCTTTCACCTTGCATTTTAAGATCGCGTCTGACCCGATCCATTTTCATGGCGGCTGCGTATTACCGCGCCACAGGTCACATCCTCCCAAGACTTTGACCGCGTAGGAAAGCAGAATTTTTCTTACTTTCTCCTTATGATTAAAAAAATAGCGGACTGCCTTCGAAATGTCACGAAAAATATTCGTTGCCATCACTTTTTGCTTACAAATCTGGCAACGTTGTGAATCTCCAACGATTTGCGGGGTTTTTCATTTCCAGTTGCGGGTTTCCAATCAGCTGTGAAGCCGGTATGAAACATTACTGTGTTCCCCTGTCCTTCTGGACGCGATAGGGACGCAGTAACATTTTTGAGTGGCGGCACAATCCTTTCCAAAAATCGAAGATGATTTTTGGGGTTATGCGTTACTTTGCACTTGGTTTTGCCTGATTCTTCAAGCACGCAGGCAGTGTTCAATTTGGTGATCTTCAATGCGGCTTTCCCGTTATTTTCTGCCTATCCTCAAAGAAAACCCCAAAGAGGCGGAAATCGTCTCGCATCGGCTGATGTTGCGTGCCGGTCTGATCCGTCAGGAATCGGCTGGTATCTATGCATGGCTGCCGGCCGGCCTGCGCATCCTCAACAAGGTCAGCAACATCATTCGCGAGGAGCAGAATCGTTCCGGCGCGATCGAATTGCTCATGCCGACCATCCAATCCGCTGATCTGTGGCGTGAAAGTGGCCGCTATGATGCCTATGGCGACGAGATGTTGCGCATCAAGGATCGCGGCGATCGTGAAATGTTGTACGGTCCCACAAATGAGGAAATGATCACTGAGATTTTCCGGGCTTACGTGAAGTCCTACAAGGATCTGCCGCTCAATCTCTATCACATACAGTGGAAGTTCCGCGATGAACGCCGCCCGCGCTTCGGCGTCATGCGCTCGCGCGAATTCCTGATGAAGGACGCTTATTCGTTCGATCTCGATTTCGAGGGCGCCAAGGCCGCCTATAACCGGATGTTTGTCGCCTATCTTCGCACATTCTCCCGTTTGGGGATTAGAGTGATTCCGATGCGCGCTGATACGGGTCCCATTGGCGGCGAACTCAGCCATGAATTCATCATTCTCGCTGATACTGGTGAAAGCCAGGTATTCTGCGATCGCGCCTATCTCGACCTGCCGGTCCCCGGACCGGATACGGATTTCGATGACAACACCCAGATTGCTGATATTGTTTCGCGTTGGACCACGCCCTATGCGGCGACCGACGAAATGCATGATGAGGCAGCATGGGGGAAGGTCGATCCATCCAACCAGCTCGCTGCGCGCGGCATTGAAGTTGGTCATATTTTCCACTTCGGCACGAAATACTCTGAACCAATGGGTGCAAAAGTAACCGGTCCAGACGGCAAGGATCACCTGGTATCAATGGGTTCCTATGGTATCGGGCCTTCACGCGTCATTGCTGCGATCATTGAAGCGTCGCATGATGAGAATGGTATCATCTGGCCAAAGGCGGTTGCGCCCTTTGGCGCAGGCATTGTCAACATGAAGCCCGGCGACGAGAGCTGTGATGCAGTCTCATTCAAGCTTTACCAAGCGCTGACGAATGCAGGGCTTGAGCCGCTGCTCGATGATACGGACGACCGCCCCGGCGCAAAGTTTGCAACGATGGACCTCATCGGTCTGCCGACGCAGGTGATTGTCGGGCCACGCGGGGTCGCTGCCGGTGAGGTAGAGCTCAAGGATCGTGCAACCGGCGCACGTGAATCGCTCAGTATTGAAGCTGCAATCAACAAGCTCGCAGGACCTTTATGACCGAACAGGCCGTCACCGCGACATCCGGTTCCAAACCGTTCTCAGCCTATGAAAGAATGATTGCCTGGCGTTATTTGCGCGCCCGGCGCAAGGAGACGTTCATTTCGGTGATTGCCGGTTTCTCGTTTACCGGAATCATGCTGGGCGTTGCGACGCTGATTATCGTCATGGCTGTGATGAATGGCTTCCGCAGTGAACTTTTAACCCGCATACTGGGCATCAACGGCCATATCATCATGCAACCGATGGATCGGCCGCTCGATGATTATGATTCGGTGATCAAGCGTATCGATGCTGTTCCGGGGGTCTCCTTTGCAATTCCGGTGATTGAGGGGCAGGTGCTCGCAAAGGGCAATGTCGGTGCGGGCAGTGGCGCTCTGGTGCGCGGCTTGCGCGAGGAAGACATCGCAAAGCTGCAGCTCGTCGCGAAAAATGTTCGTCAGGGCACGTTCGAGGGCTTCAATACTGGTGGCGGCGTGGCTATCGGCACCCGAATGGCGGAGAATATGGGCTTGGGGCTCGGCGACAAGCTCACCCTGATCTCTCCGGATGGCGACGTGACGCCACTCGGTATGGCCCCGCGCGTCAAATCCTATCCGGTGACTGCGATCTTCGAGATCGGCATGTCCGAATACGATGCCTCGATTGTGCTGATGCCGCTGGAGGAATCGCAGCTCTATTTCAATCAAGAGGCAAAAGTTCAGTCGATCGAGATTTTCGCTGATAATCCGGACAATGTGGATGCGTTGAAGAAACCAATTGAAGAGGCGTCCCAACGCGCACTTATGCTGACGGATTGGCGTCAGCGCAACCAGACCTTCTTCTCGGCGCTGCAGGTTGAACGCAACGTCATGTTCATGATCCTGACGCTGATCGTCCTGGTAGCGGCGCTAAACATCATCTCCGGTTTGATCATGCTCGTGAAAGACAAGGGACATGACATCGCCATTCTCCGGACCATGGGCGCGACGCGAAACTCCATCCTGCGCATCTTCCTGATGACCGGTGCGGCCATCGGCTTTACCGGAACACTCGCGGGTGTACTCCTCGGTGTGGTCGTCTGTCTCAATGTCGAGCGCATCAGAGAGCTATTCTCCTGGATTTCCGGTACGACGCTGTTCAATCCGGAGCTCTATTTTCTCAGCACTTTGCCCGCGAAGATGGATTTCAATGAAACTTTTTCAGTTATCCTCATGGCGCTTGTTCTATCGTTTCTTGCAACACTGTTTCCCGCATGGCGCGCTGCCAAGCTCGATCCAGTTGAAGCTTTGAGGTATGAATAACATGGCGGCAGGGGCAATTCTTCAACTGACGAGCGTCGGCCGTCGGTACAATGAGATTGGCCGCGAACTGGTCATTCTTGACAGTGCCAGCTTCTCACTTGGCAAAGGTGAGATGGTGGCACTTGTCGCGCCTTCTGGCGCAGGTAAGTCCACATTGCTGCATACGGCCGGGTTGCTAGAGCGACCGGATAGCGGCGATGTGATTCTCGACGGCCGTTCCTGCGGATCGCTTTCGGACGAAGAGCGTACGGCCATCCGCCGCAACGATATCGGCTTTGTCTACCAGTTCCATCACCTTCTCCCGGAATTTTCTGCGCTTGAGAATGTGATGATGCCGCAAATGATACGCGGAATGAAGCCCGGCGTGGCATCCGAGCGCGCGCAGCAGTTGCTTGACTATATGAAAGTTGGGGCTCGCGCCTCGCACCGGCCCAGCGAGCTCTCCGGCGGTGAGCAGCAGCGCGTGGCGATTGCCCGCGCAGTCGCCAACGCTCCATTGGTACTCTTGGCCGATGAGCCGACTGGTAATCTCGATCCCGTAACGTCATCTTATGTCTTCGAAGCATTGGAAGCGCTGGTGCGTCAATCGGGACTTTCCGCGATGATCGCAACCCACAATTTCGAACTTGCGCGCCGTATGGACAGGCGCGTCACGCTCAAGGACGGCAAGATCACCAACCTCTGATCGATCGCGTTCTCTCCGATTTTCCCTTCCGTTAACATTTCAAAAACCATAGCGCCAAGGGGAGCTTTGGCATGCTTGACTTTAGAACAAAAATAGAACAAAACATATACATAGAGACAACGAAGAAGGGTTTTACCGATGAGCGAACTTTTCCAGGACGTTATGTCATTCGTTACAGTCAGCCTGTTCATTGCCACTTTCGCGATGTGGGTCAGTGCAATCTAAAAAATGCGGGACCACAGGATTCAGCTTTCCGAATTATGGGGTCCCGTCCACTATCCACTGTTGAAGCAGGTTAAAAATTCAATTCAAGTGGACACTTCTGCGTGCATGTCGGACTATGGCAACGCGGTGAATCGTTTTCTCCGTCTAAGTTTTCGGAGATAGAGAATTGGCAGACGGGCAGGTTAGCGGCGGGATAGGTGACTCAACCCGACAAGCGTTGCGCTTCGTTCACCTGAGGGTCCATTCCGCCTATTCGCTGCTTGAAGGTGCCTTGCAGGTTGCAAAAGTCATCGATCTTGCCGTCGCCAACAAGGCACCGGCGATCGCTATTACGGATACCAACAATCTCTTTGGCGCGCTGGAGTTCGCGCAGAAGGGGTCAAAGGCGGGTTTGCAACCGATAATCGGCTGCCAGCTTGACATAGCCTTCCATGATCAGGCCGAGGAGAGCCGCAGCGCCAACCGGCGCGAGGCGCTGGGTCTGGCGCCGCTTGTTTTTCTTGCTGCGACCGAGGAGGGCTATGCCAACCTGGTACGGCTTGTCAGCCGCGCTTATCTGGAAACGCCCGCGGGCGATCCCGTTCACGTTACGTCTGCCTGGTTGCCCGGCCGCGCCGATGGCATCATCGTCCTGTCCGGCGGGCCGGAAGGTGCCATAGCCAAGGCAATCAAGGATGACCGAATCGATCGTGCGCGGCAGCGGCTCAGCTATCTCAAATCATTGTTTGGTGACCGGCTGTACCTGGAATTGCAACGCCATCGCGGCTATGACCGTGCCTTGGAGGCAACACAGATCGAACTCGCCTACGAACTGGAATTGCCGTTGGTGGCGACCAATGATGTATTCTTTTCCAAGAGTGCCGATTACGAAGCGCACGATGCCCTGCTGGCGATTGCCGCAGGTTCGCTACTGTCAATCGATGACCGGCGACGGTTGACGCCGGACCACCATCTCAAAACCGAAGACGAGATGGTACAGTTATTCTCTGATTTGCCCGAGGCGGTGGAGAATACCGTCGAAATTGCCCTCCGGTGTTCCTATTACCCCAAGAACCGTGCACCGATCCTGCCGCGCTTTACCGGCGAGAGCAACGATCCGGATGCGGCGCTTCAAGCTGAGGCGGATGAGTTGGCACGTCAGGCGCGTGAGGGCCTGGCGCAGCGCATTGATATGCTGGGGCTAGCCGGCGGCCACACCCGTGAAGAATATGCGACACGTCTCGAATACGAGATATCCATCATTACCCGGATGAAGTATCCGGGATACTTCCTCATCGTCTCCGACTTTATCAAATGGGCGAAAGCCCATGATATCCCCGTGGGTCCTGGGCGTGGTTCCGGAGCGGGTTCGCTCGTCGCCTATGCGCTGACCATTACCGACGTCGATCCACTCCGCTTCTCGTTGCTGTTCGAACGCTTTCTCAATCCGGACCGCGTCTCGATGCCCGATTTTGACATCGACTTCTGTCAGGACCGGCGCGACGAAGTCATCCGCTATGTTCAAGGCAAATATGGCCGCGATCAGGTAGCGCAGATCATTACCTTTGGAACGCTGCAGGCGCGCGCTGTGCTGCGCGACGTTGGCCGGGTACTTGAGATGCCCTATGGCCAGGTTGACCGCCTGACCAAGATGGTCCCAGCCAACCCTGCTAATCCGGTCACACTATCCAAGGCGATCGAGGACGAGCCACGCCTGCGTGAGGAGCGTGACAAGGAGCCGGTGGTGGAACGGCTGCTGGATATCTCGCTCAAGCTGGAAGGGCTTTATCGCCACGCCTCAACCCATGCGGCGGGCATCGTCATAGGCGACCGGCCATTGTCGGAACTGGTGCCAATGTACCGCGATCCGCGTTCGGATATGCCGGTCACGCAGTTCAACATGAAGATGGTGGAAGAGGCGGGGCTGGTTAAGTTCGACTTCCTCGGCCTCAAGACGCTGACCGTGCTTCAGACGGCCGCCAATCTCGTCAAGCGGCGCGGCATTACCGTGGACCTTTCCAATTTGCCATTTGATGACAAGCCGACCTACGAGATGCTTTCGCGCGGCGAAACGGTTGGCGTGTTCCAGGTGGAAAGCACCGGCATGCGCAAAGCCCTGATTGGCATGCGGCCCGACCGGATCGAGGACATTATTGCGCTCGTAGCGCTCTATCGACCGGGTCCGATGGAGAACATTCCCACTTACAATGCGCGCAAGAATGGCGACCAGGAGATGGCTTCGATCCATCCTAAAATCGACCATCTTGTCAAGGAGACCCAAGGCGTCATCATCTATCAGGAACAGGTGATGCAGATTGCGCAGGAAATGTCCGGCTATACGCTGGGCGAAGCCGATCTTCTACGCCGTGCGATGGGCAAGAAGATCCGTGCCGAAATGGACATGCAGCGGGTGCGCTTTGTCGACGGTGCGGTCGAACGCGGTGTAACGAAGCCGCAAGCCAACTTCATTTTCGACCTTCTCGCCAAATTCGCCGACTACGGCTTCAACAAATCGCACGCCGCCGCTTATGCAATCGTGTCCTTTCAGACCGCCTATATGAAGGCGCATTATCCGGTCGAATTCCTTGCTGCGTCAATGACATACGACATGTCGAATACCGACAAGCTCAACGATTTCCGCCGTGAAGCAGTGCGGTTGGGCATCGAAGTCGTCACGCCATCGGTCAACACCTCCTACCGGCTGTTCGAGGTGGGAGAAAACCGCATCTTCTATTCATTGGCTGCCATCAAGGGCGTTGGCGAGGCTGCCGTCGACCATATTGTCGAGAAGCGCGGCGCGACGCCTTATGCCAGCCTCGAGGATTTCTGCGAGCGGATCGACCCGCGCGTCGTCAATCGCCGCGTCTTCGAAAGCCTTATAAATGCTGGGGCTTTTGATTGTTTTGGGCGCGAGCGGCCAGCGCTGATTGCGGGGCTCGACCGCATTATCGGCCACGCCCAGCGCACGCAGGAGGACAGCGTCAGCGGTCAGGCGGACATATTTGGAGGAATGGCGGGCGGCGGGGTCCAGACCATACAGCTTCCTGCGGCAGCACCCTGGCTTTCAGCGGAAAAGTTGCGGCGGGAATTCGAAGCGGCTGGCTTTTACCTCTCGGCGCATCCGCTCGATGAATATCGCCCGATCCTGGAAAAGATGCGGGTGCAAACCTGGGCAGAGTTCTCGGCTGCCGTGAAGCGCGGCGCCAATGCCGGGCGTCTCGCCGGTACGATCACAGCCAAGCAGGAGCGCAAGACCAAGACCGGCAACAAGATGGGTATCATCCAATTCTCTGATTCTTCAGGACAATTCGAAGCGGTGCTCTTTTCGGAAGCCTTGGCGCAGTATCGCGATCTGTTGGAGCCGGGCAGGTCGGTCGTCGTCACGGTTGGCGCCGAAGATCGGCCGGAGGGGATCAGTCTACGCATCCAGACCGCCCAATCGCTCGAAGATGAGGCGACGCGCATGCAGAAAGCCCTGCGCCTTTATATGCGCTCCAGCGAGCCCCTGAGCGCCATTACCCCCTACCTGGCGCCCCAGAATGACGGTCAGGTCGTTAGCCTGATCCTGATAAAGGAAAATGGTGCGACGGAAGTCGAAATCGAATTGCCAAACCGCTACCGTGTCGGGCCGCAAATCGCCAGCGCCATGAAGGCCATTCCCGGCATCGTTGAAGTGGAGATGGGATGAGGCCGGAAATTTCAACCGGCTACATCCAGACTGCAATGCCGGGTAGAAATTCCTGGGCCAGAATCGCCCGTTTTTCGGCCATATTTGGCGAGATTGGTGTGAATGTCAGCCGGTCTCGTTTGAATCTGTCTCATCCGGAAATTTCTCTGTTCGAGATTTGAACTTACCGAACGTATAGCCGGTCTCGACGGCGTTGTTGCCGAATTTCCCGCGGAGCTTGTCAATGGCCGTTTCTGCAACCGCACGTTTAGTCCCCTGTATGTCAACCAGATCGAGCGGATCGGCCCTGCCATCGTCGCTGAGATCACTGACACCGATTCCGAGGAGGCGAAACCGGGTCCCATCGATTTCCTTTTCGAGGAGTGAGAACCCAGTGCGGAAAATGCGGTCGGCAAGCTGGGTCGGGTCGGTCAGCTGGCGATTCCTCGTCCGAAGTTTAAAGTCGCGGGACTTCAGCTTCAGCACAACCGTGCGACCGGCAATGTCCGCGGCCTTGAGACGATGGGAGACCTTCTCAGACAGTGAACGCAGAATCGGCACAAGTTCATCCAGGGATGCGATGTCGTCATTGAAGGTCGTTTCTGCCGAAACGCTTTTGCTCTCGCTTTCGGGCTCAACCCGGCGCGTATCGAGACCACGCGAGAGGCGATAGAGCCGCTGGCCCATTGTGCCATATGCCGCCATGAGCGGACCCTGTTCCATCGTCTGCAATTGTCCGATGGTTCGGATGCCATCCCGCTCCAAGATCGCATTGAACGCTTTGCCGACACCCCAGATCATAGTCACCGGTTTGTCAGCCAAAAAGGCGAGGGCTTCTTCTTCGCCGATAATGGCAAAACCGCGCGGCTTGTCAAAATCGGATGCGATCTTTGCCAGGAATTTGCAGTAGGAAATCCCCACCGAAACCGACAGCCCCATTTCCCTTTCGACCCGGTTGGAAAATTGCGCCATGACGCGAGCTGGCGGATCCTGGTGCAGACGTTCGGTCCCGGATAGATCAAGAAAGGCTTCATCGATCGACAAGGGTTCGACCAGCGGGGTCAGGTCGCGCATCATCTGCCGTATCTCCCGGCCCACCCGTACATATTTCTCCATATCGGGCTTGATGACGACTGCATGCGGACACGCTTCCAACGCCTTGAACATCGGCATCGCAGACTTCACACCATGGATGCGCGCAACGTAGCAAGCCGTTGAAACAACGCCACGTTTGCCACCGCCGATTATGACCGGCTTGTTGCGCAGCTCCGGATTGTCGCGCTTCTCCACCGAAGCATAGAATGCGTCGCAATCCACATGGGCGATGCTGAGGCGATAAAGTTCAGGATGCTGTACCAGCCGCGGACTTCCGCAAACACGGCAACGTCGCCCATCTGACGTCTGAGCGGCCAGACAGTCACGGCAAAAGCCAAATCGCGGGTCGTTGAGGGGCGCCATGATGCTCGGAACATAAAAGGAACACGTTGACCCTAACGGAGCCGACTGACGCTTGCAATATCCTGCCGGGTTCTTTCAACCGCTCAATCGGATTCTTGCCTGCCACCAGGAAGCAGCCGCAGAGCCTCCTGGAAGACAGCAGGGTCTGTCCCGGTAGCATCGCAATAGCGCATCAATGTCGGCTCGTGCCCAAGGTAGAATTGGAGAACACCCGGCAGAAATCCTGGTTCGCCGGCCGCTGCACGGATCTGATCGGCACTGATGCCGGTCAAGGCAAGAAAGCGGGAAAGCAATTCGCTGTCCGCGGCAAGAAACACCAGCGAATTGATTGCCAACGTATTGGCGTCATCGAGGTTGATATTATTCTTCACTTTGTCAGTCCATTCACGGTGGGCGCTGATTGCGGCAGCGCGCAACAACAATTGAATTTGATAATCTTACTCGTCTTTTTCCAGCCAAAAGCGCTACTGCTAGTTGAATATCATCAAAAGAAGATGTTCAATAAATCCTTGGTTAAACATGATCAGCGGCATTTCCTGATTGAGCTGAAGAGTTACCTTTTCATCAATCATCACAGGTTATCAAATACATCCATACAGTTGGGGCTGCCGCCTGACCCTTGTCCCCCGAATTCTGACAGGGTGGCGTGCGCCTTCAAGCATGATCAACAGGATATCGCCAATGGTAAAGAAAGTGATGATCGTCGAGGACAATGAGCTCAACATGAAGCTCTTCCGCGATCTTATTGAAGCCAGCGGCTACGAAACCATTCGCACTCGCAACGGGCTGGAAGCACTTGATCTTGCCCGGGAGCATCGGCCGGACCTCATTCTCATGGACATCCAGTTACCGGAAGTTTCGGGGCTGGAGGTTACCAAGTGGCTGAAGGCGGACGATGACCTGCACGTCATCCCGATCATCGCAGTCACGGCATTTGCGATGAAAGGCGATGAGGAACGTATCAGGCAGGGGGGGTGCGAAGCCTACATCTCGAAACCGATATCGGTGCCAAAATTTATCGAAACCATAAAATCCTATCTTGGCGACGCTTGACCGTCAGTTTTACCGGAGTGAAATATGACGGCCCGCATACTTGTTGTTGATGATGTTCCTGCCAATGTGAAGCTGCTGGAAGCGCGGCTGAGTGCGGAATATTATGAAGTCGTGACCGCCACGGATGGTTATGCAGCGCTCGATATCTGCGAAAACAGCAATGTCGATGTGATTCTGCTCGATGTAATGATGCCTGGAATGGATGGCTTTGAAGTCTGCCGCAGACTGAAATCCAGGCCCTCCACCGCCCACATCCCGGTTATCCTTGTGACGGCACTGGATCAGGATTCTGACCGGATCACCGGCTTGAATTTCGGGGCAGACGATTTCTTGACCAAACCTGTGAACGACTTGCAACTTCTTGCACGCGTGAAGAGCCTTGTCCGGTTGAAAAACCTGACCGACGAGTTGCGGTTGCGCGTTGCGACAACCCGCGATGTCGGACTGGAGTCCATTCTGCGGTTTCCGGTGGACGGCACGGGGATTGCAAAGAATGCGCGCATCCTGCTGATCGATGAACGGCCTGAAAGCATCGAACGTATCCAGCGCATCCTCTCGGATGAAGGTATGGTCGACGTCCAGATCGATCCGCAGACGGGATTCTTTGATGCTATTCAAGGCAATCACGATTGTCTGATCATTTCCTCCAACTTTTCCGATTTCGATCCCCTGCGCATTTGCGCCCAATTGCGATCACTGGACAACACACGTTCGCTACCGATCATCCTCGTGGCCGACCATGGCGAAGAAACGCTGATCAGGCGTGCCCTGGAACTTGGTGTGAACGACTATGTCGTAAGGCCACTCAATCCGAATGAATTGCTGGCAAGATTGCGTACGCAATTGCGGCGCAAAGCGTACCATGACGGGTTGCGGGCCAGCGTCGTCAAGACGTACGAAATGGCGGTGACTGACAGTCTGACCGGGCTGCACAACCGGCTCTACCTTGAGACGCATCTCGCCACGCTGTTCAAGCGTGCCGTAGAGCGCCGGCGGCCGCTGTCGATTTTGATGACGGATATCGACCGCTTCAAGTTGATTAATGACAACCACGGTCATGATGGTGGCGATGAGGTTCTGCGCGAGTTTGCCCGCCGCCTGCGCCGCAATGTTCGCGGTAGTGACCTGGCCAGCCGCTATGGTGGCGAGGAGTTCTTCATTGTCATGCCGGACACCGATGCCACGCTTGCGGCCATTGTAGCGGAGCGGATCAGACGCGAAGTGGCATCGACGCAATTCATCATAAATCAAAGCGGGACGACCGTTCCAGTGACGATCAGCATCGGCATTGCCAGCGTTTTACCCAAGGAAGACAGCGTCCAGAATCTCCTCAAACGTGCTGACGAAGCTCTCTACGGGGCCAAAACCTCGGGCCGCAACAGGGTGGTTTCGGCCGCTGCCTGAATTGCAGCATTGGTCGCTGAATCAAAAATGCCGCCCGGAGGCGGCATTTTTGATTCAGGAGCACCAAGATTACTTGATCTTGGTTTCCTTGAATTCAACGTGCTTGCGTGCGACCGGGTCGTACTTGCGGAAAGACATCTTTTCCGTCTTGGTACGGCTGTTCTTGCTCGTAACGTAGAAGAAACCGGTGTCAGCGGTCGACAGAAGCTTGATCTTGATATTCGCAGCCTTAGCCATTTTCAGTTTACCTGTTCTGATTATTGAGGACCGCTATTCAAGTCCAGCAACGTGGCCATAAGCGGAAATTCGGCCGGACATTTAACCGAACGGGGCCAAAAGTCAAGCTTCGGTCAGTTATCTCATGAATATAATCGGCCAAAACGATTCACCCAGCAATCCTGAGGGTGAAGACAAGCTCACGAGAGTTTGTAGCGATTCGATTCAACCCTGCGTTCGTTGCTGATCAGCTTAAATCGCGCGAAGAGTTGAACGTCAAGTTTGAAGGCTAAAGCAACGACACCGGGCCAGCCGGTGTATCGGGGGAGACAGGCTCCCCCGACTGCGGCAAGAGCCTTGCCTTCAACCTTGGAGATGAAACTATGCGGTACTTGCCGTTTGGTATCAGCCTTACTCTCAAAAGAACCCGGACTAGCTGGTCTATGGCAATCCGGTTTCACTTTCAGAAATAAGGAAGGGAGAGGCGGGCGTGAGCTCGCCTCTCACTCCAGGGCCAATATAACACTGTCCTGATTAATTCCAAGCGCGCTGTGGTTGCACGCTAGAGCATCGGACGGCAAATAGGACGCGTTCTGCCAGAGGGAATTCGGGACAGGGGGTTTGGCGAGACCGATGCTTTTCATCGGGCGAAGCCCGAAGGATTTGGCCCGAATACACCCGGCCCTTCGGGTTTCCGGCTGGCGGCCACCCACTTTGTCAGGCGTCGTCGTCCGATGGAAAGACATCGGCCTCGCCACCTTCCGCGTGGATCGTCTCGCCATCCGAGAAACAGAACTGCGTCTTATTTACCTTCTAACCTCTGCGACTCACCAGCCGGGAGCCAACCAGGAGCGCGTAGGCCGCGAAGAATACCCCGAGAGCAACGGAAAAACCCGTTGGTCCCATCAAGTCCATGCCAATGCCCACGGCTTGCGGGCCAACAAGCATGCCGATCGCATAACAGAAGACGAAGGCGGCGTTGGCTGATGCGAGTTCGCGCCCGGTGAGTTGCGAACCGAGATGAGCGAGGCCCACCGTATAAAGGCCGGCAACGACACCGCCCCAGACGAAGAGCAGCGCGGCAACGAGATACCAGTTCCCGGAGATGAAAGGCAAAACGCACATGCCGGCAAGGCCGATCAAGGCGCAGGCGAGCAGGATCCTGCGCCGATCGTTGACGTGGTCGCTCAGGAGCCCGATCGGAATCTGCAACAATACATTCCCGAGGCCAATCGTGGTGAGCAGCAGCGCTGCATTGGCCTCGCTGTAGCCGATACGCGAGCCAAAGACCGGGAAGAGCGCAAATCCCCCGGTTTCTACCGCACCGAATACGAAGACGGCCGCTGTCGCAGTGGGAACAGCCCATATGAACGGGGCGAATGGAACGTGCTCCTCCTCGTGAAAGTCGGGACTCTCATTCCATGCAAAAAGCACGGGGAGCATGGCAAAGAGGATGATGCCAAAGCCAACGGCAAACGGCGTGATGCCAACGCTGCCGATCTGTGAGAATAGCCATGGTCCCAGCGCGAATCCCATGGAAAGCACCGTGGCATAAATGCCGAGCACCAGTCCGCGTTTTTCCGGCGGGGCCGTTGCGTTGATCCAGTATTCCGACAGGATGAAGAGCATTGTCAGCGCGAAATGGAGGAAGACGCGCAGGACAACCCACATCCAGAAATCGGTGAAGAAATGAAATCCGACAAAGGAAAAGCCGCCGATGAGCAACATGGCGAGGAGTGTTGGGACGACACCGAATCGCGCAGCGATGGGAGCGGCGAAGGGAGCGGCCACGATCGAAGCGACGCCGGCAACTGCAGCATTGAGGCCAATCATCGTGGCCGAATGGCCACGGCTCTCGAGGATGACGCTGAGAAGCGGAATGCCAAGGCCGATGGCAACGCCAACGGAGCTGATAGTGGCAATGGCTGCGACAAGCGCGCGCCAGGAGGACCGGACGGTCGTCTGGTCAGACGTCTGCATTGCATCCATGAATCAAAAAACCTCTCGGACGAATCGCCCATATTTCATGCGGTATTGGATAACGGCGTTGCCGGGTTCAAGGGAAGGATTCGCGGCCAGGGTCGCTTCTGCCTCGCGTATGATCATCCGGGTGATCTCGGGAATATCGAGCCGCGCAGCCTCCCGAAATGGGAGCCAGGACAATTCTTCGAGCTCTTGCGATGGCCCGGTTGCCTCGGGCAAGGCGTCGGCCACGGCGTCGCGAAAAGCCAGGAAAAACCGGGTGTCGAATCGGCGCAATCCCCCAGGTGGCGTGGTGGCCCTGGCAAAATAGCGCAGCACTGAAAGATCCGGGTGGATGTTGCGCTGGACGAATGCGGCCCAATCGGGGTGCGCAATCGATGGACTATCGGAGTGCCGGCGGCCGAGAAACAGACCGGCTTCTTCGTAGGTTTCGCGGATCGCCGAAAGTGCAAGGGCGCGGCAGCGCTGGACGCTGGATCGACTGCCCATGCCCGTCAGCAGCTTTGTCTGGTCACTCTCGGAGAGTTCGGCGATAGCGGATATGCGACCGTCCGCGGCTTCGGTACGCCCGCCGGGAAATACGAATTTCCCCGGCATGAACACATGCCGCATATGCCGCTTTCCCATGAGAATCCGCAGTTCGCCCCCGGAGCGATCGACCAGCAGCAGCGATGCTGCATCGCGCGGCCTGATCCGCGCAAGCGCCTTGCTTGCTGAGTCAGGTGCCGATTTTCTCAGTCCGTTTACTGCCATGAGATCACTGGTCCGATGGCTCCAGTTCGTCGGCCTCGCCACCGAAACCATGCATGTAATTTGCCCATTGCAATCCAATGATCGCGCCCTTGACCGGCTGCAGAAGCGCTACCGACAGGAGGATCGTCAATGGTACCCAAATCGCCAGATGGGCCCAATTGGACAGCAAAAACACCGTTTCAACTGCCAGAAAGCCTCCAAGGACAATATGACCGACGATTGTGATGGTTATATAAGCGGGAAAATCATCGGCTTGCTGATGGGTATAATCTTCGCCGCAGACGGCGCAATGATCGACAGATTTCACGAAGGCGCGAAACAGCTTGCCTTCGCCACAATGCGGGCACCGGCTACGGAAACCCCGCCACATGGCTTGTCCGACCGGGCGGACCGGCCTTGCCGGCGCCGTGTCTGCGCCAAATATCTGTACAGTCATCCTCTGCCTCGTCGCCCGCCGCGCGATACGCTGGATGGACGTTTCTGGTTTCCGCGTATGAAACGCTTTGCCTTGTGATGCGAGCGCACACCGCTGGGAACCGGGTGAGGCTCGGAGAGCATTTCGAACCGCAATGCGCCCGCTACTGGCAGTGCTTCGACCAGGCGAACCTCGACGATATCGCCAAGCCGAAAGCCTTTTCCGCTCCGTTCACCGGAAAGGGCGTGGTTGGTTTCGTCGTAATGATAGTAATCATCGCCCAAAGTTGAAATGGGAATAAATCCATCGGCACCATATGTCGCAAGCGACACGAAGAGTCCGGCCTTGGTGACACCCTGCACGCGGCCCTCAAAACTGGCTCCGACCTTATCTGCCAGGTAGTGGGCGATCAGGCGATCCACCGTGTCACGCTCGGCCGCCATGGCACGGCGTTCGGATGTGGAAATCAGCGCCGCAATCTCGGGAAGTGCCGCTTCTTCCTCCCGTGTAATGCCGTCAGGACCAAGTCCCAGTGCCGAAATCAGCGCACGATGCACGATCAGATCGGCATAGCGCCGGATCGGCGAGGTGAAATGCGCGTAGCGAAGGAGATTGAGGCCAAAATGGCCGATATTCTCCGGATTGTATTCTGCCTGCGATTGCGATCGGAGCACGACCTGGTTGACCAGTTCCTGCTGTTCGCTGCCTTCGACCCGCTTCAGGATATGATTGAACTGGTTGGGGCGCAGCTCCGCGCCGCGCGCCAGGGAAATGTCGAGCGTCCGCAGAAACTCCCGCAGCGTTTCCTGCTTGGCCAAGGATGGCGCATCATGGATGCGGAAGATCAGCGGCTGCTTCTTGCGCTCGAGCGTCTCCGCGGCGGCGACGTTGGCCTGGATCATGAACTCTTCGATGAGCTTGTGCGCATCGAGCCGGGGCGGGATCACGACCTTGTCAACCTTGCCCTCCGGCGTCAGCAATATTTTCTTTTCGGGAAGATCGAGCTCGAGCGGCTCGCGGGCATCACGGCCACGCTTCAAAGTCGCATAGGCCGCCCAGAGCGGCTTCAGGATCGTATCGAGGATCGGTGCGGTCTTCTCGTCGTTCACCCCATCGATCGCCGCCTGCGCCTGCGGATAGGCGAGACGCGCATGGGACCGCATCATCACGCGGTGGAAGCTGTGCGAAATCTTGCGGCCCCCGGCGTTGAAAATCATCCGGACGGCAAGGGCAGGGCGATCCACCAGCTCCTTCAACGAGCACAGGTCGTTGGAAATGCGCTCTGGCAGCATCGGCACCACTCGATCCGGGAAGTACACCGAATTACCGCGCTTCAATGCTTCGCGATCAAGTTGAGAACCCGGCGTCACATAGGCTGCGACATCGGCGATGGCGACTGTGGCGATGAATCCGCCAGGGTTCTTTTCGTCAGGATCAGGCTCCGCATAGACCGCGTCGTCGTGGTCTTTGGCATCTGCCGGATCGATCGTCACCAGTGGAACATGGCGCCAGTCCTCACGGTGGGCCATGGTTGCAGGCTTGGCCTTCTCCGCTTCCGCGATAACGCTGTCGGGAAACACATGCGGGATCTCGTGTTCGTGGATCGCGATCATCGACAGCGCTTTTTCACTCGCCACCGAGCCAACCACCTGGGTGATCCGTCCCAACGCCAGGCCGTAACGACTGACCTTCAAGACCTCGACTTCGACCAGGTCATTGGCCTTGGCATTGTTCAGCTGATTGGGGTCGATGGACAGTGCAACCTGCCGCCGCTCAACCGGTTCGAGCTGCCATTCACCATTGTCCAGCTTGCGCAAGACGCCAAGGACCGCATCCTTCCGATGTTCGATCCGCTTGATGACACGCGCCGTATAGGCTGGACCGGATGGATCGGCGCCGTGAAAAATGCGCGCCAGAACCCGGTCACCAACGCCCGCCGTCGGGCCCTTCTGGTTACGCGAAGCGCGGATGAAAACGACAGGCGGACGCTCCTGATGATTGGCGTCCCATTCCGCGGGCCTGGCGACCAGCCCGCCATCACCTTCACGCCCGGTGATATCCAACACCGCAACGCTGGGAAGGCTGCCCGGAATGGAGTGCCGTTTGGCTCGCTTCTCGACGAGGCCGTCATCGGCGAGATCGCGCAGAATGTCCTTCAATACAATCCGTGCCTCGCCCTTCAGATTGAAGGCTTTTGCTATGTCCCGTTTGCCGGCGAGATCAGGATTCTCCTTGATGAACTGGAGAATTTCGTCACGTCCCGGCATGTAGGATTCACGGTTCGGAGCTGCAGAATTGGCAGGCCGCTTTTTTCCGTTGGGTGGAGAGATACGGCGTGCCAATCGAGTTATCCTTAACTTGCTTATTTGGTTGCGGTTTTTTTCGCAGCGGGTTTTTTGGCGGCCGGCTTCCTGGCCGCTGCCGGTTTTTTGGCGGGCGCCTTCTTGGTGCCTTTGGAGCCTGCCTTTTCGGCGATCATAGCAAGAGCTTCCTCCACGGTCACCACCGCCGGATCCTTGCCCTTCGGAAGCGTCGCGTTGACCTTGCCCCAATTGACATAAGGTCCGTATTTACCATCGCGCACTGTTATAACGCCGCCATCCGGATGTTCGCCGAGCTCTTTGAGAGCTGCAGGTGTACCCCTGCCACGTCCCGGTCCCTTCGCCTGCTTGTCGGCAAGCACCGTAACAGCACGGTTGAGGCCGATGGAAAACACGTCTTCTGCATTCTCCAGATTGGCGTACGCGCCATCATGGGTGATGTATGGGCCATAGCGCCCGATCCCCGCCGAGATCATCTTGGTTGTTTCCGGATGCTGGCCGACGTCACGCGGCAGCGACAGAAGTGCCAACGCCTTTTCGTGATCGATCGTGTCGAGCGTCCACCCCTTGGGCAGGCTGGCACGCTTGGCTTCCTTGCCTTCGCCACGTTGAATATAGGGGCCGAACCGGCCACTACGTGCAGTGATGGCTTCATCGGTGTAGGGGTCCTTTCCGAGCAGCTTCGGTTCATCCCCGCCGTTGCCATTTTCGTTGGCAGCTTCGCTTCCGCCAAGCTGGCGCGTAAACTTGCATTCCGGATAGTTCGAACAGCCAACGAAGGCGCCATACTTGCCCAGCTTCAGCGACAGGTTGCCGGTGCCGCACACCTGACAGATGCGTGGATCGCTGCCGTCTTCGCGCGGCGGAAAGACCAGCGGTCCAAGCTGGTCGTTCAACGCATCCAGCACGTTGGTGACGCGCAGTTCCTTGATTCCATCGACAGAACCGAAGAAATCGGTCCAGAAGGCCCGCAGAACATCCTTCCACTTGAGCTTTCCATCGGAGATCTCGTCGAGCTTTTCTTCAAGATCAGCCGTGAAATCATATTCAACATAGCGTTTGAAGAAGCTTTCCAGGAATGCGATGACCAGACGGCCTTTGGCTTCCGGAATGAGCTTGCGCTTGTCGATTGTTATATATTCGCGGTCACGAAGTGTCGCGAGTGTCGATGCGTAGGTCGAAGGACGGCCGATGCCGAGCTCTTCCATCTTTTTGATGAGTGTGGCTTCCGAATAGCGCGGCGGCGGTTCGGTGGAATGCTGTGTGGCATTGATCTTTTCACGGGCAAGCGCCTCGCCGGCACGAATCTCCGGAAGACGGGCGCTGTCTTCATCGACATCCTCTTCCTCGCGATGGTCCGTGTAGGCCCCGAGGAAACCGTCAAATCGGACAACGGAACCCGTGGCACGCAGTTGCGCAAGACGCGAGCCGTTCTGTGCGTCAATATCCACGGTGGTTCGTTCGATATCGGCAGATTGCATCTGGCTGGCAATCGCCCGCTTCCATATCAGCTCGTAAAGTCGAGCCTGATCCGCATCAAGAAACTTGCGCATGTCCTTGGGATGTCTATTGAAATCCGTCGGGCGAATCGCTTCGTGAGCCTCCTGGGCGTTTTTCGCTTTGGTTGCGTAGAACCGCGGTTTCTCCGGGACATATTTTTCACCAAAGACCTTGCCGATTGTCTGGCGCGCGGCCTGCACGGCTTCCGGCGCCATCTGAACGCCATCGGTACGCATATAGGTGATCAAGCCCGCCGTTTCGGTGCCAAGATCCATACCTTCGTACAGCTTTTGCGCGATCTGCATGGTTCGTGAGGCGGAAAAGCCGAGCTGACCCGAGGCGGCCTGCTGCAAACTCGACGTGGTGAATGGAGGCCCAGGACTGCGCTTGATCGGCTTTGCTTCAACAGATGCTGCCTTGAACGACGCACCCTCCAGCATGGCGCGAATTTCGCCTGCCTGTTCACCATTCTTGATATCAAGCTTGCCGAGCTTCCTGCCATCGACAGAAATGAGGCGCGCCTCGAAATTGTCATTGCGCGGGGTCCTTAGAAGCGCGGCAATGTTCCAGTATTCTTCGCGGATGAATCGTTCGATTTCCGCTTCGCGGTCGGCGACAAGTCGCAAAGCCACCGATTGGACACGCCCGGCGGAGCGTGCTCCGGGCAATTTGCGCCAGAGCACGGGCGACAGCGTGAACCCGAAGAGATAGTCCAGCGCACGTCGCGCCAGGTAGGCATCGACCAGCGGCATATCGATGTCGCGGGGATTGGCCATGGCATCAAGCACTGCCCCTTTGGTGATCGCATTGAAAACCACGCGCTTGACCGGCTTCTTGCCGATCGCCTTCTTCTGCTGAAGAACTTCCAGCACATGCCACGAAATTGCTTCACCTTCGCGATCCGGATCGGTTGCGAGAATGAGACCATCGCTGTCCTTCAAAGCCTTGACGATGTCACCGAGGCGCTTCGATGAAGCCGAGTCGACCTCCCACGACATCGAGAAATCATCATCGGGGCGCACCGAGCCATCTTTGGCCGGCAGGTCGCGCACATGGCCGAACGAGGCCAGGACCGTATAGCCTGAACCGAGATACTTGTTGATTGTTTTGGCCTTGGCAGGCGATTCAACGACGACAACGTTCATTACAGATTTGAGCTTTCCTGCCCTTGTCAGATTACAAAAGCACTAATTTTAGTTCGGAACAGGCCTGTGAAATGAACAGGCTTCGGCACAACGTCAAGGTCTACACGCCAAAAATCGTGAATTACAACCGTAGGTTGCTCTACGGAGATATGCAATTAATGGTATTTTTCTATCGGGTTCAAGGGTATAGTCGAATCATGGCGAGTCATTTCTCGTTTACACATATAGAGTATAAAAAACAGGAGCTTAAGTAGGCATAAATTAAGCAATTTCAGGTCAAAGTATAGCGCATATTTTCTATAAAAATTTATATTGAGGATGAAATTATGAGCGAGAGTCAAATCAATCGGATTGAAAGCGCAAGATTTATTCAGCAAATGCTGGGCGAGTTGCGCGCAATGGCCAAGACAAACCGGTTGGAGATGTTGGCCTATCTTATAGAGATCGCATATATTGAAAGCAGTGACCAGCTGCGCAAGGAAATTGGTGCTGGTTCAGGCATAAGTCAGCGAAACGTGTCCGCCTGAATGACGCTGCAAACGCCCGGCGAGATCAAGTTCGAGCAGAATCAGCATTACCATTGAGGGGTGCAATTCGCTGGTGCGGATCAGCTCATCGATTTCGACAGGAACGGGGCCGAGCAAGTTGACGATCCGGTCCCGATCAGTTTCATCGGGCGGATTGATGGCGGGGAAATCAGTCTCCGGCGCGAGAAAGGCAGGATCATCGAAGACCGGCCGTTCGACGAGCGGCGTCAGGGCCATCACTATGTCTTGAGTACACGTGGTCACGATCGCCCCGTTCTTCAGCAGCCCATTTGTGCCCTTCGCCCTTGGATCAAGCGGCGATCCGGGGACAGCAAAGACGAGACGGCCAAGTTCACCGGCGAGTCGTGCGCTGATCAGCGAGCCCGAGCGCTCGGCCGCTTCAACGACAACCAATCCCAATGACAGCGCAGCGATGATCCGGTTACGCCGGGGAAAATCCTTGGCGCGAGGTTCCCACCCAAATGGCATTTCACTGATGACTGCGCCATTCCGGTCACTTATTGCCCTGTAGAGATTGAGATTTTCTGGCGGGTAGGGCAGGTCGAGCCCTCCGGCCATGACTGCCACGGTTCCGTGATCGAGGCCCGCTTCATGGGCCGCGGTGTCTATTCCCCGAGCGAGGCCGGAAATAATGGAATATCCCGCTTCGCCAAGTTCCCGCGCAATTGTTCGCGCGAATTTGATACCGACCAGTGAGGCGTTCCGTGCACCCACAATGGCGACCGGCGGAAGCCGGAAAACCTCAGGATTCCCCTTCACCGCCACCAATGGCGGAGGGTTGTCGGACTGCCGGAGATACTGTGGGTAGTCCGGTTCGCCGATGCCTATGAAGACGGCACCCATTCGGCTGGCTACCTGCATCTCACGTTCAGCGTCTTCAAGACTTGCTATGCGGATAGGGCGTCCGGCACCACGTCTCACAAGTTCCGGCAGCATTTGCAAAGCGTCGCCGGCAGAGCCGCAATGGGCGATCAGGTCGCGAAACGTGGCGGGACCGACATTCTCGCTGCGGATCAATCTCAGCCAGCTCAGTCGCTGGCTGTCAGAAAGGCGTATGCCCTTCCTTTCTTCATTCATCCTTTGGCGCCGATCTTACCCTCGGTGCCGGAAACAAGCCGTTCAATGTTGGCTCGATGCTTGATGAAGACGATGATGGTCAGCACGAAGAAAAGTGCTGCGATCTGATGAACGCCGATAATATAAAGAGTAACCGGAACAATGACGGCCGCGACGAGGGCGGCAAGCGACGAATAGCGTGTCGTGTAGGCCACGATCAGCCAGACAGCGCCGAAGACCAACGCGCCCTGCCAGAACAGGCCGAGCAGCACGCCAAGATAGGTCGCAACGCCCTTACCGCCCTTGAACTTCAACCAGACCGGAAAGATGTGCCCGAGAAAAGCACCAAAGCCCGCGACGATTGCCGCTTCCGGGCTGACAATCCCGGCAATCAGCACCGCTGCAGTACCCTTCAGCATATCAAGCAGAAGCGTTGCCGCCGCCAGTTTCTTGTTGCCGGTGCGCAGAACATTGGTCGCGCCAATATTGCCGGAACCGATGCTGCGCACATCGCCCAGTCCGGCCATGCGGGTCAGAATCAGGCCAAAGGGGATCGAGCCGAGCATGTAGCCGAAAACGAGCGCAAACAGGAGAAGCGGAAATCCTGCTTGCCCATTGAAGAAATCCGACATGCATCGTCCCCTTGGTATTTTCAGATGGTGAAGACTGATTTTCCTGCAACAAATGTCTGAACAACGCGGCCTTGAAAACGCGCGCCCTCAAAACAGCTGTTCTTGGAACGCGACCGTAAATCTTCTTCGTTCACAACCCATGGTTCGTCAAGATCGACTATGGTCATATCCGCCTTCGAGCCCGGGCGTAAAGAACCTGCATCCAGGCCGAAAATCCTGGCTGGTGCGCTAGACATCGCCTCGACGATGCGGAGCAATGGAACGTCGCCGTTGTGATAGAGTCTGAGCGCGGCACCAAGCAATGTTTCAAGGCCGATGGCGCCTGCCGCCGCGTCGGCGAAGGGCAGGCGTTTCGTATCGACGTCTTGTGGATCGTGCGCGGACACAATGATGTCGATAGTGCCGTCGCGAAGCGCTTCCACCATGGCGAGGCGGTCTTCCTCGAGCCGCAGCGGCGGCTGCAGCCGGAAGAAGGTCCGGAATTCGCCAATGTCGTTTTCATTGAGCGAAAGGTGATTGATCGACACCCCGGCGGTGACGTTCAAACCGTTATGCTTGGCACGCGAAATGACCTCAGCCGACATGCCGGTCGAAATCTGTGCCGCGTGGTAGGCAGCCTGGGTCAGCGCGGCGAGCCGCATATCGCGCTCGAGCGGAATGACTTCGGCTTCGCGCGGCGTGCCGGAAAGGCCGAGCCAGCTGGCATAGAGGCCTTCGTTCATCACGCCGGTGATGCCGAGATGAGCATCCTGTGCCTCATGCGCCAGCACCACGCCGAAATCACGGGCGTAGGTGAGGGCGCGGCGCATGAGCTGCGTGTTGGCAATGGAGTTGCGGCCTTCGGTGATCGCAACGGCACCGGCTTCGCGGAGCAGTCCGATCTCGGTCATTTCCTCGCCAAGCAGCCCTTTGGTGACCGCCGCTGCCGGATAGACATTGACCACCGCCGTATCGCGCGCTGTGCGCATGACGAATTCGACGAGTGCCACGTTGTCGATGACGGGGTCGGTGTCCGGCATCATGATCATCGACGTGACACCGCCCGCGGCGGCTGCGTGGCTGGCGGAGGCGATGGTTTCGCGGTGTTCCGCGCCCGGTTCACCAATGAAGACGCGCGCATCGACCAGGCCGGGCAGGACCGCCTTGCCCTGGCAGTCAATGATGGTTGCCCCTTCGGGCACGCCCTGATTGCGGACATCGGCGCCGCTGGCGACGATCTTGTCTTGTCTGATGATCAGCGTACCGAGTTCATCAAGGTTGCGCGAGGGGTCGACGATGCGGGCATTCTGCAGAACGGTGGCGCTCATCCGGCAACTCCTTCCGCATTGCGGCGCGGATCGAGCAGCGCTTCCATGACCGCCATACGCACGGCTACACCCATCTCTACCTGTTCCTGGATGACACTCTGGACACCGTCCGCCACGTCCGAAGCGATCTCGACGCCGCGGTTCATCGGACCCGGGTGCATCACGATGGCGTCGGGCTTGGCGTATTTGAGTTTTTCCCGGTCGAGACCATGATAGCGGAAATATTCGCGCACCGAAGGAACGAAGGAGCCAGCCATGCGCTCGCGCTGCAGGCGCAGCATCATCACCACATCGGCGTCTTTCAGCCCGTCCTCCATCTTGTGGAAGACTTCGGCACCCATATGTGAAATGCCGGCCGGGAGCAGCGTGGAGGGGGCAACCACCCGCACGCGCGCGCCGAGCGCATTGAGCAAGATGATATTCGACCGCGCGACCCGGGAGTGCAAAACGTCGCCGCAGATAGCAACTGTCAGCCGCTCGACCTTGCCTTTGGCCCTGCGGATCGTCAGTGCATCGAGCAGCGCCTGTGTGGGGTGTTCATGCGCACCGTCGCCGGCATTGACCACGGAGCAGCCGACCTTTTGTGCCAGCAGAGCCGCGGCACCCGCCGAACCATGCCGGATGATCAAAATGTCCGGCCGCATGGCGTTGAGCGTCATGGCCGTGTCGATCAGCGTTTCGCCCTTCTTGACCGAAGAATTGCCCACCGACATGTTCATTACGTCGGCGCCAAGGCGTTTGCCGGCAAGCTCGAAGGATGATTGCGTTCGGGTCGAGGCTTCGAAGAACAGATTGATCTGGGTGCGGCCGCGCAAGGTGGCTTTTTTCTTCTCGGACTGGCGCGAAACCGCAATCTCGCTTTCGGCGAGGTCAAGCAGTTGAACAATGTCTTGAGGAGAAAGGCCCTTGATGCCAAGCAAGTGGCGGTGGGGAAACAGAAGGGGGGATGTTTCTGATGTCATATCAAGTCCCCCCTATAGGCTTCAACCCGCCGCCTCGCAAGCGCCGGGCACCATATCGCTACAAGTTTCCCAAGAAAAGATGGCTGAAACCGCTTCTAATGCACACCGGCCGCAAGAATGGCTTCGCTGCGGATTTCTTCGGTCAGTTTCAACCGCATCTGCGTGAACTCCGGACTGGCCTTCACCGTATAATGCCGTGGATGCGCGAGCGGTACCGGCATGATCGATTTGATCCGGCCGGGGCGGGCGGACATCGTGACAACACGCGACGCCATGAAGATTGCTTCTTCGATGTCGTGCGTGACGAAAATAACCGTTTTCTGTTCATGCTCCCAGATACCAAGCAGAAGCTCCTGCATCAGGCCGCGCGTCTGGTTGTCAAGCGCTCCGAACGGTTCATCCAGCAGCAGGATCTTTGGATTGTTCGCGAGAGCCCGGGCAATGGCCGTGCGCTGCTGCATTCCGCCAGAAAGCTGTTTCGGCCAATGGTTCTCGAAGCCCCTGAGGCCGACCTTGTCGATATAGGAGGCAACGATTTCACGTTTTTCCTTTTCGGCGACACCGCGCTCCCGCAGTCCGAAGCCGATATTCTGCTCGATGGTCAGCCACGGAAACAGCGTATAGGACTGGAAGACGACGCCGCGATCCGCACCGGGGCCTTTGACCTCCTGGCCATCCAGGGTGACGGAACCGCTTGTCGGCCGGTCGAGGCCGGCGACGATGCGAAGAAGCGTGGATTTTCCGCAGCCCGACGGACCGAGGATCGAGACAAAATCATTGTGCGGAACCGTGAGATCGGTGGGCTGTAGCGCCTGCGTGGGCTGTCCGCCGTGCACCCCCGGGAAAATGCGGCTGACGCCCTTGATGACAAGTGTACTCATGCCAGTCTCCAGGCGAAAAGCCAGCGATTGACCGATTTGAACAGGAAGTCCGAAATCAATCCGATGACGCCGATGACGATAATGCCGAAGATGATCTGGCCGGTTGCCAGCAGCGCCTGACTGTTGATGATCATATAGCCGATACCGGAGGAGGCTCCGATCATTTCCGCGACGATCACGTAGGTCCAGGCCCAGCCGAGCACGAGGCGCAGCGTTTCCGCAACGTCAGGCGCATTGGCCGGTATGAGCACGCGCTTGATGATGCCGCGATCATTGGCGCCAAGCGTATAGGCCGCTTCGACAAGATCGCGCCGTGTATTGGCAACGGCAACCGCCACCATGAGGACGATCTGGAACACGGCGCCGATGAAAATCACGAGCAGTTTCTGCATTTCGCCAATGCCTGCCCAGAGAATAAGCAGGGGAATGAAGGCCGAGGCCGGCAGATAGCGCGCAAAGGACACGAAAGGTTCAAGCAGTGCCTCGACAGGTTTGTAGGCGCCCATGGCGATGCCGAGTGGAACGGCGATGATCGCTGCAATGACAAAACCGCCGACGACGCGCCAGATCGTCATGCCGATGTCGTAGAGAAAGTTCTGTTCCGAGAGCAGGAACCAGCCGTCGCGCACCATCGTCAGGGGATCGGCGAGGAATGTGCTTGAGACGAAGCCGCCAAAGGTCGCAAGCGACCATGCGCCAATGAAGGCGATGAAAAACACGATACCGAGCAGGATTCGTGCCTGAGCCCCAATGGGCTGGAGAGGGTGAAACATGAATTTCCCGATACAATTGACAAGGGAGAACGCAAGAAGAGGATGCGTTCTCCCAAAAGAAATTACTTTATGAAGCTGGTATCGACGATTGCCGCTAGATCAGGCTTCTTCTTGATGATGCCGATTTCCAGAAGCAGATCAGCAGCTTCCCCGGAGAACTCCATGAATTCCTTGTCGAAGAAGACCTGGTTGGCGGCTTTATCCTGCCAGCGCAGATACTGCGCCGACTCACCGAACGTCTTGGCGGATTGTTTCACATCGGCCCCCATGATCTCATAAGCCTTCTCCTTGTCGGCGGCGATCATTTCGAGCGATTCGAAATAACTCTTGGCGAGTGCTTTCGCGGCCTCGGGATTCTTTTCAAGGAACGCGTTGGTGCAGCCGAACGTATCCATCACCACCGGATAATCGAGTGTCGTGGCGATGATCTTGCCCTTGTCCGGCGCAGCACGCACTGTTGAAAGATAAGGCTCATACGTCATCGCCGCGTCGTTCTGTCCGGCTACGAAAGCCTGGGCCGCCGGCCCCGGTTCCAGATTGACGACCTTGACGTCCTTCAATGTCAGCCCGTTCTTTTTGAGCATCCATGCCAGAACGAAATAGGGCGACGTACCCGGCGCCGAAGCGGCGACTGATTTGCCCTTGAGATCGGCAATCTTGGTGACATCACTGCGCACAACCATGCCATCGGCACCGTAGGATTTGTCCATCTGGAAAATCTGCTTGGTCCCGACGCCATTCGCATTCCAGGCGATCCACGTCTCGACGGTTGTCGCCGCGCACTGCACGTCGCCCGATGCCAGCGCCAGATGGCGGCTGGCCTGCGGAATCTTGGTCAAAGTGACATCAAGACCGTTCTTCTTGAAAATATCGGCCTGCTTAGCCAGTGTCAGCGGCCCAAAGCCAGTCCAGCCGGAAAGGCCGATCGACACGGCGGTGTCTGCTGAGGACGGCGAAACGGAAGCCATGACTGCGGCAAGTGCCGCGCCGAGATACCATTTGATTTTCATGTTTGGAGAACCCCTTTGTTCATTTTTTTGGCAGGACGACAATGGATGAATATATGAGCATGATAGGCTGGCGGTTTTTCTTTTGTCTAGACATAATCGAGGTGTAAATTGCAACCTGAGACATTTTGCATCGGTCAACCGGTTGCGTTAGAAAGCATGCCATGTGGGACCAGTTAACGGCTTGTCAGAACCTTCATCCCATAAATAACGCGACTCACGGTCACTATGCTGTTCAGGCTCCGTGATCGGCGGCATTGTGCAGACTTAAAAATTTGAATCAGGACAGTTTCTTGAAAACCCATGACGTTCTCAACCAGACGCCCCCGATGATCGGCCTCAATGCCTATCTGGGTGATCCGCTGTTGATGCAGATCACCAAGCGGTTTCCGCAGGGTATACGTACCGAACTGGAGCAGAGCGGGCGCTTCGTTCTTTCCGGCGACGCGCAGGATCTCGCGAGGCTGGCAAATACGGAAACGCCGAAACTTCGCACCCATGACCGTCAGGGCCGCCGAATCGACGTCGTCGACTATCATCCGGCCTACCACGCGCTGATGCGCCGCTCGGTCGGGCAGGGACTCCATTCCTCTATCTGGGAGGATGGCAAACCGGAGGCCGGATTGCGCCATCAATCCCGTGCCGCACGGTTCTATCTGGCAGCCCAGCTGGAATGCGGGCATCTTTGTCCGCTGACCATGACGAGCGCGTCGCTGGCGGCTCTTATGGCGGCGCCTAATCTTTACCGCGAGTGGTCGCCGCTGATCCTGCCGCGCAAATATGATTCCAGTAACAGATCACCGGCGAAGAAGACTGGCCTGACCCTCGGCATGGGAATGACCGAGAAGCAGGGTGGCACCGATGTTCATACGAATACGACACGAGCTGAACCCGCCGGAAGTGGCTTTTACCGGATCACCGGCCACAAATGGTTCATGTCCGCGCCGATGTCCGATGCTTTTCTCGTCCTGGCGCAGGCGCGGGAAGGATTGTCGTGTTTTCTCGTGCCACGCATTCTTCCCGACGGCTCGTCGAATGGTTTCCGCTTCCAGCGCCTGAAAGACAAGCTCGGTAATCGTTCGAATGCTTCTTCGGAAGTCGAGTTCGACAATGCGCTCGGTCAAATGGTCGGCAATCCGGGCGATGGGGTCAAGACGATCATCGACATGGTGACCCTGACCCGCCTCGACTGCGCGATTGCTTCATCAGGCTTGATGCGGGCGGGCCTCGCCGAAGCGGTACATCATGCGCGCCATCGCATTGCTTTCGAGAGCCCGTTGATTGACAAGCCGCTGATGTTGCGGGTTCTGGCCGACATGTCTCTGGACGTGGCCGGAGCCACCGCACTGGCGCTTCGTCTTGCACGCGCTTTCGACAATGCCGCGAAGGATCGCGGTGAAGCGGCTTTCGCGCGCGTCATGACACCTGTCGTCAAATATTGGGTGGCAAAGATTGCGCCTGCAATGCTTTATGAAGCCATGGAGTGCCTCGGCGGCAACGGTTACATTGAAGAAGGCAATCTGGCCCGGTTCTATCGTGAAGCGCCGGTCAACGCGATTTGGGAAGGTTCGGGCAATGTCATGGCGCTCGATGTGCTGCGTGTGCTGAAGCGTGGCCCGCAGTTGTTTGATGACGTTTTGAACTGGATCGGGGCCCAATTGGGACGCGGCGGGCAGGGTACCGTCGAAGTCTTGCGTGCCGCCATGCGCGTTGCGGAAAACGATGAGGGCGCGGCGCGAATCTTGACCGAGCAGCTGGCACTGGCAGCGGCCGGGGCTGAATTGCGGCACCTCCAGTCCGAAGATATCGCCGACGCCTTCATTGAGACGCGACTCGGAGGTCAGTGGCGCACGACTTACGGCATGCTTGATGCGCGCCACAATGCCAAAAATATCGTCAACTCGTTATATCCGCCAGCTAACTGAGCTGACGCCTCCTCCAGGGCAGTCCATTTGACCTTCCACGCAGTGCACGCACCGCGTGCATTGCGTCGTCTTGTCAAAAAATCCCGATGACACAGCAAAAAAATGCACAAGCAGCCGGAATGGGGGCTCGCTAATACCTTCAATTTGAATTAAATTTTCGTAAATTAACCTTAACAAACGGTTTACGTTGCGGTGAATTTCTTAAACGATATCACTACAACACGAAAATGCACTGCAAAAACGCAGGGTTAAGAAAAAATGATTAGGCCATTCCAAGCGAGGAGAAACTGAATGCGCAGCTTCCTGATTTTCTGGGCGGGACCGCTGGGCTTCTTGTGGGGATGGTATTTTCTCTCCTATTACGACCTGAGCATGGGCATGTATTTTTTCAGCCGCGACATGCATGACCTGGTTTTCAGGATTTACGGCAATGCGCTGGGCATCGCGCCGGAGAGTATTCCACCATTGGTTGCACGGGCATGCATCTTCGATACTGGCTTGGTCTTGTCGCTGATCGCTTTCCGCCGCCGGAAGAAAATTCTTGCCTGGGTTAGGGCGTGGCGGGCGGCCCGAGTTGCTTATGGAAAGGAACTGCCGTCAGTATCCGTTTCCTGACGCAGGCTTTGCAGGCGGTCCAACGCGCCTTGCAGAATGAAGGCGGCCGCCGCTGAATCGATGCGCTCGGCACGTTTTTGCCTCGATACATCCATGCCGATCAGAACCCGTTCCGCTGCAACGGTTGACAGGCGTTCATCCCAATAGACGAACGGCAGATCGGTGAGCTTTTCCATGTTTCGGACGAATGCGCGGGTTGCCTGAACACGCGGCCCCTCGCTGCCATCCATGTTCACCGGCAATCCGATGACGATGGCACCAACATTCTCGGCATTCAATGCTTTCAACAAATCCTGCGCGTCATGGGTGAATTTCCGGCGTTTCAATACCGGACGCGGATTCGCGAAGGAAAATCCGCGATCGGAAATGGCGATACCGATCGTTTTCGTGCCGAGGTCGAGACCGGCCACGGTCTTGCCCTCCGCCACATGATCTTCCAACTGTTCAATCGTCAGTACCGTCAATTTGATGTTTTCCATACTTGAAATGCCGGTTGATAGATCGCTTTAATCCACAACATCTGTCACATAGCCGCTCTAAACGCCTGTGGCGAGCATTCACTTGTTATTGAAGGGATAAGGACATGAAAATCACATGGCTCGGCCATTCGGCCTTCCGGATCGAAACAGCGAAAAGCACGATCCTGATCGACCCCTTTCTCAAAGGAAATCCGGGCGCAAAAGGCGTGGACTTCAAGGAAGCAGCAAAGGGCGTGAGCCACATTGTCTTGACTCACGGCCATGGCGATCATGTCGGCGATACAGTTGAGCTCTCCAAGGATACCGGTGCGCTGGTTACAGGCAATGCGGACTTGGTGACCTGGCTCGCGAACCGCGGCGTTGCCCGCGTCGATCCCACCAACACCGGTGGGACGGTTTCTTATGATGGTTTCACTGTAACCTATGTCAACGCGCTGCATTCGTCCGCATTCATGACCGAGGATGGCGTTTCGCATTCATTGGGCAGCGCCAATGGCGTTGTGCTTCACTTCGACGATGAACCGACACTCTATCACATGGGCGATACGGACATATTCTCGGACATGGCACTAATCAACGAGCTGCACCAGCCGGAAATCGGTATCGTGCCGATCGGTGACCGCTTTACGATGGGCGGCGCCGTCGCAGCTCTTGCTGCGCGCCGTTATTTCAAATTTGCGAAGGCCATTCCCTGCCATTACGGCTCATTCCCGATCATCGATCAAACAGCAGACAAGTTTATCGCCGCGATGGAAGACGGCGCGAGTGAAGTTATTGTCGCCAGGACAAATGAGGGTTTTACGGTTTGATGCAGGCTTGCTAAAGCAGCTTTGCTTAAGAAAAACATAGATATCCTGGAGAGCGATGTGCGTAGACTGCTTCTGATTTCCTGCGCGATGGCCGCGACGACACCTGCCTTGGCACAAACGATTGACACAAAGGGTGCGAAAGAGCTCGCGGAAACGCTGTCAAAATACGTCGGTAAGACGGCTATCGAAAAGAAGATCATCGATGTCCGTCCGGAAGGAGATGGCTATCGCGTCACATTCAGCTCGGGAAAGCTGCTCGAATCGCTGCCTAAACAGGAATACTTCAAGGGTGATTTCGGCGAATACAGCCTGCTGACCAAACCGCTCGTTGACGGAACGTGGAACGTTGCATCCACGATCATGCCTTCCGGCTCGGTTGAAATGACGACGCCGAATGGACCTGAATCTGTTCAATGGTCGGTCGACAATGCCAGCATGAACGGAATATTCGACCCGAAGATTGGCGCATTCTCCAATGCGTCGTTCTCCTACGGCTCATTCAAGATGAAGTCGACCAGTCCGACACAGGATATGGAAGCAAGTGCGAATTCAGCCAAAGGCGAAATGATTGCGTCGGCGGCAGCGGGTGGCGTTGATTTCAGCAATGTTCAATCCGCGTCCGATTTTCGGGAAACGATGATCATCAAGACGCCTCCACCGGCCGATGACGCGGCGACAGACGGTGGCATTGCTACGGTACCAGCTGCTCCAGCCGATCCGCTGAAGGTGGTCGTTCGGGGCGGCGAACTCGGAGTCTATGCTGAAGGCAAGGGGTTCCGCAACCTTCAACTCCTCGACCTATGGGCTTTCTTCATTGCTCACTCAGACCAAAAGTCGCTGAAGGATTCGGAGCAGGCCGAGCTGAAGTCCAAGCTTCTCGCGGCGCTGCCGCTTTGGGACAAGCTTTCCGGCGCCTATCGGTTTGCCGATCTGGATGTTGAAACGCCGCTTGGACTTTTCGCTGCAAAAAGCATTTCGCAGGAACTGAAATTCGACGGCATCAGCACGAGCGGCGAATACCATTATGCGTTGCGCACCAACGGCTTGAAATATCCGTCTCTGCCAATACCGGAATGGAGCGTGCAATTCCTGCCGACGGACGTGGAACTGGCACTCGGCACCACGGGGATCGATCTCGATACGGTGACCAGGGCGGCGATCGCTGACATGGACCTGAACCGGGACAAAGCCTTCTCCGAAGAGTTCGAAGCAAGCACTGCTGCCGCATTCATGATGAACCCGCCAAAGGTGGTTATCGACAAGAGCCTGATCAGGACGGCGGATGCGGAACTGACTGTCGAGGGTGAAGTGTCATTCACGGCAATGAAGCCGGAAAGCCGCACCACATGGGAAATGACGGGTTTCGATGCCGCTCTCGACCGTCTGACAAAGGCTTCCGAGCAGGAACCGGAAATCAAGAACTATATTGTCTTCATCAAGCTCGCCAAGGATTTCGGTACGCAACTGCCGAACGGCCATATCCAGTGGATTGTCGACCAGAAGGCCGATGGCTCGGTGAATATCAACGGCAATCCGGTCAAGGGACCCGATCCGGTTGTCGAACCCGGCAACGATGAGACGCTGGATGGCGGAGCGCCGCTGGATGACGGGGAGGACGACGAAGGCATGGACGATGGCATTGTGGTGACGCCGCCTGCACCACAGTAAGGAAGGCTCGTTCAAACACGCTTCCAACCATGTTTGCTCAACATACCCGTCTTGTCCGTTGCGCTTGGCTGCAACGGACACTATAGCTCTTTGATCAAAACTTGAATTTCAGGAATCCGTATGTCTGTCGATATTTCTACCGTCAAGCGTGTAGCGCATCTTGCCCGTATCGCTGTAAGCGAAGACGATGCGACACGCATGACAAGCCAGTTGAATGCCATTCTTGGCTTCGTCGAACAGCTGAACGAGGTGAATGTCGAGGGTGTCGAACCGATGACCTCGGTTACGCCCATGGCGATGAAGAAGCGCGAGGATGTGGTCAATGACGGCAGCAAGGCGGCCGATATCGTTGCCAATGCTCCAATCCACGAGGAGAATTTCTTCGTGGTCCCGAAAGTCGTGGAGTAGGCGCAGCGATGGCTATTTCGGTTGCCGTTGAAACGCCGCTTCAGGATGATGTGCGCGCATTGGTCGACGATCTGAACGACCATCTCCTGCCGCTTTCTCCCATCGAGTTTCAGTTCAAGATGACTGTTGAACAGATGGCAGGTGACGACACCACGGTTTTCGTGGCGCGCGATGAAGACGGACATGCTGTCGGCTGCGGGGCTCTCAAGGAGCACGGCGATGGGGTCGGCGAAGTCAAGCGCATGTTTACCCGCCCCACGGTACGCGGCCAGCGTGTAGGCTCTGCCTTGCTCGACGCGATTACCAGCCTTGCGAAAGATAAGGGCGTCACGCGCCTTGTACTCGAGACCGGCACTGGGCCGGGTTTCGCGGATGCGTATCGCCTTTATGAGCGTTCCGGCTTTACTCGCTGCGGCGTGCTCCTCGACTATCCGGATTCCGAACACAGTGCATTTTACGAAAAGCGGCTTGCCCTCGCGCCAGCCCAATAAACAGGACTTGATATGACCGATCTGACCGCTCTCACCATTGCCGAGGCGCGCGACCAGCTGAAAGCGAAGGCGATCACCGCTACCGAGCTGACCGGCGCCTATATCCAGGCGATCGAGAACGCAAACGAGGCACTCAACGCCTATGTGGTGACCACGCCTGACAAGGCGCTACAGATGGCGAAAGCCTCCGATGCACGTCTTGCCTCCAGTAATGCCGGCGCCCTGGAAGGCATTCCCCTTGGCATCAAGGACCTGTTCGGTACAGAAGGTGTCCATACCCAGGCGTGCTCTCACATCCTCGATGGTTTCAAACCGCATTATGAATCCACCGTCACCGCAAATTTGTGGGCGGATGGCGCTGTCATGCTCGGCAAGCTCAACATGGACGAGTTCGCCATGGGCTCATCCAATGAAAGCTCCTACTACGGCCCGGTGAAAAACCCCTGGCGCGCCAAGGGCTCCAACACCGATCTGGTGCCCGGCGGCTCGTCCGGCGGCTCGGCTGCTGCCGTCGCCGCACGGCTTTGTGCCGGCGCGACTGCAACCGATACCGGCGGTTCGATCCGCCAGCCTGCGGCCTTCACCGGCACGGTCGGCATCAAGCCGACCTATGGCCGCTGTTCGCGCTGGGGCATCGTTGCCTTCGCATCCTCGCTGGATCAGGCCGGACCGATCGCCCGCGACGTGCGCGATGCGGCGATCCTGCTGAAATCGATGGCATCGGTCGATGCGAAAGATACGACGTCGGTGGATATCGCTGTTCCCGACTACGAGGCCGCGATCGGCAAGCCGCTCGCCGGTCTCAAGATTGGCATTCCGAAGGAATACCGTGTCGAGGGCATGCCGGAAGACATCGAAAAACTGTGGCAGCAGGGCATTGCCTGGCTAAAGGACGCCGGGGCCTCGATCGTCGATATCTCGCTGCCGCACACGAAATACGCACTGCCGGCCTATTACATTGTCGCTCCGGCGGAAGCCTCATCCAACCTCGCCCGCTATGATGGCGTTCGCTATGGCTTGCGTGTTCCAGGCAGGGACATCGTCGACATGTACGAGAAGACCCGCGCCACAGGATTTGGCGATGAGGTCAAGCGCCGCATCATGATCGGCACCTATGTTCTGTCCGCCGGTTACTATGACGCGTACTACCTTCAGGCGCAGAAAGTACGCACGCTGATCAAGAAGGATTTCGAAGACGTCTTCAATGCGGGCGTCGACGCAATCCTGACGCCAGCCACGCCTTCCGCGGCATTTGGTGTTGCGGATCAGGATATGGCCGCGGATCCAGTGAAAATGTATCTGAACGACATATTCACCGTAACCGTGAACATGGCCGGGCTGCCGGGCATAGCTGTTCCGGCAGGCCTCGATGCGCGAGGGCTGCCGCTGGGGCTGCAGCTCATCGGCCGGCCCTTCGACGAAGAAACGCTGTTCCAGACCGCCTATGTGATCGAACAGGCCGCAGGCAAGTTCAACGCGCCGAAATGGTGGTAATCAGGCGCGCAAGAGCAGCCGACATTGCAGCTATCGCTGCGGTCGGCTCTCGTGCATGGGCGTCCAACATCTTTTCGTTCGAGCCGGAATTGCCGGGCATGCGCGCGCATGTGGAGAAGGCATTCCTCACATTTGCCCAAGCTTTCTTCGCCGACGTGCAGGTGGCCGAGATTGAAGAAGCCATTGTCGGCTGGGGCGCGAGGGATGAAGATAATGACTACATCTCCGATCTGTGGGTAGAGCCCGCCGTGCAGGGGCAGGGCATAGGCACGTCACTGCTGCGCGCTTTGAAGCTGGCTGTAGCGGAAGCCGGCTATACCCATGCCCGCATCAGTACCCACGCCCGCAATGTTGGCGCCATACGGCTCTATGAGCGCGAGGGTTTCAGAATCGTCGAGCAGGGACCCGAGTGGTCGACAAGCCTGGAGCGTGAAATCGACAAGGTGAAGATGCTGGCGGAGCTCGGCTGAACATGTTCTTCTATCTTTCGAAAATCTTCTGGTTTTTTGCCCAGCCGCTTAATTTTTCGATCCTGTTGATGGGGCTGACATTTATCGCGCTAATCTTTGCCTGGCGTCGCACGGCAATGCTCACGGCGGCCTGCGCCTTCCTCATCCTTGGTCTCGGCGCGTGGACATCGCTGGGCGCTATCCTCATGCACCCGCTCGAGGATCGCTTTCAGCGCCCGGCTTCTTTGCCGGAGAGGGTCGACGGGATCGTCGTTCTGGGCGGCGGCTTCGAGGCCGGAATCAATCTCGTGCGCGGAGGTTACGAGCTGAATTCCAGCGGAGACCGTTTTGTCGAGGCAGCAATTCTCGGAGCACGTCATCCGGAAGCGAAGGTCGTGGTTACTGGTGGAGCCGGGACGATAATCCTTGAGGGTGAGGCAGATGGCACAACGGCACCGAAATTGTTGACCCGTCTTGGTATCGGCCCCGAGCGGCTCATCCTCGAAAGCCAGTCGCGTAACACCTATGAAAATGCGGTTTTCACGAAGGAGATCGTCAATGCCAAGCCGGGCGAGACCTGGCTGCTTGTCACCTCGGCCTTTCATATGCCACGCTCCGTTGGCCTCTTCCGCAAAGCTGGTTTTGATGTCGTGCCGTGGCCGTCGGATTACCGCACATCGGGCAGGGAAACGATTGGCATCGCACAGGACAATCCGCAGGATTCCCTGCAAAACACGTCAATGGCGCTTCGGGAGTGGATGGGCCTGTTTGTTTACTGGATGACTGGTCGCATCGATCAGCTGTTGCCATCGCCATGATCAGACAGGTGGACGTTCTTATTATTGGCGCCGGCGCGGCAGGCATGATGTGCGCAATTGAAGCCGGAAAACGTGGACGGTCGGTCATCATCGTTGATCATGCAGCCGCCCCAGGCGAGAAGATCCGCATATCCGGCGGCGGGCGCTGCAATTTCACCAATCTCAACGCGGCACCGCAAAACTATATCAGCAGTAATCCGCATTTCTGCATTTCGGCACTGCGCCGTTACACCCAGCGCGATTTTATAGGCCTTGTCGATCGCTACGGTATCGCGTGGCATGAAAAGACACTCGGCCAGCTTTTCTGCGATGGATCGGCGAAACAGATTATCGACCTGCTCGTCACGGAAATGAACCGGGCCGGGGTGGAACTGCGCCTGCGCACGACCGCGGACGCGATCGAGAGGTCGGCCGAGGGGTACGTGGTCGATTTGGCCGGTGAGCACGTAAGATGCGCTTCTCTGGTGGTTGCATGCGGCGGGAAATCAATCCCGAAAATGGGTGCGACTGGCTTTGGCTACGATATTGCCCGGCAATTCGGGCTCAAGCTCACCGAGACACGGCCCGCGCTGGTCCCGCTGACCTTTGACGACAATACGCTCGCTCCGCTGAAGCCGCTGTCCGGCATCTCGGTCGATGCGGTGGTCAGCCACGGAAAGACGAAGTTTATGGAGGCCATGCTGTTTACCCATCGCGGTCTCAGCGGACCATCGATCCTGCAGATTTCATCCTTTTGGCGAGAGGGTGATACGATCTCAGTCGCTATGCTTCCTGGCGTAAAGGTATTCGATGCCCTGCGCGCAGCGCGAACCCGCAACGGGAGGCAGGCATTGCAAACGGCGCTCGGCGAACTGCTGCCGAAACGGCTAGCGCAATTGATTGCCGAAAGCAGCAGGATCGAAGGGCATCTGGCGGACCTTTCGGACAAACAGCTGCATGCCGTGGAAAAAGCCGTCAACGATTGGCAGGTGAAGCCTGCTGGAAGCGAAGGCTACCGAACGGCCGAGGTCACGCTTGGCGGTGTCGATACGGACGGTCTCAATCAAAAAACCATGGAAGCCAAATCCGTGAAGGGGTTGTATTTTATAGGTGAAGTCGTCGACGTAACCGGTTGGCTTGGCGGCTATAATTTCCAATGGGCGTGGTCGTCCGGCTGGGTGGCCGGTCAGGCAGTTTGAGGCCCTGGGATGAAATGCTCCTGACCGTTTTTGTCAGGAGATGTCATGTATGAATCATCCCGCCAAAGCTTACAGGGAGGAAACAATGACAATTCTGGCGAGCTGCCATTGCGGGGCGATCAAGTTTGAAGTGAGCGAAGCGCCTGCGAGCGTAACTGTCTGCACATGCACGTTTTGCACCAAGCGTGGCGCGTTGTGGGCATATTATACGCCTGCTCAGGTGAACCTGGCGGTTACGCCAGAAGCTGATGCCATCTACTCGCGCAATGGCATGAACAAACATCACCACTGCAATGTCTGTGGCTGCGGTACGTTTTCCGAGGTTCCGACCTGGACCGACTACAAGCCGGATTTCGACAATCCGCGCATCAGCGTCAATGTGCGGCTGTTCGACGATTTCGGTATTGCGTCGGTGCCCGTCGAGACCATCGACGGAAGGAATCTCTGGTAACGGCCGGCAAGTGATTGCTTGATTGAGAGAATCCTGCTTCCCTGACATTCGGAGTCAAACAGGGAGGTAGAGCCAATGTGGATCAAGCTGACCGATGTGAATGGCGATCACATCACTCTCAATTTCAGTCACGTTGTCTCATTCAACCCTTATGGCACTGGCACGCATATTGTGACGACAACTGCCGGTCTCACTTTTTTCGTCAAGGAAACCCACGAGGAGATCCAGAGAAAAGTGGGAATCACAACGAGCTAGCAAGGCGCAGCCCGTCTTTCATCGCTGAGGCCAAAGTGGCTGCAATACTTTTGGCAATTGCGCGTAGATGGCCTTCGCGCGGTGGGTATCCAGTTTCTCGGCAAGCACCACAAGCACATCACGTACGATTCTCTTTGGCGGATTGTGATGTGCCGTTAAGCTTCGATAGACTTCATCCGCCAGCGCCTGTTCGGACGCGAGCGATTGTGCAGTGTCCGGCCGCCAACCTTCAATGAACAATCCTCGTGGCAATGGCGGCAGCGCGTCGGCAAACGCAAGAACCTGCTCGGTCTCCATATATTGTCGTAATCCATGCAGGACGCCGCGCATATAAGCATAGCTTTGATTGTGCGTTTCGAGCATGGCTCGTGCCTTGAGCGCCATCAGCCATTCCTGAAATTGTTTTGAAGCATGCACGATTTCGAATGGTTGCGTCATCGCTCTCCTCCTCAAATCCAGGAAATATCCTGAACATAGGTTGGACCCGCCGAATTTTTGTGCGGATTTTTACTGTGTTGAAGCAAGATTATTACGCATCGAGGCGATTTTCGGAACCGAATAGCCATTATTATTCATTGGTAAGGAACCTATTCGCAATTCATTGGTTTTATTCAAATATGGGACAAAATTCGATACAAATAGTGATTTGTTAAATCGGTTTAGTTTTCATACAAGAGTGCAGTGCACACGGAATATAAACGTATGCAGGTCAAGGATTACTCTTCTGAAGAGTGGTTTAGAGTGGAGGTATCAAAGAATGATAACAATAAATAAAGATACATCGTCATCAAATGAAACAAATGTATTGAAAATCGCACAAGTGGCCAAGGCAAAGGCAGCTCTTATCAAGGGAGCGGCAAAACTGACCGAGCCGTGCGACAAGCGCACGATTTCCCAGATTTTGCGGGATTCCAATGGCGGATTTAGCTTCCGCCGCTGAACCAATCAGTTCTTCTTTTCAATCGAGTTGCTCTTCTAGAGCGGTATATTGTCGTGTTTCTTCCACGGGTTTTCGAGATCCTTATTGCGCAACATGCGCAGGGCTCTCGAGACCCGTTTGCGCGTTGAGTGGGGCATTATGACCTCGTCGACGTAACCGCGCTCAGCGGCGACAAACGGCGACAGGAAACGATCCTCATAGCGCCTGGTGTATTCCGCAATCTTCTCCGCGTCGCCTATATCCTTGCGATAGATGATTTCGACCGCGCCTTTGGCACCCATCACCGCGATCTGTGCCGAAGGCCAGGCGTAATTGAGGTCGCCGCGCAGATGTTTTGATGCCATCACGTCATAGGCGCCGCCATAGGCTTTGCGGGTAATTACGGTGATCTTCGGTACGGTTGCCTCCGCATACGCGAAGAGCAGCTTGGCACCGTGCTTGATCAGCCCGCCATATTCTTGCGCGGTGCCGGGAAGGAACCCTGGCACATCGACAAAGGTGACGATAGGTATATTGAAACAATCGCAGAATCGGACAAACCGCGCCGCCTTGCGTGAGGCATCACTATCGAGAACACCTGCAAGCACCATGGGTTGATTACCAACGATCCCAACGGTCCGGCCTTCGACGCGCCCGAAGCCCACGACGATATTTTTGGCGAAACTCTCCTGAATTTCGAAGAAATCGCCTTCGTCGACGGTCTTTCTGATCAGTTCCTTGATGTCATAGGGCTTGTTGGCGTTGTCAGGCACCAGACGGTCAAGCGAATAATCGAGCTCGTCTGTCGACTGATAGCATTCGATTTCAGGGATGCCGGCAGTATTGGATGCGGGCAGGAAATCGATCAGGCGGCGCATCTGCAAGAGTGCGGCGACATCATTGTCATAGGCGCCGTCCGCAATCGATGACCTGGTAGTATGGATCGAGGCGCCGCCCAGCTGCTCGGCAGTCACCGTTTCATTGGTTACGGTTTTGACCACGTCCGGGCCTGTGACGAACATGTAGGACGTATCACGGACCATGAAGATGAAATCGGTCATCGCGGGGGAATAGACGTCACCCCCGGCACAGGGGCCCATGATCACCGAGATCTGCGGAATAACGCCGGAAGCCAGGACATTGCGCTGGAAGATCTCGGCATAACCGCCAAGCGCGGCAACCCCTTCCTGAATGCGGGCGCCGCCTGCATCGTAGAGGCCGACGACGGGTGCACGGTTGCGCAGCGCCATATCCTGAATCTTCTGCACCTTTTCCGCATGGGCTTCAGACAGCGATCCACCGAAAACCGTAAAATCCTTGGCGAAGACGAAGACCGTGCGGCCGTTGATCGTGCCCCAGCCGGTCACAACGCCGTCACCGGCAAATTTCGTCTCTTCCATGCCGAAATCGGTCGAGCGGTGTTCAACGAACGTGTCGAATTCCTCGAATGAACCCTCGTCGAGAAAGATGTCGATACGTTCGCGCGCCGTCAGCTTGCCGCGCTTGTGCTGCGCTTCGATCCGCACCTTGCCGCCGCCTTCGCGGGCAATGGTTCTGCGGCGTTCAAGCTCGATGAGCACATCCTTCATGGCATCCTCCTCATTTTGTCATTTCTGATATCAGGAGAGGGAAGCGCTTGGAAGCAGCTTTATCCACCATCAAGAACGCGTATCGATACAGAGTTGCTGCTTGGGGTACTGGCGCATGAGATTGGCCATGTTGAACTGGAGCATAGTCTCAGGCAGTTTTTTATCGCTCGGTCGGTGCTGCGGCCTGATCATGCTGATTGGCGGCGACATCGGCAAGGGCATGGAGGATATCCTCGTGCAGGGCGGCGGGTTGTTGGCCCTTTCTTACTCACGAGCCCAGGAGGCTCGCTACGCATCCTGGCACACCCGAGCGCCGCAAAGCGGTGCACGAGTACGCGCAGGAGTTGCAGTCAGCGAACTGAACTTTTACCAGACGCCGGTATTCGGCATCGAGAGCCATGGCTCCTGCGGCGGCAGCGGCGATCCCTTCTGCAGAATCTCGATCGAAATGCCGTCGGGTGAGCGGACGAAGGCCATGTTGCCGTCGCGGGGCGGGCGGTTGATCACAACGCCCTTATCCTGCAGCTTCTGGCAGGTCGCGTAGATGTTGTCGACGACATAAGCGAGGTGACCAAAATTGCGCCCGCCGGTATATTCCTCCGGGTCCCAATTATAGGTCAATTCAAGCTCCGGAGCCCGTTCTGCGGCCGATCGGCCCTTGTCTTCCGAGGCTGCGAGGAAGATGAGTGTGAACCGGCCTTTTTCGTTTTCCGTGCGGCGGACTTCTTCCAGACCGAACTTGTTGCAATAGAAATCCAGCGATTCATCGATGTCGCGGATACGGACCATTGTGTGAAGATAGCGCATCTTTTGCCCTTGGTTTCTTTTCACGGGATTGAGAGGGGTGGCATTGGACCCTGTCGATGGGTTACGAACCGCCCCGCATTTCGTAGCACTTAATATTTAGCTTCACAAACTTGTGGTTTAAGCCAGCAAACGCCGTTGCGGATAAACACCAGTTTTACGTGTAGTTTTCAACAAAACTACCAGATGATACTTGCTCTATGGCCTTGGTCAGGTGTTATTCTTCGGCAAGAGAATCAGTGTTTCTTGCAGGAGAGGAGGGGCTCGCTTCATGTCAGACAGACCAGTATCAGCCCAGCATTCCCCCGATGACGAAAGTTTGAGCGACGGACTGGACCTCATCGAGGTCTCCGGGGCGATCAAATGGTTCGATGTGGCCAAGGGTTATGGCTTCATCATTCCCGACAATACTGATCTTCCTGATATCCTACTCCATGTTACATGCTTGCGGCGCGACGGCTTTCAGACCGCACTCGAAGGCGCGCGGGTAATCTGCGAAGTGAAGCAGGGCGAGCGCGGCATGCAATGTTTCCATGTCAAGTCCATGGACAACTCCACGGCGGTCCATCCGACGGAAATGCCGCCCGTGCGGACGCACGTCACGGTTACGCCATCGAGCGGGCTTGAACGGGTCCTCGTCAAGTGGTTCAACCGCACCAAAGGCTTCGGCTTCCTGACGCGCGGTGAGGGGACAGAGGATATCTTTATCCATATGGAGACGCTTCGCCATTTTGGACTGACGGAATTGCGGCCGGGGCAGGTCGTGCTGATCCGTTTCGGTCACGGTGAAAAAGGTCTGATGGCCTCCGAAATTCATCCCGATATCGGCACGCAGCTGCCGTCGTCCCACTGATACTTTCGATGCGCCGCCTGACGTCATTTCTGGCCGGTCTTGCAATTATTCTAATCGCTGCTGTTCCGGCGCTGGCGCTCGATCAGGCGCCAATGCACCTTCCCATTGATGCCGCGCCGTTGACCGTCAACACCGCCAAAGGCGATGTGCCTTTTCGCGTGGAGATTGCCGAGACCAACGAGGAACGCGAGCGCGGCCTCATGTTTCGCACCGATCTGAAGGACAATAGCGCCATGCTATTCGTTTTCGATGCGACCCGTCCGGTTACGATGTGGATGGAGAACACACCCTCCGCACTCGATATGTTGTTTCTGGATGACAATGGCCGAATTTCCGCCATCCGCGAAAATGCGGTGCCATTTTCCCGTGACGTCATCTCTTCAGGTGAACCCGTCCGGTTCGTTGTCGAGGTAAAGGCGGGCACGGCGCGGCGCCTCGGCTTGACAATCGGTGACAAGGTGCGGCATCCCGCTATTGAAGCGATTGGTCACTGACGGACCCTAACCATGCAATTCTTCGATAATGACGGACTGAAACTCGCTTATCTGGATGAAGGCGAGGGTGAACCCATCCTGCTCATCCATGGCTTTGCCTCATCGGCATTCTACAATTGGGTGCAGCCCGGCTGGATACCGACGCTGACTGCGGCCGGGTACCGGACCATTGCGATCGACAATCGCGGTCATGGTCAATCGGACAAGCCGCACGACAAGTCGGTCTACACCCCGACCCTGATGGCGGGTGATGCCGCTGCTCTGCTCGACCACCTTGGCATCCGGACCGCCCATGTCATGGGCTATTCCATGGGCGCCCGCATTAGTGCATTCCTGGCGCTGCAACATCCCGACCGTGTTCACGACCTGGTTTTCGGTGGCCTCGGCATCGGCATGGTTGAAGGAGCCGGCGACTGGTCGCCCATTGCCGAAGCGCTCATGGCGGATGATCCGGACGCGATAAGCCACCCGCGCGGCAAGATGTTCCGCATGTTTGCCGACAAGACCAAGAGCGACAAGGTTGCGCTGGCCGCTTGTGTGATCACGTCAAAGGAAGAGATCAGCGCGGCAAATATGGCGCGCATAGTCCAGCCGGCGCTGGTGGCGGTGGGGACGAAGGACGACATCGGCGGAGATCCCCATCGGCTTGCGGGCTTGATGCCGCATGGCGAAGCAATCGACATCCCCAACCGTGACCACATGCTCGCCGTTGGCGACAAGGTCTTCAAACACGCTGTTCTGGATTTCCTCAGGCGCCATCCGCTGTGAGCAAATAACCGCCAATCGCGATCTGACACTTGCGATGGAACATGATTAACCGCCTGTTCGTTTCTTGCAGGATGGTACAGCATGAGGTATGGCGGCACAGCAATGCGACCATGACAATCAGGCAAATCGAATGTTGCATCAAAATTTCTTGGCCGGGGCCTCTGGAAATTGGAGTGTCAAGAAATCATTTTTGCCGTATGTTAAGATGCAGAGCACGTAAATTTTGGCCAAACGCCTGGAGTAGGAAATGTCCGCTAGCAATCCGATAAAGATGACCGGAATGGTCAAGCAGATGGATCCAATCTGGCTTTCCATCCGCTCGGAAGCCGAAGAGACTATTCGCAACGAACCGCTCCTGGCGACGTTCCTTTACTCGACGATCCTCAACCATCAGTCGCTAGAGGAAGCTGTCATCCACCGCATTTCCCAGCGCCTCGATCACCCTGACATGGAATCGGAGCTGCTGCGGCAGACCTTTACGGCGATGCTGGAAGCAAACCCGGCCTGGTCGCAGATTTTGCGTGTCGATATCCAGGCTGTTTATGACCGGGACCCGGCCTGTACCCGGTTCATAGAGCCGATCCTTTATTTCAAGGGCTTCCAGGCAATCCAGACCCATCGCCTTGCCCATTGGCTATGGAGCGAGGGCCGGAGAGATTTTGCTCTCTACCTGCAGAGCCGCTCGTCCTCGGTCTTCCAGACCGACATTCATCCGCAAGTGCCAATGGGCCAGGGTGTGTTCTTTGACCACGCTACCGGCATTGTGGTCGGCATGACTGCCGTCATCGAAGACAATGTGTCGATCCTGCAGGGCGTCACCCTTGGCGGCACCGGCAAGGAATCCGGCGATCGCCATCCGAAGATCCGGCACGGCGTGCTGATCGGTGCCGGTGCCAAAATTCTTGGCAACATTGAAATTGGCCATTGCTCGAAGGTTGCTGCGGGGTCGGTTGTGCTTAAGCCGGTTCCACATAATATCACGGTCGCGGGCGTTCCAGCCCGGGTCGTCGGCGAAGCCGGTTGCGCCGAGCCTTCCCGTGCCATGGACCAGCTCGTCACCAACTTCGACTAAGACTGCGAAGTCTCCACGCAGGTACACAATTGCAGTCTGCCCTTTACAGGGCGGACTCTCACATGCCAAAAGCCTGCTGAATGCATTGACAGGAGACTTTAAGTGAAACCCGAAGAACTGAAAAAACTCGATAGCTACTTCAAGCGCACATTCAGAAACACGGAACTCACTGTGAAGGCCCGTCCTCGCAAGGACGATTCGGCCGAGCTTTATCTCGGCGATGAATTCCTTGGTCTGATCTACAAGGACGAGGACGAAGGAGAGCTCTCCTACAACTTCTCAATGGCCATCCTCGAGATGGATCTCTGATTGCTGGTCGCATGAAGTGACGCCTCCGCGTCACTTCAACCCCTTGATATGGGTTTTGGCAAATGACCGCATTTGCTCTTCGATCTGCTGCCAATCCTTGAGCATTTCCCTTGGAAAACGATAGGTTAGCTGAAGATCCTCACCGACAAAAATATCCCGCTGGCATGAAGCGAAATTGTCCTTTGATGTCTTCGCATCGAGGCAGCGCGCGACGAATGCTCCGTTTCCCGCGGTTTCGGGAGAGACGATGAGCTCTTCGTTGATAAATCCGCTTTCGGGTTGGAACGTTTGAACGCTTAGGCCCGACGGGCCCTTGACCCCAGGCCCGGCGGTCAAAGCGCTGTAAATCGCTCCATAGCGGCCGGACATATCCCTGGAAATCGCCCGTGGTTCAAAGGTGGCAAACAGCAATCGTTTTTCCGACCCTGAACCATTGAAATCCTGTATGAACTCCGGCTGATAACCCTCCATGTCCGGCCAGTGCAAATAGATATCCACGCGCTGCGCAACGCCGTTTCGCCGCTGTTTGCCAAAGCGTATCATATTGGCCGGCAGTTCCAGCACGCTGTTGCCGATCACGATCTCCTGGAGTGATTTCTCCTCCGTGTGCCCGCCGAGCGAGATGGTATGGCCGAGAAAACGCCCGGTGATAGCGAGCAGCAGCGAAACGAGTGCAAGCGCCGCGACGCAATAGAGCCCGCGCTGTAAGGTCAAGCTGCCGGTAATCGGCTCTATCGTTTGTGTCGAAGACTGCATGACCATTCCGGGACGCCTGATGAGGATTCGATCTAACGCGGAGAGTGCTGATTTATGGTTAATGGAAACTGAAGAGATCGTCGATTGACCGATCTCGCCAACCACCCGGCAGTTCGCTAAGGTTGTCAGATCAGAATCTGGGGAGACGCAATGCCAATATTTATGCTCGATGGACACGCGCCGCAGTTTGAGCACCGGGAGTCGAACTGGATTGCTCCGGATGCGACTTTGATCGGCAAAGTTTTCCTTGGGGTGAATGCGGGTATCTGGTTCGGCGCAGTCCTGCGCGGGGACAACGAATTGGTGCGCGTTGGCCGTAACACCAACGTGCAGGAACACACAGTCATGCACACGGATATAGGCTATCCGCTCGATATTGGCGAAGGCTGTACCATCGGCCACCGGGCCATTCTCCATGGCTGCACCGTTGGTGACAACTCTCTTATCGGCATGGGAGCCATTGTGCTTAACGGCGCGAGGATCGGCAAAAATTCGCTTGTGGGTGCGGGCGCGCTGGTGCCTGAGCGCAAGGAGTTTCCCGACAATTCACTGATCGTCGGCTCACCTGCCAGGATCATACGGACATTGGATGACGCCGCTATCGAACAACTACGGCTGTCCGCCAAGCATTATGTGGAAAACGGCAAGCGATTCATGCGCGGTCTGGAGATCGAGTGAAACACAAGAACCGGCCGTATTCGGCGGGTTCTTGCGTGTTCCGCCTGATGGCGCCTACTGCGCGATACTGCCAACCAGAACCTGACGGTCATCGTTGATCGATACCCATGCACCCGTATTGTTCATCGCCTGGCGCTTGAGGTAATCGTAGTTTGTTTCATTCCAGGGTTTGATCAGCGGCTCCAGATTGTCGAGCACATAATCACCGCGATCCGTGCGGACGGTGAGGACCGCATGTCCTTCACCATTCATCTGCCGGACAACAGTGATCAGCAGGTCATTGAGCGGAATTCCGCTTTCATTGAGCATTCTCCGCTTGAGCAGGACGTAGTCCTCGCAATCCCCAACCGTCGTGGGGTACGACCAGACTTCTGCCTTGCCCCAGATATCCAAATCGGTTGCAGGCTGAATGTCTCTGTTGATACCGCTGTTGATCTGAACCAGCAGGCTCCAGACCCTTGGCGTCAATGCAACTGGTTTGCCTTCGCCGGTCTTTATACTGCATTCGCTCTTGTGAGCCTGGCAAAATTCGTAATGTCCGATCGGCTGCGAGGTCCGTCCGCCTGTCTTCATGAACGTCGCGCTCGACGCGCTAGGGTCTGCCTGTGCCGTCATGCACATGAAAAATAGCGCTGCCCCAAGCAGTATTGTCTTTTTTATCATCCCGTCGTCTCCCCGGTTGAGGCGACAATGACAGAGATAGTTTGATCGAGCGGAAATCCCGATGAGTAAATATGAATCAAATCAGTAGCAAAAAATAAACTAATTAGAATATAACTATGTATTAATAACAATTACTATTTTATTTAAATGAAGTTATTGTCGATGTTATTGAAGAATAACAAAATTAACCATTCGTTTCCCGCAATATTATGTGATTTATGATGCCTTAAAGCCTGCCGCAACATTGCGGCTATCGCGTCGAGATCTGATGGGCATCGGGGTCAAAAAAATGCCGAGATATGAAACAGCTGCGTGGAAACGGTCGAAAACAACACCAAGACTGCTGCAACAGGGCTAAACTTGTCGCGCGAAACCATCCGTCGCGGTGACGATCGCCTCGCTCAGAGCCGGGTTGGCAGGGGAATGGCCGGCTGTCATCGCCGACTTCCGTGGTTGGGTAAACCGGTTAGTGCTCGAACGCGATGTCGATCGCTTCGCGACTTTGCACCGTCGCAAATTCGATTGCGATCCCTTCCTCGAAATGCCGGACGACCCGCCCGCGCATGGAACCGAGAACAACCTGACTGTTCAGGGCAGGGCGCATGCGGATCTCAATGGCGGCGCCCGAAATCGACAGATCGATGATCCGGCAGGGATAGAGGCGCCCGTCGGCCATCGACAGACTGGTGATCGGATTGCGAGGCGCAATACGCTGGTGGCGCCGGTCTTCCGGCATGTCCAGCTCATGCTTGTTGGCGAGCCAGGTTAGCTGCGCCGCAATCTTGTTCTTCTTGCGGTCCGAAGCAACCAACGACAGGAGGAATCCGCCCCTTACGGGACGCTCCACTGTGCCTTCGACTCTGCCGATGTGATCGATATAGGCGATGACCCGCTCGCCATTATTTGCCATTACCTCTGAAGTGATGACAACATCACCTGGCGACATTTCTTCGATCTGGCAGACGTGCTCAGTCCGATCCTCCAGCATGAAGCGGCCATAGAGCTGCACTTTCACGCTGTAGTACTTGCCCGTGGCGGCAGGGTTCGGGCTCGAAACGTCACGGTGTATTTGCATGGAAGCTGTCCAGATGGGGAATCGACGGATATGGCCAGACTAGGTCACAAGTCTTAATGCCAAGGTAACGGCAACCTGCAGTCGATCATAAATTGCTAACCTAATCTGAAATTTTACCGCCATCGAGCACGCGCAGATGCCGGACCTTGCGGCTGATGATCCTCCGGGCGGAGGGTGGGGCCACGTCATCGCTGCCGTGCGATGCGTCATATGCTGGTGCTGGCTCGCCAAGCGCGGCGCGCGAGGGATTGTGCGGATTGATGAAGGACAGGGATTGGATGCGGTTTTCGACGATCGCATCTGACTCCAGCCAGAACGGTCTGCCAAGAGTGGCGATCATCCCCATCAGATGCAGTTCATTGGCTTCATTCGCGAGGGGCAGAAGAATCAATTCAAACAAAGCCTTGCGCCCGCGCGTGCTTTTGCCTTCGCAAGTGAGTCGAATGACCGTTTTGCTCACCATGCAGTTTTTGACCAGGCGGGAGATATTGCTCCGGTCCTTCGTTTGCCACAGCGATGTAAAGTGCTGGCCTTTCAGTTCCTTGCCATGGATCGAGCACAGACGAGTGCCAGCAAGGCGAAATTGCGGTTCACTGGTTCCGGTTGCCTGCAGGATGAAGGTATCGGCGAGGCGTGAACCGATGGCAGCGGGTGCGATTTCCATGCGTTCCGGCGCAGCACGCGTCCCCCGCAGCCTGTCCCAATAAGCGAAGATGCCGCCAGTTCCATCGTGCTGTATAGGATTCATCTGCTTCCGGACGCCAACGATTCTTAAGCCATGCGGACAGTGGCACTGACGAAACGCCGACACCACAAATCATCCGGCGGGGTCCACTGCCGCGCCCGATTAAGGTTAACAAGTGGTTTCGATTGAGCTGACGCCTGCGTTGTGAGACAAGGATTGCATTGAGATTGCATGATCGAAGTCCCTGAATTTGAGGCCGCCCGGATCCCTGAGCGGCCTTCTTTCGTTTTGAATGCCGTTCACACCTTGGCGGAGCCCTTTGAACCGGCTAGCGTTCCGCCATCAGAAACGGTGAGGTTACGACAAGGCGAATGAGCGACCGAGCGGACGTCCAGAACAATTCATCCGGCCGCGAGCCGATCTTCAACATTCCGGGCGTCATACTCGCTATCATGTCCATATGCGGTGTTGTCTTCGTTCTGGAGAGCTACATCCTCAGCGAGCAGCAGAGCGGCAGTTTCCTCTGGAACTTCGCCTTCATTCCCGCCCGGTTCTCGCAATATGGCGGGTTTTACTCGCCGGCGGCCTTGCTGACGACGGTCACCTATTCGCTGATGCACGGCAGCATCGCTCATCTCGCGCTCAACATGATTTGGCTTGCAGCGTTCGGCTCGCCGCTGGCGGCACGGATTGGTCCGCTCCGTATGACCCTGTTCTGGATTGTGACGTCAATCGCGGCGGTAATGACGCATTTTGCGGTTTATCCAGACAGTTTGGCGCCGCTGGTTGGCGCATCCGGCGCAGTTTCCGGCATGATGGGTGCTGCTGCCCGCTTCGGCTTCCGCCGCTCGCCGCTCCGCAATTCTGCGGCATTCGTCGGCGAAATCCTGCCCGTTGGAGTGGCGTTGCGGATGCGTACTGTCCTGGTTTTTCTAGGGGTGTGGTTTGTCACGAACATTGTCACCGGGCTCCTGTCTGTAGGTGTCGACAGCTCGGCGACAATCGCGTGGGAAGCCCATATTGGCGGATTTTTTGTCGGCTTTTTCGGCATTTCCCTGTTCGACCGGCGCGACGGTACTCGAATAGATCCTGAACTGTTGGTATAATTGCAAAGCGGTTGCAATAAGCGCAACATACGCGCACCATGAACTAGATCATCGGATGTATTTTTAGGGGATTTTCGAAGGTCATTAGGCGGTTGTGCAAGGAGGATGTACATGACAGTCAAATTGATACTGGAACGCAAGGGCTACGACGTGTTCAGCACGACACCCGATACGACCCTGAGTGATGCGATAGTCATGCTGGCCAAGCATAAGATCGGCGCGATCGTCGTTTGCGACGAATCCAGAGCCATCAAAGGCATATTGTCCGAGCGGGACGTTGTCAGGGTCCTGGCGACCGATGGCGCCGAAGCTTTGTGGAAGCCGATTTCGGAAACAATGACCATCAAGGTAAGCGTTTGTAACGAAAAACATACGATCAACCAGGTCATGGAAACAATGACCCGTGGCCGGTTCCGCCACCTGCCGGTCGAAAAGGACGGGCGTCTGCATGGCATCGTGTCTATCGGCGACGTCGTCAAACTGCGGATTGAAGAAGTAGAGCGCGAGTCGGAGGAAATTCGCACCTATATCGCAACCGCCTGAGCCGGTTGTCTAGAATACCAGTTTTTGCATGCGCTCGAGTTCGCCCAGGCGCGCCATGGTCTCTTCGTAGCCGAGTTTGATCGCCTCATCGGCGCGGTGAAACTCGGCAAGCCCCACGTGGCCAATCTTTGGCAAGAGTGCAATATCCGGCGGGTCGCCAGCCATGCGCGCGCGCGAAATCCGGTCCTGGATGATGTTGAACGATTCCATCATGACACCGGTAATGCCCAGACGCTTGGAGTATGGCGGCTTCGCGCGTGCCATTTCGCCGTCGCCTGTTGGCGCATGGGGAGGTTCAGCAGCATGTTTGATGACTGCGGCGCGGCCGAATTGATCGTAGTGCAGATTGACCGCGACAACCAGAGGCTGCTCGTAGGAGCGGCACACCGAAACCGGAACCGGGTTGACCAAAGCGCCGTCGACCAAGGTCCTGCCATTGCATTCGACCGGCTCGAAAACACCGGGCAGGGCATAGGAAGCCCGCATCGCGGTGATCAGACTACCGCGCATCAACCAGATTTCATGACCCGTATTGATCTCGGTACACACAGCAATGAATGGTTTGGCCAAAGTCTCAATGGAGAGCTCTTCCAGGTGTTCGCGCAACCGCCGGTCGAGCTTCATGCCACCAAAAAGGCCGTTGCCACCAAATCGCAGGTCGAGCAGGCTGAAAATGCCGCGTTTGGTCAGGCTCCGTGCGAATTCCTCAAGCTGATCCAGTTTCCCGCCGAGGTAACAGCCGCCGACGAGGGCGCCGATTGACGTTCCGGCGATCATGGAAATTTCGATACCGGCTTCATCGAGGGCTCGCAGAACGCCGATGTGAGCCCATCCGCGGGCTGCGCCGCCGCCAAGCGCCAAGGCGATAGGTGTCTTGCTGTCGCGAGGCTTTTCCGCGGTGATCACCGGGACGTCCGTATTATCACTGATCCCGATCGGTTCAGCCGCGCGCAACCGGCGCGATGCCCATTCGAGCATGGCACATACTCCTGAAATCGTACTGGTTCATTATCCCTCTGCATTGGTATCCAAAGGATGAATATTGCGTAATTGTGACCACTTAGCCAACCAAGGAAATAGGATTACAAGGGGCGATAATGGCGGTAGCGAGGCAGCGAGGCATTCTTGACCATATCGGCCTTATGGCTAGGAAGGACTCACCTTTGTCTCTAACGGCACTACCAATGATGATGTTCCATTCGTCGTGATGACTTGACGATAAAAGCACGATCGCCGTCCTGTGTGACAGGTTGGGCCGCCGCCGGCGACAGTGACCTTGAGCCACAACGCATCCTGATCGCAGTCGGTACGCATTTCGACCACCGTCTGCAAATTCCCGGATGTTTCGCCTTTTTTCCAGAGTGATTGGCGCGAACGTGACCAGTAATGCGCAATCCCGGTTTCGAGTGTCAGGCGCAATGCTTCCGCATTCATATGTGCCACCATGAGCAGGTGGCCGTCGCCTGAATCGGTGACGATCGCCGTGATCAGACCGGACGCATCAAAGCGCGGTGCAAACACCGCGCCTTCTTCATTTTCGTGCTTGCTAAGCGAATCGGAAAAGGAGCTCATCAATGCCAATTCTGGAGTTTATCGGCCCTTGACGAGCGTCATGAACCGTACCTGTTCGTTGACATCCGTCTTGTACGCGCCGGTAAAGGTCGTCGTCGTGGTCGTCGAACCGGATTTGCGGATACCGCGCATGGACATGCACATATGCTCCGCCTCGATCATGACGGCCACACCGCGCGGCTGCAACGAATCCTGGATGGCATTGGCGATCTGTGCTGTCATGGCCTCTTGTGTTTGCAGGCGGTGCGCGTAGATATCAACGACGCGTGCAATTTTCGACAGGCCGACAACCTTCTCGCCATCCGGCAGGTAGGCAACGTGTGCCTTGCCGATGATCGGCACCATATGGTGCTCACAATGCGAGAAGAACGGAATATCCTGGATGAGGACAATATCCTCATATCCGGCGATTTCCTCGAACGTCCGGCCAAGGACATCGGCCGGCTCCTGCGTATATCCGGAGAACAGTTCCTTGTAGGCTTTCGCCACGCGTTCCGGCGTGTCAAGGAGGCCCTCGCGGTCCGGATTGTCGCCAGCCCAGAGCAGCAGCGTGCGTACCGCTGCTTCTGCTTCTTCCTGAGTTGGGCGCCGAGTGTTGTTCTGCTTAACAGCCGCTGACTGCAAGTTCTTTATTACCGCATCCATCGCGATCTCCCGTAGCCGCCCTCAAAGGAGCGACGAGTTAAACGGCAATACACGATAGTCGTTCCCTAAGGACGGACGGTGTATTGATGCTGACGTGGGTTACTCGTCCACGCCTGACCAGCACATTAACGCATCGCATAATTTAGTTCCATGCGACTTTATGCTTGGTCACTCCCATACTATATAGAGATTGAATTCGGGATTCATAGGGTCAAAGCGATGCACAATGACGCGTTTGCGATGAACACTGTGTCGAACAACGGACATCTGTCATGATCAACGACGTCTACAATGCGCGTATTCTGGAATTCGCCGGGAATATCGAGCGGCTTGGCCGTCTGCAAGATCCGGATGCCACGGCAACGGCCCATTCCAAACTGTGCGGCTCGACAGTAACCGTTGACCTCAAGATGCGGGACGGTGTGGTGTCTGACTTCGCCCATGATGTCAAAGCCTGTGCACTCGGGCAAGCTTCGTCCTCGATCATGGCGCGGCATGTGATCGGCGCCACGGCGCAGGAGCTGCGGAACGTGCGTGAAACGATGTTCAGGATGCTGAAAGAGAATGGCGCGCCGCCGGATGGCCGCTTCGAAGATCTCAAATTTCTTGAACCAGTGCGTGACTACAGGGCACGCCATAACTCCACCATGCTGACTTTTGATGCCGTGGTTGACTGCCTGAACCAGATCGAGAAGAAGACCGCTGAAGCAGCGGCTTGAAATCATCATGTGTGATCAGCCGGCACAAGATCATTTGCCGAAGAATTCCCGGAAGTATTCACGCAACTGGCGGGGTCCATGGCGGAAGACGCCCGGTCGTATTCTGGGGACCGGCCTGGTGAGGTTCTATCAATTGACGCTGTCCGGATTTGTCGGCAATTCCTGCCGCCACCTGCCGACATGCTCGGAATATGCCTACGAGTCCATTGCCCGCTATGGATTGTGGACCGGTGGCTGGATGGGCTTGTTTCGTTTCGTCCGCTGCGGCCCCGGGGGAACACGTGGGCTCGATCCCGTGCCCACGGTGCTTGATGACCGGCTGGTTTGGTATATGCCCTGGCGCTATTGGCGGCTTCACAATCCCGCGAACTGAACTTGAGATAGCCCCTTACTTTTCGCTCGTGCTGTCCGTCATAACTGCTCCGGAGCTGTTCGACGTGGGCGCGGCCCGGCAACTCCAACGGCGGGACCAGTGCGAGCACGCAAAGGCGGCATGTGCAACGTACGGACCCCGCTTTTGCCCGCAAGGCCTTTACGCCAGGCAAAACAGCATTTAGAAGTCCGTCCGCCGGAGCGGTTTCCGGTCGTTAAATACCACCCGCAATCGTTGGCGGGACTGGATAGGAGCAAATAGATGTCAGAGACAGTTGCAAAGACTGTATCCATGCAATTTCCCGATGGCTCGAAGCGCGAATACGACGCTGCCATGACAGGTGCGGAACTTGCCGAATCCATTTCCAAATCACTTGCCAAGAAGGCCGTCGCCTATGCGGTCGATGGTGTCGTGCGTGATTTGTCCGACCCGTTGCAGCATCCAGGTACGATCGAGATCCTGACCCGTGAAGATCCTCGTGCGCTGGAATTGATCCGGCACGATTGCGCACACGTTCTTGCCGAGGCGGTACAGGAATTGTTTCCCGGAACGCAGGTTACGATCGGTCCGGTGATCGAGAATGGTTTTTATTACGATTTCGCCAAGAACGAGCCATTTACGCCCGATGATCTGCCAGTGATTGAGAAGAAAATGCGGGAAATCATTGCCCGCAACAAACCTTTCACCAAGGAAATCTGGTCACGCGAGAAGGCACGTAAAATTTTTGCCGAGAAGGGCGAAACCTATAAGGTTGAACTCGTCGATGCGATTCCCGATAGCCAGGATCTCAAGATTTACGCCCAGGGCGATTGGTACGATCTGTGCCGCGGCCCGCATATGGCTTCCACGGGCCAGATCGGCAACTCCTTCAAGTTGATGAAGGTCGCCGGGGCCTATTGGCGCGGTGACAGCAACAATCCGATGCTGAGCCGCATCTACGGCACGGCATTCACCAATGATGCCGACCTGCAATCCTACCTGCACATGCTGGAGGAGGCGGAAAAGCGTGACCACCGTCGTCTCGGCCGGGAAATGGATCTGTTTCATTTCCAGGAAGAGGGGCCGGGCGTTGTTTTCTGGCATCCGAAGGGATGGCGGATGTTCCAGAGCCTCGTCAGCTATATGCGGCGGCGGCTGGACAGCCACGGTTACAGCGAAGTCAACGCGCCGCAGGTGCTCGACAAGTCGCTGTGGGAGACGTCGGGTCACTGGGGCTGGTACCGGGACAATATGTTCAAGGTTACGGTCGCCGGCGACGAGACCGACGACGAGCGCGTTTTCGCGCTAAAGCCGATGAACTGTCCGGGTCACGTGCAAATCTTCAAGCATGGTTTGAAGTCATATCGCGATCTGCCTGTAAAACTTGCGGAATTCGGCAATGTTCATCGATACGAGCCGTCTGGCGCACTTCATGGCCTGATGCGCGTGCGCGGCTTCACACAGGATGACGCGCATATTTTCTGCACGGATGAGCAGATGGAGGCGGAATGCCTGCGCATCAATGATCTTATCCTTACGACCTATGCCGACTTCGGTTTCCAGGGCATCACGGTCAAGCTGTCAACGCGTCCCGACAAACGCGTCGGCTCGGACGAGTTGTGGGACCGGGCCGAAGAGGTCATGAGCAAGGTGCTCAAGACCATCGAGGAGCAGTCTGGCGGCACAATCAAGACGGCAATCAATCCGGGCGAGGGTGCCTTCTACGGTCCCAAATTCGAATATGTGTTGCGCGATGCCATCGGCCGGGACTGGCAATGCGGCACGACGCAGGTCGACTTCAATCTGCCAGAACGGTTTGGGGCCTTCTATATCGACTCAACGTCGGAGAAGAAGCAGCCGGTAATGATCCATCGTGCCATCTGCGGCTCGATGGAACGCTTCCTCGGCATTCTGATCGAGAACTACGCCGGGCATATGCCGCTGTGGTTCGCGCCGGTGCAGGTGGTCGTCGCCACGATCACCTCCGAAGCCGATGAGTATGGCAAGCAGGTGGCCAAGGAATTGAAAGCCGCTGGTCTTCAGGTAATCACCGACTTCCGCAACGAGAAGATCAACTACAAGGTGCGTGAGCATTCGTTGCAGAAGGTCCCGGTCATTCTCGTCTGCGGTATGCGCGAAGCCGAGGAACGTTCGGTCAATATGCGCCGGCTTGGTTCGCAGAACCAGACGTCACTGAGCCTGGATGAGGCGATCCGCCAGCTCGCGGAGGAAGCAACGCCGCCGGATCTGCTGCGCCCCGCAGCGGAGTAGCCCAAATCACAACATGACAGCGTGGTGTCGTCATCACGCTGTCATGTGGATGTAACAAGATTCGAGCTGCTTTATTTTTCACCGGGGTCTGACGTGCAGTTTCCAGAGCTTTCCTATGCCAACGACACGCAAACACGCCTGACCCAGTGGCTCATCCGGACTATCGAGGGTCTGTCCGGCCGCAATTATTATGCCGGACTCTACAACACCTGGCGGAGCGACATTGTCCCTGCTGGCATCGATGTATTTTGCCGCATGATGGATTTGGTCAACGTTCGTCTCGACATCGCCGATCAATGGCCCCCGCGCGAGCTGCCCGATACGCCTTTGGTCATCATCGCAAACCACCCCTTCGGCATCGGCGACGGCATCGCAGCGCTGGCATTGGCTGAACAGCTCCGCCGGCCGTTCCGCGTTCTCATCAACAACGACCTTTTGAAAGTGCCGGAGATACGCCCTTACGCCCTTCCTGTCTGTTTCGACGAGACGAAAGAAGCGCTGGCGATGAATATGGCGACCCGCCATGAGGCGGTGCGTCTGCTGAGGGAAGGTGTGACGATCGTGGTATTTCCGGCTGGCGGTGTTGCCACGGCGCCCAAGGTCTTTGGCCGCGCCGAGGATCTGCCGTGGAAAATCTTTCCGGCAAAACTGGTGCGGCAGGCCAAGGCCTCGGTCATACCGGTCTACTTCGGCGGTCAGAACGGCCGATTCTTCCACCTCGCCAGTAAAATATCGATAACGCTGCGTATTTCACTGCTGATCCGTGAATTTCGCCGGTTGTCAGGCAAGACAATCGACGTTCGTATTGGTCGGGTCATTGGCTGGGATGAGCTGGAGCCACTAGCGGACCGCAAGCGCCTGCTCGAATTTCTTTACGACGCTGTCTTCTCGCTCGAGCCCCAGACAAACTAGCCACGGCGCTTCCGCTTAAAAAGTCGCAAAAGTGCTCTATATCTTTGTCTCTATGCATTTCCGGACGGAAAATCGCTTCACACTTTTCCTGGAAATGCTTTAGTCGAGCGGCTCTTCACCACCGGCCGGCTGATCCGCGACCGCAGCAGTGCTTGCACCATCCTTCGCCAAAACTTCGACGTCCTGATTTCGGCCGGCAACGACCTTGAAATCGCGTTGATAGATGCGGTCCTTGTTCTTGGCGATAATCACATATTCACCTTCCGCCAAGACGATGGATGCGAAAGCACCAACGCTTTCACGCACAATATCGCCTGATGTGGTCAATACCGACCAGGCCGTATCAGCCAAAGCTTCGCCACCCGCCTCACGCACAAGCTTCAAGGTTAGCTGTGCTGCCCGGTGCTCCACATTGGCTTCGGTTATCTTGCCGGCCTCAACCCGGATATCTGCGCGGATAACGGCATTCGCCGTGCCGTAGTTGGATACGATCTGATAGGTGCCGGCGTTGAGGCGTACAACGCTGTCTGGCTTCACATCCGGAATAATCAGGGCACGTTCGCCGTTCGAGTCCTCGTGATCTTCATAAATCGAGAATCTAAGTTGATCCGGAGGAATGCGCCCGCCACCCGAAAGAACAGCGTTGAGTTTAACGCCGCCAGCATCGAGGATCATCGTCTCGGTGCGCTTGGAGCGCGTCATCGTAATGCGCTTGGTCGCGCCTGCACGTCCGAAAGCCACATGCACGAGATAACTGCCTGGCGCGAGATTGAACGATGTCGTGCCCCCCTTGGAGGTAGCCAACAATGCGAGCTTACCATCGTCACCGGGTTCCGGGGAGAACACCCGCCAGACAAGGCCCCGCCCAATAGGGTCAGCTTCCTCCGAGAGTTTGGCAGACAGCACCAGTTCCGGTTCGTTGGCAAGCGGGTTGTTTGCAGGCGCCTTGGGGTTGGCGTATTCTTTGAGATTGGGGATACTGGGCAGTTCGACGGCCGGCGCCTGAGGCAAGTCCGGGGCCAGCGCTTGCCCCCACGCGCCAGATATCGTGGCGAGCAGACCTGCAAACGCCATCGCAGCGCGCAGCCGCTCTCGCTTACGGCGCTTGCCGCCCATTGAAAAACTCTGGATTACACCCATGAGACGGTTTGATCCGAAGCCGGTGGCAATTTCAAGGCTTTTTCTTTAAGCGCATATCTTTACTTGGCCGACGAAACCACCACATTGTCCGCGCATCGCTAACAGGACCACTGCATTATTCCATGGATACATCTGTTTCCCCCTCCGTCATTGAATTCTTGTCAACGCGCAGCTCGACGCCGATCTCAGCCATTGGGCTTCCTGCCCCATCTGACGGTGAAATCGAAACCATGGTTCGCATCGCCTCACGTGTACCCGACCACGGCCGTCTGACGCCCTGGCGCTTCATCATCTACCGGGGAGAGGCACAGGAACAGGTTGGGAAATATCTCGCAGACCTCGCCGAGGAGCGGGAAGGTCCGCTGACCGACCAGCGCCGCGAGCAGGAATTGAAGCGCTTTGCCCGTGCGCCACTGGTCATCGGCGTGATATTTGCGCCGGTCGAACATCACATTCCTGAGTGGGAACAGTTTTTGTCGTCCGGGGCTGCGGCCATGAAACTATGCCTCGCGGCGAATGCCCTTGGCTACGCCACGAACTGGATAAGCAACTGGTATTCCTCCGATGAAAAGGGGCGTGCGCTGCTCGGATTGGCGCCGCGCGAGCGAGTTGCGGGGTTTGTTCACATCGGCACGTGTCCGCAAAAAGTGCCGGAACGGCCGCGTCCGGAGATCAAGGATATTCTTTCCGAATATTCCGGGCCCTGGGAAGACTGAAATGTTCTACAGATATGAAGATGGTCACGGCTTGCCGCACGATCCGTTGAAGGCAATCGTCTCGCCGCGTCCCATCGGTTGGATTTCCAGCAGATCGAAAGAGGGCAAGGTGAATCTCGCACCTTACTCCTTCTTCAACATGATCAGCACCAAGCCTTGTCTGCTGATGTTCTCCTCGGAAGGTTATAAGGACAGCGTTGCCTTCATCGAGGAGACAGGCGAGTTCGCCGCGAATCTGGTGAGTGCAAACCTCGCCGTGTCCATGAATGCGACGTCGGTAAATGCTCCACGCGGCGTCAGTGAATTCGAATACTCAGGATTGACGCCGACGGATTGTTCCCTGATCGGCGCACCGCGCGTTGCTGAAGCTTATGCTACGCTCGAATGCATACTGACGGATGTCCAAAACCCGAAGGACCGACACGGCAACCCGGTCAGCGCCTTTATGGTCATTGGCGAGGTAGTCGGAGTTCACATCGATGAGGCAATCCTCACCAATGGCCTCGTTGACATCACAAAGGCACAGCCGGTGTCGCGTCTCGGCTATATGGATTTTGCTACGGTATCCGAGACATTTCAGATGTTCCGGCCAAGATGGGATGAATCAGGAAGCTGATCCGGCACGAGCGATGAGCCGTTCAGCCCGGCGCAGATGCGGGCGGTCGAACATCTGGCCATCGATACCGATGACCCCTGCTGACGGCTCCGCCGTAAAGGCCGCGACAATCTTTCTGGCGTGATCGACGGCTTCGGGTGACGGCGTGAATGCCTGATTGATGATTGGTACCTGCGCCGGATGAATCGCAAGCTTGCCGGTAAATCCGTCGCGCTCGGCATCTGCGCATTCACGCGCCAGACCCTCGTCATCGCGGTAGTTGATATAGACCGTATCGATCGCTGCGACCTCCGCCGCCGATGCACCAAGTATTGTCACCGCTCGAGCAAGCCGGAACACATCGGTGTACCTGCCTGCCTCGTCGCGGGCCGCGCGCGCTCCAATCACGGCGGACAGGTCTTCAGCGCCCCAGCTGAGGCCGATCAGGCGTGTCGAGGCATCGGGATAGCTCGACGCTGAAAGCGTTCCGATTGCCGTTTCGGTGATGATGGCGATGATCTGCGTTGCACCTTCAGCAACGCCTGCTCGTGCCTCGTGAACGTTGAGCTTTGCCGCGAGACGCGTTACGTCCTTGCCGCTGTTGGACTTCGGCAAGAGAATGCCGTGGGGCAGAGCCGGCATCACCGCTGTGAGATCGTCATCCGCCAGCCCACTGGCCAGATCGTTGATACGGACGAACAGGCGAGGCGAAGGGCGCTCATGATTGGCCGTCAAAAAGTTTGCGGCGATCTTTCGGGCTGTTTCCTTGCGTTCCGCACTGACAGAGTCCTCAAGATCGATCAGCAATACATCGGCTCCGCTGGTCAGGCCTTTCTCCAGTTTCTTCTCCGAATCGCCCGGAATGAACAGAAGCGAGCGCATCAGGCAGCACTCTTCGACTTCATCATGGCCTGCCGTGTGCATTTGGCGACGAGCACGCCGAATTGATTGAAGGCCCGGTGCTCAAACTCGACGATGCCGCGATCGGGCTTCGATTTCGATCGCCTCGCCGAGATCACGTGGGTTTCCACGCGCACGGTATCGCCATGAAACAAAGGGGCGGGGAACGTAACATCCGTCATGCCAAGGTTGGCAATCGTTGTGCCAATTGTTGTATCGTTGACGGAAATACCAATCATCAAGCCAAGTGTGAACAGGGAATTGACGAGTGGTTTACCCCATTCGGTCTTTCCGGCGAACTCGAAATCGATGTGCAGCGGTTGCGAATTCAACGTCATGACCGAAAACAGCATATTGTCGCTTTCAGTGACCGTCTTGCGGAGCGTGTGCTGAAATACATGCCCGATTTCAAAGTCTTCCAGATATAGCCCGGCCATGATGTCTCGCGTCTCCTCACTGCTTTGGCGGCAGACTAAGGCGGCTTCGTCCGGATCGCAACAAGGGAAGGGTTTCACCCGAACATGGTTAACCGATATGGTGAACCGATCGTAAACCTTTTTGTCCTACTGTCGAAAACAAGCACAGACTTGGGGGCGAAAGAGTAATGTCGGTTCAGCACTATCTGAAAATGATCGATAATGCTTCGGTGGCACAGCGGTGCCATGCGGCGGCGGCTTTGGCCCATATCTATCTGCAGTCCGATCTCGACTTCGATGAGCGTTGTTCCACTGAAGCTGTCTTGACACTTCTTCTCGACGACCCTTCGCCAAAGGTCCGTCTGGCGCTTGCCGAAGCTTTTTCGAACAGCGCCCACGCGCCAGCCCATATCGTTACCAGCCTGGCGCATGACCAGATCGAGATCGCCACTTATATGCTTGGACGATCCATGCTCCTCAGCGATGCGGATCTGGTGGATTGTGTCGCTGGCGGAAGTGGTGAGGCGCAAAGCGTTATTGCCGCCAGACCGAAAGTGTCGTTCGCTGTCAGCGCCGCAATTATCGAAATTGGCGAGACCATTGCGGTTTTGGAACTCTTGCGCAACACCCAGGCACAGATTGCCGATATTAGCTTCCGCCGATTGATCGAGCGCCTTGGTCATGTGGCTGAGATACGCTCTCTTCTCGTCGAAGATGGACGTCTGCCTGCTGATTGCCGCCACTCTCTGGCGATCCGCATCGCGGAAGCCTTGTGCCAGATGGATATGGTCATGGTTCTGATGGGTGAGAGAAGGGCAAAACGCGTGACGCAGGAAGCCTGCCTCAAGGCATCCATCAGCCTCGTAACGGCAACGCCGGCAGAGGAATATCCCATTCTCATCGAGCACTTGCAGCTACGGGGCGACCTTACGACTGCCTTCGTAATCCGCATCGTCGCGTCGGGAAAGATTGATTTCTTCGGTGCCATTCTGGTAGCGCTCTCTGGATATGATCTCGTGCGCGTTCGTAACTTGCTCGTCGATGGCCGCGCTGCAGCGCTTGACGCATTGTTCCGCGCTGCGGGCCTTCCCGACGGTACGCATCAGGCCTTGGTGGTGGCGCTCCAGGCCTGGCGCAGCATTGCCAAAGGCAAGCGGATGATAGGATCCCAGGAAGTCGTGCGCATGATGATCGAACATGTCGCACCAATGGATCGCAGTGGTGTTCCCCTCGCGGCGAACGACGATCTGCTCTCTTTGCTCAAGCGACTCTATCTCGATGCGATTCGGGAAAATGCACGCGAGCATGCTCTGGCAATTGTCGCCGCTTGAGGGCCAGAGCGCTGTCCCACCTGATTTTTGATTACAAATTGGGTCGTGCGGTTGATCGAATAAATCAGCGCGCCGGTTCGAAATGATGCAATATTGCTTTTTTGATCGCGCAAGTACGTTCAATTATCCAATTGCGAGGCTGAAATACTATTGATATCAATGTGTTAGACGAACTATCTCACAGAATTGTCAAAAGGAAGCAAACACTTCAGAAAATAAGACAGTATTACTGACCTAATAGTTTCATGCTAAAATACCGAAACGATATGTATGGTTGGGAGGTCGAAAACATGTCTGATGATGGTCCCCTTGGTAAATTTGGTCCGCTTAGTCTGCATGTTCCGGAACCTGCGGTGCGGCATGGCGGTGAGCCAGATTTTTCCAATGTAAATATTCCCGAGGCTGGATCTGTCCGGCGTCCCGACGTCGACACCAATCCCGAGGAGATCCGCGATCTCGCATTTTCGATCATTCGAGTACTAAGCCGCGATGGCGAAGCGGTCGGGCCTTGGGCCGGATTATTGACTCATGATCAGTTGATTGAAGGTTTGCGCCATATGATGACGCTGCGCACCTTCGACGCGCGCATGCAGATTGCCCAGAGGCAGGGCAAGACCTCCTTTTACATGCAGCACCTCGGCGAGGAGGCGGTCAGCTGCGCTTTTCGCAAGGCGCTTGCGCCCGGCGACATGAATTTTCCGACCTATCGTCAGGCGGGCCTGCTAATTGCGGGCGATTATCCGATGGTCGAAATGATGTGCCAGATCTATTCCAACGAGCGCGATCCGCTCAAGGGCCGCCAGCTGCCGATCATGTATTCGTCGAAGGAACACGGTTTCTTCTCGATCTCCGGCAATCTTGCCACGCAGTATATTCAGGCTGTCGGCTGGGCCATGGCCTCCGCCATCAAGAACGATTCCAAGATCGCCGCTGGATGGATCGGTGACGGCTCCACCGCCGAATCCGATTTCCACGCATCACTGGTCTTCGCCTCGACGTACAAGGCGCCAGTCGTACTCAACATCGTCAACAATCAGTGGGCAATTTCAACGTTCCAAGGTATCGCACGGGGCGGTTCCGGCACGTTTGCCGCACGCGGTCTTGGCTTTGGTATTCCGGCGCTGCGTGTTGACGGCAATGATTATCTCGCTGTCTTTGCCGTCGCAAAATGGGCCATAGAGCGGGCGCGGCGCAACCTCGGCCCGACTTTGATCGAATATGTCACCTATCGGGTGGGCGCACATTCCACATCTGACGATCCTTCCGCCTATCGGCCGAAGACCGAGTCCGATGCCTGGCCGCTTGGCGATCCGATCGTGCGGCTGAAGAACCATCTGATCGGCCGCGGGGTTTGGTCAGACGAGCGTCACAAGCAGACGGAAGCCGAAATTCTCGACACGGTTATTGCCGCGCAGAAAGAGGCCGAAAGCTTCGGCACGCTGCATGCCGGCGGCAAGCCTTCGGCCCGGGATATGTTCGAGGGAGTGTACGAGGAAATGCCGCCGCATCTGCGCCGCCAGCGCCAGCAGGCAGGAGTATAATCCAATGGCTCGCAAAACGATGATCGAAGCCATCCGCGACGCGATGGATATCATGATGGAGCGCGACGACAATGTCGTCGTGTTCGGTGAGGATGTGGGCTTTTTTGGCGGCGTCTTCCGCTGCACGCAGGGGCTGCAGGCGAAATATGGCAAGACGCGCTGTTTCGATGCGCCAATCAGTGAAGCGGGTATTGTCGGCGCAGCAATCGGCATGGCAGCCTACGGCCTGAAGCCCTGCATCGAAATCCAGTTCGCCGATTATGTCTACCCGGCCTACGACCAGATCGTCTCGGAAGCCGCGCGGCTGCGCTATCGCTCCAATGGTGGTTTTACCTGCCCGATCGTCGTGCGCATGCCGGCGGGCGGCGGCATTTTCGGCGGACAGACCCACAGTCAGAGCCCAGAAGCACTGTTCACCCACGTTTCTGGTTTGAAGGTCGTCGTGCCCTCCAACCCGCACGATGCGAAAGGTCTGCTGATCGCGGCGATCGAAGACCCGGATCCCGTGATCTTTCTTGAACCCAAACGTCTCTACAATGGTCCGTTCGATGGTCATCATGAGCGGCCAGTTACGCCCTGGTCGAAGCACGATCTCGGCGATGTGCCCGACGGCCACTATACCGTGCCGCTCGGCAAGGCAATTAAACGCCGCGAAGGTTCGCAGCTGACCATTTTGGCCTATGGTACCATGGTTTATGTGGCTGAGGCCGCCGCCGAGGAACACGGCATCGATGCGGAAATCATCGATCTGCGTACGCTGCTGCCGCTCGATCTTGAAACAATCGTCGAATCCGTCTCGAAGACCGGACGCTGCGTCATCGTGCATGAAGCAACCTTGACCTCCGGCTTCGGTGCCGAACTGGCCGCACTGGTTCAAGAGCATTGCTTCTACAAGCTGGAAGCACCCGTAGCCCGAGTGACCGGTTGGGATACGCCATATCCGCATGCGCAGGAGTGGGATTATTTCCCTGGACCGACGCGGGTCGGACGCGCGCTTGTCGAAACGCTGGAGGGATAGATGGGCGAATATGTCATAAAATTGCCGGATGTCGGTGAAGGCGTTGCGGAAGCCGAACTTGTCGAGTGGAATGTCAAAATCGGTGATCTGGTACGGGAGGACACGGTCCTTGCCGCGGTCATGACCGACAAGGCAACGGTCGAGATTCCGTCGCCGGTCGACGGCGAAATCATCTGGCTTGGCGGTGAGATCGGGCAGGTGCTCGCTATCGGATCGCCGCTCGTCCGCCTGAAGATCGAGGGCGAAGGACACGCCGCCGAACCCGAGCCAGCCAAACCGGTGAAGGCGGAAGCGCCCGAACCTGCGGTAAAAAGAGCCGAAGCGCCAAAACCGCAGCCAGAAAAGGCAAAATCCAAACCCGTCACGGAGACGGAAACGCCATTGGTTGCACCGCGTGTCCTTAGCGGCAGTGCGCCGCGCGGCGAGGGTGAGAAGCCTCTGGCGTCCCCAGCCGTTCGCCTGCGGGCTCGCGAAGCCGGTGTCGATCTTCGTCAGGTCAGCGGCACCGGGCCGGCCGGGCGGATTACGCATGAAGACCTCGAAGCCTTCTTCGCGCGCGGATCGCAGAAGCCGGGTATTGCAGCCCTCGCACCGGACAGTTCCATCAAGGAGATCAAGGTCGTCGGACTGCGCCGTAAGATTGCGGAAAAAATGGCGATTGCCAAATCGCACATTCCGCACATCACCTATGTTGAGGAGATCGATGTTACTTCACTGGAAGAGTTGCGCGCGATGCTCAACTCCAAGAAGCGTGCCGATCAGCCGAAACTGACCATCCTGCCGTTCCTCATGCGGGCCATGGTGAAGGCGATTGCCGACCAGCCGCAGCTCAACGCGCTTTACGACGATGAGGCGAACATCATCCATCAGCACGGTGGCGTGCACATTGGCATCGCGGCGCAGACGCCGAACGGGCTCGTGGTCCCTGTCGTCAAGCACGCCGAGGCGCGTACGCTTTGGGATTGTGCCGCCGAGGTCAACCTTTTGGCCGATGCAGCGAAGACCGGCTCCGCCACCCGCGAACAGCTTAGCGGCTCAACGATCACCATCACGTCGCTTGGCAGCATGGGCGGCGTAGTGACGACCCCCGTCATCAATTATCCGGAAGTGGCGATCATCGGCGTCAACAAGATCAGTGTTAGACCGGTCTGGGATGGGACGAACTTCATCCCGCGCAAGATGATGAACCTGTCGTCGAGCTTCGATCACCGGGTTATCGACGGCTGGGATGCGGCCGTGTTCATCCAGCGCATCAAAACACTGCTCGAAACACCAGCATTGATTTTCGTGGAGGGCTGAACCCATGAAGGATATCTCTTGTAAATTGCTGGTCATCGGTGCGGGTCCCGGTGGCTATGTCTGCGCCATTCGCGCCGGACAACTGAATGTCGACACAGTCATCGTCGAAGCCGCCAAGGTCGGTGGCACATGCCTCTTGGTCGGCTGCATACCCTCGAAGGCGTTGATCCACGCGGCCGATGAATTCGCTAAAGTTGCGCATTTCGCCGCAAAGCAGACGCCGCTTGGCATTTCGGTTGGCGACCACTCCATCGACTTCACCAAAACCATCGCCTGGAAAGACGGGATCGTCAGCCGCCTCAACAATGGCGTTGCCGGGCTTTTGAAGAAAGCCAACGTCAAGATCGTCACCGGCAAGGCGAAATTCCGCGATGGCAAGACGGTCGAGGTGGAAACCCTGACCGGCCAGCAGATCATCCGCGCCGAGAACGTGGTGATCGCTACAGGTTCCGCCCCAGTCGAAATCCCCTCGCTGCCATTTGGCGGCAATGTCATTTCTTCTTCGGAAGCGCTGGCGTTGCAGCAGGTTCCCGAAAAGCTGGTCGTTGTCGGCGGAGGTTATATCGGTCTCGAACTCGGCACCGCATATGCCAAGCTTGGCTCGAAGGTCACGGTCGTCGAGGCACTGCCGAAGATCCTGCCACAGTACGATGCGGAACTGACGCGGCCTGTCTCGCGACATCTTTCAGAGCTTGGCGTGATGGTGCTGACCGGCGTGAAAGCCAAGGGAATGAGCGCCAAGGGCGACGCATTGCTGATCGAGACGGCGGATGGCAAGGCTGACAAGATTGCTGCCGACAAGGTTCTGGTCACCGTGGGTCGCAAGCCTGTTACCACCGGCTGGGGACTTGAGGAAATCGACATCGACATGGATGGCCGCTTTGTGCGCATCGATGACAAGTGCCGCACCTCAATGCGCGGCGTCTATGCGATCGGCGATGTGACGGGCGAACCCATGCTCGCGCACCGCGCCATGGCGCAGGGCGAGATGGTGGCGGAAATCATCGCCGGCGAAAACCGCAGCTGGGACAAACGCGCAATCGCCGCGGTATGTTTCACTGACCCGGAGATCGTCTCCGTTGGCCTTTCTCCCGACGAGGCGAAGGAGGCGGGCCACGAAGTCAAGATTGGGCTCTTCCCATTTGCCGCCAATGGCCGCGCCATGACACAGGAAGGCGAGGAAGGGTTCGTGCGGGTCGTTGCCGCAGCCCGCAATCATCTCATCCTTGGCATCCAGGCGGTCGGGCAGGGCGTGTCCGAGCTCTCGGCCTCTTTCGCGCTAGCGTTGGAAATGGGCGCACGGCTCGAAGATATTGCCGGAACGATCCACGCCCACCCAACGCAGAGCGAAGGCTTCCATGAGGCTTCGCTCAAGGCGTTGGGACATGCGCTGCATATCTAGGTCGCTGTCGTTGGCTTTTGGTCTGGCTGACGTCCGGGCCTGCGCAAAGCTGGACTAAATATCCAGCTCTTCGACGAATGCAGCGCGATCCTGGATAAACCGGAAGCGGGCGTCCGGCCGGGTACCCATCAGATCATCGACAGCAAGCTTGGTCTCGTTGGCCCATTCCTCGTCGATTTGGACGCGCAGCAAGGTCCGCTTCTTGCGATCCATCGTCGTTTCCTTGAGCTGGTCGGCGCGCATTTCGCCGAGACCCTTGAATCGGCCGATTTCGATCTTGCCTTTGCCGGTGAACATCGTCTTGAGAAGCTCGTCCTTGTGAGCGTCATCTCGGGCATAGGCGACCTTGCCGCCTTGTGCGAGGCGATAAAGAGGCGGCACGCCGAGGAACAGATGGCCATTGCGAATGAGCTCAGGCATTTCCTGATAGAAGAACGTGATAAGCAGCGACGCAATATGTGCGCCGTCGACATCCGCATCGGTCATGATGATGACGCGGTCATAACGCAGGTCCTCATCGCGATATTTGGATCGGGTGCCGCAGCCGAGCGCCAGGATAAGATCGCCAATCTGCTGGTTCGCCGTCATCTTCTCGCGGCCCGCACTGACGACGTTCAAGATCTTTCCGCGCAAGGGTAGAACAGCCTGTGTGGCGCGGTCGCGCGCCTGCTTGGCCGAGCCGCCAGCGCTGTCGCCTTCGACGATGAACAGTTCAGCACCCAGAGCGCCGGTCTGGCTGCAATCGGCCAGCTTGCCAGGCAAGCGTAGCTTCTTCACCGCGGATTTGCGGTTGACCTCTTTTTCCTGGCGGCGTTTGACGCGTTCTTCGGCGCGATCCACCACCCAGTCGAGCAGCTTCGATGCTTCCTGTGGCGAGGCAGCAAGCCAATGGTCGAACGGGTCGCGAATGGCATTCTCGACAATCCGCTGCGCTTCGACGGTTGCGAGCTTGTCCTTGGTCTGGCCGACAAATTCCGGCTCGCGAATGAAAACGGAAAGCATGGCCGCAGACGAGATCATCACGTCATCGGTGGTGATGATCGAGGCGCGTTTGTTGCCGGTGAGGTCAGCATAGGCCTTGAGACCACGGGTGAGGGCGATGCGCAGGCCCGCTTCGTGGGTGCCGCCCTCGCCGGTCGGGATCGTGTTGCAGTAGGAATTGACGAAGCCGTCACCACCATGCCAGGCGACCGCCCATTCCAGTGCGCCGTGGCCACCGGATTTGTCGGTCTTGCCGGCGAACATTTCGCGTGTGACCTGAAATTCCTTGCCCAATGACGCAGCCAGATAATCTTTCAGGCCGCCGGGGAAATGAAATACCGCTTTATCGGGCGTGGGGTCCTTCGGATCGAGCAATGACGGCGCGCAATTCCAGCGAATTTCGACACCGCCGAAAAGATAGGCCTTCGATCGCGCCATCTTGTAGAGGCGGGCTGGATCAAATTTTGCGCCCTGTCCAAAAATCTCGGCGTCGGGGTGGAATGTCACACGCGTGCCGCGGCGGTTTTGGACTTCGCCGATCTCTTCAATGGGTCCAAGTGCCTTGCCGCGCGAAAAACGCTGGCGATACAGTTTGCGGTTACGGGCGACCTCAACCTCGCAATGATCGGACAGCGCATTGACCACCGAAACACCCACGCCGTGCAGACCGCCGGAGGTTTCATAGACTTTTGAGTCGAACTTGCCGCCAGCATGCAGGATGGTCATGATGACTTCGAGCGCCGATTTGTCCTTGAATTTGGGGTGGGCATCGACCGGCATTCCGCGGCCGTTGTCGGTTACCGACAGATAGCCGTTTTCATCGAGATCGATGTCGATGAAATTGGCATGGCCTGCGACGGCCTCGTCCATGGAATTGTCAATGACTTCGGCAAACAGATGGTGCATTGCCCGCTCATCCGTACCGCCGATATACATGCCCGGACGACGGCGGACTGGCTCCAGGCCCTCCAGAACCTCAATATCAGCCGCACTGTAGCTGCCGCCGCTTTCGGGTGTTGGGCGGGGCGGAGTCTTTGCTGCAGATGCGGGAACGGTCCTCACGGGTGCTACCGGCGCGGCGGCGGGATCCGGCCGCGTCTGGCCGACTGCTGCCTGCCGTTCGCGGGCAGTTTGCACTATCCTCGAAAAAAGGTCGTTATTATCATCCATGGTCTTGTTCGGCCAATATTATCAAGATTCGAATCACTCCCGATCTTTGCATGCTTCATTGGGAAACGCGATGGGAGTTCGCGATATGTTCCGGGATTCACCACAGAACTATGCGATGAATCCCCACGTTTCAAGCGGCCTTCAAGCTGGCGACAACGTTTTCCAATTGCTCGATCCTCTGACCAAGACGCTCATGATCGCTCTTGAGGACCTGGAGCTCCACCGTCAGGATGGACGCATCGTCGCGGGTTACACTCTCAACAGGAGACTGTCCGATGCCGTGCATGAGCCATGTTGGGGTAACGCCGAGAAATCCGGCAAGCATGACCAGCCTGTTGGCGCGTGGCTCGGATCGATCCGACTCCCATGCGGCGATGGTCTGCGGCTTGACGCCTATCCGCCCGGCAACCTCGCTGACACTCATCGATTTGGCATCGCGAGCGCGCGACAGCCGCCCGCCCAGCGTATCCAGGTCAGGGGTTTCGGTCATGATATTGGCGTGAAAGGCCATTCTATTCTCCAATTTCTTCCTATTTTGGGGATTTTTACAAACCCTTTGCACCATTCATGGGCCCAAAAGTCAAATTTGCTCGTTGGGGCCGTGCTTTTGCGCGTGCGTCGAGATTGCATTTTTCGACAGAGCCGATATGCCAGCAAGTCCTGCCAGCCGGTACGTCCAGAAAGGTCATCGCCATGGAAAACACAACCTCACAACAGTTGAGGGGCGTTTCAACGATGGCCGTTGCCATGTTCTTTCTGCCGATGATGGATGCCATCGCCAAATGGCTCTCGACCGTGGATACCCTGCCGCCAGCCACCGTAACGCTTTCCCGCTTTGTAGTTCAGACGATCCTGACGCTGATCATCGTTCTTGCGCTGACAGGCGTTGGTTCGTTGAGACCCGTCAAGTTGCGGGGTAACCTGTTTCGCGGCTTTCTGATGGGAATCGGCAGCCTGTGTTTCTTTGCGGCCGTCAAATATATGCCGCTCGCTGACGCCATGGCGGTGTTCTTCGTTGAGCCGCTGATGCTGACGCTGCTCTCCGCGCTGATCCTCAAGGAACAGGTGGGCTGGCGCAGGCGCATCGCCGTTGCAGTCGGTTTCGTCGGAACGTTGATCGTCATTCAGCCGAGCTGGGAACTGTTCGGCTGGGTTTCGCTGTTGCCGCTCGGGACCGCGACACTCTTCGCCATTTATCTGATCTTGAACCGTCGCTATGGCGATGCCGATACTCCGCTCGTCATGCAGCTTTATGCCGGGATCGGCGGCACAATTACCGTGGTGGCTGCACTTTTCCTTGGCGCAATGTTCGACGTGAGCGATATGACGCTCGAAATGCCATCGGGCGGCCTGTCGTGGCTTTTACTGGTTGCGATCGGTGCAATCGCCACCGGCGGGCATCTCCTGGTCGTTCAAGCCTCGCGGCTGGCGCCGGCATCGTTGCTTGCGCCCTTCCAGTATCTCGAAATTGTCATGGCGGTGATCATCGGGCTCGTCGTTTTCAACGAATTCCCGACGGCATCGAAATGGCTGGGGATTGCGATCATCGTTGGCTCGGGTGCCTATGTGGTCTGGCGCGAGGGCAAGAAACGTCATGCGCAGGAGCCGGCATACAATTGACAGGAAGCGGTTGAGCAAACCCGCGATTGGCAATAGAAACAAGGACGTATTGGGAGGTCCATTAGTGTTCAAGAAAATCCTGATTGCCAATCGTGGCGAAATAGCCTGCCGCGTCATCAAAACCGCGCGCAAGATGGGAATTGCCACTGTTGCGGTCTATTCGGATGCCGATCGCGATGCAGTTCATGTGGAAATGGCGGACGAGGCGGTTCATATCGGTCCCGCCGCGGCTTCCGAAAGTTACCTTGTCGCGGACAAGATCATCGCAGCATGCAAGCAAACCGGCGCGGAAGCCGTCCACCCCGGCTACGGGTTCCTCTCCGAACGCGCCTCCTTCTGTGAAGCGCTGGAAAAGCAGGGGGTCATCTTCATCGGGCCGAAGCCGAAGGCGATCATCGCCATGGGCGACAAGATCGAATCGAAGAAATTCGCCAATGAGGCAAGGGTCAACACCGTTCCGGGTTTCCTCGACATTATCACCGATCCCACCCATGCGGAGAAGATCGCCGGCGAAATCGGTTATCCGGTGATGATAAAGGCTTCCGCCGGCGGCGGCGGCAAGGGCATGCGCATCGCCTGGAGCAAGTCGGAAGTGCGCGACGGCTTCGAGCGCGCCACCTCGGAAGCGCGCAATTCTTTTGGTGATGACCGCGTCTTTATCGAAAAGTTCGTCGTCGATCCGCGTCACATCGAAATCCAGGTGCTTGCCGACGGTTATCGCAACTGCATCTATCTGGGCGAGCGCGAATGTTCGGTGCAGCGACGCAACCAGAAGGTTGTTGAAGAAGCGCCGTCGCCATTCCTCGATGAAAAGACCCGCAAGGCCATGGGCGAGCAGGCGGTGGCACTTGCCAAGGCCGTCGATTACCAGAGCGCGGGAACAGTCGAGTTCATCGTCGACAAGGACCGCAACTTCTACTTCCTCGAGATGAATACGCGCCTGCAGGTGGAGCATCCGGTGACCGAGATGATCACCGGCATCGATCTGGTCGAACAGATGATCCGCATCGCCGCTGGAGAAAAGCTGGCGATCAAACAGGCCGATGTGAGGCTCAATGGGTGGGCGGTCGAGAGCCGGCTATACGCAGAGGATCCATACCGTAATTTCCTGCCGTCCATCGGCCGGCTGACGCGCTATCGCCCGCCAGCGGAGGGGCCCGTCGGCAAGGCCATCATCCGCAATGATACCGGCGTGACCGAAGGCTCGGAAATCTCGATGTTTTATGACCCGATGGTCGCCAAGCTTTGCACCTGGGCGCCAACACGGCTTGAAGCAATCGATGCCATGGCAGATGCGTTGGACACGTTCGTCGTTGACGGGATCGAGCACAATATCCCGTTTCTTGCCACGCTCATGCAACATCCGCGCTGGCGGGAAGGACGGCTATCGACCGGTTTCATTGCCGAGGAGTTCCCGGAAGGGTTCAAGGCAATTTCGCCGGCGCCGGAGGATCGCGATATCCTCGCAGCAATTGTGCTGGCCGTGGAACTGGTGCGCAAGGAGCGGCTGGACCGTCTCAGTGACCGCCTGCGTCCACATACCGGCAAGATCCGTGCCGAATGGGAGGTGCGGATTGGTGATGACTATGTGCCTGCTACAATTCGCAAGAGCACGGCGAAGCCTCCGGTGAAGATCGAGCTTTCGCTGCATGGCCGCGAGGTGGTTACCATTCGCAGTGACTGGCAGCCCGGCGATGCCGTCTGGGACGGCTATGTAGATGAGCGCGCAATAAAAGCGCAGCTGCGCCCGGTGCTCAACGGCATGCGCATCGACTGGAAGGGCATGTCGGTCATTGGTTACGCCATGCAGAAGCATGTGGCAGCGCTGGAAAAGCTGATGCCGGTGAAATTGCCGCCTGACACTTCGAACTTGCTGCTCTGCCCGATGCCGGGCCTGATAGTCTCGATCAATGTGACAGAAGGCCAGGAGGTCAAGGCGGGCGAGACCTTGGCGATCGTCGAGGCAATGAAAATGGAAAACGTATTGCGGGCCGATCGCGACCTGACTGTCTCCGTGATCAACGCCAAGCAGGGCGACAGCCTGGCGGTCGACGCCGTGATCATGGAGTTCGTGTAACTCGCTGGACCGCTCCGAACACGTTTTTGAACGATTCGTGCAAAGCCCGGTCGAGATCGTGCATTTCCACCGGCAGGCCCAGATCAACGAGGCTCGTGACGCCGTGGCCGCGCACGCCGCAGGGTACGATGCCGTCGAAATGTGTGAGGTCTGGTTCCACGTTGATCGAGATGCCATGGAAGCTGACCCATTTGCGCAGACGGATACCGATGGCGGCGATCTTGTCCTCTGCCGGCGAGCCGTCGGGCAGGGCGGGCCGCTCCGGCCGCATGACCCAGACGCCGACGCGGTCCTCGCGCCGCTCGCCTTTCACGTTGAACGAAGCGAGCGTGGAAATGATCCATTGCTCCAGCGCCGTGACAAAGGCGCGGATATCCTCGCGGCGCCGTTTCAGGTCGAGCATCACATAGGCGACACGCTGTCCCGGCCCATGATAGGTATATTCGCCGCCTCGGCCTGTTGCATAGACCGGGAAACGGTCGGAGACGAGAAGATCTGTCGCCTTGGCACTGGTGCCGGCCGTGTAGAGCGGCGGATGTTCGACGAGCCAGACCAGTTCGCGCGCGGTGCCTTCGCGAATCGCCGCGACGCGCTGCTCCATGAACGCAAGCGCCGCATCATAGTCGGTAAGGCCATCGGCGATCAGCCATTCCACCGGAAACGATTCGTCATGGGGCCAGAATGCGGGGACGAGATCGTCGCGATTGGTTTTCATGATGCAAATTCAGATCCGGTTGTCATTGCCTGTCGTGAAATCCGCGAAATTGCCACCAAAACAGTGATTGGCGGGGTTTCAAGGGGTTCCCGATGGGTGCTCCGGATATGGACCTTTTCCGGCCAGATTTCCAGTCTGGCGTTGCGGACCAATGTTTCTGACAGCTTTGTGAAAAACAATCACGATATCTGACGATAGGGCTTGTTTAGCTGAAACCTATTTGCTACATGCCGCGAGCCGACACGTTCGGCTTCTACCACAGTGCGGTCGTGGCGGAATTGGTAGACGCGCAGCGTTGAGGTCGCTGTGTCGCAAGACGTGGAAGTTCGAGTCTTCTCGACCGCACCATTCTCCCCAAAATCAAAAAGCAATCGTCCCCATCGGGAAGGTTGCGATATATATATAACGGCGACTTCGTGCCAGAACACGTCGCGGGGAAGAAACTTAATGCGGTGCCCTCGGGCTAGGATCACCCAAACAAAGGGAGTTTGGTTCATTGGCCTTACATGACGATCCGCTGCTGCAGCCCTATCAGCTCAAACATCTGCGGCTCAAGAACCGCATCATGTCGACCAGTCACGAGCCGGCCTATTCCGAAGACGGCATGCCGAAGGAGCGCTACCGGCTGTACCATGCGGAAAAAGCCAAGGGCGGTATCGCGCTGACGATGACCGCGGGCTCCGCGGTGGTTTCGCGCGAGTCGCCTCCCGCCTTCGGAAATCTGCATGCCTATAAGGATGAGATTGTGCCATGGCTGCGCGAACTGACAGATGATTGTCATGAGCATGGCGCTGCCGTCATGATTCAGCTGACGCATCTTGGCCGCCGCACCAGCTGGAACAAGGGGGACTGGTTGCCGGTGGTTTCGGCTTCGCCCGTGCGGGAGCCGGCGCATCGCGCCTTTCCGAAGGAGGCGGAGGAATGGGATCTCGAGCGGATCACTGCCGATTATGCTTCGGCCGCGCAGCGCATGCAGGCCGCTGGGCTCGATGGTATCGAGCTCGAGGCCTACGGCCATCTGATGGACGGCTTCTGGTCGCCTGCAACCAACCGGCGTGACGACGAATATGGCGGCACGCTCGATAACCGTCTGCGCTTCACCTGGGCTGTGATCGATGCTGTGCGCAAATCGGTCGGTCCGGACTTTATCGTCGGCATCCGCATGGTGGCGGATGAGGACTGGGAGCAGGGGCTTTCAAAGGACGAGGGCGTCGAGATCGCGCGGCGCGTTGCCGCTTCGGGCAAGTTCGATTTCCTCAATATTATCCGGGGCCACATCGATACGGATGCGGCACTGAACGAGGTGATACCCATCCAGGGCATGCGGTCCGCACCGCATCTCGATTTCACCGGTGAAATACGGCAGCAGACCAAATTCCCGACCTTTCACGCCGCGCGCATCGCCGATGTGGCGACGGCACGTCATGCGGTGGCGGAAGGAAAACTCGACATGGTCGGCATGACCCGCGCGCATCTTGCCGATCCGCATATCGTGCGGAAGATCATGGCAGGCGACGAACATCGCATCAGGCCGTGTGTCGGCGCGACCTATTGTCTTGACCGCATCTATGAAGGCGGCGAGGCCCTGTGCATTCACAATGCCGCAACGGGGCGCGAAGCCTCGATGCCGCATGTGATCTCGAAGGCGAATACCCCGCGCAATATCGTCGTAGTCGGTGCTGGTCCGGCCGGCCTTGAGGCTGCACGTGTTGCCGCTGAAAGCGGTCACAGGGTTTCGGTGCTGGAAGCTTCGGACCAGGCTGGCGGTCAGATACGGCTCGCGGCCAAAAATCCGCGCCGCAGGGAGATGATTGGCATTGTCGACTGGCGCCTTGAGGAGCTGGAGCGGCTCGGCGTTTCGATGCGCTACAACGTATGGGCGGAAGCGGGAGACGTGCTGTCGCTCGAACCCGATGTGGTGGTCATTGCGACCGGCGGTCTGCCACAAAACCCGCCGCTGACGGCGGGTGATGAGCTGGTAACGTCGAGCTGGGATATTCTTGCGGGAGCGATCAAGCCGGGTGAGAACGTCTTGCTCTACGACGACAATGGCGGGCACCAGGGCATGAGCGCGGCGGAAATGATCGCCCAAGCCGGTTCCAAGCTGGAGCTTGTCAGTCCTGAACGCTTCTTTGCACCGGAAATGGGTGGCATGAACCATGTGCCCTATATGCGTGCCTTTCAGCAGCAGGGCGTCCGTGTGACGATCAATACGCGGCTGGTCAGCGTTGCGCGAAACGGCAATCAGCTCATAGCGACGCTTGGCTCGGATTTTGCGCCGGAATATCGCGAGGAACGTCTGGTAGATCAGGTTGTGGTCGAGCACGGCACCCTGCCGATCGATGACCTCTACCGCGAGCTCAAGCCACTGTCGCGCAACGGGGGCGCTGTCGATTATGATCATCTGGTCAATGGCGGTGCGATCTTTCCAGCGCGCGCAGAGGGTGCATTCGATCTCGTTCGGATCGGCGACGCAGTTCATTCGCGCAATATTCACGCAGCCATCTATGACGGGTTGCGGTACGCCATCAGATTCTAGCGCGAAGTTGTGATGAGGTCGAAGTGCCTTACTTGCGATTTCTAGCACTTTGCAAGAGCTAGGATGCTGAAATCGCTCTCTCTCCCAAAGGGGAGAGATAAAAAGGGCAGCGACAATGCGCTGCCCTTCCTTTTTGGTAAGCTACTGCTTACTGGACAGCAGCCTTGACCTTTTCTGCTACCTCGGCGCTGACCCACTTGGTCCAGATATCCTCATGGTTCTTGAGGAAGTATTTGGCGCCGTCCTCGCCTGTCGCCTGATTGTCGGTCATCCAGGCGAGCAGAGTGTTGACCGTCTTGTTGTCCCATGAACGGGCCTTCAGATAGTCCATGGCCGGGCCTGCCGATTCGCTGAACTTCTTGGTGACAACCGTATCGACTTCAGCGATTTCCCAATCGTTCTTCTTGGGGTCCGGGCAATCGGCAACGGTGTTGCAGCGCTTCCATTCAGCCGCATCGAATTTTGCGCCGTGGTCCAGCTTTACCATCGGGTATTTGCCGAGAATGGCAGTCGGCTCCCAATAATAACCGACCCAGCCTTCCTTGCGCTCATAGGCTTTTGCCAGCGCACCATCGAGACCGGCGGCAGAGCCCGTATCGACGAGGGTGAAGCCTTTCTTCTCGGCATCATAGGCCTTGAAGAACTGTGCGGTCGCAACCGTGCCGCCCCAGCCTGCAGGTCCGTTGAAGACTGCGCCTTTGGACGAATCTTCTGGAGCCGGGAACAACTCCGGATGTTTCAGCGCGTCGTCGATAGTCTTGATGTCCGGATGGGCATCCGCCAGATATTTCGGGATCCACCATCCTTGAACGCCGCCATCGGAGAGCGACTTGGAGGCATAGACGAGCTTGCCGTCGGCAACTGCCTTGTCCATGATATCGCGCATGAAATCGACCCAGCCTTCGGGGGCGATGTCGGGTTGACCCTTTTCGGTCATCGAGGTGAGGGTTGGTATCGTATCACCCTGAATGATCTCCGCCTGGCAACCATATCCGGACTCGAGAATGATCTTGTCGAGATTGGCGAGGACCTCCGCCGACTGCCAGTTCATGCTGGCAATGGTAACGCTGCCGCATTCCGCTGCGGATGCGCCGCCTGCCGCGCCGAGCAGCGCAAACGCCATGACGCCGCTCAAAAGTAATGCTTTCATCAGAGAACCCCTATTGTTGATTTTGTGTGATTTGTGGTGATGAGGGTCATACCAATCATGCCCGCACCGAACGCTTCTGATGCGCCCGGCCCGTTGGAAAACAGCAAGGAGAGTATTGGACCATAATTGCAACGATAGCCTTGCCTATTGCTGGCAAGAAGCCCGGATGCGTCAAAGTTTTTGTTCTCTGCGACACGCACCGTGCTGTTGGACGGACGCACTTGCGTTCGCTCGATTGATGGTCAGAATGGCCCGACAATGAAAATTCATTTGGAGGCTTCTCATGCTCGACAAGCGTAGGTTTTACATCAATGGCGAGTGGGTAGCTCCTCTGCAGGCGAATGACCTGGAAGTGATCAACCCGGCGACGGAACAGCCGATTGCTGTTATTTCAATGGGAACTGCCGCGGATATCGACCGCGCCGTAGCGGCTGCCAAGAAGGCCTATCAGACCTATAGCCGGACATCCGCCGAAGAGCGGCTGGCACTGCTGGAAAGGCTGCTGGCAATCTACAAGCGCCGCTACGACGAAGTAGCGCGAACGATCACGCTGGAACTTGGTGCGCCAATCACCATGAGTATGCAGCAGCAGGCCGATGTCGGCGTCGGTCACCTGCAGGGGTTCATCGATGCGTTGAAGAACCTGCATATACGTGAAGAACTGCCCAATGGCGATATTCTCGTGCGCGAACCGATCGGTGTCTGTGGCCTGATCACGCCATGGAACTGGCCAATCAACCAAATTGCTTTGAAGGTGATTCCGGCACTGGCAACGGGGAGCACCTGCGTGTTGAAGCCGAGCGAGTTTACACCGCTCAATGCGATGCTTTATGCGGAAATGGTCGATGAAGCGGGTTTCCCAGCTGGAACATTCAATCTGGTCAATGGCGATGGCATCACTGCGGGCGCGGCGCTGTCGAAGCACAAGGATGTCGACATGATGTCCTTTACCGGTTCGACCCGCGCGGGAATCGCTGTCAGCAAGGACGCAGCGGACACGGTTAAGCGGGTCACGCTGGAACTCGGCGGTAAATCACCGAACATTGTCTTCGAGGATGCCGATCTTGAAGACCGCGTTGCGGGCAGCGTGCTCGAATGTTTCAACAATAGCGGCCAGTCTTGCGACGCGCCGACGCGCATGCTGATACAGCGCTCTGTCTATGACAAGGCGGTCAGGATTGCCGGGGCGGCCGGGCGAGAGGCGCGCGTCGGCAATCCGGAGGACGAGGGCGATCACATCGGCCCGCTTGTCAGCCACATTCAATATGGCCGGGTGCAGAATTTGATCGAAGCGGGGATTGCCGAGGGTGCGCGGGTTCTCGTTGGTGGCGCCGGCAAGCCGGAAGGTTACGAGACAGGTTACTTCGTGCAGCCGACGATCTTTGCCGATGTCAGGAATGACATGCGCATCGCCAAGGAAGAAGTATTCGGCCCGGTTCTATCGCTTATCCCGTTCGACACTGAGGAAGAAGCCATCGCGATCGCCAACGATACGCCGTACGGCCTTGCCGCTTACGTGCAGACAGGCGATGCCGAGCGCGCCGAGCGCGTGGCATCAAGGCTGAAGGCCGGGATGGTCCATATCAATGGCGGACCGCATCGCTATGGCAGCCCGTTCGGTGGCTACAAGCAGTCCGGCAATGGCCGTGAAGGCGGAAAATTCGGGCTTGAGGATTTCCTTGAGGTCAAGACCATCCACAGACCGTAAAAGATCAAAATGGTTGATGGCGCCAAGCCATCAACCAACCAGTTTCTCATCGATTTCAATCAGATATGGCTTTCCGCTCGACTTGGCTTTCAGCAAGGCATCGGGCAATTCGGCGATGTAGGCGAGCCGCTGCGACGGGACACCATAAGCCTCGGCAATCTTCAGATAATCGGGCGCGGAGGGACGTACCCCGATGGGACTGATATTGACCTCAACCATGGCGCGCTCAATTTCCTGATAGCCCTGATTGTTCCAGACCACGAAGATCACCGGCACATTCTCGTCGACAGCAGCGCCGAGTTCACCCAGCACGAACTGAAAGCCTCCATCGCCGACGATGCAGATGGTCGGTGTTTCCGGCTTGCCAAGCGCCGCACCGATAGCGGCAGGAGGACCAAAACCGAGAGCCCCGAAGCCGGTCGCCGCATTGAACCAGCCGCCGACGCGATCATGATCGTAATACATGTTGCCGGAATAGATTGTCTGGGTCGAATCGCCAACGATCAGCGAACCCGGCAGCGTATCGCGCAATGTGTTGAGGAATCGCACCTGGCCCTGGGTACGAGACCCGACTTCTGACCAGGCCGCATCGCGCGTTTGCTTGGCGCGTTCTTGCCCTGAACCCGCTTTGCGGCGATCGGGCAGTGCAGCCTCGAGTGTCTCGACTGTTTCCTTTGCCGAGGCCTCGATCGGCATGAAGGCAGGCCAGCGATCGAGCTGTCCGGCGTCGATATCGATGCGAACAAACCGCTTCAGTTCGGGAAAACCGCCATCGCCATACATGTCATAATCGGTGGGGCCCATCTCGGTACCGATCGCGATCACGAGATCGCTGGCGGCGAGCAAATCACGCACGGCATTAAGGCTGGGACTGGCGGGAACGAGAAGCGGATGGGCATGCAAGATGCCACGCCCGTTTGTTGTCGCGATGACAGGTGCATCGAGCTTTTCCGCAAGGGCCTGCAGGGCGCTGGCAGCAGCCTTGGCACCGCCACCGATCAGGATCACCGGCCGTTCGGCGCCGAGGCATAGGCGCGTCAGTTCGGCCATGGTCTCGGCCGAAGCGTGCGGGATCGGCGCATCGGAGGACAGGCGTTCCGCGCCATCCAGCGGCAGCGCCATCACATCCAGCGGAATCTCGATATGGACGGGACCGGGACGGCGTGAGGCAAAAAGCGCAAAGGCTCTGGCGAGCACGATGGGCAGCTCGTCGGGCTTCTCGATGCGATGGGAGAACATCGCAACAGTCTGCAGCATGGCGCGCTGGTTAGGCAGCTCATGCAGGAATCCCATGCCCTTACCCAGCGATTCACGCTGGTTGACGCCGGATATGACGAGCATAGGTATGGAATCTGCGCGTGCCTGTCCCATCGCTGTGATGGTATTGGTTACGCCGGGACCGGTGATAACGATGGCCACACCAGGCTTGCCGGTGGCGCGTGCATAACCATCGGCCATGAAGCCCGCACCCTGTTCATGGCGCGGCGTGATGTGCCGGATCTTCGAGGCCGCAAGACCACGATAGAGTTCGATCGTATGAACGCCAGGAATGCCGAAAACCGTATCGACATCGTAGGATTCAAGCAAGTGGATGAGGGCTTCACCAACCGTGGTCATGCGGATTTCCGTTGCTGCAGTCGCGATGCAAGCCGAACGATGCCGGCACATGCCGCATCGATCTTGTCATCAGCAACGCTAAGGCTCAAGCGAAGATAACCGGAAAGGTTCTTGCCGAAGGATTCGCCCGGCATCACCGCCACGAGTTCTTCTTCAAGCAGCCGCATGGCGAAGTCATTGCCGCTGAGACCGGTTGCGCGGATATCAGCGAGTATGAACATGCCGGCCTGCGGTACCTTGGAGATAATGCCGGCAATGCCGTCGAGCCGTTCCGATATCCGTTGCGCGCGGCTCAGGTAGCTCCCGCGCATCGTTGCGGCGGCGGCCGAGGGCTGGCCCAACGCATAGGCTGTCATGTCGGCGATAAACGGCTGCACTCCAAACAGCATGGATTCCGACAGCGGCAGCAATCGCCCGGTGAATTCCTTCGGTCCGATGCACCAGCCGCTGCGGAATCCGGGCGCCGCGTGCGACTTCGAAATAGACGCGACGGCGATGGTACGATCTGCCAGTTCCGGGCGATCCAGCGGCGAGGCGAATTTGCCGTCGAAGATCAACAACTCGTAAACTTCGTCGGAAACGATCCAGAGATTGTGCTTGCGGCAAACTTCGCCGATGTCCGCGACTTCCTGTTCGCTGAGGACGGCGCCGGTTGGATTGTGCGGTGTGTTGAGCAGAAGCACCCTGGCTTTCGGCGTTATGACTTTCTCAAGGTCCGCCGCCTGCATGCGAAAGCCCTTTTCCGGACGAAGCGGCACGGACACGCGTGTCGCACCAGTCGCCCTGACGACGCCGTCATATGTCGCATAGAGCGGATCGCCGGTGATGATCTCGTCGCCTTCTTCAGCGAGGCCTAACATGACGAGCGACAGCGCCGTCTGCGTGCCGGGAAAGCACATGATGTTGTCCGTATCGATCTGCCGGCCAGTGCGGGCCGTATATTTGGCGGAAAGGGCAGCCAGCACGGCAGGCTCGCCGCGGCCGTTCGAATAACCCGTCCTACCGGAACGCATGGCGCGTTCGGCAACATCTATCATGTCCGCGGGAGTCGGGATGTCCGGCTCTCCAATCGTCAGCTCGATGATTTCGTGACCGGCACGTTTCATTTCGCGCGCCCGGATATGGACAGCCCATTTGTCGGAGCCCAGGCCGGCCAGACGATCGGTAACAGACGCAAAGCGCATCATGGGGCGCCTCCTTCAGCTTTAAGTGAAATTCCAAGCACGGCTTCGATAGCGGTAATGCCCGTATCCGCCAACTCCCCGTCGGCGAAAATATCTCCCGCCAGGCAGCCTTCCAGCCAAAGGCCGTCGATGATCGCATTGATGGCGATTGCGTGACGGCGGGTATGGATTGCTTCCGCCGGTTTGCCGACAGCCAGCAGGGCTTCCCGGATCAGGGCCTCGAGTTCATCGCGAAAACCAAGATATCCTTCGCGATGTGCCACTGCCATTGCCGGATCGGCGTGAACCAGTCCGATAAACCCCGCCCAGAGGGAAAGATTGTTGGGATCCATGATGGGTTGACCCAGATTGGCGGTCACGAATGCATAGAGACGGGCCCGCGGATCGTTGGGCGCATTTTGCAGTGCGTCGCTTGCTTGAACCGTCATGCGATTCATTACTGCACGATAGGCGGCACCGATCAGGTCGTCCTTGGTAGGAAAATAATAACGGATAAGCCCCGCGGTCACGTCCGCGCGCAATGCGATCTCACGCACGGTCGCTCCCGCAAGACCGCGCTCCGCCACACATTCCAGGGTCGCCGCGATCAAATCCTCACGGCGTTTGTCTTCACCTTCGCGGCGAAAGCTCTTGCGTGTAACGGTCTGGGTTTTCATTGGCGCCAGACAGGTCGTGTCAGGCAGGTCGGGCCACCCTCGCAGGCGATGCACAGAGCATCGGCCTCGAAGGTCGTTACGGTGCAGCCGGCGGCTTCCATTGCTGCCTTGGTCTTTTCAAAACCTGCTACCGCGATAACTTCGTAAGGCGCAGTTGGCAGCACATTGAGGTTGAGGCCGTTGCTCGCCGCGAACTCTTCTTCGGGCGCCACGACAAGGCGAATGCCGCGCTCCTTCAAGAGCTGGTAAAAGGCAGCCGGCAAAAGGGGCAGGTGAACCAGGGCGAGATCTTCCGCAAGCGGCGAAATGATCGACATAAGGTGCAGGCAGGCTTCTTCGCCGTGCCATAGCGGCAAATCGAAACCGAGAACCGTGATCCCGAGCGGTTTGAGAATCTCTGACAGCTGTTCGATACCTGCCTGGTTGGTACGGACACCGCGGCCGACGGCCAGCGTTTTGCTGTCGACCCAGACACAGTCGCCGCCTTCAACGGTTCCAGGCGCTTCAATGCGCCCGAGCACAGGCACATCCATCTGGCGATAGGTTTCGTCATGCAGATCGGGTTCGTCCAGGCGCAGGTTTTTGCCCATGCGCAGCAGGACAGCACCTTGGTCGGTCACGAGCGACGGATCGTGAGTAAAGATCGAATCCGACAATCCGTCGTTACCATCCCTGATCCAGGTAATGTCGGCACCGGACTGCGCGACGAGATCGGCAAACACGCGGTGCTGGTCCGATGCTTTGCGCGGATCGAACTGCGGCCCGTAGTGCCAGACATCGCGTTCGGCACCTGCCATGACGCGGTCCGGCATGCGCATGATGACGCGTTTCAGGGGAAGGGCCATGGACTGGGAACCGAATGCGCTCATGTGGGGTGCTCTCAAAAAATTGCTTCTGCCAGTATTTATACGCTTGCATAATTAGAGCGCAAGTGGTGTGATGCGGCTAATTCAGGCAAATAGACCTGTAATGAAAAAGAGGCGGATCAAAGGTGTCATGACCGAACGTGCACGACAACCACGGAATGGAATCCAGGAATGATGGCGACGGAAGTGGCCGCCGTTTCGACGGATCCTCTCCAACCGGCAACGACCGAACAGGCTGAAGCCATACACGTCTGGAACCTGCACAAACGCTTTGGAGCGCTCGAAGTCCTCAAGGGCGTATCCATGACCGCGAAGGACGGTGACGTCGTTGCGCTTATCGGCGGCAGTGGTTCCGGCAAGTCGACCTTCCTTCGATGCATCAACTTCTTAGAAAATCCCACCAGCGGTGCCATCCGCATCAATGGCGAAGATATCAAGATGATCAGTGATGGCGCAGGCGGCCAAATTCCCGCCAATCGTCGTCAGATCGAACGGATCCGCAGCCGGCTCGGCATGGTGTTCCAGAATTTCAATCTCTGGCAGCACATGACGCTTATCCAGAACGTCATCGAGGTTCCGGTCCATGTCCTTGGTATGAAGCGCGACGAGGCAATGACTATCGGCGAACAATTGCTGGAGCGCGTCGGGCTGTCAGCGAAACGCGACGTCTATCCCGCCTATCTTTCTGGCGGCCAGCAGCAGCGTGGCGCCATTGCACGCGCGCTCGCCATCCAACCCCGTGTCATGCTGTTCGACGAGCCGACATCAGCGCTCGATCCCGAGCTTGTCGGCGAGGTGCTGAAGGTCATCGCAGACCTCGCCAAAGAAGGCCGCACCATGCTCCTGGTGACTCATGAAATGAAGTTTGCCCGCGAAGTGGCGAGCCACGTGATGTACCTGCACAATGGTATCGTCGAAGAAGAGGGGTCGCCGGAAGAATTGTTTGGATCGCCAAAATCTGAACGTTTGAAACAGTTTATCCGGACTGTTTCATGATAGACATCAAGTAATACGGGGACCAACCCCGGGGAACAGTTGAAACAATGGAGATGAACATGAAGTCTTTTCTGAAAACGACGGTAGCAGCCGTTGTGCTTGTGGTTGCCGGTCTTGGCGCAGCCAATGCCGAACAGGTCAAGGTTGGCATTGCCGCCGAACCCTATCCGCCTTTCGCGGCGCCAGATGCATCCGGCAAGTGGCAGGGCTGGGAAATCGACATCACCATGGCAATGTGTGAAGCGGCCAAGCTCGATTGCGTCATCACGCCGGTTTCGTGGGACGGCATCATTCCGGCGCTGACGACGAAGAAGATCGACATTATTGCTGCTTCGATGTCGATCACCGCGGAACGCGAGAAGACGATCGATTTTTCGGACAAGTACTACAATACCCCGACCTTGATTCTCGGCTCCAAGGACGAGAAGATGGACGCGACACCCGAAGGTCTGAAGGGCAAGATCCTTGGCGTGCAGGTTTCGACCGTGCACCAGGCCTACGCGAAGAAGCATTTCGCTGACACTGCGGCCGAGATCAAGGAATATCAGACGCAGGATGAGGCCAATCAGGATCTGGCAGCCGGACGTATCGACGCCACCCAGGCCGATGGACTGGCACTGGAAACCTTTGCTGCCACGCCTGAAGGCAAGGCTTGCTGCGACATCAAGGGCAAGGTCGCCGATGATCTGGATATCCTTGGACCTGGCGTTGGCGTTGGCCTACGCAAGGGCGACACTGCGATGAAGGAAAAGTTCAACGCGGCGATCAAAGAAATCAGGGCCAACGGGAAGTATGACGAAATCTCGAAGAAGTACTTCACCATCGACATGTATGGCGGCTGATTGAGTTTGGGCCGGCGTTGGGTTTCCAACTCCGGCCTTTTCGTTGTTCGAAACCTGCATTTGACGCTGAATCGAGGACGGCTTGGCCGACGCATCGATTATCCCCGCCGCAATTACCGGCATGTTCGATCTTCTATCTCCTGTTGCGCCAGGATGGGGTGCCAATCTCTTGCGCGGGCTGATCCGGTCGCTGCAGATTGCCTTCGGCGCGTTCGGCATGGGCCTGATTATCGGAACATTTGGCTCATACGCGAAACTCTATGGCGGCCCGATCGCACGCGATCTGGCGGCAATCTATACTACGCTGGTGCGGGCAATTCCGGAATTGGTGATGATTATCCTGCTCTATTATGCGGGGACGGACCTGATCAACCGTATCCTAGAGGGGATGGGGTATCAGCGTGTCGATATCAGCGGCCTCGTCGCCGGTATCGTGGTGCTGGGATTTGTGCAGGGCGCCTATGCGACGGAAGTGCTGCGCGGCGCAATCAAAGCTATCCCGCAGGGCGAGATCGAAGCGGCGAGGGCCTACGGCATGTCGCCTGTGCTGATGATGCGCCGCATCACGCTGCCGGCGATGTTGCCCCACGCATTGCCCGGGCTTGCCAATCTCTGGCTCATTTCGACGAAGGACACAGCGCTGCTGGCAGTCGTTGGCTTCAGCGAACTGACATTGGAAACGCGCCAGGCTGCCGGGACGACAAAAGCCTATATGACGTTCTACCTCGCAGCCGGCGCGCTCTATCTGTTCATTACGCTGTTCTCCAGTGTCATCCTGGAATGGGTTGAGAAACGGGCGCGACGCGGGATGCCTTCGGTGAAGGAGGCGCGCTGATGAGCGAAACCCAGATCGAAGTTCCGGTCGAGACCTTCCCTATTCACAAGGAAAAGGATCCGAGCGCACAGACGAGCAAGCTGCCGCCGCATCGTATCGTCCTCATTCTCATCGGTCTGGCGCTTGTGGCTTCCGCCATTTTCTTCATGCGCTGGGACTGGCTGCCGAACTATGGTGATCTTATCCTGCAAGGTCTTTGGCGGACGATCTGGATTCTGTGCGTGACAGTGTTCCTCGGCTTCCTGCTGGCGGTTCCCTTGGGGCTGGCACAGGCTGCCGGTCCCGCCATTTTGGCCATTCCCGCGCGGGCGTTCTGCACAGTCATTCGCGGTACGCCACTACTCGTCCAACTCTGGCTGCTCTACTACGGGCTCGGATCGCTCTTTCCGCAATATCCGTGGATTCGCGGCTCGGAGCTTTGGCCCTATCTACGACAGGCCTGGCCGTACGCCGTGCTGGCGCTGACATTGTCCTATGCCGGTTATGAAGGCGAGGTCATGCGCGGCGCCTTCGCCAGTGTCCCCAAAGGGCAGCTGGAGGCCGCGCGCGCTTTCGGAATGCGACGGTTTACGATTTTCCGGCGTATCTGGTTGCCGCAAGCCATACACCGCGCCTTGCCCACGCTGGCGGGTGAAGCCGTACTTCAGTTGAAATCGACGCCCTTGGTCGCGACGATAACCGTCGTGGATCTTTATTCGGTAGCATCACGTGTCCGGCAGGACACCTTCCTTACTTACGAGCCATTGCTGCTGCTTGCAGCGGGCTATGTGGTTATCACGGGCATCATCGTGTACCTGTTCCGGCGCTTGGAAAGATTGATCCCGTCGAAACTCGGATAAAGGATTTGTGCAGTGGCGCAAATTGTTCGACTTATGTCGCAAGTGTTTGATGCGTGCCGTTGAGCAGATGCGCATAGTGTGGGCAAAAGGAACGCCTCGCAAAGACGAGAAAATGGGATTCATGTTTTCGCCTGGCGTGCCGCCGGCGAGCATTATCTGTTTTCAACTCCGTTGTGGGGACGAAAGGTGATAATGCGGACAGTTGAAACTTTTCAGCATAAGGTCACAGAGCAAGCCGACATGGGCATAGTCTTGTCCGATGGTTGCCGCCTTTCGGCGCGGGTCTGGATGCCCGAAGACGCCGAAGAAAACCCGGTTCCTGCCATTCTTGAATTCCTTCCCTATCGCAAACGCGATGGCACAACGGCCCGGGACAATCTCACTCATCCTTACTTTGCTGGTCACGGTTATGCCTGCCTGCGCGTCGACATGCGCGGCAACGGCGATTCCGAGGGCCTGATGGAAGACGAGTATTCCGAGCAGGAGCTCGCCGATGCCTGCGAGGTAATCAAGTGGATAGCCGCACAACCATGGTCGACCGGCAATGTCGGCATGATGGGCATATCCTGGGGCGGCTTCAATTCACTGCAGGTCGCAGCACTCCAGCCCGAAGCGTTGAAGGCAATCATCACCCTCTGCTCTACCGACGACCGCTATGCCGACGACATTCACTATAAGGGCGGGCTGCTGCTCAATGAAAATCTCGGCTGGGGCGCGACCATGCTGGCCTATTCGTCGCGACCGCCGGATCCCGCCCACGTTGGCGAAAAGTGGCGAAAAATGTGGCTTGACCGCCTCGAGAATGAGCCATTCCTTCCGGCTGTGTGGCTAAAGCACCAGACGCGGGATGATTATTGGAAGCACGGCTCGGTATGCGAGGACTTTTCCGCAATCAAGGCAGCTACGCTCGCCATCGGCGGCTGGGGCGATGCCTACAAGAATGCCGTGCCACGGCTGATGCAGGGCATTACAGCACCAGTCAAGGGAATCATCGGCCCCTGGGTCCACAAATATCCGCACTTTGCAGTGCCGGAGCCGCGCATCGGCTTCCTGCAGGAGGCACTGCGCTGGTGGGATCGCTGGCTCAAGGATATCGATACGGGCGTCGAAAACGATCCGGCCTATCGTGGATACCTGATGGACTCAGTCCGCCCCAAGAGCTGGTACACGGAACGTCCTGGCTATTGGATCGCGGAAGAACAATGGCCGTCAACGAACATCGCTACCCAGGTGTGGCATCTGCAGCCTGACAAATCGCTCTCCCGCAAAACATCCGGCAGTTTTTCTCACTTGGTGGCCTCGCCGCAGGATTGCGGCATGATGGGCGGTGAATATTGCGCGATATGGCTTGGTCCGGAGATGCCGGGCGATCAGCGCCATGATGATGCACTGTCAGCCTGCTACGATACGGCCCTGGAACAGCCCATCGATATCGTTGGCGCACCTGAGATTACGCTGACGTTGACCAGCAACAGACCGGTCGCGATGGTCGCCGTGCGCCTGTGCGACGTGCATCCGGATGGGGCGTCAACACGCATCACCTACGGTGTACTCAATCTCTGCCATCGGCATGGTTCCGAGAATGCTCAACCCTTGGTTCCGGGCGAGGCCGTCACCATGAGTCTCAAGCTTGATGACATCGCGTACAGAGTACCCGCAGGCCACATTTTGCGTGTCGCAGTGTCGTCATCCTATTGGCCAATGGTCTGGCCGTCGCCAGCGCAAGTGAGCCTTACCCTCCAGTCCGGCCAGATCAGCGTTCCCGTGCGGGAGGCCGCAACTGGCGACGAATGGACCTTTCCTGAGCCGGAAGCTGCGTCCCCCTGGCAGATCGAGACGCTGCGGGCCGGCAGTAACAGCCGGTCCATCGAACACGACCAGGTCAGTGGCAAGATCGCCCTGTTGATCGAAGATGATTTCGGCGAAGCCCGCGACAAGGATCACGGGCTGATCCATGGCGGCATCGCGCGTGAGCGTTGGGAAATTCATCCCGATGACCCGCTCTCCGCTTATGGTGAGACTCACTGGACCGAGGTATCGGGACGCGACAATTGGCGAACGCGTACCGAGACTTTTACGACAATGCGTTGCGACAGGCACAATTTCTATCTCACCGGCCGCATCGAAGCCTACGAGAACGACAATGTGGTGTTTGAGCGGGACTTCGCCGAAACGATCGCACGCCAGGGCATATGAATGCAGCATCGGCTGCTGGAGGATCATTTACTAAATCAATGGGTTGAAATTAACGGGTATCACGTCGCATTATCACAAAAACCGAATTGGACGCGAGGCGGTCCAAACCAACAATAGGGGAATGGGTATGTCAAAAGAACTCGATTATCTAAGCCGCAAGGTCGCACGTGGACATCTGTCACGCCGTGATTTTCTGGGCCGTGCCGCTGCTCTCGGCGTCACCACGGTCTTCGCCAATTCCCTGTTGTCGAGCGCGGCGCTTGCGGAGGGCCCGGTCAAAGGCGGCACGCTCAAAGCAGGTATGACTGGCGGTGCTTCCACGGATAGCCTTGATCCGGCAAGCTGGCAAAGCCAGGTTCCTTACAAGTTCGGCCGGCAATGGGGTGAACAACTGGTTGAAATCCAGCCCGATGGCAAGCTTGAGCCGAAGCTCGCTGAGGAGTGGGGTTCTTCGGACGATGCCAAGGTCTGGACGTTCAAGATCCGCAAGGGTGTTCAGTTCCATGATGGCAAGGAGATGACACCGGACGACGTCGTCGCCACGATGGAACGCCATTCCGATGCGAACTCGAAATCCGGTGCTCTCGGTATCATGGGCGGTATCGCCAATGTGAAGAAGGACGGCGATACCGTTGTTTTCACATTGAAAGAAGCCAACGCCGATCTGCCCTTCCTCATGGATGACTACCATTTGATGATCCAGCCGAATGGCGGCAAGGACAAGCCGGCGGCAGGTATCGGTACGGGACCGTACAAGGTTGTGACCGAAGAACCGGGCGTGCGGCATATCGGTGAAAAGTTCGCCAATTACTGGAATGGCGACAAGCGCGGGCATGCCGACCAGATCGAAATCATCGTCATCAATGACTCCACCGCCCGTACAGCTGCGCTGCAGTCCGGTCAGGTACACATGATCAATCGCGTTGAGCCGAAGATTGTTGATCTCGTCAAACGCGTTCCGGGAGTTACCATTCAGAACGTTGCGGGCAAGGGCCACTATGTGTTCATTGCCCATTGCAACACCGCGCCGTTCGACAACAATGACCTGCGTCTTGCGTTGAAATACGCCATGAACCGAGAAGAAATGGTCAAGACGATCCTGCGTGGCTATGGCTCTATCGGCAATGATTTCCCGATCAACAAGGCCTATCCGCTGTTCTCGGATGACATTGAACAGCGCACCTATGATCCGGACAAGGCTGCCTTCCACTTCAAGAAATCCGGTCACGACGGTCCGGTCCTGTTGCGCACATCCGACGTTGCATTCCCGGGTGCTGTTGATGCCGCACAACTTTACCAGCAAAGCGCTGCAAAGGCCGGCATCCAGATCGAGGTCAAGCGCGAGCCGGGCGATGGCTATTTCACGGAGGTATGGAACAAGCAGCCGTTCTCCACATCATATTGGGGAGGACGACCGACCCAGGACCAAATGTACTCGACCGCATATCTCTCGACTGCAGACTGGAACGATACGAAATTCTTCAACGAAAAGTTCGACAAGTTGCTGATCACGGCACGTGCCGAACTCGATGAAGCCAAGCGCAAGCAGATGTATCGCGACATGGCAGTGATCGTGCGCGATGAAGGCGGCGTCATCGTGCCGATGTTCAATGACTTCATCGATGCGACCAGCGCCAAGGTCGGTGGTTGGGTACCGGACGGCAATCAGGAGATGAGTGGCGGCTATGCGCTGTCACGCTGCTGGCTGAACGCTTAAGCGGTCCGGGCGGATGAGTTCACCTGTCCTGAAACTGGTGGCCCAGCGCATTGCGATGGGCCTTCTTCTCCTCCTTGCGGTCTCTGTGCTGATATTTGTTGGCACGCAGATTTTGCCCGGAGACGTTGCGCAATCCATTCTCGGACAGTCGGCCACGCCGCAGGCGCTTGAAAACCTGCGGCGCGACATGGGGCTGAACGATCCGGCCTATATCCGCTATCTGCGTTGGCTGGGCGGGATCTTGACCGGAGATCTGGGGACGGCTCTGTCCAGCGGTCAGGATATTGCCACGTCGCTGAAAGGACGGTTGTGGAACACATTGTTCCTCGCCTTTGCTGCAGCAGCCGTCTCCATTCCGCTGGCGATCGGACTGGGGCTGCTGGCAGTGCGCTATCGCAACGGTTTTGTGGACAGGTTGATTTCCGGCCTTGGACTTGCCTCGACATCCTTGCCGGAGTTCTTCACGGGGTACTTGCTGATTTACTTCGTGGCAGTGCAGTTGCAATGGTTCCCCAGCGTTTCGACAGTCTATGACGGCATGTCGTTCGGCGAACGTTTAAGCGCGATTGCCTTGCCGGTGACGGTGCTCACCCTGGTTGTGTTGGCGCATATGATGCGTATGACGCGCGCGGCAATTCTAAATGTGATGCAGTCGGCCTACATCGAGACGGCCGAGCTTAAAGGACTTTCTCCTTTGCAAATCATCACCCGGCATGCATTTCCCAATGCGATTGCACCGATCGTCAACGTCGTTATGCTCAATCTGGCCTTCCTGATTGTCGGCGTGGTGGTGGTCGAGGTGATTTTTGTCTATCCCGGAATGGGCCAGTATCTGGTCGATCACGTGGCCAAGCGCGATGTTCCTGTGGTGCAGGCATGCGGGCTGGTTTTCGCGGCTGTCTATATCAGCCTCAATATCATTGCTGACATCGTGGCGATTGTCTCCAATCCCCGCCTCAGACACCCGAAGTGAGGCCGCCCAATGCTGAATGCTAAGACTATTCCCATCAGCGCATGGATCGGCCTGATCATCACTGCGGTGTTTCTGTTCGCAGCGATTTTCGCTCCATGGGTTGCGCCCTATTCGGTTGGCGAAACTGTCGGCGATGTCTGGGAGCCGATGTCCGCCAAATACTGGCTCGGTACTGACAATCTCGGCCGTGATCTGTTGTCCCGGATGATTTATGGGGCGCGGATCACGATTTTCATCGCGGCGATGGCCACGGCACTCTCCTTCATTCTGGGTTCCGTGCTTGGCTTTGCCGCAGCGGTCATCGGTGGCTGGTTCGATCAATTGATGTCGCGCTTCGTTGATTTGATCATGGCCATTCCGACGCTGATCTTTGCGCTGGTGGTTCTTTCGGTGCTTCCGGCCAATGTCATCACACTGATATTGGTCATGGGCCTGCTGGATGCTACTCGCGTCTACCGTCTGGCACGGGCGGTCGCCGTCGATATCAACGTCATGGACTTTGTCGAGGCGGCAAAGCTCCGCGGCGAGGGCAAGATTTGGATCATTTTCCGCGAAATTCTTCCTAATGCATTGACACCGCTGATTGCCGAACTTGGCCTGCGGTTCATCTTCGCTGTTCTTTTCCTTTCAGCGCTTTCCTTCCTTGGCCTTGGCGTTCAACCGCCTGACGCGGATTGGGGCGGCATGGTCAAGGAAAACAAGGAAGGTATCGTCTTTGGCATTCCGGCAGCGCTCATTCCTGCGGCGGCTATCGCCATCCTCGCGATTTCCGTCAACCTGGTGGCTGACTGGATCCTGAACCGTACTACGAGCCTCAAGGGAGGGCGCGGCTAATGGCCAAACGTCCAGTAGACAGATCCGGCCTCCTGCTCGATATTCGCAATCTGCGAATAGAGGCGACCAGCTATCCGCCCGGCGAGCCCCCGCGCAATGTCGTTATTGTCGATAACGTTTCGGTCAAGGTAGAACGCGGCAAGGTCCTGGGGCTTATCGGCGAATCCGGGGCAGGTAAATCAACCATCGGCTTGTCCAGCATGTGTTACGGGCGTGGCGGCGTGAGGATTACCGGCGGCGAGGTGATGCTCAACGGGCGTGATCTTCTCAAGGGAGGTCCAAATCTTCTCCGCCAGATACGGGGAAGGGAAGTATGTTACGTCGCTCAGTCGGCGGCAGCAGCCTTCAATCCCGCACGCAAGTTAATGGATCAAGTCGTTGAGGCCGCCCTCCTGCACAAGATATGCACCAAGGCGGAAGCGGAAAAACGCGCTGTTGGCCTCTTCAAGAAGCTCGGGCTACCGAATCCGGAAACATTTGGTCAACGCTATCCGCATCAGGTCTCCGGTGGCCAGCTGCAACGCGCGATGACCGCGATGGCACTGTGTTCCGAACCTGACCTGATTGTGTTTGATGAGCCGACGACAGCGCTGGATGTGACCACGCAAATTGACGTGCTCGCCTCGATCAAGGACGCCATTCGCGACACGAACGTTGCGGCGCTCTACATCACCCATGACCTTGCGGTCGTCGCACAGGTGGCCGACGACATCATCGTCCTGCGGCACGGTAAGCAGGTTGAATATGGCAATACACACCAGATTATCAAGGAACCACGCGAGCCATATACCAAACAGCTGGTTTCCGTACACCACATCCCGCATGAGGAGAATAATCCGGAAGATGCGCCGATCCTTTCAGTGAAGAATGTCACGGCGGCCTATGGGGGCGGTTTGGTCAAGGTACTGAAGAATGTGTCGGTGGACATTCACCTCGGCCAGACGCTCGCCGTTGTTGGTGAATCCGGTTCGGGGAAATCCACGCTCGCTCGCGCCATCACCGGATTGCTGCCACCAATGGAGGGGAGCATTACCTTCGATAAGCGGACCTTGTCGCCACGTCTGGCAAATCGCACGCGCAACGATCTGCGCGAATTGCAGATGATTTACCAGATGGCTGATACGGCGATGAACCCGCGCCAGACGATCGGCACAATCATTGGCCGCCCGCTGGAATTCTATTTTGGCATGAGGGGAAAGCAGCGCGACGCCCGCATAGCCGAACTCCTTGAGAAGATCGAAATGGGTAAGGGCTTTGCCGACCGGTACCCAGCCGAACTTTCCGGTGGTCAGAAGCAGCGCGTCTGCATCGCTCGAGCGCTGGCCGCGAAGCCCAAACTCATCATCTGCGACGAAGTAACCAGTGCGCTCGATCCGCTCGTGGCGGACGGCATCTTGAAACTGCTTCTGGATTTGCAGAAAGACGAGAACGTGGCGTATCTCTTCATCACTCACGATCTCGCTACGGTGAAGTCGATCGCCGATTCCATCGCTGTCATGTATCGCGGCGAAGTGGTGCGCTACGGCCCGAAATCGCAAGTGCTCAAGCCGCCATTTGATGCCTATACGGACCTGCTGTTGTCTTCGGTTCCGGAAATGGAATTGGGATGGCTGGAAGGTGCCGTGAAGAACCGGCGTATGGCAAGCGCCGGCAACTAGGTTAGAGCTGGCCCGGCCAGCGGCCCTGACCGAGCAGGTGCACGGCGGTAACAATCCGCCGGAAGCTTGAGCGGGCGCGTTCCACGCTGTGGCGCGAGCGTAGATACGCGTGTACGAGACCGGGCTCGTTGTTCCAGATCGCCTTACCGCCTGCTGCAAGGATCTTGTCGCGATAGTGGCGTCCATCATCCGACAATGGGTCGCATTCGGCGGAGATGATGATCGTGTCCGGCAATCCGCTGAAATCAGTGTCATTGAGGGGTGCAAAACGTGGGTCGGTTGACCAGTTGAAACCGCCGCCACGGACTTTGGCATAGTAAAGCGCATCGCGCGTCGTCAGCATAGGCGCGTCGGCATGGGTGAGATAGGAGCCTTGATCAGTTGCTCCACCGAGCCCCGGATAGATGAGAACCTGACCGATTGGCGCACGTTCGTGACGGCGCACGTGATGGGAGACTGCGGCCACCAGATTGCCGCCGGCGCTATCGCCACACAAGACGATGGGCAATCCAAAGGTCGAATCCACGTACTCAAAAGTAGCAAGGCAATCCCTGAAGGCGGAAGGGTGCAAATGTTCCGGCGCGAGCCTGTAGTCTACCGAGATGACGCGAAATCCGGTGGCTTCGCAGATTTCGGCACAGACATCATCATGGCTGTCGAGCCCGCCAACAACAAAGCCTCCGCCGTGAAAATAAAGGCAGATAGCTTCAGGATCGCTGTCGCGCTTTTCGTAGATGCGTATCGGTATCTTGCGGTCCCTTGCATCGATGAAACGATCCGCCGATGCCACCGATTCCGGGTAGCCGGCGAAGAATGCCCGGCACATGGTGTTGTAGACCTCGCGCTGCTGCTCCACCGAAAGATCGACTGCATCGGACGGATAGAAGCTGTTCGTCCGTTCTATGAACGCCCAGGTCTCCGCGTCGATAAGGGTGGAATAGTCAGTCGTCATTTTCCCTTCCACACGGGTTCTCGCTTTTCGGCGAAGGCCTTGAAGCCTTCCTGCCCATCTTCGGATGCGTAGAGCGTGTCGACTGTACGGAATTTGCGTTTCGTAATCCAGTTCATCGCTTCCTGGAAACCCATGCTTTCAGCCTCACGCGCGACTTCCTTGATGGCGGCGAAGACCAGCGGCGGGCCGCTTTCCAGCATGCGTGCGATCTCCCAGACGCGCTCCATCAATTTATCCTTGGGCAGGACCTCATTGACCAGACCCCAGCGATGCGCCTCTGCAACGTCCATCCAGCGTCCAGTGAGAAGCAGGTCCATCGCCACATGATAGGGGATGCGCTTTGGCAGCTTGACGGTTGCCGCGTCGGCGAGCGTTCCAGCGCGAATTTCCGGTAAGGCAAAACTGGAATGATCGGAGGCGTAGATCAGGTCGCAGGAGAGGGCGAGCTCGAATCCGCCGCCAACTGCCATGCCATTGACCGCCGCAATTACCGGCTTGTTGAGATCGAGCAGTTCCTGCAAGCCGCCGAAGCCGCCGACGCCATAGTCTCCATCAACCGCGTCGCCGCCGGCGGCGGCCTTCAGGTCCCAGCCTGCGCAGAAGAACTTGTCGCCCTCGGTCTGTACGATCGCGACACGCAACTCCGGATCGTCGCGGAATTTCTGGAATGTCTCTCCAAGGAGCCGGCTTGTCATGAGGTCGATGGCATTGGCCTTTGGCCGGTCTAGCGTGACTTCGAGAATGCCGCCTTCGCGGCGCGTCCGGACTACATCGTTCACTTCAGCTCTCCCTTCGTCACCATCAGCGCATCGGCGATCCAAACGCCGTGTCCCGTGCCGCACACCAGCAGGGGGTTGATATCAAGTTCGGTGATGCGGCCCGCATTGTTCATGGCGAAAGCAGCGATTCCCATGATAGCGTCCAGCGCCGCTTCAAGATCTGCTTGTGGCTTGCCGCGATAGCCATTGAGCAGCGGAAACATGCGTAGCGCACGCAGCGCGGCCCCAGTGTCCTCGCGGCTCGAGGGCAGGAGCATCGTCACCGTATCCTGCAACAATTCCACCAAGACGCCGCCTGTACCAAGCGTCATGACCGGGCCGAACTGCGGATCGTCAGTAATGCCGACGATAAGCTCGGCAACCGCTCCCGTCACCATCCGCTCGACATACAGACCGGAACCAAGACCCGCGAGATCATTGGCTGCGGATCTGACCGCATCGGCATCGCGCAAATTGAGACGGACGGCGTTGCGCTCCGATTTGTGGGCGATACCCAGTGCCTTGAGCGCCACCGGATAGCCAAGGTGGTCGGCAATCGCGACTGCTTCATCGGAGGATGTGCAGCAACGCCCATCGGCTACGGGCAGACCAGCCTTTTTGAGAATGGCCTTGGCCTCAGCTTCGTCTGGTGTGTTCATATCGCCCGGGATTTCATTGGCGGACATAGCCATTGAAGCAGCAAGCGGCTTTTTCCACGCCTTGCCGATGAAGGCCGCCGCTTCTGCCGCGTCGAAGGCTTCGGTGATGCCGCAGAGCGGAGCGATGCCTTTTTCCATTAGGCCGGCCATATATTCTTCCGGGATATTCTCCGGTATCGACGCTACTATGGCCCCTTTGGCCTTGTTGGTTTTCAACGCGGTTTCAAAGCCACGGACGGTGGACCACCAGTCCACGTCCGAGCAACGGTCCTTGCGGGGAAAATCGAGGACGAGACAGCTGAGCGAGAATTCGCCCGACACCATGGCAGTAAAAGTCTCGGTCAGCGCCGGCTCGTTGTTCCAGATGAAGGTGTGGTAATCGAGCGGATTGGCGACGGCGACGAGCGGGCCAAGCGTGGACTTTACGCGGGCGCGATGCTCGGGAGTCAGAGGAGGGAAGACAACATCCCGGCCTTCGGCGCTATCCGCCATGACGGAAGCTTCGCCGCCTGAACAACTCATGGAACACAGTGTGTTGCCGTCAAGCGGGCCATGTACGTGCAGCAGTTTCAACGTTTCGAGAAAAGAGGCGATCGAGTTGACGCGCGCGATTCCGAGCCGCTTAAGAAATGCGCCGGATGCGGCATCCGATCCCGCCAGCGATGCCGTATGCGAAATGGTCGCCGCCCGCGCCTGTGCGGAACGGCCGACCTTCATCGCAACAATAGGCTTGCCGAGTTCGCGGGCGCGTTTGGCTAACGCCTCGAACTTAGCGGCCGATTGAAAAGCCTCGATGTGGAGACCCAATGCGGTCACACGCTCGTCCTCCAGCAGCGCGATGGCCATGTCCGGCAGGCCGGTCTGCGCCTGGTTGCCTGCGGTCATCACATGGGCGATGGGCAGACCGCGTGTCTGCATTGTCATGTTGATGGCGATGTTGGAAGATTGGGTGATGATGGCGACGCCGCGCTCATCCGGGCGAAGCCGGCGCCCTCCATGCTGGTCCGGCCAGAGCAGGGCGCCATCGCAATAGTTGATCAGCCCGTAGCAATTCGGGCCGATGATGGGCATATCGCCAGCTGCTTCAACCAGTTCTCCCTGGAGCCTTGCTCCATCCTCATCATCGGCACCCGCCTCCAAAAAGCCGGAAGCGTAACACACGGCAACGCCTGCACCGGCTTCGCGCAATTCCCGGACAATACTGAGCGTCAGAAAGCGGTTGACGCCGACAAAGGCCGCATCGGGGCTGCCCGGCAGATCAGCAACGGAGCGATATACCTTGAGGCCGAGGATTTCATCATGCTTGGGATGCACCGGCCAGATTTCGCCGGCAAAACCCATTTTCTGGGATTGCTTGATAACTTCGGTGGCTTGAAGGCCCCCGAAGACAGCTATGGTTTTCGGTCGTAACAGACGATCGAGCTTATGCGATGCCATCGAATGCTCCGTTATGCGCCATGCGGGCGGAGCAGGGCACGGGAAATAATGTGCCGCTGGATTTCGGATGTACCTTCCCAAATGCGCTCTACGCGCGCGTCGCGCCAGATACGCTCAAGCGGCAGATCGTCCATCAATCCCATGCCGCCGTGAATCTGGATCGCCTCGTCGGCCACGAAAGCCAGCATCTCGGTGGCCTTGAGCTTGGCCATCGCCATATCCTGGTCGGTCACTGTGCCCTGATCGAATTTCCAGCCCGCCTCGAAAGTAAGCAGGTCCGCAGCTTTCAATTCTGTCGCCATATCCGCCAGTTTGAACGATACGCCTTGGAATTTACCGATCTGCTGACCGAACTGCTGGCGTTGCGCCGCATATTCAATGGCATGGCCGAGCGCCCGTTCGGCACGGCCAAGGCAAGTCGCTGCCACCTGCAGGCGCGTTGCTCCGAGCCAGGTATTCGCGACCTCGAAACCCTTGTGCACTTCGCCAAGTATCGCATCCTGCGGCAGACGGCAATCGTCGAACTCGATGATGGCATTGGTGTAACCGCGATGCGAGACGTTCCGATAGCCCTCGCGAATGGTCATGCCGGGATGACCTTTATCGACAAAGAAGGCAGTGATTTTCTTCTTTTTGCCGCGCGGCGTGTCTTCCTCGCCGGAGGCGACGAAGAGGATGACGAAATCCGCTTCAAGCGCGTGGCTGATAAAGTGTTTCGTCCCATTGACGACCCAGTCGCCACCCTTTTCGATGGCTGTCGCCTTCATGCCGCGCAGGTCGGAACCGGCACCCGGTTCCGTCATGGCCAGGCAGTCTGATTTTTCACCGCGGATGCAGGGATAAAGGTACTTTTCCTTCTGCGCATCAGTACCCGCAAGCAGGATGTTCGACGGACGACCGACACAGGTCCAGTGCAGCGCATAATTGGCGCGGCCCAGCTCTTTTTCATAGAGCAGCCAGGTCACCGTATCGAGGCCGGCCCCGCCTACGGATTCCGGCATGTTTGCCGCATAAAGCCCAGCCTCCATGGCCTTATGCTTCAGTTCCTCGGCAAGTTCCTTGCGCAAGATTCCCGTGCGCTCGACTTCCGCTTCGTGCGGGTAGAGTTCGTTCTCAACAAAGGCCCGGGTCGTCTCGACGATCAGCATTTGCTCCTCCGAAAGACCGAATTCCATAGCGTTACCCCTTCTTTTTCTTGGGCTTGCTGGTTTTTGCCTTCTCAGCTGCTTTGGATGTGGCTGGCTTTTGTGCCAGCTTCGACAGCCGTTTGGTGTAGTCCTTGTAGAGGGCGCCAGCGCCCCAGCCCTTACCCTTGTTCTGGCGGGAGAGGGCCTCCATGATGGCAACCAGATTGTCATCGCGGATGCGCTCGAGTTCACGAATGGACAGGCCATGTGCCTGTTCGTCTGACTGGTTTGCGATCTTGTCGACCAGTTCCTCGTCAAGTTCCGGAACGTCCATCAGCTTGGTCCAGGGCCATGACAGGCACGGGCCGAACTGGGCAATGAAGTGGCGCATGCCAGCTTCGCCGCCCGCCACGCGATAAACCTGGAACATGCCCATCTGCGCCCAGCGAATGCCGAACGAATAACGCATGATATCGTCGAGCTCCTCGACCGTGGTGATGTCGTCCTTGATCAGCCACAGTGCTTCGCGCCAGACGGCTTCCAGTAGCCGGTCGCCAACAAAGGCCTCGATTTCCTTGCGGATCACGACTGGTTTCATGCCGATGGAGGCGTAAAGTTCCCGGGCTTTTTCCACGGCTTCCGGCGATGTCAGTTTACCGCCGACGATTTCAACCAGCGGCAAGAGATAAACAGGGTTATAGGGGTGGCCGACGACCAGCCGCTCCGGATGCTTCATCGAGGTCTGCATATCCGATGGGAGGATCCCGGATGTGGACGAGCCAACGATCGCGTCAACTGCGGCGTGCTTGTCGATTTCGGCCAGGACCTTGTGTTTCAGGTCGAGCCTTTCCGGCACGCTTTCCTGAATGAAGTCGGCGCCGGTAACTGCTTCTTGAATAGTCTTGGCGAAGGTCAGCTTGCCTTCTTTTGGCAATCCATCCGGCAGCATGGTCTTGTAGGCGCGGCGAGAATTCTTCATCACCTCGCTAACCTTGCGCTCTGCTTCGGGGTCAGGATCGAAAATCGATACGTCGATGCCGTTGAGAATGAGGCGGGCTACCCAGCCCGCACCGATAACACCGCCACCGACAGCGGCAGCCCTGCGAATACCTGTCATTTTTCTCACCAGCCCTTTGTCAATTTCATGCGCTCACGGACCTCCTGGGGTCCGAGAATGCGGGCGCCCATGCCTTCGGCGACTTTCACCGCCCGCTCAACCAACGGGCCGTTGGTGGCAAGCACGCCCTTGTCGAGCCAGATATTGTCTTCAAGACCAACACGGATATTACCGCCTGCCAGCATGGCCATTGCTGCATAGGGCATCTGGTTGCGGCCGATGGAGAAAGCCGAGAACGTCCAGTTGGATGGGAGATTATTGGTAAGCGCCAGCAGTGTGCCGATGTCGTCCGGTGCACCCCATGGAATGCCCATGCAGAGCTGAACCATGACCGGATCATCCAGCAGTTTCTGGTCGTGGAGCCACTTGGCAAGAAGCAGATGCCCCGTGTCGAAGATTTCGACTTCCGGACGCACGCCTAAAGCCTGGATCTGCGCCGCCATTGCTTTCAGCATGGCCGGCGTGTTGGTCATGACGTAATCGCCTTCACCGAAATTCATCGTGCCGCAGTCGAGCGTGCAGATTTCCGGGCGAAGTTTGGCCACGTGCTCCAGCCGTTCGGTTGCGCCCGCCATGTCAGTGCCATTGGGCGAGGGCGGCATCGGCTGCTCGACGCTGCCGAGAGTAAGGTCACCGCCCATGCCGGCGGTGAGGTTCAGGACCATGTCGACGCCGGATGCCTTGATGTGCTCGACGACTTCCGTATAGAGCGTGATGTCGCGCGAACCCTTGCCCGTTTTCGGATCACGAACGTGAATATGCGCGATGGCGGCGCCGGCATTGGCGGCAGCAATGCATTCATCGGCAATCTGGCGCGGGGTGACCGGTACTTTGTCGGAACGGCCTGTGGTATCGCCCGCACCGGTCACGGCGCAAGTGATGAATACTTCGCGGTTGGGGGTAAGTCCCATGGCAGTGCTCCCATTATTTTGGTTATCCTGATCATGCCCCGATTGCCAAGCCATGCTTTGCAATATACGAAATGAAATTGATGAATAACGAAACATCGCCACTCTTTTTGCCGAACACAAAGACGCTGGACGTGACTGTTCTCGTCTTTAGCGGCGCATCGCTCATGTGTGTGGCCTCGACAATCGACCCGATGCGCGCAGCGAATCGCGTCTCGGGTAGCAATCTCTTCAAATGGCGGATCGTCTCGCTCGATGGCGAACCGACAATGACGACCTGTGGCTTGCCAATTGCGGTTTCTGGCTCATTTGATACATCAGAAAAAGGTGATATGCTATTGGTTGTAGGCGGTTTTGGCACGTCCGATATCGCCCGCACTACTTTTACTGCCAATCTGCGCCGCGCCGTTCACAATTACCAGATGATTGGCGGTATCGAGGCAGGTTCCTGGCTGCTTGGCCGTGCGGGACTGCTATCGGGGCGCAAGGCGACCACCCATTGGGAAGACATGGAGGAGTTCACGGCGGAGTTTCCGGACGCCGACATTCGTCCGGATCGATATGTCATCGATGGACCCGTCTTCACCAGCGGCGGCGCTTCGCCGACCTTCGATCTGATGCTCCATTTGATCCGGTCACGCTATGGCATGTCGGTGGCTCTCGATGTTGCGAGCGTGTTCATCTATGACGAAGCACATGCTTCGAACGATGCGCAGCCACTTGTTTCGCTCGGACGGCTCGATGATGTGCACCCGAAACTGGCGGGGGCCATCCGCTTGATGGAAAGCCATATTGATACGCCGTTGACCATTGGCGCGATTGCCAAGAGATGTGGCCTGAGCGCCCGAAGTCTGGAAAAGATATTCGCGAAAGCTGTCGGCGAGGGGCCGGGGCGCTACTATCTGCGCCTGCGGTTGAAGGTAGCGCGGCGGCTGATCACCGATACGAGATCCCCGCTTGCCGATATCGCGGCGCGCACGGGCTTTTCGTCGGCAGCGGCGTTCACCCGGACCTTCCGAAGTTTCGAGGGTAAACCGCCCAGTGCTTTCCGGAGTGTTCACTGAGAGTCGCTTTTGACAAAGCAGCACTATTCAACTTCATGTTTCAACCTGCGATCAAATAGCCGCGCCATTCCAGACAGGAGCCCAGAATGTCAGCCGAAACTTCACAAGGTGAACTGCATCGTTCCGCGCCGATTGCCATGGAAAAGGAATGGATCGACTATAACGGCCATCTAAACATGGCCTATTACAACGTTGTGTTTGACCGGGGTGGCGACGAGTTCCTTGCAGAACTTGGCTTTGGGCCGAGATATGCTGCCGAGCGCAAACTGACGATCTATACCGCAGAAGTGCACATCTGCTACGTGCAGGAAATTCATCTCGACCATATCGTTACCGTCACCAGTCAGTTGATCGATTTCGATGCCAAACGCCTCCACACCTACAACGAAATCGTGCACAAGGATGGGTGGGTTGCGGCTACGGCCGAGGTTCTGTCACTTCACGTCGATATGAGCGGCCCCAGGGTCGTGCCGTTTCCCGATGATGTTCTGCCTATGCTCGAGTTGTACAAGCAAGCGCATTCAAGGCTTCCCATGCCTGCGCGTGTTGGCCGGTCGATAGGCATCAAGCGGAAGTAGTTCCGCCGAACTGCTCAATGAGCCAGCGCTCGAATTGGCGGATGCGGGTTTCGCCGACGCGCTCCTTGCGGCAGATCATGTACCAGGCGCCGGGCTGCGGAACTTTCAGCGGGAACGGAGCGACGAGCCGCCCAGCCTTGATGTCATCAGCCACGAGAAAATCCGGTGCGACGGCGAGGCCTTGACCGTCCAGAGCCGATTGCAGGGCGGCAAGATAGGTGTCGAACTTCAACGTTACCGCCTGCGCCGTATCGGCGATGCCTGCCGCCTCAAGCCACGTGCCCCAATCTTCAGGGGAGGTATAAAGCGCGAGGCGTGGCACTTTGGCCAGAGCCTGAGCCCCCGCGTCGCCTTCGATCCGCCCGGCCACTTGCGGACTGCACACGGGTCGCATTTCCGCCTTGACCAGCAGGCGGTAGTGCAGGTTCATCCGCTCCGGCCGAGTGGTATGGATGATGCCGATATCGGAACTGTCGATATTCAGTTCCCAATCGAGCTGGCTGGTGCCGATGCGGATGGCGAGATTGGGATTGACCTTGCGAAAGTCCGTCAGTCGCGGGATCAGCCAGCGGATGGCGAAGGTCGCATAGGTTTCGAGCGCTAAATCGTCGGTGGTGCCGATCCGATTGATCAGCGCCGTACCGCGCGCGATCTTTTCGAACGCATCTCGCATGTAAGGATAGTAAAGTGTGCCGGCGTCCGTCAGCGACACGCCACGTGGCAGGCGTTCGAACAGCTTGACGCCGAGGATGGCTTCAAGCTCGGCGATGCGGTGGCTGATGGCGGACTGGGTCACGCCAAGTTCCTCTCCAGCAAGCCGGAAACTCAACAATCGGGCGGATGCTTCGAATGCCCGAAGGGAGCCAAGCGGCGGAATGCGGGGCTTCGACATCATGGCTTCGGAACCTCGAAAAAAGATGCGTGAATATAATTCATGCCTTTATGAGTAACGATCGCTTGAACGGCACGCAATGCGGAATCATTCTAATCTGCGACGCGTCTCACAGAAAATAAGCGTCCTGAAACAATCTTCTTCGGAGAATGACATGGGTGCAGAACAGGTATTTGCAGAAATTGCACCGGCTCTGGACAAGATCGATAAATTGATCGCCGAACACCGGCCGGGCCACGGGCTGGTTCGTGCTTTCTACATGGATCCGGATGTCTATGCCCGCGACATGGAGCGGGTGTTCCGGCGGCATTGGCACTGCATCGGTCATGCGAGCATCGTCCCCAATGCCGGAGATTTCGAGCTTTTCAAGATCGACAGCGAGGCGGTGATTGTTTCACGCACCGAAGACGGGTCGATCCATGCCTTTTTGAATGTTTGCCGCCATCGCGGTGCCGAAGTCTGCACCAAGCAGAAGGGTAATGCACGCTTCTTCGTTTGTCCCTATCATGCCTGGACATACAGCAATGATGGCAGTCTGCGCGCGGCGCGACTGATGCCGAAGGATTTCGATCGCAGCGCCCACGGTTTGAAGAAGCTGCATGTACGCGTGGCGGAAGGACTGATCTTCATCTGCTTTGCCGACGAACCGCTGGATTTCTCCATCATTGAGCAGTCGCTTCGCACCACCTGCGGTCAATATGGCTGGGCGGACGCCAAAGTCGCACACCGGGAAACCTATCCCGTCGATTCCAATTGGAAGCTGGCTGTCGAAAACTACGTGGAATGCTACCATTGCGGCCCGGCGCACCCGGAATATTCGCAGACGCACGCGCTGGAACAGCCAGCTGAAAAGATTGTCGAGCTCAATGCGCGCATGGAGCAGCGCACCTGCGCTCTTGGTATTGATATTGCCACCGGCGATAACTGGCAGAATTCCGCACAGGGCCAGGAGGCAATCCACACATTCCGCTATGCACTGTATGATGGCGTCTCCAGTGGCAGCGAGGATGGTTCGCCGGTCGGGCCCTTGATGGGGCGGTTTTCGGAGTTCGATGGCGGCGTCACCTCCATTCACCTGGGCGGCACGAGTTTCCTCGTCTGCTATCCGGACCACGGCATGATCTACCGCTTCATTCCAAAGACCGTCGATAGCTGCGAGATGGAATTGATCTGGCTGGTGCGCGGCGATGCGGAAGAGGGCAAGGATTACGACCTCGAAAAGCTGACCTGGCTGTGGAAGGTGACGACTGCGGAAGACAAGACGATCATCGAACACACGGCGCGCGGGGTTCGCTCGCACTACTTTGTGCCGGGGCCGATTGCGCCGATGGAGTATAACGAATTGCGGTACATCCAGTGGTACCTCGATGAAATCGGGCCGGTCCTCATTACAGCATGAGACCACGGGAGACTTTGTATGTCTGATTTTCCAACTTCGGCGCGCGTCGTCATTATCGGTGGCGGAGCGGTCGGCGTCTCCTCGCTTTACCATCTTGCCAAGGCAGGCTGGACCGATTGCGTGCTGCTTGAAAAGAACGAGCTGACATCGGGTTCAACCTGGCATGCAGCGGGCAATGTGCCGACATTTTCGGCCTCCTGGTCGGTGATGAACATGCAACGCTACTCGGCCGAGCTCTATCGTGGTCTGGCCGCCGAGGTCGACTACCCGATGAATTATCACGTCACCGGATCGCTGCGCCTTGCGCATACCAAGGAGCGGATGCGCGAATTCCAGCGCGTGAAGAGCATGGGGCGATACCAGGGCATGGATATCGACGTGCTGGGCGTTGACGAAATCAACGGCCGCTATCCGTTCATTGCAACGCATGAGCTTGAGGGCGCCCTCTACGATCCCAATGATGGCGATATCGACCCTGCACAGCTGACGCAGGCTCTGGCCAAGGGTGCCCGCGACATGGGAGCGAAGATCATCCGCTTCTGTCCGGTCACCGGGGCGCGCCGCGAGAACGATGAGTGGGTGATCTCCACACCTCAGGGTGACATCCGCTGCGAGTATGTGGTCAATGCGGCGGGTTATCGGGCGCAGGAGATCGGCAAGCTGTTTGGCCGCGACGTGCCGATGATGGTGATGAGCCATCAATATCTGCTGTTCGACGAAATCCCCGAAATCGCTGCCTGGTCTCGCGAAAACGGCCACAAGCTGCCGTTGCTGCGCGACGTCGATTCGTCCTATTACCTGCGGCAGGAAAAGAACGGCATGAATCTCGGGCCATATGAACGCAATTGCCGTGCGCATTGGGCGACTGCCGATGATCCAATGCCGGATGATTTCTCGTTTCAGCTGTTCCCCGATGATCTTGAGCGCCTCGACTGGTACCTCAATGATGCCATTGCCCGTGTACCAATTCTCGGTACCGCGGGCCTGTCGAAGGTGATCAATGGTCCAATCCCCTACGCGCCGGATGGCAATCCGCTGATCGGTCCGATGCCCGGCGTACCCAATGCATTCGAAGCCTGTGTCTTCACCTTCGGCATCGCGCAGGCTGGCGGAGCAGGCAAGGTTCTGGCCGAATGGGTCACGGAAGGCGCGACGGAATGGGATATGTGGTCGTGCGATCCGCGCCGTTTCACCGCCTTTACCGATACTGAATATTGCGTTGCCAAGGGTGTGGAGGTGTACGGGCACGAATATGCCATTCATTTTCCGCGCCATACGTGGCCGGCGGGCCGCAACAAGAAGGTTTCACCTATCCATGATCGGATTGCCAGGCTGGGTGCGCAGTTCGGTGCCTATAATGGCTGGGAACGCGCAAACTGGTATGCGCAGCCGGGCGACGATGTTTCGGAGGAATCAATGCAAACGTTCCTTCGTGATGGTCCGTGGCAGCAGCGTATCCGCGAAGAGTGCCATGCCGTGCGCGACGCTGTTGGCATTCTCGATCTGCCCGGTTTCTCGCGCTTCAAAGTCAGCGGCGAGGGCGCTCGCGAATGGCTGTCGACGCTGGTCACCGGTATCGTGCCGAAGCCTGGACGGATCGGCCTTGGCTATTTCTCCGACGACAAGGGCCGGGTCGTCACCGAAATGTCCATTATGGCGATCGATGAGAATGTGTTCTTCCTGATCACCGCCGGTGTTGCCGAATGGCATGATCGCGACTGGCTGCTCAATCATTTGCCGAACGGCCGTTCAATCAGCATCGCCAACGTCACGGAAGCTTTCTCTTGCCAGATCGTTACCGGGCCGAAGGCCCGTGATCTGTTCCGGGATATCTGCGATGCGGATCTCGAGAAAACCTGGCTTTCGCACCAGACGACTCAGATCGCCGGGCGGTATTGCCAGTTGGTGCGCGTTTCCTTTGCCGGTGAGCTTGGCTGGGAGGTGCATACGAAAGTTGCCGACACCGCCGCGATCTTCGATGCGATATGGGAAGCAGGACAGAAATACGGGATCAAGCCCTTCGGCATGTTCGCACTGGATTCCCTGCGCCTCGAAAAGGGCTATCGCGCCTGGAAAGGCGACCTTTCCACTGACTACACTCCGCTGCAAAGCGGACTTGAACGTTTCATCAAGTGGGAAAAGCCGGAATTCATCGGCAAGGCCGCTCTGGAACGTGAAAAGCAGCAGGGCGTGAAGAAACGCTTCGTCACGCTGACTGTGGATGCCGGAGACTGTGACGCGCCTTATATGTCCACGCTTTGGCACAATGGCGCTATTGTTGGTGAAACTACTTCCGGGGGCTGGGGGCACCGGATCGACAAATCGATCGCGCTTGGCATGCTGAAGACCGAACTCACCGAACCCGGGACGGAAGTCGAGGTGGAAATCTTCGGCGAGCGCTACAAAGCGACCGTCCATCCTGACCAGCCGCTTTGGGATCCCAAGAACGAAAGAATACGCGCATGAGTTCGCTACCCACCAAAGCGCGCGCCGTCATCATCGGCGGCGGCATTTCCGGCTGTTCTGTTGCCTATCATCTCGCCAAGCTCGGCTGGACCGATGTCGTTCTGCTGGAGCGCAAGCAGTTGACCTCCGGCACCACGTGGCACGCTGCAGGGCTCATCGGCCAGCTGCGCGCCTCGCAGAACATGACACGGCTGGCGAAATATTCCGCCGACCTCTATGTCAAGCTGGAGGCGGAAACCGGGGTCTCCACCGGTATGCGCCAGGTGGGCTCGATCACCGTGGCTCTGACCGAGGAACGCAAGCACGAGATTTACCGGCAGGCTTCGCTGGCGCGTGCCTTCGATGTCGATGTTCGTGAAATATCTCCAAATGAAGTCAAGGAGATGTATCCGCATCTTAACATTGAAGATGTGGTGGGCGCGGTGCATCTGCCGCTCGACGGACAGTGCGACCCGGCCAATATCGCCATGGCTCTTGCCAAGGGCGCACGCCAGCGCGGCGCCAAAATTGTCGAAAACGTCAAAGTCACCGGCGTTCTCAAAAAGCACGGCCGCGTAACCGGCGTGACCTGGGTGCAAGGCGAAGAACAGGGCACGATCGAGACCGACGTGGTGATCAACTGCGCCGGCATGTGGGCACGCGATCTGGCGGGAACATCGGGTGTCACCGTGCCGCTGCATGCCTGCGAGCATTTCTATCTTGTTACCGAGGCCATCGAGGGGCTTGGGCGCTTGCCCGTGCTGCGCGTTCCGGATGAATGCGCCTATTACAAGGAGGATGCCGGCAAGATGATGCTGGGCGCCTTTGAGCCGGTCGCCAAGCCTTGGGGCATGAACGGCATTTCCGAAGATTTCTGTTTCGACCAGCTCCAGGAGGATTTCGAGCATTTCGAGCCGATCCTTGAAATGGGCGTCAACCGCATGCCTATGCTCGGTACAGCCGGGATCCACACATTCTTCAACGGTCCGGAAAGCTTCACCCCCGATGACCGCTATTATCTCGGAGAAGCGCCGGAACTTGGCGGCTATTGGGTCGCTGCGGGCTATAATTCGATCGGTATTGTCTCGTCCGGCGGTGCGGGGATGGCACTCGCTCAATGGATTCATGATGGCGAGGCGCCGTTCGACCTGTGGGAGGTGGATATCCGCCGCGCGCAGCCATTCCAGAAGAACAGGCGTTATCTGAAGGAACGTGTCTCTGAGACACTGGGCCTGCTCTATGCCGATCATTTCCCCTACCGGCAGATGGCGACATCCCGAAATATCCGCCGCTCACCCATTCATGAACATCTTAAGCAGCGTGGCGCGGTCTTCGGTGAAGTCGCCGGATGGGAGCGCGCAAACTGGTTTGCCAAGGACGGTCAGGAGCGCGAATACCGCTATTCCTGGAAACGGCAGAACTGGTTCGACAATCAGCGCGAAGAGCATCTTGCCGTGCGCAATGGAGTCGGCCTGTTCGACATGACTTCGTTCGGCAAGATCCGCGTCGAGGGCCGTGATGCTTTGCTGTTCCTGCAGAAGCTTTGCGCTAACCAGCTCGACGTCGAGCCTGGCCGCATCGTTTACACCCAGATGCTCAATAATCGCGGGGGGATCGAAAGCGACCTGACGATTACACGCCTGTCGGAAACAACTTTCTTTGTCGTTGTCCCCGGTGCGACCCTGCAGCGTGACCAGGCCTGGATGCGCAAGCACCTCAAGGACGAATTCGTGGTGATTACCGATGTAACCCCGGCGGAATCGGTGCTGTGTCTGATGGGACCCAAATCTCGCGAACTGATCCAGAAGATCAGTCCAAATGATTTCTCGAACGAAGCCAATCCGTTCGGGACCGCGCGCGAGATCGAGATCGGTATGGGCCTCGCACGCGCGCACCGCGTGACCTATGTCGGCGAACTCGGTTGGGAGCTGTATGTCTCCACGGATCAGACGGCGCATGTATTCGAGGCCATCGAGGAGGCGGGACAAGAGCTGAGCCTCAAGCTTTGCGGTCTGCACACGCTGGATTCGTGCCGCATTGAAAAGGCGTTCCGCCACTTCGGCCACGACATCACCGACGAGGATCATGTGCTGGAGGCAGGGCTTGGGTTTGCAGTGAAAGTCGATAAGGGTGATTTCATTGGCCGCGATGCCGTGCTGAGAAAGAAGGCAGCCGGGCTCGATCGCAGGCTCGTGCAGTTTCGTCTAAGTGATCCAGAGCCACTGCTTTTCCACAATGAGGCCATTGTCCGTGATGGAGAGATTGTGGGAACAATCACCTCGGGCAATTATGGCCACCATCTCGGCGGCGCTATCGGCCTGGGTTACGTTCCGAGCAAGGAAGAAAATCCGGAACAGATTCTGGCTTCAAATTACGAGATCGAGATCGCCGGGGTGCGGGTGAAGGCCGAGGCTTCTTTAAAGCCGATGTACGATCCAAAGGCTGAACGTGTACGGATGTGAGACTGGCCGGGATTGACCCGGCCAGCCCTTCAACTCAGTTCATGCTTGTCAGGACCGTCTCGAACTGCTCCAGAGCCCAGTCGATCTGGTCGCGCTTGATCACCAGCGGCGGAGCGATGCGGATCGTGTCGCCATGGGTGTCCTTGGCGAGAATGCCGCGTTCTTTCAACTCGTTGCAGAACCGGTTGGCACCGCCGGCCTCCGGATGCAGCTCCACCGCCAGCATCAGCCCGCGTCCGCGTACGTCCCGCACGATATTGCTGCGTATACCCTTCAGCTGCTGAAGGAAATATTCGCCTTCGATGCGGGAGTTTTCGATCATGTTTTCTTCGGTGAGCACACGTAGCGCCGCACGTGCAATAGCGCAGGCCAGTGGGTTGCCGCCGAAGGTGCTGCCATGCTGCCCCGGCTTGAGCACGCCAAGAACGTCGCTGTTGGAAAGCACTGCCGACACTGGATAGAAGCCGCCGGAAAGCGCCTTGCCGATGAGCGTCACATCAGCCTCGATGCCCTCATGCTCTTCCGCCAACAGCGCACCGGTACGGCCGAGGCCGGTCTGGATCTCGTCCAGAATGAGCGTAACGTTGTTTTCGGTGCACAGCTCGCGCACTTTGCTGAAATAGCCCTTGGGCGGAATGATCACGCCGGCTTCACCCTGAATCGGTTCTACCAGAAAACCGACTGTGTTGGGCGTCAGTGCCTTGGCAAAGGCATCGATATCGCCGAACGGAACGATCTTGAAGCCTGGAGCAAACGGACCGAAATTTTCGCGTGCCGTAGGATCGGTGCTGAAACCGACGATGCCCATCGTACGGCCATGGAAATTGTTCGAACACACGATAATCTCGGCAGCGTTTTCCGGCACGCCCTTAACCTCGTAGCCCCATTTGCGCACAGCCTTGATCGCGGTCTCAACCGCTTCGGCGCCGCTGTTCATCGGCAGGATCTTGTGCGAGCCGGTAAGCGCCGCGAGTTCCTCATAGAATAAAGCCAGCTGGTCATTGCGGAAAGCGCGGGAGGTCAGCGTCAGCTTGCCAGCCTGCTCGGTCATTGCTTTCAGAATTTTCGGGTGACAGTGGCCCTGATTGACGGCCGAATAGGCGGACAGGCAATCCAGATAACGATTGCCGTCGATATCCCAGACATACACGCCTTCGCCGCGCTCCAGTACCACGTCAAGCGGCTTGTAGTTGTGCGCCCCAAGGCGGGATTCTGTTGAGATCAGGTCAGCGGCTGTGTGCAGCAAATTATCCTCCTATTGCCGAATTCATGCGTTCAGAGCGGCTGCGCTCTGGTCTGAAAGATTGGGTTTGTCGAAAATCCGCCGACCGAAAATACTCGCGACAAGATCAACGAGCAGCAAGGCGCTCTTGCCGCGCTCATCCAGAAATGGGTTGAGTTCGACCACGTCGAGCGAACCGACCACGCCGGAATCGTGCAGCATTTCCATCACGAGATGTGCTTCGCGATAGGTCGCGCCGCCTGGAACGGTGGTTCCGACGCCAGGTGCAAGCGAGGGATCGATAAAATCGACGTCGAAGCTCACATGCAGAATGCCATTGGCCCTTTGCACCCGCTCGATGATGCCACGCATCAATTTCGCGATGCCAAACTCATCGATCTTGCGCATGTCGATGACATCAATGCCCCGTTCGCGCAAAAGTACGCGCTCGGTCGAGTCGATGGAGCGAATACCAAAGAGGTGGAGGTTTTCCGGCTTGACGAATCCGTGGGGCTCATCGCCCATGACACCTTCCAGGCCGGGTTCACGGCACAGGAGCGCCGCCGACATGCCATGCATGTTTCCGGATGGCGAGGTCGATGGTGTGTTGAAATCGGAATGAGCGTCCAGCCAGAGCACGAACAATTCACGGTTGTGTTCCTCGCAATAGCGGGCAACGCCGCTGACCGAGCCCATGGACAGGCTATGGTCGCCGCCAAGAATGACCGGGAAGCTGCCGTGCTTCATCGCCTCATACGTCTCAGCGCTTAGCATGCGCGACCAGGCGGCAATTTTCTCGATATGATGCGCAAGGCCCGCGACCGGCGGAACAATTGGCAATACCTTCGGCAAGCGCAGATCGCCGCGATCCTCCACCGGGTGACCAAGCTCTTCGAGCGTGCGGACCAGGCCGGCCGTGCGCAGGGCTGCGGGCCCCATCAGTGCGCCGAGCCGGCCCGCACCTTCCTCGATCGGCGCACCGATGATGGTAAGCTTCTGCTTGTGAGCGTCTTCGAAATTGCCTTGCATGTTCATCAACAACCGCCACTTTCGCGTTTGAATGGTCCAGGATATGGAAAAATAATATCATGTTTCACCGCGATACTGGCACTTCGAGGCGGTGACAAAAAGACAGCATCCTGATAGAAATGCGCATATATATGCGCACTTTGCCCAATTGGATTTATCAGATTGAAAGACAATGGATGATGTAGACCGTAAATTGCTGTCTTTGCTGCGGGATGATTGCCGTTTGCCGGTTTCTTCCATGGCGACAATTCTCGGCATTTCTCGCGCAACGGTAAGAACGCGTATCGACAAGCTGACCACGGATGGAACGATACAGGGCTTCACAGTCACGTTGAAAGCTGGAGCCGGCATATACGGTGTGCGGGCAATTGCCATGATCGAAGTTGCCGGACAGGGCGCAGAAAAAGTTATCCGGCGGCTGCAGGGCTTTCCGGAAATCCGCGCCATGCACACGACGAACGGGCGTTGGGACATCGTCGCTGAGATCGAGGTGGAGACATTGGAAGCTTTTGACCGCACGCTGCGCGATATCCGTCATATTGACGGAATCACCTCGACCGAGACAAGTATCCTTCTATCAACCCGCAAGAGCGGATAATCTCAGCGGCTGAAAGGGAGGTTGGCGCTTGCACGTTCGTGAGATTCCATGGCTGGAGCCCGTCGATGCGGCCGAGCGATTGCGGCCGCTCGGGGGGCTAAGCTTTCTTGACAGCGCCATGCGTCACGAGAATCTCGGCCGTTATTCCTATGTGGCGGCGGATCCTTTTGGCAAACTGATGGTGCAAAACGGCGTTGCAGGTTGGAACGGCGTCGCGATCGACATGCGGCCCTTGGAGGCTCTCTCGTATTATCTGGATGTTTATCGTCTGGACGACCAGCCGGAACTGCCGCCATTCCAAGGCGGGGCTATCGGCTATTTTTCCTACGAGTTCGGCCGCCTGCTGGAGCGTCTGCCGCAGCCGGATGCTCCTATCCAAGGTTCAATGCCGGATGCGACCTGGTATTTCTACGATGTTGTGCTGGCCTTTGATCATCAATCCAGACGGGTCTGGCTGATATCTTCCGGGTTGCCGGAAGAGAGCGAGGCGGCGCGGGTAGCGCGACGCATCGAGCGGTCCGAATTATTCCTGGGAGCGATCCAGCGGGATTCGGGGCAGATGGCCCCTGAACCGCAACATGATTTGAGGATTCCAAGAGCTTCGTGGCGGTCCAACTTTGAGCGCGATGATTATATGCAGGCCGTTGCCAAAGTCGTGGAATACATCCTCGACGGCGACATCTTTCAGGCCAATATCGCCCAGCGTTTCATAGCTGACTTGCCGAAAAACTTCGCGCCGTGGCGCTTCTACAAGGCGTTGCGAAAGCAAAACGCCGCGACTTTTGCAGCTTATCTTGATCATGGAGACATCATCGTTGCTTCGAGCTCGCCGGAACGGTTTATTTCGGTGAAGGGCGATCAAGTCGAGACACGTCCGATCAAAGGCACGATGCCCAGATCGCAAGACCCGAACGAAGACAAGCGTTTAGCCGATATCCTTCTCAAATCAGAGAAGGATCGCGCGGAAAATCTGATGATCGTCGATTTGATGCGCAACGATCTTTCCCGCGTCTGTCGTCCGCACTCTGTATTGACACCCGTGCTTTGCGGGCTCGAAACCTATGCGAGCGTCCATCATCTGGTTTCTGTCGTTACCGGGCGGCTGGCGGAAGGCAATTGCCTGGCGGATTTGATTAGGGCGGCCTTTCCGGGCGGATCGATCACCGGCGCACCAAAACTTCGGGCGATGGAAATCATCACCGAAATCGAGCGTGAAGCACGCGGCGTCTACTGCGGTTCCATCGGCTTCATTGGGTTCAACGGCAATTTCGATGGCAATATAGGTATCCGCACGGTGCTTTTTCAAGGCGGAAAAGCGGCATTTCAGGCGGGCGGCGGCATCACCGCCTTGTCAGATCCCGCGGCGGAATATCAGGAAACGCTCGACAAGGCGGCTCGCATCTTTGCCGTCTTCGATCAGGGGAACGGGCCATGATCCTGATCATCGACAATTACGACTCCTTCGTTTTCACCGTCGCCCGCTACTTTGCTGAACTCGGCGTCGAAACCCAGGTCGTCCGCAATGACGCGATTTCTGCCGCCGAGGTCCAACGGTTGGCGCCGGAAGCGATAGTGCTCTCGCCAGGCCCTTGCGGGCCGCATGAGGCCGGCCAGTCAATGAACATCATCGAAGGGTTGAGCGGGAAGATCCCCATGCTTGGCATCTGCCTTGGACATCAGTGCATCGGAGAGGTCTTTGGCGGCGAGGTTGTTCGCGCGCAGGAGCCGATGCACGGCCGTTCTTCGGCGATCAATCACGATGGAAGCGGAGTCTTCAAGGGTCTGCCCAGTCCATTCCGGGCAGGGCGATATCACTCGCTGATTGTCGAATCCATCAAGGATGACGGCGATTTGAAAGTAACTGCACAATCCGACATTGGGGAGGTTATGGGCCTGACCCATGTGAGGCATCCAACCTATGGGGTGCAGTTTCATCCAGAATCGGTGCTGACGGAGTATGGTCATGCGATGCTCGGCAATTTTCTGTGTCTCTCCCGCCAATTCAATCGCAAGCAAAAATTGTCGTGACCAGCTGCCGCTATTTTCGCCTCTTTGTTCGGTAATCCTATTGGCCGGACCTTAAGACATCCGCTACACACACTGCTGACACCTGCCGGATATCATCCGGCGCTCAATCAACGGACATTCCATAAAGTAACAAGCAGGAGACTGACCATGCTTCGCAAGACCGATTTCTATATTAACGGTAAGTGGATAGCTCCAGCGGTGGCCAAAGAGCTCGACGTCATCAATCCGGCTGACGAGCAGGCTTTTGCGGTAATTTCGCTTGGTTCTGCTGCCGATGTCGACAAGGCTGTCTCTGCTGCGCGCAAGGGTTTTGCCACATGGAGCATTACGAGCCGCGAAGAGCGGCTGGCATGGCTCGAGCGGCTGCTCGTCGTCTATGAATCGCGTCTCGCCGACATGGCCACGGCCATATCATCCGAGATGGGGGCACCGATCACGATGGCTCTGGACGAACAGGCAGCCTCGGGAACTGGCCATATAAAGGCATTCATCCGGGCACTGAAGAATTTCGAATTCGAACGTCCGCTTGATACGCACAACAAGACAGTCCGCATCGCCTACGAGCCGATCGGTGTCTGCGGCTTGATCACGCCATGGAACTGGCCGATGAACCAGGTCGTTCTGAAAGTTGTTCCCGCGATCGCCGCGGGTTGCACCGTTATCCTCAAACCTTCGGAAATTGCTCCAATTTCTTCCGTCATCTTTGCCGAAATGATCGATGCCTCGGGCCTTCCTGCGGGCGTCTTCAATCTGATCAATGGCGATGGTCCAACGGTCGGCGAGGCAATGTCGCGACACCCCGGCATTGACATGATGTCGTTCACGGGCTCGACGCGCGCAGGCGTTGCCGTCACCAAAGCCGCAGCCGAAACAGTCAAGCGCGTTTCGCTCGAACTTGGTGGCAAGTCGCCGAACATTGTGTTCGCGGATGCGGATCTGGAAGCTGCAATCAAGCGCGGCGTCTCGCATGTATTCAACAACACCGGCCAGTCGTGCAACGCCCCGACGCGAATGCTTGTAGAGCGTTCTGTCTATGATAAGGCCACTGAAATCGCCGCCGCAACCGCGAAGGCGACCAAAGTGGGCGATCCATCGCAGGATGGCGATCACATGGGGCCGCTGGTCTCGGAAATGCAGTTCAACAAGGTGCAAGGCTTGATCGAACAGGGCATCAAGGAAGGTGCCCGGCTTGTCGCCGGCGGCACCGGACGTCCTGAGGGCTTTAATCGCGGCTATTATGTCCGTCCGACAGTGTTCGCGGATGTCAACAATGAGATGACTATCGCCCGAGAAGAAATATTCGGTCCTGTCCTTGCCATGATTCCGTTTGATACGGAGGAAGAAGCCGTCGAGATCGCCAACGATACACCTTACGGGCTCGCCGCCTATATCCAGTCAGGCGACCGGGAGCGAATCAAGCGCGTATCGAAACAACTTCGCGCAGGCATGGTGCGCATCAACGGTGCTTCTCACGCTGCCGATGCTCCGTTTGGCGGCTATAAACAGTCCGGAATCGGGCGCGAGGGCGGACATTGGGGCCTCGAAGACTTCCTTGAAGTAAAGGCTATCAGCGGTTGGGAAGATAGCGCCGCCTGAACTGCCAAAAAATGAAAGCAAGGGATGTCGCCGGTTCCATTTCGACATCCTTTGCTCTAACTGACAATGCACAACATTTGTCGGGAAGGCGGGTGCGGACACAATGGATGATACAGAGACCCTACCAGAATCCGCCCCGGACGAGGAGGATGCCGACATCTATGGTGAGGATGGTGCGGTCAAGACGTCCTTTCTAGCGCGGGTCGGTGCCGCTATTGCGGATCGGGACGTTCTGTTTCTTCGATCACATGTCGGCAAGCTGCACCAGTCGGAACTTGGCCACGTGCTGGAAGCGCTGCATTCCGATCAGCGTTCGGCGCTTGTCGAACTTCTCGGTGATGAGTTTGATTTTGCATCACTCACCGAAGTGGACGAAGCCGTTCGTCTTGAAATCGTCGATGCGATGCCAAATCAGCAGATCGCCGAGGCCGTTCAGGACCTCGACTCTGACGATGCGGTCTATATTCTCGAGGATCTCGATCAGGAAGATCGTGACGAAATTCTGGCACAACTGCCCTTCACGGAGCGCGTGCGACTGCGGCGCTCTCTTGGCTACCCGGAAGAAACCGCCGGCCGCCGCATGCAGACGGAGTTCGTCGCTGTTCCGCCGTTCTGGACTGTCGGGCAAACCATCGACTATATGCGCGACAATGATGATCTGCCGGAGTCGTTCTCGCAGATTTTTGTTATCGACCCGATGTTCCGGCTGTTGGGCGCTATCGACCTCGACCGCATCCTGCGCACACGTCGCGATACCAAGATCGAGGAGATCATGCATGAGACACGTCATGCGATCCCCGCTACGATGGACCAGGAAGAAGCTGCACAAATCTTCGAACAGTATGACCTTTTGTCAGCCGCGGTGGTCGATGAGAACGAACGGCTTGTTGGTGTCCTGACCATTGAAAACATCGTTGACGTCATTCAGGAAGAAGCCGAAGAGGACATCATGCGCCTTGGTGGCGTCGGTGACGAAGAACTCTCCGACTCCGTGTTATCGACTTCCCGGTCACGCACGCCCTGGCTGGTGATAAATCTCTTTACGGCCTTCTTGTCCGCATCAGTGATTGGACTGTTCGATGCCACAATCCAGCAGATGGTTGCCTTGGCCGTTTTGATGCCGATCGTGGCGTCCATGGGCGGCAATGCCGGTACCCAGACGATGACTGTGACCGTGCGAGCCTTGGCGACGCGGGACATGGATATTTACAACGCTGGTCGTATTATCCGCCGTGAAGCCTTCGTGGGCCTTATCAACGGCGTTATCTTTGCGATCATGATCGGTCTGGTCGCCGGCATGTGGTTTGCAAATGTCAATCTCGGGGGAATCATCGCGGCGGCGATGATTATCAATATGCTTGCAGCGGCGCTAGGCGGAATATTGATTCCGCTATTGCTGCATCGTTTTGGTGCAGATCCCGCCATCGCATCTGCCGTATTTGTAACTACAGTCACCGATGTGGTTGGTTTTTCCTCGTTTCTTGGCCTCGCCACATGGTGGTTTGGCTTTAAGTAACAACAGCTTATTGCTGGCTATGGACTAAAGTTCGCAACCAGACACAATCGTGCAATTGACTTTTACGTAATTGCGTGACCAAAACATCCAATCGATACAATGTGGGAATGTAGAGCAGTGTCTGTCATGCGCGAATATTATTCCATTACCGAACTGACGCGAGAGTTTGGAGTATCGACGCGCACGTTGAGATTCTATGAAGACGAGGGCCTGATCCATCCGGTTCGTCGCGGCCGGACCCGTCTGTTCCGGCCTTCAGATCGTCATCTGCTCAAGCAGATCCTGCGCGGCAAGCGTCTCGGTTTCTCCATTGCGGAAATACACGAGATCGTCCAGATGTATAACGAACCGCCGGGTGAAATGGGCCAACTGCATCTCTTGATGAAACGCGTCGAAGAGAAGCGCGCGGATTTGCGTCAGAAGCGGCGTGATATCGAAGAAACCTTGACGGAGCTCGACCAAGTCGAAGAAGCCTGTATCGAACGTCTGGCAGAGCTTGGCGTCAATACCTGAGCCCTATTGCGGCAAGTTTTGCTGCGTACAAATGCCAGCGATTTCCTGCATTTGCGGATCGCTCTGATCGCGCCGACCAGCGAAAACATCGTCGAAAATGCCCTGAGTCTCGGTCTGGCCAATCACGCACTCGCAGAACTTCTGACAAAACGCCTTGTCGTTGTCATTTTGGCAGCTCTGAATACAGGCCTGTCCAAAAACCTCCTGCGGTGTTGCAACTGCAGGCGGAAACAGCTGCGAAATCAGAAATACGCAGCTGATGAGAATTGGTTGATGGATAAGGTAAAACGCGAGGCTGTGCTGACCGATGAAGCGCAGCAATCGGTCGAGCCAAGCCGGTGCTATATTACCGGCAAGCAGCTTCAAAGCGTTGAAGTGCTGCATGATTTTGGCGACCGTCATGCCGGCCAAAACGGCGCCGAACCATGGGAAGATCGGCACATAATCATTTGATCGGATGAGTATTTCCGACAATCCAAGCCACCAGAAGATTGGCGGATCGAAGAAGGAGGAGATCAGATAGTGCGGAGCGGCAATGACCGCTGCAGCAGCGATAGCAACGATCAATGCCGGTAATCTTAGGAACAGCAGCCCGAGGACACTCGCCGCAGCGATCTGATGCAGAATGCCAAAAAACACGAAATTGTCAGGCGTGATGTACGCGGTGACGAGTGTGATCGCCAGCGCCGCAACGATGATTTGAGCAAGGCGGATGCCAAAAGCCCGCCAGCGTATCTGCCGGCCATGCGCCAGGACAAGGCTGAAGCCAACCAACGCAAGAAACGTAGAGGCAATGATGCGAGCGTAGAGTTTCCAGACGCCTTGCCCGGTGGTTCCGGGCTCCAAATATCCGAAAAACTCGAAATCCCAAGCCGTGTGGTATGTCGCCATTGCGATGAGGGCGATACCGCGCAACGCATCGAGCTTGCCGAGGCGCGCTTTCGCGGGTGGATTTAAGGTCTCGGCTTGGCGCATGTGGCAGAATCCCGGTCGCTACGGCTTTTGCGGCAAGCTAGGCGACATGGCAGGCAAAATCCATGATCTTTCCCCTAAAAGCAACGGAACGCTTTCCGCACATATTTCAACGGTTTCTATGAAACGGACATATTATGTCGCTTGATTGACTGCTATCCACAAGCTCGCGTCCGAAACTCGTGGCGCCGTTCGAATCAGTGCCCCCAAAGTCATCTCAGTGATCAATCAGGTCCGCCACCCCATTTGGATTACCACAGCCAAGCGTCCCACGGCGCGGGTGTTCGCAATCCTTTTCGGCATTGAATCGATGGCCCGGGCGATCATTACCAGTGTCGTTCCGATCCAGACATACGATTTGATGCAGAGCGAGCGCGGGGTCAGCATTCTCTATACGTGTATGTCTCTTCTCGGATTGATTTCAACGTTGTCGATTCCGCTGTTGATCGTGCGCATCCCGCGTAGATGGGTCTATACTGCCGGTGCGACATCGCTGATGCTGGGTTGCTGCGCATTTGCGCTCGACACGTTGCCTGGGCAGGCGGCAGGGCTGTTTCTGCGTACGTTTGGCGCCGGAACTCTATCGATTACACTCAGCCTCTACATCATGGATCACATCAAGAAGGGCGAGCTGGTCCGCGCTGAGTCCGTGCGGATGGCAACGGCTACCCTCGCGTGGACCGGCGGGCCGTTTCTCGGCGTTCTCCTCTACACACGGGTTGGAATGGTTGCGCCGTTCCTTCTGTCGATCGGATTTTCGCTGCTGTTGCTGACGCTGTTCTGGTATTTCCGACTCAGCGACAATCCGGCGTTGCAGAAGGGGCCAAGCCGTCCAGCCAATCCGATAGCCAATGTGCGCCGCTTCGTTGTGCAGCCGCGGCTCCGGCTGGCTTGGCTGATTGCGTTTTCGCGTTCCTGCTATTGGAGTACTTTCTTCGTCTACGGTCCCATTTTGATGGTGGCGACGGGGCAGGGAACCCTCGCTGGCGGGCTTCTGGTTTCACTTGGCAATCTTTTCCTGCTCGGCTCCATTCTTTGGGGGAAGGTTGGCATGGCCAAAGGTCTGACCCGCACGATATCCGGCGTGTTCGTATTGCTCGCTGTGGCTTTGATTGGAGCAGGGCTCGCTGGCGAAAGCTTCCCGATGTTGGCGGCGATAATGCTTCTTGCCGGGGCGTTTTTCTGTGTCGCGCTCGATACACTCGGATCTACGACGTTCATACGCGCGGTCCACCCGCACGAACGGGCGCAGATGACAGCCGTCTATCGAACATATCTCGATTTTTCCGAAATATTGCCCGCTTTCTTCTATTCATTCATTCTGACGTTTTTCCAGCTTGGTGCGATCTTCATTGCGCTCGCCGGCCTGATGGTCTTCACGGCGATCTTTGTGTGGCGCTATTTGCCACGAGGACTGTAATCGGAAGTTACACCGTTTCGCATTAGCACATCGCGTGCAGTTGAAAAGAACTGCCGGCGTAAGAGAACGATAGCAACCAGTGTCGTCGTGATCATGAAGACCAAAGGGTGCAGAAACCAGCCGAGATAGCCGATGGAAAAGAAAATACCGCGCAGGCCGCTGTTGAAATGCTGGCCAGCCTGAATATTGATTCCCGCAGCGCGATTGATGCTGGCAATGACGATTGGGTCGTCCGGCCCTTTGTCACGCGCCATAGGCACGCCGCCGATCAGTATCGAGCAATAATTGAAGAGCCGGTAGGACCAGGCGAATTTGAAGAAGGCATAGGCAAAAAGCACGAGTAGTCCGAGAATCTTCGTTTCAAACAATTGTTGGGTCGTCTCGCCCAACAACGGCAGATCATGAAACAAGGTGAGAACACGGCCCGACGAGTTGAGCAGTCCGAAGCAGCCGCCAATGGCCAGAATCGATGTCGATGCAAAAAAGCCGGTGCCTTGCTGCAAACCGATCATGATGCTGGTGTCGATCATGCGTAGTTCGCGCGTCGACATCGTCGCCATCCACTGGTGCCTTGCCTGGTTCATTTCGTAAGTCAGCGATTTTCTGCCGGCGAAGCCGTTGGCTGTGGTATGAGAGTAGAGTGCCCAGACGATGAAGAAATAGACCAGAGCCAGGACATCGAGCCAATAGGATGTAGTTGGGGCAGCTTCCATTTCTTCTCTCAATGATGCGCAACTGTTGATGGCGAATGTACGTCAATTCGCCCGGTTCGCAAATGTCGTAAGCGGTCAATCCGTTTGGAAGTGAGCAGGGTTTTTATGCGCAATTCTTTTGGCTTTTGCTTTACCGGCCTATGTCGTAGAAACGCAAGCCAAGGTCGGTGGCGGGCTGCGGCAATTGCCGGCAACCAGCCATTATGATTGCGATCGATTTCACTCGAGTAAGGTAGCCGGATGTTTCTGTCGGTTTTTGATCTGTATAAAATCGGCATTGGTCCTTCAAGTTCCCACACCATGGGGCCAATGACTGCTGGCGGCCAGTTCCTCGAAGAACTCAAGAACGGCCAATGGCCGAGGCCGACCGGCGTCAAGGTCGATAGGTTACGCGTTCATTTGCATGGCTCACTCGCCTTCACTGGCATCGGTCATGCGACGGACCGTGCCGTCATTCTCGGCCTCTGCGGACTGTTGCCCGCGACCGTCGATCCAAACGAGATGGATGCATTACTCGAGACGGTCAAGCAGAATAAGCGCATCTCGCCTGCAGGCCACCCCTCCTATCGGTTCGACCCCGCAACAGACCTTATCATGGATCGGCGTACGCCTTTGCCGGGGCATGCGAACGGTATGGCATTTGAAGCCTATGATGTCGACGACCGGCTGCTGCTGCGCCGTATCTTCTATTCGATTGGCGGCGGGTTTGTCGTGACGGAGGAAGAGCTCGAGTCGGCAAAAACGCGCACGGCGCCCAAAGCGGAAGTTCCAGTTCCATTTCCCTTTATCAATGCCGCTCAGATGATGCGCATGGCCAAGGATAGCGGCTTGTCGATCGCCGAGATGAAGCGGCAAAATGAAGAAGTCTTCATGAGTCGTGACGAACTGAATGCGGGTTTGGACCGCATATGGTCGGCCATGCGTTCGTGTATCGATCGCGGTTTGGAACAGGAAGGCATTATGCCCGGCGGACTCAAGGTCAAGCGACGCGCCCGTTACCTGCACGACCGCCTGCAGGAGGAATGGCGCCAGAATCGCATCAACCCGCTGCTCGCCAATGACTGGCTGTCGGTCTACGCGATGGCGGTCAATGAAGAGAATGCGGCGGGTGGACGGGTTGTGACTGCACCGACCAACGGCGCCGCCGGCGTTGTCCCCGCGGTTCTACGCTATTACTTGCATTTCCACGACGATGCCGACGAGAATGGCATTCGCGACTTCCTGCTGACGTCCGCCGCAATCGGCGGCGTGATCAAGCATAACGCGTCGATATCCGGGGCAGAGGTCGGCTGTCAGGGCGAAGTAGGCTCCGCCTCGGCCATGGCTGCCGCGGGCCTTGCGGCGGTGCTTGGTGGAACCCCAGAGCAGATCGAGAATGCCGCCGAAATCGCGCTCGAACATCACCTCGGCATGACCTGCGACCCGGTCGCTGGACTGGTCCAGGTGCCGTGTATCGAACGCAATGCGCTCGGGGCAGTGAAGGCCGTTACGGCAGCATCGCTGGCGGTCAAAGGCGACGGCACGCATTTCGTTCCGCTGGATGCCTGTATTGAAACGATGCGCCAGACCGGTGTGGATATGAACGAACGCTACAAAGAGACCAGTCTTGGGGGTTTGGCTGTGAACGTGGTGGAATGCTGAAAAATATTCCCGTATGCTGGCCAATACCTGCGTCCTGCCGGAAACAGTTTCAATAAATCAAATACAGTCAGCGCCCAAAAAGCTGCCATAGTTTCCTCCCGCCTGATCAGCAAAATCTGGTTGGGCTGCATAAAGGTATTGGGAGGACACTACCTTGGCATCAAACTCAATTGCGAAATCGTTACGACAGCGACCGGAAGACGAAAATCTAGGCATCGGAGCCAACCTGGCTTATGGACTGCAACACGTGTTGACGATGTATGGGGGGATCATAGCAGTTCCGCTCATCCTCGGTCAGGCTGCGGGCTTGTCATCGAGCGAAATCGGCTTGTTGATCACCGCGTCTCTTTTTGCTGGCGGCTTGGCCACAATCCTGCAAACGATCGGTTTGCCCTTCTTTGGCTGCCAGTTGCCGCTGGTTCAAGGCGTTTCATTCTCCGGAGTGGCGACGATGGTGGCTATTTCCGGGAACGGAGGGATGGAGTCGGTGCTGGGAGCCGTTATGGCTGCCTCGCTCATAGGGCTGCTGATTACTCCGGTATTTTCCCGGATCACGAGATTTTTTCCACCACTGGTCACAGGAATCGTGATCACCACGATCGGCTTGACCTTGATGCCGGTTGCTGCCCGCTGGGCCATGGGTGGAAACAGCAATGCACCCGGCTTTGGCAGCATGGCTAATATCGGCCTGGCTGCTACGACTCTTGTCATCGTGCTCTTGCTGAGCAAGGTCGGGAGCGCGACTGTTTCGAGGCTCTCAATTCTCTTGGCGATGATAATCGGAACAGTCCTTGCCCTTTGCCTTGGGATGACAGATTTCTCGAAGGTGGGTGAAGGGGCATTTCTGGCGCTGCCGTCATTATTTCATTTTGGCTATCCCTCGTTTCAAATCGCAGCAATTGTCTCAATGTTCATCGTGATCATGGTGACCTTGGTGGAAACGTCAGCGGATATTTTAGCGGTGGGTGAAATCATCGAAACCAAGGTGGACTCGCGCCGGCTCGGCGATGGTTTGCGCGCGGATATGCTTTCAAGTCTGATTGCACCAATCTTCGGCTCCTTCACCCAAAGTGCATTTGCCCAGAATGTCGGCCTGGTTGCTGTAACGGGGATAAAGAGCCGGTATGTGGTGGCAACTGGCGGTCTAGTTCTGGTGACGCTGGGTCTGTTGCCAGTCATGGGCAGGATCGTTGCCGCGGTCCCGAGCGCTGTTTTGGGTGGTGCTGGTATTGTTCTGTTTGGCACGGTCGCTGCGAGCGGCATACGGACGTTGTCCAAGGTGGACTACCGAAACAACATGAACCTGATTATCGTAGCAACCTCTATCGGGTTCGGCATGATACCGATCGCATCACCGAGCTTCTACGATCAGTTCCCCACGTGGTTTGCGACGATCTTCCATTCCGGCATCAGCTCGGCGGCCATTATGGCAATTGCGCTCAACCTGGTGTTCAACCACCTGACCGCAGGCAACTCCGATCAACAGTCGGTTTTTGTTGCCGGCACGGAGCGTACCCTCCGGTATCAAGACGTTGCCTTGCTACATGACGGAGACTATTTCCTCAACGGGAAGCTTTATGACAAAAATGGCGTTGAAGTGCCGATTGTCGCGCCGGAATTCCATTCGGTGGTGACCAAACGCCACTTGGGGGAAACAGCACTCCCGGCCACGACAAGTTAACTGGCTGAAAGGCTTGTCGTCAGGAGCGGCGGCGGAGTGCCGCTCCCAATGGCTTTGTGGAGAAGTCGCGGGTTATGGTTGACGTCTCAACCCGAAAGCGTAAATGCTTTGGAATGGCTCTCAATCTGGTAAAACTCTGTGTCGGCTGCACCGCAATTGAAGATTTGGCGGCATGGATCGATTTTCGCCTTGAAGAGCGTAGAAGGGCCGGCCTGTCGGCCGAACAGTTTCATACGACGCGCATGGTACCGAAGCGCGTTGAGGAACTACTTGATGGCGGATCGTTGTATTGGGTCATCAAGGGCAACATCCAATGCCGGCAGCGATTGACCGATATCAGGACCTTTACTGACGATGAAGGGATTTCGCGGTGCCATCTGGTGCTCGAGCCGCGGATCATTCCAACAGAGTGGCAGCCGCGCCGGGCATTTCAGGGATGGCGCTACCTGACAAGCGACGATGCTCCGATCGATGAAGGGCAGGGCAAGGCGGGGCGAGCAAAACTACCGCCGGAACTGCGCAACGAACTCGCATCCTTGGGCCTGCTTTAGGGCAGCAATCAGGAAATTCGCAGTCTCACCGCCGAAACGCCGTTGCGGCTTTCGGAGCGTATGCGCAGCCGGGCCGGCGGCATGGCAGCACGCCGTGTCCTTGCGGCCTGGCAAAGCAGTACATTCACAATATCCATAGTCTTGAAAGCTGCATTGCCGTGGCGCAAATCAGCCAGGCGCAAAGCAGCCTGCTGCAATACCTGCATGCCACCAAACAGCGGCTTTGTTTCTCTGTTCATGTGGCCCGTTGGGCCATGCATATCGGTTATACTGGACATTCGCAAAACCCTTTACACTATACAATCGGGGTCTTTCTGATCGTGCCTTACGATTGCGGCGCAATCGCAAAGCAGTTGAATTTCTGGCGCTTCAGTGCAGTGCATGCGTCGTTGGCGGCTTTGGCAGACGAGATTCCGGCAAACCGCGCGCGGTGGTAGGTAGTCGATCCCTTTTGAAATTTTTCCGTATAAGGCGACAGCGCGGCGATTGGATCACCGGTCTGCGCAGCGGCCTTGGCGAGCATCGCCTTGGCTTCCTCAGAGCTGCCGACAGAGGCAATTTGCACCATCCAGCCACCGGCTGAAGCAGATGCGGTTGTTACGGGATCGACGTCCGTTGTGTCCCCTTCAGCTACCTCAGCCTTGGGCGACGGTGCAGGAACGGCGAGAACTTGCGCAACCGGCGAGGGTGCCGGAGCGGGTTCTGCATAAGCCGTAATTACATCTGCAGGTTGAGCCACAACCCGCTCGCGTTGAACTGGAACAGGAACGTCTGCACTCTCTGGTAGTTCGAGCGCTGCTACGTTGACCTTGCTATTCTTACGCGAGGCAATGAGATTGCCGCCATCGCGACGTGACGCCGCCGGGAGATACTGTTCGATCAGCCTCGCCATTTGCGCGTCGCGCGAGCCACCGCTTGTTCCGCCCATCACGACTGCAACAAGTTTCTTGCCGTCCACATTCACTGAACTCACCAGGTTGAAGCCCGAGGCGCGAGTATAACCTGTCTTGATGCCGTCGACGCCGCGCACCTTGCCGAGGAGGCGATTATGACCAACAATACGGCGACCGCGATAGCTGAAACTGCGGGTCGAGAAATAGTCATAATACTGCGGAAAATGCTCGCGAAGTGCGATGCCGAGCATCGCCAGGTCACGCGCTGAGGACCGCTGCTGCGGGTCTGGCAACCCATTGGCATTGCGGAACTGGGTGTTGCGCATTCCAAGCTGCCGGGCCTTGTTGGTCATCATGACCGCGAACCGCTGTTCCGATCCGCCAAGATATTCGGCAATCGCGGTTGCTGAGTCGTTCGCCGATTTGGTAATCAGCGAGAGGATTGCAGCCTCCGCGCTGATGGATTGCCCCGGGCGAAATCCGATCTTCGTCGGCGGCTGGCTTGCTGCGTATGCGGAAACTGGAATGGGTGTGGACTTGGAAACCTTACCCGCCGCCATTGCATCAAACAGCATATACAGCGTCATCATTTTCGTCAGCGATGCAGGAAAGCGCTGTGCGTCTGCATTAGACGAATAGAGCGTCTTGCCGGTATTGGCATCGACCACAATGGCGGCAGCCCTTGTCTCGGCCACTGCCTCGGCAGTAGCGGAGAGGCTTATTCCCGAGACCATCGCCAAAGCAACGAATGCGTGAGCCATTTTCTTGATTAACGTGTAACTTTGGCGGGCCGGGTAAAGCACAATCAACACCTGCTCGATATGCGTGTAGGGAACTGAATTGACGATCTGAAGCACCAGAGCGAATTTCTGGACTTTATCCGTATCAGCGTTACCAAACTGTTTATGGTAACCGGGCCGTTCACGTTTTCCGTGGCTATTGGATTAATTTTTATGAAAATATTGCAGTGCACAATAAATTTGACATTTTGTGCAGTGCACACTACATCAGCCCCACCAGAAAATTAAACACGTGGAAGGATCCACCATGGCAACTCCATTCGAAACCCTGAATGATTCCAGCAAGGAATTCGTCAACAGCGCGATGAAGAGCGTTTCAGCTCTTTCGCAAGGGCTGCAGACCATCGCAAACGAAGCGGCAGACTACTCCAAGAAGTCTTTTGAGGAGGGTACCGCGTTGATCGAGAAGCTTGCTTCCACGAAGTCACCCGAACAGGCATTCGAAACCCACAGCGTGTTTTCCAAGAAGGCTTATGAAAACTTTATCGCTCAGGCAACCAAGTTTGGCGAGCTCTATGCCGACTTGGCAAAAGAGGCATACAAGCCCTATGAAGCCGTCGTAGCGAAGGTTGCGAAGTAAGCGCAACGTTTCTATGAGCGCATTTAAAAGTCCGGTTGCCCGCGCAACCGGACTTTTTTTGTTCCGGGACGTCAATTCTGACTGTGCAACTGCAACTTGATATTGCAAGCTTTATGAGAGGGCTTAAAATTAGCCCGTAGCGACCTACATAGAATGCAGTGAGCGACATAACGATCAGGATGCGGGTATCGGATGAGATGAAGCGGTTGTCACCCATCATGCAAGACGAGGACAAGGGGAGCGGCAACGGGCCCGGCCGGGGTACGGCCGTGATAACCCGGACCAAACCCAAACTCAAAAAGCCGAGCCTTTATCGCGTGTTGCTTCTCAATGACGATTACACACCTATGGAATTCGTCATTCACGTTCTGGAGCGGTTTTTCCAGAAGAACAGAGAAGATGCTACACGCATCATGCTTCATGTGCATAATCATGGGGTCGGAGAATGTGGTGTCTTTACCTATGAGGTCGCGGAGTCCAAGATGACACAAGTCATGGACTATGCGCGGCAAAACCAACATCCGCTGCAATGCGTGATGGAGAAAAAGTGAGGTTTCATGCCATCTTTCTCACCTAGTCTGGAGCGGGCCCTCCATCAGGCGCTGACAATTGCGAACGAGCATCATCACGAGTATGCAACGCTTGAGCATTTGCTTCTTGCATTGATCGATGATCAGGACGCAAGCAGTGTCATGCGCGCCTGCAATGTGGATCTCGCGCAATTGACCCGCACCGTGACCGATTATGTCGATCATGAACTGGATAACCTCGTTACAGGCTATGATGAGGATTCGAAACCTACCGCGGCATTCCAGCGGGTCATTCAGCGTGCGGTAATTCATGTTCAGTCATCCAACCGCGAAGAGGTAACCGGGGCTAACGTCCTCGTGGCTATTTTTGCCGAGCGGGAGAGCCATGCGGCTTTCTTTCTCCAGGAACAGCAGATGACCCGTTACGATGCGGTCAATTATATTTCGCATGGCATCTCGAAACGCCCCGGTGCATCCGAGCCGCGCACACCGCTTGGTACCGAGAGCAATAATGAGGAGGGCCACGCTCCGGAGGCTGAAGAGGGCACCAAGAAGAAACAGGACGCGCTCACAGCCTATTGCAATAATCTGAATGATCGGGCCAAGGCAGGAAAAATCGATCCATTGATCGGTCGCGATCAGGAAATTAACCGCACGATCCAGATCCTTTGTCGCCGTTCCAAGAACAATCCGCTTTATGTTGGCGATCCGGGCGTCGGCAAAACTGCCATCGCTGAAGGTCTTGCAAAGCGCATTGTCGAGGGCAAGGTTCCGAATGTTCTCAGCGACGCCACGGTATTCTCGCTGGACATGGGTACGTTACTTGCCGGAACCCGCTATCGCGGTGACTTCGAGGAAAGACTGAAGCAGGTCATCAAGGAGCTCGAGGAGTTTCCCGGTGCAATCCTGTTCATTGACGAGATTCACACGATCATCGGCGCAGGCGCCACGTCCGGCGGCGCGATGGATGCATCGAACCTCCTGAAGCCTGCTCTTTCTTCAGGGGCAATTCGGTGCATTGGATCAACAACTTACAAAGAGTTCCGGCAGTTCTTTGAAAAGGACAGGGCGCTTGTACGCCGCTTCCAGAAGATCGATGTCAATGAACCGTCGATCCCGGATGCAATTGAGATCATGAAAGGACTGCGGCCGTATTTCGAAGACTTCCACAAGGTCAAATACACGGTGGAAGCGATTAAATCGGCGGTGGAGCTATCGGCCCGTTACATCAATGATCGCAAATTGCCCGATAAGGCAATCGATGTGATCGACGAGACCGGTGCCAGCCAGATGTTGCTGCCGGAGTCGAAACGCAAGAAGTCAATCGGGGTGAAGGAAATCGAGGCGACGATCGCGACGATGGCCCGCATTCCGCCCAAGAGTGTGTCGAAAGATGATGAAGCGGTGCTGTCCAATCTCGAGGCAGAACTGAAGCGCGTCGTCTACGGTCAGGATCTTGCCATCGAAGCACTGTCTTCATCGATAAAGCTGGCGCGGGCTGGCTTGCGGGAACCGGAAAAGCCGATCGGTTCCTATCTGTTCTCCGGTCCGACTGGTGTCGGCAAGACAGAAGTCGCCAAGCAACTGGCTTTGTCGCTCGGCGTGGAACTCCTGCGTTTCGACATGTCGGAATATATGGAACGCCATACGGTTTCGCGTTTGCTTGGTGCGCCTCCCGGCTACGTCGGATTCGATCAGGGCGGTTTGTTGACCGATGGCGTCGATCAGCATCCGCATTGCGTATTGCTGCTGGATGAAATCGAGAAGGCACATCCGGACCTGTTCAACATCCTTCTGCAGGTCATGGATCATGGCAAGCTGACGGATCACAACGGCAAGCAGATCGACTTCCGCAATGTCATACTGATCATGACAACCAATGCCGGTGCTTCGGACATGGCAAGGGCTGCAATCGGTTTCGGCTCGTCCAGGCGTGAAGGCGATGACATGGAGGCGATCAACCGGTTGTTCACACCCGAATTCCGCAACCGGCTTGACGCGATCATTCCCTTCGGCGCACTGCCGGTTCCGGTTATCCATCAGGTGGTGCAGAAATTCGTTATCCAGCTGGAGGCACAGCTTGCCGATCGCGGCGTGACGTTCGACCTGCAGCAGGATGCGATCGCATGGTTGGCTGAAAAGGGTTATGACGACCGGATGGGCGCTCGTCCGCTGGCTCGCGTTATTCAGGAGCATATCAAGAAGCCGTTGGCCGATGAGGTGCTGTTCGGCAAGCTGAAGAAGGGCGGGACCGTGCGTGTATCGGTTGCGCCTAAGCCGGATGGATCGCAGGGCCTCGTTCTGGACTACATTGCCGACGAAGTGGTGGTGAAGCCGAAAAAGGAAATTCCGGTCGACAAAAAGCCGGTCGTGAGAAAAAAGCCAGCGTCAAAGAAGCCGGCCCTTGAAAAGGCGGGAGCCGGATTTGCGATAAGCGGAACGGTAGCGCAGCCATCGCGCAAGGCTTCCGTGCCCAAAGTGCCGCGCAAGAAATAGTCACAAAAGGCCGCCATTTGGGCGGCCTTTTTCTTGCTGGCATCAATTCTTATGTTTATCGCTGGATGCATGACCGATTCTGAATTGCCCTCTCACCAGGCGGAAGTCGCAGACCCGAGGACAGGTTTCTCGTGGTTCTTGTCGGGTGCATCACTGGTCTTCAGCGTTCCGGCCTTGATCCTCATGACGGCACATGTAGGGTTTGCCGGGTTTGCCAGTGAAAACGGCGTGTCGCTCTTTCAGGCAACCTTCATGGTCGCCGCGATCTGGGCTCTGCCTGCCAATATCGTGTTGATTGGCGCGATTTCGGGCGGCTATTCCTTGCTTGGTGCGGCAATTGCCGTGGCTCTGTCTTCGATACGCCTAATGCCGATGGTTGCGGCCTTTGTGCCAGAAATGCGCGGATCAAGAACACGAAAATTCACACTGCTGTTTCTTTCGCATTTTATTGCCGTGACGGCATGGGTGATCGGCATGGAACGCCTGCAACATGTTCCGCGCAACATGCGTACGAGCTATTTTGCCGGTTTAGGCATGACGTTGACGATCACAAATACGCTCGTTGTGGCAATTGTGTATTTTCTTTCCGCCGATTTCCCGCCCATCGTCTTTGCTGCACTGTTTTTTCTCACGCCAATGTACTTTCTGGCTTCGCTCTGGGGTTCGGCGCGTGATCACTCGATCCATATTGCCATGATCTCAGGGTTGCTTCTCTTTCCACTGATCCACCTTTTTGCACCTGCCTATGATTTGCTGTTGACCGGCCTTGCCGGAGGGGCAGTCACCATGGGGTATGTGCGGTGGCTCCCGAAAAAGAGCGAGGGACGATGACCTGGGCCAGCCTGACCGATTGGTGGTGGCCCTACCTGTTTATTCTGCTGGCGGGCTGGCTGCCAACAGACATCTGGCGATTCATAGGTGTATTGATTGGCGGCCGCGTACGCGAAGATTCCGAGGCGCTCGTTATTGTGCGGGCTGTCGCTACCGCGCTTGTCGCCGGTGTCATCGCCCAATTGATCCTCTACCCAAGCGGCTCCCTGGCGGAATCATCAGTTTTCCTGCGAGTTGGCGCCGCAGCGGCGGGCTTCGCGGCCTATCTCTATCTCGGCAGGCGCATTATTGTCAGTGTCATCGTCGCCGAGTTCATTCTAATTATGGGACTGTTGCTGTCGTGAATTCCCGATTCAGGCATCTTTAAGCGGACGCAGGGTATGTTCGAGCCAAACTAGGGTTTGAACGATGATCCTTTACCCTGCAGAAAAAATCTGTGCCACTGTCATTGTGGTGCTCTTCTTGCTCGATGCGATCCTGATCCAGATCAAGGGGGTGGGCGTCGATTGGACAGGCTATGGGGTAACGTGCGCAATCGGGATTGGCGCCATTGCGATTGGCCAGCTCTACCGCACAAAGCGTCTGGAAGAAAAAATTGCGCTGGCGACAACAGCGTCCGGGCTGTTCATTCTCTTCACAATCTGCTGCTCGATCTTCAACTATCTGCTTTTGCCCGTTGGCGATCGCCGGATTGATCCGCTTTTGATCAAATTAGACGCCATGCTTCACTATTCGTGGCCGGAGGCGGTTGTCTACGTGGCGTCCCTGCCGTGGCTCGCAAGCCTCCTACGCTTCATCTATATGAGTTCATTGCCGCAACTCATTGTCATTCTTATCATTCTCGGGTTTTTGGGCCAACGGGAGCGTCTGCACCAGTTTCTGTTAACCGGCGTTTTCGGAGCTTTAATGGCCATTGCGTTCTGGGCTGTCTTCCCAAGCTCGGGTCCCTCGGCCTTCGAAATTCTCCCTGCAGAGGTTGCTCGTTCATTTGTCGTCGGCGCGGCCTATGGGACCGAACTCAATCGTCTTGCCCTGGATGGCCCGTCGTTTCTTTCGCCGAAGGATGCACTCGGGTTGATCGCGTTTCCGTCGTTTCACACAGTAATGGCATGTATGGCGGTTTGGTTCATGGCTCAAACAAAGCGCGTTTTTCCACTGTTTCTCATCGTCAACATCCTGATGCTGCCCGCCATTCTTGTGCATGGCGGGCACCATCTAGTTGATGTTTTTGCCGGATTTATTGTTTTTGGCTTAGCTCTCATGGTGTCCAGAATGTTACCTGTTTCCACTTCACGCCTGGAACAGGAAGCCACGGTTCGGGTGCCGTAGTTCAGGTTTTGAGCAGGACCTGCCTGATTTTTTCGGCATTGGCGGCAAGCACGCCTTGATCTTCCATCTGTCCGGTATGGGGCTTGAGTGCGACACCGTCAAAACGCGGAATAATGTGAAAATGCAGGTGGAAAACCGTCTGTCCGGCAGCAGGCTCGTTATATTGCATAACTGTAACCCCATCGGCGTCGAAAGCCGTCTTGACTGCGCGCGCGAGCTTCTGGGTCGTGGCAATCACGGCCGCGAGGCTGTCTGGCGCGACATCGAGGATGTTGCGGAATGGAGTTTTGGTTATTGCGAGGCAATGACCTTTTCCCTGTGGCATGACATCCATGAATGCAAAAGTATCCGCGTCCTCATAGAGCTTGTGCGAGGGGATCTCTCCGCGCAGAATCTTCGCGAATACATTGTTGTCGTCGTAGGGCTGGCTCATATGGCACCTGTGGCTTTCCGGAAATGAATGCAATGTTCGTCACGGCGGGCTTGGCAGTCAAGATCGCCATCTTAAATGACCGGCTAATGGTCCGACTTCCTGAATGGAGTGTGTTCGCCCAGTACATCACTCATCAGCGCCACGTCGCGGCGCTCGTGGATCAGAAAGTCATTGATCGCGCGCCGCAGGCCCTCATGGGCGATATAGTGGACCGAATGGGTTGTAACCGGGAGATAGCCTCGGGCCAACTTGTGTTCGCCCTGAGCCCCGGCCTCGACAATATGCAGTTTTCGCTCGATGGCGAAATCGATCGCCTGATGATAGCAGACCTCGAAATGCAGAAAGCGGTGATCCTCGATACACCCCCAGTGTCTGCCGAAGAGCCGGTCGGAACCAATAAAGTTGATTGCTCCTGCAATGTAGCGCCCGCCACGCCGTGCCATCACCAGCATGATGTCATCAGGCATGCGTTCACCGATCAAAGAGTAAAACTTGCGGTTAAGATAGGGTCGGCCCCATTTCCGGCTACCGGTATCCATATAGAAGGTGAAAAAGTCGTCCCAGATCCTTTGAGTGATTTGACTGCCCGTCAGCCGGTCGATGCTGATGTCATCAGCAAGCGCTTCCCGCCGCTCACGTCGAAGTGCCTTGCGTTTGCGTGAAGCGAGCGTCTCAAGAAAATCGTCGTAGCTTCCATATCCCTCATTGAAGAAATGAAACTGCTGATCAATGCGGTGGAGAAATCCTGACCCGGTGAAGGCCGGTAGGTCGTCTTCATTTACAAAGGTTGAGTGTGCCGACGAGACTCCGGTTTGATCGGTCAATTGCCGCAATCCATTGGCAAGTGCAACACGGACGGCGCCGGAGTTCCAGTTCCGGTCCACCAGCAGGCGGGGCCCGGTAGCGGGAGTGAAGGGAATGCTGGCCTGCAATTTCGGGTAGTAGCGCCCGCCAGCGCGCTCGTATGCATCAGCCCAGCCATGGTCGAAGACATATTCGCCCTGACTGTGACTTTTCAGATAGCACGGTATAGCGCCAATCAAAGTGCCACTGTCAATTTCAAGCCGCAGAAATTGCGGGAGCCAGCCGGCATTGCGAGCGACACAGCCAGAGTCTTCAAGCGACGACAAAAAGGCGTGCGACAGGAAGGGGTTGTAATCGGCGGCGTCGCGAGACGCCCCGGAGAGGCCCGCCCATTCCTCTTGAGTGAATGCACCAATGCCGTCGCAAACACGCAAGATGAAATCGCCGCGATGAAGATTTTCCATGTTTGAAATTGACTTCCTGGCTGTGTCGGCAGGATGAAGATCAGCCTCGCTGCCTTGTGTTTAAGCTAGGCATTCCGACCGGCGATACAAGAGGCAGCTTGGCAGGGTCTCAGGCATTAGGCGTTCCGCGGATCAAAGCCCTCAAAGGTAATCTGATCGACAAGAGCATCGCTTGCCGCCTTGTCGGCCAGATTTCTCACGGTCCACGAGATGACAGGCAGTCCGAGCCTCGCACGCACAAATTCGACAAAACGGTTTTCGAGATGATGCACATTGTAGGAGACAAAATCGATATTGTGGGCGAGCATCGAGAAATGCGCCTCAAGCTCCCGATCGAGCAGGCCCTCGGCCGTCAAGCCTGCTGGTATGCCGGGCGCGTCCTTGCCAAAAAGCCGGATCAAATGATGGTCAAAGGACATGATGGCAGCTAAACCGGCGTACTCTTTGAGATCATTGGCAACAGCGCTGACTAGCCCGTCGTCCCGGCCGGGAATGCCTTTCAGCTCGACAACAATCGGGACGCGGCCGGCGATGAGTTCAAGGGATTCGGCCAGCGTCGGGACATGATCATTCGTTCCACCGACGCGCAACCTGCCAGCCTGTTCCGCCGTCAACGCATCAATATTCCCCTGGGTGCCAGTGACGCGGTCCAAAGTGCCGTCGTGAAATACAACCGCTTTGCCGTCGGCTGAGAGATGCACGTCGCATTCAATTGCAAAGCCAGCACTGGCGGCGGCTTCGAAAGCCGAGAGCGTGTTTTCCCAGCGTGCCCTGTTGAGATCATGCAAACCGCGATGCGCGATCGGAACTTTCTTTAACCAGTCAATCTTGGCCATATTCAACGAACCTCGATGATCGCTTCGATTTCAACCGGCGCATTGAGGGGCAGGGCGGCGGAGCCGACTGCAGAGCGCGCGTGACGGCCCGCATCCCCCAAGACGGCAACAAGTAGATCCGAAGCGCCGTTGGCAACCAGATGCTGTTCGGTAAAATCCGGTGTCGATGCGACAAACACGGTAATTTTTACGATACGCGTGATTTTCTCGAGGTCCCCCAGTGCTGCCTTTGCCTGCGCCAGTATATTGATCGCACAGGCTTTTGCCGCTTCCTTACCCTGTGCAACGTTGAGTTCAGCGCCCAGGAGCCCGTTGTGGACGAGTTTTCCGTCGGCCAGCGGCAATTGTCCGGATGTCAGGAGCAGTGACCCGGTCCGGGTAAATGGGACGTAGTTCGCGGCCGGCGCAGCTGCAACGGGAAGCGTAATGCCGAGTTCCTGGAGACGGGTTTCTATGGAGCTGCTCATGGGATCATTTTCCTTATGTTTCGGAATCGCAAGCGATTGTGAAAGAAGTTGCGATTTTTGCCTCGCTTCCGCCAAGAGTTTTTTTAATATGCGCATTCGAATATTGGAGAATCCTGTCTATGCGCGTTTTACCTGCCCTCGTTTTCAGTCTCGGTGCCTTGGGTCTGACTGGTTCAAATATGGCACACGCCGCTGGAACGGCGACGCTTGTTCCGCACCGCGCAATCTATGATCTAAAGCTGGACAACGCACAGGATAGCAGCGGTATCACGGGCCTGACGGGCCGGATGGTCTATGAATTTAACGGATCTGATTGCGAAGGATATACGACGAATTTCCGCTTCGTGACCCGCGTTGACATGGAAGAGCAACCCCAGCGAGTAACAGATCAGCAAACGACGACATTCGAATCGGGCGACGGCGGGAAGTTCCGCTTCGTCAACAAGACATTCGTTGATCAGAGCCTGACCAAGGAAGTTCGTGGCGATGCCGCATTGTTAAATGACAAGACGGAAATTTCATTGACGAAACCCGAAGCAACCAAGGAAAACCTTGAGTTGTCTCAATTCCCGACGCGGCACATGCAGCAATTGATCGAGAAAGCTCTCGCCGGCGAAGTCTTCTATCAGACGAAATTGTTCGATGGTTCGGAAGATGCCGATAAAATAATGGCGACGACGGTTGTTATCGGCAAATCTGCGGTTTCCGATTCAGACGAAGAAATTAGGAATATGGGCCCACTGGCAAAGGAGAGCACCTGGCCGGTCTCGATTGCCTATTTCGATGAAAGCGAGAAGTCCGAAGGGCTTCCGAGTTACCGGATCAATTTCAAGATGTATCGTAACGGTGTTACCCGCGATTTGAAAATGGACTATGGCGATTTCTCGATGACCGGAAAGCTCGTCAACTTGCAGCTGTTCGACATGCCCAAATGTAAGAAATAGGTGTGTACCCAAGGGCCAGGCGCGCGAAGACTGCCTTTTATCGCCTGTGCACTTGCGTTTGTCATGATTATCCGTTAACAGCCGCAGCATTCCACACACGGGGTTTGGGTTGATATCGGGAGAAATCCGATATGGCCTCCGGTGGCGGGTTTCCCGCCTCTTCTCCGTGGAGGTTAAACCGGAAAAGGAAAATAAGAGATGGCATTGCCTGATTTCAGCATGCGTCAGCTCCTTGAAGCTGGCGTTCACTTCGGCCACCAGACACATCGCTGGAACCCGAAAATGGCACCGTACATTTATGGTGACCGCAACAACATTCACATTCTCGATCTTGCCCAGACCGTTCCCCTGCTTCACACTGCGTTGAAGAAGGTTTCGGACACCGTTGCCCGGGGCGGCCGCGTTCTGTTCGTTGGAACCAAGCGTCAGGCTTCTGACATCATTGCCGATGCTGCAACCCGCTCGGCCCAGTACTACGTCAATGCGCGCTGGCTCGGCGGCATGATGACCAACTGGAAGACGATTTCGAATTCCATTCAGCGTCTGCGCAAGCTGGACGAGCTTCTTTCCGGCGAAGCACAGGGCTTCACGAAGAAGGAACGTTTGAACCTCGATCGCGAACGCGAGAAGCTCAACCGTGCCCTTGGCGGCATCAAGAACATGGGTTCGATTCCGGATCTCATCTTCATCATCGACACCAATAAGGAAGCGATCGCAATTCAGGAAGCCAAGCGTCTTGGTATTCCGGTTGTGGCCGTTATCGACAGCAATTGCGATCCTGACCAGATCGATTTCCCGATCCCGGGCAATGACGACGCGTCCCGTGCCATTTCGCTTTATTGCGATCTCGTTGCCAAGGCAGCGCTGGATGGCATTCTGCGTCAGCAGGGTTCGCTCGGCGTCGATGTCGGTGCCCAGGAAGAAGCTCCTGCTGAGCCGGCACTGGAAGCCCCGGCAGAGGCTCCTGCACAGGAAGGTGAAGCCTCTGCTTGAGGCTTCATACACCCGTCTTATCGGGTGATTAAAAACACCAAATTGGCGCATGACGCGCCGCAAAGTTGGCATGCTGGTTTCCCCAGTATGCCTTCGCTTTGAGAAGAGGCGACACAATGAGCATTTCTGCATCACAGGTAAAAGAACTTCGCGAAATTAGCGGCGCTGGCATGATGGACTGCAAGGCAGCCCTCACAGAAACCAATGGCGACATGGAAGCTGCTGTCGATTGGCTGCGCAAGAAGGGTATCTCCAAGGCTGACAAGAAGGCTGGCCGTACGGCTGCTGAAGGACTTGTCGGTGTTGCTTCCAATGGCACAAAATCCGTTGTGGTTGAAGTCAATTCGGAAACCGACTTCGTTGCCCGCAACGACGCGTTCCAGGATATCGTTCGCAATGTCGCCAACGTAGCATTGACCACGGATGGTTCCACTTCGGCTGTTGCCGCTGCGATCTATCCTTCTTCAGGCAAGTCCGTTGTTGACACTATCAAGGACGCCGTTGGTACGATTGGTGAGAACCTATCTTTCCGCCGCTCGGCTGCTTTGACTGTGGGCCAGGGAGTTGTTGCGACTTACATCCACAACGGCGTTTCCGATGGTCTGGGGAAGCTCGGCGTGCTGGTTGCAATCGAAACGACGGGTAACGCGGACGCCGCACAGGCGTTCGGCCGTCAGGTGGCGATGCATGTTGCTGCGACGAACCCACTCGCATTGACTTCGGCCGAAGTTGACCCGGTCGCGGTTGAGCGTGAAAAGTCGATCTTTGCCGATCAGGCACGTCAGTCCGGTAAGCCAGAGAACATCATCGAGAAGATGGTCGATGGCCGCATGCGCAAGTTCTATGAAGAGGTGGTGCTTCTCTCACAGGCATTCGTCATCAATCCTGACCTGACAGTGGAAGCTGCGCTCAAGGAAGCAGAAAAGACGATCGGTGCACCGGCCAAGATCACTGCTTTTGTTCGTTTTGCTCTGGGCGAGGGGATCGAGCGGGAAGAAAGTGACTTTGCCGCCGAAGTTGCTGCGGCTGTGAAGAAGTAATCTTATACGACTGAAATCAAAGGGCATCGCGTGACAACGCGATGCCCTTCGTGTATCCGGAATTTGAAACGACTCTGAGGAAGGTCCCATGGCTGGTACGGCTGTCTATAAACGCGTTCTGCTTAAGGCCTCCGGCGAAGCTCTCATGGGCGATCAGGGTTTCGGCATTGACGTAGCGGTTGCCGATCGTATCGCCAGTGATATTGCCGAAGCACGTGCGCTCGGCGTCCAGGTGGGCGTCGTCATCGGCGGTGGTAATATCTTCCGTGGAGTTGCCGTGGCGTCCAAGGGTGGTGACCGGGTGACGGGCGATCACATGGGCATGCTTGCGACGGTGATCAATTCTCTTGCTCTGCGCACGTCGCTGGTGAAAATTGGCATCGACACCGTGGTTCTGTCGGCCGTTGCCATGCCTGAACTATGTGAAACTTTCTCGCAACGTCAGGCAACCGCTTACATGGACATGGGTAAGGTCGTGATTTTTGCTGGTGGTACCGGGAACCCATTCTTCACCACGGACTCGGCAGCGGCGCTACGCGCAGCGGAAATCGGTGCTGACGCGCTTTTCAAAGGCACCCAGGTAGACGGAATTTATTCCGCCGATCCGAAGAAAGACCCCAATGCGGTGCGGTTTGATCACCTGACCCATAAAGATGTGCTTGATCGCGGGCTCGCCGTGATGGATACAACAGCAGTTGCTCTTGCACGTGAGAACAATATCCCAATAATCGTCTATTCGATCCACGAAAAAGGTGGGTTTGCGGAAGTTTTGCAGGGTAAAGGACGCGCGACAGTCGTTTCTGACAGCTGATCTATCCTTGCCAGTCAACCCGCCTTGAATATAGGAGCATTGAGTATGAGTGACGCACTCGACCTGAACGATCTGAAGCGCCGCATGGACGGCGCCATACAGGCTCTGAGGCACGAACTTAATGGATTGCGGACCGGCCGCGCGTCCGCAAGCCTGCTGGAGCCGATTACGGTTGAAGCCTATGGTTCGCAAATGCCGCTCAATCAGGTCGCTAATATCACCGTGCCGGAATCGCGCATGCTTGCAGTCTCGGTCTGGGACAAGTCCATGGTTGGCAAAGTAGAGCGCGCAATTCGGGAATCCGGTCTGGGTCTCAATCCGATTACGGATGGCAATAATTTGCGCATCCCATTGCCGGAGCTAAACGAGCAACGCCGCAAGGAACTGGTAAAGATCGCGCATCAGTACGTTGAACATGCAAAAGTGGCAGCACGCCATGTTCGCCGCGACGGCATGGATGAGTTGAAGAAGCTCGAGAAGGATGGCGACATAAGCCAGGACGATAACCGCATCCTGTCTGACAAAGTCCAGAAACTGACCGACGACACCATCGCTGAAATGGACAAAGTTGTAGCCGTCAAAGAAGCGGAAATCATGCAGGTCTAAAGCCAGATACTGGCCCGTCCCATATCACTGGAGGTTGAATTCCATGTCCATTCCGCGCCACATTGCCATCATCATGGATGGAAATGGCCGTTGGGCAAAGGCGCGGGGACTGCCGCGTACCGCCGGTCACAAGGCCGGCGTTGAATCCCTGCGCGAGACAATTCGGGCGGCGGGCAAAATGGGTATCCCGTTTCTAACCCTCTTCGCATTTTCATCCGAGAACTGGTCGCGGCCGCGCTCAGAGGTTTCGGATCTGATGGGGCTGCTAAAGCTGTTTATCCGGCGCGACCTGGCGGACCTGCATCGGGAAAATGTCCGCGTTCGGATTATCGGTGAGCGTGAAGGGCTGGCAAAAGACATTCGCGGTCTTCTGAACGAAGCCGAGACGCTGACGAGGACGAATACTGGTCTCACCCTGGTCATTGCCTTCAACTACGGCTCGCGCAACGAGATCACCCGGGCGGTACAGCGTTTGATGGCCGACGTAACGTCAGGCACTATCGCACCCGAGAATATCACCCCTGAGGCAATCACCTCGCGACTTGATACGGCCGATATTCCGGATCCGGACATGATAATCCGCACAAGCGGCGAAATGCGCCTTTCCAATTTTCTTCTTTGGCAGGCCGCATATTCGGAATTCATGTTCCTGCCATGCTATTGGCCCGATTTCCGGCCATCGCATTTGGCCGAGGCGATCGAGACATTCCAGTTGCGTGAGCGTCGGTTCGGCGGAGTGACAGCGCAGGATATTGCTCTGTGATCCAACCTGGAAGCGGTCTTTCCAATCTGCAGACACGCATTCTCAGCGCGATTGTTCTCATTGCCGTAGCTGTCGCCCTCACGTGGATTGGGGGCTTCGCCTTTGGGCTGCTGGCGTCGGCCATAGGCATCAGTGTGTTCTATGAGTGGCAGCTGATCACCACCGCCCGTTCAACGCCCTTGACCCGCGGGTTGTCCTGGTCGTGCCTCATCGTTGTTTTCGCCGTGCTCCTCTTCACGCAACACATACTTCTGATGATCGGCATTCTGTTCGCCGGCGCCGCTCTGGTGGCAGGGCTGGGCGGACGTGAATCCGGCTACTGGCCAGCGTTCGGTCTGATTTATTCCGGCTTCCCATCCATCGCGCTAACGCTGTTGCGCGGAGATACGGGGGATGGCTTCGCCGCGATTCTCTTTCTCTTCGCGGTCGTATGGGCCACCGACATATTTGCCTACTTCAATGGGCGCGCACTTGGCGGGCCGAAACTCGCGCCGCGCTTTTCGCCCAACAAGACTTGGTCTGGAGCAATCGGCGGCGCGGCCGCAGGTGTAGCAGCCGGGGTGGCTTGTGCGGCATTCATTACCCCGGCCGGTGGCGTACCCATTCCGCTTGTCGCACTTTTGCTGTCAGTCATCGCGCAGGTTGGTGATCTCGGCGAATCCTGGGTTAAACGGAAATTTCACGTAAAAGACTCAAGCCAACTTATTCCTGGTCACGGTGGCGTGATGGACCGGGTCGACGGGCTTGTAGCTGCTGCGGCATTGCTATACGTCATCGGAGCCATTCTGATGACACCAGAAGCGCCCTACGACATTCTTTTCTAGACGGCTGAGCTTCCGGGGCCCCTATGGGTCGTTCGATGGTGTTAGGCCCGGAGGATAATTTGACGGATATGCTGCACACCCTGTTCGGTTCGCAAAGCGTGTTGATCGGCACGGTTTTGCCATTTCTTATTGTTCTGACCGTCGTGGTTTTTGTCCATGAGATGGGACACTACCTGGTGGGTCGCTGGTGCGGAATCGGGGTTAAAGCGTTTTCGGTCGGATTTGGTCCGGAGCTCATCGGGTTTAACGACCGGAGGGGCACGCGCTGGAAGCTTTCGGCGATCCCGCTCGGGGGGTACGTGAAATTCGCCGGCGACGAGGGTGTGACAAGTTCCACATCTTCGCCAACCGAGGCTATGAGTGCGGAAGAGCGTGCGGTTGCCTTCCATACGCAACCTGTCTGGAAACGCGCAGCAACGGTCTTTGCAGGACCAGCGTTCAACATACTTCTGACGATAGCTATTTTCTCAGTGTTTTTTGCTCTCTACGGCAAAATGGTCGCTGATCCGATGGTGGCTGAAGTTCGACCCGGCGGGCCAGCGGCGGTCGCTGGATTCCAGCCAGGTGATCGCTTTGTCAGTGTCGATGGCGACAAGGTTGAAACGTTCTCTGATGTCCAGCGCATCGTTTCTTCGAGAGCCGGCGATTCGCTGAATTTCGTCGTGCAGCGCAACGGACAGGAAATCAAGCTGTCCGCAACCCCCGAGCTCATCGAACAAAAAGATCCGCTGGGCAACACGGTAAAGATCGCCGTCATCGGTGTTGTGAACAATCAAGAACTCGGAAATTTTCGCCGCATTGAATACGGCCCTGTCGAATCAGTTGTTCAAGCCGTACGTGAAAGCGGATTTATTATCGCTCGCACGGGGCAGTTTTTCGGCCGGTTTTTCGCGGGTCGCGAAGACAAATGCCAATTGGGTGGTCCGGTCAAGATTGCGACGATGGCAGGCCAGGCGGCAAGTCAGGGGATCGATTGGTTGATTCAACTGACTGCAATGCTGTCCATCGGCATTGGTTTGCTCAATCTTTTCCCGTTACCGCCGCTTGATGGTGGCCATCTCATTTTCTATGCGGCGGAAGCTGTCATCGGCAGACCTGTTAGGCCTGCGGTGCAGGAGATCTTCTTCCGTTTCGGGTTCCTGCTGGTATTGGGCTTCATGGGATTTGTCGTATTCAACGACCTCTTCGCCTGCTAGCGCTCAGTTCCAAGCCGGAATCGGTTCTTCGGGCAGAAATCTGCACTGATTCAAAATGTTACCGCGTTCGATGCGTGCTCAATCGGGTGGACGTACGCGGTAGCGAGAATATTAAACATTAGTGAAAATTAGAGGCGTGGGCTGGCAAAGCGATATGATCTGTTTACTATAAGCTTTGAATGGCGTGGCAGGGATGCCACGCTTTCGTGTGAAGTAAACAGTTTTTAACCGTAAGCCTTGCGTGTATGTAAAAACCGGCTATGACGGTGTGCGAGTAATGCTTAGTCCGGGATCTCGCCCGGGGACAACGAGAAACGAAGGTTCAGAAGGCCTATGGCGGCAAGTTCAAAATTCGTTGGTGCAGCGTCGGCGCTCGCCATATCAGCGGCTCTTGTGAGTTCCGGTGCAATCGTAACAACGGTAGCAGGGGTGACAGCAGCGCAGGCAGCAACAGTAAGCCGCATTGAAGTGCGTGGTAACACACGCGTGGATGCCCAGACGGTCCGCGACAACCTCGGGATTACGCCAGGAAAGCCCTTTTCCAATGCGGATATCGATGCAGCCACCAAACGCTTGTTCAACACCGGCCTGTTTGGTGATGTGCGCATCAGCCAGTCCGGCGGTACGTTGATCGTTCAGGTTTCTGAGCACCAGGTTGTCAATCAGGTGATCTTCCAGGGCAATAAGAAGATCAAGGATCCCGCGCTTCAGAACGCCGTGCAGTTGAAGCCGCGCGCTGCTTTTGATCAAGCCACGCTTGATTCCGATGTTGAGGCCGTCCGTGCGGCTTACGGCAATATCGGTCGCAGCGATGCAACAGTGACCGGTCGCACCATGGATCTGGGCGAGGGGCGCGTTAACGTCGTCTTCGATATCAATGAAGGCGACCGCACCAAGATTGCCAAGATTAATTTCGTCGGAAATCAGGCCTTCGGCAATCGCCGATTGAGTGATGTTATTTCGACCAAGCGTTCCAATCCTCTTTCCTGGCTGACCCGTAACGACGTTTACAGCGAAGATCGCTTGCGCGCTGATGAAGAGGCGCTGCGTCGGTTCTACTACAACAGGGGCTATGCGGATTTCAGGGTCGTGTCGTCGACTGCTGATCTTGATCCCGCAACAAACGATTATACGATCACCATCACAGTTGAAGAGGGTGAAAAGTATACGTTCGGCGGCGTTCAGATCGAAAGCTCTGTTGAGGGTGTTGATACTTCCCAGTTGAATGGTCTTGTCGAGACCAGGGAAGGCGCGACCTACAGCGCCAAGGAAGTCGAAGATTCAATCATCAAGGTTTCTGAGAAAGTTGCCGGTCAAGGCTATGCTTTTGCGAAGGTAGAGCCGCGCGGCGACCGCAATTTCGAGAATCATACTATTTCGGTCGTCTATGCGATTGATCAGGGGCCACGCGCCTATGTTGAGCGAATTGAAATTCGCGGCAACGAAAAGACCCGTGATTTCGTTATCCGCCGTGAATTCGATGTGAGCGAGGGTGACGCCTTCAATCAGGTGTTGATCCAGCGTGCCAAGCGCCGCCTCGAACGGCTGGATTTCTTCCAGACTGTCAATATTTCAACTGCGCCGGGTTCTCAGCCGGACCAGGTCGTCCTCGTCGTGGACGTTATAGAGAAGTCGACTGGTGAATTCTCGATCGGCGGTGGTTATACGACCGGCGGCGAAACTCCGGGACCAACCGTTGAAGGGTCGATTACCGAGCGCAACTTCCTTGGCCGTGGTCAATATGTGCGCCTTGCGGCGGGTGGTGGCCTCGATAACAACCGTTCCTACTCGCTCTCGTTCACCGAGCCTTATTTCCTTGGTCAGCGTATCTCCGCCGGCTTCGACATTTACAAGCGTCAGTCAGGTGTTAGCGACAAATACGAGACTGATTTGACAGGTGGAACGATTCGTTTCGGGCTGCCAATCACCGAAGCGTTGACTGCAAGCATCGCATACAACCTCACGCAGGAAGAGTATGACATCGATGACGAAGCAAAGCTTCCGAATGGCGAACCGGATCCTGCCGAAATCTCACAAGCGTATATTGATGCGGCCGAGGAGAGCCCGTGGATCAAGTCATCGGTCAGTTGGGGTCTGACCTACAATACGATCGATGACACAAAGAACCCGCACGATGGTCTCTTTGGCAAGTTTTTCCAGGAATATGCTGGTATCGGCGGTGATGCCAACTTCTTGAAGACGACCTTCAAGGGCCAGTATTACAAGACATTGTCCGAAGAGATGGACATTGTTGGTTTGATCGGCGTTGGTGCTGGTCATATCACCGGTTTCGGCGACGAAGATCTGCGCGTATTTGACTTGTTCAAGAACAATACGGAAATGATCCGCGGCTTCAGGTATGCCGGTATCGGTCCTCGCGATCTTAGCGTTGAAGATAGCAAGGGAAGCTTCCTCGGCGGTACGACCTACTTCAGTGCCTCGACTGAAGCGCAATTCCCGATGCCTGTAATTCCTGAAAGTCTTGGCATTCGCGGGGCATTTTTTGCGGACGCCGCGAGCCTGTTTGGAAACGATCTACCGGAAGCGTCCAACACAGATATGGAGTGGCGCATGTCGGTCGGCGCAAGTATCATGTGGGCATCACCGTTCGGACCCCTGCGCTTCGACTATGCTCAGCCAGTCGTGAAAGAAGACGGTGATCAGGTCCAGAATTTCAACTTCGGTATATCGAGCAAATTCTGATAGATTGCTGACCTCCCGGGGGGAGCAAGTTTCCCCGGGGGAGAAAGTTAGTCGATGGCCGATCCGATCTTCTATGAGCCACTGCTTAATGTGACTATTGGTCAGATCGCCGATCTGACCAATGGCGTCCTTGTGGACAGTTCCCTGGCAAATCGGCCAGTAGCGCGATTAGCCTCACTCTCGGACGCGGGTCCCGATGCGCTTGTCTTTATTGAAGGCAAGAAGCACGCGCAGGACCTTGGCAGCTTAAAGGCGGCTGGTGTTCTTTGTACCGATGAGGTCAAGTCGAACATCCCGAAAAATGTAGCTATCATCATCACCAGGCACCCGCAGCAGGATTTTGCTGCCATCGGCCGTGCACTCTATCCCAATGCGGTCAATGCGCATTTGTGGAGTGGTCAGACCGGCATCTCAAACCACGCAATTGTACACGCATCGGCCGAGATCGAAGATGGCGTAACGATTGAGCCAGGTGCGATCATCGGCAGCAATGTGTCCATTGGATCGGGGACTGTAATTGCAGCCAATGTTGTCATCGGCAATGGCTGCAAGATTGGCCGCGATTGCTACGTGGCGCCAAACTCGTCGATACAATATGCGTTCCTCGGCAATCGCGTGCTGTTGCATCCAGGTGTGCGGATTGGCCAGGACGGTTTTGGTTATGTGCCTGGCAAGGCCGGGTTGGATAAGATGCCCCAACTTGGTCGCGTGATTATTCAGGACAACGTCGAAATCGGCGCCAACACCACAGTCGATCGCGGTGCCTTGGCCGATACTATCATCGGCGAAGGCACGAAAATCGACAACCTTGTGCAAATTGCCCACAATGTAAGGATTGGCCGGCATTGCGTTATTGCTGCTCAGTGTGGCATTTCGGGCAGCGTTGTTCTGGGTGATATGACGATGCTTGGAGGAAGTGTCGGCATCAAGGATCATGTCAACATCGGATCACGCGTCGAAATCGCGGCGGCGAGTGGTGTAATGAACGATATTCCGGATGGTGAAAGATGGGCGGGTGCGCCTGCGCAGCCATTCAAGCAATGGTTCCGTGAGATCGCGAGCGTGCGCGCGATGACCCGAACCAAGAAGGAGAGCAGTACAGATGAGTGACAATGTGCAAGCCGACACCCTTGGCGTCGCGGATATCCAGAAAATTCTGGCGAATCTGCCACATCGTTATCCTTTCCTTCTGATCGACCGTATCGTGGATATTGATCGCGATGTCTCAGCGACAGGCATCAAGAATGTTTCGATCAATGAGCCGCATTTCGCCGGTCATTTCCCGGAACTGCCGATCATGCCGGGCGTGCTGATCATCGAGGCGATGGCGCAGACAGCTGGTGCGATCGTTCTCTTCCACAATGGCAGCGGCAAGCCGGGCAAAGTTTTTTTCATGACCATCGATAATGCCAAGTTCAGAAAGCCTGTCGTGCCGGGCGATCAGCTCAAACTGCGGGTGACGAAACTGAAGCAACGCGGCAACATTCATAAATATGGCTGTATTGCCGAAGTTGATGGCGTCAAAGTCGCAGAAGCCGAAGTCGCTGCAATGGTTAGCTTTCCCGATGAAGATGAGACTGGGGCCTGATGTCCGTTACCAGCATTCACCCAACGTCCATTGTCGAACAGGGCGCGAAAATCGGGAATGGAGTCAGCATCGGCCCGTTTTGCCATGTGGGTTCGGAAGCCGTCATTGGTGACGATGTTGTTCTGATCAGCCACGTGGTTATCATGGGCCCGACCACTCTTGGCAGCGGCTCGAAGGTCTATCCGAATGCCGTCCTCGGCGGTGATCCACAGAACACCAAGCACAAGGGTGGTCATACGACCCTGGTCATTGGCAAGAATTGCATGATCCGCGAGGGCGTCACCATGCATCGCGGCACTGATGGCAGCCGGGGCGAAACAACGGTTGGTGACAATTGCATGTTCCTTGCTTATGCGCATGTGGCTCATGATTGCGTGATTGGAGATAACGTCACCTTCTCTAACAATGTGATGATTGGCGGCCATGTCACCGTCGGCAATAATGTTATCATCGGCGGTGGAGCAGCCATTCACCAGTTTACGCGGGTTGGCCATCATGCCTTTATCGGTGGACTTGCTGCCCTTGCGCACGATCTCATTCCGTATGGCATGGCCATCGGAAATCATGCCTATCTTGGTGGCCTGAACATCGTAGGCATGAAACGTTCGGGCATGGCGCGGCCGGAAATCCACAATCTCCGCCACGCTGTTCGCATGCTGTTCGATCGCACAAAGCCGATTAAGGTTCGAGCGGAAGATGTTCGTATTTCGTACGTAGAATCCGCGGCGGTGGCGGATCTGATCGGGTTTATTACCACTGATACAAAGCGGGCATATTGCACGCCGCCACTCGATTCAGCCATCGAGATCAGTGACAGTGACGACAAGAGCTAAGCCAGCCAAGGTAACGAATCCGCATCCTGCCATTGCGGGCCGCACGGCAATTGTCGCAGGCAATGGACTACTACCCGTGGCTGTCGCCGAAAGCTTGCGGCAAAAGGGTGGCAATCCGCTAATCGTTGCGATCAAGGGTGAAGCTGAGCCAGCGCTCTATGCGGGCGAACATGCCGAGATTTCCATCGTGGAGCTTGGCGGTCTTGTCAAAATACTGAAGGCAGAAGGCATTTCGAATGTTGTGCTGGCCGGCGGTATTCGTCATCGGCCAGAATTCCGTGCAGCACTTAGGCCCGGTAATGGCAATCTGGTCGCGCTTTACCGCTTCCTGCGCGCTTTTCGACTTGGAGATGACGGACTCTTGCGCGCGGTAATCTCAACAATCGAATCCTATGGTTTCCGGGTGCTGGGTGCACACGAGGTTGTTCCTGATATTCTTGCGCCCGCGCCTGGCACCATAACGCGCAAACGCGCCGATCCGGACAGTGTCGCAAATATGCGGGCCGCACGAGAAGCCGCTGTCATGATCGGTTCCCTCGACATTGGTCAAGCGGCGATTGCAGTGGGTGGGCGCGTTGTGGCGCTGGAAGGCGTTGAAGGCACTGACGCGATGCTGCAGCGTGTGGCGGAATTGCGGTCGACCAAACGCATCAATCGCAAGGGCGGGGTCCTTGTGAAATGCGCCAAGCCACAACAGGAGGTACGTGCCGACTTGCCTGCCATAGGCGTCAGCACAGTTGAGAACGCCGTTGCCGCGGGGTTGAAAGGTATTGCCATCGAATCTGACCGTACGTTGATCCTCGGCTACGCAGAAACCGTTGCCGCAGCTAACGAGGCGGGGCTGTTTATCGAGACGTTTGAGCACGAGGCATCAAATGGCTGCTGAAATGCCATTGCGGCTTGCGATTGTCACCGGCGAAGAGTCAGGAGATCTGCTCGGCGCAGATCTGGTTCAATCACTTCGACGGCAATATGCGGGTGATGTCACTCTCACGGGCCTGGGAGGCGAGCATCTTGCGGCGCTCGGGCTCGATAGTCCTTTCGACCAGCATGAAATCGCTCTCGTCGGTTTGAGCGCTGTCGTTCGCAAACTGCCCCGCCTCATTCGCCGTATTTCAGAGCTCTCCAGTGCCATCGTCGCGGCAAAGCCTGATTGTCTGGTGATAATCGATAGCCCGGATTTCACGCACCGTGTGGCCCGCAAGGTGAGGGTGGCCGACCCTTCGATCCCGATCATCAACTATATCAGCCCCTCCGTATGGGCATGGAGGCCGGAACGTGCCAAGGCCATGCGCGCCTATATCGACCATGTGCTGGCGATACTGCCCTTCGAAGTGCAAGCGCTGAAAGATCTGGACGGGCCATCCGCCACCTATGTCGGGCACAGGCTTGTTTCGCACGCACCACTTCTCGAGGCAGCGAAGATAAACCGCGCTCGCGATGCCAGCTTGGGCAATCGCGAAGTCAAAAACCTCGTGGTTTTGCCTGGGTCACGCCAATCGGAAATCACTAGCCTTGCTGAGCCATTCGGCGAGACGATCGATCTTCTTGCAAGCCGTGGTAACCGGTTCAATGTCACCTTGCCAACATTGCCAAAGGTTGAACCGCTTGTCAGACAATTGACCGCCGGCTGGAAAGTGCAGCCTCGTATTGTTGTCGGCGAAGCGGAACGACTGCATGCTTTTGCCGAAGCGGATGCTGCGCTCGCGGCCTCCGGAACTGTATCGCTGGAGTTGGCTCTTGCCCGCATTCCCACAGTCCTATCCTACAAGCCAGACTGGCTGGCCCGGACCTTCTTGGCACCGCGCATTACGATCTGGAGTGCTGCGCTTCCCAACATCATTGCTGATGAACCGGTCGTTCCAGAATATTTCAACATATTCGTGCGCGCCGGGTCGCTCGCCCGGCAGATCGAGCAACTGTTCGTTCCAGGCCATCGACGCAGTGCACAGCTTGAAAGTTTCGATAAAATTGCCAAGGTGATGCAGACCGAGCGGCCGGCTGGTGCAATCGCAGCAGAAAAAGTGCTTGAGCTGGTGCAATCGAAGCGGCGTTGATCTACCAACAAAAAAGGCGCCCTGTGGGCGCCTGTTTTGTGGTTTGGGATGGCGATCACTTGCGATCTTCGACGTTCACATAATCGCGCTGCGTCGCGCCTGTATAAAGCTGACGCGGACGGCCGATCTTCTGATGCGGGTCCTCGATCATTTCCTTCCACTGTGCAATCCAGCCAACTGTGCGGGCTACGGCAAACAGCACGGTGAACATCGTGGTCGGGAAACCGAGTGCCTTGAGGGTGATACCCGAATAGAAATCGACATTCGGGTACAGCTTCTTTTCGATGAAATATTCATCGGTTAGTGCAATGCGCTCAAGTTCCATCGCAACGTCAAGCAGCGGATCATCCTTGATGCCGAGTTCGGCAAGCACTTCACGGGTGGTCTGCTGCATGATCTTGGCGCGAGGGTCGTAGTTCTTGTAAACGCGGTGACCGAAGCCCATCAGGCGGAACGGATCGTTCTTGTCCTTGGCGCGGGCAATGTATTCCGGAATGCGGTCAACGGTGCCGATTTCGCCGAGCATGGTGAGAGCCGCTTCATTTGCTCCGCCGTGGGCAGGGCCCCAAAGGCAGGCGATGCCTGCAGCGATACAAGCAAATGGATTAGCGCCAGAGGAACCGGCAAGACGAACCGTGGACGTGGAAGCGTTCTGCTCGTGATCCGCGTGCAGAATGAAGATCCGGTCCATTGCGCGCGCAAGTACAGGGTTCGGAACATATTCCTCACACGGAACAGCAAAGCACATGTGCAGGAAGTTCGTTGCAAAATCGAGATTGTTGCGCGGATAAACGAACGGCTGACCGATGTGGTATTTATAGGCCATCGCTGCGAGTGTGGGAATTTTCGCGATCATTCGGATCGAAGCGACCATGCGCTGATGCGGGTCGGAAATGTCCGTTGAGTCGTGGTAGAAAGCCGAAAGGGCGCCGACACAACCAACCATGACCGCCATTGGATGCGCATCGCGGCGGAAACCGGTGAAAAACCGCGACATTTGCTCATGCACCATGGTGTGGCGCGTTACGCGGAAGTCAAAATCCGCCTTCTGGCTCTTTGTCGGCAGATCGCCGTAGAGCAAGAGATAGCAGGCTTCAAGAAAATCGCCATGTTCGGCCAATTGTTCGATTGGATAACCGCGGTGCAGCAAAATGCCTTCATCACCATCGATATAGGTGATCTGCGACTCACAGGACGCCGTGGATGTGAAACCCGGATCGTACGTGAATGCGCCCGTGTTCTTGTAGAGTGTCCCAATGTCCACGACATCCGGTCCGATGGTCCCCTTTTTAATGGGTAACGAGAACTGGTGACCATTCAGATCGATGTTGACGCTGTTTTCAGACATTGCCGTTCCTTTCTTGCTTCGACTTGCGCTTTACCAGCGCAAAAGCATTTACCTCAAGCGAGGTTCTGACCGTGATCTTGTCAGGCACGACACCGTACTCGAAAGGTACGATGTTGCAATGCAAAAATGCACTCAAATCTGCATACCTTTAACCTTTTATCTGGTCCTCGATGCGCCCCAAAGATTCTTCTCTTCCAAGCACCGCCAGGACGTCAAAAACACCCGGAGACGTTGCTCTTCCGGTTAGAGCGGCACGCAATGGTTGCGCGATCTTACCAAGCTTCAGACCAGTACTTTCGGCATGCACCCGCACCGCAGCATCAAGTGCTTCGGCGGTCCATTCGTGGACGGCAGATAGCACAGGAATCACACCCGAAAGCACACCCAATCCCTCCTCATTGAGCAGACCGGATGCTTTTTCATCGAGTGAAAGCGGGCGCTGCGCAAATAGGTACTTGGCGCTGTCTGCAAGCTCGACAAGTGTCTTTGCCCGCTCCTTCAGGCCCGGCATAGCCGTCAATAACTGCGCCTTCGACCGGTCGTTCAATCTGGCCAGAATATCGTTGCCGCCTTCGATATCCGGAAGAATGTCAATCATGGCTTTTACCAGATCGGCATCGTCGGAGAAACGCATATAATGGCCATTGATTGCCTCGAGTTTCTGGAAGTCGAAACGCGAGGCACCGCGATTTATATCGGAGATTTCGAACCACTGGGTCATCTGCTCATCTGACATGATTTCATCGTCACCGTGGCTCCAGCCGAGGCGGACGAGGTAATTGCGCAGCGCCGCCGGCAAGTAACCCATGGCACGATAGGCTTCGACACCGAGCGCGCCATGGCGCTTCGAGAGCTTGGCGCCGTCTGCGCCGTGAATGAGGGGTATATGTCCCATGACAGGGACGTCCCAATCCATGGCATTGTAGATCACCGTCTGGCGTGCCGCATTGGTCAGATGGTCATCACCGCGGATGATGTGGGTGACGCCCATATCGTGATCATCGACGACGACCGCATGCATATAGGTCGGGTTGCCATCGGAACGCAGGATGATGAAATCGTCGAGGTCCTTGTTGGGGAACCGCACATCGCCCTGAACCTGATCACGTACGAGGGTTTCGCCCTCCTGCGGTGCCTTGATACGGATAACCGGCTTGACGCCCGCCGGGGCCTCCCTGGGGTCGCGATCGCGCCAGCGGCCGTCATAACGAGGCGGACGCCCCTCGGCGCGGGCCTTCTCGCGCATTTCCTCGAGTTCAGCCTGAGAAGCATAGCAATAATAGGCCTTGCCCTTGGCAACGAGTTCCTCCGCCACTTCGCGATGACGCGGGGCGCGCTGATATTGCGACACGGCATCGCCGTCCCAGTCCAATCCCAGCCATTTCAACCCATCAAGAATGGCCGTGACTGCGGCTTCCGACGAGCGTTCGCGATCCGTGTCCTCGATACGAAGCAGCATTTTACCACCAGTATGCTTTGCATACAGCCAGTTGAACAAGGCGGTCCTTGCTCCGCCAATATGCAGGAAACCGGTTGGGGAAGGGGCGAAACGGGTAACGACAGAGGATGACATGGATACTCCAGGGATGTTCGGCCATTAGTCGAACGTCCAATCGAATTGATCTGGCGTTCATGTAGCATAGCAACGCTGGTGTGCAAGGGTGTTGGCAGAACTGCGAGACAAATGGAAGATCCTGTTACCAAAACGAGGACGAGTGAACGGCTCTTCTTCCTCCCTGGAAAAGCCGGTAAAGAGATTGCGACTCAAACGGTTAGCGACGAACGTGGCATCAGCAATGAGGATCGCTCCGCCGTCACGCTACACGAACGCGCACGGTCTGCACGATCGCAGGTTCGAGCCACGCTACTGGCGGTGCCGACGGCGTTCAGCGACGAAATCAGCCGTGGCACACTGTTCATGCTCTTACCCGTCTTCGCCGGTACCGGTGCTATTTTCTATTTCAGCTTGCCTGCTGAACCCGAACTCAGCGCCATATTGTCCGGTCTGACCGTCATCATCGGTTGTCGCGCATGGGCGGCCGCGCGGCCCATGATCAGGCTCGTCCTGCTTCTGGCAATCGCAGTTGTTGCCGGCATGCTGTTTGCGAAGCTGGAAACAGTCCGGGTCAACACGCGCATGCTTGGGTCGGAAGTCACGACGCGTATTGTGGGGCGGGTCACAGCATTGACGAAGGATGCCACGGGAGGGTGGCGTCTCACCATGGATGTGATGTCAACAACGCGACCAGAACTGCACTACGGACCCGATCGCATTGTGATATCCGCCAGGGCGCTGCCGCGCGCCCTCAAGATAGGAGACGGTCTCGCCGGTCTCGTCCGTCTGCGCCCGCAATCTGGGCCCATGCGCCCAGGCAATTATGATTTCGCATTTTACAACTTTTATCGCGGCATCGGCGCAAATGGATTTCTGCTCGGAAAGGCCGAAATGGTAAGCGTATCAGCGGATTCCGGACCAACTGCGGCCCTATTGATGACGATTGCCAATATTAGGCACCAGCTCACCCAGCGAATTTTGCGCAACATTAAAGGTGAGCCGGGAGACATCGCGGCATCGCTGATCACTGGCCAACGTGATGGTATCAGCGATGATACCAACAACGCCATGCGATTGAGCGGGCTGTCGCACATCCTGTCGATTTCCGGCTTTCACATGGCGCTCGTTGCGGCAACGATCATCGGGTCGTTGCGCGCTGTCTTGGCACTGTTTCCGGGATTCTCGGCACGTTATCCGGTTAAAAAGTTCGCCGCTGTGATCGCATTGATCGGATCTGCTTTCTATTTGCTGCTTTCAGGATCCGACATCGCTGCCAACGCAGCTTTGTCATGCTGGGTGTCATGCTTTTGGCCATAACCGTCGATCGGGCGGCGATCTCGATGCGTAATCTGGCCATTGCGGCACTCATAACCATTGCGATCTCGCCGCATGAAATTCTCGGGCCAAGTTTCCAGATGTCTTATTCTGCAACTGCCGCCTTAATCTGCTTCTACGGCTGGTGGTCAAAACGGCGCGGCAAAGACCAACGCCAAAAAAAAATTCATAACTATCTGTGGTTGGCGATCGTGATGAAAGCGGTGAACCATATCAGTGCGATTGCCATGACATCGCTCGTCGCCGGCACAGCCAGTTCCATCTTCGCGGCCTATCATTTCAACAATACCGCGCCATTCGGGCTGATCGGTAACGCTCTTGCCCTTCCAGTCATCTCATTGTTCGTGATGCCGTTCGCCGTGCTTGGTTTGCTTGCCATGCCGTTCGATCTCGATTGGTTGCCGTTCACTGTCATGGGGCATGGTATCGAAGCTGTGATCGCCATCGCCAAGGCTGTTGCCTCACACTCTCCAAGTGGCAATCTTGGCATGATGCCCCCGGCAACTCTGCTTCTTGTGAGCATCGGATTGGCGATGATATTTGTCCTGTCAACGCGACTGCGTCTGTGCGGCATGCCCGTGTTGCTAGCAGCTGCCATATTCATGGCGCGTGCACAGGAACCCGACATCATCATTGCAGAAGGAGGAAAACTGGTTGCGCTGCGAACGCCGGACAATAGACTGGCGATTAATCGGCCGTCCGGAAGTGCATTTACTCTCAATAACTGGCAACAGGGATACGGGACAAGCGGACTCGTCAAGCCGTTCAATGCCGGCACGCGACCTGAAGAAACACAGTTTGAATGTAAAGGAAAGCTTTGTATCGCACGCGAGCAGGGCGGCATGGTTATTGCCTATACCGACGATCCTGGACAGAAGTTGGCAGCTTGTTCGGAAGGGGATATCGCCATCCTGGCCTTTGCAACTGGGGAGGCAGCGTGCAGCGATAAGAATGTGTTGGTGATTACTCAGCGAGATCTCGCATTGAGTGGAACGGCGGAAATCGCTTTGCACACCGCTCAACGCAAACAGATTGGCACCAAAGTCAATATAAGCGGTGACTTAACTCAACAGAACGTTGCAGAGGCAAATACCGGAGACATTCCGCGCATTCGGACCGCAGATGTTACCTACGCCGTGGGGCCGCCGGCTCGCCCGTGGAACTTCTACAGGACATACTCACGCGCCGCGAGAAATCTCGCGGAATACACTTCTCCCGGTCGCGCCACAAAGGCAAATGCCGACTGAAGTGAGCAGACAGCAGATCGCCTGCTTAGTAGCGCCGGATCAGGCCAACCAATTTTCCCTGCACACGAACGCGATCGGGTCCGAAAATGCGGGTCTCATAAGCGGGATTCGCGGCCTCAAGGGCAATTGAGGCACCCTTGCGCCGGAAGCGTTTGAGCGTTGCTTCCTCGTCGTCAACCAGCGCGACAACGATCTCTCCCGGATTCGCCGTATCGCTGCGCTTGATCACAACCGTGTCACCGTCGAAGATTCCAGCTTCGATCATCGAGTCACCTTTGACCTCCAGGGCATAATGTTCACCGTTGCCGATCATGTCAGGCGGCAGGCCAATCATGTGAGTCTGGTTCTGGATTGCTGAAATCGGTACACCGGCAGCGATGCGGCCCATGACCGGTATACTGACGATGGTGGAGGCGTTTGTCTCATCAGACGCGCGTGCCTGAGGTCGCTGAGGAGGGGCGTTGCGGCCGAGGCTGCCCTCAATGACACTCGGCGAAAACTTCCTTTGTGCGTTGAGGCCTGGGGCAATTGAGTCGGGCAGGCGAAGAACTTCCAGCGCTCTTGCGCGGTTTGCAAGCCGGCGAATGAATCCGCGTTCTTCCAATGCGGTTATCAACCTATGGATACCCGATTTGGATGCAAGATCCAATGCATCCTTCATCTCGTCGAATGATGGCGGGATGCCGGTCTCCTTCAGGCGCTCATGAATAAAGAGCAGAAGTTCGTGTTGTTTACGCGTGAGCATCGGCGATCCTTCAAGGTGGAATCGAAAAAACAAAACCAGAACAAACACTATCTGTTCCAGTTGTGTTCTACAAGGCTTAATATGTGGTGTACATCGGATGAACTGACTGCATTTCGAGCAAATAGGAATGCAGTGGGGCGACTATCAGCGCGTAAACTGCCTACCGCAGCATCAGCACAGTGCAATCCGTTCCGGCTTTAACCGCAGAAGCATGGGGCTGGCGGATAATCAGACCGTTGGCGTCCGCAAGGAATTTCAGCATCGATGAATCCTGGAGAGCAAATGGCGTCGCGGTAAGTTGACCGTCGGCGCCGATCACAACGCGAGCGCGAACGTAGTCTTGTCGCTGATCATTCATTGCCATGTCGCTTCCAAGTTTGGCGACTCGGAGATTTGGTTCATGGGATCGCCCGGTTAGGGCATGGATCAGCGGTGTCAAAAAAACATGGGCGCAGATCAGGCTGGAGACCGGATTGCCGGGCAAACCAAGGATCTTCATCCTGTCCAAGTGTCCGAACATCAATGGCTTGCCAGGACGAAGGGCGATCTTCCAGAAATCAAGTTCCATGCCCCGCGCAGCCAGTGCGGGCTGGACGAGGTCGTGATCACCCACCGAAGCGCCGCCAAGCGTAACAAGAATATCCGCCTTGGCAGCGATAGCCCGATCGAGCGCCTTGTCCAAGGCCTCCATGCGGTCCTCGGCTATTCCAAGGTCGATTGCGACGCCGCCTGCCTGACGGACGATTTCGGCCAGACCAAAGCTGTTCGAAGCAATGATCTGGTCTGGCCGGTAGGGTTCTCCAGGGCTGACCAGCTCATCGCCCGTCGCAAGAATGGCCAGGCGAGGGCGGCGCACGACTTGAACCGTGGGATGATCTGCAGATGCGGCAAGAGAGAGAGCCGCCGGATCGAGAACCCGCCCCGCCTGCAGCAGCGCATCACCTTGACTGAAATCCAACCCAGCCTTGCGGATATTTCTGCCCAAGGCAATTGTCTCTACGATTTCGACAGTCTGATCTCGCGCAACCGCATTCTCCTGAATTACAACACTGTCGGCGCCTTCTGGAACCGGTGCACCTGTGAAAATGCGGACGGCCTCGCCGGCGCTTACCACACCTGAAAACGCATGCCCGGCTGCAGATTGGCCAATCAGTTTCAAAGTGGCAGGCACATTTACCACATCAGCGGCCCGTAGCGCATAACCATCCATGGCTGAAGCAGCAAAGGGCGGTTGCTGTCGCTTGGCGTGCAAGTCCGCGGCGAGAACGCGGCCACCGGCTTCACCCAGGAAAGCGGCCTCGGTTTCGAGCTTTGAAGCACCAGCGAGAATTCGCCTCAGGGCTTCATCGACGGGAAGGAGTCCAGACATATCATTTCCCGCCAGTCGCGTCGGCTGACCAATTGCCTGATTTGCCGCCTGTCTTTCGTAAAAGCCGAATGTTCTGAATAATCATGCCCTTATCGGCAGCTTTTGCCATGTCGTAGATCGTCAGGCATGCGACAGAAACGGCTGTCAGCGCCTCCATCTCGACACCGGTCTTGCCGGTTAAACTCACCGATGCAACGACGTGCAAGCCCGGCAATCCTTCGTCGGCTTCAATATCGACCGCGATTTTGCTCAACAGCAGCGGGTGGCAGAGGGGTATCAGTTCATGAGTCCTTTTTGCCGCCATGATGCCGGCAATCCGCGCTGTTCCTATGACGTCGCCCTTGGCGGAATTGCCCGATTTAATGAGCTCGAGCGTTTGCGATTGCATTTTGACGGAGCCTGCGGCGACTGCTACCCGTTCCGTTTCAGCTTTGCCGCCAACATCCACCATGTGGGCGGCGCCCGTTTCGTCGAGATGGGTAAGCCTCCCGGTCATGCCGCGCTTGTCTCTTTTTCTGCTATACCTGACAGGAGCGCCTTTGTTGCAGCAGCCACATCATCCTGCCGCATCAAGCTTTCCCCAACAAGAAAGGTCCCAATGTTGGACTTGGTGAGGCGCTGGCAATCCGCATGCGTGAAGACGCCGCTTTCGCTGACCAGAAACTTGCTCTGCGGCACTATTTGTGCAAGCCGTTCCGATACCGCCAGATCGACTTCAAAAGTGCGCAGATTGCGATTGTTAATGCCCAGCAGCGGCGATGAAAGCCTTAACGCGCGGTGCAGTTCCGCCTCGTCATGCACTTCAACAAGCACGTCCATGCCGAGCGACATTGCCGTATCCTGGAGCGACGCGGCGACATCGTCTGTTACGCTTGCCATGATGATGAGAATACAATCAGCGCCCCAGCTGCGTGCCTCATAAACCTGATAGGTGTCAAACAGGAAATCCTTGCGGAGGGCAGGGAGACTGGTCGCCGCGCGTGCGGCCTTCAGGAATTCGGGCGCGCCTTGAAATGATGGGGCATCGGTCAGGACTGAAAGGCAGGCGGCTCCGCCGAGCTCATAGGCTTTCGCCAGGGCGGGCGGGTCGAAGTCGGGACGGATCAAGCCTTTCGACGGGCTCGCCTTTTTGATCTCCGCAATAAGCGCAAATTGTCCCTGAGCGCGCTTCTTCTGCAAGGCGTTCAAAAAACCACGCGGAGACTCCTGATCTCTCGCTTGCGCCTTCAACTCGTCCACGGATATGCGTGCCTTGGCAGCCGCGATCTCGTCGCGCTTGTAGGCTTCAATCTTGCGAAGGATATCAACCATTCTCAGCCAGCCCCGCTATTCGACACGTGGACGAGTTTCTTTAGCACATTTCTGGCCGCACCGCTGTCGATCGAATGGGCAGCCATATCGATCCCCGTTTTAAGATCGGATGCGGCACCGGCAATGAGAAGTCCGGCGCCAGCATTGAACAGGGTAATGTCACGATAGGCGCCATGCGCACCATCAAGGACCGACAGCAGCGAAACAGCGTTCTCATCCGCTGTACCGCCCTTCAGGTCGAGTGGATCCACCCGCCGGAGACCAAACGACTCCGGATCAATCTCGAATGTGCGAATCGTACCATTTTCCAGCGCTGCAACCTTGGTAGTGCCGGCCGTGGTGATCTCATCCAGTCCGTCGCCATGAACGACCCAAACGGCCTCGGAACCGAGGTTCTTCAGGACATGCGCAACTGGTTCGACCCATTCCGGGGCAAAAACACCGACAAGCTGGCGTTTCACCCCTGCCGGATTGGTGAGGGGGCCAAGCAAGTTGAATATCGTGCGTGTGCCGAGTTCGACGCGTGCCGGGCCCACATGTTTCATCGCCGGGTGATGCATCGGTGCGAACATGAAGCCGATGCCTGCCCGTTCAATACAGGCCGCAATCAGCTCAGGACCGATTTCAATATTGATACCGAGTGCCGCAAGGGTGTCGGCAGCGCCCGAACGTGAGGACAGGGCGCGGTTGCCATGCTTTGCAACAGGGACGCCAGCGCCTGCCACCACAAACGCAGCGCATGTGGAGACGTTGTAGGAGCCCGATTGATCCCCGCCGGTTCCAACAATATCGATGGCGTTGGAAGGTGCAGTGACCTTCAGCATCTTGGAGCGCATGGAGGAGACCGCGCCGGCAATCTCGTCGATATTTTCACCGCGCACGCGCAATGCCATCAATAACGCGCCAATTTGAGCCGGCGTCGCCTGTCCCGACATCATGATGTCGAAAGCCTCGACGGCTTCTTCGCGCGAAAGCGCTTTTCCCGCTGCCGCAATGCCGATGAAACGCTTTAATTCAGCCATTCTCTGTCTCTCGACCTAACGGGCAAGTGCCTGGTTAATGACGGTCTGATTGATCGTCACTGGGTAAACCGTCTGCAGTTGCGCCACCAGCTGGTCCAGCAGGTCATCCGCGAGGCGGGATGAGAAAGCTTCCCGTTCCGCGGTTGTCAGTGACTCCGGCCCGACGTTGGCCGGTTCGATCGATTCGGCAACCTTGAAAATCAGTTTCGAACCGTCGGATGCTGATTCTGTCACACCGACGACACCTTCGGGTCCGTCGAAAACCGACGCAACGCCGCCTTCACCCAGATCGGCGTCTTTGCTCTCCCGGGTAATGCCGCGCTTCGTATCCTTGGTGAACTTGAACTCAGCTGCAATGTCATCCAGCGACGTACCGCCAGCAACACGCTTGCGTACCTCTTCGGCCTTTTCATTGAGACGCTTTTCAATTTCAGCCTTCTTCCAGTTTTCGATCACACGCGACTTCACCTCATCGAGCGGCCGTTCGCGTGCAGGCGTTACACTGTCGACGTCGTACCAAAGGTAGCTGTTCGTTCCGAGGTTGAAAGGTTCGTTGTCGAAACCAACGTCGGCCTGAAAAACAGCGGCAAGCTGGTTTTCGTCGAAGGGAAGGTTGGGTATTTCCTTTTCATCGGGAGCGCGCCCGGCTTGATCAACAGCGTCGATCGTTACCATCTTGAGGTTTTGCTTCTGTGCGGCTTCCGCCATGCTGGCGCCATCGGCACGGGCATTTTCATAAGCGTCATGAACATCGGCGATTGACGAAGCCGCCTGCGTCAGCGCGATGGTTTCGCGAATGTCGTTTTCTACCTCGGATAGTGGTTTCACCACCTCTGGCGCTATTGCGGTCACACGAACGATGACGGGGCCAAACGAGCCCTTCAGAACATCGCTGACGCCGTTGGCATTAATACCGAAAATGGCATCTGCGATAGATTGATCGGGCAGGCCGGTCTTTGGAAACGTCCCCAGACGAACATCATCCATGGTCTTGCCTTCAGCCTTGACGATGTCATCGAAGCTCGTTCCCGCCACGATCTTGTCGTGAGCGGCCTTTGCCGCATCATCGGTTGCAAAAGTCAACTGTTCGACAGTTCGTGTTTCGGGGGTTGAATAGCGTGCAATGTTCTTGTCGTATTCCGCCTTGATTTCTTCCGGGGTCACAGTCGCCGGGTTGGCAATATCCTTGGGTTCAAGTTTGACATAGCTGACCTTGCGGTATTGCGGAGCGCCGTAGGCTTCCTTGTTAGCTTCGAAATATGTCTTCAGTTCCGTATCGCTGGGATCAGCAACATCCTTTACGAAGTCCTTGGGCATCGCGACATAATCCACCGTTCGCGACTCGCCCTTGTACAAGGCAACGGCTTTCAGGAGAATGTCCGGCACTTTGATACCTTCAGCAACAGCTTCAACGATCTGCTGACGGCGCGCCACCTGCGCCCGATTGTCGAGATAGCTTTGCGCGGTCATACCGGCGTTGCGCAATACAGCGTCAAATTGCGCAGGATTGAACCGGCCGTCGGATCCTTGGAAGGCTGGATCTTCCGCCGCCAGTTGTGCCAGGCGGTCCTTCGAAAGTCCGAGCGACATGGTTCGGGCCTGTTCGTCCAGAACGACACCTGCGACCAGCTGCGCCTGTACCTGATGACCAATCCCGATGGCATCCGCCTGTTCACGGGTCAGTCGCTGCCCGAAACGTTGCGAAAGAGCCGCAAGCTGGCGATCATAGGCCAAGCGATAATCTACCGGGGAAACTTCTGAATGGCCGGCGCGTATGGCGGCATTACCGCCAATGGCACCAAGTATGGTATGGGAGACACCCCATCCGGCAAAGCTGATCACGAGAAGGCCCATGAGCACTTTGACTACCCAGGTCTGTGCAACGTTGCGGAGAGAGTCGAGCATTAAAAGTCACCGTATCAGTCAAGAGGCTTAATTGAATGCATAGGGGAATAGCGTCATGCAACGCTTGTGTCGATTGCTTTATCAAGTGAATTTGCTAGTCAGGCAATCAAATGACTGAGAAAGTCACCAAAACCGATATCTAAGGAACGCCCAATGACCCCTGATGTTCGTCCGCTCGTCGCCGGTAACTGGAAAATGAATGGCACTGGAGAGTCACTCGATGAGTTGCGTATAATCGTCAACCGGCCCAATTCCGCCATCGGTGAGAAAATCGATGCACTCATTTGCGTCCCCGCAACCCTTGTTTTCAGGGCGGCCCAATCCGTTGAGGGTGAGGCCCTGAGCATTGGCGGACAGGATTGCCATACCAAGAAGTCCGGCGCCCATACCGGCGACATCTCTGGGGATATGTTGAAAGATGCCGGCGCCTCGCATGTGATAGTTGGTCATTCCGAGCGCCGGACAGATCATGCCGAAACGAACGACGTGGTCCGTGCCAAGGCAAGGGCGGGCTGGGGCGCTGGCCTCGTCGCGATCATCTGTATTGGTGAAACAGAGGCACAGCGTAAGGCAGGTTCCACACTCGATATTATTGCCGAACAGCTTGTTGGATCGATCCCCGACGGTGCGAATGCGAATAATACCATAGTTGCCTATGAACCGGTTTGGGCCATTGGAACCGGATTGACGCCTACTTCAGACGACGTAAGAGAAGTGCATGCTTCAATCCGCGCGGCGCTCACCGGCCGTTTCGGCGCCGACGGCGCGAAGATGCGGATCCTTTATGGCGGGTCGGTCAAGCCGGCCAATGCAATCGAACTCCTGGGGATCGAGAACGTCGATGGTGCGCTCGTCGGAGGCGCCAGCTTGAAAGCAGTGGACTTCCTTGCCATCTGTGAGGCGTACCATTCGCTTTAACGGGCAGAGAACCGCAATTGCGACAAGAAAACTGTGGTCTGACGGGCTTGGTTTATTGACCAATCCGGTGTAAAGAGCCGCGTCCGACACCTAGAAAGCAGAAAATATCCCATGCAAACCGTCGTAATCGTCATTCATCTTCTGATTGTACTTGCTCTCGTTGGCGTCGTGCTTATGCAGCGCTCTGAAGGTGGCGGTCTCGGAATTGGCGGCGGCTCTGGCTTCATGACGGCCCGCGGCGCCGCCAATGTGTTGACGCGTGCGACTGCCATTCTTGCAACGGGATTTTTTATTACCTCTCTGGCCCTCGGCATTATGGCTCGCTATGGCGAGAGCCCGACCGATATTCTAAACCGGATTCCGACAACCACGGGCAATCAGCCCGCAGGTCAGCAGCCTCCAGCAAGTGGCGGCATTCTGAACCAGCTTGGTGGTCCCTCCTCGAATAGTGCGACCCCGCCGTCTGATACGCCTGCTGCTCCGCCGGCTTCTGGGTCGGTTGCACCCGGCGCTGCCGCGCCTGCGGCGCCCGAATCAACCCTACCTGCGCCGACGGCTCCGGTCACACCTGCGCCAGCAAATCCGGTTCCAAATTCACAATAGAGCCGTTTGCGACTATACAGCATGCGGTGAATGTGTTGCGTATCCGCAACCTTTTACAACGAAGGATCATTGGGGTTTGTCCTTCACAGCGATTTGCATTGAGAAGAATTTGGTCTTCAGATAACGCGATATCAGGTTGGCCTTGGGGGCCGGGCAAACGCCGTGAGGGCGTTGTGCACTCTATGCGGGAAATTTAAACTATGCTGTCACGTCGCTCTCTGCTTGTAGGAATGTCAGTCCTGGCGCTATCCGGCCCGGCATCGGCAGAACCGATCCTCAAAAAAATCATGAACCCATTTGGCGGGAACGCGTCCGAGCCGGCTGCTGCAAAACCGGATGCTGAAGTCAAGCCTATTGAAGTGGCAGAGGTACGCAAGCCGGCGAAGCCGGGCAAAGCCAAAACGAAGTACGGGATAGATCCGAAATATATGCCTCAGGACGTGGCATTCTCTGGTTACAAGCCGGGGACGATCGTTATCGACCCGAAAGCCAAGTTCCTCTATCTCGTTGAATCGCCTTTCAGTGCACGCCGCTACGGCATTGCAGTCGGCAAGGAAGGGCTGGAATTCAAGGGAACTGCGAAAATCCAGACCAAACGCGAATGGCCGCGCTGGATCCCGACCAAGGAAATGATCGAACGCGAGCCTGCACACTACGCCAAATACGAAAACGGCATGGACGGTGGTCCGGGTAATCCTCTCGGTGCGCGCGCCCTCTACCTGTCGCAAGGAAACAAGGATACGTATGTGCGCATTCACGGCACGATCCAGCCATGGACCATCGGAAGTTCTGCATCGAACGGCTGTTTCCGCATGGTCAATGATCATGTGATCGATCTGTATAATCGTGTCAGCGTCGGCACGGAAGTGGTTGTTCTGTAAGATTTATCGTTGAACTGATCCGAACGGCCAGACCTCGCGTCTGGCCGTTTTGTTTGAATTGAAAATATTTGGGACGGGAAAAACGGCGCTGACGCCGATTTTTTTGTGGCCAAATCACTCGCAAAGGACTAACGAGATAAGCCCATGGCCCGATATGTTTTCATCACTGGCGGCGTGGTTTCTTCCCTCGGAAAAGGCATCGCTGCAGCCGCTTTGGCGGCACTCCTGCAGGCTCGTGGATACCGCGTGCGGATTCGCAAGCTCGACCCTTATCTCAACGTCGATCCTGGCACGATGTCGCCGTATCAGCACGGCGAGGTCTTTGTGACCGACGATGGCGCTGAAACTGACCTTGATCTTGGTCACTATGAGCGCTTTACAGGACGTCCTGCCAACAAGCAGGACAATATTACGACCGGACGTATCTACCGGAATATCATCGAAAAGGAACGCAGGGGAGATTATCTCGGCGCGACTGTTCAGGTGATTCCGCACGTCACGGACGAGATCAAGAACTTCATTGTCGAAGGTAATGAGGAGTATGATTTCGTTCTTTGTGAAATCGGTGGCACGGTCGGCGATATTGAAGCCATGCCGTTTCTCGAGGCAATTCGCCAGCTCGGCAATGATTTGCCGCGCGGCAGCGCCGTTTATATTCACTTGACGCTGATGCCTTACATCCCGGCGGCTGGCGAGCTCAAGACCAAGCCAACGCAGCATTCCGTCAAGGAACTCCGCTCGATCGGCATTGCGCCCGATATACTGCTCATACGTGCCGATCGCGAGATTCCGGAATCCGAGCGGCGCAAGCTTTCGCTTTTCTGCAATGTGCGCGCGTCGGCGGTCATTCAGGCGCTCGACGTCGACACAATCTATGACGTGCCCATGGCCTACCACAAGGAGGGCCTCGATTCGGAAGTGCTTGCCGCGTTCGGCATCGATCCCGCGCCCAAGCCACGCATGGAGCGCTGGGACGAGGTCAGCCAACGCATCCACAATCCGGAAGGTGAGGTCACGATTGCGATCGTCGGCAAATATACCGGTCTCAAGGACGCCTACAAATCGCTGATAGAAGCCCTTCACCATGGCGGCATGGCCAACAAGGTGAAAGTCAACCTTGACTGGATCGAATCGGAAATCTTCGAACAGGAGGATCCTGCGCCTTATCTGCAGAAGGTGCACGGAATTCTCGTGCCGGGCGGCTTTGGCGAGCGCGGTTCGGAGGGGAAGATTCTGGCTGCCAAATTCGCACGAGAGAAGAAGGTTCCGTATTTCGGCATCTGCTTTGGCATGCAAATGGCCGTGCTTGAAGCAGCGCGATCACTTGCCGGCGTTGACAAGGCATCCTCGAGCGAGTTCGGTCCGACGAGCGAACCCGTTGTCGGTTTGATGACGGAATGGCTCAAGGGAAACATGCTGGAGAAGCGCGCACAATCGGGCGACCTTGGTGGAACCATGCGTCTTGGCGCTTATGAGGCTCTTCTCAAATCCGGGACGCGTATCGCTGATATTTACGGAACGACCGATATCTCGGAACGCCACCGCCATCGCTACGAAGTCAACATTGACTACAAGGATCGTCTGGAAGACTGCGGTCTCGTGTTTTCTGGCATGTCGCCGGATGGCGTTTTGCCGGAAACCATCGAGTACCCCGACCATCCTTGGTTCATCGGCGTTCAGTATCACCCCGAGCTGAAATCCCGGCCGTTCGAGCCACATCCGCTATTTGCTTCGTTCATCAACGCAGCAATGGCGCAAAGCAGACTGGTTTGATCAACGGGTGTGACTTGAATTGCACGGCGCATTGAGGCACACCCTTTGACCATGAACGCTTCTTCACCCCGTACAGCGCATCCCGTCGATCATCTGGTCCTGCCGACAGCAGACCTAGATGTCGCAAGAGCACGACTGGAACAGCTCGGTTTTCTCGTTGCTCCGGTTGGGAAACATCCCTTCGGTACGGAGAACATTTGCGTCTACTTCGGTGACGACAGTTTTCTGGAATTGTTGGCGGTGGGCCAGCGGGAAACCTGCGAGGTCGAGGCGAGAAACGGCAATGTCTTTGTTGCGCGGGATCAGGCCTTTCGGTTCCGCAATGGCAATGAAGGTTTTTCGGCCCTTGTGATGGGTACGAAGGACGCCGAGGCGAACCATAATGCTTTCGTGCAAGCTGGCATATCTGCCGGCCAGGTATTGAATTTCTCCCGGGCTTTCAGAACTCCCGACGGCAAGGAAGATATTGCGGGTTTTCGTTTGGCTTTCGCTGCCGATCTGCGTGCACCTGATGCGTTTTTCTTTACCTGTCAGCGGGTCAATACGCCGAAAGTCGACCGCACAGCATTTCACGCACACGAGAATGGTGCCGTTGCTCTGCGCGAGATAGTCCTTTCCGAAGTCAATCCAACGGATTTCCAATATCTGCTGCAGGAAGTCATCAACCAGCGCGATGTCAACGCCCATTCCTTTGGTATGGACTTGCGCGCCGCCAATGCCAATGTCACGGTGCTGACGCCGCAGGGCTTGCGCTCATTTTTCAACATCGAAAGTTCAGAAAATGAGCGCGGTTTGCGCTTGCAGGCCTTGGTGCTTGCAGTTCGTGATCTCGCTAGCGTCGAATCCTTGCTGGCCAAGAACAATATTCCCTTCGAAAAGCGTGGCTCCCGTCTGATTGTGCACAAGGCACCGGGGCAGGGCGCCGCCATCGCATTTGAGGCCCTGTAATGTCCCTGAATTCCACCGTTTCCGCCGGCAATGTTGCATTCTCCAACACCGGACGATTGTCGCTGATTGCCGGTCCATGCCAAATGGAAAGTCGTCAGCACGCGTTTGATATGGCGGGTGCGCTGAAGGAACTGACCGGCAAACTCGGTATCGGTCTCGTTTACAAGTCCAGTTTTGACAAGGCCAATCGCACTTCATTGACGGGGAAGCGCGGTTTCGGGTTGGAAAACTCTTTGCCCGTCTTCGCTGATATCCGCAAGGAACTCGGCCTGCCGACCCTGACTGACGTACACACAGAAGAACAATGCGCCATTCTTGGTGAAGTGGTCGATGTGCTGCAAATCCCTGCTTTCCTTTGCCGCCAGACTGACTTGCTGATCGCCGCTGCCAAGACTGGCAAGATCGTCAATATCAAGAAGGGGCAGTTTCTCGCTCCATGGGACATGAAAAACGTAGTGGCGAAAGTTACGGAAAGTGGCAATCCGAATGTCATGGTGACCGAACGCGGCGCATCCTTCGGCTACAATACGCTCGTCTCCGATATGCGATCTTTGCCCATCATGGCGAGCATTGGTGCACCGGTCATCTTTGACGCAACCCATTCGGTCCAGCAGCCCGGCGGGCAGGGCGGCTCAACGGGCGGCCAACGCGAGTTCGTGGAAACCCTGTCCCGCGCGGCAGTGGCCGTCGGCGTTGCCGGCCTCTTCATCGAAACCCATCAAGATCCGGACAATGCACCATCTGACGGTCCCAATATGGTCCCGCTCGACCAGATGCCACGTCTACTGGAAAAGCTCCTGGAATTCGACCGGATCGCCAAAGCCGTGTGAAAATCCGGTACAATCGTTCTTCCACATAAAATTAAGTTTTTATGCAACTCTGACGCTGCCTTGCTCATTACCCTTGTCTCTAAACCAGAAAAGGAGTGAGCAATATGCCAACCAATTCAGGACATACGACAGCCATCCGGGCTTCCCGCGTCATTGGTACCAGTGTCTACAATAACGCCGGAGATAAGATAGGTGAGATCGAGGATGTGATGCTGGACAAGACCGCGGACAACATCATGTTTGCAGTTGTCGGCTTCGGCGGCTTCCTAGGCATCGGCGAGAAATATCACGCTATTCCATGGAAACTGCTCGATTACGATGAAAGCACCGGCGGTTACGTTGTACCGTTTACACGCGACCAGCTGGAACAGGCACCCGCGCACGGTATCACCGAATTGACGGAGAATGACGGCCGTCAGGTTCGCGACATGTCATTTTCGTATTACAAGGTCGATACGCCGGCCCAAACTCACTACTGATTGCAGCAAGGCCGTCTCTGACGGCCTTTTTTCTGTTTTGATCCATAATTCGTCTTTGTGGGGATTTTCCTTGTCATCTTCATTCGCTATTCAGTGGCCAGCCCAACGCTACGCGATGCTAGCTGCACAATGCTAATTGAAAGGGAAATGCCCCATGACTGCGATTGTCGATATTATTGGCCGTGAAATTCTGGATAGTCGTGGGAATCCGACTGTTGAGGTCGATGTCATTCTCGAAGATGGCTCCCAGGGCCGTGCAGCGGTTCCCTCGGGCGCATCCACGGGTGCGCATGAAGCAGTCGAACTTCGTGATGGTGGGCCGCGTTATCTCGGAAAGGGCGTCCAGAAGGCTGTCGATGCGGTCAACGGCGAATTGTTCGATGCCATTGGCGGCATGGAAGCCGAAAATCAGATCCACATCGACCAGACGATGATCGACCTTGATGGCACACCCAACAAGAGCCGACTTGGCGCCAATGCCATCCTCGGCGTCTCTCTCGCCGTTGCAAAGGCGGCCGCTGAGGCTTCTGGCTTGCCGCTTTATCGCTACCTTGGTGGCCCAAGCGCCCACGTGCTGCCCGTGCCGATGATGAACATTATCAACGGCGGTGCGCATGCCGACAATCCGATCGATTTCCAGGAGTTCATGATTCTGCCGGTTGGCGCATCGTCAATCGCCGAAGCGGTTCGTTATGGTTCCGAAGTTTTCCATACGCTGAAGAAACGTCTGAAGGATGCCGGTCACAACACCAATGTCGGCGACGAGGGTGGATTTGCGCCCAACCTAAAGACCGCCCAGGCTGCATTGGATTTTATTGTCGAGTCGATCGAAAAGGCGGGCTTCAAGCCCGGCGAAGAAATCGCCATCGGCCTTGATTGCGCCTCGACTGAATTTTTCAAGGACGGCAACTACGTCTACGAGGGCGAGAAAAAGTCGCGTGATCCGAAGACGCAGGCAAAATACCTTGCCAAGCTGGTCGGTGACTATCCAATCATTACGATCGAAGACGGCATGGCCGAAGATGACTGGGATGGCTGGAAATATCTGACTGAACTCGTCGGAAATAAATGCCAGCTCGTAGGTGACGATCTGTTCGTCACCAACTCGGCCCGTTTGCGTGATGGTATCAAGATGGGGGTCGCCAATTCGATTCTGGTCAAGGTCAATCAGATCGGGACTCTCTCTGAAACGTTTGACGCCGTGGATACCGCGCATCGCGCCGCATACACCGCCGTGATGTCGCATCGTTCGGGCGAAACAGAAGATTCAACGATTGCTGATCTTGCTGTTGCCACCAATTGCGGTCAGATCAAGACCGGCTCGCTGGCTCGTTCTGACCGGGTCGCGAAGTACAACCAGCTCATCCGCATTGAGGAAGAGCTTGGACCTCAGGCTCGCTATGCCGGACGCGGAATTTTCCGTAACGCTTGATCCAGAGCGCTTCTCAAAGATGAATGGCGGGCCCCTGTGCCCGCCATTTTGTTTTGTGTGGGGCGGCGGTAATCCCCTGTTAAGCAAAACATAGTCTTATTGACGGGTAACAAATCAGGCCATCGTGACCTGATTCACGAAGCTTCCGGGTCATCTGCCATGTGGACAAAACAGAGACGAAAAACCAAACGTGGGCGGTTGATCGTTCCGCTGATGGCAACCCTGTTCTTCGCATATTTTGGTTTCCACGCCTATCACGGCGAGTATGGCCTCTATTCAACCATCAAACTGCAGGAGCAGACCAAATTGCTTCAGGCTCAACTCGATGCTGTCACGGCATCACGCACGGAGCTTGAACGGCAGGTGCAACTTATGCATGATGGCACAATTGAGAAGGACATGCTGGACGAACAGGCTCGTAAAGCATTGAATGTTTCCCGTCCGGACGAAGTCACGATAATGCGTGGCTCCGGTGATCTTGCTATTAACTGAATTCGGGTTAATGGCGTTTTTCCTTTGTATTTTGAACACCTTATTTGCATAGCACTTATTCGATTCTGCATATTGTAAGTTCCGTCCCTGCTGCTATTCTCGTGCGACCAAGTCACAGGGAGTGAGATATGGCCACGAGGGCAAAAAAAAGCCCTGCGCGATCTGCGCAGACCTCTGCTGCTAAAGCACCAAAACCAATCCAGTTCACGAAAGAGCAAGAGCTCGAAGCATACCGGCAGATGTTGCTGATACGCCGTTTTGAAGAAAAGGCCGGTCAGCTCTATGGTATGGGCTTCATCGGTGGTTTCTGCCATCTCTACATCGGTCAGGAAGCCGTCGTCACCGGCATGCAGATGTCGTTGAAGGAAGGTGACCAGGTTATCACCGGCTACCGTGATCACGGTCACATGCTGGCCTGCGGTATGAGCCCGCGCGGCGTCATGGCCGAACTGACCGGTCGCCGGGGCGGCCTTTCCAAGGGCAAGGGCGGCTCGATGCACATGTTCTCCAAGGAGAAGCATTTCTACGGCGGTCATGGCATTGTCGGTGCGCAGGTATCGCTCGGAACTGGCCTCGCTTTCGCCAACCGCTACCGTGACAATGGTAATGTGTCGCTGGCCTATTTCGGCGACGGTGCTGCCAACCAGGGCCAGGTCTACGAAAGCTTCAATATGGCTTCCCTGTGGAAGCTGCCAGTCATCTACATTATCGAGAACAACCGCTATGCTATGGGTACCTCGGTATCCCGTGCATCTGCCGAGACCGATTTTTCCAAGCGCGGGATTTCGTTCAACATTCCCGGCATCCAGGTCGACGGCATGGATGTGCGCGCTGTCAACGCAGCCGGCGACGAAGCTGCAGCTTGGGCACGCTCAGGCAAGGGGCCGATGATCCTCGAAATGCAGACATACCGGTATCGCGGCCATTCCATGTCGGATCCGGCCAAGTACCGTTCGAAGGACGAAGTGCAGAAGATGCGCTCCGATCATGATCCCATTGAGCAGGTGAAGAACCGGTTGATCGAGAAGGGTTGGTCCACTGAGGACGACCTGAAGAAGATCGATAAGGACGTTCGCGATATCGTGGCTGATGCTGCTGATTTTGCCCAGTCCGATCCGGAGCCGGATGCATCCGAGCTTTACACCGACATTCTGCTCTAAGGGAGGCGTACCAAATGCCTGTAGATATTCTGATGCCAGCGCTCTCGCCGACTATGGAAGAGGGCAAACTGTCGAAATGGCTGAAAAAGGAGGGCGATAAGGTCACTTCGGGTGACATTCTCGCGGAAATCGAAACCGACAAGGCAACAATGGAAGTCGAAGCTGTCGATGAAGGCACAATCGGCAAAATTCTTGTTGCCGAAGGCACGGACGGGGTAAAGGTAAACACCATCATTGCCGTTCTGCTTGGCGAAGGCGAAAGCGCCGATGCTGTTAGCGCGCCGAAAGCTGCCGAAGCGCCTGCCAAGGTCGAAGAAACGCCGAAGCAGGAAGCTGCGCCTGAGAAGTCTGCTGGTTCCGTTCCTGCCGCGCCGAAGACCGAAGTCGCTGCGGATCCCGATATTCCGGCCGGCACTGAAATGGTTTCGACCACGGTCCGTGAAGCCCTGCGCGACGCCATGGCGGAAGAAATGCGCCGCGATCCTGATGTCTTCATCATGGGTGAAGAAGTCGCCGAATACCAGGGCGCCTACAAGATCACGCAAGGTTTGCTTGATGAATTCGGCTCGCGGCGGGTCGTTGACACGCCGATTACCGAACACGGTTTTGCCGGCGTTGGTGTTGGTGCGGCGATGACGGGGTTGCGGCCCATCGTCGAGTTCATGACTTTCAACTTCGCCATGCAGGCAATCGACCAAATTCTCAACTCTGCCGCCAAGACACTCTACATGTCCGGTGGTCAGATGGGGGCTCCGATGGTTTTCCGCGGACCTAGCGGTGCGGCATCGCGTGTCGCAGCGCAGCATTCCCAATGTTACGCCGCCTGGTACAGCCACATTCCTGGCCTGAAGGTCGTCATGCCCTATACGGCTGCGGATGCGAAAGGCCTGCTCAAGGCAGCCATCCGGGATCCGAACCCGGTTATCTTCCTCGAAAACGAAATCCTCTACGGCCATTCATTCGATGTGCCGAAGCTTGACGATTTCGTGCTGCCTATCGGCAAAGCCCGCATTCACAAGACCGGCACAGACGTCACGCTCGTATCATTCGGCATTGGCATGAATTACACGGTTAAAGCCGCCGAGGAACTCGCCAAGCTCGGCATCGATGCGGAAATCATCGATTTGCGCACGATCCGCCCGATGGATATTCCAACCGTGATTGAATCGGTGAAGAAGACCGGCCGCTGCGTCACGATCGAGGAAGGTTATCCACAATCGTCAGTCGGTACGGAAATCGCCACACGCGTCATGCAACAAGCCTTCGACTATCTCGATGCGCCTGTCCTGACAGTTGCGGGCAAGGACGTGCCGATGCCTTACGCAGCGAATCTCGAAAAGCTCGCTCTGCCAAACGTCAAGGAAATTGTAGACGCTGTCAAAGCTGTGACCTACACAGCGTAAGGGAGGAAACCGATATGCCGATTAATATCACCATGCCGGCGCTTTCTCCCACGATGGAAGAAGGCAATCTTGCCAAATGGCTCGTCAAGGAAGGCGATAAGGTTGGGCCCGGCGATGTCATCGCCGAGATCGAAACCGACAAGGCAACGATGGAGGTCGAAGCGGTCGATGAAGGTACCGTTGCCAAAATCGTGGTCCCCGCGGGTACCGAAGGTGTCAAGGTCAACGCACTGATCGCTATTCTGGCGGGCGAGGGCGAAGATGCGGCAGCCGCTGCCAAGGGCGGCGCCGATGCGGCTCCGGCCAAAGCCGCAGCACCAAAGGAAGAAGCGAAGGCCGATGCCGCTCCCGCTGCACCAAAGCCTGAAACGCCAAAGTCAGAAACAACTCCGGCACCGGTAGCATCTTCTGCACCCGCCAAGGCGGGCGATCGCCCGTTCTCTTCACCTTTGGCGCGTCGTATCGCCAAGGATGCTGGAATTGATCTTGCCGCTGTTGCAGGTTCTGGGCCGCATGGCCGCGTCATCAAGAAGGACGTTGAAGCCGCGATTGCCGGCGGTGGCGCTAAAGCAGCACCGGCTGCAGCCGCCTCTGCTCCAGCGGCCACACCTTCGGCACCAAAACCCATGTCCGATGACGCCGTGCTGAAGCTGTTCGAGGACGGCTCGTACGAACTCGTGCCGCACGATGGCATGCGCAAGACTATCGCAAAGCGCTTGCTCGAGGCCAAATCGACTGTTCCGCATTTCTATCTGACGCTTGATTGCGAGCTTGATGCATTGCTGGAATTGAGGGCACAGATCAACGCCGCCTCACCGATGCGCAAGACCGAGAAGGGCGACGTTCCAGCCTATAAGCTTTCCGTCAACGATATGATCATCAAAGCCATGGCGCTGGCGTTACGCGATGTTCCGGAAGCGAACGTTTCCTGGACAGATGCCAATATGGTCAAGCACAAACATTCCGATGTGGGTGTAGCCGTGTCGATTCCAGGTGGACTTATCACGCCGATCATCCGCAAAGCCGAGCAGAAGACACTTTCCACCATTTCCAATGAAATGAAGGACCTTGCCAAGCGCGCCCGTGATCGCAAGTTGAAGCCCGAGGAATATCAGGGCGGCACCACGGCGGTCTCCAATCTCGGCATGTTCGGCGTCAAGGACTTCGCTGCGATCATCAACCCGCCACATGCAACGATCCTTGCGGTCGGTGCAGGCGAGGAGCGGGCAGTCGTCAAGAAAGGTGAAATCAAGGTTGCGACCGTCATGTCAGTGACGCTTTCGACAGATCACCGTGCGGTTGATGGTGCACTGGGCGCAGAACTCGCACAGGCCTTCAAACGGCATATCGAAAACCCGATGGGCATGCTGGTCTAAGAAGCGACATGAAAACCGTCCTTTGTTATGGCGACTCGCTGACTTGGGGTTATATCCCTGATGGATCGGGTCGCCATGCATTCAGGGATCGTTGGCCGCAGGTGCTTCAAGCGGAGCTCGGTGACGGCGTTCATGTCATCGCCGACGGTCTGAATGGTCGAGCGACTGCCTATGACGATCATTTGTCAGGATTTGAACGCAATGCGGCCAAGACGCTGACGACGGCACTTGGCACGCATTTCCCGCTTGACCTGGTCATTATCATGCTTGGCACCAACGACATGAAACATGTGCTCTGCGGCAATGCTTTTGGTTCCAAGCGGGGTATGCAACGGTTGATCGAAATCGTTCGCACGGTGCCTTATCAGTTCGGCGCCAAGGCACCGGCAGTACTGATCATGTCGCCACCACCTCTGGGCGGGGATGGTGGCGAAGAATTCAAGTTGATTTTTGAAGGCGGCATTGAACAGTCCCACTTATTAGCCGGCTTCTATAACAATGCAGCTTTGCTTGCGGGATGCGCGTTTTTTGACGCGGGTGCCGTCGCTACAACGTCATCCATTGATGGCGTACATCTTGATGCAGAAAATACACGGGCAATCGGCAAAGCGATTGCACCCATCGTTCGAGACATACTTGATCTTTAATTAGGAGGACCCAGGTCTTGGCCAATAATTACGACGTGATCATCATTGGTTCGGGCCCTGGTGGCTACGTTACCGCCATTCGCTCCGCCCAACTTGGGTTCAAGACAGCGATAGTCGAGCGCGAACACCTTGGCGGCATTTGCCTCAATTGGGGTTGCATTCCGACGAAAGCGCTGTTGCGCTCTGCGGAAATACTCCATTATGGCCAGCACGCGAAGGATTATGGGCTGACCATCGAAGGCAAGATCTCTGCCGATGTCAAAGCTGTCGTGCAACGTTCGCGTGGCGTGTCCGCCCGTCTCAATGCCGGCATTGGCTTCCTGATGAAGAAGAACAAGGTCGATGTGATCTGGGGTGAGGCCAAACTGTCCAAGCCAGGCGAGATCATTGTCGCCAAGACGTCAAAGAAGCCCATGGAGCCGCAAAATCCACTGCCCAAGAATGCGCTGGGTGAGGGTACTTATTCGGCTAAGCATATTATCGTTGCGACCGGTGCCCGACCGCGTGCTCTGCCCGGCATTGAGCCGGATGGCAAGCTCATCTGGACTTATTTCGAGGCCATGGTGCCGCCGGAAATGCCAAAATCCCTGGTTGTGATGGGATCGGGGGCGATCGGCATTGAATTTGCCTCGTTCTACCGCACAATGGGTGCCGAAGTAACGGTTGTCGAGTTGCTGCCGACCGTCATGCCGGTTGAAGACGCTGAAATATCTGCGATCGCCCGCAAGCAATTTGAAAAGCAGGGTATGAAGATCATCACCGATGCCAAGGTGACAAAAGTCGAGAAAGCCGCCAATTCGATTACTGCCCATATCGAGACCAAGGACGGCAAGGTCGAGAAGATCACCGCCGACCGGCTGATTTCCGCGGTTGGCGTTCAGGGTAACATCGAGAATCTCGGACTTGAGGCGCTGGGGGTAAAGACTGATCGCGGATGCATCGTCATCGATGGTTACGGAAAAACCAACGTGCCGGGTATCTACGCGATCGGCGATGTCGCTGGCCCACCCATGCTGGCGCACAAGGCCGAGCATGAAGGCGTTATCTGCGTCGAGAAGATCGCCAACCTGCCGGGCGTCCATCCGATGGAAAAGGACAAGATCCCAGGCTGCACCTATTGCCATCCGCAGGTTGCTTCGGTCGGACTTACAGAAGCAAAGGCTAAGGAAAATGGCCGTGAAATCCGCGTCGGTCGTTTCCAGTTCGCAGCGAATGGCAAGGCGATCGCGCTCGGTGAAGATCAGGGTCTTGTCAAGACAATCTTCGACAAGAAGACTGGCCAGCTGATCGGTGCGCATATGGTTGGAGCCGAAGTCACCGAACTTATTCAGGGGTTTGTCGTGGCCATGAACCTCGAAACCACTGAAGAAGAACTCATGCATACGGTCTTCCCGCACCCCACCTTGTCGGAAATGATGAAGGAAAGTGTGCTGGATGCTTATGGCCGCGTGCTGAACGCCTGATCCCGAAAGGAACGCAGACTCATTGTTCACCATCAAGGATAGCAGACCCTGGATCAGCCTTTCCTGGCTAATCCTCAAATGGTCGACAATCGTCGGCCTCTTGGTCGGGTTCGTGCCTTCCGCCTTGAGTCTGCTTTCGGGTAACACCATATCCGTCAATGGAATTGCGATCGTTGGTTGGACCGGTGTCTGGATTGTGACTGTTGCCTGCGGGTTGGGTGGTTTTCTTTTCGGTGCTATATGGGCTCTGGTGCTGCGCGCCATAGCGATTGCATCAGGGCGCTAGCGAGGGGAGAAAATGATGGATCAGTCAGTCGGCATCATGGGTATGCCAGGCGTCGGTTTCTTTGGAATGCTGCTCGTTGGCTTTATTGCCGGCTATATCGCAGAGAAAGCAATGAAGCGTGACCATGGCCTCCTCACCAACATTATCGTCGGCATTGCTGGCTCTTTTGTCGGTGGTACGCTAGCTGATCTGCTGAATTTTAATTTCTACGGATTTCTTGGAAATCTGATTGTTGCGACGGCGGGCGCAATCCTCATTCTTTGGATCTTTGGCAAGTCCAGAGCTGCAAGCTAGGATAGTTTAGTTATGGTAACGGTACTCGACACGATCGATCAAAAGCGCCGCCTCCGTCATCCGGAGAAAGCACACCGACCCGATTCGGAGATTCTGAAAAAGCCGGACTGGATTCGCGTCAAGGCGCCCGTGTCAAAAGGGTATTCGGAGACACGCGAAATCGTGCGGTCTCACAATCTCGTTACCGTCTGTGAAGAGGCCGGCTGCCCCAATATTGGCGAGTGCTGGGACAAGAAGCACGCGACATTCATGATTATGGGCGAGATTTGCACGCGCGCTTGTGCATTCTGCAATGTTGCTACTGGTCTGCCCACAGCACTTGATCCCAACGAGCCCGAAAACGTTGGCAAGGCTGTAAAGAAGATGGGCCTGTCGCATGTGGTCATCACCTCAGTCGATCGTGACGATCTTGGCGATGGCGGCGCGCAGCATTTTGCCGATGTTATCCACGCGATCCGCCGGATTTCGCCCGGAACAACCATTGAGATCCTGACGCCCGACTTCCTGCGCAAGGAAGGCGCGTTGGAAATTGTTGTGGCTGCTCGCCCCGACGTTTTCAATCACAATCTTGAGACCGTTCCGTCCAACTACCTGAAGGTTCGTCCGGGTGCACGCTACTTCCATTCCATTCGCCTGTTACAGCGCGTAAAGGAGATCGATCCGACGATTTTTACGAAGTCGGGCATTATGGTCGGGCTTGGCGAAGAGCGAAACGAAGTTCTGCAACTGATGGACGATTTGCGGTCGGCAGACGTGGATTTCATGACCATCGGCCAGTACTTGCAGCCGACGCGCAAACACCATCCAGTCCTCAATTATGTGACGCCCGACGAGTTTAAGTCCTACGCGACGATTGCCAAGACGAAGGGCTTCCTCGTTGTCGCTTCGAGCCCGTTGACGCGTTCGTCACATCATGCCGGCGAGGATTTCGCTAAGTTGAAGGCGGCACGCGAGGCGCTGCACGCTGGCCGCGCCTGACCAATGCCGAAATTTGAAACGAGCCGTCCTGTGGTGCACCGGGCCGAGCAGATGTTCGATCTGGTCGCAGACGTCGAAAGCTATCCGCAATTCCTGCCGATGTGTGAGAGCCTGAAGGTCCGATCCCGTAAGGAAAGCCACGGAAAGACCCTATTGGTTGCCGACATGACCGTGGGCTACAAACTGATCCGCGAGACATTCACCAGCCAGGTGCTGCTGAAGCCGGAAGAAAAAGTCATTTTGACCAAGTATATCGATGGACCATTCCGCTACCTCGATAACCGCTGGCAATTTGTACCAGATGTCAATCCGGATCATTCCACGGTGAAATTCTACATCGACTATGAGTTCAAGAGCCGAACCCTCGGATTTCTTATGGGTTCGATGTTTGATATCGCTTTTCGAAAGTTCACCGAGGCATTTGAAAAACGCGCCGACACAATCTATGGCAAGGGCGAGAAATCACCGGCCTGAAGGACGACCTGGCGATGAAACACGAGAATCCAGATTATCTGCTTCACATCGGAACACCTTCCGTCGAAGACTATCGACGTTTGCGTGAAGTTTCCGGATTGAGCCCAAAAAGCCAGCATGCCGCGGAAAAAGGCCTACCCAACACGATCTTCGCCGCAACGATTATCTATCACGCGGAAACGGTAGCGATGGGGCGAATTGTCGGGGATGATGGCTGTTTCTACCAGATTGTCGATATCGCCGTTGATCCCGCCCATCAAGGCAAGGGACTTGGAAAGATCGTTGTTGCGAGTCTGGTTGATTTTGTACAGGCGGAAGCGCCAGATGGTGCTTATGTCAGCCTGATTGCCGACGGCCCTGCAAGATATCTTTACGCGAAGTTTGGTTTCGAGCCTGTCTCGCCTGAATCGATTGGCATGGCACTTCGCATTCAACGTTCCTGATCATCTGACAACGCTTTCAGAATCATATCCAGTGCCGCATTGACCGCGGCATTGCGGATCGAAGCGCGGCCGTGGTCGTCGAAGATATGGCATATCGCTACTGGGGGCTTTCCCTTGAGCGCCAGCCCAAACCAGACGAGCCCGACGGGTTTTGTTTCCGTGCCACCGCCGGGCCCTGCGATACCGGTGGCAGAGACAGCGACGCTGGCGCGCGAATGGGTGAGGGCGCCTGCAGCCATGGCAAGCGCAACCTCCTGCGATACTGCGCCGTGTGCTGCGATCAATTCTGGCGGGACACCGAGCATTTCGTGCTTGGCATCGTTGGAATAGGTGACGAAACCGCGATCAACGACGTCGGACGAGCCGCCAATATCTGTCAGGGAAGCTGCAATCAAACCTCCGGTGCAGGACTCCGCCGTAGCGAGCAGAATACCTTTGTGCCGGCAAGCCTCAAGCACAGCTATTGCCTTGGTTTCTGCAATAAGACCACTCATTCCGGCAGGCCTCCCGGATAGATTACGGAAGCCGTTGCGATCGCCGCGATGCCTTCCTTGCGTCCAATAAAGCCGAGTTTTTCGTTCGTTGTTGCCTTGATGGAAATGCGGTCGGGGGAAATACCCAGCATCTTCGACAGCGCCGCCGTCATCGCTTCGCGGTGCGGCCCAACTCTTGGCGCTTCGCAGATCAGCGTGATATCGGCATTGGCGATCCGCCCGCCAGCTTCCTTGACGATCTTCACCGCATGTTCAACGAATATATGCGACGCGGCACCTTTCCATTGCGGGTCGGATGGCGGAAAATGTGTGCCGATGTCGCCAGCGCCGCGCGTCGCCAGCAGGGCATCGGTCAATGCATGCAGCGCGACGTCAGCATCGGAATGTCCGGCCAGCTTGCAATCATGTTCGATGAAGACACCGGCAAGCATCACGCCCTTGCCCGGTTCGAATGCATGCACGTCATAGCCGTTTCCGGTTCGCACATCCGGGTAGGCGGAAAGCTTCTGTGACAGACGATCATCGGCCATATCGATATCCTTTGCCCAGGTCAGTTTCGTGTTGTCGGCCGATCCTTCGACGATCCGGACCGGCAGGCCATGCCATTCTGCGATAGCTGAATCGTCGGTGAAATCGGAGCGGCCTGCGGCGAACGCGGCATCATGCGCAGCAAGGATCGGCACAAATGGAAATGCCTGGGGCGTCTGTGCAGCATAGAGCCCGGCGCGCGGGACGGTGGCGCTAACCATCGCATCATGGCCCGCCGCTTTTAGAGTATCCGAAACAGCAAGCACGGGCAGGACGCCAATATGCGGCGTAAGATTGAAAATAACCCGTTCCAGAAGGTCAGCCGAAATAAAGGGGCGGACCCCATCGTGAATCAACACGTGGTCCGGCGCGATTTCCTTGAGCGCCAAAAGTCCCAGGCGGGTCGATTCCTGGCGAGTAGGTCCACCCGTTACAGAAATAACGCTGGATAAGCAGCCTTCGGCGGCTTGAACAAACAATGCCTCGTCTTCCTTGTGGATGACGACAACGACATGATCTATCAGCGGACAATCAAGAAATGCGCGCAATGTATGCGCCAGAACGGCTTCCCCACCGATCTTGCGATATTGCTTTGGTCCCTCAACGCTTTGGCCCGCGCGTTCTCCACGTCCGGCCGCCACAATGACGGCGGCTACCCGCATTTGTTTGTCACTAGTCTTACCCGGCACAATTCTCTCCGTCGCATCGAACTGCGTTACCCTTTGCCAAGCCGAAAGACCAGAGGTTTAAGACAGCCGGAGGTCGAAATCTGGTCAATCAACGACGCTCTCTGCCTTGCGAAGAGGCACGATCCTGTCTAAAGGATAGGCTATTGTAAAATTGCATACGAAACAGGCAGACCGAGCGTGATAGAACTTGACCAACCATTGGAAGTAGGCGGTGTGCTGTTGCGCAACCGGGTATTTCTGGCGCCGATGTCGGGCGTTTCCGACCTGCCATTCCGGCAATTGGCTTGGCAGGCAGGTGCCGGCATGGTCGTCTCTGAAATGGTTGCGAGCGCCGAACTCTGTACGCGTGAACGTGGAAATCTGTTGCGCCTGAAAGGCAATGGGCTCGGCACTCATGTCGTGCAAATTGCCGGACGCGAAGCCCGTTGGATGGCGGAAGCCGCGCGCATTTCCGAAGGCGAAGGCGCGCATATCATCGATATCAACATGGGTTGCCCCGCCAAGAAGGTCACTGGTGGCCTGTCAGGCTCGGCGCTGATGCGCGATCTCGATCACGCGCTGACGCTGATCGAGGCGACAATTGGGGCCGTAAAGGTCCCAGTGACGCTGAAAATGCGGCTTGGCTGGGATGATGCCACAATCAACGCGCCGGAACTTGCCGCCCGGGCGGAGCAGGCGGGTGCACGGATGGTCACGGTTCACGGCCGGACACGGTGCCAGTTTTACGAGGGCAAGGCCGATTGGAATGCCATTCGCGCTGTCAAGAACGCAATCTCCATACCGCTTGTTGCAAACGGCGACGTGTTGGACCGGGAGGATGCAATTTCGATTCTCGAGGCGTCGGGCGCCGATGCAGTGATGGTCGGGCGTGGCTCCTATGGCCAGCCTTGGCTGCCAGGAACGATCGCCCGCGGCATCGGGGAGGGAACCAACGACGTGATCGCCGACTATGCGGTCGCGCACTACGAAGCGATGCTCGCGCATTATGGCGAGTCCACCGGAATTCGTCATGCCCGCAAGCACCTCGGCTGGTACCTGGAAATGCATGGTGTCGATATCAGCCCTGCCGAGCGCGGTTCGATCATGACCGAAATCAATCCGCGTCAGGTGGCAAGGCGTCTCCACGCTGCGCTATCCAGAGCGCATGCCGATGACATCAAGAAGGTAGCGTAATGACAGCTCCAGACAATCCCATACTGGAAGACCGGTTGGCAGGCATTGTCCTGAATTCTATACGGCATCCCGTCATCATGCTTGATGATGCAGGGTATATCTCCTATGCCAACGCCGATGCCGAGGCTTTTTTCCGGTCGAGCGCCAGCATTTTGAGCCGAAATACACTCGACATGCTGCTGCCATTCGGCAGCCCGTTGCTGGCGCTCGTGAAGCAGGTGCGTGAAAACCCGTCTCCAGTCAACGAATACCGCGTCGATGTTTCGTCGCCGCGGCTCGGTCAGGACCGGATCGTTGATCTCTATGTAACTCCGGTCAACGAATCTCCCGGATCGATTGTCATTCTTTTCAAGGAACGGTCCATGGCTGAAAAGCTGGACCGGCAGATGACGCATCGCGGTGCCGCGCGTTCCGTCACAGGTCTTGCTTCCATGTTGGCGCATGAAATCAAGAACCCGTTATCCGGCATTCGTGGCGCCGCGCAGTTGCTCGAAACCGGCTTGAATGACGACGACCGGGCCCTGACGCGGCTGATTACCGATGAAACGGATCGGATTGTTTCGCTCGTGGATCGGATGGAAGTCTTTTCCGACGAACGACCGATCGAACGCGAAGCGGTAAATATCCACGTGGTGCTCGACCACGTCAAAGCAATCGCCAAGAACGGCTTTGCGAGTCATATCAAATTTCATGAGGATTATGACCCGTCGCTGCCATATGTCTTCGCAAATCGTGACCAGCTGGTGCAGATCTTCCTCAATCTGGTAAAGAATGCCGCCGAGTCCATCGGCTCAAATGAGCCAGGTGAAATCACGCTATCGACCGCGTTCCGCCCGGGCATCCGCCTTTCGATTCCGGGCATGCGCAATCGCGTCTCGCTGCCGCTGGAGTTCACTGTCCAGGATACGGGCGCTGGCGTGTCGCCCGATATCATGCCGCATCTGTTTGATCCCTTCGTGACGACCAAGCCAAATGGTTCAGGGCTTGGCCTTGCGCTCGTTGCCAAGATTGTCGGAGACCACGGCGGCGTCATCGAATGCGATTCAGTGCCGCGCAAGACGACATTCAGAATTCTCATGCCTGCCTGGCAGAGTGGTCCGCTTGATGATGCTCATGCAGACGAAAATCCATATTCCAAGAAAGCAGGATCCTGATCATGAGTTTGGGCAGCATACTCGTCGCGGATGACGACGCGGCAATCAGAACAGTTCTTAATCAGGCGCTTTCCCGTGCTGGCTATGACGTGCGGATTACTTCGAATGCAGCCACCCTTTGGCGTTGGATATCGGCCGGAGATGGCGATCTGGTGATCACCGATGTGGTGATGCCCGATGAAAACGCCTTTGATCTTTTGCCACGCATCAAGAAATCCCGCCCCGACCTTCCAGTGATTGTCATGAGTGCGCAAAATACCTTCATGACTGCCATCCGTGCATCGGAAGCAGGGGCCTATGAGTATCTTCCGAAGCCATTCGACCTGACGGAACTCGTCAGTATTGTCGGTCGCGCACTATCGGAACCCAAGAAGAAGCCGGAAAAGTGGGCCGCTGACGAACAGCCGGACACCATGCCACTCGTTGGACGTTCACCGGCAATGCAAGACATCTATCGTGTTCTTGCCCGCATGATGCAGACGGACCTCACGGTGATGATCTCCGGCGAATCCGGTACCGGCAAGGAACTCGTGGCGCGGGCGCTGCATGAATACGGGCGCCGGCGCAAAGGCCCGTTCGTCGCCATCAACATGGCCGCAATCCCGCGCGATCTGATCGAATCCGAATTGTTCGGCCATGAACGGGGTGCCTTCACCGGCGCGCAGAACCGTTCGAGCGGACGCTTTGAACAGGCGGACGGTGGAACGCTGTTCCTCGATGAAATCGGTGATATGCCGATGGAGGCACAGACCCGGCTGCTGCGCGTGCTGCAGCAGGGCGAATACATGACCGTTGGAGGCCGTACGCCAATCAAGACCGATGTTCGCATCGTTGCTGCGACGAACAAGGATTTGCGTACACTGATCAATCAGGGGCTGTTTCGCGAAGATCTCTATTACCGCCTGAATGTGGTGCCACTGCGTCTGCCGCCGCTGCGTGAGCGCGGCGAGGATATTCCGGATCTCGTCCGGCACTTCTTCAAGATGGCGGCAAAGGATGGCCTGCCTGAAAAGCGCATCACTGCCGACGGCCTCGATCTCATGCGCCGCTATCCATGGGCCGGCAATGTGCGCGAGCTGGAAAATCTTGTCCGTCGGTTGGCTGCGCTTTATCCGCAAGAAGAAATCAACGCTGAGGTTATTGAAGCCGAACTGAAAGCCGACCTGCGACCAAACGAGCCATCATCAAGCTCGATGACCAATGAAGATGTGACGATTGCTCAATCTGTCGAACTGAACATGCAGCGCTACTTCCTGTCCTATGGGGAGGAGCTCCCACCGGCAGGCCTCTATCAGCGTGTGCTTGAGGAGGTTGAATATCCGTTGATCCTTTCATGCCTGACGGCAACGCACGGCAATCAGATCAAGGCCGCCGAACTGCTGGGGCTCAATCGCAACACGCTTCGAAAGAAAATCCGCGAGCTGGGTGTCAATATCTACAAGAGCACCAAAAGCGAGCGATAATTCGAGGAACCACAAGCAACCATTTCTCGGAGCCTGCTATTTCGCTGTTTGCAAAAGGTAAAATTGTAACAAGCGCAATACAATCTTCTTAAGATGAATGTGTGTAAAGTAACACCCAGAAATCCCGTGAATTATTGCAAGAGACATGGCGTCTGTCGCAACCATATCATACGGAGGTGAACAGTGTTTAGCTTTGCGGAACGTTTAGTATTGTTTAACCAATACGAAATCTTGAAGAAACTTGATCCTGACAAGACCGACCTATACGAGCGGCACCAGGAAGTCGTAGAGAAGGGTTTCGAGAGTCTCTACGAGGACCTTGGGATTTCGGCGACCACGCTAAGCAAAGCGGCTGCGCAGGAAATGGATGACATCCTTGCGTTATTCCGGGCGATCAAAGCTTCCAGCAGTCCCGGGTCAAGCAGCAACAGCACCCGTAACACACAGTTCGTCGGCTTTGGCCCGAGCCAGCCTAACAAGCACTTCGCTTATGCTGACTTTCTCAGCAACATTCTCAAGTTTCCGCAGGATATTTCCAACCGCGCCGACAATCGGCCGGAGCTGCAGTTGGAAAAGTACCGCACGATGCTGAAGCGTTGGAATGAAATGGGGAGGAAGAACGAGCTGTCTGCGGATCAGATTGAACATCTGGTTGCTTAGCCCGGTAACGATCGGCAAATTGACCGCGGTTGGTCGTCGACCGCGGTCGCAGTGCGGTTATAGGTTAGCCAAGCGAACCGATGTAGTCGAGCTTTCCGACCTGAATGCCATTGTGACGCAAGATATTTTGAGCCGTTGTCACGTGGAAATAGAAGTTCGGCAGAGCGAATTTCAGAACATATTCTTCACCGCTCAAAGTCACTTTTAGCTGGCCGGCACTCAGCGTAACCTCCTTGGTATCGCTGCCGTCGAGGGCCGATTGTCCAACACTTTCAAGAAATGCGACAGTGTTGGCAATACGTTGCCGCAGTTCGGCAAAACTTGCCTCCTCATCGGGAAATTTGGGCACTTCGATCGTCGTGAGACGCCCGATCGTCGCTTTCGACGTGTCGCTGGCGCGCTGAATCTGACCGGAAAACGGCAGCATATCCGGCGCAAGGCGGGCGCTGAATAGAACCGCGGGACTGATCTTTTTCTCCGCTGTGAACGCCTCTGCCTTATCAATCAATGTTGAGAGAACCGAAAAGCCGCGGATAAACGCCGGGACTGAAATTTTGTGCATGGAAAGTGACATAGAAGGCTCCACTAAAGCATTTGGCGGGTTTCTGAAATAGCAACCTGACGAGGCGCTCCGACCGCTGTTGTCGTCCTGCGCAAATACGCCGCCGCTCCGCTTTTTCAAGGGGCGTGTGGAAATGTTATTCGCATCACATGGACGGCCGGGAAGAAATCGCTCCGTGGCCGGAGTGATTTCTTATGGTTGCCATGTTTGCCGGAATTGCTGACCCTACAGTTCCAGGAATGCGTTGAAGCCGCCGTAGATCATGCGTTTGCCGTCGAAGGGCATGTCCGACACGCCACCCTTCAGGCGCGGATCTTCCATGACCTTTGCATTTATCGCATCGCGCTGCTCACGCGATTCATAAGTGATCCATGAGAATATCACGATCTCATCGTCCTTGGCCTGGACGGCGCGCGGGAAGGAAGTTAGTTCACCGTAGGGTACGTCATCACCAATGCATTCGACGTACGATAGCGCACCATATTCTTTCCAAATATCCCCAGCTTTGCGCGCCAGCTCCTTATAGGCATCAATCTTGTTCTTGGGCACCGCGAGCACGAAACCGTCAACATAAGGCATAGTCGCTTCCTCCAGACGATACTGACAAATGAGATCCAAGGCTTGTTAAGGATGGCATTGCCTGTGATTTCGCGCATAGACTACACCGATTGCCGGTTTAGGCGAACCCTTCTCACTCATGCCGAAAGAATTCTGTGGCGGTCGCCACGGCCCATCTAAATTGTTGAACATTCGCCTAGCGCAACGACAAAACGTTGCATTTCCGCCACAATGTGTTGCATGAGTGCCACGTGGCTGGAATCACACAAGCGATGCTCTTATCAAACTCGGTCAATCTGTTTGGGACTTCAGGGTCTGGCGCTGGTGGCGGCAGCAACCAGAGGTTTTATTCGCGGATAGGTATTGCAACCGTTGTTCTGGCATTGCTGACCACCGGCGTCACTTTTTTCATCCTGACTGGGATGACGCCAATCGTCCCCGATAGCCGGATTACCCTGCTGCTGACAAGCATCAATGCGGTCTTGATCATAGCGTTGATTGCCCTGATTGCCCGGGAGATTTTCCGCATTGCCCAAGCTCGAAGTAGGGGTAAGGCAGCGTCGCGTCTGCATGTACGTCTTGTTGTTCTTTTTTCGCTGGTTGCCGCTGTTCCGGCATTGATCGTCGCCATCGTTGCTTCGATTACTCTTGATCTTGGTCTCGATCGATGGTTCGAGATGCGGACAACGACGATCGTCAATTCATCCATCAACCTCGCCAATTCATATATCCAGGAAAGTGCCCGCAACCTGCAGGGCACGACGCTTGAGATGGTCAATGACCTCGATGGACAACGAACACTATATAACCTCGATCGCAGCGGCTTCACCCGGCTGGTGACACAACAGGCGATCGGCCGGGGTCTTATCAGCGCCGCCCTTATCAGGCCGAACGGAGAAACCGCGGTACGGGCAGATATCAAAACCGATATCAAGATACCGGCCGTGGCGAAGTCTGTGCTCGATACGGCCGCTGATGGCAAACCCGTACTTATCCCGCCGGAGAGAACAAATCTGCTCAGTGCGGTAATCAAGCTGCGAGAAATTCCAGGGCTTTTTCTCTATGCAGTCAGACCCGTGGATGCCGACATCCTCAGTTCCAGCCGTGTAATGGAAAGGCGGGCAGAGGAGGCGCAGAAGGCCGATGGTAACGGGATTACAACCCAGATCCTTTTTGCGCTGCTCTATTTTGGCCTTACCCTGACGTTGCTGTTGTCGGCTATCTGGACCGGCATTGCGGTCGCCGACCGCCTTGTCCGCCCCATCCGGTTGCTGATTGGTGCAGCGGACGATGTGGCGACGGGCAACCTTGATGTCTCGGTCCCCGTCCGCCGCTCCGATGGTGACGTTGGCTCACTGTCGCAAACCTTCAACACCATGGTTCGGCAACTGAGCACGCAACGCAGTGACCTCGTCGCGGCCAAGGATCAGATCGACGAGCGGAGGCGGTTTTCCGAAGCGGTGCTGTCGGGTGTGACTGCTGGCGTCATCAGTGTGAATGGCGATGGAGCGATTGGCATCATCAACCGCTCCGCTGAGACAATGCTCTCGCTCGATCCCGCAGCGGTGGTGGGCAAGAACCTCACCGCCCTTGTGCCCGAAATCGGACTTGTCTTCGAGGTCGCGCACGCCACGGGGAGGTCTGTCTATCGCGAGCAGGTCACCATGTCACGACGTGGCAGTGCCCGCACTTTCAATGTACAGATCACCTTGGAAGACGCTGATTCGATTGAGCATTCCTATGTCGTGACCGTGGATGACATTACCGATCTGGTTGAAGCGCAGCGCTCGTCGGCATGGGCCGACGTGGCCCGGCGCATTGCTCATGAGATCAAGAATCCGTTGACCCCCATTCAGCTATCCGCTGAACGTTTGCGCCGGCGGTATGGCAAAGTGATCACCGAGGACCGCGAAGTTTTTGAACAGTGCACGGATACCATAATTCGCCAGGTCGGAGATATTGGCCGCATGGTTGACGAGTTCTCATCATTCGCGCGTATGCCAAAGCCGGAAATCAAACCGGTGGATTTGCGTGAAGCCCTGCGGGAGGCCTCTTTTCTGGTCGAAGTAAGCCGAAGCGATATCCGTTTTGAACGGGACTTCGGCGACGCACCGTTGATCGGCCAGTTTGACAGCCGACTATTGGGACAGGCATTTGGAAACGTTATCAAGAATGCCGCTGAATCTGTTGATTCCATTGTAAAAGAGGGTCACACCGACGGGCATATTCTCGTCCGTTCCAGACGAGATGCTGACACGCTCATTGTAGAGATTCTCGACAACGGCAAGGGATTGCCGCGCGAACACAGGCAGCGTCTGCTGGAACCCTATATGACGACGCGGGACAAAGGGACGGGTCTCGGCCTTGCTATCGTCAAGAAGATTGTCGAGGACCACGCTGGAAACCTCGAATTGCATGATGCGCCTGACGACTTTTATGGAGGACGGGGCGCAATGATCCGCATGACTTTTCCGACCACACACACCTCCTCAGAGGTCAGCGAAAATACCGATAACTCGGCAAAACAGGTGAACTAAATGGCATCTGACATTCTTGTCGTCGACGATGAAGTCGACATCCGCGAGCTTGTTGCAGGAATTCTGAGTGACGAAGGTTACGAGACTCGGGTTGCATCGGACGCAGACAGCGCCCTTGCGGCGATCGACGACCGCATTCCCCGGCTGATCTTCCTCGATATCTGGATGCAGGGCAGCCGTCTCGACGGCCTGGCACTGCTCGATGAGATCAAACTTCGCCATCCCGAAGTTCCGGTTGTCATGATTTCCGGTCACGGCAACATCGAAACCGCGGTTTCGGCGATCCGCCGTGGCGCCTATGATTTCATTGAAAAGCCTTTCAAGGCCGACCGGTTGATTCTGATCGCCGAGCGCGCTCTGGAGACCTCGAAACTCCGGCGCGAAGTGTCTGATTTGCGCAAACGGTCCAGCGAAAGCTTCGAGCTTCTGGGGACGTCGCTTTCGATGAATCACCTTCGCCAGACCATTGAACGCGTGGCACCGACCAACAGCCGCATCATGATTACCGGGCCGTCTGGAGCAGGCAAGGAGCTAACGGCGCGGGCCATTCATGCGCTGTCGGGTCGTGCCAAGGGCCCGTTCGTCAATTTGAACGCCGCGACGATCACGCCTGAACGCATGGAAGTCGAGCTGTTCGGTACGGAGTCGGATGGCGGCGAGCGCAAGGTCGGTGCGCTGGAAGAGGCCCATGGCGGCATTCTTTACCTCAACGAAATTGCTGATATGCCGCGGGAGACGCAAAACAAGATCTTGCGTGTGTTGGTGGATCAGCAGTTTGAACGGGTGGGTGGCACCAAACGCGTGAAGGTGGACGTCCGTATCATCTCCTCCACAGCCCAAAACCTTGAAGCAATGATTGCCGAAGGCCGATTCCGCGAAGATTTGTTCCACCGCCTCGCGGTCGTTCCGGTGATTGTACCGCCATTGGCGGATCGCCGTGATGATATCCCCGCCCTTGTCGAGTTCTTCATGGGCCAGATCGCTGACCAGGCAGGCATCAAACCGCGCAAGATCGGTCCCGATGCCATGGCGGTGCTGCAATCACATTCATGGCCGGGTAATATCCGTCAATTGCGCAACAATATCGAACGGCTGATCATTCTGGCTCGCGGCGATGATCCCGAGGCTGTGATTACGGCTGATCTCCTGCCTGCGGAAATTGGCGATACGTTGCCGAAAGCGCCCACGGAATCCGATCAGCACATCATGGCGTTGCCATTGCGTGAGGCGCGTGAACGCTTCGAGAAGGAGTATCTGATTGCCCAGATCAATCGTTTCGGCGGAAACATCTCGCGTACCGCCGAATTCGTTGGTATGGAACGTTCAGCACTACACCGGAAGCTGAAATCCCTCGGGGTATAATTACAATATGCGGGTGATCATCTGCGGCGCAGGACAGGTCGGCTACGGCATAGCGGAGCGTCTCGCCGCGGAAGATAACGATATTTCCGTGATAGATACATCGCCGGAACTCATCCAGGCTGTGCGCGATACACTGGACGTACGCGGCTTCGTCGGCCACGGGGCCCATCCGGATGTGCTGGCGGCGGCAGGCGCCGATCAAGCCGACATGATCATCGCCGCCACACTGTATGATGAGGTCAACATCGTTGCCTGCGAAGTTGCACACGCATTGTTCAACGTTCCTACCAAGATTGCCCGCATCCGCGCTCAAGCCTACCTGCATTCGCACTATCAGGATTTGTTCTCGCGAGATCACATGCCGATCGACGTCATCATTTCGCCAGAGCTTGAAGTTGGTGAAATGGTGTTGCGCCGCATAGCCCTTCCAGGTGCCAGCGACGTGGTGCGCTTCGCCAATGATGAGATCGTCGTACTTGGCGTGGAATGCCTGGACGATTGTCCATTGATCAACACGCCACTGCTTCAGCTGACTGAACTATTTCCAGACCTGCCGGCTACAGTCATGGCAATCATTCGCAACGACGAATTGCTTATACCCGGTTCCAGCGACCAGATGAGGGCAGGCGATATTGCCTATGTCGCCACGACCAAACTGCAGGTTCAGCGCACTCTTGCACTCTTTGGTCATGAGGAGCCGGAGGCAAAGCGCATCATTATCGCTGGGGGCGGCAATATTGGCTTCTACGTTGCACAGACAATCGAGGCAAGGCAGCCAAGAACCAAAGTCAAGGTCATCGAGTCAAGTCTCAAGCGCGCCAACGTGATCGCGGACGACCTTCGCAATTCTCTGGTGTTGCACGGCAGCGCACTCGACCAAAAGCTGCTGATCGAGGCCGAAATTCAAGATGCGGACCTGTTGGTGGCATTAACCAATGACGATCAGGTCAACCTGCTCGCCGCAGTCATGGCCAAGCGTCTCGGTTGCCAGGCAAACCTCGTGCTCATCAACAATCCGGACTATCTGGATTTGAGCAAGTCGCTTGGCATAGACGCGCATATCAGTCCACGCGCCGTGACAATTTCGCGCGTGCTCCAGCATGTGCGCCGTGGACGCATTCGCGCCGTTCACAGTGTGCAGAAGGGCAGGGCGGAGATTATTGAAGCTGAGGCATTGGAGACGTCACCAATGGTCGGTGCGTCACTGCGCGACCTCGATTTACCTCCCGGATTGCGAATTGGAGCGATCTACCGCAGCGGCGAAGTTATCAAACCGGACGGCAATGTGCGTATTAAGCCGAAGGATCGTGTGGTACTTTTCGCCACGTCCGAAACCGTCAAGCAGGTGGAACAGATGTTCCGCGTCAGCCTCGAATTTTTCTGATCAATAGCGAGATCCGACTATGAAATTGCAACTCCTTCGCAATGCAACGCTGAAACTCGACTATGCAGGATCTATGATCCTGATCGACCCGGATTTTGGACCAAAGCACAGCCGGCCGTCCTTTACGGGCCGGTCGCCCAATCCCATGACGGAACTGCCGGTTGCTACCGGCGACATTCTTGCCGGTGTCGAGATCGTGATCGTTTCCCATCTCCATGCGGATCATTTCGATAAAGTTGCGCAGGACCTTGTTCCCAAGCACCTGCCGCTCATTTGCCAGCCGGGGGATGAGGAGAAAATCAGATCGTTTGGATTCACCGGCGTGACCCCGCTGATCGATGAACTGACGGTCAACGGCATCCGCCTGAAACGCCGTGAAGGCAACCACGGTTCAGGAGCTGTCCTTGACAAGATGGGGCAGGTCATGGGCTTCACGATCGAAGCCGATGGCGAACCCTCAATCTATTGGGCCGGGGACACGATACTTTATCCTCCGGTAACGCAGACAATCGAAGCCGTAAGTCCGGATATCATCGTCACCCATTCCTGCGGCGCAAAATGGGATGACATCCTGATCGTCATGGACGCCGAACAGACCGTCGAGGTTTGCCGCATTGCTCCGGAGAAAACAAAAATCATCGCAACGCATATGGAGGCGCTGGACCATGCGACGGTCACACGCAACGATCTCCAGACCTATGCGAACACACTCAAGATCGCTAAGCATAGACTCATCATTCCCCACGATGGAGAGACTCTCCATCTCACAGCTCCGAATTCATGAGATCACCCATGTCAAAAACATTCGCTTTTGTCGGCAACCAGAATCGCAACGCCTTGCCCGGTGAGGGAAAGGGCATCAGCGTCTTTCATTTTAATGATCAGACTGGCGATCTGACGCTCGCAAGTGAATATCTCCCAATCGACAATCCGGGGTATCTTGCGATTGACGAGAAGCGCCGGCGTCTCTACGCCGCCGTTGAAATTCCTGCATGGAATGAAAATCTGGCGGTTGCCTTCGACATCGATCCGGCGACAGGGACATTATCCTACATCAACATGCAGCCGACCTTGGGCAATACCACATGCCATCTCGGTTTCGACCAGACTGGCACGTTGATATTTGCATCCAACTACACCGTAGCGGAATTGGGTGCACGTCCGGGTAACGCGGTCGCCGCATTTGCCATCCGTTCTGATGGCGGACTTGATCCAGCTTTCGCCACTGCAGCTCATGAAGGCAAGAACGCCATCCTGCCAACAGAGAGGCGCCAACACGGTCATTGCGCCGTTGTGAGCCCCGACAATCGCTATGTTTTCGTCTGCGATCTCGGTCTCGACCGGATCATGGCCTATAGACAGCCGGCCAAGGGTGAAAGTCTTGCTCTTGCCGCAACGCCGTTTACTCAATTGCCCGATGGTGCCGGCCCGCGGCATATGACATTCCATCCCAACGGTAAAATTGCCTATGTCATCAATGAGTTGAACAGCACCGTTTCAGTTTTGCATTACAATTCGGCAACCGCTGCGTTAACGATCTCCCAGACACTGCCAACCCTGCCGGATGGTTTCACGGGCACAAATACCTGTGCGGAGATTGCCGTCAGTGCTGATGGCCGCTTTCTCTATGGCTCCAATCGCGGCCACAACAGTATCGTCAGTTACGCGATTGCAGAGACCGGAGCGATTTCATTGATGGGCTGGACGTCCTCCCAGGGCCTGGGCCCGCGCAATTTTACCATTGACCCATCTGGCAGGTTCATGTTGGTCGCCAATCAGAAGGGCGGCGGCATTGCCATCTTCAAACGCGATATCGAGACCGGAACGCTTGAGGACTCTGGCAAGCGTATTGCGCTTCAATCGCCGATGCGCATCGTTTTCGGAACGTTCGAGTAGGAGTGAAGGCAATGTCCCGCATCGCCTATGTAAACGGCCGGTACGTCCCGCACTCCGAAGCCGGCATCCACATCGAAGATCGCGGCTATCAGTTCGCAGACGGCGTCTATGAGGTTTGCGAGATCGCCCGCGGTAATATCATGGATATGACGCGCCATCTCGATCGTCTCGGCCGTTCGCTTTCCGAATTGAGAATCGCCTGGCCGATGGAGCGCAAGGCCCTGCAGGCGGTGATCCGGGAAGTCGTGCGCAGGAATAGGGTACGCAACGGTCTGGTCTACCTTCAGGTTACTCGCGGCGTCGCCAAGCGCGATCACATCTTTCCATCGGCGGACACGCCCCCATCCATCGTCATCACTGCGAAGCGTACCGACCCCGCTGCTTCGGCGGCCAGGGCGGCAACAGGCATTAAAGTGATTACCGTGCCGGAAAACCGGTGGGAGCGCGTCGACATCAAGTCGATCGGTCTCTTGCCTAATGTGCTTGCCCGCCAGCAAGCGAAGGAGGAGGGGGCGCAGGAAGCCTGGTTTATCGATCCCGACGGCACGGTCAAGGAAGGTGCGGCCACCAATGCGTGGATTGTCACCAAGGACGGTGTTCTTGTCACAAGACCCGCGGAGAGCGGAATCTTGCGCGGCATCACACGCACGACTATTTTCGACGTGGCAAAAAATTTGGGATTGAAGATCGAGGAACGGGGATTTTCAGTGGACGAGGCCAGACAAGCGAAAGAGGTTTTCATGACGGCAGCGACCACGGTCGTAATGCCAATCGTTGCGATTGACGGCGAATCGGTAGCAAATGGCCACCCTGGAACAACTACACTTTCCTTGCGAGAAGCGTTTTTTGACATTGCGGAAAAAACGCCATCCTGTTAACCGGAGAGTGAGGGGACTAACAGAGCGGTATTTTTCACCTCCTGCTGGAGCAGAGAAGATTTGCTTCCGCCGCAGAATTTTGTATGAGACACGTTTGCTGATCGCATAAAAGGACAAAAACAATGGCTGAACGATCGCAGAATCTTCAGGACCTTTTTCTGAATTCAGTCAGAAAACAGAAGATTTCTCTGACAATTTTCCTCATTAATGGTGTGAAATTGACCGGAATTGTCACGTCTTTCGACAATTTCTGTGTGCTTTTGCGCCGTGACGGCCATTCACAGCTCGTCTATAAACATGCTATTTCGACCATCATGCCGAGCCAACCCGTGCAGATGTTCGAAGTTGAAGAGAGCGACTGAGACAAAATTTGACAAGAGAACCGAGGCGTAACGCACAAAAAACTGGCGCAATTGCCGAAAATGGCGAAACCGCCAGGGAACCGACGCGCGCTCTTGTCATCGTGCCGATCTTGCCGCAACGCTTCAATGACGGCGGCAAGACCGACGAAAATAACCGCCCCAAATACCAGCATGAGTTCCAGCGCAGTGACGAAGCCAGGCTTGAAGAGGCCGAGGGTCTTGCACGAGCCATCGACCTCGATATCGTTCATTCGGACATCGTACAGGTCTCCGCGCCGCGGCCCGCAACATTGCTGGGGACAGGCAAAGTCGAATCCATTGCCGAGATTATCGAGGCTTCGCACGCAGAATTGGTGATCGTCGATCATTCGCTGACGCCGGTGCAGCAGCGCAATCTTGAAAAGGAATGGAATGCGAAGGTTCTCGACAGGACCGGGCTCATTCTTGAAATATTCGGACGGCGCGCCCAGACGAAGGAGGGTGCTCTCCAGGTCGAACTGGCGCATCTGACCTATCAGAAGGGCCGTCTGGTCCGCAGTTGGACCCACCTGGAACGCCAGCGTGGCGGTGGCGGCTTCCTTGGCGGTCCCGGTGAAACCCAGATCGAGGCAGACAGGCGCGCTTTGCAGGAAAAGATACTGCGCATCAAACGCGAACTCGAAACGGTGGTGCGAACACGTACGCTGCACAGAGCCAAGCGCAAGAAAGTGCCGCATCCGGTCGTCGCGCTCGTCGGCTACACGAATGCCGGTAAATCCACGCTCTTCAACCGTTTGACCGGAGCAGGGGTCGTTGCCGAAGATATGCTCTTCGCGACGCTGGACCCAACCTTGCGGCGCATCAAGCTTGAACACGGCGAAACGATCATCCTTTCCGATACGGTTGGTTTCATTTCGAATCTGCCAACGCATTTGGTCGCCGCGTTCCGGGCAACGCTGGAAGAGGTCGTCGAGGCCGATCTCATCCTGCATGTGCGCGATATTTCCGACCCCGATACCGCCGCACAGGCCGAAGACGTACACGCGATCATGAACAGCCTCGGGATTGAACGCGGCGATGCGAAACGCATTATCGAAGTCTGGAACAAGATTGACTTGCTCGATGCTGCCGGCCGCGAGGCGGCTCAGCGCCTTAGCGCGGCCGCCACTGGCGACGAACATCCCATTCCGGTTTCAGCCATGACGGGCGAGGGTATCGACGCCCTCCTAAAAGAGATTGAAGACCGGATTGCCGGCAAGCTGACGAAGGTCAAGATCACGCTGCAGCATAATCAAATGCGCCTGATGGATTGGATCTATCAGCATTCGAGCAACGTAAAGCGCAAAGACCTCGACGACGGTTCGATAACGCTGTCCATGGACATGACAGTCAGTTCGCAGGCAATGCTCGATGAGAAAATAGTGAGCAAAAGCAACAGGTAAGCCACCTATTGCGACGGCCTCTATTTCGTTTTCTTGGCTTCCTGCCATAAAGCTTCCATTTCGTCGAGCGTTGCCGCATCCAGCGATTGTTCCTGTTCGGCCAATTTGCGCTCGATATAGTGAAAGCGTTTCCGGAACTTCTCGTTCGTGCCGCGCAGGGCGCTTTCCGGTTCGAGCTTCAGATGCCTGCCGAGATTGACCAGGGCGAATAGCAGATCGCCATATTCTTCTTCAGTGTCTTGCTGATTGCCGCTGGCGATTGCTTCTTTCAACTCTCCGATTTCTTCCTCGATCTTGTCGAGGATCGGTCCGGCCTCCGACCAGTCGAAACCGACTTTCGCTGCTTTCTGCTGCAGCTTCAAGGCGCGCATCAAAGCGGGAAAGCCGTGCGGTATATCATCGAGGAAGCCATCTGCTTCAGCCAGGCCGAGATTGAGTGCCGCCCGGCGCTCACGGCGTTCAGCTTTTTCCTCTGCCTTGATCTTGTCCCACATGCCCTTGGCCAAGCCAGCGCCGCGTGCGGCTTGCTCGCCAAAGACGTGGGGATGCCGGCGGATCATCTTATGGGTGATGGCCTGTACCACATCGCCGAAATCGAAAGCCTTGAGCTCCTCGGCCATGCGCGCGTGAAATACGACCTGCAACAACAGATCGCCAAGTTCTTCGCGCAGATCATCGATATCGTTGCGCTCGATCGCATCAATAACCTCAAACGCTTCCTCGAGCGTGTACGGCGCGATGGATTTGAAATCCTGCTCCAGATCCCACGGACAGCCGGTAACCGGGGTCCGGAGTGCGGTCATGATATCAAGTAGACGGGTAATGTCGCGTGAGGGTTTCATGAGCGAATACTAGGCCAGGTCAGCAGTGGCGAACATGATGGAGGGAAGCGGCTGCAGACTTGTCCACAACATCCATACAACAATCGCATAAGATAGATTATGGAACCATTTCATATGGCTGAACAGGCCAATCAGCCGGTAATATCCGCAATTTGCGCCTTCGCAGCTTCTACCAGAACCATAGGCTCACTTGGAAAAACGAAGTTAGTGCCACCTGCTGCTGCCCAGACAACATCAAACTGCATCAGGCTTTCATCAGCATAAGCCTTGATGTCGATGAGATGTCCCAATGGTGAGACGCCGCCAATGGCAAAGCCGGTTTGCTTGCGGACGTGTTTTGGATCGGCACGATGCAATTTCTCGCCCGTTAACCTGGACGCTTTGTCGAGATCCAGTTTGCGTGGACCGGACACCAGAAACAGATAGAGCTCATCGGTATCAGCGCCTTGAAAGATCAGCGATTTAACGATTTGCGCGACGGTAACGCCGCACTGGATTGCCGCGTCTTCGGCCGTATGGGTTGAATCGGCCATCTGGCGGATTTCGATGTCGAGTCCGGCAGCATGGGCTGCCCGGCGAACACGTTCGACGCTTTTGCTCATAGTTCAACCTCGAATGACAGCCCGTCAAAGGCCGGTTCGACATTGTCTGGCGTGTCACGCAGCACGGTTTCATAATCCAATGGCACGTGCATATGCGTCAGGATTGCTCGACGTGGCTTGAGCTTATTGATCCAATCCATTGATTCTTCAAGGGAAAAATGGCTCGGATGGGGCCTGTATTGCAACGCGTCGATAATCAATGTGTCAAGGTCGAACAACTGCGCAGCTGTCGTGTCGGGGAAAGCGCTGACGTCGGAACAATAAGCGACATCGGCAATACGGAAGCCCAGGGAGAGGATATCGCCATGCACCTGTGGCAGTGGCAAGAAGCGAATGGCACCACCCGACCCGTTGATTTGGAAAGGTTCGTGATGGACGATCTCATGCGGCCGCAAAATTGGTGGGTAACTCGAACCTTCCGGGGTCTTGAAGCAATAGGCAAAACCTTCGTACAAGCGCTTTTGGGTTGTTACGTCCGCGTAGATATCAACAAGATCCCGGCGGTCGATGACAAAGGTTCGAAGGTCGTCAAGGCCGTGAATATGGTCGGCATGGGCGTGCGTATATATGACGGCATCGAGCTTTCCCGCGCCGAAATCGATCATCTGGGAGCGGAAATCCGGCCCTGTGTCGATGATGACAGTCGTTACATCGCCGGTCTCGGCGATGCGCTCGACCAGCATGGAGGCACGGCGTCTGCGGTTCTTCGGGTTGGCTGGATCGCATTTGCCCCAGTCACCATTGATACGCGGCACGCCTGGAGACGAGCCACAGCCAAGAATGGTGAAGCGCAAGCGGTCAGGCATCTGCTGGCCTTGGTATTTTGGTGAACAGGCGGGAAACGTTGTCGGTCGTTATTTTGCCGATCTCGTCTTCGCTGACACCAATCGTCTCTGCCAGCACCGCCGCCGTATGAAGGACGAAGCTCGGCTCATTGCGTTTGCCACGGTGCGGCGCTGGCGCGAGATAAGGCGCATCAGTTTCGACCAGGAGCCGGTCACGCGGCACGTTACGGGCAATTTCACGGATTTCGGGTGAATTCTTGAAGGTCAGAATGCCGGAAAAGGAGACATAGCCGCCAAGTGCGACCCCGACCCGCGCCAGTTCCGCACCCGAGGAAAAACAGTGCAGAATAAAAGGGAACGCGCCCTTCCCTGTTTCTTCCCTCAACGTCGAAATCATGTCCTCATCGGCGCTGCGTGCATGAATGACCAGTGGCAGCTGCGTGGCGCGTGACGCGGCGATATGCGTGCGGAATCCCTGCATCTGGGCTTCCGGCGGCGCATAATCATAGTGATAGTCGAGCCCGGCTTCGCCGATCGCCACCACCTTCGGGTGCTCCGAAAGCCGGATCAGATCGTCGGCCGCTATATCCAGCTCTTCATGCGCGTTGTTCGGGTGCGTTCCAACCGAAGCATAGACGCTCTCGTACTGCTCGGCGATCTTGATGATATCGCCAAATCGCCGGACGCGCGTGCAAATCGTCACCATCCGCCTGATATCGTGATCCAGCGCCCGCTGAACGATGGCGTCCCGTTCCTCGGCAAAATCAGCAAAATCCAGATGGCAATGGCTGTCGACAAGCATCGTATGTTAGGCTTCTCTGTCAGCTTCGACGTAACGCGGGAAAATCGCTTGCGGGGCCGGCAGATCGGCTCCGGGCACAAGTTCACCACCCACAAGATCAGAGAAGTTCCGCCTGTCCGCCGGAATGGCCAGGATATCTAGCAGTTTCGCCGCCGAACCCGGAATGAAGGGCTGGCAAAGTATTCCGATACGCCGGATGACCTCCGCGGTCACATAGAGGACCGTGTCCATGCGCGCTGGATCGGTCTTTTTCAGCGCCCAGGGCTCCTGTGAAGCGAAATAGCGATTGGCCTCGGCCACAACGCCAAAAATCGCCGCAAGCGCCAGGTGCAGGGCTTGCGTGCCAACGGCCCCGCGTGCCGTCTCCAGTGCCGCCGTTGCCTGATCCAGGATTGCCTTGTCCACATCAATCAATGCGCCCGGCTGCGGGACCTTGGCCCCGCAATTCTTGGCGATCATCGACAGCGAACGTTGCGCCAGATTGCCGAGATCATTGGCGAGGTCTGCGTTGGTGCGGTTGACAATGGATTCATGGCTGTAATTGCCATCTTGGCCGAACGGTATTTCTCGCAACAGGAAATAGCGCAGCTGATCGAGGCCATAGTGTTCGACCAGCGAGACCGGATCGATGACATTGCCGACTGATTTCGACATTTTCTCGCCGCGGTTGAACACGAAACCATGGCCATAGACGCGCTTTGGCAATTCGATGCCTGCAGACAGCAGGAACGCGGGCCAGTAGACCGCATGGAAACGAATGATGTCCTTGCCGATTATGTGGACGTCGGCGGGCCAATAGCGCCAGCGCTCCGCCTTTTCGTCCGGATAGCCCGCTGCGGTAATGTAGTTGGTCAGCGCGTCGACCCAGACATACATGACATGCTTTTCGTCACCGGGAACTGGAATGCCCCAGTCAAATGTCGTCCGCGAGACCGAAAGATCCTTGAGACCGGATTTGACGAAGGAGACTACCTCATTGCGACGCTCGTCCGGACCGATAAACCCCGGATTATCGGCGTAGAGTTTCAGCAAGCGATCCTGATAGGCCGACAGACGGAAGAAATAGCTCTCTTCCTCGAGCCATTCCACAGGCGTTCCTTGCGGGCCGTAGCGCACATTGTCGGCCCGCAGTTCCGTCTCTTCTTCCTGGTAATAGGCTTCGTCGCGCACGGAGTACCAGCCGGCATAGCCACCCTTGTAGATGTCGCCTGCTTCGACCATTTTCTGCCATATCGCTTGGGAAGCCTTGTAATGCCTCTCTTCCGTCGTGCGAATGAAATCATCATATGACGCGTTCAACAGATGCCCCATGTCACGGAAAAGTTTGGCATTTCTGTCCGCAAGCTCCCGCGGTGAAATGCCCTCCTTTCTCGCTGTCTGCAACATCTTGATGCCGTGCTCGTCCGTTCCGCTCAGGAAAAGGACATCCTTACCGTCATGGCGGTTGAACCGCGCAATCGCGTCCGTCGCGATCAACTCATAAGCATGGCCGATGTGCGGGCTTCCGTTCGGGTAGGAAATGGCAGTTGTGATGTAAAATGTTTCGCGGCTCATGCGTGACCTGATTTGTCTTTGTTGCGGCATCTTGGGTGGCCTGACATAACCCATGTCCAGCCCGATTGCCATACCGGCAAGCTCTATCGAGCACCTGACAGGGCGCGATGCATTCGTCCCAGAAAAATGAGGACTGTCTGCTTGCGATCGAGATTGAAGGCAGCAGCGTCCCTCGCCTCATTCTGCATGTCACTCCAAAGGCCGGACCAGCGGTTGGCCAGCACTACATCGCCCTGCTCCGCGCCGAGTCGCGCTTTCCCGGCAATGCGCGCCAACAGGTCTTCAAGGAAAAGGTCATACTGGATTTCGGCGTCGCGGCCTGAAAGGGCTGTCGCAAGCGCATGCGCTTTTGGGACGTCGAAGGTGGATTTGCCGAGGATGGCATCGACCGTTCCGGAAATCTCAAGCCCGCCGAACGCCAGCAGCAAGGCTGCCTTGCGCACACTGCCCTCGGCATGGGCGACTAGGGAATCCACGTCGGCCATCTGTTGGGCATCGAGATTGATGGCCAACAATGCTGCAAGCAAATCCTTCTTGTCCAGCGGCTCGAAACGGATCGATTGGCAACGAGAACGGATCGTGGGCAGCAGCCTGCCCGAGGAATGGGAAATCAAGATGAACAGCGTTCGATGCGGCGGTTCTTCAAGAGTCTTCAGTAAAGCATTGGCCGCATTGCGATTCATGTCATCAGCGGGATCGACAATAACAATGCGCCATGATCCATCATGCGATGTGCGATTGAGGAAATGCGTGACGCGGCGTACTTCATCGACAGTGATGGCGGTTTTGAACTTGCCAGTCTTCGCATCGACCGGCCGGCTGATGTGCAACACAGCCAGATGTGTTCCGCTGGCAATCTGCCGGTAAGGCGCTATGCCATAATCCGGCTCGGCAAGCTCCAATGGCGCTTCACGTTCTGCCGGATACCTCAGCATGTGCCCGGTCATATGAAACGCCAGGGTCGCCTTGCCAACGCCCTGCGGCCCTTCCAGCAGGAGGGCGTGGTGCATGTGACCCGACTGATACGCTTGCGCAAGGAACGATCTTATCCCGGCATGACCGAACAATACCGGATTGGCGGAAGGCGCAGGTACGCCGTCGATCGCATCGTGGGTTGCCGGTACGTCGAGAACCGCATCGCTCATTTTGCCACCTCGACGGTCCGCTTCGTTTTAATCCCACGGTTTGCCTTCAATTGGTCAACAACCGTCGCAATCTCCTTGGCAATCTCGCCGGCGGGCCGGTCTGCAGCGACGACCTTGCACCGGTCCGGTTCCTCGGCTGCAATCGCAAGATAAGAATCGCGCCGCTTGCGATGCAGATCGATGGTTTCCTTTTCAAAACGGTCAGCCGCTTCCGCTCCGCGCCGGGCGTTGGCGCGCTGTAGACCGACCTCAGCTGGCAGATCGAGGATGATTGTCAGATCAGGCATGAGGCCGTTAATGGCTGCCTGTTCGATGGCACGCATCAAGCCCGGGTCAAGGTCGCCTGTAACGCCCTGATAAACCCGGCTTGAATCGATATAGCGGTCGCAAAGCACCATACGGCCAGATTTCACGGCCTGCCGGAGTACCTGTTCGACATGGTCATTGCGTGCTGCCGCAAACAACAGGGCCTCCATGGCAGGACCGAAAGGTTCGGCAGCACCGCTCAGGATGACGTGGCGCACAGCTTCGGCGCCGGGCGAACCGCCCGGCTCACGCGTCACCAGCACATCATCGCCCTGCCCGCGCAGATATTCGGCCAGGCGCGCAATCTGTGTCGATTTACCCGCGCCTTCGCCGCCTTCAAATGTGATGAATAGTCCTTGCACGCTCGTCGCCGTCTTTCGATGCAGAGTCTCAGTCTATTTGAGATGGTTCTAGCGTCCACGTTTGAAAAGGTCGAGGCAGTAATACTTAGAACTTGAGTTGCCGGACCCAGCCCGTGGCCAATTCGAAGACAGCGTCGAACGAGCGCTTCTTCAGATCGCCGGTCTCGACCGCTTCCGCCGTGAAGACTGGTGTCTCCTGTGCCAGGACGTCTCCGATCCAGATGCGCAGGGTACCGACCTGCTCATCGGCCTTCAGCGGAGCAACAAGAGGGCCTTGATAGATGATATGCGCCTTAAGACGATCTCGATTGGCAACAGGCACGAGAAGGCTGACCTTTTCATGTGCCTTGAGCGGAACGCCTGATTTGACGCCGCCAAATACGCTCGCTTCTCCGATCGCTTCACCTTCGGCGAAGATATCGATCTCCTCGAATGCTTGATACGCCCACTCGAAGATCCGCCTGGCTTCCTCGGCCCGTTCCTTGTCGCTGGCGAGGCCGCTCAGCGCAACGATATAGCGCCTGCCGTTCCTTGTCGCCGCTCCGACGATGCCATAGCCTGACTGCTCGGTGTAACCGGTGCCCATGCCATCCGCGCCGATATCGAGCCGCAACAGCGGATTGCGGTTGCGCTGGAAGATGTTGTTCCAGGTAAAACTGTCTTGCGCATAGGTGCGGTAGTATGCCGGATATTCCTTGTAGATATGCCGCGCCAGGGCCACGAGGTCGGTCAATGAAACGCGTTGCTGCGGGTCGGGCAATCCGGTCGAATTGACAAAGGTCGAATTCTTCAGGCCGATTTCTTTTGCCCTTGCGTTCATCATTTCGGCAAATTTTGGTTCCGACCCGGCAAGGCCTTCCGCAAGGATTATGCAGCCATCATTGGCAGATTGCACGATAACACCCTGGATCAGATCGCCGACACTGATCGACGATTTGAGCTTGGCGAACATGGTGGAGCCACCCGATGGCGCGCCGCCGGTACGCCAGGCATTTTCGCTGACAGTATATTGCGTCGCGAGCGTGATCTTGCCGGACTTGAGCTCATGAAACACGACTTCCATGGTCATCAGCTTGGCAAGCGCCGCGGGTTCGATCAGGGTATCGGGCGATTTTGCATAAAGGATCGTGCCTGTCTGATCCTCGATCATCAGGGCTTGCTTTGCCTTGGTGTCGAACAGCGCATCTTGCGCACCTGCTACGGCAATAGATGCAAGCACTATTGCGACGCCAAGGGCAGCGATACGGAATGGCCGGGTCGGAAGGCATTTTGATAAATGGAGATCAGTTGCCGTCATCGCGAACGACAAATGCATCGCCGGCTCCGGCGTTCCACGCAGCCAGAAGCAGCGCGTCGGTATTCTTTGCCGTGTTTGCCCGGGCTACCAGAGCAATGCGAGGCCCATCCGGGCTGGCGACCTCAGACAATTCCACTCTACCCAGACGCGAAAGCACCCTCATCACACGGCCAGCCTCGGCCTTGTCGGCAAAGAGGCCGACATCGACATATTCGGCCGTCGGTGCAACGCCGCCCGGCAATTTGTTCATGGCTTTCCATGCAGTGGAAACCGTCTCCGGCGACAGAAGCTCGGTAGTGGCCTGTAATGTGCTGTTGGCGTCTGCGACCCGCTCGCTCGCATAGGAACTGATGAAGGGAGATACCGCTGGTTTACCACCCTTGAGCGAACCGAGCAGAATGGTCGGCTTGTCGTCGATATAGGGACCAATCAAGGGCAGAACCGGAACGATGTCGGCATCAAAGCTCAGTGCACTATTGCCGGTGGGTACCATGGCCGGCTGTGGCGCCGGTGTGGCGAGGCGCGCCGCCTGGTCGCTCAACGATACCGGTTGGCCGTCGAGACTGGCAACCTGGATGCCGGCGGACTGCTGTGGCTGCATTCCAGGAATCGCAACCCGTGCGCGCTGTGTCGGGGTTGCGCCATTCATGGCGATCATGACGCCAGATGCGGGCTGACCCCATGGATCTGCGGCACCCGGGCCACGATAGGAGGCCATCAGGAAGGAATCGTCGCTACCTTCGAGTGGCGCCCGGCCCACATATTCAACCTTCACATCGGCCGTACCGGTATGCTGATAATCGAGCACGGTCGCCGCCTTTTGCGAAAGATCGATCACACGGTCACTGTGGTAGGGTCCGCGATCGTTGACGCGCACGATCACCGAACTTCCATTGGAGAGATTGGTCACGCGCGCATAGCTCGGCAGCGGCATTGTCGGATGTGCGGCAGTCAAGCGGGTCGTATCGTAAATCTCACCATTGGCGGTCAGACGGCCATGGAAAGCGGAGCCGTACCACGATGCCCTGCCCTTGCGGATATAACCCGGCTCTTCTTTGGGGTAGTACCATTTTCCGGCTACTTGATAAGGCCGCCCGATTTGGTTGCGGCCGCCGCCGCGGGGGATGTTCCTGAGATCACTGACAACCCGCGGACTTGCTTTCACGCCGTATTCTGATTCAGCGAAATATTCCTTGCCATGGGTTCGTTTGGCGACTTTTGCCTTGGGCGAAGCGCAGGCAGCCATCAAGGCGCCCATGGCAACAACCCCCACAACTCGAAAAGCTTTGGCTTTTGACAATGCAAACCACCGGCCAGACAGGCCGTCCCCAGGAATTTTACATCAGATGTATCGATAAACGGATCAGAAGGCTGGTGCAACCCCGACGCCCATCATTGAGGTGGCACCAACCCTATAAGTGCCACTGATAGGTTGATAGCCCCTTAACAACGCCTATAGTGCGCGAAATACATCGCTCGCAGGGACCCAATGAGTCGCATATCGCAGATTGTCTACAGTGAGGCCTCGCCCGAAATTAGAGCCGAACACGATGAAGAACTGAGGCGGCGCGGTCGAATGACAAACATGAAGCGTATAATGCTTCACTCCCCGGTCGCGCACCGGATCTATGCCGAGTGGTTCACGCTGCGTGATCTGCTGCGTCCCGCGATCCCGGATCGGGCTATTTGGCTTTTTTCCCTCGCCATATCCGAGGCGAACCATGCGCTCGTGCCCTCGACCTTCTTCCGCCGCGCCCTGATCGATTCAGGATTCCAACCGGAAACCATCACTCCCGACGTGAACGAAGCATTGCTGATGGAGTTCGGCAGAGCCATTATTGTTGATTCCAACGCCGTGTCCGATGCTCTCTGGCAGCAGCTCGAGGCACGTTATGACGAGGCTACCCTCGTCAACCTTGTGGCATTCGCCGGCATTATGGCAGCCACCACCATATTCACCAATGTTGTCGACGTCGAACTCGACCCCGAACTCAATTCCTACAAGAAGGCGGGAGGCAGCTGAGCTGGACTGATCAGTCAGCCAGCTTGGTGACAAATTCCGCATTCCCGCGCAGCGTATTGCTGACGGTGCAGATTTCCTCGGCAATCTCAACGATGTGGTGCCGCGTTGCTGGATCCAGATCGCCATCGATTTCGATATTGATTTCAAAACGGGCAACGCGTGAGGGCTCGTCATGGGCTTTTTCGCCCGTCACATGTACCCGCACTTCCTCAAGTTTATCTGCCACGCCCAAGCGGCTGGCCGCAATCCGCGCGCTAAGCACGATACAGGCCGACAATGAGGCATAGAGCAGGTCGAGCGGGTTGAAACCCGGTTGCGACACGGAAGTGACGATGTTGATTTCGCCGCCCGTTTCGGATGTGACGACCGGTAAATCCCTGCCCTTAAGCACGGCCCTTGCGCCAACAGAGCGAGTTCTGATCTTCAGTTCCGGCATTTCCACAATTCCTGAAAGCGTAACGATTGGTGTGATTGATCATGCGCGCGGCAACATAAGGTTTGCAAGAGCGGAAACGTCATCCCCGAGCGCTCTGTCGTCCTTGAGCCGCGAAGCTGTTGCACGCACAAAACCATAGACTTCCGACGTGCCATCACCGCATCGATGGCCGGGTTTGAAATCAATCCCCTGCGCAGCAGCCAGCATCTCGCATGCAATGACGTGGCTCCACAAACCAATAATTTCTGCGCACTTCGCCACGGCAAGCGGCGTCTGCGTCGCGTGATCTTCGACACCTTCGGAGACCGGCAGGAAGTCCAGCAGCACCGGGTTTGCCTGGTGCCGTATCCGGCCGGCGAGCGCCGCCACCGTCTTCTGCAGCGGCACAAATCCGGCCGAGGCGCCGCCAAGAGGCGTAAGATAGCGCGGTAGGCCGTTGCGTCCTGATCCCGTCAGCTGAATGAACCGTGCGGCACTTGCCAGCGCTGCCTGCGCGATAGCGAGGCCCAGGGTCTCGAAAGCCAGAGCCAAGGACGGAGTGTGAAAATTACCTGTCGACAACACGCGGCCTTCATCGACGATCACCAGTGGATTGTCCGCGGCCGCGTTGAGTTCAATCTCGACTGCCTCTGTCGCGGATTTCACTGCCTGGGCAAGCGCGCCTTGGATAGAGGCAACGCAACGCAGGCTCAGCGGATCCTGGATGGCCGCCTGGGCTCCGAAAAGCGAGGAACCTTCAAGCAGAGCCAGAAGTTTTTCCGCCTCTTCGGCCTGCCCGGCAGCCTGCCGGGCGCGTTGGATGGCGGGCGCGAGAACAAGTGGATTGCCGCCAAGTGCCTCAAAACTCAAGGCCGCAGCCTGACGCTGAAAATCAAGAAGGGACGCTGTATCCACGACAACCAACGCGCCGCAGCCAACCGAGACGGCAGAGGCATTGAGCAGAGACAATCCATCTTTGGGGCCAAGCGCGGATCGCGCAAGTCCGGACAATTCCAGAGCTTGTCCAGACGGATAGACTTGCCCCTGATACTCCGCATTGCCCTCGCCGATCAGGCTTCTGGCAATTGCTGAAAGAAGCACGAGATCGCCTGCTCCAATAGAGCCAATCGACGGCAAGACCGGATGAACATGTTTGTTCAAAAGAGCAAGCAAGTCGTTGAAAACAGAAGGCGATATACCGGAACCACCAACAGCGAGCATTGAAAGTCGCGCCGCCATGACGGCGCGGGTTTCATCGCGCGGCAATGACGGGCCAACGCCCATGCCTCGCCCGCGCACCAGCTGTTGCTGAAACGTGTTGATACCCTCGGTTACTGGCGTCTTGAGGTTGGCCCCGAGCCCGGTATTCAGGCCATATATCTGTTGACCCATGGCGGCAGCTTGATCGAGCATCGCACGCGCACGCACCAATCGGTCATGAACATGGGCCCCGATTGCGACGGCTGCGTCCTTCCGGGCGATTGCCGCAATATCATGAGCTGTCGTGCCCGAGCCTTTGAAAACGATCGCGTTCATGCGAAACGCAACCTCTGACCGATATTGGTAGCCTTGGCCTTTTCCAGCATGGCATGGCCAAGCGCAATATCGCTCAGCGAAAGGCCGCGGTGCCAAAAAAGGATGGTCTCGACGTCATTCTCGCGTCCGGTCTTTTGCCCCGCAACGATCTGGCCGAGTTCGGCGTGCAGGGTTTGCTCGGATAGCTTGCCGGCCTCGACATGTGCACGAAGCGAGCCGAACTTGCCGCTCTTGCACTGGCCCCAGTCATCGACCACCAGCTTGTCCATGATGTCGGTCAGCGACAATTCCACTGCGCTCATCGTTCCGTAAGGCACGACAAACGCTCCGGGCTTGATCCATTCTGTCTTCAGCATCGGCTGCGGCTCTGGCAGGCGCGAAGCCTCGACGACGATATCAGCCCCCTCGACACAGGAGCGCCAATTATCGGTGACCACGATCTCCTTGCCCAGATCGTTCGACAGCTTTTCCGCAAAAGCATCGCGACTTTCAGGACGGCGCGAATGCACGCGAATCTCATCGAAATCGTAGAGATGATCGAGCAGCCGCACATTCCAGTAGGCCGTGCCGCGCGCGCCGATATGACCCAGAATTTTCGAGCTCTTGCGCGCCAGATATTTCGCACCAAGCGCGGTAATCGCGCCTGTTCGCATGTCGGTGATAACGGTCGCGTCAAGAATGGCACGGGGAGCGCCGGTGCGCGGGTCAAACAGGTTGAGTACACCGAATTCCGACGGATAGTTCAGTTTGTAGTTGTCGACGAAATCGCCGACGACTTTCACGCCTGCCAAATTCAGAGGTGCAACATATCCACGCAACACATTGAAATGCCCGTGAAAAGATGCATCCGGCTCAAGATGAACCCGAGGTTCGATCACCGTCTCGCCATTGCCCTGCGCCGCAAGCGAGATTTCAATCGCGGCCAGAATTTCTGCATCGGTCAGCGCAAGGGCGTCGATATCCAGGGCATTCAGATAATCAATGTAAATGGGTTGCATGCTGTTCTTTCTGCTCAAGCGCCGCGCGCGGGTATTCGGGTTCCGAGATTTTCGCGCAGTGTGCGCCCTTCGTATTCTTCGCGAAAGAGACCGCGGCGGCGCAGTTCAGGAATGACCAGGATTATGAAATCCTCTAGCCCTGCCGGAAAAAGCGCCCCCATGATATTAAAGCCATCGGCCGCCTTGGCGTAGAAGCGCTCTTCGAGTTCGTCGGCAATCTGCGCCGGGGTTCCGATCAGCTGCCAGTGTCCGCGTGCTCCAGCGAAATGCCTGGCCAATTGCCGGATCGACAGGTTCTCGCGCCGCCCCATATCGATAATCAATTGTTGCCGGCTTTGGATACCATCAGTCTGCGGCATCTCCGGCAAAGGTCCTTCCAGCGGATACTGCGACAGATCCTTGACACTGAGATAGCTGGCAAGCAGCGCAACACCGACCTCGTCGGGTATGAGTTCCTGCAAGGCATCATATTTTGCCCGCGCCTCGCTCTCGGTGCGCCCGACAATGGGTGATACACCGGGCAGGATTTTGAGATCATCAGGCTCGCGGTCGAAGGAAGGCATGCGCGCCTTGAGATCAGCGTAGTATTCCTGCCCCTCCTCAAGTGTCTGTGCCGCGGTGAAAACGACATCGGCAGTACGCGCCGCGAGATTTTTTCCAGCATCCGATGCGCCGGCCTGCACCATCACCGGGCGCCCCTGCTGTGAGCGTGGACTGTCGAGAAGCCCTGCGGCAGTGAAATGTGTGCCTCGATGGTCAACCGGGTGAAGCTTGCCGGGATCGACGTAGACATTCCCGTCGACCACATAAGCGCCCGCATCGACACTGTCCCAAACCGCGGTTGCTGCTGCCGCAAATTCCTCCGCGCGCTCATAGCGTTGTGCATGCGGTCGCAGGCCGCTCGAGACAAAATTTTCCGCCTCGAGTTCGCTCGCTGACGTCACCAGATTCCAGCCTGCACGCCCGCCGCTCAACTGATCGATTGAGGCGAATGTTCGCGCCAGCCCATAAGGGTCGTTATAGGTTGTGGAGGCGGTAGCGACCAATCCGATATGCGAAGTGTTGACCGCAAGTGCCGCCAGAAGGCTGAGCGGTTCAAAACCCGTCGAGCGCGCGGCCTGGCTGGCAATGTTGACATTGCGCTCGCGGATTGCCGCAGCGTCCTCGACAAAAATCATGTCTAACTTGGCAGCCTCCGCCATCTGCGCCAGCCCAATGAAATGATCGATATCGACGCCAGCTTCGGCAACGGCGTCCGGATGACGCCAGGCTCCGATATGGTGCCCGCCGGCCATCAGAAACGCACCGAGTTTCATCTGTCGAGAGTTCGCTCGGCTCATCGCGACGCTCCCGCTGAACGGCTCGCCGGATGCGGCGGCCTCCGAAGACCAAGGTGCTCGCGCAACGTGCTTCCCATATAAGCATTGCGAAACATACCACGCTTGCTGAGCTCCGGAATAACGCCGTCGATAAACGCATGGGTACTTTCCGTAACAAGCGGTGGCAGGATCATGAACCCGTCAATCCCGAACGTCTCAGACCAGTCCTGCAGTCGATCCGCTGTTCCAATGGGCGAGCCAAAGACTTCAAGCCCGGCGGGCTTTTCCCCAGCGGCGGGCAACGCATCGAGCCTGTCACGGATTTCCCGTGCCTCGCCCGCGGTCCCTGCGATATACGGAACCACGTTTGCGAGGATTCTGACATCGGATCGCATGCGCGCATGTCTCCCCAGTCGCTGCGTTATGTCCGCCACGAGTGCCCTCGCCTCATCCGGCGATCGCGCGCCGATAAAAATCAATTCCGCCGACCGCGCTGCGATATCCAGCGTATCCCCGGTTAGCAGTTGCGAGATGAGCGGTTTGCCCTGCGGCGAACGATTGACGTTGAGCGGACCGCGCACTTTGAAATGCGCACCCGCGTGATTAAGTACGTGCATCTTCCCAGGTACGAAAAATCGCCCCGACGCCTTGTCATATACGAAGGCGTCATCTTCCCAGCTGTCCCAGAGCCCGCTGACAACGTCGATATATTCCTCTTCGCGCGCGACTGTTTCCGGCGAGATCACCAGATTCCAGCCTGCTCTGCCTTTGCTGATCGTATCAAGCGAAGCAAAGCGACGAGCGAGATTGTACGGCTCGTGCTGGCTGGTTGCAGCAGTCGCGATAAGGCCGATTTTGCGCGCGACGGTGGCAAGCGCCGCGACCAGAGTCGTCGGTTCGAAAGGCACTGCCTGCGGAGACAGATCATCGATTGGCCGTCGGCCCAGCCGGTCCGCAAAAAAGGCGAAATCGAGCGCTCCGTCCTCGGCTTTCTTGACCTGCGCCGCCAGGTGCTTGAAGTCCATCGTATCCGGTGACCCGTTCTCTCGCCATGCGGCGGGATGATGGCCGAACGGCGTGATGGAAATGCCGATGTGCATTATGCCTCGCCATTGCTGATACGGATTTCATTGATTTTCTCGTTATAGAACGAGATCAGCCCCTTGATCTCGGCGCTTTCCGGAAAGGGCTCGGAATAGTACCAGACGATGTTCTCATGGCGTTGGCCGCCGAGTTCGAAATGATAGTAGGCTGCCGGACCCTTGTAGGGACAGTATGTCGTGTAATCGCTTGGTACGAGCGTCCCCGCAACCAGATCATCGACTGGAAAATAATAACGGGCAATCATTCCGGTTTCGAACAGGAAGATCGCCCGCCTGGTACGCGCTACCGGCTTTCCGTCGACGACAACCTCGACAAGACGTGAACTCGGTATGGTATCTATGCGATGATAGGCACTGCGCGGGTGCCCGAAGATTTCGTGATCCTCCTCGAACCAGCGCACAGAGCGCCAATCGACTGTCACATAGTCGGCTAGTTCCGGAAGTCCAAGCTTCGCTCCGTCATAGCTCCATGCCTTGTCGGGCAACGATACGCCCCGCGACTGCAGCGACCAAAATGCCTTCGTACCGAACAGTGGCGCCGGTTCGGTTTTTTCCGTGGCTGTCAGTGTGCCGCCAACAAAATCAGTCTTCGGCAAGTAATACGTTGGGCGCACGCCATTTTCGTAGATGACTACGGCTTCAGTCGAGTCGGCGATGAATTGATCCCCGAGCTTCAGGCGAACACGCCGGCTGGTCGGTTCAATCAAAACAGCAGGTATTTCCGAGGAACGATAGGCGACAGACATTTCTTGACTCCTCCAAAGTGAGCATAAATCAAACTGAGAAGATGGCATCCCGCGTCAGTTGCCCCTTTATGGCGCCCCTCTCGTCCACTACGGCGAGAACGTCACTGTTGGCGGCAACCATCAACGCCAGTGCATCGCGCAAACTACTCGTCGGAGCAACTTTGCTGGCGCCTTCGCGCGGCGTACTGCCGCTCATCGCATCATTCACGGTAAAGAGGCTGAGCCGTTTGATCGCGCGATCGATGCCGACGAAATTTTCGACAAACGCGTCGGCAGGATGCGACAGCACCGTATCAGGCGTATCATATTGGACGATCTTCCCGTTTTTCATGATAGCGATGCGATCACCAAGCCGAATGGCTTCGTCCAGATCGTGGGTGACAAGCACAACGGTTTTGCGGACACGCTGCAGGATCTGGCGAAACTCGTCCTGCAGTCGTGTCCGCGCAATCGGATCGATAGCGCCGAAAGGCTCATCCATAAGCAGCACCGGCGGATCCGCTGCCAACGCGCGCGCGACGCCGATGCGCTGGCGCTGGCCGCCTGAAAGCTGCCGCGGATACCGTGTGAGCATTTCCCGCGGATCGAGCGCGACAAGATGCAAGAGCTCTTCCGTTCGGCTTTTGATTTTCGCCTCCGCCCAGCCCAACAGTTTGGGAACGGCGGCAATGTTCTGGGCAATGGTCATGTGCGGAAACAACCCGACCTGCTGGATCACATAGCCGATATGGCGGCGCAGGTTCACCGGATCAACCTTGGTGACGTCTTCACCATTGACGACGATCTTGCCGTCAGTAGGGTCGATCAGTCGGTTAATCATCCGCATCGTGGTGGTCTTGCCGCAGCCGGACGGGCCGATCAGCGCAGTGGTCGTACCCTCGGGCACCACCAGCGACAGATCATCAACTGAGGCAACGCCGCCCTCTACGTAACGTTTGGTGACATGTTCCATCGTGATCATGCGGTCGATCTTTCTGCAAAAAAGAACTTTTCGGCAAGGCCGAGAATGAATTCGGTCCCTAGCGCCAACAAGGCAATCGGAATGGCGCCAACGAGCAAGCGGGACATATCCATCATGCTGATGCCCACGGCAATGAAATCGCCAAGCCCGCCACCGCCGATGAATGGTGCCAGCGTCGCACCGGCCAGCACTTGCACAGCTGCGGTACGCGCTCCAGCAAACATCGCCGGCGCCGCCAGCGGGATACGGATCTTGCGCAGGACCTGGCCACGGCTCATGCCCATCCCAATCGCGGCTTCCACCGCGTCGGGATCGACATCCCGCAGGCCGACGAACGCATTGAGCAGGATCGGCGGCAGAGCGAGAATGGTCAGCGCAACGATGGATGGCCACAGCCCGATGCCGAGCAGCGGCATCATGATTGCGAGGATCGCGAGACTTGGTATCGTGCGCAAGGCGTTGATCGTGTTGATTACCGCAAAAGCAAGACCCCCGCGATTGATAATCAGGATCGCCAGCGGCAGCCCAATAGCCAGCGCAAAGGCCAGTGAAACGCCCGACATCACCAGATGCCGGGCGAGTGCCTGATAAAACTCCGGCTGGTGGTTGATAATCCAGACGAATGCAGTGCTCAACATTTCGTCACCGCCCCCGGACCAGTAGTTTTTCGGCCTGGCTTAGAAGCACATCGAAGAACGTCGCCATGAGTGCCGTTAGAATTCCGCCGACCAGGATTTTCTCCGTGTAGCTCTGGTCGATCCCCATGAGTATGATCGTGCCCAATCCGCCCCCATCGATGAAAGCTGCAACAGTGGCGATGCCGATGACGGTGACGAGCGCGATGCGAATGCCCGAGACAATGAGCGGCAGTGCCAGGGGCAGCTCGATACGGAGCAGTCGTTGCCAGCCACTGTAGCCCATGCCGTCGGCCGCATCGAGCACATCCGCCGGAACACCGCGCAGGCCGGTCACGACATTGCGCAACAGGATCAGCAGACAGTAGGAGGATAGCCCGACAAGCGCCGGTTTTGTCCCAAGGCCAAGCCACGGAATCAGCAGCGCGAACAGCGCAAGGCTCGGTATGACAAAGATGATGCCGGTGATCGTCAGTACGACGGCGTAGACCTTTGGCCGGCGTGCGCAGATGATCCCGAGTATCAGCGCAATTATCAGCCCGATCAGCACCGATGATACCGAAAGGACCAGATGCTGCCAGGTCGCGGTGAGAATTTCCGGAATGTTTTTTGGAGCCCAGTTCAAGAGTGCCGCCCTGCCTGCATGGTCAAATCAGCAACGAAACAGCGGAGATGAGACCATCTCCGCCGCTCCGCGTTCAAATCATTGGCGAAACCGGCTAGCTCCGCCGCAATCCGATCAAATGCCCTTTTCCTTCAGGAACTCTTCGGCAACTTCCTTCGGTTCCTTCTTGTCCCGCTCCACGGCGGCATTGAGCGCGCGCATGTTTTCATTGTTGAGAAGCGGGCTGATCTTGTTGAGGACTTCCGCAATCTTCGGGTTCTTGGCCAGAGCATCCTGGCGAACAACCGGGACGAGGTAGTAAGGCGGGAACAGATGCTTGTCATCGTCAAGCACGACCAGGTTGCTGTCGGCAATCTGCCAATCGGTACTAAATCCGTAGGACACATCGATGTCCTTGCTCGTTAGTGCGCTGTAGCGGATGCCGAGCTTGGCGAAGATGCGGAAATCCTTGAACTCGATACCATAAGTTTTCTTCAAGCCCGGCAGCCCGTCCTTGCGCTCGCCAAAGCCGCCTTCCGCACCGAACGAAAGTTCCTTCGACGCTGGACCAAGATCCGTCAGGGTCTTCAGCTTGTATTTTTCGGCTGTTTCCGGAAGCGTGATAATCGCATAGCCATTGTTGATCTGTGTCGGCTCGAGCAGCGTCAGTTGCAGGTTCTTCTCGTAGTAATCCTTGACGTCCTTGTAGATTTTCTCTGCCGAGCCCGACAAATCGCCCTTGACGACAGCGGCAAGTGCCGTCCCCGTATACTCCGGGTAAAGATCGATTTCGCCATTGGTCAGCGCAGAATGGGCAATCAGCGTCGCACCGAGATTAAGCCGGCGCTCAACCGTAATTCCGGCCTTCTCAAGCGCCTGAGCGTAAATTTCGGCGACTACAAACTGCTCGGTAAAGTTTTTGCTGCCAATCTTCACCGTCTGGGCGAAGCCGGTCGTTGCCGCCGTCAAAGCCACCAACACGCCCAGCCCGATTGAGGCGACACTTTTCAAGATCACGATTTTCCCTGCAAGCTACTGTAGGATTTAATTCGATCCTACTGGTTTCGTTGTCGAATTCGCATGCTAGCAATCTCAGATGGCAAGTTCGCAGATGAATATTCCAATGTTTCCCGTCGAAGTAGAAATTATTTACTAGCGAATTGCAACTGACGACACCTGTCAGTCGTAACTTCAATCAGGTGAGCGCAAGAGCGCCTGCGCCATGCAATGAATGCCGCCGCCGGTCTTGGAGATCTCGCTCATATCAACCGCCGCTACCTCGAACCCCCTCGCCCTCAACTTTTCAATCAAAGTCTTGCTCGACGTCGGCGCGATGATCCGGTCGTTGCCAAGCGACATGAAATTGCAGCCAAGATTCATAGTATCCTGGAATGGCACATCGATGATTTCGTGACCTTTTCCTTTCAGCCAGTCAACGATAGCGGGCTCCGTGCAAGCGAGACAGACCGCAGTCAGTTTCGGCGCGATCGGCACCACCATCAAATCGATATGGACATAATATTCGTCGATGAAGGCAAGCCGCGTTTCCCAGCCTTCCTTGCGGAACCATTCCTCTATCTGACGGGCGCCCTCCTCCTGTGTGCGCGCGCCGCCGCAACCGATCAACACGCAGCCCTCCTCGATGACGTTGAAATCGCCGCCCTCGAATGTTCCGGCGGTGACCATGTCATAAATCGGGATGCCCAGTCGCTCGTAAGTACGGATGGCTGCATAGTTCTCGCCGCGCCGCCACCAGTTGGCCATGGCGGTGATGATCGCGCCATAGGGCGTCATTATGCTGGAATCGCGCGAATAGACCTGCATCGGCAATTCGGGTTCCGGATCGTGCCAATGAATCTTGACGCCGAAATGCTCATACGCAGCAACAAGTTCCTTGTGCTGTGCCTGCGCAGCCTGAATGTTGCATGGCGCCTCGCGCAGGTGCTTGCGAGACAGGGAGCTCGTCGCCAAATGCCTGAGGAAGGCGGGCGAACCAAGAAGCACATCGGTCAGTGGATCGGTTTCATTACGGAAACCCCAGCCATTGAGAGGCTTGGTGCCGCCATTCGGATTGCGCCGCTTCAGCGTGAACGCATCGGCCGCGAAGCCCTTTTCGTGACGTGTCATGGACTGTCTCCTCATTGCACGCCGCCAGTGGGTATCCACCACTCGCGTCCGCGCGCGGTTGTTACATATTCCGGCCAGCGGAAATGGACCGGGGGCTCATAATCGCAAAGCGGTGCGATCCATTTTGAACCGCCAACGCCGCCACCGGTGCGCTCGATAAATTCGCCTTTTGCTCGTCTCCGCGCGCCTTCGTCCTCAAGCAGGCGCAGTGCCGTCAGCGCCACTGTCTTCGACGCGCAAATCACCATTGGTTCGATGGTTTCGGAAATGCCGCCGAGCGCATTCATCACCCAGCCCGGATAGGAAAATCCCTTCGGCGCCTTCAATGCCGGGCGCGCTACGTAAAAGCGGACCGTCGGCGCATGCCAGGTCATGTCCGTGTAATCGTCGGATGTGGAGTTGATCTGCGATGGCGGCAAATCGTGGCGCAGGATCGTCTCGGCTTCCTGAGGCGAAATCAGCGATTCACATGCATCGATGAACGGCTCATCCATCGCTTCCACCCCGGTATTCACCTGAATCTCACGTGCTATGGCCTTTGCCGCCTCGTTCCAGCGCGGCGCGCCGACAATATTGAGCGCATCCCAGGTGATCCCGGCCATCGCATGATTGGCAAGGCCCGGCCGGGACTTGCAAACCCAATGCCGCTCGACTCGGCATCCCGTCATCGCGGCCGCATGATCCGCATTACGATCAAGCACTGCTGTGATCTGCTCGGCCATGGCAATGGTCGGTACGCGCATCATGTATTGGATTTCAGCCAGGCCTGCCGGAAGATTGTCAGCCGTCGCCTGCCCCGCCGTCAGGATCGCTTCGCTGATCGACCAGCCGCCCTGATGTGGCAGCATGGAATCGCGCAGCGCCTTCGAGGCCATATACATCATCATCAGTGCGTCATTGGCGCCAGGCGCCCGCACCGCGGAATGCGATTGAGGGATCGGGGCACCATCACTGATGCCCCAGCGCTCCGGCTGGTCGCAGATGAAGCGATAGACCATCGAATAAGCAGCACCGCAATGCGTATCCCAGCGCACCGTGTTGCATAGCGGAAGCATATAGAACGGGTGGAAGGAGATCATGCCATCCAACCCGTCATAATAGCCCTTGGCGGCATGAATCGGCTTTGAGCCACGGACCTTTTCCGCAGGCTCACCCGTAAATCTCAAAGTTCCGGTGATGCCATGTTTTTCCATCGCCGCCTTTGTTGCTAGCAAACCGCCGAGACTGGAAATGCCGAGACCGGAATGCGGATCGGTGTGGCCGCCCGCATGTTCGTTCAGGCCGGGTCGTGGCCGCTTGACCGTGGATGCGTCCTGACAGTTGCCCGGCACCGCGTCATATTCGGCATACATACCAATTGTCGGTGCCTTGCCGTTGGTGCCGGCCTTGTTGGTCCAGTGCGCGCAGAAGGCAGTCGGCATGCCGCCGGAGCCGGCCTCGACGTCAAACCCCTCTTGACGCAGCCGGGTCACATACCAATCAGCCGACTGATATTCGCGCCATGCGGTTTCACCGAAATCGAAAATCGTTCGGGTCCAGGTCGACAGATCGGCTTTGTGATCGTCAACAAAATTCAGTGCCGATGTTGCTGTTGCCGTAACCACATTCCGCCTCCCGCTGCCGGGAGATAATCATCTGAAAGGCGGGACAAAAAGTGATATGTTTTTTCAAAACGTGCAAATTCTATTCACCTCTTCATCCCCAAGGACACAAATATGCGCATACCATCCACTCAGGCGCTGCGTGCTCTGGAAAGTTTTGCCAGACATGGCAGCGTCTGGCGGGCAGCCGAAGAGTTGCATCTGACCCGCAGCGCTGTCAGCCATCAATTGCGCCTGCTCGAGAGGGACCTCGGCTTTGAACTCCTGCAGCGGGATGGCAAGGGTATCACGCTGACGCCGCGCGGGCGCAAATATGCCAACGATGTTCGCAAGGCGCTGATTGTCATTGACGATGCTGGCGGCCGGCAAAACCCTGCAGGTACCGGCGGATCATTGTGCGTAAGCTGCACCGCAGGGTTCGCATCTCTCTGGTTGTGCACCCATATCGCTGAGTTTCAGGAGAAATATCCGGAAGTGGCACTACGCATCATAACCCCGCGCAAACTCGACGACGTCACGGATGCAAGCGTCGATCTCTTTATCGCTTTTGGTGATGGCAATTGGCCCAACCGTTCGGTCGAACTGCTGTGCGAGGTGGAATTCACGCCACTCTGCAGCCCGGTGCTCCTAAACAATCTGGGCGGTATCGCCGAACCGAAAGATATCTTGCGCGCGCCATTGTTGCACCTTGGCGATTTCGAGGATTGGACCCGCTGGTTGGCACTGGCCAACGTCGATAATCCGGATTCGGAGCGGGGCATTGTGTTCTCCGACATGAATCTCGTCTATTCCGCCGCTATCACCGCCCAGGGCATCGCCATGGGGGACGAACTCACCTGCCGCAAAGCCATGAGGGCCGGTCAACTCATCCGGCCGTTCGACCTCAGCATCAAGTCGCCAAAATCCTATTTTCTGGTGACGGATTATGCCAGGATTGACAATGCGGCCCAGCTTGCTTTCACGGAATGGTTGAAATCGCGCCTTTCGCAGACCCGCAATGCCTGAAGTCCGCGCCATGAGCCAGGAAGAAGGTTGGCGTGAATTTCATTCACGTATCGCGGTAATATAATTCAATTGTCGGAACCGCAGATTGTGCCTAGGCTCCTGTCAAAATAAGGGGAAAGAGGTCAATCAATGCCTCAAAGCATTCAACTGGGCGATGCGAAAGCCGCCGAGATCAAGGCTGTATCGATTGGCAAGACATTTGGCGCTTTTCATGCGCTGAGGAATCTCTCGCTCGACATCGGTCGCGGCGAATTTTTGACCCTCCTTGGACCATCCGGATCGGGCAAGACGACCTTCTTGATGATCCTTGCCGGCTTCACCGCGCCGACCACTGGGCGACTGATGATGGACGGCAAGGATATCACCAATGTGCCTGCCGAAGATCGCTCCTACGGCATGGTGTTTCAGGGTTATGCGCTCTTTCCGCATCTGACGGTCGAACAGAACATCGCCTTTCCGTTGAAAGTCCGGGGGCGCTCCTCAGCCGATATCAAGCGCAAGGTCGGTGAGATGGTGCAGCGCGTCGGCCTCACCGGCCATGAGACGAAGCTTCCGGCCAAGCTCTCCGGTGGCCAGCAGCAGCGGGTGGCCCTGGCCCGCGCCCTCGTCTTCGAACCCTCGGTTCTGCTGCTCGACGAGCCTTTCTCTGCACTGGACAAGAACCTGCGTGAAATGATGCAGCAGGAAGTCAAGCGGCTGCATGAAGAGACCGGAACGACCTTCGTCTTCGTTACCCACGACCAGTCCGAAGCGCTTGCCCTTTCCTCGCGCGTCGCCATCTTCAACCATGGCGAACTGTTGCAGGTGGGCAAGCCGCAGGACGTCTACGAGCGCCCCGAAAGCCGTTTCGTTGCCGAGTTTCTCGGCGAAATCAATCTCTTGCCGTTGGATGCTCTACGGCTTGAAGGCGATCGCGCGGCAGGCCAATTCGAGGAGCGGACGATCGTTCTGAACAGGACCATGGCCATGACCGGACCAAATGCAGTGGCGGCCGTACGTCCCGAACATATGGTCATTTGCACGGGTCCGCAGAATGGCGACCGCAATGCCATCACCTGCCGGGTCGAGGGCGCGACCTATTTCGGCGCCTCGACCAAATACCATTTGAAGACACGTAGGGGCACCAGCCTGGCGGTTTCAATGCCAACTGCCGCGACATCGCCCATCGCACCGCAAACAGATGTGTGGGTGTCCTGGCCGGTGCATCAGGGCTTTTTGCTGCCTGCCGGAGGTTAAGCGGCAGCATCAGGAATGTGACAATAACAATCCAGAGGGAAACAAAATGGATAACGCATTTCAAAAAGACTGCCTCGAGATACTGGCCAGCAAGGTCGAGAATGGTGAAATCAGCCGGCGGCGTTTCACGCAGATGGCGGCGATGCTGCTTGCCGGAGCGCCCGCACTTCTGCGTTCGACCAAATCCTCCGCCCAGGCCAAGGAGCTTGTCCTGGTCAATTGGGGCGGCGATGCCATGACCGCCTATGACAAGGCCTATGGTCAGCCCTTCACCAAGGAGACGGGCATTCCCGTCAAGATGGACGGCTCTGGCCCGACGGAAGGCGCCATCACTGCCCAGTTCAAGAGCGGTAAGCCGAGTTGGGACCTGCTGGACATAGACCCGTTCTCCGGAATATCGCTCGGCAAGCAGGGGATGCTTGAGGAAATCGATTATAAAATCGTCGACAAGAGCAAGATGCGGCCAGGCTTCGGCTGGGATCATGCTGCTTCGACTTATTTCTTCTCCTATATCATTGCCTATGACTCTTCGAAATTCGGCGACCAGGTGCCGACCGGCATGGCCGACTTCTTCGACGTCAAAAAATTCCCCGGCAAACGATCGCTCTACAAGTGGGGATCGGCGATGTGGGAAGCAGCTCTACTCGCCGATGGAGTTGCACCTGAGAAACTTTACCCGCTGGATCTCAAGCGCGCGCATGACAAGATCGCGGCGTTCAAGGAAAACGTCGTGGCCTATTGGGGCGGCGGCGCCGAAAGCCAGTCAGTGCTGATGGACGGCGAAGCGTCGATGGCGATCATCTGGTCCACACGGGCACAACTGCTCGAACAGGATTCCGGCGGCAACATCAAATTCATCTGGGATCAGGGCCTGATTTCGCCCGGCGCGCTTGGCGTAATGAAGGGCAATCCCGGCGGCAAGGACAATGCGATGAAATTCATAGCAAGCGCCCAGACGCCGGAACGCCAGCTGGAAATGTTCAACCTGCTCGGTCAGGGTCCAGCCAATCCGGCGACCGATGCGCTGATCCCGGCCGACAAAAAGCGGGTGAACTGCGTCGATCCGGCCAATATGACGAAGCAGATCCCGCTCAATATGGAATGGTATGCTGAAAACTACGGCAAGGCGTTCGACGAATATACGAAAGTCATCTCGGCTTGAGGCGCCGCTTCGTTGACTTTTTCACCACACGAAGGACTCTGAATGACCGGGAAGTCAGCCACCTCCAGAAAAATGTTGCTGTTGGCACCGCTGCTGCTGTTCCTCGGGCTTGCCTATGTGGTTCCCTTTCTTGGTGTTGTTCGCTGGAGTTTCACGCTGCCGGAGCCGGGGGTGGGCCAATACCGCGCGCTGCTCACCGACCCCCTCGTCCAGTCGGTTTTCGCCCGCACCCTGCGCATCTGCCTGGTCGTGACCGCCGCAACACTCGTCATGGCTTATGCCATCGCCTATGTCTGGGTGCGCGGCAGTTCGGTGCAGCGCATGCTGGCGGAGTTCTGCATCCTCGTCCCCTTTTGGATCTCGGTTTTGACGCGCGCCTTCGGCTGGCTGGCAATGTTGTCGAACCGCGGTCTTATCAACACATGGTTGCAGTCCGCCGGCATCATCAGCGAACCTCTGGCGCTGGCACGCAACGAGCTCGGTGTCATCATCGGCATGACGCATTTTCTCATTCCCTTTGCGGTGTTCCCGATTGCCTCAGCTATGCGCAGTATCGACGAGCGTGTCCTGCTGGCGGCACGCGGCATGGGTGCATCGCGTATCCGCATCTTCTGGACCGTCTTCGTACCGCTCACCTATGGCGGACTGATCGGCGCGGCGCTTATCGTCTTCGTCTTCGCGCTCGGCTTTTTCGTCACGCCGGCCATCCTCGGCGGCGGCCGCAGCGTCATGGTGGCGGAACTCGTTTATCTGCGCATTTTCCAGAGCCCGGATTGGGGTCTCGGTGCGGCCATCAGCGTCGTTCTGGTGCTGTTCATCGGCGTGCTCCTCGCGCTGATGCGGCGCTTCATCAAACCTGCGCACCTGGTGGGATAGGATCATGCCATCATCCCGTCCCGGCCCCGTTCTGCTCATCGCCGCAACAGCTGTCGCCCTGTTCCTGCTGATGCCGCTGATTGCCGTCGTACCGGTATCGTTCACACCGGCACGCTTTCTCTCCATGCCGTCCGGGACCCTGTCGCTGCGGCACTATCAGGCGTTGATCGATAATCCGGCCTGGGGCCAAAGCATCCTGCTCAGCCTGCGCATCGGCATTCTGTCGAGTGCCATCGCAACGGCGCTGGCCACCATGTTCGGGCTCGGTATCTGGATGTTCCAGCCGCGATTTGCTGCGGTACTGATCGGCTTCGTGCTCCTGCCACTGGTGGTACCGCCCGTTGTCTCCGCCATGACGCTGTATTTCCTGATGACCACCCTTTCGGCTTTCAACAACTGGATCGGCTATGACACCTGGCTCGGCGTTGCATTGGCGCATGCCGTGATGATCACGCCGTTCGCGGTCGTCCTCATCCTGGTTGCCCTTTATCAGGTCGACCGCCGCATCGACCTTGCTGCGCGCGGCCTTGGCGCCAATCTGGCGACACGCGCCTTCAGGATCATCATCCCCAATATCAAGTTCGGCATCGCGACGGCCGCGCTGTTGTCTTTCGTGCTTTCGTGGGAAGAGATCGGTGTCACCCTGTTTATCACCAGTGTAAACGCCATCACCCTGCCCCGCCTGATGTGGATGGGGCTGCGCGACAATATCGATCCGGCAATCGCCGCCATCTCCGTCTTGCTGATCGTGATCACGGCGGTCATACTTGGCTTTCGAATCTTCATCGAAAGACGCGGAGCGTCAGAACCCCAATGATCGCCGGCGACATTCTAGCTGACCTGCGTGAAATCGTGGGGGCAAGCGGCCTGAAGACCGGCGACGCGCTCAGTGTTCTTGATCCCGGGGCCGACCAGCACAATCTCGACGCCGGTGTCATGGTAGTCCCGCAAAATACCGCGCAGGTCGCATCCATCCTTCGTTTTTGCAACGAACACCGCATTGCCGTCGTGCCGCATGGCGGGCGCACAGGATTGGCAGGTGGCGCCGTATCGGCGATTGGAGAAATCATCCTGTCGCTCTCCGCCTTGAACAGGATCGAATCCCTCACCGCTTCCGCCGGCACCGCCATCGTCGAAAGCGGTGTCACACTGCAGGCGTTGCAAGAGGCTGCAGCGCGGGTGAACCTTTCCACCGGCATCGATATAGCTTCGCGCGGCAGCGCCACGATTGGCGGCATGATCTCGACCAATGCTGGCGGCATGGATGCTTTCCGTCATGGCGTCATGCGTCAACGCGTGCTTGGCCTCGAAGTCGTACTGCCGGATGGTTCCATCATGAGCGACATGGCACAGGTCACCAAATCCAACGAAGGGTACGACCTCAAGCAATTGTTCGTTGGCGCGGAAGGCACACTCGGGGTCGTCACACGCGCCGTCATCAGGCTTGCACCTGGCGACGAATTCACCGCCACGGCGCTCGTTGCGTGCCCCTCCGCAACCGATGCAGTCGCACTATTCCAAACACTGCAGCGCAATCGCAGCCTTAATCTCCTGCGCGCGGAATTTATGGCGCGGGAGTATTTTGCGCTGGCTTCGAGCAACCTCGGTCCCGCTTCATTGGCTGCCTTCACCCGTGCGCCCGCCTACATCATTATTGAGAGCGATGCTACCGATCAGCAAATTGCGCAAACGGCGCTGGAAGAGGCGCTGGCGGCAGCGATCGACGCAGGTCTTGTCCTCGATGCGATCCTCGCCCAAAGTGAGAAAGAGCGGAACGAAATCTGGAACATTCGCGAAGACAGCAATGTGGTCACGCGCGTCTGTCCGCACGGCTACTGGTTCGATATTTCCATTCCCTTGCAACATCTTGAAAGCTGGTTGACGCAATTCAACAACGGCATCGCCGCGTTAGGATCCGATATAAAAGGCTTCGCATTCGGCCACCTGGGCGATGGCAACCTGCATATCGGTGTTGCAGGTGAAACCGCAAAACCCGACAAAGACAAAATAAAATCAATTGTCTACGCAAATATACGCGAGACAGGCGGATCATTTTCCGCCGAGCACGGAATTGGACTCGAAAAGAAGCCGGAATTGCATGCGCTCATCGATCCGGTGAAGCTCAGGCTCATGCAGTCGATCAAGCAGATGATCGATCCCAACGGCATCATGAATCCAGGAAAGATCATTGGATAAGGAGCTTACTCGCCCAATCTCCGGAACAACCCGTCAATTAACCTCAATGGAGCAGGTTGACGCCGCAATTCGAAAAGCTATAAAGGCCGCGTGTAACGCACTGGAAACCAGAGTCTGGTTGTTCGCCCGTTGAAAAGCGGCAAGCGCTATACGAGGCTGGAAGAGTGGCCGAGTGGTTTAAGGCAACGGTCTTGAAAACCGTCGTGCGGGGAACCGTACCGTGAGTTCGAATCTCACCTCTTCCGCCAGTTACCGATATAAGTGCGAACCTTTGGATCATTTGCAGATGTCGCCATTTTTGGCAATCGGCGTGGCGGGCGTTGACCTGTTGCCCTTCTTGCCGTCGTTGAACTGCTCGATTGTGATGGCTCGCGCCAGCAACTGAGGTCACAAGGTGGTCAAAAAGTGCGGAGGAAATTCAAACCGCACTCTTGAGATTGACGCGCTTTTCCAAGTCGGCTGCACTTTCCTTGCGCTCGCTGTATCGATCCGTCAGGTATCCGGAAGTATCTCGTGTCAGTAGAGTAAATTTGACCAGTTCCTCCATCACATCGACGACGCGATCATAATAGGCCGACGGCTTCATGCGGCCGTTCTCGTCGAACTCCTGGTAGGCTTTGGCCACCGATGATTGGTTGGGAATCGTGATCATCCGCATCCAGCGCCCGAGCACCCGCATTTGGTTGACGGCATTGAACGATTGCGAACCGCCTGACACCTGCATGACCGCAAGCGTACGCCCTTGGGTGGGCCTGATCGAACCCATTGCCAGCGGTATCCAGTCGATTTGCGATTTCATCACACCTGTCATCGCTCCGTGGCGTTCCGGACTGGTCCAGACTTGGCCCTCCGACCACAGAGATAGTTCGCGCAGTTCCTGCACCTTCGGATGGTCGACCGGCGCGTCGTCAGGCAACGGCAACCCGGCCGGATCGTAAATGCGGGTTTCGGCTCCAAAATGCTCCAGCAGCCGCGCCGCCTCTTGCGTCAGGAGCCGGCTATATGAGACTTTCCGCAACGATCCATAGAGAAGCAAAATGCGCGGACAGTGCGTGGATCGCGGAGGAGAAAGCTTCGATGGTTCCGGCACCTGCAGCGCATCGGATTGAATATTCGGCAGATCAGCCAACACGCTTTCCTTCGGTATCGATTACGACCTCGCCATCTTCCTTTGTGAACGCCCCCTGTTGCGACCTTGGCAGAATGTCGAGGACCACTTCCGACGGCCGACTGAGACGCACACCTTTCTCCGTGACGACAAAAGGACGATTGATCAAGATCGGATGGGCTTCCATCGCGTCGAGCAGTTGCTCGTCGGTCAACGTCTTGTCATCCAGACCGAGTTCGGCATACGGGGTGCCTTTTTCGCGGATGGCTTGCCGGACCGTCAGTCCGGCTCTGCGGATCAAGTCTTTGAGCTCCTGACGGCTGGGTGGCGTTTTTAGATATTCGATGACGATCGGTTCGATGCCCACATTGCGGATGAGAGCCAATGTGTTGCGGGACGTGCCGCAAGACGGATTGTGGTAGATGGTGACGTTCATGGTCATTCAGCACCTTTCAGGTTGTTGAGCGCTTGGGTGGCGGGTTTCTGATCTGTCAGTATCCAACTGGCCAGCGCCATAGCCAGCAGAGCGCCGAGGAACTCTGCAATAATGAAGCCAGGCAAATCGGCGGGCCGGATGCCCGCGAAGGTGTTCGACAGGGCCCGTGCGATCGCGACGGCCGGATTGGCAAACGATGTCGAGGCCGTGAACCAGTAGGCGGCGGTAATGTAGAGTCCGACCAGCCAGGGTATTGCATCCGGCCGGAAGCGGAGGCCGGCAAGAATGGTAAAGACGAGTCCGAAGGCCGCCACGGCTTCCGCAAGCCACTGTCCCGTCCCGGTGCGAACCGTGGCCGAAACTTCGATGATTGGAAGTTCGAACATCGCGTGGGCTATGAGTGATCCGGCCATGCCACCCGCGATCTGGGCAACGATATAGAGAAATGATGCATTCGCCTCGATATCCCGCCGTAGCGCGAAGACCATCGTCACCACCGGATTGAAATGCGCGCCCGAGATTGGTCCGAGGATGGTGATCAGCACCACCAGGATCGCGCCAGTGGGGATCGTATTGCCGAGCAGGGAAAGTGCCACATCGTTGGTCAGTCGGTCGGCCATGATTCCCGAACCGACGACAGTGGTAACGAGCATCGCCGTGCCGAGTGCTTCTGCCGCGAGGCGGCGGGACAGGTCGGGTATTACAGCCATTAAGCCACCTTCGGCAGATTGCGGCCAATTTCGGACGAACAGATGGCTTGAGATATGTCCGCCATCGCATGGCCGAGCATGATACCGAGGACGTTGCACGAGGACACACACAGCGGGAGATAACGGTCGAATTCGAACATTGTATCTCCTTAGAGGGAAACGCGTCGGGTCAATACTAACGCCGTCGAAGGACAGAGACTGGAGGCCTGAGGAGTAGCCAGGATTTCAGATGGTGCCGCTGCCCTGTCGACGACGTGGAAGCCCAACTTGCCAAAAAACGGCGCAATGTCGGTCGTCAGCAAATAGCCTGACTCCGCACCCTCCGCTTCTGCGAGGCGAAGCAACAGACGCGTGATAGCACTGCCGTGACCCTTTTTCCGCAGCTGTTCTGGCACTGCGATTGAGCGCAGCAGAGCATTCTTGCCGTAAATTTCGATGCCGCCATAGCCGATGGCAGCGCCGTTCTTGTCGAAGAAGCGAAAAAATGTTCCGCTCGACTCATTGAGATCTTCGACTGGGAGCGACGCAGCGCGCAGCGCGTCCCTAAAGGCAACGTCGGATGCAGAAATCTCGTGGGCTTCGATCTTTTCGCGACGGCCAATGGCCTGCAGCTGTGTTGTTAGCCACAAATGGTCGATAGAGTCCAACGGCAGGTTTAGAAACGCGCCGATCCGGTTCTTCATGTAGCGTGCCGCCAATGAAAACGCAGTCTCCTTTTCGATATCGGTTCCCTCGACCACGGCCGGATCCTCGATACCCCAATGAGCCGTGACGGGCTGACCCGGCCAGACCGGGCACGTTTCGCCTGCGGCGGTGTCGCAGACCGTAAAGATGAAATCCATCTTCGGAGCGCCCGGGACAGCGAATTCATCCCAGCTTTTCGATCGAAAGCTTTCAGTTGGATAGCCGAGCGCGTCAAGAACCTTCAGCGCGAACGGGTTCACTTCACCCTTCGGCTGGCTTCCTGCGGAGAAAGCCCGAAAGCGGCCCTTGCCTTCCTTGGTCAAAATGGATTCAGCGAGGATCGAACGAGCAGAATTCCCAGTGCAGAGAAAGAGGACATTGTAGACATGGTCAGCCATTGAATCTCTCCTTGGGCGGACAACACGGAACGATGTCGGCGATGAGCGGTGCGCAGATATCCGGATGTCCGGCACAGCAATCCCTCAGAAGGAAATTGATCGCCTCGCGAAGGTTCTCGAAGTTGACGCGGTAAATGATCGAACGGCTCTGCCGTTCCGAAGAGATCAATCCTGCCCTAGACAGGATCGCAAGATGCGTCGACATGGTGTTCTGAGGCACGTCGAGAATTCGGGAGACTTCGCCGGCTGCGATCCCGTCGGGCTCATGCATGACGATGAGCTTGAACGCATCCATGCGAGTAGGTTGTGCAAGAGCCGAAAAGGCTTCGATGGTGCGATCTTTTTCCATATATCGGGATTTACCGATATTATGCTAGGCCGTCAAGGTTCTTCGGCTCGAGTCGCGGCTATGGGCGGAATCTTCGGCTTGCGGCCGCCAGACCTCCCTGATTGCCGGGACAGTGATGCATGGGAGGCGTCTGCCGCTTAGGACGTGGTTTCTGGTGCCTACCGGTGTGGGACCCGCAGCGGTGCTCAATTAATCGAGAAGAATGAAGCAGTGTCCTCCGTGTTGTTCATTTGTCGTTCAGGGGACAGAGCGTATGTTTAATTTTCAGTTAACATGTTGAATGCCTTCCGAAGCTTGGACCTTCGATTGGAGGACAAAATGAGAAGATTGATTTCAGGACTTTGCGCAGTCCTGCTGACGGCCGGGACGTTTGGCGTCGTCGAAACGCCAAGCGCTGCACCGCTGATAATTCAGCCACCGTTGGAAACGACAACTGCTCCAGTTGCGAACGGTGAGAAAGTCCACTACCGTCGATACTATCATCGTCATTGGAATCGTGGCCGCCACCTTGGATGGAACCGTCGATATTATCGTGGTCGCTATTATCGCCGTCCGTATTATCGCCCATACCGCCCATACTATTATCGACCATACTATGATCCCTACTACGGCGATCCGTATTATTATGGTCGCAGAAACGGCGTTTACCTTGAATTCAACCTAAGGTGAGCAGAGCGCCTCGACGAGGTTTCTAGCCAAAAGGCTGGAAGTTAGATTAAGCATGTGCCCGCTCCACCTTTTGATGCAGCGGGCACGAATGAGAGCGTCAAGTCGGCGAACATTCCTTCGATTTATATGTCATCTGCTTAACGTTATCCCGAGCGTCCGGCGAACAGCCAGAGCAACTCTTTACGACTCAGGCCGCGTTCAAGCTGTCTGATGCTTCTGGTCGGGCTGATCACGGACCGAAAGCCAATTTACCTTTTCCAAAGCTCAGTCAATTCGGTACCATGGTCCGGTTCATAAGGGATGTGGGTAGCGGCATAATGGTGGTGTCTGTCGATAACGCAGAAAATCGGCCCGAGACGGGGAAAACCGCTTCTCAGCAACAGCAGTCTGTTCCGGTCGAGACCGAGTTGAAACTGCATTGTGATCCCGAGACGCTAGTCCAATTGAGAAATTCACCCGTTATCCTTCAGTTCTCACGCAACAAGGGAAATTTCCGGCGGCTTGAAGCGACGTACTACGACACGGCAGATTATCAACTACTTTGTGCCGGCCTGACCCTCCGTGTTCGACGCAGCGGAAGGCGTTATGTGCAAACGATTAAACGCCTGTCAGACAAGGATCGGCTTTCCCGCGACGAATGGGAAGCCTCCGTGGCGGCGCTTCAACCTGATCTTGGCGCATTGCCGACCGCCGAAATCGACGAGATTTTCAGCAAGATCACCGTCAATCAGTTGGTGCCGATTTTTATCACCAAGGTTCGGCGGCATACGATCGCTGTTGACTTAACCGATGGACAAATCGAGGTGGCCTTCGATGAAGGATTGATCGAGGCAGGAGCCCTGCAGGAGCCTATATCGGAGATCGAACTCGAATTGAAACAGGGCAAGGCCGCGACTCTTTACCAGCTTGGACTGGCATTGATGGATGTTTCCTCGCTGCGTGTCGCAACGCAGTCGAAATCGGCCCGCGGCTATGCCCTTGCTTTAGGCAGTCAACCCGCTGCCTGTAAGGCGGGTAAGTCTAATTTGCGCGGCGGTGAGACTGTCGACGAGGGGATCGCCACGTTGTTGTCAGCATGCCACAACCAGATCCTGGCAAATCTTTGCCCGGCCGCAATCGGACGAGAACCGGAAGCTGTTCACCAACTGCGCGTCGCCTTGCGGCGACTGCGCGCGGCGCTTTACCTGTTGCGCCGCGAATTTGATGCTCCGTCGCTGCAGGCGCTCGACACGCAAGCCCAACGCTTTGCCCACGGGTTGGATTCAGCGCGGAATTGGGATGTCTTTATCGGCTCGACGCTTCCGGCGATCGAAAAGGCAGGCCTCGTTGACATTGAATTTTCAGGTCTGCATGCGAATTCCATGCCCTTTCATGACCAAGCGTACCTGCAGGTGCGGGAGGCAATCTCCGACCGCCAAACCAACCGTTTCCTATTGTCGCTGGGGCTCGCCATCGAACAACGAAGCTGGCGCAGCGATATCGAAAGTAAGGATCTCGCCACATTGGCTGACCCCATCGAGACGCTCGCGGCGCGCGTCCTTGCCGGGCTTGAGCGCAAGGCAAGAAAGCGCGGACGTCATTTTCGTCATATGCAACCGGAAGCACGACACAAATTACGGATTCTGTTGAAGAAATTTCGTTACGCGATGGAATTTTTCCAGCCGCTCTATGGCAATCAGGCGGCCACCCAAAAATATCTCAAGTCCCTCTCGCGACTGCAGGACGCACTCGGCGTGGCTAACGACATCCAGACCACGCGGGGATTGTTATCCGATGTGCGTGAAACGACAGAGGATTCCAACGTGCAACGTGCGATTGGCGCAGTGATTGGCTGGCAGGGCCATGTTGCGATTTCCGGGGCCGGCGGATTGAACAGATGCTGGCGCAAGTTTCTGCACACCAAATCGTTCTGGCCGCACTGACCCGCCTGATGCAAGACCCCTAATCCCGATAATTCATTCAGAATGACCGCTTGGAGGGTGCTATCTGTCCTTGCCCATGGCAATCGGTTTGCTGTCGGCATCCGCAAGCGCTGTCTTGACCGCGTTGAGAAACTCCTCGGGGCTATCGATAGAGACCGTGACACTCTTTGCTTTGTTGAAAGCATTCAGCCCGGAAAGCTTGAGCTGCCCGGTGTCCTGATCGTATCTCATTTCCTGTAGTTCTCTGAGGCGCATCTTCTCTTCCAATTGTCACGACGGGCGTCACATATCCGCAATGTCTCTGTCACAATCAAGAGTCGAAACGGTAAATCACGCCCGTTTTGGCCGCTACAGGCTTCAGGACCAAGCTGCAGGCGGAGCCTGCCTTCGAGCCGCTGGATCGACGGCACGGTTTTGATCGCGACGAAACTTTAGATTGCCGTCACGCGATCCTGGCATAAAGGGATAAAACGGGCGCAACAGTTGGCCAGATTTGGAGTGGTGCGATGACTTATTCGAAGGACAAGGGCGAAAATACGGATTGGCTGGAAGCAGAGCTCGCCGATACGCTCGACGAGGACTACGAACTCGAACTTTCCGAACCGGCGCT
>NZ_PGGM01000008.1 GCF_003010965.1 Phyllobacterium sophorae
ATATTCCCGAAGCACCGTGGTATATCGTCGAGGGCAATGACAAGAAGCGGGCCCGCCTGAATTGCATGGATCATCTCCTGCAACAAATTCCCTATGAGGATGTTCCACACGAGGACATCACGCTGCCGCAGCGGGTGTTCAATCCAGATTATGAGCGAAAGGTCCTGCCGCCGGAACTCTACGTCCCCTCAAAATACTGATCGGGTTGGGAAACAGGCGGCCGAAGAACAAATGATCATCGCTGTACCGGATCAATTATCTCCGTTGGCGCGAACGGAAAATAAGTCCCTCTTATGCCGCAGAGGTGAGCTGTTTCGGCTCGAATTCAACTGGCGCATGCGTCCGAAGATCAATATGTGGGGCGGTGCCATAATCGCAGCATTAGCGGACTTTCTCGCGTGCATCAAAGTCCGGTGTTGGCCCAAAGCGGCCTCACCTGCAGAAGGACCGCACCGGATGGAAAGAGGGCCAACGATACGAGCGTTCGCAATCAACAGAATGCGTTTTTCGCGCGCGGCGATGCGACACCGCGAATGGGCCATTTTTGAAAGAAAGCTTTCCTGGTAACGCATAATTTCTCGAGTCAAAATCGATTTTGGAGTAAAATTGCACAGAGCATTTAAAGGGCTGCAGCGTCCTTGCGCGCCGTCTTCGACGCGGAGCACTGTAGAGGAAAGGTGAGGCCAATGAAAAGGTTAGCAATCTTTGCCCTGTCGCTGGTGACGGCGCTGACGAGCGTTCCGCCGGCGATGGCGTTTCCCACCGTTGCCGTGCCGAAGATCGAAGTCCAAGAGGCGCAGCCGGTCCAGTACAGGCGTTACCGCGGCGGTTACAACCGTGGATACTGGGGCGGCTATCGGGGCTACCGCGGGCATGGACACCACAATGGTAACGACGATTGGGCATTGGCACTCGGCGGGCTCGCGGTCGGCGCAATTATCGGCGGATTGCTGGCGCAGCCGAGGTATTATGGCCCCAGCTACTACGATCAGGGCTACTACGATCAGGGCTATTACGGGCCGACCTATTACCGTCCGCGCTACTACGCGCCACGCAATTACCGCCAGGTCTATTATGGCGGCAACACACACACGCGCTGGTGCTATGCGCGCTACCGGTCCTATAGGGCTTACGACAACACGTTCCAGCCCTACTACGGTCCGCGACGGGCGTGCGTCTCCCCATACTATTGATTGCGGACGTAGTTGGCGATCCACCGGGCGCTTTTTCCGGACGCGCAGGCTATCGGATTCTTCGGCTTGTCCTCAAACGGCTGCGTCGATCGCCGCTTCTGGCGCGAACGAGACGCCAGCCGTGGTCGCCTGTCGGCCCTAAGCGGTCACTAAACTGACCCGATTTTTGCGCCGTGCAAGCCATTGAAAACGGACATTCACGGCTTCCTTGCGGAGATCAGCTGGCTGCCAGACGGCATAGTGCCGAACGTGATTTCGCCAAAGCCTGCCTCGGACAGCCAGCGAGAATATTCGCTCCGGGTATAGGATGCGCCGTCGGAATAGAGGTTCATAAAGGTCAAATTATAGAAGACGGCTTCCAGGGGAGATACTCGGTCATCGTTGAGAATGCCGACTCCACTGATGAACAGCCTGCCGCCCGAATTCAAGCTGGCATGCGCATTACGGATAGCCGCCGCCGCATCTTGGGGCGACAGAACCTGAATGACCGCCTTGAGAATGGCGAGGTCATGCGTCGTTGCCGAGGGTGCCTGGACGATGTCACCGATTTCGAATTCCATCCCATCGGCCAGCGGCTCATCTGCGAGAAGCTCTTTCGCAAGGGCGACGCTCGGTGCCAATTCCAGCAGCGTCAACCGCAGGCCCGGTTTTGTTTCGCGCAGGCCTATCAGCGAATGGCCTGGTCCGCCGCCGATATCGATGGCGGAATTTACCTCGCGAAGGTCGATCATTTCCGCAAGTCGACGGCCAAATATCAGCGCAATTGGCGCAAGACCGCGGAAGAATGCCCGCGACGACCCGGGATCGGCACAGGCGAAGTCGTGCTTTGCCGCCGGTTGACGCTGCCTGATCGACGTCGCCGTCAATAGATCGGCATGCCAGAGTTGGTCGAAAAGTTGGTGCTCGTCGCCGATATAGCCCGGTTTTCCACGCACGAGGTAGACTGCTGCCTCCAGGCTGTTGCGGAAGCCATCGTCGCGGATTTCCAGAATCCCCGTCGCGACCAATGCATAGAGCAGGCGCTCGAGACGCCGTGGATCGACGTCGAGTAGTTTGGCGACTTCGTCTGCAGAAAGCGTGGCCTCACCAAGAATGGTGAACACCCCCAGCATAACGCCAGCATGAAGCGCGAATGCCGGCGCGACAGAAGCCTGAAGCGACTGGATGAGAGTTGGTTGCGGATGCGCGTTCTCGAATGGCATCGTAATGTCCGTGGGTAGGAAATGAAGATCGGCAAACTCTATCGGTAGACATCGACCTTGTCTCGCGTTTCCTCGGCCGACAAGGAAACTGGAGCAATCGAAAAAATCACAGCCGTGCCGACCATAACGAATGGCGGCGGCCTTTCGTTGAGCGCAGTAAATGCGCCAATCGCGCCGAATATGCATTTCTGGGCGTATGTCTGAGTCCGAAGCCGGCAGCCGTGGCGAACAGCCCGAGCACAAGCAGATTGGGTCCGGCTCCATCGGTTGCATTCGATGGATCAAGAGTCGCTTCGGAGCAAATAGTCCCAACCGTGATCTGATATTTCCCTGATATTATGGTGACGGGTTACCTATCCACTCACCGACGTGAGTACCGGGGCTACGGGGACAACTTAAAATCTGATGTTTGGAAGACCAGAACTCGATCGTGAAATCGTACCAATAGCCGCTAGCAAGGCGCAAAACGGACCTCCATTCAGCGGCTAGTAGAACATCTGGCCCATTGTCCTGGCACGGAATGATGGGGTCGTTGGTTCCGCTCCCTTCAAGGCGTAGAGAGCCAAATAACGCATACGCACCCTCCAATCATCATTGTGGTCGCATTAATGACTGAGATGGGACCGAGAGCAGTCTGCTACGGGGCGCATTGAGCAAATAGCTTTCGTTCAGCAAAACCCCATTACGGTCATCAGGTCGCAACTATCTAAACGTCGGCTTTCGGCCCCATCTCGGTCATTCATGGCATTAGTTCAGTTGCCGCAATGACGGCAAGATAATGCATATCCATGGCTCATTGGAAATCTCACTTCAAATGCCCGCCTTGAAAAAGACCGGTTCGCCAATAATGTTAATAAATGGTTAACGACTGATTCTTGGATCCCAGGAGCATCTATGCCAGCCTATCAGGTCAAGTTCGCTTATCTGACGAAGTACAAACAGACACGTCATCTTTTCCACCAGCTGGTCATTGCCGAAGATGAAGCCAGCGCACTTGGGCGCGGGCGTCAGATGATGAGCAAGCGATCACCCGATGCCCGCATCGTGCATGAATCCTGCGTGCTTAGGCCCGACAGTTTCGAGGTCGAAAGCGCGGCTGCCCAGGGCTGGACCCTTAACGATAACTGGTGGTCACGGCCGATCAAGCCGGATGATGATCTGGCGGCAATCGCCAAACATGGTTTCGCCCACAGCAATCAAATTCATGCCAAATCCGCCATGGACTGCGTTGCAATCGACAACCGCGCGGCCTAAAGCTCCGTCCGCATGCTCCACAATTCCGGAAACAGCACCACTTCGAGCATTTTTCGCAAATAATTGACGCCGGATGTTCCACCCGTGCCGGTCTTGAATCCGATAATCCGCTCGACCGTCGTGACATGGTTGAAACGCCAGCGCCGGAAATAATCCTCGAAATCCACCAGCTTTTCAGCAAGTTCATACAGTGGCCAATGCGCTTGCGGATCGCGATAGATCTCCAGCCACGCATCGCGTACGCTGTCATTGGGCTGGTAGGGGAGTGAGCAGTCGCGCTCCAGCACCGATTTGTCGATTGCAAAGCCCTTGCGCGCCAAAAGCCGGATCGACTGATCGTAAATGCTTGGTGCCTGGAGGAAGGCCTTGAGCCAGGCATGGATATCCGGCTTGTGTTCGTGGGGTCGCATCATCGCCGCATTCTTGTTGCCGGCGAGGAATTCTATCGCCCGGTACTGGAATGACTGAAACCCCGACGACATGCCGAGCGCTTGGCGAAAAGTTGTGTACTCGCTTGGCGTCATGGTGCGCAACACATCCCATGCCGAGTTCAACTGGTCGAGAATGCGTGAAACGCGCGCCAGCATCTTGAAGGACGGTGCCAGATCGTCCCGGGCAATATGCTGGCAAACCGATGTGAGCTCATGAATGACCAGTCGCATCCAGATTTCCGAAGCTTGATGCTGCACGATGAACAGCATTTCATCATGGGCATTGGAAAGCGGCAATTGCGCCGTGAGGATCTTGTCGAGACGCAGATAGTCACCATAGGACATGCGTCCTTCGAACGACATCTGCGCACCTTCGCCTTGCGGATCATAGGGTGTACGGGTCATGTGACGGCTCCCCTGACCTGATATTCGGCTGCATCCCAGGCGCGCGTGGCCAGGACATCCTTCAGGATCGCCGCGGCCCCCTCCACCTCGGCAAAGCTCAAATAGAGCGGCGTCATGCCGAAACGAATAATATCGGGCGCACGGAAATCACCAATAACACCGCGGGCAATAAGTGCCTGCATGATGGCATAGCCATTATCACATGAATAGGAGACCTGGCTGCCGCGCCGGTCCGCATCGCGCGGGGTCACCAATGTCAGGTTGAATTGATCAGCGTACGCACCGACGTTTTGAATGAAGCAATCGCAAAGCGCGACGGATTTCGCGCGCACTGCGGTCATATCGACATCATCCCACACTGACATTGCCTCATCCATCGCAACCATCCCAAGGACTGGCGGCGTACCGCACAGGTATTGTTCGATGCTGCCTGATGGGGCGTAGGACGGATCAAAATCAAACGGTGCGCGATGGCCGAACCAGCCGGAGAGCGGTTGGCGGAACCCGCCCTGATGGCGCGGATTGACATATAGGAAGGCCGGCGCGCCCGGCCCGCCATTGAGATATTTATAACCGCAGCCAATGGCGAAATCGGCGTTGGCGCCGGCAAGATCGACCTGCATGGCGCCGGCCGTATGACATAGATCCCAAATGACCAGGATGCCCCTGTCATGCGCAGCCTTTGTCAGTGCCTTCATGTCATGGCGGTAGCCGGTGCGGTAGTTGACGTGCGTGAGCATTAAAACCGCCACATCTTCATCAAGCATGGCGCAAATATCAGCGGCCGTGTCCGCCAGAACCAGTTGGTGGTCCTTGCCAATTTGCTTTGCCACGCCTTCAGCAATGTAGAGGTCAGTGGGAAAGTTGTCGCCTTCAGAGATGATCTTGCTGCGGCCGGGATTGAGTTGAAGGGCGGCGGACAAGACCTTGAACAGATTGATCGAGGTACTGTCGGCTGCAACCACTGTTGCCTCTTGCGCCCCGATGAGACGCGCAATCTTGTTGCCGACCCGTTGCGGCAGATGCACCCAGTCAGCCGCATTCCAGCTGCGGATCAACTGCTCGCCCCATTCTTGGCTGATCGTCCTTGCCACCCGCTGCTTGACGGTTTTTGGCAAAGCGCCCAGCGAATTGCCGTCGAGATAGATCACACCCTCCGGCAGCTCAAACCTGTCGCGGAAGGCGCGCAGCGGATCGGTCTGGTCGGCTTGTCTGACATCGATCTTTGCAATGGTTCTTTCCATGTCGTCCCTTTTCATAAATCAGGCAGCCGCATCGATGCCGGCAATGCCACTGGCCTTGGCAAGCTTAAGAAAGGCTTCCTTGGCAAGACCCACGTGATCGAGCATCAAGGCTTCCGCCCTGACCTTGTCGCGATCGAGTGCCGCCTGCATCAGCGCTGTATGCGCATCGATGCCGAGCGCTTCGCGCGACAGAACGCCGAGTGCACCATCGCCTTTTGCCTCGGCGGCACGGTTGAGATGGTCGATGCGCAAGATGATGTATCGCCGATAGCGCTGCAGCTGCGCATTGACCTGTTGGGCAAAATTCATCATCCATATCGAAGACGCGCCGGCAATCAGCGCAAAGTGAAATTCGCTGTGGGCAGCATCCCACACATCAATGGCCGCTGATTGTGAAAACGAATTGGGGACCTGGCATTTCGACAAGCGATAATGGGCACTTACCAGGCTGGCCTCCCAGTCACGCCCGCCCTTCTCGATGGAACGCAGCAGTAACTGCGTTTCGATCGCTGATCGCGCCGATTCCAGGTCCTCCAGCTCTTCCAGCGTCATGGTCGCAACGCGAAACCCTTTGTTTGCTTCGGTCGTGACAAAGTTTTCGGCGTGAAGACGGTTCAATGCTTCCCGCACCGGGGTTGCGCTGCTGCCAAGCTCCTGCGCGAGCGCACGCAGGCGCAAGGATTGGCCCGGCCGCAATCCCCCATTGAGGATGCGCGATCGCAGCGCCGCATAGAGGCTGTCCGATTTGACCCTTTCGGCCATTGTTTTCCCTTCGGCTTCGCCGTTTTGTATTGTATATCATTTCACGTTTGTTATATTATTTTCAAGCCTCATCTCGCTCTGGGAGAAGCAAGACACAAATAAGGGAGAACAATCGATGATCGGCGCAAATTATGTAGCGCGTACAGCGCTCGCGGCAGCGCTCGGCTTGGGCCTTGGCCTTGGAGCTGCCTTTGCCGAAACCAAGATCGGCATTGCCCAGTTTGGCAAGCATCCGCAGCTGGATGAAACCGTGACAGCATTCAAGGCGGAACTCGCCAAGCTTGGCGTAGCGGACGCAGTATATGACGAATTGCAGGTCAATTTTGACGCGACGCTTATCCCGCAAATGGTCACCAAGCTTGTTTCCACCAGCCCGAAGCTCATTCTTGCCGTGACAACCCCCGTTGCGCAGGGCGCGCGGCAAATCGTCGGCAATTCCGGCACGCCGGTGGTCTTTGCGGCCGTCACCGATCCGGTCGCGGCCAAGCTGACGCCGTCATGGGAAGCGGGCGATGCCGGCATGACCGGTGCGTCCGACCTTCAGGATGTCAGCTCGGTGGTCAAGTTCGTCCGCAAGTTGCTGCCGGACGCAAAGCGCCTTGCCTATCTCTATAATCCCGGCGAGGACAATGATGTTGCCGTGTTGAAGCTGATCAAGGATGCGGCGGCGGCCGAGGGCATGGAGCTGGTTGAAGTCGGCCTCGACAACACCAACGACATTCCCATCCGTGTCAGCTCGCTCGCCGGCAAGGCCGATGTGATCTATGTGCCGGGTTCGAACCTGGTCCAGCCGGCGGTTCCGGCTGTCGCGGCTGCGGCGCTCAGCGTCAATATTCCGATCGTCAACGCCTCGGCCCAGGCCGTCCGCGATGGTCTTGTTGCCGCTGCATTCGAAGTCTCTTACACAAAGGTCGGCCAGAATGCCGCCAAGCTGGCATCAGAGATCATCGCCGGCAAGTCGCCAGCCAGCCTCGCCCCGATCAAGCCGACGTATGAAGACCATACGGCGCTGATCAATGAGGCCGTTCTGGCGAAAACCGGCCAGAAAGTGCCCGATAGCTTCAAAGATTGTGAGTGCTTCGTCAAATAAGCCTTCTCCTTTAGGACACAAACATATAGTTCCTGCCCCATCCGTGGCGCAGGAACTATTGCCACAGGGCGGCGCGTTGCCTTGGTTTTGAGGGCTTACACATGACAACCGACATGCTTTCCGTTAAGGGCGGCACCAAGATTTTTTACCGGGGCACGCAGGACGAGCGCCGGGCACTCGACGGCCTCACTATCACGCTGAAACCAGCGGATTTCTGTGTCGTGATCGGCAGCAATGGCGCAGGCAAGTCGAGTTTTCTCAATGCAGTTTCCGGCAAGATGCCGCTCGACTCGGGCCGTATCTGCATCGATGGCCAGGATGTCACCAAACTCAATGCGCATCGCCGTGCCCAGTTCATTGCCCGCGTTTTCCAGGACCCGATGATCGGCACGGCGCCAACCATGACCATCGGCGAAAACATGCTCCTGGCTGAGCTGCGGGGAAAACCGCGAGGCTTTTCCTATGGTCTTACCGCGGCGCGGCGGGCCAAATACAGCAAACAGCTGGCCGAACTCAATCTTGGGCTTGAAAAGCGGTTGGATATGGCTGTTGGACTTCTTTCGGGCGGGCAGCGCCAGTCGCTGTCGCTGGTCATGGCCGTATCAACGCAGCCCAAGCTTCTGCTGCTTGACGAGCACACGGCAGCGCTCGATCCCCGCACGGCCAGGCTTGTCATGGATACGACGGTGCGCGCGGTGGAAGAATTGCAGCTGACGACGCTGATGGTCACCCACAACATGGAACATGCGATCAAATACGGCAACAAGATCGTTATGATGGATGCGGGCAAGGTACTGGTTGAGATCGGTCAGGAGGAGAAACGCGGTATCACCGTTTCGGATCTTATTGACCGCTTCCACACCAAATCCGACGCCATCGCACTGCAGGGGAGCTGAGACCATGGACGTGTTCAATAGTTTCTATGGCCTGATTCCCGTCACCATCGCCCAGAGCCTGATCGTCTCCTTTGTGGTTCTTGGCGTCATGCTGCCGTTCCGCATCCTCAATTTCCCCGATCTGACCTCCGAAGGCGCCTTTCCGCTCGGCGGCTGCGTCTGCGGCACCTTGATCGCTGCCGGGGTTAATCCGTTTCTGGCCTGTTTCGTTGCGCTTGTGTGTGGTTTTGCAGCAGGGTGCACAACAGCTTTTATCCATTTGCGCTTCAAGATAAACACGCTGCTGGCAGGTATCCTGGTGATGACGATGCTTTACAGCATCAATTTGCGCATCATGGGCCGCACCAATATTCCACTCTTCACCTATGACACGGTCTTCACCATTGTGGCGGGTGCGTCCGCGAATTTTCCCTGGGTCAAGATTCTCATCGTCGGGCTGCTGATCGCCATCGTGGTTGCAGCGATGCTGTATTTCTTCATGTCGGAAAAGGGCACGTCCATGCGGGCCGTGGGTGCGAGCCCCGATATGGCGGAGGCACAGGGGATCAATGTCGGTACTGCAACGATCATTGGTGTCGGCGCTGCGAGCGCCCTTTCGGCCACCGGTGGCAGTATCATGGTGCAGACGCAGGGTTTTGCCGACGTCAATATGGGCTTTGGTATCCTGATCAATGGTCTTGCGGCCTTGATTATCGGTGAGGCCATCACCGGACGCCAGACGATTTTGCGCCAGGTGCTAGCCCCGGTCGTCGGCTCACTGGTCTACTATCAATTGATTTCGTTCTGTTTGACGCTCGGTCTTGCTCCTGCCGACCTGAAATTTGCAACCGGCGCCTTCGTTCTGCTGATGCTGGCCCTGCCGAACTTGCGCAAGTCGGGCGGCGGCGTAGCGATACGCGAGAAGGTCAGGGAGTAGAGTTCCCGTGCCAGGGAGGAGCAATCAATGAACGCGGATGATGCCATCGACTGGGACGACGCCTATTCAAATTTTGCCCATATTGCCGACAGTCATGCATATCCCGCCAAATGGCTGAGCCTTGCTGGGCAATTTCGTGAGGAGATGAACAGCAAAGGTCTTTTGAAAGCCGATCTCGCCTATGGTGCGCATGCGCGCAACCGGCTTGATCTGTTTATGCCGCATGGGGATTTGCACGGTCTGGCCGTCTTCGTCCACGGCGGCTACTGGATGGAGGATTTTGACAAGTCGGCCTGGTCGCATCTGGCAAAGGGTGCGCTTGCCCATGGATTTGCTGTCGCCGTCCCTTCATACGTGCTTTGTCCCGAAGTTCGCGTTAGCGATATCACGGTGCAGGTCGGCCTCGCCATCACGCGTGCGGCCAGCGAAATTGCCGGACCGATCCATCTGACGGGTCATTCGGCCGGTGGCCATCTCGTGGCCCGCATGGTGACGTCGACATCGCCTCTGGCACAGGCTGTCCGGCAACGCATACGCAAGACGGTACCGATATCACCGCTTTGCGATCTGCGTCCGTTAATGCGGACTGAAATGAACAAGACGCTGCACCTTGATGCCGTCGAGGCCCGGTTGGAGAGTCCTGCCCTTCTGGAGCCGCAGGAAGGCATTGACGTGACCGCCTGGGCCGGCGCTGCGGAGCGGCCCGAATTTGTGCGGCAAAATGCGCTCCTTGCCAATATCTGGTCAGGTTTTGATTGCCGTGTGGATGCGGTCGAGGAACCAGGCAGGAATCACGCCAATATTATCGAGGGCTTGGTCGAGCCCGATCATCCGCTGACGCGCAGGCTGCTGTGCCTTTAGTGCAGTTTAAGGGGCAAACAAAAGGCTGCCAGAGTTGGGATTTCACCCTGGCAGCCTTTTGAATACCGATTTATTAATCTAAGAATTTCAGGCGCTTAGGCGCTTCGACTCTTCAAGTATCATTGCATTGCTCGGAAGGCCGAGCGCATGGGCAATACGTTCCAGTTTGCTGGGGTCAGAATTCTGACCGCTTTCGATTGTTTCAATTTCGAGTGAAGTCAGACCGCACGCAACGGCCAGATCCTCGACGGAATATCCGAATTGTTCGCGAAATGCCCTGACAATATTTGTACCATTGGCTAGCGCCGTGGAAATTGCTTCTGGCAATGAATAGTCGCTGTTGTTCATCGCTTTGCTCCTAACGTGAAAGGTTTGGTTAACAAATCGGAAGGCCGAACTTATACGTCCATCGCGCTCGATCAAGCCTTTTATGACGCTTCACAAAAAACGTGAACGGAAAGCCCGAATGGAACCTGCCTTATTGTGGCACCAGATTTGGATACAATGTTAAAGATGCCGACTATTAACTCGACCAATTGCTGAAGAATATCAGTGGATTATTATACCACTGTGTCACTCACAACTGGCTATATATAGGAGCCAAGGCAAGAAAATGAACCCTGCCCCCAGAAAATATTTCAAAGTCATGTTTCTGGTGATTGTAACATTTGCTCCGCTTTTGTCGGGCTGCGCCCGCGTTTACTATGGTAGCTTCCGCTATGACGCAGCCTGTGTCGACCAAGACCCGCGCTATCCCGGCAGGAGCCCTGTGTGTGTCGTCGAGAGGACGAGATAGAGAACCGGTTTTCGCCCGTCCTCCATCCTTCATTGATCTAGAGCGCAACGTCGAACGAGGCCTGCGTCTTTGCCTTGATCTCATCCACCGTCACGCCCGGCGCGATCTCAATCAGCGTCATCTTTGGCTCACCGCGGCGCTCGATGGTGAAGACACCAAGATCGGTGATCACGAGGTCGGTGACGCGCTGTCCGGTCAACGGCAGCGTACATTGCTCCAACAGCTTGGCTTCGCCCTTGGCCTCATGCTCCATGACGACGACCACCTTCTTCACGCCGGCGACGAGGTCCATGGCGCCGCCCATCCCCTTGACCATCTTGCCCGGCACCATCCAGTTGGCGAGATCGCCGTTGCGGGCAACCTGCATTGCACCCAGAATGGAAAGATCGATGTGACCGCCACGAATCATGCCGAAACTGTCGGCACCAGAGAAATAGCTGGTCGTTGGCAGTTCGGTAATCGTCTGCTTGCCGGCATTGATGAGATCGGCATCTTCCTCGCCCTCATAGGGGAAAGGCCCCATGCCGAGCATGCCGTTCTCGCTCTGCAGTTGAACGCTCATTCCGCTGGGAATGTAGTTTGCCACCAGGGTCGGAATGCCAATACCCAGATTGACGTAGAAACCATCCTGTAGCTCCTTTGCAGCCCGTTCGGCCATCTGATCGCGGGTCCAGGCCATCTTACTTCACCTCACTTGCAGCGATGTTACGCGGGCGGGTCGTGCGTTGTTCGATATGCTTGACAGGATTGGGCACGTGCACGATCCGCTTGACGAAAATGCCGGGCGTATGCACGTGGTCCGGGTCGATCTTGCCCGCATCAACCAGATGCTCGACCTCCGCCACCGTGATTTTGGCGGCTGTCGCCATGATTGGATTGAAGTTGCGGGCGGTTTTCCGGTACACGAGATTGCCTTCCGTATCGCCCTTGAACGCGTGGACGATGGAAAGATCGGCAAACAGGCCGCGCTCCATCACATACGATTCGCCGTCGAACGCGCGCACGTCCTTGCCGTCGGCAATGACCGTTCCGACACCGGTCTTGGTGTAAAACGCCGGAATGCCTGCACCACCGGCGCGGATGCGCTCGGCGAGCGTGCCCTGCGGATTGAATTCCAGCTCCAGCTCGCCCGACAGATATTGCTGGGCGAACAGCTTGTTTTCGCCGACATAGGACGAGACCATCTTGCGAATCTGCCGGGTTTCCAACAGGACGCCGAGGCCAATGCCATCGACACCCGCATTGTTCGAGATGACGGTCAAATCCTTGACGCCTGAGTCGCGGATCGCGTAGATCAGCGCCTCGGGAATGCCGCACAGGCCAAAACCGCCCGCCATTATGGTCATGCCGTCGAACAGCACACCGTCAAGCGCGGCGCTTACTTTTGAATGAACTTTTCTCAAGAACAGTCTCCCATTTCTCCATCCTCTGCCATCAACGGTATGGCTTGTCTTGGCAGCACAGGTAGTCGTATTAATACTGCATGACAGCACCGGAGTTTCCCAGGTCCGACATTGCAAGTTCTGGAAGCGCTAGGCGCTTCTGGCTGACGGATCTGCCGGTGCCGATGGTCTATGCCACGCACCGTATCATACGCGACTGCAATTTCGAATTCGCGGAAGAATTCGGCTACGAACGTGATGAACTGATCGACCAGAGTTTCAGCCGCCTCTATCCAAAGGTCCGGGACTTCGTGCGCACGGGCGAGATGTGGCGGACAAACTTTGCCGGGGGCCACGTCTATTATGACGAGCGCATCATGCGCCGCCGTGATGGTTCGAGCTTCTGGTGCCGGGTGCGCGGACGCAGCCGCAACCAGGCGGATCCCTTTGCCGAAGCACTTTACTGTTTTGAGCCGATGAACCGCGCCGTTGCCGGCAATGCAAGCCTCCTCTCCGACCGGCAAAAACAGGTTCTGACCCTGGTCTCGCAGGGCAAGACCAACGCGCAGATTGCCCAGGAGATGGGCTTGTCCAAACGCACCGTTGAGGCGCACCGTGCCCGTCTCATGCGCGCCTATGGCCTGCGCAACAGTGCCGAGCTCATCGCCTGGTTCTCATCGCTGCGATAGTTGTCAGAACGTCGGCGGCGTACAGGCGCTGACCACTTCGCATGGGTTCGGACCGATGCAGCGAAAGCGATGCGGACGGCGGCTTTCAAAGTAATAGGCATCGCCCGGGCCAAGGATGCGCCGCTCATCATCGACCGTCACCTCGATCCGCCCGCTGATAACGACCCCGCCCTCCTCGCCCTCATGCACAAGCGGCACCTTGCCGGTATCGCCACCGGGCTCATAGCGCTCCTTCAAAATCTGCAGCGCGCGGCCGAACAGGTTTTCCCCGATCTGGCGGTAGGAAATTTTGCCCTTTCCGATCTCGACCAGTTCGCCTTTCTCGTAGAACACCTTCTGCCTGCGGTCGGGCTCCAGGGCAAAGAACGCGGCAAGCCCGATGGGTATGCCATCGAGAATGCGTTTCAGCGCACCGACAGACGGGTTCGTCTGGTTTGATTCAATAAGCGAGATGGTGGAGTTGGTTACCCCGGCGCGCTTGGCGAGTTCGCGCTGGGACAATCCGTGCCGTTCGCGCAAAAAGCGCAATCGCCCGCCAAGATCGACGCTCATGGTTTGCATCCTTCTGTTTCAGATGTTTTATATAGAACAACTTTCGCGCACTGATGCAATAATATCAACAGTTTGGATGAACATAGAAAAGGACTTGTTGGGCAATGCAAAGCATGGCTCTTTCGTGCCAGAAGAGGAGTTTCCCATGCTGATGTCCAACACGCCGTCACTCGAAAACTACTGGATGCCGTTTACGGCCAACCGCCAGTTCAAGGCGGCCCCGCGCCTGCTCGCCGCCGCCAAAGGCATGTACTACACCGATGTCGATGGCGCTCAGGTGCTGGATGGCACCGCGGGTCTGTGGTGTGTCAATGCCGGCCACGGCCGCCAGAAGATCGCCGATGCGGTTGCACGCCAGCTGATGACCATGGACTATGCGCCATCTTTCCAGATGGGCCATCCGATCGTGTTCGATTTTGCCCAAAAGCTGGCAGCGCGTGCGCCTGGCGGCCAGGAAGCCGGCCTCACCAAGGTGTTCTTCACCGGTTCCGGATCGGAATCGGTCGACACAGCCCTGAAAATCGCTATTGCCTACCAGCGCTCTATCGGCCAGGGAACCCGCACCCGCGTCATTGGCCGTGAGCGTGGTTATCATGGCGTCGGCTTTGGCGGCATTTCCGTTGGTGGTCTTGTCAATAACCGCCGCGTTTTTCCGCTGCTTCCCGGCGTCGATCATTTGCGTCACACCCATGACGCGGTACGCAATTCGTTCGTCAAGGGGTTGCCGGAACACGGTGGGGACCTTGCCGAAGATCTGGAGCGTCTTGTCGCCCTGCACGGCGCGGAAACCATCGCTGCGGTGATTGTCGAGCCCGTCGCCGGTTCAACCGGCGTACTCCTGCCGCCAAAGGGCTATCTGGAGCGTCTGCGCGCCATCAGCAAAAAGCACGGCATTTTGCTGATTTTCGATGAGGTCATCACCGGTTTCGGCCGTCTCGGCACGCCGTTTGCCGTCGATTATTTCGGCGTCGTGCCGGACCTTGTCACCACGGCCAAGGGCCTGACCAATGGCGCTTTGCCCATGGGGGCGGTTTTCGCCAGCGAAGCCGTTTACGAAGCAATGATGAATGGTCCGGAAAGCCAGATCGAGCTCTTCCACGGTTACACCTATTCGGGGCATCCTGCAGCGTGCGCTGCGGGTCTGGCGACACTGGAAGTCTACGAAGAGGAGGGCCTTTTGACCCGCGCGGCAGACGTTGCTGATCATTGGCAGGATGCGATGCACGGCCTGAAGGGTCTTCCCAATATCGTCGATATCCGCACAATCGGCCTCGTCGCCGGTATCGAATTGTCATCGCGGCCCGATGCTGCTGGCGCGCGTGGCTATGACATTTTCGTCGATTGCTTCAACAAGGGCCTGCTGGTGCGCGTTACTGGCGATACCATCGCCCTCTCCCCGCCATTGATCGTGGAGAGGGAACAGATCGACATCATGGCCTCCATGCTGGGAGAAGCGATCAAACGCGCTGCCTAGGCCGTCTTGAGAATGGCTGAAAAGCGCGGATCGAAAGTCCGCGCGATCGGCTCGGCTGCAGCGCCAAGAGCAACCGACCAGGGATCGGCGAGTCCGGCCTGAAGCCTCGCTTCGGGATAGCGACTTGCCCGGTCGGCGATTGATGGGAGCAATGGCCCTATCTCTGCGACAAGGCGGTCGATCAGTGCGCGTGGGGCGCCACCACACAAAATGATCGTTTGCGGATCGAAGATCGATTCCAGCGCCTGTACCGTCCGGCGCAGTCGCTGGGCGACGTCGTCGATCCATTGCTCTACCTTGGGACCGCCGCGCATGAGCGCGTCCGTGACCATGGCGAAGAGCTCGGGTTCCGATGGATCGAGTTTAAGCAGTTTGCACAGTGCCGCCATGGAGGCGTAGTGCTCCAGCGGTTCCACATCCGGACCGTCACCCGGCACAAGGGCGAGGATCATGCCGATTTCGCCGGCGTTGGAATGGGCGCCGCCATAGAGTTCGCCGTTGAGGATCAATCCGGTTCCAAGACCGTAGCCGAAATAGATGCAGATCGCGTGGTCAAGTCCATGTGCCGCGCCAAGCAGGCGTTCAGCTGTTGCTGCTGCAGCCGCGTCGTTTTGCAGGGCGACTGCGAGACCGGTTCCTTGGGCAATCGTGTCGATGAGCGGGAAATTCTGCCATGCGGTCATCATCCACGGGTCATCATAAAGGGTGTTGATGCCAAAAGGCCCGGGCATGGCGACACCGAGGCCGACAAGCCGTTTTTCTGCCTCTGGTGACTGCGCCTGCAACGCAATGCGCGCCTTCCTGATCAGATCGAGAACAACCACTACACCCTCTGCCGGTCCGCCTGGTGGCAGCTTGGCTTCCATCTGGACGAGCACTTCTCCGACGAGGTTGACGATGACCGTACGCGTCACGTGGCGGTCGATCTGCAGGCCAACGGCGAAGGCCCCTTCTGGTACCAGCTGATAGGGTGTCGCCGGCTGGCCGCGTCCCCTGCGTATGGTCGCCTGCGAACGCACCAGTCCGTCCAGGGCAAGTTCCTCTATGATGTTGGAAACGGCTTGTGGGGTGAGGCCAGTCGCTCGAGCAAGGTCGGCCCGCGACAGTGCGCCATTAACGCGCAGCGCATCGATCATGATGCGGCGGTTATGCGCGCTCGCACCCCCGAGATTGGTTCCGCTCTTGGCCCGTATCGATCTTTTTGTGTCCATCCACGACCCCTCTTGACTCCAGAAGAATATTCATCAACAAATAAGTCAAGTGAATTGATTTAATAAAAGACCACAAGAGTCTTAGGGGAACGTGAGCACTGGCTGGAGACAAATACGTCGCAGGCCGGTCCTGGTTGAGGCTCTCGGACTGAAACGACGAACCGGTTTCTGCCCATGATGGTCAGCGCCGCAAACTGCCAAGGCCAAATAGGAGGTAATGATGTTGAAATCCATGCAGACGGCGCTTCTCGGCGCGACACTTGTGGGAGCGGCGCTCGCTGCACCTGCCCATGCTGAAACCAAGATCAATGCGCTGTTCATGGCCCAGGCCGCCTATAGCGAGGCCGATGTCCGCGCAATGACGGACGCCTTTACCAAAGCCAACCCGGACGTGACGGTCAACCTGGAATTTGTTCCCTACGAGGGCCTGCATGACAAGACGGTCCTCGCGCAAGGGTCGGGCGGCGGCTATGATGTTGTTCTCTTCGACGTGATCTGGCCGGCTGAATATGCAACCAACAAGGTCCTTGTGGATGTAAGCGACAAGGTCACTCCCGAGATGAAATCGGGTGTCCTGCCCGGTGCCTGGACCACGGTCGAATACGAGGGCAGACATTACGGCATGCCGTGGATTCTCGACACGAAGTATCTGTTCTACAACAAGGAAATCCTGGAAAAGGCTGGCATCAAAAACCCGCCGAAGACCTGGGCCGAACTTTCCGAACAGGCCAAGACGATAAAGGACAAGGGCCTGCTCGCAACACCGATCGCCTGGAGCTGGTCGCAGGCGGAAGCTGCAATTTGCGATTACACGACGCTGGTCAGCGCTTACGGCGGCAGCTTCATCAAGGATGGCAAGCCGGTCTTTCAGACCGGTGGCGGTCTCGATGCGCTCAACTACATGGTCGACAGCTACAAATCCGGTCTGACCAACCCCAACTCCAAGGAATTCCTCGAAGAGGACGTCCGCAGAGTGTTCCAAAATGGCGAGGCTGCCTTCGCCCTCAACTGGACCTACATGTACAATATGGCCAATGACCCGAAGGACAGTAAGGTTGCCGGCAAGGTCGGCGTTGTTCCCGCTCCGGGTGTCGAAGGCAAAAGCACTGTTTCGGCGGTTAACGGTTCCATGGGCCTCGGTATCACCTCGACAAGCAAGCATCCGGACGAAGCGTGGAAATACATTACCTTCATGACGTCGCAGCCAACACAGAACCAGTATGCCAAGCTTAGCCTGCCAATCTGGGCTTCCTCCTATGACGATCCGGCCGTATCAAAGGGCCAGGAAGAGCTGATCGCCGCGGCCAAGATTGGTCTTGCCGCCATGTATCCGCGCCCGACCACGCCGAAATATCAGGAGCTGTCGACTGCATTGCAGCAGGCGGTGCAGGAATCCCTGCTTGGACAGGCCAAGCCTGAAGACGCCCTAAAGACGGCAGCTGAAAACAGCGGCCTTTGATGGGACATGCAGGCGGTGGGCTTGCTTCTCCGCCTGCGTCTTTGTCAAAGATTGATATTGCGGGATTGATATTGTGGCGGACACCTTTGCATGACGAGCAACTGGATTACCACCCGGGCATGGTTCTTGATGCTGCCCCTGCTGATCGTCATGATCGCGGTTATCGGATGGCCGCTTATCGATACGGTGCGCCTCTCCTTCACCGACGCCAAGCTTGTAGGCACCCAAGGCAGTTTTGTCGGTCTGGATAATTACGTGAAGATCCTTTCCGGCACAAACTTTCAACGCGCGCTTGTCACGACCTTCTGGTTTGCGGTGTTGTCTGTTGCTCTGGAGATGGTGATCGGCGTTCTCGCCGCACTGCTTCTCAACCAGCAATTCTATGGCCGTTCGGTCTTGCGTGCCCTGATGATCCTGCCCTGGGCGCTGCCGACAGTGGTCAATGCCACGCTTTGGCGTCTGATCTACAATCCGGAATATGGCGCGCTCAATGCGGCGCTGCTGCAGATGGGGCTCATTGATGCCTACCGCTCCTGGTTGGGTGAACCCAACACGGCGCTTGCCTCGCTGATCCTTGCCGATTGCTGGAAGAATTTTCCGCTGGTGGCGCTCATTGCCCTGGCCGCCTTGCAGGCCGTGCCGCGCGATATCACGGCTGCCTCGATGGTGGACGGTGCCGGCGCCTGGTCGCGTTTCCGCTTCGTCATCATGCCCTATCTTGCCGGCCCTCTGATGGTGGCGCTGGTCCTGCGTACGATAGAAGCATTCAAGGTGTTCGATATCATCTGGGTCATGACCCGCGGCGGTCCGGCCAACAGCACGCGGACCTTGTCGATCCTTGTCTATCAGGAGGCGTTTTCCTTCCAGCGGGCCGGATCCGGCGCATCGCTGGCGCTGATCGTCACACTGCTGGTGACGGTGCTGGCCGTGGCCTACGCCGCGCTGATCCGCAAGAGCGCAGGGGCTTCGTGATGGAACGGCGCAGTCTCTCCGCAGCGATACTCGTGCATGTGGCAGCGCTGCTTCTGCTTGTTGTCATTCTTGCGCCGGTCGTTTGGCTGTTTATTATGAGCATTTCCTCGACGCCCGATCTGATTGCCAAACCCCTGCACTGGTGGCCGGACACGATCGACCTGTCACGCTACGGTGTGCTGTTGTCATCGGCAGTCAACAGCGCGGGCCAGGCTTTCGTCGCCTCGCTGTTCAACAGTCTCAAAGTTGCCGGCATGGCGACCGTGGCCGCACTCGTCGTCGCCATCCCCTCCGCCTGGGCCGTTTCCCGCACACCTTCAGTCGGCTGGTCGCTCTATGCGGTCATTGCGACCTATATGCTGCCGCCGGTAGCCCTCGCCGTGCCGCTCTACATGGCGCTTTCGTGGATCGGCCTCCTCAACAATGTTTTCGGTCTGGCGCTGGTCTATCTGACCATCCTCGCGCCGTTCACCACCTGGCTGTTGAAATCCGGCTTCGACTCGATTCCGCGCGAAATCGAAAGCGCCGCCACCATGGATGGCGCTCGGCTCGACCAGACATTGCGGCTGATCACATTGCCGCTGGCCGCGCCGGTCATGGCGACGGCAGCGCTCTTTGCCTTCCTGCTTGCCTGGGACGAATTCTTTTATGCCCTGCTTTTCACCTCCGACCAGCAGGCCAAAACCCTCACCGTGGCGATTGCCGATCTCGCAGGCGGACGCGTCTCGGACTACGGACTGATAGCCACAGCGGGTGTGCTGGCCGCCCTCCCCCCGCTGCTGATCGGTCTTTTCATGCAGCGTGCCCTGATCTCGGGTCTGACCAGCGGCGGCGTTAAAGGATGAGCACGACATGACTTCGCAAACCAGCAAACCGGCCGGCCTTGTGGCGATCGAAAAGGAAATGGCCCGGCAAAATGCCGACGCGATTGCCTCCTTCGAGGCTGCCGCGCCCGCTGCCATGACCATCGCTCAGTCCCTGCGCAAGAGCGGGCGGCTCCTGCTGCTCGGAATGGGCGGCTCGCATGCCGTTGGCCGCGCCCTCGAGCCGCTCTATCGCAGCCTCGGTATCGATGCCATCGCCCTGCCGCTCTCCGAGCAGCTTGGCCAACCGCTGACGCTCGTTGGCAAGACGGTCCTTGTTACCTCACAGTCAGGCGAAAGCGCCGAGGTGTTGCGCTGGCTGGCGGAAGCCGCCGTGGCAGGCGATACATTCGGCCTGACGCTCGAAGTTGGTTCTACCCTTGCCCGCACCGTGCCCTCTCTGGTCGGCGCTGGCGGCACGGAAAATGCTTTCGCGGCGACGCGTAGTCTGACGGTGAGTTTTGCCCTGCATCTGGCCATTCTCAGCGCTCTTGGCGAGGACCCAGCCGAGGCTCTTGCCATCTTGCATTTGGAACGCAAGCCGGACGTCGATGCCGCCGTGGCCGCCTTGTCTGATGTATCGGCTGTCGTGACCTCCGGTCGCCTGATGCAGGGTGTCGCCGAAGCCATCGCGCTTGGCCTTACCGAACTTTCCCGCATTCCCTGTTTCCCGCTGGAAGGCGGGCAGTTGCGCCACGGTCCGATGGAAATGCTCGGGCCAAACGTTGGGGTTGTCCTCTTCCGCGCCAGGGACGCGACGTCGGACCTCGTCGCCCGCATGGCGGTTTCGGCATTGGAGGCAGGTTCACCTGTCGTGGTCTTTGATGCATCAGGTGAAAACCCCATCGCGGGTGTTGCAACGATCGATACCGGCGCGGCGAGCGGAATCGCCGCAATTTTCGCACTCCTGCCGGCAGCACAGCGCTTTATGCTGGGCTTTGCCGGGGCACGCGTCGCCGATCTCGGAATGCCCATCCGCACGACCAAGATCACGCGGAGCGAATAATGCGTCCCCTCGCCGTCATTGGAAACGTCAATGTCGATCTTATTCTCGGCCCTGCCGATCCCTGGCCGACGCCCGGCAGCGAAATCATGGTGGACTATGATGAACTGCGTGTCGGCGGTTCGGCGGGCAACGCTGCCTTGACTTGGGGAGGGCTCGGCCTCGATTTTCAGATCGCCGCCAATGTCGGCAATGACCAGTTCGGCAAATGGCTAAGGCAGGGTTTCGGAGCACACGCAGCGCGCTGGCCGGTTGCCCCCATGGGAACCACGCTTTCCGTCGGTATCACCCATCCCAATGGTGAGCGCACATTTTTCACCACGCGCGGGCATATTGCGGCGCTGTCCTGGCCCGAGGTTGTTGGCATGCTCGATACTGAGCGCTTGGGGGGCGGAACCGTGCTCCTGTGCGGGTCGTTTCTGACCGATGCGCTGGTTGCGCAATATGACGAACTGTTTGACTGGGCCGATGCGAACGATATCCAGATTGCACTCGATACCGGCTGGCCGATCGATGGCTGGACGGATGCCAATCGGGAAAAAGCAAGAAAATGGCTGTCGCGTTGTCATCTTGCCCTGTTCAATGAGGTCGAAACGACCCGCCTCGCAAACAGTGTCGACCCGGGACAAGCCGCACATAAGCTCAAGACGCTGATGCCCATGAACGCTGTTGTCGTCGTCAAGCAGGGCCCTGACGGTGCTCTTGCTGTGGGTCCGGACAATCAATTGGTCTCGGTGCCCGCCCCCGTTGTGCAGGTTGCCGATACAATTGGCGCCGGCGATGTATTCAATGCTGCTTTTCTCGCTGTCTTGGCGGGTAGCCAGACGCTCGAACACAGCCTGGAGGCCGGCGTGCGCGTTGCCTCGATGGCCATATCCACTGTTCCGCGCCGCTATGACGGCCAGGCCCTGCAAACGATACCGGAGGCTCCATGAGCGCCCTTGAGCTTGTCAATATCCGCAAACGCTACGGAACGGTCGAAACGCTGAAGGGCATTGAACTTTCTCTCGCCAGCGGCGAGTTCCTGGTCCTGCTCGGCTCATCCGGCTGCGGCAAGTCGACTTTGCTCAACATAATCGCCGGTCTAGCCGAGGCGAGCGAAGGCGATGTCCGAATTGGCGATCGCTCTGTCACAGGGGTGCATCCCAAGAACCGCGACATCGCCATGGTGTTCCAGTCCTATGCGCTTTACCCGAACATGTCGGTGGCGAGGAACATTGGATTTGGTCTCGAGATGCGCAATGTTCCTGCGGCCGAGCGTACCGAGGCCGTGGAGAAGACGGCAAGGATCCTGCAGATCGAAAATCTTCTTGGCCGCAAGCCATCGGAGCTTTCCGGTGGCCAGCGCCAGCGCGTTGCCATCGGTCGGGCGCTGGTACGAGACCCGCAGATATTTCTGTTTGACGAACCCTTGTCCAACCTCGATGCGAAATTGCGCATGGAGATGCGCACCGAACTGAAGCGTCTGCACCAGATGCTCGGCACGACAATCGTCTATGTGACCCATGACCAGATCGAAGCGATGACCTTGGCGACGCGTATTGCCGTTATGCGCGATGGCCAGATTGAACAACTGGCGACACCCGATGAAATCTATAACCGACCGGCCACGCGCTATGTGGCAAGTTTCGTCGGCTCGCCGCCGATGAACATGCTCGATGCGACGGTCGGTAATGGCGTTGCTCACATTGACGGGTCGCTCAGTGGTATCCTGCTGCCCCACGATGTGCAGGAGCGCGCTGGGAAAGCGCGCAATGTCATCATCGGCATTCGCCCGGAGAGCTTGTCGCTCGTGTCAGGCGACGGCAAGGGTCTTACTATTGATGCGAAGGTCGAGGTGGTGGAATTGACCGGTCCGGAGCTGGTGGTTACGTCAACGATAGGAAGTCAACGGCTGACGGCAAGCCTGCCGCCCAGATCAACGGTGACAGTCGGCACGCCGCAACGCTTCAGCATCGATGCCAGTGCGCTGCATGTCTTCGACCAGGCGACTGAGAAACGGATGTAGCAGTCGCGGTGGCTCGGATACCAGACCCCGGCAGACTATGCCGGGACCATCGCCGCAACCGGCTCCAGCGCTGCGTGTGATTTCGCAATCGGGCCGTAAGCTGCTGATGGGATGCGCCTTTACGCACCGGATTGGTATTGGCGACAAGGAGCTCGCGCCGTCACCACCTTAGTCGCTGGTCTCCCAAGGATTGATGATGGGAATGCCAGCGGCTTCAAACGGGCTGGTGTCGCGAGTAGCCACCATGAGGCCGTGCGCGGCGGCCGTGGCGGCGATGTAGCCGTCTGCCTTGCCGATCGCCCTTCCTGCCGCCTTCGCCTGCGCCATCAGGTCTGCATAGGCTTGCGAAGCGTGTAAATCGAAGGGCAGCAGGCGGCCTTCAAACAGCGGCAGCACCTCGTTTTCTAAGCGATCATGCAAGGTCGTGCGGCGCTTGCCGGCGGGCATCGAGGCAATACCGAAACGCAGCTCGGCGATAGTGACCGCCGACAGGTATAGGGTTTCGATGGCCTGGGCGTCGATCCATGCCAGCACACGCGCATCGGGCGTGAGCCTCCACGGCTCCGAAATCACGTTGGTGTCGATGAGGATCATTCAAACCTTACCGGCTCGGCCGGGGTCTTATCGCGGAGCTGGTCGAACTGCTCCGCTTCGGCGTCGTTGAAACCCGCGTCGCGGGCGATGGACGCCAGCAACGAGCCGAGCTTGACGCGCTCGGGCGGCCGGACAGTCGTTTCTAGAATGTCTCTAACTTCGGCCTCAGTGCTGCGGCCGTGCGTGGCCGCTCGCATCCGGAGCGCGCGGTGCACCTCTTCGGGCAGATTTCTTATGGTAAGTGTCGCCATCGACGGCCCTCCTACAAATCGTGCATTCAATGACTGCATTTTAGTCTGCGTGCTAGCACCGTGCAAGCGTCATCGCGCAAATCCTGACATTGCGAGACATGACTGCTGCTGGGTTATGCCCGCGTCTCCACGGACGACCAGGACCTCACACATCGGCGGGCAAGCCTCGCTGCTGCCGGATGCCAGAAGATCTATGCGGACGCCAGCACTCTACACGTCCCTGTCGGTCGTGACGGCGTCGCGGGAGGCCATCAGATCGGCAGTCTGCAACCGACGACGATTGTGTCCTATGATGCGGATATCGAGCGCGTTTTTGACGGCCGGGACGACGAGGCACTGCGAGCGATGGGGGATAGGCGAGGTCGATTTCGGCAGGACGTTCCGCATGGGGCACTGGCCGGTGGCTTCCTCAACGCATGGGCCGTACGGCAGGCAGAACGACGTGAAGGTCTCACCGGCGCTTGTTCTGCCCTCGCTTGCGAGAGGAACCCGAGCCATCACTACAAAGCTCAAACCATTGGGAGGACAGGATGCAAACAGGTCAGCGCGTGATCCGCTGCAGCGGACTAGAAATCGCCACGGAGGTGTTCGGCGACCCGGCGCGCCCGCCCGTCGTTCTGATAATGGGCGGGATGGCGTCGATGTTGTGGTGGCCTGAGAGCTTCTGTCTGCGCTTGGCCGAGCATGGTCGCTTCGTCATCCGTTATGACCAGCGCGACACCGGTCTTTCGACGAAATATCCCCCCGGACGACCGGGCTACACCTTCGAGGACGCCGTCGCGGACGTCTTCCGCGTGCTCGACGGCTACGGGATTTCGACCGCCCATCTCGTCGGCTTTTCCCTCGGGGGTATGGTCGGCCAGGTGGCCGCACTAAAGAACCCTGAGCGCGTGCTTTCCCTGACGGCGATCAGCAGCTCGCCGGTCGGAGTGGACAAATCGCACTTCCCTGCGAGCGGCGAAGCCTGGATGGAACACATGGCCGTGGAGGCGGACTGGTCGGACCGGGCAGCCGCGGTCGCGTACCTGGTCGAGGACGCGCGCCTGACTGCAGGGACGGCACATCCGTTCGACGAAGCCGGGACCCGAGCCTTCATCGAACGGGATTTCGACCGCTCCGAAGGCTATCTCAGCGCCACCAACCACAGCATCCTCTTTGAGATCGGCGAGACATGGCAGGGCCGGCTGAATGAGATGAAAGTGCCGCTTCTCGTCGTTCATGGTACGGCCGATCCGGTTTTCCCGCTGGCGCACGGCGAGGCACTCGCGCGATCTGTAGCGGATGCGAAGTTCATGAAGGTCGAAGGGGGTGGCCACGAAATCCACGATCGTGACATCGAGGATACAGTAAATGCCATCGCCGATCACACTTCATCGTGTCCGGCATCGAAATGATCCATATGATGCGCAAGCGACAGGCCAGACCTGCCAACAATCGCCGCTGCTGAGCCCGGGTAGATCGAGACAATGCATCCTCGAAAGGCGCGGGGATCGCCACCGAGAAAACTTCCGCCGGCTTATCCCAGTGCGTGGCTCGCCAGCGCGTAGATCTTCGGAAGGCCGTCGCGACCCTCAGCGGGAACCGGCAGTTCACCCAGCCTCATCGTCGTGACGGTATCGAAGACAGAAAGGCCGGACCGGTCAACGAATTCGGAGAAGGGACCGTTGTTCTGGCTGGTATCAAGACGAAGAAACCGGCCAGCATGTTGTGCGACGTGAGGCCGGATGACCGCAATCGCATCGTCGTCGCTATTGGCAACCACGGGGCCGATCAAATGCCCGCGCCCGAATGGCCGGCACAGGGAAAAAGCTTCCATCCGCTCGTTGCGAAAGATGCCCAGACCCTTGGAATGAGACAGCAACTCTGAGAGAAGCGGTGTTCGATCGGCGCCGTAGGCCGCCTGATCGAGCTTACCCAGAGATGGAAGATCGCCTTGGCGAATTTCCCTCAGAATCATATCGTCCACTGCGAAGGATGGCGTGCCAGGCTCGATAGCCTCCCCCTGGCACTGATAGACGGTTTTTTCCGTGACGAACCCAAGGGAACGATACAATCGCCGCGCTGCCCGGGTTGCGTTGAGACGCAACATGCACCCGTCCAGCTGTGTAAAGGCGTGACGCATCAGCCAGTGGGCGGTTCCGTTCGCCTGCAGGCGTGGGGAGGTAATAACCATCCCTATGGTGGCAAACTTGTCCCCGTGGGGGAACCACATGGCAGAACCAAGCACGCGGCCGATGTTGTCCATGGCTACGACGCCCTTTCCGACTTGGCGCAAGAATTGCCAATCCTCTGCCCGGTGAGGCCAACCCACCCCTATGGACAAGGCATGCAGTTGATCGACCTCTGCCTCAGTAATATCGGCGATCGTCATCTGTATGGAATCGATCATCAGAGATCTGGATGTCATTATTGGCACCCTCAAACTTTTTGTTGCGCGGCAACGCGGGAAATGCCGGATCCTGCGATGTGAGTATCATCGCGAATGGAATGTAAAGCGAAACGGCCAATACAAATAGCTTCAGATTGCCTGCCCTTTGGAACAATACACTAAAAATGGGGCGCTTTCGGCACGCAATCCGGCAACAGGCCATTAAGCTTTGGATCCAACTCCATCCACCACCTTGGCAGGAGAAATACCAGTGCTCAGAGAAGCCTCAAGTTCAGGTAAACACTATGCAGGCCATTGAAATTCTTGAAAAGCTGGTGGCTTTTCCATCGGTCGTTGGCCAGGCGAACGGCGCCATCGTCGAATGGATCCGCGCTTATGTCGCGCGTTTCACTCAAGAGGTAACTATCCTTCCAGGGCCAGAAGGCGACCGCTCGAACCTCTTCGCAACCATTGGTCCAAAGAACGTTCCCGGCTATGTCCTTTCAGGTCACATGGACGTGGTGCCCGCCAACGAACCGGAGTGGTCTTCGAATCCCTTTGTATTGCGGACACAGGGCGACCGGCTCTACGGTCGCGGCACCTCTGACATGAAGAGCTTTCTGGCAGCAGCACTCGGCGCCTTGCCGCAACTCGCATCAAGACAGCTTTCGCAACCTATCCATTTTGCTTTTTCGTACGATGAGGAGGCGGGCTGCCGGGGCGTGCCGCATTTGATCAGGCGTCTTCCCGAACTCTGCGCCAAGCCTGAAGGCGCGATTATCGGCGAACCGAGCAACATGCGCGCGATCTGCGCCCATAAGGGCAAGGCGGCAGCGCGCGTTGAAATCCGGGGCCAGTCGGGCCACTCCTCGCGACCCGATCAAGGCTTGAATGCCATTCATGCCATGACGGAGATCCTCACGGACGCAGTAGCCGGCGCCAAACGTCTTGCGTTTGGTCCGTTCGATCCTGCTTTCGAACCCCCTTACTCCTCCCTCCAGGCCGGCACGATCAAGGGCGGGCAGGCCGTCAACATCATCCCCGATCTATGTGCCGCCGAATTCGAAGCACGCGCCATCCCCGGCGTTTCCCCCTCCGCACTGCTGGCCCCGATCAAAGAAAAGGCCGAAAGCCTGCGAAGCCGGGGTTTCCAGGTGAACTGGGAACCAATGAGCGAATATCCAGCCTTGTCGCTCGCGAGCGATGCGCCACTCACACAGCTGCTCAGGGAATTGACGAGGCAGCAGCCGCTTGCGGCGGTTAGCTACGGAACGGAAGCCGGTCTCTATCAGGGGGCCGGGATCGATGCGATCATCTGCGGTCCGGGCGATATTTCGCGTGCACACCGTCCCGACGAGTTCATTCACAGGGACGAACTGATCGCCTGCCAATCCATGATCGAAGCACTCGGCGCGAGGCTTTCAAGATGAGAACGGCGGACACAGTGATAGTCGCGGATGCAACAGGCGACCAAACGAGAGAATGCAGATGACTTTGCTGTTCAACTCCGATGCTGAACGCGGGCGTATCTTCCAAAAGGCTTTCGCCCGTGAGCTTCCGCATCTCCCCTTTTCCATGGATCCGGCGGCCGTTGATGCGCGTGACGTGCGTTACCTGGTAACCTGGACGGCGCCGGAGGACCTCGGCCGATATGGCAATCTGGAGATCGTCTTTTCGATCGGCGCCGGCGTCGATCAATTCCAGATCCACCGTTTGCCGCAGAGCGTGAAGCTGGTGCGCATGGTCGAGGATGGCATCATCCGCATGATGCAGGAATATGTGACCTTGGCCGTGCTGGCGCTGCACCGCAATTTTCCGGCCTATCTCTCCCAACAGAGAAGGCAGGAATGGCGAAGCATTCCGCAGACACAATCGGCTGGCCGGGTGGTCGGCGTTCTCGGTCTGGGCGCGCTGGGCAGTGCCGTACTCGATCGCCTGAAGCCTTTTGGTTTTGTATTGTCCGGCTGGAGTCGCAGCCGGCACGAGATAGAAGGTGTGACCACCCATAGCGGACAGGACGGGCTGCAAGATTTTTTGAGAAAAGTCGACATTCTGATCTGTTTGCTGCCCCTGACCGAAGAAACGCGCGGTTTCCTGAATTCTGACCTGTTCAACAGGCTGCCGGCCGGTGCCAGTCTCATCCATACCGGACGCGGCCCGCATCTCGATCATGCCGCTCTGGTCGCAGCACTTGACAGTGGCCATCTGGCGAGTGCGGTGATCGACGTGACAGATCCGGAGCCGCTGCCGCCCGGTCATGTCTTCTGGTCGCATCCGAAGATCATCCTCACGCCGCATGTGGCGAGTGTCACCCAGGCGGAAACGGCAGCAAGCGCCGTCATCGACAACATCAAGCGCCACCGCGCAGGTCTCGATCCGATCGGCCTGGTCGATCGGGCGCGCGGCTACTGATCTGTCAACCAAGAAAGGTTATCCATGACTCTGCTGAAAACCATCGACACCAATCCTTCCGTCTCGCCGCGGGATTCGAAGCCCTTGCCGGAACGCCTCATCAGCGGCGACCCGTCCTTCAAGACCTGGCCACAGGACGTAACCCGCGGCGAGATGATCCACACGGGCATCTGGGAAGCGACGCCGGGCGAGACGCGTTCGATCAAGGGGGAGACGTTTGAGTTCTGCCACATCCTGTCCGGCATCGTCGAGATCACGCCCGACGACGGGGAGCCGACGCTCTACAAGGCGGGTGACAGCTTCATCATGAAGCCCGGTTTTACCGGTATCTGGAAAACTATCGAGACAGTCCGGAAGATCTACGTCACCATCATGTGACACCATCCTGGGGCTGACCCCTCGCTGCTCTGTAACCTCCGGCGGCCGCGCATGCTCATGCGTCGTGCCGCCGCTTCTTCGTAACATCCCGACAAGGCAACTTTTCCCGCGGCCGCCACCGAAGATTCAGCTGGCGAGGCTTGGCAAAACGGCGTTTTTGTTCGTCTGCGGGCGCTAGTCGACGCATGATGCGGGGAATCTGCCGGTAATCTTGTGCAAACCTATCGCAAGGATATGCAATGACCCTTAGCTTCGACCCAGACTCGCTTGCGCTGCCGAAAGGGCATTTCATTGGTGGCCGGCTGATCGAGGCACCGGGCCAGCTTCCAATCAAGCGCCCGTCTGACGCAAGGGCCTATTGGGATTGCCCGATTGCCGATGCAGGCATCGTTGATCGGGCGGTGGACACGGCCCATCGGACCTTGAAGGAAAGCGGGTGGGCAACCTTGCGCCCCCGCGAGCGCACCCGGCTCATGCAAAGGTGGGCCGATCTGATCGAAGAAGAGGCCATCCCGCTTGCTAAAATGGAAGCCGTCGGTTCGACGCGCCCCGTCGGACATCTGATTGCCGGCGATATTGGCGTGACCGCCGAACAGATCCGCTTCTTCGCCGAATTCGCAGACAAGGAAGGCAGCGATGTCGTCCCCACCGACGGCAACAGTCTCGGCATGATCATGACCGAGCCTTATGGCGTCGTCGGCGCGATCACGCCCTGGAACTTCCCGTTGTCGATGGCCGCGTGGAAACTCGCTCCCGCGCTCGCTGCCGGCAATGCGGTCGTGCTGAAACCCTCCGAGATGACGCCTTTCTCGACGCTCTACCTAGCCGAGCTTGCGATGCGCGCCGGCTTGCCGGGAGGCCTCATCAACATCGTTCTGGGCGACGGTGCGACCACAGGCAGTGCGATCACAGGTCATCCGGGCATTGCCAAGGTGAGTTTCACCGGCTCGACCGGCGCGGGCTCGGCCATCATGGCCAATATCGCTCGCACTGGTGTCAAGCCGATGACGCTTGAGCTCGGCGGCAAGAGCCCACAACTCGTGTTTGCCGACGCCGACCTTGATCTGGCAGCCGGAGCCATCGCCACCAGCCTTCTTTCCAACGCTGGACAGGCCTGCGTGGCCGGATCGCGCCTCATCGTCGAGGCGAGGGTGGCGGATGCCTTGGCGGAGGCCATCATTGTCAGATTGGCCACCGTCCGCCCCGGCCCCACCTGGGACGAGACCACTGATTATCCGCCAATCATCTCCGAGCGTCAGCTCGGCCGCATGGACAACATCGTGCGCGCCACGATCGAAGGCGGCGCCGAATGCCTGGCGGGTGGCAAGCGCCTCGACCGTGAAGGCTACTTCTACGCGCCGACGCTGATCTCCGGCGTGACGGCAACATCGCCCGCCGTGCTTGAAGAAATCTTCGGCCCGGTGCTGACCATCCAGACGTTCGAGGATGAGGAAGAGGCGCTGACACTCGCCGACCACCCGACCTATGGGCTCGCTGCGGGCCTCTTCACCCGCGACCTTTCCCGCGCCATCCGCCTGACGCGCCGCCTGCAGGCCGGCACGGTTTGGGTCAACCGCTACGGCCGCTCGCGCGATCATATCTTGCCGACCGGCGGCTACAAACAATCCGGTATTGGCAAGGATCTCGGACGCGATGCCTTTCTCGCCAACCGCAAGAGCAAGAGCGTGCTCATCAGCCTCTAAGGATCGACCGACCATGAAGACCTACAAGATCGCCCTTTTGCCCGGAGACGGTATCGGCCGCGATGTCACCGATGCTGCCTGGGCGGTGCTGGGAAAAGCCTCCCGCAGTGGCGATTTTGCCCTCGCAGGCACCAGTTATCCCTGGTCCTGCGACTACTATCTCCAGCATGGCACGATGATGCCTGCCGACGGTATTGACACCCTGAAATCCTTTGATGCCGTCTTGCTTGGCGCGGTCGGCTGGCCGGCGCAAGTTCCGGACTCTGTCTCGCTGCACGGCCTTCTCCTGCCCATCCGCAAAGCCTTCGTCCAATACGCCAACATCCGCCCGCACAGGCTGCTGCCGGGCGTTCCGGGCCCGCTGAAGGCCAACGGTTTCGACATTCTCTGCATCCGCGAAAACACCGAGGGCGAGTATTCGGGCGCCGGCGGCCGCGTTCATCAGGGTGCTGACAATGAAGTGGCGGTCGAGACCTCGATATTCACCCGCAAGGGCGTGGAACGCATCCTGCGCTTCGGTTTCGAGCAGGCGCGCGCCCGCCGTGGCAAGCTCGCCTCGGTTACAAAGTCCAATGCGCAGAAATATTCGATGGTGTTCTGGGACGAGATCACCCGGACACTTGCCAGCGAATATCCCGATGTCGAGGTGACGAGCTATCATATCGACGCCATGGCCGCCCGGATGGTCATGGCGCCAGAGAGCCTCGACGTGTTGGTCGCCTCCAATCTGTTCGGCGACATAATCACAGACCTTGGCGCCGCCATTCAAGGCGGGCTTGGGTTCGCCGCCTCCGCCAATATCAATCCGGAGCGCTCGGCTCCATCCATGTTCGAACCCGTTCATGGTTCGGCGCCAGACATCGCCCATCTCGGCATTGCCAACCCGATCGCCGCCATATGGTCGGGCGCGATGATGCTGGATCACCTTGGTGAGAAAACCGCCGCCAACAATGTCATGGCCGCGATCGAGGCAACGACTGCGCGCGGCATCGGCGCCATCCCCGGCAAGGACAAAACAGAAGCAATCACCACAGCAGTGCTTTCTGCGCTGGGCTGACAAGAGAAGAGGACGCAATGAAGGAATTGAAGGACACTCGCCTGTTTCGCGAGGACGGGCTCATCGGCGGCGAATGGCGCGGCGCGGCGGCGGGACGCAAGATCGAGGTCATCGACCCATCAACCCAGAGCGTTCTGGGCACCGTTCCTGACATGGATGGCAGCGATACCCGAGCGGCGATCGAGGCGGCAGAAAATGCCTTCGGGTCGTGGCGCAAGCAAACCCATGCCGAGCGCGCCGCCTTGCTGGAGGCCTGGCATGACCTGATGATGGAAAACATCGAGGATCTCGCGCTGATCCTCACCAGAGAACAGGGCAAGCCGCTCACCGAAGCGCGCGGCGAGATTCGCTACGGCGCTTCGTTCGTCAAATGGTTTTCCGAGGAGGCCCGCCGTATCGGCGGCACGACCATACCCTCCCCGACAGCGGACCGGCGGATCGTTGTCCTGAAGGAGCCGGTCGGTGTCTCGGCGATCATCACGCCCTGGAATTTCCCCAATGCGATGATTACCCGCAAGGTTGGGCCGGCACTTGCCGCCGGCTGCACCGTCGTCATCAAGCCATCGGAGCTGACGCCATATTCAGCACTTGCGCTCGGCGTTCTGGCAGAACGCGCCGGCATTCCGAAGGGCGTCATCAATATCGTCACCGGCATGCCGACCGAGATCGGAAACGAGTTGATGGCCAATGAGACTGTTCGCAAGATTTCCTTCACCGGCTCCACCCGCGTCGGCTCGCTCCTGATGCGCGGCGCATCCGACAGCATCAAGCGGCTCAGCCTGGAGCTTGGCGGCAACGCGCCATTCATCGTCTTCGATGATGCCGACCTCGATCGTGCCATCGAGGGGGCGATCGCTTCGAAATTCCGCAATGGCGGCCAGACCTGTGTCTGCGCCAATCGCCTTCTCGTCCAGTCGGGTGTGTATGACGCCTTCGCCGAAAAACTGGCCGCCCGCGTCTCGGCCATGAAGGTCGGACCCGGCACGGAGGCTGGCGTCGATATCGGCCCGATGATCAACAGCGCGGCGATCGACAAGATCAATCGCCATGTGGACGATGCTGTCGCCAAGGGCGCCCGCATCCTCACCACGACGCCTGCGACCATGCCTGCGGGTGATCAGTACGCGGCGCCGATTGTCCTTGGTGGCGCGACCATCGACATGCAGCTGGCCAGCGAGGAAACCTTCGGGCCCGTTGCCCCCCTCTTCCGCTTCGAGAAGGAGGAAGAGGCAATCAGGATCGCCAATGCAACCCCCTTCGGTTTAGCGGCCTATTTCTATACCGAAAGCCTGAAGCGTTCCTGGCGCGTTGCCGAGGCGCTGGAGTTCGGCATGATCGGCCTCAACACCGGAGCGATTTCCACCGAGGTGGCCCCTTTTGGCGGCGTGAAACAGTCCGGCCTTGGCCGCGAGGGTGCTCAATGTGGTATCGAAGAGTATCTGGAACTGAAGAGCTTCCACATCGGTGGCCTCGCCTGATCGGCCGACCGAACAACGAATAAAGGCGCCGGGAAATCATCCCAGCGCCTTTTTTCTTTTCTTGAAGTTCTGTTATTGCAACCGGTCGAGGGTCTTGTAGTACAGCCCGACAAGCGGCAGGAACCACGGCTTGCCGAAATGGCCGGGAATGGCCGGCCAAGCGAGCCCCTTCAGTGGGTTGCGGTCTTCCCTGCCCAGGATGGCATCGGCAATGATCACGCCCAGATGGGTCGACAGCTGCGCTCCGTGGCCGGAATAGCCCATGGCGTACCAAACTCCGTCGACATAGCCGGCCCGGGGATAACGATCCTGGGTCATGTCCACGAGCCCGCCCCAGCAATAGTCAATTTCGACGCCCGCCAGCTGTGGGAAGATTTGAAGGAGGCTCGCCCGAAGAACGTCTCCGCTCTTTGCGTCCGACCGCTGGTCGGATGTGGCGGAAAAGCGGGCTCGCCCGCCAAAGATCAACCGGTCGTCGGGGGCCAGCCGGAAATAATTGCCTATGTTCATCGAGGTTACGCAGGTCCTATTGCCCGGCATGGTCGCCGCAATTTCCGCAGGCGTCAATGGCCGGGTGGCGATGAGGAAGCTGCCGACGGTGATGATGCGGCGGCGGAAATAGCTGAACATCGGCGGCGTATAAGCGCCGGTGGCGACGAGCACGTGGTCCGCGGTGACAATGCCGCGTTCTGTCGTGAGAGTGTGCCTGCCACCGCTATTTTTGTGGGCGGTGACTGCTGCCTTCTCGAAAATGGCGGCACCATGGCGCGCGGCGGCACCCGCAAGCCCCACGACATAGCGCCCCATATGCATCATCGCACTTTTCTTGGAGAGCATGGCCCCATGGAAGGGCGATCCGACCTCGCGCTTCAGGTCCACTGCCGTCAGGAGGGCGGTGTCGCGATCAACCTCTCTATGAATCGCCTCGAAGTTGCGGGCGATCGCATCGAAATGCTGCGGCTTGGAGGCCAGCTTGAGTTTTCCCGCACGTCGGAAACTGCAGTCGATCCCCTCCTCTGCAATGATCGCCTCGATGGCATCGATGGAATCGTCATGCGCACGGTAGAGGGCCACGGCACGCTCGATGCCAAGTTCGGACTTGGCGGCGAGGAAGCTGTGAGCGAGGCCATTGTTGAGGTGTCCGCCATTTCGCCCGGATGCGCCCCAGCCGACCTTTTCCGCCTCCAGCACGACGACGCGCGACCCGGCCATTGCGAGTTGGCGTGCCGCAGCAAGCCCGGTAAAGCCCCCACCGACGACGGCAACGTCGTAATGTCCCCCGACGGGGCCCGGTCTGGCACCGTCGTACGCCGGGGTGGTTGTGTCGTGCCAGTAGGATTGGAACTTCATCGCCATGTGCCGTCAGAGCCCGACGACGCCGGGCAGACCCGAAATGTCCGCAATCTCGACATAGCCATAGTATTGGTTTGCCGGCTCATGACCGCGATTGACCCATACCTTGTTCTTGATCCCCAGGTCATGCGCGGACATCAGATCGTAGCGAAACGACGAGGAGCAGTGCAGCACGTCTTCCGGCCCGCAACCCAGCATGTCGAACATGTATTCGAAGGCCCTGAAACGCGGCTTGTAGGCATTGGCCTGCTGCGCAGTGTAGACGGCGTGGAAAGGTGCTCCAAGTTTTTCGACATTGGACATGATCTGCGAGTTCATGGCATTGGAAAGCACGACGAGCGGGATTTCCTTGGCGACCTTGGCAAGACCCGCGGGAACATCGGGATGCGGCCCCCAGGTCGGAACGCGCTCATAGATCGTCCTGGCATCTTCGTCGTGGAAGGTGACGCCGTTCCTCTTGCACGTGCGTTCGACGGCATTGTGGACCACTTCGTTGTAGGGTTTCCAGTCACCCAGGATTTCATCCAGGCGGTAGGCGGCGAAATTCTTGATGAATTCCACCATGCGCGCATCGTCAAGCCGGCTGCCATAGAGATCCCGGGCAGCCTCGGCCATCTGGAAGTTGGTCAGTGTCCCGTAGCAGTCGAAGGTGATGAATTTCGGGCGGAAGTGAGCCATTGCTGTAAATCCTTAAATAGCCGGAGCGATGTTGCCTGTCGCAATCATAGGCCGCGCGCCCCGCCCCGCTCGACTGAAAATCAGCGGCGGCATAGCAGATTGTTCCGTATCACATACATTCTTTGGCACAGTGTTCCGCCGCAGCGATCATCGGCTCGGCTGGGCTTGCTCGACACGGGTCCCCCAGGCGTCCGCTTGTCAGCATAAGATGCGGTAAGCCCTCAAGGCTACGGTCAAAGATACCGGCAGCACCCGGTCCTCGGGACGATATTCTGACGCCGTGGGGCTAAGAATAAGGGAGGTTTCCAAGGATCCAACAGATGCACACAAGTCAAATCGATCTTGTGGCCTTCGGGCCCGAACATCTCGAAGGTGCTGTCGCACTGTCGCGTCAGGCCGGCTGGCCACATCGCCCGGAAGACTGGCAAATGGCGCTGGCCGTAAGCCGCGGGATCGCTGCCGTTGCAGACGATCACCAAGTGGTCGGGACGGCACTGGTCACTCCGTACGGTGCAGAGTGCGCAACGATCAACATGGTGATCGTTGATGAAGTTGCTCGCGGCCGCGGTCTCGGGCGCAGGCTGATGCAGGCCGCACTCGACATCGGCGGCAAGCGCCAGTTGCGTCTGGTTGCAACCACCGAGGGGCTTCCGCTCTACGAAAAGCTTGGGTTCCGGCCGGTCGGCACGATCCTGCAATATCAGGGGAAGATCCCCGCCATAGCAGCAGCCGATGGGATTGAGAACGCCTGCGAAGCCGATTTTGACGCTGTCACAGCGCTCGATCACGCCGCCTTCGAGGCCGACCGGAGGTGTCTCTTGGAACACCTGGCAAAGGTCGCAGAATTTGTCGTGATACGGCGCGCAGGCCGGGTTCAGGGTTTTGCTGCTCTGCGTGCTTTCGGACGAGGCGACGTGATCGGTCCGGTCGTGGCCAAGAATTTAAACGATGCCCGCGCGCTCATTTCCGCGTTTATCGGGAGCCGACCGGGTGCTTTTGTGCGCATTGATACCATAGCCGACACGGGACTTGCACCCTGGCTGGAAAGCTTGGGACTTACCCATGCCGGCGGCGGCATAGCCATGCGCACCGGTGGCACCGGCGCGCCGGCTCGCTCCCCCTACAAGACCTACGCTCTCGCCAACCAAGCCTTCGGCTGACCTGGAGACCCCGCATGTTTAGCAATTCCCTCATCGAACTTGACCGTGCGCACTTGATTCATCCGGTCGCTTCCTATCGAACGCACGAAACGCTCGGGGTGCGCGTGCTGGCATCCGCCTCCGGCGCTACGGTCACCGATGCCACGGGCAAGCAGCTTATCGACGGTTTTGCCGGGCTTTGGTGCGTCAATGCCGGTTATGGTCATGACAGCATTGTGGAGGCCGCAGCAAGGCAGATGCGTGAACTTCCCTATGCGACCGGCTATTTCGGCCTTGGTTCGGAGCCCGCCATCCGGCTCGCCGCAGAACTTGCCGACCGTGCACCGGGCGACCTCAACCACGTCTATTTCACGCTTGGTGGCTCCGATGCCGTCGACAGCACGGTTCGCTTTATCCACTATTACTGGAATGCCCGCGGCAAACCGGACAAGAACCAGTTCATCTCCATCGAACAGGGCTATCATGGCTCGTCCACCGTGGGCGCCGGTCTGACTGCGTTGCCGGCCTTCCACGCCGGTTTCGGCCTTCCCTTCGATTGGCAGCACAAGATTCCATCCCATTATGCCTATCGCAACCCGGTTGGCACCGATCCAGAAGCGATCATCGCCGCGTCCGTTGCCGCATTGAAGCAGAAGATCGAACAGCTTGGTGCTGAGCGGATCGCGGCATTTTATGCCGAACCAATCCAAGGCTCCGGCGGAGTACTCGTACCACCCAAAGGCTGGATGAAGGCCATGCGGGAGGTCTGCCGCAGGTTCGACATCCTTTTCGTTGCCGATGAGGTCATCACCGGCTTTGGCCGCACCGGCCCGTTGTTTGCATGCTCCGAGGAGGGGATTGTCCCCGACCTCCTGACGGTCGCCAAGGGCCTGACGTCCGGCTATGTACCGATGGGAGCGCTCTTCATGTGTGAACACGTCTATCAGACCATTGCGGAGGCAGCCGGCGCCTCTGCCGTCGGGCACGGCTATACTTACTCGGCTCATCCCGTCAGTGCTGCGGTCGGCTTGGAAGTTCTGCGCCTCTATGAAGGCGGGCTTCTTGAAAATGGCCGCAAGGCCGGCGCGCGCCTGATGGCGGGCCTTGAAAGTCTGGGGGATCACCCGCTGGTCGGCGACGTCCGCGGCCGCGGAATGCTTGCTGCGGTCGAACTTGTGGTGGACAAGGAGCGGAAGACGCCTCTTCCGGCAGCGGCCGACCCGGCGCGCCGCATTTTCGACCGTGCCTGGCACAACGGTCTTATTGTTCGCGCCTTTGCCAGCGGCGTTCTGGGTTACGCGCCGCCGCTCTGCTGTACCGACAGCGATATCGACGCCATCATCGAGCGGACGCGGCAGACGCTGGACGAGACACTTGCCGATCCCACGGTGCGCGCCGCGATGGTGTGAAGACAGCGCGCCGGCGGCGGCGATCCGGGAATATGGTAAAATGCGCATATTCGCAATTTTGTGCCGTCTGGCAGGTTCAAAACAGAGAATCCGGCAGGCCTTTGCTGCGAAACTGGTGACAGGAAAAAGGCACATGCGCAACTGCCCACGTCACTTTCAATCGGTGCGACGCTTGGCGGTCGAAACCGCTCTACGAAACCGGCCTTTGATCCGCATAGATCCGTCGAAAAGGCGGGCGAGCAGAAATTCAACAAAAAGGGGAATGCCATGAACGACAAGATCACGAATTGGACAAAAACCGACGACGCAATGGTTGAGAACGCTATCCGGCGTGGCGCAACCCGTCGCGAACTTCTTCAATTGATGCTGGCCGGCGGCATCGCCACGGCGGCGGGCGGTCTCGTCCTTGGCAATGTCACGCGAGCCGTTGCTGCCACTCCGGTTTCCGGCGGCGCTTTGAAGGCGGCCGGCTGGTCTTCCTCCACCGCAGATACGCTCGACCCGGCCAAGGCCTCGCTCTCAACCGATTACGTGCGTTGCTGCGCCTTCTATAATCGCCTGACCTATATCGACCAGGCCGGCGCGACGCAGATGGAACTGGCCGAATCTGTCGAGAGCAAGGATGCCACGGTCTGGACTGTCAAGCTGCGCAACGGCGTGACGTTCCATGATGGCAAGCCGCTGACCGCAGACGACGTCGTTTTTTCGCTGAAGCGTCACCTGGACCCTGGCGTCGGATCGAAAGTTGCCAAGATCGCGGCGCAAATGACCGGGTTCAAGGCAATTGACAAGCAGACTGTGGAAATCACACTGGCCAACGCGAATGCCGACCTGCCCACGATCCTCGGCATGCATCATTTCATGATCGTGGCCGATGGCACCACGGACTTTTCCAAAGCCAACGGCACCGGCGCCTTCGTGCGCGAAGTTTTCGAACCCGGCGTCCGCTCGGTGGGCCTCAAGAACAAGAATTACTGGAAATCCAGCGGCCCGAATGTCGATTCTTTCGAATATTTCGCCATCAGCGACGACAACGCGCGCGTGAATGCCCTTCTGTCCGGCGATATTCATCTTGCCGCATCCATTAATCCGCGTTCGATGCGGCTGATTGAAAGCCAGGACGGTTTCACACTCTCGAAGACCACCTCCGGCAACTATACCAACCTCAACATTCGGATGGACATGGCACCGGGGGACAAGAAGGATTTCATTCACGGCATGAAGTACCTGATCAACCGCGAGCAGATCCAGAAATCAGCCTTGCGAGGCCTTGCGGAAATCGGCAACGATCAGCCGATTTCTCCCGCCAACTTCTATTACAACGCCGATCTCAAGCCGAAGGCCTTCGATCCGGAGAAGGCGAAGTTCCACTTCGAGAAGGCAGGCGTGTTGGGTCGGTCGATCCCGATGGTCGCCTCTGAAGCAGCGAACGCCTCGATCGATATGGCGATGATCGTTCAGGCTGCCGGCGCGCAGATCGGAATGACATTCGACGTCCAGCGCGTGCCTTCGGACGGCTATTGGGACAATTACTGGCTGAAGGCACCAGTTCATTTTGGCAACATCAATCCGCGGCCGACACCCGACATTCTGTTCTCGTTACTCTATGCATCGGACGCGCCGTGGAACGAGAGCCAGTACAAATCCGCAACGTTCGACAAGATGCTCGTCGAAGCGCGCGGCTCGCTCGACCAGGCCAAGCGCAAGGAAATCTACAACGCGATGCAGCTCATGATCGCGGAGGAAGCGGGCACTGTTATCCCCGCCTACCTTTCAAATGTCGATGCCACCACGGCCAAATTGAAAGGGCTGGCACCGAGCCCGCTCGGTGGCCAAATGGGCTACGCCTTTGCGGAATATGTCTGGCTCGAAGCCTGACGAGGCGAGTGGCCGAGGGCAGAAATGCTCTCGGCTCGCCTTGTGATCGCGTATAGTCGGTCAGCCGAACGTCAAAGGAGATGCGTGGATGAACCATCGGATTCTTTCTCTGGTGATGAGCAGACTGCTCATCACCGCAATTACCCTGGTGATCGTATCCTTCGCGGTGTTCTTCGCCACGATGATGCTCCCCGGCGATACGGCAACGATCCTCCTTGGCCAGGCGGCAACGCCCGAGGCTGTCGCGGGCCTTCGCACGGCCATGCATCTGGATGAGCCGGCGGTTATCCGATTCATCCGGTGGTTCGGAGGGCTCCTCACGGGCGATCTCGGCACGTCCTACGCCAACGACATGCCGATCGCCGATCTGATCGCCGGACGCTTTATCAACACGTTGAAGCTGGCTGGCGTGACTGCCCTGTTCTCGGTTCCGATCGCTCTTACACTCGGCATAACCGCCGCCATGATGCGCGGCTCGCTTTATGACCGGATCGTTACCGTACTGACGATCGGCGTTATATCGGTTCCGGAATTCATGGTCGCGACGTCTGCCGTCCTTCTGTTCGCCGTCTATCTCAAATGGCTGCCGGCCTTGTCCTTTGCCAACGAGGTTCACTCCATCACCGATCTGCTCCGCGTCTATGCGATGCCGGTCGTCACACTCACTTTCGTCGTTTCCGCTCAGATGATCCGCATGACCCGTGCTGCGGTGGTGGAAACGCTCAACACGCCCTATGTCGAGATGGCCCTCCTGAAGGGCGCATCGCGAAAGCGGATCGTGCTGAAGCACGCACTTCCCAACGCACTTGGCCCCATCGTCAATGCCGTGGCGCTGTCGCTGTCCTATCTTTTGGGTGGTGTGATCATTGTTGAGACGATCTTCAACTATCCCGGGATAGCAAAACTGATGGTCGATGCCGTCGCCACGCGCGACCTGCCTCTGATCCAGAGTTGCGCCATGATCTTTTGCGTTGGCTATCTGATCCTGATCACGCTTGCCGACATTCTTGCCATCCTTTCGAATCCGAGGCTGCGATGACAACAGATACCGCAAAAACGCCGGCGGCAGGCCGCCTGGGCTACCGCTTTAATCTTGTCGGGATGCTGGCCCTTGCCGTCATTCTCCTGTGGGGACTTGTTGCCGTCTTCGCGCATCTTCTCACACCCTATCCGGTCGGAGACATCGTTGATGTCGACTATTTCGGGCCAATGTCGAAGCAGTTCTGGTTGGGGTCGGACTACCTTGGTCGGGACATCTTCTCGCGCATCGTGATGGGCGCGCGCTACACTGTCGGGATCTCAGTGGCCGCCGTGGCGATCGCCTGTACGACGGGAGTCGTGCTCGGCATGATCGCAGCCGTCAGCGGTGGCTGGACCGACACTTTGCTCAGCCGCTTTCTCGATGCCATGAGCTCGATCCCAAGCAAGCTGTTCGGCTTGGTTGTCGTCGCCGCGGTCGGATCGTCGATCCCGGTTCTGATTATCACGCTGTCCGTCATCTATATCCCGGGCGCCTACCGCTTTGCGCGCGCTCTGGCAGTGAACATCAATGCCATGGATTTCATCACAGTGGCACGTACGCGTGGCGAGAACGTCTTTTACATCATTCGTTCCGAAATCCTGCCGAACATCCTCGGTCCGGTACTGGCCGACCTCGGCCTTCGTTTCGTTTTCATCGTGCTGCTGCTTTCCGGGCTCTCCTTCCTCGGTCTCGGCGTTCAGCCGCCCTATGCCGATTGGGGGGCGCTCGTGCGCGAAAATATTGGCGGCCTGCCCTTTGGCGCCCCCGCGGTCATGTTCCCGTCGATCGCGATCGCGAGCCTCACCATCAGCGTCAACCTGCTGATCGACAACTTGCCCAACAAGATCCGGGACCGGAGTGCACAATGACAAATCTCGTTGAAATCCGCGATCTGAAGGTCGAGGCAAAGACAGACTCTGGACGTATTGTCGAGATCATCAAAGGGGTTAGCTTCGATGTGGCGGAAGGCGAGATCGTTGCGCTCATCGGCGAAAGCGGATCGGGAAAGACCACGGTCGCCTTGACCTTGATGGGACATGCCCGCCCTGGCTGCCGCATTTCCGGCGGCAGCGTCAGAGTTGCAGGCAAGGATATGGTCCAGCTTTCGGAAAAGGCGCGGGCCCGTGTCCGCGGCACCGAAGTTTCCTATGTTCCACAGAGTGCGGCAGCAGCTTTCAATCCCGCCGCAACGATCATGGAGCAAGTTATCGAGATTACCCGCATCCATGACCTCATGCCCGCCGCCGAGGCAAAAGCCCGTGCGATCGAACTCTTCCGGGCGCTGTCCCTGCCGGAGCCCGACACGATCGGCAACCGTTATCCGCATCAGGTCTCGGGCGGCCAGTTGCAGCGCCTTTCCGCGGCAATGGCGCTAATCGGCGATCCGAAGATCGTGATCTTCGACGAGCCGACGACAGCGCTCGACGTCACGACCCAGATCGAGGTCCTACGTGCCTTCAAGGCCGTGATGCGCAGGGGTGGTATCGCGGGGGTTTACGTCTCGCATGATCTTGCGGTCGTGGCCCAAATCGCAGACCGGATCGTCGTTCTGAAAGGCGGCGAGGTGCAGGAGGCAGGCAGCACGGAGCAAATCCTGTCGGATGCGAAACACCCCTACACGCGCGAACTGCTCGCTGCTTTCGAACCCAAGGCACGAGGCGCAGCCCCGGTGGTTTCGCAAGTACGTCCCATTCTTGAGATTGAGAACATCGTTGCCGGCTACGGCACCATCCAGAGCAACGGGCTGCCACTCATCTGCGCTGTGCGTTCCGTGAGTCTGACGGTGGAAAAAGGCCGCAATCTTGGCATTATCGGTGAATCCGGCTGCGGAAAATCGACCCTTGCCCGGACAATTGCCGGCATTCTACCGACCTGCGGCGGCAGGGTCATTTTTGATGGCCAGGAGCTTGCACCCAGTGCTTCCAAGCGCACACACGAGCAATTGCGCGAGATGCAGATCGTCTTCCAGTATGCCGATACAGCGCTCAACCCCGCCAAATCGATCGAGGACATAATTGCACGTCCCCTCAGCTTCTATCACGGCATGTATGGTGCGGCGCGCGACAAGCGGATTACTGCACTTTTGGACATGGTCCAGTTGCCCGCTTCGGTCCGCAATCGGCGGCCTGCGGAACTGTCCGGGGGGCAGAAGCAGCGGGTGAATTTCGCTCGCGCGCTTGCAGCTGATCCGAAGCTGATCCTGTGCGATGAGATTACCTCGGCGCTTGACACCGTGGTCGCCGCGGCCGTCATCGAACTATTGAAGGAACTGCAGAGGGAACTCGGTCTCTCGTACATTTTCATAAGCCATGACATTTCGGTGGTGGAGGCGATCTGTGACGAAATCGTCGTCATGTATGCGGGTGAAAAGGTGGAGCAAGTCATCCCGTCGACGGCAGGCAAGCGTCCTCATCATCCCTATTCGCAATTGCTGTTTTCTTCGGTTCCCAAACTCGATCCGCATTGGCTCGATGGCCTGGAGCGGGATCCGGAACTGGTTCGCGCCTATTGCCAGCGCTGAGGGTCAGGTAATCAGAGCCGAAACAAACTTGTCAGTGGCATATGCGCCTTGACGATCGGTGACTTCAGCACGACGAAGCTGAAATATTTGTCGATGCCGATATCCAAGTCGGTCAGCCGTTCCATTATGGTCTGGTACTCCCCGATGCCGGCGGTAACGAATTTCACAAGATAATCGTAACCACCGGAAACCAGATGGCACTCGATAACCTGTTCGACTTTCTCGACTGCGGCGAGAAAGCGGGAGAAGTCGATCTGCCGGTGGTTCTTCAAGGTGATCTCGGTAAAGACCGTCAGGGTCTGGCCGAGCTTGGCGACGTTCACCTGCGCCGAATAGCCGACGATATAGCCTTCTGCCTCCAGTTTCTTCACCCGCATCAGGCAGGGACTCGGCGACAGGTTGACGCGTTCGGCCAGCTCGACATTGGTGATGCGGCCGTTCTTTTGCAACTCGTAGAGAATCTTGATGTCGATCCGGTCCATCTTCATGCGACGCGCCCCTTGACACTCACTTCCATATGTAAAGCAGAAAATGCTGCATATCCTGTCGGGAATATAAACACATATGGGTAGCCTGTCATTGTCGATGCGGTCTCCGCGACCGGCATAAACTATGGCCCGTTTACGATTGAACGACATAAAATGCTATCCATCGCCAAACTCCAGCTACGTCTTCTTGGGCCGAAGAGTAAATTGATGATGAGAACTGGAGATCTTTCATGCCCGCCCCGCTTCAGAAGATACAAACAAACCAGGCTCTGCCCGACAGCGCTGACGCGGTCGTGATTGGAGGCGGCATCGTCGGCGCCTTTGCCGCGTACTACCTTGCGCGCCGGGGTCTCAAAGTCGCGCTGCTGGAGAAAGGCCGGGTTGGCGCCGAACAGTCGAGTCGAAATTGGGGCTGGTGCCGGCAGCAGAATCGGGACGCGCGAGAACTTCCTATCGCCACGAAGAGTCTCGAATTATGGGAGCGGTTTGCAGCAGACACTGGCGAAGACACTGGTTTCCGGCGCTGTGGTCTGCTCTATCTCAGCAACGATGACGCGGAACTTGACGCCTGGGCCCGTTGGGGAACCTTTGCGCGATCAGCAGGCGTGACAACGCATATGCTTGATAGCGCGCAGGCGAGCGAGCACGGCCGCGCCAGCGGTCGCATCTGGAAAGGCGGCGTCTTCTCGCCCTCCGACGGCACCGCTGACCCATCGCGCGCTGCCCCCGCCGTCGCCAGGGCGATCATGGCCCTCGGCGGAAGCGTCCATCAGCATTGCGCCGCCCGCGGCATAGAGACCACGGCCGGGCGCCTTACCGCCGTGGTGACAGAGAAAGGGACAATTCGAACGCCCGTGGCCGTCATGGCCGGTGGCGCCTGGGCTTCGTCGTTCTGCCGGCAGCTTCATGTCCGGTTCCCACAGGCGTCGATCCGGTCGTCCATTCTGTCGGTTTCGGGCGCAGGGGAGCTCCCTAACGCTCTGCACACAGCTCATGTATCAGTCACACGGCGTGGCGATGGTGGCTATACGCTTGCGATCAGCGGGCGTGGGCGGGTGGACCCGACCCCCCAGCAAATCCGCTTTACTGCGCAATTCCTGCCAATGTTCCTCCGGCGCTGGCGCAGCCTTGCGCCCGGAAGCGCCGAAGGCTGGCGTTGCGGCCATGAAACCCTGGCACGCTGGCGGCTCGACGCGCCCACCCCCATGGAGAGAATGCGGGTTCTCGATCCGGCGCCAGATCAAAGCACTATCGCATTGACCTATCGCAGGGCCTGCGAACTTTTACCATCGCTGGCCAAATCCCACATTACCGCAGCGTGGGCGGGCTATATCGACAGCACCCCGGACGGCGTGCCCGGCATTGGTGAGATCGAATCTGTCCCGGGGTTCATACTCGCTGCGGGATTCAGCGGTCACGGGTTCGGCATTGCCCCAGGTGCCGGTCATATGGTTGCCTCTCTTGTCGCAGGCGCAGAGCATCTGGTCGACCCAAGCCCTTACCATCCCAACCGCTTCCAAACCGCGGCCTGGGGAAAGGTTGCGGATTTCTAAGCCTAAGAGACCGGGCACGGCAGGCATTTTGGAGAAAATTCGCAGCGGCTGCAATCGGCTCCAAGCAACGCCTGGTCCCAACCGGGCCCAAACGCAGTCAAGGGGAGAATCGCGTGCCCGGCGGCAAAGCAGCGCCTGATTTTGGACTTGGTTACGTCCTGCTGGCGCCAGGCTACCGTTCAACCGAAAGAAACTGCTTGAAGCGCTCGGAATTTGGATTTCGAAAAATCTCGTCAGGATTCCCTTCTTCCTCCACAACGCCTTTATGCAGGAAAACCACTCTGCTGGACACGTCGCGTGCGAACGCCATTTCGTGGGTGACGACGAGCATTGTCCGGCCTTCTTCGGCCAATGAACGCATGACCTTCAGGACCTCGCCGACAAGCTCTGGATCAAGGGCAGATGTCGGCTCATCGAAGAGCATGACCCTTGGCCGCTGGGCGAGCGCCCGTGCGATTGCAGCTCGCTGCTGTTGGCCGCCGGACAGGTGAGCCGGGTAGAAGTTGCGTTTTTCGGCAATTCCGACCCGCTCAAGCAAAGCCTCCGCTTCTTCGATACATTCGGCGCGATTGCGCTTCTGTACATGCACGGGTGCCTCGATCACGTTCTCAAGGATCGTCATGTGAGACCAGAGATTGAAGCTCTGGAACACCATTCCGATATGTTCGCGAAGCCGGTCGACCTGCCGCCGGTCTGCGGGTTGCGTCTTGTGCCTGCCCTTCTTTAAGGCAAACATTTCCCCGCCGATCCGGATTTCACCACTGTCGGGAACTTCAAGCATATTGATGCATCGCAGCATTGTCGATTTTCCGGATCCGGACGAGCCGAGAATCGAGATGACGTCGCCCTCCTGCGCCTCCAGGGACACGCCCTTGAGAACTTCAAGTTGTCCGAAGCATTTGCGAAGGTCCTTAACCGAGACGGCGGCGGTGCTGTTTTTGTTGTTATCGGCCGTCAACATTGTTCCCCTGTCAGACATGCATACTCCCGTTTAGGTCAAGGATGGCGGCCTCAGGCGCAGATGCGGCGAGAGCCAGAATTCGATGATCCTCAGCAATCGCGTCACGAGGAAGGTGATCGCGAGGTAAATTGCACCGGCGACAATGAAAACCTCAAAGGCGCGAAAACTGTCGGCAATCAGCTTTCCCGCAAGGCCGGTGACTTCCATTATGGTAATGACAGACGCCAGCGCGGTTGCCTTGAGCATCAGGATGATCTCGTTGCCGTAGGCAGGAAGCGCCTGCCGGATGGCGATTGGCAGAATTATGCGGCGGAACAGCAGCACGCCGGACATGCCGCAAGCCCTGGCCGCCTCCACCTGCTGGATGGAAACAGCTTGTAACCCTCCCCGGAAAATCTCGCTTGAATACGCTGCTGTGTTCAATGTGAGTGCGATCACGGCGCACCAGTACGGCTCACGGAAGATCCCCCAAACGCCGATTTCCTGCAGAAACGGGCGGAATTGTCCGAGGCCATAGTAAATCAGAAACATCTGTACCAGCAGCGGCGATCCTCGAAAAACGAAGACATAGCCTTGGGTGAATCCCCGGCCGATCGGCCCGCCTATTACCGCAACGAGGGAAATGATGGCGGCAAGGATGCCGCCGGCCAGAATTGATGTCGCGGCCAGTTCCAACGTGAGCGGGAGACCTGGCAGCAGGGTGAGAAACGTCTCCCACATGAACGCGAAGTCCATCACAAAGCCCTCCGGGTGCCACGCAGCGTTCGCGTTTCCAGGCGCCGGAAAACGATCGATGACACCCAGGTGATGACGAGATAGAGAACGACGGCGGTAAGATAGAACTCGAAGGGTCGCCTTGTCGAACCGGCTGCGATCTGAGACTGACGCAGAAGTTCGACAAGGCCCGTAACGGAGATGAGCGCCGATTCCTTGAGCACAAGTTGCCAGGTATTGCCCAATCCCGGGATGGCGTAGCGCAGGACCAGCGGCGCAATGATGCGCCGAAACTTCGGCCAGGGCCGCATTCCGACGGCACTCGCCGCTTCAAGCTCCCCTCTGGCAACCGAATTGAAAGCGCCGCGAAACACTTCGGACTGGTATGCGGCGGAGACAACGCCGAGCGCCAGGGTACCGGTGAGAAAAGCCGGCATGCCAATAAATCCCTGATATCCAAAAAACCCTCCAAGATAGCCGAGAAATGCGGTCCCGCCAAAATAGAACAGGTAGACGACAAGAAGATCGGGTACGCCGCGCAGAACGGTCGTGTACCCATCTGCCAGCCACCGGAGAACCATGTAGCGTGACAGCTGCATGAACGTGATGACGGATCCAAGCACCATCCCCGTCAGGAAACCGCAGACCGAGACCCCGAGGGTCATAGCCGCCGCAGTGAGAAGCAATGCTCCCCAACCGGTTTCGCCAAATCCGACGAGCGCCAGGTATCTGTCCATGAGTTCCATGCGTATTTTGGCCTCTCTTCACCCGGTGACTTAATCCACAGCCCGTCGATGCGCCCATATGCGCTGGAGCTTCGACATATTCTTGAGCGAACTTTGAACGTGCGCTCGCGCTGCGGCCTCGGCCGCCTCGGGATCGCGAGCGCAGATCGCCTCTGCGATGGCGCGATGTTCCTCCAGATCGGTATGCTCCAGGTCCACCCACAAAACCTCGAGCCACAACGCCAGCCGCAGTTGCTGATACACTTGGTCGCTTACCCGCACGAGGGCGTCGTTCCGGGTCGCCTCTGAGATTACGCGATGGATATAGAGACCAAGATCGAGGTTTCGCGCAGCGTCCGACGGTGTGTCATACCCATTCTCCTTAAGGTCAACCATCTGGGTGATGACGCCCCTCAGTCTGTCAAGGTCATCTTCCGTCGCCGTGATACAGGCGAGGCGGGCGGCGCAAACGTCCAACGCTTCCCTGACGACCAGAAGATTGCAGAACGCGGTAATGTCCAGATCCGAAACGGTGTAGCCAAGGTTTCTCTGGCCAACGACCAATCCTTCCTCTTCGAGCTTCATCAGCGCTTCGCGCAGAGGCGTTCGGCTTACTCCAAACCTTTTGGCAAGCGTATTTTCGGAAAGTCGCTCGGAGGGCCGCAGTTGCCCGGTGAGGATCAAATCCTTCAATTGAGCATATGTCGTTTCGCGCAGCGAGCCGCGTGACTCGTTCTTGCTGAGTGTCAAGCCAGTCCCCTTCCGTCATCTGCAGAGCGGCAAATCCGGGCCATTGCAGAGAAGATATCTTTTTTCCTCTTGCAGGATCAAGCGGAATACGAATATGTATACAATATTGCCCACAGCAATCAATTGCTATTTTGGTTACCGTCGCAATTGGCGAAATCGTAACGGAACGAGGCGAATGGAGGACTCACATGCCGGAGATCTTATGCCTAGAGGCGTTGCGCGACCGGTATCAAAACGCATCCGGGTCCGAGATTTTCGATCCGGAGTTTCGCAAGGTTGCGGACTTGGTCTTCGGCGACGGCGACAACCGCCAAGCCCCCTATTGGGGCGTTCCGACACTGTTGAAAGCGCCGCTTCGGCAGGATGCCGCGCCTGATTTTACAGATATCGATGTCGCACTTCTGGGCATTCCACTTGATCTTGGCGTCACCAACCGTCCCGGTGCCCGTTTCGGCCCTCGCGCCGTTCGCAACGTCGAGCGGGTGGGGCCATATGATCACGTGCTGCGAGCCGTTCCAACTGCACACGTCCGCGTCGCAGATGTCGGCGACGTGCCATTTCGGAGCCGTTTTGACCTGGCAATGTCGCACGAGGATATCGAGCGGTTTGTTCGTATCATCGTCGAAGCTGGTGTCGTGCCGCTGTCAGTTGGTGGTGATCACTCGATCGGACTTCCACTGCTTCGCGCTGTGGGGCGTGATCGCCCCGTCGGCATGATACACATCGATGCGCACTGCGACACGAGCGGCTCATTTGAGGGATGCAAGTTTCATCATGGCGGTCCATTCCGGCAGGCTGTTCTCGACGGTGTGCTGGATCCCCGACGGACCGTACAGATCGGCATTCGCGGCAACTCCGAATATCTCTGGGAGTTTTCCTACGCCTCTGGGATGACTGTCATTCATGCGGAAGAGGTAGAGGAACTCGGCATGAAGGCGGTGATCGAAAAAGCCCGCGCGATTGCCGGCGATGGCCCGACCTATGTCAGTTTTGATGTAGACGCCCTCGACCCGGCTTTCGCTTCCGGCACCGGAACACCCGAGATCGGGGGGCTCACTTCCACGCAGGCCCTTGGCATCCTTCGCGGCCTTTCCGGGCTCGACATTGTCGGCGGCGATGTTGTGGAGATTGCCCCTCAATACGACCCGACAACGAACACGGCTCAGGTCGCCGCTCAGGTTTTTTTCGAACTCCTCTGCCTGGCCGCAGAGGCGGTAAGGATCCGCGCGCAATCATGAAGCCGCCGCGCTGATCAACAGCAACCGCCGCTCATCTTGGAAGAGAGCGGCAAAACAAAAAGGGGAACAACAATGAGAAAAAACAATCCGGTGCTTGCCGCCATTGTGCTTGCAACCGCTGCCGCGAGCAGCGCGCATGCCCAGTCCAAGCCAACCGAAATCACTATTGCAACCGAGGGAGCCTACGAGCCCTGGAATTTCACCGGTCCCGACGGCAAGCTTGTCGGCTTCGAAATCGATCTCGCCAACGATCTTTGCGCGCGCATGAAGATCAAGTGCAAAATCGTTGCCCAGGACTGGGACGGGCTTATCCCGGCGCTCAACGCCAAGAAATTCGACGCTATCATGGCGTCGATGATCGTGACGGAAAAACGCCTTGCCGTCATCTCCTTCAGCGAACCTTACGCCCCGACCGCGGCAGCTATCATGGTCGAAAAGTCGGGCCCTCTCGCAAACCTCCCGGGCACAGGAACAACCGTGGATCTCGCCGGCGACAAAGCAAAGGTCGAACAGGAACTGCAGCCTCTTCGAGACGCGCTGAAGGGCAAGGCTGTCGGCGCGCAGGTCTCAACTGCGAACGTTGCGTTCCTTGATACCTATTTCAAGGGTGTGGTCGACCCACGCGAGTACAAGACTGTCGAGCAACATGATCTCGATCTGCAGGCAGGTCGCATCGATGCCGTCGTGGCTCAAAAAACATCACTCACCGCAACGCTGTCAAAGGACGATTTCAAAGACTACGCCATTGCCGGCCCCACTCTCACCGGCGGCGTATTTGGCCAAGGTATCGCTGCCGGCCTGCGCAAGGACGACGTCGAATTGAAATCCATGTTCGATGCCGCGATCAACGCCGCGAAGGCTGACGGCACAATCAACAAGCTTGCGGAAAAATGGATGAAAACCGGCTTCGAATAATTGCCCGAACGCGGCCTGACGATCCTGAGACACGGCGGTCGCCACGCCTTCTGCGAACTCGGCGACCGGTAACATCGCTGCGACTTATCATCTCGCTTAGACCATCGATTGGAGATCCATTGTGACCATTCTACTCAATTCCCTGGAGGCGCGCGATACTGCGTTTGTTCTGCATCCTTATACGAATGCGTCTCAACATTTGAAGGACGGTCCCCTTGTGATCGCCAAGGGTGAAGGGATCTACATTATCGACAGCGACGGCAACAAATACATCGAAGGGCTCGGAGGATTGTTCTGCGCGTCGCTTGGCTTTAGCGAGCAACGGCTGGTCGACGCCGCAACGCGGCAAATGCAGGAATTGCCATTTTATCACAGTTTTGGCGGCAAATCGCACGAAACGGCCATCGAACTTGCCGAACGGCTGATCCGGCTTGCTCCAGTGCCCATGTCGAAAGTCTTCTTCGCCAATTCGGGTTCGGAGGCCAATGACACTGCGTTGAAGCTTGTCTGGTACTACCATAATGCGATTGGCAAGCCGGAAAAGAAGAAGGTGATCTCCCGTTGGCGGGCCTACCATGGGGTAACGATAGCCTCCGCAAGCTTGACGGGCCTGCCCAACAACCACCGTGATTTCGATCTCCCGATAGACCGGGTACTCCATACTGACTGCCCTGAATATTATCGCTACGGTCTTCCAGGCGAGACAGAAGAGGAGTTTGCTACCCGTTGCGCGGTTTCGCTCGAGGATCTGATCCTCGCAGAAGGGCCTGACACGATTGGCGCCTTCTTCGCCGAGCCGCTGATGGCATCCGGGGGCTGCATCGTTCCGCCGCCGACCTACTACGAAAAGATCCAGACTATCCTGAGGAAGTACGATATTCTGCTGATTGCCGATGAAGTTATTTGCGGCTTCGGCCGGCTGGGGACGATGTTCGGTTCGGAGAGTTTCGGACTGCAGCCGGATATGATCGCGATGGCCAAGCAGCTGTCGGCAGCATACCAGCCGATTTCGGCACTGATGGTCAACGAGAAAGTTCACGCCGCTATCGTTGCCGAGAGCGAAAAGATCGGCACGTTTGGACACGGTTTCACCTATAGCGGGCACCCGGTCGCCACTGCCGTGGCCCTGGAAACCCTGAAAATCTACGAAGAACGAGACATCGTAGGACATGTTCAACAGGTGGCGCCGCTCTTTCAGCGAAGACTGCACGCACTCGGTGAACATCCGCTTGTCGGAAACGCCCGCGGACGCGGCCTGATCGGGACGCTCGAACTTGTTCGCAACAAGGAGACCAAGGAGCCCTTCAACCCGGCGGACGGTATCGCAATACATGCCGGCAAGCAGGCGCAAGCGCACGGCGTGGTCACACGCGCGCTCGGCGACAATTATTCCCTCTGCCCGCCCCTGATCATCACGGAAGCGCAGATCAACGACATGTTTGATCGCTCCGAAAGGGCCCTTGATGACACCTACACTTGGGCGCGCACCAACAACCTCTACTGAACAAGGCAAACAGGATGCGGAACTTCGAACATCCGGGACGGTCGATTGCCGTGGGGCGGAGCGGTATGGCTGCAACGTCCCATCCAATGGCAACCTTGACCGCAATCGACATTCTCAAAAGCGGTGGCAAGGCAATCGATGCTGCCGTCGCGGCCTGTGCGGTTCAGTGCGTCGTCGAGGCTGGCTCCACCGGAATCGGCGGCGATTGTTTCGCGTTGCTGGCACCGAGCGGCGGCGACGACGTGATTGCATATAACGGCTCTGGCCGCACTCCCGCAGCGGCACAATTGGGATGGTTCAAGGATCGCGGAATTTCCGAAATCGCCCGGTCGTCGCCCCATGCGGTGACAATTCCGGGCGCCATCGATGCCTGGACGCGGCTTGTCGCTGACCATGGACGCATGTCGATGGCCGATATCTTGGCACCTGCGATCGCGCTTGCGCTTGACGGCTATGGCATTACACCGCGCGTCGCCGCCGACATTTCGCATCAGCGCACTATGCTCGCATGCGACCCGTCCACGCGCCGCATTTTCCTCGACAACGATGAAGTGCCCGAAGTTGGTTCCATCCAGCGTCAGCCGGAACTCGCGCAGACGTTGTCGGCGATCGGCAGGCACGGCCGGGATGCCTTTTATCGCGGTGAAGTCGCCGAAGACATGGTCGCGCATCTTCGCTCGCTCGGCGGCCTGCACACGATCGAGGATTTCGCATCCGCCGCCGGGGAATATGTCACTCCCACCAGCGCGACCTATCGCGGTTGGACAGTGCACGAGTGCCCTGCGAACGGCCAAGGCATTGTTGCTTTGATGATCCTCAATATTCTTAAGCGTTTCGCGCCATCCGGAGATCCCTTGAGTGCCGACAACTTGCACATTGAGGTTGAGGCGACGCGGCTAGCCTACGCCGCACGGGACCGTTGGCTGGCGGACTCGGCGATATCCGATGTTCCGGCAAATTTCCTGCTTTCCGATCAGCTCGCCGACAGCCTCGCATCCAAGATCACATTGGACCATGCCTGTGACGCGACCGGCATCATCGATGGCGTTGAGCATTCCGACACGGTCTACATCTCGGTGGTCGACAAAGACCGCAACGCCGTCAGCTTCATCAATTCGATTTTCCACCCGTACGGCAGTGGCCTCATGGCACCGAAGTCGGGGGTGTTGTTCCACAATCGCGGCCAAAGTTTCGTGCTGAAAGAGGGGCATCCAAACGCGATCGGTCCGCGCAAGAGGCCCATGCACACCATCATCCCGGGAATGGTGACCCGAGACGGCAAAACCTTGCTCTCATTCGGCGTCATGGGCGGGCACTATCAGGCCATGGGACATGCACACTTTCTGTCCAAGCTGTTCGACTATGGACTGGATATCCAATCGGCGGCCGACCTGCCCCGTCTGTTCCCTCTCCCCGGCACCGCGACAATCGAAGCGGAGGAGGCCATACGCAACGCCGTCGGCGATGATCTGGCGGGCCGCGGCTTTGAGGTGGTTCCTCCGAAATGGGCCATCGGCGGTGCGCAGGCGGTTTGGATTGACCATCAGCACGGAACCCTCCTCGGCGCGTCTGATCACCGCAAGGATGGTTGCGCCCTCGGTTACTGATATGAACATCGGAGAACCAGATGTCAGACTATCCGCAAACCCAACTTTATATCAACGGCGGCTGGCGCGAGGGCTCGAAAGAGCGCCTTTCGATCATCAATCCTGCCTCCGATGAGATCATCGGCACCGTGGCGAATGCCGGGCGGGATAACCTTGACGAGAGCCTCGCCGCAGCGGCTACCGGTTTTAACCTTTGGCGCCAGATCAGTGCATTCGAACGGGCAAAGCTTCTGCACAACGCCGCGCAATTGCTGCGGGATCGCGTTGAAAAGATCGCAACCATCATGACGCTTGAACAGGGCAAGCCGATCGCGGAGTCCACAACAGAGACATTGGGAGCAGCCGACACGATCGATTGGTTCGCTGAGGAGGCCCGGCGTGCCTACGGTCGTGTTATCCCTTCCCGCTCCCTCAATGTCCGGCAGGTTGTCGTCAAGGAGCCTGTCGGTCCTGTCGCAGCATTCAGTCCGTGGAATTTTCCGCTGAACCAGGCGGTACGCAAGGTAGCTGCTGGTCTTGCGGCCGGCTGCTCCGTTATCCTGAAAGGACCCGAGGAGACCCCGGCAAGCTGCGCCGAACTTGTACGCGCATTTGCGGACGCCGGTCTGCCTGCGGGCGTGCTCAACCTGGTGTTCGGTGTCCCGGCGGATATCTCCGACCACCTCATTTCGCACCCGATCATTCGCAAGATCTCGTTTACTGGCTCAACGCCCGTCGGCAAACAACTTGCCGCTCTTGCCGGTGCCCATATGAAGCGGGTGACCATGGAGCTGGGCGGGCACGCGCCAGCAATCGTATTTGACGACGCCGACGTCGATCTGGCCGTCCGGATCCTGGCCGGAGCGAAATTCCGCAATGCGGGCCAGGTCTGCGTTGCTCCAACCCGCTTCCTCATTCAGGAGAAAGTCTATGCCAGTTTCCTTGATGGCTTCGTCAAGGCGGCCGAGGCGATCACGGTGGGCAACGGATTGGATGCTGGCGTGACCATGGGGCCACTCGCAAACGGCAGACGACTTGACGCCATGGAGGCGCTGACGTCCAACGCTGTATCCCTGGGAGGAACGATTGCGACCGGCGGCGACAAAATTGGAAATCGCGGGAATTTCTACAAACCCACGGTGCTCACCAATGTACCGTTGGAAGCCCGGGTACTGAACGAGGAGCCTTTCGGTCCCATCGCGATCGTCAGTCCTTTTTCGACCTATGATGCCGCGATCGAAGAAGCCAACCGCCTCCCCTATGGCTTGGCTGCCTATGCCTACACGACATCCGCGAAAACGAGCGCCGCACTCGGCCGTGACGTACAATGCGGAATGCTCTCAATCAATCATCATGGTCTCGCGCTGCCGGAGTTACCCTTCGGCGGAACAAAGGACTCTGGCTATGGATCCGAAGGTGGAACTGAGGCGATGGACAACTTTTTCAACATCAAGCTGGTTACAGAATCCGTCTGACCGAATGCGAGGAAGCATCATGCGCCGCTTTTTACCCGATATCTTCACGACACTGCTGATCTCCACCGTCATCCTGGCCTCACTGCTTCCGGCGAGCGGCACTTTCGCAGATTATTTCGGCATTGCCACCAGCCTCGCTATCGGGCTGCTGTTCTTCCTGCATGGCGCGCGCCTGTCCACCGATGTTGTCATTGCCGGCTTGCTGCATTGGCGTCTGCACCTCGTCATTCTTCTGACGACATTCGCCCTATTTCCGCTTCTTGGTATGGCGCTGGGTTTCATTCCCATTTCGATCCTGCCCCAGCCGCTCTATCTCGGCATCCTTTTCTTGTGTGTCCTGCCGTCAACCGTGCAGTCTTCGATCGCATTCACGTCGATGGCAGGCGGGAATGTGCCTGCCGCCATCTGCTCGGCTTCGGCTTCCAACATCTTCGGCATGTTCCTGACACCGCTGCTCGTTGGCTTGCTCTTTTCCATCGGTGGCCATGGCGGCTTTTCCTGGGATGTCCTGCAGAAGATCCTGCTGCAGCTCCTCGCGCCTTTCGCCGTCGGGCAGATCCTGCAGCCATGGATCGGGAATTGGATCCGCTCCAAGAAGAGAATTCTAACGCCTGTCGATAGAGGTTCTATCCTGATGGTGGTTTATCTCGCCTTCAGCAAAGCGGTGGTGGAGGGATTGTGGCAGACCTTCTCGCTCAGAGATATTGCAGTTGTCATTGTGCTCGACGCACTGCTTCTCGCCTTTGTGCTGGTGCTCACCATGTATGGCAGCCGCCACCTCGGCTTCAACAGGGCTGACGAAATCACCATCACGTTTTGTGGATCGAAGAAGAGTCTTGCCAGCGGCGTACCGATGGCGGGCGTTATCTTCGCCGGCCAGTCTATCGGCGCCATCGTGCTGCCGCTGATGATTTTCCACCAGATTCAGCTAATGGCCTGCGCAGTAATTGCTCAGAAATATGCTGATGCCACTGCAAGCTCCGCATCGGACAAGACCCTAAATCCCAATTCTGCCCGTACCTGAAATCCGCAGCTCGGCTGAAGCACTACGATGCAGATTTCAAGCAACAATGGGATTGATGCATTGCCTCCGCGCCGCACAAGAATGCCTCGATTGATGCCCGGGCCGGTGCCTAAAGAGCCAGACGTTAGTATCGGGCCAAATCGTGCAAACAGATCCCAATCTGTTTGCTCGGCCTCCAGCCGCCGCTTGGCTTCCAAGGCGCGCCATAAGAAGGAGGTTGGATAAGGTCGTCATCACCAGGTTGATCAGGCACGTGACTCCGTAGAAGACGAACGGCTGCCTGGTGCTGGCGACGGCGAGCGATATCTGTCGAAGCAGGTCGTCGAGCGCGACCACCGAGGGACAGCCCAATTATTCCCGAAACCCGGCAGAGCCCTCAGAGCCTTACCACCGCCTTGATCAGTCCGGCCCTGTCCTGCGCGAGTTCGGGCAGGCGCTGCGGCAGATCGGCCAGCGGCAAGATCACCGAGCAGAGGGCATGCGTGGAAATCTTGCCCTCACGGATGGCCGCCATGACGGTTTCGAAATCTGACTGGACTGCATTGCGGCTGCCGATGATGCGCGTTTCCCGCTTGTGGAATTCCGCGTCGTCAAAACGAATATGATCCTTCACGACGCTGACGAGCACATAGCTGCTGCCATGCGCGAGGAATGGAAAGCCTGCCTCTATGGCTGCCGCAGCCCCCGTCGCGTCGAAGACGGTATCGAAGCCATCGGCGCGGTCGCCTTCGAGGACCCGCGACGCATCTTCATACGTATTTTGAAAACCGAACTTCTCGCGCGCCAAGGCCAGCCGCTGCGCGCTCAAATCCAAAAGATGGACCTCCGCGCCTGCGAGCCGCGCGAAAAGCGCTGTCCCGATGCCGATGGGTCCGGCTCCCGTGACCAGCACCCGGTCGCCGGCGGCCAGTCCCGAACGGGCCACGGCATGGGCCCCGATCGCCAGGAATTCGACCATGGCCGCCTGGATTTCGTCGAGTCCTTCGGCGGCTGTCAGGTTGCCCGCCGGAACAGCAATGCGCTGGCAGAGGCCGCCGTCGCGATGAACGCCCAACACCGCAATGTTCGAGCAGCAATTGGGCTTGCCGCGCAAGCAGGCCCGGCATTTGCCGCAGGCGATATAGGGATTGATCACGACAAGGGTACCGGCCTCGATGCCGCCTGCAGAGGTGACCAGCCGGCCACTGAGTTCATGGCCGATAACGCGTGGATAATTGAGATAGGGATGCTTGCCGGCATAGATGTGATAATCCGTTCCGCAAATGCCGACCGCCGCGATATCGACAAAGGCCCAGCCTTCCGGCAAGTCCACGGGAAGAGGCCGTTCGATGAGCTCGAACCGTCCCGGTTCGACACAGGTGCCGCATAACATTCCGTTGTCCTTCCTCAATGCGAATTCAGGCCGGGTTGCAATGCGCTAGCAGCGTTGCGCGGCCGCCAGCCGTCGGGCATCTCGCCCTTGATGATCAGGCTCAGCACATCATCCTTGGTTACCTGTTCGATGTGGTAACCGCCGACATTGCGTCCCCGGTTCATCACCACGATGCGGTCACAAAGGTCAAAGACGTCGTGGATGTCGTGGCTGATGAGAAAGATGCCGATACCTTCGCTGCGCAACTGCCTGATGAGATCGGCGACCATGGCCGTCTCAGCTGGCCCGAGGGCAGCCGTCGGCTCGTCCATGATAAGGACCTTCACGTTGAAATAAATGGCGCGCGCGATGGCGATGACCTGCCGCTGGCCGCCGGAGAGCCGCGACACCGGATCGCTCAGATTCTTGAAGTTGGGATTGAGCCGATGCAGCACCCGCCGCGCTTCGACCATCATTCGCTTGTCATCGAGATTGCCCCAGCGCGTCTTTAGCTCGCGGCCGAGAAACAGGTTGGAGGGCGCATCGAGGTGATCGGCAAGGGCGAGTGTCTGATAGATGGTCTCGACGCCCTGGCGTCGGGCATCCTGGGGTGACACGAAGCGGACATCCTCGCCCCGCATCCTGATCCTGCCGGCGTTCGGCGCCATGGCGCCAGAGAGGATCCGCATCAGGCAGGATTTTCCTGCCCCATTGTGGCCGAGTACGCCGACGACCTCTCCGGGAAAGAGGTCGACTGACACGTTTTCAACAGCGTGCACGCCGCCGAAACTCTTCTGGATATCGATCATCTCGACCAGCGGCCGCGATTCTTTGACTTGCGCGTTCATGGATTTTCCTGATGAGAGGAGAAGGCAGAGCCAAAGCCCTGCCTTCTCACGGCCCGCCGTTCAGTAAAGAACGTTCTTGGCCTCGGGAGCAGCGATGTTGTCCTTGGTGACGGCGACCACGCCCGTATCGATCTGCGCCTCGACCTTCTTGCCGCCGACGATGTCAAGAATGGCCTTCACGCCGAGTTCGCCCATCTGGTAGGAACCCTGGACCATGGTCGCTGCGAGCGTGCCATCCTTGACGAAAGCCTGCAGGTCTTCGTTGCCGTCAAAGCCGATGGCAACGACCTGTCCCTTCTTGCCGGCCTGGACGATCGCACGCCCCATGCCGACGGCAGTTGGCTCGTTGGCACCGAAAATGCCTTTAAGATCCGGATTGGCGGAAAGCATGTCCGTCGTCTGGTTGAGTGCCGTGGCCATCTGGGATTGCGAATAAAAGGGACCAACAATTTCCAGTTTGGAATTCGCCTTCAGATGATCGACGAAGCAGCCGACACGACCCACTTCTGAACCGACGCCCGCCACATAAGACATCACGGCCACCTTGCCTTCGGTGCCGACCTTGTCGATCATCATCGTCGCGGCAAGCTTGCCGGCCGCGCAGTTATCGGTCGAAAGGAAGGTCTGATAGGTATCCTTGGCAGCCTCTGAGAGAGCGGAGTCGATGATTGCGACCGGGATACCAGCTTCGTGGGCCTTTTTGACGGCCGGAGCAAGCGCATCCGGATCCGACGGTGCGAGCACGATGCCAATCACACCGCGATTGATAGCGTTTTCGACCATGCTGAGCTCGTCGGCAATCGCGGATTCGGCAGCCGGGCCGTTGAAGGTCATCGTGTGTTCGCTCTGGCCGGCGATCGCGGCAGAAGCGCCTTTGTTGACATTTTGCCAGAAGTTGGAGTTGGTAGTCTTGACGATCACGGCGATTTCTCCCGCCATGACGGTGGCGGGCGCGGCGATCATCGTGCTTGCCAGCAGCAGTGCTTTCAAGGTCTTCTTCATTTTCTCCTCCTGTGATGAAGACAGTTTTGCCGGTTAACGGCGGCTTCGCAGCTGATCGACATAGACCGCCATGATCACGACGAAGCCGATGATGATCTGCTGAATAAAGGCTGAGACGCCGGCCATGTTCAGGCCATTGCGCAAAACTCCGATGATGAAGGCGCCGATCATCGTTCCGGAAACGGTTCCCACCCCGCCCATCAGTGACGACCCGCCGATGACGGCCGCAGCGATTGCGTCGAGCTCGTACATGACGCCCTCATTGGGCTGTGCGGTGACCAGACGGGACATCAAGACGATCCCTGCCAGACCGGCGAGCGCGCCGGACATGACATAGGCGGCAAGCTTGGTTCGATCGACCGCGACACCGGAAAGCCGCGCAGCTTCCTCATTCGAACCAGTGGCATAGATGTGGCGGCCGATAGAGCGGCGGCGCAACATGAAGGCGACGGTCACGGCGACGACAACAAGCAGGATCGCCGGATAGGGAATTCCCGGAAAAATGACCTTGGGCAACCCATTCGAACCCATGCCAATCACACGGAAAAGCGAACCGTTGCCCAGTTTGCCGAACGCCTCGCCCAATTGCGAAATCGGAGCGGCGCCGGTGATCTGCAAGGCGGTGCCCCGCGCGATCAGCATCATGCCGAGCGTGGCGACAAAGGGCGTGATGCGCATCTTCGTGACCACGATCCCATTGACAGCTCCACACAGTGCCCCGACTACGATTCCCATGGACATGCCGAGCGGTACGGGCATGCCGGCCTTGACCGCAAGACCAGCCACGGTTCCGGAAAGCGCCAGCACCGAACCCACGCTGAGATCGATCCCGCCGGTCACGATTACCAGCGTCATTCCGATCCCGAGCAGGCCGATTACCGACGTCTGCAACAACACCGTCAGCCCGTTGCCAACGCTCAGGAAGGCTGCATTGCCGAAGGCGAAGAGTGCTATCAGCATGAAAAGCGTGAACAGCGCGGAAAGCTTGTGCAGGGCATCGGATGTAATTTTGACCCGAGCTAACGGCACAACAATCCGATCCACATCAACTGACATAACGCCCCTCCCTGAGCGGTATAAAATAATTAAATGCAGACTGCAGGTCAGAGTATGCGCTGTCAATTGTTTTTAATTATTGTCGACATTTGTCTTTTGGTATATTGCGAACAGCGACAGAAGGGCGCGCGATGGCAAGAACAGATGAACGTTTCAGGGCAACTTTCAATGCGCTTCTCCGTGAGTGTTCCGCGTTGAAACCCGGCGATTTGCTGGCTTCGGAACTGGCGCTTGCTGCGCAATTCGACGTGAGCCGTACGGTGATCCGTTCAATCCTCGAACGTCTGGACATGATCGGGGTGGTGCAATGGAGGGGGCGCCAGAAGGCGCTCATGCGGACGCCGCGCCCAGACGAATGGCTGACGGTAAGTGCGAGCCAGGTTTCCCCCGAAGAGCTCGAACGCCAGTTTCTCTACTGGATCCTGCGCTTCGACGTGCCGCCGGGGACGCCGCTCAATGTCGCCGAACTTGCCCGGCGTTTTCGGGTCAGCGTCCACGGCCTGCAGGAATTCCTAGCGTCGTTGAGCCGGTTCGGCCTTGTCAAACGGCGGCCCAAAAATGGTTGGGAACTGGTTGGATTCACTTCTGATTTTGCGATCGAGCTTTCCGATTTCCGAATGATGATTGAGCTCAACGCGATTTCGCAGCTCATTGCGCTGCCCGACAACCACCGGATTTGGCACAAGATCGAGGAGCTAGAAGAGGCGCATCGCGCACTGGCAGAGGCAATCGATGAGCGCTTTCACGATTTTTCCCTGCTGGACGAGCGCTTTCACCTGGCGATAGGCAGCGTCACGCGCAATCGCTTCGTCGCCGAGTTCCAGAAGGTGATCTCCCTGATTTTCCACTACCATTATCAGTGGGATAAGAAGGACGAACGCGAGCGCAACGCAGCCGCGATCGACGAACATCTAAGACTGATCGCGGCCCTGAAATCGCGCGACGAAACCTCCGCACTCGCGGCAGCTCGCGATCACCTGCGCACTTCGAAGCAAACACTGCTCTCCTCGCTGCGCATTCACGCCCTATCCTAGCGGGTCGAAGATTGCATCAGCGCCCTTGGGCCACGATGCATGGATTGCATCGACATTGCTGCGCTCAGGAGCACCGATGTGACCGCCGGGTGGGTCATGGTGGAGCGAAGTGCCGCGGCGGCGAGGAGTACCGCAAACGACTCGGCGGGGCTTTTGGACCAACCGCGCCTTTTCGTGCATGTGCGGCGTCGCAGGGAGGCGCCCGGCGGAAAACCCGTCGGGCTCTTCTCACTCATTCGAAATCCTTGACGTTTTCCGGGGTGACAAGCCCGGCCCCGGTGTCGACGTTGGCGTCTACAGGATCACCATGGATGGCCTTGACAACGGTCGCTATGCCAAGCTCGCCCATCCTCGCGGGAAATTGCGCGACGCTCGCATCTTCCGTTCCGGCCCTGATGGCTTCAAGTTCGCCGCAACAGGCATCAAAACCCACAAGAATGATTTTGTCGTTGGCAATGTTCGCATTGGCGAGCGACTTGACGGCCCCGGGAATGGGCGGACCGCAGGCCGCGTAAATTGCCTTCAGATCCGGATTGGCCGTCAGGATGTCTTCGGTGACGGAGGTGCCGAGTTCGAGCGTGCAGTTGGTCGCGCCCTTGGCGACGACGTCGACCTTGACGCCGCCCAAACCCTCCATCATCCCGGTGACGCGTTCGTCCAGCGCCGGCACGCCCGGCACCCCTTCCAAAATGGCGATCTTGTCGCCGTCCTTGAGCTTGGTCTTGAGGAACTCGCCGGCGATCTTGCCGCCGTTGAGGTTGTTAGTGGACACCAGCGCCGTCTGGCCCTTCCAGCCCGGGATGCTGTTGTCGACCAGCACCACCTTGATGCCCGCGGCGACGGCCTTGTCCAGCGCCGGTGCGACGGTGGGGTCGACGGGCGTGATCGCCAGCCCCTTGACCCCTTGGGTGACCATCGATTCGATCAGGGCGATCTGACCTTCGATGTCGGTTGCCGACTGACCTTGCCCCGTGACGAGTTCGATCCCCGGATGGTCCGCCGCGTACTTTTTGGCGGCCTCTTCCATCGTCGAATAGAACGGCACCGGAAATTTGGTGATCAAGCCGATCTTCACGCTTTCGGCGGCTGCCGTTGGGCTTGCCATTACGGCGAGCGCCGGTCCCATCAAGAACTGCAGTCTCATCGCTTCCTCCCTGTTTTGGCGGGCCCTGCGCGGTCTCCTCGCGGCCGACTTTCGAACCCGCAAACTTTTGATCAGGCCCCGACGATCATCGAGACCAGCTGCTGTTTGTTATCGCGCGTCGGCACGAGCTCGCCGACTTTCCGCCCCTGTCTGAGCACCGCTGCTCGATCTGCAAGTTCGGTCACGTGCTCCATGTTGTGGGTAATCAGAATGATCGCGTTGCCACGGTCGCGCAGCACGCCGATGAGGTCTAGCACCCTGCGTGACTCGCGCAGACCGAGGGCCGCGGTCGGTTCGTCCAGGATGACCACCTTGCGAGCGAAGACCGCCGAGCGGGCGACGGCGATGGCTTGCCGCTGGCCGCCGGACATCAACGCCACGACCCCGTCGAGGTGTGGCAGCGACACGTTGAGCGACCGGATCAACGCGCGCGTCTGTTCGTCCATCTCCCGTTTGTTAAGGAAGCGCATGGCGCGCGGTAGCCATCTCGGACCAGCGATCTCGCGTCCGGCGAAGAAGTTCTGGGCCGGGGTAAGGTTATCGAACAGCGCCAAGTCTTGATAAACCGTCTCGATGCCGGCCGACCGCGCGTCGGCGGGCGACCGCAGAACGTTGGCCGCGCCGTCTATTACGACGTCGCCTGCGTCCAGCCGGTGGACGCCGCTGATGCACTTGATAAGCGTGGATTTGCCCGCGCCGTTGTCTCCCAGCAGGGCGAGGATCTCGCCGCGATTGACCTCGATGCTGACGTCGTCGAGCGCAACCACCGAGCCGAAACGCTTGCAAGCGCCGCGGACGCACAGGACCGGACGTTGGGGGTGTGCTTCTGGCGGGTGCTGCGTCATGGTCCGGTTTCCGCGCGCAGGACCCGCATGCGGGACTCGAGATGATTGCGCAGGACGTCGGCCTCGACGGCAACGACGATGACAACGCCGATGACGATCAGCTGGTAAAACACCCCGACGTTCAAGAGATTGAGGGCGTTGCGGATCACGCCGATCATGATCGCCCCGATCAAGGCATGGCCGATGTGCCCGCGGCCGCCGAGAAAGCTGGCTCCGCCGATGATGACCGCGGCGATGGTGTCAAGTTCGAGGAGATTGCCGAACAGGGGCGACCCCGCATCGGTGCGGCCAGCGAGAAGCACGGCCCCGACGCCGGCGCAGGTCCCTGAAATGACGTAGGTAGACACCAAGACCGCGGAAACCGGGATGCCCATGCGCACCGCGGCGTCGGCCCTGCCGCCCACGGCATACATCCAGCGGCCCCAGACTGTCGACTGCGTCACGACAAACATCAGTCCCGCAACCCCCGCGACCACGAACACCGATCCGGGAAGTCCGGCAAATGCCTCCTGTCCCAAGCTCCGGATGGCTGGCGGCATCCCCGGAATGGCGCGGCCGTCGGCAAGCTGGAGGGCGACGCCTTTGGCAATACTGAGCGTCGCCAACGTGATGATAAACGGGTGCGGCAGGCGTCCGTAGACATAAAACAGGCCGTTGATGGCGCCGACGGCCGCGCCGGCCGCCACCATCACGGCAATCACCGTCAGCGTCGAAGCTCCGGCGTGAAAGCTCAGCGCCCCGAGTACAGAAGCCAGTGCGAGGTTTGATCCAACCGAAAGGTCGATCCCCTTGGTCAGGATGACCAGATGCTGCCCCATGGCGACGACGCAGATCACCGCGGTCTGCGCCAGGATGTTGCCGAGGTTGCGCGACGACAGGAAGTACGGCGACAAAAAGCTCAAGGCCAGGACGAGCCCGAGCAAGATGAGGACCGCGCCGGCACCGAGCATCTTGAGGCCGACCGCCACCGCGATGCGCTCGCTGTTCGCAACGGCGCCCGCTCGCGGTTCAGCGACTTCTCGTTCAAGCGGTTCGTCCATCCCCGTCAACACAACCTCCTGATGACGATGCAACCCGGGGTTTGTATTCTTATCGATAAAAAGCCGCAGGACTGGACGAAGGTCAAGTTGTTTTTTATAAGTAATATGCAAACGAAAAGGACAGGTGCATATCGTGAAGCCCGATTCAGTTTTCAAGAAAGCTTTCAACCGCACACTGCAACTGCTCGACGAGGGCGCCGTCGACATCAGCGCGACCTCCGAGAACGCTCTGCGGGCAAGGATCGGCGTCAGCCGCACGACAGTACGGAAGGTTCTGGGCGAACTCCAAGCACGCGGCATAATGCGGATCTCTGAAGATGGAGCCACGGTCGGCCGAAACATACTGAAATCCGACTATTTTCCCGATCTCGAAACGACATCGAAACGTCAGCATGTCGAAGAACAGTTCATGGAGTGGATGCTGCGCGGGGACACTCAGCCCGGCACGCTTATAAATGAGCTTCAGCTCGCCAGACAGTTCGGGGTAGCCACCAACGGCGTGCGCGAATTCCTGATCCGCTTCAGCCGGTTCGGGCTGATCGAAAAAAAGCAGAATTCTGGCTGGCTGTTCAAGGGATTCACCGAGGCTTTCGCGCTCGAACTCTTCGAGATCCGCGTCATGTTCGAATTGCGCTCGGCTCACCTTTTCGCCGAGCTTCCGGACGACTCGCCATTGTGGGGGGAACTTGCCGACCTGAAGACGGAGCACCAACGGTTGCTGCGGGAAATCGGCGGGCGCTTCCACGATTTTTCGCGGTTGGACAATCGTCTGCACCGCCTCATAAATCGCGCTGCGCCGAACCGCTTCATCGACGATTTCTACGACGTCATTACCTTGATCTTCCACTACCACTACCAGTGGAACAAGAAAGATGAACTGCAGCGCAACGAGGCCGCGATACGCGAGCACCTCGCCTACATCGACGCGCTGTTGAGCGGCGACACGCATGAAATCGAGCGCACGTGTTTGCGCCACATGACCTCGGCGCGGACGACATTGGTTCGCTCGATTCAGGTGGCCGCCTGAACTTCCGCCTGCACGCCGACAACACCCAGTCTCCACCACAGCACTTCTGCGCAAAGGCAATTGCTAATATCATCAATATGTATTTGCATAATCAATTCATTATTGGTTTGATATTACCTAAGAGGGCGCATGAACGGGCCGGGCGGCCGAACCAGCGAAACCTACGGCGCCGAATATTCACGGCCGCATGGCAGATGTTTATTTCACGGAGAAATTATCGATTTATGTCCAAATCCAAGAGGCAATTGAGCGTGGGGCGCCCCACCATGATGGATGTTGCCGCAGCGGCGGGCGTCTCCCAGGCCACCGTCTCACTGGTTCTCAGCGGAACGAAAGGTGCGCGGCTTGCCGACGCCACAAGGGGCCGCGTGCTGGAAGCAGCGCAGGCGCTTGGCTACCGTTTTGTGCGCCGTGGAACCAAGGCAGTCCCGGGTGGGCAGTCCACAATAGTTTTCGTTGCCGATGAAACCTCAACGGATCCCTGGATGTCGCTGGCGTTCGAAGGCGCCCGGGATAAAGCGCTCGAATATGGTATCAACGTGCTGATGGCAGTTAGTCATGGCGACGCTGACGTTGAGACCAACATCGTCGCGGGTCTGGGTAAGTTGCCCATTCTTGGTTTGATCTACGGTACAATCCTGACAAGGCTCGTGCAGATTCCTGTGGCTCTTGCCGACCGTCGTATCGTCCTGGTGAACTGCTATGACGAGCATCGCGAGCATCACTCCGTTCTGCCTGGCGATCTGTTGGGCGGCCGCACCGCGACCGAACACCTGCTGCTGTACGGTCGCCGGCGCATCGGTTTTATCAATGGCCAACAGGGGGTGGATGCGGCGCGTGATCGTCTCAAGGGCTACAAGCAGGCGTTGGCCAGCAACGATATCGCCTTCGATCCTGCGCTGGTGCGTCCGGGCAATTGGGAGCCATCGTCGGGTTACGAAATGACGCTGGAACTGATGGCATTGGACAATCCGCCCGATGCCATCTTCTGCGCCAACGACATGATGGCAGTCGGCTGTTTCGACGCACTCAAGCAATTGGGCGCCATAGTACCGGACGATGTGGCCGTTATTGGCTTCGACGATCGCAATATCGCGCAGTACATGCACCCTCCGCTATCAACCCTCGTTCTCCCGCTCTATGAAATGGGGCGGACGGCTGCGGAGCTGCTTATCGACGCGGCCGGCGGCCTGCACACCACTCCCAGTCGCATAAAGGTTGAATGTGAACTGATTGCGCGGGGGTCCACCGCCCGCCGGCGCTTGGATGATGCCGAAGCCACCGTGGCGGCGCGATGATCGTTTGAAGGCACCCCGCCTGCGTGCCGTGGCTGCCACAGGCACCCTTGTTGCATTTCCTGTACGTACGGCCCGTATGCTGCGCACCCGTTGTTGAATTTCGTGCTTGACGGCTGCGCTAATTAAGTGCTGTTATTAGCATTTAATATGACCAGATCTGCGACCGCATTGAACATCGATGTTGGTTCGATGACTTGATTTCATACCTCATTACGTGCCGCAGGGTGGATCACGGCGGCAACAGTTCTGGCGTGCGCTTGGCCGCAGGTGCAGCTTTAACCAAGCACGGAGCCGCTCCCAAGTGGGTCAGCGCACCCCTGAGGTAGTGATCCAACTGATTGAGGGGAGACCGTCGCGGACACGATCAACACCGGTCTGGATGTGTGCACGAGTGAAGAGCCGGGCTTCTGCGCCCGGTATCATCATCGAGTGATCCGACGCAATCCCGCCATGTAACGTTCGAGACCGTGCGCGGACACGCGCGGCAAGCAATATCCGACGCCAGCTCCGGGGGCTATCCGAATGCGATCGTCCGGGCGGACGCCCAAAGCAATGGATATGTACCGCCCTGCGGCAAATGGATTGCTTCGGGGCATTCAGTAACACCGAGGAGTATGGCCGCGACCATGCTCTCAAAATGGGAGGATAACCAATGAACCTGAACCTTGCCGTCTCGATCGCCATGGTGGTTTCCGGCCTGGCCGGCCCCGCTGTGGCTCAGGACAAGCCCCAGTTGGCTTTCGTCGTGAATGCCGCTTCGGACTTTTGGAAGCTCGCCGAAGCCGGCGTCAAGAAGGCTCAAGGGGAGTTGCCGGGCTACGAACTGCAGTTCCGCTATCCGGCTCAGGGTACCGCGGCCCTGCAGAATGCCCTGATGGATGACCTTGTCGCTGCCGGCACCGATGCAATCATGATATCGTCAGCCGACCCGAAGAACTCCATCGACGCATTCAATCGTGTTGCGGCCCAGGTGCCGCTGTTCACCACCGACAGTGACGCGCCCGCCAGCAAGCGCATCGCCTATCTTGGCTCCTCCAACACCTTAGCAGGCGTGCAGGCTGGCGAAATCGCAGTCGCCGCGATGCCCAAAGGTGGAAAATGCATGGGTTTTGTCGGGTTCCTGGGGGCCGACAACGCTATCGAGCGTATCGCCGGGTTCCGTAAGGCCGTGGAAGGATCCGGGATCGAGCTTGCCGATGTGCGCGGCGACGACGTCGATTTCGCTCGTGCCCGGTCCAATGTCGATGACGTGCTTGCCGCCAATCCGGACATCACCTGCATGGTCGGGTTTTATTCCTACAACCCACCAAAGATTTACGAGGCCCTCCAGGCAGCGGGCAAGCTTGGCGCCATCACGGTCATCGCATTCGATGAGGACCCGATCACCCTGGGTGCGGTGCGCGAAGGCAAGTTCGCCGGAACGGTTGTTCAGGATCCCTACCAGTGGGGCTATCAAGGCATGCATTTGATGGCGAAGTATCTCGAGGGTGACAAGTCGGGGGTTCCGGCGGATGGCCTCATTATTGTTCCAACCAAAGTCATCAACGCTTCCAACGTTGATGCCTTCGAGGCGGAACTCAAAGAGCGCATTGGCGGGTAAACTCCTCTCGGCCAGTGCAGCCGCATCGGGCTCGGACGGTTCATCCGGCCCGGTGCGAACTTACTTGGAATATTCGGCCAATGGCGTCGACTATCTCTGCTTCCAGTAAATCAGATGGCCACGACACATGACGACGAAAGCGGATCGGAAGCGCCCCCTGTTGGTGCTTGAAAGCATTTCAAAAGCCTATCCCGGCGTGGTGGCCCTCTCCAATGTGTCCATGTCGGTCATGGCCGGCGAGGTGCTGGCCCTGATCGGAGAAAATGGCGCCGGCAAATCCACGCTGATGAAAATTCTGGGGGGTGTTGTCCAGCCCAGTTCGGGCCATATCATTGTCGATGATGTGCGATGCGACCGATTTCTGGTGACCGAGTCACAATCCGCCGGGATCGCATTCGTGCATCAGGAACTCAATGTCTTCGACAATCTCGATGTCGCTGCCAACATGTTCCTGGGCCGCGAAATACGCTCGGGTTTCCTCGGGCTCCTGGACGAAAAAGCCATGCGTGCCGCAGCCGAACCGCTTCTGCGACGCGTAGGCGCCATGTTCAGGCCCGACACACCCGTCGCTGATCTGTCATTGGCCGAACGGCAATTGCTCGAAATCGCCAAGGCGCTCTCCATCAAGGCGGGGGTCATCATCATGGATGAACCAACGTCATCACTGACGCTGTCAGAAACGAAAACACTGATGAAGGTCATAGCCGATCTCAAGGCCGAGGGCATCGCCGTCATCTACATATCGCATCGTCTGAGCGAGATTGAGGAATGCGCCGACCGTGTCTTCGCGCTGCGCGACGGCAAGGCGGCCGGTGAACTCAGCCAGTTTGAAATAAACCATGACGCCATGATCCGTATGATGATCGGACGCGACCTCAATTCGTTATATGCGCCGCCGGCTCGCCCTGCCGGAGAGGCCGTCTTGTCTCTGAGGGCTGTCAGAACCGGCGCAAAACCATGGGCTTTGGTCGATTTCGATATCCATTACGGGGAGATTCTGGGGGTGGCCGGACTGGTCGGCGCGGGACGAACGGAACTGGCCGAGGCCATTTTCGGGATCGGCACCATTCTCGAGGGCGAGATCATGCTGGCGGGCAAGCCATTCAGGGCGGCTTCGCCGCGTGACGCTATCGAAGCGGGCGTCTATCTCGTACCAGAGGATCGCAAACGCACTGGCCTCGTGTTGGAAAGCGCGATCTGCGAGAATATTTGCCTCGCCGATCTTGGCGCAGTGTCCCGCAACGGCTTCGTGTCGCAAAACTTGGTTAAAGAGCGCGCCGAGGATCAACGTACAAAACTCGCCATCAGAACCACCGATGTCATGCGTAATACTGCAGAACTCTCCGGCGGCAATCAACAAAAGGTTGTGTTGGGAAAATGGCTTTCCATGCGGCCAGTATTGATCATTTTTGACGAGCCTACCCGCGGCATTGATGTCGCCTCCAAAGTTGAAATCTACAGGCTCATGCGCGCATTGGCAGACACAGGCGTTGGCGTCATGATGATCTCCAGCGACATGGAAGAAGTGATTGGCGTGTCCGACCGTATCGTCGTGTTGCGGGAAGGGGCAATCGCCGGATCGCTGTCGCGATCGCAGTTCTCCGAACACAATGTGCTCAAGCTCGCTGTCGGCGCAATTAGGAAGACCAATGCATAAAAAAGACCTCGGGTTGGCAGTTCTGATCATCATTGTGGGAGCGGTGGTCTATCTTCGAAATCCGCTGTTCCTTTCGCCAATCAATCTGGGCAATACAGCCAACCTGATCGGCCTGTTCGGTCTCTTCGCTATCGGGCAGGGCTTTGTGATCATGACGGGTGGTATCGATCTGTCGGTTGGGTCGATGATTGCGCTGCTCGGTGTCATATTCGTCGATATGGTAGGTAAGTTCGGAGTGCCGTGGCCGGTGGCGATCCTTGTCGTTATCGCCATCGGAACGCTCCTCGGACTTGCTCATGGCATTTTGATCACCAAACTCAGGATGCAACCCTTCGTGGTGACGCTGTGTGGCCTGCTGATCTATCGCGGCGTCGCGCGCGGCTATACGGGCGAAGCCACTGCCGGCTTTCCCTTCGGCGCGCACTATCCAGCATTGGAATGGCTGACCATTGGGCGCTCGTTTGGAGTTCCGCACTCCTTCTACGCCATGATTATCATAGGGGTGGTCTGTTGGTTCCTGCTTCACCGCTCTGTCTTTGGCCGGCATTTGCAGGCGGTGGGCAAGAATGAGGATGCGGCACGCTACTCGGGCATCCGCACCGGTTTCGTCATCACCGCTGCCTATGTTATCTGTGCTGTGCTGACCGCCGTTGCCGCGGTTTATTTTGCTATGTTCACCAGATCGGTGCAGCCCTCGTCACATGGCAATTTCTACGAACTCTACGCTATCGCAGCTGCCGTCTTGGGCGGCTTCTCGTTGCGTGGCGGAGAAGGCTCGATCATCGGCGTCGTGTTGGGCGCGGTATTGCTCCAGGAGTTGCAGAACTTGGTCAATCTTCTCGGCATCCCTTCCTCGCTCAACTTCGCTGTGATGGGAGCGGTGATCCTGTCCGGGGTCTTGGCAGATCAGCAATTCAACCGCTACCGGGCAAAGAGAAGGGCTGCGAACGCGATCCGCGTGCTGAATAGAAAAGGCTCGACACCTCGTCAGGCGCCGGCCACTACCGACGAGATCGGATAGCGGATTGTTTCGCCATTTTCGGCTGCAGGCGCGCACGGGTTCAGTGGCGAACGGGGGAACTCAAGGATAAGAGGATATTCCAACGCATTTGCGTGGATTTGTCAGCACAACATTCTGGTTTGCGAGAAAACAGAATGGTGTTGGCCACCCCTCATTGACCGGCCAACGTGCCTTTCAGTGCACCCGACCGCTTGGATGCAGCAACAGCTGGGGCGAAATCACTCGTGTCAGCATGCGCCAGGTCTTGAATGATCGGACAATCTGGTCGGCTGTCGCCGTGGCAGTGCGTGGCGAGATGGCGCAACGTATTGGCCATTTCCTGAAGCTGGCGCATCTTCGCTTCCAACTCTTCGACATGTTCCAGCGCAATCCGCTTTACATCGGACGATGCCCTGCTGCGATCGCGCCACAACGCCAGAAGATGGCGAATTTGTTCGATTGAGAATCCAAGGTCACGCCCGCGCCGGATGAAGCGAAGCGTCTCCAGATCGTTGCCTGAATAGACACGATAGCCAGACCCCGTGCGATCCGCCGATTTGATCAGGCCGATCGACTCGTAGTGCCGGATCATCTTTGCGGAAACGCCCGAGGCGGTAGCTGCTTCACCAATGTTCATCGTCTTGCTCCTGTCAGTTCGTCTAACGCTCTGCGTGAATGTCGGCCGCCCGAACACCCCGCCTGATGAGGAGCGGTGCCGTAGCATCGATCATGGCGGGCGGTCCGGCAAGATGGGCTTTCCAGCCATCACGGTCGTTGAAATCCTCGTCGGCGCCCGCTCCCACTTGATCACTGCGTCTTCCAGCTTGCGCTTGCTGCGACCAGACGGGAACAAAGCTGGGGCTGGCGTACAGCATGCTCAATTCACGAAAGTCCTCAACCATATATAGGTCACGTGATGCCCTGACGCCAAAATAGACATCAAATCGGTTGTCCCATGTTTCGGGCAAGTGCCGTCTCTTCCGACGTTGAATTGATTGCGGTTCCCGATCTTGACCCGTACCAGCTTGATCATGGGTCGCCTCGATCGTCTGCGCGATCATGCCCCATGCAGTGGAGGGCTGAATCTTTTGAGCCGTAGCGCGTTGGTCAGAACGAACACACTCGAAAGGGCCATGGCACCCGCTGCGAGCACGGGGGACAACAATGTGCCATTAACCGGATAGAGCGCGCCTGCAGCCACCGGAATGAGCGCCGCATTGTAGGCAAAGGCCCAGAACAGGTTCTGGCCGATGTTCCGGATTGTGGCTCTCGACAGGGCAATGGCATTGACCACGCCGCGCAGATCCCCGGACATCAGCACCACGCCGGCACTTTCAATCGCGACATCTGTGCCCGTGCCGATGGCAATGCCGACATCCGCAGCGGCCAGCGCTGGAGCGTCGTTGATACCGTCGCCGACAAAGGCGACGCGCTGCCCCTTTGACGCCAGCCGCTTTACCGCCTCGACCTTACCGTCAGGCAGCACTTCTGCCACAACTTCATCGATCCCCAGACGCCGGGCGATCGCTTCGGCGGTGCGGCGATTGTCGCCCGTAATCATCGCAACTTTGAGGCCCAGTCCATGCAATGCGGCAATCGCTTCGGGCGTTGTCGGCTTGATCGGGTCGGCAACCGTGATGATCGCAGCAAGCCTGCCATCAACGGCAGCATAAAGCGGTGACTGCCCTTCCCGGGCAAGGCGCTCGGCATCATTGGCAAAAGGGGCGACGCTGTGGCCGAGCCTTGCCATGAACCGGTCGGCGCCTACTTCGACTTTCCGGCCGCCAATCATTGCGGCAACACCAAAACCGGGTGTTGCTGCGAAATTATCTGCGGCAGCGAGCGGCAAGCCGTCACGCCTGGCGGCGTCGACAATGGCCTCGGCAATGGGATGCTCGGATCGCGCTTCGAGTGAGGCGACGAGGCTCAAGATTTCGTTGCGAGCGAAACCTTCGCTCGTCTTGAAATAGGCAAGTGTCGGTTCGCCGAGTGTCAGCGTACCGGTCTTGTCGAGCGCGATGACTTCAGCGTCGCGCAGCGTCTGCAGGGCATCTCCTCGGCGAAACAGCACACCCATCTCCGCCGCGCGGCCGGTCCCCACCATGATCGACGTCGGTGTTGCCAGCCCCATCGCGCAGGGGCAGGCTATGATCAAAACGGCGACTGCATTCACAAGGGCAAAGGTCAGGGCGGGATCGGGACCGAAAATGAGCCAGACAATGAACGTCGCGGCAGCCGCAAGCATGACAGCGGGCACGAACCAGTTTGTCACCCTGTCCACCATCGCCTGGATCGGCAGCTTGTCCGCCTGGGCCTCCTCGACCATGCGAATGATCTGGGCAATCAGCGTGTCACTTCCAACCTTCGTTGCCCGGAAGGCGAAGGAGCCGTTCTTGTTGACCGTCCCGCCAACGACGTCCGAACCGCCGGCCTTGTTCACGGGCACGGGCTCGCCAGTAATCATCGATTCATCCACGTAGGACGACCCGTCGATCACCACACCGTCAACCGGGACTTTCTCGCCGGGACGGACAATGACCACATCGCCCGTGCGTACCTGCTGAAGTGGTACATCGACCGCTTCCCCATTGCGCAGAACGCGCGCCGACCTGGCCTGCAGTCCGAGCAGCCGCTTGATCGCTTCGCTCGTGCGGCCCTTGGCGCGGGCTTCAAGATAGCGCCCGAGCAGGATAAGCGACACGATAACCGCGGCGGCCTCATAATAGACATTGGTTGTGCCTTCGGGCAGGAGTTGCGGCGCAATGGTGGCGACGACCGAGAAGCCCCAAGCCGCCGTGGTACCGAGTACGACAAGCGAATCCATGTCGGGTGCCAAGCGCAACAGTGCCGGCACCCCCTTCCTGAAGAAGCGCAAGCCAGGACCAAACAGCACCAGCGTGGTCAACAGAAACTGGAGATACCAGCTCTCCCGCATGCCCACGGTTTCCATGACGAATTCGTGGATAGCGGGCACGAGATGCGATCCCATTTCAAGGACAAACACCGGTATCGTCAGCACGGCAGCGGCCGCGAGACTGATCTTCAGGCTGCGCAACTCGGCTTCGCGCCGGTCAGGACCGCCATCTTCGGCCTTGCCTGTAGCGACCTCATTGGCTGCGTAGCCTGCAGCCTTGATGGCCTGTGCCAGACGCGAAGCGGTCGTACTTGCGGTCGCAACCCGCACGGTTGCCCGTTCCATCGCCAGGTTGACGCTGGCATTGGTAACCCCGGAGACGGCCCGGAGCGCCTTCTCGACCCGGCCGACACAGGACGCACAGTTCATGCCTTCGATATCGAGCTCGATGGTTCTTTCGCCCACCTCGTAACCGGCATTGCGGATCGCAGTGATCACGGCTGGAACGTCGGGCGTGCCGGAAAAGGCAATATCGGCGCGTTCTGTTGCAAGATTAACCGAAGCCTTGGCGACGCCAGGTACATTTGCAATGGCTTTCTCCACCCGGCCAACGCATGAGGCGCATGTCATGCCTTCAATGACCAATCGATGATTTGGGCGAATCTGAACGTCTGGCATGCTCATTGGAAGACCTCTTTTGTCCTGTTGCCAGCAAGATAGGGCTTCCCATCGTGGTAAGGTCAAGGCCTTTGAAAGCACTCATTCAAGGCAGACACGGGCAGCAACACCGGTCAATTCTCGGTTGACGCCATAGGCGATTTCCTATCGAGCAGTGCCTGGAGTCCGAGAGCAGGATATTGCCTATCAAGATCGAGAACGTCTTCAAGCAGTTCGGCGATAATCCAGTCGCGGATGTGCGACACCACTGGGCGGCGCGGCTTGTCGCGCATGCGCACCAGATGGCAAAGCCGCCCCGTTACCATCAGATCCTGCCGCGCAGGGACCAGTGCCCGCGTGCGCAGCCAGTGCGCAACGACATTCAGCCAGCCCAGGGCCACACCCTGACCGAGCAATGCCGCTTGCACAACAATCGCATAGTCCGAAAAGATGAGCGAATTGACCGTTTCTCCGGCCTGGCGGGGCAGAAACAGGCCGGACCAGTCGGGCTGGGCGCTATCCAGATTGACGATTGTATAGACGGGTGCCTCCACCCCCTCCTGTCCGGTCGCGTACTGCTCATAATAGGATGGGCTGCAAATCGGCATCAGGATTTCCGGCATGATCAAAGCGGCTTCGTGCCGTTCATCCGCGCCGTCGACAAAGCGCATTCCAAGGTCGACATCGGCAACGGAACCACCAAGTGCACCTATGACAAGTTGGAAGCGCAGGTCGACATTCGGGAAGTCTGACTTGAACTTGCTCATTCGTGGCATCAGCCAATGCGTGGTGAACCCGGTTGAAACCGAAAGCGAAACCGTTTCGAGACCGGTCTGGCGGTCCTCGATTTCGCGCAACGCATTTTCAATTCCCGAAAAACCTTTGGTTATGCTCTCGAACAGGATCGTGCCCGCTTCACTTAAGGACGATCCTGTCGCAATGCGAACGAAAAGCTGCGTGCCGAGATGGTCTTCCAGCCGCGCGATCATCCGGCTGACTGCCGCGGGTGTGACATTCAGTTCGTTCGCCGCTTTGGAAAAATTCCCGCAACGGGCTGCCGCCTCGAAAGTAAAGAGGGCATTCATCGACGGCAGGGAACGGCGCAGTAAGGTCATTACACCATGTAACACCTCAGCCAACTTTTTTTCAATTGCCAGCTCATCCATCTTTTGATCTGTTATCGTCAACAGGCTTTTTGGAAAGGCCAAGAACAAGGGGAAATCGATACGGTTTTGCCGTCTGGCGGGGAGTCCTTCGCCAGCGAAAGGGGCTGTATATCTCTGCTCAATGAACAGGATTGCATCCGGCTTCGGTGCTGGTTTGCAAGGAAAGTTGCAGTGGATCTCAATGAATATCGCAAGAAATATTGAAAGTGTCGGTGTATCGATCCGCAATGCGCGCAAGAGCTACGGAGCCTTTCACGCCCTGGACGACGTAAGCCTCGAGGTCGGTGCGGGTGAGTTCGTTTCCCTCCTTGGCCCCTCGGGGTCGGGCAAGACCACCTTTCTCGGCATTCTCGGCGGCTTTGTACAGCCCACCTCCGGTTCGGTGTTTCTCGGCGAGAAGGATATTACATATGCTCCGCCCCACAAGCGCGATATCGGTATCGTTTTTCAGAACTACGCGCTGTTTCCGCATATGAGCGTGGGCGAGAATGTTGCTTTCCCGCTGCGCGCACGCCGCCAGCCGAAGTCAACATGGGCCGCCAAGGTGCGGGACGCACTTTCGATGGTCGAACTCACAGGCTTCGAGCACCGGCGCATTACCGAACTTTCCGGCGGCCAGCGGCAGCGCGTTGCCCTTGCACGCGCCATCATCTTCGAACCGCGGCTTATTTTAATGGATGAACCGCTGTCTGCGCTGGACAAACAGTTGCGCGAGAACATGCAGATCGAACTGCGCCATCTGCACCAGAAACTGCGCGCAACCATCATTTACGTGACCCATGATCAGCGGGAAGCGCTGACGATGAGCGACCGTGTGGCCATCATGAATCGCGGCAAGATCGTGCAGATCGATACACCGGTCCGCCTGCACGATCATCCGTCGGATTCCTTTGTTGCAAGCTTTATCGGCGAAGCAACCCTCGTTCCTGTGGACTATGCGGCGACAGGGTGTGCCAGGCTTGGACCGTACCATCTGCGCTCCGCCCACCCGGTCCCTCAGGGCAAAGAAATTTTTCTCGCTGTCCACGCCGAGAAATTGCTGATCGCCGATGATGCCGATGACGGCATCCTCAATCGCATGGCCGGCACCGTGACTGAGGTCCTCTATCAAGGTGAAAGTGCTCGCGTCTTCGTAAAACTCGACGATGGTACGAAGTTGAGTCTGCGCCAGCCGAGCAATCACACGGGCCTGACAAAGATCAAACCCGTGGGATCCAGAATGACCATCGGGCTCCATCCCCAGGATACGATCGTGGTTCCCAAGGCCGCCTATTAATCAAATAACCGCAATCCGAACAAACTGACGAGAGAATGCAAATGTCACTTACAACCTTCAAAGTCCTCACATTCGACGTTGTCGGCACACTGATCGACTTCGAAACGGGCGTCATAAGCGCCATTCGCGAACTTGGCGGCGACAAGGCAGCCAGGGCTCCCGAAGACGAGATTTTCGAAGCCTACAAGCGCGGCAGGGACAAATTCTACGGCCGCTCCAGCTTTGCCATGAAGGACGTCTATCGGTCGCTTGCCACTGAACTCGGTTTGCGGAACGACGATGCAACGGCGGACGCCTTCCAGCTTTCGATATTCCGCTGGCCCGCTTTCGCCGATTCCGTTGCCGCGTTGAAGCGGCTGCGCAAGAATTTCCGCCTGGTTGCCATGACCAATGCGGATCGCACTGCGTTTTCCGCTTATTCTGCCACGCTCGGCAATCCGTTCCATGACAGTGTCACATGCGATGAGACAGGTGTTGCCAAGCCGAACCCGCAGTTCTTTGCGTTCAACCGCGGCCGCCAGTCCGCGCATGGCTACCAGTTCAACGAGATCCTTCACGTGGCGCAGAGCCAGCACCACGATATCGGCATCGCCAAGGATCTTGGCTACACTGTGTGCTGGATCGAGCGCCGACAGGGCCTGGAAGGTTTTGGCGGAACCCCCGCCCCGGCAACGCTGACAAAGCCCGACTATCATTTTGCGTCGCTGAAGCAGCTTGCCGACGCGGTGGACGCGGAAATTCTCAGCTTCCACAATTCGGCAACGGCAGCCTGATCCGGAGAAGCATATCCATGGTCTCCGCCCCGCCCCTGTCTGAAATCACATCGCTGTGGAGTGATACGGCCGCCAGTGAGCCGCGCTTTGGCAAGCTGTCCGGCGACAGGCAATATGATGTTGCCATCATAGGCGGTGGCTATACGGGGCTCGCCGCCGCCCGCTATCTGGCACGCAAGGGTCTGAGCCCCGTCGTGCTTGAGGCGAGCCGCGTTGGCTGGGGTGCGAGCGGGCGCAATGGCGGTGTGGTTTCGGGCAAGTTCCGCCTGACCTTCTCCGGCATTGCCGAAGGCTGGGGCATCGACATGGCGCGGCACATGCACGACCTCGGTATCGAGGCCATTGATCATGTCGGCGAACTGGTCGAAGCCTATGGTATCAAAGAGGCAAACTTTCAGGAAAGCGGCAGCCTGCGCTGTGCGCACAATGAAATTTCGCTCGCTGCCCTCAAGCAGGAGGTCGCATGGCTTAACGGGGTGCTCGGCGATCATTCCACGTCCATTCTTGCGCCATCACAAATGCTGGAGGAAACCGGGTCGGAAGGTTTTACCGGGGGACTTCTCAATACCCATGGCGGCGTCATCCACCCCCTCAATTTCGTTCGCGGCATTGCTTCCGGAATAGCCGCCGAGGGCATTGCGATTTTCGAACAGAGCCCGGTCACCTCGATACGGCGTGACAGCGCAGGGCTGGTGCTCGAAACGCCAAGCGGAACCATCAACTCCCGCCACGCAGTCATGGCGACGAACGCCTACTCGGATCTGACTTCAGCCACACAAAGTGTGCAGCGAACCCTTATCCCCTTCCGCAGCGCCATAATCGCGACCGAACCGCTAACCGGCAAGCCGGCGGCAACGCTGCTTTGCAAGGGCCGCAGCTACACGGAGACACGGCGCATGATGCGCTGGTTCCGCAAATCTGGCGACCGGCTGCTGTTTGGCGGCCGCGGTGCGTTCGGCAAGACCGATTCACCATCGGCCTTCGCTGCCTTGCAAAAAGCCATGGTCGCGCAGTTTCCGGAACTCGCCGATGTCCAGGTAACGCATCGCTGGTCGGGGCTGGTTGGCATGACACTCGACAGCATTCCACATGTTGGGCGGCTCGACGACAGGATCAGCTATGCCGTCGGATATAATGGCACCGGGGTCGCGATGTCGACGCTGATGGGCAAATATCTGGCGGAGATTGTTACCGGCAACAGGCCGAATATCGGACTTCTTGCGTCAGAACGCCTGAAGAAAGTCCCCTTCTACCCCATTCGAGAACCCGCCGTCCGGCTTGTTGCCGGCTGGTACCAGTTCCTTGATGCAATCGGGCGTTAAGACCCGCCGATTTGAGTGACCGTTAAAGAGGCCTGGCGCCTCAGGAAAAACAGAGGAGAACGAACATGCGGTACCAACATTCCAAAGTTACCCTCGCGGTGGCTTGCGCGGGCGCGACCCTGATGGCCACAAGCGCATTTGCCGAGCAGATCACCTTCATTTCGCAAGGGGGTGCCTATCAGGAGGCCCAGACCAAGGCCATCCTTGACCCGGTTGCCGAAAAACTCGGCATCACCATCAATCAGGACAGTTCCCCTGATGCCTGGCCTGTGATCAAGACGCAGGGCGCGACCGGAAAGCCGGTCTGGGATGTCGTTGATACGCCAACCAAAGACTGCATCCGCGGCGGTGAACAGGGGCTGATCGAAAAGCTCGATTTCAGCAAGATTCCCAATGCCGAAAAGATGCCGGAAAAATACAAGACGCCTTATTCGGCCGCATATGAATTCTATTCGAGCGTGCTGGCCTACAACAAGAGCAAGTTCGGCGATAATCCACCGCAGTCATGGGCGGATTTCTGGGATGTGAAGAAGTTTCCTGGAACCCGGGCGCTTCGCAATCATCCCCTGGCCACGCTCGAAGCCGCACTTCTTGCTGACGGCGTTGCCCCTGACAAGATCTATCCGATCGATGTCGACCGGGCGTTCAAGAAGCTGGAAGAGATCAAACCGCATATCACGGTCTGGTGGACCTCCGGTGGCCAATCGGCCCAGCTTTTGAGCGACGGTGAAGTCGACATGGAAATGGCGTGGAACGGGCGCGTGAGCGCGGTTCAGAAAGAAGGCGGCGATGTCGGCTTTACCTTCAACCAGGGTTTTTTGCAAAACACCTCGCTGTGCATTCTCAAGAACGCGCCGAATCTGGAAACGGCCATCAAATTCGTGAACGAGGCGCTGGCACCGGAAATTCAGGCCAATCTGCCACTTGAGATCGACTATGGACCCGGCAACCCCGAAGCCTTCAAGACTGGCAAGATCCCGGCTGAACGGGCAGCCGAACTGCCCAGTTCACCGGACAATGCGGCAAAGCAGGTTCTGATCTCGACCGAATGGTGGAGTTCAGCGGAAGGGGAAGCGGTTCAAAAGCGCTGGGCGGAGTTTATCCAAAAGCCATGACATATAGTCTGACGGGAGGATTTTCCTTGCCTCGATCGCGACCCGAAGCCTTCCGGCGACACGACCGCCAGGAGCAGATACTGATGTTTCTGCTCCTGGTGCCGGCTTTGGCCGTCATCGTTACCCTGCTGCTTGTTCCCCTGCTGTGGCTCGCCTGGCAATCGGTCTATCACGACGGTTTCACGTTGGAAAATTATCGCCGCATCTTGAGCGAAGATGTCTATTGGCACAGCTTTCTCCAGACGTTCCGCATCGCCTTCATCGTGACCGCGGCGACCATTTTGCTCGGCTATCCGGTGGCTTACGTGGCGGCATCGCTGCCGCGCCGCTGGAGCATCGTGGTTCTGGCGATGGTCGTGCTTCCATTCTGGACAAGTGTTCTGGTACGCGCCTACGCCTGGCTGATCCTCCTGCAGCGCACAGGCATCATCAACAGCATCCTGAAATCGCTGGGTCTGATTGATACGCCTCTGATCCTGGTGAACAATGAATTTGGTACCGTCATTGCTACGGTTCACATTCTACTGCCCTTCATGGTGCTGCCGCTTTATGCCACCATGCAGAAAATACCCGCGGAGCTGACCATGGCTGGCGCAAGTCTTGGCGGAACGCCGGCGCACGTCTTCTTGCGCGTATTCCTGCCCTTGTCGCTGCCAGGCATCATCGCCGGCTCTGTGCTTGTCTTTGTCCTGACACTCGGTTTCTACATCACCCCTGAGCTTTTGGGCGGCGGGCGGACCTTCATGGTCTCCATGCTCGTCAGCCGCAACGTCGAGCTCTATAACGAATGGGGCGCAGCAAGTTCGATCAGTGTCGTCCTGCTTGCCTGCGTCTTCGCCATCTTCTGGGCCGCCAGTCGCTTGATCCCGGTCGAGCGGCTGATGGGGATGAGGTGACTGAGATGACACCCGTTCGCCTTGCACTTTACGGTTTCGTCGGCCTCGTTCTGCTTTACCTGATGATCCCGGTCATCATCATCGTGCCCATGTCGTTTTCCAGCGCTCGGTTCTTGAGCTTTCCTCCGCCCGCCTTCTCGCTGCGCTGGTATGAAGCCTATCTTGGCAGCGTAGCCTGGATGCAGGCGACAAAAGTGAGCCTGATCCTTGCAGTGTCGAGCTCGGTTATCTCCACCGTTCTCGGCACGGCCGCCGCCTATGCGCTCAACAATTCGAAATCGCGGCTTGTGCAGAGCCTCCAGGTCATCCTGCTCCTGCCACTCGTGACGCCGATCGTCATCATCGCAATCGGTGTGTTCTTCGTTTATGCAAAGGTCGGCCTGCTTGCAACGATACCGGGGCTCGTGCTCGCCAATGTCATGCTGGGCATTCCTTATGTCATCACGGCGGTGCTCGTCGGGCTGCGCAAGTTCGACCCCACGCAAGAAATGGTCGCGCGCAGTCTTGGCATGAACCGGCTGCGCAGCTTCTTCGTGGTTACACTGCCACAGATCAGGCCGAGTGTGATTTCGGGAACGTTGTTCGCCTTCATCTCGGCCCTGGATGAGACCGTCGTTGCCCTGTTCATCGCAGGCGGCGAGAACCAGACATTGACCAAGCGAATGTTTACCGCGCTGCGAGACGAGATTGATCCGACCATCGCAGCGATCAGTTCGCTCCTCACTGCCGTATCATTCCTGCTCGTCATTTTGATCGCACTCAATGCCAGAGAGGCCAAGCCAGTGCCGGAAGAGCGCGTCAATGGGCATTGAGATCTGGAGCATGCCGGCGTGACAAGCGACTTCCTTATTGTCGGCGGCGGATCAGCCGGATGCGTCCTGGCTGCCCGGCTGTCGGAAGATCCGCGCAACACCGTCACCCTCGTCGAGGCCGGCCGCGATCTGACGCTGGAGACCATGCCAGGCGAAATTCGTAGCCGTTACCCCGGCCGCGCCTATCTCGATACCGGCAACATATGGAACGCGCTGACTGCACGCATGGGCTTTGCGACGAGCAACCGGGCGCCCCCCACTCCCCGCCGCTATGAACAGGCGCGAATCCTCGGAGGCGGCTCGGCGATCAATGCGCTGATGGCCAATCGCGGTGCGCCCGGCGATTACGATGAATGGCAAACCCTTGGTGCCGCCGGTTGGAACTGGGACAACTGTCTGCCCTATTTCCGCAAGCTCGAGAATGATCGTGATTTCGGCGGTCCGCTGCATGGGAACAATGGTCCCCTGCCGATCAGACGGCTGGCGATGGATCGGATGTCTCCCTTCGTCGGCGCCGTTGCGCGCACATTGACCGCGACCGGATATCCGATGCAGCCCGATCAGAACGGTGCCTGGCAAGACGGTGTCTTCGTCGGTGCAGTGGCCGTCAGTGAAAACGGCGAACGAGTGCCAACGTCGGTAGTGTATCTGACACCAATGGTGCGACAGCGGCCAAATCTGCGTGTCATTACCGGACGGACAGTCGAACGGCTGCTGTTTGAGGGGACCCGGGCCATCGGAGCAACTCTCCTTGCACATGGCGGTGGACCGGCCACCACGATCCGGGCTTCCGAAATTATCGTTTCATCCGGCGCTGTCCACACGCCGGCGCTGCTGCTGCGCAGCGGCGTCGGACCCGGCGCTGACCTTGCAAGCCTGGGTATTCCGGTGATCGCTCATCGGCCTGGGGTCGGGCGCAACCTGATGGAGCATCCATCCATTGCCGTCGCCGCCTTCCTGCCTCCTGCGGCGCGGGTAACCGATCAGGCCGAGCATCACGAACAGTGCATCCTGCGCTTCTCGTCAGGCTTGCAAGGCACACCGCAGGGCGACATGCATGGCGCGATCCTTGCCCGCTCCGGATGGCATTCGATCGGCATGCGCATGGGCAGCCTGTTTTTCTGGGTCAACAAATCCTATTCGCGCGGCTTGCTTACACTTGCCTCTGCTGACGCGCGGATAGAACCCTGCGTCGATTTCAGGATGCTGTCAGACGAGCGCGATCTGCAACGGCTGAAACTCGCTTTGCGGCTCGGCGCGGATACGCTGACCAATCCGATGATGAATGGCTTCAGAGATATTGTTTTTCCTTCAAGCTATTCGCCGCGCGTCGCGAAAGTCGCAGCGCCCGGCAGATTGAACGCCGTCCAGCGCGGCGCGCTTGCGGCAATGCTCGACTATGCCGGGCCCCTGCGCAAAGGCCTCATCCATGGCGTCGTTACGCTCGGCGTCACGATCGATGGCCTTCTTGATGACGATGAGGCACTCACGTCCTTTGTTCAGAAAAATGTTGGCGGCACATGGCACCCCTCCGGCACATGCAGGATGGGGGCGCAAGTCGATCCCATGGCCGTCACATCGCCATCCGGCAGAGTTTACGGGACACAGAACCTGCGTGTTTGCGACGCCTCACTGATGCCGAGCATACCTTGCGCAAATACCAACATTCCCACCATCATGATTGCTGAGCGGATGGCCGACCTTATCAAAACCAGGCAATGACCATCACTCATTTGGATCTCTGACGACCCATGCCGTTGCATGCCGTATTCTGACTGGTCTAAAGCTCGGACACCAATCCGCACCTGGCAGGGAGCTTGAAAACGCAAAGCGCGGCGCATTGGCTGTCGCTGGGATCATTGTGGGGATCACAGGTTCAATGCGACCATTCTTGTCACTCAACCGGACAGCAAGGTTGTCGTCAGTTCGTGCGCAGGATCGGCGAGACCATCGATGATGTTGAAGTGGTGACGATCCGGTTCCACCACTGTCGCCGTGGCGGCGCCCAGACCGGTCCAAATATTGGCCAGCAGTTCGCTCTGGCGTACAAACTCAGCCCGCTCACCGCCGCCGACCCAGCACGTGATGCGTGCATTTTCCATCGGACGCAGCAGAGCCGGACTTTCCGCCAGCGCCTCGGCTTCATCGATGTGAAGATGGCCATTCATTGCGGTGGAGAGGATTGGCCGCAGATCGTGGATGCCTGAAATAGACACTGCATGGCGGATGCGAACGGCAAGGCGCACTGGAAGCGGCGATGTGGCAGACACCATTCTGCTTATGAGGTGGCCACCGGCCGAATGCCCAACCAGCAGGAGCGGACCGTCGATCATGTCTGCCACTATGCTGATCGCCGCAGCGATCTCTTTCACGATGCCGGCGATGCGTATCTGTGGGCAGAGCGAATACGACAACATGGCAACGGCATAGCCATGAGCCAGCGGACCGGCTGAAAGGTGCGACCAAAAACTCTTGTCGAGCCTGAGCCAGAATCCACCGTGGACGAAAACCACCAATCCCTTCGCTGTCGCTCCAGGCACGAAGAGGTCGTAACGATTGCGTGCCCCGTTACCGTAGGCCTGATCAAGTTTCGCCCGGCCAGCGGCTAAAAGGGTCTCGCGGTAGATTTTGGCTGGCTCGACCCAGGCATGCGGCCAGCGGTCGCCCCCGGCAATATTCGGGCCATTGGCATAGGCGTCATCCCAGTCTGAAATCTGGCGATGGATCATCGGCTTTGCCCTCCGTCGACGTGAACGGTCTGAAGGCTAACAGAGGCTCGAAGGATCGCCAAGCAATCATTTTAATCTTGAAACTTCGTGCTTGAAGTAAATTTCAACAGATGTCATGCTGCACGAAGTTGCAGGCCTGCACTGTTTGCTGGACGTGACGGTATCGGGCAAGACGCTTCCAGTTACCATGAGGTTTGAGCTGCTGTGTCGGTAATTCTGCAAAGTTCGGGCTCGGCTCTGACATTAAATACCACCAAAAACGGGAACACCCAAAAGGGGAACAACATGAAGAGTATCATAGCAGTCAGCATCCTTGGCCTTTCGCTGGCCACCGCAAGCGCCGCAAATGCCGAACCTGTGAAAATTGGTGTGATTACCACATTGTCTGGCGGTGGCGCGGGTCTTGGCATTGATATGCGTGACGCGTTCACCCTGGCGATCAAACAGTCTGGCAACAAGGAGATCGAGCTTATTGTCGAGGATGACGCCCAGAAACCTGAAATCGCGGTGCAGCTGGCAGAAAAAATGATCCAGAGCGACAAGGTCGATCTCCTGACCGGCATCATCTGGTCAAACCTTGCCATGGCGGTCGTGCCGAATACGGTGGCGCAGGACATCATCTATCTGTCGCCCAACGCTGGTCCCTCGGCTCTTGCCGGCGCGAACTGCAATGCGAACTATTTCAATGTCGCCTACCAGAACGACAATTTTCACGAAGCGATGGGACAATACGCCAACAAGGACTACAAAAAGACCTTTGTCCTCGCCCCAAACTATCCGGCCGGCAAGGATTCGCTGACGGGCTTCAAGCGTTTCTACAAGGGTGAACTGGCGGGTGAAATCTACACCCAGGTCGGGCAGACCGACTACGCAGCCGAAATCGCCCAGATCCGCGATTCCGGCGCGGATTCGGTGTTTTTCTTCCTGCCGGGGGGCATGGGAATCGCCTTCATGAAGCAGTATGCGCAGTCGGGCGTGAACATTCCGGTCATGGGACCGGGCTTCTCGTTCGACCAGGATGTCCTGGGTGCAATCGGTGATGCGGCGCTCGGCGTAAAGAACTCGGCGACATGGTCCAAGGACCTCGACAATGAAGCCAACAGGAAGTTCGTCGACGCGTTCCAGGCCGAATACAAGCGTCTGCCCTCGATCTACGCGGCGCAGAGCTGGGACACGGCCAACCTCATCATCGCGGCCCTTTCCAAAACAAGTGTAAAGGATAAGGACGCGTTCCGTGCGGCGCTGAAGGCGGCGGATTTCAAGTCCGTACGCGGCGAGTTCGTGTTCAACAACAACAACCATCCGATCCAGAACGTGTACGTCCGGGAAGTGGTGAAGGAGGGCGACGTGCTGACCAACAGGATTGTTGCGACGGCTTTCGAACATCACAAGGATGCATATGCGGACCAGTGCAAGATGTAATTCGCGCATTTGTGTTCTGCCAGGCCTGCCCGGCGTGCCACGACGGGCAGCCCTCTATATTCAACCCTGAAACGAAGCCTGGATCGCCACCTTGTCCACTGCATTATTGATCGAGCAACTTTTGAACGGGCTTCAGCTTGGGGTGATGCTGTTCCTTATGGCGGCCGGGCTGACACTGATCTTCGGGGTCATGGGACTTATCAATCTTGCCCACGGTTCGCTTTACATGATCGGTGCCTTCGCCTGCGCCATCGTGGCGTCGGCGACTGGCTCATTCTGGATCGGGCTGATCGCCAGCCTGGTGGCGGCAGCGGCCGCTGGCGCGATCATGGAAGTTCTGGTCATCCGAAGGCTTTACGAACGTGACCATCTGGATCAGGTGCTGGCCACCTTCGCACTCATCCTGATCTTTTCTGAAGGTTCGCGCTGGCTGTTCGGCTCGTTTGCGCTCTACCTTGATATCCCACCGCTGCTCCAGGGCGCGGTGCCGCTCCCCGGCGGCGGCCAATACCAGCTCTACCGCCTGGCCGTAATAGGTGTGGGGATCAGCGTCGCCGTTGGCCTGCATGTCCTCATTTCCCGCACCAGGCTTGGCATGCGCATCCGGGCGGGTGAGTCGGACCGCGAAATGATTGCCGCCCTTGGCATCGATATCCAGACGCTTTATACCGTCGTATTTGCGCTCGGTGCGGCTCTTGCCGGTCTTGCCGGGGCCCTGGTTGGAGCCCTGCAATCGGTACAGGTCGGGATGGGCGAGCCGGTGCTTATCCTCGCCTTCGTCGTCATTGTCATCGGCGGCATCGGATCGATCAAGGGAGCCCTTGTCGGCGCGATCCTGGTTGGTACCATCGACACGATGGGCCGCTTCCTTTTACCGAAGACGCTGGCGCTGATCTTGCCAGCATCACAGGCCGGGATGATCGGAGCCGCCCTCGCCTCCATGCTGATCTATATCGTCATGGCCTTGATTCTCGCTTTCAGGCCGCGCGGCCTGTTCGCCGCGTAGTTGTGAGAACCGCAATGGCCGCCCGTGAACCCACCGTGAACACCCTGCTGGCTCTGTTGCTTATGGCGGTACCGCTGGTAGCACTGGCGATAGGCGAGCCGTTTTATATCACGCTCGCCACGCGTATCGCCATTCTCGCGCTTGCCGCCGTCGGACTCAACATTGCGCTCGGGCTCGGCGGGCTGGTGTCGTTCGGTCATGCGGCTTTCTTTGGCCTTGGCGGCTATGTCGCGGCTATTCTTGCCACCCATGCCTTCAATGGCGAGCCGCTTTTCCTTGGCATACCGGGCACCACATCGATGCCGGTGATCTGGTTTGTGGCGATCGCGATCTGCGCCCTGATTGCGTTACCCATCGGGGCGATCAGCCTGCGGACGGCCGGCGTCTATTTCATCATGATCACGCTCGCCTTCGCGCAAATGATCTATTATTTCGCCATCTCCTGGCCGGCTTATGGCGGCGAGGACGGGTTGTCACTGTACGTGCGCAATTCCCTCCCTCTCGTCAACACGGCCAAGCCATTGCCGTTCTTCCTGGTCTGCTATGCCCTATTGATGCTGGCACTGGCCCTGTTCTGGCTCATACGAGGTTCGCGTTTCGGCGCGGCGCTGCAAGCAGCAAGACAGAACGCGACGCGCCTTTCGGCTGTCGGTATCGCGCCCTTCAATATCAATCTCGCTGCATTTGTCATGTCAGCCATGATGACGGGTCTGGCAGGTGCGCTCTTTGCCGATCTGAACAGGTTCGCCAGCCCCTCCATGCTGTCCTGGCATATGTCGGGGGAACTGATCGTGCTGATCATTCTTGGAGGCAAAGGCCGTTTGTTTGGTCCTGTCGCCGGGGCGATGCTGTATGTGTTTTTTGAGTATGCGCTTGGCGGCATTACCGAGCGGTGGCAATTCTTCCTTGGTCTTATTTTGCTTGGCGTTGTGCTTTTTGCACGCGGCGGCTTGTTGGGCCTGCTGGCCGGAAAGGTGCAACATGGTTGAGCCTGTCCTCGAAATCCGTGATTTGCGCAAGAACTTTGGCGCGTTAAAGGTAACCGATGGCGTGAACCTTGATCTCAGACCGGGTGAAATTCATGCTCTGATCGGGCCGAATGGAGCGGGTAAAAGCACGCTGATCCATCAGATCTCAGGGTCAATCCGGCAGGACAGCGGCACGATCCGCTTCCTCGGACAGGACATGGCGGGGCTGGGCATGGCGGCGCGGGCAAGCCTTGGCCTTGGACGCAGCTTCCAGATATCATCCTTGGCCCCGGAGTTTTCCGCGCTGCGCAATGTCATGCTGGCCGTCCAGGCCCGGCAAGGACCGAGCTTTCGCTTCTTTCGCCCAGTCATGGCCGACAAGAGCCTGACAGATCCGGCAATGGCCATGCTGGAACGCGTGGGATTGGCAGCACGCTCAAATCTGCCTGCAGCGGAGCTTTCGCATGGCGAGCGCAGGCAGCTCGAAATCGCCATTGCGCTTGCGCTTGGGTCCAAGGCCTTTCTCTTTGACGAACCGATGGCCGGCATGGGACCGGAAGGCTCCAGGAGCTTGACCAAATTTCTCGGCGGCCTGCGCCGGGAGGCGCCGATCCTGCTCGTCGAACATGACATGGATGCCGTATTCGCGCTTGCTGACCGGATATCCGTGCTCGTTTATGGCCGCATTATCGCGTCCGGCAAAGTCGACGACATCCGAAACGATCCCGAAGTGCGTCGAGCCTATCTGGGGGAGGCAGCATGACACTTCTGGCAATAAATGCTCTTGAAACGTTCTATGGCGCATCCCAGGCGCTGTTCGGCGTGGATCTTGACGTGGAAGCGGGAGAGGTCGTCGCGCTGATGGGGCGTAATGGCATGGGCAAGACGACCACGATCAATTCCATTTTCGGGCTTGCCCGTCCGCGCGCCGGTACCATCAGCTTTGCCGGCAGATACCTTGGGGGCATGCGACCACACCGTATCGCAAGGCTGGGCCTTGGTCTTGTACCTGAAGGCCGGCGCTGCTTCCCCAATCTTACCGTGCGTGAAAACCTGCTTGCCGCAGCGCGCGGGAGCGAGTGGACACTGCAAAAAGTGAGCGAGCTCTTTCCGCGTCTTGATGAGAGGCGCGATCAATATACCAACACGCTTTCGGGGGGTGAGCAACAGATGCTGGCGATCGGCCGCGCGCTGATGACCAATCCGAGCCTGCTTGTCCTGGACGAAGCGACAGAAGGTCTCGCGCCCGTGATCCGGCAGGACATCTGGGCGGCGATTCGCAAGCTCAAGGCTGGTGGCCAGTCAATTCTTGTCGTCGACAAGACGCTGGCCGAACTTCTGCCAGTGGTGGACCGCTGTTTTGTTCTCGAAAAGGGAGCAACGGTTTTCACCGGCAGGCCGGATGAACTGACGCCGGCGTTGCAGGATCGATATCTCGGCGTTTGAGCCAAACGAGCGCTGCAAACGAACTCATTAAGGCGCAGGAACACTGCGCCTGATCGGCGACGCTGCGGCAAATTTTCGCGCCCACGACCCGCCACGCATCGCCAGCAAGCCGGACGCAATTGCACGGCTGGGCCATCAAGCCTGTCTTGGCCATGCCGGTCGAACTTCATCAAGACCGCCGACCGCTGGGTGGCCTCCTGTTCCATCAGGCCGTTGTTTGATCGGGCAAAACGCGCTTTTTCGCGGGGGTGAACTTGTCTGAACACCTTGGTTCTCCACCGGCCCTAGATACCCTCGCCGTAGGTGTGACCTTCCTCATGGGTCAAGGTCGCAATAAAGCGCTTGGTGCGCTCCCGCTTGGGCTGCGTGAAGATATCGCGCGATGTCCCTGTTTCAACGATAACGCCCGCATCGAGCACAATCACTTCGTTAGCAATCTTGGACGCCAACCGAAGGTCGTGCGTCGCCATGACCATCGTCGTGCCTTCCCGCGCCAACTGTGCCAGCACGTCAACCACTTCTCCCGAAAGCTCCGGGTCGAGCGCCGAGGTCGGCTCGTCACACAAAAGGACTTTAGGTGACGGTGCCAAGGCACGGGCGATTGCAACGCGCTGCTGCTGCCCTCCGGAAAGCGTCGATGGCCAGACTTCGGCCTTATGCGCGAGCCCGACCTTCTCGAGCAAGGCCATTGCCCGCTGCCGCGCCCGATCCTTTGGCCATTTCAGGACCGTGGTCAGGCCCTCGGTGACATTTTCGATCACGGTCCGGTGCGGGAAGAGCTGGAAGTTCTGAAAGACCATGCCGGTATGTCGGCGCAGCAGCTGGATTTGCTTCGAGCTTATTCTGCTGCCGGGGTGGAATTCCAGCCTGTCCCCCGCGATCTCCACTGACCCTGCCGTGGGTACCTCAAGCAGATTGATGCAGCGCAGCAGCGTGCTCTTGCCGCCGCCGGACGGTCCGACCAAAGCCATGACGGCGCCCTCGGCAACACTGAGCGAAACATCGTTGAGGACCGTCATATCGCCGAAGCGCTTTTCGATGTTTTTCAGTTCTATCATCATGAGCGCGCCTCCAGGAATCCGCCATAGCGGTTCAGGCGATGCTCCAGCCTCGCCTGCAGCGATGAAAGAACCGAACTCAGGACCAGATAAATCAGCGCCGCCTCGACATAGAGAATTAGGGGCTCATAGGTGGTTGCCACGATACGCTGTGCCGCCTGAAACAATTCCGGCACGGTGATTGCTGCGGCAAGCGAGGTGTCTTTCACCAGCGAAATAAAGGTGTTTGACAGTGGCGGCACGGCGACCCTGGAGGCCTGTGGCAAGATGGTGCGGCGCATGGCCTGCGACCAGCTCATACCGATCGAATAGGCAGCTTCCCATTGCCCCTTTGGAACCGAGGAAATGACGGCGCGTAGAATTTCCGATGTGTAGGCACCAATGTTCAGCGTGAAGCCGATCAGGGCCGCGGTGAAGGCGTCGAGCACGATGCCGACGCTTGGCAGGCCATAGAAAATGAGGAAGAGCTGCACCAGGAGGGGCGTCCCGCGAATGATCCAGACGTAGAACTTGATGATTGCTGCCAACGGGCCAGGCGCGAACAGCCGGATGAGCGCAGCGATGAGGCCCACCGTGAGGCCGAGCACGAAAGATAAAAGCGTCAGCGGAATGGTGAAAATCAGCCCCGCCCACAACAGTGAGGGCAGCGATTCGAGCATCAATGTCAGCCAATGGGGCAAGCCGGTTCTCCTCAAAGACAAGGGCAGGGAGTTTTGCTCCCTGCCCCCTTAGAGCGTAAAAACCATCAATGGTAAACGGTTGTTACTTCGAAACATCCTGACCGAAATACTTGTCGGCGATCTTCTGGTAAGTGCCGTCGGCCTTGACCGTCTCAAGTGCCTTGTTGATGGCCGCAAGTAGATCAGGTTCACCCTTGCGGATAATGATCCCGGAGAAATCTGCATTCTCCTGCTGCGCGGCAATCTTCACATTGGCATCGGGCTTGTGCTTCTTGAAATCGAGGAAGGACAGGCTGTCATTGATCGTGGCGTCGGCCCGGCCGTTGAGAACGAGCTGGATCGACTGGTCAAAACCATCGGTGCCGACGAGCTCGGCTCCGGCTTCCTGAGCGATCTTGCCGAAATTGCTGGAGAGTGACTGGGCCGACTTCTTGCCCTTCAGATCGGCAAAGCTCTTGATCTCGGTATTGTCGCCCTTGATGATGAGCACGGCCTTGGAAGCAATATAGGGTTCGGAGAAATCGTACTTCTGCTTGCGCGCTTCGGTGATGCCGACCTGGTTGATGACCGTGTCGTAACGATTGGCGTCGAGACCGGCGATCAGTCCATCCCACTTGCCTTCAAGAAACTCGGCCCTGACGCCGAGATTCTTGGCGATGGCCTCACCAATTTCCACGTCGAAGCCGACGAGCTTGCCTGCAGCATCATGATAGGTGAACGGGGCATAGGTGCCTTCCGTGCCAATCTTCAAAACGCCCGCGGCCTTGATCTGCTCGAGATTGGAGGCAGCCTGTGCCTGTGCGGGCACAATTGCGAGGGCGCCAACGATGAGGAGTGATTTCAACCAGTTCATTGTGTTTCCATCCGTTTGTTACGTGCCTTTCGGCGAATGACTGAAAAATGTCACTTTGCGACGGCCCTGCATAGGCATTCACCGCTGACGCAACGGCTATAATGGTGAAATTAATACCAGAAATCCCCAGAAGGTGGGAATATTATTCCAAGCTCGCTCGCCCACCAATCCCCGATTTTTCTAGGACAATCTTAAGCCCGTCTTGCCGTGGAAGACATGGACATCTGCCGGTTTGATGCCGAGAGCAATCGTATCGCCAGGCCCGCGATCGGTCCGCCCCATGGCGAAGATGCAGACCTGTTGCCCGGCAAGCCGCGTATAGAACTGGGTCGACAAACCAAGCGGCTCGATGACTTCTATCTTTGCCTTCAGCGCAGCTGAAGTACCGACCTCGATGTTCTCGGGGCGAATTCCAACGGTGACCCTGTCGCCATCCTCGACCTTCAATTCCGGCCGCAAAGGTATCATCTGGCCGTCGGTCAGTTCGGCTGAAACCTTGTTGCCTTGCCGCGCGACCACCGCGGGCAGAAAGTTCATGCCCGGCGAGCCGATGAATCCGGCGACGAACAGATTGGCGGGATGATCGTAGAGTTCGAGCGGGGTTCCGACCTGCTGGATCACGCCGTCATGCATGACGACGATGCGATCAGCCATCGTCATGGCCTCCACCTGGTCATGCGTGACATAGACGGAGGTGGTTTTCAGCTGCTGGTGCAGCGCCTTGATCTCCGTGCGCATGTGCACGCGCAGCTTGGCATCGAGATTGGACAATGGCTCGTCGAAGAGGAACACCTTCGGATCACGCACGATGGCGCGGCCCATGGCAACGCGCTGGCGCTGACCACCGGAAAGCTGACGCGGCAAGCGTTGCAGGTAGACATCAAGGCCAAGCCGCTTTGCCGCGCTGCCAACGCGGTTGAGGACAAGTTCCTTGGCCGTCTTGCGCAGCATCAGGCTAAAGCCCATGTTCGAGGCGACATCCATATGCGGGTAGAGCGCATAGGATTGGAACACCATGGCAATGTCGCGGTCTTTCGGCGCCACATCATTGACCACCCGATCACCTATTTTGATCTCACCTGCGGAGATTTCCTCCAGCCCGGCAATCATCCTGAGCAGCGTGGACTTGCCGCAGCCGGAAGGGCCGACAAGGACGACGAATTCGCCATCAGCAATAGAAAGATCCACCGCCGAAAGCACATTCATGGCGCCGTAGTTTTTCTGAACATTCGAAATGGTGACAGAAGCCATTGGTTGATCCTTTGTTAGCCCTTCACTGCACCGGCGGTCAGCCCCGTGACGAGGTAGCGTTGCAGGAAGGCGAAGAACAGACAGGCCGGAATGAGAGCGAGCACGGAGGCTGCCATCATCTGACCCCAGTCGACGGCAAACTTGCCGATGAACGTCAGAAGTCCGACCGCGAAGGTTTTCTGACTGTCGCTGCTGATCAGCATCAGCGCGAACAACAGTTCACTCCATGCGGCGGTAAAGACGAAGCCTAGCGTTGCGCCCATGCCGGGCAGCGTCAGCGGAATGATGACCTTGCGCAGCGCCTGGCTACGGCTACAGCCATCGATCATCGCGGCTTCCTCCAGATCCTTGGGAATGCCATCGAAGAACGACTGCATGAGGAAGGTCGCAAAGGCGATGTTGAAGGCTGTGTAAATGATGATCAGGCCGGTCAAGCTGTTCGTAAGCCCAAGCTGACCCATGATGCGGTAGATGGGTGGTATCACCATGACCAGCGGAAAGGTCTGTGTCAGCAGTAGCGTCACCGCGACGGTGGTCTTGCCGTGGAACGAAAAACGCGACATTGCATAGCCAGCGGCCGAGGCGATGACGGTGACCAAAAGAGCCGTGATTACCGACACGATCACGCTGTTGAGGAAGTAACGCGGAAAGTCGGTTGCGCGCAGCACGGTCTTGTAGTTTTCCCATGTTGCGGTCGAAGGCCAAAATGTAATGCCCTCCGAATAGAGCAGCGACTGCGGCGTTACCGAAATCTTCAGCGTCCAGAACAAGGGGAACAGCGCGAAGACGACATAGGCTCCAATGGCGGCGTAAAGGCCAATGCCGCCAAGGATGCGCGCGTTGCGGGATCGTCCGGCAATCATCAGGAATACCTCACAAGCGAGCGGCGAATTCGGATCAGCACGATCGCGTACAGGATGAGTAGTGCCAGCAGCAAAACGGCGACAGCCGAAGCATAACCCTTATCGAGCGTCTTGAAGGCACTGACATAGATATAGGTGGCGACCGTATTGGTGGAACCGGCAGGCCCACCTTCAGTCATCACATAGATGAGGTCGGCAAAGGTGGCGATCCAGATCGTGCGCAACATCACCGTGATGGCAATGGTCGGTGCAAGGAAGGGCAGAGTCACCTTGGTGAAGCGCTGCCAGGGATTGGCGCCGTCGATTGCCGCTGCCTCGTGCAGTTCACCTGGAATGGATTTCAGTGCCGCCAGCAGCGTAATGGCAAAGAAGGGAACGCCGAACCAGACATTGGCGATGATCGGTCCCCACATGGCGGTGGCAGGATCTGACAGAATGTTCGTTGGCTCAGCTTTCAGGCCAAGCGCAAAGAGCCAATGCGGCAGCGGACCGACGATCGGGTTGAACAGCCAGGCCCAGGTCAGGCCCGACAGGAACGACGGGACAGCCCATGGCAGAAAGACAATTGCCTGGACGAATTTCTTGCCGGCAAAATCCCGGTCAAGGAGCAATGCCAGCCCGAGGCCCAGAAAAAACTGCAGAACCAGACTGGCCACAGTCCACCACAGCGTGTTCATCAAGGCCTGGCCAAGCACCTGATCGTGCAACAGCGCCTGATATTGCGCCAGACCGACATATTCGGATTTGAATGCCGAGAATTTGCGGAAGGAATAGCTCACGCCGAAGATCAGCGGCACGACGAGCACCAGCAGCAGGAGGACAAGCCCGGGACTGAGATAAAGCCAGGGCTCGAATGCGACCGAAAAGGACCGCTTGGCACCCTTGCCGCCGCTATTCTGCGGCAAACCTGCCGCCGTCGATTGCATCACCATATGTTTCGGCCCCTCATTTTGGCAAAGCCCTCCTTGTCTTTCGCCACCCGGTTGATTGGCTGGTGAAAGCAAAGGAAAATGCTCCGGCGCAAAAGCACCGGAGCATCCTCGCAAGTCACGTTACTTCTTGTTCTTGGCCATCCATGCCTGCTGCTGTTCGGTGAGGAACGCGGCCCATTCGTCGGCAACCGCCTTGGGCGTCTTCTGGCCAAGCAGCACCTCCTGGAAATTCTTGACCGAAACCGAGTCATAGAAATTACCGAGGTTTTCCAGATGGGTCGGAGGCGTGACGAACTCGAATGTCTTCGGATCACTCAACTCCTGGAACCAGCCCTTGAAGCTTTCGGAACCGAAATACGGATCCTTGTCCGCGCCGTTGTGGATCGGCAGCACGCCGACATTCTTGGCAAACTCCAGATTGTCAGCTGGAGAAAGCAGTGTGCCCATCAACTTCCAGGCCTCGTCCTTGACCTTGGAATTGGCGAACATTGCCCAGCCGGCATAGCCGAGTGTCGGATACGACTTGCCGTTCGGTCCTGTCGGCAGCGGCGCGACACCGAAATCTTCCGGCTTCATCTTCTCGGCGATGCCGATCAAAGCATCGGGATCCTGGTCGAGCATGGCGCAGGTCCCGGAGTAGAAACCGGTGACGACTTCATTGAAGCCCCAGCTGACGCTGTCCTTGGGTGCATAGCCGTTCTTGTAGATATCGGCGAGCATTTCCAAACCCTTGACGGCGCCAGGTTCATTGAGCGTCGCGGTGCCATCCTGGTTGAAATAGCCACCCTTGCCGTTGGCAATGTTCATGAACATCTGCACGCCGTTAAAACCGCCGGGACCACCGCGCAGGCAGTAGCCATACTTGCCCTGGATTGCCGAAATCTTCTTGTTGGCTTGCATGAATTCATCGAGCGTCTTCGGCGCCTCCTTCAGGCCGGCTTCCGCGAAGAGCTTCTTGTTCCAGAACATGGCCCGGACATAATAACCGTAAGGGATCATGTATTGCTTGTTGTCGACGACAGAGCCGAACTGCTTGGCGCGGTCCCCGAGCGTTCCTGCATCCTTCCACTTGGCCATGTAGGGCCCGAGATCCTCAAGCTGACCGTTGTTGGCGTAAAGCCCCATCCAGCGCTCAGGCATCTCGACGATGTCGGGGGTGTCGCCGGCCTGCACCATGGTCAGGAATTTCTCGAATGCCTGACCCCAGGGCAGCGAGACAAGCTCGACCTTCGTGCCCGGATTGGCCTGTTCGAAACTGGCGATCTGCTTCTTCAAAAGCTCGGTGCGCGGCGGGCTGGAGATCACCTCCACCATCTTGATCGTCGCGTCGGCACAAGCCGCCGATACGGTCATGGACAGCGCGGCAACTGCGCCTGCCAAAAATGTTCCCATTCGTTTTTGCATTATAAAGCTCCCATTTATGAAGTTCAGCGTTTTGCTTTTGTCAGTGCATTTGTGAGGTCCGCCCAAAGCTCCTCTACACTTTCGAGTCCCACATGCAGGCGGATGGTTCGCGGGCTGACACCAAATCGCCCGATCGAATTTGCATCCGGCGTCTGCTGCAACGAGGCAAGCGCCGGCACGACGAGGCTTTCATGACCGCCCCAGCTGACGCCGATGCGAAAAATCTGGAGCGCATCAACGAATGTCGGCACATCGATGTCCTTACTCACCTCGAAGGAAAACAGGCCCGAATAGCCGCTGAGCGTCGCCTTTCCCGGATGATTGGAATAGGCCGGATGCATGATCCGCTCGACGCTGTCGTGTGCTTTCAGCCGCTCGGCAATGGTAAGCCCGCTCTTCATATGATGCGGCAGCCGCAAAGTCAGCGTGCGCAACCCGCGCAAGAGCAGCCAGGCTTCAAAGGGCGATAGCTTCGCTCCGAGATAGGAATAGGTGCGTGCATTGATCTGATCGATCATTTCCTGCGAACCGGCAACGACGCCGGCCACCGTGTCGCTGTGACCGCCGAGATATTTGGAGGCCGAATGCATGACGAGGTCGATGCCGTGCATGATCGGCTTCTGGAACAGCGGCGTCGCCCAGGAATTGTCGATGGTGGTCACAACGCCGTGCTGCTTGGCGAGGCGCGCATAATGGGCAATGTCCTGCAACTCGAACATCATCGAACTCGGGCTTTCGAGATAGAGCATCTTCGCACCCGGCAAGGCCGCCGCCACCGCGTCCGGATCGGAGCCGTCAACGTAATCGACCTTGATGCCAAGATGCGGCAGCAGCCGCTCGAACAGCCGGTAGGCATCGCCGTAGCAATTGCGCACTGCCACAATCCGATCCCCCGCCCCGACAAAGGCGAGAACCATTGCGCTGATGGCGCCCATGCCACTGGAGAAGGCGCGGGCGGCTTCGGCACCTTCCAACGCTGCGATCTTGGCTTCAAACTCCATAACGGTCGGATTGTCGCCGCGCGAATACATCGGCTGGCGTTTGCGTCCCGCAAAAGCATCGGCCATTGCTGCATAATTGTCGAAAGTGAAGAGCGATGTCTGGTAGATCGGCGGGACCACCGAACCGCCAGGAAACGGCTCGTCATGGGCAAGCAGCGTTGCGGCTTGCGCCATCATGTCCTGATCGTGGAAATACGGGTTGTCGCTCATTCTTGGCTCTTCTTGTTCTGCTTTTTCAGGTTTGCAGCACCGCGCTTGAGGTCGTCCTCGACGGTGGCAATCAATTTCAATGCCTCGGCGCGGGCACCGATGGGATCACGTGCGGCAATGGCGTTGAAAAGGGTGCGGTGATAGGGAAAGCTGGCATGGCCAAAATCCTGCACGCCAAGCGGATGCTCCCAAAAGCGGTGGAACATCTCATACATGGCCGCGATAATCTGTTCGAACAGCGGGTTGCCGGAGGTGCGGAACACAGCAAGGTGAAAGTCCCAGTCTTCATCGGCGGACATGCCATGGCGAGCGTGGAAGGCATCCTCCATTTTGACCAGTTTCTGCTCAATGAAGGCAATATCCGCATCGCTGGCGCGTTCGGCGCTGAGCACGGCCGCCTCGGCCTCAAGGCCGCGGCGGATTTCCAGCGTGTGCATCAGGCTGTTGAAGTCGTTGCCCGATGGCAGCGTCAGTGGCAGATGCAGCATGTTGCGCGTGACCGCCGCTTTCAGATAGGTACCGCTGCCCTGGCGCCGTTCGACAAGGCCAAGCTCCTGCCAACGCGTCAACGCCTCGCGCACTGTCGTCCGGCTGACTTTCAGGTGCTCGGCCAGCACGCGTTCGGTCGGCAGCCGGTCGCCTGGCCTCAACCCTTCACTCGTCACGAAATCCACCAGCGCATGCAGCACGGCGTCGTCGCGTGAGGGCGTATGCACGGGGGAAAGGATCGGGCTTATCACGAAACGCTTCACCAAAATTGGTTGGACCATTGTGCCAATTCAGCATGAAAGAGGCAGAGAGTCAAATGCTCGGCTTGGTTCGTAAAAGAATTGCAGGCATGTGGTGCGCAGGAGTTCTTTTAACGGGGTGTCCTCGCGCTTTGTAAAGTCTCCCTGCCTGCTGCTGCGCGGCCTCCAGCGCCCGGGACATCGGGCCTCGCCCGCCTTCGGCCCCCCACGAGGGGAGGGGTAAAGACCTCACCTTCTGTCATCGCTGACCTATCAAGCTGGGCATGCTTTTGCGGAAGATCCGCCTTTCCGCTGGCCAAAGGCTTTGCTCTCATTCGCAACTGCTGCACCAAATGCGCACGGCGGTCGCCTGGTCCAACCGCAACACTAAGAGGCATACATGTTTCATTCTCCACATTGACTCATAATTATAAGCGACCATACTAATAATATAAATTCTGGGAGGTTTTATGGGCACTCCGTTCATCGTTGACGAGCTCCAACACGACTTAGCGACCCTAACGACCGATGGAATTGTCGGCAAAAAATCGGCTTTTTCCCGCGAGTGGGCCGAAAACATGCGTGAAGATATGATGACGGCCTTTTGGTCTGCAATTCAGCGGCCCGGCGGCGCCGTAGGACGAGGCCCGCGACGCTGGTATGTCGAAATCCATCCAGAGCAATTTGGAGGATTCGTTGATCTGGTAACGCATCCTTGGGTTGCAGCAATTTGCGAAAATGCGCTTGGCAAGGATTACCAGATCGTCGAGATCGGTTTTGATGTTCCTTTCCAAGGCGCGAAGTTTCAACCATGGCACCGCGATTTTCCTTCGCCTCCGGAAACCTATGTCGATCGCCGCATTACATCTTTGGCCTTTAACTTGACCGGCGTGGATGTGACCGAGGCTATGGGGCCATTCGAAGTGGCGCCAGGAACGCAGTACGTCGATGGTCGCGAATGGAAGCACCAGATGTTTCCTGGCAAGGATATCTGGCCGGTGTTTCAAAGCAAAGCTGTTCGCAAGTTCCCAAAACTTGGCGATATCTCCTGTCGTTCGGCGCTGACTGTGCACAGGGGTACTGAACATGCATCTCCAATAGCGCGACCGGTCATGGTGCTTGGCGTCGATGCTCCCGGGGCAGGACACGCGCAACTGCACGACCTCATGGTCACCCAGGGCTATTTTGACAGTTTGCCGGATTCGGTGCAAAAGCATTTGGTCTGCCGGGTGGTGGACGAGTTAGTACCGGTGACCCAAAAGCATGATATTGAAGGATTGGTGATGGGCGCCGATCCTGTCTAACAGGCCTGGACGAATCCTGTACCCGAACGCAGACAAACGACAATCCATATAAGTCGGGTAAAATGCAACGCGTTTGGGCAGTATGAAATTGCCTGTGGCAGCGGCGCTGGCATCGAGCGAACGGTCGTATGTTCGAGCCTCTTTCGCCAACACTCGAGCCTGCGCTCCGGGCGATCCTACGATAGGGAACCCGCATCGTCTGCCCTTTGGCGGCGAAATCGGGACCTTCCGGTCTCGTCGAGCCAGCCGTTATAGACCCAGAAATTAGGTCATTATCGAGCCGACCCAGCTGCCGACCTGCGGTCCACCCCGCTTACGGCATTTGCTGGCGATATTCGCGCAAGCGTTGCCGCTCCCTAGCGACCTCTTCTTCTGTAAACACCGGGTTCGTCTCATCAAATCCCTGCCAACCCTCTTCATGATACATGGCGCGGCGCGCTTCAAAATCAGCAAACGTATCGTCCTTGATGATTGACCTTGCGATGGCTGCCTGATCCTCGTCAACGCGAACGGATACCAAGGTGCTGCCCCGACGGATTCCTTCCACATAAACATGCGCTTCGTCCTCATCGACGCCTGCATCAGTTAGAGAGCCGATGACGCCGCCGGCGGCACCTCCCGCTACGGCACCCGCGGCCGCTCCCGCAATGGTGGCGAGGAGCCATCCTGCTGCCACCACGGGGCCTACGCCTGGAATGGCGATCATACCCAGCCCGGCAAGGAGCCCGCCCGTGCCTCCGGCAACAGCTCCAACGCCAGCACCCGCGGCTGCGCCCTGTGCAGCATTGGTCTCATTGGCTACAGCACCGCGACCGACAATGCTGATGTTGGAAGACAATATTCCGACATCCTCAAGCTCTCTGACCACAGCTCGGGCATCGCCGTAGTTGTCGTATAGACCACTTAGCGTTTGCATTTTGAACCTCCTGGTGTTTCCTGTGAACGCGCCAATCGAGTGTCCCCTAAGAAAGCTTTCACCCTCCTATCGGGACGGATGCCTTTGCCTTTGGCAACATTCCGCTATCATAGTAACCAACTGCCTGGCGCAACGTTCCGCACGCGAGAGCGCGTTTGTCGCCGCTGTCGTGCAGTGGATGATCAATTCAATTTGGCAATGCCTTGTGCATCGACGGTCACCCTGGCGCTGCTGCAACCCCGCGGCTGATCTTTGGCTCTGGCAGAGCATCCAGACGCCATCGGGTTGATGCGGTCATTGCGGGCGCGTGGACGGTGCTTCCTCCCTCCGACGGATAACATTGCCGAAGCGACGCACGGGCGCGCACAATATTCACTCTCGATGTCGAGGCGGATCATCATCTCGCTGCCGGCCGCACCGGCCAGGCAGTACGTTTGCACGCTGAGCGGCAGCAAAGCAGGGCTATCCTGTGAGCCTTGCTGCCGCCGCAAAAGAAGAGGCCGCAAGGACCTGTCCACGCGATTGCATACCTGCCCACGACGACGCTTTGACCGCCGGTTCTTTGACATTCAGAAAGGCATTTCCACCCTTGGCCAGATTTCGCGCGACAGTTTGCGGTAGTCGGTTTTCTTTGGATCAGATGGATAGGGCGCACCCGCATCGATATAGAGGATCTCGGCTGCAACCGGCTCGAAACCCGCGTGGAAATGATTGGTGGACTTGACCAAAAGGATCTCCTTCGACCGCAGATCAATGCCGACATTGGAGAAAATATCGGGTTCGAATGTCTGCGTCCTGTTGGTGTTGAGGATCACCTCGATATCCGTGCCTTCCAGACGAACGACCGCCGCAGGTCCGAGCGTGACGCGGCTCTTGCCAAAGCTCTGCCAACCTTCTTCTGTGGTCCGAAGGACCTCGACGCGAGCATCAATGGGCGCGCCGCCGTCAGGCCCCGCTTTACCGCCAAAACGCAGCTGGATAAGTGCGCCCTCGCCCGCTGCGAGGCAGAAGGTCACTGCGATCGGGTCCCAGATCGTCGCTACGGCAACGTTGCCGATACCCCGCTCGATGATCCGCCGCAGGATCAGCGTACCGTCGCCTGCGACGCCGCCGCCCGGATTGTCCCAGACATCTGCAACCACGACCGGCTTGCCCGGGTTCGTCGCAACGAGCGCAACCGTCTTGTCCAGTCCGGCTTCCGTGTCGAGCATCGGCATCGCGGTCGTGCCGCGCAAGGCAAACAGCTCCATGCCGAGTTTTTCGGCGAGTCGGACCCCCTTTTTTTCGTCATTGTCGGTGATGACCATGAGTTGTGTGCCCAGCTCCGGAACATCGCCCGCCATGAAGCCATGGATGAGCGAGACAGAGAGGATTCCATCATGACCCTGCAGCGCTTTGAGCCGATCAATATAGGAGCGCATCGGCTCGCGGCTCGTCGGATACACGCCGATCATGCGACAATCGAAAGTAGAAATTACCGGCTTGATTTCACCTTTGAGGGTTCTAAGGGCAAGGTCGACGACGTGCTCGCCGCGCTCGTAGAAATCCGTGTGCGGAAACTCAAGAAAGGCGGCCAGAATATCGGCGTTTTCGACGCGCTTGCGGGTGAGATGACTGTGTGGATCAAGCTCCGAGGCAATGAGGACATGGGGGCCGACAATGCCGCGGGCCCGCTCAAGCAAATCACCCTCGCAATCATCATACCCCTGCGCCACCATGGCACCATGCAGACCAAGGATCACGGCATCAACCGGCAATGCCGCCTGCAACTGGCCAAGGATCTCGTCACGCAAACCTTCATAGGCCCGCCGTTGCAAAAGTCCGCCCGGCTCTGCCCAGGTTGCCGTACCCTCGACCAGTTCGAAGCCTTCCGCTTTCGCCCGGCTCCGAAGCACCACCATGGGCGCCGAGCACAAGGTCGGCGTTTCCGGATGCTCGCCCGGCGCCGCATAGAACGCCATCTCGAAGCTGGCGCGATCCGTGGGTACTGGGGAGAAGGTATTGGTTTCGGTCGCGAGAGAGGCGGTAAAAATGCGCATGGTGGGCTTTCACACTGGGTTCACAGGGGCTTATAGGCAATGGCTTCGATCTCGATCTTGATGTCGATCATCAGCCGGGATTCAATGGTGGTGCGAGCGGGCGGATTTTCTGGAAAATAGGTGGCATAGGTCTTGTTGAAGGCAGCAAATTCACGCCCGTCCTCAAGAATGACGAAGGTCTTCACCACATCGGAAAGTTCCGCACCCGCCAGTGCCAGCGCGGACTTTATATTCTCCATCACCTGTTTCGTCTGGGCTTCTATCCCTCCGATGATCACCGTTCCCTCGCTGCCAACGGGTACCTGGCCTGAGATGTAGATGAAATCTCCAGCCCGCACGGCCGGCGACAACGGTACATGCGACAATCCAAAATGTTGCTTGGTCATGACAAAGGTCCTTGCTTTCTGATTATTTGACGGCGCCGATGGCAAGTCCGCGCACCAGATAGCGCTGCAACCAGGCAAAGAGTATGGCAACGGGCACCGAAGCCACGAAAGCCGCAGCCATCACATAATGCCAGTCCACGGTATAACGCCCTGCCACCAGCGAAAAGACACGGATTGGCAATGTATAGGTGCCCTCGGTGCGCAGCATGGTCAATGCGATGACGAATTCGTTCCAGGCATTGATGAAGGTGAAGATGGCGGTGACGACCATGGCGGGGACCGCCAGGGGCAGGAACACGGCAATGAGCGTGCGCCATCGATTTGCCCCCTCCATCCATGCAGCTTCCTCAAGATCCCGCGGTATAGTGGAAAAATAACTTTGCAGCATCCACACGCAGAAGGCGATGTTGAACGCCGTGTAGATCACGACCAGCACATTGAGACTGTCGATCATGCCGACGCCGGCTACCAGCCGAAACAGGCCGATGACGAGGACAATCGGCGAGAGCATCTGCGAGACCAACAGGAATTGGCGGAACGCGTCGCGCCCGGTAAACTGATAGCGGCTGAGCGCGTAGGCGGCGGGGATCGAGACAAGGGTGGTCAAAGTGGTCGTCAGGGTCGAAACGTAGAGTGAATTGGCCAAAGCCTCGGCAATGCCCGAGGTCCGCCACATCTCTGGAAAGTTCTGCCAATGCAATTCGGAGAGCCACCAATTGGGATTGAGCACCTCGGTTGCGGATTTCAGTGACGTAATGGTCATCACCGCATAGGGAAACAGGATCACGACGACGATCGGCGACAGAAAAAGCCAGAAAAGGATCGAGAGTTTCAATTTCCTGCTCATGTCTTCGCCTCGCGCATGGCAAGCCGCACATAGATAATCGTGAAGGCCAGAAGAATTGCGAACATGATCAGCGATACTGCGGCGGCCTCGCCGAGTTTGCCGAGCCGAAAACCGACCTTGTAGAGATAGGTGACCAGAATGTCGGTGGAATTGGCAGGCCCACCCCCTGTTGTCGCCCAGATGATCGGGAAAGAATTGAACACATAGATGGTGTTCAGGACGAAGGCGATATTGATGAAGGGCCTGAGCAGCGGCAGCGTGATCAGACGGAACTGGTCCCATGTCCCAGCCCCTTCCGTCGCCGCCGCCTCGTAAAGGTCGTCTGGCACAGAGGAGAGGCCGCCAAGGAAGATGGTGACGGTAAACGGCACCGAAACGAGGATGCCAATGAGAACCTGCATTGGAAAGGCTGTTGAGGCCTGCGCCAACCATTGGATATTGGTGTTGATCGCGCCAAGACCGCGCAAGGCTGAATTGAGCATGCCGCTTTCACCGTTAAGTGCCCAGCGCCACACCACAGCAGTCATGGTCAGCGAGATCGCCCAGGGCAGCATGATCAGGATGCGGGCGACGCCGCGACCGTAGAAATCCTCGTTGAGAATGAGCGCGATCGGCACTGAAACGATCAATGTTCCCAGCACAACTGCCGCGGTCCAGACGAGCGTGCGCCATGTGGCGGCAATGAAATCAGGATCGGCAAACAGCACGCGAAAATGCTCCATCCCAATAAAATCGCGCAACATCCCGAACCTGTTCACATCGTGCAGTGACAGCGAGACGATCTCCTTGAGCGGCCAGAGAATGATGGCCGCCGCCAGCAGAAAGCTTGGCAGGATGAGAAAATAGGGAGCTGCAGCCCGTTGCATCCGCGTGCGTTCCTTGCCTGGAGATGGTAGACACTGAAAGACCTGGCCGAGAACGGCAAAGCCGCCCTCCTTTGTCGGCCTTATTTCAGCGTTTCGTTGATCTTTGCAGCGGCTTCTTTCAAAGTCGCCTCAGCCTCGCCCTGACCCAGATAGATCTTCTGGATGGCGTTCGAGGTCGTCTGTGCGATGTCCTCCCAGCCTGGAATAACCGGCGCGAAGCGGGCATTTGGCAGCAAGGAGGTGAAGACCTTCAAGTCAGCGTTGTCGGCAAAATAGGGGTCCTTGGATTCTTCCGCATTGACCGGCAGGAACCCTTCGATCTTGTCGAATTTCGTGCGCTGTCCGGTGGTGAAAAGGAAATCCAGGAACTTCCACGCCGCTTCCTTGTTCTTCGAATTCTCGAAGAGCACGATGGAGTCTGTGACGCCATAGGTACCCTTGTCACCGTTCGGGCCTGCCGGGATGGGCGCAACACCATATTTCAGCTCAGGTGCTTCGCTCTTGATCTGGTTGGACAGGAACGGGGCGGTGATCACGGTCGCGACCTTTCCCTGCTTGAACAGGTTTTGCACATCCTCTCGGGAGTAGGAGGTAACGCCGGGCTGGGTCATGCCCGCGTCGATGAAGCTCTTGTAAAGCTTCGCGGTATCGATGGCCGCCTGTGAATCGAGGCCTGATTTGCCGTCCTTGACGATCTCGCCGCCATTCGACCACATGCCATAGTAGAAATAGACGTCTGTCTCGATTTCCTTGCCCTGAAGGCCGAACGCATAGGTCTCTGCGCCAAGCTTCTTGATTTTTTCCGCGTCAATCTTGAAATCGGCCCAGGTCGCCGGCGGCGTATCAATGCCTGCCTTGGCGAAAATATCCTTGTTGTAATACATGGCGCGGGCCGAGGCTGCAATCGGCAGACCGTAGACCTTGCCATCCATGACCGAGGGCGTGAGGAATGTGTCGATAAAGCGGGCCCTGAACTCGGGCGTGATGTTCTCATCCAGCGGGGCGACGATGCCTTCCTTGACATAGTCGAGCAGCCAGCGTGTGCCGATGATGGAAAGATCCGCGTTGGCGCCAGCGGAGATATCTGTGGTGAGCTTTTGCTGCAAACTGTCCCATGGCACGACCTCGATCTGGATCTTGGTGTCGGGGTTCGCCGCTTCGAAAGCCTTGGCGGCTTCTTCGAAATAGGGGCCCGTGCCCTTGCTGTATTCGGCGATAGTGACCCGCACTGTACTTTCAGCAAAGGCGCTCGTGCTGAACGCGATTAGACCTGCTCCAGCGAGAAAACATAATTTCTGTTTGATTGTCATCTTCAATCCCCTTGTTCCAGCTGCACGCAGGCAGCACTTTTTTGACGCCATCAGGGAATTCTCCTTTTCCCGGCAAGCGCCTTCAACCGGCGCACTATCATCAAATGTAATTTAGTTTCATGCAAGTCGGTATTTCGCCCACGGTCAGGTTTTTTATGTTGCTTTTTTTCATGACACGCCTTTAGCTGACGGCAAGCGGGCGCAGCTCGCACATCAACATCATGCAGGCCAGTTCCATGACCACTTCAGGTTTCAACGATTTCTTTGATCTCAAAGACAAACATGTCCTCATTACCGGTGCCGGTGGCGGGATCGGACAGGCTCTCATCACAGCTTTTCATGCTGCGGGAGCGATTATCTCCGGGGCCGATCAGCATCTCGTTTCCATGGAGCCATTGCCACTCGCAAATCGGCTTGTTTTCGATCTGGCTGACCGAACTGAAGTCCATGAGGTTGTCCGCGATTTCATCAAAACCTATGGCACACCCGATGTGCTGATCAACAACGCAGGCTTTACGCGCGGCGAAACGCTTGATGATGTCGATGATGAGGTCTGGGAGCGGGAGATCGCAATCAATCTGAACGGCGTGTTCCACGTGACCGCACCGGTTGTCAACGCCATGAGCGAGCGCGGCAGCGGCAATGTTGTTTTCATATCCTCGGTCAATGGTCTCAGCTATTTCGGCAATCCCGCCTACTCTGCTGCCAAGGCCGGGTTGATTTCCTATGTGAAAGCACTCGCAGTGGAACGCGGACGCTACGGAATCAGGGCCAATGCGATTTGTCCGGGTTCTGTCCGGACGCCGGCCTGGGATCACCGGTTGCAAGGTAAGCCGGAGCTTGTGGAAAAACTATTGCCGCACTATCCGCTGGGGCGCATGGTAACGCCGCAGGAAGTGGCGCAGGCCACGCTTTTCCTGGCGTCATCTGCCGCTTCGGGGATCACCGGGACAGCACTGGCGGTGGATGCGGGACTGACGGCCGGCAATCTGCGTTTCATCAATGAAATTCTTGCAGGGGGAAACTGACATGGCCGGACTGCAGATCAAGCAGCTGGTAAAATCCTATGGCGCCATGAATGTACTCCACGGCATCGACCTTGACGTTCGTGACGGCGAGTTTCTGGTTCTCATTGGCCCCTCGGGTTGCGGCAAGTCCACACTCTTGCGCATGATCGCCGGTCTTGACGAGATTTCCTCGGGTGAACTGTGGATCGGTGATCGTCTGTCGAACGGACTGGCGCCACAGCAGCGCAATATTTCCATGGTGTTCCAGAGCTATGCGCTGTTTCCGCATATGACCACCCGCAAGAATATCGGCTTTGGTCCGAAAATACGGCGCGAAGCGAGGAGCATGATTGATGCCAAGGTCAACAAGGCGGCCGAGACGCTCAATCTCCATGATTATCTCGATCGCCTGCCCCGCCAGCTCTCCGGCGGCCAGCGCCAGCGCGTCGCCATGGGCCGCACGATCGTACGCGAGCCCGACCTGTTCCTGTTCGATGAACCGCTTTCCAACCTTGACGCCAAGTTGCGCGTGCAGATGCGGACGGAATTGAAGGCACTGCATCAGCAATTGAAGACCACGATGGTTTATGTCACGCATGACCAGATCGAGGCCATGACAATGGCGGACCGCATCGTCGTCATGAATGGCGGCTGCATCGAACAGTCCGGCTCGCCACTGGAGCTTTACGACAAACCGGTCAACAAGTTCGTCGCCGGGTTCCTTGGATCACCGGCCATGAATTTTATTCCCGGCACGCTGGAGCGCAGCGATGGCGCGCCCCGGATGCGGACCCAGGACGGATTTACCATACCCGTCAGTGAGACGAGCGCAGCGTCGGGCCAGGAAATTGAGATTGGCATTCGCCCCGAACACTACCGGCTGGCTGACAACGCTGAAAGTTTCCCGTATCGGGTCGCTGTGGTCGAACCGACGGGCTCGGAAACCCATATTTTTGGCACCGTCGCGGGCGTGGGTGTGCGTTGTGTCTTTCGTGACCGCGTTGCACCGGAGCCCGGAAGTCAGCTGCTGCTGACGACCGATCCAGCAAAGGTGCATGTCTTTGACCGCGCAACAGGAATCCGGATCTGATTTTACCCATGGAATCGCCCCATTTCGACATCATCGCCCGACTGAGAGAAATAGCCGATAGCGGGCTGCGATCAGACCAACGGGTTGCAGCGGCGATCCTGTCGGACGCTGAATTTGCCACGCATGCATCGATCGAAAGACTGGCGGAGAAAGCCGGGGTGAGCGAGCCGACCATCACCCGTTTCTGCCGGATGCTCGGCTTTGAAGGCACGCGCCAGTTCAAGGTAAGGCTGGCGCAATCACTCGCCATTGCGGGACGGTTCATCGTTGCCACTCCCTCTGCGGAGAACGGGGGGAGCGGGGTTCCGGGGATAATCACTCAAGGCGCTCGCGATGCGATTGAAAGGGTCGGCAAACTGATCAATCACGACGATCTTGACCGCGCCGCAACGATCGTGGTGCAGGCCGCAATGGTCCGGGCTTATGGTTCCGGCGGCTCCTCCTCCATGGCGGCGACCGAACTGGAAAACCGGTTGTTTCGACTCGGAATCCTGGCGTCGTCACATACCGACGGCGAGATGCAGCAGATGACCGCTGCAATCAGCAGCAAGGAAACGGTCATCGTCGCCTACTCACTTTCCGGAGAGGTTAAACCCTTGATCGAAGCGGTCACGATTGCCGGGCATTACGGGGCAAGGACAATCGTCTTCACCGCGCCCAACTCCTCATTGGCACGCACCGCCGAACTCGTCCTGCCGTTCCATGTGGATGAGGGCACCAATGTGTACCGGCCTTCGCCGGCGCGCTATGCTTTGCTCGCCCTGACCGATATGCTGGCAATGACGATTGCCGAAAAGATCGGGGCGCCTGGCGTCGAGCGGATGCGCCGCATCAAGAACCTTCAGGGCATGCATAAGAGCGATGCGCCTAACCTTCCACTTGGAGACTAGACCGTGAAACTTTCTGACGTTGATACGCCTGCTGTTCTGATCGATGTCGATCGCGTTGAAGCCAATCTGCAGCGCTTCCAGCGCTATGCCAACGGTCACCGGCTTGCCGTGCGCCCGCATATCAAGACGCACAAACTGCCACGCTTTGCCAAACGACAAATAGAACTTGGTGCAGTCGGCATCACCTGCCAGAAGCTGGGAGAGGCCGAGGTCATGGCCGATGCGGGCATCACCGACATTTTCCTTCCCTATAACATCGTCGGACATGCCAAGCTCGATCGCCTCGTCGCGCTAAACGCACGCATTAAAATTGCCGTTACGGCCGATAGCGACGTTGCCATCCATGGCCTCGCCGAGGCTTTCAAGAACAGCACGAAACCACTTGTTGTTCTCATCGAGTGCGATACCGGTATGGGCCGATGTGGTGTCCAGACGCCCGATGAAGCGTTGGCCTTGGCCAAGCTGGTTGATGGGTCCGACGGTTTGAGCTTTGCCGGCTTCATGACCTTTCCAAAGACCGGTTCGATCGCGCAAACTGAAGCTTTCCTGTCTTTGGCGAAAAAAATGGCGCGTGATGCGGGGCTTGATCCCCGCATCATTTCTAACGGCGGCTCGCCGGATATGTGGCGGGCACACGAAGTGACAAGTGCCACGGAGCATCGCCCGGGCACCTATATTTATCTGGATCGATTTCAGGTGTCGAAAGGGGTCGGTACTTGGGATGATTGTGCATTGACGGTGCTTGCAACAGTTGTCAGCCGGCCAACGGAAAACCGCGCAGTCATTGACGCTGGCTCAAAGGCCCTCACCAGCGATACTTTGGGTCTGGAGGGATTCGGGCGCATCACAGACTATCCGGATGCGGTGATTACCTCGCTCAGTGAAGAACATGGGGTGATTGACCTTGGTGCGTGCGCCTCCAAGCCAAAGGTCGGCGATCGCCTTCGCGTCATTCCCAACCATTGCTGTGTGGTCTCAAACCTCTTTGATGAAGTCATCCTCATTTCCGGTGACGAAATCATTGAGAGTGCACGCGTTGCCGCGCGCGGCCGTGTCGATTAGACAGTTAACAGTCAGATATTGTTGCCTCGACCTTGGCACAAAGTGCGCCGCTTGCTTCGAAAAGGGGCCAAAGCAGCCCCTGCCAGGGGCGGGAGACGGCCAGCTTTGCCAACCAAACGGCACGGGCCCCCTTTGCAAGTTGCGCAATCGCCATCTGCGCGACGATCGGCCAGCGCGTTGACCAAACTGGCGATTCGGAAAAAGGGATTGACGTGCTTGGGCCTTTGAACTGCTTCATTGAAAAGGGCATGAAGAGCGCTGATGTTCTGCAGCCTTTTTTCCCGAAGGAGTCCTTGTCTCTTCCCGTTTTAAAACGGAAAAGCGACTCAACTTCGCCGCCGGCTTTCAAAGCGATCCAAAAGCGTCTCGAGTTCCGATGCGACATATTCGGCAAAACCGTTCGGCGCATGCTCAGCAAAGGCGAGAACATGTCTTCCTTTGTCCAAATGCAATTGCGCGAGAGCGCTCACTTTGACGCCCGTGCTGTCCTGGATGATACCCTTCACTTCCCGCGCCGCCGCGGGTGCCGCCTGTTTTAGCAGCCGTTCGAAAATCCTATTGAAGCGCGAATTGCTGTCGGCCGCCTTGAAACCATCAAGGGCAATCTCCTCCAGCGCTGCTTGGTGCGCATTGTCGGATTTGAGCATCTCGGCAAATCGGACCCATCGCGGCCGCCCGATTTTCGGAGCCGGGCCGATGGCGCGCACAATCGATGCCGGAACGGCCGCGGCCACTTGTAAAAACCGTGTCATCTCTGCTTTGTCGAGGCAAAGTGCGTCCTGCACCAGCCCTCGTTCAAAGCCGCGCTCGACGAGATTGCGGGCAAAGAACGCGCGCTCGATGAATGAAAGATCGCGCCGCTCGGTGTTTTCCTTACCCTGCGCCAGAACCAGTTGCACGTCGGTCAGGTCGCGGACAATAGCCTGCACCGGCTTAGCAACCCGGGCAGCGGCCCGCAGGCGGCGATGGCCATAAGCGCTTTGATAAAACCCTTGCTTTTGTGGATGCGGCCGAACCAGGATAGGCACCTGCTGGCCGTTCAGCCTGATGCTCTCGACCAGTTTCTCAAAACCTTCATCAAGTCCGGTTTCATGGCTGAGCCGGTCCTCGATGAACGAGCTTTCCACCAATCGCGGATCGATATCGACCACACGCTCCGTGCCTTCGAAACTTTCCTTCAACCGGCGTGCATCCTCGATTTCCTGCGAAATACCACCAAGTGACAGGCCCATAGCCTTGACCGCGCCCGAAGCCGACCTTGGCTTCGGCGTTTCAAGGGAAGAATTGCGTTCAATGGGTGCAGCGCTGTCGGCTTGTCTTTGCGTGAAAGTGGGCGATGATGTCTCGACTGTTTCAAACAGTGCCCTGAGCTGATCCCTGCGGTTCTTGTCTGCCATCCTCGCTCCCTCACCCCGGCCTGTTCCAAGCCTTGAAGATAAGCCCTTGAATTTCAGAATTGACTGATGTCAGCGATTCAATCGCACGGTCATAGGTCGCGCGGGTAAAACTATCACGGGATACTTCGTAAAGTGTCTGCTTGGTCAGGCCCGCGTCAGAAAAAGCAGTCGATTTCACCACCGACGACGTCAGCACACGGTCACCAAACAGGGATCGCAGGAAGCCGGCGATCTGTTGCTGCGGGGCGTCATTTGGTTCGAAACGGGTGATAAGATAGCGCATGAAGTCGAAATTGAGTTCACCGCCCGCCTCGCGTACGACGGTGAGAAGATCCGCGGTCATGAACAGGAACTGGCTCATGGACGCCACGTCGAGCATTTGCGGATGAACTGTCACCAGAACCGACGTTGCCGCGCAAAGCGCTGAAAGCGTCAGGAACCCGAGTTGTGGCGGACAATCGATAACAACGACATCATAGTCGCCAGCCACCGTGTCCAGGGCAGCCTGGACACGTGCGAAGAACAATTGCTGTTCAACACTTTGCTGCGCGCCATGCTGGCGGTCGGCCAACATTTGTGGAGTGGTATGTTCAAATTCCTGTAGCTCCAGATTGCCCGGAATGAGGTCAAGGCCATCGAAATAGGTCTTGCAGATAATGTCACGCAAAGGGCGACGCTCGCCATCATAACGGATCGCCCCATAAAGCGTGTCATTACCGGTGAGGTCCAGCTCCGGCTGATAGCCAAACAGCGCTGACATCGACGCCTGGGGGTCGAGATCGACGGCAAGAACCCGCAAGCCCGCCATGGCCAGGTGCTGAGCAAGATGAGCGCTGGTCGTCGTCTTTCCTGACCCGCCCTTAAAATTTGTAACCGCGATGACCTGCATATGTTCGTTGGCCGAAGGATCGCGATGCGGCAGATAGGTCTTTGCCTTGGCACCGCCGGCTTCCGCCAAGTGGCGGCGCAGCGCATTGATCTCAGCCAACGCATAGAGCCTGCGACCACCACTGCCGGTTTCCGGCTGCGGTCCCTCGCCGGCAATGGACAACTGGCGCAAGTAGCCGTCAGAGACACCGATCAACTTTGCAGCCTCGCCGCTGGTGAATTTGCGCAAGGCCTTCTGCGCCGTTGGCGGGAACAGGCGATTGCGCATGGCTCGCAATTGCGCCGACAGCATCTCCGCATCGGCAGCAATTGCCCGGTCGGCCGATATGGCAACAGACAGGGATGGCGCGCCCGGCAATCGCACGCGTTCCTGTTGATTCGGCTGTAGCGTATTCATCACTGCCTGTTGATCCTGTGCACCTGTTAAGTCGAACCTCACCGGCGCAGCAACCATGCGCCGATTCGATAGAAAAACCAAAGGGGTAACGCTGGACAACAATTTAACGCCGCATCACGGTACTAACACCGCGAAACCCGTGTAACGCTTATTTCACGTCGATACCCCTCGAAACCGTAACCAACGTGGGGAAAGAACCGAGTCGCGTCAAGACCTTTATAGTCCACGCAATCTAGTCGTGTGGCGGCCATTCCAGGTGGGCTTGAATGAGCGTTGTTTCGGCGCTGGCGCACGGTTGGCCATATTGCGCTTGTCCATTCATCGAAAACCCGAATTCAGGCGTCCGGCAACGTGACCGATCTGAGGCAGTTCCAGCAAGGCGCGCTTCTTTAATAACGATCATGGACAGCCGGCTCAAACACATTTGCTTTGTTGCCCGGCTTCAATCAATCAGAGCGGTGTAACGTCGAAGCCGAACCACTTCTGCGATAATGTTTTTATCGCCCGTCGGCCGTGGCAGCATCGATTGCCTTTGTCGAACATCGCTTTCAGTTCCGAGCGCGGACCGGTTACTGTCATCTCCTCATTGCTTGGCTTGGCGGCCGATGGCGTGAGGTAAGCCATTGACGCCATGACGAGATCGACGCGGCCAGCGGCCAAATCAAGATCATGCTGCTCCGTGGACTTGCACGCACGGACCTGAACGACATCCTTCAGATATTTTTCAACGAAGGTCGCGCCTGTCGAGGCCGTCTGGACACCGATGGTCTTGCCCTGCGAGTGGTTTTTCCAGGGCACTGACAGCTCCCGCTTCGTTGGATGCAAGCAAAAAGACATCCCTCTTGAACTCCATGCCCCTCCGTATGGGATCTATGTCTTCATAAAGCCTTCTCGTGCGATCGCGACCAGGGACGTTAGTCCGACTTTAGCGATTTCCTAACCTCGAGCACGACCGGATGGCACTGAAGCTGAACGGTGAAGACAACAGGCTGAAACTGGCAGATTTCACGAAGGCGGCGATGACAACCGCCGCGGTCGAAAGCGAGGTCGCGCAGATGCTAAGACAGCTGCGCACATCTTTAGACTTGCAGCTGTTGCCGGCCCCCATTTCTAGCGATGAAATGAATGCGATGATCGTGAAAATGAAAGATATTTCTATGCAACGCATAGACAAACTTGGACTCAAGTGGCGCTTTTGAGGTCGGCATGCCCGTTTGGCGTTTGACGCAACCCCCTGCTTCGTCAGCCATTGCCATTCGTGTCACTAGATCAGCTTTTGTAGCTTCAACTCATCCTTCAGATAGGCATAGTAGATTGGTGCAGCGACGAGGCCGGAGAGACCATACCACGCCTCCAATACGATCATGGCCAACAACAGTTCCCATGCTCCCGACTTGATCCGCGAGCCGATAATTTTTGCATTCATGAAATACTCAAGCTTATGAATGACAATAAGGAAGGCCAGTGAACTCAAGGCGGCGGTCAGGGAAACATTGAGGGCAACCACAACGATGATTGTATTGGAAATCAGGTTGCCGATAACGGGAAGAAGACCAGCAACGAACGTCACGGCTATCAGGGTTTTGACAAGTGGAAGTTCAACGCCGAAGAATGGCAGTATGACAACAAGATAGATCGCTGTGAAGAGCGTGTTTAGCGCCGAAATGCGAAGCTGCGAGAAAACGATGTTGCGAAATGCATCGCTGAAGCGGTCTATACGCTCTGTAAGCGCCACCGCCAGAGGGCCAGGTTTACGGGAAGGCGAAACGGAACTCAGTGCGATCATTCCGCCGATCACCATGCCAACGATAATACGAACCAGCAGAACACCGATGTCTCGACCAACCAACTGGAGTTGGCCGGCATGTTCCCGGAGCCACTTCGCTGCGAACGACTCCAGTTCCTCTAGATTGGAGGGAAAATAATCACGCGCCCAGCCGGGCAAATGAACCTGAGCCGTATCGATGATCTCCGCCATCTTTTTGAAAAGTGACGCGATACCTTCCGATCCGTCGGTCAGCAGGGCCAATCCACTTACCACTGCTGTTACGATCAAAAGGATGAAAACCAGCGCCAGCAATGCCAGCGCAACCGTCTTGGCGAGATTGCCGTCGACACCAAGTCTGCCGAGAACCGGGGCGGCTAGATGCACGACATTATAGACGAGGAGGCCAGCGAGCAGTGCCGAAAGCAAGCCGAGTTCAAGAACAGCGACCAGCGCGATGAACGATATTACATAGGACGCAACAATGAGCCTGGTGGCGATTGACAAGTTTGGCACCCGAAAAGGCTTTATTTCTAGTTCGCTGTTCCTAGCCTTGAAACTGGATGGGATGCAAGCGCGAACCAGCCGGAAATTCGAGCTTGAGCCGACCCGGCGAACCGGTGCGAGATGCGACATGCGTCCAAAACGATATTGCAGACGCGCAAGGTGCGGCCGGACGAACCTTACTTCCCGACTGATCGGCTCTCTAGGCAAACCTTGGAACGCAGACCCTTCCCCGGAGTTAAGTGTACAGTCCGTTTACCAAAGTCCGCTATGATGGGGCGGAGAAAGGCAACCCGACTCTTGTCAGATGCGTCGTACGCTCGGCTGAAATCGATTGTTCCCATGCGCTGCGGCGAAACAATGGGCAATGTGATTTTTGTGCTCCTGTCTGGGCGAATATGGGGTTTGCCCCATGCATGAGGACACGGAGTACAACCCCAATCTGAAGGGTCTGACGGCCGATTATTTTGATCGCCGCAGCGAGACTTACGACCAGGATGCCATTCATCCCAAACTCGCATTTGTTATCATCAAACATGCGAGGCTCGAGCCCGGGCTCTCGGTGCTGGATGTCGGAACCGGAACGGGGCGGCTTGCGCTGCATGCAGCCAAATTGATCGGCAACGAAGGGTCCGTCGTGGCGATCGACCTTTCCTCGGAAATGCTGACACAGGCGCATTTCAAGGCCGGCATGGAGAGCCTGACAAATATCCAGTTCATACAGGGTGATGCCGAGTCAATTGAACTCGAAGACGGGGCATTTGACAGAATTCTATGCTCGTCTGCCTTCATACTCATGTCGAAGCCGCAGAAAGCTTTGAAAACCTGGAACCGTTGGCTGAAACCTGGTGGCATCGTCAGTTTCGACGCGCCTGGTGAGCCGTTCGGCATAAACACCGTCATCGCGGAAACTGCCGCCGGCCACGGCATCGAGCTGCCCTATGCGACGCTGGCCAACACCACCGACAAATGCCGCAAACTTCTCGAAGCATCCGGATTCGAAATGCTCGAAGTCAGTCAGGAACTCATGCAGGAGCATGTTATGAACCTGGATGACGCATTGGCTGTTTGGGACAAATCCGTTGCCCATCCCGCATGGCACAAACTGGCTCAGCTTCCTGCGAAAACACTCGAACGGATTCGATTGGAGTTTGAAGCTCGAATGAAGGCGGCGTCGACAGACAGCACTGTTACGAGCAGGATCGTCATGAACGTTGTGACGGGACAAAAAAGCGCAGTTCAAGTGGTGAAGTAGATCAACAGTGTTTTCGAATTTTGGCATCAACAACGGTATGAATATGCTTGCCATTCCCTATTTCGACCGATTGACCGTCAAGGGACTGGTTATCGTCATCGCCGTCCGCTCGATGCTCGCAGCAAATCAATGAGCACCTGAATTGCTATCGGGTTCGTCCAGCTCATTGCGCTTGATCAACTCTTCGCGAATTAGTTTCTTGGCAATCTTGCCATAGGCGGATTTCGGCATTTCGGGCCAAAAGACAACACGCTTGGGCAGTTTGTAACGGGCCAGCTTGCCATCGAGCCAGGCGATGATCTCCTTTCCATCCGGGGATCTATCGGCACGGGCGACGCAGACCGCAAGCCCGACTTCTCCCCATACCGGGTCGGGGATTCCAAGCACTGCAACCTCATTGATATCCGGATGCGTTAGCAATTTTTCCTCGATTTCGCGCGGATAGACGTTGGAGCCCCCGGAAATATACATGTCTGACGCCCGTCCGGTGATGAAGACAAACCCCGCCTCATCCATATGACCAAGATCGCCCGTGCGGAACCAGCCATAACGGAAAGCTTTGGCGTTCGCCTCGGGATTGTTGTAGTACCCGGCAAAGACCGCCGGGCCGATGACGCAAATCTCGCCCGTCGTGCCTGCCGGTACTTCATTGCCAGCATCATCCTGAATAGAGATTTGCATGCCAGTGCGCACGTACCCGCAGGTGCCCGGATGTGCATCGTCCTTATCCTCGAGGTGATGTTCTGCGGGCGGCAGCACGGTGATATTGCCGGTTACCTCGCCCAGGCCGAAATATTGCACAATGACGGATCCCAGCGTTTTGAGGGCGTGAATCTGATCGGCCCTGTACATGGGCGCGCCAGCATAGACGACATAGCGCAGCGATGAGTGATCCCGCAAATGAACGGCCGGATGCTCTGTGAGCATTTTCAAGATTGTCGGGACGGTGAACATGTTGCTCACCCGCCATTGTTCAATGAGACGCCAGGCCTCCCCGACATCGAGCTTTTCCGTCGGCAGCAGGATGGTTTTCGCGCCCCTTGCTACCTGCGTCAGCTGGTGAATGCCCGCACCATGCGACAACGGAGCCACGACAAGCGAGGCATCCTTGTGCGTTGTGTCGGGCATCAGATCGCACAGATGGTTGGTGACCACGAAACCCATCTGGCCATGAGTGAGGACAGCCGCCTTTGGCCGTCCGGTTGTGCCGGAGGTGAAAAAGAACCAGCAGGGATCGTCATGTTCAACAGCGGCAACCGGGACTGTTTCGCCAACGAAGCGATCGATGATGTCGTCGTAGTCTTCACCAAATTCAGCTTTGCCGATTGCAATAATGAATTCCAGTTCCGGACAAGCCTCTCGGGACGCTGCCGCATGGTCAGGAAACAAATGACCGCAGATCATGCCTTTCGCACCACTCGTCTTTACAAGGTAGGCAACTTCACCGGGAGTTTGACGGAAGTTGGCCGGAACCCAGACAGCACCCAGCTTGAAGCAGGCGAACATCGATTCAAACATCTGGTTGCAATTTTGCGACTGCACGACAATCCGGTCACCCATGACGATGCCAAATTGCTTTTGCAACGCTGCAGCCATCGCACTGACCCGGCGCTGCAGGTGTGACCACGACCATGATTTTTCGCCCCACACCAGGGCGATCTCGTTGGGAAAGCGGCGCGCCGATTGATCGAGAAAACCGGAGAGATTCATGACCCTTTTCGACATCGGTTCGATGACCAATCCTTTCCTGTTCGTCATATCTTCACCTATGCCAACGGGCTCTGTTCGGGTCTACCACCGCGATTGACCGGTCGTTTTGGCCGATCATGCAGTGGCTGGAGATGTGCAAGCCGCGCCTCGATTTTCTTTGCCTCAATTTTCATCAAAGCGGCTAGTTCGACCTGGCGTGCGGGCTGCATCCGGCTATCAATGGCAGCAATACTCAGAGCCCCAGCGGGCCGCGCATCGGGAAAACGAATGGCAAGGCCAATGCCCCAGGAATTGGCAAGGATACGCCCCGGGTTGAGAGCAAAACCTTGCGCGCGCGCGGCCGCGATATCGGCTCTTATCTGCGGTGGTGAAAGGTGCGGAAATTCGGCCAGGAGTTCTGATTCATTCATGGCAAGGATGGCTTCAATTTCATCGTCGTCCATGGCCGCCAAAATGGCAAGTGACCCGGCGCCAACCCCCAATGGATGACGATAGCCCGCCTGGAGCGCGTGGGTGCGAATCGGGTAAGTGCCCTCCTCCCGGTGAAGGCACACTGCATAATTATCGCGCTGAATCGACAGAAAACTGGTGTCCTGTGTCTTGGCCGAAAGCACACTGAGACTGTCGCGCGATATCTGCAAAAGGCCATATCGGCGTGTCGCAAGCGTGCCGAGCACATAGGCTTCCTGCCCGAGATAATAGCGCCGGGTCAAAGGATCCTGTTCCAGCAATCCGGACCGAATGAGCGCGAGCAGCAAACGCCGCGTCGTCGGCTTATTGAGACCACTCTGTTCCACGATATCGCCGAGTGCACCACCCTGATCGCCGAAATAACTGACAAGACTCAACAGGCCAAGCGCCCTGTCGACGCTCTGGGACCCGCTCATACCTGTTGTTGAAACTTTTTGCTCCATGTTCCGCGCTCGTTGTCGATCCACATTATGGATCGTTCTACCATCCTATAGAACTATGCGGCGAAATTGATTGCAAGCAGGCGCCATTCGTTTAGGTTTCTTTGAACCGGATCGAGGATCGCATTCTATCGTATGGACCATATTGCCGACATCAACACTGCCGTGTCTGTGAACCGACGCGATCAGCATGCCAGGGCGGTCGCCCGTGCCTGAACGGCGCTTGCAACAACCTGGAACGATCGCTGCCGAGCGTTTTGAGAGCCTTGAAGGTGTCGGACGCACGTTCGAATTTATCCTGGGACCTGGCCTGAGCCTTAACGCGGCCATTGCTCGTCAGTTGAGCAAAACGAATCTCAAGGCAGCTGCCCTCGTCCTTGAAGGTGGCGCGTTCGCCCCGTTCCACTACCTCATGCCTGCGTTGTCGAGCGACGGTTATCATGCTGCCTGGTACAGCGAGACATTTTCGCCAGCTGGCGAAACGAGGCTTCTGAATGGCAATGCTACTTTTGGCGAGCGCGACCGGGCGCCCTTTATCCATTGTCATGCATTATGGGTCCAACAGGACGGCAAGCGCTGCGCCGGCCATATTCTTGCGCATGAGACAATTATCAGCCGGCCCATTCGCGCCACTGCCTGGGGCGTCGAGGAAGTGCGGATGGTATCGGAACCAGATGAAGAAACGGCGTTTACACTGTTCCATCCGCTGCCGGCGGCGCCGCTTGCCGCAACGACGGGAACGCGCACTGTGATCGCCCGGGTCGGCCCGAATGAGGATATCATCGAGACCGTGGAAGCGATCTGCCGCAAGCATGGCTTTGCCGGAGCGACGTTGCGCGGCGGTGTCGGCAGTCTCATCGGCGCACGGTATGCCGATGGTTCGACCGTGGACGATATCGCCACCGAGGTTTTTGTAACCCAAGGATTCGTAGCTGCTCACGCGGCCGGGACGCACCTGGAAATTGCCATGGTCGATACCAAGGGCAACATCACCCACGGCTCCCTCCTGCGCGGTGAAAACCCCGTCTGCATCACATTCGAGCTTTGTCTGGAAGAAGCCTGAGGCCTGCCTCAGCGCAGTTCATGCTCGTCTGGATAGCTTAAGCTTTGCAATTCCCGCGCATCGACACCGGCAATGCGCCGCAGCACGGCGCGCGCCAATTCACGCCCGGCATGGCGGACATCTTCGTTGAACACGATGATTTGCGGACGAAACCACTGCAAAACGTCGGTCGATTGCTTGGAGACAAGATCGACATCCTCGCCGATCTTCAATCCAGCCGCCTCGATTCCGGCGACAAGAGCGATAGCCGCACCGCCGCTGCAACACACAATGCCATCAGGACGGTTCGATCCGGACATGATCTCCTCCATCCGGTCGCGAATGCGGCCAAGCGACGTATCGACATCGACGCCGGAAAACGCGACGGCCGCGGCGCTCCCCTCCTCAATGGCGCGCGAAAAACCGCGATCAAGATGGCGGTAGTAGGTGACGGCAGGCGAAGGTCCGGCAAGCATGGCGATCTTGCGCCGTCCTTTTGCCAGCAGGCTCTTTACGGAGAGATAGGCAAAGGCCTCGTTATCGAAGTCATGGTACGGATGCTCGATGCCCATTTCGGTGCGGCCGTGCGTTGCAAATGGAATTCCATGTTCGGTGAGATAACGAACGCGCGGATCATCGGGTTCGGTGCGTGACATGATGATTCCGTCCGCCGAGCCGGTTTCGACGATGTAGCGGATCGGCTGCATCGGATCGTTTTCCAGCGAATAGGGCGTGACCGTCAGATGGTAGGGTGTCTGCGACAGCACTTCGGAAATGCCATAAACCATGTTGGACGTCAGGCCCATGATCGAGGATTGTGCATTCAGGACCAGGCTGATGACATTGGTCTTGCCGGTGCGCAGGCGCACGCCCGCGCGATTGGGCCGGTAGCCAATCTGTTTGGCGATGAGCTGAACGCGATTCTTGGTCGCCTGCCCGATCTCCGGCGCATCTTTTAGCGCGCGGGAAACGGTGGTGACACCAAGACCGGCCATAAAGGCAATCGTCTTCAATGTCGGCCGCTCGGCCTCGGCAGGCGCAATGGCAGCGTCCCGCAGTATCTGATTGCCTGTCTTGTTCTTCATAATCAACCGGTCGTCCAAAGTCACTCGAAGCAAAATGCCACTTTGTATCGTTTCAAAATTTGAACGAAATGTACAGAACTTTTCCCTGCAAAACCGCGCCACATGCAACCATGGGGAACGGGCAGGGCCTTGAAACTGATCCTTCCATCAATAAAAATCAAACTAGAATGCGGGCTAATCTACTGAAAAACCAAGACTATCACTGGTTACGAACGCATCGGGGCCCGTAATGCGTAAAAATTTCACGTCGGGCAATTGCATCCGCGTGACGTTTGCACTAGCCTACCTGTAACGTTTCAGATTTGGGAGGATACGATGCGTTACTGTTCAGCTCTTGCCGTGTTGGCCACGTCCACTTTTCTCGCCACTGCCGGCCCCGCCCCGGCAACCGAACTTGAAGTTACGCATTGGTGGACCTCGGGCGGTGAGGCGGCAGCGGTCGCCGAGTTCGCCAAGGCCTTCGACGCGACCGGCAATCATTGGGTCGATGGCGCCATTGCCGGTTCAGGCAGCACGGCGCGACCCATCATGATCAGCCGCATCACCGGCGGCGATCCCATGGGCGCCACGCAATTCAATCACGGCCGTCAGGCCGAGGAACTGGTCCAGGCAGGACTGATGCGCGACCTGACCGACCTTGCCACCAAGGAGAAGTGGACGGAGGTCATACGGCCGAAAAGCCTGCTCGACAGCTGCACGCTCGACGGAAAGATCTATTGCGTACCGGTCAACATTCATTCCTGGCAGTGGCTGTGGCTTTCCAACAAGGCGTTCGAGACGGCTGGCGTACCGATCCCCAAGAACTGGGATGAATTCGTTGCAGCCGCGCCGGCGCTTGAGAAGGCCGGCATTGTGCCCTTCGCCCAGGGCGGGCAAGCCTGGCAGGTCAATAACACATTTGCCGTGCTGATGCTCGCGATCGGAGGCAAGGACCTCTTTCAGAAAGTCTATGGCGACAAGGATGATACGGTCGCGGCAGGACCGGAGGTCGCCAAGGTGTTCAAGGCCGCCGACGACGCGCGTCGCCTGTCAAAGAGCGCCAATGTGCAGGAGTGGAACCAGGCGACCGCCATGGTCATCAATGGCAAGGCCGGCGGCCAGATCATGGGCGATTGGGCGCAGGGTGAGTTCCAGCTTGCTGGCAAGGTTGCCGGCACTGACTATACCTGCCTGCCCGGCCTCGGCATAAACCCGACGCTTGCGACAGGCGGCGACGCCTTTTACTTCCCGCTGCAGAAGGACGAGGCGAAGGCGAAAGCACAGGAAGTGCTGGCCTCGACCTTGCTCGATCCCAAGACGCAAGTGGCGTTCAACCTGAAGAAGGGCTCGGTGCCGGTGCGTGGCGACGTCGATCTCAATGCGGCCAACGACTGCATGAAGAAGGGGATCGATATCCTCGGCAAAGGCGACATCGTCTCCTGGACCGATCAGCTGGTGTCGCAGGACACGCAGAAACAGTTCGAGGACCTGTTCTCCGAATTCTTCGCCACCGCAATGACGACCGAGGACGCGCAAGAGCGCTTCGCCAAGATCGTCGCCACGGCCGACTGAACGAAGGCGATTTTTGGCCGGCCCTGCGGGGCCGGTTCGCCTTCCCTCACCTTGCAGCACCAGCGACCGGTTCCAAATGCCCCAGCAAAAGCGTCCCATCCGTCTCTTGCGCAACCTCAACGCGAAGATTGCCGCTGTGCCGATGATGCTCACGGCGACCTTCGTATTTGCCGGGGGCAGCCTCTGGACGGTGCTTTATTCCTTCACCAGTTCCAAGCTGCTGCCGCGCTTCAGCTTCGTCGGCGCCGAGCAGTACGAGCGGCTGTGGGCGGCACCCCGCTGGAACGTCGCGGTCGAAAACCTCTTCATCTATGGCGCACTGTCGCTGATTTTCCAGTTCGTCATAGGGTTCCTGCTGGCCGCGCTTCTCGATCAGAAAATCCGCTTCGAGGACACGTTCCGCACGATCTTCCTCTACCCTTTCGCGCTGTCCTTCGTGGTCACTGGATTGGTCTGGCAGTGGATTCTCAACCCCGATTTCGGCGTTCAATCGGTGGTTCGCAGCCTGGGCTGGACGAACTTCGAATTCAACCCGCTCTACGATGCCGATATCGTCATCTTTGGCATCCTCATCGCGGCACTGTGGCAAGGCACGGGGCTGATCATGTGCCTGATGCTTGCCGGCCTGCGCGGGATCGACGAAGACATCTGGAAAGCATCGCGCGTCGACGGGATTCCTACATGGAAGACCTATCTCTTCATCGTTATCCCGATGATGCGGCCCGTATTCATCACCACGCTGGTCATCATCGCCTCGGGCATCGTGCGGGTCTATGACCTCGTGGTGGCGCAGACCGGCGGCGGCCCGGGCATCGCGTCGGAAGTTCCGGCGAAATATGTCTACGACTATATGTTCCACGCGCAGAACCTCGGCCAGGGGTTCGCCGCCTCGACGATGATGCTGCTGTCGGTCGCCGTCGTCGTGGTGCCCTGGGCCTATCTCGAATTCGGGAGGCGCCGGCATGGCTGACGTTGCCGAAATATCCGGCCCGCAGACCGCGATTGAGCCGCGTGGCGCGCGCCCGCGCCATGCATTCAGCCGGCGCAACATCTTCATCTACGGCACGCTGATTCTGGTTGCCGTGTACTATCTCATACCGCTCTATGTGATGGTCGTGACCTCGCTGAAGGGCATGCCCGAGGTCAGGCTTGGCAACATTTTCTCGCCCCCGATGGAGATTACGTTCGAACCATGGGTGAAGGCGTGGTCGAGCGCCTGCACGGGCCTGAATTGCGATGGGCTGTCGCGCGGTTTCTGGAACTCGGTGCGTATCACTGTTCCCTCGGTAATCCTGTCGATCGCGATCGCTTCGGTGAATGGCTATGCGCTCGCCAATTGGCGTTTCAAGGGGGCCGATATCTTCTTCACGGTCCTCATCGTGGGCGCCTTCATTCCCTATCAGGTAATGATCTATCCGATCGTCATCCTGTTGCGCGAAATCGGCATTTATGGCTCTTTGTCAGGGCTGGTGCTGGTGCATGCGATCTTCGGCATGCCGATCATGACGCTGCTCTTTCGCAATTATTTCGCCGCGGTGCCTGAGGAATTGTTCAAGGCCGCACGCGTGGATGGCGCCGGGTTCTGGGCAATCTACCTCAAGATCATGCTGCCCATGTCTCTGCCGATCTTCGTCGTGGCGATCATCCTCCAGACGACAGGCATCTGGAACGACTTCCTGTTCGGCGTCGTCTACACGCGGCCCGACACCTATCCAATGACCGTACAGCTTAACAACATCGTCAATTCAGTGCAGGGCGTGAAGGAGTACAACGTCAACATGGCCGCAACCATCCTCACCGGCCTGGTGCCGCTAATCGTCTACTTCGTCTCCGGGCGGCTGTTCGTGCGCGGCATCGCCGCCGGCGCGGTGAAAGGCTGACGATGACAAGTGTATCGATCAAGGATCTCAGCCTCGAATTCGGTGCCGTGTCGGTGCTGAAGGACCTCAATCTCGACGTCGGCGATGGTGAGTTCCTGGTGTTGCTCGGGCCGTCGGGTTGCGGCAAGTCGACCTTGCTGAACTGCATTGCGGGCCTGCTCGATATTACGGATGGGCAGATCTTCATCAAGGGCAAGAACGTCACCTGGGAGGAGCCAAAGGACCGCGGCATCGGCATGGTGTTTCAGTCCTATGCGCTCTATCCGCAAATGAGCGTGCGCGGCAACCTGACCTTCGGGCTTAAGAATGCCGGCGTGCCGCGAGACGAGATCGCGCGGCGCATCGAGCGCGCGGCCAACATCTTGCAGATCGAGCCGCTGCTGGACCGCAGGCCGGGCCAGCTTTCCGGCGGCCAGCGACAGCGCGTCGCCATCGGCCGCGCACTGGTCCGCGACGTCGACGTCTTCCTGTTCGACGAACCGTTGTCCAATCTCGACGCCAAGCTGCGCTCGGAACTGCGGGTGGAGATCAAGCGGTTGCACCAGCAGCTGGCCAATACCATGATCTATGTAACGCACGACCAGATCGAGGCCCTCACGCTTGCCGATCGAATCGCGGTGATGAAGGGCGGGCTGATCCAGCAGCTCGACGAGCCGCTGACGATCTATAACAGGCCGCGCAATCTTTTCGTCGCCAGCTTCATCGGCTCCCCGGCGATGAACTTCATCAAAGGCGAGATCACCGGGACGAACGGCTCACCGGTCTTCAGGGCCGGCGATCTGACCATATCGCTGGCTGGCTACGAGACCCAGCAATCCCTGGCGCCTGGCCATTGCGTCATCTTGGGCTTCCGTCCAGAACACATCACCATCAGTGATGTGCCTGGCCCCGCCGGCCGCTCGTGCGAGGCCGTGGTCGATCTGGATGAACCCATGGGTGCGGACAGTCTGGTCTGGCTGAAAGTCGCCGGAAAGGCCATCTCGGTTCGGGTCGATTCCGGCAGGCGCTACCAGCCAGGCGAAAAAGTGTTCCTGATCTTCAATCCCGCGATGGCCTCGCTTTTCGACGTCGCGACCGAAAACCGCATCTAAATTTCCCAAGCATCACGGAGAAATAAAGTGACCGACCTTTCCTACCAGCTCTACAGCTCCCGCAACTTCCCGCCGCTTCACCAGACGCTCGAAATGTTGCAGCGCAACGGTTACAGGCAGGTTGAGGGTTATGGCGGTGTTTATGCCGACGCGAAAGCAACAAGAAGTGCGCTCGATGCCAATGGTCTGACCATGCCGACAGGTCATTTCAGCATCGACCTTCTGGAAAATGACCAACAGAAAGTTCTCGATCTCGCACAGACACTCGGCATGAAGGCGATATACTGCCCACACCTGGCGGTCGATCTTCGTCCCTCTGATGCCGCCGGCTGGTCGGCGTTCGGTGAGCGGCTGGAAGCGGCACACGCCACTTACAGCAAGGCCGGATATATTTTCGGCTGGCACAATCACGACTTTGAGTTCAAGGCACTTGCTGATGGTTCGATCCCGCAAAAGCTGATCTTCGATGCCGCCCCGAGCATATCCTGGGAAGCGGACATCGCCTGGATCATTCGCGGCGGCGGCGATCCATTCGAATGGATCGAGAATTACGGGTCACGCATCAGCGCGGTGCACGTCAAGGACATCGCTTCTCCCGGTCAAAACACCAATGAGGACGGCTGGGCCGATGTCGGCTATGGAAGCGTCGACTGGAAAGCCCTGATGACGGTCCTGAAAGATACACCGGCCCGCTATTTCATCATGGAACACGACAATCCGTCGGATGATGAACGGTTCGCCCGCCGTTCCATCGCCACCGTCAAGACATTGTGAAGAAAGACACTGACATGGCTAAAACACTTGGGGTCGGCATCGTCGGTGCCGGCAATATCTCCACGACGTATCTAAGACTTGCCCCGCTGTTCAGGGGAATTGAAATCCGTGCCGTTGCCGACATCAACAAGGCAGCGGCAACTGGGCGTGCATCCGAATATGGCATTGAAGCGCGCAGCATCGATGGCCTTTTGTCGAGCGAAGACATCGATCTGGTCGTCAACCTGACCGTGCCGGACGCGCATTTCGATGTGTCGAAGCAAATCCTGTCCGCCGGCAAGCATCTTTATTCGGAAAAGCCGCTGACACTGTCGCTGAAGGACGGTCTGGAATTGCAGAAACTCGCAGCGAAGAAAGCCTTGAAAGCGGGGTGCGCACCCGACACCTATCTCGGCGGCGCCCACCAGCTGGCGCGCAAGCTGGTCGATGACGGTCAGGTTGGCACGATCACCTCCGGCACGGCGCATGTGATGAGCCATGGCATGGAGCACTGGCATCCCAACCCGGATTTCTTTTTCCGCCCGGGCGGCGGGCCCATCCTCGATCTTGGTCCGTACTACATTGCCAATCTGATCAACCTCATCGGCCCCATCAGGCGGGTGGCAGCGCTGACATCCATGGCCAAACCGACCCGCACTATCTCCAGCGAACCGCGCAAGGGCGAAATCATCAAGGTGACAACACCGACAACCATTCAGGCGCTGCTTGAATTCGAAAGCGGTGCTTCGGTCACCCTGTCGGCAAGCTGGGACGTCTGGGCCCATCATCATCCCAATATGGAGCTGTACGGCACGGACGGTTCACTGTTTCTTCCCGATCCGAATTTCTTCGGCGGCGAGGTCAAACTGGCAAAGCCGGGCAAGAAGGCCAGGCCGGTGAAAGCCTGGGCACATCCGTTTGGCACGCCCAACCAGAAACACTCGGCCGGCATGATGGCCAACTACCGCACGGCCGGTCTTGCCGACATGGCGGCCGCCATCCTGCAGGGACGCGACATCCGCTGCTCGCTCGAGCGGGCATTGCACGGCGTCGATGTCATGGTCTCCATCCTGCGCTCCGGCGAGGAAAAGAAGTTTATCGACATCAAGACAACTTGCACACGGCCGCAAGCGCTCGGCATCAAGGAAGCCAAATCGCTGTTGAAAAAGAACTGAGTCATCGCTCCCGGGCGATTGCGATCATGGTCGGGCGCCACTATGTTGGCCGCCCGATTGTGATTTATGGAAATGCCAGTGACCGTTACAAAAACTGCCCGCATCGCACGCCTCATCGCTGGCGAAATCAATGCGCGACCAGAACAGGCCAATGCGGCGATCGAACTGCTCGATGGCGGCGCAACCGTGCCTTTCATTGCGCGCTACCGCAAGGAAGTGACCGGCGGGCTGGATGACACGCAGCTCCGCACGCTTGACGAGCGCCTCATCTATCTGCGCGAACTTGATGCGCGCCGCGACACGATCATCGAGTCGATCCGCAGCCAGGGTAAGCTCACCGACGAGCTGGAAGGCAAGATCGCCGGGGCCGTCACCAAGGCAGAGCTCGAGGACATTTACCTGCCCTTCAAGCCCAAGCGGCGGACCAAAGCGGAAATTGCCCGCGAACGCGGTCTTGGTCCGCTGGCAGAAACAATTCTCTCCGACCGGCGCACCATTCCTTCCGAATTGGCAACGAACTTCCTCACGGACGAAGTCCCCGATGTGAAGGCTGCGCTTGACGGCGCCCGGGACATTCTCGTCGAGGCCTTCTCGGAAAATGCCGATCTAGTCGGCCGCCTGCGCAACTACATGAAGGATCGCGCCGTCCTGCGCGCCAAGGTTGTGACGGGAAAAGAGGAAGCCGGCGCAAAGTTCTCAGATTACTTCAATCACTTCGAACGCTGGGCAATCGTACCAAGCCACCGTGCGCTGGCCATGCTCCGCGGCCGCAACGAGGAGGTATTGTCGCTCGACCTCGAGGTCGATGCGGAAGACACCGCCGCCATCAAACCGGTCGAGCGCATGATCGCTGACGCCTATTCGATCCCGGCCAAGGGTGGTGCGGCCGACAGCTGGCTGATGGAGGTCGTGCGCTGGACATGGCGTATCCGCCTGTCGCTCAATCTCTCCATCGATCTCATGACCGCCCTGCGCGAACGCGCCGAGGAAGAGGCGATCCATGTCTTTGCCCGCAACCTGAAGGATCTGCTGCTGGCGGCGCCTGCCGGCTCGCGCGCGACCATGGGTCTCGATCCGGGTATCCGCACCGGTGTGAAAGTTGCGGTCATCGATGGCACCGGCAAGCTGCTTGATACGGCAACGGTCTATCCTTTCCCGCCGCGCAATGATGTGCGCGGGGCACAAGCGGAATTGGCAAAGCTCATCGTCAACCACAAGATCGAGCTGATCGCCATCGGCAATGGCACCGGTAGCCGCGAGACGGAACGCCTCGTCGCCGACATGCTGTCCGACTTGCCATCGCCCAAACCGTTGAAAGTCATCGTGAGCGAAGCGGGAGCCTCGGTCTATTCCGCATCGGCGACTGCTGCAGCCGAATTTCCCGGGCTCGATGTCTCGCTGCGCGGGGCAGTTTCCATCGCCCGCCGCCTGCAGGACCCATTGGCGGAACTGGTCAAGATCGAGCCAAAATCCATCGGCGTTGGCCAGTACCAGCATGATGTCGATCAGTACCGCCTCGCCCGCTCGCTGGAGGGTGTGGTCGAAGACGCAGTGAACGCCGTCGGTGTCGATCTCAACACCGCATCGGCATCGCTGCTCGCCCGCATTTCGGGTCTGGGCAGCTCGCTCGCCGAAGCGATCATCGCCTATCGCGACGATGTCGGGCCATTCAGGACCCGGCGCGATCTGCTGAAGGTTGCCCGGCTCGGACCACGGGCCTTTGAACAATGCGCCGGGTTCCTGCGCATTGCGGACGGCACCGAGCCACTGGATGCTTCGGCCGTTCACCCGGAAGCTTATGGTGTTGCCAAGAAGATCGTCAGCGCCTGCGGCCGCGATGTGCGCTCGCTGATGAATGACAATAGCGCTTTGAAGGCACTCGATCCCCGCGTCTTCGTGGATGAACGTTTCGGGTTACCGACGGTGCGCGATATCATTGCCGAGCTGGAAAAGCCCGGCCGCGATCCGCGGCCTGAATTCAGGACGGCATCCTTTGCCGATGGCATCGACAACATCAAGGATTTGAAGCCAGGAATGCTTCTGGAGGGAACAGTGACAAACGTCGCGGCCTTTGGTGCCTTTGTCGATATCGGCGTGCATCAGGACGGCCTCGTGCACCTTTCGCAACTGGCCGATCGGTTCGTCAAGGATGCGCACGAAGTGGTCAAGGCCGGCGATGTGGTGAAGGTGCGGGTCGTCGATGTCGATGTGAAGCGCAATCGCATCGGTTTGACCATGCGCAAGGATGGCGGCGGCCCGCAGCAGCCAAGGGCCCCGAGAGCTGACGACAGCATTCAGCGGCCTCGTACGCACACGCCGGCGCCGAAGCCACAACCGGTTGCGCAAGGCGCCTTCGGGGCGGCTCTTGCGGACGCGATGCGCAAGAAGTGATATTGCCGTGTACCAAGCCGAACCTCGATCGGCGGTCGCCGCACCATAATGAACTGCTGGGAGAAGCACATTGGATATCCGCAAAATAGGCAAGACGCCGCTCGCCGTGACGCAATTCGGGTTTGGCGGAGCAGCCATCGGCGGGCTCTATCGCGAGTGCACCCGCGAAGCAGCCATGGATACGCTGCAAACAGCCTGGGATGCCGGCTTACGCTATTTCGACACCGCGCCGTTTTACGGCTTCGGCCTGTCCGAACGGCGCACCGGCGATTTTCTGCGCAGCAAGCCGCGTGAGACCTATGTTCTGTCGACCAAAGTTGGCCGCCTGTTGCGGGCCGTCCCTGACGATCAGGTACCCGACCATTCCTATGTCAATCCGCTGCCCTTCACCGTCGACTACGATTACAGCTATGACGGCATCATGCGATCGTTCGAGTTCAGCTACGCCCGGCTCGGTTTGAACCAGATCGACATTCTCTACGTCCACGATATTGGCACCCACACGCACGGGAACGAGAAGAATGCGCTCTATTTGCGTCAGTTGCTCGACAGTGGCATGAAGGCGCTCGACGAATTGAAATCCACTGGCGCGATCTCTGCCTACGGTCTTGGTGTCAACGAGGTCGAAGTCTGCCTCGATGTAATTGCGAGAAGTCCGATCGACTGCATCCTCCTCGCCGGGCGCTATTCATTGCTGGATCGCTCGGCTGAGCGCGGGCTGCTCGAGGCGTGCCGCGAGCAACAGATTTCACTGGTGATCGGCGGCGTGTTCAATTCCGGTATCCTCGCAACCGGACCGGTTCCTGGTGCCAATTTCGATTACGGCCCGGCCTCGGACGATATTCTCGAGCGCGTACGGGCCATGCAGCAGATCGCGCAAGCCAATTCGATGCCGCTTGCCGCTGCGGCCATGCAGTTTCCGTTGCGTGAACCGGTTGTCGCCAATGTCCTGATCGGCACAGCCAAGCCGTCCAGCCTGACCCGAAACATGGAACTGCTGAACGTGAATGTACCGGAGGCGGCCTATGCCGCGTTTGAGCCCTTTACAATCCGGTGAGCGGTCAGGCGTGGCCCGCGCAAACGGCCACGCCCAACAACATCATGCTGCAAGCCGGCGGCTATTGACCAGGTCCACAAGCTTCAGCGCGCGAGCAAGACTGTCGGCCTGTTCGCTGGCAAATCGCTCTCCCGTGATCTCCATAATCAGCATGGTATCCGGCAGGAAGGTGAGTTCGGAAAAGATCTCTTGCCAGGGAATGTCGCCCCATCCAATTGGCAGATGCAGATCGCCGATACCGAGCGCCGTCGCTTCGGCCGGGTGATAGAACTTCGTCATGCTGTAGGGACGACCGAAGCTGTCATGCACATGCAGATGTCCGGAAACCGGCGCCATCGCCCGGATCTGCTCGCGCCAGTTGAGGCCGAGGCGCGTACATTCGATATAAGCATGGCTGAAGTCGATCAGGCCGCAGAGATTGGGGCTGTTGACAGCCTTGACCGTCTCGCCGACCTTTTCCGGCGTCTGACGGTATTCCGCATCGCTCAGCGCAAAGATGTTTTCAAGCGCGATACGCACGCCATATCCCTTGGCGATCTCGGCCATTTCGGCCAGCGCATCGCGCTCCATCTGGTCAAGCTCGCCAATGCGTGTCAGCGCCGGCATCTTCGCCTGGCCGCCATGATGAACGAGAATGCCAGCCTCGGCACGATTGCAAAGTTCGAGCATGGCGCGAACGACGGTCTTCTGCAGGTCGAGATGTTCGCGGTCCATGAAGTTGGAAACGATCTGTCCGTGCACGCTGTAGCGCAGGTCGAACTGGCGGGTAATCTCGACCAGGCGCTCCGCACGACCGGGAACAATGCGGCCGCCGGCAATCAGTTCTTCGCCATAAAGTGACAGTTCGGCAGCGGTCGCGCCGAGATCGCTGATCGTGCGCAGCGAGGCTTGGAGCGTATCGAAATTGCCGCCGCCCGTATGGGTACAGAAACCGACGGAAGTAATAGTAGAGGCTGAGTTCATGATCGATCCTTTCAAGCGGGTCAGGCCGCCACGGTTGTTTTGATTGTACGCTTTACTGCGGGCACGTCATCAAGGCGCAGGCCGGTTTGCAGCGAGAAAAGGTGAATATGCGCGGCAGGCAGCTGCAGGCCGACCGTTGTTCCCGCTTCGACGAGTTGCCCCTCATCCATGGCGACAGCAAAGTCCCGCCCGTCGATCTCGACGTGAACGATGCGGCCCGAACCCAGCTCTTCGACAAAATCGACAGTCGCCGGCACGCTGCTTGCAGTTCCCGCCGCAACCAGCCGGCAATGCTCGGGCCGGATACCGGCAGAAACGGCACTGCCTGCATTGTCGCCGCCGAGCGCCGGGTCGATCGCCAACCGAATGCCGTCAAGCAGCACGAAATCGCCGCCCGGCGCGACGGTGCTGTCGAAAAAGTTCATGGCCGGGGAGCCGATGAACGAGCCGACAAAACGGGTCCGCGGCCGTTGGTAGATTTCCAGAGGCGTGCCGACCTGCTCGACATTGCCCTTGTTCATCACGATCAGCTTGTCGGCCAGTGTCATCGCCTCGACCTGGTCGTGGGTCACGAAGACCGAGGTGGCCGACAGCCGCTTGTGGAGACGGCGGATTTCCACGCGCATCTGCACGCGCAGCTTGGCATCGAGGTTGGAGAGCGGCTCGTCGAATAGGAAGACCTTGGGTTCGCGAATGATGGCGCGGCCCATGGCGACGCGCTGGCGTTGGCCACCGGAAAGCTCGGCCGGCTTGCGGTCCAGCAGTTCCTCGAGCCCGACGATACGGGCGGTTTCGACGATGCGACGGGTGCGCTCGGCGCGCGGAACACCCGCTACCTTCAGCGCATAGCCGATATTCGCCGCCACGTTCATATGCGGGTAAAGCGCGTAGTTCTGGAAAACCATCGAGCAGCCGCGATCGCGTGGCTCAAGCTCGTTGACAACCACGCCATCAATCGAGATTTCCCCGCCAGTGATTTCCTCAAGCCCGGCGATCATGCGCAGCAGGGTCGACTTGCCGCAACCCGATGGGCCAAGAATGACGACGAATTCTCCGGCTCTGAAATTGAGATCGACACCATGCAGGATTTGCGTTCGGCCGTATGATTTGCAAACGTCCTTGATACTGATTTCAGCCATGGTTTTTTCCTTTATTTCTCTGCCGAGACAAGACCGCGTATAAACCAGCGCTGCAGAACAGCGACGACGATGAGCGGTGGTGCCATGATGATGAGGGCACCGGCCATGGAGATATTCCATTCCGGCAGGCTGTTCACCGAAGGGACGAGGGTTCGCATCGCCACCATCGCGGTCTGGTAATCGACTTCCGTCGTCATCAGCTTTGGCCAGAGATACTGGTTCCACGCATAGACAAACATGATCGTTGCCAGCGCCAGCATATTGGTGCGCGATAGCGGCAGGAGGATATCGATGAAGAAGCGCAGGGGCCGCGCTCCATCCATCTTTGCCGCCTCCGCCAGTTCATCGGGCAGGGTCATGTAGAACTGCCGGTAGAGGAACGTGCCTGTCGCTGTCGCGATAAGAGGCAGAACCAGACCGGAATAGGAGTTCAGCAAGTTCCACTGCAACGACAATTCAATACCGGTGAGCGTCTGGATCAGCCAGCGCACCGGTTCGAAAACATCGGCTGCAATATTATAAGTGGGGATCACCCGCACTTCGAGCGGCAGCATCAAGGTCAGGAACACCATCCAGAAGAACACATGGCGCAGCGGACTGCGGAAATAGACGATTGCAAAGGCGCTCAGCGCTGCAAGCACGATTTTGCCCGTCATGACCAGCAGCGACGTGATGAGGCTGTTGAGCAAAGCAGGGCCAAGATTGGCCCTGTGCCAGGCCTCTTGAAGATTGTGCAGGAAATCCGCACCCGGCGTGAAATTGAACGGAACGGCGTTGACCTGTGCCAATGATTGCGTCGATGCCGCGAAAATCATCCAGAACGGGCCGAGAATGACAAGCAGGCCGAGACACATGATGAAGTACGTCACGGCGTTGAGGACGGGAGTGCGTTCAATCATCGCTGATTCCTACTTGTAATGCACACGCCGCTCGACGTAGCGGAACTGGATGAAGGTGAAGACCATGATCAGGGCGATGAGAATAAGGCTCTGCGCCGCCGCACCCGAATAGTTCAGGCCGCGAAATGCTTCGCTGACGATGCGATAGACCATGACATTGGTGGCTTTGTTCGGTCCGCCTTCGGTCGTCAGGTCGACAATGCCGTAGGTATCGGGCCCAACGAAGCTTTCGGTCAGGTTGAGAACCAGCAGGAAGAACAAAGTCGGCGCAAGCAGCGGGATCTGCAAATCGAGCGCCCTGCGGACCGGGCCCGATCCGTCCATCGACGAGGCTTCGATCAGGCTGCGGGGAATCGACTGAAGACCCGCCGTCATGAAGATGAAATTGTAACCGATCCATTTCCACGCAAAACAGATGATTACCAGGACCATTGCGTGGCTGCCGAATTTGGCCGGATTCCACAGATCAGGTGACCAGGTGTTGACCACAGCGATCAGACCGCTCTCGGGAGCGAAGATGAACCGGAAAGCAAGTCCAACGGCCGGGGCGGCAATCGCATAGGGCCAGATATAAAAGAAGCGGAACAGACCCGACCCTTTCAGCTGGCGGTCAACGCAAATGGCAAGCACAAAAGCGACAAACATCGAAAGGGCCGTGGCGCTGAAGGCAAAAAACAGGCTGAGAGAAACCGACTGCCAATATTCGGTGTCGGCAAAGACGTCGCGGAAATTGTCCCAGCCAACGAACAACCGCTCGCCTACCCCGCCAAATGCCGGCTCCAGCGAAAAGGCCCAGGTGAGCACCGACGTTGCCGGCCAATAGAAGAAAAACAAAATCAGCAGGAGTTGCGGAAACGCAAAAAGGATCGGCAACCACCAGCTTTTGAAGACAGCGCGCTTGTTCATGAGATCGTCCGCCTGGCGTCTTGATCGGATGCAAGAATGGCAATGGCCCGGATGCGCTAGGCTCAGGACCATTGACGAGAACGTTGATCAGTTCAACGCGCGCCCGGCATAGGTCTTTTCGAAGCGGCGAAGAATGGCGTTGCCGCGTTCGACGGCCTGGTCGAGGCCGGCCTGTACGGTCATCTTGCCAAAGAAGATCCCTTCCATGGCATCGGAGATTTCCTTGCGGATTTGCGGGAAACCGCCAAGGCGAATACCGCGTGTGTTGGCCGAAGTCGGCGTGAATGTCAGGCTGGCAATGGCCTTGTCGCGACCCTTGTATTCTGGCTTGTCATAAAAGCCGTTGGCCTTCATGGCTTCGAAACCCGTCTTTGTAACCGGGATATAGCCGGTCACCGTCGACCACCATTGAACCATATCCGGCTGGGCAATGAAGTTGAGGAAGGCAGCAGCGCCCTTGTACTCGGCTTGCGGACGATTGTTCAGAACCCAGAGCGACGCGCCGCCGACCAGCGAATTCTGGCGCTCGGTGCCCTTCCAGACCGGAAGCATGGTGACATCCCACCTGGTGCCCGGCTTGATGGTCTTGCCGATTGTGCCGTGATCGGCGATCGACGACTGGATCATCTGGCATGTCTCGGAGGTGAATGCCGGAACGACATCCATGCCGAGCTGCTTGGTCTTGACGACAAACAACCCTTCATCGGTCATCTTCTTGAAGAAGGTCAGGTGATCGACGAGCTTGGTCTTGTTGATGACGAGTTCGGCGTCGAGCCCGTCATAACCATTGCTCTTCGTCGCAATTGGCTGGTTATGGATTGCAGAAAATTGCTCAACCGTTGCCCAAGTGTCGAAGCTGAAGCCGAGTGGACAGGAATATCCTGCAGCCTTCAACTTGCGGGCAGCAGCTTCAACATCTTCCCATGTCTGCGGGGCGCCTTCGATACCCGCCTTGGTGAAGGCATCGACATTGTAATAGAACATGGCAGTCGATGAATTGAACGGAAACGAATAGAGTTCGCCCTTCGACGTTGCATAATAGTTGGCGATGCCGCCGAAATAGTTGGTCCAGTCGATCTTGTAGCCATTGTCCTCCATCAGCTTCTTGGCCGGAACAAAAGCGCCCGATAACATCAGGTCGAGCGTGCCGCCGTCGAATATCTGTGCGATGGCCGGATGCTTCTTTGCACGGTAGGCAGCGATTGAATTCTGCACCGTCTCGGGATAGCCGTTCTGACTGGTGCAAACGATTTCATAGTCCGCCTGCGAGTCGTTGAACTTCTTGCATGCATCCTCGACGCGCTCGCCAAGATCACCGCTCAGCCCGTACCAGAATTCGAATTTGGTCTTATCTGCAAGCGCAGGCGTGGCACCAAGGCCAACGGCCAAGGCAGCGACGGTCAAACTGAATTTGACAGCATGTGTTTTCATCTCAAGTCCCCGTTCCAATGAGTGGCAGCAATTTGCGGGCAGTTCCAGCAGAACCCTGGCCGCCTCGATCGGGACTATGTCTAGGGTGGCTATGTGAAACTTTGATCGATCTAATGCGAAAGTATTGTGACAATGCACAGCTGCGTAGAAGTGCTTAATAAGCCGGCTACAATCATCCCTTTCTGCCTCGCAGGGGAGCACTTGAAATGACGCGGCCTTCTCCTTCATAAGGCGAGTGCTGCCACAATTCCGTGCTTGGCTGCGGGAACACTGAAACCGGGAGATACCCATGTCCTTCGAACTTTATTATTGGGATGGAATTCAAGGCCGCGGCGAATTTGTCCGGCTTGCGCTTGAAGAAGCCGCAGCAGACTATATCGATGTCGCACGCCGGCCGGACGGCATGGCAGCGATGATGAAGCTGCTCAAAAGCAGGACCGAGCCTCACATACCTTTTGCGCCGCCTTTCCTGAAGGATGGCGATCTCATCGTATCGCACGTCGCCAACATTTTGTTCTATCTTGGTCCGAAACTTGGACTTGCACCTAAGAACGAGCCTTTGCGCTTTATTGCCAATGGCCTGCAACTGACCATCACCGACTTTGTTGCCGAGGTTCACGACACGCATCATCCTCTTTCAACAAACCTTTATTACGAAGATCAGAAGGAAGCGGCAAAGCAGCGCGCGGCAGATTTCATTACGCATCGCATTCCAAAGTTCATGGGCCATTTCGAGCGGGTACTGGCGCAAAATCCGCAAGGCAACAAGCATACGGTCGGCCGCGGGCTGACCTACGTAGATCTCTCGCTGTTTCAGATTGTCGAAGGGTTGCGCTACGCTTTTCCGCGGGCCACCAAAGATATTGGCAAACGCTATCCGGCACTTGTCGCCTTGCATGATGCCATTGAGCAGCGCCCCAACATAGAAAAATATCTCACCTCCGAACGCCGGCTCGATTTCAATGAATCAGGCATCTTCCGTCACTATCCCGAGCTTGACCAGGACGCCTGAGTAAGGCCAGATACCGCCGTATCCGGACTGCGCCGTCACTTTTGCTGGACATGGCGTGCCGGACAGGTTCCAGTAGCCCATTCAATCCTTTTTTGGAGGAACGACCATGGATTATCGCTCTATGAAAGCTTGTGCTTTCGCCGTTGCACTGAGTGTCGGCCTTGCACCGGCTGCCTCCGTGTTTGCAGCCTCACCGGAACCGGTCGAGGCCGACCACGGCATGGTCGTCACTGCCCAGCATCTTGCGTCGCAAGTCGGTGTCGATGTTCTAAAAAACGGTGGCAACGCGGTCGATGCCGCCGTGGCCGTTGGCTATGCGCTGGCCGTCGTCTACCCGACGGCTGGCAATATTGGCGGTGGTGGCTTCATGACCATTCGCTTGAAAGACGGCAAGACGACCTTCCTCGATTTCCGCGAGCGCGCGCCGCTCGGCTCGACCAAGACAATGTATCTCGACGATAAAGGCAACATGGTCAAAGGCCTCAGCACCGATGGCTATCTGGCAGTCGGCGTGCCCGGTTCCGTTCTCGGCTTTGAAACCGCCAGGACGAAATACGGCACCAGGCCGCGCGAAGAGCTGATGGGGCCGGCAATTCGCTTTGCCCGGGATGGCTTCGTGCTCAACCAGGGCGATGTCACCTCGCTTCAGGGCGGTGCAAAGAAACTCGCCAAGGACAGGGCTGCCGCCGAGATCTTCCTGAAGCCGGACGGCAAGACCTATGCGATTGGCGAGACGCTGGTCCAATCCGATCTGGCAGCAACCCTATCGGCTATTTCCGAGCAAGGTCCGGAAGCATTTTATAAAGGCGCGACCGCCGATGCCATCGTCAAGGCCAGCCAGGCAGGCGGCGGCATTCTTGCCAAGGGCGATTTCGAACAATATTCCGTACGCGAACTTGAGCCCGTGAAGTGCAATTATCGCGGCTATGACATTGTATCCTCACCGCCTCCAAGCTCCGGCGGCGTGATTATCTGCGAGATTCTGAACATTCTCGAAGGTTACCCGCTCGGTTATCTCGGCTATGGTTCGGCCGAAACGGTCCACGCCATGGTCGAAGCAATGCGTTATGCCTATGTCGATCGCAATGCTTCGCTCGGCGATCCTGATTTTGTCGACAACCCGGTGACGAAACTGCTCGACAAACAATATGCGAAGGATATTCGTGAGAAGATCAGCCCGTTCAAGGCAGGCGAGTCGCAGCAATTGATGCCGAAGGGTTTTGGCGAGAGCAAAGAAACCACGCATTACTCCATCGTCGACGATGAAGGCAATGCGGTGGCCGTCACCTATACGCTGAACGGTTCATTCGGTGCGGGTGTCGTCGCGCCGGGAACCGGCATCCTGCTCAACAACGAGATGGATGATTTCACCGCCAAGCCGGGTGTTCCCAACCTCTACGGGCTTGTCCAGGGTGAAGCCAACGCCATCGAGCCGAAAAAGACGCCGCTGTCATCCATGAGCCCGACAATCATCTCCAAGGATGGCAAGCCGTTCATGGTCATCGGCAGCCCCGGCGGTGCCCGCATCATCACAATTACGCTTGAAGCGATCATCAATGTCATCGATCACGGCATGAATATCCAGGAAGCCATCGACGCCCCGCGCATCCACCATCAGTGGCTCCCGGACAAGGTCTATATGGAGCCCTATGCCCTTTCCGCTGATACGCGCAAAATCCTCACCGAAATGGGCCACGACGTCGAGATCGACAAGAGCTGGACGATCTGGGGCCAGGCAGCGGGTATCCTGGTTGGCGGAAAAAGCTTGACTGAAATCGAGAAAGGCGACGGCGCACGCTATAACGGCGCTATCGACAGCCGTTCCGGCTCAGGGGAGGCGCTCGGTTACTGATCTACATCGTGCGGCAAAATCATCGTGCGTGGTGCGGCGGGCCCACCCCGGCACGATGGATTGCGGCAGCTGATCCTACAAGCGGAATTCGACCATACGCTCGCGCAGTTGCCGGATCGTTGTCGCATCAGCGTTGGCAAAGGCAAAACGCAGGAACTGAGTATGGCGCACGCCAAAGTACTCGCCGGGTATGGCAAGAATTCCTGCCCGCTTGGCCAGTTGTTCGGCCACTTCCGTTGACGACCGGTCTGCAAATGGATGGCGGATAAAGGCGAAATAGGCGCCGATCGCCTCAAGCTTCCAGCCGGCAAGATCCGTCATCACTTCGCGCAGTGCATCGGCACGCATGTCAATCTCGTGCCGGTTGGCGGCCCGCCATTCAACGAGCGCCGGCAAAGCCCGGGCGACTGCGCCCTGCGCCGCCCGGGGTGCGCAGATCTGCAGATTATCCATGATCTTGGCGATTTCTTCGACGACCTTTTCGCCGGCCGTCACGGCGCCAAGCCGGTGTCCCGGTATGCAAAAGGATTTGGAGAAACTGTAGAGCTGGATGAGATTGTCGTGCCAATGCTCTTCATGCAACAGGCCATGCGGGGCGCCAGAACCCTCCGGCAGGAAATCGCGGTACGTTTCGTCGAGGATGAGCCATAGGCCATGCGCCTTGCACACGTCGAAGATCGCCTTCAACTGCTCCGGCGGATAGATGGCTCCCGTCGGGTTGTTCGGGGTTACCAGTGCAAGCGCCCGCACCCCGGGTGTCATCGCGCGTTCAACCGCATCGGCTGTTGGCACAAAGCCATTGTCGGCATCGCAGGCGACAAAGCCGGTCTTGATTCCGAGCATCGCCAGTGTGGTTTCGTGATTGAAATAGAACGGATCGCTCATCAGCACGGTATCACCCGCTGCCGCCACCGCCATGGCCGCGCAGATAAAGGCCTGGTTGCAGCCGGAAGTGATGTGGATATTGCCAGCGCCAATCTTCGTCCCGTACAGGTCCGAGACATGCGCCGCGTAGGCATCGCGTAGCGGCGTCTCGCCCTCGATCGGCCCGTAATTGGTATAGGCCAGCGATGAAGCCGCCTCGCCCAGCCATTGCAGCATATCGGCATGCGGTGGATAGCCGGGTACCGCCTGTGACAGGTCAATGAGCGGGCCATGGTCGCCGCCATAGGTTTTCCCCCAGGCCTGCACCGCCGGTATCGGCGGCGGCGACAGACGGGTGACAAGTGAATTGAGCAGTGCAGCGGTCATGGGCAAAAGTCCTATCGGATATCAATCTTGGCCCGGCGCTTGTGCGAACGATCGGGGCGTCTTGGGCGTGTCGTCGGAATGGAGGGTGGTGCCGCGAGGCGCTCCGGTGCGCTCACCTTGCCGTTGCGGCGGCGGATGATCCGGCGTGCCGACGTTTGCGGCTCGGTGATCGTATCGGCTTCCAGCGAGGCAAAGAGCCAGTCGATGAAAACCTTGACGATGGGCGCGTTGCGCACCTCGTTGCGGCAGGCGACATAGAAGGCATTGTTCGCGGGTACCGTGAGATCGAACGGCACGATCAGTTCGCCTTTGGCAATAAGGTTGCTTGCCGTGATCGTATCGCCGAGCGCAACGCCCTGGCCGTAAAGGGCAGCCTCGGTGGAGAGGCGAGCATCGCTCATGAAATGCTGGGCCCCGCGGGCATGCTCGGTCGCGTCGGCCGCGGCCAGCCAGGTGTTCCACTCGCGTCCATCATCACCATGCAGGAGAACATGGTTGCGCAAGTCGCGCACGGACCGTAACGGCCGCATGTTGAGCAGAGTCGGACTGGCGACAGGAAAAAGTTTCAGCGTGGTCCAAAGCCGTATCCAGCAATCGGTCCAATTGCCATGCCCGTACAGCACACAGACATCGACATCCGCCGAGCGCAGATGGTCGGGCTCGTTTGCGGCGATCAGCGTCAGGCGGATATCCGGATATTGCTCGGTAAACTGGTTCATGCGCGGGATGAGCCAGAGCGACAGAAGTGCCGGTACGCAGGTGACGGTCAGCTCGCCACTCGTCGTCGGGCGTTTGATCAGCGCCGTCGTGCTTGCAATGTCCTCGAATGCCCTCGAAACGGTCGGAAGAAGCAATGCCCCCTGCGGGGTGAGCTTCAGGCGCTGCGCGCCACGTTCGAACAGCTGGACATCAAGGATTGCCTCCAATGCCTTGATCTGATGGCTGATCGCGCCATGCGTGACATTGAGTTCACGCGCAGCGGCCGTCACGGAGCCATGGCGTGCCGTCGCCTCGAAGGCGCGCAAGGGGTTCAGCGGGGGCAAGCGGCCTGGCGTCATAGGACTCCATTAGCGGTCAAACGCGATAAAGTCATGTGAGATTTTCTCACAATGGAGGCTATAACAATGTCAATTGCTTTTCTATCTGATTTGCAATGATAATGCTGCCAACGAGGCAAAATGCCCGGGGAACAGACGGCGACGGATTATCTGGCATTCTTCGCATTTCAATCCGCTCCTACCCCCGCGCATGAAGACAATGGGATACCGTCATGGCATCATGGGACGAAAAGAAGCTGAGCGAGTTGCGCGCCAAGTATGGCGAGAGCCATGGCGGTGAATTGTTCGACCCGACATTCCGCAAGGTTGCAGACAAGATCTTTTCCAAGAGCGGTACACGCCTTGCCCCCTATGCCGGCGTTCCGACCTTCCTGACTGCGCCCCACATGCCCGTCGATGCCACCAATCCGGATTTCGGTAATCTTCAGGTCGCCATGATCGGTGTGCCGATGGACCTTGGCGTTACCAACCGCACCGGCTCGCGTTTCGGTCCGCGGGCACTGCGCACCATTGAGCGCATTGGCCCCTACAATCATGTTCTCCAATGCGCCCCGGTATTCGACCTGCGCGTTGCCGATATTGGTGATGTGCCCTTCGCCAGCCGCTACCGGCTGGAGCAGAGCCATGACGATATCGAGCGCCGCATCAATCAGATCGTCGATGCCGGCGTGGTCCCCCTTTCGGTCGGCGGCGACCATTCGATCACGCATCCGATCATGAAGGCCGTCGGCAAGCAGCGTCCTGTCGGCATGATTCACATCGATGCGCATTGCGACACGGGCGGCGCATTCGACCAGACGAAATTCCATCATGGCGGTCCTTTCCGCAACGCGGTTCTCGACGGCGTGCTCGACCCGAGCCGCACGATCCAGATCGGCATTCGCGGCTCTGCGGAATATTTGTGGGAATTCTCCTACGAATCGGGAATGACCGTGATCCACGCGGAAGAAGTGACTGGTCTTGGCATTCCCGCCATTATCGAAAAGGCGCGAGCCATCGTCGGCGACGGCCCAACCTATCTTTCTTTTGACGTTGACAGCCTCGATCCAAGTTTTGCGCCAGGTACCGGCACGCCGGAAGTCGGCGGCCTGACGACACGTGAAGTGCTGGAGCTCATCCGCGGCCTCAAGGGTATCAATCTCGTCGGCGGCGACGTGGTCGAAGTCGCACCGCAATATGACGCGACGACGAACACTGCCCATGCCGGCGCGCAGGTTCTGTTCGAGATTCTCAGCCTGATGGTGTTCAGCCCGTTTGTTCAGGGTAAGGGATGATGTCCATGCAACTGCAAAGCCAGCGAATGATGAGGCTTTTAATGGCGTAACAGCCGGATTGTCCTCATCGATCAAATAACAATGAAGGGGAATAAAATGACAATCTACAAGACACTGCGATCATCTTTTGCAGCCTTGCTGCTGCTCAGCGGCGCGAGCATCGGCATTGCCACGAATGCGGCCCAGGCCGATGCGATCGACGACATCACCAAGGCGGGCGTGCTTAATGTCGGCGTTTTTTCTGATTTCCCGCCTTTCTCTTCAGCCAGTGCGGACATGACGCTGAAGGGCTACGACATGGATGTAGCACAAGCTCTCGCTGATGCGCTGAAGGTCAAGCTCAATCCTGTCGCGGTGACCGGCCAGAACCGCATTCCCTACCTGACGGAACACCGCGTCGACCTGCTGATGAGCGTCGGCTACAGCAAGGAACGCGAACAGGTCATCGATTTTGCGGCGGCCTACGCACCTTACTATATTGCGGTCATTGGCCCAAAGGCGCTTGAGGTGAAGGGCAAGGACGACCTTGCCGGCAAGAGCATCGCCGTCAATCGCGGCACGCTGGAGGATACGTCGCTAACCGCGGTGGTTCCCGCCTCTGCCGACGTCAAGCGCTTCGACAACTACAACTCGGTGATCCAGGCCTTCATTTCCGGGCAAACACAGCTGATGGTTGTCGGCAATGATGTCGGAGCACAGGTTCTTGCCCGACAGGAGGCGCTTGCTCCCGAACAGAAGTTCCAGCTCTTGACATCGCCATCCCACATTGCGCTCAACAAGAAAGAGGATCGTCTCAAGCAGGCCATCAACGATACCGTTGCCAAGATGCTGACTGACGGAAGCCTGAACAAGAGCTCGCAAGCCTGGCTGAAGACACCGCTCAATCCCGAGAACCTCAAGGATTAGGCGGTGGGCTACGCGCTCGACTTTGGCTGGTTGAATGGCGCACTCGGGATGATCGCCAGTGGCGCGGCCATGACGATCTTCCTGATCGTCGTGACCTCCGTCATTGGCACGATCCTGAGCATTTTTGGAGCGACTGCCCGGCGCAGCCGCTACCCGATCCTGCAAAAAGCCGTCGGCGCTTATGTCGAGCTCATTCGCAATACACCCTTTCTGGTGCAGCTGTTCTTCATTTTCTTCGGCCTGCCCCGGCTCGGAATACGGCTCGACCCTGTCGTAGCCGCCATGCTGGCCATGACGCTGAACATGGCCGCCTACACGACGGAGATCGTCGGCGCCGGTCTTGACGCCGTGCCCAAAGGCCAGAAGGAAGCAGCCGCCGCATTGGGCCTGCAGCCCTGGCTGGTGTTCGTCAAGATCGTGCTGCCGCAGGCGCTGAAAGTCATCTTTCCGGCTCTCACCAGCCAGATCGTCATCATGATGCTGGAGTCAGCCGTCGTCTCGCAGATCGCGGTGCGCGAACTGACATATGAGGCCGACATGCTGCAGGCCCGGACCTTCCGTGCCTTCGAAACCTATTTCATCGTCACGCTGGTCTATCTCGCGATGAGCATTGGCCTGCGCCGGTTGCTGTTTGCGGCCGGGCGCCGCGCGATCGCCGGAGGCATGGCATGATCGAGTTCACCTTCTGGGACATACTGCGCAATCTCCTGCTGGCAGCCCGCTGGACGATCCTGCTCTCCATTGTCGCTTTTGCCGGCGGAGCGATTGCCGGCGTGGCAATCCTGCTGCTGCGCATATCCAAGCGGCGCTGGCTGCGGCGCGCCGGCGAATATTACATCGGCCTCTTTCAGGGGACACCGCTGCTGATGCAGCTGTTCCTGCTGTTTTTCGGTCTGCCGCTGTTGGGTTTCCGCATCGAGGCGTGGACGGCTGCCGTTCTTGGATTGACACTTTGCGCCAGCGCCTATCTTGCTGAAATCTGGCGCGGCGGTGTGCAATCCCTGCCAAACGGACAATGGGACGCGGGGAGCAGTCTCGGTTTGCACTATGTCGCACAGCTGCGGCTCATCATCCTGCCGCAGGCGTTTGCCATCACGCGCGCACCCACTGTGGGCTTTCTGGTGCAGCTGATCAAAAGCACTGCGCTGACCTCCATCATCGGATTCGAAGAATTGGTCCGCACTTCAAATGCCATCAACAATGCAACTTTTGCACCTTTTACAGTCTACGGGCTGGTAGCTCTGATCTATTTTGTTCTGTGCTACCCGCTGACGCGCTATACAAAGATATTGGAGCTTCGGACCGCGCGCCAGCATTGAATTGCGGGATGAGATTAGACAAAAACAGAAGAGGGAATCGGCCAGAGAACTGGCCTGAAAAGGAGATTAAGAGAATGGACAATATTCTGAAAAAAAGCGTCAGCCGCCGCGCGGTGCTCGGTACCGGTGTCATGGCCGCTGCCGTTCTGGCCATGCCCAGTATCCTGCGGGCGCAGGACAAGTCCCTGAAGGTGGGCGTCTATGGCGGCTACTTCAAGGATTCCTTCGACAAGAACATCTTCCCGGAATTCACCAAGGCGACAGGCATTGCGGTTGAATCCGTGGCCGAGCCGACCGGCGAAGCCTGGCTGGTGCAGCTTGAACAGGCCTCCAAGGCGGGCGCCGCTCCCGCAGATATCTCGATGATGTCACAGGTGGCCATGCTCAAGGGCCAGACGACCAAGCTGTGGACCCCGCTCGATATGGCGAAAATCCCCAACGCGAAGAACCTGCTCGATCGCTTCGTCAACAAGTATCCGGATGGAGCCGTGGCCGGTATCGGGGCGGTCTCGTGGTACATCACGCTGGTGACCAATACTGATGTCTACAAGGAAGCACCGACCTCATGGGCGGCCTTCTGGGACAAGGCCAATGCCGACAAGCTCGGCCTGCTGGCCCTGGTTTCCAATTCCTTTCTCCTGGAAATCACCGCAAAGACCTTCTTCGGCGGCACCAACGCTCTCGACACGGAAGAGGGCCTGTTGAAAGCCTTCGACAAGCTGGCCGAAGTCAAGCCGAATGTGCGTCTTTGGTATCGCGATGAAGCCCAGTTCGAGCAGTCGCTGAAGTCCGGTGAAATCCCGATGGGCCAGTACTATCACGACGTCACAGGTCTCGCCGCTTCGGAAGGTCACCCGGTTCGCTCGACTTTCCCGAAAGAAGGCGGTGTGCAGGATTCGGGTTGCTGGGCGCTGTCTCGCGCATCGAAGAAGGTCGAGGAGGCCCATATCTTCATCGACTATATGAGCCAGCCTGCCATCCAGGCGACGCTATCGCGCAAGGTCGGCACGTCGCCGACGGTCAAGCGCGAGTTGCTTGATCTGAACGACAAGGAATTTGCCGCAGTCTCGTCAGATATCGAGCCCATCATTCCACGCTACGACCTCTATACCACCAAGGCCGACTGGCTGAACCAGAAATGGACTGAGCTGATCGTTGGATAACGCTTTGCCTCACGCCACCCTTTGTCCCACGGACGAAGGGTGGCGCTGACGACAATCAAAGGATGAGGGACCGATGTCCGGACTGGTATTGAACAATGTCACCAAGCAATTCGGGACATTCACCGCAGTGGAGAATGTTCAGCTGGCCGTGCCGCACGGGACATTCGTGTGCCTGCTTGGGCCGTCGGGTTGCGGCAAGACCACGCTGTTGCGCATGATCGCCGGGCTTGAGGATCCGACCAACGGTGCCATCCTGCTTGATGGCGCCGACATTACCCGCGTACCGACACACAAGCGCAATCTTGGCATGGTGTTTCAATCTCTGGCACTCTTCCCGCATCTGAGCGTGGGCGAAAACATTGCCTACCCGCTACGCATTCGCGGTGCTCCTCGCGCGGACCAGCAAAAGCGCGTCGACGAATTGCTCACGCTGATCCACCTGTCCGGCTATGGCGGCCGGCCCGTGTCGAAATTGTCCGGGGGCCAGCGCCAGCGCGTAGCCATCGCCCGGGCACTGGCGCTTTCACCAAGGCTTTTCCTGCTCGACGAACCGCTGTCCGCCCTCGACGCAAAACTGCGCGAGGCCATGCAGGTCGAACTGCGCCAGCTTCAGCAGAAGCTCGGCATCACCACCATTGTTGTCACCCATGATCAGCGCGAGGCTATGACCATGGCCGATACGGTCGTGGTCATGAATGGCGGGCATATCCGGCAGGCCGCTTCGCCGATCGAAATCTACCGCAAGCCCGCTGATACATTTGTGGCCGACTTTATCGGGTCGACCAACCTCATAGAGACCCGAGCCGACAGCTCCGGTGCGGCCACCATATTCGGCCACCGCGTCCAGGGCCTGGTCCTTCCGGCAGGGGCACAAAAGGCCACCATATCCGTGCGGCCGGAAGACGTGCATCTGACCGCGCCGGGTAATGGCTCGATCGATGGAACAGTCACCTTCGTCCGCGACCTTGGCGGCACCATCGAAACCTTTGTCGAAGCCGGCGGCCAGCAGATTATTGCGGTGTCGACGCCGCGCGAGCGGCCCGAGGTCGTTGCCGGACAAGCCGTCGGCATCTCCCTGTCGCCCGACGTTTGCGTGGTACTGAAGCAATGAAGCGCGAGCCTCCCCAAACCGTCGCCGATTATGGGCCGCTGTTCTTCCCTGCCGGCATGTTGCTGCTCTTTTTTGTCGTCCCGTTTGGCACGATGATTGCCGTCAGCTTTTTTCAGCGCCAGGAAGGTGGTTTCTACACACCGGCATTCGTGTTGTCCAATTATGAGCGCTTTCTCAGTGCCTTTTTTGGCGGCGTACTTGGCTTTTCGCTGATGCTTGCCATTACGGTCGCCATCTGCTGTGTGGTGCTGGCACTGCCCTTCACCTATCTTCTCAGCAGGCTGACACGGCGCCTTCAGGTGTTCTGGCTCGTGGCGCTGCTGTCAGTGCTATCGCTGTCGGAAGTCATCATCGGCTTCGCCTGGTCGACGCTGCTCTCCCGCACAGCTGGTCTCAGCAACCTGTTGGTAAAGATTGGCCTCCTCGATCAGCCTGTTGCATTGTTCCCGAGTTTTGGCGCTGTCCTCACCGGCATGGTCTATCAGGCCCTGCCCTACACGATCCTTGTGCTTTATCCCGCCATCGTGCGGCTTGATCCAACCCTGATGGAAGCAGCACGAACGCTGGGATCTTCGCCGATCCGCGCCTTTTTCAATGTACTGGTGCCAGCGCTGCGCAACACCATCATGGCGACGCTGATCATGGTGTTCATCTTCGCGCTTGGCTCCTACCTCCTGCCGCAAATCCTCGGCCGCCCGCAGCATTGGACCCTTTCGGTGCTCATCACCGATCAGGCGATCTATCAATCCAACATGCCGTTCGCCGCGGCGATGGCAGTGTTTCTTGTGCTCGTCACGCTCGGGCTCGTGGCGCTGACATTGCTTATCGGACGCAAGGGAGAAAAGGCATGATGCTCTGGCTCAGACGCTTTTATTTCCTGGTCATCGGCCTTTTTCTCAGCTTGCCCCTGATCGTGGTGGCCGGCGTATCCGTCAATGCCAAGCAGACGCTGGCCTTCCCGCCGCAAGGTTTTTCGCTCAGCTGGTACGGTGAGATCTTTAGCAACCCTGAATGGCGCGCTGCCCTCGTTGCGTCTGTCGTTCTGGCCACGACGTCTGCCGCGCTGGCAGTGCTGATTGCATTGCCGCTGTCGTGGTTTTTGTGGCGGCGCATAGCGCCCTGGGCGAATATCTTCCAGGTGCTGGGCATCGCGCCCTTCACGCTGCCACCGGTTATCACGGCTCTCGGCCTTTTGACTTTCTGGGCAACAACGGGTTTCTATGGTCAGCCCTGGACGGCGGTGATCGGCCACGCAATCTTTTTCGTGACGCTGCCACTGGTAACGCTTTCGCTTGGCTTTTCCGCCATCGACCGTTCCTTCGTGGAGGCAGCAGCAACGATGGGGGCCGATGACCGTACGGTATTCCGCACGGTCGTTTTGCCGTTGATCCTGCCCTATCTGGTCTCCGGCTATGCCTTCGCCTTCGTGCTATCGCTTAACGAGTATATCGTTGCCTATATGACGGTAGGGTTCACTCTGGAAACATTGCCGATCAAGATTTTCAACGCACTGCGCTATGGTTACACCCCGACGATGGCCTCTGTCACGATCCTGTTCGTCGCCACAGCCGCCGTGATCTTTTCGCTCGTTGCCAAGTTCGGTGATCTGCCCAAGCTGCTTGGGGCCATGGCTTCGGATGATTCATGATGCGTATCGCGGCACTGCAAATGCAATCGGTCACCAGCGACGTGCAAGCCAATCTTGCACGCATCGAGCGCACTGCCACCGAGGCGGCAAAGGGTGGCGCTGAGCTGCTGATTACGCCTGAACTTTGCCTCCCTGGCTATGGTGCGGGTGACGCCATCACGGCGTTGGCAGAGCCGGCGAACGGCGTGCAGGTCAAGACGCTACAGGCAATATCGATGGCAACAGGCATCGCCATCATCGCCGGGTTCGCCGAGCGCGATGGTGCAGACGTTTATAACAGCGCGGCATTCGTCAATGGCAGTGCTCAGCCTTCGATCTATCGCAAGTCGCACCTTTATGGTGATTATGAGCGATCCCTGTTCAAGCCGGCAAGGCCCGCCAATTGCCTGGTCGAGTTGGGGGGGCTGAAGCTTGGCATGCTCATCTGTTACGATGTGGAATTCCCCGAAAATGTCCGTCGTCTTGCTCTAGGTGGCGCTGACATCGTTCTCGTTCCCACTGCCCTGCCCGCCGGTCCGTCCGGCACTTTCATCGCCACTCACATGATTCAGGTGCGCGCCTTCGAGAACCAGATTTTCGTTGCCTATGTTAATCACGCCGGCGCGGACGGCCGCTTTACGTTTGCCGGTCTCTCGCGCATCGCCGCTCCCGATGGCCGGCTGATAGCGGCTTGCGACGATGACACAGAGCAACTGATCTTCGCTGATATCGATCCTGCCGCCTTTGCCGCCTCGATCAACGGCAATCCCTATTTGAAAGATCTGGGTACAGCATGACCGAAACAATCGAAACGGACGTTCTCATCATTGGTGCAGGTATCGCAGGGGCTGGCGTGGCCGCGGCTTTGGCCGACACCCACAAGATCGTGATCCTCGAGCGCGAAAGCCAGCCAGGCTATCATTCTACCGGGCGGTCTGCGGCAATCTTCCTTCCCAATTACGGCAACGACGTCATTCGCGCACTCAACCATGCCAGCGCTCCGATGTTTGAACATCGCGACATCAGCCTGTTTCCTGAGCCGCTGCTGAGCAAGCGCGGCTCGCTGACGGTTGCGGACGAGAGCGGCGTCGAGGATTGCGAAGAGTTCGTGCGCAATGGTGTTGGGGTAGTGGCCATTGACGTCGATGCCGCAATCGCCATGGTGCCGATCCTCAACCGCGACTATATCAAAGCCGCCTGTTATCAGGCCGATGCCTGGGACATCGATGTCAATGCCCTGCATCAGGGTTGGTTGCGCAAAGCCGCGGCACTCGGCGTTCAAGTTTTTACGAAGTCGGACATCGCGAGCGCCCGGCACATTGCCGGGCAATGGCGGGTCGAAACGGCCAACCGGACATTCCGCGCCCAAACGGTGGTCAATGCATCGGGCGCCTGGGCCGACATGACCGCGCAGCGCTTCGGGGTTCAGCCGCTTGGCTTCACGCCCATGCGCCGGACCATCGCCGTGCTGCCGGCTCCGGATAATTACGACACAAGGGGCTGGCCGCTGGTCGATGACGTCAATGAGGCCTGGTACATGAAGCCGGATGGCGGACGGCTGTTCGTCTCGCCTTGCGACGAAACCCCGGTGGAACCGCATGACGCCTTTGTTGACGACATGATCCTTGCCGAAGGGCTCTATCGTTACGAGCAGGCCGTCACCACACCGGTTACCCGCGTCGAGAGCAGCTGGGCGGGTTTGCGCACCTTCGCACCGGACCGCACGCCGGTGGCAGGTTTTGACCGCAAGGTCGGCGGATTCTTCTGGCTCGCCGGGCAAGGCGGTTACGGGATCCAGACGGCCCCAGCCCTTTCTGCTCTTGCCGCAGCGCTTATCCGCGGTCACGCGCCAGAGACAGCAGTTGAAACGCTTCTCCCACTGCTGTCTCCTGCCCGCTTTGCCTGATCAGTCCAGAAGCGGTTGACCGGCAAAGATTGCCGCCTGGCTTTCCAGCTCCGACTTGATGAAGTTGCTCAAGGCGCGTATGCGCGGCGTGCTGACGATATCGTCATGGCAGATCAACCAGTAATCGCGATTGAGGTGCAACTGCTGAGGCATGACTGGCACGAGCTCCGGATAGTTGCAGGCAATATAATAGGGCAGAATGCAAAGCCCAAAGCCTGTTCGCGTCGCACTGAGCTGGGCGAAAATACTGGAACTTTGATAGGACGCGCGCAACCCAGGCAGGATCTCCCGCATATAATCGAGACCCGGCGTAAAGATCATGTCTTCGATATAGCCGATGAACCGGTGGCTGGAGAGATCGGATTGCTGCCGGATCGCTGGATGGCGGGAGAGATAATCCTGCGAACCGTAGATAAACAGGCGGTAGGGCATCAGCTTTTCCTGATAGTACGGACCTGTTCTCGTGGCATGCAGGGTAATGGACAAATCCGCTTCACGCCGTGACAGCGACACGATCTGCTGGATCGTCACCATTTCAACGGACAGACCGGGATAGGACTGCGCCATGATTGGCAGGCGGTCAGCCAGAAAGAAATTGGCAAACCCTTCCAGGATGCTCAAGCGAACGACGCCGCTGAGTGAAATTGTTCCCCCCGACGCTTCGTTCTGGAAGCGATCAGCCTCACGTTCCATGATTTCGGCGGATTCAATCAGTTTTTCGCCGAGCGCCGTCAGGATATAGCCGCGCGGGTTCCGTTCGAACAGGCGCGCCGACAGGGCCTCCTCCAACCGGTCGATCCGCCGTGAAACCGTGACATGGTTGGTGCGCAGCCGCCGTGCAGCGGTGGTCAATTGTCCAGTACGGGCGACAGCAAGGAAGTACTGCAAATCATCCCAGGTGAATTGACGCATCGCCTGCTTTCGCTCTGTGTGCATTTTTGTACTTATTATGTGCGAAAATAGATGTTTGTGTACCTATTTGTCAATGTTACAGTTTTTTCCAACAGCATGGTTGCCGGTCGGGAGAAACAGGGCAATCATGGGGTGAGTATTTGTCCGGCGCGAAAACAAGCTGCCGGACCGAGGAGGAGAATAGCAGCGAGACGCGGCAATATCCGCACGGTCTCTATCGCATTTTTCAATTGAGCCAGTTCGTCCGCGACAGCCATCATGGGATGGACCTGTGAGCGGTCAATTTTTGGGAGGAAGTACGGATGAAATTACTAACGATTGCAACGGCGGCGCTGATGGCGGCGACGGTTATTCCCGCAGCAAGTGCGGAACTTTCCGACGGCAAGGTCAAGATCGGCATCCTCAATGACCAGTCCGGCGTTTATGCGGATTTTGGTGGCAAATGGTCCTATGAAGCAGCAAAAATGGCTGCCGAGGATTTCGGCGGCAAGGTGCTGGACGCACCCATTGAGATTATTACCGCCGACCACCAGAACAAGGCGGACATTGCCTCCAATATCGCCCGTCAATGGTATGATACGGAACAGGTCGACTCCATCATGGAATTGACCACGTCTTCCGTGGCACTCGCCGTGCAGGGCATTTCCAGGGAAAAGAAGAAGATCGACCTTGTCACTGGCGCAGCCACCACAGAGCTGACCGGCAAGCAATGTTCGCCCTTTGGCTTTCATTGGGCCTATGACACGCATGCCCTCGCTGTGGGTACCGGCGGCGCATTGGTCGCCCAGGGTGGTGACAGCTGGTTTTTTCTCACCGCCGATTATGCCTTCGGTTATTCCCTTGAAGAACAGACATCCAAGTTCGTAACCTCCAAGGGCGGTAAGGTGGTCGGCACCGTGCGCCATCCGCTGGCAACGACAGACTACTCCTCATTCCTGCTGCAGGCCCAATCGTCCGGCGCCAAGGTCATCGGCCTCGCCAATGCTGGCCTGGACACCGCCAACGCGATCAAACAGGCTGCGGAATTTGGCATCGTCTCCGGCGGCCAGCGCCTGGCCGCGCTCCTCTTTACCCTGGCCGAAGTGAACGGCCTCGGCCTTGAGGCAGCGCAAGGGCTGACGCTAACGGAGAGCTTCTACTGGGATCGCGACGATCAATCGCGGGAGTTTGGCCAGAAGTACTTCAAGCGTACCGGACGCATGCCGAACATGATCCAGGCCGCCACTTATTCGGGCGTAACGCAATATTTGAAGGCCATTCAGAAAGTCGGCACGGACGACACTGAAAAGGTCGCGGCGGCAATGCATGAAATGCCTGTCGACGACGTCTTTGGCCGTGGTGCCAAAGTCGGCGCCAACGGCCGGCTGATCAGCGACGTCTTCCTGATGGAAGTCAAAAAGCCCGATGAGAGCAAAGCCCCGTGGGATTACTACAAGGTTCTTGCGACGGTCCCGGGTGATGAGGCCTATATCAAACCAGCCGAAAGCGGCTGCCCGCTGGTCAACTAACGCATGACGGCTTCATTGACCAATACCGCGTTCGGGGGAGGACAATCCTCTCCCGGCGCCGGCGATGATCAGGGATCGCGCGTCGTCCTGTCTGCCCGTGGCTTGCGCCGTGATTTCGGCGGCTTCATCGCCGTCAACAATGTGGATCTCGATGTGCATCATGCAAAGGTTCACGCATTGATCGGTCCGAACGGCGCGGGTAAGACCACGGTCTTCAACCTGCTCACCAAATTCCTTCAGCCATCGAGCGGAACAATCACCCTGCTTGATCATGACATAACGAAAACCGACCCTGCCAAGGTGGCCCGCATGGGTCTTGTCCGTTCGTTCCAGATCTCGGCGGTGTTTCCCCATCTTACCGTTCTTGACAATGTTCGCGTTGCCCTTCAGCGCCCCGGTGGTCTTTCCACCCAGTTCTGGCTGCCCATGCGCGCGCTGGACCGGCTCAATGAACGGGCAATGGAATTGATCGAGGCGGTCGGGTTGCAGGATGCGCGCAACAATCTTGCCGCAGACCTCTCCTATGGCCGCAAGCGGGTTCTTGAAATCGCCACGACACTGGCGCTCGATCCGAAGGTGCTGCTGCTCGACGAGCCGATGGCGGGCATGGGTCATGAGGACGTCCACATCGTCTCCGATATCATCCGCGAAGTGGCCAAGGACCGCGCCATACTGATGGTTGAGCACAATCTCAAAGTCGTCGCCGACCTTTGCGACAAGGTGACGGTGCTTCAGCGCGGTGAAATCCTCACCTCGGGTGACTATCGGACTGTCAGCCAGGATGAACGCGTGCGCGTCGCCTATATGGGAACCGAACATGAGTGAGTCTCAGCCACTCCTTTGCGTGCGCGATCTTCATGCCTGGTACGGTGAAGGTCATGCGTTGCATGGTGTCAATCTGGATATTCATCAGGGCGAGACGGTCACCCTGCTTGGCCGCAATGGCGTCGGCAAGACGACGACGCTGCGCTCCATCATGGGGATCATCCGCAAGCGCACCGGTGCCATAAATTTTGATGGCAAGGACATGACACGCGTGCCGCTGCACCGGACGGCGCATGCCGGTATCGGTTTCGTGCCGGAAGAACGCGGCATCTTCGCCACGCTCTCGGTTGATGAAAACCTCAACCTTCCTCCCGTCGTTGCCAAGGGTGGCATGTCAATCGCCGAGATTTACGATCTGTTTCCCAACCTGAAGGAACGGCGCAACAGCCCCGGCACGAAACTTTCGGGCGGCGAGCAGCAGATGCTGGCGATCGCCCGTATCCTGCGCACGGGCGTCAAGCTGCTGCTTCTCGACGAACCGACGGAAGGTCTGGCTCCAGTGATTGTCCAGCGCATCGGCGAAGTTCTGGTAACCCTGAAACAGCGCGGCATGACCATTCTGCTGGTGGAACAGAATTTCCGGTTTGCCAGCAAAGTTGCAGACCGCTTCTACGTCGTCGATCACGGCAAGATCATCGACAATTTCCATGTCAGGGAGCTGCCCGACCGCATGACGATGCTCAACGAAGCCTTGGGGGTCTGACGATATGACCATGATCTTCGGCGTTCCACTCCAAGCGTTCCTTGGGCAATTGCTGATCGGCCTGATCAACGGCTCGTTCTATGCCATGCTCAGCCTCGGGCTGGCGATCATCTTCGGCCTGTTGCGCGTCATCAATTTCGCCCACGGTGCGCAGTATATGCTCGGTGCATTCGTCGGCTATCTATTGCTGGCCGAACTTGGCATCGGCTACTGGCCCGCACTCATCCTTGCACCATTGGTGGTGGGTATTGCGGGTGCCTTCGTCGAACGGGTTGCCTTGTCGCGCCTTTACAATCTGGATCACCTGTATGGTCTGCTCTTCACCTTCGGGCTTGCCCTCGTGATCGAAGGCACATTCCGTTATTATTACGGTGCGGCGGGACAACCCTATGCAGTGCCAAGTGCCCTGGCCGGCGGTTACAATCTCGGCTTCATGTTTCTGCCGAAATATCGCGCCTGGGTCGTCGTCGCTTCGCTCGTCATTTGCCTTGGCACGTGGCTGCTGATCGAGAAAACCCGCCTTGGCTCTTACTTGCGTGCGGCGACGGAGAACCCGACGCTGGTGCGGGCGTTTGGCATCAATGTCCCGCTGCTGCTGACCTTCACCTATGGTCTGGGTGCAGGGCTCGCAGGGCTCGCAGGCATCATGGCGGCACCCATCTATCAGGTCAGTCCGCTCATGGGCTCCAACATGATCATCGTGGTCTTTGCCGTCGTCGTCGTCGGTGGCATGGGATCCATTCTTGGCGCCATCGTCACCGGCTATATGCTCGGGATTTTCGAAGGGCTGACCAAGGTGTTTTATCCGGAAGCGTCGAACATCGTCATCTTCGTCATCATGGCGATCGTGCTTCTCGTTCGCCCCGCAGGCCTGTTCGGAAAGGAGGTCTGACATGACCGATGCGACCATTTCTGCTGCTGCAAAGGGCCGGTTTCTCACGCTGGAAATGGCGCTGATCCTCATCGGCATTGCCTTGCTGATCCTCGCGCCCTTCCATTTCTACCCAGTGTTCCTGATGAAGGTGCTATGCTTTGCGCTTTTCGCCTGCGCCTTTAACCTTCTGCTCGGCTATACCGGCATTTTGTCCTTCGGTCATGCCGCCTTTTTCGGTGGGGCAGCCTATTTCACCGCTCATGCCGTCAAGGAATGGGGCCTCTCGCCCGAGCTGGGTATTCTTGTTGGCGTGGCGGGGGCGACTGTCCTTGGACTCATCATCGGTTTTTTTGCGATCCGGCGCCAGGGTATCTACTCGACGATGATCACCCTGGCACTGGCACAGATGTTTTCTTTCTTCTGCCTGCAGGCTTCTTTCACACATGGCGAGGACGGCATTCAGGGTGTTCCGCGCGGCCACCTGTTTGGCTTCATCGATCTCAACCAGCCGCTGAACATGTATTTCTTCGTCCTCGCGGTCTTCCTGATCGGCATTTTCATCATCTGGCGGATCATCAATTCGCCCTTCGGCATGATCCTCAAATCCGTTCGCGAGAACGAGAACCGCGCAATATCGCTTGGCTACTCGGTCGCCCGCTATAAGCTCGCCGCGTTCGTCATGTCCGCTGCGCTGACCGGTCTTGCCGGCGGGTTGAAAGCGATCGTCTTCCAGTTCGCCACCCTTACCGACGTCAGCTGGCAGATGTCAGGCGAAGTGGTTCTCATGACATTGCTCGGTGGTATCGGAACTCTCGTCGGACCGATCTTTGGCGCCGCCCTTGTTGCTGCGCTGGAAAACTATCTTGCAACCTCCGAGTTCCCGGTTACCGTCATTACGGGCATTATCTTCATGGTCTGTGTCCTCGTCTTTCGCCGTGGCATCGTTGGCGAGCTCTACGCCTCGCGATTTGGCAAGAAGCTCGAAAGCACGCCTGAGAATTGACCCCAATGACAACCGCATACGACTATATCATCGTCGGAGCTGGAACGGCGGGCTGCACGCTCGCCAACCGTCTTTCGGAAAACAGGGACGTCTCAGTTCTTCTGCTTGAGGCTGGCGGCAGGGACAATTACCCCTGGATCCATATTCCGGTCGGCTATCTCTATTGCATCTCGAATCCCCGGACGGACTGGTGTTTTTCAACCGAGTCAGAACCCGGCCTGAACGGCCGCGTGCTCAACTATCCGCGCGGCAAGGTGCTGGGTGGGTGCTCCTCGATCAATGGCATGATCTATATGCGTGGACAGGCCCGCGATTATGACCTTTGGCGTCAGGCCGGGTGTAGCGGCTGGGGCTGGGACGATGTCCTGCCCTATTTCAAGAAATCGGAAGACTATTACCTCGGCGGCGATGATTTCCACGGTTCCGGCGGCGAATGGCGCGTCGAGGAAGCACGTTTGCATTGGGACATCCTCGATGCCTTTCGTGATGCGGCCGAAGCCGCAGGCATACCGCGCACCGATGATTTCAACCGTGGCGACAATGAAGGCTCATCCTATTTCAAGGTAAACCAGAAACGGGGTATTCGCTGGAATACGGCAAAAGCCTTTTTGCGCCCTGCCCGCAAGCGAGTGAACTTGACGGTGGAAACGGGCGCCCACGTCCGCAAGCTGGTCCTCGATGGATTGAAGGTCAACGGCGTTGAGATCGAGCAGGCCGGCGAAATTCGCCAGGTTCAATGCCGGCGCGAAGTCATACTCGCGGCTGGCGCAATCGGCTCGCCGCATATTCTCGAACTTTCTGGCATCGGTCGCGGTGATGTCCTGCAGGCTGCAGGCATCGACCCGGTTCTGGAACGACGCTGCGTCGGCGAGAACTTGCAGGACCATCTGCAACTGCGCTGTGCCTACAAAGTCACCGGCATTCCGACGCTCAACGAGAAGGCCAACCGGCTCCTTGGCAAGGCGTCAATTGCGTTCGAGTATCTGCTCAACCAGTCGGGCCCGATGTCGATGGCACCGAGCCAGCTTGGGGTGTTCACCCGCTCCGACCCATCTTTCGACACGGCCAACCTGCAGTATCACGTGCAGCCCTTGTCGCTGGAAAAGTTCGGTGAGAACGTTCATGCCTTCCCGGCCTTTACTGCGAGCGTTTGCAATCTGCGTCCCGACAGCCGCGGAACGGTGCATCTCAAAACGCCCGATCACCGCGCCCAACCGGCGATCCAGCCCAACTACCTCACGACGGCAAGCGATCGTCACGTGGCAGCCGATTCCATTCGCATCACCCGCAATATTGTCGCGCAAAAGCCGCTGCAGCGGTTCAAGCCCGAAGAATTCAAACCGGGCGCAGAATATCGCAGCGAAGAAGAACTCATTGAAGCTGCCGGCGCGATCGGCACGACGATCTTCCATCCCGTCGGAACCTGCCGCATGGGGGCTGATGCAGAGGCCGTGGTCGATCCGCAGTTGCGCGTGCGCGGCATTCAAGGGTTGCGCGTGGCTGATGCTTCGATCATGCCATCAATCACCTCTGGCAATACCAATTCGCCGACAATCATGATTGCAGAGAAAGCCGCTGAGACGATCGCCAGGGGATGATTTTGAGCAGCCATTCAATAACTCTTACCGGACCCGGATTGTCACATTAAAGCGTCTCTCGGCACTGGACAGACCCGAAGGGGGCATCGGAGTTGCGGGCGCACGGCTCACTGCTTGCCTCACGCTTTGATCTACCTCCTGATCCCCTGAAGCCGCGGCGAGGCCGACAGACACGATGTCGCCGCTTTCACTCACGACAACAACCAAACCGACCGATTTTCCCTTGCCTCGCACTCTTGCTCGCTGCGCGTAGCGAGCAATATGGGCTCGCACCCTGGAATTCCAATCCTCCTTTTCTCCGCGCGAAGTACTGGGAGAGGCTGCTGGCTGGCGTTTTGCCTCGCGCGGCGCTTCGTCCCTGACGGCAGCCTCCGTCGCCTTCATCGGCTTGCGGGCGGATTTCTCGACGATCCGCTTCTTGGAAATGTCAGGCCTGGTGGGTTGCGGGCGCACAACAGGCAGGGGCACCTCGACCTTCGGCAGCTCCACCAGTTTTTCCGCCTGCTCGTCCAAAGGTTCCGCTTCTTCCGGTTCGGGCGATACCGCTTCGGCCAGGTCCGGCTCGGGTTGGTCTGGCGTGATCTCCTCGAGGGGCTGAATTTGCGGCTCCGGCTCCGCTTGGACTTGCTCCAAAGGCTCAGGTGCTGCCGCCTCCTGTTGGACAGGTTCGGGGTTTACCGGCTCCGGTTCGACAGGCAGTTCTTGCCTTACGGGCTGTGCCGCGACCGGTGCCGGCAGCGGTTCCATGTCGATCATCACCGCTGCGGCAATATCGGAGGAGGGTTCATCAGGCTGAATATTCTGCAAGGACCAGGCCGCGCCCGCATGAATACACACTATGACAAGACCGGCAGCTGACCACAAACCAATCTCGCGCCAATCGGGGCAAAAGAACCCTCTCCTGGTCGTTGTTGGCTCTCCTTGCATTATTGCGCGCTTCCGCTTGGGGCAATCTGTTGGTTCGGCGCGCTTTCAAGCCCGACAAGAGCGACCTTGAGATAGCCGCTATCCCTCAGCGCGTTCATGAGATCCATCAAGGAACCGTAATCGACGGATTTGTCCGCACGCAAGAATATCCGCGTTTCCTTCTCGCTTTGCGTGCGTTGATCAAGGAAACGTCCGAGCGTTTCACGCGCAGCCGTATCGTCGCCAATAGCGATGGATTTATCTCCCTTAAGCGTCAGCCAGACGGGTTTTTCCGGCCGTGGTGCGGACTGCGCGGTCGAGGCGGGCAAATCAACGTTGATATCGACCGTGGCAAGCGGCGCTGCCACCATGAAAATGATGAGCAGAACCAGCATGACGTCGATAAACGGCGTCACATTGATCTCATGGTTTTCCTGCAGGTCGTCGTCCGACGCGTTGTGTCTGGTACCGCCAGCCATGACCGGGTTCCTACTCTGCCGCTGCGGCACGGGGATGTTGCGCTTTTGGCACCAGCGCAAAATCCACGTCACGACTGACCAGGCGCTCAACGCCTGCGGATGCGTCCGCAAGCAGCTGCCGGTAGCCGGTGATTGAGCGTGCGAAGACGTTGTAGATGACGACTGCCGGGATAGCGGCAACAAGACCGATCGCCGTTGCCAGCAAAGCTTCGGCAATACCTGGCGCAACGATTGCAAGATTTGTCGTCTGTGATTCCGAAATGCCGATAAAGGCATTCATGATGCCCCAGACCGTACCAAACAGACCGACGAAGGGTGCTGTGGAGCCGATGGTCGCAAGGACGCCTGTGCCGCGGCTCATACGGCGGCCCGCCTGTGCTTCGATGCGTGCCAATCGCGATGCCACCCGCTCTTTCAGCCCGTCCGCGCTGGCGTGTTCCTGCACATCGATCGACATGCGCACCTCTTCGCGGGCGGCGCTGACGAACAATGCGCCCGGCCCGCCCCGGCCTTCCAGTGCCCGCTCGGCATCGCGCAGCGTACGGGCATTGCCAATGGCGTTGAGCGCCCGGTAGGCGCGAACCCTCGCTCCGGCAAGCTCAAGCGTCTTTGCCAGCCAGACAGTCCAGGTGACGAGCGATGCGAAAGCAAGGCCGATCATGACCGCCTTAACCACCCAATCCGCCGCCATGAACATGCCCCATGGCGAAAGGTTGTGTGGAAGAGAACCCACAGCTTTCTGGTCGGGTTGCGCAGTTTCGGCGGGCACAGCCGACGGCACTGCTGGCGCCGTTGTTACTTCAGGTGTGGTTGCTGGCTGCGGCGCGACTTCCGACTGCGGTGCAGGTGTTGCGGGTTCTTGAGCATAAGCTGCCGGAGCCACAAAACAGGGAAGAACCAACGTACAACCCAATGCCCCTGCCCTCAGGCCCGCCATGAAACGATCGGCTCTCGCTTGCCCGTTTGATGTTGCTCGCATGGCTCCGCAATCCTTCAATACGTTCACCGCTAAGACCTGCAATTGGAGTGACTGGGCCGGGTTTCGGCAGCGCGGCGATATGTTCAGTTGAGAGCGGCTTAGTATTTATGAGTAAAACAATCAACTATTTTTTGAAACGAAATTTGCGTCTGACAGCCGGCTTCATACGATGCCCCAAGCGCGATAACGGCCCCTGCCTGTCATTTCGCGCACCCCAAGCTCGGCAATAAGATTGAGTGCACCACGCTGTGTCACCTTCAGCTCCTTGGCAATCAATGCGGTCGACACCATGGGTCTCGACAAAATGAGATCGATCATGCCCGGCAAGCTCGACGTGGAACGCCGATCCTTCAGTTTCCGCTCCATTTGCAGCCGCGCAAGGCTCAATCGCTCTATTTCCCTCAGGCTTGCCACACTCGACACTTGGACCGCCTCCAGAAATGCAATCAGCCGGGTGGTGCGATCGCGGGCCCGGCGGCGATCTCTAGGTATGGTGCGCAGGCCCGCGTTGAAAGCGGCGAGGTGTGATCTGGTCTTTCCGCGCTCCCGCAGCATCGCAGAAACCAGCATGGGGCCCAGCCAATGCTGATGTTGCAGCGGCTCGATATCCTCCCATGCATCCCACACGACCGCGGCGCCAAGGAGGGGCGGCAGATCGCGCGCCTGGTCATGAACCATGAACCATCGCTCCATGCGCTTGTCTTCGTTCCATTCGGGATCGTAGACAAGCGGGTCTCCGTCCGGAGTAACCTCGGCCGAAGCTACGGTCTTCTCTCCCCTGCCCTTCTTGAACGTTTCATCCTTGACCGAAGGCTGCGCCAGAAGCCGCGCCGACCGGTCAAGCAGGGCATCAAGCCGTGCCAATTCATCTTCGAACTCATTTTCGGCTTCGGATTTGTTCTCTTGCTCAATGGATGTTTCCAGCTCGATCGCCGGTGCGCTTTCCACTGCCACAATCAAGGCGTCCGTTGCCGCCCGTCCTCGAAGACTGGCAATCCCTTTCGCACTGAGCGCCCAGGCTGGCGCACCAGCAGCGATCTGGCGCCGGATGCGCAGGATCGCATGGGCTCTCGTCAATTCGTGGGTTGGCGTGCGGATATCCATGCGTGCATCATGGAGTACCAAATCTTCGACATGGACCAGTTCACCGGCAAGCCACAATGCATTGCACGCTTCCATGAAATGCGACCGGGCAATCCAGCCGTCGTTCTCGCGCAGCAATCCCTCACGCGAGCGGCGGCTGCCTTCGCCGAAATCGCCCTTGCGGCTCACCCGGTCATCGAGCCGCGCCAATGCATCCTCGGCCGCGACCAGAGGCCGGAGCAGATCACTGAGGGATATATTGCCAGAATCATAAACCATTCAAAACATGGTAAACGATTGGTGAAGCGGAAAACATAGTGGAGTTAACTTCCACTCGCCGGCGCCGATCCAGTGGACGCCTTCGAGTGACTTTGAGCCTATTGGATGCCGTTAGCCAACCACAACCGTGGCTTTTCCGGGCACGCGATTGTAAAGATCGATAATATCCTGATTGATGAGACGCACACATCCCGATGACATGGACTGACCTATCGACCACCACTCGGGCGATCCGTGGATGCGGTATCCGGTATCGGCACCATCCTTGAATATATAAAGCGCACGGGCGCCCAAAGGATTGTCAGGGCCGGGCTCCATTCCGTTCTCGTACTTCACCAGTTCCGGCTTGCGCTGAATCATTTCTCGTGGCGGCGTCCAGCGTGGCCATTCTTTCTTGTATTGGATATTGGCGCGGCCATTCCACAGGAATCCGGCCTTGCCAATCCCGACACCATAGCGAATGGCATCGCCGCCCGGCTGAACGAGATACAGATAGCGTTCCTGCAGGCGCACGACGATGGTCCCCGGCTGCTCGCCCGTGGGATCGACCACAATCTGCCGGCGGAATTGCGCCGGAATTTTTTGATAGGGAATTGCCGGCAAGGAATAAGGTCCTTCCTGGACAGCTGCGTACATCACGTCCGGAACGGTGACGGCTTTGTCAATACTGATCTGCGGACGAATACCGCTCGTCGGCATTGCATCGATGTTCATCTCCGGCAGATCGAAGGTGGTTTGGGTGCAACCAGATACGCCCAACACGGCCAATGAACCCGCGCCAAGCAAAAGGTGGCGGCGGGATATCGCGGGAGCCTGCAATCCGGGGGTGGCTGCCTGTTTACGCTGGGACAATTTTTTACTCGCTTACAACTGATGGCAATGCTTCAAACTGTATGGAAATGTGGTTTACAAAACGTGAAGCGGAACAGTCGCGCCTTAACGAATAAGCCTCGCTCGGTGCTGTTGACAGCTGTCAACAGCACATGATGGAGGGCGCGAGGCGCCCACCCGGCGTCGTGCGCACTCGCTGGAAGCGCAAGCGCACTGCCAGTTGACAGCTGTCAACCGCTCATACAGGAAATGTCCGAGTAGCTTTAAATCCAGGACGAATTATGCAATCGTGCGTTTTAGATTTAATCCTTTTCTACGTATGATTGTATTTCGAGTTTAGGATAACACGAGATCAGGGCTTTCTTCGATGGCAGATGACACGGCTAACAGCTTTTGGCCGAATACACCGGTGGTAAAGACGACAGAACTATTGGCTGAATGCACCGGTAAATCTGCGCGCGATCCACAAAAACAGTTGCTTTTGGCTGAAGAGTTCATCCGCAGCAATATCTACAATCCCGTGAGTATTGCAGATATTGCGACAGCCTCAGGAGTCAATATCCGCAGCTTGCAGCGGCTTTTCCGGAAACACCGTGGCATCACACCCGTTCGGGCCCTGTTGAACTTCCGTATTGCTGCCGCGCATGAAATTATTCTCAGCCGCAAGGCCCCGTCGGTCCGGGACCTTGCCGCCACATTTCACTTCTCCAATCCCGGCCGTTTCTCCAAGCTCTACCGCCAGACCTATTCCTGTACCCCTTCTGAAGAAATCCGCTCTTGGCGGAGCCGTGTGCCGACACGATCCGGGTAACACCCCTGCCGACCCGCCGGTTCTTCAGCCACCAGATCAGCGGTAGCTGGCCGTCTGATCCAGAAAATCGTGGAAGTGCGCAATGACGCTGCTGCGGTCGATAAATATCACCGCATAGGCCGGAGGCTCGTGCGTGACGGCAATCCTGTCTGGTGAGAAATCGAGCGCCGACTGATGATTGGTGCCGCGCAGCACACTGACGGGAATGCCTCGCCAACTGCCGGCAATCGGCCGATGTGCATGGCCAGCAAAGATGTGTCGAACGTTGCCGTGCTGTTTCAGGAGTTCATAGAGCGCATCCGCCTCGATAATGCCCATCCTGTCCAGGAGTGGCATGTGAATGGGAAAAGGCGGATGGTGAGCAAAGAGGAACACCGGGCGATCCATTGCCTCTTCAAGACGCTGCTGCAGCCAGTGCAAGCGCGCTTCGTCCAATCGGCCCTCTGGCCTGCCAGGAAGCAGCGTATCGAGCATGATCAATCGTCCCTCCCTGGTGTCTTCCACGCCGTGGACGAAGCCATCCTCTGATCGGATCCCGTCAAAGACGTCAAGGAATGCATTTCGATCGTCATGATTGCCAAGCATCAATCTGGCAGGCGGACCAAGCTTGAGCAGTTCGACAGCCAGGGCGCGATAGGTGGCTTTCTCGCCCGTCTCACTCAGATCACCGGTAAAAATCACCAGCTCAGCGTCCGAATGATTCCGATTGATGTCGGCGATGCACGCCTGAAGCCGCGCTAAAGGATCAAGACCGCACAAGATCTGACCCGGCGTTACGAGATGCAGATCAGTCACCTGGATAATTTTCATGGTTTGTCTCGACAAGAATGGTCAGGGGTGCAATGCCGCGGGGACGCGTGTGCTGGCACGCTGAATAAGGCGCGTGCTCAAGCGTTCGTGTACGGGCGGGTGATCTGGATCTGCCTCGCGGCGATCAAGCAAAGCCACGGCATGGGCGGCCATGACGGAAGCATCCTGCTTGAATGTCGTCAGATTATAGGCATCCCAGGCAGCTTCAGGGATGTCGTCAAATCCGATGACGGAAAGGTCGTCAGGGATCGACATCCTGGTATGCCGCCGGGCATAATCGATCAAACCGAAGGCCACCAGATCATTCACACAGAACACAGCATCCGGCCTGGTCTCGCTTGAAAGCAGCTGTTGAGCCGCTTCCTGGCCGCCAGCATAATTTGAATTGCTGCCGTTGCCGATCATCACGGCGGCGCCATGCAGCTCTGCCTCCTGGCGGAAACCATATTCGCGCTCGACTGTTGTCGGTGTGCGCGACAGCGCCCCTGCGAAAGCAAGTCTCCTGTGCCCGCCGGCCAGGAAAAACCGGGCCGCCTCGCGGCCTGCACCTTCATTGTCAATGTTGACGTCATCGGCACCGGTTTCCGAACGCCCAAGCACGATCAATGGCTGTCCATTGCGGCGGGCGAGATCGACAAAGGACGAGGGCGGCGAACCGGACAGAATGATCGTCGCTTCGGCTCGATAGCCAAACAACGTTTTCTGTGCTGCGACGAGTTCCTCCTCCGTGCGTCCGGTATTGATGACGATGGGGACACTGCCGCGATGGATGAGCGCCTTGGTGAGGGCTGCGACGAGGTGGGACCGGTAACCGAGCTCGGGATTGGTAACCACAAGCCCGACAAGCCGGCTCTTGCGTGCAAGGAGGCCGCGTGCCAGGTCGTTAACCTGATAACCCAGCGCTTCGGCGGCTTCGAGGATTTTCACGCGCTTCTTGGCCGAGACACTCGCGCCGGGCGTGAAGGCCCGCGAGACCGCCGAACGCGACACGCCCGCATGTTTTGCCACCTGCAGCGCGCTGACATATTGTTTGTCGTCCCTCGACGATTTCTTACCCTTGGAACTCATTTGTCTAATGCCCAACCTTGGAAAGCACATCCGCGCGCAAGAATCGCTCTACAACCAGCATGAAGCCTATCGAGGGAACGAGCAACAACAGAGCGGTGATCGAAGCGATCTGATAATTGCCTCCCGACCCCGCCGTGTAGAGCAGCAATGGCAGCGTGTTCACATCCGGCGCACCGACAAAATAACTGCCAGTGAATTCATCGAGCGATTCGAGAAAGACGAAAATGGCGCTCGCCATCAGGCCGGGTGCGGCAAGGGGGAGCGTCACATCGCGAAAGGCACGGAACGGACCCGCACCAATGGAACGAGCCGCTTCCTCAAGGTCGATGTCGACGGCGGAGAACGCCGCAGTCGCGATCCACACAGCATAAACAAGTCCGTGCGTGACATGCACCATCACCACGCCGGCAATCGTTCCGTTAAGTCCGATCTGGTAGAAAAACCGGGCAATATTCACATAGACCGGAAGGTTGGGAAACGCCTGCGGGATCAGAAATGCCAGCAGGATCAGTCCTCTGAACGGCAACTTCAATCGCGACAGCGCATAGCCCGCCGGAATTGCCAGTGCCAGCGAGGCAATGACAGTCAGCGCCGCGATCACAATACTCGTCATGAGCGATTCCATGGCATTGCCGCGCGGCGAAAATACCCGCTGCCAGAAACTGAAGCCATATTCCAGCGGCAGCATGTGCGGGAAGTACCATTTCTCCGCCACCGTCCATAGAACGAGATTCGTCAGCGGGCCAAAAATGACGAATGCGAGAAGACCAAGGACGAATGCGCGTGGGAGCCACCAAAAATCGACGCGAGCCATCATGCGCGCTCCTTCATCGATTGCCGCAGATAGATCAGCGCGACGCCGGCTGTGAGCAACAACGAAATCAGACCCAGCGCATTGGCCACGCCATAGTCACCATGCGCGTTGATGCGGAAGGCGATATCGGCCGTGAGCATCGTCGGCGATTGCGCGTTGATCATCAACGGGACGGAAAGGACGGACATCATTGTGACGAAGGACAGTATCAACCCCACCAGCAAAGTCGGGGCGACCTGTGGCAGCACAATTTCAATCAGGATGCGCAATCGTGAAGCACCGAGATTGCGGGCAGCTTCAATGGTGCTGCGATCAAGCGAGGCCATGGCCCCGGCAAGGAGAAGGGTGACAAAGGGCGTCTGCTTCCAGACGAAGGCGATGACGATTCCGCGCCAGTCGAGAAAACCCACCGTCTGCAGCGGGGTCAATATGCCAAGACTGACGAGGACATTGTTCATCAGGCCATTCTTGGCCAGGAACGTTCGCAGGACCTGGCCGACGACAATGAAGGGAATGAACATGGGCCAGCGATAGAGCCAGCGCAGCAGTGCAACGGCGCGCGGGTTTTCACCAAGCGTCAGATAGCCACCGATCGCGATTGAAAAAAACCCGATTAGCAGTGTTGAAACCGCGACAATGACGACGGTGAAAATCATGTCGCTGGAATAAAGCTCAAATGATTTACTGAAATTGCCTAAGCCGAAGGTTTCGCCAACCTCGAATGCACCAACAATGGAAGCGAAAAGCGGCACGATGAAAAACAGCACGATCATGACCAGTGCCGGCAGGACCAGGAGAAGAGCAAGAAGGCGTTTCGGCATCGAGATATCCGGGAAAGGGAAGGGGATCGCCGATCGGCAATCCCCGAATTCATAAAACTTAGTTGGCTACATTCTTTTCGTAAGCTTCGAGAATGGCCGAGTTATAGGGTGCAATCGGGAATGGCTTGCCCTTGGTGGCCAGATCGTCTGGCGATATATCCACGAACAGCTTGTCCCAGCTCGCCTTGTCGAGTTCCGGCTGAACATATTTGGCGTCGATGCCCGGATACCAGTTGAAGCGCTTGACGATGCCTTCTGCCTGAATCTTGGGGCTGGTGGCGAGAGCCACGAATTTCTCGGCCAGTTCCGTGTTCGGGCTCTTGGCCGGAATGACGTAGTGCATGGGCTGGCCCGGCATGCCTGGTGCTGGCAGGAACAGCTTCATCTCCGGCGGCAGCTTGCCGTCGGCCTGCCAGGAATAGAACATGTCAACCCAGACCGGTCCCATGGCAATCTCGCCGCGGCTCAGCATATCCAGTGTCCCGGCATTTCCCGGGGTGAGGGTGGCATTGGTAGTGAAATCCTTCAGGCCCGCAAAGGCCTTGTCCCACTTCTTTGTCTCGGCTTCCTCGAACGGTCCGTTCATCAGCTTGGCATCGCCCTCGCCAAAGGCATAGATCCAGCCCATGACGAAGCTGACGCCGGAAGCGCCGCCCTTGATGCCGTTATAGCCGAACTGCTTGGGGTTCTGCTTGGCCCAGGCAACGAGTTCTTCGTAACTCTTGGGCGGATTGGGGATCAGCGCGGGATTATAGGCGATGGCGGTCTGGCTGGCGAACATCGGCATGACATAGCCATCGACATTGGCACCGAGCGCCATTTTGGCTTTCTCGCTGGTGACCATTTCGCCGGAAGGAATCTTGGCGCGGTAGGATTCAAGATAGCCTTGCTTGACCAAGGGGCCTGCGAATTTTTCGTGGACGACGGCAACATCCGCATCCCATTTATCCACATTGGCCTTTGCCTGCGCGTCGAAACGCTCGACGATTTTCTGTGACCCGGCGTCACCGGGTCCCGTTCCAACCACGCGCACTTTCGTGCCCGGATTTTCCTTCTCGAAAATCGGCCCGAGGTAGTCGTTGACGTAATCGACCATGTTCTGGTCGCCGGCCGTCAAAACCGTAAGATCGGCGGCACCAGCGGGTGCTGCCGCCAGAGAGAGGAAAAGGGAAACCTGTAGAAGCTTTTTCATTGTGAACTCCCTGAGCAAACATGGTTAAGTGGCACTCTTGTGGATGGCAGCCTGTTCATGGACTGCCAAATTTCTCAAAACGTATGCGGGCCCGCCGGGCCTTCCGGCGTATTGAAGATGAACAGCGATTGCGCGGGAATACGCACTTTGACGGTCGCTCCCTGATCAAAGGGGGTATCGGCGTCGACAAGGATCTCATCCTTGCCGAGACGCACTGCATGGCGCCAATGCCCGCCAGGATAGCTGACACTCGCCACCTGTCCGCGCAATTCCAGCGCGCCCGGTTCGAGGGCTGCACCATCACCATTGCCTGTGAGGCTTGCTGCCTCCGCACGGAACCGCAGTTCAACTGGGCCCGTAGCCAACCTTCGTCCGGCACGGGCCGTCACCGTGGCAGCATTGAACGCGCCTTCCTGCAATTCGATCTGTTCGCCCTTAACGCTCACCTGCATGGACAAAACGTTCTCGGCCCCCATGAAGGCAGCGACGAAAGGGGTGGCGGGCTTGTTGTAAACCTCTTCCGGCGATCCTTGCTGCTCGATCCTTCCCGCATTCATGATGACGATACGGTCCGCCATCACCATGGCTTCCTCACGGTCATGGGTGACATGGATCGCCGTGATGCCAAGACGCTTTTGCAGCGAACGGATTTCATGGCGCACCGTCAGCCTTATACGTGCGTCAAGATTGGACAGCGGCTCGTCGAGCAGAAGAATCTCCGGATCCACCGCCAGCGCGCGGCCGAGTGCTACCCGCTGCCGTTGGCCACCGGAAAGCTGTCCCGGCTTGCGATTGCCGAGACCGGAAAGGCCGAGCAGGTTCTGCATTTCTGAAACACGGGCGTCGATATCGCCGCGGGAGTGTTTCTGCAATTTCAGGCCGTAGCCGATATTCTGAGCGACGGTCATATGCGGCCACAACGCATAGGACTGAAAGACCAGCGCCATGCCGCGTTTGTCCGGTGGCATCTGGGTGACATCGCGATCAGCAACCTGGATGGAACCTGCAAAGGGCTTGGCAAAGCCAGCAATCGTGCGCAGCAATGTCGTCTTGCCGCAGCCGGACGAGCCGAGAAGAGCGACGAATTCTCCCTTTTCAATACCAAGGTCAAGTTTGTCGAGGACCGTCGTTGTGCCATAGCCGACGCTCATCTTCTCCACCTTGAGGAAAGCCCGCATATCCATGTTTCATCCCCGATTGCACAGCTGCGCAATTTTTTCTTTGTAATGTCTGTTTATAACAGCGGCGTGACAAGTGAAAAATTTTCATCGGAGCGTGCACCAGCCGTCCAGGCTCGACAGGATCATAGTTTTTTACGAATGTCATAGAACCGTTATCCGGCTTGTATAGAGGTGGCCGATCATTATGAACCTGCACTCGTCCGTAGCGGGTTCCATCATCCACAAGGGGTTATCATGCGCCAACTTCTCGCTGCCACCATCTTCTTGGCCGCAGGCCTGCACCCGGCATTTGCGGCCGAAGGCACGCTTTTCCTATATACAAGCCAACCCAATACCGATGCTCAGCAGACCGCCGATGCTTTCATGGCCAAGAACCCGGGCATCAAGGTCGAATGGGTGCGCGACGGTACCCCCAAGATCATGGCGAAGCTGCGCGCCGAAATCGAAGCAGGCAATCCCCAGCCAGACGTCCTGTTGATCTCGGATGTCGTCACAATGGAAGGGTTGAAGAAGGAAGGGCGCCTGCTTCCATTCAAGGACGCCGATACCAAAGGCATCGACCCGGCTCTGATTGACAAGGACGGAACCTATTTTTCCACCAAGCTGATCACCACAGGTATTGTCTATAACGCCAAGGCTCCATTCGTTCCGACAAGCTGGAGCGATCTGACGAAGCCGGAAGCCAAGAACCTTGTCAGCATGCCGAGCCCGCTCAGTTCCGGCGCGGCGATGATCCACACCGTGACGCTGACCGGCAATCTTTCGCAAGGTTGGGATTATTATGCTGAACTCGCCAAGAACGGTGCTCAGCCAGCCGGAGGCAATGGCGATGTATTGAAGGCTGTCAGCGGCGGCGACAAGCTCTATGGCATGATCGTCGACTACATGCCGATCCGCGAAAAGGCCAAGGGCGCACCGGTCGAGTTCGTCTTCCCGAAAGAGGGCGTTTCTGCCGTCACCGAGCCGGTTGCCATTCTCTCGAGCGCAAAGAACCCGCAAGCGGCAAAAGCATTCGTCAATTTCCTCCTATCGGAGGAAGGTCAGAAAGTCGCCGTGAAGCAGGGCTATATTCCGGCGCGCGCCGATGCCGGCCTGCCGGCCGGCTATCCGGACCGTTCATCGATCAAGGTCCTGACCTACGACGCCGCCGCCGCATTGGCCAATGATACGGCCAACAAGGAAAAATTCAGCGAAGTCATGGGGCAGTAGGCATCCTTGACTGTCACCCAATCCATAAGCGACCACAAAGGGCCCGCATCCATCGATGCGGGCCTGCTGGCAAAGATCTGGCAAAAACTCTCGCGCAACGTCCAGCTCTCGAGCCTTGTCATTCTCGCCATCATTTTCCTGTTGAGCTTGCTCCCGGTCCTGCGCCTGTTGCTCACAGCGATTGCACCCGGCGGAGAAATCGACCTTGCAGCCCTTGGCAGCCGTCTCACGGGCCCCTCGGCCGTCCGTGCCACGTTGAATACACTGGACACTGCCTTTTTCGGCGCCTTGCTGGCGCTGGTAATCGGCGCGCCCTTCTCGGTCGCCGTTGCAATGACCGATCTGCCCGGACGCCGGACGCTGGGCTTTATGCTTCTGCTGCCGCTCATGATCGCGCCTCAGGTCATGGCGCTCTCCTGGCTGCATCTGTTTGGGCCATCCAGCACGCTATTGGGTGCCTTTGGCCTTGCGCCAACACCCGGTACGGCCAATCCACTGCTCGGGCGCGATGGCATCATCCTTCTTTATGCCATCCAGCATGCGCCCATTGTTTTCGTCACGCTGCGCGCAGGGCTTTCCCGGGTACCGCGAGATCTGGTGGAGGCGGCGCGCTCATCCGGTTCATCACCGCGCCTCGCGCTGCTGACGATCGTTCTGCCAATGGTCCGCCCCTACCTCGTCGCCGCCACTGCCCTGGCATTTGTTTCCGGCGTGGGCAATTTCGGTATTCCTGCGCTTCTCGGCATGCCGGTCAACTATCTGACGCTGACCACACTGATCTATCAACGGATCGCCAGTTTCGGTCCGAGCGTCCTGCCGCAGGTAGCGGCACTTTCGGTTTTGATCGCCATGCTTGCTCTGCTTGGTATAACGCTGCAAGCATTGGCGATGCGGCGCACGGGTCATCGTTTCACCGCAGGCATGCCCGCGCGCTTTGCCCTTGGGCGCTGGCGGCTGCCACTCGCATTGCTTGGCTGGCTGGCCATCCTGTTCATGCTGATCCTGCCAGCTTTGGCATTGGTAACCACGGCGCTCATTCCATCTTTCGGCGTGCCGCTCACCTGGTCAACGGTGACATTCTCCAATTTCGAGGAAGTTCTCTTCCGTCAGGCCTCGACCAGCCGTGCCTTGCGCAATTCGGCCATGCTCGCAGGAAGTGCTGCACTGATCCTCGCCTTTGGTACTATTCCCCTGGCAATCGGCATCGAGCGGTTCTCACGCCTGTCGCAACGGGTGCTGCACGGTGTCATCGAACTGCCTTACGCATTGCCGGGCATCGTTCTCGCCATCGCCTGCATTCTTCTGTTCCTGCGGCCGTTGCCCCTATTGGGTAGCCTTTACGGCACGGCTTGGATCATCCTCGCTGCCTACCTCATGCGTTTCTTTGCACTGGCAATGAAGCCTGTCGCCACCGCCGTTGGACAAATTTCCCGTGACCTTGATGAAGCGGCGGCCGTCTCAGGCGCTCGCCCCTTGCGCCGTATGCTGACGATCACTGCGCCGCTGGCCGCACCAGCAGCTGTTGCAGGCGCGCTGCTTGTCTTCATGAGTGCCTTCAATGAACTGACCGTCTCGGCACTGCTATGGTCCAGCGGCAATGAGACGCTCGGCGTCGTGCTGTTCAGCCTGGAGGAGGCCGGTCTCGGCACCCAGGCGGCGGCAATAGCCGTCACCACGATTATTGTCGTGACCCTGCTGCTGTTCCTTCTCGACCGGCTTGGAAAAAAGCTGCCCGCAGGCGTTTTGCCCTGGCGCTAGTTATGGAATGATCCAGGCGTCGCTGACGGCAACGCGCACTTTTTCGCCAATCGCGACCGCCGTGGAGCAATCGAGAGTCAAGCGTTCCCCATTGATAAGTTCCAACTGCGTTTCGTGCACTGGGCCTCGATAGGTCGTTTCCTTCACAATCGCAGCAAGGCCTTCATCGGAAAGGATAATCGCTTCCGGTCTCAGCAAAACCTGCACCCGGTCAGCGCCGTGGGCTTGACCGCGCGCTTTCACCCAATGGCCGTCAATGTCGAGAACGGTCGACGACCCATTGCGCTGCATGACCGTTGCGGACACAACCGCACCGCGCCCGATGAACCCGGCAACGGCCTGGTCCGATGGAGAATGATAGACTTCGGCAGGGGAGGCGACCTGCAGTATGTTTCCCGCATTCATCACAGCGATGCGGTCGGAGAGTGCCAATGCCTCCGACTGATCGTGCGTGACATAAACGATCGTCGCGCGCGTGCGGCGATGAATATCACGGAATGCTTCGACCATGGAGGCCCTCAGGTGCATATCGAGATTGGCAAGCGGCTCGTCGAAGAGAATGATCCTGGCATCCGCCACCAGGCAACGGGCGAGAGCGACGCGCTGGCGCTGGCCGCCGGACAGTTCCTCAATCCGCCGCTTGGCGTAGCCGGTAAGACCCACACTCTCAAGCACGGCATCGACGCGGCCGGCAATTTCAGTGCGGGCAACTTTGCGTGTCTTTAGCGGGTAGGCGACGTTTTCGGCCACATCCATATGAGGCCACAACGCATAGGACTGGAACACCACGCCGACACCCCGCTCTTCCGGCAATTTTTGCTGCCGGGCATCGGCAATCACCTCATCCCCAAATGCAATCTGCCCGGCATCCGGCGCTTCAAAGCCGGCCAGCACGCGCAGCAACGTCGTCTTACCGCAACCGGAGGGACCGAGGAGCGAGGTAAACGAGCCGGTTGGAAAACTGAGCGAGACATCGTTAAGCGCGACGATTCCGCCGAAGCGTTTCGTCAGGTTCTGGACAGAAATTTCGGTCATGCGCTGCTTTTCAATTTTGTCTGAAACATCACCCCGCCTATGGCCCGAAGCTGTAACAAATGTGTGACGAGCATTTGATGTCGATACGCTATCCGGCGAAAAACCCAATCGGCGCCTATACCTGGCATAGAAAGAGCGGCCACGCAGCCACAAATCATTACAAAACTATAATTTGTAATGGTTGGCAGAGGGATTAGTGCTGAGGCATTGGGTGCACCTTCCAAGGAAGAGAAATATCTCATGAAGCGCATCGGCCTTGTGATTGCTATCCCGGTCATAGTCGGCGTCGGCTCTTTCCTTGCCTACCCCGAGTTGCGTGCGTCTGCACCCGATACACGGGCGCTGCCTTCCGCCTCGCTCTCAGTGTCGAACAGTGATGCGGCACCCGCTGGGAAAAGGCGCAAAGGTTCCGCCATACCCCTTGTCGTTGTCGCCGAGGCGAAGGCGGAGGACGTCCCTGTCACCAAAACCGTCGTGGGGACAATCGAGCCCGTGGATACGGTCGCCATACGGCCGCAAATCGACGGTGTTGTCATTGCCGACAACGTTACTGACGGCCAGATGGTCAAGGCCGGCGATGTGCTCTTTCGTCTCGATGACCGGGCCATCCGCGCCATGATCGACAAGGATCAGGCTCAGCTTGCCAAGGACGAGGCCAGCCTGGTCGCAGCCAATCTCGATCTGTCCGGTGCGCAGGATCTTGAAAAACGCCATGTCGATACGACCCAGCAGGTCTATCAGGCCGAAGCCGCCGTAAAGGTGCTCGAAGCCTCCATCGCCATGGACAAGGCGCAGATCGAAGCCGATCAGGTCCAGCTGTCCTATATGACGATCAGTGCGCCGATCGACGGACGTGTCGGTGTCGTCAACACCTCGATAGGCAATCTGGTTCGCACGGCCGACACCGGAAACGGCCTCTTGACGATCACCAGGATGAAGCCGCTGCGCGTCTCTTTCACCGTGGCCGAAAGCGACCTGCCGGCGTTTAGGGGAGCCGTAGCCGATCATCCGGCCAATGTTCAAATCAAGTTACCCGGGAGCAAGGATACGATTGCAGCCGGCACATTGAACTTTATCGATTCCAGCGTCGATACCGCCTCAGGCACCGTCGTGCTGAAGGCCGGCCTGCCCAATGACGACGGGGCGCTTTGGCCCGGTCAATATGTGACCGCAATTGTCGATCTGAGCGTTCACAAGAATGCCACGACGGTGCCATTGATCGCTGTCCAGCAGGGGAACGACGGATCCTTCGTCTTCCTCGTCCATGCGGACAAGACCGTCGCGATGCAGCCGGTCACCCTTGCCACCACCGTTGGCGATATCGCTGTCATAGCGTCCGGCATCAAGCCGGGAGATCAGGTTGTCGTTGATGGGCAGCTGCATCTGCAGGATGGAGCCACGGTGCACACGACCCTGGCACAAGCGTCTGGAACCCCGCCGCCTGCCGACAAAGACAATTCAGCCTCAGTCGAGGCCTCGAGATGAATATTTCATCCATTTTCATCCGGCGGCCCATTGCGACGATTCTGCTTTCAGTTGCGCTTGCCGCCTCCGGCCTTTTTGCCTACAGGTTCCTGCCGGTGGCTGCCCTGCCGGAGGTCGATTTTCCGATCATAACGGTCTCGGCCAAACTTCCGGGCGCTGCCCCGGACACGATGGCCAACGCGGTGGCGACGCCGCTTATCAAACAGTTTTCGACAATCCAGGCCATTTCCACGATCAGTGCGACCAGCACGCTCGGCTCAACCCAGATCACCCTGGAATTTGATCTCAACCGCAATATCGACCAAGCGGCGGCTGACGTCGAGGCAGCCATCGCCAGCACCCTGCGGCGATTGCCGGCCAACATGACCACACCGCCCAGCTACAGGAAGACCAATCCGGCCGATGCGCCGGTGGTTCTTGTCGCATTGCAAAGTGACACGATGCAGCTGTCAAAACTGGATGACTATGCCGAGAACGTGATGTCACCGGCGTTTTCGACAATTACGGGTGTGGGCGAAGTCCAGGTGCTCGGCGCCAAGCAATATGCGGTGCGCGTCGAGGTCGATCCCCATGCGGCAACGGCGCGTGGGATTGGTCTGGACGAATTGACGAACGCCGTGGCCGCCAACAATTCGATTGCACCCGTCGGAACGATATCGAGCCCGACACAGCAGATGGCGATCGAGGCCGATACCCAAGCCCAAAATGCCGATACGTTCCGCCAGATCATCGTTGCGTCCCCGAACGGCAAGCTTGTTCGTCTTGGCGACGTGGCGCGGGTCGTCGATTCAGTCGCCACCACCCAGACCGAAAGCAGATATGATGGCAAGCAATCGCTGGTTCTGGCGGTATTTCGCCAGCCCGGTGCCAATACGGTCGATGTCGTGGATCGTGTCAAAGCCATACTCCCGCAGTTTACGCAGGACCTTGGCCCGTCAGCCAGTATCCACATCCTCAACGATCGCTCGGCCTCGATCCGGCAGGCAGTTTCGGACGTGCAGTTTACACTCATCCTCACCATTGGCCTGGTGATCATGGTCATCTTCGTATTTCTGCGCCGCCTGTCAGCGACCATGATCCCGATCATTGCGGTGCCGCTTTCGCTGATTGCGACGCTGGGCGCGATGTATGTGATGGGCTTTTCAATCGACAACATTTCCCTTCTCGGCCTGACGCTGTCCGTAGGATTGGTCGTCGACGACGCAATCGTCATGCTGGAAAATATAACGCGGCACATTGAGGACGGTATGTCGCCGCGCGATGCGGCATTAAAGGGCAGCGCGGAGATTGGTTTCACCATCATCTCGATCACGACATCGCTCGTTGCGGTGTTTATTCCCATTCTGCTCATGGGCGGCGTTGTCGGGCGCATCTTCAATGAATTCGCTGTCGTTGTTACCGTCGCCATTATCGCCTCGGCGCTGATATCACTGACCTTGACACCCATGTTGTGCAGCCATTTGCGCAATGAAAAGCATAGCGTCGGCGCAAGGAGGCCATTTACGGAACGCGTTTTCGACGTCGTTCAGGCCGGCTATATGCGGGTCCTTGATCTTTGCCTCGCCTTCCGCCCGGTCATTCTGACCGTGTTTCTGCTCACGGTGGTGGCAACAGCCTATCTTTTTGATACCATCAACAAGGGCTTCCTGCCGACCGAAGATATCGGCCAATTGTCGATCTCGACCGAAGCGCGGCAGGACATCTCGTTCGATGCGATGGTGGCGCTGCAAAAACAGGTGGCCGATGCGATCTCCAGCCGGCCCTACGTCGCACACCTCGTCTCCAATGTTGGTGGCGGCTTCAATTCGTCCAGTCTCAATCAGGGGCGTTTCTTTGTCGAGTTGAAACCGAAAGCGGAGCGTGCGCCGCTTGAGAGCGTTCTGAGCGATCTTCGCCGGACGCTGGCGAAAGTACCGGGGATCAACAGCTATCCCGTTGCGGTGCAAAATCTGCGCATTGGCGGCGTATCGTCCAACGCCGCATATCAATATGTCCTTCAAAGCGTCAACGCCGCTGATCTTTATCCCTGGTCGCAAAAATTCATGCTGGCAATGCAGCAGGAACGGAGCGTCTTCGTCGACGTCTCCAGCAACCTGCAGAACAATGCGCTGCAGGCCAATCTCGTTATCGACCAGGACAAGGCGCAACTGTTCGGCGTCAGTTCGGACCAACTTCGCAACACGCTGTATTACGGGTTCGGTACCAATCAGGCGTCGACAATCTTCTCCACCGGCGACAGCTACCAGGTCATTCTCGAACTCGATCCCGCAATTCCATGGACTGCCGACAAACTCGATCAGGTACAGATCCGCTCGACGACGACCAGCAAGCTGATACCGTTTTCGGCATTCGCACATGTGGAGCGCAAGACGGGTTTGCTTGCGGTCAATCAGCTGGGCCAGCTGCCCGCCGTCACCATCTCCTTCAATCTGCCGCAGGGCGTGGCGCTAGGGCAGGCGTTGCAGGAACTCGACACGCTGAAGACACAGCTTAACGTCCCCAATACCATCACTTCGAGTTTCACCGGCACTGCCAAAGTGTTCGAGCAGTCACTTGCCAATCAGGGCCTGCTCGTCGGCGCGGCAATCCTGACGATCTATATCGTGCTGGGAATACTCTATGAAAGTTTCGTCCACCCGCTCACCATCCTCACCGGTCTGCCGGCGGCGGCCGCAGGTGCGCTCGCCACGCTGGAAGTGTTCGGCTACGACCTCAGCGTCATTGCGATTATCGGCATCCTCATGCTGATCGGTATCGTCAAGAAGAATGCCATCATGATGATTGATTTTGCGCTTGCCCGTCAAAGGGCGGGCGAGACCTCGTTCGATGCCATACGGGAGGCCTGCCTCGTGCGTTTCCGCCCCATCATGATGACGACGTTCGCCGCCCTGATGGGTACCATTCCCATCGCCATAGGCGCCGGCGCGAGCTCCGAACTGCGCCAGCCACTTGGTGTGGCCGTGGTCGGCGGACTTATGGTTTCGCAGGTTTTGACATTGTTCATTACGCCAGTCATCTTCCTTTACATGGAAGATCTGTCCCGGGCACTGGGCAAATTCGGCAACCGGATTTTCGGCGGGCACGCATCTCCGGCCCCAGCGGAGTGACCGGAGCAGAGGTTCTGTCTTGACCACAGGAAACCGGCTGTCGCATCAAACTCCATGCGACAGCCCCATGAGATCATTTCTTGAAACGCACTGCCTCTTCGGACCCGCCTGTGGCATCACCGGCACTGTAGGAATGTGCACCGGCGCCTGCGAGCTTCCCGCCGTCGACGATCAGATACTCTTCACGGATGGGGCGCCCTTCGAACCAGCATTCAAGAATTTCTCGCGTTCCAGCGGCGTAACGCGCCTGGGCAGACAAGGATGTCCCGGAGACGTGCGGCGTCATTCCATGATAGGGCATGGTTCGCCACGGATGATCCTTCGGTGCCGGTTGCGGGAACCAGACGTCACCCGCATAGCCTGCCAGCTGGCCGCTTTTCAGTGCCCTTGCGATGGCATCGCGATCGCAAATTTTGCCACGGGCTGTATTCACCAAATAGGCGCCGCGTTTCATCTTCGAGAGCATTTTCTCGTTGAACAGGTTTTCCGTTTCCGGGTGTAGCGGGCAGTTGATTGTCACGACATCGCATACCTTTACCATATCCTCGACCGTATCGTGCCAAGTCACGTCAAGTTCTTTTTCGACAGCATCCGGCAGCCGGTGCCGGTCATGATAATGAAGGTGCATGTCAAAGGGCTTGAGCCGGCGCAACACGGCAAGACCGATACGCCCAGCGGCAACAGTTCCAACATGCATTCCCTCAACATCGTAAGAGCGGGCAACACAGTCAGCAATATTCCAGCCTCCGTTGACGACCCATTGATAGGAAGGAATGTAGTTTCTCACCAGAGCGAGGATCATCATCACAACATGTTCGGAGACGCTGATGGAATTGCAATAGGTGACTTCCGCAACGGTAATGCCGCGGTCGATAGCGGCCTGGAGATCGACGTGGTCAGACCCTATCCCCGCCGTGAGCGCCAATTTGAGGTTCGATGCCTTGGCGATGCGCTCTGCAGTCAGATATGCGGGCCAGAATGGCTGCGAGATCACTATTTCAGCATCAGGCAATTCCTTCTCGAATGCAGAGTCCGGGCCATCCTTGTCTGAGGTGACAACAAGAGTGTGGCCAAGCGATTCAAGATATTTTCGCAGACCCAGTTCCCCTGAAACGCTTCCGAGCAACATTCCGGGTTGAAAGTCGATCGCCTTGGGCGAGGGGAGTGTCTGGCCGCCGGGATAATGTTCCATTTTTGGAAGACCGTCGCGTGCATAAGACTTTGGATATCCGTCGACCGGATCATCATAGAGAACACAGACTATTTTTGCCATGATCGTTTCCTTTCCGACAGCAAACACCCTCGACAGAGCTCGAAGCAAAGTCAGGGCAATGGAACGCCATGAAGTGAGCGGGAGGTTCTCAGATCGAGCCCGAGAGACTCCGGCCCATTGTGTTTCCCCGTTCTGCTATCGCCTCGCTGCGTGAGGCCTGTCTGCAAAACACCGAATTCTCTCACGATAGTTGAGCGCATTCAAATCAAAGGTTCGAAATGAAAGGCAACACGATTTCCCATCAAATCCACTCAAAAAGAGTTGCACACCTCATTTGAGTGATTTAATACTTTGGCCGGAGGAATTTTCTCGTGGTTAAAATGACGCTCGAAGACGTCGCCCGAGAAGCCGGTGTCAGTCTTGCAACGGTTGATCGTGTCGTGAATGGGAGGATCGGTGTGCATGCGCGCACCATCGAACGCGTCAACGCGGCCATCAAACAGCTCGGCTTTCTGCCCGATCCGCATGCCTCCCGTCTTGCGCGCGGGCGTGACTATGATTTCCGCATCATTTTGCCGACCGGCGAAAATGAATTCATGCAGGCGCTTGCCGCCGAGTTCCGCGCCACGCGCGAACGGCAATTGCAGGAACGGGTGCGCCTTTCGATCCAGCACGTCGATACGTTCGACGGCATTGCACTTGCCGCCGCGCTGGAAAAGCTGCCATCGGGGATTGATGGTGTCGCTGTGGTCGCGCTCGATCATCCCGCCGTTACCGAGGCCATCAATACATTGGCCGATGCCGGCGTCGTCGTCCTCACGCTCGTTTCCGACGTGCCAAATTCGCGCCGGGCACATTTTGTCGGCATCGACAATTTTGCCGCCGGCCGCACAGCCGCCTCGCTGATCGGCCGCTTCGTAGGCCCGCGCAAGGGCAAGGTCGGCATGATCGCCGGCTCGCTCGCCTTGCGCGACCACATCGAGCGCCAGTTCGGCTTCGAGCAGATCATTTCACGCGAATATCCCAATCTCGAAGTGCTGCCCGTGCGCGAGGCGCGTGACGAGAACGCGCGGGTTGAAGCGGTCAGCCGTTCGCTTTTGCAGGATCACCCCGACCTCGTGGCGATTTACAACGCGGGCGGCGGGCAGTCGGGCGTCATCGCTGCACTGGAGGCATCAGGCCGGGTATCAGACGTCATTTTCGTCGCACATGAACTGACCCCCTCGACCCGGCGCCATCTGGTGCGCGGCACCGTCGACGCTCTCATCAATCAGGACGCCGGCCACATGGCGCGCAGCACGGCGCGAATATTGACTGCCTTGCGCGAGGGGCGCCCGATCGTTCCCGGGCAGGAACATATCCGCATCGACATCTTCCTCAGGGACAACATGCCCTGACGGCAGGCACATTGAAGGAGGAGACTAATGAAGACGATCAAGGGACCAGCCATTTTTCTCGCGCAATTTGCGGGTGACACGGCACCGTTCAATTCCTTCGACGCGATCTGCAAGTGGGCAGCATCGCTGGGCTATAAGGGTATCCAGATCCCTGCGTGGGATGGCCGTCTGATCGATTTGAAGAAAGCCTCCGACTCAAAGGACTATTGTGATGAGCTTGCCGGTGTGGCAGCTTCGCATGGCCTGACCATCACCGAACTGTCCACCCATCTTCAGGGGCAGCTTGTTGCGGTGCATCCGGTCTATGATGAGCTCATGGATGGCTTTGCCGCACCCGAAGTGCACGGCAATCCAAAAGCCCGGCAGGAATGGGCGGTGGACCAGCTCAAGCGTGCTGCGCGCGCTTCGAAGCATCTCGGCCTCAAGGTCATGCCGACCTTCTCCGGCGCGCTTGCCTGGCCGTTCCTTTATCCCTTTCCGCAGCGTCCGGCAGGGTTGGTCGAAGCAGCCTTCGACGAACTTGCCAAACGCTGGACGCCGATCCTCAACTATCTCGACGAGCAGGGTGTCGATGCCGCCTATGAGATCCATCCGGGCGAGGATCTGCACGACGGCATTACTTACGAGATGTTCCTCGAACGGGTGAAAAATCATCCACGCGCCAACCTGCTCTACGACCCTTCACACTTCGTCCTGCAGCAGCTCGATTATCTCGACTATATCGATATCTATCACGAGCGGATCAAAGCCTTCCACGTCAAGGATGCCGAATTCAACCCGACCGGGCGGCAGGGCGTGTATGGCGGCTTCCAGTCCTGGGTCAACCGAGCCGGCCGGTTCCGCTCGCTTGGCGACGGGCAGGTGGACTTCGGTGCCGTTTTCTCCAAACTGACCGCCTATGATTTCGATGGCTGGGCAGTGCTGGAATGGGAGTGTGCCCTGAAACATCCGGAGGATGGTGCGCGCGAAGGCGCTGAGTTCATCAATGCCCACCTGATCCGGGTGACCGAACGGGCCTTCGATGATTTTGCCGGGGCCGGTACTGACGACGCGGCCAATCGCCGTATTCTTGGTTTGAGTTAAGAGGGTAGACGAATGGCTATTGGAGCATCCAAGGAAAAACCCGCAACCCGGCGCATTCGCATCGGCATGGTCGGTGGAGGGCAGGGCGCCTTTATCGGCGCGGTGCATCGCATCGCGCTGCGCCTGGACGATCAGTATGAGCTTGTAGCCGGCGCGCTCTCCTCCGATCCGGCACGTGCCAAGGCTTCGGCGCGCGAAATCGGCATAGCCGACGACCGCGCCTATACTTCGTTCGAAGAAATGGCCAAGGCGGAAGCCAAGCGCCCCGACGGCATCGAAGCGGTTTCCATCGTCACGCCCAATCACATGCATGGGCCAGCAGCCAAGGCCTTTCTCAAAGCCGGGATTCATGTCATCTGTGACAAGCCGCTGACAATCACAGTCAAGGAAGCCAAGGAACTTGTCTCGCTGGTGGCCAAGACCGGCAAGCTTTTCATTCTCACCCACAATTACACCGGCTATCCAATGATCCGTCAGGCCAAGGCCATGGTGGACAAGGGCCTGCTCGGCACATTACGGCTGGTCCAGGCGGAATATCCGCAGGACTGGATGACCGAAAAGACCGAGGCTACGGGTTCCAAGCAGGCCGAATGGCGCGTGGATCCGAAGCGCTCGGGCGCTGGCGGGGCCATAGGCGACATCGGCACGCATGCCTACAATCTCGCTTGCTTCGTCTCCGGCCTCAAGCTCAAGCAACTGTGTGCCGAACTAACCAGCTTCGGCGAGGGCCGCGTCCTTGATGACGATGTGCAGATTCTCATGCGCTTTGACGGTGGTGCCAAGGGTATGATCTGGGCGAGCCAGGTTGCCCCGGGTCATGAGAATGGCCTGAAGTTGCGGGTCTACGGCACCAAAGGCGGGCTCGAATGGACACAGGCTGACCCCAACTATCTCTGGTACACGCCGTTCGGCAAACCCAAGCAATTGCTGACCCGTGGCGGAGCTGGCGCATCGCCGGAAGCCGCGCGCGTCACTCGCGTTCCGGGGGGGCATCCGGAAGGCTATCTGGAGGGTTTTGCCAATATCTACACGGAGGCTGCTCAGGCGATCGTGGCAGCGCGCACCGGCAAGAAGACCCCGAAGGATGTCATCTACCCGACCGTCGAGGACGGGCTGGCCGGAATGGAGTTCATCGAAGCTGCCGTCAAGTCTTCAAAGGCTGGCGGCGTCTGGACGAAAGTGTGATGGGCGAAAACCAAGCCACAAAGGTTGCAATGCCCGTACTTGAAGCGCGCGGGATTGCCAAGGCGTTCGGGCCGGTCGAGGTGCTGACGGACATCAGTCTCTCGGTCATGCCCGGCGAAGTGCACGCGATCATCGGCGAAAATGGTGCCGGCAAGTCGACGCTTATGAAGCTCATGAGCGGGCACCTTCAGCCGACACGCGGTACCGTGGCGATCGACGGTGAACCGGTGCACTTCGCCGGACCCGTTGACGCCGAACATCGCGGCCTGGTTCTGGTGCATCAGGAGATCCTGCTCGCGCCGGATCTCACCGTTGCGCAGAACATCTTCATGGGCCGCGAATTGAAACGCGGTCTCATGGTCAATGACCGCGAGATGAACCGCCAATCCGCCGAAGCCGTGCGCAGCCTGGGCGCCGACATCGACCCGACGACCCAGATTTCCCGGCTCTCCATCGCGCGCCGCCAGCTCGTCCAGATCGCGCGCGCCCTGCAGGTGCCACACCGCGTGGTGATTTTCGACGAGCCGACTGCTTCGCTGACGCCGTTCGAAACCGAAGCGCTGCTCAAGGTCATTCGCGATCTGCGCGACAAGGGCGTTGCCGTCCTCTACATTTCGCATCGCCTGCCCGAAGTGGGAGCAATCGCCGACCGCATCACCGTCTTGCGCGATGGCAAGCTGATCGCAACACGCAATGCCTCGGATTTGCAGCCGGTCGACATGGCAAGGCTGATGGTCGGGCGGGACATGTCGCAGCTCTATCCCGAGCGCGAGGACACGGCGACCCGCCAGAACGTGCTCGAGGTGAAGAACTTCGACGTGCCGGGCTATGCCCGTGACGCTTCATTCACCTTGCGTAAAGGCGAAATCCTTGGATTTGCCGGGTTGATCGGCGCCGGGCGTACCGAGCTCTTCGAAGGGTTGGTGGGGCTTCGCACCGGCCATGGCGAGGTCATGCTGAACGGCAATCCGGTCAAGTTCCACACCGTGCGCGACAGCATGGCGGCGGGAATTGTCTATCTGAGCGAGGATCGCAAGGGCAAGGGCCTGCTGCTTGCACAGGATCTGCGTACCAACCTGACGCTGGCGACGCTTGGGAAATTCACCAAGGGTCCGCTCATCCAGCGCAAACGCGAGGACAACAGCCTCACCAAGGCCATCACCGATTTTGACATTCGCGCCCGCCGCCGCGATCTTCTGGCCGGGCAGCTTTCCGGCGGTAACCAGCAAAAATTGCTCCTGGCGAAGATGATGCTGCTCGAGCCGAGCATCGTCATCATCGACGAGCCCACGCGGGGCATCGATATCGGCACCAAGGAACAGATCTACAAATTCATCGCCGACCTCGCCAAGGCCGGCAAATCCGTTATCGTCATCTCGTCCGAGATGCAGGAACTCATCGGCATCTGCCACCGCATTTTGGTCATGCGCTCATCGCGCATCGTCGGCGAGGTAACCGGCGATGCGATGACCGAGGATGAAATCGTCGTCTACGCCACGGGCGTCAAAATCAACGAAGCAGAGCTTTATAGTGCGGGGAACGCATGAGCGACACAAAGACAATCACCGACACACGCGGTCTTGGCCGCAAATTTGCCGACCTCGACAAGACGGCGGTTGCGCCATTCCTCGCGCTCGCAGCGCTCTTTCTCCTCGGCGCACTGGTCAATCCGAACTTCCTGTCAATCGACAATCTGCTCAATGTGCTGACCCGCTCGTCCTTCATCGCCATCATCGCCGTTGGCGCAACCTTCGTCATCTCTGCAGGCGGACTTGACCTGTCAGTCGGATCGATGGCAGCGCTCGTCGCCGGCATCATGATCCTCTTCCTGAACTCGGCAGCCATTGACGGCGACACAGCCATGCTGGCCGCCGGCATTGTCGTCGCCATCGGCGTCGGCGCTCTGGCAGGTCTATTGAACGGCGCTATCATCACCATCGGCAAGATCGAACCTTTCATCGTCACACTGGGCACCATGGCTATCTTTCGTTCGGTTACCGTCTGGCTGGCCGACGGCGGCTCGATCGCCATGAAATCGATCGCCATGCGTAACATGTTCCGTCCCGTCTATACGGGTGTTTTCCTTGGCCTGCCGTTTCCGGTCTGGCTCATCATCGCCGTCGGCCTGCTCGGCGCATTCATCCTCTACAAGACGTCGTTCGGACGGCATGTGATCGCCGTCGGTTCGAATGAGGATGTCGCACGCTACTCCGGTATCCACGTCAACCGCGTGCGCGCCATGACCTATATCCTTCAGGGCATCTGTGTTGCGATTGCCGTAGTGGTCTATGTTCCGCGTCTTGGTGCTGCCACCACCACGACCGGCATGCTGTGGGAGTTGCAGGCGATTACCGCCGTGGTCATCGGCGGAACCGCGCTGCGCGGTGGCGTCGGCCGCATCTGGGGTACGATTTGCGGTGCCTTCATGCTGGAGATCGTCGGCAACATCATGGTGCTCTCCAACATCGTCAGCGAATACCTGATCGGTGCCGTGCAGGGCACCATCATCATCATCGCCATGCTTGTGCAGCGTACGCTGCAGAAGAAAAAGTGATCGTTGCGATCACACGAGAAACAGGGGGCGGGAGCTGCTCCTTCTCACGGGACGGGGGGAACAAGGGCCACCCACCGAACCGCAATCAAGGCCCACTTGAAAATTGGGAGAAGACTAATGCGTAAACTTTTGGTCGGTCTTGTCGGGGCGGTTCTCGCTTCGTCGATGACCTTCGCCTACGCCCAGGACAAGAAGGTCAATATCGCCGTGTCCATTCCGGCGGCTGACCATGGCTGGACCGGCGGCGTCGTCTATCATGCCGAACGTGCCGCCAAGATTCTCGAGGCCAATCATCCGGGTCTGAAGATCACGATCAAGACATCTCCGGACGGAGCTTCGCAGGCCAATGCGCTGGAAGATCTGACAACACAGGGTATCGATGCATTGGTAACCCTGCCGCACAATTCCGATGAATTGACCGATCCGATCCGCGCCGTCAAGGAAAAGGGCATCTTCGTCACCGTGGTTGACCGCGCCCTGTCCGATCCGAGTATCCAGGATCTTTACGTGGCCGGCAATAATCCGGAGCTTGGCCGGGTTGCCGGCGAGTACCTCAAGAACACGATGAAGACCGGCGACGTCGTCGTCATCCGCGGCCTGCCGATCGTCATCGATGAAGAGCGTCAGAAGGGCTTTGACGATGCGATTGCCGGCAGTGGCATCAAGGTCCTCGACAAGCAGTTCGGCAACTGGTCCCGTGATGATGCCTTCAAGATCATGCAGGACTATCTGACCAAGTTCCCGAAGATCGACGCCGTATGGTGTCAGGACGACGATATGGCTGTCGGCGTGCTCGAAGCCATCGACCAGGCCAAGCGTACCGATATCAAGCTGGTTATCGGCGGCGCGGGCATGAAGGACATGATCAAGCGCGTTGCCGATGGCGATGCAATGACACCGATCAACGTCCTCTACCCGCCTTCAATGGTCGCGACAGCCATGGAACTCACCGTGGCGAATTTCTACGATCAGGTGCCGGTGCGGGGCAAGTACATCCTCGACGCAACGCTCGTCACCAAGGACAATGCCAAGGAGTTCTATTTCCCGGACTCGCCATTTTGAGGTGAGGTAGGTTGCCATCCGAGAACAGGAAAGGCCCGCACGGGCCTTTTCATTTAACCCCCGAATGCCAGCGGCAGGCTGAAGGCCCAGACCGATCGTCCCGCGTCGGCGGGGATGGGCGGGAAGGGCGCCGCACGGCGAACCGTATCCACCCCTGCCTTGTCTACGGCGGGATTGCCAGAGCTGCGGCCAACGCCGAGGCCGGTGACGCTGCCATTGCTGGCAACAACAAACGAGACAACCACCTCACCGCGCAGCCGTCCCTGCCGCCGCAAGGCCCGGCGCAGTTTCGACGTTACCGCACCGGGATAATTGGATACCGCAGCATTGCCCTGCGCTGACGATTTACCCTTGGCATTTCCATCGGCATTGTTTTCGCCATCGTTCTTTCCATCGGCGATGCCGCTGCGTGCGCTCCGCTCATTGCTGCCGTCGCGGCCCGATGCTGTTTTGGCCGGCCCTTTCCTTGCCCTTGCCGCGGGCGCTGCTTTGTTCACCGTCGCTTGCGGTTTTTCAGCCACGCGCTTTTCGGCAACGTGTTTTTCCATCGCGGGCTTCTGCAGCAAGGGCTTTTCTACGCTCGTTACCGTGGGTTCGTCCTCGACCGGATGTATCACTTCCTTTGTAGGTTGCTGAACCACGTTTTCATCTTGCGTTGGCTGCAGCGGCGTAACGGCAAGAATTTCAGGCGCCTTGCTTCGTGAAACGTCCGACATTTCCGCCACAACCGGATCAGCGGCCGCTGGCGGCGTGCCCTCGACAGGAGTGATGCTTTCTACCGGCTCAGCCGCCTCGACGGGCTTTGCTGTTTCGACCTCCCTGGCCGGCACCGGCTTGGGCATCGCCATCGTCACCAATGAAACGTTCATCGCCTCGGGATTGGCCGGATCGGGCGCTCCGGAGGCAATCGCGTCCACCGCTCCATCGCCGAGCAGAGCTGCCATCGTATCCTCGCTGCCGGCAATCAGCACTTCATCGGCGACGAAGCCGATAAGAAGCACGGCTAGAGCCGCATGAAATCCACAGGAGATGACAAGTTGCCGGTACCATTTCGTTGTGGGTCTCTGCGGTTTTCCCGCGATGCTTCCATGTTCAACGGCGTCGGAGGAAAGTTCGGGCCGGGCCGTATCGAGGAACTCGACAGCCTCCGGTTCATCCCCGACGTCAAAAGCATCATTCTCAATGACATGGAGCGCAGGCGGGTCCGTCCGTTTTGCAACGGCGGAACTTTCGGGTCGGAACGCCAGCGCATAGGCCATCTCTAGTTCCCGAATCGCACGCCGGATTTCGTCGTTGGATCAAGCTGGCGGATGCAGGCTTTTGGATCGACCCGCGCGCCGGAACATTCGGTCGCATCGTTCACCAGGACACGGGCGATCTTCGAGCAATCCGTATCCCCAAGATCGAAACGCCGGACCTTGGTCTTGCCCTGCGGCAGGTCCTTGAAGTCCAGCACCGTAATGCGGTCGACCACCTGGGCGTGATTGAACAGGGCAATCTCGAACGCGGCCTTGTCGAGCGGCGCGTTGAGATTGTTGGTGGCGATGAAGGTCAGTCTGCAGCCCTTGTCCGAGGGCTGCAGGGCATTCAGTTCAAGTGTCAGGGCTGGCGCCGGGGAGGACTCTTGCCCCGACGCCGACCCTGTTGCGGCAAGCAGGAATATGGCTGTAACAGCGGTCATGCCATGGCCAAGGCTTGCTGCAAATTTCATGATTACCATCCGAACTGTTTCGCCAGCGTGAGTTTGAAGGTGCGTCCCTTCGCGTCCGTACCGGCCAGGTTGTTGCGATAGAATTTGTCAAAGACGTTCTCGACCGCGAAACGGGCCTCCAAGCCGGCATATTTCTCATCGGTTGGCTTCCACGAGGCGAAGATGTCGTGCACGCCATAACCGGGCGTCGGCTCGCCGGTGAAGCCGGTGTCCGCAGACGCGGCAAACCTGCCGCGCCAGCCATATTCGACGCCGTAGTCGACCATTCGTCCGCCGAGCGTCAGAGCAATGTTCTGCGCTGGAATGCTCGTCAGTGGTTCGCCGGTCTCCTCGTCTTCACCCTTGATGTAGCTATAGGCGGCGCGGGCGAAGAACACCTCGGCATCGTAGGACCCTTCGACTTCCACACCGTAAATCTTGGCTTCGTTGATGTTGACATAATAGCTAACCGGCAACCGGTTGCGGTTGTCCGGATTGGTGGTGATCAGATTGCGCAGCTGATTATAGAAACCGGTCGTCTTCAGTTGCAGCGTGTCGCCGGCGCGGACAAGGTCGTAACCCGATACGGCGAAGCCGACTTCGTAGTTGTTCGATGTTTCCTTTTCGAGCCCGATGCTGGCAATTCGTCCACCCGGATAGGTCCGGCCGGGTATGGAGCTGGAATACAGTTCGTCGATTGTCGGGAACCGCTCCGTATGCGCGAGCGATCCAAACACCGAGAACGTATCGTTGAACTTGTAGAGTGCAGCGAGCTTGGGTGAGACCGCGTCATCGGATTCGTCCTGCGCCCCACTGATGCCATCGGCTGGCGAGGTCTCCCGATAGTCGATGCGAATTCCGGGGATCAATGTCAGCTTCTCGCGCCAGACGAATTCGTTCTGGGCGTAAAGGCCATATTTCGTTTCCGTGCCTTCCGGATGGAAAAGGATCGCTCCTGGGGAAAGGCCAGCAATTGATTCCGCCTGACGATCCTGATGACTGATCTGCGTACCCAGCGTCAAAAAATTCTCGAAGGCTTCGCTTTTGTATTCGAAGGTGTTTTCCACCCGGGCCTGAAAGGTCTTGTACGAATAATCTGAATCGTCGAAGAGCTGGCTTGGAACGCCCGCCAGACCGGATGCATCCGATTGTTCGTTCGACGTATCGGAATACGATAGGTTTACCTTCAGATCGAGCCACGGGTTGTCGCTGGCCGGATTCTCATAGGCGAACACCACTGTCTGGTCTGTGACCTTGCGGTCCACGGTACCAAAGCCGCTATCGGTCTGCGAATATTCCTGATCGTCCGTGTCGCCCTGCCAGCGCTGATAGGAGAGGCGGATTGTCTGCTCGTTGCCGTCACCGAAACGATACGTGCCCTTGGCCAGGCCGGACCAGGATTCAAATTCCGAGCCAGGAATATCGTCGCCATTGCCGTCCTTGAAATCGTTGGACTGGCGGTAATTGCCCATGCCGAGGAATTCGAAATTCTCGTTGATTCGCGTCGCATAGATGGTTGAGCCGAGAAGGCCGGTGCCATTGGAATCATAGGCGCTCTTCACACGAACCGCATTGTTCTGGCCATCGGCCAGAAAGTCCGCCGCATCCTTCGTCGTCAAATTTATGACGCCGCCGAGCGCGCCGGAACCGTAAAGAGTCGACGAAGCCGGTCCGCGCAGCACCTCGACCTGCTTGTAGAGTTCGGGATCGCTGAAGAAAGATCCCATGCGATACTGTTCGTAGAATTTCGGTGTGCCATCGACGTTGATGATGATCTTGGATTCGTCCGCCGCTGCGGCCGCGCCGATGCCGCGAATGTTGAATGCCTCCCCGAAAACGCGGTCACTGCCGATGGCTGTCACGCCGGGTACATCGCGCAGCGTGTCACCGATCGTTTGTGGCTGATCCTGGTCGATCTGTTCCTGGTCGATCACCGTCACCGCCTGCGGTGTATCGATGGCGACCTTGTCGACGCCGGCGCCGATCACGAGGCGCTGCAACAGCGTCACGCGCCCCTTCTTGGCCGCCTCACCTTGAACCGGCTCATTTGTTTCCGTTCTCTGTTGCGCCTGCTGCGCCCCGGCAACATGCACTGCGGACATTATCGCCATTGCCGCTCCGCCAAGCAAAGCAGTGATATTTCGTGCCACCAGCCCCATAATTCTCATTCTCTCCAGGAGTTCAGTTCGTCGCTGGCTGGCCGGGAGAGCTTCGTGCCGATGCTCCAATGCTTGCTTGCAGTTTTTGTCTTTTTAGAAGGTCGCGGTAAACTTGACTCATTGACTCTTCTTTTGATTGAGTAATAAATATGACAATAAGAGTCAAGTTTAATTCACCGGAATGATGCGGGCGGCATTGTTCCAGACAAAACCAACCGAAAAGGCCAATTGCCATGTCCCGGCGTCAAGTCATCGATCTGCAGGTTCGTCTTCCGAATTTGACACCAATTCGCACCGATTTTGCCAAACCGATGCAGCAAGACATTCGGATATTCGGCAGCGATATTCTGTTCGATGGCTCCAATGAAGTCGGCATCGAACATGCCGGATCGCTTTACCGGCTGAAAATCACCCGTCAGGGCAAACTGATCCTGAACAAATAACGAAGTAAGTGGGCTTGAAACATGACCGAGACTGTAAGACCGACACCCGAAGCGATCCGGCAGGCGAGGGCGGACAATCCGAAGATGCGCGAGCGCGACCTTGCGCAGCAACTCGGGATTTCCGAGGCCGGTCTGATAGCCGCCCATTGCGGGATCAACGTCGTTCACATCAGCCCGCGCATCGAAACTTTCCTGACGAAGATCGAATCGCTTGGCGAAGTTCTGGCGTTGACGCGCAATGAAAGCGCCGTCCACGAGAAAATCGGCGTCTACGACAAGCCTGTCGTCGGCAAGCATGCCTCGATGCTGCTTGGCGCGCAGATCGACATGCGCCTCTTCCCGACTTCCTGGGCGCATGGTTTCGCTGTGGAAAAAGAGGATGGCGATACGGTCCGCCGCAGCCTGCAGTTCTTCGACGCCGCCGGCGAGGCGGTTCATAAGATCCACCTTCGGCCAGCTTCCAATCTGCAGGCCTATAACGCACTGGTGGCCAAGCTCCGGCTCGACGATCAGTCGCAAATGTTGGAACTGGCATTGCTCCCGAAGCCCGAGGAAAAGACCCTTGAGATCGGGGAACTCGATGCTTCGGGCCTGCGCGACCGCTGGACCCAGATGAAGGACGTGCACGAATTCTTCGCCATCCTGCGTTCGCTCAAGATGACCCGCCATCAGGCGGTGCAGGTGATCGGCCAGGATTATGCCTGGCAGCTCGACTCCGGAGCACTGGCAGCGATGATGCACCATTGCGCCCAGGAGCATATTCCGATCATGTGCTTCGTTGGCAATCGCGGCTGCATCCAGATTCATTCAGGACCGGTCCAGTCGGTCAAAGCCATGGGCCCGTGGATCAATATCCTCGACGAAACTTTCCACCTGCATCTGCGCACCGATCACATTGCCGAGGTCTGGGCCGTGCGCAAGCCGACCAAGGATGGCCACGTCACCTCGCTCGAGGCCTATGGTTCCGAAGGCGAGATGATCATCCAGTTCTTCGGCAAGCGGCATGAGGGAGCCGGTGAGCGCAGCGACTGGCGCCAGCTGATCGAAGGCCTCCCGCGTCTGATGCGCGCCGCAGCATAGGGAAATGACCATGACATTCAGACTTCCGATCATCGCCGGCGTTCTTGGTCTTCTATCCTGGTCCGGCGCCACCTTTGCCGAAGAAATCACCGGCCGTGTTGCCGATGCGAGCCGCGTGGTGTCGATCGGCGATTCCATCACCGAGATTGTCTATGCGCTCGGCGAAGAGGGGCGGCTGGTCGGGCGTGATTCGACCAGCACCTATCCCGATGCGGCCAGCAAGCTGCCGGATGTGGGCTATATGCGCGCGCTGTCACCGGAGGGTGTGCTGTCGATCAACCCGACCGCGATCATCGCCGTCGAGGGCAGCGGTCCGAAAGAAACCATCGAGGTTCTCAAGAAGGCGAGCGTCCCCTTCGTCTTTGTGCCTGAAAAATATACCGCCGCCAGCGTAGCCGAGAAAATTCGCACCGTCGGCAAGGCGCTTGGTGCCGATGCCAAGGCGGAGAAGCTTGCAAAGCAGGTCGAAGCCGATCTTGCCGTCGCTCAGGCCGAGACGAAGGAGATCACGGCCCGCAAGCGCGTGCTCTTCATCCTCAGCGCCAAGGACGGCAAGATCATGGGCTCCGGGACGAAGACGGCTGCCAATGGCATTATTGAACTTGCTGGCGCGGAAAATGCCATCACCGAGTTTGAGGGTTATAAGCCGCTGACTGATGAGGGCATCATAACGGCAAAACCGGACGTCATTCTCGTCATGGATCGCGGCGGCGATCACGCCGCTGCCAATGCCGCGCTTCTCGCCAACAGGGCCATAGCGGCAACACCAGCAGGCGAGGCCAAGAACATCGTGCGCATGAACGGCCAGCTCCTTCTCGGTTTTGGTCCGCGAGCGGCAAAGGCAGCACACGATCTCGCCAGGGCAGTTTACGGCAACGAAGTGAGCCCATGAGCTATCCCGTCTTGATCAAGTCAGCCGCCCCGCGATCGGCACTGGGTGGCGGCAAAACACGCGCGCAAGGCGACCGTTCGTTTCTGGCGAAGAGCGTGATCCTGATGCTCTGTTTCGTTCTCGTGGCAACGATCATGTTCAGCCTTGCGGCTGGCGCATCTGATGCGTCGATTGTCTCGCTCGTCGGTGCATTGTTCACCGGCATTGACAGCCCCGCCGATGCGTTGTCATTGCGCGACCGGATCATCATCTATGACATCCGCCTGCCGCGCGTCATTCTGGGCGCGCTGATCGGCGCTTCGCTCGCCGTTTCCGGCGCGGTCATGCAAGGCCTGTTCCGCAATCCATTGGCCGACCCCGGCATTGTCGGCGTGTCGGCAGGTGCCGGCCTCGGTGCAGTCAGCATGATCGTCCTTGGCGGCACGTTCCTTGCACCCTTGATCGCCCTGTTCGGTTTCTACGCCCTGCCGCTCGCCGCCTTTTTCGGGGCGCTCGCCTTCACCCTGATCCTTTATCGTGTTGCCACGCGGCGCGGGCAGACATCCATCGCCACCATGCTGCTTGCCGGCATCGCCCTTGGCGCCATGGCCGGTGCCTATATGGGCGTCCTCGTCTACATCGCCGATGACCGGCAATTGCGCGATCTCACCTTCTGGGGGCTGGGCTCGCTTGCTGGTGCCAACTGGGTGAAAATTGCCGCTGCCGGTCCGTTCATTGTCTCGGCATTGCTGATCTCGCCCTTTCTCGCCCGCGGTCTCAACGGCCTTGCTTTGGGTGAAGCGGCAGCAAGCCATCTTGGCATTCCCGTCCAGCGCTTCAAGCGCATTGCGATTGTTGTGGTCGCCGGAGCAACCGGTGCGTCCGTTGCGGTCAGCGGCGGCATCGGCTTCGTCGGCGTGGTCGTCCCGCATCTGCTGCGCCTGATGATCGGACCCGATCACCGTTACCTGCTTCCGGCCGCCGCGCTGCTCGGCGCTAGCCTGCTGCTGCTTGCCGATGCGGTCAGCCGCACCATTGTCGCTCCATCGGAATTGCCGATCGGCATCGTCACCGCCGCTGTCGGCGCGCCGTTCTTCCTTTGGATATTGCTGCGCCGCCGCGGCATTCTGGATCTATGACAATGATTGAAGTTTCCGACATTTCCGTTTCCCTCGGCAAGAAAAAGATTGTTGAGAATGCCAGCTTCAATGCCGAGGCGGCTCAGTTCACGGTGATTGTCGGGCCAAATGGTTCGGGAAAAACAACACTGATGCGCGCGCTGTCAGGCGATCTGCCCTTCACGGGGCGCATCGCCATCAACGGATTTGCAATCAACCGGCTGAAGCTCTGGCAAATGGCAGCGATGCGGGCGATCCTTCCGCAATCGACACAACTCTCCTTTCCTTTCACCGTTCGCGAAATCGTCAAGCTCGGACTGATCAGCGGCCGGTCGGGTGCCGCGCGGCGTGAGGCGGAAGACCTGCCGGATGAAGCGCTGGCGCTCGTCGATCTCGCGGGATTTGGCGGCCGTTTCTATCAGGAGCTGTCCGGCGGAGAGCAGCAGCGGGTACAACTTGCTCGCGTCCTTTGTCAGGTCTGGCACCCGCTGCTCGACGGCCAGCCGCGTTTTCTCTTTCTCGATGAACCGGTCTCCAGCCTCGACATCAAGCATCAGCTGATCATCATGCAGATCGCCCGCGCCTTTGCCAAGCGAGGCGGCGGGGTGATCGCCATTTTGCATGACCTGAACCTCACCGCGATGTATGCCGATCGTGTCGTCGTCATGCATGGTGGCCGGATCGATTCTGTCGGAACGCCTGCCGAAGTCCTGACCGACGAGCGTATCCAGCGCGTCTATGAATGCGCGCTCAAGGTGGGTGCCTTACCCGCCACGCAGGTGCCATTCATATTGCCGCAATCAGCTGCACTATGAATTGTCAGGAGAGACTATCTACCTATTGACACTTTGCGATGATTTGGTACTAAATATAGACGTTCCGGTTCTTTCGATCGCAAGATTGGGAGCTAAGAGGGAAGCCGGTGAGGTGGTCATTTCCACCAATGCCGGCGCTGCCCCCGCAACTGTAAACAGCGAGTTGTTGTCGCCTAAGGGTCACTGGAGTGTTGCTTCGGGAAGGCCAGACAGCAGCGCCGACCTGTGAGCCAGGAGACCTGCCGAAACATGATGAACGTCCACGGGCGGGGTGTCCCGGTGTGTCGCTTGCAATGGTTGGCGCGCCAAGCTGACCCGCTACATTGCAATGCGTGCGCTCGACCTTTGCCCCCAACATTTGGGGTAAACACATGTCTTTGTCTGTCGAAATCACACGCTCCAGCGGCACAGCACCAATTGGTGCCAGCGAAACACCGCAACCAACCGGACCGGCTTACCGCGTCATCCGCCGCAATGGCTCGGTTACACCCTTCGATCCGCTCAAGATCACCGTTGCGCTGACCAAGGCGTTTCTCGCCGTCGAAGGCGGTGTCGCTGCCGGCTCGCGGCGCGTGCATGATGTGGTCGAAGCGCTCACCGCCGATATCGTCGCTACGCTGAAGCGGCGCAGCGCGGAGGGCCGCCTGTTCCACATCGAGCGTATTCAGGATCAGGTCGAGCTCGCCTTGATGCGCAGCGAAAATCACAAGGTGGCGCGTGCCTATGTGCTCTACCGCGAAGAGCGGGCGCAGGAACGTGCGAGGACCGCCACTGAAAACGCCAGCGATGCTGGTCCAAGGTTCACGGTCACACAGCCCGATGGCAGCAGGGAGCCACTCGATGACGACCGTCTCGCGCGTGTCATCGACGAAGCCTGCGAGGCGCTGGAGGGCGTACAGGCCGCGCCTGTCCTCACCGAGACCCGGCGCAATCTCTATGATGGGATAACGCTGGACGATCTGTCCCTCGCGCCGATCCTTGCGGCGCGCACCCTGGTCGAGACCGACCCCAATTATGCCTTCGTCGCCGCGCGCCTGCTTCTCGACAAGCTGCGCCGCGAGGCACTGGGCTTTGTCTTCGGCAGACCGGAACAGGCGACCCAACATGAGATGACCAAGCGTTATGCCAACTACTTCGCAGCCTATGTGAGGGCCGGTATTGATGCCGAACTGCTGGATGGCGAACTCGCACGCTTCGACCTGAACCGCATTTCCGCCGCTCTCAAACCGGATCGCGACCTGCAGTTCCAGTATCTCGGCCTGCAGACCCTTTATGACCGCTATCTGCTGCAGACGGGCGGCATACGTTTCGAATTGCCGCAAGCCTTCCTCATGCGCGTCGCCATGGGGCTCAGCCTTCGTGAAATCGATCGCGAGGGGCGCGCCATCGAGTTCTACGATCTTTTGTCCTCGTTCAATTTCATGGCCTCGACGCCGACGCTGTTTAATGCCGGCACCCGGCGCGCGCAATTGTCCTCCTGCTTCCTGACCACCGTCTCCGACGATCTCGACGGGATATTCAAGGCGGTGAAGGACAATGCCTTGCTTGCAAAATATTCCGGCGGCCTTGGCAATGACTGGACGCCGGTGCGCGGGCTCGGCGCCCATATCAAAGGGACGAACGGGACAAGCCAGGGCGTGGTGCCATTCCTGAAAGTCGCCAACGACACGGCAATTGCGGTCAACCAGGGCGGCAAGCGCAAGGGCGCGGTTTGCGCCTATCTGGAAATCTGGCACATCGACATCGAAGAGTTTCTCGACCTGCGCAAGAATACCGGCGACGATCGCCGCCGCACCCATGACATGAACACCGCCAATTGGGTCCCGGACCTGTTCATGGCCCGCGTCGAAGCGGACGAAGACTGGACCCTGTTTTCCCCCGACGAAACGCCTGAGCTGCACGACCTTTATGGTGCAGCGTTCAAGACCAGATACGAATTCTATGAAGCCAAGGCGGCACGCGGCGAGATCAGGATCTTCCGCACCGTGCGCGCACTGGATTTGTGGCGGCGCATCCTCACCATGCTGTTCGAGACCGGTCACCCGTGGGTGACATTCAAGGACGCCTGCAACATTCGTTCGCCCCAGGGCCATGCGGGCGTTGTGCATTCATCCAATCTTTGCACGGAAATCACCCTCAACACCTCGAAGGACGAGGTCGCCGTGTGCAATCTCGGTTCGGTCAACCTTGCCAATCACGTGACACCGCATGGCCTCGATCTGGAGCAGCTTTCCCGCACCGTTTCGATTGCCATGCGCATGCTGGACAATGTCATCGACATCAATTTTTACACCATTCCCGAGGCGCGCCATTCGAACCTGCGCCATCGTCCGGTTGGGCTTGGCCTGATGGGCTTTCAGGATGCCTTGCAGGCATTGCGCATTCCCTATGCCTCCGACAAGGCGGTGGCCTTTGCCGATCACAGCATGGAGGCAATTTCCTGGCATGCAATTTCCGCGTCCGTTGACCTTGCTGCCGAGCGTGGCCGCTATCCAAGCTTTAACGGCTCGCTCTGGTCAATGGGCATCCTGCCGATCGACTCGATCGAATTGCTGGACGACGCCCGCAAGGCAAGCGGCGGCCGGCTCGACATGGATCGTTCCTCGACACTCGATTGGGAAGCTCTGCGCCAGCGCGTAAAAATTACGGGCATGCGCAATTCCAACTGCATGGCCATCGCCCCCACAGCCACCATCTCCAATATTTGCGGCGTTGCCCAGTCCATCGAGCCTGCCTACCAGAACCTCTTTGTCAAATCGAACATGTCAGGCGATTTCACCGTGGTGAATGCAGCGCTGGTGCACGACCTGAAACAACGCGGATTGTGGGACGAAGTGATGGTCTCGGATCTCAAATATTTCGATGGCTCGATTGGCGAAATCGACCGTATTCCTGCCGACGTGAAGGCGCTTTATGCCACCGCTTTCGAAATCGACAGTTCATGGCTGATCGCCGCAGCCTCGCGCCGGCAGAAATGGATCGACCAGGCCCAATCGCTCAATCTCTATATTGCCAACCCGAGCGGCAAGAAACTGGACGCGCTTTACCGGCTTGCCTGGAACAGCGGTCTGAAAACCACCTATTACCTGCGTTCGCGTTCAGCATCCCACGTGGAGAAATCCACGCTGAAGGGCACTGATGGTAAGCTCAACGCCGTAACGGCAATGCCCGCCCCACAACCGATCCTGCTTTGCGAACCGGGGGGCAATGTCTGCTCAATCAATGATCCTGATTGTGAAGCCTGCCAGTAGCGCCTCAAGCGCCCGCCTGTCTCAACCTGATGCAAACCTGGGAACCGACAATGCTTGACTGGACCGAAACCACCAACAGCCCAAAACGCGCCATTCATCCGGCGCCTACCGCAACCACCGGTGCCACCGGACTTGGCAATATCGATCGCGACGGCGGCCGCGTGCGTGTCGATGACAAGGCGATGATCAATGCGCGCGCTGACGTGAACCAGCTTCTGCCGCTCAAATATCACTGGGCATGGGACAAATATCTTGCCGGCTGCAACAATCACTGGATGCCGACTGAAGTATCGATGCAGGCCGATATCGCGCTGTGGAAATCCAGGGACGGGCTGACCGAGGATGAGCGGCGCATGATCAAACGCAATCTCGGCTTCTTCGCCACCTCCGAGTCCCTCGTCGCCAACAACATCGTTCTGGCGATCTACCGCCATCTCACCAATCCCGAATGCCGTCAGTATCTGTTGCGCCAGGCCTTCGAAGAGGCGGTCCATACCCATACGTTCCAGTATATCGTCGAGAGCCTTGGCCTGGATGAAGGCGAGCTCTTCAACATGTACCGGGAGGTGCCTTCGATTACCGGCAAGGCGGCCTGGGCGCTCAAGCACACGCAAAATCTCGACAATCCCGACTTCAGGACAGGCACGCCGGAATCCGATCAGTCCTTCCTGCGCGATCTCATCGCCTTCTATGTGATCTTCGAGGGCATGTGGTTCTACACCGGCTTCGCCCAGATCCTGTCGCTCGGGCGGCGCAACAAGATGGTCGGTATCGCCGAGCAGTATCAGTACATCCTGCGCGACGAGAGCATCCACATGAATTTCGGCATCGATGTGATCAACCAGATCCGGAACGAGAACCCGCATCTGTGGACCAGGGAATTTCAGGACGCGATCCGCGACATGATCAGGGCCGCAGCCGAACTCGAAGCCTCCTACGGCCGGGATACGATGCCGCGCGGGTTCCTCGGGCTCAACGCTGCGCTCTGCGAAAGCTACATGCATTTCATCGCCAACCGCCGCTGCGCGCAGTTGGGCCTCGCGCCGGTCTTTCCCGAGACGGACAATCCATTTCCGTGGATGTCGGAAGCCATGGATCTGAAGAAGGAGAAGAACTTCTTCGAAACCCGTGTCATCGAATACCAGAACGGCGGAGCACTGGCATGGGACTGAAACTTCCGCATCGGGTGGCCGCCACTCAGTCACCCGGTTCGGCCGCTGCGCAGCCAGAAGAGATCTTCCTCGCCTGGTTGTTCTGGTTGCCGAGGAATGCCGACCCGATAGAGGCTGCGCGCCGCGAGATCCAGCGCATCGATTCTCGGGCCATCGATGCGGACGGCCCGCAGCAATTGAAAGCACTGTTTACAGCGCTGGTCGACAATCGGCGAAAGGGCAGGGCCCATTGAGCCCTGCCCTCGTTTAAAAGAGCCCGGGGGCCCAGTACGAACGGCGCCATTGCCGCTATCGTGATTTTTGAGGCTGCCGCATGCACGTGGTTAATCAACACGTTGACATCGGGCGAGCCAGCAATGGGAACGATGGCCGATGGTACTTTCAGTAACGGACTTGTCTTTGCCTTGTGCCAGCCATCACCCATGCGCTGCGTCAGCCCCTCCTGCCGTCGCCAGTCTCGCGGCAAATCCTCCAGGGTAACTGTTTCGGTCTCCAGATCGTCCGGAACGTCGTACGTCACCATGACAAGCGCCGGCAGAAGCGCCGGATCTTCGACATGCACCAATTTCTCCAGCACGCAAAGTGCGGGCGACATGGCGCAATAGGTAACAGCGCGACCGGTCGTGTTCCAGCGCCCATCGAACAGCAGGCCGTAACCACCGTCGAAAGCGTCTGCATGCTGCCGGCCAGACAGGCGCCAAAGCCGCATCAGGCGGCTGCACCCCAGGCGATCTTACCAAGGATGGTCTCGATGACACGCGCTCCGGCCTCCGTCTGCGCAACGACGAGCGGCGTTTCGCCGCCAAGTTCGGTCAGTGTTCGCCGCAGCCAGCGATTGGCTTTGTCTTTCTCACCAAAGGTTTCCTCCGCCAGTGTCTGAACACGCATGAGCCGGACTGCCGATTTGCAAGAAAAGATCAGATCCACTCATATATGAGATTGCGACATTTCCTGCCGCCAATAGAATTGATTTGTTGACATAAACATATCTTTATGTGACCCTGCCGCCTCTTCCAAATCACGGATCATGAGGCCTGTCGAGTTATGAGTATTGCAGTCGATAATCTGTTCGGTCCCATGGGCGCTCCTCGGGACGGACGGGAAGTTTTTGCAGCGCTCACCAAGGCGGCGCAGGAACGTATCCTCATTCTCGACGGCGCCATGGGCACGCAGATCCAGGGTCTCAACCTCAACGAGGAAAGCTTCCGCGGGACGCGTTTCGCCGACTGCTCCTGTCATCTCCAGGGCAACAACGACCTTCTGATCCTGACGCAGCCGCAGGCGATCGAGGATATCCACTACGCCTACGCCATGGCCGGTGCCGATATTCTCGAGACCAACACATTTTCCTCCACGACCATCGCCCAAGCCGACTACAGCATGGAAGAGGTCGTCTATGAACTGAACCGCGATGGCGCACGGCTTGCCCGCCGAGCCGCATTGAAGGCTGAGCAGAAGGATGGCCGTCGCCGCTTTGTCGCCGGCGCACTCGGCCCGACCAACCGCACGGCCTCGATTTCACCGGACGTCAACAACCCCGGCTACCGCGCTGTTACGTTCGATGACCTGCGTGTCGCCTACGCCGACCAGGTACGCGGCCTCATTGATGGCGGTGCGGATATCATCCTGATCGAGACGATCTTCGATACGCTCAATGCCAAGGCGGCGATCTTCGCGACCCAGCAAGTGTTCGAGGAGAAGGGCGTCACCCTTCCCGTGATGATTTCCGGCACGATCACCGACCTCTCCGGCCGCACCCTTTCCGGCCAGACCCCGACAGCGTTCTGGTATTCGGTGCGCCATTCCCGGCCTTTCACCATCGGCCTCAACTGCGCGCTTGGCGCCAATGCCATGCGCGACCATCTGGCGGAAATCGCCAGCGTTGCCGATACGTTTGTCTGCGCCTATCCCAATGCTGGCCTGCCCAACGAATTCGGCCAGTATGACGAGAGCCCGGAGGCGATGGCTGCGCAGCTGGAAGAATTCGCCAAGGAGGGCCTGCTCAACATCGTCGGCGGTTGCTGCGGCTCGACACCCGAACACATCCGGACGATCGCCGCGGCGGTCAGCAAATACAAGCCGCGCGAAATTCCCGAAACCGCGACCCATATGCGCCTTTCGGGCCTTGAGCCTTTTACGCTGACCAAGGACATTGCCTTCGTCAATGTCGGCGAGCGCACCAATATCACCGGCTCGGCCAAGTTCCGCAAGCTCATCACCGCCGGCGATTTCGCCACGGCGCTCGATGTCGCACGCGACCAGGTGGCCAACGGCGCGCAGATCATCGACATCAACATGGACGAGGGCCTGATCGACAGCGAAAAGGCCATGGTCGAGTTCCTCAACCTCATCGCCGCCGAACCGGACATTGCCCGCGTGCCGGTGATGATCGATTCATCCAAATGGGATGTTATCGAGGCCGGGTTGAAATGCGTGCAGGGCAAACCGCTGGTCAATTCCATCTCCATGAAGGAGGGCGAGCAAGCCTTTATCGATCACGCCAAAAAGGTGCGCGCCTATGGTGCGGCCGTGGTGGTCATGGCCTTCGATACGGACGGTCAGGCCGACACGCTGGAACGCAAGGTCGCGATCTGCACACGCGCCTATGACCTCTTGACCAGGGAGGCGGGATTCCCGCCGGAAGATATCGTCTTCGATCCCAACGTCTTTGCTGTCGCCACCGGCATCGAAGAGCATAATGGCTATGGCGTCGCTTTTATCGAAGCGACCAGGCAGATCACCGAAACCCTGCCGCATGTGCACATTTCCGGCGGCATCTCCAATCTGTCGTTCTCGTTCCGTGGCAATGAGCCCGTGCGCGAGGCGATGCATGCGGTGTTCCTCTACCATGCGATCCAGGTCGGTATGGATATGGGTATCGTCAATGCCGGTCAGCTCGCGGTGTATGAATCGATCGACCCGGAATTGCGCGAAGCCTGCGAGGATGTGGTTCTCAACCGCCGCGACGATGCGACCGAGCGGCTGCTTGACCTTGCCGAACGCTACAAGGGTTCGGCGGGCAAGGAAGCGCGCGAACGCGATCTCGCCTGGCGCGAATGGGGCGTCGGCAAGCGCATCGAGCACGCACTTGTCAATGGCATCACGGAATTCATCGATGTCGATACCGAAGAGGCGCGGCTTGGGGCAGAGCGGCCATTGCACGTGATCGAAGGTCCGTTGATGGCCGGCATGAATGTCGTCGGCGATCTCTTCGGTGCCGGCAAGATGTTCCTGCCGCAGGTGGTTAAATCTGCCCGCGTGATGAAGCAGGCGGTGGCTCTGCTGCTGCCCTATATGGAGGCGGAAAAGCTTGCCAATGGCGGCACCGGCGAGCGCGAAAGCGCTGGCAAGGTATTGATGGCGACCGTCAAGGGCGACGTGCACGATATCGGCAAGAACATCGTCGGCGTCGTGCTTGCCTGCAACAATTACGAGATCATCGATCTCGGCGTGATGGTGCCCTCGGCCAAGATACTGCAAACAGCCAAGGAACAGAACGTCGACATCATTGGCCTGTCCGGTCTGATTACGCCGTCGCTTGACGAGATGGTGCACGTTGCCTCGGAAATGGAGCGCGAGGGCTTTGATATTCCCCTGCTTATCGGGGGCGCAACGACCAGCCGCGTGCACACCGCGGTCAAGATCAATCCGCGCTACAACAAAGGCCAGACCATCTACGTCACGGATGCGAGCCGCGCCGTTGGCGTTGTCTCCAATCTCCTGTCGCTGGAGACCAAGCCCGGATATGTCGAAACAATCCAGGCCGAATATTTGAAAGTCGCGGAAGCCCACGCGCGCAACGAAGCGGACAAGCAGCGGCTGAGCCTCGAAAAGGCACGGGGCAATGCGCACAAGATCAACTGGTCATCCTATACGCCGCCCAAACCGAGCTTCCTCGGCACGCGGATATTCGAAAATTACGATCTTGCTGAAATCGCCCGCTACATCGACTGGACGCCATTCTTCCAGACCTGGGAATTGAAGGGCCGCTATCCCGCCATTCTCGACGATGAGAAGCAGGGCGCAGCGGCGCGGCAGCTCTTCGACGATGCACAGGCCATGCTGAAGAAGATCATCACCGAGAAGTGGTTCAACCCGAAGGCCATCATTGGCCTGTGGCCGGCGGGCGCGGTCGGCGATGATATTCGCCTCTTCACCGATGAGGCACGCAAGGAGGAACTTGCGACCTTCTTCACCCTGCGCCAGCAGCTGTCGAAGCGCGACGGACGCCCGAATGTGGCGCTTGCCGATTTCGTCGCGCCGGTGGACAGCGGCAGCAACGATTACGTCGGCGGGTTTGTCGTCACTGCCGGGATCGAGGAAATCGCCATTGCCGAACGCTTCGAGCGGGCCAATGATGATTATTCCTCCATCCTTGTCAAAGCTCTGGCTGACCGTTTCGCCGAAGCCTTTGCCGAACTGATGCACGAACGTGTCCGCAAGGAGTTCTGGGGCTACGCGCCCGACGAAGCCCTTGCGCCGGACGAGCTGATTGGCGAACCCTATCGCGGCATCCGCCCGGCCCCCGGCTATCCGGCACAACCCGATCATACGGAGAAGAAAACGCTGTTCCGCCTGCTCGACGCCGAGGCCAGGATCAACGTTCGCCTCACGGAGAGCTACGCGATGTGGCCTGGCTCATCGGTTTCGGGTGTCTATCTCGCCCATCCGGAAAGCTATTATTTTGGTGTTGCAAAGGTCGAACGCGATCAGGTGGAAGACTATTCGAAGCGCAAATCCATGCCGGTCGCCGAAGTCGAGCGCTGGCTGGGACCGATCCTCAATTACGTTCCCGCGCCGAGGGTTCAGGCCGCCGAGTGAAGATAGTGCCGTGGCGGTGCCCCGAGCATGCGCTTGAACATGGTGGTGAAGGCCGGGACGCTGTTGTAGCCAAGATCGAGTGCGACGCTGGTTACCGGCTCGCCTTCCGTCAGCCGCGGCAAGGCTGAGAGCAGACAGGCCTGCTGACGCCAGGTGGAAAGGCTGAGACCTGTTTCCCGGCGGAACACACGCGTGAAAGTGCGCCGGCTCATGCCCAGTCCATCGGCCCAGTCATTGATATTGGTGTGGGGTGAGGGGTCTTTGAGAAAACCCCGGCAGAGTGCCGCCAGACGCCGGTCTTCCGGGAAGGGCAGACCGAGCGGGCGTTCCTGCAGGTTTGGAATCTCGTGCAGCAGCAGTCCCATGATGAAAGTCGTCCGCGGATCAGCCGGTACATCGGCGGGAGCCGCCACCGCCTCCCTGATCAAATTGTCCATGAGCGGTGTCAGACCCACCACGTGCAGGTGGCTCTTCAAGCCGTCGACCGCATCGGGCCGCACGTAGATCGAGTGCATGGCAACATCGCCGAGCATGTCGACAGCATGTTCGATCCCGGCCGGCAGCCACAGCGCATGATGCGGCGGCACCATCCAGCGGCCGAACTGCGTCGTGACCATGGCAACGCCGGTGATCGCGTGCAGCAATTGCGACTGACTGTGATGATGATCGGGAATATGAAATCCGGATGGATAGTAGGCGGCGAGGGCAAAGACGTCTCCCTCCGCCTGCTCGAGCCAGTCGAGACGCAGCTTGTGCAGCTCTTCCAGTTCGACGCCGGCGGCATTGCGCGCGGCAAATGTTTTATAGCGCATGTTTTGGCCCAGTCACGAAAGAACTGGACCAAACCACGAAAGCAGGTTGGGCGCAACAGGTATATCAGTGGCTCAGAAGGGCGGCGCAGTCGTTTGCGATAATGCCCTCATTCTTCGATGGAAACGCTAAATGACTGATACCGCCATGCCTGCGCAGCGCAGTTCCGCTGAAACCACCGTATTTGCCATCATATTTGCCGTGAGTTTCTGCCATTTTCTCAATGACATGATGCAATCGCTGCTTTCGGCCATCTATCCGATGCTCAAGCAGAATTATGGCCTCGATTTCAAGCAGATCGGCTTTCTCACGCTGACCTTCCAGGTCACCGCATCGCTGTTGCAGCCCATTGTCGGCACCTATACTGACAAGCGCCCGATGCCCTATTCATTGACTGTCGGCATGGCGTTCTCACTTGTCGGGCTTGTTCTCCTGTCCATCGCTACCCATTATGTGATGCTGCTTGCAGGCGCCGCTTTCATCGGCATTGGCTCTTCGATATTCCATCCGGAATCTTCGCGCGTGGCCCGGCTGGCCTCCGGTGGCCGCCATGGTCTCGCCCAGTCGTTCTTTCAGGTCGGCGGTAATTTCGGCAGCGCCAGCGGCCCGCTGCTTGCGGCTTTCATCGTTCTGCCACGTGGCCAGCAGAGTATCGCCTGGTTTTCGCTGGCAGCTTTGATCGGCATGATCATTCTCTACCAGGTCGGCAGCTGGTACCAGCGCTACCGCGCCGCCAATGCCAACAGGCCGGCCGCAAGCAGGCAGCTGAAACTGCCGCGCGGCAAGGTCGTGATGTCCTTGATCATCCTGACGCTGCTGGTCTTCACCAAAAACATCTATCTCGCCAGCATCTCCAGCTATTACACCTTCTACGTCATCCACAAGTTTGGCATATCGGTGCCACAGTCGCAGATGATGCTCTTCCTGTTCCTCGGCGCGGCCGGTGTAGGGACCATTCTCGGCGGACCGATCGGCGACAAGATCGGTACCAAGGCGGTGATCTGGTTCTCGATCCTCGGTGTCCTGCCGTTCACGCTGATGATGCCCTACGCCAGCCTGTTCTGGACCGGCGTCCTGACCGTCTTCATCGGCCTTATCCTCTCCTCGGCCTTTCCTGCCATTGTCGTCTTCGCGCAGGAACTGGTGCCGGGCCGCGTCGGCATGATCGCCGGGATCTTCTTCGGCTTCGCCTTCGGCATGGCCGGCATTGCGGCGGCTGTGCTCGGCTTCGTTGCCGATATCAAGGGCATCGACTATGTCTATTTGATCTGTTCGTACCTGCCATTCCTGGGTCTGCTGACAATTTTCCTCCCAAGCATGCGGGAAGTTCGCGGAGAAAGCGTCGCAGCATAATCACCAGAAAAGCCCGGGACCTTCTTCCGGGCTTTTCTTGTTCAGGCAGTCTGCTGACGTCAATTGTCAGCAGGGGTGGTTTGAAAACCCGCCAAGCACCTCCATATAAGCAACATCATTCCCAATGATGCTTCGCATCTAGCGATGCGTTCTGCTAAACACGTCCAGACCGAAATTCCTTTCCGGGTACCTTCATGTCCTCAGCCATCTCTGTCTCCAGTCTTTACAAGACCTATTCGACCGGTTTTGAAGCGCTGAAGAACATCAATCTCGAGATCCGCCACGGCGAGATTTTCGCTTTGCTCGGCCCCAACGGCGCGGGCAAGACCACCCTGATTTCCACGATTTGCGGCATCGTCAACCCGACGTCGGGAACAATCCTCGCCGACGGCCACGATATCATCAAGGAATATCGTGCAGCGCGCACCAAGATCGGCCTCGTTCCCCAGGAACTGACGACCGATGCCTTCGAGACGGTGTGGAATACGGTCAGCTTCAGCCGGGGTCTGTTCGGCAAACCCGCAAAACCTGCGCACATCGAGAAGATCCTGAAAGAGTTGTCACTTTGGGATAAGAAAGACTCCAAGCTCATGACCCTCTCTGGCGGCATGAAGCGCCGCGTGATGATCGCCAAGGCGCTGTCGCATGAGCCGGAGATCCTGTTCCTGGACGAGCCCACCGCCGGGGTCGACGTCGAATTGCGGCGTGACATGTGGAATGTCGTGCGCGCGCTGCGCGCCTCGGGCGTGACCATCATCCTGACGACGCATTACATCGAGGAAGCCCAGCAGATGGCTGACCGGATCGGTGTCATCAGCCACGGCGAGATCATTCTGGTTGAGGAAAAAGACGAACTGATGCGCTCGCTCGGCAAGAAGCAGCTGCGGCTGCATTTGCAGGGAAAGCGCGAAACTGTACCCGAAGCGCTGAGCAAATATGGCCTCGAACTGTCGCCGGACGGCGCCGAGCTGATCTATACGTACGACACCCAAAAAGAGCGCACCGGCATCACCGCACTGTTGAAAGATCTCGACAAGGCCGAAGTCCGCTTCAACGATATCCAGACGAAGGAAAGCTCGCTGGAGGAAATCTTCGTCAGCCTCGTGAGGGAACGCAAATGAACCTCTACGCCATCAAGGCAATCTACCTGTTCGAAATGCACCGCACGTGGCGCACGATCATGCAAAGCGTGATCTCGCCGGTGATTTCCACCAGCCTTTATTTCGTCGTCTTCGGCTCGGCCATCGGCGGCCGTATTCCGGAGATCAACGGGGTCAGCTACGGCGCTTTCATCGTACCGGGCCTCATCATGCTGTCGCTGCTGACGCAAAGCATCTCGAACGCTTCCTTTGGCATCTATTTTCCGAAATTCGTCGGTACGATCTACGAGCTCCTGTCGGCACCCGTTTCCTATGTCGAGATCGTCATCGCCTATGTCGGGGCAGCTGCGTCAAAGTCGATCATCCTCGGCCTGATTATCCTGGCGACGGCTGCGCTGTTCGTGCCATTGCGGATCGAGCATCCTTTCATGATGCTGCTTTTCCTGGTCCTTACTGCCGTCACCTTCAGCCTTTTCGGTTTCATCATCGGCATTTGGGCCGATGGTTTTGAAAAACTCCAGCTTGTGCCGTTGATGATCATCACGCCGCTCACCTTCCTCGGCGGCAGTTTCTATGCGGTCGACATGCTGCCGCCATTCTGGCAGACGGTGACGCTGTTCAACCCGGTCGTCTATCTCATCAGCGGTTTCCGCTGGAGCTTCTATGGCCTGTCGGACGTGCATATCGGAACGAGCCTCGCCATGACGGCAGTGTTCCTCATCGCCTGCATGCTGGTGCTGCGCTGGATCTTCAGGACGGGCTATAGATTGAAGAGTTAAGGTGCAGAGTCACAATTCGATCAGGTGAAGGTTATCTTTTCCACCGGGCACAGCGTCAGTCACCAAGCGCCGGTCAAAAGTTGCCAACTGGCCTTCATTGGATCTTGCAAGTGCAAGAAGGTAGGTGTCTGTAATCTGACTCGAAATTAGCAGTCTCGACTGGTCTATCAGCTTTGACCTCATAAGGCTGATACTGTCCGTCCAGAACTCATGGCCGGGCCTGGACGTAAAAACTGCCAACAACGACGCAATCGCAGCTGGAGAACCGGGGGAATTCCGGTAGCGCGCGTCGCCGATAATGCGAATGACACCATTCTCCGTAAGGGGGCAAGTGGCCCAAGCGGACTGACCAATCTCTGCGAACCAATTGTGCGCGGAAACGTGATGAATATGTGCTGGATCAAACAGCGCAATGAGCACATTGACGTCGAGCAAAAATGTCATCAGGGCAATTCATCGCGCAACTGATTGACGAACTCCATCGTAACGGGAGTTCCATCCTTTACAGTAAGCAGCGGTACACCGTTACGTTCGGTTATGCTGACAATTGGCGCCTGTAGAGATTTCCGGGCAAGCATTGATATGACCTCGCCGATTGTCTTGTTTTGATGTTCGGCTAAGCCCTTTGCTGCCGCAAGCACGTCGTCATCAATAGCCAAAGTCGTTCGCATTTCCATCTCCAAACATCGAGCATCAAACATCACACATCAATATGGAGTGTTCCAAAGACAATATCAAGGATATCTCTTTCCAAAATAGGCTTCCAACGCAGCCAGTCCGGCCTTAAGCTCCTTCTCGCCTTTTGAACCGAGGTTTGACAAAAGCTCCGCCTCGAATTGATGCGCAACCTTGGCAAGCTCGTTATATGCTTTGCGCCCTGCAGCCGTGAGCTCCAGATTCTCGATGCGCCGGTCAGTTTCATCACGTTTGCGTTGCAGCCAGCGCCGCTGCTCAAGCGCGAAGACTGCTCGCGAAACCTTGGTCTTGTGCATGGATGAATGCACGCCAATGGCCGTTGCTGTCAGCGTACCGAACTGGCCGAGCGTTGCCAGAGTTCGCCATTCCGGCCGTGTCAGACCATACTGATCCCGGTAGAGACGGGCGAAGCGCTGGCTGACGGCCTCCGCCGCCTTGTTCAGCCGGTAGGGGATGAAGTCCTCCAGTATCAGCGGCGGCCTTGTCTCGTCTGTCATTGCTTCAAAATCCCTGTTTAGCGTTGATAGTTACAAAATAGATCGTCACAATTGCAACTAAATTGGTCCAGGAGGAAGAACCATGGCCGCTCTTCATTATATGCCGGGCTTCGGCAATGACTTCGAAACGGAATCCCTGCCCGGCGCGCTGCCGCAGGGACAGAACTCGCCACAGCGTTGCGCCTACGGGCTCTATGCCGAACAGCTTTCCGGTTCCCCCTTCACCGCCCCGCGCGGCATCAACGAGCGCTCCTGGCTCTATCGTATCCGCCCCTCCGTCAAGCATGGCGGGCGGTTCGCACCTGCAAGGCGCGACCATTGGAAGACTGCACCCAATCTCGATGATCATGAACTGCCGATCGGGCAACTGCGCTGGAACCCGACGCCCATGCCGAAAGAGCCCGTCAATTTTATCGACGGTATCCGCACCATGACCACTGCCGGCGATGTGCATGGGCAGGCGGGCATGGCGGCGCATGTCTATGCCTTCAACAGTGACATGGTCGACGACTATTTCTTCAATGCCGATGGCGAGTTGCTGCTGGTGCCCGAGCGAGGCAGGCTCCGCATTTTCACCGAGATGGGCATCATCGAGGTCGAACCTTCGGAAATCTGCGTCATCCCGCGCGGCATGATGGTCAAGGTCGCAGCACTCGATGGCGAGGCTCGCGGTTACATTTGCGAGAACTACGGCGCAAAATTCTCGCTGCCCGACCGCGGCCCGATCGGTGCAAACTGCCTGGCCAATCCGCGCGATTTCAAGACGCCGGTCGCAGCCTACGAGGACAAGGAAGTACCATGCCGCCTGCATGTGAAATGGTGCGGCAAGTTCTATGAAACCACGCTCGACCATTCGCCGCTCGACGTCGTGGCCTGGCACGGCAATTATGCGCCGTACAAATATGACCTGCGCACCTTCTCGCCCGTCGGCGCGATCCTGTTCGATCACCCCGACCCATCCATTTTCACCGTGCTCACCGCGCCCTCGGGTGAAGAGGGAACGGCCAATGTTGATTTCGTGATTTTTCCGCCACGCTGGCTGGTGGCGGAGCACAGTTTTCGCCCGCCCTGGTACCATCGCAATATCATGTCGGAATTCATGGGACTGGTATATGGTCAGTACGATGCCAAGGAGGAGGGATTCGTGCCCGGTGGTATGAGCCTGCACAACATGATGCTGCCGCATGGTCCCGACGCGATGGGTTTCAACAAGGCTTCGACGGTGGACCTGAAGCCGCAGCGTTTGGAGAACACCTTGGCATTCATGTTCGAAACGCGTTTCCCGCAGCATCTGACCCGTTTTGCAGCGGAGCTGGACTCGCTTCAGGACAATTATGCCGATTGCTGGAAGGACCTGAAAAAGCGGTTTAACGGAACCGTTGCGGGAGACTGGCCAGAGGAGGCCAAAAACACATGAAGCTCGCCTCGTTGACCAATGGAACGCGCGACGGCAGGCTCGTCCTCGTATCGAAGGACCTGACGCGCTACACCGATGCTTCGTTCCTGATACCGACCCTCCAGTCTGCCCTCGATAATTGGGGGCGCATCGCGCCGCATCTTGAAGCGTTAAGCTCCGGCCTTGAACTCGGCGCGGTCCCTTTCGAGCGCTTTCACGAGCATGACGCCCTGTCGCCGCTGCCGCGTGCCTATCAGTGGGCGGATGGATCGGCCTATGTCAATCACGTCGAGCTGGTGCGCAAGGCGCGCGGCGCGCAGATGCCTGAAAGCTTCTGGACCGATCCCTTGCTCTATCAGGGTGGCTCGGACAGTTTCCTTAGACCCCGCGAGCCGATCTGGGTGGCGGAAGAGGCCTATGGCATCGACATGGAAGGCGAGGTCGCGGTGATCGTCGACGAGGTGCCCATGGGTGCGAGCACGGATGAAGCGCGCGACGCTATCCGCCTTATCATGCTGGTCAACGATGTCAGCCTGCGTGCGCTCATTCCGGCAGAACTCGCCAAGGGGTTCGGTTTCTTTCAGTCCAAACCTTCATCGGCATTTTCACCGGTGGCAGTAACACCTGACGAGCTGGGCGATGCCTGGGATGGCGGCAAGGTGCATCTGCCGCTGCATGTCGATCTCAATGGCAAATCCTTTGGCCGGGCTAATGCCGGCATCGACATGACCTTCGATTTTCCAACGCTGATTGCCCATGCCGCCAAGACGAGGCCGCTTGCCGCCGGAACCATCATCGGCTCCGGCACGGTGTCCAACAAGCTCGACGGTGGACCGGGCAAGTCAGTGGAGGACGGCGGCGCCGGGTATTCGTGCATTGCCGAAATCCGCATGATCGAGACAATCGATCTTGGCGCACCACAGACGCCGTTTATGCGCTTCGGCGACATTGTTCGTATCGAGATGAAGGACGAACATGGCCGTTCGATCTTTGGCGCCATCGAGCAGCAGGTAACGCATTATGGGCGCTAGGGCGATCCTTTACGACTATTGGCGATCATCCGCCAGTTACCGGGTGCGCATTGCGCTCAACCTTCTTGGACTTGAGTATGAATCCGTCTCCGTCAATCTGCTGGCGAACGAGCATAAGGGTCTCGACCATCTGTGCCGCAATCCCCAGGGTCTGGTACCGGCGCTCGCCATAGACGGTCACATGATGACGCAATCCCTGGCGATCATCGAATATCTTGACGAGACCCATCCCGGTGCCGGCTTTCTGCCGGCCGACCCGGTGGGGCGCCAGCGCGTGCGATCGCTGTCCCACGCCATCGCCATGGAGATCCATCCTGTCTGCAACCTGGGCACGATATCGCATGTCATGCAATTGACGGGGGGAACCGAAGAGACCCGAAGCGCCTGGATGCGCAAATTCATTTCTGAGGGGCTCGTGGCGTTTGAGAACATGCTGGATCATCCCGATACGGGTAAATTCTGCCACGGCGACACACCCGGAATGGCGGATTTTTGCCTGGTTCCGCAGGTCTACAACGCCAAGCGCTGGGGCGCAGGGATCGGCCACCTTGCCCGCATCAACGCAATTGCGGGACATTGCGAGGCAATAGAAGCCTTTGGTGCCGCGCATCCGGATCGGGTGAAGCCTTCCGGATAGACACCGTTGGCCCAGCCCGCTGCTCATCCGGGGAACAACAGATGTCAGATAACGGTCACATCGTACTGGCTGAATATCTTATCGCATGTCAGGATTGTCAGATTTTCCATCTGCGCCTGGGCTATGAGCATGCGGTCAAAGGGGTCCCGGTGGTGATCGCCCAATTGCTCCGTCCGCGCCGCATGCAACGCGTTCACCGCAAGGAAGGGGATGTTGTGCGCCCTGACTGTCTCGACAATATTGCCATCGAGGACAAGCTTGCCCAAGGCGCGTTTTATTGCGATCTCCCAAATCGAGGCGACGCTGACGATGAGGCCATCACCCTGCTCAAGGATGGCCCTTTGCGACCGTGAAAGACTCCGATCATCACTGACAGCCCAGAGCAGCACATGCGTGTCGATGAGGTAGAGCGGACGGCTCACTTGACGTAGTCATCCCATTCGGGGCCAAGATCATTGAAGTCGTCCGAAATCTTCACGCGTCCCTTCAGGGCGCCGATCAACCGACCGGGCTCGATGTTCTGATTGGGCAGGGGGGATATGGTTGCGACCGCCTTGCCGTGACGCGTGAGGACGATCTCCTCGCCTGCCTGTGCACGAGCGACAAGTTCTGAGAATTTGGCTTTCGCTTGCGCAATTGAAATGTTCACAGCATCACTCCTTATGACCATAATTTAGGTCATATTTTTACCCGGTGCAATGCTTGCTGTTGTCGCCTACTCCGCAGCCTCGATCTTGATCACGCCGCGGCGGATCTGATCTTCCTCGATCGACTCGAACAGCGCGCGGAAGTTGCCCTCGCCAAAACCCTCGTCACCCTTGCGCTGGATGAATTCGAAGAAGATCGGTCCGATGACTGTCTTGGAGAAGATCTGCAACAGGATTTTGGTCATACCGCCATCGACCACGCCGTCGCCATCGATGAGAATGCCATGCTTCTTCATCCGCTCGATCGGCTCGTCGTGCCCGTGGACGCGCTCATGTGATTTTTCATAATAGGTCTCCGGCGGACCGGGCATGAATTTCAGTCCGTTGTCAGCAAGCCTGTCGGTCGCGTCATAGATCGCTTCTGTGCCAACGGCGATGTGCTGGATGCCTTCGCCCTTGTACTTGCGCAGGTATTCCTCGATCTGGCTCTTGTCGTCGGTCGATTCGTTCAACGGAATGCGAATCTTGCCGCACGGTGAGGTGATGGCACGCGAAACGAGGCCCGTCAGCTTGCCGGCAATATCGAAGAAATGGATCTGCTTGAAGCCGAACAGTTCACGATAGAACGCCCACCACTTATCCATGTTGCCGCGATAGACATTGTGCGTCAGGTGATCGAGATAATAGAAACCGACACCTTCCGGCGCCGGATTACGCTCGCCGAGCCATTCAAACTCAGCGTCATAGGCTGAACCCTTGTCCCCATAGGTTTCGATGAAATACAGCATCGAGCCGCCAATACCGACAATCGCCGGAACATCGAGCGTCTTGTCGTCGCCTTCATAGGCTGTCGCACCCTTGGCCACCGCATGATTGAAAGCGTGATTTGCATCCACCACGCGCCAGGCCATGGAAGGGGCACATGGACCATGTTTTTCTACGAATCGCGTGGCATGGGACCCAGGCTCTGCATTGAGGATGTAATTGATATCGCCCTGCCGCCAGACAGTTATTTTCTTGGTCTTGTGGCGGGCAACCGGCATGTAGCCCATGCGGGTAAACAGCTCTTCCAGCTTTTCCGGCTCGGGATGGGAGAATTCGACAAATTCAAATCCGTCCGTTCCGGCCGGGTTGTCTTTGCTGATGACAGCCTTCGGTGCGTCATGCGGAAACGGGCCCATATCATCCTCCCTTTGGTTGGCGCGCCATTATCGCGCAAAACGCCCGCAATGTGCTTGCATTTCAAAGCTCTTATGGCGTAGGTTTTGCATGTTTCGTGCGTATTTGAAGCAAAGGATGCATGAATGGAACAGCTTGACCCGTCTGACCGCAAAATACTCATCTGCCTGCAGGAAGACGGACGGCTGACGAACAACGAGCTTTCCGAGCGGATCAACCTCTCACCCTCGCAATGTTCACGCCGCCGTACCCGGCTGGAAGAGGAAGGGTACATTCGCGGCTACCGGGCAGAAATTGACCGGGAAAAGCTCGGCCTCGGCATCGTCAACATCATCTCGGTGACCCTTGCAACGCACAACCGGGACAATGCTCAGCGGTTTTCCGAGCTGATTTCAAACCTGCCGCAAGTGATGGAAGCCCATGCGCTGACTGGAGAGATGGATTATTTCATCAAGGTCGTGACGCCGGACCTGCGCGGGCTTTCCACGTTCGTCAATGAAATCCTGCTACCGCATGAATCCGTACAGCATGTCAAAACCGCCATCGTGCTCGACACCCTGAAGGAAGACGGGCGCTTGCCGATATGACCTCTGACCTATCCGCTCAGGATTGCATTAACCGCTTGCATGACCTGCTTGAACGTTGCTTTCGTGAGATTTCCGAGTTTGTCGGCATGTGAAGCTTCCATTGTTGCGATCTTGGCGGGCCGAATGACTGAAGGCGCAGGAAGGCCTGCATCATGATGGGCACGTATAGGAACATCACCTGTCCGGGGCCGGTTTGCTGCACTGGTGATCATCAGCACCCACCAGGCCGGTGCTGGCGGGTGTTCCGATCGGTGTATGGAAATGGAACACGCACAACGTCGCCGGCCTTAAAGGTTGGCATAGGCATTTCTGTCCGCTTCGCTGTCCCACTCCGAGAACGTTGCAAACGGGTCGTCGGCTTGCGCGCGACCTTCCGTCCGCATGAGAATCACGCGACCGTCCTCAATTTGATAGGCGATTTCGTCACCAGGCTTCAGATTAAGAGCCATACGGACCGCTTGCGGTATCGTCGTCTGCGCTTTGCTGGTCATTTTGCTGGTAATCATGTGCATCTCCTTGCAAGGAAAGTTAGGAATTTCCTTACCAATTGCAAGCACGCGTCGCATAGGATTCAAAGATAAAGCGCCTTCCTTACCATCGGATAGACCCGGGCATGGCCGAGCATATAGGCGGTAATCGCGTGGGCATCGAACAGCCCGTGAAATGCCCGGCCAAGAATGTTGAGCCCGCCCGTATAGGCGCCGAAGGCTGGCATGATCACGCGCGACTGGTCGCTGACAAAACAGCGCCGTTGCACCGCCTGTCCGCGCCGCACCACCTTGGCGGCCGGATGCAGGTGTCCTGCGATCTCGCCGGGGCAGGGCGTCTTCGACGGCTCGTGCCGGAAGACGAGATTGCCAAATGCAAGTTCGGCAAACGTCTCGCCCGGCAGATCCGCGGGGTGCTCCGGATCATGATTGCCGGTGATCCAGATCCACTCCCGTCCTGCCATCAGCACGGCAAGTTGCGCCGCATAAAGTGCGGGCAGGCGGGCCGCTGCATCGCCATCGTGGAAACTGTCGCCGAGGCTGATCACGCAGACCGGATTGTAGCGCGCAATGACCTTGGCAAGCGCAGCCAGCGTCGTTGCCGTATCATAGGGCGGCAGCAGCATCCCACGCCGGGCAAAGGACGAACCTTTTTCGAAATGCAGATCCGAGACAACGAGAATCCGGTCACAGTCGAGGTAAAGCGCCCCCGACGGATCGCACACGGCCCGCTGCCCGGCAACGGCCATCTCGGCCGTGCCGTGCAAGGCTGTCTTCGTCGCCTGAAATGCCAAATTCATCTGTGGTCCATCATTTCGCGGGTCAACTCGTCGGCGATCTCTTCCAGCAGCCTCTCATGCGCCTCGCCGGGAACGCGTTCCTTGCCGATTTCCATCATCACGGGAACGGCGAGCGGCGAAATCCGGTCGAGATCCTTGTGCACGATATGCCCCTTGATTCGGCTTAGCATATCGGCCAGACGGCGAATGTCGAGAAGGCCCGTTGCGGCATCGGCACGCGTCGCCTGGATCAGGATGTGGTCCGGCTCATGCTCCCGCAACACGTCATAAATCAAGTCCGTCGAGACTGTCACCTGCCGGCCGGACTTCTCTTGACCAGGGTGGCGTTTTTCCACGAGGCCGGAGATGAGCGCGCAGTTGCGAAAGGTGCGTTTCAGCATCCAGCTTTCCGCCAGCCAGGCCTCAAGGTCGTCGCCCAGCATGTCCTCGTTGAAGAGCTCTGCCAGCGGCAGCTCATTTTTTTTGAACATGCGGCCCATGTCGCTCAGTCCCCAGATAGTGAGCGCATAATCCGTGGCAATGAAGCCGAGCGGTCTCGCCTTGGCCCGCTCCAGCCGCCGCGTCAGCAGCATGCCGAGCGTCTGGTGCGCCAGCCTGCCTTCGAATGGATAGGTCACCATGTAGGAACGCTCGCCGCGCGGGAATGTCTCGACAAGCAGGCTGCCCGGCTGCGGCAGGACGGACCTGTCACGCTGGATGCGCAGCCAGTCGCTGACCTGATCGGGCAGGGCACCCCAGCGTTTTGGATCTCCGAGCATGGAGCGCACCTGATCGGCGAGATAGGTGGTCAGCGGGAACTTGCCGCCGGCATAGGCCGGAATCTTGGCGTCGAAGCCCTCGGCGTTCGATACGATGCACTCGTTCTCGCGGATGCCCTCGAAGCGCAACACACGTCCGGAGAAGAAAAACGTGTCGCCGGGACTGAGCCCTTCGACGAAATATTCCTCCACCTTGCCTAGCACCGGTCCTCCCCCCTTGATGATGGCACGTGCATTGGCGCCCTTGCCACGCTGGCGCGTCAAGCGAACATTCAGGCTCGGCGCCTCGATGATGGTGCCGACATTCAGCCGGTATTGCTGGGCAAAGCGTGGATGCGTCACACGCCACGATCCATCGGCGGTCTGGCGGATCTTGGCGAAACGCTCATAGCTTTTCAGCGCATAGCCGCCGGTCGCGACGAAATCGACGATGCGGTCGAAGGTGTCGCGCGGCAGTGCAGCGTAAGGCAGGGCGGTGGAGACTTCTGCATAGAGATCGTCTGCATGGAACGGCTCGGCGCAGGCCATGCCGAGCACATGCTGGGCCAGCACGTCGAGCGAACCATCGCCGAGCGGCGGCGTATCCTGCGCGCCGACATAATTGGCATCGAGCGCCGCCTGGCACTCCATCACCTCGAAGCGGTTGGCGGGAACGAGGATGGCGCGCGATGGTTCGTCCATGCGGTGATTGGAACGGCCAATGCGTTGCGCGAGGCGGCTTGCACCCTTGGGTGCACCGACATGGATGACGAGATCGACGTCGCCCCAGTCAATACCAAGATCCAGCGTCGAGGTGGCGACCACGGCGCGCAGGGCATTCGCCGCCATTGCCTGCTCGACCTTGCGACGCTTGCTGACATCGAGCGAGCCGTGATGCAACGCAATTGGAAGGTTATCGTCATTCGCCATCCACAGATCATGAAACAGGCGCTCGGCCTGGCTGCGCGTATTGACGAAGATCAGCGTGGTCCCATGCCGCTTGATCGCATCGTAAATACCCGGCAGCGCATAGACCGCCGAATGCCCGGCCCATGGCACATGGTCATCGGTTTCGAGGATGGTGATGTGCGGCTTCGCGCCGCCCTCCACCGTAACGAGGCTGGCCATCGCCAAATTTCCGCTCTGGGGTAGCAGCCAGCGCCGCAGCGCCTCTGGTTCCGCGACCGTGGCGGACAGACCGATCGTCTGCACGCCCGGCTGCAGACGGCGCAGCCGCGCCAGCCCGAGAGACAGAAGGTGACCACGCTTGGAAGTGACAAGCGAATGCAGCTCGTCGAAGATTACATAGCGCAGGTCTTCGAAGAAACGCCCGGCATCCTTGGCCGAGATCAGCAGCGCCAGTTGTTCCGGCGTCGTCAGTAATATGTCCGGCGGCGCCAGTTTCTGCCGCTGGCGCTTGTAGGCGGGCGTATCGCCGGTACGCGTCTCCAGCGAAATATCCAGTCCCATCTCCTCGATAGGCCTTTCGAGGTTGCGGCGAATGTCGACAGCCAGCGCCTTCAGCGGTGAAATATAAAGCGTATGGACGCCGCGGCTCGTTGTGTTGCTTTTGCCGCGGCCTGCAAGGTCGACCAGGGCCGGAAGAAATCCAGCCAGCGTCTTGCCGGCGCCGGTGGGCGCGATCAGGAGGGTTGAGTTCCCCTGTTGTGCCTCCTCCAGTAAATCGAGCTGATGCACGCGCGGCGACCAGCCCTTGGCCTGAAACCAGTTCAGGAAAGGCGGCGGCAGAAGAGGGGTGCCGATATCGGCGAGGGGTACTTTGCTGGTGCTCACTGCGGCGAATGTAGTGGTGTTGATTGAATGCGCCAAGGCCTTGTTTGTCAGGATTGCATGGAGCGAAATGCGGCCTATCTTCGTTAGGGGGTAAACCAGAGGATCATCTTGCTGAAACGTCCTGAAGCTCTTTTGTGCTCGACACCTGCCGGCCTCTATTCGCCCGCCGGCGATTTCTATATCGATCCGGTGCGCCCCGTAGATCGCGCACTCATCACTCACGGTCATTCGGACCATGCACGCTCCGGCCATCAAAAGGTGATGGCGACGCAGCAGACGCTCGACATTATGGGCTTGCGCTATGGCGCGCATTTCGCCGGCGAAACGCAAGCTGCCACACTTGGCAATTCTGTCGAAGTCAATGGCGTCATCGTCAGCTTTCATCCGGCCGGCCACGTGCTGGGTTCGGCACAGATCGCCGTCGAGAAGGATGGCATGCGCATTGTCGCCTCCGGCGACTACAAGCGCCGCCCCGATCCGACCTGTCTTGGTTTTGAGCCCGTTGCCTGCGATGTCTTCATCACCGAAGCGACCTTCGCGCTGCCGGTATTCCGCCATCCCGATGGCCGCGAGGAGATTGCCAAGCTGTTGAAATCGGTCGAACAGTTTCCCGAACGCTCCCACCTCGTCGGCGCCTATGCGCTTGGCAAAGCGCAGCGCGTCATTCGAATGCTCCGCGATGCAGGGTATGACCGGACCATTTATATTCACGGCGCTTTGGCCAAACTTTGTGACTACTACCAGTCGCAAGGCGTCGATCTTGGACCTCTGGCAGCCGCTACCGTCGAAACGGGCAGCGTACAGGATTTTGCCGGCGCCATTGTCGTCGGCCCACCCTCCGCTTTTGTCGACCGCTGGGCGCGGCGGTTCCCTGATCCTGTCTCCTGCTTCGCGTCCGGCTGGATGCGAATCCGCCAGCGCGCGCGTCAGGGCGGCGTCGAACTCCCCATTATCCTGTCGGACCATTGCGATTGGGACGAGCTCACCGATACGATCACTGAGCTTGGTCCTTCGCAGGTCTGGGTGACGCACGGGCGCGAGGAAGCGCTGGTGCGCTGGTGCGCGCTGAACGGCTTTGCCGCGCGTCCGTTGCATCTCGTCGGCTACGAGGACGAGGGAGACTAGGTCACAATGGAAGAATTCGCACAGCTCCTCGACCGGCTGGTCCTGACGCCCGCGCGCAACGGCAAGCTCACTTTGCTTGTCGATTATTTCCGCCACACCCCCGACCCGGATCGCGGACTTGCCCTGGCCGCCATTACCCGTGATCTCGACGTTGCCAATGTCAAACCGGCGATGATCCGCACGCTTGTCGCCGAGCGCATGGACGAGCAGCTGTTCGCCTATTCCTATGATTATGTCGGCGACCTTGCCGAGACCATTTCGCTCGTCTGGTCGACGGACGAACCTGTCCGCGCCAATGCGGTGCCCACCCTTGGCGAGGTGATCAGTTCGCTTGCCCGTGCGTCACGCAGCGATGCTTTACGGCTGGTTGAGCGATGGCTCGATCAGCTCGATGCCTCGGCCCGTTACGCTCTGCTCAAGCTTGTCACCGGCGGCCTGCGCATCGGCGTCTCGGCGCGGCTCGCCAAGCAGGCGCTGGCGCAATTCGGTAAGGTAGACGTCACCGAGATCGAGGAATTGTGGCATGGGTTGAAACCGCCCTATGAGCCGCTCTTCGCCTGGCTGGAAAACAAGGCGGACAAGCCGCAGAGCCTCGCCGCCGCTCCCTTCCACCCGGTTATGCTGTCGACTCCGCTCGAAGAGCCGGATTATGCCAGGATCAACGCAACCGAATATGCCGCCGAGTGGAAGTGGGACGGCATCCGTGTGCAATTGACCGCGGAAGGCGGACAGCGGCGCATCTATTCGCGCACCGGCGATGATATCTCCCATGCTTTTCCCGATATCGCCGATTTCATGACCTTCGAGGGCACACTCGACGGCGAATTGCTGGTCGCACGCGGCGCAGAGTCCGGTATCGAGATCGGTGCCTTCGGCGATCTGCAGCAGCGTCTCAACCGCAAGAATGTTTCAGCCAAGCAGCTCGAAAGCCATCCGGCCTTCGTGCGGCTCTATGACCTGCTCTTCGACGGCGAGGTGGATATCCGTGCCTTGCCCTTTGCCGAGCGCCGCACCCGGCTCGAAACCTTCGTCATAAAGCTGGAACCCACCCGCTTCGACCTTTCGCCATTGGTGCCCTACGCGTCCTTCGAGGACCTGGTCGAACTGCGCAAGGCCCCGCCGCATCCGATCATCGAAGGACTGATGCTGAAGCAACGCTCCTCCGCCTATGTGCCGGGCCGCCCCAAGGGCCCCTGGTTCAAGTGGAAGCGCGATCCGTTCATCATCGATGCCGTGCTTGTCTATGCCCAGCGCGGCCATGGCAAGCGGTCGAGCTATTATTCGGACTACACATTCGCCCTATGGACCGGGCCGGAAACCGAGCCGTACCTCGTTCCCGTCGGCAAAGCCTATTTCGGCTTCACCGACGATGAGCTGAAACAGCTCGACGCTTTCGTGCGCAACAATACGACCGAGCGTTTTGGCCCGGTGCGCTCGGTGCGGGCCGAGCCCGAACATGGCCTTGTACTCGAAGTGGCATTCGAAGGGCTCAACCGCTCCAAGCGGCACAAGTCGGGCGTTGCCATGCGCTTCCCGCGCATCTCGCGCCTGCGCTGGGACAAGCCACCCATGGAAGCGGACCGGCTGGAAACACTGGAAGCCCTGTTGCGCGATTGCGAAACCGAAGATTGATGTCCCGGCCTGGCACAAAACACGTTACCCGCCCTCTGCTGGCGGCCGCAGAAAATTTGCTGCACAGGATAACCGTACACTGCTATGTTTCCGTGATCGCACGTTCCTCATGGTCAACCCGGCAAGGACACGATAAGGGTTGAGGCGTGATCGTCATTGCGCAGGGTGTGCAGCTATCCAGATGAGCGATACCGGTAACGAAAAGCCCGTCATTGTTCTGTTCCGTCATGATCTGCGGCTCGGTGACAATGGCGCGCTCCATCGCGCATCGCAGACCGGAAAGCCGGTCATTCCAATATATCTACGCGACGAAAGAGTGAGCGGCGACAACCGTCCCATGGGCGGCGCCCGGCGATGGTGGCTGCATCATTCCCTGATCGCGCTTGCTGCTTCACTGCGGGAGCTCGGGGCTCGCCTGGTCCTAAAGCGCGGCAGGACCGACAACGTCATCGACACCCTGATCAACGATACCGGCGCGGATATGGTCGTGTGGAACCGCCGCTATGATCCTCCCGGAGCCGAGATTGACGAGGCGCTGCGGGTGCAACTGTCGCATCGGGCTATCGCAACGCAGACTTTCGAAGGGCAAATATTGCACGAACCTTCTCTACTCAAGACGGGGGCCGGCGGGCATTACCGCGTCTATAGGCCGTTTTGGCGCGTGCTCAACGCTATGCCCGGGCTTCGCGATCCGTTGCCGGCACCGCTTGAACTGAAGGGCTGGCAACATGAACTTGCTTCGGACACACTTGATGATTGGGGACTGCTGCCGCACCAGGCGAACTGGGCCAAGGGATTTTCCGAAGCGTGGAGCCCGGGCGAGAAGGGCGCTCGCGATCGACTCCAGGTTTTCCTCCACGATAGGATCGGCAGTTACGCCGAATATCGCGACCGGCCGGATATTGAGGCGACATCGCGCCTGTCGCCGCACCTTGCCCATGGCGAAATCACGCCCTTTCAGATCTGGCACGCCACGAGGAATCCGATGCTCGATGGACAGCGGGCAGGAGCGGAGAAATTCCGTCAGGAACTTGGCTGGCGCGAGTTTTCCTACCATCTGCTGTACAACAATCCGAAGTTGCCCTCGGAAAATTACGACACTGCTTTTGATGCTTTCCCATGGGAAAATCGACCCGACCTTCTCAGTGCCTGGAAGCATGGCCGAACCGGCTATCCAATCGTCGATGCCGGTATGCGCCAGCTATGGCGGACCGGCTGGATGCATAACCGCGTGCGCATGATCGTTGCTTCTTTCCTGATCAAGCATCTGCTTGTCGATTGGCGCATCGGCGAGGGATGGTTCTGGGAGACGCTGGTCGATGCGGACCCGGCAAACAACGCCGCGAGCTGGCAGTGGGTGGCTGGCTCAGGCGCGGATTCGGCACCCTATTTCCGCATCTTCAATCCTGTCCTGCAGGGCGAAAAACACGATCCGAAGGGAGACTACGTGCGCAAATTCCTGCCCGAGCTGGCGGCGCTGCCCGACAAATATCTGCACCGGCCATGGTCTGCGCCCCACGTCACCCTAAAAATGGCGCAGATTGATCTCGGCAAGACCTATCCTTTGCCCATTGTCGACCTTCAATGTGCCCGTGAAAGGGCGCTGGAAGCCTTTAACAAAACCCGATAACCGCGGTTTTCCACACAATCCGACAAAATTTGTCCTCTGTCGCAAGTTGCCGCATTTCCATCGAAAAGTGCCGTCAAATGGCGCTTTGGTCCATATGGTGCAACATTTTTTTGACGTGCTCGTAAGCCCCGTGTTCAAAAAATATTACAACGAAAGCATTACACCCTCCTTGCCTTTGGGAAAATTTTGGCATTTGTTCATGCCTTCGCAATTCTCTTGGAGGGGAAGGATAAGAAAATGACCCTTATGAAACTCAACATCCGCGCGGCCCTGCTGCTTGGATCACTCATGCTCGGCGCAAGCCCGGCACTGGCTGAGATGGTACTTCATCGCGGCAACAGCGGCGAACCGCAAACCCTCGATCAGTCGCAGACCTCGATCGACATCGAAGCCTTCATCGTCAAGGACCTTTATGAGGGCCTGACCATCTATGACGCCAACGGCAAGATCGTGCCAGGCGCCGCCGAAAGCTGGACCGTGTCGGATGATGGCACAGTCTATACCTTCAAGATCCGGGCTGACGCGAAATGGTCCGACGGCTCGCCAGTAACCGCTGAAGACTTCATCTTCTCCATGCGCCGGGTCGAAGATCCGAAGACCGCGGCTGGATATGCCAACATTCTCTATCCGATCAAGAACGCCGAAAAGATCAACAAGGGCGGAATGGCTGTCGATCAGCTTGGCATGAAGGCCATCGACGACAAGACGCTTGAGATTACGCTGGAACGGCCGACCCCCTTCTTCATCGAACTGCTGTCGCACCAGACCGCACTGCCGATCAACAAGGCAAGCTTCGAGAAGAATGGCGCTGAATTCGTCAAGCCCGGCAAGCTGGTCGGCAATGGCGCGTTCAAGCTCGCCGAGCACGTGCCGAACGACCATCTGACCGTCGTCAAGAACGAAAATTACTGGGACGCTGCCAACGTCAAGTTGGATAAGGTGATCTTCTATCCGATCGATGACCAGGCTGCGAATGTTCGCCGCTACGAGGCTGGTGAACTCGACCTCGTCTACAACTTCTCGTCCGACCAGATCGACCGCCTGCGCGCCGCCAATCCCAAACAGGTGCACGTCACACCCGCAGCGGCAACCTATTACTACCCGTTCGATACGCGCACGGAACCATTCAACGACGTTCGCGTGCGCCGGGCGCTTTCGATGGCCGTCGATCGTGACTTCCTTGCCAAGGATATCTACAACGGGACGAAACTGCCGGTCTATTCCATGGTGCCCCCAGGGCTTGAAACCTATGGCGAGCCAGCCAAGCCTGACTTTGCCGGCATGTCGCAGCTCGATCGCGAAGACAAGGCCGTGGAACTCATGAAAGAGGCTGGTTACGGTGAAGGCGGCAAGCCGCTGAACATCGAAATCCGCTACAACACCAACCCGAACCACGAACGCGTCGCCACAGCCGTCGCCGACATGTGGAAGAAGACCTTCGGCGCCAATGTGACGCTGATGAATCTCGATATCTCGTCGCACTATGCCTATCTGCAGGAAGGCGGCAAGTTCAACGTCGCCCGCGCCGGCTGGACTGCCGACTATGCCGATGCGGAAAACTTCCTCAACCTCAGCGTCAGCAGCAACAAGACGTTCAATTACGGGCACTATGAAAACCCGGAATTCGACGCGCTGATGAAGAAGTCCTATGAGGAGCGCGATCCGGCAGCCCGCTCCAAGATCCTGCATGAGGCGGAAGCCTTGATCATGCGTGATCAGCCGATCGCTCCCTTGATGAACGACGCCAATCTCTGGCTCGTGAACGATAAGGTCAAGGGTTGGGGCGACAACGCCAACAACGAGCATCTGAGCAAGTACCTGAGCGTCGAATAACGCTTAAGCGCGCAACCCGTGATGACGGGTTGCGCGCCTTGTTGCCCGGCTCGCAATGCGACACTTTCCCGACAGCACAATTTGCAACGGCTAGCCCGCCGCCCTGCTTCAAGAGGGCAGCGCAATGCTTTGCCGTTAGCAGTTTCAATCAGCTGCACGTCGTTAACTGGTGTAAGATGCCGTGCAGCCTGCCGATGTAATTAAGCGATAATCCGGGTTATGCCGGATGGTTCATACGGATGAGAGGATTGAAGGGAATGACCTTCATGCAGCATAATTTGAGCGCCGCAATTCTATTGGGATCACTGCTCATCGGTGCGTGTCCCGCACTTGCGGAAGCTGTCTTGCATCGTGGCAATAGCGGCGAACCACAGACCCTCGATCCATCCCAGACATCGCTCGAAATCGAAGCGTTCATCCTGAAGGATCTGTACGAGGGTCTCACTGCCTATGACGCCGCCGGCAAGATCGTGCCAGGTGCGGCTGAGAGCTGGACAGTGTCGGACGACGGCACGGTCTACACATTCAAGCTTCACGACAAGGCAAACTGGTCGGACGGATCACCGGTAACGGCCGAAGATTTTGTATTTTCGATGCGGCGCGTCGAAGATCCGAAGACAGCGGCCGGCTACGCCAATATTCTCTACCCGATCAAGAATGCGGAGAAGGTCAACAAGGGCGAACTGCCAGTCGATCAGCTCGCGGTCAAGGCAATCGATGCCAAGACCCTCGAAATTGCGCTTGAACGCCCGACCCCTTTCTTTGTCGAATTGTTGGCCCACCAGACGGCTCTCCCGGTCAACGAGGCCAGCTTTGAAAAAAACGGTGCGGACTTTATCAAGCCCGGCAAACTCGTCTCCAACGGGGCGTTCGAACTTTCCGAGCATGTCCAGAACGATCACCTGACTGCGGTCAAGAATCCTGACTACTGGGACGCCGCCAACGTCAAGCTCGACAAGGTGATTTTCTACCCGTCCGAAGACCAGGCCGCGGCCGTGCGGCGCTTCGAGGCGGGCGAACTGCAACTTGTCTATAATTTCTCCGCCGATCAGATCGAGCGGCTGCGCGCGTCGCATGGCGATGAAGTTCGTGTGAATGCAGCGCTTTCCACCTACTTCTATTCGTTCGATACGCGCGTTGAGCCATTCAGCGACGTCCGCGTGCGGCGGGCGCTTTCCATGGCTATCGACCGTGATTTCCTGTCGAAGGAAATCTATAGCGGCGCGCAGTTGCCCGCCTATTCGCTGATACCGCTTGGTATCGCCACCTATGGCGAACCTGCCAAGCCCGATTTCGCCGACTGGTCCCAGCTCGACCGCGAGGACAAGGCCATCGAGCTCATGAAGGAAGCGGGCTACGGCGAAGGTGGCAAACCGCTGAACATTGAAATCCGCTATAACACCAATCCCAATCATGAGCGCGTCGCCATCGCCGTCGCGGACATGTGGAAGAAGACATTCGGCGCCAATGTCACGCTGCTGCAGAACGATATCAGCGCTCACTACGCCTACCTGAAGGAGGGCGGCAAATTCAATGCTGCCCGTGCCGGCTGGACGGCCGACTACGCCGATGCGGAAAATTTCCTCGCCATCAATCTGAAGAAGAACCCTGTCTTCAACTACGGCCGCTATGACAATCCGGAATACGACGCGCTTGTGGAGAAATCCTACAACGAGAAGGATCCGGCCGCCCGCGCGAAGATCATGCACGAAGCAGAAGCCATCGTTCTGCGCGACCAGCCGATCGCGCCCATGATGAACTTCGGGCAGCTCTGGCTTGTGTCGAGCAAGGTCAAGGGCTGGCAGGACAATGGATCCAACGACCATCTCAGCAAGTATCTGAGCGTGGCCGAATAAGTACGCAGCGCGCAAGCCGATTGCCGGTTGCGCGCTAGATTTGAGAGAGTGATGCCATGTTTCAATTTGTTCTTCGCAGACTGGCGAGTGCAGTGCCGACCTTGTTTATCGTCGTCACCATCTCCTTCTTCCTGATGCGGTTTGCACCGGGCGGGCCCTTCAATCTGGAAAGACCGCTGCCCCCGGCGACGATGGAAAACCTGATGAAGGCCTACCATCTCGATCAGCCCCTGTGGAACCAGTACATCCAGTACCTGAAGAATGCCGTGACCGGCGATTTCGGTCCAAGCTATATTTACAAGGACAACACGATTGCTGAGCTGATCGGCAAGGGTCTGCCCTACTCGGTCCAGCTCGGCACCTATGCGTTACTGCTCGCTCTGATTGGCGGCGTCCTTGTCGGCACACTCGCGGCCCTGCGGCAAAACTCCTTTCTCGATTTTCTTGTCATGTCCGTGGCCACGACCGGCGTGACCGTGCCGAATTTCGTGGTCGGGCCGATTTTGACGTTGATCTTCGCCCTGTTGCTGTCGTGGGTACCCGCGGGCGGGTGGGGCGACGGATCGTTGAAATTCCTGATCCTGCCGGTCATCACGCTGGCACTGCCGCAGCTGGCGGTGTTCGCCCGCCTGACGCGCGGTTCGATGATCGAAGCCCTGCATGCCGACCATATCCGAACCGCGAAAGCCTATGGCCTGCCACAACGCGCCGTGGTCATTACCCACGCCATGCGCGGGGCGCTGCTGCCGGTTGTATCCTATCTTGCACCTTGCGCTGCGGCCCTGCTGACCGGTTCGGCCGTGGTCGAATCCATCTTCACCATCCCCGGCGTCGGCAGATATTTCGTGCTCGGCGCAATCAACCGTGACTATACGCTCGTCATGGGAACGGTGGTTCTCGTGGCGATCTTCGTCATCGTTTTCAATCTTGTGGTCGATATTCTCTACGGCCTTCTTGATCCGAGGGTTCGTCATGACTGACCTGACCGATATCCCCACGACCCTCATTCCACCGGAAGAATCCAAAGGGCGCAGCCTGTTCCAGCTCGCCGTGATCCGCTTCCGCCGCAATCGTGCCGCGATGAGCGGCATCGTGATGCTCACGCTCATCACTATTTTTTCGTTCTTCGGTCCGTACGTCATCAGTCATAGCTATGATCAGGTGTTCCCATCCTATGTGACAGTCCCGCCAAGCCTCGAACCGCTTCCCAAGGCGGAAACCTTGGGTGACGTGATGAAGGGAGTTGCAGATCGCGCCCGCGTCGAGCTGCGTGACTTTGCGGTTGAGGACGACAGCTTCACCGCAACCATCCACTCGGACCAGCCAATCGACCCGCGCTCGACCCGTTATTTCGACCGCGCCAACGAGTTTGATAACACACAGGTTACCGCCACTGAAGAGGATGGCAGGACGCTGAAACTCACCGGTGAAGTTCACCGCGAATATTTCCCCTTCGGCACCGATGCCAACGGCCGTGATATGCTCGCCCGCATCATGCTGGGCGGGCAGATTTCGCTCGCCGTCGGCTTTCTCGCCAGTCTCGTTTCGTTGGCGGTCGGCGTGACCTATGGTGCGATCTCCGGCTATATTGGCGGTCGCATCGACAATGTCATGATGCGCCTCGTCGAAATCCTCTATTCGCTGCCCTTCGTCTTCCTCGTTGTGGTGCTGGTCGTATTCTTCGGCCGCAGCTTCATCCTGATTTTTCTGGTCATCGGCGCGGTGGAATGGCTCGACATGGCCCGTATCGTGCGTGGCCAGACCTTGGCTTTGAAACGCCGTGAATTCATCGGCGCCGCGCAGGCCCTTGGCCTGACCGACTGGCAGATTATCCGCCGCCATATCATCCCCAATACCATCGGGCCGGTTATCGTGTTCGTCACCGTGGTCGTGCCAAAGGTCATTCTTCTGGAAAGTTTTCTCTCCTTCCTTGGTCTTGGTGTTCAGGCACCGCTGACCAGCTGGGGGGCGCTGATTTCCGAAGGCGCCAACAAGATGCAATCCGCTCCCTGGCTGCTGATCTTCCCGGCCATCTTTTTCGTCGTCACGCTGTTCTCGCTCAATTTCATCGGCGATGGACTGCGCGACGCACTCGACCCCAAGGACCGCTGACATGACTGCCGATTCAATGGGCACCAACGAAAACGTTTTGTCCGTGCGCGGACTGAAAGTCGACTTCACCACCCCGGACGGCGATGTGAACGCCGTCAAGGGTATCGACCTCGATGTGAAGCCAGGCGAAACGCTCGCCGTCGTCGGCGAATCCGGCTCCGGCAAGAGCCAGACCATGATGGGTATCATGGGGCTGCTCGCCAACAATGGCAGGGTTGCGGGTTCGGCGCGGTATCGCGGCAAGGAGCTGGTCGGGCTGCCGGTCAAGGGCCTCAACGAAGTGCGCGGCTCGAAGATCACCATGATCTTCCAGGAGCCGATGACCTCGCTTGATCCGCTCTATACGATCGGCCGGCAAATCGCCGAACCGCTCGTTCATCACAAGGGCATGACCTTCAAGCAGGCCAAGGTGCGCGTTCTCGAACTGCTCAAGCTCGTCGGCATTCCCGAACCCGAGCGCCGCATGAACTCCTATCCGCATGAAATGTCAGGCGGCCAACGCCAGCGTGTCATGATCGCCATGGCACTGGCCAACGAACCGGATCTGCTGATCGCGGATGAGCCGACGACCGCGCTCGACGTGACGATCCAGGCGCAGATTCTCGATCTCTTGCGCTCGCTCCAACAACGTTTCGGTATGGCTGTCGTGCTCATCACCCACGATCTTGGGATCGTCAAGCATTTTGCCGATCGCGTGGTCGTCATGCGCCGCGGCGAGGTGGTGGAAAAAGGGAGCATCAAGGAGATTTTCGAACAGCCGAAGGAAGACTATACAAAAATGCTTCTGGCCGCCGAACCGAGCGGCATCAAGGAGCCACCGGCAGACACTGCGCCCATCATCCTCGAAGGCCGCAACGTCTCGGTGGATTTCGCCATAGGTGGCGGTTTCTTCTTCGGTTCCAACACATCCTTCCGCGCTGTCGACGGCGTCAGCGTCCGGCTGAAAAAGGGTCAGACCATCGGCATCGTCGGCGAATCCGGCTCCGGCAAATCGACGCTTGGCCGGGCACTGCTGCGGCTCCTGCCCAGCAGCGGCCACTATCATTTTGCCGACAAGAACATATCGAACTTCGATCGCTCCGCCATGCGGCCGCTGCGCAAGGAGTTGCAGCTCGTCTTCCAGGACCCGTACGGCTCGCTGTCGCCGCGCCAGACCGTGGGCGAGATCATCACCGAGGGCCTGCTCATTCACGAACCGCAACTATCACGCGCTGATCGCGACAAGCGAGCCATAGCAGCGCTGAAGGAAGTCGGACTTGATCCGGCCGCGCGCAATCGCTACCCGCATGAGTTCTCCGGCGGTCAGCGCCAGCGTATCGCCATCGCCCGCGCAGTGATCCTGAAGCCGAAGGTGGTCATTCTCGATGAACCCACATCGGCACTGGACCGTTCCGTGCAGGGGCAGGTGATCGAGCTTCTGCGCGACCTGCAGGCGAAGCACGGTCTTTCCTATATCTTCATCAGCCACGATCTCGCGGTGATCAAGGCGATGTCGGACTATGTGATCGTGATGAAGAACGGCAAGATCGTCGAGGAAGGCCCCACCGAGGAAATCTTCGATTCCCCGCACCAGGCCTATACCAAGACGCTGATGGCTGCGGCTTTCGATCTGGAGTGAGCTGCCTTAGCATTCTGTAAGGAAAGCGTTCATTTCATAGACAATCCCGTATCGACGTATAGACGCGGAGCTATAGAATGGCCTTTTCTGTGAAAGACAAGGCGACTGATGAGGCAGTGCGACGGCTGGCAAAACTGAAAAATACCAGTCTCACCGAAGCTATTCGCGAAGCAGTTGTGCATGAATATGAGCGTGCCAGGAGAGAAACTCCAATGCACGAAAAGCTCGCGAAAATTTTTTGAAGAATACGGGAGCTACCCAAAGACTGGCCTGGAAGCAGACAAAGCCTTCTTCGACAACCTTTCGGGTAACGAATGATATTCGTGAATGCATCAGCGGTCATTTCTATCATCGATGGCGAAGAGGACGCTGTTGTCCTTTCCGCACGGATGACTCAAGCTTCGCCCATCTACATATCGCCGGTGGTTATTTTTGAAACTGTGGCTGGTCTTGCCCGCAAGCGCGCTTCACCGATGGAGGTAGCCGAACGATCGGTCGATATATTCATCGAACAGACGGATGCCCAGATCATTGATATAACTGCCGAGATTGGCCGGCATGCCGTCAACGCATTCAACACGTTTGGCCGGGGCCGCCACAAGGCCAGTCTCAATATGGGCGATTGTTTTGCCTATGCGTGCGCGAAGGCACACAATATGCCGCTGTTGCTCAAAGGCAATGACTTCCCCTACACCGACATCGAAGTGGCTTGAGTCGGCCGACGGCGTCTACCCCAGCTCGGAACGCCAGGGTGGATTTGCACCAGCCCGCGAAACAGTCACTGCGGCGGCCTTCACGCCGAGCAGGAGCGCATCGCTGATCTGCGCCCCGGTCAGCGCGGTGAGCGCGGCCTTCGTCAATAGCCCGCCCTCCTCAAGGCATGCCAGCACACCGGCGGTAAACGTATCGCCGGCGCCGACCGTATCGACAACCGGCACTTTCTGGGCCGCGACATGGACGGTGAGATCTGCGGTATAGCCCGTCACACCATCGGCGCCGTGGGTAACGAGAATGAACTTCGGTCCCTGCTTCCCAGCGGGGACAATCCAGCGCCGTGCAATCTCGTCCATGGTCCCGCTTTCGCCGAACCAGCGCATGTCCTCATCGGAAATCTTGACGATATCGGTCATGGCGATCATACGGCGCATGCGGGCGAGATGCTTTTCCTTGTCGGGAATGAATCCCGGCCGGATATTCGGGTCGAGGATGATCACGCGCTTTTCGTGCTCGCGCGCCATCAGCGCCTCATAGGTCGAGCCGCAGGGTTCCGGTATCAGGCTGATGGCGCCGAACTGCAGCGCCGTGACATTGTCGCCGAGTTCGGGCAGGTGTTCGATCGCGAGCGAACGCCCGGCGCTGTTCTCGTCGTAGAACATATAGCTGGCCTGCCCATCGGTCAGGCGCACGAAGGCCAGCGTCGTCGGCTGCGGAGAAATATGCGCATAGCGGGTGCCGACATGATTGGCGGTAAGGCTGTCGAGCAGCATCTGGCCGAAGAAATCGGAAGAAATTCCCGAAAAAAACTCGGTCGGAACGCCGAGCCGTCCAAGAGCAATCGCCGTATTGAACACGGCACCGCCGACATAGGGCGCAAATGCGGGTTCCCCGGCCTCGCTCTTGCGCTGCAGCATATCGATGAGGGCTTCACCACAACATAAAATCATTGATCAATCTTTCTCAGGATATACGACACCCTTGCGGATGATAATATTGGCATAGAGCCGCGGCTCGCTTGTCGCAACAATGGTATGGGCATTTTTCACACGCGCATAGAACGCATTCCCGTCAAGCGCAACCAGCGCGTAATCCGGCGCCCGCCGGGAGCAGACCGCTTCCATCTCCTCATGCACGGGATCGGTAAGCGATGGATTACCTTTAACCGACGCGCGGAATAGGGCTTCCGGCACGAAATCATCGACTGGCAGTACTTGCAATATGGCATCGAGCAGCGGGATGAGCGGCAGCCCATCGGCACGGATCAGCCGCCTTGCATGTTCCAGCGCCGGGTAATTGCCATCGACCAGGGCGATCTCGTCGCCGTGGCCCATGGCGCGCAGCGTCGCCAGCAGCTCCGGCCCCAGCATCGCGGGAATTCCAATCAACATGACTAGTCAACCTTCCTGAAAATCTTCTGTCCAAGCAGAAAGCGGTCGGATAGCGGCAGGCTGGCTGCCCCCAGCGCCCGGGCGTGAATGCCCACCGTTCCTTCGAGGATGGCGGGCAGTTCGATGCCTTCAAGATCGAATGTCTCGACATGCTTGCGGACTGCTTCGACGATACACGCGCGCACGCTGACCGGCATCCAGCCATCGATGATGGCGGCCTCGAAGTCCACGACGGAAGACGAAGCGACAACCGCTTGCGCGATCGCCTTGCCGGCGGTGTCGATCCAATCCTCCAGCTCGGCGCCCATGACGCCCCAGTCCTCAGGCGAGGCCCAAAGCGGCGAAGGATCCCGCCCCAATTCGGTCACGACCCTCTCGAGCGCGGTGATCGAGGCGATGTCGATCAGCTGCCGCGCGGCGCCACCTGGTCCCGGCACCGGCATCGAACCCAGCGCTCCGGCATTGCCGCTGCGTCCCGCATAGAGGCTGCCATTGATGACGATGCCACCGCCGATGAACGAGCCTATGTAGAAATAGACAAAATCATTGACGTCCTTGGTCTGGCCGAACACCAGTTCGGCGCCGCAGGCGGCCGTCATGTCATTTTGAAGATAGACCGGAAACGGGCACAGCGCAGTGACCCGCGCGCGGATATCGCAACCGCGCCACTGGTCCATGATCTCCTGGGGCGCTCCGACCGTATCGGCCCATTTCCACAGTTCAAACGGCGCGGCAATGCCAATTCCGGAAATCCTGTCGCGCTGCTTCTTGGTCAGTCCGCGCATCATCTGCGCAATACCCTCCTTCGCAAAGCGGAAGATCGGTTCCGGCGCCGGATAGTCATACGGCACGTGCAGCATGGAACGGATCTGACCGAGAAAATCAATCAGCACCAGATCGGCGCTGCGGCGCCCGATCTTCAGGCCAAGGAAGAAGGCACCCTCAGGATTGAGCGACATCGGAATGAGCGGCTGGCCGATACGGCCGCGCAATGGTTCCTCGCGTGACAGCAGCTCATCGGCTTCCAGCATGCGCATGATGATCGAGCTTGTCTGCGCCGAAAGTCCCGTCATGCGGGCGATCGCCGTCTTGGCGAGACTGCCATGCTGGCGCAACAGTGACAGGACCACACGCTCGTTGTGGTCGCGCATGCCGCTCTGGTTTGTACCGTGATGGAGCGTCGGCCTGGTTCCTCCCGTGCCGCTGCGCTCCGAAACTCGAATGCCCAAATGGGACTCCTCCAACAATCCGCTGACAATGGAGATATCCGGCAAAGCTGTCAATATTAAATCAGAGTGATTTATTAATGTTGACAGGTTGCAAACAGTGGTATTTGCTAGGGTCCAACACTTGGCCGGGAGGATAACTGTCCGAGATGTTCAACGCTGAACCAGGGTACGACCGTCGTCGGCCCGTCGCGCATTGGCGCGATTTATAGGGAGGAAGTGACATGCGTAGAAGTTTCTATCTGAAATCGACTGTTTTGGGTGCTGCCGCTGTGGCAGTTGCCGCATTTGCCGCTCCGGCGCAGGCTGCCGGTGTGGGCGCCTGCCTGATCACCAAGACCGACACCAACCCCTTCTTCGTCAAGATGAAAGAGGGTGCCCTTGCCAAGTCCAAGGAGCTCGGTGTTGAGCTGAAGACCTATGCCGGCAAGATCGACGGCGACAGCGAAAGCCAGGTTGCCGCCATCGAAACCTGCATCGCCGATGGCGCCAAGGGTATCCTGATCACCGCATCCGACACGGCCGGCATTGTCTCCTCGGTCAAGCAGGCACGCGATGCGGGTCTCCTGGTCATCGCTCTCGACACGCCGCTCGATCCAGCCGATGCGGCCGATGCGACATTCGCCACCGACAATCTGCTTGCCGGCGAGTTGATTGGCAAATGGGCTGCCGGAACCCTTGGCGACAAGGCAAAGGACGCCAAGATTGCATTCCTCGACCTCCTACCGTCACAGCCAACCGTTGATGTTCTGCGCGACCAGGGCTTCATGAAGGGCTTTGGCATTGACGTCGTCGACATCAACAAGATCGGCGACGAAAAGGACCCGCGCATTGTTGGCCATGACGTGACCAACGGCAATGAAGAAGGCGGACGCAAGGCGATGGAAAACCTTCTGCAGAAGGATCCGGGCATCAACGTCGTTCACACGATCAACGAGCCTGCCGCTGCCGGTGCCTATGAGGCATTGAAGGCTTTTGGCAAGGAAAAGGACGTCCTCATCGTTTCCGTTGATGGCGGCTGCCCGGGCGTGAAGAACGTCGAAGCCGGCGTCATTGGCGCAACCTCGCAGCAGTATCCGCTGATGATGGCATCGCTGGGTATCGAAGCGATCAAGAAGTTCGCCGACACGGGTGAAAAGCCCAAGCCGACCGAAGGCAAGAGCTTCTTCGACACGGGCGTCTCGCTGATCACGGACAAACCGGTGCCGGGCCTTGAATCCATCGACGTGAAGACCGGCACGGCCAAGTGCTGGGGCTGATCTGGCCCGATTGACAGAAATATTAGCAGGCGAGGAGAGGACGGTGTAACGTCCTCTCTCCATACTTTATCGGATTGTAGAGCCTCGCATCATTTCAACTCATGCGTTAATGACCCAGGGAGCTGACCCATGACAGAGACCAAAACAACATCAGAGCCGGCGCAGGAGTTCGAGCGCGTGCTTTCACAAAGCGCGACGGCTGTTGCCAGTTTCGACACCCATGAGAGAAGCCCGCTTGAAAAGGTCCGGCATTTCCTCCATTCCAGTCCGGCTTCCGTGCCGCTCATCGTTCTGGTGCTGTCACTGATCATCTTTGCCGTCATTGTCGGCTCGCGCTTCTTCACGCCGTTCGCACTGTCGCTCATCCTGCAACAGGTGGCCATCGTCGGCATTGTCGGCGCTGCGCAGACGCTCGTCGTCCTGACTGCGGGCATCGACCTTTCCGTTGGCGCCATCATGGTGCTGACGTCCGTCATCATGGGTCAATTCACGTTCCGCTATGGCATGCCCGTAGAACTCGCGATCCTGTGCGGCGTGGCGCTCGGCGCGCTGTGCGGCTTTATCAATGGCGTGCTGATTGCCTATTTGAAGTTGCCGCCCTTCATCGTGACCCTCGGCACCTGGCAGATCTATCTGGCAACGACCTACATCTATTCCGCCAACGAGACGATCCGTGCCCAGGATATCGAGACGAATGCAAGGCTGCTGCAGTTCTTCGGCGAGAAGATCAATATCGGGGGGGCCACCTTCACCTATGGTGTCTTCGCCATGCTCGTCCTCATCGCCATCCTTTGGTATGTGCTCAATCACACCGCCTGGGGCCGTCATGTCTATGCCATCGGCGATGATCCCGAAGCGGCGAAGCTTTCCGGCGTCAGGACCAAGAAGGTTCTCATTACGGTTTACGTACTGGCCGGTCTCATCTGCGCCCTGGCCGGCTGGGCTTCGATCGGACGCAATGGTTCGGTTTCTCCGCAAATCGGTCAGTTCGCCAACATTGAATCCATTACAGCAGTGGTGATCGGCGGCATGTCGCTCTTTGGCGGACGTGGCTCCATTCTCGGCATGCTCTTTGGTGCATTGATCGTGGGCGTCTTCTCCTTCGGCATGCGCATGTACGGTACAGACGTTCAATGGACGTACCTTATCATCGGAGTATTGATCATTCTGGCTGTTGCCATCGACCAGTGGATCAGAAAGGTAGCAGGCTGATGTCAAGAGAACCCATCCTCACCGCTCGCGGCCTGGTGAAACGCTATGGACGTGTCACGGCTCTCGATCACGCGGATTTCGACCTCTACCCCGGCGAAGTGCTGGCGGTGATCGGCGACAACGGCGCCGGGAAATCCTCCCTGATCAAAGCGATTTCCGGCGCCATTCATCCCGATGAAGGCGAGATGACGCTCGAAGGCAAGCCGATGCATTTCCGCTCGCCCATGGAAGCGCGCGATGCCGGCATCGAGACCGTCTATCAGACGCTCGCCCTCTCGCCTGCGCTGTCCATCGCCGACAATATGTTCCTGGGCCGCGAGATCAGAAAGCCCGGTATCATGGGCACCTGGTTCCGCATGCTTGATCGCAAGGCCATGGAAAAGCGGGCGCGCGACAAGCTCACTGAACTTGGCCTGATGACCATCCAGAACATCGGCCAGGCGGTGGAAACGCTCTCCGGCGGTCAGCGTCAGGGCGTTGCCGTGGCGCGTGCTGCCGCCTTCGGTTCCAAGGTCGTCATCATGGACGAGCCGACGGCAGCGCTCGGTGTCAAGGAATCCCGCCGTGTCCTCGAACTCATCCAGGATGTGAAAAAACGCGGATTGCCGATTGTGCTGATCTCGCACAATATGCCACACGTGTTCGAAGTGGCGGACCGTATCCACATTCACCGGCTGGGCAAGCGCCTTACCGTGATCGATCCGAAGGAATACACGATGTCGGATGCCGTTGCCTTCATGACCGGCGCCAAGACCCCCCCGGCACAATCCATCGCATAGAGGAAATGAGTGAGAATGAAGCGTTCCGAAGTCAATGAGATCATCCGCGAGAGCGACAAGTTCATCCGCTCGTTCGGCTATGTCATGCCGCCTTTCGCCTATTGGTCACCGCAGGAACTGAAGGCCCGTACCTCCAGCGATTCCAAGGCCATCCTTCAGGCGCGTCTTGGCTGGGACATCACCGATTACGGACAGGGCAAGTTCGATGAACTTGGCTTGTTCCTCTTCACCACCCGCAACGGTAATCAGCAAGACCTGAAAAAGGGCGGCGGCATGCTCTATGCCGAGAAGATCATGATCTCGAGGGAGAGGCAGCTGTCCCCGATGCACCGCCATATCGTCAAGGCGGAAGACATCATCAATCGCGGCGGCGGCACACTCGTCCTCGAGCTGTTCAATTCCAATCCCGACGGCAGCGTCGATGAGAAGACCGATGTTGAGGTGGCGACCGATGGGCGTATCGTGCGCCAGAAGGCTGGCGGCCTGTTGAAGCTCAAGCCGGGTGAGAGCGTCACCCTGCTGCCGGGCAACTGGCATGCATTCTGGGGCGAGGGCGGTGACGTCCTGATCGGCGAAGTCTCGACGGTCAATGATGACCTGACCGACAATATCTTCCGCGAACCGATCGGGCGTTTCTCCTCGATCGACGAGGACGAGGCCCCCTTGCACCTGCTCGTCTCCGATTATGACAAATGGCTTGCTTGATTGGCGCGGCAAAACAGTATGTTGATCACGCTCGACGATCTGGTGCCTGAGCTGCTGGCCCGCGCGGCGAAGACCAAGCGGCTGATCGTGGCCATAGCCGGCCCCCCGGGAGCCGGCAAATCCACCGTGGCCGCGACGCTCTGCGCGGCCATCAACGCCCGCGATCCGGTTGCCGCAGCCGTCGTGCCGATGGATGGGTTCCACCTCGACAATGCCATACTCGACGCGCGGAACCTGCGCAAGCGCAAGGGTTCGCCACCGACATTCGACTGCGCCGGCTTCGAGGTGCTCCTGACGCGCCTGCGCGACACCAGCGAAGATGTCGTCATCCCGTTGTTCGACCGCAAGCTTGATCTGGCACGGGCCGGCGCGGGTATCGTCATGGCAAGCCAGCGCATTCTTTTGGTCGAAGGCAATTACCTTTTGCTCAACCTGCCGCCCTGGGACCGGCTGGCACCGCTCTTCGACGTGACAATTTTTCTTGATGTGGACCGGATCGAACTGGAAAACCGGCTGGTGCAGCGTTGGCTCGGCTTTGGCCATAATGTCGGCTCGGCACAACAGCGCGCCTTGTCAAATGACATGCCCAATGCGGAACTCGTTGTCGAAGAGTCGCGGGATGCGGATTATACCATCAGCAATTGATCGTTTTATCCACAACGATTGTCAGCTCCGGGGCGAAAGCTGCGTTGCCATATCGTCCATGATCGCGGCGGCAGCGACGCGGGTAATCCCAGCCCAGGACCTGAGGACGTCAGGCGTGATCCGATAGGCGGGGCCGGTTACCGAGATACCCGCGATCAGCTGCCTGTCAGCGGAATGAATTGGCGCCGCAACGCAACAGATACCGGTCTCATGTTCTTCCCGGTCATAGGCATTGCCCTCGGCGCGGATAAATTCGATTTCACTAAGCAGAGCCTGGCGGTCAGCGAGCGTGTTTGGCGTAAACTTCCGGAAACTGATCCGACCCAGTCGCGCGCGCAATTCATCATCGGGCAGAGCGGAAAGCGCCGCCTTGCCGACGCCGGTACACCAGGCTGGCGCAGTATTGCCGATCTGCGAAACCATGCGTATGTTTTGCCGGCTTTCAATCTTGTCGACGTAGACCACATCTGTGTTGCGCAGAACACCGAGATGGACCGTCTCGCCGGTCGCCTCGTGCAATCTGTGCAGATGCGGTTCGGCTATCGTGCGGAAGCGGTTGCTGGCCCAGGCCTTCGCAGCGAACTGCAGCAGCCGCAAACCGAGCTCATAGGAGTGGTCGCGGTTGACAGTCAGCAGCCCTTCCTCGATCAGGTTGGAGATCTGCCGGTGCAGGGTGCCACGCGGCTGGTTGGTGAGTTGAAGCACGTCGGTAAAGCGCAGCGGTCCGGACGAAGCGGCGATGATATCAAGGACGGCGATAGCCTTGCCGAGCGTGCCCGTTCCTGCCGGTTCCCTGACGTTTTGCGCACGGATGGGCAGGCTTTTTTTCACGACCCGGCCTCCCGGATCTTCCCGCACCGGTTCACCCCCATTACATTGGAACGGATCGCAGGTCCGGCGCAGCGCTCGTGCAACCGTCCGCCATGCCTGCTGAAGGACTGCCGATTCTGGCCCAACTCTAACAACCTCCGCAAGAATTTTCAGTTGTGTGAAGCTGTAAAAAGGCGTCACATCTTGACTTGTTCCATTCTAGTATGACAATTCAGCATAGTCAAACTATGTTCCATATAATGGAACTCCTATTAATCCTGGGAGACCACCACCATGATGCCTTCTGCAATCTTCCCGGACCTGAAAGACCGCTCCGTCCTCATCACCGGGGGCGGCTCCGGCATCGGCGCCGCACTGACCGAGGGCTTCATCGCCCAAGGCGCGCGCGTCGCCTTCATCGACATCGCCGAAAAACCCTCGCAGGCCTTGGCAGGGCGGCTGGAAAAGCAATACGGCAACGGGCCATTCTATTTGAATGCAGACATTACCGACGTTGAGCTACTGCGCAATGCCATCGCCCAAGCCATTGATAAGAACGGACCAATTACCGTCCTCGTCAATAATGCGGCCTGGGACGACAGGCATGATATCGACGATGTGACGGTCGAATACTGGGACCGGAACCAGGCCATCAACCTGCGGCCGCAATTCTTCGCAGCGCAGGCTGTCGTGCCGGGAATGCGTGAGGCAGGCGGCGGTTCCATTATCAATTTCACTTCGACATCATTCATGATCAACCAGGGCGATATGCCTTCCTATACGGCGGCGAAATCTGGAATCATTGGACTTACCAAGGGGTTGGCCGGACGGCTGGGACCAGAGAAGATCCGCGTCAATGCCATTGCGCCGGGTTGGGTGATGACGCCACGCCAGCGCGAACATTGGGTGACCGAAGAAGGTCTCAAGACCCATATCAACAAGCAGGTGCTGCGTGAGGAAATTCAGCCCGGCGACATGGTTGGCCCCTGCCTGTTCCTTGCCTCGGACGCCGCCCGCATGCTTAGCGCCCAGACGCTTATTGTCGATGGTGGCTATCTGTGAGCACCGTGCCTGCCTACGCATTAAGTGATTGGGGAACTAGCCGTTTTCGCCTTTGGCTCGTTGACGGGAACGGTCAGGTTCTGGTGGAGAAGCGCTCCGAGGACGGGCTGGATGCCTCCCGCGCCCGCGGCTTTGCCGCGACGTTGGAAAGTCATCTTGCCGGACTCGGAGCCCCTGCCGACCTGCCGGTTGTCATCTGCGGTATGGCGGGTTCGCGGCAGGGCTGGGTCGAAGCGAATTACGTGCCGGTTCCGGCCGATCTGCAAGCGATCCTTTCGGGCACGGTAAAGATCGAAACCATCTTGCGTGACGTGCGGATCATCCCCGGCCTGTCGCAGTCGGGCACCGCCCCGAACGTCATGCGCGGCGAGGAAACGCAATTGCTCGGTGCCATCCTCACCAAGAATTTAAGCAATGGAATCATTGCGATGCCAGGTACCCACTCCAAATGGGTCGAGCTCGTCGACGGTCGAGCCAAGTCGTTTTCCACCTACCTGACGGGCGAGCTTTATGCGCTACTCGCCTCGCAATCGATCCTGCGCCATTCGATTGGCGAGGCCGCTGCTTTTGCCTCGCCGGACCATCCTCAGTTCACCGCAGCGCTCCGACTGATGTTTTCTGGCGAAAGAATGCTGGGCGAACTCTTCGGCATCCGCGCGGCCATGCTGCTTGACAATTTGCCACCGGTGGGCGCTGCTTCGCGGTTGTCGGGTCTGCTCATTGGCGCGGAGATTGCTGCTGCGAAGGCAAGGCAGAACGGCAAGGTCACCCTCGTCGCGTCCGGCGCCATGGCCGGGCTCTATGGCAGGGCGCTCGAGGTTGCCGGCCTCGATCATGATTTTGTCGATGCCGACGAAGCCGTACGCAAAGGCCTGTTCGTCGCCGCATCCGGCATCTGGCCCAGCGAAGGACGATCCAAATGACACAGATCTCGGCTCCCTGGCCGGCGCTGAAGCGCAACCTCATCGCCATTCTGCGCGGTGTCAAACCAGACGAGGTGCTGGCCATTGGCAAGGAACTGGTAAATGCAGGAATCGAGGTGATCGAGGTTCCGCTGAATTCGCCGGATCCGTTCCAATCCATTGAATTGCTTGCCAAAACACTTCCAGCTTATGTGCTGATTGGTGCCGGCACAGTGCTCGATCCGGCCGACATTGGGCGGCTGGATTCGGCCGGCGGGCGTCTGATGATCAGCCCCAATGTCGATGTCAATGTCCTGGCTGCCGCTGCTGAAGCGGGCATGGTGACGATGCCGGGCGTCTTTACCCCGACCGAAGCGCTCACTGCCCTGAAAGCCGGTGCGTCCGGCCTGAAGTTCTTCCCGGCGAGCGTTCTTGGCCCCGACGGCATCAAGGCCATTAGCGCAGTATTGCCGAAAGGCGCGGTGATTGGCGCCGTCGGCGGCGTCGACGAGAGTGGCTTTGCTGCCTATGCCAAGGTGGGCGTGCGCACATTCGGCCTCGGCTCGAGCCTATACAAGGTGGGCGCTTCTTCATCCTTTGTCCGCGACCGGGCAAAGGCAACGGTGGATGCCTATGATCGCGTTTTCGCAAGCGGAACCCTATGATGGACGAGCCGAAGATCAGCATTTTTCATGATGTGGCGTGCGAATTGGGCGAAGGGCCGGGCTATGATCCTCTGACCAAGAACGTCTGGTGGTTCGATATCGTCAGCGGACGGCTGTTCGAAAAGCCGCTTGCCGGCGGCAAAGCTGAAATTCATACCCTTGGACAGATGGCCAGCGCTCTGGCCATTATTGACGAAAAGCGACAGCTCATCGCTACCGAGACCGGGCTCTTCATTCGTGATCGCCAGACCGGTCACACCACGATGCACCAGCCGATCGAGGCGGAAAATCCTGCCACACGCTCCAATGACGGGCGGGTGCATCCCGCGGGAGCGTTTTGGATCGGCACGATGGGAAAAAAATGCGAGATGGGCGCTGGCTCGATCTATTGGTATCGGCAAGGCGAATTGCGCAGGCTTTTCAGCGACATATCGATTACCAACTCAATCAGCTTTTCCCCCGATGGACGCATCGCTTATTTCGCCGACACCGGCAAGAACATCATTTGGCGTGTCGATACAGACCCTGAGACCGGGCTTCCCATCACCGAGCCTGCACTATTTTATCAACACAAGGAAAAGGGCGGTGTCGATGGCTCGGTTGTCGATGGCGAGGGCAATTTGTGGAACGCCTGTTGGGGCCGATCGAGCGTTGACGTCTATTCGCCGGCGGGAAAACGCATACGCTCCATAGCAATGCCGGTCCGGCAACCCTCCTGTCCCGCCTTTGTCGGCGTGGAAACGGCCAATCTTATCGTGACAACGGCCTATCATGAGATGAGCGAACGGGTCCACAGGTCCGATCCTGACGCCGGAAAAACCTTTCTTGTCGAGCTTGCCGGCAAAGGCCGCCTTGATCCTCCTGTCAGGATATAGCGCGCGCAATCGGAAGGAACCATTGCGCCGCGACACCGTTATTTGCTGTGTAACCGACCCCAATAAGCGACTGCTTGCGGATGTCATCAGACGGCCGAATGGTTGTGCGCGTCTAAAATCAGGAGGACAAAATGGGTTTCTTTTCCAAGGATATCAAAACCATGGACGATCTTTTCGTCCACACGCTGCGTGACATTTATTACGCGGAAAATCAGATCGTGAAGGCATTGCCGGAAATGATCGACAAGGCGTCCGATCAAGAGTTGAAGGACGGTTTCGAGCGCCATTTGCAGGAAACCGAACTTCAGATCGAAAGACTGGAGCAGGTTTTCAAACTGCATGGGGTAGAGGTCAGCGGCGTCAATTGCCCGGCGATCGATGGCATTCTTGAAGAAGCCGATGAAGTCGCCGGCGAGGTTGATGACGACAAGGTGCTGGATGCCGCGCTTATCGCCGCTGCACAAGCTGTCGAGCATTATGAAATCACCCGCTACGGCACTTTGATAGCCTGGGCAAAGCAGCTTGGCCGCAATGATTGCGCCGCCTTGCTGCAGGAAAACCTCAAGGAAGAAATGCAGACCGACAAGGCATTGACGGCTATGGCTGAAAGCCGCGTCAACACGGCCGCCGCCTAATTTTCCTTCCGTTTTGCAAAAGGTCCGCATCGGTGATGCGGGCCTCTTTTGCGTTGTGTAGAATGGGAACAATCGTCACCACAACCCGTTCAATCGTGCGAGACCTACGAACAATCGAGGTTCGACATGGCAAAGAGAATTAATGCTGAAGATGCGAAACAGGTCAGACAGGACTATCCGCTCCTGGCCATCTTGACGGTCTCTTTGGGCTTGGCGGCGCTCGTCTGGCTTGTCGTTGAGGTTTATGGTCAGCTTATCGCCTACGGCATGTAGTTCAGCTCAGCTCCCCGCTAAATGCCGCTTGACAAGTTGCAGTACCTGTCATTTTATTAGCAATCCATTATTAGGTATTATATTCCATTATAATGGACCAGAATATAACATTCGCTTCGACGAATAGGGGAACTAAAATGTCCAAACGATTTTATCTTGCGGCCGCTGTTGCCGCACTTTCCATGATGCCTTCGCTCGGCGCGTTCGCCCAGGAAACCAAGAGCAAACTTGATGAGGTTCTGGCTCGCGGCCATCTGGTGCTTGGTACCGGCAGCACCAATGCGCCATGGCATTTCAAGAGTGCTGACGACAAGCTGCAAGGCTTCGACGTTGACATGGGCCATATCATTGCCAAGGCTCTTTTCAACGATCCCGAGAAAATTGAATTCGTCAATCAATCTTCGGATGCCCGCATCCCGAACATCACCACTGACAAGGTCGATATCACCTGTCAGTTCATGACCGTCACCGGTGAACGGGCACAACAGATCGCCTTCACTATTCCCTATTACCGGGAAGGCGTCGGTCTCATGCTCAAGGCCGACAGCAAATATGCTGATTATGCTGCGCTGAAAGCGGCGGGCTCGTCCGTTACGATCTCCGTCCTGCAGAATGTCTATGCCGAGAGCATGGTGCATGCGGCCCTGCCGGAAGCCAAGGTCGATCAATATGAGTCCGTGGACCTGATCTATCAGGCGCTGGAATCCGGCCGCGCCGATGCGGCTGCGACCGATCAGTCGTCGCTCGCCTGGTACATGACCCAGAACCAGGGGCGCTACAAGGATGCCGGTTATGGCTGGAACCCGCAGACCTATGCCTGCGGTGTCAAGCGCGGCGACCAGGATTGGCTGAATTTCGTCAACACGGCACTGCACGAAGCCATGACAGGCGTCGAGTTCGATTTCTATGCTAAATCGTTCAAGACCTGGTTCGGCAAGGATCTGACACCACCGCAAATCGGTTTCCCGGTCGAGTATAAGTAACCCCGGTCATCCCGCGGCTCCGGCTTCGCCGGAGCCGTGCTCTTGTGGTTTGGAACGGTGAGCGCTTCATGGGCTATACACTGAATTTCGCTGCGGTGTGGCGCAGCTTCGACCTTTTGCTCGAAGGACTGGCGCTGAGCCTTGCTCTGGCCTTTGCTGCCATTGCCATAGGCGCCGTGATCGGCCTTTTCACCGCGTTTTGTCTGATCTCGAAGAATGGCTTCATCCAGCGTCCCGCCGGCACATACGTGACGATCATCCGCAACACGCCAATCCTGGTGCTGGTCCTGTTCACCTATTTCGCACTGCCGCAAATTGGGTTCCGCCTTGGCAAGATCGAAAGTTTTGTCTTCACGCTTGCTCTTTATTCCGGCGCCTACCTCGCGGAAGTTTTTCGCGCAGGACTATTGTCAATTCCAGGCGGCCTGCGCGAAGCAGGTCTCGCCATCGGCCTGACCGAAATGCAGATTCGCACCTCCATTATCGCACCATTGATGCTCCGCAACGTCCTGCCATCGCTCAGCAGCACCATTATATCGCTGTTCAAGGACACCTCGCTGGCTGCTGCGATTGCCGTGCCGGAACTGACCTTCGAGGCGCGCAAGATCAATGTCGAAACATTTCGCGTAATCGAGACATGGATCGTTGCGAGCTGCCTCTACGTGTTTACCTGTTCGATCCTCGCGGCGCTGATGCGCGCTGTCGAGCGTCGCCTGTCATTGCCGAGGTGATGTGATGGATATTGCGCATTTCCTCGATGTTCTCTGGCTTGCACGCTTGCCGATCCTAAAGGGTCTTGGGGTTACGATTTCGATCTCGTTCCTGGCGATCTGTTTCGGCACAGTGCTCGGTCTTTTTGTCGGCTTGGCCCTGACCTACGGTGTTCGCCCGCTGCGCTGGATTGTTCGAGGATATACGGACTTCATCCGCGGTACCCCGGTGCTGGTCCTCGTCCTTGCAAGCTATTATGTCCTTGGCACGATTGGCCTGGACCTTGGACCATTCCAGGCTGGTGTTCTGGCGCTTGCAGTCTTCTGCAGTTCGCATGTTGGCGAAATCGTGCGCGGCGCGCTGCAGTCGATCCCTAAAGGACAGACCGAAGCTGCCAAGGCAATCGGCCTGACCTTCCCGCAAACCTTTGCCTATGTGCTGGGACCGCAGGCGCTGCGTCAAGTCTTGCCGGCATGGGTCAACACAGCTGCGGAAATGGTCAAGGCCTCGACCTTGCTCTCCATCATCGGCGTTGCCGAGCTGTTGTTGCGAACGCAAGAACTGATCTCACGCGCATTCATGAGCCTCGAATTCTATTTGTTCGCCGGCTTGCTCTATTTCACCATCAACTACGCCATCGAGCGTTTCGGCCGCTATGTCGAACGCAAGACTGCAGTTCCCTCGTAAGGATGTCCGCCGATGTCAAATAACCTGCTTGAAATCCGCGACCTGCACAAAAGCTACGGCGATGTCGAAGTTTTAAAAGGTGTCGACTGCACCATGTCGCAAGGCGACGTCATCAGCATTATCGGGTCAAGCGGCTCCGGCAAGACAACAATGCTGCGCTGTATCAACATGCTGGAAGAATTTCAGGGCGGCTCGATCAGCATTGACGGGCAGGAGATCGGCTACGAAACTGTTGGTGGAGAGCGCCGCCGCAAGAAGGAAAAGGAGATCGCGCGCCAGCGGGCACTGACCGGCATGGCCTTCCAGCAGTTCAATCTCTTCCCGCATATGACCGCCGCCCGCAATGTCATGCTTGGCCTGATGAAGGTGAAGAGACTGAGCAAGGAGGAAGCGCGGGCCCTTGCCGAGAAATGGCTGGACCGCGTTGGGCTTCGTGGGCGCGCCGACCACTTCCCCGGACAGCTTTCCGGCGGCCAGCAGCAGCGCGTGGCCATTGCTCGGGCCATCGCCATGAACCCCAGACTGATGCTGTTTGACGAAGTGACGTCGGCCCTTGATCCGGAGCTTGTCAACGAAGTGCTGCAGGTGATCAAGGCGCTGGCCCAGGACGGAATGAGTATGCTGCTCGTCACTCACGAAATGCGTTTCGCCTATGAGGTTTCCAACCGGGTCATCTTCATGAATGAGGGGCGAATCGGCGAGGAGGGCAATCCGCGCGAGATGTTCCACAAGCCGAAGAGCGAACGGCTTGCAGAGTTTTTGAAAACATCAAGCTTCGGTTGAGCGGCAGGTTGCAAGCCAATCAGGTTTGCTGGCCAATCAGGTTTGCTGGCCCAGTCGTTCGATAAGTTCCCCCAGATCCTCTCGGTCCCGGGCTGTGCAGTCCACAAGTGGCGCGCACACCTCCGGCAGACCGGCCAACGATCGATGCACCCGCCTTGACGATGCTTACGGCATTGCCGGCAACGCGGTTGCGAATGGCAATGTAGGGTAAGAAGAACTCGCTCAACAATCTTGCCGTCGTCTCCCGGTCATCTTCGGCGACTGCCTTGTAGAAGGTGAGGGCGGTTCGCGGAATGAAATTGAAGACGGCCGACGAATAGACATCGACACCCATAGCCTTATAGGCCTGCGCATAGACCTCAGCGGTGGGCAAGCCGCCGAGGTAGGCGAACCGATCACCGAGCCGGTGGCGGTTCGAAACCATATTCTCAATGTCGCCCGCGCCATCCATAAAGCCGATGAGGTTCGGGCATTTTTCGGCAAGGCGTTCCAACGCATCTGCGTTCAACCTGCACACATTGCCGTTGTAGACGATGACGCCAAGGCTTGTCGCAGCACAGACCGCCTCGACATGTCGGCAAAGCCCTCGGTGCCGGTTTCAGTCAGATAGTGCGGCAGCAAGAGCAGTCCGGCAGCACCGTTCTTTTCTGCAGCTCGTGCCATCTCCGCGGCCATGCGCGTTCCGTATGCAGCTGCAGCGATAATGGGCACTTGCCCACCGCAAGCTGCAACTGCGGTATGAACCACTTGCTCATGTTCGGCCGGCGTCAGCGAAAACCCTTCGCCCGTCCCGCCACCGACAAACAGCGCCGAGGCACCATAAGGCGCAAGCCATTCCAGACGTTTGGCGTAGGAATCCGGCTGGAAGTCGCCAGCCTCATTGAATCAGTGATGGGGAAGGACAGGAGACCGGAGCTGACTGTTTGCTTGAGTGCCTGGATGGGAGCCTCGTCTGGAATAGAACGTTCCGACGATTACCACCATGTATGTCATCCTACCACTACAAAGGCGACTGCGTACTGACTTGCTTTCAACTCATCGGGCGAGTTAGGCCTGCCGTTGATCCGCGTGCAGGGCACTGTTGCGCAGCCGGTCGCGGCTGCTGCCAAGGTGAAGGCGCATGGCGGCGCGGGCACCTTCCACGTCCTGCGCCCTGATGGCCTGGTAGATCTGGTCGTGCTCGCGATTGATCCGTTCCAGATATTCACGCTGTGGCAAACCATTGATCCGATGGGTTTGCAGCCGCGCGCGCGGAATCAAGACCTCGCCGAGATAGTTGAACATACTCAGAAAGTGCCGGTTTTTTGTTGCAATTGCGATTGCGCGATGAAATTCAAGGTCGGCGTGGATCGAACTTTCATCCCGCTCTATGGCTTCATTCATCAGGTCGAGCGCATTTTTGATTCTCGCAAGATCTTCCTCGTCGCGACGCACCGCCGCCAAGGCAGCAGCCTCAAGCTCGATGCTGATTCTCAGCTCCATAACGCCGACAATTTCCTCGACGAGTTCGAGATTGTCTTCTTCAATCCGGAACGCCACCGCAGGAATGTCTTTAAGCACGAAAGCCCCGATGCCCTGTTGGGTGTGAACCAGTCCTTTGGCTTTCAAATTGGCGATCGCTTCGCGCACCACGGTCCGACTCACATTGAATTCGGCGATCATGTCCTGCTCTGTCGGCAACCGTTCGCCGCGCTTGTAATGGCCGGACGTAATCCGGTCTGCAACCGCCTTAACCAATTGACCTGTAAGCGTTTCTCGTTTGCCAAGACCGGCCATTTGCACCTTCTTTGCTTCCACCAGGCAGCGCCGCTCGCCGTTCCTGGAGCAGCATGCCAGAGGCGTCGTGTTAACAAAGTAAGATATCATATATTCATGGAATGAAAACTGCGCCACCGACATTTCCTCATAAAATCAAACACTTTGCGCAGATCTGGCTTTGGACCGTGCCGTGCACACGCGCCTTTGCCCAGCCACCGCAACGGCAAATTCGCCCCTTGCCGGCTCGCCAAATCAATACTACGACGTCATACAACATAGAACGCTGCTCATAGGGAGGAAAACTGTGTCGCATTTTCGGGCCTTACTGGTTGGGACGACGGCCGTCGTCGCTGCCATGACGATGAATGTTGCCGTGCGAGCCAAATTTCGTTAGGTGCATTTTCGCCATGCCTCGATTGACCAGGCACCCGGACCGAAAGCAACGATCGCCAGAAACCCGCCTGCCATGGCGATATTCTTGTTGAAGTTGATGACTTGTTCAAAATTGCTGAAATCGGTGTGGAACAGCATTGCAGTCAGCAGACAAAACCCGGCGAGCGCTGCCGCCGCATAGCGGGTTGCGGAGCCGGCAGCGACGAGGATTCCCCCGCCCAGCTCGGTGACTATGACGAGGGGGAGGAGCGCCGCTGACACGCCGTTGGCTTCCATATAGTTGCCGGTTGCCGCGTAATCGCCAATCTTGCCCCAGCCCTCGATGATGAAGATATAGGCCAGAAACAGCCTTGCAAGCAGCGCGGTGGGTGCCTGAAATCTTTCCATTTTGTCCTCCATAGAATGACGCCCTGCGCGCTGGCCTTGTCAGGCGTCAAAACACTGTAGGTGATCCATTTATTCATCGCCAAAAATGAAAAGGCCACCCGTAGGTGGCCTAAACTTAACAGAGAGGGGCTGCTTGAAGAGCACCCAATGCGCTCATTACTCCGGAGCAGCGCCAGACATAGCTGTGCCGAGGCTTGTGAACGTCGTATTGATGCTCGAACCGAGGGCAGTTGCACCGGCAATGATGCCGACGGAGATGAGGGCTGCAATCAGGCCGTACTCGATAGCAGTTGCGCCGGACTCATCTTTAAGGAAGCGTGCGAAAAGTTTGCTCATGATCATGGATCCCTGTTTGGCTGGTCGTTTGTTGACTTTGGTTTCGTTGAACCGTCGTGAACATAAGTCGCCGGCATTTACAGGGATCTTAAAGAATATGGTTGACGAAAGCTGACTGTTCTTCTTGCTTAATGCCATGTTAGTCGGGTTGTTTGCATTTGTATTAAAATAGTCTGCAAGCACGCTCGGTGGATCAGTGGCCGAGAAAAAAGCGGATGGCATCCAATACGGCGAGGGACACCAATGATGCCGCAAGCGCGATTGCCAGCCCTCTTTCGAAATTGCCAAGGCGGTTGGTCGTCTGGACGAGCTTGCCATCCCAATAGAGGTTGCCGGTCTCTTCATGAACGCCGAACAGGTCGCTGCCCTTGGCCGAAAGCTGTCTGACGCCGCGGGGCCAGTGCGATGGCGCAGGTTCACGCGAAAACCGGCTGTTTCTGAAGTCCGACAAATCAGTTTCTAATCGCATTTCCGTCTCCTCAACAGCCAGCAACACAACAGGGGGTGCGCCAGCAAATCAAGGGGCGACGGTAAGAGATCGCAAGTGTCGGTTAACGCTCGGCCAGCAATCGAAAGGTGTCGATGACAATGGCCAGGAAAACACCTGACCCAGTGGTGATCACTCCGTCTAGAAACAGCCGGCTTGCCCTGTCATAGACCGCTTTCTTCAATGAATCCGTCTTCAGCAGAAAAGCGAGGGATCGCAACTGGAGAACGATGCCGATTGAAATGAGGAGGAGGGTCGGCAGATCAGCAAGTTTCCAGGGTATGGGATTACTTGCCCACTGGGTGAGAAATCCAAGGGAGAAGGAGAGCACCACACCAACCACGGTAATTGTGCCGTTGCGGAAAAGCGTTTCAATGAGATGTTCGTCGTCATCTTTAAGAGTCATTGGCGTCCCCCGAACCTGATCCATCAACAGTCAACTATGTCTCAGACCCGAACACAAGCTCCAACAAATCCGGGCGGCGTTCGAAAAACAACCTCCGGTAGCCGGTGACGGGAAATCAATAAAACCCCGCCGGCGAAATTTTAAAGAATACCATTTCTGTCGTGATTAAAATTTGCAGCCTAGGCTTTCGCAAAGACAGTCATCAGGAAACGGAAAATGAGCAAACGCGCCGGCCAAATGAAACTGGGGGCATTCCTCTATCCCACCGGACATCACATTGCCGCATGGCGTCACCCCCAGGCCCAAGCCGATGCCGGATCCAATTTCGCCCACTACGCCGAACTTGCACGCACCGCCGAGGCGGCAAAATTCGATCTGATCTTCATGGCCGATGGCGTTGGTACGCGTGGCACCGATACCGAAGCGCTCAGCCGCACTGCAATCCGCTATGTGGCCCAGTTCGAACCGCTGACGCTGCTGTCGGCGCTGGCAGCTTTGACGGACCGGGTCGGCTTTGTCGCCACGGCCTCCACCACCTATAACGAACCCTATCACATCGCCCGGAAATTTGCCTCGCTTGATCATATCAGCGGCGGACGGGCCGGATGGAATCTGGTGACCTCGGCGAGCGAGGACGAAGCACACAATTTCAACCGCGAGCACCACGTTGCCCATGCGGAACGCTACGAGCGGGCCGAAGAATTTGCCGATGTCGTTCGCGGATTGTGGGATACCTGGGAAGAGGACGCCTTCCTTCGCGACAAGGAGAGCGGCATCTACTACGACCCCGACAAGCAACATTTGCTCAATCACCGCGGCAAGCACTTCAAGGTCCGCGGGCCGCTCAACGTCGCGCGCGCGCCGCAGGGCCGTCCGGTAATTGTTCAGGCAGGCTCATCGGACCCGGGCAAGGATCTGGCCGCCCGCACCGCGGAAGTCATATTCACCGCGCACCAGAATATGGATGACGCCCGCGCCTTCTATGGCGATGTCAAAGGCAGGCTGGCCCGTTTCGGCCGCTCTCCAGATGATCTGAAGATCATGCCCGGCATTTTCCCGGTGATTGGCAGGACAGAATCGGAGGCTCGCGAGAAATTCGAACAGATCCAGCAATTGATCCATCCGGCTGTTGGTCTATCTCTGCTCAATGGCATGGCCGGGGACGTCGACTTGTCGAAATACCCGCTGGATGGGCCATTTCCGCAAGTAACCGAGACCAACGGGAGCAAGAGCCGTCAGAAGCTGATGGTCGATCTGGCCCGCCGCGAAAACCTGACCATTCGCCAGCTCTATCTGCGGGTTGCCGGCGCACGTGGCCATTGGCAGATCGTGGGCACGCCGCAACAGATCGCCGACCAGATGGAAGAATGGTTCACGTCGGGCGCCGCCGACGGATTTAATGTCATGCCGCCGCACCTGCCTGCCGGTCTTACGGATTTCGTCGAGCACATCGTGCCTGAACTGCGCCGGCGCGGCCTGTTTCGCACCGAGTATGAGGGCCGCACCTTGCGCAGCCATCTCGGCCTGCGCGAGCCGCAGCACCCGGCGCGCTCCGCAGTTGCGGCCGAATAATCCTGTCCATTCAAGCAAGAAAGATGGCGCCATGACCAGCACAGCCCATTTAAGGATCAGCAATGTGAGCCGGAGGTTCCGCGTCAATGGCAGTGATCTTACGGCGCTCGATCAGGTCAGCCTTGACGTTCGAGCCGGCGAATTTGTGACCATTGTCGGTGCGAGCGGTTGCGGCAAGTCGACCTTGCTGCGCCTTGGTGCCGGACTTGACGTCGAGCATGACGGTGTCATCGAACACGGCGGCCAGCCGGTGGAAGGTCCGAGCCTCGATCGCGGGATCGTGTTCCAGGAGCCGCGGCTTTTCCCGTGGCTGACGGTTGAACGCAACGTTGGTCTCGGTCTTGAAAACGCTCCGTTGTCGAAGGCAGAAAAACGCGACCTCGTCGCACAGCAGATCGAACTCGTTGGCTTGACCGGTTTCGAACAAGCCTACCCGCATCAGCTATCGGGCGGCATGGCGCAACGCGCCGGAATTGCACGCGGCCTCGTCAACCGCCCCGATGTTCTTTTTCTCGATGAGCCCTTCGGCGCGCTCGACGCTATTACCAAGGCGCGCCTTCAGGGCGAGTTGCAGGACATCTGGGCGAAGGAACAGGTCACCATGGTGCTCGTCACGCATGATGTGGACGAGGCTGTCTATCTCGGCGACCGCGTTGTGATCATGTCGCCGCGTCCAGGCCGGATCAGAACAATCGTGCCCGTCGATCTGCCGCACCCGCGTGAACGCACCTCATCGCAGCTCGCCGGCATTCGCAACCACGTTCTTGATATTCTCAACAGCACGACAGTCGGTCTGCCCGCGGCAACGGCAGTACAGCCAACACGGCAAAAGCGTCCGCTCGCCAAGTCAATTCCGGCCCATGCCGCGCTCAGAGCAAAGCCATCCGGCAAACCCCTGTTTTCAACGACGGAGATTTAACATGACGTTATCCCATTTCACCCGCCGCGCGCTCATGGCCGCATTTGCCTTGTCTGTATTGTCCTCTTCTGCCGTTGCAGAGGAACCCCTGACGATCAATGTCGGTTATGCCGCGATTGGACTTGATAGCCGCCCCTATGCGGAAGGAACTTCCGCAGCCACAGCGCGCGCCGGCGAGTACCTTGAAAAGGAATTTGCCAACGATCCCAATGTCAAGATCGAGTGGTTTTTCTTCAAGGGCGCCGGACCGGCGGTCAACGAGGCATTTGCCAACAATCAGCTCGATTTTGCCTATCAGGGCGATCTTCCGTCGCTGATCGGCCGTGCCAATGGGCTGAAGACGAAATATCTGTTGGCAAGCGGCGCGCGCAAGCCGCTCTATCTCGCCGCAGCCAAGGATTCGACGATCAAGTCGGTTGGAGACCTTAAGGGCAAGAAAGTCGCCTATCAGCGTGGCACCAACGGCCATTTGGCCGCAATCAAGGTTCTGGAAGCCAACGGCCTGACGGAGAAGGATATTCAGGTCATCAATCTCGACAGCGCCGGAACGGTGGCGGCACTGACCAGTCAGGATATCGACGCGGCCTTTGGCGACACAACGCTGATTAACCTTGCCTCCAAGGGCAATGCCAGGGTGATCTATACCACAAAGGGCGACGATCCCCGCTTTGGTCGTAACGCTGGCATTATCGGCCGGGAGGATTTCATCGACAAGCATCCGGAAATCACTCAGCGCGTCGTGGATGCCTTTGTGAAGGCGGCGCAATGGTCTTCCGACGAACCCAACCGGGCGGCTCTTTTTGAGCTCTGGCACAAGTCCGGCACCCCGATTCCGATCCTCGAGGACTATTTCAGCAATGACAAACTGGCTTATCGCAATTCACCGCTCATAGACGATCTGCTGGTGTCGCAATATGAGGAGCAGGGGACCAAGGCCAGGGAATTCGGGTTGATCCGCCGTAACGTCAGCGTTGAAGGCTGGTTCGAGCCGAAATATCTCAAGGTCTCGCTGGAGAAGCTTGGCCTACAGAAATTCTGGCAGGCCTATGGCGCAAATGGCAAGCCACTCGGCTCATCATAAAGCATCTCAGAAGTTGGTAGCCATCGCATGAGCACCGCATCAAAGAGCGTTTCCGTCGCGCCTGCATCGGCCCAACTCCGTAGGGCGCCACGAAAGCTCTTAAATCGCCGCGCACTTGATCGTTTTGGGATCGCATTGATTGTGCCGTTGGGCCTGCTCCTCGCCTGGTGGATCGCATCCAGCCAGGGCTGGCTACCCGAGCAGATCCTTCCATCGCCAGCTTATGTCTCTTCAACAGCACTGGAGATGGTCACTTCCGGTGAAATCTTCTATCACGCAGGCGCCAGCCTGCAGCGTGTGGTAATCGGTTTTCTCTTTGGCGCTGCTGCTGGTCTCACGTTAGGCATGGCCATGGGTCTGTCACGGCGGGTGGACGATTATGTGAGGCCGTTGTTTTTGGCCTTCGCCCAGATTCCGACCCTCGGCTGGATCCCGCTTTTGATGCTCATCTTCGGCATTGGCGAGGCCTTGAAGATCATCGTCATCGCCAAGGGCGCCCTGGTGCCCATGACGATCAATACCGCAGCGGGTATTCGCGCCGTACCGGCAAGTTTGGTGGAAGTTGGCCATGCCCTGCGGTTCAGCCGCCTGCAAACATTGCGTCTGATCGTTTTACCCGGCGCCGCTCCGTCCCTTTTCACCGGCATCCGCTACGGCCTGACCCATTCGTGGACTGCTCTCGTTGCCGTTGAATTGCTCGCCTCATCCGAAGGGCTTGGCTATCTCCTGGTCTGGGGGAGGCAGATGTTCTGGCTTGATGTGGTGATCGTGGCGATGGTTGCCGTCGGCGCCATCGGCTTCTTGATGGACAAGGGGCTTGATGCTTCCGAAATCCTGGTCCAGCGCTGGAAGCAAGGGGAGGACAGCTGATGTCACTTGCCGCAACCCTTCAAACCAAACGCGCCGTCAAGATACGCCGCGGTTTGACCCTTCCTGTGCTTCTTCTTGCCCTGTGGGAGGTGTCCAGCCATACAGGTCTGGTGGATGCCCGCTTCCTGCCCTCGCTGGAAGATGTTTTTCTGACCGCCAAGCGCGAGCTCATCGACAACAATCTCTTCGGCGAGCTTGGCTTTAGCCTGTTCCGCAATATAGCGGGGTTTTTCATCGGCTCGGTGTTTGGCATCCTCTTTGCAACGCTGCTTGCGCTGTCGCGTTTAGCCGACGCCTTAATCACGCCGACCTTTAACGGATTGAAGCAGATTTCGCTACTGGCCTGGATCCCGCTGATTTCGATCTGGTTCGGCTTTGGCGAGCAGGCCAAAATTGTCTTTGTCGCCATCGCAGCCTTCATCCCGGTTGTGCTCAACACCTATGAAGGCATGCGCAATGCGCCCCGCGATCTGATCGAAGTTGGACACGCGTTGAAATTCACGCCGCTGCAGCGCATCATGCGTATTTTTCTCCCATCGGCGCTGCCATCGATCGCAACCGGCGTTCATCTCGGACTGATCTATTCATGGCTGGCAACCGTCGGCGCGGAATATTTCCTCGCCGTTGGTCCGGGCGTTGGCGGACTGATCATCGCTGGCCGCGAACGTTTTGATATGGCGCTCGTCATGGTTGGCGTGATCATCCTCGGCCTGGTCGGCTTTATTCTTAACCGCCTCGCCGCTACAGTTGAGTCCTATCTCCTGCGCTGGCGCGTCAGTGCGCATTGAAAGTATAACCCATGTCCATTGCCGCCGCGGATCCCGTCAAGCCTGAGGAACGAAGCGGTGAAGATCGCCTCCAAATCCTCCTTCAACAACGATATGGCAATGCTTCAACGCGATCCGCCAGCGTTTCGTGGACACAAACCATCGATACGTTGCTCGGCCACAGGAGTGTACGGTCCTATCTGCCAGAGCCGGTACCGGCAGAGACCCTTGACCTTGCCGTTGCAGCAGCACAATCCGCCCCGACTTCCTCGAACCTGCAGGCCTGGAGCGTCGTTGCTGTCGAGGATGCGGCACGCAAAGCCCGCATCAATGCTGTCGCGGGCAATCAACGCCAGATCGAGCAGGCGCCGCTGCTTCTGGTGTGGCTGGCAGACCTGTCGCGACTGCGCCGCATCGCGGACGGGCAAAGTTCAACTTCCGAGGGCCTCGATTACCTTGAAAGCTTTCTCCTCGGCATCATCGACGCGGCGCTTGCCGCTCAAAATGCCCTCGTCGCACTGGAATCGCTGGGGCTCGGCACCTGTTACATTGGTGCCATCCGCAACGATCCGATCACCGTCGCCAGTGAGCTTAGTCTTCCGGATCAGGTTTTCCCGGTTTTCGGACTGACGGTGGGTTTTCCCGACCCATCCATCAGGACCGATATCAAACCACGATTGCCGCAGACTACTGTGCTGCACCGGGAGCAGTATCGCGATAATCCGGGCCAGGAAGAATTGATCGGCTACAATCAGACATTGCGGACGTTTCAGAAAATCCAGTCCATGGCAACGATCGACTGGTCCGAGCAGATAGCCCGGCGCATTGCTACAAAAGAGTCCCTCAAAAACCGCGACAGGCTTTTGGCAATCCTTAAGGACTTTGGCTTTCAGTTGAAATAAAATGCGGAAAACCTCTAGAGCGCCGTGGGGGATCCTCGTCAAGGTCTCTATTTTTTTGGGACGATAAGAAACTTATGTCCTGGCAATGATCTCAATGGGCGCGATGATCCCGTTCTGAAGCGCGTCCATGACATTTGCCAGGCGCTGTTTTGCTGCCGGCCCCATAATGATGTGCGGGCCCAACGCTGGAGGGCCTTCAATTGCAGCCTTCTCGCGCATTTCACGGCTGAGCTTCAATGCGAGATCAAGGCGATTGTGTTCCTGTTCGATTTGGAAGCCATGCCCCGTCAACAACTTGCGGTAGGTCTCAGGTGTCCTGACGAAGCTGGTTTCAATGGTGTCGGCCCACGGCATAGGAAAGGGAAGCGGCGCATCTTGCAGAGACATGACATCATAGACACCAAAGCGCGCTCCAGGCACCAGCACGCGATTCACCTCGGCAAACAGCGATGCCTTGTCCTCAATGTTCATGCCGACATGGATCATACTTGCCGCATCAAAGCTTCGGTCATCGAAAGGAAGCGCCAAAGCATTTGCCTGATGAAACGCAAGCCTGTCGTCAAGGCCACAACGGTCGGTCAAAGCCTCCGCCACCTCGACAAACTCATCGGTAAGATCAACGCCGGTGACGCGGCATTCATATGTTTCGGCAAAATAGCGTGCGGGTCCACCGATGCCGGAACCGATATCCAAAAGATGCATGTGAGACGCAAGCCCGAGATCCTTGCCGAGCTCGACAGTTGCAGCGCGCCAACCGAGATGTAGTTCGTCCAGCGCCGAAAGGTCGGATGCAACCAGGGTGTCAATATCTTTACCGCTCGCGAGCAATGCGTCGAGAATTGCCCGTTCAAGCGCGCCATGCGTGTAATGTCTGGCAACTTGTTCTTCGGTCGTCATCGACGGTCAATCCTGGAAGAATTCCGCATGCCCGCAATATACCCCGTTCAGGTCCGATACGATACACCAACGTAACGTAACGGCGCTGCAAGACGGGCTATCTATTTTCCAAAAACAGTAAGGCCAAAACAATGTAACAAGCCCACTACGCGGCGATGCTTGGACGGGTAAGGACGTAGGCAGCACAGGCAATAAAGAACACCGCGACCACACCCCCAATGATGGGGGTCGGGCGGGCGAAATAAAAGAAGGCGCCATAGCCGAAGACCATGCCCGCACATGCGATCCATTTCGCGCGTTTTGGCACGGCTCCATATTTGCGCCATTGCACGAGGGTTGGACCAAAGACCGGATGTTCGAGCAGCCACTTTTCAAAGCGCGGTGAAGAGCGGCTGAAACACCAAGCGGCGAGAATGAGGAAGATGGTCGTCGGCACGACGGGCAAAAAAGCCCCGACGAAACCGAGCGCCACCATCACCCATCCAAGCGCGAAATAGAATGTCCGCTTTGTTCCGTTCATGCCCGCGTTTCCTCATGGTGATGCGCAACGGTTTATATTGTCGGCTGCAAAATGTCAGCCCGCCGCGGTAACAGGCCTTGATGAGCAAACATCTTGCTTGTGCATATGCAAACGCCCGGACGAGATGGGTCCGGGCGGTCAAAAAGTTGGTATGCGATCGAAATTAGTCGGCCTTGAGCCGCGTGTTGCAGGCGCTCCAATATTGCGGCCAGGTCTTGCCACCTGTCTTGTTGGCTGCCTTGGCTTTCTGCCACTGCTCGCCGCACTCGCTGATGCGCGCGCGAAACGCAACCTGACCCGGTGACAGTGGCTTGCCGTCGGCCGTGGTTGCTGCCGCAGCTGTCTTGGTCGTGGTCTTGCTTGCAGTGGTCTTGGCTCCGGCAGCGGTCGGCTCATCAGGTACCGCTGCGTCCGAATTATCGGACTTCAGGCTGTCGCTACAAGCCGAGAGGAACTGTGGCCATTTCTGGCCATTGAGCGTACCTGCTTGCTTGGCTGCCTGATACTGCGTGCTGCATTCCTTGGTGACTGCCTTGGCAGACATGCCGCTCGCGGGAGCAGCGGCTGCCGTCCCGGTCTTTTTTGCGTTTGTCGTGGTTTCCTTTGCCTGTTTCTTGGCAGGTGTTTTCGCAGCTGGTGCTGCTGCGTCTGCATCCGGCTTGTCTTCCTTCAACTTGGCGCTGCATTCAGACAGGAACTGCGGCCACTTCTGGCCATTGAGCGTGCCCGCTTCCTTGGCCGCATTATATTGTGTGCTGCATTGCTGTGTGACCGATTGCGCAGCCGCCGGAAGCGTAACAAACGCCATGCCAGCGCCGGCAATCACCGTCGCTGCGAGAATATTGAAACGAAACTGGTTCATCGTCCTGTGTTCCTTGCGATAGGGTTTCGCGTTTTTCCGGGGGCGCATTATGCGTTCCGGTAAACGATGCCACGATGGCTCCTGTCCGTTGAAATGAAATGCCGGATCAAAGCATTTTGCCCATGGAAGTTGCGCTTTGAACGTGGCTGAAAATGTTTTCGGTTCAGGAATTTTGCATGTTGAATGGCACGTAATTCTAACCATTGTCGAAGATCAATGGCATGGTTTGGGCAGCATGACTTTTTCATCTTCTGATTGCAAGGAGAGAGACATTGCTACCGTGGGTATTTAATACATGCGGGGTAGGCCGCGGCAAGAAGCGCTGCTCTTGGCCAAAATGGGTAGCCGCTTGGACAACCCGTTACGACTAATGACTCAGTGTTGTGGAGTTAGGGTTTCACGTACCATTGTGAGCATTAAATAGCCTATCGTCGGTAGCGCGGTCTGGCGGACCGCCCCATCGCCAATTCTGCTGAAAGGACTACTTATGCCAGGCGTATTCATAGATTCCGATCTAAATGATGATGAACGGCGTCGCAGACTTTATTCCGGCGATATTTTCATTTCGTGTGCCACCGACACAACCAGAGAACTCATCGCTCTTGCCAAGAAGATGCTTGATGAAGCCTTTGCGCCGCACGATCCGCGCACCATTCACAAACACATGACGCCGGAAGAGGTTGCTGCAATCCTCTCGACAATGAAGCCGGCATTTATCCACCACCCGGAATGCAAGAGGCTGATTCCCCTCATCATGAAGGAAAGCGGTGTCGATCTCGATAAGCTGTATTTCGACGTGCCGCGGATGCGCTCGGCCTATCCCTCGCACTTTCTGTCATCGGGTATCGCTTACGCGTTTCACCCGCATCGCGACACCTGGTACTCCGCACCAATGTGCCAGCTCAACTGGTGGCTGCCGATATATTCGATCGACCCGGACAATGCGATGGGCTTCTACCCGGACTATTTCAACGTACCGGTCAGGAACAATTCCGAGATCTACAATTATTACGAATGGAACAGCAAGAACCGGGCGACAGCCGCGCAACACGTCAAGACTGACACGCGCGAACAACCAAAGCCGCAGCAGGCGTTGAACTCTCAGTCTCTGCGCTATTTGCCCCCGCCTGGGGGGATCATCATTTTCTCCGGAGCGCAGCTGCACGAAACAGTACCCAATACGACCGAAGTCGCACGCTACAGTATCGATTTCAGGACGGTGCACATCGACGATGTCGTGGCACATCGCGGCGCCGTCAATCTCGACTCGCGCTGCACAGGCACAACCATGCGCGACTACATCTGCGCCGCTGACGGGCGGCCGTTGCCGGAAGAGATCGTCAAGCTTTACGACGATGGCACCGCTACGTCGGACAAGATACTTCGCTTTGGTGATCGTCTTGTTGAAACGCCGGCAGCATGACCGGGCTGTCAGACCAGGTGTTTATCCGGTCGAAATGAAGTTGGGACAGCGTATTGTATAATGCGTTGATAAATAAGTAAATAAACACATAAATGGAAACTAATCTGGAGTTGGTTTCCATTCTAGAGACTCTGTGAGGGGACTGGGTCTCGGGAGGCAGTAGTAGCCCGGCATGGCCCGGGCTGCTATTGCGCTTGATTTGCAAAGGATGTCACCATACGAAAGATCCGTCAACGTCCTTCGTGCGGCGATGGCAGCAGACGCTCAATTGATACCCTGCCCCTTATGATATCCTGGGCTCTAACCAAACGTCATGTCGCTTAGGAACACAATTGCCAAATTGCACTATACGGCAGGTGGCAATCTCTGTGATCAAGTGCGCTGCTCACGCAAATTCCCGGCCAAGTACTCGCATTTCCGTATGCTCAGCGTGTCGCGCTAAAGTTTGATTGTTGAATCCGAACCTCCAGCATGAAGCGCTATCCTATGCATCGCCGATCTTTGCGTCGGTAGTAGGCCGGTGATCCGAATTCCCTCGAGCCTGCGCGTTCAATCATTGCGGATACGCACAAGGCGGTCTGTCGCACGACTGTTTCGACCGGGAGGATATTCATCTGTGTAGTCAAGAGGCGACCGTTTTTGCCAATCACCCCATTGCTCGTGCGCAGTGCGCGCATTTCGCGGCGCTGGGGCCAGACTGGCTGGTATTTTTCTTTCCCACCCTCTTCTTTTAAGGCTTTGTCAGTCCTGAGGACTGCCGCGACTTGCGGTCTAGGACAAGCCTGTCCTTTCGCATCGCCTGTCATCCTTAAGACTCACTGCACTTGGAGTGATCATCTGCAAGGCGTTCGCTGTTTCATCGTTTTCAGCTCGTCTCGCTTCTGGTTCCAGAATCGCGACGCTCGGGACAATGGCTGCGTTGTGATGAGGCGGATGTTCGCTGCCCTTTAGCGCCACTTCAGACTTGATGCCGTCCCTGCAAAGGTCGTTCAAGGCCCTGTCGCTTCACTTTCGGCCAGTGAAATTCGGTTCTTTGAAATGGGTGGATGTTTCCACCGTGAGCCCGTTGGTCGCCGTGCTTAAATTCATGTTGTTGTCGCCTTGCGCAACTCTCGCGGCAAAGCGGCTGGATGCAGCATTGGCGATTTCACCGCGCGGCGGATGCGGTTTGCGAAAAGGCATGCGAGCGCAGTATCGAGCTTGAGCCGCAAGCCGGCGGGCCAAGCCTGCCTGGCCAAGGCCGCAAACAACGTCGCCGTCCAGTTCACCGGCGCGCCGCCGACCGGGAAACATTCGCCAGGGCGGCGGCATCATCACCAAGCTGCTCAAGCCGCGCCGGACGCATGCAGGTGGCGATAACGACCGCGACGGCGCCAAACGACAAGATCGAGAAGGGACACGCACAGGCCAAAGTGTGTTCGCACCATCCAAACGATCGTGACCGGCAAACAGTCACAGATATGATAATTCGCGGAGCTAAAGAAACCGGTCATTTTGGCTCATTGTGGACCGCGACCGCGCCATTATCGACGGGCGTCGTTAGTGAGATTGCAGTTCGTCGAGGTTTCGGATTCTCTGCATCGTAATCACCGGAAAGTTCCCAGCTGGGAACAGCTTTGCAGGCCAACGATGCAGAAAGTTCCCAGCTGGGAACTTTCTGCAAGAGCGACTAGGATGGCATAGCGCATGCCAAAACAACGCGTTTGCTCAGCTTGGCCGAATCGATCTAAAAGTACCTACGCTAGGAACTCGAATTATCGAGATTTCGCGTAGTCAATGTGCGGTTTACTAGGCGTTAACCATCTCGAGCGCTAAGCTAAACGTGACGAAACATGGAGATTCGAGTGACACGTCACTTAAGCAGCCTTGAATTCATGCAGACCTTCTCCACGAAACTGGAGATGGCACTTAATAACTTGAGCCTCGCGCAGTATCCGCCAGACGCCACCAGGGCGATGAGAAAATTTGCCTCGTCAGAAGTGGCTGCATTGCTGGAAGTCACCGAGGCATACATTCGCCAGATTTCATTGAAGGACCGTGGGCCGACGCCGGAAGTGACGGCCAATGGGAGAAGGCTGTACTCGCTTGAGCAAATCCTTGAGCTGAGATTGTATCTTGCTGAACATGGCCGCAAGAAATGGATGAACCCTCGGCGCATTGATGGTGAACAATGCCAAATTATTGCGGTGACGAACTTCAAAGGCGGCTCCAGCAAAACCTCGACGACGATTCATCTCGGCCACTATCTCGCGCTTCGCGGCTATCGCGTCCTGGCGGTCGACATGGACCCGCAGGCTTCCCTGACAAGCCTGCACGGCGCCCTGCCTGGTTTCGATTATAGGGAAGGGGAAACCCTTTACTCCGCGATCCGGTTCGAGGATCCCATTCCAACAGAACAGATCGTCCAACCTACGCATATTGCTGGGTTTGATGTTATTTGCGCCGGGCTTGAGCTAACCGAGTTTGAAACCGCCGTCGCCCTGGAAATGAGAAAGTCAGGTGGGACAAGTTTTCTTCTTCGTGTGTCTCAGGCGTTGGAGCAGATTATTGAAAAATATGATGTGATCCTGCTCGATTGCGCACCTTCGCTGAATTTCCTCACGCTTTCATCCTTGACTGCAGCAACCGGGGTTTTGATCCCGGTTCCAGCCCATATGCTCGATGTCGATTCAACGGGCAAATTTCTAGAATTGGCTGCATCCTATATGCAAATTCTCGATGAAGTGGGGACATCGGCGCAATGGGATTTTGCGAAGTTCCTGATCACAAAGTTTGAACCGAATGATCATCCCCAGGCCAATATGCAAGCGCTGATGCGGCAAGTGTTTGGCGATGATCTCCTGCTCCACACCGTCATCAAGTCAACTGCAGTTGCTGATGCTCTGACTTGGAAGCAGAGTCTTTACGAAGTTCAACGAGCGCGATTCTCGGCTCCGAAAACTTATGACAGAGCAATTGAGTCCATAAACGCAGCCAATGCTGAGATTGAAGCATTGCTTTGGCAAGCATGGGGACGTGAGCAATGAGCCGGAAAGATTCAAAGAGTATGTTTGCAAACGTACTTGGCCAGCTTGGCAATGATATTTCTCAGCCGACCGGGCATTCGAAGTCATCCTCTCCGCACCTCTTGAAGGTTGCTGCGGGAGTGCGCCACATTCAGGAGCGCAGCGATCTCGCCGATCGGTTGTTGAAAGATGCCGAACATATCGTCGAGCTTGATCCGGCGACGATTGAGCCGTCATCAATCGTCGATCGTTACGATCCTGCCTACGAAGAGATCGCCATAGGGGAAATTGCGCAATCAATGCGCGAACGGGGACAGATCGTTCCTGGTCTGGTCCGACCCATTCCAGGCAAGGCCGGGCGTTTTCAAATCGTCTACGGTCGCCGCAGATTGGCGGCAGCCAACCAGCTCGGGATCAAATTCAAGGCAGCGATCCGCGAACTGACCGACGAACAGGCCGTCATTATCCAAGGCGAGGAAAATACTGCGCGCGAGGATCTGTCATTCATCGAAAAGTGCTCCTTTGCACTCGCGCAGGAACATGCCGGCTTCAAGCGCGATGTAATCTGCTCGTCCTTGTCGACCAACAAGTCGCACGTATCCGAGATGATCAAAATCGCCTCGGCAATTCCACGTGATACGCTCTTGAAAATTGGAGCGGCGCCAGAAATTGGCCGGCCGCGCTGGATCGAATTTGTCGAAGCGTGGGAGCGCGCGAGCAGCCCCAAAGCCCTGACCGACGATGTCATGTCGCATCGTTCTTTCCCTGATCTTTCAAGCCGTGATCGTTTTGCCGCGGTCATGAAGGCGTTAAGTCCAAAGGAACACGCCACCGGCACCATGAAGGAACCGAAGAGGGCAGAGTTGCGCTCAAAAGGCATCACTTTGGCGAGAATTAGCTATGCACCATCAGGCGTAAAGCTGAATTTCATGAAGAACGTGCCAACAGAATTCGTTGATTTTCTCTTGGCTCGCATTGAGAACTTGCACGAGGATTATCTCTCCCAGACCTCCCGGGCAGAGAAAAACGAACAGTCACAGGAGAACTGAAGCCGCAAAAGAAAAAGGCCCCCAAACGACGTAGTCGCGGAAGCCCTTCTCATAAGTCTGAACAGCTAGAGAATCGCATTTCCCCGAATCACTGTCAAGAGTGTTGATCGTCGTTTTGGCGAGCGGAAGTCTTTTGCCTTTTTGAAAGGTGAAACGGAGATGCTTGGAAATCTCATAACGACGCCCTTTGGGCGGCGATCGATGTCGCTTGGCCAATTGAAAATCCAGGCTCAAGCCCAGGACATCGAAGCGGGCAAGACCGCCGACAAGTGGCAGGTGTATCGCTGGCTGTGCGAAGGCAAGGAAATCATCGGCGTTGGCGACCGCTCGCTGGCGGTGCTCAACGCTTTGCTGTCGTTCCTGCCCGATAATGAACTGTCGGCCGACAACGGCCTGGTGGTGTTTCCCTCCAACGTCCAGCTGTCGATGCGCGCCCATGGCATGGCCAATGCCACCTTGCGCCGGCATTTGGCGGCCCTGCTCGAATGCGGTCTGATCACGCGCAAGGACAGCCCCAACGGCAAGCGCTACTCCCGCAAGGGCAGGCGCGGGGAGATCACCGACGCGTTCGGCTTTTCCCTGGCACCCTTGCTGGCCCGTGCAGAAGAGCTGCAGCAGGCCGCCGAGAGCGTGCGGGCCGCCTCCCGGGCCCTGAAGCTGGTGCGCGAGCGCATCACGCTGCAGCGGCGGGATATCGCCAAGCTCATCGAGGTTGCCGTTGCCGAAGACGTTTGCGGCGACTGGGGGACGCTGTGGACGCGGTTTCGCGCCATTGTCGAGGCAATCCCGCGCCGGGCAGCGCTTGAGGCCCTGGAACCGATCCTGAGCGATCTGGCGGCGTTGCATGACGAAGTGGCTATGCTGTTGGAAAAGCATGTAAATGCTGAAAATCCGAGCGCCAATGAGTCTCAGAATGATCCGCAACAACAGATTACAGAATCTAGTATAAAATTTGATCTTGAACCTGGCTTGAGAAACAGCCAAGGGCCGAAATCCGCGCTGGCAAAAACCAAGGCTGAGGATGCCACAAAGGCCTATCCGCTCGGATTGGTGATGAAGGCCTGTCCGGAAATCGCCGACTATGCGGCAAACGGCATCAGCATCTGGCGCGATTTGATGACCACGGCGGCCCAAGTGCGGGGGTACCTCGGCATTTCTCCCTCGGCCTATGAGGAAGCGCTTGACGTCTTCGGCCAGGAAAACACCGCCGTCGTCATCGCCTGCATTCTGCAGCGGTCCCAGCGCATCAATTCTGCCGGCGGTTATCTGCGGGCCTTGACCGAAAAGGCAAGGGCAGGGGAGTTTTCCATCGGGGCAATGCTGATGGCGGCGTTGAAGGCAAATGGCGTGCATCCGCAACTGGTGACGACATGATAGGATCCGTCGAGCTGCCAGGCATCGGTTGCGTGTTGTTGCAGAGGCGCCATGGTTGGCGTTTGGCCGGGCGGGCCGTCTTCCGTCGAGCAAAAGGCGAGTGCCGCCAGCAGCGCAAAACACATGACGAGGGCAAGAAGGACGAGGTATTGTTGTCTCATCCGTTTTCTCCAGCGACTTTGGAACACTTCGACGCCCATCGTTCCGCTGTCACATGAAATTGGACCAGAGTGTCCCCAAATTCAAATTGCCTGGTCTTGGTTCGTGGGCTTTTTGAGCGGTATCCTGCTTTGACCGCCACCATCGCTGCCCGGTGTCTCAAGGTAACGTCGGTAGGTTCTGCACACTTGGTCGGCTGCCCGTTGCTTCGATGCCTGGTGACCACTCACTATGCCTTGGCGAAACTGTGAATGACCGAGCAGAAAAATCCAGCGCCAGCGACCTTTGAGCGGACCTCCATCGATGCGATAGATCCGGCCAACATCAATCCCGTTCACGCCCATTGCCGTGAACTCACGCGACGGCTCCTGAGGTTCAACGCCGGTTCTCTGCCAGACAATGTCATCCATGTGCTCTCAACGCGGGTTGAGAAAGATCGTTTCATCAGAAGAAATGGTATTTGTAAATAATGCGGATGAGAGGATGGCGCGGATGCTCCGCGACCTGCCTTGACCAGCTTAGAGTGCGGCCCGAAGTCACCACCGGGAAAATGTCTCATGCATGTCCGATCAGCAGAAGCTAATTAGCGTTTTGCTGCCGTATGGACAGAACTATTAATGCAAACAGAGTGTTACGTCTTGAGGATTGGTCGCAGTGAATTCAACCCGGGATGGTAAGCGGGGCAGATTTGGCGGCAGTGGCGCATTGCTGGGCAATTGTGCCGTTGAGGTAGTGCTACCATAATCGGGAACGGCACGTAAGAAGGTGTCCGCGCCGACGATGGAAAAAACCACATGAT
>NZ_PGGM01000009.1 GCF_003010965.1 Phyllobacterium sophorae
CGCAGCGGAGGCGGCGAACAGGGTTCTCCTTGCGATTGAGCAATCGCGCGACGCGATGGAACGTGCGGAGGCCGGCGACCGCAGTCCGGACAAAATGGCGGCGCTTAGACAGGAGCTCGACTCGCGGTTCATTCAGGCTGCCGAGCTCGGCGCCAACGGCAACGGGCTCATAGGCGAAGTTGCCGAAGTTGACGAGGAACTGAACACCGTATTGCAGGCGGTGGAACGTCAGCGGCATAAGGCCAATCGCGAAAGAGCGTCAGCCAGTTCCGAGCGATCCGAGGCGGCACGCGATCCGGACGGGGGTTCGGCATCTCAAAGACGCAGCACAGAGCGACAGCCGACTGAACGACAGGATGCTGCTGCACACCGCGAAATCGGCGACAGCACACGTGGCGACCCCATCAAGCAGCATGTTCCCCGTCTGGAGGAACTGCAGCGGGAAGCTGATGAACAAAGAGCACACGATCGCGATGATCGCGGGGAGCGATAGAATCGGAGGCGGTGTGATGTCGAGAGATGAGCGGCGCATGACTGTCGTTGAAGACAATTCCAAGGCTAACTGCCGGGCTCGGACGCCAGGTTTTTTGTGGTATCCGCCAGTCGACCCTTCGAAAGGAAACCTCGTTGGCCGCAACGGATATGTCGGTCTAGCCGACCCAGATCGTCCAATATCCCATTGGTAAACAACGAACAATTGGCCATAGCAACTGCCGAGGGTCGTTCAATGAGATCTTGCGGCTTTCGCCGCGCCTGCGCACCCGCACCTTCGCACTGATCCAGTTGCCGGCGGAGGATGATGAAGATGGTGGCAACATGGCGGCGGCTGAACGATAGCTGCTAATAACGCGGGCCAACCCGTGCTGCACGCGCCCAAAGAAAAGGAGAGATGCAAAAAGGCAATAACGGAAACGCGCTTTTCGAAGGGTGGCGCAATCTGGGGACCTTGCCACGCTCGGCGGTAGGGTTCAGCAGGCGACAAAGGGCGGAAAGGTTAAGCGCTGATAGGAATGTTCGGTCGCATGCCGTGAAAATTCAACCCAGCTGTTTGTCGAGGGCAGTGAAAGCACTGACATGGGCCTCCTGGGCTGTATCCTCGCTTCTCCGTCGTTACGAACGACGCCTCGGGCGATCGGGTAGAGTCTGCGGTTGTGGGTCTGCATGATCGTACGAAATGCATCGGCGTCGTGGGTGAGCAAGAATCCGTTCAACTGCTTCGGCCCCGAGCGGAATGTGCGTCGGGAACAGCTGCTCACTGATTCGTATCCAGCGGGTCCTGGCCGTTGCAGGTACCGCGACGTTGGCTATTTTTTTCCGGGGTGAGACTGCGTCGACCGCAGCAGATTGTCCCGTAGCCTCGTCACAGATTGCTGCACCGTTGCAAAGTCCTCTCCCAGGCCGGTGGCATCCACCAGCGACCCTGCAGGTTCAGTATCTAGAAGGGCGCGCCCGACGGGCGTCAGGCTTACTCGAACCTGCCTTTCGTCGGCGGGATCGCGCTGGCGCCGGATGTAGCCGATTGACTCGAGTTTCTTGAGAATGGGTGTGAGCGTGTTGGATTCAAGAAACAGCTTTTCGCCAAGCGCACCGACGGTCTGGTCATCCTGTTCAGTAAGAGCCACCATGGCGACATATTGAGTATACGTCAGACCAAGCTTATCGAGGATTGGCTTATACGCGCGACCAAAAGCAAGGTTGGCTGAATAGATCGCGAAGCAAAGAAAATTGGACAGCTTTCGCACCTCATTGGGGACCTCTGAGGAAACGCGCACCGACATATCCGGCGTCCGTGTTGTTTGGGTGGGCATGGGCATTCCTATTCAAAATGACGTTTCATCGCGTCATATATAAATCGTATCCGATTTAATCGCAATGCTATTGACATGGGTTTTCGCTAGATGTATATGAAGCGCACACGATTAAATCGGACACGATATAAATCAACACAAAAGAGGAATTCATCATGACTGAGAAGCTCATTTTTACCGGCAAGACCCATAACATTGGCGGCCGTAACGGCGCCGCCCGCAGCAGCGACGGCCAGCTGGACATCAGGCTGCCGCAACCGCATCCCGCTGCCGAACAGCTCTTCGGTGCCGCCTGGTCGGCCTGCTACATGGGAGCGATCGAAGTCGCCGCCTCCCAGAGAAACATCAAGCTTCAGGCGGGCACCACGGTCGATGCCGAAATCGATCTGAACGCCGATGACGGCTCCTACTTCCTGCGGGCGCGCCTCAATGTCAGCGTGCCAGGGGTCGATCCCGAGGTTGCGCGCGAACTACTCGCTGCGGCACATGGCATCTGCCCCTACTCAAAGGCGGTTCACGGCAACATCGACGTTGCAACGAACCTTCTCTGAACGAAAACGGTCGGGTCTGCCTGCTCTGGCTAGGCAGGCCCGACTCTGACCGAACGGGACACGTTGGGAATCTGCGCGACAACGGCAGAAAACGAAGTCAAATTTGCTGGTCGACGTTCATCTGGAGAAATACTCAATGGTTGCGAACTATACCCACCAATCCCAAGTGCACAGTGAGTTTTCGTTTGTGCTTGACCCAGCCAGCTATGAGCCATTACCCGATGATTGGCTCATCGGGGTAACGGATGTTGTTAACTCGACTGCAGCAATCAGGGCGGGGCGCTATGAAGACGTCAACTACGCCGGTGCGTCCATAATTGCCGCTCTTGGCAACGCCTGGGGCACATTTGATTTCCCGTTTGTATTTCGCGGGGATGGGGCTGCATTTGCTTTGCCGCCGAATGGGCTCATGACGGCGACTTCGGTATTGCGACAGGTCGCGGCCTTTGCAAGAACCGACCTTCATCTTGCTCTACGAACGGGGCTGGTGTCTGTCGCCGAAATACGCGCCAGCGGGCGCGACGTGAGAATCGCGCGATACGCGGCGTCGGAAAATGCCACCTACGCAATGTTTGCCGGGGGAGGGCTCAAATGGGCGGAGCAGCAGATCAAGAAGGGGCGGTATTTGGTAAAGCCAGGCAAATACACGACGAAGCCGGACTTAACCGGACTTACGTGTGAATGGACACCTTTTCCTAGTCAGCAGGGCGAGATTCTATCGCTGTTGGTCGAGCCTTTTGAACACACAGACCCCGAAGCCTTTGCTGCGCTGGCCAGGCGTGTGCTCGCCATTTTTGATGCTGCACCAAGTCGGTCTCATCCAGTTCCCAAGGATATCGCTACCCCTAAGGACAACGATAGGTATCTCGATCCCAAAAGTTGGTCGGAAATAGTCTACAATTCGGATTTCCGTAAATATGATGATGGTTTGCGTCTGACGCTGGACAGCACACTCAAACAAATCGAAGCAGTTGAATCCATCCTTCTTGCGGCAAAATCACGTGGCGACATCAACTTCGGACTGCATAGACAGTCTCATGCACTCATGACCTGTCTTGTGCCTTCAGGCAGACCGGATTCGCATTTGCATTTCTTGGACGGAATGGATGGTGGATACACCAGCGCGGCCGAAATGATGGAGGCAAGTGAACTTCCTTTGGCGTCATCGTCATAACTGGCACGCAGCATGGCATGCCTTGCACTCCAGTACGTCGGACGCAAATTCATGGGGTTACAAGCGTTCCGCAGGACAATTCTCGACCGCCAAAGTCGCTTGGTTCAACATGCGGCAGCCGGTGGCTGTAAGGACGCCCACGTTGAACACTGGGTATTGGACTAAACAATGGGTTCAACGGCAGCACGGCACGCTGTCCCCGTTCCGTTTATCCCAATCCTTCGATGAAGCTACGATAATTGCAGCCAACCACCGGTGAATCCCGCCTTTCGCAGACCCTCGACAATGAGCGGGCATTTCTTCATCAACCCCCAAAGAAATCCGGTGCGGTAGTTCTCGATCATCAACACGATCGGTCCTTGATCGAGTCCGTAATAGCCCTTCGATATCCAACCCGGCTTACTTTGATTTCCCGACTCGAAGGTGGGATTAAAGCTGCACTTGAAGCCGTACTTGCTGGTCACTTCGGGGTATACTTCATTGAAGTGCCGCAGCGCTGGGAAGACGATCTCGGGGGCGAAAGGTAGCGATGCAATCACGGCCCAGGGCGCGATGGTGCCATCGTCCGGACCATACGGGATGCCGCGCGCTGTGTAGTCAAAAAAGCAGCGATCAACGCCGTCGAACTTCATGCAGATTGGACCGGGACCATCACTCGCGGTGATGCCCCAGCAATGCTCGCTGTACCCCTTGTAGTCCATTGGATTGCGGATCGCGTATTGTTGTTGTGCATAGGTTGCACGGCGGCTGTTCTCGAAATAATCGATCCCTTTCTCACGCATGAATTCGTCCTGAATGCCGCGAAAGTCGATCCATATGTGTGAAAGCTGATGAATGAATAGTGGGCCAGCATAGAGAAAATCCGTGTCGTAGAGCTGCTTCCAGCAGTAGGTCCGCGTTTGGGCCTTGTAGCTCTCGGCCGGAACTGGATGGGTCGGCGAAGCCAGTGCCAATGCGTAAAGAATCAGGGCTTCATTATAGCCCTCCCACCGATACGGCAGAAACCCGCACTCCGGCTTCCAACCCATCGATACGGTCTCGCCGGCGTTAAGCGCCCACTGCCAATCGACCCGGGCATAGAGCTCATCAGCCAGCGAACGTATTTCGCACTCGTCGGGCGCATCTCCATCAAAATACGCAGCGGAGGCCAGCATGCCAGCGAGTAGAAATGTCGAATCAATCGTCGATAACTCCGACTCCCAGGCGCGACGGCCCGTGTCCATGTATAGAAAGTGGTAATAAAAGCCCTTGTATCCGGTCGCATCCGCATCCTCGCTCTGCTCGCTCTCGCTGAAGAATCGTAGTGTCGCCAGTGTGCGTTTGATAGCTTCGGCGCGTGTGATAAAACCGCGCTCGACGCCGATCGTGTAAGCCGTCAGCGCAAACCCTATCGGAGCAATGCTGGCATGCGAGTCTTTGCGCGTATTATCGGGGACCATCCCATTGGCGCGATTGCTCTCTTTCAAGAAATATTCGAACGTAAGCCGTTGGAGTTTGTTCAACGTTGCCTCAATCTGACTCATATACGAACACCTCCATCTTGCCGTTTCAATGCGAAGTCTAAGATGAATTAGACCTCCGCGACCGAATAATATTCTGACGCTGGTCCACAGGATGCGCAAACGACAGGTGCCGTGTGCCAATATTCCGGCTCGTCCACCTGTCAAAACAGTTCAATATCTTGGCTGCATGAAATGGGCTGAATAATGCCGCTTCAAGCGAATTGCGTCAAAGCTTGAGACTGAGCACTTTTTTCTCAATGGCAAGGATAACAGCAAAGTACTCGTGCCTTGCCCTGCTCACAGTTTGGCGCCAGCATCAATTTACCCGAAATACATTATTATCGGACCGCTGACCGCTGAAATCCGGCATGGTTAGATGCAGTGCGACGCCGGCCGTAACTTGCGTGACAACAAACAATATTCTTGTCCCGATTTCGGCCTAGCTCAATTCCACGTATGCAAACAAGTCTTCCAAGAACCATCGGGTTGCCTCCGGAAGATGGTGACGATCGTGCCCTCAAAGCGCAAGGCCTTTCCGTCTTCGCCCGAACCGGTCGCCCACCACTTGCCGCTGGAATAGGCCATGTCGCCGCCATCTTGGGCATCGAGCAGTTCGATACCATGTTCCCTGACTCCAGCCGATATGAAACCGGCCCAGAAATCGGCAATTGCGGCCGTTCCCTTCACGACGGCATGGGCGGGCGGCAATACAGTTCCATCCGACGTATAAAGCGCCGCCACCGCTGCTGCATCTCCGCCGTTGAAAGCTGCATTCCAGCGGTCCTGTGCTTCTTTCACGATCGTATTAATGTCTGATTCCAACATGATCTCCTCCCAGTTCCTTGGCTATGCTGATCCCACTGTCGCTGCAAGCAATTGCGCGGCCTTCATGTCCGGCAACGTCGATCCTTCTGTGAAGCTCGAGAAAATCTCAGCAAGCTGCTTGCGTGCATTGATTTCGGAACCGCCGGCGCGTACCAGTCCTATTGCCGCGCGAAGCTGCCAAAAGCGCGCATCCTGTGAACGTGCGGTGGTCAGAGCATCCCCCGCCTGTTCAGGCCCAAGCTGAAGCAGGGCCTCTCCCTGGAGACGAAACACCTCGGATGCGAACCAGCGCTCGTTAGTCTTTTCGATGACCTCTTGCGCCTCTTTGAGCAGCGTGAGTGCCGCTGCAGGATCGCCGGCTTTAAGCTCGATCTGCGCCAAGAGGGCAGCGAAGTAGGGCCACATGTATTGCGCGCCGGTGCTCCGCCACTCGCAGACACCCCTGTGCAACTCGGCGCGGCCGCGCTCTGTTTCGCCTTCGGCCGCGACCACCCACGCCTGCAAAATCGTGGCTCCAGCCTGCCAGAACCGAAATCCGCCCTCTGCCGATATCTGCGCAAGTTCGGCGGCACGGAGCTTCACTCCGGTAGCATCGCCGAGGATTTGGCGCATCACACCCCCAAAGAACAGCGGCAGTGCGAGGCTGTTGCGGTGTCCGATTCTCCTGGCTTCTCCTGCTGCCTCCTCATTTGCCGCAAGTGCCTGGTCCGGCAGACCTAGGGCCAACAGCGCCCGCGCCAGATAGTCGAGACACACGACATGCGGGTCGAAAGCGTACACGAATGCCGGAGACCGGTGCTCCTGCGGATCATAAAGAGCCAGCGCTTCCGTCAGATGAGCGCGTGCGCGGGAAAATTCGCCAGCAGGCAGGGCGCTGACGCCGGCCGCGCGATGAGCGAAGAACGAAAGGCCGCGGTCATTGTTGCCATGGGCCAATTCAAGCAGTCTCTCCGCATCACGTCGTGCTTCGGCCAGTTGGGCGGCATAAAGATGAAAAAGGCAGAGGCCATAAACGACCGGAAAGAGTTGTTGTATCTCACCCAGTTCCTCGCATAGTTCCTGTGCCCGCAGGTAAGCCGTACCAGTTTCGGGAGCGGCAAATCCGTGAAATGCTACTAACGTACTGCCTAGTGCCACCTGAATCGAAAGCTCACGCCGTGCACGCTCCTTTGATGGGGAAAGACCCTTCAATCCGGTTAGCGCATTCCCGAATCGAACAAGCGCTTCCGAAAGGGACGAACGCGACAGGGCACGCCGTCCGGCTAGTTCGTGATACTCCGCGGCTTTTTCAACAAGCGAAGCTTGGCCGAAATGATGTGCAAGCAATTCAGGTTCCGTCGCAGTGATCTCGGGAAAGCGGTCTTCCAGTATGTGCGCGATGCGGGCGTGCAGTTGTTGTCGGCGGCTCAAAAGCAGGCTGCCGTATGCGGCATCCTGAACCAGCGCGTGTTTGAAGGTGTAGCTGACCTGGCTCTCACCGCCTCGACGGAACACCAGGCCGGCTGTCACGAGCTGCTCTGTTGCCCGTTCAAGCTCGACTTCCGAAAAGCCGGAGGCAGCGGCGAGCAATTCGTGGCTAAAGTCCCGCCCGATTACGGCACCGATCTGGGCGACCTCCCTAACCGAGGCGAGCCGGTCGAGACGGGCCATCAAGGAGTCATGAAGGGTTGCGGGAACGGCAAGCGGGGGTAGCGGGCCCGACAATTTGTAGTCGTCACCGCTCTCGCTGAGCAGGCCAGATTCCAGGATGACCTTGGTCAACTCCTCGATGAACAGCGGTACGCCTTCGGTCTTCGAAAGAATCTGGTCGAGAACGGACGACGGGAGTTGCTTTCCGCCCGTCATAACCGTGATGATGGAAGCCGCTTGGGCTCGGCTTAACCTGTTCAACGTCAGCACAGTCGCATGGGGAAATCCGTTCCAACGTAGAATTCCTTCCGGACGAGAGGTGGCAACAAGCATGATCGGGAGTCGCTGCATGCGGTCCACGATGACATCAAAGAGTTCCGCAGAAACCGGATCAAGATGGTGGGCGTCCTCAAGCAGCATGAGGACAGGCTTATTTCTTGCGAGCGCCTCGAGCTGTTCGATTAAAACCTCGAACGTCCGCGCTTTTTGCTTCTGAGGCATTAGGTCGAGCTTTGGATAGCGGTTGTCTGTGGGGATTGAAAGTAGGGCGGCAATTAGGGGAATGGCTTCATGTGGACTTTGCGCCGTTGAAAGTGCTTCCTCCAGGAACATTAACTGCTTTTCTGGCGGGTCGGTTCGATTGATGTCCGCGGCCCGCAACAGTTGGTCTGCTACAGGATAAAGTGCGGTCTCGGTATGAAACGGTGAACAAAAGTAGCGCAGATATGTGATAGCCTCTTCTTTGAGGCGCTCACGAAGCTCCTGAAGAATGCGTGACTTGCCAATCCCCGCTTCTCCGAACAGCTCCACGACTTGTCCTTCCCCAGATGCAGCAAGGTTCCATCTCTCGACCAGGAGGGCAATCTCCGGGTCGCGACCGGCCAGTGGCGCTGTACCTCCAACATGAAGAGCGTCGAAACGGCTTTCCGCCCGATTTTCTCCAATTACGAGGTACGAATTGGTAGGGGTGTCGAAGCCGTGCAACTTTTGAGGACGAATTCGCTTCACCTCGAAAAGCTTCCCCATCAATCGAAAAGTGAGTTCGGATATCAGGACTGTACCTGGTTCAGCGAGCGTCTGCAGACGGGCAGCGAGGTTGGGTGTCTCGCCAACGACGGCGTTCTCCTGTGCGGCACCGGTGCCAATCAGCTCTCCGACGACAACCAGACCCGTTGCTATGCCAACCCGGACGGAAAGGTGCCGGCAGTTATTCGCGGAAAGGCCTTTGACGGTTTCGACGACGGCAAGCCCTGCTCTGACGGCACGTTCCGCTTCGTCCTCATGGGCCTGGGGCCAACCGAAGTAAGCAAGCACCCCATCGCCCATCAGTTTCGCGACATAGCCGTCGAAACGGACAACGTCGCCCGCAACGGCATTTTGGAATTGGCGCAGGACCGCGCCCATTTCTTCGGGGTCGAGCTGGGTGGACAAACCTGTCGAGCCCACGAGATCGACAAACATTACAGTGAGCTGTCGTCTCTCGGCCTCACGAGGGCGATCCGCGAATGATTGGCGCCGGGCAGTGACTGCTTTTTTACCAGTTGAAGATTTCGACGGTGGGGCGTGCTGGTCGCTTTCGAGTGCGGCAATTGCTTCAAGAATCTTCTTTCGGTGGGCAAGAGCAGCGACCCCCAGCTCCTTGAGATCTTCGGCAGTCAACTTTGGCAGCGTCTCGGCGTCAATCGCATTACTATCGAAAGCCGTGGCATATTGCCCAAGCCCCAAACTCTCCAGCCATGACGCAATGATCATCGGAGGCCCCTCTCAGAACGACCATCCTAAACCTACCAGTGTACATGATCCAAATGCAAAAATCACTGCATGGCGTTGCCGACTACTTCGATCGACTGTGCGCCAATTGCGGCGCTGTTTGTTCATGAATTGAAAACGTGTTCGATCGGGTCGGCCTCACTTGTGCAAGAACCCAATGTCGAGATCGATCTTGGCTTGAAGATGCCTGAAGCGGCAGGAAATGCGTCCGATGCTCTAGTCACTCAGGAACGATCCTAAACGCCTGCAAAGGTGATCCATCACCGCTCCACTCTTCTTGCTTCATCGGCCGTAAGCGCGCTCTCTCGCGTGCCGGAAACGATAATCTCCAAGACCTCATGTTCGTCGGTATTCTTGATGTAGCGGTCGCCGACGTACTCGCCTCGCTTAAGCACCATGACGCGATCGCCCACGGCGAAAATGTCGACGAGGCGGTGTGAGATGATAATCTGGGCGACACCCTGCTTCTTTAGCTCAAGCATGGTTTCGAGGAGGCGCTCGGTCGCCATCACCGAAAGGTTGGCGGTGGGCTCGTCGAGGATCACGACGCGCGGCTCGAACGAGATGGCGCGGGCGATGGCCACAGATTGCTGGCGGCCGCCCGACAGGCTTTCGACCTTCTGATACACGGAGTTCACATCGACTTTGAGCCGTTTGAGCACACGGTCAGCTTCCGCATACATCTTCCGCCGATTGACGAATGGCCCCTTGAGCGGCCAGCGGCCAAGAAAGATATTCTGGCCGACGTCCATGTTCCCGCACAGCGCAAAATCCTGGTAGATCATCTCGATACCGGCGTCTCGGCTCTCGTGCGGACTCTTGAAGTGGACCGGCTGCCCGGCCACGAAGATCTCGCCGCCGTCGCGTTGATAGGCGCCGGTCAGTATCTTCATCAGAGTCGACTTGCCGGCGGAGTTGTCGCCGACCAGGCCAAGAATCTCACCAGGATAAAGCATGAGGTCGACCTTGCGGAGCGCTTGCACGGCCCCGAAAGCTTTTTCGATGTTCCGCATCTCGACGATGGGCTCGGGTGGTGTCGCATCAGCCATGAACGGTTTCCGAGGTTCGTGCGCCTCTTGTGAGGCGGGTTCTCAGGCGTCCGAGAATGTTAGCCTGGCGCACCCAGATATCGACGAGCACCGCCACGATAAGGATGACGCCGATGAAAACATTGATCCAGTGCTGCGGCATGCTGAACCCTTGGACATTGAGCTGCAAGAGTGCCCGGACGAGCGTGATCACGGCAGCGCCGGCAAGCGCGCCAATCACCGTGCCGTAACCACCAAAGATCGAGCCTCCGCCGATAATCACGGAGGCGATGGCGTCAAGCTCGCGGAACTGGCCGGCGACAGGGTTGAAGCTGCGAAAGTAAGCGACATTGATGATCCCTGCCATGGACGCGCAGAGGGCCGCCAACAACAGCGCGACGAACCGCATGCGATTGGTGTTGATGCCGGCATAGGCTGCGGCTCGGACGTTGCCGCCGGTGGCGTAGACCTTCTGCCCGAACGGCGTGTAGGCAAGTACCACGCCAGCAATCAGCGCGACGATGAGCATCCAGACCGTCTGCACGCTCACCACCTGAGCAACTGAGCGGAGGACACCATCGGCCAGTGATATGCCGAAATGCAGGAGGATGTCGTTCACCTTGCGACCGAGCAGGTTGTAGCCTTCGGGCCAGCCAGTCAGTTGCTGACCAGCCACGAACCAGGCGGCGAGGCCTCGGGCGATATAGAACATGCCGAGCGTCGCGATGAAGGCCGGCAGCTTGAAGCCGACAGTGACGATAGCGTTGACGAGGCCAGCGGTCATCCCTGCGAGCAAGCCCATTGCCACGGCGGTGAAAGGGTCGGCGCCCAGCACCTTGAGGAAATAGGCGGCGGCGCTTCCGGCGAGAGCGAGGACCGCCCCGACTGAAAGATCGATGTCGCCGGCCGCAATCACATAGGTGAGCCCGACCGCAATCAACGCCAGTTCCGTGTAGTTGAGCAGGATCGCGAAGGTATTGGACAGGTTCCACCAATAGTCGGGCCGCAGAATGAGGCCCGTCAACCACAGCAGCGCGGTCAAGAGGATGGCCAGTGCGTCGCGCCGGGCGAGGAACTTGCCGAGCCCCGTGGACGACAACGCCGTATCCGTTATCATCGCCCCCTTGGTCTGGACACCCTCGACCGCGATACCGCCGATCTCGTAGGCGGGGGGCGGCGGCCGGCCGCGAAGCCATGCCCAGAGCCGCGCCGCGACCTGGCGACGAATGAGATAAGGCTCGATGAGCACGGCGAAGACTAGGAGGAGGCCAAGAAATACCAGCACTGCGCCGGCCGGTAGGGTGTACTTGGCGTTGACCGGGATGTTCTGACCGTCGATGACGATGATGCGGGTAATGGGCCAGCCTTCGCGCAATACCTTGTCGATCAGAACGACGAGTGCGGCGCCAAGACACGAACCCACGACACGGCCGCGGCCGCCAAGAATCGAGGCACCGCCGATGATGACGGATGCGATGACGGTGAGTTCCCAGTTCACGCCATATAGCGGGGTCACCCCCTTGTCTTGGGCGGCCGACAAAAGGGCTGCCAGGGTCGCGCAAAGCGAAGAGATCAGATATGCGCGAATGCGCACCCAGTTCGTCGCAATGCCCGCATAGATCGCTGCCTGTTCGTTACCGCCGGTAGCAAATGTCTCGTATCCCCAACGCGTCTTGGCGAGGACGTAAGCGCCGATCGCCATCACCACAATCGCGATCGGAATCTGATTGTTGAAGCCGAAAATGTTGGTTTCGCCGAGATGGAAGAAGAGCGGATGCGCCGCCGCTTTTTCGGAATAATAAATTGCCTGGCCATGCGTAAGTGCGAGGACGAAGCCGCGGCCGATCAAGAGCGTCGTCAAGGTCGCGATGAACGCTGGTACCCTCAGGATGGTAATCAGCACCCCATTTGCCAATCCGATCCCGGCGCCTAGGAGGATGCACAGAACAACTGAAGTCGTGATGCCGAGATCAAGGAAGTTCGGGGCGAACAACCGGGCGAAAACGACGGCGATCAAGCCGTAGATTGAGCCCACCGAAAGATCGAGATCCCTGTTGACGATGACGAAAGTCATTCCAACCGCAATAATCCCAACCCGGGATGTGTCGCGCAGAAGTGCATGAAGCGCCTCCGTTGAACCGAAGAAAGCCGGATTGACGAGCACCCCGCCGAGGTAGAGGAGGGCAAGGAATATGAGGAGTCCGATCTCCCAGCCGCCGGCGAGCTGGGGCGGCGCACGGCCGAGCGATGTGGTCGTGGTGATCGTCATGGCGTTCTTCTGATCCCTGGCCGCCGCAATGCGGGAGAACTCGCGCTCTCCCGCGAATTTGAAGTGTTCCGAGCTACATCAATTCTCGAAGCGCTTGCCGACATTCGCAACCGTTTCCTTCGTCACGAGTTGGGCGCGCGTATCAAGATTGGCGGCCGCAATGCCGCGGTCGATCTGCAGATAGAGCTGCATGACCGGCCAGAACCCCTGCAGGAATGGCTGCTGTCCCAGCGAACCGGTCAGGTTCCCCGCAGCGATACCTTCTTGCTGTGCTGGTCCGAGGTCAAAACCATAGGCGCAGAGCTTGCCGGTTTTCTTCATCTGTTCGACCGCTTTGACGAGCGGCGGCGTGAAGACGTTGTTGGCGGTGAAAGCACCGACCACATCACCACGCGACTCGAAGAGCGTAACAAGCGCGTTGACGGGGTCATTTGGGTTCGTGTCGATGCCCACGTTCTCCGGACCGGCGTCGACCTTGAATGCCTCGAGCTTGCCGGCGTCCTTCAACGTCTTGACAATTGCGTTGAAGGCGGCGGTCACACGATTGTTCACCTCAATATTGCCCATTGCGGTAGAGGACGGCAGCACGATCGAGCCGCTGGTCGCGCCACTCGCGAGGACGCAATTGGCGAGCGCCTCACCTCCGATTGCCGCAGCCGACGCGTCCTGGCCGGTGTGGCTGATGGCGCTCCGGTGCAAGATGTTTGCGTCGAACGAATTAGTGGTGGCGACCGGGATACCATTTGCTTCGGCGGTTTTGACAATGTCGTTATAGGCGCCGACCTGTGGTGTGGTCATGATTATCCCGTCGATAGTCGGATCCTGCACGATCTGGTTCAGGATTTCGATTTCGCGTGCAGGATCATCTACTGGCGATTCCGAGCCAAGCAGCAGGATCTTGGCGCCGATCATGTTGCCGGCGACAGTTGCGCCAACATAGACGGGGTCAAAGAAGCCATTGCCGGCGGTGTGCGTTACAATCGCAAAGGTCAAATGACCGTCGGCCGAATGGAAATCCTTGGTACCGGGTGCCTCCTTTGCGGCTTCATTAAAATTATAGCCGCCAACTGCTTTCTCGACACTCCCGGATTGTGCGAAGGCGTGCGTGACGCCGAGCGATAACGCCGCGGCGCAAGCCGCGAGCAAGAAATTACGCCCCATGACTGATCCTCCCTTTTCAACCAAGGGCGAAAGCCGTTCGGGCGCACTTATCGAGAGGGGTCCGAATGCTTCCTCCCACTTTGTTATATTCTGCGCAAATGCGGTCCAAGTAAATGGTGTACTTACTGTACCCGCGCATTTGTTCAACTGCACCTGCTATACGCTTGCTTTCCGGTAGAAAGTGCAATTCGACATTGGCGTCGTCTCAACCAAAGAACTATTTCATACTGTACTTAAACCAGGCGTGTTTTCGCTATTTCCAGCGCACGGCACGTGACGTTCATGAGCTGACGAATGCCAGCGCCGAAACGACGCCTCTTCATGGTTTATCTGGGGCTGGTTGGATTCAACCACTGGCTCGCCCACGGCAGGCGGAACGGCTTGATCATCCACGCCCAACGCAACAGGTTCTTCAGAAATTCATTAGCCAACAAACCTGCGGCAACGCCGCCGAAGATCGATGCTGCAGTGAAAATCGACCAGGGCAGCATGCCTTCAAGTGGCGTTAGTATCAACTCAGGTACGAACCTATGGAAAAGATAGATATGGTAGCTTGCGGCGGAGATCGGAAGCACGAGATGGACGATACGCCGCGGCAACGATACACGGGGAGCGGATAGCAGGGCAGCGAGAAGCGCGAACTGGAGCATATATTTGACCCAGGAGCCGATCCAGTTGCCACCGGAATAGGCAACCAGCGGAAAAATGGCTGCAGCAGCTGCCAGCACCAATAGCTTTCTGAAGAAATTGTCGGCAAAATATGCCAACCAACCAAAGGCTGCGAGATAAAGCACCCATGGCACCGTAAAAATTTGTCGGTCCCCGATCGGCCAGGCCAATGGCCCCATAAACCGAATTGCCAGCGCCGCTGCAAGAAATGACATCCCAAAGGAATACGGACTTCTCGCGGCGGTATTCCGGATGGTTGGAATGGCGAATAGTCCAATCCAGATCAGCATCATCTGGACATAGGCTTCAACGAACCAATACAGCAAGGGAACCATCGTTCCGTTGGCCGGATCGGCGAAACCGAAGTTGCCGACAAGGAGCACTGACGTCCACGGCACCTTGCCCCACGCAAGGCCGTAAACGGCAACAATCAGATAATAGGGCGCAAGGACAGTTATGATGGGCCGTGCAAAAGCAGTGAGATTACCGGAAAACAAATTGCCGCTCTGGAAGCGGGCGAGACCGTAGCCGATCAACATGACCATGGCGGCAGCACCGCCTGGAATTGGCCAAAGGGTTGCGTGTTGGACGACGACGCAAAGGATAGCCAACGTGCGGATCAGCAGATCCGTTCCTACGGTCTGCATCCCGGTCTTGGCCTGTCCCATGGTGGAGAGCTCAGCGATTGATCTGTTCTCCCAGTTCTCGGGCAGCTGGTGCAGGACTCGCTCGAGTTCCAAGGACAAGCGGACGTAGCGTAACGAGTCACCGCCCAGCGATACGAAGGTGTCATTGTCGGCGACGGTCAGCGGTAAGAACGCTTCCCTGAACGCTGTTCTCACGCTCAGCGTTTTGCGGGTCTGCTTCTGGCCAAAACGCATTCTCAACTGTTGATAGTCAACCTTGCCCGATGGAAGGCGAGGCAGTATTCCCTGCCGGCTGGCTTCGACGTGGAGGGCGGTCAGCCCGCTCGCCTGGACCAGCGCGTTGCGTACAGTATCTTCTGAATGCGATGACGTATAAAAGGCAATGATTGATTGATCATCGCCCAAAACGGCTGCTTGGATCCCCTGCAGTGACAGTGCTTGTTCCAGCAAGTCGTGACCGATGCGCAATCCTGCGATCTTCGATATACGACTGCGGCGACCGACAATGCGGTAAAATCCACGCTTGTCCCGTATCGCCAGATCTCCTGTTTTCAGTTCCGTCAGTTCCGCGCCGCGGCTCAAGTCGCTCCGGCTCGATGCGTAGCCCATCATGATATTGGGCCCGCTATAGATCAATTCACCGGGGGTTTCGGCTCCATGGATCACCATCCCATATTCATCCGCCAGGCCCAGTTCCCCTCCCGGGATTGCAATCCCGATGCCGTGCGGGTTTTCCACCACCAGGTGAGGCGGAACATAAGCCATTCTCGCCGTGGCCTCGGTCTGCCCATACATGACAAAGAGTTCCTTGCCCTGCCGTGATAGGTGGCTGCCATAAAGACGCACCAGATCGGCGGGCAATCGTCCGCCGGCCACGGTCAACATCCTCAGGTTCGGCAGGTTTTCCTGGCGAAAACCGATCTGCTCGAATAGTTCGAAAGAATACGGAACTCCGGAAATGTTTGTACAACGGCTCTCTCGCAGGTCCTCGACGAAACCGGTGTCGAGGATTGATTTGCGCGGAACAAAGACGCTGGCGTGCGCGGCCAGGTGGGAATTCAGAACCGAAAGGCCGTAAGAATAGTGAAGTGGCAGTATTAACGCGCTGCGGTCGTTGTATGTGAGATGGAGGAAATGAACAATAGAATCCGCATTGGCTTCTACGTTCCTTCCCGAAAGCCGCACGAACTTGCCCTGACCGGTGCTGCCGGATGTCGAGAGCAGCAAGGTGAGATCAGGATGCAGGGTTTCACACGATGGGTGAGCTGTGTGGTCGGTGAGCCAGCGGTCTCCAATTTTGCGAAAGCAGATATCAGGTCCGTATAATTTCTGAAAACTGGCAGCCGCACGCGTGTCGCCCGGCGGCAGCAGCGCGACGGCATGCCCGCCGGCAAGCGCCGCGAGATAGGCGATGATCGCGTGTTCGGAAAGACTGGCTTCTATGGCAATCAACCGCTTTTCGCCGCCAAACGACGTCGCCAAAGTCGCGACCCGCTGCGCAAGTTGATCATAGGTTATGACAGCCCGGCCGGGGAATATCAGGGCGGGCGATTGGCCGCCGTCGGACAGGTGGCCGACAAAATTTGGAACCATTGAAATGTCCGATCCCACCTTCCGAAACAATACTGACGATATGAATGGATGGGCTGATACGTTTCTGGAGTGTAATAGTCAATTTATGTTGCAGGTCACACACGCATTTGCTGCTTCGCTGTTGTCCTGCACCGGCAGCCTCGTCCTTATGCAAGCAAAATTCTGAAAGTGGTACTAAGCACTTCTCCAGTTCTCCTGCGAATGAGCTAGTACTTTTTAACTACACAAGACTGATGGACAAAAAAGAAATTTGCAATGTCCGTGTAATGTTTAAAATAACGCTAATTCTTTATTTGACAATTAGTTCTCGAAATGACCTACTATCCTGTCAAATGAAACCTAGTCCTGCGTGGGGGAATATGCGCATCAATGGTAGGTTTGCCTCAAAATGGTTGCTTGGGACACTAAGCAGCGACGCGATCCCCGGATTTGATTTTCTTCACGCCGGCACTGGCAAAGGTGCGCTGAACTATGTCGTGGCCTACGCCGGTAACAATAATGATGTCATTTAGGCGCCCATCAGAGGTAAATGTAACTCTTGAAGACGTTCCGGGTCATCGGCGTTACTGCGGTCGACGCGGCGGAGTAGTGGCACTTTATTCTGATCGGTTCGTCGATACCGCGTTGAAAGTAAGCAGATGAACTCGATGTCCAGGTTATATTCGGGACCATTCCCGTCGACTGCCGCTGATTTCTCCGCGCATAATGCTGTTGCTGGTATTTTTATCCCTCCGCTACCTGTGGCCAATCGGAAATTGAGTGAACACGTTGTCGCCGGCGGATTGCCGGGCCGCCACCTGATTGCAGACTTCTATGATGCGTCGGCTCTCGAGGACATAGCGCGAATCGAGTGTGGATTTCGGGACGCCATCAGCCAGTCGGGAGCGACGCTGCTCCATTTGCACTTCCATAGATTTGGCGGAGGAGGGGTTACCGGGGCTGCAATCCTTGCTGAGAGCCACATGACGGTTCATACATGGCCAGAGAAGAGCTTTTGCGCGATCGACATCTTCATGTGCGGCGCTTGCGATCCCCGAAGTTGCTTGCCCGCCATGGTCGGAGTGTTCAGCCCGCGCCGTATCGGCATAGTTCAGATGACGCGGGGCCTCTGCGTATGTGACGCCGGCGCAGGGTGTTCATCGTGACTTGTTCGCCGCATGAGGCTACTCCATCGTCACCGGAGGACGGTGAGCGATCTTATTCTCTTCCGCCCCTGCCACCAGGTTATTTCTACGCCGATGCCGCTGCCTACCAATTGCCGCTCCGCGAAGGCATGTATGTTGTCGAAATGGCTGATCCTGTTGATCGATATCACTATAGGGTCAAGTCGATTCTCTGCTCGCAAAAAACGGCTTTCCAGAGCGTCGTTATAGCAGACACGTACAACCACGGCGTTGCATTGTATCTGGATGGCGTGATTCAGAGTGCGGCTCACGATGAGGACCTCTACCACGAAATGCTCGTCCAGCCGGCGATGCTGCTACACGAAAAGCCGGCGGACGTCTTAATCATTGGCGGCGGGGAAGGAGCTACTTTGCGCGAAGTCCTTGCGCATCGCACGGTTCGAAAGGCGGTTATGGTCGATATCGACCAAGAAGCTGTAGAACTCTGCCGACTGCACCTGACTGAATGGCATTGTGGCGCGTTCGAGGACCCGCGCGCGGAAATCCACTTTCGGGATGGACGTGAATTTATTGAGAACGATGATCGGCAATATGATGTCGTGATCGTGGATGTAGTCGATATGCTGGACAACGGCCCTGCCCAGCGACTCTACACACGGCAGTTTTATGAACTAATCAAAAAGCGGCTTCGCCCCGGCGGAATTTTGGCTATCCAAGGGCTTGAGTTCTCAATCAATCATTGGAAGGACCACACCGCGTTGAGGCGCACTCTGCAGACAGTTTTTGCGAACGTCGGTAGCTATCATCTGAATATCCCGTCATTCCTCTGCTCGTGGGGCTTTCTGATGGCGTCGGATCGGATCGATGCCCTTGACCTTGTCTCTCCGTTGGACATCGAGGGTCGGATTTCTGCCAAGCTCGATCCTGATTGGCTGGATCATTTGACCGGAGAGCTTTTGCACGCAAGCTTCTGCAATTGTCGAGAATTGAAGCTTTATCTCTCGCTCCCTGGCCCGATTGTGGACGATGATGATCGATATGTGAGACTTCCGGACATACAGGAGGTTGATCCCACATGGGAGAGACTTCGATTGGTACGAGACGATTGGTGGCCGTAGCTTCGCTCAAACCACGTGCGTGGCTGCTGACCTTTCGTTCCGGGTCATCGAAGAACGAGGGCGAAGAGATCAGGCTGGATCTGCCGGAGCCTGTCCTGGCCTTATTTGAAGAACTCCCGAATCCCGATTGCTTGCTTGACGGCGGGACGCTTCCATCGGTCACTACGCCGCCCTCGCACGATTGCGAGATTATCTTCCTGCCTGCAGGTTCCGCGACGCCGTTCCCACTGCAGAAGGCCGCTGAGGGTTGGATAGCTGAAGACCCATCCGGCACCGGCGCTCGGCAATCAGTAATTGAGATCTCATTTCAAGGAGCCCGCGTTTTACGCGCAGTAGGCAAGATCGTCATCGTTGGGGATCAGGATTGGCCGGTCAGGAAGGGAATCGCCCAATTTGAATGGATATGCAAACAACTATGTCGTCTGGAGGAGTGCATAGTAAACCAATGGGAAACTTCGGGCGAAGATGCAACCTTCTTCTACTTGAGCCGCGCTGGACGTTCTTTCCAGCAACGAGCAGGTGTTACCGCCGCCCAAACCAGTGCGGCAAAGTATTGGCTAATCCGCGCGGAGACGTTGCTCGATCGCTCTGATCTGATCGCGCCGCCAATTGCTCGACGCGTATTTCTTGAGCTGTGCTTGAGGACCGAGATTGCCGCGCGTATGAAGGCGGCAGAAAGAGCGGTCGACGCAATTCACTTGCTTTACGAACAAGCTTTTATGCGGCTAAGTGAAAAGCGGGAGGCTGGAAGAAGTCTCTTGATCGAAATCTTCATCCTGCTCGCAATCCTGGCCGAGGTCGCATTGTATGTCTGGGAGCTCTGGTTTTAATCTCTACCCCAGTATTTCATGGGTTTCATGACGGTAAATGTTGCGGGACTTCGCACTTCGCAAACGGCAGCCTGGAATCAAAATCCAGATCCTCGTTTAGCCTTGTTCACGAGATCTAACACTTGCCGCTGTCCCAGGACGAGCGAGTATAGCCGAGGGATTGCGCCGCTCGCTTCTCGGCGGACGTAAGCTCCGACCAATCCTTGTTGGATGTCGGGGACTCACGGTTTCCGTCCCACAGCCTTTGCGAGTAGCCGAGGACCTCCCAAGCAGACTTCTCGACCGGGCTGAGTTCCGCCCAATCATAGTCCTTGTACTCGCAGACGTTTGCCGCATGGCCTGGTGTTGGCACCAAAGTGAAAATGAAAGCGACGGAAATAGCGATGGACAGAAATACTGACTTTGCTCGACCAGTGTGAAACATCAGACTTTCCTATCTCAAGAATGAAAGGGTCACGCCTTGTCGACTCTACCTGGCAACATTTGATCGTCAATAGCGAAGTTAATTTGAAGTGGCCTTCAGCGAAGGCGTTTATCCTTGGGTTTCACCTAAAAGTAAGGACGAATACACGATGGACGGCTCAACAAAGTGGTAACTCGCATCCTGATCATTACTGTGCCGCCGCTATCCCAATTGCGCTTAACGCTCAGCGCAACCAGCCTGTGCATTGCCGTGATTAGAATTTGTGTATTGCCAAAAAAAGCGGCAAATTTGATTGGTGAACTTTTGGCTCAGGAGAATTGGAGGGGAGAATATGGCAGCAGTCAGCGATCCGTCACCTTCGTTGTACAACGAGGACTTGGCGCCCGCCAAGGAAAGAAAGTGGGGTGCCTTCAGCATCTTCAATGTCTGGACATCGGACGTCCATAGTCTATGGGGCTATTACCTCGCCGCCAGTCTTTTCCTGCTCTGCGGCAGCTTCATCAATTTTGTGATCGCCATCGGCCTGGGCTCATTGGTAATCTTTTTTCTCATGAGTCTGGTTGGCAATGCCGGCGTCAAAACGGGTGTGCCGTTTCCGGTGCTGGCGCGTGCGTCCTTCGGCACATTCGGTGCCAATGTGCCGGCACTGGTGCGTGCCGTCGTCGCCTGCTTCTGGTATGGCGCGCAGACGGCCGCCGCTTCGGGCGCCATTGTCGCGCTGCTGATCCGTAACGACGGCTTGCTTGCTTTTCATCAAAACAGCCACATGCTCGGTCATTCGACGCTGGAGGTGATCTGCTATGTGATCATATGGGCGCTGCAATTGTTGATCATTCAGCGCGGCATGGAAACGGTGCGGAAATTCCAGGATTGGGCTGGGCCGGCGGTCTGGATCATGATGCTGATTTTGGCGATCTATCTGGTCGTCAAGGCCGGGACGTTCTCGTTCGGCAGCGAAATTCCGCGTGACGTGCTACTGGAAAAGACAAAGGACGCCGGCGTGCCGGGCGAGCCAGGCTCATTTGCTGCGCTCGCTGCGGTGGCTGCGACGTGGATCACCTATTTCGCTGCACTCTATCTGAATTTCTGCGATTTCTCACGGTATGCGAAGGACGTGAAAACTCTTCGGAGAGGCAATCTTTGGGGCCTGCCGATCAACCTGCTCGCCTTCTGCCTCGTCGCCGGCGTCACCACCACTGCGGCCTTCACAGTCTATGGCGAGGTGCTGCTGCATCCCGATGCCATTTCAGCGAAGTTCGACAGCTGGTTCCTGGCATTGCTCGCAGCACTCACCTTTGCGGTGGCGACACTCGGCATCAATGTCGTGGCGAATTTCGTTTCGCCGGCGTTTGATTTTTCGAACGTCTTTCCACGACAGATCAGCTTCAAGCGCGGCGGCTATATCGCCGCATTGATTGCGCTGGTGCTCTATCCATTCGCGCCATGGGAGACGGGTGCCGCCCACTTCGTCAACTTTATCGGCTCGACGATGGGTCCGATCTTTGGGGTAATGATGGTCGATTACTACCTGATCCGCAAAGGCGCTTTGGACGTGCACGCGCTTTATCAGGAAGACGGAGAGTTCCGCTTCCAGGGCGGTTGGCATGCAAATGCCTTCATTGCCTTTGCGATGGGGGTTCTGTTCTCGTCAATCCTGCCGACCTTTACCACCGTCCTGCCAGCTTGGTGGGGTACTTACGGATGGTTCTTCGGTGTGGCCATCGGTGGAGCCGCCTATTTCATGTTACGGATGGGTGCGCGTCGCAAACTGGCTTTTGCTACCTGACTTGCGTAATAGCTCTTGCCCGGCCGAAGCGCCGGGCACCTCCCTTCGCCGGCTGCTATCTCTGCTCTGTTGCTCGACGCATTACCAAGTTGATCGTTCGCGCTGGCTGCGAGCGCGACGTGGCAATCGCGCAGGCTGGAGCTATCCTTCCCCTCATGCTAGGGAAGCTCATTGTGCACCCCGAAGGAGGGCGGATCTGGGCGGCCATCAATTAAACCTGCCAGGAAAAATGGATATCCCGTGAGCGAACTCCTTACTGCAGAAGCACTTTCAGCTCTCCTTCAAGTCATCATGATGGATCTGGTCCTGGCGGGCGACAACGCGATCGTTATCGGTCTTGCGGCTGCCGGCCTCCCGCGCGAACAGCGAAACAAGGCTATTTTCATCGGGATCATCGCCGCAACCGTGCTCCGCATTATCTTTGCGGCCGCTGCAAGCCAGATCCTGCAAATTATAGGCCTCTTGCTTGCTGGCGGTGTACTTCTGCTTTGGGTCTGCTGGAAAATGTGGAGAGAGCTAAGCGTTAGCCGCGCCGAGGAAGCGGAGGCGAGCGATGCACTGGAAGATCAGAATTTCGACGTTAACGAAAAAATGGCACCGCGCAAAACCTTTGCCCAGGCCGCCTGGCAGATCGTTGTCGCGGACGTGTCGATGTCCCTGGACAACGTACTGGCCGTAGCAGGAGCTGCGCGCGATCATCTGGCCGTGTTGGTGTTCGGCCTGATCCTCTCGATTGCGCTCATGGGCATAGCTGCAAGCTTTATCGCCCGATTGCTTCAGCGGCATCGCTGGATTGCCTATGTGGGCCTTGCGATCATTCTCTACGTTGCGCTGGAGATGATTTACCGTGGGTCCATTGAGCTCATCGCTTATGCGAGCACTATGCCGGGTTGATCCACATTTACCGGAGTCGGCCTTCTGGCCGCACCTGGCAATGCCGTGGTTTGCATTCTAGAGAGGAGGTGACGTTGAGATCGATGATGCCGTCGCGCCGGAACAGATTCGAATGATGGAGCAGCTATGAACGGTCCAGATCCTCACAACAAGCATCCAATGGATGGATTTCCGCAGGTTTGTTTCATCAGGAACACAGTCACCAATCCCAATATCATCGTTGGCGACTACACATATTACGATGATCCCGAAGACTCTGAGAATTTTGAACGCAATGTCCTGTACCATTTCCCCTTCATCGGCGACAAACTGGTGATCGGTAAATTCTGTGCACTTGCACGGGGTGTTCGCTTCATCATGAATGGAGCAAACCACAAGCTCTCCGGTATCTCGACGTACCCCTTCCAGATATTTGGCAATGGTTGGGAGGAAGTCATGCCTGGGGCCGGCGAATTGCCGTACAAGGGTGACACAGTTGTCGGGAACGATGTCTGGATAGGCTATGAGGCATTGATCATGCCGGGCGTTAAAATTGGCAATGGTGCCATTGTGTCTTCGCGTTCGGTTGTCACAGCCGATGTGCCGCCGTACACCATTGTTGGAGGCAATCCCGCCAAACCCGTCAAAGCGCGCTTTGAGCCGGATGTTGTAAGGCGGTTGGAAGCCTTGGCCTGGTGGGACTGGCCAATTGAAACAATCACGCGCAATCTGAGGCATATTGTTTCAGCCGATGTAGACGCCCTCAGCAATTGTAAGACTGACGGCTGATCCTGGTCGGTTTACCCATCCCTCAATTGCCTGCTTCCTGCCGCACGGCCACCACAGCGACACAGTCACCCGGCTTGACCAACCCGGGAAAATGCCGGGCGGCGAGAAGCCCGGCAAGTTTTGCCCGAATTTCAGCAGGCGCAGTGCCGGTCCGGCCGATAGAATGAATCCGGGCGATCACTTGTCCGTCTTTGACTGGATCGCCGAGATCGACCATTGTTTCGATCATCCCGTCATCTTCCGCAAAAGCAAAACAGTCCCCTGAAGGCATATCGAGCCAGTGCGTTTCCCGGTGCTCGATTTCACCACTCACGATGCCTGCATGTCGCAGAACGTTCATCACGCCGCGCTTGGCGATGGCTACGGTTTGCGCACGGGCCGTGCCGCCCCCGCCAAGTTCGGTAGTGACGAAAACCTTGCCCATTTCCTCCGCGGTCGTGTCATACATGCCGACCGCATCAATCTCGAGCATTCGCATCGACCACGGGGCGGAGAACGCCTTGACTGCGTCGAAGCCTTTGGCCTCCTGCGCCTTGTCGGGCAGAATATGCGCAGCAGCAAATGGCACGAAATCGAGGGTTTTGCCGCCCGAATGGAAATCCAGCACCACGTCGGAGCGCGGCAGCAGCTCGCGGGTAAAATAATCGGCGATTTTCTGGGTTACCGTCCCGTCGGGCCTGCCGGGATAACTCCGGTTCATATTACCCTTGTCGATGGGTGAGGTGCGGGTGCCGGCGCGAAACGCCGGGTAGTTCATTGCTGGAACAATAATTACCGCTCCGCTGACGCTGCCGACATCGAGTGTGCGGGCAAGATCGAACAGCGCAATCGGTCCTTCATACTCGTCACCATGATTGCCGCCAGTCAGGAGAGCGGTTGGCCCTTCGCCATTGCGAAAAACCGCAATTGGGGTCATGACCGATCCCCAGGCCGACTCATCGCGGCTATAGGGCAGTCGCAAAAAGCCGTGCTGCACACCATGCCTGTCGAGATCGATAGTTGGTGTCACGGGCGAGGGCCCGAATATTTCAGATCGCATGGCAGCCTCAGTTCTTGACGAAAAGCTTACGCGGGACATTGGCAAGGCATTCAACGCCGGTTTCTGTGATCAGGATACTTTCGGTGATCTCAAGGCCCATCGTCTCGAGCCACAAGCCGGTCATGAAATGGAAGGTCATGCCTGGCTTAAGCTCGGTCCTGTCACCCGGACGCAGGCTCATCGTCCGTTCGCCCCAGTCCGGCGGATAGGAAATGCCGATCGGATAGCCCGTGCGGTTATCCTTGACGATGCCGTACTTTTTCAGAACCGCGAAGAACGCATTGGCGATATCCTCGCAGGCATTGCCCGGCTTCGCCGCAGCGAGGCCCGCATCCATCCCCTCCAGCGTTGCCTTTTCTGCATCGAGAAACTCTTGGGTGGGATTGCCTAGAAACACTGTGCGCGACAGGGGAACGTGGTAGCGGTTATAGCATCCGGCGATCTCGAAAAAAGTACCTTCGCCGACCTTCATCGGCTTGTCGTCCCACGTAAGGTGGGGTGCCGAGGCGTCTGCACCAGATGGAAGCAATGGCACGATAGCAGGATAATCACCGCCGAAGCTTTCGGTTCCGCGGATACCCGCGTCGTAGATCTCTGCCACAAGATCGCATTTGCGCATGCCGGGTTCGACCTTGTCCACGATACGCTGGTGCATGACTTCAACGATGCGGGCCGCTCTGCGCATGTAGTCGAGTTCTGTCGGGCTTTTCACCGCGCGTTGCCAGTTGACAAGTGCCGTCCCGTCAACAAAGCGGGCATTGGGCAAATGCTTCTGCAAGGATGCGAATGCGGCGGCAGAAAACCAGTAATTATCCATCTCCACAGCGATCGTCAGCTTGTCCCAGCCCCGTTCTGCAATAATCTTCGACAGAAAATCCATGGGATGGCGCTCTGTCGACTGAACATAGTGATCCGGATAGCCGATGATATTGTCATGCGCCAAATACGCTGTGCGCTTCGCGCCGTTTGCGTCCTGTCCACGGCCGTACCAGATCGGCTCGCCCTCCGGCGGTACAATGACGGCCTGGTGCACATAGAATGACCAGCCATCATAACCCGTTAGCCACGCCATGTTGGAAGGATCGCTGCAGATGAGAAGGTCGATGCCGCGCTTGTGCATGGCAGCGCGGGTTTTCTTCAATCTTTCAGCGAATTCCTGTCGCGTGAATTTCAGATTTGGCTCGGTCATGGTTGTTTCCTCATGCTTGGGCCGAAGCCCGTGTCAACTTTCGAAATTCGTCCCGGCATTCGCCCGAATGGCGCGATCCCGGGCAAACGTGGCGATGGCGGTGTCCTGCACCCCTGTACCCGTCAGGTCGGCGATGGTGATTGCGTCGGGCGATGGCCGGCCTCGTGCCGATCCAGCGATCACTGAGCCAAGTTCGGAAAATCCCGTGTCAGCCTCTACCAATCCGGCTTCGATGGCATGATGAAGCTCACCGAGACGGCGTGTCTGTTTGAGGCTATCGGCGACATAGAGATCAGCATTCGCGATCATGGCAGGATCGAGCTCGTTCTTGTGCTCGGCGTCCGATCCCATGGCGGTGATGTGCTGGCCTGGCTGCAGCCAGGTTGATTGCAGGATTGGTTCGGTTGAGGGTGTCGTCGTCACGACGATATCCGCATCGCGGATTGCCTCTTTAGCATCGCTTACGCCGCTGACAGCAATTCCGAGCTTATCGGTCAATTCGCGTGCGGCTTGCTGCGCCTTGGCGGTGTCACGGGCCCAAATGCGGGCGTGCGTCATGGGGCGGACGAGGGTCAGGGCTTCAAGCTGCAGGCGGGCCTGTACGCCGGCTCCAAAGATCGCAGCAACGCGTGATTCCGGCCGGGACAGATGTCGAGCTGCCACGGCACCCGCAGCCGCCGTACGTACGTCGGTCAAATAGCCGTTATCGAGCAGCAACGCTTCGACCAGACCCGTCCGGCTGCTCAGCAGAACCATCATGCCGTTGACGCTCGGAAGGCCGAGCTTGGGATTGTCGAAGAATCCCGGACTGATCTTGATGGCAAAACCATCGATGCCGGGCACATAGGCGGTCTTGACATCGACTTCACCGCGATATTCCGGAATGTCGAGCCTCAGGATGGGTGGCATGGCCACCGCTCTGGTCGCGAGCGCTTCGAAGGCGGCCTCCATGCAAGCGACGGCATCGAGATCAAGTGACACGATCGTGCGCAAATCCGCTTCGGTCAGGATTGTCATGCGGGACATGGCGCAGTCCTTTCGCTCTGGTTGGTTGCGCAGACAATGTGCCGGTGCTGATCCATATCCACATTGCGGCCGGAAAGAATAACGACGACCGTTCCTTTTGCCTGCACCTTTCCCGCAAGCAGGGCGCCGATACCGACAGCAGCGGCGCCCTCGATGACCTCGCGCTCCTGTGCATAGGCATGTGACATGCCCGCAGCTATCTCGCTTTCGGAGAGCAGGATTACGTCGTCGACCAGATCCCGCACCATTGCGAAGGTGAGTCGATTATCGAGCCCGATGCCGCCGCCAAGCGAATCCGCCAGACTTTCGCTTTCTGGAACGGCCACCGGCTTTCCGGCATCGAGACTGGCGCGCATCGCAGCGCCCCGGTTCATCGAAACGCCGATGATCGTCGTCGAAGCCCGCAAGCCCTTGATGGCGGCCGAAACCCCCGACGCGAGGCCCCCGCCCGAAACGGGAACAAGGACGGTATCGGCGTCAGGAACGTCTTCGACAATCTCCAGGCCAAGCGTGCCTTGACCGGCGATGATGGCTGCATTGTCGAATGGCGGCACCATGGTGAGCCCGCTGTCGCGAACCAGACGATCGACTTCTTCCTGTGCGTCATCCTGCGATCTTCCGATAATGCGGATCTCGGCACCGAGACGGCGGATTTCCTCGACCTTGTTGTGTGGAACCAGGCTGGACATGCAGATGACCGCGTGAATACCTTCAAGACCCGCGGCATAAGCAAGCGCGCGTCCGTGATTGCCGGTAGAGGCTGCCACGACACCGCGCTGCTTTTCTGCTGCCTTCAAATTGCCAAGGGCATTTGTTGCGCCACGCAGTTTAAAGCTGCCAGTGGTTTGGCGGTGTTCCAGCTTCAGGAACACCGGCACCCCCAGTCTTTCCGACAGGGCAACTGATTGAACGGCCGGGGTGCGCACCACCTTGCCTTCAAGCCTCCTGCGGGCTTGCTCGATATCGGCAAGAGTTACAAAATTGTAAGTCATCACTTACCAACTGGCCATGGGCTGTGCCATCAGGCTCCCCAGTTCCGGACGAGGGGCGTCGTCATCACAGATACGTAGCGTAGCCCACGCGGTCGCCAGATTGCTGCTGACAACCGGCCTTCCGATTGCTTGCTCGATCTGCGGCACGACGCCGGCAGCGCGCACCGCCGTACAGGAAATGAACAGCGCATCTGCATCTTTTGCGGTTGCCTCGCGGGCTGCGGAAACCAGTGACGGCAAGTTGATCCGCGCCATTTCGCGATCATCTTCGAGGCCAAGGCAGGTAAAGGTGGCGATTTCAAAGCCTTTGGCGGTGAAATAATGCGCCATCGGGGTGCTGGTTTCGACCGTGTAGGGTGTGAGAATGCTGATGCGCCGCGCACCGAGGGCCTGCAATCCCCTGACTGCGGCCAGCGGGGGCGTGACCACCGGAACAGCCGGTTTGGCACGGTTGATCGCAGTTTCGATTTCGTCGTCGCCAATGACAACCGAGGCGGAGGTGCAGGAATAACAGATCACGTCCAGATCCTCATCCGGAAGGATCAGTCCGGCGCCCTCCGTGAGCGAAGGCTGCATGCGCCGGAGGTTATCCGGGGTCGTCGGATTGGCATAGGGAATGCGCGCCGTATAGACACCGATACGGGCGCTGGCGACCATGCGCTGGAAATCCGGTTCGGTCGTGTGATCTGTCGCGAGAATGACGAGCCCGGCGCGTTTTGCGAGCGGGCGATCGTCGAAATGAAGCGGCATCGCGGTTTGCCGGATTGTCGGAAAGGCATCCATGATCATGCTCCTCAATCAATCCTGCCATAGCGGCGTTCAAGCCAGCGCAGTCCCACCACCGAGACCAGGCTGATGATCAGGAAAAATGCGCCGACCAGGGTGATTGGTTCAATATAGCGATAGTTGTAGTTTGCGATGCTGCGCGCCTGGTTCATGAGTTCAAGCACGGTGATTGCCGATAACAGCGGCGTCTCCTTGAACATGGCGATGAAGTAGTTGGCGAGGGCAGGGATCATCGGCGGCAAAGCCTGCGGCAGGATGATCTGCGTCCATGTTTGTATCGAACTGAGATTGCAGGCTTTGGCTGCTTCCCATTGGCCGCGAGCAACATTATCAATACCGGCGCGATAGACCTCCGCCGTATAGGTCCCGTAGTGCAAGCCAAGACCAATCACGCCCGCAACGAGTGGCGAAAGGGTAATTCCGAGATCCGGCAGTACGTAGAAGATGAAATAGAGCTGGACCAGCAGTGGCGTACCGCGAATGAACTCGGCGACAAAGCCCATGGGGATGGATACGATCCGGTTCTTCGACCGCCTGACAATGGCGATGACGAGGCCTATTGCGGCGGCAACGATCGAGCCGAGGAGGGTTGCAAGAATAGTGATCTTCACACCCTCGAAAAGGGTCGGAAGAATTTGAATGACGAAGGCCCAATCCCATTCCATTGCCGCCTCCTATGACCTGATACCGTCGAGGCCGCGCGTCAGATGACGTTCAAGGCCTCGAATGGCGAAGGTGATGACGCAGGCGATGGCAAAATAGAGCACCAGAATGGTGAGGAATGGAACAAGCGTGTTTCCGGTTTGCGCACGTACCACCTGGGCCTGAAATGTCATGTCGGTCAGCGAAATAAGGGACACCACGGCCGAAGCTTTCAAAAGTTCTATCGCATTGTTGCCAAAGGTCGGCAGCATCAGCACGAATGCCTGGGGCAGGATGATGTAACGAAGGCCTTGCCAGCGGTTGAAGTTGAGCGCGGTGCAGGCCTCGTATTGCTCCTTGCCGATCGACTTGATGGCGCCGCGCACCACCTCGGCTCCATAGGCCCCCACATTGAGGCCAAGCGCGAGGACGCCCGCCTGCAACGGGGTCAGCGAAAAGCCGAACAGCGGCAGGACGAAATAGGCCCAGAATAATTGCACGAAGATCGAGGTTCCGCGGAAGAACTCTATATAAGCAGTTGCGAGCCACCGCACCGGCGCGAAACGAGACAGCCGGCCAAGACCCGCGAGGAAGGCCATGACAAGCGCTAGTGCCGAACCCATCAGCGTCAGCTGAATGGTGACAATCGCACCGTCAAGAATGAGTTGCAGATAGCCGGCCCATTGGCCCATCGCTTACAAACCTTTGCTGGAACTACTGGAGACCGCTCCGCGGTAAGGCGGAGCGGTCGCGAGCCAGGCGGTTACTTGGCCGCGCAGAGCTTTTCGCGTGTGGTGGACATTGCCGCCTGAGCCGAAAATCCATAGGGCTCCACGATCTTGGCGAATTCGCCAGATGTTTTCATCTCGGCCAGAACCTTGTCGAACTCATCGCGGAGCGCAGTATCGCCTTTGCGGAAGGCCGCGCCGTCGCAATAGACGGGAGCGCCCTGAACCGGGGCGATCACTTCGAGGTTCGGGTCGTTGGCCTTCTTGACGAGATCGTTGATCGACAGGACGGGCAAGGAATATGTGTCGATTCGGCCATCTTGCAGCATCTTCAGGCCGCTCTGGCCATCCGGCACGACGATGACACGGTCACGCGGCACGCCGGCTTCCAGCGCGAGACGTTCTTCAGTGCCGCCCCCCGGTGCTCCGATCGTGGCCTTTTCGTCCTTGGCGATATCGGCATAGCTCTTGAAACCTTTCGGATTGCCTTTTTTCACCAGGAATGCTTCTGCGTCGCAAAGGATCGGTTCCGAATAGGAAACGGCGTTGCAGCGCTCGGGCTTCATGAAGAGACCGGCGGTTACGACATCATGCCGGCCGGCCTGAAGTCCCGGAATCATCGCGCCATATTCCGAAATCGACGCGACAACATCATTCACGCCGAGCTTCTTGAAGACAGCACGCGCTACATCCGGCGCAGCGCCAGAAACGGTTCCATCGGCCTTCACTGCCGTAAACGGCGGTTCGTTGGCGATGGCGATGCGGGCAAAGCCCTGTGCCTTCAATTTGTCCAATGCTTCATCTGCCTTGGCCGGCATGGATGATGCCAGTGCCGCAAGTGCGGCGGCCGCTAAAATTGTGCTTATTGTTTTTTGTTCGATCATGTTCCCAGCTCCTTTGGTTCTCTTGTGTGCCCAACTCGTCGCGGCCGCGTCTTCAAACACGGTGACCGGCGGCGATGATCTTTTTCAGGAAAGCCTGTGTCCGTTCCTGCTTCGGATGTCTGAATATTTCGTCTGGCTTGCCATCCTCGACGATACGGCCGCGATCGAAGAACAGGACGCGATCAGCAAAATCATGGGCAAAGCCCATCTCATGGGTCACGAGCAGCATCGTCATGTCCGTCTCGCGGCAAAGCTTCCAAAGGACATTCAGCACTTCCTCCACGAGCTCAGGATCCAGTGCTGACGTGACTTCGTCAAAAAGCATGATCTTGGGCTTCAGAGCGAGGGCTCGCGCAATGGCGACACGCTGCTTTTGGCCCCCCGACAACTGCGATGGCATCGACTTCGCCTTGTCGGCAAGTCCAACCATTTCGAGCAATTCCATCGCATGCCGTTCGGCATCCTTGCGTGCAACGCCCTTGGTCAGCATGGGTGCGAGGGTAACGTTGTCGAGAACGCACTTATGCGGAAACAGGTTGAACAACTGAAACACCATGCCGATCTTCTCGCGCATCTTGTGAAGGTGCGCTTCGTCCGCCGGCTGCAACTTGCCGTTGCGTTGCATCTTGTAAAGATCATCGCCGTCGACCTTGATATCGCCGCCGTCGATGCCTTCCAATGTCATCAGGATCCGCAGAATCGTGGTCTTGCCCGAACCGGACGGACCAATCAGAGCCAGCTTCTCGCCAGGCGCAACACTGAACGACAGATCGTTCAGAACCTTGAACGCGCCAAAGCTCTTGCTGATGCCGTTGATCTCAATGATTGGCGGACTGTTTAGTGCGGGCATGCGTGTCTCCTCCTGGTTGAGACAACCTCATGCACATAACGATGGGAGACTTATCAAATCATGTCAATTGTAAAAATTAAATCATGACAATTTAGGCGATCGTGATGAAATTTGAGGCGAAGCGGTTAAATCGCAAGCAACAGATGTTCCTGGTCGCCGTGTAGCAGGTTGGCCACGACGCCAAGTCCGGTGCGTAATTCAGTCTCGGTTGTGGAGCCGAGAGAAATGCGAACGGCGGGATGCCATTGTTCCTGCGAAATCCGGAAAGACGCGCCGGGCGCTATGGCCACACCTTGCAGCCGCGCATGGGCGACAAAGGCTTCTTCAGTCCGTTCTCCGATCAATGGCAACCAGACATGGAGGCTTTGAGGATGCGAGAGAAATGGAATGCCGGCCAGAACTTCCGATGCAGTGGTGTGTCTGGTTCGCAGCGCTTCCCGTTGCCAATTGACGAGTTCCATTGCGGTCCCGTCGGACACCCAGCGGGTTGCAATCTCAGCAATAATCGGCGTTGCCATCCAGTTGGAAACAAGGTGCCGATTGGCGACAGCAGCCACATAGCGATCCGGCGCAACGAGGTATCCAATACGCAGTCCAGGGACCACGATCTTGGTAAAACTGGTGAAATAAAGGGTGCGTTCCGGTGCCAGTGCTGCGATCGGAGGGGGGCGATCCTCCACGAGTGGACCGAGCACGTCGCTCTCGATGATCGCAATGTCGTGCCGTCGGGCGACTTCGACGAGAGCCGCGCGCCGCTCCAAACCCATGAGCGTTGCGGTCGGGTTGATCACCGATGGTTGCACGAAAACCGCACGAATACCGTGCTCTTGGCAGCATTCATCCAGAGCTTCCGGAATGATGCCCTGTTCGTCGATCGCAAGTCCTTGGAGCGTCAGGCCGAGGTAGGAGGCAAGCGGCGTGAGCGTATGGTGCCCGATGCCCTCGGTCGCAACCTTGGATCCGGGCGGCGCAGCGCTCATCAGCGCAACCGTCATTGCAGCAGTCGCGCCGTTCGTCAGGCTGATGTTCGATGCCGGGACATCAAGCCCACAGGTGCGCAGCCACTCAACAGCGACGGCGCGATGACGTGGAAATACGACATTGGGCCGGAAGGACAGCGCCGAGCTTGCAGGCAGATTTTCCGCCAGCCAGCCAAGGGCTTTCTTCATGCGCTCAAGATGCATTGGCTCGCAGACTGGTTTCAGGATTGAAAGGTCGATGACTTCGCCGAGCCGCTCGGGCAGGTAGGGCGGGTCCGGCTCGCGTCGCAATGAACGCACGAAAGTACCGCGTCCGGTTTCACCGGAAATCAGATTGCGCCGGATGAGTTCCTCATAGGCCCGGCTGACGGTTTGTACGGAGAGGCGTAGTTCGTCGGCCATCTGTCGATGCGTCTGGAGACGTGTACCGCTTTCAAGTTTGCCATCGGCGATTGCACGTGCAATCTGTTCGGCCAAAGCCAGATAGGCTGGACGGCGAAGTGTACTTGGATCTGGACGCCATAATGTCATGATTTATAAGTGATCCAAGTCAGTGCAATTGACAATCGAAAAATCACAACGTCATGGTTATTGGGCACAAAAGTAGGCAGGAAATGACATCGCTAAAGCTCGATCCGATTGATATTCGCATCCTTGACGAAATCCAGCGTGAGGGCCGGATCACCAAGCTTGCCTTGGCCGAACGGGTTGGAATATCGCCAACTCCGTGCTGGACGCGCCTGCGACGGCTGGAGAAGGCGGGGATCATTACCGGCTACCACGCCCGGCTTGCCTTGCGGCTTGTGACGCCCGTAACCACTGTGCTGATGGAAGTAACGCTCGGAGCCCATCGCCAGGCGGATTTTGACCGATTTGAACGGGCAATCAAGACGATACCCGAAGTTGTGACATGCTGGTCGGTCGGGGGTGGCGTCGACTATGTCCTGAAGGTCATGGCGCGTGACATCGATTCCTATCAGCGCCTGGTCGACAGCCTCCTGCAGCGCGAAATCGGCATCGACCGCTATTTCACCTATATCGTCACCAAGACCGTCAAGGATGAGGTAGTGCTCCCCGTCGCGGATCTGATAACCGCGGCTGAGCCAAATTAGTCGATTTCTCCGCATACCTGCCCCCATGAAGACCATCTCTCTTCGATAGCGGCGGGAAACAGTCTCTCTCTCCTCTCCTTCATGCGAGCCTTGTAACCGAGTATTCTTCGGGAGAGCCGCATGTCCGCCCATTTTGCACGACCAGACCGCCATCCGGCCCTCGACGGCCTGCAAGACCGCCGCATGCTGCGCGAACTCGCCTATGTCGATGGGCAATGGCGGGCCGGTGATGCGGGTCAAACGTTCGAGGTCAATGACCCGGCGTCCAGCGAAGCGATTGGCTGGGTGTCCAAGCTCAATTCCGGCCAGACGAACCTTGCGATCGACGCTGCGGCCAGAGCCTTCCCATTGTGGCGGGATCTACTGCCCCAGGAGCGCGCGGCCAAACTGCGCCGCTGGTACGAGCTGATCCTGCAAGCCAAAGAAGATTTGGCTCTCATCATGACGCTGGAGCAGGGCAAACCGCTCGAAGAATCGCGCGGCGAGATCGACTATGCGGCGTCCTTCGTCGAATGGTACGCGGAAGAAGCCAAGCGCCTTAACGCTGAAGGCGTGACCGGTCATCTTGTAGGCGCCGAGATGATGGTCCGGCGCGAACCCCTGGGCGTTGTCGGTGTCGTTACCCCGTGGAACTTTCCATCGGCTATGCTGACACGAAAGGCTGCGGCGGCTTTGGCGGCGGGTTGCACGGTCGTCGCTCATCCATCGTCGGAAACGCCGCTGTCTGCATTGGCATTGGCCGAACTTGCCGACCGTGCGGGAATTCCGGCAGGCGTTTTCAACATTGTCACCGGCGACGCCGCAACCATTGTCGGGCGGCTTTGCGCAGATGCGCGCGTCCGCGCGCTGAGCTTCACGGGGTCGACGGAAATTGGCCGTTTGATCGCTGCGCAATGCGCGCCAACGATGAAAAACCTGATCATGGAGCTCGGCGGCCACGCACCACTGATCATCTTCGCCGACGCCGATATCGGCCGCGCCGTCGATATCGCCATCAATGCCAAGTTCGCAACGTCAGGGCAGGATTGCCTCGCCGCCAATCGAATCTATGTCGAAGGCCCGATCCACAATGACTTTGCTGCAGCCTTTGCGAGGAGAGTTTCTGCGCTCAAAGTCGCGTCCGGATTAACCCCCGATGCTGACATTGGTCCCTTGATGCATGAGCGCGCAATAAGAAAGGTGGAGGAACAGGTCGCCGACGCCTTGGCCCGAGGCGCTCGCTGCATTGTCGGCGGCAAGCGTGACGGGGCAGGGGAGCTGTTTTATCAGCCAACCGTTCTGACCGATGTCCCGGATGATGCGCTGATCATGCGCGAGGAAACATTTGGACCGGTAGCGGCCATCAGCACGTTTCATTCCGAGGACGAGGTTGTCGCACGGGCCAATGCCATCGAATATGGACTTGTCGCTTATGTCGTGACGAGAGATGGCGCGCGCATGCTGCGGCTTGGCCGCCGCCTCGAATACGGCATGGTGGCGATAAATCGCGTCAAGATCACCGGCGCGCCGGTTCCCTTTGGCGGCATCAAGCAGTCCGGCCTGGGCCGTGAGGGCTCGCGCCATGGAATCGAGGCGTTCACCGAACTCAAATATCTTTGCATCGACACGCAGTAATTTTGACTGAGAACAAGGAATTCAATCATGCTTGACCGCTCGAACGAACTGAACGCCTGGGATCGCGACCACTTCTTCCACCCTTCGACGCATATGGGCACCCATGCCCGGGGCGAAACACCGGCACGCATCATCAAGGGCGGCGAGGGCGTTCACATCACCGACAGCACAGGACGGACGAGCATCGATGCGTTTGCCGGGCTCTATTGCGTCAATGTCGGCTATGGGCGGACAGAAATTGCTGAAGCAATTGCCAAGCAGGCCAGGGAGCTCGCTTACTACCACGCCTATGTCGGCCATGGCACGGATGCCTCGATCACCTTGGCCAAAATGATCATCGATCGCGCGCCAAAGGGGATGAGCCGCGTCTATTTCGGTCTGTCCGGTTCGGATGCGAATGAAACCAATATCAAGCTGGTTTGGTACTACAATAATGTACTTGGGCGTCCCGAGAAGAAGAAGATCATCTCGCGCTGGCGCGGCTATCATGGCTCGGGAGTCATGACCGGCAGTCTGACTGGCCTCGAACTGTTTCACAACGCTTTCGATTTGCCGCTCGCACCAATCTTGCACACCGAAGCGCCCTACTATTTCCGCCGCGAAGATCGCGCGATGAGCGAGGAGCAGTTCTCACAGCTGTGCGCGGACAAGCTGGAAGAGATGATTTTGGCGGAGGGTCCTGAGACGATCGCCGCCTTCATCGGCGAGCCGATCCTTGGCACGGGAGGTATCGTTCCGCCCCCAGCGCATTATTGGAAGCATATCCAGGCGGTCCTCAATAAATACGACATCCTTTTGATCGCTGATGAGGTCGTGACCGGGTTTGGCCGTCTTGGTACCATGTTCGGTTCCGATCACTACGGGATCCAACCGGATCTGATCACCATCGCTAAGGGATTGACTTCCGCCTACGCGCCGCTTTCCGGTGTGATCGTATCGGATAAGGTCTGGCAGGTGCTGGTGAAAGGCTCCGACATGCTCGGTGCGCTCGGACATGGCTGGACCTATTCGGCCCATCCAATCTGCGCCGCAGCCGGTGTTGCCAATCTCGAATTGATCGACAAGCTCGATCTCGTCACCAACGCCGGTGAAACCGGCGCGTATTTCCGGGAGCAACTGACGCAAGCGCTCGCCAGTCATCCCATCGTCGGTGATGTCCGCGGTGATGGCATGCTGGCAGCGGTCGAATTTGTTGCCGACAAGGATGATCGCAAGTTCTTCGATCCGGCATTGAAAGTCGGTCCGCGCATCGCTGCCGCATTGGCGGAACGCGGTGTCATTGGCCGGGCCATGCCGCAGGGCGATATACTCGGTTTCGCGCCGCCACTCTGTCTGACGCCTGCCGAGGCGGACATTGTCGTCAAAGCCGCAGCCGATGCTGTTGAATCGGTAGCCAGGACACTCTGAGGATAATAGCGGCGATGCATGAGAAGTTTCCAAAGACCATGGCCGCGGTTCAACTCGTTGGCCACGGCGGTCTCGACAAGCTCGTCTACAGCCAAGACGTACTCGTCCCGGCACCGGCAGCTGGTGAAGTGTTGATAGCAATCACGGCCTGCGGCATGAACAATACCGATGTCTGGGTGCGCGAAGGCGCCTATGGCACCGAGGAAGATGCAGGTGCAGTTTCAACCTGGCGCCGGCAGGAACCGACACTCAGCTTTCCGCGGATCCAGGGTACGGACATCGTCGGCAACATCGCAGCGGCTGGCGAAGGCGTGCCGCAAGACCGCATCGGCCAACGCGTGATGGTAGACTTCTCGATCTATAATCGCGACGACGACAGTTTGGCCGATATCGACTACATCGGGCATGGCCGCGATGGCGGTTATGCTGAGTATGTCACGGTCCCCGCGGAAAACGCCCACTTTGTCGACAGCGCGATGAGCGATGTCGAGCTTGCCACGTTCTGTTGTGCGTACCTTACGGGCGAACAGATGCTGGAGCGCGCTGATCTTAAGACCGGTGAGCGAATACTTGTGACTGGCGCGTCCGGCGGCGTCGGATCCGGTATTGTCCAGCTGGCCAGGGCGCGCGGGGCTATTCCATACGCGATCGTTGGTCCCGGCAAGGAACAGGCGCTCAAGGATATTGGCGCCGAGGCAGTAATCACCCGCGGAACGCAAGATCTTGTCGCGGCCGTCAATAGTGCCACCGGCGGCAGGCCGATCGATGTCGTTGCCGATCTTGTAGGTGGCGCGATATTCAATGACCTGTTGCGTATCCTGCGCGCCGAGGGGCGTTACACCACGGCTGGTGCGATTGGCGGACCGGTTGTGCAACTCGACCTGCGCACGATGTATCTCAAGCAGCTCGCCCTGCATGGATCTTCACAGGGGACGCGAGGCGATTTCCGCCGCATAGTCCGCTATATTGAGGAAGGCAAGATCAGGCCGCTTGTCGGTGGCGTCTACCGGCTGTCCGAGTTCCATAAGGCGCAGACCGATTTCATGGCAAAAAACTTTGTCGGCAAGCTGGTTGTGGTTCCCGATTCTCAATACTGAGCCTTGATCGGCGCGGCAAGACACTAGGCGACGATCACCGCCCCGGCAGTTGAGCCCGGCCTGTCGGGTCAAGGCGAGAGAGCGGTGCCATGTTGAGAATGACACCGCTGTTTGAGCTATTTTGCCCTTGCCCAGGCGGGCAGCCATTCGCCGTGAGAGGCGAGAAGGTCATCGACAAGCGACCATATCTGGTCAAGATCGAGCTCTGCCGCGGTATGCGGGTCCATCATGGCGGCATGATAGATGTGATCACGGTTTTCCGTCATCAGGGCTTGAACGGTCAGTTCCTGCACGTTGATGTTGGTCCGGATCAAAGCGGTTAGTTGCGGCGGCAGCGGACCAACGTAGGTTGGTTGGATGCCCGATGCGTCGACAAGGCAGGGCACTTCCACCGCGCAATCGGCAGGCAGAGAGGTGACGCAGCCATTATTGCGTACATTGCCGTAAATCACGGACGGTTCGCCGGTCCACACGGAATGCATGATGGATGATGCATATTCGTGACTCTCACAGACCTCTATCGTGTCGGCCTTCGCAAAGCTCTCCGCCTGACCCTTCCAGCGTTCAATCTGCTCGATGCAGCGTTTCGGGTATTCATCCAGCGGAATACCGAACTTTTCAATCAAATCATCACGGCCATCCTTGATGAAATAGGGCGTGTATTCGGCAAAATGCTCGGAGCTTTCCGTCACGAAATAGCCGAGCCGCGTCAGCATCTCATACCGCACCTTGTTGGGGCAGCGTTGATTCCAGTCGCTGGGCTTTGGCAAACGGCCCTCGCGATAACCGCGCACCAGATCCGGATAAAGATTGCGATAAGTGCCGTCCGGCAACCGGTGCTCGAATTGCAGGTAGAACGCCATATGGTTGATGCCGGCCGCGCGATAGCGAATCTCCGCAACGGGAATGTCGAGATCGCGAGCAAGCTCGCCGGCGGTTCCCTGAACCGAATGGCACAGGCCAACCTGCCGGATGGCCGGGTATTTTTCCGCAATCGCCCAGGTGTTGATCGCCATCGGATTCACATATTGCAAGAGAATGGCCCGAGGGCAGACGGCGAGCATATCCTCGCAGATTTTCCATAGATGCGGAACCGTACGCAGGCCTCGCATTATGCCACCGACACCGAGCGTATCAGCAATGGTCTGGCGCAAGCCATACTTCTTTGGGACCTCGAAATCGGTGACCGTACAAGGTTCATAGCCGCCGATCTGGAATGCAACAACGACGAAGTCGGCATCCTGGAGAGCCCGGCGCTGGTCGGAATAGGTTTCTATGGCCGCGTTGGCGCCAAGCGTCCGAGCAAGCTTGCCCGCAACTATTTCGCTTTCCGCAAGGCGCTGCGGGTTGATGTCCATCAGCGCGATCGTTGCGCCCGACAAAGCGGGGCGCTGCAGCACATCGCCGATGATGTTTTTCATGAAGACCGTCGATCCGGCTCCGATGAAGGTAATTTTGGGTTGTTGTCTTGGCATGGCAGTCTCCGGGAGGATTATGCGGCTACCTCGAATGCGGCTTTGACGAGCCGTTCGGTGTAGGCGGTCTTGGGTTGGGAGAGGACTTCGTCAACGGGGCCCTCCTCGACGATCTTGCCGTGTTGCATCACCATCACGCGATGGCACAGGGCACGGACGACTTTCAGATCGTGGGAAATGAACAGGTAACTCAGGCCGCCGTCGTCCTGCAGCTTGCGCAACAGGTCGATGATCTGCGCCTGGACCGACAGATCGAGCGCCGATGTCGGCTCGTCGAGAAGGATGAATTCCGGCTCGAGCACAATAGCGCGGGCAATGGCGATGCGTTGGCGTTGACCGCCGGAGAATTCATGGGGAAAGCGCGAGAGAATATTGTGAGGCATGCCTGCGCAGGTCAAAGCCTCCTGCACACGTTCAAGGCGCTCTGCACGGTTCTGGCCAATCCTGTTGATGATAAGCCCTTCCTCGATAATCTGCCCCACGGACATGCGCGGATTGAGTGAGGCAAAGGGATCCTGGAACACGATTTGCATGCGCGATCGCAGCGGCCGCATCTCCTGCCGGGTTTTCCTGTGGATCGGCTGGCGATCGAAATAGATCTCACCGCTGTCCGTGTTGATGAGCCGGACAAGTGCCTGACCGAATGTCGTTTTGCCCGAGCCGGATTCACCGACGATGCCCAACGTTTCGTGCCGGTGAAGCTTAAGATTGAGGCTGTCGACGGCTACAAGTTCGTGCAGCTGCGGCTTGAAGAAGCCGCCGCGCTTCAACATATAGGAAACCCGTACGGCCTTGCCTTCCAGAATAGCCTCGCAATTTGCCGGCATCGGATTGGCTTGTCCCGTCGGTTCCGAACCGAGCAGGTGACGGGTGTAGGGGTGACGCGGGTTTTCGAAAAGCGCTGCCGTCGTATTGTGTTCCCGCACTTCGCCGTTCTGCATGACATAGACATAGTCGGAAAACTGCCGGACGACAGTTAGATCATGGGTGATGAGGATAACCGCCATTCCGAGCCGCTTTTGCAAATCCCGGATGAGATTGAGAATCTGGGCCTGGACTGTGACATCCAGTGCTGTCGTCGGCTCATCGGCGATAAGTACGTCAGGATTGTTGGCGAGCGCCATGGCAATCATTACGCGCTGGCGCTGACCTCCTGAGAGCTGGTGCGGATACTGGTTGAGCCGGGATTCCGGATCAGGAATTTGCACCTGTACCAGCAGCTCGAGCGCACGCTTTTGCGCCTCGCGCCGGCTGACGCGACGATGCACGCGAATGGCCTCGACGATCTGACTGCCGATCGTATAGATCGGATTGAGGGAACTCATCGGTTCCTGAAAAATCATGGACATGCGGTCACCACGCAGTTTGCGCCGCTCGCGATCCGAGAATTTCAACACGTTTTTGCCGTCATAGTCGATCTTCGCCGTCCCGGAGACTACGGCCCGCTTTGTCAGAAGACCCATGATCGTGCGGGCAGTTACGGATTTGCCGGACCCAGACTCGCCGACAATGGCAATGGTTTCGCCTCGGTAGAGCTGGAAGGAAACGTCTTTGACGGCATCGACGATTCCACCTTCGACCTTGAATTTTACAGCGATATTGCTGGCGCTGATGATCGGCGCGTCGCTGTGTGCCGCGTGGTCTTGCCGCTGGCCCGGAGCAATCGTTCTGAGATCGGAAATCTGCATCGCTTCAAGCCTCAATAAGGGTCAACGGCATCGCGCAAACCATCGCCGAGCGCGTTGAACGCAAAGACGGTGAGGAGCACGAAGGCAACGGGGGTGAGTATCCACGGATAGGAACCGATGACCGAGTAGGTAGCGGTATCCTGCAGCATCAGTCCCCAGGAAATCAGCGGCGGTTTGACGGCAAATCCGAGAAAGCCAAGAAAGGATTCCAGAAGCACCACGTGCGGGATCGCGAGTGTGACGGCAACGATCACATGGCTCAGCACGTTGGGGAAAATATGCTGGAAGATGATGCGCCGGTCGGTAGCGCCCACGGCCATGGCGGCACGGACATATTCGATCCGTGCAAGGGCCAGCGTCTTGCCGCGTACTTCGCGCGACATCTGTGCCCAGCCGAGCGCCGACATGACGATAATGACGAAGGCAAGGAAGACATTCGTCGGTGCAGTCACAGGGATAAGCGAGCTCAAGGCGAGATAGAGTGGCAATTGCGGGAATGCCAGAACCAGCTCAACGAAGCGCTGGGTCCACGAATCGAACCGCCCGCCGAAATAGCCGGAGACCAGACCCACCGTTGTACCGACCACGGTGACGATAAACACCACGATCAGCGCAATCATCAGCGAGATGCGTGAGCCATAAATGGCACGCGACAGGACATCACGCCCGAATTTGTCCGTCCCGAGGAAATGCACCGGCTTTCCATCGAGCGTTCCGAAGAAATGACGGTCTGTGGGAATAATGCCGAAGAGCCGGTATTCGAAGCCTCGTACAAAAAATCCAAGCAAGCGGGGATTGTCATAGTCGGGTCCGACGATTGGCTGGAAGGTAACCGGGTCCAGCTCTTCGGTTTCTGCTATGGGATAGGTCCGGGGGCGCAATGCAAAATTGCCGTCCTTGTCAAAGAAGCGGACGGCTTCCGGTGGTGCAAATCCGATATCGGTCTGCTTTGGATCAGCCGGTGCGAAAAAGCCGGCGAAGATTGCCATGACGAGCAGGAGGCAGACAAGAACGAGACCGGTCATGCCTGTCCAGGATCGCTTCAAGCGCCGCCACACGAGCGCGATGTAGCTTTCATTGCCGCGTTTGTTATCAATGACTTCCGCCACATGTGCGCGGGATTGGACGTGCATCTGCATCAGCTTGCCTCCCCATATTGCCGGACGCGCGGATCCATCAGGGCGAGCAGCAGGTCGGCAATGATATTGCCCACGATCAATGTCGCTGAAAGCACGAGCATGAAGGTTGCGGTGACATAGACATCGCCCACCCACATCGATCCGACGATGGCTGGACCAACGGTCGGCAGGGCAAAGATAATGGCAGTCTCGATCTCACCGGTCAGCATGTAGGGCAAGACCACGCCCTGATACATGATCAACGGATGCATCGCGTTGGGAACAGCGTGCCGCATGATAACCGCACCCTCGCTCAGGCCCTTGGCGCGGGCGGTTTCGACATATTGGGCATTGAGCGTATCGAGCAGATTGCCGCGCATCACGCGCATATTGTAGGCAAGCCCGCCAAATGTGGCGATGGCGACAACCGGCCAGACGTGCTGGACAAGATCGACGAATTTGCCCCATGACCACGGCGCGCCGCCGTAACGTGCCGAATGGAAACTACCGATCTCCGAGACGTTGAAATGAAACACAAGTATGTAGACGATGATCAGTGCCATCAGAAAGCGCGGCACCGTCATGCCGAGAAACGATATTCCCGACAACAGGCTGTCGACCCAGGAATATTGCCGTGTTGCCGCCAATATTCCAAAGCTGATGCCGATAACTGACGCCAGGATGTGACAGGTAAGTGCCAGCAGCAGGGTGCGCGGCAGCCGCTCGCCGACCACGTCGGCCACCGGTTTGTTGTAAAAAAGGCTGTGGCCGAAATCGCCGCGTGTCACCATGCCGACGACCCAATTGACGTACTGGACGGGCAGGGGCTTGTCGAGGCCATTGGCGACACGATAGGCCTGTGCCTGGGCGTCGGCAGCCTCGAAGGAAGCACCGCCCTGATTGATCAATTGCGAGCGGATGTAATCGGAATAGTCGCCAGGGGGCGCCTGGATGATGGCGAAGGTCACTACACTCAGGACGAACAGCACCGGAATGGCAGATGCAATACGCACAAGCAGGAATCGTAACATGGGCCGGTTCACTTCTCTGTGTTTGCCTGGTTCAAAATCAACGCAATCGCGGCACCCTCCGGCCGCACCCGGGTGCGGCCGGAAAGTCAGGCTTGGGAGGCTCAGTTCATAGGACCATTGCCGCCCGGCTTTCCCGGCAGCTGTTCGGGGAACAATTCATAATCACCCTGTTTGTCGGCCTTGACGAAAACACGCTCGCGAATGATCGTATCTTCCGCCCAGTTGAACATGAAGATCGGAGCGCCGGATGGTATATTGGAAAAGCGCTTGTTGATGATCAGGGCGCCGGAATATTCGGTCAGGCCAATCGTGTTGACATTGGCGGTGTAGATCTTCTGGTACTGCTTCATCAGTTCCGCACGTTCGTCCTTGTCCTGGCTTGAAATGAACTTGTTCACGACGTCGACGAGTTGCTGCTCGAAGGGCATCAAATCGAGCTGACCACCCTCAGGTGCGCGGTGATGCCAGCTGGTGCGCGGGCCGGTTGGTGCCAGCTGTTCCGTATTCTGCACGACCGATGCAAGTTCCGCATGATGGCGCATGATCATCCAGTCGAAACGCCCGCCATAATTTGCGGCATCGCGCTGATTGCTGTCGAGGGCATTGATGATGACGCGCAGACCAAGTTTTTCCAGCTGGCCAATGACTCCTTCGGCAAGGTTTTTGTCGGTGTTGTAGCCATTGTTGACGAGAAGCGTGATCTCGACATCCTTTCCGCCCGCCTTGTCAGCCGGAAAATTCACAATGCCGTTGCCGTCCGTATCCTTCAGTCCCGCGTTTGCAACTTCCGCCTTGGCGCCTTCCAGGTCGAACGGATAGTAGACCGTGGATTGCCGGTCGTAGAAGCTTGTGCCAGAGGAAATGCCGCCCGGATAGATCGCCGTGAACGGTCCCTTGACCAGTGACTCCGAAAGCCGCTTCCTGTCGATCGCCATTGTCACCGCCTTGCGGAAGTGCTCGTTGCGATTGAGCTCGCGAATGGCCTGGCCGCGTGCGTCGGGCTGGCCCCAGCCGTTGCCGGAAAAATTCATGTAGAGATTGTAGCCGATGAGGCGAGGCCCGAACGCCAGACGGGCCGGAGCATTGTCCTGGGCGGCGCGCTTGAGGGATTCCACGAAATTCTCTGGCTGCTCGAGGTTGGAAAAATCGCCCGAACCGGCCACGGCCTGCACATCGCGATCGCCCCAGGTGGACAATTTGTAGTGCAGTTCGTTGATGTAAGGCAGCTGATTACCGTCTTCGTCCACCTTCCAGTAGTAAGGGTTGCGGCGCAGCACGATAATGTCATCGGGCCGGTATTCCACGGGAACCCAGGCGCCCATGACCGGAATATTCATATACTCGGGAGGGAAGCCGTTCTTGTACTGGTCGTAGGTTGTTTGCGCATATTTGGGATGTTTTGTCTTCAGGATGTGCGAAGGCCCGGGGCAGAACGTGCCATAGGCCATGGCGTAGAGATACTGACGGGGAAAAGCCTCTTTGAAAGTCCACTCAACAGTGTAGGCATCGATCTTCGTGAGTGTCGTCCCTGGGCCAAAACTCTCCTGTGTTGCTCCATTCAACGGTGAAACATTCGGATCGAGAACATTGTCTTCCCAGAAGAACATGACGTCATCGGCATCGAATGCATCTCCATCGGACCATTTCGCACCTTCGATAAGATGCATCGTAAGTTTATGGCCATCCGCCGACCACTCCCAAGCCTTCGCAAGGTTCGGCAACGGCTCTATATCCTTGGCCTCCACCTGGAAAAGTGGAGCAGTGCGGGTAAGGCATTCCGACATGGCGATGTCGATACCGCCCCAGCCCTGGGATTGACCGGCACTGTAGTTCCAGCCTTCGGGACGCCCGCCAATGACATGACGAAGTGTGTCGCCATAAACGCCGATTCCGTCAGGCATGTTTCCGGTCTTGAAGACCAGGGGCTTCTTGGGGAGGCGGTCTTTGACGGACGGAAGCCCGCCCGTTTTGACAAATTTCTCCGTCACCCATTCCGGCTCGTGGTACTCGGGAAGACTCTTGAATTCGAGAATTGAATCGCGCGGAACATAGGTGATAGGGGCCTGCGCCTTGAATTCCGCTGGCTCTGGCGGAACGGTGGGCTCTGATGCAAGGGCCGGAAAGGCCAGCATCGACACGCCAACGGCTAATTTGCTCCAATAGCGAAAATGGCTCATCGTCTCTCCCTCTGTGCTTCTGGCCGGTTTTCACCGGACCACTCCTCCCGGCAGCATTCGCCGCCGCTTCTCTGCATTCCGGCGCGTCTCCTCCAAGACGGGGAAAACAGACTGGCGGTCCTAGCCCGCCGCCTGTTTCGCGGTCGCCTTTTCTGCTCTCAATTCTTCAATGGAACGCACTGAACGGCTGGCTACGCCCGTCCATTCGCGCGTCGCGACGGTCTTGTGGCGCAGGCGCTCCTTTGCACCGTCGATTGCGTGCGCATATTGTGGCAGCCACTGTGCCTGGGCGACGATCATCTCATCGACCATCTGCCAGACTTCCTCCGGTGTGCACACCGCGCCAGCCAGCGGATCATGCAGGACAGCGAGTTTAAGGAGATCAATATCGCCCTCGACTGCGGCGTGCACCGCCATGCGCTGCACATTTATGGATGAAATGCACGTTGCGGCGCACGCTTCCGGCAGCGTGATACCGGAGACCATATTGATACCGAAACGGTCGACAAAGCCCGGCGATTCAATGATCGCATCGGCGGGCAGATTGGTGATGATGCCAGTGTTCTTCGTGTTGAAATGGCCGCGATAGATCCGTCCGGTTTCCAGTGCCTCCAGAATATGGCTTGCATGTTCGTTGGAGCGGCGGCCCGGATCGATGGGTTTGGCGGCAGCTTCAAGAAACTGCGGAAATTCGGTTTCAAACCAGTTGCGAGTTTCGGTCGAGTAGCGCAGATAGCCGCCCGTCTCGCCATGGATCCAGTCGGACATGTCGATCCATTTGGCGATTTCTTCCGGCCGCTTGCGGTACCAGGGAAGGTATTCCGAAAGATGGCCGTTGCTCTCGGTGGAATAGACGCCGAAACGCTTCAGTACATCGATGCGCAGCTTTTCCTGCTGGGAATAGACGGGGTGGGCCTCGAATGCCGCGACAAGTTCATCCTTGCCAATTTTGCGGCCGCGCAGCCGCAGATCGACAAACCATGTCTGATGATTGATGCCGGAACAGATGTAGTCGAGTTCCTCTTTCGACTGTGCGCCGAGAATATTGGCGATCTGCTCTGCACCGTGCTGGACGCCGTGGCAGAGGCCGACCGTATCGACTTTGCCGTATTCAATGGCAGCCCAGGTATTCATGGCCATGGGATTGGCATAATTGAGCAACCTCGCGCCAGGCTCCGCCACTTCGCGGATATCCTTGCAGAAGTCGAGGATGACGGGGATATTGCGCTGCCCGTAGAGGATCCCGCCGGCACAGATCGTGTCACCCACGCATTGGTCGATGCCGTATTTCAAAGGGATGCGGATATCGTCGGCATAGGCTTCAAGTCCGCCTACGCGCACGCAGCTGATGATATAGCGCGCGCCTTCGATCGCCTTGCGCCGGTTTGTCGTCGCGGTAACCCGCGTCGGCAGCTTGTTTGCCTCGACGATGCGATCCAGGATGGCCTTGATCATCTTGAGGTTATGTTCGCTCAGGTCGGTCAAGGCGAATTCGATATCCTGGAACTCAGGCACGCACAGAATGTCAGTGAACAGCTTCTTTGTGAAACCCACGCTGCCTGCGCCAATGATGGCGATCTTGAAACTGCTCATGCTGACCTCGATCATCTGGAACCGGCCGGAGCAGTGAGAAAGGCATGCCCTGGACGCCGTAACGCCAAGCCATTCGAAAGATCAGGATTCTCCTGTCTTCCCCTCCTTTGACACTTCTCGCTGACAGTTCATTTGCTGTTCTTTGCCGGTATTATGCGTATATTCCCCTGACCGAATAGAGAGGGATTATGCTTTTGAGGGTAATTTTGTGCTGCAGAAATTAATTGCTGCCGGACCGGTCATGAAGACCGTATCACTGCCGCGCGGGCGTCATTCGCTGCATACAATGCCCACCAGTACGGGTTATGAGGTCCGCCAGGATGAGACATATGACTGGGATGGGCGCAAGCGCGGCCAGACGCCCTTTACGGTCTTGCAGCACACGATCAGCGGCGCAGGCAATCTGCGTTATGAAAATCGCAATTACAAAGTGCGCGAGGGTGAAACTCTGCTGGTTCTGGTGCCGCACAATCATCGCTATTGGCTGCCGCAGGGCGGTCACTGGGAATATTTCTGGATTTCTATGAACGGCGAAGAAGCGTTGCGTATTCATCGCTCCGTCCTTGCGGCTCAAGGGCCAGTTCTGAGATTGCCGGCAGAGACCATAGAACATCTTGCCGATTGCAGTTTGCGGCTGATCGAGAATGCGGAGACGGCCGGCCGGGCTTCGTCCATCGCCTACGAGGCTGCCATGGCGCTCTACGATGGAGTGTTCGGTTCTCACCCTGTCGCACAACATGAGCGGACGGCCATGCAGCCGGTTATTGACCATATCAGTGCCAACCTCGACAAACCGCTTCCCGTTGACGAACTGGCGGGCGTCTCGGGTTTGAGCCGCGCACATTTTTCACGGGTCTTTGCGGAAAGCGAGGGGCTGCCGCCCGCCGAATTCGTTCTGCAGAAGCGGATGCAAAGAGCAACCAAGCTTTTGACCAACGCCGCGTTTCTGCCGGTCAAGGAGGTCGCAATCATGACAGGCTTTGACGACGCCAATTATTTTTCAAAAGTATTCAGGCGCGTCTACGGTGCCAGCCCGACCGAGTTTCGTACCACGGGCATGTATGCCAGCGTCAAAAGCCGGACCAGCCCGGACGATAATTCGCGGCCGGACTGATTCGCTATGCGAATGCTCTAACCTTCCAGCCATTTCACCTGATCTGGCGTGAGTTTGATATCGAGAGCCGACAGACTGTCTTCGAGCTCACCCAGCGTGCGCGGCCCGATGAGCGGAATGACCGGGAAAGGCTGGGCGAGTACATAGGCAAGCGCGATGTGAATTGGATTGCGGCCAAGTTTCGTGGCGAGTTCAATCGCCCTGTCACGCCGCCCGAAATTCTTCTCCGAATACCAGACGCGCACCAGTTCTTCATCGTCCCGCTTGTCGCGGCCAGCACGGTCCGTAAAAAACCCGCGGCCCTGGCTTGACCAGGCGAAGTTCGGTATCTGGCCGCTGTTGAGCCATGCCTTCCACCGGTCATCCGACGCTGCCACACAGCCAGCCCAGATCGGATCGAGCATTTCGGCCAGCGAAAAATTATTCGATAGTGCACCCGGTGGCGTTTTCCCGGTTTTTTCAGCATAGGCGATTGCCTCATCCATACGTTCGCGCGTCCAGTTCGAACCGCCAAACGGTCCCCGGATGCGGCCGGCCCTGACTTCGGCATCGATGGCGTCAACAAATTCACCGGCCGGAATGTCGGTATTGTCGCGGTGCATGAAATAAAGATCCACGTAGTCGGTCTTGAGGCGGTCAAGCGACCGGGACAATTGCTTGCCAATCACATCCGGATAGCAAAGCGGCGAATGGGCACCTTTGCCGATGAGGACGAGCTCCTTGCGCGGAACATTGCGGCTGGTGTGCCAAGCGCCGAATATCTCCTCGGTCTTTCCTCCAGCGTAAATGTAAGCCGTATCGAACAGATTGCCGCCTGCCTCGTAAAAGGAATCAAGGGTCAACGAAGCCGCCGCAAAATTCGGGAAAAACTCAAAGCCCAGCGCGACAACAGAGGCGGATGTTGCAAGGCCGGGAATGCTCCTCTTTGGAACGCCATTGCCCGGCTTGAGCGTGTCTCCTGAAATCGTCCTGGTGCGAAATGCCGCTTTTTCAACCGTATATTCGAGCCCTATCGCGGCCCGCCATTGGTCGAGCACGCGCAGATTGCCGGTGGAGTCAGCCCAGTTCATGCCGGGGGCGGCAAACTCCTGCCGTCCTTCGCGGATGGCGTCGCCCGCAGCATCGACTTCAAAGGAATAGAGCCATCGGCTTTCCTCGACTTCGATTGTTTCATGCTTCCCACCGGATCCGAACAGTTCGAGCTTGCCCACGCCCCCTTTGTGGCCGGATGCAAACCAGAAATCCTTGACCTCGATCCGTCCTTGCGAGCCGATGATGCGAAGTGTGTTATCCTGCTCCGCCATGATCGAGCAGGATACTTCGGCGACGATGCCATTCGGAAATTTGAGGACAGCTGAAGCCCACTCGTCCACACCCGTTTGACCGAGATGACCTGCCCCCGACACGAATTCTGGCTCAAGAAAGGGCTTTCCGTCGACACTGCCAGCTATAAGCCGCGCCATGGACACTGGATAACCGCCGACATCGAGAATGCCGCCGCCCGCGGTTTCATTGGAAAAGAGCCGGTGGTCGGGCTTGACGCTGCCCATGTTGAAGCCAAAGCTCGACCGGATGATCCGGATATCGCCAATGACACCGCTCTTGATCAGCTCGACCAGTTTGACGGTCTGCGGATGAACGCGGTACATGAAGGCTTCGCCGGCGAACCTGCCCGCTTTCCTCGCCTCATGAAAGATGGCTTCCGCAGCAAAGGCGCTGAGGCCGATTGGCTTTTCGACGAGGACATGCTTGCCGGCGCGGAGCGCCTTGATAGCCCACTCGGCGTGAGCCGTATGCGGTGTCGCAATGTAGATGGCATCCACTTCCGTATCGTCCAGCAGAGCCTCATAGCCACTGACGATGCGTGCGTCTGGAAAATGATCGGCAAGGCCGGGCCGGTCCGGATTGCGCGAAGCAACGGCAACCAGCTTGCCGGTCCGGGAATGGGCAATGCCATCGGCAAAAGTCCGGGCGATGGTCCCGGGGCCAATGATGCCCCAGCGGATCGATGTCGTTTCGTTCATGGATATGTCCTCTTTGGATTGGTTCTCGTCCACTGGGAGGGTGGCCGAACCGGATGTTGATTACCGCAGCCGGTTGCCATCGCTGTCGAACAGGAAGGCGTGGCTCGATCTGATTGCGACAGTGAGCAGGTCGCGGTTGGTTTCATTGCGGGATTCTTCCCGTTCGATGATGATCTGTTCACCGCCCGTCACGTTCGCGTAGATGTAGCTGGTATTGCCGAGATGTTCGGCGACATCGACCTTGATGGTGAGGTCGGCGTCACCTTGGCCAGCCTTGACGAAATGCTCCGGCCGGATGCCAAGCGTCACGCGCTCGCCGCTACCGCCGCGAGGCCTCTCGACCGGCAGGGTGACCCGGACGTTGCCCTGGTTCAAAAGCGTGATCGTAACGCTGTGGTCCGTTGCCTCGATAATTTCCGCGCTCATGAAGTTCATCTTGGGCGAACCGACGAAACCGGCGACAAACTGATTGGCCGGATTGTCGTACAGGTCGAGTGGTGCACCGATCTGCTCGATATTGCCGCCACGCAGCACGACGATCTTGTCGGCCAGGGTCATGGCCTCGGTCTGGTCGTGCGTCACATAGATCATGGTCGTCCCCAGTTCCTTGTGCAGCCGGGAAATTTCGACCCGCATCTGCACCCGCAGTTCCGCATCGAGATTTGAAAGCGGCTCGTCGAACAGGAAAACTTGCGGTTCACGCACGATGGCGCGCCCAATGGCGACGCGCTGACGCTGGCCGCCGGAAAGCTGCTTGGGGCGGCGTTTCATCAATTCCCTGATCTGCAGAATGTCGGCGACGCGTTGGACACGGCGCTGCGTATCGACCTTGGGGTTGCCGGTCATGCGCAGGCCAAAGGCCAGGTTCTCTTCGACGGTCATGTGCGGATAGAGCGCGTAGGATTGGAATACCATGGCGATGCCGCGGTCCGCCGGCTCGACATCATTGACGACAGTGCTGCCAATGCGGATTTCTCCGTCGGTTATATGTTCAAGGCCGGCGATCATGCGCAGCAATGTGGACTTGCCGCAGCCGGATGGACCGACAAACACCACGAACTCGCCATCGGCGACATCGAGACTGGCGTTGCGGATGATTTCATAGGAGCCGTAACGTTTGACGACACCCTTGAGCGAAAGTTCAGCCATGCGGCGTTCTCCGGTTATTTGATCGCGCCGGCGGCGATGCCGGCAATGAAGTGGCGCTGCAAGAGGATGAAGACGACAAGGATCGGCGCGGTGAGCAATACCGCCCCTGCCATGATGCCGCCCCAGGAAACCTTGGTGAGACCGATGAGCGTTCCGAGCGCGACTGGTGCCGTCATCATGCCGGGCCGCGAATTGATCAGCAGCGGCCAGAGATAGTTGTTCCAGGAATGGAGAAAGAGGATGATGGCCAGTGCAGCCATGGTCGGCCGGGCCAGCGGCAGCGCAATGCGCAGGAAGATCTGCCATTCCTTGACACCTTCGACGCGCGCGGCATCAAACAGCTCTGACGGCATCATCGAAAAGGCTTGCCGCATGAACAATACGCCGAGCGAGTTGAACAATGGCGGCACGATGAGCGCAACCCAGGTATTGGCCAGTCTGAATTCACGCGCCACCATGATGAATTGCGGGATGACCACGACAAAATAGGGCAGGGTGATGGTGCCGAGGATGATGCCGATGACCAGTGACTTGCCGAGGAACTGGTAGCGTGCGAGTGCCCAGCCGGCCATCGCTGTAAGCAGGACCGACAGGAACGTGTAGATCATCGCGACGCTAAGGGAGATCATCAGTGCGCGTATGAAGTCGGTATCCGCCTGAAGGTTGCCGAGATTCTCGGCGAAATGCGTCGACGGCAGCAGTTCGATGTGCGGGCTGAAAATGCCGTAGTCGGGCATTGTCGCAAACACGAACATCATCCACAGTGGAAACAGCCAGATGATCGCCAGCGGAATAAGCACGGCATGCAATGACAGCGAACGGATGAATGCTGATCTGGATTTCGATTTCATTTCGGTTCGCGCCCCACCCAGAGATTGAGAAGTGAAATTGCAATCGCCAGGGCCGCCATCGTATAGGCAATGGCGGAGGCGTAGCCGAAGTTGAGCGAGGCAAAACCTTGCCGGTAGAGGAAGAGGCCTAGCGTTTCCGTTCCGCCGCCGGGACCGCCGCGATTGGTGATCAGGAACGGCTCGGTGAAGAGCTGCATGGAACCGATGATCGACAGCACGACACAAAAGAGAATGATGGGCCTGAGCAACGGCAATGTAATGTAGATGAACTGCTTCAACTTGCTGACGCGGTCGAGCGTTGCAGCCTCGTAAACATCATCGGGGATTGACTGAAGTCCGGCGAGTATGATGATGGCGTTGTATCCGGCCCAGCGCCAGGTCACGGCGATGATCAGCAGCGCCATTGCCGCCGGGGCTTCGGCAAACCATGAGATGGACGGGATGCCGGCGGCATTCAACAGCTTGTTGACGATGCCGAAATCGAGATTGAACATGAGCCGGAACACCGCGGCGTAGGCGACTTCGCCCACAACGACTGGCGCGAAAAAGGCGAAGCGGAACAGGCCCTTTGCCTTCAGCAGCGGGGAATTGAGCAGCACTGCCATGATCGTTGCAAGCGTAATCATCACCGGCACCTGAATGACCAGGATGATCATCGTGTTCTTCAGCGCATTGTAGAAAGCCGGATCCGAGAACAGCCGGCCCCAGTTCGCGCCGGGGCTGAAGGTCCACGGGTTGATGCGCGTATTTTGAAACGACATCACAAATGAACTGATGATCGGCCAAATCCAGAAGACGGCAAAGATCAACAGATAGGGGGCAAGAAACCCGTAGGCGGCCCGGTTGCGCGACGATTGCATCAGTTCTTCTCCTCAGTGCGAAAGGCCGGGTAAACCGGACACGCCGTGTCGCGTGTCCGGTTTGAGGGTCATTCGGCAATGGGAAGGCCAGTGGCCGATGCGATCTGGTTGGCGGCGTCATCCAGGGCGGCTTTGGCGTCGGGGTAGCCGCCTGCGAAATATTTCGTTTGTGTCGCCTTAAAAATTTCGTTGGCGTCACTCTGGAATGCCGTACCGCGGCTCGGCACGATCTTTGGCAAGGTTCCGAGGATTTCCGACCATACGGCTTGTCCACCCCAATAGGGCTGCGGCTCCAGAACAAACGGGTCCTTGACCGCGCCAAGCAAAGACGGCACCAGGCCGAAGCTCTTGAGCATGGCAATCTGTCCCTCGTTCGTGCCAAGCGCATAGTTCAGGTAGGTCCAGGCAGCTTCCTTGTTCTGGGAGCCGTTGCTGATGGCGAGCGAGGATCCGCCGAGATTGGCCGCATGCGGGCCGCCGGCGGTGAGGCTTGGCATGAGATAGACGCCCCATTTGCCTTCCAGCTTGGGCGAATTGGAGCGGATGGAGCCTTCGTACCAGCCGCCATAAAGCTGGCTTGCCACGGTTCCTGCCGTATTGGACTGTATTTTCTCATCCCAGATGGCGGCCGTCAGCGTGCCGGCATCCTTCATCTGTTTTATCTTTTCCAGCGCAGCAGCGCATGCGGGCTGGTTGATGGTGATCGACTGGCCATCGGTGGCGAAGTATCCGCATCCCTGCTCGTTGGAAATCATGCGGAACCATTCACTGTCGCCATTGAAATCGGCTTGCGCCATGACGACACCCGGATTGGCCGAAGCGATTTTCTTGCCCGCGGCAATGAAATCGTCCCAGGTCTTGATCGTTGCCGAATCAACGCCGGCTTTCTCATAGAAGTCACGGCGGTAGAAAACGGCGACCGGGCCGGAATCCCACGGCATCGCATAGGCAACATCCCCGACTTCCAGCTCGGTACGCTTGAATTCGGGAAATTTGGCCTGAATTTCGGGCGTATATCCGAGATCCTTGAGATTGGCGAAGCATTCGGGGAAACGATTCCAGAATATTTCAGCTTCGAAGTTCTCGATGGTGACGATGTCAGGCAGGCCATCCCCACCCGCTGCGCAAGCCGCGAGCGTCTTGTCGAAAACCTGGTGATTGCCAAGATCGATTACGTTGACCTTGATATCGGGAAACTGTTTGTTGAAACCTTCCAACGTCGACTTCAGCGATGAAGCAGCGACATTCCAGCTCCAGATGGTCAGTTCGCCCGATTGGGCAAATGCCGGTAAGGAGCTCAGGCTCAGTGTTACGGCGAGCGCTGTCGCGCCAAGAGATATAAAGCGCATTGAAAATCCTCCCTTTTCAATTGCTCGTTCTTTGCGAACGTGGCTAGACTAACCACAAGGGAGCGTCTGTCTCCTACAAAGGGAACATGAAATGGGCGGAAAGTAAGATGGGTGAACGGCCGATTTACCAGCCGGGTGCAAGCAGCGTCGAGGGGATGCCAACTGCCTTGCAGATGTTTCATAACCACCCGCCGGTGATGGCCATGCCGCATTGGCATGCCCAGGTGGAAGTCAATTATATCGTCCGCGGCTCCGTTCATTATCGCATGAACGACCACGCGATTCGCCTGAACGCTGGAGATATGTGCCTGTTCTGGGGCGGCCAGCCGCATCAGATGGACGATTCTTCCGACGATTCGATCTATGCCGGGGCGCATCTGCCGCTCGTCCATTTCTTCCGCATGCGTTTGCCGGAGACGGTGCCGAGCCGCCTGATGCAGGGACAGACATTGGTGACCTCGGCCACCGACGCGGCAGACGCCGAAAATTTTGCCCGATGGTTCCGTTACGTCCGCTCCGGTGATCCGGCCAAGGTCGAGCATGCGGTGAGCGAGTTGCTGCTTCGCATCGAACGTGTGTGTTTCGAGCCGTTTCACATGGTCCCCGAAAGCAGGGACACGCCCTGCATCGATCAGTCAAGCCAGCAATCGTCGCGCGCGGTTGCCCGCATGTGCGATTTCATCGCGGCCAACTTCTTGCAGGAGATTGATTCGGCAGACATATCGCTATCGGTCAATCTGCATCCCAAATATGCAATGAGCGTTTTCAAGAAATCAACCGGCATGACACTCAACAGCTATGTGAGTCTGCTGCGCCTCTCCTATGCCCAGGCGATGCTGCTCAAAGATGAAGTCAATGTGCTGCAGGTGGCCATGGACAGCGGATTTGGTTCGCTCAGCGCTTTCAACAAGTCATTTCGCAATATTGCCGGCATGTCGCCATCCGACTTCCGCCGCGACATGCGCAATGTGCTGCAGCCGGGTCGAACGTCAACCGTTTCCCTCTAGGAATTGCCATCATAGTTTGGGCCCGACATGTGGCGGAATGGGGCACTGGTAGGGCCGGCCTTCGGTTTTCTCTAGCCACTCGGCCTTGGCGCTTGCCAAAAGTTCGGGATTGAGGATGAGATCGAGACCTGTGGCTGCCAGCGATTTTGCCGCGTGGGCAAAGGCCTTGTGTGCCGCCGGGCTCTTACCCTGCGCAACCACCTGCCATGTGTGCGGCGCAGTGCCGATGGCCCATGCCGGCGCCCAGCACTGCGCTGTTGGTGTGACCCAGCTCACATCGCCGACATCGGTCGATCCGGCACGGAAATGCGATTCACCTTCGAAGTCACGCAGGCCCAGATGCAGCGGCGTTGATCCATCCGCCTTGCTGTTGAGGAAGACGTCGGATTTGACCTGGTAAAGTTTCACGCTGCTCTTGATGGCTTCCTGCGTCAGCGTATCCTGGATCTGCTTTGCGAAGGCGATATCCGCCTTATCGAAGGGTACGGGCCCAAGTTGCACCATATTGGCGTGGATCGCGCTTTCGAGTGCGATATTCGGCAGAAGGTTGGTGGCTGCGCGGTCGAAGACAATCTCAACTTGCGTATCGGTCATCATTGCAGCGCCCTTGGCGATGCGATCGACGCGGCTTGCGAGTTCCAGCGCTGTCGGCATTTCCGGCGCGCGTACCAGGTAAAGCGCTTCCGTACGCGATTGCACGACATTTGCCGCCTTGCCTCCCGCATCGGTGATTGCATAGTGCACACGGCAATCCTGCGGCATGTGCTCCCGCAGGAAATTGACGCCAACATTCATCAGTTCAAGTGCATCAAGCGCGCTGCGGCCGAGATGCGCGCCGTTGGAGGCATGGGCGGCGATTCCCTTGAAGCGGTAGTAGATTTCAAGGACCGCGAGATTATTGGTTGAGCGCACGCCATTGAACGGCGCTGGATGCCAGGTCAGAGCCGTATCGACGTCGTCGAAGGCGCCTGCGCGGGCCATAAATGTCTTGCCTGATCCGCCTTCTTCGCCCGGGCAGCCGTAGTAGCGTATGGTGCCTGGTAGATTGTTGGCCTTGAGGTGGCCAGCAAGCGCCACGGCCGCCAGCATCGAACCAGTCCCGAGCAGATTGTGCCCGCAGCCATGGCCGGTTGCACCTGGAGTTACCGGTGCTTCCTGGGCGATCCCGGCTTGCTGGCTAAGGCCGGCCAGGGCGTCGAATTCACCCAGGAAGGCAATGACCGGCTTGCCGCTGCCGGCCTCGCCGATAAAGGCAGTCTCAATATCCGCCACGTTGCGTTGAATACCAAAGCCGTGGTGTTCCAGCATTGAAATCTGTGTCTTCGCGGATTGGTGCTCGGCAAAACTCAGCTCCGCATAGTCCCAGATCGCGTCGCTCATCGCAGCAAATTCGGGCTGCAGCCGGTCGACGGCCGCAGCGATGGCTGCAACGGATGGCTTGATATGCATCATTTTTTCCTTCTTGGGCATGGTTCTCCCGCGCTTGCTCGGCCCGGGAGGAATGCTTGCCTGTTAATTGTCGAGAGAAACTTCCCAAACGCGTACATTCGATTGCCACACGGGCGTGCCATGCAGCTTCTTCGATGCGCCCCAGATGTCGATGAGGTCGTACAGGAAGATGCCGGGCACATCTTCGAGCATCAATTCGTGGAACTGGTCGAAGATCGCCTGGCGCTTGCTCTGGTCGGCTTCCTTGTAGGCGGATTCCATCAGTTCGATCGCCTTTGGATTGTCCCACATCAGCGAGGCATTCTTGTCCTTGCTGCCGACGTAGAAGCTATACATCAGCGCGGGGTCGAGGCGAGGGGTAACCGACTGGGATATCACCTGGTACTTGCCGCTGCGGCGGCGATCCACCTGTGTTGCGTAATCGAGAACCTCGATCTGCACATTGAGGCCGACCTGCTGCATCATTGCTTGGGCAACCACAGCGGCCGGATAGCTTGGTACATTGCCGCGCTTGTTGGCGATGATCGTGATCGGCTCGCCGTTGTAGCCGGATTCGGCCAGGTCTGCCTTGGCCTTTTCCAGGTCCGTGGTGATCTTTTTCTTCTGGACGTCCGAGTAGTAGATGGAGTCCATTGAAACCATCGAGGGATTCACAGCGCCGGTTCCGTTCGACACTGCCGCGACAAGCTGGTCGAGGTCGAGCGCCTCAGCCATGGCGCGGCGCACGCCGGGCTTGCTCAGGACCGGATCGCGGGTCTGGATGTAGAGAAGATTTTTGCCATTGTTGCGCTGCATGATCAGCTGAACGGCCGCATTGTCCTTGAATTCGGCCACCAGGTCCGCCGACACTTCGGCAGCGTCGAGCGCACCGGACTGGAGGCCGGCCTTGACGGTCGATGCATCCGGAATCGCGGAAAACTTGACGCCGTCCACCAGTGGCCGCTTGGATCCCACCATGCCGTCGGGCTTGCCATCATTGGGCGGCGACACATAGTCGTCAAACTTGATCAAGCGGACGTACTCCCCGCGTTTCCACTCACCCCATTTAAAGGGGCCGGTGCCAATGGGGGCGATGAAGGTGCCATCCGCCGCGATGGATTTCGGACTGATGATGCCGGTGTAGCCGCATTCCGGACGAGCCATGAGGCCCAGGAAAACGGCGGAAGGTGCAGTGATCTTCATGGTCAGCGTGCGGACATCGGTTGCTTCAATACCGGTCACCTTCACCGCCCGGCTGCCGTCAAAATCGGCACGGCAGGTCCATTTGGTGTCTTCCGCCATATAGCGGTTCCAGTTCCAGACCACATCTTCAGCGGTCAGTGCAGCGCCATTGTGGAATTTGACGTTGTCGCGCAGCTTGAATGTGTAAGTGAGCCCGTCTTCCGAGACTGCTACGGACTCGGCGAGGAGCGGCTTGACATCGCCGTTTTCGGTGTAGCCCACGAGACCTTCGACGAGATGAAAGATCACGGAGTCCGTATTGCCGTCACGGTTGACGCCGGGCACATTGCTGCGGATATCGGAGCTCTGCGCGACATTGATCTCACGCGCTTCGGCAATACCGAGAGCCGTCATGACGATCGTTCCTGCGAGAAGTATTTTTTTCATGGTTCCACTCTTCTTGTTTGGTTGTTCGGAATTTCGTCGTCTCGGGGGTCGAGACGCCATTTCAGCGCGACGCCGCCGCTGCCGTTGAGATCGAGCGCCGGAATCGCCGAGAGCAGTTTGCGCGTATAGGCGTTCTTCGGATTGTCGAAGATCGTGTCGCGATCACCCTGTTCAACGATCCGGCCGTCCTGCATGACAATCACGCGGTCGGAGACCTGTTCGACCACGCCAAGATCATGGCTGATGAACAGGCAGGAGAAACCGTAACGCTTCTGCAGATTCGAAAAGAGCTCCAGCACTTGCGCCCGCACGGTGACGTCGAGGGCGGAGACCGGCTCGTCGGCAATCAGGAATTTGGGCCGGCGGGCGATCGCACGGGCGATTGCCACACGCTGGCGCTGGCCTCCGGACAACTGATGCGGATAGCGATCGGCAAAATTACCGCCGAGCCCCACTTCTTCGAGTGTATCGAGCGCGCGCTTCTTCTTTTCCGTGGCGGTAAGATCAGGAACAAGCCGCAAGGCTTCCTCCACGAGCGCGAAGATAGTCATGCGCGGATCAAGCGAGGAATAGGGGTCCTGGAACACCATCTGGCAGTTCATGCGATAGTCGAACCAGTCGCTCTTGCGGCTCTTGCCCTGGAAGAGAATTTCACCGCTGCTTTCCTGCACCAGCCCGGCGATTGTGCGCCCAAGCGTCGTTTTGCCGGAACCCGAGCCGCCAACCAGAGCGACCACTTCGCCGACGTGGATATCGACACTGACGCCATGCAATGCCCGCTTGGCCAAGCCCTTCTTGAACAGGCTTTTGCGTCCGGGAAAATCGACGATGATATCCCGGGCCGAGACCATCGGCGCCTTCACCTTGTCGATGCAACGCACATCGCCGCGGAAAGGCAGGGAAGACAGGAGCTTGCGCGTATAGGGATGTGCGGGCCTGGTGAGGATTTCCCCTGTCGTACCCTGCTCGACGACAACGCCGCGTTCCATCACGACGAAGCGGTTGGTGTAGCGGGCAACCATGGGCAGGTCGTGACTGATCAGCAGAACCGCAGTGCCTTCGGCACGGGTCAGTTCCACCATCAACTCCATGACATCGCGCTGGATTACCGCGTCAAGGGCGGTGGTTGGTTCATCCGCGATCAGCAAGGCTGGCTTCAAAAGCATGACCGACGCCAGCATGATCCGCTGCCGCATGCCGCCCGAAAACTCATGCGGATAGGCGGCCAGCGCACCAGCAGGGTCCTTGAGGCCGACACGGGTCAACATGCGAAGAATGTTCTCCCGGCGCTCGGAGGGGCCCTGCTTCTTGTGGAGGACAAGTCCTTCTTCGAGCTGCCGGCCAATTGTCATCGATGGGTTGAGCGATGTCATCGGCTCCTGGAAGACCACACCGATTTCGCCGCCGCGCAATTGACGCAGCGCTCCATCCTTGGCCTTGAGGACATCCTTTCCCTTGTAGAATATGGAGCCGCCCGCATGACGGATGCCGGGGGGAATGAGGGCAATGATGGCGCGCGTCGCCAGCGTCTTGCCCGAACCGGATTCACCGACGATCCCGACGATTTCACCCGGTGCGACGTCGAAGCTGACGTTCTTGACGACAGAGGTTCCGCTATGGGCGACGCTGAGCGAAAGATCGCGAACGCTGAGGAGCTGCTGCTTTTGATCGCTCATTTCAGACCTTTCATGCGGGGATCGAGCTTGTCACGCAGCGCATCGCCAAGCAGGTTGATGCCGAGGAGGGTCAAGGCAATGCAGAGGCCTGGAAAGAAGCCCAGCCAGGCAGCCTGCTCGATGAACGGCCGGCCCGCGGCAAGCATATTGCCCCATGTCGGCGCAGGAGGTGGTACGCCAAGGCCAAGGAAACTCAGGGCGCTTTCCGACAGGATCGCCCAGCCGAACATGGATGTGCCAAGCACGGTGATCGGCGCGAGGCAGTTGGGCAGGACATGGCGGAACATCGTGTAAAATTCGCTGTTGCCCATGATTTTCGACGCTTCGATGAATTCCTTTTCGCGCAGCGACAGCACGGCACCACGCACGATGCGTGCCATGGAGGGCGTGTAGGCGATGCCCAGTGCGAAGATGATGCCATACTGGTTTGCACCGAAAACTGCGAGAAGACCAAGCGCCAGGAGAATTCCGGGGAAGGCAAGCAGCGCATTGTTGAACGCCATGATGACGCTGTCGATCCAGCCTCGGGCATAGCCGCTGAGCAGGCCGATCAATGTGCCGGCGACAACGGCAAAGCATACCGTGGCCACGCCGATCCATACGCTGGCCCTGGCGCCCACCATGATACGGCTCAAAACGTCACGGCCGAACTCGTCGGTTCCCAGCAGATGCAACCCGCTTGGCGGCGCGAGCCTGGCTGTGAAGCTCAGCGTCATCGGGTCGAACGGCGTCCACAACAGGCCGGTGGCCGCGACCACGAACAGCAGGGCGATGATGGTGCCGCCGATGACACCGTTGAATGTGAAGCGGTTCATTCTGCTGTCACTCGCGGATCGAAGAGTGGATACAGAAGGTCGACCATCAGATTGACCAGTACATAGGCGAAGGCGACAAGCAGCAGGCAGCCTTGAATAACCGGGTAGTCCCGCTGAAAGATGCTGTCGACGAGAAGCCTGCCAAGGCCGGGGATCGAGAACACGGTCTCGATGACCGCGATGCCGCCGAGCAGATTGCCGAGGATCAGGCCGATCATCGTCCAGGTGGGACCAAATGCGTTCTTGAAGGCGTGACGCCACAGCACAGCCTGTTCGGAAAGCCCCTTGGCGCGGGCATGGGTGATATAGTCGAGCCGCAGCACTTCGAGCGTGGAGGCGCGCGCCATGCGAATGAGCACACCCATTTCATGGATGAACAGCGTCGCGACCGGCAGCGCCATGTAGATGAGCCCGGCTTTCCAGTCGGTTGTCACCGAAACATAGCCAAGGACAGGTACCCAGCCGAGCTTCAAACCGAAAAACAGCAATAGCAGCAGGCCGAGCCAGAAGGTTGGAATGGAGAGAAGCACAGTCGCGGTACCGACAAGCGCAAGATCGGTCAGGCTGTTCTGCTTCCAGGCGGCAATGACGCCGGCCGGTACGGCAACAAGGCTGGCGATAAAAACTGCAAGCACGACGATCTGGGCGCTGATTGCGAACCGCGACAGCACGAGATGCAGGACGGGCTCACCCGTGACGATCGACTTGCCGAAATCGCCTGAGAACAGATTGCCGGCCCAGATCATGAACTGGACCGGGATACTCTGATCGAGACCCAATGACGAGCGCAACGCCGCGACCTGCTGCGGCTCCGCCAGGTCACCGAGCATCAGTGCTGCCGGATCACCTGGTATGAGCCGGATAAGTGTGAAAACCGTGATTGCCACGATGACGATTGTCGGCACGGCCATCAGCATTCTGCTGAGAATGAATTTTAACACCGGGTTCCCAATCTGCTCTTTTGAACGGCGCATCTCATTGTCGTGAGCAGCGCCGCCGCTTGGCCTGTTTGAGCCCTATCTATGAGCATATGTGAGAAGATCGCGCAATATTATGAGTAAACGTCATAGGAGTATGCGCGTAGGTTCTGACAAGCGGCGCAGGGAGTGGCATCCCACGGGCCGCGTCTCGCGCCTGCCCTTATCCGTCAGGCGGTATCGTGTTCCATGGAAATCAGCATTTGTTTCAAACGCTTGATCAAAGCATCCGCTGCAATGGAGAGCGGAACACCAGCAGCCTTGGCGAGACCGAACTCCTGTGTCAGGGGCGGGTCAAAGGGCCGGACGACCACTTCAGGGTCCTTGCTGAGATTGGCAAAGAAGCTGCTGATGATCGCAACACCAAGACCATGTGCCGCAAAGGCAAAGGCTGAATTGTTGCTGTGCGTTTCGATCTTCACATTCTGCGGTACGCCCGCACGCCGGAAAACTTCATCCAGTTTCATGCGGTTTGGCCGGTTGCGACCGATAAGGATCAGGGGAACGCCACGCAAATCCTTTGGCGTGATCGTTGCGAGGTCCGCCAGAGCGTGCCATTTGGGAATGACACAGACTTTGCGTCCGCTCGCAATCTTGTCCAGTTCAACCCCGGCGCTTTGCGGACCCTCGTAACGCAGGAAGCCGAAATCGACTGTTCGCTGCTCCACCAGGCGGGTAATGCGCATGGAGGTGTCGAAAAAAGTCTCGATGCGCACCCGCGGAAAAGCCTTGTCGAAGTCGGCGAGCAGTGCCGGCGTCAGATGGTCGGCAAGGCTGTGAGGCAAGGCGATACGCACGGATTCCGGACCGACCGCCCCGCTGCGCAGGTCCTGTGCGAGGTTGCTGAAACGATCGATGCTGGCGAGGACAAGATCGGCATCATAGGCCAGTTTTTCCGCTTCCGGCGTTGGGATGAGCCGGCCCTTGTCCCGCGCGAACAATTGCAGCGACAAATCGGATTCAAGCTGCTGCAGCAGGCGGCTGACACCTGACTGGCTGAGACCCATCGCCCGTGCCGTTGCCGTCGTCGAGCCGGTGACGAGCAGGGTCCGGAGAACTTCGAGTTGTCTGAAATTCATGGGTTTCCTTTTTGATGATTGAATTTCGATCATCCACTGCAGCTTCCGAGAGCTAGCGCATTACCTCGGGAATCGAAATCGATTTTTGCAAAGGATTTTGCGGAAGCTCAAATCGCCGGTACGCTCCAAATCGCGCCCGAAGGCAGCGTCCGGCGTTATATGCGGAAAAGATTGGGCCGGGCTCGACAGTCTCCCGGAAGCAAAATATCTATAAAACATGACCGCAACGAATGAAGATACAATCGCCAGCCGCATCAGCCGCATCCTTGCTGACAGGATCGTAACCGGGCAACTGGAACCGGGGACGAAACTGCGCCAGGATCACATCGCCGAGGAGTTCGGAGCGAGCCATGTGCCCGTCCGCGAGGCGTTCCGCAAGCTTGAAGCGCAAGGGCTGGCGGTCAGCGAACCGCGCCGCGGCGTACGCGTCGCTTCCTTCGACCTGAAGCAAGTGCGGGAAGTTGCGCTCATGCGTGCGGAGCTCGAAGGACTTGCACTAAGACAGGCGGCGCCGCATTTGACGGCGTCGATTCTGGATGAGGCCGAAGAAGCAACTGTTGCCGGGGACAATTCGCGGGATGTGCGCTCCTGGGAGGACGCGAACCGGCGCTTTCACCGGTTGATCCTTGTTCCATGTGCAATGCCGCGTTTGCTTGCGGCGATCGATGATCTGCATTCGGTCAGCGCGCGCTTCCTGTTTTCGGCCTGGCGTTCCGATTGGGAAGTGCGCACGGATCACGACCATCGCGCGATCCTGGGTTTTCTGCGCCAGGGCAATATTGACAATGCCGTCGTAGTGCTCGAACGCCACGTCCAATGGATCGGGCAAAAACCTGTCAAAAGCGCCACAGGATCGACACGGGACGCTTTTGCTATCGTCGGTTGACGGCCGCCTGCGGGTGAGAAGGCCAGGTGCGGGATTATTCGCTACCCGCCCTCGCGCAATTTCCAGCACGAAGCAAGAGCCAGGATGCTGAAATCGTTTTCTTCCCACGGGTGAAAGTAAGGGCCGGCGCTGTCGGCGTCAGCCCGTTTTCCAAAGAACTTGTGCTGGTTTCGGAAAGCCGTTGGTAACACGGTTGCGTTTTCGAACGCGGCAGGTAAAGTTATAGATAATTATGGATTCTATCTATAATTGGTCGCATTCCCCCTGAAGAGCCGAGGAAATCCCCGTATGCCAGAAGCTTCAACGTTGAAATACGATGGTTCAACTCTGTCCGTTTGCGCAGAAGAGCGTTGGAATTTGTCGGATGCGAGAAAAATCTATAATTTGCCTTTCAACGATCTGCTGTTTCAGGCGCACAGCGTCCACCGCGAAGGCTTTGACCCCAACGCCGTGCAATTGAGCCGGCTTTTGTCGATCAAGACAGGGGGGTGCCCGGAGGATTGTGGGTATTGCAGCCAATCCGCGCACAATCCCACCGGCCTTAAAGCTTCCAAATTGATGGAGGTCGAGTGCGTCCTTGCCGAGGCCCGCAAGGCCAAGGAGGGCGGTGCGACACGCTATTGTATGGGTGCCGCCTGGCGCAGCCCGAAAGACCGCGACATGGAGACGATCGTCGCCATGGTCGAGGGCGTCCGGGAGCTTGGAATGGAAACCTGCATGACGCTCGGCATGCTATCGCCGGCGCAGGCGGCAAGGCTCGGCAATGCCGGCCTTGATTACTACAATCACAACATCGACACGTCGGAACGCTTCTACAGCGAAATTATCAGCACACGTACATTCGCGGACCGCCTGGAGACGCTCGCGAATGTGCGGGAGGCGGGAATCAAGGTTTGCGCGGGCGGCATCCTCGGCATGGGCGAAACCACCGATGATCATATCGCCATGCTGGTGACGCTCGCCAATCTGCCGGTTCCTCCTGAAAGCGTGCCGATCAACATGCTGATACCCATCCCCGGATCGAAGCTTGGGAATGCAACGCCGGTTGATCCACTTGAGTTTGTCCGTGCGATAGCGCTCGCTCGCATTCTCATGCCAAGAACCCATGTCCGTCTCTCGGCGGGGCGCACGGAGATGAGCGACGAGATGCAGGCGCTGTGTTTCTTTGCTGGCGCAAATTCAATCTTTGTCGGCGACACGCTGCTGACCGCGGATAACCCCGGCGAAGATCATGACGCCGGGCTGTTTCGCCGTCTCGGTCTGAAGCCGATGGCGCTGGGTGCTGCTGAATGACGACCGAACGTCTTGCCCGCTACGCAAAGACGCTGAGCGGGCTGGAGCGGAAGGGGCGGCGGCGGGCGCTCGCACCACAGGGTGGTATCGATTTCACATCGAACGACTATCTTGGTCTTGCCAACTCACCGCGTATCAATTCGGCAATTGCCGGGGCCTTGGAGCGCGGGGTTGCCGTTGGCTCGGGCGGGTCGCGTCTGTTGCGGGGCAATCACCCGGAACATGAGGCCCTGGAGGCAGATGCAGCCGCTTTTTTCGGAACCGGCCGGGCGCTCTATTTTGGCAGTGGCTATACCGCCAATGCCGCACTTTTTTCAACGCTGCCGCAGCGGGATGATCTCATCGTACACGATGCTCTGATCCACGCCAGTGCGCATGAGGGCATCGCGGCCAGCCGGGCAGGGGCAGTCGCCGCACGGCACAATGATGTTGCTGATTTCGAGGACGCGATCGCAAGGTGGCGCAAAGACGGGGGGAGGGGGCACCCCTGGATCGCCGTCGAGAGCCTCTATTCGATGGATGGTGACCGCGCGCCGCTGGCGGAGCTCCTTGGCCTGGCACAAAGGCATGACGGCTTCCTTGTAATCGACGAGGCGCATGCGACCGGCGTCTTCGGCTCCGGCGGCCGGGGCTTTGCTGCAGGCATCGAGAGCCGGGACAATGTCATCCTGCTCCACACGTGCGGGAAAGCACTTGGCGTTTCCGGTGCGCTTGTTGGCGCCAGCAGCCTGATTTGCGATTACCTCGTAAACCGCGCGCGCTCTTTCATCTACTCCACGGCTCCTTCGCCGCTGATGGCCGCAGGCGTTCGCGAAGCCCTGAAGATCCTGGTCGACGAACCGCGCCGCCGCGCGGATTTCGAGGAACTCTGGACCTTTGCCAATACCCAACTGACTGCCGTGCTTGGTGTCGAAGGCAGCGGATCGCAAATACTGCCGGTGATCATCGGCGACAATGGTCGCGCGATACGCATTGCGGAACGCATGCGTGCGGAAGGTTTCGATATCCGCGCGATTCGCCCTCCCACGGTTCCCGAAGGGACGGCGCGCTTGAGAATTGCCATAACCCTCAATGTCGACAGGCCCGCCATCATCCGCATGTTCGATACGCTCGCATCCATATCCGTCGAGGCGGCAGCATGACGCGCCGTTTTGTCATTACGGGCACAGACACCAATATCGGCAAGACAGTGTTCTCGGCGGCATTGGCCGATGCGCTGGGTGCATGCTACTGGAAGCCCGTCCAATCAGGGCTTGAAGGCGAAACGGACAGTGAGACGGTGTTGCGTCTCGGCCGGATACCATCCTCGCGCGTATTCCGCGAGGCGTGGCGGCTCCATACGCCGGCTTCGCCGCATCTTGCTGCCAGAATCGACGATGTCCGCATCGTTCCGGAAGCGCTGTCTCCGCCGCCGACGCAGTCTCCGCTCATTATCGAGGGGGCGGGCGGTGTGCTGGTCCCCTTGACCGAACGTCAGGTGTTTGCCGATGTCTTTGCCCGCTGGCAGATACCGGTCATCCTCTGCGCCCGTACCGGACTTGGAACCATCAATCATACGCTGCTGTCACTCGAGGCCTTGCGCTGCCGTTCCATTCCGGTTTTCGGTGTCGTTTTCATCGGGGATGAACAAGCGGACACGCAAGGCATCATCGCGGAACTGGGGCAGGTGAATTGTCTCGGCCGTCTGCCGTTGCTTGACCCGCTGACGCCCGGCACCCTCGCCCGGGCCTTCCACGACCATTTCGATATCTCCTGTTTTCAGAAAGCGTCGCAATGACCCGATCGCCCGTCTGGCACCCCTTTACCCAGCATGCGCTGGAACCGGCCATGAGGCGCATTGTAAGGACGGAAGGCGCCTATCTCCTCGATGAACAAGGGCACGCAATCCTCGACGCGATTTCCTCCTGGTGGGTGATCACGCATGGCCATCGGCATCCCTTGATCATGGATGCGATCCGCCGTGCGTCCGGGCTCTATGACCAGATCATCTTTGCCGAATATACCCACGAACCGGCCGAGGAACTGGCGAGAGGGCTGGTCGCCATCGCTCCGGCCGGTCTGGACCATGTATTCTACTCCGACAGCGGGTCGACCTGTGTCGAGGTAGCGCTGAAGATGGCCCTCGGTTTCTTCCACAATTCCGGTGCGCCGCGTTCCCGCATCGTCGTCATGGAGCATGGCTACCACGGCGACACGATCGGTACGATGTCGGCTGGCGAACGGGGGGTCTTCAACGCCGCCTATGAGCCGATGCTTTATGGTGTCGATCGTCTGCCTTTTCCCGTACCGGGACATGAGCAGGACACGCTCGATGCGTTCGAAAGGTTCTGCCGGAGCGGGCAGGTTGCGGCCCTGCTGATTGAACCATTGATCCTTGGGGCGGGAGGTATGCGGATGTATCCCGCGTGGCTTCTGACCGAGCTCAAGGCGATCGCAACAAGGCACGGCAGCCTGATGATCGCCGACGAGGTGATGACCGGCTGGGGCCGCACCGGCACTCTGTTCGCCTGCGAGCAGGCGAACCTCGCTCCGGATATCCTGTGCACTTCCAAGGGGCTGACCGGCGGATCGCTGCCGCTGGCGGCGACTTTGTGTTCGGCCGGGATTTTTGATGCGCATCTGTCTAGCGATCGGAGCCGCACGTTCTTTCATTCAAGCTCCTATACCGCCAATCCGATCGCCTGCGCCGCAGGGCTGGCCAATCTTGCCGTGTGGAAGACGGAGCCGGTGGGGACCCGCATCCATTCGCTTGAAGCCATGCACCGGACACGGCTGGAACGCTTCAGGACGGATCGCCGCTTTGCCAATGTGCGTCAAACAGGAACGATCGTCGCGCTTGACGTGAATGTTCCGGCTGCCGGTTATCTTTCCGAAGCGGGGCCGAAGCTCCGATCGTTCTTTCGCGCAAGGAATCTGCTGATCCGGCCACTTGGCAATGTGATCTATCTGATGACGCCCTATTGCGTGACGGCGGAAGATCTCGACCGGGCCTATGACGCGATCGACGAGGCAGCGAATTTGTTTGCAGGCGATCAATGAGCCGGGTGGCGGCAAGCCGTATCGCCGGGTTCGGCCATTATGCGCCGCAGCGCCGTATCGGCAATGCGCAGATCGAGGGCGAGCTCGGTCTCGAACCGGGCTGGATCGAGCGCCGGACAGGCATCCGATCGCGGCGTTGGGCCCTGGACGGAGAACTGCTTACCGACCTTGCAGCCAAGGCCGGTGCTGCGGCGCTTGAGGATGGCGATATCGACCACGGCGAAATCGCCTTGACTATCCTCGCCACGTCGACGCCGGATCATCTGCTGCCGCCCTCGGCTCCGTTGCTCGCCCATCGTCTTGGCCTGGCAAATTCTGGCGCCATTGATCTCGCCGGTGCCTGTTCAGGATTTATCTATGCCCTGACGCTTGCCGACGGTTTCGTCCGCAGTCAGGGACGGCCTGTTCTCGTGGTGGCTGCCAATATTCTGAGCCGGCGCATCAATCCCGCAGAACGTGCCAGCGCCGTGCTTTTTGCCGATGCGGCGGGCGCCGTCGTTCTGGTCCCGGCAGACAATACGGAACAGGGACTCCTCGGCGTGGATCTCGCGGCCGATGGAAGCCGCTACGACCTGATTTCGATTCCGGCAGGAGGTTCCAAACAACCATTTGCTGCGGGCATGGCGGCGGAGGAATGCCTGATGACCATGCGTGATGGCCGGGAGATGTTTGCCCAGGCCGTGCACATGATGACCCTTTGCGCCAGACGGGCGCTGGCAAGCGCGGAGCTTCAGCCGGCAGACGTGTCGAGGTTTGTGCCGCATCAGGCCAATGCCCGCATCTTCGACGTTGTTGGCGAGCACGTGGGGATTGAGCCCGGAAGGATCATTCGCACCATCGCTGAATACGGCAACTCCTCGGCTGCAACCATTCCGCTCTCACTGTCGCTGGCCCATGATGCACGACCGTTTGTTGCGGGGGAAAAATTGCTGCTGACCGCAGCCGGTGCCGGGTTGACCGGCGGTGCCGTGGTCTGGGGCATTTAATCAGAACTGGCGCGATTTTTGGCTCGAATATCGGGGGATTTGGCCCAAAACCGAGCGAATTTGACCAGAGTTTTTCAACCTACGCACGCATTTCAGATGTGGGCGGTAGTATCCAGGGCCTATCGCACGCAGATTGTGGATCGCGTCAAAAACCTCACTTCCCTTCCGTTATCGAGCGAGAACATGCCGCCTCGTCCCGGGACGACATCGATGATGAGATCGGTGTGCTTCCAGACCTCATGTTGGGATGCGCTCATATATACTGGTGCGCCGCCGATTTCACCCAGGCAAACATCCTGATCTCCAATGATGAAATCCCCTTGGGCGTAACACATCGGGGAAGACCCATCGCAGCAGCCCCCGGATTGGTGGAACAGGATGGGACCATATTCCGACTGCAAGGTTGCGATCAGCTCAAGGGCTGCCGGTGTGGCACTGACTTTGTCTTCCATGATGCTCTCCCTGGAGAATCCATCGATAGCGCTGTGCCGCTATCGATGGTTCGCTACGATCAAGACGTCTTAGAAGAAGCCGAGTTTCCTGGGGCTGTAGCTGACGAGCATATTCTTGGTCTGCTGGTAATGATCCAGCATTTTCAAATGGTTCTCCCGGCCGATACCGGATTGCTTGTAGCCGCCGAACGCAGCATGCGCCGGGTAGGCATGATAGCAATTGGTCCAGACGCGCCCGGCCTGAATTGCGCGGCCGAAGCGGTAGCAGGTATTGGCGTCACGGCTCCAGATCCCAGCGCCCAAGCCATATAGCGTGTCGTTGGCTATCGATAGCGCCTCGTCATTATCCTTGAAGGTCGTCACCGAAACGACTGGTCCGAAAATCTCCTCCTGGAAAATCCGCATGCGATTGTGGCCCTTGAATACTGTCGGCTGGACATAGAAGCCGCCCGCCAGATCGCCGGCAAGAACATTGCGCACACCGCCGGTCAGCACCTCGGCACCCTCCTGTTTGCCAATGTCGATATAGGAGAGGATCTTCTCCAGCTGCTCGCTTGATGCCTGCGCACCGATCATCGTTGCCGGATCCAGCGGATCGCCTTGCACGATCGCCTCAACCCGTTTCAGTGCACGCTCCATGAACCTGTCGTAAATGGCTTCATGGATGAGGGCGCGGCTTGGGCACGTACATACCTCGCCCTGATTTAACGCAAACATAACAAAGCCTTCGATCGCCTTGTCGAAAAAGTCGTCATCTTCGGCGGTCACGTCCTTGAAGAAGATATTGGGCGATTTGCCACCGAGTTCGAGCGTTACCGGTATGAGGTTTTGGCTGGCATATTGCATGATGAGGCGGCCGGTCGTCGTCTCGCCTGTGAAGGCAATCTTGGCAATGCGCGGGCTCGATGCCAGTGGCTTGCCTGCCTCCAGCCCGAAACCGTTGACAATGTTGAGCACACCCGGCGGCAGGATATCTGCGATCAGTTCGGCCAGTACCAGAATCGATGCAGGTGTCTGTTCCGCTGGTTTCAAGACGACGCAGTTGCCGGCAGCCAGCGCCGGCGCCAGTTTCCAAACGGCCATCAGGATCGGGAAATTCCACGGAATGATCTGGCCGACAACGCCAAGCGGCTCGTGAAAATGATAAGCGACCGTGTCATGGTCGATCTCGGAGATTCCACCTTCCTGGGCGCGGATCACGCCAGCGAAATAGCGAAAATGATCGATGGCCAGCGGCAGATCTGCGGCAGTTGTCTCGCGTATCGGTTTGCCATTGTCCCAGGTTTCGGCCTGGGCAAGCACGTCGAGATTGTCTTCCATCACTTGCGCGATCCTGTTGAGAATGACGCTGCGCCCGGCAGGGCTTGTGCGGCCCCAAGCGTCTTTCGCAGCATGCGCCGCATCCAGCGCCGCCTCGACATCGCTAGCGTCGGACCTGGCGATTTCACAAAGGACCTGCCCATTTACCGGCGACGTGTTCTCGAAATAGCGCCCAGCTTTCGGCTCGACGAATTCGCCGCCGATGAAATTGCCATAACGCTTCTTGAAGTTGGGCTTGATTGTTCGGTTGAATTCCACCTTGTTCACGGATTTTCCTCCCTTGCATTGCAACTTGCTCCTGCAAGCCGGCTGCGCTGAAAACACCACCTCCTGCGGTGTCGAAGGTAAGGATTGCGCTCTATGGCTCATGTGTCAGCCCAGCCAGGACAACATCGCCGGTGAACTGTCGCAGTTCTGCGACAGTTGGAAGTAGCAATCGCTGGACGAGATGCCTGATCAGGAGAGGCCAAGCCGTTTCAGTTTGCGATGCAGGGTGGCGCGGCTGATCCCCAGATTGGTCGCGGCAGCCGATACGTTTCCGCCAGTGCGCGCTAAAGCGCGCTGTATGGCGCCTCGCTCGGCGATGGCATAATCGCGCTCGGCATTGGCGTGCTGACCAAGAACATCAGAAGCCGGCACGGGTTTGCTGAGCGATTCATCGGTCAATCCAAGCATATGGCGTGCCGAGCGCGAGGCGCCGATCACAAGGTCATCCTCATCCACAGCAATCAGTGCGTGCATGGCACGTTCGCTTAGGGCGTTTTGCGCGTCTTGCGCCAAAACAATTCGCGCCTTGGGAAATGCCAACCGGAAGTTCTCGGCCTCGACCCGCCGCGCGGCATCAACCACGGCAACGGCAATAAGTTTGACGAAATCCTCGGTCAAGTCGCGGCGGGCTGAGGAAACGTCAATTGCGGCCATCAGACGGCCCCGATGATCGAAAATCGGCGCAACCGTACAGGACAGCGCGGTATTCTTGCTGCGGAAATGCTGCTCGCGGTGGATGGTAAGCGCCCTCTGTTCAGCAAGTGCGGTACCGATCCCATTGGTCCCTTCGCTTTCCTCACTCCATACGGCGCCGGTCCAGAGCCCCATCCGGTAGAAAGTTTCATCGTCAGAAGCGGAACCGCGACGGTCCACCGGAACGCCATCCTTGTCTGCCAGGAGTACACAGCAACCCGCTCCGCCAACGGCTGAATAAAGCCGGTCAAGACTGGCCTGTGCGGTGTGGATCAGGGACCCGAGGCGCTCCCGCGCCTCATTCAACTCGCGTTCGGTCAGGACGTTTGGCGGCGTGCCCTCCCCGGGATTCAAACCGTAGAGCCGCATGGATCGCCGCCATGAGGCGACGAGCGCAGACTGCGCTGCAGCACTCCCTGTCAGCGCCGATTGGATATGGTCGGCATGCAAGCCGTTATGCAGTGTTCCCACGTACTCCTCCCAGAGGCCGGGCGATCAGCCGATCAATGAGCCACCATAAGTCGGTTATGACCGCCGTCAAGCTCGTGTTGACCCTCCACCTTGCATCGCCTGAACGGTCAGCCAGGTATGACGGGTGGTCCGCTCGACTGCCGCAGGATCAATTCGACCGGCCAGACCTCATGAAGGTTTTCGACGGGTTCACCGTCAAGTATCCGGACCAGCATCTCGGCAATGCGCGTGCCCGCAGAACGTATCGACGAGCGTGTTGTCGTCATGGACGGCACCATATTGCTGGCGTTGAGATAAGGAAATACGTCGTCATGGGCGATGATCGAGACTTCCTTGCCAAGCTGATAGCCTTTTGAACGGATGGCGCGGAAGACACCAAGCGCTGTCATCATGGATCCGGCAAGGATGGCCGTCGGATGCGGTGCATAGGACAAAAGCCTTTGCGCTTCACGAAACCCGGTCTCGTCAGAAAATCGTTCATGCACGATGAAACGAGGGTCAATTGGAACGCCCCGCTCGAGAAGCGCCTCGCGATAGCCAAGCTCGCGATGTTCAGAAAATGTATGTCCTTTCAGACCATCGATCATGGCGATATGCCTGTGACCAAGATCAAGGAGGTGGGACGCAGCTTGACGGAAGGCACCGGCATTGTCGATGTCGAGCCATGCATGCGGTGCCTCGATATTTGTTCGCCCGTGCAAGACGAAAGGAAATTTGGCTTCGGTCAGCATGGCAACCCGCTCGTCCATCAGCGTGGGGCCTGTGACGATGATGGCATCCACACGTTTGCTGGAAATGAGCCGCCTATATGCCGAAATTTCATCATTGTTGATGACGGGACTCATCAGCAGGTCCATTTCATCCTGCGAAAGCCGTTCAGCCAACCCGGAAAAGAACTCGCTCGTGTGCGGACCAAAGCGTTCACTCCGGTCGTTCGGCATGAGAATGCCGATCGCACCAATCCGCCCGATGGCAAGGCGGCGGGCGTTGGCGTTGGCACTGTAACCGAATTTGAGCGCGGCTTGGCTTACACGCTCCCGTGTCGCGCTGTTGACCTCAGGATAGCCATTCAGGGCGCGACTGACGGTTGTCTGCGACAGGCCCAATTGTTCAGCCAATTCCTTGAGTTTCATAACCAGCGATCCAATATCCGATACTTTAGAATGTGAGGCCCATGTTTCAGCGACCCCCACGGGGCCAGCAAGGACATATGACTGCAAATGCTGAACATAACTATAGCATAATTTCAAAGCGCTTTGGAATATTTGCGGAAACAAGGTGATGGCGCGGGTCGGCTGCTGCGTTTCCACAATGGCCCAGAGCAGATTCTCGCTTGCGGATGCACCCTTCTAATCTATTGAAACAAAACAATATTATCACCTGCTGCGTGCTGGTCAGCTGCCAGCTCTTTATAGGCAAATAATTTTGCGGCTTGACAGTTGAAAATCGCTTTGCCATTTTCCATCCAAAGCGCTTTGAATTTCACATTCAGAGCCTGCATTCAAAGCGCTTGAGGAGGAGTTTTGAGGGCGGGGATTGCCGTTTACTACGTCAGCGGTGGGTCTGATTCCGTCGGATTTTTGGGAGGAAATCGTGAAGGCAAAATCATTTGTTGTAACCCTTTTGACCACCACTTTGCTGGCTTCCGGGGCATTTGCAGCCAACCTTTCTATCGTCTCCGGCGATACTGGCAATGGGCGGGAATTCCTGCGCAAGCAGCTTGATCGCTTTGAAAAGGAAACGGGCAACAAGGTGTCCATCGTTGCCATGCCTGCGAACAGCTCGGATAATTTCGGCCAGTACCGGTTATGGCTCGCTGCGGGCAATACCGATATCGACGTTTACCGCACGGATGTGATCTGGGCACCGCAATTGGCGGACCAGTTTCTTGATTTGAAAGAAGCCGCCAAGGACGTCATAGGCCAACATATTCCGTCGATCATTGAAAGCCAGACGGTGGGTGGCAAGCTTGTGGCGCTCCCAATGTTTACGGATGCGCCGGCGCTGTATTACCGCAAGGATCTGCTGGAGAAATACAAGAAGCCCGTACCGAAAACCTGGGATGAAATGGCGGCAACCGCCAAGGAAATCCAGGATGCAGAACGCACGGCCGGCAACAAGAGCATGTACGGCTATGTGTTTCAGGCCAACGCCTATGAAGGCCTGACATGCAATGCGCTGGAGTGGGTCAAATCTTCCGGTGGCGGTCAGATCGTCGAGCCCGATGGCACGATCTCGATCAACAATCCCGACGCAGCCACTGCTATCGACCGGGCCAAGGGTTGGGTCGATACGATCTCGCCAAAGGGCGTGCTTGCCTACACGGAAGAGGAAGCCCGCGGCATCTGGCAGACCGGCAACTCAGTGTTCATGCGCAACTGGCCCTATGCATATGCGCTTGGCGGGAGCAATGACAGCACGATCAAGGGCAAGTTTGACGTCGCTCCCTTGCCAAGCGGAAAAGAGGGCCAAAGCTCTGCCGCAACGCTTGGCGGCTGGAATCTGGCCGTTTCCAAATATTCGAAAGCTCCGGAAGAAGCTATAAAGCTGGCCCTGTTTCTTGGTTCACCCGAACAGCAGAAGGAGAGGGCGATCGCCCTGGCGAGCATGCCGACGATCAAGGCGCTATACGACGACAAGGATATTGCCGCGGCACAACCCCTGATTCCTAACTGGAAGCCGGTGTTTGAGAGTTCTGTTCCCCGCCCGTCCGCGCCGACCAAGGTAAAATACAATGAAGTGTCCAACATGTTCTGGAGTGCGGTCCACGATACATTATCGGGCAATGGCACCGCTGCCGACAATCTTGAACTTCTGGAAGCCAAGCTGACGGAACTTCAGGGAGGTAGCTGGTAGGCCCCTGCCAGCGAAGGGCACGGTGCGGATGGTGTTCAGAACCTCCCGGACACCATTCGCACCGCCTGCCTGACCGCATCTCGACCAATCCGGAAACATGATTACGGGCAGGAAACGACCATGACGCCTTCCAGCGCACGTTCAGAGCTTTTGCGCCAGCGCGCCCGTTCAGCGCGGCTATTTCTCTTTCCGATGATCCTTGCCCTGGCCATTGTTGCTGGCTGGCCCTTGCTCCGGACCATCTATTTTTCCTTCACCGATGCTTCGCTGACCAATATGGGCGCCGCGAAATGGGTGGGATTCAAGAATTACCTGTCCTGGATCCAGCTGAAAAGCGGCCGTACGATCTATTCGGGTCTGCTGGTCGATCCGACCTGGTGGAATGCCGTCTGGAATACCGTCCGTTTCAGCATTATCTCCGTGGCACTTGAAGCCTTCTTCGGCATGATCGTAGCCCTCGTCCTGAATGCAGAGTTCAAGGGCAGGGGCATCGTCCGTGCGGCAATCCTGATTCCTTGGGCGATACCGACGATCGTTTCTGCCCGGCTGTGGGGGTGGATGCTCAATGATCAGTTCGGCATCCTCAATGATCTTTTCATGCGTTTGGGCCTTATCAGTCAACCCATCGCATGGACAGCCAGCGCCGATACGGCGATGACAGCCGTGTTGATCGTCGACGTCTGGAAAACCACGCCCTTCATGGCGCTTCTGATCCTTGCTGGTCTGCAGATGGTTCCGAAAGACATCTATGAGGCAGCGCACATTGATGGCGTTCATCCGATCCGGCAATTCTTCCGCATCACACTGCCGCTGATCAAGCCAGCTCTAATGGTTGCAATCATCTTCCGCCTGCTTGATGCAATGCGCATTTTCGATCTGATCTACGTCCTGACGCCGAACAGCTCCCAGACAAAGACCATGTCGGTACTGGCGCGGGAGAATCTGATCGAATTCGACAAATTCGCCTACGGGTCGGCGCAATCGACGCTGCTGTTCCTTGTCATTGCGATGATGACTGTTGCCGCGATCTGGCTTGGGCGCGTGCGGATGGATGGAGGAGACCGCTGATGATCTGGAACCTCACCAAAAATACTGCCTTTTATGCATTGGTTGTTCTGATTGTCATTCTGGCGGTGTTTCCGTTCTACTACGCGATCATCACCAGCTTCAAATCCGGCAGCGCGCTGTTTACCGTTGAATATTGGCCAACCTCGTTCTCGCTGGATAACTACGTTTCGGTTATCAATGCTGGCAGCTTTACACGCAATCTGCTCAATTCGGTTATTGTGTCGACCCTGGTCGTCTTGCTGGCATTGCTGATAGCAGTGACAGCATCCTTCGCGCTCGCACGTGTGCGGTTTCGTGGCCGTTCCATGCTGCTGCTGACAATCCTGTCCGTTTCGATGTTTCCGCAGATTGCGGTGCTGGCAGGATTGTTTGAGGTGGTCCGCTTTCTCGGCCTCTACAATACACTCTGGAGCCTCGTCTTCTCCTATACGATATTTACGCTTCCCTTTACCGTGTGGGTGCTGACAACCTTCATGCGGGATTTGCCCGTCGAAATTGAAGAGGCGGCGATCGTGGACGGGGCAACGCCCTGGGTCATAATCACCAAGGTCTTCTTGCCGTTGATGTGGCCGGCCATGGTGACGACCGGGCTGCTTGCGTTTATCGCAGCGTGGAACGAGTTCCTCTTCGCACTTACCTTTACCTCCTCGACCGAAACGCGGACCGTGCCCGTCACCATCGCGCTGCTGTCGGGGGCAAGCTCGCATGAAATTCCATGGGGCACCATCATGGCTGCGTCCGTCATTGTCACGGTACCGCTCGTTGTTCTCGTCCTGATTTTCCAACGCAAGATCATCTCTGGCCTCACCGCTGGCGGTGTCAAAGGCTAAGGAGCTTACAAATGACGGCAATTCATCTCAACAATGTCCACAAATCCTTTGGCACCTTCGATGTAATCAAGGGTGTCGACCTTGAAATCAGTCCAAGCGAGTTCATGGTTTTCGTTGGCCCTTCCGGCTGCGGAAAATCCACGCTGCTGCGCCTGATCGCCGGGCTTGAGGACATTACCTCCGGCACGCTCGCCTTCGACGACAAGGTGGTCAATAGCCTGACGCCCTCTCAGCGTGGTATCGCCATGGTGTTCCAGTCCTATGCGCTCTATCCGCACATGACTGTTTTCGACAACATGGCTTTCGGTCTGAAACTCGCCAAAGGCGAAGCCGGCGAGATCAAGCGGCGCGTGCATGAAGCTGCGGAAATGCTGCAGATCACAACCTATCTCGATCGTCTGCCGAAACAGCTTTCCGGTGGTCAGCGCCAGCGTGTTGCCATTGGCCGGGCTATCGTTCGCGATCCGAAAGTGTTTCTTTTCGATGAACCTCTGTCCAACCTTGATGCCGCACTACGCGTACAGACTCGCCTCGAGATAGCTAAACTGCACGCGAAAATGCACGAAACGACAATGATTTATGTGACACACGATCAGGTGGAAGCCATGACGCTGGCGGACCGCATCTGTGTGTTGCGCGATGGTATTGTGGAGCAGGTCGGGACTCCGCTGGAGCTTTACGAAAAGCCGCAATCGATCTTTGTTGCAGGTTTCATCGGCTCGCCAAAAATGAACTTTCTGACTGAAAAGCATGCCCACACCTACAAAGCGCATACCCTGGGCGTGCGGCCGGAACATCTTCAAATCAAGGAAAAGGATGGCGCTTGGGACGGCAAGCTGATCCTGTCTGAAAACCTGGGTTCCGAGACATATCTCTACATCGATATCGGCGCGAAAGACCCGCTTGTCGTCAGGCAGGACGGCACGGCACGTCAACAGCCTGGCGAACGGCTCTACATTTCGCCAATCAACGACAATGTCCATCGCTTCGACCAATCCGGCAGGCCGGCGGCGGCACATTAGAAGAATTAGGCAACGAATGAGCCGGTAATTCGTTGCCCTTGAAATCCTCCCAACGGCACATGGAATGAACAGGAACAAAAAATGACTATCCGAACCCTCGTCTGGGGCGAAAATGTTCATGAGCAGATGAACAAGACCGTCGCCGAAATCTATCCCGAAGGCATGCACAATCAGATTGCCAAGCTTCTGGCGGCCGACAGCAATCTTTCCGTCAAGACCACGACCCTGCAGGAACCTGAGCACGGCCTGACCGACAAGGTACTCGAAGAGACGGATGTCCTGATCTGGTGGGGTCACCGCGCCCATGGCGATGTCGCTGATGAAATCGTCGAGCGTGTCGCAAAGCGCGTTTGGGAAGGCATGGGTCTGATCGTCCTGCATTCTGGCCACTTCTCAAAAATCTTCAAGCGTCTGATGGGGTCGCCCTGTGCGCTGCACTGGCGTGAAGCGGGCGAACGCGAACGACTGTGGGTGGTCAATCCCGGTCATCCCATTGCCAAGGACTTGCCTGCATATTTCGAGCTCGAAAACGAGGAAATGTATGGCGAACCGTTCTCGGTTCCGGAGCCGCTCGAGACCATCTTCGTATCGTGGTTTCAGGGCGGCGAGGTGTTTCGATCGGGCCTCACTTACCGCAAGGGCGCGGGCAACGTATTCTATTTCCGTCCCGGCCATGAAACCTACCCGACCTACCATGACCAGACGGTCGGGCTCGTGCTGCGCAATGCCGTGAACTGGGCATACAATGCCAACCGCTATCCTGAGCTGAACACAGCGCCCAACGTGCCGGTCGAGAAGGCAATTGAGCCAATCACCGCACGGGGCGGCAGCCTGCACGAAGCGGGCGAGGAAGGCTTTCGTTAGGCGGCCTTTTGATGCGGCTGGCGCTTGATCCCCGCCCATCAAAACCTGAAAGATCAATGCCACGCTTCGGGAGTTGCGCGGCTCTATTAATCGAGGACTGGACCAATGCGTCTTTTGATCTTGGGCACCGGCCATATGGCCAACTCGCACGCGAGGAATTTCATCGAAGTCGAGGGTGTGACCCTTGCAGGGGCAGTCGATGTCGATCCCGGCCGGGCGGAAGCATTTCGAGAGAAGTACAGCATCGAGCGCGCATTCACCTCTCTAGAGGACGCCTTGACCTGGGGTGATTTCGATGCGGTCGCCAACGTGACGCCAGATAGCGCACATCATGCGACAACGTTGAAATGTCTGATCGCCGGCAAGCATGTCTTTTGCGAAAAACCGCTGGCAACAAACTACCACGATGCCGTCGAAATGGCAGATAGGGCGGAAGCCGCCAATCTGGTCGGTATGGTGAACCTCACCTATCGCAATGTCGCGCAATTGCAGGCTGCCCGTAAACTGGTGACGAGTGGTCAGGTCGGCAAAATCAGGCATGTTGAAGCTTCTTATCTGCAGAGCTGGCTTGTCTCGAAGCAGTGGGGTGACTGGCGCACTGAAAGCCAGTGGTTATGGCGCCTGTCTAAGAAACATGGGTCCAACGGCACGCTCGGCGACGTCGGTGTGCACATTCTTGATTTCGTGGTCTACGGCACGGACACCGAAATTGACGAGGTCTTTTGCCGTCTCAAGGCCTTCGACAAAGCGGAAGGCAATCGCATCGGTGACTATGAACTCGACGCCAATGACAGTTTCACCATGACCGTAAGCTTCACCAATGGCGCGCTTGGCGTTGTCCATTCAAGCCGGTGGGCCACCGGCCATGTCAACGAACTGCGTCTGCGCGTCTACGGTGATAAGGGATCGTTCGAGGTGGTTCATCGCCATGACGGCTCAAAATTGCTGGCGTGCCTCGGGGATGACATTGAAACGGCGACGTGGAGAGAAATCGAGGTGGAGCCGGTTGCCACCAACTACCAGCGATTTGCCGAGGCTGTAGGGCAGGGCAGCACACTGGAACCTTCGTTCCGTCACGCAGCAAAGCTGCAAAAGGCGATTGATCTTGCCAATGTCACGGAAAACGATCGCAAAGAATACCCGCTCGAAGCTTGAGCAGAACGAATGCCTATCCAACCTTGTCAGTCGAGGTTTCGTAGAGGACATTGCCCGTACTTGCCTCGACGCCGACAAGGCTCACATCATAGCCCCAAAGGCGGCGGACATGCCGCAGAGTGGCATCGCGTGTGTTCTCGCCGAGAATAATGCCGTCTCGGACCGTGTGTTGCAGGCGCAATTGACGATTACCCAAAAGATCCACGTCAACCACCTGGATGTTTGGCTGGTTCATCCCGAGATCGTAGCTCCGGGCAAGGGTGCCGCGGACTTTTTCATAGCCGCGCTCATTGTGAATCGAGGCAACGCGGTAGTGGTTTTCCTTGGCATCGTCGACCAGTGCGAACAAGCGCATTTTGCGTATCAGGGCCGGGCTTAAATACTGCAGCAGGAATGACTCATCACGATGATTGGCCCATGCATCGAGCAAGGTCCCGCGCCAATCGCCATTGCCGGCAAATTCGGGAAACCAGTCGCGATCCTCGGACGTAGGCTGCGTACAGATGCGTTCAATATCCTGCATCATGGCAAAACCCAGCGCGTAGGGATTGAGGCCGGAATAGCGCGGATCGTCGAACCCCGGTTGAAAGACGACATTGGAATGGCTGTGCAGCATCTCCAGCAAATGGCCTTCGCTGATCCTGCCTTTGTCGAAAAGCATGTTCATGATCGTGTAATGGACGAACGTGGCACAGCCCTCATTCATCACTTTGGTTTGGCGCTGCGGGTAGAAATATTGCGCGACGATACGGACGATACGAAGAATTTCACGTTGCCACGGTTCGAGTATGAGGCTGGTCTTCTCGAGGAAATAAAGCAGGTTTTCTTCCGGAAGATTGAGAGACTTCTTGCGCTCCAGCGCATCCAGCTCGGCCTCGGTCGAATCTTCGCTTTGCTTGGACTGTGGCAGCGTGCGCCACAAGTCACTGAAAATGCGGTCCTCATATTCCAACCGTTCGCGCACGCGTTCCTGTTCCTTTGCGGACGAAATGCGCGGCGGCCGTCGGTAACGGAATACGGCCTGATCCATCAGGGTGTGAGCTGCATCAAGGATCGATTCAACCTCGGAAAACCCGTACCGCTCTTCGCAACGTGCGACATAACCCTTGGCAAACTCCATGTAATTCAGGATTGCACTGGCATCCGTCCATTGTTTGAACAGATAATTGTTCTTGAAAAAATGGTTGTGTCCGAAGGAAGCGTGCGCCGTCACAAGCGCTTGCAGCGCCATCGTATTCTCTTCCATCAAATAGGTAATACAAGGATTGGAATTGATGACGATTTCATAGGCCAGTCCACGCCGTCCCTTGCGGTAGAGGTAATTCTCGTAGACGAAATGCTTGCCGAAGGACCAGTGCTGATAGATCAACGGCATGCCGTTGGAGGAATAGGCGTCGAGCATTTGCTCGGATGAAATGATTTCGAGCTGGTTTGGATAGACATCGAGGCCAAGATCTCCGAGAGCTATCTCCTTGATTGCGTCATAAGTGCGGGACAGTGTATCGAAGCTCCAGTCGGAGCCATGGAACAGAAGGTCAGACGTACCCGCACCCTTGCTCATCGGTTGTGACCCTCAGCCGTTCTTCGCAGAAGTTGATTGCTTGGCAAAAAGCTGACGGAAGACTGGATAGATATCCCCGGGCTTTGCAATTCGAGTCATCTGGAAATTCCGCCAGTTTTCTCCGACCTGGCGATAGGAACGCCAGAGTGAGGTGCCATTATCTGTCGATCTGAAAATGGCACTTTCACGTTCGTCCAGAATCTCGACATAAGCGTAGTACTGGCAAAGCTTCATCAGTTCCTTGTTCAGCAGATTGACACAATGCTCGGAGTCGCCCGCAAGGTTATCGCCGTCGGATGCCTGAGCTGCATAAATGTTCCAGTCCCGGCTGGGGTAGCGGTCGAATATGATACGCTGCATTTCCTCGAGCGCGGTTGACACGACCGTTCCGCCACTCTGTGTGCTGCGAAAGAACGTCTCTTCATCGACTTCATGAGCCTGATGGGTGTGACGGATGAAGACGATGTCGATGCGGTCGTAGCGCCGTTTGAGAAAGAGATGCAGCAACACAAAGAAGCGCTTGGCGAGATCCTTCTCGCGCTCGCCCATGGAACCAGAAACGTCCATAAGGCAGAACATTACTGCATTTGCGTTCGGCAGGGGCTGCGGTTCGAAGCGATTGAAACGAATATCAACCGGATCAATATAGGCAACGACCTTGCGCCTGCGCTCCAGGATTGCCAGCTCCTCGCGCAACTCCGCAAGATGATTGAAAGCAGCAGTGCCCGGCTTCGGTTCCCTTGCCTCCAGCTTTGCGATCTCCTCCGCCAGAGCGTCCACGTGTGCCTGTTTCGGACGCTGAAGAGCAATGCGACGCCCGAAACTGTTGCGCATGGTCCGCCCAACATTGATATTGGTCGGCGATCCGGCGATCGTGAAGCCGGCCCGGCGTGGCTTGAACGCAACCGCTTCCTTTAAGCTTGACTTGACCATGTCCGGGAGCTCGAGATCTTCAAAAAACAGATCAAGAACCTCTTCGCGTGACAAAACAAACCGGAAATCGTCCTCCATCTCGCCTTCGGACGCTGCCCCCTTGCCGGCACCGGTCCCGCCCCCTTGGCCAGGCTTGGGGAGGCGGTCGCCGGAGATAAATTCCCGGTTGCCCGGCAAGACGTGTTCCCGCCGCCCGCTGCTCCGATCTGGTTGGAAGCTGGGCTCGCTGGTGCCATCTACGGGAAAAGGTACGGAGTGGCCGGCATCGACATCCACGATCTTCCCCGACTTTATTTGTTCGTGGACGGCACGTTTGAGCTCCACGCGCGCACGGCGCAGAAAGCGCTGGCGGTTGCTCAGGCTTTTGTCCTTGGGATTCAGGCGGCGATCGATGAAGCTCGGCATGCACGCACCTCTCTTCGGCGATCAGCCGGCCTTGTTAACCCGCATATACCAATCGACCAATCGACGAACCTGCCTCTCTGTATATCCGCGTTCTACCATGCGCTGGACGAATTCTGTGTGCTGCTTCTCGGTGGCGCCATCCTTTTTCGAGCCAAAGCTGATTACGGGCAACAAATCTTCGACTTGGCCGAACATGCGTTTCTCGATGACCTCACGCAGCTTTTCGTAGCTCGTCCACGAGGGGTTGCGGCCATTGTTCTTGGCCTTCGCCCGCAAGGTGAACTTCACGACCTCATTGCGGAAATCCTTGGGATTGGCAATTCCGGCCGGCTTTTCGATCTGCGACAATTCACTGTCGAGGATGCCACGGTTGAGTATCTGACCGGTATCGGGGTCCTTGTAGTCCTGATCCTCGATCCAGGCATCAGCATAAGCGATGTAGCGATCAAAGAGATTTTGTCCGTATTCACTATAGGATTCCAGGTAGGCCTTCTGAATTTCGTGGCCGATAAATTCGGCGTAACGTGTGGCAAGTTCTGATTTGATGAAGTCGAGATAGTTCGCCTCGACCTCCTGCGGGAACTGCTCGCGCTTGACGGACTGTTCCAGCACATACATCAGATGCACGGGGTCGGCTGCCACCTGCTTGGTGTCGTAGTTGAACGTTTCCGACAAAACCTTGAAAGCAAAGCGGGTGCTGATGCCATTCATGCCCTCATCCACACCGGCGGCATCGCGATATTCCTGCACCGATTTCGCTTTGGGGTCGGACTCGCGCAGGTTTTCGCCGTCGTAGACGCGCATTTTGGTGTAGAGCGGCGAATTCTCATGTTCTGCCAGACGCGTCGATACGGTGAAGCGGCTCAGAATTTCCAGCACTTCCGGTGCGCAAGGATTGTTGAGCAATTCGCTTTCACGCAACAGCTTCTCATAAATCTGCTTTTCTTCCGTGACCCGCAGACAATAGGGAACCTTGACGACCGACATGCGATCGAGGAACGCCTCATTGTTCTTGTTGTTCTTGAACTGCAGCCACTCCGATTCGTTGGAGTGGGCCAGAATAATTCCCTGGAAGGGGAATGCACCGAAGTTCTCGGTTCCGTTGTAATTGCCTTCCTGGGTGGCCGTCAGAAGCGGATGGAGCACTTTGATCGGCGCCTTGAACATCTCGACAAACTCGAGCATGCCTTGCGTTGTACGATTCAAGCCGCCACTGAACGAATAGGCGTCAGGATCGGCCTGACTGAAGTTTTCGAGCTGCCGGATATCGACTTTGCCGACAAGCGAAGAGACGTCCTGGTTGTTTTCATCACCGGGTTCCGTCTTGGCGATGCCGATCTGGCGCAAGCGGGACGGCGTAAGCTTCACCACACTGAATTTCGAAATGTCACCGGCGAATTCATCAAGCCGTTTGGAGGCCCACGGCGAGATCAAACCATTGAGACGGCGGCGCGCAATCCCGTATTTCTCTTCGAGAAGCCCTGACATGCGCTCTGGGTGGAAAAGCCCGAGCGGCGATTCAAATATCGGGCTGATCTGATTACCGGCCTTCAGTGTGTAGATGGGCCTGTGTTCCATAAGCTGCTTCAGCCGCTCGGCCAGTGAGGACTTGCCACCACCAACGGGGCCGAGCAGATAGAGTATCTGCTTTCGCTCTTCCAGGCCCTGAGCCGCATAACGGAAATAACCCACGATCCGCTCGATCGTGTCTTCCATGCCGTAAAAATCGGCAAATGCGGGATAAATCTTGATTGTCCGGTTGAGAAAGATGCGGCCGAGACGTTCATCGGTGCTGGTATCGATGAGCTTCGGCTCACCGATCGCGTCCACCATCCGTTCGGAAGCAGTAGCAAACATGCGCGGATCATTGCGGCAAGCGAGGAGATATTCCTGCAGGCTCATCTCTTCCTGCTTCTCGCTGCTGTAGATTTCAGAGAAGAGACTAAATACGTCAGACGCTTGCGTAGTCATGTCAACCTCCAGCCGCATGCAAATTCAATGAATTTGAGCCGAAGGGGCCGCCCCTCCGCTCAGAAGGATTGCATGCCGAACGCTTACAGTGTCGGGTGAGTCGCTGTACTGCGCAAGACACTGATTGCAGTATTATTGTATAGATGCAATCAAGACACGCAGTTGTGTCCTTTATTAGATGACGATCACCCTTTGTCGCCATGTCCCTCTTCACAGTATGTAGGAACCGTAAATGGCAAAGTGTATGGGTAATCAAAAAAGAATTTGCGCGTCTGGTACCCAGCGGAGCGACGCAATGCAGTTTGTGCTCCCAACTTGCTATCGATCTGTGGCAAGTCAGAAGACCGCGCGACCTATTACCCACACTCCTGCTGCGCATAGTCCAAGGCCAAACAAGCGGGAGACACGGTGGCCGTTCGCAACCAGTTTTTCCGTGAGGATGAAGATCGCGATGGCAGCAATCCACAGGATATTCATTATTCCGCCGACGAAGAGCAAACCCATCAGAGCCCAACAACACCCCACGCAGTAGAGGCCGTGGCGAAATCCAAGGCCAAGCGAGCCAAGCGGGTGACGCCGGAACCCGCCGTGCCGCTGAATGAACACGATCGGCGCCTGGCATTGCTTAAGGCAAACATCCTTAAGCGGCGTCCATTGAAACAGCCCGACAGCGATAAGCAAAATTCCGCTAAAAAATTTGCTCGCGCTCGTCATTGCGGGCGTGAGCAGCAGCATATTCTCCAAGGCCCATTGAGCAAGAGTTGCCACCAAGGAGAAAGAAGCCCAGGCGAGCAGATAGCCACCAAGGAAGAAACCGGTTGCGGCCAACGGCTTGCCCTGTAACGCACTCTGCCGGCCAACTCGCGCGTAAAGCAGGATCATCGGCGATGCAGACGGTGTCATCATACCGATCATCATGATGACCCACATCGAAAACATGACGGCGAACTCGGTCATGGTCCACGAACGCGGCTCGGGTGCCATCACCATATCATGTGAGCCAGCGCCCATTTCCATACCTGACATCGCCATGTCGCCGATATTCATGGAGCGCGCAAGCCACAGGACGTAACACCATGCCATGACCGTCAGTGCAGTCATGCAAGCTGCGATGATGAGCTTATCCTGCCGGAGCACCGCTTCGAGTGAGGTATCGGTCATGGCATTTAGTGTACAACGCCACTTTCAGTAATATGCAATCTGGCAAACTGTGCATGCGAGTCCGGAATGGACAGCTTCAGCGGGCCCCGCGTCTCAGCCCATCCGCGCCCCACTTCACACACGTCGTATTCAAAACCATTTGGCAGGTTGATACGTGCGCGGTGCGTCTCGCCGGTAACAGGATTGAGGATAGGTTCCCCATGCGCCTCGATCCATCCCGGAACGTTCAACCGCGCCGTCCGGCGATGTATGTCGACGTCGAAATCGACCTTTGCGAAAACCGGATCGTGGACTTTCTCGAATGTTGTCGAAAACACTTGAAAGAAAGTTGCACCCGGTTCGGTATCCAGTCCACTCAAGATGCGCAACAGCGCTTCGCGTTGCTCGGGCGAGGCGCGTTCATCGATGATTGGTACAGCCTGCCCCTTCCCTTCATGGATGGCCCCCGGCCACGCCACGATCATGCTGCAATTTAATCCATCAAGTTTAGTGGTGCCATGATGACCTTCTTCAATCGCAATTGCGGCTATGGCGCAGCAATTTCCCTTGGTGGGCAAAGCGTTGAACTGGCAAGGGCAGCCATATGCACAATTGCAATGCACGAATTCACGACCTACCAGTGTCCATTTGACGTCAGGCATTCTCTCCTCCTTAATTGCTTCTAATTTTTACTCCATTCCCCAATGAATATTTTACAGTGTGCTTTGAGGCGCAAATTAGTGCATTACCCTGCCACCTGTGATGCGGCAGACATCAATTCCTGTGGCGTCGGTACGCCGAACATATAGCGGCCTCCTTCGGGAACTTCGGTAAAGCTCCAGCGCACAACGCCGTCCCGGTCCAGCAGGAACTGACCGACCAGCTGACCCTCACCGGTTGCAATCATCTGCTCGTCGGCTTCGGTGACTTCATAGCCATCTGCCTCGGCGAGATAGGTTCCGGCTGCAATGGGGTCCATCGGTTCAGGTAATTCTCCCGGCAGATCGACCCGCATTGACATCACCGCATCCTTGCTGAGCTTGTAGGGCCAGTTTGTTTCAGTTTCGGTGAACTCAATGTTGGGAAGGCCAAACGCGCGGTGTGAGACCCGCTCGGGATCGGACGCTGCCAACAGATTGGGCAACGGGTGGTAACGGAAATATAAGCGGGCACGCTCAATCGGCGTATTCACCACCGTCAGGCTATCAATACCCTTCTCGCGCAATGCGCCTTCAAGTTGCGACATGGCAGCGATTTGGCGCCTGCAGAACGCGCAATGCAAACCACGGAACAGGCCGACTAATACCGGTTTGTGGCCGCGAAAGTCGTCGATCGCCACTTTGCCCTGGCGCGTGATCGCATCAAGCACGACATTGGGCGCCCGGTCACCCGGCTGTAGCGGTCCTTTGATATGAGGCTCCGACATATGTCATCCTCCTCTTGGCTAATCAAGAAACGGCAATACGACAAGCGCTTCGGGATCGAGTCCGTGCCTGGCGCAGATTTCTTGCGCCAGAGCAAAGTACCGTTCCGCCTCGGCCATATCATCGAGGTCGAGATTGAGCGTCGCCAAACCATCATAGCACGGAAACAGCAATTGTGGTTCGCCGGTTTTGCCTGCAACCTCAAGCGCTTCGTTGTAGCAATGGCGCGCCAGTTCCGGCTGGCCATGGCATTGATAGATCTGCCCGAGCACCGTCAACGGTACGGGGAGATGATCACGTTGATCCAATGCACGATCGATCTCGATGGATCTTTTGGCAGCTGGCACCCCCTCATTCGCACAGCGATCCGTGAACGTGCAGCAAGCAACCGCAAGGTTGGCGAGGAGCTGCGCCTGAAACCCGAGGTCGCCGATGCGGCACGCCATTTCAAGCCCCCGCCGGCATGTCTCGATTGCCAATTGCGGATTGACTACGGTGTAGAGCACGCCAAGGTTGGTATAGCCGCGACAGGCAACACTAAGAAGCGCCGCATCTTCCGCGACTTTAACGCTTTGCTCTACCTCGCAGACCGCCTCCCGGTTTCGCCCGAGCCGCGCCAAGGCTACGCCCTTGGTATTGAGTGCCTCAGCAATGGCTCGGGTGGCCTCGATCTCGGCTTCTGCGTCAGCATCAGACACCAGTGACTTTGCGCAGCGCAATGCTTCGTCTGCCCACCTCACGGCACCAGCATGGTCGCCCGTACGAAACGCAAGGTGGCCGCGTTCCTGCAAAAGGTGCGCGCGCTCGATCGGCGAGTCGATGCCCTCAAGCAGTGTGGCTGCTTCAGTGTAGCGTATCTCGGCCTCGTCACGTTTGCCTGAGTCCCAAAGCAGGCGCCCAAGCTTGCGCAGTATCCTTGCTGAAGCCTCGGGGTGACCTGCACTTCGAAAGACTTTCAGTACTTTCTGGTAATACGCGTTGGCCGTGTCACGTTCTCCGGCGGGTCCGCAAAGATCGGCAATTCGTTCGCACAGGAGAAGCCATTCCGTCCCTTGATCGCCAGCATCCGACAAAGCGTCCAGCGCCTGTCGATAGAGACGGATCGCATCGTCATTGGCATATGTTTTGCGGGCCCTGTCACCCGCCGTGGTCAGATAACGTGCGCCTTTCTTCCTCGCTGGGGTTTGGCTGAAATGGTGTCCCAGCAATATCAAATCTTCGAGACGTTCGGGATCGCTGCCGTACAATCGCTCCAAGGTGACACCGACCAGGCTGTGCATCTCGGTGCGCCGTTGCAGCAGCAGATTTTGGTAGATCACATCATGAAGCAACGTCTGCGTGAATCGGTACGTCCGTGACGACACCGGGCCGGCGCTGGTGACTTCCTCAATGATCTCCGCGTCACAAAGAATATCCAGCCCGACTTCCACATTGGCCTGATCACCCGCGATGGATTTCAGCAGGATTGCATCGAAGTGAGGACCGATAACGGCAGCCTCCTGGGCTAATCTGCGTGCCTCTGGCGGTAATCTGTCCATCCGTGCAAGCAACATGGCCTGTATGCTCACAGGAATTTCAACGGTTGCTTCTTTTGCCGCAATTCGCCAACGCGGGCCATCACGTTGTACGGCACCGACTTCAATAAGTCCGCGCAGGATCTCCTCAATAAACAAAGGATTGCCACTTGCACGCTCGAGAATCCGGTTGCACAGATCGGCAGGCAACCCACGCCGGCTGGGGCCAAAAAAAGCGGTGAGCAGTTGTCGGCCTTCACTGGCAGGTAGAGGGGCTAGCCGCAAAGCTGTCAGGCTGGTTCGGCTTGAATCGAGCATGTCCGTATCGAATGCCGGCCGGTGCGTCGTCACAAGCATGAAGCGGCTTCGCTCAAGCCGGTCCATCAAAAAGCGCAATGCCTCAAGTGAAGCAGTGTCAGCCCAATGCAGGTCTTCGACGACAAGCAACAGCGGTGTGCGCGCCAGGCGCCGCTCGAAAATGACACGGATCGCGTAGAAAATCTGTCGCCGCAACTGCTCAGGTTCGACATGCTTCAGCACACCGTCAGGATCGCCAATACCGAGAATGTAGAACAGGAGCGGCATCAGTTGCTCGACGTCTTCAATTGCAAGGCCGAGCCCGTTCAACCCAGTTGCAAGTAACTCCCTGGTCCTTTCGGCCGTTTCGGTCGGTGCGATTTCGTAAGCGCTGCGCAACACGGCGGCGAGTGTGCCGTAGGATTGTTCACCGAGTGGCGAACAGACGGCCCGCCGGACGACGACGTTAGTGAAACGTTCGTCGTTGCCTGCGCGAGCGAGGAACTCGTCAGTCAGGCGCGATTTCCCGATGCCCGCCTCGCCGATCAGCCTTATCAGCTGCGCTGCACCGCCGCACGCAAGATTGAGACAGCTGAGCATGCGGGTTAGTTCGGCATCGCGCCCGATCATCGGTGCACTGAGGCCAAGCGTTTCAAGTCCGCGTGCTGCGCGCGGCGCGTCAAGCGGTCCCACCAATCGATGTACCAGAACGCTGCCGATTTTACCTCGCAACGCGACGTCGCCGATGAGGTCGTATGCAAATGCATGCCGGGTAAGGCGGTAAGTCAGCGGCCCAACGAGTACTTCCCCAGGTTCTGCCATCGACTGCAGTCGCTGAGCGCTGTTGACCGTATCGCCCGTCACCGAATAGGATTTGGCATTACCTGCCCCGAACCCACCGGTAACAACTGGGCCGGTGTTGACCCCCACATGCAATACAAGAGGCACATGAACGCGTGCTTGCCAGCGCTGACCTACATCCGCCGCCCTGTCCACCATATCCAGAGCTGCGCGAAGGGCCCGTTCGGGATCATCTTCGTGTGCAACCGGGGCGCCGAACAATGCGAGCATTGCATCGCCGATGAATTTGTCGACAAATCCTCCAAAGCTCTGCACCGCTACCGTTAGCTCCTCGAACAGTTCGTTCTGAAGAGTTTGCATGACTTCCGGATCGAGCTGCTCGCTCAAAGCAGTGAAGCCGCAAAGGTCGGCAAACAACACGGTGACGGTGCGGCGGTCTGCTTCACTGGTGAGCTTGACAGGACGGAGAGTTCGTTCGGCGTTGGGAGCTGGCTTCAGGTGGCCATCTGTTTGCGGTGCACCAGGGATCCGAGTGCCGCATCTTGGACAAAACGCGAAGTCCGCAGGACACAGATATCCGCAGCCAAGGCAAGCAATCGGCTGTTTCGCGCCGCATTTCGGGCAAAACGCAAAACCGCTTGTAACGTCAAAACCGCAACTGGTGCAGTCCATCGTCAACGACCTCGCAGGAGCCGCGACTTGCGATCGTGTTTCCGGCCATATTCAAATGAGCTTGGTGCTCCGACAAATAATGGACCCGCGACAGTCGACTAGCAAGCGGCGAGGCTTGAAGCGAGATATTGGACACGACGCACGCCCCGGTATTCCACCGTCTAGACGACCGTTTCGCCGCCATCCACCACAAGTGCTTGCCCGGTGATATAGGATGAACGGTCCGAAGCCAGAAAAAGGATCGATTCAGCAATTTCATCGACGCTGGCCCAGCGTCCAAGCGGCACCTGCTGGCGGACATAGGCTTCGATCGCCTCGCGCCCGCCCATTTGGGCGATGAATGGTTCATTGAAGGGCGTATCCACCCAGCCGGGGCACAGAGCGTTCACGCGGATTCCGAACTTCGCATAATCACCGGCCATCTGCCGTGTCATGGCAATGACGGCATGCTTGGTTGTGGTATAGGCGATCATCTCGCGATCATAGAGTACGCCCGACGATGACGACGTGTTGAGAATGACGCCGCGTCCTGCAGCTTTCATCACCGGTATGACGAGACGCGCCGCCATGAAATGCGCCCGAACATTCAAGCTCCACGAGCGGTCGAACCCCTCGATTTCTACCTTCTCAAGATCGCCTGCGACCTGTGCGCCGGCATGATTGTGCAAAATGTCGATACGGCGATGCCGGGTGACGATAGAGGATATGCCCGCTGCAAGCGCACGATCGTCGGTGACATCGACGATCATCGGTTCCCCACTTCCACCTGCCTTCGTGATGTAATCTACCGTGTGCTCCGCACCTTCCGCATTTTGATCGGCGACGATTACATGGGCGCCTTCACGCGCGAGAATGGCGGCGCCGGCCTGGCCTATTCCGGAGCCAGCTCCGGTCACGATAGCAACGCGATCTCTGAGGATCATGGGTGTTTCCTGTATCAGTTTGTTGGTTTTTTCTCACGCATCAGGATGCGTGCAATCAGGATCATCATCAGCGAAGCGACAAGGACCAGCGTGGCGACTGCGTTGATTTCCGGCGTCACGCCCCTGCGGATCGAGGCGAAGACGTAGATCGGCAAGGTTGTCTTCGAGCCCGCAACGAAAAATGCGATGATGAAATCGTCGAAGGAGAAGGTGAAGGAAAGCAGAAAGCCCGCGAGCACCGAAGGAAGGATTTGCGGCAGCACGACGAGCCGGAATGTGGTGAGGGGTGTCGCATAGAGATCGCTGGAGGCCTCGACAATGTCCCTGCCAAGGCTGGCGATACGGGCCTTGACGATCATCGTCACCAGCGCCATCGAAAAGAGGCCGTGGGCGGCAATAATGGATCCATAGCCAAGGCCAAGTTGCGGTGGATTTTCGCCAGGCCATACCGAGGCCAAAACCGGATTCATGAAGGAGAACACTTCAACCAGGGCGACCAGCGTGGCAATGCCGATCACGACACCAGGTACGACGATGGCGGCGGCGAACAGGCCGTCCAGCACCGCTCGGGAGCGAGGGCGCAGCCGCTCCATGCCAAGCGCTGCCATTGTGCCGAATATGGCGGCGAGCGTTGCACTGGTCAGCGCGATGATCAGGCTGTTCTGCAGCGCGGCCACGAGGAAGGTATTACCGAGCGCCTTGCCATACCACATGGTCGAAAAGCCGGTGAACTCGCTGGCATTGCGGCCGGCATTGAAGGAAAACAGCACCACAAGCGCAATAGGTGCATAGAGGAACAGGTAGACGGCTGAAATAAAGGCACGCATCAGACGAGGTCCACCTGTCTTGTTCCGGCGATCTTCCAGGCAATCCGCATGGCGATCAAAAGCACGAAGACCACGACGACCACGAGAGTGACGGCGATCGCCGAGCCGAATGGCCAATTGCGCGATTGCAGGAAGAGATCCACAAGCGCATTGCCTATGAAGAACACCTTGCCGCCGCCAAGCAGCTGCGGGATCAGATATTCGCCGAGCAGGAGAATGGTAACGAGCGCCAGACCGGTCATAACCCCGGGCAGGGAGAGCGGCAGCGTCACGCTGAAAAAGGTGGAGACCGGTTTGGCGCCAAGATCGGCGGAGGCTTCGAGCAGGCGGCGATCCAGTTTTTCGAGGCTGACATAGATCGGCATGATCATTAGCGGCAGATAGCCATAGACGATGCCCAGAAGCACGGCGCCGGGCGTATTGAGAATACGGACGTCCTCGAAGCCGATCATGTCCAGAAGGTGAGGAATGCCGCGGGAGCCGAGGAGATACATCCACGCATAGGTGCGCACCAGCAGGCTTGTCCAGAATGGAACGACGACGAGGGATACGAGGAGCAACCGGTAACGCGGGCTGGCCCTGACCGCCAGATAATATGCGACCGGATAGGCAACGACGAGACAGACCAACGAGCCGACCGGTGCAAGAACAAGAGTGTTCCAGAAGGCAGCGGAGCGGGCCGGAAGATTGGCGAATTGAGCAAAGGTGAAGGCCGGCTGATAGCCGCCTTCAGGAGCTCGCTCGCCGACGGAAAAGACCAGCATTGCGATGAATGGCAGTACAAGAAAGATGAAAAGCCACGCCACGGCCGGCGCGACAAGCGCCGCCGTGACCATCCCTCGTTTTGTGTTTAGTGCCAATGCCATGGGGAGCTCTCTAACGATCGATGCCTTGCCTCCCCTCGCCACACCGGGGGGGAGGGGGCTGGGGTTTTTCGTCAGGCGGACTTGAAGCGCGCCATGACCTCGGCGCGTGCCGGATCGGTGAGGGTGACGGCAGCGCCGAATTCCAGCGGCGTCAGCTCAGCTTCCGGCGGATAGACGATGGTGTTGGATGTGACTTCCTTTGGCAGGAGCGAGAGCACTCGGCTGTCGGTCGTTGGCGCTCCATTGGCGATATGCTCCTTCACGGCATTGGCCGGATCCATCAGATAGTTCAGCAGAGCGTAGCCCGCTGGCTTGTTGGCCGCGCTTTTCGGAATGGCATAGAAATCAGACCAGATCTCGCCGCCATCCTTGCCAAGGACGAATTTGATCTCGGGAACGTCGCGGTTCAACTGTGCACCGTCATTGGTCCAGCACATCGTCATCCAGGCGTCCCCTGCGCGCATCCCCGGCTGGTAGTCACTGTTGATGGCGTAGAGGTGCGGCTTGACCTTGATGAGGAGCTCTTCCGCCTTGGCGAGTTCTTCGGGCTTAACCGAATTGAAGGAATAACCAAGCGAGACGAGCGCATTGCCGATCGTGGTCAGCTGATAGTCGTGTACCATGACGCGCCCGTCAGCCTCCCCCTGGGCAACCTGGAAGAAGTCCTTCCAGCTTGTGACGGGCGTCTTGATCTTCGTGGAGTTGAGAGCGATGCCAGTCGTTCCCCAGTTTTTCGGTACCGCATAGGTCGTACCGTCGACCACGCCTTCGGCGGTGAAGCGCGCCGTTTCCGTCGAGGCGTTGTAGTTGGGCACTTTTGCCATATCGAGCGGGTCGATAAGACCAAGTTTGACATAGGTAGAGATAGTGTAGTTGGTCGGCACGAACAGATCCCAGCCGGTGCCGCCGGCCTGCAGCTTGGCCAGCATTTCCTCGTTGGAACCGAAGACATTGACTTCGACGGCAACGCCGGTCGCTGCGGTGAAGGCTTCGAAGGTCGCGGGGTCATGGTAGTTCGGCCATGTGGCGATCGACATCTGCTTGCCGAGGTCTTCGGCAAAGGCGGGCGTTGAGAAAAGGCTGGTCTCATGCGCCAGTACGGCCGATGCAAGGCCAAGGCCGGTGACGCCGAGAAAATGCCGGCGCGTGACCGATCCGCGTTTGAGGCGCATCAGTTCATTTGTCAGTTGTTCGACGGAAATTGGGGCATTCTCTTTATATGACTTAGACATGAAGATGTTCCCTTTTTTTGGTTGTGTTCAAGCCGGAAAGATATGTGCAGCGCTGGGGTCGAAGTTCAGCACGACCCTTTCATTCGGTTCGACAAGCTCGCCGTCGGCGAGGTCGCTTCGGTCGGCAGTGACGAGGAAATCGCCAAGCCCCTCGACGGCAATGGAATATTCGGCGGATGATCCAAGGAAGATGCGGTGGGTGACGATGCCGGAAAACTTGCCGGACGCCGAGCCATTTTGCCGATGCAGACTGATTGCTTCCGGGCGGAGCGCCAGGATTGCGGAGCCAGGTTTGAGAGCCGATCGGCCAGGTATCGATAGCGCGCTGCCATCGGCAAGGCGCAATGTGGAACCATCTGCTTCGACGGTTGCGGCAATGCGATTGGTCTTGCCAACGAAATCCGCCACGAAGAAGTCCGTTGGGTGATCATATACGTCCCGCGGCGCTGCGAGCTGGACGATACGTCCAGCATTCATCACACAGACGAGATCGCTCATCGACAAAGCTTCCTCCTGGTCATGCGTTACCAGGACGAAGGTAATGCCGAGTTCCCGTTGGAGTGTCTGCAATTCGATCTGCATGGCGGTGCGCAATTTCTTGTCGAGCGCCGCAAGCGGTTCATCGAGGAGCAGGACGGAAGGCTTGTTCACCAGCGCACGCGCCAGCGCCACACGCTGCTGCTGGCCGCCGGACATCTCGTGGATGCGGCGCTTGCCGAAGCCACCGAGCCGGACCATCTCCAGCGCCTCATTGGCGCGTCGGGAAATTTCCCTGGCATTGATCCTGGGGCGCGCTTGCCTCAGCCCATAGGAGACGTTCTGCTCGACGTCAAAATGCGGAAAGAGTGCATATTGCTGGAACACCATATTGACGGGACGGCGATATGCCGGGACACCGTTCATAGGCTGGCCGTTGATCAAGACTTCGCCGGTTGTGGGCTGTTCGAAGCCGCCGATCATCCGCAGGCACGTGGTCTTGCCGCAACCGGATGGGCCAAGCAGCGCAACGAACGCGCCCTTTGGCACCTGAAGGTTGATGTCGGAGACGGCAGTCACAGCGCCATAGGATTTGCTGACCGACCGGAACTCGATGTCGTTCGTTGAAGCGGATATCACGTTGGTCCCCTGCGGCTTGAGTTAACAGAAGCAGTCTTCGCTGCCTTCTTGCCACCGTCGTTCTTGACAGCCTAGTCAACAAGCGGCTGCGCGGTATATACCCCGAAAGAGGTATTTCAACCGGAAAATGCCAATGTAAGGTATATGCCGGAGCGGGAAAAACATGAGCTGCAACGAGGGGGAGTTCAATGAGCGTCGACGTCGAAATGCTGTTCGATGCATTCCGCCAGTTCGTAGGCAAATCGTCGTTGGTGCCGCGGGAATTTGGCCATCTCTTCGGACAGACCATGCATGCGCTGGTGAAGTTCGACTACATCGTGGTGTTTGCCTATCGCGGCAATGAGCGTCCTATTGACCTCTACAGCACTTTTGATCCGGCGGAGCATGTAATTTTCGTTAGCCTGTATCAGGCAGGGCCTTATCTGCTCGATCCATTCTATCACACGGCGCGGGCTCCCAGGCCCGGTGTCTGGCGCATGCGCGAACTTGCGCCTGACCGGTTCTTTTCAAGCGAATATTACCGTACCTATTATGTGCAGACCGGCCTTGCCGAAGAAATCGGCTACTTCGTTCCAGTCGGAAACGACATTACGATCGTGCTGTCATTGATGCGGCGCGGCGAGACGGGACCGTTTCCGGCTCAGGAGTTTTCGCTGCTGCGCAAGGCCGATCCGCTGGTCGCAACGCTTGTGAGGCAATATTGCTCGGACATCGGCCATCTTTTCGATGCCGCCGTGGCAAAGCAAGGCCGAGGCCGGCGCAAGGTCAAGCTGAATGCGGCCGATACGGTCTGGCGCGACCTCAATCTCACCGATCGCGAAGCGGCGATCATTGAACTGGTGCTTCAAGGGCATTCATCGGAATCGATCGGGTTAAGGCTAAGTATTGCGACCGGAACGGTGAAGGTGCATCGGCGCAACGTCTATCGAAAGCTGGGTATTTCATCGCAAACACAGCTTCTATCGATCTACCTGAAACAACTGAACGAGCATTAGCGCTGTAGCACTCAAACAAGAAGCGCGGCCGTCGGATAGTTCAAGCAAGCAGGAGCGGGATGCCGAGGTCGCGGTAAGGGGCGAGCGGTTCGTCAACCATGTCCCTGGCTGCGACGATGCCGGTGAGGTTATCAACGCCCATGATCCGAAAGGGGGAGGCAAGGCCGAATTTTTCTGGCGTCGCGAGTACGTAGGTGCTGGCTGCTTGCTGGGCGATCGCATGTTTCACGGCGGCCTCCTCATAATCGCCCGTGGAAAGGCCATGCACCGGATGGATGGCCGTGATGCCAAGGAAGAAAATATCGACTCTCATCTGCGCGATGGAAGCAATCGCTGCAGCGCCGGTGGCCACCATTGAATGTTTGTAAAGCCTGCCGCCAATCAGGATTACCTCGGCGTCATGACGCTCCAGTTCGCTCGCGATTGTCGGGCTGTGTGTGATCACAGTAATGCGCATTTCCCGCGGCAGCGCTCTGGCGAGATGTGCATTTGTCGTTCCGCCATCGAGAAAGATTATCCGCCCATTCTCCACGAGGTCTGCTGCCCTACGGCCAAGGCTCTGCTTTGTTCCGTCTGAAATCTCCCGCCGCGCCGCTAAATCCGGCAGCGGCGGCGTCAATGGCAGGGCTCCACCATGAACGCGTTGAAGCAGGCCTTCGGCCGCCATCTCCCTTAAATCACGCCGGATTGTGTCTTCGGAGACGCCTAGCTCGTCAGCCAATGGCTTGGCGATGATTTGCCCATCGCGATTGAGGCGCGTGGAGATTAGGGCGCGCCGTTGAATGGTCAGCATTGAATCCTCCTTGACTCTGCACGATAATGCATGAAATATCACGAAAATCCAGAAATTTCTGGATATTTCATGCAAATGGAGGAATTTCATGCTTATTCTCATCGCGGGGCCCTATCGGTCCGGTACGGGCGACGATGCACTGAAAATGAAGGAGAACCTGACGCGGCTCGAGCGGCCGTCTTATGCGCTCTTTAGAGCTGGGCACATTCCGATTATCGGCGAGTGGGTCGCACTGCCCGTATGGAATGCAGGGGGAGGAAAGTGCGTCGGGGATGATCTTTATAACGAGGTTTTTCACCCAGTTGCTGGCCGGCTCTTGCAACTCTGCGACGCGGTGCTGCGACTGCCGGGGGCATCAAAAGGCGCGGATAATGACGTTCGTATCGCCGAGGGACGCGGTATTCCAGTCTACTATCGACTGGAGGACGTGCCTGGTTGCGCGGGGGCCGATATCCCGCTTGACAGGTAAAACGGCGGACGGGACGCCGGGGCGTCGAACGCCCCCGGCACTTCACTGCATTTGCAGCTTGCTTTTATTTTGTTATATTTATTACAAATTGTGGAAGTCTATGGCGGATATCCTCAATCGGGGTTCTGCCCCCTTTTTGGAGAGGATGACATGGTCAGCCGGAAAGCGAAGCGCATTAGGGATCTTTCTGAGGCGCTCACAGAGCGTCGTGTGCTGCATCTAAGGGACGCCGCGCTTTTGCTCAACGTGTCGGAAATGACGGTCCGGCGTGATGTTGCTGAAAATCCAGGCCAGTTTGGTTATCTCGGCGGACATATAGTCCCTGTTGCCGATATCGACGGCGACGTTCCATACGAATTGGCGAGAGCTGCGGACAGCCATGCCTCGGCAAAGCGAGAGGCGTGCGCGCGTGCTGCCAAATACATCCGGCGTGATGAAACAATATTCATCGATTGCGGCACAACGCTTCTCAGTCTGATTGACTATATTCCAGATGATTATTCAATCACTGCTGTATGTTATGCATTAAATGTCGCGGAGAAGCTGACCCGGAGAGCGAACGTCAGTGTCGTGATGCTCGGTGGGCTGTATCATCCGTCATCGGCTTCTTTTTCGGGGGCTTCCGGGCTCGATACCTTGAATTATCTCGGTATTAACACCGCCTTCATTTCCGCAGCTGGGGTAGATTTGAACCGGGGCGCGACATGCGCGCACTTCCATGAAGCTCCAGTGAAGCAGAAGGTTATATCGCTGGCACAGAAGAGCTTTCTGGTGGTGGACCGCAGCAAGCTTGGCAAGATCAAGCCGGCTTTTTTCGCTCCAATAGGAGCATTTCAGGCGGTCATCACCGAAGAGGGTGAAACAGATATTACATATCCACAGTAGCGCATTGCGCACAAAAGTCAGACGCCGGATATTTTTGTACAGACCCTTGACGGTCTGGCGTTTTGATGAAAACATAACAGAAATCTTGGTATAAATATAACAAAAATATTGCCAGTGACCGGAGATTGGCGAGAACCGGGATCCCTGGAGGAGTTTGCGTGGAGAAATTCGGTGTGAGTGCAGTGGCGATACCTGATGATACCCATCTGTTGCCGGCCGATGCCGGCGCAATGCGACGCCAAACTCTGTCAAACGGATGGCCACGCAATCCGGGGATGGAACTAGATCTGTCCTGGGTACTGGACACGCGCATCAATCTTTCTTCCGCGGAGCGGCGCGTCGCCTCCCTACCTGGGCGGCGAACGGTGAAGAAGGACGCACAGGCGGCCTGGCTTCTCAAGGCCGTGACCTGCATTGATCTGACAACCCTCAACGGTGACGATACGCCCGAACGCGTCAAGCGGCTCTGCGCCAAGGCCATGAACCCGGTGCGTCTGGATATTCTGGAAGCGCTTGGTATGAACAGGCGTGCGATTACCACGGGTGCTATCTGCGTATATCACCGCTATGTTACGACAGCCGTTGAAGCGCTTGGTGACTCGGGGATTCCTGTTGCAGCCGTTTCCACCGGTTTCCCGGCGGGCCTCAGCCCACACCATCTCAAGGTGAAAGAAATCGAAGCATCCGTCGCCGACGGTGCGAAAGAGATCGACATCGTCATCACGCGCGAGCATGTGCTTACGGGCGACTGGCTGGCGCTTTACCGGGAAATGCAGGACTATCGGGCGGCCAGCGGCGAGGCCCATGTCAAGGCGATACTTGCGACGGGCGATTTGAAGACGCTGCGCAATGTGGCGCGTGCCTCCCTGGTTTGCATGATGGCGGGTGCTGATTTCATCAAAACGTCCACCGGCAAGGAAGGTGTGAACGCTACGCTTGGCGTAACGCTCGCCATGCTACGGATGATCCGGGCCTATGAGGAGCGCACCGGTTTCAAGGTCGGCTACAAGCCGGCTGGCGGCATCTCAGCGGCTAAAGACATCCTGAACTATCAATTCCTGATGAAGGATGAGCTTGGCCGTGAATGGCTGGAGCCTGACCTTTTCCGCATCGGTGCCTCAAGCCTGCTCGCCGATATTGAACGCCAGCTGGAACACCATGTCACTGGCGCATACTCGGCGCTCAACAGACACCCGATTGGATGATGCAGATGACAGTCGCAGATTATTTTGACGAAATGTCCTATGGACCTGCACCGGAAGCCGATATCGAAGCGCGCACTTGGCTGGCACGACATGCATCGGGTTTTGGCCACTTCATCAACGGCACCTTCGTACCATCGGCATCGGGCAGGAGTTTCGATACTTTCGAGCCCGCCACCGGCAATCTCTTGGCGAGATTGGCTTCTGGCGACAAGGCCGATGTGGATAATGCGGTCGGCGCAGCCCGCAAGGCGCAGACATTGTGGGCGAAGCTGCCGGGCCATGCCCGCGCCCGTCACCTCTACGCACTCGCAAGAACGATCCAGCGGCACGCCCGCCTGATTGCCGTTGTCGAGGCCATCGACAACGGCAAGCCGATTCGCGAGACCCGTGACATTGACGTGCCGCTGGCGGCGCGCCATTTTTATCATCATGCCGGTTGGGCCCAGATTCAGGAAACGGAATTTGCCGATCATCTGCCCGTCGGCGTCGTAGGCCAGATCATTCCATGGAACTTTCCGTTCCTGATGCTCGCCTGGAAAGTGGCACCTGCGCTGGCACTCGGCAATACCGTCGTGTTGAAGCCCGCCGAATTCACTTCGCTGACTGCGCTTCTTTTCGCGGAGCTGGCCGCAACGGCCGGTCTTCCGGCGGGCGTGCTCAACATTGTTACCGGCGAGGGCGAAACCGGCGCGCACATTGTCGAGCACGGCGATGTCGACAAGATTGCCTTTACGGGATCGACGGAAGTTGGTCGGATTATTCGTGAACGGACCGCCGGCAGCGGCAAATCGCTTACGCTGGAACTCGGCGGAAAATCGCCTTTTATCGTCTTTGACGACGCGGATATCGATGGTGCGGTCGAAGGCGTCGTCGACGCAATCTGGTTTAATCAGGGCCAGGTCTGCTGTGCGGGTTCCCGATTGCTCGTGCAGGAAGGTATAGCCGACCTTTTTCACAAGCGGCTGAAACGCCGTATGCAGACGTTGCGCGTCGGGCAACCGCTGGATAAGTGCATCGACATGGGCGCGATCGTTGCTCCGGTGCAACTCGACCGTATTGAAGCGCTCGTTAAACAAGGCGTGGCGGACGGGGCTGCACTGCACCAGGCCAAAATCGAGATGCCCAAAGGTGGAAGTTTCTACCCGCCGACACTGCTCAGCGGCGTCCAGCCGACTTCCATCGTCGCCACTGAAGAGATCTTCGGCCCCGTCGCTGTTTCCATGACGTTCCGCACGCCAGAAGAAGCGATACAGCTCGCCAACCATTCGCGCTACGGGCTGGCGGCCAGTGTTTGGAGCGAAACAATAGGCTTGGCGTTGAACGTCGCGGCAAAACTTGTCGCGGGCGTGGTGTGGGTGAACGCGACCAATCTCTTCGATGCCTCAGCGGGTTTTGGTGGAAAACGCGAATCCGGATTCGGCCGGGAGGGCGGACGCGAAGGATGTTATGAGTATTTGAAGCCGAAAGCCTGGCTCGGGCGTAAGCTCCGCGCGCTGCCAAATCTGCCCGAACTGAAAGCGGTTTCCGGCGATTTTGCCTTATCCACCATCGACCGAACTGCCAAATTGTTTATCGGGGGCAAGCAGGCGCGACCGGACGGCAACTATTCGCGCGCGATTGTCTCGCCTAAGGGTAGGAAGATTGGCGAAGTCGGGGAGGGCAATCGCAAGGACATCCGCAATGCCGTCGCGGCCGCGCAAAGCGCGACCGCCTGGTCGAGCGCAACCGCTCACAATCGGGCGCAGATACTCTACTACATCGCGGAAAACCTGAGCGGCCGCGCGGATGAGTTCGCCGATCGAATTGGTACGATGAGCGGCACCTCGGCAGCCGCTGCAAAAGCGGAAGTTGACGCTTCAATCTCGCGTTTGTTCACCTACGGCGCCTGGGCAGACAAATTCGAGGGTGTGGTTCATACGCCACCGCTTCGGGGGGTCGCTCTCGCAATGCCAGAACCACTCGGCGTAGTGGGCGTTATCTGCCCGCCAGAAGCCCCATTGCTTGGCTTCATCAGTCTGGTGGCACCGCTGATTGCTACCGGCAACCGCGTCGTCGCCGTACCGAGCGAACCTTATCCGCTGGCTGCCACGGATCTCTATTCCATTCTCGAAACCTCGGATGTACCGGCCGGTGTCGTCAACATCGTCACCGGATCGGCAGGTGAACTTGCAAAGACCCTTGCCGCGCACAACGATGTGGATGCACTGTGGGCTTTCGGAACAACGGAGCTTTCGACCATGGTGGAAATGCTGTCGGCCGGCAATCTGAAACGGACTTTTGTTGATTATGGCGCGTTGACGGACTGGATGGACAGGGCGGCAGGGGAAGGCGCATTGTTTCTGCGCCGTGCCGTCGATGTCAAGAATATCTGGATCCCTTACGGCGAATAGGGGGTCTGCGCTCCCGGCCGATAAGGAACGGATGGTGGCGAAGTGGGATAAAAGGCATTTGCCAGCGGGCGACGGCTGGTGGCTTCGAGGATATTTCTCGGTGCGTTTGCCGGGGAAATGACGATCAGGGAGGACTTCTATGCTCAAGAATATTGATCCGGCTCTCAATGCGGATGTCCTGCATGCGCTGCGTTCCATGGGACATGGCGATACGCTTGTCGTATCGGACACCAATTTCCCTTCCGATGCGATCGCGCGGCAGACCCGGCTTGGCAAACTCTTGCGGATCGACAACGTGCCGGCGGCGCGCGCAATCAGGGCCATCCTGTCGGTGATGCCTCTGGATACGCCGCTGCAACCGTCCGCGGGACGCATGGAAATCATGGGCGCTCCGGGTGAAATTCCTCCGGTACAGCGGGAAGTTCAAGTGGAGATCGATGCCGCCGAAGGCAAGTCGGCGCCGATGTACGGCATTGAGCGCTTCGCCTTCTACGAGGAAGCCAAGAATGCTTATTGCGTAATCACCACTGGAGAAACCCGCTTCTATGGCTGCTTCCTGTTCACCAAGGGCGTCATACCGCCGGACTCCATTTGAGCGAGTTGCGGCATGACCCGTAACGATCCCATCAAACATGTCTTCATCTGGCCGGCACTGCTGATCGTGCTGGTTATCTCGATCTTTCCGCTGATCTATTCGCTGACAACGAGCTTTATGAGCCTGCGGCTCGTGCCGCCAATCCCGCCGCGCTTTGTCGGCTTCGGCAACTATATTGAACTCCTGCAGAATCCGCGGTTCTGGCACGTGGCGCGGACGACGTCGATTATTGCCTTTATCGCGGTCGCGTTGCAGTACATCATTGGCTTCGCCATCGCGCTGGCGCTCAACGCCAGGGTTCCCGGTGAAGGCATCTTCCGCGTTGGCTTCTTGCTGCCGATGCTGGTGGCACCGGTGGCCGTGGCTCTCATCGCCCGTCAAATTCTCAATCCGACCATGGGGCCGCTCAACGAACTCATGGCGTTGTTCGGGTTTCCTAACCTCCCGTTCCTAACGCAAACGAAATGGGCCATCGGCGCGATTATTTCTGTCGAGGTGTGGCAATGGACACCCTTCGTCATCCTGATGCTGCTCGCGGGACTTCAAACGCTGCCTGACGATGTCTATGAGGCGGCCGCCTTGGAGAATGCGAGCCCGTGGCAGCAGTTCTGGGGGATCACGTTTCCCATGATGCTGCCAATCTCCGTGGCGGTTGTGTTCATAAGATTGATCGAGAGCTACAAGATCATCGATACGGTCTTTGTCATGACCGGCGGAGGGCCCGGCATTTCCACGGAGACATTAACGCTCTTTGCCTATCAGGAAGGCTTCAAGAAGTTCAATCTTGGCTATACCTCAGCACTTTCCTTTCTGTTCCTCATCGTGATCACGATCATCGGCCTCGTTTATCTCGCCATCCTGAAGCCATATCTGGAGAAGCACAAATGAGCGTGCGCGCACTCAAAGGAAATGGCCGGTGGTGGGCTCTGGCGGGATGCCTGCTTTGGCTGACATTCACGTTCTTCCCGCTCTATTGGGTGGCGATTACATCCTTCAAGACCCCGCTTGGGGTGGTCGGCGGACCCACCTACATTCCGTTTGTCGATTTTGAACCGAGCCTGTCGGCCTGGAGCGAGCTTCTCTCGGGTCAGCGCGGCCAGTTCTACAATACCTTCATCGCATCGACGATCGTCGGCCTGTCTGCCTCACTGCTTGCGACGGTGATTGGATCTATGGCCGCCTATGCGCTGGTACGTTTCACTTTTGAAGTGAAACTGCTGTCCGCTGTGATTTTTGTCGTCATCGCTTTCGGTGGTTATCTGATCGGCTATAATTTTTTGGGCCTTCGTCAAGGACCATCGCTGATCTACGCCTTCGTGGCCGCGCTTTCGCTGGCAGTTGCGTCAAGCCGGCTGAGGCTCCCCGGACCGGTTCTGGGCAACAATGACATCGTTTTCTGGTTCGTGAGCCAACGCATGTTCCCGCCGATCGTGGCTGCCTTTGCCCTGTTCCTGATGTACACGGAAATGGGCAAGATGGGTGTGAAGCTGGTGGATACGTATGTCGGCCTGACCTTCGCCTATGTTGCCTTTTCGCTGCCGATCGTGATCTGGCTGATGCGCGACTTTTTCGAGGCATTGCCAATCGAGGTCGAAGAAGCGGCGATGGTCGACAATGTGCCGTCGTGGAGGATTTTCTTCGGCATCGTGGTGCCCATGTCCAAGCCGGGACTGATCGCTACGTTCATGATCACGCTAGCCTTCGTCTGGAACGAGTTTCTCTTTGCACTCTTCCTTACCAGTTCGAAATGGCAAACCCTTCCCATCCTGGTTGCTGGACAGAACAGCCAGCGCGGCGATGAATGGTGGGCAATATCGGCAGCCGCTTTGGTCGCGATCATACCTATGGTCATCATGGCGGGGATTTTGAGCAGGTTGATGCGGTCTGGCCTGCTTTTGGGAGCAATCAAGTGACCGTCCACGGTACACCATCATCATTTTAATCCAGGGAGGAACAGATGAGGAAATTCTTAATTGGTTCAACAGCCATGGCATTGCTCGCAATGTCCAGCGCCACATCGGCCTTAGCGTGCGATCCGGACTATACCGGCGTGACACTGTCGGCTACCACCCAAACGGGCCCGTATATTGCCTCGGCCCTGCAGCTTGCTGCCAAAGGCTGGGAACAAAAGACCTGCGGCAAGGTGAATGTTGTGGAGTTTCCCTGGTCCGAGCTCTATCCGAAGATCGTCACGACGCTCACCTCGGGCGAGGATACGTTCGACGTGATCGCCTTTGCCCCGGCCTGGGCGCCGGATTTCACCGATTATCTTTCGGAAATGCCCAAAGCCATGCAGTCGGGCCCTGACTGGGAAGACATCGCGCCCGTCTATCGCGAATCGCTGATGGTGTGGAATGGCAAGGTGCTGTCGCAGACCATGGATGGCGATGTGCACACCTATACCTATCGCATCGATCTCTTCGAAAACCCGGATAACCAGAAAGCCTTCAAGGAAAAGTATGGCTATGATCTGGCCCCGGCGAAGACCTGGAAGCAATATCTCGACATTGCCGAATTCTTCCAGCAGCCCGACAAGGGGATCTGGGGTACCGCGGAGGCTTTCCGTCGTGGCGGCCAGCAGTTCTGGTTCTTCTTCAGTCATGCGGCAGGCTATACCAACCACCCCGATCACAAGGGCTCGATGTTCTTTGATCCAGACACAATGGATGCGCAAATCAACAACCCCGGCTGGGTGCGCGGCCTTGAGGAGTATATCCGCTCGTCAAAGCTGGCGCCTCCAAATGCCCTCAACTTCTCCTTCGGCGAAGTAAATGCGGCCTTTGCCGGCGGCCAGGCGGCCGAGTCTATCGGCTGGGGCGATACTGGCGTGATTGCCGCCGATCCGAAACAATCAAAAGTCTCGGGCAATGTCGGGTCGGCCATGCTGCCCGGTTCCGATGAGATCTGGAACTACAAAACCAAGAAGTGGGACAAGTTCGACCACGTCGTCGAATCTCCCTTCATGGCGTTTGGCGGCTGGCAGGCTGCTGTTCCAGCTTCTTCCACGAAGCAGGAAGCCGCCTGGGACTATATCAAGTATCTGACCAGTCCCGAAGTTTCCGGTCAGGCAGCGATCACCGGCGGTACCGGTGTGAACCCCTACCGCATTTCGCACACCACCAATCTCGATCTGTGGTCGAAACTATTCAGCCAGCGCGAGGCCAAAGAATATCTTGGCGCTCAGAAGGATTCTGTGACGGCGAAGAACGTCGCTCTCGATATGCGTCTGCCCGGGTACTTCTCTTACACGGAAATCCTCGAAATCGAGCTTTCCAAGGCGCTTGCCGGTGAATCCACACCGCAACAGGCGCTCGACAGTGTCGCCGAGCAGTGGAACAAGCTGACAGATGAGTTTGGGCGCGACAAGCAGCTGGCAGCTTATCGGGCATCGATGGGCCTTCCACAAAAATAGGCTTCTGACGTCGTCCCGCTCCGGAAGTTTCCGGGGCGGGTCCTCAACTCTCTCGAAAAGGGCAAAGCATGTCCCAAGTGCGTTTGGAACAGGTCACCAAATCTTTTGGTGGCGTTTCGGTCATCCCACCGCTCGATCTGGCAATCGCAGACAAGGAATTCGTGGTTCTGGTTGGCCCCTCCGGCTGCGGCAAGACCACCACCTTGCGGATGATTGCTGGACTGGAGCAGGCCACATCTGGCGAAATCCGTATCGGTGACCGCGACGTTACAGCCCTTCGACCTGGCCTGCGCAATTGCTCCATGGTCTTCCAGAATTATGCACTCTATCCTCATATGACAGTTGCCGAGAATATTGGCTACGGCATGAAAGTACGTGGCACGACCAGGGCCGAAATCGACAAAGCCGTGACGGAGGCTGCCCGTATCCTCAATCTAGGTGCTTATCTTAACCGCAAGCCAAGTGCGCTCTCGGGCGGCCAGCGTCAGCGTGTTGCCATTGGCCGCGCCATTGTCCGTCAACCGGACGTATTCCTCTTCGATGAGCCGCTGTCGAACCTTGATGCCAAGCTGCGTATCGAAATGCGTACAGAAATCAAACTGTTGCATCGCAGGCTGCAGACTACCATCGTCTATGTGACGCATGACCAGGTGGAAGCCATGACCATGGCGGATCGCGTTGTGGTGATGAACCAGGGTCGTATCGAACAGGCGGCAGATCCAATTACGCTCTATGAGTTGCCAAAGAATATTTTCGTGGCGGCTTTTATCGGTGCGCCGAGTATGAATTTCATAGAGGGTTCATTGGAGCGCAGCGGGACTGCCATGGTGTTCCGTACCGCGGGCGATGTGGTGATCCCCATCCCGGAAAACCGGGTGGCCAAGCTGGCGGAAGCTACCGGCAAACCCGTTGTGCTCGGCATTCGCCCCGAGCACACGATGACCGTCGATCCCTCCTTCCCGACGATCCCATTGAAGGTCGCCGATATCGAACCGCTTGGGCCTCATACCCTGGCCATTGGCACGGCCGGCACCGCGCCTTTCACGGCTCAGGTGTCTGCGGGCTCAAGAATCGCCCACGATGATGTCATCAACGTACCGATCGAGCCTGACAAGATGCACTTCTTTCTGAAGAGCACGGGCGAGGCGATTGGCCGGTAATCCGAAGAGACCGGCCAATGGAGAATGATCCTCAGCCTGCCGGCTGTTTGGTCTTGCGCAGATAGGGCAAGACACGCTCGAATCCACCGAAACGTTGCATCGCGTCCTCATCCGAAACAGCAGCGGTAATGATGACATCCTCACCCTGTTTCCACTGGGCAGGGGTTGCGACCTGGTGCTTGGCGGTCAGCTGAATGCTGTCGATGGCACGCAGAATTTCATCGAAATTGCGACCCGTCGTCATCGGATAGGTGATGGTGAGCTTAACCTTCTTGTCGGGACCAATGACGAAAACAGAGCGTACGGTCGCGTTGTCCGCGGGCGTGCGGCCTTCTGAAGTGTCACCTGCCCCGGCCGGCAGCATGTCGTATAGCTTCGCGATTTTCAGGTCTTTGTCACCGATGAGTGGATAATCAACCTCGTGACCTGTCGCCGCCTTGATATCCGCTTTCCATTTGTCATGGCTTTCAACGGGATCAACCGAAATGCCGATGATCTTGGCATTCCGCTTGGCAAATTCTGGTGCGAGCCCAGCCATATAACCGAGTTCGGTGGTGCAGACTGGAGTAAAATTCTTTGGATGGCTGAATAGCACAGCATAGCTATCCTTGATCCAGTCATGAAAATGGATTTCGCCCTGCGTTGTTTCGGCGGTAAAATCCGGGGCAGTGTCATTGATGCGAAGGCCCATCGCTATTCTCCCATCTTTATGTGGAATGGTTGCCGAATCTGAGGGGCACGGGCCAGCTCCGCGAGCGTGGCTCCATGCTGGTCTCAGGCTTTCAGGTTATCACGAGCGTGTGCGAAAGAACATCACTGTCGCCTCAATCCCGCGCACCCAAATCGTGCAGCAAAATTTCAAGCGGTTGGGGGCGATGAAACAGAAATCCCTGGCCAAAGCCAATGCCGAGTGACCGCAAAATGGTGACAGCATCCGCATCTTCAATATGTTCGGCAACAACGTCGACCCCGAGCTCGCGCGCCACACCGCCAATGGACGCGACAACGGCCTGATTCAACCGGCTGTTGGACAATTTTTCGATAAATGCTCCGTCTATCTTGATGCTGTCCACGTTGAAGTGATGCAAGTATCCAAATGAGCTGAGACCGGCCCCAAAGTCATCGAGACTAATACGGCATCCTGCGGCCCGGGCTTTCCTGACAAACTGTTCCGCTACCTCGTAATTATTGACAGCGGTCGTCTCAGTTATCTCAAATATAAGGCGTGACGGGGCGACATTTGTTTGCTCCATTATTGACTGCAAGAATGACCAGAGGGTCGGGTCGCTGATTGTATTTGCCGACAGGTTGATTGCTATGGAGACATTGTCCATCGTCATCAACCGGTGTCCGTATGTCTCCAGCGTATGCTGGATGATCCACCTGTCGATGACCCCCATAAGTCCGAAGCGTTCCGCCGCCGGTATGAATTCGGACGGAAGGATGACGGTCCCATCATTTGTGGTCATTCTCGAAAGAATCTCGATGTATACAACATGGTCTGTTGTATCGGAGATTTCGCGGATCTGTTGACCATAAACCTCCAGCCTGCCTGCTGACAGGGCTTCCAGAATACCCGAAGCAGCCTGGATGCTCGCTAAATTCTGACGCGCCGCGCCAGTGTCGGGATCGTAGATTGCGGTTCGATTGCGACCTTCCGCCTTGGCGGCGTAACAGGCCGCGTCGGCACGCGCTATTATTTCACTGAGAGTAAGTTCCGTATCATCCAGAACAGCGATACCAATGCTGGCGCCTATCTCCTGGATCTTTCCACCCCAATCCAGGCGAATTTCGCGGATTTCGCCGATGAGTTGCGCAGCAACCTGTTCTGCATACTCAAAATCCGAGATGGGGATCAGAGCCGCAAATTCATCACCCCCAAGCCGCCCGAGAATCGCTTCATTGGGAAGAGCATTCTTCATGCTCGAAGTCGCCATTTCAGTAAAGCATCTCCAGCAGCATGACCAAGCGTGTCGTTGACCATCTTGAAGCGATCGAGATCGATGTAGAGCAATGCATGACAGGTGACACCAGGGGCCCGCTCAATCGCCGACGAAGTTGCCAATTCAAACGCCCTGCGATTGAGGAGTCCGGTAAGAGCGTCATGGGTGGCTGCATGCGAAAGTTCCCGCTGCAAATGGCGTGCGGTCGTGACGTCTTGAACGACCAGGACCGAACCGGTGACGGCGCCAGTTGCATTGAAAATGGGCGAGGCGAGGTCTCGTATGGAACGGCGCTCTCCATCGCTTCGCACCAAGAGAGCATTTTCTTCGCGGTCGACGGTCGACCTGCTTTCCATCGCCCGCCTTGTAGCCGAAGTGAGAATGTTCCCGGTCCCTTCGTCAATGAGATTGAGAATGTTGCCCACGGGCAATCCAATCAGCGATGTTGCGTCGCGCAAAAGCAATCTTTCGGCCGCAGGATTGGCGAATGTAACGCGGTCTTCAACATCGGTCGTCAGGACCGCGTCGCCAATGGACTGGAGTGTAACGCGATACAGGTCCTTTTCTCGCGCCAGCGCCTCTGCGTTGAGAACCTGCTCGGTGATGTCCCATATGCTGCCTATCAACATATGAGCGACGCTTTCCTGCCGCACGAGGCGGGCAAGGGCAAAAACATGCCGAATTTCACCGTTCGGCTTGACGATGCGGTAGCTCATCTTCATTGGCGCGCCGGTTTTGAACGTGTCTTCAATTGCCCGTTCCGCCATCGCTGCGTCGTCTGGATGCAACAGTTTGTGCCATGTAACCCTCGGCACTTCCTCCGGACCCGGGCCTATCCCAAATATCTCACGCATCCGCCGATCCCACAGGACGGTCTCGGTTTCTATGTTGAAGTGCCAAAGGCCGACTTGACCGGCATCAAGTGCGAGTTGAACGCGTTCATTCAGCAGAGTCAGATGATGCTCGGCGTTCTTTTGATCGGTAATGTCTGTTTGGACACCAATCATTCTTGTTGGCTTTCCGGCAGCGTCCCATTCGACGACACGTCCGCGGTCCAGCACCCACACCCAGTGCCCATCCTTATGCCGCAATCTGAACTCTGTTTCGATCTGGGGGGTTTCGCCGGAAATATGCCGCTCACCGCTCTCGATCGCCCGCTGCCGATCGTCGGGATGAATCAGTGTCAACCAGAGATCGCCGCGGTCACCAAGTTCATCCTCCCGGTAGCCAAGCATCTTCTTCCAAGTCGATGAATAATAGCATTGCCCGGTCACGAGGTTGGAATCCCAGACGCCAAGCCCGGCCGATTCCAGCGCAAAGCTCCACCGATTAGCCTCAGCTTTGTCGGGTGCCGTATGTGGTCTCGAGTGCAGGCGCATATTGCGAACGTCTGTCATGCCGGGAAGCTACCACGGAAAGCGGCAAAATACAGTTAATGTCTGACCGCCGGCGACCTACATATTGCGATGCAGCATTATATATTGCAATGCAGCAAGAAAGGAGTATCTTTTCAAAGGAGGAGGGACAACTGTTCACATAGGGGTGACGCAATGCTTCAAGTCGTAATTCTGATATGTTCAGCAAATCTTTCGCAGGTCGATTGTCAAACGAACACTGCACTTGATGTGATTATAGGTCCACAGGTGAGCAACGCGATGATGTGTGGGCTGCAAGGTCAAGCCTATGTCGCTAACACAGCCATCGTCGGCCGTTCTTCGAACGAATATGTGAAGATCAGATGTTCGCCTTCAAAGGCCGCAAAAGCGGCACAACGACTATAGAATTACGTCTTTGGGTTCATAGACTGCAACTCTGCAGCTGGGCCGCATAGCTATTGGCCATCTCGGCCGTGCTACGGGCGACTTTCTGCATGTTTGCGTTGCGTTGCCAATCCCCACGGGCAAAGGCAGATTGCCCAAAATAATATGCCAGATACAAATGGTATGCGTCGTCAATCGCAATGCCGTTCTTCAGGTGACTTTGCTGATGATACCAGCCGATAAAGTTCACCGCATCGGCGAAATCGTTGCGATCCGCCCCATATTTGCCTGTTTCTCGCTTGTATTGCGCCCATGTTCCGTCGAGAGCCTGTGAGAAACCATAGGCGCTTGAGGGACGCTTCCACGGAATGAAACCAAATAGTTTGGTGCGGGGAGGGCGGGAGTTTGCTTTGTAGCCGGACTCCTTGCGGATGGTCGCCATCAGGATCGGGACCGGCACTCCATATTCTCTCTCCGTTTGCTTGGCTGCGACGTACCAGTTGTCGAACCAGCCATCTTTTTGCTCAAAGACGGCACAGACGTTATTGATTTGGCCGGGCGCAGAAGCACAGCCTGCAAGAGCCAGCAACACTACGGTTACCGTGGCGAATGTTAGTCGCGTTCGCAGCATGGCCCATCGTATAATGCGCAAAGGTTAAGAGTTTTTTGCCAAATGCGCGCCGCCATCCGTGGTGCTGGTGCTCCAGCTGGATTTCAACTAGCATATTTGAAAATTGTGATACGCGACTGAACACCTGACATCTTCAAGGAAGATCGGAGGCGTGAAGTGGTCCTTTCGTTCGCTGATATTTTCCAGAACGAACTCGATGCCATCAATTACCGGCGCCGCGCAATTCAAAGTGGCGTGCTTGCGCAGACTCGCGCAAGCAATCGCACTGCAAAAGACGTTCCATCAGGCCCAGCGCCCGTCCGTCAGCCGTCTGTCACCCCGCGAAAAGACGTGTCGCTTGAGCAGGGTGTTACCTCAAACCGGGAGACTATCCGTATCTCGGGGGGCAGTGGCCTGATTGGCCTGGCATTGTCAGGCGGGGGAATCCGCTCGGCCTCATTCTCACTTGGCGTATTGCAGGCACTTGATTCACTTTCGAACCACGATGAATCCGAGGTTCTCGATGCAATTGACTACATCTCGGCCGTCTCTGGTGGTGGATATATCGGAACTTCTCTTGTCGCTGGCCTTATGCAGGAAAATGCCACGTTTCCGTTCGACAGCAGGCTCGATGAACAAGAGACTCCAGAGACTCAGCATTTGCGAGATTTTTCAAACTTTCTGGCCCCGAATGGAATGATTGACTACCTGGTGAGCGCTGCGCTCGTGTTGCGGGGCCTCCTCGTCAATGTCGTGATGGTTCTACCGGTTCTGCTTCTCCTTGCTGTCTTTACGATTGCTTCAAATCCCCTGGTAAGCAATCCTGATTTGTATAGACCGTTTCCACAGACCCTCAATCTCATCGTTGTCACAGCGGTGCTGATGTTCGGAAGCGCCATATACACATCGCTGACGTTCCGCACAGGCAGCCTCCGATCTCGAGAAAATCTCGGGCGGGTTCTCGGTTTGATGTTGATTTTGGTCGTGCTGGCTGCCCTGTTCGAAGCACAGCCATTTGTCCTCGCCGGCATGGTGACCGGTACAACCAATGCGGCAAACACCAGCATGGAGCCGGTGTCGGCGGAAAGCCTCCTTTCGCAATTTGCAAAGTTTCTTCCGGCGCTCGCGGCCTTTCTGGCGCCTCTGGCGGCGATCCTCGTCATGGTTGCTCAAAAATTGGCAAATTTGGCAAAGGCTTCATTGGGAGAAGCCACTTGGACCGCAATCGCAAAAAAGTATGCGAGCCGTGTAGCCCTCTATTTTGCAGCGGTGATTGTGCCACTGCTCCTTTGGATCGCTTATATCTATCTGAGCTTTTGGGCCATTCGAGCCGATGCCGGGGTCGGCTGCGGAGTAAAGACCCCCGGCTGGTTGCAAGAGCTGACCATGTGCGATGTGAACTGGTCCTTGCCCTCGTTGCAAGGAATAGGGCCAATAGGCACGTCATATCTCATTGCCGCAATTGTCCTCGTGGCACTAACGCTGCTGATTGGGCCGAACTCGAACTCGCTTCACCGGCTCTACCGCGATCGCCTTAGTCGAGCCTTCCTGTTCGAGCGAGCCATGATTGGTTCGCGAAACGCCGCCAGCGCCGTAGACACTTGGAAATTCTCATCGTTGAAACCTCAGGATAGCGAGACGGGCGCCTGGTTGCCCGCCACGGCCTTCGCACCTTACCTCCTCACGAATACGGCAATTAATCTTGAGGGTTCGGAGGAGTTGAACAAGCGCGGGCGGAACGCGGATACCTTCATCTTCAGTCCCCTTCATGTGGGGAGCCGCTGGACGGGCTATGTGCCGATAAGAAAGATGGAGGCGGTCGTCCCGGATCTTAGCCTGGCGACAGCAATGGCTGTATCCGGTGCTGCGGCTTCCGCGAATATGGGGCGGAGCACAATCAAGGTCCTGAGGTTTAGTCTTTCGCTGCTGAATATCCGGCTCGGGTACTGGCTGGCCAATCCGGGCAAGTTGGACGCTTTTCGCCACCGGTTAAATCGTTGGCGCGCAAACATTGGGAGCTGGTTTTTTGCAGTCGAAACGGCGGGCTTGTTGAATGAGAAGAGGCTCAATGTATACCTTACTGACGGAGGGCACATCGAAAACCTCGGCATCTACGAACTCCTTCGACGCCGTTGCAAAGTCATTATTGCCGTCGATGCGGACGCTGACCCGAACATGACATTCCCCTCACTCGTGAATCTGGAAGTGATGGCGCGTATTGACCTCGGGGTCAGAATTGAGCTGCCATGGCAGACCCTCCAGAGCGGCACTCTTGGCGTGACATCTACTGCGCTATATGGACCCGACGGGCCCCCTGGGGCGCACGGTCCGCATGCTGCAATCGGCATCATCAGGTATAATGATGATGAACGCGGCGTTCTTATATATATCAAGTCATCGCTTAGCGGCGACGAGAATGATTACGTTCTCGACTACAAGCGGCGTAACGTTGCTTTTCCGCATGAAACCACCATCGATCAGTTTTTCAGCGAAGAGCAATTTGAGGCCTATCGTTGCCTTGGCTTTCATGCAACGCATCGGCTTCTTGACGGCACCGACGATTTTGCAAAACCGGAATCGCCTCCTCCCGGTTGGAAAGAGGAGGTTACCACGGCGCTGGAATTGCTAAATATCCCACCTGCCATGAGACTTTCGATAATTGCCCATATCTCCACTCCGTCAGAAATTGACGAATGATCAATCTCGGCCTTGGCTGCGTGTCGCGGTAGGGAATCTGTTTATTGGAACCCGCCATCTTGGTTCTAATCCCTTTGGGTTAGGAGTGGCTAGGCTCATCCGAAGAGATTGCAAGTCATTCAAAGAATGTTATGATATTGGACAGTTCAGTCCGTTGTAAGACCGCATTTATTGACAGTCATGCAAGGCAAGATTTACCAGAAATACGATCTGTAATGCATAGCCGCCACCTATAAGCGAGGCTCTCTTGGGTCCGCTGTTGAGTATTTGTTGCGCCGGTGCCAGTACCGCGCGACCGGAGTGCACTTGCGATGAGGATCTACGAGGCGATCGTCAAGGGGTTGGAAAGTGCCGGTGTTGGCGCAGCATTTGGCGGCGCTGGGGAAAATGCCGCTGGTCTGATGCTGGCCCTTAAGCATTCAAAGCAGATCAGGCCAATCATCACACGCAATGAGCAGGCGGCGTCTTTTATGGCGTGTGGCTACGCGATGTATTCTGGCCATCTTGGCGTTTGCTTCGCGACAGCCGGCCCCGGTGCATTCAATCTTTTTTCGGGGTTGGCGGTCGCAATGTCCGATTCCTATCCCGTGTTGGCGATCTCCGGTTTTTCGTCACTCAATTGGAAGGGCAAGGGCGCGTTGAACGAAACATCCGGCCTCAGGCGCACGCCTGATTCCCAGACGATGTTTGCCGCGACGACAAAGAAGTCGTATCTCCTCGATGACGCTTCCGAGGTTTGCTATGTTCTGGAAGAAGCCGTCAATCTGGCTTTTGAGGGACGCCCAGGCCCTGTCCATATCCATGTTCCCGAGAACCTGACCGACCGGAGCGTTTCGGTACACAACTACCGGGATATAGACCTTCACATCAAAGCCGTGCTTCCCGAACTTGCGAGAGTCGAGGAGGTAAGCTCTCGGTTGATCAAGGCACTGTCCAAAGGCAAAAGGGTGCTGGCCCTTATTGGCTTCGGAGCAATACGCAGCAATGCGGGGCCGCAATTGCAGGCTCTTCTGGAACGCTACCAGATTCCCTTCGTCACCACACTGGACGGCAAGGGCATCATCGCGGAGCGCCATCCGCTTTCGATTGGCGTATTTTGCGACAGTGGTCACAAGGCCGCCCGGAAAGCCTTCCAGGAGGCCGATGTCATCCTTGCGGTTGGGAATTCCTTCGCCCAGCATGCAACATTCAATTTTCGCGAAGATCTTCTTAACGACAAGCAACTCATTCACATCAACATCGATGCGGGCGAGATTGATAAAGTCTACAAGTCGGATGCGGCTATCATAGCGGATGCGAGACTTGCCATAGAGGCGCTGCTGGACAGGATGTCTCCCTCACTCGATCCGCTGCCGCCGCGCGCGTTCAAGCGTTATGACTACAGCAAAGACAAAATTGTCGATCTGATCGGCAAGATCCACCCTGGCCAGATGGCGCAGGCGATCTCCAGGCGGCTCCCCGAGAATGCTATCGTGCTCGCCGATGCAGGCGCCCACTTGGCATGGCTCGGATATTATCTTGAGCTCACGCCAGATCAGCATTTCCGCAAGCCTGGCGGCTTTGGCCCCATGGCTGGCAGTGTCAATGGCGCACTTGGCGTCAAATGTGCTCATCCCGATAAACCCGTCATCGTTGGGTGCGGCGACGGGTGTTACCTGTTATCGGGTTTTGAACTCCTGACTGCCGTGCAATACGGCCTTCCCATTATCTGGATTATCTTCAACGACGGTGAGTTTAAACTCATCAAGATATATCAGATCGCGACGTATCGTGAATCCGGTCTGGTGGAGTTCAATAATCCTGACTATGTCGCTTACGCCAAAGCATGCGGTGCGATGGGTTTTCGCGTGGAGACGCTTAAGGAATTCGAGGCGGCTTTCGAGGCGGCGCTTGTCCTTAACAAACCCGTCATTATCGACGCCCATATCTCTCGCCTGGAGCTCCCCCACTACAGTTCATCGCCCGAGGGGGTGCTGGCAGGTTTGGTCGAAAGATTGGGCGAGAGGATCCATCGTGATTGAAGAGACTGTGTAGCCCGGTTCCAACCGATCGGGAGAGTTTTGATTTATGCCGGGACTACGCATTTTCAGGTCGTTGCGTAATGCAAGGGGGAAAGTGAGACAATGTCGACGTGGCGTGAAGAGTATCAAGGTGATCCCGAGGCCGAACGGGTGATGTTCGAGCGCTTGGCCCAGGACATGATGGGCGTCCAGCTCAAGACCAAGAAATACAGCAGTGCTCCCACAATTCAGCGGGCATTTCATAGCAAGGCGATCTTTGCCGCAATCGATGCCAAGCTGAAATTCCTGGAGGATCTTCCAGCCGATTTGTGTGCCGGATTCGTGAAGCCGGGGCAGTCCTATACGACCATTGTCCGTTTCTCGAATGCCAACGGATTTGGGCAAGCGGACTACAAGCCGGATATGCGTGGTGTCGCGCTTCGAATTCAGGTCTCTGAAAATGAACAGCATGATTTGCTGGCGACTAATTTCCCGGTTTCTCATGCGCGCAATGCGGAACAATTCGTGGCATTTGCGAAGGCAACAGCGGGCGGCATCTTGAGCAAAGTTGCCGGACTGGTGTGCCTGCTGTTCAAGTTCGGACCCTCCGAGGTCATACGCATGCTCCGCAACGTCACCGCGGCCCGCAAGCGCAAAGTCTCCAGTTTGGCCCTTGAGACGTATTGGAGCAGAGGGGCCATTCGCTGGGGCGAGACGCTCGCTGTGCGCTATTTGTTGCGGCCCGCTCCTGATGCGCCATCCGCACCCGAGCCATCGGACAAAGACCCCGGCTATCTGTCGAACGAATTCGCCCGTCGCCTCGATCGTGGCGATGTTCATTTCGAGCTATGCATTCAGCCCTATGTCGATCCTACCAAGACCCCGATAGAAGATACTGCCATTGAATGGACGACCACTGCCTCGCCTCCGGTCAAGGTCGCGGATCTCATGATATCGAAGCCAGGCGCAGGGATTGCTGAAGCTTTCACCGACGCGAGGCTGATTGACGAGCTCTCCTTCAATCCCTGGAATACAACCGACGAGTTCCGCCCGCTAGGCAATCTCAACCGGGCAAGGAAGGCGGTCTACGATGCGAGCTCCGCTCATCGCCATATTTATCGCTGGCGGTCCGAGTTGCCACTTCGAAACCGTGTTCTTGGCGGAGCCGCCCGGGCGGCCTTCGCCGTCGTAAATCGCTACGTTGAATGGCACAGACTGTCGTTGCGGCTTAGCCTGCTTAACCTCGACGCTTTTCGCCATGTTTTGCGCAATAGGAACCTGATCGACACCGAAATTGGTGAAGCGCCGCCGGCGGCTCGGCCCGTCCCGCCAACAGACGCCGGAGAGGACGTTCGTCAGGCGCGGACCTATGACGGCAGCTTCAACGATCTGTCACAGCCGAAGATGGGAGCGATCGGCTCGGCGTTTGGTAGAAACCTGAAACCAGACTTTGCGCCGGACCTGTTTGACACACCCAATCCTGTGACGGTGGCCCGGGAACTTCTTCATCGTGACACATTCATTCCAGCTCGTTCACTGAATATCCTTGCTGCCGCATGGATCCAGTTCCAGGTCCACGATTGGGTCAACCATGCGCGAAATCCGCTGGGCAAAGACGACGTTGTTGTCCCGTTGCCAAAAGGCATGACCTGGAAAAATTACGTTGGAGGGCCCGCCGAAGACGTCATGCGTATTGCGAGTAATGTGGCTGGGCGCGAACAGGGAGCTAATCGGCCGCCCATCTATTTCGGCAACAATGCCTCGCAATGGTGGGATGGGTCCGAGGTCTACGGCCCTGACAGTGTGAAAGCCGGATTGCTGCGCGATGGTCCAAAGCTCAAGCTGGTCGACGGGCACTTACCCGTCGACCTTAAAGGATTCGAGGTCACAGGCTTCAACGAGAGCTGGTGGTTGGGCCTCGGCGCGTTGCATACGCTATTCGCACGCGAGCACAATCTTCTGTGTGACGAACTCAGATCGAGATATCGCACCTGGGACGACGAACGCATCTACCAGACTGCGCGCCTTATTGTTTCCGCGCTTATCGCCAAGATTCACACGGTTGAATGGACGCCGGCGATTCTTGCGACGAGGGCAATAGACGTTGGTCTTTCGAGTAATTGGAATGGTCCTCCGGCGAATGACTGGCTGACAAAACTGGGCATCTGGCTGATTGACGCCCATGCCTTGACAGGAATTCCCAAGACATTGCCTGACCATCACGGAGCGCCGTACTCACTGACAGAAGACTTTGTCACCGTGTACCGCATGCATCCGCTGCTGCCGGACGACTATTGCTTTTATGACCACACAACCGGGACCAAGATCGCGGAAAGAGGTTTTCTGGATATCCAGGGTGCGGCTGCAGATGACTGCATGAGGGCGTTCGGTCTTCGGAATGCACTATATTCGTTTGGGATTGCTCATCCCGGTGCCATCACACTCCATAATTTTCCGCGTTCGCTCCTTGCGCTCGAACGCGACAACGAGATCATCGACCTTTCCGTTGTTGACCTGGTGCGAACGCGGCGCCGCGGCGTACCGCGTTACAATGACTTCCGCACCGGACTGCATCGGCCCAGGATCAAAAGCTGGGAAGAACTTACGACGAGCCCCGAAGACGTCCGCCTGCTGAAGGAGATTTATGGCAGCATCGATCGCGTCGATACGGTCGTCGGATTGTTCGCTGAGCCAGCCCCCGCCGGTTTCGGCTTTAGCGACACCGCCTTCCGCATCTTTATCCTGATGGCGTCGCGGCGGCTGCAAAGCGACCGGTTCCTGACTGTTGATTTCCGGCCCGAAATCTATTCACCGTTCGGAATGGACTGGATCGCGAGTAACAGCATGACCAGCGTCATCCTGCGTCATTGCCCCGACCTCGTCTCGGTTCTGCCCCGTACGGGCAGTGCTTTCGCGCCCTGGCGCCCGATCTTTCCGAGCAGCAAGGGAGTTCCTCCAGAAAGACCATCATGACTGACACACATGAAACTGAGGCTGCATCGGCCAACGGCTCTTCGGCAGCTTCCACCGGACACCCTGGGCTTGATGCCTTCCTTAAAAGGCCGCTGATCGATACGATCTGGCGACGTCGAACCCATCGTGTCAGCCAGGGAAGTTCGGTTTTGGCTGGCACAATGTCCTATGCGTCAATCCGGCCCCGCGAACCGCTATCAGAGTTGGAAGAGGCAGTTCTGATCGCCATGACAGGTTGCACCGGTCTGACAATGCCGGACCGCCCGTTCGAGGATCCGGAGACGCATCAGCCGATCATGGCCAAGCCGAACCTGAACATGTACGGGCGCACGGCGGGCAGCCCCGACAATGCACAAGGTACGCATTTCTTCCTGATAAACGATACCGGCACCTATTTTCTTCGCAACCTGCCTCCCCCGCAAGACGGTGAGACTGCTTTCAGTAAAGAACGGCTCATGCGGCGAGCTGGTGAAGCCAAGGTCCGAATCCTGGATCGCCGGCTGGATGTAGCTCAAGGCAAGCGCGATTTCCCGGCATATCTTGATTCCAATCGCTTCTTGTCGAACTTGCCGGGCACCACCGTGCTCCTTCCGGTGGTGGATCTGTCGCGGCAATATATCAACGGGCTGATGTACCTTCTGACTCAACCGGATGGCGCGAGGCCGGCGATCGTGGACGATCGTAACTTCTACCGTTCGGCGGGCGTGAAACGCTGGGTTAAGAAGGGTTTTCTCAACAAGGATCTGAAGGTCCCACTTGGCGCCATCGGCTCGTTGCGCACACAGATCGAGGCAGACCTTTTGCTTCAGAATCTGTTCTTGGCCGCCGATGCGATGGGGCTTGGGGGCTGGATCCATGCTTCCATCAGCCCACCAGTGCTCATCGGCGATCCCAAGTTCACAAAAGACTATGGTTCGATGCTCGGATTTGACGTTGTCACGCCGCGATGGCGCATCATGGACCTGCTACGCTGGCACGTGCCATTGCCGCGATTTTCAAACGTGCGAAGCAACCCGATTGGCCTGCGATACAAGGGAGAATACCTGATCAAAGGCATGTCACCGCCATATTACGATTCGATGGCAGATGCCGTACAGGCTGTCATCACGGACAAATTTGGAGACAAGGGTCTTTATATGGACAAATCATTGTTCTCCAGGATTTACAAGGGCAGCTACGGTGATCGTTATTTGGCCGAGGCCGCTGTCTATAGCCCGCAAGTGATCGAATGCGTGCAAGACATCTGCACATACATCTATGACACCCATGGCCGGTTCCCGGCCCACTGCGACGCTATTCACATACCTGGTGTTTGGCTGCAGGTTCATCATGTCGATATAGAATATTATGAGCGCTTCTTCCGTAACGGGCTGACGGATGCGCACTATAATCATCACCGGGACTGGCACTAGCAAACGCTATCCCCGAACATCGGATCGGCGGTTCCTGATAGCTCTGGCAAAACAAAGTCGATCAGGTTATGTTTTCATTTGTGCAGGTATAGGTCTCATGGCCCCGCTCTTTGCACGGTGCCACTGGTGCCTTTCCCGCTCCGAACGAGATTGGGAGAATTGTTCATGGCACAATTTCATGTGATAGCTGGTGCAAGTGAAACAAGCGTCTATCCTGACGTGCGCCGAATTAGTGTAGCAGATGTTTTTGCCGCGCTTCGCGAAGGGCTGGACGACTTTTGGGAAAAGCCCTCACATTATGTTTTTCTCTGCCTGATTTATCCAATTGCCGGGCTGGTTCTCGCGCGTTGGACTTCGGGAGCCAATTTATTACCGCTTTTATTTCCATTGATGTCGGGCTTTGCCCTGATAGGGCCTTTCGCTGCGCTCGGCCTTTATGAGATCAGCAGGCGGCGGGAACTCAACCTCGATACGTCGTGGAAACATGCCCTGGAAGTCAGGCAATCGCCGGCTATACCTTCCATCGTGGCCGTTGGCGTAATGCTGTTTGTATTCTTCATTGCGTGGATACTGACCGCTCAAGCACTTTATACCAATCTTTTCGGGCCGCAGGCGCCGGAATCCATCAGCGCCTTCATGGATCAGGTCTTCAACACCCCCGAAGGGCAGAGAATGATCATCCTCGGAAATGCGATTGGCTTCGTCTTCGCTGTCATCGTGCTTTGCACAACCGTCATCGCGTTTCCGCTTCTGCTCGACCGCGACGTCGGGGCGTTGGCGGCGGTCGTCACTTCAATCAAAGCCGTTCTGGTTAATCCTGTCGAAATGGCACTTTGGGGCTTGATCGTTGCTGCACTTCTGCTGGTTGGCTTTCTGACATTGTTCGTCGGTCTGGCTATCTTCATACCAGTGCTGGGACATGCGACATGGCATCTCTATCGCAAGGTTGTTGTACCTCTGCCACGCGAAGCTGCAAACCAGCCCAGGTAACCATTTGCCAGAAGATAGAATCGGCGCGGCTGCAAATGCCGCGCCGTTATGTATCTATGGAGCTGCGCCGAAGGAAGCCAACCGGGTGAAGAGCGTGTAATTCGCCTCCGAAACCATCATTGCCACGAAGACGAGCACCAATATAGGCGGCAGCAGCACGGCGTAAACAAGAGCCAGTCGTTCCCAAGCCATGTGCATGAAAATCGCAACGATTAAGCCTGCCTTCAAGACCATGAAGAGCAGTATCAATGTCCATCTGAGATAGCCCTGCACGTGGAGATAATCTACCAGATATGAAAAAAGGCTAAGAACGAACAGCAACCCCCAGACGACGAGGTAGAGCTTGATCGGATGTTGCTGATGTTCCGTGTGCGTTGCAGTTTGTGCCATAGCGTGACCTCACCACAGGTAGAAGAAAGCGAAGATGAAGACCCAGACCAGGTCGACGAAATGCCAGTAAAGGCCAGTGATTTCCACGATTTCGTAATTGCCCTTTCTGCTCGTGAAAAAGCCGCGCCTCTCCTGGTCGAAATCTCCACGCCAGACCTTGCGGGCAATGATGATCAGGAAAATGACGCCGAACGTCACATGGGTTCCATGGAATCCGGTGATCATGAAAAAGGTCGAGCCGAATTGAGCGGCGCCCCATGGGTTCTCCCAGGGGCGGACACCTTCCGAAATCAGTTTGGTCCACTCGAACGCCTGCATTCCAACGAATGTTGCGCCAAACAGAGCCGTCAACAGCATGAGCGCAGCCGTTTTGCGGCGATCGCGCCTGTAGCCAAAATTGACAGCCATCGCCATCGTCCCGCTGCTGCTGATGAGCACGAAAGTCATGATCGCAATTAGGATAAGTGGCACTTCCTGTCCGCCGATATTTAGCGCGAAGACTTCGCTTGGATTGGGCCAAGGCACCGTCGTGGACATGCGCGCGGTCATATAGGCAAGAAGAAAACATCCAAAGATGAAGGTGTCGCTGAGGAGGAATATCCACATCATGGCTTTGCCCCAGGAAACGTTCTTGAACGTCCGCTGGTCCGAGGCCCAATCTGCGGCAAAGCCACTTAATCCTGATGGCCGCGGGAGGGCAGGGGTGGCACTGGGCTTTGTTTTGGCGGATTCATGCATGGTCACACCCCTACGTTAGCAATTGCCGGCAGATATCGACAAAATCATTCGCCCAACCCGCGAACAGGGCAAAAAGGATCAGCCAGACGAGCAGCATGAAATGCCAATACATGGCACAAAGCTCGACGCTCAAGCGCACGCGGTCCGGCCGGGCGCCTTCCCATGCCTTCAGTGTCGTGCGGCTGAGAGCAACGAGACCGCCCAGAATATGAAGGCCATGCATGCCGGTAATCAGATAGAAGAAACTGTTCGCTGGATTGTCGGCAAGCACATAACCGGCCCGGGTCAATTCGCGCCACGCGAAGACCTGTCCGACGAGAAAAACCACACCTGTCACAAGGCCTGCCAGAAGAGCGATCTTCATGACCCCGGTCTGATTTTTATGGGCTTCTGTTTTCGCCCGCTGCAAAGCGATACTGCTTACCATCAACACGCCCGTATTAACCCAAAGCAGCCCGGGGATGGGAATTGCCCACCAATCCTCGACGCCCATCCGCATGAAATAAGCGCTGATGAAGAGCGTGAACAAAGCGCCGACGACGGCCAGAAAGACGCCAAGACCTATTTTGGCGGTTGCTATGGGAGATCTGTCATAGCGGGGGGCATCGCCAGCATTCCCTACCTCGAGCCAAGGTTTCGAGGTCAGGCGTTGCTGGGCCATCCACCACGTTATGACAACGGCAATCCCGGCCAAGAAAATCAGCATGGCGCTCATGACGCATTTTCCATGGATAGCCGGTCGGGGTTGGGCTGGTTCTGCGGAATGAAATCCTGCGGAGCACCGGGGACACTGTAATCATAGGCCCAGCGATAGACCACCGGAAGTTCCTTGCCCCAGTTGCCATGGGGTGGTGGGGTTGTGGGGGTCTGCCATTCAAGGGTCGTCGCTCGCCATGGATTGCCGCCCGCTTCCTTGCCGTGCCGCAGGCTCCAGACCAGATTAAACAGGAACAGCATTTGCGCTGCACCCACCGTGAGCGCCATTAGCGTGATGAATACATTCAGATCATGAGCCGATGGGGGGTTAACTGCCGACTCGCCCAGTTCATAATAACGCCGGGGTGCTCCGAGCAGACCCAGATAATGCATGGGGAAGAAGATGAGATAAGCACCAAGGAACGTGACCCAGAAATGGATCCGTCCCATGATCTCGTCCAGCATGCGTCCCGTGATCTTGGGATACCAGTGATAGATCGCACCGAATATGACCATAATTGGTGCGACGCCCATCACCATGTGAAAATGCGCGACAACAAACATCGTATCGGAAAGCGGGACGTCGACGACCACGTTGCCGAGAAACAGCCCCGTCAGGCCGCCATTGACGAAGGTAACGATGAAACCAAGGGCAAACAGCATTGGGATGGTGAGATGGATATCGCCGCGCCACAGTGTGAGCACCCAATTATAAACCTTGATAGCGGTTGGAACCGCGATGATCAGTGTCGTGGTTGCGAAGAAGAATCCGAAGTTCGGGTTCATGCCGCTGACATACATGTGATGCGCCCAGACGATGAAACTCAGCGCACCAATGATGACGATCGCCCATACCATCATGCGATAGCCAAAAATATTTTTTCGTGCGTGAGTGCTGATCAGATCGGAGACAATGCCGAAGGCCGGCAGAGCGACGATGTAGACTTCAGGATGGCCGAAGAACCAGAACAGGTGCTGGAAGAGAATTGGGCTGCCACCGCCATGCTGTAGTTGTGTGCCCATTTCAACAATCGCCGGCATGAAAAAGCTGGTACCGAGAACAAGGTCGAAGAGCATCATGACCGAGGCAACAAACAGGGCAGGGAAGGCCAATAGCGCCATGACCGTTGCGGTAAAGATGCCCCAAATCGTCAAGGGCATGCGCATCAGCGTCATCCCGCGCGCACGGCCTTGCAAGACTGTGACCACGTAGTTCAACCCGCCCATGGTAAAGCCGATAATGAACAGAATGAGTGAAACCAGCATCAGGATGATGCCCCCACTCTGACCGCCGGGCGTGCCGGAAAGTATTGCTTGAGGTGGATAGAGCGTCCAGCCGGCGCCTGTCGGGCCGCCTGGCACAAAAAAGCCCGCAGCCAGAACGAGCACTGCAAGGAGATAAAGCCAGTAACTCAGCATGTTTGCATAAGGGAACACCATGTCCCGCGCACCCAGCATCAGCGGGATCAGATAATTGCCGAAACCACCCAGAAACAGTGCAGTCAGCAGGTAAATCACCATGATCATGCCGTGCATGGTAATGAACTGGTAATAGCGGTCAGCGTCGATGAAGGTGAAATAACCAGGGAAACCCAACTGCAATCGCATCAACCATGACAACACAAGCGCCACAAGTCCGATCGATATTGCGGTTAGCGAATACTGGATGGCTATGACCTTTGCGTCCTGACTGAAGACATAGGTCGTCCACCAGCTGTGCGGGTGGTAAAGCTCGACATCTTCGACTTCCGCTGCCGGGACGGTGTCGTCAATGCTGGATGGAATGTTGACCATCAATAGCCTCCCTGTTGTCTCGATCGCTCCTCCTCCCGAGGAACGATGCCACTCAATTCGTCGTCTGCACTTCCCCCGCCATCATTTGCGTGAATGTCTGCTGTTGCTGCAGCCAATTCTGATAGTCGGCTTCCGTGTCGACGACGACGGTTCCGCGCATCTGGGGGTGGCCAACGCCGCATAGTTCTGCGCAAAGAACCTCGAAGGTCCCTGTTCGGGTCGGTGTAAACCAGAAATAGGTGACCATGCCTGGAACCATGTCCATCTTGGCTCGGAATTCAGGTACATAGAAGTCGTGCAACACATCGATGGAGCGCAGCAGCATCTTAACCGGCTTCCCGACCGGTACGTGCAGTTCGCCGCCCGATATGATGATATCATCAAGACCGGCAGCGTCATTCTTGTTCAGTCCCAAAGGATTCTCAGTGCTGACATCGCGGGTCTCTGACGTTCCCAGCTTTCCATTGGCTCCGGGAAGGCGATAGCTCCACAGCCATTGCTGCCCGACCACTTCAACCTCGGTTGCATCGCTGGGAACCGTAACAAACTGGTTCCAAACGAACAGGCCAGGCGCCAGCATGGCGACGACGCCAATGGTGGTTACCGTGGCAAGCCAGAACTCCAGTTTTCTGTTTTCCGGTTCATAATGAGCACGGTTTCCTGGCTTGTGCCGAAAGCGGAAAACACAATAGGCAACAAACAACACCACTGCGGTGAACACAAATCCGGTGATCCAGAATGTAATGATGATTGTGTTATCGATGTAATGCCAGTTTGACGCGATAGGCGTCCACCACCACGGACTCAGCAAATGAAACAGAACTGACGCAAACGCTACTAGAACCAGAATAAGTACGACAGCCATTCCTTGTCCCCTCCCTGCCGCAATCGGCTGTGGACATGAACTTGCAATCTGTAGAAACTCAAGCCTAACATTGCACGAAGAAGAAAAACAGGCAATCGGGCTGGAAGACGCATAGGATCACCTGTTATCCTCTGCAATCATCCGTTTGCAGCGCGTAAGACATCCTCTGACTGGACTTCATGCAAGGCAGTATTTGTTGCTGCTTTCAGGACATCGACAAACGCCCGCAGATTGGCAGGGACCTGCCGGCGGCTGGGATGAAACAGATAGAAGCCGGGAAAAGGAGGTGACCATTCCTGGAGCAGCGGGACAAGCCGCCCGCTCGCAATATCATCCTGCATCCATTCTTCCATCCACAGTGTGATCCCCATGCCGTCGCGCGCGGCACGAAGAGCCACGCCGCAGTCATTGACAGTGAGTGAACCTTTAACCGCAACTTCGAACCATTTTCCGTCTTTCGCGAATTCCCAGTTGTAAAGCGTCTCACGGCCTGGTTGCTTCCAGGTGATGCAAGAATGATGCTGCAAATCGCCGGGTGTCTGCGGCGCGCCATTTCTGCGAAGATAATCTGGAGTCGCGACGGCAACTTGGCGCAAATCGGGGCCGATCCGGATCGCGATCATATCTTTCTCGATATACTCGCCAAGCCTAATACCGGCATCAAACCCACGCGCAAATATGTCATCAATAGCTTCGTCGCTTATGAGCTCAAGGTTGATATCCGGGTGGAGTTCCTGGAAACGAGGCAGGATCGGTTGAATGAGGTAGTTGATGGCCATATGCTGTGCACAGATGCGGAGGGTGCCGAACGGCTTGTCACGCAGGTTACCGATCTCCTCGAGTGCAGCATCAAATTCGTCGAACAACGGCAGGATTCTGTCGAGCAAATGACTGCCGGCTTCAGTCAGTGTCACGCTGCGGGTGGTCCTGTTGAACAGCCGGACCCCGAGCCGCTTCTCGAGATCGCGAATGATCTGACTCAATGCCGATGGCGAGACACCTATATCCCTTGCCGTACCGGAAAAGCTTCGGTGTTTGGCAATCGCCGCAAATGCCTTGAGACTGGAAAACTCGCTGCCGCGCATTCTGCACCTTCTTCTTAAAGACACTTCTGAATTATAATCAATTAATTAAACTATAATCCAACTCAATACTGATAGGAAGAGAACAACGCGGCGCGGCGCGAGCTGGTGAAAAATTTACGTGGGACTATGCTTATCTTTAACGCTAAAAGTCTGTTTCATTTGCCTGGATGTAAACTCTGTGATTAATTTGTATTGGAATACTATAGTTTGTTTGAAATGCAGTGCCGAAATCCAAAGCCGTAAGAATTCGGATTGTGATTCTGGTGTCTGATTGGCGTGTGAGCGTTACTTGAAGCCGCGCGATACAAATATCGCGCCGTTTGTTGGGGGCGGGACATGGCTGAAGCAACAAGCGCACGGCGTGTGCTGGTCAAGACTACGGCAGTGATTGCTGGCCAACGCTTGGCTCCCGGTACCGCAAAAACGGCTTTCACGGCCGAACCACTTTTTAAAAGCATAGGCCATGAGGCTGCTTTGGGTCTCTCGGCCGGTGCGACATGGCACGTCCTTTCAGCACCGGACGATGATGGTACGAATCCTTGGGATATCTGCCATTCCCTGCTTTCCAGCGGACTGGGCGTGACGGGCGGTTCAGTAGAATTCGCTGAGCCGGATCTGCAGCAGCGCTGGTTGATGGGGGATGAGAAAGCCCTGGGCATCGGATTGACGGCGGGATGCGATCGGGCCAGTCCGCAAAGCTCGAACTATCCACGCGACGCAGATAATTTCTGGCTGAAGAAGCGCAGCCATTCCCAGTTTGATGATGCACTTGCAGAGGTGGGGCAGCCTGGCGATCGAAACCGGGTGCGCATCGCCCATTTGGATACCGGATACGATCCGCGGCATCGCAGTCTGCCTGCTCATATGAATTTGCGCCTCCAACGGAATTTTGTCGAGGCAGACCGGCCAAACGATGCGACAGACACCACATCGGAAACGGCCTTATCAAATCCCGGTCATGGAACGGGGACGTTGAGCATCCTTGCAGGCAAGGCTTTTGGCTCGACGTCAACTATCGGATGTGCACCGAACGCAGAGGTGGTGCCTGTGCGCGTGGCCAATAGCGTTGTCCTGTTCTCCAATAGCTCGATCGCCAAGGCAATGGATTACATTCACGGCTTATGTGCCAATCCAGCGACCCGCGTTCACGTCATTACGATGAGCATGGGAGGGCTGGCTTCGCGGGCATGGGCGGACGCCGTCAACGCTCTTTATGAACGCGGCGTGTTCATTGTTGCGGCTGCAGGCAACAACTTTGCAAACTTGCCGACGCGCAACATTGTCTATCCAGCGAGGTTCAATAGGGTCGTTGCAGCCTGTGGTGTGATGGCAAATCATGCGCCTTACGCCGATTTGCCGGCGGCTATCATGGCCGGCAATTACGGACCCGCCTCAAAGATGAAGACCGCCATCGCGGCTTGCACACCGAACACACCCTGGGCTCGAAAAGGCTGTCCCGCCATCGTCGACTTTGATGGAAATGGCACCTCATCGGCCACACCGCAGGTGGCTGCGTCTGCAGCGCTCTGGATTCAGAACAATATGACCAGACTTGCCGCGTATCGTGAGGACTGGATGCGCGCGGAAGCGGTCCGTCAGGCCTTGTTCCTATCGGCCCGGACAGGCGGAGATTTGCGCCGTCTCGGACGCGGTGAACTCCAGGCGCTCGCCGCCTTGGACATTTTGCCAGCGAGAGCATCGGATCTCGTGAAGGCGCCTGTCGATAGTGCCAGTTTCTCCATTTTGAATGTGCTGACCGGAGTGGATTTTGGGGCAACATCCGAGCCGGGCCGTCAAATGCTCGAGCTTGAGGCGCTTCAGCTGTCCCAATCAGCGGGTGTCGAGGCGGTGCTTCCTGATCCCTCCATCGATCCGCAATCGCTTAGCACAAAGGACAAGCTGAATATTGCAGAAGCACTGCTGGCGCAGCCGGGCATCTCGCAAACATTGCGCGAGACACTGGCAGGCGCGATGCGTACCTCGGCACCCGTGACGTCGCTTCCGGTCGCCGAAGATGCAGTAACCCGGTTTCACCTTAAAGCTGCCATGGATCCGGACGTGCCGGCCCCGATGCGCCGCCGCCTGCGAGTCTTTGCCTTCGATCCGTCGCTTGCAACGGACCCGGACACCGTCGCAATAAATCAGGCGACTTTGGACGTTAAGTGGGAGCCGGGCCTGAATCCTGGACCTGTGGGCGAGTATATCGAAGTTATCGATATAGACCCGGCCAGTCGCTGCGCCTACGCCCCCGTGGATCTGAACCACAAGCATCTCTTGCCGCAGGACGGGCTGGCTCCATCGGAAGGAAACCCGCAGTTTCATCAGCAGATGACCTACGCAGTCGCGATGAGGACGATCGAATATTTTGAACGCGCGCTTGGACGATCAGCCCTTTGGTCGCCGCGTTTAACAATAATGGCTGGCAGATTGCATCAGCAATATGTCCAGCGTCTGCGGATCTATCCGCATGCGACCCGCGCTCGGAATGCGTACTACAGCCCGGATCGAAAGGCCCTCCTTCTCGGCTATTTTACCGCCGCAGAGAAAACGGCGGGCCTGGGACTTCCTCACGGGGTTGTTTTCACAGCTCTGTCCCATGACGTTATTGCCCACGAGACGACGCACGCCCTGTTGGATGGTCTACATACCCGTTTTCGCGAACCAACCAATCCGGATGTGTTGGCTTTTCACGAAGCATTCGCGGATATTGTAGCTCTATTCCAGCACTTCACCTTGCCGGAGGCACTGCGTCATCAGATCAGCCGTACCCGAGGTGACCTCAGCCAAGAGAATCTGCTTGCCGAACTTGCCATTGAATTTGGCCAGGCTGTGAGTGGTGGCTACGGGGCGCTCCGGGACGCCATAGGAACACGTGACAAGGACGATAACTGGGTAGCCAGGAAACCCCAGCCCACGGATTATGATGCCAGCAAGGAACCGCACGCCCTTGGGGCGGTGTTGGTGTCTGCGGTCTTCGCTGCTTTCCTCTCGATCTACAAGGCAAGGATGACGGATCTGGTAAGGTTGGCAACACAGGGTGCCGGCGTTTTGCCGCCAGGCGATATCCCAATCGATCTTGCCAACCGCATGGCGGACGAAGCGAGTAAGGTGGCGGGGCAGGTTCTGAAAATGTGCATACGGGCACTGGATTATTGTCCGCCTGTGGACATCACCTTCGGGGATTACCTGCGGGCACTCATAACGGCCGATCGCGACCTCGTGCCAGATGATCCCCGGGGTTATCGCGTTGCCTTTGTGGCGGCCTTCCGGGACCGGGGCATCTATCCGTCCGGCGTCCGGCACCTGTCTCCAGGCAATCTTGTCTGGGAGTCGCCACCGCTTCCTCTGAGAAATCTTTCAGAGATCGTTACGCGAATGAAGCTGACTTGGAATCTGGACAGCGATCGGCGATCCGCCTACGAGGTGTCACAGAAGAATGCTGCAACTTTTCACGCTTGGCTTATTTCTTCCAAGCAGGTTTCAGATGATGAACTTGCAGTGCTCGGACTAGTGCGGCGAAGCCAGCCCATGACGATCGGAAATATCAAAGGCACCATACGGGGCATAGAGGTTCATTCCGTGCGCCCTGCACGGCGCATTGGCCCCGATGGCCAGAGCCGAACGGATCTCGTTGTAGAGATCACCCAGACTTTCAAGCCGGATGCAGACCAAGGCGGACTCTATCGTGGTGGTTGCACGCTTATCATAGATCTTGAGACGAATACTGTCCGCTATTGCATCAGGAAGCGCGTTACGAGTGCCCAGCGATTGAGCCAGCAAGCGGCATTTCGCTTGCAACAAGACTTCGGCCTGAGGCTGCAATACTTCAGTGAGTCTCCAGCGGGCAATGAACCTTTTGCATTGCTGCACGGTGCATTGGGAGGCAAGGGTGGCTAAGAGGAAGAGAATTGCCAAATCCCAAGCGTCCGGCGCGGGTAAGGATCATCGAGCTACGGTCCGCATGTACAGGCAGGGCATGGGTGACTGTTTCCTGATCACAATCCCGCGCAAGAATAAAAAGCCATTCCGAATCCTTATCGATTGCGGTGTCATTCTCGGCACCAGCGATGCGGCCGGGAAAATGATCCAGGTCGCCAAGGATGTCGCCGAGGAAGCCGAAGGGCACATTGATATTCTCCTGGCAACGCACCAGCATTGGGATCACCTCTCCGGGTTTGTCCAAGCTTTTGAAATGTTCGCGACGTTGACGGTAGATGAGGTCTGGGTTGCATGGACCGAGGATCCGGATGACGTTCTCGCCGGCGAACTGCGGCGGGAACGTGTCCAGGCAATTGCGGCTCTCAAATTGAGTGCCGCAGCAATGACGATGGCTGGCGATGAGGCTGGTGCGGGTGAGATTGGCGATCTGCTCGGATTTTTCGGTGCGGCAGGGGGTGCATCCACTCAAGATGCATTGAATGCAGTCATGAAAATGGGAAAAGTGCGCTACTGCCGTGCGACGGACGATCCCGTCCATCTTTCAGATACTGACATCAGGCTTTATATCCTGGGGCCACCCCATGATCCCAAGCAGATACGGAAAACTCTCCCATCGGCGCGCGATCCAGAGACATATGGTGTTGCCGCGCATCAACTTGGCGCAAGCGTGTCGGCGGCGCTCAACCCTGATGACAACAGCACACCGTTCAGTGATATCCGATCAATCCCTCTTTCAATCACAAAGGGAATGGATTTCTTTCGAAAGTGGTATTGGGGACCGGGTGACAGCGCGCTCGACTGGCGCAAGATCGACACGGCATGGCTTGATGGGGCTTCGGAGCTTGCCCTGGCTCTTGACAGTGCAACGAACAACACAAGTCTTGTGCTTGCGATCGAACTTTCGGACGGCGATGTCCTGTTGTTCGTAGCGGACGCGCAAGTTGGGAACTGGCTGTCATGGCGGGAACTCAGTTGGGAGGTGCAAGGCAGGAAAGTCACCGGGCCGGATCTGCTCGCGCGAACCGTTTTCTACAAGGTCGGACACCATGGAAGCCATAATGCGACGCTGCGCGCGGATGGCCTTGAGCTAATGAAGAATTTGTCGATCGCAGCCATTCCGGTCGACCATGCTATGGCTATTAAGAAGCGATGGGGCAAGATACCGCTTCCGGAATTGGTGGCAGCACTTGAACGTGCGGCCAAGGGCGGTGTTATCCGTATCGACGAAACCCCCGATCCGCCACTTCGAAATGTTACGGCGACGGATTTGTACTTCGACATTTCGTTTTGATTGCCCGCCGGAACCTGTATCATTGGCGTGAAACGCCTTGCCACAGCCAGATCGCAAGTGAACCAGCGCGCCCGCGGATGTTCGTTTCCAAGGGGCCGCTGAGCGTACCCGATTGGAATGGCGAGGAGCGGTGTCCGACCGCTTGAAGCATTTCTTCACTCAAAGCGAGTTCGGCCCCGTGACCCGCGGCGACTTCCATCAAGCGGCTCGCGACGTTCACTGTGTCACCAGTGGCTGTAATCTGCTGGCGGCTGCCGCCACCCAGCCTTGACGCTACGACAGTTCCAAAATGCGCGCCTACCTTGAAGCCGATTCGCGGCGAGATCGATGTGGGCAGCGACGCAAGCCAATCCCTGGTACTGTGGCAAAGACCCACGCAACAGCGCGCAGCATTGAAGGCGTCGTCGATGCCCGGCTCCGGTAGGCCGAAGAGGATCATTGCGCCATCGCCCATGAAGCTGGTGATGATCCCTCCGCACGCCGCAACCTCTTCGTCCACGACTTTATAGAAGCCGTTCAATAGCTCGCGTGTCGGGTTCGGCCCCAATGTCTCGCTCAACCCGGTAAATCCGGAGAGATCAATAAATACAACGGCTGCATCCTGTCGGACGGGTTGTGCCAGAAATCCGGGGTTTCGAGCGAGCCATTTGCCAAGGCCGGGCGCTTGAATCTGCTGCAAGAGCGCGCTTTGTCTGGCAAAATGCTGCGCTCGGCGTTTTCCAAGCCACAGCTGAACGGCTCCGAAGATGACCGCTGGCGGGATCGCGGCGGTCATTGGCACTGCTGCACTGAGCCAGATGCCGTTTACAAAGGCGGCCATGTTGATGGCAAGCCAGGCCAGAATGGTACATGCGATCATCACCAGACCGATGACGTTGCGTCGCCAGGCCAACAGTGCGACGAGGACCAGCGGCAGCCCCACAGCCACGCCGGCGTCCACAAGACGAACGCTCCGGTCGCGGACAATCCCGTCGCCATTCATTAAATGCGATATCGCGGTGGAAATGACCTCGACGCCGGGGAGTACCGGATCAAAGGGCGTTGGAAACACATCGCCCCCGGCAGTTACCGTTGTTCCCAGGACAACAATTTGACCCTCGATACTATCGCGGCTCAGTTTCCCGTTCAGGACATCCGCGGCGCTGAACGTCCGAATCGTGCTTCTGGTACCGTAGAAGATCAAAGGCAAGGCCTGACCGGTGTCGGTCCGGATTGTCTGTTCCCCAAGCAAGATGCGGCCCGGCTCGATGGTGGGCTCGACTCCCTTCGCCAAAGAGACAACCCGCAGCGGAAACGACGCTTCTATGTGGTCTCCGCTTTTGAACAGCATCGGAACGAGTCGAGGGGTGCCGTTGCGATCGGTCGAAACATTTACCACGCCAACCGCCGCTGCATCGACGAACGGTTTCGTTGGAAGCAGGAATCGTTGGGCACTTGGGATGCTGCTGAGAGGATCGTCCGGGTTTGTTTCAATCCGCTGTTGGCCCTCGGGAAAGACGGCGGCAGCTGCGAGCACACTGGTGCTTCGGCCGAGTGATAATGCCAACGCGTGGTCGCCGTCCTCCGGTCCTGGATCCACGAGTAGCAAATCGATCCCGATAACCTTCGGATTGAGTTCTGTGATCTTGTCGATCAGCCGGGCGAGTGTGGCCCGCGCGAGCGGATAGCTGCCCTCTTGGCGCACCACCTCGTCGTCTATTGCTACAATGGTCACGGTTCCGGGTGCCGGCTTCTGCCCGCGAATTGCGGTACGAAGATCGGTCATTGTGGCTTCGACCCGGTCGACCAACCACACGTCGCCTTGCATATGCGCAAGGCCGAGACCAGCCCCCCAAAGGCCTGCGAGTATCAATGCGATCAGCGTCTGGAACGCCCGTCGGCTCATTTGCTCTACTGACCGAAGCGCGCCATCAGTGCTGAAACGCGGGCACGCGGCCACCGCTTGACTGTCAGAGCCCCTGTTCCCCCTTCGACGTCAACGCCTTCACCGGGATTGAGCACCACCCCGGTACTCCCCGTGGTCCTCCGGACGGCAACGGCACCCCTGACAACAAACACAGATGTCTTGCCTGCCGCGACGTCCACTGCCCACTTGGTGCCTCGGACAGCGGCAATGGCTTGTGGTGTGCTTACCTGGAAACCGGCGCCAGACGATCCTGCGGAAAAATCCAGCAACAAAGCCTTGCTCTGCAGCCGGGCTGCATCCGCTTTGCCGTCCCTGTTGCGATCTACGAGAGTATAGCGGGCTCGGCTTTCGGCGACGATTGTCAGTCCGCCCTGACAGCGCAGGAGTTGACGGGAGGTGCCGCCTACGGGCTGCAACGCACAGCCGGATCTGGGAGACTGGGCGAAGGCAACGCCCATGCAGAATGCAAATGCCAGTAACGCAAGCGCCACGCCGCGGAAAATTGTGCCCATCAATGCCATGGAGTTGCTCCTTGATCATGCAACGCTTACCGCGAGCCGGTTCAATATAGCCAGATTGCGGCATCGCGTCCGTTATTTTACGGCCGAGGCGGAAGTTCAACGCATTGGGGTGCAAGCTTCAAGTTCCCTATTTGAACTAGGTCAGGACATTCGTGTTGCCTCTGAGCCTTTGCAGGTGACTGGTCCAACGTGCGCAAGGTCGGAAGGCATTTCCACATGGCGCAACTGACCCCTATCGACGTGTGGCGGTAGAATCGGGATAGAGCTTTTCGAAGAATGGCAGGCACTGCGCGCCCTTGCGATTAAGAAAATCCTGGAAAGCGCGCATCGCCGGCGAGAGGACCCGGTCGGTGCGCACGACCGAAAACCACTGCCTGCGGATTGGCATGCCGATCACATCAAGCATCACCAGCTTGCCGACCTCGAGCTCCAGGGCAATTGTGTGGGCCGAGATAAATGCAATGCCAAGCCCCGCCATGACGGCCTGCTTGATGGTTTCATTGGACGACATTTCCGTTCCGAGATCATCGAGGCGCCCCGGCAATTCACTCAGGAAAATCTCCAATGATATGCGTGTTCCGGAACCGGGCTCGCGAACGAGAAAATGCTCCTGGGCGATACGCTCCTTGCTGATGTCCCGGCATTTGGCAAGTGGATGGTCGGGTGCCGCAATCATGACGAGTGGATGATCACCAAAGACGGAAGAGCGAAGCGGAATATCCTTCGGAGGGCGGCCCATCAATGCGATATCAACCTCATGGCTCTTCAAGCTGGCAATCGTCTCGGCCCTGTTGCCGATCGCGAGCTTGATGGCTATGTCCGGATGTTCCTTCCTGAATGTCGCCATCAGTTGCGGGGCAAAATATTTGGCTGTCGAGACAACGCCCAAAGTCAGACTGCCGACGCGCAGCCCTTTGATTGCGTCGATCTCATCATCGAGCAATCGCAGCCGTTCCTCGATCATCTGCGCCGCGTCGAGAAAAGCCAGGCCGGCGACGGTCGGTCGTAGACCCTCGTTCGTTCGATCGAACAGGATGATGTTTGCGTCGTCTTCGATGAGCTTGAGCTGGATCGTTACCGCCGGTGGCGTCAGGCCCAAAGAATTGGCGGCAGCGGCAATCGTACCGTGCTTCATAATGGCCTGGACTGCCCGGAGCTGTTTCAAATTGAGATTGCGCATGGCTTAAGTTAAAATAATTTAGCCTCTCCGTAAATATAATAAATTTTACTTAGCGATCTGCAACTGCTTCCATGCCCTCGAAGTCTGACGCCAAGAGACGAGCAGGCACGGGAGGAATACCATGACAACGGCGACACTAGACGCCTTTCTCGGATCCTATGCAGAAAGCGGTGACGCGCTTCGCACCGCAGTGGCGTCCGTTGTGCGCCACCTCTCGCTAACATCCGTGAAGATCCGCAATACGATCAACCAGGGCGCGCTGGGGAAGGCTTTTTCCAGTGCCCACGGCAGCAGGAATGCCGACGGCGATTCGCAGCGAGATCTCGATGTCTTCGCCGACGATATGTTTCTTGAAGCCATGCGCCACGCGCCGGTTGCGCTTTACGGTTCCGAGGAGCTCGAACATCCAGCCCTGCTCGACCCAAACGCGGCGCTTGCTCTGGCGATTGATCCGCTGGACGGTTCCTCAAATATTGATACCAACGTCTCGATAGGGACGATCTTCTCCATCCTCCCGGTGGTTGGCCACCCGGACAGCGAGCCGAACGCTTCGTTCTTCCAAAAAGGGGAGCGTCAGCTCGCTGCCGGGTTTTTTATCTATGGACCACAACTGGCATTGGTTCTGACTGTCGGCAGTGGCACGCATGTGTTCGTTTTCTCATCGCGCCTTGGCACCTTCGTGCAAGCCTATGAGAGCATCGTCATCGCCGACCGCGCGCATGAATTTGCCATCAATGCGGCAAACTACCGGCATTGGGACGAGGCCGTGCGTCTTTATGTGGACGATTGCCTGAAAGGCACGGAAGGTCCGCGCGAACGGGACTTCAACATGCGCTGGGTCGCCTCTCTGGTGGCCGAAGCCTACCGTGTTCTCGTGCGTAGCGGTGTGTTTCTCTATCCTGGCGACAAGCGAAAAGGTTATGGCGACGGCCGGATTCGACTGGTCTACGAGGCCAATCCCATTGCCTTCATTATCGAGCAGGCGGGCGGAGCGGCAACCGACACGATGAGCCGGATTCTCGAGCTGACGCCCAGGTGCATGCATCAGCGTGTACCGCTGATATTTGGATCATCGAGAGAAGTCGCTCGTATCGGAAGATACCACACAGAACCCAGCAATATTGGTGAGCGCGCGCCGCTCTTCAGCAATCGCGGCCTGTTCAGGGCGTGATGGGAGGAGGATATCATGTCGGCAAAGCACCCCATTATTTCGATTACCGGCTCGTCCGGTGCCGGAACCACCTCGGTCAAGCGCATCTTCGAGCTGATTTTCCGCCGCGAGGAAATCGAAGCCGCCTATATCGAAGGTGATGCATTTCACAAATACGATCGCAATGCCATGAAGGCCAAGGTCGCAGAGGAAGAAAGCAAGGGTAATCCCAACTTTACGCATTTCCATGTCGATGCAAACGAACTCGAGAAGCTGGAAGCGGTCTTTGAGGAATATGGACGCAGGGGAACGGGGCAGACGCGAACCTACATTCACGATGACGCGGAAGCCGAGCTTTACGGCACGCCGGCGGGCACGTTTACCGAATGGCGCGATTTTCCGCCGAGCAGCTTGCTGTTCTATGAAGGGCTGCACGGCTGCGCGGTAGCCGAGGGGGTCAATCTCGCCCGCCACGCCGACTTGAAGATCGGTGTCGTGCCCGTCATCAATCTCGAATGGATCCAGAAGATCCATCGTGACCGCTCGACGCGCGGTTACTCCACCGAGGCGGTGATGGACGTCATCCTGCGCCGTATGCCGGATTATGTCCGCTACATCACGCCACAATTCACGCTGACAGATATCAATTTCCAGCGTGTACCGATTGTCGATACGTCCAATCCTTTCATAGCAAGGTGGATACCGACACCAGACGAATCGATGTTGGTCATTCGTTTTGCCCGGCCGCGCGGGATCGATTTTCCTTACCTGCTTTCGATGATCCACGACTCCTTCATGTCGCGGGCCAATTCGATTGTCGTGCCAGGCAACAAGCTCGACCTTGCCATGCAACTCATCCTGACGCCGCTGATCATGCAGTTGATCGAACGCAAAAACCGAGCCTCGTGAGGAGAAGACGATGAATACACAAGCTTTCCTTCAAGGGAATCCAGGCATCGAAACCGTGTCGGAACGCGATATGGCCAACGCAATTCGAGCGCTCGCGATGGACAGCGTTCAAAAGGCGAACTCCGGCCATCCCGGGATGCCGATGGGCATGGCTGATGTTGCAACAGTCCTCTTCAACCGGTTCGTCAAGCTCGACCCGCTGCACCCGCAATGGCCGGATCGCGATCGTTTTGTGCTCTCGGCCGGTCATGGTTCGATGCTGCAATATGCCCTGCATTATCTGATTGGCTATCCCGATATGCCGGTCGAGGAACTGCAGCGTTTTCGCCAACTCGGCGCGAAGACAGCAGGTCACCCTGAATATGGCCATGCGCAAGGGATTGAGACGACGACCGGACCGCTCGGCCAAGGGATCGCTACGGCCGTGGGCATGGCAATGGCTGAACGGTTGCTGAGGGAGCGTTTCGGCGACCAGATCGTTGATCACCATACTTATGTGATTGCCGGCGATGGCTGTCTGCAGGAGGGCATCAGCCATGAAGCGATCGATCTTGCGGGTCATCTGGGCTTGTCGAAACTTATCGTCTTTTGGGACAACAACGCCATCTCGATTGACGGGCCGACATCGTTATCGACGTCTATGGACCAACTGGCGCGATTCAAGGCGGCAGGTTTCGACGTGCAGGAGATCGACGGCCATGACTTCGAAGCAATCGCCGATAGCATCAGCCGGGCAAGATCGTCGAACCTGCCGTCGCTGATCTCCTGCCGGACGATCATCGGTAAGGGTGCACCAAACCTGCAGGGGTCCGAAAAGACCCACGGGGCGCCACTCGGCGACAGCGAAATCGCGGCAGCGCGGCAGGCCATCGGCTGGCCGCACCGGCCATTCGATGTTCCGGAAGCCATCGTGGAAACATGGCGTAACGTCGCGCGCCGGGGTGCCGACGAACGGCGCGAATGGTGTGTCCGGGTGGGGGCTTCGTCACGCTGCGACGATTTCAAGCAAGCGGTTCACAAGCAATTGCCAGAAGCGCTGTTCGACGAACTCAATGCGTTTCGCCGCGACCACGTTGAGAAGGCGACCAAGGTCGCAACCCGCAAGGCATCGGAAATGGTGCTCGGTGTCGTCAATAGTGCCACCGAGTTGACGATTGGCGGCTCGGCCGACCTAACCCATTCCAACCTGACAATCACGCCCGGAATGAGAGACGTTGCGCCTGGGGATTTTTCTGGTCGCTATATACACTACGGCATTCGTGAACACGCGATGGCCGCTGCCATGAATGGCATCGCGCTGCATGGCGGCTTCGTACCCTATGGCGGAACGTTCCTGGCTTTTGCTGATTATGCCCGGGGAGCCATGCGGCTGTCGGCCTTGATGGGTCAGCAGGTGATCTACGTCATGACCCACGACTCGATCGGGCTTGGCGAAGATGGGCCGACACATCAGCCTATCGAGCACCTGGCGATGCTGCGGGCAACTCCCGGCATAAACGTGTTCCGGCCGGCAGATATTATCGAGACTGCCGAATGCTGGGAACTGGCACTCAAATGTCGCGACCGGCCGAGCGTCCTCGTTCTGTCGCGCCAGAATTTGCCCATGTTGCGCCACGCGCACAGTGATGACAACCGATCGAGCCGCGGTGCCTATGTGTTGCGGGAAACTTCGGAGCCGCGGGCGATAACGCTTCTGGCAACCGGCTCCGAAGTCGAGATCGCATGTACCGCTGCAGACATCCTTCGCGGTCAATACAAAATCGCCGCTGCGGTTGTCTCCATGCCGTCATGGGAGCTGTTCGAAGCGCAGACGCCGGCCTATCGCCGCTCGGTTCTGGCCGCGGCCCCGCGCATTGGTATCGAGGCGGCGGCCCGCCTGGGCTGGGACCGTTGGATCGGCGAGAAAGGTGCTTTCATCGGCATGCAGGGCTTTGGTGCCAGCGCACCGGCTCCGGATCTTTACCGCCATTTCGGCATCACGCCCGAAAACATCGTTGCTACCGCGCGCAAGCTTATCAACTGAACTGAAAGGAGTATTGATCATGGCCCGGATTACCCTGCGACAATTGCTCGATCATGCTGCCGAACACGGCTATGGCGTTCCCGCTTTCAACATCAACAATATGGAACAGGGCCTCGCCGTGATGGAAGCGGCTGCGGCCTGCGATGCGCCAGTCATTCTCCAGGCATCGCGCGGCGCCCGGTCCTATGCCAAAGACCTGATGCTAGCGCGGATGATCGACGCGTTGGTCGATATTTATCCTTCCATCCCGGTCTGCATGCACCAGGATCATGGCAATGACGAAGCCACCTGCATGACGGCAGTACGGCATGGCTTTACTTCGGTTATGATGGACGGGTCGCTTGAAGCCGATGCGGCAACGCCAGCTTCCTATGAATACAACGTCGAGATCACCAGGCGAGTTACCACGATCGCCCATTGGGTTGGGGTCTCTGTCGAAGGGGAACTTGGTGTCCTCGGCTCTCTCGAAAGCGGCGAAGCGGAAGCGGAAGATGGCCATGGAGCAAGCGGCGTATTGAGCCATGACCAACTGCTGACCGATCCCGATCAGGCCGTCGACTTCGTCATGCGTACCAAGGTCGATGCCTTGGCCATTGCCTGCGGCACCTCCCACGGAGCCTACAAGTTCACGCGTGCGCCGGACGGCGACATTCTGGCGATGGGGGTCATCGAGGACATCCATCGCAAGCTGCCGAATACGCATCTGGTGATGCACGGTTCGTCATCCGTTCCGCAAGCCCTGCAGGATGTCATAAACCGGTTTGGCGGCGAGATGCCGCAAACCTATGGGGTTCCGGTCGAAGAGATTGAACGGGGCATTCGCCACGGCGTGCGCAAGGTCAATATCGATACGGACTGCCGCATGGCCATGAGCGGGCAGTTCCGCCGGATAGCCACGGAAAACCCGGCGGAGTTTGATCCGCGCAAATTTCTCAAACCGGCCATGGATGCCATGCGCGACCTTTGCCGCGATCGCTTTGAGCGGTTCGGAACGGCAGGGAACGCCTCAAAGATCAAGGTGATAGGCCTGGATGACATGGCAAGACGCTATGCCGCCGGGAAGCTGGATCCGCAAATCGCCGCAGCCAAGGCTGCCTGACTGAGACTGAAATTAAAGGGAAAGGACCTCACCATGTCAAACAAGTCAGAAACGGTCACAGGAAAGGACCGCTACAGGTCCGGTGTCATGGAATACAAGAAGATGGGCTATTGGGAGCCCGATTATGAGCCGAAGGACACCGATATCATCGCGTTGTTTCGCATCACGCCGCAGGATGGCGTCGATCCGATCGAAGCCGCTGCTGCAGTAGCCGGTGAATCATCGACTGCCACCTGGACGGTGGTCTGGACCGACCGCCTCACCGCAACGGAGAAGTACCGCGCCAAGGCCTATCGCGTCGACCCGGTACCGAATGGCGAGGGCCAGTACTTTGCCTACATCGCCTATGATCTCGATCTGTTCGAGCCAGGCTCCATCTCGAACCTGACAGCATCGATCATCGGCAATGTGTTTGGTTTCAAGCCATTGAAGGCGCTGCGCCTCGAGGATATGCGCCTGCCGGTCGCCTACGTTAAAACCTTCCAGGGCCCGCCAACTGGCATCGTTGTCGAACGCGAACGACTGGACAAGTTCGGCCGTCCTTTGCTGGGCGCAACCGTGAAGCCCAAGCTTGGCCTGTCCGGTCGCAACTATGGCCGCGTGGTCTATGAAGCCCTGAAGGGCGGTCTCGACTTCACCAAGGATGACGAGAACATCAACTCGCAGCCATTCATGCATTGGCGCGAACGCTTCCTTTATTGCATGGAGGCGGTCAACAAGGCGCAGGCCGCAACCGGGGAGATCAAGGGCAGCTATCTTAACGTCACGGCGGCAACGATGGAGGACATGTATGAGCGTGCCGACTTCGCCAAGGAGCTGGGCTCGAACATCGTCATGATCGATCTTGTCATCGGCTACACGGCGATCCAGTCCATGGCCAAGTGGGCGCGGCGCAATGACATGATCCTGCATCTGCATCGGGCCGGTCACTCGACCTATACGCGGCAGAAGTCCCATGGCGTGTCATTTCGCGTCATCGCCAAGTGGATGCGGCTTGCCGGGGTGGATCACATCCATGCGGGTACGGTTGTTGGCAAGCTCGAGGGCGATCCAGCAACAACGCGCGGCTACTACGACATCTGCCGCGAGGATTTCAATCCGACGAAGCTGGAGAACGGTGTCTTCTTCGACCAGCACTGGGCCTCTCTCAACAAGATGATGCCGGTGGCGTCCGGCGGCATTCATGCCGGCCAGATGCACCAGCTTCTGGACCTCCTCGGCGAAGATGTGGTGCTGCAGTTCGGCGGTGGCACAATCGGTCATCCGCTGGGCATCGCTGCCGGTGCGACAGCCAATCGCGTTGCGCTCGAATGCATGGTGCTCGCGCGCAATGAGGGCCGCGATATCGTCAACGAAGGTCCAGAAATCCTGCGCATGGCTGCGCGCAATTGCCAGCCTCTGCAGCAGGCGCTCGAGGTCTGGAAGGACGTCTCCTTCAACTACACCTCAACCGACTCGCCGGATTTCATTCCGACAGCAACAGCAGCCGAATAGGAGAAGAGATATGCGTATTACCCAGGGAGCATTCTCGTTCCTGCCTGATCTGACCGACGAGCAAATCGCCAGGCAGGCACAATATTGCATCGACAAGGGTTGGGCGGTGAGCCTTGAATTCACCGATGATCCGCACCCCCGTAACACCTATTGGGATATGTGGGGCCATCCCATGTTCGACAATCCGGATGCGGCGGCACTGATCATGGAATTGAAGGAATGCCGCAAGGTTTATGGCGATAGCTATATCCGTTTCGTCGCCTTCGACAACAGCCATGGCTGGGAGTCGGTGAAACTCTCATTCCTCGTCAACCGGCCGCCGGAGGAACCGGGATTCCACCTTGCTCGCCAGGAAGGCGAAGGTCGTGTCGTGCGCTATACGACCAGAGCCTACTCCACTGACAAGCCAGCGGGGCAGCGCTATGGCTGACGCCAGCATCACGCAGCTTGTGGATGGCAGCGCGGAGATTCCCGCTGCCATCGACCTGCGCGCCGAATACGTTGAGTCCGGGGTCAAGGATGTTCTCGACGAGCTGGACCGCGACCTGATCGGCCTGAAACCGGTCAAGCAGCGCATCAAGGAAACGGCTGCCCTGCTTCTCGTTGAACGGGCACGCAGGCGGATGGGTTTGGCGCACGAAACGCCGACGCTGCACATGAGTTTCAGCGGCAACCCCGGTACCGGCAAGACCACGGTTGCCTTGCGCATGGCGGACCTCTTGCATCGCCTCGGCTATATTCGCAAAGGTCATCTCGTCTCGGTTACGCGCGATGATCTTGTCGGCCAATATATCGGCCATACGGCGCCAAAGACCAAGGAGATCCTCAAGAAGGCCATGGGAGGTGTCCTGTTCATCGACGAAGCCTACTATCTGCACCGGCAGGAGAACGAGCGGGACTACGGGCAGGAGGCGATCGAAATCCTGCTTCAGGTGATGGAGAACCAGCGCGACGATCTGGTCGTTATCCTGGCCGGTTATGCCGATCGCATGGATAAGTTCTTTGAAAGCAACCCCGGCTTCCGCTCACGCATTGCCCATCACATCGATTTTCCGGACTATAGTTCAGACGAGCTGCTGAGCATTTCCGAAACGATGCTCGCGAAGCAGAATTATAGTTTCGATGCGGAAGGCCGCGCTATTATGGCCGATTATATCGAACGGCGCCGCCAGCAGCCGCACTTTGCCAATGCCCGCTCGATCCGCAATGCGCTGGACAGGGCGAGACTGCGCCACGCGAACCGGCTGTTCGAGGCATCCAATGGCCCGACAGATGCGGCCGAGCTATCCACCATCACCGCGGACGATATCAGGGCCAGCCGGGTATTTGCCGCATCGCCAAGGGAGGAACAAACGCCATGAACAAGAGGACACTCATTGCACCATCCGTTCTTTCGGCCGATTTTTCGCGCCTCGGCCAGGAAGTCGAAGATGTCATGACGGCTGGCGCTGATTGGGTGCATCTCGACGTCATGGACGGGCACTTCGTGCCGAACATCACCTTTGGCCCGCAAGTCATTAAATCCATCCGCAATCGCACCGCTGCGATATTCGATTGCCATTTGATGATCGCACCGACGGATGCCTACCTTGGTGCTTTTGCCGATGCGGGCTGCGATTTCATCACGGTGCATGCGGAAGCCGGCCCGCATCTCGACCGGTCGCTGCAGGCCATTCGCAATTTCGGCAAGAAGGCGGGTGTGTCACTCAACCCTTCGACTCCGGAAAATGTCATCGAATATGTGCTGGACCGGCTCGATCTGGTGCTGTTGATGACCGTCAATCCCGGCTTTGGCGGGCAGGCATTCATACCGTCGGTTGTCGAGAAAGTTCGGCGTGTGAAAGCGATGATCGGCAACCGGCCGATTCATATTGAAATTGATGGCGGCATTACCCCGGACACGGCACCGCTCGTCGCTGCTGCGGGTGCCGATGTGCTTGTGGCGGGTTCCGCCATCTTCAAGGGTAATGGCAAGACAGCCTATGCTGACAATATCGGCGCAATCCGTCATGCTGCCGACCATGCGAGGCATCAGAAAGCGGCGTGACCCAAACCGGAGGGAAGAGAAATGGCGGCGACACCACCAGTATGCGATTTCGGCTGGAAGGCCGTGGACGCCAGTCTGATCGGAACCGATGGTCAGGTTCATTCCATCCTGGCTCAGGCCGGACGCCGGGGCCTGGTGGTTGCCTTCATTTGCAACCACTGTCCCTATGTCAAGGCCGTCATCAAGCGCATTGTGCGCGATGCTCGTGACCTCAGGGAATTTGGCGTCGGTTTTGTCGCTATCAATTCTAACGACGATACTGCCTATCCCGCCGACTCTTACGAAAACATGCAGCGCTTCGCTCGTGAAAACGCGTTTCCCTTTCACTATCTGCACGATGCCGATCAGAGTGTAGCGCGGACCTATGGTGCGGCTTGTACGCCTGATTTCTTCGGCATCAATGGCGGCGGCGAACTGCAATATCGCGGCCGCCTCGATGCATCGCGCAAGGAAGAGGGGTCGCCCGATATGCGCCGTGACCTGTTTGAGGCAATGAAACAGGTCGCCAATGCGGGGCAAGGTCCACGCGAGCAGATCGCTTCAATCGGCTGTTCGATCAAGTGGCGTGAGAGTGCCTAAGGCGAGGTGCCGCCGGCACAATCAGCCGGCGGCAATTTCAGCTATTTGAACTGGTTCAGATAAGCTTCAAGATTGGTGATATCCGTGTCGTCTTTCAGACCGGCGAAGGCCATTTTTGTACCCTTCACCTTTGCCTTTGGATCGTGCAGATAATCGCGCAAACTCGCCGTATCCCAGACAAGACCAGCAGCGCCTGCCGCCTTCATTGCGGGTGAATAGGCAAAGCCTGGATGCGTGCCCGCAGTTCTGCCCATTACTTTAAACAAGGACGGTCCAACTTTGTTTTTGTCGGTATCAGCCACGTGACAAACGGCGCATTTCTTGAATACGGCTTCTCCGGCCTTGGCATCACCGGCCTCTTGGGCGCGGGCTCCAGCAACAGACAGAACCGCCGCCAACATACTTATCAGAACAGTAGAATAACGCATGGCATCTCCTCATTTTCGCCAAGGGTGCCCTGGACGAAGACCGGCGCCAATTTTCCATGCATTGGCGCCACCATCTTTTAGAACGCTTCCAGAAGGTACCGTCGGCTCCTGATAAGTCAATCGTTTGGCCGGTGAAATAACGCCGCAGGATCACGATTGCGTTTTCCTGTTCGTCACGATTGACGTGTTGAGGCGGGATCCGTACCTTAGTGATATATTTCTCATTCGGGCACCTTGAGAAAACCAATAGGACGATTGCTCCTGGAAATACCGCTCTCATTGCTGACGGTATCACAGGCGATCTGGTCGGTAGATTGGAGGTGGCCATTTGGATGTTATTGATCTCGTCCTTACGATCTGTCTTGTGTCGAACCCGTCAAACTGCCGGGAAGAACGACTGCACTTCGAGAACAAGGGCGGTATGCTCAATTGCATGTACCTTGCACCAACTGAAATCGCCAAATGGTCCGAAGAACATCCAAAGGTTCGGGTAGTCCGCTGGAAGTGCGCCTATCCGGCGACGGAGCTGACACTGTAGATCTGAGGTATGCGCAACGATCTGTCTGGGAGGGCATCGTGACAGGAATATATCAACGCCTCTTTCGCTTCTTGTTCTTGTTCATGCTGGCTTTTGGCGGCCTTGGCATCTGCGCGAGCTTTGCTGCTGAAACAATTCGGGTTGGCGTTCTCAAGTTTGGCACTGTGAACTGGGAACTCGACACGATCAAACATCATAAGCTGGATGAGAAACATGGTGTGAACATCGATATCCGTTTCTTCGCCAGTGAGGATGCGACCAACGTCGCGATGATGGCTGGTGACGTCGATATCATTGTGAGCGACTGGCTGTGGGTGTCCCGTCAGCGCGCTTCGGGCGAAGATCTGACGTTCGTCCCGTATTCCAGCTCTGTCGGTGCGTTGATGGTTCGCGACGGGTCTCCGTTGAAAGGGCTTGCCGATCTGAAGGGCAAAAAGATCGGTATTGCCGGCGGACCTCTCGATAAAAGCTGGCTGCTTTTGCAGGGGCTCGCCAAGAAACAGCTTTCAGTTGATCTGGCCACGCAAAACGAGATCGTCTATGGCGCACCGCCGCTGCTTGCCGAAAAGGCGCAGCAGGATGAACTTGATGCGGTTCTGAATTTCTGGAATTTTTGCGCAAGATTGGAGGCCAACGGCTTCCACCGATTGATCGGGACAAACGATGCTGCCAAGGCGCTAGGCGCATCGGGTACCGCATCCGCCATTGGCTATATTTTCCATGAGAAATGGGCAAAAGCGCACCCGCAAGCTATCTCCGGCTTCATCGGCGCCAGCCGGGAGGCGAAGGCGCTGCTCGCACGATCCGATGAGGACTGGCAGCGTCTGTCACCCGTCATCAAAGCTGAGGGTCGCGAACTGGACGTGTTGCGCGACCGCTACCGGGAGGGAATCCCCAAAGGTACTGCCGAGGAAGAAGAGGCTGATGCGGCGAAACTCTATGCGATTCTCGCTGAACTTGGAGGCCAACGGCTTGTCGGCCCCGCCACGACACTTGCTCCCGGCACGTTCTGGAAGGAAGAATAAATGGGGCCAGTGGCCACTGAGACCGGACAGACTCTGAACAACAGCGAGCCCGCAGACGGGGTGCGCCGATGGAATTCATCGCTGATGATCGTGCTGTCTTTTGCAGTGCTCCTCGTCGCCTGGCATGTAGCGGCGACGCTATGGCCAAGCCGGTCTTTTCCGGCACCATTGCTTGTGTTGCAGACTTTCCTCAGCGAAACTGCGAGCGGCGATCTGCCCTATCATCTGGCCATTACCCTGTGGCGTGTTGCAGCCGCCTTTTTCCTGGCAATGATTATTGGTTCGGTGATCGGTGTGCTGCTCGGCAGCCATCGGCGCGCCGATCAGTTCTTCAACCCCTGGCTTATCCTGTTTCTGAATATACCGGCGCTGGTGATTATCGTGCTCGCCTATATTTGGTTCGGCCTGAACGAGGCTGCAGCCATTGGTGCGGTTGCGGTCAACAAGATTCCCAATGTCGTCGTTACGATGCGAGAAGGAACACGAGCGCTTGATGCCCGCTATGCGGAAATGGCAAAAGTCTATCGCTTTGGTGCATTAGACCAATTGCGGCATGTTCTCCTGCCGCAATTGCAGCCATTCATCGCGGCCGCTTCCCGCTCAGGCGTTTCGCTTATCTGGAAGATCGTGCTGGTGGTGGAACTCCTCGGCCGCTCGAATGGCATAGGCTTCCAGATAAATCTGTTTTTCCAGCTTTTCGATGTCGCGGCGATCCTGGCCTATACACTGGCCTTCGTCGCCGTGATGCTTTTCATAGAACTTGTCGTGGTGCAGCCTCTTGAACACACATCCACTCGCTGGCGCCGCCGCGCGGCTTAAGGTCAATATCGAGGAAAAATCGTTTCGCTCGTCCAATGGCGCAACGATCCAGGTATTGCGTCAACTGCGTTTCGAGGTCGAGGAGAATGAATTCGCCTGCATCCTCGGTCCTTCCGGATGCGGCAAGACGACGACGCTGCGCATACTGCTTGGCCTTGATCAGGACTACCGCGGCTCTGTTCAACTGCCGGGCAAGTCGCAGGCGCGTATGGGGACCGTGTTCCAGGAACCGATGCTTCTGCCTTGGCGAACGGTCGAGCAGAATGTGCGGCTGGCGCTGCCCAAGGAATTGCGAGGCGCAAATCTTGATGCGCTCTTCGCGCAGTTGGGCTTGTCCAATATGCGCAGCTTCTACCCGGCGGAGCTCTCGCTTGGCCTTGCACGCCGGGCGGCGATCGCACGGGCGCTGGCAATTGAACCGGATATCCTTTTGCTTGATGAACCTTTTGTTTCGCTTGACGAGCCAACAGCGCAGCAGCTGAGGCATTTGCTCCTGTTTGTATGGTCCGAACGCCCGACCACGGCCTTGATGGTGACGCACAATCTGCAGGAAGCGATCATGCTGTCGGATCGCATCATTGTATTGTCGGATCGCCCGGCCCATGTTCTCGGCACCTTTGACATCCGCCTGCCGCGCCAATATCGCAACGAACAGGTCAAGGCTGATCTCCTTCGCTCGTTCAACGAGAAATTCGCAGGTATCAGGAACTTGTCATGAACAGACCGACACGGCGCAGTGTCCTTAAAACCGGAGCTTTCTTTGCGTGTTGCGGGATGTCGCATATACGGTTTGCGCAATCCCAATCCGCGCATAGCGCGGTTTTGCCCGTTACGGAGATTGCAGGTGGGGTCTTTGCCTTTGCGGGCCTGCCCGAAATGATGAATGCCGAGAATGAAGGCGAGATCTGCAACGTTGGTTTTGTGGTTGGCACTGACGCCGTTGCCGTAATCGACAGCGGGGGAAGTGTGGCCGAAGGCCGGGCGCTGATTGCAGCCATCCGTGCCGTTACAGACAGACCCGTCCGTTATCTCATCAACACACACATGCATCCCGATCATATATTCGGTAACGCTGCTTTCAGCGATGCTGAGACGGTTGTCGTCGGGCATCGCAACTTGCCGCGTGCCCTTGCGAGCCGCGGCGATTACTACCTGCAGAGCTATCGCGACAGCATGGGCGGCGCATTGATGGCCGACATTCGGATCGTGCCTCCCACCAAACTGATCACAGACGAAGAACAGCTTGATCTCGGCGGCCGCCATTTGGCCTTGAAGGCCTGGAAAACCGCCCATACGGACAACGACCTGACCGTTTTCGATCAACAGTCCGGAACGTTCTTTACCGGGGATCTTTGTTTCGTTGATCATCTCCCCACGATGGACGGGTCGCTTCGGGGTTGGATTGATCAACTCGGAGACCTGAAAGCGTTCAAGGCGAATCTCGCTGTTCCGGGACATGGGCCGGTGCCGTCAAAATGGCCGGAAGCACTCGATCGGGAAGAGCGCTACTTTGAGGTCCTGGCGCGCGACATCCGCAAGGCAATTGCCGACGGCGTGCCTATGGCAGAAGCCGTCAAAACGGCGGCACAAAGCGAGCGGGGAAGCTGGCGCCTCTTCGATGAATACAATGAGCGCAATGCCACTGCGGCTTTCGCCGAGCTTGAATGGGAATGATCGCGCAGTTTGCCAGATCAATGCGCGAAGTGATATACTTTCCGAAGGCCGGGCACCGCCAATTATCTGGTGGAGGCAACGTATATGATCGTTTCAGTAAACCGACGCAACCGGGTCATGGCGGTTGTCTTTTCAACACTGATCGCAACTGCGGTTCCCTTGGCCGCGGATGCTCAGGGCACGAGTGTTGCGGAAAGCACCGTCTGGAATAGTTTGAAGGGTGACGTTTTCGGTCAGAAGGTCATTGGGCCGGCCAATGGACTTGTCACTATTGCTGCTCCCAAGCGCGCGGAAGACGCGGCGCTCGTGCCCGTCGATTTGCGCTTCAAGACGGACGCTGCCACTGGGCGGATCAAGGCCGTAACCCTCATCGTTGATGAAAACCCATCCCCCGTCGCCGCTGTATTCAAATTTGGGAAGGATGCGGGTGTCACCCATCTCGCTACACGGCTGCGGGTCAATGCCTATTCCTATGTCAGAGCGATAGCGGAGACTGAAGACGGCAAGCTTCATATGACCGAGACTTTCGTCAAGGCATCGGGAGGATGTTCGGCACCAGCGCTGAAAAATCAGGATGAGGCGATGGCTTCGCTTGGAAAAATGAAGCTGCGCGTGTTTGCATCCAATGCGCCTGGAACTGAGCCGATGACGCGCGCAACCGAAATGCAATTGATGATACGTCATCCCAACAATTCGGGACTGCAGATGGACCAGCTTACCCGCTACTACATCCCCGCGCACTTCATTCAAGGGCTTACGGTATCGCAAGGCGATCGCCTGATCATGTCAATGGAGGGTGGAATATCGATCTCCGAAGATCCAAACTTCCGCTTCGAGTTCGACGCAAAACCCGGTGAGGACGTCAAGGTCGAGGCAGCGGATACAGAAGGCAAGAAATTTCAGGACGAATGGCCGCTGCAATCATCGAGCCTGTAAAGTCTCATCCTAGAAGCACCGGATATCCGCTTCGGCTTGGGCACGCTTCAGCTCTGTCGTGGCCGCCTTCGCCGGAGCGCTCTCCCGGAAGAGCGTACCGTTTTCTCCGGGCACCTGCCCCATTTGCTTGAACGTCTCTGCCTCCACATAATGTTCATAGGTCACGACGGATGCAATGACGTCGATCGAACACGAGCATCTTTGCAGTATGTCACGGGTTTCGCCATTGGCTTTCATGCATCCGTAGACGTATTCCGCGAGCGTCGAAGTGGGGTAATCTGACGCAGCTTTTGCAGGAGATGAGGCCGCAATTGCTGCAAATGCTAACAAGGCAGCTGTCACGATTTTTAGCGCGGTCATGAGATATCTCGCTTTGGCTCAGTTAAAATATACATTTTTTAAGTAGATAGCAAAAAATAATATTCAACGGAAAACATTAACGCAGATTCAAGTATCAAATTTTATGACAGGCGTGTTTGACAGAATATGCCAATTAAACCGATTGCTTACTGCGCTGCGATATCAGTCTATTGCAGTGCAGCAAATATAAATTCATAATCGTGCTTGCGTAATGCAAATGTTTCTCCTATCGTCCACTTGTTTCCGGCTTCAAGGACGTTACCGTCAAGGGAGTGGTGACAGTCTTCGTAGGCCAAGCGGGGTGGGCAGTAACGGTGCCCTCTGCGCGCCTGGCTTAGGTCGTGACACGCTGCCGGAAATACTTCCCATTTGCGTGAGCTAATGGAGCGGAGCCGTCTTTTAAAACGGCGCCGTCCGATGGTTCATTAAAGTGAACTTAGGGAGGACTCATAATGCGTGTACACAAGAAATTAATTGGAATTGCATTGGCTACGACGGCCATGTCGTTCTCATTGGCGGGAGGAGCTTTTGCCAATGACGACCTGCAGGGCTTGATTTCTGATTCCAAGAACTGGGCTATTCAAACTGGCGATTATGCCAACACCCGGTACTCGAAACTCAACAAGATCACCAAGGATAACGTCAAGAACCTCCAGGTCGCCTGGACGTTTTCGACAGGCGTGCTGCGCGGCCATGAAGGAGGCCCGCTCATCATAGGCGATGTAATGTATGTCCATACGCCGTATCCTAATATGGTCTATGCGCTTGATCTGAACAATGACGGCAAGATCCTCTGGAAGTATGAGCCCAAGCAGGATGCGAACGTCATTCCCATCATGTGCTGCGACACTGTCAATCGCGGCGTCGCGTATGGTGACGGGAAGATCTTCCTCTACCAGGCCGATGCCACACTTGTCGCCCTCGACGCAAAGACAGGCAAAGTTGAATGGTCTGCCAAAAACGCCGAAGCAGCTGACGGGAGCAAGGGTGAATCTGGAACCTCTGCGCCGATGGTCGTGAAAGACAAGGTCATTGTCGGCATTTCCGGCGGTGAGTTTGGCGTTCGTGGCGCGTTGACCGCTTATAACATCAAGGACGGCAAGCAGGCGTGGCGTGCATGGTCGATGGGTTCCGACAAGGAAACATTGATCGATCCGGAAAAGACCACTCACCTCGGCAAGCCGGTTGGAGCGGATTCCGGTACGAACACCTGGGAAGGTGATCAGTGGAAAACCGGTGGTGGAACAACCTGGGGTTGGTATTCGTACGATCCCAAGCTGAACCTGATCTACTACGGCACCGGCAATCCATCGACCTGGAACCCAAGTCAGCGTCCAGGAGATAACAAGTGGTCCATGACCATCATGGCCCGTGATGCCGACACAGGCATGGCGAAATGGCTCTACCAGATGACCCCGCATGACGAGTGGGACTATGACGGTATCAATGAGATGATTCTCGTGGATGGCGTTGAGGTCGATGGCAAGGCCCATGATGCCCTCGTGCACTTCGACCGTAACGGCTTTGCTTATACGATGGATCGTGCAACCGGTGAACTTCTGGTCGCGAAGAAATACGATCCGGCAGTCAACTGGGCGACGGAAGTCGACATGAACAAGGACAGCAAGACCTACGGACGTCCGAAGGTCGTGGATAAATACTCGACTCAGGTACAAGGCGAAGACGTGAACACGACGGGCATCTGCCCGGCGGCTCTTGGTACCAAGGACCAGCAGCCGGCTACCTATTCGCCAAAGACCAAGCTCTTCTATGTTCCAACAAACCATGTCTGCATGGACTATGAGCCCTACAAGGTAAGCTATACGGCCGGACAGCCTTATGTCGGCGCAACGCTTTCCATGTATCCGGCTCCCAACAGCCATGGCGGCATGGGTAACTTCATCGCCTGGGATGCCGCGAAGGGCGAAATTGTCTGGTCCAAACCGGAACAGTTCTCGGTCTGGTCAGGCGCTCTCGCAACTGACGGCGACGTGATCTTCTACGGAACGCTCGAAGGCTACCTGAAAGCGGTCGATAAGGATGGCAAGGAACTTTACAAGTTCAAGACACCGTCCGGCATCATCGGTAACGTCACGACATACGAGCATAAGGGCAAACAGTATGTTGCCGTTCTGTCAGGTGTTGGCGGATGGGCTGGTATTGGTCTTGCCGCTGGTTTGACGAAGCCGAATGAAGGCCTTGGCGCGGTCGGTGGTTATGCCGCTCTTTCCGATTACACGGCCTTGGGCGGTCAACTGACCGTATTTACCGTTCCTGATTGATAGGAACGAAGCGGACACAAGCTTGCGGATTCAAGCTTTGAAGGGAGGGCGCCCGGTTAAACCGGCCGGGCCCCTCGTGCCGCCAAAATCAGACGATTAATCACGACCGCCGAACGCGTGCTGAAAGGTGCCGGGTTGGTGAGTTGGAATATGAGGTTCCCGTATGCCTATTCGAATGACATTGCTTGCCGTTACTGCCGGTCTTGCGCTTGTTGCAAGCCTGGGAAGCGCTTACGCCGATGATAAGGCCGCTGCCGCGGTTGCTTCCGACGAGAACGGCAAATATGCCGACAAGGATGGAAATCCCACCTTCAAGATACAAGAGGACGGTACAGTCGATTGGTATACCTATAGCGGCTTTCGCCGGTTCAATTCAGATTGTTTTGTCTGTCATGGCGCCGATGGTGCGGGTTCATCCTTTGCACCGGCCCTTGCCAACTCGCTAAAGACGATGACCTACGCTGACTTTCTTTCAATCGTTGCGGAAGGCCGCAAGAACTTGAGCGCTGGCAAGGAAAACGTCATGCCGGCATTTGGCAACAACAAGAACGTCTACTGCTATATGGATGATCTTTACGTCTATCTTCGCGCGCGCGCCGTGGGCGATCTGCCGCGTGGGCGACCAGCGAAACACGAGGACAAGCCACCTGCGGCCAAAGAGGCAGAAGCTTCCTGTATGGGCGGATAAACGATGCGATATGCGCGACCATTGATGAAATGGACTGCCGGCGGCCTCATGGCGGCGGCGATCGGCGGATCGTCCGGTGCCTTTGCTCAAGGTGCAGGTCTGGGAGCTGCGGGTGAACTGGTCGATCCGGACGTCCTGCGGGTATGCGCGGACCCCTCCAATATGCCATTCTCGGACGAGAGCCGCAAAGGCTTCGAAAACAAGCTGGCCGACCTGGTGGCGGCAAAGACCGGACGCAAATCGGTAGCCTATACATGGTATCCGATGTCGACGGGATTTGTGCGCAATACGCTGCGGGCGAACCGCTGTGATGTCATCATGGGGTACGCGCAAGGCGACGAACTCGTCCAGAACACCAATGCCTATTACCGCTCGACCTACGTAATGATCTACAAGAAAAACAGTGGCCTTGATGGTGTGGACACGATCGAGGATAGCAAGTTGGCAGACAAGAAAATCGGGGTCGTCGCCGGAACGCCGCCGTCAGCCAATCTGGCCAAAGCCGGCTACATGCGCAATGTCCATCCCTATCCGCTCATGGTCGACACGCGTCTTGCGCCGTCCGTTGGGGAAGCCATGATCAAGGAACTCAAGAAGGGGGACATTGCTGTTGCCATACTTTGGGGGCCGATGGCCGGATATTACGCCAAGGAGATCGATCCGGATCTGACCGTGGTTCCTTTGGTCAAGGAAAAGACCGGGCATATGGCGTACCGCATTACCATGGGCGTGCGGCCCTCTGATCAGGAATGGAAACGCACACTGAACAAGGTCATCAGGGAGAACCAGGTGGAGATCAATAGGATATTGCTCGATTACCAGGTTCCGCTGATCGACGAGAATAACAAGCCGATTACGCAATAGCTGGGCATTTAGGACCGTGGACAGGGAGTAACGTGAGAAAACGGGTTTGGAATTGTTTTAGCACAATGGCTGTTTTGCTCGTCATGATGACGACTGCAGCGTTAGCGACTGAGACTGTGCCGGAGCCCGAAGGATACAGGACCGAGAACTACCGTGCCCCGGTTCCTGCGACGTTGAAAGGAGCGACGGTTGTCACCACAAGTGAGACTATTGCCCTTTGGAAAGACAGGTCGGCGGTGTTTGTCGATGTCCTTCCCCACGATCCTAAGCCGGCAAATCTTCCGGCCGGAACGATCTGGAAGGAAAAAATACGGGAGAATATTCCCGAAAGTATCTGGCTCCCCAATGTCGGATACGGAGTCATAAACAAGGAGACGGAAGCCTACTTCCGTAAGGGCCTGAAGTCTCGATTGGGAGACGACATGAATCGAAAGGTGCTTTTTTACTGTATGGCGAGTTGCTGGATGTCCTGGAATGCTGCCAAACGGGCCGTAGAGTGGGGATACCGGTCAGTCTTCTGGTACCCTTTGGGCACCGATGGATGGGTGGCGGCGAAGCAGCCTACACAAAGAAGTGCACCGTACTAATTCGAATCCTGCGCCAAGGTGGCGTATGATGCCGGAGAGAAAGATCAGTCGCTGATCTTTGATTGAGAAGGAGGAAAGCATGAAGAAAACATGGACAAAGCCTACCATGTGCCAGGTTGCTGCAGGGATGGAACTTTCCCGTTACCTGCCAGCCGAATTGAAAGCAAAGAAGTAACTCCAACCATCGCCCTGCGCGATCTGATTGCGTGGGGCGACTTGGATTTGATCATGACGCTGGATAATGGCTTCCGGCTTAAGGAAATTTGCCCGTAATGCGATTGAAAATCATCGGCTCCGCGGCAGGGGGTGGATTTCCACAGTGGAATTGCAATTATCGATTGAGCCGTGGCGCGAGGAGTGGCGAAGCACATGTTCGGCCCCGGACCCAATCCAGCCTTGCCGCCTGCGCAAACGGGAGTGACTGGGTGTTGTTCAATGCCTCGCCGGATATCCGCCAGCAGATCGCGGCAACGCCGGAGCTTCAACCACTGGTTGCCGGTCCGCTGCGTGGTACCCCGATCCGGGCGGTTATTTTGACCAATGCCGATGTTGATCATATCGCGGGGTTACTCAGCTTGCGCGAGCGCGAGCCGTTCGCGATCTATGCGACGCGCCGTGTGCTGCAGGTTCTCGACGCCAATTCCATATTCAACGTGCTCGACCGTTCAATCGTCCAGCGGCGTGAGCTCGTGCTCGGCGCAACGACCGATATTTTGAATGTGAATGGCGAGCCGACTGGCATCGCGGTTGAGACGTTTGCCGTTCCGGGCAAGGTTGCGCTGTTTCTTGAAGACCAGACAAAAGCCGCCGACGGTTATGGCACGCAGGAGGGTGATACGATTGGCCTGCGCATTTCCTCGCGCATCGACGAACGCGCGGCCTTCTATATTCCCGGTTGCGCCCTTATTGACCACTCCCTGAAGGAACGCCTGTCCGGTGCCGATTGCCTTCTATTCGACGGAACAGTCTTCACCGATGACGAAATGATTGCGGCGGGAGTGGGGGCGAAGACCGGAGCGCGAATGGGGCATTTGCATATTTCCGGCGAGGACGGTTCGATGGTTTCCCTCGCGGATATTGGCATCAAGCGGCGGATCTATGTGCATATCAACAATACCAACCCGATCCTCGATGAAATCTCGCCTGAACATGCGGCAGTAAATGAGGCGGGATGGGAAGTTGCCTATGATGGTATGGAGGTGCGGCTTTGAACGAATTTAGCGATGCGGCACGAGACGGGTTGTCTCCGGCGGGACTTGAGGCGGTCCTGCGTGAAGTGGGTGCTGCCCGTTACCATAACCGGCATCCATTCCATCACCAGATGATGAGTGGTGCTTTGACGAAAGCGCAGATGCAGGCCTGGGCACTCAACCGCTATTGCTACCAGTCGGTCATTCCGCGCAAGGATGCGATGATCATCGCGCGATCCGAGAACCCGGAATTTCGCGCAGAATGGCGCAAGCGGGTAGAAGATCATGATGGCAGTGATGGCTGGAGCGGCGGAATCGCCCGATGGCTGAAGCTGGCGACGGGCCTTGGCCTCGATGCCGATCTGGTCAAGAGTGAAAAGCTCGCGCTGCCCGCCACGCGTTTTGCGGTCGGTGCCTATCTATCCTTCTGTACCAATCGAACCCTGCTCGAGGCCGTCGCATCGTCACTGACGGAATTGTTCTCACCGGTTATCATCGGCGAGCGAGTTCCAGCCATGCTGGCGAAATATGATTATGTCACCAAAGATATTCTCGCCTATTTTGACAAGCGCCCCGCGCAGGCATCGCGCGATTCCGACTTTGCGCTGGCCTATGTGATGAAACATGCAGGCACGCCTGAAAAACAGCAGGCGGTGATCGATGCGTTGGTTTTCAAGTGCGACGTGCTGTGGGCCATGCTGGACGCCCTTGCGCATGCGTATGGTGAGAAGGGCAATATTCCGCCCGGTGCCTTTGACCCGGAGGCGGCATGATCGAGACAACCCGCGTTCGCACAGTTCTGTCGATGCACTCGAAGCCGGTTTTGAAGCGGCATGTGCGGCTCCAATATGATAAGGTGCGCACAGCGTGGGCGCTCTTGTCGCCAGAGCGGGTGTTCTGGCCCAATGAAGTCAGTCTCGACATTCTGCGGCTCTGCGACGGCCGGCACAGCGTGGCGCAGATGATTGTCCTGCTTGGTGACCAATATGGAGCGGACGAAGCGGAGATTGCGCCGGATGTGACCGGCTTTCTCCAGGAATGGTCCGACAAGTTTCTGGTGACGCTATGACGGAACCTGTCCTGCCTCCGATCGGCATGCTGGCTGAGTTGACACATCGCTGCCCGCTGCAATGCGCTTATTGCTCCAATCCCGTCGAACTCCTGAAAGCCAACCGGGAAATGGATACGCAAGGCTGGATTTCCCTGTTCGAGCAGGCAGCAGATCTGGGTGTCCTGCAGGTTCACCTTTCCGGCGGCGAACCAACCTTGCGAACCGATCTTGCCGAGCTGATTGCCAGTCTTGCCCGGCGCGGTGTCTATACCAATCTCATAACAGCGGGCGTTGGAATTGCCGAGGGCCGAATCGAAGCCTTCGCCGAGGCCGGGCTTGATCATGTTCAACTCAGTTTTCAGGGTGCCTTTGCCGCGACAACGGAAAAGATCGGCAATTCTCGCGGCGCGCATGAGAAAAAGCTCGATACTGCCAGGCGCATCCGGAAAGCCGGATTACCGCTGACGATCAATGCACCCATCCATCGCCACAATATGGAGGAAGTGCCGGACTTCATCGAGCTGGCGCTCTCCCTGGACGCCGAGCGGCTGGAAATCGCCAATGTGCAGTACGCGGGTTGGGCGCTCCTCAATCGCAAGGCACTGATGCCGGAGCGGGAAGCAGTCGAGCGGCAGGTTGAGATCGTCGAGGAGGCGCAGGAGCGCTTGCGCGGCATCATGACCATCGATTTCGTCACGCCCGACTATTTTGCCGTCTATCCCAAACCCTGCATGGGTGGCTGGGCACGCGATGCATTCATGGTTGCGCCGGATGGCACTGTCCTTCCGTGCCATGCGGCCGGCACGATCAAATCGCTAAGTTTTGAGCGCTTCGGCGAGTGGGATCTCAGCCGGATCTGGCATGAATCGTCAGCATTCAATGCCTTCCGTGGAACAGACTGGATGCAGGAGCCGTGCCGAAGCTGCGAACGTCAGGAGATCGATTGGGGTGGCTGCCGCTGTCAGGCCATGGCGATCGCTGGCGATGCAGCCGCCACCGATCCGGCCTGTATCAAATCTCCATTGCATGCCCGGATGGGGGCCCTGATCAAGGAAGCAATCAATACAATGGCGTCAGATGAGGCGTCAGACGCCTTCACTTACCGGCGCATCGGGCGGGTTGCCGAGCCTATTGCTTGATCATTGACTGGCCGATCGTCTTTGATAGCCCGTAGAGGCGCTGCTCGATGATCGTTGGAACTTCGCAAACATAGGTCAACGATTGTACCCGCTCTTCGAAGATGCGCGTTTCCCATTTCAGCTGCTCGTCGCGCCTGTCCAGTTCTTCCGGATCGGTATCGGGTTTCGCCCGCATGGCATCGACGGCGGAAGCTTCCTTGCGCAGGTCCGCGGCAAGGTCTCGCTGCTTGGCCGCATAGCGCGAAATCCCCGCAACAACCTGTTCGCGCTCACGGTTCAGCGTTTCGAACAGTCCCTGAAACAATTGAAAAAGCTTGTCATTCAACTGCTCCTTCGGCAGGCTTGTGGCATATTCAACGATCTGCTTCTGAGCGACGTCCAACGGGGTGCGCCGTGGCGCCAATTCTGCGACAAGCTCGTTGATTTTCGTATCGGCATTCCAGTTTTTTGCGGCCTCCGGAATGTCGGGACCGCTCCACACCTGGCCGACCGAAAGTTCAGGTACCTTGCGCTGGATGCATGGCCAGCTCGGGTCGTTGCTTGCTGCTGCAAACGTTGCGTTGGATGAAGCCAGGATAAGGGCGGCCGCAGTGCCAATGATGATGCGCAATCGTTTCAATTGTTTCCGCCCTCCTGCTTCTTGATGATGAGGCCCCTTGATGGGTCGTAGGCAATAATTGCGCCTGCGATAAAGACGAAAGTGAAGGCGCAGACCACTGCAAGCGAGGTCCATTCGATCTGTCCGTAAAAGGCAAATCGCACCAGTTCGACAGCATAGGTGAATGGATTGAGCAGGCAGATTTTGTGAAGAAGCGGGCTTGCCTCCTGCACACGCCAGAGCGGGTATAGTGCGGAAGAGGCGAAATACATCGGGAAAATAACGAAATTCATGATGCCGGCGAAGTTTTCCAGCTGCTTGATCATGGAGGACAGTAGCATACCGAGCGCACCCAGCATCATCCCTGACAGGAAGAGCGCAGGCAGTGTCAGGAAATAGCCGGACACCGGGGCCTTCACGCCCCAGAACCAGGCGATGAACAGGAATGCATAGACCTGGATAATCGAAACGGCGACCCCGGCCAGAAGCTTCGATATCAGCAGGAACCAGCGCGGGAACGGACTAACGAGCAGTGTGCGCATATTTCCCATCTCCCGGTCATAAACCATGGACAACGAAGATTGCATGCCGCTGAATAGCAGGATCATCCCGCAAAGACCGGGCGTGATATAGACCTCGTAGAGCACATAGGTTTGATAGGGCGGAATGATTGAAACGCCGAGAACCTGGCGGAATCCTGCTGCAAAGATGAAGAGCCACAGCAGTGGCCGGACCAGCGACGAGATGAAGCGCTCGCGCTGATTGAGGTAGCGCAGACCTTCGCGAACGAGAATGCCCTTGAGGCAGATGAGATATTGCATCGGGCCAAAGCGCTTGCGGGCAATTGATGGAACAATGCGGCCGGTATTGGTGATATCTGTCATGGCCTGTGTCCCGGGTTCAACGCAACAATACCGGTAAGCCGCGAAAAGGCTTCGTTGATGGTCGTGCCGCCTGCAGCCTTGACCACATCGTTCACCGAGCCGTTGGCTACCAATCTACCCCGGTCCAGCACAATGACCTGATCGGCATGATTGACCTCATCGATCAGATGGGTCGCCCAGAGAACGCTGATCCCATTGTCGTGGACCAGCTTGCGAATGTCAGCGAGGATTGTAGCGCGTGACTTGATATCGAGCCCGACGGTCGCTTCGTCGAGCAGCAGCAGCGATGGCTGATGCAACAGGGCGCGGATGATCTCGACGCGCCTGATTTGCCCGCCCGAAAGACTGCGTGCCTTCTCATGCAATCGATCGCTCATGTCGATCGATTGCAGCAGTTCGTCAATGCGCTGGTTCGCTTCCCGTGTCCCGATCCCGTGCAGCGACGCGTGATAGGACAGGTTCTGGTGCACCGACAGATCGAGGTCAAGTGTTCGTGCCTGAAATACGATGCCGAGGCGCCGCAGCGCGTCACCTGGCCTGCGGTTTATTTCATGGCCGAAAACATGGATTCGGCCCTTTCGGGTTGCAAAGAGATGGCTGATCAGTGAGAAAAGTGTCGTCTTCCCGGCGCCGTTCAATCCGAGGAGCACAGCGAACCGGCCCGGCGGGATGGAAAACGAAATGTCATCCAGCGCCTGCCGTTTGCCATAAGCATAGCTCACGGATGCAAGTTCAAGCGCCGGAATGCTGGCCTCCGGCAATGACTTGCCTTGAACGTCTTTCAATCCGGCATTTGGACTCATCGTGCTCCACCCTTGATACCTTGTACGGCCGTTGAATACCTGCGCCCTATTTGATCGTTATCTTACCCTTCATCCCCTTGTCGGCAAGGTCTGGAACCGACCAGGTATATTCGCCTGGCCTTACTGCTGTGAATTGGACATTGATCGTGCCTGGCGCGTCGAATTCGAGCCAGGCCGGGGCACCGTTCATGTGCACCTCAAGATCATTTATGACGATCTGGTTCATCCAGACATTGCGAAAGAGATCGGTGACGAACTTGTATTCCAGCCCTGCCGCGGACGTAATCTTCCAGCGGTAGCCCTGTCCGGCAACCAGCTCGAAATCCTTCTGGTTCACAGCAAAATCATCTGTCTTCGCACCGAGAATGAGTTCGGGCACATTCTTGCTGGCGCGGGTGACCGCCGGCGCTTTCGTCTGCGCTTCTGCTTTGGGCTTTGCCGTCGCCTGATCGTCATCGTCGTCGTCCGCCTGTGCAAAAGCCAATGACTGAGCGACCACGATGCTGAGAAATGCGGCCAGTGCGAATGATTTGCAGTTCGTCATATTTTTCCTCCCTTGCGGTATTTTCAGTTTAGTTGGGCGACACTGTCACACCCCACGGCAACTGCCCGACTGTGACTGACTTGACCGGTTCGTCCGTTGCTGTGTCGATGAAGGTGATGTCGTTCGACAGGCCGTTCGTGCTGATGATACTCTTGCCGTCCGGGGTGAACGCCAGCTGCCAGACGCGCTGTCCCACCAGTATGTATTTCTCCACTTCGTACGTCTCGGCGTTGACGACTGCGACACGGTTGGCGGGACCCAGGGCGACGTATGCCTTTTTGCCGTCGGCCGTGATGCGGACCCCGACCGGTTGGATCTGCTCGGCACGCAATCCCTGAATCTCGAAAGTGATCTTGTGCGTCACCTCGCGCTTCTGGTTGTCGATCACTGATACAGTTCCACCAATTTCCGCCGAGACCCAGACCTCCGACCCGTCCGGCTTGAACTGGGCAAAGCGTGGCCGGGAATCGACCAGCACATTGTTGGTGATTTCGTGGGTGGATGTATCGATGAAATGCGCCATGTTGGTTGTTTCAGAGGTGTTGACCATGGTTTTTCCATCGGGGCTGATGCCCATCCCTTCTGGTTCCACGCCCACCGGTATTTCCGCAATCACGCCTTTCGTCTCGACGTCGATCACCGTGACAAGATTGTCGTCTTCGTTGGCGATATAGAGCGTCTTCCCATCTGGCGACAGGACAAATAGCTCCGGATCGGGACCGGATGGAAGCGAGCCGACGATTTCATTCGTACTGGTGTCGATGATCTCTACGGTGTCGTCGTCACTGGCACATACATATAGCAGTTTTCCATCGTGGGAGATGGTGATCCCGCGTGGACGCTGGCCGACGCCGATTGTCTTGACCACCTCCATCGTCGTGGAATCGACGACGGTGACGGTATTGTCTTTCTCGTTGGAGACGTAGACCATATTTGCCCATGCGGGCTGTGCAAACAACGGCACCGCCACGGTCGCAGCGAGCAAGCACGAATGTCGTCGCATTTTGTTCCTCCCGATACACTGTTCATTAGTTGAGCTTGCATTTGGTCTCCGGCCGGTCGACCCCCATCGTGTCGAGCTCCGAAAATTGGTGCAGGAAGCCTTCCTGCGGCGAGGTGGATACGACGCTATGCCCGTCGCCCAGCAGGATCGGTTGTCTCAACTGCCAGTTCCAGTTTCGAAATGTCACTTTCTGGCCCTTGAAGGCTGCGATCGAAAAGTCGTCCGCCTTAATGAAGGCCTCCACCTGGACCGGGTCGTTTCCCTTGGTACGCGTAACAGCCTCGCCCAGTATCCGAACTGCCGTCCAGGCCTGCATGTCTTTCGACAGCATCCTGCGCCCGTTCGCCTTGTCAAAACGATTCTGAATCTGGGAGCCACCCCATTGTTCACTGGCGGGGTGCCAGCTTGAGGGAACAAGCCCGGCGGTTCCTGCAACGGGCCGTGGGGTCCAAGTACGGTAGGGCACATAACTGCCGAATACTTCGCTCTCGTCGGCGACGACGACCACATCATGCTCGGGCAGGTTTTGCGTAAAGACCGGCATCTGCTTCTGCACCTGGATCACGCCGGTATCGGTCCGGCGGGCGGTGCCCTTGTCCTCGTACACACGCTCCTCGACGATCGTTGCCCCGAACCGTGCCGCGGCGCGGCGAATGGCATCGGCGTAGAGCTGGTCACGTTCGTGCGAGCCATAGAGCAGCACCCATTTGCGCCATTGTTTCCAGACAAGGTATTGGGCCAGACCGTCGGCAAGCATGGTTCGTGTCGGCGCCGTATGGAACACATTCGATCGGCACTGTTCTTCTCGCAGGATGTCGTCCGTCGCGCCAACATTGAAAAGCAGGGCACCGCTATCCTTTGCGAGGTCCGCAATCGACAGCAATTGCTTGGCAGAAATATCGGTCAAAATGAAGCGATCGCCGCGAGCGAGCATTTCCTTGAAAACGGGGACGACGTCCGCATCAAATTTCGTCTCGATAACATCGAGCGCAAAACTCTGACTAAGGAACTTGCCGGTGGTATTGTTGTCGTTGATGGCGACGTTGGCACCGGCTACACCCTCATCGCGGGGAGGGATGTCGAGCACAGAAAGGGCAAGCTGCGGTTCATAGGCGCGAAGATAACCGATCCGGGTTTCGGTGACCGGTTTTGTCGTTTTATCTGTCGATGCCTGTTGCGCATGCAACTCAGACACGTTGACGAAGAGCAAAAAAAAGCCGAATAAAAACACAAGAGTGTCTGGCACCATACTCTTCATGACCATACCATTCGGATTTGCCGCCATTCGCATGATGGCGGTCGCTTAAGAACAGAGGTGCCCATAGTGTTTTTAAACAACCCCGCCATTATCTCAACCCTCAAAGTCATCTTTTCGTGGGCTTCGGGCAAAATTCTTTACCGCTGCGAAGGGGCGCGCTGATGACCAAGATGCTTGCGAGTGTGCAAAACCGGCAGGAAGCGGAAATCGTCTTCCAGAATGGTGCGGATATTATCGATCTGAAGGATCCTGCAAACGGGGCCCTGGGAGCGGTCGGACCAGACAAGCTATTGGAAGTTATCAATTTTATTTCAGGCAGGCGGCCTGTTAGTGCTGCATGTGGTGATCTTCCGATGGAGCCGGAAACCATCCGCCGCAAGGTGGAGGAAATCGCCGCGACAGGTGTGGATTATATCAAGATCGGCTTCTTCCCCTTTGGTCAATTGGCCGCCTGCATGGAGATGTTGAAGCCACTCGCCGCGCACAAAAAATTGATTGCCGTGGTCTTTGCCGACCACCGGAATGAATATGAAGAAGGCCTGGCCGAACAGTTTGCTGCTGCCGGTTTTCACGGGGTGATGATCGATACTGCCAAGAAATCGGCGGGCCGCCTGCTCGATCACATGACGCCCGACCAGATTGGCCATTTCGTCAAGGATTGCCAGTCGCACGGATTGATGTCCGGGGTCGCGGGATCGCTTGAGGCGCCGGATGTGCCGCGGTTGTTGGCCTTCAAGCCGGATTTTCTTGGATTTCGCGGCGCCTTGTGTGCCGGGTTGAGCCGCAACTCGCCGGTCGATGCGCTAGCGACGGCAAAAATACGGGCTCTGATCCCAGAAGCACTGGGGCCAGGCGCACCAACTGGGGTCGACTATAAACTCCTCGCGGCGCGCGGCTATTTCCCCGATCCGGCCGAGGCCGGGCTCGGCACCGACAAGATTTTTGTCCGTGATTTTGTTCTGCCGGTCCAGATCGGCGCCTACAGTTTCGAACATGGCAAGTCACAGAAGGTGCGGTTCGACGTCACGGTCGACGTTTTGCGGGTGACGCGCAATCCCGAGGACATGCGCCACGTCGTCTCCTACGATCTTATCATGGATGGCATTCGGGCTATTGTTGCGCAGGGACATGTCGAACTTGCCGAGACGCTGGCGGAACAGGTTGCTGCATTCGTTCTGGAAAATCCCCGTGTTACCCGGGTCGTGGTGCGGGCAGAAAAACTTGAACTTGGACCGGGCGGCGTTGGTGTCGAGATCGAACGCAAAAGTGATGCCAAGAATTTTGCGAAGTCCAGACATACTGCAGGCAAGCCAGAAGCTGTGCACGCACATGGAGGCAGGAAGGGCGCATCTTCATGAAGCCACTCGTGGTGAAACTGGGAGGAAGCACGGCGGGTCATGAGGAAATGCAGCGCTGGCTCGCCGTTCTGATGACGGCGACTTTTCCGCTCGTTATCGTACCGGGTGGTGGCCCGTTTGCCGATCGGGTCAGGGTTTCGCAGAAAAGTCTGGCCTATTCGGATAAAGCGGCGCATGCGATGGCCATCCTTGCCATGGACCAGTTCGGCATTGTCATCGCAGAGCGCAACGTGCGCCTGCAACCAGCACGATCGTTAACGGAAATTCGCGAAGTTCTGGTGGCTGGTGACATACCGGTATGGCTTCCATCATCCATGACGATCGGCGCGCCGGACATTCCCTGTTCCTGGGATGTAACATCGGATTCACTCAGCGCTTGGCTGTGCAGGCAATTGGACACGAATGCGCTGCTGCTGATCAAGCAAACCGATGAGTACGTGGCTTATTCCCGTGTGTCAGACCTCGCCGGCGCCGGCATTGTCGACGGCATGCTGCCCGCGATGCTGGGACAATATACACGCCTCCACATCGCAGGTCCGCAAGCGTTGCGTACGCTCGATTTGCCCTTGGCGACGATCCCCGGACGCAAGATCATGCAGCACAAAATGACCGCCGAAGGAATGGTTGCGCAATGATACAGCTTCATACGCCGCGATGGGCCTGGGCCCTGACCGGTTCCGGCCATTTCTTCGTAGAGAGCTTCGATTTGATCCGCACACTCGAACATTGCGATGTCTTCGTTTCGAAGGCCGCAAATGAAGTGCTGCGCATGTACGGGCTGAAACTCGACTTTCCCGAAACCATGCGGGTGCTGCATGACAAGACGGCAAGTTCCATCCCCATAGGCGGTTTCTATCATGGCGTCTATCATACGGCGGTTATTGCACCCGCCACATCGAACACCGTAGCGAAATGCGTCGTCGGGATTTCCGATTCGCTGCCGACGAATGTCTATGCGCAGGCGGGAAAGTGTCTGGTGCCGTCGATTGTCTTCGCTTGTGACACGGCACCTGAACTTGAAACCATGGCTCCGGGAGGGATGGTCAAGGTTTATCCCCGGCCCATCGATCTCGAAAATACTGCCCGGCTCAAGACTTATGAGCGTACACACGTGGTTGAATCTCTTGCCGAGTTGCAAGCGGCAATTGCCGAGCGCCAGAAAGTGATCGCCGACAATGGCTGAGCATCTGCTGTTTCTGACTGGCCATCTTGCCCGTTCGCGGGTGGAACGGGTGCTGGCCGACCTTGGGCAGACGGCGTTTTCCTATGAGATCGTGGATATCGGAGTGAAAGTCGCCGCTCTGATGACGGAAGAGATCATCTCGCGTCGGCTGAAGCAGCCTTTGACTGCCGACCGGGTTATCCTCCCCGGGCGTTACCGCGGCGATCTTGGCCGGCTAAGCGAGCGGTTCGGTGTTTCCTTCATCCGCGGTCCGGACGAAGTCTCAGATTTGCCGGTTTTTCTCGGACGTGTCGGCAAACCGATCGATCTTTCAAGACATGACATGCGTATTTTCGCAGAAATCGTCGACGCCTCGGCACTGTCGCTTGACACACTGACGCAACGTGCCTTGACGCTGGCGGCTGCCGGAGCGGATGTGATCGACCTTGGCTGTCTTCCGGAAACGCCGTTTCCGCATCTCGCCGAATCGGTTCGCAGCCTCAAGCAACAGGGTCTTTGCGTCAGCGTGGATTCAGCGAACCTTGAAGAACTCGAGACCGGTGCTGCTGCCGGTGCGGATTATCTCTTGAGCCTCACCGAAGAGACGATCGGCCTGGCAATCAAATATGGCGTTACACCAATTCTGATCCCCGCCATTCCGGGTGATCTGGACTCGCTTGGCCGTGCCATCGATGCTGCGAAGGCTGCGAACATTCCCTTCATTGCAGATCCCGTGCTCGATCCCATCCACTTCGGTTTCGCCGCCTCGCTCGGGCGGTTCATTGAGGCGCGCCGCCGCTGGCCCGATACCCCGATGATGATGGGTACTGGCAATCTGACTGAACTGACCGATGCCGATTCTTCCGGGGTGACGGCTCTCCTTGCCGGTCTTTGCTCGGAGCTTTCCATCGGCAACGTGCTGGTGGTCAATGTGAGCCCGCATACCGTACGCACCGTCGAGGAGCACGATCGCGCTCGCCGTATCATGTTTGCCGCCAAACAGGACCATGCTTTGCCGCGCGGCTATGATGCGGGCCTGTTGCAGATCCACGACCGCAAGCCGTATCCCAACAGTATTGAAGACATTGACGTTCTCGCCGCTGACGTGCGTGACGCCAATTTCCGCATCCTGACCGCCCCGGACGGTGTCCATATATTCAACGGCAAGGGCCATCACGTATCCAGCGATGCTTTTGAACTTTTCCCGCGTCTCAACGTTGAAGGCGACGGAGCGCATGCTTTCTATCTGGGTGCGGAGCTGACCAAGGCCGAAATCGCCTGGAAACTCGGCAAGCGTTATGCGCAGGACGAGCCGCTCGCCTGGGGCGCGGCAGCCCCGGAGAAGCAACAGGACCGTACGCGACTGGCCGAAGCCGGGCACACGCTGCGAACCAAGAAGGATGTGGCGCCATGACCTACATCAGGGAGACCATCATTACCACGGTCGATGCCGATGGCGCCGTCCATATCGCCCCGCTTGGAATTATCCAGGAGGCGGACGGCTGGATCATTGCGCCGTTCCGGCCCTCAAAGACGCTGGAGAACCTGGCTGCTGTTCCCTATGCCATCGCCAATTATACTGACGACATGCTGGTCTTTGCCGGATGTCTGACTGGCCATAAAGACTGGCCAACGGTTCCCGTCGAGAACTGTCCGGTACCGCGACTTCAGGCTGCGCTCAGCCATTCCGTCCTGCACGTCGAATCAATCAAGGATGATGGCTTGCGGCCGCTTCATTTCTGCAAGGTGGTCTCGGAAGCGACCCATGCGCCCTTTACCGGACTCAATCGCGCCAAGGCTGCCGTGCTGGAACTCGCGATTCTGGTGAGCCGTCTGCACATGCTTCCCCCGGAGAAGATCGATGCCGAGATCGCTTATCTGATGATCGCCATTGAAAAGACGGCTGGACCCGATGAACATCAGGCTTGGTCTTGGCTCATGCAGCGGGTCAAGGATCATCGCGATGCCGCCGATGAAAAAGGCAAGGATGCGGTCGTGCATCACCACGGGGGGCATATCTAGATGGGACTACGCGCCCTGCAGATGCATTGAACCTAGCAAAGCGACCGCTGCAGCAGGCGCTGCCTTGCTGGCGTCGTCGCGGGCCTCCTCCCTGGCAGGGATCAGCGAACCGAAATCCAGATAAGGCCGTTCGAGGCGCTTCGCGAGTTCTTTGATCTGGGGGCGCCCGATGCCTGCGCCGACCACTGGCGCCATGCGGTCCGATGAAAGATTACAAGCGACGCGGAACGCTCCATCATGGATCATGCGCAGCTGATGTTCGCTGAACCAGCGCGCGATATCGATCCATTCGTTCTCATTGAGATCGGCGCCGTCGCGTCCGACCATGCGCGCCAGCCGTGCTATCGATCCCGCCGCCGATTTCGCTTGACGGTCAGCCGACGGATATTTGTCGTCCGCTTCGTCAAGCGTGCCAAGGATTCGGCCGAGATCGGCGGTATTGGCGAAATATTCGTTCATCAGCGGTGTCATCCGCCCGCGAACGGGGACGAGACCCGCGATACCGATAAGGGCCGAGCGGGCGAAACCGGTATAGACGAGTTCGCCGGTTAATAGCCGCTCGGCATCCGAATAGCCAAGATTGGTCAGTTCGGCGTCTTTGAATGCAAGGATGTCGGTTGTCGTCGAACCCATATCGACGAACAGACCTGTGTTTGCCAGCTTTGCGCTCAGCAGGGCAGTGGCGTGCCAGTTGGCCGATGCGATATCGCTTCCAAGGCTGCGTGCGGAACCCACATCGCAGAAACCGGCGCGCCCGGCATAGATAAGTGTATTTTCTGTGCCGAATTCCTGTTGAATGAGGTCGAGCAAGCCGGCAACTCCCGCATCACGCGAAGCGAATGTGTCGGAAAGTTCGCCAGTCATGGTGAAGACATTGAAATTATTTTCGGCGCTTAGCGGGCCAAGTTCCCGCAAGGCTTCACGCAACTGATCGACGCCGAGCCAAAGCGGTGTTTTCAGGATTTTCGCCGAGACAATCTTGCCGTTGTGGCTTTGGGCCATCTTCAGGTGGGCACCGCCCAGATCCCAACCCGTTACCAGGGGCTTTCCTTCGTTGGCAAATCGGTATTTCATGGGCACATCGTTCCTTGGATTTCACTCGTGCATATCATTCCGGTACTCGACATAAAAGATGGTCTCGTGGTTCGCGCACGCATGGGCCATCGCGACAGCTATAAGCCCATTGAAACACCGCTCAGTCCGACCGCCAGCGTTCGAGATGTGGCGGATGGCCTGCGAACCGTCTATCCTTTTCCGGCATTTTATGTTGCCGATCTTGACCGTATAGAACGCCGCTGCGAGCATTCCGCCTTGAAGCAGTTGCGGCCATTGTTGCCGACCGAAAACATCTGGCTCGACGCCGGGTTCAGCGAACCGGAACAACTTGATACCGCGCTTGCAATGGACCGGATATTCCCGGTTCTTGGGTCCGAGTCACAATCCGATATTTCCGTGCTGCAAGTGTTTTGCACCAACCCGCGGTTGATCCTGTCGCTCGATTTTCGTGGCGATGAGTTTCTGGGACCGCCGTCGGTCCTTGAGAATGCGCAAAGCTGGCCGCCGCTTGTCATCGTCATGACGCTCGGCCGCATCGGCGCCAATGCAGGACCGGACTTCGACCGCCTGTCAGCGATTAAGCGCCGTGCGGGCAATCGTGCTGTCATCGCTGCTGGAGGCATCCGCGGTCTGCGGGATATTGAGCAGTTGGAGAAGCTTGGCATCTCGGCTGCGCTCGTGGCGACGGCGCTTCACAACGGTTCGCTGACACCGGAGGCGATTTCGTCTCTGATGCAAAATGACAACATCCTGAGCGGCTGAGAAGGGGAGGAAGATCGCTCCTTCTCCCCATTCTCATTACTGGAAGCCCAGAAGTTTTGCCAACCGGCGCAACAGGCCATCCGGTTCGTCAGAGGGCGTGCTCTGTGCGGGGTTGTCTCTTGTCTAGGCAGCGCCGAACGGATGCTTGACGGAGTCGCGCTGAGCAGTTGCTTCTGCCGCTGTCGGCCAGCCTGTCACCGCACGCTTGATGGCTTCCTTCGTCGCGCGGTAGTTAAAGTCCTGGATCTTGGCGTCGCTTTCGGCTTCCCAATGGATGAAGACGCCAACGCAGATGAATACATCGTCAGCTTCTTCCGCGGGAATTGTGCCATCGGCAACACTATCCTGGACTGCTTTTGCAACGGCGTGCTGTGCAGGTCCGAACATCTGGACTGCCTGTTTGGCGCCTTTGATCGTGACTTTGTTGAACAGGATCGTGTTCGGCTTGCATGCAAGATTAGGGGCGATAACAGCAAGAAGGGAGGTAAATCCGTCCTTGTTGTTCGTCAATGCATTGCAAAATGCGGTCTCTACAGCGCTGCCACGCGGCCCGATCAGAAGATCGATATGCGCAACTTCATTTCCGTCGCCAACGAGCGACTCGCCAACCATAACTTTATTGATTTTCGCCACGGCCTAATTCCTCCCTATAGCGGTCCCAAATGGTTTGTCCAAAGACGCCGTACCTCTCGAGACACGACGCTCGATGGACAGCTATCCTTGTTCGCAGCACCCTTGAGTTGGGGGTCGGTTGGCCAGATAGCAGCGGATGAAATCCGCTGGTGAAATTCAAGCATTTACCTCAACATTATGCAAGGCCAAGTTGAGTTTTAATGCAAAAAGGGTGGCGACTGTCAGGTCGGCGGAAGTCCCCGGATTGATGCCGTCGGCCTTGAGCTTGGCATCAAAAGCAAGAAGCACTTTTTCGCGTTCCTTACCCTCACTCAGGCCTTCAATTCGCTTGAGAATTTGCACGGCTTCCTTTCGCGTATTCCCGGCTACGATATTGCCATGCTTGCGGGCAACGTGGCTGTCGGGAAAGGCCGACAGAAAGTAAAGATAGACAAAAACAGTCGCCCACATTCCCTGCTCATTGCGGTCGATCGCAGCTTTGTGCGTCGAGAGACCGCCGGCGAAAATGTCGCCAAACCCGGTCACATATTGCCGGGCGATCATGTCCCGGTCGGCCGCCTCCCGCATCGCTTCGAGAAGGGGGACCTCTGGCGCCGTCGAGACATCGTGCTTGGGCGCTGAGCCCAGCCCGCCGGGCTGTGCCAGCACGATTGCCGAAAACACGTCGCGAGCATCGTCGAGTTCCAGGTTCTCAAGCGTTTCGGCAAGACTCGATTGCAAATCGGATTTGACGTTTTCGGCAGCCTTTGCGAGTGGAACGCACAAGAGCAGAATGCCGAGATTGGTGTTGGTCCCGATCCTGTTTCGCGTTGCCGTGACCCCCTCAAGAATGCGCCGGCCCATAGAAAGCACTGGATCACATACCGCATGCGACGACACTTGCGCGCTTTCAAAAAACTGCCGGGCGTTCATACGATGACCATCGGCGAATCGGTGCACATTGCCGGGCTTCAACGCTTCGATTTCCTGATAACAGGCATCGATATAGGCCCGCCTGATCTGTTCGCGCGCCGGTGTCACGCCGCGGGCCTCTCGTCCAGTCGCGGTACGATCCGCGCGGCCAGCGCATTGGCAATGCAATCGGCGATCTTGACTGGAACGACCGATTGCAGTCCGGTCCAGGCGGGCATGCTGTTGACCTCGAGCACCAGAAGCCTGCCATCGGCCGCCGGGACAATATCGATCCCAGCGAAATCCGTGCCGATTGCCGCGGACGCGGCGAGGGCAAGGCTTTCCAGTTTGAAGCGCAACGGCCCGACGACAGGCTCCGCCTTCGCGCCCTTGGCTATATTCGTGATCCAGCCCTCGGCACGACGCGTTATCATGCCCAGAACTTCACCAGCACAGGTGAAGACCCGGTAATCGCAGAAGGGCGGTCCGGAATGCGCCACATAACGCTGGAGGTAGTAGACATCATCGATTTCTTCCGATGCGGGCAGGTCGTCAATATGCCGGATCAGGCGAATACCCTTGCCTTGTGAGCCGAAGAGAGGTTTCAATACCAGAGGACCGTGCGTGAGTTCACGTTCTGCGACAGACTTGGCATTTGCGAGGCTCTCGACGGCGAAAGTCTCCGGTGTGGGCAAACCGGCCTGCGCCAGAAAGAACGTCGTGGTCGATTTGTCGACGCAACGCTCGATAGCCTTGGCTGAATTCCAAACGGGAACGTCAAGATGTGCAAAGGCATGCAATATGCCGAGACGGCGCGTGATCGCTTCGAATGTTCCCGATGAGATCGATCGCACAATCACAGCGGCGGGCAGGGCGCCGTTCATCGCCGGAATTGCAATTCCTGATGGATAACGGCTGTCGAAACCGATATCCGCCAAAGCCAGCGCCAGGACGTCAAATCCGAGCGACTTGAACGAGGATTGAAGCTGCCTTACCTGACGATCAGGCCGGTCAGATAGGATCAGTATCGTTTCTGGCATTTTTGTTTCAGCTCACCCCAAAGATTGTTCCAGCATTGCATTGTCAGCACGACCGCTGCGGAATGTATCACCGGTTTCGATCGCGGTGACGATCACCTCGGCAGGGCTGAACAGATGCGGGTCGATGGCGTAGAAATCGCCTTTGAACTTCTTGAAGATATCGGCGAACGGCTGCCCGTAATCCCGTGACGTCCGGCTTGGAAGTTGTTCCGCCAGGTCGCGTGCGTTCTGGGCGCTCCCGCGGACGTAAAGCTGAACAATCCCGCCATAGATGATCGCGTCATTGGTCCGGCCCATGGCCTGCAGAAAATCCGGATGTGGCGCAGGAATCGGCGCGCGGCCTGCACCATCGACAATCGCATCGAGCGGAAAGTTCAGGTCGTGTGCCTTGTGCAGTGCTACCTCCAGCACCCGGCCGACGATCTGCATGGAACCCGTCAGGCTCTGTGTCGGAGCATAGATGAATGTCAGCTTTTCCGGATCGAGGCCAGTCGTATTCGACACTTTCTCGACAATCGCTGCCGGCGGCGGCGTTGCGGTTTCAAGCACGATGACTGACGATTCTGCGTCCGGTTCGCGATAGGCGATCTTGTCAAAAAGCGGTTCGACACGCGCAAGGGCCCGCACCGGACCGGATCCCATGGCAAAATACTTCTCGTGCGAAAGATTCCATCCGGCATATTGGCTGCCAAGGCACGCAAGCACCGGTTGTGACGAGCGAACATCAACGCAATAGGGCCATTTGCCTGTGGCCAGAGCGGCGGACACGGTGCCCAGGCCACCCATGCAGATCTCGACGATGCGAAGGCCCGCTTCGATGCCGCCCGGACTGTTCGCGCCAGCATCGATCAGCCGTTCACCGAGACTGCCGCGGCTGTGTTCGATGCCGAGGCGGTCGGCATCCTCGATCATCGAATCGGCAATGCGTTGCGCATTTCTATTCAGATAGGCATGACCGTCCCTCATCGGAACTCCTCCCTCCAATGAACTGCTAGTTCCTTGACGCGGCTCTTGACGGCCCTCATTGCGGCGATGGCCGAATCTGCAGTGGCAAATGCAGTGCAAACGGGATCACCAGCCGCAAGAGCAGTGCCCGGCATCTGGTGATCTGCCGTCATTGCCGGCCACGCCACGTGCGGAAAGGCGCTGATGGCTCGCGCAGTATAGGCGATCGCCGATGCGGCGGAACCTCTGTAAGCTGGCACCGATATCCTGTGGCCCATGACGGCGCGCAAATGTTCGCGCAGCAGCGGCGTCTCCTTGCTGTCGAAGATATCCAGCGTCGCGCCGGGGCGTGGATTGATTTCGATGAGATGGAAGCCGCAACCGTCGTCGATGAAATCGGCGCTGCACAGGCCCGCAAGGCCAGTGCGCCGGGTCAACGCGGTGAGCCAATCGCCAATCAGCACTGATTTTGTCCTGCTGTAACGCCGCAACCGCACCGCCCCGCCATAGCGAAACGGCGCGTGTCTGGAGGGGGAAGACCATTGCCGGCTAAAGCCGACAATGTGGGCTTGGTGCCTGTCGGCGAGAAACAGCGCGGATAGGTTCTTGCCGGGAATGAAGCGCTGAAAATAGCGTTCGTGGCCGGAAGCACCGCCATTGGCTGGCTTCACATGCGACCCTCCCGCACCACCGGCGAGTTTCGTCAGCCATTCCTGTTGGTTGTCGGGCACGTCGAAACGAATGTCGGGATGCGGAATTTTCAGATCGGAACAGAGGCGGGAAAGACTGGAGGGATCCTTTACCAGCCGAATCGTCTTGGCATTGTTGCCGGCAACCGGAAATATTTTCGATATCGCGTCGATCATTTCCGGCTTTCGTTCAAATCCGGAACCAAACACGACCGCAGTGGGTGCATAGCCGCGAGCCAGATCCGTCAGCGTCTCGACGATCTGATCCTCATCGATTCCCGCCTCCAGGCTGCCCGACAGCTTCACTGCGCGGTCTGCCAGCGCGAGCGTGTCCGCATCGTTGAAAAGGTCCGCGACCAGCGGCCGGAAACCGGCCTGCTTCGCTGCTGCTGCAAGCGAGCGGCCAGAGATCGCAACGATCAGGATCTCGGGTCTATTTGGCAAGGTCGCGAGCAAGGGTGAATGCGTCCCGGAAATCAAAGATGACCGGCTTTTCGGCCTTGATCATCTGTTCGAACAAACCAGCCTGCGTCTTGTATTTGACGTTGCCAATCGAGAGCGGACCAATGCCGACAGCCTGTGTCGCATCGAGCGTCTCACCGTTTGCATTTACTTTCAGTCCTTCGATACCAGCCGGAGGCACCGCATTCACATCGGCAGCAACCAGAAGTCCGCCCGCCGAACCGAGCTGCGCTTTCGAGATCACCTGCACGCCTGCCTTTGCCGCCGCGAGGACGACCTCCGTGCCTTCCACAATGGTGCTTTTTTTGGCCTCGGTCGATCCATCAGCCGGTTCGACCGTCAATCCAAACCGCTGCATGATCGATGCCGCGACCTCCTGAACGCGCTCAATGCCGTCGTGGCCGACGATTGTTACACGCGCGCCCTCGCCGGCCGCGATTACTGCCGTGCAGTAGCCGACCACGCCCGTCGCACCAAAGACCGCCACCGAGGTCCCGTTCAATTCGCGGTCGTGGTGCTTGACCAGTGCTTTCTCGACCTTGGCGACCATCGCCGCCGCGGTCGTGAACGATCCCGCCGGATCGGCAAATACCGAGATTTCGAAGGGCGGTACCATGGATTTCTTTGCCGCGTCGAGCATGTCGAGCGCCAGCGGCGCGTCTTTGCCGGCAAGGAAAATGCCGGTCGCGACGCCTGCATCCGGCGGGCGCGAAAAGATGGCATCCTGAACAAGGTTGCTGACATCGGAAAGCTCGACATCCGTATAGGGAATAACCGCATCATAGCCCGCATCGAGCGCCATGTTGACGTCGAACGGACTCATGTGCCGGAGGGGTGTCAGCATATGAAGGATCATTTTGCGGCTCATGTTTTCCGCTCCTCTTTGACCATAGTGCCCATGGTTCAAGCTCTGGCGAGGTTCAATGCGGTATGCGTGATCTCCGCGCCCGCGTTTCTGCCCGCGACAATCTGGATGGCGGTACCGGGAGAACGTCCACCGATCTCGCCCACAATGCGTTCCGCATCGGCCTGTGAGGCGGCAAAAGCAAAGCCCGTCGGCCCCCATGAACTCTGGCCGATCCCGACAGCACCAGCCTTCACGAGGCGGTGCAATGTGGCCTCGACCAGCCTGCTGGTGAAAACGCCGCCCTGTGCCGGTGAAAAATAAGTGCCGATTTCGGTCTGAATGGCCTCCACCGCCCTGCCGAACGAGGCTAGGTCCTGCTCGACGAGAGCGGGCATGATGCTCATCAGCACATGGCGGCAGATCAGAGCCGAAGTTGCTGCCGGGAACGGCGGCAAAGTGCGGAAGGCTTCGATCTCGGCTTCGCCATGCATGCCCTGCGTTGCGGTGTCGAGGACAAGGATGATGCGCCAGGCTTCCGGAAACGGAATGCGCGAAATGACAGTCGGCGCCTGTTGCCCGAAACCTTTGCCAGCGTCGACGATCACGCCGCCTTCTTCGAATGCGGCAATGCCGATCCCCGATCGCGAGCCGCGTCCGAGCAGTACGGCATCTTGGGCAGTATCAAGCGGCAGCGCATGCAGTGTGCGCAGCCCAGCCGCCACGGCTATGGCGATCTGCGTTCCGGAACCGAGGCCAATATGGCGCGGGATGGCCCGTTGCACGCTGACCCGGTGCGGTGTCTTGATGCCAAGATGAGCGCAAAGCGTAGCGATATGCTGTGCGATGCGGGCCTGTTCCTCACCATGAATGTGTATGTCTGTTGCACGGGAAATCGTCAGGACTGTCTCAATATCCTGAATGGGCAAGCCGACGCTTCCAAACCGGTCCTGACCTGAGCGCGGTATATCGAGAAAGCCGAGATGCAGGCGAGCGGGCACTTTGATCGTGACGGATTCCGACATTTGTTTAATCTTTACACAATCTCAAAAATCGGGCCCTGCACTATGATATCGTCTTTCAAACGAGGTGCAAGCGTGATGCGCAAAGAATAGGGAGTAATGCGAATGTCGGATGAAACAAAGAAGGCCGAACCCAAGGAAAAAGTCTATTCGGAAAGCGAAATTGTCGCAAAACTGCAGAGCGATTTACCGCATTGGCGCTATGAGAACGGCTGGATTCGTCGCAAATACAAGACGCATGGGTGGAAATCGACCTTGATGGTCATCAATACGATCGGGCATCTGGCAGAAGCTGCCTGGCACCATCCAGATCTCAAGGCGTCTTACGCCTGGGTGGAGGTCCTGTTGCAGAATCATGCCGCGAAGGGCATCACCGACAAGGATTTCGAACTCGCCAGGAAGATCGAGAGCATCGTCCAGTGGCAGCCGGGCAAGGAGTCGGGATCACTGGAAGGAACGCCGCAAACCGACCAGCGCTTCGCCTACGTTAAGTACGACGATTGATCGCATGCTTTTTTGCTGGGCCGCAGGGTTCACATTCGAAAAAATTTGGTTAAGCTCAGGTTGGCACCAGAAAGTTGCGGAATATGTCGGTTGCATGGGTTGGCAGCCAGCCGGTCTCTTTGATGGATGCAATTCAGAATGCTGCGAAGCTTCTGGCATCAAGCCGCTGTCCAGTTTTTACCCTCGATACGGATGTGCATGGCACACGCAGTGCCATTGCGCTGGCTGAGAGGTTAGGCGGTGCTTATGATCATGGGCTGGGCGAGACTCTTGCCAATGAGGTTTCCCTGTTTACCAACCATGGCGGCATGTTCACAACGCCGGGCGAAGCGCGCCGGCGCTCCAGCCTGATCGTCCTCGTCGGCGAAATTCCCGCGTCGCATCATGAAATGTTGGAATCATGGGCGGCCTCGCGGCCTGATCTCGGCGATCGTAACAAACGCTTGTGGTTCCACGCCAGCGGCTCCGGGACAGTTTCGGCTGATACCAGCAAACTTGTCAGGAAATTGAAGGCTGTTTCGCTCGGCGGCGATGGCCTTTCGCTTGAAGGCGCCCTGGCCGTGCTTCGCGCTGAACTGCACGGGCGCCACGTAGCATCGCCACTGGTCAATGTTGCGCAGTTCAGACAGGCCCTGAACAAAAGCCAGTTCCCCGTCTTCGTCTTTTCCGGCACCTCCGGCGAAGCGGCAGGCCTTGTGATGCTGCAGGGGTTGATTGCGGATCTCAATAAAAATGGCCGGGCCAGCAGCGTGTTTCTGCCTGCCGACGATGATGCCTGGGGTACCGCGCTCACGTCCCTGTGGATGACCGGGTTTCCACCCCGGACAGGTTTCTCCAATAGCCTCCCAAGCTATGATCCCGTGCGGTGGGACGTCCAGCGCATGATCCGTGAAAAGGAAGCGGATCTTCATGTCTGGATGTCGACGAGGGGCGATGAAACTCCCCCCGCGCGGGGAAGGATCGCATTGATTTCGCTGAGCAAAAATGAAACGCCGACCGCTGGAGCGGCGGTCACGATTTCTGTCGGGAAAGCCGGGGTTGATCATGACGGCGTCACCTATTCCAGCAGGGTAGGTACATTCAGGGCCGTCGCCGCGTCTGCGCCGTCGCAATTGCCAAGCATCTCGAGCATCGTGCAGCAATTGGCGGAAGCCTTGCCTGGCAGGAGGGCTTTGCCATGCTGATCAGGCTCGTCGGCGGCGAGGTTATCGACCCGGTCAATAATGGACCCCGGCAGCGCGACGTCTGGATCAAGGATGGCGTGCTGATCGATCCGCCCATGGGTGAGACTGCCGATCAGACTCATGACGTTTCTGGTTGTATCGTCATGGCCGGCGCCATCGATATCCATTCGCATATCGGCGGCGGCAATGTGAATACTGCCCGGCTGCTGCTGCCAGAACACCATGCGGCTCACCAGCCGCGACCAGCCCACACTCCGCTTTCCAATGCCGGCTGGTCTACCTTCCAGACCGGCACTCTCTACGCGCAAATGGGCTTCACCACGGTGGTCGAACCCGCCATGGCACCGTACACGGCACTGCATACGCACCTTGAACTCGCCGATATTCCGATCATCGACAAGGCGACGCTGGCCATTCTTGGCAATGACGATTTCACCCTGTCGCTGCTTCGCAACGGTAAGTCCTCGGCCATGCTTGATGACTACATCGCCTGGGTCGTCGGTTCGACCCGCGCTCTTGGCGTCAAGGTCATCAATGCCGGTGCGGCCGCGGCTTTCAAGGAGAATGTCCGCTCCTTCTCGTTCGACGACGTCGTGCCCGAATATGGCGTCAGTTCGCGCAAGATCGTCAAGTCGCTGCAGGCTTCGGTGACCCGGCTTGGAATACCGCACCCGCTCCATGTACACGCCAACAATCTCGGCATCGCCGGCAGCGCCGATACGGCCGCCGACACCATTGCCGCCACCGAGGGGGTGCCGCTGCATCTCGCCCATCTGCAGTTCTATGGCTATGGCACCGAAGGCAAACGCAAGTTCTCCTCCGAGGCGGCGCGGCTGGCGGAGCTTATCAACGCTAACCCCGATGTCACCATCGATATCGGCCAGGTGATGTTCGGCCAGACCGTGACGATCTCTTCGGACGTGATGCGGCAGTTCACGGCCATCGGCAATGCCAGCCCGAAGAAGTCTGTCATCCTGGACGGAGATGGCAATGGCGGGGGAGGTATCGTGCCCTATCGCTACAAGCAAGATTATTACGGCTCGCTGCAGTGGGCGGTGGGGCTTGAGCTTTTCCTGCTCATTACCGATCCGTGGCGGGTGTTCTTCACGACCGATCATCCGAACGGTGCACCATTTACTGCCTATCCGGAATTGTTCGAGCTGCTGATGAGCAGCGGTGCCCGTGACGCGAAATCCACCGAATTGAACGCGACAGCACTGGAATTGACGACGCTCGCCTCGGTGCGCCGCGAATATACGCTTGAAGAGATAGCGATCATGACGCGCGCAGCGCCGGCACGATTGCTCGGTCTCAAGGATCGCGGCCATTTGGGGCCGGGAGCCATTGCCGATGTCGCGGTCTATCGCAAGGGCAAGGACATTGCCAGGATGTTCCGGGAGGCGGCGCTGGTGTTCAAGAATGGCGACCTCGTGGTCAAGAATGGCAAGGTTACGCACTACCGTTGGGGCAAGACGTTGCGGCTTAATCCGCCGCCGGACAAGGCGATGATCAAGCGCATGAGGGATTATCACGAAGAGCGATACGGCTTGTCGCTTGATTGGTTCACCTTCCCTGATTCCGCAATCCAAAGGGATGCGCCGTTTGCGGAGGTCTCATGCAACAGCTGACCCGCAATGGCGTCCTCATCGATGATACGTTCGCGGAAGCCTTCGGCATGCGGGCAACGGCGATCATCATCACCGCCCCGACGCTGAAATGGGCCCGGCAGGCAGCCACCACCATGACCGGTTATGCAACCTCGGTCATCGGCTGCGGCTGCGAGGCGGCGATCGATATGGACGTGCCGGAAACGAAGACGCCGGATGGCCGCCCGGGCTGCCGTGTCATGATTTTTGCGATGGGCACCGACGAGTTGCAGAAGCAGTTGAAAAGCCGGCTCGGACAATGCGTCCTGACATCGCCCGGCAGCGCCTGCTTCGCGGGGCTGGAAGGTTCGGCGCCGCTCGATCTCGGCAATTCGCTGCGTTATTTCGGCGATGGCTGGCAGATATCGAAGAAGTTCGGCGGCAGGCATTACTGGCGCGAGCCGGTCATGGATGGGGAGTTCCTGTGCGAAGCGACGACGGGGCTGACCAAGAATGCCGTGGGGGGCGGCAATCTGCTGTTTCTCGCGGCCGACAATTCCAAAGCACTGCACGCCGCAGAGCGGGCAGTGGCGGCGATCGGGAAAGTGCCGGGGGCGATCATGCCATTTCCCGGTGGCATCGTCCGCTCCGGTTCGAAAGTCGGCGGTAAATACAAAGGAATGATGGCATCCACCAATGATGCCTTTGCACCGACGCTGCGGGGTGTCGTCAACAGTGCCTTGACGCCTGATGTCAATGCGGTTCTGGAAATCGTCATCGATGGCGAGACCAGTGATGCCGTTGCGGCAGCGATGCGGGCAGGGTTGAAGGCGGTCATCGATCTTGGCCCGAAGAAGGGTGCGCTACGCGTCAGCGCCGGCAATTACGGCGGCAAGCTTGGCAAGTTTCACTATCATCTGAAGGACTTGCTGCCATGAAAGCGCTGACCTTCTCGCTCCTCGCAGAACCGGAAGAGCGTCTCGACCTTTCCGGCCTGACGCCGGCGTCGCTGGCCCGGCTCACCGAAGCTCAGATCGCCAGGCTGCGCGTGGGCACAAGCCGCAACCCTGCGTTGGTCGGTGATATCTTCAAGCTCACCGGCAAGGATGCGGAAAGCCTCGTGTTCGATGGAAGCAGTTCGCGCCTCGACAGGATCGGCGCGGGACTGAATGGCGGCGCAATACGCGTCACCGGCGATGTTGGCAGCCAGGCGGGCAGGAAAATGTCCGGTGGATCGTTGTTTGTCGAAGGCAATGTTGGGCACCATGCCGGGTCGGGCATGGCTGGCGGCAGGCTGGAGATCAAAGGTAACTCCGGCGACAATCTCGGCGGGCCACTCTCGGGCGAAATCACCGGTATGGAAGGCGGAATCCTGATCGTTCGCGGCAAGGCCGGGGACTATGCCGGAGACAGGCTGCGGCGGGGCACGGTCGCCATCCTTAAAGGGTGCGGCGACTATGCCGGCTACCGTATGATCGCCGGGACGATCATGGTTACGGGACGGGTCGGTGCAATGCCCGGGTATCTGATGAAACGGGGATCCCTCTTGTTTGATCGCCCCCCCGAAAAGCTCTCGCCGACTTTCGTTGCTTGCGGTGAACCGGACATCGCTTTTCCCGGTCTTTTCGACCGGTTTCTCATCAACGAGAAGATTCTGGACAAGCCACTGCTCGGCCAGAAACCGGGCAGATATGGCGGCGACAATGCCGTATCGGGCAAGGGCGAGATTCTGTTCCGGCGCGGTCGCCAAATGAGTTGATTCAACTACCGGAAGCGTCGAATCGCCGCCAGCGCCATTTCAGGATCGGCCTCTGGCAGATGCGATTTCGCTACCCGCTTTTCCCGCCGCGTAATGACGATCCGGGCATCTGTCTCGATTCGGTAGATCAGGCCCTGGGTCGAGATCAGTTTGAAGTGCTGCGGATCGAACGACTTGCTCACTTCCACCGTGACGGGCTTCAATTCGCTTAGCCGCTTGACGTCGGCCCGCGTAAACCGAACCTCGGCGGATCCCTTGGCACTACCCAGCTTGTTCTCGATCTTGTAGTGGGCTGGCTCGATCAGTGTCAGCGCGAAGATATCGCCCTTTTTCAGGTGCGTGCTGTCAAATATCACCCGCCTGCCTAGCCTGAGCTGCACAGACCATCCGGTCCCGGACGTTGCATGGAAGACCACGTAGCCTTTGGTCGAGACCGTTTGCCGGCTGGCGCCATGCGGGTCACCGGGACTGGCCTGGACTTTGGCAAGATCGATGGCGAGCTGGACCGCGGCCGCGTCATCGCTCACGACGATCGCCACATCCCCCGTATGCTTTCCATCCCTGCTAACCGACGCCCAATAGATTGCGGCGGTCGTGACGTGATGGACAACGCTTGTGCTGAGACCGAGTGCGCCGCTGTCAAAAACGGTTGCCTCGTACAATTGCCGATTGAGTGCTGCTGCCATCGTCTCATCCCGCATCCGGATGCGAATCTCGCTGCGCCGTGGAGCGGAAACCCGCATCGCGCCGGTAAAGTCATCTAAAGTTAAGGAGTATCGGTTTGAAATGAATGCAGCGCAATAATATAAAAGAATTTAATATTACTACGCTGCATAAAATAAAGGGTAGGCCTTTGTAACTATTGGATAATAAGGTAGCATATACTGAGAGTCGAACCGTATTATGGATTATCCGATAATCAGTTGGGGTTATATATTTAACTAACCTGCACACTCCTCCCCGCCTGCCCACCTGGGTGCGCCAGAACCGGGTCTAAACAGGGCAACCTGCGAAAAGTCCCTACATAGGTGGATGTTCGTTCCTATTGTTTAGACTTGCTGTGGTAAAATTCTTTTGCGGCGCTATACTTGCGCGCTGATAAGGTAATTCAGCGGCGGCGCGGGATGAAGCACGACTTGAAGCTTATCGACGATGAATTTATCGATCTGGTTTATGCTTCCCTGCTGGGTGAGACCAGCTGGCAGCATTTCCTTGACCGGCTGGCTGAGACGCTCCCCGATGGGAAATCGACCCTGTTCTATCACGATCAATACAAAGCCAGCGGGGCCCTGTCGCTGACATCCGGCCTGACCGAAAAGCAGATCAATCAATACGATACCTACTTCTGCCGCATCAATCCGTGGATGCCCAAGGCCTCGGTGCGGACGATTGGCCTTGGTGTTACAGCCGAGCAAATGTTGCCGTACGACCAGCTCGTAAAGACGGAATTTTATACCGACTTTCTCGTACCGGCGGGACTGAGTTCGGCAGTCGGCGTGACAATCGTTCGCAATGAAGGCCGTTCTTTCCTGCTCAGCATCCTCACGAGCGACCGGGAGAGCGAGAGAACCCATAGCGCGGCTGAGCTGCTCACGCGTCTTGCGCCCCACCTTCACCGGGTTTTCAAATACTACCAAAATCGCTCCTTCAACAGGTTCAGCAAGGAAGCGCGTGGCCTGGCCTTCGATGCAATAGATGTTGGCCTCATCATTGTGGGCGACAATTCGCGGATCAAGTCGGTGTCGGAGACGGCGCAAAAAATCATTGAGCATGGGACCTGTGTCAGAACCTCTGCGTCAGGCAAACTGCATATAGCATCCCATGAAGCCGACACGATGCTGCAGCGAATGTTGGACCGGACATCGGTTGAGCCAAAATTCGCGTCCTACATAGTCGGCGACGCGAAGGTGACGCTGATCCATGTCCAGAAGGACCGGTTTTCTTTTTTCTTCGAGGGGCCAACGGTTGTTGTGATCCTGGAGCCGCATCGCGCACAGCAGCGCATTTTTGACATCGAAGAATTCGTCAGTATGCATTCGCTCACCGCCGCTGAAGCGAGGGCGCTGAACGGACTTATTGGCGGAAGATCCGCCGATGAAATCGCGGCGGAGGCGGGTCTGTCCCGCGAAACCATCCGTTCACAAATCAAGAGTCTCTACGCCAAGACGAACGCAGGCAGCCAGATCGAACTAATTCGCATGATCGCGGGATTTGAGTCGCCTTGATCACCCGTTTCAACCAAAATGAACGTTTTTTCGGCTTCACCCTGCAGGGTGAAGCGCTTTGCGGGAAAATCGTCAACTATGGCGGTGCGTTGAGTAATTCTTTCCTGATTGTGGCAGGCAGGTAACCAACGAATAATAAACGAAGCTTGCAGGCGGCCGGATAACTTCCGCACTGAAAGTGATCCAGTTGCCACGGCCAGTAATGTCATACAACTCGAAGTTACCAGTACTGACACTTGTGTCAGTGAGTATGATTTGGGGGTAAAAAATGTCAGGAATCATGTATGAAAGAATACCGGACGCCGATCATGCCGTTTACAACCGGCATGCGGCTGCCCGCCGTGCCGAGTTCCACATTGCATCGACCGAACTCCGACCACAACGAACCCTTGCCATTATTGACGGACGTGCCCTTGCGCGGCAGCACCTTTCGTGGGGGCTTCTGGCGAATGGACTTGGCTTGCGTATGGTCACATATGGCTCCGTTGAAGATATCGAGGAATTCGAGGCAGCGGAGTTTTCAGTCATCCTCGTCTGCATCGACGATTCCAGGTTCATGGATGACTCCATTGTGCTTGAGATCGAGGGCCTTGTGCGGAGATATCCGAATATCCCCGTCATCGTTCAGGCGGAACTATGCGGATTTCAGCAGATATTAAGTGTTCTAGAACAGGGGGCGCGCGGGTACCTCCCGGGCAATGCCGGAATATCGGTTTGCATGGAAGCAATCTCCATGGCTTTGGCGGGAGGCGTTTTCGTTGCGGCGGAAAGTCTGAACGATATTCAGCGTATGCTCGGAACCCGGCGGTATCAATCCAAGCGCGGGGGGATGTTCACGCCCCGCGAGGAGGATGTCATCAGAGTTCTGCGGCTCGGAAAGGCGAACAAGACAATTGCCTACGCTCTTAAACTTGCGCCGAATACAGTGAAGGTCCATGTCCGGAATATCCTCAAGAAGCTTCGGGCGACAAACCGGGCGGAGGCAATTTACAAGATCAACGCCATGTTTGACGAAATGGCTTAGAGCGTCATTGACAAAGGACGCAGGTTTTGGGGCGACGGGGGCCGCTCCTTCTTTCCCTCCCCTTGCGGGAGGGATTTTTTTCGACCTTGCACACCACAGTGAATCTCACCCTGCGGCTTCGACAATCGGAAATGACTGCACGTATCACCGCAGGACGGGCGAGCACCGTCGCTTGTCCGGATACGCCGGACCGCAGGTCCAGGGTGGCGCGGAACCGTTGTCCTTCCGTGCAAGAAAATAATCCTGCCAACTTATCCAACACCTCCAAACCTCGTTTATTCTAACCCGGTCCTTTCCACGGGGAACTGCTTCCGGAGCCGTTCGAAGCGGGGAACGGACCCGCTGTCCGGGGACGTTCTGTCCAAGGGTTCCCCTGCCGGTACTAGGACCGGCGCGTGCTGGACGAGCACTCTAAGGGGCACGCAGGTGACGCATGGAATGCCGCAAATGGCCTTCCCCGGTGCCGAAGCCTCCCAAGGGGAACGGACGGGATGAAAAGTCGCCGGACGGGCGGTCTTCGGATCGCATTACTCCTTCTACCAAGACGCGCTTCGGCGACCGCCCGTCTTCCCCAACCACTCAATGGCCAGACTCAGAGAATGAGGGCGTGGCGGGGGAAGGAGATATGCAGAAATGAACGCCATAATTGAACCACGCCCATCCGATCTCCCACACTTCCTTAAGGTTGAAAACGTAAGTTGAATGAAGAGGTTCGCTATAGTGACTGGCATTCGGGACCGGCTCGACTATAACGGGATTCTACTAACCCCCAACCTTGCCAAAACAGGAAAGTTGATGAGGTGACAGACCGAAAATCACCACTCGCTCCGTTCAAGCACGAGACCTTCCGGACCATCTGGATCGCCAGCCTTTCCTCCAATTTCGGTTCTCTGATCCAGGCGGTCGGCGCGGCGTGGATGATGACGACCATCTCGAATTCCGTTGATATGGTTGCCCTGGTGCAGGCTTCGACCGCTTTGCCGATCATGCTTTTTTCCCTGATCTCCGGCGCATTGGCGGACAATTTCAACCGGCGCAGGGTGATGCTTGTGGCACAGTCCTTCATGCTGGGCGTCTCGGTACTGCTGACGATCTTTGCCTATTTCAGCCTCATAACGCCGTGGCTTCTTCTCACCTTCACCTTCCTCCTCGGTTGCGGAACGGCACTCAACAACCCGTCATGGCAGGCCTCGGTCGGGGATATGGTCCCGCGCGAAAATCTGCCGGAAGCCGTTGCACTCAACAGCATGGGTTTCAACCTCACCCGCAGCGTTGGTCCGGCGATCGGCGGTTTGATTGTCGCCGTGGCGGGTGCCGCCGCCGCTTTCGCAGTCAACGCGGTCAGTTACCTGCCTCTTATCTTCGCGCTGCTCCGCTGGCAGCCCCAGTACCCACCGAACCCGTTGCCACGCGAAGCGCTCGGACGAGCGGTCTCTGCAGGTTTGCGGTATGTGGCAATGTCGCCAAACATCGGCAAAGTCGTTTTTCGCGGCTTTGTGTTCGGTTTCTCGGCCAGTGCCGTGCTCGCGCTCCTGCCGCTGGTTGCGCGTGATCTTGTCGGTGGCGGACCGCTGGTCTATGGCACCATGCTCGGTTCATTCGGGATCGGTGCCATTGGTGGCGCGCTCCTTAGCGCGCGGCTGCGCGAATTCCTGACGAGCGAAGCCATCGTGCGCATTGCCTTTGCCGGATTCGCTGTCAGCGCCACGATTGCGGCACTGAGCCCAAGCGCCTGGACAACCAATGCCGGGCTCCTGTCGGCCGGTGCCTGCTGGGTGCTGGCTTTGTCATTATTCAATGTAACGGTACAGCTGTCGACGCCGCGTTGGGTGGTTGGCCGTGCCTTGTCACTATACCAGACAACGACATTCGGGGGCATTGCGGGCGGCAGCTGGTTATGGGGTGTCGCGGCAGCGGAATACGGGGCCGACAAGGCACTGCTTGCCTCAAGCGTGGTCATGCTTCTTGGTGCCGTTATAGGCCTTCGTTATGCATTGCCGGAATTCAAGACGTTGAACCTCGATCCGCTCAATCGCTTCAGCGAGCCGCTGCTGGCGTTGGATCTCAAACCGCGCAGCGGGCCGATCGTGATCATGATCGACTATGTCATTGCCGAAGAAGACGTTCCGGAGTTTCTCGCGGTTATGGCTGACCGGCGGCGCGTGCGGATTCGCGACGGGGCAGGGCACTGGGCGTTGATGCGCGATCTGGAGAATCCCGAGATCTGGACCGAGAGCTATCACACGCCGACCTGGGTCGAATATGTCCGTCACAATCAGCGCAGAACTCAGGCTGACGCGGCAATCGGCGACCGGATACGGGCGCTTCATCGCGGTGTCACCGACCCGCGTGTGCATCGCATGATCGAACGGCAGACGATCCTGCCGCACGACATAGCCGCTCACAAAACACCGATCGATATGTCGTAGGCCGCGGTGGTGCGCTTAAGGTTTCAGATCGAACGCGCCCTTGAAGCTACCATCCATATAGAAAGGGACGGAAGTGTGGACATGGGCGATACGCCATGTGCCGCCTTGCTTGATCAAACCGAGCGTCTGGCGAAACCAGAGATCGACTTGCTCCCCGTCGGTTTTGGTGCCGGTCATATGCACGAGGCTTCTGGCGAAAGCGACGTCGCTTCCGGCATTGATCTCGACATCGCGTGCTTCACCTCCAATCGGCCCTTTCCAGGTCGCAAACCATCCTTGCAAATCTTCGGCATCCTTACCCTTGTATTGCAGGGGAGGAGCCAGCGTGTACTGGACCACGTCGCCGCTCAGGTGGGACAGGACCCGCGCCGCATCCTTGTCGCCGATTGCTTTGGACCAGTCATCGATCACGGCTGCAACGGCGGCCTTTTCGCTGGTGTTCGTCATCTCGTTCTCCTTCTTTCAAAGTTTCGAGACAAGCGCTTCAAGCTGATCGGCGCAGATGCCCCAGCCCTCGTGAAAACCCATCTTCTCGTGGGCTTCGCGATCCGCAACCGTCCAATGGCGGGCGAGCGCCGTGTACCTGGTTCTGCCGCCGTGATCCTCGAAGGTAAGGATCAATGTCATGAACGGTTTTTCGGAGAGCACCCAAGCTTTTGTATAAGCGTCGGTGACGACGATCCGTTCGTTTTCGACTATTTCCAGATAGACGCCGCGATTGGGGAACTCATTGCCATCGGGCCCACGCATGACGATGAGATTGGAGCCGCCTACGCGAACATCAAGTTCCGCATGCGGGGTCGTATAGGGCAACGGTGCAAACCACTGTTTCAAAAGGTCGGCATCGGTCCATGCCTTGAAGACCTTTTCGCGCGGCGCATCGATGATGCGGGTCAGGACGAGATCGCGATCGGGATTCGGGGTGGCGTCATAGCTCATTGATGTTCTCCTTGTTTGATCAGTTCTGATCCAAGGACGAACGAGCCGCGGGCATCCCGACACGGCCGGCAAAATTCTTGTATGGAAATGACGTCAGGCCGGCAATCAGTCTCGAGCCAGACCGTCGAGGTGCATGCGGATGTGTGCCGCCTCTGCAGCAGTATTGGCCAGGGCAATGGCGCGATTGAAAGCCTCGCGGGCTTCACGGGTGCGACCGATTTTCATCAGCAAGCCGCCCTTGACACCAAAGAAGTGAAAATAGCCGGAGAGCCTATCCTCAAGGGGTTCTATCAGGGCCAACGCTTCAGCTGGCCCGCGCACCTTTTCCACGGCGACAGCGCGGTTGAGAGTGATTACCGGCGAGGGCGTCAATCGTTCGAGCGCTGTGTATAGCAGATCGATTTCGGCCCAATCGGTGTCGGCGGCGTGCACGGCTCGCGCGTGGAGGGCGGCAATGGCGGCCTGGATCTGATACGGGCCGGCGCGCCTGTGCCGCATGGCCTTGTCAAGCAGGGCAAGACCCTCATTGATCATCTTGCGGTTCCACAGACCCCTGTCCTGGTTTTCCAGCAGTATCACTGATCCGTCGGCATCAAAGCGAGCTCCGGCCCGGGCATTCTGCAGGAGCAGCAGCGCGGTCAATCCCATGATCTCCGGTTCCGTTGGGAAAATCCGCAACAGCAGCCTGGCGAGCCGGATAGCCTCCTCGCACAAGGGGAGGCGTGCTTGGCTTTCACCGCTGCCAGCCGAGTATCCTTCGTTGAAGATCAGGTAGACCATCGCCGCTACCGCGGCGAGCCGTTCCGCTCGTTCGATGGCATCCGGTGCCTCAAACGGTACCTCGCCAGCACCGATACGGCTCTTCGCGCGTGTGATGCGCTGCTCCATGGCGCTTTCGCTGATGAGGAAGGCGCGGGCGATCTGTCGCACCGAGAGGCCTGATACGATTCTGAGTGCCAATGGGATTTGCTGCGTGGCCGGAAGATCGGGATGACAGCAAATGAACAGCAGGCGCAGTATGTCGTCGCGGTAGTCCGAGCCGTCGATCTTTTCGGCGATTGCGGTTTCGGCGTCCTCAAGGTCGGACAAATGTTCTTCTGGAGGCAGCGGCTGCTGCTTTGCTTGACGCCGCACTCCGTCGATAGCGCTGTTGCGGGCGACGAATATGAGCCAGGCAGTTGGATCCCGGGGCGGCCCATTTTTTGGCCAGTTTTTCAGGGCTCGAAGGCAGGCCTCCTGAAAAGCCTCTTCCGCCGTGTCGAGATTGCGGAAATACCGCAGCAGCGCGCCGACCGCTTGCGGACGGGCGGCGGTGAGGGCGGCATCGATCCAGGCGGTGTCGCTCATGAGAAATTCGACCCTGGCCGGAAGATTGCAACGGGCCGGATTTCGTATGAACCGGTGCCGGGATTCGCCCGTGCGAGATCCCGCGCGGTGTCGATGGCTTCGTCCAGCGACGCGCAATCGATCACATAGAATCCGAGGAGTTGTTCCTTGGTTTCAGCAAACGGTCCATCAATAATGATGGGATCTTCACGGCCCTTTCTGAGCGTTGTTGCCGCCGTGGTCGGAAGCAACCGCGCCACAGGGCCAAGTCGACCCTGCTCCCTGAGTTTATCCTGAACAACCGCCAGTCGTTCCATGACTGCGTCATCCTCTTCCTTGCTCCAGGAACCGACGACATCTTCGGGGTTGTAGCACAATATGGCGTAAAGCATTCGGATCGTTCCTCCTCCTATGAAGACGATCCAGTATGGCCAATCCCGACATCAGGTCGAGAAGAATTATGAAGTTCTGGTGGGGTCTACGCGGCCGGAGATCTGGCGGCGATCGTCAGCGCTTGATGATCGTTCGGCCCAGCGCAAGAACCGGTCGACAGCGCCAGAGACGCTCGTCACGTCCGTTGTCAAGAAGGGCGGCTATCGAACGCTTTGCGTACGCATGTGCGACGGTTACTACTTTCCGATTTCGTTTTCGGCACAGCCCCGAAACTTTGCCCGCGACCAGAATGCCTGCAGTGCCATGCGCCCGGCGGGAAATGCAAAATTATACTATCATCCGGTACCGGAACAGGAATCGGACGCGATGATCGCTGTTGCCGACAAGAAGCCCTATAGCGAGCTGCCAAACGCATTCAACTATCGCACTGCGGGCGTCAAAGCAGTTCCCGGTTGCGCGTGTCATGCTGCACAAAACAATCAGATGAATGTCGTATCGGAGAAATCAATACCCAGCCTGGAAGTTGATTCCACCGCTGTGGCGGCAGAAGCGAACGGCGTCGGACCGTTGAACGTTGCCGTTGAAAGTGAAGAGCCTGCCCAGGGGGATGTTGATGAATCGGAGGCGACCCAGCGGAATGTCAGAATGGTTGGGACCGCGTTTTTGCCGGTTGAGACCGGAGCTATCGACTTCAGGTCGCCCGCATGTGAGAAGAAAGTCGAGCAAAGCCGCGCTGGCATTCTTACCCCGGGCGACATTGTCAGAACGATCACATCGGATATTCTAAGACGGATTCAATGACGTGGTCCTGGGGCCGCGCGAGCGGTTCGGGTGGAGCGATCGAACGACATGACGAAACCAGAATGGGTACCGGAACAATATCTGAAATTCGAAGATGAACGCACCCGGCCGGCGATTGACCTTCTTTCGGCGGTTCCCAATCATGATGTCAAATTTAGTGTCGATCTGGGATGCGGTCCGGGAAACTCAACCGAATTGCTCCTAAGGCGGTACCCACGGGCAATTGTTCAGGGCGTTGATTCCTCCGCGGAGATGATAGAGAAGGCGAAAGATCGATTGCCTGGCTACGACTTTCACACAGCCGATCTCGATACATGGCGGCCGCAAGGGAATGCTGACCTGCTGTACGCCAACGCTGTGATGCAGTGGCTGCCGGACCACGATCGGCTCTTTCCGAGATTGATGGGTTTCCTCAACGCTGGCGGTTCCCTGGCGATCCAGATGCCCGACAATCTGGAAGAGCCTACCCATGTAGCGATGCGGAAGGTGGCTGCGGATGAAATCTGGGCCTCCAAATTGGGGAGAGCGGATCCCTCTCGGACGAAGGTGGGAAATGCTTCATTTTATTATCAGTTATTACGGCCCCTCAGCCAGCGTGTTGAGGTTTGGCGCACGACCTACAATCATCCCCTCCAGGGATTGGACGGCATCGTCGAATGGTTCAAGGGCTCCGCGCTGCGGCCGTATCTTTCGTTGCTTGACGAGCAAGAGCGGTTGCTGTTTCTTGAAAAGTATAAAGAGTGCCTTTCTCAGTCCTACCAGCCAATGAAAGATGGTATCGTCCTCTTGCCATTCCCGCGTATTTTCATTGTAGCCACGCGTTAATCTTGCCATGTCCTTTAGCTCCTTCCGGGTTATTTGCCGTCTCCGGAAATCAATAAAATATTGAAGGTGTTTCGCAAATGAATGCGGAATGGGTGCCTAGCATCGGCGTCGCGAAAGAAGCACAATCATATCCGCGGTGGCGACACTGGAGAGCGGACCGGCATGCGGAGGAGTGTGTGTGTCGTCATCTCTTGATTGGAAATTATTGAAAATTCAATATCGGATGCCTGCACCTTAGCGCTGAGCGCTCGCGCGGCAACTGCAGACTTAGGCGTTTGCCAAGGGAGGAATTATGCTCGAAAGGCTTTTCAAGCTTAGCGACCACAATACAACGGTGCGTACGGAAGTACTGGCCGGACTGACGACATTCCTGACAATGTCGTACATCATTTTTGTCAATCCAGAGATATTGTCCTCCACGGGCATGGATCGCAATGCCATATTTGTTGCGACATGTATTGCCGCCGCACTTGGTTCGGCTGTGATGGCGATGGTGGCCAATTGGCCCATCGGCATGGCTCCCGGGATGGGTCTCAATGCCTTCTTTGCCTTCACTGTTGTGGCAGCGATGGGCTTCACCTGGCAGCAAGCACTTGGCGCCGTCTTCATTTCCGGCTGTATCTTCCTGCTACTGACGGTAACGGGAGTACGCAGCTGGCTCGTCGCAGGAATTCCCAAATCGCTGCGCAGCGCAATAGCGGCCGGTATCGGGCTATTCCTGGCATTCATTGCCTTGAAAAACTCCGGCATCATCGTGGCCAATCCTGCAACATTTGTTGGCCTTGGCCATCTTGGCGGCACTGGCACCTTGCTTGCTATCCTCGGCTTCTTTGTTATCGCTGCACTTGATGCGCTCAAGGTACGCGGATCGATCCTGATCGGCATCCTCGTCGTGACCGTGTTGTCGATGATCCTTGGTGTCAGCGAGTTCAAGGGCGTTTTCTCGGCCCCGCCGAGCCTGGCGCCTACCTTCCTGCAGCTGGATATCATGGGCGCCTTGCATACAGGACTCTTGCAAGTCATCCTGGTTTTTGTGCTGGTCGAAGTCTTTGATGCAACGGGAACCCTGATCGGCGTCAGCAAGCGCGCTGGACTCATTCAGGAAGGCAAGCCGAACAATCTTGGCCGCGCGCTGTTTGCCGATAGCACGGCGATCGTGGCGGGCTCATTGCTGGGCACCAGCAGCACCACTGCCTACGTTGAAAGTGCATCCGGGGTGCAGGCGGGTGGACGCACGGGATTGACGGCCTTGACCATTGCCGTCCTGTTCCTGGCCGCGCTGTTCATTGCACCACTGGCAGCGTCGGTCCCCGGTTATGCGACTGCCCCGGCATTGCTCTATGTGGCAGGTCTCATGATGCACGAGCTTGTCGATATCGAATGGAGCGACGTTACTGAATCGACGCCTGCCGCACTCACGGCACTGATGATCCCGTTCACCTATTCGATCGCCAATGGACTGGCCTTTGGGTTCATCAGCTATGTCGTGCTGAAGACGTTTACGGGCAAAATAAGCGTCATTCATCCGGCAACGTGGCTCGTTGCAATCCTGTTTATCATAAGGTTTGCACTGTTCCCCGCGTAAAATCTTGCGACGGTGCGGATGCGACGGTTGCGCCGCATCCGCACCGGATTTATTTCCAAAGCCTGAACCAATATGCATTGAGAAAGACAACCATGACACAGCACCCCTCAACTGCGAATGTTCTTGACGCGCTGCTTGACGCGATGGAACACCAAATCATTCCAATGACTGAAAAGGGCGTTGCTGCTGGCAACAAGATTTTCGGTGCAGCCTTGCTGCGCAAATCAGACTTTTCGGTCGTGCTCGCTGAAACCAATAATGAAACCGAAAACCCGCTCTGGCACGGCGAAGTCCATACGTTGAAGCGGTTTTATGAAGTCCATGGAAACGAACGTCCTGATCCGCGCGAATTGATCTTTCTCTCGACCCATGAACCCTGTTCGATGTGTCTTTCGGCGATCACCTGGGCCGGCTTTGACAATTTCTACTATTTTTTCAGCCACGAGGACTCGCGCGATGCCTTTGCCATCCCGCATGACCTCAGGATACTCAAGGAAGTTTTCACGCTGGAGCCCGGTGGCTACAATCGGGAGAATGCGTTCTGGAAGAGCTACTCTATCCACCAGATGATTGCAGAGCTTCCAGCATCGGAACGGGACAGGCTGCAAAGGCGCGCCACAGCGATCAGCGACAAATATTCCGAATTATCGGCGCGGTACCAGGCCGGCAAAGACAAGAACGCCATTCCGCTTAATTGACCAGGCTCAATCGATCGTTCAATTGGTTAAAGTAGGATCTGAACTATGTGAAAACAGAAAAATGGCCGCATTAAAGCGGCCATTTTCTTTGGGTTAGCGAATGAGAAATGGCTCGCGGTAGAAGTGCTCCTGCAGATTGACGCCGTCGCCTCCGCGGTCGATGACAACGAAATCCGAAACGCTCTCGAGCGGCGTCAAAATTCCGTGCCAGACATTGCGATGAATATTCACGCCCTGACCCGGCTTTGTCACAAAGGCCACCGGTTCGCTTGGGCCGTCAGGCTGCTCATGGGCCGCCACGACGAGGAATGGCTTTTGTGACAGCGGTACGAATGCCTGGCTGCCGAACGGATGCCGCTCTACCATTTCAAGTTTCAGCGGCAATTCATAGGGCTTGCCGCGCAGCAGGCTGATGAGCGTTTTCGCATTCCCGCCCGTTGTCTCGACCCTGGCCAAGTCGTGGTAACGCATACACATGCCGTGGTTGATCGGGAAGCGGTGTGCCCCTTCAGTCTCAATGACATCGCCGAAAGGCGCAAAGGCCTCCCGAGTCAACGGCTGAACGAATATCTCGCGCATCTGCTTATCCTTGATTGGTTCCGTGTTGCGATCTTCAACCGGGGAGCATGTTCTGGAGCCGCAGAAGCGCTATCCTCTCCACCTGACGGCATGCGGTTTCGAACTCGGTCTGGCGATCATTGCTAATCCGGTTCTGGAAGGCGGCAAGGATTTCGTCCTTGCTGCGACCCTTTACGGCGATGATGAATGGGAAGCCAAATGTCTCGACGTAGCGGGTGTTGAGCGTGGTGAACTGTTCGCGCTCGCTATCGGTCAGTGCATCGAGCCCGGCGGATGCCTGTTCCAGAGTAGAGCTCTCTGTAAGCCGTTTCGCTTGCGCCAACTTGCCGGCAAGATCGGGGTGCGCAATCAGAACGCCGAGGCGCTCCTCTTCGGAGGCAAATCGGAAAGCGGTCGCGAGTGCTGAATGAAGGCCAATGGCGCTATCATGCGCTGGCGAAAGTTCAGCGGCAAAAGTGCGCCTGGCAACCCAGTCGGAATGTTCGAAGATACCGCCGAAGCGCTCGACGAACGCTGCTTCATCAAGCGCTGACGGGCGGACGGCTTGCGGCACGTAGGGGTGATTTGCCGTCCAGTGCTGTGCAATGTCGATGCGACGGGCTAGCCACACTTTCTGGTGGCCTTGCACGTAATCGATGAAACGGGCGAGGGCTGCGACGCGGCCGGGCCGGCCGGCGAGGCGGCAATGCAGGCCGATGCTCATCATCTTGGGTGAGCCGGCTTCGCCTTCGGCGTAGAGCGTATCGAAGCTGTCCTTCAGATAGGCGAAGAACTGATCACCCGAGTTGAACCCCTGGGGGGTGGCAAAACGCATGTCGTTGGCGTCCAGCGTATAAGGGATGACGAGCTGATACCGACGGCCGGATTCGTGCCAGTAGGGGAGGTCATCCGCATAGGAATCGGACACGTAGTCAAAGCCACCTTCGGCGGTCACAAGATCGACAGTATTCACCGAACAACGTCCTGTGTACCAGCCACGCGGACGCGTGCCGGTCACTGCCGTGTGAATGCGGATCGCCTCCAGCATTTCCTCACGCTCGGCGTCCGGGGTGCAATCCTTGTAGTCGATCCACTTCAAACCATGGGATGCGATCTCCCAATCCGCATCCAGCATGGCGCGAACTTGCGCCGGGGAGCGCTGAAGGGCCGTCGCGACACCGTAAACTGTGACAGGCACGTTTTTCGCCGTGAGCAGACGATGCAGCCGCCAGAACCCTGCGCGGGCACCATATTCGTAGATCGACTCCATGTTCCAGTGCCGCTGGCCGGGCCAGGCCTGCGCACCGACAATCTCTGACAGGAACGCCTCGGAGGCTGCATCGCCATGCAATACGCAGTTCTCGCCGCCTTCCTCGTAATTGACGACGAACTGAACGGCAATGCGCGCATCGTCTGGCCAATTCGCTTGTGGTGCCGCAGCTCCATAACCATGCATGTCACGGGGATATCTCATGGTGCCGTCCCTCCTCGGATGCGCTCAACCCATCCCCTGAATACTCAAATAATATACGAACCATTCCCCCAGAAAATTTTGAAAGTCCTCCAAGCAAGCGCCGCCTACCCCGGGACCGGAACGGGATGCAAACTGGCGATGGAAAATCGAAAGTTCTCCTTGGGAGGGACGAACGCCTATGAGCCTACAGAACGAAGCAGCTGGACGCCTGACAACTCATGTGCTCGATACGGCTAGCGGCAAGCCTGCCGCCAAACTCCGGATCGACCTCTTCCGTATCGACGGCGATCGCCTGATGCCTTTGCACAGCACACGCACCAATGAGGACGGACGCTGCAACAAGCCGCTGCTCACCGGCGCGGATATGCGTTCGGGCGCCTACGAACTTCGCTTTCACGTCGGCGAGTATTTCGCCAGCGAACCGGTGACTGGCCAAACCCCGTTTCTCGACGTGGTTCCGGTCCGCTTCGGGATCGACGACGAAAAGGTGCACTATCACGTGCCGCTTCTCGTCGCGCCATTCGGCTACTCAACCTATCGCGGGAGCTGATGGCACATGGAAATCCAGATCCGCAACAGCATCCGGTTTCTGCTGAACGACAAAATGATCGAGCGGACAGACGTCTCCGCCACGGAAACACTTCTTGACTTTCTCCGGCTTGACCGAAAGTTGCGCGGAACCAAGGAAGGGTGCGCGGAAGGCGATTGCGGCGCGTGCACTGTGCTAGTCGGCCGACTGTTCAACGGCCAGCTCAAATATGAATCGGTAAATGCCTGCATCCGTTTTGTCGGTTCGCTCGATGGCTGTCACGTCGTCACAGTCGAGGCGCTCGCCGGAGCAGACGGGTCGCTGCATCCGGTCCAGCAGGCCATGGTCGATACCCACGCTTCCCAATGCGGCTTCTGTACGCCCGGGTTCGTCATGTCGCTCTACGGTTTGTGGATGCAGAATCCGCAACCAAATACCCAGGAGATCGAAAAGGCGCTGCAGGGTAATCTTTGCCGCTGCACTGGTTATGCGGCGATCATTCGTGCCGCCGAGAGTGTCTCGGCGGTCGGGGATTTGAAGAAGGATCCGCTGGTTGCTGAACGCGCACGCGTGACCGCACAGCTGCTGGCGTTGAAGGACAGCAAGCGCGTTGCAATTGGCGAGGGCAAGCAACAGCTTATTCTGCCCGCCAATATCGATGATTTTGCCGACGTGCTCGAGAATAATCCGGGCGCGACCATTGTCGCAGGCTCAACCGATGTCGGGCTTTGGGTGACGAAGTTCATGCGCGAGATCGGGCCGCTGATCTTCGTGTCGCATCTGGATGAGTTGCGCCAGATCAGCGAAGGCGTGGATGGGCTAACGCTCGGGGCAGGCGTCAGTTACACCGACGCCTATCCCGCCATTATTCGCCATTTCCCGCAATTGACGGAATTGTGGAACCGCATCGGCGGAGAGCAGGTTCGCAACATGGGAACGATCGGCGGAAACGTGGCCAATGGTTCGCCGATCGGTGATACGCCCCCAGCCCTGATCGGCCTGGGTGCGAAGGTTCTCCTGCGCAAGGGCAAAATCCGCCGCTCGGTTGCGATCGAGGACTACTTCATTGAATACGGCAAACAGGACCGTTCAGCCGGCGAATTCGTCGAAGCGATCCAGATCCCGTACCTCGGCGCCGATGATCTTTACGGCGTCTACAAGATTTCCAAACGCCTGGATGAAGATATTTCATCGGTCTGCGGGGCATTCCGGGTAGGTCTGGATGAACGCGGCCGCGTAGACAGTGCCGTTATTGCGTTCGGCGGCATGGCCGGGACGCCCAAGCGCGCCAAAGCCGTCGAACGAGCATTGACCGGCGCCGTCTGGGACGAAGGGACAATCGAAAAGGCAATCGCTGCTTTTTCCGACGATTTCGTGCCGCTGACAGATTGGCGAGCCTCCGCAGAGTATCGTCTGCTGGTGGCGAAGAACCTTTTGCGCCGTTTCTACCTTGAGACAGGCGGAGAGAAGAACGTGCGTTTGAACCGCTATGAAGCGGCGTTTGGGTGAGGAGCGCGCAATGAATTCAATTCAGCCGATCAGCCGTATTCGCGGTGGCGTTCATGAAAAGCAGCCGCATGAATCGGGTCACAAACATGTCTCCGGCTCGGCCGAGTACATCGATGACATACCGGAGCCGTCCGATACGTTGCACGCCTATCTCGGGCTGTCGCAACGCGCACACGCCGAAATCCTGTCTATCGACTTTGAAGAGGTCAGGGCCTGTGCCGGTGTCATCGGAGTTCTCACCGTCGAAGATATTCCCGGCCACAACGACGTGAGCCCCGCGGGCAAGCATGACGATCCGGTCTTTGCCATCGGCAAGGTCGAATTCCACGGTCAGCCCATCTTTGCCGTGATTGCTGAAACACGGCAGATTGCGCGGCAGGCAGCGACTAAAGTCAAAATCGAGTATCGCGAACTTGACCATGTCATTGACGTTCTGGAAGCGGAAAAGGCCAATTATCCGCTGGTGATCGATCCGTTAAAGCTAGAGCGCGGCGACATTGCTTCCGGGCTTGCGAGCGCCAAGAACCGTCTGAGCGGCGAGATGCGCATCGGTGGGCAGGACCACTTCTACCTGGAAGGTCACATTGCCTTCGCCATACCCGGCGAGGACGATGAGGTCACGGTGTTCTCATCGACCCAACATCCAAGTGAGACGCAGCATATGGTTGGCCACGTCCTCGGCGTTCCATCGAACGCCGTGACTGTTAACGTGCGGCGCATGGGTGGTGGTTTCGGCGGTAAGGAAACTCAAGCCAATCTCTTTGCGGCTGTCGCGGCTATCGCGGCCAAGAAATACCGCCGGGCTGTGAAAATCAGGCCAGATCGAGACGACGACATGGTTGCGACGGGCAAGCGCCACGACTTCCATGTGGCCTATGAACTCGGCTTTGATGATGCCGGCCGCATTGAGGCGGTTGATGCCACATTCTCGGCGCGCTGCGGCTTTTCTGCAGACCTGTCGGGTCCAGTGACGGACCGGGCGCTTTTCCACGCCGACAATTGCTACTTCTATCCGAATGTACGGCTGCGTTCGCGGCCTCTGAAGACCAATACCGTTTCCAATACCGCGTTTCGCGGTTTCGGCGGTCCCCAGGGCATGGTGGGCGGCGAGCGCATGATAGAGGAGATCGCCTATGCGCTTGGCAAGGATCCGCTGGAGATCCGCAAGGCAAATTTCTACGGCGGCGAGGGGCGTAACCTTACGCCGTATCATCAGACTGTCGAAGACAATATCATTCCGCAGATCATCATGGAGCTTGAAGAATCATCTGAATATGCCGCGCGGCGCGAGGCGATCCTCAACTTCAATCGTCACAGCCGGATTATCAAGCGAGGTATAGCATTGACGCCGGTGAAGTTCGGAATTTCCTTCACCAAAACCGAGTATAACCAGGCCGGTGCGCTGGTCCATGTCTATACCGACGGCTCGATTCATCTCAATCACGGTGGAACCGAAATGGGCCAGGGGCTCTACACCAAAGTGGCGCAGGTGGTAGCCGATGAATTCCAGGTCGACCTCGACCGCATAAAGGTGACGGCAACGACAACCGCGAAGGTACCCAATACTTCTGCTACTGCTGCGTCTTCCGGCTCCGATCTCAACGGCATGGCCGCAGCCAATGCGGCTCAACAGATCAAGGATCGCCTGGTCCAGTTTGCCATCGAGCAATATGGCGTCACGCGAGAACAGGTCTCCTTCGAGCCGAACATGGTTCGTGTCGGCGAGAGGTTCGTTCCATTCCCGGAATTCATCAAATCGGCCTATGGCGCCCGTGTGCAGCTCTCGGCAGCGGGCTTCTACAAGACGCCAAAAATCCATTGGAGCAGGGCAGAAGGCAGGGGCCGTCCATTCTATTATTTCGCCTACGGCGCTTCGGTGTCGGAAGTGAGCATCGATACGCTGACCGGCGAATATCAGGTCGATCGCTCCGACGTCCTGCACGATGTCGGCAAGTCATTGAACCCTGCACTTGATCTTGGTCAGGTCGAAGGCGCCTTCGTCCAGGGCATGGGCTGGCTGACAACGGAAGAACTGTGGTGGGATGCAAAGGGCCGGCTGCGCACGCATGCGCCGTCCACCTACAAGATCCCGCTCGCATCGGACCGGCCGCGCCAGTTCAACGTCAACCTTGCTAACTGGTCGGTCAACCGTGAGGAAACCATCCGTCGCTCCAAGGCTGTCGGCGAGCCGCCCTTCATGCTGGCGATTTCGGTGTTGGAAGCGATTTCCATGGCTGTTGCCAGTGTTGCCGATTATCGCATTTCCCCGCGTCTTGATGCGCCTGCGACACCCGAACGTGTGCTGATGGCGATCGAGCGATTGAGATCGGCTGGAGCAATTCCAGGAAAAGGTCCAGCCGGTTTTCCGTCCGGAATTGCGACAGCGCCATCCGGAAAGTGACGTTCCATGCCAACCAACCGCGAAGACATCAGAGATTTTCTCAACCGGCGGAAGGATGTGGTTCTCGTTGAGGTGAAAGCCGCCGACGGTTCGACGCCGCGCGAAGCTGGAGCCTGGATGCTGGTGGCGGCGGATCGCATTTTCGGCACGATCGGCGGCGGGCAGCTCGAGTACATGGCGATCGACCATGCGCGCAGGGTATTGAACAATGGAGCGGATGCGCAGGAGATAACCATCCCGCTCGGTCCGGAAATCGGCCAGTGCTGTGGTGGCCGCGTTGCGCTTGGTTTCATGTGCGTTGATCGGGGTGTAGCGATGACATTGATCGGGAAGGTCGACCTTGAGATTGCGCAGCGTCCGCATGTCTATGTTTTTGGAGCAGGCCATGTCGGCGACGCGCTGGCCATGGCACTGTCACTGGTACCGCTGCGCATCATATTGGTTGATACGCGCGAAGACGAACTTTTCGCCACCCAGGTTCCTGGTATAGAGACCTGCCTTACCGCCATGCCAGAAGCGGTTGTCCGCGATGCTCCGGAGGGAAGTGCCTTCGTGGTCCTGACACACGACCACGCACTCGACTTTCTGATCACGGCCGAAGCTTTGGCCAGGGACGATGCATCTTATGTCGGCATGATCGGATCGAAGACGAAACGCGCAACGTTCCGCAGCTGGCTGACGCGCGAGGTTGGCCGTCCCGAGATTTTTGACAGGCTTGTCTGTCCCGTGGGGGGAGCCGCTGTCAAGGACAAACGCCCAAATGTCATAGCGGCACTGGCGGCCGCTGAAATCATGACATCAGCGCTGAATTATCGCCGCAAGCCGGCGGCGGCCGTCAAGGTAGGCAAACGCGTTCCGGCATGAGCTACTCAAGCATCGCACTGACCAGGCGCTGGCAGCGTTCCGTCATGAAATCGATCATCAGCCGCACCTTCGGATCCTGAAATCGCTTGTGCGGGTAGATCGCGGCAAGTTGAATGCTGGCCGGCGGCGTATCCGTGAGGATTGCCCGCAATGTTCCTTCATTCAGATAGCTCTTAACCTCGAAGAGCGGCTTGTTGATGATGCCGCGACCCTCGAGCGCCCATTGTGTCAGCACATCGCCATCATCGGAATCGTAAGGTCCGCTGACTTCAAGCTTGCGCGTGCCTTCGGGCATCTGCAGCGTCCAGAAATACTCCTTGGAACCCGGATAGCGCAAAAGCAGGCAATCATGGTGGGCGGAGATCAGCTCGTCAGGTGTGGCAGGTGTACCCCGCCGCTCGAGGTAATTCGGGGACGCACAGATGACCCGCTCGCAATTCATGATGCCGCGCATGCGCAGATTGGAATCTTCAAGAATACCAAGCTTAAAAGCGACATCGACGCCTTCGCTCATGATGTCGATATTGTGGTCTGACAGCCTCAGCCGCACTTCAATGTCAGGGTATTTGTCGTGGAATTCAGGAATACCCGATGCAATCAAGCGGCGGCCAATGCCGAGCGGAGCGGTGATGCGGATCGCACCCTTGGGCTTTTTCGACAGGTCGGCAATTGCGGCCTCGGCCTCGTTGATAGCCTCGATGATCTTCACCGCGCCCTCGTAGAATACCCGGCCGTGTTCGGTCGGCGTCAGCTTGCGTGTCGTGCGATTGAAAAGGCGCACGCCAAGATGACGCTCGAGTTCCTTGATGCGATTGCTTGCGACGGCCGGAGAAGCGCGCTGATCGCGCCCGGCAGCAGAGAGGTTTCCAAGTTCGACGACGCGAACGAAAACACGAAGATTATCAAGGTAGGACATGGTTTTCGCTTACCCGCATACACTGTCTGATGATCTAACATTTTAAAGATTTTTTTGAAAGAGATGGGTACATTAGGGTGTTCCACATGAGCATAGGCTTTGGCACATACTCCCTGCGTTAAAAGGGAGCGCCGCATGTACGAATTCGCTATTGCCTGGGACTGGATGAACTTTGCGGTGCGCTGGTTGCATGTCATCACCGGTATCGCCTGGATCGGTTCATCCTTCTATTTCGTCGCGCTCGATCTCGGTCTTCGTCAACGCCCGGGCCTGCCTGCCGGAGCCCATGGCGAGGAGTGGCAGGTGCATGGCGGTGGCTTTTATCACATCCAGAAATATCTGGTGGCGCCCGAGCAGATGCCGGAGCACCTGACATGGTTCAAGTGGGAGTCCTATGCGACGTGGTTATCGGGCTTTGCCATGCTTTGCATCGTCTACTATGCCGGCGCCGATCTCTATTTGATCGATCCGCATGTTCTGGATGTGTCCCGTCCTGTTGCCATCGCGATTTCACTCGCCTCGATCTTCGGCGGCTGGGTCGTCTACGACACGATCTGCAAGTCGCCGCTCGGGAAGAACGATACACGTTTGATGGTTCTGCTTTACTTTGTGCTGGTCGGCATGGCGTGGGGTTATACCCAGCTCTTTACCGGGCGGGCCGCATTCCTGCATCTGGGAGCTTTCACGGCGACCATCATGTCCGCCAACGTGTTCATGATCATCATTCCCAACCAGAAGAAAGTCGTTGCGGACCTCATTGCAGGAAAGGTTCCTGATCCAATGCTTGGCAAGCAGGCCAAGCAGCGCTCCACGCACAACAACTATCTGACCCTGCCAGTGCTGTTCCTGATGCTGTCGAACCATTATCCGCTGGCGTTCGGGACGCAGTATAACTGGATCATTGCATCGCTTGTGTTCCTGATGGGGGTCACGATCCGTCATTGGTTCAATACCCGCCATGCCCGCAAGGGTGAGCCTACCTGGACCTGGCTGGTGACCGCCATCCTGTTCATCGTCATCATGTGGCTGTCCACAGTCCCGAAAATCCTTTCGGGTGAGGGGAGTGAGGAGAAGGTGTCCGCGACCCAACAGCCGTTCATCGCGGCTGAAGCCTTTCCCAAGGTGAAGGACACCATTCTTGGCCGCTGTTCGATGTGCCACGCAAAGGAGCCGGGCTGGGAAGGCATCATTGCGCCCCCGAAGGGCGTGGTGCTCGAAACCGATAGCCAGATTGCGGCGCACGCACGTGAGATTTATCTGCAGGCGGGGCGCTCGCATGCGATGCCGCCCGCCAATATCAGCGGCATTACCGAGGAGGAGCGGCGGCTGCTCGCCAGCTGGTACGAGACCACCGTTCAGGGAGGAACAATCCAATGAGCAAACTACTTTTACGCGGCCGGGTGCTGACTTTCGTCGATGAACCAAAGAGCATCGACGATCAGTCCGCCTTCAGCTATTTCGAGGATGGGGCAGTCCTGATCGACAACGGCAAAATCGTTGAAGCCGGCGAATATGCAGCGATTGCTTCGATTGCCGGTTCGCAGGCCGAGATAGTCGATCATCGCCCGCACCTGATCCTGCCGGGCTTCATCGACACCCATCTGCATTTCCCGCAGACTCAGGCGATCGCCTCCTATGGTGCCCAGCTGCTCGAATGGCTCAACACCTACATTTTTGTCGAAGAGCAGAAATTCTCGTCCACCGCCCATGCGGATTTCATTGCCGGACGGTTCATGGACGAACTGCTTCGTAATGGTACGACGTCGGCGGTTGCCTACTGCTCGGTTCACCCGGAAAGTGTCGACGCCTATTTCACCGCCGCCGAAAAGCGCAACATGCTCATGATTGGCGGTAAGGTGATGATGGATCGCAATGCACCCGATGCGCTGCGCGATACCCCGCAGTCCGGCTATGACGACACCAAGGCGCTGATCGCCAAATGGCACGGCCGTGGCCGTGCGCACTATGCCATCAGCCCGCGCTTCGCTATTACATCTACACCGGAACAGATGGACATGAGCCGCGCGTTGGTGCGCGAACATCCGGATTGCTATGTGCAGACGCATCTCTCCGAAAACAAGGACGAGATTGCCTTTGCTACATCGCTCTATCCTTCAGCGAAGGACTACACCGACATTTATGCCAATTATGACCTCCTCGGGTCAAACACGCTGCTCGGTCACTGCATCTTCCTTTCAGACCGGGAGATCTCGGCGCTTGCGGAGACGAGATCGGTCGCTGTCTTTTGCCCGACCTCCAACCTGTTCCTCGGCAGCGGGCTATTTGATCGCGATCGCTTCCGCAACTGCGGTGCCCGCATTTCGGTTGCGACCGATGTTGGTGGCGGGACCAGTTTCTCCATGCTGGAAACAATCAGCGAGGCCTATAAGGTCCTGCATGTGCAGGGACAGCATCTGTCGCCATTTGCCTCCTACTACATGATGACGCTTGGCAATGCGCGTGCCCTTGGCCTCGAAGACCGCATCGGTTCGCTGCATGCCGGTGCCGATGCCGACATTACCATTCTTGACAGCCGGGCCAAGCCGGCAATGGAATTGCGCATGAGCACTGCAACGACGCTGGCCGAAGAACTGTTCATCCTCCAGACCATGGGCGACGACCGGTCGGTCGCTGAAGTTTACGTTGCTGGCAAGCCAATGAAGAGTGGACTGGACAAGCCGGCCTTTACACATGCCCGCACACGGCAGGTAGCCGAATTGCAGACAGCCTGACGATAAGGTGGGAGCGAAATGCTCCCTCCTTATGTTTACCTATAGTTCGTCGGGTCTTCGACCCCCCATCGCCATCGTCAGTTCATCGGCGGTTTGGCGGATGACCGGCCCGAGCACGCCCAATTTATCCCTGGGCAGCCGAACTGCCGGACCGGAGATCGAAATACCGGCAATCGCTTCGCCGTGCTCGTTGAAGAGCGGCGCCGCGATACAGCGCATGCCGAGCGTGTGTTCCTCATCATCGATCGACCAGCCGCGCGTACGGATCTGTTGAATATCCTTCAACAAAGCAGGAAGTGTATCCAGAGTGTGGTCGGTGAAATGCGTCAGCGACTTGCCGCTGAGCATCTGACCTATATCAGTGTCAGACCAGGTCGAAAGAATAGCCTTGCCGATGCCTGATGCGTGAATTGGCCCGCGCCGTCCGGGACGAAAAAACGCGCGCATCGGCGCGTGGCTCTCGATCTGGGAAATGAAGACAACGTCACCTTCATCTTCAATGGCGATATTCGCCGTTTCCCCGCACTCATCCATCAGCCGCTTCAGGAACGGACGGCTGATCGATCCAAGCTTGCGGTAGCGCAGGAAGGCGTTGCCGATCTCGAAGGCGCGAACGCCGATCGTCCAGTCGCCTGATTCCGGATCGTGCGTCAGCATCCCGTGATTGGCGAGCGACGTCAGCAGCCGGTGGACTGTGGAGGGTGCCATGCCGCTATGGTCAGCGAGATCGGTCAGCGTCGAACCATCATTGTCGGCAATGATACCCAGCAGATTGAGGCTGCGATCCAAAACCTGGACGGAGGAGGGTGCCGAGTTTTCTCCAGCCTTCCGGCCTCGTTTTCCCTTCAATGATGTCGATTGCGAAGCCATGGATTCCCCGGTGTCCCGTTTCATTCAGCTCCCCTTGGCATAGCCGCCATCGTTTCATTTTACCAGTTTTGTTGAAAATGTTTATTTCCATATGGTGGGAATGATTTCCATATACTTGTTGAGCAGCACTGAAAATGGGGTATGCTCTCATCAAATCTGGAGGAATGACCATGACCAAAATGCGTGCCGTCGATGCTGCAGTTCGTATCCTGGAGAAGGAGGGAATTGATTGTGCCTTTGGCGTACCGGGTGCCGCCATCAACCCATTCTATTCGGCGCTTAAGGCCCGCGGGTCAGTTCGGCATATTCTCGCGCGTCATGTTGAAGGTGCTTCCCATATGGCGGAAGGTTATACCCGCGCTGAGCCTGGGAATATCGGTGTTTGCATTGGCACCTCTGGACCGGCTGGGACGGACATGATCACCGGTCTTTATTCTGCATCAGCAGATTCAATTCCGATCCTCTGCATCACAGGGCAAGCGCCACGTGCGCGCCTCGACAAGGAAGATTTTCAAGCCGTCGATATCGCGTCGATTGCCAAGCCCGTGACCAAATGGGCGGTGACGGTCATGGAGCCGGGACTCGTTCCCTATGTATTCCAGAAGGCCTTTCACATCATGCGCTCCGGGCGTTCGGGTCCCGTGCTGATCGATCTGCCACTCGATGTTCAATTGGCGGAAATCGAATTCGATCCCGATACTTATGAGCCACTGGAACCTTACAAGCCCGCAGCGACGAGGGCGCAGGTCGAGAAGGCGCTCACGATGCTCAATGAGGCAGAGCGGCCATTGATCGTTGCCGGCGGCGGCATCATCAATGCGGATGCTTCTGACTTGCTGGTTGAATTTGCTGAAATTACTGGCGTCCCTGTTATCCCGACTCTCATGGGTTGGGGTACAATTCCCGACGATCATCGTCTGATGGCGGGGATGTGCGGCCTGCAGACATCGCATCGCTACGGCAATGCGACCATGCTCGCGTCTGACTTCGTTCTTGGAATAGGCAATCGCTGGGCCAATCGCCACACCGGCAATGTTGCGACCTATACAGAGGGAAGAAAATTCATTCACGTGGACATTGAGCCGACACAGATCGGACGGGTGTTCTCGCCGGATTTCGGTATCGTGTCCGATGCAGGCAAGGCTTTGGAGCTTTTCCTCGACGTTGCGACCGAGTGGAAGACTGCGGGCAAGTTGCGTGACTGGTCCAAATGGGCAGGGGAATGCCGGGACCGCAAGCGGACGATGTTGCGCAAGACCCATTTCGATCAGACCCCGCTGAAGCCTCAACGCGTCTATGAGGAGATGAACAAGGTCTTCGGCCGTGAAACCTGCTACGTCACGACCATCGGTCTGAGCCAGATCGCCGGAGCGCAGTTCCTGCACGTCTACAAGCCGCGCAACTGGATCAATTGTGGTCAGGCCGGACCCCTCGGCTGGACCCTGCCCGCTGCGCTTGGTGTTCGTGCTGCCGATCCGAACCGGCCGATCGTAGCGCTTTCGGGTGACTATGATTTCCAGTTCATGATCGAGGAGCTGGCCGTGGGCGCGCAGCACAAGCTGCCCTACCTGCATGTTGTCGTGAACAACTCCTACCTGGGCCTGATCCGACAGGCGCAGCGCGGTTTTGACATGGATTTCGAGGTGAGTCTCGCCTTCGACAATATCAACGCGTCGGGCGATGCAGAAAAGGGCTACGGGGTTGATCATGTGGCCGTCGCAGAAGGACTTGGATGCAAGGCCATCCGTGTCCGCAGTCCCAACCAGTTCGCCGGCGCATTTGCAGAGGCGCAGGCTCTGATGGACGAGCACCAGGTACCGGTTGTGATCGAGTTCATCCTGGAGCGTGTTACCAACGTCTCCATGGGGGCGGATATCAACGCGGTCGTCGAGTTCGAGGACCTTGCCGAGCACAACGAGGATGTGCCGACTGCGGTCTGCGCATATCTCGACTGACAACGCAATTCAACCGGGAGGCATGCATGCCCAAGTTCGCCGCAAATTTGACGATGCTCTTCAATGAGGTCCCATTCATGGAGCGCTTTGCGCTTGCCAGTGAGGCAGGATTTGAAGCTGTCGAGTACCTCTTTCCATATGACTATAAAGTCGAGGAACTGAGGCATGAGCTGGCCGAAAACCAGCTGGTACAGGTCCTTCACAATCTGCCCGCCGGCAACTGGGGGGCAGGCGAACGCGGTATCGCGGTGTTGCCGGACCGCATTGATGAATTCCGGCGCGGTGTCGCCACAGCGATTGACTATGCAACCGCACTTGGTTGCAAACAGATCAACTGTCTCTCAGGCATTGCCCCCAATGGATTGGCGGACGATATTCTGCGCACGACCCTGGTTCACAATTTGAGGCTCGCAGCAACGGAGCTTGCCAAATATCACATCCGGCTGCTCATTGAACCTATCAACAATTACGATATTCCCGGGTTTTATCTGAATACGGTTGAGCAGGCGGCTTCGATCATCGAAGAGGTCGGCAGCGACAACCTCTTCATTCAGTATGACCTTTACCACCAGCAGCGAACCTGCGGTGAACTTGTGGCCACGTATGAGCGGCATAAACAGCTCATTGCGCACATCCAGCTTGCGGATAATCCGGGACGAAATGAGCCGGGTACGGGGGAGATCAACTATCCATTCGTGTTCGCGGCGTTGGATCACGCCGGTTACGACGGCTGGATCGGCTGCGAATACAAACCAAAAACAGAAACGCAACGCGGGCTTGGCTGGTTGAACGAACTGTCAGCGGCACGAAAGCCGGCAGATATAATCAGGATGAGGAGCTGAGCATGGCGGATATAGGGTTTATTGGGCTGGGGATCATGGGCACGCCCATGGCGCGTCATTTACAGGACGCCGGACACGACCTTTATACATCGAAATTCTTTATCGAGCCAAAGCAGGAGCTGCTGGATAACGGTCTGAAGATTGTTGAAAGCCCGAAGGCTCTGGCCGAGAAGACTGACATCATCATCCTGATGCTGCCGGATACACCAGAGGTAAAGGACGTTCTCTTTGGCGAAAACGGCGTGGTATTCGGACTGAAGCCCGGTAAGCTGGTCATCGATATGAGCTCCATCTCGCCGATCGAGACCAAGGAATTTGCCAGGAAAGTTCGCGAAACCGGCAGCGAATATATCGATGCACCGGTTTCTGGCGGCGAAGTCGGTGCCAAGAACGCCACACTAAGCATTATGGCTGGCGGTGCGCAAAGCGCCTTCGACCGTGCCTTGCCTCTGCTCAAGCTGATGGGAAAGAATATCACGCTGGTTGGCGATTGCGGCGATGGTCAGGTCACGAAGGTTGCCAACCAGATCATCGTGGCGCTGACGATCGAGGCCATCTCGGAGGCCCTCGTTCTTGCGTCGAAAGCGGGTGCCGATCCTGCCCGGGTACGCGAGGCATTGATGGGCGGATTTGCCTCCTCGCGCATTCTTGAATTGCATGGCGAGCGCATGATCAAGCGCACATTCGAGCCCGGCTTCCGGATTTCGCTGCATCAGAAGGACCTTAACCTTGCTTTGCAAAGTGCAAAGACACTTGGCGTATCGTTGCCCAATACGGCATCGACGCAGGAGCTTTTCAACAGCTGCGCTGCCAATGGAGACGGCGGACTCGATCATTCCGGTCTGGTCAAGGCACTCGAACGCATAGCCAATCATCAGGTTGCATGATCGCCTTCTCACAACCGCCAGCGACGCGGTTTCGCGTCACTGGCTCGCCTGGTTTGCGAAGAAAATGCGCACGGATGAGCGGGCGGCAATGCCGGCAGTCACGATAACGTTCGCGCCGATTGGAGGGTAGATGTTTAGACGCGATTGGCAGGCAGCTCGAACGTAGAGCTTTTTTCGTCCTGTTCGACCTTTTGAAATCCAATCACAGCGAACCAGCGATCAACGTCCGGATGTTTGCTCCAGCTTATCGAGCGGATTGGGATGTTGCCGCAAAGCTGCTGAATTTTCTGAATGTGCCGTTTGCAGAATCGGACGGACTTGGCACTGAAGAATTCTTCATCGGCCGCAAATGATGTGTAAGCAATACCGCCTTCTTCGTGCCAGGTTATAACGGCCAAGGTCTTGTTCCCATCCAGCAATGCGTGTCCACGTCCTTCTCGAAGATCCATCAGGAGCTTCTCATGGGCTTTGCTGCCGGTTTCGCCGGCCTTTGCGTGCTCTTGGCTTATTCTCTCGGCAAGGTGGTCGAAAACGTGGCTGAGATCTTGGGGAGTGGCGGTCCTGGCTTCCATCTGACTTCTCCAAAGCGTTCCCATTGACTCCTTTACTGCGGATTTGTCCATGCACGTTACTGACACTGCCGGCTTCCCCGGGAACGCGCGCCGCAAGGAGGATGGCCAGCTTGCGGGCGGCGGAAGATGTATGGCAGGGCAGGTTTCTGCGCCCCATGAGCGGCGAGAACGGCAACATCAAATTCTTGCAGAAAGGTTTGACAGACGCGCTCAACATACTTCACCATCGGGCGCGACGCCAGTTGGCGAACGGTGCGCCCTGCGCAAACGCTTTAGTCAGCGCAACCCCCGCTCTTCGGCGAGCGAAGCACGCCGCTTCAGCAGTAAGCCAGCGATCTGTCGCTGGCGCTATCTGTCCAATATGTCACGCAACCGGGCAAAGATGCCGCGCGGTCGGCCGGCAAGCGCTTTGCGGATGTGGTAGGCGGCCGTACCAGCGCTAACAGTCGCGCCGAAATGGCAATAGCAGATGACCCTGTGCAGTTGATGATCGGTGAGTTCGAAAAACTGCTTCGCTTCGCCATAACTGTCGTTTTCCAACCCGGCTGCCCGAAGGACTGGATCCTGGAATGCTACAGTGATCGGCGAGTCATCGCTGCGCATGGCTGCGCGATCCCTGGCCGGCTGATACTCGGTCTGGTTGAGTGTCGAGAGGCGGCGATCAGGGTTCTGTTCCAGGAGCTCCACCCAGCGTTCAAGGCGTTCATTGCGCGTCATTGCCGGGCGCGGGTATTCCTGATCGACCTCGGCGACGCTCTGCAGTTGCGAGAGTGCATGGTGCTTCATATTGGCCTCCTACTCTAACGAAAGTTGGTCCGCCCATTTCCCCGGTTATACCCGAGTTAAGCCTGACTCCAGCGGGTCGTTAAGTCCAATCACGATCAGGCCTGGACGTTTTCGTTCACGAAAACGTGCAGGCTTCGTCGATGCCGCGACTGTTCTTGATGTCAGTTTGGACGCGTACGTATGTCCGTTGGAGACCTCAGTCCCATTTGGGATTGCCCAAGGCATTCAACGGTATTTTGAGATAACGCTGGCCGTTGGCTTCGGCTTCGGGCAACCGTCCCCCATTCATGTTGATCTGGAGAGCGGCCAGAATGAGCTTGGGCATCGGCAGGGTCTTATCCCGCGCTTGCCTCATGGCTACAAATTCCGTCGCAGATTTGCAGCGCGAGATATGGATGTTGCTTGATTTCTGTTCGGCGACGGTGCTTTCCCACTGGGGGTCCCGGCCACCGGGCTGATAGTCATGACCGACGAACACTCTGGTCCCGTCCGGTAAGGCGAGGATGGCTTCGATCGATCGCCACAGCTGCTCTGCGCTGCCACCGGGAAAATCGGTGCGTGCGGTCCCGCCGTCAGGCATGAACATGGTGTCGTGAACGAAAGCGGCATCGCCAATCACATATGTGATCGACGCAAGAGTGTGCCCCGGGGAGAACATTACCGTCGCATCAAGCTCACCGATGTTGAATCGGTCGCCGGCCACGAAAAGCCTGTCCCACTGAGAGCCGTCGGCGCTAAATTCCGGCCAGTTGTAGAGCTTTTTCCACAAGGCCTGTACCTCAACGATGTGGCTTCCGATCGCTGTCGCCGCTCCCGTTTTTGATCGCAGATATTGAGCTGCGGAAAAGTGGTCCGCATGCGGATGCGTTTCCAGAATCCATTCGACCGTCAATCCGTTCGCGTCCACATGATGCAGGATATGATCTGCGTTGACAGTTGCAGTCGCTCCCGACTTTTCGTCGAAGTCGAGAACGGCGTCAATTATGGCGCAATGTCTGGTTTCTGGATCAGTAACGACATATTGCACGGAACTGGTCCGCTTGTCGAAAAATGCATGAACGTCCGGCTTTATGGCGGCTTCTATCACTTGCACGTCCCCCGACTTGAAAGTCTTTGCAACTTTCTCCGGTTTTGGTTCTCAATGTCAATCGGTGCGGCCGAAATCTCACCGGGCACTCATTGCCAAAGAACAGCTCAAGACGCTAACTGGGACGCTCCCTTTTTATTCCTGCCCGCGCTGCGAAAGAAAGCTTCCATCATGCCAAATCCGACAAAGCCACGAATTCTCTGTGTCGGTGCGCTGACCATGGACACGATTTTTCGTTTGGACAGGCTGCCGCCCGGACCGGGGAAATTCATTCCCGTCGAGGCTCTCCAAATCGCGGCCGGCATGGCGTCGAGTGCCGCGGCGAGCATCGCGCGGCTCGGCGGTGGTGTCTCCCTTTGGGCCTCGATCGGGGACGACGATATCGGGCGGCGGGTCGTTGAAGATCTGACAGCCGAAGGTGTGGATTGCTCTTCTGTCCGCAGAATCGATGCTGCCCGCTCGGCCTTTTCCTCGATTTTCGTCGATGCAGCGGGCGAGCGGATGATCGTACCGTTCTATGACGCGGCATTATTGACGGCGCCCCAGATCATGCCGCCCATCGCCGAGGGCGCATACGACGTGGTGATGACCGATGTGCGCTGGCCACTCGCTGCGGCGCAAGCGCTGAAAGCCGCGCGCGGAGCCGGTGTTCATGGCGTCCTCGATGCCGATACGGCCCCGCTCGAGACGCTGGAAATGCTCCTGCCGCTTGCCTCGCATATCGTTGCCTCCGAGCCGGCGGCGGAACAGGTGACCGGCGAGAGCGATCCGGAACGGGCAACCGTCGCCCTTGCAGCACTCTATGGACGTGATGGAGCATTCATTGCCGTCACCGGCGGCGACAAGGGATGTTTCTGGTACGATGCGCTTGAAGGCGAGGTCCGCAATATGCCAGCCTTCGCTGTTGATGTGGTTGATACGCTGGCGGCCGGCGATGTCTTTCACGGTGTTTTCGCCTGGGCGCTCTCGCGGGGCCATCCCACATACCAGATCATGCGTTTCGCCAGTGCTGCGGCTGCGATCAAATGCTCCCGCTTCGGCGGCAGACGCGGCGCCCCGACGAAATCCGAGCTCGAAGCTTTCCTGACCCGATAGGACACCCCCGCATTTGAATGTGAAAGGTCACTGCAAACCCATTGACATTTGACTAACATGTTAGTATGTCTTTAGTGATAAATGAGATGGAGAAGCAATTGTCTCGGGTAGATCGATTTGGACTTTCCGCCGCGCTCACCACGCCCTTCGATACGGATATGCGCGTCGATGTGTCAAAGGCGGTCAAGCATGCACGGCATTGCCTGAACAGTGGCTGCAGCAGCGTGACCCTGTTCGGCACTACGGGTGAGGGCTCTTCCATCGGCAATGAGGAGCGCGAGGTCGTTCTCAAAGAATTTCTCGATGCGGGCATCCAGCCGGCGCAGATCGTCGTCGGTGTGATGGCGAATTGCTATGTGGACGCCGCCGTGCAGTCCCGTTCCGCATTTGATGCCGGCTGCCGTGGCGTCCTGCTCGCCCCGCCGTCTTATTTCAAGAACGTCAGTGATGACGGGCTGTTCGTCTGGTTCTCGTCGGTCTTCCAGGAAGCCGGGGCATCGGCAAGGGATGTCATTCTATACAACATCCCTTCGGTGACCGCCGTCGAACTTTCGGTCGATCTGGTCACTCGCCTGCGGGAGGCCTTCCCGGATATCGTTGCGGGTGTGAAGGATTCGTCGGGCAACTGGAGCTATACGGAGAAGCTGCTTGCAAAACACAAAGACCTCGCCATCCTCATCGGTGATGAGCGCGACCTGGCTGCGGGCGTCCGCCTCGGAGGGCAGGGTGCGATCTCGGGCATGGCGAATCTCTACGCTGACCGGCTGCTGCCCATGATCAATGAGGGGCGCGAAGATCCGGCGATGATCGAAGCGGTCAATGAGCTTCTGAAGTTTCCGGTCACGCCAGCGGTCAAAGCGCTGGTTGCACATCATTCGGGCGATGCGGGCTGGCGCCGGGCGCGTGCACCGCTGCAGGCCTTGCCGGATTCCGATTTCAAGCGTCTGACCGGTATCTTCGACCGCTTGTTTGTAGCGGCCGCAGCGTAATAAAGGGAGTATTCTCAGGATTCGTCGGGAGAGCGGCATGGATGATGGTAACGAGCCCGTAAGACTGCGAGAGAAGGCCTATGCGAGCTTCACGGAGCATCTTCTTGCCCGTGATATCAATCCCGGACAGTTCGTATCACAGCGCCAGCTTGTCGCGATGACCGGAATGCCGCTTGGGGCCATTCGCGAACTGGTGCCGCGTCTGGAGGCAGAGGGGCTGGTCAAGACTATCCCGCAGCGTGGCATTCAGATTGCGCATATCGACCTGAATCTGATCCGCGAAGCCTTTCAGTTTCGTCTGTTCATGGAGAAGGAGGCGATTGCATTGTTCTGCACCTCCGCATCCGACGAATTGCTGGCCACGCTACGGAAAGAGCATGAGGATACGCTGGAGGAGGCGTTGCAGGGCAGGGAGACCCCCGAGCTTGAGCTGCGTGCGCAGACAATCGACTGGAACCTGCATGAAACGATCATCGATTCCCTCGGGAACGGGATAATTGCGAGGGCATACCGTATCAACGCGATCAAGATGCGCCTGATCAATCAGGAAAGGTTCCGCATTACCGGCCGTGTTGTCCCCGTCATGCGGGAGCATCTTGCGGTGCTGACGGCCATTGAAACCCGCGACCCGCAAGCGGCAATGGATGCAATTGCGGTGCATATCAATAATGCGAGAAATTTGGCGCTGAAACTTTAAATCATCGAAGCTGGTAATGGGAGTTGCCACTCGAATGAGTCACACGAGGAGGATACAATGAGCATGAATTTCGTTAAACCGACACGCCGCCAGTTCCTGGCCGGGTCGGCGGCACTGGGTGCCGCAAGCATCACCGGGTTGAAGCCGGCATTCGCGAATGTGGACTGGAAGAAATATGCGGGCACGACACTCGAGGTCAATCTCATCAAGAGCCCGCGCGGCGATATTCTTCAGAAGTATCAGAAGGAATTCGAAGAACTGACCGGCATCAAGGTCAATTCCGAACAGACGCCCGAGCAGCAGCAGCGGCAGAAGGCAGTCATCGAACTCACATCTGGCCAGCCAAGCTTTGATGTCATCCACATCAGCTACCATGTGCAGAAGCGGCAGTTCGAAAAAGGCGGCTGGCTCGCCGATCTGACGCCATTCCTCAAGGATCCGAGCCTGACTGATCCCTCGCTGGTAGAGAGCGATTTCGCCGAGGCTGGTCTCGCCTTTGCCAAGGACAAAAACGGGCGCTTCGGCGGCCTGCCATTCTCGGTTGACTACTGGATCGTCTACTGGAACAAGGAACTCTTTGCCGCCAAGGGCGTCGAATATCCGAAGACGTTCGATGAACTTGTCGCTGCCGCCGAAAAGCTGACCGACAAGGACAATGGCGTTTATGGTTTTGTCGCCCGCGGCATGAAAAACGCCAATACTCCGGTCTGGGCCAGCCTGATGCTCGGCTATGGCAAGAGCACGGTCGAGGACGGCAAGCTGCAGACCGATACGCCTGAGGCGATCGAGGCAGCCACGCTCTACCAGCGTCTCATGACCAAATCCGCGCCTCCCGGTGTTACCGGCTTCAACTGGGCCGAATGCCAGTCGAGCTTCCTGCAGGGCAAGGTTGCCATGTGGCTCGATGGTATCGGGTTCGCACCGCCGCTCGAAAACCCGCAGAAGTCCCGCGTCGTCGGCAAAGTCGGCTACGGCGTCATGCCAAAGGGCCCGGCCGCACAGGCGGCGCCGACGTTTGGTGACGGCATCGGCGTTACAGAAGGCTCGTCGAAGAAGGAAGCCGCCTATCTCTACTGCCAGTGGGCAATTTCGAAAGAGATGGGAGCACGTCTGTTGCAGTCGGGCTCCGGTGTTCCGTTCCGCAACTCGGTCCTCAACGATCCGGAAGTGCTGAAGGGCGTGACCATGCCGGCCGAGTGGGCGAAGGTTCTGTCGGAATCCGCGCCGATCAGCCAGCTTTGTTTGCCGGTCATCGTTCCAGTCACCGAGTTCCGCGACGTGATGGGTGTTGGATTGACCAACCTCCTTGGCGGCGCTGATCCCGCAACGGAAATGAAACGTGCGACGGAAGAATTCCGTCCCGTCCTGGCAAAAAGCGAAAGCTGAGGATCGAGTATTCCGATGACAATCACCGCCCCGACCACCCTGACCAGTGAACAACGGAAAGCCGGAATGAAAGTGGGCAAGAGCCGCTTGAAGCCAAGCTATTGGCCATTCGTCATTCCGGCTCTGGTCATCGTTGGGGCGGTGATCATTTTCCCGTGGGTGTTCACGCTGTGGATGAGCGTAAATGAATGGCATCTCGGCGGTGAGAAGAGTTTCGTCGGCCTCGCCAATTTCGCCAGGCTGGCCGGCGACCAGCGGTTCTGGGAATCGATGAGCCACACGATCCTCTATACGGTCCTGTCCGTTGTAGCTCCCCTGTTTTTCGGCACGATTGCGGCCCTTGTCTTTGACAGCAAACTGCCGATGCGCGGGTTGCTGCGAGGGATCTTCGTCATGCCGATGATGGCAACGCCCGTGGCGATTGCGCTTGTCTGGACAATGATGTTCCATCCGCAGCTCGGGGTGCTCAACTATCTGCTGTCGTTCATCGGAATTGGTCCACAGGAATGGATATTCAACCAGAATACCGTGATCCCGTCGCTCGTGCTGGTCGAGACATGGCAGTGGACGCCGCTCGTGATGCTGATTGTGTTGGGCGGGCTGGCGGCGATGCCGCGCGATCCGTTCGAGAGTGCCGAGATCGATGGCGCCAATGGCTGGCAGAAGTTCCGCTATATAACACTGCCAATGATCCTGCCTTTCATGATGGTCGCCGTGATCATTCGCTCCATCGATGCGCTGAAAAGCTTCGACATCATCTTCGCCATGACCCAGGGAGGGCCGGGCACGGCATCGGAGACAATCAACATCTATCTCTATAATGTTGCCTTCGCCTATTACGACATTGGCTACGGCTCGGCGCTGGCCGTCGTCTTCTTTATCGTCATCATCACCATGTCGCTCGCGCTGCTCTATCTGCGCCAGCGGACAAAGTGGAATAGTTGAGGAGATACGTCATGGCGCGCCGCAATTTGCTTAAATCCGTAGGGACAGCCTTCGTCGTCTTCGTGATCGTTTCACCGGCAATCTTCTTCTTTTTGTGGATGCTGTCGCTGTCGCTGAAATACGAAATCGACAACGGCGCCTATCCGCCGATCTTTATTCCGGAGAATTTCGCCTGGTCGAATTATACGGACATCTTCGCCACCAATGATTTCCTCCACTATTTCTGGAACAGCCTTCTGGTGACAGGTACCGCGACGCTGCTGGCGCTTCTGGTCGGTGTCCCGGCCGGCTATGGTATAGCCCGTCTTCGTGCCGACAAGGCGGCGATCGTCGTCATGATCGCCCGTATGACGCCGGGTCTGTCCTATCTGATCCCGCTCTTCCTGCTGTTCCAGACATTGGGCCTCCTCGGTACGCTCTGGCCGCAAATCATCATCCATCTCGTGGTAACGGTCCCGATCGTCATCTGGATCATGATCGGCTATTTCGAAACCACCCCCATGGAACTCGAGGAAGCCGCGATGATCGACGGCGCAACCTCATGGCAGGTATTCCGTATGGTTGCACTGCCGATCGCGAAACCCGGCATCGTGGTGTCGTTGATCCTTGCGGTTATCTTCTCGTGGAACAATTTCGTCTTCGGCATCGTACTCGCGAGCCGCGAAACGCGAACGCTGCCGGTCGCCGTCTATAACATGCTGTCGTTCGAACAGGTCAGTTGGGGGCCGCTTGCCGCTGCTGCGTTCGTCGTGACGTTGCCGGTGCTGCTGCTCACCGTCTTTGCACAACGCCAGATCATTGCCGGCCTTACTGCCGGTGCCGTCAAGGGCGGTTAATTAAGGTATAGAACAGGGAGGGTCGCATGGCCTCGGTCTCCATCAGGGACGTCACCAAGACTTACGGCAATGTCAACGTCATGCATGGCGTTTCGGTCGACATCGAAGACGGCGAGTTCGTCATCCTTGTCGGGCCTTCCGGCTGCGGAAAATCGACACTGCTGCGCATGATCGCCGGGCTTGAGGAAATCACCGGCGGTGAGATTGCCATCGGCAGCCGCGTGGTCAACGATCTGCCGGCGAAAGAGCGCGATATCGCCATGGTGTTCCAGAACTACGCGCTCTATCCGCACATGACTGTTGCGGACAATATGGGCTTTGCGCTCATGCTGAAGAATGCGCCGAAGCAGGAGAAGGAGAGCCGCGTTGGGCGTGCGGCAGAAATCCTTGGTCTGGAAAAGCTGCTGGACCGGTTTCCGCGACAGCTTTCCGGCGGTCAGCGCCAACGTGTCGCCATGGGGCGCGCGATCGTTCGTGACCCCCAGGTGTTCCTGTTCGACGAACCGCTGTCCAATCTCGACGCCAAGCTTCGCGTGCAGATGCGCAGCGAGATCAAAGGTTTGCATCAGCGCCTTGGCACGACGATCGTCTATGTGACGCATGACCAGATCGAAGCCATGACCATGGCCGACAAGATCGTGGTGATGAAGGATGGTCTTGTCGAACAGATCGGCACTCCGCTCGACCTTTACGATTATCCGGCCAACTTGTTCGTTGCCGGGTTTATCGGCTCGCCCGCAATGAATTTTATCAAGGGTAAGGTCGAAGGTGGTGCGTTTGTTACGCCGGACGGCATCAAATTGCCATTGCCAGCCGGCACGGGCTCACCCACGGCCGCTGAGGCGACCTATGGCATCCGCCCGGAACACATCAGGATCGCCGATAGCGGCATCCCCGTGAAGGTCGATGTGGTCGAGCCGACAGGCTCCGAGATCATGGTGGTCGGCAAGATCGGCAATCAGGAGATTTCCTGCCTGTTCCGCGATCGCCTTTCGATCAAGCCGAATGACACGCTCCACGTGGCAATTGACCCGGCGACCAGCCACCTGTTCGACACGGCGAGCGGTGCACGGATCGGCAGCAAGACGCTGCCGAATTAGACTAGACACCGTAGCGCTCGGTGCGGATGATTGCGGCCGGAACATCCGCCGCAATCAGCGCGTCGGAGGCCGCGGTGACAAAGGCATTTGATCCGCAGACAAAAACCTGATTTGGGGGCGATAGCATGCGATGCAGCAATTCCGCGACCATCGCCGGATCGATACGCCGGTCGTAATCGGCAATATGTGCCGCATGTTCGCGCGTCAGGGTCAGCACGAGATCGAAACGATTGCCTTCCTGCTTGAGGGCCAGCAGTTCCTCGCGGAAGATCAGCTCGTCCCATGTTCGAGCCGAGTAGAGCAGCAGGACGGGCGGCGAAGCGTTTTGTGCTGCGCGGTGGCGCAACATTGAAACGAGCGGCACCACGCCGGAGCCGCCGCCGATCAGCAGGATCGGCCCACCATCCTCGACGGTCCAGATGAAATGCCCGCCGATTGGACCACGCAGCTCGATCTCATCGCCGATGGTCGCGACATCATGGAAAAAAGTGGAAACTTCGCCGTCATCGAGCCGCTCGATGGCAAGCTCAATCACGCCGCCACTTTCTGGCGCTGACGCGATCGAATAACTGCGCTGCGCCTGATAGCCATCGGGGGCACTCAGGCGTACATCGACATGCTGACCCGGCCTGTAAGGGAAGATCAGGGACGGCCTGAAGAAGATACTGATAACGCGCGGTGTCTGCCTGACGAGGCCAGTGATGGCCGCCTTCTGCCATTTCGCCTGTGCGGAGACTGCCTGCTCCTGCATTCTCAATCGCCGGTGTAGCGCTGCTCGCGCCACGGATCGCCATAGGTGTGGTAGCCGCGCAGTTCCCAGAAACCGGGTTCGTCGCGTGTGGTGAATTGCAGGCCATTGATCCACTTTGCAGATTTCCAGAAGTAGAGATGCGGGACCAGCAGGCGCGCGGGACCGCCATGGTCCGGCGTCAAGGGCTTGCCATCATAATGAGTGGCGATCATCGCCTTGCCGCCGAGAAGATCTTTCGCAGGTACATTCGTCGAATAGCCGTCATAGGAATGCGCCAGCGTGAATTCCGTTGGCGGCTCTATGCCGGCTTCCGCCAGGACATCGTCAATCAATACGCCCTGCCAGCGCGTATCGAGTTTCGACCAGGCAGTGACGCAATGAATATCGCGGGTAAATTTCGTTTGCGGCAGAGTGTTGAATTCGGCCCAATCCCATTTGATGACTGGCTTGGGACCGGCCTTAAGCGTGAAGGACCAGTCTTCCGTACGGATACGCGGTGTAGGTCCGGCAGACAGGACCGGAAAATCGTCGGTCAGGGACTGGCCGGGCGGGATGCGATCTGTGATTTCCGGCGGTTGCCGCCGGCCGGTAAAGCCGCGTGTCGTCATCGGTTGTCACTCCTGATGCGATACAACCACAGTTGGCAGTCTCCGCCAAGCCCGGAACCTGGCTATCCGTGGTTGATCATGATGTGACGCACGGCCGTGTAATCCTCCAGCGCATAGGCCGACATGTCCTTGCCGTAGCCCGATTGCTTGACGCCGCCATGCGGCATTTCATTGGTCAGCATGAAGTGGGTATTGATCCAGGTGCAGCCATATTGCAGGGTGGATGCAGCTTTCATCGCCTTGGAAATATCCCGCGTCCAGACAGACGAGGCGAGGCCATAATCACTGTCATTGGCCCAGATAACTGCCTGATCATCGTCTTTGAACCGCGTTACGGAAACCACGGGACCAAACACTTCGCGGCGGACGATCTCATCCTCCTGGGTCGCGCCCGCAACCACAGTCGGCTGGAAGAAGAAGCCGTTCTTGCTGCCTGCGCCGCCACCGGTCGTTATCTCGATGTGCTTCTGCTCGGTCGCTCGTTCGACGAAGCTTGCCACGCGGTCACGCTGACGCCCCGAGATCAGCGGACCGATCTCGTTGATCGTATCGTCTTCCTCATTGTAGCGGATGGTCGAAACGGCCGAGGTCAGGTCGGCAACCAGCTTTTCGTAGATGCCATCCTGCGCATAGATGCGGCATGCTGCGGTACAGTCCTGTCCGGCATTGTAATAGCCGAAGGTGCGGATACCATTCACGACTGCTTCAAGATCCGCATCGTTATAGACGATGACGGGTGCCTTGCCGCCCAGTTCCAGATGCGTGCGTTTCACCGTCTTTGCCGCCGCCTGCAGCACCTTCTTGCCGGTGGCAATATCGCCGGTGATCGAAACCATGCCGATCTTCGGATGGTTGATCAGCGCATTGCCAACCGTTTCGCCGCGTCCGAGAATGACATTGACCACGCCCTCCGGCAGAATGTGCGCTAGCAGCCGCGCCATTTTCAACGCAGTGAGCGGTGTTTGTTCCGAAGGTTTGAACACGACGGTGTTCCCCCCGGCGATGGCAGGCGCCAGTTTCCATGCCATCATCATCAGCGGGTAGTTCCAGGGCGCGATCGAGCCGACAATGCCAATGGCATCGCGGCGGATCATCGATGTATGGCCGGGCAGATACTCGCCGGCAACCGGAGACGTGAGCGTGCGGACGGCTCCGGCGAAAAAGCGCCAGCAATCGATGATCGCAGGCAGTTCGTCATTGCGCACCGCATTGATCGGCTTGCCGCAATTCAGCGCTTCGAGCGCAGCGAAATCGTCCGCATGCTTCTCGATGGCGTCGGCGATCTTCAGAAGATATCCGGATCGCTCGGCAGGGGTCGTGCGCGACCAGCTGGCAAATGCTGCTTCCGCCGCGTCGACGGCTGCATCGATCTGGCTGTGGGAGGCCTCGGCAAGGTCAATGATCCTGGCACCGGTCTTCGGATTGAGGACATGTTCCTCGGCTTCCGTTCCGGTTTCGAACTTTGAACCAATCAGCAATTTCGTATCCATGGCATGTTCTCCCAAGATTGATTATTTGCCCGCGCCGGCAATCTGGTCGCCGTCGCGAGTAAGGTAGTAGGCTGCGAGAATGGGCAGGAAGGTCACGATCACCACGACCATCGCCACCACATTGGTTACGGGTCTCTGGCGCGGGCGGATAAGCTCCTGCAGCATCCAGATGGGCAGAGTCGACTGTTGCCCGCCGGTGAAAGTGGTCACGATGACCTCATCGAACGACAGCGCGAAGGCCAGCATGCCGCCAGCCAGCAGTGCGGTGCCGATATTCGGCAGAATGATATAACGGAAGGTCTGGAATCCGTTCGCGCCAAGATCCATCGACGCTTCCATCAGCGAACCGGAGACGCGGCGGAAGCGCGCCACGGCATTGTTGTAGACAACGACAATGCAGAAGGTCGCGTGGCCAAGAACGATGGTCCAGAACGAGAAGGGAATATCCGCCAGGCTGAACGCCGAACGCAGGGCAATGCCGGTGATAATGCCGGGGAGGGCGATGGGCAGGATGACCAGCAGCGAAATGGTCTCGCGGCCAAAGAAGCGGGTCTGGCTGACGGCTGCAGCGCAGAGTGTTCCAAGGGCAAGCGCGATGACTGTCGAAATCGAAGCCACGCGCACCGATAATGACAGGGCTTGCCACACATCGGGTCTGTCCCATGTCACCGCAAACCATTTCAACGTCAGTCCGGGCGGCGGAAACTGATAGCTCTTTTCCTCGGTGGTGAAGGCATAGAGGAAGATAAGCAGCAGTGGCAGGTGGAGGAAGAGCAGCCCGCCAGCAGCAGCCATCTTCAGACCCAGGGGTGCAGTGTTGGAGCGATCAGAGCGCATCGAAAGCCCCCATTCGTCTTGCCCCCCACAGATAGAGGCCCATGATCACGATCGGTACGACCGTGAAGGCCGCAGCCAGCGGGATGTTCCCGGCCGTCCCTTGCTGGGCATAGACCGCTTGGCCGATGAACAGCCGTGAGGAACCGATGATCTGCGGGATGATATAGTCGCCGAGGGTCAGCGAGAAAGTGAAGATGGATCCGGCCACAATGCCAGGCAGGGCCAGCGGAAACAGCACGTGCCGGAAGGTCTGTTGCGGGGTGGCGCCAAGATCGGAGGACGCTTCGATGAGGTTGGTCGGGACGCGCTCAAGCGCTGCCTGGATCGGCAGGATCATGAACGGCATCCACACATAGACGAAGACGATGAACGTGCCGGTGTAGCTCACCGAAAGGGAATTGCCGCCGATGACGGGGAGCGATAGCCAGGCGTCGAGCAGCCAGAGCAGATTGAGCTTGGTTAAGAGCCAGGTCAGGATACCTTCCTTGGCAAGGATGAGCTTCCAGGCGTAGATCTTGACGAGGTAGCTCGACCAGAGCGGCAGCATGACACCGAGATAGAAGAACACCTTCCATTTTCCCCGGGCGTAGCGGGCGGCATAATAGGCGATGGGAAAGGCAATGACAGCCGAGACCAGCGTCACGATGGCAGCCATCGACACTGTCCGCACGATGATGTCGAAATTGGCTTCGTTCAGAAGCTGTCTGTACGTCGCGAGCGTGAATTCATAGTTGATCAGCCCGGAATAGTCGTCGATTGAGAAAAAGCTCTGCAGCAGCAGTGCGAACAGCGAACCGAGATAGATGATGCCGAGCCAAAGAAGCGGCGGCGCAAGCAAAATAGTAAGAAGCACATAAGGGTGCTTCCAGAGGAAATCCGAGACGCGGCTGGTTAGGCTGCCGCGATCCGGGAGAATCGATCGTTGTTCGACGATCGCGCTCATGACGCCTGATCCATCAAATGCAAGTCGGCACGATCGAAGCTCAATGTGACTGGATTGCCTTCAGCGGGGATCGAGGCCGTTGCCGGACTCATGACGTTAATCTTCGTGCCGTTGACACTGACAAGCACGCGATTGGCGGCACCGAGGAAACTGCGCGACAGCACCGTTCCATTGAGGACGAGCTTGCCATCGCCGCCACGACCCAGCGTAATCGCCTCGGGCCGAAGGCTGGCATATTGGTTTGCAGCGCCCAGTTGTTTGACAAATTCTGGCGGCAGGACATTGGAGGAGCCGACGAAATCGGCGACAAAACGGGTTCGCGGCTGCTTGTAGACCTCTTCCGGTGTACCCAGCTGCTGAATCTTGCCGTCGTTGAACACGGCTATGCGGTCGGCCATCGACAGTGCTTCACCTTGATCATGTGTGACGAAGACAAACGTAATGCCGAGGGTTTTCTGCAGGGATTTGAGCTCTTCCTGCATCTGCTCGCGCAGTTTCAGATCGAGGGCGCCGAGCGGCTCGTCCAGAAGCAGAACTTTCGGTTTGTTGACCAATGCGCGGGCGAGCGCAACACGCTGGCGCTGGCCACCCGAAAGCTGGCCCGGGCGGCGGGTTCCGTAGCCGGGCAGCTTCACCATGGCGAGAGCGTCTTCCGCTGCCTTGCGCCGTTCTTCCCTCCCGACGCCCTTGACCATCAGGCCATAGGCGACATTGTCGAGGATACTCAAGTGCGGGAACAGCGCATAATCCTGAAAGACCGTGTTGACGCTACGGCGGTAAGGCGGCACGCCTTCCGCTGTTTCACCGAATATCTCGATGTGCCCGCCGGTTGGCTGTTCGAACCCTGCCATCAATCGAAGGCAAGTAGTCTTGCCTGAACCCGATGGACCGAGCATGGCGAAGAATTCGCCCTCGGCTATGGCAAGGTCGACTGCATCCACGGCACGCACGGCACCGAAGTGGCGCGATACATTCTCGAAGAGGACGGCGGTCATGGTTTGCTCCAGGGTGATCCGCCTCCAACCCTCCCTCTGAGGGGAGGGACGGACCGCAGGTCCGGGGAGGGGGTTGTTAAAAGTATACTAATGTCGCAAAGCCGAGCGTATTTTCAAATTGTCCCTCCCTGCTGCTTCGCAGCCCCCTCCCCACAAGGGGGGAGGGCATGGAGGGTACCCGCGAAAACTCACCGTCCGCCGATCACACCGATATAGTCCGAGACCCAGCGGTGATAGGGAACACACTCGCTTTGACTTTCGCACTTCGACACTGGGGTTCTCCAGAACTTGATCTTGTCGAAATCATTGTAGCCATTGGTTGCGCAGCCTTCATCGGTCAGGAGTTCATTGCCCTTGCAGGCTGCTCCGACCGAAGGATTAGCGCCGAACCAGGCAGAAACATCGCCCTGGACCTTCGTCGAAAGGGAATGCTCCATCCACATATAGGCGCAGTTCGGATGCGGGCTGTCGGCATGCAGCATGGTCGTATCAGCCCATCCCGTGGCGCCTTCCTCGGGGACAACCGATGCGATGGGCTTCTTCTCCGCTTTCAGCAAATTGACCTGGAACGGCCAGGAACCGGAAGCCACCACACCTTCATTCTTGAAATCGTCGATCTGGATCATGGCATCATGCCAGTAGCGTCCGGCGAGGGTCCGCTGCACACGCAGGAGATCAAGCGCCGCCTTGTATTGGTCTTCGTTGAGCTCGTACGGGTTCTTGATGCCCAGCTCCGGCTTGTGGAACATCAGGTAGTTGGCGGCGTCGGCAATGTGAATCGGGCCGTCGTAAGCCTGTATTCGCCCCTTGTTCGACTTGCCGTCCGGCAGGGTCATCTCCTCGAACACGACGTTCCAGCTGGTTGGCGCCTTATCTTTGAAGGCATCCGTATTGTACATCAGCACGTTCGGACCCCAGACATAGGGCACGCCGTAGTGCACATCCTTGACCGTATGCCAGGGCGCTTTCTGCATGCGTTCGTCGAGAGTCTTCCAGCTTGGTATGAGATCGGTGTTGATCGGTTGCACGCGTTTGCCGGCGACGAGACGGAGCGAAGCATCGCCGGATGCGGTGACAAGATCGAAGTCGCCTTCATTCATCAGCGCCACCATCTCATCCGATGTGGCAGCAGTCTTGACGCTGATCTTGCAGCCCGTCTCTTTCTCGAAACCCGTAACCCAGTCGTAAGCCTTGTCGGTGTCGCCGCGTTCGATGTAGCCGGGCCACGCGACGATGGAGAGTTCGCCTTCGCCTTTGCCGAGTTCCTTCAAAGCTTCCTGAGCGAGGACTTGTGTCGTGAAGGCGAGGGACAGCGTCAGTGCCGTGCAGGATTTCAGAATCTGCTTCATCTCAATTCTCCCGTTTTGGTCGCATTTTGCGGCCTATGTTCCCGGAGGTCAGAGTGCCTTTATTTCTCCGCATTCGCAAATTCATTTATGAGAAGGCTGATATCGGAATTTCCGATATCGCATTATTCTAACGGCCGCGGCCGCTGCGGAGAGCTTCGGCGATACCAACAAAATCACGTGCCGACTGTGGAAGACTGGAACCTTTCCGCCAGACCATGCCGACTTGCACGACAGGCAGGGCACCGGAAACATCGCGGCTCTCGATGCGGTCACCTTCAAGCGACCAAGGGCGATAAACAAGATCCGGCAGGAGCGCGATGCCAGCACCCGTGGCGACCAGGCTGCGCACGGCTTCGACCGAGCGCGTGCGGAAGGCAACATGCGGACGCGCACCAAGCGCGGTCAGTAGCTTGCCGGTATCTTCCTCGATTTCATCGACCGTCAGCATGATCAAGGGTTCACTTGCGATATCGTTGACAGAGATAATGTCAGCGCTGACCAGCGGATGACCAAGCGGCAGCCAGAGTCTGTATGGTGATGTCTCGATGATTTCCGCCTGCAGCGCCATGCGGTCACGCAAGTTCGAGATCACCATCACCGCCACATCCAGCTCACCGCCAACCAAAAGGTGCTCGAGGTAAGAGCCGTTGTCCTCAATAGCGCTTACCTCGACGCCCGGGCTGGCACGGCGAAATCGGGCCAGAAGGTCGGACAATACGTAACCGGCCACCAGCGAAGTGACACCCAGGTTGAGCTTGCCCGCCGGTTTGGGCGTTTCTGCGGAAAAAGACCGGCGGGCATCTGAAACACCAGCCAGGATCTTCGTGGCATGCCGCAGGAACTGATGGCCGTTATAGGTGATGTCAAGCCCGCGCGGATGACGCTCGAAGAGTTCAACCCCGAGATCGCTTTCAAGTTCCTTCACTGCCTCGGTGATCGACGACTGTGAAATCGACAGGTTTTGCGCGGCACGCGTAATCGAGCCTTGCTCTGCGACGGCGACGAAATATTGCAACTGCCGGAGTGTGAATGCCATGCCTGACTTAACACTGCGTCGGGCTAAATTGGCAAGCGGGCGGGTTATTCATGCAGGCAATCGAGCTTTGCACATTGTTATTGATATTATTATATTATAAATAGTGTGCAGAGGTTGGGAGGCAGGCAGGGAGGCAGAGCCGTATCGCTTCAAGCGACGGCGATTGTTGGCCGGGCTCCCCAGACATACAAGCAGATAGCAGGCAAAGAGTTGGCAGGCAACGAGCTCACCCATTACGATTTTCGCACGGCGGGCCAATCGCGGACACACCATGGCCATGTCATGCGCGATCTCGGGCTTAAGATCATCAGTGGTGCCTATCCCGAAAACAGCATTCTGCCTGGCGACGCGGAATTGCTCGAGCGATTCGGCGTATCGAGAACGGTGCTGCGCGAGGCGTTGAAAACGCTCGCGGCCAAGGGCTTGATCCAACCAAAGGCCAAGATCGGCACGCGCGTGCTGGAGCGCTCGCATTGGAACCTCTTCGATCCTGATATTCTCGTCTGGCACTTCGAAGCGGGAGCAAGCGCGCATTTTTTGTCCAGCATCGTCGAAATGCGCCTTGCGCTGGAGCCTGAAGCAGCTGGCCTCGCGGCGCTCCGGCGAACCGACGCGCAACTCGAGAAGCTGTATCATTGGGTCGCGCGTATGGGGAGCGCGCGTGAGTCCGCCCAGGAATTCGTCTATAGCGATCTGCAGTTCCACATCGGAATTGCCGATGCTTCCGGGAATCCGTTCATGCGTTCGATCAGTGCCCTGATCGAAGTGGCGCTGGTCACCACCTTCACAATCAGTTCGCCGATACCAAACTCCGAAAGCCACGTCCGCTCGGTTGCAAGGCACGCGGCAATCGCCGACGCGATCAAGGCCGGCGACGCAGAAGCGGCAAAGGAAGCCATGCGTGTCGTTATTCGCGAGGGCGCCGAACGGGTGCTGACGGCCGGCCAGGCCAGAGAAGCCTAGATCCGGCCGGCACGCGAATTCACAGGGCGGTCACTTTAACCTTCAACGGCTTTTCGACCTTGAGCGGGTTACGCAGCGGTAAGCCAAAAGCAGGCGCTTCAATCTCGAACACGTCGCCATTCTCTGCTTTCACACCATCGGCAAAAGAGAGCGTTGCGGTGCCAAACATATGGACATGAACATCGCCGGGTTGGCGGAACACTGCATATTTGAAGTGATGATGTTCGAGATTGGCGATCGTGTGGGACATGTTGTCTTCGCCCGAAAGGAAGGGCTTTTCCCAGATGGTCTTGTTCTTGCGCACGATACGGGAAGCCCCCCGGATATCGGCGGGAAGATCGCCGACGATCAATTCGGGACCAACCGAGCAGGGCCGCAGCTTTGAATGAGCGAGGTAGAGATAATTGACACGTTCCATCACGTGGTCGGAAAATTCGTTGGCGAGTGTGAAGCCGATGCGGAAGGGCGAACCATCCGGGCCGATTACATAGATACCCGCGATCTCCGGTTCTTCGCCGGCATCATCGGCAAAAGCTGGCGATAGCAACGGCTGCCCGGGGCCGGTCAACATGGACCCATTGCCCTTGTAGAACCATTCGGGCTGGACGCCGGTCTGGCCCTTCTTCGGCTTTCCGCTCTCCAGACCCATGCGGAACATCTTCATCGAATCGGTCAGGGTTTCTTCCTGGGCGTCGCCGATCTTGCGGTGCATGGCATCGCGCGTCGCCGCCGATCCGAGATGTGTCAGACCCGTACCGGTCAGATGAATGTGCGCCGGGTCGTGCGTGTCGACCGGTGGAAGCAGGCGGCCTTCCGCATAGGCAGTGGCGATATCCAGTTTCTTGCCAACTCCACGGCTTTCCACGATGTTCGCGATGCCGGTCTTCGCTTCGATCGCCGCGTGCGCCAGCTCAAGTACGGATCGTGTACGCTTCACCTGCCGGAATTCGTCACCAACACGTACGGCGACCTGCCGCTTTCCATTGGCATTCGTCAACTGAACCAGATTCAAGGCTTTCCTCCCGGATTTTTGGGTATATGAATTATCGCCCCCGCAAGCGCGAGAACCACTCTTTTCAAAAATAGTATAATAGTATTATATTGATGTAAACGGTCTTTGGCGGAAGTGGCCAAGGGCGGAACCAGCGGGCGTGGGTGATTTCCACAACGTAGCGAAAGCCCTATTCCAAAAGTCATACTTTTCGGATAGATGTTGAAGCGACCCCGCTCTGGGAGGAACTGGTTCGGTGCAGGAATATCGGTCGCAGCCGGCGATATAGCATCGGACATGATTGAAAACTGGGAGGAACAGACGTGAAAATGCTCAAACTATTTGCCGCGGGATTGATCGCACTTGGTGTGATGGGTACGCAGACCTTCGCTCAGGACAAGGGCTCCGTCGGCATTTCCATGCCGACCAAGTCGTCCGCGCGCTGGATTGCCGATGGCGATAACATGGTCAAGGCACTGAAGGAACGCGGCTACAGCACCGATCTGCAGTATGCGGAAGACGACATTCCAAATCAGCTCGCGCAGATCGAGAACATGGTCACCAAAGGTGTCAAGGTTCTGGTGATCGCCGCCATTGACGGCACGACGCTGTCGAACGTTCTGCAGCAGGCGCACGATGCCGGCATCAAGGTCATCTCCTATGATCGCCTGATCCGCGACTCTGCCAATGTCGACTACTACACCACCTTCGACAACTTCCAGGTCGGCGTCCTGCAGGCAGGTTCGCTCGTCAAGGCCCTTGGCCTTCCGGAGGCAAAGGGCCCGTTCAACATCGAACTGTTCGGCGGTTCACCTGACGATAACAACGCCTTCTTCTTCTACGATGGCGCCATGTCCGTCCTGCAGCCCCTGATCGACAGCGGCAAGCTTGTTGTCCAGTCCGGTCAGACCGGCATGGACAAGGTCGGCACGCTGCGTTGGGATGGTGCTGTTGCCCAGGCACGTATGGATAACCTCCTGTCGGCGTATTATACCGACAAGAAGGTCCATGCCGTCCTTTCGCCCTACGACGGTCTGTCGATCGGTATCCTTTCGTCGCTGCGCGGTGTCGGCTACGGCACGGCCGACCAGCCATTCCCGTTCGTTTCCGGACAGGATGCCGAGGTCCCTTCAGTCAAGTCGATCATTGCCGGTGAGCAGTACTCGACGATCTACAAGGACACGCGTGAACTGGCCAAGGTAACGGCCAACCTCATCGACAAGGTTCTCAAGGGTGAAGAGCCGGAAATCAACGACACCAAGACCTATAACAATGGTGTCAAGGTGGTTCCGTCCTACCTGCTGAAGCCCGTTGAAGTCGACAAGACCAACTGGAAAGAAATCCTGATTGGCGGCGGCTATTATACGGAAGACCAGATCAAGTAGGACTTTGATCAATGCCGAACCCTGCGTTTACCGCGCAGGGTTCGTTGCCATGTCGATAGGGGCTTGCCGGAAAATGTTTTCGGTGGCGCAAGGGCGCAGAGCCAAATATAAATTGCAGAAGGAAACGACGCCCCAGCAGGCAATATTGCTGCAGAAGCGTCGATGAGGATCTCGATGGAAACCATCCTCGAAATGCGCAACATCACCAAGACTTTTCCTGGTGTGAAAGCGCTGAACAATGTCAACCTCGATGTACGTAAAGGCGAAATTCACGCTCTGGTGGGCGAGAACGGCGCCGGAAAGTCGACCCTGATGAAAGTGCTGAGCGGCGTTTATCCGCACGGCAGCTATGAGGGCGAAATCTTCTACAACGGTCAGGAGCAGCACTTTCGCGATATTGGCGACAGTGAAAAGCAGGGCATCATCATCATTCATCAGGAGCTGGCGCTGGTTCCGCTCCTGTCCATTGCCGAGAATATCTTCCTCGGCAATGAACCCGCGAAATTCGGCGTCATTGACTGGCACGTTGCGGAAAACCGCACTCGGGAACTCCTCGCCAAAGTCGGCTTGAAAGAAGATCCGCTGACGTTGATCACCAATCTCGGTGTAGGCAAGCAGCAACTGGTGGAGATTGCCAAGGCGCTATCGAAGGAAGTCGAGCTTCTCATCCTCGATGAGCCGACGGCAAGCCTCAACGAAAAGGACAGCGACGCATTGCTGGCGCTGCTCCTCGAGTTCAAGGCCCATGGCATTTCTTCGATCCTGATTTCGCACAAGCTGAACGAAGTCGGGAAGGTTGCGGACCGCATTACGGTGCTGCGCGATGGCGCTACGATCGAAACCCTCGACAAGGACGAGATTTCGGAAGACAGGATTGTTACGTCCATGGTCGGGCGTCAGCTGGCCGACCGCTTTCCGCAGCGTGAACCCAACATTGGCGAGGTCGTGTTCGAGGTGAAGGATTGGGTGGTCCATCACCATATCCACAGCGATCGCACCGTCATCAATGGCATCAACCTCAATGTCCGCCAGGGCGAGGTTGTCGGCATCGCCGGGCTCATGGGCGCCGGGCGTACTGAATTTGCGATGAGCGTCTTTGGCAAGGCCTACGGACGCAAGATCAGCGGCGAGGTGTTCATCAAGGGTCAGAAAGCTGACGTCTCGACCATTGGCAAGGCGATCGACAACGGCATCGCCTATGTCACGGAAGATCGCAAGACCTTCGGCCTCAATCTGATCGACCATATCAAGCACAATGCCACGATCGTCAATCTTGGCGGCGTTTCGCACAATGGCGTGCTTGATGACATGGCGGAACTGAAGGTGGCGAACGAATACCGCCGCAAAACCAATATCCGTTCATCGAGCATCTATCAGAAGACCGGGAACCTTTCCGGTGGCAACCAGCAGAAGGTTGTCCTGTCGAAATGGCTGTTTGCCAATCCGGATCTGCTGATTCTTGACGAGCCGACACGCGGCATCGACGTCGGCGCAAAATACGAAATCTATACGATCATCAACCAACTGGTAAGCGAAGGCAAAAGCGTGCTGATGATCTCGTCGGAAATGCCAGAGCTGCTCGGCGTCTGCGACCGGATCTATGTGATGAACCAGGGCAGGCTTGTCGGCGAAATGCCGGCCAGCGAAGCCAGCCAGGAAAAAATCATGCGCGCCATTATCCGTGCTGAAGGGAAAGCATCATGACTATTGAAACCGCAGCAACCCAAGGGAAAAAAGACTTCAAGACGGACGGATCCGCGCTGAAAGGCAACTACCGCGAATACGGTCTGGTGCTGGCACTCATTCTGATCATGCTCTTCTTCCAGTTCACCACCAACGGTGTGTTGTTCAGGCCGGTCAACCTGACCAATCTGGTATTGCAGAACAGCTACATCATCATCATGGCTCTCGGCATGCTGCTGGTGATTGTGGCTGGGCACATTGACCTTTCGGTTGGCTCGGTGTCCGGATTCATCGGTGGGCTTGCCGCCGTCATGATGGTGCGATGGCAAATCCACTACATTCCGGCGACGATTCTTTGCCTCGTCATGGGCGGCGCCATTGGCGCGGCTCAAGGCTACTGGGTTGCCTATCACAAGATACCTTCGTTCATCGTCACCCTGGCCGGCATGCTCGTGTTCCGCGGGCTGGCGCTGTGGCTGCTGGGTGGCCAGTCCGTCGGTCCATTCCCGCCGCAATTCCAGTTGCTGAGTTCCGGCTTCATTCCCGACTTTTTCGCCTATCCCGGCTTCAATATCACCTCGATGCTCGTCGGCATCATCCTCGTGGCGCTGATGATCTATTTCAGTGTGCGCGGCCGGGCCAAGCGCGAGAAGCATGGTTATGAGGGCGAACCCTTTGCACTCTTTGTCGCCAAGAACCTGATCATCGCCGGTATCGTGCTGTTCCTCACCTATCTGCTGTCCTCCTATAAGGGGCTGCCGAATGTCCTGATCGTCATGTCGATCCTGATTGCGCTGTTCGTCTTCGTCACCAAGCGCATGACGGTCGGCCGCCGCATCTACGCGATGGGCGGCAATGAGAAGGCAGCGAAGCTTTCCGGTATCAAGACCGAACGGCTGACCTTCCTGACCTTCGTCAACATGGGTGTTCTTGCGGCGCTCGCCGGTCTGATCTTCGCAGCACGCCTGAACACCGCGACACCGAAGGCGGGCCTCGGCTTCGAACTCGACGTGATCGCGGCCGTGTTCATCGGCGGCGCGTCGGCAATGGGCGGCGTCGGCCAGGTGATGGGTGCGGTGATCGGTGCCTTCATCATGGGCGTCATGAATAACGGCATGTCGATCATGGGCGTCAATATTGACTGGCAGCAGGTGATCAAGGGCCTTGTCCTCCTCGCGGCCGTCATCTTCGACGTCTACAACAAGAACAAGGCATAGATAGCTGTCTCTTTGAACCAAGCGGCCCCGTCCCACAAAGACGGGGCCGCTTGCGTTTGTGAGTGCCGGATTGTGTTTTTTTGACACTGCGTTTGCGGAATGCATGAATACTGATGGTATGGCGGGCCCGGTGCATCGCTGGCGGCTATCTGCGGAAAGCCGTGTCGAACAGGAGTGCTCATGAAAACTTTTTACGCGCAAGAGCAGAAACACCACGATCCGAAGGGCTTCCTTTCGAGCGGGGCGCCAAAGCCCAATCCGGAAAAGCCGGAACGCACGGAGCGGTTGCTCGCCGGTGCGCGTGCTGCGGGCAGTACCGTTCATCGCCCGGACAATTATGGGCCCGGTCCGATTGCAGCGGTGCATAGTCCGGAATACCTGGAATTCCTGCAGAATATCCACCAGCGCTGGCAGCTCCTTCCTGGCGCATCCGCGGAGGTGGTTCCCAATATTCACCCGTTCACGCGCGCGGGAAGCTATCCGGCTTCTGCCGTGGGGCAGGCCGGCTACCACATGGCTGATACGTCCTGCCCGATTTCGGCGCAGACCTGGGAAAGCGCCTGCTGGAGTGCCTGGAGCGCGGTGGGGGCTGCAGAATCGGTGATGTCGGGTGCACCTGCGGCATATGCTTTGTGCCGCCCGCCCGGCCATCATGCATTCGCCGATGTCGCGGGCGGCTTTTGCTTCATCAACAATTCGGCGGTCGCAGCACAAAGATTGCGCACAAAGGCTGCACGCGTTGCAATTCTGGATGTCGATCTGCATCACGGCAATGGGACGCAGGGCATTTTCTACGCGCGTCGCGATGTACTGACCCTTTCGGTCCATGCGGATCCAGTCAATTTCTATCCCTTCTTCTGGGGCTATGCCAACGAGCGCGGCGAGGGCGCTGGCCTCGGCTACAATTGTAACCTGCCGCTCCAGCACAAGTCCGGTGACGACGTTTTTCTGGAAGCGGTCGCCGCTGCCAGCAAGCGCATTGAGGCTTTTGCGCCGGAGGCGCTGGTTGTTGCCCTCGGTCTCGACGCTTTCGCAGGCGATCCGTTCGGCGGGCTGTGTGTTTCCACACCGGGCTTTGCACGCATCGCCGAGGCGATCGCGAAACTCCGCCTGCCGACGGTGATCGTCCAGGAGGGCGGCTACCTCTGCGATGAGCTTGGTGACAATCTCACCTCATTCCTCACGGGGTTTGGTGCGGCGGCCTGATTTTCTTTTTCGCCGGCAAATCGCCGGCCGCATCGAAGGCCTGTAAAATGGGTGCTCAAGGCCCTAATCCGAAAGACTTATCCCCAGGGTATGTTGTTGAGATGGAAAAGTTTGGAAAAATTGAAAAAGGTGTGTTGACAGTTTTGTTGGGTGGGGTCTATATACCGGCACAACGAGGGCGGGGCGCCGCTGGCGGTTGCTGAATGCGCCCTAAGGTTTGCTAGGCGGGAATGCTGAGGCAGGCGGTCTTTGAGAGCTTTAGGGATTGTTGCGGAAGTGACATTCTTTTCGGTTTTTCCGGTTTTGTGTAAACCGGAAGGCTTTTGTGCCTGACCGGAAGGTTGGGTTTGTTTG